>CAWGMQ010000008.1:0-2184492 GCA_963823665.1 uncultured Planctomycetota bacterium
CCGCTCACCTACACCTGGTTGTTCGGCGACGGCGGTACGGGGTCGGGGCCCGAGCCGACCCACACCTTCACGGCACCGGGGATCGATACCGTGACGTTGACCGTTAACGACG
This sequence comes from uncultured Planctomycetota bacterium, assembly GCA_963823665.1. Classification (GTDB taxonomy): domain Bacteria; phylum Planctomycetota; class Planctomycetia; order Isosphaerales; family Isosphaeraceae; genus CAVXHV01. The sequence goes on from CAWGMQ010000008.1 coordinate 113, forward strand.
GCTTCGGCGGGATCAGCACCGCAACCGCCCTGGTCGCGGTCAACGACCTGCCGCCGGTCTTCACTCCCAACGCGTACTTGCCGCCCCTGACTTACACAACACCCGCGCCTGGCGACGGATCTGGTGACTCCGTAGCCGCGAACTACGGCAACGTCGCAATCGGCACCCCGTCGAAAACGGCACTGGCGCGGTTTATCTCTACGACGGTGTCACCACCGCCAACGAGACAATCTCGACCTACGCTTATGGCGAGCTGATCCACGTCTTCGCCGACCCCAATCCTAAGCCCGGCGATGAGTTCGGCATCACTGCGCGCGGTGGTCGGCAACGACCTGGTGGTCGGGGGCACGGGCAGTTCGCTTACGGGACCGGGCGACGGCGTGGTTTACGTCTTCGACGCCGATGACGGCACGACATTCGGTAACTTGCTGGCGACCCTGACGATCCCTGACCCCGGCCCCTTGAATGATGCACAGTTCGGCGCAGCGGTCCAGCGCCAGACCAACACGAATATCGTGGTGGGAGCCGCCGGCAACAACAGCGGCACGGGCGAGGTCTACGAGTTCGAGGGCGACACGACCCAGGCGAACTTCGGCGCACTGCTGCCGCAAATCTCAAAACCCACGTCGCAGGTCGGGTCGGATTTCGGTGCCGCGGTCGCCGGCGACGGCAACAGTGTGATCGTCGGCACCCGGCTGGGACCGGCGCCACCGGCGGCGTCTTCGTGTTCGATGGCACGACCGGCAATCTGATCACGTCGATCGCAAACCCCGACACGTCGACCACGACCGGCTTCGGTAGCGCAGTTGCCGCGGTTGGGCCCAACATCCTCATCGGGTCGCCTGACGACAACGATGGTGCGGGTGCGGCCTTCCTGTACGCGGCCTCCCGCGATCCCCGGACCGGCGACGTTGCTCGCTGTGTTCGCTCAGCCCGATGGCACTGGCGGCAACTTCGGCGGATTCCGTCGCCGGGACGCGAAAACACCGCACTGATCGGCGCCCACCGGTGCTTTTCTGGGCACGAGCGACGCCGGCGCTGCGTACCTCTTCGACGCCAATCCGTCGAGCCCGACCTTCGGCAACGCAATCGCCGCCGTTCAAGAACCGACCCCGACTTCGGGTGACGCCTTCGGCACCTCGGTCGGATTCGACACCGGCACTTGAGGCGTGGGCATCGCGGGGGCTATCGGTTCGGGAGTCACCAGCCGCAGACCGGCCGTCGATCTCTATCAGCCCGGTGCTCAGCTCTCGGTCTCGTCCGTCACCACCTATCTCGCGCACGCACCTATGACTCCGTGATCGTGAGCGGCACTTTCACGGATGCCAACCCTGGAGCGAATCTCACCGCCACGATCGATTGGGGCGATGGGTCCGCACCGACTGATGTCGACCTCCCGGCGGGGTCCTACGCCTTCGCGGCCCCACATGACTACACGACCGACCCGGCCTCCGGCTCGTACAGTATCGGCGTGACCTTGACCGACGCGTTCGGCAAGACCGCCTTCGCACAAACGACTGTCCGCCATCAACAACCCGGCGCTGGAGTTCGCGTCGCCCGGTCTTGTCTTGTCGTCGACCACCATCGTCGAAGGGGGCGCGGTCGAGGTCAGCGGGACAGTCAAGAGCCCCGACGGGAACGACTCGAGCACGGTCGCTCTCAACTGGGGCGACGGCTCGGCGCCGACCACGATCGTTCTCCCTATCGGCCAGGACACGTTCTCGACAAGCCATACCTATTTGAACAATCCGGCGGGGGTTGGGTCCGAGAACTATACAATCATCGCTTCCGCGACCAACCAGTATGACAAGGCTGGCTATGCGTCGGCGATCGTGACCGTCAACAAGGTTGGGCCGCAGTTCACCGCGGCCGACCTGAAGCTGTCGCCGCCGACTGCCGTCGAGGGAGACACGATCACCTTGAACGGCCAGTTCACCGACCCGGATGCGCTCGGCGCGTACACGGTGACGATCGACTGGGGCGATGGTTCCACTCCGACCGTCTTGAGCGAGCTCGACGGCCAGGTCGTCCCGTCGGCCTCGCCGGGGATCTTTACCTACTCGACCACCCATGTGTATCTGAGTAATCCACCCGGCGAGCTGACCGGCGGAGCGTACGCGATCAACGTTTCGGTGTCGGACGGCGTGAACACGACTTCGGCCGGCACGTCGACCGTCGTGAACAATGCGGCGCCGACGGTTCGGATCGGGGCGCAGGGAATGACGGGCTCGACGACGATCAGCTCACCGCCGTCGTGACGGACCTGGATCCACTCGCCACCGATACGGTGGCCTGGACATTGACAGAGGGCGGGACGGTGACCCAGACCGGCACGGGGTCTACGTTCTCATTCGCGAACCCGGGCGGAATCCTGGTTGGGACAGTGACCGCCACGGTGACCAGCAGCGATGGTGAGATGTCGGTCGCGACAGCACCAGATCGCGGTGATCAGCCAGTCGGGCGCGACGATCACGTCGACTCGTCGATGAACACGATCGTCGCGCCACGCGAATCCGGCCACGTCTGCGTCCTTGGGGCGTGCCGACGAGCTGATCGCGCTGGTCTATGGCGCCAACGATCTGGTGGACGCGACCGCGTTTCCGAGTCCCGTCGAGCTTGATGGCTACGGCGGCGACGCGACGCTTCTGGCCGGCTCGGCCGACGACTTGCTGGTCGGTGGTCCCGGCACCAACAGCCTGGTTGGCGGGGCCGGTGACGACACGCTTGTATCCAATGCCGGTGATGACACGCTCGTCGGTGGCACGGGGAGTGCCATGTTCCAGATCAATCCCGGACATGACCCACTCGTGATCGGCGCGGCAGGGTGCCGAATTGCGCTCGACTTCTCGATCGCCAGCCTCGCCGATCACCGTCAACCTCGGCATGCATCAGGCCAGCGAGCGAGATCGTTGACTCGAACAACGATGAGGTCACGCTCGAGGCCAAGATCAACGCGTATGTCGGCTCGCCCAGTGGCAACAACGTCACGCTCAGTGACGACAACGAGCTCGTCTACGCAACCTCCGGCAACAATACGATCACGGCCGGCTCGGGCAACGACTCCATCACCGGCGGATCGGGCAACGACATCATCTATTCGACCACAGGCAACACGACCATCACCGCCGGCTCTGGCCACGATACGATCACCGGCGGATCGGGCAACGACATCATCTACTCGACCACCGGCAACACGTCCATCTCGGCCGGTTCGGGTCACGATACGATCACCGGCGGATCGAGCCAATGACATCATCTATTCCACCACCGGCAACACGACCATCACCGCAGGCTCGGGCCACGATACCATCACCGGCGGATCCGGCAACGACATCATCTATTCGACCACAGGCAACACGTCCATCACCGCAGGCTCGGGCCACGATACCGTCACCGGCGGATCCGGCAACGACATCATCTATTCGACCACAGGCAACACGTCCATCACCGCCGGCTCGGGCCACGATACCATCACCGGCGGATCCGGCAACGACATCATCTACTCGACCACCGGCAACACCACCATCACCGCCGGTTCGGGCCACGATACGATCACCGGTGGCTCGGGCAACGACATCATCTACTCGACCACAGGCAACACCACCATCACCGCCGGTTCGGGCCACGACACCATCACCGGCGGATCCGGCAACGACATCATCTACTCGACCACCGGCAACACCACCATCACCGCAGGCTCGGGCCACGACACCATCACCGGCGGATCCGGCAACGACATCATCTATTCGACCACCGGCAACACCACCATCACCGCCGGCTCGGGCCACGACACCATCACCGGCGGATCCGGCAACGACATCATCTACTCGACCACCGGCAACACCACCATCACCGCCGGCTCGGGCCACGATACGATCACCGGCGGCTCGGGCAACGACATCATCTACGCCACGACGGGCGACACGACCATCACCGCCGGCTCGGGCCACGAGACGATCATCGGCGGATCGGGCAACGAGGTGATCTACGGGGTCCAACCGACACGACGACTTCGCCGGATCCGGCAATGACGAGATCGTGGTGGGCACGGCCAATGACTGGGTCTTCGGCGGGCCCGGCAACGACACGATCTTTGGCGGCACAGGCAACGACACCATCGTCGGTGGAACAGGCGACGCCACCATCGTCGGTGGTACGGGTAACGACTCGATCACAGGCGGCAGCGGTAGCGACTCGATCTTCGGCGGGTCGGGCAACGACATCATTTACGGTGGTCTCCTGTCGAGCACGATCACCGGCGGATCCGGCAATGATACCATCGTCGGCGGCAATGGCGACGACATCATCTACGGCGGCTCGGGCAACGATTCGATCGTGGGCGGCTTTGGTGCCGAGTCGATCGTCGGCGGCTCGGGTAACGAGGCGTCCTATCCCGGCAACCTGTCGAGCACGGTCACCGGCGGCAGCGGCAACGATCTGATCAAGGGCGGCTACGGCGACGACATCATCGTCGGTGGCACGGGCGACACCACGATCGCCGCCGGCACCGGCAACGACTCAATCGTGGGCGGCTCGGGCAACGACGTCATCTACGGCGGCACCGGCGCCAGCACGATCTCGGGCGGGACAGGCAATGCCTCAATCTCCGGCGGCGGCGGCGACGACGTTTTGATCGGCGGCGGGTTCGATTCGTGGCTGATGTTTTTTGGCTCGACGAACATGACGCTCACCGACACGACCTTCTCGACGACAGGTGGAAGCTCGCCCTCTGTCTCCACCATCAGCGGGTTCCAGCACGCGATCCTGGCCGCGGGCACTGGCAACTTCACCTTGGACGCCTCGGCCTTCTCGGGCAGCACCATCCTCCAGGGCGGAACGGGCAACGACACCTTGATCGGCTCACAAGGCCCCGACACCCTCGAGGGAGGTTCTGGTAACGACTCGCTGGTCGGCGGCGGCGGCGGCGATACCTTCGCCTTTAACGACACCTCGAGTGGCAGCCAGACCATCTTCGAACCGATCGGGCCGCCAACTAGCCCCGTCGCCGGCCTCGATTTCTCCCAGGCCCCCGCCGGAATCTCGATCAATCTCACCCAGTCCGGCCCCCAGGCCGTGATGCCGGCAACGCTGAACGACGGCGCGCTCACCTTGACCTTGGCCGACCCTGACGAAATCGACACCGTGCTGGGCAGTTCGTACAACGATACCATTATCGGCAACACCAACGACAACACCTTGATCGGCGGCGGCGGTGACGACCAGATCGTCGGCCTGGCCGGCAATAACCTGATCGAAGGGGCCGTCACACGCACTGTCTATCTCGACTTCAACACCTACGACCTCCCGGATCAGCACTTCTATACCCAGGCCGAGCGCGACGCGATCCAGGCGCAAATCACGGCCGACTATTCTGCGTTCTCGTACGCGTTCACGCAGGAACAGCCGCAATCGGGCCCGTACACAGCGATCTATTTCAACGACCCGGCACTGGTCGGACTCGAGGGGGGAATCTCGTCGGAGATCGACTCGCGCGATCTCGACATCTCGGGCACGACGACACTCACCGATAACAACCTCGACGTCATCCCCGCTGATTCCGCCGGAGTCAACGTCAATAACTTCCTGGGCGGTCCCGGCGAGCCCGCCGCCACGAGCGCCGACTTCATCGGCCTCTCCGCCACGATCGCCGCACACGAGCTGGGCCACCTCTCCGGCCTCGAGCACACCGACGCGTACGGACCGATCGGCTCGGGGATCTACTCTGGAGTCAACCCCGACCTCTACAATCCTCCTTATCCCGGCCCCGTCGATGCCGACCAGGCGATCCTGGACATCATGGCCTCCGGTGCCTCGGTGAACGCGACCCTCGAGGATGCGATCAACGACCCGTTCATTAGCGAACGGGACGCGATCGCATTGTCCTACGGCGAAAACGGCTCGCCGACCAACGAACAAATCGCTCCGCACGATTCGATGGCAGACGCCCAGCCGGTCACGCTCGCAAATTTGGTCGTGCCCGATACGGACCTTGAGGGGGTGAACACCGACAAGGACTTCGACGTCACCGCCGCTGACGTCGTGGGATACCTTGGGGAGACAAACGGAGCATCAAACACCGACTTTTACTCGTTCACCGCCGAAGCCGGCACCTTGATCAACTTCCAGCTCATGTCGTCGGCCCTTACCCGATCCGTGGCGCCTGCCGGCACGCCTCCCACTGGCGACAACCAGGGCCCTTTCAACACCTACCTCGTCATCTACGACTCAAGCGGCCAGGTAATCGAATACAACGATGACTCGTTCCAGGGTCCCGATTCTTCGATCATCGACCTGACCCTTCCCACCACGGGCACCTATTACGCGATGGTGACCTCGTCTCCCAATTCGGCGGCTCTCAGTCAGCCGTTGACCGGCGATTACGAGCTCTTTATGTACACTTTCGCCGCTGGGACGACTGCGGCGTATCCCTCCACAACCCCCGGCCTTGGCGACACGATGTACGCCGGCTCGGGCGACGACACGATCATCGCCGGCTCGGCCGACGACACGATCGCAGACCCGCCAGTGGACACGATCGTCTACGGCTCGGGCGCCGTGAACATGCTGGCGCAGACCCCGGCTTTGAACGTCTCGGCCGGCCCCAACCAATCGATCGATGAGGGATCCCCCATCACCCTCACCGGCTCTTTCTTCGACCCAACTGGCGACACGTCGCAAGTCTACGACTGGCACGCTGTGACCGCTTCCGGCCAGCAGATCGCCGACGGCATCGGCACCACGTTCACGTTCACCCCGGGCAACGCCGGAACCGACACGGTGACATTCACGGTCATCGACCTGAACGTGGGGTGGGAGCAGTCCGTCGCGGTGGTCACCTCTCTGGACGTCCCCCCGGTCGTGACCGCACCGACCGCCTCGCAGAGCACCGTCGCCGGTGTGAACACGTCGATTAATCTCGGAGCGCTCGCCATCACAGGCATTGGTCCGTTTTTGGACACGATCAACTGGGGCGATGGCCGAGAGCCTCGACATTCTCGCCGACGACTTCCGGGAGCAACGCCCTGGCTCACACCTTTGCGAAGGCGGGGATGTACGACGTCGTCGAGACAGTCTCGGAGTACTTCGGGGGCACGACGACAGCGAGCGTCTTGGTCGACGTGACCGCCGCAAGCACGTCGACGACACTCACGTCCACGGCGGCCTCCGCGGTTTACGGCCAATCGGTAACCTTCACGGCCACGGTCGCCAGCCCGGCAGCCCCGACGGGCACCGTGACATTCTACGCCGGGGCGGTCACACCGGCCGATCAGATCGGCACCGGTATGCTAAGCATCGACAACGGCATCGACGCGGCCTCGTTCGGCACGTCCATGCTGGCCGCAAGCAGCAGTCCGTATACGATCACGGCGGTCTACGGCGGCGATGCCGCCAACATGAGCAGCACCTCGAACACAGTCGAACTGACGATCACCAAGGCAAGCGCGACGATCGTGGTCACTCCGTACAGTGTCGGGTATGACATTCAGCCGCACACCGCGACGGGAACAGCCACGGGCGTCGAGTCGCCCACGCCGGCTGACTTCGAGCACCTGCTGGATCTGAGCGGCACCACTCATACAAACCCCGGCACCTACACCGACACGTGGACGTTCGCGGGCAATGGAAACTACACGAGCGCCAGCGGCACCGTCACCGATGTGATCTCAGACTCCCTGACCATCGACTCGATCGCGCCCGTCTCGCCCAACCCGCGGAACACGGCCGTTTCGACCATCAACGTCACCTTCAACGTGCCGATCAACACGAGCAGCCTGATCGCGGGCGCGTTGTCGCTGACGGACAACAACGGGCCCAACCTGATCACGAGTGCCGCCACGGTCACGCTCGTCTCGGGCACCACCTACCAGATTGGCGGACTGGCGGGGCTAACTTCGGCCGAAGGTAGCTATACCTTGACCGTCAACGCCACGGGCATCGAGGGTGAATACGGCAACCCAGGCGCGGGAACGCTCTCCACGTCTTGGTTGATGGACACCACGCCACCGACAAGCACGGTCAACCCGCTGCCGGCGCAGACAACGTCCACGAGCTTTACGATCTCCGTTACCGGCAGCGACCCGACTGGAGCAAACGGCAGCACCCCCTCGGGCGTCTCGTCGTATGCCGTCTACGACTCGGAAGACAATGACGCATTCACGTTCTGGACGAGCGTTACGTCCGCCAACCCGTCCGCCACGTTCACCGGCCAATCCGGCCACACTTATAGCTTCTATAGCATCGCGACCGACAACGCCGGCAACGTCCAGGCCACGCCGGCAACGGCCCAGGCGACCGTGCAGATCGTTCCACCTGTGTCCGTAACCTCGATCGCCGCGGTCACACCCAACCCACGAAACACGCCAGTCTCGACCGTCGCCATCACGTTCAGCGTCCCGGTCAACTCCAGCTCATTCGGCGCCAGCGCACTGACTCTGACCGACAACAGCAACCCGGTCACGATCACCAGCGCCGTCTCTCTCAGCCTCGTCTCGGGCAGCACGTACGACATCAACGGCCTCGCTGGGCTTAGTACCGCCGAAGGCACTTACAGCCTGACCGTGAACGCGGCCGGCATTTCCGACGCCTACGGCAACCCGGGCACCGGCTCGCTCTCCACGTCCTGGCTGATGGACACGACTCCACCGACGAGTACCGTCAGCGCATTGCCGGCGCAGACCACCTCCACGAGCTTCAACGTCTCAGCGACCAGCAGCGACCCAACCGGGTCGGGCGGCAGCACACCCTCAGGTGTCGCTTCAATCGCACTCTACGACTCCAAGGACGGCGGGCCCTACACAGAATTCGCCACCGTGACACCCGCAAGTCCCTCGGCCAGCTTCACCGGCCAAGCCGGCCACACCTATGGCTTCTACAGCATCGCAACCGATAGCGCCGGCAACGTCCAGCCCACGCCCACCGCCCCCCAGCAAAGCGTGCAGATCATCACTCCTGCATCCGTGACTTCGATCGCCGCGGTCACACCCAACCCGCGAAACACCCCGGTCTCGACCATCGCCGTCACGTTCAGCATCCCGGTCAACTCCAGCTCATTCGGCGCCAGCGCACTGACTCTGACCGACAACAGCAACCCGGTCACGATCACCAGCGCCGTCTCGCTCGCCCTCGTCTCGGGTAGCACGTACGACATCAACGGCCTGGCCGGGCTTAGTACCGCCGAAGGCACTTACAGCCTGACCGTGAACGCGGCCGGCATTTCCGACGCCTACGGCAACCCGGGCACCGGCTCGCTCTCCACGTCCTGGCTGATGGACACGACCCCACCGACGAGTACCGTCAGCGCACTGCCGGCGCAGACCACCTCCACGAGCTTCAACGTCTCAGCGACCAGCAGCGACCCAACCGGGTCGGGCGGCAGCACACCCTCAGGGGTCGCTTCGATCGCACTCTACGACTCCAAGGACGGCGGGCCCTACACAGAATTCGCCACCGTGACACCCGCAACTCCCTCCGCCAGCTTCACCGGCCAGGCCGGCCACACCTATGGCTTCTACAGCATCGCAACCGACAACGCAGGCAACGTCCAGCCCACCCCGACGGCCGCGCGGCAAACCGTGCAGATCATCTCACCCCTCAGTGTCACCTCGATCGCCGCGGTCTCACCCAATCCCCGGAACACGTCCGTGTCCAGCATCGACGTCACCTTCAGCATGCCCATCAATCTGAACACGTTCACCGACTCCAGCGTCACCCTCACCGATAATGGCGGCGTGAACGTCGTCACGAGCGCGGTTTCGTTCGCGTCTGTGACGGGTTCGACGTATCAAATCAACGGCCTCTCCGGGCTGACCAAAAGCAACGGCAATTACACGCTTACCGTGAACGCCGCCGCCATCCAGGACACATACGGCAACCCCGGCTCGGGAACCGCGTCGACCTCATGGTTGATGGACACAAGTCCCCCCACAAGCAAGGTCAGCCCGCTCGCCCAGCGCGGCACCAGCCTCACGTTCCCCGTCTCCGTCACCGGCTCCGACTCAGGCTCACCACCCTCCGGCGTGAAATCCTACGACATCTACTCGAGCACCAACGGCGGAGCGTGGACGCTCTGGACCACCGTCCCCGCCTCCAACCCAACTGCCGGCTTCACCGGCCAGAGCAACACAACCTACGCCTTCTACAGCATCGCCCACGACCTCGCCGGCAACACCGAAGTCAAAACGCCCACGATCGAGGCCAGCACCTATCTGCCCAACCTGACCCCGCCGGTGACCATGGTCGACAGCACGACCGGCACCAACCCGAGCACGGTGAATACCGCCACGGGCACCTTCACGCTCAACCTGACCGGCAATGACCCCGGCGGCGGTATCGTGACCTACTTCGAGGTCTTCGTGTCCGTCGACTCCGGCCCATACACGCCAGCGGCAGCACCGATCCCCGCCGGCCCTGCAGACACCTCCGGAATTGTCCACGCAACAATCCCCTACCAGGGCCTCACCGACGGCACCCAGCACACCTACGCCTTCTACAGCATCGGCATCGACGGTACCGGCAACACGCAGTCCGGCCCCACAACCCCCAACCTCACCCTTACAGAAACCTTCGCAACCGCCGCCCAGCTCCAGACAACCAGCTTGATCGTCGAAGACGGCGCCGTCGAGCGTTCCTACATCCGGTACCTGCAAGTCGGCTTCAACGAATCCGACACCCAGTCCGGCGGCGAGCTCACCCAGATCGTCAATTCTCTCAAAACGGCATCACCCGAGATCCAGCTCTACCAGTACGACTTGAACGACGACGCATCGAGCAAGACGCCCGTCTCGCTCGCCGGCGTGAACGTCTCGGTGATCGACCACGCCATCGAGCTCGACTTCGGCGCAAACGGCCTGGGCGGCAGCCCCAACACAACGACCGCCGATGGCTACTACGAGCTCGATATCAAGCTCCCGAACGGAGCAACCGCCATCCACAACTTCTACCGCATGCTCGGCGACGTCACGGGAGACGGCACAGTAGACAGCAACGACCTGAACGAAATCGCCGCCGAGATCAACCTATCCAACCCGACAGGGCTCGCACCCCTGGGCGCCGACGTCAACGGCGACGGCACCGTGTCCGCGCTCGACTTGACGCTGGCCACCCGGGCGAAGGGGCATAAGCTGAAGTCGGGTCTTTCGCTGGGATGATCGATGTCCCTCACCAGCCACGGTGATTCTGGGAGACATGGCTTTCCCTCGACTCGGGATATGAGATGACCTTGGGCCATCGACACGCTCGCCCAGTCCTGTATCGAAAGCGCCGCCCCACCACCGGCTCGGCCGGCAAATGTTTTTCCAAACCGAGCGCAAGTCGGCGACAATGGCGTCGTCTTCAAGAACGAGCAGGCGGCTCCGGGGGGCCCACTCCCGGTTCGACCGCCCGCGCCCGAACCGCGCTGCTCGATCAGTCCGGAGGGACTTCGCCATGTTTCACTCCACCGTCGCCGAGAGCTTTGAATCCTGGGACCGATTCCTCGCAGCCTATTACGAGCCGATCAGGACCGCCCTCAAGCTGCTCCCCTTCGTCGGCGAGAATCATGCAGATGACGTCGCCCAGAGCTTCTTCATGAAGATGGTCGAGCGCGACATTCTCGACAAACGCCCGGCCATCACCGGCAAGTTCCGCAATTGGCTCTATGTCGCAGCCCGGCGCCATGCCATCGACGAATGGCGCAAGAGCCATCGCCGGCCCGAGCGAACCGCCGGCCCCACCGACCCCGAGCCGGCCGACCCGGCCGCCCTCGATGCTACCGCGGATGCCGACCTCTCCTATGCCCTCAGCATCCTGCACATGACCGTCGCCCGGGTGCGCAAGCATTTGATCGAGGAAGGAAAGGCCGAGCATTGGATGATTTTCGAAGAGCTGGTCCTGGCGCCGCTGGTCCCCGGCCGCGTGCCCAAGACTCGCGAGGCGCTTCAGACGATGTTTCCCGGCGAGCCGCCCGGCTTCCTCGACAACCGCATCACCACCGTGAAACGCGTGTTCAGGCGCATCCTCCCCGCGCTCATCCCCGCTGATCCGACCGATGCCTTGACACCCGAAGCGCGGTTCGACGAGCTGCTGGAGATCCTCCAGGACTCCAAGACCGATCGTCTCTGGCTGGCTTTCCTGATGAGGCCCGCGCCGGGACCGGACCAGTCCACCGGCTCATCGCTCGACCTCGCCGCGCCGTCATCCGCCGACGAGTTGCCCGAGGCCAAGCTCTCGGCGGAAGTCGTGAACGACGAACTGCGCATTCTACTCGGCTTCTGGCTCGAGATGCCCTTCAGCGATTACCTCGATGACCTCGAAGCAGCAGGCCCTACCATCGCGCGGTTGATCCACGACTCGCGCCCGCGCCGCGCTCTCGGGTTCAATCGCAATGCCGCGTCCACCCTCAATCTTCGGGCGGTCATCGACAGCGATAATCCCACGGTCGCCACGATTCCACCGGACGAGCTCCTGTCCCTGCTCGATCGCGCCAAGACCTACGCCAAGCAAGTGCACCGGCTCGCCAAGCGGGCGGAAGCCGCCGAGCGCTCGCATGGCCCGGCCCGGCGCGAGAGCTCCATGCCGGTCGAGATCGCCCAGGTCCTGTACGATCTCGCCGGTGCGCTGGCACTGTCGCGCTGCGGCACCCGGGTGATCGGCTTGAGTGACGATCGCTACCGGAAAAACGTCTTCTGGCTGCTCAGTCAACCCTGGCTCGACCCCACCCTCCGCCGCGTCTTCTCCGAAGCGCTCGAGCAGCTCGATGCCGGGCACCCTACCGCGAAGAGCCCAGACCCTTGAGCTTCCCCTCGAGCTGAGCGACCGCCCGCCGCGACCAGTCGTTCCCGATATCCAGAAGAAGCGCCTTCTGGGCCGCCGCCAGTGCCAGGCGTAGGTTGGTCTCGACGGCGGGCCGGTCTTCCCTGCGGTAAGCGTTCTTGTAGTACTGGGCATACGCCGTCGACAAGGCGAGGTGCGCGGCTGGCTGGCCTGGCCACCGCTCGACGAGAATCGACGCAAGCGCGTGCATCCGATCGGCAGTCTTTGCCGCCAGATTTAGACTGCCCGCGTGGCGCTCACTCGCGGCTTTGCAAAACATCAATCTAGTCAATTGATAGCCGATCCTTGATTCCTGCGCCGCGTCTCCCGTGCAGGCCGGCATCGCGGCCAGAACGGCCCCCGCGCGCTCGGCCCAGTCGCGCGCCGAGAGTCTCTCGGATTCCGCGTTGAAGAGCATGCAAATCGGCTCGCGCTCTACCGTGCGATCGAGTTGGGCTCCCGGAGTTGAGATTCCGCTCGGGTTATTTCGAGCAAGCTCCTGCCGTCCAAGCAACAGTTGGAGCGAGCAGAGGGGTGGCAGGAGCCTCGTCCGCGAGTTGGCCTGTGGCCAGAGGTCCAGGCGTAAAAGGCTTTCGGCACGCTCGCGGTCGCCCCGCCCATTGGCCAGGCGAGCCAGAGCAATGTGTCCCTCGACGAGATTTTCGATTTCGGCATCCGCCATGAGACCAGAGAGCGCGTCACCCTGAATGATCGTGCGCTCCCGGAAGCGCATACTCTCTTCGACAATCCCTTGTTTCTCGAGCACGTCGGCCAGGTGATTCAACGTCTCCCAGCGGCGACGGAGTGCGTTTTGATCTGCATCGTTTTTCTGGAGGATCTTCTCCCAGTAGACCAGTGATTCCTCGAAGCGAGCCTGACACTCGGGCCATCTCTGTTCGTCCTCGAGGCTCCTTCCCAGGAAAAGATCGACCAGCGCAATCAGCGTCCAGAGAGATGGGTCATCCGTCCGGGGATCGGCCAGCTCGAGCATGCGGCAGCGTGCGTTCTGGAGCGATCCCTCCAGCTCGTGTCTATCGAGTGAACGATCCGACTCGATGCCGGCCGCTCCCAGTTCGAGGATCTCCGCCAGCGCCGTACGCGCTACCTTGTAGTCGGCCTCAGCCAGGCCGCGCTCCGCCATCGCGCGGATTCTCTGCGCGTCCGCCTGTCTCCAGAGCACGAAGACGGCCACGAAGCTGGTCGAAAGCGTCAGTGCCAGCGCCGCCGCGAGGGCAGCGACGACCGGCCGGCGGCGGCACAAACGCCAGACCCGCTCGACCGGTGAGATCGTCCGCGCGACGATCGGGCGGCCTTTCAGCCATCCATCGAGGTCCTCCGCCAGGGCCTCGGCCGACGCATATCGGCGGCGCGGGTCTTTCTGCAGGCATTTCAGGCAGATCGTCTCGATGTCGCGCGGAATCGCCGGGTTCAATCGCCGCGGGGGAACCGGCTCCTGATTCCGAACCTGTTCCAGCATCTCCACCAGCGACGGCGCCGCAAACGGCGGCCGGCCCGTGAGCGCGTGGTAAAGCAGACCACCCAGGCCATAGACATCGGCCGCCGGCCCGATCGCCGCGCGATCTCCCACAAGCTGCTCGGGAGCCATGTAACGGGGCGTACCCATCGGCCCGCCGGTCGCCGTCATGCCGGCCATCGTGTCCGGGTCGTTCCACGGGAAAGCGATTCCGAAATCGCTCACGCGTGGAGTCAACTGCTCCCTGGGCAGCTCGGGCGGCCCGTCGAGCAGAATGTTCGACGGCTTGAGGTCCAGATGCAGAATCCCCGCCGCGTGGATCGCCGCGACCGTACGAGCAACGCTTTCAAGCAGCCTGGCGGCAACCTTTGCGTCGTAAGGAATCTCCAGCCGCGTTTCCAGACTTCCGCCTGGCACAAGGTCAAGCACCAGGTACAGCCATCCACTCGCCTCGCCAACCTGGTAAAGTCGCACCACGTTATCATGCCGCACGCGCGCGATCGATCGCGCCTCGCGCAGCCAGCGAGCGTGGTCATGCGAGCCGGCCGGTCCCCCGCGCACCAGCTTCAGAGCCACGCGCCGGTTCAGCCTCGGTTCCCTCGCCTGGTAGACAATGCTCATTCCGCCGCGGCCCAGCTCGCGCTCGATCTCGAACCCGGGAATAACCGGTGGAACGGACGGGAGCGGCACGACCCCCGAGCCCGCGGCGCCCGCGACCTTGTCGTTCTCGACAATCTGGTCCAGCTTTCCCTGGCAGATCAAACAGCCATCGATGTGCGACTCAAGCGCAGGCGATCGAGCACCCGATAGCGAATCCGATCCCAGCCGGGCCAGCGTCTCCTCAGTCGGACACGGTTGCACGACCAAACACTCCCCTTCGAGGACGCGCGTGATCAGTCACGGTCCCGAGCAAGATGTCGTTCACTCGAGCCGGTACATCCGTGCGCGAAGGCCGCGAGCCAGTGCTGGCCCTCGACTCGCAACATCCTTTCCACCCGGCGATACCCATTGTAAACAGCGGTGTATTTCTTGCCGAGCGAGTCGGCGGCTTCACGCACCGTCGAATCCTCGATTGCGATCATCCAGTAGCCGCGCCAGGTTTCCGGATCGACGCGGCAGCGGACAGCCTCTTGAGCCGACGAGGCCGCGCAGAGCAGAGCGAGCGACACCGCGTCTCGCTCCTCCTCCTCACTACCATCGCTTGCCCCCCAATTCGAGCAGGCTGCCGGCAGTTGCCTCACAGCGAATTCGTCGACGGACGTAATTCCAGCCGCCCTTCGCGCTCGGAGCATGTCGATCGCCCGCGACCGGAACAACCGCCATAACCACCGCCGAAATCCCCTCCCGGGGTCATAGCGGAATGTCCGCATCCGTGCCATGAGCTCGATCCAGATCCGCTGGCATAACTCGTCACTGTCGTCACCGTCGAGCACGAATCCTCGGCACCAGAGCCGCAACATGGGATGGTATCGCTCGAAAAACGCGTTCCACGCCGTATCATCACCCCAGTTGCGCACCCGGCCCAGAAGCGTCGGGCTCGTCAGACCGCTGTCCGCCTGTATCATCGTCACCGCGTCTCCGCGAATCACGTCCGGTGCGGCTCGAGCGGTCTCGTGCCGGCTCGTGTATATACCGTTCGTAAGTTAGGTGAATGACTCGCCGGGCGCCCTCGACCCCAGTGCATTTTCCGGTGTCGCTCTCGCCTTGAAATCCGACGAGCTAATCAACCAATGCATTCTATCATGCTCGACCCAGTTGAGCCAGTCCGTGGTGACTTCTGCTGAGTCGGCGCAGGAGTACTGCTGGCAAGGTAGTGCGTCCGCGCAAAGTCGAACCCGCCAAGGGTGTCGCATGGCGGGAAAACTCCATCGCCGGCGATACCGGCGCAAGTCCTCACCCGGCGAGAGGTCTTCTTTGGGAGCACTCTTCCTTTCGCGCAACTGTGAAAAGCGACCTTCGCCTTCAGTCGGGCGACGACCCGAGCCTCCCCGTGGGAACAGCCATGATCACCGATTCTCCGAGCTGGTTCGCGTCGCGAGGCAAACCGTCGCTCTGCTCATCAAAGCCTCGCTCGAGCATGACCGGTCGCGAACGACACCGTAATCGCCCCTTGCTCGAAATGCTCGAGCCGCGCCGCGTACTCTCGACAATCACATGGAACACAACGCAGGCGCCGACCGGCGGTGATTGGAACACGGCGAGCAACTGGAGCCCGGCCCAGATCCCTGGCCCCGGCGACACGGCCAAGATCACCGGCTTGACGGGCTCGGGCATCGTTTCGATTGGTGCGAACGCCATTGATTCGGTCGCGGCCTTGAACATTGATAGGAGTACGACACTCAAAGTGAACAGCGGGTCGCTCACGCTCGGCGCCGGTCCGTCCACGATTGGCGGCCCCGTCGACGTGGCTGACGGCGCGACGTTGAACGTGGCAGCGAGTGCAACGGTCACAATCTCATACGAGCAAACGCTCACCGATGACGGGACGCTCAATTTCAACACCGGAGATATCGTCACCCTCGCCCAAATGGGCGGCTATGGCTCGGAAATCGCCGTCGCCGGCACGATGAACACCACCGGCGCCATCTTCAACGGACCCGCCGGCTCCCCGTCGACCATCGCGGTCTCCTCCGCCGGGCTCCTCACCGGCTCGAACAACACCTTTAACCTGCCCATCGCCGTCCCCTACAACAACGTCCAGTACCTGGCCGCCAACATCAGCTTCGAGCAGATCAACATCGACAACGGAACTCTCTCCGGCACGACTGTCGCGCTCAACCAGATCGGAACCAACGTCTCCAACTTGAGTTATGCGTTTCCGGCTGGCTTCACGATCGCATCAGACGGCACGCTGACCGTCGGAACGGACGTGACGGTACTCATCCCGGCCGGAGAAACTCTCACCGATGACGGGATGCTCTCTTTCAGCACCGGAGACTCGGTCACCCTTGCCCTCAGCGGCGGCCCGCAAATCGTCGTCGCCGGCACCATGAACACCAACGGCGCCACCTTCAATGGCTCTGGCAACTCAACCATCGCTGTCTCCTCCGCCGGGCTCCTCACCGGCTCGAACAACACCTTTAACCTGCCCATCTCAGTCCCCTACAACAACGTCCAGTACCTGGCCGCCAACAACAGCTTCGAGCAGATCAACATCGACAACGGAACTCTCTCCGGCACGACTGTCGCGCTCAACCAGATCGGAACCAACGTCTCCAACTTGAGTTATGCGTTTCCGGCTGGCTTCACGATCGCATCAGACGGTGTTCTGACGGTCGGACCGAATGTGACGGTACTCATCCCGTACGAGCAAATGCTCACCGATGACGGGATGCTCACATTGAGCACCGGAGATAGCGTCACCCTCGCCTCCATGGGCGGCAATGGCTCCGAACTCGCCGTCGCCGGCACCATGACCGCCACCGGCACCACCTTGACCGGTGGCCGTAACTCGAATCTCACCGTAAGCTCCGGCGGAACCCTCATCGCCAGCGCCAGCACCGATAGCGTGCCCGGCACAGTCCTGAGCGCGGGCTCGAACGACACGCTCGGCGCCGTGGCCTTTTCCGGCACACTGACGATATCGAGCGCCGCCACCATCAA
Source organism: uncultured Planctomycetota bacterium (assembly GCA_963823665.1). Lineage (GTDB taxonomy): Bacteria > Planctomycetota > Planctomycetia > Isosphaerales > Isosphaeraceae > CAVXHV01. The sequence goes on from CAWGMQ010000008.1 coordinate 17,979, forward strand.
CATCGCCGGCAACGATTTCACGAACGTGCCAGACCAGGGCGTCATCGCGACCGGCAATCCGAATTCCGATATCGATCTGGAGTACAACTACTGGGGCACAACGTCGGGAACCCAGATCGCCGCCAAGATCCTCGACAACACGACCGATCCATCTCGGCCTACCATCGATTACTCGAACTATTTGAGCGCGACGGCCGCTTACCGCTTCGTTGTGACAGGCTACCCCTCACGAACCGCCGCCGGCGCGTCAGAGACCTTCACCGTGACCGTGGAGAACAACTCTGGAGCCGTCGTCACCGGCTACACCGGCACGATCCACTTCAGCAGCACCGATGGCCAGGTCAGCCCGGGAGCCGGCTTGCCCCTCAATTACACATTCACGACCGGCACAGGCGCAGACAATGGCGTGCACACCTTCTCCGCCACTCTGAAAACAGCCGGTTCGCAGTCGATCATCGCCCAGGACACAACGACCCGGATCCTCGGCATTGATTCCGCCATCATCGTCAACCCGGGCCCGGCCAGCAGCCTCGCCGTTTCGGGATTTCCGTCGCCCACGATTTCGGGCGCCACCCATCTCTTCACCGTTTCGGCTCTGGACGCGTACGGCAATGTCGCCACCGGCTACGCCGGCACGATTCATTTCTCGAGCAGCGACACCTCGGTAACCGCCGGTAACGGCCTTCCCGCCGATTACACGTTCACGGCCGGTGTCGCAGGCGACGACGGCGTACACATATTCGGCGCCAAATTGTATACCGCGGGAACGCAGTCCATCACGGCGACCGACACGGCGAACAATGCGATCGACGGCACCGAATCGTCCATCATCGTCAATCCGGCACCGGCCGCTAGCCTGGTCATCTCCGCCTACCCATCCCCGACCACCGCCGGCACGGCCCAGAACTTCACCGTCACGGTCTACGACACCAATGGCCACATCGCCACCAGCTACACCGGCACGATCCACTTCTCGAGCAGCGACGGTCAAGCAAGCGCTGGAAACGGCCTGCCTTCCAACTACACGTTCACCACCGGCACCGGTGCCGATAACGGGGTGCACACTTTCAGCGCGACGCTCAAGACCGCCGGAACGCAGTCCATCACCGCCACCGACACCGCCAAGAGTTCCATCACCGGCACCCAGTCCGGCATCATCGTCAACCCCGCAGCCGCCAGCACGCTCGTCGTTTCGGCCTATCCTTCGCCGACCACGGCGGGCACTGCGCAGCCCTTCACCGTCACGGCCCAAGACCCATACGGCAACCTCGACACCGGCTACACCGGCACCGTCCACTTCACCAGCACCGACAACAAGTCGACCGCCGGTAACGGCCTGCCTTCCGACTACACCTTCACCACCGGCACCGGCGCCGACAACGGCACCCACGTCTTCAGCGCCACGCTGAAAACCGCGGGAACACAGTCAATCACCGCCACCGACACCGCGAATAGTTCCATCAGCGGCGTGCAGTCCGGCATCATTGTCGTCCCCGCTGCGGCCAGCACGCTGGTCGTCTCAGCATATCCTTCGCCAACCACTTCCGGGGCACCGAACAACTTCACCGTGACGGTAGTGGACGCAAACGGCAACGTCGCCACCGGCTACACCGGCACGATTCAATTCACGAGCAGCGACCCCAAGGCGATCGCCGGGAATGGTCTGCCTTCCAACTACGCCTTCACCACCGGCAGCGGGCACGATAACGGTGTGCACGTCTTCAGCGCCCGCCTGAAAACGACAGGATCACAGTCAATCACCGCCACGGATACGGCCAATTCCTCCATTACCGGCACCCAGTCCGGCATCATCGTCAACCCGGCAATCGCCAGCACGCTGGTCATCTCTGCGTATCCCTCGCCAACCACGGCAGGGGCCGCCCAGAACTTCACCGTGACCGTCTATGACACGAACGGAAACGTCGACACCAATTACACTGGCACGATCCACTTCACCAGCAGCGACCCCAAGTCGACCGCCGGAAATGGCCTCCCCTCCAATTACACCTTCACCGCCGGCTCGGGCGACGACAACGGCGTGCACACCTTCAGCGCGACGCTCAAAACAGCCGGCACCCAGTCAATCACCGCCACCGACACCGTGAGCGTCGCCATTCACGGCACCCAATCCGGCATCGTCGTCGACCCCGCCATCGCCGGCATCCTGATCGTCTCGGGCTACCCGTCACCGACCACCGCGGGCTTCGCGCATCAAATCGCTGTGACCGCCTACGACCCCTACGGAAACGTCGCCACCGGCTACACTGGCACGGTCCACTTCACCAGTACCGACACGCTGGTGACCCCCGGCAACGGCCTGCCGCTCGACTACACGTTCACGACGGGCTCCGGCGGCGACGACGGCACGCACACCTTTAGCGTCACGCTGGAGGCCGCCGGCATACAATCGCTCACGGCCACGGACACCCAGACTCCGAGCATTACCGGTACGCAATCCGGCATCATCGTCTATCCCGCACTGGCCAGCGAGATCAAGATTGTCTCACGCCCGCCTGGCGGCGTCATCGCCGGCAAGCCGTTCGCCATCACCGTCAACGCACTCGACCCATACGGCAACCTCGACACATCGTGCACAGGGAACGTCACCGTGGGATTGGCGAGCGGTCCAGGAATGTTGACCGGCACGCTCATGATGCAGGCCAGCGCCGGCGTGGCCGTGTTCGACGACCTGGTCGACACGGCGAGCGGCGACATCGCCTTGAGCGCCGCCAGCGGCACCCTGACCGGCGACACCACCCCGCCAATCCCCGTCGCCGCCGCGACTCCCGCGCAATTTGCCGTCGCCACCAGCTTCAATAGCACCGATGTCGCAGGAACGTCGGGCACAGTCACCATCACCGCCGAGGACCAGTTTGGCAACCCGGAAAACGGTTCCAGCCCATATGAGGGCACGGTGGATTTGAGCAGCACCGATGGCCAGCGCGCAGGTCTGCCCCCCAACTACACCTTCGTCGCCGACGACGCCGGATCGCACACGTTCGATAACGTGATCCTCGAAACCGCCGGTAGCCAGTCGATCACGGCAACTGACTCCGCGACCAGCACAATCACGGGAACAAGTCCCACAGTCAACGTCGTCTCAGCAGCCACATATGACTTCGCCGTCACCACGAGCTTCGCGAATCCCGACGTCGCCGGCACCCCAGGCTCGGTCACCGTCACCGCGAAAGACCTCTACGGCAACATTGTCGGAAACGGCCCCAACCAGTATGAAGGAATGATCGACCTGGCCAGCACCGACCCCAAGCTGGCGGGCCTCCCGGCCACCTATACCTTCGTCGCCGCGGACGCGGGCTCGCACACGTTCAATAACGTGATCCTCGAAACGGCCGGTAGCCAGTCGTTCACAGCGACCGACTCCGTTTCCAGCACAATCACGGGCACCAGTCCCGAAGTCACCGTCGCCCCAGCGATCACTCACGAGTTCGTCGTCTCCACGAGCTTCGCGAATCCCGATGTCGCCGGCTCGCGGGCAACAGTCACCGTCACCGCCATGGACCTCTACGGCAACGTCGCTGGCAGCGGCCCTAAGCAATATGAAGGCACGATCGACCTGACGGGCACCGACCCCAAGCTGGCGGGCCTCCCGGCCACGTATATGTTCGTCGCTGCCGACGCGGGCTCGCACACGTTCGATAACGTGATTCTCGAAACGGCCGGCAGCCAGTCGTTCACGGCAACCGACTCCGATTCCAGCGTGATCAAGGGAACCAGTCCCGCAGTCAACGTCGTTCCCGCAGCCGCCTACGACTTCATGGTCACCACGAGTTTCGCGAATCCCGACGTCGCCGGCACGTCGGGAACGGTCAGCGTCACAGCGAAGGATCCCTACGGCAACACCGCCGATACCGGACCCAACCAATACGAAGGCACGATTGATCTGGCCAGCACCGACCCCAAGCTGGAGGGCCTCCCGTCCACCTACATGTTCGTCTCCGCCGACGCGGGCTCGCACACATTCGATAACGTGGTCCTCAAAACGGCCGGCAGCCAGTCGATCAGAGCGACTGACTCGATTTCCGCGACCATCACCGGAGTGGCTGCGGTGAATGTGGTTGCGGCCCAGGCAACGCTGTTAGAGGTGACGATTTCCCCGCCCGACCCGATCATTGCCGGCCAGCCATTCAACATGGCAGTGTCGGCCGAAGACCCGTTTGGAAACGTGAACTCATCCTTCAGTGGGAGTGTCACGATCTCTCTGGCCAACGCCCCGGGCTTCCCGGTGACCGTCCAGGCCGCAAACGGCGTGGCAACCTTCACGGGCCTCACCGCCGGCACAGCCGCTCAGGGCGAGTCAATCGTGGTGACCGCGAGCGGCTTGCCCCCGAAAGCGAACCCGCCCATTGAAGTGGCGCCGCCGCTCGTGCCGCCTTCCCCGGCGATCATCGGCGAGCAGGTCGTGATGACACCAAAGAAGAATCAGAAAGGCAAGACCGTCGGCAAGCCGGTGTTCTCCGGCTTCAGGTTCTATTTCAGCACCGCGATGAATCCCACGACGACACAGAATCCCAACAACTACACAGTCGACGCGACGACGACCAAGCGCATCAAGAACAAGACCAAAACATCGCTCAAGCCGGTCAAAGTTTCGGCGGCCTATGACCCGACGACCGACTCCGTCACCGTGACCATCCTGAGCAAACAACCATTCACGACGGGAGGCCAGATTATCATCACCAATTCTCCTCCGAACGGGGTTTCCAGCGCAGGTGACGGCTTCCTGAACGCGAACGACACCGAATTCAAGATCCTGGCGAAAGCAAAGCACATCATCGCTGCAAGCGGCCTCCAGGTCTCTTCGTGAAACTCTTCAGCTAGAGCGCCGACCCGCGCAAGTCGAACCGTGATCAAGCGTCTCCAGAATCAGAAAGCGAAAGTATGGCCAGCCGCCAAGCGCTTCGTCCCAACCGAAGCCCACCAATCAGCCGGGGGTACCCGAAATGACACGTGACAGCGATCAACCCACTCAATGCTGAACATTGACGAACATCGTTGACACCCAAGCGACGCGCGTGAGAAGATCCTATGGGTCGTTGCATGATTGACGACGCTGACTGAACCGATGCAGCGCTGCGTGCCGAACAATCGCTGCGGTCACACGATCTGCCTACGCTCGGCGCATTCACGGAAATACAATGAAGTACAACATCGCCAGGTGGCTCTCGCTGGGAATGAAACGGGTCGCCTCGTCCGAGATCGAGCGGAACGGATCTGGTAGAAAGCGCAGGCGCAATCGCTTTCACGTCGAGCTCCTGGAGCGGCGCCAGGTCCTTTCCATGATCACGTGGGCGGCATCGGGCGGCGGCGATTGGGACACGGCTACGAACTGGAGCCCACAACAGGTTCCCGGCTCAGGCGACGAAGCCATCATCAACTTGAGCTCCGCTGGAACCGTCTCGCTGAGCTCGAACAACTCCGACATGTTGTACAACGTGGTTACGAACAGCAAGACCACGCTCGCCATTGAAAACGGCTCCCTTACCCTGGCGCAGGCACGGGTACAGGCGCCTCCACGCTCGGTGGGCCGGTCACCGTGGATGCGGGAGCTGCGCTGAACGTGGCGGCCGGCGCAAGCGTTACGATCGAAGCTGGCCAAACGGTCACGGACAACGGCACGCTGACCTTCGGCTCGAACGACTCAGTGTCGCTCCCGACCGCTGAGTACGACACCACCCAGATCGTGGTCGACGCCGGCGGCGTCCTGAACGCCACCTCCACCACATTCGTGAATCCCGGCCTCGCCTACGGTTCAATCAACCAGATCGTGGTCAACTCTGGTGGCACCATCTCCCCCACCGGCAGCACCTTCAACGTGCCGATCTTCGTACCCTACAACGACGTCTCCTCGCTGGCAGGCAACTACAGCTTCGACGACATCAACATCAACCCGGGCACGCTCACGAGTGGCGAGGTCGACCTCAACCAGATCGGCACCGTCACGACGAACTTGCTCTACGTCTTTCCCAGCGGCTTCACGGTGGGCCCCGGAACGACACTGAAAGTCGCGGCCGGCGTCAATGTTCAGATCAGCGCAGCCCAGACGCTCACCGACAACGGCACGCTCACCTTCGGCTCCAACGACTCCGTGTCATTCCCGACCGCTCAATACGACACCACGCAGATCGTGGTCGACGCCGGCGGCGTCCTGAACGCCACCTCCACCACCTTCGTGAACCCCGGCCTCGCCTACGGTTCGATCAACCAGATCGTGGTCAACTCAGGCGGTACGATCTCCCCCACCGGCAGCACCTTCAACGTGCCGATCTTCGTACCCTACAATGACGTCTCCTCCCTGGCCGGCAACTACAGCTTCGACGACATCAACATCGACCCGGGCACGCTCACGAGTGGCGAGGTCGACCTCAACCTGATCGGCACCGTCACGACGAACCTGCTCTACGTCTTCCCCAGCGGCTTCACGGTGGGCCCCGGAACGACACTGAAAGTCGCGGCTGGCGTCAATGTTCAGATCAGCGCAGACCAGACACTCACCGATAACGGGACGCTCACCTTCGGCTCCAACGACTCCGTGTCTTTCCCGACCGCTCAGTACGACACGACCCAGATCGTGGTCACGGGCGGCGGCGTCCTGAACGCCACCTCCACCACATTCGTGAACCCCGGCCTCGCCTACGGTTCGATCAACCAGATCGTGGTCAACTCAGGCGGCACCATCTCCCCCACCAGCAGCACCTTCAACGTGCCGATCTTCGTACCCTACAACGACGTGGCCGCCCTGGCCGGCAACTACAGCTTTGACGACATCAACATCATCGCCGGCACGCTCACCAGCGGCGAGGTCGACCTCAACCTGATCGGCACCGTCACGACGAACCTGCTCTACGTCTTCCCCGGCGGCTTCACGGTCGGCTCGGGAACGACACTGAAACTCGCCGCCGGCGTCAATGTTCAGATCAGCGCAGCCCAGACGCTCACCGATAACGGCACGCTCACCTTCGGCTCCAACGACTCCGTGTCTTTCCCGACCGCTCAGTACGACACGACCCAGATCGTGGTCACGGCCGGCGGCGTCCTGAACGCCACCTCCACCACCTTCGTGAATCCCGGCCTCGCCTACGGTTCGATCAACCAGATCGTGGTCAACTCAGGCGGCACCATCTCGCCCACCGGCAGCACCTTCAACGTGCCGATCTTCGTGCCCTACAACGACGTGGCCTCCTTATCCGGCAACTACAGCTTCGACGACATCAACATCATCGCCGGCACGCTCACCAGCGGCGAGGTCGACCTCAACCTGATCGGCACCGTCACGACGAACCTGCTCTACGTCTTCCCCGGCGGCTTCACGGTCGGCTCGGGAACGACGCTGAAAGTCGCCGCCGGCGTCAACGTTCAGATCAGCGCAGCCCAGACGCTCACCGACAACGGCACGCTCACCTTCGGCTCCAACGACTCCGTGTCATTCCCGACCGCTCAATACGACACGACGCAGATCGTGGTCACGGCCGGCGGCGTCCTGAACGCCACTTCCACCACCTTCGTGAATCCCGGCCTCGCCTACGGTTCGATCAACCAGATCGTGGTCAACTCAGGCGGCACCATTTCCCCCACCGGCAGCACCTTCAACGTGCCGATCTTCGTACCCTACAACGACGTGGCCTCCTTATCCGGCAACTACAGCTTCGACGACATCAACATCAACCCGGCCACGCTCACGAGTGGCGAGGTCGACCTCAACCTGTTCGGCACCGTCACGACGAACCTGCTCTACGTCTTCCCCAGCGGCTTCACGGTCGGCTCGGGAACGACACTGAAAGTCGCGGCCGGCGTCAATGTTCAGATCAGCGCAGCCCAGACGCTCACCGATAACGGGACGCTCACCTTCGGCTCCAACGACTCCGTGTCATTCCCGACCGCTCAATACGACACGACGCAGATCGTGGTCACGGCCGGCGGCGTCCTGAACGCCACATCCACCACCTTCGTGAACCCCGGCCTCGCCTACGATTCGACCAACCAGATCTCGGTCAACACAGGCGGCATCATCTCCCCCACCGGCAGCACGTTCAACGTGCCGATCTTCGTGCCCTACAACGACGTCTCCTCCTTGTCTGGCAACTACAGCTTCGACGACATCAACATCATCGCGGGCACGCTTTCCAGCGGCGAAGTCGACCTCAACCTGATCGGCACCGTCACGACGAACCTGCTCTACGTCTTCCCCGGCGGCTTCACGGTCGGCTCGGGAGCGACACTGAAAGTCGCGGGCGGCGTCAATGTTCAGATCAGCGCGGCCCAGACCCTCACCGATAACGGCACGCTCACCTTCGGCTCGCTGGACTCGGTGTCATTCCCGACCGCTCAATACGACACGACGCAGATCGTGGTCACGGGCGGCGGCGTCCTGAACGCCACCTCCACCACATTCGTGAACCCCGGCCTCGCCTACGATTCGATCAACCAGATCGTGGTCAACTCAGGCGGCACCATCTCCCCCACCGGCAGCACCTTCAACGTGCCGATCTTCGTGCCCTACAACGACGTGGCATCCTTATCCGGCAACTACAGCTTCGACGACGTCAACATCATCGCGGGCACGCTCTCCAGCGGCGAGGTCGACCTCAACCTGATCGGCACCGTCACGACGAACCTGCTCTACGTCTTCCCCAGCGGCTTCACCGTGGGCCCAGGAGCGCTGCTCAATGTCGCCGCCGGCGTCGATGTTCAGATCAGCGCAGCCCAGACGCTCACCGACAACGGGACGCTCACCTTTGGCTCGGGCGACACCGTGTCAATCCCGACCGCTCAATACGACACGACTCAGATCGTGGTCGACGCCGGTGGCGCCTTGAACGCCACCTCAACCGCCTTCGCGAACCCCGGCCTCGCCTACGGTTCGACCGAACAGATCGTGATCAATTCCGGCGGCAAGCTCGTCGTCACCGGCGGCACCGATGCCGTGCCCAGCCTGCTCCTCAACTCGGGCTCCAACGACACGCTCGGCGCAGTGGCCGTTACCGGCAAGATCACGATCAATAGCGCCGCGACCATCAACATCGCCGGCAACGATTTCTCGAACGTACCCTCCGAGGGCATCATCGCAGCCGGCAGTACCGCCATTATTATCGATCTGGAGTACAACTACTGGGGTACGACAGTCGGATCGCAGATCGCGACCAAGCTCCTCGACAGCGCCAATAATACAAGTCTGCCCACCATCGACTACTCGAACCCTCTGACCACCACCGAACCGTACAAATTCGTCGTCACAGGCTACCCGTCGCCAACCGCGGCCGGTGCGGCCGGCAACTTCACAGTGACCGTGGAGAGCTTGTACGGAGCCGTCGTCACCGGTTACACCGGCACCATCCAGTTCGAAAGCAGCGATGCTCTGGCCACTCCCGGCTCCGGCCTCCCGCTCGATTACACCTTCACCACGGGCACCGGCGCAGACAATGGCGTTCACACCTTCTCCGCCACGCTCAAAACCGCCGGCCCGCAGTCGATCATCGCCGAGGACACCACGACCAAGATCCTCGGCGTCGATTCCGGCATCGTCGTCACCCCCGGCGTCGCCACCAGCGTCGCCGTTTCGCAATTCCCGTCGCCGACAACGGCGGGCACGTCCCAGAGCTTCATCGTTTCGGCCCTCGACCAGTACGGCAATGTTGCCACCGGCTACACCGGCACGATTCATTTCACCAGCAGCGACTCATCCGTATCCGCCGGTAATGGTCTGCCCGCCGATTACACATTCACGACGGGTGCGGGCGACGACGACGGCGTACACACATTCAACGCCGCGCTCAACAAAGTGGGAACCCAGTCGATCACCGCGACCGACACTTCCAACAGTTCCATTACGGGCACTCAGTCCGGCATCAAGGTCAACCCCGCGCCCGCCACCACCCTCGTGATCTCGGCGTATCCTTCGTCCACGACCGCAGACGTCGGCCAAACCTTCACGGTCACTCTCTACGACCCAAAGGGGAACATCGCCACGGGCTACACCGGAACCGTCCACTTCACCAGCTCCGACAGCCTGTCGATTGCTGGAAACGGCCTGCCTGCTGACTACACCTTCACGAGCGGCATCGGTGACGACAACGGCAGCCACACCTTCACCGCAACGCTCAAGACCGCCGGACCGCAGTCAATCTCGGCCACCGACACAGCCAACAGTGCCCTTCACGGCACCCAGTCCGGCATCCTCGTCAACCCCGCGGCCGCCAGCACCTTCGTCGTCTCGGCCTATCCTTCGCCAACCACTTCGGGCGTGGCCCAGGGCTTCACCGTCACGGCCAAAGACCCGTACGGCAACCTCGCCACCGGCTACACCGGCACCATCCACTTCACCAGCTCCGACACCAAGGTCACCGCTGGAAACGGCCTGCCCGCCAACTACACCTTCACCACCGGCTCGGGCGGCGATAACGGCGTTCACTCGTTCACCGCCACGCTTATAACAGCAGGAACGCAGTCGATCACGGCCACCGACTCCTTGAGCAGTTCCATCAGCGGCACCCAGACCGGCATCATCGTCAACCCCGCGGCCGCGAGCACCCTGGTGGTCTCCGCCTATCCTTCGCCGACCACGGCGGGCATCGCCCACAACTTCACCGTCACGGCCTACGACCCGAACGGCAACGTTGCGACCGGCTACATTGGCACCATCCACTTCACCAGCTCCGACAGCCTGTCGACCACGGGAAATGGCCTCCCTGCCGACTACACGTTCACCGGCTCCGGCGGCGACAAAGGCATTCACACCTTCACCGCCACGCTCAAATCGGTAGGAACGCAGTCGATCACGGCCACCGACTCCTTGAGCAGTTCCATCAGCGGCACCCAGTCCGGCATCATCGTCAACCCGGCAGTCGCCAGCACGCTGGTCGTTTCGGCCTATCCATCGCCGACGACCTCGGGTGCAGCCCATAGTTTCATCGTGAACATCTACGACTCGATCGGCAACATCGCCACCGGCTACACCGGCACCATCCACTTCACCAGCTCCGACACCAAGGTCACCGCTGGAAACGGCCTGCCGGTTAACTACACCTTCACCACCGGCTTGGGCGGCGACAACGGCACGCACACCTTCACCGCCACGCTCGCAACGGCCGGAACGCAGTCGATCACCGCCACCGACACAGCCAACAGCTCGATCAGCGGCACCCAGTCCGGCATCCTCGTCAACCCCGCAGCCGCCAGCACCTTGGTCGTTTCGGCCTATCCTTCGCCCACGACTTCGGGCGTGGCCCACAACCTCACCGTCACGGTCTACGACGCAAACGGCAACGTCGCCACCGGCTACACCGGCACCATCCACTTTACCAGCTCCGACACCAAGGTCACCGCTGGAAACGGCCTGCCCGCCAACTACACCTTCACCACCGGCTCGGGCGGCGATAACGGCGTGCATGTCTTCAGCGCAACGCTGAACACCGCGGGATCGCAGTCAATCACCGCCACGGACACGGCCAGCAGTCTCATCAGCGGCACCCAGTCCGGCATTGTCGTCACATCGACCATGGCCAGCACCTTGGAGCTTTCAGGCTACCCGTCGCCAACACCCACGGGAGTCGCCCACAACTTCACGGTGACGGTCCTTGACGCAAACGGCAATGTCGCCACCGGCTACACCGGCACGATCCACTTCACAAGCACCGACAGCCAGTCGACCGCTGGAACCGGCCTCCCTTCCAACTACACCTTCACGACCGGCTCCGGCGGCGACAACGGCACGCATGTCTTCAGCGCCACGCTGCAAACGCCCGGCACTCAATCGATCACCGCCACCGACACCACAAACAGCGGCATCAGCGGAACGCAGTCGGGAATCGTCGTCGTGCAGGCCGTGGCCAGCAAACTGATCATTTCCGGCTACGCGCCGACGACAACTGCAGGCCAGAGCCAGACCTTCACCGTGACGGCTGAAGACTCGAATGGTAACGTCGCCACCGACTACAACGGCACCATCGCATTTACAAGCTCCGACGGCCAGATCTCTCCCGGAGACGGGCTGCCACTTGACTACACCTTCACAACCGGCCCCGGCGGCGACGACGGCGTGCATACCTTCACGGCAACACTGAAGACTGCCGGCCCGCAGTCGATCACCGCCACCGACACCCAGATCCCCGGCATTACCGGCACACAATCCGGCATCACCACCAATGCTGCGGGGGCGATCAGAATCGTCACGCGGCCCCCCGGCGGCGTCATCGCCGGTAAGCCCTTCACGGTCACTGCCTCCGCAGAAGACCCGTACAACAACGTCGACCCAACCTACTCGAGCGATGTCAGCATCGCGCAGGCGAGCGGGCCCGGAATGCTGACGGGTACTCTCACGATGCCCGCCACGAACGGCGTCGCGGTGTTCAACGATCTGGTCGACACCAAGACCGGCAACATCACCCTGAGCGCCACGAGCGGCTCACTCGCGGGAAGTACTTCAACACCCATCCCGATCACCCCGTCGACTCCCTATCAGTTCGCCGTTACAACCAGCTTCGCTAGTTCGGACGTGGCCGGGACAACCGGCACCGTCACGGTCACTGCCGAGGATCAGTACGGCAACCCGGAAAACGGCTCCAACCCGTATGTGGGCACCGTGAATCTGACAAGCACAGACAGCCGGATCGCCGGGCTGCCATCGACTTACGCATTCCAGACCAGCGACGCCGGTACCCACATCTTCGAGAACGTCGTTCTCGAGACGGCCGGCAACCAGTCAATCACCGCAACCGACTCGGCCTCGAGCACGATCACCGGCACGAGCCCGACCGTGACGGTCGTCCCCGGGGCGGTGCACGACTTTCTCGTGGCCACAGGCTTGTCCAGTCCGGATGTGGCCGGGACAGCGGGCACGGTCACCGTCACCGCGAAGGATCTCTACGGCAACACCGACGCATCCGGTCCCAACCAGTATCGGGGCACGGTGGACCTCTCGAGCACCGACGGCCAGGTCGCTGGCCTTCCGACGAACTACGCCTTCAGTGCCGGCGATGCTGGAATTCACATTTTCAACAACGTCGCCCTCGAGACCGCCGGCAGTCAGTCGTTCACGGCAACCGACGCGGGCTCGAGCACGATCACCGGCACAAGCCCTCAGGTGACCGTCGTTTCGGCGGCGGCGCATGCCTTGGTCGTCACCACCACCTTTGCGAATCCCGACGTGGCTGGAACACCGGCCACGGTTACCGTCACCGCGATTGACGCATACGGAAATACTGCCGCCAGCGGCCTGTACCAATATCACGGCACCGTGGATCTGACGAGCACCGACGGCCTGGAGTCGGGGCTCCCATCGAGTTACAGGTTCGTCCCCGGCGACGCTGGATCGCACGTTTTCAATAGCGTCGTCCTCGAGTCCGAGGGCAGCCAGTCGATCACCGCAACTGACGACATTTCCAACACGATCACCGGCACCAGCCTGTCGGTGAACGTCATCCCCGCCGCGACGTATGACTTTATCGTCAGCACAACCTTCGCGAATTCAGACGTGGCCGGATCCGCGGGCAACGTCCAGGTGACCGCCGAAGACCAGTACGGCAACGTCGAAAACGGCCCCACCCCATACCTCGGCACGGTCGACCTGACCAGCACCGACGACCAGATCGCTGGTCTGCCGTCAACGTACGCTTTCATGCCCACGGACGCCGGATCGCACGCCTTCAATAACGTCGCCTTCAAGACCGCCGGCAGCCAGTCGATCACGGCAACCGACTCGGCTTCCAGCGCAGTCACAGGCACAAGTCCATCGGTGAACGTCGTCCCCGCGGCGACGCATGCTTTCCTCGTCACCACCAGCTTCCCGAGTTCCGACGTGGCGGGCACAGCGGGCACCGTCACCATCACGGCCCAGGATCTCTACGGTAATACAACCGGCAGCGCGCCGAACTTGTACCAGGGCACCGTCGACCTGACCGGCACCGACGACAAAATGGCAGGCCTGCCGTCGACTTACAAATTCCTCGCCGCCGACGATGGGTCGCACGTCTTCAATAACGTGGTCCTCAAAACCGCGGGCAGCCAGTCGATCACGGCAACCGACTCGGCTTCGAGCGCGATCACCGGGACAAGCCCGCAGGTGAACGTCGTCCCGGCAGCGGCGTACGACTTCATCGTCACCACCAGCTTCGTCAGTCCTGACGTGGCCGGGACATCGGGCACGGTCACCATCACCGCGCAGGATCTCTACGGCAACACCGTCAGTGATGGCCTCAACCAGTATAAGGGCACCGTGGACCTCACGAGCACCGATCCGCAGATCGCAGGCCTCCCCGCAACTTACGCGTTCGGCGTCGCCGACGACGGATTGCACGTTTTCAACAACGTCCTCCTTGAAACGGCCGGCAGCCAGTCGATCACGGCAACCGACTCGACTTCCAGTGCGATCAGAGGATCAAGCGCTCTGGTGAACGTCATCCCCGGCGCGACGCACGACTTCCTCGTCACCTCCAATTTTGCCAACCCCGATGTGGCGGGGACGACCGGCACGGTCACCATCACGGCCAAGGATCTCTACGGTAATACAACCGGCGGCCCGTCCAGCTTCTACCAGGGCACCGTGGACCTGACCGGCACCGATGCTCACATGGCCGGCCTGCCGTCTACTTATAAATTCCTTGCGGCCGACGACGGTTCACACGTTTTCAATAATGTCGTCCTCGAGACAACCGGCAACCAGTCGATCACAGCGACTGACTCACTTTCCAGCACGATCACAGGGACAAGCCCATCGGTGAGCGTCGTCCCCGCGCCGGTGCACGACTTCCTCGTCACGACCAGCTTCGCGAACCCGGATGTCGCCGGCACCGTCGGAACCGTCACCGTCACCGCCCAGGATCGTTACGGCAACACCGTCGGCAGCGGATTGAATATCTATCAAGGAACGGTCAATCTCTCGAGCACCGACGCCAAGCAAGTTGGCCTGCCGGCGAGCCACATTTTCACCTCGGCAGACGCAGGCAAATACACGTTTACCGGCGTTGAGCTCGAAACCGCCGACAGCCAGACAATCACCGCGACCGATGCGATTTCGACCACGATCGCCGGAAGCGCCATCGTCGACGTCACCGCCGCAGCCGACTCGCAACTGTTCGTTTCGATGCCGCCACCGGACCCCATCATCGTCGGGCAGCCATTCTCAATCGCCGTCACCGCCGAGGATCAATTCGGCAACGTGGCGACAGGCTACAGCGGCTCGGTGACCATCTCGCTGCCCAACGAACCGGGTGTCTCGGGATCCATCCCGGCCAGGAATGGTGTGGCGACGTTCACCGGACTGACCGCTTCCACCGCCGGCCAGGGAAACTCAATCCAGATTTCGGCCCCCGGCCTCCCGAAGATCTCAACACCACCACTGCCCATCAACCCAGCCCCTGTTCCCCCGGCTCCAACAGTAGAGTTCGAACAAGTCTTGACCTCCCAGAAGACAAACAGGAAAGGCAAGAAGATCGGCAAGCCCGTCGTCACCGGGTTTGAACTTGTCTTCAGCGAGGCCATGAGCCAGGCAACCACCGGTTCCATGAGCGGCTATAAGGTCGACAAGATCGTCACGAAGACAGTCAAGAGAATGAAGAAGAAATCGCTTGTGCCAGTCAGCTTAACCCCGAACTACAACCCGTCGAACAACAGCGTGAGCTTCATGATCAGCGGCAAGAACCTCTTCAAGCTGGGAGGCCAGATCACCGTCGTCACCACGCCTCCGAACGCGGTCACCAGCTCTGCGGGCGTCGCGGTTAGCGGTACGACTGTCTTCTACATCCTACCCAACGCAAAGAACATCACGGCCGGTAGTGCATTGTAATAGCCGCGACAGCAGTTTGATCTCGCCGTCTTCATTTCCAGGTCTTCACCGGGCGGATGCCGCTGTAGACGCCACGGTACGATGGCAGCTCGCCGATGCGAATCGCCGCGCGGATGGTGTCCGGCGGGTCACTGAATGCCCCGCCTCGTTGGCCACGCAGACTGTTGCCGTCGACGACCTCAAATACCGTCACGATGTCGCTGAACGGTCCACGCTTTCCGCGCTCGGAGGGGAGGCTTCGGCCGTGACACCATTCATAAACGTTTCCTAGCACATCAAACAATCCCAGATCATTGGGGCGACGCTTGCCGCAGAGCCAGGCGTGTCCCTCGCCGTTGCGCTGATACATCGCGTATTTCTCGAGCAGTGCAATCGAGCTGCCGTAGTGACGGCTTGTGACCGCGCCCGCGCGGCAGGCGAATTCCCATTCCGCCTCGGTCGGCAGTCGATAACCAGTGCGTTCCAGCACGTCGGCCGGGATCGACATCCCTTCGGCGTACGCACCCAGCTCGTTCGGGAGATAGCACCACTGGTCTTTGGGCAATCGCTCTTGTTCGCTGAGCCAGTTGCAGTAGGCGGCGGCAGTGAACCAGTCCGAGGCGATGCAGGGTCCATTCGGGTCGGGACTGTACTGGAGCAGCGTGCTGCGCCGAAGACTGAATTGATTGTTGCTCTTTACAAATCGGCCAAATTCCTCAACCGTCACCTCCTTCGTGGCGATGGCAAAGCTTCGCGGGATCAACATCCGACGCGGAAGCTCGAGATCGGCGTTTCGGTCCAACTCGCCGTCAGGCGAGCCCATCCGAAACTCGACGGGACCCTCGATCCTGGTGAAAGTCTGCCCCTCTTTGTTGACGAACCAGCGCCGATTTCGGGCAACGTCGTTCCCACTCAAGTCGCGAGTGATCCCGTTCAGTTTGTCCGTTTGATTCCACTGCCGGAGCGTCCACTCGCATGCGCCATGGATGCCTGCATCCGGATCGTTACGGAAGAGCTGGAGTAAGGTCCGGATGATCCGTTCCCTCGGCTCCGCCGGCAGTGTGTCGACACCGAACGTCCCGAGGGCCAGAATGAGCGCCCGTCGTGTCGAAATGGCCGGGTGAAAGAGGATCTGCTCGGTGTTGCCGGAAGGGCGACGGGAGGTCTCATGTTCGGCTGGTCCGGCTCGAGCCGGAGTCTCCTTGAAGTGCGAATCAAACCGCTCGAATTCCGACGCGACAAGGTTCGGTGCACAACCGAACGAGCTCAACATGTCAACGATCATACTGCGAACCCGAGGGTCAGGGCTGTGCCCGAAGAGAGGCCAGACGGAATCAGTCAGATTCAGCTTCACCATGGTCACCGCAGCGCGGGCCTGGCGCTCGGCCACCGCTTGTTTTTCGGCATCCGAGACTCGAGCTCGGTGCCAGACCGAGATCGCGGCAAGGGATCGACCGGGTGTGGTCGGCGCAACCGACCACGCCACCGGGCGATAACCTTCGCTCGTGAGCTTCCTGCCGCGCCTGAGCTGCTCGGCCGGATCCAGACCTTCCAGCACCTGTTCCTCCCACTCGAGCGCACTTGACCAGACGACAGCGTATCGGCGATCGACAACCGAAGCGCTCATGAGCGAGGTGAACGCCGCGTCGTCGCGAATCGGATCAAGCGCGGGGTCGACGTCCATCCGGCTGAACTCGACGTCGCGGTCCCGCACAGCCTCCTCGATCAATCGACAGGCACGGTCCACAAGCCCGCGGCCTTGCACGTGAGCGCGACCCATCACCGGCGCAGAGGCCAAGGCGAAGGCACGGATCGACTCGTAACGGAGTTCGCTGTCCTTGGGCTCCTTGGAGAGTGCGCGATCGAGCTCGCCAATTGCCTCCTCGAGTCCCTCGCCCAGCTCGGCCGCGACAACAACCGCTAGACCGAGCTTCCAGGACAGAGGCGCGTACGCGCTCCTGAATCCAGCCAGATCGGCCAGCGCTTCGCTCTTCCTGCCCAGCCGTGCAAGAGCGATCGCGCGCCACCGCAACGCCTCCACGTCGTTCTTGTTCGTGCCGATCAGGTACTTGAGGTCTTCCAGTGCCTTGCCCGGTTCGCCTGCCCGCAAGTTGGCCATCGCCAGCGCCCGCCGTGCATCGAGGTTGCCCGGCTTGGTCTCGAGCGTTTTTTCCGCGGCTCTCAAGGCGGCCTGCACACGCGCACGAGTCGATTGCGGCTGGCCCACACCGCTTACCGTCGCGTCAGACACGACCTGATCGCCTCGCGCTGTTCGCATGGCCGCCAGGTCGGGCTCGAATACGTTCACTGTCGTCTCCGACGGCGTCGAGCCGCCGGACTCCCGGCCCCAAACCCCGCAATACTTCACGCAACCGTCCGCGCATCGCATCGCTTGCAGCGAACGTGGATTCAGCTCGAGATCCTTGAGCTCGCCCTCCTTCGCAGCCCGCTCTTCCGCCGTGGCCCCGAAGCTGATGCTTACGTCGTCGCTCCCAGACGTTAGCGCCCACACTATAGCGTAACGCTCGGAGGCGATCCCCGCCCCCGCAGTCGCGACATAGCAGGCAACATCGACCGGTACGTACTTCTCCCCACGGTTTTTCTCATCGTGACGGAGAACATCCTCGGATGAAAGATCAGCATCGAGCCGCCATTCACGCCCGTCACGCGCCCAGACCGCGGCAACACGTACCATCGACAGATCGTTATACGGTCTGACACGCACAGGACGATAGCCGGATGCGCGGAGCCCTTCCGCCGTTTCGAGAAACTCGTTGAGTTTCATCGTCTGGCAAAAAGCGAACCGATCGTCCAGCAAGCCTGCCGCCGCGCCGATCCGGCTCACCAGTTGAGTAGCCGGCTTTGCCCATGCCGGGTCGACCACCGCGTCGTTCCTGGCCTCGGCCTTTCGGTCGAGCTCCGCCCGGAGAATCGGCTGGATCTTCTGCGATTGCTGCTCGGCCTGGCGAAAAAGGCTTGTGTAAGCGAGGGGATCGGCGCCCAGCAGTAACTCGGCCAGAACCGCCGGGT
This sequence comes from uncultured Planctomycetota bacterium, assembly GCA_963823665.1. Lineage (GTDB taxonomy): Bacteria > Planctomycetota > Planctomycetia > Isosphaerales > Isosphaeraceae > CAVXHV01. Next base: position 36,784 of record CAWGMQ010000008.1, read on the forward strand.
CGTCGTGCGCATAGTCACACAGAATGCTCGTCGCCATCTCGTGCTGCGACTGGACGTCGGGCTTCTCGGACGTCTCGCGAAAGATCGCCGACAGGGCGGGCGTTAAGATCGATCGAATGTTTCGAAAGACCTCCAGCCACGACTCGCGCGAGTCGCCGTCGATCGTGACTAGAGCCTTCGCCACCCTGCCACCGATCTCGCGCCATCGGGAAGCCTCCGGCTCGAACGCAGCCAAGGCCCCGGCCGCGGAGAGGACGGCCGCATCCGAAGAATCCTTCGACTCGACGACGGACCACAATGGAGGGACCAGGCTCGCGGCCTGCGATCGCAGAACCGTTCTCAGCACGAGGAGTTCTTCCGGCGTCGAATTCTGTAATCGCGTTTTGAGGTACCCGAGCTGGCCCGGATCGACGGGATAGAGCGCCAAGCTAGCGTGCAGCTTTGCCTTCGGCGGAAACCAACCTGCTTCGACGATCTTGCGCAGTTCCGGGTCGATCAAGTCGCCTTTCGGCCTTGAGCTCCCCGATCAACCGAGTTATTTCCCCGATGTCCGCATTGAGCAGCTCCTGAACCCGGCTTCTCGCGGACGCCGCTCTGGCGTACCACGCGGAGAGCCCAACCGCAGCTAGAACCGCGGCGACCCCGGCAAACGCAATCGCCCGCAGCCCGTTAAAAAGACCCGCCCGTCGCATCATCCTTCGCTCCGGCTCGGTCCAATCCTTGGGGCGAGTGAGCGCGCGTATGCTTGCCCATTCGACGAGTGAGGGTAGATGCCGCAGCTCGGGCTTGGCACTCCAGATCGCCGCGCGCTCGGCGAGGATCAGCTCCGCTCGTCCCCGTCGGGTCTCCCTCTGCTTGCGCGTCAGCCACTCGCGCAGCGAATGAACAAGGTAATCGTGCGTAAGCTGGAAATATCGCTGGCCAGACAGCTTCTCTGCCGGCATCTCTGCCGCCGTTCCTTCAGGATCCGTCGGAGTGATCAACCGCAACTCGGCGTCGAGAATCCCGATCAGATCGTCGAAATCCCTCGGCCGGCTTGCATACCCGGAAACCTCCCGCAACTCCGACTCCGACCGCATCTGACCCTTGATGTCCGTCCCGCTCTGCGGCAGCAGGGCCTTGAGCACCCCCTGCGCCGCCCGCTGGTGCAGCCGATGCTCCGGCGGCGCGGTCGAGGCGCTGAACGTTTCCTCGAGAAACGTCACGCCCACCCCTTGCGTTCCGCCAATGTCCTTGAGCGTCGCCGGCGTCCAGGGCTTTCCTTTCACCATTTCCGCGAACAGCGCCAGCCGCACCGACACGACCTTGCCGTCTTGTGCCAGTCCCGCCACCGATTGCTCGATGAACGACTTCTGCTCTGCGGAAAGCTCCGATGACTTCTCGGGCAACACTCCGTACGCTCGCCCGAATGCCGTCAAAACCCGGCGCGCGTGCATGAGCTGAAACAAATCAACCGCCGCCGAGTTCTCGCCTTCGACGAGCCGGATCTCCAGGTCTCTCATGAACCGCGTCGCCGCCATCCAGAAATCGTCCCGTGCCATCACGACCGCCTGGATATGCTCGCCGTCGCACTGCCGAAGAGCCGCGACCAACTCCGTGTTCATTTCGTTGCGCCGCGCAAAGAGCCACTGCTCGAACTGGTCCAGCACCAGCAGCACTTTCTGTCCGGGCCGAATCACCCGCCCGCGACGTAAGGCCGAAAGCGCGTCGACGAGCGACCAGTCACTTGATAGGTCGGGGCATACTTTTCTCAGGCCTTTTTGAAGCCGTGCCTCGGTATCCTCCGGTGTCGCCTCGATGTAAACCGGCAGTACGTGCTTGGAGAGTCTCGGCAACAAACCCGCCTTGAACATCGACGACTTGCCGCAACCCGAAGGCCCATACACGAGCCCCACGCGAAACGTCGTGTCGGCGTCGCCCGATTCGATCCGCGTCTTCCAGAAGCGCAGACTCTCGGGCAAACCGTCCCGGTCTCGAGCGCCCGGCAAAAGCTCGAGGTAGAAGTCCGCGTCGTGCCGGTCAAACGACCTCAGACCTTTGGGAATGATCTTGATGAGCTGCGCGTCCGATTCCGACCGCACCGGCGGCGTCGGAGCCGGGGTGGCCTCCTGGGTCGATCCGGGCGGCGGGACCGCGACCGTGCTCGGTGCAGAAAGCGGCGGGCCGAGCGACACCTCGGTTTCCGCGAAATGACGCAGGTCCTCCGCAAAATCTCGTCCCGTGCTGTACCGCTCCGACGCTCGCTTCGCCATTGCCTTCTGGCTGATCCGCTCGAGCTCGCGCGGAATCGCATCGTCCATCTGCCGAAGCGGCCGCGGCTCGACCGTGGCGATTTGATCCATTACCTCAGCGCGGTTCTCGCCACGAAACGGTTTACGGCCCGAGAGCAGCTCATAGAGCACAACGCCCAGGCTGAAAATGTCCGAGCGGCCGTCCACACGGTGCCCCTCGCCACGCGCCTGCTCGGGGCTCATGTAATCGGGCGTGCCCGCCAGCTTGGCTCCCTTGCCGTAGTCCTCGTCTTTGAGCGCCAGCCCGAAATCGGCCACCCACGGCTGGTTCGATTGGCCGATCAAGATATTCGCCGGCTTGATATCTCTGTGCACCAGGCCGCGCGTGTGCGCATGATGAAGAGCTTCCGCGACGGTCGCGGTAAGCTCGATCGACTCACGAAATGACAGCCGCCCCTGCCTGAGCCGCGCCGCCAGGTCGCTCCCCTCCACGAACCTCGATACTACATAGCAGAGCCCTTGATCCGTCCGCCCAACGTCATACACCGGAACGATATTCGGGTGGTCGAGCTTCGCCAGGGCACGCGCCTCCGCCAGGTAAAGCTCGACATCTCCGGAACGGGCAACCCGCGACGGCGTGGGCACCTTGATCGCGACGGCGCGGTCCAGCTCGTCGTCATGCGCCAGATAAACCCGCCCGAACCCACCCTCGCCCAGCCGCCGGATGACCCGATACCGACCGATCACACGAGGATCGCCGAGCCCGCCATCGGGCGGCTCACCTTTTGATGATGGCAGTCCCTCAGTTTCAGACCAGTAGTTGCCCGTAGCCATCGAGTTGGTCAGACGCCCTGAATTCCGATCTCATCCCACCATCGCCCGATGCCGGTGCAAACCGTGTCGCGAGCGGGACTTCGAAATTCTATCCGATCAGGCCATCGACGACCAAGGGTTCAAGCCCGCAGCCCCGCCAGCCACGGCTTCTCGAGCAGCTCGAACGGCTGTGCCAGCTCGGCGATCGCCTCTCCACGCTGCCGGATGTGGCGCTCGGCGATCGGGCCCAGCCGCGACGATGCGGCCGCCAGGTATCCCACCCGCCAGGGGTCGATCCGCATCAGCCGGGTACAGGTCGCGTCGACGGCCGGCAGGTTCGTTCCCATCACCAGCACGCCCAGGCGACGCGGCGTGCCCATGATCGGCCCGTCACCCTCCATTCCGACAATGCCGTCGACAATCGCCAGATGCGGCAGCACGGCCGCGTTGATGTCCAGGATCGACGACCCAATGCCCGCGTAATGCAGCACGTTCTTGGGCCACCCGTACACGATCCCGGGCATCACTCCGAAGAGGTTCTTCATCGAGAGCGTCACCCCCGCCCAGTGGTGTGTCTTCATCTTCGGCAGCGACACGATCAGGTCCGCCCGTTTGAGCGACGCCGGCAATGCAAGCTTCGAGAGTGTCGTCTGCCGAAGCTGGTTCGGAACGAAATCCACCTCGTCGTGATTCAAATCGATGAACTCCAGGCGCGACTCGTCCAGGACCTTGCCCAGCCCCGACTGGTCGAGAACCAGCAACGCGTCCCGGCAGTGCCCCGGACCCTCAGCGACCAGGACTTCCGCCGCACCCCAGCTCCGAAAAACCTCCGCTGCGGCACGAACCACGTACGGGTGCGTGTTGATCTCAGGGGCCTCGCGGCTTGGCTCCACAAGGTTTGGCTTCAACAGCACGGTCTTCCCTCTGGCCCACGGCGGGCGCAGCCCAAGCTCACCGAGCCCAACGGCGATCGTGCGTTCGAGATCGGCCTCATAACTGGCTGCCTTGGCGATGAACACGCTCGCGCGATGGCCCCACTCGTTCCAGCCGGCGACCAGGCTGCCGCCAATCCCCGTTGCAACCGTGGCTCCCGCACCCGCAAGAAAAGTCCGTCGCTTCATGAAGAGGCCCTCATTGCGTGTGACGGCGCTGACCCGCGCGCTCGCGAACCAGCGTCGCCCTCGTTCGGTTTGATCAGAAGCTCCACTCCCCGCTCACTCGCGGCCAGCAGCAAAAGGGCCAGGCTCACCACAGCGTCAGGGCGCGAGCCATGCATGCGGTACGATTCGCCGAGCCAGGTTGCGGCTTCCCGGGGGCACGCATCCCAAGCTCGCAAGCCGAGCACGCCCCAGCCCAGCGACGCGCCCGCCCGGACGTCTCGAAGCGCCTGACGCAGGTAGTCGATCCCGCGGCGGCATTCGGGTGTTTCCTCGCCATGCGCCTTGAGCGCCAAGAGCGCCAGCCCGGAAGGCCCCGGCTGAGCACGCAAGGCGCGGCCGAGCACGGCCGGGTTCCCGTAATTCCAGCCGCCAGACTGGAGCGATCGGTTCAGAATGAGGTGGATTCCGGCCCGGACGCGCCCATGAGAGTGCAGCCCGTCCCGGCAAAGCGCCAGTGCCGCCAGCGCCGTCGGCTCAACCCAGGAATGCGTGCTCGCCACCCACGGCCATCCGCGCACCGTGGGGTCGTGGCCGATCACCTTTGCGGTGAGCTCGTCGCGGGGCAAGCTCTGGCCTTGCAAATTGAGCAGGAACCCTCGTGCCCGGATTCGAGGTTCCTCATGGCCTCCGACTGCATTCCATAAGAGGATGGCATACGGGGTTGTCCACGCGGGCGTCTCGATCTCCGCAACCACGGGCAGCGATCCATCGGAGCGCTGAATCACCGCCATCCATTCCGCCGTAACGCCCGCGCTGGCCAGATCACTCGCCGCAGTGGCGCGATCCCCGGAGGCGATAAGTCCCAGCGAGGAGAGCACCGACGGCTCGACGCCCGCCCTTCCTCCTTGCTTGTAGCCCCAGTTGCCCTGGCCGCCACGCAGCGAATGCAAATGGAAACGAGCTTCATCTGTCCAGTCGGCCATCACGCGATCCCCTTTAGTTCCATTCTCCCGAAATAAACATAGGCCACACGTGGTGGTGAAATTGCAGCGCCGGCTGTCGTCTCCTTTTTTGACGCCCGTACCATGTGACCTAGACTTCCAATGAACCTGGTGAGAAGACGCGGTGGTCGCATGTCGCTAACCCCCGCGGTCAAAAAGATCCGGGGCAAAGAAGAGGTGGTTTGGTCCGAGGGCGAGCGACGTGCACCGGTGCGTCGGCGCCCTGGTTACTCAGGTCGTTTGGGCACAAAGGAGCGGAAAATGCGTGACGTGTTCTCCAGAGTACATCGTTTCATCGTGAGTGAAGATGGTCCGACTGCCGTCGAGTACGCGGTCATGCTGGGTCTGATCGTCGTCGCAATCGTCGGCGTCGTCAGCAACCTCGCCAAGAGCGTCAGCGGCACCTTCAGCACGGTCAGCAGCACACTCGGGTCGTAACGATCGCAAGCATGGGCGGGCCAGGGGCCGCGCGGCCAGCCCGTCTCGCTTGCATCCCCCGTTCGGTCTTCGGTTCAAGGGCCTCCAAGCCGCTCGGACAAGGAGCTCAGCATGCCAGTGTTTGTCTCGAGAATTCGGCGCTTCCTCACCAGCGAGGACGGGCCGACCGCAGTCGAATATGCCGTGATGGTGGGCCTGATCGTGGTGGCCATCATCGGCGTCGTCACATCGCTCGCCTCGACCATGAGCGGAACGTTCAGCACCGTGAGCAGCACGATCGGTTCGTGATCACGGCTCAAGTGCTCAAATCGAGGCCGGCCGTGCCGGTTCGTGTTTTTTCGATCCCGCTCACTTCCGACGATGCGGCGAGGCGAAGGATGATCCAGACGCCTCGCCCTTCGTCATTTTTAAGGACTTGTTCATGGATCCAATTCCCAAGGAGGTCGTCTGGCTGGTGTCGGTCGTACTCGTCGAGGCAGCCTTGATCGACGGCCGCTCGCTCCGCGTTCCCAACTGGCTGACTTACCACTTCTGTCTGGGCGGCCTGATCTTCGCATTCATGAGAGGCGGAAGCCCGTTCCTTTTGAGCTCACTCGCAGGTGCCGTGGTCGGGCTGGTCTCGCTGTTGCCGCTCTACGCAATCGGCGGCATGGGGGCGGGTGACGTCAAGCTCATGGCGGGTCTGGGAGCCTGGGTCGGCCCCTGGCTCACCATTGGAGCGTTCGTGAGCACAGCGGTGGCCGGGGCGCTCATGGCGGTTGTCATGATCGCGTATTCCGGAGCAGTCTGGCGCCACATTGGCATGGCCCATACCATCGCCCACGAAGTGTTGTCCGTTCGCAATCCTGTGCTGCTCGCTAGCCGAGCGGCGGAACGCAAGCCGGCGATGCTCCTCCTCCCGTACGCCATTCCCATCGCCGTCGGCTCGATCGGCTATTTCGCCGCGAAGGGGCTATTGACTTGAACGGAGCACGGCATGAATAGCAGGTCGATCATTACCTTGGTCATCGCCGTTGCAATCGGGCTGGGCGCCATGAAGCTCAGTCAGCAGATGCTCTCCGCCAGGGACCCCGCCGGTGATGACGCGCAGGAAGTTCTCGTCGCCGCCCGTGACTTCAAGGAAGAGGAAATCTTGAAGCCCGATATGGTCAAGCTGAGCCGGATCGCTCGCTCGGCTATACCACCCAACGCGTTCGCGACATTCAAGGAAGTGGAGGAGCGCTGGATCCGGACCGCCATGCTCGAAGGCGACGTGCTCGTCGAGAAAAAGTTGGGGCCCAAGGGAACTCCGCCGGGTCTGGTCGCCAACATTCCCAAGGGAATGCGCGCCCTGGCCATCGACGTGACCGAGCAGTCGGGTGTTTCCGGGTTCATTCTTCCCGGCCACCATGTCGACGTCGTCCGCTACGAAAGCTCGGAAAAGGAAAAGAACAACCACCACGGCGAGACCATTTTGCAGGACGTGCTGGTGCTCGCCGCCGGTCAGATTTTCACTCGCCCCGACGAGAGAGCCGTCCAGTCGCGCACTGTCACCCTCGCCCTTTCACCCGGCGATGTCGACGTCCTGGTCGCCGCCCGGGCGCGGGGCGCTCTCTCCCTTTCGTTGCGAGGCGTCAACGACCACGAACGCATCGCGCAGATCAAGAAGGCTGAGCCCAAGGTTGACTCCGAGGCGGAAAAACGATGGAAGCTCTCCGAAGAGGCTCGCCAGAAGCTCGAAACCGACCTGCGACTCTTGAAGGAAGAGCTCGCCAGGAAGCCCGTTCTAGCCACGGTCTCCGTGCCGCGACGCTCGCCACGGATCGCCACGGTTTATCGAGGGCTCCACAACGTCCAGCGACTGCGTCTGGATCACGCTGACGTAAGCGAGCTCTCCTCGGACGAGTTGTCGCTGAACCCCTTGTCCGGCGCCCCGGGCTTGCAGAAGGGCTTTCGTTCTGGATCGTTCGGCTCGTCAGACGACGAGACGCAGCCCTGAACTCGTGGGGAGCACCATGAAGGATCTCATCCGAGTCGTGCTGGTCGATCCCGCCGAAGAGTCGCGAAACGCGCTGCAGCAGCTCTTGAGAGGCATCGATTCGCTCTGGCTCGCGGAAGTCTTGACGAGCGTTCAGGACGCCGTCGCTCGCGCCGGCGAAATCGTCGCCCATGTGACCATCGTGGTGCTCGACCACGATCCCACACAAGCGATCGAGCTGATTCAGAAGCTCACCCAATCGAACACCCGCACCGTCGTTCTGCCGGCGGGCCGCTCCGGAGACAGTGCGCTCATCCTGAGGGCCATCCGCGCGGGTGCCCGCGAGTTCCTGCCGCTGCCCGCCGAGGGAGGCGAGCTGCTCGATACGATTTCCCGCCTGCTTCGCGGCCACGATGAGTCCCTTCACGCTCAAACCCAGGGTCCGCGAATCATCAGTGTCACGGGAGCCTCCGGCGGAGTTGGCTGCACCTCGCTGGCTGTCAATCTCGCCTGTTCGCTCGTCCCCCATAAAGATCACGAAACAATCCTGCTCGACCTCGATCTGATGTTCGGCGGCGTTGACGCTTATCTCGACATCACGCCCGATCACACGCTCACCCATGTCATCCAGAGCTTCAGCCGCCTCGACATGACACTGCTCAAACGATCTACGACTCGCCACTCGTCGGGCCTTTATGTGCTGCCCCATCCCACGGCGATCCAGGAAGCGGCTGCGATCGATCCCGACACCCTGCGCCGGCTCTTCGGACTGTTGCGTGCGGCCTACTCGACGGTCGTGATCGATACAAGCAAGGGGCTGCAAGCGTCCGACTTCGCGGCATTCGAGATATCCGACGTGATCATCGTCGTGGTCCAGCTCGACCTCCTCTGTCTCAGAAACACATCCCGCCTGCTTGCGCTGTTTCGCGAATACGACGGGATCATCGATCGCGTCAAGCTGGTGGTGAACCGGAGTGATTCCTGGGAATGCCAGATCAACCCCAAGAAGGCCGAGGAAATCCTCAAGATGCCGGTTTCCTGGAATATTCCTAATTGCGCGAAGGCGTTTCAGGAGGCACGGCTCAAGGGAGTTCCCTTGAGCGACGTCGCCAAGGGGAGCCGTCCTCACCAGGTATTCCTCGAAATGGCCCGATCACTCCATCCCCTCGCTGCACCCGAAACAAAGAAGCCAAGAAGAAAACGATTCGCCGCGTTCTTTTAATGGGAGCTGATTCTGATGTTGAGAGGTTTCTCCCGCGCTGGGCTGGCGCCACGTTCACCGATCAACTCGGCCGCCGCGACCGCTCTGGAAGACCCCCCGTCACCCGGCTCGGGCGATGCATCGCCGCCGCCGGCCGTTCCGGCCCCCGCTGCGCCGCCCCCCCCGGCCCGCAAAGCCGAAGCCGGCAAGGAAGCTGACCCGGCCCAGGTCCAGTACGAAGCGCTCAAGCGTCATATCCACATGCGCCTGGTCGATCGGCTCGACATGAACCGGATCGCCGAGATCGACCCCAAGGAGCTTCGCAATGAGATCAGAGGAGTCGTTGAGCTGCTCTGCGACACGGAAAACCCGCTGTTAAACCGCAACGAGCGCCAGCGCCTGGTCAATGAGATTCTCGACGAGACCTTCGGCTACGGCCCGCTCGAGCTGCTCCTCAAGGACGACAAGATCGGCGACATCATGATCAATGGCCCCAAGCATGTGTTCGTCGAGAAGGAGGGGCGGATCCTCAAGTCGGAAGTCGGCTTTCGCGATAACGACCACCTGCTCCAGATCATCGATCGGATCGTCTCCCGTGTCGGCCGAAGGGTCGATGAGACCTCGCCGATGGTCGATGCCCGTTTGCCCAACGGTTCGCGGTTCAACGCGATCATCCCGCCGCTGGCGCTCGACGGCCCGGTGGTCACCATCCGGATGTTCGGCTCCCGCCCGCTCTCCAAGGACGACTTGCTCAGGTACAAGGCCTTCACCCCAGAGATGCTCGCACTCCTCGAAGGGGCCATGAAGGCTCGGCTCAATGTCATCATTTCGGGAGGCACCGGATCGGGTAAGACCACGCTCTTGAACACGCTGTCGAGCTTCATCCAGCCCGACCATCGCGTCATCACGATCGAAGACGCCGCCGAGCTCCAGTTGCAGCAGGAGCACGTGGTGCGCCTCGAAACGCGCCCGTGCAACATCGAGGGCAGGGGGGCCGTCACCGCCACCGACCTGGTCAAGAACGCGCTGCGGATGCGGCCCGACCGGATCATCATCGGCGAGTGCCGCGGGGCCGAAACCCTGGACATGATCCAGGCCATGAACACCGGCCATGAAGGCTCGATGACAACCGTGCACGCCAACACGCCGCGCGACGCCCTCTCACGGCTCGAGACCATGATCAGCATGGCCGGCCTCGAGCTGCCCATCCGAGCGCTGCGTTCCCAGTTTGCCTCTGCTGTGGACCTGATCGTACAGGCCAGCAGATTGCAAGGGGGGCCGCGCAAAGTGACCAGTATCTCCGAAGTCACCGGCATGGAGGGCGACACGATCATCATGCAGGAGATCTTTGCATTCCGGCAGATCGGGGTCGACGCGAACGGCCGCGCGCACGGAGAGTTCATCGCCACCGGCATCAGGCCGAGCTTCATGGATCGCCTCGAACAGACGGGATGCAAGCTCCCTTACGATTTGTTCACCCACCGGATTCTTCTCAAAGATTGATCGACCAAACTGCCGGAGAGCCAAGCTTGGCGACCTATATTTCTTGTGCCGTCTGAATTGCTCGCCGGGAATGACCGCGTCGGCTTGGAGCCAGCCTGATGGACTATTCGTCGATCGTGCCCATCGTGATCGGTGTCTCCGTGATTGTGTTGGTCGGCGGGTTCGGCCTGGTGACGTCGCAAAAATCGGGCACGCTGGCGGAAGATCGCCTTGCCGGGCTTCTGGGCATGCGCCGCGCTCGTTCCGCCAAGAAACAGGACCTCTCGAGCGGCATTCTGGCCCGTCCCGCGGCGATTGACCTCGGGCGTCCGTCCTTCTGGACTCGCCTCGTACCGAACGCCGAGAACCTCAACCTGCTTTACGAACAAGCCGACGTCAGCTTCTCCTTCAAGACGTTGCTCGGTATCACCGGAGGCCTCGCCGCCTCGGGTGCTGTCTTTGCACTCGCGTTTCGACTGCCGATTCTTGCGGCACCGGCTCTGGCGCTTTTTCTCGCGTCTCTTCCCTTCATCTGGCTCATCAGGCGCCGGCGGCGCGCATCCGCCAGTTCGTCGCCGCAATGCCCGAAGCCGTGGAGCTGATCAGCCGTGCCCTTCGGTCCGGGCATGGACTCTCATCCGGGCTCAAGCTCGTCGCCGAGGAAATGAAAGGCCCGGTCGCCGACGAGTTCAATCGCGTCTTCGAGGAACAGAACCTCGGCATTCCCATCGAGCTCGCGCTGCGGAACATGGCCGATCGCATACCCGTCATGGATGTCAGGTTCTTCGTGATCGCCGTGATCATCCAGCGTTCCACCGGGGGAGACCTGGCCGAGGTGCTCGACAAGATCGGCCGGCTCATTCGCCAGCGGTTCGAGCTCCAAGGGCTGGTCAAAAGCTTGACGGCCGAGGGCCGGCTCTCGGGCACCGTGCTGCTGGCTCTCACTCCGTCCCTGCTGGCGTTCCTGTGCGTTATCAACTACGACTACGTGAGTGACTTGTTCAAGACACCCACCGGCGTCAAGATGCTGAGCGTGACGGCCCTCGGCCAGTTACTGGGTGCCTGGGTGATCAAGAAAATCGTTGCAATCAAGGTATAACGTTCATGACACTGAGCAATGAAACCGTGATTCCGATCGCGGTGTTCCTGGCGATCAGCCTGGGGGCATGGGCGCTCTTGGGAATGGCGGCCGCCCGGCCCAAGACAGCCGAAGACCGCCTGCGCCGCCTGCTCGAAGGCAGGAGCGCCGGCGCCGCGGAGGCGAACCTCGCCAGGCGCCAGGTCGTGCTGCAAGCCAAGGTCGCGGCCGCTGCCGGCAAGCTCGGGCAGTCGCTGCGTCCTTCCGACGCGCAGGAATTGGGAAAGGTCCGGCTCAAGCTCTTGAACGCCGGCTTTCGCCAGGAGCAGGCGGTCGCCGTTTTCTTCGGCATCAAGCTCATCGGGCTCTTGATCGGCCTGGCCGTGAGCTTTCCAACCTGTTTTCTCAAATGGGGGCTCTCGCAGCCGACCTACGTCGCCACGGCATGCGCATCTGCGGTGGGGTTCTATCTGCCCGACACGATCGTCGGCCGTCGCAAGAAGCGGCGCGGCGAATCAGTTTTTCTGGGTCTGCCAGACGCCCTCGACTTGATGGTCGTGTGCGTCGAAGCGGGCCTGGGCCTGGACGCAGCCATGCGCCGCGTCACCAGCGAACTGGCCAATTCCAGTCCCGTGATTTGCGAGGAATTCGCAATCGCCAACTTCCAGATTCAAATGGGCCGCCCGCGGCGCGACGTGCTCCGCGACCTCGGCATCCGCACCGGTGTCGACGACGTGCGAGCGCTCGCCGCCGTGATCATTCAGGCGGAAAAGTTCGGCTCGAGCATCGCCTCGGCGCTGCGCGTCCAGTCCGACGCCATGCGCTTGAGGCGACGTCAACTCGCTGAAGAACGAGCCGCGAAAACGTCCGTCAAGATCATGCTCCCCCTGATCTTCTTCATCTTCCCGGGCGTGTTCGTCGTGCTCGTCGGGCCGGCGATCATGCGCATGGCCGTGTTGATGTCAAAGTCCTGAACCGCGAAGCCCGCACAGAACCGTCCTCCGGTTCGTGAAACTGACAGTGAGGGTCTTCTAAGACCGGCGTCTGGAGAGCTGCGATGCACAAGTTCCCGATTCCCATTGCACACGACGTTCACCCCGGTAAATCACGCTGGTCCCCGCTGCGCAACACCGCGATCATCGTCATCGGCATCGGGCTGGCGCCGCTCTTCGCCGAGGGATTCTCGATCTGCTTCGCACAATGGTCTCAGGTGATGGGCCGGAACGCGGAGGCCAGGACGCCGCTGCTCGATTCCCTGCACGAAGGACTTGAGTCGGGCCATCAGTCGTTCTGGGCGACCATCTCACCATGTTTCCAGCGCGTCCCCTGGAGCCACACGTTCGTTCTGGCAGCCGGCGTCGTCTGCATGATCATAGGGATGATCATGCTCAAGATGTAACCCATCAGGCTGCGGTGAGCGTCGCGTGTGATGCACCGCCGCCACGCTGCAGACCCGTAAGACGCCGCGCTGATGGAGAGAGTCACCTTCACCCCGGTTCCCGACTGCTGCGCTTGACATAGGTGCATTCCTGACCTAGTCAACAATAGAGTGCCTTCGCGGAATCGGGTGCGGAGACGTCCATGCTTGCCAATCGCCTGAATCGGACCTCCTCTGATGCGCGAGGCCGGCGCGACGGCACGGCCGCCGTGGAATTTGCATGTTGCTTGCCGCTCCTGGTGCTCATCCTGACAGCGCTCTGGCAAGTCGGCCGTTTCACGGAAGTTCAGCAGGTGATGTGGAACGGCGGCCGCGAAGCCGCGCGCGACGCATCCCTCGGGCAAGATAACCTCCAGGCCGTTGCGACAAACCTGCTCACCTACCTCCAGGGCGCCGAACAGACGGCTTTCGGCGCCGGCCATTCGACCAGCATGATCGCTCCGGTCATCACCTTGCCGGCGAACTCGACCGGTTACACCTGCTGGGACAACACGGCCAACAAGGAACTCTTCACGATGAGTTTCACCGACCTGACCAACCCCAATGTCACGGACCCCACCGGCATGACCCAGCTCGACCTGTACCAGATCGGTGTTCAGGTTCCCTATACCAGCATCTCCTGGAGTCCCGTGACCTCAATCACCGGCATGAGCCGGCTGAAGGTGACCGTGGTCTGGACGTCACTCGTCGACACACCGTTCCAGATCGCACCCGACCTGCCGGCCCAGTAAACGCGCACGGCGCTATGCGGAGATTTCACCATGCTCATTCGGAAACATCACGCCGGCCGGCGACGCGGTGCTGTCGCCACTGAGACGGCCCTTGTTCTCGCCCCCGTGCTCACACTGATCTTCGGCGTTTTCGAGTATTCCCGGCTCCTCATGGCCTGGAACTTGCTGGACAACGCGGCACGCGAGGGCTGCCGGTACGCCGTCGTCAACAACACAGACCCGACAATCACCTCAGATGTTCAATCAACCGTGAACAAATACATGGCGGGCCAATCCTCGGCCTTCAGCAACTTCACTGTGAGCGTTAGCGGTACCCACCAGGGTGTCACAACCCCGGTCAACAACTTGACCGCCGGCGACATGCTGACCGTCACAGTGTCCGGTACGTTTCATTTTATGAACATTATACCGTTTATCAAGCTTCCGACGTCTTTGACAATCACGAGCGCGGTCATCATGGGATGCGAGGGAGGCGTGTGAGGATGATGGGAACAAACGCACGCAGAAGCGCGGCCCGGCGTGATCACCGGCGGGGGATCGTGCTCCCGCTGGTCGCGATCGTGATCGTGGTCCTTGTCGGGTTTCTGGCACTGGCGATCGATCTCGGCATGCTCGCGATCGCCAAGACTCAGGTGCAGCAGGCTGCGGATCTTTCCGCGCTGACGGCAATGCGCACGATGAACGGCGATTCGAGCATCGACTACAACCAGAGTGCGGCCACGACGAATGCCCAGAATGTCGTGACTTACAACCTGGTCCTGGGGCAGGCCCTCACGTCGTCGCAACTGCAGCTCACCTTCGGCTCCTACGACTACAACCAGACCACCAAGACCTTCCAGGCCAATTTTCCCCCTACAAGCGGAGCACCGGAGACGGCCGTCGCCGCCACCGTCACCTCGAATGCCTTGCCGGGCGCATTCAGCTCGGTGATGAAGACCCAGTTCCTGCCGACCGTATCGGCCACGGCTCAGGCCGTCCACCGGCCGCGCGACATTGCGCTGGCGATCGACCTCTCCGGCTCGATGCGGTTCGGCACCTGCCTCGGCTTCGACTTCTATACCACCTCCCGCACGTCCAACAACCCCGATTCCGTCTACCCCACATTCGGTCATTACTCGTCGAGTAGTGCCAGCATGCAAGGCCCCAGCACCAATCAAACCTCAGGCGATGACAGCTATACGATCTCGCCCAGCAACACCACCACCGCGAACTCGTCGTACACCCAACTTTATATCAATAGTTTTTATCAGAACTCGGCCTACGCAACTCCCCTGGTCCGCGCGTTTGATTCGTACACAAGCTCTGACGGCGGCAACACCTGGTCGGCGCCGACGTCCGGCTCACCGACCTTGCCTCCTTCTTCGTACACGTCGGTGCCCGGCGGTGACGTGCCCCTCTTCAAGAACGGCAGCACCAGCACCTATGCCACTGACGTGAAGGATGTGCTGAACAGCAGCTCGAGGAGCCCGTCGTGGGAGCTCGACGGCTACTCGAATTACACGAGCGGCTCGCTCTCGAACGCCGCTTCCGGCCAGAGCAGTTACTCGAGTGCGCCCTTTCATGGTTACACGCAGGGGCCGGCGTATTACGGCAAGACGTTCTTCATCTGGCCACCCGACCCGCGCCAGCCCCTCTCCTCGAGCAGCTCCACGCAATTCAACCAGTTCTTCTCCGATTTCGGCTACGCGACCACCGAATACGCAAGCGGAACGCCTCTTCAGGGCGTGTACAAGTCCAACTCGACGACAGGCAGCCAGAACTGGCCCTGGCCGAATGACAGCGGCGCGTCGCTCAGCACCTATCTCACGACAAAGGTTTCCATTCCGGGAGGCAGCCGCAAGCTCCTGACCACCGACTCGCAATACCAGTCGATCATGCGTCTCTACAACTGGAACTATGTTGTCGACAGTGTGGGCACAACCCCCTGTGATTGGCGCGTGCGCTTCTTCGGCACGAACAACAACACGAAGATTTTCAGCTCTTCGACCGGAACGCTCAACCTGCCCAGCAGCTCGACTTACACGATCAACTACAATGAGATTCTCCGCTGGATCGCCCAGTCGCCCAACCCGTTCCCGTCCCAGTTGCACGCCGGCCGCATCACCTACTATTCCTCGATTCCGACCCAGATCACCGGAAGCTGGCCCAGCTACGGCAGCACGGACGAGCGCTTCTGGGTCGAATTCATCGACTACGTGCTCGGCTTCCGGCAAACGGCCTCCGGCGTCTACTCCGACGTCAGCGCAATGGCCGGCTACGGCAGCGATTTCACCTGGGGCACCTTGAGCATCAGCTCTCAACCCAGCCAGACGCAGTACATGAGCTACACCAATAACCCGGCCCGCCCACTGGTGCGATACTGGTTCGGACCCATGGCCATGGTCGATTATATGCACAACTATAATATTGCCACAAACGTTTCGAATTTCTTTTACATGCAGCCCGCCGATGGCTACGAGGCGCCCAACTATTCGGCCAAGGAATCGTACATCGCGGGCATCAACACGATGCAGACAGACCATCCAAACGACTGGGTGACAATCGTGCCCTACAGTTGGCCCCGCGGCTCCTCCTCGGACACCAACGGCCGATTCAACTGCGTGCGCTGCCCACTTGGCACAAATTACAATTACGCAACCGCGGCTCTCGTGTTCCCTTTTGGCACGATCAATGCCGACGGCTCGCCTAATGATACCGAGATCACTCCCTACGCCGCAGATCCCGCCACCAGCCTGATTCCCTCCGCTGATTTCAAGGACACGCCGCGTCCCGACGGAAATACCGCATTCGCAATGGCGCTCATGCTCTGCTACAACCAGTTTGCCACCACGGTGCCCACCGACTCGACCCTCCGGTCATTCACCTCGTCATCGCCGATCACGTTCCCGAGCGCCATGGCCGGCGGAATGGGCCGCAAAGGTGCCCAGAAAGTCATCATCTTCGAAACCGACGGACTGGCCAACACGACGGCGACCGCCAGCCTGGTGAACACCAGCAGCTATAGCTACTACAAGATCCGCTACGACATGAACAACCCGTCCGGGAGCGAATATCCTGCGGTCACCGCTTATGACATCAACGACTCCACTGTCCTCAACCAGGTGTATTCCCTGGTCCAGAACCTGTCGACCACGTACGGCACGTCGCGCAATCCGTTCCGGCTCTACGCCATCGGCTTCGGACCCGTGTTCCAGGGAGCAAACGCATCTTCAGCGAAGACAACTCTGCAGACGATGCAGTATTACGCCGGTACACAGTCGAGTGCATCCACCGCATTGCCCTCGAACCAGATCATCACCGGCACGGATTCGCAGATGTCGACGAACATGATCGACACGTTCACCAAGATCCTGGAGAACGGCGTGCAAATCGCGCTCATCAAATAGCCATGCCCGCCCCCGCTGCCGAATTCATCGACGTTTCGAAGTCGTACCGGGGGAGGCTGCTGCCTAGCCGCGCGGTGCACGCCCTGCGAGGAGTCAGCTTCACGGTCGAGCCTGGCGAGGCCGTCGCGCTCCTCGGCCCCAATCGTGCCGGTAAGACAACGCTGCTCAAGATCCTCTTGGGCCTGTGCCATCCGTCCTCCGGCCAAGTCTTTCGGCTGGGACGGCCGCTGGCAGAACGCAGCACCCTCACCCGCGTCGGCTACATGCACGAAAATCAGGCCTTTCCGCGTTATTACAGCGCCGCAGCCCTCCTTGACTTCTACGGCCACCTATCAGGGATCTCGCCTCGGGACCTACGAATCCGCGTGCCGGCGCTGCTCGAGACCGTGCGACTGACGGACCGTGCCCACGAACCGATTGGCCGCTACAGCAAAGGAATGGTGCAGCGTCTGGCTCTCGCCCATAGCCTGCTCGCCGACCCGGATCTGCTCGTGTTCGATGAGCCGATGGAAGGGCTCGACTTGAGCGCGCGGCGGCTGCTCCAGGAAGTCGTGGCCCAGCAGCGCGATGCCGGCAAGTCCGTGCTGGTGGTCTCGCACAATCTGGGCGAGGTGGCCCAGGTATGCGATCGTGTGGCTGTGGTTGTCGAGGGCAGTCTCGCCTACCTGGGGCATGTCGACTCACTGCTCGAAGACCCGGTGACCCGCCTCCCGCGGTCGCTGGAACTCGCCCTGGCACCTTTCTACAGCAACTGAGGAACGCTCGCCGTGAACGTGCGGTTCAACTTCAATACGCTTCTACAGCTCATCGGCGATACCTTCCGCCAATCCATTGCGTCGGGCGTTTGCTGGATGATGTTCGTCGTCACGGCGATTTGCGTCGTCTTGTGCCTGAGCGTGACCGTCTTTGGCGACATCTCGCTCGACGCAGACGACGAGCCCGTCCTGTTCCTGCCGCGCAGAGCGCCCGCGGCCGTGACCTCACTGTCTTCTGGCGGCCCGAAGGCGAGCACTGCCGCCGTGGTTAATCCAGAGGTCGCCCGCCGCGACGGAATCGAAACGCTCAGTGGCCGTATGAGCCTGGCCTTCGGCGCGGTGAACTTCCCGGTGAGCCGCGCACGGCGCGACGCCGTATTTTTCCTGGAGTTAGTGCTCGCCTGGGGCGTCGCCGGCACGTTCGGCCTGCTCTTGACCCTGGTATGGACTGCAGGTTTCGTTCCTGCGTTCCTCGATCCCGGCGCGGCGTCGGTTTTGCTCGCCAAGCCGGTCGCGCGCTGGCAACTGCTTCTGGGCAAATATGTCGGTGTGTTGAGCTTCGTCGGGTTCCATGTCGTTCTCTTCGTCGCCTTGACCTGGCTCGCACTCGGCATCCGCACTCATGTCTGGAACGTGACCTACTGGTGGTGCATTCCGCTTCTGTTGCTCCAGTTCGCAATCTTCTACAGTTTCTCCGTACTGCTCGCTGTGATCTCTCGCAGCACCGTGGCATGCGTCTTCGGCTCGGTGCTCTACTGGCTGCTGGCATGGGGAATCAACTACGGCTACGTGATGGCGCGCAGCCTGCAGGAAACCCAGTACCTCCCCGCAGGCTCGCTCGCCCTGGCCCAGGTCGCGTACGAAATCTTCCCCAAGCCCATCGATGCAGGCCTCATCCTGTTCAATGCGCTCGGCGCGCTCGGCGACTTCGACAAGCCCGCGATATTCGCGATACTCGAGAGCGGCCACGCATTCTCGCCGTGGACATCGATTCTCTCATCAGTCGTGCTGACCGTCGTGCTGCTGGGCACGGCTACGTACGAGTTCAGCACGACGGATTACTAGCCAGGTGCAAAGCTCCGAGGCGCGAAAGGCATTCACTCACGGCTCCACATCCTCAGACGCGAATCCAGGTCCGCGTAGAGTTTGTCAAATGTAATGCAATGTATCTTGCGGCTGCAAACGATGACCTGCTCACTGCGCCACGTGAATCGCTGTCTCAGGGAAGCGTCGATCAGGTGTTGGTCTCTTCCAATCACGAGCAACCCGACGAACTGGATATCACCTGCGCCAAATCTTTGAGCATAAGAGATTGTATGCTTCTGGTTTTCAAGCCAGAGAGTCCAATCAATGATCTGGCTGCAGCCGTGATCGAAACGCTCGGACCACTCGAGAGTCGATTTCCCGACTTTCTTCTTGAAGATACTTGTTTTGGCGGCGTCCTCAAATTCGATGAAACAGTACTGTTGTTCTCGCGAATCACCGATGGCGAAGTCTGCTGTATGATCGCCAAAGATGTCGAATTCCGTCGCGATCTGGTTGGGGTTCTCAATCCTCGGGTTGTACGTGCCCAGTAGCGCGATCAACTGCTCCCGCGCTGCAAAGAAAGGGAGAATATCGCCCCGTTCCGTGAGCTCAGGTCTGGCCGGGTCGTTCAAGAGAGCCGCGAATTCCGCCAGTTCTTTCCTCGCGTCCCTCTTGCTGAGCTTAATGCTCTTGAACTGCTTCATTTAATGCGCCGAGACTAGGTCCCGCCGACGACCCCAACCGTTTTCTTTGCTGCCTTGGGTTGGCTACTTCGCCGCTTGGTCGCGAATCGCTGCAGTGTCGCGTCCCCCATCAAGTCCAGAACTTCAATGTCGGCGCCTGAAAGCCTGTAAATGATATTCAGCCCAGCAGACGCACTCAGCGCGTAGATTGGGTCGCTTTCAGAGACCTTTCGGATCTTGCGGCGCTCGGCGGTCCCTTCGACAAATCGTTCACGATCGCTGAGAAGCCCGCCGACAATCTCTTTCTGTTTTGCGCTGAGAGCATCCAGCGCAATCGAGATTCTACCGTCGACCTTGAATCCGGGCGCTGGCTTCTTGGGCGCCGCCTTCTTCTCCGCCGGCATGGGTGTTCTCCGTGACATCTCTCCGATAATCAGGACTCCCACCAGCGAGTCTATCACGAATACGGAATTCTTACCATTTCGCTGTACAGTATGCCATCGTGATTTCGGTCGCACGGCGGCTGTCCGTGCTTATGCAAAACTTCGCCGCGAACTTCAAGCACGCACCACGCCCGCCTTTCCCGCCTCGACCACAAACGACGCCTTCGTCGTGGCAATCGGCCGCGGCTGCGTGACTTGCTCGACGACGTGGTAGTCGCTGCGCCAGACTCTTGGCGTGATCGTGCACCGAACGTACCCGCGCTGGCCGTTGTGAAATTTCACGCCAGGATTATCGGAAAGCAGGCGATCCTGATACTTCGCCTTGTCATATCCGTTGCCGCCCGTCGAGATCGAAGTGCCGACGAACTCTGTTGCGACGACGGCCGAGTCGTGTTGCCGGTCGTCGGTGCGAAGCTCGTTCACCCAGTTCGAATGGATGTCTCCCGTAAGCACCACAGGGTTCGGGACCCTTCGCTCGGACAGAAACTTCACGAGCTGAATTCTCTCATGAGCATAGCCCGGCCATTGATCCATCGAGTAGACCAGGTCGCCGGTCGACGAACGATAGGCAGCCATGCCCATCATCACCTGCTGGGCCAGCACGTTCCAGGTCGCCTGCGACTCGATCAGCCGCGCTTGCAGCCACCCGGCCTGGGTCGGCCCGAGCAAGGTGTTTCTTGACGCGAGCGCGGCATCATTAAGTGATGACCGTCGGCCGCCATTGGGCTGGTCAGTACGATACTGCCGCGTGTCGAGCACCTGAAACTCGGCCAGCCGGCCAAAGCGAATCGTCCGGTAAAGCCGGATATCAGGCCCTTCCGGCAGCGATCGCCTGCGCAAGGGCATCATCTCGTAGTATGCCTGGTAGGCTCTCGCTCTCCGTTCGAGGAATTCGATGGGATCGACGCCTCGGTCCTCGGCAACGGAACCTGCGTAGTCGTTTTCGACCTCATGATCGTCGGGCGTGACGACCCACGGGCAGTGTGCGTGTGCACGCTGAAGGTTGGGATCGCTCTTGTACTGGGCATAGCGAATGCGGTACTCGTCCAGGGTTCGCGGCTCCGCCCCGAGATGTTTGCGCACGCGGCGATCAACGCCCGGGTATTCGTAGATATAGTCCCCCAGGTGAAAAACGACGTCGAGCTCATCCCGGACCATGTTCTCATACGCCGTGAAGAGCCCCTGCTCAAAGTGCTGGCATGATGCGAACGCCATTCGGAGCTGGGGTGGCAACGCACTATCGGCAGGCATGGTCCGAACGCGTCCCACAGGGCTCTTCGCGTCGCCAGCGTGAAAGCGGTACCAGTACCAGTGGTCGGGTTCGAGACCGTCAACTTCAACGTGGACGGAATGCGCCAGTTGCGGCGTTGCGGTGGCAATACCGCTTCGGACGACCTTCGTCATCGCCTGGTCGCCGGCGAGCGTCCAGGTTACCCCGACATTCTCGCGCGGCATGCCGCCCTCGGGCTCGAGCGGCCGGGGCGCCAGTCTGGTCCAGAGCACAACGCCGCTGTTCGTGGGATCGCCCGACGCAACGCCAAGCGAGAATGGGTCCGCATCGAAGCGAAATCCGCGAATTGTCCTGCCTTCCACGCGGTCGCCTAGCAGCGGTATTCCCGCAAGAGCCGCAACGTGAGCCAGAAACCGCCGTCGATCCATTGCACGTGAACTCCGTACGCGCTTGCGAACGCCCCAAATATCGATCACAGTGTAATCCTGTACCCTTGTGGGTGAGCTCAGATAAATGATTATGGCTGCGCGCGAGCGCGGAGAAAGGCCGTCGAATGCCTGGTCCGTATGTTGCGTTGCTTCGTGGAATCAACGTCGGCGGCAAGAACAAGATCTTGATGGCTCATCTCAGCGAGATGTTCGTGAACGCCGGGTGCAAGAATGTGCGAACATTCATCCAGAGCGGCAACGTGATTTTCGACGGCTCCGCGAAGTTGTCAGCACAGGTTCCGCGTCTCGTGGCCGAGCAGATCGCCGACGTGCTCGGGTACAAGACGCCGGTAGTACTGCGGTCGCTTTTGGAGCTCGAAGAGGCAGTAAACAACAACCCGTTTTTGAAGCTTGACTCCGATCTTGGATTGCTGCATCTGGTGTTTCTGGCAGCGCTTCCCGAGCCGAGCAAAGTTGCGGCCCTTGACCCTCAGCGCTCACCGGGCGATGAGTATGTGGTGCGCGGCCGGGAAATCTACCTGTCGCTTCCGAACGGCGCTGGCGAATCCAAGCTGACGAACGCCTACTTCGATTCCAAGCTCTCCACAACAAGCACCGGGCGAAACTGGCGGACCGTAACCAAGCTGCTGGAGATGATGAAGGGCTGAGCCAGGGCCGCGGCGAGTCGCTCGAAACTCTTTCCCACAGGCGCAACGGCGCTCCTCGGGGTTGACAGCCAATTTACTCTCGACGATGCTGAATTGGGTGGTGCGGCCGAAGTGGCGGAATGGCAGACGCGCCGGACTCAAAATCCGGTCCTCGCAAGAGGGTGTGGGTTCAAGTCCCACCTTCGGTATTATTCGATCGGTCAATACTCGCCTGGTTATGGGCAGGCAGACGAGCTTCGATCGGATCGCCGATGATCTGCCCTGGGGACTCACGTCATCTTGCGGATCCAAGTCGCGAGCAAGGCCGGGACTGTCCGCTTTGAACGCTCGAGATGGTTTGCGCGGTCGTCGAGCTGATCGGCCTGGTCGCTCGATCGAGCAGTTGAAAAACCCGATTCGCCCCGCTAACCCGGTGCTAACACTGGATTCCAAGTAAGCGACGATCGCTCCGGCTATTCCTCAGCCGAGGCGTGAGGTGAAAACGATGGCCCAACTCGAGATCGATCGCAATCTCCTCTTCGGCGTGCTCGCCCTGCAGCGCGACATGATCGACCAATCGCGCTTTGCAGAGGCCTGCGCCGTCTGGTCTCTGGACATCAAACGCGACCTCTCGGACATCCTGATCGAGCGCGGGTGGTTGGACAGTGGCGATCGCTGCGAAATAGAGCGGGACATCGAGCGGAAGCTCAGAAAGTATGGAGGAGACGTCCGGGCCACGCTGGGGGCGCTCGCCGGGGCAGATGTCCGCGATGCGATCGGGGCCGTCGACCACGCCGAGGTACGCAAGTCACTCAACCGCCTGCCGCCTGCCGCGGGCTACGTGTTGGTGGAGACCCTCGTCAAGTCGAGCGAGCAGCGCTCCCGCTACACTCTGACCCGGCTGTACGCCGAGGGAGGTCTGGGCAAGGTCTGGGTGGCACGGGACACCGATCTGAACCGCGAGGTGGCTCTCAAGGAGATCAAGCCCGACCAAGCCCAGAACCCCGAGATGTGGCGGCGATTTCTGAAAGAGGCGCAGATCACCGGACAGTTGGAGCACCCGAACATTGTGCCGGTGTACGAGCTGGCGCACCGGCACGAGGACCATCAACCTTTTTACACGATGCGGCTCGTCCGAGGTCGCACCTTGAGCCAGGCGATCTCGGAGTATCACCGGACGCGCGGCGAGGGGCGGGTCGATCCGCTAGCCCTGCCTAATCTGCTGCAAGCGTTCATCGGCGTCTGCCAGGCGATTGCCTACGCCCACTCCCGCGGCGTCGTGCATCGCGACCTGAAGCCCGAAAACGTTGTGCTTGGCGGGTTCGGCGAGGTCATTGTGCTCGACTGGGGCCTGGCCAGGGTTCTCGATCGCCTCGATCACGAAGACTCGCTCCCGATCGTGGATCTCACTGACGACGCGCACGCAGAGGCCACCCGCGCTGGCCAACAGCTCGGCACGCCCGCCTACATGGCACCTGAGCAGGCAGCGGGGCGGCTGGATCTGGTTGACCGGCGGACCGACGTCTACGGCCTCGGCGCCATTCTTTTCGAGATCCTGACGGGTCATCCTCCCCATGAGGCGAGAAATTCCCTTGAGATCTTCGAGCGCATCATCAACGGCGAGACCCCGCGCGCCCGGCGGTTTGAACCATCGACGCCAAAGGGGCTCGAAGCGATTAGCTCCCGGGCAATGGCAAAGGAACGCTCGGACCGCTACGAGTCGGCCGCGGTTCTGGCCGAGGACGTGCAGCGCTGGCTGGCCGACGAGCCGATCTCGTCCTACCGCGAGCCAACGCTCCAGCGCCTTGCCCGGTGGTCTCGCCGGCATCGCGCCGGGATGCTCACAGGGGGGCTAACGCTGCTGCTGATCGTTGCCTCCGCCAGCGGAGGATTCTATCTGGAGGCAAGGAGAAATCGTCAGGCTCTGGCGCACCGGTCTCCAATTGAGCGTGGCGTCGAGATCCGACGAGGCGCTGGCGCTCATCGAAATCCACAACGACCGTTTCCCCAGCGCGGAGTTGGTCCTGGAACAGGCGGTGGAGCGCCTCCGAGGCGAACCCGCGCTCTCGGTCCTTCTGGCGCGCCTGGAGGTGAACCGTGGGCACTTGCACCACCTGGTGGAGTTCTACCGGATCGCCGACGAGGCAGAGTACCTTGAGATATTGAATTTCGACGACGAGTCGGCGGCAGCGTGCGAGGCCGCGCTGCGGCACTTGAATATCACGGCGCATGAAAAGTGGTGGGAGCATCTGCCCGCCGCCCAACTCCTCGAGAGCCGCCAGGTCAAGGAACTTCAAGAGGATGCATACCGGCTCATGATTCTTCTGGCCGGCGTTCGCGCCAAGGATGGACTGATGAATTTCGGGAGCCCGGCGGCGGCTGGCGCGTACCGGCGGGCCCTGGAATTGTTGCCCGCTGCGCAGCGGTTCCGGCCGCGCGACCGCTCCGGCCAGCTCCTCGATCTTATCTGCCGCCACGGCTTAGGGCAGCGAGTCGAGCGGCTGCCCGCCGGGGACCCGCAGAGCGCGGTGGATTATTACTTCCTGGGCATCCTGCACGTGTTAGTCGCTGACATCCCGGACGACCCCGTGTCGAATTTATTCACCTCGAGGACGCGGGACCTTACCGGCCTCGACTTCAAAAACGCACTGGGTACAGCCGAGCGATACCTCCGCACTGCGGCGAGCCTCAAGCCGCAACACTACTGGACGCATTACTGGCTGGGCGTCGCCCTCAATATCGATAACAAGCCGGATGAGGCCGAGCTTGCTTACAACACCTGTGTGGGGCTGCAGCCCGCGCGCGAGCGGGTACGCTGAGCGCGCAGTCATTATCATTGTTCAATTTACTCGCACAAGTGATCCGAAAATCGGGCGCCTGCTTCTCGATCGCGGTATGAGGGACATTCAACTGGCGACTGAACTCAATCCGGACGATCCCAGGGTTCTCACACGGAGAGCCAGAATCTTCCGCCTGCTTGCGCATCTGCGCGAAATGGTCGAGGCTGCGGCCCGATTGTTTGACCTCTGGGTGTATCGTCACCATGCCACTGCCTGGAGCCATAAAGTCGCTCGGAATCAGAGGGAAGAGTTCCTCCAAGCGCTCATGGAACTGACCAGGAGCGGATACGATGATGCGGAGACTTGGTCCACCATCGCCAGCGCTCACCTGGCGAACGATCGGTTAGACGAAGCGGACCGAGCGGTCGAGCGCGCCCTGGAACATGCGGCCTACAACCCCCGGGCGCTGGCCGTCCGCGGGACTGTTGCCCTGCGGAGGAAACCGCCCCGCCCTCACCAGGCCATTGCTGATTTCGATGTGGCGCTTGCCCGGTCGCCCAGAAACTACCTGGCGGCGACCGGGCGGGCCCAGGCGTACGAGTCGTTGAATAACCTCGAGGAAGCACTGTCCGGTTTCGACCACGCCCTGCGCCGGAGTTCTCGACGGGCAGCGGCGCGAGGCCCAACAGAGCCGAGCCCGGATCCTACGCCTTCTGGGACGGACCGAAGAAGCCGCGCAGGCGGAGCACATCGCCCGAGACTTCGTCCGCATGCCTACGGACACAGGCGTTCCGTCCCACCAGAAGGGCCCGGACATACATCCTTCGGCTAGTCTCGCCCCCGCGGAACCACATAGGTTCAGGCTGCTTCTTGCCTCCCTGGGAGGAAGGGTCCGGGGCACTCCAGGTCCCGTCCAATTATTGGCGGTACGGTAACCATGCCCACGATCCCCGAGGCCTTGGCCACCGCGATTCAGCATCAACGGGCGGGGCGATTGCGTGTGGCGGAGACGATTCACCGGCGGATTCTCGCGGCTGACCCCGATCAGCCCGATGCGTGGCACCTGCTGGGGCTGATTGCATCGGAGGCCGGCAACCAACAAGCAGGAGTCGAGTGCATCCAGCGTGCTCTCTTGCTCAGACCTGAATGGGCCGAGGCGCACTTTAACCTGGGAAACACCTGGAAGAACCAGGGAAAGCTCGACCTGGCCATTGCGTCCTATCAGCGAGCGGTGCAACTGAAGCCCGACTACGGCGAGATGCACAACAACTTGGGGCTCGCCTGGCGGGACCACGGCGATCTCGATGAAGCCGTGGCGTGTTATCAGCGAGCGCTCCAACTCAAGCCCGGCTACGCCGAAGCACACAACAACCTGGGTAACGCTCTCACCAGTCAGGGCACTACGGACGAAGCCACGGCGTGTTATCGGCAGGCGCTCCAGCTCAAGCCCGGCTACGCCGAGGCTCACAACAACCTGGGAAACGCTCTCACCCGTCAGGGTAAGCCGGACGAAGCCGCGGCGTGTTATCAGCGGGCGCTGGAACTGAATCCCGGCTACGCCGAGGCTCACAACGACCTGGGTAACGTTTTCATGGGTCAGGGCAAGCCCGTCGAAGCCGCGGCGTGCTATCAGCGAGCGCTGCGACTGAATCCTGTCTACGCCGAGGCACACAACAACCTGGGTAACGTTTTCAAGGATCAGGACAAGCTGGACGAAGCCGTAGTGTGCTATCAGCGGGCGCTACAAGTCAATCCCGACTACGCCCTGGCGTACTACAACCTGGGGCTCCTCTGGCAGGATCGCGGGAACCTGGACGAAGCCGTGGCCTGTTATCGGCAGGCATTGAGACTCGACCCTGCCTATGCCGAGGCGCACAACAACCTGGGGAACGCTCTCAAGGATCAGGGGGCCCTGGACGAGGCGGTTGCCTCCTTCCGCCGGGCCATCGAGCTGAAGCCGGACGATCATGCGGCCCACAGCAACCTGCTCTACACGCTGATCTTCTGCCCCGGCTTCGACGCGCGAACAATTCTCGAAGAGCACCGGCTCTGGAGCCAGCGGTTCGCCGAGCCGCTTTCACGGCTCATTGAACCGCATTCGAACGACTGTTCTTCCCACCGGCGGCTACGAATCGGCTATGTTTCACCTGACTTTTGCGACCATGCCCAGTCGTTTTTCATGGTGCCTCTTCTCTCAGCACATGATCACGAGAACTTCGAGATTTACTGCTATTCAGATGTCGCTCGTCCTGACGAAATCACGGCGCGGCTCCGTCCTCTGGCCGACGTCTGGCGGAGCATCGCCGGTCTTTCCGACGAGCAGGTAGCCGCGCTCGTCCGCCAGGACGGGATCGACATTCTCGTCGACCTTAGTATGCACATGGCCGGAAATCGTCTCCTGGTCTTCGCGCGCAAGCCGGCGCCCGTTCAGGTCTCATGGCTTGCCTATCCGGGCACGACCGGCCTGTCGACTATTGACTACCGCCTCACTGATCCCTACATCGACCCTCCGGGGCTTCACGATCAAGACTATTCGGAGGAATCGATCCGCCTTCCCGACGCCTTCTGGTGCTACGATCCGCTCGCGGAGGAACCAGGCGTCAGCGTCCTGCCAGCCGTGGAGAACGGCTGCATCACGTTCGGCTGCCTCAACAACTTCTGCAAGGTGAATGATTCGGTGCTGAAGCTGTGGGCTGGAGTGCTTACCGCTGTTGATGGCTCGCGCCTGTTGCTCCTGGCTCCAGAAGGATCCGTTCGCCGGCGAACTTTGGATTTGCTGGAACGGGAAGGCGTAGAGCGCGATAGGGTGACCTTGGTCGCCAGGCAGCGTCGCCCGCGCTATCTGGAACTCTACCATCGCATCGACATCGGCCTCGACACTTTCCCGTATAACGGGCACACCACCAGTCTCGACGCATTCTGGCAGGGCGTTCCTATCGTCACGCTCGTGGGCGATACGCCCGTCGCACGAGCGGGGCTGTCTTTGCTCACCAACTTGGGTCTGCCGGAGTTGGTTGCCGATACACCGGACCAATTCGTGAGCATCGCAGTCGCCCTGGCCGACGATGTGCCGCGTCTCTGTGAGCTGCGGGCGAGCCTTCGTGATCGTCTGCGGGCTTCTCCACTTTCGGATGCGCCGCGCTTTGCCCGAATGGTCGAAGCCGCTTACCGTGAAACGTGGAGGCGGTGGTGTGAGAAGCAGGCTGACGTGGGTGTGGGCGAGCCGATCGCTTCTGGCACCCCGAGGCCCTGAACTCTCGCGGGTGCGCCGCGCGGAGGGCAGAGGAACGGTCCTCAACCAAGCGGCGAACCGGTCAGGCGGTTGGAAATCGCCTGGGCCCGCAGGTTGCCCTTCAGGCCGGTGAGCGCGTGATCCAGAATCCACCAGAAGAGGGCCGCCGAGCGATTCGCCTGTCCGATTCGTGCGCAGCGCATTGGTGACGGTTGCCGCGCTGTTGACCGGATTGTTGTACCGGTCCAGGGCCTCCGGGGTCTGGCGACAACGAGTTATCCCGGTTGGAGGCCCTGTCCCAGCTTGTGGTCCTTGGCCCGCGTTGCCAGCGTCAGGTCGAGCGCTGGTGTTGTCTTTGGTGGGGTAGCGGGCCGCAGCCAGTCGACCTCCTCACCGTTCCGAGGCCATAAAACGGTCGCGAAGCGGCGAGTGGCCGTCGTCCGATGAACGGTGCAATCAGAGCTCGGTGATCTGATCGTCAGAGTTATGCTCGGCCACCGTGTCCGCGCGATCGGTCACGATGAACCAGTCAGCGGCTGGCGGGGCGCCGCCGTAAAGCGCGTCGACGGCGTTATCGGTGAGGGCGGTACTCGCGTTGAGGAAGTAATTACCCAAGAGCGCCGTCCTCTTTGGGCCATTTCCGCTCAAAAGGCTGACGCGCTCCGAGAAGCTCAAGTCGGGCCGATTCCAGACCGCGAAGATCGCCTGGAGCGCGGTCAGGTTGCCATCCCAGATCGTCGAGCCGCCGATCAAGATGTTATCGGCGCCGCCGCCGGTGAGCGAATCCCCGCCGCCTTCACCGATCAGAATATTCCGGCCCGAACCGCCGACCAGCACGTTCGCCTGCGTCGTTCCGACGAGCAGATTGTTGCCATTGCCGCCGGTGACATTTTGAATGTCGTGGACACCTCCGAGTACGGCCGTGGCACCATCGAGCAGCAGGTCAACGATCACGTTGCCCGGATAGCCTGAATAGCTGAGACTGTTCACGCCACCACCGCCGTCAATGTTGCCGGTGAGCTCGCCCGCACCGCTGATGGCAAACGAGTCGTTGCCCGACCCAGCGCGGATATTCGGAAAGTTGCTGAACGCGAGACCGAGCACATTGATCGTGTTGACTCCAGGAATCGCCCATGATGTCGCGCTATTCGGCCCGACGAGCGTATCGGCTTCCCTCC
The DNA here is from genome assembly GCA_963823665.1 of uncultured Planctomycetota bacterium. Lineage (GTDB taxonomy): Bacteria > Planctomycetota > Planctomycetia > Isosphaerales > Isosphaeraceae > CAVXHV01. The sequence continues at coordinate 66,043 of CAWGMQ010000008.1, forward strand.
CGCCGAAAAACTTGCTGATGCCGGAAAACGTGCCGCCGATGCCTTGGGCGGTATCCGCTGCAAGATTCACGGTCACCGCGGTCGAAAGGTTCTCGTAGGACACGACGTTGTTTCCGCCCATCCCAGTAACGCTTCCACTCAGTCTGCCGCCGGGATTAAAAACGAACTGGTCATAGGCTGCACCGACGAGGTTTTCAAATGCCGTGAAATTTTGCGAGTAGATCGCGCTCGTGTTAGAACCTGTGATCTCGCACGTTGTCTGAGAACGCAGGAACAGCGTGTTGTTGCCGGAGCTGCCTATGAATTTGCTGATCGACGTGAACTTGCCGCCGATGTCCGAAGCGGTGTCAGTCGCCAAGTTGACGGTCGCCCCGCTCGTCAGAGCCGAGTAATCGAGCGTACTGGTGCTGCCGCCACCGTCGATATTGCCCGAGACGCTGCCTCCCGGTTCGAACACGAACTGATTGGAGCCCGTCACTCCCACAAGGTTACCGAACGAGCTGAACGCAGCGCCGTCGACCGACTCGGCATTCGGACCGGTGATCATCCAAGTGGCATCCGGGCCATAGATGGTGTTATACGAATTGGAACCTCCGATGAAACTGCTTATATTCGAGAACGTGACGCCGATGTCGGGGGCGGTTTGGGCGATCAAGTCGACGTCGACCACACCCGCAAGCGCCGAATAATCGAGAGTTGAGCCGAGCCCGCCATCGATACTGCCCGAGACGCTGCCTCCCGGTTCGAACGCGAACTGAGCGGCGCCCTCGAGGTTACCGAACGAGCTGAACAAATCGCCGTCGACCGACTCGGCATTCGGACCGGTGATCATCACAGTGCCAACAAGGGCATTGTTGCTGTCAGCCGAATTGGAACCTCCGATGAAATTGCTGATATTCGAGAATGTGCCGCCGATGTCCGAGGCCTCATCGGTTTGCGTGTCAACATTGACGCGATCGGTCCGCTCGGAGTAGTCGAGCGTGTTTGTGAAGCCAGAGGCGCCTTGTAGATTTCCCGAGATGCTGCCTGCCGGCTCGAAGACAAAATCGGCGGGACCGCCGGCTGCGACAACGTTGGGGAACGACAACAACGAAAAGACCAGGTCCGTTTCGGCGTCGGGACCCGTGATTGCCCACACGTCGCCTGGCACGGTGATGGTGCTAGCCGGGTTTGCGCTGCCGATCAAGTTCGTGATATTCGAGAATGTGCCGCCGATGTCCGAGGCCTCATCGGTTTGCGTGTCAACATTGACTCGATCGGTCCGGTCGGAGTAGTCGAGCGTGTTTGTGAAGCCGGAGGCGGCTTGTAGATTCCCCGAGACGCTGCCTGCCGGCTCGAAGACAAAATCGGCGGGACCGCCGGCTGCGACAACGTTGGGGAACGACAACAACGAAAAGACCAGGTCCGTTTCGGCGTCGGGACCCGTGATTGCCCAAACGTTGCCTGGCACGGTGATGGTGCTAGCCGGGTTTGCGCTGCCGATCACGTTCGTGATATTCGAGAATGTGCCGCCGATGCCCGAGGCCTCAACGGTTTGCAGGTCAACGTCGACGCGATCGGTCCGGTCGGAGTAGTCGAGCGTGTTTGTGAAGCCGGAGGCGGCTTGTAGATTCCCCGAGACGCTGCCTGCCGGCTCGAAGACAAAATAGCCGGGACCGCCGCTTACGACAACGTTGGGGAACGACGAGAACGAAGCGCCCGAGAACGATTCGACGTCGGGACCCACGATGTAACACAGTCCGGGTCGCGCGGTGATCGTGCTACGCAGGTTCGCGTCGCCAATGAAGTTCGTGATATTCATGAAGTTGGTGCCGATGCCGGTAGCGGTTTGGGTGAGCGCGTCGACCTCGACGACACCCACGAGCGCCGAGTAATCGATACTTGCGCCGCCGCCGCCGCCGTCGATACTGCCCGAGACGCTGCCTCCCGGTTCGAACGCGAACTGAGCGGGGTCTGTCCCTCCCACAAGGTTACCGAAGGAGCTGAACGTATCGCCGTCGACCGACTCGGCATTCCGACCGGTGATCATCACGGCGGCATCCGGGCTCAAGATTTGGTTATCCGAAGCGGAACCTCCGATGAAATTGCTGATATTCGAGAATGAGGCGATGTACGTGGCCGCATCCTCTTGCAGGTTAACGGCGACGCCGTCGGTGTACTCGGAGTAGTCGAGCGTGTTTGAGAAGCCTGGGGCGCCTTCAAGATATCCCGAGACGCCTCCTGCGGGCCCGATGTTAAAAAGCCCGAACAAGGTTGGTGCCGGCTCGAAGACAAAACGGGCGGGACCGCCGGCTGCGACAACATTTGGGAACGACGAGAACGAATAGCTCGAGACCGATTCGATGTCTGGACCCGAGATTGTCCACGTTCCGCCGGGCGCGGTGATCGTGCTACCCGGGATCGCGTCGCCGATGAAGTTCGTGATATTCATGAAGGTGGTGCCGATGTCGGTAGCGGCTTGCGTCAGCAAGTCTACGTCGACGGCACCTGAAAGCGCCGAGTAATCGAGGGTTGCGACGCCGGCTGGGTCATCGACGTAGCCGGGAACGCTGCCGCCTTCAAACTTGAAGGTGTCCGTGCCGCCCCCGCCTTCCTCGTTCGCGACCCCGCTATATGTGACAATTCCGAGCGTGGCTCCGATGTCGAGCGTTCCGCTACCGACGCCGGTGTTGTGCCAAACGTTGACCGACCCGCTCGGAGTTTCGAGGGTCGTGGCGCTGCCCTGTCCCACCACGTTAATATACCGCACCCCGGCGGGGACCGACTGAATATCGATCGTGTCAGAGCCTGTGCTGTCCAGGACATCTATTTCCTCTATTTGACCCAGAGCGAAGGATTGCGTTACCGAGCCATCGGTCTCCTGCAAACCACCTGAGGCGGTCGCGCCAATGGAGATCGTCTGCGCTTCGGCGGCGTCACCGCCCACGGGCAGCGTCAGGGTGTTGTCGGCAGTGGGTATGGTCGGGTTGTTAGCGTAAATCGCCTGGATCAGGCTTTCCGGCGCAAAGTCCGTCATGACGATTCCGGTCGGACCGGGATGATCATCGATGTAATTCTCGGCCATGGCGTTCATGCCGTCGGTGCTGCTAGAATGAAGGACGAGACTTGCCGGGTCCACGATATCACCGAGAAAATCGCTAAAGTCCGATGGCGCGGTGAACCCAACCCACTCGGTGTCACCGGTCGCCATGTAGCGCGGGAATGCCCAGGTACGTGTATTCGAGAGAACGGCGCCGGGGTCGCTTGCTGTCAAGTAGTTCGAGTAGAAGCCCGAGAGCGTCCCGACTGCGCCCGGTTGGAGGGGAATGTTCTTGTCGGCCAAAGCAAACTGCGTCATTGCTTCTTGCCATTTTGTATTGAGGTCGGCCGTGGTGTAATCGTTCTGTTGGCTGTTGACAGGATTTGTTGGCGGGGAGACTTCGGAGAAATTCGCCTCGCTCCAAATACTGGAATCGGGGAAATTCGGATCGGGGTCCGCCGTCGTCCCCGCGTTCGGCCCCTCGTCTGGCCCCCACTCGGCCCAGTTGTTTTGAATGATGGCAATACGGCCCCGAGCTGCACCTAGCGTAGCTGGCATGGGCTCAGTGGTGGTCGCTTGGTAGATAAAACTGCTGTATGGCTCCTGGTCAGGAGGGTTCGCCGTAAAACATTCTGATTCGTAATTTTTGAAGACTTGATCGGCCGTCAGTGTATTTCCCGACCCCTGTGAATCAACCTGGACGCTCATCACGACCGCTTCGGTCGGATTCTGAGCGAGCCAAAGTGAGACGGGTTGCAGGACGTCGGTGTCGAACATCAACGGGGGCGTGCCGATCGGTAAAGACCCGTGAACAATTTCAAACTGATTGTCGTCCTCCTGAACGCGAATATCCAGCACTCGAACTCCCTCATTGAGCTGATCCGTCAGATCCAGGGTTTGTGTTTGCGCGATCTCTTGCACGATCGGGGTCGTGAAAAGGGCTGCTAGAGACGCATATAGCGAATCATCGAAATAACTGTCAAAAAAACCTTCGGCATCAGCTGGTGTAATCGTAGCTGAGCCGGTCATGCTGTCGTGGGTACCGGGTAGGGACATCTGGTACAACGAGGTATTGTCAGGGACGGAGGCCATCCAGCTATTGCCCGGGAGCGTCAGGCAAACCCGGGTCTCAAGGGGCAGCAGCTCCAGGTGCAGCTTGAGACGCGCCCGCTTCTTGGGCCGTGCCTTGTGCCAGCCAGCACGCGACTCCGCAGGCGTCAACTTCGACCGCATCCGACCATCTCGCTTGATCATGTTGTCAGCTCCTGTGTTGAGATGATGCAAAATCGTTCATCGGGTAGGCAGAGACGTGCGGTTTTTCGAGACGGACTGCCCCAGCCGCTCGAAAGCGCGCCGGTTCCGTGACCAGCCCCCGCCGGTCTTCTGTCGGGTGCGTCCCTCGCCCTCAAAGGCGCAGGGCGGGGAAACGGAACCGTGAGCGCTTATGCTTGTGGTAAGTCATTGGTGAAGTCGATGCACCGGCCGATCGGGAATTCCTCACGGCCTCCGCACGAGGAGCGAACGGGCCCCTCATCCTCTCGAACGGACGCCCCCTTCGATGAGGATTGGGCTGATGACCCTACCCGTGCCTGCCTGATCGCTCGCGAATCCGCCGTCGATGCCTGCGCGACGCTTCATTCTTGGAAAAGAATTCGATACCGGTGAACCTGAAAGAACCGCGTCTCCGCGATTCCTGGCTATCTAGTATTCCCGGGAGTATGTCACGACTTTTTTCGCGATGTCGGTGACATGAGCGAACTCGCCTGGGCGCAGAGCGTTGCGCCAGATCGCCGGGGGCTGACGATAGTGGGGCCAGGGGCCCGGCTTCAGGTGATCAGGTCGCCATTCCTTCACGGAGCCGGCGGAGCACGCGTGACTTGGCCAGGCGGACGGCTATGTCAACCGTGGGCAAAGCGCGTGTTGCCGAGCATCTCTAGCCGGTGCGGGCGAGGCGACACACGATGTCGTAAAGTCGACGGCTCACGCACCGAAGTTGGGTGCAACCCGCCGGTCGTCGTACTCGAACCGATGGCACTTTTCAAATCGTATTGAACCGGCTCATCAGAATGAAATCTCTCGGCAGTTAATTACCCATCGCTATTGAACTTGCGCTTTTCACGCGAATCGAAAGTGCGACTGAGAAATGGCCAATTTCGAAAACCGTCACATGATATTAGTAGGGGGAAGGTCCGTGATCGGTGCGGGTGGCCGGTATGGCGTCGCTGTCAGGGCTGTGCTGTCGCTCGCCTGCACGCCCCCAGCGCTGGCACTGCCCCCATGCTGGCTGGAGGGGAGACCTCCCTCCACCGGCGGCTTCGGCGAGGAGGCGAATCAGGGCGGAGGACGGAGGACGAGAATCACGACGCGGAGCGGGCGGAGCGGAAGAACCCTTCGATTTACACCAGTGTACGGATGCTGGAAAAATGCGAAAATGCGCCACTTTGCGCCACTTGTCGAGCCCAGGATTGGTCACGCAAAGCAGTGCGTGTTGTTCCACATATTGAATCTGAATAACGGGTTCGGAAATTTTCTTCAGGGGTTGCGGGGTTGACGTATCCTCGTGGCGCTACCTCGCCGAGATCGCCTTAACGAGGCGACGGAGTTGTTCACTAGACGAAGACGCCCGCGGTCGGGGGTGCTGGGCGTGCGGCGTGACGGTCCTGGGGCTCGCGCCCCAGGCTTTACGATGTCGCCCCTGCGGGGCTCAGGTTGATGGAGGGATGGACACTCAACCAAACGTCGAGATTCGGGGTTCGCGCGCCAGGCTGTACGATGTCCCCCTGCGGGGCTCGGGTGATGCTGGGACTGGACAAAGGAGAATCGTGCCACGGCGGTGGCCAGCCGGCGCGGCGGAGCGGCATTGGGCCGTTCCCGTAATCGTTTGGTAGAAAGGGGCAGCGGCAAATTCTCAAAACGAACTACTACAATCGGTAAAGAAGCTGAGACCAAAACCGAAACTCGGGCACACCTGGCCGTTGCGCACGATGACTCCGTCGCCCTGGCGGCTTTGCCGGGTCGTCAGTCGAGCGCACGGTTCGCTCGCCCGGACTCTGAACTGGGAGGGACCGAGTGCATTCCCGTAATCCTTGTGGCGTAAGGACGCGCGACGAATGTACAAAACGAAGTGGTTGGTCGGAGTGGACGGTTGAACATTTCGCTCTCTTGGGATGCTTGACGACGCGTTCTTTTGTTCGGCGGGCGGCTTCAGGCGATCAGGTCGCCCATCTCCTCGCGGAGGCGGCGGAGGACGTGGGACTTGGCGAGGCGGACGGCGTTGGGCGTGATTCCCAGCTCGGCGGCGACTTCCGCCGTCGCGCGGGACTCGACGGTCGCCTTCCAGAAGGCCGTCCAGGTCCGGTTTTCGACCTGGTGCTGGACCAGGCGAAGGGCCCGCTGGTACAGACCGGAGACGTCGTCCGGGCTCTCCGAGAGCTCGACCTCGACTGCCGGCGCGGGGAGCTGGTGCAACCTGACCAGGGCATCCGTCCCGCCGACGGCCGGCTCACCTCGGTTGCTGGTGTGATGCAAGAGCTTGTGCCGCGTGATGCCACGCATCCAGCTCCGGAACGTCGTCCCCGGCTGATCGGGCCGGAACTGACCGAGGCTCGAGGCGACCGATGCGAAAACGTCCTGCGTGACGTCCGCGACCTCGTGCTGGGCGATCCCCCATTGGCCACACCAGTGGTGGACCAGCGGGGAGTACAGAGCTCACGAGTCGTTCCCAGGCGTCCGGTTCGTGCGCCATGGCCCGGCGCAAAAGGGAAGAGGACGTATGATCTGCCGGATTCAATGCGAAAATCTCCGCGGGGTTCGTTCGGCCCGCTCGCATTGCGACTCGGACTCTTGACATCGGGCGAGGGACTGTATGGTGCTAAAGTGCACATCTTCTTTTATACTATGACGTTCCTCGGGAATCCAGAAGACAACACGGAACCGGCGTTCGCCTCGGTCCACAGGGACCACGGTGCGAGGGGACCGGGCGAGGCGCCGATGAGCCGCACCGACTGTCCAAGCCAGGACACACTGGCCGATTTCGTTCTCGGTAAACTCCGGGTCGCCGATCTGGGGACGGTGGCCGAGCATCTCGAGTCGTGCACGGAATGCGAGCATAAGGTCGGACAGCTTGACGGGATGGCCGATGACGTCGTCTCGGAGCTGAAGCGGATGTCTGGGCCAGTCCCGGGCGGCGCCGGCGACGACCCGACCGAGGCGGCCGGGCCTTCTGGCGTGGGCGAGATGCCCCGAGCGACCGAGCCGTGGGGCGAGTTCCGGATCGTCCGCGAGATCAGCCGCGGTGGCATGGGGATTGTTTGCGAGGCCTACCAGGGATCGCTTAACCGCCACGTCGCGCTGAAGTTCCTGCCGGAGCACGGCAACCTCTCAAGGTTCCGCCGCGAGGCCCAGGCCGCCGGGCGGCTGCACCACACCCACATCGTGCCGGTCTTCGGCGTGGGCGAGCACCAGGGGCGGCATTTCTACGTCATGCAGTACATCGCCGGCCGCGGGCTCGACGCCGTGTTCCAAGAGCGGGCCGCGGCCGCGAGCGAGAGCGGACGATCCGCGGGTCGCGCTGGTGCCCGCGAGGCGGCGCGGATCGGCGCACAGGTGGCCGCGGCCCTTGCTTATGCCCATGGCCAGGGGGTGATCCACCGCGACATCAAACCCTCGAACCTGCTCCTGGACGACCAGGGGACCGTGTGGATCACCGACTTCGGCCTGGCCAAGGTCGCCGACCAGCATGACTTGACCGGTACCGGCGATTTCCTCGGCACCCTGCGCTACATGCCTCCGGAGGCGTTTGAGGGGAAGTACGACGCGCGCGGCGACGTCTACGCGCTGGGACTCACCCTGTACGAGCTTCTGGCCCTTCGCCCGGCGTACGACGAGGCGGACCGCGTCCGCCTGATCCGCATGATCACCTGCGAGAATCCGTCGCGGCTGCGGGACCTCGATCGCCAGATCCCGCGCGACCTGGAGACGGTGATCCACAAGGCGATCGAGCGCAATTCGGGGCATCGCTACCAGACGGCTGCCCTTCTGGCCGAGGACTTGCAGCGATTCATCGAGGACCGCCCGATCCGGGCCCGGCGGATCGGCGAGGCGGAGCGGATTACCCGCTGGTGCCGTCGCAACCCGGTGCCGGCGGGCCTGGTGGCGGCGCTCTTGCTGGTCTTCTGGGTGGGGTTCGCCGGGGTTGCCTGGAAGTGGCGCGAGGCCGTGGCCGAGCGCGAGGCACGGGAGGAGCAGGTGGTCAAGGCCAACTCTGCCGGCCTCGATGCCCGCGTCGCGCGTGACCTCGCCCTGGGAGCGGAGAAAAAGGCGCTCGACGCCGCCCGACGCGCCAAAGGGGCAGAGAAACAGGCGCTCGACGCCGCGGCAGTTGCGGGACGTCGGTTGTACTCCAGCCTGATCGACCGTGCCCGGCTCGAGCACGAGGCGGCCAATATCGAGGAGGCCGAGGCTATCCTGGATCGCTGCGAGCCCGCCGTGGCTGGGAGTGGCATTACCTCAAAAGCCTCGACCACGCGGAGGTCTTCACCCTGCGCGGGCATGCCGGCTGGGTCGACTCAGTTGCCTGGAGCCCGGACGGGAGATGGATCGCCACGTCAGGCGGCGGCAATCCCTATTTCGGGAATCCAGGCAATCGCATCCGCCCCGGCACGGTGGTCCTCTGGGATGCGGCGAGCGGCCGGCCGGTGCACACGTTGACCGACTACGGGCACCTCGTGGGCCAGGTCGCTTTTACCTCGGACGGGCGGATGATCGCCACGCCGAGCCTCGACGGGGCACTCCGCCTCCACGATGTGATGACCGGCCGGCTGGTCCGTACGCTCAAAGGGGCCGCGGGGTCGGGCACCATGGTGATGTTGCCCGACGGCCGTCGGCTGGCTTCCGATGCCAACGACCGCTCGCTTGCCCTCTGGGACATCGCCACGGGGGAACGATCCACACTCCTCGGCGCGCAGCCGGAGAAGCTCCACTCGCCCCACGCATTCAGCTCCGACGGCCGGTGGTTGGCGACCATCGGCGGGGGTTTTCGAGTCCGGGACGCCGGCACCGGGACAGAGGCCGCCTGGCCGGACCACGCGATCCACTATTCGAGCCTGGCTATCAGCCCCGATTCCCGCGTGCTCGCCCTGGGGTCGATGCTCGGTCAAATCACGCTCTGGAACCTTTTCGATGGCCGGCTGCGACAGACTCTGGCCGGCCACCAGGGCTGGGTACGTGCGCTCGCTTTCAGCGCGGATGGCCGATCTCTCGCCTCGGCCGGCGACGACCGCACCGTGCGGATCTGGGACGTTGGGGGGGGATCTTTGGTCCGTGTGATTCGCGGCCATACTGAGATTGTCACAGGACTGGCCTTCAGCCCGGCCGGCGACCGGATGGTCACGGGCTCGCAAGATGGGACGGCGCGGGTCTGGGACCTGAACGTCGATTACAGGACCGGGTCCACCGGAACCGAACCGTTTCCGCAATTCGAGGCGATCGAGGCGATCGCCTACGCGCGGGGGGGCCGCGAGCTGCGGAGCTTCACGCGCACCGGCCGTGTGTATCGGCATGCGCCGGGCTCGCTGGGCGGGCTGGGGCTCGTCTCGACCGGTCTCGATGTCGGTTGGCGCACGCCACTGGAACCGGCCGCCTTCGATGCCGTGGGCCGGCGGGTCGTCGCCGTCGATAAGCGGTTCCTCCGCGAGGCGGTTTGCCAGGATGTGGATGGAGGCGGCCGGCGGACGACCTTGCACGGCCATACGTTGGCGATCGCCTTTGCCACCCTCTCGGCCGACGGCACCCGCGCCGCCACCGCGGCGATGTCTGGGGCTGCCGAGAGGCGCACCGAGGTCTTCGTCTGGGACGCCGTATCCGGGCGCTTGCTCCATCGGCGCGAGGTCTCTGGCGAGGGAATCGATCGCGTCGCGCTGGATCCCACCGGCCGGCGGCTGGCCGTCTCCGGCTTCCGGATCACGACGGCGAGCGACGGGACCAAGACACCCCGAGATCCGTTCGTGGTGGTCTTCGACGTCGATACCGGCCACGAGCTTTTGCGACCTAAGGTCGGCGATGATCGATTTCCGGCGTTAGGCTTCAGCGGCGACGGCCGACGATTGGCCGCGGCGGGCATTGCGCGGACGGTCCTGATCTGGGACCTGGAGGCGGGGATGGCCGCGGTGGAGTCGCGACAGGGTCCGCCGGGCATCGCCCTGGATCTGGAGTTCAGTCCGGACGGGCGGCGGCTGGCGGTCGCCTCGCGCCAGCAGGTGAAGCTGATGGACACCGAGACGGCCGAGGAGTTGCTCACGCTCCGCAGCCGGGCCCAGCTCGTCTCCAACAACTACGGCTTCAATCCACGCGTCCGGTTCAGCCCCGACGGACGTGACCTGGCGGCGGCGTGCCACGACGTATCGGATGTGCTGGCCGTGTGGTCCAGTCTCCAGGACGCACCCGCGAATTCCCCGGCGCGCGACCGCATGGCACGCCGACGCGCGGTTATCCGCCACCTCGCTTTCATCGGGCTCGATTTGAGGCGGCCGACGGACCGGCGTCTCGCGCTGGAACACCTCGAACAAGTGGAACGGATCGGCATGGAATCGGCCGACGAGTTCCTGGCGCGAGCCGCCAAGCTCATGGACCTGGATCTCTGGGAGCAGGCGGACGCCGACCTGGACCGGGCGATCGCGCTGGCGCCGAGGGACGACGAGGTCCTGATCACGGCAGCCCTCATCTGTACGGTTTGCGGCCGCTTCGACCGCGCCCGAAGCTGGTATGACCGGATGTCGGACCCAGCCGCTTCTCTGCCATCTGCCGAACTCGACTGGCGGTGCGCGGCTTTCGTGCTCGACGGCGATCTCGCCCGCTATCGCCGATTCTGTGCGGAGGCCGTGAGACGCCTCGAATTGGATCAGGTCGGCCGATGGAGTGCGGGCGCCCTGGCGTACGCCCTCACCCTGGGGCCCGACCCAGGCTTGGGTGCCGGCGAAAGGCTGCGGATCGCGGAGCGGGTCTATGATGGCACGTCGGGTGCCGATCACCCTAGGTTGCGGATGTGGGCTTTGCTCGCACTCGGGGCCGCGCAGGTGCGGGCCGGAGCCCCCGAGCGCGCGGAGCCGCTCTTCCGTGACGCGATCGCCAAGCTGCCCGATGGGGCGTACGGGGCCACCGTCGCCGCCTGGATGGCCATCGCGACCTGGCAGCAGGGGCGTCGCGACGAGGCGAGGTCGTGGTCCGCCCGGGCCGATCGCTTCGTCAGCGAGCTACGGTTCCGCGGCCATTCCGGCCTCGAGTTTCGCGCGCCGCCGGGCGTGTGGCCGCCAAGTGACTGGTGGCGCCTGCTGATCGCCCGGCGCGAGGCCCATGCCTTGATCTTCGACGCCGACTTCCCCGCCCATCCCTTCGCCCGATGAGGACCGGCGGCGGTTCCCGCCGGATCGGATCAGGACCGGGCGGTTTCCCCCAATCTCCGGCCGTTTCCGGCGAATGCCCTTGCGAGTCATTGCGCCTGCACCGGCCGAGAAAGGCAGAGTGGTGTTCAACCTGGTTGAGAATATGGAGAACACGGCCGAATCGACCCTAAAGCGATCGCGGGCGCTTTTCGCGCTCCGCGGACTGATCGCGGGGGTGCTGCTCGGCGGCGTGAGCGCGGGGCTGGAATACCTGCTCAAGGGCAGAAAGATCCATGATGTCGCGTTGCCCACCGACCTGATTTTATATCCCCTCGTGGGTCTAGGGATTTTCTGGTTCGGTTACGTAAATCCGCATATGTGGCACTGGGCGCGCCCGCGCGGCTTCTTTTCGGACGAGCCACTGCCTCCGGAACAGGCTGCGGCGCGCGGCGGCCGGACCCGGCGATCGGCGTGGCTCGGCTTCGGCTGGGGGATAACGATTGCGCTCCTGGCAACCGCCCTCGAGTTCGCCTGGGGCGGCTGGCCATTTCTGGCAGCAACGTTCGTCGGCGGCCTGATTTTCTATCCTTATATGGGCATCTTGCTCGGTTACAACCTCAGCCTTCGGCCGGGTGACTCGAAGCCGTCGATCCGCAGCTTCCGGTTCCGGATGAGCACCTTGATGGTCCTCGTGGCGTACTTTGGGGTGCTCTGCGGTCTTGGAACCGTGGCATCACGATACAGCAGCTTGGCCCTGAAGTATCGAGCAAGTGCTCTGAACGCACGCACAATGATCGACGTCTTTCAAACTCAGCTCGATCGAGCTCGTGTCGATTTGAAGCGCGCCGAAAGCGCGAAAGAGCTACGTGCCGGACGCATCCCAGACGGATTGCTCCCTTCGCAGATAGCGTTTCTGAAGGGGCTCGACGGCAGCGCAACCGAGGAATACAAGAAATACCGGTACGGGCTGATCGCCGACGGCGAGGATCTACAAGCCGGGCTCGCGACGCAAAACGTGGCGGAATTCACGCCTCGCATCGAGATCTACAAGATTGTTGCCGACAAATACGAGAAAGCCGCGCAGAAACCCTGGGTACCTGTCGAGCCCGATCCGCCGATGCCGTGACGACGCGCCAAATCGAGCGGACTTTTCAAACCATACGCCCCGTCGTATGATTGAGATCGAACGATCCTACCACTCGACCATACCCGCCTACGCATCGCGGCCGGACGCACGTCCGCCTGGGGTGCTTGACCGACTCGGGGGCCAAAGGCATGGCGTGCTCCGTGCGAATTGCGCTGTTCTTGATGCTCGGGTGCTGGCAGTCAGCTCGCGCAAATTCGCCGAACGAGAAAGAGCCCGACCGGCCGGCGCCTCAGGTGAACTACGCACGCGACGTCCGGCCGATTCTCTCCGACAATTGCTTCGCGTGCCACGGCCCCGACAACCACAAACGCAAAGCCGGGCTGCGCTTCGACACGAAGGACGGTGCGTTCACCAAGCTCGAGAGCGGCAGCACCGCCATCGTGCCCGGCAAACTCGAGGAAAGCGAGCTCATCGATCGGATCAACAATGAAGACCCCGATCTGCGCATGCCGCCGGCGAAGAGTGGCAAAAAACTGACTGCCGCGCAGGTTGCGGTCTTGCGGCGATGGGTGGAGCAGGGGGCGAAGACTTCGTCACACTGGGCGTTCGAGCCGGCGGTGAAACCCCCTGCGCCATCCGTCAAGAACGAGGGCTGGCCCAGGAACACGATCGACCGTTTCATTCTGGCGCGGCTCGAAGCTGAGGGGCTCTCGCCCGCGCGTGAGGCCGCCAAGACGACGCTGATCCGCCGCGTCACGCTCGACCTGACCGGTCTTCCACCTACTCTCGAGCAGGTCGACGCCTTCCTCGCCGATCGATCGCCAGAGGCCTATGAAAAGGTCGTCGACGGCCTGCTCGAGTCGCCCCGCTACGGCGAACACATGGCGCGGTTCTGGCTCGACGCGGCCCGCTATGGCGACACGCACGGCCTGCACCTCGACAACTATCGGGAGATCTGGCCCTACCGCGAGTGGGTGATCAATGCCTTCAATACAAACAAGAAGTTCGACTCATTCATTCTCGAGCAGCTCGCCGGCGACCTCTTGCCCAATCCGACCCCCGATCAGTTGATCGCGACCGGCTTCAATCGCTGCCATGTCTCCACCAACGAAGGGGGCTCGATTGAAGAGGAAGTCTACGTCCGCAACGTGGTGGATCAGGTTGACACGAACGGCACCGTTTTTCTTGGACTGACAACCGGCTGCGCGCGATGCCACGACCACAAGTACGACCCCATCCGGACCAAGGACTACTACCAGCTCTTCGCGTTCTTCAACAATATCGACGGCCCGCCCATGGACGGGAACGGCGCGAAATGGGCGCCGATCGTTCGCGTGCCAACACGTAAGCAAGCCGACGAAACGCGAGCACTTGCCGCCGAGATCGCTCAACTGGAACAAGCCAAGCGCGAAATTATCACCAGAATGGTCGCCGACCCCGGCCAGATAAAAGACGACGGCGATGGCAAGGCCGTCGGTGCGAGAACCGAGTTCGTCTGGATCGATGACGCCCTGCCGGCCGGCGCCACACACCAGGGTGAGGGTGAATTCGTTGAAAAGCCGAAGAATCCGGTTTTCAGCGGCCGCGCGGCCTTGCGAATCACCGCCCGCGGCGTCAATCAGCGATTCTTCGACAGCTCGCCGCGCAAGCTTCGAGTCGGGGCAGGCGATACGCTTTTCGCATATGTTTACGTGGCCTCAAACCGCCCGGCCAAGGAGCTGATGCTTCAATGGCACACGAACGGCAACTGGACTCATCGCGCCTACTGGGGTGGAAACCAGGTTGATTTCGGCAAGGACGGCACTCCCGAGCGCACGCGGCTGGGCGACCTGCCCGCGCCTGGAAAATGGGTGCGTCTGGAGGTGCCGGTGGAAAAGCTCAAGCTCGCGCCTGGCACCGAAATCGACGGGTGGGCATTCACTCAGTTCGACGGCACGGTTTTCTGGGACAAGGCTGGAATCGAAACCACGACGCCACAAGACGGGCAGCTCTATAATTCGCTCTCGGCCTGGATAAATTCGGTGCGCAGCGGAGCAAGCGGGGGCGTGCCCGAGCCGATCAAGAAGATTGCCGCAATCGAGAAGCCGAAGCGAAGTGAATCTCAGTTGAAGGAGCTGATCGCGTATTTTATTGAACACGCGTACGCGAAGACGGCGAAGCTGCTGGAACCGATCGACGCCAAGGTCGCGCTAGTACAGCGGCGGCGCAAGGAGCTGGAGGAGCAGCTTCCGACCACGCTCGTGTTTCGTGAGAAGGGCGGTGAGCCCAAACCTGCGTTTCTGCTCAAGCGAGGCGAATATGACCAGCGTGGCGAGAAAGTCGAGCGCGGCGTGCCCGCGTTCCTGCCCCCGCTTCCCCCGGGCGCGCCGGTTAATCGACTTGGACTCGCTCAGTGGCTGATCGCTCCCAACCACCCGCTGACGGCGCGCGTCGCCGTCAATCGACTCTGGCTTCAGGTCTTCGGCACGGGGTTCGTCAAGACGGCCGAAGACTTTGGCGCGCAGGGAGAGCCGCCCAGCCATCCGGAGCTGCTCGACTGGCTGGCGGTGACGTTTCGTGAAGAGGGTTGGAACGTCAAACGGCTGATGAAGCAGCTTGTGATGTCGGCGGCTTACCGGCAGTCTGCGCGTGTGACTCCGGAGAGTCTTGCCAAAGACCCTGCCAACCGGCTGCTGGCGCGCGGGCCGCGATTCCGGCTCGATGCAGAAATGCTTCGCGACCAGGCGCTTTTTGTGAGCGGCCTTCTGGTCGAGCGTCTAGGCGGAGCCAGTGTGAAGCCGCCCCAGCCGTCGGGCCTGTGGGAGGCCGTGGCTTACACCGACAGTAACACCGCTCATTTCAAGGCCGACTCCGGCCCGGATAAAGTGCACCGGCGCAGCCTGTACACGTTCTGGAAGCGGACGGCCGCACCGCCGCAGATGACGACGTTTGATGCTCCGTCGCGCGAGTCGTGCCAGGTGCGCCGCGAGCGGACAAACACGCCGCTCCAGGCGCTCCTGCTCCTGAACGAGCCGCAGTTCGTCGAGGCCGCACGCAAACTGGCCGAGCGGACGCTGCGCGAGGGCGGCTCGACTTCCGAAGATCGTTTGACTTTCATACACCGCGTGGTCCTCGCGCGACCGCCAGAAGCCAAAGACCTTGCCGAATTGACGGCGGCACTCAACGACCTGACGACGCATTTCACCCATGATCCCGGCGCAGCAAGGCAGTTGCTCGCAACGGGAGAAACGCGGCCCGACCCGCGAACCGACCCGTCCATCCTGGCGGCCTGGACCATGGTCGCCAATGTGATCTTGAACCTGGACGAGGCGATCACCAAGGGGTGAGCAGATCAGGGGAGCACTCACGATGAATCCGCTGCACGAAAAGATCGACCTCTTGTCCCGCCGCCATTTCTTCGGGCGGACCGGACTGAGCCTGGGAACCGCGGCACTCTCGACTCTGCTAGGGCAAAATGCGCTTTGCGCCGCGGCCGGATGGCGCCTCGCCGGGCACAATGGGCGGTTTGCCGGGCCTGCCCCATTTCGCCCCTAAGGCAAAGCGGGCCATTTATCTTCACATGAACGGTGGTCCGTCGCAGATGGACCTTTTCGACTACAAGCCCAAGATGGGCACGATGTTCGACAAGGACCTTCCCGACTCGATTCGCATGGGCCAGCGGCTGACCACCATGACCAGCGGCCAGGCGCGGTTTCCGATCGCGCCGTCGAAGTACAAGTTCGCGCAGCACGGCTCATCCGGCATCTGGATGAGCGAGCTCTTGCCCTGGACGGCCAAGCTGGCCGATCAGATCGCCCTGGTGAAAACGGTCTGGACCGAGGCGATCAATCACGACCCGGCCGTTACTTATATCTGCACGGGCCATCAGCTTCCGGGCCGGCCAAGCCTGGGCGCCTGGCTCTCGTACGGCCTGGGCACGATGAATCAGAACCTGCCGGCATTCGTGGTGATGACGGCTTCGTGGTCGAGCAAGGCGGCTGCCCAGGCGATCTACAACCGCCTCTGGGGCACGGGCTGCCTGCCGACCGAGCACCAGGGCGTCGCGCTTCGCTCGACCGGCGACCCGGTGCTCTTCCTGTCGAACCCGCCCGGCGTCGACGCGGCGACGCGAAAGCGCACGCTCGATGCAATCGTCCGGATGAACCAGCACGAGTTCGAGCAGATCGCCGATCCGGAAACGAGCGCGCGGATCGCTCAGTACGAGATGGCCTTCCGGATGCAAACCTCGGTTCCGGAGCTGACCGACATCTCGAGTGAGCCGAAGAGCGTTCTCGACCTGTACGGGCCCGACGTGCAGATTCCAGGCAGTTACGCACGCTGCTGTCTGCTGGCTCGCCGTCTGGCCGAGCGTGACGTGCGGTTCGTGCAGATCTTCCACCGCGGCTGGGACCAGCACGGCAACCTGGCCGGCGACCTGCCGCTGCAATGCAAGGACGTGGACCAGGCGACCTACGCGCTCGTGACCGATCTGAAGCAGCGCGGGATGCTGGACGACACGCTGGTGATCTGGGGTGGAGAGTTCGGCCGCACCATCTACTGCCAGGGCAAACTCTCGCGCGAGAACTACGGCCGCGACCACCATCCCAAGTGTTTTCCAGTCTGGATGGCGGGTGCCGGAATCAAGCCCGGCATTGTTCATGGCGAGACCGACGAGTTCAGCTACAATGTCGTCGCCGACCCGGTGCACATTCACGACATGAACGCAACGATTCTCCACTGCCTGGGGATCGACCACCGCCGCTTGAGCTTCAAGTTCCAGGGGCTCGACGTACGGTTGACGGGGGTCGAGGAGCATCATGTCGTCAAAGGGATCCTGGCGTGAGACCGTCCGATCGAGGAGCGCAATTGAATCGCAACCCCCTCGGAACTATAATCCTTTTTTGCACAAAATTCGTGCGGCGAAGTTCACCGATTCGGGGTTGAAAAGATGGCGAAGCAGCCCAAAAAGCCTAAAAAGTCCAAAAAGAAAACGCCCGATCTGCTTGCGAAAACGCTCGAAGTGCTCACGACGCTCGACCGTGACACCGCCAAGGCGATTCGGTTGCTTTGCCTCGGCAATCAGGTTCCGATCGACAAGGTGGTCTTGAAAAGAAAGCAATTCGAGGTCGGCGGCAAGTCATACCACGCCAAGCTCAGTCAGGTTCAGTGGGAGCAAATCCTGGCCGTGGTCGGCGAGGGAAGTCTCGCGGTGCTGGTCAAGGTGCGAGAAATCCTTTCCGACCTGGCCGTACTGGTCAGCAGCAGCGAGACCGCGCTATTCGCCCTGATGAGTGGCGATTCAAAGTCAAAGGGGAAGAAGCCGTTGCGGGCCGCCATCGACAAACAGCAGATCGGTTGCTGCAGCTTCGCCGACGGGCCCAGTGAACCGCTCACCCAGGCGCAGTGTACGATGTGTGGCGGCACGGGGTGGAACCCGAATGACCCCGACTGCTCGCAAGGTCAACCGTAGCGCAGGGGCGGGCGACACATGCGCGACGACCCGGGCACGCGGCGGGACGCGGAATGGGCGTCGACCGAGAATCCCGGGGTCAGCCGGGCCGAGCTGGGGTCAACCTTCGAGCACCGTGCTGAGGCACTGCCGCGGGCGGCGGAGCGGCTGATCTGCCCGTCTTGCCATCACACGCTCGATGCAGAAGAGCTGCCCCGCGGCAGCGTTCATTGCGAGAAATGCGGCGCCAGCTTTCGGGTCGAGAGAGTCGCGCATGCGTCGACGATCGATGAGATTCGCGTCATCGGCCGGTTCCAGTTGCTCGATCGCGTCGGCCAGGGCTCGTTCGGAACTGTCTGGCGGGCGCGGGATCAAGAGCTCGAGCGCGTCGTCGCAGTGAAAGTCCCCCACTCGCATGCGCTCGAATCCGGACTGGACGCCGAGCGCGTGGGCCGGGAAGCACGAATCGCCGCGCAGCTCCGCCACCCGGGAATCGTGCGCCTGTACGAAATGGTGACGGTTGAGGGTCTGCCTGTCCTGGTGTCGGATTTCATCGAAGGTTTGCCGCTTAAAGACTTGCTTAAAATTCGACGGCTCGCCTTCAACGAGAGTGCCCTTCTCGTCGCGCAGATCGCCGAAGCGCTGGACCACGCGCACGAGAGCGGTCTGGTCCACCGCGACATCAAGCCAGCGAACATCATGATGGAGTATCGCCGTGGCGGCGACACGGGAACTGCACCCAACGCGGAACATCGCTCGAGTGAGCTGGGCAAGCCGATCATCGTCGATTTCGGTCTGGCGCTTCGCCCGGAGACAGACATCATCATGACGGTGGAAGGCCAGCTTGTCGGCACTCCGGCGTACATGAGCCCTGAGCAGGCCGCGGGAAAAGGTCACGATGTCGACCGCCGCAGTGATATTTACAGCCTTGGCGTCGTGCTTTATGAGCTTCTCTCAGGTGAGCTTCCGTTTCGCGGCACCAAGATGATGGTTCTTCATCAACTCGAGCACGAGCCGCCCCGGCCGCCGCGCCGGGTCAATGATCGCATTCCACGCGACCTCGAGACCATTTGCCTGAAGGCGCTCGCGAAGCTTCCTTCCCGGCGGTATGCCACGGCGGGAGAGATGGCTCTTGACCTGCGCCGTTTCTTGAGGGGCGAGCCGTGCCGGGCACGGCCCGTCGGCAGTCTTGAGCGTGCCTGGTTGTGGGCGCGGCGAAATCCCACTTTGGCCGGGGTCACTTCCCTCACGTGCGCCGCGCTCGTCGCCGTGGCCGTCTTCGCTCTTCTGCTCGCGCGTGCGGAAACGAAGCACGCTTCCGAGCTTGGCGTACGCCTGGGCGAGAGCTACCTCGATCAAGGACTCTCCTTGTGCGAAGACGGCGAAGCGGCTCACGGCATGCTGCTCATCGCCAAAGGTCTCGCGGCCATCCCGAATGAAGCCAGGTCCCTGGGCGGGGTAATGACGACGAACCTGGTCGCCTGGCAGGCGAACCTCGATCCTTTACTGGCCATGGAGCGTCATGGAGGGCGAATCACGGCTGCCGTCTTCAGCCCCGACGGAACAATGGCCGCGACCGGAAGCTCAGACCACACGGTCCGGTTGTGGCATGGCACGACCGCGCAGCCTCTGGGCGAGCCGATAGAGTGCATCGACGGGGTGCAATCGTTGGTCTTCAGCCCCGATCGCCGGTCCCTCGCAATCATCCGCCGCCCCGATAAGCTGCTCCTTTGGGACCTGGAAGCCCATCGTTTCCAGACCGCACCTTCCGAGTATGGGACGGACATCCACTCGATCGCCTACAGTCACAACGGAAAGACCATTGCCGTCCAGGGAGCCGATCATCGGCTCAGATTCTGGAGTTTGGAAGAACGCCGCCTGCTTCCGCTCGAGGTCGAGCTAACCCATCCCGTCAAGATGCTTGCATTCGCTTCCGATGACAAGACGATCCTGACAGCCACCACGGCCGGGAGAATCGAGCGCAGGAATATGAGCGATGGGGCCTCGCGTGGTTCCAGCGCAGTCCACCAAAATCTGCGGTCGGCGTGCCTGAGCCCGGATGGCCGGTTACTCGCAACGGGAGCCAACGATCGCGCAGCCCGGATATGGGACGGGGCGAGCCTCACGCTTCTTCGCGAGCTGACACACCCGGGCCCGGTGGACGCCATCGCTTTCAGCCCGGATGGCCAGACTGTTCTGACCGGTTGCGAAGACAAGGTCGCGCGGGTCTGGAACGCTGGGAGCGGTGAATTCCTCGGTCAGGCTGCAATTCACCAGCAAACCGTGAGCGCAGTCGCGCTCAGTCCAGACGGAAGCCGAATTCTGACGGGCGGCGACGACGGCGCGATTCAGCTCCGCGAGTGCAAGCTCGGCGGATCGCAGGCTCTGGAGGTGCCGCATCGTTCCAGTGTCGGCTTGGTGAAGATCAGCCCCGACGGCCGCGTCGCGGTCACGGGCACGAAGTCGCAAAGAATCAGCGACGGTGAAGTTCTCTTGTGGGATACCTCAAACGGTAAGGCGCTCGGTCGCGTCAGCCTCGGCGGCGTTGTCATCGGGATTGCGTTCAGCCCCGACGGCAAAACAGTTGCGACTGCCAGTGCGGACCGGACCGCACTGCTCGTGGATGTCGCCTCGGGCAAGCCGCTCTGCCCGCCGATGAAACATCCCGCCTGGGTGAGCGCGGTTGCCTTCAATCCGCAGGGAACTCAGCTCGTCACAGGCTGCGACGACGGGGTGGCGCGGTTGTGGGAAGTCCCCACGGGCCGTGATTTGAATCGGAAGTTCGCCCACGACGAACCGATCATTTCGCTCGCGTTGAGCCCCGATGGTGCCCTCCTTGTAACAGCCGGGTCCGAGGGTACCGCGCGCCTGTGGAACGTCGCCAACGCAAGGCAGCTTCATGTTTTCCCACATCGGGCGCAAGTCAACAAAGTTGCATTCAGCCCGGATGGCAAGACGGTGTTGACAGCCAGCAAGGACGGTACGGCCCGCCTCTGGGAGGTGGCAAGCGGGCAGCCGCTGGGAACGCCCATGGTCCATGACGATGAAGTGAACTGTGCGGCCTTCAGTCCCAGGGGCGAAACGATCTTGACTGGAAGCAAAGACAAGACCGCGCAGTTGTGGCTCGCGCGCACGACATCTCGTCTGGGACCGGCGCTTCCGCACCAGGGTCCCGTGCGTGGCGTGGCTTACAGCCCCGATCTCTCGACGGTCGCAACGGCGAGCGACGATTCGACAGCCCGGTTATGGGATATCGCCACGGGCAGGCCGCTGGGGCCGAGCCTGCGCCATCGCAGCATCGTGACCGATCTCGAATTCACGCCGGACGGCCGCCGCTTGATCACCGCAAGCTGGGACCGTTCGGCTCGAATCTGGAACCTGCCGCAGAAGCTCCCCGCCACCGGACAAAACTGGACCTTGTGGGTCCAGACGCTCTGCGGAATCGAGCTTTCAGACAACGGTGCGGTTCGGGTGCTGACCCCGGAACAGTGGCGCAGCCGTTCTCGCGAGCTAGAGACTCTCGGTGGCCCGCCTGTCCACCGATGATGAGTCAAATCTGACGATTGACCACGAATCCCGGCGCTCTTAGAATGATCGTTGCAGTGGATGTTCAGAGACTCATATCGCCGCAACCGCGGGAGCTGGCGCATGGCAGTGGCAAACACGATTCCGCCAGGGTCACCGCTTGACTGTAGCGGCCAAGAGCCGTGAACGATCCGTGGCGTCTGAGCGGCGATCAGGCATCTACAGACGCGCATCAGCCTGCGGGCGGGCCTGGTCCAATCGATGCCGGAATGCACCTGACCGGGACCTTTGAGGCCCGATCGGAAACCCGCTCGTCCGAGCGCTTGATTTGCCCATCCTGTCAGCATACGGTGGCCTCGAGCGGGCTGCACAGCGGCAGTGTTCATTGCGACAACTGCGGCAACTCGTTCCGGCTGGAGCGAGTCGTTCTCGGATCAACGATCGACGAGATACGCGTCGTGGGACGGTTTCAACTGCTCGATCGAGTCGGTCAGGGCTCGTTCGGCACGGTGTGGCGGGCGCGCGATACTCAGCTCGATCGCTTCGTCGCGGTGAAAATCCCGCATCACCACGCGATCGAGTCGGTTCAAGATACCGAGCGCCTGGAGCGCGAAGCGCGAGTCGCCGCTCAGCTCCGTCACGCCGGGATCGTGCGGCTTTACGAGATCCTGACGGTCGACGACCTGCCGGTGCTGGTCTCCGACTTCATCGAAGGTATCACCCTCAAGGAGCTGCTCCAGATCCGGCGGCTGACCTTTCGTGAGACGGCTGATCTGGTCGCGCAGATCGCCGATGCTCTGGACCACGCTCACGAGCGCGGGCTTGTGCATCGCGATGTCAAGCCTGCCAACATCATGATGGAATACCCGACCGCGCCGGCCGGCGGCCTCAAGACGGATCCCGCTGCGGCCGGGGGAAAAGGCTCGTCGAGGCTCGGGCGCCCCATCGTGGTTGACTTCGGTCTAGCGCTTCGCCCCGAGGCCGATGTCGTCATGACGATCGACGGCCAGATCGTGGGCACTCCCGCCTACATGAGTCCCGAGCAGGCCGCTGGAAACGCGCATCACGTCGACCGCCGCAGCGATATCTACAGCCTGGGCGTTGTGCTCTACCAGCTTCTGTGCGGCGAGCTCCCCTTTCGCGGATCGAAGGTGATGCTCATTCACCAGCTCTTGAATGAGGACCCGCGCCCGCCCCGGCGGTTGAACGACCGCATTCCGCGTGATCTCGAGACGATCTGTCTCAAGGCCATCGCCAAGCTGCCTTCGCGCCGATACGGCTCGGCAGCGGAGATGGCTGCCGACCTGCGGCGTTACCTGAATGGAGAGCCGTGTCGCGCTCGCCCGGTGGGGCGTCTCGAGCGAGCCTGGCTCTGGGCCTCGCGCAACCCCGCCCTGGCCACGTCGTACGCCGCGGCAGCCGTTCTGCTCGTGGGGATGACGGTTGGCTCACTGTTGTTTGCGGCGCGTGAAAAAACGCATGCCAATGAGCTGGGAGTCGCCCTCGACAAGTCAAACGTGCTCCTCGCCGAGAACTACCTCGATCGCGGACGGACTCTCTGCGAAGCGGGGGAAGTTGCCCACGGGATATTGCTCATGGCGCGAGGTCTATCGGCGGCTCCGCTAAACTCGCCGGATCTCGGCCGTGTCGTGCGCGGGAACCTGGCCGGATGGCAGGAAAGGCTCTATCCTTTGCTCGAGATGTGGGCCCAGAGCTCCCAGCCGGGCGCACGCTATCTCAAGCCCGCCGTTGCCTTCAGCCCGGACGGAAAACTCGTCGCGACCGGGGCCGCCGACGGGAAAGTTCGTTTCTGGAATGCCGATGACGCAAGACCGATCGGTACACCGATCAACTGCTCCTCGGAAGTGCGGTCCCTGGTTTTCAGCCCCGACGGCCAAACCCTGGCGATCGCGTGCCGCGACGGCAAACCGCGATTCTGGGATATCGACGGCGGCAGTTTCATTCTCGGCGGGATTGACCAGGTTCGGCGAGTTTACTCGATCGTTTACTCACACGACGGCAAGATGCTGGCTACGGGAGGCGAGGATGGTGATCTGATTCTTTGGGATGCCGCCGGAGGTCGCCGGCTCCGGGTCGTGCGCGTGCGCAACGCGGTGATCATCAAGGTTGCGCTGGCCCCGGACGACAAGACCATCACCACGATCACCGTTGACGGGAACATCGATGTCTGGAACGTGAAGGAAGGGGTGAAGCTTGCGCACGCCTCCGGGCAGCTCGGCCCGGCCGTCACCTTGAGCCCGGACGGCCGATGGATGGCGACGGGTGGCCCGGCGCTCGCCACGTCATGATCTGGGATGCGACAACCTTGAATCCGCATCATTCGCTCGAGTGGAGAGGAATCGTTTACTCCATGGCGTTTAGCCCCGACAGCGAGGCTCTGCTCACGGCAAGCTCGGATAAGGTCGCGCGTCTCTGGGACGTTCAAAGCGGCGAGAGCATCGGACCGGTCGCCTATCACTCGCAGGTCATCAATGCGGCAGCATTCAGCCCGGACGGAACCCGGCTCTTCACCGGCAGCGACGACGGCGCGTACCAGCTTCACGGCATGACCAGAGCCCGATCGCGATGCCTGGAGATCCCGCACCGTGCGGAAGTCGACGTTGTCGGCTTCAGCCCGGACGGTCGCACCGCGCTCTCGGGCACCAAGCCGTTTAACCAGCCAGGCGACGTTCAGCTCTGGGACATCTTCACCGGCAAGCCCCTGGCAACGGTTGCTCATCAGTCCATGATCTTGGCCGCCAAATTCAGCCCGGCCGGCAGAACCGTCGCAACCGCAAGCGCCGACCAGACCGCAAACCTTCTTGATGTTGCGTCGGGCAAGCTGCTCTGTCCGAGCCTGAAACACGAAGGGTGGGTGTATGCCGTCGCCTTCAGTCCAGATGGGAGCCGGCTCTTGACCGGGTGTGACGACGGCGTCGCACGCCTGTGGGAAGTTCCTACGGGTCGCTACCTCGATCGGAGTTTCGCGCACAAGGAAGGCGTCGCCGCGCTCGCCTTCAGCCCGGATGGAGCGCTCGTGGCTACGGCAAGCTCGGATAAGACCGCCGCGCTATGGGAGGCCTCCAGCGGACGCCAGCTTCACGTTTTACGCCATCGAGAATTCGTCCGATGTTTAGTTTTCAGCCCAGACGGCCGCACATTACTGACCTCCAGTCTCGACCGGACAGCGAGGATCTGGGATGTGAGCTCAGGTCAGCCGCTCGGCACGCCGCTGCGGCATCAGGATGAAGTCGTTCGCGCGGCTTTCAGCCCGGACGGCAAGACCATCGTCACCGCCAGCAGGGACCACACGGCCCAGCTCTGGCGCGCGTCCACGACCGAGCCACTCGGTGCCCCGCTCGTCCACCAGGGCCCGGTCCACGACGTGGCTTTCACTCCGGACGGCGCTTCCGTCGCCACGGCCAGCGAAGATGGAACCTGTCGGATCTGGGACGTCGCCACCTGCCGCGCGCTGGCACCACCCCTGCGTCACCGCGACTCGGTAACCAAGCTCGCCGTGAGCCCCGACGGCCGCCGCCTCATTACCGGCAGCCGGGACAAGACTGCCCGCATCTGGGTATTGCCGGAGCGGCTTGACGGCTCTTCGCAGCGCATATCAGTTTGGATCCAGACTCTCTGCGGCATGGAGCTGGCCGCCAACGAGGCACTCGGGCTGCTGAATCCCGAAGAGTGGAAGAAACGCTGCCGGCAGCTCGAAGCTCTCGGCGGCCCACCCATCTCCGAGCGATCATCAAGAGGAGCGACCAGCGCAAGTGTCCCTGTCGAGCAATTCCACACCGATTGAGATCTCACGGGTTCCGCTCGCCGCGATTCTCGGCCTGCGCGACCTTTACCGCCAGGAAATGAACTGCCAGATTGTGCACGATTCCTTACATGCGCGCCATTTCTTGGATTCGTATTTGATCCGCGTGGGCGGCCAGGTTGCGGGCCACGGCTCCGTCATGAGCGGCGACTCCGAAACCCGCGACATGATCAAGGAGTTCTACGTCCTGCCAACTTATCGAGCGATGGCTCTGCCGATTTTTCGCCGGCTGGTGGCGGTGACCGGGGCAAAGCTGATCGAGGCCCAGACCAACGACGTGCTCCTCAGCTTGATGCTCTTTGACTGCGCCGGAGGCATCACCAGCGAGACCATACTCTTTCGAGATGCGGTCGCCACCAATCTGGAGATGCCCGGAGTCGTGTTTCGAAAGGTTGAGGAGGCGGACCGTGACAATATCTTCCCCCACAAGCTGGAAGGCGTCGGCGACTGGCTGCTTGAAGCCGGCGGAGCACTCGTGGCCACCGGCGGCATCTATCTTCATTACAACGTTCCCTACGGCGACATCTCGATGGAGGTCGATGAGCAGTACTGGCGGCTCGGCTATGGGAGCTATCTCGTACAAGAGCTGAAACGCATCGGCTACGAGATGGGCAGGATTCCCGCCGCGAGATGCAGCGTGACGAACGCAGCCTCCCGAGCTACCCTGCAGAAAGCGGGGTTTCTGCCGTGTGCGCGAATTCTACGTGGTGTGGTTGCGTAGGCTGCACGTCGCTCCTGCGGTCCAACGTTCTCTTCGCCAGCGCAACGACCACGATGCTCACCAGCACGAAGTCCACATTCCACGACAGCGCCCATGAAACCGTTTCCCAATTCACTACCCTATTTCGGCGCATGTTGAGCAGAAGACCGCCGAAGGAACCTGGAAAGCTCGCCAGTGCCAATCCCCAGGGAAATGTCGGATACGCCAGCAAAAGGTAGAGAATCGGCCAGCCGATGGTCACACAAACGAATACGCACACGCTTCCGGCGATCGCTTGTGCACGGCGTCTGATCCAGATTCCCAGAGCGAGTCCAAGGCTGACGAAGGCCGCACCGTGGACCAGAATCGTGAACACAGCCAGGAGGGCCGTGCCCAGATATCTCCAGATCGGCGGACTCGGCATCACCGGCGCTGCCGCGGCGATCTCGTCATCGGTGGCGAATCGGAACGTGCTGGTGGCGGAAGCGTCAATCGTCTCCACGTAGGTTGTGCCGTTGCCATGCGTTTCGATCTTCTCAGTAACGCCCCCTGCAAGCGTTGTGACCTTTGGCGTGACATGAACGGGCGCACGTGCCGTTGCCAGCGCGAGCGCGAAGAGGGCCGGGCCAATGGAAAGCACCAGAACCAGGCGAAAATTCTGCCACCATCGTCTCGTAAAAGTCGATCGATCGATCAGGGCCGCACCAGTCTCCACGGCCCGTACGTCAGATGCGTCCCGTTGAAGGATCGATAACGGCGCAATTGCAGACAGAAGAATGAAGCCGCCGGTCACCAGGACGCAAAAGGCCAATGTCGCGGTATCCTCCAAACTCCACTCGCCGAATCCCCTGATCCAGAGTGTGATTGCCCCGAAGAGCCCGCCGGCCCCGATCACGGCCGCCAGCACCAGAATGACGTCCGAGAGCACTGGCGTTTCCCGTGGCCGGTCGGGAATGCGTCCGAAGCTTTTATCAAAGGTGCGTACGGTGAGCCACAAGAGGCCGACGGCCATCACCATGCACTCGATGCCCCAGAACGCGATCCACCAGAAATTCTGGCGATCGTAGTAAAAACGTGTCATCAGAGTGGAGTACAGGTCCAGGGCAGCAACGATCGGGCTGAGGCACGCCATTCCCTGGCCGGGCATACCCATACGGCTGGCAACGATAAGGATCGGCCAACCAGCACTGATCATCACGGCGAGTGCCACACTGGTGGCGATCGCGCGGCCTTGTCGCTTGATCCACGTGGCTAGCCCCAAGCCGATGCTCGCGAGAAGTGCGCCATGAACGAACACCGTCGCGACCAGCAGAGCCGCATCGAAGAGCAACGCTGCGCGGGGCAATTTCATGTAGTAATCAGGCAGCGATCTCACAGGCACGGGCAAGCTCGTGGTCCTGTGGTGGGCCGTGGCTAACGCCAGAGCCATGAACCCTGGCCCGATCGCCAGTAACAGAACCAGACGAAGATTTCCCAGCCATTTTCCAACAACGATTGCGCGGGTCGAAAGCGTGGTCGTCGCCAGGAGATCGAGGCTGCCCCGCGCGCGCTCTTCAGACAACGACATCGGCGCCATTGCTGCGCACATCAAGAGCCCGAAAATCAAGAGCAGAATGCTTCCGGCAATCCCCGCGAGCGGCCCCGAAGACCGACTCATCATGTCGACGCCGTACGCCCAGACGCTCACGGCGCCGATCAAGCACGCGATACCGGTCGAGCCGCCGATCAGTAAAATCAAAACCATCAGCCACGGAGTGGGGCGCGAACGATGCCATTCGCGCCAGAGCACGGGATTACCGTCGAGTGAGGGACCGGGAAGCCATCGCGTCAATCGAGCTAGCACGCCGAACGCGGGCGCCTTTCGATCGTCCAGGTTGCCGCGGCGCGCGACGGGCCGCATCCGCCACACCGCCAGAAGGATAAACAGCGCCGAAGCCACGAGCGCGATCGCGAAGAAGCCGGCATAGTCCCAGAAGCCGATCTGGCTCGGTGCGGAATAGGGGGCAAATGCGAGGTAGTACGGATTCGCGACGAGACTCCAGGGGGCCGGAGGGCTGACCCACCGGCCGCGCGAAAGGGCGAACCAGATCGGCCATAACATCAGAACGAGAATCCAGAACGTGTAGGCAACGAGCACGACCTCGTGGGGCTTTCTGGCCCATACTGACAATGCCAGAGCCATCGCGCAGCCGAGCAGGGCGACACTCAGGATGATCGCGAATGCAAGCGTCAACGCCGTCGGATCGATTCCGCCCAGAAGTGAGCAGATCGCCAGGACCGGCCAGGTACATGCCACCAGCCCGAGGATCGGCAACAGCCGCGCGGCCAGCTTGCCCAGCACGATCTCCGGGTCGGTGAGGTCGGTCACCAGCATGTGGGTAAGCGTCCCGCGTGCACGGTCCACGCAGATCGCCCCCGCGGTCGCGGCCGGAGCCGCCAGCATCACCAGGGTCAGCTCCACGCCGATGATCGCGTAGAAGTAGGCCTCGCCCAGTGCGGCATATTCCTGCCAAGCGCGCGTCGGGGCCACCGAGCCTCGGGTCACTGCGATCGATGCGATCGCCACCAGCAAGATGGCCACGCCCGCCGCGCGAACGGCATAGGTCTGCCACCGCCGCGAATTGGCCAGGCACTCGTAAATGAAGACTGGACTTAATCCCCAACGCATGGCTCGTTCCGTGTCAGGATTCTGTTTCAGCGATGGCTCTGGCAATCTTCCGCCGGCTCCCGAGCTACCCTGCAGAGAGCGGGGTTTCTGCCCTGTGCGCGAATTCTACGTGGAGTCTCGTAGGCTGGATGCCGCACCTGCGGTCGAGGGTCCGGAGTGTCAGCTTGACGATCACGGCGCTCAGCACGATGAATACTGCGTTCCACCACGACGCCCACCGGACTGTCTCCGAGATCACGTCGTCCAGGCACATGTTGACCAGAAGACAGATGAAGGAACCAGGAAAGCTCACCAGCGTCACACCCCACGGAAGTGTCGAAGACGTCGCCAGAAGATAGGCAATCGGCCAGCCGATGGTCACACAGAGAAACACGCACACACTTGCCGCGATCGCTCGAGCACGGCTCTTCATCCAGAGCCCCAGCGCCAGGCCAAGACTGACGTACGCCGCACCGTGCACCAGGAGCGTGAACACCGCGAGAACGGCTGTGCCCAGAAACCTCGAGCGCGGCGGACTCGGTCTCATCGCCGTCGCCGCCGCAATCTCCTGATCCGTGGCGAATCGAATGGTATTGACGCCGGCAGCGTCCGTCGTCGTGACATATGTCGTGCCGTTGTGGAATGTATCAATCTTCTCCGTGACACCGCCAGCAAGCGTCGTGATCTTCGGTATCACGTGGATCGGCATGCGAGCGGTGGCCAGGGCAAGCGCGAATAACGCCGGGCCGATCGCCAGCATCAGAACCAGGCGATAACTCTCCCACCATCGTCTGGTGAAAGTCGATCGGTCGAGTACAACCGCCGCGGCCTCCACGGCCTGGAGGTGTGGTGCGTTTCTACGGAAGATCAACAACGGCGCGAGTGCCGACAGCAGAAGGAATCCACCGGTCAGCAGGAAGCCGCATGCCAAGATTGCGGTGTCATCCAACTGGTCCTCGCCGAGTCCTCTGATCCAGAGCGTAATCGCCCCAAAAAGCCCGCCCGCGCTGAGCGCTGCCGCCAGGACTAAAATGACATCGGAGAGCACCGGCGTTTGTCGCGGCTGGTCGGGAATGCGGCCGAAGCAGCGGTCGAAGGTGCGCACCGTCAGCCACAAGAGCCCGAAAGCCACCACCGTGCACTCGATGTTCCAGAAAGCGATCCACCAGAAATAGCCGCGGAACTGGAAGTAACGCATTGTGAGAGTTTCGGCAAGATTTGAGGTGGCAACGATAGGGCTCAGGCAACTGATTCCCTGGCCGGCCATACCGACGCGGCTGGCCACGACGAGGAGCGGCCAGCCGGCGCTAACCATCACGGCGATCGCCACACTTGTGGCGATCGCGCGGCTCTGGCGCTGGATCCAGGTTGCCAGCGCCAGGCCGATGCTGGCCGCGAGTGCGCCGTGAACGAAAACCGTCGCGACGAGAAGAGCAGCGCCCACAAGCAGATCTCTTCGCGGCAATTTCAGGTAGTAATCCGGCAGCATCCCCGGTGGCACAGGCACGCTCGGGGGAGCGTGACGGGCGGTGGCAAATGCCAGCGCAACCAGCGCGGGCCCGAGCATCAGAAAAAGCACGAAACGTACTGTTCCCAGCCACTTTCCGACGACGATCGCGCGGGTGGAAAGCGCGGTCGCGGCCAGGAGATCGAGGCTGCCGCGCTGGCGCTCTTCCGACATCGACATGGGGGCCACCGCCGACAACATCAGAAGCCCGAAAACCACCTGCAGAATGCACCCGATCATTCCTGCCACTGGCGCGGCGGACCGACCCATCGTGTCCAAGCCGTGCCTCCATACGCTCACGGCGCCGACCAAGCACGCGATACCGGTCGAGCCGCCGATCAGTACGATCAGGGTCAACAGCCAGCGCGAAGGTCGCGAGCGATGCCACTCACGCCAGAGCACGGGATTACGGTCGAGCGAGGGACCGGGCAGCCATCGCAACAATCGGGCCAGAACGCGAAAAGCGGGCTCTTTTCGGTCGTCCACGTTCCCGCGGCGTGCGACGGGACGCATCCGCCACACCGCCAGAAGAATCAATAGCGCCGCAGCCGCGAGCGTGATCGCGAAGAAGCCGACGTAGTCCCAGAAACCGATCCGGAACGGCACGGAATAGGGGGCGAAAGCCAGATAGTAGGGATCGGCGACGAGACTCCAGTGAGGAGGTGCGCTGGCCCACCGGCCGCGAGCGAGACCGGACCAGATCGGCCACAACATCAGAAGGAGGATCCAGAACGTGTAGGTCACGAGCACGACCTCGTGGGGCTTTCTGGCCCATACTGACAATGCCAGAGCCAGCGCGCAGCCGAGCAGGGCGACGGCCAGAATGATCGCGAACGCCAGGGTCAGTGCCGTCAGATCGATTCCGCCCAGAAGGGAGCAGATCGCCAGAACGGGCCAGGTACATGCGACCAGCCCGAGAATCGGCAAGAGCCGCGCGGCCAGCTTGCCCAGCACGATCTCCGGATCGGTGAGGTCGGTCACCAGCATGTGGGTGAGCGTCCCGCGAGCACGGTCAACGCAGATCGCCCCCGCGGTCGCGGCCGGAGCCGCCAGCATCACGAGCGTCAGTTCTACGCCGATGATCGCGTAGAAGTAGGACTCGCCCAGTGCGGCGTATTCCTGCCAAACGCGCGTCGGGTCCAACGTGCCCCGGGTCACTGCGATCGATGCAATCGCCACGAGCAATATGGCCACGCCCGCCGCGCGAATGGCGTACGTCTGCCACCGGCGGGAGTTGGCCAGGCACTCGTAGATGAAGACGGGACTCAGTCCCGGGCGCATGGCTCATTCCGGTTTGAGGATTCTGACTTCTGTCATACACCGAGCATACAGCGATCGCAGCACACGGGCACGGGAATTTTCTGCGTTGCGTTCATCTTGCGGATGCGGTCCGCTCGGGCGTGGTTGATCAGTCCTTGGTCGTTGGCCCGCGATCCGTCTGCCCCTTGGCGGCGCCGGTGGCCGCCTCGGGGCTCTTCCTCGCGCCGACGGATTTGCGCGAGAGCTGGACCGTCAAGAGCGCCAGGTCTTCCATCGCATCGGTCAGCCGGTTGAGCGAGGAGATATAAGTCTTGTTCGGCTCGCTGCGATACGATGCGATCGCCCGCTGCACCTTGAGCTTGATTTCTTCCAGCTCCGGTCCGTGCGCTCCGTTTTGCCGGGCGTTCTGGAGTGCGACATCGACCGCGCTCATGAGTTTGTTGAGCCGCTCTTCGACGTTCTTGAAGTTGGCGGAGATCTCTTCCTTCGCGGCGTCGAATTCCGCGGCCTTGGTGCCGATCCGGTTCCTCAATTGGTCGTAGTGCGTCATAGCCAGATCCGCCACGCGCTTGTCCCTTCGT
Organism: uncultured Planctomycetota bacterium; assembly: GCA_963823665.1. Lineage (GTDB taxonomy): Bacteria > Planctomycetota > Planctomycetia > Isosphaerales > Isosphaeraceae > CAVXHV01. The sequence continues at coordinate 97,998 of CAWGMQ010000008.1, forward strand.
TGAGCCTCCAGCGCGGACGCGAGCCTCGCTTGAGCACTTGCAACGGAGGCGTAAAGAAAATACGAGCTGACCGCCAGGATCACCGTGAGTGTGATGAATGCCGCGACGGCGATCTTGAGGCCCTGCGACTCACTATCTTCGGCCATGGTTAATTGCTCCACCCGAACGGAGCGGTAGCGACCTGCTTATCCGGTCCGCCGATTTGCTGATGATAGGCTACACGCGGGAGGAAGCCAGGCTGCCGTCGAAAATCGGCCCCAACGCATTCGTCGAGGTCCGCCTCGCCGGCATAAACCACCTCTCAGCGTCAATCGTAAGTCAAGCTGAGCATCCTTAACAGCGGATCAAGGCGCCATCAGCACCGTTCGTCATTGAAACAGTTGTGGCTGCCGCGGCGGTTCGGTCTTCGGTGCGCACTCGGTGGGTGATCGCGTCGGCGATCCGTGAGAGGGGCAAGATTTCTTGAGCCGCACCAATCTCGACGGCGGCACTGGGCATCTCGCTGGCTACGCTCGTGGATGGGTCTTGGGCAATCGTCCACCAGCCCTGACTGCGAAGCTGTAGCAGCCCCTTGGCGCCATCTCGCCCCATTCCGGTCAACAGCACCGCGACTCCAGGCATGGGCCAGTTCCGCGCCAGGCTCTCGAAAAAGACGTCGACGGAAGGGCGGCAGCAGTTCGTTTGCGGCTCGACTGAGTAATGCAGGCGGCGGTATTCGCTCAGAACGAGGTGGTCGTTCGTGCCGGCGAGCAGGACCTCGTCCGGATGCGGGATGCGCCCGTCCGTGATCAGCGTGACTCGCCGTCCGGACTGATCGAAGAGCCATTGCCCCAAACCCTGGGAGAATGCCGAGTCGAGGTGCTGGACGATGATGATCCCGGAGTCAAGCGTGGCGGGTAGACCGGAAAGTACCTCGACCAAGGCGCGAGGGCCTCCGGTTGCAGCCCCCAAGACGATGAGGCCATGCAGCGGTGGCATGGGGAGGCTGGCAGTCGGCGTCGGCGGGGCTGAGGTCGCCAGGCCGGTTCGAGCTGGCGACGACTCGGTCGCCTTGCCAATGAGCTGGCCGATCGATTCGATCTTGTCCAAGAGGAGTCGGGCGCCATCGAGCCCGCCGCGTGGAGAGAGCACGGGCGTGTCGATCGCGTCGAGCGCGCCATGGCCCATTGCCTCGTAAACCTTGTCCAGATGTCCGCTGACCGTCGCTGTGACCAGCAGGATCGCGCAAGGCAACTCGGTCATGATCTGGCGCGTCGCCTCGACGCCGTCGATTCCGGGCATGAACAGATCCATCAGGATCACGTCCGGCCGATCCTCGCGAGTCCGCGCAATCGCCTCGCCGCCGTCATTCGCCGTCCAGGCGACCTCATGATCGGGCGACGACATCAAGACGCGGCTCATTGCCACGCGAGCCGAAATCAGGTCGTTGACGATTCCAATTCTCATTTGAACGACTTCGACCTCCGCGGCTGGTGGTTGGGGGGGCGGGCGACGTGGTCAGGCGCATCGCTGGAAGTCGCCTGATCCATTCACTTTTCTGTGCTACCGTCCGTGCTTCTTTTTCGTGTTGGGTGTCACCGACCTTGAACGCATCGAGCGTTCGCTCTGAAGCAAGCATAGGTCACGGTTAACGGATCCTGCCTCTCCGACGAGTCGATTCGTCGGATGCGCCGTGTGATCCCGTTAGCGGATGCCTATCGTATAATGCTCAGGACCGACCATCTGTGCGGGCCCTCGTATGGCCGAACGCGAACGTTGCCCGAACTGCGACTCGGAACTGCCGTTTGACTCCCCTCAGGGCCTTTGCCCGGCCTGCCTGCTTCGGCAAGGACTGGGTACCGAGGATCCGGCCGCGCCGATACACCTAAAGCATTCGTCAACGGGATCACCGGACCGTGTGGCGCTTGACTGGCGTCGCCATTCACATCCTCGACTCGACTGGGCGCCTCGAACTCAAGTCAAACTGGTTCGGGGAGGAGGCTCAGCGGATCGGCGGGCGGATGACGGTGTTGACCCTGCTCCTGCTAACCAGCTTTATCGTCTTCAATTTTATCAGCTTTCGCTCGCTCGCCGCGCCTGGATGGCTAGCGGGGGTTTTCGTCGCGCGTTCTCGGAGGATCAGCCCGTACTTGATGCCCTTCGCTCAATCACAGCCAAAGGCACGACTGTCGTCGCCTGGATCTTCATCGTTGCGATGGCCGTCCTGTGACATTTACGTTCGCATACCCGAATAAGACGATGCGGAGAGCGCTCTGAACCGAATCGCTGATGCTTTTAACCTGCGGGAATTGTGGCAAGGTGACGAGTACCCGCTCGTCCATTCCGGACCGACAGGGGAATCTGAAGTGCTCGTGCGGCTCGACGGTGCGCGTACCGGAGCTCGCGCCTTCGCCGCTCGCTCGCGCGATGCACCGGCTGGCTGTCTCGCTTTTCAGCGGCTTCATCGCCGCGTTCGTCTGGTTAAACCTCTCCTACCGCGTTCTTCGGATGGTCGCAGCAGCTCGGGAAACCTGGTTCTGGTTGCTGGGACTCTCAGGCGGCGCAGCCTTCGTACTCGGAGCAATTCTCGGTGAACGCTTCCTGGATTGGCTGCTCAATTTGTTTCCTTCGCATAAGGATTCATCCCATCGCTAAATCCAATAGCTAGACGTCGATGCCGGGCCCAAATAGAGGGAATCGGGATCGGTGGTTCCGGCGTTAAGTAATCGCCGGTGCGGACATACTGGACGGGCCGGGCTTCCTCGAGTTTGGTGAGAATTCCGAGAATGTCGGCCCGCGTGGCGAGGAAAAAGTTCCGTCGTGTCTTCTTAGCCATTCTTGACCCTCGAGGAGAGTTGTTGCAGCAGTTTTTCGCCGGCGTTCACATGGATCCTGTCGATTTCGGAGGTCGGCTCAAGTCTACTGGTTCCTTCGGGCACGACGAAGAAGAAACCGTTGCCCGCCCAATGAGCGACCGATATACCCACCTTTGTTGCACTCGGGAGACCGCCAAACGATGCAAGTCGATCATTTGCCCAAGCGGTGCGCTGTGCCGACCCTCCTCATCGAATCTTCGCTGGACGTGTCGCGTCCTTCGGGTTCCAATGCTCTTGTCCGGGATGACCCTGCTGCTGAACGGCCAACCTGAGTTCTGTCTCATGGGCGTCCTTTCGTTGTTCTTCTTTCTTGCAAGCGTCTTGGCATTGCTGGGCGACGCGGAGCCTGTGGCCGACCTCGTCGTCGTGAACGCCAAAGTGATCACCGTCTGCAAGTCGACTCCGCGAGCCGAAGGCTTCGCGGTCCGTGGCGGAAAGTTCCCGGTGGTCGGGGCGAAGGGCGACGTTCAGGCTCTCATCGGAAGGGACACGGACTTCCCCCGCACGAACCTCCGCCACCGGATCGAGCACGCGAGCGTTGCCCTCCCGCCTTTGCTCGAGCGCGCGAAGCGGCTCGGGGTTGTGCTGGCTCTTCACTCTTACATTTACGAACACGGCGACAAGATGGAACCGTATGGTGCCTTCCGTTGGAGCCTCATGCACCCGAACCGCTCGGCCCTGGACATGGGCATTCCGGTCGCCGGCACATCGGACTACCCCGTGAGCGCGGCCGACCCGCTGCTCAGGATCCAGGACCTTGCCACGCGCCGCAGCGCTCAAGGGAAGGTGAGGCCCGCAGCAGATCATCACGCCCGAGAAGGCGATCGCCGTCTGGACACTCGGCAGCGGCTAGGCGAGGCGAGGGAGGGTTGGCCGGTTCACCTGCTGCTCGCCCAATTATTCGTCGAAGACTCCGATGCGCTCTTCGAGCGAGCTGTCAACGCCGGTGCCAAGGTGACGATGCCCATGACCGAAATGTTCTTCGGATTCCGTGTGGGGCATGTCGTCGATCCCTTCAGAGGCACATGGGTCGTCTCCTCGCGAAAAGAAATTGTCTCCCTCGAGGAAATGCAGCGAAGGATTAACGAGACCGCTTTTTGAGGCTCGGCGGCTCCGGAATGCCGAAGACGTGCGCTCAGGCGTCGCGGAACACAAACCCAGAGCCCTCGATACCCTTTCTGAAGTCACGGACGACACCTGTCAGATTCGCGGCGCTGTCGATATCGGTCACGAGAGGGTCAGGCGGCCCGTCGGAAGGCGCCGGCGCGTCACACTGACTGTTGATATAAAAATATTATATTGCCAACCAAGCGAATCCGGCAACCTTTCGTGGTGGAATTCCGCCGTCTCGTCCGAGATCAAACGGGCGATTCGCGCGAGGTTCGGCTCCTCGGGTGCCTGGCCCTTGAGGGCGAAGACGCGGTGAGCGATATCCTGCAACGCTTCGGGATCATTGTCGAGGTCGGATTCGGGGTTAAACGCGACGACCGCTGGCAGGTCGTCGTTGCCAGGCATGTACGCCCGGCGATACGCCTGGACAATAGCACCCCACACGACCTTCCCACCGTCGAGCAGCAACTGGTAGTATCGCACCGCGTCCGGCGATGCCTCCTCACCAGCACAAACCTCGGCGAACTGGGGCTGGTGCGCTAATCCGAACATGCGCAACAACCGGCGCGCTCCCGTCGGGTTAAACTGATTCGGACATTCCGCGAGCCAAGAATTCATCGCGGAGTCTCGCCGAGCTTCACAAGGCATAGGGCTCTTTTACTTGCTGCTGAAGGAGCATTGATCCAGCACGATGCGCCATTCCCCACCCTGTTTCTCCCAGACCAGGAGACACCGATTGTCATCAGTGAATGAATTGCCCTCAAACGACCCGGCACCCTGAAAGCGATGCCGAACAATGGCCGCGTCATGGCCCAGGGCCCTGACAACCACGTCGGTGCGCGTCGCATGATCCAGCCGATAGCTCGGAGAGCCAATGACCGCCAGGATGGCCTGACGATCGAGGGCCAACCCATTCGGGCTAACGTATAAGTAGTCGTCGGCCATCAGACGTTCCACTGTCGTAGCGTCCTTCTCCAGCCACGCCTGATACCAGCGCTCGCTGAGGCCATGTAACTCCGTGAACATTGACCGTTCCTCCTGCCCCGGATGCCTCCACCACCGGGCGATCCCCTACGCGGAACGCCCGCTCGCGGCGGACGAGCAAGCGCACCTGCCGCGACGGCCAGTGAGAGGTCGCATCCGGAAAACGCTCCTGGCCTGCGATCAGCCCTATGCGGGCGGCACGCGCCGCCCTTCAGCATTATTGTAACTCGTCGCCCGTCCCGCACCATTAATGTGCCATTGTCGATCCTGCGCTTCGCCGAACGACTAAAATGCGTTGCTACTGAGTCGGCACTCCAATCATGAGGTCGCGATGAAATTTCTTTGCCTGGTCTACCACGAGGAAGCGAAGCTCGCCGCCTTGTCGAAATGTGAGATGGATTCGCTGGTTGGGACGTGCATCCGCTGGGTCGAGGAGCTGGAGAAAACGGGCCACCACATCTTGTCGGCGGGCCTCCAGTCAGTTCGATCCGCCGTGACCGTGCGCATCCGCAACGGAACGCTTTCGACCACCGACGGTCCGTTTGCCGAGACCAAGGAGTTCCTGGGTGGGTTCACGCTCATCAATGTCAAGGATCTTCACGAGGCTCTTCAAATTGCCGCGAAATTCCCGTCGGCGCAGATTGGTAGCATGGAGGTGCGACCGCTGATGGACCCCGCGGAATCGGTAACCGATCCTCTCGACCAGAAAATCCAGCACGCCGTCCTTCAGAGCGCTTTCGGAGTTAACCTGTTAGCGGCCTCGAAAACTCCTTCGGTCCTCGAATCAGACAGGATGGCCGAACAATGAGATTTCTTTGCATGGTCTGCTACGAGCAAAGGGCGCTCGACAGTCTTTCCAAGCCCGAATTCGATGCGCTCGTGGCCGAATCGCTCGCGTACGACGACGAACTTCGCAAAGGGGGACATTACCTGTACTCGGGCGCACTGCAATCGGTTCAAACGGCAACGACTATTCGCACCCAGTCAGGCAATGTACAGGTCACCGATGGACCATTCGCCGAGACGAAAGAGCAACTCGGCGGGTTCATTGTCATTGAAGCACACGACCTCGATGAGGCGCTTCGGCTCGCTGCCAAGATCCCGCCAGTCCGCCTTGGGTGCATCGAGGTCCGGCCAATCCAGGAACTCGAACCACGGTGTGATTGATCCCGGCTTCACGTCCAGTCGTTGCGTCGGAATTTCCCGTCCGGGCGCCAACTGCCCTGTTTATTTCCGCGGCGGATCGTATTATTACGCTTAGAAAAGCGCGACAGGAGGAAGTTCATGGCAGTTTCGGCGGAGGTTAGCCAGTCGATCACGCGTCTGATTCGGGCTGCGCAGGATGGCAGCAGCTCGGCGGTCCGTCCGCTGTTGTCGGCGTACTTTGACCGTCTGGTGCGGCTCGCCAGAAAGCGGCTCCGGAACCTGCCGGGCCTGGGCGGCTATGATGAGGATCTGGCTTTGCGCTCGTTCGACAGCGTGTATCGACGGCTTCGCGATCCGGCGCGGCCGCTGGAGCTGGCCCACCGCGATGACCTCTGGCGGCTACTGGCGACGCGGACCATCTCGAGGGCCATCGATCTGATCCGGCGGCACCGGCCGGCGGAGGTCCCGGGCGGCCTTGATGTGACGCAGCTCTTGAGCCGCGAGCCGACACCGGACGAGGCCGCTGAGCTGGCCGACGAATGCCGGCGCCTTCTCGATGCACTTGCCGAGCCCGAGCTGCGGCAGATTGCCTTGTGGAAGGTCGAAGGCTACACCAACGAAGAGATCGCAAGCCGGCTGGATTGCGTGCCGCGCACCGTCGAGCGCAAGGTGAGCCGCATTCGCCTGCTCTGGAAGCACGAGCTGGGGGAACCGGTGAGATGAGCTTCGACCGACCAAGCACCTATGAACAGCTCTCGCTCGAGGCGGCGGCGCGGGTCGATGCGGTCTGCGATGGCTTCGAGCAGGCGTGGAAGGCGACGCGGTACGGGGCCACGGCACCACAGGTCTCGACGTATCTCGACAGTTGCGAAGAGGCTCGAGCGAGCGGTTCTCGCCGGTGAGTTGCACGCGCTCGACCGAGCATGGCGCAAGCGCTGCGGCCTTGCGGCGCGGATCGAGTACTTCGAGGAACTCGAAGGGCCAGCCAAGGCGAGCGCGAGCACCGGCGCACGCCTGGACCGGGGCCACAGCGAGCCAGCCGGGTGCCGGCTGCCGGAACGGCCGGAGGTTCCAGGACTCGAGCTGCTCGAGGTGCTGGGCTGCGGGGGGATGGGGGTGGTCTTCAAGGCCCGGCAAACGGCGCTGGGCCGCGACGTGGCGGTCAAGTTCTTGCGCGACGCACAGCGGGCTGAGCCGGGGCGACGCGAGCGCTTTATTCAGGAAGCCCGGGCGATCGCCAGGCTGCGGCACCCGCACCTGGTTCAGCTCTTTGAATTCGGCGAGGTACCCGACGCGAGCGGGGCGACGTCTCAGCCCTACCTGGTGCTGGAATATGTGTCGGGCGGAAGCCTGTCGAATCTGCTGCACGGCTCGCCACAGCCCCCCGCGGAGGCCGCGCGGCTCGTGGCCACGCTGGCCGACGCCATCCACTACGCCCACCAGCAGGGGGTGATCCATCGCGACCTGAAGCCGGCGAACGTCCTGTTGCAGCGGGCGGAGGTTAACGGTGACGGGCAGTCTGAAGGGGTTCGCGGGCGGCGATTTTCTGGCGCGCGTCGGCTCTCCGCCGATCTCTGCGTCAAGGTCACCGATTTCGGCCTGGCCAAGTTCTTGGCCGGCGGCGATCTGACGCACAGCGGCGACGTGCTTGGCACGCCCAGTTACATGGCCCCCGAGCAGGCGGCGGGCAAGTCGGCGGCCGTCACCGCGGCGGTGGATGTCTACGGCTTGGGGGCGATCCTCTACGAAGCCCTCACTGGTCGCCCGCCGTTTGCGGCGGCGACGGTTGATGCGACGCTGGGGCTGCTGCGGCAGGACGAGCCGGTACCACCCCGGCGCCTCGAGCCGACGGTGCCGCGCGACCTGGAAACGATCTGCTTGAAGTGCCTGCGGAAGGAACCAGGCCGCCGTTATACGAGCGCCCTGGACCTGGCTCTTGATCTCCGCCGCTTCGATGCCGGGCGGCACATCCGGGCCCGCCCGGTGGGAACAGCCGAGCGGGCCATCGTATGGTGCCGGCGAAGGCCGGGTTTTGCGGCGCTGCTGGGAGCGTTCGTGCTCGTCTTCCTTGCCGGCAGCGCCGGGGTTCTCTGGCAATGGGGGCAAGCCCGCCGCAATGCCGCCCAGGCGGAGCGGAACGCGGCCGCCTTCCGACGGGAGCGTGACACGGCCAATCAGGAAAAGGCACGAGCCGAGCGCCACCTGCAAATGGTCCGCGATCGAATGGACCGGTTGAACCGATTGGGAACCGACCTGTTGCAGCAAGCCGGGTCGTACCGCACCGGGCAGGCCGTGCTGAAGGAAGCCCTCGCTTGCTACCAGGAGCTGCTTCCCGAGGAGGTCAATGACCCGAGGATGCGCCGAGAGGCCGCGCGGCTTTTCGACCAAGTCGCCTGGATTCATCACACACTCGGTCAAGCGGGCGACGCGGCCGAAGCCTGGGGCCGGCGGGCGAACCTGCTGACCAGATTGCTGGAAGACGAGCCGGACAATAATGCCCTCCGCTTCGCGTTGTCGCACAGCTACAGGTGGCGGGGCAACGCACTTCGCGACCTGGGCCAGCCGCGCGAAGCACAGGAAGCCTACGACGAGGCGGCCAGGCTTCAGGAACAGTTGCTGCACCATTACCCCGACGAAGCCCTCTACCAGTTGGCGCTTGCCAACACCCTGCTCAACACGGCCGACCTGCTTTCGTCCGGGGGGCGTGCCGACGAGGTGGAAACACTTTACCGCCGCATTGTGGAGCTCGATCGCGCCGCGGTCCGCGCTGCACCGGACAACCCGGACTTTAATGGGGAACTGGCTCTCGCGCTGGGAGAACAGGGGACGTTTTTCCACGGTTTAGGGCGACGGGCCGAGGCCGAGGGCGCCGTCCGCGAAGCCCTGGAGATCTACGAGAAACTGCTCGCCGGCGGGCGACTGAAGGGCGAGGTCGAACGCTACGCGGCGCGCAACTTCGTGAATCTCGGACGAATTCTCGCCGCGGCCGGCCGCGCGCCCGAGGCGGAGCAGTTGTACCGGAAAGCCGTGAATCTGCTCGACCAAGCGGCGGAGGAATTGCCGCAGTCGGTGTACCCGCGAATAGACCTCGCGCGGACGTTGCCCCATCTGGCGGATTTGCTCAAGGGCCTTGGCCGCCGGCAAGAGGCTGAAGGAATCCGTCGCCGCGTGATCGACATTTACGAAACGATCAAGGCCAACTTTGCGAACGACCCGGAACACCGGCGGAACCTGGTCGCGAGCTACCTGCACCTGGCGTGTTTGCTCTGCGAATTCGGCAGGCAGGCTGAAGCGGCGGAGCCTTATCACAAAGCTCTCGGACTGGAAGAGGACGACCCCACGGTCAACAATGATCTCGCGTGGTTCCTGGCGACGAGTGCGGAGCCGTGCTTGCGCGACCCCGCCAGAGCCGTGCGGCTAGCGTTGAAGGCCGTAACCGCCGAGCCGAAGTCTGCCAATTACCGGAATACGCTCGGTGTGGCCTACTACCGCAAGGGCGACGACAAGAGCGCCATCGGAGCGATTGAGACGGCGATGAACATGCGGGCGGGCGGTGACAGCTTCGACTGGTTCTTCCTGGCCATGGCTTACCGGCGTTTGGGGGACAGCGACAAAGCGCGGATGTGGTTCGACCGGGCCATGCAGTGGATGGACAGGCACAAGCCACACCATGACGAGCTCTGCCGCTTTCGCGCGGAGGCGGAAGCGATGCTGATGGCTGCCGACGGAGCCGAGCGCTGACTCAAAAGTGAGGGCGCCCCGAGGTGCGGTGGCACCTTTGATAATCATGCGGGTCGCCGTGGCCTGTGAGCAGCCAGTGGGGATTCACGCGCGCGATGTCAATCAGCTTCAATACAACATGGGCCGGCACGGTGACTCCGATTTCGTAATTGCGCCATGTCTCAACGTGGACGTTCAGGGCGTCGGCCAGAAACTGGGCGCCGTGTTCCCCGTACAGGTCTTGGCGAATTTCTCGGAGGCGTGCGGCCAACGCGGGCTGCGTTTGACGATTTGATCCGTCGCTTTTCATGTTTTGACCTCCGTTCGGTTCATTGTCCTCACCCTGTTAACCGAGCCGGAGGGCCTCGAACCCGACACAGATTTTTTTGATGCCGGATCGCACTGAGTTGCGAAGTTGGCGGTTCCGCGTCCGAACCACGGTCTCCCGACGGTGGTCACGTCGGGACGCGCGGTGAACGGGATGTCCACCAGCGACTTTTCACCCCAAACTTAAATCTCGCCGACGACTTCATTCCCATTCATCGGACGGGCCTTGCGCCGTTTCGCCCAGGATTCGTTCATCCAGGCTCAGGCCAAAGCCGTACGGGTCGTCGATCTCCTGGATGACCGAGCACATCATGCGCAAGGCTTCTTGTTGATCGGAGGCTCGAGTTGCCAGACCTGACAGCCGCGAATCGATCTGCCTGATGCGGCGGTCGAGCTGATCCATCCACTCGAAAAGGAGGGTGAGTCCGTCGCGCGTGGCGGAGCACCGCGCACGCAGGCGCTGCGCGACGGACTTTTCATCAAGATGGTTGCCGGCCAGGGCTATCTCGATGCTCGAGGCGAGCTCGGCTTCCTGACGCGCAAACCTTTCAAGCTCGTCGCGCAATCCACGTGTGCCATCGCGCTCCGCCAATCCGGTCGATTTCTCTGCTGAGCTACTCATTGGACGCGCTCCGCTTATCTTGGCGGGCATCGCGAGGAGTCAACTCGCCTCCTAGCGAGAACCTTGGTTTTCGGCGCCCGGGTTGCACCCTCTTCCTGCAAGAGCAGCACGAGCGAATGCTCCATCTCAGCGGGTTTGAAGAGATATGGCCCGCGCCCGCTCTTGAACGCGACCTTGCCCTCGCGGTCGATCACGTAGAGACGTCCCGGCATACCGCTGTAGCGAGTTCCGGCCGCGTCGTCGATCGTGTCGACGAGCATCGGGAAAGCCAGGGACATCACGCGGCCGCATTTCTGGGCGACCGCAACGCGCTCATCGTACGTTTTGGGCTGCGCGGTGATCGCGCCGGAACGGTCGTTGCTCTCCATCCGCCAGCCGTCGGTCGGGTGTGCTTCGCGTACGTAGACCATCACGAACGTCGCGCGGTCCTTGTAGCGATGGAAGAGCTTTTCGATGTTGCCCGTCTGACCGCGAAACGGCCCGCAGGTGAAACTGCCGAACACGAGCACGATGGGCTTGGTCCCGACCAGCTTGGAGAGCGTGATCTCGGCCTTGCCGTCGTTCGTCTTCAAAGTGAAGTCCGGAGCCGAGTCGCCGACCTTGGGCCCGGGCTCGAGCGAGCCGATCTCCTGAGTGAAGAGACCGCGCACGAGCGTGGCCTTCGAAGGACGCCCCGAACTGGCTGAAGACGGCCGCACGGGCGGCGGGGAAAAGGCCTCCTGAAGGTCCGAGAGCGACAGGAACCCCTGACCGCCGGAATCGACGGTTTTCCAGAATGCGTCGAGCTCGTCGCGCGTGACCTTGCCGTTGCCGTCGGTGTCGGCGCGCATGAAAAGCATGGCGCCCGGAGAGCTCGCGAGCGCACTGCCTGAGAAATCGAAGTCGGTGGCCGAAAGCACCCGGTCTCTGTCGCGGTCCAGACGAGCGAAATCGCCGTCATCGCCGGGAAACTCGCCACGCTCGACGCGGCCGTTGCCGTCCTTATCATAACGCTTGCGGGTCGCGGCCCAGTCGAATCGGGTCTGAGCCACGGCCGTGCGAAACCAGCCGAAGCTCGAGCTCATCGGTTCCTCGTTGAGGATCGCCACCAGCATGTCGACCCACTCAGGATGGTCGGGCCAGGACTCGTTGAGTGCCTTGACGACTTCCGACGTGTCGCCGCCAGGCATTTGAGCCATCTGCGGCGGCCGAGAGCCCGGGTCCTGGGCAGCGACCGGGGTCGCCACGGCAAGGCTCGCGGCCAGAACCGGCAGTGCTCGTTTCCAGAAATGATGCGTGATCATCGTGGGAGTCTCCGAGAATAGGGTAGGCAGTCTTATTTTCTGAGCATATCACGGAATACGGTCACCTTGGGGCTCGTTCCGACCAGGTACCACAGGGAGCGCCGTCTGCAAGGCATCGCGTGCGGTCGGCTCGTTCACCGCGTGCGCCCGGCTGCCCTCTCCTCAACCGGGCAGGAGAAGCGTTGCCAGCACCGCGAGGCAGGCGGCGATGACCCAGAGGGTGCCATAGAAGCTCGAATCTCGATCGGGCCTGGTGAGCCCAGCCGATCTGGCCGGGCTCGTTCTCGTCGTCATGTTCATGTTAGATCTCCTGATGCCTTAGGAACGGGCCGGAACCAAATTCCGTCGATTTACGTGAAGTGCGCCGCGGAGCGGCACAAAGACCGTTCCGACGCAGAGCGTCGGAACGAGGGCTTTCCGTCGTGGTAGGATTGAGACCGAAATCGGGAAGTTATTTCCGGCCTGTTCCTTAGCGCACCATGATGTCTCGGAATACGGTCAGCGATGGGCTGGTTCCGACGACGTACGAGAACCTTTTTCTCAACGGGTTTGCCGTTTCCCTCCGGGCCGAGCTTGATCTTGACCTTGACGCGAAGGTTGGGACCGTCCGATTTTTCGTCGAGGATTTCATAATCCAAGAGCTTCGCGCCGGCGGTCCACTCGTGGTCTTGAGCGACCATAGGCGTCCCCGACGATTCCAGCGATTTGGAGTCTCCGCCGCTCTTCCAGTGGTCGAGCGCGGTCGTGAGCGCCACGCGGGCGCGTGACGTGTCTACCGCGCTCGGCGCGGACCCCGAGCAGCCCGAGTGCAGCAAGAAGCGCAAGCATGCCCACGCAGGCGGCGACGACCGGCAGGCTGGCGGCGAGATTGCTCCCGCGAGCCCCCGGCCAGCTCACGGGACGTGAGTTTACCATCTTGATCATGACATACCCCTTCCCAGCTCGGGATTTCAGTAAGCATCCGAGCTGATGACCTCGCCGCCGTTTCGGGTTCCCAGGGCACGCCAGATCTGCAGGTTGATCGAATCCTTGATGAACTTGACCGAGCCGTCGCCCAGAAGCAGGTTAACCCCGCCGGGATGCCTGCTGCTCGGCGGCATCACTGCCCGGTTCACGATGAAGAACCCGCACGAGCGTGTGTTGGGCGTCGTCACGTGCAACGTGATATGCTGGCCGTCGATCCATGGAACGCCCATGATCATCGGAATCTGATTGGCCGGGTTGTAGATATTCAAAGCCTGGCACTGCGCCATCGCGTCATCTGGGGTCAGCGGCGCGCCTGGGTCGAAGAAGACGTCGGCAATTGGACTGATGATTCCAGTCGTCGCGTCGCCTACGATCCGCTCGCTGAAGAATCCTGTGTTGCTTAGCCCGTCAGTGATCTCGGAGAACTTTGTGGCGCTGTTGCCGTAGAACACTCCGTTCGGCGCGGGCAAGGTCGTGTTCGGCGGCAACGTGTTCTGCCAGACGATCCCGCTGCCCATGTCGGCCATGTAGTTCGTCTGTGCCCCGTATTGAGGGACGGGGTTATAGGTGTCCGACGGGCATATCAGACCGCTGATAGTCGTCAGCGTCGCGGTACCGTTAGCCGGATCCGTGTCGTACAGTGAAAAATTGACGGCACTATAAAGCGGCCCCTGCTCCATGTACGGCAGGATCTGGCTCGTAGCCGAAAAGTTGCTGCCGTTGATCAGGCCCAGGAACTGCATCTCCGCGGCCGGGAGGGCGTTGTTCGCCGAAGCGTAATTCTGGAGCGCCAAGCCGAGTTGTTTTTCGTTGTTGACGCACTGGATCCGACGCGCGGCCTCGCGAGCGGATTGCACGGCGGGCAGGAGCAGGGCGATCAAGACGGCGATGATCGCGATGACGACCAGAAGCTCGATCAGGGTAAAACCGGAACGACGCGAATTCATCGGGGAATCTCCTCGGGAATGAGTGATGAAATCAGAATGAATATGTGCGCTCTAATGTGAGAATGGAATGATTGAATGAATACGACGGCATCGCCGGCCAGCTCTTTCACATGGAAAAGCGGCCGCTGCAAGGCGATTCGTCGATGTGAGGTTGATTCTTGGTTGATCGAACCGGGCGCATGGCCCCGGTGCGGTTTCGCCCTCGCCGCATTATCACGGCAAGGAAGCCAAGCACCTTGAGCTCGTTGCTCCAGAATGGCGGGCCAAGCCGCGGCTCATGCTACTCAGGGCGCAGAGGCGCCCCTCGAATGGAGAACCCGCGATGGCTTCACCGACCAACGGCCCGGTCCGAAGAGATGCGAAGGGTCAGACGCGGGGCGGGTGGAAGATCGCGGACTTTTCGCCGGCACGGGCCAGAGTGGGCTCGTCAACGGCTCGGTCGTGGAACAAGGTGTGGTCGACGACGATCACGACACCCAGCGTACCCCACCGGTCGCGGTTCTCAGGGCTGCCAGTGACGGTCGAAATTGGCAGGGGAAGGGGGTTGTTCGAACAACTCGGCCCGGAGCAGGGGGTGCGAGCGGGAGAGCCCGGCGGACCCTGCGGCGATTGCGCGTTGGCGCCGCTCAGAGCTGATGACGCCCCGTGCAAGACCAGGTCATCGAGCCCATGCAGCCTGGCGCGCCGATCCGATTGCGAGCTGACTGTATGGTTGCAGCCGGCCCAGGCAGCCTGAGGCGCAGCGAAGAGACCGACCGCCAGCAGCACGGCGGCGGAAGCCCCCCACCTCGACAATCGCCTGGATTCTGAGACCTTCATCCGACCGCCATCGCGTGGAAGCTCGAATTCTTGCTGGAAACTCGCGCGAGACAATCACCAGCGAAATGAATTCGGCGAATCGAATCGCTGAAATCCGACAACACACAATACACCATCGTCGATTCCTACCGCAAGAAGCTCGTCAAAATCGGACTCTATCTGAGCGGCCGGTACGACGATCCGAATTCGGTGACTTCAATGCGCTGGTCGGCGGCGATGTCGTGCAGCAACTGGGTCGTCCCGCTCGTCGGCCAGTGAATCTCCAACCGGGCGACCCTTGCCGACTTCGCCAGGCCGATCGTCTGCTCGAGCGGGTTCCCTCCGAAGCTGCTGCCCGAAGAGACGTGGCGGTGGATCTCGAGCGGCTTCTCGCCGGCGGTGACCACCTTGATTCGCGCACCGATCGGGTCTCACGTCGTGACAGCGAGGTCGAGAAGACCGTCGTTGTCGAAGTCGTCCATGATCGCGCCGCCGGCCTGGTTGAAGCGGTTAACGCCCGCAAGATGACCGACGTCGCGGAACTTGCCGATATCGAACTCCGAGCTGGAGAATCGGCCCAGGTCCAGCACGAACCTGGGATCGACGCGGTCCGGATACTCTCCGAGGGTCATGTGGGCCAGGTTCAAGAGCCAGCGAATCTCCAGATCGCTCGGGAAGTGCTCGAGGTACTCGGTGAAGTGCCGGATCGCCAGCCGGGAGCCTCTGGGATGCGAATGCACGGCAGCGGGCGAGATCGGAAGGATGCACGAGCTTTCACCCCGGCACATGATGCAGTTTTCATTCTCTCCCAGGCGCAGCGCGGAAACGCCCTGGACGTAGATCACCGTGGCGAGCGAATTGGCGGCGAGACCTTGCTTGCGCTCGACCCAAGCCCGCACGTCTCGAATGAGCTGGTAGGACTTTTCGGTCTGGCCCTCGGAGTTCAACAAACACGCTTTGGTGAGCGAAGCCGCCAAACGGGTTCCGTCAGTCATCGCGGGATCGGCGAGCGCCCGATCGATATCGTCGATTGCGCGGTAGGCAGCGCCCTGCCAGTGGTTCCTGAGCTCCTCAAGTGACGACTCTGGCTTCCATCTGGGAAGCATCGACATGAGCGCCAGGAACCCGCTGACATCGCCGATCGGCAGGCGTGGTTTATATCCTGGCCGCAAGCCGGGCGAAGGGTTGGAAGCCTTGTACGATCCGGGAATCTCATCGATTGGCGAGAGTCCCGGGCGGGGAGGATGGCGCGGCCGGAGCTCCGCTGCACCAGACGCCGGTGCAGCGGCGTGGACGTGGCAGACTCGAGCGCGGATCGAACCCGACTTGATCACTCGCAGGAGCAAGAGCCTGAATCAGCGACGGAAGCCTGGCTCGGTCAGACTGAGACTTGACGTCATGAGAACAGCCGGCGGCGGCATTCGGGGGCGCAAAGGCCACCACCAGCAGCGCCGTGGCGGCGGCCTTCGTCAGGATAGCCAATGGTGTCTCGCCCTCGCTTGGGGCAGCAGTCGCTGCGACAGCGGGTAGGAACAAGCACAGAATCGCCATGCAGAGAGTCAGGCTCAGGCTTCCAGACATCGCAACCTCCTCAAATCGTTCGTTTCAGTGGTCTCAGGTGACGTTGTGATCTCGGACCTGCACTTAGCGATGCGCGCCCAGGCCGCCCGCGCCATCGCGCGGGGACCGGCGCTGGTCGGGCGTGCACGCCTGTTTCGCGCACGCTCAGCCGCGGCTGGCAGAGCCATCGACGAAAACCATCTCCGTATGCGCGGGTTCACGTGAAGCCAGGCGATCCGAAGCGCACGGCACTGGCCGGACGGCGCGCGGTATGACAACGGACGATGGCATGGGCGATCGAGCTCGCCGATCAGGAGAGTGTGACGGGCGGTGCACCGCGAGGTGGCGCTCGGGCGGCTAGCTGGCGTGCCGGGGACGAACCGCGATGACAGAGGGATTCGACGCGATTGAGTCAGGCCCCGTCGGCCGAAGCACGCCGAACGTGCCGCACCAGAACTCGTTCGTGACCGACACCGTCCGCGCAGGCGCATGAGGCAGTTCGCGCTTCCCGGAGCAGGTTGGCCCCGAGCACGGCCGGTCACGCCGGGGTGTGGCCGAATCGGTCTCTGCCGAAAGCGCCCCCGCTTGGCTCAGTGCTTCGAGCCCCGAAAGCGAGCTGACTGAAGAGCGACCGGCCGACGAAGTGACGCCGTGACCGCACCCCGCGCGGACCGATGAAGGCGCAACCGCGAGCAGTTCGCTGGGTCGCGGGAGGAACAACGCAATTTTACAAGAAAGCTCCACGAGCCGGCGAGAAAGGCTTCATAAAAACAACAGTCACAACAGAGTTCGATTGCAAGTAACTCTTGAGCGTGTGGCCACAATCGCGAGTGAAGCCGCGCACGGCGCGACAACACGAAGATCTCGACTGAAGGGTCTCGAGTCGACGTGGTCGTTGTATTCGAGATCGACCACGTACCCGGCCATTGCACGCATGACTGAACGCGCGTCATAATATCGACTGAGCAACGATTTCGCGTGGGTTTATCGGTCGGATTCTTGTAACCTTGAGTCGGCGCCTCATAACCTATATACAGTGCGCTCTTGCCGGCTCTGCGGAGTTTTCCTATGTGTGCTACCAGGCGACGTGGGTTCACCCTGGTCGAGCTCCTCGTGGTCATCTCCATCATCGCGGTGCTGATCGGGCTGTTGCTGCCGGCCGTCCAGGCGGCGCGCGAGGCGGCACGACGTGCCGCGTGCTTGAACAATTTGAAGCAGATCGGGCTGGCGATGCAGAATTATCACGAGTCCATCAACCGTTTCCCGCAAGGGCACTCCCAGGCCGCCAGCATGCCCGGATACGGCGACAAATTGTATGCCGGCGTGACCGAGTGGAGTGCCCACGCGGAGATGCTCCAGTACATCGAAGGGGGCTCGCTCTACAACGCGATCAACTTCTCTTTCTGCGGCGGTCTCAATTATGGCGCTCAGTGCAACGGCACGGCCTGGCGGACGCTGGTTGCGGTCTTCGTGTGCCCCTCGGACCCCAACGCCGGCGGCGGAGCACCCGGGTTCGGCACCAACACGCCGCCCAACATCAACAGTTACCGCGGGAGCGTGGGCACCACGACGGCTGCCGGCGCGGCAACCGTGCCGGGCTATGGCGGCTGCCCGCCCGACCCGTTTCACCTCGGTGCCGGAATCCCACCTTGCCAGCCGTCGTCAACCGGCATCTTTGCGTACTGGGTTTGCTACGGGATGGCCGACTGTCGAGACGGCACCTCGCAGACTGTCGCCTTCTCGGAATCGCTGGTCGGCGATCTGGGCTCAGCCGCCACGCCACGCCATCGAAATAACTCGGTCACCGGCGTGACCGCGGCGACGCCCGCCGATGTGCTGGACGCCTCGGCAATTCCCGCAACCACACTCCAGACGGCGCTGCAGAATTGCAGCCTCTCGTTCCTCTCGGGCGCGAATCTGACCAACTCGAATGGGAGCCGCTGGGGCTGGGGCGCCGTGTCGATGACGCTGTTTCAGACCATCGTCCCCCCCAACAACAAGAACTACCCGTGGAACGCCTGCCGCACGTCGTGTCCGGGCTGTACTGCGGATGATGCCTCCTATAGCAACGCGCAGAGCGATCACCCCGGGGGCGCCAACGCCCTCTTTGTCGACGGCAGCGTGCGGTTCATCAAAGATTCCATCCAGCCCTATATCTGGATGAGCCTGGGAACCCGCGCCGGGGGCGAGATCGTCGACGCCAAATCGTACTGAGTACAGCGGCAGAAGGAATTGCGGGAGAAGGGCGGCGCTCGCGTGGGGAGTCAGGCTAAAGCCTGACCTACTCAATCGTCAGGCTCACGCCTGACCTACACGAGGTGAAGATGCGCCGTTGGCTGCTGATCCTTGCGATCGGCATCTTCCTGGTTCTCGCCGGCTGGCTGCTGGCGCGCGCGTATGGCGCGCGGCGTGCGCGGGTCGAGCTGGACGCCGCGCGGGCCCTCTTCGAGGCGCAGCGGTTCGACGTCGCCCGCGAGCGCCTGGAGCGGATCGCCCGGGAAAGTCCCGGGCGCGGAGACGTGGAGTATTTGTTTGGCTTCTGCGAGCGCGTGGAGAATCGGCCGGACGCGGCCCTGGCCGCGTGGGCCCGCGTTCCGGACGACGCGGCTGAAGCACCCCTGGCGGCACTGGCTTCGGGTGCGCTCGCGCTGGAAATCGGCCGCTATCGTCTGGCGGAGTCATGCCTGGAACGCGCAACCGGCATGGGCAAGAACATCGCCCTCGAAGCGCGCCAATTGCTGGGCCGGCTTCACTGGATGACGGGGCGTCGCGAAGAGTACGTGGAGTACTTGCGTTCTCTCGCCGGGCGCGAGAACGACCCGTCCGAGACGCTGCAAGTGCTCTGGAACATCGAGACCGCCGCATACCCGATCAACTCGATGCGGCAGGACCTGGCAAAGGCGCTGGCCGCGGCACCTGATGACGACCGCGTCTGGCTGGGGCTGGCGGACGTGGGCATTCGCTCGGGACAGCTCGACCTAGCAAGCGACTGGCTCGAACGCTGCGAGGGAGCACGGCCTGACGACCTGGCCATCTGGCAAGCGCGGCTCCGATGGGCGAAGGCCGCGGACCGGCCCCAAGAGGTTGCTCGCGCCGCCTTGCACCTTCCCGGGTCGAGCTTGCCCAGGGCGCGCGTGCTCGAGCTCCGGGCCTGGCTGGCCGCGCGCGCGGGAAACACACCCTTCGAGCGTGCGTCGCTCGAGGAGCTGCTGGCGCTCGATGGAGCGAATGCGACCGCGCTCGAGGGCCTGGCGGAGCTTGCCGCGCGTCGGGGCGACTTCAAGATCGTGGCCGATCTGCGTGGCCGCAAGGCAAAAATCGACGCGATTCACGAGCAGTACCGCGCCCTCTGCAAACGGCCCGATCTCGCAGCCCACGCGGGCGAGCTGGCCCGGGGGGCCGAAGGATTGGGCCGGACGTTTGACGCCCTCGCCTGGTGGCGGCTGGCCGCGCATCTCGACCCGAAAACGTCGGCCGAAGCCGGGGCGGCTCGCACGCGGCTCGAATCGCAGAAACCCGCAGCCCGGCCTGACGGAAAAACGCTCGCGGAACTTCTTGCCGTCGAACCGCCAATCGCGCGTCCCAAGACTGCGGCGCCGGCAGAACTACACATCCCAACTTTCACCGAGGAGGCGGCGGCACGCGGGCTGGACTTCACATTTGATAATGGCCAGAGCGAGGCGCACCAGCTTCCCAAGACGATGAGCGGCGGCGTGGCTGTCCTGGACTTTGACGGCGACGGCTGGCTCGATGTCTATGCCATCGGAGGGGGCCCATTCCCACCAAAGCAAGCACGTCCGCCGTTCATGGACCAGCTCTTCCGCAATATGGGCGGCGGAAAGTTCAAAGATGTAACGGCAGCGTCGGGACTCTCAGGCGAGCCTGGCGGCTACGGCCAGGGGATCGCCGTGGGAGATTACGATAACGACGGCCGCAGCGACCTGTTCGTGACCCGCTGGGGCTCATACGCTCTTTATCGCAACCTTGGCCAGGGCCGATTCCAGGACGTCACGGCGCGAGCGGGTCTTGCCGGGCCGCGCGATTATCCCACCGGGGCAGCGTGGGCCGACCTCGATAACGACGGCGATCTCGATCTCTACGTTTGCCATTATCTGAAATGGGATGCGGCAAGCTCTCCGCTCCACCACGATCCGTCGCGGCCCGGCAGCACGTACGCCGACCCGCGGGAGTTCCCGGCTGTACCCGATCACGTCTTTCGCAACGACGCCGGAGGATTCGTCGACGTGACCAGGCAAGCGGGTATCATTGACCGCGAAGGCCGTGGCCTCGGCGTCGTGGCCGCCGACTTCGACTACGACGGCAAGATCGACATCTTCGTGGCCAACGACGGGGCGCCCAACTTCTTTTTCCACAACCAGGGAGCCTTCCGGTTCTCCGAGGAGGGACAGCTTTCCGGCCTCTCGACTAGCTCCAGCGGCGGCTACTCCTCCGGAACGGGCATCGCGTGCGGCGACTTCAACGGCGACGCCCGGCTCGATCTGGCTCTCTCCCATTCTTATGGCGAATCCACCACGCTCTACCACAATCTGAGCACCGCCCTGTTCTCGGACCGGACAGAAGCAGCCGGGCTCGCCGCGCCCACCCGTTTCGTGCGTGGCTTCGGGCTTGCTGCGTTTGACGCGAACAACGACGGCGCGCTCGACCTCGCCCAGGCAAACGGACATACCAACGATTATCTGCCCGCCATGCCGTACGCCATGGCCGCGCAGGTTTTTCTCGGCGACGGCACGGGCAAGCTGCGCGACGTTTCCTCGAAGGCAGGCGAGCCCTGGAACGTGCTCCGCCTGGCCCGCGGTCTCGCGACCGGTGACTTTGACAATGACGGCCGCGTCGATCTGCTGATCGTCGCGGAAAATGCGCCGCTGGCGCTTTTTCACAACGGAGGCAGCGAGCAAACCGGATCTGCGCGAATCTCGCCCGGGCACTTCGTGACGATCTTGCTCGAGGGAACCGACTCCAACCGCGATGGCGTGGCGCGCGCGTGGCCTTGACGGCCTCGGGGAAAACACAAGTGCTGGAGCGCACCGGTGGCGGCAGTTACCTTTCCGCAAGCGACGGACGCCTTCACTTCGGCCTGGGCAAGGCCGAGAGGGTCGATCGCATCGCCGTGAAATGGCTTACGGGACATGTTGATGTCTTCAAGGACCTGCGGGGGGATACGGGTTATCTGCTGCGGGAAGGCGATTTGACCGCCAAGGCACTGCGGGGTTTCGCCCCGGACGACTCCATCAAGCTGAGCCGCGGAAAGTGAACGACGCACCTTAGGAGTGTTCGACCCCCAGGCTCTCTGAGCCGTGCGCACGTCTCGGAGACCTTCGGTCGCACCGGAGGACGGGGTCGGAGACCCGCGCCAACGAGATCGTGCGGCCGGCGGTTCGTGAAGGTATAGTATCGGGATGTCGCTTTGATGCCACCCGCCCCGCGAGCCCCTACGCGATGAGGATGCCGATCACTTACGGACTGGCCGCGCTTTCGCTGCTCTTGGCCGGCTGGAATGCATCCGCTGGCGCAGACGCGATCGACTTCGATGCCACCGTTGCCCCGCTGCTCGCCAGGAGGTGCCTGGACTGTCACTCGGGTACCGAGCCCAAGGGCAAGCTCGACCTGTCGCGCCGCAGCAGCGGCGCTCGCCGGCGGCGAGAGCGGCAAGGTGATCGTGCCGGGCAAGCCCGACGAGAGCTTGCTCTGGGAACGGGTCTTGTCCGACGAGATGCCGCCAAAAACGCCATTGCCCGACAGCGAGAAGGCGGTGCTGCGAACGTGGATCGCCACCGGTGCGGGCTGGGGCACCGATCCGATTGACGCCTTCCAGACGACAACCGCCGCCGCGCCGGCCGCGATTGGTGGTCGCTTCAACCCATGAGGCAGCACAATCCGCCGTCCGTGCGCAACCGCGACTGGGTGCGCACGCCGATCGATCGTTTCATTCTCAAGAAGCTGGAAGCACAACGGCATCTCGCCCACGCCCGAGGCCGATCGCCGCACGCTCATTCGCCGCGTGTGCTTCGATCTCACCGGGCTGCCGCCGGAGCCGGACGCGATCGATGCGTTTATACGTGATGATTCCCCCGATGCCTATTCCCGTATGCTCGACCGATACCTGGCCTCGCCGCAATACGGAGTGCGCTGGGCGCGCTGGTGGCTCGACCTGGCCCGCTACGGTGAGAGCAACGGATTCGAGTTCGACGAGTTCCGCCCGGCTGCCTGGCGTTATCGCGACTGGGTGGTCGACTCGCTCAATCACGATCGTCCTTACGACGAATTCGCCCGGCTGCAACTGGCCGGTGACGTTTTGCGCCCGAGACGACGCAGACGCCATCGCCGCGACCGGCTTCCTGGTTGCCGGGGCTTTTGACACCGTCGGCCAGACCCAGCAGTCGCTTGTCATGCGCGCTGTCGTGCGCAGCGACGAGATCGAAGACCTGGTCGGGACCGTCGGGCAAACATTTCTCGGCGTGACGGTCAACTGCGCTCGCTGCCACGACCACAAGTTCGACCCGATCCGACAGACGGAATACTATCGCATCGCGTCGGCGCTCTCTGGCGTGCGGCACGGCGAGCGCGATCTCTCGGCATTCGACCGAAGGGCGGCCGCTTCAAGAATACAGATCAAGGAGTTGCAATCGCAGGTCGCAGCCATCGAACGGCCCGCGCGCGATCAGATTCTCGCGACGCGTCCGAAGGTTGATTCCACGCCGCCGGATCCGGTCGCGGCCTGGAACTTCGAGGCCGGGCTCGTCAACGTGAAGGGCGGAGTCGAGCTTGCACTCGAGGGGGGCGCCAGGCTGACGCCGGTGGGGCTCGAGTGCGGGGGTGGAGCGGCGATGGCCAGGTCGACGCCGCTGGATCTCAAGCTTTCGAGCAAGACGATCGAGGTCTGGGTGCAGCTCGACAATCTCTCGCAGCGGGGCGGGGGCGCGATGACGATCGCGACGCGAGACGGTCTTGTCTTTGATTCGATTGTCTTCGGTGAACGCGAGCCAATCCGGTGGATGGCCGGCAGCGAGGGATTCAGCCGTTATCAGAGCGTTTCGGGCCCGGCAGAGAAAGACGCTCTCAACGTGCCCGTGCACATGGCGATCACGTACGGGGCCGACGGCACGATTCGCGTTTATCGCGACGGGCGTGCCGTACGGCACTGCGTACAAGGCCGCGAAACCGACGGTCTTCGCGCCGGAGAGACGGTGATTCTCTTCGGCCAGAGACACACGCCACCCGGCGGCAACCGCGGGCTCTCCGGCACGCTGCTCCGCGCCCGGCTGTATGACCGGGCGCTCGAGCCTCGCGAAGTTGCGGCCTCGGCGGCGAGCTTCCGCGAATACATCCCTTCGAGCGCGATCGTCGCCGCCCTCATGCCGGAGCGTCGCGCGCAGCGCGCCAGGCTCCTGGACGCGATCGAGCGGCTGCGCTCCTCGTCCACGGCCAACCCGCGTGTTTACGCCATCGCGGCCAGGGAAGCCGGGCCGACGCACATCGAGATCCGCGGGAATCCCAATCAGCCCGGAGACGTGGTGAGCCCGGGCGGAATCGCCGCGATCGTCGCGCCGGGGAGCGATTTCGGGCTTGAGCCCGATGCACCGGAAGGCCCGGCGGCGCGCAGCGGCTGGCGTCGTGGATTTGCAGCGCCGCAGAACCCGCTCTTCGCGCGGGTCGTGGTCAACCGGCTCTGGCAGGCACACTTCGGCACGGGCCTGGTCGAGACGTCGAGCGATCTCGGCTTCAACGGCGGCACGCCGTCGCACCCGGAGTTGCTCGACTGGCTCGCGGCGCGAGATGGTCGACGCAAGGCTGGAGCCTGAAGGCGATGCACAGGCTGATCGTGACGTCGGCCGCGTATCCGACAGGCGTCGCGGTCTGGACGCTCAGGCCGCCGAGCAAGGACGCCGGCAATCGCTTGCTCTGGCGCAAGGCCCCGATGCGGCTCGAGGCCGAGATGGTTCGCGATGCGATGCTCGCGGTCTCGGGTGTGCTCGACCCCAGGCTGGGCGGCCCGAGCTTCTCGCGATCACTCGGACATCGTCAAGGCGCCCGGAACGCCGGCGATCCTGTATGCGGCAGTCGACCCCAGAACGCCGGGACTCAACCGGCGGACGCTTTTCCGGGCATGGGCTCGCGGCGGCCGAAGCCACTTGCTCGACGCGTTCGACTGCCCCGATCCGTCGACTTCGGCACCGCGACGGGCCGTCACGACCACGCCGCTTCAGGCGCTCTCGTTGATGAACAATGCCCTGGTGCTTCATCTGTCCGAGGCTTTCGCCGCTCGGCTGGCGCGCGAAGCCGGGCAACGACGCCGGCCGCCAGGTCGAGCGAGCGTACCGGCTGGCGCTTGGCCGTGAGCCTGAGCCCGACGAGCGAGCCGTGGCGGTGCGCGTGGTCGAGCGGTCGGGCCTGCCGACGCTCGCGCGGGCGATCTTCAATTGCAACGAATTCCTCTACCTTGATTGATCGGCTGCAGGAGAACGCGATGGATCGTCGCGAGTTTCTTTCCTGGGTGCAAGGCGGCCTGGCCGGCGCCGCGGCGGCATCGCTGCTCTTGCGTGACGGATCGGTCGCAGGCCGGCGAGCCGGCGAGGCGAGCCCGCCTTGCCCGCACTTTCCGCCGAAGGCGACCCGCGCCCTTCACATCTGCCTGTGCGGGGCGATGAGCCATATCGACACGTTTGACTACAAGCCGGGCCTGATCGCCGCGCACGGCAAGTCGCTCAAGTCGTCGACCAGGCCCGACATCTTCTTCGGCCAGGTCGGCCGGCTGCGCCGGCCGGACTGGACGTTTCGCCAGCGCGGCCAGAGCGGCCTCTGGGTCTCGGACCTGTTTCCCCACCTGGGCGCAGGTCGCCGACGAGCTGACGGTGATCCGGTCGATGGTCGCCGACACCTCGAACCACACGCCGGCGACGTTTCAGGAGAACAGCGGCTTTCGCTTGAACGGCTTTCCCGGCCGGGGCATGGCTTCGCTACGGGCTGGGCAGCGAGTCGGACGACTTGCCGGCGTTTGTGGTGATTCCGGATGCGCGCGAGTTTCCCGCCGGCGGCGCGATCAACTGGACCAACGGCTTTCTGCCCGCGCGGCATCAGGGCGTGGTGATTCGGCCGCAGGGCGAGCCGATCGACGATCTGTTCCCTGCCACGCCCGATCGACTCGGAATCGGAGGCCGGCACTCGCGAGCTGGTGGCGGCCATGAACCGCCGCCACCTCGCGCGGCACCCCGGCGACGATGCGCTCGCGGCCCGCATTCGGGGCTACGAGATGGCCGCGCGGATGCAGATCTCGGTTCCGCTGGTCGCCGACTTGAAGGAAGAGAAAGCGGAGACGCTCTCGCTTTATGGCATCGACCGCAAGGAGTCGGCCGATTTCGGCCGCGCGTGTCTGATGGCCCGGCGGCTGCTCGAACGCGGGCGTGCGGTTCGTGCAAGTTTACTCCGGCGGCACGTTCGGCAGCCCGCGGCGGAACTGGGACGGGCATGAAGACATGAAGGCCAACCACGGCCAGGAAGCCGGGCGGATCGATCGGCCGCGTCGCGGGCTTGCTGCGCGATTTTCGCCGCCGCGGGCTGCTCGAGGATACGCTCGTCCTGTTCACGACCGAGTTCGGCCGCACGCCGTTCTCGGAGTCGGGGACTGACATCGGTCGGCCTGGGCCGCGATCACAACCCGCACGGCTTCAGCGTCTGGCTCGCCGGCGCCGGGCTCAAGCACGGCATGGCCTATGGCTCGACCGACGAGATCGGCTGGAAAGCGGCCGAGAATATCGTCACCTGGCCCGACTTTCATGCCACGGTGCTGCATCTCCTGGGAATCGATCACAAGCGATTGACGTTTTATCACAATGGAATTCAGCGGCGGCTGACCAACGTGCATGGCGAGGTGATCAAGGCGATTCTGGCGTGAGGCCGGATGCGAGAGGAGACTCAACACCATGGCACAATCCCGCAAGCGGTTCGGCCGGTTGTTTTACGCGACATGCGTGATCGCGATACTTGCGACCGTGGTCGCGCTGTTCTGGCAGCCGCTGGCAATTCAAGTTCTCGCCTGGCGATTGACCAGGCAATTGCGCGACCCGGTCGCCGCGACCCGTCGCGACGCGGCCACCGAGCTTGTGCGGCTTGGTCCCTCGGCGACATCCTGGGTCGTCCGGGCGATGCGTGATCGCGATCCTCAGGTGCGAGCCGACGCGTGTTCGATTCTGCTGCAAACGACGCCGAATGATCCGGCAGGGGCCGTCGCGGCGCTGCTCGCCGCCGCGGGGGACAGTGATTCCGGCGTTCGCGCCGCCGCAGTGGCGCAGCTCGAAACGTTTCTCAGCCGCTATGGTGCGATGGTTGCACCAAGCGTTCGGGATCAAGCCCTGCTGCGCCTTTGTGACTTGCTCGACGACGAATCTCCGCAGGTTCGCCGCCGGGTTCTCACGAGCTTCTTCATGGTCGGTCCACGGGCGAAGAATGTGGTGGGTAAGCTCGATCGCTCGCTCGAAGACGCCGATAAATCGTTGCGCGTCGCGGCCGCGGCAGCCATGCTTCGTATCGATCCGGATGCAACCCGTGCTCGCGTGAGCGTGGCCATGTCGTCATTGCTCACCGATCCGTCGGTGCGAATGGAGCACTGGCGATTGGTAGCGTCCCTGGTTCGTGCGCAAGGAGAAGACGCGACCGCCGAGCTGCTGATCAAGCACCTGGAACACCCGGATCGCCAGGCGCGAAGGCAGGCGACTTGACGACTTGATCGCACATTGTGCTGCGGGAAAGGGCACACGAGCCGCTATGCTTGAGGTCTTGAACGGCGGCGACGCGGGCATGAGTGAGGAGGCCGCGTTCTACTTTTTGAAAACCGAGCCGGCCATGGTCGCAAAAGCCGTTGAAATGTTGGCGAAACAAATTGTTCATCCGGACGAGGGGAGCTATCTGGCGTGGGATCTGGTCAAGAAAGCGAGAGAAGCGTCTCCGGACTCGATGGAGCTGCTCGCGTCGAAGCTGCTGGATCTCCTGGCCCACTCGCCCACGGCCGATGGCCGCGTGTTTGCGATCACCGCGCTTGGAGAGATCGGGCCGAAGGCTGCGCTTGCCGTACCCGCGCTGCTTGAGCTTTCGAGTGGGAAGAACCTGGACGTCGCGACACGGGCGGTCGCGTCGCTCGTGAAAATCGATCCGCAGCGGCCGCCGCCAGGGTGCCGTCGCTCATCGAGTGGATGAGGGCGGGGCAGGGTGCCCACGTTCGGCTCCGCGCGATGGCTGCACTGCGTGACCTGGGCTCGGCGGCCTCGAGTGCGATTCCGGTCCTGCTCGACATTGCGGACGAGGACGACCTGGCGATCTCAACGGGTGCGATCGAAGCTGTCTCGCGGATCGATCCCGTGACGGGAAGGACGCTCAAGCAGTCGATTGCACGCGGTGAGATCGGGACCAATGATCGCGCGGCGAGCGCGGTTTCCGGAGCCGCCTAGACACACGCCCGACTAGGAGATCCCTTCGCGGAGCGAAGGGCGACAATGAATCTCGGCTAGCGCCTCACGGCGCACCGACGGCCTTGGCGATGACGAACGCCGCGGTTGCTGCGAGGCCGCCGACGACGACGGTTTGCCAGGCGCTTCGGAAAGGTCTGGGGGTGGTGAAGCGACCCTTGATGTAGCCGAAGACGAAGAGGGCGATCAGAGTCACGATGATCGAGCCGATGAGCGCGGAGTAAACGGACTTCATGAAGAAGTAGGGTGCGAGCGGGACCATGCCCCCGGCGACGTAGGAGAGTGCGATGGTGAAGGCGCTTCGGCTTGCTCGCTTCGGGTCTGGTTCCTCGAGACCGAGCTCGAACCGCATCATGAAATCGACCCAGGTCTTGCGGTCGGAACAGATGGCGCTGACGACAGGCGCAAGCAACTCGTCGGCCAGCCCGTAGAGCCGCAAGACGTCGGCGATCTCGGCCTCCTCGACGTCGGGAACCTCGACGATTTCTCGTTCTTCTCGGGCTCGCTCGGATTCAAAATGCTCGGCGTCGGTGCGTGCGGCGAGGTAGCCGCCCAGTCCCATCGCGATCGCGCCGGCGGCGACCTCGGCCAAGCCGGCCGTGACAATAATGGCGTTCGAGGCCACGGCCCCGGAGAAGCCAGCAGCCAGAGCGAACGGAACCGTCAGGCCGTCGGACATGCCGATCACGATGTCGCGGACCGATGCCGAGGCGGTGAAGTGTTTTTCGATGTGGGCGGTCTGAGGCACTGGGCTCTCTCTTTCGGGGAGAATGATCGTCTGCGCTCCTTCGTCCCATCTCGGTCCTGTTGTGGCGGAGGTTCAGTACTAGCGAATTGATGCGGGTGCGGTCAACTGGCTCGTAGGGAACTCCTACGTGGCTTGATGATCGCTCGCGGGCCGACCGGGAATGCTCGGTTCATGCTCATAAAGTTCGGGCTTCTCAGCTTCATTGGGTAAGGGAACTTTTCTGAGTATCTCGGACCACACTCGGAGAAATCGCTTCACGTCCTTGTGCGTCGCCGGCAAGCTCGGGTCTTCGACGGAGACCTGCTTCGTTTTCTTGTTGTGCGTGATGGCGATGGTCATTCGCGAAATGTCCGAACCACCGCTCAAATAGTGATTTCGGAGACTGTCAAATTCGGCGTTCCTGACTTTGGCCATGATCTCTGCGAGGTCTTCCTGAGATAGCTTGGTTTCTGTCTTCCTCCACTGCCCGTCGTGCTCGACAAAGACCTCCTTCACCACCTTGCCGTCGCCGGTTATGGTGACTTTCCAGAGCAGCCAGAGGCTCTCGCTGCCAAGGTGAGAGGCCACAATTTTGAGGTCGACCGCGCCAGAATTGTTACCCTTCGGAACCGCCGATTGCCGGCAACCGAAAAGGAACGCAATCGGCAGAGAGGCCAGGATCAGAATCGTTGGCGAACGCACGATCGCGGACTCCTGATTCACGATGGGACGGCACATGGTCTGCTCGGGCTCGCTCCGTTCCGAATTCTCCTGCACGGAAGGGTCGTGTGCAACGTGGGAACAGCGTCAGGATTCGAGGCATAAAGTTGTTCAACCATTATGGCAAATTCCTGACCGAACCGAGCGGTAGTCTGCTCAGGGCGGACCGCACTCGGACGAACACGAGTGAGTGTGAAAGGATCATCATGGTACTTCCGGCGGCGTGGAGATGGTCGAGCGATCCGGGCGAATTCACTTTGTTTGAAGTCGAGTAGCGGAGGGACGGGTGTGACCCCGTCGCCTCCGCCCTCTTCAAACCGGACTTGCAGATTTCCCGCATCCGGCTTGCCCAAATCCTCTCGATCGAAGGCGATTCGCAGGGAGGCAGCGGTAAGTCATTTCAGGAACCGCAGGCCGAGGCTCTGCAGGTGGAAGTAAACTGACTTGCCTGCCGGGGTACGGTAGGCTCGCTGACTACGACGTTGCAAGTGACGCGTCAATCGGAGCAACATGAAGCTGTTGAGGTTCCGAAACCCATGGCTGGGATAGCCGTAGCGGAAGTAACCGCTCCAGCCTCTTGTCCAGCGGTTGAGATCGTCTATCACCTGACGGATCGAGACGAAACACCGCTTGGGCCCAGTCAGCTCTCGGACCTTGTCGTGTGCACGAGCCATCGACTTGATCGAAGGAAAGACGTTGAGATAGCGATGATCACGACCAAAGAGGTCGCGGTCGTATCGCAACGCAAATCCTAGAAAGTTCAAGCTCTGACCCGGTTCCTGCAGCTTGACGACTCGCGTTTTCTCGCGGTTGACGGTGAGCCGAAACCGTCCCTCTAACAGATTCTCGATCCAGTGAATCAATTGCTGAGATTGATAGCGTGCCAGGACCACAAAGTCATCGGCATACCGCACGAGTTTGGCGTTGGCCCAGCGACCAGGTCCGTCGAAACGATAAAACAGCTTCTCGAACCAATGCAGGTAGAGATTCGCCAGCAACGGTGAAATTACTCCACCCTGCGGCGTCCCCTGTTTCGGCCGAGTCACTTTAGTCTTACCGTGTTCGTCGGTCTCGATGACTGGGCTTTCCAGCCACATGCGGATCAGCGTCAGCACGGAGCGGGCGGCAATCCGTCGTTCCAGGCACTTGATCAATGCATCATGTGGAATTGTGTCGAAGTACGATTTCAGATCCGCGTCATAGATCTCGCGAAACCCGGAGGTAACATGCTGACGGATCGTGTCAATCGCTTGGTGAGCATTCCTTCCTGGACGAAACCCGAAGGAGCAGTTCAAGAAGTCAGCCTCAAAGATCGGCTCGAGTATCAACATGGCCGCCGTTTGGACGATCCGGTCTTTGACCGTGGGAATTCCCAGCGGTCGCATCCGGCCGTCCGGTTTCGGGATATAGACGCGTTTGACCGGCTGCGGACGATAGCGTTTGGTGCGAAGCTCTTCGTGCAACTGCCGTATGTAGGCATCCCATGCAGGGTCATCCAATGTGACGAGGTCCTGACAGGTGACGCCGTCCACCCCGGCAGCGCCGTTGTGATTCAGCACCAGGGTCGCCGCAATCCGCAACACGTCTTCCCGATAGATCCGGTCGTACAGAGCGTAGAACCGGAACTTCGGCTCCTGCTTGGCCTTTTGACCTAGCTTCTTTCTCAGTTCAGAGACTTTCGGCGGTAGCAGGACCCCAGACTTCACTTCTGGCTCAGCCAGTTGTTGGTCCCAGGTCAGGCCACCGTGTTCTTCCGTAGTGGGACGTTTGTCCAAGCGGATCTCCTCACTTCTGATGAAGCGTGAATTTGGCAGGGGTCCTTTGCTCCACGGTGGTTAGCCGTATCGTCGCTACTACGACCCCCTCCGACTCCCGGCCAGGCCGCACGGCGGTTATGGTTTCCCGTCGGTCGTTGGTCAGAGATCACTTCCAGATCTCAGACCGCCAAGCCGGGCCTCTCAGGTTCCTCACTGATCTGTCGACGCCCGCCATCCCCTCTCACCCCGGGTAGCCCATCCGCTGCACGTGCTCGTTGCTTCACGGATGGTGTCAGGTTTCGGCATCTTCGGAAGATTGACCACCACCACTGGTTTATCGAGGCCGAAACGGGTTCACGCTTTCGCATTACGGCTGACGTCTTCGCGTTCTCGGGCTCCGACGGCGCGGTTGCCCGCACCGCCGCCGAGTCGGCTTCATGGTGAACGAGCAATTGCCATGGGCAGTTCCTTTCAACTGTCGAGATCAGCGAGACTTAGCCTGACGCACCGAAGGTAACGAAGAGGGAGACGCGAGCGGAAAACTTGGCTAAGCATGGACGGTGGGCTCATGGTCTTGGAGAAGATCTGAGAGCGAACGGCGAGTCAGCAAGAGCTTCGTTCGCCCGAGAACAAAGACGGTGGGCCAGCGCTTGCGTCTCGTTTGCGTGGTATCATCAGCGCGTTAACGCATCATTTTGTCGCGAGGAGCAATTTGATGAACCCGCACCGCACACTGTCGTATCAGATCCAGGAATGCCGTCGGCTGGCGTCGTACTTGATTGATGGCGTCCGGGTTTACTCGGACCGGGAGATCGCCGAGAGGCTCGGGGAGGACGAGGCGTGGGTTGCCGGCGTGCTTTACCCCGATCGTGTTCCAGCCGCGCCGCCGGTTGTCCCGGTTCCGACCAACGGGCCGGTCCGTCCGGTGTGGGATCGGTACGACGCGGGTCGGCCGTCGGTGGGGACAGTCAATCCCATCGGAGTGCCGACGACTATGGTTTTTGACAATCCATCGCTCGTTCGAGGCAATGGCAGCTTCGGGAATCAGCAGGTATGGTACCGATACGACGCGACTCCGCGGCCGGCCACGGCAGATTGCCTTGGAACACCCACCACGATGGCTTTCGACGGCCCATCGCACTATCGAGGGAACGGCGGCTCCAGCAATCGGCCGGTGTGGGATCGGTACGACGAGGGTTCGGCGCGGCTGGCGATCGTGAATCCCCTCGGCGCGCTGACAAACATGGTTTACGACGCTCACCCTGACCAAACTCGGATAGTCCTCTGGACGACACGCGGGAAGCCGAATGACCCGGCGACTTGATCGAGCCCGACGGGGCGTTCGAGACCGAAGCCGTACTTAACCCAGCGGATTGCGTCTTAATTTGGCCGGGCAATGCGTCCTGATCGACACGGGACGGCGGCTCGGAGCGGGAGCGCGGTGGGGTATTGATCGGGGCGCGGCTAGGGCGTCGTTGCGGCGACCGAAGGCGGATAGACGTACACGCCGTCCACGCTCGTCCCGCCGAAGCTTCGATCGCTGAATCGTGTTGGAACTCTGCCGGGAAACCGCTGATCTCCATAGCGGCTTGGGCCATCGGATGGGTCGTCGGGATTAGCTTGACTTGCATAGCATCCAACCCGCGGCTCGCCATCTCCCAGGCCAGTCGTAAGACCTCTTGATACCCTGCGCCCTGGTCGCCGGCGCGGAATTGGTCCGAGGCAATGTGGAGATACCACGGTCCCCCGTCACTGTCCTTGGCCCAAAACGCGGCCTGTAACGGGAAGGACTTCTCAAGTTGCCGGACCAGGTCCGCTCCCGCATCGATTTCTTCGGTCACCAGTGGCGCTTGATCCATGGGAGTACTCGGTTACGAATTATTTTGTTCGGGTAGGAATTGCCCGAAATACGTCGCCGACCGACTTGAGGTAGGCGACATCCCCTTTCTCGGCGCGTCGTGCGACCTCGTCGAGCCAGCGGACAGTGGCCGGCTCCAGACACGGTTCGGATGGATCACCGGCAGGATAAATGACGTCGACCTCAACCTCGACGGCATATCGACCGCGACGCACCCAGCGCTTACGCTTCTCCCGGCGTTCAAACAGCTTGCCCATTTCTGTATCATAGGCTCACCGGGCCCTCAGCGAAACAGTGCCTGGTGGCCTCGATCACGACGAGAAGGGAGAAGGCCGCACGGAGCGTTCGGCACGGTCATCCAACCGGCTACCAGCACCGTGCGGCCTCAGCGTCAGGTTTCACCGGCCGAAATCGGATCCGGCCAGTTCGGAAAACGACCTGTTCCGGCTGGGACTTCAGGGCCATTACTTGCCCGCCCGCGCGGAATTCAGGGCCAGGCGGAACCCGTTATCGTTCGTGCGGTTCGTCGGGTCGTTCGTGTTGCGGTTCGCCGTCCGGCAATTCGCCGCGTCGTTGTCCCACCCGCCGCCACGGTTCACGCGGTTCGAGCCTCTTGGGATCGTCCACCACGCCCTGTTCTAACACAGAGCGGCGAAATGTCCAGCTCATTGCCCCGCCGGCCTTCGCGAACGCGACCAACGCGGCCAGACGTTGCTGAAGAGCCGGCTCACTCAGGAATCCCAGGCGCTCTGCGCGCTCCAGAACCCGCACGCGCCGTCGCCAGCGACGTTTGCTCCTCCGGTTCAGCTCCACGTGAGTGGGCCAGATTCGACAACCGAGGAAGGGAACACCCGCAGCCGTTCGCCGCACTTCTCCCGGCTTGAACTCCAGGAGCAGGTGAGATGACGCGAAATCCGCGCATCGCCCGTGAAAATCGACCAGGCGCTTACGATTCGTGTCCCAGAGTACCAGATCGTCCATGTATCGCACGTACCCGCGAACGCGCAGCGTCACCTTCGCAAATCGATCAAGCCAGCCCAGATAGAAGTTCGCGAGGTGCTGTGACGTCAAGCTGCCGATCGGCAGGCCGATTCCCAGGTCGCCTCGATAGGCCCGGATGATCCGGTTGAACAACTCCAGGAGCCGCCGATCCTTGAATCGCATCGCGAGCAGATTGATCAGCCTGTCGTGCGAGACACTGTCGAAGTATTTCCGTACGTCGAGCTTCAGGAACCACTCGAACTTGCGGCTAAACTGATGCGCCCGATGAATGGCGGCCTCGCGCCCCTTGCCGGTTCGACAGGCGAACGTGTCATCGATGAGCCAGCGATCCATCACCGGCTCGCATACGTTCATGATCGCGTGGTGCAGGACGCGTTCCTCGAAGCACGGCGCGGTGATCACGCGCTCCTTGGGGTCCCGGATCACGAATTGTTGAAATCGACCGACGCGAATCGAGCCGTTGCGAATCCCATCTGAGATCACCGCGATGCGCTCGTCGAGCCGTGACGCGAACTCCCGCACAATGGTCTGCCCGCGCCGGCCGCGGGCGGCCTTGTGGAACGCCAGGCGCAGATTCTCGAGCTCGGGAATTCGCTCAAAGAGGTTCGCCGCTCGGCGCATTTTGCCGGGGTCCCAGAGTCAAAAGCAGCGGGAGGAGCTGTGCCGCGTACTTATCGATCTTTCCGTTTCCAATGCCTTCGATTTGCGCCAGATCGCTTTTGGACTGGCAGCGGCGCTGCACCATCTGCGCCAACTGCTCGTTGGTGAACAGTGTGTAGACTGGTACGGCTTCGGTCTGGGCCAGCTCCTTGCGAAGCGATCGCAACTGCGAAAAGACCGCGAACTCCTCGGCTGACAATATCGCTTTGTAATCCACCCGGCTCCGCGACAGGTTCAGGTTGTGCCCGGTCTCGCCAGGCGCATGGCTCAGGTAGTCGATGCAGATCGCCCATAAGGAGTTGACCCCCTGGTCGATCAAGCGCCGGTCTATCGACAAAACCTTGTGGCGAGCCAAAAAACCGTTCAGTTCGTGCTCGAAGGCGGCAGAATCGTTCACAGGAACCGTGAAGAAGCGCAATGCCATCCTGCGGACCTCAGACGTACACCTAAATGAATCCGGCGCGGGCAGGGGGTTTACCCCCTGCACCCCCTTTTTCCCTGCCAAGATGCCACCCGCTCCGCCGTCGGCCTCCGGCCCCTCCGGTCGCGGCTCCGCTGCGCTCCCTACGGGCCTCCGCCCGACGGCTTCGCTTACTTGCTCTTGCCAGTCTCCGAGGCAGTCCCAGCCAGACTCAGGGCCAGGCGGAACCCGTAAACGTACGTGCGGTACGACGGGACGCCCGTGCTGCGGTGCGCCGACCGGCAATCCGCCGCGACGTCGCCCCACCCGCCGCCACGGGACACGCGGTCCGAGCCCGTAGCCGGCCCCGACGGATCGGACGCCAGCTTCGTATCGTAACCTTCGTACCAATCGTGCGTCCACTCATAGAGGTTTCCGTGCAGGTCGAACAGGCCGCGTCGACATGGCCGAAGCTCCCGCGGAGGATGGACGTGCTTGCCGCTGTTCTCCACGTACCATCCGAACCGGCCCAGCAGACTGGCGTCGCTTCCGAAGCCATAGGCCGTCCGCGCCGGCTCGAGCGGCCACTTCCCATTCCGCTTCCGTGGGTAGGCGAAACCCACGCCGGCCGGGCTCCGACGGCCAGTTGCGCGGTGCCCAGCTTGCGCTCGGGTTTGGCTCACGTGGATGCTTCTCGTTATTCAACGTCGCGGGGTCAGCGTACGGCTGGTCGCTCTCCGGCAGTCCCATCTGCTGCCCCAGCCAGCGGCAGAAGCCCACGCTGTCATACCAATCGGCAGCATACCCCGCGTCTTCCGGTTTCGCGTCGAGTTGCTGCATGTAGCCAGCATACGTGGGTTGGAACGCGATCAACTCCTCGAGGGTGACCTCCCTGTCCAGGAGCGCGAAGGGGCGTGTGAGCCGGACCGGGTGCCGCACCTCATCCTTCTGCCGTTGGGGCTTAGCGTCCGCGGACCCGATCATGGAGTCCCCTGGCGGAAAGACGATGAAGGTGTAGTAGAACGTCTTGTTCGGCGCCGGCTTCGTGGGCGACGTCGGTTTCACCGTGATGCGCAGCGTGAACCACTGGCGGTCTGGCGAATAAGGAACAGGGTTCTGATCCACCTGGCGGGCCAAGTCCGCCTGGCCCCATTGCCGCAACAGCCAGCCCGCGGCGCCATGGACTCCTGAACTGGGGTCGTCGCGATACCAGGCTGCCAGCCGCTTGATCAGAGGGTCTCGACGCGACTCGGGAACGTCGGCCAGCGCGAACTCTCCCAGCGCCAAAAGCAGCGCGTACCGGGCGTCGCGCGGATGTCGATTGGCCGGACCGTTGTCGGGCTTTTCCAGGCAGTCCAGAAGCGCATCCGCCCCAACCCCGCGAGACCGGCAACGGAAGATGAACTGCGTCAGGGCTTCCGGATCATCGCTCACCTCGAAAACCGGCAGGATCTTTTCGCGCTCGCCCAGGCGTAAGAGCGTCACCGCGGCGCCTGCGCGGCGCTGGCCGAACGCGACTCGCTCCACGGATCCCAGCGCCTCGGCCGGCTGAGTGGAGGCGATCTGGCTGAGCTGGTCGACCACTGCCGGCGAGCGGCTCCCCGCGACAATCGGGTAGAGCACATCGAATTGCTCGGGGGTGGCGACGGCGAGCAGGCTGGTGAGCCGGGCTACGTCGCTCCCGGCAAAGTCGGCTAGCGCGTTGGCGGCGCCCAGTCGCTGGGCATCGCTCGCCCGCGCGTCTGCGAAGAGGCGCTCCAGATCCCCGACCAATCGTGCGCGAATCGGCCGCAGCGCCTCACGGAGCAGCGGCTGGTACTCCGCGTTGGACGAGACAAGTTGCCCGGCGATGAACTTCACGTCCGCGGCGGACCACCACGCCTGCTCGGACGCGGGGATAAAATCGGCCAGAGCCAGCGCCGCGCGGAACCTCCGTTGCGTGTCGGATTTGTCATCGCGCAGCAGGCCGCGAAAGCGCTCCGTGAGACGGGCCGCCGAGGGACGAAGCAACGCACGGATCGGCAAGACGTAGGTCACCTTGCCCGTGAGCAATTCCTCCACCAATGGTTCCACCTGCGACGGATCGCGGGAGACCATCGCAAGCCGCGCGTGGATCTGCCCCCGCTTCTCGTCCGGAGTCTCGGCCGTTCGGGCAACGAGCGAAGAGAGCAAGGGCATGGCCACGCCAGGATTGGCGTCGAGCTGCTTCACGATGTCCGGCACCTGGGACGGCTCGGCGCTCAGCAGGCGGCCCACCAACCCCTCGACTCGGGTGGCCTCCTGTCGCGCCGCGACTTGATTGCGCAGGACGAGCCCGGCTGAGGCCACGGCGATCATTCCTGCCAGCGCCAAGGCGGAGCGCCAGCCGTGTGTTCGCGCCGCCTGGCGCATCATTTTCTGCTGGGTCTCGGTCCAGTGGGTGGAATCCGTCAGCGTGTGGATTCTTAGCCATTCAGTGAGCGACGGCAGATGGCGGCTTTCGGGCTTGGCGTTCCAGAGCGCGGAGCGCTCCGCCAGCTTCAGCTCGGCGCGACCACGGCGTGTCTCCTTTTGTTTTCTGGTCAACCAGTCGCGAAGCGAGGGCACGAGGTAGTCATGCGTAAGCTGATAATACCGACCTCCCGGGGCCGCGGTCGTTTGCTCTGCTCCCGGGCCTTCCGGATCGGTCGGAGTGATCAACCGAAGCTCGCTGTCGAGGATGTGCAGCACCTCGTGGAAGTCTCGGGGCCGGGCTGCGTTTCCAGCGGCGGCTTGCAGCTCTTGTTCGGACCTCATCTGGCCCTTGATGTCGGTGCCCGATTCCGGCAGCAGCGCTTTCGAGCACGGCCTGCGCCGCCTTCTGGTGCATGCGATGGCGGGGATTCGCTTGAGGCGAGACGAACGTTTCCTCGAGAAACGTGACGCCGACGCCCGCCGCTCCCCCCACTTCTCGCAGCGTGGCGGGCGTCCACTGTTTCGCTTTCATCATCTCGGCGAAAAGTGCTAGCCTCACCGAGACAACCTTCTTGCCCTGCGCCAGCTCTGCGATTGCCTGGTCCAGGAATTGCCGCTGGTCCTTGCTGATCTCCCGGCCGTTCTCAGGCAGGTTCCCGAGGGCCGCTCCGAACGCCGTGAGCACTTTCGTGGCGTGCCGCGTATCGAAGAGATCGACCAGGGCGGTGTTGTGGCCCTGGATCAGCTCCACTTCCAGGTCGGCGAGAAACCGGCTCACCGCCAGCCAGAAATCGTCGCGCACCAGCACGATCGCCTGCACACGCTCGCCGTCGCACTGGCGCAGGGCGGCGATCAGCTCCGAATCGTCGTCGCCGCGCCGGGCGTGCAGCCACTGCTCGAACTGGTCGATCACGAGCAGGAGCTTGCGGCCTGCGCCGAGCACGCGGCCCTTGCGCACCAACGCCAGTGAATCCACCAGGCCTGCGTCGTCGGGCAGGGCGGGGCAGGCCTTCTTCAGTCTGGTCAGGAGCCTCTGCTCCGTGTCATCGGCGGTCGCCTCGATGTGCACCGAGCGTACGTGCGCCGCCAGCCGGGGCAAGAGGCCTGCTTTCAAGAGTGATGATTTGCCGCAGCCGGATGGGCCATAGATCAGGCCGACGCGAAAGGTTTTTTCCGGGTCGATCGTCTCGATCTGCGTCTTCCAGAAGCGGATGCTTTCGGGCAGGCCGTCGCGGTTTCTGGGGCCGGGAAGCAGCTCGAGGAAGAAGTCGGCGTCGTGCTCGTCGAACGAGCGCAGACCCTTGGGCACGATCTTGATGGGGCGTTGATTTGAATCTGAGGGTACAAGCGGCGAAACCGGAGAGATCGCCTCGGGCACCGGCTCAGGCCGTGGGCGCGTCACAACTGGCGCTGCTGGCAGACCTGCTGGCACTGTCTTGACGAAATCGTGCAGGTCCTCGGCCATGTCGCGGGCCGTGGTGTAGCGATCGGCCGCCCGCTTCGCGAGGGCCTTCAGGCAGATACGCTCGAGCTCTTTGGGAATCGTGTCATCGACCTGTCGGGGCGGGCCGGGTCTGCGCTCTTGATCTGATCGACCAGGTCGGCGATCGAGTCGGCCTTGA
The DNA here is from genome assembly GCA_963823665.1 of uncultured Planctomycetota bacterium. GTDB lineage: Bacteria > Planctomycetota > Planctomycetia > Isosphaerales > Isosphaeraceae > CAVXHV01. The sequence goes on from CAWGMQ010000008.1 coordinate 136,972, forward strand.
AGGGACGGCGGGCGGTCAGCAGCTCGTAGAACACGACGCCGAGGCTGAAGATATCGGAGCGGCCGTCGACGCGATGGCCTTCGCCTCGGGCTTGCTCGGGGCTCATGTACACCGGGGTGCCGGCCATTCCAGCGCGCTTGCCGAAATCTTCGTCCCGCAGCGCCAGCCCAAAATCCGCGACGCAAGGCTTTCCACGTTCGTCCAGCAGGATATTCGCGGGCTTGATGTCGCGATGCACAAGCCCTTTGGTATGGGCGTAGTGCAACGCATCGGCGACCGCGGCGACCAAGGCGGCCGATTCCTGAAACGGCGGCCGGCCCTGCAACATTCGCTCTTTCAGGTCGCTGCCCTGAAGGAATTTGGACACAACGTAGCACAGCCCATCCTCGGTGCGCCCGGTGTCCCACACGGGTACGATGTTCGGATGCTCGAGCTGTGCCAGGATCTTGGCTTCGGTGAGATACGATTCGAGATCTTCGGGCGCGGCGATTCGCTCGACGTTCGGCATCTTGATGGCCACGGCGCGATTCAGCTCGTTGTCATGGGCGAGATAGACTCGGCCGAAACCGCCTTTTCCGAGCAGCCTGATGACCCGGTAACGGCCGATCTTGGTCGGGTCGGTCGAGGGGAACGACTCGGGCAGGATCGAGGATATCGTTGGATCGAGTGGGTCGGATGGTTGTTGGTTTTGGTCCATCGTGGATACCGCGGACATGGCTGGTGCGGATTGGGGCAGTTTTTACATGTGCGGGCATCGCCGTCGTACTGCGTGGCTCGGCACCAGTTTACCAGAGCGCGGCGGTGGACGCGCCGGCGCCGTGTTGTAGCGGGCACACGCCGTGTGCCGCCCGCACTTGGTTTCCGGACGAGACCCGGGTCTTCCACCGTGGCATCTCTGCGCCGTGCGCGCATCTCGGAGACCTGCGGTCACGCGGCGGGGCGGGGTCGGAGACCCGCGCCCAACATTGCGACTGCGCATCTCGGAGACCTGCGGTCACGCCCTGGGGCGGGGTCGGAGACCCGCGCCGAACACTGCGCCTGCGCGTCTCGGAGACCTGCGGTCACGCCCTGGGGCGGGGTCGGAGACCCGCGCCCAACACTGCGCCTGCGCGTCTCGGAGACCTGCGGTCACGCGCTGGGGCGGGGTCGGAGACTCGCGCTCAACATTGCGTGGACGATTCAGCGTTTTCTGATGCGCGACGGTTTTGTGATGGCGGCCGCCGGAATGCACCCCCCCCTGGCCCCCCCTTCTAAAGGGGGGAAGCTTGGCGCAACATTCGCGGCCGGAAATCTCCGCTACTTATGCTGCAAGTTTTCAACAGACCGCCCTGGCCCCCCCTTCTAAACGACGGAGCCTCGCGCAACATACGCGGGGGGAAATCACCGTTCCTTGGATTACAAGTTTTCAACATCCCACCGCCCGCCCATCCATCGCGGGATTAATTCACAGCGGTAGCCAACGCTCCGTCGCCGTGTAGAGCCAATCGGTCCGCAGTGGCGGACCCTACATGTGGCGTGCTTGATTCTTCGCCCGGATCGACTCGCAGGCGCTTGACCACTGTCCTTCGCGCCGTTCAAAATGCCAGCCTGGCTCGAGACGATCTGTGAATACCACGGGGGCGAGGAGCGTGCAATGGGGGAGAGTGCAAAATCGGTACTGGCGCTGTTCATGATCGTCGGAATGGTCGGGAGCGTCATGGCCTGGATGATGGATGGCGCGACGTGGCAGCCCAAGGCTGGTTTCCCGGCGCTCGCGGTTGGGTCACTCGGAATCCTCCTGTGGTCCTTGACGCGGAAAGACAAGTTCCCGGATTTGCTGCGGAAGCTCTGCGGCCAGTATTTCGAACGGGACGGATTCTGCTTCGCGATCGCGCCCGCGGCGTCGAAAGGCGAGGGGCGGCTTGATATCTATTTCCAGAATCGGTTCGAGAATCCTTGCCGCGCCCAGGTTGCGATCCGGCCTTCGCAGCAGTTCTTCCTCAATCGACGGCCGATCGAGATGTTGACCATCGAGATCGAATGCGAGGGAGCGGCGTTCGGAGTCGCGCGGGTGCCGTGGGCCGTGCCGGCGAAGCATCAGGGGAAACGCCAGTCGTTCGACGTTGGTGCCCATGTCGAGTATCCCTCAGGTCGCGGCAAGATGATCCGATACCGCGACGGACTGCGCGTCGGCACGGCCAAGCGTGACATCTGGTCGGGAATCTTGACGATGTCGGGAGCCGTCGGCGGGATGGTTGTGCTCTCACAGCCGGCCAAGGTCAAGGTCGTGCTCCCCAAGGGAATCGCCGAGGACGTGGCGGAGGATGCGCCTATCAAGATCGAGACCCTGTGGCGGCCCGTAGCCGAGGCAAACACGGTCAAGACCGCGTAGTTCAAGGTGCCAAGGGCTGAAGCCCGTGGCTATTAACCGAGGCCCCGTTGGGGCCATGGATAAGGCGGTCTTCCAATACCTTGAGTTTCACGCGAGTGTTTTCTAACTGCCGCTTACTTTCGAGAATCACATGCCGGTCATGTCCGTCGGTGCTCTCGCCCGAATGACAGTAGCCCACTCCGACCCACAATTGGAGCTTCCCATGCCTGAATTGCCGAGACGAGACTTCATGGCGGCAACCGCGGGGCTGGCCGCAGCCGCCACTGCGGGTCTTGTGGGAGCAAAGCCGGCGGAGGCTGGCGATCCTACGTTCATGAACAATGTGCCCGACCCGTTGCTCGGCGGCGAGGAGCTGCCGACGTTCAAGTACGAGCTGGAAAAGTCACGGGGCAAGGTGATCGGCAACAGCTCGGGCAAGGAGGCGACCGTCCTGCAATTGCCGATCTCCAAGGGGATTGCCGGCGTCTCGATGCGGCTCGAGCCGGGGGCGATGCGCGAGCTGCACTGGCACGCCACTGCGGCCGAGTGGGCGTTCGTGATCGAGGGGCGCGTGCGGACGACGGTTATCGACCCGCGCGGCGGGGCCGAGACAAACGACTTCGACCCGGGAGACGTCTGGTACTTCCCACGCGGACACGGCCACATGCTGCAATCCCTGGGCAACGAGCCTACGCACTTCATCCTCATCTTCGACTATTGACGGCGACATCAGCGTCACGATGTTCGGCTCGCACGGGCGGTACCGAACTGAGACCCTCGCTAAAGGGGACGTCGGGTACATTCCGCAAGGTTACGGGCATTCGATTGAAAACGTGGGTGCCAAGCCGTGCCGCGTGCTGATCGGGTTCAATACTGGTGAATACGCGACGATCGACCTCTCGCAGTGGATCGCCGGTAACCCGCTGGACGTGCTGGCGACCAATTTCAGCAAGCCGGCGGGCCTTATTGAGAAGTTCCCGCATGGGGACGTGTTTGTGACGGGTAAAGATGGTCCGGGCCAAGGTAAGAATGCGCACGAGTGAAGGCAATTTTGTTCGTCAATCGATCTGATCGCTGCAACCCGGAAACTTTCTGGAAATCTCCTGGTCGACCGAGCGACAAATCCGGTAAGTCATCACATTTTATAGGTGCGGGAGTACGCTTGCGCAGGGGTAATGCAGCCGGCGGGGGCCGGCTCGTGGCGCCGATCGCGTTTTGAAGGCACACCCCGGGGTCAGGAAGAATTCATTGATGATCGAGGGAAGTGTTCCAGAGAATCGAGGAGTTCCCGGGGCTCGAAGCGTTCCAGGGGCTCGAAGCCCCTGGCTTTCGACCTTCGCCCCGTTGGGGCGGGAACTGGCCGGGGAGTGGCCGACAGGAGTGTCGGCCCTACGGGGACTGGCACGCCGGGGCATGAGGACTGCGGTGGATGATGGGTGCTGTTGGGGGGGTCAGAGTGGGAATGAGATTGAGATCAAGATCGGGATCAGGATTAAGATCAGGATCGCGCTGGTTTACAGTAGTGTACGAATGCTTGAAGGCCCCCGTAATATTGCCACTTTTTGCCATTTTCTCGACGGGTTCGACGATTGCTTCGGATGGAATTTCTGCTCTGCAAGTTGAATCGGCATAATCGGATAGGAATAGAGCGAGGGCGTTCTTTGGCGATAGCAAAAGCTCATGGCATGGGTCACTGAAAATTGCCACGGCAAATCGCGGGTGTTGTTCACTATGTTTTTGGCCCTTTTTTCAGGCCACTCTTAACCGAGATTCTCGTCGGCACACGCGAGCGTAGACGGCTCAGGGCGAGACGGTCGGTTGCATAGCAAACGGTGGGAATGGGAAAGCCCCTTCGCGGAGCGAACGGCGACAATGGGTGTGTCGGAACGGGAGGCCCCTTCGCGCTGCGAAGGGCGACAATGGGTGTGGTTCGCCGTTGACCGAACCGGCTATCTCCACACGGAAATCGCGACGCGTGGCCTTTGCCGTCATTAAAGGAACGATCGCTACAATGCGGAAGTTTGGGGGTGCCAAATGACGCAGATGACGCAGATGACGGAGGGCAGCATCTGCTAAACGCGTGCTTCCACGACTGCGAGTCCGTCGTTTCAGCGTTCGTCTGACGGTTTGACCCCCTCGGCGCGTTGGAACGAGAGGGCGGAGGGCGGGGTGCGGAGGAGGGCAACATGCGGATGTCATCGCCGAACGCGCCGCGGAGCGGCCTTCGGGACGTTCCGACGCGGAGCATTGAAACGAGAGAAACCGTCCGTGCTTCAGCAATGATCTGCGGCGGAACGCTCCGTGGCTTCGGGCGCGCGGGATATCGGTGGAGTTTGGCAAGACAAAGGCGGCTCGCTTGATCACGATCAGCGTCGAGCAGATGTAAGAGCACGTCTGCGCCACCTCTGCGCCACCACTGCGCCACCTCGCAACTCGATTCGCGGCAATGAGTTACTGCGGTTCTGCGCGTGTTCCGGTTATTCCTGCGCCACCCTTAAGGTCAACCGCCGCAAGGGGTTGGCGCAGATGATGGGTGGCGCAGGCCCAAAGAGTTTTTTTGTTCTGATTTGCACGGCTACAAGAACTGCTGACTCAGGAGCGGGTGGAAACAACTCCCGCCGAGGAAGCACCGCCGAGGATTCCACTTGCCGTTGACCGAAGCGGGCAGATCCATACAATTTGGGGTCCTGCTCGCCCGAAGTGGATGGTTGCGAACAACTAATGTAAGGGAACGATGGCCGAAGAGCCGCGAGACAACCTCGAAGCGGTGCGCCTGGAAAAGCTCGAGCGAATCGCCGGCCTGGGGATCGACCCGTGGGGCCAGCGTTTCGACGGGCATCAGGCCATCGCGGCGGTCCGCGCTTTACCGGTTCCCGCGGCTGAGCCGGGGAGTGAGCCCACGGGACCTGTTGTTCGGGTTGCGGGGCGGATCATGCTTCGCCGTGGTCAGGGGAAGGTCTACTTCCTCGACCTTCGCGACTGGACTGAACACATCCAGATTTTTATCGGAAAGAAGCAAGTCGGCGACCAAGGCTGGAGCCTGGTCGAATTGCTTGACCTGGGAGACCTGATCGGAGTCGACGGCCGGCTGGGCTACACCAAGACCGGTGAGCTCACCGTCTTCGCCGAGAAGATCACGATCCTGACCAAGAGCTTGCTGCCGCCGCCGGAAAAATGGCATGGCTTGACCGATGTCGAACAGCGCTACCGCCAGCGCTACGTCGACCTGTTCAGCAATCCCGAATCGCTCGCCACGTTCATCGCCCGCTCCAGGCTCATCGCCTCGTTTCGCCGGACGATGGCCGAGAAGGGCTTTCTCGAAGTCGAAACGCCCACGATGCAATCGATCGCCGGCGGGGCGGCCGCGCGGCCGTTCATCACGCATCACAATGCACTCGACCTCGATCTGTTTCTCCGGATCGCACTCGAGCTGCACTTGAAGCGGCTTCTCGTGGGCGGGATGGAGCGCGTGTTCGAGATTGGCCGGGTGTACCGGAATGAAGGGCTGAGCCCGCGGCATAACCCCGAGTTCACCATGATGGAGGCGTACCAGGCCTACGCGAACTATGAAGTCATGATGGAGCTGACGGAGTCGCTGATCTGCGGCGCGATCGAATCGATCGGTGGTGGGTTTCAGCGTCCGTGGGGCGAGTCGACGATTGACTTCACTCCGCCCTGGCCGCGCCGCACGTATGCCGAGCTGATCCATCAATACGCGAGCATTGATCCGGCTGATTTCGCGGCGATCAAGGCGAAGGCCGAATCTTGCGGGATTGCGACGGCGGGCAAAGACCCCGACGTGGTCACCAGCGAGGTTTTTGAAGCGGTCGTCGAAGATCAGCTCACCGGTCCGATCTTTGTGATCGACTATCCTGCGGCGATCTGCCCGCTCACGAAGCGGAAGGCTTCAAACCCTCGAGTCGCCGAGCGATTCGAGCTTTATGTGAACGGCATTGAGCTTGCGAATGCCTACACCGAGCTGAATGACCCCAGACTGCAAGAAGAGCTGTTCGCCATGCAGCTTGCGGGGTTGCCCGAGGAGGAGTCGATGGCCAAGAAGGACGACGACTTCGTCCGGGCGCTCAAGCACGGCATGCCCCCGGCCGGCGGGCTGGGAATCGGGATCGACCGGCTGTGCATGATGTTGATGAATCGCGCGAGCATTCGCGATGTGATTCTGTTTCCGCTCTTGCGTCCTGAATAGTCGAGACGGCGTTCCACGGAGGGAGAGTCGCAAGTGTATAAGTATTTGCTTTGCTGGCGGTATTTGAAGACACGCTATATCGCGCTGGCGAGCGTGATCAGCGTGATGCTCGGGGTTGCGACGATGATCGTCGTGAACTCGGTGATGGCGGGTTTCGCCGAGAAGATGCGCGACCGGCTGCACGGCGTGCTGGCGGACGTTGTTGTCGATTGCGTTTCACTCGACGGGTTCTACAACTCAGACGAAGTGATGGCGCGGATCAATCAAGTCGCCGGAGACGAAGTGATCGCCCTGGCGCCGACGATGGAAACGCCCGGAATCCTGCATTTCCGCTATCCCAATGGTCAGGTCATCACCAGGCCCGTCCAGCTCATCGGCGTCAAGCCACTGGACCGCGCCAAGACGGGTGACTTTGCCGAGTTTCTCTTTGACGATCGCGGGCAGAGGATCAAGCCATCGTTCGAGGTGACCAAAGAGCTCAAGATGCAATCGCCGCGCGCGGAGATACTCAAGGAGCTTGGCGATAATGACATGGACAAATTGATGGCGCAGGAAATCAAGTCGCAGATCGACGAAGATCTCCCCGACCATGGGACGATCCTCGGCTACGCGCTGGCGACGTGGCATCCCGGGCACGGCAAGGAGGACGTCTTCCTGGCTCCTCCGGGCACCAAGGTCGGGCTGCTGTTTCCGCGGGCCGGGCAGTTCAAGTCGGAGGGGGGCTTCGCGACATTCACGGTTGTCGGCTTTTTCAAGAGCGGGATGAGCGAGTACGATTCGACACACGTGTATGTGCCGCTCGAGCGCTTGCAGGACCAGCGGCTGTTGCGCGATGTTCACGGCCGCGGTGCGGTCAATCAGATCCAGATCAAGGTGAAGCCCGGCGTCGATCTCGATCAGCTTGCCGAGAAGGTTCAGGATGCTCTGAATGAGCTCCAGCCCACGTTCTTCCGGGTTGAGACCTGGGAAAAGAAGCAAGGCCCGCTTCTGGGTGCCGTGGCGGTCGAGCAGAGCATTCTCAACATCCTCTTGTTCTTCATCATCGCCGTGGCCGGCTTCGGGATTTTGGCCATCTTCTCGATGATCGTGGTGGAGAAAACGCGGGATATCGGGGTCATGAAGGCGCTCGGCGCATCCACCGCTGGAGTGCGCGGCATCTTCCTCGGCTACGGGCTGCTGCTGGGCGCAGTTGGCAGCGGCGTGGGAATGGCGGGCGGTCTGCTGTTTGTTCGCTATATCAACGAATGTGAGAGAACGCTCAGCATCGCCATGGGCCACAAGGTTTTCGATGACACGATCTACTATTTCGACAAGATCCCGACGCTCGTGGAGCCGTTCACGGTCGGCTGGATCGTTGCCGGGGCCATGTTGATCGCGGTGCTGGCGAGTATATGGCCGGCACACCGGGCAGCGAACGTCCATCCGGTCCGATCGCTGCGTTACGAGTAGGGCCCCTCGCACTAACGTCAGGCTAAAGCCTGACCTACTCAAACCCATGGAAGGCGAAGACGATGACGGGCCAGCTCAAAGCATTTGGTCTGACCAAGAGCTACTGGAAAGGGCGGAACGAAGTTCCGGTTCTGCGCGGCGTGGATCTGGAGGTCGACCGCGGCGAAATGGTTGCCGTGGCGGGCTCGAGCGGCTCGGGCAAGAGCACGCTGCTCCACATTCTAGGGTTACTCGACGGGCCGGATTCGGGCGAGGTCTGGCTCGAAAACTCACGGATCGACAAACAGTCCGAGGCGAAGCGCGACCGGCTGCGGAACCGCGCCTTCGGGTTCATCTTCCAGTTCTATCACCTGCTTCCGGAGTTAACGGCGCTCGAGAACGTGATGATGCCGCAGTTGATTCGCCACGGCATCTTGTCGTACTGGCCAGTGCGGCGCCGGCTGCGCCGCGAAGGTCAAGAGCTGCTCGAGCGGGTGGGATTGGGCCATCGGCTGACGCATCTGCCGACCGAGCTCTCCGGCGGCGAGATGCAGCGCGCGGCGATTGCCCGTGCCCTGGCAAGCCATCCCGCGATCTTGCTGGCGGATGAGCCCACCGGAAACCTGGATGCGGGCAATGGCCAGGCTGTGATCGAGCTGCTGCGCGACTTGAACCGCGAGCGCGACCTCACTATCATTTTGGTAACGCACGATCAGCACATTGCTCAGCAGGCCGACCGGGTTGTCCGGCTTGCCGAGGGCCGAATTGAAGAATGGTGTCCCGCGCTCTCCTGAATGCATGATCGTGGCGGTAGCAGGGCGCCGGATCCCACGTTGGGAGAGTGGAGCGCAGCCGGAATGAACCCGAGAGTTTACATCAGCGGGAAGCTTTTCGAGAAGTCCGACGCAAAGATCAGCGTGTTCGACCACGGCCTGCTGTATGGCGACGGGGTCTTCGAGGGCATCCGTGCCTATTCGGGGCGTGTCTTCCGTCTCAAGCAGCACGTTGACCGCCTGTATCGATCGGCACTGGGAATCCACCTCGAGATTCCCATGAAACGCGAGGAGATGGCGGCGGCGATTGTGGATACGCTCGCCCAGAACAAGCTCGTCGACGCGTATATCCGGGTACTGGTAACCCGAGGCGCCGGCAGCCTCGGGCTCGATCCGCGGAAGACTTCGGACCCGCAGGTCATCATCATCACTGATAAGATCAGCCTCTATCCCGACGAGCTTTATGAGCATGGCCTGAAGATTGTCACGGCCGCCACCACGAGGAATCACCCCAATGCGGTGAATCCGCGGATCAAGTCGCTCAATTACTTGAACAATATTCTGGCCAAGATGGAAGGCATCGAGGCGGGCTGCGTGGAAGCCCTCATGCTCAATCACAAAGGCGAGGTTGCCGAATGCACGGGCGACAACATTTTCGTGGTGCATTCGGGCGCGATCCACACGCCGTCGGTCGATTCGGGAATCCTCGAAGGGATCACGCGGGAGGCAGTCATCGAGCTGGCCCGCGCGGCCGGATACTCGGTGACCGAGCGGACGATGGACCGGCACGACGTTTTCACTGCGGACGAGTGTTTCCTGACGGGAACCGCGGCCGAGCTGATTCCCGTCGTCGCCTGTGACGGGCGCAACATCGGCTCGGGCCGGCCGGGGCCGATCACCCGTGAGCTCCGCGAGCGGTTTCACCGCCTCGTCCGCGAAGAGCGATAACCGAAGAGAATCAGCGTGATCGAGATCAGCTCCATCCTGGCTCCGACTGATTTCTCCAGCCACTCCGAGCGCGCGGTATGGTACGCCTGCCAGCTCGCCGAAAGGCTGAATGCTCCGCTGCACCTGCTGCACGTCTTGAGTGAGATCGTTCCGGCTGGTCCGGACCCACTGCTCATGCCCGTGATGCCGCCCCAGTTCTACAAGGAAAACGAAGACCGGGCTCTAGTCACGCTCGAGCAATTGCCGCATCCTGACTGGGGAAAACCCCCCTCCGTGCTGAGGTCCGTCCGGTGGGGAAGCCCCGTCGACTCGATTGTGTCTTACGCGATCGACTACAAGATCGGCATGCTCGTCATCGCAACGCACGGCCGCACCGGGTTGAGCCACGTCTTGCTGGGTTCGGTGGCCGAGCACATCGTCCGCGAGGCACCGTGCCCGGTTCTGACCATCCGGGAGAACAGCCGGGGCCGGCCGGCCGCCGACTGAGGGTGGCTCGAATAAGCTTCCGAAACGCCGATCGATCCAGTCGCATGACTCGCGACGCGACTTTCCAGGCATTCACCCGCCTTCCTCGAAGGAGTGCAACTGTGACGGAAGCGGCATCCCGGCGTCGAGTGATCTATCGCGGCTCGAAATTCAACCTGGCGCTCGAGCCCTACGAGCGCGCCGATGGACTGGCTGGGGAGCGTGAGCTTGTGATCCACCCGGGGGCAGTTGCGCTGGTTCCGCTGATTGACAGCGAACACGTGTGCCTGGTCGAGAATGAACGCTACGCGGCGGGTAAGACACTGCTGGAAGTTCCTGCCGGAACGATCGATCCCGGTGAGGCTCCCGAGGTGACGGCCGGGCGCGAGCTCGTGGAGGAAACCGGCTACCGGGCTGGCAAGATCACGCGCATCCGCGAGTGGTTTGTTTCACCCGGATTCTTGACGGAGAAGATGTATCTCTTCCTCTGCGAAGAACTCGCGGCCGGCCGGCAAGCCCTTGAGCCCGACGAGCGATTGCGCCCTGTTGTCGTGCGCTGGGAGGATGCGGTTGCGATGGCTTTCGACGGCCGGATTGAAGACGCGAAAACAATCATCGCGTTGCTCGTCTGCGACCGGCTCAGAAAACGGTGAGACCCGGCGTCAGTTGCCCGAGCCTGAACCGTTCGCGCCGTGGAACGGCACCTTGCTCGGAACGAGCACCGCGTCGCTCCAGTGCACGCCCGGCCGCAAGTGCAGCTCGTTGTTGAGGAAGATGTCCGGATCGTGCGGCCCGGCGCGGCGGGTATTCAGCCAGCGAACGCTGTTATCGCCGAACAAGACGTTCTGGCCGCGCCCGCCATGGTTTCGGCTGTTGCCATCGCGGATCGTGGCGAAGTTGATGTGGTCCGGCGAATCAGCGAGCACCGGCATGCTCGCGGAATGCGTGAGGTCGTGCGGCCCCGGGTGCCCGGTGGGATGCCGATAGCCGAGATTATAAGCATAGTCCCAGCACAGCATCGCGCGATAGAGCTCGGGATTGGTTCGCCTGATCTGGTCAACCTGCTCGAAGCTCGAAAGCTCCTGACTCACATGGGCGCACGGCCCGTTACATGGGCAATCAAGGATCGACAGGTCTCTCAGCATGCCCGCATCGTGAAGCATCACCGCAAACATACCAGCGTGAGTATCCGACCGATGCGAGGGTGGATAGGGCAAGGTTGCCTGTGAGGTTGCGTACTGCGCCAGGCTGTTGCCAAGCTGCTGCAGATTGAAGACGCAACCGGCCTGGTTCATTCGCTCCCGCGAGCGCTGGATGGCCGGCAGGAGGGTGAGCACGCCGGCAACAAAGATGCTGGCGGCGACTGCAAAGTCAGCCCAGCGAAACGGCAGGCGAGTCGAGACCTGCTCAAGCAGCGTCAGGGGCCGTCGCCGGTTTCGCGCGACGAACGAAACTGTGCGCGCTGCGAGGTCAGGCGGATGCTCAAACCAGGATCCGTCGTCCATGAGCTGGTCGATTGCGACTCGCAGCTTCTCGAACCGGACGACCTGGTCCTTGTCTCGACGAAGGGCTTGCTCAAGCTGGTCGCCCTCCGTCCCGCTCAAAACGCTTTCGATCATTTCTTCGGCATTCATGGCTTCATTCGTCCCCGATGCGCTTCGCCGATTTCGCCATCTGCTGCAGCTTCTCGAGTGCGGCGTGCAAGCGCGACTTCACGGTTCCAACCGGAATCTTCAGGATATCAGCAATTTCACGATACTTGAGATCCTGGTGATAAGCCAGAATCAACGTTTGGCGGAGAGCATCAGGCAACCGCGCGATGCTCTCACGCACCCATTGTTGTCGTTCCGTTTCCTGGAGTTCTGCGAGCGGCCCTTCATCTTCACTTACCAAGAGATCGATCAATTGACCAGCCGCGTCGCCCTCGTTGCGGCCGGCATTCACCCGCCGATCGAGGCTCACGGTTGGATGTCGCCCGGCCTTCCTCAGTGCATCCACGGCCTGATGCGTCGCAATCGCGTACAGCCAGGGACGAAACGGGCGGCCGTTTTCGAATAAACCACGTTTCAGGTGAACTTGCAGGAATGTGTTCTGAAAGACGTCTTCCGCCGCGGTTTGATCGCCGATGTATCGAACCAGGTATCGATACAACTCGCGTTCGTAGCGGTGGACGAGCTCGTTGAACAAGACCGCACGCCCCTCCTCGCGGTACTTGTTCATCAGCTCCTCGTCAGAGAGCTGACTGATGTCGTCCGCGCGATCGGAGCTTATGGCCTTAACCATCTTACGTTCCGCTGCGGCCGAAAGTTCAAACCGGAGAACACAGCAGGTGCGATCTGCCACCAGTTGCGCGAGTCAAGAAACGTTCGCAAAGCGTAACAGCAAGTCTATAGCGATCTTCGGGCGAGTCAATAGAGGTCTCGACGAACGCGTTCGGTGAGGGCGGCCCCGCATTTTTTGGCAGAGCCACAATCCTTGTTACCGGATCAGGCGCATCCGCTCCATATACGGAAGAATAGGTAGCACGAAGTCTGCGCCGACGCGGATGCGTGGCCAGACCGGCTTGGGATGCGGCCAGTACACGCAGAACGCCTTGCCGATCAGGAGCGATTCAGGGACTTCCCAGCTTGCGCGGCCCGATGTGTCCCAACCCTGGCTGGGATAGTCGGGATCAAAGCGATCCGTCTGGCCCCATGCACGCGCGTCGCGGCTCCAGGGGCTGTTGTCGCCCAGCATCAAGTAACGACCCGGTCCCAGCGTATAGTCGCGAGCCTCGTGGTGCTCGAGCGCCGCGAAACGCGTCGGATTTGAGAGCAGATCGAAGAACGCCGTGGAATCGGTGTGAGCGGGTGCATCGAAGTTCGCGTAGTCGCTCTCGGCTGGCTCGAGCGTGTAGTAAACGTCTCGTTTGAGCTTCAACCCTTCGGCCTCGATCGCCGCGTTGCGGACCCCGATTCGGGCCGGCTCCAAGTCTGCGGTGGTCGGGGCGAGGTGTACTCGATCCGTTTCATACGTGAAGCCGTCGCCGAACGGCAGCTTTCCGTCGACCCAAAGCGTGAGCCGGTCGTCCACATTGGCGAACGTGAGCTCGAAGCGTCCAGAATGCGCGACGTCTGTTTGAACCGGCGTCCCCAGGACGGATTCACCGTGAAAAAGTGTGGCGCGGCCGGTCGTCAGGTCGATCTCACAACGGTTCGAAACACCGGCTTCGATCAGCTCGAGCCGCACTGCACCCGTGGCTTTCAGCACGTTGAGTCGCAACGACAACGTCAAATCGCCGACCCAGTGAGGCTGGAACCAGGGGCGAGCCGCTTTTCGTGGTGATTTTTCGTCGTCGGGCAGCACGTCCGTGTTATAAGAGTTGAAGTCCGTGACCAGGATCGCTCTGGGCGGCCCCTGGAGTTCTCGCTTGGCCTCGATCGCCTTCCAGTCTTCCGGGCTGGGAACAAGATGGTGGTACCGCAAGTCGGCCCAGTCTTCTCCGTCGGCTCCACTCACGAATTGACCCGGTGCTTGCTCGACCCAGCTTCCCGTGCCGGCGGGCTCGGGTTTGAACCGCAGCCATCGCGGGCTGTCCTTCAAAGCGGTCGCCCGATGTTCGTCGTCATAGACGAGCATCTGCATCGCTTGCTGGTGGTACAGGGGCCGTCGCAGCCGCTGGGGAAAGTCCAGAGGCGCCATGGGCCGCATCCACAGGTCGCCTCCTTCGATTCTCACCACCTCGTTCGGCATTCCCACCAGCCGCTTGATGTAGCGGACCTCGGGCTCCTCGGGGAGCTTGAACACTGTCACGTCCCAGCGCTTGAGCGCGCCGGGCATTTCGCTGCCCAGCAACGGACGAGTCGCGCCCAGCTTGATAACGTAGACCCGGTCGCCCGAAAAGCTGGGTTCTTGATCGACCCGTGTCTCGAAACGGCAATTCGCGCAAGTACCCTTGACGACGCGGACACCGGTGCTGCCGCCACTTCCGGAGGAATCGACCTCGCGATCGGCGTTGACGGTGTAAACGTCGCCGCACTGTGGGCAAACGATCTCCTTGTGGCGGCCCATGAGGGTCGTCGCCATCGAGCCTGTCGGAATCACGAACCCCTCGGCCTCGAGACTCCAGACCAGAAACGCCACGAAAACCACGACGAACGATTCGATCGACTCGCGTCCACTCTTCGACTTCGGCTTCGCATCCGGCTTCATCGCGTCCGGGCTGGCGGGGGCTCCGGAACTGGCCTGGCGCCGTGCTCGAACCCAAAACGAACTGTTCATAGCGATCCTCACCGTGCGGCATGCCGCGTATTCGTCTGGTCCTCGTCAACCTAGAATAACAAACCTCTGTCTCGACATGAACCGGCGCCTGCCCGGGTCACTCTCGCTTCGATCCGCACGCACGCTGTAACATGGGGCTGTCGGATCTCTATTGCCTCACGGAGACTGCGATCAGTGACCGAAACTCCCGCTAGCTCTCAACCTGGCGAGGCCACACCGCGGTCGGCCGTGCCTCGCCGCAATCGACTCCATGCTCTTCGCGTGGCTGCGGCCGTTATTTGGATCCTGGTGATCCTCGGTCTGTGCTGGACTCCGAAGTTCGTCGTACGCAGGGTCGAGAACGATTCGTTTTTCCGGCTGCCCAGTCTGGACAAGCTCGTCCACGGGGTGATCTTCGTCGTCCTGGCGATTCTCTGGATGCGGGTCGGCTCGTCGTGGCGCGCCATCGGGGCCATCATCCTGGGCGGCTTTGCGCTTGGAATCATCAGCGAGCTGGGCCAGTTGATGCCGTTTGTACGGCGCGATGCCAATTTGTACGACATGCTCACCGACTTCGCCGGTGTGTTGATCGGAATTGCCGCGGCGCCGCTTGTGGAGCCCTGGCTGGCGCGGCTCGAGCGCCGGCTCATTCGCGACCGCGATGCCGAGCCGCTCGCCGCGGATCGTTAGATCGAGCATCAAACAACAGACCATGAAGGACAAGCCTCCCTTGATCAACCGCCCTTGGCCCCGCTTTGTGTCCGGGGCCGCGATCACGCTGCTGGCCGCCATCCTTACGCACTCGCCCGCTGCTGCCCTTGCGGAGCGAGAGCTCACGCTCTCCTGGGACAAAGAAATCCTCACCGTCGGCGGCAAGCATCTCCCCGGCGGCGCGCTCGAAATCTGGTACATCGAGGCCTTCTGCCGGCCCGGTTCCACCGCACGCGACTGGACCAAGACGGTGATTCGCCACAAGACCGAGCTGATCGCGACGGCGGCGGACCACCGTTCGATCACGCTGCGGTCTCTTCTGGAAGACGGTGTGGTGGTGGACCACGAGATCCGTGCGGGCCACGATGAAGTCGACTTTCAGGTCGTTGCGAGAAACCCCACATCCACTCCGTCGCTCGCGCACTGGGCGCAGCCGTGCATTCGCGTCAATCGCTACGCCGGCACGAAACTCGAGCATAACAGCGAGGCCTATCTCCCGCGCTGTTTTCTGTACGTGGACGGCAAGCCCGTCCGGATGCCGTTCGAGCCCTGGGCGAAGAAAGCCCTGTACACTCCCGGCCAGGTCTGGTGTCCCAACGGCGTCAGTCGCGACGACGTCAACCCGCGCCCGCTTTCGTCGATCGTACCCTCGAATGGCTTGATCGGCTGCGTTTCGGCTGACGGCAGAGAGCTTGTTGCCACCGCCTGGGAGCCTTACCAGGAGCTTTTTCAGGGTGTGATCGTTTGCCTGCACTCCGATTTTCGCATCGGCGGGCTCGCGCCCGGCGAGTCGAAGACGATCCGCGGCAAGATCTACCTCATGCCGGCCGATTTTCCTGCGCTCGAGTCGCGTTATCGCAAGGACTTTCCCAACCAGGAGCGCGCGGTTGGAACCGGAAATCCGCCGGCGAGTTTGAACCAGAAGAAGCTCATCGAGTTCGGCTGGGACGAGCCCGACACCGCCTTCATGCGCCGGCATCGCGATCAGCTCGAGTCCGCGCCATTCGACGGCTGCGTGTTTCACGCGGTGGCGCGCAGCGGCGGGAAATCCGAGAGCTTCACGTGGCTCGGCTGGGGGCGACACGAGTTCTCTCGAGTTGATCTTGAGTCCGCCTATGATGACCTGGCTTCGATCAAGTGGTCGCGGCCGCGCCACGACTTCCTCCGATTCAACGTCACGCCGGCCGATCTCGACTGGTTTGACGACCATGGACCGGCGCTTGCGAACGCCCGCCTGGCCGCGGAGCTTGCCAGGGCCGGGCATTGCCAGGGCATTCTTCTTGATACCGAGGCCTATCAGGCGAAGCTCTTTGATTTCTCGAGACAGAGCGATGGGCGGCGACGTGGCTGGGCCGAGTATGCATCGATGGCCCGGCGCCGCGGGCGTGAGCTGATGGCGGCTTTTCAGGAGGGTTTTCCGGGGCTCTCGGTCCTCTTCACGTTCGGGCACAGCCTCGTCTGGCGGCAGAGTGACCACGGCAAGAAACCACTCGAGCAGTGCCCTGATGGTCTGCTGGTTCCGTTCCTGGACGGCATGATCGAGGGGGTGAGAGCAGGAGCGCGGCTGATCGACGGGCATGAAATGTCGTACGGTTACCTTGATGCAGAGGCGTTCCGCCGCGCCCGTCAGACGATCAAGGTGGATGCCGCCGAGCTCTCTGCGGCCCGATCGGGTTACGAGCGATTCATCTCACCTGCATTTGGGATCTGGCTCGACTACGACTGGCCGAAGAAAGGCTGGAGGCCGGCCGAGCCGGAGAGAAACCACTTCTCGCCCGAGCGTCTGGAAATCAGCCTGCGCGCCGCAATCGAGCAATCGGACGAGTACGTATGGATTTATACCGAAAAACCGCGCTGGTGGTCCGAGAAGGGCCCGGTCGATCTGCCGGCCGCATATGTCGAGACCGTCCGCCGCGTTCGCCGTGCGCTCACAGGCGTTGCTGCTGTTCGTTCTTCTCCGGCCGGGAGCGGGCCGGAATGACGGGATTCGCGGATGGTCGTTTCCTGCGCTGGACCGCTCATCCCGCGTTCGGAATGACAAAACTCAGATGATGGGCGCAATGGATGAGCTGAAGGCGATCCCATTCCGCCTTGGTCAGCGGGCCGAAGCGCCGGTGTGGAATCTTGGGACCGCCCGAGGCTTTGTAGTGCGCGACCGCGCTCCGTAGCCCCTCCGCCTCCTCACGCTCGCCGAGCGCTTCCGCGGGCATGACTTCCTGGGGGCCCTGAATGCCCTCCGGCAGTAAACCCGACTCGAGGACCTGCCGCTTTTGCTCTTCGCCGACCCACTGCGAGGGATCCTGGGGTATTGTCGCGGGCAGATCAACCACCCTGCGCAGCACAGTTGCCAGATGGCGGCAGGTCTGGGCCAGCGACCAGTTGCCGAGCGTCGTGCTGGATCCGATCAGGCGCTCGACCTCCGGCATGATGTCGTCGAAGCTTCTGAAGCTGAGCGTTCGTCGTCCCGGTGTCATGCATTGCGTCTCCGTTCTCGTGTGACGTAGGTCGGGAACCATTTCCGCAAGAAAGCGGGCTGTCGTCAATCGCTTTGTAGCCCGTCTGGTTCGCTGATAATCTCTGGCACCGATGTGCATTGTACATTCGCTTACGCTGGAGAGACTCGATGGAACGGCGCATCATCATCACGCTCGGCGTGAACGACCTTGAGCGAAACAGAGGATTTTACGAGCGTCTCGGATGGCGACGATCGCTTGCGGGCTGAGACCTTCACTACACGCGGATCCGGGTCGTCTTCTGTCGAACCGCGTGCTACGATAGCGATCCGTCACCGAGCCGTGACCGAATCATCGACCCTGACCCGGAACTGCACACCGGTAACCGAATCAACTCCACGAGCAACCCATGAGTTCGTCCGAATCCAACGGCTTCCCCACGTTACGTCACGACATCGCGGGAATTCCCGTCCGCGAGCTGGCGGCCCAGTACGGCACGCCCTGTTACGTATACGACTCGAGCGCGATCATCAAACGCATCGAGGAACTGCGGGCGTTTGACGTGATCCGCTATGCCCAGAAGGCTTGCTCCAACATCGCGATCCTTGATCTCATGCGGCGACACGGCGTGCTTGTTGATGCCGTGAGCGCCGGCGAGCTCGAGCGCTCGTTTGTAGCCGGTTACAAAGCGCAGGGCGACCCGCCGCCGGTCGTGTACACAGCCGATATCTTTGACGAGGAGGCCCTCTCGCTGGCTGTTGAACGCGGGGTCCACGTGAACGTGGGCTCGCCCGACATGATCGACCAGCTCGGCCGGCGTGCGCCCGGGCGGCACATCACGCTGCGCATCAACCCAGGCTTCGGGCACGGACACAGCCAGAAGACGAACACCGGCGGCGACCATTCCAAGCACGGCATCTGGCACGATGGACTCGCCGAAGCTCTCGCACTGGCGGCCCGGCACAACCTGACGATAACGGGCGTGCACATGCACATAGGGTCTGGAACAGACCTGGAGCATCTGTCGCAGGTTTGCGGCGCGATGGAACGCGTCGGCCGGCAGATCGGTCCATCGATCACGGCGATCAGCGCCGGCGGCGGCCTGCCGATCGCCTATCGACCCACCGAGCAGCTCGTCGATCTCGCGGCCTACCACCGGTTGTGGGATGCGACACGCAAGCGTCTGGCCGGGGCGTGGGGCCATCCCGTGCGACTGGAGATCGAGCCGGGCCGTTATCTCGTTGCGGAAAGCGGCTATTTGCTCACCCAGATCCGCGCGATCAAGCAAACGTCCTCGAGGACCTTTTATATCCTGGATGCCGGCTTCAACAATCTGGCCCGGCCAATTCTGTACGGCGCATACCATCCGATGTCCGTATCACCCGCCGATAGCGCTGCGGAAAGACCTCTGGAAGATGTGGTGGTGGCCGGTCCGCTCTGCGAGTCCGGCGACGTGTTCACTCAGGAGGAAGGCGGCACGGTGTGCAGCCGACGGTTACCCGTTGCTCGCGTGGGAGACTGGCTCGTGATCGAGCGAGCCGGGGCCTACGGCTTCGCGATGAGCTCGAATTACAACTCCAAACCGCTCGCGCCGGAGGTTTTGATCGTCGGAGGCCGTCCTCACCTGGTCCGCGCCAGACAAACGTTCAAGGACCTGATCCTGGGCGAACGCATTCCGGACCTGGACGCCGAACATGCGTGACCGAGGGAGAGAGGCGGTGGCTCGGACGGGATGCTCCGACCTCGCACGCAGGTGCGCTCCGCGAGCTCATCCCGGCTCATCGTTCTGGGCGTCCTCCCGCCGACCCAGCGTCCCCGATCCGGTACTTCACTTCGCTGCCTCGCCAATCACCTGAAACAACATCTGGCCCTGCCGTACAACGGCCCCTTCCTCGATCAGTACGTGTCCATCGGGTGGATTCGCATAAACAACGATCCCATCTTGCGGAGCCAGCACCTTACAATCCCTAATCTGGCGCTCCAGCTTCTTCTCTCTGGATTGCTCGAGGTTCCATGTCGCCTTCTTGGCTAATTCGTTCGAGCGCGCTTCCATGACGAGGTGTTGGAGCTGTCTGGTTTGCTTGTCCTGGGTGTAAGCTTCCAGGATGTGCAGCCGGTTCACGGTCTTTTCTATCGCAAGCTTGGCACGTGCGATCGCGACGTCGGCCTGCTTGAGCGTCAGGTCCCTATCTGGACCAATCTGGTTGATCGCCTTGCGTTGCTCATCGGCAAGCGCCAGCTCTGCTTCGGCAAGCTTCAACTCTGCTTGAGTCTCCCGTTTCTCGCGGGGCAGGAGATCATCCACGTAGGCAGTCACGTCGTGTTCGGCCGCTTCGCGTCTCAATGTGGCGTTCGCGAAGATCGCTTCCGCGGATTTGGTCGTGATCTGCTGGTTCGTCAACGAATCGCGAAGAGACGCCGAATCGAGCTCGCAAACGAGTTCGCCTTTCTTGACCCTCGATCCGTTGGGCACGATCATCAAGATCGACGTCTTGTCCTTGACTGGTGTGCTCACCGTCGTCGAAGCCGCGATTGAACGGTCCTTCTGGCGCGCTGGGTTCGTCGTGCTCCGCTCGCCTTTCGCTTGGACGACCTGCCCAGTCGTCACGGCGACGCCGGCGCCGTAACCCGCGAATCCAAACAAGGCGATACCCGCCACGAGGCCACCGATCTTGCTCATCGTCATGCTCCAGAGGGTTCGTTGGACGAGGCACACAACTGATGCGGTTCCCGCCTTTGCCACTACGCCCGACTTTGCAACTTGAGAAGCGCCCGTCATCGTTGAATGAACCAATTGATCTGGCACCGGCGAGCACCGCATCGCAAAACGCGTTTCCCATCCGGGCAACCCGCTCAGAGCCATCGGTGCCAGCCCACGACGCATCAATCGACTGCGCAACAGGTCCCGCGCTCGAGCCATTCGACTGCGAACCGTTCCCACCGGGCAGCCGAGTTGTGCGGCGACCTGATCATGGGTCAGTCCCTGCCAGTAACAGCGCAAGATCACGTCGCGATACTTCGCCGGCAGTCGCCGAACCTCCTCTTGAACGAGAATGTCCGATTCGAATCGGCCGGCCTCTTGATCATTCGGGGGACTAAACACCGGAACCACCCTGAGTCGCGCACGATGCTCAACCACTCGGCGCCTAGCCGCATCGGCTCGTGCACGGGCCGCGACGCGGCACGCCACGCCATAAAGCCAGCCCGCGGCCGAGTCATGGCGCCCGATCGAGCCCCTGCGCCGGAGGAGCACCAGAAAGGTCGCCTGAAACGCGTCCTCGGCGTCATTCGAGTTTCGCAACAAGTTCCTGCACACGCGCAGCACCATCGGACCATGGCGAAGTAACAACAGCTCGAATGCCGCTTCCGCCGAAGCGTCCCCGCCGCGCGCAAACCGCTCAAGCAATTCCCGGTCACTGAGCCCGACTGCCGTGCCCATCTCAAACAGCATCTCGATGTCGCGCAGAGCCGCGCTCGATCGCCCCGCAACCTTCATTCGGCGTGCCCTCGGTGTAGCATCCGGCCATGATCTCTAGTGAGTGCCTCGAACCAAGAAAAACTATCCGCGATTTCGCAGGTCCGGCTTCAGCCTGACGATTCCTCCTCCGACTACATTCGCAACGACCGCGCCTCCTTGATCACCGCCATCCCCTCCGTCAATCGATCCTGTGCCACAAGCGCCTCCCCCAGCAATCGTCCGCTCTCAGCGGCGCCCCATCGAAATTGACACTGCGGACTCGAAGCCAAGCGAAGCGCTTCGCGGGCGGCTTGTTCCGCCGCCACCGGCTGCGACTCACTCAATAGCAACTCGGCATTCACCGCCAAAAGCTCAATCTGATAGAGCCCCATTCCGCACCGCCGTGCCAGGTGCAGTCCCTCCTCCGCGGCACTCCGTGCGACAACAGTGTCGTGGCTTCGCATCGCGATGCGAGCGCGAACCAGGTGGTACACGCACAAATGTTCGACCGAACCTGAATGTAAGATCCAGGTGGTAGCATCGTCGAGCGATCGCTGCGTGCTCTCAAAATCTCCGAGCCGGCTCGCCGTATCCGCCCGGAACAACTGGCCGCGCACACGATCGTCTTCCCACCCGATCAGGCCATAGACCTGTTCGGTCTGCGTGGCTTGCCACGCGTCTAGCGTCCGTCCGAGATAGATCAGAAGTTGGACCCGCGGAATCACGCAACCGAGCGCTTCACCCGGCAATTGAGCTGCCCTGCCCATCAAGAAGTGGGCGACCTGGGTGCGCGCGGTATCCCCCTCTTTCTCGACCTCGTTCAGCCGCCCTTCTAGCAAGCGGATGTCGGCCCGGAAGAACGGCAGGTTGTTCTGTTCGTAGGCGTGGTCGAGCTCCCCCAGCGCTCGCAGATACCATCCCATCGCCCAGCGGTCGGGACACGGAGAGAACCCGCGCAGGATCCTCAAGCCCCGGGCCATCTCGCCGAGCTTCCACGCAAGGTGCCGATGCCCGCCCAGAATCTGAAAGTACAATCCTTGTGCTTTCGCCGTTTCTCCTGCTGCGCACGGCGTGCGAGATGGCTTCCTCGACGAGATCCAGTGACGCTTTTTCCGTAGGCAGGCGCCAGCCCGGCTTTCGGACCAGGCTGATGAGCTGCTCGCCGATCAACTGGTGCCAGAATCCCTGTTCCGAGCTCGTTGCCAGTTGGGCGAAGTAATCGCGCACCGCGGGGTGTACGCTCACCGAGCCGTCGGCCTCGCGCAATGCCAGATGTCGCAGCACAAGCCCGTCGAGCGCTCGCTGGAGCGCGCTTGCCTCGAGGGCGGCCAGCGGGCCGCTCGCTTGCCATTTTCGCTGGTACAGCTTGCAAATCTCATGGACGCGCCGGAGCGCAAAGTGCTTGACGGCAAATCGCTGAACGATTGCGCGTTCTCTCTGAACGGCATGCAACAGGTCCGGGGGCGTCAGATCCTGGGCTCTTGGCTCGACCGGTCCCCACCCTTCCTTGAAAAACGCGGCTTCGAGTACCTCGGGCTTCTTCTTGTACGGAAAGAGGGGATGGTTCTGGAAGGATTGGTACAGCTCGATCGCTTGGCGAAGTTGCTGCTGATCTTGCCATTTCAAGGGGCGCTGTTGTGTTGACACCTCGAAATTGGTCTTGTCGTAGAGCTGGATCACTTCCTCGATCATTGCTTCGGCGTTTGCCTCGAAGTCATCCCGGAGACTGGCGATCGCCTGCTTGACATTATCTCGGAAAAGCCGGTCCGGTCCTGCGATTGGAGTTTCGACGAGCGCCGCGGCGACCCCCGCGGACACCGCCTCGCTCACCTCGAGCATCAAGTCGCGCGTGATTACTTTCGATTCGGGCATGAGCGAAAGCTCACCGATCAGTTCGCCCGTGGTGCGAAAGTGTACCGCCGGGGAACACAGAAACAGCGGTACGATCTGGTCGACGCGCATGCTTCGCTCGAGCAGGCAGAGGCGGCATAAAAGCGCCAGCTCTTCTGCCGGCAGGTGTTCTTCATAGGCTTTGAGCAACCGAGCCAGCCGCAGCGCCTGCCGGTCGTGTTCCGGAGACGCGAACATGGGCGCCTCCGGCGCCTTCGCGGGGTCACCTCCCAGGAACTGGCCGATCAGCCCACCCAGGTGATCGAGCGTCAAGGCGTGCGCGCCGTAGGAATCTATCAGAGGCGCAAGCGCCGCGTCGTCACCGCGCACTCCGTGACGTCTGAGCAGCTCGATCGCCGCGGCACGACTCAACTGCTCAACGTCGACATGCCGGTAGCCTTCTCCGAGCGAGGAATGAAGATCCGTCAGCGGGAATCGGCTGGTCACCAGCACGACGGTCTGGCCCGTGCGCTCGGCGACGCGAGTCAGGAGGCCTTTGAGCAGGGGATCTTCGAGCTGTCCGAAAACGCCTCGAGCGTTTCCCTCACCGCGCTGCACGCGTTCCAGTCCGTCGAGCACCAGCAGGTGTGGTCCACCTGTCGCGAGCGCGCTGCTCAAAAGATGAATCAGCGCGGCCCCTTTGGCAGGCGCCTCCGACCTGGCATCAGGCGTGAAGTAGCGGTGCAGTTCCTGGAGGAAGTACCCGGTGTCGGGCTCCTGGTAAAAGCTCCACACGAACAGGCCCGTCGGGCGTGGCGAAAGTTTTCCTTCGCGGAGCTCGTCCAGGAATCTTGCCGCGATGGCGGTCTTGCCTGCTCCACCCAGCCCGACCAGGGCGATCACACCTCGGGCGCCTCCGGTCCATAGCTCCTTGAGCGCGGAAAGCTCGGTATCACGCCCGACGAATTGGGGGGCTCGCGGTAGTGGATGGACCAGGCGGTGCTCACTGGGGTGCCAGGCCACGGCGTTTCATTCCTCAGTAGGTCGTTTCGACCGAGTCACCGGCGATCTTGGCGAAGCCGGGAGCGTACATGCCCGCCCAACGCGCCGGCGCGACGATTCCCTGGCCCTTCAACCACTGCTCGGCCCGGTCGTGCTGGGCGCGGGAATCCGGGCCCGCATGAACTTCACCAAGGCGATACCGCAATAGCTGCGCTCGCAGCGGCATCTGGGCCTCGTCGTAGGACGTCGCGGCTCTGAGCAGATATTCGATCGCGCGCACCGGGTCTTCCTTACAGGCGGCGATGCCGGAGCGGATATAAAGCGCATGCGCGCTGGCCCACTGGTGCCCTTCCTTTTCGAGCCGGGCCGCGTCCTCGGCGGCCTGGCGCAGATGGGCGCCGGAGTCGCCCGGCTTCTCGGCCATCGCCAGCGAACAGCGGGCGCGCATCTCGAGCAGGTCGATCCGCGTCATCCGGATCCGCAAGAGCATCGACCTCTCGTACCGGGGCCAAACCGACTCGAATCGGACGAGCGCCCGGCTGACGTCGCTGCGATATAGATAAAGATGAATAAGCGCTTCGAACGCATTCGAGTGTCGAAGGTTGAAGCTGCCGGAGGCGCTCTGTTCGAGCGCGGTTTCAAGCTCGGTTTCGGTTTCGGGCTGTAGGTTTCCGGCGAGCTTGATCAGGGTCATGTAGAAAGAACTCAGCATGGTGGCCGCGTACCGGTCGCCGCGCTCCTGGGATTCTCGGAACAGGATGGACCAGCGTGCGTTCAATTCGCGGATTTCCCCCATCTGCACCAAGCTTCGCAGCAAGAAGTTATGAATCGTGTCGCGTTCCCACGTCACGCCCTTGCAGTGGTGGCGGAAGATGCCTTCGGCTTCTTCGAGCGTGGTGCGCGCCAACTGCCACAGGCCGCGCATGAGTGCGGCGAACCCGCGCACCATTCCGATCATGCCGCGGGCATAATGCGAGTCAATCTCGCGAGCGATCCGTTCGGCTTCCTCGAGCAGGCTGGCGACGCGCGTTGCCGCGGGTGTGCCCACCGTGGCGCGGTGTCCGGCTTCCATCGCCAGGGCTCGGGCAATCCGCAGCGGCTCGCCGGCGCGAAGCGCCAGAAGCAGCCCACGCGTCTGGAAGTCGGCTCCCCGGATCGGCTCCGACATCGAGAGCCCCGCCACCGCCGACCAGCAAAGATCGATCCGCGCCAGCGTCATCGCCGAGACCTGGCTCTCGTCGCGTTTTCGGAACTTGAGCCCGTGCAGCTTGAGCAGGAAGCGATGCCAGAAGAGTGACAGCCAAGCTTGGCGCGCTGTGCGCGGCATCGATAGCCCTAGCGGGCCGAGCAGTGTGCGCAGAGCGCCAGGCCGCCTTCGACCTCGCCGGAGAGAAGAAGCTGCGTCGATGCCAGCCGCTTGAGCTCGAGCGTCTCGGCCGCCGTGGCCGTTTCCGCGGCTTTTGCGTAGACCTGGGCCGCCTCTTTGCCTCTCCCCGCGTTGGCGAGCGCGTCTCCGAGCTTGCGCCAGAGCATGCCGGCCTGTGCATGAGTGCCCTGGTGGAGCTCGAGGGCCACGCGAAAGAGCCGCGCCGAGCGGTCGAACGCGAGCGCGGCTGCGGCCTGGTCGGCGGCCACGGAATAGTATTCAGACGCCCGCGCGGTTTGACCTGCGCCGCGACAGTGCACGGCGAGGATCTCCGGGTCGACTGACCCAGATGTGATCAGCACAAGCGCCAGGCGCTCGTGGTTCCAGCGAATGGACTCGGCCGGCAGATGCGCGACAACCGTCTCGCGAATCCGGTCGTGATAGATCTCGACTTCCTCATTGTGAGCTTGCCCCAGGCACCGGATCAGACGAGCCGACCGGAGTGACGCGAGTGCAACTCGCGCCCCGGCCCCCAAGTCCGAAGCCTGGAAGGCCAGGCTCTGAGTAATCGGCCTGCCCGACACCGCCACCAGACCCAGCAATCGCACGGCGTCCTCCGGCTGCCGCTTGATCCGCGTCCAAAGCACCTCGTCGAGGTCAAGTTTGCCGATCGCTTCCCAGCGCTCGATCGGCTCTCCGCTCTGGATATGCCGCACCAGCTCGTCGATGAACAGCGGGTTTCCGCCTGATTCGGTCGCAACCATGTGCGCCTGCGCAAGCGCGACGGCATCGTCTCGTCCCAGAAGCGCCAGTGCAAGTTGCCGCGACTCGGCGAGGGACAGCTCCTCGACGGCCAGCTCGCGGTGGTCGAGCCC
The DNA here is from genome assembly GCA_963823665.1 of uncultured Planctomycetota bacterium. GTDB lineage: Bacteria > Planctomycetota > Planctomycetia > Isosphaerales > Isosphaeraceae > CAVXHV01. The sequence continues at coordinate 163,073 of CAWGMQ010000008.1, forward strand.
CTTGGACTCTTTCGGCATCGCCTTGCGAATCTCGAGGAGGAACGGGTTTTGGTCGGCATCTTCAGCGCGAAAACAGCCGATAAAGAGCAGGGCCGGCCTCTGGTCCGCGCAGATAAGCTCGGCAAGCAGGTGGGCACTGTCGACGTCGCCCCACTGGAGGTCGTCGATTGCCAGGATCAACGGCGTTCGCTCGGCCAGTCGTCTCAAGAGCTCGCGGAGCCCGGCGAAGGTGCGCCGGCGCAGTTCCTGCTGGTCCGGCGTCTCCTCTGGCGGCAGCCGAGCCCCCGCGATCGCTTCGAGGCTCTGAAGCACAGGAAACGCACGCGCAAGGAAACCGACATCGTCGGGAAGCAGCCGCTCGGCCTGCTCGAGCGGCAGCTCCTTCAAGTACCGCGCCAGGGAGTCGATCAGGCTGTCGAGGGCCTTGTAAGGAACCGACTCTCTCTCATAGCACCGCCCGGAGAGAACGACCGCTTCCTCGCGCTCGAGGAGCTCGTCGATAAACGACCGAACCAGCGTGGTCTTGCCGGTGCCTGTCCGGCCGAAAATAAACAGCGAAACCGTCTTCCTCCGATGCAGCGCGGCGAGGCCACCATCCAGGACTTGACGATGCCTGGACCTCCCGATCAAGGGGAATGCGCGAGCCGGCTCGGGTTGATCGTCTGGCTCGGGAGGCCGTCCGCCCAACAGCGCAATGACGTCTCTCCCACCGGGTCGTCTGGAAGCGTCACGGTCGAGCAGAGCGACGCACAGTCGCACCAGGTCAGGCGGCAGTCCGTCAACCAGCGCACCGGGTGACGGGGCCGCCTGCTTCTGCTTGGCCGCGAGCACCTCATCGGGCGTGCCGGCGAACGGAAGCTGCCCGGTCATGGCTTCGAACAGAATAACGCCGACGCTGTACCAGTCGCTCGCCGTGCTCACCGACTCGCCGGCGGCCTGCTCCGGCGACATGTGACCCACAGTCCCAACGACCTGCCGCTCTGCACCAATGCTCTCGAGGTCGGCCGTCAAGCCGAAATCGAGCAGCACGACCCGCCCCTCGAGCGTGACCAGGACGTTGGGCGGCTTGATGTCCCGATGCAACTTTCCGGCTTTATGCAGCTCGCTCACGCCCAGCGCGAGCTGCGCCAGCGCTCGCGCAGCGCTGCTCGTCAAAGTGAAAGTTGAAAGTCCTCCGCGCTGGGCTCGGCTCGCCGGCGGCTTGGGCGGGGCGCGCGATCACCGTGGGCTCGGCATTCCAGCGGGCCGAGGCTTCCGCGGGGCTTCCCCTGACGAAGCTGATGAAATTCGTCCCCTCAACGAGCTCCATGGTGAAGAACCAGCGGTCTTCGACAGCGACCAGCTCGTAGAGGTTCACCAGGTTGGGATGAGTGATATCGCTGAGCGACCGGAACTCTTGCTTGAAGCGCACAAGGGCGACTGGGTCCACCTTTCGCATCGTTTTAAGAGCGACCAGCTCGCCCCGCTGCTGGTCGTACGTTTCGTAGACTACGCCCATCCCGCCGGCGCCCAACCTGCGTACCAGCGTGAATCGGACCGTGTTCAGCATCGCCCGCAGGCTCTCGGCCTCGGAGTGCAAATGATATGCCTCATCGATGGCGAATGAGAGCTGATCTTCTGTGGGGTTCACGGTGGTGGGGATTCGCGTGCTGCGCAGCCCTGTTGGCTCCAGCACCCGTTCGACGGTCACCGCATCAGCCGATGCCGCGCGGCCGCCTTCGCCTTCGACCTGCGTGTCGTCCTTCGCCGGTTCTCCCTCCATCGGCTGTGTCGGAGTCTCCGACACGACGTCGCGGGTATTGGAGCTCGCAAGCGCGGCGAGCGCCCCCAGATTTCTGCGCCGCTGGAAGCGTTCGCCGTCCACGAGCGCGCGAACCATCTCCCCGTTGGCGGCAATTTCGGGGAAGGCCGAGAGATAGACCCGCAGGGGAAGCTGCGCCGCGGCGTGTCCATCGCTCGTGTTGATCCACGAGCAGAACATCCAGTCGCAGGTCGTCGGAGATCTCGGGGTGGGCCGAGAGAAAAGCGAACACGTCCGGGCCTGCCGGCTCGCTTGTCCAGAGTTTGGAAAACTCTCGCGCGAGCGACCCTTCTGGTTTGGCCGGGGCTTCGGTTTCCATCGGCATAATGACGACCCCCTGCCTTACCGGGCCATCATGTCCCGGCAGCCGCATCAGCGGCTTGACCAGATCGGGAGCGTGCGGTCCACCAGAAAACCACTCGTTCGTGCGCCGATCCAAGCTGAACTCATCTCGTTCGGCGCGAGATGCTCCACGCATACAGTCATTGATCGAAGTCTTGCTGGGAGAAGACGTTCCGGCTCTTCCAAATTCGAAATACACGCTCGTGCGGATCTCCGCATCCGCCGGAAACGAAGTATAGGATACGATCAGACACCCAGGAGGATCAATTGAGTACCGTTGCACTAGTTTGCCAGGATGTCCCGGGTCGCATAACTTCACATTCAGTGACAATCCAACGAAATGGACTGAGGCGGTCGTCCAAGACACTGCATCTGCGCAGAGGAACGTCGACTATGCCGAAAGAATGAAGCTAACGCCGCTGGCGCTGCTCCTTCTCGTCGCGGCCGCAATCGGCGAAGTAACCCCTTCCTTCCGCGCGAAGAGTTCGCTATTTAGTACGTAGACGTTATTTCGCGACGAGCCGGAGGTGCGATCGTGTGCGGGCACGAGCTAGCCATGAGTCTGCGGGCTGCGTACCTGGCGATGCGTCGGCGCACCGGCGCGGTGCTGGCGCGAACGGGGGTCACCGCCGATCAATTCGTTGTTCTGGCCGCGCTGTCGGAGGACGATGCACTCACGCAGCGCGAGCTGGTGTCGCGAACATCTTCCGACCCGAACACGGTGCGAGCGATGCTGGTTCTCCTCGAGCGTCGGGGACTGATCAAACGGCGGCCGCACCCGAGTGACGGTCGAGCGCGAAGTGTGGCGCTCACGCAAAAAGGGCGAAGCACGTTCCGGCGTCTCTGGCGTGAAAGCGAGCGCTTGCGCCTGGCGCTGGTGACAGCACTCTCCCCAGCCGAGGCCGCGGCACTCGTCGATCAATTGCGGAGAATCGCCAAAGCGCTTGAGCCGAATCCGATCGCGCATCCGAAGTTAAGTAGCCGTTTGCCCGCGCGAGCGACGACCTGACGCGTTTGTATCTCAACAGTCATCGATCTGACCCACCCGCTTTCCAGGGAGTTCCCGGATGAAAACTTCGACCTTGCTCGCGCTGGCGAGCGCCGTCATCTTTTCAGCATGTAAGCCGGCCCACGCCCAGGACCGCCCAGGGGGCGCCCGGCCTCCCGAATTCGTCTCACCCGAGGTATCGACCGAGAAGAAAATCACGTTCCGCGTGCACGCTCCCAAGGCAGAAAAGATCACACTCGCCAGCAGTGATCTGCCCGGCATCGGCCGGGGAGTCGAATTGAAGAAGGCGGAGAACGGCGTCTGGGAAGCGACCACGGGTCCGGTTGCGTCCGGCGCGTACCGCTACAACTTCAACGTGGATGGTCTTGCGGTGATTGACCCCAGGAACCCGGCAACCAGCGAGTCGAATATGAACACATGGAGTCTCGTCTACGTGTCCGGATCAGAGTCGTTTGACATCAAGGACGTGCCCCACGGCGCGGTTGCGCAGGTCACCTACCAGTCCAAATCCCTCAAGCGACCCAGGCGCATGCACGTCTACACTCCGCCGGGGTATGAGAAAGGTGAGGGCAAGTATCCGGTCTTTTACCTGCTCCACGGCGCTTTTGATTGTGATGCATCCTGGAGCACGGTCGGCCGCGCCGGCTTCATCCTCGACAACTTGATCGCCGCGGGTAAAGCCAAGCCCATGATCGTGGTCATGCCCATGGGCCACACAGGCGCGTTCCGATTCGGTCCGCCGGGAGAGAACACTCTTGAACGCCAGATGAACGAGTTTGTCGAGGATTTCACCAAGGACCTGAAGCCTTACGTCGAGTCGAATTATCGCGTCAAAGGTGACCGGGCCAACCGAGCCATCGCCGGCTTGTCGATGGGCGGAGCCCAAACGCTCAGCATCGCGTTCGGCCAGCTTGGCGATTACGGTTACGTCGGTGTCTATAGCTCGGGAATCTTCGGTATTAGCGGTGGATTCGGCGGCCGCGAGCCAAGCACGCAATGGGAAGATAGCCACAAGACCACGCTCGACGATGCTGAGCTGAAGAAGGGGCTATCCCTCGTCTGGTTCGGCTGTGGAAAGGATGACTTCCTGGTTCAAACCTCAAAGGCCACCGTCGACATGCTGAAGAAGCACGGCTTCGACGTCGTTTCCAGGGAGTCTGAAGGTGGTCACACCTGGATCAACTGGCGCGATTACCTGAACGAATTCACGCCGCTTCTCTTCAGCGGGAAGTGATGATTCTCATCTCGTCACGAGCGACGCCCCGTCGGGCTGCGGATGCGCCAGCGCCGCCTGGGCCGCGGCGTGCGCTCGCGTCGAGATCGGCCCTGCGTTGATGCCGAAGAGCACGGTCAAAAAGACACAGACGCTCACGGCGGCTGCTACCGGCCAGCCGCCCGTGATCTCGAGCGCGCCTTGGGGCTTGCCGAAGTACATCACGACGACGATCCGCAGGTAGTAGTACGCACCTGCCGCCGCGCTCAACATCCCGATAACTGCGAGCAGGACGAACGCGTTCGAGTCCAACCGGTCTCCTGCGACGAGCAGCGAGCTGAAGAGCTGGAATTTTCCCCAGAAGCCCGCGAGCGGGGGAATTCCGGCCAGACTCAATAGACAGACTGAGAGCCCCAGCGCCACCCAGGGATGCGTCGATCCGAGACCAGAGAGGTCGTCGACCTTATCGATTGGCCGGTCCTTGAAGCGAAGCGCCATGAAGCCGCCGAAAAGACCGAGAGTCATGAGGGCGTAGGTCACGAGGTAGAAGAAAATGCTCTCTGATCCGTAATACGAACTGCCGGCATGGCGATCGTTCGCAAACGCGGCCGTCACCCCCACCATCATGTACCCGGCGTGCGCGATCGAGGAATAGGCCATCAATCGCTTGAGGTCCTCCTGCAAAAGCGCCATGAAATTTCCCAAGATCATCGTCGCGGCCGCGATGATCCACGAGAGAATCACGGCCTTTTGAACGAGCGCCTCCTCGCCTCCCTTTACGGCAAGCACCGCGGTCAATACCCGAACGAAGGCGACGAAGCCGACGAATTTGGGAATCCACGCCAGCGTCGCGGCAACCACCATTGGCGACCCTTGGTATACGTCGGGCGCATAGAAATGGAGCGGCACTGCCGCGACACGAAAGCACAGACCCGCCGTCACAAAGACCACCGCCACCAACGCGAGCTGCGGATGCGGCAGGTTCGGCAGCCTCTCGAAAAAGTAGCCCAGAGCTTTCAGGTTGCTCACCCCGGTCGTTCCATAGAGGAACGTCAGCCCGTACAGCAACAGGCCTGAAGCAAAGATGCTCAGGAAGAAATACTTCATCGCGGCTTCCTGCGTGATCGAGTTGCGCCTGGAGAGATAAAGGATGACGTAGGTGGGCATGCTCACCAGCTCGAGCCCGACGAACAAGAAAACAATGTCGTTGGCGGCCGCGACGATCATCGAGCCGGCGCACATGATGAGCAGGGCTCCGAAAAACTCGCCTGCCCGCTCATCGCTCGGCTCACTGTGCGCCAGTCCCATCAGGATGAGTGCGGAGAATAGCAGCACCGCCCGCGCGTAGAACGACAGGTCGTCGTTCAGGGCCACTGCGGCGTAGAGATCGGTGTGAGTCCGTCCGAGGGAGAAGAGTGCGACAACTGCCGCCAGCACTGCAAGTACGCTCATCGATGACCAGAATCGCCTGGGCCGCGCCATGAACGCCGAAGCCGTCATCATCAAAATCGCGGTCGCGAGCAAGATCAACTCGGGTACGAGCACAAGCGCGGTCTTTTGAACGACCGAAAGCGAATAGGCGGAACTCATAAGTGCTTCTCTTGTTCTCTAGTGGGCGACGCTGCTTTGCCGAGCGATGAGGTTGGATTGTTCTGTTCGACACGCCGGTCACCCGCATTCGTGGCTCGCGCGGCCTGTAGGCGCGTGCTACACTGGTCGCCGGTTTCGCGATGCGATTGAGGATCTCGCCCGCTCGCCGTTCCGGCGCATTCTGATTGATCTTCGCCAGCGTCGGCTTCATCTGCTCGAGCACTGGCCGCGGATTGACCCCGATCACCACGATCAAGAACATGAGCGGCGCAAGCCCGGCGATTTCGTGCGCGCCCACCGGTGGTATCACCGTGTGGCGCAGCGCGCCGGGGCTGATCGCCTCTCCGGGGGCGGCGTGTGGCACCGGCTCCTTGAGTGGCCCGAATAGCACCTTCCGCACCATCCACAGCAAATAGCACGCACCCAGCACCATGCCCGTCGCCGCGAACACTCCCGCCCGGCGGCTGCTCTCGAACGCGCCGACCAGGATCGGAAACTCCCCGACAAACCCGTTCAATCCGGGCACGGCCGCCGAGCCGAGCGCCGCCAGGATCAGGAAAAAAGCCAGAATGGGCATGCGGTTCCACAACCCGCCGATGGCGTTGATGTTGCGCGTATGATACCGCTCGTAAATCATTCCGACGCAAGCGAACAGTGCACCGGTGGTCAGGCCGTGGTTGAGCATCTGAATCGATGCGCCGTCGAGCGCCGTCGAATTCAGAGCGAAGATCCCGAGCACGATGAACCCCATGTGGCTCACCGAGCTGTAAGCCACCAGCCGCTTGATGTCTGTCTGCGCCAGCGCCGCGAGCGCGCCGTAGATGATTCCGATCACCGACAAGGTCGCCAGCAAGGGAAACATTGAAGCCGACGCAAGCGGCGTCATCGCCAGGTTGAAACGGATCAGCCCGTAGGTTCCGACCTTGAGCAGCACCCCCGCGAGCAAGATCGATCCGGCGGTCGGCGCCTCCACGTGAGCGAGCGGGAGCCATGTGTGAAAAGGGAAAAGCGGAACCTTGATCGCGAACCCAGCCAGCAGCAGCAGGAAGATCAGCACCTGTGGGCTGCTCCACAGCGAGGCGCTCTTCCACTCGCTCCAGGTGAGGGCAGCCAGCCCGTTCGTCAGCTCGGGAATCGAAAACGTGAGCACGTTTCCTGCCGAGTGATGGTAGTGCACCACCACCAGAGAAATCACACCGAGCAAGGTCAGCAGGCTCCCGGCCAGCGTGTACAAGAAAAAAGTAACCGCTGCCCGCCGCCGCTGCGGGCCGCCCCACAGGCCGATCAAGAAGAAAAGCGGAATCAGGGTGAACTCGAAGAAGATGTAAAAGAGCACTACGTCCAGGCTTGAAAACAGACCCAGAAGCCCGGTCTCGAGCGCCAGCAGAAAAGCGTAATATGGGCCCGGACTCTCCCTGATTGCCGACCACGATGCCCCGATCGACGTGATCAGCAGAATCGAAGTCAGGACGAAAAGCCAGAGGGAGAGGCCGTCGAGCCCGAGCGCGAATCGTATGTCGGGCCTACCCAGCCACTCGAGCCCCAAGTGGCTGCCTCGCAAAAATGCGAACTGGGGGGCGCTCACCTCCGAGTCGAAGGCCCAGAGCAAGATCAGGCTGAAGAAGAGCGTTACGAGGGCCGTTGCAAGCGCGATCGCCCTGGCCGTCTGGAATTCCAGTTTGGGCAGCAACACAAGAAGCAAGCTGCCCAGAAACGGAAGCAAGACCGTGATCAAGAGCAATGTCGCCATTCAACCAATCCTCGAAGATCTAGCCGCCCAGAGTATCAGGGTGAAAGAACCAGAAGCACCAGCAGAAGAACCACGACGCAAAGCACCGATGCCCCGGCATAGAACTGAACCAACCCATTCTGGTATCTGGCCAGAACGATGCGGCCGAACCCGCGCGGAATCTTGGCGATGGCCCGCGCCAGCCCGTCCACGAAATAGGCATCCACAAAATCGCAAATGATACCAAATGCGCGAGTCGGCCGGGCGATCAGCCACTCATAGAATTCATCAATGTAGAATTTGTTGAGTGACGCTTCATAGAGTGGCTTGGTTCTTCCCGCGAGCAGCCTGTTCAGCATTGGCTCGTAGAGCGGTTTCACTCGGCCGGCGATCTGGCCCGCCATCTCGTCTGCCCCGTAGAGCATGTAGCTGAGGACGATTCCGGCCAGGGCGGCCAAGGTACCCGTCATGGCCGTCGCCCAGTCGAAGTGGTGCTCGAAGTGCCCCAGCGACTCAAAGCCGAAGGTGAACTGAAGGTGATGCGCAAACCATTCGGTCGTTCCCGCAAACGGGCCCGCCAGCAAGCAGATGAGCCCGATCAACACGGTGCAACCCGCCAGCGCGATCAAGGGGTAAGTCATGATCGGCGGCGATTCGTGCCCGACGTGTCCGCCGGAATCGTGGCCGTGCCCGTTCGACTGGGGGTCCGGTGCATGTGAATGGTCGGGCGCGGCGGCGTCGCTCGGCGCCGCCGCGCTCGCCACCTCGGGATCGTCGGGCCTCGGCAGCTTCTCCGGGCCCCAGAACGTCATGAAGAAAGCTCGCCCGGTGTAGAACGCCGTCATGAAGGCCGTGACGACTGCCAGCACGTAAACGAGAGTGTAAACCCAGTGCCAGGCGAGCCCGAGCTCGCGGGCCGTTCCAGCCGCGGACTTGATCGACGTCAGGATTTCATCCTTGCTGAAAAAGCCGGAGAGTGGGAATACCCCGGAAAGCGCGAGCGCTCCCACGGCAAACGTTGCGCACGTGAAAGGCAGCCGGTGGCGCAGGCCGCGGAATCGACGCATGTCGATCACGTCTCCCATCGCATGCATCACGCTGCCGGATGCGAGGAAGAGCAATGCCTTGAAGAATGCGTGGGTGAAGAGGTGAAACATCGCCGCCACGACGGCGAGCTGGGCCACATTGCCAACACCCGCGCCGAGCGCCATGAACATGTAGCCGAGCTGGCTGACCGTGGAATAAGCCATCACCCGCTTGAGGTCGTTCTGCGTCACCGCGATCGATGCCGCGAGCAATGCGGTCGCGCAGCCGGTCACCGAGATCAAGACCAGCACGCCGGGGGCCAGCGTGAACAGCGGCATCGATCGCGCCACGAGGTACACGCCGGCCGTCACCATCGTGGCCGCGTGGATCAGCGCCGAGACAGGCGTCGGGCCTTCCATGGCGTCCGGCAACCAGACGTAGAGCGGGATCTGGGCGCTCTTCGCCGTCGCCGCCCAGAAGAGCAAGAGCGAGATGCCGGCGATGGCCGCTGCCGGCAGCTTATGCAGCGTGCCTTCGGCGAACACGTTGCTGTAGCTCAGATCGTGGTTCGGGACAATCGACCACATCCAGAAAATGGCGATTGCAAAGCCGAAGTCCCCGATCCGATTGACCAGAAACGCCTTCATGGCAGCCGCTGCCGCCTTGGGCCGGGTGTGCCAGAAGCCCACCAGCAGATAGCTGCACACGCCCACGCCTTCCCAGAAGGCATAGGTGAGCACATAGTTGTTCGAGAGCACCAGACCCGTCATCGAGGTGACGAACAGGCCGATCAAGGCGAAGAATCGAGGATAGGCAGGGTCGCCCGCCATGTATCCCGCCGCGTAGACCGCCACCAGCGTCGAGACGAACGTAACCATCGAGAGCATCATCGTGGTGAGGCCGTCGATGCGAAACTCGATCGGCACGTCGAGCTGGCTCACTGTCAGCCAGCGCGTCACCACGACCGTGTTCGTCGTCGAAGCAGCGCCCAGGAGCCCGAGCGAAACCAGGAACGCGAGCGCGATGCCGCCGGCGACCGGAATATGCGCAAGCTCGCGCACTCGCTTCGGCCCCAGCACCGCGATGGCGGCGCCCAGAAGCGGGAAGAACGGAATCAGCCAGGCAAGATGAATCATTCTATGGTTCCATTTAGCGCCGGCGCTCGATCCACGGCTGGACCGGGTGCGCGGGCTCGACGCCCGCGGGCGCGAGGTGCGGGTATGACTCCGGGCCGGGCGCCGCTTCGATCGGTTCGGCCGCCAGAGTCTCTTCCATCTCCTCCTCGGCCTTCACACCTGCCTCACGGATATCCTGCCAAAGTGTGACGTCCAGCGACGAACGGCGGTTGTACAGCACCACGATCAAGGCCAGCGCGATCGATGCCTCGCAAGCCGCGACAGTCAGGATGACGATCGTGAAGACCTGCCCGGTCCACGTGCCGTGGTAGCGGCCGAACCCGACCAGCGAAAGCGCGATTCCTTGCAGCATCATCTCGACCGAGAGGAACATCACGATCAAATTGCGGCGCGAAAGGAACCCCAGCATTCCCAGGGCGAAGAGCGCCGCCCCGATCAGCAAGTAATTCCTCAGTACGTCCAGCGTGAAGACGTCGGTGGGAGCCATTGCATTTTGTGCTCGAAAAGGCGCTGTGCGCGATTTATGTTCGGATGCTCAGATAAGTAACGCAAGCGTTCGCGGGTCATCAAGCCTCTGCCGGCGGCTTGGGCGGCTTGGGGTCGGTGATCACGACTGCGCCGACGAGCGCAACAAACAAGAGGACTCCCGCCAGACCGACCGTCACCAGATGAGTCGTGTAAAGCGACTCACCCAGCCCGGCGACATTCGGCTTTCGTTGGCCATCCGCATTCGAGATCATGCTGGTCGGGGGCAGCACGCGCTCGGCGGCGGCGCTGAATGAGCCCGCCGGGTCCAGATGGTACAGCTTGCGGAACTCCCGCGCCCGCGTCACATCAGCTACTCGCGCGGACGGCGGGCCTCCCAACTTGGCTGGGTCTGGCATCGGCGTGAATAGAACGGCGGAGAGCGAGTAGATCAAACACCACAGGAGCAGGAAGCACGTGAAGGTCGCTGGGCCGGGAGCTCGGGCAGCGCGGTCGTAAATCGCTTTACCCTCCATCTGCGCCAGCATGATCACGAACAGAAACGTGACGATGATCGCGCCGGCGTACACGATCACCGTGCCGGCCGCGAGAAACGATGCGTCTGCGAGCAGGAAGAGGCCCGCTGTTGCGATCACGACCATCGCGAACCAGAGTGCGCTATAAACGGGATTGCGGCTGGTGATCGTGAGCACGCCACCGGCGATGGCACCGATGCCGAAAACGTAAAAGAAAAACCCAGCCATCGGCTCCCCGGGCGGCTTCCAGAAGACGAGAAACAACAGCAGGCCCAAGCTGGCCGAAAGCGCGCCTGCGGCGTGCACGCGACGCGGCCGAGCAGCTCCATGCTTGTGCGGTAGCAGCAAGTACGTTCCGGCCGCCCCCAAGAGTACGACGAATGCGGCCATGATCACGTCAGCGGTCGTCATCGCGGCTCTGCCTTCCCATACGGCATCGGCTCCTGGTCTTTCGTGGCGTCGTAGACCGAAAGGAGCTTCGTCTTGTCGAAGATCATTCCCTCCCGGGTCAGCCCCGTCAGGTCATAGAGCGCGGTCAGCTCGATCGCTTCAACGGGACAGGCCTCCTCGCACATCCCACAATAAATGCAGCGCAGCTCGTCGATGACGAAGTTCTCCGGGTATTTTTCCCGGTCGGGCCAGGAGGGTGGTGCGGTGGCGCCTACGATGTCGATGCAATGCGCAGGGCAGGCCGTTGCGCACAGCATGCAGGCCACGCATTTCACGCGCCCGTGCTCATCCTTGTTGAGCCGGTGAACTCCGCGGTAATTCGGGCTGGGAACGTGCTGTTCCTCGGGATACTGCATCGTGATCGCCTTGCCGCCAAACATCACCCCGCCGATATGCGCGCGCCGTCACTGCCAGCCCGCCGGCGATCGGGAAAAGATAGAACCGCTCTAGCACGTTCAGCCGCGGCGGCTCGATCTTCTTGAGCTTGGGATCATCGGGCGCACTCGATCCTCCTTCAATTAGCTGTGAATCAATTGCACGATAATCGCGGTTGCGACCAGATTGATGAGTGCCAGCGGAATCAGCGACTTCCAGGCAAGGTCCATGAGCTGGTCGTAGCGAAATCTCGGGAGCGTCCAGCGAACCCACATGATGATCAGGATCATCACGGCCACCTTGAAGAGGATGACGCCGCATTTGACGAGCGCGATGAAGAAGCCGGTCTGCTCCTGGCTCAGAAAAAACGGCAGGTCCCAACCACCGAAGAACAGGATCACCGTCATGAAGCTCATGTTGATTACGTGTACGTATTCGCCGAGAAAAAACATGCCGAACTTCATGCCCGAATACTCAGTGTGAAAGCCGCCCACGAGCTCCTGCTCCGATTCGGGCAAGTCGAACGGCAGCCGATTGGTCTCGGCGAACGAGCTGATCAAGAAAATCAAGAACCCGACCGGTGATATGAAGAACCCCCAGACGTGATGGTCCTGCCAGTTGATCATCGCATTCAGGTCGAGCGTGCTCATGGCCAGAACGACGCCCAGAATCGAAAGGCCAAGTGGGATCTCATAGCTGATCAACTGGGCGCTCGAGCGGAGCGCACCAATAAAGGAGTATTTGTTATTGGAGGCCCATCCGGCCAGAATCACGCCGTAAACCGCCAGGCTACTGATGGCGAAGATATAGAGGATGCCGATGTCGACGCCCGGCGCGATCTGGAAGCTCCAGTTCTGCCAATCGTCACTCCACACCGGGCCGAACGGTATGACGGCGAAGGCGACCAGGGCCGCGATGATCGCGATCAAGGGTGCCAGCATGTAGAGCGGCTTGTTGACGTAGCGCGGCACGACGCCTTCCTTCAGAAGCATCTTGGCACCATCGGCCAGCGGCTGCAGCAGGCCGAAGGGAATACCGAACTCGCGGCCCGCACGGTTGGGGCCGATGCGGTCTTGCGCAAAAGCGGCCACCTTCCGCTCGACATAGATCAGGTAGGCCACCGCGCCCAAGAGCACGCTGGCGACCACGACAATCTTGAAAGTAATACCCAGAAGCAACAGCATCGACTCAAATCCTGCCTGACTCTTGTCTCATTTGATCATTCGGAACATGTTGCGTCAGCCGCCCGGCCGATTCGATTCTTTCATCTACCGTGCGCGGGCCGCGCCATGGGCGAGAAACCACGTATCGGTGAAGGTCACACCCCCCCGACGCCCATCGGCCGGCGCGGCGGCGCCCAAAAGCACGCCGTGCACTGGCAGTTTTCCTCCATTGGCGACGGCGAACGCCGGTATCAGCCCGGCGACCTCGGCAAGCACCGTGCTCGACTCAATCGGTCCGCCTCCCGGCCGATGCAGCAGAATCGCCAGGAGATCGAGGTCCGGTAGTGAGCCGTCGCGGGGCGGGAGCGCTGCTTCGGCGTACTGCAAACGGCCGTCGGCGTTCACGTAGCAGCCCGCCTTTTCGGCGAATGTCGCCCCGGCCAAGACGACGTCGGCGCGGTGCGCAAGAGGTGTCACATTCGTGTCCTGTACCACCAGGAACTTCACTCTTGAGCGAAGCGCCTCGCTCCCGGCTTCGTCGATCCAGGGGTCGATCGCGTCCGAGACGACATACAGCCCTTGAAACTCACCCGCGGCCGCCCGCCGAACCAGCTCGTCGTAGCCTGTCACATTGCCTTCGAAGTGCTCGAGAACCGCGGAAACCCCGCGCCGGTTGGGGCATTTTTCCGCGTGGATCGTGAAGGGCCGCGGCACCACGAAGCTCGTGTCACCCGTCCGCCCCTTGGTCTGGTCGGGCTGAAAGGTCTGGTCCGTTCCGCTCGAGAGGACCGGCCCCAGCGTCAGAACATTGGCCGGGTTCAGCCCCTTGATATAAGACGCAGCGAGGTAAGCTTCCTCGACGGTCAAGAACGGGGAGAGCACACCCGCCACGATTCCGCCCGCCTCGCAAATCTCCTTGAGGCCCCGATCGGCGGCGCGGGCAGCCTCATCAATCGCGACCGGCTGGAGATCGCCGTTCTTCCGGACGTACATCGCCCCGAGCAAGTTGGGGTTGTTCGCGGCCTTGTAGCTATATCGGCCTTCGTCGCAGATCCAGTAGTCGTTCACCAGAGGGTTGCTTCGGGGTTTGAACCGCCAGAGTGCACCGCGATTTTCCTCGGCAGTGATGTTGCAGCCCGTCGAGCATCGCGTGCAGATGCTATTATGTTTGGACAGAAACCAGGCCCGTTGCTTGTGCAGGAAGTCTTTGTCGAGCAGGGCGCCGACCGGGCAGAGGTCGACGACGTTGCCGGCGAGAGGGTTGTCGACCGGCTCTCCCGGGAAGACGTCGATCTCGGCATGATTGCCGCGCCTCGTCACCTGGAGCTCGCCGGTCTGGGAAATCTCACGCGTGAAGCGCACGCAGCGGGTGCACATGATGCAGCGGTCCTGGTTGAGCTGGATCAAGGGCCCGACGTCCTTCCGCGGGTTGACGGCGCGCTCCTCGACGAAGCGATGCACCGACTGTCCGTAGCGGAAGCTGTAATCCTGCAGGCCACACTCGCCCGCCTGGTCGCAGACCGGGCAGTCGAGCGGATGATTGAGCAGGAGATACTCCATGATCATCCGCTGATGCTCCTTGACCTTGGGGCTTTCGGTCACGAGCACGGTCAGGTCTTTCGCGGGCGTCTGACAGGCGGGCACCAGCTTGGGAAGCATCTTGATCTCGCCGGTCTTTGCGTCCTTCGTGCCGGTTTCGATTTCGCACATCCGGCAATTGGCGACCACGGATAGGGCCGGGTGCCAGCAGTAGTAAGGGATATCGATCCCCACCCGCTGCGCCATTTGGATGGCGTTGAGCTTCTCCCCCTCCGGGATCGTGTACTCGCTGTTATTGATGAAAATGGTTGCCATCTGGTTGCCGTTCCTCAGTGACTTCTTCCGCCCCCGCCCCCAAGCCCGGTTAGCACCGGCAGACCTCCCGCGGCGTTTGGAACGATCTGGGGCGTTTTGCCGTGTGCGATGTTCTCTTGCAGCGGCGTGATTTCCGCGTCGGCGTTCTGCCGGCTGCGAATGTACTCTTCGAGCTCACCTCGGAACTTGGCGACGGCGTTCTTGATCGGCCACGCGGCCCCGTCGGCCAGGCCACAAATCGTCGTTCCCGGAATGATTCCCATGTTGTTCGCCATATGGAGCATGATGTCCAGGTCTTCGAGCCTGCCGCCGCCGGCCTTGATGCGTTTCATCATCTTGTAGAACCAGCCGGTGCCCTCGCGGCATGGAGTGCATTGTCCGCAGCTCTCGTGGGCGAAGAACCGGCACGTGTTGTAGAGGTAGTCGACGATGCTGGTCTGGTCGTCGATCACGGTCACGGCGGCCGTCCCGAGGCCCAGGCATCCCGGCTTGCGCAGGCTCTCGAAGTCGAGCGGGGTGTCAAGCTCTTCGGAGGAGAGCAGCCCCATGCTGATGCCCCCCGGCACGGCTGCCTTGGCTTTGCGACCTTTCCAGACTCCGCCGGCGTGCTCGTCGATCAAGGCGCGGCAGGTGATTCCCAGCGGAAGCTCGACGCAGACCTGCTTGTTGACGTGGCCCGAGACACAGTACAGTTTTGGTCCGTAGCTCTTGGGAGTGCCGATCGATTTGAACCAGCTCGCGCCGCGCTCCAGGATGTGGGGAACGCAGCAGAGCGTTTCGACGTTGTTGACGACCGTCGGTTTGCGAAACGCGCCTTCGATCGCCGGAAACGGCGGCTTGATCCGCGGCCAGCCCCGCTTCCCTTCCAGGCTCTCGATCAGCCCGGTCTCCTCGCCGCAGATGTAGGCGCCCGCGCCGCGGTGCAGCCAGACGTCCAGGTTGAAGCCGGTGCCGTAGATGTTCTGTCCCAGGTGGCCGGCCGAACGAGCCTCTTCGATTGCGGCCTCGAGAATCCGGTAGGCGCGGATGTACTCGAATCGAAGATACAGATAGGCGGTCGTCGCCTTGGTGGCGAAGCAGGCGATCAAGATTCCCTCGAGAAGCTGGTGCGGGTCTTTCTCCATGAGCAGGCGGTTGTTGAACGTGGCCGGCTCGCTTTCATCGGCGTTGATGCACATGAGCGTTTCCTTCCGGTCCTTGGGAAGGAACGTCCACTTGAGCCCGCACGGAAACCCGGCGCCGCCGCGGCCGCGAAGCTCTGAGTCCTTGACCAGCGTCACCACGGAGTCGGGATCGCTCGCCAGCGCCTTGCGCGCGGCCTGGTAACCTCCCCGCGACTCATACACCTTGAGCGTATGGCCATCGGTGACGTTCCAGTTTCGGCTGAGCACGGGTTCAAACTCGGGCACAGACTCGAGCTCCTCAGCAAGTAATTACCTTGAGTCTCTTCACCTCGAACTCCCATCAGCTATCCGTCAGACTGACCGCCCGTCACCGCGGGCGAGCACCCAGTTCCGCGAGCATCCGATCCACTTGAGCCTCGTCGAGCGGCCCGAAAACACGACCGTCGTCGGCCAGGGCGGCCGGGGCGAAGTCG
The DNA here is from genome assembly GCA_963823665.1 of uncultured Planctomycetota bacterium. GTDB lineage: Bacteria > Planctomycetota > Planctomycetia > Isosphaerales > Isosphaeraceae > CAVXHV01. The sequence continues at coordinate 179,359 of CAWGMQ010000008.1, forward strand.
CAGATTCCCAGGCATTCGGCGAAATCAACGGTCAGCTCGCCTGCCATGGTGGTCGCGCCCGGCTCGATTCCCAGCTTGCTGGCAGGCATGCCCGAGCATCTCGTCGCCGCCGCTGAGCATGCACGAGAGCGATCGGCAGATCCAGACGCGCACGTCGCCGATCGGCGCCTGCGGGAAAAAGCCGTAGAAGCTCATCGTGTCGTGAACTTCCGCCGCCGTGATCTCCAAGAGCTCGGCGATCTCGGCCATCGCTTGCAGCGGCACGCACCGCAGGTGCTCTTGCACCAGGTGCAATGCCGGCAGGGTGACCGCACGCTTGCTCGGATAACGCGGAAACAACGAGCAGATCTTCTCCTTGAGGGGTTCGGAGATGATCGGGATTCGCTCCGGTTTGTTGTTCACGCTGACGGGATCAAGAGGCATCTCGGTCATTTCCTGTCGAAGATCGATGCAAAAAGTTCTCGGTCAACGGTCAAGCTCGGCGGCAATGATGTTCAAGCTGCCCAGCACGGCCACGACGTCGGCCAGCATGAGTCCCTTGATGATCTTGGGAAATACGGCAAAGTGAATGAACGAGGGGGGCCGCGTCCGCACCCGCCAGGCTGTCTGGCTGCCGTCGCAGACGAGGTAGTAGCCGAGCTCGCCGTTAGGGCTTTCCACCGCCGCGTAAATCTCGTCGCGCGGAGTCTCGACGCCTCGGTTGGGCATGATCAGCTCGAAATGCTGGATCAAGCCTTCCATGCTGTTGTACGTCGTGAGCTTGTCGGGCAGGGGGAACTTCTCGGCGATCGGCACGTTCACCGGTCCTTTGGGCAGTTGCTTGATTGCCTGCGTGAGAATCTTGTGGCTCTGCCGCATCTCTTCCATGCGCACGATGAACCGCGCCCAGGAATCGCCCTCGTCGGTGTAAGGCACCTCGAAATCGAGCTCGGGGTAGACCAGGTAGGGTACGTCCTTGCGGAGGTCGCTCGTCACGCCGCTTGCCCGCGCAATCGGGCCCGGTGCAGGAGTAGGCGACGGCATCGGCCTTCGAGAGTACACCGACCTTTCGCAGGCGGTCGAGAAATATGCGGTTCGCGAAAAAGCAGCTTCTCCATGTCGGTGTAGACCTGGGGAAAGCTGTCGAGGACCGCCTGGATTCGATTGAGCACACGATCGTTGAAGTCCTGCAAGACTCCGCCTACTCGGGTGTAACCTGGGTGAAAGCGGTAGCCCGACATCTCTTCGTAGACGTCGTAGATCAGCTCGCGCAGGTTGAAGGCGTAGAGAAAGGCGGTGAACGCCCCGAGATCGAGCGCGGCGGCGCCGGTGCAGAGCAGGTGATCGCTGATTCGTGCCAGCTCGGAGATGATGACGCGGATGTACTGACAGCGCGGGGTCAGCTCGATGTCCCAGCAGCTTCTCGACCGCGTGGTGCCACGCCACCTCGTTCATCGGCGGGCTGATGTAGTTCTTGCGGTCGACGATGGTGACGTACTGGTTGAAATTCAAATGCTCGCCAAGCTTCTCGAATCCCGGAGTGCAGATACCCGATGTCGGGCGTGGCTCGTTCGACCCGCTCACCGTCGAGCTCGAGGATGAGCCGGAGCGTGGTGTGCGTGGCCGGATGCTGGGGCCCGAAGTTGAGCGTCCAGGTCGCCTGTTTCTGCTCTGATGCCAGGGCGGGTTCGTCGAGCAAGTCGGTCGTCATCCCGTCTCCATGATGAATGGCGTGGCGAGAGTCATGATTCGCCCCGGGAGATCCTTGGGGAAATTGTGGCGCTCGCCCCGGCCGCGCAGCGGATAGTCCTTGCGGAGCGGGTAGGCGGTGAATTCCTCGGGCATCAAAATGCGCCGCAGGTCGGGGTGGCCGATAAATCGGATACCGAACATATCAAATACTTCGCGTTCCATCCAGTCCGCGCCGGGCCAGAGGGGCACGGCCGAGGGGAGTGCCGGGTCGGGGTCATCGACTCCCGCCTTGACGATCAAGCACTCCGAGCTGTCGAGGTTGCGCAGCACGTAGTGCACCTCGATAGCGCCGCCGTGTCCAGCCGGGGTAGCCCAGGTAGTCGGTCGCGCCCAGTTCCGAAAGCAGATTGAACCCGCACTTGCTCTTGAGCGTCTCGAGCAGTTCCTGGAGCCGCTCTACCGGCACGAACAGCCGCAGGTTGTCGCGAAAGCGCGACATGCTGAAGACGCCCTCGCCAAGCTCTCTGTCGAGCTTGTCAAGGGTCGCGGCGTGGGGATCAACGGCGATGGACAAGTCACTGCTCATGGAAGTTCTAGCGTGATTCCGCTTCCCCGAGCTCGGCCTCGCCGCCGGGGAGGCGGTAGCCGAACCGTTCTTCGTCTCCGCGCTCGTGCGCGATCGCGCGCCCGGCGGCGCCGAGCACTGATCGGCCAGGTATTTCTCGCGCTCGAGTTGCTCGGGAAGCCCTCCTGCGCCCGACATCGTTCCACCTTTCTGGATCTTTTCCTGGATGTCGATCAACGCCCGGAGGATCTGCTCGGGCCGCGGTGGACACCCGGGAATGTAGACGTCGACCGGCATGAATCGGTCGACTCCCTGCACCACCGCGTATGTGTCGAATACGCCCCCAGTCGATGCGCAGGCACCCATGCTGATGCACCACTTGGGCTCGGGCATCTGCAGCCAGATTCGCTGCAGAACGGGCATCATCTTCATGGCGACCCGCCCGGCGACGATCATCAGGTCGCACTGTCGCGGGCTGAAGCGCATCACCTCGGCGCCGAACCGGGCGATATCGAACCGGCTCGCTCCGACGGCCATCAGTTCAATCCCGCAGCAGGCCGTCGCGAACGGCATGGGCCACAAGCTGTACTTGCGGCACCAGTTCACCACCGAGTCGCGCTTGGTCACGAATGTATTTTCGGGCATCGCGCCGGCTCCCGAGGGCGCGACCTGAAGGTTCGCGCCCACCGCTCGCCGCAATTCCGCGGGCAGCGATCCCCCATCCCGGTTGCCTATCGCCATTCGAACACCCCTTTTCGCCACGCGTAGGCGAACGCCGCGCCCAGGATCGCGATGAAGACCATGATCTCCCAGAAGACCAGCCCGCGAAAGACGGCCGGAATACCAGCCGCCGCAGCGCCTTGCACCACCGGTGCCCCCTCGCTCCACTGGGCCACGGCCCAGGGATAGAGAAAAAGGAGCTCCACATCGAACAAAAGAAAAACGATCGCGACCAGGTAGAACCGGACGTCAAACCGCTGCCGCGCGTCCGTTGCGGGGTCCATCCCCGACTCGTAGGGCATCTGCTTCACGCGCGTCAGCCTCTTGGGCGCGAAAAGGCGCTGGCGACGATCATGCTCGCGGCAATGCCGCTTGCCACGATCAGCAACAGAAAGACTGGCGTGAATTCCAAACCCATCGATCAATCGTTCCTCTACTGGAATTCCCTTTCGGACCATTTGTGAAGTGTTTCACAAAGTCCGGTCAAAAAAAACCCGGATCAGCTCCGGGATCAAGGGCGAATTAGCGGAACCACACTGAAAAAGCTCCCGTGCACAGACATACAGCACGAGCGGCGGTCTCGAAGTGCGTTCATTGTATGGAAGTAAAACTCACCGTCAACGAGCTAGTGATTTCGCCCTGGTTCAAAACACCGCGCCCGACCCTGGCCTGTTGAAAACTTGCAGAATAAGGAGCGGAGATTTCCCGCCGCGAATGTTGCGCGGAACTTCCCCCCCTTTAGATGGGGGGGCCAGGGTGGGGTTAACGGCGCCACCCGCCAGTGATCCGACCGCTGCGCCGCTGATCCCCACCGCCTCCACCCCCCTCACGTCAAGGCCCCCGCACATCCTGCGATCCCATAACTTCCCCCGTCGCTCCCCCCGCACCCGCCCCGCCGTTCGATACCCCCGAATTCAACCTCGCCAACCGCTCCCGCTCCCGCGCCTCTCTCTCCGCACGCGACCGAATCCACTCCCGCCGCCTGATCTCCCTCCAAGCGTCCCACCGCTCGCGGTCCGTCAGCGGTCGTGCTTCCGGCTTGGTCGGACCCCCAACTCCGACCGCCTCCGGACCACCCGCCGGAATTGGCTTCGTTTCCAAAAAAATTGGGTTCGTTTGACAAGCATCAAATCCCGAAACACCGCCGGATTTCGTCGGAACTTCAATAATCTCTTGATGTTGTGCTATGCACACGTCATCACAAAAATTGGCTTCGTTTGGCGCGTTTTCACCGATTTGACTCTCGTCGCCGCCTGCGGCAACCCCTTCGTCCCGCCCCCGAACAGCAGCTTCCGCCAGTTGCTCCTGACTGACTTCGCTCACACCACCCGCGTTGAGATCCGTGTCGCAGGTCCCGGCTCCCTCAGATTCTGAACCCCCCGTTCCAGGATTCGGCACTTCGTCCCCCACCGCAGCCGCAGGCTCGGCTCCAAGATCGCTCTCACCCGCGATCGCGATGTACTTCTCGGGCAGATACCCCCCACACGCAAGAACGTCCGATTCCTCAACCACGACCGACTCCCACCCGCGTCCCTTCTCATTCGAAGTAGCAGGCACACTCCGTGTGCCGTCCGCCTGAGTCTCACGGCCGTTTTCAACTGCCGCGCCCGAAGTGCCATCCGCGATTGGCCCCCCGCTCCCACACTCACCCGCATCCGCCCCACCCTCCGCGTGTTCGGGGCGGGTCTCACCATGTTGGGCGCGGGTCTCACCATGTTGGGCGCGGGTTCTCACCATGTTGGGCGCGGGTCTCCAGACCCCGCCCTCCGCCCGACCGCAGGTCTCCCGCCCCTCCGCCCTCCGCCCTCCGTCCTGCCTTCCGCTCGCCCCCAACGTTCTCCCTCCACCAAGACCCCGGCCGCCCATCATAAGGGCTAATATCTTTCCCCGGCACCGGGGGCAAGGCTTCCCCATCGCTATCCGCCTTCCGCGCGCGTTTCTCCCTCCGAACCGCCACGAGTCCTCGCTCCAGCGAGCCCTTGTATTTCAGATACTCTCGGCGTAGCGCCACAGCCTTCGGGCTATTCTCGAACGCCTTGAGCGCCCGTATCCGTACAGCATCCTCGCCGGCATTCTGTTCGTGCTCCGCGGCAAGCTCCCGAATCCGCTCGATCTCGGTCTGCACCATGTCGATCAGGCTCTGCCTGGCCTTCTCCGGTTCATCTTTGCGCGATAGGTCGCGCCACTTCACCTTGATGGCCTGCACATGGGCCTCGAGCACCGGTTCGCTCATATCGCTTTGTAGATCGTCAAACGGTTTGCCCACCGGCCGAATCGCATGACTTGCCGCGAAAACCTCCGCGACGCGCCGGTCTGCGATGCCGTCCACAGGATGCCGTCCCAGCAGCCGGATCATCCGCAACCGATCTCCCGCGGCCCAGAAATGCTTCTGCGCATTCTCCAGCAGTTCTTCCAGCACTCCGAGCATCCAGAAGCAACCGATCGCGCTCGATTCCAGTTTCCCCACGAGCTTCCCGGGCTCGAGCGCGGCGCAGTTTCGCTGCCCCACGACGGTCCCGCCGGTTTCCTGTTGTTAAAGCGACTCGTGCCATACAACGCCAGCGGCACCCCTCGCGGATCGGAGAACAGAAAGTTCCCCGTGTCGTGTGCCTCTTCGATCTCGACATCCACCGCCTGATCGATCGCGCTCTGCGCTTGTTCGAAGTACGCGCGCTCCGCACGGTCCATCTCCCCTGCCACGAACAAGTTCGCATGCACCAGAAATTCCTCGGAGTCGGTCTCCGGCGCATAAGTCCCGGCCCAGCGAAACAATCGCGATTCATACGCAATGCTCTCGTCCCGCCCGAGCTTCTCCTGCTCCGAGCGAATCGCGCGCTTCCGACTATTCATGGCCGAGCGCGCACGCCCGCGCGGCGAAGTCGGCCCGGTCGAACGCAAAGCATTGAGCCGATTCGCATTGATTTGTGCTTCAGAGGCCATATCAGTGTGAATTCCTATTAAAATAAGCTTGAAAGCCTGGCTCGAAGTCCCGCGACCCCGAGAGTTTCATAAGTAGAAGTGAACGGAACTAATCGGATCCAGAGATGTAGGTCGCTGCCCATCGCGCCGACACCAGTGTCGGCAATCGACTTTGAGCTACAGAGATTATGCGACGGGTTTCCTGAATTTGGCCATTTCGTCGACCAGGAAGTCTGGGATTTTTTTCACGTTGCAACGCATGCAACGACCAATTCGAATAAAACCCCAAATTTGCGCACTGCGGTTTAAGGTCGAGATCGACGCCGAACCGATGTCCCCTGGCCCACGGGTGAAATGAATTGGGTTGGCGATGCGCTGTACCACGCGTCCACCGATCCTGAGAATGAAACGGATCGACCACGGCCATCCGAACAGACAGATTCCCGAACCCGGTCTCACTCAGCCGCGAGCTAGAAGTCTCGCGCCGGGCAGTGGGCCGCGATGTCGAGTTCATGCGAGACCAGTTCACGGCCCAACGCCCGTATTCCGAGCGAAATGCGGATCAGTCTGTAAGACGAAGTTAGAATAGACGAAGGACACGCGTCCTACAGTGCTACCAGGGTAGACGCCCACGATGGCGCGAATTGAATCCGACTAGCGAGCTCAGTTCTCGTCGACCCCTGCGACGATCGCATCGGTGCGTCTGTTCGAGAGGTGAGGATGCGAATCTCTTGAGTCGGCAGACACACTAGGACCTGAACCTAGCGCGTCTGCCGTTCGGTAACGTTGGAAACACATTGCGGTGATGTTGATTTCCCTTTGAAAATAGGCGATTCCACAATCGCCCAGTCTGAGTGACATTGTAGTCGGGTTGGGCTCGCATGGCCAATGTTGTTACCAAAATGTTACCAAACTTAGACTCGCGGCCTACAGGCCCGTTTCCCGTCAGCCGGCAGCATCAAGCGACAAGCCGCGTTCGGCCGCCGCTACCAAGAGCGCTACCATGCCGCTGGAGCGCGATCCCGATCTCGGGGCCGTTATGGAGGCGTGGCCAATGCTATCTGAGGCCGCCCGCTGCGCAATCATCGCGATGGTCAAGAACGCGACGAATTAGAGAACCCGGGCGGAGCACGCTCGGATCAAGAGGCTCACTTCAACACGGTCGCCCCGCTCGACCGTGAGCCGGACCTGGTATTACGCGCGTTGCGCTTTGTGTTGTTACAAAAGTTGTAGAGGTGCCAGCCTCCCCAGCTCCGCACGGATTAACGCGATCGCGCGCGCAGTTCGCACTCGCGCGCGAGACGCGGAACAAAGAATTGAGCGCAAGGCATCAACTTCGGCCCTGGAAACTCCGAAAACGAACCAAGAATGCTGCGACAGGAACTAAGATCAGCAAGCAAATCACCATCGTCGAGTATGTCGGACTTTCGCCAACAGCGTGGACGAGGGTCTCCAGCATGCTCAAGATGCCCTTGGCGACGAAACCCCACAGCGCGGCGATTACTCCGATTCGAAACAACTGAGTCCGCTGCCGTCGCGCAATTTGGTGGTCGTTTCGCATCCTTAATGAAGACAACAGGTCACCAGACTTATGTTCATCGTCCTCCGGCATCGGGAATCTCATCTCGTTGAACCCCTTGTGACATCCGCGAAGATTTGCGGCTGCCGATGAGGCTGGGCGCAGAATCGGCCCAGCAAGTGTTAGAATGGGCTGGTGATCGAAACACGTGCTTTTGAGCGCTGTCGGGAGCTAAGGCCAGGTCCCGCAGCAAAGGTTGATCTCGCGCCGCCCTGCCAGTTACGATTGTGACTATCGACTACAGACCGCGAAGGAGGCGCCCCAACATCGCTTCTCGTGGGTCAAGAGGAGAACGGTTCACTACATCAGTCAACTCCCAGTTCATTGGAACGGACACGGAATCAAGGGGCGCCCCTGGCACAACAATTATCCTGCTCGCTGAAACTTTATGCGGATGCCCCCTAACAGTCAAATAACTTTTTATGCGACGAATATTTGGGGAATATTCGGCGCATATTCATCCCCTTGTGGCGCCAACGCCGTAGGCTCGATCAGATGCATGACCGGAAAAACCAGCAGAAGTGCGACTTCGTGTTAAAGAGCGAAGTTCTGATCCAGAGGGAGAAAGAACTTCATCACCGTGGGCGTAGCATCGACAAGAAAAGCCTGATAGCAGATCTTGGTTGTAGCCAGGGAACTCATTCGAAGAAAGTGCGCGGAAAGGCCCCATGTTCCGCAAAGGAGATCGATACTTTCTATCGGGCTTATTTCGACGACCAAAAGGATGTTCGGACCGAGCTCGGCATCGGCGGCCCGATGGACTTGTGCCATCGCAAGCCTTGGCGCAAGGCCGCGCCCCGAGCCGGTCAACTCACGCGACAGACATCGGCTGAGGTGCGGGTCTCCCCCGAGTCCTCGTTTGACATCTTCGTACCGAAGGAGACAGTCAACACATCCCAGATGGAGGCAGCAGCGCACCGCGCCCTACAGAACCTGCCGAATCATCGAGAAATCGTGAAAACGAGCTACTATGGCACGATCGACGAAGTGCGAAACGCCCATTCGCATTGGGGAGTGATCCTTAGCGACCTGAGCTTGGCTAGTGAGCCGTGGATGTCGCTAAATGATCGGCGAACATTGCTATGCGACCGTAGCTTGCTTGCCGCTGAAATGATCGGCATGCTCTTGACCCACTTTCGCCCGATCGAAAAACAGCACAGGAGATTTATCAACTGGCTACGAGATATTGCAGAGCAAGGTCGCGATGCGATAGAGCCCAAGAACCCGGTAAAGGCCATGGAGATAGAGCTTGGGCTGCTCCACGATCTCAACGACTCGGGCAACTTGGAGTGGTTCTCATTTCCCGACGAGTTCTTTGACGACGAAAGGCAAGCAGCGCAGATCGATGATTCACTAACAAGCGGGTGTAACAAGGCCGAATTGCGCGGCGTCAGTTGTATGTTCGAGTATCGATTCAGTAACATTCACCAATTCCTTCGACGCGCTCGCGCCTGCATGAAACGAGCCGACTTCGAATCGTGCGATCGACTTGTAAAGACGTGCTGGGAAAAGATCGATCGAGACTCGCCGCCCCTAGCGACTGCAGAAATCTTGATGACGGAGAGTGATTGCCATGCCCTCCGGGGATGCACTGGTGACGCTCTCGCACGACAGGAAACGGCGTTAGGAATTTACGGAGCTGACACCCCACAGTGGATAGCGTGCCGCCTTCGAGGGGCACAACTACGAGCGAGGTATCAAGGCGCCGACGAGTCGCGAGCCATTTCGCAGATATCCGAACAGGAGGGGCTTAGTGCGAGGATAATGCGTTCGGGCCTGCGGCATATGGCGCACTTCGACCTGGGGTTAATCCTTCCCTCGTAAACACCGGGATCGTTCGCCGCCTTGGCCGAGAGCGTTTCGGCATTGGTGGGATGAAGCTCAAGGTGGTTTCGCAGGAGTTTCCACTCGCCGATGCTGGGCGCAAAGCCCACTGAGTTAAAGATGCGGCGACGATGCTCCATTGACTCACGAGCGTCGCGGTCGACCGACGCTTCCTAAAGCGACACCGATCTCCTTGGCGATCTACTCCGATCTCGCCGCTGTTGCGGAGGTTTGGCCAGTGTTGCCGAAGGCCGGCCACAACAGAGTCTTGGCGTTGATTAAGGTCTCGGAGTTGAAGAATTCGAGATTCGGAATCGTCAGCCAGCCTGCTGGCTAGGACGGCTTTTGTCGGTGTGTCTCTCGGCGCATCGTGGCTATCAGCTAAGTAATCGAACTATTTGCGTCGATGAGTAGAACGTAAATCGCAAGCTATCAGATTGCAAACCAGAGAGCAGCCCATTCTAACCGATGCGAGCAAAGAGTTTACGTCGAGCGATTTAGCTCGTTGCACTCCCTGTTGCACTGCATCCGTTGCTGATCCCCTCGCTGAGTTGGTCGGCAATCTCACGCCTGAGGAACGTCAGCGGCTACTCGAATTACTTACGATTTCCACTACCGATCGCTGAAAGTGCTCGGTCCTCACTCGAAAGCGCGCCGACTAAGCGATGTCGCCGCGAACTTTGTGAATCTCTAGAATGTCAACTGAGATTGGGATAGGGAGTCCCTGAACGCTGGGGTTTCACGAGGCCGGAATGTTCCGAGATGATGATCAATGTCCATGTGCGAGCGGCTCGCTCGTCCGAGACTGCTTGTGCAAGTACAGACGATTCGTGCCACGTCCCGTTTGCACTGAGCCACGTGGATTGATCACGGGGATCAGCGTTGCTGGATGTTATGCCTCAGCAACTAGGAACTGCACGCCGCCACTCACCCGAGAGCACCTCATTTCAAGGACGGCGCTGAATTACTTCGCCAAGGGTCGTCTCTCCGTCGGCGTGTCTAACCATCCCTGGCAGCGCCAAAAGGACTGGGTTCAAGGCGTGGGAATAAGCGGCATATCCGCCACGGTGCTGTGCGCGAGGCATAATTCGGCACTTGGTGAGCTCGACGCCTGGGCCCGATCATTCATCGAAGCGTTGGATTTGTGGAGCGTCCACATACCCAGTGAGGCACCGGGTGACTTTCATCGCCTGTTCAGCGGCTATGACTTGGAAAGGTGGTTGCTTAAGGTCTTGTGCGCACATCTTGCGGGCGGACGTTGGCGTAGCTGGGCGGCTACCAGCACGTGGCGACCACCTCGCCTGTGGCTAGACATCCTCTTCTCGGGCGTGCCGTTCCCGCCCCGCTGTGGGCTATACCTACTCAGAACGCCTACCAAGTACTGGCGGCCGGAGAGCTCGATCTATATCCGTCCAGTCTTCGGAACGCGGTCGTTCTCGGACTCCCCCGGCCTGCCGATCATCTCACCGATGAGCGAGCAGGTACTCGTCGGCATCGAGATTAGCCTATTCGGGTTTCAAGTTCTTCTTTGCACGGTGCCGATTCGCACCGGGTTCCTGCCCAGGGAGGCACTCTACCGCCCACGGCTACATAGGCGGTTCGCGCTGCAAGGCCCTAAGCGCGAGTCAGCGATTCACCTCGGCTGGGACGAACATCCCCCGACATTCGCCCGGCGAACTTATCCAGGTTTCAGAACCGATTCGCACACTTCACAGACAGACTCACCGGCCATGCAGCGAATTGAAGCTGCGGCTCGATCAAAGAAATGCACGATCCCACGCTGATCGAGTATTCACGCATACTGACAGCCTGGCGTGACGGTCGGTAGGACGTGGGTTCGCTACGCGGGCACGGTCGTCGCTCAAACGTTGAAGGACACCTGCGGCGGGTCGCATTCGAAAACCCAGCCTCTTGCGAGGACCGGATTTTGAGTCCGGGACGTCTGCCATACTCGTGGTATTGGAAACACGTTGCGGTGATACTTAAAGTCTGCGCATCCAAGGCTCGCACGACGCCACCTTGGTGTTTTCGCATTGTGGCCGCATGGGGCTGACGTTGCCAATACTGTTCCCAATTTGTTCCCAACTCGCGCCCGAATAGAGGCCGGTAAAGGCTGGTCGGCGTGATCTGTTCCGCGCTGCTGAAGTTCACGACCGTGAAATTTCGGCGAAGCTGCTCGATGACACGCAGAATCTCGTGTCCATGGTCGCTCCGGCCGCTCATACTTAGTTTACTGTGCGACAACTTGTGGTTTGGGAGCTGAGTCATCGGGGGCACGCATATCCCTTCGCTGGCAGACGTGGCGCGACAGCGATATGATTCTAGGCCACGGATCTCGATCGATCCTTACGGGGCAAGTAGGGTGATCGCACGGGGATAACAACGTGAACGTTGCATTCGAGCTTTCTGGCAGCCCAGGCACACAGATCGATACCTTGGCAGCAGTCGTGTTGCGCAATCCGACCGAAGTTGACTACATCTTGGCCCTATGCGATGTGCTGCCGAGCGAACCAAAGTACCCGCTCTGGTCGATCTATCACGCACTTTACGCGGAGCGGAGGAGGGAGTCATCGCCGATTGCTCAGCACCACAGCGATCAGCCGCGGACCGAGCAGCCAGAAATCAGTGATGATAAAACAAACGCGAGAGATGACTTGGTCGCAGCGATCAGGTTAGCACGCGACGTGTGGGAGAAATCAATCGCGGAAGAGCAGACAGAGGCGTCAGGTGACCTGCGAATGTTGGTAGCGGTCTGTCCCCCGCTGCAAGACGAGATAGAATGCCAGAGCGAGTTGCCATGGTTGATCATGGATCATGGCTCGATTCGCGCGCGCCTTCTCTGGGGAGCATGGAAAGCCACAGATTTCGCTGTATGTTTGTTCTTAAATCGTGGCATCGCACCATCGAAGTGGTCAGACGAGATGGCGAGGGAACTCCGACGCCGAGCGCACAGACGCCAACCGGCGCCGCGCAACTTGATCCCTGTCCAACAGCTGCGAGCGAGCGACCTTGGGGGGTGCTGCGGGATTATCGTGTTCGTGCACGGCCTCCTATCTACTGACCTAGGAACCTTCGATGCCGCGATCGATCGCCTGGAACAGAATCTTGCTTTTCGGAATCGTGTGTTAATGGTCGGATTCCCGCACGACACCATGAAGGGTATCTGGGTAAATGCACAAGAGCTCGCTGGATATTTGGATCATTTGAGTCGGCGAAATCTCGATCGGCCGCCGACGGTCGCATTCGTGTGCCATTCACGAGGAGGATTAGTGGCGCGAGCTACCGCGGCATACCTGCACACGAGACCATCCATCTGGAATTGGAAGCAGCAGCTCCGGGGCTGCGTCACATTCGGCACGCCTCACCTGGGGGCGCAGCTCGCCGAAGCGCCTCGTGAGATGATCGGTACTGTGGTCGTCGCACAGACACTGCTGGGAACCGGACGCTTTGCCAACGCGTGGGATGCGCTGCACTACGTTGCGCGACGTGAACCTACCGGAATTCTCGACATGCGACCGGCCCAGAGTACTCAAGACTTTTTGCATCAACTTGTCGACTGGGAGTACACGGCACTGACGCCGGATCGCGAACGCGCTCTAGAGGTTCTAGCCGTCGGAGGTTGCGTGCCTCCAGGGGCAGGCGGCGATTTGCAGAGAATCACGAATCGTGCCTTGGCCGGGACCGACAATGACTTAGTCGTACAGTCTGATTCGACGATGCCATATTGGAGTCAGGGCGCGAATCAGCGGAATTGCGACCATTTCCATTACTTCACTCCCGAGGAGGCTGCAGATTCAAACCACTTTGGCTCGGTTGAGCGCTTTCTGAAGAACGTGCTCGATTTGGACAATTGTCCTTATGACCGTCCCGATCAGATCGTGGTTGGCGAAGACACGGTCAAAATCGGTCGCGTGAAGGTTCCGAGGAATCGGGCCCGTCGCTAGAGGACTGTAGTTCCCGCGTCGCCAAAGCCCACGACGGCGGAGCCACAGGCCCCGCGCGAGCACGCACGACGGTGAAACATCGCCGCGGAATCGGCGGAGAGAGGAAGACCATTCAAACCGGATCGAGCCACAAGAACGCCGGAACTTTCAGCCGAGCCAAAGAGTCGTGAGTATGCGGTCTTCTTTAGTCGTTTACGGCGAGCTGTCGATTTTGATCTGTTAACCGGTTAGGACGTCGCGTGATCCAGCATCAGAACGACGGGAGTTACGGTCGCTTTATCACTCCGGCAGCTTCACGAAGAACCCCCGCACTTCGGAGTTGGGGGTCAGATCGGACCCCACAGCCCGGACCCCACAGGGCGCCGCAGTCCCCAGGCCGGACCCCACAGGCCGAATGGCTGTCGGCCAGGATCAGGCCAACCAGTACATCAAGAGCCACTCGCCCGAAGAGCAGCAGGATGTCATGATCGGGACGGTGTAGATGTCCCGATTCGAAGTTCCCCTGATCCTCTGTATCGACGACGATGATGTCAGTGACGCGGTGACTGAACGCCAGGAAAAAGCCCGGCTCGGATCAGTAGGCGGCGGACCTCGACGCGCTCGGGAGCGTTCATGACCAGGACATCGATCGTCGTTCGTCCGATGGCGGTTCGGCCTGTGAGCACCGGGCCAACCCAGGCGAAATGCTCTTCCCAAATATCCTGCCGGGGGTGGAACAGTCGGGTCAACAACCCTGTGTCGGGGTCGAGGCCGCCGATATTCGGCCCCTTGTGGAGGTTGTCATTCAGGCAGGACAATGCCAAGTTTTCGGCGACCGTAGGCCCGTGGTGTTGCTCGGCAATGACGTGGTCGATCTGGAAGGGCAGAGCGTCGAGCGATTGCGGCAGCCGACAATACTCGCAGGCGCTTTGGGCGCGGTCCCAAACCAAACGTTTGAGCGCCTCATTCATTGCGTCAGAAGGCAGGGAAAGAGGGCTAGGCCAAGGCGCAGCGAGCCTTGGCGTGGATCAGATTGAGGAAGTTGCCGACGCGCACGTAACGCTCCAATAGCGCGCGTTCGGACGGCGCGATGGCGCCCTTGCGGTTCTTCTCCGCCAGTTCGTTCATGCGTGCGACCGCGGCAGGATTGAACCGAAATCCGAGCAGCGCTCGCGCAGCCTCAGGCGACAACCCGGCGGTGTCGGATTGAATGACCTGTTCAAGGATCTCGCTTTCTGTCTCAAGAGTGGCTGTATCGCTCATGGCATCAGTATACCGCGGGGCGGGAACCAACGACAAGCGCGTGATTGAGCGTCCTCGAACCTGTCAATGGTTGACGAAGCTCCCCCCATTGACGTGATCGTTGGAGGCCGGTCGGGCCGCTTGGAGCGCCCGCGAAGCTCCACGCCGCCCACTACCGGCCATTCGACCACCGAAGGTGGGACCTGAACCCACACCCTCTTGCGAGGACCGGATTTTGAGTCCGGTACGTCTGCCATACTCGTGGTATTGGAAACACGTTGCGGTGATACTTAAAGGCTTTGATTGCAGGGCAGTTACGATACTGACCCTGACGCACGTACATTGTAGCCGCATTGGGCTGATATTGCCAATCCTGTTCCCAATTTGTTCCCAAATCGGCCTGCCAGTTGACACCTGACTATCTAGGTGGGGCGGCAGCGCATCATGGTCGCCGACGCGATGTCGGGGGGGGCTCAAAGTGCATTCAGCGGGGAGGGTCACCGCCAGTTAGGACCTGGCGGTTCGCGTAAGAAGTCGAGGCGGCGGGAATTGCACCCGCGTCCCACGTGACGCAACGTCTGACGCCTTCCCTCAGGGAAGCGATCATGGAACTGGTGCGAGGCGCGTGAGTCTTTGTAAGCAGGTTGATGGCGATAGAATCCGACGCTTCTGCTACAATGCCCTAGCAGTCGCAGTGTTCCAGTGTATACTATCGGCGATGATAGCGCGCTTCGCGGTATCTCAAGCCCTTACGCCGCATCATGGTATGCTCGATGCTGGTCTAGGGCTATGACGAGCCGAGCGTGATGGGAAGAACACTGCGCGACTTAGCGGGTCGCGTGCTTTCGCTGGGAGTACGGGACGTGGCTGACACATTCTTCGAGGAGCAGACCGAGCAGTCACTCGTCAAGGCAGAGATCATCTCAAAATACTTCTGGGCTTGGGCCAAGGTGATCATAGGCGCAGAAACGTTACGCTGATCGCTCCGACGGCCGGATCGCCTATATCGATCTTTTTGCGGGGCCGGGGCGCTACCGAAGCGGGGCGAAGACTACTCCAGTGATGGTCATCGAGCAGGCGATTCGGGAGCCCGACCTCTGCGAACGGCTGGTGTGCGTGTTCAACGATAAAGATGGTGATAACACCAGTTCGCTGCAAACGGCAATAGCCGAGTTGCCCGGCATCGAGAAGATGAAGTTTCGACCGCATGTTGAAACCGGCGAGGTCGGCGAGCAGGTGGTGCGCCGTTTCGAGGCAATGTCTTTGGTGCCGACATTTTTCTTCGTTGACCCCTTCGGCTATAAGGGCCTGTCGCTTCGGCTCGTGAACTCAGTGCTCAAGGATTGGGGCTGCGACTGCGTATTCTTCTTCAACTATAACCGTATAAACATGGGTCTTGGAAACGCTGCGGTTGAGGAGCACATGGACGCGCTTTTTGGCAAGGTGCGGGCCGACTCGCTTCGCTCCAAATTCAAGCTCCAGGTCAAGCCGGGCGAACGCGAAGCTTTCATCCTTGAAGAGCTAACCAAGGCGATGAAAGAGATGGGCGGCCAATTCGTGCTTCCATTCCGCTTTCGGAACGAAGAAGGCTCACGCACTACTCACCACCTGATTTTCGTCACGAAGCACTTTCGCGGGTACGACATCATGAAGGGGATCATGGCTGGATACGGAAGCGTAGCCGATCAGGGCGTTATGCGGCTCGAATACAGCCCGGCCGACTCAAGGACACCGTTGCTGTTCAATTTCTACAGGCCGCTTGACGACCTTGAAGATATGCTGTTATGTGAGTATCAAGGAAAGACGGTCGGATTTAAGGAGCTTTACGAAGCGCACAGTGTTGGGAAGAGTTACATCGCGAAGAATTACCGCGAACTGCTTTGCCGCATGGAAGCTGCTGGCAAGATCAAAATGGAGCCGCCGTGTCCGCCTCGGCGAAAGGGAACCGTCGCTGAACACGTGCGAATCACTTTTCCAAGGAAGGGAGCAGGATGAGCGCCACATCATCAATCGAATGGACGGATGCGACATGGAACCCCGTGCGCGGATGCACCAAAATCAGCCCAGGCTGCAAACACTGCTATGCGGAGACTTTTGCTGAGCGGTTCCGGGGCGTGCCGGGCCATCCCTATGAACAGGGCTTCGACCTGAAGCTCGTGCCACAGAAACTCTCCGAGCCACTCAAATGGACATCGCCGAAGACGATCTTCGTCAACTCAATGAGCGACCTCTTTCAGGACGGCGTACCTGACTCGTTCGTCCAGCAGGTTGCGCAGGTCATGCAGTTTGCCAACTGGCACACATATCAGGTATTGAGCAAGCGCGCCGAGCACATGCGAAACATGCTCAGAGGGGCGCTTGCATTCGCCTCGCGCTCCGATCATATCTGGTGGGGGGTCAGCGTTGAGGACCGAAAATACGGCCTGCCAAGGATCGATGCTCTGCGTGACGCGCCAGTCGCTCTGAGATTCCTGTCGGTCGAGCCGCTTTTGGAGGATCTCGGCGAGATCAATCTGGAAGGAATCCATTGGGTGATCGTGGGCGGCGAAAGCGGCCACGGGGCTCGGCGGATGAAGGAGGAATGGGTTATTCGCATTCGCGAACAGTGCCGTTCCGCTAATGTGCCGTTCTTCTTCAAGCAATGGGGTGGTGTCCGCAAGTCAGAGGCCGGTCGCGTACTCGAAGGGCGCACCTACGATGATATGCCAACACGTAAGACTACGAGATTACCTGCGAATCAGGCACGACTGGCTTTCATCGAACAGGTGGAGCTGTGGGCGGCGGATTATGGGCCGCTGGTCCCGCAGGCCGATCTCTTGGGCGGTCTCGAGCGTCAGCCGATGTTGTTCTAACGTAAGCAATTGGTGATGCCGACACAGCCGGTCATGGGCGGACGCGTATGTTCGAGTAGACCCGCTGGGGATTTGAACCCCAATCTCCCCCTTCAGCAAGGCACCGCGCCGAGCACGATGCACTGCTGGAGGGGGGCACTCTACCATTGAGCTAACGGGTCTCAGCAACTACGAGCTGGCTAACCTTCGCAGCTCGAATCGTGGAAATACTGTACCGCTCGCGGAGGAACCCGGCCACCGCGTGCTCACGTCGGTCGGGGCTTTGGTGAAGCGATTTCAACTTGCTCATCAAATGAGCGTTATCCAGAGCCGAGGCAACCAGTTCGTCATCCGTTGGGTTCGTCGCGGCACAAAGCTTTGCCGCGAGCTGCTTGAGGGATCTCGTGAAAAGCACGAAATCATCAAACGCCGACTCCTCAAAGAAATTCGGGGCGCACAGCGTATTGTAAGGAGACTGCGAAACCCGCGCTCGAAGTTCGGTACAGCTCCTCTTATGACGCTTTCGCTGGTCACCTTCGGGGTCGTGCATGATGAAGTTTCGTGCGAGACGATAGTATTGGAAGACATCGTACTCGAGCTGGCCGACTTGGTTTGTGGTGACATCAAAGGCAGCGAGCGTCGCCGTAAGAGCGTCCTCGTCGGCATCACGAGAAAACTGGACCCTGCGAGGGTGCGTTTTCCGGAAGCGCCGGAAGAATTGCTCCGCCTGTTGATAGACGGCAAGTAATTGAAGCTGAGAGCATCTAGTCCGTAGATCGGAGAGGTCAATTAAGTTCACGTGTATGCCATGGCGGACCGCGAGTTGTTCGACGGCTTCGTGGCCCTCCGATTCGTCAATGCGTTGGACCTCCCGGACGCCAACCTCAATCCATTCGACGACAGCGTCGGACTCTCCAAGGGTCTTAACCAGTGACCTGTAAGCTGGCGAACGAAAATCGGCTGGATGGGGCATAGCGTTTCTCTTACTTTCATCGACTCCTAAGCAGAAATCCGTTTTATGGCGTTCCTGACGATCTTCTTCTGGCGATGCTTGTGATTACCCATATTCACTCTGGTTTAAACTTTGTTTACAGAAAAGGAATTCGCGAGTCCCTCCAACGTCATGTTTTCTGCGATCGCGTCATGCGGAATCAGCAGATAAACCCACGGCTTTCCCCCGTAAGTGGCAGCGTAGTCGGAAGCATTTTTGCACCACGTGACGGCTGCGTCCCGCTTCGCGATGACGTCTGGCGATTCCATTTCATTGCGAGCTTTTGGTTCCATTAAGTAGATCATGTCCTTCGTCTCGGCCGCGAAATCAGGCTGGTATTCGAGGTGATCGACACCGGATTTATAGAAGATCTGGAACTGTCCCTTAGCAGGTTTGAACCACTTGTCAGACTCGCGATCCAGGATGATTGCCAGTTTTCGTTCGCTGTCGGACTGGAACTTTTGGACCGGATAGAGACAACGATTGAAACCACCGAACACGTATTTCGCCATGTTGCTCTTGTCGGTCGGCGAGTGTCGAAAATCCATTGGTGGCTCGGTCGCACTTGCCGTGAAGGCACTTGGCTTGAGATCTGTGAAGCCCTTGCTGATCTTCACCTCGTAAACGACCATAGGATCTTCCCAGTAGTGCAGCAGCATCTGCGCATGCACGAACCGAGCAATCTCCCGCTGGTAATACCTCAACACTTTTCGGATATCAGTATCTGCGAGATAGCTTCGGAAGTGCTGGACCGTCTGCGCTGCAAGGTCATAGAGCAAATCGGCCTGCTCATCGTATGCGATATCGTCAAAATCGATGAGACCGCTGACGACGTAGTCCTCAAGACGCGCTTCGTCGATGCTGCCTTTTCCGATTCCGACAATCTCAGTGGCTCCAGTGCGAAGGTGCTGAATCCAAAGCTCTTCGGAAGGTGGCTGGTAATTGAGGGTCGCGAGATTGAGGGTAAAGGCGTGGAAAGCTGATCGAACCTCACCCTTTGGGACGACCAGGATGCGAGGGATGTCGATCGTCTGCTGAATGATGAGTTCCGACGTCTTCGCTACGACTGCCGCAATGTCGGGCTTATCGCCGATGCCTTCGAGCATCAATTGGGTCGGTCGATATTGGCTCTCCACTTCCTTGGCCACGAGAGCCTGGATTTCCGGCTTCGACAAGTGGCTTACACTCGGAACGTCCTTCGGCTGGTTTTCTAGGCGGCGGATCACGTCATAGGCGATCTGGGCGACTTTCTGTTCTTCTGGACTCGTGAAGGCTGGTGGCTGATTCTGGCCAGCAACCTGCGTCGACGAGGTTTGGTGATCGGGCTGGATGCCCAACTTGTTCATGAGCTGAGATTGAGAAACAACAGTCGTGGTCTTCTCTGCAAGGACTTCAGGAGCCAGGATGACCTGTTGGATTCGGATCGGTGAATCCGATTTCTTGGCATCGTCGATAATCTCTTGGAATTTATCGTGCGCGACGATGTTAAGCCGATCGACAGTGATCACTCCTGTTCGCTTGCCGTAGGGAAGTCGGAGGCCACGACCAATCGATTGCTCAATGAGAATTCGGGCATTGGCGGCGCGAAGCGGTATGATCGTGTAGAGGTTCGTTACGTCCCAACCTTCCTTGAGCATGTTGACGTGGATTACGATTTCAGTCGGCTCGTCAGTGCTCTCAACCTTGAGCAGACGCTCGACCATCTCGTCCTCTTCCGCTCCGGTCTTGCTCGAATCGACCTGAATCACCTTCTCGTGGTATTGCCCCTCGAAGAACTTGTCAGAAGTCATGAGCTGCATCAGTTGGCCCGCGTGCGTCGTGTCGCGAGCGATAACGAGAAGGAAGGGCTTCACGATCGGATTGCCCGACTCGCGTGCGTAGGTTTCGAGTTCGACTTTCACGCTTTCGTGGAGCCGAACCCCGTCTTCCAGTTTGACTCGTTCGATCTCTTCGGGTGACATGCCGACCGGATTGAAGTTCTTGCGTGTGACTACGGCGGGCTCCTTCACGAACCCGTCGGCCATCGCCTTGCCCAGCGGGTAGTCGAAGATGACATTCTTGAAAGGGACCGCTCCCTTGCTCGTCTCGACGAAGGGCGTCGCCGTGAGTTCGAGCCCTAGGACTGGCTTGAGCTCGTTGATCGCCCTGACCCCTGCGGATGCCCTGTATCGGTGCGACTCGTCCATGAGGAGAACCAGGTCATCCAGCCCTGCGAGGTAGTCGAAGTAGCTCTCCCCGATATACTCCGATAGTCGCTTAATGCGGGGAGCCTTCCCTCCGCGTACCTCGGAGTTGATCTTCGAGATATTGAAGACGTTGACCTTGCATCCAAGCAAAGCGTCGAAAAGCGTCTTGGCCGACGATTCGTAATCGTCACCGGTAATAATGGCGGGTGGTTCGATAGCGAATTCCGCGATGCCTTTGAAGACGTATTTCGGGTGGTTGCGTTCGGAAAACTCACGAACCAGTTTATTGTAGATGGTCAGATTGGGGGCCAGGACGAAGAAGTTATTCAGACCGTGTGCGAGATGGAGATAACTGATGAAGGCTCCCATTAGCCTCGTCTTGCCCACGCCGGTAGCGAGTGCAAAGCACAGCGAAGGGAATTCCCGCTCAAAGTCTGTGACAGTAGGAAACTCACTGCGAATCGTTGCTAGGGCCGCCGATACGTCCACTTTCTTGGCAGGTGGAGCGATTTCCGTAACTCGGTCAAGGATCTCCAACGATTGCCGCTGCGGTGGGCGTAGGCTCAGGCGACCAGCGATGGAATTGACGTGACGGTTCATCGCTTGGCCTCCTCATCGAAAAGCAACCGTTGCTGACCTGGTTTCGGAGGAGCCTTCGGAAGGTTCTCAATCTTTAGACTGTAGTCATCGTGCCCCCACTCGCAACGCATCTCCACGTGCTTGGGAATCTTTCTTACCGTGAGATTCGGGAATTGATCTGACTTCCCTCGAAACGACGAGCAGAGCACCAGAAGCGATCGCTCGGAACCGACTTCGTCTGACAATTCCTGGAGCTGCTCGCGACTAAGATTCTGGGTCGTTACGTAAAGGAAGTCTCTTTCTGTCGAATGGCCATGTTGCCAGTAGACAGAATCACTCGGGGCGTAAGTAAAACCTTCTAACTTGCAGAGAGCCTCGGCGAGCATCTCGCCGTTGTAGGTCTTGCTTATTACCAGACGGCCCCATTTGTCCTTCTCAAGCAGCGATGGCGCAAGCCTGTAATAACGAAACCCACCACCACCTTTCCACTCCGCTGCCTCCGTGATCCCCCCCGGATCGTCCCCGTCAATGACTTTTTTCAAGCGGGGAATGATATGCGAATGACAATGTTCTCCCAGTTCGACCATGATCCACCGTCGCCCCATTTTGTGGGCAACCGCACCCGTGGTGCCAGACCCTGCAAAGGAGTCAAGTACCCAATCACCAGGACTTGTTGAAAGCTGGATCACTCTGCGAAGGAGCTTTTCGGGCTTGGGAGTCTGAAAAACGTCGTCCTCACCATGAAACATTGCCTTCAAATCAATGCTCGCCTCTTTGTTGCTGCCTGACTCCTCATGGGTCCACCATGTGTTCGGAGTGAGTCCATCGGTCATCTCGCTGAGAAACTTTTTGAGCATTGGGCGACCGTCCCCACTTCGTCCAAAAGTGATACGGTTATCCGCCAACCAGGCTTTATACTGTTCTTCGTTGCACCGCCAGTATCTACCCTTGGGAGGGTAAAACACCGCTCCTGTCGGGCCAGTGATTGGAAATTGCCCTGCGGCGTAAAACTTGCCCGCTGAGAGATTTTCGGCTTTCCAAGGGCCCCTCGCATCATTATCAAAACTCGAGAATTTCTCTTTTTGCTCTTGTGTTCGCGGGAGCTTGCCCATAGTAAACTTAGTCCCATCCTTCGCATACACAAGAATATGATCGTGTGTATTCGAGATGTGTTTTGCGGTCTGATTCGATGTATAGGCTTTTTGCCACACGATATTTGCGACAAAATTGGGCCTTCCGAAAACCTCGTCGCAAAGGACTTTGAGGTAATGAGCTTCTGTGTCGTCAATCGTGATCCAAATCGAACCACGGGAATGAAGTAGCGTCCGAAGTACCTCAAGCCTCTCTCTTATCATCGACAACCACAGCGAATGCTCGACCCCATCATCGTAATGCTCGAATGCAGCGCCAGTATTATATGGTGGGTCTATAAATATACAGTGAATGCTATTAGCAAAGTGATGTTCAAGAGCTTTAAGTGCGAGTAAGTTGTCATCTTTAACTAGTATATTGTCAAAGATATCAGAGTCAGTCAGTCTATGTTGCGCGTGATAGGATCGCTCCGGCGATTCCAGAAGAATCCTCGGCTCCAGCCGTGGCCGGTTCTCTTTACCGATCCAGGTCAGTTCTAGTCGTTGCTTCTTGCTCATGGTCAATTCGTAGCAGGTGTTTGTGTGGTTGGCGAGTCATTTACCTGAGGGGCTCTTGACCCATCGCGTTGGTGACGATCTTGTTCAACAAGCCGACGAAGCACGCCATCCGCCAGCTGCTGGGCATCGGTCAAGTTTCTGAATATGGCTAGATAACCCTTTACTCCTTGTAACTGTGCGGAGTCTGTCAGAATCGCCTCGGCGATCAAGTTCGTTTGTTGAGACAAGGACGTTTTGTCCGCATCAGTGAGCTGTAAGTCCACTCTAGTCAGAACGTCCTTCAGTCGGTGTGCGACAAATGCCATGGTGAAATAACGACCATGACGGAAGAACATGCGGCGGTGATATACTGTCTCCGACCGCTCCGAGTCCGCCAATATCTGGTCCAGCAATCGGTGAATGCGGACTAGGCGGCAAATCCTGAGGCTCGTCACGTTCGAGCCAAAGATCAGCTTGTAGTATTCAGAGTTTTGATCCCAAAGCCTGCTGACCTCCTTTTTGGCGGCAACGACCAAGTCGATCGCATGGAGATGGGGTTGTCTACGGCTTTCGCGTGTTTGCACTTCGACGCTTGAGAGGATCGGTTGTGACAAGCAGGCGAGGGCAAGAGCCGCCTCCTCTACCGTAAACGAATCGTCGCGTCGAACTCTGGCGTCCGCCGAGGGACGATAATGATAGGTGATCCCGGTGACGGCAAGTTCTTGCCGGATTCGTTCTTGGTTCGGGTCGAGCGCGGCGAAGTCAATACCTCTGGCGGCTGTCTGGAGATTGCGAGCCTGTGTTACTCTTCGCCCGAAGTCATCATTAGCTGTCCCGATCTCGATGACCGTGATCATCAGCTTAGCATCGAGTGAGATGTCACCTTCCATGGCTGCGGTGGCAATGGAACCTGCGGGCTGCGCTCCGTTGACGATAGAAACCTTCTCCAAGCGGAAATTGTTTCGATCGGAGTTCCCTCCTCCTGGAACGATACTCTCTGCCACCGCCGTCAGGCCGTTATTCAAGTAGAAGAGGTCGCCAGGCCTCCGTCGTACTGTCTCTTCGATGGCGGCGTTAACGCCTACGGAACCCAAGTAATGTCGGATATTTCGCTCAAACAGAGCTTTGCCCTTGTCCTCGACGAGTTCTGCTAAATCAGCGGCACTGATTTGTCCATAGATGGCCTTTCGGGGAGTAGTAATGTGTGCCCAATTCTCGAGGAAGACGTCAACCGATGCTATGGGAGGCGCTTCTTCCTCGACCAGCCACCCGAAGACAGTAGAAATCCCACACTTTTTCCAGAGCATTCTCTGGCTCAGACGGTTCATCTGCGTTTGCAGAGCATCAAGGTCGGTCGTGGCGTGCGGTCCAAGGGTTTCGCCGAGGAAGACGACGATTACTTCGAACACGACACCGGGGCTATCGAGTGCCTCCTCGATCTCGTCGAGGCGGTTCTGGAAGTGCGCGTTAAACTCCTGGAAGCGGCGATCCTGGAGTGCACGAATCCCATTGATAGTCTTTTGAACCTCTTCCTGGCTGGGTGCCGTACCTGTTCGCTTATATTTAGACTGAACGATGACGAGGCGGTTTCGTGCTTTGTCGAAGAGGAACGCATCGATACCGAAGTCGTCGTCTCCATCTGTCAAAGCACCTGCGGCGGCGACGTCGTCGACTTCCGATAGACCGACAAGGCAGTAGGCGGCGAGTGCTCTCGATAGACGATCGACGTCGTGCGTTTCCTCGTTCCAACCCTGACGTTGGGGTTTCTCGACCTTCGGCACGAGCGGAAAGAACCGCTGCCGGAGCGCCATCTCGACGTGAACAACCTGTATTTCTTGCTCGGTTGGCATGGGGTTACGACAGTTTCCAACGGATCGAGAATAGCTCGACGATGCTTACATTCTGTGACAGCTTCCCCTCGATCTGGGCGATCAGCTCGCCCCTCTGTCGATCCACCTCGTCCTGCGCGTCGAACAGGGTTCTTCTCTTCTGGTTGCGTAGAGCTTCAAGGTTCTTAACCTGTTTCTGGCCGGCAAGCTTCTCCTCCAAGGCGAGAGCGGCACTTGCCGTCCTTCGAGCCTCCTTGACTTGGCGATCAATTTCCTTGATCTCCCTTTCCAGACCCAGCTTGATGTCGTCGGCCCAGCCATCGAGCTTTTCGGCTTCGGCCTCGAAGAAACCGGCATTACGTTCCGAAATTCGTTTCTGAATTTCTGCCTTCCGCGAATCCCGCATCTTCTCAAGCGGCGCATCGACCTGCACATTCCAATCTGCGGAACCTATCACTCGTCCCGGGACCGTCAAGAGCCGTCGCGATGTCTCCTCATCCATGAGGTTCCCCTCCTCGGTGACGCCGGCAAAGACGAGATAATCCTCGGCTTGGTTGAGTGACTCGATGGTTAATTCGCTCAGGGTTAGGTAGCCACTCTTCCCATGCATAGGTTCGAGAAGCGTCACCTTTCCGTCGTGGTCACTGTATGAGAATTCGACCTCGACTTTGGGTAGGTCGCGGGATTTCGCTTGGCTGAGGATCGCCTCGGCAAGGGGGTGACCGGTACGATACAGGTGGGCTTCTCCTGACCGTCTCGGCAATTCGTAAAGGCCCGCTGGTATATGAGTCCCGAACGGGCTGTTCTTGAGCCGGAACGCGGAATCGCTCAAGAACTCGGCGTAGCCGTTGAGCTCGTGCCGGGTGAGTTGCATCAATAGCCGCTCAAACTGGTTCAGATAGGCTTTGGACGCTTCATCCCGGATCTTGAGCTTCTCCCGGACTTCGTCGTCGAAATTCTCAAGGAGTTGACGGCGCGTCTTGGTCATCGCCTCGTTGATCTCCATGCTCAGTTCGAGTTGGAGCTGGTCGAATGCTGCCTGGATCTCCGTGGGTTTCCGGCATCGCTGGTAGATGGCCGCGATACGCTTCTCAAAATCCACGCCCGACTCAATCGCGCCGAGCACTTCGTCGCTGGCACCAAAGACCCCTTCGAAAAGCTGAAACTTCTCGGAGAGTAGTTCGAAAACGCGAAGGTCGGCTTCGTTCGAGCGGTTGAGGAAGTTAACGACAACGACGTCGTGCTTCTGCCCATAACGATGACAGCGTCCGATCCGCTGCTCGATGCGCTGGGGATTCCATGGAAGGTCGTAGTTCACTACGAGTGAGCAGAACTGAAGGTTGATCCCCTCGGCTCCGGCCTCGGTCGCGATCATGATCCGCCCCTCTTCGCGGAAGTAATCCACGAGCGCAGAGCGCATATCAGCCGTTCGTGAGCCGGTGACGCGATCTGTCCCTTGGTGTCGGTCCAGCCAGGCTTTATAGATCGCCTTGGAGCGGTCGTCCGTATTGGTGCCATTGAAGAGAACGATTCCGTGAGAGAACGGGCTGTCGGCCAGAACGCGTAAGAGATAGTTCTGGGTCTTACGAGATTCAGTGAAGACGATCGCTTTCTGGGCGGCTCCTAACTCATCCGCTTTCGCGAATGCCGCGGAAAGAGCCTGAAGCAACGCCTTGCCTTTCGCGTTGTGCTCGATCGAGGTGGCTAGAGCCGCGAATGATTCGAGGTCCGCGATTTCCTGTTCGAGCGCCTTTCGATCAGCCTCGGTCAGCGGTTTGGCCACCTCGTCTTCCGTCCACTCCTCGGCTGTTTCATCTAAAGCCTCGTACTCCTCTTCAAATTCCTTTTCGAGCGAGAACATCGACTCTTGCTTCCTCAGCGTAGACTTGAGGCGATTCGAGATTGAGGTTAGGGCTCCGGCGATGGCAAAAGTCGATGATGCGAGCAACTTCCGGAGGACAAGCGTCATCAAAGACCGCTGGCCTGCCGGAAGAGCCTGGAGGTTCTCGCGTCGCAGATAGTCCGAAACCAGATTATAGAGACGGTCCTCACCCTCTTCGGGCGTATATTCCTGAACGATCGGCAGTCTCTGGGTATAGGGGATATAGTGCGTCACTTGTCGGCGGAGCGTGCGGTGGCAGATGGGCCTCAGACGCGCCTTGAGCGTCTGAAATACCAACTCCTGGCTGACGTTGGCGAATTGTTCGCGAAAGCTCTTAAGATCGCCAAAGGTATGCTCATCGATAAAGCTGACGAGCCCAAAAAGCTCTAGGAGTGAGTTCTGAAGCGGCGTTGCAGTCAGCAAGAGCTTGTTGCGTTCCTTGAGTGCCTGCTTCAGTGTGTTCGCGATGACATTTGAGGGTTTGTAGACGTTCCGGAGACGATGGGCCTCGTCGATAACGACAAGGTCCCAGGCCGTGTTGTGAACGTCGGCTGCCTTGCTTCTCGCGAATTGATAAGAACAAATAACGACCGTGTCGGATGGCTCGAAGGGTCGTAAGTTGCCTCGTTTGATCGCCTCGTTATAAGACCGAGCTTCGAGGATTTGGCAAGGAAGAAAGAACTTTTCCGTCAGCTCTTGGTGCCACTGCTTTCGGAGGTTCGATGGGGTGATGACCAGGATTCGCCGTTTACGCTCCGCCCAGATCTGTGAGAGAACCAGCCCCGCCTCGATGGTCTTCCCGAGGCCGACCTCGTCAGCCAAGACGGCTCCCCTGGAAAACGGGGAGTGAAAAGCGAAGAGAGCCGCGTCCACCTGATGCGGATTGAGATCGACTTGAGCGCCAGCAACCGCTGCCGCCAGTTTCTCAACACTGTCGGAGGAACACCGCTTAGTCAGTTCATGGGCGAAGTATTTCGCGTGGTAGTCCGTGATCATTGTAGGATCGATGCATGCAAGGAGGAGTTGCTTTAGGAGTAGCTTCTTCTCAAGTTAAAATCAAGCAGATCAAGGAGATGCATCATACCAGGTCCGTCGGGGTACTTCATCCTTCGCCCCCGCTCTAATGTACGGCGGCCGACGTCGTAGGCTCTGTACTATGTAAACCGTTATATTACAAAAGGTTATAGAAACTCAGAGCGACCAGTCCTTCTGGTTTGTGTCTATTGGGCGAGCCTCATCCGATTGTTTAATATTTGGCAAACAATTACGTGTGCAGAGTATCCTGACCCAGACCAGCGGCGTCAGGTCATGGGTCCCGCGGGTCCGGATGCGGACCGCGATCGGTTCCTCGGCGGAGGAATGTTTCGGCCGGTCACGCTGGGGCGTGGCTTTAATCGTGTTGGCGGTCTTGAGAGCAACTACTTCTTGAGAATCAGGTAGACGATTGTCCCGTAAAGGGCGGCCATGCCTGAAAGGAAGACTAGTCCGAGCAACGCTTCGATGGCCAGCCGGACCCTGGGCCACCTTCGGCCGATCGTGTCCCAGAAAAAGATCGTTCCCCAAACAAGGGTGAGCACGGCGGCCAGGACGACGTCGTGATCGGGGCTGCGGGGAAAGGATTTCAGGGAGTTGGACAGATACGGGTAGGTCACGATGAACGTGATCGCAATGCCGGGCCTCGGGTTAATCGTCCGGGCCGGGTAGCTGCTGCGGTGTGGAGCGGTTCCTGACATATAACAATCACATAGCGCATCTAGCGCCAAAGCTCCAGCGGAATCAAACTGGCTGCGTAGGGACCGTCATGGCTCGGGTGGAGGCGGATTTGTAGCACCCAAGATCGATTCGCTCTTCTGGAGGCCGTCTAAATCGTTCCTAGGGCACTCCGGCCTTGGAACCGATCTCCCCCTTCCCTGAAAAACACTTCCTTTGCTTCCCCTCCTCCGAACTTTGACAGGTTTCATAGGACACTTACAGAAGTTGTCCACAGGCTGATCACGTTAAGTAAGTTATATAAATAATACTTAAAGTTAAACAGTTAGCACCTCAATATCTCTCTGAGTTACCGAAGAAATCGGGCAATTCGTGCGCCTGATAGGCCGAGCCTTTGCGCCCAATAGGCCGGGAGCAAATGCGGCTAATAGGCCGAGCATGGTGCGCCCAATAGGCCGTGTCATTTCACAGCCTCCGGACGAAGATTCGGTGGCTGGCCCCCTCGCCCGACCCGTTGAGGATTTGCGCCTGATAGGCCGTCCCCTTGGATGCCATACTTCCGGAAGCGGAATCACAACCGTCTGCCTTCGTCGGGGACTTATAAACGCCCCCCTCCCCCGTTTTTGTGGGCGGGATACGCTCAATAGGCCGTGTATAACACGTCGTTGCTGGATCACTTACGCCTAATAGGCGGTGTCCAGTCATCGCCCCCTCGCCTCTTTGCGTCTAATAGGCCGTGTCCAGTCATCGCCCCCTCCCCCCGTTGCGTCCAATAGGCCGTGCTCCCTACTTGGCTATCTCGCTGAACTTTATCGATTTCGAGTTAATGCCACGGGCAACCCGGCGACGGGCATGACGCGGGGACTCGTATCGCGGGTCGTCCAGTGAGAGCTGGTCGCGCTTTAGGAAATGAATGATCTCCTCCCCCTCCTCATTCTTGTGGAGCAGCGCCGTGTACTCCGGCAGCGAGTCAGCATCGACCACCTTGCGGACGTCGATGGCGAAGTCAGAGAAGCGCGAGGTTGAGCCGGACTTTTCGTAGAGCTGGCGCATGGTGAACTGCCATCCGCCCTCCTGCTGGCCGGCATGCTTGCGGGCAACCCGGTAAAGCCAGAGTACCCAGACACCCATCCTTTTGTCATAAAAACCCAGATTCCAGACGAACCGTCAACTACGCTGCCGACATCGTGATCTGCTGCTGCGCCGGCACCGATCAGGCGATGGCGACGATGCGATCGATGACGTTCATGCTGAAGGAATTCACGGTAGCCGGACCGTTACATGTACCAGAAGTTGAGCCTTTACCAGCTCAATCTTGCCGGCACGAGCTTCTCGTCCGCGCCTGTCCCGCCGCGATCGGCGGGCTCATTCGTCTGTTGCAGGCGTCGCCGGCGGTCTCCGATCAGAGCGTTTGGTGGCCGGCGTTCTTGGAGAATCGGCATTGCCGCCGTCATCAAGCCTTCGCGATCGCTCGAGCACGTCGCTTGGCCGTCGCGTTGAACGGCCCGCACTGCGGGGGAGGGCGGGCGCGGGCGGGATGCGTCTGCCGCTCTTGTCGTCACCTGCTCTTTCCAAGGGATCGCGCCCGGTCGCTGCACCCGCGCGGCCGCCGCGCCTCCGCGCCGCGCCGGGCCGCCGGGACGTTGCCCTCATCCGCTGCTGCCGGCTCGTCGCCGCGGCCGCTTGGGGTGTATTCTCGTAGCAGGATGGCCCGCTTACTGGGGTTTTCCTCCGAAAAGTAAGCCAGATACTTCTGCGTGACTGATCCCAGCTCCGCGTTGTTGCGAGCACTGCGTTTCTTGGCAAGCTCGCGCCTGTCCCGTTCGAGGTCCGTCCGCACCTTCCAGTAACGCACGCCCGCGCCATAGCGTTCTGTCGATAAACGAGAGCCGCCTTCCTCCTCGGTCAGCCACCGCTCGAATGGGGTCTCGCCCCGCGCCAGCCCCCGCGCCGGTGCGGCTGCGCCGCCCGTCTCGGGCCTGATCGGATAGACATACTGGTCGTACTGCGAATTGTACGGGCGGAACGGATCCGGCCCGAAGCCTTGGCCATGGGCCGTCCCAAGCCCTTGGTTCGCGGCGGTGATGCAGAACCCCGCGAACAGAAATCGGATCCACCGGTCGCGAGTCCATCTCATGTCTCGGTCCCCCTCGAATCCGCCCAGGCTCGGGCGCAATAGCGCTACGATAATAGATTGTATCAATTACATCGTCGTTCGCTACCCAGGAGTTCCAGTCAGCATGCTGCTCGGCCGGAAAAATGACGCCGATCCGACCAGTGGTCCGTTCTTTGCCGGATCGCCCGCCGGCTCACTCGCTCCAGCGTCGCGGTGCGCGTCGGAGCCTCGTCGTGCGTTCCTGATAACTTTTGGGCCCCCAGGTGGAACCGCGCAATGGATCGGTTATGATTGTTTGCAGTCCAACGATCGAGTTTCGCTTCTTTCCGCGCCGGCTGTCACGACCGTGCGGTCGGTCAAGCCGGAAGGGGTTCGCGACCATGGGTGCTGCGCTCGTGCTTTGCGTCGTCCTGGGTCAATTACCGCAGGCCGAGGCCGATTCGACGTCGGCCGCACTGGTGCGGCAGCTCGGTGCTCCGCGTTTCGCCGATCGCCAGGCGGCAGCACTCGAGCTCGAGCGAATCGGCAGCCGCGCCTTGTCCGCCCTGCGCACTGCGCGGCTGTCACGCGACATGGAAATCAAAACCCGGGCCCAGACCTTGCTTGTGAAGATCGAGACGGCCCTGCTCACCCAGCCGACCTCCGTCCGACTCGATTTCGACGGCGCCACACTCTCGGACGTGGCGACGTCGCTCAACAGTCAGACCGGCTTCAAGATCACGCTCTATCCGCAAAACCTTCCCAGGTGGAAAAATCAGCGCGTCACCATCCGTCACGCCGAGAGTCAGACTTTCTGGAAGGCTCTCGACGAGCTCTGCGATGTTGCATCGCTCCAGTACAACCCGGGAATGCAAGGTTTTGCCGGTCACCAGGACCAGGTTTTCGCGCTCACCGAAGGAGTGATTCGAACGCTCACGCCGATTTCGGACCACGGTCCGTTCCGCGTACGGCTGCTTGGGATCGATTATCAGCGACGGCTGACCTACCTGGCCGGTGGCAATGATCTGGGAGTTGTGCCGGCTCCTCCCCGTCCGGCGGTCCGGGCCGGCCAGGGCGCGCGCCGGGGTGCTCAGGCGCGGCTCAACCCGGTCACGGCGGTGCAGTTCGGCGCCCAGCTCGTGGTTGCCGCCGAGCCCCGGCTGGCGCTGGCCCCGCGCGGAGAGCCTCGACTCCAGGAAGCCGTCGATGACCACGGCAATTCCCTGATCCCTGCGGGCCGCCAATCGCATTCGCTCAATTTCCGCAGCTATTTCGGGGCGCCACTCGGGCCAGTCATGGAAACCCAGGTGCCGTTGCAACGGCCCACCGATCCCGGCGACACGATCAAGACGCTTCGCGGAACCATTCCGGTCAGCGTCTCCTCTCGTCGCCCCGGTCCCCTGATCGTTCCGCTCGAGAACAGCGTGGGCAAGACGTTCGAGAATTCCGACACCGAATTGACCATTCACAGCGTCCGGGCACTGCCTGACTCGCGGCAAACGCTGGTGGAGCTTTCGATCAAAGCCAATGGCCCGGATTCACCATCGAGCGCCGAAGCCGAGACTTACAGCTCATTATTCCCTCGCAGCGGCCAGGAGCAGCTTCAAATCGACGTGCTCGACTCGAGTGACCGCGTCATGCCGTGGTTTCAATCGATCGCCGACGCCGAGAACTCACGGGTCACTCTGACGGTCACCAGTTCGCTCCGATCTGCGGCGCCCAAGGAGCTGCGCTACTATTCCGTGGCCCGCACCGACATCGAAATCCCGTTCGAGTTTTCCGGCATTCCCATGCCGTGAGACGCCCTGGCGGTCACTCAATGAGCGCCAGGTTGTCGCGGTGGACGACCTCGTCGTAGGCCGCCACGCCGAGCGCATCGCGGGCCTCGTGGGTGCGAAGGCCCTGGATGCGCTGGGCATCGGAAGTCGCGTAGTTCGTGAGCCCGCGTGCGAATTCGCAGCCTGAGCGGTCGCGAATGCCGATGACGTCACCCTTTTCGAAATCACCCACGACTTCGACAATGCCGATCGCCAGCAGGCTCCTCGAGCTTGACTCAAGCGCCTACGCGCGCCATCGTCGACAACGTAGTAACCTCTCGGCCGCGCCGTCAGCCCGATCCAGCGCTTGCGGGCTTTATGCCGCGCGCCATGAGCCATGAACAGTGTCCCCACAGGCTCTCCGGAAAGTATCCGCGTGAGCGGCTCTCTCTGCGTCCCCGACGCGATGATGACCGAGCCGCCGGCCTGGGTCACCCGCCGGGCCGCTATCAGCTTGCTTTGCATTCCGCCTGTGCCCAGGGTGCTGCGTTCACTGGCGGCAAGCGAGAGCACCTGTTCGTCGATTTGAGACACGAGCGGCACGAGCTCACCGGGGCCCTGACCATCTCCCATCGCACGGTAGAGCCCATCCACGACGCTCAAGATCACGAGCAACGGCGCCTGGAGCAGGTTGGTGACCATCGCCGCCAACTGGTCATTATCGCCGAGCTTCATTTCATCGACGCTGATGGTATCGTTCTCGTTGATGATCGGCACTGCGTCGCATTCGAACAGGGCATGAAGGGTGTTTCTCACGTTCAGGTAGCGTGGGCGGCTGTCGAAATCTTCGTGCGTCAAAAGTATTTGCGCCGCGTGGCGACGATGCCGGCGCAGCCCTTCGTCGTAAGCACGAATCAAAAACGCCTGGCCGACCGCGGCGGCCGCCTGAAGCTGGCGCAGGTTTTCGGGCCGGCGCTTCCAGCCGAGCTGGCCCATTCCCGCCCCGACCGCGCCCGAGCTGCACCAGCGCCACCTTCCGGCCCTGGTCCATCACGAGGCTGATCTGCTCGGCGAGATGCCCTACTCGGTCCGGGTCAAGCGTGCCGTCAGCGCCCGTGAGCACGCTCGTGCCGACTTTCACAACCCAGGTTTGAGCCGAGAGCACGACTTCGTCTCTGACCAGGTCACGAACGGGCAAGGGCCCTGCACCACGCGCGCCCGCTGCTGCGGAATCCGCTGTTTCGCGGGCGGTGGACGTCCCGTCAGGTCGATCGTCTTGGTCGGGATTCACGGGCTACATTCCGAAACCGAAGGAGCGTAACGCTTTATGGTGGTAGATTGGGCTGGATCGAGCCGTGCATCGCTCTGGGCGGCGATCGTGAAGGTTGTCGGTAGATACCGCCGACATTATAATGCTTCGTCGCCGGGGGCAAAGGCTGTCTAGGGTGGGTTCGACCGGCGCTGGAATTGAATTTTCGGACTCGAGCTGCAACTTTAACGGGGTGGAACGAGCCGATGGGTGAGCTTCACCACGAATGCGGCGTCGCTGCCGTCTACCACGCCGCGGGCTCCACGGTATCCTCGCTGGCACCGATCGCGGGCGATGTAAACAGTGTGGCCAGGCTCGTGCCGCGAATGCTTCTGGACATGCAGAACCGCGGCCAGCTCGCCGCCGGCATGAGCAGTTTTCGACCGGACCGCAGTGCGCTCATCAAGACCCACAAGGAGGTGGGCACGGTTGCGGAAGCGTTTCGCCTGAATCATCGCCGGGAGTTCGAGGCCATCATGGAGGGGGTCGACGGTCCGCTCGCGATCGGTCACGTGCGATACGCAACCTGCGGTGGCAACGATCGTTCCGATGCGCAGCCGTTCGAGCGAGACCATGGCCGCAAGACGAAGTGGTTTGCCTTCGCGTTCAACGGCCAGCTTGCCAACTACGAGGCGCTCAAGAAGTCGCTGCTGGCCAAGGGCGACTACCACCTCAAGCGAAATACCGACACCGAAATCATCATGCACTCGCTCGCGTACGAGTTGCAGACCGAGGACCAGGATCCGGACTGGGCCGGCGTGTTCGGACGGATCTCGGAACGCTTCGACGGTGCCTACAACATCGTGTTGATCACCGCTTACGGCGAGCTGGTGGTCGTGCGCGACCCCCTCGGCATTCGACCGCTTTGCGTGGCCGAGCATGGACCGCTTTTCGGCGCCGCGAGCGAGAGCGTGCCGCTCGCCAACCTGGGTTTCCGCAACATCCGCTCGCTCGAGCCCGGCACGCTCGCCGTCGCCGGGCCGGGTGGCGTGCGCATCGAACGCTTCGCTCCATCGCCGAGCCAGGCCCACTGCTTCTTCGAATGGATCTATTTCGCGAATGTCGCCAGCACCCTCGACGATCGCTCGGTTTATCTGAGTCGGTCGGCATTAGGAAAGGAGCTGGCGCAGCTCGAAGATATTCCGCTGGACGGCGACACCATCGTCGTTCCCGTGCCCGATACGGCCAAGGCCGCGGCCGACGCCATGGCCTTTGCGCTGGGCGTTCCCTCCGTCGAAGGTTTGATGAGGAACCGCTACGTAGGCCGCACGTTCATCGAAGGGACGGCCGATCGCGCCTCCAAAGCCAAGCTCAAGTACACGCCGCTGCCGGAAGTGCTCGCCGGCAAGCGAGTTCTCCTGGTCGAAGACAGCATCGTGCGCTCCACCACGATGCGCGCGCTCGTGCACGAGATTCGCGATCGCGGCCAGGCCCGGGAGATTCATCTCCGCGTTGCCTGCCCGCCGATCATCGCGCCGTGCTATTACGGGATCGACATGTCTCGCAAGGCCGAGCTCTTCGCGACTCCGTTTATCGATCACCCAGGCGAATGCGTGTCGGCCGCGGCGCAAGCGCGAATGGCCAGGGAGCTAGGCGCCGATAGCCTGCGCTATCTGCCCGTGGAAGCCATCGCTCGCTCTGTCGACCTTGAGGGCGACCGCCTCT
Source organism: uncultured Planctomycetota bacterium (assembly GCA_963823665.1). Lineage (GTDB taxonomy): Bacteria > Planctomycetota > Planctomycetia > Isosphaerales > Isosphaeraceae > CAVXHV01. The sequence goes on from CAWGMQ010000008.1 coordinate 214,264, forward strand.
GCCGCGCCTGCATCACCGGTCGTTACCCCACCGAAACCGGTCAGGTCCTTTACCAGCTCGAGAACGGCAACCCGCCGGAAGGCAATGGCGCGAACGGTAATCGGGCGTATGAGCCCGTCCAGAAAGCGATCCTCCCACAATAGCGACGGCCAGGCGATGGCCGGTCCCGGACTGGCCTATCGCATTACAAACCGTGCCTGGTAGATCGGCCGGCCTTCGAGCCGGTACTTCCGCTCGAAGTGCGTGAGGTAATCGAGCGTGTGCGCAGGCTCCGCCGGGGCCGGCGGCTCCTGTTCATGAAACCGCCCGCTCGCCGCGATCAAACCGCGGATCACGCCGAAATACTCCTCGACGTCACTCGCAACGGAAAGCAGCCCGCCGGGTTGCAGCGTGCGCTCAATTGCCCGAACCAGCTCGGCAGTGAAGACCCTTCGCTTCTTGTGGCGGGTCTTCCACCACGGGTCCGGAAAATACACATGCACGCCGAGGAGGCTTTGATCGGGAACGAGCCGCGCCATGATCAGTCGAGCGTCGCCGCACCAGACCTTGGCGTTTGGCAGTTCGTTGCGGGCGAGCCGCGCGGCGGTGTGAATGGCATACTTTCGCGAGAGCTCGATCCCAAGGTAGTTCACAGCAGGAAGAGATTTCGCCGCACTGACCAGGAAGAGACCCTTGCCTGAGCCGATTTCGAGCTCAACGGGATTCGCGTTGCCGAACAGGCCTGCACAATCGACAGGCGCTGCGAGCTCTGAGAGCCGCCCCGGGTCGATCAGATGGTTTGAAATGTCGATCGTGATTCGAGAACGTGGCATGGGACCAGGCCGGAAAAATCGTCACAATCAGGAGGCCGCCGGGGGCCGGCTCATTCGGCAGCGTCGGACTCGCCCGCGGCGGTAAGATTGACGCCGATGATCTTGGCTTGAAAAACCATGTTGTTGCCGACGAACCCCTGAGTGTCGAACATCGGTTGACGGCGATGGAGCCGCGTCGCCTTCGAGACCAGCACGAGCCGATCGCCCGGGCGAACCTGACCGCGGAAACGAACCTCTTCCATGCCCCCGAAACCGACGAATCCCTTCTTCACCAGCTTGATGTGGCCGCACAGGAAGCTGCAAAGCTGCGCCGCCGCCTCGCACATCAGCACGCCGGGCAAGAGCGGGTAGTCCGGCATGTGGCCGCGCACCCAGAACTCATCGCGCGCGACGTCCTTGTAGCCGACAACCAGCTTGTTCTCGGTATCGATGAAGACGATTGCGGTGAGCTGAACCATCTCGAACCGCTGCGGATTGTGCCGCGCGATTCCCTCACGATCGACCAGAACGTGAGACGTGTCAACGGATGCGGGGTCGATCAAAGCCACAGGCGGCATGCGCGCGGGTCCTTTCTCTATCGCTCGACTGCTATCTTGACCTGCACTACAATGATCGACAAGTTCCTTTGCCAGGGCAACGGTCGCACCTGGAATTATATCCGACGCGACCGTTTCTTTCCGACCTGTTTGAAAGGCAGCGCGTGTCGCACCGGGCCCTGGGCACGATGATCATCTACGGCTACGACCGCGTCGGTCTCGACGAGGAGCTCGACCTGGCCGCGAGCCTGGGCGCGGCCCTGCTCGAGATTCTACCGCTCTGGAACGCTCTGCCCGACCCGGGCGATCTCGCCCGGCGAGCGGCGCGTCGCGGGTTCTCGATCCATAGCGCCCACGGCGCCTGGGGCGGGCAGGCGATTCGTGCCCGTCGCGTTGACCTGGGCTCGACCGACGCGGTGACGCACGAGGAGTCAATTGACGACCTCAAGAGGTGCGTCGACTGGCTAGCCGCCGCCGGCGGGAAACACCTGGTCATTCATCCCGGAGGACTGTCTGACCCGGACGAGCAGGACCGCCGCCGCGCGGCCCTGGCGCGCGGACTGCTCCGCCTGGCCGATCACGCATGCGGGCCGGGTGTGCTCGTGTGCGTCGAGAACATGCCCCCGGGCGTGCATCCCGGCAGCCGGATGACCGATCTGGCCGCGCTCCTCCATGAGCTGGCACATCCGCAGCTCGCGCTTGCACTCGATACCGGCCATGCGAACCTGGGAGAAGGCCTGGCGCCACGAAACTCGCGCAGCCGGCACGCTGCTGGCCACAACCCACGTCCACGATAATGACGGCCGCCAAGACACTCACCTCCCGCCCGGCCATGGCACGATCGACTGGGCCGAATGGGGGAACGCTCTCGATTCCATCCGCTACTCCGGCCCAATTGTCCTGGAATGCATCAAGCGTCTGCGAGAAGACCCTGGAAGTTATCGTCCCGCCGCGCTGGCCGGCGTTTCGAGCCCTGCGTGAAAACCCAGGGTGTTCTTGCGGCAAACCGAGGGTTGGGATATCGTCTCCGGCCCGTTCCAGAGCGATTGAGCCCGGAAGGACCTCCTATGCGCAAATGGCTATTCACCGCGGTGGCTGCTTTGCTGCTCCCGTCTTTCCCGCAATCGCTCCAGGCCAGCCCCATCACGTTCGCGTTCACCGGAACGCTCCTCGAGCCGGTGAATGGGTCCAGCTCGTTCAGTGGATTCTTCACGGTCGAGTCGAACCCGAACCCACCGCCCGGAATCACCTCGGTCACACAACAAGGAGCGGATGTCTCAGCCACGCTGAACATCGGCGGACAAGTGATCAACTACGCCAATACGACGCCGGATTCGCTGTTCGTGCAAGCGATGGTGAATGCTCAACCCGGACTCCCGATCTTGAACGGACCGAATGTCTCGACGACCGAGTTCGGGCTATTCGGAGGAGACAGCACGGGACCAAACCGGTTTGATATTACGCTTTATAATCCAGGAGTGAACGATTGGCTCACAAACCTCGCCACCCTGTCTCTGCCTGCAATTCATAGCGATTCCTTTTTCTTCTCCAACGCTTCTGGAGATCCTGACGACGTCGGGTCAATCACGTCCCTCACGTTGGTTCCCGCTCCCGAGCCCGCCATGATCGTGGTCTATCTCGCGATCCTTGCCGGCCTGGGATTGCGGTTCGGTGCGCGAGCGTGGCGACCACGTCCCCAACACGATTAGATCGCCCTCCCGTCGATCCCAGACTCTGAACCGATTGTAAGGATCACGCGGTTCCTACGAGCATTCGCCGCCGCCGCGCGGCCTCACCGGCCGATGGAAACCTCTTTCCCAGGCCGATAGGAACATGTCGGAGTGCGCAGCGGGGGGCTCGCCCAGGCGATGGATCCCCCGGGCGGGTTGATCCCGCGCGTCGTACCGGCCAGGAGGGAGCCCCCAACGTGTCACCCAAGGTAAACCGCCGCGAGCTCCTCGCCGGTGGTGGCGTTCTGAGCGCGGCCGCGGCGATCACCGCCCTCGCCCCCCAGGCACAATCCGGCGTCGAGCCTCGGCCGCTATACCCGGCGCGACGGCGTCCACGGCAAGATGACCGGAGCGCAAGCGGCGGCCGCGGCGATCTGGTGCCAGGGAGTTCCTTGCGTCTTCGGCATCCCAGGCGCGCAGAACAACGAACTCTGGGATGCCCTCAAAGCCAAGGGCGTGCCGTATCTCTTGGTGACACACGAGGCTTCCGCCAGCGTGATGGCCGATGCCGCTGCGCGGGCCACCGGAACGGTCGGAGTCTTCACCGTCGTGCCGGGCCCCGGTTTGACCAACGCCCTGACCGGCATCGGTGAGGCCCTCTACGACGGCATCCCGATCGTCGCCCTGGTCAGCGACATCGATCGTTCGCCCCACGCCAAGATCGGCCAGGTTCATGGGCTGGCGAACGCCGCGATCCTCCGCCCGGTCGTCAAAGGGCTCTTCGAAGTCCGCCATCAGGCGGAGATCCCGCAAGCGATTTTCCAGGCCTTCCAGATCGCCATCTCCGGTGAGCCGGGGCCGGTCGGCGTGGTCATCCCGTATCCCCTTTTCACAGAGGTCTGGAACTACAGCTTGCCTGTGCCGCCCCCATGCCCGCCTCCGTTCGATGAGCAAGCCTACCGCCGCGCACTGTCGCACTTGAGCGATCGCCGCCGCCGTGTGGGCATCTACGCAGGGTTGGGCTGCGTCGACGCCGGGCCGTCCCTGGCGGCCGTCGCCGAGCTGTTGCAGGCGCCCGTGGCCACGTCGGTCAGCGGTAAAGGAACTTTGCCGGATCATCACCCTCTGGCCGTCGGCTGGGGCTACGGCAAGCAAGGCACCCGCGCGGCCGAGGCCGCGTTCAAGGAGGTCGACCTGGTTCTGGCCATCGGCGTTCGCTTCAGCGAGGTTTCGACGGCCAACTATGCCATCCCCCAGCACGACCTGTTGATCCACGTTGACGTGAACCAGCAGAATCTCGGCCGGAATGTCCCTGCCCACGTCGCCGTCTGGTCCGACTCGCGAGTGTTCCTCGACCGGCTCCTCGCCGACGGCGAGGCAATCCGCCGCCCTCCATGCCCGCAACTCTGGCAGCACATTCAAGACCTGCGCCGGGTTGACCGCTGCGAGGCGGCCACGGTGCGAATCGCCCAGGCCGTCGACCCGATGTTCTTCCTGAGCCAGTTGCGTGCGGCACTCGGCCCGGACGAATTGATCTTCGTGGACGTGACAGCCGCCACCCACTGGGCATCGGAAACCGTTGAAGTGCCGGGCCCGCGCCGCTACTTCACGCCGGCCGACAACCAGAGCATGGGCTGGGCCGTCCCCGCGGCCATCGGTGCCCAGCGCGTGCGGCCCGATCGCCAGGTCGTCTGCGTGACGGGCGACGGCTGCTTTCTGATGTCGGCCATCGAAACCTCCACCGCCGCCCGCGCCGGGCTGCCCGTCAAGTTCTTCGTGCTCGACGACGGTGCCTATCACTACATGCAGATGCTCCAGGAACCGGTCTACCGGCGCACCACCGCGACCGAGATCGCCCGCATCGACTTCGCCGCGTTCGCCGCGGCCATGGGTCTGGCGTTCAATCAAATCACGGACAATGCCGATGCGCTGGGCGGAGTTCAACGAGCACTCGCGACCCCCGGCCCCGTGCTCACCCGCGTCGTCGTGAGCTACGAAGGACGCGAGTTGAGGTGGCTCAATGCCCTTCGCGCACAATACGTTCGTAAACTCCCAAACTCTCAGAAAGTACGCCTCGCCGCACGCATCGGCGTGCGAGCGCTCGACCGGCAATCAGACAGTGATTGATGCATAGGAAATGTGGTCAAACTCGGCAAAGTAGGTTGATTGCGATCTTGGGGTGTTGATCTTCCGCGATGTGCGGGTTGGCCGTAAGATGCCGGCCCGAAGTGGATGGATCCGCTCGGCCGGTCGGCGAAACGCGGCACGGATGGGAATCCTGCAAGGCATGGAAGTCAGATCGACTGCGAAATTCCCGCATACCGAGTTCTTTCCGCCACCGCCGGCGCCGCGCGGGCCGGTCCGCTGGATCGCGTCCTTGCGCGAGGATCACCAGGACCTCGTCCGGTTCTGGCCGGTCGTGCAGAACATGGTCGTGCAGGAGCTGCGGGTCCGCTATCAGCGCTCGTTTCTGGGCTTCGTGTGGACGCTGCTCAACCCGATCTTGATGATGGCGATCCTGTCCTGGGTGTTCGGTCACATCATGCATCAGGTTCCAAACTACTCGCTCTTCCTGTTCGCGGGCATGGTTCCCTGGAGTTTCTTGAGCATCAGCTTGAATGACTGTGCGTTCTCGATCATCAACAACGAAGGGCTGATCCGGAAGATCTATCTGCCCAAGCTCGTCTTTCCTCTGGTCCGCGTGCTGATTGCGCTGGTGACGTTCGTTCTCTCGCTCGCTGCGTTGTTCGTGCTCTTGGTTCCTCTGGGCGCCAGGCCGTCGTTTGCGCTGTTATTTCTGCCCGTGGCAATTGCGCTCCTGGGGATGTTTGCTCTCGGGCTGGGCTTGATCGTGGCGACGCTCAACACGTTTTATCGCGACTGCGGCCATTTGATCGCCGTCGTGCTCCAAGCCTGGTATTTCGCGACGCCGATTCTCTTTCCGATTGACCAGTTCAAGGATGCGCAGTGGCGGCTTCGGCTCAACCCGGCGTTTTACTTTATCGAGATCTTTCACGACATCCTCTATGCGGGGCAGTTGCCCCGGATGTCTCTGGTCGCGACCGCCGCGCTCGTCGCGGCGTTGAGCGTGGGAATCGGATATGCCGTCTTCAAGTCTCAAGAACACAAGATGGTCTTTCGACTCTGACCGGCGGGTGGCGCCCGAGTCGGAGACCTGGGTTCGGTCGGCACTGATCGAGCTCAACAACGTCTCGCTCCGGTTCGTCAATTACGCCGACAAGCAATACTCGCTCAAACGAGCCGTGCTCGACATGGTGCTGCGCCGCGAGGCGCCCGTGCCGGCGGCGGAATTCTGGGCCCTTTCGCGCATCAGCTTGAAGATCGGCCAGGGCGAGCGCGTAGGAGTCGTCGGCGGCAATGGCGCCGGCAAGAGCACCCTGCTGCGGATGCTCGCCAGGATTTACCCACCCACTCTCGGTCAAGTATCGATTCACGGCACTGTGGCTCCGCTCATCGAGATGGGAGCGGGCTTCAATCCCGAGCTAAGCGGCAAGGACAACATCATCCTGAACGGCGCGATGCTCGGCTTCAGCCGCAGCCGGATGCTCGGCATGATGGAAAAGATTCACGAGTTCACCGGTCTGGCCGAATTCGCCGAGATGCCGCTCAAGTATTATTCCAGCGGAATGTACATGCGGCTGGCCTTCGCGATCGCGACCGAGGTTGACCCCGATATTCTCTTGATCGACGAATCGCTAGGTGTGGGCGACGCGGCGTTCAAAGACAAGGCGAAGGCCCGCCTGCGGCGGTTGTTCGAGCGAACGAAGGCGGTGGTTCTCGTTTCTCACGAGATGGATGCGCTCCGCGAGCTCTGCACCCGCGGCCTCTGGATCGAGCACGGCCATCTCGTGGCCGACGGTCCGATCAACGAGATCATCGACCGTTACCTCGAAGCCGTGGCGGCGCGAGCCGCGCCGGTGGCACCCCCGGCGTGACTGGCCCATTCGGCATTGACCGCAACGCCCGTGTGCGTCATCATTCGCCACCGATCGCTGCCGGGGCCGTTGCGCCCTTTCATCGTGGGTTAATGGAGTGACCCGCCATGCTGTTGGCTCAGTGGACGATCCTGGCCGCTTCGCTCGTGGCCTGGTCGGATACAATCACTATCCAGCCGAGTCGCGGCGATCGCGCGTCGGGCCTCCAGCGCAGCATTTCCGGCCTGGACAAGCCCAGCGACCGCACCGTGGAAACGCTCCGGCGATTCGATCTCGACAAGGAATACCGCAAGGACGTCAACTCGGCTCTTCAGCACCTCGAGAAATACGCCCAGCGCCGCGCCGAGCCGGAGCTGGTCTACGCCTTGGCCGAGCTTTCCTGGATCGAAGGCAAACGGCTCGAGCGCTGGCGCAGCAGCCAGCCCCAGGCAATTGATCGCTTCTTGGATGCCGCCGCCTACGCGCATGACTATCTCTTCGGCAAGGAGCCAGAGCTCACCGAGGGACGCAGCCGCTCGGACCCGCGCTTCCGCCTGGCCTGCGAGATTTACAACGCCGGCGTCGAGCGATTGATCCGCGCCGCCATGACCAAGGGCCAGATCCAACTCCAGAACGGCGAGGCGATTCCGTTCAAGGTACACGGCCGCGAGCAGTCGCTGCGCATCCTCCTTCAGGAGTCGCCCTGGAATCAAGCGGATATCCACAAGATCTTGCTGACGTCTGATTTCGAGGTCACAGGCCTGAACAGGGACCTCTACCAGTACGGTCTGGGCGTGCCCTTGATCGCCGTCCGCGAGACCGGCCATAACGATCAAAAGAAGGGCGAGCGGTCGCCGGCGGAACGGTTCTATCCCGACGAGATGGCCTTCCCGCTCACCGCCTTCCTGGTGCCGAACTCCCGCCTCTCTGATCCCAACGTCGATATCAAGGAGGCCCGGGAATGCACCCTCAAGCTGTATGATCCCGTGCACGACCACGATGTCGGCGAGGACTCGAACAAGATCGCGCTCGAGATCGATCTCACCACTCCGCTCGCCTACATGTGGTCGCGCACCGACCTCGATCGCTATCGCTGGACCGGCCTGCTTCGCCCCGAGCACGCCCTCGAGCGGGCGAACCTGCTTTTGATCCGGCCCTATGATCCCAAGAAGATTCCCGTTGTGATGGTGCATGGGCTGATCTCCACGCCGCTAGCCTGGATCCCGATGCTCAACGAGCTCCTCCGCAATCCCAAGATTCAGGAGCACTACCAGTTCCTGCTGTTCATGTACCCGACCGGCGTGCCGATCCCCATCGCCGCCGCCAGCCTGCGCGAATCGCTGATGCAGGCCAAGCAGTTGTACGACCCCGACGGCCGGGACCCGGCGTTCAATCAGATGGTGCTCCTGGGCCATAGCATGGGCGGCATCTTGAGCCGGATGATGTCCGTCTCGAGCGGCGACAAGCTCTGGCGGCTCTACTCCGACCGGTCATTCGACGACATCCTCGGCCCTCGTCCGGTGCTCGACGAGCTGCACCGCTATTTATTTTTTGAGCCACTGCCGTTCGTAAGCCGGGTCGTCTTCCTGGCCACGCCCCATCACGGCTCGGACTTGAGCCGCGGCGTCGTGGGCCGCGTCAGCTCGAATCTGATCTCCGAGCCCGACAGCATCCGCAAGCTGCTCTATCAGCTCGTGAAGGACAACCCGGATGCATTCGACTCCCGGCGGTTCCGCCCGTTCCCGACCAGCATCGAAACGCTCGACACCGACTCGCCGATCCTGGAGGCACTCCGATCCATGCAGGCCTCTGCTCCGCCAAAGGCCGTCAAATTCCATTCGATCATCGGCTCGCTGCGACCGACCGGGGTCGATAAGACCACCGACGGTGTTGTTCCGTATCGCAGCGCTCATATCGACGATCGTGATGGGATCAGACCATGCGTCGTCGACGAGCGCGTCGTACGCTCCGATCACGGCGTGCAGAAGGATCCCGAAGCCATCCGCGAGGTGCGCGACATCCTTCGCCAGCACGTGGGCTTGCCGCCGGTCGCCGCCGCGGCGCACCAGCCCCCCCAGGTAGCACGCGACGCTGATCCCGGCCGAAAGCTGGAAATGCAGCCCGTGAAGCAGTAAATTCAGTACACAGATCCGTCACCTGTCGAAAGAAAACAGAAAGCCCACCGATGCCCGGCACCCTTGCTCAGAACCTCGCCGCGTTCGCCCTCTCGACACGCTTCGAAGATCTGCCTGCCGGCGTCGTTGTCGAAGCGCGCCGGCGCCTGCTCGATTCAATCGGCTGCGCGATCGGTGCCCTGGCTGAGCCCGCCCCCACCATCGCCCGCAAAGTTGCGGCACGCGCGAAAGGCACTCCCTCCGTCAACTTGATCGGCGGCGGATCGTCCGCGCCGGACTGGGCGGCTTTTGCCAACGGCGTGCATATCCGCTATCTCGACTGCAACGACACCTATCTCTCCCTCGAGCCCGCGCACCCCAGCGACAACTGGGCCGCGGTGATGGCCGCCGGTCAGCTCGCCGGCGCCGACGGCAAAGCATGGATCGCCGCGGCCGCCGTCGCGTATGAGGCCCAGTGCCGGCTCTGCGACGCGGCAAGCATCCGCGCCCGCGGCTGGGACCACACGACCTATGGCTCGATCTCCGCCACACTCGCCGCCGCCAAGCTCTTGAATCTTACCCAGGCGCAGACCGAGCACGCCGTGGGCATCGCCGCAACCACCGGCACCGCGCTGCGTCTGACCCGCGCCGGCGAGCTTTCGATGTGGAAAGGCTGCGCGTTCGCGTTTGCCTCGCGCAACGCCGTTTTCGCCGCGTTGCTCGCGGTAGACGGCATGACAGGCCCGGCCCCGCTCTTCGAAGGCGAGATGGGGTTCTTCCAGCAGGTCTCCGGCCCGTTTACGTTGTCGAGCCTCGGTGGCCCGTCGGACGGCGACTGGATGCTTCCGAAGACCTCGATCAAGTTCGTCCCCGCGGAGTACCACAGCCAGTCGGCCATCGCCGCGGCGTTCGACCTGCGCCGTCAGATCGGCGACCCGAAGCGCATCCGCGAACTGGAGATCGCCACGTTTCGCACCGCCGTGGAGATCATCGGCAAGGACCCGGAAAAATGGCGCCCTCAAACCAGGGAAACAGCCGACCATAGCCTGCCGTATTGCACGGCCGTGGCGCTCCTGGACGGCCAGGTATCCGCCCGCCAGTTCACCCCCCAGCGGATGAGCGACCCCGCTCTGCTCGACCTGGTCGCGCGCACTCGCGTGATCGAAGACCCGAAGCTCACCAAGGGCTACCCCGAGGGCATTCCTAACCGCGTGACGGTAACGCTCGACGACGGCAGCCAGCTCGTCGCCGAGGTCAAGTACCCACCCGGCCACGACCGCAACCCCCTCTCGGACGACCAGCTCGCCGTGAAATTCCACGAGCTGGCCGATCCCGTCCTCGGTAGCGACAGAGCCGCCGAGATCGTCACGCGCGTCTCCAAGCTCGAGCACGACAAAGCCCCGCACCAGACGCTCGAGCTCACAGCGAAGGGTTAGCCCCCTCGTTGCGACGCTCCGCGTCGGAACGCGCATCTTCGACGCTCCGCGTCTCACCCAAGTCCGACCGCAGCGGCCCGCCCCTCGTTGCGACGCTCCGCGTCGGAACGCGCATCTTCGACGCTCCGCGTCTCACCCAAATCCGACCGCAGCGGCCCGCCCCTCGTTGCGACGCTCCGCGTCGGAACGCGCGTCTTCGACGCTCCGCGTCCCAACCATCTCCGACCGCAGCGGCCCGCCCCTCGTTGCGACGCTCCGCGTCGGAACGCGCGTCTTCGACGCTCCGCGTCCCAACCATCTCCGACCGCCTCACTCCTCAATTCACCGCTTCCGGACTCCGTCTTTCTGCCCCGAAGCCTGCTGCCGCTCCCCACCCCTCGAACCGGTCTTGTTGCCCTCGAGCACTTCCGCTCGCACCATCTGTGCCATCCGCTCGTACCCCTGCGGCGTGAAGTGGCACTCATCGCTGAAGAGATCAGTTGAAAGCCGCGCGAAGTAGTGCTGGGCGTCAATCACCGGCACGCTGTGCTCGCGCCCCCAGGCGCAGAGCGCTTCGTTGTATCTCGGCACCGATCCCCGCCAGGTCGAGTTCTTGCTCAGCGCGTCCGGCGCGAGCTTGTGCGGCCGCGTCAAGAACGTGATCGCGATCCCCCGGCGGTCGGCCTCGGTTCGGAACCTGTCCATATTGGCGAGGTAGTCTTCGACGCTCACCCTTGGCGAAACCCGCCCGGGCGTCGCCACCGGCGGCTCTGTCCGCAACTTTTGCGTGTAATACATCAGCACAAGATAAGCTCGATAGCGCACCAGTGCCCGCTGGGCCATTACCATGGGCCAGGGCGGAATCTTGAACGTCTTGTCGGGCTGCCCGATTGCCTCGGCAGCGTCGTTCCAGCCGAATGATACCAGCACGAGGTCGGGCTTGTACTGGTCGACCTCTTGCAGAAATCGCAGCACGCCCTGGTGCGACGAATACCCCGCCACACCTGCGTTGATCACCTCGAATCGGCGGCCTTGAGCACGGCCTTGCTCCTCAAGCAGCCGGTTCAGCCACGATGGCCAGCCGCCCCTTGGGGGCCCATCCGTCAAGGAATCCCCGTAGCACATCACACGATAAAGATCGGCTGGCTTGGGAATAGCCGCGAGTGGCCCCTTGAATCGCTGGGCATTAAAAGGGCTGTGCGTCATCGGCCGCCAGAGCAGCACAGGGTCCGGCTCGCGGTTCTCGTCGCCGGTGATCGTCGCCATTCGCCAGTCGTCATGCCCCGCGCGCCAGACGGTCTGAATTGCTTGATGATATTTGAGCACATGCAAATCCGTCAGCAACCGGCAGCCTCGCTCGGTAAGCGCCGCGGGAAAGAGCGCCAGCCCCACGGTGACAATCACCAGCTTGGCCGCCTTGGTCCGCGCCAGCTTCAGCAACTTCAGCTCGAGCGCCGCGGGCATGAACCACGCCCCGAGATCGAGCGCCAGCAGAACGCCGCAAGCGATCGCGGCTTCGTGCCGCTGCCCTGCGGGGTATGCCAGCACCTGAGCCGACGCACACAGGATTCCCCAAACCGCAGCGAGGAACGCCAGATCGCGCCGGCGCTTCAGCCGCACCAGCAGCCAGGGAAAGGCCACGACCAGCACCCAGAGCACGATTTCCCAAGGCGATTGCAGCATAAAGAGTCTCCTGGGGCGCAACGCGTCGAACGCAGACGTCGAACACCATACTAACCCGAAGCGCCAGCGAGGATCCGCTCGCGCATCCGATACCAACCCGACGCGCCAGCGAGGCTGGTTCACGAACGCCGCATGTCAGTCGCCGGAACCCTGGCTGGCGCGTCGGGTTAGTGCATCAGGCCCGTGCGGCAGCGCTCTCGTCCGACCGCGCGTCTCGAAATCGCCGCAAATTCTTGCGAATTGCCGCCATCTGTCAAGCCGAACGCCCCACGCCCCGGACCGTCTCGGCCCCTTCGCCCTGCGATTGACAGATTCACGTCGATTGCGAAGATAGGCCCTCCTCACGGCTGAGGTCCTCGCATGAGATTCAACTCCTATGCGTTTGCTCTCTTCTTCGCGGCGTTGTTGCCGGCATACTGGCTCCTGCGCAAATGGCGGCCGGCGCAAAACGTCTTGCTCCTCGGCGCCGGCTACTACTTCTATGCGTGCTGGAACCCCAGGTTTCTCTCGCTGCTCATCCTGTCGACGGTGGTCGACTATGCCTGCGGCCTCTGGCTGGGGCGAGTCAACAGCCCGCGGCGCCGGCGAAGCATCCTCGCACTGAGCATGGTGCTCAACCTGGGAATGCTCGGCTTCTTCAAGTATTTCAATTTCTTCGCCGAGAGCTTGCACGCTTTGCTTTGGACTGCGGGCGTGCCCATCCCGATCAAGCACCTCGAGATCGTGCTGCCGATCGGGATCTCCTTCTACACGTTCCAGTCGATGAGCTACGTCATCGACGTCTACCGCCGCGAGATCGTACCCACCCGCAACATCGTCCAGTTCGCCGCGTTCGTCTCGTTCTTCCCGCATTTAGTCGCCGGCCCGATCATGCGCCCCTCATCGCTGTTGCCGCAGATCGCCGCCAGAAGAAGGTTTGACCTGCACCAGTTCTACGAAGGCTCCTATCTGATCTTCTGGGGCTTGCTCAAGAAAGTCGTGATCGCCGACAACCTGGCTAGTATCGTGACCGACCTCTTCGGGCGCTGGGAGACACTCGACGGCGGCCTGGCCTTGCTGGCAGTCTACGCGTTTGCATTTCAGATCTACGGCGACTTCTCGGGCTACACGGATATCGCCCGCGGCGTGGCGAAATGCCTGGCCTTCGAGATGCCGCTCAATTTCAACCTGCCGTATTTCGCGACGAGTCCAAAAGACTTCTGGACCCGCTGGCACATCAGCCTTTCGACCTGGCTTCGCGACTACCTGTACATTCCCCTGGGCGGCGGCCGCGGCGGTCGGTTTCTGACATATCGAAACCTGATGTTCACGATGACACTCGGCGGCCTGTGGCATGGCGCCGCCTGGACATTCGTGGTGTGGGGAATCTATCACGGCGTCTTGCTGGTGGCGCATCGCCTGTCTTCACCGTGGCTCGAGCGAGTCGTGCCGGCCGACCCGGTCGACCGCGCCTGCTGGAAAGCCCTGCGCATCGTGGTGACGTTTCACCTCGTCTGTCTCGGCTGGATCTTCTTCCGCGCCGAGACAATGGAGCAGGCCCTTGGAATCTTGAGCGCGATCGTCACTCGCCCGGCGATACCCGTCGTGTCTTACCTTGCGCCTGTGGTGCTGCTCATTTTGCCCCTCTGGATGGTGCAGTTCGTGCAATACGCCGCCAACGATCTGAACGTGATCGCCCGCACGCCGTGGTACGTGCGCAGCGTCTTTTACACAGCGTGTTTCTATGCGATCGTTCTGGTCGGCCAGTTCGGCGGGCGCCAATTTATTTATTTCCAGTTCTGAACACAAGGATCGAAGCTCACGCAAACGACCCCCTCGTTCCGATGCTCCGCGTCGGAACGTCCCCCGTGCCGCTCCGCGGCGCGCTCAGCGCAGACATCCTCGTGTCGCCCTCCGCCCTCCGCCCTCCGCCCATCGCCCTCCGTCCTATGCTTCGGCCCCGCCGGCCGCCAGGGAGGAAATAACGCAGACTACCGGGTTAAGCCATCGGACGGTCGAGAAGACGGAGCTGCCGTCGCGGAGCGACGCGCGTAGCAGATGCAGCCCTCCGTCATTTTGCGTCATCTGCGTCATTCCGCACCCTCGAACGTCCGCATTGTAGCGATCGTTCCGTTGATCCGTCTTTTAATGTCGCACTCGTTTCGTTCGCGTTCTGTCCTACGCGCAAAGTCCAACGACGGAGTCCAAGTTGACTTTGCGCCGGTCTTCGTTCAGTCACAAGCCAGATCGATTCTTCTAGGCCGGCCGCGACGTTTGATCCGGCCACCCCACCCATTGTCGCCCTTCGCTCCGAGGCTGTGATTTTTTCGGCGTTGGGGTTGATTTTGTATAGTGTTCACGTTCTAATACCATGCATGTAGTCCGCCGCATGAGCCCCACGCAGCCCCGGTGTTGCAGGACGAGCGTCATGACACTTCCTCTCTTTAGCCCAGAAGACTTGCCCGATCAGCCCTCTCCCGCCCAGGCTGCCCAGTCGATGCCAACTGGCAAGCCGCGGCTGCGGTGTCCCGTACGCGACCAGATCGAGATGCGCTGGGCATCGCTCGATGAATTGCTCGAGGCCGACCATCCGGCCCGGGTCGTCTGGGCGGCGGTCTGCAAGCTCGATCTGAAAGCCTGGCTCGGCGAGATCAAGGCCGTCGAGCGACATGTCGGCCGAGATGCCACCGACCCGCGCTTGCTGGTCGGATTGCGGGTTTTCGCCACATTGAAGGGAGTCGGCAGCGCCCGTGAAATCGAACGGCTGTGCGAAAAGAACCAAGGGAGTCTGCCGTACCAGTGGCTGTGCGGCGGCGTAACCGTCAACCACAGCATGTTGTCCCACTTCCTCGCTTGTGGGGGCGAGAAGTTGAACGAACTGCTCACGCAGATCGTGGGCACCCTGCTCCATGCCGGGTTGGTGAAAATGGACCGGGTCGCTCAGGACGGAATGAGAGTGCGTGCCAGCGCGGGCAAGAGCTCGTTTCGTCGTCGCGGTAGCCTGGAGGAGTGCCTGAAAGCGGCGAAGGAGCAGGTTGAGGCGCTGAAGAAACTGGCCGAGGAGGACACAGCAGAGCTGACTCGACGGCAGCGAGCGGCGCGGGAGCGTGCCGCCAACAAGCGACAGCAACGGATCGAAGAAGCGATGCGGCAGTGCGAGGAGCTGCAACGCGAACGTGACGAGTCCTACGGCCGCAAGGGGCGGGAAGCGCGTGCTTCGACCACCGACCCCGACGCGAGGATCATGAAGTTTCCAGACGGAGGATTCCGGCCGGGATATAACGTTCAATTCACAACAGACACCGAAAGCGGTGTGATTGTGGGTGTGGAGGTGACCAACGCAGGGAACGATGGCGAAGAACTTCCGCCCATGCTCGACCAGTTGGAGGAGCGTTACGAACGAATTCCGGATGAGGCATTGGTTGACGGTGGCTTCACGACCAAGGACTCGATCGATCAGGCGGCCCAACGCGGCTGCATCGTATACGGGCCGATCAGAGACGAGAAAAAGAAACAGGCAAATGGAGAAGATCCCTACACCGCAAAGAAGGGCGACAGCGAAGCGGTTGCCGCTTGGCGGATCCGAATGGGGACCGAGGCCGCGAAGCTGATCTACCGGCTGCGAGGCCAAACAGCCGAGTGGGTCAACGCCCAGGCTCGCAATCGAGGATTCTGGTTTATGCCCGTGCGTGGCCAACCGCGTTGCCGCGCCGTCGCATTGTTGTTTGCAATTGCTCACAACCTGGTTGTCGCAGGGAGACTGCGCCCAGCGATGGGCAAACTGGCGGAATGAGCGGTACTTTGCAAAAAAGGGACAAAATAGGAAAGCGCGTTTGCGTCAACGGCTGGGCTATTGGAGAACTGGCGTGAATCGGCGGCACTAACCGAGCGACCAAGCGGTGAATCACAGCCGACTAGGCCCAACGGCCGAGTTACCGCAACGCGGCCAAAAGATGACAGCCTCTCCGCGAAGGGTTCTCCGTTCCCACCATTTGCCCTGCAACCCACTCTCTCCCTCTGAGCCGCGCCCATGCGCCTGTGCCGGCGAGAATCTCGTTTAAAGTGGCCTGGGAAAAGTGCCAGAACATGGTGAACAAGACCAGCGATTTATCGTGGTGGTCTCGGTGTCGGGGCGCCACGAGGGTTTTGCGTTTCTCGAAGAGCGCCAAGTTCTGTTCCTATTCAATTACGCCCATTCAACTTGCGGAGTACGCGCTTCACCCGACGCAAACGCCGCACCCCTCGAAAAAGTGGCGGAAAGTGGCGGAGATTTGGAGTACTTCCAGCATCCGTACACTACTGTAAATGACCCTCATCTTGATCTGATCCTGATCCTGACTCCAAAGCGCCGGCGGTGCCACGAGCCAGCTCGCGCCGGCTCCAAAATCGCGCCCACCGCGCAGCGCACTCCCTCATCTACAATATGCGACGACCTCGCGGATTCGTGGCACGGTCAACCAGGCGATTTTCAGAAAGATTCCGGGTTCCAGCGATGAGATCGAATAACGAACAAAATTGATTCTGTATGCGCGCGCGGCGCAGGCGCCGTACGGCCGAACTCCTGTCGGCCATGCCCCGGCGATGCGCCGTCCCGACGGGGCGAAGGTAAATAGCCAGCCCCTGGAGCACCGGAGCCACGCCTCACGCTCGAATAATCGAAATCCCACGTGCATCGCCGCGCCGCCCCTCGTGGACATCCCGCTACTCCATTTGAGATAATTTCTCTTCGAGAAAGGGGATTCACAATGGCAATGACAACCGACGGGCTTCGAACAGCTCTGCACACCACGGCGCGCGTCCAGTCCGGAAACAAAATCGAGATCACCGCTCCCGAGTTGAAAGAGGGGCAAGACGTCGACGTCTTCCTGATCCCACGTCCTTCGGCAACCCAACCGCGTCGCTCCGTCCTCCGATTCTTGGACTCGTTGCCCCCAGGCCCGCGGAGTGCACCCACCTGGGATGAGATCGAGCAGCAGTTCCAGGAGGAGCGGGACGCATGGGATCGTTGTACCTCCTACCCATCGCGAGCGAGCGGCCTCGAAGCAGGTTGAACCAAGTCGAGCGGATCGTGCCCTGAAATACAACGGGAGGTAAGATGCTGACGATTCGCCTGACAAAAGCGGAATGGGCAAAAGCGTGGCGCGCGATGATCGAAATTGGCCCGGTGCGCCTCATCCGGGATGATCCCGTGTACGAAGTCCTCCCGGCTCACTTGGAGGTCTTGACTGCTCGCGGCTTCGCCTACGAGGTGTTACCGGCGCGGTTGCCCCGGGTGGAGAAGCGGCGCCATGGCACGGCCGATTAGAAACATCGAAATCTACCTGCCTCTGGAATTCAACGACCGCCGCCTTATCCCGGAGTCGAATTACCTATCCATACAGCAGGAGCTGTTGAACCGTTTCGGCGGTGTAACATCGGTGCAGCGGCACTTTCCGTTGCAGGGCATCTGGAAATCCGGCACGGAAGTCTATTATGACCGGGTGGTGGTGTTCAGCGTCATGGATTTCCGGGAAGAAAAACAACTGGAGTGTTTGCGGTACCTGGAGCGGCTGAAGGGTCGCCTCAAAAAGAAACTCGACCAGCTTGAAGTCCTGATTACCGTGACGGAACTTTTGGCGATTTGAAAATCGCCTGTCGCTCCCCGAATGGGCGCTCTAATTGGCAGAACGGAAATACCCAGCCTTCGACCATGCCGTCTGAAGTCGCGCATTTTCGGCGCGGGTCTCTGACCCCGCCGCGCGAGTGAACCATGTTCGGCGCGGGTCTCTGACCCCGCCGCGCGAGTGACCGAAGGTCTCCCGGCTTCACTTCTCCGCATGGGCCGCTCATGATTTGAGGCTGAGGACATAAGATTTGGCATTTGCTGCCGACTTCATTATGCCTACTCGCTCTGCGCTTTTGCCGCGTTCGGCCGAACGTCAAGCTGAAAGCCTGACCTACGAGCACATGGGCGATCCTCACGGCTTCGTCTTTGCGCCGCTCTTGCTCAGCAATGCCTCGACCTGTGACCACAGGTTCCGGCAAGCCGCCTGTTCGCCCGCACGCAATTTGGCCAGCGCAGCAGGCTCGCGAATTCCAGCGAGATCCGTGTCGGCTTTCCAGTGCTGGAGCGTCATGGCGATGGCCTGCCGAACCTGCGGAGGACCGCTCTCCAGCATCTTCGACCATGCCGCCAGGTCGGCCTTGAGCCAGTCGATCGCCTGTTTCCGCCAGCGGGCTTTGGCTATGTCGTCGAGCGGCGGGTCATCCTTGCTCTGGCCTGAGCCAGCCAATGCCGCAGCGCAGGCGGCGTTGTAGCGGTTCGGGAGCTGCATATTCTCGGCGAGCTTTGGTTGGGTCTGGAAGGCCTCGCACCAGAAGCGGGCCGAAACGCCATGGAGTTTTTTGTCATAGCAAAGCTGGGCAAAGCCAAGTGTTTCGGTGGCATCCGAAGGCTTGGTCTTACCGGCCAGAATCGCCGGCAGCTTGCGATCGAGCTCGACCAGCCGCTCGGTCTGCCGGACCCACTCCGCCGAGGGATTACGCCAGTTCGGGTCCTTCGAGCCGAGTTCATGACCTCGGCGGAGCGCGGCAAGTCCCTCGGCTAAGAGCCCTGCCCGCACATACGCCGATCCAAGCTCACAAAAGGCATCCGGGAATTCGGGCCTGAGCCGCAGGGCCTCACGGTACTCCAAAATCGCCTGGCTTAGCTCGCCTGCACCTCTCAGGTACTTACCGAGATTGTAGTGCGCGATTTCGTCATCCTGATTGAGCCGCAGGGCCTTGCGGAATTCGGCGATTGCCTCGTCGCCCTTGTCCTGACGCGCAGCGCAGCGCCGAGGTTGGTGTGGGCACCCGCTAGTTCGGGGTTAAGCTGCAGGGCGTTGCGGTATTCGGTAATCGCCGCCGCCAATTTGCCCTGACCGGCTAGCGCAGCGCCGAGGTTGAAGTGGGCGGTGGCTAGATCGGGGTTAAGCTGCAGGGCGCTGCGGTATTCGGTAATCGCCTCGTCAAGCTTTCCCTGGTGTGATACGGCAGCGCCGAGGTGATCGTGGGCCTCGGCGAGTCCAGGCTTAAGCCGTAGGGCCTCGCGGAATTCGGCGATCGCCTCGTTAAGCTTTTCCTGGCGTGCTAAGGCAAGGCCGAGGTTGTCGCGCGCCTCGGCTAGTCCAGGGTCAAGCCGAAGGGCCTCGCGATAAGCCGCTATCGCTTCATCCACCTTGCCCCGTTCAGCCAGGATGCGGCCGAGGATGAAGTGTGCCACGGCGAGCCCCGGCTCTAACCGCAGCGCCTCGCGGCACGCCGCGGCCGCTTCATCCAGTTTTCCCAGGGACTGGAGTGCCTTGGCGAGGTTGCTGTTGGCCAGAGCGAAGTTGGGATGGATCCGCAGTGCCTCGCGGTACTCGGCGATTGCCGCCCCTAACTTGCCTTGATCTAACAGGACTTCGCCGAGATTGTTGTGCGTCAAGGCGCTGCCGGGCTTCAGCCGCAGAAGTTCGTGATACTCAGTGATCGCGTCGTCGGGTTTCCCAAGACGGTGGAGGGTGACGCCCAGGTTGTTGCGGACCATTAACAAATACGGGTCGAGCCGTAGAGCTTCTCGGAATTCCGCGACTGCTGCGCGGAGATTTCCCTGATTGCAGAGGGCGGCGCCCAGGCTGTTGTGCATCAGCGCGTCACCGGGCATGAGGCGTATGGCCTCGCGGCACTCGGCGAGTGCTTCCCGAAGCTTTCCCTGCTCGATTAGAGCGAGGCCGAGATCATGGTGGGCTTGGGCGTCATCCGGGTTGAGCCGCAGCGCCTCGCGGTACTCGCCGATCGCCACATCCAGCGCCCCCCTGTTAGCGAAGGCTTGGCCGAGCGCACGATGGGTGCCGGCGTCGTCCCGATAGTTTTTGAGAATTGCGCGGAATCCGCCGATGGCTTGGTCTAGTGACTCATTGGCCGCCCGACTAGCACCTTTCTGCTTTAACGCGATCCCGAGGCACAGGTGGTGGTGGGCGACGTTCCGGCTGGTTTCGCAAAGGCCACGGAATACCGTGATTGCCTCGTCGTCGCGAAACGCCTCTTGCAAAGCATGGCCGAGGGCATGCGCCGACTCCGGGCGCAGTGCCTGGGCCGCCGTGAAGTAGCGAATCGCTTCGTCCGTCCTTGGCGGGTGCAGGCTTTTTAGCGCCATGGCCAAGTCAAAGTTGATCCATACGTCCCCGGCGAAGCGCTGATGCGCCCGTTGCAAGACACTCACAGCGAGCTCAACCTCACCTACTGCGACAAGGGCCTTTCCGAGCAGGCCCAGCCTCGGGGCCGCCAAGGCGTCGATTTTGGCTGAGTCGGTGGCCAGCCGTTTGAGAGAGGCTCGCCGCGCTTGTCGATCGGGAAGTTGAAGTGCCGCCCGGACCGCACCGCGGTAGTTGTCCGGGTCCGATAGGTCAGCCACTTCGAGCAACCGTGTCCACACGTCCCGCGAGCCTGCGCGTACCTGTCGCACTGAGGCCCAATCGGCAAGGGCGGCTGCTAGCTCAACAGCGACGGCTCGTGGTCGCGCGCAGATCCTTGCGGCTGATTCACGGACGGGAGTTCCGTCCATTGGGACGCCATACGCCGCGAAGGCCCTCGCATAATCCGAGTCGGAGACCGATCGCTCAGCAGGAGAATTTCCGCAGCGCACGGCGCGGATTTCAGCTAGCTGAGCCAGCATGGCGCGGTCGTGCTCGGCGTCCTGCCACTCGCGATCGAGGTTGGTCAACAGGGCCTGTGCCGCGCGCCGTTTTGTCGAGTCGCCTTCTGAGACGAGAACGGCCGTGGCGCGTTCGGCGGCTGCGATTGCCTGGCGCAGTCGCTCGATGTCGACCAGCGGTTCCTTCATCGCAAGTTCATGAAGACGGCTCGCGTCGGCAATTGCTTGATCTGCGATGGCAAAGCGTGCTGTCCTCCCTTGCGCAATGCGCGCCCAGATCGCGCCGCCAAGCCCAGCAATGACCAGCAGGGAGGCCGCCGCGACTACCATCAGCCGACCACGGGATCGCTCGACCCTCACTCGTGCCCGTGCCTCCTGCGCCAACTCGTCCGAGAGCACGCGCCGCTTCGCTTCCTCCTCCGCGCGAGCGTGGGCCTCGACGCGCGCAAGCTCGGCCGACTTCAGCCGCTCCTGGACTCCAGCCATGTAAGACGTCACCCGCTCCACCACCACGCCCGCATTCCTTGGTCTCCGCTCCGCCCCGGCCGCCACGCAGGCCTTGGTGAGAGCAACCAACTCGTTATCGGCCCCGCCGGCATCGAGCCGGGCCAAGGCTTCAGTCATGTCGCCCCGCGACGCTTGGGCTCGGATCTGTTCCCGCGTCGACCCAGCGAAAGGCGGCCGGCCCGTGAGGATCTCGCACAGGATCGCACCCAACCCGAACACGTCGGCTCGCTCGTCGATCCGCTCCACCTCGCCGCGCGCCTGCTCGGGCGCCATGTACGCGGGCGTTCCCAGCACGCTCCCGGCCTGTGACTCGCTCCCGCTTCCCGCCCCCCCACTCCGGACCGTTGCGATGACGGCCTCGTGGACAGGATTCGCCGCCAACTCGTCCGCGATCCCGCCCTGGGGCAAGACCTTCGCCAGACCCCAGTCCATCACGTGCACCTCGCCGAATGCACCCACCATCACGTTCGACGGCTTCAAATCCCGGTGGATCACACCGCGCGCGTGGGCATATGCGATCGTCTGGCAGACCTGCTCAAAGATCCCGAGGAAGCGAGGAAGGTCCTCCATCGGGCCGGGCCGGTCGTGAAGCAAGGCAGCCAGCGTCCGGCCATGCACGAGCTTCATCGCGAAGTACGGTCGCCGGTCGGGAAACGTCCCCAGTTCGTAGACCGGCACAATTCCCGGATGTTGCAATTGACCGCCAATCTGTGCTTCCTCGACGAACCGACCGATCATCGTTGGGTCGCCCTGGTGACTCTCGAGAAGCACCTTGATCGCGAGCTCCCGGCCCAGGTCAACGTCCCGACCCTTGATAATCGCCCCCATCCCACCGCGGGCGATCTCACCCTGAAGCTGATACCGGCCCAAGCCCATAACACCCGAGCGGGGCATCTCCGCTGACCGCGGCATCACCACGGGCTCGTGCTCGTCGCTCAGCTCGACCAGGTGAACGTGAGGTGGTGGATCGGACCCGAAATTGAGGGTTGTCAGCAGGGACGAGCCGGCGGGATCGTGTCGCGCATGCGGTTCCTCCGCCACACGGCCAGCCATTTGCATCATCTCCAGGTAGGCGCGCAACTGGCTGGCCAGCGCCGGGTGATCGGCCAGCAGTTTCTCGGGGTTGGCCCGCCCACCGGCCTCGATGCCAGACAGATACGCATCGAGGATGCGCACGACCTCGGAATCATCTCCCGCGCCAGGCGGGATTCCGTCGAGAAGTGACGAGCGATCAGCATTCATGATGATGCCTCGAGCGCTTGCTTGAGCGTGACCATGGCCCGGCCCCAGAGTTTGCGAACGGCATTGGGCGACCGGTCCATCCGCGCGGCGATCTCATCGACCGGAATCTGCTCAAGATTACGCAGAATGAAGACTTCGCGATAGTCTGCTGGCAGGCGGGCCAGCGCATCGGCCAGGAGAACCGCCTGCTCGCACCGGGCGGCGTGCGAGCTCGGCGAGGCAATCGAATCGGCCAGTTGCTCCTGAATCGCCAGGCTCGAGCGGTCCAGAAGCACGTCGAGTGATTCCTGGCGGCGATGATCGCGCCGTCGGGTTTTATGATGCTTGGCCTGGTTGGCCAGCGTCCGCACCAGGATCTGACGCAGCCAGGAGACGAGCTCCCGTTCTTCGCCACCAGCGAACTGAGCAAACTCCCGGTGCGCCTTCAAAAACGTTTCCTGCACCAGGTCGGACGCATCGAGCTGGACCTGAAGCGGCGGGCGGATCAGGGAGCGGGCGAGTAGCCGGAGATAATTGCGGTACAATTCCAGCAGCCGGCCTAGCGCCGCCTGGTCGCCGGCGCGAGCCCGAACCAGCATTAAACCCAGGACCGCTACGGACTCCGTCATCGACGACCTCGGAGGATCATGCCCGCCTCGCGACGAGTTCAAATTGGTTTGAAGTCGAGTCAGGATACCAGGAATCGCGGCGCTGGGCCCGACGCGCCCGACCGCGCCCATTCCAGTCGGGCTCAGTGAGGCCTCTTCTTGAGTCCCAGACTTTCCAGGAAACCCGGGCTGTCAAGCACCAGCGGCGCCAGAAGCAGATTCGGCGCGCTGGCAGGAGCGGTCGCCGCCGCGGCCACCATCATTGCAGGAGCGCTGGTCACGTTGATGGCGCTCGACGTCGCACTGGTGAGTTTGCTGTTGGAGAGAGCCAGCGTGTAACCGGACCCCACCTTGTTCAGAGTCAGTCCGGTGAAGGTGACCACGCCGTTGCTCGCTGCCTCGGAGAGCGTGCCGCCCAGTTTCGCACCGGCCGGGTTGTTGGCCAGCGCCACTTTCACGGTGTTGCTGGCGGATGTCACCACGTTGCCGTACTCGTCCTCGATCGCCGCGATCAGGCCGAAACTGGCCGTCACGACGATGCTGGCCGGGGGCTGCTCAGTGATCGCTACTTGAGTGGCCGCGGCGGGCGTCACGGTCGTGGCGCTGGTGGTTGCGCTGCTGAGCCCGCTGCTGGAGGCCTGGAGCGTATAGCCGGCGGCGGCCTTGGTCAGCGTCAATTCAGAGAAGGTGGACACGCCGTTGCTCGCGGTCGCCGAGAGCGTGCCGCCGAGTGTCGCCCCAGTCGGGTTATTCGCCAGCGCCAGCGTCACCGATGCAGTGTCGCCCGTCTCCACGTTGCCGTAGGCATCCTCGATCGATGCTTGCAGGCCGAAGCCGCTGCCGGCGGTCACGCCGGAGGGGGGCTGCGCGGTGATCGCCACTTGAGAGGGCGCCGCGGGGGTCACGCTGAGGGGGCTGGTGACGCCCCAGCCCAGGCCGCCGCCGGAGACGTAGAGCGTGAAGCCGGAGTAGACCGTGTTGATCGTCAGCCCGGAGAAGGTGGCCACGCCGTCGGACGCGGCGGCGGTCAGCGTGCCGCCGAGCGGCCAGCCGAAGGGGTTCGCCAGCGCCACCGTAACCGTTCCATTGAACGAGGAGATGAGGTTGCCCGAGCTATCCTCGGCCTCGACCGTCAGGCCGAAGGGGGTGCCCGCGGTGAGACTGGCCGGCGGCTGCTGGGTTACCACCAGTTGCGATGTGGCCAGGGTGGCCACCCCGATGGCCGCCCCGGTGCCGGCGCGCATGTCCGTAAACCAGACGTTGCCGTCGGGCCCCGTCGTGATCCCTACCGGCTCCGGGGTGCTGTAAGGGATGGGGTAGTCGGTGATCGCGTCTGTCGTCGGGTTGATCATCCCGATCATCCCGGCCGCTCCGCCGAGCTCCGTGAACCAGAGGTTGCCATCTGGGCCCGACGTGATTGTCGTGGCACTGGGTTGGGGGAGGGGGATGGTGAAATCGGTGATGGCGTCGGTCGTCGGGTTGATTTCACCGATCGCCTCGGTACTCTCCTGAGTGAACCAGAGGTTGCCGTTGGAGCCCGACGTGATCCACATGAAACTGGGATCGGCGGGGATGGCGACCGCGCTGATGGCGTGAGTGATCGGGCTGATACTACAGATGTATCCGGTGCCGGTGGTGGACGCCCGGGTGGTGAACCAAAGATTGCCGTCCGGGCCTGCCGTGATGTCCCATCCGTTCCCAAGGGTCGATGGGAGGGGATACTCGGTGATGGCGTGGGTGGTCGGGTTGATTTCACCGACCTCGTTACCGAATTCCTCGGAGAACCAGAGATTGCCGTCGGAGCCGACCGTGATTCCGCGTGGAAACGCGGAATTGTCTTCGGCGCCTTTAACCTTGGGGAGTGCGAATTCAGTGATGGCGTGGGTGGTCGGGTTGATCATCCCGATCTTGTTGGCTTCCGACTCGGTGAACCACAGATTGCCGTCGGGGCCTGTCACGATCGCATCAGGAGAAGCAAGGGCACTGGAGAGCGCATACGAAGAGACGGCATGAGTGGTCGTGTTCATCATCCCGATCGCAGCGACGTCGTAAGTCCCGAAACCCGACTCGGTGAACCAGAGGTTGCCGTCGGGGCCCGTCGTGATCGCACCGAGTGCGTACGCGGGGGGTGTAGGGAGAGTAAACTCGGTGATGGCGGAGGTCCCCGACAGCAGGCACCGATCTTCCAGCCCTTCGATCCTCAATAGGCGTCGCCGGTTGCGGTGTTGATTCCCGGCTCGGCAGGTTGAATGACGGTTCAAAGTAGAGAGTCGAAACAGCATCGGTGAAACTCCTTCAAAGTTGGATCGTTCGCGCCAGTGTAGTGAGCCTCTTCTGTGTCAGCGTCGTCGTCGGCCCCGTGTTGGACGCAAAGTCCGCATCGCCGCCGAAGACGATCTTGACGGGTTTGTTTAGCACTTTGCTGGGGTTCAACGTCAGCGTGGCCGACCCGCCACGGAGCGTGGCGATGCCCAGCACTTTCTCCTCGGCCTTTTTCTTCGACTTCACCTGGACCTCGAAAGTCACCGTACCGGTTGGCACGCCGGAGCCCGGAGAGATCGGCCCGACTTCCGCCTCCAGCCCAAGCGACACGAGCTTCTTCCTCTTGAAGCGCGGAAGTGGGATCATCACGACCTGCGTGGCAGCCCTGGCAACCGTGAAGCTGGCCGGGGCCGCGGTACTGGGAGCGTAGTCAACGCTACCGGCGAAGCCGGCGACAACGGTGTAGGTGCCGGCCTGGCTGGGCGCCCCCGCGAGAGGCGAGCCGGTCGCCGAGCTCCCGGCATAGTAGGTCAGAGTGGGCGCGACGCTCTCGAGGCTCGATGAGGTGATCCCGCCGACGCCCGTGACCGTCGCAGTGCCGGGGAAGGCCTTTCCGGTGAAAGTCCCTCCAGCGTCCGCGACGTTCACCGTTGGCCTGGCTCGGCTGACGGTCAGCGTGCCGGTGGTGCTGGTAGACGCATAAGTTCCGTCGCCGGCGTAAGAGTAACGGATCGTGTAAGGCGAGCCGGCGACGCCGAGTGCGCCAGTGTCAAACGTGGTGGAGAACGCGCCGCCGGTACCAATCGGGGCTGAATGCGTGGTGCCGTCGAGCATGACCTTGACGCTCTCGGTATCCGGCGGGGCCTGATTGCCGCTCGCCAGGGTGCCGGAGAGCGTGACGCTCGCCGCCCCGTAGGTGATGGTCGGGCTGGTCAGGCCAGTGAATGAGAGGATGATGGTCTGGGGCGCTTGAGTCTGGTACGCGCCGATATCGGGGGTCGAGTCGAGCGGCTGGCCGCGCTGATCGGTGGTGATCGGGGTGGTCGAGCCCGGGTAATCGGCCGTGGTGCCGGCGTGGATTGCTGGGCTGCCGGGCACGAGGGTCATCGTCTCGGTCGGACCGCCGTTACTGGCGAGTGCGGCCAGGCCGGGGTCAGCGACATTGAGCAGATTATTGTCGGCGGAATCAAGACCTCCCGAACCGCCGGTGCCGATCAGGTTGAAGCTACCCGTAGCGCCGCTGACGGCGCCGTTCCCGCCGATATCGCTGGCCGAGCCACCAGTGCCCACGTTGCCGGCGACGATGGTGTCTGTTAAGGCGACCGTCGCGCTCGCTAGCTGCCCGCCGTAGACGTAGACACCCCCGCCGCTGGTACTGGCGGTGTTCCCGCTAACTGTGCAGGCGGAAAGTGACGTCGCGCCATCATATTCGTTGTAAAGCCCGCCACCCACGGACGCCGTGTTGCCGCTGATCGTGCAATTGATCAGCGTTGCTTTACCCTGGTAGGTTCCCAGGAAACCGGCGTTGAACAGCCCGCCGCCGCTGCCAGCGGCGGAATTGTCGCTGATCGTGCAAAAAGTAAGCGTCGTCACGCTCTCATAGCTCCATACCCCACCGCCACCACCAGCCATGTTACCGCTGATCGTGCAGTCCGTGAGCGTCGCGGTACCGGGTCTGCCCGCGAGACCCATGTTCGAGAGCCCGCCGCCTACGTCACCGCTGGCGTTGTTTGAAATCGTGCAGCCAGTGAGCGAAACTGTCCCGCTGTTGCCCAGCCCGCCGCCCTTATTGTCGCTGATCGCGCAACCGGTCAGCGTGGCAGTGCCCTCATTCGACACGCCGCCGCTGAAGGTCGAGGCGTTGCCGGTGATCGTGCAGTCGACGAGCGTCGCCGTGCCCGAGTTCGTGAGGCTGGCGACACGATCTGTAGCCGAGCCGCCGCCGCTGATCACGCAGTCGCTCAGCATGACCGTACCCTGGTTATTCAAACCGCCCGAACCGCCGTCCGTGATCGTCAAGCCCGAGAGCGAAGCCGTCACGCCCTTGTCCACTAGGAACACGAGCGCCGGGCCGCTGGAGTTGTTGCCGTTGACTGAGAGGAGGCTTGCGCCCGGACCGTCGATCGCGATCGCGTTGGAGGTGTTGCTCAGCTCCAGTTGCCCGTTCAATAGCGTGATCGTGGCGGGCGTGCTGGCGAGCTCAAAGTCGATTGTGCTGGGTGACGAGGTCGCGTTGGCCTGCGCGACGGCCCAGCGCAGAGTGCCGGCACTCCCATCGTCGGCCGTGCTGGTGACGTCGAAGGTCGTGACGCCGGGTGCCTGGGTCTGGAACGCGCCGATGTCGGGCGGCGAGTCGATGGGCAGGCCCCGCTGGTCCGCGGTGACGCCACTTATGGACGTTCCCGCGCCGATGGCCGGGCTGCCTGGCAGCAGTGCGATGGTCTGGGTCGGCCCGCCGTTACTGGCCAGTGAAGCCAGGCCGGGGTCAGCGACGTTGAGCAGATTATTGTCGGCTGAATCAAGCCCTCCCGAGCCGCCGGTGCCGACTACGTTGAAGGTGCCAGTGACGCCCTTGGCAGCGCCGTTCCCGCTCCCGCCGATGTCGCTGGCGGGGCCGCCGGTGCCCGTGTTGCCGGCGACGATGGTGTCTGTCAACGCGGCCGTCGTGCTGTCGACCTGTCCGGCGTAGTTGTAGACGTAGATACCACCCTCGCTGCCACTGGCGATGTTGCCGCTAACTGTGCAGGCGGAAAGCGTCGTCGCGCCAAGTGCGCAGAGGAGCCCGCCACCCGCGTCACCCGCAGAATTGCCGCTGATCGTGCAATCGATGAGCGCCGCCGCGCCGCCGAGGCTCAGCCCACCGCCGTCGCCTTTGGCCGAGTTATCGGTGATCGTGCAGTTGTTAAGGGATAGCGTGCCTTGGTTGTAGTTTAGTATGCCACCCCCGTCGACCGCAGAATTGCCGCTGATCGTGCAGCCGATGAGCGTGGCCGTGCCGCGGTTGGCCAAGCCGCCGCCGGCGCCGCCGAGAGCGGTGGAGTTGCCGCTGATTGTGCAGTCGGTGAGACTCAACGTGCCGGGATTCTTCAGGCCGGCGCCATCATCGGTGGCCGAGTTGCTGCTGATCGCGCAGCCGTACAGCTTTGCGGTACCCTGATTGTATAAACCGCCGCCGGAACCCCCCGTGATCGTCAGGCCCGAGACCGAGGCCGTCACGCCTTTGTCCACCTCGAGCACTCGACTGGCGTCGTTACCGCTGATGCTCAACAGGCTCGCGCCAGGGCCATCGATCGTAATCGCGGCGGTGGTGTTGCTCAGCTCCAGTTGCCCTTGGGTCAGCGTGATCGTCGCGGGCGTCCTGGCGAGCTCAAAGTCGATCGTGCTGGGTGACGAGACGGCGTTGGCCTGCGCGATGGCCCAGGGCAGGGTTCCAGCGCTGCCGTCGTCGGCTGTGCTGGTGACGTCGAAGGTCGACAGGAGCTGGCGGTTTTCCAGCGGCAACAGGTCGGGCAGAAGACGCCGCGCCATTCGTCGGCGCGCGTTCTGACGGCCGGCGGTCCGAGTTCGCTGTATTACCCCCTCCAACGTCGCTGCGAACCTAAAACCCATCGGCAACCGCCACACGCCGCTTGCTTGGCTTGCCCAGCTCGACATCGCCCACCCCCTTTGCTCACTGGAGTTGATTCGGCTGAGGAATTGACACCAGGATCCAGACCGGATCGGCGATGTCCCGGATCGGTGTCCTCCCAAGCTAAAGACAACAATTCGGGGCTTCTTGAGCCGCGCTGGGGATGGGTTTTTGGGGAATTGGTCAGTTGGCCATTGTGAGGCGGCAGCGGTCAGTTGCAGAAATCAACGGTTGCGCAGCGTTCAGCGCGGCGGCCGATTCTCCAGGCATGGAGGTTCCGTTGGATTTGACGCGGAAATGTGCGGGTGTTTCAGCGAATCGTCAGGCTGAAAGCCTGACCTACGTACGAATAACCTCGCGCATCCAAGCGGACCGCCTGGCACAATGCTGGCACAATGGATGTACTTACTTCCGCCTTCCCACCCCATCGTGTCTGGACGACGTCCCAATGTCCGATCTGGTCTAGCCCGAAACAGTTGCAGCTAACGGCAACGCCCACCTTGAGCTCTTCATGACCGTGGTCCGCCCGGCGGCCCGCTCGCCTGGCCGCTTTGCTCGCTTCCTGTCCCGGTCCGGCGCCGAACACGATTTCGTCTCAGCGTCGCCCGCGGTATACTTCTGGAGGTAAGTCCGGGTTCCGTCCAGGAGCAACCGCCATGACCTTGACCATCGAAGCCATCTACGAAAACGGCGTGCTCAAGCCCGCCCAGCCGCTGCCGCTGAAGGAACGCGAAAAGGTGCGCATCACTGTGGAGCCGGCGGTGACCCACGTACGCCGATCCGCTGGTCTGATCGGCTGGACCGGCAGCCAGGAAGACGCCGACTTCGTCGCCCTGAGCCCCGATCTCGAGCCGCAGGAAGACCCATGATCTATGCCGACTTGCCCGCCGGCGGGACGGTCTTTCTGGACGCCAGCGTATTCATCCACCACTTCGAGCCGAATGCCCTGTATGGTCCACCCGCCACCGAATTCCTCGAGCGTGTCGAAAACCAAGAAATCTTCGGCGTCACAACCACGCACGTCCTCAGTGAGGTGGCTCATCCGCTGATGACGATCGAAGCCACGCAGGCGTTCGGCTGGTCGCGCGCGGGCATCGCCGTGCGGCTTCGGAATCATCCGGCCCAGGTGCAAACGCTGACGCGATTCCGTCACGCCATTCAGCAGATTCCCCTGTTCGCCGTGCGAATTCTCTCGATCGACCCTTCCTTGGCGGATCTCGCCGCCGAAGCAAGTCAACAAACCGGGCTTTTGCATAATGATGCGTTGATCATTGCAGCGATGCGTATCCACGGACTTGCCAACCTTGCCAGCGCCGATTCGGATTTCGACCGCGTCCCGGGAATCACGAGGTACGGACCTTTGTGACATGGCCGCCTGCGGCACGACGATTTCCGGCCAGTGCGCCGCGGGCTCAGGAGAAAGACAACATCGCGACACAAATGAGCCGCGGCTGGGATGGGTATTTTGCAAATTTGGTCCGCGGTCAGTGGTTCGTGGTTCGTTGCAGAACTGAACCAACGCCCAGCGTGACGCACCCAACGACCAATGACGGATGACAACCATCTCGCATCCACAAGGCCCGCCTGGCACAATGGAAGCTCCTACTTCCGCCTTCCCAGCCTGTCGTGTCTGGACGACGTCGCAATGTCCGATCTGGTCGAGCCCGAAACACTTGCAGCGAACGGCAACGGTCGCCTCGAGCTCTTCATGACCGTGGTCCGCCTGACGGATTGGTCGAGCACCGTTCCCTGGTACATCAACACGCTCGGCATGGCGCCAATCTTGATCGACGCCGAGCGCGAATTCGCGCTCCTGGCCGCTGGCGACAGCCGGCTGGGGTTCAAAGGCCTCAAATCGGACTGCACCGCACACGAGCGCACCAAGGTCCGTTTCGTCTTTCAGGTCGCTGACGTTGACCACGAGCGCCACCGGCTCATGTCCAGGGGCATCGTCGTGAGCGCACCCTTCGATAATCGCGAAGAGGGCTTTCGCGAAGTGCGCCTCCACGACCCCGAAGGCAACAGCTTGACACTCTTCGCCTGGATCGACCCCAGCCACGAAGGACGCTTCTCCCG
This sequence comes from uncultured Planctomycetota bacterium, assembly GCA_963823665.1. Classification (GTDB taxonomy): domain Bacteria; phylum Planctomycetota; class Planctomycetia; order Isosphaerales; family Isosphaeraceae; genus CAVXHV01. The sequence continues at coordinate 245,366 of CAWGMQ010000008.1, forward strand.
CGGCCGGCAGTGAGCCATTGATCTTCGGAGAGCCATGATGCAGTTCGTGCGACTTTCGAGCCTGGTGCTGACTCTTGCTTTCTTCTCATGCTTCGACCTGAATGTCGCCAGAGGTCAGCAGCCGGCCCCGGTAGAAAACGTCTCGTCATTCCCCCCGCGCACAGCCGCCGAGGAACAGAAAGCCCTCCACGCACCGCCAGGCTTCGAAATCCAGCTCGTCGCATCCGAACCCGATATCAACAAGCCCCTGAACCTCGCCTTTGACGACCGCGGCCGCCTCTGGGTCACCAGCACCGTCGAGTATCCCTACCCCGCCAAGGAAGGCACTCGCCCACGCGATTCGGTCAAGATCCTCTCGAACTTCCGCGCCGACGGCCGGGCACAAATGGTGGACACATTCGCCGATGGCTTGAATATCCCCATCGGCCTCTTGCCGATGCCAAAAGCAAACGCCGCCATCGTGCACAACATCCCCAGAATCTACATGCTCAAAGACACCGACGGCGACGGCAAGGCCGATACTCGTGAACCGCTCTACGGAATCTTCGGCAACCGCGATACGCACGGAATGACAAACGCGTTCACATGGGGATTCGACGGCTGGATCTACGCGTGCCACGGATATGCAAACGACTCGAAGGTAGAGGGCAGCGACCATCGTTCAATTACCATGAACTCGGGCAACACCTACCGGATGAGGGCCGACGGCTCGCACGCCGAGTATTTCACCCACGGACAGGTCAACCCCTTCGGCTTGGCCTTCGACCCGCTCGACAATCTCTATTCGTGCGACTGCCACAGCCAGCCGCTTTATCAGCTTTTGCGTGGAGCGTATTATCCCAGCTTCGGCAAGCCTGACGACGGCCTGGGTTTCGGCCCCGAGATGGTGAACACCGACCACGGCTCGACCGGCATCGGCGGCATCAGCTTTTACACGGCCGACCAGTATCCCGAGGCCTATCGCGGCACCACATTCATCGGCAACGTGGTCACCAACCGCATCAACCACGACCGCATCGAGTGGCACGGGTCTTCCCCCAGGGGATTTCAACAGGCCGACTTCGTCTGGAGCGAAGACAACTGGTTCCACCCGGTCGACATCGAGCTCGGCCCCGACGGAGCACTCTACGTCGCCGACTTCTATAACTCGATCATCGGCCACTACGAAGTGCCGCTGACGCACCCCGCCCGCGACCGCACGCGCGGGCGCATCTGGCGCGTGGTGTACAAGGGCAACGAAGGCAAGCCGGCGCCGCCTCCGAGCGCGATCGATCGGACCAAATCGCCGATCGACGAGCTGATCAAGGACCTCGCCCACCCGAACCTGATCGTGCGAATCACGGCCGCGAATCAGCTTGTCGACCGAGGCGGCGCCGAGGGCCTCTCCGCCGCGCGAACCGTGGTGGGCCCAGGCTCACCTCCGCGCCAGCGAGTACATGCGATGTGGGTGCTGCACCGCCAGAACGCACTCGACGACGCGACTCTTCTGGCCTGCGCTGGCGACCAAGACCGCGAGATCCGCGTGCACAGCCTGAAGGCACTCGCCGAGCGACCCGAGATCTCGCCTGCCTTTGCTGACCTCGCGAAGAGTCGGCTGAACGATGGAGATCCATTCGTCCGGCGGGCAGCGGCGGAAGTTCTCGGCAGACATCCGGCGCTCTCGAACATCAAGCCCCTCCTCGCCCTCCGCCAGTCCGCCCCCGAGGATGACACCCACTTGATCCATGTGGCCAGGATGGCGCTTCGCGATCAATTCCTGGAATCACAGGTGTGGCCGCAGCTCGCCAAGCTGGAGCTGAGCGAGCGTGACCGCCGCGACATCGCCGACATCGCCACCGGTGTGCACACCGCAGAGGCCGCGGCGTTTCTGCTCGAACAGATCAAGCAGCTCGAGTATCCCCAGGCGACCCTCGCGCGATTCATCCATCACATTGCGCGGTACGGAGCGCAAGCATCGACGGACAAGCTCGCCGCATTCGCCGACCCGCAGAAGCGCTCGCCCGCGCAGCGGCTGGAGCTGTTGAAGGCGATTCAACAAGGGTTTCAGGAGCGTGGAGCACCGCTGGGGAAAGAAGCGCGGCAAGAGGCCGCCCGCTTGGCCGGCGAGCTGCTGGCGTCGAGCGCTGCGCCGGACATCACGCTGGGAATTGACGTCGTCCGCGACTTCGAGTTCCGCGACATGCAGGACGCTTTGGTGCGGGTGATCGACCGGAGCGACTTGCCCGAGCAACCCCGCTCGCACGCGTTGGGCGCGCTGACGGTGATCGACCCCAGGAAAAACCTGGCGACGATCGAGCGAGTGCTCACCGACGCCGCCAAGCCGATCGGGATGCGCATGTGGGCAGCATTTCTGCTCGGCGGCATCGATCGCGCCGACGCAAGGTCCGCACTGATCAATATCCTGCCGGTCGCGCCCGAGCGGCTTCAAGGAGCGGTCGCGTCGGCACTGGTTCGCAGGCGGGAGGGAGCCGATTCCCTCCTGAACACGATCGCATCCGGCAAGGCCTCAGCACGCCTGCTCCAGGACCGGAACGTGACGATCAACCTGGAAAGCTCGGGCCTGCCGAACGTGACCGACCGCATCGCGTCATTGCTAAAGGGTCTGCCGGCCGCCGATGCCAAGCTCGCCACGCTCTTCGACCGCCGCCGCGACGGCTTCCAGCGTGCGAAGCCGGACGCCGCCCTCGGCGCGAAGGTCTTCGAAAAACACTGTGCGGTCTGCCATCAACTGGCGGGCAAAGGCGCCAAGGTCGGCCCCCAGCTCGACGGCATCGGCACCCGCGGCCTCGACCGGCTGATGGAAGACATCCTCGACCCGAACCGGAACGTCGATCAGACACTGCGCGTGACGAACCTCGCACTCAAAAACGGACAGATCGTTTCAGGCCTCCTCCTCCGAGAAGAGGGCGAAGTCTTGATCGTCGCCGACGCGCAAGGCAAGGAAGTCCGAGTGCCGAAGTCCTCTGTCGATGAACGGACCGCGTCGTCCCTCTCGCCGATGCCGGCGAACCTCGTCGACCAAATCGCCGAAGGCGACTTTTACAATCTGATGGCCTTTTTGCTCTCGAAGCACGATACGACCCCTGCGCCAACGAATGCCGGAGGGTCGAAGTAGACCTGGTGTCCCGACAATCTGCGATTGAGACGCGGTTGGGCGCAAGTCTCCTGACCCCGTCGTCCTCACCGATCGTAGTTTTCCAGGCGGCCGACCCGCCAATCGAAGATTGTCGCAGCATCAGGTTTTGAGTAGCCGCCGCGCCCGCGCGTCCCCTGACCGGATCTCCAACTCTCCCTTTCCCCCCCTTACGAAGGGGGGGCAGGGGGGGTGCACCACGTCACGGCGCCACCACCGGCAGCACATAAGGCCCCTTCGGAATAACAGCCACCTGGGCATCCGGCCCATACTCCGCAAGCGAATCCGCCACCGCTTGCTCGACGCTTGCCGCCGCCTCGACAAAACACGACGACAGCACGTCAGCCGGCAGCCCATCGGAAACGATCTTCACCCGCGCCTTGCGCCGCACCTTCGCCAGCTCTTCAAGCTGCCACTGATCAAGCACGAAGTACTCCTTGCCGAGAATCCGCTCCATGAAGACTTCGAGCGACGGGTTCTCCCGAAACAGCGACTGGAATTCCGGGCTGCCCAGCCCCTCCGAAAGACTCGCCGCCAGGATGATCGTGCCGCCTTGCTTCACGATCGGCAGGCAGCCCGTGAGTCCCTTCACCGCCTGGTAGAACGTCGTGTCCAGCGGATATCCCGCCGAGCTGGTCACCACAATGTCGACCGGCGCGGAAACATCAGCCCGGCACACGTTCTCCATGAAGCGAACGCCTTCAAGAAACGCCTTCTCCATATCACCGGCAACGACCGACGTGACGCGCCGGTCGCTGTCCAGCGTGACATTCACAATAAAGTCGCACCCGGCCATCCGCGCGATCTGGGTATTCTCTTCATGTACAGGGTTGCCATCAAGGATTCCGCAGTCGGCCCTGGGATGCTCGAGCAATTCGGGACCGTGCCACCGCTTCACCGTCTCGAGCGCAGCGACGCCGGGGCAGATTAATTTCCGGCCCCCGGAATAACCAGCCATCAGGTGAGGCTCGATCAAGCCCGTCGCGATCTTCAGGCCGGCCTTCACATATCGGCTGTCGATCCACCCCGGAATGCCGCGCGAAGTCGTGCCGACGAACGTGTGTTCCTCGAGTCGCGTGCCATAGTGGTCTTCGACGCGATACCCCGCCACGATCTCGGGCCCAAGCATCTCGAGCTTTTCCGCCGCGGTGCTGGGCCGGTGCAAGCCGGTCGCGACCAGAATCAAGATGTTCTCCGCCGAGATGCCGGCTTCGCCTAGAACCCGGAGAGTCGGCCGCAGAATCGTCTGGTTGGGCACGGGCCGAGTGATGTCGCAGATCAAGATGCACGCGTCCTTGCGTCCTTCCGCCAGCGCTCGCAACGAGCCGGTGCCGATCGGCTTCTCGAGCGCCGCCGCGACGACGCCCTCGGGATCTTCGAGCTGAGGAACGTGCTTGATCGCGAGCGGTCCGACCACGCGATCGGCCGGGAGATTAACTTGTAGTCCAGTGCGGCCGTAATCGAGAGTGAATTGCCGTGATTTCATGTTGCTCTGGATTCCGTGATGAACAAAAGCGTCAGGCTGAAGCCTGACCTACTTTGCGCGGATGTAGATGTTACGATAAGCCACGGGGCCGTGGTCGCCCTGGAGAAGAATCGGGCCCGGACGGTCCGGTCCGTCGAGGCTTGCACGCGTGCCGCCCTCGCCAAAATCACCAACGTAGCGGCCGTCCTCTTCGCGAAGCTTCACTCGCAGTTCTTCAGGCTTTCCCGAGTTTTCCTGATTGAGCCGAACGAAGGCATCGCGATCGGTCTCGCCGTAACGGACGTCGTGCTCCTTGTAGACCGTCTTTCCGTTCCACACCAGTGTCAACTTCTTGCCGACCAGCGTGATGTCGTAGCTCTGCCACTGGCCCGGCGGCTTCGAAAAATTCTCGCGTGGGTATGCCCGCTCATAGAGGGCACCGCAGTCGTGAAAACCGAGCTTCGGCTTGCCGAAGCTGTCGAAGACCTGAATCTCGAAAAGCCCGCGATTGTACACGCCCGAATTGCTACCCTTGGGTACGGTGAACTCGATGTGCAGCTCGTAATCGGCAAATGACTCCTCGGTCATGATATCAGAGCCGCGGCCATCGTCACCGCAGAGCAGGGCCGACGCCGCGGCGCCGCCCGATCCGGTCGGTGTGAGCCGGGACGGATCTGCCCCATCAAGGCGGACGTCGTCGCAGACTTTCCAGACTTTCTTGGCGCTGGAATTCCGAAACTTCCAGCCGGAGAGGTCCTTGCCGTTGAACAGCGGCTTCCAGCCCTCGCTGCTCGGAAAGGTGCTGCGAAACCGGTGCCTGCGACTTTCGATCGTCGGCTCGCGACACTCCTGTCGCGACCAAGCCGAGGATGATCGAGACGAGCGGAGCGCAGCGGATCAAATGCGGCATGGCGTGTGCACTCTCCGGTTGGCTGTGGCGGGACGGAAAATCACCCGGCTCGTCGACAGCGGGTCTGCTTCGAAGATACCATCTGGCGAGTGCGATGTCCCCATCAGTCTCTTCGACCAATCAGGAGGCTCTGGCTCATGCGACCACACACAACGAAACCCGAGGGCATGAACGGTCCAAACCGGCGAGAATTCCTGGAAGCGAGCGCCGCAGGTGTCGCGTCGACCGCCTTGGCGTGGACCAACGCGGGGGCGGAGGCCGCCGCCATTGCAAAGACGAACGCCGAGGGGATCCCCATGCGGCCCCTGGGGAAAACCGGCGAGATGGTCACCATGATCTGCCTGGGCGGCTATCACAGCAGTGTTCACCCCGATGAGAATGACAGCATCCGGCTCATCCAGCGGGCGATCGACGAAGGAATCACGTTCCTCGACAACGCCTGGGATTATCACGACGGCCTCGCCGAAGAGCGAATGGGAAAAGCGATCTCGCAGGGAAACCGCCGCGAGAAGGTCTTCCTCATGACCAAGTGCTGCGGCCGCACCGCCAAGGATGCACAAGACCATCTTGAAGACAGTCTGCGCCGCCTGCGCACCGATCATCTGGACCTCTGGCAGTTCCACGAGATCGTCTACGACAACGATCCCGACTGGATCTTCGCCGCCGGCGGAGCGATCGAGACTGCCCTCAAAGCCAAGGAACAGGGGAAGATTCGCTACCTCGGCTTCACGGGTCATAAAGACCCATCGATCCATCTGAAGATGCTCGAGAAGCCGTATCCTTGGGCGACCACGCAGATGCCGCTCTCGGTGCTCGACGGCCAGTTCCGCAGCTTCGAGCAGAAAGTCTTGCCCGTGCTCAACAGCCGCGGAATCGGCCCCATCGGCATGAAGAGCCTCGCGGGAAATGGGAAGTTCATTAGCGACGGCGTCGTGACGATTGAAGAGGCGCTGCGCTACGTCTTCTCCCTGCCGATTTCCACTCTCGTATCAGGAATCGATTCCGAGAAGGTCCTCGAGCAAAACCTCAAAATCGTGCGCGACTTCAAACCGATGACCGCCGAGGAACGCACGGCGGTGGCCGAAAAGGTGCGGTCGGTCGCGGGCGACGGGCGTTATGAGCTGTTCAAAACGTCGAAGATGTATGACTCGGGGTATCATCGCAAGCAGCATGGGTTTTCGACCGCGGTGAGCTAGCTAGTGGAGGGCAGCGTCATGCGATCCGTTCGTTTTTCCATCGCAGGATTGATGGGCGTCGTGCTGGTCGCAGCGATTGCATTCGCCGCGCTGCGCAGCTCTTCCCAGACCTGGGCCGGCTTGCTGCTTCTGGCGACGCTCGGCGCGTTCGGTATTGCCTTGGTCGGTGCGGTTTGCCGTAGGGGGTCCGAGCGCGGCGGTTGGTTCGGCTTCGCCGTGTTTGGATGGATCTACATGAGTGCCGCCTTCTGGCCGTCCGATCTCTGGCCAAAACTCCCGACTCAGAGCCTTCTGGAGGCGATCGGCCCGAGGCTTGGCGCCATAGACGCACAATTTGCACCGTTCAGTGCTGCGAGCGTCATGGGCGGCGGTAACGCCGGCGCTGTCGCTGACGAATGGTGGTTCTTTCAGACCGGGCATTGTCTGCTGGCCTTGTTGGCCGCGAGCCTCGGAGCATTGCTCGGCAGCCGACTCTTCGTCGCTGCGGCGGACAAGTCAGAGAAGATCACACTCGACTCGCAGGCTGCTGCTGTCACGCACCCGGGCAAGCGGTGGGTCGCACCGCTGGTCGTTGCTTTGTCGACCCTGGCGCTCATCACGGCGATCGCGAGCGCCGGCGCGATTCTGCCGCCTGGGATCTGGGCCGGGTCGACCTTCCTTTTGACTTGGTTTTTGATCGGCCTCATTGCGCTGGGCGCCTTGATCGGACGAGCGAGGCGCCGGGAGGCCTGGCTAGGAGCAACCGTCTTCGGTGCTGGGATCATGATTCTGGCCTTTGGCCGATCGAGCGATGAACGATGGCCGGGACCCCTGACCGCCGATCTCTTGAATGAGATACGCCCTTGGCTCCCATCCATCGCAAATGGTCGCCTATCCGACCCGAAGAGCATCACGGCTGCGCACGCACGCATCCACGAAGCCTTGAATCAACCTATACCGATGCATTTTCTCAAGGAGACTCCGCTGGAGGACGTCCTGAAATCCATCAAAAAGGCGACAACCAGCGCTGACGGCGAGGCCATACCGATTTACGTCGATCCGATCGGCCTGTTAGAATCCGACAAGACCATGAAATCGACCGTGACAAACATCGACCTCGATGGCGTTCCCTTACGAACGAGCTTGCGACTTTGTCTGGCGCAGCTTGATCTCGAGTACTATGTCAAGGACGGTCTATTGGTGATCACGTCTCGCGAGTCTGAAGACCTTCCTTTACTTCGCGCCGCGGACGACGCATTTCAGGTCGTTGGACATTGTGTGCTCGCCCTGATCGCGGCCGGGCTCGGTGGTTTAGCGGCACCTTTTGTTTGCAATCTGGCGCAGGGATGGTCGTTCAACCGGTCACACCACGCCCACATAGCCGCGAATGTTTTCACGCAAACAGCTTCCTGATCACCCGCCCACCCACATCGGTCAACCGCTCGTCGCGGCTGTTGTGCAGAAATGTAAGCTGCTTGTGGTCCAGCCCCATCAAGTGCAAGATCGTGGCGTGAATGTCGTTCACGTGGGCGGGGTCTTCAATCGCCTTGACACCGGCCTCGTCGGTCGCGCCCACGATCGTGCCCCCCTTCACGCCGCCACCGGCCATCCACATCGTGAATCCGGTCGCATTGTGATCACGCCCGCGGCCGCCGCCCTGACGCACCGGCGTTCGGCCGAACTCACCACCCCACACGACCAGCGTTTCATCCAGCAATCCTGTCCGTTTCAAGTCCGTGAGCAACGCCGCCACGGGCTTGTCCGTCAGCCCACACATCTTCTCGTGGTTGGCGTCGATGTCGTCGTGCGCATCCCACTGCATGGCCACCGGGCCGCCGCCCGAATAAAGCTGCACGAACCGGACACCGCGTTCGACCAGGCGACGCGCCAGCAAGCAGCGCGTGCCGAACTCGACGGTGCGGGAATCATCAAGGCCATACATCGATTTGATTGACCGCGGCTCATTCGAAAGGTCGACAGCCTCCGGCGCCGCACTCTGCATCCGGAACGCCAGCTCATACGTCGCAATCCGCGCCGAGAGTTCGGTATCGGCCGGATCGAGATCCTGCTCGTTCATCGATCGCAGCAAATCCAGCATGCCGCGCTGCTCCTTGATCGACACCCCTGCCGGCGGCTTGAGATGCACAATCGGCACCGGTCCGGGGCGAAAGAGCGTCCCCTGGTGATGAGCAGGCAAGAAGCCCGCGCCCCAGCACGGTGCGCCTCCCTCCGGCGTGCCCTCCGGCTGAGTCATGACGACGTAGGCAGGCAGGTCATCATTTTCCGATCCCAACCCGTAAGTGACCCAGCTCCCCAGGCTCGGAAAACCCATGATCACCCGCCCGGTATTCATCTGGTACATGGCCGGAGCGTGGATCACGTTGTCGGCGTGGCACGAGCGAATCAGCGCAATGTCATCCGCGTGCGGGTGAAGGTGCGGCACCAGGTCGGACATGTCCATCCCCGACTGGCCAAATTTCCCCCACTTGCGGTGGCTGCCCAGGCACAGCGGGTCGGCTTCGAGAAACTGGCTGTGAATCTTGCCAAAGCTGGGCGGCAACGGCTGCGAGTCGAGCCGGTTCAATAGCGGCTTGGGATCAAAAAGATCCATCTGGCTCGGGCCGCCGGTCATGAACAGGAAAATACATCGCTTGGCCTTCGCGGGAAGATGCCCGGTCTTGGCAGAAAGCGGTCCACCGCCGGGCCCGGCGCCGCGGCTCTCCCGCCCCAGCAAGTCTGCCAGACCGAGCAGCCCAAATCCGCAACCGGCGACTTTGAGGAACTCGCGACGGCTGCGCGGTAAGAACGGCTGCGGGCCAGGACAGCGGTGTGGCGTGCGCTCAGACATAGCCTGGTTCCCTGATAGGTTGAAATTCGAGGCAAGAGGAGCTCATATGCGATGAATCATTCCCGAGATTCTCCACGAGATCCTGAAGCGCATCGGCTTTGACCTGAGTCGCCACACTCATCAGTCTCATCCCCTCACGGCACATACAGAAACTCGTTGCAGTTAAGCAATGCCAGCGAGAAATCGACCCACGCGGCCGCTTCAGTAGGATCGACACCCGGACAATCGCACGCCGAAGCCCTGAGGTCGCGCTTTTCCTTCCGGACGAGGTCTGTCTGAGCGCTGAGGAATCGCCGCGCGCGAACCACTTCTTCCTGCGTGGCCTCGCGCGCCAGCACGAGCCCGTAGGCACGCACGATTCGCCCGTCACCGCCCGAAGCGCGTTCGCGAAGAACACGGCCAGCGAGGGCCCTGGCCCGGGCCGTGGCGAACTCGCTGTTCAAAAGCGCCAGCGCCTGAAGAGCGTGCGTGCTGGTGGCCCGGCGCGGGCAGGCGCTCTGCGTATCCGGCGCATCGAACGCATCAAAGAGCGGGTAGCGCACGTTACGCTTGCGGAAGAGATAAAGCGACCGCCTGAGGTGTTCAGAGGGATTCCGGTCTTCCGGCCAGAGGTCCACGGCCTCGGCCTCCGTGAAAATCAAGTCTTCGATTTCCTTTTCGATCGGGGCAAGCACGCCCGGGCCCTCCATCCGCGAATTCAGTTCGCCCGAGGCCGCCAGCATCGCGTCGCGCACCCCTTCGGCATCCAGCCGGCGGCGTAGCATCCGGCCGAAGAGCGTGTTTTCGGGATCGTCGGCGGCGAGCTTCTCAGTCGCCTTGCTCGACTGTTGATAGGTCGCCGACGTGACCATCAGCCGATGCAGCGGTTTCAGCCTCCAGCCCTCGCGAACCAGCTCCGACGCCAGCCAGTCGAGCAGCTCCGGATGCGAGGGAGCCTCACCGCGCACGCCGAAATCGCTGGGCGTCGCCACAATCCCGCGTCCGAAGTGGTGCTGCCAGAGACGATTCACGATCACCCGCGCCGTCAACGGGTTATTCGCCCCCGATAGCCACGCCGCCAGCGCCGGCCGCCGGCCCGCGCTCGGTTCCTTGAACGAACCTGACTCGCCCGGCTGCGATGCAAGGACCACACCGGGCGGCCGCGGCGCCACCTTGGGACCGTGCGATTTGTAGTCGCCCCGCCGCAGCACGAACGTATCGACCTTCCGCGATTTCTTCTCGACGAGTGCCATCGCATGCGCGGGCGAGCGGGGAAGCAGTCGCTCGATCTCATAGATATCCCGCTTCAGCTTCTCGCGGCGTGCCATGTCGGTCGCATTCGCCGAGACGGCCGCCGCAACTTCCTCCCACGTGATCCGCGTCGAGGTTCCGAGCCCTTGTGCCAGCTTCTTCTGAGCGGGCGTGCGCTTCTCGGCCGGCGTGCCCAGCACCGCGCGCTCTTCCGCGCTAAGCATCGTCATCTTGCTCGCCTTGAGCGCGTCGCGATACGGCGCTTCGAGAGCAGCAAGCTGCTTTTTGAGTGGCGCGGCCTTTTCATCGAGCTGCTTACGAACTGCGTCAAACCGATCGCGCTCGGCCTTCTCCGCAATCGAGACATCGTCCAGATCAGACGTCGCGAAGAACGCTTGAAGCCGGTAGTAATCGGTGGTTGGGATCGCGTCGAACTTGTGATCGTGGCAGCGGGCGCAGCCGACCGTGAGCCCGAGAAAGACCGAGCCAACGGTGCTAGTGATCTCGGAAAGCTCAGTTTGCCGCTTCTCCTCGGGGATGACGTTCCCCCCGACCACCTCGCGCGGCCCGCACCGCCCAAACCCCGTGGCGACAAGCGCCTCATGATTGCCGGGCTTCACGACGTCTCCCGCCAGTTGCAGCGTGAGGAATCGATCGTACGGGAGATCCGCGTTCAGCGAGCGAACAACCCAATCGCGATAGCGCCAGGCATCCGGCCGCTCGGCGTCAAGCTCGAAGCCGTTCGTGTCGGCGTAATGCGCCAGATCAAGCCAGTGCTGCCCCCAGCGGATGCCGTATTCCGGGCTCGCAAGCAGGCGATCAACCAGTCGTTCATAAGCATCGGGCCGGGTATCCCCGAGGAATGCCGCGACCTCGTCCGTCGCCGGCGGCCGGCCGGCCAGGTCGACCGTGACCCGTCGAATCAGCGCGATCCGGCTTGCCGCCGGCGAGTGGTCCAGTCCCAGATTCTCAAGCGCCCCTGAATGAATCGATCGATCGGATTACGAACCCATCTCGAGTCCTTGACGGCCTTCGGCTCGGTGCGTTTCACCGGCTGGTAGGCCCAGTGGCCGAGCTGTTCGGAACTGAACTTCTCGGGGGGCGCAGAATCATCCTTGCCCGGAGGTCCATCAGCCGCGGACAAGCCGGTGGCCGCGATGAGCAAAACACCGAACCCAAGCAAGGCGAGCCAGCGACGATCCAGCGGCATGCAGTCCTCGAGAAGAGCGGTGGTCACTTGGCGCAACACTTCTCCCGGCCAGGTCGCGCGCACCTTCACCGCCACCACCGCTATTGTCGTCAATTCGCGCGGGGCCGGCAAGGCAAGCGCCGGCTCGCTCTTATCCGGCATCGATTCCGCTCAGCGAACAAGACTGATTACCGCCAGTGCACGAAACGCCCACAACCGTCTTCTAAGTGCTTGGTTCGTCGATCATCGGGATGATACGTTGTGGAAGGCACTTTCGCGGAGACAAAGAACAGCGCTGAAAGACAAACGCGTCGAGGACCCGGCCATGCGACTTCCTCGCGTGCCATCCAACTCTTGGGCCTGGCTGATCCCCGTCTTGATCGCGGCCGATCTCACCGCCCTATGGATCTGGGCAACCCGGCCCCGGCTCATCTACACCAACTGGCTCGGCCTGCCAGGCCTCCTCGACGAGGCCCCGATCCGCCGCCTTCTGGCATGGGCGCGCTGGGAGAGCGGGCCGAGGACGCTCTCCGGCTGCGTGTACTTATTCGAAGCCGGAGAATTGTTCTTTGGCACGGTATTCATCCTCGCGCTCATCCTCCTGGTCATGACGCTGCTGGCCCGCCGATCCGAGAGCCCATTCTGGCGGCAAATGTGCACGCCATTCAGCGTGGCGCGCGTCGTCGCCGTTCGCTATCGCGTGCGAACGGCTCTCGCCGCGATCGCGATCCTGGGCTTGTACCTGGGGTGGGAAATCCACGGCTGGAGGACATGGCGGATGCGGAACACTTACCTGCAACGCGCCGGCTCCGCAACAGTCGGTGAGAACCAGAATCGGTCTCAGTTGCAATCGGTACAAAAGCGGCTCGCCAAGCTCATGGAGACGAACGAATCGCAACTCTCGGAGCTCAGTCCACCCAACCTCGGCTTCTACCGGTCGAAGGCAGCACATGCCGCAGACCGCCGTGCAAATCGTGACCGGTTGAATCGAGAGATCGCGTATTACTCGGCCAGGATCGCCGCCCATGCCGAGCGCAGAACGAAGTACGAAAACGCCGCCGCGAACCCATGGGCGCCCGTCGAGCCCGACCAGCCGGTGCCGGAGCTGGAGCCCGACCCGCTCTACTTGGAGAGCAGTCGCGACTACGCGCGCGCCCTGGCCGCATGCGACCACCTTGCAAAAACCTACCCGGACTTGGTCGAGGCCCATTCCACGGCGGCACGGATTCACGCAACCTGCCCCGACCCCAGCTTCCGAGATGGCAAGCTCGCGGTCGCCTCGGCGAAGCGAGCCTGCGAGCTGACCGACTGGCGTGACTTCTGGGAGCTCAGCGTCCTGGCCGCGGCGTGCGCCGAAGCCGGGGATTTCGCTCAGGCTGTGAAATGGCAGCAAAAGGCGGCCGGGCTTACCACAGATCCGAGAAACAGCCAGTTCTGTCGAGAACGACTGGCCCTCTACATGGCAGGCATGCCCTACCGGCAGAAATGAGTGTTCACCACCAACGGAGTGGACGTGGCTGCCAATGGCAAGCACCAAACACGTGACCACGCCCGTCAGTGCGTGGCTCAAACGGGACGCAAGTCCTCCACCCTCGGTCGTAAGCCCGATCCGGGGGCGGGCTGTGGCATTCGCGGGCGCGAGGCGTGGTGGTGAACCATCTGCCTTGCCCTTGAGCATTTCCCAGAAACTGCTAAAAAAGTGATCCGACTCACGACCAGGACGGATCGATTCACGACAACGTGGCTGTTGCTCCAGGATGGAGGTGCACGATGCCTCGAGACGGATTTCGACGGATTGTCCGGTCCGTACGCACCGGATTGCACGTCGCCGCGACCTTCGTCGGCCTGGGATCATTCTTTGCGCCGCTGCTCTGCGGCAACGCATGCGGACAAGACCTCGTTCCCGCACCGCCGGACATGAAAGCGCCGGAGGGCGGACAACCCCTGATATTCGTCCCACCGAACTTTCCGGAGGAAATCGACGGACTTCCCAGCTTCGTGACGCCGTCGTCAACTCTCGGTGAAGCTCTGGATCGCCATCGTGGCGCGCCGACGCCTGGGCTGCCCGCTGCTCCCGCCGATCAAGCGACGCCACTCACACCGCCGGTAAAAGACCGCCTGGTCGAAGCGGAACAGTGTCTGGCTGACCGAAAATACGGCGACGCACTCGAGTTGTTCGCTCTGGCGATTGCCTATGATCATAACAATATACGCGCACATCTCGGCCGCGCTCGCGCCTTCATGATGCTGGCACGATACAAAACGGCCCTTGAGGATGTGGATTTCATCATCGATCGAGAACCCCAGCACCTCGAGGCCCTGCAGATCCGGGCGATCTGTTCGTTGTACCTGGGTATGGCCGGCAGCCCCGAGTTTCTCGACGACGCCGCCAAGACCGTGGCCGGTATTCTCAAAAGCGATCCCTTAGACCCGACCGCGCGCGCGGTTCACGGAGCGATCGCGCTTGCCGAACGAGACCCTGACCTCGCCATCGCAGACCTATCGTACGCGATCGAAAAGCGATTGCATTGGGCGGACGCGTTCTACTATCGAGGCGCCGCCCGGATGGTAAAAGGCGATTATCGCCACGCCCTCGATGACTTCAAGAAGATCACCCAGGGAAGTGCCGCACCTCAAATCCCGTCGACAATCCTCTACGACCGCGCCCGTTGCCTTGCCGGAGTTGGCGATTACGACCTCGCAATCGCTGACTTCACCATGCTCGTCGAGCGCCATCCTGACGATCCTCGATTCTATCAGGGCCGCGCCGACGCGTACGTCGCAAAGAACGACCTGGTCCACGCCCTCGCGGACCACGATCAGGTCGTGCGATTGCGGCCAGACGACGCTGAGATCTACCTCAGGCGAGCCTTCCTTCGCTTGCGGAAAGGCGAAAACACTCGCGCGCTCGCCGACATGGATCGGATGGTTCAACTCAAGCCAGATGCCGGCGGCGCGTACTTTTGCCGTGCCGTGATCCTCGTGCTAGGCAAGGGAGACACAGAGCGCGCCTTGGCTGACATGGAACGCGCCGTAGCACTCGAGCCCGGGCTCACCGTCTTCTACGCGTTCCGCGGCTATCTTCGCGCGAGGAAGCTCGAGTCCGGACCGGCACTCAAAGATTTTGTCCTGTGCCTTGCCACGCTCGATCAGCTCGAGTTCAAACTCACCTGGAATTTTGACGATGAAAGCGGCCGATTCAGCGTCGGATTCGGCTGGTGGGTCAAGGAAAACGCAAACGCGAATGCGCGAGGCATGAAGCGCGTCCTGGAAGCCTCAAACGTCGACGGCCGTTGCATTGACTGGGGAGTGCGTCGCATTCTTGCCGCAGCGTTTGAACCGGCACGATAGCCGATTCCAGCTCAAGGGCCCCAGAGCTGAATTCCGT
This sequence comes from uncultured Planctomycetota bacterium, assembly GCA_963823665.1. Classification (GTDB taxonomy): domain Bacteria; phylum Planctomycetota; class Planctomycetia; order Isosphaerales; family Isosphaeraceae; genus CAVXHV01. Next base: position 260,704 of record CAWGMQ010000008.1, read on the forward strand.
CGGGTCTAGATAGCGGAGGTTCCTGGCATTGACCAGGTCATATCGCCGTGTGACGGATCTGGATTTACTTCCATCGTAGTGCAGCATGATGACGCTCGAGTTGATTTCGGTCGACTCGAAGACCTTCGCGTGCGCGCGAGCGTGGACGAACACTGTCCCGAGCACCGTGACCCGCAAGAAATCCTCCGCACACCACCCGCGGCGCGGCGTTTGCAGTGAAAGCAGCGGTTGATCTCTTGGTATAATTGAATAGAGCGACAAGAATCCTTTCACCAGGAGGCACGTCGATGAGCGAAGCATCGCTACCGTGTGAGTCGAGCATCGTCGCGGTCTATCCGGACCATGAATCGTCCGAGCATGCCATCCGGCTGCTTCACCAGAATGGATTCGCGATCGAGGATCTCTCGATCGTCGGGCGCAACATCAAGCTGACCGAGGAGCCGACCGGCTTCATCACCACGGGCGATTACGTCTCCGCGGGGGCACGGTCCGGAGCCTTGATCGGAGGGCTCGCCGGCGTGGCGCTCGGGGCAGCGCTCTTGATCATACCCGGCATCGGTCCGGTCATCGTCGCCGGGCCGATCGCGGCGGCTGTGCTCGCCGGAGTCGAAGGCGCGGTCGCCGGCGTAAGCCTTGGCGCGCTCGCCGGAGCACTCGTCGGCTGGGGTGTTCCAAAAGAGCACGCGATCAAGTTCGAATCCGAGGTGCAGGGCGGCAAGTTCCTCGTGATGGCCCGCGGCAACGCCGAGGAAATCGACCGGGCGCGGGCCTTGCTCCACAAAGCAGACGTTCCGCATCAGATCGCGGTGTATGACCGCACCACGGCTGGACGGCCAGGGCGAGCCGCCGTCACACAAGCTCCCGGATCAGGCGGCCGTCGTAGTTAACCTGGACGGGCCGCCCATCAGGAGTCTGGTGTGTGGTCTCGAGAGGGATGCCCAGGCAGTGGTAAACCGTCGCAGCGATATCCTCGGTGTAATAGGGTGCCTCGATCGGCTGCTCGGCGAGCGCATCGGTCTGCCCCACGGCGATCCCGCACCGCAGACCGCCCCCGGATAACAGCGCGACACCCGAGGTCGACCAGTGGTCGCGCCCCGCGGATGGATTCACCTTGGGCGTGCGGCCGAAGTCGGAGAGGACCACCACCAGCGTCTGCTCGAGCATGCCGCGGTCGGAGAGATCCTGAACCAGGCCCGAGACCGCGGCGTCGAGCTTGGGCAGCAGCCGCGTTTTCAGAGACTTGAAATTATCCTGGTGCGTATCCCAACCGCCGTCGGTGACCGTGACGAAGCGAACACCCCCCTCGATCAGCCGACGGGCGAGCAGGCAGCCCTGGCCCAGCGAATTGCGCCCGTAGCGGTCTCGGAGACGGGGGTCTTCGGAATGGATGTCAAATGCCTTCTTCGCCTCGGGGGCCGTGACCAGATTGTACGCCTTTTCGTAAAACGTGCCGGTGGCCTGCACCGGTAGAGCGCCGGCAGATCCCTCGATCTCTCTCTGCCAGGTATCAACGGTCTGGAGCACTTTCATGCGATGCTGGAACCTCAAGCGGTCGACTCCCCCCGGCAAGACCACGTCCCGGACCGTGAAATTCGGGTTCGACGCATCGCCCGGCAGGATGAAGGGGTTGTACTGGTCACCCAGAAAGCCAGCCGAGCCGCCGCCGAATTTCTTGTCGATCGAGTTTCCAAGCTGCACATACGGCGGCATCGACTTGCGATCGCCAAGCTCGCGGGCCACGACCGCGCCGTAAGCCGGGTAGGAGAGCGCGGGATTGAACGGATGGCCCGTCAACATGTAAGCGTCGGCAACCCCGTGCGACCCGTTCTTGGGGTTCCACGACCGAACGATCGCATATTTGTCCTGATGCTGCGCGAGCTTCGGCAGCGGGTCGCACAGCGAGATCCCCGGCACGTTGGTCGCAATCGCACCGAACTCACCCCTGATCTCCTGGGGCGCCTCGGGCTTGGGATCAAAGCTGTCAATATGGCTGATTCCACCCTGCAGCCAGATCAGGATGCACGAAACGTCCTTGCCGCTCCGGCCGCCGGCCCGCGCGCGGCGTTCCAGAAACCCGGGCAGCGAAATCCCCAGTGCAGCCAGCGAGCCGACCTTGAGCAGCTCACGCCGCGTGACTCGATCGCAGCTCCGATGCAAACCCATCGTCAAGTTGAGCATCGCACCCTCTCTTGGCATTGCGCCGCAGGGATATTTAGCTGATCGTCGCTGCCGGAAGGCAACTCAGGCGGGACCCGGTTGTTTCACCAGGTTCATACCAAAGTTTAACATCTAATTGACATTCCGGGCAAGAGATGGGCGGGGAAAAGTGGGGACTTGGCCCGCAGAATTCTCGTGTGGTGGGTGTAGCCTGCTCGGAATCCTGCTCTTAATCTTAATCCTAACCCTAATCCTAATCCTGCTCTTATTCTCAGTGTTCTCCTCGAAGCCGCCAGAACCCCACTCATTCGTCCGAAAGTATCCATCGCCTTGGCCTCCATCGAACTACGCAAGCTGGCAAAGATCTATCCCGGCGGGATCAACGCCATCCGGCCGATCGATCTCTCGGTCGAGTCGGGTGAGCTACTCGTCTTGCTCGGCCCCTCAGGGTCGGGCAAAAGCACGATCCTGCGGCTGATCGCCGGGCTTGAGCGGCCTTCGGCGGGAAGTATCCTCGTCGACGGGCGCGAAATGAACGGTGTGCCGCCGCACCGCCGTGACGTGGCGATGGTCTTTCAAAACCCGGCGCTTTATCCTCATTTATCTGTCTTCGGTAATCTGGTCTTCGGAGTGCGCAGCCGAGGCGTTTCGCGTGCGCAAGCGCGGTCGCGGGTGAATCAGGTCTCGGGCGTTCTGGGGCTCGATCGCGTGCTGGGCCGCAAGCCGGGTGCCCTTTCCGGCGGCGAGCGTCAGCGAGTGGCGATCGGCCGGGCGCTCGTGCGCGAGCCGCGGATCGTGCTTTTTGACGAGCCGTTCTCGAACCTGGATGTCCCGCTTCGCGCCGGCCTGCGCGAAGAAGTGATCGAGCTTCACCGCCGCTTGAAGACGACACTCATCCACGTGACGCACGACCAGTCCGAAGCCCTCATCATGGGCGACCGGGTCGTTGTTCTCGAAAAGGGCCAGCTTCGCCAGTGCGACGCGCCGAGGGCAATCTACGACCGCCCTGCGCACCGTTTCGTCGCCACATTCGTCGGCAGCCCTCCGATGAACCTCCTGCCGTGTCAGATCGAGCGCGATGCCGGAGTCACTCGTTTCCGCCCGGTCGGCACCGAGCGCGCATTGCGATGGGACCAGCCGGGCGCGTCGCTGCCGCGCGGGTGGGAAGGAACCACGCGGATCTTCGACCTGGGAATCCGTCCCGAAGCAATCTCGGTGCGTGCCGAGGACCCCGCGGCGGAGCACGCCCTCGACATCCCGAGCATGAGCGCCGGGTTCGGCGGCTGGAATTCAATGGTCCGGACCTCCTGGCGACCCTCGCCGTCGGCCCGCACCGCCTGATCGCCCGGCTGCCGTCAAGCCAGGCGCTCCACGACGGTCAGCGTGTAGAGGCCGTGCTCGATCTGAGCAAGTCAGTCTGGTTCGACCAGACCAGCGGCGAGGCGGTGTCCTAGACCGCGCATCCTCGCACGGTCCACAGGCTTCGCCCGCGCGAACGTCCCTCCCAGCTCGCCGACCCCGCAGTTCATGTTGAGAATTCCGCATGGAATCTTTGGCGGGAATCGGCGAGAATCGAATCTTTGCTCAAAGCACGGCTTCGAAGATCGTAGAGTTCGGGGACTACAGGGCGAACCGTAATGGATAGTCCGCGCCGTCAGCTTCGGGTCGTGCGCCTGCACGGGCCGCGTGAACAAGCGAATCCAGGCGATCAAACGACAACCGCCGCCGAGCGATTGGAAATGATGTGGCCGCTCGCGCTCGACGCGTGGGCATTCAAGGGAGAGCCGGTGGTTGAACAGCGACTTCCGCGACATATTGTCCATATTTATCGCAGAGGGCGTTGAATTCCTTCTCGTCGGCGCGTATGCCCTCGCAGTACATGGGGTCGCACGTGCCACGGGCGACATCGACCTCAGGGTCCGACCGTCGCCGCATAACGCAGTCCGCGCTTGGAACGCGTTGGCAAAATTTGGTGCACCGGTAACTGGCTTGAGCACCAGTGACCTTACAACTCCGGGGCTGATCTACCAAATCGGCGTGGCACCGCGCCGCATCGACGTCATCACCTCGATCGATGGCGTCGACTTTAATGAGGCGTGGGCCTCACGCCGCGAAGTCAACATTGATGGAATAAAGCTCACGGTGCTCAGTCGTGAGGATCTGATACGGAACAAGCGCGCCGCGGGCCGTCCAAAGGATCTGGCCGATCTCGCATTGCTGGAGGAATCGACAGGGCCCGATTCTCAGACGTAGTCAGCACCATATAAACACTATCAACGTAATCATTCGGCCCCCACAATTCGCGCGACGCTTCAACGGAGATTCCCAGCGGCTGGAACCCGATCTTCTGGTAGGCCCGAACGGCCCGCGGGTTACGAGCCGAAGGCTGGACCATGAACTCCTGAACCCCAAGGCGCTCGCCGAGGCACCCGCAAAGCAACAGGAGGGCTTGGGTACCAAATCCGTGCCCGCAGTCCTTTTCGGACCGCATCCAGATATCCAGCTCGGTCCGCGTTCGGCCGGCATGGTGATGGATGTCGTTGTAAGTTACCTGGCCGACCGCTTCGTGGTTCACCAGGATCAAATAGCAGCGGCCGAGATGGGCTGCAGAATCCGAAAAGTAGTGCAGGCAATCGGCGTTGCAGAATTCGTCCCAGGCGGGAATCGGTTTTTCGGGAAAGATCGGCGGCCCATTCATGGCACTTGCAATGTCAGAATGGGCCAGCCATTCGAAGACCTGACGCTGGTCCGCAATCGTCGCGGGGCGAAGCCAGAAGCCGTCACCCTGAATGATCGTGGGGCGCAGTTGCTCTTGGCAGTCGGCCATTCGCGATTCGTCCAGCGGGTTCGTCATTTCTGTTGCGGTGCATGCTTCATGGCAGGGCTCGGCGGAACGCGATCGATCACGCTCAGGATGCGCTCGAGCTTCTTCTCGATGTCGGCCAGCCGCTTTTCATAATCCTTGTTTTCGCCTGCAGCCCGACTGAGCTTCAGACCGAGAAACGCCTGTTCCGCGGCCCTCAAATCGTTCTTCCCGTCTGCATTGGCGATCTCGCTCAGGAGCTTGGCGGCGGATACGTCCGCTTTCGCGCGCTCGGCCGCAAGTGCACGGGTCAACCGATCGACGGCCTCGCGCTGCTGCGCCGGGTCGACCGTACGGGCCTGCGACAGACTCGAATTCGGTGCGGTCTTGGGTGGTGGGCCAGCCGCGGCCGTCGGCGCGGGACGGGCGAAGGCGACGCCGGAGTCGATCCCCGTGCCATCGGGACGGAATGAGAGGTCGACGGTGCCTTCCGGAATCTTGAGCTGTGACGTCTCCCCGGGATGAGCCCGCAGCTTCATGGTCGGCGTTATGGCAGCGCCGTCCTTCCAGACCCTGATCTCGTACTCGAAGACCGACCCGGCGCCGGGTGCCGGTGCGCGATCCGGGGCTTGCTTCTCGGCGGGAGCAGCCGACGAGCGGGATGGATCGCTGAATGTCTGGCCGACGACAGTCGCGGCGACCAGGACGCTGATGGTCAAGAAAACGCCCAGTAGCACGGACGACAGTTTGGTCATGATCATGGTCCTCAAAGTACTTGATACGAGAGTCGAAACGGAAGCCGAGACGGCCTTGGCCCCCGGAATGCGAGAAACCAAGCTCACGGCCGCTCGCGCGGTGGATTGAATCAGAGAATCGGGAACAAACAAGCGTGCCGCACGGGCCGCACCGGCTACCGGAAGTGCTCCGGAGAGCCCCCTGCGGCTCAATCGAACGCGAAGCCGCTCGCGGGCACGCGCCTGCCGGCTCTTCACGGTCCCCAGCGGCCAGCCCAGCGCTTGCGCTGCCTCCTGGTGCGACTGGCATTCCAGGTCACAGAGCAAGAGCGGAAGCCGAAATCGCTCGGGCAAACGATCGATTTCCTCATGCAGGATCGAGGCATCGTCCTCGCGGTCCGCGATCGGAGCAACCCGCGCTTCATCCGCGAACCGTGCCGCTCGCAGCTCGCGGCGCCGCCCGGGCGAGCGCCGCCGCCCTCGCACGTCGCGAGATCCGGCGGGCGACGGAAGCCAGCCAGGGACCTAGCGTCTCACACACCTTCAGCCGCCCCGCCTTGGTGGCGAGAACCAGAAAGGTCGCCTGAAACGCATCCTCGGCGTCGCTCTCGTTGCCGAGAATGGCCTTGCAGATCCGCATGACGCCGGAAGCGTGCCGCTCCACGAGCACCGCGAACGCAAGCTCGGCCGATTCCTCATCATCCTGACTCAAGAACCGCAAAAGCAGCTCGCTGTCGGCCATACCGCAGAAACTGCCCTCTTCAAAGAGAGCGCGGTAATGTCGATAAACGGGCAGCTTGCTCGAACGTCTCATCGCGTCATCCTCAGCCCCTCAACCGCCAGACACCCATAATGCCGGCTGAAGGGCTTCGGGTTCCACGAATTCTTGCTTCCCCGAGAACGAGCGGCGGCGTTCAGTCGCAAGTTGCCCACGTGCGCTCGAGCGAATGCTGATTCCCGGCGGCGCTTACTGAGCTCAGATTCCATCGCTCACGAGGCGAGCCCAAATTCCTTTCCACCGCGTTTAGAAGCGGAGGCTCGATTCCTTTCCCCCGTGTGCGGAAGGGGAGCCCCAATCTCTTTCCCTCGCATCCGTAAGGAGAGTCTCAGTTCCTTGCCCCGCCTTTGAAAGGGGGCCCCAAATTCCTTTCCCCCCCTTTAGAAGGGGGGCCAGGGGGGATGCACTGCGGCCGCCATCCCCACAGCACCGTCGTGCAACAGATAGCGCCGGATCGTTCATTGCGATTTGGTCAATCCCCCGTACCCCGATATATCGCGTTTTTCAGCGCCTTGCGAATCTCATCCGCCTTCGCTTTGTCACCTGAGGCCAGCGCGGATTTGAGTCTCTCGTTGAGAGATTTGATGGACTCCAAGAGCTTGTCCGACATAGGCTCGACCTTGAGCCCCTCGACCTTGAGCTTTTCGTACAAATCCGCCTGCTTCGCTCGTTCCGTTTTCAAGGACTCGAGTTTTTTCTTGAGCGCTCGAATAGGATCCGCGGTCTGGAGCCGCTGGCGGATCTCGGGGTATATGTCCACCCACAGCCTCTCGTATTCCAATTGCAGTTTCTTGTACTTAATCTCGGCCATCTGCCGAGCCGGGTCATTGTGCAGCAGTGAACGCACCTTGGCATTCTCTCGCTGCTCGTCCGCCAAGGCGATTTCGTCGCACAAGGCAACGACATCTCGATCTCGCTTAAATTCCTCTTGGATCTTCAGCTCCAGATCGGATTCTCGTTTTTCCTCTCCACCGGCGGCCTCTATTTCATCCTCCCTCGTTTTGAGATCCGACTCCACTTTGATAATCTCGAGTTTATTGTCGAGCATCGCCTGAGCTAATCTATCCTGCAGTTCCACGCCGGAGTGTGAATCGACGGCGGCGCTCTTGAATTGCGTTGTACTCTTCCGAACGGAAGTGCCCCGTGGACGAAAACGCAGTTCAATCGTCCCGTCGGGAACCTCGACCTCTGAAGCGCTGTCAGCCTGTGCCTTGAGCTTCATGGTCGGCGTGATCGGTACGCCGTCCTTCCAGATCCGAATCTCATACTGGAAGACGGGCGCGGCTGCCTGCACTTTGCCCTCAGCCACGCTCGCCGGAACAGAATCCGGCGCACCCTTTTTCCGCTCAGTTTGCCCCTGCGCCAACACGGTGGCGGCGATGCCGGCAGTGATCAAACAGACGACACCAATCGCACTGGTCAGCCTGGTCACGATCGTGGCCCTCAAGAAGTATCTCACCAAACTGGCAACCGAACCCGGCACCAACCGGACAGATTCCCCACGCGAAAGCAACCCCACGGCCGCGCGAGCCGTCGAGTGAATCAAACTCTCGGCGACTGTCGGATGAGAAGAACCGAACACTCCCACCGGCGGCACAGCTCCGTGCAAACCCCTTCGAACCAACCTGGCTCGCAGCCGCGCTCGCGCCCGGGCTTGCCGGCTCTTCACCGTTCCCAGCCGCCACCCCAGCTTCCGCGCCGCCTCCTGCTGGGTGCAGTTCTCAATATCGCAGAGCAGCAGAGGCAGCCGGTACCGTTCGGGCAGGCGGTCAATTTCCTCGTGCAAAATCGATGAAACCTCGGCCCGATTTGCAGATTCCGATCGTCGCCCGGCTGCAAGCGATGCGGCCCGCAGCTCGCGAGCGGTTCGAGCCAGCACCACGGCCCTCGCGCCCTTGGACACGCGATGCGCAACAGCCGAAAGCCACGGACCGAGTGATTCTCGCACCCGCAGGCCCCCGGCTTTGGTGGCCAGCACGAGAAACGTGGCCTGAAACGCATCCTCGGCATCATGCTCATTGCCCGCCGTCGCCCGGCAGATGCGCATGACGGCCCTGGCATGCCGTTCCACGATCGCCGCAAACGCCAGCTCGCCCGACTCGGCATCCTGGCTCACGAAGCGAGCGAGCAACTCGCGGTCCGAAAGCCCGGAAAAGCTCCCGGCTTCAAAGAGCACGCGATAGTGCCCCAGCACCGGCACCTTCCTCGAATGCGTCATTGCTGTTTCCCCGACAGTCGAACCGCCAGACACCTATCATGCGAGCGGAGTGGCTTCGAGTTCCACGAACTCTTACCGCGGGTGACCTCGAAAAAAGCCATTCCGACCAACTTAGGGGCATTGCCCAATCCGATGGCTAGCAGCCGCCGCTGGCCCCGGGCTACCTCTTGGTGCTTCCCACCCCACGGTCGACCTCGAGCTTTTCGAACAGGTCCGCCTGCTTCGCTTGTTTCGTTTTCAAGGACTCGAGTTTTTTCTTGAGGTCGTCGATCGATTCCAATCCACGAGAAGAAACGACCGCGGTCTTGAGCCGCTCGCTGATTTGGGGGTACTTCTCTTCCCACAGCTTGTTGTATTGCAGCCTAAGCTTCCTGTAATTCTCTTCGCCCCTCTGGCGAGCCGTGTCACTGCCCGGACGTATCAATCTTCGCGCAGCCCCTCGCTGCTCGTCCGCGTGCGCAATCTCATCGCACAGGGCAATTACGTCGGGATCCCTCTGAAATTCCTCCTGCATCTGCTGCTCCCGCTCCTTGTCGCTGACCCCCGCGTGTTCTCTTTGTACTTCTTCACTCAACCGCTTCGCATCTTCTCTCGTCTTGAGATCCGCCTCGACTTTGATGATCTCGAGTTTCGTGTCAAGCATCTCTACAGCTAGCCTGTCGAACAGATCTTCGTCCACCGAGATTAATGTCGAGAGCGCTGCCGGCCCAGGCTTCGGCGCTTTGTTCTTGAGAGAAGCTCCGCGCGGGCGGAAACGCAGCTCAACCGTCCCCTCGGGAATCTCGAATTCGGAAGGGACGTCCGCTTGCGCGGGCAGCTTCATGGTAGGGGTGATCGGGGCCCCGTCCTTGAAGATGCGGATTTCATACTGAAAGACGGGCTTGCGACCTGGTGCGGGCGAGCTTGTCGCAGCAGGATCGGGCGCGGGCTTTTTCGGCTCCGATTGGCCCTGGGCCATCACTGTGGCGGCAATTCCCGCGGTGATCAAACAGACAACGCCACACGCATTGGTCAGCCTATTCACAATCGTGGCCCTCAAAAAGTGCCTCACCAAACGCGCAACCGAAACCGGGACCGCCAGGACAGATTCGCCTTGTGAAAGCGCAGTGGCAGCCGCCCGTGCCGTTGATTGGATCAAGCTCTCGGCGACCGTCGGATAAGCAAAGCCGGCCCCGCCCACAACCGACACGGCGCCGCCGAGGCCGCGGCGCACCAGCCTCGCCCGCAGCCGCGCTCTTGCCGCGCCTGCCGGCTCTTGACCGTTCCCAGCGCCCACCCAAGCTTCCGGGCCGCTTCCACATGGGTGCAGTTTTCAATGTCGCAGAGCAAAAGCGGCAGCCGGTACCGTTCCGGCAGACGGTCGATTTCCTCGTGGAGGATCGATGAGAACTCGGCGCAGTTCGAAGAATCCGACTCGCGCACGGCGGCAAGCGCTGCCGCCCGCAGCTCGCGAGCCGTCCGGGCCAGCGCCACGGCCCTCGCACCCTTGGACACGCGATGCGCAACCGCCGAAAGCCACGGGCCGAGCGACTCACGCACTCGCAGGCCCCCGGCCTTGGTGGCCAGCACGAGAAACGTGGCCTGAAACGCATCTTCGGCATCATGCTCATTGCCCGCGGTTGCCCGGCAGATGCGCATCACGGCCCTGGCGTGCCGTTCCACAATCGCCGCAAACGCCAGTTCACCTGCCTCGGCGTCCTGGCTCACAAAGCGAGCGAGCAACTCGCGGTCCGAAAGCCCAGAAAAGCTCCCGGCTTCAAAGAGCACGCGATAGTGCTCGAGCACCGGCAGCCTGCTCGATTGTCGCATTGTCCGTTCCTCGAATCTGCAACGGGGAGACATGTATCATGCGAGCCGATGGCCAAAAAGTTCCACCTTTTTCCATGATCCCGAATTTCGTTCCGAAGCTTGCCGAGCGCCCTCGGACTCGATAATTTATCGATTTCAGATTGATATTGTACGACGTGGTTCGAGACCGGGGACGACGAGAAAGGTCGTTCAGGGCTCGGCTCCTGGCGCGCTTGCGTCGACTTCCCACTCGAACACCGCTCGCCAGGACCCGTTATTTCGCGCACGAGACTGAGACATGGCCAAAGCAAGCAGACCGCGGCAAAGGCCGACCGCGAAGCCCGGGAAAGGCGTCCGCTATCGGCACGAGACCGTCGATTCACTGCACGAATATCTTCGCGTCGTGAACGAGATCAACGACTCGTGGGACGATCCCGACAGCTTTTCGCCCGACCCGTGGTATCGCGGTGTCCGCGACGCCAGCAAGCACAAGCTGATCCCGGGTTTTTACAGACTGCCGGAGGAATTTGACTACCTTGAAGAGGACGACTATCGAGAGGAATTCATGAGAAGAGCACCTCCTTTGCTTGACGGCAGAATACCGACAGACAATTGGGAGTGGTATTTCTTGATGCAACATTACGGTCTGCCGACACGGCTCCTGGATTGGACAGAGGGATCGCTGACGGCGCTATTCTTCGCCGTCGAGGACTTTCAGGGCCTGGGAAAACCGTCCGCGGACGCCGCAGTCTGGATGCTCGACCCTTGGTACCTCAACGAATGGTCCATCAAGACCAATGAAATTCTGGTGTACACCGACGACGACGCCTCGCCCTACTTGTCTGAGAACCCATTCGACGAGGTGGACCCGGACGACGACAAGGATTGGCAGCGGCCCGTCGCGGTGATGCCAACCTACAAAAACAATCGGCGACTGGCCGCTCAGCGAGGCATGTTCACAATTCATGGCACTCTTCGCAAACCGCTTGAAACGATGCTTCCCGTCGCGCAAGACGGAAAGCCGCGACTCGTAAAGATCGTGATTTCCAAGAAAAGCATCCCGACGATCCAGGAGCATCTGCGCCGCACCGGGTTGACCGACGTCGTACTCTTCCCCGAACTGCCGTCATTGGCGTTGGACATGCGACGATCATGGGAGCGCCCCTGGAACTCAAAACGTCCCGGCCAAAGCGCCGCGAAGATCCTCAGAAAACGGCACGCAAGTTGCCTTTGCGAAGGCGGAAAAAATGAAGCGGATCTTCCACGAAATGAACACCCCCGCCGACACCGAAGTTCGCCGCGCGCTGGCCGCCTATCACAAGGCGAAGCACAGGGTGAAGGAAGTGCACCGCCACGAGCCCCACGATGACGAGGCCGCATCTGTCCGCGACGGATTCGAGAAGCGCGCCGGCGAGGCGGCGCAGGCCGAGCAAAAAACGCGCGACGCACTCACCAACGCCGTTGCGGCGTTCGCAGGACCCGCCCCTTGTGCCGCCATCGTTGATTCTCCCGGAGGTAGCTCGGTGATCGCCCTTTCGGGAAAGCCGGACGGACTGATCGTCGTCACCGCGGCCGATCGGGTGCCCATCAAGGAGGTGCTCTGCCGCCCGGAGCCTCCGCCCGAATTCGCCCACGTGTTTCGTCAGATCGCGCCCAATCAAGGTGCAGTCTATCTCGTCATGCAGCGTGGCGACGTGCTGGCGATCTACAACGGCGTTTACTTTCGCTCCACCAACGAGGTGGTCGCCGATTTTCAGGAGTTGCTCCGCGCAGGATTCGAGGGCGTCTGGAGCGACGATTACGTGATCTGGTCGAACGGCCGGATCATGGCAGTCATCCACCGCTCAATGGATCGCGAGGAACAGAAGCTCTTCCTGTTCAACGAACCGCATAATGATCCAATCGCCGGCCGCACGATCGACCCGATGCCATACTGGCCGACGTACGATGAGTGGGTCGAGAACGGGCGGGGAGACCTCTGGAAGGCCGACCGGTATCCGTAAAGCAGCCGGCCGTACTCCTGACTCTGAGGGCGGCTAGACGTCACTTCCGGCGGACAACCTTGTCCAGGGCGGCGACTCGATTCAAACTCGTCATGAAAGAACACGCCGCCCACTTGCTCTTTGGTATATCCTTGGCTCTCAAGTGAGCCTCAACTCGTGTTTGCAAAAGCGCGAAGAACCCCCCCCACCAAAGCCACGGCTCCCTGAAAAGCTCCACAGTCACCCTTCTGTCGGTCAGTCCCAGCCTCTGGTATTCATAAACTCTGCTAAAAGTGTGTGAGGGCAGAATCAAGCAGCACCCGCGCCACGCCTGTTGTCGCGAACCCGCATCGTCATCGAGTCGGCCCGCGCGCACCTCGTTTGCCTTCCAAGTCGTGTGCCGGGCGACAGAGTCTGGCGAGACTGGCCGCGCGCATCGCGCGAGCACAACTCGCTTTTTTCAACCCTTCATGCCGTAAACCACAATCTTGCGATGGCCCACGGCATAGATCGTGTCGCCATCTTCGCTGAGTGCAAGGTCATGCAGGTTCATCGGCGTCTTTTCCTGGGCGAGCGTCTTCTTGCCCGCCAGGTTGAAGAACATCAAGAACCCGTCCTTGTCGCCGCCCCCGCCGGCCAGGAGCCAGTCACCCTGCGGGTGAAATGTAAGGTTCTCGACCAGCCCCTTGAACTTGTCGCTGGCGAAGGTCTGCGTGTGCTCCCCCTTCTTCCAGTCGAAGACCTCCACCAGCGCTTTGCCATCAAGGTGATCGATATTCGAGATCTTGCCGCTGCCGCCGGCTGCGAGGAATCTTCCGTCGGGAGAAAACGCCAACGAACGGATGCCGCCGATTGAGTGCCGGCGCTGGACCGGATCCCACGTGTAGAGCTCGGGGGCCTCGAGCGTCGCGACCAACACACCCGATTCGACATCCCAGACGACAATCCGGCCGATTTTGTCAGCCGTCGCAATGTGGCGGCCGTCGGGTGAGATGGCCACCGCGTAGAGCATGGACGGAAAGTGGCTCGGTGTGAGCTCCGCATGCCCGCGCAGCTCGCGAATCAGCCGCCCGCTTGCAAGGTCCCAGAGCCGGCAAACCATGTCGTCGGCCACGCTGGCGAGAACGTTTCCGTCGGGCGTGATCGCAACGCGGCGGATCCATCGCGAATGGGCAGGAAGCTCGCGCATCTTCGAGTGCGACTCGGCGTTCCACCAGATCAACTTGCCGTCATACCCGCCTGAGACCAGCGTCGAGCCGGATAGGGCGAGGCCCGTCACATAACTGTCATGACGCCCCAGCTCCTTGGGCTCGGGCTTGGGCTGATCGAGGTCGATCTCGTAGACCGAGAAGTCCGACCCACCGCAAAAGACACGGCCCGTCCGGGGCTTTCGCGCCACCGCGAACACGATGTCGGAACGCGAAACGGTCTTGACCGCCTTGAGTTTTTCGGGATTTCCGCCGGGCATTGACAGAACCTCAAGCGAGAACTTCGCGGACAGGCTCGGTACCTGAATCGGTAAGCGGAACAGGCCGTGCGCCGACCATGTATTCCTTCTGGTGATTGATCCCGAGTGCCTGATAAATCGTGGCGAAAAGCTGTGCCGGGCCGACCTCGCCGTCGACGACACTACGTCCGATCTTGTCGGTCTTGCCGTACACCGAGCCGCCCCGGACGCCGGCGCCCGAGAGTGTTGCACTCCAGGCCGTGGCGAAGTGATCGCGGCCCAGGCAGGGGTTGATCTCGGGCGTGCGGCCGAACTCGGCCAGGGTGATGACCAGCGTGTTCTCGAGCAAGCCGCGGGCTTTCAAGTCGTCGAGCAGCGCGGCCATGACGCGGTCCAGCTCGGGAACCATCTCCTGATGCGTCTCGAAGTTCTGCCCGTGGCTATCCCACCAGGCGCGGGCGACACGCACGAAGGGAACTCCCGCCTCGATCAGCCGCCGCGCAACCAGCGCCTGCTCGCCGAACTGCGTGGGCCCGAACGCGTCGCGCACGGCCTGCGGCTCGTGCGAGATGTCGAAAAGCGACTCACTGGCCATGAGTCCGCGCACGCGCTGGTATGCGACGTTGTGGCTGCCCAGAACTCGCGACGACCGCCCGCGCTCAAACCGCTTGCTCAGGAATTCACGCAGCTCCGCGCGCTCACGGTGGTCGCGCTCCGAGATCTCATCGAGACGGCGAAGGTTCTCCGGGATGTTGCCGGCGGTGAGGTACATCGGCTCATAGCGCTGGCCGAGGAACCCGCCCGAGCCGGGTGCCATCATGCGGCCTTCCGTCGCCGAGTAAAAGGAAACGTAGTCGGGCACCTGGCTGTGCACCTGGCCAAGCTCGCGAGCCAGCACGGCTCCGAGATCAGGATAGCGCACGCTGGCATCGTCACGGCGGCCGTGCATCATCAGCTTGGCGCCGCCGCCGTGGTCGCCGTTCTTGGTGTTGAGCGAGCGGATGATGCAGGTGTGGTCCATCCGCTGGGCCATCATCGGCATCAGCTCGGAAATCTGGATCCCCGGAACGCTCGTCGGGATCGAGCGGAACGGTCCGCCGGTGGGTGTGCCGGGCTTCGGGTCCCACGTCTCGAGCTGGCTCGAGCCGCCGGCCAGCCAGAGGAGGATGACTCGCTTGTCACTCCGCTTGAGCTCACCCGCCAGCGCCGGATTCTGAAGCACGTCAAGCACCGTCATGTCCGCGGCAAACGCCGCGGCGCCCGCGGCCAGCGACCCGAGGAAGCCGCGACGATTCAACGCGTGGTCGGGCGAGCCGCAGAACTTCTGGCGAGGCATGGTCGACATGGGGTCGCTCCGGCTTGAAACAATGCGTCAGGCTAAAGCCTGACCTTTAACTAATGGTTGAAGCGGAATTCGGAGTCTGTCAGCAAGATCCAGACGAGTCCGCGGCGTGCGTCGTCGGGTCGATCGGTGCGATCGGCGAGGAATTCACTCAACACGCGAATCTCGTCGCCATCAGCGGGGCGCGAGAGCACGTTACGCACCGCGACGTCCACGACCTCGGCATTTCCGCTGGCGCGTTCGAGACGGCCGACGAGCGTTCCGTTTTGATCGGACAAGAGGTCACCGCTGATTTTCTTACCATTGCTGAAGAGCAGCGCCTCGGACACGCCGATCTGAGGATCGCCGCCGGAGGTTGCGAACAACGCGGCAAGCGGCGCGGGCACTTTCCTCCAGAGCGTTCAGCCGCTTCTCGAACGCCTCGGATTGAAATTCCGACGGAAGGCTCGCGGGATCGACCGTGGCCAGCTTGAGCGATGTCGCAAGCTGCGCCGGCGAGAGCGGCCGCACGAGTGCCACCGCGAACAGGGAAGGCCGCGGCGGCTCGGCACCGCCTTCCCAGCGGCTGGCCCGGGCGTAGGCGTGGGAAAGAACCAGGCCGCGAATCAAGCGCCTCAGGTCGTAGCCATGATCGGCGAGGTCGCGGGCCAGCCAGGCCAGAAGTTCGGGATGACTCGGCGGGTTTGCCGAGTGCATCTGGTCCAGCGGCATGACCATCCCGTAGCCGAAGAGGCGGTGCCACACGCGATTGCAGATCGCCCGGGAAAAGAACTCCCGGTCGGTTGGGGCCAGCGCCAGCTCGACCAGCTTGGCCCGCGCGCTGAACTTGGGCGACGGCGGCGGAACCTTGGCCTTCTTCGCGCGATCGAGCTCTTCCTTCTCTTTCTTCTGATCGTCCTTCGAGGGCTCCTTGGCGTCGGCTTCCTCAACCCGGCGCCCGGTGAGAAACATCAGGCCCGCCTTGCGCTCGACGGCTTCGGTCGTCTTGAAGCGGATCGTGCCGTAGGCATGCTCGGCCAGGAAGCCGTCATTGCCGTTGCCGCTGACGAACGTTCGTGCCAGGAACCCCTTCATTCCATAGAAATGATCTTGCTTCCAGTCGCGAACCAGCGGGTGGTCGTGGCACTGGGCGCAACTGATGTTCACGCCGAAGAAGGTCGAGCTCACATCGGCGGTGAGCCGGTCCAGGTCATTGAGTCCCTGACGAAGATAAACGGCGGCCGCCTTCTGCGTCTTGTCCGTCTGGTCCGGGAGCAAGAGCTCGCGGAAGATGCGGTCCCACGGCCGGTTTTCTCCCACGGCCTGAACGAGGTAGTCGCGCAGGCTCGACTTGCGGCCGCCACCGCCGCCGGCCAAGAGCATCGTCTCAAGCTCGGTCACCTGATGCCGGGCAAAGCCGGGAGACGCCATCAAGCGGTCAACCAGGCGGACGAGCTTGTCGCGATCCGTCGATGCGACGTACGCACGCGACTCGGCGGCAGTGGGAATGCGCCCGGCAAGGTCAAGCGTCAACCGGCGGACCAGCGTCGCGTCGTCCGCACGGACGGCAGGAGTCACGCCTGCCTTCTTCAGTCCCGCGTCGATGTAATGATCCACGACTTCCGCGATCGAGCGATCCGGCGGTAGCAAATCGCCGGCTCTGGCAGCCGCTTCGATCTCGATGACCAGGAGTGCGGCGGCGACCGCGAAGGCCGGACGAAGCATCCTCATCGTGGTTCCTCTTGCGCGTGATCAGCCTGGATGCAACAATCGCTGCGTGCTGTGCGGAGAGAAAGCAAGGCCGAGGCAGGTATTTCATTTCATCGGAGGGAAGGAGAACAATTGTTTAATTTACTGTGTGGGCGAGTCCGACGCCACAGGTTTTTTTGACATTCCACGGCGCGAAGAAAGTCGATCTGCCAAGCAGCGACCGGCCAAATCTAACGGCGGTGGGTCGCCTTGTTGGGCGCGGGTCTCCTGACCCCGCCCTCCTCATCGACCGCAGGTGTCCAGGCGACCGACCCGCCAATCGAATGATTGTCGCAGCACCAGGCGCAGTCTAAGGGGAGTGACCGCCCTGGCGTTTGCATTTTCAACGGCATCAAGAATCTCGCCTTGGAGAGCTTGTTCGCATGCGATAGGGTTGAATCCGTGGGGCGCCAGAATGGCCAAGATGGAGGGGAAATCTCTCTTTCGGGGCATGTTCACGATGACGGGAACCGGGCTGGACAAGGCGCGGGCGGCCAAGGAACAGGTCAAGGCAGCCTTTGCGGGAAAGGCGTCTGTCGTGGGCATCGGCATTACCCGCGTGGGCGACGTCTACGGCGTAAAAGTCAACCTCGGCGCGGCACCGGAGGCGGACGCCAAGCTACCCGATACGATCGACGGCGTGCCCATCCGCGTCGAGGTGGTCGGGCCGATCAGCAAGCGCTGAACGGGACCGGCTTGTCAATCCACCGCGATCGGGCGATCTTTCGATCCGCTCCGCGGCTCACTTTTCGTCGGTGCTTAACCGGGCCGGCCGAACGGTTTGACGATTCGCATGCGCGATCCCAACGTCGCGGAGATCACCCGTCGGCGCGTTCCCGCCGGGTTGACGCCAAACGGACTGTGCCCCTTACGTTGCGTCGACGGCGATGTCAAACCAGGGAATTCAGTCCGGCCTTTTCTTGATCTCACAGTGAGACTCCTCAGCCCTGGATTGCGCCAATCTAGGAAATCAACACAGGAGGCCGCTCTGGTGCCCGCTGATCCTCGCCGCGTGAAAGAGCTGTTCAACGCCGCCGTCGAATTGGCCGAACTGGCTGACCGGGCGGCTTTTCTCGACCGCGAATGCCGCGGCGACCGCGAGCTGCGCGCGCGTCTGGATGACCTCATCGCGGCGTACAACCGCCCGGCGGGCGCACTGGAGAGCCCCCTCGCGGCGAATCCTTCCGGGTTCGTCGCGGGAGCTGCCAATCCGACCGCAGCCCGTTCCCCGTTGCCCGTCCGCGAGGACGATCAGACCGTCAGCATTCAACGCGAAACCCCGCCGCCGGCTTCCCTCATCGACACCATCATCGCCGGTCGCTACAAACTCCGCCAGGAGATCGGCGAGGGGGGCATGGGCTCGGTCTTTCTGGCCGAGCAGACGCAGCCGGTCAAGCGGCAGGTGGCTCTCAAGCTGATCAAGCCGGGCATGGACTCAAGAGCCGTGCTGGCTCGATTTGAATCCGAGCGTCAGGCCTTGGCGCTCATGGACCACCCGCACATTGCCAAAGTCCTCGACGCGGGAACTACCGAAGAAGCCCGCCCGTTCTTCGTCATGAAGCTGGTCAAGGGCATCCCACTCACGGATTATTGCGATCAGCACCGTCTCGGGCTGCCGGAACGCCTGACCCTGTTCCGACAGATCTGCTCGGCCGTCCAGCACGCGCACCAAAAAGGCATCATCCATCGCGACTTGAAGCCGACGAACATCCTGGTGGAGAGCCACGATGGCCTGCCGGTGCCCAAGGTCATCGACTTCGGCCTGGCCAAGGCCACCAGCGGCCTGCAGCTCACCGAGCGCAGCCTATTCACCGCATTCGGCTCGGTTGCCGGCACGCCGCTGTACATGGCGCCGGAGCAGGCGGTGTTCAATGCCCTGGACGTTGACACCCGGGCCGACGTCTACGCGCTCGGGGTGATCCTCTATGAGCTCTTGACCGGCAGCACGCCGATCCGTCGCGAGACGTTCCGGCAGGCCGCGATCGACGAGATGCTGCGATTGATCCGCGAACTCGAGCCGCCAACCCCGAGTAGCCGCATCAGCACGTCCGACACCTTGCCCAGTATCGCCGCCACGCGGCAGATCGAGCCAGCCGGCCTGGGCCGGTTCGTCCGCGGCGACCTCGACTGGATCGTGATGAAGGCGCTGGCGAAGGAGCGTAACCGGCGATACGAATCGGCGACTGCGCTGGCGCAGGATCTTGAGCGATTCACGAATCACGAGCCCGTGAGCGCAGGGCCGCCGACGGCCGCGTATCGGTTCCGGAAGTTTGCCCGCCGGCACCGCGCGGCCCTGGCAACGGCGGCAGGATTCGCGCTGCTCCTCATTGCCGCCACGGCCATGAGCGCGGGCCTCGCTGTCTGGGCGAATCGTGAGCGGGTGCGCGCGATGACGGCCGAGCAGGCGGCCAGGGACCAGCAAGCCCGCGCCCAGGACCGCGAGAAGCTGGCGATCGACGCCGTGCGGCGCTACGGCGACGTGGTCCGCGAGACGCCCGAGCTGAAGAACGACGCCGCGTTCGCCAGGCTCCGTGGCACGCTGCTGAAGGAGCCACAAGCGTTTTTCCAGAAGCTTCGGAATCGGCTCCAAGCGGACCAGGAGACCAGCCCGGAATCGCTCTCCAGGCTGGCACTGGCAAACTTCGACCTCGGCAAGCTGACGGACGAAATCGGCCACAAGCAGGACGCGCTGCGGGCCTTCGAGGAATCACTCGTCATCCGGCGGGAGCTCGCACGCGAGCACCCGATAGACACGGATTTCCAGACGGGGCCGGCAGACAGCCTTCATCGTGTAGCCGTGATCCACATGCAGGCGGGCCGACCGGCAGAAGCGCGCCAGTTGCTGGACGAGGCCGCCGCGATCGGCGAACGGCTGGCGAGGGAGAACCCGTCGGCCACCGGGATTAAGCGCGACCTCGCCGGGGCTTATTTGAACATCGGCGTGCTGCAGAAAGACGCGGGACGGACGGACGAGGCGATTGAGTCGTATGAACGGTCGCGCGCGATGTGGGAGCGCCTGGCGCGTGAAGACCCGTCCTCAGTCGAGCTCCGCGCCGGTCTGGCGATGTGCCTGAACAACATCGGCTATCTGCAGCTTGGCACGGGTCGAACGGCCGAGGCGCTCAAGTCGCACGAGCAAGCTCGCGAAATCCGCGAGCAGCTCACGCGTGAAGCCCCCTCGGCGAGCTCGTTCCAGAACGACCTGGCCTTCAGCTTCGAGAACCTCTCGGAGGTCTACAATGCGATGGGTCAGGGAGCTAAGGCGTTGTCCTGTTGCAAGCAGGCCCTCGACATTCGCGAGCGCCTGGCGCACGACGAGCCATCGGTCACCGCATTTCGAAAAGACCTCGCCCGCTCGCACAACAACCTCGGCAACTTGCAAACCGCCACGGGCCAGATAGCTCGCGCGCTCGAATCATACGAGCGGGCGGTTGCGATCCAGAAGCGCCTGGTGAGCGAGCAACCAACCTTCATCGAGTTCCAGAGCACCCTGGCCGCCTATGATTACAGCATCGCCATGCGGCAGCAGGACCTGGGTCGAACGGCCGAGGCACTTGAATCGCACGAGCGAGTCCGCGCAATCCGCGAACGGCTCGCGCGCGAAAACCCGTCCATCATCCAATTCCAGAGCGAGCTCGCTTACAGCCACAACAACATCGCCGTCCTGAAGCAGGCGATGGGACGGCCGGCGGAAGCGATTCAGTCCTATGCCCGGGGCCAAGCGATCCTGGAGCCGCTGGCGAGGGCAAACCCGTCGAACAGCGAGTTTCCGCGATACCCCGCCGGGAGTCATATGAACGTCGGCGGCCTGCACATTACAGCCGGCCGGCCCGCGGAGTCGGTGGCGTCGTTCGAGCGAGCCCGCGCAATCCAGGAGAAACTGGCACGCGAGCATCCCGATGCGCCCGACTTTGCCAGCGAGCTGGGCGGGACGTATCACAACCTGGCCGTGATCGCCCTGGGCCGGCGGCAATTCGACGAGGCCCGGGCCATCACGACCAGGGCCATCGAATGGCAGCGCAAAGCCGTGGCGGCCAACCCTTCGAATCCCAGCTTTCGGAAACACCTGATGAATCACCTGCAAAACCTGATCCTCGCCGACGAAGGCCTTGGCCGCGCCGCGGATGCCGACGCAACCCGCCGCGAGCTCGCCGAGCTGGCTGGAGGAGATCAGGCAAAGCGTGCGCGTTGATTCGCGGTTGATATGATGATCCGGAAGCGTGACCCGCGACGAGCACCGTCTCGGGCTGCCGGAACGCCTGACCCTGTTCCGCCAGATCTGCTCGGCCGTCCAGCACGCCCACCAAAAAGGCATCATCCACCGCGACTTGAAGCCGACGAACATCCTCGTGGAAAGCCACGATGGAAAGTCCGTTCCCAAGGTCATCGACTTCGGCCTGGCCAAGGCCACCAGCGGCATGCAGCTCACCGATCGCAGCCTGTTCACCGCTTTCGGATCCGTCGCGGGCACGCCGCTTTACATAGCGCCGGAGCAGGCTTCCTGGAGCGCGCTCGACATCGACACCCGGGCCGACATCTACGCGCTCGGGGTGATCCTCTATGAGCTCTTGACCGGCAGCACGCCGATCCGTCGCGAGACGTTCCGGCAAGCCGCGATCGACGAGATGCTGCGCTTGATCCGCGAAGTCGAGCCGCCAACCCCGAGCAGCCGCATCAGCACGTCCGACACTTTGCCCAATCTCGCCGCCACGCGGCAAAGCGACCCGGCGAAGCTGAGCCGGTTCGTGCGTGGCGATCTGGACTGGATCGTGATGAAGGCGCTGGCGAAGGAGCGTAACCGGCGATACGAGTCCGCGATCGCACTGGCGCAGGATCTCGAGCGGTTCGCGAATCACGAGCCGGTAACCGCAGGGCCGCCTACGGCCGCCTACCGGTTTCGGAAATTCGCCCGCAGGCATCGTGCGGCCCTCGCAACGGGAGGAGCATTCGCGCTGCTCCTCCGAGATTCGACCCAAAGTCTTGCAAATCACCGCCTTTGCCAATATCTCTCAGGCGCAAGCGAGAAAATTAGTCAAAGCGAGTGCGCATCGCACGAGTCGCGGCATTGTATGATCGAGGGAACAAAGAACCGACCCGAAACACGGCTCTCCATGTTCATCGACGCAACCCGATTCGAGGCCGCACGATGACCACTTCACGCCTGGCACAATCCCCATGGCAGTCACTCGATACGCTCTTTAGCGCTGGGGCCGTCGGCACATTACCCGACCCCGACTTGCTCAGGTGCTTCCGTAGCGAGGGCGGGGCACGCGGCGAGGAGGCCTTCCGCGTCCTGGTCGAGCGCCATGGCCCGATGGTGCTCTCGCTTTGCCATAGCTTGATTCCCGATTCACACGAAGCCGAAGACGCATTCCAGGCCACCTTTCTGGTGCTCGTGCGCAAGGGCCACACGATCTGGGTGCGCGATTCGGTCGGACCCTGGCTGTATGGCGTCGCCACGAAGGTTGCACGGCGGGCGCGGCGGCGCTCGATCACGCGGCAACGGTTTCAGGTCGCCATCGCCGACGACGTCGCCGATTTGAAAACGAACGCGCCTGCGATTGACGTCCACTCGCACGAGATTGGTCGCGCCATCCACGAAGAGGTCGCCAGGCTGCCGGCAAGTCTTCGCGACGCGATCGTCCTCTGCACCTTCGAAGGCATGACCTACCACGCGGCGGCCCGCCAGCTCGGCGTGCCCGAGCCGACACTCCGCGGACGGCTGCGCCGCGCCCGCCACCGGCTCGAATCCCAGCTTCGCCAGCGCGGTATCGCGGCACTGATGCCGGCCGCGCCACTGGCCGCGCCACCGCCGGCATTGGTTCGGTCCACAGTGCAGCACGCGGCCTGGTGGACATCGATGACCGGCTTGATCGGCGGCTCATCCGGCATCCCGGCTTCGATCGCCGTTCTGGCCCGAACTGTGCTTCGCTCGATGATGCTCGGCGCATGCAAGGTGCCGGCCGCCATTGCGCTTCTTGCCGGCGGAATCCTGGCCGCCGCGGTGTGGGCTCAACCGGGCGAGCCGGTGAGACTGGCTGCCAGATCCGAGCCGCGGCCGAAGCAGTCAGCCAACCCAGCCGCTCAAGTCGCCGCCGCACCGCAGCCCCAACCAACCGCTCGACCCGGAGCCCGCGTCATCACAGGCCGCCTCACGGACGCAACTGGCCGGCCCGTCAGCGGCGCGAAGCTGATGTTCGCGCCAAAAACTCCGCTGCTTCCCTTCGAGGAGGGTGGCACGGCAGTTTCCGACGCCGAAGGCCGCTACCGGATCGAGCTTGCCGGTTTTCCACTCGGTGCGAACACCCTGCCGGCGACTGATGCTGTTCGCTACCTCGTACTCGCGCCGGGATTTCGCAGCGAGTTTGGAAACATCGACGCGGGGAATACTCCGGTTGCTCTGGACGTTCGACTTTCGGCCGAGGAATGGCCACCGACCGAGATCCTCCTGGTCGATCGCGACGGCAAGCCTGTTGAGGGCGCCGAGCTGACGCTTCAGTTGGGAGGCTCCTTCACCTGGTCCCGCGAAACGTCTGACGCCCAGGGCCGCACGATCGTGAAATCGCCGCGCACACAGGGCTTCATGATGTCGATCCGCCGCGACGGGTTCCTTCCCACCCGGCTCGGCACACCGGGAACGGCCGAGGGTCCGCCGAAAAGCTTGTCCGTGCCGCTTTACCCCACAATTGAGGGAAGAGTCGTCGACGAGGCCGGCCTGCCGCTTTCGGGCATCAGGGTCGGCAGGCTGATCGCGCCCAACTATGACGCCGGTCTGGACAAGCCCAGCGATTATCTTGAGGTCCTCGCACCGGCCGGCTCGGCGAAACCGGCAATCACAGACAACCTGGGCCGCTTTCAACTGGCGCCGCGGATCACACTGGATAACCGCACCGGCAAATACAAGGTATGGCCGATGGCCGTCTGTTTCGCGGACGCCGAACTGCGCCGGGTTCACTTCCTCCGAGTCGACCTGGAAGCTCCGCGGCAGCCGTATGAGATCGTGCTGCGACCGGCTCGCCACGTGCGAATTCCAATCGAACACGTCGTGATGGCTCCTTCGAGCTCGCTCGAAAGCTGGTGGGAGCTGAACGATCTGGCCGGCACCGGCAAGCCCGATCTTGGACTGTTCGTGATGCAAGGTCTCGTGCAGAAGCTGGGAACGGGCGGGAACTCTTCCCCGGGAGACTGGATTGATTCGTACTGGCCGGCGGGAAAGTACCGGGTCCAGGTCAATTCCGTCGTGACCGAGCCGCGAGAAGGAGCGGAAGAGACCTGGGCGGTAATCGTGGTGCCGCCAGGAGATGGTCCGCTCGTTCTTCCGCCAATTCAGATGACGGTCTTGCCCCTGCGCGGGCTGGTCAGCAAACCCGCGCCCGAAATCGACGCCAAGGATTTGAACACCGGAGCCCCGGTCAAGCTGGCCGACTTTAAGGGCAGGGTGGTCGTGCTCGATTTCTGGGGATACTGGTGCGGGCCGTGCATCGGGGCGATGCCGGCGCTCATGGAAGCCTACGACAAGTTCAAGGACAAGCCCGTCACGATCATCGCGCTGCACGACCAGTCGGTCCAGTCGCGAGTTGACTACGACCGGCGGCTCTCCGAGGTGAAGCGCCAGGCCTGGGGCAATCGCGAGCTGCCGTTCCAGGTGGCGCTCGATGTCCCCGATCCCAGCGCGCCCGCAGGAGTCGCTGCAATTGGACAAGGCATTACATGCAAGCGCTATCAGATCACCGGCTTCCCGACGACCCTCGTGATCGACCAGAACGGAAAAGTCGTCGGCAGGGTCGAGGTTCGCGAAAAAGGCAAGCTCGAAGCGATGTTGAACGAGCTGCTCAACAAGACTTCAAAAAAATGAGCGCCGGGCGCGATTACCACACGGCCGGCCAGGACGGGGATGGTCAATCCTGCTCCTCCAGCACCATTCGCTTCGCCAGCGGACCATCTCTCGCCGCAAACCGCGAGTATCCGGGCTTTTCGCCTTCCGACAGAGACGCGATCAGGTCGCCGAACAGATAGACAAACGCTGTGGGCCGCTCACCCGTGTATTCCCATTCCACGGTGATGTCTTCGAGCGACACCGGCTTCTGAATACAGCCTTCGTCCTTCGTGTACCCCCTACAGTTGGCGAACGGCAGTTTGCTTCGATCACTCCATTCGGACCGATCAGGCGTTTCACAGCGGTTATAAAGCCAGACGTCACCCAGAATGGCTTTGCCTTTTTTCAGGTAGGCATAGCCAACCTTGCCGTCGTCATCGAATGTCAGCGTAAGTGCGCCGCAGGGCGAAGTGAAATCAACCATCAATTCCATCGGGTGACCCATTTGAGTGCCTTCCATTCGCGGTCCGGCTTTCCGCGCGAGAGGCTGAAGCGCGGCGACAGCCGATCCGTATCAAAGGCTCAGAGCGTGATCTATCCTAAAGCATTGTCGCGGTGGGTCCAATGCGATAGCCTGGCAAAGCAGAGACACCGCGCGACTTTGAGCCGCGAGTTTGCAGGAATTCCCAGCCCATGCGTGATGTGATCGGACACCTGATCGATTCCCTCGAAAAAGGGAGCGAGGTGATCGTCTGCCAGGTCGTCGAGACCCGGGGTTCGACCCCACAGAAGGCCGGGTCGCTCATGATCGTCAATCCCGACGGGGGGCAGGGGGGCACACTCGGCGGCGGCTGCGTCGAGAACGAGGTGAAAACCAAGGCGCTCCGCCAGCTTTCGAACGGGACGGCGGCCGTTCACTCTTTCGTTTTGGATCACGATTACGCCTGGGCCGACGGGCTGATCTGCGGCGGGCGGATGGTGGTGATCGCTCATCCGGTGCGCGGCCAGGAGCCGCTGGGCTATTTCCGGACCGTTGCGCGGTTTCTCGACGACGGGCAGGGCTTCACCGAGGCCGTGATGCTGGGCACGGGTTCGGCGGAAGGCGAGCCGCCAGGGCGGCGGATCTTGTTCGACGCCGAAGGCGTCGCCCGAGCGAGTCTGCCGGCGGGAGGCATTCCCGCCGGTCTTTCGGCACGCATCGCGACTCCGGCCAGCCGGCCCAAGCCGTCAGTCCACGACGGGGTCGCGTTCCTGCCGAGTTGGCCGCGGATCCGTTTGATCGTCGTCGGCGCCGGACATGTCGGCCAGGCGGTTGCCGACCTCGCTGTGCAGGCTGATTTCGACGTCTGGGTCATCGACGACCGGGCCCAGTATGCCAATCACGAGCGATTTCCGAGGGCACGGCGAATCCTGGTGGGGCCGATCGAGGAGGTCATTCCCACCCTGTCGATCACTCCGCTCTGCTATGCGTTGATCGTGACGCGGGGCCACGGGCATGACCAGGAGGCCCTGTACCGGCTGGCTCCCACCGCGGCAGGATACCTGGGCTTGATCGGCAGCCGGCGCAAGATACGCCTCATCTTCGACAACTTGCGTGAAGCGGGGATCGCCGAGGCCGATCTCGAGCGCGTCACCGCGCCGGTCGGGCTGGATATCGGCTCGCAGACCGTTCCCGAGATCGCGATCAGCATCGTCGCCGAGCTGATCGCCCGGCGGAACCTCGGCGAGCGCCGCCCCGGCGCCATCCAGGTTCCTGAAGCACCGAGAAGGGTCGACGCCGCGGTGCATTGCGACTCAGGCGCCGGGGGTGCAGCGTGATCGCGGCCATCGTTCCCGCGGCCGGTCGCAGCAAGCGGATGGGCCAGCCCAAATTGCTACTGCCAACCAACGGACGCACCCTGATCGCCCACGTGGTGACCGCGCTCCGCGAGGGTGGGGCCGATCGCGTGGTGGTGGTTGCCCCGCCGGCAGACTCGGAGGAGGGGCCGGCCGTCGCCCACGCGGCAGAAGCCGCCGGCGCTCTGGTCGTTGCGCCGCGGAGCGCCCGGCCGAGATGCGGGATTCGATCGAAATCGCCCTGGCGGCCGCCGCGAAGCCCACACCGCCGGAGCGCGTGCTGCTTGCGCCGGGTGATATCCCCGGCATCAAAGCCCAGATCGTCGCCGCGCTCCTCGACGAGAGCATCCGCCAGCCGCAGAAGATCGTCGTGCCACGCTTCCTCGAGCGCCGCGGGCACCCGGTCGTGCTGCCGTGGTCGCTCGCCGCGGACGTTGCATCACTACCGGAGGGGCAGGGGTTCAATGCCTTGCTGGCCCGGCATCACTCGCTCGTCGCGGAGCTTGTGGTGAGCGACTCGGATGTTACGGTCGACCTCGACAGTCCGGACGATTTAATCCGCTGGAATGAACAACGAGGCGCCGGCGGCGTCGTGCAAGTCAGATTCTTCGCGCTGGCGAGGGAGCGAGCCGGGCGCTCGGAGATGGACATCGAGCTGCCGGGCGGCTGCCGTGTCTCGGACCTGCGGGCCGAGATCGCACGGCGCGTGCCCGAGCTGGCCCCGCTCATGAAGAACGTGATGATTGCCGTCGATGAGGAGTATGCGGATGACGACGCACCGGTCAAACCGGGCGCACGAATTGCGGTGATCCCACCGGTGAGCGGCGGGGCAGCGGCACTTTCGCGGAGATCACGACGGCCATGATCGAGATCACCTCGTCGCCGATTGACCATTCCGCCCTCACCGAGCGGGTTCGAGCGGCGCACGCGGGGGCCGTCTGCACGTTTCTGGGAACGGTGCGTGACCTGACGGGCGACCGCCAGACGGTCGCGCTCGAGTATGAAGCGTATGGGGAGATGGCGCTCAAAAAGCTCGCCGAGCTCGAGAGTGAAGCCCGCAGGCGCTGGCCGATCATCGATCTGGCGCTCGTGCACCGCACGGGCAAGCTTGAGCCGGCCGAAGTCAGCGTTGTCGTCGCGGTCAGCACGCCGCACCGCCATCAAGCGTTCGAAGCATGCCGGTGGCTGATCGACACGCTCAAGGAAGTGGTGCCGATCTGGAAAAGAGAGCGCTGGTCCGACGGACAGGAGGAATGGATCCACCCGGGACTGAAGCCTTCAGGGGGTGCAGAAAAGGTATGACGCGGCAGAATCGCGGTCAGCCAGGTATAATGCAGCACGTGACGGAGGGGATGGACTGCCTTCGCAGGATTCAGCGCGACAGCGCCGCTCACGCGCCCGAACGAAGGCAACGCCTACGTCACAAGCCATCAAGCAGGCATCGATGACATCCAGACCGAACCAGCTTATAGACGGATGGGGACGGCCGCATAACAACTTGCGGATCAGCGTCACCGACCGTTGCAACATCCGTTGCGTCTACTGCATGCCCGAGGAGGTTCGGTTTCAGCCCCGTGCGGCCCTGCTGACGTTTGAGGAAATTGAGCGGGTGGCACGCATTTCGGTGACGCTCGGGATCGACAAGGTGAGATTGACCGGCGGTGAGCCGCTGGTACGCCGCGACCTGCCGAAGCTGGTCGAGAAGCTGGTGGCGATCGAGGGGCTCGACGACGTCGGCTTGACGACCAACGGGATGTTGCTGGCCCCGGTTGCAAAAACGCTGCGACGAGCCGGTCTTAAAAGGATCAACGTCAGCCTGGACACGCTCGACCCCGCGCGGTTCGAGCGTCTGACCCGGCGCCCCGGTCTCGAGCAGGTGATCGAGGGGATTCTGGCGGCGAAAGAAGCGGGATTCGAGCCGGTGAAGATCAACGCGGTTGCGATTCGAGGCGAGACTGAAGAGGACGTCGTGCCGCTGGCCTGCTTCGCACGCGAGCACGGGCTCGAGCTGAGGTTCATCGAGTACATGCCGCTCGACGCCGGTCATCGCTGGGAACGCCAAAAAGTGCTGTTCGCGGCCGATATCATCGATTTGATCACGGCCGGGATCGGCGAGCTCGTGCCGGTGAGCGACCCGGACCCGCGGGCGCCTGCGGTCGATTATGAGTATGCCGATGGAGGTGGGACGCTTGGGATCATTGCTTCGGTGAGCCGCCCGTTCTGCATGAGCTGCAACCGGCTGCGGCTCACATCCGACGGCAAGCTGCGCAACTGTCTGTTCTCGCTTGATGAGAGCGATGTGCGGGGGCTCTTGCGCGGTGGCGGAAGCGATGAGGAGATCGCCCTGACTTTTCGCGAGTGCGTGGCCTCGAAGTGGGAGGGCCACGAGATCAACACCTCGCGTTTTATCCAGCCGGAACGGCTGATGCACTCGATTGGAGGCTGAAAGTCGCTCGATGAGCACCCCGGAATCCGAATCGCCCTGGTACCGCGATGGACTGGCCTTCTCGTGCACTCGCTGCGGCGCTTGCTGCACGGGAGCACCAGGTTACGTGTGGGTCTCACCCGAAGAGATCGAGGCGCTCGCGTCCTATCGCGGCCAGAGCGTCCAGGAGTTTTCGGCCCGGTTCGTCCGCAAGGTGGGCCATGGATTTAGCCTGGTCGAGAGGCCCGGCGGCGACTGTATCTTCTGGGACAAGAAGGCGGGATGCACCGTCTACCCCGCGCGGCCGGTTCAGTGCCGGACATGGCCATTCTGGCCGGAAAATGTGGAATCGCCCGAAGATTGGGAGCACGTTCAATCAGTTTGCCCGGGGTCGGGCAAGGGCCGCGTGTACACGGTGGACGAGATTGTCTCGTCAATTTCCAGGCATCAAGATGATTGAGTCTATTGGTATGAGTGAAGAACCCGGCCCGGTGGAGCTCGGCTGGGAAGACGAGCTTCGCGCGCTCTACACGGACCTGGATCGGGAGGTTGCCGCGATCGGGCCGGTATGCGAGTTGAGCGGACGATGCTGCCGCTTCCTGGAGTACGGTCACACCCTCTTCGTCTCGACCGCCGAGGTCGGTTATCTACTCGAGCTGGCCCCGCCCCCGGCCCGGCCGCTCGACCAGGGCGCGAGCTGTCCGTGGCAGGATTCGCGTGGGCACTGCACGGCGCGCGATGCTCGGCCGCTGGGTTGCCGTATCTATTACTGTGATCCCACGTTTCAGGAGGCAGCCCACCGGCTTTCCGAGCGATTCATCGCTCGCATGAAGAGGTTCTCTAGCGATTATGGGATTTCATGGAATTATGCACCACTGCATCGGCACCTCCAGGACGAGCAACGGCTAGGGCGATTCCCTCGGAATCCTTCTTGACACTACTCTAAGCCACCAATACACTTGAGCCACTTCGTGCCCCTGGGGCCGATCGCGCAATCGTGGAGACAGCAATCGTGACCAAGAAAGAAATCGTCAAACGGATCTCCGAAGACATCGGTCTGACTCAGCTCAAGACCAAGGACATCGTGCAGCGAACGCTCGACGCCATCATCCACACCCTGGTCTCGGAGGGTCGGATCGAGCTGCGCAATTTCGGTGTCTTTGAGGTTAAACAGCGTGCCCCGCGGAAGGCACGTAATCCGCGCACCGGAGACAAGGTGTACGTCCCGTCGAAGAACGTGGTGACGTTCAAGCCGGGTAAGGAAATGGAAGAATTGGTTCGAAAGATAGATCCGTCAAAACTTCCGCTATTGGAAGAGGGCTCGGATGCCGATTTAGAGAACGACGGACCTGTGGAAGGGGTCTCGGAAGCGGAAGCCAAGGCCTCCGCCGATTGAGGCCGGCCCTCAGGACGCAAGCCACCACCGCCGTAAAGTGCAAATCTCTCGTCAGAAAGACGCGAGGGCCATGAACTTGCGAAGGAAAGCTCGGATGCAGCTTTCCGATGGCTGTTCGGGTGAGAGACCGGCCAGTCGTCTTCCGGCGGCGGCGAACGGAATCGGGCTCGGGGCGCTTGGGCAGGAGCCCGCGCGGCGAGTCCCCCCGGAAGAGACCCGAGCAAGGATGGCACGGGTGCTCTGAACGGGCGGTCACCAAGACGGGAGGAGCCCGACATGCGGAAACTGTGCGCGGCCTTGGCGATCACGGCTGCGTCCCTCGCCATTTTCGAGGGATGTGCACCGGTCCCGCTGCCGCATTACGCAGCGTACAAGCCAAGACGAGTCGAAGAGTTGCTGGTTGATTCAGAAAACCTGCGCCAGGCCGGCGACGAATGGGAGCGGTTCTGGCTGCTCGACCAGCCCTCGCACATGACGCCGTTCCGAACGCACGGCGGTAGCGGTCCCTGATCCGAACGCAAGCCCGGCGCGGGCGTATGCGGTAGAGACCGATCACACCGTGCCCTCGCCCTGCCTTCTGCGCTCGTGCAAGGATTTCTGGAAGCGGCCGTCCGGGCTTTTCACCGCCCGGACGCGGCCGCTTCGTCGTTGTGGCGTGGCGGTCGCGGGTCGAAAAGCTCGATCACGCCGCGATCGCACCTCCGGTCCGTGCTCGCTCCAAGGACGCTCCGCGAATTCATTACGGCTTGCCTGCCTCGAACTTTTCAAGCTCGAGTGTGGCGGTGCTGCCCCCCACCGCCATCGTTTGCTTGACAACGCCGACATCCGGGGCGAACCACGAAGTCGCGCTCGCCTGCATCCCTGCGACGGTTCGGTCCATGTCGACTTTGAGGGCCTTGTACTTACCGGCCGGAACCGTGACTTCCTCGCTGTCGCCCGCCTTCATCTTGACGGTCATCTTCTCGGCGCCCAACGTGGTTTCGACTTCCCACGTCTCGTCTTTCTTGTACGGATACTTGAGGACACAGATCGGCGGCGATAGCTCGACACCGTTCATCCGGTGGCACATCACTCCCTTGTCGGTCACCGCGATGTGCGCGGTTCCTGTGACCGTGCCGTCCATGAGCGTCTCGACCACTGCCAGCTTCTTCCCGTCGATCGTCTCGATCTTGGCAACCTGGTTGGTAAGCTTCTTCTTCTGGCCGTCGCCGCGCAGCTCGTAGATCCACTTCGTGCCAAGCGTCAGGGGATAGTAGTTCGGCGCCTTCTCCTTGTCGGTTGCCTCATCCTGGGCCACCGCGGCGCTGCTGATCATGAGCACGAGAAACAGTCCCCTTGCATGCTTCATCTTCTTCACTCCGCTTGCAGAAGTAGTTCCACGATCGACTCGAGCCGGCCTCGATCTATCCGCCGTCTGTTGAAGCGAGAATTTCCATCTGTTTCCTGACACCGAACGACGGAACATCCTAACCGATGGGACGGCGATGCGTCATCGAGCGCGAAAAGGCGAGCTCGAGATTCCGGAAAGCACAGCCGGCGCGCGACCCACAAATCTGCGATGTGAACCGAGCATCGCCACGATGTCTTGCTCGCTCAATCGGTGGTATGATGAGGTTAGAGAAGAGGGGGGCGAGCGCACGAAACGGCCGCTCGCCGCGGAGAACCGCCATGACTACAAATCAGTCGCAACCCCGCCAGTGGATGCGGAAACCGATGGCCGCGCTCGGCCTCCTGGGCATCACCGCCGCGATGGCCACCGCGACTCTGCTGGCCAGACAATCACAAGGCGTCTACGAGGCGCGCCGTGAGCACATGGTGCACGAACAGATCGAGGCGCGAGGAATCAAGGATAAAGCCGTCCTCGCGGCCTTTCGCAAGGTGCCGCGACATCGCTTCGTGCCGGAGCGCTTGCGGGCGGAGGCATACGACGACGGGCCGCTCCCGATCGGAGAAAGCCAGACCATCTCGCAGCCTGAGATCGTGGCGATGATGACCGAGCTGATCAAGCCGGACAAGAAGTTCCGCGTCCTGGAAATCGGAACGGGCTCCGGCTACCAGGCGGCGATCCTCGCCGAGTGCGTCAAGGAAGTCGACTCGATCGAAGTCGTGCCCTCTCTCGGCAAGAAGGCCGAGGTTGTGCTTCGCGACCTCGGCTACAAGAATATCAAGCTCCGGATCGGAGACGGCTACCAGGGCTGGAGCGAACGAGCGCCCTATGACGCAATCATCCTCACAGCGGCGCCGCCCGAAAGAAGTGCCCCGTCCGCTGCTCGAGCAGCTCAAGGTTGGCGGACGTCTCGTCGCGCCGGTCGGGAAGTCCGTCCAGAAGCTCGTTCGCATCACCCGCACCGAGGCCGGCTTCGAGCAGGAGTTGATCACCGACGTCCGGTTCGTCCCCATGACCGGCAAGGCACAGGACCACGACCAGGCCGGCGCTGACGATCAGCCGTTAAGTCTCGACATCAGAAC
Organism: uncultured Planctomycetota bacterium; assembly: GCA_963823665.1. GTDB lineage: Bacteria > Planctomycetota > Planctomycetia > Isosphaerales > Isosphaeraceae > CAVXHV01. The sequence continues at coordinate 293,623 of CAWGMQ010000008.1, forward strand.
TGGAGATTCGCACGATGTTCGATCTGATTGCCGTTCAGGAAAGCCTGAAGGAATTCCGCCTCGATGGTTGGCTCTTTTACGACTTTCGCGGGCGCAAACGTCCTGGCCAGACGGGTTCTGGGCCTGGACCAGAAGCCCGTGGGGAGCCGGCGGTTCTTTTATTACGTGCCGGCAAGTGGGCAGCCGCGGAAGCTCGTGCATCGGATCGAAACGGCGGCGCTCGATAGCCTGCCCGGAGAAAAGTCGATTTACCTGCGCTGGCAGGATCTCGAATCGGGTGTGGCGCGGCTGCTGGAAGGCAGCAAGCGAGTGGCGATGGAATACGCCCCTCGCGTCTCCAACCCGTACGTCTCACGGGTCGACGCCGGCACGATCGATCTGGTTCGCAGTTGCGGTGTCGAAGTGGTCTCATCCGGTGACCTGATCCAGCGCTTCGAGGCAACTTGGGACGACGCCCAGTGGCAGATGCACAAGGATGCAGAAAAGGTGACAACCGCGGCATACGACGTGGCGTGGGGTTTGATCCGCGACCGCGTGCGCTCCGGCGGCACGATCCAGGAGACCGAAGTGCAATCGGCCATCATGGACCATTTCCACAGCCACGGCCTGACGACCTATAGCCCCCCGATCGTAGGCGTGGGACCGCACGCCGGCGACCCGCATTACGAGCCGATCAAGGGCAAAGACGCGGCCATCGGCAAGAACGACCTGGTGCTGGTCGACCTCTGGGCCAAACTCGATCGCCCAAGGTCGGTCTACAGCGACCTCACCCGGATGGGGTATGTCGCCGACACAGTACCCGAGAAATACGAGAAGATTTTCGCGATAGTCGCCGCAGTGCGCGATGCGGCGATCAAGTGCGTGCGCGACGCGTACGCCGCAGGCCGGCCGCTACATGGCTGGGAGGTCGACGCCGCCGGCCGCGCCGTGATCGACGCAGCAGGCTACGGCCCTCAGTTCATCCACCGGATCGGCCACAACATCGGCCAGGAGGTCCACGGCAACGGCGCCAATATGGACAACCTCGAAACGCACGACGAGCGGCTGGTGCTGCGGCGAACCTGCTTCTCGGTCGAGCCGGGGATTTACTTCGATGAATTTGGAATGCGCAGCGAGGTGAATGTGTTCGTGGACGGGGATGGGAAGGTGCACGTGACGGGAGGGCTTCAAGAGAAAATATTGCCGATTCTTGCGGGTTGATCGCGGATCGCACGCGATTCATAAAACCATCGCGGCCGGCCGAGCCCCGGGGCCTGAGTAGCAATGGAACAGGCCTGCTCTCGTCGGGGCCCGGCCGGCCGGCGGCGTGTTGTCGCCGCAGTCAGAGAATCAGGGCCATGATTGGCATGATCAACCGCGAACAAGTCTCGAGGTCGCTTTTGCTTTACGGCCGGTTACCGTCTTGCGAGCGCTCGCTTGCTGGGAGGTTCTCGGCGATCTTTTTTCGCTGGCTCGCCTTGTAGAGTTGATAGGCGGCTTCCAGGTTCAACCACAACATGGCTGAAGTCCCGAACGCGTTTCCGAGATCAATGGCGGTATCGGCGGTGATCATCTTGTGGCCGTTGACAATTCCATTCACCGTCTGATACGGCCGCCCCATTTTGGCGGCCAGTTTCTCTTGAGACCATCCCCGCGCTTCCAGCTCTTCTCGGATGAACTGACCTGGTGGGACTGCGAATCGAATAGGAGTTTGCTTTGTGGCCACCGTTCGCCCCTTTCTCCGGTTTCAGTGGTAATCCTCTATGCCGGTGATCACGAGTTGGTTGTGCTCGCCAGCCTTTTCGATCTGAAAAATCAAGCGAAACTGTTTGTTGACCCGCATGGAATACTCGTGCTTGCGCTTCCCCTTGAGTTTCTCGAAATGGAGCGACTTGAAGTGTCTCAGGTCGTTCTCGTCGTGGACTGACCGAATGAACTGCATGAGCGCTCGGAACGCGGTAACGATGTTTTCTCCGTAGCCTCCGTCGTATTCAGGATCATCTTCGATCCGTCGCAAGGTCTTGTTGGTGTGCCGGGCCAGCATCGAATACCATCCTATCGCTGATTCGACGATACCGGAGAGATTTACCAGTTGTCAAAGCGGTTAGTGAACAACGGCGGTGATGGACACCAAACCAGCAAGGCGAGCAACGCCACCGCAAGTGGAATATGCGCCCGATCTGTGCCTCGGATACGACGCGGCAACAAATCTGGCGGCAGACCACTGTCTTGAACTGGCGAGTCAGTGCCGAATGGATCGCGAACGATTGGCCGAATCACGGACAGGGTTCAGCACAGTTCACTCGCCGACAGATATCAATTGCATGTCTTCCACGTCGTCACCTTTGGTGTCTTCTGGTAAAGGGTCTAGAATCCAGTTCTCACGTTCGCGCCGTACTCCATCCTCGTCGCGGACCCAGGTCTCCTCTCGCAAGAGCACGCCGCTCCACAGACCATACGCTGCGAAGCACTCCCTGGCGCGTCAAAGGTTCGCACGACGACAATTTGCGATCCAAGCGGTCCCCAGACGAGATCAGAATGGCCATTCCGAACCCCAACGGACCGAACGCTCGCCCCACCGACGACAGCACCATCGGCGCTAATGACCAGGTCGAGTAAGTCGTCCGACAGACTGCCGTCGTACCCACTCCCGGCAACCGGTTGCACCCGAGTCTTCCCGTCCGGTGAGATCAGAACAGGCCCGCCAGCGCGCAGGGTTTGCGGGGTTTCGATCCGCGACCGGACATCGAAGTAGCTCGCCAGATCGAACAGCTCTTTTTCCGATCGTTTGAGCGAATACCCGGGCAGACCACGCCAGCGGATATACTGCATGACGTGATCATTGTGCCCCTGGATTTGCTGATCCTCCCCGGACTGGCGGACGCACCCACTGAACCTTGTGATCAGGAGTCCCGTGGCTCGATCGATGCGACAAATGTCGCCGAATCCCCCTCCTCCGACGTAACCATAGATCGTGAGCTCGCCGCGCCAGATTTCCCGCTCAGCTTCCCACCATCCAGAGTAATAATGAGACCCGCGCTGGTCAGCGCGCGATCGCCCAGCAAGCGAGCGCCACAACAGCAACCCTGACCATCATTGATCGGATCCTGAACCTTGTCCATGGAATTGGCATGGCAGGTCTCGTGGATGATTCGACAGAATTCACTCGAACACAGCTATCGATTGCGCATCTTCTCCTTCGTGGCCATCGTTAATTTCTATTGGCAACGGGGGAAGCGAATCGGATCGTGTCCGCCGGATTCCATCCTTTTCGCGGACCCAGGTCTCCGATCGAAGGCACCCGCCGTTCCATAGGCTGTACGCTTTGAAGGACTCCTCGTGCGCTTCAAGCGTTCGCACGACGACAAATCGCGATCCGGGTGGCCCCCAGACGAGTTCGGAATCGCCCTTTTCTGATCGAACGCACGGCTTGCCGACGACGTCATCGCCGGCGCTGATGACGAGGTCCAGTGCGTACTCCGACACGCTACCGTCGTCCCCCCTGCGAGAAAGCGGTTCTACGCGAGTTTTCCCGTCCGGTGCGACCAGAACAGTCCCACCTGCGCACAGTCTCTTCGGCGTTTCGATCCGCGACTGGGTGTCGAAGTAATTCGCCAAGTCGAACAGCTCTTTTTCCCAGCGCTTGAACGAATTCTTCGGCAGACCGTGCCAGCGGATGTATTGTGCGACGCGAAGGTTGTGTCCGTGGACTCGCTCCTGCTCCCCAGCCTCGATTTGGCACCCCCAAAACCATTTGACAGGTAGTCCCGTCACCCTATCAACGCCGTGGCCCTCGTCGGAGCTGCAGTGTTCGCAATCGCAGTGTTCGCTCCTGAAAACTGTCAACTCCCCACGCCAGATTTCCCGCTCAGCCTCCCACCATCCAACGTCGTAATACGACCACCGCTGGTATCGCACATAAGCCCACGAGCCGACCGCCAGTACAACGACCCAAACCATCATCGATCGTAGTGTGAATCGCATCCGCGGAAGTCGCATGGCACGGTCTCCTTCCCGCCGTCTCAAAACGCAACAGCGCGTTCGGAACTCCTCAACGTCTTTCCAAGCGTCAACCCGTCCAAACTACCCGGCCAGGATTCGAACCTGGAAAAACAGGACCAAAACCTGTTGTGATACCGTTTCACCACCGGGTAAGGCTGGGTGTATTCTAGCGGGTCAAGCACGGCGCGAAAAGTCGAGAAGAGCTCCGTGATCGCGATGTGGAGGCTCTTCGCATCGCTTCTGGATTCGTCTAGATTCTTGACTTCAAGCATTTTGAGGCGAGCGCTGGCTTGGCGAGAGGCGATGTGTGGCCACCGCTCCGCTCGATCTTCGGCGCCGAATTTGGGAAGAAGCAGCACTTAATGCGGAGGCTCCGAAGATGGACTTCCCCGCGGAACACTACTTCCAGACGGCGACGCAGCGGATGCGACAGGCGCAGTATCTCTATGCTGTGAACGAAATATATAAGCTATGGGCGAACAATTACAGGTTCGCGTCCGAAGAGCGCCTTCGTTCTCACTTGAAGCGAATCACCGGGTACCAGAAAATCAAGGGCAACTACTTGAAGGAGCAGACGCGACAGTTCCTGAGTTCGGCTCAAAAGTTTATCGACAAGCGGGTAGTACAGTGGCAAGCGTGAAGACCCCACTCGTGCGGAAACTGGAGAGGGTTTTGACCAAACGCTTCCCTGCGCCAGCCACAGTAAAGCTCGAAGACCTCGACGGAATCATCGGCGTGATCACGTCCGCCAAATTTGCTCGGATGGACACCATCGACCGCCAGAACCTGATCGGCGAGATTCTAGCGATAGATCTGAACCCGGAAGAACGGAGGCGTGTGCAAGTCATCGTCGCTGTAACGCCGGAAGAAGGAACCGGCTACTTGGCCGGAGTGTGAAGGCCCCCTCCCACCCGATCACGCGTCACCCCGCGCAGGAAGACGACACCTCTCCCATCGTCTTCTGCACCTTGTACGCCAGGTTCTCGAGCTGAACGCTCAGGTCCACAGGGACCAGACTCACGTGCGGGGGCACGGAGAGTGGAACCGGCGCGAAGTTCAGGATGCCGCCAATTCCGCTCGAAACGAGAAGATCGGCCACACGCTGCGCCGCCTCCGTGGGAACGCACAAGAGCGCCAGCTTGATCTTGCGCATCGCGACAACCTTGCGCAGGGCATCAATCGGCTCGACGACGAGACCATCATGCTTCTGGCCGATCTTGCTCGGGTCGTTGTCGAAGAGAGCCACGACGTGGAACCCGCGTGTTCTGAATCCGCGGTAGCGCAACAGCGCGCGGCCCAGATTTCCCAGACCGACCAGCGCCAGCGGCCAGTCGTGGTCGATGCCGAGAATGTGCCGGAGCGTACCGATCAGCTCTTCGATCGAGTACCCAACACCCGGATGCCCGAACTGGCCGAAAAAAGCGAGATCCTTCCGAACCTGGGCGTTCTTGATCGAGAGCGGCTCACCGAGCTGGCTGCTGGAGATCGTCTTGTGACCCTGCCGCTGATAAGCTTCGAGCTGCCGCAAGTAGAGGCTCACCCGGCCGACAACGGCCTTGGGCGCCATCTTTACTCCCGTAGGCTCGCGCTCGGGGTCGCTCACCTGAGAGCCTCCAAGGCGGAGTCGTGGGTGGCACTACAAGGTACACCCAACCAGACCCGATTTCCGAAGTGCATGCACCTTTATGAGAGACTTTAACGCCCCGCCGATCGGGTGGTCAAGGTCACTCAACCCCCTGGAAAACCGGCAAGCTGCGCCAGAGTCGGGTCATCCACCCGCGCATCCGCAAATCGCCGCCAACCTGCGTGATCGTAACCTCTTTCAGCCGCAGCGCGTCGCTCATGGCCTCGCACCCCACGCCACGGATTGGCGTATTCGGATGATCACCGCCCTCGACGATGGGCGCGATGAAGACGTCGACGGCGTCGACCTGTTGCGCATCGAAGAACGAGCCCAGCACATGCCCGCCCCCTTCAACCAGCACATTGGTCATCGCGCGCCTGGAAAGCTCTTCGAGCAAAGCGACGATCGGAATGCGCGACGAGTCTGGAAACGAAACGACTTCACAGCCGTGTTCCCGAAGCGTCGCGCATCGAACCGGGTCGGCCGAGCTTGCGACTGCGACCAGAACCGGGCACTCGGCGGCTGTCTGAACCAGGCGGGATGAGACCGGTAACTGGGCCTGGCTATCGAGGATAACGCGAGTCGCCGACCGCGGGCCGGGAGGCCGGGCGGTCAAGAGCGGGTCATCCGCGAGGACCGTGCCGATTCCCGCCACGATGGCGTCCACCTTGCCGCGCACCTGGTGCACCAGTTGCCTCGATGACTCGGACGAGATCCATCGGCTGTCACCGGTCTTGACCGCGGTCTTGCCGTCCAGGGTCATGGCCCATTTCGCGGTAACGTAGGGGAGGCCCGTCGTCACGCGCTTCAAGTACGGGGCGTTCAGGCTTCGGGCGGCTTGCTCCTGGCAGCCTGATTCAACCGCGACTCCGGCGGCCCGGAGAAGGTCGAAGCCTCCTCCGTTCACCTGGTGAAACGGATCGCGAATCGCCGCGACAACCCGCCCGATTCCCGCCGCAAGTATTGCCGAGGTGCACGGGGGGGTTTTGCCGTGGTGGCAGCACGGCTCGAGCGTGACGTAGAGCGTGGCCCCCTTTGCTTCGCCTCCCGCTTGCTCCAGCACGACGATTTCCGCATGCGGCCCACCAAACCGCTGGTGGTGACCGGTTGCGAGCAAGCGCTCGTCCTTCATCAGGACCGCGCCCACGAGCGGATTGGGCTCGACGCGGCCTCTCCCGCGCTCGGCCTGCTCGAGCGCACACTTCATCCAGGGAATATCTGCCTCTTCGGAAACCGTCGGCGCCACGAGGGCCCCCTCGATTCACAAGGGATTAGGGCGGCCGCGGGACGCCGGTGCGCGACCGGGAGCAGTCGGCCCTCCGGCCGCAGGCGGCGCCGACGCTGGCGCGGAGGCACGCTTCTGCGCCGACTTGATTTCGGCCGGGTGCGGAAAGACAAGCCGGTAAACAACCGTCAGCCGGCGCTGCGCCTCTTCGGGCGGATGCGGGTCAAGCGCCGACTGCAACCATGGTGGAAACGCTGCCAGGAAGTCCGAGAGCCGTTCGGGTGTCGCACTTTTCGGCTGATGTTCACTAAAGTAATAGTTGATTGCCTGGCGGCGTAAGATATCGCGAGCCAGCTCAGCCCCGATTCCTTCTTTTTTCTTGCGCAGCTCGGCGGGCAGCAGCATCGGACGGTTGGCACGCGCGAATTCTTCAAACCGCTGGATGGCGCCGGCCTCATCAAAACCGGAAATCGTGACCTCGTGAGGAATGCTCTGGGTTTCCGCCAGCTTGTAGATCGCTTCGTGCCGCTTCGGGATTGCCGGCATACGCTCGATCTCACGGCGCTGCGCCTGGGAGAGGCCCTGCCAGATCGTGTAGAGCGACGCCAGCTCGATCGGCGAATACTCTCCCAGATCAACTCGCCTCAAGAAGCGCGAAGTCGCCGGCTTCGAGAGTGGATAATCACGGATCAGCTTCTTCACCGCGGCAATGCGATCCGCAGGCTCGAGCGCACTCAACTCCTCCTGCTTGTTTTCGGGGAGCTGATTGAGCCAGTTGTGATAGCGATTCAGCACGTCGAGATACCCGGCGCGAGTCTCGCCCGGAAGTTCGTTGATCCGGCGATCAAGCTCTCGCAAAGACTGTTGTTGCCCTTGAGTATAGAGCAAATCGAACTTCTTCACATTCTCAGCCAGCTTCGCCCGGCGAGCATCGGGTAGAGTACGGAGCCGCGCCCAGTTGGCTTCGGAATCGAAGGCTACGGCAGCCAGCAGCATCACCGCCGCCGAAATGACCGGCAAACACACTTTCCGGATCGAGCGATGGTTGACGGATTCAGTCATGGACACGTCAGTAGTGCGGCTTTCGTGATCGCGTCAAATCGCGAATCGGATGTCGGAGAGGCTCCCGCACGCGCAGGGAACCAATCGCACTTCGCCCGCAACCGCTCAAACGTTAGCGGGCAACGGACCCGAACTCGTTCGAGTCAACCAGATTCTTCAGAAACTCGAACGAGCCGACCTCTAGATATTCGTCGAGGTGTTCCGCCAGCGTCAAGTCTTCTACCAACCGCCTGGTTGGATCGGGCCAGGCCACTCGGGTGAGCGCAAACCCGGCGCCCAGTGAGATCGTACCCAGCAGAAGGTAAACCATGACCCGGGCCAGCCGCGCCGACCAGACGGCAACCGCCGGCTCCCAGGCATGCTCTTTCATCTCGAGCCGGCGAATGTGCGAGATCGTCTTTTCCGAAAACTGCTCGGGTGCCTGCGGCCGCGGCAAGTGATCCAGCAACTCCCACGTCTTCTGAAGCATCTCGACTTCACGGCGCGCCGTCGCGCTGTGCGTCAGCTTGGTCGCCATCAACCTCGAATGACCTTCCGGCAACTCACCATCAACATAAGCGACCAGGTCGGCCCGCTCATCCGGCGTGAGACGCAATTGTTCAGGGCGATTGGCCACGCCGTCAGCCTCGGTGAAATCGTCAATCGTTGCGGTCGTGCGCTCCACCGGGGAAAGCCAGGCGACGGACCGAACCTTCAGCGGCGGATGATCAATGCCCGATTAGCAGCAAACGGTCGGCTTGAATCATGGTCACATCATGCCGCCCATGCCGCCCATGCCACCGCCCATGCCGCCCATGCCGCCCATGCCACCACCGAACCCACCGCCGCCACCACCGCCGCGACCCAGGGCGCGGGGAGTGCCGAGCGCACGACTGGTCCGCCCAGTGACGTTGGAATTTGGTGCGCGGCCCGATCGCAAACCCGGAAAGAACGAAGCTGCGCGGCCGTAATAGAGTGACGGTCCACTGCCATCAAGATTCGACGGGTCTTGGGCGAACCGAAAAGGTCGAGCGAGGCGTTCTTGATTCTGGCCGGAGTAGGGATGCAGCGGGTCGAAGCTCTGGTCCTCGCGGGCGGAAATGGGGTTGTACAATCCGCGTTTGTCCATCTGGGAGTAGTACTGTCGCTGTGCAACCGCCTGATTCAGCGTGTCAATCGGGCGGGGTCGCATTGATTGCAACTGCTGGTTAGGCAGATAAAACGCGTAGTAAAACGTAAACGGGTCGCTCGTGATATCGCCGCCTCCGAGGCCGAGCCCCTGCGCCTGTACACGAGACGCAGGCGACAGCAGTGCGCCGCTTGCCACGATCAAACCCACCATCACACGCAGTAGATGCCGGAACATGATAGCGACCCTCCTCGGTTCGGCTGTGGAGGCTCAGACCCTTTGCGTGATTTCGGATCGCGGGGCCTGCGGACGCGAGCGGAAGTCGAGCCTGCTTTCCTCCACCCGCCGAATTTACTATCATAATCGAGACAAGCGGACGTTCAAGACGCAACTCGTCAAAAGCCGAGGAGTCAGACGAGGATGTTGAGCTGGGCAAGGCCGCTGCTGGATTCGTGTATCGCGTTCGCTGAGCTTCCGTCCCGCGAATCGTTGCGCACGAAGTACATTCCGCTGGCACTGCTCACGGTGTTGCTTGCGGCCTTGCTCTGGAAGGCTGTGCGAGTGTGGAGCGAGATTCACGACGTGGAAGAACCCGATTCGCCGACCGATCTGCTCGCTTCATTCGAGCAAGCTCACGCCACAGGCGAGCTGGACGACGCCGAGTTTGCTCGTGTACGTGCGCAATTCGGCGGCCCCGCCAGGTCCGCCCTGCCACCGGCAGACGATGCCGCTGCCCGCCTGACGGTTTCCCTCGAGGGCAGCCATCCGCAGTTGCCGGCCCCGTCGCAGGAATGATCTTCTGATGAGGCTGCAAGCCAATCACCCCGGCTCGGGACTGCTTGGAGGAGCCAGACCGTTCACATCGAGATATTCGCGCGTTCCCAGGAGCGCATCGGGTTGATGCCGGTCTTCGACTCGCGGATGAAGGCGAGGAACTCAGCGACCTCGCAGACGGCGCCCAACGTCGACTCGATCTCTTCGAGAGCCGCGTTCTGCGCCATTCCCTCGCGATAGAGCAGCCGGAATGCCCGCCGCATTCCGTCGATCGCGGATGCAGAGAGACCCGCACGGCGCATCCCGATCAAATTCAACCCCGTGACGCAGTTCTGTCCCTGCTGGAGAATGAAAGGGGGGATGTCCTTCGTGCTCGAGCCCATGCCGCCGAGCATGGCAAGCCGTCCGACCCGCACGCGTTGTTGAATCGCCGTCTGACTCGAGATGACGCAGCCGTCGTGAAGGATCACGTGCCCGCCGATCTGGGCGTTGTTCACCACCGTGCAGTCATTACCAACCTGCACGTCGTGCCCGAGGTGACAGCCGATCATGAACATGTTGCGGTCGCCGATGCATGTGCATCCGCGGCCGTCCGGAGTTCCACGGTGAATCGTGACGTATTCCCGAAAAACGTTCCGGTCGCCGATTCGCACCGATGTCATCTCGCCCCGGTAAGCTCGGTGCTGCGGGCTCTTGCCGAGAATCGCCCCATGCGCGACGAAGTTCTCAGCCCCCATCGTGAGCGGGCCGGTCAGGCTGGCGTGGGCTTCGATGATGCATTCCGGCCCGATCTCGACCGCGCCCTCAATGATCGCATAAGGTCCGACCTGGACGTCGGGCGCCAGCGTCGCTTCGGGGTCGATGACGGCAGTCGGGTGGATCAATTCCGAAGCGGCGAGCGTCATCTGCAAACTCCTTCTGCCCCGCCAGATGAAATGGACCTCCAGTCCTCTCATGGTGATCGGATAACGACCTCACAAGATTTAAGAAATCACTTTCGACGAATTCGTCCATTCCAAAAACCGTTCGGCGACCGGAATGCGCACGTGATTGCAATCACTCAAGCAATCTCGATTGGTCGCTTGGATTGGACGCTCGCGATCTCTGCCAGGCAAAGTTTCAGCGCCTGTCGCGCGAGACCTCCCGAGAGCTGGTCGGCTTCTGTCGTGGTTGCGACCGCCCCAGCGGCGACGGAGAGCTCGCGCGCGAATGAGTCGATTGGATCGCCGCTTCCGAGGCTGGGGTGCTCGACCGAGCCATCGGGCAGGATCACGGACAGGGGCATCGCGAGGTGGCCTTCCCCGGCCAGGTTGGCGAATTCAAATGCGAGGGTAGCACGCTCGAGATAGAACTCGAACCCGTGGGCGAACGGCCGGCCAGGCTGGCTGAGCGCGCCCGAGGTGCAAGAGACGGTGAGGTCCGACCCGTCGTAGAGATACTGTGTGGTCAAGTGAACGACGGCGCCTTCCTGGACGATTCCCCTTGAATGAACGGCGCGGGGCGTGCCGCAGGCGAGCGCGACAAAGTGCGTGTCGTGGATATGCAGATCGACGGCCGGCCCGCCGCTGCGGCCGGCGTCGGCGATGCCGCTGGACCAGTCCGGCTTCGAGATCACGCGGTACAGGTGCGCGGCCTGAACCGCTCCGTAGCGGCCGGATCGAACGGCATCGAGGGCAAAGGCAAATTCGGGGAAGAAGGGGAGCACATGCCCGACCATGAGCAGCTTTCCGGCCGACCTGGCGGCTTGCACCATCTCGTCCGCGGCACTGGTCGACAAGGCGATCGGCTTTTCGACCAGCACGTGCTTGCCGGCCCGCAGTGCCTGAATGGCCATCGGCGCATGCGAATCATTAGGAACGCACAGATCGACGAGGTCGACCGCGGGATCAGCCAGGAGCGCCTCGAAATCCCGGTAGCAGCTCAACCCCGAGAGGTCCATCTGGGTGCCGCGCGGCCCAAAATTGCCCTGAATGCTCGTCCAATCTCCAGCCAGCTTCTTCGCGTCACGGCTACACAAGGCGACGATCTTCAATCCGCTCGCACGCTGCGCGGCGAGGTAGTGGATCATGCCCATGAAGCCAACGCCGACGATTCCAACCCTTACCATGGCCGTAAATCCTTATCTAAATTTTCGTTTGCGGGATTTCATGGCTTTCATGATTTGTATTGTGTCGGATCACCCGGCGCTCGAGATCATAATCGACCGCTCACCCTTGCTCAAACACTCGACCGGGAACCTTCGAGCGAACCGTGCCGGGAGGACATCCAAAAGATTCTTGGTCAAGCCGAGTCAGATCCACCGGGCAATACCGGTACATCCTCCATCGATCGGATTGAAGGTGTGTGTGTAGTCCCCCCAGGAGATGTCACCGCCAAGAGATTCGTTTCTCGGTGATTTTCGGATCACGGTCGAGCGGATTAAGACGATCCAGCGTTCCGGCCGCTTAAGGTTCGTGCCGGACGGTCTGTTTCCGTTGGTCATCGTCGATGATCGGCGCGACTCTGTGCGCAGAAAAGGTGCTGAGAGCAGAGAGGCTCACCCTCTAATTCGAATGGAGCAGCCATGCCACGCCGATGGGTGAAGATACTGTTCGCGCGGAATCGGCAGAGAACGCGAAAACGATTCTTGCCGTCGGACCGGCGCCGCTTGCTTGGGCTTGAGGTGCTGGAAGAAAAATAGCGCCCGCCACTGTCACCTGGAACAATCTCGCCGGTGGCGACTGGGACACTGCCGCCAACTGGACGGACAACCTGGGCACCCATCGGTTGCCTGGCGCCAGCGACGACGTCGTCATCGGCAGCCTGAACACCGGCGCCTCCGTCACACATGCGAGCAACGTTTCCGATTCCGTCAACAGCGTCACCGCGACCGCTCCGATCAGCCTCTCGAAAGGCACGCTGACCGTCGCGGGCAACTTCAGCGACAGCAGTACGGTAACGCTTGCCGGTGCGACTCTGGCAACCGCGACGGTCGCCGCGGGGACAGTCCTCAACAACACCGCCTCGAGCACCTTGCAGGATGTCATTCTAGAGAACTCGAGTGTCAATGTGACGTCGGGCAAACTGAGTTTGACTGGCGGCGGCAGCAGCACCGGCGGCAGCTTCAGCATCAGTTCCGGAGCCACGCTCGGATTCGATAGCGCCTATTCGCTCAACAGCACGTCCAGCGTTACCGGCGCCGGCACCAGCGAGTTCGGCTCCGGGGCCGTCAACTTCCAGACCAATCAGGCCGCCTACAACGTCACAGGTGCACTGACGGTGGACGGCGGCACGGTCACCTTCGGCAGCGGAGACAAGGTCGGCGGCACCGTGAGCGTATCGGGCGGTACGGCCGGTTTGAGCGCCGGCAGCGCGGCGACCTCCGTAGGAACAGTGAATGTCAGTGGCAGTGGCACGCTCAACTTCAGCACGGGATCGAGCGTCGCCGTCACCACGCTGAGCCTGACGGGCGGCACTCTGACCGGCACGGACGCCATCACGGTCAGCGGCGTGACCACCTGGTCGAGCCAGAGTACCCTGAGCGGCGCGGGCACGCTCATCGCTCAAGGGGGGCTGAACATCAGCGCGCCGGGCGGGACTGGCTTCGCCACGCTCAACACCCGCACTCTGGAGAACTTCGGCACAGCCACCTTCACCGGCAGCGGTTTCTTTCAGATGCAGAGCGCCACCATCATCAACGAACCGGGGGCGACCTGGAACCTGGAGACCGAAGGTCTCTCCGTGAGCAGTGGCAGCGATACCTTCAATAACGAGGGCACGCTCAACAGCACCGGCTCGAGCGCGATCAATGTGACGTTCACCAACAGCGGCAGCGTCGCGGTCAATTCCGCCACCCTCACCCTGGGCAGTGGCGGCAGCAGTAGCGGCGGCAGTTTCACCGTCCCTGCCACCACCACCCTCGACTTCGACAGCAGTTACGCCCTCAACGGCACCACCCAGGTCAGCGGCCTGGGCAGCGTGACGCTGGCCGCCGGCACCCTCACCCTGGCCAGCGGAGTCACCTTCGACGTCACCGGCGGCCTGACCGGCACCGGCGGGTCGGCCACGTTCGGCTCGGGAGATACTTTCGGGCCCAGCATCGTTCAAAAGGGTAGCGGCACCATCGTCTTCGGTGCCGGTACCAGCTTGCCCACACTCGGCACCCTGTCCGTCAGCAATGGCACGCTGAACTTCAGCACCGGTTCGAGCGTCACGATCACCACGCTGAACCTGACCGGTGGCACTCTGACCGGCACCGACACCATCACGGTCAGCGGCGTGACGACGTGGTCGAGCCAGGGTACCCTGAGCGGCGCAAGCACGCTCATTGCTCAAGGGGGGCTGAACATCAGCGCGCCGGGCGGGACTGGCTTCGCCACGCTCAACACCCGCACTCTGGAGAACTTCGGCACAGCCACCTTCACCGGCACCGGTTTCTTTCAGATGCAGAGCGCCACCATCATCAACGAACCGGGGGCGACCTGGAACCTGGAGACCGAAGGTTTCTCGGTGAGCAGCGGCAGCGATACCTTCAATAACGAGGGCACGCTCAACACCACCGGCTCGAGCGCGATCAATGTGACGTTCACCAACAGCGGCACCGTCGCGGTCAATTCCGCCACCCTCACCCTGGGCAGTGGCGGCAGCAGTAGCGGCGGCAGTTTCACCGTCCCTGCCACCACCACCCTCGACTTCGACAGCAGTTACGCCCTCAACGGCACCACCCAGGTCAGCGGCCTGGGCAGCGTGACGCTGGCCGCCGGCACCCTCACCCTGGCCAGCGGAGTCACCTTCGACGTCACCGGCGGCCTGACCGGCACCGGCGGGTCGGCCACGTTCGGCTCGGGAGATACCTTCGGGCCCAGCATCGTTCAAAAGGGTAGCGGCACCATCGTCTTCGGTGCCGGTACCACCCTGCCCACACTCGGCACCTTGTCCGTCAGCAATGGCACGCTGAACTTCAGCACCGGTTCGAGCGTCACGATCACCACGCTGAGCCTGACCGGCGGCACTCTGACCGGCACGGACACCATCACGGTCAGCGGCGTGACCACCTGGTCGAGCCAGAGTACCCTCAGCGGCGCGGGCACGCTCATCGCTCAAGGGGGACTGAACATCAGCGCGCCGGGCGGGACTGGCTTCGCCACGCTCAACACTCGCACTCTGGAGAACTTCGGCACAGCCACCTTCACCGGCACCGGTTTCTTTCAGATGCAGAACGCCACCATCATCAACGAACCGGGGGCGACCTGGAACCTGGAGACCGAAGGTTTCTCGGTGAGCAGCGGCAGCGATACCTTCAATAACGAGGGCACGCTCAACACCACCGGCTCGAGCGCGATCAATGTGACGTTCACCAACAGCGGCACCGTCGCGGTCAATTCCGCCACCCTCACCTTGGGCAGTGGCGGCAGCAGTAGCGGCGGCAGTTTCACCGTCCCTGCTACCACCACCCTCGACTTCGACAGTGGTTACGCCCTCAACGGCACCACCCAGGTCAGCGGCCTGGGCAGCGTCACACTGGCCGCCGGCACCCTCACCCTGGCCAGCGGCGTCACCTACGACGTCACCGGCGGCCTGACCGGCAGCGGCGGGTCTGCTACGTTCGGGTCCGGAGATACGTTCGGCCCCAGCATCGTTCAAAGCGGTGGCGGCACGATCGTCTTCGGTGCCGGCACCAGCTTGCCCACACTCGGCACCCTGTCCGTCAGCAATGGCACGCTGAACTTCAGCACCGGTTCGAGCGTCACGATCACCACGCTGAACCTGACCGGTGGCACTCTGACCGGCACCGACACCATCACGGTCAGCGGCGTGACGACGTGGTCGAGCCAGGGTACCCTGAGCGGCGCAAGCACGCTCATTGCTCAAGGGGGGCTGAACATCAGCGCCGGGCGGGACTGGCTTCGCCACGCTCAACACCCGCACTCTGGAGAACTTCGGCACAGCCACCTTCACCGGCACCGGTTTCTTTCAGATGCAGAGCGCCACCATCATCAACGAACCGGGGGCGACCTGGAACCTGGAGACCGAAGGTTTCTCGGTGAGCAGCGGCAGCGATACCTTCAATAACGAGGGCACGCTCAACACCACCGGCTCGAGCGCGATCAATGTGACGTTCACCAACAGCGGCAGCGTCGCGGTCAATTCCGCCACCCTCACCCTGGGCAGTGGCGGCAGCAGTAGCGGCGGCAGTTTCACCGTCCCTGCCACCACCACCCTCGACTTCGACAGCAGTTACGCCCTCAACGGCACCACCCAGGTCAGCGGCCTGGGCAGCGTGACGCTGGCCGCCGGCACCCTCACCCTGGCCAGCGGAGTCACCTTCGACGTCACCGGCGGCCTGACCGGCACCGGCGGGTCGGCCACGTTCGGCTCGGGAGATACTTTCGGGCCCAGCATCGTTCAAAAGGGTAGCGGCACCATCGTCTTCGGTGCCGGTACCAGCTTGCCCACACTCGGCACCCTGTCCGTCAGCAATGGCACGCTGAACTTCAGCACCGGTTCGAGCGTCACGATCACCACGCTGAACCTGACCGGTGGCACTCTGACCGGCACCGACACCATCACGGTCAGCGGCGTGACGACGTGGTCGAGCCAGGGTACCCTGAGCGGCGCAAGCACGCTCATTGCTCAAGGGGGGCTGAACATCAGCGCGCCGGGCGGGACTGGCTTCGCCACGCTCAACACCCGCACTCTGGAGAACTTCGGCACAGCCACCTTCACCGGCACCGGTTTCTTTCAGATGCAGAGCGCCACCATCATCAACGAACCGGGGGCGACCTGGAACCTGGAGACCGAAGGTTTCTCGGTGAGCAGCGGCAGCGATACCTTCAATAACGAGGGCACGCTCAACACCACCGGCTCGAGCGCGATCAATGTGACGTTCACCAACAGCGGCACCGTCGCGGTCAATTCCGCCACCCTCACCCTGGGCAGTGGCGGCAGCAGTAGCGGCGGCAGTTTCACCGTCCCTGCCACCACCACCCTCGACTTCGACAGCAGTTACGCCCTCAACGGCACCACCCAGGTCAGCGGCCTGGGCAGCGTGACGCTGGCCGCCGGCACCCTCACCCTGGCCAGCGGAGTCACCTTCGACGTCACCGGCGGCCTGACCGGCACCGGCGGGTCGGCCACGTTCGGCTCGGGAGATACCTTCGGGCCCAGCATCGTTCAAAAGGGTAGCGGCACCATCGTCTTCGGTGCCGGTACCACCCTGCCCACACTCGGCACCTTGTCCGTCAGCAATGGCACGCTGAACTTCAGCACCGGTTCGAGCGTCACGATCACCACGCTGAGCCTGACCGGCGGCACTCTGACCGGCACGGACACCATCACGGTCAGCGGCGTGACCACCTGGTCGAGCCAGAGTACCCTCAGCGGCGCGGGCACGCTCATCGCTCAAGGGGGACTGAACATCAGCGCGCCGGGCGGGACTGGCTTCGCCACGCTCAACACTCGCACTCTGGAGAACTTCGGCACAGCCACCTTCACCGGCACCGGTTTCTTTCAGATGCAGAACGCCACCATCATCAACGAACCGGGGGCGACCTGGAACCTGGAGACCGAAGGTTTCTCGGTGAGCAGCGGCAGCGATACCTTCAATAACGAGGGCACGCTCAACAGCACCGGCAGCAGTACGATTAACGTGCCGTTTACGAACAGCGGCAGCGTCGCAGTCAATTCCGGCACGCTCATCCTGGCCGACGGTGGCAGCAGCAGCGCCGGCAGTTTCACCGTCCCCGCGGCCAGCACCCTCGACTTCGACAGTAGTTACGCCCTCAACGGCACCACCCAGGTGAGCGGCCTGGGAAGCGTGACGCTGGCCGCCGGCACCCTCACACTGGCCAGCGGCGTCACCTATGACGTCACGGGCGGCCTGACCGGCAGCGGAGGGTCGGCTACGTTCGGGTCGGGAGATACTTTCGGCCCCAGCATCGTTCAAAGCGGTGGCGGCACGATCGTCTTTGGTGCCGGTACCACCCTGCCCACGCTGGGCACCGTGTCCGTCAGCAGTGGCACGCTGAACTTCAGCACGGGATCGAGCGTCACGATCACCGCGCTGAACCTGACCGGTGGCACTCTGACCGGCGCGGACACCATCACGGTCAGCGGCGTGACCACCTGGTCGATCGCGAGCAACCTGACCGGCACGGGGACGCTCATCGCACAAGGGGGGTTGAATATCAGCTCGCCGAGCGGGAGTGGCTCCCCCACGCTCAACACTCGCACTCTCGAGAACTTCGGCACAGCCACCTTCAGCGTCAGCAATCCCTTGGAATTGGAGAGCGCCACCATCATCAACGAACCGGGCGCGACCTGGAACCTGCAAGCGGGAGGTCTCTCGGCGAATGGCGGCAGCGATACCTTCAGTAACGAGGGCATGCTCGCCAGCACCGGCACGAGCGCAATCAGCGTGACGTTCAATAACACGGGCACGGTCAATGTGCCTTCCGGCACGTTGAGCCTGACCGGCACCATCTCACAGTTCAGCGGCGGCACGCTGACCGGTGGTACCTGGGAAGCTTCCGGCGGCACCTTGCGCGGATTCTCCAGCGGCATCACGACCGACGCGGCCAGCATCATCGCCAGCGGGGCGGCGTCGAATTTCTACACGGGGACCAGCGGAACCACCAATGCCCTGACCACCTTGAGCAGCATCACCTCGACTGGAAGCGTGTCCCTTCAGAACGGCTTCAACCTCGCCGTCCAGGCGCCTCTTCTCAACGCGGGGGCGTTGACCCTCGGCTCCGCCAGCACGCTGACGGACAACAATCCAGTCCCACCAACCGGAGTGGCGCTGACCTTCAACGGCACCAGCGACTACGTCCAGGTGCCCACCAGCCCCAGCCTGGACAGTGCGGCGTTGACCACAACGGCCACGTACGAAGCCTGGATCTATTTGAATCAACTGCCATCGACGGCCGGCCACATCATGGACATCGTGGCCAAGTCGGAAAACGGCAACGATCTGGACTTGCAGGTGGAGACCGACAACAAGGTCCATTTCTACGCGGGCAATGTGTCCCCCGACAGTGTCACCTCCAATACCGTTCTGCAAACCGGCCGTTGGTATTACGTCGCTGGCACTTTTCAGGCGGGGACGGGCACCTCGGGTTTGTTACAGATCTACATCAACGGCAACCTCGATGCCAGCCAGTCCGGCCACTTCGCACGATCGACCAACTCGAACCCGCTCACTATCGGTATAAATTCCGTCGATCCGGGCCGCTACTTCAACGGCCTGATCGCCGGCACCAGTGTCTGGAACAACGTCCAGACGCAGGCCCAGATTCAGGCGTCCATGTCCAGCATCCAGAGCAATGCGACCGGTCTGGTCGCTTACTTCCCAGGCAACCTTCCCGGCGACGGCGCGGGCACCACGCTCCATGATGCCACCGCCAACGCAAACAACGGCTTGCTGGGGAATGGAGTCCCTGCCAATGAACCGACCTGGACCATCCCCCCACCGGCCGGCATTTCAATCCTCGCGGGCGGCACGCTTTCGGGCACCGGAACGATCGTGGCCAACGTCACCAACAGCGGCACCATCATTCCGGCGACCAACGGCACGGCGGGAATCCTGCCCATCACCGGCAACTACGTGCAGACCTCCTCAGGCAACCTGGATGTCGATCTCGGCGGCCTGACCGCCGGCAGCCAGTTCGACCAGCTAACCGTTTCCGGCAGTGCCAGCATCGCCGGCACGATGAACGTCGATGAAATCAACGGTTTCGCGCCCACCAGCGGCAACAGCTTTCCGGTGCTCACAGCCGGCTCCACGTCCGGCCAATTCGGCAACATTAACGGCTTGCTGGCCGGTAATCAGGTGTTGCTCGTCGCCAACTACAGTAACACGGCTGTGAGTCTTGTTGGCTACCAGGCCGGCGTTTTCGTCACTCCGACCGCCGGGCTCCAGACGACCCAGGCCGGCGGCACCGCCACCTTCACCGTCGTGCTCGACGGCCCTCCGGCGGCGAACGTCACCATCGGACTGTCCTCCAGCAACACGAGCGCGGGCGTGGTCTCACCCTCCCAACTGGTCTTCACGCCCCAGAACTGGAACATAGCCCAGTCGGTCACCGTGACAGGGGTCAATGATTTCATCGATCACGGCAGCCAGGGCCAGGCCTACACCATCATCACGGCCCCGGCGGTCTCCACCGATCCCGTCTACAGCGGTTTCGACCCCAGCGACGTGGCTGTCACCAATATCAGCACCATGATCGCAGGCTTCGCCGTCACGCCGACCACCGGGCTGCAAACCAGCCAGGCCGGCGGTACCGCCGGCTTCACCGTCGCGCTCTCGTCCGAGCCGCTGGCCAACGTCGTCTTCGCGCTGCTCTCCAGCAACACGAGCGCGGGAACCGAGTCGCCGGCCAGTCTGACGTTCACGCCGCAAAACTGGAACACGCCCCAACCGGTCACCGTGACCGGCGTGAACGACGGGATGGCAGACGGAAATGTTTCCTACACGATCGTCACCCAACCGGCGGTGAGCACGGATCCCCTGTACAACGCGCTCGACCCGCCGGACGTCGCGGTCACGAACCTGGGCACCAACCTGCTCGACTTGCAGGTGGCCAATCTCACCGAGACGCCATCAGCAAACTTGCAGTCCGGCAACAACGTGACGGTAAGCTGGGACGACACAGTCACGGGCAACATCGCGACGCCGGCCGGCTTTTACGACAACGTCACCGTCACGAACACAACGACAGGGCAGACGCTGGTCAACACGCAGGTATTCTACAACCCTGCCACGGCGGGCAACGGCCCCATAGAGCCCGGTCAAGAGCGCGCCCAGCAGGACTCGTTCCAGTTGCCGAACGGGCCGGCCGGGGCCGGCCAGCTTCAGGTCACCGTGACCACCAACAGCACGAAGGCCTTCCCCGAATTCAACACGAGCGGGACTGCCTCCAGCAACAACAGCGCCTCCCTCACCGTGACTTCGGCGCTGGCGCCATATCCGGATTTGCAGGTGACCAACCTGGCCGTGCAGCCTGCTACCGGCCTCCAGTCCGGCGGTAACCTGGTGGTATCGTGGAGCGACTCGAATACGGGCAACGGCTCCGTCGCCGGTTCGTTTGACGACAAGGTCACCATCACCAACCTGACCACGAACCAGGTTCTGACCACCGGAACGGTACCGTACAATTTCAGTACCAGCGGCCCCATACTTGCCGGCGCTCTAGAGAACCAGCAGTTTTCCTACCGGCTGCCTGACGGCACTCCCGGCGTCGGCCAGCTCCAGGTCACTGTCACCACCGACAGTGGCAACGCGATTTTTGAGTACAACTCGGCCGGGACCGCCGAGACGAACAACACCACCAGCACCACCGTCACCTCCACCATCGCGCCCTATCCCGACCTGCAACCAACCAGCTTGCAACTGAGCAGCGCAACGGGCCTGCAATCCGGCCAGAACGTCACGGTCGAGTGGAACGATGCCAACACCGGCAACGGTGCCGCCGCTGGTTCCTGGACTGACACGCTCGTGGTCAAGAACACCACGACCGGCCAGACCCTCGATACAGTCAACGTCCCTTACAACGGCACCGCTTCGGGCAACGGCCCGCTTGGCGCCGGAGAGTCCTACGCTCAGCAGACCACGATCCGCTTGCCGGATGGCGCCCCCGGTGTCGGCTCGATTCAGTTCACCGTGACGGTCGATTCGGCGAACACCATCTTCGAGTACAACAGCGCCGGAACCGCTGAGTCCAATAATACCACAAGTATCACGCAGACCTCGACGCTTGCCGCTTACCCCGATTTGCAGGTGACGGGCTTGCAGCTCAGCCCCGCGACGGGCGTGCAGTCCGGCCAGAATGTCACGGTGCAGTGGAACGACACCAACACCGGCAACGCGGCGGCCGCAGGTTCCTGGACCGACAGCGTGGTCGTCATGAACACCACGACCGGGCAGGCCCTGGAGACCGTCACCGTTCCCTACAACGCGACTGCATCCGGCAACGGCCCACTCGGTGCCGGACAATCGAACACGCAGCAGTCCACGATCAGGCTGCCTGACGGTGCTCCGGGCATCGGCAGCATTCAGTTCACCGTGACCGTCAATTCGGCGAATACCATCTTCGAGTATAACTCGGCCGGGACCGCCGAGACCAACAATACCGCGAGCACATCCGAAACCACCACTGCAGCTCCTTACCCCGACCTGCAGGTGGCGGGCTTGCAGCTCAACCCGGCGACCGGCCTGGAGTCCGGCCAGAATGTCACGGTGCAGTGGAACGACGCCAACACCGGCAACGGCGCGGCCACTGGCTCGTGGACCGACACGCTGGTGGTCAAGAACACCACCACGGGCCAGACGCTCGATACCGAGAGCGTTCCCTACAACGCGACCGCATCCGGCAGCGGCCCACTCGCTGCCGGACAATCGAACACGCAGCAGTCGACGATCAGGCTGCCTGACGGCACCCCGGGCATCGGCAGCATTCAGTTCACCGTGACCGTCAATTCGACGAATACCATCTTCGAGTATAACTCGGCCGGGACCGCCGAGACCAACAACACCGCGAGCACATCGGAAACGGCCACCGCAGCCGCTTACCCCGACCTGCAGGTGATGGGCTTGCAGCTCAACCCGGCGACCGGTCTGGAGTCCGGCCAGAATGTCACGGTGCAGTGGAACGATGCCAACACCGGCAACGGCGCGGCTACTGGCTCGTGGACAGACACGCTGGTGGTCACGAACACCACCACCGGCCAGACGCTCGATACCGAGAGCGTTCCCTACAACGCGACCGCATCAGGCAACGGCCCACTTGCTGCCGGACAATCGAACACGCAGAAGTCGACGATCAGGCTGCCTGACGGCACCCCGGGCATCGGCGGCATTCAGTTCACCGTGACCGTCGATTCGGCGAATAACATCTTCGAGTATAACTCGGCCGGGACCGCCGAGACCAACAATACCGCGAGCACATCGGAAACGGCCACCGCAGCCCCTTACCCCGACCTGCAGGTGATGGGCTTGCAGCTCAACCCGGCTACCGGCCTGCAGTCCGGCCAGAATGTCACGGTGCAGTGGAACGACGCCAACACCGGCAACGGCGCGGCCACTGGCTCGTGGACCGACACGCTGGTGGTCAAGAACACCACCACCGGCCAGACCCTCGATACCGAGAGCGTTCCCTACAACGCCACCGCATCAGGAAACGGCCCACTTGCTGCCGGGCAATCGAACACGCAGAAGTCGACGATCATGCTGCCTGACGGCACCCCGGGCATCGGCGGCATTCAGTTCACCGTGACCGTCAATTCGGCGAATACCATCTTCGAGTATAACTCGGCCGGGACCGCCGAGACCAACAACACCGCGAGCACATCGGAAACCGCCACCGCAGCCGCTTACCCCGACTTGCAGGTAACGGGCTTGCAGCTCAACCCGGCTACCGGCTTGCAGTCCGGCCAGAATGTCACGGTGCAATGGAACGACGCCAACACCGGCAACGGCGCGGCCTCCGGTTCGTGGACCGATACGCTCGTGGTCACGAACACCACCACGGGCCAGACGCTCGATACCGAGAGCGTTCCCTACAACGCAACCGCATCAGGCAACGGCCCACTTGCTGCCGGACAATCGAACACCCAGCAGTCCACGATCAGGCTGCCTGACGGTGCGCCGGGCATCGGCAGCATTCAGTTCACCGTCACCGTCAATTCGGCGAATACCATCTTCGAGTACAACTCGGCCGGGACCGCCGAGACCAACAATACCGCGAGCACATCGGAAACCACCACCGCGGCCCCTTACCCCGACCTTCAGGTGACGGGCCTGACCGCGACTCCTGCCACCGGGCTGCAGACGGGTAACACGGTCACGCTCAACTGGAATGACTCGAACACCGGCAATGCGGGCACTGGCACCTCCAGTTGGGTCGACGCGGTAGTCGTCACGAACCTGACCACCGGGGCAAAGTTGATCAATACGACCGTGCCTGGCGGCAACTCGATCAATGCCGGCCAATCGCAGGCCCTCAACGACACGTTGCGGTTGCCCGACGGAAATGTGAGCGTGGGGCAACTTCAATTCACCGTTACCGTCGACGCGAACAACACGGTCTTCGAGTACAACGCCGCGGGCACCGGCGAAACCAATAATTCCACCAGCATCACGCAGTCCGTGGCGCTGGGGCCTTATCCCGACCTGCAAGTCACCAACGTGGGGATCACCCCCTTGACCGGCATTCTCTCGGGCTCGACCGTGCAGGTTGCCTGGGATGACGCCAACACCGGCAACGCCCCGACGACCGGACCGTGGTCCGACCGGCTCATTGTCGTTAACACGGCAACCGGCCAGACCGTGTCCACCGCCACGCTGTATTACGACACGGGCGCCAATGGTCCACTCGCGGCGGGCGCCTCGGTCGCGCGGCAGTACGCGGTGAAGCTCCCCGACGGCGCTCCAGGCATTGGCCAGTTGCAGGCGACGATCCTGACCGACGTCTTCAACAACATCGCCGAATTTAATGCGGCGGGCACCGGCGAAACCAACAACTCCGCATCAGCCACCTTTACCTCGACCTCTGCCCTGTATCCCGACCTGCAACCAACCAATTTGCAGGTAAGCCCAGCGACGGGACTGCAGTCGGGCGACAAACTCACCGTCCAGTGGAACGACAGCAACTCCGGCACCGGGTCGGCGGCGACCGCCTGGACGGACACGGTCACGGTGCAGAACACCACGACCGGCGCGACGGTCGGCACCGTCAGCGCCGGGTATGATCCGACGGCAACGGGCAACAGCCCGCTGGCTTCCGGCCAGTCACTCGCGGAGAGCGCGCAGCTCACGCTGCCACAGGGCAACGCGGGTGTTGGAAACCTGCTGATCACGGTGACCGTGAACTCGACCAATTCCCTTTTTGAGGACAACGCGGCACACAACGCCCAGTCCAACAACACGGCCAGCATCACGACTCTAAGTGGCCTGGCTCCCTATCCCGACCTGGCCGCCTCAGGCGTCACCTTCTCGCCGGCTTCGCCCATCGTCGGCGACCCGGCCCAGGTGACCGTCGGCTGGACGGTGACGAACCTGGGCACCGGACCGACGTCAGCCGGTTCATGGGTGGACGACGTTGTTTATTCCTCCGATGACAACCCGGCCGATGGTCACTTGCTCGCAAGTTTCACCCACACCGGCGACCTGGCTGTGAACGCGAGCTATACCCAGAGCCAAACGTTCCTGTTGCCGCCGGCCTTCGAGGGTCAGTACCACCTGTTCGTGGAAACCAACGCGACGAACACCGTTTTTGAGAACGGTTCCACGGCAAACAACGATGCGGAGGCGAGCAGCCTCTTCGACGTGACGCCGACACTTTATGCCGACTTGATCGTCTCCTCCGTGACGGCCCCCTCCACGGCGGCCAGCGGTCAATCTCTTGCCGTGAACTGGTCGGTGGCCAACCAGGGTATCGGCATCACCAATCCCGGCTCGTGGGACGACAGCGTGAGCCTGGCCACCGACCCGCTAGGCCAGCACATCGTCGCGGGCCTCGGCACCTTCGCCCACACCGGCGCGCTCTCCCCTGGCGGCAGCTATTCAACTTCCGGCGACGTGACCCTGCCCAACGGCATCAGCGGCACGTACTACGTCGTCGTCAGTACCATCGGGCCATATGAATTCCTCTACACGAACAACAACACGACCGTCTCCGGCCCGATCAATGTCACGCTCACGCCGGCACCGAACCTGACGGTGACCAGCATAGCGGCCAGCGCCAGCACGGTGCCGTCCGGCTCGACCTTTGACGTGACCTGGACCGTGCAAAACGTCGGCGCCGGCGATGCCGACGGCTCCTGGCCGGACGTCCTCAACCTGGTGGAAGCCCCCGGCGGCTCCAACCGCACCATCGGCCTGGGCAGTTTTACCTTCAGCGGGACCCTGAGCGCCGGTAAATCGTATACGCGCACCGAGAAGTTTACGCTGCCCGCGGACTTCCAGGGTGTCTTCGAGGTGGTCGTCAGCACCGACCCCGCCGATCCTACCGGCCACCGCGCGCTCTACGAAGGGACTACGGGCATCAACGAGACGACCACCGACCCCGATCCGATCGTCGTGACTCAGCCGCCGAACCCCGACCTGCAAGTGGAATCGATCACCCCCGCCGCGCCCACGTTCCAGGCCGGCGGCACCCTGGGACTGACGTTCGACGTCATCAATCAGGGGACCGTGGCCACCAGCACGCCCCACTGGACCGACAACGTGTACCTGTCGCTGGACAACACGCTCAGCGAGGACGACATTTTGCTAACGTCCGTGGGCAATCAGTCGGCCCTTCAGCCCGGGGAAAGCTATCAGAGCACCGTCTCCAACATTCCGATCTCCAAGGCCGATAGCGGCGCGTATTACTTGATCGTGGAGACCAACGCCAACAACGCCGTCGATGAGTACCCCAACGGCAACAACGACACCCTGGCCGTTCCCATCACGATCAATCCCTTCCTCCCGTCCGACCTGGTTGTCTCGAATGTGATCGTCCCGACGCAGGCCATCGCCGGCAGCCAGGTGCAAGTCACCTGGACCGTGACCAACCTCGGGCTGGCGCCGACTGATCTATCGTCATGGACCGACGGCGTCTGGCTGGCCACCGACAAGACGAAATATCCCTATGTCACGGGCACTCTCCTGACGACCGCGGT
The DNA here is from genome assembly GCA_963823665.1 of uncultured Planctomycetota bacterium. GTDB lineage: Bacteria > Planctomycetota > Planctomycetia > Isosphaerales > Isosphaeraceae > CAVXHV01. The sequence continues at coordinate 320,038 of CAWGMQ010000008.1, forward strand.
CCACACCGGCGTCTTGAGTAACGACCCGCACGACCCTGACTTGCCCCAGAGCTACACCGAGACGGCGACGGTCACCATCCCCGAGCACGACAACGGTCAGTATTACCTCGTGCCGCAGGTAGATATCTACCAGCAACTCGACGAGACCACGCTGGCCGCCAACGTCAACCCCGACGACCCGAACGATTTTCGCAGCGACAACTTCAAGGCCGCCCCGATCACCATCCTGGCCGAGCCCCCTGCCGACCTGGTGGTCACTGCAATTCAGGCGCCGGCCGTTGCCGCAGCCGGCACGCCCTACACACTGAGCTGGACGGTAGCCAACCAAGGCGCCGGCGCGACCGAGGGTTCCCAATGGTCCGATTACGTTTACCTGTCAAACGTGCCGACCTGGATAGAGCCGGACACGACCATCCCGCCGGGGGTGACCCAGATTTTTCTCGGAGCGTTCCCGCACAACGGGGCGCTGGCCTCGGATCAGAGCTACTCCACAGAGCAGACCATTCTGCTCTCGCCTGCATACAGCGGCCAGTACGTGATCGTGGTGACCAACCCCCCGTCTAATAGCACCATCTGGGAAGGACCGTACAGCAACAATAATGCCACGACTGCTCCCAGCGTGGTCACAACCGCGCCGGCGGATTTGCAAGTGACTTCGGTCGTCACCCAGCCAGTCGCTTACTCCGGGGAAAATACGACGGTGACGTGGACGGTGACCAATTTCGGCGCACCTGTCTGGAGCGGGACGCAGTTCTGGTACGACGACGTCTGGGTCTCGCCCGACCCCACCTTCATCGCCAGCAGGGCCACGCTGCTGGGCCTGTTCACGCACACCGCCACGACACCGATGGGCACCGGCTCGAGCTACACCACCAGCCAGGTCGTCACCCTGCCGCCGGGAATTGGAAACAAGGTCAATCCACTTACTTACTACATCTACGTCGAGACCGATCTACCCCCAAATAAGACCCCCGATTCGGACTTCCTTCACCTGGGCAACACCGGCGATTACGAGTCGACCGTTTTTGAAGGAGAGGGGCCCAACGAAACGAACAACATGAACTCGGCGCCTCTGCCGGTCTATTACCGCGAGGCCGACCTGGTCGTCAGCAACCTGGTTGTGCCATCCACAGCGCCGCACTCAGGCGACACGATCCCGGTAACCTGGACCGTCACCAACCAGGGCACGCGCAACACCCGGGTCGGCACCTGGTACGATGGCGTTTACCTCTCGCCCAACCCCTCCCTCGACCCCAACCAGGCCATTTTCCTGGGCGAATTTGAGCACTTCGGCGTCCTGAACATCGGCAGCTCGTACACCGAGACCCAGTCTGTCACGCTGCCATATGGTATCTCGGGCAACTATTACCTCCTCGTCTTTGTCGACGACAACAGGTACCAGAACTATCAAGGGCCCGGTCTGGTGCTGGAATATCAGGACGAGGGCAACAACATCACCGCCGAGCCAATGCAGGTGCTGCCCACCGCACTGCCCGATCTGCAGGTCACGGCAGTCACTGTGCCAGAGCAGGTTACCGAGAACCAAACGCTCGCCATCTCATGGACGGTCAGCAACACCAGCCCGGCACCGACCCTTCCCGGGCAGACGACCTGGAATGATCTGGTCTACCTGTCGGTGGACCAGTACCTGGACTTGAACAGCGACATCTACCTCGGCACGGTAAAGCACACGGGCGCCCTGGGCGGAGACGGCGACCCGGTGACCGACCAGTACACCGTCAGCGACACCCTCCAGTTGCCGCGCGGCATCACCGGGCCTTACTACGTGATCGTCATCACCGACCCGATCACGGACCCGATGTCCCTTCCACGCGGCCAGGTCTACGAGGAGAATGAGAACAACAACTCCTTGCCGAGCACGCTGCCGGTCATCATCAACCAACCGCCCCCCGCCGACCTCGTGGTGACCACGATCCAGGTTCCCCCAACCGGCCAAAGCGGCCAGCCGGTCACCGCGGCCTGGACCGTGGCCAACCAGGGCCAGTTCCCCGCCATTGGTACCTGGACCGATGCCGTCTATCTCGCGACCACGCCCGTCTGGAACATCACCGATCCCATCATCGGCGAAGTTCAGCACTCCGACACGGGCCTCTCGACCGGCCAGTCGTACACCTCGACCCTGACGGCCATGCTGCCGCCGGCCATCCCGGGCCAGTATTTTCTGATTGTGCGCACCAATATCTTCGACGATGTCTATGAAGGCACAGCCGGCTTCGCGAATGACATCACTCCCTCCGCCGGCCAGATGACCGTAACGGTCCCCGCCCTGCAGCTCAACGTGCCGCTGGCGACGAAGCTCACCGAGGGCCAGAATCAGCTCTACCAGGTTACCGTGCCCGAGAACCAAACGCTCCAGATATCGCTTTCGACTGCCGACGCGAGCGCGGCCAACGAGATCTACCTGCGTTACAACGCCGTGCCCACTGCCTTCCAGTACGACGCCATCGACAGCGGCCCATTGCAGGCCAACCAGACAGCCGTGATCCCCGGGACCCAGGCCGGCGTCTATTACGTGCTGGTGAACGGCACGGATAACCCGGTCAGTTTGCTGGCGCAGCTCTTGCCATTCGAGATCACGAATGTGACTCCCGACCAGGGCGGCGACAGCGCCTACGTCACGACCATCATCTCGGGCGCGCAGTTCGACCCCAATGCGGTTGTCAAACTGGTGATGCCCGGGTTCGCGGAATTTGAGCCGGTCAGCTACCAGGTGGTCAACAGCACCGAGATCATCGCCGTGTTCGACCTGACCGATGCGCCGCACGGTCAGTACGACGTGAGCGTCATCAATCCCGACGGGGCGGAGGCCGACGCGCCCTACAGCTACCTGGTCGAGCAGGCGCTGCCGCCCTCGATCACCCTCGGCCTGGGCGGCACGCGCGTCATGTATTCGGGCGATACCGGCTATTACGGCTTTTCGCTGCAGAATACATCGAATGTAGACATTCCCTATGTTCAATTCGAGTTCGGCGTTCCCAGCCTGGGCACCAACATCACGGTCAACGCACCCTACGTATCCTTGAGCAGCAACGTGGCGGGCAGCCCCGACGTCGCCGGGGTGCCCTGGGCTGACCTGAGCTCCACCGTCGACACGAGCGGTTTCAACCTGGCCTCCGGTTACATCATGGACCTGGCCGATGGAGGTTACGTCGGACTCAATTTCACGGCCCAGACCTACCCGGGCGTACCCAAGCCCAACTATGGGCCCTATTTTCCGCCGCAGACGGTCGGATTCACCTTCAACGTCGATGCCGCGGCGACGCCGCTCACCACGGCCCAGTATATCGATGAGCAGACGCAGCAGGCCGAGTTCCTGCGGCAGAGCATTCTGGCAGACCCCACCGCCACGCCGGCCTTGGTCGTGCTGGCACAGAACGCGACGTCGTGGGACAATCTGTACCTCAATTCGCTCGAGCAGGCCGGCCTGCTGCGCCCGGTGGACCTGCCTCCGGCCGCCCAGCAGGACCCGAACGTGACCAGCATGACGGCCACCCTGGCCGCGGGCATCCTGGCAGGCTCGGCCGGCGAACAGATCATCACCAGCGGCAACCTGCCCGCATTTTTCGCTCAGCTCACGCAGTGGTACGGCAGTGATCCGAATATCATCGAGCCGGGTGCCGTGCCGGACAGCATCCCCCTGACCGCCCCGCTGCCGACAGCCAGCCAGTTCACCCTTGACGGCGCCAATCCGGATCAGTTTGAAGCCTTCAATGTCTACGTCCGCCAGATCTCCGTGGAAGGTGATGACGTCGCGATCTACTTCCCGGACTTGAACGGCAACACACAGGCGCAACCGGCAGACCTCGATCAGTACCTCGACAGCAGCGGGGCCGTCGCCGGGGGCGCCACGCTCGTCGGGCCAACCGCCTACGGCACCCAGCAGTTCCTGCCCGAGGGCCAGGACCTGCCGTACACCGTTCAGTTCCAGAGTCCGTCCGACGCCGGTACGCCGGTCGAGCAGGTGCGCATCACGCAGCAGCTCGACCCCAACCTCGACCCGCGCAGCTTCCGCCTGGGGGACCTGCAGCTTGGCGACCTCTCGATCCAGATCCCCAGCGGTCTGGCCACGTTCCAGGGCGACTTCGATTACACCGAATCGAACGGTTTCATCCTGCGCGTCAGCGCCGGCATGGATCTGGACACCGACACGGTCACCTGGCTCTTGCAGGCGATTGACCCCAACACCGGTGAGGTGCTGCAAAGCGCCACCGAGGGGCTGCTGCTGGCCGGCCAGACCGGCTTCGTCGGCTACACCATCGAGCCGCTCGCCGGTCTGGCCACCGGCACGCAGATCAGTGCCGACGCCACCGTGCTGTTCGACAACGCCCCGCCCATGGACACCGGAACGCTGACCCAGACCATTGACGGCACCGCCCCGACCACGACCTTGACTGCGACCCCGCTCACGCCCGGCAGTTCCAACTACCAGGTCACCTGGAATGCCGTGGATGATGCAGGCGGCTCCGGCGTCGCCAGCGTGACGGTCTACGTCGCCGAGGATGGCGGCGATTATCAGATCTGGCTCGACCAGACGCAGGACACCACCGACGTGTTCCAGGGAGACCCCGGCCACACCTACCAGTTCCTGGCGCTGGCCACCGACAACGCCGGCAACATGGAGCAGCCGCCCAGTGGCGTTTCCACACCTTCCGACGGCTCGCAGCCGAACCTGGGCGCGTTGCCCACCGTGCCCCAGACGCCGACCAATGTGCCGCCGGCCCCGCCCACGCCGCCGGTCACGACCAATACGCCCAATCCGCTGTTCACCCAGGCGCAGCAGGGCATTCCATCGTCCCAGCCAGCCGGCAACCGATCGGAGTTCACGACCGTCCTGGCGCCGTTCCAGGCCGAGGCGTTCGCCACGGGCATCGCCCAGAGCCATGCCAACATCGGCCCGATGGCCATCGTCGTACTGCCCGATGGAAGCGTGCTGATCAGCGGCGGGCCCGATCGCAACGAGTTGTTCCACCTATCCCAGGAAGGCGGGGCCGTCGGGCGCCGCTCGCCACCCTGCCGTTCCCCATTTACGACATGGCCCTGGATGCGCAAGGCAACCTGTGGGCGGCCACCGGCGGTGGCCCGCTGCTGGAAGTTGACCCGGCCACCGGAACCGTCCTGGGCCAGTTCGGCGATAGCCTGACGCAGGCACTTGCCATTGATCCCGCGTCGGGCCTGATCTACGTTTCCTCGGGCCAGGGCGTCGAAGTCTTCAATCCGGCCACGTCGAGCTTCACGCACTTCAGCGACTTGCGCGTCGGCAGCCTGGCGTTCAACCCCGCCGACGACAGCCTGTGGGCTGCCTTGTGGCCCGTGGATCAGGGCGACATTATTCGCTTCGACTCAAGCGGCCAGGCCGAGAAGATGCTGGAGTTCAGCGACGCCGTCAATTCCATCGCCTTCGGCCAGTCCTCGAGCGTCCTGGCCGGCTTGCTTTTCGTAACGCACGACCAGGACGCCGCCAACCCGACGGGAATTGGCAGTATCATCACGGATTCCAATCCTGCCTACGGGCCCACCGAACTGACCATGGTCGACCTGGCCACCATGCAGACGCTGGCGGTGGCCACCGGCGGCACGCGCGGCGATGAGATCACGACCACGCCGGATGGCCGGGTGCTCTTGAGCCAGTCGCTCCAGGTGGACGTGCTCGGCCCGATCGTCGCCCCGCGCGTCCTCGCCGTCGATCCACCGCCAGGCGCCGTCGTGGCCTTGCCGCTGGGCAGCATCAGCGTCAGCTTCGACCAGGACATGCTGGCCGACAACGCCGCCGATCCCAGCTCGGTGCTCAACCCGAACAACTACGTGCTGGAAGGCAATTCGGCGGGCTATGTGCCCATCATTTCTGTCACGTACGACGCGAGCACCCGAACGGCCGTGCTGACTTTTAACGCGCTTGCCGCCGACCAGTACTCCCTGCGTGTGCTCACCGGCATGCGCAGCACCGAGGGGATCAACCTGGCCCAGGAATACGACTCGACCTTCCTGGCCACCGCAGACCTCTCGTCGGTCATCAACCTCCAGTTCGGACTCTCCCGCAGCGATCGCGAGACCGGGACGGTCTCCTTCCTGGTGACCATCACCAACACCAGCACGCACGACCTGCTGCTGCCGGTCGTCCTGCACCTGACGCCCGTGAACCAGTACCCCGGCGAGCCGCAGGGCAACGAGGGCAGAGCCCCGGACGGCTCGTGGCTGATTGATCTGAGCGGCGATTTGCCCGCGAGCGGGATCCTGGAACCAGGGCAGAGCTCCGCCGGCCAGACAATTACCATCGATTCCCCCAATGGCACGCCGGTCGCGTACGATCCGTGGGCCAGCGGCGTGCTCGCCGGCAACGAGGCCCCGGTCTTTGTCACGAGCCCCGTGACCACGGCAACGGTGGGACAAGAGTATCAATATCAGGCGATTGGTTTTGATCCCGATGGCGACCAGCTCAGCTACCTGCTCGACGGCGGCCCCGCGGGAATGACGGTCGATCCCGCAACGGGGCTCCTGACCTGGACACCGACCCTCTCCAGCCCGGCTCTGGCCCAGGTGGTGCTGCAGGTCTACGACTCCTCGGGCACGCCCGCGACCCAGGCTTTCATCGTCCAGGTGCCGGGCGTGAACCCGCCGCCGGCGTTCAACGGTTTGCCGGCCGAGGTGGATGGCAAGGAAGGTGCGCCTCTGACCCTCGTGGTCCATGCCACCGATCCCAGCGGCGACCTTCTCGCGTACTTTGCCTCCAACCTGCCGCCGGGCGCGGCCTTCGACCCGACCCAGCAGACGTTCTCGTGGACGCCGGCTTTTGGAGCCGCCGGGACCTATCCCGACGCCGCGTTCACCGTCAGCGACGGCGTGAACCAGGTGACTCAGGATGTCACCTTCGTGATCGCCCCGAACCCACAGCCGCCAACCCTGCTGCAACCGTCGCAGACCACCGGCGAGGAAGGCTCGCCCCTCCATATTCAGCTCCAGGCCACCGACTTGGGCGACAGCGCGCCGCTCGTGTATTCCAGCACGGACTTGCCCGCCGGTGCGAGTCTGGACCCGAATACCGGCCTGTTCACGTGGACGCCCGACTATACGCAGCATGGCATCTACCAGGTGGCGTTCACGGTCAGTAACGGACAGGCCAGCGCGACGCAGACGGCCGCGATCGTTGTGTTCAACGTGAACGCGCCGCCGGTGTTCCAGAATCTGCACGATTTCCAGGTGCTGGAGAACCAGCAGCTCGAGTTCCTGGCGATGGCGTATGACCCGAATAACCCCGGCTTCGTCGCGCCGACCCTCGACGCGAACGGAACGGTTGTGCCGGGAGACGGCACGCCGGCGACCGTCAGCTACACGGTCAGCGGGCTGCCGGCCGGAGCGACGTTCAATCCCACTACGCTGCTTTTCGACTGGACGCCGACCTATGAACAATTCGGGCCCTTCAATGTGACGTTCACGGCCACCAACAACGGTGACGGCACCGGCGTGGATTTCGAGCGCGTCGGCGACCGTCACGGTTACCGTACTGCCGGTGGACCGTCCGCCGCAGCTCACGCCGATCCCCGACCAGTCGGTCCCGGGCGGCGCCACGCTGGCCGTGCCTGTCATCGCCACCGACCCGGACGCGGGCGACAAGATCACGCTCACGGTGACCGGATTGCCCTCGTTCGGCACCTTCACCGACCTGGGCAATGGCAACGGCAGCTTCCAGTTCGCACCGGGGCTCGCCGACAAGGGCAACTACACGATCACGGTGCAGGCAACCGATGACGGCAAGGACGGCCTGACCGCGCCGCAGTCCACCCAGGAGAGTTTCGTTCTGGCCGTGCCGGTGGCCAGCGAGCCGCCGCACCTGGACTACGTCGGCGACAAGGTGGCGGTCATCGGCAGCCCCTTCCAGTTGACCTTGCAGGCCACCGACCTGGACCAGCAGCCGCTCTCGTTCACAGCCATCGGCTTGCCGGCCGACGCGACTCTCTTGCCCAGCTCGATCTACGGCCAGGCAAGTATCAACTGGGTGCCGACGGCCGCCGACGCCGGCGTGTACGGCGTCACGTTCGTGGTCACCAACACCGGCAACGGCAATCCTGCCCTGGTCGCCTCCGATCAGCAGACCATCCACCTGGTGGTGCGCACCTCCAATCAGGCCCCGGTGCTGCAAGATCCCGGGACTCAAACCGTCGCCGAGGGCCAGACGCTCACAGTCAACTTGTCGGCCACCGATCCGGACGGAGACCCGCTGACCTACTCCGTGGCCAATCCGCCCCCCGGATCGACGTTCGACCCGGCTCACGGTATCTTCACCTGGAAAACCAACCTGATCCAGGCAGGGACATATCCGGACGTGGTATTTGGTGCCAGCGACGGCAACAAGACCGCGCTCCAGACCGTCACAATCGACGTCACCGAGACGGACCAGCCGCCGGTCCTGCTTCCGGTCGGCACCCAGACGGGCCGCGAGAACGCTCCGGTGCAGTTCTCGTTGGCCGCGACCAGCCCGGACAACGACCCGATCACCTTCAGTGCGGCCACGCCGTTGCCCTCCGGCGCCGCGCTCAACCCGCAAACGGGGCAATTCAACTGGACGCCCGACTACACCCAGTCCGGCAACTACACGGTCACCTTTGCCGCAACCGTTCCCAGCGGTCTGAGCGATACCACGACCGTGTCCATCCAGATTGCCAACGTCGACCGGCCGCCAACCATCCAGGTGGCCGACCAATCGGTTCTGGTGGGAGTGCCGCTCAGCTTCACCGTCCTGGGCAGCGATCCGGATGTGGGCGATGTGCTCTCCTATTCGGCCACCGGCCTGCCCGCCGGGGCCAGCCTGAACCCGAATACCGGCGCCTTCACCTGGACGCCGAGTGCCGGTCAAGCCGGCGTTTACCCGGTGGTCTTTTCGGTCTCTGACGGCCAGTTGTCGGTGTCGAAAACGGCCGTGATCGATGCCCTCCTGACCAGCCAGGCACCGACCGTCACGGTTGAGCTGACGCCCAGCTTTCCGGCGGTGCCGGGCCAGCAGGTCCTGGTTCACGTCAGCGCAACCGGCGTGGCGGCCATCGCGAACTTGACCCTGACCGAGAACGGTCAGCCTGTGACGCTGGACGCGCAGGGTCGCTATTTCTACACGGCAACCACACCGGGACAGATCACGTTCAACGCGACCGCGACCGATGTGGACGGAAATGTCGGCCAGGCCAGCACCGTGGTTCTGGTACGCGATCCCAACGACACCACCGCACCGATGGTGTCGCTCGATCCGGGCTTGAGTGGCATCGTGCTGACGGCGGCGACGAACGTTGTTGGCACGGTCGCCGACAGTAACCTGGATTCCTGGAGCTTACAGATCGCGCCGGTCGGCAGCTCGGACTTCACCACGCTGGCGACCGGCAGCACGCCCGTGGCGAACGCGGCGCTGGCGACCATTGACCCCGGCTCGTTCTTGAACGGCGTCTATCAGCTTCAATTGACGGCGACCGACATCGCCGGGCGGACCAGCACGGTTCAGACGACCCTGGAGGTCGACACGGCCACCAAGCCCGGGCAATACCTGCGCTCGGAAACCGATCTGACAGTCCAGCTTGGCGGCGCGACGGTCGACCTCACCCGCGTCTACGACTCACTGAATCGCAACACGTCGTCCTCGTTCGGCTTTGGCTGGAGCCTGGCCGTCGAGGACACGAACCTTCAGACCAGCGTGCCGCTCACGGGCAATGAATCCGAGGGCATCTTTAACCCCTTCATCTCGGGCACGCGCGTCTACTTGACGCTGCCGGACGGCCAGCGAGTCGGTTTCACCTTCACGCCGCAGCGCCACGACCAGACCGGCATCACCTGGTACACGCCCGCCTACACCGCTGATCCCGGCGTCGACTGGCAGCTCAGCTCGGCCAGTGCCGTCCTGATCCGGGGAGGCAACGGCTTCTACAGTGCCCAGACTGCGCTGCCCTACAACCCGGCCAGCGGCCAGTTCGGCGGGCCCCAGTACACGCTGACCGGCCCGGATGGCACGGTGTATCAACTGAGCGCCTCGAGCGGGGTGGTGCAAGAAAACCTGCCGGGCGGCCAGATACTTTATTTTAGCGGCAGCGGCATCACGAGCTCCACGGGCGACGCGGTGCGGTTCATCCGTGACGCCGCCGGCCGGATCACGACCATCGAAGCGCCGAACGGTGCGCAGGAAGTCTACGAGTACGACGCCCAGGGCAATCTCGTCGAAGCGCACAACACCGTTTCTGGCCAGAGCAGCAACTACGGCTACGCAGCCGGTGACCCGCACCTGCTGACGCTGGCCACCGCCTCGGCCACCGGCAGCGGTGCTGCCGTGTTCTACGGTCCCACGGTGCAGGTCGTGCCCCTGACTGCCAACCTGGGCGGCACCAGTCAGTTCCTGGCCGGGAATTTTGCTGGCTCGCTGACGGCGGGCGCGACCGACTCGTTCGCCTTCCTGCTCACGGCCTCGGAAGTCGCCTCGACCAGCAACGGTACCGTACTGGTGGGAATCGACATCCAGGCTGCTTCCGGCAGTGCGGTGCAGCCGGCGGTACCGGCCATTGCCGGATTGACCACCCTGGTCCAGCATACCGGCTCGGGCAGCGCCTTTGGCCTGTTTGCGATCAGCCGCGCAGGGTTAGAGCTGCTCCAGTTTGCGGGCGGAAGCGCGAGCACGGCGGGCGGGTACACACTGCAAGTGTTCATCGCAGGTGACGCCAACCAGGACGGGGACGTCAATGGTGCCGACGGCACGCTGGTCGCCGGTCTCGTCGGCACGAGCGCCGGGCAATCAGGTTACATCCTGGCGGCCGACGGCAACCGCGACGGGGTCATCGACGCGGCCGACGTGCAGCTTGTGGCCGCCAACTTCGGCTTCCGGGCGACCCAGCCGCCGGTGGTCCAGGCCGGCGCGGTCATGACCCACGCCGGTCTGCCGGTCCAGTTTAACCTGGCGCCGCTGGCGACCGATCCGCAGGGCGAACCCGTCTTCTTTACCATCGTCGGGGCCGTCAACGGCACGGCGACGCTCAACCCCGACGGCAACACGGTCACGTTCATCCCAGCCTCCGGTTTCACCGGCACTGCTCAATTCCAGTTCGAGGCTGATGACGGCCAGGAGGTGTCGACGCCGGCGACAATCACGGTGACCGTCAGCGCCGCGCCGCTCTTGAGCCTGGATTTCCAGACCCGCGAGCCGCGGCTGGGCTTGGGCGGCGGCACGCAGATCGTCGCGGTCGGCAATTTCGCGGACGAGCAGGGAGTGGTCCTGGACCCGTCCTACGTGAGCTTCCAGTCGACCAATCCCGCGGTGGCAACGGTAACGCCGCTGGGCGCGCTGGCCGGTCTGAGCGACGGAACGAGCATCCTCATCGTTTCCGCCCAGGGTTTGCAGGCCGAGACCGCCGTCACGGTGGGGCCCGTCACCAGCTTATCTCCTCTCGACCAGACGCTGTACAACGAAGGCATCAATACCTACCCGCTGGCGGTGGCGCTGAGCGCCCTCGGCGGCACGCGGCAGTTCGACGTACATCCGGTGGGCGACATCAACCTGACGACGGACCTCAGCACGGCCAGCTCGGGCACGCAGTATTTTGTCAGCCCTCCCGGCATCGTGACGATCACGCCCGACGGGCTGATGTCCGCCGTGAGTCCCGGGCAGGCGACGGTGACGATCATCAACGGCCCGGCCGAGACCGTCATCCCCGTGCTCGTGCAAACGCCCCACACCGGCACGGTGACGGTTGGCGCCGGCGGTGGCGTGGTGGAAGGCAGTGACGGATCGATCGTCGCGGTCCCGCCCGGCGACCTGGCCACCGCCACGCCGGTCAGCATCACCCCGGCGACAGAGGCCAGCCTGCCCCAGATCTTGCCCGACGGCATCACCTTCGCGGGCGCGTTCAACCTGAACATCGGCGACTCGGGTGTCAGCGTCCCCGTGCAGCTCGCCATCCCGGTGGCTCCGGGTACGCCGGTGGGCACGACCGTGTACTTCTATCGGGCCGGGCAATTCTTGAACGCCGACGGCACGACCCAGCCGATCTGGTGGCAGGTCGAGTCCGGAACGGTCGAGTCCAACGGCATGGCCTACACGCACTCGCCGCCGGAACAGGGAGTCGCCAACAGCGGCTACTACCTGTTGGGCTACGGCACGGAAGAACTGTCCGACTTCGAAATGGAGCTCAACCAGGATCAGATCGAAGGCGCGGAGGCCGGCCAGCTCGACGTCAGCGTTGCCATCGACGGCGCCAACGGCTCGCTGACGGGGGCGATGGCATCGGTGGACGAGAGCGACATCGATGCCACCCTGGCCGTGCCGGCCGAGCCCGAGCCGACGCCCGTCGTCATTTCCATCCTGGAGCAGGCTTCGTTGCCATCGATCACCACCTACGACGTTCAGCTCGAGCCCGGCCAGGTCAGCACCTTCTCGTCGTCGATCACCGTGCCGCCGCCGCTCGTCGTGAACGCCCCGAAGATCGACAATGTCTCGCTCGCCGGCACCACGCAAGCTCCCGAAGTCCAGATCGACGGCTCCGGTTTCGTGAGCGCGACCAGTTCATTGCCGCTAGAGGTCAATTTTGAACTGGCCAACGGTCAGACGATTATGGCGACCGCCGGCCAACCCGGGAACCCCGACCAGTTGACGCTTCCCGTGCCCGACGGAGTGACCCTGGGCATCAGCCAGATTACCGTGTTGCTGCCCAACACGGTTTACGACCCCGACCCCAGCGCACTCAACGGTTCCATGGCGAGCGTCCAGTATATCGGCAGTAACCCGGCCCAGTTCAATCCGGCCGGCAATTACACCTTTGTGGCCTTGCCGGAGGGCAACAGCGGCGGGGGAGCGCTGGCGGTGCTCGACAACGATTCGACCGACGTCAATTCACCCAGCAGCGACTTTGGCAACGTCCTCACGGAAATCCCGCTCGGCACCAGCGAGCAACCCACGTCCCCACGCGATGTGGCCATCACACCGGACGATAGCCGTGCCTATGTCACCCTGGAAGGGTCGGGGCAGGTCGCGGTCGTTGACACCATCACGCTCCAGGAAGTGAATGTCCACCCCGGCAATTCAGCCGCCGCGACGGCCAGCACTCAGTCGATTCCCGGGCCCGTGACCCTGGACCCATCCCTGAACCTGACCCAGATCACCGGCCCGACCGCCATTCGCGGCACCATCACCGACGTGCCCGGTTTCGACCACTGGTCTCTGCAGCTAGGTCAATGGACCAGCACGTTCACACCAGTCGAGGGCATCCCGAGCCTCCCGAACGGATTGATACCGCTCGCTGCAGGCATAAGCAGTTCCTCGTCGCAATCGAGCGAAGTCCTGGCCAATCTCGATCCCACGGCACTTGGCATTCCGAATGGTTTCTACGTGTTGCAGTTGACCGCCTTTGACGCGAACAACGACGCCATCGGCCAGCCGAGTCAGGTCTTGATCGGCGTGGACGCCAAGAGCACGGTGATCGACCTGCCGCTGGGCGCCGAACCTTATGGCATCGCCATCGATCCTCAGGGGAATTACGCCTACGTCGCCGACGCGCGGCCTTACGCCGTACCGGACGACTACGTGGCTCCCGAGGGTAACGTGGCTCCGCCGCCGGGTTCGCCGATGTCCCAGGTGTATGTCATCGACATCAACCCCGCCTCGCCAACGTACAACCAGGTCGTCGAGACGATTCAGATCGTCGTGTCCGGACTACTGCCGGATGGCAGCGGTTTGCCGAACGTGGTCGGCGGCGTGAACGGCTTGATCGCGCCTGACGGCTTGCAGGAAATAACGGTCAGCCCGGATGGCAACCAAGTGGACGTGGCCGCCCCCAACTTCAGCCCCGATCCCAACGGTGGACCGTATGACGAGCTCGACGGCAATCTCATCGAGATCAACCTGACGACCGTAGGTAATTTTAAGCCCCCCACGTACAGCGTGATCGCGATCCCCGGGGGTGAGGGGACCTTCGGCGTGGCGGTCGCACCGACGCCTGACGCGTCGCAGTCAGGTGAACCGCCCACGTACCCGGTCGCCTTCACCAACCCCGAGTCAGACGCCACGGGAGTCGAAGTGGTGGACCTGGCCGCCGACACCAAGACCGTGATCCCGCTCGATCTGGATCCAGCCGACGACCCCAACAACCCCTTGTACGATACGGTTCAGGATAACCCCGACTACTCCGACGCCACCTATCTCGAAGCCCACAATGCCGGCGGCATTGTGTTCTACACGGCGCCGAATGGCACCCTTTTCGCCTTCGTGGCTGGGCGTGCCGATCAGGTGACCTCGGTCGTCGGCGGCGGATTCGACGGCGACAACTTGAGCGCCTCAGTGGTCAGTGGTTACCTCGATCAGGATCAGAATCCGCTGTACGAAGACGGCAACGTCGCCATTATCGAGAACCCCCTCGGCAATCCCACGGGCGATGTCAATCAGCGGCCGGTGGTCGTCGCGGCCACCCGCCCGGTTCCGTACGGCTATCCGGTGGACCTGGCCCTCACCCCGCCCGACGCCTCAGGTAATCAGTACCTCTATGTCAGCTACCAGGGACTGCCCACCGCGAGCGTGACCGGTTCAGGAACTTCTTTTGGCCTGGGTGCCGTGTTCGTCTTCAACGCCACGGCCATGATCGAAATGGTGACGACGCTGTCGCAAACGCAATCCGGCAGCCTGATCCTCGATCAGGTTCCGGTCGACAGTATCACGATGTTGGCGGACGGCGATTATGAAGAGGCGGTCAACACGACCATCGACGTCAGGGCCGCGTACGCGCAATATGACGCCCAGTTAACCGATTCCGACGGCAATCCGATCACCGAGGAGGTATTCGGCGTTCCTCCCGACGATACCGCCAACGCCCCGATCGCCACCGGCGGCTTCCCCGGCGGCATCGCCATCGAAACCGGACCCGCACCCGAGATCACGGTGCTTCAACCCACGCCCGTCGCCAGCGGCGGCAGCAGCACCATCGAGCTCGTAGCGAACAACATCATTCAGATCACCACCACGGTGGACTCGATCAACAAGAGTGTATCCACCAGCGGCGGAACGTTTGATTTTTCGCTCGACACTCCGGCGGTGGTCACCCTCTCAATCCAGGACTCGACCACGGACGAAGACGTCGACGTCGAAAATATTCCAGATCCAACTGGCGGGAGCGAAGATTTCCAGGACGGAATATCGCTGACCGCGGGCACTTACAAAACTACCCTGGCGAGCCTTGGCGGACAGGAGACGCCGGGAACCTATGACTTTAGCCTGACGGCCACGGCCGCGAATGGAAAATCCACGACGGTCACCGGAACGATCATTCTCACATTCCAGGAGAATGCCAGCCTGCCGATCGGCCATACCATCATCGACGGCGTGGACATCTTCGACGGCCACTTGACCGTCTCCAGCACGGACGTCACGATTCCCGGGCGCGGGTTGGACCTGGATTTCACCCGCACCTATTCCAGCTCCGGCAACTCAAGCGCCGGGCCGCTCGGTGCCGGCTGGACCGACAGCTACAACGTCCAACTTGTCCAGAACAGCAGCGGCACCTACACCATCATCGGCGGCGACGGCAGCGGCAACACCTTCAGCGCCGCCTCGCAGTCCAACCCCACGCTGGCTCAGGAATTCGGCCTGCCTGCTGCCGATTGGAACGCCGCCCGCTTCTACGCGCCCCAGGTGGGCTATCACTCGACGCTGGTACAACCCAACCCGGAACAGGACCCGACGAAGTTCTATTTCTACACGACCGACCACACGCTGTACGACTTCGAGCTGCAGCCCGGTCTGTCGGAGTCGCAGTCGGTCTACACCCTGCGCTACATCCAGGACTCGAACGGCAACCGCGTCAGCCTGTACTACAGCGACGACCCGACCGGTGCGCTCCCGGCAGACCCCAATCTGCAGGCCGATCTCAACGGGCCTCCGCTCACCTTGGCTGTAATCGAAGACTCCTCCGGCCGCGCTCTGGTTCTTACGTATAGTTATATTGCAAATTCTTATCGCATCGTGCAACTCACCGGCTACGACCCGTCCGGCAGCAATTTGCTGGGGCTGGCGGTTGATTACGGCTACGACCAGTGGGGCAATCTGACCAGCGTCGTTCGTGTCGACCCCACAACGCCCGGCGACGTTCTTCAGAAAGAGAGCTACACCTACTCTCCCGGCCTGGGCGTCACCGGGCACAACCTGCTGACCTATACCGCTCCCGACGGCTATGACGCGCACGGGGCCCCAGTCAGCGGGGGATCCAATCCGACTGCTGCCTTCGGCCTGGATATCGGCGCCGACGCGAGCGGCGACGGCGATTTCACCACGACCTATACCTGGTATAGCCTCGACGCTCTAGGCAAGCCAATCGTGGGGGAAGGCTTCGTCACGTCGAGTGACGGTATCAGTGCTTACACCGGTGGTTATTCTTTGCTGCCGTCCGGCTTTGCGCAGGTTCCCGGCTATAGCCAGTTCTTCGGCGTTCCCCTCTACGAGATGGTTGAATCCGTGACGCAGCCGGGCGGAGTGACGAATGTCAGCACGCCCGATTCGTTCTCCACCATCACCTTTACGTACAACACGGACGCAGGTACGCGGGTCGTGACCAATCCGAACCCGACCATGATCCCGCCGACGACGTACACCGTGGACAGCTACGGCGCCACCACGGAAATCGATGCCCCGACAATTGCGAATCAGGGCCCCAACATCACCAAAATGACCTGGGCGGACCCGGCTTCTCCTGATCCGGCCGCCTTTTGTGCTGTCGATGGCGCGCTCACCGCAAATGAATTGCAGGGCATCGATGTGGAAATGGTCTCGGAAACAGACGCCGAGGGCCAGATCACCTCGTACGTCTACGATGTCAACGGCAACATCGTGAAGACAACGATCAGCTTCGCGGGCATGAATGGTTCGACGTATCTGCCGGTCACCGAGGCCGATGGAACCACGCCGGTCGCCGGTAACGACGTCGTCACCAGTTACACCTACGACCCCATCTTCAACGTGATGACCAGCGAAACGGACGCCGACGGCCACACAACGTACGATATCTACGACAGCACGTATGAGCAGATGAATTCGACCCAGCCGACCGGGGCCCGGCCGCCCGGCTTCACGGGTCACGACACGGGCAACCTGCTCGAAACCATCGATGCCGTCGGCGATACGACCACCTACACCTACGCGACCGTCAGTGCCTACAACGGTACCGACGGACCGGGCGACTTGACGTCCGTTACAGACCCGCGCGGCCTCGTGACGACCTACCTGTCCTACGACGCTTACGGCAATGCCACGAACATTGTCGATGCCAACGGGAACTACACCACGCAAACGTTTGACGTGCGCAGCCGGATGACCTCGCAGACAACCTTCGGCACGCAGACCATCTCGGGCCCGACCACGGTTTCTCCCGTCGACGCCGGCGGGGTCGCTCAGTCGACCACCGTCTACGTCTACGACGGCCTGGACCGAGTGGTTCGCCAGGTGGAGATCGACGACCTGGACCCGGCAGATAACGCGTTCTCGCGGCCGCAAGATTCAGGCTTGCCGGCAATGACTCTGCTTGGCGGCGAGGTGGCCCAGGCGACGAGCACCGTGCTGTCTCAAACCACGTGGGCCGAAGAGACCATCAACCAGTACCTGCCGGGCGGCCAGCTTGCGGAAACCATCAACGGGCTGGGATTGGTGACCCAGTACCAGTATGACAACGGCAACCGAGTCCTCGTGGAAACCCAGAGCGGCTTCATGCTGGCGCCCAAACCGGTGCCCGTCCCGGTGGCGACGCAGTACGTGACCACGTATGCCTACGACCAGAACAATAACGTAACGCAGGAAACCGATCCGCGCAAAATCACGACCATGTACTACTACGACAACTTGAATAACCTCTACCGCACCGACGTATACTCGGTGCCCGGCCAGAACGAAATGACCGAGACGACGTTGACCAGCTATGACCTTGTAGGCAACAAGCTCACCTCGTCCGACATTCACGGCAATGTGACGACCTACGAATACGACCGTCTCTATCGCCTGGTAGCGACGGTGTTACCCGTGGATGGGCCGACACCAGGCCTGGCCGCCAAGGTCACGACGGCATACGACCCCGTCGGCAACGTGGTCATTCAGACCGACGCCAACGGCAAGGCGACCATCTCGGTGTACGATAACGCGAACCGACTGAAAATCCAGACCGACCCCCTGGGTAACGAGATCGAATACACTTATGATCAAGACGGCAATGTCACCCTGGAGGTTCACGAAAGCCCTCTAGACGAAACGCCCGAAGGTCCGAACAAGGGCGGCACGGACCAGGTCACTTCTGTTGTCTTCAACACGTACGACAATCTGAACCGTCCCCTCGAGATGGACCAGTACGTGGTTCTTGGCGACCCGACGGTCCTGGGTTCCCCGCCGATCCCAGCGGGGCCGGCAGGACACACCTCGATCGGCACTGACCAGGCAGTCTACGTGACGGCCTACCAGTACGACGACCGTGACAACACGGTGCTCACCACGGACCCGCGCGGCAAAGAAACCCTGGACCAGGACGATGGACTCGACCGTCTCGAAAGCGAAATCGTGGACGACGGCATCGGCGGTCTCAAGCTCAAGACGACTTACACGTACGACGCCGACGGTAACCAGGCTTCCGTGACGGACCCGACGGGCAGCACCACGGCGTCGCTCTATGACGGGCTGGACCGGCTGATCGTCACCACCTATCCAAAGCTGAGCAACGGTGTGCAATACACCGAGATGTACTATTACGACGGTGACAACTACCAGATCGCGTATATTAACCAGCGCGGCATCATTTTCACCACCGGCTACGATAACCTCAACCGCGTGGTCGCCCAGAACGTCGTGGAATTTAGCGGAGTGCTGCAAACACTCACCGCCACAACGTACGACGACAAGGGCGTGCCGGCCGGCGCGTACATGACCTACAGCGTGACCGTGACCGACGCGAACGGCAACCCGACCATCACGACCTACGACGGGCTCGATCGCCCGCTGCTCGTGACCGAGCCGGCCGTGCTGATAACCGACGCTTCCGGAAACTCAGAGTTCGTCAACCCGACGATCATTTCTACCTATGACGGCGTGAACTTGCTGAGCCAGATTGATGCGAACGGTAACAAGACGGTCTTCGGCTACGATGCCGATAACCGCGTTATCGAAACGCAAGAATACGACGAATCCGAAGCGCTCCAGGCCACGACCGTTGACGTGTACAACGATGCCAAGAACCAGGTTGTCGAGGAAGGCCCGCGGACCGACGCCGGTGCCCTGATCGACACTATCACGCAGAACGATTCCCTGGGCCGCGTGATTTCCCAGTCCGTCGAAAACCTGTCTCTGTCCAGCGAGTACGGCACCAGCGTGGTTACGCTGGTCCAGAACCAGTACGACGGCGACGGCAACCTGATCGCGACCACCGACGCCGACAACAACGAGACCACCTACACCTATGACGGCGCCAACCGGCAGATCAGCATGACCGTGGCCGCCAATACCCCCTCGGTCGCTGCCACCACGAACTACGCTTACGATGCGGCCGGCGATTTGATCGCGGTTCAGGGGCCGCGCATCCACGCCGCGCCGACGCAGCCCTTCCCGCAAGATCCCAACAACCCAGTTCCCACCGAGTTCATCAACTATTTCGACGCTTACTACACCTACGACGCCATGCACCGCCAGGTCACCGAAACCGACGGCGCGGGCGACACCACCTATCAAACCTACGACGGCGACAATAACGTCGTCAGCACAAAGACTCCAGATGGCAACATCACGACCTACACCTACGACGAGTTAGACACGCTGACCTCAGTGAACGAAAGCGCGGAAGGCGGCGGAATCACTTACTACGTTTACGACGCGAATCGCAACAAGATCGCCCAGCAGGACGCCAACGGAAACCTGGTCACTTACAAGTACGACGCCTTGAACCGGCTCACGGACACCTACCAGTTCTTGACCCCGGGCTTTTTGCACGGCACGCTGGAGGGTTCCTCGCTCTCCGCGAGCGAGCTTTATCCGTCGAATCCATCGCCCACCTTGGTGATCCACTGGCAGTATGGCTACGATGCCGACGGCAACCAGACCCTGGTCATCGACCCCAAGGGCCAGCAAACCCACATGGCCTATGACTTCCGCGACCGCCTGGTCTCGGTAGCCTACACCAATGCCGCGGATCCCAGCCTCGCTTACCAACCGCTTTCGATCACGTACCAGTACGATCTGGACGACAACCTGACGCAGGCCACGGAAACGGAGACCGGCCCGTCCACCGCGGACATCACCGAGCAATACGTCTACGCCTACGATGCGCTCGACCGTCTGACCCAAACCACCCGGCACGACGACCTCGGTGCCAGCGATGACATCGTGACCTACATCGGCTACACCTACGATGAGCAAGGCAACCTCAAGAGCGAGACAGTCCCGGCCGCCAACAATCCGCTGCCGACGGGCCCGCCGATGCCCAGTACGATCACGACCACCTACGATTACGATGCCCAGAACCGCCTGACGGCGGTACACACGGGGTCGGGCACGACGAGCTACGCGTACTTCCCCGACGGCCTGGTCGCCTCGATCCAGTACCCCAACGGCGTCGTCGCCGATTCGAGCTACGCCAATTCGTATGACGCCGCAGGCCGGTTGACCCTGCTGGTGAACCACACCGGGCCAGCCGGAACGGACCCGTCGACCACGTCCCCGGCCTTCATTTCCAGTTTCCAGTACACCTACGATGCCGACGGCAATCGACTGTCCCAGATGGAGGCCCACTCCTGGCCCACCAGCACGACGAACGAGCTGGTGCGCGAGGAAACGACCTACACCTACGACCAACTGGA
The DNA here is from genome assembly GCA_963823665.1 of uncultured Planctomycetota bacterium. Lineage (GTDB taxonomy): Bacteria > Planctomycetota > Planctomycetia > Isosphaerales > Isosphaeraceae > CAVXHV01. Next base: position 340,879 of record CAWGMQ010000008.1, read on the forward strand.
TCGGCTAAGCTCTGTCCAGTACGTCAGCCTCCAGAACGGCGTGAGCGCCGGCCTGTCTTACACCTATGACGAGAACGGCAATCGCCTGAGCGAAACCGGGTTCGACCCCAGCAACCCGTCTCAGCCGGTCAACCTGACGTACGCCTACAACCGACTCAATGAGTTAATGAGCATCACCAATCATGTGGATGCCTCGCAAAGCACGGCGTTCACCTACGACGCCAACGGCAACCGGACGATGGAGACCATCGGCCAGTTCGACACCGGCACCGACGGCAACGGTAATCCCGTAGTGATGATAGTCGGGAACGCCAGCAGCATGACGCCCTACTTCTACAACCTCAACGATGAGCTGGTGAAGACGACCGACGTCGCCAACGGCGGCGTGGTTACGTTCGACTATGACTACACCGGCACGCGCGACAAGATGATTGACTCGACGGGCGACACCCGCTACCTCTACGACGGCAGCGGCAATCTGGTGCTGGAATACAACGGCGCAAGCGACGCGACGGTTTTCAGGTACAACTATGGCCTGGCGCTGGTTTCGAGCGTGGACGCTAGCGCCAGGCGCAATTCTACCTGTTCGATGCGTTGGGCAGCGTATCCGAACTCACCAACCTGACGGGACAGCTCGTCGCGGAAGGCATGCAGTACGATGCCTGGGGCAACGTGATTCAGTCTTATGCCGGTGGTTCCAGCCCCGTTGGATTCACCGGCCAGCTTGCTGACACGGATACCGGGCTCGACTACTTCGGGGCTCGCTACTACGACCCAAGCACCGGGACGTTCATCACCCAGGATAGCTACCTTGGTCAATCCGATACGCCGATAACGTTGAATCGCTATTTGTATGCCGCCGCCAATCCCTTGGCCAATACTGACCCGACGGGACATGCGGACGCACCTCAGAATCCCGCGAACTGGGTCGAATCCGACCCTACACCGAGTACTTCACCCAATGCCGCACCGTCGGGACAATTCAACGTTACGGCTGATAATCCCCCGAACTGGGTCGAACTCGACGCGTCAGCGAATCCCGCACCCGGCGCCACTGGAAACGCGACTGAATCGTCAAACAGTCCTGGGACAGCCGTTGGACAGCCGGTCGCAAGTGCCGCCGAGCAGTTGAAGGATGACTTTGGCATCGATGTCAACGATCCCTTCTGGAAGTGGAACCCCAAGCTCCAGGACGCATTGGCTCAGATCCAGCAGACTGCCTTGGAAAAGAACATCCAAGGTATGGAGTGGTCCGCCGAAAATCTAGATAAATACGGCGGCTTTGGTACCGTACCAGGCCCTTCACTGCTTGCCGTATCGGATAGTCCTTCTGGCGGCTCAGGTATGGAACACATGGCCACAGTCGGCGCTGGTTACGCGTATGCGGCCACTGGGGATAAAGATTTCAGTTATGCGGTTGGTCAAGCCTCACAATTCACGTTTGAAGTTGCCCAGGCCGCCCAGGGCACGGAAGAGGCGCGCTTCGCTAATGAGGCAGTTGGCTCTGCCTCCCCACTGACATCCGTAGCGGCAAGTCCTTCACGCGAAGCGGCAAGTATAACGCCCGCAGAGGTTCCAACAGAAAGCGAATTGCACTCCCTGGTCGACATGTTGGAAGGTGCGCAGAGTGGTGTTCACATTTCCATGCCAGCTTACAGGCCTAATTCTCCGGACAGCAATTTCGCGGTAAGCAATGTTAATGCTGTTGATGCTTTCAAACTCGTTAGTCAAGAGTATACGACGGTAGGTAAGCCAGGTGGTGATGTCTGGCTATCGCCCGGAGTGGATTTTCCCAGTCAGACAAACGTCGAGGAGGTTCAGCGTCTAACTGGCAGGGCGCCGAGCATAACGCCGGACTTTAATGCCGCCAGTTACCCCGAAAACGATGATAAATCAGGCGTTGGGATTTATAGAGTGCTAATTCCGTATGAGCTCGCGACGCTATCTACGCCGACCGAGGGCACCGCTGTCGATTTCTTGCAGGGCGGAAACACGGCTGTCCGTGGGCAAGACTTTTACTTGGTGAATCCTACGAGAGAATATACCTCGCCCAGCATTGATGTTGTCCCAGAAATGAGGTTACAACGACTTTCCCCCTCTCCACTCGGAGAATTCGGAGCGCCACATGGTTGGCAGAATGTCAATTTCAATGTTCCGAATCCTACCACGGTACGGCAAACGGGGTCGGTAATCCAAACTGATGTAGGGAACGAGTCCGGGAGCGAGATTGATCCTGAGAATCTTGATGACGCTCTTGAGCAGCAAGTGTGGGCTGACAGCCTCGGTACCCAACTGGTCCTCTCTACCAAGATCGAATTTACTACGCTACCGGTTGGCGAACTTGGTGAATCCATAATCACCGAGATTAGTCCCGCTGGTCTGCCGACCGCAGGGACGATCCTCCTGAGCGCGAATGCCTTGGGTCTGGGCTGGTTCTTCGATCCGACGCAACAGGGCAACGCCGAATTCAGCCAGCAGGCCGGCCCGTATTCTTTTCAGGCAACTCCAGGCTCGCCGGCCGCGGGTAAGTACGATCTGGAAACCGTGCTGCTGCACGAAATCGGCCACTTGCTCGGCATCGATCCGCAAATCCCGGGTTTTGTGGCACACGTCGGCATGGTCGCCGGGTCCGCAGTGTTCGCCGACGGCGGAGTCTCGGCAACCTTCGTGCCGCAAGCCGATGACCTCGATCCGAACCTGTATCCCAACGACCTGATGAGCCTCGACCTCGCACCCGGCGAGCGACGTCTTCCTTCGGCGCTGGACGTGCAAATCATCGACGCCGTGCGCAGCACGTCGCTGGCCGAGATCGCCAGCGGGGTGATCAGCAATGATGCACAGGCAACATCGGGCGCGCCCGGGAGCTCCGCATTTCCAGGATCGTCCCAGCCGGCACGGCTGGGCGCCTGGGACGACGACAACATCATCAACGGCAACTTCGCCATCACGGATCCCACCGTTCCGCAGTTCGGCTGGACCGAACGCGGCTCCGTCACGGTCACGGGCGGCCAGGGAGTGTTATCGGAGAACCCGAATGTCTTCAGCGAGCTGGCGCAGAGCTTCACCATCCCTGCCAATGTCACCGCCTTGCGCTTCACGGTGTATTCCCAGTTCAGCGACAACCTGATCGGGCCACCCGATGCCTTCGAGGCGGCCCTGCTCAACACGGACACCGGCCAATCGGTGGTCAGCGCGCCGACGGGCTTGACCGACACCGACTCGTTCTTCAACCTCCAGACCTCCGACCAGACCTTCTTCAGCCCCGAGACGCAGGTGGTCGGCGTTTCGACCTCCGGCGACACGGCAACCCCCGGCTCGCCGCTGGTCGTCACCGTGAGCCTGGCGGGAGTCGCCACCGGTACCGAGGTCACGCTCGACCTGGACCTGCTCGGCTTCGGCCCGGCCGGTAGCCAAGTCGAAATCGCCAACGTGCAATTTCTCGGCCCCCAAGGCAACCACGCTCCGGTCGCCAATCCCGACAGCTACACGACGCAGGAAGGCTCGCCCCTGCAGACCACTGCCGCGATCGGCGTCCTGGCCAACGACACCGACATGGAGAACGACCCGCTCACGGCCGTGTTGGTGAGCGGCCCGGCCGACGGCACATTGACCCTGAACGCCGATGGCTCCTTCCTCTATACGCCGGGCGCCGGTTTTACCGGGACAGACACCTTTTCTTACGAGGCCAGCGATGGCCAGTTGCTCAGCCAACCGGCCACAGTGAGCATCCTCGTCAACGGGAATCGCAACGGCAAATCGAATCAAACGATCACCTTCGGTTCGCTGGCCGACCAGACCTACGGCGTTGCCCCGATCACCCTGAGCGCCACGGCGAGCTCAGGCGATCCTGTTTCTTTCAGCGTCATCTCTGGCCCGGCGACTGTCGTGGGCAACCTCCTGACCGTGACGGGCGCGGGGAACGTCGACGTGGAAGCGTCCCAGGCAGGAGACAGCAATTACAATGCGGCCCCCGTGGTTGATGAATCCTTCACTGTGGCGACGGCGCCGTTGTCCGTTACGACCCAGGGCGCCAGCCGGGCGTACGGCACGGCCAACCCGTCGTTCGCCGTCACGTACTCGGGCTTTGTGAACACGGACGGTCCGGCTGCGCTCGGCGGCACGCTGACCTTCACCACGGCTGCGAGCGCTTCGACGGGCATCGGCCAGTACGCGGTGACTCCCGGCGGTCTTACGTCCGCCAATTACGCGATTGTGTTCGATTCCGGCATGCTGACGATCATCCAGGCGATGCTGACCGTCACGGCCACCGGCGTGGACAAGGTCTACGACGGGACCACCGCGGCGGAGGTGACCCTGTCCGACAACCGCATCACGGGCGACATCCTCACGGTCAGCTTCGGAAACGCCTCGTTCGCCGACAAGAATGTCGGTACCGCCAAGACCGTCACCGTCAGCGGAATCACAATCTCGGGCACGGATGCGGACGATTACGCGCTGCAAGACACCACCTTCACCACAACCGCCAACATCACCCGAGCGCCGCTCACGGTCAGCGCTGCCGGCGTGAACCGGGTCTACGACGCCAACACCGATGCCACAGTCACCCTTTCGGACAACCACCTCGGCAGCGACTCAGTCAGCGACAGCTACGGTAGCGCCTCGTTCGCCGACGCGAACGTGGGTACCGGCAAGACCGTGACCGTGACCGGCATCACGATCTCCGGCACGGACGCGGGCAACTACACGCTGCAGAACACCACGGCCACCACCACGGCCAACATCACCCCGGCGCCGACGACAGTCGGCGTCTCCGCTCCGAGCCCGTCCACGTACGGACAGTCAGTGAGTTTCACGGCCACGGTCACTTCAAGCGTGTCGGGCACCGTGCCGGCGAATTCCGTCCAGTTCCTGATCGACGGCGTCGACTTTGGGCCAGCCGTCTCGCTTGTCAGCGGCGTGGCCACCAGCCTTTCGATCGCGACGCTTGGCGCGGCCAGCCACGTGATCACCGCAGACTACCTTGGGGACCTGGACGACTCGCCAAACTCCGGAACCGGCACGCAGGTCGTGAATCAGGCCCCCTTGTACGTCACGGCCTCGAACTTCGACATCGCCCACGGCGACGTCATCCCGACACTCACGGACACGATCACGGGATTCATTTCCGGCGAATCGTCGGGAAACGTCACGATCACCGGCTCGCCCGCCCTCGCCACGACGGCCACGAGCACCAGCCCGGCGGGCCGCTACGCCATCACGGTGAATTCCACGGGCATGTCCGCTGCAAACTATACTTTCGTGCCCGTGAACGGCACGCTCACCGTCCACCCGAAGGTTCTCGACGTGATCGTGCTATACGGCTCGCGCTCCATGTCGATCGAGAACCTGACGAGGGACCTCCCCTTCAGCGACATCAGCGCGATCGAGATTCTCTTCAGCGACAACGTCACGGCGACGGGCAGCTCGGCGACCCTGAAGAGCTCGACCTCGTCCGGTACCTTGTACAACCTGGGCACCTTCGGATACACTTCATCGAGCGACGAAGCGAAATGGACCCTTCCCTCGGCGCTGGGGATCGACAGGTATCTGTTGAATCTGGACAACACACTTGCGGCGGCCGTGGACCATACCATTAACATCATGGGCACGACGTCGTGGAACTTCTCCGTGTTGCCGGGCGATTTCGATGGCGACGGGATCGTCGGAACCGCCGACCTTACCGGCGTCCACAGCCAGATGCCGCAATACCTCGGGACCACTCAGACGGCTTCGGTGTGGGCAGATATTAACGGAGACGGCGTCGTCGATGTGAACGACTACAACCTGGTCAAGAAATACTTGAACACAAAGCTCCCCCCGTGACTTTAGCGGGAGCCGGAACCGCCGCGAGCGTATCTCACAGAGGATCGCCTCGACCATGAGCATGCATACAGAGCATCCCGCATTTTATGGGCAAATGCGTTCACTTGTCGTCGGAATCGTGATTGCGATTCTCGTTGCCGGGATGTCCGCCCCGCCCGCTTTCGCTGACCTGGTGATCGAAGCGCCGAACGTGATCGCCTCCGCTGGCGAGACCGCCTCCTTTGACGTCCTGCTCTTGAACAATGGCTCGACCAGCTATCAGATCGCGGGAGACGCGTTCACGCTGACGGTCTCGCCCTCCGGCGTGACCTTCACCGACGCCACGACGTTGACGACGACCGCTACCTACATCTACCAGGCCTCCTCCGACGTGGACCTGCCCACCACGCTGTACGACTCGCTCCCAGGCACATCGTTTACCGCAGCCGACACCGTGGACTTGCCGTACTTCTATCAGCAGGTCGATCCGGGCGCCACCTTCGGGCTGGCGCATGTCACCTTCTCGGTCGACCCGGGCGTTTTACCGGGCTCCGTGTTCCAGCTCACTCTGACTCCCTTCGCCGACTTTCCCGTGGCGCTCAACGATCAGTATGGAAATTACCTTCCGTACGACGTCGAGAGCGGATCGATCACAATCGTGGCTGCGGCGGTTCCTGAGCCATCGAGCCTGCTCTTGGCCTGCGCCGGTGCGCTCTCCGTAACGGTCATCGGCTGGCATCGCACCCGTGCGGGCCGGCTCGAAGCGCAAGTTCGGCCATTTTAGACAGACTGGTCGCAGCAAGAACGACTTTTTAGTACAATTCACGATCGCGGTGAGCACCCGAGGTTCTCGACGACGAAGCAATGGGATGCTGTCGTTACTCGGTTTGCCGCAAGAGCGTTCTCGTCTTCCGCTCAACTCGTAGCCCCGCGGAAAACGGTGCTGAAGCGAAAATCGTGACGATCAAAGGATCTCGATCGAGCCGCATTCCGATAATGGCGACCTGTAAGCTAACGCCTGCGAAGCCGGGCGGGCCGGAGCGAGCACGATGACATTTCAAGCCAATCCCGAAGCCATACCTTACCTCGTCGCCGCGATCGTTTCGGCGCTGCTGGCGGTCTTCGCCTGGCGAAGGCGCGGCCAGGCGATGGCGCCGGCGTTCGCCGTGATGATGACGGGCGAGGCTGCGTGGGCCCTGTTCGAGGCGCTCGAGCTTGTGGTCGTGGAGATTGCGGCCAAACAACCGTTCTTCGAGCTGAGGAACGCGGGCGCGGTCACGGCGATTCTCGGTCTGCTCGCGGTCGTGCTGCGCTATACCGGTCACGTCGAGTGGCTCAAGCTGCCCGTGTTCACCGCGATTTGCACGCCGGCCGTCGTACTCATTCTCTTCGCCTGGACGAACAACTGGCACCACTTCTACTGGTATGGGCACATACCTGTCAGCGTGCGCGGCTTCGCTTTCGCCCGGCCGATCTACGGGCCGGGTTTCTGGGTGCATTTCACTTACTGCTACGGCCTGGTCGCGGCCTCAACGATCTTGCTGGCCCAGGCGGTGGTGACATCGGCCGGGCTATACCGCGTGCAGGCAGCCGTCATGCTCTTCGGGGTGCTCTTGCCGTGGTTCGTGAATATGCTCGACATGTCACAGGTTCTGGGCGTGATGTACACCGATACCGCGGCGATGACGTTCGCCGTCACAGGCCTGGCGTTTCTGCCGGCCGTGTTGCGCTACCGATTGCTTGAGCTCAAGCCGGTTGCCTGGGCGTCGGTGGTTCGCGAAATGAACGACCCCGTGCTCGTGATCGATGCCTCCGGCCAGCTCGTCGAGCTGAACCAGGCGGCACAGCGGCTCTCTGGCCGCCCGCTGAACGAATTGCTCGGCATCGACGTGGCCCGATCATTCTCGCGGTGGCCGGAGCTGCTGCAGCGGCTCAAGGTGATGCCCGAGCAAGGGGAATCGAGCTTCGAGCTTGCGGGGCCCGAGCCGCAGGCAACGGCGGCAGCCTTTGACGCCAGGATCTCCCGGCTGGGGGGCCATGCCGAGCTCCTGGGCTGGGTGGTCGTGTTGCGTGACATCACCGAGCATAAACGTGCTGAGGAGGAACGAGTGCGCATGTTGTCGGAGCGGGCTGCCCGAGCCGAAGCCGAGGCCGCGAACCGCGCCAAGGATCGGTTCCTCGCGACGCTGAGCCATGAGCTGCGCACTCCGCTCACTCCGGTTCTCGCGGCAGTCACCGGCATGCTGGGCGACGCCGCGACGCCCGAGTCGCTGCGCGTCGTACTGGAAATGATTCGCCGGAACATCACGCTCGAGTCCCGGCTGATTGACGACCTGCTCGATCTGGCGCGAATTCGCAAAGGCGCGCTGGACTTGAAGCGCGAGAACATCGACGCCCACGACCTGATCAAGCACGTGATCGCGATCTGCGACGACGATTTTCGGCGAGCGGAAATCAAGCTGGGCCTCGACCTCGCGGCGAGTGAGCACCACGTGAGTGCCGACCCGATTCGCTTCCAGCAGGCACTGTGGAACCTGATCAAGAACGCGATCAAGTTCACCCCCGCAGGCGGCCGCGTGAGCGTGCGTACGGTCAATCGGCAGAACGGCCCGGGCTCGTGTGACGGCGCGGCCTTGCTGCTGGAAGTGAGCGACACCGGCATCGGCATCGAAGCGAACATGATCGACCGGATCTTCGACATCGCCGAGCAGGGGGGAACCGCCGCAAGCCGGCGGTTTGGCGGCCTGGGATTGGGGCTCCTGCTCAGCCGCTCGATCATCGAGGGCCACGGCGGCAAGATCATGGCGGCGAGTCGCGGCGCCGGGCTGGGTGCCACGTTCACGATCCAGATCCCGACGGTGTCTACGCCCGCGCCGGTTCCAGAACGCGAGTCTGGCCCGGTGGAATCGAGTGCGACCGCGACCAGAACGACTCCGCGCCGCCTGAAGATCCTGCTCGTCGACGACAACGCCGACACGCTCGTGTTCCTGTCGACAATGCTCGCTCGCCGGGGCCACGACGTCGCCACCGCGAGCGAGATGGCCGAGGCGCTTCGGCTCGCGACCGAAGGCGATTGCGACTTGCTGATCAGCGACATCGAGCTCCCCGACGGCAGCGGCCTCGAGCTGATGGAATCCATCCGCTCCCGCAAGCCGATTCCGGGGATCGCCCTTTCGGGATTTGGTTCCGCGGGCGACATCGAGCAAAGCCTGGCGGCCGGGTTTGCCGTTCACCTCACCAAGCCCGTCGACTTCCGCCGGCTTGAACGAGTCATCGAGCAGATTGCCGCCGGCGCGGCAGCCGAAAGCGCGGTCAGCGGTTGATCTACCGTACATAGATCGGATTCGAGTAAATCCAGCCGCGCGCTTCACCGGCGAGCTCGAGCCAACTCTCGACACGGTAGACTCCCGGGGAATCGAGGGCAAAGTCCATGTTCGTTCCAGATTGATCCGCGATGCACTTCCCGCCCTTGATCAAGCGAATGCGGCAAGGCGCGGGGAACTCCGCAACCAGCCGCATTTCGGGGGCGAACTTCACCAGATCTCCCATGACGGCGTGGCGCTCGCTCTTGGCGCTGGCACCATCGCGCGAGTGAACCGGGTCGATCAGCTCGAATCGAATCCCGGTGGGGTCGCACATCCAGTCGTGGCTCACGTAGGCATGGCCGGCGCGGAGCGCGTCGCGAAGGGCCGTTTCGCTCAGCTCCGGCGCGAGAATGTGTGTGCTCACATTGAGGAACGAGCGGCTGTAGGGATCGAAGTCGATCCGCGCCAGAATATCGCCGCGCTCGTGCCCCTTCGTGAGCTCTCGGATCCCTGGGCGCAACGTGGCATTGACCGTACGCATCTCCTTGTCTGAATCGACATTTGTGCCGATCTTGACGCTATTTTCGTCGACCATCTTCACCAGGAGGATGTAGTTGTGATGGCAGTCGTTGGCGGCAACTCCGGTCAGGCGGCGAGTCTGCGTCTCGGCGTCCCACTTGGCCAGATAGTCAGCCGGGTATTGCACCTGTGACCCGAAAAGCTCAGCCGGGAAGAGCTTCAGGCTCTCCTCGAGCTCTCGGAGGCTGGCCGGGGCGGTGAGCTTGAGCATGATCGCGAGCAGTCCGGCCCCGTCTTTCTTGGCATCGAAGTGGCGGTTATAGATCTCCATGCCATCCAGGCCCGCCATGGAATGGTCCGGCCTTTCCTCGATATGCGACAGAAAGATCAGGCCGGCGTCGGCGCGGGTAGCCTCGATCAAGGCGGCCGTGGGGCCATTCATGTTTTCCATGATGGAACGGGTCGGATAAAGCAGGAATCCGTTTGCCTCGGATCCCGGCACGAAGAGCACTCCCTCGTGCAGGCCGCGCCAACTGTCGCGAATGAAGTCTCTGGGCGGCCGATGATGGTCGCTCAGGAAGATCGCCTGGACGCCGGCTTTCCTGGCTTCGGAAAGCATTTCCGGCCGCGTTCCACCCGTATGCGACGAGTCTTCGGCATGCGCGTGCAGGATTGCTCGATAGTCATTCAAGCCCGGTAGCGCCGGCAGCCCGCGCCTGGTTTTGCGGATACGCTCGACATCGTCGTGTGTTGCCTTCAGCCTCGCCGGCACCATCCGTTCGGTGGGAGTATACGAACGGCGCGCGACTTGAGATAGACTGCCGCCGGTTGGGCCCTTACGCGTTGGCTGTTCCGACGCGGCGCTCACGGCGGCGAGGGAGCCAATCAGCCAGTAGATCGAGGCCGGCACGCATCGTTTCATTCCGCACCTTGGAAAGTTAAGTGTTGCTGTAAAACAACGCGCCGTCCCCCGGAGTCAACGACACGGAACACAGCTTGTCCCGAAGTGACGTAGGTTTGCGTAGGAACATCGGTCGAGACGAAACGACAACCGCCTCGCCGGCAGACCAGACCGCGATCGGTCCTGAGCAATCCTGGTCGATCAAGCCGCGTCTTGGCGCTATCGCTCCTCGCAGGGGCGTCCGCACCGCTGGTACTCGAGGCACCTGTGCACGGTCCGGGCGTTCGGCGTGCGCGCCGTTGCCGGGATGTCCGGCTCATTATCGGGGACAGAGGTCAGCAATGCATCTACATTCCTGGGCGGAGTCGATCACCAAACCTGTCGGGCGAGTCGCCCGGGCACTCGGTCTTCGTGTGCTGGGATCGGAGTTTGTGATGGAGCGCGGGTTGCCGTTATGCGCTTTGCTCGTCCTCTGTCTTCGTCACGCGGTTGCTTCGATCAGCGTGTGAAATCAACATGTCGCGATGACGGATTCGCAAGAGCGGATCGCATCGGTCAGAGTTTGGTTGCAGGGGGGATGCCAGCGCCCGATCAAGTCGCGAACCGCCGAGCCGCGGGCCGCTTCGTCCTCTAACGCCAGAACGTGCAGGTGCGTGGCCGCGTGGTTCCGGGCGCATTGACGCTTCGGGTGTTCTGGTAATTCGCGTGCGAAACTTCGGACCTCGCCGATGCAGATCGCCTTCCAACCGCCGTCGTCCTTGGTCTGTCTGGCAAAGATGTAGACCCCGCCCCGATCGTCGAGTGGACCGTCGAGCGGTTGGGGAGTGAACGAATACGCGGCGCCCGAACGGCCGTTCCAGTTGGCAGGGCTCTGCATCGGATGCTAGTCCTTTCCTTATTTCAATCTATTTGACCCATTGATCGACGCTCAGCGCCCTTAGCACTTCGCAAGTACTACGTGAAGGTTCTCGACGCGTGTCGGCCATGAAGGCGGACCGAGCTCTGCGCGTTGACGTGAAGCATCGAGCTCAAATCGATGCCCGTTCGCGCTTGACGACCGGACCCGGCGCCACCTTGCGGCGGGGAGAGAACGGAGGCGGTATACTCCCGTTCGTGAAGCATTTCGATCCGAGCTCACGCGGCCCTCGAAAGAAGGGAACACCCAATGGGCGGCTTCTACGGCTCCGTTCAGATTCGTGGTATAGACCGCGTCGAGCTGAATGACGTGCTCGAGAAGCTCTCGCGCAAGCTAAAGACACGTTTTCTTCTGGGACCGCTGCTGGGCGATTGGGTCGGTGTCTACCCGGAGGGCAGCGGCCAGGAAACGGGCATCGGCACCCAGATCGCGCGAAACTCAAGTGCGAGCTGTTTCACATCCTGGTCCACGACGACGACTTTCTCGTCTATGAGTATTACCGCGACGGAAAACTCGTCGATCAGTACAATTCTCGCCCCGAGTATTTTGCCCCGGTCGCCCCACGAAAACGTGAAAAGCTGCGTGGGCGGCCCGAATTGTTCGCCCACCTCGTGGGGAATTCCGAGGCCGTTGCGAGTCTGAAAACGAAGCTTGCGGAGGCGGACGCCGAGCCGTTTGCCTACGTGGCCTTGCAGGCCTTCGCCCTGGCGCTCGGAATTCGCAATGCGGTCACGAGCTACGAATACCTTCGCAACGGTGAAACGGACGAGATTGACGACTGGGACCAGTTCGTCCACATTCCCGACCTGGCAAGTGAGGAAGCCAAGCAGCGAGAGGCCGAGGCCGGCGTGCGCGCGAAGAAAACGGGCTTGATGAAGGACGGGCTGCTTTTGAAGGAGATTGGCGGCCTGCGCGGGATGGAAAAACCGTCGCCGTGGTGTTGCCGTGCGCCCGAGCCCTCCAGCTTCCTGATTGCTTGGAGCGGTCACACGATGGACGAGGAGAAAGCTTGCGAGCTGGAGCGATATGGGCCGCCGTGGGAGGCAAGCCCGACGCCGTTTTCGATGTCGATCGACGGCCACATCTACAACATGTCTCTGAGCCCGAGTGGCCGGTATCTCGCCGTGGGCCACGCGGCGGGCGATTGGAAAGCGACTCTGTGGGACCTGGTTGAAAAACGACGCATCGTCGAATCGCCTCAAGTGCGAGCGGTGAGCTGGGCGGGATTCACGCCCGATGAACGCGCGATGATTTCTGTCAGCAACGACGGCCAGGAGGGCAGAGTGGTGATTCAGCCTGTCGACGGGTCAGAGTCGAGGGCCCTGCCGCTCAAGCACGCGAGCCGCGCAGCGTGCCATCCCGGTGGTCGAAAGCTAGCCGTCATGGACAAGCGGCTTTCGGTGGTGGATCTCGACACTCTGCAGATCGAGAGCGCCAGCTTTGTGGGCGGGCGGCGGGTCACCGGGCGCTCGAGCAGAGCATGATCGCGCAGATCAAGGCGTCGGTGGCCAACATCGACTATGAGAAGGTTGAGCAGATGATTCGAAAGCAGCACGCGCAAATCTTGCGTTCGCTGGATCCGAAGCATCTTCCACCGGGCGTCAATTCGATCGAAGAAGTCAAGGAGCAGTTGGAAAAAGGAGTGGCGGAACAACTGAAGAGCATGCGCGAGCAGAATGAGCGGCTGGGAACGCCCGAGTGGCAGGCAGACCAGGTTTGGGGCTCGGAGGCCGTTTACAGCATGATCTTCGACAAATCGGGCGACCGCCTGTGCCTGGGTACGCAAAACGGAGTTCGGGTTTATCGATGGGATGAAGTCGTCAGGGCCCACGACGACATGTCGCGGCCGATCATGGCAGTCGATCTCGGGTCGAAGAGCATGAAAATGGACAGTCATTCCACGGAGAAAGAACAGTACGTTAACGCACTCGACTACGACGCAGAGCGTGACTGGGTTCTTTTCGCTGGGCTCGAGGGCCTGGTGCGTTACCTCGATCTCTCGAGCGGCCGTTCTGGCGTGTTGCTCGAGCCGCCCGAAGACTGGCCGATCCTACAAATCGAGCTTTCGATCGACCGATCGGCGCTGGCGGTCCGGTACGGGCCCGATTTCTTCTCACAGAAACTCGACAAGCGCGGCATCGCAGTGCAGTTCTGGAATTACCGGGCGCTGTGCGAGCGGATCTCGTAAACGTGAAGTTGGATTTTGACCACATACATTCGGGCGTGTGATCGTGCGGCGTATGATTCCATTGGACACGCAGGAGTGATGCCACAGGGGCAAGAACGATCTCATCGGGCACGAGAGACTGCCCCGACTGCGCGGTGGAGTCGACCCGATGCCTGGCCGAGAACTCGAGGGGCTGCCCCCCTTTCCCCAGCCGCCGCCGGGCACGCCTCGGATGGAACACCGGCCGACCGTCGAGGCGAGCATCCGCTACTGGGAGGCCGTCCGCGACCGGGCGATCAGCGCGCGGGACCACGCACGGGAACGCACCGCGATGAGTCTGCGGCGCTCGTACGAGGCTGTGCTCGCGGCGTTAACAAAGGCGAAGCCGCGGCCGGCGGGGTCCGGAGACCAACCAAGTCAAAAAAAACGGCCGCCGCGGACGAGTGGAACGTGAATTTGCCGCAGGCGAGACCATCTCGGACGACTGAATGCGCGCGTGTCTCAAGAGAAATCAGCCGCTTTTGGGCTTCGGCTTCTTGGGTTTGGCAACCTTGACCGTTTCCAAGAAAGTGGTCTTGGGATGCTTCTTGGCGAAGTCCTTGGATTTGAACTGGCCGTCGTCGGCGCTCTTGATGACCTTGCGGGTTGTCTTCTTGACGGTTTTTTTGGTCGCCATGATGCACGTCCTTTCGAGATGCGACAGCCTCGGACCGGCTCGACGACCAATCGGGCTGCTCGCCGAGCTAGACTAACCGGATGATAACTCTCCGGATTGCGAACGTCAAAGTGACCTGGACACGCCAGCGCGTCCGAAATCACGGTAATCGAGGTCTCCGCAGCCTTCGCATGAGGTCTGCGGGCACCGTGAATGACCACGCCTTGCCCACCTTTCGCTTCTTCAGGAGACCAAGGCTCGCCAGTTCAAGCAGGTCGCGCCTCGCGGTCTCGTAGACGATCTTGTTGGCATGCTGATGATACGCCACGGAATAGACTTGATCGGGGTGTTTTAGCGCGTGCCTGATGAGATCGCGCTGGCGGTGATTCAAGCGGACCTGGCTCGTCAATTCCGCGCTGACGGCCGCAATCTCCTGCGCGACGATCCGTGAAGCTGCGGAAATCCTCGATCGCCTTGAGAACGATGTCTGCATGATAGTGCAAGAAATAGGTCAGATCGTTTTCATCGTTCTCGCTGTAAAGAAACGCCATGCCGTATCGAGCCGGGGCCTTCAATATGATTTTCGATATGCTTCTGGCCCGTCGCGAACTTCCACCTCAGCGTGGTGTCGTCCCCGGCCGCCGACCTGACCGCCGCAAGCAACATGACGACCAAGCAAGTGAAACACACGCTGTACCTTGAGCTCTTCATCGCGAGATCCTCGATGGCACGGTTGACGAGGCTGTCGGCGTGGTGAATGCCGCCATCAGCCGTAAGCGAGGCTAAGTCCCGCGCTGGCCTCGCTGCGGCTACGGTTTGGGAGCCGCGTTCGTACCGGCTTTCGGAGTCCCCCTGGGAGCAGCTCTGGGAGCAAAAAAATACATCCACGCGAAGGCCGCGACAAATAGGCAGACGAAGAACAGAGTGAAGTTCATCCGCCGCCGACAGCGCGGACAGTACGAAGTAAGAATCTCGTTCCCAACCGGCCAGACGAACAGGATTGGGAGAGCCAGTAACCGCAGAAGCCCTGCCGGAGGGCGAAGCTCCGCGGCGGCGAACTCCTTCGTGCAACGCGGGCACTGCATACCGTTTCTTCCCCCGCCAGAAGGAATAGCTCGGCCGACCTGGCCGACCAGCACGAAAGGGGGATGCCGATTCGGAACGCTCGCACTGTTCGATCGCCGACCCGCATCCCGACTTTGGACTGGCAAATTGCCAGATCGCTGTCGCCAATAGTAGTCGAATGGCCGACGACGAGCAACGAACCGGACGCATCAGTGACGCGGCGTGGATAATGCGTCGTGCCCACCGTACACTTGTCAAAGGGACCCGAACCTGACCGGCGTCATCGAGGCATGGGATCGACTGCCCGAGGCCGTCCGGGCGGGAATCGTGGCGATGGTGAAATCCGCGTCGAATTGAGTCGGTGGATCGAAATGGTGACCGGATCTACCAGCCCTACAATCGCGTCGGGACGGAAGATATACTGATCCCATTGAACGAAGCAGTAGCCGATATCGAAATGCGAGCATGACCGACCCTGCCAAGCCCGTCTCACGCTCCTGGCGAAGATTCCTGCGCTTCAGCGTGCGGGGGCTGATCGTTGTTGTGCTTGTGATTGGCGGCTGGGTTGGCTGGATCGTGCGGAGCGCGCAAATTCAGCGCGAGGCCGTGGCGGCAATCGCGAACGCCGGAGGCATCGTCAGTTACGATTGGGAGTGGTATGACGGAAAGCCCAAACCGGGAAGAAAACCCTGGGCACCACAGTGGCTCGTCGATCTTATCGGGGTCAATTATTTCGGGCACATCACCGAGGTTTGGATCTTCCGCGAGAAGGTGTCGAATGAGACGAATGTTCAGATCGGGAAACTCAAGCGGTTGCAACGGTTATTCCTTCGCGGGTGTTCGATCGACGATGCGGAGCTAGCTCATTTGACGGGCCTCTCCAGGCTTGACAAGCTCAGCCTCGCCGACAACCCGGTCACCGACGCCGGGCTGGTGCATTTGAAGGCACTGACGAATCTCTCCACCCTCTGGCTCACCGAAACTCAGGTCAGCGACGCCGGGCTGGTGCATTTGAAGGCACTGACGAATCTCTCCACCCTCGGTCTCCGGGACACTCAGGTCACGGACGCCGGAGTGAAAGACCTACAGCAAGCGCTGCCGAGGTTGAAGATCATCCGCTGACTTTCCACCTCTCCGCCCGGCGCAAAATCATCCCTGTCGCAGCGCCAGGAGGCGGGACGTCGTCGTTCAAAAGTGAATCCGTTCGCGTCAGTTGGCCGAAAGCAGGCCCCGGGTATCGAGCCCTTGCCTGCCTCGTGACTAACGATTGCATTTGCGCGAAGTGAGCCCAGAATCGGACGCAATCAGACCGGCATTGCCAATCTGACTACAGTTGTGGCTAGAATTGGTAGACTCGGGGTGATGATAAAGCCCGCGGTTCCGGGAGAGTCAGGCTATGATCAGTGACAAACAACTCGAAGCGAACCGCCAGAATGCTCTTCAGTCGACGGGCCGACAACTGTGGAAGGGGTGGACGCGGTCAAGCTGAATGCCCTTCGGCATGGTCTTCGGTCGGTTCAGACCGTGGTTCCCGGAGAAGACCCGGACGCTTGGGAGGACCATCGCGCCGCTGTGGTTGCAGACGTGAAACCGGTCGGCGCGCTCGAGCTGGCCCTGGCCGAACAAATTGCGGTCAAGCTTTGGCGACTTGGGCGTGACTTGTTGTTCGAGGCGTATGCAGATGCCGACAATTCGCCGGTCGGTTTTGCCATGTGTCACATTCTCGATCGCCGGGGAGGCGACTCGAAGCCTGACCTGCGGATGATGCGACCGCCGCTGTTGTGTCGGCACGAACACGTGGAAGAGTCATGTGTGATCGGAAATTAAGAGGTTTCCCGGTCGTTGGCCAATCAGGAATCCTCGATCACCCGGAAATTACGCGGTTCGGTCAGCTCGTACTCCCGCACCTTGACCTCATTGCGAATAATTCCAGTTACGGCGACTCGTTTCCGGTCAGGGAGCGCATCGCAGGCCTGTCTGAATTCCTCGGCGGCGAGATCGACCTTGACCTTGGCAGGCCGGCCTGCAACTACAGAAGCGATGATGATTCTACCAACCAGGTCCGGCGTGAAGGGACGATGGACGAATTCCGTCCGGAGCAGTTCACCCTTGTATTCCTCGGGCTTTGCAAACGCCCGGCGGCGGAGTCCCCTGGCCGCCTCCTCGATGAATGAGAATGACTCTTGGGGGAAGGAGACAGACTGTGGCACTCGCTCAGGGACATGATGTCGGGTCCGAGCCCAACTGACGGAGATCTCGAGCCTCGACTGGTCACCGGAGGGTTCTCATCACTCGCAGGGCATCGCAGAGATTCGCGCTGACGCCACGTTCGATTCCGTCGAGGATTTGACCGGGGTTGCCTGTGCGGATCGCATCAGAGACAAAGCCAAGAGTCGACATCAAGCGACTCGTGACCCGACGCGAATAGGGCTCCTGACTCAATCGCAAATCCTCATCAACGAAATCCATCAGCGTCTGAATCTCAGGCGGCACGGGAGCGATGATGGTCGCTACGAAACTTCCTCGTTCTGTCTGACCCAAACGACAAGTCTTCAAGAATCTACTGACTTCCCTATTTACCTTCAGAGGATGAAGTGGTTGAGGGTGTACCGCGCTGCAAGCGGCCGCCAGAAGCAGGTCCCGGCCGCCGCGCAGCAATTCGATGCCCTCATCGAGCGGCAGGTTTCCCAGCGTGGCGTCAGCGGCTTCGACGCGAAATCGGAACACGTCGCCTGACGGTACCGAGAGATCTTTGAGAATCTCCCACGGGGAGCGGTCCTCGATCGTGGCAAGAGCGACAACGACGTCGGCCATGCGGAGAACGAAGTCCCTCATCTCACGCTTGAGCGGGAGCAACAGCTCCACCGCTTTGTGCGAGGTATGCCGGAATTCCAGGGCGTTGCTTGAGCGACCGTTTGGCGTAGAAACCCAGCCATGGGTCGTCAGGTAGAGTCGGACGTCCCCGGGCGCAACGCTTCGATCTGATCTCTCGGCAATTTCAAGGGGGACTTCATATCGGTTCCTTACGGGCGGTCTGTTTCATCAGATCATCGTAATTCTTTCGCTTCAAGTGGTAAACGAGGTGCTCGCCCCGCATGACTCTGGCGCTGGTGCACTTCACCTGAAGTTCGATCCGCGGTGGTCGGGGGATTTCTTCGCCGACACGCCCGGCGATCCAGAGGTCGATGCTGTCGTCATCGACTGGGGGTTCAGCGACCATATTCCCTGCGAGGGTCGCAACAGCTCGAACATAAGCGAAACTGAATTGCTCCTTTCGTTGGCTGTTATCCATCATGCCGCAGCCTCGATCAGGCACTCGCTTCCTGCCGTGTTGGTGCTCACGACGGCGCCGGCTATGCGGTGTGGTGCTCTACGGCGCGATCGCCAACTTCGCGGGACCACAGTCTAACGATCATGAGCGGTTCGGCAACCCCCGACAAAGCGAGGCTTTCTTCAGCCTGGCGCGTAATTTGGCCCTGGAGGTGTAGCGATAACGCGTGTAGTACGTTCACTGTCGATCTTGGAGTTTTCGGCGCTGCTGCCTTCCGCCGGATGGCGGAATCGCACTGGTTTCCGAGATCAGATATATCGTCCCGCAGATCCCAGCGTCGCGGCAAGTACGCAGCCGGCTCGTGGGTTTCGTTCGGGATTCGGCTTTGGCTAGCCATCCGATCGATTACCGGGGAGGCGACTCGAACGCCTGACCTGCGGATTATGAGACCGCCGCTCGCGAACCGCAAAGATATCAAATCAAACGACTTGCGTCAACACACACCCGAGGCGACAGCGCAGGGACAGCGCGGCGTCGAATGACCCCGGTTTGACCGCCGTCATCGAGGCATGGGATCGACTGCCCGAGGCCGTCCGCGCTGGCATCGTGGCGATGGTAAAGGCCGCGGCGAAGTAAGTGCGTCCATTCCCGTCTCGTGCTGAGAACCGGTGCAAGTGAATTCGGAAGCCGCGATGTAGTAAAATCTCCCGGAGTGGATCGCGATGGCGCTGGTTCATATTAACGGACGTCTTTATTACACCAAGTCAGTGCGACGGGGCGCAAGGGTCACATCCCAGTGTCTGGGAACCGGAGAAGACGCTGTATTGTTTGCCCAAATGGACGCGTTGCTCCGAGAGGAAGTGCGCGTGCAGGCGAAGCCAGGAATGGGAATGGAAGCGCGAACAGGCCAAGGCGCATCGAGCCCGGAAAGAGGAAAGAAAGGCCCTTCAAGATCAACTCAAGTCCACCGACCGCGCCATGGCAATGCACTTCCGGACGGTCGGCAAGACTGTCGAGACCCTGTTGATGGCGCTGGGGTTCCATCGACACGAACGCGGGGAATGGCGACGGAGGCGCAAGGCCATGAGCACCGAACTGGCTGAGACGGATGTTCAAGAACTGGTCAAGTTAGCTCGTGAAGGTGATCAGATCGCACTGGGCGAGCTGGCCTATCATGCCAGTCGCGCGCTTAAGCCGATCGATCCCTACTCAGGCGATCTGGCCCGGGCCGTCGTAGAGCCGATGCTGATTGATCTCGTTGCAGAGAAATATGACCCGTTGCGAGACGCCGTGGCCGCCAAACTTGAAGCGCTTCGCCGCGAATTGGCCCCCCGCGGTTCCTCGATGGCTGAGCGCCTGTTGGCTGAGCGCGCGGCATTCTGCTGGCTTCACGTGCTACTGCTGGAGAGGGACCGGGCCGAATTGTTCCAGAACTTTGAGGCCGGTCACGATGTTGACTATCGCAAGATCACGATGGTTGACCAAAGTCTCTCCCGCGCGCAGGTCCGGTTAGAGCGATCTCTTGTCGCTCTGGCCAAGGTCCGACGACTGAAACTCCCGACCGTCATCAATCAGGTCAACGTCGGCGCGCAGGTCAACGGCGCCGTCCTATCCGAAATCTGAAGCGCCGTATGGCTGGCTCGCCGATTGTTCCGGGCCGTTTGGGCCGGCATCGTGCTCATGGTCTGCGCCGCTGGTTCTCGAATCGAAGGATGATGCACGTTAGACTTCGGTTTGCACGGCTATCGTGCAGCCCGACGTCTTTTTCGGTCCGGGGGGAGAAATGTCCAACCGCTTTCAAGAGGGACGCTGGCGAGATTGGTACGAGGCCAACGCGATGGAGCTGTCGGCTTTCTGTCTCGCACGTGGTCGGTACGAGGTGGCTCACGAACTGCACGCCATTGGAACAGATTCGTACGAGCGAGAAGTGGTTAACAAGGCATATCCCGGCGATACCGCCGCTGAACGAGAACACTACCGCCAAGTCCTTCGAGAATACAAGGAACGCCTTGCCGAGTTTCCATTGCTGGTGTCCACCCGATCCCGATTCCTTGAGAGCCTGAGTGCGAATGCAGGGGGGATCGACCGAGACAAATTCAAGACCAAGGTAAACCATGAGGGCTCGACCGCCTTCGGGGTGATCTGCAATCAACTCGCACGAGGGGGATGGCTTCGCCAGGAGAAGACGTGAAAGAAGTACACGCTTTACCCCGCAGAAACCCCTCCGCCTAGCGATGAAGTTTTCGTGAGAAAGGAAATGCCTACACCGGAAGAGTTGGACGCCAAAGCTGCCTCGGCCCGCCCGATCGCATCGTTCAACGCGAATCTTCCGCTAGAATAGCGATCTGGATGTCTGCCAAGATTCTTTGCATTGATCATGGTCGTTCTTACTCTGATCTGGGGTTGCCGATGACCGAAGTAATAACCCCCTGCGATAACTCGACGCCAGCCCGCCTCGGCTCGGATTGGGGGAGACTGAACGGGGCGCGATGAGCCGCGCCGTTATCAACGCCGCCAGAGCGCCCACGCTGACGAATGCATGGCGATCGGCCACGCGGAAGTCTTTTGCATCGACAGAGGCCCTTCGCGCCCGCATCGGGGCGACGATACGCGCGCCGGGATGAGTGTGATTCGAGTCTCACTCGGATAATTGATTTGAACCAATGCGAGTTTTTTAATTGCGAACCTCAGACAGATGGGATACCCTCCAGAATCCGCTGGTTCAATGAAAGGAGAAGGCGATGGCTGCCAAGACTCGTCTCACATGTCCGAAATGCAACCGAAAATCTTCAACACCTAGTGAAATGAAGGAAGGGACGAAAGTCCGCTGTCCTTCGTGCCAAGAAGTTTTCAAATACGTCCCCGAGGTCGAAGCGATAGACCTGGCTGAAATCGCTGAAATCGAGGTATTGCCGCCAACGGGAACGGGACGTCTCAAGCCGAACGTCGTCAGAGCGGAGATAGTCCCGCCCCCCGTGCCGGTCCAGCCTACGCCTGTTCATTCCGTGCAGATGGTGAATGTCAATCTTCCCGCTACGAGAAAGGGGAATTCGCTAGCTGTTGCGGCGCTCGTGCTTGGAATCATCGCCGCCCTAATTTGCTGGGTTCCATTTCTTGGGCTCCTTGCTATTCCTGTCGCGTTGTTAGGGGCGTTTCTTGGGTTCATCGGATTGGCAATAGCACTGATCGGACGACGATCCGGCCTTTCCTCATCATTGGTCGGCACGGCGATTAGCTTGGGATCGATCGTGCTCTCGATCGTGATCACAGGGAAGACGTCTAAGTCGATTGCTGATGCGATGGAAAAAAGCTCAAGGGAAGAGCGTGCGGTTGCAAAAGCGGTCGATAATCCTGGCCAGCCGGTCGCTATTCCTACCAAAACGAAACCCAACGGAGCTGCTGAACCACAGCGATCGCCTGTCCAGAACGGCGAGGGCATTCCGGCAATCAAGGGTCGAGAGGAATGGGTCACCGCTCCGACTCCTGCAAAGCTCGGAGATGTGATTGTGATAGTTCGCACTGCCAAAATTGATCGAGTTCCTCTCAAGGTAATTCAAGGGGAAGGCCAATCCGAAGAGCCGATGTTGATGGTCAACTTGGAGATAACGAACACAAACCCGAATCGAAAAATCGACTACAAGAGTTGGGCCGGACAAAGTATTTCATTCCAGCGCGACTTCGCCACCCTAAAAGACAACAATGGGAATAATTATAAAAGAATATCGTTTGGACTTTCCGAGCGGCCAATTGGAAGATCTGATTCTGACTCCATCTATCCAGAGAAAGCCCTCGGAGACGTCCTGGTCTTTGAGATGCCATTGAAGACCGCCGAGACTTTGGACCTTGAGTTGCCCGCCGCGAATGTTGGTGAGAAGGGCTCTTTTAGAATCCGCATTCCTGCTGCCATGATCGAAAGGTGAGTGCGTCGAGTGGATTCGGAACACCCGGCGATGTCCGGCTAATAGGTGCATGACTCATGCACGTACGCTTGGGGGGGCGATCAGACACCTGGCGGTCAGTCTTTTTCAACCGCAGATGGCCAAACGCGCGCATTTCGTCAAAATTGGAGCCGTTTGAATCGAGCCGATTCCGGCCCGGAATCATCGCAACGCTACAATAGAACCGGCCCCCGGGGGATAGGGGGTTGATTTGCTGGGGGTTTCAACTGCGGGATCGTAGTCGACCCCGCGCACATTTATTCGCGCACTTTTCGCATTTTGTGATAGCATGCACTTGCCGACAGACTGAAGCGGCGCAAAGGGGAGACCGTAGTACACATGGCCCTGGTTCATCGCAACGGCCGAACCTACATCTACCGATCCGTTAGGCGGAATGGTAGGGTGACCTCGGAATATGGCGGAAGCGGCATCGACGCCTTCCTAATCAGCCGAATGGAGGCGATCGATCGCGACGAACGGGACTACAATCGACGGCTGGAAAGTGAAGACCGCCGGAAACTCGACGAAATTGAGAAAGCCCTCGACGAGCTTACTGCACAAGCCCGAGCCCTCGCACGCGACGCCCTGACCGCCGCCGGGTATCATCAGCATTGTCGGGGCAAATGGAGGAAACGACGTGGAAACCACCGTGGTGGGCGCGAACGACCGCGAGCGAATGATGGACAATTGGGTGGTCAAAGAGCTGGTCAACTGGACCGCCGGCAAGAGGGGCAATGAGCAGACAAAAGAGAAATTGCGGCAAGATTTGCGGAACATCGTCGCCGACCTTGTCGGCCCCAATCCAAGCCCCGCTGAGCTAGTGCTTGCCGAGACTGCCGCGATCAATTGGTTCGCCCTCCGCATGTTTGAGGCCCGCTATTCGGGATCGGCGACCTCCGATGAAGGGCTAACACTGGGTCAATCCGAGCATCAGCAACGTCGGATCGACCGGACACACCGACGGTTTTTGGACACCATCAAGACCCTGGCAACGGTGCGCCGTCTCGCCCTGCCCGCCGTTCAGATCAACGTCGCCCGCCAGCAAGTCAATCAAGTGAACGTCGGAGAGTCGGCATGAGACGACGAAAAGCGCTCAATCGGGGTGGCCGCCCATCCAAGTTCACGACCGCCGCCGTGGTGAGGATCACGTCCAGGTTGCTCGATGGAGAGACACTGGACGCCGCCGCCCGTGCTGCTGGCGTGGGACCCTCGACGCTCTACCGATGGATGGCCCAGGCCAAGGCCGGGGACCCTCGGTTCGGACCGATCAACGCCGTCGTGAGGCAAACCAAGCACGCGAAGCAACTCGGTGCTGCTCTTGGCTTCTTCCTACCAAAACTGATCAAGGCCGGTTTTTAGAAATCGTTTCGCTGGTTGCAGTGAAATAGCAGCGAAGGAATCTCCCAAAACCGACCCCGAAGGATGGCGGTGATTTTGAGAATCGCTTAAGTCGACAAATGAAGCCGGCCCTTGTGCGCGTTGAAAACTCTTGGCAATATTGACACCAGTGGCGTCCAAGTAACAAAAATGAAGGAAGTGCGCAAGATGGGTCAGATGGGATGCACTGTGACCTTTGAGAGTCGTCTTTTGAAATGTTTGAAGCCGCAAGATTGCTCGGACCGACAACACGAAGTATCGTTTTGCAGACCCATCTTGGCAACAAGATCGTAAATGAGATCGCCCTAGCACCGGACGAGGGGAGTATAAGAAAGTACGAGCGCTTACTTGCGAATCATCCGCACTGGTCTAAGCGCAGGCCACCTTATGGCATTTGCAACTGCGTCGGGCATGTATGGGCAAGCAGGCGGACTGCTGTATACGAGAATCTTGACAGCCAAGTAATCAGAGTTTTTGACGACGATGGCTACACGGCGTTGGACTGGCCTAGAGAGAGTTTGTGGTTAGGCGACCTGGTTACCTATTGGGATTCGGCGAAACGACACAAGGGGTTTTTCCACGTCGGCATTGTGTTTGAAATTAGGAGTCTACCCGACGGAACTCAGCAGATACCTTGGATACTCAGTAAGTGGGATGACAGTTCAGGGGAAGTCCTGCATCACTACAAGGAAGTGCCTTTCTCGGACGACATAGAAGCGGAGTTCTGGACGGACCGTGCACTAGGAAGGACTGGGCGATGACTGCGCTCGCGCTGCTGAAAACCGACGAGTTTAACTTCTCCATCGGATTTCATCATACGCCCGCCGTTGTCAGGCGCAGGCTGCTCATGTCTCCCATCGTGCGACACGTAGCAGCCGCTCTGCGGTTCGGCGCTATCACAGAAGCGATGCTGCGGGAGTTCGTCGGATCGATCATGTCAGAGTTCACCGCGGGGCGCCGCCTCCCAAATGATCTGGCGCTGGCTGCCGTTGCAGTCGTGCTTGAATTACGCCCAACCGACTTCGCAGGCGAGTACCTTCATGATTTGGCGCGCCTTCGGTTATCCGAGATGACAGTCAGCATTTTCGTCGCCCGCGAATGTCTGAAGAATCGGTGTTCGGTTCCGAAACACCAGACTAAGACATTTGTTTTCCCGTCGGCCAGTAGACCCCCAAGGGAGTTGCGCGTGTCGATGCAACGACGACGAGTGTTCACCATGTCCCCGCGCTTGGTCGCGTCGTATTCCGCATATATAGAGACCGCGTAATGGCAAGGCTCGAATACTTCATTGTCTGCGAATCTTGCTCCGTCGATGCGGAGAAAAATAGTGTCAGTTTTTTCCATGTGCTGGAAGACATATTCCCAGATAAATTCCCGTATGAGATCTCAACAGTAGACGCCGTGAGCCTCTGGAATCTGGACCCCGCTGACCGAGATACCGATTTCCAGGCGACGGTCGTGATCAGTGTTCCCGGTTCCACACGTGGCGTCGAAGTCCCTATGAACCTGTCGCGGGGCCACATGAGACACAGGGCAGCCGTGACCATCACGGGCATTCCGATAATTTGTCCCGGGGAACTCCTGTTCGAGGTGAAGCTGAATGGCCTTCATGGGGCGAATCACATCGTATATATCCATGATACTCCGGCTCTAAAAGCCGCGGAGAGGTTGACAACAGATACGACCACTACGTCACTTGACTGATATGTGGACACTGACAACCTCGCGGTTGCGTGTCTGCGACGTCGAAAGACGAGCCCGCGCGTCTGCTCAAACACTTCGCCGGGTATCGGAGAGGCGTAAGTAGATCTCACGGCCGCCTCGCGGTGACCTGGAATCGAACGCGCCCGCGACGCTACACTGAGCGGGGGATGGTTTGATCGGTGGCCACTGGTCAGGCCCAACGCGGACCCGGCATCACGCTCCCCTGTGCGTGCGCTGCCGGGTCCGGCCCGTTCACAGGAGACGCGAGATGTCGAGCCGGGATGACTTTGAGGCCGCGCGCAAGGCCGCGATTGACTGCGCTACCGCCTCGGGGTGGTTGCTTCAGGTTGCCACCGGGAAAGCCCGGCTTACGCCAACCCAAGAGCGGGAGATTGCGAAGGTTCTCGATGAACAGGCAGGGGACGACCGACCGCTCGAAATGCCCGATCCGATGCCGATCTTTCTCCCGAACGCCATCGGCGCGTTGTGCCAGGCGTTGGCGAGCGGCTGGGGTGTCATCTCGAAGGTGGAGGATGACTTGACCCTGGCGGCCCCCGCCTCTGCGACCGCCGGGGGGATGACGCGCGCGAGCGCGCATCGGCTGGCCTGGGACTTTGGCCGCCACCTATGGGCGTCTATTCGCAATCTCGACCACCGCCTTGACCCTCAGTGGCAGTGTTCCGGTACTATCGACGCAAGCCGATTCGACCTGGATGGGGCGTCTGTCAAAGAGAACCTGCCTGCCATTGTGGCTGAGCTGACCGCGAAACCGCCTTTCGATGGTGGCCGCGTCGTTGCTCTTATCAAACAGGAATTTGTCCGCGCGATTGAGCGCTTGGAATCGACCCGGGCCGAGCCGTCCCGAGAAACCGACCGGCGCATCCCCTCTCTCGAAGAACTGAACTTAATCGCGCACGCCCTTCGCGATTTTCTGGCCACAGTCGAGAAGTACAAGCTCTTGCTTCGTGAGCCCGACTCATCGAATGTAATGGCCGTTCAAATGCCCCGTTTTGCGGTGCTCGAATCACTCTGCCGGCTGGAGAATCTGCTTAACCTTTCACGATTGCCCTACAATTCGGCGCCTGGCGCCAACTACGCTGTACGTTTCTGGCCCTACGACGTCATGATCGCTCTGCCGACATTGAGAGCGCACGTATATGAACTCATCAAGCGATGGGACATACCCGAAGTCTGTAACGATGGCAAGATTTTGCGGAGTTATCCTGCCGGCATCTTCCCACCATCTTTCACTTTGACGCCCGCCGAACGCGATGGGCTGGGATTGGCGTTGTCGTTGCTCCTCGGAGTCTTGCAGCCGAGCCCAGCCAGCCCGCAGCCACCGCTACCCAATCCGGAGACGCTGGGCGCTGTACAGAAGCCGCCGGCTCACTCACATGGGGAGGCGCCTGGCGGGGTGATATTCCTGCCGCCAATTCACGACCCTACGCTATTAGCCGCCCCTCTCTACTTGATTGATCCGAACGCGCGTACGATCAGGAGAGTTGAGCCTGGCGCGGCGCCCTCGGCAACCGAAGCCGATGGTCAAGGGACCGCTGAACAGGGGAGACCGCCCGCCGCAGGGACCGTGACGCCCGAGGCCCCCGCCGAGCTGCCCGACCTTGTGACTTTGGATCAGGCCGCCGCGGCTGTCCACAAGAGCAAGCGCGCCCTGGAATACCATAAGAGCAAGGGTACGTTGCCAGCCCCGTTTGTCGAAGGGGGAGCCGGCAAGGCGTCTCTGTACGACTGGAAGTTGATCGGCCCTTGGCTGGCCAGGGAGTTCGGCATCCCACAGCCCGAGAAATTCCCGCGACCTCGGGAGAGCTGACCGCAATGCATAAGAGTTCGCCAACCGAAAACCGCCACAAACCGCACTAAACCGCCCCCCTGCCTGATACGGTCATTCGCGTGGTTCCCATTTCTCCATTTTGGAGACACGCGAATGATCGAGCCTGTGCTGATCGAGCCCGGGGCGCTCTACGATGACGGATCGCTCCGCCAAGCCCTCGGGTTGACTGACGCCGCCCTCGCGAACGCCCGCCGCGCGGGGGTACTCCGCTACACACGGCAGGGGAAGCGGACCCTGTACTTGGGAAAGTGGATTCTGGCTTGGCTGGAGAGCCAGGCCGCCCCCCAGACCGAGGCCGCCCGGCCCGAGGGGGTTGCCCGTGCCTAAACACGAACGCCCCCAGCCCGAGGCCGGAGGCGCTGTGGATGATCCGCGACAAGATCATCCTACCGCGCAACCGCCCGCTGTCTCAATCCACGACAAGCTGACCTGGGGATGGGACGACGTCGCCGCCCTGACCGGACTGTCCCGTCGGTTGCTTGAGCGCCAACTCTCTGCCGGCAAGATGCCGCTGCCTGACTTAAGGATTGGCCGACGTGTTCTCTGGCGACCCGAGACTATCCGCCGATGGATTGGGGAGGGTGGCCGCCAATGAGCTTGCCAACCTCCTATGAAGCTTGGACGCTTGCGCGCGTCGCTTGCGGGATGCCCCTTAATGGTGAGCTGCACAAACTGTCCGAGCCGTGGCGATCGCTGGCCGAAGCGATGGCAGGCGCGCTCAAGGACAAGCGGCAATCCATTCTCGACGGATTCCTGGCCGGCCGCCCCGATCGAGACGCCATCATCAAGGCCATAGCCGACGCCGATCCTAATGGACCGCCGCCGCCCTCCGAGGCAATCCCGTCGCGCGATGCGTGGCCGCCCTTGCGCCTCGACGAGCTGCCTTCTGTTGAAGCATTTCCGGCCGACGTTCTACCGCCGATCGCTGCTCAACTTGTAATCGAGGGAGCGGACGCGATCGGTTGCGCGCCGGATTTCCTCGGGCTCACGATGCTGGCCGTTGCAGGGGGAACAATCGGCCGATCGGTGAGCTTGCTGTTGAAGCCGAATTACTTCGTCAGTGCGACGCTCTACTCGGGTTGCATCGGACCGCCCTCGGACGGGAAGACGCCTGCCCTTAAGGCCGCCGCCGCCCCGGTTCGTTCGATTGACGACGAGCTGGCCGCCGAACACGCCGCCGCGATGGAACGATGGCGAGCGGACCAAATCGGCCCCGATGGCAAGGAGAAGAGAACCAAGCCCCCCGCGCCGCCGAGACCCCGGAGGATCGATATCGATGACGCCACGATGGAAGTTTTGCCTCTTATCCTGGCGGACAACCCGCGGGGACTGATCATGATTCGGGATGAGCTGAGCGCATTCGTCCTCGGGATGAATCAGTTCAAGGGAGGAAAGGGCAATGATCGATCCAACGCGCTCAAGATCTGGTCAGGCGACCGAATTATCAAGGATCGCGTGAACCACGAAGGCGGAACGCCGATCCGTTGCACGCATCCTGCGCTCAGTATCGTCGGTGGGTTGACGCCGGACCTGCTCGGGGAACTGACCGACCCGAAGGGAAGCGCCGACGGGTTCATCGACCGGTTCTTGCTGGCATATCCTGACCCCCGGCCCGTGCCCGATTGGTCGGATCGCGGGATTCCCGAGGTTCTCCTCGACGACTGGCGATCTCTGGTCGCCCGTTTGTGGATGAGACCCCTCGACGTCAAGGAAGGCAAGGAAGTCCCCCATGTCATGCGATTCACGCCCGAGGGAAAGGCCCGCTGGCAAAAACGCTATGACGAGCATTCCGCGGAGATGAACGCAACAGATTTCCCGCCGTTCCTACGTGGACCCTGGGGTAAATTTCGCGAGTACGCTGGTCGCCTGACCCTCATTGTGACTCTGACGCATCACGCTGCGGACCCGACCGCGGACGCCTTGGCCCTGCCCGATGTTGGTCCGCGACAGGTTGACGCTGCGTGGCGATTGGTCAGTTACTTCAAGAGCCACGCAAGGCGAATCCGCGCTGTCATCGCGTCCGGACCCGGAACCGGTGAAACTCGCGCTGCGAAAGCCATCGTGGATTGGGTGCGATCCAGAGACCTATCAAGCTTCACCGAGAAAGACATCAAACAGGCGCGACGATGGATCAATCACAGCGACCTGCTCGACGCCCTCGACTATCTAATCGACCGGGGTGCAATTCGGCCCCGTCAAGCACCGACGCCAACCGCCAAGGGTGGCCGGCCGCCGTCTCCAGCCTACGACGTTAATCCTGAGTTGCTGGCTACTGCAAACCCTTAGAACCCTAGAAACCGACGCCCCAAGCGGTTGCCCGCGACCGGTTCTTAGGGTTCTTAGGGTTTCTAGCAACAAGTATCGGGTGCATGCGATGGGAATGGGCGCGTCTGTCGAGAACCCCTGGATCATGGTTGCTGGAAGTGATCGGATCGACTGGGCGGATGTCCGCGACCGGGTTAACCTGGCCGCCATCGCGACCGCCTTGCTTGGCCCCGCCGCCGGCCGCCGCGGGGAGGGTGGCCGCCGCCTCTGGTGGCCCTGCCCGTTCCATGCTGACCGGAATCCGTCTTTCGCCGTCGAGCCTGGCAAGCCCTGGTGGCGATGCTACGGGTGCGGAGAGCACGGGGATGCCCCCGCGCTGGTGATGAAGGTTCAGGCAGTTACTTTCCCCGAGGCCGTTCGCTGGCTTGCCGAGCAATCCGGAATCGCGACGTCATCGAGCCGCCCCTG
This sequence comes from uncultured Planctomycetota bacterium, assembly GCA_963823665.1. Taxonomy (GTDB): domain Bacteria; phylum Planctomycetota; class Planctomycetia; order Isosphaerales; family Isosphaeraceae; genus CAVXHV01. The sequence continues at coordinate 371,081 of CAWGMQ010000008.1, forward strand.
GCGCCCCTCGGGGAGAGAGCCGATCCGCCGGAGGCCCCCGGACGCTGGCCCCCTCAAAGCCCCTGAGAGGCCCGCCAAGCAGCCCTCGGGATTGCCCCTGGCCGATGCGTTGAAGCTAGTCGAAGATGCCGCCGAACGAATCTGGAGGCCCGAGGGACTGGTGGCCCTGGAATATCTCCGACGCCGTGGACTGACCGATGAGACAATACGTCAGGCCCGCCTCGGGTGGGCGCCCGATGTTTCCATTCCGGTGAAGGATGGAATCCGATACTGGCGAGTCTCTGGCATCGTCATTCCCTGGGTGGACCGTGGCCGCCTGGCGATGGTGAAGATCCGCCGACGCACGGGACAAGAGCCGAAGTATGCGGAAGCGTTTCGCGACCGCCCTTCGATCTTTCCGACCCCCGAGGCCGTTCGCCCTGGGAAGCCGCTGGTGATCGTGGAAGGGGAGTTTGACGCCCTCTTACTGGGTCAGGCCCTCGGGGAGCTGGCCGCCGTTGTGACCCTCGGTTCGGCATCGGCCCGCCCCGAGGGATCGACCTATCTGGCGATGCTTCCCGCCCCTGTCTGGTATCTGGCGACCGACGCCGACCCCGCTGGGGACACGGCCGCCGAAGGGTGGCCGGCCCGAGCGGTTCGCGTCGAGCCCCCCTCGGGGAAGGATTGGACCGAGGCCGCCCAAGCCGGGGTGGACCTGCGCCAATGGTGGACCGACCGCCTCGGGGGACTCGAGACCGCCCCGCCTGACCCGGCCCCCTGGAAGGTGTCGTCCTCGGGGGACGTCGAGCGAGACACGCAATCGCCCTCGGGGTCCGAGGCCCCCGCCGCCTCGACGCCCTGGCCGCCCCGCCCCGATGAGCTGGCAAGCTGGCCCCTTGAGTGGCGCGAACGCTGGGGAGCGCTGGCGAACGACCTGGAAGCCCGAGGGGTGTCGTTCCCCGAATCCGAGGCCGAAGCGTTCCGACTAGTCAAACGCGAGATGGAAGCCGGCCCCGTCGAGCTGTCTCGCCCGCCCGAGGCGTCGAGCCGCGCGGCGGAGGCCCATTTCGCGCAGGCGACGCTGTTCACTAGAAGTAGTGTACAAGATTCCGGTTTACGGGGGGGGGTACACTATAATGTTCACTAACAAAGTGTGATGACATGTTCACTAAGTGAAATTGATGCGAATTGTGGCGAATTTCTTCCGACCACATACTTGCGTCGAGTCGAAGTATCTGGTATCTTCGAGCCATGAGATACGCAAAGCTGAGTGACGAAATCAGGGAAGCGGTGAACGCCTCGGGGATGAGCCGTTACGCGATCGCCAAGGCCCTCGGGATTGCCGAATCCACGATGAGCCGATTCGCGAACGGCAAAGGCGGACTATCGATGGACATCCTCGACCGGCTGGCCGAACTGCTGGGATTACACATCGTCGTGAAGCGCACGAAGAAACATGGGAGCTGACCAATGGCATCGTTTCGGAAGCATGGCAAGGTTTGGTATTACCGGTTCGTCGATGGGGACGGAAAGAAGCTTGAGCGGAAGGGTTGCTCCGACCGCCGGATGACTGAGGACATCGCCCGCGCCGCGGAATCCGAAGCCGCCAGTATCCGCGGTGGCTTGGCCAACCCGAAGGAACTGGGCTATCGCGACCACGCAACCCTTTCAATCTCGGATCATACTACCGCGTGGGTGGAATCCCTCGAAGCTAAGGGCGCGACGCCCAAGCATGTCGAGCTGTTCACTCGACGCGCCCGGAGGGTTTTCGCGTTAGTCAGGGGAGCTAAGCTGGCCGAAATCGAGCCCGCGAAAAACGCAACGCGAGCGGACATCAAGAAAGCCGAGGAGAGTCTCAAGACGTGGGTAGAACCGGCGCGGCTGGCCGACCTGACCGAAGAGCGGGTTCAGAAAGCTCTGGCGACGCTGAAGGCGGAAGGACGCTCGCATCAAACTTGTAATCATCATCGAGCCGCGGCCCGTGCATTCGCGAAATGGTGCCACGACACGCATCGGACACGCGATAACGCCCTTCGAGCGGTGAAGGGCTACAACATCAAGGAAGACCGCCGACACGACCGCCGGACGATTTCTCTCGATGAGCTACACAAGCTCATTCAGGCCGCGGACCGCGGACCCACAGTGTTGGGAATTCCCGGCCCCGTTCGGGCACTGTGTTACCGGCTGGCCGTGGCGACCGGCTTGCGCTATGGCGAGATTAGCAGCATCACGCCCGAGTCATTCAACTGGGATGCCCCGAGCGTCACTGTAACGGCCGCCTATACGAAGAACGGCGACCCCGCGACGCTTCCTCTTCCGGAAGACTTGGCGGACGACCTGGCCGCATTTGTAGCATCGGTTCCCGCTGGGGAGGCTATCTTCGCGTTGCCAAACGAAAAGGGCGCGGAAATGCTTCGGGTGGACCTGGAAGCCGCTGGCATCGACTATCAAGACGCCTCGGGGTTGTTCTTCGACTTTCATTCCCTCCGATGCCAGACGGCGACTCTGGCCGACGCTGCCGGGGTTTCCCCGAGGGTTGTTCAGCGTCTCATGCGACATTCGACCCTCGAACTGACCGGCCGCTACACCCGCCCGCGAGCGGTCGACATCGAGGCCGCCGCCTCGATGCTGCCGAGCCTTAAGCCCGAGGGAAGCCGGCCCGATTCCCTGGCCGCGACCGGGACAGACGGCGGGGTTTCCCACCGACCTGCGTCCGAGGGAAGCGGAACGCCCTCGGCAATCGCTTGCGAAATAGGCGTCGAAGACCGACGCATAAACGAAGCCCTTTCCCACCATTTTCCCAACGCAGAGCCCGGATCGGTGCGGAAACACGCGGACACTGGCGCGATGGAGGGTTTCGCCGTCGATTCGTCGAAGAAGCGCCGCACGCTAGAAAGGAAGGGGTTTGACGCACGCCGCGGCACACTGGCGGGTTCTGTCGGAAATACCGGGGAGGCGACTCGAACGCCTGACCTGCGGATTATGAGACCGCCGCTCTAACCAGCTGAGCTACCCCGGCATTGACTGAGAACGCCCTCGGAGCGAATCGATCTCCGAGGGCGTTACCATTGACTGGTTCAAACTAACAGATCGATTGCTTGGCCGCAACTTCTCCACTGGACATCTGAGGTTCCGGCGGGTTTGGAGCGACGCGATCGTCTTCGCGGCTCTTCGCAATAGCGAGACGGCGAGCGAACGGGGGGTGCACGCCCACAAAGCCAGTGCCGTCCATCCGACACTCTCAGCGGTCGGCACACGGAGTGTGCCTGCTACACAGCCCGACGCTCGCTCGCGCTCCAACTTCGAAATCGTCCGTCAACTTCCGCACAATCGACAACGACCAACCACTTGGCGCCCGTCATGAACCGAGTTCCGATTCTTCGTGCGCCACACGCAACGAGAAAACCCGCGTGGAGTTGTGTCGATTCCGTGCGCGCCCGATTATTCCTGCGCCACACGTAAGTCCAAGGCCCGCAAGGCCGTGGCGCATGTGGCGCAGAAATGAGGGGCTCGCAAATGTTTTCTCGAGGGCTCTTCTCAGCGAAACGCCCTGAACATTACCCTGGAAGGTTCGGAACGGCACTCGCCTGGCGCGAGTTGGCGCCGTGAACAAGTGCGACAGAGCTTCACGCTATCCGGGATCAACCGAGCGAGACGATATGCCCCCGCAATACATCATGACCATCGAAAACCTCTCCAAGGCCTACGCCAAGAAGGAGGTCCTTCAGAATATCTGGCTCTCGTTCTACCCGGCAGCCAAGATCGGCGTCATCGGCGGGAACGGATCCGGCAAGAGCACGCTCTTGCGTATCATGGCGGGAATCGAGACGGACTTTCACGGGTCGGTGCGGCACGCGAACGGGATCACCATCGGGTACCTGTCCCAGGAACCCATGCTCGAGCCCGATCTCGACGTGCGCGGGAATGTGGAAACGGCCGTGGCGCCCATCCGCGCGCTGCTGGCGCGGTTTGAAGAGATCAACACCCGCATGGGCGAAGGGCCCGACGTCGACGAGATGGACCGGCTGCTCGACGAACAGGCCAACGTGCAGGCCGGGATCGAAACGGCCGACGCGTGGGACCTCGATCGCCGCATCGAAATTGCCATGGACGCCATGCGGCTGCCGCCGGGCGACGCGAAGGTCAGCACGCTCTCGGGCGGCGAACGCCGGCGGGTCGCACTCTGCAAAATCCTGCTCGAACGGCCGGACCTGCTGCTGCTCGACGAACCCACCAACCACCTCGACGCCGAAAGCGTTGCCTGGCTCGAACGGACCCTTCAGGAATATGACGGCACCGTCGTGCTCGTCACCCACGACCGCTACTTCCTCGACAACGTCGCCAAGTGGATCCTGGAACTGGACCGCGGAAAAGGGATCCCGTGGGAAGGTAACTACTCGTCCTGGCTCGAACAGAAACAGGCGCGGCTGGCGCTCGAAGAGAAACAGGAGAGCTCGCGACGGAAACAGCTCGCCCGCGAGCTGGAATGGGTGCGCATGTCGCCGCGGGCCCGCGTGGCCAAGAACCGGGCGAGATTGCAGCGATACGAGCAGCTCGCGAGTCAGGATGCGGATAAGCGCGATGAGGCGATCGTGCTTCAAATCCCCCCGGGGCCGCACCTGGGTACGCTCGTCGTCGAGGCGAAGGACCTCGCCAAGGCGTATGGCGACAACCTCCTTTTTGAGGAGATGAACTTCCGGCTGCCGCCGGGCGCGATCGTCGGCGTGATCGGACCCAATGGTGCGGGCAAGACCACGCTGTTTCGCATGATCACCGGGCAAGAGACTCCCGATCGCGGCGAGCTTCGAATCGGCGATTCGGTGATGATCTCGTATGTCGATCAGAACCGTGACGCCCTCACGGCGGAGAACACGGTGTTTCAGGAAATCACCGGCGGCCAAGATCCGGTTGTGCTCGGCAAGCGGAGAGTGCCGCCGCGTGCGTATGTCGCTCAGTTCAACTTCAAGGGGCCCGACCAGGAGAAGAGGGTTGGCAATCTCTCGGGCGGCGAACGGAACCGCGTGCATCTCGCCAAGCTGCTCAAGAGCGGCGGGAACTTGCTGCTGCTGGACGAGCCGACCAATGACCTCGATGTCGAGATGCTGCGGGCACTCGAGGAAGGCCTGGTCGACTTCGGCGGCTGCGCCGTCGTCATCAGCCACGACCGGTGGTTCCTGGACCGGATCGCAACCCATATTCTCGCCTTCGAGGGGGACAGCAAGGTTGTCTGGTGCGACGGCAACTACCAGACTTATGAGGAACAGCGGCACGAGAGGCTCGGACTCGAGGCCGATCAGCCGCACCGGCTGAGATACAAGTCACTCACACGCTGAACCATTCCTCGAAAAGGGAATCACTGCATGTCACCGGAATTGATAGCGACGTATGCGATGCTGCTCGGACTGCTCGGCGCCCCTCCGGCCGGCGAGCCGAACGTCAACATGCCCACAGAGCTGATTCTCAAGCAGGGGGGCCAGATCGTCGCCATCGGCGACTCGATTACACAGGCCGGGGGTTACCTGCGGGATGTCGATGCCGTTCTCGCCAAGGCGTACCCGGCGCTCAGACTACCGCCCATTCACAACGTGGGAATCAGCGGGCAAAAAGCCGAAGACCTCGTCAAGCGATTCCAGAAGGATGTGGTGGACAAGAAGCCGGCGGTTGTCACGATCAGCGTGGGGATCAATGACGTCTGGCACCGAGTCGGCAATCCCCATGATCCGGGCGTGCTCGCCCAGTACTGGACCAACGTATTCAAGATGGTGCAGATGGCTCAACAGGCTGGAATCAAGGTGATCTTGCTGGCGCCAACGGTGATTGGCGAGAACGCCGAGGAGGCTGCGAACAAGCGGCTGCGGATTTACGTCGAGGCCGAGAAACAGGTTGCGCGGGAAAGGAACTGCACGCTCATCGATCTGCACAACCTGTTCCTGACGGCGATCGCCAAGCGGCCGAGCGACCTGGGGCGAGGCGACAAGTGGCTCACTTCGGATGGGGTGCACATGAGCCCGGCCGGCGATGCGCTCGATGGCGATCGGCATGCTGCGAGCGCTGGGGGTTCCGGATCGGGAGATCGCGGGAAAGTGATTCTTCGGTAGAATGAGGGGAGATCGCACCGACGTGCGAGGCACATGTTCCCCGTCTGAACCACGGTCTCACGACCGTGGTCACGTCCCTCTCGTGGACCAATCGTCATGCCGGATCTTTCGGTCGAGCAGGAGGCGGTTGAAACTCTGTCGCCGTATCTGGACCGGCTGCTGGATGCGTATGCGGATGAGTTGAACGAATCGACGCGAAAGCGGAAGGCGTTTTTTGTCTTTCTGTTCGGTGGAATCAGCGGGTTGGCCGTCGAGCGCGGGCTGACTGCGGAGCAGGCGCAAGCGGTTGCCATCAGTTTGTTTTACCAGGAGCTGTCTATCCCGCCGATGGACGGGCTACGGGTGGTGGAATTCGGAGTTGAGGCTACGGCGGGCGAGACGCCTTGGTCGTACGCGGCGCAGGCGGGGGTGGATGAGTTCTTCTCGTTTCAGGCTGACCCGGCGCGTATGCACCGAGCGGACTGCGCTCGGTGCTCGACCGGGCGCCTGAGGTTGATCGGCCGGAGCCGACAAGCTGAACGGCCATTTGGCATTGGTAGTGATCGAAGGTGCACATGTCCTTTGGGATGCGGAAGACAAGATGGGGTCTGCTCGCCGCACTGGTGCTGGCTTGCGGCGCGGGAATTGCGGTGTGGCAGGTCTTGATTCGGTCGAGCCTACGCGGGGCCGTTCCTGCCAACGCGATCATGGTGATCGCCCCTTACTGGTACAACGGTACGTGGGTATTCGACGATCCGGCGGTCGGGCTGAAGCGCGAGCCGTTTGTCGCGGGTGTACCGGCCATGATCGATCTGCTGGTAAAGGATATTCCGAATGCCAAGGAAGGGTTTCGGCTGACGTTTTCGGCGAATCCCTTTCCCGGACATCAGAAGAAGCTGACATGGCTGCGCGGGGATTCCGGTGGAAACTTTTACAAGCTGAATGACCCGCCGGTTGAAGGATGGATCTGCCCGGCGATGTTCAAATATTACAAAACGCCGCCGCCCAATCTTTACGTGCAGGCGGATCCGATCAGGCGGTGAACGATGGATTCGGGAGACGCCCATGACGGCAACTTTGGGTGACGCGTACCAGCAAGCGCTTGCACGCCGGCGCGCGGAAGAATCGACCGAACTTGCGACGATCAAAATCGAGCCCACGGAAACTGTGGGGAACGAGTCCGATTTCGTCGGCATCGCGATCATGGACGAGTGCTCGCACAGCGACATGTACCATGGCCGAAGCACCGAGTTTCGTGTTGAGGCCGGAGAGCATCTGGTGACGGTGCATTTTGGGAGGCGGTATCGGGTCGCTGGGTATCTGGGACGGGCCAGGGTATCGCTCGCGGTGGTGGTTAAGCCGGGTGAGCAGCTTGACCTTGTTTATGGCGTTTCGCGCGATTGGATGTCCCCGCAGAGTACGCGGGATTTCTGGCCCCCGTTCTTGTGGGTCACAGGCGGCGTTCTGGCATTCGGAATCGGGTGGAACGTTTCTCCGCTCTTGCGGGAGGTCATCGCATCGACGACCGCGGCGCTGGGAATACGGCAACCGTGGCGATCTCTCTTTGGCTTCTTCGTTTCAACGAGAGAGGCAACGGCATTCGCCGCCATGTACGCCTGGCTGATCGTTGGGACAATCGTCCTGAGGATATTCGCGCGGCGGCTACGTTTGCGGATGATGAGCGTCGAGAGTCCGTACGTTTTGATGCGCCGGTGCGATCTCGGAAGAGCATTGGCCCGGTCCGAAAAACCATACGTGGACCCCTTCGAATGAGCGATACCCTTCTTGTCGAATCCGAGGGCGGCATTGTCCGGTTGACGCTCAACCGCCCCGAGAAACGAAATGCGCTTTCGCTAGAATTGCTCACACGGCTCGAAGGCGCGATTGAACGGATCGCGGCCGATCCGGACGCGCGGGTGGTCGTGCTGGGATCGCGCGGGCCGGTGTTCTGCTCGGGGCATGACCTGGCCGAGATGGTCGGGCGGAGCGAGCAAGACTATCGGGGGCTGTTCGACCTTTGCACGCGGGTGATGCTGGGATTGCGGCGGCTGCCGCAGCCGGTGATCGCGCGGGTGCAGGGAATTGCAACGGCCGCCGGATGCCAGCTCGTGGCGGCTTGCGACCTGGTCGTTGCTGCCCAGGAGGCAACGTTTGCGACCCCCGGCGTCAAGATCGGGCTGTTTTGCACCACGCCGATGGTGCCGCTCGTCCGCGCAGTGCCGGCGAAAGCCGCGATGGAAATGCTCCTGACGGGCGAGGCGATCCCGGCGGGGCGTGCGCTGGAGCTAGGGCTGGTGAATCGCGTGGTTCCGAGCGGTGAACTGGATGCGGTCATCGCGCAATGGACCAAGGTGATCCTGTCGAACAGCCCGCTCGTCGTCCGGACTGGAAAACACGCGTTTTACGCAATTGAGGGGCTCGACGAGGCGGCTGCGTATGATTGCGCGGTGCCGATCATGACGAGCAACGCGCTCTACTCCGATGCCCAGGAGGGGATCTCGGCATTTTTGCAGAAGCGGTCGCCGCGGTGGACCAATTCATGATGGGACGCGGATCGCGGCGGGATGCGTGTAGCGAGGGACCACGATTCCGGACGGTCCGCAACGGCGGACCCTACGACTTGGGGGGGTTGCGACAAATTGACGGGGTGCACGCGTGACTTTGATTTCGAAATAACTCAATTGCGGGCCAGGGTTTTGTTATAATCGCGTGCATCGAGGTTCTGCTGCTTATTGATGCGGGGGCAGCCATGCGTACCGTGGACGCGTTTCTCGATTTTTGCGATCTGGTCAATACGCAGGACTATCATGAATGCTGGTCCATAACGTGGCTCGACACCCTGCGGAACGGGAGATCTCTCGCGTTGCGCCTGGGTGTGCACACGGGGCTGGACGATATGCCGGACCAGGTCTGGGAAGTGGGCACGCGGTATACGCGCGTGTTCTCGCTGGTCGACTTTGAGTTCACGGCGTGGACCATCTCAGACGACCACGTGTTGCTCTGGGACGATCAGGAGCCGTTCAACCAGCTTAATTTCCGTGGTCCGGCGTCGAGCCACGGCGAGATTCTCTGGGATTTGTTCGAGCGTCATCGGGAGATTGCCGGTCACTGGATTCCGTTCGAGCGGTATATCAATCCCGCGTTTCTCGAGAACCGGCTTTCCGGCGGGTGCGGAGTTCTCGCCGACGGCCCGGACCGTCTGCTGCGCGAGTATTCGGCGGTGCTCAAGGAAAGCGACCTCGAGCCGTATTTTCCCTATTCACCGCGTCCGCCTCACTGGTGGGACGATGAGAACCGGCGCTGGGAAGACGGCGACCAGAACCTCTCGGTGCTGATCCTGGGCAGCTCGTCGTATATCGTGGGTACCGAGTTCTTCGCGAATCGACTCGAATAATCGCCGAGCGCTCGACGTCATGCCGATCGACCGATTCGAAGAGCTATATCGTACGGCAGATTCACGCCTTGGGCCTGAGCCGATTGCTGTTGCCGGCGCAGAGGATGCAACTGTCTTGCAGGCGATGGCCGCAGCGACGCTCGCGGATGGGTGCGACCGATACTGGTTGGCCCGGAAGCGCGGATTCGATTCGTCGCGTCGGTCGAACAGGTCAACCTGGAGCGTTTCGAGATTCGTGACGCGGAGGGCCCGGCCGTTGCCGCGCAGGCCGTTGCCGAAGTTCGGTCGGGCGCGGCGCGAGCGCTCATGAAGGGGCAGATTCCGACCCCCGAACTGATGAAAGCGGTGTTGGACTCCAAGGATGGTCTGCGTACAAACCAGGTGATCTGCCAGATCGTGCTGATGCAAGTGAGGCGAGACAATTGCACCCGCGCGTTTTTGCTGGCCGATACGGGCATCTGTGTGCAGCCCGGCCTCGACGACCGGATCGACATTCTGGGCAGCGCGGTGGACGTTGCCAGAATGCTCGGCGCAAAGAAGCCCAAGGTGGCGCTCATGGCCGCGACCGAGACCGTGAAGGCCTCGATGCCGGAGACGGTGGAGTGGGCCGAGTTGACGCGCCGCGGACGGCTCGGTGAGTTTGGCGATTGTGTGGTTGAAGGGCCGCTTTCGTTTGATCTGGCTTTCGCGGTGGATGCGGGAGCGAAGAAGCACGTCGAGAGCGAGGTTGGCGGCGCGGCGGACGTCATGCTCTTTCCGAATTTGCTTTCCGCGAACCTGACCGTGAAGGCGATCATGTACACGGCGGAGTGCCGGTTTGGCGGAGTGCTTCGCGGAACCAGTGCGCCTGTCGTTTTCATGTCGCGCGCGGACACGACCGAAACACGGCTCAACTCGCTCGCGTTTACCTTGCGCATCCTCGATGAAGAGCGGAGGCGAGTTCATCTCGCGGGCAAAGCTTTGACGTAAAGGGGGCAGGCGATGCGAGTGCAGCAAGTGGCGACGTGGCTCGTTCTCGTCCTGGGCGCGGTTCGGGCGATCGGAGGCCGGGACGTCATCGCTGCCTCCGATGAAGGTGCCGCAAACGTAGCAAGTGCCGTTGAGCCGGCGCCTTCGGACACACTCAAGCGCTACCTGCTCGCCCAGGCGAAGGTCCACTTTGACGCCCGGCGCAAGGCGATCGCAGCCATCAAGACACCGGCGGACGTGGACCGGCGGAAGCAGGAGCTGCGGGCATTCTTTCTCAAGTCACTTGGCGACCTGCCCGAGCGAACGCCACTGAATCCACAAGTCGTGGGGAAGCTCGAGCGCGATGGCTACCGGGTGGAAAAAGTCATTTTTGAGAGCCGCCCGCGGCACCACGTCACGGCCAATCTGTACGTGCCGCAAGGGCAGGGGCCTTTCGCTGGCGTGCTGGTTCCCTGCGGGCATAGCGACAATGGCAAGGCGGGTGAGACGTATCAGCGAATCTGCATTCTTCTGGCGAAGCACGGAATGGTGGTGCTCTGTTACGATCCGATCGGGCAGGGCGAGCGATTCCAGATGCTGGACTCAAGCGGCAAGCCGGTGATCCGGGGCACGACCGAGCACACGATGGCGGGCATCGGCGCGCTCTTGATCGGCCGGGAACTCGCGAGCTATCGGATCTGGGACGGCTTCCGCGCACTCGATTACCTGGCGAGCCGGCCCGAGGTTGATCCCAAACGACTGGGCTGCACGGGCAACTCCGGGGGCGGCACGATGACCGCGTACTTGATGGCGCTTGATGACCGGATCCGCGTGGCGGCGCCCTCGTGCTACATCACGACGCTCGAGCGACTTTTCGAGACGATCGGTCCGCAGGACGCCGAGCAGAATATCACCGGCCAGGTTGCGGCGGGTATGGAGCATGCCGACTTTATCACGATGCGGGCGCCCGAGCCGACGCTCTTGTCGGTTGGCACTCGCGACTTCTTTGACATCCGCGGGAGCTGGGATACCTATCGCGAGGTGAAGCTGATTTTCGGGCGGATGGGGTATGGGGAACGCGTCGATCTATTTGAGTCGGATGAGGAGCATGGATTCACCAAACCACGGCGCGTCGCGGCCGCGCGCTGGATGAGCCGCTGGCTGCTCAAGCGCGACGAGGCATTTGACGAGCCGGAGTTTCCGATTTCGACCGACCAGGAGCTTCAATGCACGCGGAGCGGGCAGGTGCTTACGGATTTCCACGGGCTATCGGTGTTTGATCTCAATCGGGAGCGGGAGCATGAGCTGCGGAAGGTGCGGGAGGCGGCTGGTGCCAAGCGAACGCTGGCGGAATTCCGGGCGGAGGTGAAGAAGAGATTGGGGCTTGGTGAGTGGAGGGCGAGGCGGTTGCCGATGAAAGTTTCGGAGATGCCGCTCGGGGTCTTCACGCACAGCGGGGTCCTTACGTTTGATGTTGAACCGGGATTCGAGATTCCCGCCGCCGAGTGGAATAACGGAGAGATCGCTGCGAATTCGCCGACCGCGATCATTGTTGGCTGGGCGTCGGGCTATCCGAAGGAGCCGCAGACAGAGCTACCGGATTGGCTTGGTGGCAGGGGAATCCGACATATTCGATTCGGGACGCTCGGCGAGACACTTGGGACCGCGACAAGAGGCGATCCGCGCCCTGAATCCCCTTTCGGCAAAGACTGGCGGGAGGCGTTCATGGCGCTTTCCATGGACAAGCCTCTCCTCGGCCAGCGTGTGGCCGATTTGCTGAATATCCTCGAGACGCTCAATGCCGAAGGAGGCGGAAAGAACTCCGCGGGATTCCATGTTGTGGGACTGGGGCCGCTGGGACCTTTGGTGCTACACGCGGCGCTGCTTGATGAGCGCGGGCTGATCAAGAAAGTGACGATTCAAGACTCGCTGGTGTCATGGTCGAACATCGTGGAGAAGGGACTCAGCCGCAACCAGATGAGCAACGTTCTGCCGGGGGTGCTCACTTCGTATGATTTGCCTGACGTGGCGGCAGCGATAGCGCCGTTGCCGCTTGCGATCGTCGACGCGGTCGATAGCGAAGGCAAGAGGCCGGGGGTCCACACGGTGCGAGAGATTTATGCGGGGTGCTTGCAGAAGTATGGGGCGTCCGGAGCGATTGAGATTCGGTGAGAGGGACGGTCCGCAATAGCGGACCCTACGAACCGGGAGGCAGCATGAACCGTTCTGGGATGGGCGCGCTCGGGGTGATCCGGATGGGGCTCGGGCGAGCTGCACTCGCACTCGTGTCGTGCGCGATCTTGTTCGGCATGGTGAATGGGGCCGCGGCTCGGGGGTTTTGGCAGCAGCCGGCCACGATCGATTTTCGGCAGCCTGAGCGGCAATATGAGGGTGTGAAGCTGGTGGATGCCAAGTACGGGGAAGTGACCGTTTCGGTCGAGAAACAACTGAAAGCCGAGGCCCCTGCCGTTTCCAAGCGCGCGCTGGCGCGGCTCAAGACCATGCGGGCGAAGGCGCTCGAGGCAGCACCCAAACACGCGCGAGAGCGGCTGGCGAAGGTCCCGTATTTCCTCATGTACGGCCCGAAAGCGAGAAATGGCGGGAAGCCGAGCGGGCTTGACTACATTCAGAAGAATGGGCCTGAGCATCATCCCGAGCTCGACCCGCGGTGGGGTGACGCCATTGTGATCTACTGTGCCAAGAATTATCTGGACATCACGGATCTCTGGGCGCTCAAAGCACTCTTCCATGAACTTGGCCACGCCTATCAACTCGAGCAGTGGCCCGAGAAACAGCCGGACATTCTCGCGGCCTGGGAGCACGCCCGGGACAACAATCTGTACTTGAACGTGCGTGACGTCGAAACCGGCAAGAGACTGCCCGAGGCGTATGCACTCACGAATCAGCTTGAATTCTTCGCCGAACTCTCGTGTATGTATTTTGTTCGATGCAACTACGAGCCGTCGAATCAAAAACAGCTCAAGGCTTACGATCCGGTGGGGTACGCGATGATCCGGAAGATGTGGAAGGTCGAGTGACGGGCGATTTTGGCCCGTCGGTCAGGAATTCGGTGGGGTTCAACATCACTTCGTCGCCGCTCTCGATTCCTTGCTTGATCTCGACGAGCTTGTCGCTGGAGAGACCAAGGCTCACCTCGCGCAGCTCGATAGCACCGCCGGGCTTCTGCACCGCCACGTGGGCTTTTTGGGTGTTGGGATCGTAACGAAGGATCGCCTCGACGGGAACGGCTAACGCGTTTTCGCGATGAGCGAGCAGGAACTCGACGTGGGTTGCCATGCCGGGGCGAAGCTCCGGGATGGCGTTGTCGACCGTGACTTTGGTCGTGTAGAACTTGGCGCCGCCCTGGGTCAACGCCGGCGCGTCTGGCAGGGGCGCGATTTCGACGACCGTGCCATCGAACGACTGGCTGTGAAAGCTGTCGACGCGAATCGTGGCGTGCATCCCTCGTCGAAGCTTATCGACGTGCGATTCGCGCACTTTCGCGATCACCAGCTTCGGTCCCTTTGGGTCGATCACGCTGAGGATCTTCTGCCGTTCGCGGACCTGCGCACCTTCCTCGATTTGAGGGATCGGGGGTTGGTTTGCGCGGCTGCGTGGTGGGTTTGCGTAAACGATCGTGCCGTCTCCGGGCGCGATGATCTTGCATGCGGCGATTTGCCTCTCCAGCTTCCTCTGCTTACTCTGCTCGAGCTGCCACCTGGCCTGTTTGGCGAGCTCGTCCAGCCGCTTTTGTTCGACGTCAACTGTCAGCGCCTTGATCGTCTTTTCTTTGGTGTACTTCTCAAGAAGCTCCCGCCTCGACTTCGCCAGCTCAAGTGCGGCCTTCTCACGTTCGATGGTTTGTTCGCTTACGTCGACGCGGTCTTCAATTTCGAGCTCCGTCAGTACGTCCGAGGGCGCCGCGGCACCGTTCCTGGCTGCCGCCAGCTCGGCGAGTCGCTGGCGAGCGCGCCGGGCTCGATCGAGCCGGTGTTCGGCTTTCTGGATGGCTGATTCGGCGAGAGTCACGTCTCTCTGCACTGCGCTCAACTCGTGCTTGTAAGTGCCCTCGATAAACTCCCGCACAGCGAGCTCAGTGACCTCCCGGGCAGCGGTGGCGGTTTGATATTCGGCATTTGCGCTCGCGACCGTGATCTGGGCGTTCGTCAGTCGATCGCGAAGCGAAGCCGAGTCGAGCTCACAGATCGTCTCTCCCTTCTTGACGAACTTGCCGTCAGGAACGATCTGGATGATCGTCGTTCCTCCCTCAACGCTGCTGTAAACGTCCTGATGCCGCGCCGAGTCAAGCTGGCCCCGCTCGACGATGGTGAGGTCGAGCTTGCCTGGCGTGACGCGAAGCGTGAGGGGGCCGTCGCCGCGGGTTGTGTGGGCGCCGTCTGCGGTGTTCGTTCGCGCCGCGGGGGCCTGCCTTTGTGCGTAGATGCCGGCGCCCGAGACGGTCGCTCCTAACACGAATAGAACGGAGCCGGTCTTCAACCATCGGGCGAGTGACATGGCTTTCGTAACCTCCTGCGCGAGCGAGAGAGTCGACGCTTTGACGGCGGTCTGGCAGGTGACAAATTGAACGATTGAGCGGGTGGTGGATTCGACCAGGGCAGGCGGGACAACCGGATTGGCAGCGGTGAAAACGGAGCCGCTGCCGAGCAACGCAACGTTCGGTGTGACACCTTGCCGTCGAAGCCGATCGCGGAGTTTTTCGCGGCCCCGCGCCTGTCGGCTTTTCACGGTGCCGACCGGCCAGCCCAGATGCCTTGCCGCCTGCTGGTGGCTGCATCCCTCGAGATCGCAGAGAATAACGGGCGTCCGATAACGCTCGGGGAGCCTTTCGATCTCTTGGTGGAGCAAATTGTCGAGATCGGCGGTTTTCACGGTGTGTGCCTCCGGCCGGGTTGCGGCCACGCGCTCTTCATGCTTCCGCCGCCGGGCAGCGGCGAGTCGGGCGCACGACGCGGTGCGAAAGGCAACCTGATGGAGCCACGGGCCGAGCGAGTCGCGAACCCACAATCCGCGCGCCTTCTGGACCAAGACCAGGAATGTGGCCTGGAACGCGTCGTCGACTTCGAGGCCACCGGAGAGCGTGCTTCGGCAGACGCGGAGAACCATCGGCCCATGGCGCTCAACAAGCACGGCGAAGGCCAGCTCGGCTGCCTCGCTGCGGTCAGTGGCAAACCGCTCGAGGAGTTGACCGTCGGTCAGGTCGCGGACCACTCCGATGTTGAAGAGCGTTTTGAGCTCGTGGACCAGGGCCGCGCTTTGGTCGCATTCCATTGGTGGGGATTCTCCGTCGCGGGGATGGTCGAGGCGGACCCTACGAGAGCGTGTGTCGGCGGCGGACGCGGTTGGCCCCGCCACAGGTAATGTACCGCGGGGCGCTCAGAGTTCCGAGATTCTGGGGATTCGCAGTCGAATCAAAGCGGACTCACGGCTTACGATCCGGTGGGGTAGGCGATGATCCGGAAGATGTGGAGGGTTGAGTGAGGGGTGATGTTGTCTTTCCGCTCAACGTGGCAGTGGGATTCAGGATCACGTCGTCGCCGCTTTTCAATCCTTGCGTGATCTCGACAACCTTCTCGCTGGAAAGGCCCACGCTCACGGCGCGGAGCTCGCTCTTGCCGCCGGCCTTTCGCACGGCTACGTGGGGCTTTCCTTCGTGATGGAGTATTGCCTGAACGGGCACAGCCATCGCGTTCTCTCGATTGGCGAGTAAGAACTCGACCTCGGTCGACATGCCGGGGCGCAGGCCGGGGATGGCGCCGTTGATGAGCACCTTGGTGGTGTAAACACTCGCGCCCGAGTCTGAGGGAAGCGAGTCCGGCAGGGGCGCAATGTCGGTGACGACGCCGTTGAATAACTGTTCGGGGAAGGCGTGAACGCGAACCTTGGCTTTCATGCCGCGCCGAATGCCGGCGACCTGCGACTCGCTCACCTTGGTGGCAACCTGCATTCTCGATAGGTCTGGAATCGATAGGATTTTCTGCCTCTCCCGAACCTGCGCGCCTTCCTCGATATATGGGAATGGCGGGCGGTTTGTCCCGACCCGTGGCGGTTTGGCATAGACCAGCAGTCCGTCCGTGGGCGCTACGAGCGTGCACGCCGCAATTTGTCGCTCGAGGCTCTTCGCTTTGCTCTGCTCAAGCTGCCATCGCTCTTGTTTCGCGCGCTCTTCGGGACGAGCTCGCTCGACCTCAAGTGCGAGCGCTTTGAGCGTTCTGTCTCGCGTAAATTTCTCGAGGATCTCCTGTCTGGACTTTGCGCGGTCGAGCGCGGCCTTTTCGCGCAACAGGGATTGTTCGCTTTCATCGAGCCGGTCTTCGATGTCAAGCTCGGCTACGATATCCGAAGCCGCGACGACTCCGTTCTTGCCAGCCAGTAAGTCGGCGAGCCGCTGACGAGCTTTGCGGGCTCGATCGCGCCGGCGCTCGGATTGCTGGATGGCCGATTCGGCCAGGGCCACGTCCGCCTTGGCGGAATTCAGCTCTTGCGTGAATGTGCCATCGACGAATTCCGCGACCGCACTTTCGGCGAGCTCACGGGCGACCCTGGCATTTTGAAAATCGACCTCGGCGTTCTTGATCGCGATCTGGGCGTTGACCAGTTGATCCCTTAGCGACGCTGAATCGAGCTCACAGACGACCTCGCCTTTTGTGACCCGAGTTCCTTCGGGCTTGATCATGATGATGGACGTTGTACCCTTGACGTTACTGAACATGTCTTGATTCCTCGCCGATTCGAGCGAACCTCGCTCAACATAGGTGAGCTCGAAGGCACCCGGCTTGACCTGGAATGTGATCGGCTCGTCGCTAAGGGCGGTTTCGGTATCAGTTCGGGCCGGAGGCGGAGGCGCAGGCGCTCGACCGTGGGTAACCAGCCCGGCGCCCGAGACAGTCGCGCTGATCACGAAAAGTACGGAAGCGGCCTTCGACCATCGCGATAGCGACATGGCTTTGACAACCTCTTGCGCGAGTGAGAGAGTCGATGCTTTGACCGCGGTCTGGCATGTGACAAATTGAACGACGCAGCGAATGGTTGATTCGACGAGCACCGCCGAGACCACGGGTTGGGGACCCATCGAGAGAGAGCCGCTGCCGAGCAAAGCAACGTTCGGCACGACGCCCTGGCGGCGGAGCCGGTCGCGGAGTTTTTCCCGTCCCCGTGCCTGCCGACTTTTGACCGTGCCGACTGGCCAGCCCAGATGCCGCGCCGCCTGCTGGTGGGTGCATCCTTCGAGATCGCAGAGCACAACGGGCGAGCGATAACGCTCGGGCAACCTTTCGATCTCGGCGTGGAGTAAACCGTCAAGATCATCATTTTTCACAGTCTGTGCCTCCGGCCGAGTGGCCGCCAAGCGCTCTTCGTGCTTCCGCCGGCGGGCGGCGGCCAGGCGGGCGCGCGACGCGGTGCGAAAGGCAACCTGATGGAGCCATGGGCCGAGGGAGTCGCGAACCCACAGGCCGCGCGCCTTCTGGACCAGGACGAGGAACGTGGCCTGGAACGCGTCGTCGACTTCGAGCCCGCCGGAGAGTACGCTTCGGCAGACGCGGAGGACCATTGGTCCGTGGCGCTCGACGAGGATCGCAAACGCGAGCTCGGCGGCCTCGCCGCGGTCGGTGGCGAAGCGCTCCAGGAGCTGACCGTCGGTCAGGTCGCGGACGACGCCGATGTTGAAGAGTGTTTTGAGGCTCATGAGCCAGGGCCGTGCTTTGGTCGCATTCCATTGGTGGGGATTCTCCGCGGCGGGGATGGTCCGCAATGGCGGACCCTACGGTAGCGTGTGTCCGCGGGTGAGTCGGTTGGCCCCGCTACAGGTAATGTACCGCGAAGCGGTGGGAGTTCCGAGATTCTGGAGATTCGCCGTCGAATCGAAACGGGCTCAGGCTTACGATCCGGTGAATCGCGATGATTCGGACGATGTGGAAGGTGGAGTGACGGGCGATTTGGGCCGGTCACTCAGGAATGCGGAGGGATTCAAGATCACGTCGTCGCCGCTCACGATGC
This sequence comes from uncultured Planctomycetota bacterium, assembly GCA_963823665.1. Lineage (GTDB taxonomy): Bacteria > Planctomycetota > Planctomycetia > Isosphaerales > Isosphaeraceae > CAVXHV01. The sequence goes on from CAWGMQ010000008.1 coordinate 389,495, forward strand.
CTTGCGTGATCTCGATGAGCTTGTCGCTCGAGTGGCCGACGCTCACCTCGCGAAGCTCGACGATCGCCTCCGGGCTTTCTTACGGCTACGTGGGGCTTGCCCTCGTAACGAAGAATCGCCTGGACGGGCACCGCGAACGCGTTGTCGCGATTGGCGAGGAGGAACTCGACTTCTGCCACGATGCCCGGACGCAGGCCGGGGACTTCGTTGTCCAACAGGAGGTGGGTCGTGTAGACCTTCGAGCCTCCCTGGGTGATGGCCGCCGCGTCTGGCAAGGCAGAAACTGCATCGACCGTGCCGTTGAACGACTGGCCCGGGAAGCCGTCGATGCGAATCCGGGCTTTCATGCCGCGCTTGATGTGATTGACCCTCGCTTCACGCACTTTGGCCGTCACCCGTTTCTGGGCGTTCGGGTCGATCACACTGAATATCTTCTGGCGTTCGCGGAGCTGCGCGCCTTCCTCGATTTGATCCGCGGGGCCCTGATTTCCGCTTGGGACGGCGAGGCCGGCTCGTTCCAACCGGTGACGTTCCTCGATTTGAGCCGCGGACCCCTGATTTCCACGGCCGCGCGGAGGAGGGGCGTAGACCACGGTGCCGTCTGCCGGCGCTTTGATACTACACGCCGCGACCTGCCGCTCGAGCTTATCCGCGTTGCTCCGCTCGATCTGCCAGGTAACGCGTTTGGCAATCTCTTCGGTGCGCTTCCGATCAACCTCGAGTGCCAGTGCCTTGAGCGTCTTGTCGCGGGTGTATTTACTCGAGGATCTCCTGTTTGGTTTTCGCCTGCTCAAGGGCTGCCTTTTCGCGAGCGATGGTTTGCTCGCTCGCGTCGATCCGGTCTTCAATGTCGAGCTTGGCCAGGATGTCCGCGGGCGCGGCTACACCCTTTCTTGAAGCCATCAAATCGCCGAGCTGGTCGCGTGCCTGCCGCGCACGATCTCGCCGCCGCTCGGCATGCTGGAACGCTGACTCCGCCAATGCAACATCGGCTCTGGCGGAATTCAACTCGTACTTGAAAGTTCCATCAACAAACTCGGCGACGGCGCTTTCGGCGAGTTCCCGCGCGATCCTGGCGTTTTTATGCATCGACGCTCCGCGGTCTGCACAATGATCTGGGCGTTCGTCAGTCGATCGCGAAGCTCCGCCGAGTCAAGTTCACAGACCAGCTCACCCTTCTTCACGAACGCACCCTCCGGCTTGATCATGATGATCGACGTCCCTCCTTCGATGTTGCAGAAAGCGTCGTTCGTGCGGGCCATTTCGAGCCGGGCCGGCGAGACGATCGTGAGGTCGAGCCGGCCGGGCTTGACCCGGAGCGTGAGCGGCTCGTCGGCACGGGTTGTGGCTGCTACGCTGGTTCCGGCATTGAGCCGCGCCGCGGGCGTCTGCCTCTGCGCGTAAATGCCGGCGCCCGAGACGGTCGCTCCTAACACGAACAGGATGGAACCCGTCTTTAACCATCGTGTCATCGACATAGCCTTGAGAACCCCCTGCGCGAGTGAGAGAGTCGACGCGTTGACGGCGGTCTGGCATGTGACAAATTGAACGACCGAGCGAATGGTTGATTCGACGAGCGCCGGCGAGACAACGGGATTGGGGCCCATCGAGAGAGAACCGCTGCCGAGCAAGGCAACGTTTGGTACGACGCCCTGACGGCGAAGACGGTCGCGGAGCTTTTCCCGCCCCCGTGCCTGGCGGCTCTTGACGGTGCCGACCGGCCAGCCAAGATGCCTTGCTGCCTGCTGGTGGCTGCATCCTTCGAGATCGCAGAGGACCACGGGTGCGCGGAAACGCTCGGGGAGCTTTTCGATCTCGGCGTGAAGGAAACAATCGGGAGCCTCATTTTTCACGGTGTGTGCCTCGGCCCGGTTGGCAGCCGCGCGCTCTTCATGCTTTCGCCGGCGGGCGGCGGCCAGGCGGGCGCGCGACGCGGCGCGAAAGGCAACCTGATGGAGCCACGGGCCTAGCGAATCCCGAACCCACAGGCCGCGTGCCTTCTGGACGAGGACCAGGAACGTGGCCTGGAACGCATCGTCGGAATCGAATTCGCCACCCAGTACGGTTCGGCAGACTCGGAGAACCATCGGGCCGTGGCGCTCGACCAGCACGGCAAACGCCAGCTCGGCGGCCTCGCCGCGGTCAGTGGCGAAGCGCTCCAGGAGCTGGCCGTCGGTCAGTTCGCGGATCACCCCGATGTTGAAGAGCGTTTTGAGCTCGTGCACCAGGGCCGCGCTTTGGTCGCATTCCATGTGTGGGGATTCTCCGCGCGGGGGATGGTCGAGGCGGACCCTACGAGGGAGGCGGCGGGTGAGTCAATCGGGCCCGATACATGTAATGTACCGCGGGGTGCTCGGAGTTCCGAGATTCTCGAGAATCGGGGCGCGCGGCGGCGCAAGGCCTTCGACCACGCTCGTGAGACCGTGGTCACGGCGTGGAGGGTCGAGACAAGGATTTTTATCAGTCTTCTCGGTAGGGCTGCTTTTCGCGGTAGAGTTTGAGCCGCTCGTCGCCCTTCTTTTTGTCTTCGGCGTCGGAATAGAGTGCATTCGCCTTGAATTGCCACTTCACGGCCGCGTCGAATTCGCCTGCCTCAGCTTGGGCCGCGGCGAGTGTGCCGATGGAACAAGCTTCCGTGTATTGGGTCAGCTCGCATGCCTTGGTCGCTGACTCAAGCGCCTTTTTGGGATCGCGATACTTCGCATCCGGGCAGGTCGCCCAGAGCCATGCGTGGCCGCAGTAGGCAGAGGAGTTATCTGGATCAAGCCGGATGGCTACCTCGTAATCGACGATTGCTTTGTCGTATTGCTTCTGGTAGCACCAAGCATCCGCACGATACACGTAAGCCAAGGAGTATTTAGGGTCGACGCGGATGGCTTCGCTGAAACCGGCGATTGCTTTGTCGTAGTCCTTCTTGTCGTACCAGACGTCGGCGCGGTACAGGTAAGCCCTTGCGTATTTGGGATCGAGGCGAATGGCTTCGTCAAAATCGGCGGTGGCCTGCGTGTAATCCCTCTTCACGTACCAGACTTCGCCACGGTGGCAGTAAGCGAGCGCATCGTTGGGATCAAGGCGGATGGCTTCGCTAAAATCGGGAATTGCCCGGGAGTAATCCTTCTTCGCGCACAAGCCTCGCCACGATTGAAATAAGCCCCGGCGAGGGCGGGATCGAGACGGATCGCGTTGTCGCAGTCGGCAATCGCCTTGAGGTAGTCTTTCTTGCGAAGCCAGCAGGCGCCGCGGTTGATGAAGGCGAGCGCCAACTGCGAATCGAGGCGGATCGCCTGGCTCAGGTCGGCAAGTGCGCGATCGAGGTCCCCTTTGTGCAAAAGTGCGGCGCCGCGGTTGTTGTAGTACATAGCGTGGTGCGGATCGAGCGGGATTGCCTCGTTGAAATCGGCAATCGCACGGTCGTAGTCTTTCTTCAAGAAGAAAGCGCCACCACGACCGCCGTACGCTTTTGCAAGCTTCGAATCGAGCTGAATCGCATTGGTAAAATCAGCGATCGCGCGATCGTAATCCTTCATGCGATCGAATGTAATGCCACGGTTGAGGTAGGCTTTGGCGTACGTGGGCTTGAGCCTGATTGCCTCATTGTAATCGGCAATCGCGCTCCGGTAGTCGTTCTTGCCCCACCATGCGAGGCCCCGGTCATAGTAGGCGACGGCGTCATTCGGCTCGAGCCGGAGGGCTTGGTTGAAATCGGCAATCGCCTTGTCGTATTCCTTTGCGTCGGACCAGAACAGGCCTCGATTGCAATAGAGGTAAGCTTTTGCCGGAGCGAGACGAATCGCTTGATCGTAGTCGCTCAGGGCGCGGTCGGTCTCGTGCATCATGTCGTGCCGGATGATCGCCCGCCCCGAATACGCAAAGCTATCGCCCGGATTGGACCGGATGCATTCGGTGAAGAACGCGTCGGCTTGGTCCATCGAGACAACGGAATCCGCGAGCGCCCATCCGCTTGGACCGCCTTCTTCGGGTTCCAGCCAGAGCCAATTGCCGTTGACGTGCTGGACTCGATAGGCGGTTGAGACCATCGGGTGGAAGACCTGGTGCTCGATCTTCAAATGGAAGCCGCGGCGACTCGCCACGACTCGCTTGCCGAGCCAGCCGCCCGAAGGCTGAGCGGCGTGGGTTGGCGGTGGGCCGATGGTATTCAGAAGGAGGAGCGAGGGTAATAGAAATAGCGCCGGAAAGATGCGGAGCGCTCCGGCCCGAGTCCGTGCCGCGAGTTTGGATGATCTGCACGCCTGCGCGATACCGTATGGCATGGCTTGCCGCTCCCTCCGTGAGCTGTGGCGGCGCTCCCGCGGTTCGCGTTTTGTCGATGGGAACCGCGACAATTGGATCACTGGCGCGCGGCGTTGGTTGCGCACGGAACCATCGAGCGCATACCAATCCTATCGGCGGCGAGCGCGGGGATTCTTGAAAACTCACGACCAGGGCGCGACATGCTTCGGTTATCGAAAGGGCCGGGATCGGCTGAAGCCTGACGTACTCAATCGTCAGGCTGAAGCCTGACCTACTAGTCCGTCTATCGCTGGGTGGCTGGCTTTCCCTCGTCGTGGGGTTGTTGGTACTCGTCCAGGACCTCCTCCATACGGGCGACGAACCGGGGCCTGTCTTTCTCCGAGATGCAGAACCGCTCGATGCGCCAAGGCTGGAGCGCGTTTGCCTGACAAAGAGTCGTGGATGGACTACGACTTTGGGTGGTCGATGCGATCGAGAAGCACCTTGAACTCGGCCTCGGAGAGAACCTGCGTGAAGTCGGGCTCGGCGCGGATCGGGGTGGGATCGCGGTAGCCGCCATCGACCGCGCGGGCCAGTGCATCGTGCGCGAGTGCTCGCGCGCGGCGACCTTCATCATCGTTAGCACGGGCGGCGCAGACCGCGAAACAGCGGGCGAGGGGAAGGAGGATGGGCGTTCGATCCGCGTTCGACTTGAGCAAGTCTTCGGCCTTTTTCAGTGCCTCGTCGCGACGACCTGAATGCGCCAGCGCAAGGGCGAATGCCGCTTGCATCGGCAAGTTGTGGGGCTCGAGCTGCGCGAGATCGGTGCGAATCTCGAGGGCATTACGCCAGAGTCGCTCTGCGTCCGCGGGCTTGCCGTGCTTGGATGTTAGCGCGGCCAGCAACTCGCTGTCGGCGGCGGTCACTTGTCGCTGGAACGTGTCTTCGGCGTCGTGAGCCAGCACTTCGCGTGCGTAGGCAAGCGATTGGTTCAGGGCGCTCTCCGCTTCGGCATCCTGGCCGCTTCGCGCCAGCATGGCGCCATATTCGCCTTGAATTGTGGCCAGGTCACCCCGGAACGGCATGTGCTGCGGGTGCTGGGTGATGAGCAAGGTGCAGATCTGGAGCGCCTGATCAAAGTGGCTGCGTGCGTCTGGCCAGTCGCCGAGCTGACTGCTGGCGACGCCCAGCCAGAGCTCGGCTTCCGATGCGTAGCTTTTTGCGTTCCCATTGCGGGGCTCGAGCTTGATCCAGGCGCGTCTCAGTTCGAGCGATTTCTGGAACCGCTCGCGCGCAAGTGACGCGTGGCCCAGGGCGAGCTCGGCGGTCCCCTGTTTGATCGCGATGCCGGAAAGGATTCGATCGTTGTCCGCAGCGGTGTAGTTGCCGCTCTTGGGGTGCAGCGAGATTTCTTCCTGGACCTTCCAGGCGCGGGCGAACTCGTCGCGAGCGCGGGCGGCATCGCCGGTTTGATCGAGAGCCGTCTCGCCCAGGCGGACCAGCATGACACCCAGGTTGGCGCGCGCCACGTCGTTGGTGGGCTGATCGTTCGCCACCCGAGCGATCCGGTCGTAGCCTTGTTGATATTCCCGGCGCGCGTCGTCGACTTGACCGAGCTTTCGAAGCATGTCACCCAATCGCTGATGAAGCGTTGCAAATGCGAACGGGCTGACTCCCTGGCCCTCGATCCGCTCGGCCAGGGGAACCATCTCTTTCTGGAGCATGGTCAAGAGGTCGGTGCGGAGGCGGAGCCATTCCGCCTCGGCGCGCGCGGGATCGTGCTGGGCCTTGAGGCGGACCATCACCTGCTCGCCCAGGTGGATCATCTGCACGATGGCATCCTGAGCAATTCCCTTGGCGGCCGTTTCCTGGCTGCGGGCGCGGGCTTCGTTGGCGCTGGCCCGCTTGGCATTGGCAAGCGCCTCCTCGGCCTTTGAGTGGGCCTCTTGGGCGTTGTGCTGGGCGAGCGCCGCGTTATTCCTGGCAGCACGGGCATTGGCGAGCGCATTGCGCTCATTGGTGAGCGCCAGCCGATAGAGAAACGTCGAGGTCGCCGCCCAGGCGAGGACCAGGAGCGCCACGACCGCGCTCAGGCCCGCGACCCAGGGATTGCGCCGGCACCAGCGCCAGAGCCATTCGGCGCTGCTCACGGGTCGGGCCAGAATCGCTTCGCCCGAGAGGAAGCGGCGGAGATCTTCCTCGAGTGCGTCTGCGGAGGCGTAGCGCCTGGCGGGATCCTTCTGCAAGCACTTCAGGCAAATTGTTTCGAGATCACGCGGTATCTTGGGCTGAAACTGCGAAGGCGGAATCGGCTCCTGGGTGCGCACTTGCAGAAGCGTGTCCAGGACCGACGCGGCGCGAAACGGCGGGCGCCCGGTCATGAGCTCGTATAGGATGCCGCCGAGCGCATAGATGTCTGTGGACGGGCCGATATCCTTGATTCTTCCCTCAGCCTGCTCGGGGGCCATGTAGCTGGGGGTGCCCAGGATCGAGCCGGACTGGGTTTGGCCGGCGTCGTCTTCGAGGCGCTTGACCAGGCCGAAATCGCTGACCTTGGGCTCACCGGATTCGGTCAGAAGGACATTCGCGGGCTTCAAGTCGCGATGCACGATGCCGCGCTCGTGGGCGTAATGCATGCCGCCGGCGAGCGTTTTGACCAGTTGTGCGGCGTCGCGCGGCGGGAACGGAGTGCCGGCTATCTTCCTGGCGAGGCTGCCGCCGGCGACATATTCCAGCGAGAAGAAAGGCTGGCCGTTGTCTTCGCCGACCTCGTAGATCTGGACAATGTTGGGATGCTGCAAATCGGCAACGGCCATGGCCTCGCTGCGAAACCGCGCCAGGTCTTCCGGGGCGTGATGTCCCACGGCGCTGATCATCTTGAGCGCGACGATTCGCTTGAGCCCGCGCTGACGGGCCTTGTAAACGACGCCCATTCCTCCCTGGCCCAGCACCTTGAGGATCTTGTAGCCGGCAACCTGGTCGAGGCGGGGTGGCGGCACGGCCGCGGCGGAGTCCGAGTCGGAGCTGGCATCGGATGGGTCGCGGGCTGGGAGCTGGAATGTCGCGGAGTCGGTGCTGTCGACGGGCGAGCTGACGGCAGAGCCTGCGAGCGTCGGGGCGAGTATTTCGCGCGGTGGCGCTCGGGATCGTCTGCCAACGTCGAGCCGGCTTCGTGGGGGGTGTGACGATGCGATTCGGGAGCGGGCTCCGGACTGATCGCGTGCGGGGCGCCTTCGACGCGTGTGGTGTTCATCGGGAACGTATCACGCGACGGTTCCTCGCCCGAGGCTCCGGACGGATTCTGATTGACCGTTTCCTGAGTGGGTCTGGGAGAATCATTCATGGGACTCAACGGAGTTCGACATTGCGAGTGGTCTCGTCGGCGGATGTGCTTGCCTTCAAAGATACCGCGTCTCTTGATTCCCTGCACTATTGATCAAGTCAGGGCTCGCGGTAGGGCTTCTTCTCTCTGAAGAGCTTGAGCTTCTCTTCGCCCTTCTGTTTGTCTTCGGCGTCGGTGTAAAGTGCATTCGCCTTGGTCTGCCATTCCACCGCCGCTTCGAAGTCGCCCGCCTCGGCGTGGGCTGCGGCGAGACTGCCGAGGGAGCAGCCATCCTTCCATTCCGTCAGCTCACAGGCTGTCGTCGCTGAATCAACAGCCATCTTGCCCATGCGGTAATTGGCGTCGGGGCAGGTGGCCTGGAGCCAGGCTCGGCCGCAGTAGGCGCTCGCGTATTTGGGATCGAGACGGATGGCTTCGGTGTAATCGGCCATCGCTTTGTCGGGTTGCTTCTTGGCGTCGCGGGCATCGCCACGCCAGACGTAGGCCTTCACGTACTTGGGGTCGAGACGGATGGCCTCGGTGTAATCGGGAATTGCCTTGTCGTACTCTTTCTTGGCGTACCAGGCGTCTCCGCGGTAGCAGTAGGCCGAAGCGTACGCCGGATCGAGACGGATGGCCTCGGTGTAATCGGGAATTGCCTTGTCGTACTCTCTCTTGGCGTACCACGCATCCCCGCGGTAGCAGTAGGCCAAAGCGTACGCCGGATCGAGACGGATGGCTTCGGTGTAATCGGCAATGGCCCGGTCGTAGTCTTTCTTTTCGTACCACGCGTTACCGCGGTTCTCATACGCGCGGGTGTAGTTCGGATCGAGACGAATCGCGTCGTTGTAATCGGCTATCGCTCGGTCGCGATCGTTCTTTTCGGACCATGCGCTACCGCGGTTACTGTGCGCAATCGCGTATTTCGGATTGATTCGGATCGCCTCGGAGTAATCGGCAATCGCCCGGTCGTGATCCTTCTTGCCGTACCACGCGTTGCCGCGGTTATTGAAACGGCTGGCGCGGCTCGGATCGAGCCGGATCGCCTCGGAGTAATCGGCAATCGCCCGATCGTAGTCGTTCTTGCCGTACCACGCCTCGCCGCGATTGTTGTACGCAGCGCCGGCCGTCGGGTCGAGACGGATCGCTTCGTCGTAATCGGCGATAGCCCGGTTGAAATCCCTCTTGGCGATCCAGGCATTTCCGCGGTTGATGTACTGGCGTGCGTCCTTCCGGTCGAGCTGGATCGCCTCGTTGTAAGCGGCGATCGCCCGGTCATAGTCCTTCTTCGCGGACCAGGCATCACCTCGGGCGACGAACGAGGGAGCGTGCGTCGGATCGAGCCGGATCGCCTCGTTGTAATCGGCAATCGCCCGGTCATAGTCCTTCTTGCCGCACCATGCATTGCCGCGGTTGTGGTACGTTGCCGCGTCCTTCGTGCCAAGTTCGATCGCCACGCTGTAATCGGCAATCGCCCGGTCGTACTCCTTCTTGTCGGACCAGGCCAGGCCGCGATTGTAGAAGAGACACGCTCTCGCAGGGTCGAGCCGAACTGCTTCATTGTAATGGGCGAAGGCGCTTTCGAAGTCGTGTTGCTCCGCACGCAGAATGCTCGCTCGCATTGTGTATGAAAAAACGTCGCCTGGATTGGACCGGATGCAATCGCTGAAGAATGCGATGGCCGCGTCGAGGGGGACAACTCGATCGGCGAGCGCCCAACCGCTCAACTCCCGCTCCTCCGACTTGAGCCAGAGCCAGGGACCGTTCACCTGTTCGACCCGGTAGATCGCGATTTCATCCCTGCGATCGATTAGCTGGTTTTGGATCTTGAGTTCGAAGTGGGCGAGTTTCTGCACGACCCGCTTGCCGATCCAGCCGTTATCGGGCCCGGCGGAGCGAGCGATTGGCGGGGCCGCCGAGATGAGCAACACAACGGCCGCCAGCAGGATTGGCCTGGCGAAGGAGCCGAAAGGCGCCGGGTTTCGCAACACATGGCAACCCGGCAATTCGTGGTCAGCCGCGATGTGCAACGTCATGGCTCACCGTTCCCTCCGTGTGCTGCGCCGGCATCTGCGCCCGTGTGCGCGGCAAATGCGGCCGCGACGATACGAGTGTCGAACCGGCGGGTCAAGAGCAACCGATGCGGTCGCGCATCCAACAATATCGGCGGAAATGGGGAGGGATCTTCACGATGGCTCAATGCTCGACGGACCCATCGTTCGATTCGCCGACGACAGGATTGGGCTTGAGTCACGAAAAATCGTCAGGCTGAAGCCTGACCTACGGGCGCTCACGAGATCGGATCGGGGGAATCGCCGGCGAGCAGCCGCTGGGGGACTTGTTTGAAGGAATAGGATTTTGACGATCGATCGAGGTCGAAAACCCAGACGATGTCAAAGCGATGGGCCGGCCAGGACTGCGGAACCGTGGTGCTGTTGCCCACGATCGCGTTGGCGATGGTCGGGATGTCTTCGTGCTGCCAACTGATGAGGGCGACTTCGCCGCAGGTCATGGCGTCCTCTGCGAGTTTGTCGATGGCGTTTTTCTTGTGCGTCTTGGGAGTCAAGCCGAGCTTGCTTGCGAGCGGGGTGATCGTCTCGACGGGCCGCTTGCTGCCGCCGCCGCTTTTCGACTCGGCGGCGAAGAGGAACGTTGGCGTTGCGAGCTGGGCGTCTTGCAAGGGGCCGCGCGAGGGGGCGAACAGGCAGGCGAGGGCACCGGCGCGCTGCCAGCCCTCGATGATCAGCGACTCTTCATCTTGAACCCCGTCGGCGGTGACGCCGAACGGCTGGCCGGAGGCCGGCGGTTTTTCCGCGTGGCGGATGATCATGATCTTGGTGGTTGTGGGCGATTGTGCCATGAGCAGGCTTCCTTGGGAGGGTGAACGTCAGGCTGAAGCCTGGCCTACTTCGGATGTCAGGCTGAAAGCCTGACGTACAGGGGTCAGGGTTTTATGCCCAGGCGTTGCCTCAAGCGGATAAATTTGTCGTGGAGGACCGTTCCCCCCAGCTCAGGGCGGAGGATCGAGGTTGAGTCAATCAACTGGGCTGCTTCGCGGATCTTGCCGGTGTGGAAGTAGGCCAGAGCGAGCGCGTAGCGAGCGTCAAACCAGGGGAGGGAGCCGGGCGGGTTGTTCTTCATTCGCAGGCGCTCGACGTCAATTGCGTGCGAGTGAATCTGGAGGCGGTTGTAGGTGTCGCCCAGCTCGCGCAACAAACGGTCGCTCGAGGTGAACGTATCGAGGTCTTTCCATGCCGAGAGGGAGAGGCGAGCCTCGCGATCGGCACCGGTGAAGAGCAGGGCCCTGGTCTCGCGGAACGCCAGCTCGCTGCGCTTCTCGGGCGGCATCTCCTCGTCGCTCTTGAGCACGGGCTCGACGAGCAGCCTGAGCACCAAGCCGAACCGGCGCGCGCCGCAGGTCGGATTCGGCGGTGGAAGCGCACTGGTCGAGCAGGCGGATCGCATCGAAGTAGACGTCGAGCTCGGTGGGGATTCTCCAGGAATGATGGCTCTGTGCTTCGCGCTCGGCTTCGATGTAGCGGCGCCAGCTCGACCTGTGCGACCAGACGAAGCAGCCGGGCGCGGTAGAGCTGGACCGGGATGCTCGGCAACCGCGCGACCTGATCGCAGAGTTCGCGTGCGGTTTCCGGTGAGGCGGAGCCTGGAGAGAGGTCGAGCCGCGCTCGCGCGAGCAGCAGCTCGGCCTTTTCCGACTCGGTGCGCGCGCGCTTGTAGCTCTCGATGGCGAAATTCCGAGCGCGGGCCAGGATCTCGGCCACGCGCTTGCGATCGGGGCTGATGTCATCGATCGAGAGCTGATCGCGGTCGAGGGCGAGGATGGCCAGGCGGGATTCGAGCCAGTGTGGGGAGCGCGGGTCGATGGCGGACCAGAGCTTTTCGGCACGCTCGCGCTCGGCGCTTGCGATGGCCGCCTTGCCGAGCAGCCAGCGAGCTTCGTCGGTGGAAGAATCCTTGGGAAAATCGCGAATCTGCCGCTCGAGTGCAGCGATGTACGTGGCGGTCGAGGCACCCGGGAGATGCAGCGCGGCCGATCGACCGCGGGCCACGGCACGCAGCATGCCGGCCCGCGCGCGCGGGACTCCGGGCCTGGGGAATCGGCGACCTCAGAAAGCACCGAATCGGCTTCCGCGAACTTGCCTGCCTGAAACAGAAAACCGCCGGCTTTGAGGCGAAAAGACGCCGCGGCGTCGGTTTGCCCGAGCGCCGCAGCACGGTTGGCGGCGAGCGTCATCTGGGACCCGGCAGTCGACGGGTCTCCTCGGGCGCTGTAGGCCGCGGCGAGCGTCTCCCAGACTTCAGGAGGATGGGCCGCGTCCGGGCTGAGCCTGCTTGCGGCCAGCTCGAGCAGGGCCGCTCGCGATTCGGGTGACGGTTTTTTTCGCAGCTCGCCCACGGCACGAAACAAGTCGGTCTCCGCGGCCATTCGAGCGGCCCCCGAGGGTAGGCCGGCAACCTCGGCCAGGCGAGTGCGCACGATCCAGAGCTCCTCGTGCGGGCGGATCGACGTGAGCCGTCTTCAGGAACTCGATGGCCTCGGGGTATTTCTTGCGGTCGAGCAAGAGCGGGAGCTTGACCTCGGCGACTTGGCTTGCGGGGGGGGCAGAGGGTGACTTGACGGCCGCGTTGAGCTGGGTTTCGGCCTCCTCGGGCTTGCCCAGGCGGCGGAGCAAGTCGGCCTTGAGCAGGAGCCAAAAGCCGGTGAGTGCCGAGGAATCGCCCGGGGTCTGGGCGAGCAAATCGACCGCTTCGGACTCGCGAGAGCGCCGGCCGGGAGAATCGACGGGCTCAAGGCTGGCGCGGTCGGCGAGCGATTCGGCCAGGCGGAAGCGAAGATTCTCGGCCAGGGCCGGTTTATCGCCCAGCGGATCCCACTGCTCGAAAACGAGCGATCGCGTCATCGAGCGCGGCGATGGCCTCCTTGGGCGGCCGGGGATCGTCGGGCGAAGCCTGGCCGGAGGAGATCCAGCTCTGCGCCTGGGCCCAGCGATAGACGCCGGCCTGAAAGCGCATTTCGCTGGCATGGGGCGGCTCGACATTCTCGTTGAGAAATGTGTCGAAGAGCTCGATGGCCTGTGTCCAGCGAAGGCGCCGCTTCTCGGCGGAGGCGGCAGCCTGGGCGGCCCGGTCGAGCGTGGCGGCCATGTCGAGCAGCAAGTCTTCGCGGCGGGAGAGCTCGAGGAACTTGCCGGTGATCTGTTCGCGGACGGTGGACAGATGACGGTCGAGCTCGGCGTCCGAAACCGAGTCCTGCATGCTGGCGGCGGCGGGCGCGGCAGCGGCGGCGCACGCCGCGAGAACGATCAGCAAAGCCCACGTCTTAGTTGACAAGAACGGGAACCTCTTCGGGGACGGGCTCCTTGGCTGGGGGGTGGAAGAAAACCCATAGGATCGCCGTCGAGATCAGCCCGAGCACGAGGGGAACCGGAATAACATCGGATAGTCGATGCTAATCTTACCGTCGACCTTTGTCGAGAACGCCGCCTCGAGTCCCTTCCAGAGGAAGCCGCCAACGAACGGCCCCAACCCCAGAATCAGCAGATTGAACAGGCTCTGGGCACTGGTGCGAACGTCTTTCGGGAAGTTCTCGTCGACGAAAATGTAAACCGTGGCGAAGAAGAATGCGTACGCAAAGCCATGCACGACATTGCTGAGAACGATCAACCCCAGCCAGAGCTGTCCGCCGTAGTAGCCACCCAGGGCGTAGATTCCGAACCGCACCACGTGGCCCAAGACACCGATGATCATGGTGGTGCGCCAGCCAAGTCGCTTCAGGAAGAAGCCAAGGGTCGCCATGGTCGCGATCTCGGCGATCTGTCCAATACTCATCGCCGCGGAGATCCACCGCTCGGGCAGGCCAAGTTTCTCATAAAAGGGGCCGCTCGTGATGAAATAACAGTTATGCACAAGCGAATCGATAAATGTCACGATGAAGAGCACGAGAATTGTGGGGACAGCGAGCAGGCGGAAGGCCTTGAACGGGGCAAACGCCGCGCCCTCGCTCTTGACCGGTGGCGTGCTGGGAAGCGTGAGGCAGTATGCGGCGGTGACGAGCGCCGCAACTCCCGCTACCGTGAACAAATTGTGAATAGGCAGGAGGATGAAGGGCCAGGCGGCTGCAATCCATCCCAGGGTTCCGCCGACACGAACGAGCCCGAACTCCTTCTGCGCGTCCTTGAGATTGGCGAACGCAATTGCATTTGTGACCGACAGCGTCGGCACGTAGAAGAAGCTGTAAAGCATCATCAGACCGAAAAAGAGCCAAAATGTCGATGCGAGGGCCGGCGCAGCTTCGAGACCGGGAGCGGCACCTGTCGCACCGGCTGAGATGCCGACCGCGCTGAGTCCGAGCAACGAAAGCCCGCTCACCAGGAGGCTGAAGGCCAGGAATTTCTCTTGAGAAAAATAACGATCGGCAAGCTGGCCACCGAAGAAGATCGCAGTCAGCGACATGATGGCGAACGCGTCGTTGACCAGGGCAGCCTGCAGCCAATCAAAGTTCAAGTACTTGGGGCCAAGATAGTTATTCAAAAGTGGGAACCACGCTCCCCAGATCAAATACTCCAGGAACATCATGACGATGAGCTTGTAGCGGATCACGGAGTTCATCGCGGGGGACTCGCGGGCGAAGTTGCGGGAGGAAGAATCGAGCACACACACGAGCTGCCCGGTGTGCGGTCGAATTCCGAGTGCCGAAAACGCGGTTTCGACTCTACCGACTGGCGCGGCTGGTTGCCATTGGCTGCCGGTCAGAAGATCGCGAAGGTCTCGGAGCTAGCGACGCCTCGACGAGATCCAGGATCCGTTCGACCATTCCGTGGCAGGTGTTGGCCAGCGCATATGCGTGCCGCAGGCCGGCGCGGCCGTCATCCGAGCGACGGGCCAGGATCTCGCGCACCGCCGCGGCGAATTCGTCGTCGCTCGTCGACGACGTGGAAACGCTCGGCATGCAGACGGCACTCGGGAATGGCCGTGGCGACGATCGGGCGGCCCGAGCCCATCGCGTCCATGATCTTGGTCGGGTTGCACGCTCGGTTGAACGGATGGTCGATCTGGTAGGGAATCAGGCAGACGTCGAACGCCTGATAATATCGCGCGATCTCCGCCTGCGGGCGCCAGCCCAGTGCGTGGACATTCGGCCGCGCAAGGAAGCGCGAACACGCCTCCCACCACGGCTCGGACGTCGCGTCGCGGACCCGGCCGACAACCACGATCGAGGCTTCCGGAAAGTCGCGGCTCAGTTTCCCCAGAAGCTCCCAGTCCACCCGATCCTCGAGGGAGCCGACATAACCGAGATAGGGACGCGAAAGCCTGGCCAGGTCAGCGGGCGGCTGAGCCGGACGCTCGAGCGGCGCGTCGGCCAGAAACGGCGTCGGGGCGCCATGGGGCACGTGGTGAATTCGCTCGGCGGCTTCCGGGATCGTGGCGATGAGCTCGTCGCGCGCAGAGCGCGAGACACAGACCGTCACATCGGCGGCGAGAACGGCCGCGCGCTCGAGCTCCCGCACCTCTTCAGCCGACTTCGGGCCAGTAGAGCGTGTAGTCGTCGATGTTGTAGTAAACCAGGACGTCGGGGCGGAGCATCGCACTCAGGTAGAGATAGTGAGGATAGGTCATCACCAGCCCGCGGCGCCGGTCCGCCGGCTGTGACTGCCACCAGCGCCGGATCGTGCGGGCCACCGGGCGCATTCCCAGCCGCGGATAGCGCTTCATCCATCCGGAGGGGAGCACAAACTCGCGTTCCCAGAAGGCGGGGTTGCTGTGGCGCAGCCGGCACTCACTGGACCAGGGGTAAAGCCCGCGCCGCCAACCATTTAGGTAATCGTGGCATTTGAGCAACAAGACCGAAACGCCTTCGCGGTCGATTTCGCGGAAGAGGTTTTCGGTGTTGAACCAGCCGACGTCGGCCACGGCCAGCGCCAGGCCGCGCCGTCCTCCGGCATTTGCCGCAGTGAAAGAGCGGCTCTCGCGGGTTGTCGCGCTCGGCATGTTGCTCGTTCCCAGCCGCCGCGCAAGGGGCGATCCGATGGCTGTCTCGCTAGAGTCCCTGCGGCGATATCCTGTTCCGGCGGACCGATCTATAGCGGAGATCGGCAAGATCGTCAACCGACGATCAGGGGACCCGGCTCCGATGGCGGTCCTTTTCACTGCGAGCTCAAGATGGTCGCGAACGCTTTGATCTTGGCCGGCGGCTCGTCCTTCAAGTCGCTTTCGACCTCGAGTATCGCGTGAAACGGGCCTGAGAGGTCCGTGGGGGCTTTGAGGGTGATGTTCACCGTGTGCTCGGCCGAGGAACCGGGCTTCTCCTCGGCGGCGGTGAGCGACGGCTGGCTGCCGGAGAGCGCTTTGATCGCGAATGGAGAGGACGACCGCACGCGGACGATTTTTTGGGCGGATTGCCCGGGTTTGAGCGGTCCGAAGTTGATGATCGAGGGGGTCACCGAGACGGCGCCTTGCACGTTGGCCACGACCGAGATCGGAATGGTCTGTGGTGGCGTGTCGTTGGTGATGATCGAGATTTCGTCTCTGAAGAAGCCGTTGGGAAGCCCGGGCTCGAGGGTTGCGGTGAGGTGCCACTGAATCCGCCCGTCGGCGGTTCGCCCGAGCTCCTTGGCGACGGCCTTGACGCTCGAGGACTGGGTCTTCATGTCGGCGATCTCCCAGCCCGCGCGGCCACCGGCGTAGTTGAGGGTCAGGGCCGTCGCGGCACCCTTCTGGGACGGGCGAACGACGCCGAAATCGACAAATCCCGGTGTGAGGGTGATGTCGGCCCGGATGAAGCAGTTCATGTTGAGATCGACGGCGGTCGAGACTGGGCGGTCCAGAAAGAGAGTGAGGCCCGACGCCTTGGTACCGGTAAAGCGAGTGGTGTCGATCGTGGCCTCGATCGTCGTCTGGGTGCCGGGGGGAATCACTTTCGAGCCGACGCGCACGTCCGTACACCCGCACTTGGGCTTCCACTCGACGATACGGACTTCCATGTCGGTGCGATTGATCACGGGGAACGTGTAGCGCACCTGCGAGCCCTTGGCGACGACGCCGAAGTCGTGGGTGCGCTCGGGAAAGACCTGTGAAATCCAGTCGGGCTGCGCCGCGCGGCACGGGGAACCCGTAGAAGAAGGTGGTTGCAACCAAGGCAGCCCAGACGACAAACCGCCGCATCGAGGTAACTCCTTCCATGACCGACCGTGGCGACCTTAGATGCCTCCGTTTCCGTCGATCATTCCTTTATCAATCGGATGATGCAATCCCATTACTGTTCCGTTGGAGAGCTGCACTTCGAGCGGCGGGGGCCGAATGCGCTGATTTTGACGAGCTTACGCCGCGGGCTCGCGCGACCGGCTTGCCGGTTCGGGGTTGCGGTGCGATACTCAAGACTCGCCCAATTTCGCCCGATTTTTCGACCCGGCGACAGGTGATTGATGTTGAAGCCCGCGCTCGAGACCCACAATGTCGACGGAATCCTGGTTGCGGAGTTCTGGGATTGTATGCGGCTGGACCCCGCACCGGTCCAGGATCTCCGAGCCGTGTACGAGAAGCACGTGAAGAGTGGGGGGCGGCCCGAAGTGGCGGTGGACTTGAGCGGAGTCGGCTTCGCCGGCTCGGCTGCTCTGGGCAATTTTGTGGCCCTGCATCGAGCCGCGCGGGGGCGCGGCGGCCGGCTGGTGCTTTGCAACGTTGACCCGACGGTGAGAGAAGTGCTGCGCGCGAGCAAGCTCGATGTGTTCTTCGAGTTTGCCGGTGACCGCGCCGACGCTCTCCGCGTCATCAAGGAAACGACTCCGGGCCCGGCCTCCGACGGCGATCCGAGCGCGGCGACAGGAGCCGCTGCCCCGCGCGAAAGGCCTGCTCTTGCGCCACGGACCGGGCCGGCGCCATTGCGTCGACGATCGCGAGGCCCTGAATCCACGTGACGGGAGCGAAGTTTGGGGCGCGCACGAGCAAGCACCGGGGCCGCTGCCGAGAAAAGAGGTGTCCGAAGGCGTCACACTCTCGTTGTTCCTAGTCGAATTCTCTACAATTTAAGCGCCTGAGCCGGACCGACGTAAGAAGCTGGGTGCAAATGGATTGATTGCAACTCATATCGGGGTGTCGATGATGTCCGCTACAACCAGGATTCAGATCAACGATTCCGAGGGGATCAAGGTTGTCCGTTTTCAAGATCATCAGCTTTTCGACGAGCGAACGGTCCGCGAGATCGCCGATCAGATCGCCGAAGCGCTTCCGAACGACGGCAGCCCGATCCGGCTGGTGGTTGACTTCTCGGACGTGAGCTTGATCTCGAGCACGTTCCTCTCCAAGCTCATCCTGCTCCAGCGCCGCATCGACGCGACTCGCGGTAAGCTTCGCCTGTGCGAAATGACGCCGATCATCCAGCAGGTATTCCGCACCTCGAACCTTGACCGTCTGTTCAAAATCGACCGCGATCAGAGGACCGCGATCGAATCGTTTCATTGAGGTGAATCATTGAAGTTTCTCGGGCAAGCCAAGAAGTTCTTCAACGTGCTCGCGACCGAGCCCGAGACGAAGGCGGAGCATTTCAACGTCAGGTGCGTTGCGGGCCACCGCGTTCGCGGCGAACGGACGGAGGGCTATCAGGCCTTGCGCTGCCCGGCTTGCGGCGAGGGGGTGTTCGTCCTGCCTCGAAGCCCCCTGCCCATGCCGACGGCACCGAAGCGCTCGGAGATGCCGAGATCCCGGCAGATGATGGGCGAACGGCTGGTCGACGAGGGACCGGTCGAGCTGTCTGATCCGGCGAGCGTTTCGGTTGATCTGGGTGGCGACGACCACGGTGCCGTGGATGCCGATATCATCTGGGATGACGCGCTGCCTGAGGCCGCTCCGCCGGTGGCGCCCAAGAAGCTCGTGCGATCGCTGGACGAGTCAGTCGATCTGGGCGTAGCCGGGCCACCGGCTGCCGCGGGGGCAACCCCGAAAGCCAGGTCGACGCCAGGCGGCGGGGCGTCACGGGGACAACGTGCCAGAGAGCGGACGCATCCGCGTGCGGCGGGCGGGCGAGAGACGCGAACCGCGCCGGGAGACGATCGACTATCGCGGCCACGACCTGAGACGGCCGTGGCCGCTGCGCCGGGCCAAGCCGAGCAGGTGCACGAGATCAAGCCCCTTTCCCGGAAGCGGTTGCTGAACCGCGTGCTGATCGTGCTCGTGCCGGTTCTGGTGCTCGCAACGGTCGCGTGGACGTACCGGCAAAACGTCCGGCAGGGGTTACCGCTCGTGGCCGAGAAAGGCCGCACCGAGGGAATCGCGGCGCTTGAAGCGGGCGAGTTCGACAAAGCCAACGAGCTACTTTCCAAGGCCAAAGCGGCCGTTGATGACCTGGGAGGGGCCGTTCAAGACGCCGACAAGATCCGTCAAGCCGCCGACGAGACCGCGATTTTCCTGAAGCTGATCTCCGAAGACCTGGGCAAGTTGCTGGGCGATCTAAGCAGCATGAGCCCGTCAGAGCGAGCAAACACGTTCGACACACTCTACAAGGGGCGGTCGATCATTCTCGACACCACCATTACTGCCGCGCCCGACGGAACGGCTGCGTCGAAGTACGAGCTGGCGTTTCGCATTCTGCCGTGGGGTGAATCCAACAAGCGCGACGGCAGCCCGGACCGGAGTGGCGTGTTTGATCTGACAGGCTTTCAGTTATTCGAGCAGGTGCCACGTAAAGTGGGCGACCAGGTGATCTTCGGCGCCCGGCTCCAGTCGCTGGAGTTCGACGCAGATATGAATTTATATCTCGTTCGGTTCATGCCGAAGTCCGGTGTCTATATCACGCATACCAAGGCGCTTGAGTCGCTGCACTGGGGAGCCGAGCCGATCGCAATTCGTGAGGAGCCGGAGGAGGGGCGTCCATGAGCCATCGCTTCTGGGGGTCAGGCTGCGCTTGCGTTGTGTTCGCGGTGAGCGCGGCTTTCGGCGCCCTTCAGGACGAGGAAACCGCGGTCGAACCAGGCGAGCTGGCGCGGCGAGATGAACTGATCGGCAAAAAGGTGGTTGTGGACGACCACGTGAGGTTTTTCGTCAAGCGGCCCGGCAAGGAGCCGGACGAACTGCAATTGCGCCGCACGAATGTCACTTTCCTGGTTCCGGGGAAGCTTCCATGGAAGAGCAAGCCGGCCGCGGCGCTCGTGCATGGCGTGCTCCGGCGCGATGGGGGGCGTCTGGTCTGCGACGTGACCGAAGTGAAAGCGATGGCAGGCGATCTCGACCGGCTGGAGAATGGAGTGAAGGGCTTGAGCGCACGCGATGCCCAGACGCGTCAAGCGTGGGCGCGGTGGGCCTCGAAACGTGCGCGGGAATTCAAGGACGAGGCCTTGCTCAAACGGGCGCGTGAAGTGGAAGCCGAAGCGTTCCGGATCGAGACGGCGATGAAACGGCTGGGGGTGGACGCTCCGTCGGAATGGCTGGCGATGGCGAAAGACGCGCGGCGGCGACGAGTGCCTGAGCCCGAGCCGGCGGCACTGGCGCACCGTGCGCTGCGGGCGAAGCTCAAGGCGGCGACGGAGGTTGCCGAGGCTCGAGGAGACCGTACAAGAGATCGAGAAATTCTTTCCGGCGGCCGCGAACGAGCCGGGGCGGCCCGAGCGAACGTGGCGCGGTGGGACGAGCTGTACGCGAAGGACCCGGCCGGGGCGTATCGCGACGCGCCCGAGAACGCGCGAAAGGCCTTCGATCGCCGGTTGTGGGCGGACGCCAACGAACGGCTGATCGACACCCAGACGACGGGCGATCTTGGTGCGGCACTGGCCCGTGCGGAGCGTGCCACAACGCTGCTACCGGAAAAGAAGGAGCTCGCGAGTCGATTGATCGAGAAGGCCGTCGGCCTGGCCAGAAAGAACCTGGCCATGCTGCGCCAGCCCGAGTTGAAAGAGCTGGCCGAGGTGATGCGAAGCAAACTCAATCGGCCGGACGAGGCCGTAGCGGTGACGCGTGAATGGCTGGAATTCCGAAAGAATCGATTGAGCGACACGGACGCACTCGCGACGCTCTCCCTGGCCATGCATTATGAGGAAATGCTTGGAGACACGGTCACAGCCGTGGAGTTACTGCGTAGAGCCTGGCGAATCGACCCGAATTCGAAGGAGATAGCGGAGGCCTTCCGAAGTCGTGGATATCGGAAGGTCGAGAACGAATGGGTCGAGTCGGCGCCGGCGGTGACGGCGCTGGAAAAGAAGGCAGACCGGAGCTTGGCCGATCGAAAGGGCTGCTGGGCATGACGCCTGAGGAGGTACGGCAGCGAATGGGTGGCAAACCGAACCGGGTGTGCTACCTGGGCTCGCAGGGACAGTCGATCGAGCAGTGGATCTATCTTGACACGCAGGGGGTGCGTTATGTAAACCTTCTGCACAGTCCTGGCGAATCGAAACCGAGAGTCGTGGCTTTTTACACCCTTCCGCTCAAGGTGAAGGGAGGCCTCGGCCAATCACGATGATCCGCAACTCGCTCTTCCGCCTCGCCTCCAGGGCCTATTCGAGCGAATGCGGGCTCGAAGCCCTGACTGCCCGCCAACGGCCTCACCCCGCCACCATCGATCTTGCGATCGTCGCGGCTCGAACCAGGCCAATCCTGACGGGAATGGACGCGCCGTCTCCTGGAATCCCTACTGACCGAGCACCGAGACGTTTTTTTTCCAAATTCCGGCAACCCGTTTGCCAAACGGAACGTAATATTCCTGTTGAGCGGAGGAAAACGGGCTCCGCCACTTGTCGATGGCGCATAATGTGCTAGACCCCTTGTGTAGGAGCGATGTGTTTTCGCTCCGGGCCCAGCGCGTCGCGACGAGCAGCCGAAGACGGGATTGATCTCTTCACCCAGTCCGAGCCATCATCAATTTGAATTGAACCATCATTCGATTCCATTTGTCGACTGGGACACGGTCAGACCGGAATTGGCGGCCCGACACCGACGAACACAAACATTACACGCGAAGTTCGACACCAGGAGGTGTTTTATGGCCCGCAAAGACGCCTTACTAAGATTGACGCAGCGATTAATGGCACGACGCGATGCGCTGCGGAAGGCCCTGAACGGCGATCTCGACAGTTTTCGTAAGTTTTCGGAGCTGAACGCGGTTGGCGATAATGTCGATGCGGCGGTTGATTGTGCGAATGACGAGATTTGCTCGCAGCTCGTCGAAATCGAGAGCCGGGAGCTGGGCCAGATCGAGCACGCGCTGGCAGCGTATTGCCGGCGGGGTTTACGGCCGTTGCGAATACTGTGGTGGCAAGATCGCCGAACCGCGGTTGAACGCGTTGCCTTACACGAATAGCTGCATCGATTGTCAGCGCGAGAACGAGCGATCGGGGCAGTCGCGTGTCGCTCGAACCCGAATCGAAGCGGTGGGCAAAGGTTTACGATAAACCTGAAGACGCCGAAGGCGATTCGAAGATCAACCTGAGTGACTTCGAAATGGACTTCAGCGAGACCGGCCGCTGAGAGGTCTTCGCGTCGGGGGTTTTCCGCTCGATGCGACTTTTTCTTTGCCGACGAGCCGCCGGATCCATTCCGGCGGCTGTTTTGTTTGGTGTTCTGAGTGGGCGTCATTCCCGACCCGGATGACGAACGCGGGGAGCGTGGATGAACTCGCCGCTGCTTTGAAAGATTGTCGGTCGGCTGTCACCCCTTTTTTCAAATGCGTGCGTGCAGGATAATGCTGTCGACGATGGAGACCGCGCGAAGAGGATCGATCTTTGACATGGTCGCGCACAAGGCAGTATATTAGGGTGAAACTGCACGTGAGAGAAAGATGGATCTTGAATGTGTAGCCGTTGCTCCCCGCGCCTCCTTCCCGCCGCGGGAGTGGAGAACGATTGATGCTATCGCGATCTTCCGCGGTCATTGTCTCGGTGACATCGCTGATCATGGGAATCGTGCTGGGGATCTTCCTGGCCCGAGGCGGGCCCGTGGTTTCCGCGCAGGTGGCCGGAGCGGAGCAGCGGAGACGATGGCATCGCCCCGAAGGGGCGGGCCGTTCAGCAGCAAGCAGACGACGCGATTTATGACGACACTGGCGAAGCAGTACGACCAGTTCGAGCAGGTCAATCGCACGTTCGAGCTGGTGGCGAAGGCAGTCTCGCCGGCAGTGGTGCACATCGTTGCCGAGAAGGTGTCTCGACCTGAGTTTGAAGACTCTCGGCGCACGCGGCGTTTCGAAGAAACGGGCTCGGGCGTGATCATCCGCAGCATCCGGGGCCCGGGGCTTTACGTACTGACGAATCATCACGTTGTCGACGGTGCCAAGATTTCGAGCATCCGGGTGTTCCTGCACGACGGGCGCTCGATCTTTCCGGTGAAGGTCTGGAATGACGCTCAGGCCGACGTCGCGGTGCTGCAACTTGACCGAGACGACCTGCCCGCCGCGCGGCTGGGGAACAGCGATGAGACCCGGGTTGGCACGTGGGTGATGGCGCTGGGCAGTCCGTTCGGCTTGATGCACTCGGTCAGCCAGGGGATCATCAGCGCTCGCGGGCGCCAGATGGACGAGCTTCCCGACGTCATCAACCAGGACTTTCTGCAGACCGACGCCGCGATCAACCCCGGCAACTCGGGCGGGCCGCTCGTGAATATGAAGGGCGAGGTGATCGGCATCAACAACTCGATCGCATCGAACGGCGGAGGGAACGAGGGGGTCGGTTTCAGCATCCCGATCAATCTGGCCCGATGGATCATGGACGAGCTGATCGCTCACGGGTATGTCACGCGGGGCGCCCTCGGTGTCGATCTGCAACTCGCCGTTCCTCGAGAAGGACGCGATCGCCCTGGGCATGGACAAGCCAAGAGGGGCGTGGATCGGCCGGGTTCACGTGTCCTCGCCGGCTGCGAAGGCCGGCATTCGCGACGGCGATGTCGTGCTGCGATTCGCCGGGGTTGACATCATCGATCTGAACCACCTGATCAATCTGGTCTCGATGACGGCGGTGGGTCAAACCGCCGACGTCGTTGTCTGGCGAGACCGGCGCGAGCACAAACTGACGGTGACTGTCGGCGAACGGGACCGGACGCTGAATCAAACGTCCGCCGCCCCCGTGGCTGGGCGTGATCAGCAGTCCGGGCTGCTCAAGCGGCCGAATCGGCCCGACGCGCTCTCAAGCTACGTCCTGGGGCTGGAGCTGGCGACACTCAATCCTGAGCTGGCGAAGCGCATCGAGTTCCCGGAGACGTGGCGTGGTGCGCTGGTCCTTTCCGTCGACAGCCAGAGCCCGCTGGCACGGCTGGTAAAGCGGGGGGACGTGATCTCGGCGATCGACGACGAAGTGATCCAGACGGCCGAGCAGACGGTGAAGATCTTGAACGGCCGAGCGGACCACCGCCAGCTCGTCATGGGGCTCGACCGCATGAACCAAGGCAAGATGGAACGACACACCGTCCGGGTGCCTTGATGAGCGTCCTCACTCGAGCGCTCGAGCGGTTGAGGGCGACAATGGCGCTCTCCGCGGATGAAACGCAGGGCGCAGTCGGGGCCCTGCTCGACGGCGAAGGCGACGACCCACTTGCGAGTGGATTTCTCACAGCCTGGCGCGAGAAGGGTGTAACGGCGAACGAGCTTGAAGGGACCATTCGCGCGGTGCGAGAGCGGATGAGGGCGTGGGACGGCGGAATCGCGAGCGACCGCCTGCTCGACACATGCGGAACCGGCGGAGACGGTGCGGGAACGATCAACATCTCCACGGCGGCGGCCATCGTCGCCGCTGCGTGCAAGGTTCCAGTCGTGAAGCATGGAAACCGCGCGGCAACGGGCCGCGCCGGCAGCGCGGACGTACTGGCGGCCCTGGGTGTCGCGTTCGATCCGGAGCCTCTCGTATCCAGACACTGCCTGGCCGAGGCCTCACTGGCCTTCTTGTTTGCGCCCAGGTACCACCCCGGGCTGGCGCGGCTTGCAGCGGTGAGGCGCAGTCTGCCGTTTCGCACCGTATTTAACATGATCGGGCCGTTGTGCAATCCTGCGAGCCCCGGGCACCAGCTTATTGGCGTGCCGGACCACGGCAGCGCCGATCTTCTGGCCGAGGCTCTCTCACGGCAATCCCACATCCGGCGCGCGATCGTCGCATCGGGCAGCGACGGTCTGGACGAGATCACGCTCGACGGACCGACCCTGGTCCGACTGGTCGAGCCGGGGCGGGTCGAGCACTCGCGCTGGGTCCCGGAGGATTTCGGGCTTTCGGCGCAGGGAATAAGCTCACTCATCGTGCGCGATGCAGCCGAGAGCGCGGAGAAGCTGACGCGAATTCTCGACGGAGAGCGCGGCGCTCTGCGCGACTACGTGATCGCCAACACGGCGGCGGCCCTCTTGACGGCTCTGGGCTGCACGCTGCGCGAGGGGGCGGAGCTCGCCGCCGCTGCGATCGACTCCGGATCTGCGCTCGGCGTGCCGGAGCGCTACCGAGAGATTGCGCCCGGGATCCAGAGATCTTCGTAGACAGAATACCCGCCGGGCTTCATCCCGAGAGCCTGGTAGGTCAGTTGAGCGCGGCGATTGGCGTCTTCGACGTAGAGGCGCAGGCCGATGACTTCGGGCTGCGAGCGCGCGACAGCGTGGATGTGGCGATAGAGGGAGCGGAAGATTCCGTGGCGACGAAACGGCTGGGCGACGTAGACGCTCTGGAGCCACCAGATCCAGCCGTTGCGCCAGTCGCTCCACTCCCTGGTGATTGCAGCCTGGCCAGCGGCGACAGGGGAGTCGGCGGTGGTGGCGACCCAGTAGCGAATGCGATCGGGATCGGCGATCGCCTTTGATACGCCACGAGCAAGGACTTCGGGGTCGAGCGCTTTGGATTCGGTTTCAAGGGCGAGGAGGCGATTGAACTCGACGATCGCGGGGAGATCGCCGGGCAGGGCCTCGCGGATGGAGAGCGAAAGAGCTGGATCATCGCTCACGGCCGGTCGCTCCGCTTGATTCGCGCGCGGCGGCTGGCTTCCTGAAGCACCCTGAGCTCTTCCTCGGTCAGGCCGGCGCGGCCTTCGCGGGCGATCTTGGCTAGCACTTCGTCCAGGCGTGCGTCGAGTTGTTCCTCGGGAAGCACGGAGACGGACGGGGCCCGTGGGGAGCCACCGACGCTGGCCGCGGAGCGAGACGGGCTCGACGAGCGAGACCGGCTGGGCTCGCGCGGGACCGGCGTAAAAATGCGCAACCGCGGCCGGGAGAGCCGCCCGGAAACAAGACGCGACCACCGAAGGTCGAACTGTTTGAAGAGGAATCCGAAACCGGCACCGGCCAGGTGAGCCTCGATTGCCACGTTCGTGCTGCCGCCGCTCAAGAGGTTCAACAGGGGAAGGACGAGGAAGATCGTCAGCACCATCCACATCTGCATCGGGATCATGAACATGAAGAGGATTTCGCGCCTGGGGTGGTACAAGGTGAAGAGAGTGACGACTGCGGTGACGGCCCCCGAGGCACCGATCATCGGCAAAGGCTGATGTGAGAGGACCGCGAAGAGGAGCCAGATCGCGCTCGAGAAGATTCCCGCGCCGAGATAGAAGGCCAGAAAGTCGCGGCTGCCGTAGAGGGGCTCCATGTCCCGCGCCACCATCCAGAAGAACCACATGTTCATGATCAGATGCCAGATATTGGCATGGAAGAACGTGGCGGTCAGTAGCTGCCAGAACTTGTAGTGGTGGAAGGTCTCCTGGACCGACACCGCGAAATGCAAGTTGATAAAATCGTGGTCGAGCTTGGCGAGATTCTGAAACAGGAATACGGCGACGTTGATCCCGACGAGCCAATTGCAGACCGGGGATACTCCGCTGAACCAGGCGGAGCCTTGCGTTTCGCCACGGTAGTATTCGCGGTCGTAGATGCCCATGTCGGCCCTGCCCCGGGGGAACCCGATCAAGCGCCGGCCCTCTAGATCCCGCCCGAAGGAAGCGCTCGAGAAACCCCTGTGTTCATCATCGGACGGGAAGTCGAACCTGTCAACGGCTCGCGCTAGCTAGTCGAGCAGAAGGGCATCCATGGCTTCTCGCTTCGAATCGTAGATCGGCCAAACGGTGTCGAGTGCGGTCACGCGCAGCAACTCCCGCGTGCGATCGGTGACTCCGGAGAGCGCCATCGACCCGCCCTGGGAGATCGCAAGCCGGGAGCAGCGGATCAGGAGCGCGAGGAACATCGAGCCGAAGTACTGGACACGACTCAAGTCAAAAACGATCAACGGGTTTTCCTGGCGCTTGAGCGGATTCAAGATCAGCTCGGCGACTTCTTCCGCCAGGCTGAAGTCAATGCGCTCGATCGCCTCCGTTGCCGTGATCACGGTCAGGTCGCCATGGCGTTCGAATGTGAACGCATCGCCAGTAGAAGCGAAATCCTCGGTGGCCATAACGCGGAGGCTCGAATCTCTGGAGGCCGGGATAGCGTTTGCGAAACTCAGGCGACCTGGGAACGATTAATAACAGTAGACCTTTCGCCCTCGCCAGGCAAGCCCTGAGAAGGGATCATGCCGAGGGGCGGCAGTTCGAAAACGCTCGAACGACCTCGTAGAGATCATTGCTGACCAAGAGCTCGATCATCCTCGAAATCTCGCAGCCATACGTAGTTGTCGCGATACGCCTGCGCGAGTAGGGGGTACAACTCGCTCAGCCTGATTGTGATTGAGGGGTTGTTCGAATCCTCATGTTCTTCCTCGGGATGGGGAAAAACTCGCAGTTGCGCGGTAGCCATGGGCTATCCTCCTCCCCGCGTTCTGTTGCCGTGATAGCAGACGATCGCAACTTGATTTGTGCGATTCGGTCGAATTCCGATCCTGGACTCGGACCGATGGACCCTCAACTGGTTGAAAGACGTCAACTCCTCATCTGAGATCGAACCTGCCTAAGCATCGGACGAAACCGGCAGGCAAGATCAGGGAAATCGCCGGACAATCATTTCCGCGTGCCGTCGCGTACAGTGGAACCGGAACAAACCGTTTAGAAGATGTAGCGACACGAATCGCGCGTTCTGCTAGAATCCCGCTCCGCTTCGGATCGCGAGCGAAATCACGGAGGAATTGAGAGCATGGATGCTCGTTCCGATTGGAATGTTCGTGGACGATGGACTGCGCCGCTGCTGGCGATTGTCATGCTTCCGCTCGTCGGCGGCGCTTCGCACCGGAGCGCGAACTTCGTCGTGGACGCTCCGACGAAGGAAATTGCCCAGCGCGTGGCCGAACGTGCTGAAGCATGCCGGGTTTCGGTGGCCAAAGCCTGGCTGGGCCGTGAGTTACCGGCGTGGGCGACGCCTTGTCCAGTGCATGTGGTGATCACGAGGGGCGAGGGGGGGGGCATCACGTCATTCGGATTCCATGGAGGACGAGTGACGGATCAGCGCATGACCGTCGAGGGGCGGCTGGAACGCATCCTTGCTTCGGCGATCCCGCATGAAGTCACACATACGATTTTCGCGAGCTACTTTGGGGGCCCGATGCCGCGTTGGGCCGACGAGGGGGCATCGCTCTTGAGCGAAGACAACCGCGAGCTTCGCCGACACGACCAGATCGTCGTGGACCTACTCGGTCGCCGCGGAGAGCTTCCACTGTCTCGTTTGTTCGTGATCGAGGAATACCCCAAGGACCTGATGAGCTTCTATGGTCAGGGTTACTCGATCTCTCGATTCTTGATCGAGATGGGTGGGCGGCCCAAGTTTCTCGAGTTCGTGCGGGACGGGCTCAAAGACGGGTGGGACGCCTCAACTCGTGTTCACTACGAGCTCAGCAATGTTCGCGAGCTGGACCGCGCCTGGAAATCGTGGCATCGCGTCGCGACCGCAGACCGCGCGGAACTCGCGCGTACTGACTCGCTTGCCGCGCAGCCTTGAATTGTGAGTGGTGTCGTCTCTTCCTTCGCCAGAGTGACGACCGGTGGCTGGGCGGCGGTTATCGCGTTTGTGGCGTCGTGCGATCAGTCGCGTAATTCGAGCGTCGCCCATAAGCCAGGGTTATCGCCGACTGGAAAATCACGTCCGACGCTGAAGAATTGATCTTCGCGGACAAAATCGGTGATTTGAAACGCAAACCCGAGCCGCCGATTGGTGTCGGGGTCAAAGCCGCTCAATGCCTGGCTCGACAGGAACAGTTCGAGGAGCCAGCTCGTGCGGCTGAGCTCGACCCGCACGGGGATGTCGTCGGCCCTGCCGATGGGTGCATCGGCAACTGCGCGAGATGGCACGCTGGGCGACCTGCGCGTCCAGCCGCCCGCGCGAGCTGCCGCGATCAATCCGCGCGACAAAACGATGGCAGAACTTCGTGGCGCGACTCACGTTACGTGTGTCGCGCGTGTCGACCCAGAATTGCGCAACCGCGAATCCCTCGGGCCGGCGATCGGCGAGCTGCTGCGCGGTCACTCCGTCAGCGAGGACGGCGATTCCGAGGCCGCCTGAATTCCATCCCACTCGAACCTCCGCCCACCTGGCGCCGCCATCGAGCGGCTTCAAGTCCGGCAGCGCGCAGGACGGCGGCAACGCGAGAAGACCGGACGAGAAATTAGCGCGGGGAATTCCGTCGACGCGCATGCAGGGTGCAGCGAAACGGAACCAGAACGCTTGCGGCAAAAGAGTTTTGGCAACCATGCTCTATCCTCCAGTGATCGTGTGGGCCTGCTGTGGGTGGAGCTGCATCGCGAAACCTGACCTTCCCCGAGGCGACGAGGGAATTGGATCCTCCACGCGAGCACCCGTTTCCCGCGATTGAGCGGTTGCGTTACCCGCGCTGGAATTCGGCAGCACCTGCGAAATCTTGAGGTGATTTCTGCTCGGTTTTATAGAAAGCGGGCGGGCGGCTCATTGAGGGAGCTTGGTTAGTAGGTTGACCATCTCGATCGCGGCCAAGGCGGCGTCGGAGCCTTTGTTGCCGCCTTTGAGACCTTCGCGGTTGAGTGCTTGCTCGACCGTGTCGGTGGTGAGGATGCCGAAGATCACCGGGACGC
The DNA here is from genome assembly GCA_963823665.1 of uncultured Planctomycetota bacterium. Classification (GTDB taxonomy): domain Bacteria; phylum Planctomycetota; class Planctomycetia; order Isosphaerales; family Isosphaeraceae; genus CAVXHV01. The sequence continues at coordinate 418,965 of CAWGMQ010000008.1, forward strand.
CGGTTGAAAGCGACGCCTGCAGGACGCCTGAGGCGGCCTGACCGGCCACGTGGTCGAAATGGGCCGTCTCGCCGCGGATCACGCAGCCCAGGCAGATCACGGCGGCGTAACGGGCGGATGCGGCCAGTTTGCTGGCAACCAGGGGGATCTCGAAGGAGCCGGGGACCCAGACCACGTCGACGGCGTCATCGGGCACGCCGTGGCGAAGGAGCGTGTCGCGGCAGGCGGTGAGCAGCGATTCGGTTACCAATCCGTTGAATCGGCCGGCGACAATGGCGAACTTACCGGCGGGAGATGACAGGTTTCCGATGAAATCGGCCATATCGAGCAGGGCTCTCGGCGGGGGCACTTTTGAGTAAGTATCGCGGGGCCTTGGTTCAGACACTCTTTGGGAGGGCATGGCGGGAAGACACGTGGCGTCGTCCGCACTCGACCCCCCCTGGCCCCCCCTTCTAAAGGGGGGGAAAACTGGGTGGGGGGAAGACATCTGGAGTCATCCGCACTCGACCCCCCCTGGCCCCCCCTTCTGAAGGGGGGAAGCAGAGCGAGGAGTTTCTGGATCGCGATCGTCACGTCAGGTTCATGCTCATCAGGAACTCGGCGTTGACCTTGGTTTTGCGCATCCGGCCGGTGAGAAGCTCCATGGCCTCGACGGGGTTCATGTCGTTCAAGACCCGGCGGAGGATCCAGACGCGGCGCAGCTCTTCGGGATCCATGAGCAACTCTTCGCGACGGGTGCCCGACTTGTTCACGTCGATCGCCGGCCAGATTCGCTTGTCGACGAGCCGGCGATCGAGATGGAGCTCCATGTTGCCGGTGCCCTTGAACTCCTCGAAGATCACGTCATCCATGCGGCTGCCGGTATCGACCAGGGCCGTCGCGAGGATGGTGAGACTGCCGGCTTCCTCGATCTTGCGGGCGGCTCCGAAGAACCTCTTGGGTTTCTGTAGTGCCGAGGCGTCGATGCCGCCGGTAAGGATCTTACCGGAGTGGGGCGCTTCCGTGTTGTAAGCGCGGGCGAGGCGGGTGATTGAATCGAGCAGGATCACAACATCCTTGCCGAACTCGACCATGCGCTTGGCCTTCTCGATGACCATCTCGGCCACCTGGATATGCCGCGACGCGGGCTCGTCGAAGGTCGAGCTGATCACCTCGGCCGTGGGGCCCTTGACGGAGCGCTCCATGTCGGTGACTTCCTCCGGCCGCTCGTCGATCAAGAGAACCATGACGTAAGCGTCGGGGTGGTTGGTCAGAATGCTGTTGGCGATCTTCTGGAGCAGGATGGTTTTGCCAGTTCGAGGTGGTGCGACGATCACGCCGCGCTGGCCGAACCCGATGGGGGTGATCAGATCGACGACCCGCATGTTGATCTCGTCGCTGGTGGTCTCGAGCCGGATCCGGCCCTGGGGGTGCAGCGGCGTCAGATCGTCGAAGCAGACCTTCTCGCTGAGCTTGTCGGGATCTTCGAAGTTGATCGCCTCGACGCGCAAGAGTGCGAAGTAGCGCTCGTTTTCCTTGGGCGGGCGGATCTGCCCGGAGACGATGGCGCCGGTCTTGAGCCCGAACCGGCGAATCTGGCTGGGTGAGACGTAGATGTCGTCGGGGCAGGGAAGGTAATTGTAGTCGGGGCTGCGCAGGAAGCCGAAGCCGTCAGGCAAGACCTCGAGCGTGCCCTCGCCGTACATGAGGCCGTTCTGCTTGACCCGCTCTTTCAAGATCTTGAAGATCAAGTCTTGCTTCTTGAGACCCATATACTCAGCGATGCCCTCGCTCTTGGCGGTGCGGATCAACTGAGGCATCGTCATCTTCTGAAGCTCGGTGAGGTGGATCTCGCCGCGCTTGATATCTTCGTAGCGATCGTGGAGCGCGGCGTCGCCGAAGATATCTTCCTCTTCCTCGACGAAGTCAGCCGGCAAGTCGGTGTACGGCAGCGGTGGCGTGCGCTCGACGCGGGCCGGTGGAGCGTATTCGCGATCGCGGTCCCGGTCCGGGTGGCGATCTCGATCTCGATCCCGATCTCGATCGCGAGCAGGAGTTGCCAGCTCGCCACGGTCGGCCCGATCGCGGAAGTTCCCGCCGAGCTCGAGATCGCGAGGGCGCTCGCGCGGCAGCAATGGAGGCGGAGCTTCCCTCTCGCGATCTCGATCTCGATCTCGATCTCGATCTCGATCTCGATCTCGGTCGCGAGCCATCGGGATTCCATCGCGGTGAATCGGACCTGCGTCGCGCTCGGCTCGGTCGCGGGCGAGGCGATCGCGCACCGAGATTCCGGGATCGTGATCGGGGCGCTCGCGCACCGGCTCGCGATCACGCTGGCGAATGAACCGGATCGGCTCGCGATCGGCGGGTGCCTCCTCGCGATGGGGCTCGCGATCCTTTCGTTCACGCGGCGGCTCCGACGGAGCGGGTGCAGAATCAGCGGCGCCGGGATACCCCGGCACCGGAGAGCCGGCTTCCACCTGTTCGTCAGGTGCCTGCGGACCAGACGATCCGATGGTTTTTCGAATGCGCGACGGGCCTGATGATTCTCGGCGTGGGCGAGTCTCGTTGGCCATGGGAACCATTCTCCTGTTCAATCGAAAAGAGCGCTCTCGGAGCAGACCGCAACGGCAGCATGCTGAGTTCGAGGAAGCCGCGGTCGATTTCAGTCTTCTACGATCATCACCGTGTCTAGTAAGAAGTGTTCACGAAACAGGGCAGGGATCATGCCAGGCGTCGGAGCCCGTTCCATCCTTGCAGTGGCGGCCGCTTGGCCGCGATCCGGTGAGCGATTGCGAGGGGGCCCATGCCGCGGAATCGGGCAGGGCCTGCCCGGCGAGTGTTGCGAGAATCCGTTCGACCTCGCGGTGAAGCGAGGGGAGCGGGACGCTCGAGGAGATCACGAAGTCAGATTGAAGCTGCTTGCGCTCGCAGGGCCACTGTGCGCTCTCGCGGGCTGTGAAATTCTGATCAGACCATCCGCGATTCTGGGTGGCGCGGCGAAGCCGTTCGGCTCGGGGCGCGTCGACGAACACGACCGAGTCGCACAGATCATCCCAGCCGGCCTCGCGCAAGATTGCGGCATCGAGCACGACCGGTCGGCCCGAAGCGCGGCCGGATCCCAGCTTTTTCTCGAACTCCTCGAGGAACCGAGCCCGCATGAGAGGGTGAACAATCGCCTCCAAGGCTTGCCGAGCTTCGGGGTCTGCGAAAACGATCGCCGCCAGCACTTTGCGATCAACCCTGGGCTCGCCTGAATCGGAAGGCCCGTGGCCGACGACGACAGCGGGGCCGAAACGGCCGGCAAGCCGCTCTTTCACGAGCGGAAGCTCGAGCACTGCATGGCCGACCGAGTCGGCATCGATCACGGCGCACCCGCATTCGGCGAACAGACTCGCCACCGAGCTCTTGCCGCTGGCAACGCCGCCTGTAAGGCCGATCACGGGGGCGGTTCCGTGTTTCCAGCGTCTCGCCGCGCGCGGCTGGTAAGATCGCTCGCCTGGAGTCATCAAGGAGGTGCTCCTTAGCACCGAGGGCAGATCGATATCGGGCATAGCCGAGGACAGTCCGCTCGCCTCGACCCGCGGCTCTTCATCCCCTGACCCAACGGGACGAAACCGCATTTGACTACGAAAACATGATCACCGGTTCGGCCGCCAGATCAACCAGCCAACGACGAGACGGTGCAGACTCTGAAACTGGATGACGGTGCCGGCGGCACGAAAAATGATTCACGCGACGCGGTAGCTTCGATTAAACCAGGTGGGTTTCCTGAGGGTGTTGCCGCCTTCGTTACTCGTCCAGGGCTCACGTCTAGCAACAGTGGCCGTGGGGAAGGAAGAAAGGCGAAAGGACGGGCCTGACCATCTTGAAGTCGATCAGATGAGGTTCATTATTCACTTTATACGACATCCCTAGGACTGCTGCAAGGGTCTCCCGGCGATTCAACAAAAATCCACGAGACGTTCGCGCCACGACTCCTTCAATCATTTCGACCGCGGGCATCGCTTTATTTTATTCGACTCGGTTTTCCGAAGGAATCGATGCCACGTCGAGCCAGTTCGGCCCTGCGGCAATGTCGACGGCCAGGGGCACGTTCAGTTCGAGCGCGGTCGTCATCGTCTGCCGCACCAGTGCGGCCAGCCGTGGAATCTCCGGCTCGGGCGCCTCGAAGACAAGCTCGTCGTGGATCTGAAGGAGCATCCGCGCCTGGAAGTTTTGCCGAACCAGGTGATCGTCCAGGAGGATCATGGCGCGTTTGATCAAGTCAGCCGCCGAGCCTTGAATGACTGTATTGATCGCCGTGCGCTCGGCGAGGTTGCGGGTGCGGCCCGTCGTCGACTTGATCCCGATGATCGGCCGGCGCCGACCGAGGATTGTTTCCACTCTGCCTGCGGCCAGGGCCGTATCCAGCGTTCGTGTTATGAAGCGATCGACGCCCGAGTACTCCTGGAAGTAGGCTTCGATGAACGTGGCCGCCTCGGCCTGGGTGATACCCAAGCGGCTCGAGAGTCCGAAGGCGGAAAGCCCGTAGACGACGCCAAAATTCACGGTCTTGGCGACGCGGCGCTGCGCCTCGCTTACTTCGCTCTCAGGTACGCCGAAGATCCTGGCTGCCACCGCGCAGTGCACGTCGCGGTCTTGCTCGAAGGCCCGGCAAAGGGCGGGATCAGCGGAGTAGTGAGCCAGGATGCGGAGCTCGACCTGGGAGTAGTCGGCCGCGAGCAGGAGCCATCCGGGCCGGTCGGCGATGAACGCCTGGCGGATCTGGCGGCCTTCCTCGGTGCGCACGGGAATGTTCTGGAGATTCGGGTCGCTCGAGCTCAAGCGGCCGGTCGCCGCGACGCTTTGATTGAATGACGCATGGATCCGCCCGTCCTCAGGGTGCACGAGCTCGGGGAGAGCGTCCAGATATGTGCTCTTGAGCTTGGAAAGCTGGCGATGCTGGATCAGGAGGGCGGGGAAGGGGTGCTTGGCCGCGAGCTCCTCGAGCACCTCCTGCGCCGTGCTCTGCTCGCCGCCCGGGGTTTTCTGGAGTGACGGCAGCTTGAGCTCGTCGAAGAGCACCTGGCGGAGCTGGGGCCCCGAGTTGATGTTGAAGGTATGGCCGGCCATGGAATAGATCTGGGTTTCGATCGTGTCGATTCGACCGGCAAATTCGCGGGAGAGCTGCTTGAGCCGCGCCGAGTCAACGGCGATGCCGGCCCGCTCCATCCGCGCCAGCACCGTGATCAGCGGGCGCTCGAGCTCGGCGTAGAGGGTCCAGAGCCCTTCGCTCTGGACCTTGGCGGAAAGAATCTCTTCGATGCGCAGGGTCGCATCGGCATCTTCGCCGGCGTATTCGGTGACCTGCTCGATGCTCACCTGGTCCATGCGCAACTGGTTCTTGCCCTTGCCGATCAAGTCGGAGATCGGAATCATGTCGTGCTCGAGCAGGCGCTTGGAGAGCTGGTCGAGGTTGTGGTTGCGCTCGCCGCTTTCCAGGAGATAGCTCAAGACCATCGTGTCGGTGAACGGTCCGGCCAGATCGAGGCCGGCGCGGCCCAAGGCGAGGAGGTCGTACTTGATATTCTGGCCGATCTTCTCGATCGCAGGGTCGGTCAAGATCGGGCGCAGGGCTTCCAGAGCGGCTCGCTCATCGAGCAGCACGGCGCCCATCGGCCCACGGACGGGCAAGTAATAAGCCTCACCGGGCTTCCACGAGAACGACAGCCCGACCAATCGGGCGCGAAGGGGGTCGATCGCCGTGGTTTCGGTGTCGACGCAGAACCGGGGCTGTGCGCGGAGCTCGTCCAGGAATTTCGCGAAGCTCTCGGGGGAATCGACGGTGTGGTACCGTGCCTCCCAGGGCTTCTCGGCGGCGGGGGAGGGGGGCTCGCCCTTTCCGAGCTCATCGCGAAAGCGGTGGAACCCGCATTGATCGCAGAGTGCTTTCAATGCGGCGATGTCGGGACCGGCGGTCTTGAGCGCCTCCCAATCGAGCGAGATCGGGATATCGTCTTTGAGGGCCACGAGCCGCCGGGCGCGGAGGGCCGTCTCCTTGTGTTCGCGCAGGGCCTGCTGCTTCTTGGGGCCCTTGACCTTTCCCGGGTTGGCGAGCAGGTTGTCGAGGGTGCCGAATTCCTTGAGGAACGTGCTGGCGAAGCCCGGGCCGATGCCGGGCACGCCGGGGACGTTGTCGACGGAGTCACCGACCAAGGCGAGGTAATCGACGACCTGGTCGGGGCGAATGCCCCAATCGGCTTCGAGGGCGGCGGCATCCATCACGGTGTTCTTGCGGATGTTAAAGATTCGGATGTGGTCGCCGATCAACTGGCGGGCGTCCTTGTCGGCGGTGACGATGAAGACGTCCAGTCCGCGCTCCTCGCCACGGCGGGCGAGGGTGGCGATCACGTCGTCGGCCTCCATCATGGGCTCCATGAAGACCGGCATGCGGAAGCCTTCGAAGAGGGTGCGAATCACGGGGATCTGGGGAACCAGGTCGACGGGCATCTCCTTGCGCGTCGCCTTGTATTCGGCAAAGATGTCCGAACGAAACACCGGGCCAGGCCCGTCGAAGGCGACCGCGATAAAATCAGGCTGCTTGTCTCGGAGCAGGTTGAGCATGTCGCGGAAGATGCCGAAGACGGCCTCGGTGGGCTGGCCGGCCGGACCGGTCATCACGCTGCTCTCGCGCGGGCCGCGGATCGCATGGAAGACCTGAAATATCAGTGAGAAAGCGTCGAGGATGTAGAATGTAGGGCGTGTGGACATCGGGCTGTGTTTCATTTTCGAGGGAACTTTGACGCGCCTGGGAACATCCAACGTAGGGAGTGCGCGCTCGGGGCTGCAAGGCTGCAGCGAACGCCGGGATGACTCCCCGCCGCGGCCGCGAAGACGGCGGGAGGCAGATTTTCACGGACGGTGACTGCCTGTTTGACCGGCATCTTGACGGTTCTTACAATAAGTTGAATCAGACGGATTCTACGGATGACGCGCCCCGCGACGAATAGCTTGACGGGGATTTCGGTGGATGGTTCCGTCGTTTCCTCTCGCGTGTGACATAGTATCAGCAAACCGGCGGATTGTATGAGCAGGTCGCGACCCGACTGCTCGGGGGGTACCATTCATGGCCGCAGCCAATGAGTCGCAAGGCCTCAAGATTGCCGTCGCGGTGTTCATCGCGCTGACGGTCATTCTCATGGTCTCGTCGTATTTTCTTTACACCAATGGCGTTTCGGAGGCAGCCCGAAACGATTCGGCGCAGGAGTCATTGCGAAAGGCCAAGGCGGCGCAGGATCTCGCGGTCAACCAGTATGACACGTTGCGAAACAAGATCGGCGTCAAGGCCAGTGAGATCGACCCGGTGAACGAAGAGATCTCCGCCCAGATGAAGAAGATGGCCGAGCGGATCGGCGCAGCGCTCGAGCCGGTGAACACTGCGGTGCAGAAAGCCAAGCAGGCCAACTTGCAAGGACCCGAGCTCGATGAGGCCCAGCAGAACGTGCAGAAAGGGGTCTCGTCATTCCAATCCGAGCCGAACAAGACCTATATGTCGGCGATCGAACGGATGGCGGAGATTTTCGAGAACATGTCGATGCTGACGACCGAGATGGCCCTCAATTACGTGAATCTCAGGCGTAGCCTCGAAGCGGCGACGAGCGTGGCCAAGGCGCAAGTGGACACACAGACCGGCGCGGCGAGCAAGGCCCATGCCGAGACGCTGGAGGAGACGAAGCGGCACGAAGAAGAGCGGAGCACGCTTTTGACCAAGGTGGACCAGCTTCAAACCGCGCTCGACAAGGCACAGAACGAGCTGCTGGCGGCCAAGACCGAGATCACGCGGCAGGGCGAGGATTTCGCCCGGCAGCGCGAGACGTTTCTGGCGATCCAGCGAGAGCTGCGAGACAAGAACGAGCGCAACAACGAGAACATCCTCGACCGGCCGGACGGCTACGTCACCTATGTCGACTACGAGACCAAGGAAGTGCTGGTGAGCATCAACCGGCGGATGGGCGCCAGGCCGCAGATGAAAATGACAATCTTCGACGCACGGTCGCCGGGCATTCCGACCGAGAAGCCGAAGGGCAATATCGAGCTGACTTCGGTCGGCGAAACGAGCAGCCACGCTCGCATCACCAAGACCGACAGCTCGATCGACCCGATCCGGGTGGGAGACATCGTCTACTCGCCGTCGTGGTCGCCGAACCAGCCGACGCGGTTTGCACTCGTGGGCAAGATGGACGTGAATCGCGACGGCAGGGACGACCGCCAAGAGCTGAAGCGGATGATCCTGGAATCCGGCGGTGTCGTCGACTATGATCTGCCGCCGGGCGACCTGGGCAAACCGATGGGCGCGGTCAATCCGCGAATCGACTGGTATGTGATCGACGACCGGCCGCCGTTCCGCGACATCTTCGCCAAGCAGTCCGACTCGGCGGTGGCGCAACAAGCCAGAGACCAGAAAGCCGTCTCGGACGCGACGAAGGAATGCCGGTTGAACGGAATCCGGCCGATGAACATCGGAAAGCTCCTGGCTTATCTCGGCTACGACATGAATTCGCCGGTGCTGGGCCGGACCGAGGTCTCCGACCCGAACGCAATGCGCCGGCTCACCGCGCCACGGCACACGATGGAGGCCCAGCCGAAGGCCGCTGCGCCGGCGACCAAGCCGGAAGCCGCGGACGAGATGAAGAAAGACGATGACGCTGCGGCGAAGAAGGACGACGCCGGGGATGACGACGAGCCCAAGCCCAAGGCGAAGGCCAAGGCGGCAGTGAAGAAGGCGGAGGCCAAAAAAGCCGCCGAGGACGAGTAGCGGGCGGGGCAGGCGGCAGTTGCGGAAATGGGATTCACTTCCGGCAATCGACGGCGGGCCAGCCGCAGAGCGGCACGAAACTCGTTCCCACGCAAAGCGTGGGAACGAGTGTCTTCGCGCTCAGCGGTTTGAGGAAAGTCGGGAAGCCAGCGCTTCCGTGATCGCACGCAGTCGGTCACCGGGTGTGCTGTTCACCGATTGTTGATTGGCTTCACCGCACGGTGAGGGGGGCCGATATAGCGCGCCCGCGGCCGCATCAATCGGTTGTGGTCGAGCTGCTCGATGACGTGGGCTGCCCAGCCAGCGACGCGCGCCATTGCGAAGATCGGCGTGTAGAGGTCGGTGTCGAGCCCCATGTAGTGATAGAGTCGTGCGCTCGGCCAATCGACATTGGGCGGGAGGTGCTTCTGCGTCGTCACGACTCGCTCGATGGGCTCGGCCATTCTTTCCCAGCGGTCGTCGCCGATTTCGTTGGCGAGCTCGATGCAGTAGGGCGTGAGAATCGCGGTGCGCGGGTCGCCTTTCTTGTACACGCGGTGTCCGAACCCCATGATTCGCTCTTTGCGTGCAAGGGCCGCCTGGATCCATTTCTCCGCATTCTCGGGGGAGCCGACTTGCTCGAGCAGCTTCCACGCTTCTTCATTGGCACCGCCGTGCAAGCGGGCCCTTGAGCGTGCCGATGGCGGCGACGATGCCGGAATAGATGTCAGAAAGCGTGGAAACGGTGACTCTCGCCGAAAAGGTTGAGGCGTTGAGCTCGTGCTCGGTATAGAGGACCATCGAGAGGTCGAACGCCTCGCGCATGGTCTCGGACGGCACCTTGCCGTTGACCATGTTGAGGAAGTTGGCGGCATGATCGAGATCGGCTCGGGGCTCGATCACGGGCAGGCCTTTGACAATCCGCTCGCGAAAGGCGACGGCGGTGGCCATCTGGGCGAGCAGACGCTCGGCCTTGCGGACGTTGGCGGCATGATCCAGGGGCGAAGCGTTGCAATCGGGATCGAAATGAGCCAGCACACTCACCGAGCTGCGCAGAACGTCCATGGGATGGACGTTCTTGGGAATCTGACCGTAGAGGGCGACGAGCGGCTCTGGAATCGCTCGACTGCGTCTGAGTCGAGCGTCGAACTCGCTCAACTGTGCGCGGGTCGGGAGATCGCCGTGCAGGAGCAGGAAGGCAGTTTCCTCGTAGGAGACGTGACCGGCGAGGTCTTCGATCCGGTAGCCTCGGTACTCGAGGCCGCCGGCGCCGTCGGTCCCCTCGATATTGGCGATGGCCGTTTCATTCGCAATGACGCCTTCCAGGCCAGGACGATAATCGTCCGCCGCAGACACGCCGCTCATATCGGAACTCCACAGAAATTTGATCGCCACGGCAGCACAAGCGGTCGAGAACCACACGACCGGCCGGGATGAGCAAGGATCGGGCCCTCGCTCGCGAGCAACGCCCGATTTCTTCCGAGTCTATTCCGCCAGTCTAGACGAATCGGCCCGAGTGTTCCATGACTAAGTTGTGTCCTCGGGGCTCGGAAAGTCATCGCTTGCCGATTGGGCAGAGGGCAAGGAGAGAAGGCGCACGGCGAGGGAGTCGATCAGCCCGAAGAACTGGCGCAGCGACTCGACGCGTGCCTGCACTTGGGCCATGTCCGGGCGAGCCTGGGCGAGGCGCACCGTGCGATCGAGCACTTCGAGACTGGGATCGAGCTCACGCCGCTTGCGTTCGGAGAGGATCCTTGCGAAACAGTGTCCAGACATCGGTCTCGGCGCGGAACAACTCGCGGCGCTCACCGGGGCGATGGACCCGGTGTACGACTCCCCAGGCGAGCAGCTCGCGCAGGTTCATGCTGACATTACCGCGCGAGACCCCGCAGTGTTTTGCGGAGATCGTCGGCCGTCCAGTCGGTACCGGTGATGTAGAGCAAGGCGAACAGCTCGCCCATGCTGGAATTGATGCCCCAGGTGCGAGCCATCAGGCCCCAGTGCGCGACGAAGTCGTCGATGAGAGAATCCGAAGGAGCCGGGGCCTGCTCGGCTCGTGATCGTGCGCGCCCGGGATTCCTCCTTGGAAGCGTTCAACGGGGGACTCCGGCTTAATATGGGATCGATGTCTGCAGCGGGGAGTGATTGTACGGGTTGCATGCGTGGTTCGCCGATCAAACCGTATCATTTCCGAGAAAATAATGAAAGTTCGCGTCTTGATTTTCGGGTACAATAAGATTGCATGCCCCGATTCGCGTACGCACGGAGCCGGGCCAGGTCCCCGGCAGATCGCTTGGTGGTCCGGGGTAGATTTTTGATCTGAGGAGACGCTGCAATGCCTGAAACCGTGGTTCACTTCCAGATTCGCATGCCTCCGGTGCTGCACGAGCAACTGGCGAGCTGGGCGAAGGAAGACAAAGCTTCCTTGAACGCCCTGATCGTCGGCATCCTCGAAGACGCCATCAAGGTGCACGAGAAGTCCGTCGCACATAAGGAGTGATCGGACCGGCCCTACCGGTCTCGTCCGCAAACCGGGCTCAGGGTCGTTCTGTCGTCCCCTGCCAAGAGGCCGCTCCGTGCGAGCGGTCCCGATCGCTGACCCGAAGAAGCACGCGAGAAGCTCGCCCACCGGTGCGAACGGGACAGGACCGAGTGACCTTGAGCGAGGGCAGCCGCGCCGGTATGCTCGAAGTACTCTTTCCCCGATAGCTCAATGGTAGAGCGAGCGGCTGTTAACCGCTAGGTTCAAGGTTCGAGTCCTTGTCGGGGAGTTTCATGCATGGCTCGATGCCACTGAGTACTCCATTTCTCGCGTGTTCGAGCTCGAATTCGTGCGGCAAATCCGGTCTCGGCCGTGCGACAGGGCGCGCCGGAAGGGATCTGGCGGCAGAACCCGGCCAGGTGAACGCTTGCGTGACAGCTTAAGAAAGCTTGCCGCGTGGGCGTGAAGGTCGCTATTCCGAGACGAGGATAATGGTTGCGTGGGATTCGACGCGATAGCGTTCGAGTACGGGCACGAGTGGCCCTTGGTCGTCGTCGACGATGTCGTCGGGGGCGGGAAGCGCGGTGTCGAGCTTGCGGCGCCAGGGGCGGCCTGAGGGGGCGGCGGGGATTTTGAACTCGAGCGGACGCACGTAGGCGTTCATGGCCACGTAGATGTCGCGATCGACGAAATTCGGGCGGTCGGTGCAGCGGCCGTCGAGGGCGAACGCGAGCGAGTGGCTGTTGTAGGAGAAGTCGGGTTTGGCGGGCTCGACGCCATGCCAGACGATTTCCGGAGGGAGGCCGCCTCGGTCTCCGCTGAAGAACGTTCGCCGGCGCAAGGTGGGGTGAGCTTTCCGGAAGGCGATCAACATTTTCACGAAGCGAAGGAAGTCGGCGTTTTGCTGCCGGAGGGCCCAGTCGACCCAGCTCAAGGAATTGTCCTGGCACCATGCGTTGTTATTGCCGTGCTGGGTGCGGAGGAACTCATCGCCGCCCATGATCATCGGCACGCCCTGAGAGACCATCAGCGTTGTGAGCAGGTTCCGCACCTGACGGCGCCTTAGCGCAACGACTTTTGGGTCGTCGGTCGGACCCTCGGCGCCACAGTTCCAGGACCAGTTCGCGTCGCTGCCGTCACGGTTTCCTTCGCCGTTGGCTTCATTGTGCTTGTAGTTGTAGGAGACGAGGTCGTAGAGGGTGAATCCGTCGTGGCAGCAGAGGAAGTTGATCGAGTGAAGCGGACCGCGGCCGTGGAAGAGGTCGTCGCTGCCGCAGAGCCTGGTGGCGAGCGAGGTGGTCATGTCGGGGTCGCCGCGCCAGAATTTTCGGACGTCGTCGCGATAGCGGCCGTTCCAGTCGGCCCAGCGGCCCTCGCCGGGGAAGGTGCCGACCTGGTAGAGACCGGCGGCATCCCAGGGCTCGGCGATCAACTTGACGTCGCGAAGGAGCGAGTCTTCCGAGATGCGAGTGATCACGGGGGGCTCAAGGATCACGTTGCCGTGACGGTCACGGCCGAAGACCGAGGCCAGATCGAACCGGAATCCGTCGACCCCTCCCTCGACGACCCAGTTCCGCAGACATTCGAGCAGGTAATTGCGGACGTTGGGGTGGTCGCTGGAAAAGGTATTTCCGCAGCCGCTATAGTTCAAGTACCGACCTTTGTCGTCGAGCATGTAGTAAAGGGTGTTGTCGATGCCTTTAAAACTCAAAGTCGGCCCGCCTTCGCCTCCCTCGGCCGTGTGATTGAAGACGACGTCGAGGATGACTTCGATTCCGGTCGAGTGGAACGCGTCGACCATCTGGCAGAACTCGTGCCAGGGGGCGTAGCGCTCGGGATTGTTGGAATAAGCCGCCTTGGGCGCGCAGAAGAGAACCGGGTTGTAACCCCAGAAGTTGCGGAGCCTCTCGCCGGTGAGCGGATTGACGAAGTGGCAGTCGTTTTCGTCGAACTCGTCGACGGGGAGCAATTCGACGGTGGTGATTCCCAGGTCGGCGAGCTCGCCGGCTTTCTCAGCTAACCCGGCGTAGGTTCCGGGATAGTGCACGCCGGAGCTGGGGTCGATCGTATAGCCGCGCACGTGCAGCTCGTAGATGATCATGTCTTCCCGAGGCGTGCGCGGGCCGTCGACGCGGGGCCGCTCGATCATCGATTCGGTCATCAGGCAGCGGCGGGGGAGGCTGCCGGAGAGCCCCCATGGGCGACCGCATGAAAGCGCCCGCGAGTAGGGGTCGTGCAAGATGAACCGCGTGTCGAAGCGATGGCCGTTGTCCTTGGGCCCGTCGACGCGATAGCCGTAACAGAATTCTGCGGGAAGGCCGTCGACGCGGACGTGCCAGTGGTCGCCGGTGCGATTGTGGAGCGGGTCGAGCGGGATCTCGGCGTGGATCTCGCCGTCGCAGGGTTCCGACAGGATGAGCCAGACGTCCGTCCCATGCCGGCAGAGCAGGACGAAATTGATACCGGCGGGGGTGGCGACGGCGCCCGCTGGGAGCGGGCTACCGCGGGTCACGATGAGCGGATTGTCGCGATAGCTGTATTCGAGGCGATTGACGTCCTTGGTTTTTTCGGTCACGTTCAGCATTTCGATCTTCGCGCCGGTGCGAGGGAAGGATTCATATGGCGGTGGGAATCTCTCGCTGCCGATTTTCGTGGGGGGGTATCGCGGAGTCAAGTAGTTGACGGGCAGGTCTCCTCGAGGCGAGCCTCCCATCCAAGCCGGCGCTCACCTTGAAAGCGCTCTTGCGGCGGACGATAATCGGCTCTGGCTATTCGTCGCTGCCGCCTGGATGCGGCGAGGGATCGCTCGCGGCAATCTGGAGGTTTGGTCTCATCGTTTCCTTCGATCAGAGGGGGCTATCGATGGACGCCGATCCGATTCCGACGGAATTCGCCATTCGGAAACCGTGCCCCACGGACTGGGAGCGCATGGTCGGGGATGATCGTAGGAGATTCTGTGGGGAATGTGGGAAGCACGTTTACAACCTCACGGCAATGAGCCCCGACGAGGCGGCATCGATCGTCGCAGGCGTCCGCGACGGGGGCGAACGAAGGTGCGTTCGGCTTTACCAGCGGCAAGATGGCTCGCTGTCGCTATCGAATTGTCAGCCTCCGGGGGCACGAAGCGCGGGAGGAGCCTGGCAGTTCACGATCCGATCGCTCATGGCCGTGATCGCCGGCTGTGCGGCGTTACTGGGACTGGCAAAGTGGATTGCGCCGGAATTCAAGCAGCCGCCGCCGACCCTTAATTCTCAAGTCATCACGGGTGACGTGTATTGATTGTTATGCTGTACATGGTGGTCGAACGATTCAAGCCGGGTGCCGCGGTCGAGGTTTATCGGCGTGCGCGCGAGCAGGGGCGGTTGTTGCCCGACGGATTACTGTATGTTTCGAGTTGGGTCGACCTCGATTTCACGACGTGTTTTCAGATCATGGAGACCGAGGACGCGGGACTGTTTGAGCAATGGATGAAGAAGTGGGATGATCTTGTTGAGTTCGAGGTTGTTCCGGTTCGAACATCGGCCGAGGCGAACGAGCTTGCCCCGAGAATCGCGCGGATTTCTGGAGGCGATGGTCGGTGATGGCCGCCCCCTGATCTCGCTCACGGGGCTGTGCCTGGCGCTTGCGGGGGTGTTTGCGCTCTTTCAATCCGCGACCGGTCATTTTCTGCCGCACGACACCGAGTTCCTCCGGATGGCGCCGGAGGACCTGTGCAGCATTAATGAATGCCGGATCGTGCACTTCATGTTTCACGATCGCGTGAGCTTCGGCGGCTCGCTGATTGCGATCGGCGTCATCTATTTGTGGCTGGCGGCCTTTCCGCTTGAAGCCGGGGAAGCGTGGGCCTGGTGGGCGCTCGTTGTCAGCGGCGTGGTGGGCTTTGGCAGTTTTCTCACGTATCTGGGGTATGGATATCTCGACACGTGGCATGGTGCCGCGACGCTTGGGCTGCTGCCGTGCTTTGGCGGCGGAGTGTGGCTGGTGCGGCGGTCGATCGCAACCAGCGCGGCATCCAGCGGCGCTGGCGCGTCGTGGCGCTCGCTTTTGCGGCCGGGAGCCACGATGGACTGGTGGTCAACGGCGGGCGTAGGCCGGATGTGCCTGTTAATCGCCGCGCTAGGCCTCGTTGGCGCGGGCTTCACGATCCAGACGATCGGGGTGACTCGTGTGTTTGTGCCGACGGACCTGGCGTTCATGGGGCTCTCCCGGGATCAACTCGGCGCGATCAATCCACGTCTCGTGCCGCTGATCGCGCACGACCGCGCGGGGTTTGGCGGCGGTGTTGCCACGGCGGGGCTCCTCGTGCTGGCGTGCGTCTGGTGCTCCCGACCTTCGCGATCGCTCTGGCAGGCCTTGTTGCTCGCCGGACTCGCCGGCTGGACGACGGCAATCGGAATCCATCCGATCATCGGTTATGTCGATGCCGGGCATCTCGCACCGGCGGTGGTCGGCGCAATGCTGTTTTTCGTCGGGCTCGGGCTTTCGTGGTCGTCGATGTGCGGCAGGAGCCGGGCGGAGAGTTAACTCATGCACAATGGCGCGAATCATTCGCCTGGTCACGACCTGCCGACGCTCGGCCAGCTCGGCGGCGATCTGCTCGATGTCACGCCCTTGCAGGTGATCTGGACTCTGGCGCTGCCGTTGGTTGCGATGGGATGCTACGCGATTTTTGCGTGGTGGCGCGTCTGGCCGCTGGCGGTTGCCTCGGTGATGATGCTCTCGTTTGTGACGTACGGCTCGACCTCACACGACCTCGTTCACCGCACGCTGGGCCTGCCGCGCCGGTTGAATGACTTTTTACTCAGCTTGATCGAGCTGCTCTCGCTGCGCAGCGGCACGGCCTATCGTCTTTCGCATCTGAATCATCATCGGCTTCTTCTCGGCGATGGGGATATCGAAGGCGAGACGGCACGTGGCTCGCTCTTGAGTGCCGTTTCCAGCGGGCCGACCTTGCAGGTTCGACTCTGGGTCTGGGCGTGGCAGCGGTACAAGCCGATGCGGCCGCGGCTGTTGATCGAAGGGATCGGGATCGTGCTGTTGATCGTCATGGCCATCTTTGCGCTGCGGTTGGGTCCGGGGCCGCTGGTTTATGTCGTGCTCGTCATCGGAGGGAGCTGGTTGTTTCCGCTGATCACGGTTTACATTCCACATGATGGACGTGCGGAAGGGCCGCTGGCCCAGACTCGTCTCTTTCGCGGACGGCTTGTTCAGTTGATTGCCTTCGAGCATCTTTATCATCTCGAGCATCATCTTTATCCGGCCGTGCCCCATCATCAATGGAAAGAGTTGGCGCGGCGGCTGGACCCGCATTTTGCGCGTGTGGGAGTGAAGCCGCACCGGTGGCTGCGTAGGGGTGCGGCCGAAGGGGACACTGCGCGAGGTGGTTCCTGATCTTTGCTAATCTCGCGATCTGGTCCGCAACGGCGGACCCTACGGCTCAGATCCGGTCCGCATGAGAAGAAGTGCGGGCCGAAGCTTGGGCGGTCCTCCCGCGAACTGGGGGAGTGGTACAAGGACGATTTCGCCGGGGCTGAAGCTCATGGCTTGCGGCTCGGGCGTAGGTCAGCCTCGCTGTAATCGGGCTCGTTGCCGTCGTAAGCCCGCGCGAGCTGTTCTTGCCCGAACCTCGACCACTCTTGCCGGTCCTGCTCCATGGCGAGAAATCGGGCGAAGTCGATCAACTGGCGGACCCGCTCCTCCGAGAGCCCATCCACGATCGGCTCGAGACGGCGGTGTGTTTTTCCAGCTCCCGCCGCGAAGGACCCGTATCGAGGCCCCCGCCGCGGGACCGGTCGGATCGTCCGCGGGTGACCCATCGTAGTATCCCCCGAGGTGCCAATCCCAGCACCACTCCCAGACGCTGCCATGCATGTCATACAGCCCGAACCCGTTCGGCCGTTTCTGGCTCACCGGGTGCGTTCGCGAATCGCAGTTGGCGTCGAACCAGCCATGTATTCCCAACTCCACCACATTGTCTCCGAACGAGAAGCGCGCCGGAGTGGACGCGTTCGCCCGGCAGGCGTATTCCCACTCCGCCTCCGTCGGCAATCGATAGCCCTGCCCATTCCAGTCTGGAACCCGGACATCGTTCCCATCGATCTCATAGAAGGGCTTCTTACCCTCCTTTTCGCTGAGGTTGTTGCAGAACCGGATCGCGTCTGGCCAGGAAACGTTCTCCGCTGGAAACTGGTCGGTCGACTGACCGGCGACCCGGTCCTTGCCTCCACCATTTGCCGAGAACTGGCTCGGATTGCTGCCCATCACGGATTTATACTGGGCCTGGGTCACTTCGGTCACTCCGAGATAAAACGACTTGCTTATCCGCACGCGGTGCAAAGGTTTCTCGTCGTCTTGAGCCTCCAAGGCGTCGTCGGGTGAGCCCATGAAGAACTCGCCGGCGGGAATCAGCTTGAACGTCATCCCGATCGAGTTTGTGATCGATTCAAGGCCGTCAGCATTCGGAAGCTCGTTGGTCGGTCTGTCGGGAGCGACAAACCGGACTGTGAACTTCGCTTTACCCTGCGCCTGGACGCTCACTTCTTCCCCGGATGTCTCAATTCCATCTTTCTTGACCGTGATCTTGTGCTTGCCAGGCGTGACCGTGACCACCGCGGGCTTTCCTCCGCCGGGCCAGGTGACGGCAACAACGTCGCCGTCGACCAGGACTGTCGCATCCGGCGGGAGATTCAGCAACTCGATCACGCCGTCCTTCGTCTTTATCTTGAACACTCCAGCCGCCCAGGCGACGACGAGCGCGAGCAGCAGCAACGCGGCGACGGCCAAGCAGGCGCAGAGCGCGGGACGGGTCAGCTTTTTGAATGCCGGCGGCTCGGGGTTGGGCTTTCCTGAGTCCAGAGCCGAATCGGAGAGCAGCCGCTCAACGGCGGATTTGCCGAGGTCTGACTTGGTCGCGCCCTCGGGAGCCAATGTGCGGTCAGGCCGATCCAGGGTTCGGCCGGCTCTCTCGAGAGTCTCGGTAAATGGGGCGAGTGCCAGGACCACCTCGACGGGAGTGGACGGGCGATGCGACGGAGACTTGGCCATCATTTGCTCGACGAATCGGGCCAGCTCCGGTGGGATGTCCGTGCGAAGGTCGGCGAGCGGCCGCGGGGTTTTCTCGCTGTGGGCTAGCAGCTTCTGGATCAGACTGCCACCGGGGAACGGCGGGCGGGCGGTTAGTAGAAAATAGAGCGTGCAGCCCAGGCTGTAGATGTCGGCTCGGATGTCCGCATCGTGCGGGTTGTGGATCTGCTCGGGGGCGATGTAATCGGCGGAGCCCAGGACCATGCCCTCGCCCGTCAGGCCGCCATGGCTCGCGACTTCGCTGGCGAATCGCGCTAGACCGAAGTCGAGGATTTTGATCTGGCCGCGGGTCGTCCGCATCAGGTTCTGCGGCTTGATGTCGCGGTGGACCATCCCGTCCTCGAACGCGTGCTGGAGACCCAGCGCCGTCTGGCGGGCGTAGTCGCATGCTTCGCCGACCGGCAACGGACCGCGGCGCTCGACCTCGCGTGCCAGGTCGGTTCCCTCGATGAATTCCATGACCAGCATGTGCGTCTCTCCGGCCTGCTCGGCGTCATAAGCGGCCACGATGTTCGGGTGTGATGCCAGGCGCGCGGCGGACTTGACCTCGCGGCGGAAGCGCTCGACGAGCGCGGGCTTGCCCAGCAAGTCGCCACGGATGACCTTGAGGGCGACCGGCCGGTCCATCAACTTATGCTCGGTGCGGTAGACCGACCCCATGCCGCCGACCCCGATCGCGGCGACGACCCGGTAACGGGGGTGGTCGCTCAGCTCCGGCGGGAGCGCGGCCAGGCCGGGCGATCCGGGAGGCGCGCCGGCGACCGTCGGCTTGTCGTGGAGGGCAGTGTTCTCCGTCGGGCCCAGGATCAAGGATGAGGCGATCTGGAAGCCGGCTGGCGGTCCATCAGCCGGCTTTTCCTGCTCGGTCTGCGGTGCCACGGCCATCGCGGTCGAGCGGCCGCGAAGCTTGGCCACAAACGAGTCGTCCGGCTGGTTGCGGACCAACTGGCAACACGAGTCGCACAGACCGATGTGTTCCTCGATCTCGTCCATCTCCGGCTCGTCGAGCAGGCCCTGTGCATACACGGCCAGGCGGTCGACAGGTGGGTGAAGGGCCTCGATTTCCGGCATCATAGCGACTCCGCGCGTCGGGAGCGGGGCGGCACGTTCGACCAGTTCCGGCGCACGAACGCGTCGGCGGCGGGCCGTGCCGGTTCTCAACGACTATCAAGGAGAATGCTCGACTGGCGCGTTTTCTTTCAATACATGTGAAACATTAAATGCAATAAGCTGCGGATGCGATTCGGAGAGAATTCCTGTCGGAACGAGACGAGGCAAAGTGTTAAGATGAAAAAGGCCACGGAGTGGACGGTCCTCTTTCATCTTGAGTTCGACGGGTGGTTGTCTGGCCAGGAAGAGGATCTTCAGATGATAATCAATGCTGACGACCGTTTCGCGGAGCTCTCGAAAGAGCGGCAAGAGGCGATTCTGGCGCGTACCGAAGCGATCATCAAGGAGATGACGCTTGCAGAACTGCGGAAGGCTTGCCAGCAATCTCAGGCCACGATAGCCAAGGAACTTGGCATCAAGCAAGCCGCCGTTTCGAGAGCCGAGCGGCGAGCAGACATGCGCGTAAGCACGCTACGAGACATCGTCGAGGCGCTGGGCGGGACACTGAAGATCATCGCCCAATTTCCAGGCCGCCACGATGTGTCCGTGAATCTGGCTGACGTGTTGAGCGAGAAAAAAGTGCCACGCAAGCACGGGGATTCGTCCACCCTGGACCTCGTGGGTAGCGGCGCAGGCAAGAAAGCGGGCAATCGCGTACGCAAACCGACGCGGAAAGCACAGAGGCGGTCGCCGTGATGACCCAGTGATTCTGGGTCGCGAGCAGAACGCACCACGATCGATTGGGTTGAATTGATGGCGACCGCATCACCGATAGGCGGAGGCCTGGATTCCGTAGAGCTCCGCGTACTTCTTGCCGCTCGAGACGAGCTCCTCGTGGCTACCCACCTCGACAACGCGAGCGCCGTCGAGAACGAGGATCAGGTCTGCCATTCGCACGGTGCTAAAACGGTGGGAGACCAGGATTGTGATCCGGCCGTCTTCGTTTGCTGTGTCGCCGTTGGATTTGCCGCCGCGCGTGGCGGCGGCGAAGCGTTCGAAGAGGGCGTGCTCGGTTTCGGCGTCGAGCGCGGCGGTGGGCTCGTCGAGGACGAGAAGAAGGGGGCGGTCGCGCATGAAGCCGCGCGCCAGGGCGAGTTTTTGCCACTGGCCGAAGCTGACTTCCGCACCCTCGGGCCATGTTGGGCCGAGCTGCGTGTCGAGGCCGGAGGCCAGGCGGGCGACCACATCGTCGGCACCCGCGCGCTCGACTGCGGATTGCACAGCAGGGGCATCATCGATCCGGGGGAGATCTCCCAAACCGACGGTTTGACGCGCTCGGAACTCGAAACGGAAGAAATCCTGAAATGCGCCGGCGAGCCTCGATCGCCAGGCTTCGATCGGCATTCGCGCGAGGTCTCGACCATCCACGAGGATGCGACCTTCTGTCGGGAGGTAGAGCCGGCAAAGGAGCTTCACCAGGGTTGTCTTGCCGGCGCCGTTCTCGCCCACAATCGCCACAACCGCCCCCGGCTTCAGCTCGAGGCATACATCCTCGAGCACACGCTTTTCGGTTCCCGGATACGTGAACGACACGTGGTCGAATCGTATTCCAGTCGAGAGCCGGTCAGGGACGGACACGTCTGCATGCTCTGATTGTGCGGCGGCGTAGTCTTCGAGCCAGGCCAGGCGGATGGAGCCATCGAGCCAGATGCCGCGCAGAAAGCCGATCTCGCCGACCGTCGCGCCGATATAGGCCGAGAGGCGTGAGCCGGCGGCGAGCACGAGGAGAATCTGCCCGGGCGAGGCGGCGACTCGCACGGCGACGAACGCGACGGCCGAGACGAAGCCGGCGCCGAAGATTGCCCACGCGAGCGTGTTCCAGATGGCCGTATCGCGGCGGGCCTGGGCCACCGGGCCGTACCAGCGATCCCACGCCGCGCGCCGGCCGGTGATCAGACGATCGCCGATACGGGTCACTCGCACCTCCTTGCCCGGCGCGGCGGTCGTGGCCGTGACGAACAGGTGACGCGCCAGACGAGCGAACGGCGCCCCGCGTTCTTCGGCGGCGCGCTCGACCCCCGGCCGCCACGTGGAGGCGAGTACTGTCGGCAATGCACAGACTGCCAGGAGCGCCAGCGCCGGGTGAACAGACATGAGCAACGCCAGCGTGACCCCGAGCCTCAAGATCCAACCACACGTCGAGAAGAGCGACATGTACATGTGGTCGAGGACGAATACCTGGTTGCGAAGCACCGCGAGCCGGTTCAAATATTCCGGGCGCTCGTGGTGCTCTATTGTCGCAACGGACGCTTGAAGCTGGGCCACGTGCGACTCGAGGGCGATCGTCAGGCGGTCACGAAATCGGCGCTGGGTGCGATCGCTGACGACGCGCAAGAACCAGGTCAGGGTCGCGGATGCTCCCAGGCCGAGCGCGGCGGCCACCGCCAGGCCGCGGTTGTGAGCCAGAGCCGCGTCGGCGAGGAATTTGAGCCAGAGGGCGAGGAGGGCGTCGGGCAAGGCCGAGAGCAGTGAGAATGAGAAGGCCACCACAAGAAGCTTGGGCTCGGCTTCATAGGCACGTTTCAACGCTCGCCACATCGAGGGGAGGGCGGGGGGCAGGCCGTCACGAGAGGACATCGTAGGTCACCCCTTCCTCTTCTTCGCCGCTTTCGGCACCGAAACGCTGCGCCTGGAGGTCGAACATCGTGCGGTACCGGCCGCCGGCGGCCATGAGCTCGTCGTGGGTGCCGAGCTCGACGGCACGGCCGCCTTCGAGCACGCATATGCGGTCGGCGTGGCGCACGGTGGAGAACCGGTGGGAGATGAGGATCGTGGTCGTGTGCCGGGTGGCGGCCAGGATGCGGTCAAAGATTTCCGCCTCGCCGCGCACGTCGAGCTGCGCGGTGGGCTCATCGAGGAGCACCAATCCCGCGCCTTGAAGCACCGCACAGAGCGCTCGCGCGAGTGCGACGCGCTGCCACTGGCCGCCGGATAGCTCGGTGCTGCCTTCATAGCCGCGGGCGAGGATTGTATCGAGCGAAGCAAGATTGGCGGCGCCGGAGTCGGCGAGCGCGGCGCGGATGACGTCGTCAGGGGCACCGGCGGGGGCCACGTTGTCGCGGAGTGGGAGCTCGAAGCGAATGAAATCCTGGAAGACCGCGGTGACCTGGCTGCGCCACGAATCGACGTCGAGGTCGCGTAGGTTGATGCCGTCGATCTCGATCGCACCGGACTGCGGGTCATACAGGCGGCAAAGGAGCTTTGCGAGCGTGGTCTTGCCGGCGCCGTTCTGGCCGACGATGGCGAGGGATGTGCCGGCGGGGATTGTGAGATCCAGGCCTTCGAGCACGTTCTCGGTGGAGTTCGGGTAGGCAAACGTGAGGTTGCGGCAGTGCACATCGCGGGCGGGAAGGCCAGAAGCCGAGCGTGAACCGGGCGAGAGCTGACCGGCGGGGGCCATGGCTTCCTCGAGCCGGAGGGTGGCGGCAACGGGTGCGGAGGCGCGATCGAGGGCCCACGACAGGCCGCCGAAGGCGATCATGCTGGTGGTGATGGCGGCCGTAGCGTATGTCGCCACGCGGTCGAGCGCGAGGGTGCCGTTTGTTGCGGCGATTGCGAGCGCACCGAGCACAAGCGAGTTCGCGGCGAGGACCAGGACGAGGCTCCAGGCGACGGGCCGCTCGCGCAGGCGGGTGGCTTTCCACTGAAGCTCGAACAGCCGGCGACGGTTGGCCCGAAACCTGTCGACCGTCCAGGCCGCCAGGCCGAAGAGGCGCAGCTCCTTGGCGGCGGGCGCATCGACGGCGAGGCGATACGCGTAGTCGGCGTGCCGCTGGGCTCCGCGCACTTCGTCGGTATTGCGGTCGCGCCAGACGGCGCTTTCCTTGAGCAGCCAGTGGGTCGCGAGCCAGGCGCCGGCCAGGACGAGCGGCGCCCACCAGGTGAAGCCCGCGAGGATCGCAGCGGAGGTTAATCCGGCGATCATCTCCACCAAGCCGGACGCGATAAAATCCATCGAGATCCAGATCGGCGGGCCGGTGATGCCCATATCGAAATCGCGCGCCATCGAGAAGTCGCTGGTGAGCTTGGGATCTTCAAGGTGCCCCATGGCAGGCGGGCGGACACACGCGAGGGTGAGCCGGTCGTAGAGCCAGGAGGCGGTCCGGCTGCCGAGATTGGCGCCGATCGCGCGATGGATCGGCGCAAGGACCTGGAGCGGGATGAACACTGCGCCGACGAGGACCAAGGGCAGAGTCAGACTCTCATTCCGCTCAACGGCGCCCACGAGCAGGCCGATCGCGATCGCAAAGACCGCCGGCAGCAGGCCGCGAAGTGCGAGGACGGTCCACCAGGCGGTCGCGAGCGGGCCGTCTGCCTTGGGCAGAACCGAAAAGAACTTGATCTGGTCTTTCGAGAGTAAACGCTCAAGCATGGGCGAACTTTCCTCTTTTCAAGTGAGCGAATTTGCCCAATCACTGACGACGCGGGCCATCTCGACGAAGACATCTTCGCTGCTCGAGCGAGATCGCTTCAGCGTGTGAAAACCGTGGTCGGCGGTGTCGAGGAGGTGCAGCGTCGCGCGCTTGCCGAGCTTCTTGCAGACGGGCTCGAGAAGGTCGAGATGGGCCAGATCGTCGCGTGTACCGCTCAAGAACAGCATGGGGACCGTGACCTCGGGAAGATGCTCGGCCCGTTTTGTGTCCGGCTTCCCCGGTTGGTGAAGCGGAAACGAGAAGAAGACCAGGCCCTGGACGCCGGGCAGGGGAGACTGCGAGGCTGCCGTCGACGTCATGCGGCCGCTGAAGGAATGGCCGCCGGCAAGAAGGGGAAGACCTCGGGCGGCGCGCGCGGCAGCCGCGACGGCAGAACGGATCGTTGTGGTGCAAACTTCCTGGGAATCTCGGCCCTTGCCGTGTTCCGTGTACGGGAAGTTATAGCGCACGGTTGCGATGGCCTTCTCGGCCAGGCTGTCTGCGATCGATTGGAGCGTGGCGTGGCGCATGTGCGTGCTCGCGCCGTGGCCGAGCACGAGAAGGTGGGTGGCGTTTTTGGGGCGGAGCAAGAGTGCGGAGACTTCGCCTTTTTCCGGGGTGGCGGGGAATTTCAGCTCTTGCGCACTATGGGGCATGACAAGGTTCCGTATCTGGCCGTTTGAACAGTATAATGAGAATAACCGTGGAGTTGCGTGAAGGCAAGCCTGTAGGGACGAAGTGGCGGAAGAGCGCATTGGGGCCAAGGGCTGAAGCAAGCGCCAAGGGCTGAAGCCCGTGGCTATTGACCTGTGCCCCGTTGGGGCACGATGCGGGTCGGTGCGGGTGGCGGACACCGCACGATGTTGGTTTAATCGGTCGCTCGGGCTGGCGGGCGGCACACGGAGTGTGCCTGCTACAGCGCTGGCTGTGGACAGGCTCTCCGGATGCGTTTGATGTCGGCTGCACGTGATCGGGATGATGTGGGCGATGATTCTGCCTCGCTTTTATCACGGCGGCCGTACGTGATGTTTCTGGCCGGGCGGTTGTGTGCCAATCTGGCGACGAATTCTCAGTCGGTTGTCATTGCGTGGGAGGTGTATGCGATTGCTCGCCAGACCATGTCGCTCGCGGAGGCCTCGTTCACAGTCGGGATGATCGGGCTGGTGCAGTTTCTACCGCTCTTTGCGCTCACGCTCATCGCCGGTGAGACGGCTGACCGGCACGACCGGCGGAATATCCTCGCGATCTGCTACTTGAGCAACCTATTGATTTCGACGGCTTTTGCGTGGCGGTCGGTGCCCGGGGGCGGGCTGTGGCCGATTTTTGCGCTCGCCGGTTTGTTCGGGTGCTCGCGGGCGTTTTTCATGCCTACCGCCAGCGCGCTCGGGCCGATGCTGGTTCCGCTGCATCTGCTTCCACGCGCTATCGCGACCAACTCGCTGGTGGCGCAGCTCGGCCAGATTCTGGGGCCGGCGCTGGGCGGGTTGCTGTGCGCCTGGTCGCCGACCGTGGGCTACGTGGTCAGTGCGCTACTCTATGCGGGGGCCGCGGTGTGTGCGTTTTCGATCCGCGCGGACACGCGGCCGAGGGTGGAGGCGGGGCGGTCGCGAGTCGCACAGATCAGGGAGGGGCTTGTGTACCTGTGGGGGAACAAGCTGGTGCTCGGGGCCATCTCGCTGGACCTTTTTGCGGTGCTGCTGGGTGGAGCAACGGGATTGCTGCCGGTGTTTGCGCGCGACGTGCTCGAGGTCGGCCCGCACGGGTTCGGCATTCTGCGCGTCGCCGGCCGTCGGAGCGCTTCTGGTGGCGGCGTATCTGGCGCGGCGGCCGATCCGCTTCCGAGTGGGCGTGAAGATGTTCCTGGCAGTTGGGCTCTTCGGGTTGATGACGGTGGTGTTTGCGTACTCGCGCTCTTTACCTCTGTCGATATTCGCTCTGGCCGTGCTGGGAGGGGCCGACATGGTGTCGGTCTTCACGCGGCAGAGCCTGGTGCAAATCGCGACGCCGGATGCGATGCGGGGGCGCGTGTCGGCGGTTGCGACGTTGTTCATCGGGGCATCGAACGAGCTGGGGGAGTTCGAGAGCGGGTCGGTGGCGAGGCTACTGGGGCCGGTGGGGTCGGTGGCGTTCGGCGGGGCCGGGGCAATGGTTGTGACGGCGGTCTGGGCCTGGCTGTTCCCATCGCTGCGAAAGGCGGATCGTTTGGTGTGAGAGCGGGCGGACGATTAAAATCAGGTGAAAGGGGGGCTTGACGGACGAGCAGATGTTGTTCACAGTATCAAAAGCGACTTTTCTTGCTCTGCCGACGATATGCCGATGTCTCGAATCGTTCGACATTTCCTGTTCGCATCGGTCATCGCTTGCCACGCGATTGTGACGCTGTGCGGTCCGTGTTTGCACGCGTTGCCTGGCTCATCTCACGCACTGGGCGCTGCCTCGAAGTCGCGGCGCGGCGATGATTTCTCTCCATCGCGGAGCGACTCGGCGGATAACTGCGTCGTCTGCCAGTTTGTCGCGCAAGGGCAGTTGCCGGTTGAATTCACGCATGGGCCGTCGATCCTTCAGGTCACCGAGCTGGTGACGCCGGCCCTGCCGTTCACGGCGATTTCGCCGCCTCATCTCCCCTCCAACCCCCGCGCACCGCCTTTCGCGGCGGCAGGCTGCGCCTGACGTACGCGCCGGTTGTGCTTCTCAGTCCATCGTGCGCGAATGCGGCGGGCGTACGGTCTCGCGGACGAGCCCGGTTTGCTCGAGGGACGTTGGCCAAGCCAGTTCCACTCGTGCATCAGCGGACGGGCGGCACACGGAGTGTGCCTGCTACATAGTATCGCGGCAAATGCAAAGCCTGTGTGAAACGCGCCGAGCACTGGCACGGCCGGTGCCAGTCGAACAATCTCATCCGTCTAGCGCGCCATTTCGAGGTGCAGCACCGCGTTGATCGAACGGCGAAGCCACTCGAATCTCATTCTGATTCATCCATTCATTGTTGACGGGGGACTTCCATGCGACTCAATCAGTCGAAGCGACCGATCGCGGGATTCACGTTGATCGAGCTTCTCGTCGTCATCGCCATCATTGCGGTGTTGATAGCGCTTTTGCTGCCGGCGGTGCAGGCGGCCCGCGAGGCGGCCCGACGCTCGGGGTGCGTCAACAACCTGAAGCAGATCGGTCTGGCGCTGCACAATTATGAGCAGGCCAATGGCGTGTTCCCGCCGGGTTACATCAGCTCGATCCTGATGAGCGTGACGGACGCGTGCAACCAGGATGTAGAAATGGGTCAGAGCGTCGACCTCGGCTCGGGCTGGGCGTGGGGGAGCATGATCCTGCCGTACCTCGAGCAACAGCCCTTGTACAACTCGATCAACTTCAACCTATCGGTGGCGTATCATCAGAACGACACGTGCAGCTTGACCGTGCTCAATGTCTACCTCTGCCCTTCCGACGACGGTCCTTCGGTCGTGCCGGTTTTTGAAGATCCGCCGGACCCGGCCAACCCGGGAAGCTACAGCGGGACCCACATCGTCGACACGCTGTCGCGCGGCAATTATGTGGGGATGTACGGGCTGGGCGAGATCTGCTCTCAATCGAACGCGCTTGATGCTGCGAACAATAACGGGCTGGGCCCACTCGGCACGCACGCCGGGATGTTTTATCGCAACAGCGCGACGCGGGTTGCGGCGGTCACGGACGGGCTCAGCAACACGACGATGGTGGGGGAACGCAGCCACAACTTGAGCTACGTCACGTGGGTCGCGCGCTCGATCGGCGGCTGGCTGGGGAAGACATCGCTGGTGGAGGGAGGAACCGACCAGTTCAACCCGTCGCCGGAGGAGTGCTGGACGCAGATCATGGGTCCCGTTGGCCTGGAAGACGGTCTGCGAACGATCAACAACCCCGAGGCGCACGTCGAGGACTACTGGAGCCGTCATCCCGGTGGTGCGAATTTCATCTTCGGCGACGGCTCGGTGCATTTTCTCAAGGCAACCATCAATCCAGTGCCGTGGCGCGCTGGCGACCCGGAATTACTCGGAAGTGATCTCCGCCGATTCGTACTGATCTGACGGGTCAACACGGAGGACAGGGCCTACTGGAAGTCGAGGGTATTTAGATCGTCGTTAATCGTGGCGACGATCACTGATTTGCGGGTGCTCTGCACGACAATCTGGTAGGCCGCGCCCAAGGCCGGGTCGAGGGAGAGCTCGCCCACGAACTGACCTTCGGGCGTAAACTCGATCAGCTCGCTCGGTTGGTTGGCATCGACGTTCACCGCGTCGTCGTTGGTCGTGAGCAAATCGCCGTTGGGTGCCAGCGCCAGGCCGATCGGCCCGCGGAGGTGCGCCTGATCCTGGTAGACCAGGGTACCCGTGCCGTTATCCGAATGCGTCTTGCTCGCGTGCTTGACGGCGAAAATCTCGTTGTTGGCCGTCGCGGCGACGTAGAGAGTATCGTTCTTCGAGTCGTAGGCCAACCCGCCCGGGCCGACGATCGTCAGGGCCGTGCTCGGCTCGGGGACAGACTCGACCGAGATCGCGCCGAAGAGGCCGTCCGTATTACTTGCTAGCCCCGCGGTGAAAAAGAGAGTGTTTGGCGAACCCGCCGCGCCGCCGTTCCCGAAGGATATCGCCCAGAGGTCGGCCGCGGCGAAAGGTTGACCTGTGCTCAGCGTCAACGTGCCTTCGAAGACCCCATTAAGGTTGTAAGCATTGATCTCGCCGGGGCCATTGTTATTGCCGACGAGCAGGTCGCCGCCGAACTGGCCCCAACTGGCAGGCGCGATGGCGAGCCCCCAGGGAGAGTCCAGATGTTGCCCCGCCGGGTCGTCGATCAGCGTCTTGATGAACGTACCGTTCGTGGTGAACTCATCCACGATGCCGCCCGAGGTCGCCTGGTTGGCAAAGGTCACGAACAACGTCTGTGTCCCGTTGACCGTGAGATTCTGGACGTTGAATGCAGCGTAGCCGGCTGGAAACTGCGAGAAATTCGGGTCGGTGAAACTCCCGGTCAGCTTCCACTGACTGTTGAAGACGTCGATGTTGCCGCTATTCTGGTCGGCGGCGTATAACTGAGCGGCACCGGTCGAGGTGTTGCCGATCGCCAGGCCGGTGAACGAGGCACCTGGGACGGTCGCCTCGATGGTCGAGGTCGGCAGCCCGTTCCATGCCGAGATCGAGCCATCGAGATTGGCGAAAATGAACTGTGCCTGAATACCGTTAAGCTGGAAGTCCGCCGTCGAGCTCGTTGTGATCCCCGGCGCGGCGGGGCTCACCTGTCCCGTCGGTCCATTGGCACTGCTCGGGGCTGCGTTTCCCTGGTTCGCGACTCCCACGGTCAGTTGCACACCGGAGGAAATCGGGGGCTGCGTGCTTCCGACAGTGTAGACCGTCGTAGCAGCAGACCCGTCGAAGCTGGCAGCCTGGTCGGAAATCCAGAACGGGCCTGTGCTGGCGAATGACAACCCCCAGGGGTCCTGCAAGTTCGCGTCGGTTTGCTGTGCGGGGACCGTGCCGTCGGAGACGAGGTTCGTCTGGACGTAAACATCCCCGGCCGGGACGCTGCCCGGGGCAGTCATGACTGTGTAGCCGGAGGCGATCTGTGTCGTGCTGACGACCTTGAGGTTGGTCTGGCCAAGCTTCTTCACGACCTTGAAGTTGATTCGCGTGATCGCGCCGCTTTCGACATTGGAGACGAACAACTGGGCCGTCTTACCCTTGTCATTGACCGCCCGAGCCCATGGCCCGTCGAAGAGATCCGAGCTGGTGCTGGCGTCGGACAACGTCTGAACCACTTTGCCAAAGCGATTGATGATCTGGAGCGAGCCTGCCCCGATTGTGTCATCTGTGGTCGGGACGTTGCCGACGATCACGAAGCCACTCTTCAAGACGGTCAATGACTCGTCGAGTCCGGCGGCTTGCGAGGTGAAGAAAACGGGTGCGGTCGCCGGATTTTGACCGGGTTTGATCGCCACGATGGTCGTACCGGTGCCTGGAGTGTGCGTACTGTTGTCGAAGTTTGACACCAGGTATTCTCCCGCGTGGATCAGACCGCCGCCGGGGAACCCCGCGGGGACAACCGCCAAGCCGGAAGGGTGCACGTCGCCATTGGCCGGAACGGTTGTGATCCTTGAGGTCGGCGCGGATGGGAGATTGGGGACAATTGAAGTTCTGTCGCGCTTGGCGGTGGAGACCGCCGCGGGCACGGCCAGATGCTTGACATGCGGTAGCGCGGCATCAAACAAGGCTCGTTCTTCTAGCGTGTCAAGACACGGACGCAGATGAGGACGACGCGAGGAACGACGACTCTGGAACATTGCGTGACTCCTGGTATTGGGAGCAAAAAACGCAGGGCACCGCGCTCTTCCGCGCTCGAGCGCGACGTCCCTGCTTGTGGTGGTTAGTGGCAGCGGAGAATCGACTTCCGGGCGGCACGAGTGCAGGCCACCGGTTTGCGATCAGGACTTCACGCCGCGACGGCGGTTCTTCCAGTACAATCCACTGGCCAGCGTGCCCACCGCGATCAAACCCAGGACGGCCGAGTTTGGCTCGGGGACGGACGAGAGCTGGATGGCGCCGAGAAGTCCATCCCTGTAGCCGCCGGTACCGGCCGTGAAGTAAATCTGTTCCGTGCTGCCGGCATTCGTGCCGTTGCCGATGGTCAACGACCAAAGATCCTGGATCACAATCGGCGTCCCGTTCGGGCCATCCAATAAGCTGGCGGCGCCGGTCGTCAGGTTGATGACGCTGATCTCTCCACTACCCTTGTTACCCACCAGCAAGTCGCCGGCCAGGGGGCCGAACGATGACGGCGCGATGGCCAGCCCCCACGGTTGGTCGAGCGATCCGTTAGTGGCCACCCGTGAGAGGAAGTTCCCTGAGGTGCTGAAGGCATCCACGATGCCGCCCGTCTTGCCGGGCATTTCGTAGGTGACATAGACAACACCGTTCAGGACCTGGACGTTGTAAGGAACAAAACCGGCTGGGAGGCTAGGGTCTTTGAAGTTCCCGGGCAAGCCGGGCTGAGTGGCAGTCCCGTTGAAGACATCGATATTTCCGGTCTTGGTGTTGGCGGCCAGGAGATATTCGTTGCCATTGACTGTCACCAGCGTTGCGCCGTCATAGCTATTCGCGGAGTCAGCGAGCGACAGCACCTGTGCGGTATTTCCCAGTGCCGGCTGCCAGCCCTGGACGGTTCCGCCCAGGGTGACGAACAGGAAAGGGTCTCCGTTGAACGCAGTGGATGATGGGTTAAACACTTGCCCGGTCACTCCACCGCCCTGAATGTTCACCGGGAAATCTGGGCTCGAAACAATACTCACCTGGTCAGTTGTGCTGATCTTGTACAGGCTGGCGACCCCGGTTCCCTCGTTTGACACCCAGAGCGGTGACGTGGATGAAAACGAAACGCCCCAGGGATTGACCAGGTTCGTGTCCGTGATCTGGGCCTGATTGACCGACTGATTGTTTGTGATCAGGTTGGTGACCGAATAAGTCGGACCGGCCTGCGCCTGGGCTGCAAGCACGAGCATGAACGCCAGGCCTGCACTGCACCCTATTGCCAGTGAACGACTCGAACGGATCGGGTAACGCGTCATTTGTGGTTGTACCTCCAGACAATGACCGCAGTAGCTCTTGAAACGAAAACAGACGCCTCGTCCAACCATTAGCGTCCGCGAGCCGGGTTTCGGTTACATTTTTTGATCGTCATGCACGTATTGGATCATGTGAGCATCGAAGCGGCTTTTCCACCAATGCGTGACGGTCGGAAAAAATCCGTAACCGTTCAGTCGGATCGCGGCACTTTTATTCCGTACGCCGGGAGAGACTTTCACTTTCAAGGGTGCGCACTGCTCCAGTGCGGCGATAATCTTCGAATAGACGGGTCGGCCCCGGGGAGACATTCGGTCTGGCGGGGGGGGTCCCTTCGGATGCCCGGATCGGGCTTACGCCCGAGGCTTCAGGACTTGCGTCCCGTTTGAACCACGCACTGATGTGCGTGGTCACTTCTTCTGGGCTCGCCGCGCGTTACCGCGCAACATCAAAACGCGCCAGCGAGGGCCGAAAAATCGAATGCCGAATGTCGATCGCCTGAGCCCTCGCTGGCGCGTCGGGTTAGTGTGGGCACCTGCTCGGCTCTCAGAGGGTCAAGGCGCCGCCGGCCTTGGCTGGATCGACTTTTCGCCCGACTAACGCTCAAGGGAAGTGACGAACCGAGTGCCGAGCCTGGTTTTCGCGCCAGGCAGGATGTAGGTGCTGTGGCGGAAAAAGTGTAACCCGGGTATCCGCATCGGGGCTCTCTCAAATAGTGCGGGGGAGGACGACTGTCGCGATCACGTTCAGCAGGTTGAAGCATCGTTGTCGAAAGGCAACAGAGGCTTCATCCGGTGGATTGCGAAATCACTCTGCTCAACAACCAACGGCGACATTCAAGTTGCCAAATACACATGTGCCTGAATAAGGCATTATTGAGGAGATTAACGTGTCGCAATCCCATTTCGGAACCCGGTTACATCAGGTTCTTCGCGTCTTGACGACCGGAAGCCGCCGCAAAAAGCCACGGTCTACGA
The DNA here is from genome assembly GCA_963823665.1 of uncultured Planctomycetota bacterium. GTDB lineage: Bacteria > Planctomycetota > Planctomycetia > Isosphaerales > Isosphaeraceae > CAVXHV01. The sequence goes on from CAWGMQ010000008.1 coordinate 451,367, forward strand.
TACGTCCGTCGCTCCAGTTGGAGCTGCTGGAGGGGCGCGCCCTCATGTCGGGCATCGCGGCCAGTGGGGTCATCAGCTCGACGCCGGCCGGCTCGAACTTCGACTACACGATCGATCTATCGAATTCCAGTTCGAGCACCGCCAGCATCGGCACCTTTTGGTACTCCTGGACGCCCGCGCCCTTTGAGGATTTTCTGGCCACCAAACCGGTTTCGGTCAGTCCGCCCGCCGGATGGACCGAGACGATCACCAACATTGGCTCTAGCGATGGCTACGCCATTGAATTTGTCTCCTCCGGCACCGCTTATAACGTGCAGGCGGGGAGCTCGTTGAATTTCAAGTTCACCAGTGCCGACACTCCCGCGTCGGTCAATGGCGATTCGGTGTTTTACCCGGGCACGCCGGTAGGAACGTCCTTTGTTTACTCTGAGGGCCCGGAACAAGGTGTTGCCGACGAATTTGTCGTGGCGCCGGCAGCGGCACCGACCCTCCAGTCGATCGCGGTGACTCCGGCCAATACCAACCTGCCCTCCGGGGAAACGGAGCAGTTCAGCGCCATCGGCACACTGTCCAACAACACCACCGAGAACCTGACGGGCCAGGTGACCTGGGCGTCCTCAGACACCACGTGGGCCACGATCAACTCGACAGGGCTGGCCACGGCCGTTTCACCAGGCCCCGTGACGATTTCGGCGGCCTTTGATGGCCACACCGGTTCGACCGGGCTGACTGTGGTGGCCGCGCCGTCTCTCGAGTCGATCGCGGTGACTCCGGCCAATACCAGCCTGGCCGCCGGGGAAACGGAGCAATTCACCGCCATCGGCACACTGTCCAACAACACCACCGAGAACCTGACGGGCCAGGCGACCTGGGCTTCCGCCGACACCACGTGGGCCACGATCAACACGGCAGGTCTGGCTACAGCCGTGTCACCAGGATTCGTGACGATCTCGGCGGTCTTCGATGGCATCACAGGCTCGACCGGGCTGACGGTGATCCCGGCGGTCCTCGAGTCGATCGCGGTCAGCCCGCCAAATACCAGCCTATCCACCGGGGAAACGGAGCAGTTCACCGCCACCGGCACTCTGTCCAACGGCAGCGCCGAGAACTTGACCAGCGAGGTGACCTGGGCTTCCTCGGACACCACCTGGGCCACGATCAGCACACCCGGGATAGCTACGGCGGTGTCGGCGGGCCCGGTGACGATCTCCGCGGCCTTTGATGGCCACACCGGTTCGACCGGGCTCTTGGTGGTGACCCCGACTCCAGCCCCGACGCCGACTCAGACGGTGATTATCGGCGAGCAACCGGTTTTCCAACGCAAACTGAACAAGAAGGGCGAGCCGATGGGCAAGGCAGTTCTGTCCGATTTCACGGTTGAATTCGGCGTGCCGCTCAATGCCGCGGATGCCGCCATCCGCGCCAACTACCAGTTGGACACCGTCACCACCAAGAAGGTCAAGAAGAAGACCGAAACGATTCTGCACCCGATCACGAAATTCACGGTCTCGTATGTCGCGGCGAGCGACGCAGTCGAGATCAAGCTGGGGGCCGCGGAAACGTTCCCGACCGGCGGCCGGCTCACTGTTCTCGGCGGCGAGACGACCGCCGCGGGCGGCACGCTGACCGGGCCGGCGGTGTTTGCCATCGGAAAGGGCGGGAAAAGCATCGAGCTGTCGTGAGCCCCGGGGCGAGCCGCTGGGCGCGGGGCTCCGGGCACCAGTTTCCGCACGCCTTCGAAAGTCGTTACATCCAGATATTCAAAACTGAGTCTATACGGAGGGCATTAACATGTCGCGATCCATTTTCGGAAGCCGGTTACATCGGATTTTCGGCGCCTTCAAGGGCGGGGGCCGCAGCAAAGAGCGTCGGCCTAGAGCGCGTCGATTTCCCCAGTTGGAAACCCTGGAGGGGCGCGCGCTCATGGCCACGATCAACGCCAGTGCAACAATCAGCTCGGTGGCCGACGGACCCAACGTCAACTACACACTCACGCTGAACAACTCGAGCACGAGCAACTCCGGCATCGGTACGTTCTGGTACTCCTGGGTGCCCGCCGGTGAAGATTTCCTCGCCACGAGCCCGATTTCCGTCACTCCGCCCGCCGGCTGGACCGACACGATCACGCATATAGGACCGTCCGACGGCTACGCCATTCAGTTTGTCGCGAGCAATTCGGCTCATGACGTGCAGCCGGGCAGCTCGCTGACCTTTTCATTCGTGAGCGCAGACTCGCCCGCATCGATCAATGGTAGCTCCGTAGACTACCCGGGTACGCCTGTGGATACGGCGGTCGTTTATCCGGGGGCCCCATTCAGCGACGCCGGACATCAATTCGTCGTGACACCCGCGACGACGCCCACGCCGGCGCCCACGTCCGCGCCGCCGGTCACCGTGGTCAGCGTCCAGGACGTGAAGAACAAGAAGCACTTGGTGACCGAGATCGTCGTGGACTTCAGCGGCCCGGTCAACGCCGCCGAAGCGGACAGCCTTGCGACCTATCGGTTGGCGACGGCGAACGGGAAGGGGTCATTCACTGCCAAGAACTCGCCGGTGCTCAAGCTTCGCTCGGCCGTGTTCAACCCGGCGAACGATACGGTCACGCTCACTCCCAAGAAGGCGTTTGCCCTGACCAAAGCCGTTGAGCTCACGATCGACGGGACCGCGCCTTCCGGCTTGCAGGACAGCTCCGGGCAGTTGATCGACGGTGACAACAATGGTCAGGCGGGCTCGAATGCAGTCGTCTTAATCCGTCGCAGCGGTGTGAACTTGAACCCCGTAGCCCCCGCCGCGAAGGACCCGTGGGTCTACGGACCGCCCGCGGTTGTGCCCCCAGCCCCCGCCCCGCCCGTGGTCGCCCCCGGAGCTCCCTACTCGCCCGTGGTCTTGAACCCCACAACCCCCTCGTCGCCCGTGGTGGTCGACCCAATCCCCCCCGGGTCCTCCGCCGGGTCCTCCGGCGGGTCCTCCGGCGGGTCCTCCGGCGGGTCCTCCGGCGGGTCCTCCGGGGGTTCGCCGACGTATTAAGCCGTTCTTGACGTCGTGATCGCGCTCGGCGACAGCATGATGTGAGCCCTGTGGGCTGGCGCCTGAGCGATCCGAAAAGGAGCCCGAAGCGGAACAAAACGGCTTCCGCTCCGGCTCTCGGAATCGAGCGCGCCTCCCACCGCTCGCGGTCGCCGCGACCGCCGGCGGTGGGGCTGCCTTCTCTCACCGTGACGGACGCGCGCCTGTTCCATTCGATCGGGCCCACGCAAATCTTGTTCGCAATCCGTTACGAGCGGCCCCCGATCATCCCGAGCATTCAACCTCGAATGCGCTACCCAAGCTCCCGCGGTTTGTCACTTCGGGAGACGGTCGTTCCACCGAGATAGCAGAGCACTGATTCGTTCAACCAGGAGAGCAGTCCCATGAAACGAAGAATCTCTCGTCAATTCCGGCCTACGATGACCCCGGGACACGATCAACTTGAAGCGCGCCAGCTCCTCGCCACGGGCTTCCAGCTTGTGACGAGCGTCTCCGGCTTGACCCCCGCTGCCGTCGCCGCGATCTCCCCCACCGACGTCGTGGCCGTCGGCTCCGGCACCCTCGCCAACGGCGACAAAGGCGCCCTGATCGAGACCTTCAACGGCACGACCTGGTCTGCGGCCACCGTGCCCGCGGAAAGCACCGGCGTCCTCAACGGCGTCGCCGCCTCGTCCAGCAGCAACGTCTTCGCTGTGGGCGATACCACGAGCAACGGCGTCTCCACCCCCCTGGTTGAGTTCTTCAACGGCACGACCTGGAGCGTCCAGGCGACTCCGAAGCTGACGGACGGCGGCGGGTTCAATTCGGTGACCGTGATCTCGCCCACCGACGCCTGGGCCGTCGGCAGCAGCGACGGCAACCAGCTCATCGAGCACTTCAACGGCACGAGCTGGAGCGTCGTCGCGTCCCCGGACGCGGGCGATGATGGCAACCTGGTCAGCATCTCGGAGGCCAACGCCAACGACATCTTCGCCGTCGGCTCCGTCGGCGAGGGGGAGCACCCCAGCGCCGCGGCCCTGCAATTCAACGGCACGACGTGGAGCGCCGTCGCCAACGGCCCGACCGGCACCCACTCCGTCGACGCGATCTCCGCCACCGACGTCTGGGTGGTAGGCGGGGCTGGGGGGAGTACCGGGGCGGCGGTCTGGAACTTCAACGGCACGGCCTGGACTCAAGTCTTTACCTTCCCCGGCCAGGCGACGGCCGTCTCGGGCTCCTTGAGCAACGACGTCTATGTCGTCGGCGAGGGGGACCTGGTCGAGCAGTGGAACGGCACGAGCTTCAACGTCGTCTCGGCCACGGGCACGGCCGGGTTCACCGGGGTGGCGACGCTCAGCAACGGGACCGCCTTCGCCGTCGGCGGTAACGGCATCGAGCGAGCGACGACCAGCCTCGCGACCACCACGATCCCCACGAGCACCGCCCTCACCTCCTCGGCGGGCTCGGCGCCCTTCGGCGGCTCGGTGACGCTCACGGCCACGATCACCCCGTCGAGCACCGGCTCGGCCGCGCCGACGGGTTCCGTCGCCTTCTTCGACGGCTCGACCCTGATCGGGGGCGGGGACGTGTCGGGCGACGTGGCCACGCTCGTCACCACCTCCTTGCCCGTCGGCACCAACTCGATCACCGCGACGTATGAAGGCGACAGCAACTACGCCGTCAGCACCTCGCAGGCCGTCTCGGTGACCACCACGCAGGCGGCGACGGCCACCTCGGTTTCCTTCTCACCGGCGTCGCCGGTCCTGGGCCAGGACACGACCCTGACGGCGGCCATCACGCCGGGGACCACCGGCCCGGTCGCGCCCACTGGCACCGTCGAGTTTTTCGACGGCTCGACCCTGCTGGGCAGCGGGACCGTCTCGGGCGACGTGGCCACTCTTGTCACCACCGCGTTGCCCGTCGGCACCAGCACGCTCACCGCGACGTATGAGGGCGACGGCAACTATAGTGCCAGCACCGCGCCTGGCGTCTCGGTGACCGTGGTCTCGGCGGCCACGCCCGCCTCGCCGCCGTTCCAGCTCATGACGAGCGTCTCCGGCTTGACCCCCAACGCCGTCGCCGCGATCTCCCCCACCGACGTGGTGGCCGTCGGCTCCGGCACCGTGGCCAACGGCGACACCGGCGCCCTGATCGAGACCTTCAACGGCACGACCTGGTCCGCGGCCACCGTCCCCGCGGAAAGCGACGGCGTCCTCAATAGCGTCGCCGCCTCGTCCAGCAGCAACGTCTTCGCCGTGGGCGAGACCTTAAGCAACGGCGTCTTCACCCCCCTGGTCGAGTTCTTCAACGGCACGTCCTGGAGCATCCAGACAACGCCGGCACTCGCGTCGAACGGCAGTGGTGATGACACCGCGGGAGGAGGCGAGCTCTTTGGGGTGACCGCCATCTCGCCCACCGACGTCTGGGCCGTGGGCGGGCTGGGCAATGGCCGGGGCGGCCAGCTCATCGAGCACTTCAACGGTACGAGCTGGAGCGTGGTCGCATCCCCGGTCTCGGGTGATGGCACGCTGGAAAGCATCTCGGCGGCGAGCGCCAACGAGATCTTCGCCGTCGGCAACAGCGGCGAGGAGCACCCCGGCGCCTCGACCCTGCAATTCAACGGCACGACGTGGAGCGCCGTCGCCAACGGCCCGACCGGTACCCACTCCGTCGACGCGATCTCCGCCACCGACGTCTGGACGGTGGGCGGGGCAGGCGGGACCGGGGCGGCGGTCTGGAACTTCAACGGCACGGCCTGGACCGAGGTCACCACCGTGCAAGGCCAGTTGACGGCCGTCTCGGGCTCCTCGCCTAACGACGTCTTCATCGTCGGCGAGGGGGATCTGGTCGAGCAGTGGAACGGCACGAGCTTCAACGTCGTCTCGGCCACGGGCACGGCCGGGTTCACCGGGGTGGCAACGCTCAGCAACGGAACCGCCATCGCGGTCGGCGGCAACGGCATCGAGACGAACGCGACCACCGCGGCGCCTGCGGTGAGTGTTGCCACGCCGGCCGGCAGTGATTCGGCCACCGAGGCCACGACCACCGCGGCGACCAAGCCGGCCAGCAGTGATTCGGGCGTCGTTCCAAACGCCGTTGCCGTACCGCCCGCCGTGGCCACGACCGTCGGCGGCACCCTGGAAGACCCGAGCTCGACCCTCGGGACCAGGAAGCACGGGCTCACGAGTTGAATTGATCCCGCCAGTGTTAACGAGAGGCCGTGTTCGATGATCGTCGGGCGGTCGCGCCGGAACGCAACCGCCCGACGCCGCGCGCTCCGCTTTCAGGGCCCGACTCTCTGCGTCGTGGCATGCCCTCCACGGCAACGTACGCGCCGACGGATGCCAATTTTCTATGCACACTCCGCCGTTGCTCACGCCCTGCTCGCTCGGGGTGAGTGGAACGGGACGAGCTAGCCCTGGATCAGGAGGACGAACTCTTGCAGCTCACCCTCGTTCAAGTCGGAGACGGCGCAGAAGGTCATCCCTGAACTCGTCCATTCTCGTATATGAAACCCTTGCCGTGTTGCCTTTTTGGGCGCGGTTGGATCGCCTGGTGACGACGGCCAGATGAAGAGATTGATGGTGTGCTTGCGTCGCTGGTAGACCAGGGCCGCCACGGCCCGGCCGCGGAGGTAGTCGAGTCTTCCGCCGATCAACGGGAATCCCTGGTCCACGAGATCCTTCACCGGTGGCGAGAAATCGAGCTTGCCCTCGAACCACGGTTTGACCGTATGCGCGTCCGAGGATGCCACGTCGAACCGGTGGGAAGGCAACATTTGCGAGCGGACATGACTGGCAACCAGCTCCTGGGTCAAGAACACATCGCCGGAACGAGCGGACAGCATGCGTAAGAGCCCCCAACCCACGGCAGTGACCAACGCCAGCGAAGCCGCGATGGCGAGAAGACGCCGGGGACTCACACCCGGCGTGCGATGAGAACGGCTTGCCCCGCGCAGGGACGATTGAACGCGATTCGCCAGACCCGGCGGCGTTTCAAAATAGAGGGAGCTGTTCTGGACGGCGGCCCGTACCGCCTGGAGATCGGCGTGGACTGCTGCGCACGCCGGGCAGGCCTCGAGGTGCTGTTCAATCTCCAGGCACTTCGTCAGATCGAGCTCGCAGTCTGAGTAACCGTGGATGAGCGTTTGTGTCTCTGCGCAAGTCAAGTGGCAAGCTCCTGTCCCGTCGCTATCCCAGCCGCTGCCGCAGCCGCTCACGGGCACGTGCCAGGCGGGACATGACCGTGCCCATGGGAATCGCGGCGATTGCAGATATCTCCTTGTAAGACAAGCCTTCGAGCTCGCGGAGGACCACAACCTCACGGAGCTCCACGGGCAATTCTTGCACAGCCCGTCGGACCGACTGCTGATCTTCCTCGCGTAGGACCGGGTTTCCGGGATCCACCGTGCTCGTTTCGGTGCTGTGAATTTCCTCTTCAAAAGCCGTTTCGGTGCCGCGTGAGCGTTTCTGTTCGATCCATGTGTAGCAGGTATTGCGGACGATCGAGAGCAACCAGGCGCGGCTGTTTGCCCCGCGGAACCCACCAAAGAACTTGAGGGCGCGCAGGTAGGCCGATTGAACCAGATCCTCCGCGTCATGGTCGTCGCGGGTCAGCCAGCGCGCCAGGTTGTATGCGGCGTCCAGGTGAGGCAAGAGAGCTTGTTCAAATCGCTCGCGCTCGTCGTCTCCTCGCAAGGGCGTTTCTTCCTGCTTCGTTGACACCATCACTAACCAAGACCGCGCACACCGCTACTTTATTCCCGGAATTTCTCCAGGAATAGTGCGCTCTTGTTCGACAGCCGCCTGTCTCGCGGCAAGATCACGAATCTTCGATGTCCGCGAGAATAATCTCCGGGGCGGGCCGGTCGAGGTAGTTAGCGTCGGGGGATTGAACTCGACTCGTGTGGTGAAGTGAGAACCAATTGCACCGATCGAGACTCTATTCTGAAAGGAACCAATCGATGAGAAAGCAAGGTTTATCACGATGGCTCTTCCGCTCCGGCGGCGGGTCCGCGCCGCCGGCGACGATTCTGGTCCGGCTGGCCGTCGGGGGGGTGTTCTTCGCCTCAGGCTTGATCAAATTCCTCTACGCCAACCAGGGTGCCGGTCGATTTGCCAAGCTCGGGATCCCGGCGCCCGAGCTCACGGCGAGCTTTGTCGGCGTGGTGGAGATCGTCGCGGGGCTCCTCTTGATGGTGGGGCTTGCCACGCGGCTGGCGGCGATTCCGCTCTTCATCAATATGCTCGTGGCGATTGGCACGAGCAAACTGCCGATTCTTTTCGGCACTGGGCCCGAGCCAGTGGCGGCGGCCCCCAAGGCCGGGCTCTGGGCGTTCGTCTACCAGGCCCGGTTGGATTTCACCATGCTTCTGGGCTGCTTGTTCCTGTTCGCGGTAGGGGCGGGGGCCTGGTCGCTCGATGCCTGGCGGAGTGCGTCGGCGCGAAAATCTAGCCAGCGATACGACGATTCCGGCGACGGCGATTCGTTCGACTCGCTCCCCGCGACGGCACATGACTGGTCACACTCGACCCGGTCGCGCGGCCAAGATCAATCCGCGTCTCTATTCAAGTGATATCCGCAGGTCATGACGTGCGGATGAACGGAAACCCGAATGAAGAGAGCCGTCCGCATTCGGGTGGCAGGGCGACCGAGAGGAGGGCCGGGACATGCACAGACCAGCGCAGAACGGGTGCAAACGGCCGGGCTGGGACGACCATGCCCGGCAGACGACGACAGGCAAGCGCAAGGCGCTCTGCGGTGAGGGGGCCTGGGGGTCGGGGATGAGTGAGGGTCTGCCCCGAGACGGCGGCTCCGGCGGGTTCGAAGCCGCGCCTCCGACCCGCAGGTTGGAACCGGCGCACGCGGCCCAGCCACGAGCCCTGGGACCGACCGGGCGGCCGGTCGTTCCCGGCTACGAGATCCTCGAGGAGCTGGGCCGGGGCGGCATGGGGGTTGTTTACAAGGCCCGCCAGATCAACTTGAATCGACTGGTCGCACTCAAGATGATCCTGGCGGGCGCCCACGCCGGCCCCGTCGCCCTGGCGCGGTTCCACAGGGAAGCTCAGGCTGTCGCCAGTCTCCAGCACTCCGACATCGTCCAGATCCACGACATCGGCCAGGCTGATGGCCTTCCCTACTTCTCCCTCGAATTCATCGACGGTGGCAGCCTCGCCGCCCGGATCGGCGGACGGCCGCAGCACATCAGGCAAGCCGCGTCGACCATCAGCATCCTCGCCTGCGCCATCCACGCCGCCCATCGCGAGGGAATCGTGCACCGCGATCTGAAGCCGGCCAACATTCTCCTGACCGCCGACGGCCGTCCCAAGATCACCGACTTCGGCCTGGCCAAACGACTCGGGGACGACACGGACCGGACCCGTACCGGCAACATCGTCGGTACCCCCGACTACATGGCCCCCGAGCAGGTGCGCGGCGAGGCCGATCTTGCCGGCCCCAAGGTCGACCAGCACGCCCTCGGCTCGATCCTCTACGAGCTGCTCACGGGCCACCCGCCTTTCCTGGGATCGACGCCGTCCGACACGATCGAGCAGGTTCGCACGCAGGAGCCGGTGCCGCCGTCGCGGCTCCGGCCCAACGTACCGCGAGACCTGGAGAATATCTGTCTGAAGTGCCTGCAGAAGGAACCTCACCGCCGCTATCCCGACGCCCTTGCGCTGGCGGAGGACCTCGACCGCTTCCTCGAGGGCCGCCCAGTCCTCGCCCGGCATATCTCCGCCGTCGAGCACCTCGGCCGCCGTTGCCGCCGTAACCCTCGCGTCGCCGGCCTCGTCGTCGCGGTCCTCGCGTTGTTCGTCACCGTGGTGACCATTTCGACTGTCTTCGTAGCCCACCTCGCGCGGGCCCGCGCCGCCGCCATCGCGGCCTTCCGCCGCGAGTGCCAAGAGTCTTACGAACTCCTCAGCGACAAGCAGCGCGCCGAGCTGGCTGTCGAGCAGGCGACCCGCGAGACTCGGCTCGCCCACGATCAGGCGACCCGTGCCCGAGACGCCCTGGCTGCCGTGGTTGTCCAGGTCCGGTCCCTGGAGGACTGCGCCGATCTCCGCGGTGCCCGGCGCGACCTCCTCCGGACTGCGACGTCCGCCCTCGACGCCCTTGCCACGAGGGCCGAACCCGCGACGGGTTTGCCGGCCGTGGCACTCATGACCCCCGCAGTTGCTTCACCACCGCCGCCCACGCGGCAGAATCACGAATCTCCCCAGCCCGCGGGAATAATCACCGGGTCGGGGCAGTCCAGGTCGTTAGCGAAGGGGGATTGAACCCGACTCGTGCGGGGCAAGAATGCGCCACTACGGTCCAACAAACCCATCAGGAACATCAACCATGAGCATTGATCGTCACTCGCAACGCTTCGATCCGCGCTGGCTGTCTCGGGGAATCGAAACGGACGGGGAGCAAGCGGCCGAGGCGCCGGATGTGTCTGGGTTTTACTCAAGCGAGAAGTTTACCAGCAACGTGACCGATCGGGAGCTCGATGAGGCACTCAGGCAGGTCGCGTTGGAAAGATGCTGTGTGTGTCCTCTCTGCGGGGCGATCGTGGGCAGCGATGGATCGGTGTTGGGCTGACGCCGGATGACCGGGCTGCGCTCATCGCATCTGGACCGCTGCAACCGCCGCCAAACTTCGGGGCGAACTACGCGGCAAGCATGCGCGAGTGGACGCGTCAGACGAACGTTTGCTCCAGGCCGCAGCTTCCGTCGCCAGAACCGAACAAAAACGGCTCGCCGTTCGTCAATATCACGAAGACCGTCCCACCATCGAGATCATGCCCCCCGATCCCGCCCAAATTCCGCTTCACTCAAGTAATTGTCCAGCAAGGGCTTACATCGAGTGCGTCCAAAAACGAGACATTCTGAGAACAAGTGTAATGGAGCTGCGCCAGGCGCATGAACAGATGAACAAGGAGAGTCAATTGCTCGCTTCGCCGATGAGCGTCAAGACGAGTGGCAGCGAACGTTTACTTCCAGAGGTGGACGAGGCGACTTTCGGCGCTGGCGACTGGGAAGGCTCCGAAGTGCCGGAGGTTCGCGACGATCTCCGCGCACTGCGCGACATTGTCGAAGGGACGGCGCGTGGGACGGGAGAAGAGTTTTTCCGGTCGCTGGTGCGCCGACTGGCTTCGGCGATCGATGTGCCCTACGCGGTCGTCGCCGAATTCGCCGACGTGCATACGCGTGTGCGGACCGTCGCCTTCTGGGCGCGGATCGGATCATGGACAACATGGAATATGATCTTCTCGCCACTCCGTGCGACGCGGTCGCGCGCGGGGGATTCGTCCATCACCCGACGGGTGTATCCGAGAACTTTCCGAACGCGACACCCCTGGTCAGTTTGGGCATCGACAGCTACATGGGCGTCCCCTTTCTGGACGGCGAGGGGAACGTTCTTGGTCATCTGGCGGTCTTTGACGACCGGCCGATGCCTCCGGAACCGCGCCGGCTGTTTATTTTCCGGATCTTCGCCGCTCGGACCACCGCGGAGCTGGAGCGACTTCGGGCCGAGAAACGGCTGCTGGAGAGCGAAGGTCGCTATCGCGATCTCTATGAAGAGGCGCCGGTGGGCTACCTGTCCGTCAGCGGTGAGGGGCGAATTCTCAGCATCAATCGCCGGGCGACGCAGATGATCGGTCATCGAGAGGACGAGATGAACGGTCGTGTCCTCTTCGACTTTTTCGCCCAGACGCCGGCTGCCAAGGGATCGTCGCCCGACTTGCTGAGCCGATTTCTTGCCGGTGAGGAATTCTCCGGAATAGAGGTGGAGATCGATCGTGCGGACGGCCGCCCGTTGTGGATCAGCTTGTGGATGAAGCCTATCCGCGGCGCTTCTGGCCGGGTTCAAGCGAGCCGTGCGATCTGGGTAGACATCACAGACCGTGTGCTCGCCGAGGCCGAACGCGCCCGCTTGCAGCAGCAAAACCTCTATCTGCAGGATGAGCTGAAGGCCACGCACAACTTCGAAGCGATCATCGGCAAGAGCCCTGCGCTATGCGCGGTGCTGGACGACGTGCGGCGGGTGGCACCGACCGATGCTTCCGTGCTCATCACCGGCGAGACCGGTACGGGGAAGGAACTGATCGCGCGGGCCGTTCACTCCGCAAGCAAGCGCGCCGACAAGCCGTTCATCAAGGTCAATTGCAGCGCCCTGCCGACGGGCCTGGTGGAAAGCGAGCTCTTCGGCCACGAGAAAGGGGCCTTCACGGGCGCCATCGCCAAGCGCATCGGCCGCTTCGAGCTTGCCGACGGCGGCACCATCTTCCTCGACGAGATCGGCGAGATTCCTCCGGAGGTCCAGGCCAAGCTTCTGAACGTTCTGCAAGCGCATGAATTTGAACGCGTCGGGGGCCACTCGCCAATGCGGGTCGATGTGCGCGTCATCGCCGCAACCAACCGCGACCTGCTGAAAGCGGTTCAGGAGAAAGGCTTTCGCGAGGATCTTTACTACCGACTTCACGTCTTCCCCATTCATCTCCCTTCACTCCGCGATCGCGCCGAAGACATCCCGCTCCTCGCGCACTTTCTTGTCAACAATTTCATGGCTCGGATCGGCAAGCGGATCGAGAGCGTGGGCCAGCGAACCATGGAGCAGCTCCTCGCGTATCGGTGGCCGGGTAACATCAGGGAGCTTGAGAACGTTCTCGAGCGAGCTGTGATCCTCGAGACGGATAGCATCCTCGAGATCGAACCCGGCATTCTACCGGCGACGGGCGCGGTCTCTGCGACCAATGAGCGTCCCAGTCTGGAGACCGTCGAGCGGGACCACATTTCCTCGGTTCTGGACGGAACCAATTGGGTTATCGAGGGCCCCCGCGGCGCTGCCAAGGTCCTGGGACTGCACCCAAATACCCTGCGGCATCGCTTGAAGAAGCTTGGCATCGAGCCGCCAGCCACCGCGGGCGGTAGCCGCCACCACCGGCGGTGGCGCTGCCTGCTCCCATCGTGTCGGGCGCGGGCCGCTCGCGCATCAATCGGGATGGTGCAAACCTTGTCTGGCCCGGCACATCGGCGAGATCGCGATCGCGCGCGCTCGATTGGCATGCAGCTCGCTTTAGGGCGTAGCACGGCCCTTGGAGAAGTGAACGATGCTGCGGATCACGCGGATGGTTGGCGATGACTCAGTCGAGAACCCTCAAGCTCGAAGGGAAGCTTCAGGGGCCATGGGTTCTTGAGGCTCAAGACGTCTACGCTCTCTCGGCGGCCGAGGTGTCCCGCACCTGCCTGGACCTCTCGGGGTTGACCTTCTCGGATGCGGAGGGGGCAGCCTTCCTTCGTGAACTGATACAAAGCGGCGTGCAGGTTGTGGGCTGTTCTTCGTACATCGCTGAGTTGCTCCAAATTTCAGCATGGAGTTGACGAGTCCGATGAAACCGATTCGATCTGATGAGCAATTGATTGATACGTTCCTGACCGGGGAGAAAGTAGACTCGGAGACCGCTTTCGAGGTGCTGGTCAAGCGGCACGGTCCGATGGTGCTCGCGGTCTGCCGGAATATCCTCCGTCGAGAGCAGGACGCCGAAGACGCGTTTCAGGCAACATTCCTCGCGCTGCGCGCAGGGCCGGCACCATCCACAATCGCGAGATCCTGGGGTGCTGGCTACACGCGGTGGCTTGCCGAACCGCGATCCGAGCGCGGGAACGTCGCGCTCGATCAATGCCTCGGATGGAGATTCCGGAGGCGGAAGAGTCTCATCTGGGTCCCGAGCAAGCTGCGAGTCGCAACGAGCTCGGGCTGCTTCTCCGCGCGGAAGTCGATGGTTTGCCCGCGAAGTACCGCTTGCTGATGCTGCACAGCTACCTGGAAGGCAAGAGCAACGAGCAGGTCGCCAGGCTGCTGCGGTGTCCGGTCGGCACCGTCAAGGGACGGCTGTCGCGGGCCCGCGATTTGCTGCGAGCGCGGCTGTACCGGCGTGGGTGGGACCAGGACGAGCTCCGATATCGATGGGGATGACGCGCGGCAGGGCGACGGTGGTTGAAGCAGGGAGAGCCCATACATTCCCGATCGCTGCGGAGATGATCGAGCCAGGTGATTTGATCGTAGCGCCAGGTGCCAAGGTTGTCGACAAACTAATCGCGTCCCTGTTTCGCTCCCCTGGACCACCGCCAATCGACCCAGCGGACAGGCACAGACCGGCATCGGCGATTCACCGTTTGTTTCCGACAAGACGTGCTCAAACGCTTAGCAATCCATTGGCTTCTCGAACAACTGCATGCGCACCAGGCCTCGATTCAAGACGTCGAGAAGCATGCCGCCTGGCGCGAGGCGTGCTCTTCTTGGCATCGACCCGAGTTGCCAACAGACCACCTATTCAGCCAATACCGGACCTGACCCCGTTTCTCCCGTCCCGGTTTCACTCCCTGAGTGACACCCTTTCGGTGGACGTAGTCTTCAGGCTTGGATCAACTGCCGCGGTGCTGAGTGCTTCAGGAATTTGCGGAACGAGCTCCTTCGTGCAACGCCTACTTGCCTGGCGAGAGTGGCAAGACTGACAGGTGCAAGAATCTCGATCCCGATCAGCCGTCCTCTGCTGTCGTAATCAGCGATGAGTGTGTCTTCGACAAGTTCCCGCGTGCTCGCGACGTCGCCTTTTTGAAAACGGACGTATGCGGTCTCGAGCGTGCCGTCACTGCGGCCGCTGAGAGACAGTTCGAATCCGACAACCTTTCGTGCTGTTTGCATTGTCTTGTTCCGCGAAAACGCCGATCACCAAGCAGAGATTACCGAGAATTCGGTTGGCGTCTCTTTCGCGATCACAACCAATCGCCTGCGCGCCGAGAGGGCCTTCTCGAATCGCTTGGCATTCTGGATTTACGCTGGCCTTTCCGCGTCTGGACTTCGCAAAGTTCGAGCCACTTGTTCGCGAGATATTCCGCGTTCGCGAATACGATCGAGAGCGTGATCGTGGTATCGGATGCGCTTATCTTGCCTCTTAGACCTAGCTCCCATTTTGCCTTCAGATAGGTCAAGGCTTGCCGTTGGCGATGACCAAGTCAAAGCCTAGAACTTTTCTAGAAACGGACTAGACCGTTATTCTAGCCGAGTCCGCGCGACTGCAAAAGGGAAAGCGGGAGAATTCCCTTTTTCGCTGCGCAGCGGTCTGCTGATTGGTTCGGCCTTTGTTGGTGTTCGTGTTTTCGGTTCGCGCTACTTTTTCTGGTTCAAGTGCGAAGTGTGTCGATTTGATTTTGCCAACGGGATGAAAAACTAGCTGCGGCCCAGTTTCATTCCCCTCAGCGTTGGACGCACGTAAGGCGAAGCTCGATGTGGCCCGCCGCATTTGGCGGTCCCCCGAATACCAGGCCAAACTTGGTCAGGAAATCGAGGCGATCAAAGAGGAATTTCCACCGAAGGAGGCGCCCCCGGTCGTTGTGGAGTTTCTCGCAAAGATCAGGCGTGAGCGAGAGCGGCAAGGTCTGAGTCTGAGCGATCTGGAGCGGCGTACTGGGATCAAGGGTGCAAATCTGTCGAAGCTGGAGACGGGCAAGCATTTCAATCCGACCATCGCGACCATGGAAACCTTGGCGTCGGCACTGGGCATGCGGGTGGTGCTGGACCTTGAACCCGCGTGACTTGAATTCGCCGGGATTCGCATGGGCGGGGCTGGATTCGAATCGGCGACTACCACCGTGTGAGGATGGTCCAAGAAGCGGAAGACCATACGCCTCTGGCACTTACTGTTTCCGTAATTCGCGTGTTTTGCACGGATTTCAACGGTGGAGTGAAACCGCGTGGCCCTTCGTGAACGCCTCAATCTCGGGCGCTTCCCGAATGAGAACAACGGCGAGATCGAGCCGAGTCGGAGTTGCTTCAAGGTGAGAGCGGATCGACCGAAGCATTCCATTCGGCGAGCCTCGCGCGGAGCTTCGACGGGCCGGCAGTCGCCTAAAAATCGGCGAACAGATTTTCCTCGTTCTCGATGTCCTTGGAAATACTAGTTGCGTCCGTGTTTCATTCCGTCGAGGGGGTCAGAGAAGTGTCCCGGCCCAACCCGAGCCGGTTCCAGGGGCAGGGGACGCCGGAGGGCTCACCTGGGTAGGGGAAAGTTCTTCGGGTGCGGGCTCAGGTCTTTCGCTCGCGCTTCTTGGGTCGGCCTTCGGAACGCTGCGTGGGTCGACGGCGGCCTCCAATGCGAAGATCACTGCGAAGCTGATCGATTCCAATTCCGCCTTGCTCCTGGTACGAGCGGCGCGACTCTTCGATCAAAGCGATGAACTTCGGGTTGGAAGCCAGAGCGAGCGATTCCCAGTCAGAATTGGAAACATTCTTGACCGCAACGAAGGGTTCACCGTGGCGAGTCAAGATGACCGTCTCGTCCTTCGCCAAGTCCGCGATCGCCGACAAGGTCATTGTGGTGTCGTCCAAGGATATTACCTTCATAACTCGATTTCCTCTCCATCGACCAGGAGCCGGTCGTGCGTCTTGTGACCGATTGCAACCACGATAACGAGCTCGTCCTCCGGGCGGACGTCATAAAACACACGAAAGTCGCCTACGCGCAATTCCCAGGGCGCCAATACGTTGTCGGACAATTTCTTCCGGTGCCGCGTTGGGTGATCTGGCTCATTTGAGAGTTGTGCTTCGACGGCGTCGACGATGATTCGTTGGTCTCTACGGCGAAGTTGACCCAGATGATCGCGGGCACGCGGTGAGAACTCGATCGCGAAAGCCATGTCGCGCCGGTTCCTGAAATCTCATCCAGAGGGATTCGCGACCGGCGAAGACCTCATTTCGCCTTCTGCGATCATTGTCGCACGTTCGCGCAATTTGGACAACGCGTAGCTGGGAGTGTGTGAGTTTTGAAGCGCCGGTAATTCACGGGCCGTGTGGGAATATTGAGTCTGGCCAAATGCGACCTGGAGGTGATGCGAGAAGCGGACGGGGTAATCGCCGCCGTGACGGAGGTCCAGCGGGGCGAAATCGGGGGAATAACCGACGCGGCTACCCTCCGCAGGAACCTGGAGATGCACTGCCTGCCGGGGTCGCTGATCGACGGTGGAAATCCGGACTACGACGAGTTCCTTGAAGAACGCCGGCGGCTGATGGCACTCAAGATCAAAGTTTGGTTCGAAGCGTTGTGATTGCGCGGGGTTGGTCTGAGTCGAAAAATCGTTTTGTTACTTATTGTCGGCGATGGCTGTTCTGGAGCCTGGCGATATACACTGGCACCCACGAAGCCTTCGAAGAGCAAGCGATCTATTCGAAGTTGACCAATTGGATGAGAGGAGCCGACAGGCATGACGAAGCGCACGGTTGCCTCGGTCACAAGGCCGCGCACGCTTGCGCGTCGGGCGGATCAGCTCCTCGGCGAGCTTCGCCAGATGATCGATTCCGCACGTGCGCGGGTCGCCACGGCAGCCAACTCCGAACTGACGCTCCTGTACTGGCGGATCGGTCGAAGGATACACTCCGACATCCTCGCTGGCGAGCGGGCTGCCTACGGTGAGGCAATTGTCGCCACAGTGTCGCGACAATTGGTGGTCGAGTACGGCCAGAACTTCAGTTCCAGGGGTTTGCGAGACACCCATTTTCCCGGGGACAACCCCGGGGCAAATCCATCGCGCGCGCTCCCGGCGGTAGGTAGCGGAAAAAGTGGCTGTCTTGGATTCCGCGCCGGAAGGGAAACGGCTGAGTTGTCCGCAGAAGACGCAGATCAACGCAGATAAGAATGGTGCTCGGGGCTGAGCAAGACCTTTGACCACGAATCGGACGAATTGCACGAATAGGAACTCGGGGTCACCGACCTAGAAATGCGGTATCGCGAGATCGTTCGAGACCAGATTTCTTGTACGCATCGCGGCCACCAATCTTCACTCGTCACTCAATTCTGCTTCCGTGAGGATCAGTGCGACGGGGAATTCAGAAACCCACAGAACGCACGTCAACGAACCATGCAATCATTCGCCGGTGTGATTGATGGGTGTTCTTGCGTCTCAGATCTGAAGGCCGCGCAAATACTGGGTGTCTTGGATCCCCAGCAGAATCTCGTGGGTGTCAGGCTGAAAGCTTGACCGACAACTTCATGATTGTTGTCTTGGCAATCAGTTGGAACAGGTAATCGGTGACGATGGCCATCGGAGGCAGCTCATTTCGGTGTGTGCCAGCGCGGGACGAAATCGCGCGGGGGGTTGAATAATCGCGCACGCGCGATTCCGAATCGCGCGTGCGCGATATTGCGCGATTAGGTGGACTCATAGGCGGTGGCCCGCCCTCTCCCTGTTCGACGCAACTTGTTTTCTCCAAACAGCTTTCGCAGTAATCGACGGGCCTGGTCCTCGTTGATCCGGCACAGCTCCGCCGCCTCTTTCCGGGTGATTTTCCCGTGGTTCCTGGCGAATTGCAGGACCATTTGCTCTTGTTGAATGGGGTCGAAACCAGCCTGACGGATGTAATCTCCGGGTTGCCCGAGCCCCTTGTACACCCTGGGGCTGAGTGTGTAGGTCCGCCCCTTTTTCACGCCGTGGGCCTCGACCAGCCCCGCCTCGACCAACCGCTCCAGAACCTTACGCGCGGCGATCTCATCGCGCTGAATCTCGCGTGCGAGCCTACTCGTTTCGATCCTGCGCTCGTGGCGCAACAAGACGAGAGCAATCATCGAATCAATCGGTAGGCTATGGCCCAGCCGCTTCTCTTCGTCGATCACAATCCGCAGAACGTCGAGGTCCGCGTCGCCACCCGGAAGGACCACAACGACTGACTGCGAGTCGCTCCGACGATAGTCCGGAGCCGGCCGCCCGTAACGGAGCAGACCCTGGAAAATCAAATCGATTCCCCGACCGGTTCGCTCGGCCAGCCCGATCCGTTTCACGGCGTCGGCCAGAAGAGGGTTCCGTGGACGAGGTTCGACGACCCGTGCTCGGAATTGTTCGTCCACGCGCTCGAAGGTTTTCAGCAGAGGCATGCGGTAGAAATCGTTGACCCGAACCTGGGTCCCCTCCAGCACCTGAAACGCGACTTCGTGGGTCGGCAGATGTTCGCGCAGCGCGGATTCCCGACCGAGCATGAGCAAACCGGCCACGGTCGGGACCGCCCGTCCTTGGTCGCGCCGGATCAGTCCAAGAGCACCGTCCAGCTCGTCATCCGCCAGTGAGATGAGCGAACGATCCCCGCCGTAACGCTCGACGCACTGCCGAAGGCGCTCCCGCTCGAGCGGATCAAAGTCTTGAGTGGATGCCGATGGGATCGGCAGCGCTGAGTAATCGAGAAGACCGAGATCGGATTGACGCTGGGCAAATTCGTGGGGATAGAACGGCACGCATTCGGGCAGCCCGTCGGCCCTCAGACGGCGGCGCTGGAGGAGTCCGTCGGAAGTTGCCACCAGTTGCCGCGACTTCGGAACCGAGATCCTGGCAATCCGATGCGGCTCGACATCGATCGCCTCGACGCGGGCGGTCAGGGGTGGGCTGGTCAGATTGGCGATGAGAGCGGTCAAGCCCGTCAGAATCTGATAAGCAGGATGAAGCCCGGTGACCCTGCCATCATCCTCGACTCCCAGGTAGATCTCGCCACCCTCTGTATTCGCCAGGCAGATGACCGCCGCGATCAAATCGCGGTCGGCCAGCCGAGCGCGGTCGCTCTTGAACTCGACGGTCAAACTCTCGCGCTCGGGGATGTCGCGAGTCATTTGACGATCCCCTTCTTGCGCAGCAATTTACCCATCGACGACCACTCGTACTTGCCTTCTAGCAATTCTTCCCAGTAGTTTTTGGTTTCTTTCCACGGCACGAACTCGTGGAGCGGCGTAATGTTCAGGACGACGCCATCGTTCAGGTCGGGGTCGTACACCACCTCGGGGACGTGCTTTGTCACCGTGATAGACCTGCATCTCAGCATAGACTTTCCGATGAGAGCATGCGTTCCTCCGAACTGACTTTCGCGGGCGCTTCGCCCGGCGCGGACGTCATTGTATCTTCCCGGGTCGACGCCTGGCATCAGGGAAGTTGTCCGGGGGGAAATGCGGACTGATCCAGATGGCTTCAGCCACCCTGCGGCCTAGCACGGGAGAGGGCGAGGGCAAGAGAGGAAGGACAGGCGTCGCGTTTCTGGCTTGGAGGCGGTTGGTTTGGTCAATGAGGGTGAGGTTGCATACAGGCGGGTAGTGGGTGATCGGTGGCGGGTGATGCGTGGCGGGTCGGCTGAGGGATGCCGGTGGCTTGGTGGATTTGACGTCGCGGACGAGGCGGCCGGTGTGTTCGGCCACGCGCAGATTGCTACAGGGCGAAGACACTTCGAGCTTTCCTTCACGAGATGAATCGGGCTTGGGTTGGTCTTCGACCGGGTGAGACCGGATTGATTCGCGATGCTGCCGTGCTTGGCCAGATTCTGGGTCGAATTGAAATCAGGGGCTGGGCCGCCTGGATTGGTGTTAGGAACGAGGCGAATCGGCGTTGCCGTGCGCCTTGGGACTGGATAATTCGCTACGTCCCCTTTAGGCGGCTCGCGCGGTGTGGAATCGCTGTCCCTCACACTATCAGGTCGTTTCGCGGTGACGCGCTGATGAGGCACGGTTTCCTCAGCGTGGTTCCAACTCCCCGTCCACAACGCGGTACCCCCTTCGCTCCACGGGGTCCGGAGGGCCGTCCTGCGCTTCAACACTACTACGGGGCACTGCGACTCCTTGCCGTCCGTTTCGCCGCACTTTGTATCTTCCTTCGCTTGGCGATTCCATAGTTCGTCCCCTGTTCGTCCCGACCAGCTCGGGGCCAAGCTGTGGATCAACCTGGAGTTGGTAAGCTGGTGCTCCAGCCGGCCGTCACGATGGAGACGACAAGGTCTCCCAAGTTCCTGGGGAACCCGGCATTCGCCATGTTCTCCGACCCCGGTCTGACCAGGCACGCTAGTGGGTCCAGGTGTCGCTAATGCCCGGCACGGCTCCCGCGTCAGACGAGGACGAGGGCTCAGGACAAAGAAGGATATTTCGGGGCTCAATCGCACAGCGTTTGATCTCGCTGTCTACGCTTCGCAGTGAGAGTCGCCTCTCCCCACGCAAGACTGACTTCCGGCTGCTGGCCCGGCTCTGCTGGGCGGGATTGGGTACCGCAGGGTTCCAGTAAAAGGTTTCACATCGGAATGATCCTCCTTTTCCGAGCTTCTTGGCGCAATGTCTGGAATCCCTGGAATCGACTACGTCCCCTTTTCGGACCCGCGATCGAGTGGCAGTTGCAATGGTGGACTGGACCAATTACGCTTATATAAAGCGTTCTGGACGTCGTTCGATCGAAGAAGCGGCGCGTCGCTGCGGACGCCGGCGCACGGTTCCTCGAAGGAGCTCCTCCGCTGAGGCTCGTCAAGAACAGCGGCAATGATCGGGTCATTGACGAATTGCGGCGGTGCCTCCCTGCGCATTCGACCTTCGACGTTGCGTCGACGGCGCTCTCGCTCTTCGCATTCGGCGAGCTTCGGGAACTACTGGCGAACGTTGCGAGATGCCGAGTGGTGTTGCCGGATTCGCAAGGGGGTGATCTTGCGCTTCTGGGCGGTCCGACCGATCGCCCGTTCCGGGATCGACTCGCGGCGCGATGGTTGGCGAAACAATGCGCCGACTGGCTCAATAAAAAGGCCGACGTCCGCTGCGTCGCGGGCATCATCCCGCAGGCCACACTCATCGCCGGAAACCGCGAAGGCTCGCCCGAGCGGGTTATCACCGGAAACTGCGCGTTCACCACGGATGGGCTGGGAATCACTCCGGGCAACCAGTTCGGACTCATTCAGTGTTCAGAGAACGCCGAGGAATGCGCTCTGCTTGGCTCGTGGTTCACCGAACTCTGGAATAGCCTCCCGGCCTCGGCGGACGGGAAAGACTCGCTCATCGCTCGGCTGCGGGATCTGATCGAACACAAGGCGCCCTCGCTGATCTACTTCTTGATTCTGTTCCACCTGTTCAAGGATCTGGGCCAGGAGCTGGACGAAGATCGCATCGTCAAATCGGCGACCGGCATTCGCAACACGAACGTGTGGAAGAAGCTGTTCAAGTTTCAGCGCGACGGCGTGATCGGTGCGATCGACAAGCTCGAGCGTTACGGCGGCTGCATCATCGCCGATAGCGTGGGGCTGGGAAAAACGTTCGAGGCGCTGGCGATCATCAAGTATCACGAGCTGCGCAACGACCGCGTTCTCGTGCTCTGCCCGAAACGGCTGCGCGACAACTGGACGCTTTACAAATCCAACGACCGGCGCAACGTTCTCGCGGCCGACCGTCTGAACTACGATGCGCTCAACCACACCGATCTCTCCCGCGACGCCGGCGCGTCGGGCGACATCGACCTGTCGCACGTCAACTGGGGCAACTACGACCTGGTGGTCATCGACGAATCGCACAATTTCCGCAACAAGAAGACCCCTCGCAAGGACGGCGAAACTCGCTACGACCGCCTGATGCGGCGGATCATCAAGGAAGGTGTGAAGACTCGCGTGCTCATGCTCTCGGCCACGCCGGTGAACAACCGTCTCGCTGACCTCAAGAATCAAATCGCTTTCATTACGGAAGGCGATGATGCGAGGCTCGCGGAGCAGGGAATCGCAAGCGTCGAGACCACCGTGCGAAAAGCCCAGGTCCAGTTCACGCGCTGGCTGGCGATCGAGGAGGAGCAGGATCGCAAGCCCGCCCGGCTGATTGACATGCTCGGGTTCGACTACTTCAAGCTGCTCGACCTTCTCACCATCGCGCGGTTCCGCAAGCACGTCGAGAAATACTACGGCACCAAGGAAACCGGGCGATTTCCCGAACGGCTGAAGCCGATCAACATCAAACCCGACGTCGACTCGGCTGGAGAGTTTCGATCGATTCGGGAGATCAACAACGAGATCCGCCGGCTCAACCTGAGCGCCTACGCGCCGCTGCGATACGTGCTGCCGCACAAGCAAGGCGCTTACGACAAGAAGTACAGCACCAAGCTCAGCCAGGGGGAGGGGTTCTTCCGGCAGGCGGACCGAGAGGAAAGCCTGGTTCACCTTCTGAGGGTGAACATCCTCAAGCGGATGGAGAGCGCGGTACCTTCATTTTCGCTCACACTCAAGAGGCAGCTCGCCGACGTCGAGGCGACGCTGTCGAGCATTGACTCGCACGAGGCCTCCGTCGAAGAAATCGACATCGAGGATATCGATGTGGACGACCCGGCGTTCGAGCCGCTGCTCGCTGGCCGCAAGGTCAAGGTGCTGCTTCAGGACGTCGACCTCGTGCGGTGGCGGCAGGAACTGGTCGAGGACCGCGATCGGCTGGCGACGCTCCACGCGGCGGCCAACCAGGTGGGAGCGGCGCGAGACGCCAAGCTCAGCGCCCTTCGGGAGATCATTGAGAGCAAGGCTCGTGCGCCGATCAACCCAAGGAACCGCAAGGTCATCGTCTTCACGGCGTTCGCCGACACGGCTCACTACCTCTACGAGCAGCTCGCGCCGTGGCGCTCGAGCGGCTTGGAATTCACGCGGCACTCGTCACGGGGGCGGGGCGGAACCAGACGAACCTGCCCGGGCTTCGTCGTGATCTCGCGAACATCCTGACGGCGTTTTCGCCGCGTTCGAAGGAGCGCCCGGTGGACCTTGTCGATGAGGGAGAGCTTGACCTCTTAATTGCCACGGATTGCATCTCGGAAGGTCAGAACTTGCAGGACTGCGACTTCCTCGTAAATTACGACATTCACTGGAACCCGGTGCGCATCATCCAGCGGTTCGGGCGGATTGACCGCATCGGCTCGCCCAACGAGCGGATCCAGCTCGTCAATTTCTGGCCGAACATCGAGCTGGAGGAGTACATCAACCTCGAACAGCGTGTGAGCGGGAAGATGGTACTTCTCGACATCTCGGCCACTGGCGAGGAGAACCTGATCGAGCAACATTCGGGCAATCAGATGAATGACCTGGAGTATCGGCGGAAGCAGCTACTCAAGCTCCAGGATGCCGTGATCGATCTCGAAGATCTTTCGAGCGGGGTTTCGATTGCCGACCTGACTCTTAACGATTTTCGCATCGACCTCGGGGGCTTTCTTCGGGAGCATGCCGGCCGGCTAGATAAGTTGCCTCTGGGCACATTCGCCGTCACGGCTTCCCAGGGCTCGGGCGAGGGCGCGATCGCTCCGGGCGCGATCTTCTGCCTGCGAGCGGAGGGTGAGGCGGCGGTCGGTACTGTCGAACCGGGTTACCCGCTCGCGCCGCATTATCTGGTGCACGTGGGAGATGAGGGCAGCGTTCTGCTCTCTTTCACACAGGCCAAACAAGTACTCGACCGGCTAAAGAGGATCTGCGTCGGCCGCGACGCGCCGGACGCCGTTGCGTGCGCGCGGTTCGACCAGTCGACGCGGGACGGAGAGAGTATGGCCTCCATTCAGAGGCTGCTCAGCAGTGGCGTGGCCTCGATCGCCGGCAGAAAAGAAGAGCGTGCCGTCGCCAGCCTGTTCTCGCCGGGCGGCACGTACGCAAAGAAAGGGGAGTTTGCGGGGATCAATGACTTCGAGGTCGTGGCTTTTCTGGTCGTTCTGCCGGAGGCCGCCCCAGCATGAGCACGGCCGCCGTGATCGCCGCGCTGGGGCTACCGAGCGAGGCTCGCCTCGATCGCCGCGTGCCAAAGAAATTGCTCGTTGAACAAGGTGCGCCGACTGCCGCCGACCGGAAGCAGATTCAGGACGGGATCGAGGAGCTGATGTGGCTCGCGGCACTCAAACCTGCGACGATCGGCGTGCCGGAATTCCGGGACGACGAGCGAGAGTATCTGGAAATCGCGGTGATTGCCGCCGAGTTGCGACCGAAGGCGAAGGTGGCGCGGCTTGCGGAGTTGATCCACCGCGCGATTCCTTATCCGGTGTCGCTTGTCACCGCGCACGCCGGAATGCAGCACTTTTCGCTGGCTCACAAACGATTCTCGCAGAACGAAGTGGGATCGATGGTGCTTGACTGGGGCGTGATCGCGTCGCCAACTTTTCACGCGGGTGCAGAGAACGAGGCGGATGAAATCGCGGGGAGTTTCCTCGAGAGTCTTTCCTTGGCGGCCCAGAGCAGGGTACACTTGTGCGCTCTTTACCAAAGTTGGGTTGATCGCGTGTGGGCATTCCAGGCGGCGCGGATCACGGGGCGTTTTCGCATCGCCGCGACCGCGGAAGCCGCCGCGGCGCGCCGAGCTGCTCTGACGGACCACGAGCGGATCCGTAAGGAGATCACGAACCTCCGGACGCGAGCGGAGGATGAGACGCAGATCAAACGTCGCGTCGAACTGAACTTGGAGATCCGCCGCCTCGACGGCGAGCTTGCCACTGCGAAGGCCAGGATTTGAACCACGGAAGGCGCGGGACGACACGGAAGCATGACGACTTCAATACCGAATTCAGATTACCGTGGCTTGAGATTCCATCGCTCGGCGACAGTCACTATTCGAGGAACTTGGTTTTAGCGTGTCTCTCTTACTTTTCCGTGTGGTTCCGTGTATTCCGTGGTCAATCACATGAAGAAAATTACCATCAACGATCCGGAGTCGAAGAGCGCCGACCTGATCGCGTCGAACCTGGAGCAGCTCAGGGAGCTTTTTCCCGAGGCGTTGACCGAAGGGAGGATCGATTTCGAGGTCCTTAAGGGGTTACTCGGCGGAGCGGTTGACGAGCGAAAGGAGAAATACGGCTTGAACTGGCACGGCAAGCGCCAGGCGCGGCAGATCGCATTGACGCCTTCCACGGGCACACTACGTCCCTGCCGGGAAGAGAGCGTCGATTGGAACACGACTCAAAACGTCATGATTGAGGGTGACAATCTCGAGGTGCTGAAGCTCTTGCAGAAAAGCTATGCAGGAAAGGTCAAGCTGATCTACATCGACCCGCCCTATAACACCGGGAACGAGTTCGTTTATGCCGATGATTTCCAAGACAATATCGGAAGGTACCTCGAGGTAACCGGTCAAGTCGACGGAGAAGGTCGCAAGCTGACGACGAACACAGACGCGTCGGGCAGGTTTCACACCGACTGGCTGAACATGATGTATCCAAGGCTCAGGCTGCGCGCAACGTGCTTCGCGATGACGGGTTGATCTTTGTAAGTATCGACGACCATGAGACACATAATTTAAGAGCGATCATGAATGAGATTTTCGGCGAGGAGAACTTCATTTGCAACGCCGTGTGGCAAAAAGCTTACACCGCAAACATGACAGCGGAATTTATCTCTGATACGCACGATCATATTCTGATTTATGCTAAAGATTCGAATTCTGCCGAACTTGGTCGCTTTGACCGAACAGATGAACAGAAAGCCAAGTTCAAGAACCCCGACAATGATCCCCGAGGACCATGGAAAGCGGAGAACCTCTCTGCGGGCAAATTCTACTCGGCTGGCCAGTTCGTAATTAGCGGTCCCACCGGCGAGCAATTCCTCCCGCCTCCCGGCCGATATTGGAGGTGTAATGAGGATCAGTATAGGAATTGGCTATCCGATAGGCGAATCACGTTCGGCAAAGATGGAGATGGCCGTCCGATGCTTAAGAAGTTTCTTTCCGAGGCGGTCGAAGGCTTAACCCCAAGTAGCTGGTGGCGACATGAAGACTTTGGAAGCAACAAGGAGGCGAGCATCGAGCTAAAGGCGCTCTTCGACGGCGCGGCGGTCTTTCAAACGCCCAAGCCTGTTAAGTTGCTCCGCCGCATCATTGAACTCGCAACGGAGGGGGACGACTTGATATTTTACTTTTTCGCCGGAAGCGGAACTTCGGCGCACGCGACGATTGAATCGAATGAGCAGGATTGTGAAAGCCGTCGTTTCCTGTTGGTCCAGCTGCCTGAGCAATTGGACCCTGACGAAAAAAGCCAGAAGACATCGGCAGATTTCTGCGGCGAGATCGGCAAGGTACCCAATATCGTAGAGCTTACGAAAGAACGGCTCCGTCGTGCTGGAAAGAAACTCAAAGATGAAAAGCCGTTGTTTCCCGGCGACCTCGGCTTTCGCGTCTTCAAGCTCGACTCAAGCAACATTGTTGCGTGGGACCCAGACCGCGAGAACCTCTCTCAAACGCTCCTCGCGTCCACTGAGCACGTGAAGCCCGATCGCAGCGAGCAGGATGTGCTCTTCGAGCTGCTGCTCAAGCTCGGCCTCGAGTTGACCGTTCCGATCGAGGAGAAGACGATCGCGGGGAAGGCCGTCCGCAGCGTCGGTGCCGGCAGCTTGATCGTCTGCCTGGCGCCGAAGATCGGCCGCGACGAGGTTGAGCCGCTCGCTCACGGGATCGTCGCCTGGCACAAGGAGCTGGCGCCGGCCGGCGAGACTCAAGGTTGTCTTTCGCGACAGTGCCTTCGCGGACGACGTGGCCAAGGCGAACCTCACAGCGAGCAGCATGGGCTGACGAACGTGAGGAGCCTGTAGAGGGATTCTGGGGTCAACCGCCATGTCGTCTCCCGAACTGCCACCTGAGGGCGAAGTCCTGCTCTATCAGACAGAGGACGGTCGGACGCGCATCGAGTGTCGTTTCGAGATGGATACTCTCTGGCTCACCCAGGCGCTGATGGCAGAGCTTTTCCAAACCACCCCACAGAACATAACGCTTCATATCAAGGCAATTTACGACGAGCAGGGGGCCGATGAGGCGGCAACTTGTAAGGAATTCTTACAAGTTCGGCTGGAAGGCGCGCGCGAGGTTCGGCGAGTCTTTAAATTCTTCCAGTGCGGGCCTCGCTGCGGGGTAACCAACGTCGCGGCGGCGAAACAGCGCCGATCGTCCGTTCCCGGCGAAGGTGCGGAGCCTTCATGCACGGCGGTGCGCGAGGTACAACCTTGAAGAAACTGAAGAAATCGAGGCTTGTCGGAGACTTGGTACCTGCGGGCGCCACCGACGTCGACCGTTTGTTCGACGAGGTGGCGGGCATTCTGGAGGAAGCCCGGCGGCGGACCGTTCGGACCGTGAACAGGAACATGGTCTCGGCATACTGGCTGATCGGTTGGCGAATCGTGGAAGCTGAGCAGAGCGGCAAGGCCCGGGCTGGCTACGGCGAACGGCTGATAGAAACTTTATCCGCCCGATTGACGGAGCGCTATGGGAGGGGCCATTCCGTGGCGAATTTGAGGAATTTCCGCGAGTTTTACCTCACCTATCCGGAGCGACTTCGAGAGATTCGCTACCCGGTGGGTAGTGAATTGGCCCATGAAGCTCGGCCGGATGGAAAACACTACCCAGCGGGTAGCGAATCTGAGATCGGCTTTAACCCGAACCTTAGCTGGTCTCATTATCGAGCGCTCATGCGAGTGAAAAAACCGGAGGCACGCGACTTCTATGAACAGGAGGCCGCGGCGACCGGCTGGGGCAAGCGCCAGCTTGAGCGGCAGATCGGCTCGCTCTACTACGAGCGGCTGCTCATGAGCCGGGAGCGCAGGGCGATGCTGGCGAAGGATCGCAAGACGACCCCGGTCGCGCACCCACTCGAGGTGATCAAGGACCCGTACGTTCTGGAGTTTCTCGGACTGCCGGAAAACCATCAACTGAATGAGACCGAGCTCGAGGAACGACTGATCACCCACATCCAGGCGTTCCTGCTGGAGCTCGGCCAGGGCTTTGCATTCATCCGGCGGCAACACCGACTGACGCTGGACGGAGACCATTTCTACGCGGATCTTGTGTTCTATCACGTCCGATTGAAATGCTTCATCATCGTTGATCTCAAAACCAGAAAGCTGACCCACGCCGACCTGGGCCAGATGAAGCTCTATGTGAACTTCTATGACCGGGAAGTGGCTGGCGATGGCGACAATCCCACGCTGGGACTGATCCTCTGCACGGACAAGAACGACGCAGTTGTGCGTTACGTTCTCGATAAAGACCAGGAAACGATCTTCGCGAGTCGCTACCAGATGGCTCTGCCGAGCGAGGCCGAGCTGGCCGCCGAGATGCGCCGAGAGATGGCGACGCTGGCCTTGGACGCGCCCCCGCCGGTGCTCGCTGGGAATCGAAAAACGCGTCGCTCCAAAATCGCCCGGAAGAAGACGCAATGAAGCTTCACTTCGAACCCAACCTCGACTATCAGCTCGCCGCCATCGAATCGGTGTGCGACCTGTTCCGTGGGCAGGAAATCTGCCGGTCGGAGTTCACCGTCACCCAAGACTTCGGTGGCCGCCAAGCGGCCCTCGCCGGGCTGGAGAACGACCTCGGCATCGGCAACAGGTTGACGCTGCTCGACGACGAGATCCTCGGCAATCTCAACGATGTACAGCTTCGCAATGGACTGCGGCCGTCCGAATCGATCGACTCGGGCGACTTCACCGTGGAGATGGAGACCGGCACGGGCAAGACGTACGTCTATATACGCACGATCTTCGAGCTGAACCGGCGATTCGGGTTTACCAAGTTCGTGATTGTGGTTCCTTCGGTTGCCATCAAAGAGGGGGTGTACAAGTCCCTGCAAATCACGGAGGAGCACTTTCGAAGCCTCTATGCCAATGCGCCGTTTGAGTATTTCCTCTACGATTCCGCGAAGCTCGGCCAGGTGCGGAATTTCGCCACGAGTCCGCAGATCCAGATCATGGTGGTGACGGTCGGTGCGATCAACAAGCAGGATGTCAACAACCTCTACAAGGAGAGTGAGAAGACCGGCGGCGAGAGGCCGATCGACTTGATCCGGGCGACGCGGCCGATCGTGATCGTTGACGAGCCGCAAAGCGTTGACGGTGGCCTAGCGGGGCGCGGAAAGGAAGCGCTGGGCTTGATGAATCCGCTCTGCACCCTGCGTTACTCGGCGACACACGTTGACAAGCACCACATGGTGTTCCGGCTCGATGCCGTGGACGCCTACGATCGCAAGCTAGTGAAGCAGATCGAGGTGGCGGCGGCGGGTGTCGAGGGCGATCACAACAAGCCGTTCATCCGGTTCGTGTCGGCCGCGAATAAACGGGGTGCGATTTCCGCGAAGGTTGAGCTGGATGTTCAGCGCGTGAACCGGGTGAGCCGCGAAGAGAAGAGCGTCCGCGACAACGATGACCTTCAGCAGATCACGGGACGCGCGGTTTATGCGAACTGCCGGATTGGCGAGATTCGCGTGGAGAAGGGGAAGGAGCTCTTGGAAATCAAGGTTCCGGGAACGGAGCACTGGCTGCAACCGGGGCAGGCGTTTGGCGGTGCCGATGAGTCGATCAAGCGCCAGATGATCCGCCGTACGATCAAGGAACACCTCGATAAGGAGATGCGGCTGGCAACGCATAATACTAAGGTGTTGAGCCTGTTCTTTGTTGATAGGGTCGATCGCTATCGCAAGTACGATGACGAAGGCAACCCGCAGAAGGGCGACTATGCGGTCTGGTTCGAGGAAGAATATCGCCGGCTGGCGCGGCATCCGGATTATCGAAGTCTGTTCAAGCAGGTCGATGTGCAGACCGACGCGGCCCAGGTGCACGACGGGTATTTCTCGCTGGATAAGAAGGGGACGTGGTCGGACACAGCGGAAAACAACCAGGGCAACCGCGATAATGCCGAGCGTGCGTACAACCTGATCATGAAAGACAAGGAAAGGCTGCTGAGCTTCGAGACCAGGCTGAAATTCATTTTTTCGCACTCGGCGCTGCGAGAGGGCTGGGATAATCCGAATGTCTTTCAGATCTGCGCGCTGCGGGAGATGGGAACCGAGCGGGAGCGCCGACAGACGATTGGCCGCGGGTTGCGGCTCTGCGTGAACCAGGAGGGCGCGCGGCTGAGGGGCTTTGACGTGAACACGCTGACGGTCATCGCCACCGAGAGCTACGAGAAGTTCGCCGAGAGCCATCAGAAAGAAATCGAGCAGGACACGGGGATCCACTTCGGAATCGTTGAGAAGCACCAGTTTGCCGCCATCCCGGTGACCGATGTGTCGGGTCGCACGGTCGCGGTGGGGGTGAGCCAGTCCGAAGCGATCTGGAACTACTTGAAAGAGACCGGGATGGTCGACGCGAGGGGCAAGGTGCAAGACCGGCTAAGACAGGCGCTCAAGGACGACAGTTTCACGCTGCCGGACTCGTTTACCGCGCCGCTGGGGCAGGTCAAGGAAGTGCTTCGGAAACTGGCTGGGAAGCTCGAGATCAAAAATGCCGACGAACGAGTTCAGGTCAAGACGCGTCAGGCGATCCTGCATAGTGAGGAGTTCAAGGCGCTGTGGGACCGCATCAAGCACAAGACGACATACCGCGTGGAGTTTGACAACGAGCGGCTGGTCCGAGATTGCGTCAGGGCGATCAGAAATGCTCCGCCGATCACGAAGACGCGTCTGACATGGCGAAGCGCCGATCTGGCGATCGGCAGGGCGGGCGTCGAGGCGACGGAGACCTCGGTGTCGGCCCCGATCATCATCGAGGAGCACGACCTGGAGCTTCCGGACTTGCTGACGGACCTCCAGGACAAGACGCAGCTCACGCGGAGGAGCATCGTGCGGATCTTGACCGCAAGCGAACGGCTTGAAGATTTCAAGAAGAACCCGCAGGAGTTCATCGAGATCGCGGCCGAGGCCATCAACCGCGCCAAGCGGCTGGCGATCGTGGACGGCATCAAGTATCAGCGCATCGGCGACGCGGAATACTACGCGCAGGAGTTATTCGAGCAGGAGGAGTTGAGCGGTTACTTGAAGAACGTGCTCGCCGTCACGAGATCGGTCCACGAATACGTGATTCACGATTCGGACGTCGAGAGATCTTTCGCGGATCAGATGGAAATTAGCGAGGCGGTGAAGGTCTATGCCAAGCTCCCAGGCTGGTTCACGGTGTCCACGCCATTGGGCCCGTACAATCCCGACTGGGCAGTGCTCGTTGAAAAGGACGGGGCCGAGCGACTTTATCTGGTGGTGGAGACGAAGGGCAGCCTGTTTGCGGATGATCTTCGGGACCGGGAGAGTGCGAAGATCAAGTGCGGGGAAGAGCACTTCAGGGCGTTGGCTGTTGGGGAGAATCCGGCTCGGTTTCTGAAGGCAACGAAGCTGGATGACCTGTTCTCGCAGTCACCGTAGCCATTTGCGACAGCCTTGCTCGCGCGGAAGCGCGCTTCGAAGTCGTCGAATGACCGATGAAATGGGCGACTGGACCAATTCCGATGAGATTCGCACACGTTACTATCGAGAACTACAAAGGCCTGCGCAGCGTCTCAATCCCATTCTCGCAATTTGTCTGCCTTATTGGCCAAAACAACGCGGGCAAGTCTTCGCTCCTTCAGGCTGTGCTGCTGCTCATTGAAGGGAAGAAGATTCCCCTCGCATCCTTCTACGACCAGAACTGCGATGTCGTAATTCGGGCCGATCTGGAGGGCATCAGCGAAGACGACCTATCTCTGGTTGTGAACTTTGAGCACCGGGCGCGGGTTCGCGACGTCGTTGTCGATGGACGACTTTCGCTCGTACGGCGCTATTCTAGCGACGGTACTGTACGGCTCCGTTGGATCACCCATGAGCCGAACGAACCGCGATTCGCCGCCGCGGCGCGCGAGGAATTGACCAAAAGCCAACGACCAGGCAATGCGTTCGTGGCGAGGGTGATAACAGCGTTTCCGGAACTCGCCGAAAAGCTCAGTGCCACGACGACCGTTGCCGGAGCGCGGAAACTGATCGATGAGCTTGCAAAGTCACTCCCGGCGGATCAAAAGAAAGAGGTCGAGTCCGACGTAGGCACCGGCATCGATGGCAGCGTCCGCTCGATCCTCCCCGAGCCGATCTACATCCCGGCGGTCAAGGACTTTCTCGACGACATCAAAACCAGAGAAGGAACGTCGTTTGGCAAATTGCTCGGCATGCTTCTGGGCGCGATTGGCCCCGAACTTAGCGAAACGGAGCAGACATTTCAAACATTGAACGAGCGGCTGAATATCACGTTCGACGCGAGTGGGTCACCGGTCGACAATCGCCTCGATCCGGTCCGCCGGGTTGAGATGTCCATCCACGCATACGTTCAAGAACAATTCCCGCTCGTTGACATCAAACTGAAAATTCCCCCGCCCGAGCTCAAGACGATTCTGTCGAGCGCAAAAATCGTCGTTGACGACGGCGTCGCGGGCGACCTCGAAACGAAGGGCGATGGCCTCAAGCGCTCGGTCACTTTCGCAATTCTTCGAGCTTACGCCAGTCTTAAGCGCGACCCAGGCATCGCCCAGGGTAAAAGATCCTCCGGCTACATTCTCATTTTTGAGGAGCCAGAACTCTACCTGCACCCAACCGCGCAGCAGATCCTCTTCGACGCGCTGTACACCATCTCGCGGACGGATCAAGTCGTGATCAGCACGCACTCACCTCTGTTTTTCTCGCCCGATGCCACGGGGACCTTCGTCAAGATCGTGAAACAGCCAGGCGAGACGGCGACATCGCGTCCTTTCTCGACTGCGTTCCCAATCGACTTAACCGAAGTCGACCAGCGATCCCGCTTTCACATAATCAGCTACGACACGAGCAACCAAGCCTTCTTTTTCTCCACGGTTCTCCTAGTTGAGGGCATGAGCGACCACCTCCTTTTTCCGCACCTGGCGCGCTCGATGAATCCCGACTGGTGCGTGAACAAGCATGGGGTTGCGTTATGCAGAGTGAACGGAAAGGGAAGCATCCGCCGTTACCGTTCGTTTTTCTCGAAGTTCGACGTCCGGATTGTGGTCTTGGCCGATTTGGACTGTCTGATCGACGGTTTCGATCATCTAGGGGCCAATGTCTCGTGTGTCGAAAAACGAGCGCGGCTTCTCGAGGCCATCGATTCCGTTCTCAAACCGGAGTGGGCTCGCGCGCGAGGGTCGGCCAGGGAATCAGCCGGTTTGCCGCCATTTACTGAGGGATACCGAGAGATGATTCGGAGCGGTGTTCTCAAACCCATAAGCAATGATACTATCCGGGAGATATACGACTCTGCCCACAAGAGGGAATCGTGGATAGAACTCGTCGCTCTTTACGATCAATGTCTCGCGGGCGGCTGCACGCTCGCGGACTTCAAGCAAGCCGGAGATGCGTTCTTCTCGCGGCAGGTTTCGAAGGATCGTCGCACTGTGCTGGAAGGTCATGCCACGCCGGAGATCGATCGTCTGAAGCACGAACTTCTGATCATGCTGCGTCAGTCCGACATACTACTTCTGAGCAGGGGACCGATCGAAGCGTACCTGCCCGAGGATTGCAAAAGCGCCGACAAGCCGACGCAGGCCTTACGGGTTCGGGAAGTTCTTCGGGACGCCCAATCCATTCGGGCACTTTGGGGCGAGGTGCCGATCGCAGGTGACGGGGCTCGGCAAAATGAGCTGGAGCACATCTGCGAGTTAGTTTTTGAAGCTGAGGGCCGTCGAAACACTCCCTCTTGTTGAGGCATGGCGCCGACGATGGGACGCGATAGGTTAGGCGGCGATCCCCGAAACCAGTGCGCCCGTTCCGTGCCTTTGCCCAGGTTCGTCCGCATCCGGAGGTCAGCTAGCTCGTCGTCAACGCCGAGCGTACGCCCCTCTCGCTGTCGCACGTGCCGAACACAGGTGCAATGGGGTTCATCCATTTGGATGGAGCTTCCGTTTTAAGCGGCGATAGAGCATGAGACCGGTAGCCTTTCGCGATGCGGGACGCGCGATGTTAAAGCGTGTGTGCGGATTGCGGTCGTGTCCGGAGGGACCCTCACCCCGGCTCTCTGCCGGATGGGACCTCACCCCGGCCCTCTCCCGGTGGGAGAGGAAGAGCGAGCGGTTGGTCGTCGCCGGATTCCTCAACAGGTCCTGGATTTTGCGGCACGTTGGATTCGCAGACACGCTCTCAGGAATTTCGCCGGTCGCCCCTCATCTGATTCGCAGTCGCGTACTCCTCCGCAAGGTCGAATCCAATGTCGGCGGTTGGATCGGTGATCTTGAACGCCGCATGCATGAGGCAGACCATGTGCAAGCCGCTAAAGCGTCCTGGCACGCTTCTGAGCTCGTATTTCTGAGTTGAGTCGTTGACGTCGAAGCCTTTCATTCCCCGCGTTGCGACCTCAAAGCCGATCTTCTTGACGTCTTGCTTTGACATTCCCGCAAAATTGTCGATCGCTCCGACGAGGTACATGACGGCGTCCATGCGCTCGGCGCAAGGGGTTTTGCTGCGGAATGTTTTCTGTATGTCCAGCACAGCCATGTTCTTGACGGACGAATCCTGGACGACCTGAACGGGACAGCCCGTCAGGGATTCGACTTCGTCGACAGTTCGCTTGACGGCGGTTTGTGGGTCCATATTGGCATTATCCTCGGGGCGCGGGGTTTTTCCCAGACGGGGCTATGAATGGGGTGGTCTGGGCTGTTGAAAAGTGGGACTCGCTGACGAACTTCGCGCTGAGCGATTCGGCGCTTTCTGTTGCGCCGCGGTTTTGTGAAGACGGCCGCCAGCACGGACCCCCCCTGGCCCTGGTGTGATGAAAAGAGGGCCAAATTGGCGAATTTCGGGGTCGACGAATCCGCGTTTTCTGTTGCGCGACGGTTTGGTGATTGCGGCCGCCGCTGGTCACCGATCCTCTCGGTCAGGAATTCTCGCAAGGTGATCGTCAGCCTTGCCTTCGACTTACATCCTGCTTCAAGGTCCGGGGCTCAGGGCGTGAGCCAATCCTCCAGCCTGAGACCGGGGATGTTCTGGAAATCGGCCGTGTTGTGCGTCACGAGTGTAAGATCATAAACGAGTGCCACGGAACCAATCATCAGATCCACGGACGGCACCTCGATGCCAATTCGCCTGAGCTGGATCCGGACTCGTCCAAACTCGTTCGCACAATCCCGGTCGAAGTCCAGAACGCTCACCTCCTGGGAAAGCAATTCATCAATAGCGTTCAGAACCTTCGTCGGATCAGACCGGTTGTACGCCCAAACGAACAATTCGCCCAAGACGACGCTCGCCGTAAACAAACGGCCGGAATACTGGAAGAATCGGTGGGCCAAGGCCGAGGGACGGCGCAAGTGAGCGGAGAGAATATTGGTGTCCCGGAGAAAGCTCATTCAGGGACCTCGCGCCGAGTTTCTCGCTTGCGGTCCCGATAGATCTCTTCCAGAATACGGTCATCCTCCTCCGTCCACGAATCCGCCAACATCCCTGCGGCCGTTCGCGTGGAACCAGGCTGCCACCCGGGAGGTGGTGGCGGAAGCCTTTTGGGTGCTTTGCCCGGCCTGATCTCCTCAGCGCACGGACCTGACACCGGCGAAGCCGTGACAATGAGTTCCACAGCTTGGCCGTCCAGCATGCCGAGATCCTCGCTGATCTCGATGGTTTTCCCATGGACCACCCCATGCACTACGCGGGTCATGGCTTGCCTCCTTTGCGTTGTCGGTGAATCTGCTCCATGGTCGAATCCCATTCGGTGTCGTCGGCGAGCGCGCCGGCCGTCCGTAGAATGCCATCGCCCCATTTTCGTGCCGGTCGGGCGATCGTTACCTGGACCTCGACCTCCAAGCCCTCGGCCACACCGAGGTCTTCATCGAGTTCGATGGTCTTGCCGTGGATCGTTTTCGTCATGGTCGGTTCCTCCTATTCGTCGTCGTCGGGTACGATTTTGCGCTGACGCTTCTTCGGTTTGGCCTCTTGGACGATGTCACGCAGGATGCAGATCCGATAGTCGTCCTCGGCTTCGATCTGCTGCTCGTCGGTCAAATCGCTGTTGTGGTGGAACGCCGAACGTCCGAAGAATGACCCCGCATTTGAAACATGTGAGGTAGGCAGCCGGCTCGGCGAAATTCGGATGGATTCGGATTCGGTGCAAGCGCATGGGGCCGCGAGAAATGTCCAGACGCGCCATGTTCTTGACGGATGAATCCTGGACGAGCTGAACGGGACAGCCTGTCAGGGATTCGACTTCATCGACAGATCGCTTGACGGCGGTTTGTGGGTCCATATTGGCATTATCCTCGGGGCGCGGGGTTTTTCCCAGACTGCCATCTGAACGGGGTGGTCTCAGGCCGCTTTCACTGGGATTTTTTGATGGCGCCACGGCGCGGGTCGTCAGCGCAGTCGTCATCGTGTGCGATTAATCAGGGAACTGGGATGACCCGTCGCGGAGCGAAGGGCGACAATGGGGGATGTCAGATACCCACCGTTTGCCGAGCGTCGGGCACTTGCCTTCTGAGTTTCCGAAATCGTCAGAGGCCGTGGTTTCGCGCCGAACTTGCGAACCGCGAATGAATGGGTGCGGTGGACCGTGACAAGAGGATCACCCTTCTCGCGGCGGGCCAGAGTAAGAGTACCGAGTACGGGCGCTAGTGCGAGTAAGGATACGATTGGGATTATGATTATGATTATAATTATGAGTAAGATTAAGATTAAGATTATGATTAAGAGCAAGAGTCGGAGTGGTGCGGTCGAGCGACCCTCAGTACGCGGCGGCTTGGACACACCCCCCTGGCCCCCCCTTTGCAAGGGGGGGAAAGGGCTGGGCGGGGGATGTCTGACACTCGCCGTTTGCCGAGCGTCGGGCGGTCGCGTGCGGCGTGTTCTTGATGACCAGAGCCCGTTGTTTTGCACCGTAGGTGTGAACTTGCGATCTGTTTCTGATCAATCCTGAATATGCAATAAGCTCGAAACGGTGCGCGCATCCGGTGCCCTATCGACATGTATTTCCGGAAGGATCGTCACGATCCGATCGCGTTCCCGGAAATGTCTTTCTTGAAGAACCGGAATTAGTTGCGTAGGCGAGAATCGTGCACCATATTGTGGTGGACGGGCGACCGGTCCGGGATGCCACGTCGTTCGGCGCGGGTGTTCGCGCTGCGGCATTCGGCGATTGGTCGTCTTTTCGGAGGGCACCGGCCGTGGCGGCAGCTCGCTGCTCGGGGTGCGCGCGATACATAGGGTTATGGTGATGCGATGAGTGATCAAGGTGCGGCTGTGGGCGGAACGGATAATGAGGTTCCTTCGCTCCCCATTGGCGGTCGACTCAACGCCGTCAAGCACGGGCTCACGGCGAAGACTCCGGTTTTGCCGGGTGAGGACCCGGATGCTCTTCAGGCTCTGATCGATGGGTTCAAGGCGAATGCTCAGGCGAAGAACTTGATCGAAGAGAGCTTGCTCGAGATGGCGGCGAGGTGTTTCTGGCGGGCCGGGCGTGCTGAACGGCTCGAAGCGAATCGAGGGACCATCGACATCGTGCGGCGAGCGGAGACTGATGCGGCTCGCGCGGCGCAGGAGGTCGCGGCGCTCGGGAGTCGCCTGTACTTTGACTGCCGCGGGCCGTGGCAACTGTGGCCCTGGCGAGACTATTACTGCAATCCGCCACGGAAGTCGTCGGCGGGTGATGCCGAAGACCCAGATGGGCCGCGCAAGGTGGTTGATCAGCTTGAAGCGACCCGAGAGGGGGTGAATTGGCTGCTGCGCGAGTGGTATGAGATCCGGAAACCGCTCGAGGCTGGAGGCGAGTGGCTGCCGTGCCAGAAATTCAAGGCCATCCGCTTGCTGGGAAAACAGCCGCTCGATGCCATTCATGATGACGAGGTCGCCCTGGTATTCCTCGCAAACCACGCCATCGCGCCGGATTTCTTCTCCGCCTTCGACGAGCTCAGGTGCGAGATCGACGAAGATCGGCTCGAACTCCACATGGCTCAGCTCGAGCGAGAGGAGCGGAAAGCCATCACACCGGCGGATGAGGAGGGGGGACGCGCGGCACTGCTGGCGATCGTGGATAAGGCCATCGAGCGGCTGTGGACGCTCGGAGCCGAGCGCGGGGAGGTCGCCGATTTCCTCGAACAGCTTCAAAGTCAAACACCGAGCGACGCGGGGACGAAGGCGGTCGCTCCCGTTCAGCGGCATCTTGGAGATTGCAACCGGCTGATGCTAAGGAACATCGACGCGTTTCACCGGCTACGCCGGAATGAAGTCGAAGGGTGGGGAGAGGTCCGGCAAGAGCGAGAACAGAAGAAAGAGGAAGCACGACGCAAGCGAGCTAGGGGGCCTGATCCGCGGCTGATTGTGGACGCGCGCGGGACTGTGCGTCAGGCCGAGGGCTACAGGTGGAGGCTTCAAGAAGGCCTGGCACGGTACGAAGCCGTGATTGGGCGGCAACCTTGCGAATTGGACGAGGGTTGGAGCGAGTCTCCGTGGAACGATGCGCGGACTGGGAAGGATCTCGACGGTACGCCGACGCAGGGAGGGGCCCTGTGCGTCGAGGAAGGCGTGCGGGCAGGGGTGACGGATGATGGCGCACGGGCGACTGCGGAGGTTGGGACGCAGGCGGGTTTTCAGGGTGAATCGGCGGGTGGGGGGGTGATCGATTGCGTTCCCGTGCAGTTTGCGGGGAAAGGAGATGCGGCGAGTCTACAAAACGAAAATGACGGGTCGGGGGTGGAGGGAGATCGCGTGATTGGGCAGGGGGCAGATGATGATTTGAGTGTGCGGGGGTTGGAAGACCCGCGCCGGGCGGAGGAGACCTTCAGTCGGGGGGACAGCGGCGACCCTCCGGGTGCGCAAGACTCGCGACGATCAGAGATACGCAGGCACGGCAGGGTGACTGAGGACGGCGGATGGTCGACTCTGGTGGTTGGGGCGCGGGTTGATTTTCGAGGTGGATCGGCGAGTGTGGGGCAGAACGATTGCGTTCCTGTGGAGCTTACTGGGAAAGCAGATTGGGCGAATCTACAAGACGAGATCGGGGCCTGGTTCAACGGATGTGACGGTGAGGTTGCAATGCTGATGGACCCCGGCCCGTAGGGTGTGTGAAGCCCGCCTGGCGTTACAGTAGATGGGATCGTGGGTTGCACCCACCCAACGAAGTGGGGTCGCCGTTTGAAACTGGCCGATGATCGGGGTATCCTGAAAGACGTTCGCTTCGGCCGCTCTGGTGCTGGCGGCATCGCAGCGGCGACCCACCGACATGAAGCTTCGGCCCGCTATGGCCTGGCAGCCTTGGAATGGCTGCTCTCACCGACGCTCACCCGCTCAAGGATTGGCTCGGCCCGATTAGAGACCACTGAGGTGCTGCCGATGCGACGACTGGTACGTCTGGCCACGTGGTTTGTTTCCGGGGTGATTCTGCTCGTGCTCTCGCGACGGGCTGGGCTGGCGACACGGCCGGACGCGTGGATTTCAACCGGCAAATTCGGCCGATCCTCTCGGAGACGTGCTATCAGTGCCATGGGCCGGATCAGAACAAGCGCAAGGCGGAGCTGCGGCTCGATGCTCGGGACGGGCTGTTTCGATCGAAGGACGGGACGACGATCGTCGTCCCCGGGAAGCCGGAGGAAAGCGAGCTGCTGGCGCGGATTTCCTCAGAGGATACCGAGCTGCGGATGCCGCCGCCGAAACACGGAGCGGGGCTCAAGCCTACGCAAATTGAGCTGATCAAACGGTGGATTGCGGAAGGGGCCCAGTGGAAGGGGCACTGGGCGTATCTTCCACCCTCTCGACAGCGGGCACCGGAAGCCAAGCCGGGTGGGCGCGATCGTGGGGAAATCGATCGGTTCATTCGGGCGGAGGTTGCAGCGAACGGGCTTGAGCCGGCGCCCCTGGCGGACCGGCGAACGCTGATCCGGCGCCTCAGCTTCGACCTGGTTGGGCTGCCACCGGAGCCCGGGGACGTTGAACAGTTCGAGAAGGACAGGAGCGTCTACGCGTACGAACGGCTGGTCGACCGGCTGCTCGGGTCGCCTCATTTCGGTGAGCGGATGGCGATCTTCTGGCTTGATCTGGTGCGATTCGCCGACACAACCGGGTACCACGGGGACAATCACGTTGATGTTTATCTGTTTCGCGACTATGTGATCCGCTCGTTCAACGCGAACAAGCCTTTTGACCGGTTCACGATCGAGCAGCTCGCGGGGGACCTGGTCGAGACTCCGACCGATGAGACGCGGATTGCCTCGGGGTACAACCGATTGCTGCTTACCACGCAAGAAGGGGGAGCGCAGGCGAAGGAATACATGGCCAAGTATTCAGCGGACCGGGTGCGGAATGTCTCGGCGGTGTGGCTGGGCAGCACGATGGGCTGCTGCGAGTGCCACGACCACAAGTACGACCCGTTCAAAACCCGCGAATTTTACAGCATGGCGGCATTCTTCGCGGACATCAAGGAGACCGTGATCGGGGTGCAAGAGCCGACCGAGTTCCCGAATGCCGAACAAGCGCGCGAGAAGAAACGTCTGAGTGAGGAGATCGCGCCGCTCAAGGCGATCAAGAAGCCGTCGGAAGCAGAGAAGAGCAAGCTGGCGGAGCTGGAGAAGCAGCTTGGAGAGGTTCAGAAGCGAATTCCGACGACATTGGTCGCGAGCAGCGCCGTGCCGAGGGTCATGCGGGTGCTGCCGCGTGGGAACTGGCTGAACGAGACGGGCGAGGTGGTGCAGCCGGGCGTTCCGGCGGCACTTCCCGGCCTGGCTGCGAAGAAGGATCGCGCGACGCGACTGGACCTGGCCCGGTGGCTGGTTTCGGGACAGAACCCGTTGCCGGCGAGGGTGATGGTGAACCGGCTGTGGAGGCTCTTTTTCGGGCAAGGGCTGGTGACGACGATGGATGATTTCGGGTCGCAGGGGGCGACACCGAGCCATCCGGAGCTGCTGGACTGGCTGGCGAACGAGTTCACCGAGAGCGGCTGGGACGTCAAGGGGATGATCCGGAAGATGGTGACGTCGGAGGCGTATCGCCAGAGCTCGAACGTTTCCGAAGAGAAGCGGCTGCGCGACCCTGGGAACCGCTGGCTGGCGCGGCAGAGCCGGTTCCGGCTGGACGCGGAGCTGGTGCGTGACAACGCGCTTGCGCTTTCGGGACTGCTGTGCGAGAGGATCGGCGGGCCGAGCGTGAAGCCATATCAGCCGCCCGGCTACTGGATCTTTCTGAATTTCCCCAAGCGCGACTGGGAGGCGGACAGAGGGCCGGACCGGTACCGGCGGGGGATGTACACGTACTGGCAGCGGATGTTCTTGCATCCGAGTCTACTGGCATTCGACGCGTCGACTCGGGAGGAGTGCGTGGTGGAACGTCCGCGGTCAAACACGCCTTTGCAGGCGCTTGTGCTGCTCAACGATCCTTCGTATGTCGAAGCGGCCAGGGCGTTTGCGGTGCGGATGATTCGCGAAGGGGGAACGGACGCGAAGTCGCGGATCGAGCGAGGATTTCAACTGGCGCTTTCGCGGCGCCGGGCGCTCGCGAAATGCCGGTGCTGGTCGCGCTCTTCGAGCACCATTACGACCAGTACCGGGCCGATCCGACGGCGGCGGCGGCATTCCTGGCCGCCGGGCTTGCGCCTGCTCCGCTGGATATCGATCCGGTCGAGATGGCAGCGTGGACGTCGGTCGCGCGCGTGCTGCTCAATCTGCAAGAGACCCTGTCACGGAGCTGAGTGGTGAATATCGACCGCAATCATCTGGCCAGGCGGCTGCGACGGCGTGCATTTCTCGGGCGCTCGGCGGGAGGGATCGGGGCGCTGGCGCTGGCCTCACTGCTTGACCCGGCGCTCTTGCGTGCGGGCGAGGGGCCAAAGGTCGGCGGGGGAGGGCGGTCGCCCGGGAGATGGGAAGGCGCGGTCCGGCCGCTGCATTTCCCGGCGCGAGTGAAGAGGATCATCTATCTCTATATGGCAGGCGGCCCGTCGCATCTGGAGACGCTCGACCACAAGCCGACGCTGGCCAAGATGCAGGGCCAGCCGATGCCGGAGTCGTTCACGAAAGGGATGCCGATCGCGCAGCTTCAGGGCGCGAAGCTGGTGTGCCTGGCGCCTCAGCATACGTTCAAGCGATGCGGCGCGAGCGGGCAGTACTTGAGCGAGATTTTTCCGCACCTGGGCACGGTGGCAGACGACATCTGCATTGTCAATTCGATGGTGACCGACGCGATCAACCACGACCCGGCCCACACTTTTATGAACACGGGCACGACCATTTCCGGGCGGCCGGCGATGGGGTCGTGGCTCACTTACGGCCTGGGGAGCGAAAGCGACGATCTGCCCGGGTTTGTGGTGTTGACTTCGGACGGCCACTTCGGGCAGGCGCAGCCGATTGCCTCGCGGCAGTGGCACAGCGGGTTTCTGCCGAGCCGGTTCCAGGGCGTGCGATTCTATTCGAAGGGCGATTCCGTTCTTTACATGGGGAACCCCGGCGGGGTCGACCGCAACCGTCAGCGCGACGTCGTGGATGCGGTGCGGGAACTTGATTCGATCGAGGACGAAGTGTCGGCCGACCCGGAGATTGCCACGCGGATCGCCGCTTATGAGACGGCGTTCCGGATGCAGACGAGCGTGCCGGAACTGATTGATTTCCGTAGCGAGCCCAAGCACATCCTGGATCTTTATGGGGCGCAGGGCGTGGACGGTTCATTCGGGGCGAACTGTCTGCTGGCGCGGCGGCTGGCGGAGCGAGGAGTGCGGTTCATCCAGCTCTATCATCGCGACTGGGACCACCACGGTGCGGTGAAGCAGCACTCGCAGGGAACGGCGGCGGAGGTCGACCAGGGGGCGGCGGCGCTGGTGAAGGACCTCAAACAGCGAGGGATGCTGGATGAAACGTTGGTTGTCTGGGGCGGCGAGTTCGGCCGCACGCCGATGGCGCAGGGCGATGGGCGGGACCACCATATCAAGGGTTTCTCGATCTGGATGGCGGGCGGGGGCATCCGAGGGGGCATCACGCACGGGGCGACGGACGACCTGGGGTACGGAGCGGTGCGCGATGTCGTCCACGTGCACGATCTGCATGCGACGATTCTGGCGTTATTCGGGATCGACCATCTGCGCCTGGTTTATCGCTTCCAGGGGCGAGACTTTCGGTTGACCGATGTCGCGGGGCGGGTGGTGCGGGAGATCTTGACGTGAGGAGCCGATAGGAGGTCGGCGTCGGCAGCGGATCCTCCGTGGCGCTTCGGGTTCGTTTCAGACAGCGCAAGCAAGTCCTCGCTGGCGCTTCGGGTTGGTGTGGGAAGCGATGCGACGGCGGGATAGGTAGAAAGAAAATGAGCCTGTTCCGGGCGTGAGGCCGAAAACAGGCTCAGTTTGGACGTGTGTTCGTATTTGGCTGCCGGTTATCTTTCTGCCGAGGCGAAGAGTCGACGGCGGCCAGGCGAGTGACGACAATCAGGACCGCTCGCCGCCGGTCCGATCTGTGTTTCGTGATCCGCGGCTCGAATTCACATAAGCCGCGGTCAGCATTCCGAGAAGTGCCGCACGACGGCCGGAACGGCTCGAATGGGCACCGCGCCGCACACGGGCGACAGCTCCGGCCCATTCAAACCCAGCATGCAAAGGTGCGTTTTTCTTAGGTTTCG
This sequence comes from uncultured Planctomycetota bacterium, assembly GCA_963823665.1. Taxonomy (GTDB): domain Bacteria; phylum Planctomycetota; class Planctomycetia; order Isosphaerales; family Isosphaeraceae; genus CAVXHV01. The sequence continues at coordinate 495,475 of CAWGMQ010000008.1, forward strand.
GTTCGTTCATCTAACAAGACCCCCCAGAGTAGAAACGCGACCTAAACAACAGGTCCACGCTCCACCATTCCATTGGGCCGAGAGGAACCCGAATTCCACCCGGCGCAGCCATCCTGGCATCACCCACCATCCGATCCGCCGGAAGACAAACTGTGCATTCCGCAGATCGGGTCGCGAGGAAACCTGGCCAAGTAAAGACCAGTCTCGCGATTGCACGCCCAAGTCAGCGATTAGAACAATCGCTAGAAGCCGTTTAACGATCGCCAAACCAAGTCTCTATGTCATCGGATAACTCGTTATTCAACTTTGATCCGCGACAATTTGGCGACTCAGGCATCACGACGAAATTCGAAGGGACCGCGTCCACGATGCAGTTTGGATCAGACCCACCGATATTCAGGCACGACCATGAGAACTTTAGCAGGCCAGCCGCGCAGAGTCTACAAAAATCGCCTTGTGGTTTCTCGTTTTCCGCAGTGAATGCACGCACAGTCGCGAGCGTTGGAATTTTCGGAAACTGCGGCGGTTTTTTTGATCTTTGGAAGCTCGGGATGCTGGGCAGACTGCGGCACGAGCAGGGAGCTCAAGAGGAGGAAAGTGCTGAGTCCATTGAATGCGGCGTGCATGCAAATGGCCGCGATCAGGCTACCGGTTCGTTCGTACACGAATCCGATCGCTGCGGCGAGGAGGAAGAGTGCGATGGGCGCAGGCCACTGGTCGAAGTGAAGGGCGGCAAAGACGAGGGAAGTGAGGCTCACGCCCACAAAGGCGGCGGCGCGCCGTTGGAGGCGAGAATTCGACGGTGACGGCTCGTTGGGCTGCGGGGAGAGGTGGACCGATGCCGCCATGTCTGGCGGGAGTTTTGGCGGCTCAGAGCTCGCGTCGATCGTTTCGGGTGGCGGGGCGTGTGTCGCGGCCGAGGGAGCAAGGTTCTCGGGCGAGTGGGGCTCGGGCCCGGAGGAACGAGGTTGAGACGGGCTGACGGGCGAGTTTGGGGTGACGCCTGCGGATTTCGACGAGCTCATGCCGTTCAAGGCCGATGCGGCCCGGTCGACGAGCCAGCTCTGGATCACGCCTCGGAATATCAATTCCTCTGCGATCGGTGCGACGACGACCGCCAGGAGGATTGCCAGTTGCGGCACACCCGGAGAAAACTCGTCGGTGACCATCTTGAGCAGAGGATGTTGGCGGCTCTCCCAGATTCTCGTCATGGCGGCCTGGGTTGCCATCAGTGCCGGCTGGATTGCGAGGAAGGCGATGAGGCCGACTCCGGCCTGGAGCCACCATCGGTTCAAGCTCAGCCCGAGATCGCGGAACGGCGAGCGGCTGGTGATTCTCAGTACGAGAGAGGCAAAGAAGAGCAGGCCAACGCTGCTGACGGCCTGGAGGGCCAGCAGCTCCGTGAGCGAGAGGTGCAGGCCGTTTGATGGTGAAAGTTCGTCGGACGGCTCGGCGGGTTGCTCCTTCGGTTGCGTTTGGGCCGGGTTCGGTTTCTCGGCGGGCGGCGAATGAGCGGGCGCGATCTTCGACTCAGGCGACTTCGTTTCGGGCGCAGGGGGACGACCTTGCTGCGGCGGCTTTTCGGCGTGTGCAGTCACTCTGTGAACCGTGGGGCGCGAGCGATTGCGGAGCAGTCCATTCTGGATCGCGTAGGCAATGAAAACGCACTGGGGAAGAACGAGATTCAACACAAACAGCAGGAGAACGGTCCAGGCTCCCCACGGAACCGACTGTCGGGGGACGAGCGGGGAAGGCGGGAGAACCGGGCGGCCGGTGACCAGCCGGTAGAGCACCCAACCGTCGACGGTGAGCATCGCCGCGACGAGATAGATAAAGACGAGCCCCAGTACCGCCAGGAGAATCGCGTTCGCGTCGATCGGTTGCATGTTTCTGCCGTGTTCCCGGGTGCGCAAGCTGCCAAGACGAGATGCTATCCTACTCGGACCGCGGGAAGTCGACCACCGACGTTGCAGATCGGGGGGGATCCATGGACGATATCGTGACGCATTACAGCGAAGGGACAGAATCAGAGCGGCTCACCGGCGGCATCGGTCTGCTGGAACGCGAGCGAATGCTCGAAGTCCTGCGCCGGTTTCTGCCCGAACCGCCGGCGACGATCTTCGACGTGGGTGGCGGACCTGGCGTGTATGCGTTTCCCCTCGCCGAGCGAGGGTATCGCGTTCACCTATTCGATCTGACGCCCTTGCACGTCGAGCAGGTAAGGCAACGCATGCCGAATGCCGCTCGCCCCCTGGCGGAAGCTCGTCTGGGCGATGCCAGGAATCTCGACTGTGCCGGGGAGACAGCCGATGGGTACCTGCTGCTGGGCCCGCTGTATCATTTGACCGACCGGGACGACCGAATCACCGCGCTCGGCGAAGCGTACCGGATTCTCAAACCGGGTGGAACGGTCGTGGCCGCAGCCATCACGCGGTTTGCCTCGTTGCTCGATGGTCTGGCGCGGGGCTTCGTCGATGACCCGCAGTTCCTCGATCTCCTCATGAATGACCTGTCTAGCGGCCAGCATCGAAACCCGACGGGGAACCCGAATTATTTCACAACGGCCTATTTTCATCGGCCGGAGGAGCTCGAGGATGAGATGGCGGCGGCTGGATTTCGTGACGCGCGGATCATGGCGGTGCAGGGGCCGGGATGGTTGCGCAAGGACTTTGACCAATGCTGGGGGAACCTTCAGGAACGTGACACGATCTTGTCGTTGATCCGAGCGGTTGAAAGCGAGCGAAGCCTGATGGCGGTCAGTCCGCATGTCGTTGGGGTTGGGAGGAAGGAGGCGTCCCGCTGCGGGTGAGCTTGGTGCATGGATGTCTTGGTTTGGCGTGGAGGCGTGTAAAACGGTATAACAGCGGGGGACGTATGCTCGCGGAGTTGATCGGGATTTCTCGGCGGCTTTCGGTGATGCGATCCGTGTCGCTTCGGATTTAAGTTGGGGAGAATCGTCAGGCCAAAGCCTGACCTACGGGGTGTTTCGCATGAGGGATGTGGGGGAGCAGCTCTCGATCTTGAAGCGTGGCGTCGAGGCTATTGTGCCCGAGGCCGAATTCGTCAGGAAGCTGGAACGCTCGGTCCGCGACAATCGGCCGTTGCGGGTGAAGTACGGAATCGACCCGACCGGCATCGACGTCCATCTCGGGCACACGGTTCCGCTGCGCAAGCTGCGCCAGTTTCAGGACCTGGGCCATACGGCGGTGATCATCATCGGCAACTACACGGCGCTCGTCGGCGACCCTTCGGGCCGAGATGAAACGCGCGCCAAGCTCAGCGAGAGCCAGGTGGCGGCCAATGCCCGCGACTACCTCGTGCAGGTCGGGCGGCTGATCGACATGAGCCGGGCCGAGGTCCATCACAACGGCGACTGGTTTTCGCGATGGAGCTTCCTGGACGTGCTCGAGCTCACCCGAAAGATGACCGTGGGCCAGATGACGGCTCGCGAGGATTTCGCCAAGCGGATCGCCGCGGAGAAGCCGGTTTATCTTCACGAATGTCTTTATCCTTGATGCAAGGATGGGATTCGGTGGAAATCCGGGCCGACGTCGAGCTGGGGGGGACCGAGCAGCTCTTCAGCTTGCTGGTTGCGCGCGACCTGCAACAGGGGCAGGGACAGGAGCCGCAGGTGGCCCTGACGATGCCGATCCTGGTGGGGACCGACGGGGTGCGGCGGATGGGAAAGAGCCTGGGGAATTATATCGGCGTGGGCGAATCGGCCGAGAATCAGTTCGGCAAGATCATGAGCGTGCCGGACGAGCCGATGAGGCAGTATTTCACGCTGCTGACCGAGGTTCCGTTCGACGGAGAGTCGACCGGCTGCTGGCGCAGGGGGTCAATCCCAGAGACGCGAAGGAAGCTCTGGGCAAGGCCATCGTCGCGCAGTACCACGGGGACGCTGCGGCCGACCAGGCGGCGGAACAGTTTCGGCGGCGGGCCGCCGGGGAAGACCCGGACGAGATTCCCGAAGTCGCGATCGACGCGGGAAAGCTCGATGCGGAGGGGCGGTTGCCGGCCTTCATTCTGGTCAAGGAGCTGGGGCTGGAGGCGAGCACGTCGAATGCTCGGCGGGTGATCGAGCAGGGGGGGGTGAGCATCAGTCTCGATTCGAGGCGCGAGCCGGTGACTGACCCCAAGCTTTTGGTCTTCGTTCGTAACGGCTTGATCGTGCGCGTCGGCAAGCGCAAGATCGCGTGCGTCCGTCTGGTGTGATCGGTTGACCGACTGCGAGCTGATCAACTTCGTGGAACGACGATGAAACAGCACGGCTTTGGCATTGTTGGCTGTGGAATGATCGCGGAGTTTCATACGCGTGCGATCAACGAGATCGCGAACGCGCGGGTGGTCGGGGCAAGGAGCCGCAACCCGGCCAACGGCGCCAAGATCGCCGGTCTGGCGGAAGGCGGGTGCGAGGTTTTTGGTGATCTGGATGGGCTGCTGGCGGCAGCCCGGGCTTGATGTCGTTTGCATCTGTACGCCCAGCGGTGCCCATATGGAGCCGGCTGTGCGTGCGGCCGCGGCAGGCAAGCACGTGGTTGTCGAGAAGCCGCTCGAGATCACGCTGGCGCGATGCGACGCCATCATCGACGCCTGCGATCGAGCCGGCGTGCGGCTCTGCACGATTTTTCCGTCGCGGTTCACGGCGGCCAACCGGCGGCTGAAAGAGGCGATCTGCGCTGGGGCGATTCGGGCGAATCACGCTGGGCGACACGCACGTGAAATGGTGGCGAAGCCAGGAGTATTACGACTCCGGCGGCTGGCGCGGAACGTGGCAGCTCGACGGCGGCGGCGCGCTCATGAACCAGGCCATTCACAACGTCGATCTGCTGTACTGGCTGATGGGCGATGTCGAGTCGATCACCGCGCATGACCGCGACGCTGGCGCACGCTCGGATCGAGGTGGAGGACACGGCGGTCGCCTCGGTGCGTTTCAAGAACGGTGCGCTCGGGCGTGATCGAGGCGGCGACTAGTGCTTATCCGGGTTTGCTCAAGCGCACGGAGATCCACGGCGACCGCGGGTCGGCCCGGGTCGAACAGGACGATATCACGCTCTGGGAGTTCCAGGAAAAAGTGCCGAGCGACAATGAGGTCTTTGCGGCGATGGCCGCCGGGTCCGGCTTCAAGGCCGGCGCGAGTGATCCGCGGGGGATCACCCACATCGGCCATCGCGACCAGCTCATCGACTTTCTCGAGGCGATCGACGCGGGTCGCGACCCGGCCGTCGACGGCCGGGAAGGGCGAAAATCGGTGGAGATCATCCGGGCGATCTATCGCTCGGGGGGCTCCGGGCAGGTGGTCACATTGCCGCTTGCCGAGTGACATGACAAGGGCGCAGCGAAATGGCGAGGCTCAAGGTTCGACGCCCCTGGCTTGATTATCTTGTGTATCTCGTCGTACGCACTCTCGTGGCCTTTGCCCAGATGCTCTCGATCGAGCAATCGTATGAGCTGGCCAGATTCCTGGGCTCTCTGCTCTACCACGCTGACAAGCGGCACAGGCAGGTCGGCCTGGACAATTTGAAGCATGCCTACGGCGATGCGATGTCGGAACAGGAGCGCGACCAGGTTGTGCGCGGCGTTTATCGTCACTTTTGCACGATGCTCATGGAGATTGTTCATCTTCCGAGGAAGCTGCACTGGACCAACTGGCGTGACCTGTTCGTGCTCGAAGGGCACGGACCGCTCCTGGACATGTTCATGAGCGGGAATCGACCGCTGATCTTCTTGACCGGACATTACGGAAACTGGGAGATGGCGGGATATGTGTTCGGCATGTTCGGGTTCCCGACCGTTGCGGTGGCGCGCACGCTCGACAACCCCTATCTCGAGCGATTCCTCCGGTCGTTCCGCGAGCGGACCGGCCAGGAGCTGATTCCCAAGACGGGTGGATATGACAGAATGGTCGAGGTGTTGCAGAACAATCGTGCGCTGTCGTTCCTGGCCGATCAGGACGCGGGGCAAAGGGGACTCTACGTCGACTTCTTCGGTCGACCTGCGTCGACGCACAAGGCGATCGCGCTCCTGGCGATCGAGCATCAAGCGCCGGTGATCGTCGGCGTGGCGCGGCGGATCGGGCCCGGGTTCCGATACGAGTTTTTCTGCGCGGATGTGATCGATCCTGCGGAACTCGAGGAGGAGCGCGGATGACGTGCGGGTGCTTACTCAGCGTTACACAACGGCGCTGGAGCGGTTGATTCGACAGGACCCGACGCAATACCTGTGGCTGCACCGGCGGTGGAAGCATCAACCGCAGGCCTCGCGCAAGAAGGCAGCGGCCGGGGAACTCACCGCGCCTGACCAGGGCTTGTGATTGCGGCCGACGCACTCGACCCCCCCCCTGGCCCCCCCTGCAAATGGCGGGGAAAGTTGGCGGCCCCCCATCAATGGGGGGGAAAGTTGGGGCAACATTCGCGGCGGGAGGTTCAGCGTGACTCGAACGTTCTTTTCGGGCCGCTCTCACCGAGCTGTATGGTGAACTTCGTGCCGTCGGGCGTCACTTGCACGCGAATCAGCTCTCCGCCTGCGGTGTCTTTGTTGGCGATCAAATCGGCTGCGGCGTTCTCGTCGGCACTTGTCGCGGCGTTCTTGTGAAGCTGGTAGGCCGCCTGGATCGAGGGAATCGATTTGAGCAGTTTCACCGTCGCGGGCGAGCCTCCCTTCTTCGGGCCGTTGTTCATGATCGCGACTGTGGGCGCCACAGTCCGCACCAGGGTGGGATGATTGGAAATGTCCATTCCGTGATGCGTTACCTGATAGAGATCGACCGGGCCGATCAGGTCGATCGGGCACACCAGTCTCTTCTCGACGTTCCAGGTCAGGTCGCCGGCGTCGAAAAACTCGAACCGGCCCAGAGAGAACAGGATCGCCAGACTGCGGGCGTTATCCGAGGTATCGACGGGCGCATCCGGCGGCGATGTATCGCACAACGGGTTGGCGGCCTCGATCGCCGCACCGCCACGGAACCGGCTCGCGGCCTCGCGAGGGGCGAGAATGCCGCCGGATGCGAGGACCAGGGCCTTGAGCCCCTTGAATGGGAGCGTATCACCGGCTTTCAGGCTGCGGCGCTTGCCCGCGCTCGCCTTGCGATAGGCCTTGCCCAGGGGATCGCCGGCGGAGGGACCATCGGGAAACTCACCCCGGGCATCCGGGTCCTCGGGCAGTCCGCGGTCCCAGAACCGGTCAATCCGCACAAGGCTGTCGAGCCCCGCGACTCCGCCGTAGTGGTCCATGTGCCAGTGCGTGGTGATGAGGTGATCGAGGTGGTCGCATCCTGCCAGGTCCTTGAGGGCGTGGATGATTCGCTTGGGATCACGGTCTCCCAGGCCAGGCCATCCTGAGTCGACCAGGATCGACTCGCGGTCGGGAGTGACGATCAGTGTCGCCGCGCCTCCCTGCACGTCGATGAAGAAGATCTCCAGACCACGCCCCTCCTGCGAGCCGCCCGCCCGCAGGCTGTTTCCCAATCCCAACAGGATGACGACAAAAAGCAACACTTGTTTGCTCAGGCGCATGTTGACCAGCTCCTCGTCTCGGAAAAGAGACCAATTACCGCGGAATGTCCTAGTTTGCTTCATGAACGGCCGTTTTTTCCGGGAATACTCGAGAACTCGAAGTCCCGTGATTAGCATGGCATAGAGAATGCACTTGAGAAGTTCTAGAGAATGGAACTGAGAAGTTACAAGAAAGGGAGGGTTCCCGGAAACAGAATATTGTGTATAATGGTTTTTGATTATAGATGGGATCCGGCGGACAAATCGCTTAAAGACTGCCGGAACATTGTCGTGCGTTGTGTGATTTTTCGTTTTTCATCTGTACGACAAGACTACTTGCGGGTCTACTTACGCGCTAGCAGCGACGGCAGGCGGGTCACGCCGTCGCGCAATCCTCTTCGCATCCCTGTTGGAATGCATGGATCAGCGCTCCTCGAGCACAGGGAGATTGAGCACATGTCAACTATTCCAATTCTTGCGATCACGAATGACGAGACGTTACTGGGTTCGCTCCGGTCGACGGTTCGCGACGAGCTCGGCCAGAAAGGCCGGATCGTTGTCGCCGCGTCGATCGATCTAGCGTGCCCCCTTTTGAGAACAGCTCGCCCGCGACTCATTGTGGTCCATTTCACGGGAGAGAGTGCACGGTACGAACAACTCGACCAACTGCTATGGGCCACGTCGGTCGTCTCGCGGCCGACGCCCATCGTGGTGATCGCCGAGCGATATCGTATCGATCAGGCAACCATGATGTATCGCATGGGCGTATCCGAGTACATCAGTCGGAAGCATCATCTGGACGGGCTTGCCGGCGTCCTGGCCGCTTACCTGCGTCCGGCGACGGTTCACGCGGGACTGGACGACGGGAGTGCTAGTGGTGCCTGGGCGGGCCGTAACGGCGCCTTGGCACCAGCCGCACGGGTTGTCTGAGAGACTGAGGAACGAGTCGGAAACAACTTCCGCTGATTTACGTCAAGCACGCGGCGGGGCGGCACGAATACCGTTCCGACGCAGAGCGTCGGAACGAGGGTTTTCGTTAATGCCCGCCGGTTGTTTACTGGCGCTCGGCTCCGGTTGTCGTGGTCGTCGTCGGGGAGGATACTCCTGCGCCGGAGAGCTTGGTGGGCGCTTCGTCGATGCCGAGACGTGCGCGGCCGGCTCGGACCTCATCCAGCCTGTGGCGGAACTTGGCGTAAAGCTGGGTGTGGCGGCTCTCGGGGCGTACGGGTTCACCATCGATGAAGAGGGCGAGCACGGGCGTTGTCGGCTCGAGCAGGTGGCCGGCTGTCACGACGACGTTGGCTCGTTTGCCGGTTTCCAGCGACCCGACCTGGTCTGCCACCCCGAGAATCTGGGACGGCGTGACCGTGACGGCTCTCAAGGCAACATCCTCGGGCAACCCGAACGCGATGGCCGTGGCCGCCTCGAACGGGAGGTTGCGCGCGGCGGTTTCGCCGCCACCAGAGCTGCCGGCCCGAGACGTGATGGCGATCTTCACGCCGGCTGCGTGCAGCTTGGCGGGGTTGGTGTAGGGGGCGTCATACGGGTCGTAAGCATGCCGCGGCAGGTTGAGCGTGCCGGCGACCAATACCGGCACGTCGGCCTTCTTGATGGCATCGGCCACTTTCCACGCTTCGGCTCCGCCGGAGATCACGGCTTTGAGCTTCAACTCGCGGGCAAGGTCCAGCGCATCGAGGATTTCGACGGGCTGGTCGGCGTGCAGGAGCACCGGCTTCTCGCCCCGGGCAAATGGAAGCAGCGCTTCCAGGCGCAGGTCGGGGGCAGGGGGAGCATCGCCGCGCTCTCGCGACTTTTTCAGGACCGTGTCATAGGAAATCGCCCTGCGAAACAGGTCCTTGATCTTTTCGAGACGCTCGGTTCGCATCGCCGCGGCTGCATCGGCGCCTCCCCCACCTTGCCCCCCTGGACCGGGACGCTCGATGTTGGGCCCAGGCCCCGGGCGACGGTCTTCGGGCGAGCGCGACACGTAGGCCGGGATATGGACGTTGAGTGCAACGGAATCGGCAATCACCATCTCGCGGGGAACCCACCCGTTCAAGTCGACCATGCAGCCTTGTCCCGAGATCACGCCGCCGGTGGGCTTGATGAACGAGGTGAGAATGCCGTTGGCCCGGGTCACGGGTATGTGCTCGCTGTCGGGGTGAATCGCCGTGCTCGAGCGCAGCTCCGGCTGATACTGGGCGGAATCGCTCGAATCCTGGGTCTCTGCCAGGCTGCCGATCTCGAACAGGCCGATTGTCGAGCTGGCGTCAACCATGCCCGGCCAGACGTCCAGTCCGCTCATCTCGATGGTCTGAGCTTCGGGCGGGACGGGTGTCCCCGCGGGGCCGATCGCGGCGATCTTGCCGCCGGCGATGACCAGCGTTCCGCCCTTGATCTCGGCACCGGCCAACGGGTGCAGATTGGCACCGACAAGCGCGAACAGGTTCTTGGGCTGTGCGGCGATTTCAACCGTCCGATTGCGCACCGATTCCGCGGCCGCGGGCATCGCCGTGTGGTTGCCCGAGCGCACGCCCAGCCCGCCCCCTGGCTCATACCGCTGGAAGAAAACCTCGCCGTCAATCAGTGCCATCTCACAACGCGAGAAGGCGTCGAAGGGGTGGCCGTTGTAGAGGACGATGTCGGCGTCTTTGCCGGCTTCGATCGAGCCCAGCCGGCTGTCCAGTCCGAGCTGCCGCGCCGCGTTGATTGTGATCATTGCGAGCGCCTGAGCCTCGGACACACCGCCGTACTTTACCATCTTGGCGGCTTCAAGATTCAAATGGCGCATGAGCTCCGCGTCGTCGCTCTTGATACACACGCTCGCGCCGGCCTCGGTGAGGAGGGCGGCGTTGTACGGGATGGCGTCGTAGGCTTCGATCTTGTAGGCCCACCAGTCCGAAAAGGTCGACGAGCTGGCGCCGTGGGCCGCGATCTCGGCGGCAACCTTGTAACCCTCCAGCACGTGCTGAAGCGACTGCACCCGCACGCCGTTTCGCGCCGCCGTCCGCAAAAGCATCAAGATCTCGTCGCTGCGGTAGCAGTGGCAGTGCACCTTGATCGAGCCGTCCAGGATGCCTGCCAAGGCCTCCAGCCGGAGGTCGACCCGCGGCGGCGGGCCCAGGTCTTGGGCACGCTTCGTCTTCTGCGCTTTGCGGTACTGATCCCACTGGGCGCGATAGGCCCGGCCCTCCTCGAAGGCCCGTTCGATGACCGATTCGACACCCATCCGGGTGTTGGGAAAACGACCGCGAGACCGCGTGACGTTCTCCCCCAGCGCGAACTTCACGCCTTGCGGGCCGTCGCGGACGATCAGATCGCGCCCGGCCTTGCCATACTTCAGCTTGATCACGGCGTCCTGGCCGCCGATCGTATCCGCGGAGCCGTGCAACAAGCGTGCGGTCGTCGTTCCGCCGGCCAGGGCCCGGTAGATCGCGATGTCGTCACCGGTGACAACGTCCTTGACCCGCACCTCGGGAACGATGGAAAGGCTTCCCTCATTCACGTTCCCCTGCACGGCGATATGCGAGTGGGTGTCGATGATGCCGGGCATGGCGACCATCCCGGCAGCGTTAATCACCTTCACGCCTTCGGGAGCCGTGAGGCCTGCACCGACGGCCTTGATCTTGCCACCCTTGACGAGAATCGACCCGTTGGCGATTGTCCCATGCGTCACAGTCAGAATGGTGGCATCCTTGATGAACACGTCGCCGCCGGTTTGAAGGGCAGGCTTACGGTCTTCGTCGAGCTCGACGGCCGCATCGGGAATGGGAACCGCTTCGGGTTTGGCCGGCTGTGCCTTTTGTGTCGCGGCTTTCGACTCCGCCGGTTTGTCGGTCGTGCTCCTGGCTCGATCGGCGGCAGCGGTCTGGACTGCCGCGGGTGCTGGCTGACTCGCGGCCTTCTTCTCTTGCGAACCACCGGGCTTCTTGTCGTCGGCTGTCTCGGTCTGGGCTGCTGCGGGCGCTGGCTGGCCCGCCGCCTTCTTCTCTGGCGGCCCACCGGGCTTCCTGTCGTCGGCTGTTTCGGTGTTGACCTCAGCCGGTCGATTCGGCATCCGGTCGCGTTTGCCGGCGCGAGTCGCGGCGGCCAATGTCGAACGATCGCTCGACTTGCCGGCTTCGGGCGCCTTCTTCTTTTCCGGGGCGCTCTTCTTGGCACTCTCGGGGGCGGATGGCTCCTGGTCCGTCACCTCGCCTCGGGGCCGACGGCCTCCGAATCCACCGCGGCCGCCGGGTCCGGTGCGGTCAGCGACGTCACCATCAGGCCCCGCGCCGTCACCACCGCCGAAGCGGCCCTGGCCCTTGGTGCGAGCGCGATCCTCGGGTTTGATCTCGAACTTTAATCCGTCGACGAGCACGAAGCGGACTCGGGATCGCTCCTCGGAGAACGGACTGCTCATGGCAATCAAGTGTCCGAGCTTGCCCTTTTCGAGCGTGCCCAGCCGGCGGCCGACATTGCCGATTTCCGCGGCGTTCCTGGTGAGGCCGGCCAGGGCGAGGTCGGCCGACAGTCCGGCGGCAATGAGCTGCCGCACCGCGCCGGGGAACGAATCGATCCGGTCGATCCCTTCGGCAGAAAACGCGAACGGAACTCCGGCTTTCGCCAGCTCGGCTGCCGTGGCGACCTGCTTTTTCCATTCGGATTTGCGATGGGTGAGAAGCCGTAGCGGCTCGTCGCGCTCGGCTCGCGCCTTCTTCTGGTATTCTTCGTCCGTCGGAACCCTGGGCTCGACGGGAAAGTTCAGCCGCAGCACGACGGGAACCTTCGATGCCTTGAGTCGATCCACGACCTTTCCGGCTTCGCGGCCGCCGACGATCACCGCAGTCGTCCCGAACTCTTCTGCGAGATCGAGCGCTCGGTGAATCTCGTCGCGGGTGTTTGCTTCCCACCAGACCGGCAGTTTCTTGGCCCGTGCGGCCTGAAGTACCTCGAGCGCCGGATCAACCGGAGGATGAGCGCCGCCGTGCGACTCGTAATAGGCATCGAGCTTCTTCAAGTGCTCGCTGTCGAGCATCGCCTGGCGGAGGTGCGCGATCGAGCCCATCAGCACGCGCGGATAGGGGTTCTCACCGGCCTCGCCGCCGCCAGGGCCTCCGCGGCGCCGGAATTGACCCGGACCTGGCGTCTGCCCGGGGGGGGTGCCGACCGGGGGCTGCCCGGGGGTGGGCGTGGTCACAGGACCCGGAGTAGCGGGGGTGGCGGATGAACCCGACTCGGTGGGCGGCGCCAGGTTCACGTGCAACGCGACCGGAGCGGAAACGATGACCTCGCGGCGGGGCAGGCCGCTCAGGCTGACGAGCGCGCTCTGGCCGGTCGCGATCGCACCACCGGGGGCCGACAGCATATCGGTGAAGCCCAATCGGCGCCTGGGCTCGGCCAGCGAGTCGGGAAGCTCCAGGGCACCCGCCACCGAGAATTCCGGCGTCAAGCCCCGACGATTATCGGGCGGTGTCGACGATAGAGGCGCTTCGGCCAGGTCAACCGGCCGGCCCTTGCCGGTGCCGGACCGCTCCACGCCGGCCCGCTGCCCGGCCGTCGAATAAAGGTCGATGAATCCGGGATAAACCACCAGACCCTTGCCGTCGATCGTCTCGGCGTCGTATGGAACCGTCACGTCTTTCGCCAGGCCGACGGCCTCGATCACACCCCGCCGCACGACGACGGTGCCCGGATCGAATACCTTGCCAGGAGCGGCCACAACCTTCGCCCCCGTGATGGCATACGCGACCGGGTACAACCCGGAGCCGAGGCTCGACTGGTCGTCCCGAGCGGCTGTTGACCACGCCGCCGGAACGCTCAGGCCCACGACCGCGAGCATTCCCAACAGAAGGGCCAGGCCGCGCCAACGGATGCTCGATCGCTCTCCAGGTTTCATGGATGTGCTTCCTCGGATGGTCGTCAAGGGGGTGGACGGTGTATTTGGGGGCTCGATGATTATAAAAGCGTCAACGCTAGAAAGCACGGACCTAGATCTCCGTGGTTCGCGTGATTCAAGAACGGTTCGGAAAGAACTTGCGCTGATTCGAGTCAAGCTCGCCGCAGAGCGGCACAAAACACCGATCCGACGCACAGCGTCGGAACGAGGGCGTTTGTTCGTTGTCGGGCGGATACCGAAATCGGGAAGTTAGTTCCGGCGTGTTGCTTGACTCACCTCTCGCAAAAGCGTCACGACGGTTTTGCGTTGGATTGACGCATCTCGTCGAGCAGCGATTTGAATGCGCTTTCGTTGCGGATCGGCTCGAGGTCGGTGTCAACCTCGAGGCTCGCGACGTCGGCCCACCCTTCTTCCTTCGCCTCGCGCAGGCAATCGATGGCCTTGGCGGTGTATCGCTTGACGAGATCGGCGTCGCTCCCGGCTGCGGCGGCGGCGAGAGAGTAGCCACAGGCGGCCTGGACACACAGCTCTGCATCCTTGGGCGATTTCGCCAGCAGCTCGTCAGCGATCTTCGCGGCCGCGGCATGATCACCGCAGCGGGCCCGGGCGAGCATCTCCAGCGTCTTCGCCTGCTTGGCCTTGGGCTCGACCGCTAGCGCTTGGCAAATTTTCAGGCATTCTCGGAAACCGGCGGCGGCCCCGTCTTTGTCGCCCGCGTGCAGGGCGCACGTGGCCTCGTAATAGAGGGTCTGGGCGAGGACCTGCTTGTTCTCGAAGTCAGACGGGTCGGCGGTGGCCCGTTTCTTGAAGACATCCAGGGCTTTCTGGTGGAGCTTTCGCGCACCGGCCGGGTCGCGTCCTTGCGGAAAAAGCATGGACGCATGCTGGTTGTACGACAGGCCGAGATCGTTCTGGGCCGGCCAGAGACCCGGCCGCTCGTCCGCGATCCGTTTTCGCAGTGCAACGGATTGGTCGTAGCGGCGATGGGCTTCGTCCCGCTGGCCCATCCTCAGGTGCAATGTCGCGAGCTGAGCGTAGAGACCCGCAAGCTCGCGTCGGCTGTCCAATCCGCCCTTGAGCGCTTGCGAGAAAGACTCGCGGACCTCGATCTCTTCTCGATACAGCTCGCCCGCCTCTTTGAGATGACCGAGCGTCAGCTCTGCACCTGCGAGCAGGCCCAACGAATTGGCCAGCTCACTCTTGTGAACATCATCGTCGGACTTGTCCTTCAGCAACGCCCTGCTCACCGCGAGTGCCTTGCGGAAGTACGGCTCGGCCTTCTTGGAGTCGAGCACTCGGTACATGTACGTATGCCCGACCTCGCGCTGGACCCGAAGCAACATGACCTGGAGATCCCGATTGGTGGGGTTAGCCGCGGCGAGCTTGCGGACGATTGCCTCCATTTCCTCGAGGTGCCTCATCGCGTCATCGATCTGGTTGCGCCGCAGGCTCACTTTGGCCTGCGCCTGGTGCGCCCTGGCCAGGGACAGCCAGTTGCGCTCCTCGTACTCGGAGGGCCATTCAACGACGCGGCGCAGGTCGGTCATCGCCGTCGCCGCGGCCGCGAGTCGCGCGATCGCCTTGTCGATGATGTGCTCGCGCTCATCCCGGATCGCGGGTGCGTCGCGTAAATTACCATCCAGCAGTCGAAGGAACTCGACCTGGGCTTCCACCAGGCTTCGGTTCTGTTCGTTGGCCGCCCGCGCGGCGGCGACGGCCTCCTTTCGCTTGCCCTCGGCCGTGGTGTATGCCCTGCCAAGCGTCACGGCGGCGATCACTGAGCCGACGAGCACGATCACGAGCAGCGCCGCGACCGCGGCGCTCAAGGACGCGACCCGCTTGTTGCGGAGGCACCACCGCCAGACCCGCTCGGTATCGGAAATCGGACGCGCCAGGATGGGTTCTCCCGCCCGGAACTTCCGCAGGTCTTGGGCCAGGGCGAGGACATCGAGATAGCGGCGTCCGATGTCTTTCTCGAGGCATTTGAGACAGATCGTTTCCAGGTCGCGGGGGATATCCGGCCGCAATTGCCGCGGAGAAACGGGCTGGGCGGAGCAGACCAGTCGCACCGTCTCGATCGGCGTATCACCCAGAAATGGCGGGCGGCCCGTGAGCGCTTCGTAGAGGATGGCCCCCAAGGCATAGATGTCGGCAGCGGGACCGACATCCTTCGAATGGCCCGCCGCCTGCTCCGGCGCCATGTAACTGGGCGTTCCGACGACCTGACCGGACTCGGTGCGTCCCGAATCACTCTCGAGCAACTTCGCCAGGCCAAAGTCGGCGACCTTGGGAACACCGGCGGCGGTGAGGAGGATGTTGCTGGGCTTCAGGTCTCGGTGCACGATGCCGGCTTTATGGGCTGCATGAACGGCGGAGGAAAGGGTCTCCAGGAGCTCGGCGGCGTCGCGTGGGGACATTGGCTTTTCGGCGAGACGCTTCTTGAGATCCAGACCATCGACGAACTCGAGCGCGAAGTAGGGCCGTCCTTCGTGCTCGCCGATCTCATGCACGGTCACGATGTTCGGATGCTGAAGCCGGGCCGCCACCCGCGCTTCGTCCAGGAACCTGCCTAGCTGGTTCGGCCCCGCGGCCTCGACATCGGTGATGGTCTTGATCGCGACAACGCGACCGAGTCTCGTGTCCCACGCCTTGTACACCACTCCCATTCCGCCCCGCCCAATCACGGCGAGGAGATCGTATCCGGGGAAGATGCGGGGCAAGACGGTCTGAGGGGCTCCAACGCCGTCGGTGACGGAGGACGAGCCGCCCCGATGGGTCTGCGAAGTGCCATCGCCCGAATTCCTGGGCAGTTCTTGCGTCTCCTCGGAAAGCTGCATCATCTGATCAACGGCAAACTGCCGGGTCAAATGATCCGAGAGGAAGGGAAATCGACGGATGTACTCTTCAAGCTTGGGCCGCTCTCCCAACCCTCGTCGCAGGAGGAGCTCCTGGTAGATCACGTCCAGGGCTGCATCGGGCGCATCGTGGAGAGCCGGAAATCGCTCGAGAAACTCCTCGGCGAGCGGGCGCTCGCCGCGGCCCCAGCACGCACTCTGCTGGTCGAGAACATCTTCCAGAGTGGACCGGCGTTGCCGAATCTGCCCAACGTTCGTATCCATGAGCATCCCTCCGGGGACGCGGGGCCTGTTCGATCAATTCAATTCTGAAACGCGGCGCGGAGCGCGGGCATGCTCTTCACGCGATCGATCGCGCGCGCGAGCCTTCTGCGCAAGGCCTCGGCGCCTTCGCCGAGCTGGTCTGCGATCGCCGGCCACGTGTGGCCGTCGAGCCTTCGTTGCAGAATATCCAGCTCGGAATCCGTGAAGTAATTGACGACGGTTTCCACCAGGTCCTTGTCATCCACGGTCTTTTCGGGGCCGGGCCCGGAGTCGGCTTGATCGAGCGGGGCGTCTCCGTCGAAGAGCTCCCGGAGGATGACGCTGAGCCGCCGGCTCTCCGCGCCGATCTTGAACCGGCTCATCACACGTAAGAGCCTTTCGACCTGATCAGGACGCCTGAGCTCGAACCGGCCGTCGCGAAGCCCAAGGAAGAGGCTGGCGAGCACCGACTGGCAGACGTCTGAAGACCCCATACGCGCACGAATCACCGGGAAATTGCGGCGCTTGCGCATGGCGAATCGGACGTAGCGAAGGATGAACGGCTCGAACATCCGCGCCAGCTCGTCGGCGGCATCCTGGTTGCCGGCGCGGACCCGGTCAACGAGATCTTCGAACGGATCTTCCGGTGGCATCGACGACTCCACGACGAGGTGCGTTCGTGCTGAGCGGATCGGGTGTCTCAGCGTTCCAAACAGCGGCTAACCGAACAGCGGAACGAACCCGCACCAACGCGCTATTGGAACGCGTGTTGAGATGCCGGGTCAAGAGGCTTGAAGGGATGGGCGGAGGCTCTGCGCCCAAGCCTGCCCAAGGCCATCTTTCGCTTCAACGCCGAAGGGGGAAGCTTCCCGATGTGGCAGCCGACCCATCCGCCGCCGAAACCGGCACATCCCCCACGGAGGGTGGCGGGGCCGGGGGGGTGCATTCCGGTCGCCATCGGCACAAAGCCATCGCACAACACGAAACGCCGAGAGGATTTCTTATCTTCCATCTCGGAATCCACTTCACGCATCACTCAGGTCCACCTCGGTTAAATATAGTGAACAAAACCCGCGAGCCACCACGGTGGTTTGGTGCGTACAGCGCCACGATGGAGTGAAAGAGCCGGAACGCCCGGGGTCGAATTCCGAACCACCTGTGGCGTTCGGATTTGCGGAACGACCGCCTCGCCCTTGAACAGCCGGTGCCCACTTCGAAGCGTGGCGGAAAGTGGCGGATTCTGAAGCTTTTTCAAGCATCTGTGCAGTAGTGTAAATCCCGCCCTACTCGCGGAGGAGGAAGTGCCACGGCAGGCGACGCTGGATGTCGAGCCATGGGCCGAACTCGAAGCCGAAAACTCGCCCGCGCGCACCTGCCGTTGGCTCAGAAACCCCACCGCGCGGCCCTTGACCTGTCCCACGCCGAATCCCAGTCGGCCGCGCCCCGCAAGAGCCAAGGCAAGCTCGGCTTCGGCAGATCGATCTGCATTTCGCATTGGATTGCGCTCCCTGAGTTAATTGTGAACACGCGGCAGCATTCCTCCCCCCTCGTCGGGGGGTGCCGCGTCCGGCGGCGGAGGGGGGTTCGCGCACTGGAACGGCTCCGCCGCAGCCCCGTCCGGCGGTGGAGGGCGGTTCGCGCAAGGTGCAGCCTCCGCCGCAGGTTCCCGCGCACTGCTGACTTGCGCCAGAGATTCCACGGTAGCCGGTGAAGATGGATCCGCGCACCCCGTCGACTCCACGGCACCCGCCAGTTTGTCGACCTCCGCCCGGACGCTGATTTCCTCCGGCCCTCGCCTGATCGCGCACCCTCAGGCTCTTGCTGCTGCCTGGATCTGATCCACGCTTGCCGGATCACCTCCCAGCGCGCAGCCTCCTCCAGATTCCTCCCCAATCGTCGTGGAGGCGCCGCCGCAGACGGCGGCGGGGGATTCGCACGCGGCCGACATCCCGCCACCGCCGCCGCAGGGTCCTCCGAACCTCTCCCCCTCTCCCCGCGGGAGACGGCCGGGGTGAGGGTCTCCGCCGAAGCCGTGCGACTCAACATATCGGCGCGCTCCGCGCCCAACGAGCGCTGTTCGTCCCCGATCTCACCGAGATCTCGATCTTGGTCGGACCTCAAATCTGGACCTTCCTCTCCTTCCCTCCCGCACGCCGGCCTTGGGTTCGTTCGTAACGTGTCAAGTCCCGAAATCGCGTCCGAATTCGCCACAACCTCAACATTCTCTTCATTTTGTGTTGTGGTCACATCTCGACCCGGTTTAGGTTCGTTCGTCAGGAATTCCTCCCCCCTTGCAGCGGAGGTGCCATCGCAGGCGGCGGTGGGGGGCAGCCGCACAGGACCGCCATCCCCGACTACTGCAGCGACTCCGTACAACCCATCACTGGCAACTCCGACGTCCCCGCGTCGGGCGTCACCTTCAACGCCAGTGTCCCCGTCCTGGGCGTCAACTTCGACACCGGCGTCCCAATCTTGGGTCTCACCGCCAGCACCAACGTGCCTTTCCGGCAGCAACCCCAGACACGCCACAACGTCCGAGTCCTCGACCTCGACCAGCTTCCACCCTCTCTCCGCCCCGCCCAGAGTAGCAGGCTCACTCCCAGAGCCGCCCGCCGCCAGCGCCGTCGCCCCTTGATGCTGGTCCGCACCGGTCCCAAAAGTAGCAGGCTCACTCCGTGAGCCGCCCGCCGCCACCGCGGTCGCCCCCCGATTCTCGTCGGCCTCAGTCCCAACCGTAGCAGGCTCACTCCACAAGCCGCCCGCCGCCAGCGCTGCCGCCCCCCGACTATCGCCCGCCTCGGTCACAATCGTAGCAGGCTCACTCCGTGAGCCGCCCGCCGACAACCCTGTCGCCCCCCGACTCTCGTCCGCACCAGTCACAACAGTAACACGCTCACGCCGTGAGCCGCTCGCCGCCGAGCTCGGCGCCGGCGGAGACTCGTTCTTCGATCCACCCCCGTAACCATCGCTCAAACTCCGCTCTCGCCCCGCCGCCTTGCCCGCCGGTCCCATGCAATACTGATCAGTTTTCGTGCCGT
This sequence comes from uncultured Planctomycetota bacterium, assembly GCA_963823665.1. Lineage (GTDB taxonomy): Bacteria > Planctomycetota > Planctomycetia > Isosphaerales > Isosphaeraceae > CAVXHV01. The sequence continues at coordinate 514,982 of CAWGMQ010000008.1, forward strand.
AAGGCGGCGGCCTCCACGGCTCGATAGGCGCAGCCGTGGGTCGCCCACCCGTCAGCTTGTCGTACGCGGCGAGCCCTTGGCGAAGCGCGCGATCATATTTCAGTTCGTAGTCGTTCAGTTGTTTACCCTGCGGGCCCGTATCAAATCCCTCCCGGGCGACAACTCGCTCAGCTTCGGTGTCCGCGTTCGCTTCGTGCGTCTTCAAGATCTCTTCCAGCCTTTCGATATTCCGATCGACGATGTCGAGCAAGAGCTGTCGGCACTCCGCTTTATCCTCGAGCGCCGCCAGTTTGGGATTCCGTCCGGCCACCTCCTTGCAAAACACCGGGAGCTGAACCACGTCGAGATCGCTGTGCAACTCTCGGAACGGCTCCGGCTTCCCTGGCTCGAGCTTGGCGCTGGCATAGAAAATCGCGGCGCACGCTTCATCGAACCGCGCGTCAATCGGCTGATGCCCCAGCAGGCGAATGGCCTGGAACCGATCGGGAGCCTGCCAGAACTTCCCCGGCGCAAGCCCCGCGCGCAGCCCGTCCCAGGTCTCGAGCAGAAACGTCGTCCCCAGCTCTGTTGCTTCCAGTTCCCCGAGAATCTCCTGTGGCTTATCCGGCTCGACTGGCTGCCCGCTAAAGGAAGTCTTGACCTTGAGTTTAAAGTCCGGCTTCAGTCCATAGGTCTCCATGGATCCGCAGCGATTGAAAAAGAGGCGACTCCCCAGCGCGAGAACTTTCTCATGTTCTTTTTCGTCGGCTTGCTCGATGGCGCTGCGAAATCTTTCCGCGTCCGCACGCTCGATGCGTTCGATTTTCGATGCCACCGAGGCGCACCGCGAGATGAGAAATTCCTCCACATCATTCCGGGCATCTTTGCTGGCCATCCACTTGCGCCGGCGTTCCTCGTACGAGTAAGAAATGTCGTCCATCAGAGCGATCCGCCTGGATCGTCTACCATGCTTGAGTGCATTCATGGATGCTCTAGCCCGCCCGGCAGGAGTGACTGGTCCCCGAGATTTCCGCCCATTCGCCTGGCTCGCTGCAATTCTCGCTTCGGAAGTCATGATCGTTTCCTCTTGGTCTTCGGGATGATCAAGCCTTGCCCGAGATCCCTCGCCAGCCCACGACTGACGACCGAGCAAGTCTCTTTAAACAGGACGATCTACAAAACGGTCAAATTTTTTGCGCCCGTTTCCCAAATTCGCAGAGTTTGTCCTGGGGTGGTCGCCGGATGCGCGGGTTGTGACGATGGCGGGAAATAATCGGTCAACCATGCTGCGAAAATTCCGCGTTCGCGAGCAACGCACCTGGCAGATTCAGACCGATTGGCGACGTCGCGCCGGCGTCGGAGGTCGCACAGCGCCGGCCTTTGACCAGCAGTATTTGGGCATGGTTCAAAGTAGGGCAGGCTTCAGCCTGACGATTTGCCCGCGCCGCGCAAACGAAAATGCCGCTCAGGGGACTGCGAAGCTCCAGCGGAGGGTCACACACGATTGTTGGGCGCGGGTCTCCCGACCCCGCCCTCCTCACCAACCGCAGGTCTCCAGCGGGCAGATCCGCCAATCGAAGATCGTCGCAGCAGGTGCACAGGTAAAGATTTCAAGACACCCAGCGATTTGGCGAGATTGAGACAGGCATGGACGGATCACTCGGAGAGAATGGGTGTCTGGATGCGCCTCTTTCTGGCTGCGCCCTTCCCCGCACAGTTTCATCGTTGATTCCCGACGAAAAGGCGGGTGTCCTGCCGCCCACGCCGCCATCGCCAAACCATCCGAGCCCCGCAGGGGCGAAATCTTAAAGCCCGGCGTGTCAACGCCGGGAATGATGGGTCCCCACGAAAGAAGCCCAGCCACGCAAGGGGCGACATCATAAAGCCCGGCGTGTTCAACTGCGGGGATGATGGGCCCCAATCAAAGAAGCCCAGCCCCGCAAGGGGCGAAATCATAAAGCCCGGCGTGTCAACGCCGGGAATGATGGGTCCCCACGAAAGAAGCCCAGCCACGCAAGGGGCGACATCATAAAGCCCGGCGTGTCAACGCCGGGGATGATGGACGAAGATTCAAGACACCCAGCGTTTTGGCGAGTTTGAGGCAGCCATGGATGGACCACTCGGAGAGAATGTGTGTCCGGCTGCGCCCTTCCCCGCACGGTTTCATCTTTGATTCCCGACGAAAGGGTGGGGCCGGGTCGCCTTGGGGGATCGCTCCCCCAAGGGCCGGGTAAGGAGGTGACGTTACCGCCACCCCCTCCCCTCAGAACTGCACGTGAAAGTTTCCCTTCATGCAGCTCAAGCCTTCACGAACGCCCCTCGCAGGACGCGGCCGCTTTCGTCAGTCGTTCTTGGACATGGATCTGCCGATGACAGTTGGCATGCAACAACTCCAGGTTGTCGGCTGTGCCAGAACCGCCCCGGCTGCGCCAGATGCGATGGTGGAGATGCAAGTCTTCCTCTGCGATCCGCAGCGGTTGACCACAGACCACGCATCGTCCCTCTTGTTCCTTCCATAAGTATTCGATCCGACCCCGACCTGCCAGCGTTTGGCTCAGTTGCCAACCCAGTCGTGCTTCCAGGTACAGTTCCCACTTCGGATCGTAGGGATTCACGTCGCTCCGGATCTTCACATAACGAATGATCTTCACTTTGGCTGCTTCCATCAACTGGATCGGCCGGCCTTGGCCTTTCTGGTCAAACAGCGTACCGGTGAAGACCCAGTGGCGGTAACCGTCTTGCTGGAAGTATTTCTCCTTGATCCACCTCCGGCCTTTGTTCTGGTGCCGTCGTCGACACCAACGCCACAATTTCTGGAAAATCCGGTGATCCACGTACGTAAAAGTGCGCTTGCTCGCCGCGTAACGGTGGTACATGGTCCAGCCCTTGATCTGCTGATTCAAACGCCAGATCATCTCTCCTGCCGTTAGGCTGCCCGAGCCGTCGATCGTTTCCTGTATCTTGTTCAAGAACGTCTTCACGTTTCGCAAGGACGGCTTGGTGAACACCTTGCCGCAGCGATAGCGTCGCACATTCTGCCCCAAGAAATCGAAGCCATCCTCCACATGCGTGATCTGGGTTTTCTCGTGGGAAAGTTCCAAGCCGCGTTCCTTCAAGAAATGAGCCACGAGAGGTTGCACTTGGTCACGGAGGAGTTCCTTTGAGATGCCCGTGATCAAGAAGTCATCCGCATAGCGGACCAGGTGGACTTTAAACTTCCGTTGTCGCCCGTGCTTCTCGGCGAACTGTTCCGCCAACAGCCGTTGCAGTCCATCCAGAGTCCAATTCGCCAGGACGGGTGAAATGATCCCGCCTTGAGGTGTTCCTTCCGTGGTGGCGAACCAGGCGTGCTTCTCCAGGAAACCCACTTTCAGCCATTGCCCGAGCAACTGCCGGTCCATGGGGACGTGCGTCAAGAGCCAGTCATGACTGATGCGATCAAAGCAAGCTTTGATGTCCCCTTCGAGAATCCATGCTGGACCGCTCCGATTACCCAAGACAATATGAGATTGTTCCAGGGCGTCGGCACAACGACGTTCCAGCCGAAAGCCATAGGAATGGCCGTCGGCTCGAGATTCCGCAATGGGATCGAGGCCTAGCAAGTATAATGCCTGCATGGCTCGATCTGACATGGTGGGAATTCCGAGAGGACGTCGCTTGCCGTTGCTTTTGGGAATGTACACCCGGCGGAGCGGTTGCGGTTGGTAACCGTGCCGACGCAGAGTGCTGAAAGCAGCCGACTTGGCTTCCGGTGTGTTCCAGAGAACTCCGTCCACACCGGGAGTCTTCGCACCCGAATTACTGATGACTCGCAAAATGGCCAGGGCCCGGCCACTGAACGAGTGCGTGAGCAGATAAACCAGAGCCTTGACCTTATTCCATCTGCCCTCCGCAACAGCCTTCACGATACGCGCCTGGAGCCGACGGACTGTGCGCCAGACTTTCTTCCATTCGATGGAGTGCCAGTCGGGCGTAAGCTCGGGAGCCGCACCAGCAAGCATTTCTGCCGCCGACATATCTGCTTGTCTCCCTGAGTCGGTTGGCCAAGGTTCTCTCGTGACGGAACACCTGAGGGAAGTCGGCACCGCTTTCGCGGTGAGGGGATGTCGTCCGTGGGAGGACTCACCCTCTATCCGATCGACTACCGAACGGCATTGGCTTGCTCCCTCATCCTCCACCCGCCGCCCCATCGGCGACGCCTTACGACGGTCCTACCCCGAAGGGAGGGCGACGGGCTTACCACGTTCCACGGATGAATCACGGATGGTTTAGGCTCTGCCTCTCCGCCGGTGGCTCGGATGACGACGACAGGGGATGGGAAATCCCACTGTACCTGGCCACGTACCTTTTTGGTTCAAGCCTCTCAGCGCCTTTGGCTTGTTGGATCTCACGACGTTTATCGGCAGTTCACCTGGATTAGCCATGCCATCCACCCCTGGCCCCCGACCGCATTGGCGTTCGCAGTCGCCGGATTCCCTCACGGGATATCCAACCACCCGAAGGTGAGGTTACGTTGTCCCAAGAGCTTCGCACGGTCGGATTGCTCCGGCCGCACGTCCTGGTAGGGTTCCGGTGGTCGTACATCGGGTTATGTCCTGGTTGCAAATCCAGTCATAACAGACTCATCCGCAGCTTCGTTTCGCGATTCCCACAGATCCGGACTTGCCCGTCGAAGAGGCATCCGGCTCGTCACGTTGGGGAATCACTGTCCCTCACACGACTAGGTCGTTTCGCGGTGACACGCTGGTGAGGCACGGTGTCCTAGCGTGGTTCCAACTTCCCATCCACAAGGCGGTGCCCCCTTCGCTCCACAGGGTCCGGAGGGCCGTTCCCCCGCTTCAACACTACTATGGGGCACTCCGACTCCTTGCCGTCCATCTCGCCGCACTTCGTTTCCTTCGCTTGGCGATACCATCGTTCGTCCCCTGTTCGTCCCCACCAGCTCGGGACAGAGCTGTGGATCAACCTGGAGTTGGTAAGCCGGTGCGCCAGCCGGCCGTCACGATGGAGACGCCAAGGTCTCCCAAGTTCCCGGGGAACCCTTGTGATCATCCGCCATGTTCCTCCGACCCCGGCGTGACCAAGCAGGCTTGAGTGGACCAAGAGTTAGTTGCCTGGCGCGGCCCCCGCGGGCGTCCAAGACGAGGGCTCACAACGACGAAATTTCGGGGCTCAATCACACAGCGTTTGATCTCGCTGTCTACGCTTCGCAGTGGAGGTCACCCGCCACCACGCAAGACTCGCTGCCGGCTGCTGGTCCAGCTTTGCCGGACGGGATTGGTTACCCGCAGAGTTCCGATAAAAGGTTTCACATTTGAGGTGATCCTCCTTTTCCGAGCTTCTTGGCGCAAGGACGCAGCTAGTTTGGCTACAAGCCTGAGAGTGCTCGGAGACAATCTCCGCCGAGCCGACAAGCGCATCAAGACGTGAGCTTCTTGCGAAACGCCGCCAGGCTCCGGCACGTGGCGGCGTGCTCGATCAAGTCCTTCATCCGCGCATCGTCGGCGATCGCCATGATCTCTGTCTCGAGCGCTTCAGCTTGGGTGCCAAACCGCCGTATCAGAAACGTCATGAGTGATTCGATTTCCCCTTCGCGCTTCCCTTCGCGCTTCCCTTCGCGCTTCCCCTCTTCGGTCCATTCTTTCTTGAGTTCTTGAAGTAACGGCGATTCGATCATGGCTTGTCGCCCTCCCAGGATCTCGAACAACGCCTCGTCATTATACCGCAAGCGTGCCAGGAATTGAGTCACTGCGAGCAGATTTTCCTTCTCGACGCGCGAGCCGACTTTGTCAATGCGAGCTCGGCATTCGCGGATGATCGGCTCAGGTGGTCCATCGAACTGCGCCAGCGGCACCCACGGAACCACACCGATATCGCCGGTCGCCAGTAGGTCGCCGGCCGGCACTTCCCACAGCTTGACGATGCGCCATGACGCATCCCACGTCGTACAGCCCTGGCGGCTCTTCAACTTGATGGTTTCCGCCGGCAGGACATTTCCCTTGGGGTAGAGAAACAGGACCACGACCTCCGGAAGTACATGTCGCCCCAGCCATGAGAGCGCGATGTCGTCCATTACCTGACTCGTGACGCGTGCTTCGGGGTAAGTGGCAATTTCCAGGAGATACGTGTCGAGCTCGTCTTCGCCGAGGTGTAGCACCTCGATCAGCCCATCGGGAAGCCGCCGGTGCTGGACGAGCTCGGCCTGCACCGGCTTCCACGATGAGATGGCCCGCACACGCGCCATGCGAAGAATCGAGTCGCCGTAGTGCTGGATCTGGTACTTTCCGCACTTGTCATATTCGTGCATGGCAGTTGCAAACGGGTTGCGGACAGTCGTCGGTTGTTACTGGCAGTCATCGGCTCGTCTATCCTTCAGCGTTTCGAGCCCAGCCGCAATTGGGCCGGACCTACAAAGCCTCGGGATTCAAGACACCCAGCGTTTTGGCGAATTTGAGGCAGCCACGGACGGATCACTCGCAGAGAATGGGTGTCCGGCTGCGCCTTTCCCCGCACGGTCTCATCTTTGGCTCCCGACAAAAGGGTGGGTATCTTGCTTCCCATCGCGCCGCGCAGCGCCGCGCGCATTCCCCGACGCTCGACCAGTGCGGCAAAAAATCACAGCCTCGGCGCGAAGGGCGACAATGGGCGAAGTGCGGCGCAAGCCAGTTCGACCGAGGCGCCCGGTTTCGGGCGGCAGGGAAACCGGCCGAGCCGGGAAGCTGGGTTGCGCGGTCTGCCCTGCGCCGAGCCCTCCGCCGCCTGCGGCGGCACCTCCACCACGCGGGGGGACAGGGCTGTTGACTAATTGAGGATACCCAGTTTGGCGAAGAGCGTCCGGACTTGGGAAGCATTGCGACGAACGGACTCGGCGATGTTGGTCGCGCCAGTGATTCGAAGGAATCCGATCGCTGCATTACGCAGCGCAGCCATGATTTCCGGACCGGACCCCTTGCGGATTCGGCTCTTATCCTCGGCGAACGTGACGTCACGCACGTAGTGGGATCGATTCTCGATGGACCAGTGGCCCCGTCCCCAAGCAAGCAAATGGCTGGCGTTGCCGAGAGCGCGGGGAACGCTGGTAATGAAATAGCGAGTCTCGTTTGAAACCTCTCCGCCTTGCTCAACCACACTCTCAATCTGCCCGACCTGAGCCACGCCGGGCCAATCCAGATACTCATTCAATGCTGTCGTTGCCTTCAAGGTGCGGCGTTCACGACGACCATGGCCCTTGTCTATGCTCGTGGTCGTGTCCTGCGCCTGTTCCCAGATTCGTCGCTGTTTAGGGGGAAAAAGCCGCCTCGGTTGATGCGTCGAAGGCGGCCTTAATATCGTTGAGGAGCGTCGGCTGGTTGTCCTTCACAAACCAAAAGTAGTGGCCGCGTGCATCGATGACCTGCTGGGAAAGATCACGCTGGCAGAACATGGCGTCGCCGGTTACCACTCGCCCCTCCAGAACGATACCTCGGAGCAACTGAAGAGCTGTCTTGTGCTCGTTGGTCTTGTTTTCGCCGCCGTTGGGGACCTGTGTCTGAGCCAACGTTAATCCCGACTCGTGCGCTACCAAGGAGAGCAGGTGGACCGCCTTCTCGAGGCCGTCGAAGCTGCCACGAGCTGTCTTGCCATCGAGAGCAAAAGCTTCCGGCGGCGAAGGCTCGCTTGAGACTGGACGGTCCAGCAACGATTCGGCCCACCGGCTCAGAGCGTCCTCGAAGGCCTTTGGGTCTAATGCGATCAGAACCTTGCGAATGCCGCCCATCTTCGGAGGTCTGCGAGTGAAGCCAAGTCGATGCATCAGCCCGATGTCTTGGTCCCGTGCCCATTGCGCAATGGCAGAATAGCTCTTCGCACCACACATGACGGCACAACACACCAACGCAAGAATGGCCGACAGCGGATGTTGTCGGCCATGCCGACTGCGAGGATCGGGAACAACGGCAAGAAAGGAAAGAAGACTGCCGGTGGTTTGGGCTTCCATGCGATGCCTCCATGCCGAAAATCCTTGGTGTGGGCGGTTTCCATACCGATAGAACCTTTCCTATCTGCCTCAGGCTCAATCTGTCAACAGCCGTGGGGGGAGGAACGCGTTGCTTTTCGATAACTTTTAGTTACATTGTTAGTTCAAGTTTTGTCTGTAACCGCGCGATTGCGGTTGCGGAGACAAGGCTTCGATCACGATCGTTGGAGCAGGGCCGGCCGTCTCGTTACGTCGAGTGTATGTTGAACGCCGAACAGACCGGGCCGAAGGCGGCGGAGCCGCTTCGACGCGCTCCAGGTCATCCGCTGTGAAGCGCAGGGAATTGTGGTCGCCCGCGTGAGCGCGACCGAGGAGATCGTGGAAGAGATCTTTTGGCGGCATCGCCGGCTGGTCAAAGGAAATCGGGCGATTCTGGAATGATTTTGTCCGGATTGCGGGCGCCGGCGCTGTATGGACATAGAGGCTCCGTCGAGAACGGAAGCGAACTGCGCCAGGAATTGGCTTGAACGGCCGGTATCGGGCCGCGTCCAGGGCGCTCCGACCTTGGACAAAATGCAACATCCACGCTGAAGACTTGTGGTCAGAGATTCTTGAGCCGCGAGGCATGCACCATGGATAAAAGTCGTCGTTCGGATTCCCGGCGCACGAAGGTTCCCGCGAAAAGTAAGAACCGGCGCGTGCTGGTGATCGAGATTCTTGAAAAGCGATTGCTGCGCTCGGTGTTCCCCGTCACCACGAACGATGACAACGGCACCGGGTCACTGCGCTCCGAGATCGCTCTGGCCAATGCGGATCCGATCGCGAATGGGCGGGACATGATCGAGACCAGTTCGTCGAGCTTGGGGACGATCTACCTCCTGTCGACTCTGCCGCCGGTGACCCGTCCCGACGTGACGATCGAAGGCCTCAACATCGACGGGAGCAACATCAGCAGTAGCAACGGCCCGGGAGTCTACAACGGACTGACCATCCAGGGCACCGGCAACGCGGTCATGGATCTTGACGTCTCCGGCTTCAGCGGGACGGGGATCCTGGTGATGGCGGGCTCGGTTCAGATCACGCAAAGTCAGATCGTCGACAATGGGGCAGATGGGGTCGATGTGGACGGAAGCTCGGCCGTCGTCAGTGACAATGTGATTTCAGGAAATAAGGGCAACGGACTCACGGTGAGCGGCCCGGGCGGATCGAACTCCTTGATTGTCGGCAACATGGTCGGGCTGAACGCCGCGGGCAACGCGGCTGACGCGAACGGCGGATCCGGTGTCGTGATCAGCGGATCAAGCGGCAACACGATTGGCGGCACGGCGGCCGGAGCGGGCAACGTCATCAGCGGAAACAGCCAGTTCGGGATTGAGATTAATGGATCATCGAGCAACTTGATGATCAACAATATCATCGGGCTGACGGCCGATTCTTCCGCCGCGCTCGGTAACGGCATCAATGGAATCAACATCGAGAACGGTTCGACTTCCAACACGATTGGTGGCACCGGGCAGGATGACGGCAATCGGATCGTTTGCACTGATCCGGGATTCTCTGCCATCGGGATCGGCAATGACGGTGATGGATCGAACGACAATTTGATCGAGGGGAACACAATTAATCTCAGCGCCGATGGCAACTCCTCGCTGGGTGTCGGCAACGGGATCTACATCGGGTCCGATCACAACACTGTCGGGGGGACTGCGGCGGGGGCGCGGAACGTCGTCGTGGGCGCGGGGGGATACACGGCAATCTGGCTGAACTCATCCGGGTCGTTCGATAATCTGATCGAAGGGAACTATGTCGGCACGACCGCCGACGGAACTGGCTCCGCCGACGGCGGCACCGGATTCTCGATCGACTTCGCCTACGACAATACGATCGGCGGGAACGTTTCTGGTGCTGGTAACGTGATCTCTGGAAACGCCGGAGACGGTATCGATTTCCAGAACGCAGATGGAAACATCGTCGCTGGGAACTTGATCGGGACCGGGGCGACCGGGACGTCCGCGGTTCCAAACGATTCCGGTGGAATCGTCCTCGAGCAGGGCTCCTCAAACAACACGATCGGCGGATCAGTCGCGGGTTCTGGAAACGTCATCGCAGGTAACGGTGGTTACGGCGTGATCGACAACGCCCAGGGCACGCAGTCAAACTATCTGACCGGGAACCACATCGGCGGCAACGCCTCGACGAGCAGTGCGCTCCGTAATGCCAGCGGAGGGGTTCTCGCATCGGGCGGCGCTGCTCTGTCCATCGGTTCCGGATCGGTGATTTCCGGCGGAATCATGGTCTCACAGGGCGCCGTCATGGAGGTTCGCGGATCGGGCGATCACATCAGCGGAAAACTAAAGATCGAGTCGAGTCAAGGTTCTCAACGTCTTCGGCTCGAGCAACTCGTTCTCAGGTGGAGTGACAGCCAAGAGCGGCGGCCCGCTGAGCGTTTTCGGCACGAATAACCGCATCAGCGGTGGAATTCTCATCAGCGGGGGCAACATCACGGTCTTTGGCAGCGACAATTCTGTCTCAGGCTCGGTGGAGCTGAATGGGAGCGGGCTGCTGAAGCTGACCGGTACGAGCGACAAGTATTCGGGTAGCGCCTCGGAGAACGGCGATGCCGCCGTGCAGATTTACGGCAAGGACAACGCGATGTACGGCAGCCTCGCGATCAACGGGGGCGCGTCGCTCGCCGTGGGCTCAAACGCGCTGCTTGCGGGCATTGTGACGGTCAACGATTCCGGCCACGTCGACATCACCGGCTCCAACAACCGGATCGCTGGGGGAATCGTACTCGACAACAGCAAAAGGATGACCGTCGCCGGGTCTGGCAACGCGGTGTCAGGCGACCTGACGGATGCCGGAGGCGCGCCCATTCATATTTCCGGCAGCCTGCTCATCAGTCGTGGTGTGCTGACACTCGAATCGAATGCCGTCATCACGGGAAGCCTGACGGTCAATAGAGCCGGAGCTGTGCACATCTCGGGGTCAAATAACGTGATCTCGGGCAACGTCGGGCTCGGCACGGCTCAGCAGGGTTCGGGTCACGGCTCCACCATTAGCAGAGGCATTCTCACGGCCTCCGGCTCGTCGAACAGGATTACCGGTAGCCTGTTAGTCAAGGCGGGCGCTTTGACCATCTCCGGCACGGGCGCGTCGCTCGCGGTCGACGGCGCCACGACCTTCGCGAGTGCGTCGTTCTTTGGGGGAGGAAGCCTGCTGGTCCAGGACGGGGCTTCGTTCACCGCGAGTGGGTCTGTGATGGTCTCCAGCGGCACACTGTCGGTCGCGAGCGGCGGCACGATCAGTCTTCCGGGACTGACATCAGTCCCGGCGGAGAGTTTCGACGTCGACTTCAGCGCTCAGGGCACCAACAGCGAGATCAATCTCTCGAATCTGACGAGCTTTGCGGGCTCCAGCAACAGTATCGAGGACACCAATGGCGCCACGGTGCTGCTCAACAACGCGCTGACCAGCATCGACGGCGCGATTATCACGGTGGACGCCACAGCACACATCAATCTCGGTCAACTCGTCAAGTTGACAAACGGCGGCCTGACGGTCGACGGGGGCTCGTACACGCTGTCAAACCTGTCTGATGTTGACGGATCGATCTTCGAGGTACAGGACGGCGGCAGCCTGGATTTGCCTGCCGTGGATGACATCGCGTACGGAACCTCAGCGGGTTTTCCCGCTACGACGTTCGATGCTGGGAATTATGTCTATCCAGGCAACCTCATCTCAGCGGGCGTCATCAGCCTGCCAAACCTGGAGTCGATCAGCGTTCCCTTTTACGGCGTGAATATCGGCTCTCTGGGCTCAGGGAGCCAGGTGGCTGTTCCGAAACTGACCACAATCAACGGGGGCAGCCTCAGCGTCACGAGCGACGGCAGCGTCCTGGACGGCAGCCTGACGAGCTTGAACGCTGTGGTGGTGAACCTCGATGGGACGGGTACGATCCAGACGAGCCAGTGGGTGAGCCTGACAAACGGCACCTTGAGCGTCAGTGGAGACTATTCATCGACGACGTCGCCGCCCTTTGCAAGCCTCTCGAACATCGACGGGTCGACCATCTCCGTGGGAGGAACAGCAGGTGATCTGACGCTTCCCGGCGTCACCAGCATCTCGATTGACTCGCCTGATTACGGCTCCACGACCCTCCAGGCCGGCGATTACGAAGACGGCACCCTGCTTTCGACCGGCGCGCTGAGTTTGCCTGATCTGACCACGATCTCAACGGACGGGAATTATGTGCAGATCTCGGCTGAGGGGGATGGGAGCGAAGTGATTCTCCCGGAATTGACGAGCGTCACCGCGGCAGGTGGAGATAGCGTCGTCAATATCCAGGCCCAGGTGGGTGGCCAGATTCTACTTCCCGCGCTGACCCAGGTTAATGCCAACGGCCCGAACTTTGGTGAGTTCGGAGTCGCAATCGAGTCGACCGGCGCTGGCAGCATCATCGACCTCACCTCGCTGACCACCATCTCGGCCGGAGGCTCCGGAGCCACACTTAACTCCACGAGCGGCGGCGCCATCAGTCATCCCGAGCTCACGTCGCTCGACGGTGTGACCATCGTCACCGATCCGACCGCCACGCTTGCGGTGCAAGATGAAGCCACCTATTCATTCACCGGCGGGGCAAACATTGTCCAGACCGGAACTTTCGAGATCGAGGGCGCTCTCAGCGTCCAGAATACGGCCACACTCAACGTCAAGGGCTCGATCACGGTCGACAGCGAGGGCGCGATCGCGACGTCACCGGGAAGTACCATCGATGTCAGCGGCAATTTGCTGGGCGCTACCCTGAACTCGGATGCCTTCGCACCGCAAGGAAACGTCGTGTTCGACGGTGCCGGAGGCACCAGCAACCCACCACAACGCCTCGAAGCCATGTCGGAGGACATGGGGAACGTCACGGCCGGTTACACCAACAACTTCGATTACGGCACGCTCAAGCTGACCGCCAACACGTACGTCGAGCTGGTTGACCAGTCCGCCAACTCCCCGGGTAATGCGCCCAACGCCGTGTACGTGAACAACCTGATCGTGCCGTCCGGTGCCACCCTCAACCTGAATGGCCTGCACCTTTACGCCGTCAGCGCGACGGTCGCGGGAACCATCACCGGCGGTGTGATCTCAACGCTCACCGACGAATGGATTTCGACGGCCAGTGGGAACTGGAATGTCGGCAGCAACTGGAGCACGGGGGCCGTTCCCACAGCGAATGAACCTGTGATCATCAACGTGCCGGGGGCGAGCCCGACCATCACGATCAGCTCGGGGTCTTACTCTGTCTATTCCATCGCGGCGAGCGATCCGTTATCGATTACCGGCGGCTCGCTGACCGTCGCGGCGAACTCGACGATCAGCGGCGGCTTGTCGATGACGGGAGGGTCGCTTGAAGCCAACGGATTGGGCGTTTCCCTCACGGTCACTGGTGCTGTGACAGTTTCGAGCGCGAGCCTCTACGCCGAAGGCGGCGCGACGCTCGCGATTCCCGGATTGAACAATTACGCAGCCCCTGGTTTTACCACCCTCGAAGCGACTGGCAGCGGAAGCGTTCTGGACCTATCGGGCCTGACCAGCATCTCGGATGGCTCTTACCAAGACACGGTTGAAGCGATTTCCGGCGGAACCGTCAACTTGAACAGTCTCGCCACCCTCGCCGCCAACCTGACGCTCGAGGCTGAGTACAGCGGAAGCGTTCTCAACCTCCCTGACCTCACAAGCTTCACCGTTGGCAGCGCGTTCGCCGTCGGCGGCGCCGATCTGCTCGCCGAGAATGGCGCTGCGGTTGACTGCCCACAACTCGAAGCACTCAACACTGTCTCCTTGACAGTCAGCGACACCGCCAGCGTTTCGCTCGGAAGCGTCACGAACATTGACGGATCGAGCGTGACCGCGGAGAACGGCGCCACCGTTTCGCTACCGGGAGTTACCAGCTATTCATCGCCCGGGCTCACCACGCTCGAAGCGACCGGCACCAATAGCGTCCTGAACCTTTCGAAGCTGAGCACGATTTCTGACACAGGCTATCAAACCGACATCGAATCGCTCTCCGGCGGGACGGTAAACCTCAACCTGCTCAGCACTCTGGTCGCCAACGTGTCACTCGAGTCACAGTCGAGCGGGAGCGTGCTCAACATTCCGGATCTAATGAGTTTCACCGTCGGCAGTGCGTTCGCCGTCGGCGGCGCGGCGCGTGCGCTCTAAGCGGGGCAACGGTCAGCTCGCCTCAACTTGCGACGCTCAACGGAGTATCCCTGACAATCACTGGCGGCGGCACCCTCGTTGATCCAGATCTATCTACGATTATAAATAGCACGGTCACAACTGACCCAACGGGCACATTCCCGGTGCCCGCCAATGAAACCTTCTCATTTCCGAGCGGCACGACGACGATCAACACCGGAACCGTGCTTGACCAGGGCACTCTGAACGTCGACGGCACTGCCACGGTCAACATCTCGGGCGGTCTGACGATCAACGGCCAAGGAGCCCTATCATCTTCATCGGGCACAACCCTCGATGTCACCGGCAGCCTCCTCGGAGACACCACTAACGTCGCCGGTTTCAATCCACAGGGCAGCGTTGTGCTCGACGGCAACGATACGAGCAGCTCGCCTCAACTCCTGGAGGCGATGTCGGAGGACCTTGGGAACGTCACGGCCGGATTCAACAACAACTTCGCTTACGGCACGCTGAAGCTGACCTCGAACACCTACGTCGAGCTGGTAGACGAAGCCGCCAACGCGCCTGGCACTGCACCCAACGCCGTTTACGTCAACACGCTCGTCGTGCCGTCCGGGGCAACCCTCAACCTGAATGGTCTGCACGTTTACGCCCTCAACACGACGATCGCGGGAACCATCACCGGTGGCGTGATCTCACCGGTCACGGTCAACTGGATTTCGACGGCGAGCGGGAACTGGAATGTCGGCAGCAACTGGAGCACGGGCGTCGTTCCCACCTCGAATGAAGCGGTGGTCATCAACGTAGCGGGGGCCACTCCGACCATCACGATCAGCTCGGGCTCTGAGTCCGTGTATTCCATCGCAGCCAGCGACCCGTTATCGATCACCGGCGGTTCGTTGACGGTCACTTCCGCCTCGACGATCAGTGGTGGCTTGTCGATGACGGGCGGGTCGCTCGTCGCGAGCGGCGCGGGGACGTCGCTCACGGTCACAGGGACCACGACGGTTTCCGTGGCGAGCCTTTATGCCGAGGGAGGGGCAACGCTGGCTCTTCCGGATCTGACCAGCTATTCCGGCGGTGGCGACTCCTCGACGTCGACCCTGCAGGCGTCGGGCACCGGCAGCCTCCTCTCGTTGCCCAACCTGGCTAGCATCGCCGGCATCTTTGCTTCCGACTCGTCCGTTCAGGTCGGGCCCGTGTCGGGAGGGGACGTCGAGCTGCCCCTGCTAACACAAAGCACCGGGCCGGTTGTCCTGTCCAGCGCGAGCGGAAGCGGCACGCTCGACGTGGCCGAGCTGAGCACGTTCACCAGCGGGACGATCTCGGACTCAGGCGGCACACTCAGCCTTCCCTCGCTGACAAACGCGAGCTCGACCACGTTTCAGATCAGCGGCGGAGTCGCATTGTCGCTGCCGACGGTCACCAACGCCAACTATGCGAACTTCGAGGTGAGCGGCGGGGCCTCGCTCACGCTGGCGGGCCTCACCGGCTACACGGGCGGCAGTGACTCGACGACTTCGACCGTAAGGGCGTCGGGCACCAGCAGCCTCCTGTCGTTCCCGAACCTGGCCACCATCACCGCCATCGCCGCGTCCGACTCGTTCGTGCAAATCGGGACGTCGTCGGGAGGGGACGTCGAACTGCCGCTGTTGACACAGATGACCGGGCCGGCTGTGTTGTCGAGCGCGGGCGGGAGCGGAACGCTCGACGTGCCCGAGCTGAGCACATTCATCGGCGGGACGATCTCCGACGCTGGTGGCACGCTGAGCCTGCCCTCGCTCTCAAACGCGGGCTCGACCACGTTTCAGATCAGCGGCGGAACAGCCATGTCGCTGCCCTTGGTCACCGACGCCGATTATGCGAACTTCGAGGTGAGCGGCGGTGCCTCGCTGACGCTTGCGGGCCTGATGAGCTACACCGGCGGTGGGGATTCCCACACTTCGACCCTTCAGGCGTCGGGCACCGGCAGCCGGCTTTCGCTGCCCAAGCTGGCCACCTTCACCGGCATCAGCGCCTCTGACTCCTCCGTCGATGTCAACGCACTGTCGACAGGGGACGTGGAGCTGCCCCTGTTAACACAAAGCACCGGGCCGGTCGTGTTGTCGACCAACAGCGGCAGCACGCTCGACGCGGCCGAGTTGAGCACGTTCACGGGGGGGACAGTCTCCGACTCCGGCGGCACGCTCAACCTGGCCTCGCTGACGAACGCGGGCTCGACCACGTTTCAGATCAGCGGCGGAGTCGTGATGTCGCTGCCCTTGGTCACCAGCGCCGATTATGCGAACTTCGAAGTGAGTGGCGGCGCCTCGCTGACGCTGGCAGTCCTGGCCAGCTACGCGGGCGGCGGCGGCTTCGCGTCCACGACTCTCCAGGCGTCGGGGACGGGCAGCCTCCTCTCATTGCCTGACCTGGCGACGCTCACCGCGAGCACGGCATTCGACTCCTCGGTACCGATCAATGCACTGGCATCAGGGGACGTGGAACTGCCTTTGTTAACACAGATGACCGGACCGGCTGTGTTGTCAAGCACCACCGGCAGCACGCTCGACACGGCCAAGCTGAGCACATTCAACGGGGGGACGATCAACGACTCCGGCGGGACGATCAACCTGGCGTCGCTGACGAACGCAAGCTCAACTACTTTTCAGATCAGCGGCGGGGTCATGATGTCGCTGCCGACGGTCACCGAAGCCGACTATGCTAACTTCGAGGTGAGCAGCGGCGCCTCGCTGACGCTGGCGGGGCTGACGAGCTACACGGGCGGGGGTGGCTTCGCGACCTCGACCCTCCACGCGACAGGGACGGGCAGCCTTCTCTCGCTGCCCAAACTCCAAACGCTCGGTGCGAGCACGGCATTCGACTCCGCGGTGCAGGTAGACGCACTGTCGTCAGGAGACGTGGAGCTGCCTCTGGTGACGCAGATTTCCGGGCCGGTTTCGCTGGAGAGCAACGGCACGGGAAGCGTGCTCGATTTGTCGGACCTGCCGAGTCTGACCGGCAACGGGGCAGCCGAGTCGCTCACGATCACCCAGGGTGGAACGGTCACGGACCCCGATCTCACGACGTTCGCCAACGTGACGATCACGTTGGATCCGACAGCCACATTCACCGTGCCCGCGAGCGAGACCTTCACGTTCCCGAACAGCACGACGGGGATCAAGACCGGCACGGTCCTCGATCAAGGCGATCTGAATCTCCAGAATAGTGCGGTGCTCAACATCAACGGCGGCCTGACCATCAACGGGCAGGGAGGGCTTTCCACTTCCTCGAGCTCAGCTCTCGAAGTTAGCGGCAACCTGCTGGGGACCACCATCAACGCAGCCGCTTTCAATCCACTCGGAACCGTGATCCTGGATGGCGCCACAGGCACGAGCAATCCGCCACAACTCGTCGAAGCCATGTCGGAAGATCTGGGGAACGTCGCGGCCGGGTACAACAGCAACTTCGCATACGGTACTCTTGAGCTCTCTGCCAATACTTATGCCGAGCTGGTAGACAACTCCGCCAACGCGCCCGGCAACGCTCCCAACGCCATCTATGTCAACACGCTGATCGTACCGTCCGGGGCGACTCTTAACCTGAACGGTCTGCATCTCTACGCGCAGACGAAGCAAGTCAGCGGAACCATCACCGGCGGCGTGGTATCACCGACGACGGTCGAGTGGACGTCGACGACGAGCGGTAGCTGGAATGTCGGCAGCAACTGGAGCACGGGGGCGGTGCCGACGTCGAATGAGGCTGTGATCATCAAAGTACAAGGAGCCACGCCGACCATCACGATCAGCTCGGGCTCTGAGTCCGTCCTTTCGATCACGGCCAGTGATCCGCTCTCGATCAGCGGCGGGTCGCTGACCGTCGCGGCGAATTCGACGATCGGCGGCGGTTTGTCGATGACCGGGGGGTCACTGACGGCCAGCGGTTCAGGTGTCGCGCTGACGGTAACTGGCTCGACCACGGTGACTGGGGCGAGCATCTACGCGGAGAACGCTGCGACACTGGCCCTTTCGGACCTGACCAGCTACGCGGGCTCCGGCGCCGGCTACACCACGACCCTGGAGGCCACCGGCGCCGGCAGCGTCCTGTCGCTCCCCGAGCTGGCCTCGCTCTCGAATCCGAACTCCTGCTGCGCCTACACCCAGGTCCAGGCCCTGGCTGGCGGCGACGTCGAACTGCCGGCCCTGACCCAAGTCGGCGGCGGGCCGGTCCTGCTCGAGGGCGATGGATCCGGCAGCAAGCTCAACATGTCGGCACTGACCAGCTTCACCGGCGATGGCGACGCCAATCACCTGTCCATCCTCCAGGATAGCGACGGCGCCACGGTGATGGATGCGAGCCTCGCCTCGATCAGCGGCGTGCAGATCCCGGTAACGGGTGGTACGCTGAGTTTCCCGGCGCTGACCAACGTCGTCAGCTCCGACCTGCTAGTCAGCGGCGGAGCCTCGCTCACCTTGCCCGTCCTGACCGGCTACGCGGGCTCCGGCGCCGGCTACACCACCACCCTGGAGGCCACCGGCGTCGGCAGCGTCCTGTCGCTCCCCGAGCTGGCCTCGCTCTCGAATCCGGACTCCTGCTGCTCCTACACCCAGGTCCAGGCCCTGGCTGGCGGCGACGTCGAACTGCCGGCCCTGACGCAAGTCAGCGGCGGGCCGGTCCTGCTCGAGGCCGACGGGTCAGGCACCACGCTCAACCTGTCTGCACTGACCACCTTCACCGGCGATGGGGACGCCAATCACCTGTCCATCCTCCAGGACAGCGACGGCGCCACGGTCATGGATGCCGACCTCGCCTCGATCAGCGGCGTGTCCATCCAGGTATCGAGCGGCACGTTCAGTTACCCGGCGCTGACCAGCGTCGTCAGCTCCGACCTGCTAGTCAGCGACGGGGCCTCGCTCACTTTGCCCGTCCTGACCGGCTACGCGGGCTCCGGCGCCAGCTACACCACGACCCTGGAGGCCACCGGCGCCGGCAGCATCCTTTCGCTCCCCAAGCTGGCCTCGCTCTCGAATCCGGACTCCTGCTGCTTCTACACCCAGGTCGAGGCCCTGGCTGGCGGCGACGTCGAACTGCCGGCCCTGACGCAAGTCAGCGGCGGGCCGGTCCTGCTCGAGGCCGACGGGTCAGGCACCACGCTCAACCTGTCGGCACTGACCAGCTTCACCGGCGATGGGGACGCCAATCACCTGTCCATCCTCCAGGACAGCAACGACGCCACGGTGATGGATGCCGACCTCGCCTCGATCAGCGGCGTGTCCATCCAGGTATCGAGCGGCACGTTCAGTTACCCGGCGCTGACCAGCGTCGTCAGCTCCGACCTGCTAGTCAGCGACGGGGCCTCGCTCACTTTGCCCGTCCTGACCGGCTACGCGGGCTCCGGCGCCAGCTACACCACGACCCTGGAGGCCACCGGCGCCGGCAGCATCCTTTCGCTCCCCAAGCTGGCCTCGCTCTCGAATCCGGACTCCTGCTGCTTCTACACCCAGGTCGAGGCCCTGGCTGGCGGCGACGTCGAACTGCCGGCCCTGACGCAAGTCAGCGGCGGGCCGGTCCTGCTCGAGGCCGACGGGTCAGGCACCACGCTCAACCTGTCGGCACTGACCAGCTTCACCGGCGATGGGGACGCCAATCACCTGTCCATCCTCCAGGACAGCAACGACGCCACGGTGATGGATGCCGACCTCGCCTCGATCAGCGGCGTGTCCATCCAGGTATCGAGCGGCACGTTCAGTTACCCGGCGCTGACCAGCGTCGTCAGCTCCGACCTGCTAGTCAGCGACGGGGCCTCGCTCACTTTGCCCGTCCTGACCGGCTACGCGGGCTCCGGCGCCAGCTACACCACGACCCTGGAGGCCACCGGCGCCGGCAGCATCCTTTCGCTCCCCAAGCTGGCCTCGCTCTCGAATCCGGACTCCTGCTGCTTCTACACCCAGGTCGAGGCCCTGGCTGGCGGCGACGTCGAACTGCCGGCCCTGACGCAAGTCAGCGGCGGGCCGGTCCTGCTCGAGGGCGATGGATCCGGCAGCAAGCTCGACATGTCGGCACTGACCAGCTTCACCGGCGATGGGGACGCCAATCACCTGTCCATCCTCCAGGACAGCGACGGCGCCACGGTCATGGATGCCGACCTCGCCTCGATCAGCGGCGTGTCCATCCAGGTATCGAGCGGCACGTTCAGTTACCCGGCGCTGACCAGCGTCGTCAGCTCCGACCTGCTAGTCAGCGACGGGGCCTCGCTCACTTTGCCCGTCCTGACCGGCTACGCGGGCTCCGGCGCCAGCTACACCACGACCCTGGAGGCCACCGGCGCCGGCAGCATCCTTTCGCTCCCCAAGCTGGCCTCGCTCTCGAATCCGGACTCCTGCTGCTTCTACACCCAAGTCGAGGCCCTGGCTGGCGGCGACGTCGAACTGCCGGCCCTGACGCAAGTCAGCGGCGGGCCGGTCCTGCTCGAGGCCGACGGGTCAGGCACCACGCTCAACCTGTCGGCACTGACCGCCTTCACCGGCGATGGGGACGCCAATCACCTGTCCATCCTCCAGGACAGCAACGGCGCCAAGGTGCTTGATGCGAGCCTCGCGTCGATCAGCGGCGTGCAGATCCCGGTAACAAGTGGTGCGCTGAGTTTCCCGGCGCTGACTAGCGTCGTCAGCTCCGACCTGCTAGTCAGCGACGGGGCCTCGCTCACTTTGCCCGTCCTGACCGGCTACGCGGGCTCCGCCTACACCACGACTCTTCAGGCCACGGGTTCCGGCAGCGAGCTGTCCTTGCCCGAGCTGGCCTCGATCACCGAGTCGAACTCTTGCTGCTCATACACCGTCGTCCAGGCGCTGGCCGGGGGCGATGTCGAGCTTCCGGTCCTGACGCAGGTCGGTGGTGGGCCCGTGCAACTGGAGGGCGACGGGTCCGGCAGCAAGCTCGACGTGCCGGCGCTCGTGAGTCTCACAGGCGACGGGGACGTCAATCACCTGTCCATTCTCCAGGCCACCAACACCGGCATGGTGATCGATCCCGACCTGACGACGCTCAATACGGTCAAGCTCATCGCGGACTCGACCGGCACGCTCAGCTTGCCGGCTAACCAGACGTTTTCCTTCACCGGCGGCACGAACATCGTTCAGGCTGGCACATTCCTCGTGCAAGGCGCGCTCAATGTTCAGAACAGTGCGACACTCGAGGTGGAGGGCGGGCTGACGATCAATGGCGCGGGTAGTCTCTCGACCTCCTCGAATTCGACCCTCGATGTGAGCGGCAACCTCGTGGGGAACACCACGAACGCGGCGGCTTTCAATCCGCTGGGCACCGTCATCCTGGACAGTGCTCAGGGCACGGTCAACCCGCCGCAGCTCCTCGAAGCCATGTCGCAGGACCTGGGCAACGTCTCGGCCGGGTTTAACAGCAACTTCGCCTACAGCACGCTCGAGCTGACCGCGAATACGTACGTCGAGCTGGTGGACAACTCGGCGAACTCGCCCGGCAACGCGCCGGAGGCTGTCTACGTCAATGACTTGATCGTCCCCGCCGGGGCGACTCTCGATCTCGATGGCCTTCAAGTCTATGCCCATACAAAACAAATCAACGGGACCATCGTGAACGGCGGGGCGGTCGTGTCCGGCGAGGTTTACGACGACGCCAACGACAACGGATCGCTCGATACCGGCGAAACCGGATTATCGGGCTGGACGGTCGATCTGACGAGTACTTCGACGAGTTTGACTTACTCGGCGACCACCAATTCGAGCGGCCTGTTCTCCTTGGTCGGCATCACCGCCGGAACCTACACACTCTCGGAGGTCGTCCAGTCCGGGTTCGTTCAAACTGCGCCCACGTCTCCGGCCACATTCACCATCACGGTCGCGTCGGGCCAGACAGTCAGCAACGAGGATTTCGGGGACTACTTGTCGCAACAAGGCCCGATGGTCTATATGGTGACGAGCAACGCCGACTCGGGCGCCGGCTCGCTGCGCGAGGCGATTGAATCCGCCGACATGCTTGGCAGTGCCAGCACGATCGACATCGCCATCGGCACGGGCGAGCAGACGATCGATCTTCTCTCGGCCCTGCCGGCGATCACCGCTCCGGTGACCATCGACGGCACGACGCAACCTGGATATTCCGGCAAGCCGTTGATCGAGCTTGATGGTGCCGGCGCAGGACCTGGCGCGAACGGATTGACGATCACGGGCGATGGCATCACGGTCAAGGGCCTGATCATCAGCGAGTTCAGCGGCGACGGGATCGAGGTCACCGGCAACGACGCACTGATCCAGAGCAGCTATATCGGCACCGATTTCACCGGAAGCAAGCCGCTTGGCAATGGGGGGGCCGGCATCGCGGTCACGGGTGGCGGCACGCACAACACGATCGGCGGCACGACCGCCGGTGCGGGGAACGTGATTGCGGGCAACGCCGGCGATGGCATCGACGACATCGACGCCAACTCGAATCTCATCGCCAGCAACTGGATCGGCACGAGCGCGGACGGTACCGTGGCGCTCGCAAACGCCGGGTCCGGCGTGGTCGTCACGATGAGCTCGTCCGTCTTGATCGGCGGAACGTCGCTCGGTGCGGGCAACCTGATCTCCGGCAACGACTCGAGCGGGGTGGAGATCAACGATTCGACGGGCACCCTCGTCCAGGGCAATCTGATCGGGCTCGATCAGACCGGAACGCGCGCCATTGGCAACACCGGGGCCGGCGTTCTGATCGACAACGGATCGATATCGAGCACCGTTGGCGGAGTGGTGGCCGGGGCGCGCAACTTCATTTCGGGGAACGCGGAAGGCGTGATGGTGACGGGCTCGTCCACGGCAGGGACCTTGGTGGCGGGCAACCTGATCGGCACCAATATCGAAGGCACGGCCGCGGTGGGCAACCTGGCTGGCGGCATCGTCATCGCGGGGGGTTCGGGCGCCTTGATCGGTGGGGCGGCCGCTCTGGCTCGCAACGTGGTCTCCGGAAACACGGGCGACGGCGTCGACATCGGCGCCCTTGCAGTGAGCACCGTGATCCAGGGCAATTTCATCGGCACGGATCAGACGGGAATCAAGGCGATTGCGAATTCCGGATCTGGGATATCGCTCGACGCCACAGGGGTCACGATCGGCGGGACGGCGCAGGGCGCGGGCAACGTGATCTCGGGCAACGCATCGGCGGGAGTGTTGATCTCAGGAGCCACCACGACAGGCGTTGTCATCTTGGGGAACCGCATCGGCACCGACTCAGCCGGCACGGCGGCCCTGGGGAACGGGACCTTCGGCGTGCTCGTGAGCGGCGCCCCCGGGGTCACGATCGGCGGGACGGCGACCGGGGACGGGAACATCGTCTCGGCCAATCAAACGGCGGGCATTGGACTGTACGCAGACACTACCGGCGCGGTGGTGCAGGGCAACCTGATCGGCACCGATACCACCGGCTCGCAGCCGCTGGGCAACGGCAGCGGCATCGTGATCGACGGCGGCTCCTCGAGTAACACCATCGGCGGCATCGCCAAGGGTGCGGGCAACACCATCGCGTTCTCCGCGAGCACCGGCGTCGACGTCGACGCGACGGCCGGTAGCGGTAATGAGATCCGACTCAACTCTATTTTTTCCAACACCGGGTTAGGAATCGACCTGGGGGGCAACGGCGTCACCCCGAACAATTCGGCCGGGCACGTCGGGCCGAACAACTATCAGAACTTCCCGGTGATCACCGCGGTCACGAGCGCGGGTGGCGTGACGACCGTGACGGGCACGCTCAACAGCACGCCTGACACGACCTTCGCAGTCGATTTCTACACGATTTCATCGCTGAATGCATCTGGCTACGGCGAGGGACGATACGTCCTCGGCTCGGAACCCGTCACGACGGATGGCATGGGCGCCGCCGGGTTCGTCTTCCAGTTCCCGAACCCCAACGGGGCATCGCGATTCGTGGCGGCGACCGCCACCGACCCGGGCGGCAACACCTCGGAATTCTCCCAGGCGTTTGGTTTCGACATTCCGCCGACGGCCGTCATCGGATTCACGAGCATCACGGTCAACGTGGGGGCCGCGATTCCGTTCAGCGGCCTGCAGTCGGCCGACCCCAGCGGCCTGCCGCTGACCTACGCCTGGCAGTTCGGTGACGGCGCGACAGCGACGGGGCCGGCGCCGACGCATACTTACACGGCGCTGGGAACCGATACCTTGACGCTCACCGTCAGCGACGGCTTCGGTGGAATGAGCACGGCGACCGCCCAGGTCACGGTTGTCGACGTGGCGCCGGTGTTCACTCCAAACTCATACGCACCGCCACTCTCATTCACGACTCCTTTGCCGGGCAGCGGGTTCGGCGAGTCGGTCGCCTCGGTCGACGGCAACGTCGCGATCGGCGCCC
Organism: uncultured Planctomycetota bacterium; assembly: GCA_963823665.1. Classification (GTDB taxonomy): domain Bacteria; phylum Planctomycetota; class Planctomycetia; order Isosphaerales; family Isosphaeraceae; genus CAVXHV01. The sequence continues at coordinate 539,463 of CAWGMQ010000008.1, forward strand.
CGCTTGCGAACGGCACGGGCGCGGTGTACTTCTTTGACGGCATCACGCCCGCGAGCGAGTCCATTTCAACCTACAGCTACGGCGGGCTCGTCCACGTTTTCGCCGACCCGAATCCCGAAGCAGGCGATGAATTCGGCGCATCGCTGGCGGTGGTCGGCAACGAGCTGGTGGTCGGTGCGCCCGGCAGCTCGCTCTCGGGACCAGGCGACGGCGTGGTCTACGTGTTCGACGCCAATGACGAGGGCACGACGTTTGGCGATTTGCTGGCGACCTTGACGATTCCCGATCCCGGGGCCTTGGACGAAGCACATTTCGGCGCGGCGGTCGGCGCCACCGACACGAATATCGTCGTCGGAGCGCCCGGCAACAACGGCGGCACGGGCGAGGCCTACGAGTTCGAGGGCGATACAACGCAGCCGAGTTTCGGCATGCTGCTGCGTAAAATGCTGAATCCAAGTTCGCAAACCGACTCTGATTTCGGTGCAGCGATCGCGGGGGACGGCAACGATGTGATCGTCGGGGCGCCGACGGTGAACCTGAGCGGCGCGGTGGGGGGCGTCTATCTGCTGGACGGCACGACCGGGGATCTGATCACGAAGATCGCCAACCCGGACGCCTCAACGACGACCGGCTTCGGCTCGGCGGTGGCGGCTGTCGGGGGAAACATCCTGATCGGGTCGCCGGACGATAACAACGGTGCGGGGGCGGCGTTCCTCTATACCCCGCCTGCAACCAGCGGGCCTGCGACGTTCCAGACGACGTTTGTTCAGCCCGACGGCGGAGGCGGAAACTTTGGTGCCTCGGTGGCCGCGACGCAGAACACGGCGCTCATCGGCGCTCCGGGGGCCAACCTGGGAACGACCGACGCCGGGGCCGAATACCTGTTCGACGCGAATCCGGCGAGCCCGACGTTCGGTCGGGCGATCGGCGCCGTGCAAGAGCCGACACCCGCTTCGGGTGATGCGCTCGGGACCGCGGTCGGGTTTGACGACGGGGCCGTGATCGCGGCTGCGGAGGGCTCCGGGGCCGCAATGCTCTATCAGCCTACTGCCATCCTTTCGCTCTCGTCCTCGACGACCTTCGCGACAGCCCTTTACAACTCGGTCATCGTGAGCGGCACATTCGTGGATGCGAACCCGTCGGTACCTCTGCAAGCCTCGATCAACTGGGGTGACGGCTCGGCGGCAACTGTCATCGATCTCCCGGTCGGCTCCTACGCCTTTTCGGCACCTCATGACTACACGACCAACCCGGCGTCCGGGACTTACACGATTGGCGTGACCCTGACCGACCCGTACAACGAGTCGACCTTCGCGGAGACGACCCTCGACATCAGCAGCCCGGGCTCTTACTTCGCACCGCCGGGCCTCGAGCTCTCGACTTCGAGCATCGTCGAGGGGGGCACGGTCAACCTGAGCGGAACGATCAAGACCCCCGTCGGGACCGACACCAATACGGTCACGCTCAACTGGGGCGACGGATCCGCGCCGACTTCGATCGCCCTTGCTGCGGGCCAGGACACGTTCTCGACAACCCATGCGTACTTGAACAATCCAGCGGGGGTTGGATCCGAGGATTACACGATCGTCGGCTCGGTGACCAACGAGAATGGCCAGGTTGGCTATGCGTCGGCGAGCGTCACCGTGAGCAAAGTCGCCCCGCAGCTCGCGGCGGCCGACCTGAGCTTGTCGGAGACAACAGCCAACGAGGGAGACACGATCACGCTGGGCGGCCAGTTCACCGACCCGGACGCGCTCAGCTCGTACACGGTGACGATCGACTGGGGCGACGGCTCGACTGCGACCGAGCTGGTCGAGGTTCTTGGCCAGGTTGTCCCGTCGCCCACGCCGGGGCTCTACACCTTCTCGGCCCCGCATCAGTATCTGCACAATCCAGCCGGCGAGCTGACCGGGGGCAGCTACGACATCGACGTTTCTGTGTCGGACGGCGTGAACACGATTTCGGCCGGCACGTCGATCGTGGTGCAAAACGTGCTGCCGGCCGTACAGATCAAGAGCTCGGTGGATCCGGTCGCGGAGACGATCACGGTGACGGCCGACGTGACCGACCCGGACCCGCTCGCCACCGACACGGTGGCCTGGACGCTCGTCCAGAATGGAATGAATATCGGAATGGCCGCGGGCACGAGCTACACTTTCTCGATACCGAGCCCGCTCGGGCTGCTGGTCGCGACCGCGACTGCGACAAGTAGCGACGGCTCGGTGGGCAGCGAAAACGCGCAGATCGAGCTCATCGAGCAGATGAGTGCTTCGGTGGTGATCGACGCGAGCGGGACCACGGTCTCGATGGGCGGAATGCCGGTCTCGACCATCGCGCCGGCGGGGGCTGGCGAGGTGATCGCGCTCGTGACGGGCTCAGACGACTTGATCGACGCCAGTACCGACACGAACTCGGTCGAGATCGTCAGCTCGGGGTCGGACGTGACCATGAAGGGCGGCGCGGGTGATGACCTGCTGGTGGCCGGCACGGGAGCCAACAGCCTGGTCGGCGGGTCGGGCGATGACACGCTGGTCTCGACTGGCGGCGACGACACGCTCCGGGGCGGAACGGGGGACACTTCGTTCCAGATCAACCCCGGGCCGGACCCACTCGTGATTGGTGGCAGTGGCACCAACACGCTTGACTTCTCGACTGCCGCCCAGGCGATCACGATCAACCTGGGCCTCGAGTCAGGCCAGATGCAGCTCGTTGACTCGAGCAACGATGAGGTGACCCTCCAGGGCATATTCAACGCGTACTTCGCCTCGCACAACGGCGACAACGTCACGCTGAACGATGACGGCGACCTGGCGTACGCGACCAGCGGCAACACCACCATCACCGCCGGATCGGGTCATGATTCCATCGTCGGCGGGTCGGGAAATGACATCATCTATGCCACCACCGGCAACACCACCATCACCGCTGGATCGGGACACGATTCCATCGTCGGCGGGTCGGGAAATGACATCATCTATGCCACCACCGGCAACACCACCATCACCGCCGGATCGGGACACGATTCGATTGTCGGCGGGTCGGGAAATGACATCATCTATGCCACCACCGGCAACACCACCATCAGCGCTGGTTCGGGGCACGATTCCATCGTCGGTGGGTCGGGAAATGACATCATCTATGCCACCACCGGCAACACGACGATCTCCGCCGGATCGGGGCACGATTCCATCGTCGGCGGGTCGGGAAATGACATTATCTATGCCACGACCGGCAACACGACGATCTCCGCCGGATCGGGGCACGATTCGATTGTCGGCGGGTCCGGCAACGACATCATCTACGCCACCACCGGCAACACGACCATCACCGCTGGATCGGGGCACGATTCCATCGTCGGCGGATCTGGAAACGACATCATCTATACCACCACGGGCAACTCGACGATCACCGGTGGCTCGGGCAAGGACTCGATCACCGGCGGGTCGGGCAACGATATCATCTATTTGACCACAGGCAATGCGACCGTCACCGGCGGCTCGGGCCATGACACGATCGTCGGCGGGTCAGGCAACGACATCATCTATACCACCACGGGCAACTCGACGATCACCGGTGGCTCGGGCAAGGACTCGGTCTTCGGCGGCTCGGGCAACGACATCATCTATTTGACGACCGGGACCGCGACCATCGCCGCCGGGACGGGCGGCGATTCGATCTTCGGCGGATCGGGCCAAGACATCATCTACGGCAACACGGCCGCCGCATTCATCGTCGGCGGCTCGGGCAACATCTCGATCACGGGCGGATCGGGCGACGAAACGATTGTCGGCGGCTCGGGCAACGACTCGATCTCGGGCGGGTCAGGGAACGTCTCGATCCTGGGGGGCACAGGGAATGACTGGATCGACGGCGGCACCGGCCTAGACACGATCACCGGCGGCTCGGGCGACGACACGATCACCGGCGGCGCCGGCAACGACATCATCGTGGGCGGCTCGGGCAACGATTCGATCGTGGGCGGCAGCGGGGGCGACTTGATCCTGGGCGGCGCGGGCAACGACATCATCTACGGCGGCGTTCTGTCGAGCACGATCACCGGCGGGTTCGGCAACGACACGATCGTGGGCGGTAACGGCAACGATATCATCTACGGCGGAACCGGCAACGATTCGATCGAAGGCGGGTACGGCGCCGAGTCGATTGTTGGCGGGTCGGGCAATGATGTTTTGATCGCCGGCAACCTGTCGAGCACGATCACCGGGGGGAGCGGCAACGATCTGATCGTGGGCAGCTACGGCAACGACAGCATTTACGGCGGCAGCGGCGACAACACGATCGCGGCCGGCACCGGGAAAGATTCGATCACGGGCGGCTCGGGCAACGACATCATCTACGGCGGCGCTGGCGACAGCATGATCGCGGCGGGGACAGGCAACGCGACGATCACCGCCGGCGGCGGCAGCGACGTTCTGACCGGCGGCGGGTTCGACTCCTGGCTGATGTTCTACGGCTCGACGAACATGACGCTCACGAACACGAGCTTCGCGACTTCGGGCGGGAGCTTGCCCAACTCGGTCTCCACGATCAGCGGTTTCCAGCACGCGATCCTGGCGGCCGGCCCGGGCGACTTCACGCTCGATGCCTCGGGCTTCTCGGGCAGCGCCATTCTTCAAGGGGGAACGGGCGACGATACCTTGATCGGCGCAGGGCCCGGACACGCTGGTCGGCGGCGCGGGCACCGACTCGTTGGTCGGCGGCGGCCGCGCCGATACCTTCGCCTTCAACGACAACTCGAGCGGGAGCCAGACGATCTTCGAGCCGGTCGGGTTGCCGGGCGAAGCCCCCGCCGGGCTCGATTTCTCTCAGGCACCGGCCGGGATCTCGATCAATCTCGGCCAATCCGGGCCTCAGGCCGTGATGCCGGCCACGCTTTCCGACGGCGCGCTGGCCCTGACCCTGGCCGACCCACTCGCGATCGATACCGTGCTGGGCAGCTCCTACAACGATACGATTATCGGCAACACGAACGACAACACGTTGATCGGTGGCGGCGGCGACGACCTGCTTGTCGGTCTGGGCGGCAATAACCTCATCGAAGGGAGCGTCACCCGCACGGTCTATCTCGACTTCAACACTTACGAGCTCCCTGGTCAGCACTTCTACACCCAGGCCGAGCGCAACGCGATCCAGGCGCAGATCACAGCCGACTATTCCGACTTCTCGTACATCTTCACCCAGACACAGCCGCAGTCGGGGCCGTACACACCGATCTATTTCAACGACCCGACTCTGGTCGGCCTCGAGGGAGGAATCTCGACCGGGATCGACTGGCGGGATCTGGACATCTCCGGCACCACGACACTCACCGCCGCCGGTCTGGACGTCGTCCCGCCTGATTCCGCAGGGGTCAACGTCAATGACTTCCTGGGCGGTCCAGGCCAGCCCGCCGCCTCGAGCGCCGACTTCATCGGGTTGTCGGCCACGATCGCCGCGCACGAGCTGGGGCATCTCTCCGGCCTGGAGCACGCCGACGCGTATGGGCCGATCGGCTCGGGGATCTACTCGGGGGTCAACCCGGACCTCTACAATCCCGCCTACCCAGGACCGACCGATGCCACCCAGACGATCCTGGACATCATGGCCTCCGGCGCCTCGGTGAACGCGACACTCGAGGATGCGATCAACGATCCGTTCTTCGGTGAACGAGAGTCGATCGCACTGTCCTTCGGCGAGAATGGCTCACCGACCAACGAAGAGACAACTGCACATGATTCTATGAACAACGCCCAGCCGATCACGCTTGCGCCGCTGGTCGTGCCCGACACCGATCTCGAAGGCACGAACGCCGACAAGGTCTTCGACGTCACCGCCGCGGACGTGGTCGGATATCTTGGGGAGACAAACGGAGCGTCGAACACCGACTTTTATTCGTTCACGGCGCAAGCGGGCACGCTGATCAACTTCGAGCTGATGTCGGTCGCCCTCACACGGTCGGTCGCGCCGGAGGGCACTGCGGCGACCGACTACAACCAAGGCCCATTCAACACATACCTGGTCATCTACAACTCGAGCGGCCAGGTGATCGAATACAACGATGACTCGTTCCAGGACACCGATTCTTCGATCATCGATCTGACGCTGCCGTACACCGGCACCTATTATGCGATGGTGACCTCTTCGCCCAATTCGGTGTCACTGAAGCAGCCCTTGACCGGCGACTACGAGCTTTTCATGTACACCTTCGCCGCCGGAACCTCGGCGGCAAATTCGCCCACGACGCCCGGTCTCGGCGACACGATCTACGCCGGCCCGGGCGACGACACAATCGTTGCCGGCTCGGCCGACGACACGATCGAGGCCCAGCCCCAGGATACGCTCGTGTACGGGTCGGGTGCGGTGAACCTGCTGCCGGCTATCTCCGGGCTGGGCGTCTCGGCCGGTTTGGGCCAGACGGTCGACGAAGGGACCAGCGTCAACCTGACCGGGTCGTTCGTCGCGCCTTCGGGCGACCCCACTTACACGGACTGGCACGTGGTCGCATCCTCCGGAGAGCAGATCGCCGACGGGACCGGATCGACCTTCATGTTCACGCCGGGCAACGCCGGAACTTACACGGTGATTTACACGGTCATCGACCCGAACGTCGGCTGGGATTCGGGCGAGGTGGTGATCACTTCGGACGACGTGCCGCCGGTGCTGACAGCCCCGAGCGAGTCGCAGAGCGCCTACGCGGGCGTGAGCACTTCGGTCGATCTTGGAACGCTTGCCGTGAAGGGCATTGGCCCGTTCTCGGACGTTGTCCAGTGGGGCGACGGCCAGACGTCGACCATTTCACCGTCAGGCTCCGGACCCGTCTCTCCGACTCACGCGTATTCGAAGGCGGGGATGTACACGATCAGCGAGACGGTCTACGAGTACGACGGTGGCTCGACGATCGCCAGCGTGATGATCAACGTGACGATTGCCGGCACGTCGACGATGCTCACGTCCTCGGCTGCCTCCAGTGTTTACGGCCGATTGGTCACGTTCACGGCCACGGTGACCGGCCCGGGGGCCCCCACGGGGACCGTGGTGTTCTACAACGGGGTGGTCACACCGGCCGATCAAATCGGCACGGGCACATTGAGTATGGAAAACGGCATCGACACGGCTGCATTCAGCACGTCGATGCTGCAGGCGAGCGGCAGTCCGTATACGATCACGGCGGTCTACAGCGGCGATCCCGACAACGTGGGCAGCACCTCGAACTCCCTCAACGAGACAATCACCAAGGCCAGCGCGGCGATCATGATCACTCCATACAGAATCACTTACGACGGCAACCCGCACACCGCGGGCGGAACGGCCACGGGGGTGGAGTCGCCAACCCCGGCGAACTTGAGCGGTCTGCTGAACCTGAGCGGTACCACGCATACCATTGCCGGCAGCTATACCGACACCTGGACGTTCGCGGGCAATGCGAACTACCTGAGTGCCAGCGGAAATGTCACCGATGTGATCACCCAGCCCTTGACCATCGCCTCGATCGGGACCGTCTTGCCCAATCCGCGGAATACGGCCGTTTCCAGCATCAACGTCACCTTCAGCGTGCCGATCAATACGGGCAGCCTGACTGCGGGCGCGCTATCGCTCTCCGACAATAACGGGCCCAACCTGATCACGGGCGCCGTCACATTAAGCCTGGTTTCGGGCTCAACTTACCAGATCAACGGGCTGAGCAGTCTCACGCTAAGCAACGGCGATTACACCTTGGGTGTGAACGCCGCCGGCATCGAGGACCAGAATGGCAGCCCGGGCTCGGGGAGCGCCTCGACGTCGTGGCTGATGGACACAACGCCCCCCACAAGCAAGGTCAGCCCGCTGCCGCAGCGCGGGACGAGCCTCACATTCGCGGTCTCGGTCAGCGGCACCGACGGCGGCTCGCCGCCTTCGGGTTTGGGGTCGTTCGACATCTACTCGAGCACAAATGGTGGTACGTGGACGTTATGGACCACGGTCCCGGCCTCGAACCCAACGGCGAACTTCACGGGTCAGAGCAACACGACCTATGCGTTCTACAGCATCGCCCACGACCTCGCGGGCAACACCGAGGTGAAGACACCCAAGATCGAAGCGAGCACTTACCTGCCGAACCTGACTCCACCTGTGACGTCGGTTGATGGAACCACCGGGGTCAACCCGAGCACGGTGAATTCATCAACCGGCACGTTCACGCTGAACGTGACAGGGAGTGATGCCGGTGGTGGCGTCGTGACATACATCGACGTGTTTGTGTCTGTCGATTCCGGCGCCTATGCGCTCGCCGCAGCGTCGATACCGGCCGGACCGGCAGACAGCACGGGGATTGTTCATGCGACTATTCCTTACCAGGGCCTCACCGACGGTGCGCAGCACACCTATGCGTTCTATAGCATCGGGGTCGACAGTGCGGGCAACACACAGGCGGCACCGGCGAACCCCAATCTGATGCTCACGGAAAAATTCGCGAATGCGACGCCGTTGCAGCTCGAGACGACGAGCTTGGTCGTTGAAGACGGCGCGATTGAACGTTCGTACATCCGCTACCTGCAAGTCGGTTTCAACGAGTCGGACAATCAGTCCGGCGGCGAGCTCACCCAGATCGTGAATTCCGTCAAGACCGCATCGCCTGAGATCCAGCTTTTCCAGTATGACTTGAACGACGACGCGTCGAGCAAGACGGCCGTATCGCTCTCGAGCGTGAATGTCGAGGTGATCGACCATGCGATCGAGCTTGACTTCGGTGCGAACGGATTGGGCGGGAGCCCCAACACGACGACCGCCGACGGTTATTACGAGCTGGATATCAAGCTGCCGAATGGAGCGGTGGGCGTTCATCACTTCTACCGGTTGCTGGGTGACGTGACCGGCGACGGCTTGGTGGACAGCAACGACCTGAATGAAATCGCGGCCGAAATCAATCTATCGAATGCGGCGGGGCTCGCGCCCCTGGGGGCGGACGTCAACGGCGACGGCACCGTGTCCGCGCTCGACTTGACGCTGGCAACCCGGGCGAAGGGGCACAAGCTGAAGTCGGGGCTTTCGTTAGGATGATCGATAACTGGCACCCGCCAAGGTGATTCTGGGCAGGCGGTTGCGATGTAGCTGGCCGTTCCGCGTGCGAAGCATCAGGCCATCAGAGCGGCCAGGGTCTTGGCCGAGTGGATGACCATCGACTTACGTACAGTGCAACCGCCTCAATGGCCGTTCCAAGGGGCAGAATAACCCTGTTGCTACTGCTATACTCTCGGAAAATTCGATTTTTTTGTCCCGAACCCGTGGCCTTGCGCCAGCCAGGAAGTAGGGGGCAAGATCATGCGCGACCCGTCCAGTGAATCTGTCGGTTTGTTGGAGCGGCTAAAAGCCGGGGACCGCCGTGCGCTCGCCGAGCTGTTCCAGAGGCATCGCGACCGGCTGCGCAGGATCGTCGAGCTGCGCATGGATGCCAGGCTCCACGGTCGAATCGACGCCTCCGACGTGCTCCAGGACGGATTCCTCGACATGACGAAGCAGTTGGAGGGCTATCTGAGCGCTCCCAGGCTGCCCGTGTTTCTCTGGTTGCGGCGGATTGTCAGCGATCGTCTGGCGATGTACCACCGCCGCCACCTGGGGACGGGGATGCGGGACGCCGGCCGGGAGGTTTCGCTGTATCGCGATCCCTTGCCCCAGCCCAGCTCGGCGGCCCTGGCCTCGATGCTCATGGGTCGGCTGACGTCGCCGTCGAATGCGGCGATTCGCGCCGAGCAGCTCCTGCAGGTTCAGGAAGCGATCAACTCGCTCGATCCCATCGATCGGGAAGTGGTGGCGCTTCGCCATTTCGAGGACCTTACGCGAGCTGAGACTGCGGTCGTGCTCGGAATCACCGAGGAAGCCGGGGCCAAGCGTTACATCCGAGCAATCAAGAAGCTCAAGACAATCATGGCTGCGATGTCAAGCGGCTTCGAAGGAATCTGAATGATGTCGGTGCCGCATTCGGAACAGTATGACCTGCTCGATCGTCTGGCAGAAGAATTCGCGGCCCGCTTCCGGCGAGGGGAGCGCCCTGCGCTCAAAGAATACACCGACCGCTACCCGGAGCTCGCCGACGAGATCCGCGAGCTCTTCCCGGCGCTCGTGAAAGTCGAACGGGCCAAAGGTCTGCGGCAGGGCGACCTAGAGAAAGGGGATTCACAGGCCGCAGGTCCACCCCTCTGCCAGGTCGGCGACTACCGGATCCTTCGCGAGATCGGCCACGGCGGTATGGGTGTCGTGTACGAGGCCGAACAGATTTCACTCGGCAGACGGGTCGCACTCAAAATGCTGCCCCGCAGTGTCGCCGGAGATCACAGGATGTTCGAGCGGTTCCGCCGCGAAGCCCGCGCCGCGGCGAGGCTGCATCACACCAATATCGTGCCCGTCTTCGAAGTCGGCCGCGAGGGGGATGACTGCTATTACGCGATGCAGTTCATTCAGGGCCAGGCGCTCGACCTGGTCTACGACGAGATCCGCAGACTGCGTGGCCAGCCCAGGGACCCGGCCGTATCGCGGTCCAGGCTCGCCAGGATATCGCTCGAAGGGTTGTCGGTCGCCGGCGAAAACCCATCCGAACATGGCGCCACACTCGCCGGAGGATCCGGGTTCGGCCACGTCGTCCACTCACTCTTGACCGGACGGTTCGACGCCGGCTCCGGACTTGCGCCGGCGGCCGCAGATATGCCGCCAGACGTACCGTCGACCAGGGGCGATTCACGCGCTTCGGGGCCGGCCGCCGCGCCGGTCGCCGGCGAGATCGCCGTGGCGCCGGCGACCGACGGACGCGCGGCGGGACCGCCGTCGCCCGCACTGATTCCGGATGTACCCCTTTCGGAGTCGCCATACACTTCGGCCGTGCTGCCGGGCGGGACGCAAATCTCGTCGGTCGAATCGGGCGGATCCAAGTACGCCCGCAGCGTAGCCCGGATCGGGTTCCAGGCGGCCCTCGGGCTGGCTTACGCCCACGCCAGGGGCGTGGTGCACCGCGACATCAAGCCGTCAAACCTCCTGCTCGACACCGATGGCGTGGTCTGGATCACCGACTTTGGGCTGGCCAAGTCCGACGACGACCGCCTGACACAGACCGGCGACATCGTGGGCACGGTCCGCTACATGGCCCCCGAGCGGTTCCGCGGGGAAGCCGACGTCCGGTCCGACATCTATGCCCTCGGCCTGACCCTTTACGAGTTGTTGACCCTGGAGCCTGCCTTCAACACCCGCGACCGGCTCCGGCTGATCGAGCAGGTCAAAGGCGAAGACCCGATCGCGCCGCGCGTGCACGACCGCCGCGTCCCGCGCGACCTGGAGACGATCATCTTGAAGGCAATCGACAAGGACCCGAAGCGGCGTTACCCGACGGCCGATGCCATGGCCGAAGACCTGCGCCGGTTCCTCCACGACGAGCCGATCCTGGCGCGCCGCCAAACGCATTTCGAGCGCTACGTGCGCTGGGCGCGGCGCCACCCGGGAATCGCGATCATGGGAGCCGCTCTCACGGCCGTGCTCGTGCTGGCCACGGCGTGGTCCATGGTCGCCGCCGCTCGCGAGCATGGCGCGAAGCTCATGGCCCAGGCAGCCCTCAAGAAGGCAGAGTCCGACCATCTTGAGGCCGAAGCGCAGCGGGATCGTGCCGAGTGGAACCTCTACGCCGCCCGGATCGGCCAGGCCGAGAGCTCGCTCCGACTGTTCGATCCGCACACGGCTCGCGCGCTGCTGGACCAGTGCATCCCCAAGTCGGGGGGACCGGACCGCCGCGGCTGGGAATGGTCCTATCTCGATCGGTGGTGCAGCCCCGAGCTGCGCACCCTGAAAGTGCCCACAATCACCGAGACGAACGTCGTCGCCGTCAGCCCTGACGGCCGTTTACTTGTAGTCGGCTGCGCGGCCATTTATGCCCGCCAGGCGGCTCAGGAGCCGGCCGTTCCGACCTGCGTGATCAACCTCAAGAACGGCAACGTCCAATACAGACTGGCCGGGCACGGGACCTATGTTTCGGCGGTTGCGTTTCGACCTGACGGAAAACGCTTTGCGGTCTCGGGGAATAAGGGCGCGATCAAAGTCTGGGAAAGCGACACAGGGCGGGATCTGCTGAATCTCGGCAGTTTTGGAGCGGCGGGGAATTGCCTCGCCTGGAGCCCGGACGGTCGCCGGCTGGCCAGCGCGCATCCCGACGGATTCGTCCGGATCTGGGACCCGGAGACCGGCCGCGAGACGGCCCGGATCTCCCATTCGGCCGCGCACCTGGCCTGGAGCCCCGACGGAACGCGGATCGCAGCCGCGGGTAAAGGCGATCAAGTCCGCATCTGGGCGGCCGCGGATGCGAAGCCGAGCGGCCCGGTCCAGAGTCTGGAAGGGGCCAACGGCATCGCTTGGGCGCCGGACGGCCGGCGGCTGGCCGGTGTCTCCGCGGATGGGTCGCTCGTGGTCTGGGATACAGCCAGCGGTGAGACGGTCTTCGCGGTCAAGCAAATCAGCCAGCTCTCGTCGGTGGCGTTCAGCCCGGACGGAAATCGTGTGGCGACGGGCGGCACGGAAGGCATCGTCCGCCTGCATGACGCCAGGTCCGGCCATGAGCACGCCGCGGTCTTGATGAGCTGCGAAAACGTTTCCAGCCTCGCCTTTGCCCCCGACGGCGGCCGGCTCTTCGCTGCCGGCTGGGGGATGGGCGTAGTCAAAGTCTTCGATACAACGCGCGACCCCCGCGGCCGCGGCGTCACTCCCTGGCTCGATCAGTCCGCGGCCCTGACATTCGTGGGGGAGGGCGAGCGGCTCCGTGGGATCGGTTGGCAGGGTCGTCAACTGGCTACCCTCAACTTCTCCGCGGGCGGCATGCAATATCAAGGGAGTTTTCCCGTGGTCGACAACCCCTTATGGCCACGCGGTGACTTCTCGTTCAATGCCGATGGCAGGCTGCTCGCAGCGCCCTTGCAACGAGATCCGACTTCCGTCGGCGTCTGGGACGTGGAGCTCGGCCGGCTGACCGCCACGCTCCGCGGAAGCTCGGCAATGGTCACCGCCGTCGCCTTCAGCTCGGACGGTCTTCGACTGGCAACCGCGGCGCCAGACGAGCCGAAGCGGAAGTCGGCTGTGACCGTATGGGATCTGGGTAGAGCGCGGCCCCTTCTGACCTTCGATGTCAGTCAGAATGGAGTCGATTGTCTCGCGTTCTCGCGCGACGGCCGCAAGATCGCGGCTGGCGGCGGCCATTTCGACAAGAGCAATCAGGGTTGGGTCACCGTTTCGGATGCGGAGAACGGCGCCCTAGTTCGGGCGCTTGACCAATTGGGAGTGGTGACGTGCGTCGCCTTCCACCCCGACGGGACCTTGCTCGCGATCGCCGATTCCGGAAACACAAGCGTGCTTCTATGGGACTTCAGCGCGGATACCCTGGTCACCCGCCCGGCGCCGCGCGCCGTCGTTTGCGTGGCTTTCAGCCATGACGGCTCGCGACTGGCATCACTGGGCCACAGCGGCAGCGTTCACCTGGCCGACTCCCGGACCGGCGAACAGGTGATGGTGCTCCATTGCCTTGGCCCACCGCTTGGCAACGGCGGCTGGACCCCTCGGCTGACATTCAGCGCCGATGGCTCGCGCATCGCCGCGCAGATGTCCAATTTTCTCAACCTATGGGACGCCGGGCCTTTGCTCAATTCGCAGGTCGAGCCCAACTCCGATGACGCTGCGGGCTGGTTACGCCGCAGCCGATCTTTCGCCACCGGAGGGCACGGCGCGCAGGCCCTTGCCGCGTTCGAACACGCCCGCGCGATTCCGACCGACTCGCCTGAGCCGTGGATCCGGCATGCCCTGGCCGAGGGCATCGAGCCCGATCAGGCCGAGCTAGCCTTCGTCCGGGCTTTTGCATCCAGGTGCGACGATCCGATGCGCTGGCTCGCTTGCGCGCGCGAGCTCGAGCGCTTCGACCGGAAACACGAGGCAGCGACTGCATCGAAAATCGCGCGTCAGTTTGCGGAAAAACGACTGGCCATCGCGGCCGACGACGAGCCGGCGGCCTGGGTGCTGGCTGACCTCTTGAAGGACGGGATGGCCGCGCTCGCCGATGGGAACTGGTCGATTCTTGTGCCCTCCCAAATGGCCTCCGCAGGCGGGGCCAAACAGACGCGACTTCCTGACGGCTCGATCCTGGCTAGCGGCGCGAATCCGGATCAAGACAGCTTGACGATCGTCGCGCGAACGGAGCTGGCCGGGATCACGGGCTTGAGGCTCGAGGTGCTTCCGGACCCGAGCCTGCACGCCACCGGCCCCGGACGCCAGTACAAATGGGGTGACTTGCACCTGAGCGGGTTGAGCGTGGCCGTCGCGCCCGGCGACGACCTCTCGAAGAGCCAGCCGATCGAGTTTTCGTGGAGCGTCGCGACCAATGTTCAGCCGCGAGCCCCGTTCGCCAATCCACCAGGTGCGTTTGCCCGCAACCGTGCAACGCGCTGGAATTGGGATCTCCGTGAACAAATCGGATTGCGCAACGCGATAGCGTTCGCGACGGCCGGACCAGTCGACGCGCCGGCCGGCTCGACCTGGATCATCCGGCTCGACTGTCAGGACCCTCGGTGGAAACAAGCGACACTCGGCCGATTCCGGCTGTCGGTGACGAGCGCCCCGGTGACTCTCTTCGAGACCTCGTTGCACAAGGCCCTCACCGAGCCCGAGTGGAACGGCCACACGCGCCTGGGCGTGGCCTATTACCTTCAAGAGGACTGGCAGGCCGCAGAAAGAGCACTGCGAATCGCCACGGATGCGCCTGAGGCCAACGGCACCGACCGGTTCCTGCTGGCGCTCTGCCTCCATCACCTCGACCGCCACGATGAAGCTCATCGCTATCTCGAGAGCGGCGTCGCCTGGCTAGAACAGAACAAAAACAGCGGCACCCTCCGCACGCTGGTGGTCGAGGCAATCGCCCTGATCGACGGATTGAGCCGAAGCCAGGCTGAGGCCCGGATGTTCCTCGATCCGATCTTCCCGGCCGAGGCGTTCGCGCGGTGAACAGAGCGAACAGACCGGCGCGATTACATCGCTGATGCATTCGCGCAGCCATCAATGAATTCCATGGTCTCTGGCGCAATCCGATCAGCGATCACGTTTTCGGACGGACGCCTGGCCGGCATGACAAAGGCCGAATCGAGCGCGATCTGGCGAAGCTCGAAACATCATTTCTGGAAAATCTAACTCGGTTTGTCCCGCTCGCGCGTCGCTGCGTCAGCTAGGGGGTATCGGCACCGTTCTCACAGACCCGCCGATCCGGCGATCGCCAGGTATCGAGCGCTCGCCGTCCCCACCAGACCCCGATTGACACCGACGTGAGGAGCCCACCGATGAGCAAGTGCGCGCCGAAGTCCGGGAAGAACCACGAGCACAGCAAGCGGGCGCGGGGCCGCACCCGGCGGGCCTTGCGGCCCGAGCTCGTGATCGAATCGCTCGAGCACAGGGTGCTGCTCGCAGTCACGGTGAACTACTCCGATGGGGCGCTGTCGTTCACCGACCCGGCGAGCCCAGCGGAAGCGGACAATCTGACCTTGCGTGTCGACGCGGGAAACATCGAGTACTGCACCGACGGTGCGAATTTTAACCAGACGCAACCGATCAGCGCGGTGAGCTCGATCACGGTGCAACTGGGCGACGGCAATGACACGCTGACCGTCGATCCCACGCTCAGCGATCTGCTGGCGCCCGACAGCATCACGATCAGTGACCTCGGAGGCACGGGGCAAAACACCCTGGCGTCGCTCGCCGGCGCCTCGGACCCCGCCAACACCTGGGACCTCACGTTCCCCGGGGGAGGCACCCTGGACGGCCAGATCAGCTTCTTTGGGGTCAACACTTTGGACGGCGGCGATGGAACGGACAGCTTCGTCATGGGCGCCGGGATGCAGGGTTCCGGCAGCGACATGACCATCAACGCGGGGATGGGCACCGCCACGCTCGATTACAGCGCGTATACCGCCCCGGTAAACGTGAACCTCGCCTCGGGGACGGCCACCGACCTCGCGTCGGTGATCAACATCACGAACGTGACGGGCGGCGCGGGCCCCAATACGATTTCTGGCGGTTCGCGGGACAGCGTCATCACCGCCGGCCCAGGCGACAACGCTTTCTTCGCGGGCACGGGCCTGGACACCTTCGTCTTCAATGCCGACGACGACCACGGGAGCGCCCAGATCTTCGGCGGCACGAGCGCATCGACCGCCACCCTCGACTTCTCGCCCACCCAGAAGGCGGCGCTCAACCTGAACCTCGCGAGCACCACGCCCCAGAACGTCACCCCAAACCTGTCGCTGACGCTCGAGCCCGGCAACACGGTCGACAACGTGATCGGCGGCGCGGGCGCCAACACGATCATGGCCAACTCCGGCAACGACGACATCACGGCCGGGATGGGCACCAACGAGCTGACCGAGGGGACTGGCGACGACACATTCACCGTCGACGCCGACGTCGACGACGGGAGCATCCAGATCGTCGGGGCGACGGGTGACGGCACCGCTACGCTCGACTTCTCGCCCACCCAGAGCACGGCGGTAAACGTGGACCTCTCGAGCACCGTGGCGCAGCAAGTCACGCCGAGCCTGTCGCTCCGGCTCGAGCCCGGAAACACGGTCGACAACGTGATCGGCGGCGGGCAGGCCAACACGTTCACGCCCAACGACTCGAATGACGTCCTGCAAGGGGGGGCCGGGACCAACACCTATATTCTGGACGCCGACCTCGCGCTCGGCTCCGTGGCGATCATCAGCACGGAAGGAGCGGTCGACACGCTCGACTTCGCTCCGACCCAGCTATCTCCGGTCACCGTCGACCTCTCGCAACAGAACGCCCAGGCCATCACCGCCAACTTCAACCTGATGCTCACCCCGACCGGTGGGATCACCGACGTGATCGGTGGCCGGGCAGCCAATACGGTGAGCGGCGACTTGCTGGACAACGTGTTCACCGCCGGGCCGCTCGACAATACCTTCACGCCCGGACCCGGCGGCGGCACCCTCGTTCTCGACGCCGACACCGACCAGGGCAGCGAGGTCATCGACGGCGCGACCGGCGCGGGCACGACCACCCTCGACTTCTCGCCCACCCAGAGCACTCCCATCAGCATCGACCTGTCGAGCACCGTGCAGCAGACCGTCGCGTCCGGGCTGTCGCTGACCCT
Organism: uncultured Planctomycetota bacterium; assembly: GCA_963823665.1. Lineage (GTDB taxonomy): Bacteria > Planctomycetota > Planctomycetia > Isosphaerales > Isosphaeraceae > CAVXHV01. The sequence continues at coordinate 556,609 of CAWGMQ010000008.1, forward strand.
CGCGGCTGGCAACACCGTGGACAACGTGGTCGGCGGCGCGGCGGCCAACACAGTCATCGCCAATGCAGCGGCCGACGTCTTTACTTCGGGCACTGGCGATAATACTTTCACCCTTGGCGCGGGCGACGACACCTTCGCCATCGACGCCGATACCGCGAGTGGGCGCGACTTCATCAATGCCTCGAACGCGATGGGCGGGACCGCGACGCTGGACTTTTCAGCCACAGAGACCACGGATGTCATGGTCGACCTGGCGGCGGCGGCCGCCCAGCAGGTCGCGGCGCACCTCTCGCTCACCTTGCCGGCGGGTAACACGGTGGACGACGTGATCGGCGGCGCGGCGAGCACCACCGTCACTGCAAACGCGGCGAGCGACGTCTTTACCGCCGGAACCGGCAACAATACCTTGCTCCCCGGAACCGGCCCCGTCACGTTTGCCATCGACGCTGATACGGAACAGGGCAGCGACGTGGTCGAGGCCGCGTCAAGCGCCGGCGCGTTGACGCTGGACTTCTCGGCGACGCAAAACGCCGCCATCGCCATCCTGCTGGGAGAAACGACCGCGCAGACGATCGTCCCGGGATTGTCCCTCACGCTCCGCGACTCGGTCGCAAGCTTCATTGGCGGCGCGGGCGATGACACGATCACCGCCGGCTCCGGCAACGAAACGATCGACGGCGGCGGCGGCAACAACACGTTCATCTTCGACGCCGACAACTCATTGGGTAGCGTCACGATCACCGACAATGACCAGGACGCCGTCGACACGCTGGACTTCTCACCCACGCAATCGGCACCGGTCACGGTTAACCTGGCGTCCACGATCGCGCAGACCGTCGACGCCAACCTGACGCTGACCCTGGCCTCGGCCAGCCTGATCACCAACGTGTTGGGCGGCGGCGGCGACAACGTCATCACCGCCAACGCCCTGAACGACATGATCACCGCCGGGCCTGCCGGCAACACGCTGACCGGCGGAATGGGTCAGGATACGTTCGCCTTCGACGCCGACGTCGATCGCGGCAGCGAGGTGTTGGGCGGCGAGAGCGGCGGCGGGGCCGACACCCTGGACTTCTCGGCCACCATGACCACGGCCATCGACGTCGACCTGGCGCTCACAACTTCGCAGACGGTTGCCCCAGGGCTGACATTCACTCTTGCGCCCGGCAACACGGTCGAGAACCTCACCGGCGGCGACGGCAATGACATCTTGATCGGCAACTCCGGGAACAACATCCTCACCGCCGGCACCGGCGACGACCTCCTGATCGGTGGCGGCGGCAGCAATGTCTACGTCTTCCCGGCCGACCCCGGCAATGACTTGATCCAGGGCACGATCGGAGGCGCCGCCGACCCATCCCCCACGATCGTCGTCGCCGGTAGTGTGAGCCTCCTGGCGGGGAGCGACCCGAAGACCATGGAGATCCTGGCCCAGAACAAGAGCACCATCGTGTTTCCGGATCCCGGCGCGCTGACGATCGACGCGGGCGCCTTGAGCGTGATGAGCGTCGACCCCTCGCTCCAGGCGGATCTCTCGTTCCTGGGCGGCCCCTTCACAATCAACGGGAACATCGACTTCGGCAGTTCGTCGCTCGACGTCGACACGACCCAGATCGACCTGAGCGGCCGCATCACCACGACTGGCGACATCACACTCGACGCCGATGCCGAATCGCTCGCGCCCGGCCTGGTCCTGACCCTTGCCGACCAGGACGCCACGGTCAACGTCAGCGGGACGACCGCGCAGCCGACGGTCCTGACCGCCGACAACGTGACGATCGAAGCCACGGCGAACAACGACAACAATTCGGCCAAATCGATTACAGGAGTCGGCACCCTGACCGAGATCCTGCTCTCGTTGCGGCTCTTCGTTGGGCTGGCCGTCGCCGAGGAGACCACGGACATCACGATCAGCGACACGACCATCGACGCGTCCGGCACCGTGATGATCGACGGCCAATCGGAATCGACGATCGATCTTCACACCTTGAGCCCCGGGCTGGTCGCCCTCTCGGGCGCAGGCGCCGAGTCCAATTCGACCGTCAACATCGACTCGGGCGTGATCATCAACGCGGGCGGCGAGGTTGATATCGCGAGCACATCGACCAATAAGCTCACCGTCTCGACCATCAATATCGGCTTTGGCCCCTTGATCGCCTCTAAAGTCGGCACGGGCACCACCGTGGCCAGCGTCGAGCTCGACGCCGCCGTGGTTCAATCCAGTGCGACCGCGATGACAAACGTCGCGCAGGGCGCCGTGATCAACGCGCCGGCCGGCAGCGTGACGGTTTCGTCGGCGGCAAGCAGGACGATCATGAACTCGGTGTCCGGAGGGGACCCGGACGAGACCTTAAGCCTCGTGCTCGCGGTCACGGTCTCGTCAACCAACGCCGAGACCGACGACGCCGGGACCATCAACGCCGGTTCAACCGTCACGATCGCGGCAAACGCGAACCCTACTGTCAACTCATTGACTCCGACCGATCAGACGCTGGCGGCATCGGACATCGGCGACACGTTCATTACCGGCTTGGTCAACGCGGGGAAGATCGGCGTGAAGGGCCTCCAGAGTTGGCGCAATAACCTCACCCCCGAGACCGACTTGCCCTCCGACGAAGAGTCGGAGGAATCAAGCGCGGAGTCGCAGCCATCGCAAGAGGACTCGGACAGTACCGCCAACACCCAGGCCGCGCAGACCGACGGCTCGCAGACCGAGAACAAGGCCACCACCGGCCTCGCGGGCGCGGTGGCGGTGGTGGTCTCGAGCAACACCGCGCTCGCGACAGTCGCGCCGTTCGCCGTGATCCACGCGGACGGCAACGTCTCCGTTGCGTCGACGGACATCGACGCGATGCTGGTGAGCGCGGCCGCCGAGGTGACCGGTGCGACCGACCCCGCCGCCATCTCCTCCGACTACTCTAACTACTACAGCTACGCCGCCACGAACAAGGACAATGCCGGCGCCGCCGCCGTGCAGTTCGCCTACTTCGCCAACGACTCGCAAGCCACCGTCGACCCGCTCGCCGTCATCGATGCCGGCGGGAGCATTGCAGTCGATGCCACGACCACGATTCCTTTCGCGCAAGGCATCTTCGACAATCTCAACGCCTTCAAGGCCGGCGCAACGGCGGATTTCACCAACCTCCTGAACAACGACCTCGGTACCGACGCGATCTTCACGACCTGGTCCCAGTCGGCCGCCAATGGCAATAACAACGGCGTGGCATTCTCGGTCGACGTCTACGTTCTCAACAACACGACGCTCGCCACGATCAGCCCGGACGCCCAGATCAACCAGCACGAGTCCCCGATCACCGCGGCGCAGAACGTGACCGTCGACGCCGAGACGGATGTTGAGACACTGAATCTTTCGGGGATACTGCCGACGGTCCTGCAGAACGCCATATCCCTGAACAAGAACCCCTACGGCGACTCGGCGGCCAAGACCGGGATAGGCGGAGCCCTGCTCGCGCTCGTCTACGTGAACACGACTCAGGCGTCGATCGGCGACGGCGCACAAGTCAACGCCTATAACCTCGACGTGACCGCCGCGACGCACCTGCTCGACATCGCCATCGGCGCAGCCTGGGGGAAGGCCGGGCAGACGGCGATCGACGGCTCCGCCTCGGTGGTCGTCGTCGATGACAACACCACCGCCGACATCGCGAGCGGAGCCACGATCGACGCGGGTGGCGACGTCAGCGTGAGCGCGCTCGACAACCTCATCAACGTCAACGTCGCGGGCGGCGTCCTGACGGGGAGCAACACCGGGATCGGCGTCTCGTTCGGCGTCAACGTCATCGAGCGCGACACCAGCGCATTTATCGGCGCGCCCGACGGCGCCACACCCACCGGCGCACCCGCCGTGATCGACGCCCCCGCCGGCGTCACCGTTGCCGCGTCCAACTCGGGCCTCAACATCGGCCTGGCACTGGCGGGGTCCTTCATCAACACGAGCTCGGGCAGCGGTTCCGGCTCGGATGATGAAGGCGTAGACTTACCAGGAGAAGATCCACCGTCAATGGAAGAGTCCGGCGTTTCGTTCAACAACGAGCCGGTCTCCAGCGATGACTTGTCGGCACCCGTCACCGAGGGCACCGACTTGCCGACCGAGCAGCCCGAGTCCACGACCGGCAAATCGATCGCCGGCGACGTGGTGATCAACTACGTCGCTGACACGACACTCGCTTTTATCAACGAGCCGGCGAGTCTCACGCCGACGATCACGACAGCCGTCTTGACCGTAAGCGCCACCAACAGCACTCAGGACGTTTCGGTGACGGGCTCTGCAGCGTCGATCAGCGGAGAGAACGATAAGTCGACAGGCTTCGCCGGGTCGCTCAGCGCCAATTTTGTGATCAGCACGACCAAGGCATTTATCTCGGGGGACAACATCCTGGCGACTCTGCTCTTCGTCGACGCGGATCGCGAAGGTTTCATCGGGGCGATCACGGCGGGCGGGTCCGGCGCCCCTAGCGAGAACGGGACGGCCATCGCCGGCTCGGTGTCGCTGAATATACTGCTGCCAACCACCGAGGCGTGCGTCACTGACTCGACACTTGGCCTGGGCGGTGACTCTCATATCGACGCCACCGATAGCTCACTGATCTGGTCCGTGGCCGGTGCGGGTGCCTACGGCGGCCAGGGGGGCTATGGCGCCTCGGTCGCAGTCAACCTCATCGGCTTCTCGAACCACGTGGCGATCATCCCGAATCGGCCCGCCACGACCGAAGCCAATATCACCGACTCGACTATCGTGATGTCCGGCGGCACGCTCCAGGTCAGTGCGGAGAACGAGAACAGCACGACCAACCCGCGGATCATCGCCATCACCGGCTCGCTCGGAATCGGCAGCCAGAGCGAAGGCAACGGCGGAGCTGGCATGGTGTCGGTGAACGTGATCAAGAACACGACCGAAGCCAACGTTACGGGCTCGAGCATCTTGCAGCCGGCGTCGGGGGCACCGGTAAGCGTTCAGATCATGAGCAACGACACGTCCGGCATCGTCGCGATCGGGGGCGCAGTGGGAGTCGCCACCGGGGACGGCGCCGGTGTGGGCGCGGCGATCGGCTACAACGAGACCCACTCGACGATCCAGTCGCTCCTCGACGACACGGTCGTGAAGGTCGGCGGCAGCGTGTCGCTCGACTCCCAGGCCAAGGAACAAATCGGCGGCGTCGCCGTGGGCGTCGGCGCCGGCGGCGGCGACGGCGACGGCTGGGCCGCAGGGGGATCGGTCCAGATCAACCAGATCGTCGACTCGATCGACGCCTCGATCCAGAATGGCTCGTACGTGTCCGCCGGGGACGACGTCACCGTCGCCTCGAGCGACGATTCGCTGCTCGTGGCGATCACCGGCGGAGGGGCGGGTACAACCGGGGACAACTCCGCGGTCGGGGGATCAATCAGCTACAACCGGGTGAGCAATAGCATCGTCGCCCAGATCGACGACGCGACAGTCGATTCCACGGGCGGCTCGGTCGACGTGACAGCGACCTCCTCGCCGCTCCTGGTCGGCATCGGCGCGGCCGGCGCGGGTTCGTCCAGCAGCGGAAGCTTCGACGGGGCAGGAACGGCCGACATCAACTCGATCGCCAACACGGTCGATGCCGATATCGAGCTGGCCGAGGTGACTGCGGCCATCAACGTCGACGTCGTGGCGGGCGAGGCGTCGTCGCTCTATGCCGTCTCGCTCGCCGGTGCCGGGGCCACGGGCGGCACGGCGATCGGGGCATCGATCGCCTATAACTTCATCGGTGGCGACATTGACCCGGCCGACCCCAACGTCATCTCTTACGAAAACGGCACCGTCCCCGGCACGATGGTCGCGGTCGCGAGCGGCGACGACACGACGACCTCGAGCGGGGTCTCGGCTTTCATCGACTCTTCGAGCGTGACCGCCGGAGGACAGGTCGTCGTGCAATCGGGTTTCGACAACCCGAGCTCGCTCGCAGAGCCCGGCCCGGCCTTCGGGCCCACCCAGCAGATCGACACAGCCGCGGGCGTCACCATCACCGGCGACGCGCTCCACTTCGCCAGCCCCCACGGGCTCGAGACCGGCGACGCTGTCGTCTACCACGACGGCGGCGGGACCGACATCACAGGCCTGGCCGACGGCCAGGTCTACTACGCCATCAAGGTCGACGACGAGACGATCAAGCTTGCTTCGTCGTACGCCAACGCCCTGGCGGGCATCGCCGTGGGGCTGGGTTCCGCGGGCAACGCGGCGCAGACCATCACGCCCCTCGACCTGGAGAATCAGATCACCTTCGACCCGTCATCGACCACGGTCTCGAACAACACCATCGTGTTCTCGGGCGCCGATGGGCTCTCGCAGGGCGAAGAGGTTGCCTACGACGACAACGGCGGAACGCCGATCGGGGGACTGGTGAGCGGCCGGACCTACTACGTGATCGTGGTCAACGACACGACGATCGAGCTCGCAAATTCGCCGTTGAGCGCGACGTTGGGGTTTGAGATCGCCTTGACCTCCACAGGCACCGGCGCCGGGCATGTCTTGACCCCGACGCTCCCATTCTCGGCCCTGGACGTCCCGACGTCGGACGTCTGGGTCACCGACCCGCTGGCCGACACGATCGCCGTCCCGGCCAGGACCGACCTCCAGACCGGCGACACCGTGGTTTACCAGAACGGAGGCGGCAGCTCAATCGGCGGCCTGATCAATGGCCAGATCTACTACATCATCTTGCTCGATCCGACGCACATCGAGCTGGCTACATCGCTCGTGAACGCCGAAAATGGCGTGCCCGTCTTTCTGACGTCGACCGGAACCGGCACCAATCAGTCACTCCAGGCCACGATTTCGCAAGTGACCGTGGGGGACTTGACGATCGCCCTGCCGACCGCGATCGATGCCCAGATCGTCAGCGTGACGGCGGCCGGGGCCGGCGGCGAGAACATCTCCGGCGCCGGCGCGGTCGCGCTCAACTTCGTGCGCATGGACGTCAATGCCGAGATCTTGGACACTCCATCCGGCGAAGCCGTCCAGGGGGCCGGCGGCGTCAGCGTCCAGGCCCAGGATACCTCGAAGATCGGCTCCGGGGCCGGCTCGCTGGACATCACAACCGGCAGCGGCACTGCCTTGAACGCCTCGGTTGGCGTCAACGACATCAAGAACAGCGTCACCGCGTCGATCACCGGCGCGGACGTGCAGTCCTCCCTCGGCGCGGTGGTGGTCCAGGCCAATGAGACAGCCCAGGACATCAACGTCGTGGTCGGCGGCGCCGCCGCGACGGGCGAGGGCAACGCCTTCGGCGGTTCGCTCGCGTTTAACTTCATCCAGGATACGGTCGGCGCCGCGATCCAGAGCAATGCCTCGGGCCAACCGTCCGACGTGACCGCATACGGAACGGTCTCGGTCCTTGCCCACGACACGGCGTCGATCGGCACACTGGCGGGGAACGTGGGCGCGGCGATTGACGGCTCCGGTTCGGCCGCACTGGCCTTCGCATTCAACCAGGTCGCCGACGACGACACGGCGACGATCGACGACTCGATGGTCACCTCGGCGGCCGGCGATATTGACGTGGATGCCGAGTTTGTTTCGTCGACCAACTTGCCGCCGGTCCTGAATTCGCAGATCGCCGCCCTTGCGGTCAGCGGCAGCGGCGCCGACACGGGCGCCGGCGCCGGCTCGGTCACCCTCAACTGGGTCAAGAACACGGTCGCGGCCACCATCGAGAACGTCGGCCAGCTCAATCCCGATGGTCCCGCGATCCAGGCCGCAGGCGCCGTCCAGGTGACCGCCAACGACTCCTCGACGATCGAGTCGCTCGCCGGAGCGATCGCCATCGCGGGCATCGGCGCCGAGGCGTCGTCGTTCGCGATCGGCGCTTCGGTCGCCTATAATTATCTCGGCGGCGATCCGTCCGACCCGACCAACACGGATGGCAACAGGGTGACGGCGACGATCGAGAACGTCACCGGCGGCTTGAGTGCCAGCCAGATTGTCCTGCAGGCGAACAACACGGCCTCGATCGGCAATGTGACGGTCGCCGGTTCAGGCGCGGGATCGTTCTCATTGGGCGGCGCAGTCTCGATCAACTTCATCCGCGACGTCACCATCGCGTTGATCTCGGGCTCGAGCGGGATCTCGGCCACCGGTGCCAGTGCGCAGGCCGTCCAGGTGGGCGCGACCGACAACTCGACCATAAAGGCCCTCGCCGGCGGTATCGGAATCGCCATCGCGACCAAGAGCGACGTCGAGGGCACGGTCGGGGCGTCGACCGCGGAAAACCAGATCCACAACACGATCGACGCCGGGGTCAGCCTTTCCAAGCTCGAGTCGGCCGGAAGCGTCGCGATCCTGGCAATGGCCAAGCCGACGATCGATGCGCTCTCCATCAGCGGTGCCTTGGCGGGCGGCGGCGGCAGCGGTGGCGGCCTCGGGTTCGCGGGCGCGGCGCCGGCTCGGGCAATACCATCGCCGACACGGTCACAGGCTCGATCGACGGCTCGAGCAGCGTCACCGCCCTGGGCGGGCCGGTCTTCGTCGGTGCGGTGGACGCGCCGACGATTGAGGCGGCTGCGGGCTCTCTGGCGATCGTCGCGGACTTCGGCGGCGGCGGCCGCGCCGGCGGGTCGATCGGCATCTCGGTCGCGATCAACAGCATCCAGGATACCGTCACGGCCTTGATCGACGATTCGACCGTGAGCGACGCGGGCGGTAACCTGGTCGTCTCGGCGAGCGACACCGCGAGCATCGAGGCGGTGACAGTCGGCGGCGCGGTCGGCACCGCAGGAGGCGGAGGGGACGGCGTCGGCATCGGGCTGGCGGGCGCGGGTTCGGGCAACACGATCGACGACACCGTTCTGGCCGTCATCCAGGACGGCAGCACAGTCACCACCACGACGCTTGGGCAGGTGAGCCTCTTGGCGACAGACAACTCGAACATCGTGGCCATCGCCGGCGGCGTCGCTCTGGGGGGCGCTGGCGGCGGCGATATCAGCATCGCGGCCGCGCTCGGCGTCGGCGCTGCGACCAATGCGATCACCGATACCGTCGAAGCGTTCGTCGATAGCTCGAACGTGACTTCCGCCCAGGGCGTGGTCGTCTCGGCGACTGAGACCGCCACGATCAATGCAATCACCTTCGGCGGCGCGATCGCTGCCTCGGCCAGCGGCTCCGGTTCGGTCAATGTCACCGTGGCCGGCGCCGTCTCGGTCAACAACATCGACAATACGGTCGAAGCTTATATCAGCAACAGCGACGGGGTCACCGCCCAGGGCGGTGGTGTCGCCGTTACCGCGGTCGACAGCCCCGCGATCACTGCCAATGGCGGCGGGATCGCGGCCGCGGTTGGCGGGGCCGGAACGGCCGGGGTCGCGGTCGATGTCGGCTTCTCGGTCGCAAAGAACACGATCAGCGACACGGTCGAGGCAAACGTGGCCGGTTCCGACGTCACTGCCACGGGGGGCGGCGTCGCTTTGTCGGCCATCGACACGGCGACCGTGCAGTGCTTGACGATGGGCGGGGTGACCGCCGTCGCCGGCGGCGGCACGGCTGCCGTGGCGGCCGGCGTGGCGGGCGCCGACTCGACCAATACAATCAAGGATACCGTGCAAGCGTCGATCGCCGGCAAAAGCAACGTCACCGCCAGCGGTGGCGCCATCAGCGTCTCCGCGGTAGACAAGTCGAACGTGACCGCCAACGCCGGTGGTGTCGGGCTCACCGGCGGAGGCGGCGGCACCGCAGGCGTCGCGGTCACCATCGGATTCTCGGCGGCCTGCAACAACGTGCAGAACAAGGTTTACGCGTTCGTCGACGACTCGACCGCGAGCGACACCGGCAACGACGTTGCGCTCAGGGCGACCGAGAGTTCCACGATCGACACTCTCACGATCGGTGGCGCGCTGGCCGCGACCGGTGGCGGCACGGTCGGCGTCGGTGTCGGCGGCGCAGGTGCAGGCTCGGGCAACACGATCGCGAACGATGTCGAGGCCTCGATCCGTGACAGCGCAACCGTCACGGCCTCCAACTCCGGCGACGTGTCGGTCGAGGCCCAGGACACTCCCACGATCACGGCCAACGGAGGCGCCGGCGGGCTCTCCGTCAACGGCGCCGGCTCGGTCGCCGTGGGCCTGTCGCTGGGTGTGGGATACTCCAACAATGACGTCAAGGACGCGGTCCTCGCGTTCATCTCCGGATCCGGCGTGACTGCCGCCGGCAGCGTGACCGTCTCGGCGACAGAGACCGCCATGATCGCCTCGCTTACCATCGGTGGTGCGATCGCCGCGGGCGGCGCCGGCGCCGTCGGCCTCGAGATCACCGTGGCCGGGGCCGATTCGATCGACACGATCGCGAACGATGTCGAGGCGTATGTTGTCTCGGGCAGTGACGTCACCGCCTCGGGTGGGGCCGTGGTCATTTCGGCCAACGACGACTCGACGATCACGGCCAACGCGGGCGGAGGCGGCCTGTCGATCGCGGGCGGCGGCTCGGTCGCGGTCGGGGCCTCAGTGGGCTTCGCCATCGCCAGCAACAAAGTGCAGGACAATGTTGAGGCGTACGTCGACTCCTCGAACGTCACCGCCAGCGGCAACGACGTCGCGATCTCGGCGATCGAGGACGCGACGCTCTCCGTCACGAGCATTGGCGCCACGGCCTCACTCGACGGCGGGGTCGATGTCGGCGTGGCCGCGGCCGGCATCGGCAGCACCGCGACCAACACCACGACGAATATCGTCGAGGCTTACGTCAACAATGGTTCGATCACCACAACCGGTAGCGGCGACGTCTCGATCTCGGCGAGCGACCTTGTCGCTGCCACCGCGACCGCCGCCGGCGGCGCCCTGTCGCTCTCGACCGGCACCGTCAGCGTCAGCGGCTCGGTCGGCGTGACCGAAGCCCAGAACGATATTGCAGACATCGTCGATGCCTTTGGAAACGCGGCGACAATCACGTCCGCGGGCGACGTCGATGTCGTTGCCCAGGCCAATCCCACGGCCTCGGCCAACTCGATCGCCGCTTCGATCAGCGGGTCGATTTCGCTCGGCTTGGCGGCATCCGTCTCCTTCGCCACCTCCGCGAACACGATCGCCAACAGCGTCGCGGCCTACCTGGAAGGCGCCAGTTCCCGTGCCAAGAGCAAGATCGACGCGGCCGGTAATGTGACCGTCTCGGCGTCGGATCTGGCCAATGTAGCGTCCCTGGTCGGTACCGACGCTTTCGCCTTGGCCGTGGTCGGTCTTTCGGTCGGCGTCTCCGAAGGGACGAACATGGTCACCAGCACGATCACGGCCGACATCGACAACGCGCTTGTGACCGCCGCCGACATCACGATCAACGCGGGCTCGAACGACTCCGTCACCGCCCTCACCAACGCGACCTCGGGCTCGGCGACCGCCGCCGGAGCCGGCGGCACGGCATCGGCGACCTTGGACCCCACGGTCTCGGCATTCGCCGGCGGCGGAGCCAACTTGAGCGCGACGGGCGACGTGATGATCGAGGCCAGCTCAACCGGCGACGCACAAGCCACCAACACGGGCTACGCGTTCGCGGGGATCGTCGCAGTCGGCGAGAGCCTCGCCACGGCGACGGTCGGTTACGAGGGCACGATTGGAACCGCGGCCAACATCGACCCCGGCGCCATCATCCAGGCCGGAAACGACCTCGGCTTGAGCGCCACCGCGACGCAGACGGCGCTCTCCTCAGCCACCAGCACGATCGTTGGGCTGCTCAACGGCGATGCCAATGCAGTCGCGAACACCAACGTCCTCCGGGGCGTGGCCGCCACGGTCGGCACAGGCGCAATGCTCACCGCGGGGCAGGACATCACAATCACGTCGAACAACACGACCACCAAGGCCAACGCGAGCAGCACGAACTATGACGGCGGAATTGTCGGCGTCGGCCAACCCGTGAGCACAACCACGATCGATAACACGTGCACTGCCACGCTCGGCACCGGCGTCCGGGCAACTTCCGTATTCGGTAACTTCACGCTCCAGGCCGTCTCGGAGGACTATGGGGTCGTCGCACAGACGAACGCCGTGGGTGGCGGCGCAGCTCAGATCTCGCCCGACACCGATGCCACGATCAACCTCACGGATCCGGCCACGGCCACGGTCGGCGCCGATTCGATCATCACCGCCAATTTGGGGACGATCCAGATCGCTTCGCAGACCGGCACGATAGCCATCGCCTCCGCCAGCGCTTCGGGCTATGGCATAGGCGTAGACGTCGGCACGACCACCAATACGACCGTTACCTCGAACGCCCAGACCGATATCTATCAGGGCGCCACGCTCACCGGGCTGAACGTCACGATCGAGGCGGCCGGGGGCGCATCTCGGTACGCCCAGTCTAACGCCAGCTCGACCACCGGAGCCGTCGGCGTCAAGACATCCGCTACGAATAACCTCAATGCGATCTACAACTCCGACGTTTTGATCGCAACCGACGCCGATATTTTCGGCGGCGATTCCGTTCAAATCGCGGCGGCCTCCGGCGCGGTCTCGGTCGATTCAGGCGCAAGCACCGCCTCCACCGCCGCCTATGGCGATACCTACACAAGCGCCAGTAACACGCTGACGGAGATCGCCTCGGTCACGACCGTGCCCGGCTCGACGATCCAGGCCGGCCAACTGTCCGTGACGGCAGATGCATCCAGCCCCCTCACTACCACGGAAGACGACCGGTCCACCGCGGCGGACGATCACGGCTCGTCGAAGTACTCGCAGACCTCCAATCCCTCGAGCTCGATCGAGTTCAACTCGGTCGTCACCCTGCTGGGAGCCGCCGCCGTGCTCCAGATCGGCCAGGACGGCCACATCATCCAGCAGTCCGGCGTCAACTTTGTGCAGGTGCCGTCGGAGATCATCGTCAATCCGATCATCAACAACTCGAGCGGCCAGGCCGAGCTGACGTTATCAGGACCCGTCCAGAATCTCTACGGAGACGCGACCTTCCTTGCCTCGCCGTCACTCGCCGCCGTCGACATCAGCAACGCGTCGTCTTCGGACCTTCAGATCTCCGGCATACGGGTCATCAATCCCAGCCCAACGCTGCCCGCTGTGCACTTCGACCCCGCCCACTCTCAGGGCTTTACCTACCAAACGGGCCTCACAGGCTCATACGCGACCGCGATCAACATCAGCAACACCAGCGGATCGACGATCATCTTGAACGGCGACATCAGCAACCCCTCGGGCACGACGACGATATCCGATGCCAGTCCCGTGGCGAACATCGGGGGGAGCATCGACGCGGCGAGCAACTTCCAGGTGATCCGGACAGGCGAGCTCACGCTTGCCAGCCAGACCGGCAACATCGGATCGAGCGACGAGCCGGTGAATGTCGTGCTCGTGGAATCGTCCGCGCTATCGCCGTCTTTCCAGGCGACAGCGACCCAGGGCGACGTCTATCTTGACCTGTCAACGCTCAACCAGACGATGGGCCCGCTCGTCGTAACCAGCTCGGCGCTGACTGCAAACTTGGTCTCGATCCGGATCACGGGTGGGACCTCGCCCGATGGCGGCTCGTTTGATCTCGACGGCGTGATGGCATCAGAGCTCGACGTCGACGCCGGGGCATCGACTGCGAGCGCGCTCTCGATCACCGGGCCGAATGATCTCGACATCGGCACCATCACCTTGCCCGATGGGGATGTCACGCTCACGGCCGGTGGCTCGATTGCCGACACGACCGGCAATCAAATGACGAACGTGACCGGCGCCACGATCACTTTCGATGCCGGGGGCGCGATCGGCTCGGTTGCAGACCCGTTCGAGATCGACTCGGCTGATGCTGGCTCCGGATTGGTAAACGCGTCGGCGGCGCAGGGCATCACCCTGGACCAGACGGTCGGAAACCTGAACGTGGGCGTGTTCAGCTCGGGAGCGCTCGTGACCTTGACCGCCGCCGGCGCGATACTCGATGGAGCTGCGGGGTCGATCTTGACAGCCTCGTCGGCCTACCTGGTCGCCGGTTCCAGCATTGGCACGGCCACAGATCCCCTCGAGACCGCGGTCGGCACCCTGTCCGCCTCAGGAGCCGGGATCTGGATCAATAACACCGGCGACTTGGCGATCGACGGCACGGCCCGCCTGGCCGGCTTGTCGAGTGCTGGTGTGGTCAACGTGACGACCTCGGGGACACTGAATGTCGATCAAAACATCCTCTCGGGCGGCGATATTACGCTGGCAGAAGACGGCGACATCATGGTCGCGGACAGCGTACTGATATCGAGCTCCTTGGGATCGCTCACTCTCGATTCCGAGGACGGGAACATCACGATCTCGCCGTCGAGCGTACTTTTTTCGGCAGGTGCGCTCGAGATCAAGGCGACGAAGTCTTGGGGGAAAACGATCGGAGTTTTGGGCACGATTCATGCCTCTTCGGCCAGCATCACGACCGGCACCGACCTTGACTCCATCGACATCAACCGGCTGCCGATCGGCGTTCCCCTGTTCGTCGCCGGTAACGGCGACACCACCCACCCCAATGCGCTCAATATCAGCGGCATCGCCGGGAACGACGTGTTCACGGTCACTGGCACCAAAGTCATCGTGAATTCCGGCCTGCTCTCCGAGACGATCAACTACTCCGACATTCAATCGCTGACGGTCAACGACCCGGCCGCCGTGCAGGGGAATGACGACACGTTCGACGTGCTGAGCACCAGTGCGAGCTCAACCACCACGCTCAACGCCGGCCCCGGCGCCGCGGTCGTCAACCTTTATGCCAGCGCTCAAGCCAGTGGCAGAGCCGTGCTGAACGCGCCGGTCTCATTTGTCGGCGGCGTCGGGTCGGCCGCGATCAATGTCTTCGGACCAGCTTCGGGCGAAAATGCGATTGTCCTCACCGGTGGAGGGGTGGTCTCCGGGCAGCTCACCTCGGCACTGACCGGCGATGGGCTTCAATTCCAGTACAGTGCTCCCGCGACTTCGATCGGCACGCCGGCGACACCGGTCGGAGTGACATTCAATTCGGGCGGCGGCGCCAGCGACATCTACGTGTTGGGAACGGTCTTCAACACGACCGTGCAGACCGGCGCTGGAGCCGATCTGGTGAGCTTCGGCGGGTATGGCACGGGCGCTCTACCGCCCGAGATCCCGGTCTTCGGGGGCTCGCCGATCTCGTTCCCCGATCCGGAGACGCTCGCCGGTTTCGAGCAGCCGGTCACGCTCGAGGGAGGATCCTCGAGCACGACGCTCGCGATCGACGACTCCCTCGACGCAAGTTCCTACGACCTGGTCCTCACCGCGACATCAGTCCTCGGCTTCGATGCAGTGGGTGAGAGCACGGTTCCTTTCTCGGGAATCGGTGCGCTCGTTGTGGACCTGGGCTCCGGCGGCGGGCTATTTCAGGTGCAGAGCACCTTCGCCGGTCCCGGGCCGATCACGATCGACACCGGAACGGGCGGAGCGAACGTTGTCGTTCAGTCATCGTCATCGCCGCTGGTGCTCGACGGCAGCGATTCGACTTTGGAACAAAACACCGTCACCTTCGACGCCACTTCCGACACGGAGCCCATGACTGACGCCATACTGGCAGATGGCGCCGCGCCATCATACGCCGGTTACGCCGATCTCAGTGGCTTTGGACCGATCGACACCGCCCTATTCATCGGGTTCCAGCAGGCCAACCTCAATCTGGGACAGAACCTCAATTCCCTCACCATCAACGTCGACGTCCCCGACCTTTCGGTGAACACGAACCAGAAGGTCGGCACCCTCGTCGACGACTCGAAGAACCTGGGCGACAACTCCATCACCATTGATCAAGTCGGCTCTGCCAACAACGCCGATCTTATCAACGGCGGCAGCGGTCAAGACCTGGTCACCGTCGTCATTCCGGGCTCGCCGATCGGGCTCAATTATCTTGCCGGCCTTCGTTTCTCGAGCGTGGCGACGTTGACGGTAAACAACGAGAACAGCCCGGTCGGGGTTGATTGGACGGCGGGGGGTGGCGAGCTGTCGGCCGTTGTGCCCGCCACGGGAAGTGTCATGCCCAATCTGATGGCAATCGACGGCGCCGCGACTGTCCAGATCGCCGGCGGCAAGGGTACGAACACACTCACGGTCAAGAGCGACTCCGGTTCCGCAGGAGACGTGATCGACGATAACAACGTCACGCTGGTATCAGGACAAGCGGTACTCGCGCAAACCAATGATAATCAGTACTATAATTTTAGTAATCTCGGCGCCCTTCTCACTTTCGGCGGCGTCAAAGCCGGCACGACCTCCTATTCGCCCGGCCTGACGTCGACCGTGGGCCTGACTCTGACCAGCTCGGGGGGTACGCTCGAGCCTGACGCGGCCTATCCCGACGCCGTCGGCGCCAGCCCAAGCTTCGGCGTCAGTTTTACCTTGACGGCCGACGACGGCGGTCTCTTCGCCCTATCGGAGATCTCGCTTTTTGACGTGGGTGGCTCGGGCAACCCCGTGATGTTCACGGGTATGACGGCTGACGGCAAGCTGGTGAGCGCGATCGTGGCGGGGATCTCGACCTTGGGTTTCGAGAACCTTCAGCTTCCCCTCGTACTTCACAGGCTTGACGAGCGTTTCGTGGAACCCTGGGACGACGCTCGCAACCAATATCGTGGCGACCGAGCAAGTCGCGGGCACAGCCACCGGGTTGCCTCCGGCAGCCGTTCCCGGAACGTGGACCACACACAACGACCCGATCGGCACGCCTGGCGATAAGCTTTCGGTCATGTTCATCACGGGCGACTTGTTCGACCCGGCGTCGATCATGGTGAAAGACATACGTACAGGAGAAGTGCTGAACATCAATACGACGAATGAGAATCAGGTTACTTTCAACGGCGCGCCGGTCTCGATCCGATTTATCGATCCTGACGGCACACCGGACGCGAATGGCAGCGTCACGCAGTTCGCGTTCGACGGCAACCTGGTGCTTCCGGCGGGGTCGACCGTCACAGCGATGGGCGCGAACGCGCTTTCGCTGCTGGCGACCAACGACGTCATCGCGCCCGAGGTGACATTCACGTTCAGTCCAGGAGAGTTAGGTGGTGGCGCTGGCTCATTGGATGTTGCCAACGGCGGACCGGGAGGCCCTCAGACTCACGACGGCGGCGCCGGCGGTGGCGGCGGCAGCGGCGGTAGCGGCGGCTTCGGTTTAGGTTTTATCCTGTCGAATGGCGCCAACGGCGAAAACGGCGGGTCTGGGGTCCAAGGCACGTCGGGATTACCCGGCAGCCAGGGTGTGCCGGGCGCGACGGGTGGCAATGGGCTCAACGGTTTGGGCGGCGCCGGTGGCAGCGGCGGCAGCGGCGGCACTGGCGATCTTGGCGGCCTGGGTGGTGCGCAGGGCGGTGGCGGTACAGGAGGAGGCGGACAGAACGGCGGCGGCGGCGGGGGCGGTGGGGGCACGGCCGGTGGTAATGGTTTGACAGACGATTTTGGCGGCGAGGGCAACCCTGGCGGCACTGGTGGCGGCGGCCAGAACAAAGGAACGGGCCTGAGCATCTCCGGCGGCGGGGCCGGCGGGGATGGCGGCGGCGGCGGTGGCGGCCAGGCCGGCTCCGGTGGCGGTGGTGGCGGCGGCGGTGGCGGCGGCGGCGGCGGCGGCGGCGGCCCGGCTTCGTCGGGCAGCGACGGAGGGCCAGGAACTGCTGGCCACGCCGGAGGCGACGGTGGCGCCGGCGGCAAAGGCGGCCGGGGCGGCGAGGGCGGAGCAGGGGGTAGCGCCTTTGAAATCATCGCCGGCGGCACGATCGACCTCCTGGGCGGCGACAACCTGACCGCGGAAGGCGGCGCTGGCGGCAGTGGCACGATCGGTAGCCCGGGTTCCGCTGGTACGACCGGTGGCGTCCAAGGCAGTAACGGCGGTGACGGCGGTTATAACGGGAGCGACTTCGGCGGCGGTGGTGGTGGCGGTGGTGGTGGCGGCGCCGGGGGGTTCGGTGCGACCGGCGCGACTGGCGGGAGTGGTGGGACGGGCGGAGGAGGCGCGGGAGGCACGATCAAGCTCTACGCAACCAACGTCGAGGGAGGCAACGCGGGCGTCAACACGTCCGGCGGCGCGCCGGGCGGCGGCAATGGGCGCCTCATCATCGGTACCAACACCGGCACGGGCTCCAATCCCGCCGAGCTCACCAGCACCGGGTCTGTCATCAGCACGTTCGCCGGCCCGCAGGCACCTAATAACTACATCGCCGGCAGCCCGGAGACGCCACGAATCGGCGACTTGATCGCCGGCAGCTCTCTCACGCCACAGATCAGCGGCCTGGAAGGTGGAGCGGGCTATTTCGGGCTAGTTAGCGGTGGCGTTGCGGCACTCGCAAATGACTCCGCCGTCACAAATGCCATTGAAAACGCGCCGGCCGATGCGCTCGTCGCGGTCGTGCGTGAGCCGGTGCCGAGCGGTTTCGTCGGCTACAGCGCCAATGGCACGACGTATGATTTCGTTCTGGTCGTGAACCTGACGAACGCCAATCTCCCGTCGCCAGCGATTGAGCTCGGCGCGAACAGCCTCGCTGCCGGGGCCGCGACCGACTTGATGTTTGGTGCAGCCTCGATCAATTCGGCAGCCGGCGGCGCGGATTCATACACGACGCTCTCGAGCCTGCCCGCGGGCGACGTCTGGGTCACGCTCGTGCCAGTGAACGGCACTGCGACCGACTACCTGAACGCCACGATCGCAGGAGAAGTCAACGGGATCGCAGACTTCGTCCTCGGCGACGGAACCGGCGATAACACCGCCTACATCACGGTGCCGCAATCGCACACGTCCGTCGGCGCCGCCATCCCGAGTCTCCAGGCTGTCACCGTCAGCCCCGACGGTAAAACGCTGTACGCGGTCAATACCCAGCAGAATCTCTTGATCGTTGCGAGTGCCGCCGATCTGAACCAGCTTGAGAGCTTCCAGGACGGCGTTCTTGCCGGGGCCAGCAACACTCTGGTTTCTGGAATGGCCGCTCCCGTTGCCGTCGCCGTCAGCCCCGATGGCAATAACGTCTATGTCCTCGGGTCTGGCGACAATGGGGAAGTCGCTATCTTCTCGCGGAACCTTACGACCGGCGAACTCACATTCGAGGACGCCGTGACGAACCTCGGTGTCGGCACGCCGTCGAGTTTCGCGGTCTCTGGCTCCGCGGACAGCAGCTCCGACCTCGTGTTCGTCGGGGGCAGCGGCGGAGTGGTGAGGCTCCAGGGCGACACAACCCGGAGCGAGCTCGCTCTCCCGGAGCAGAACACCGTTGTGACTTCGATCAGCGGCCTGGCCGTCAGCCGCGACGGCACCTTGCTCTACGCCGTCAACTCCGCCGGCGATGCCCTCGACGTATTGGATGTCTCCGACCTGACGCTGATCGCGACCGAAACGAACGCGTCGATGACCGCGGCGAGCGCCGTCGCGGTCAGTGAAGACGACCGGTATGTTTACGTCATCGGTGGCAGCAGCGGGACGCTCGCCGTCTTCCAGCGCAACCTCACCACCAATGTTCTGACATGGATCCAGACGCTACAAGACGGGATCAACGGTGCGCGCGGCCTGACCGGCGCGGATGATGTGGAGGTTTCGGGTGACGGACAATACGTGTACGTCACCAGCGCTCAACAGAGCACACTGGCCGTCTACGGAATCCAGCCCGACGGCACGCTCGCGCTGGACCAAGTTCTGAGCGGGCAGCTCGGATTGGGCCAGCCCGCGGGATTGGCCGTGGACCCGACGAGCGGCCAGGTCTACGTCGCCTCGCAGGTGGCGCTCGGCTCGAGTGGCGGCGGTCTTGCGTCCTTCACGCAGCAAGCGTCCCCGCAGGCGATCCCCTTGTCTGTCAGCTTCAGCAACATCCAAACCCTCAACGTTCAGGTGGGACCTGGCGACAACACGATTGCCGAGACCAACCATGCCGCCGCGGCAACGCTCAACATCAGCACCGGCGACGGCGATAACACAATCGATCTGCTAGACATCGGCTGCACGACCACCGGGACCACCGGGACCGGGTCGAACCAGGTGACGGCGCATCCCGGCGCGGCCGACACGGCGCGACGTTGACAATCAATGATCACGGCAACGATTTCGTCGAGCTCGATGCGGCTCAGCCGAGCGATGTGATCAACATCAACCTGGGCAACGGCAACAGCACCGCCCAGATCGAGGGGACGTCACTCTTCTCAGCAAAGATCGTCAACGTCACGGGCGGTTCGGGGTTCGACACGCTGCTCTTCGATGCCCAGGGCAATCCGATCGTGGCTTATCAGCCCAACTTAGCCACCAGGATCGCCGATGGTATCCCAGCAGTCCCCGCCGGCGGGATCCAGGTCGCGGGCTACAACGTAGTGGCTTATACGGGCATCGACTTGATCCCTGGTTTCACAGGTGCGACAGCCTCTGCCGGCGGTCCGTACACGATTAGCGAGGGCAAAGGCCTCACGCTGGCGGGCTGGGCCACGCCAGCCACCGGCTCGACCATATTGAGCGCTGCGTGGGACGTCACCGGCAGCGGCGACTTCAGCGCCGCCTTCACCTTGATGCCCCCCACGATAAGCTGGGCCCAGCTCGTCGCGCTCGGATTGAACAATCCGGGCACGTACCCGATTGCCTTGCGGGTCTACAGCAATTCAACCACGGTGACTGCCTACACCACGCTCACCATCAACGCGGCAGCCCCGACGTTGACCGTGAGCGCACCGAGCTCCGCGACGGCCGGGCTACCCTACACGATCACCTTCTCGGGCCAGGAAGTACCGGGGGTGAGTTATTCGATCACCGGCTGGACGATCAACTGGGGCGATGGCACGACATCCACCTTACCCGCCGATGCCAATTCGGCCAGCCACACGTACGCGACGCCGGGGAACGATACCCTCTCGGTCTCCGCCATCGATCCTTACTTCCCCGCCCCCGGCGCGACATACACACCACCGGCGACAGTCAACGTGGGTGCGGATTCGATCAGCGCCGGCGGGCCCTACACGATCGACGCCGGCCAGAGCCTCGTTCTGACGGCCAGCGCCCCCGGCTCGCCGACATTCACGTGGAACCTGAACGGCTCGACGATCAGCTCGTCGGCCAACCAACTGACTCTTCACTGGGAACAGCTTCAGGCACTGGGGATCGACGAGGGGACCTACGGCAATGTGAGCGTCACGGCGACATACAGCGACGGCGTCATGGCGACTTCGTTGCCGACCACCTTGACGGTCGACCCAACCGCGCCTACCGCGACGTTCACCGCAACCGCCGCAGTGCTCGGCGGGACGAGCCCCACCGTCTCGTTCATGGACCCGTTCGACCCATCCACGGCCGAGACAAGACTCGGATTTACCTACAGCTTCAGTTTCCCCGACGGCTCCAGCATCGTCGACAGCTCGAATCCCAGAGCGACTGTGCCGGCCGATCTTCTGGCCCAACCCGGCTCGTTCGTCGTCGACGGACAGATCTCGGACCAGGACCAACTGTCCACCGACTACCAGGCCACGGTCGTCGTGGCTGACGTAGCGCCGACGGTTTCGGGCGAGCTGAACCAGACCATCGCCGCCGGCACGCCCTTCTCGCTCAGCGGCGTCACCTTCAGTGATCCGGGCTACAGCACGCCGGCCTCGAGCTGGGATTACTCAGCAACGATCGCCTGGGGCGACGGCGCGACCAGTCCCGCGGTGCTGTCGGTGACCCAGGGTTCCGTGGGTGTGCTCACCACGGGCACGGTTTCGGGGAGCCACCTGTATCAGCCGGGCCAGACCTACACCGTGACCGTCACAGTTCTCGACCAGGACGGCACGCAGGGTTCAGCCTCGTTCCAGGTGACGGTCGCCGCGGCGGCCGTGACTGTCGCCGCCGGGCCGGACCAGAGCGTCGCCGTCCGGTCGATGTTCAGCCTTTCCCAGACCACGTTCACCGACAACGAGGCGCCCGACGCCGCCACAGCGACCATCAACTGGGGCGACGGCTCGGCGGTCCAGACCGTTCCGGCTTCGAGTCTGATCGAGCCGGCGACGGCCGGCGAGCCCGGTACTGTCGCCGGCAGCCATATTTACGGCGTTCCCGGCACATACACGGTGACCGTCGCCGTTACCGATAGCTTCCAGGCATCCGCCAGCGGTACCTTCCAGGTGGACGTCACCGACGTGGCGCCGACCGTCATGGCCGGGTCCAACCTCGGCCAGTCGCCGGGCGTTCCCGTTTCGCTCGATGCAACCTTCCTCGACCCGGCATTCCCGTCGGACAACCTCGGTCTGACTTACTCAGCCACCATCTCATGGGGCGATGGCATCACGACGCCAGGCACGGTCATGGTCACACCCGGCGGCCCCGGCGTTCCGACCACGGGCATTGTTTCCGGTACCCACACCTACGCCGTCCACGGCAATGACACAGTGACCGTGACGGTCGCCGACAGCCTCGGCGGGCAAGGCAGCGGCACGCTGAGCGTCCAGGACATCCCGCCGTCGGTCGCCGCCGGTTCCAATCAGACCGTCAACCAGGGCAGCCCCGTCGTGGTCGCCGCGACCTTCAACGACCCGGGCTATGAGGCCGGCGCGACGGCCGCGAGTTACCCCGCCACGATCGATTGGGGCGACGGCACGATCTCGACAGGCGCCGTCACCATCACACCCGGCGGCCCCGGCGTTCCGACCACGGGAACCATCTCCGGCAGCCACATCTACGGTGACCAAGGCGTCTACCCGGTGACCATCTCGGTCGCCGACGACGGCGGTGGAGTCGGTCAGGGCTCGTTGAGTGCGACCGTCAAGGACGTTGGTCCCACCCTGGCTCGGCTTGCCAACATGCTCTACGTTCACGGTCAGCCGGTCAACTTGCACGAGACCTTCACCGAGCCGGGCATCGCCGACGTCGATACCGTCCTGGTCAACTGGGGAGATGGCGACATCAGCAATTTCGACGGCGATTCCATGTATACGAACGCGAGCGGTGTCTTGGTCCCCTTCATCACCGAGCCGACGGCGTCCAACCCGGTCGGCAGCATTGCCCTGAGCCACATCTACCAAGGCGACGGTCCTTACACCGCCACGATCACGATCACCGACAAGGACGGCCTCACGGATACCGTTTCTGCCGTCTACCAGGCCGCACTTGGAGTGACATCGATCACCGACATCGCACCCGACCCACGCAACACACCGGTCTCGTCGATCACCGTCACGTTCAACGAGCCGATCACGCAGAGTACCCTCACCGCGGCAGCTCTCACCCTGACCGACAACGGGTCGAACGTTCCCATCCCCGCGAGCCCGCCGCTGGGCGTGACCCAGACGGGGACCGACACCTACCAGATCTCCGGCCTCGATTCCGAGACCGCCGCGGCAGGCAATTACGTCCTGACCGTCAACGGCACGAACATCGATGACCTGGCCGGCAACAGCGGCACGGGAACCGCATCAACCTCATGGTTGATGGACACAACACCCCCCACAAGCATGGTCAGTTTTCTCCACCCGCGCGGCACCAGCCTTACATTCCCAGTCTCGGTGACGGGCACCGACGGCGGCTCACCCCCGTCGGGCCTGGCATCTTTCGACATCTATTCGAGCACCAACACCGGACCATGGACACTCTGGACGACCGTCCCGGCCTCGAGCCCAACGGCCAACTTCACCGGCCAGAGCAACACGACCTATGCCTTTTACAGCACGGCGACAGACAACGCCGGCAATACCCAGGCTTACAAACCGCAAATCGAGGCCAGCACTTACGTACCCGACCTCACCCCGCCCGTCACCCAGGTTGACAACACGACCGGCACCAACCCGAGCACGGTGAGTACCACCACGGGCACGTTCACGCTCAACCTGACCGGCACGGATCAGGGCGGCAGCAACCTCGCGTACTTCAACGTCTTCGTCTCAGTGGATTCCGGCGCATATCAGTTGGCAGCACCGCCCTTACCCGCCGGACCCGCAGACGCCTCCGGCAATGTCCACGCAATAATCCCCTACCAAGGCCTCACCGACGGCGTCCAGCACACCTACGCCTTCTACAGCATCGGCATCGACGGTGCCGGCAACACCCAGTCCGCCCCCACGACCCCCAACCTCACGCTCACAGAAACCTTCGCAACCGCCACTCCATCCCAGCTCCAAACCACAAGCTTGATTGTCGAAGACGGCGCCGTCGAGCGCTCCTATGTCCGCTACCTGCAAGTCGATTTCAACGAATCCGACACCCAGTCCGGCGGCGAGCTCACCCAGATCGTCAACTCCCTCAAGACCGCATCACCCGAGATCCAGCTCTACCAGTACGACCTGAACGACGACGCCTCGAGCAAGACCGCCGTTTCTCTCTCAGGGGTGACCGGCTCGGTCATCGACCATGCGATCGAGCTCGACTTCGGCGCAAACGGCCTGGGCGGCAGCCCCAACACGACGACGGCTGACGGCTACTACGAGCTCGATATCAAGCTTCCGAGTGGAGCGGTGGCCGTTCATCACTTCTACCGGTTGCTGGGTGACGTGACCGGCGATGGAACGGTGGACGAGAACGACCTGAATGAAATCGCCGCCGAAATCAATCTGTCGAATGCAGCGGGGTTCGCGCCGCTCGGCGCAGACGTCAACGGCGACGGCACGGTATCAGCGCTCGACCTGACGCTGGCGACCCGGGCGAAGGGGCACAAGCTGAAGGGGGGGCTTTCGCTGGGATGAGTGATGGCGGGCGGCGGCTCGATTCGCTCACTCTCCGCCCACGAAGTCTTCGCGCTTTGCGTCCCAATGGATAACGCGCTCGGCCGCTGCATGGAGTTGAAGAGCATTCACCGCTCGAATCAACTCGACGCCGTTCGGATTGGTTCCGAGGCACCATACTCAATTGGATTGGTGTCCCGGGAACCGCAGAAGCCCCGTGGTGGGCCATTGCGGCAGCGTTCAATAAACCAACACCACTTCCGCTTTTGGCCCGTCATATACGAATTGACAATATGCCAACATGTCCCGCCCGATCAGTGCAAGGATACCCGGGTCCGCTGGGACCACCGCTACCGCTTGTATCGCCACCCACTGGGTCGAAGTTCTTGACCCGTCATGTCCGGCGAACGCCAATCTAACGTCGTGAAGGTCGACCGTACGGAACACTGCGTGGGAGCCCGGTCGTCGAAGGCGAATCGTCCCACTCGCGGGCGACTTGATTGATGAAAGAACGTGAGGGTGGATAGCGGTGCGGTCGGCGCCGGTGTCGATCAGGGCCCGCAGAGTCTGGAGCGCTGGTATCGCTCGGCTCCTCCGTTGCAGGCCAGCCACGGCTGTCGGTCCAATCCATATCGAGAGGTCAACTACCGGTCCGTCGAATCCGATTGCAATTCGTATTAACGGCATCAGAGCACTATGTTCGATATATGGTACACAGGTTCCGCCGCCTCAACCTGTTTGACGAATAACGGAACAACGCCGAAACGGTCGTAACCCGCCGCGAGGGCCTGATCGCGAGTCTCATAGAACCCGACGACGATGTCCCGCTTGATCAAGACGTGTTTGTGTTCATGCTCTTTTAACCAACGAGAAAGGTGTTTGTCGTACACTGCCTGTTCACGCTTCAGGGACGTGTTCCGAGGCCGGCGTTCCGAACGCGGTTTCGTTTTTCCTGCCACACCAAGTCCTCCCATCATTACTAGCCCGCCGAGACACCAAATCCACGATAACCTATCGTGCCGAGTCGTGCGAGAAACCGAATCGATTTGCAAGAAATTCACTCCGAAGACGGGAGATCGCAGACCACCCAGGCATTCGGGATGTACACGCCCGCTCTGTGCGTTCATTCTCGGCCGACGAACTCTTCACGCTTTGCGTCCCAATGGATACCGCGGGCGGCCGCTGCATGGAGACGAGCCCTCCACTGATCATCGCCGACGGCTGCGCCTGCGCGAGCCGGCTCAAGCATTCCCTTTACCATGGCGAGCGCCTGCGACCGGATTGCTGTCGCCGCCTGAGCACGAGAGAAATCGTCGAGGGCCTTGAATCGGCGGCTGCCCAGAATCGCCTCGGCCGCCGCCAATGGATTCGCGGTTGGGACAACCTTCGCGTCGCGGACAACGCCATGGAGTCGCGCCCAGCGAATGTGGGACGAAGGCTGTTCGGGGTTTCCTCCCATACCGATCTGATGGCCGACCATGAATGGAGCGTCTCCGGAGACTGCCATTGGATTCAAGGGCCAGTGCATCGCCTCCGCGGACTGGCGATCGACAAGGAACACACCGATCATCGGAGGCGGAATTCGCTCGTCGAGGCGAATCGGCTCGAAGAGAAGGCGGATGATCCAGAAGACGATCTCCTGATCGTGGAAGTACTCGAAGCTCCGAGTCAACTTGGCATACTCGTCCAGGATGGCAAGAGCGCGATCCTTGCCGAGCGGATGAAGTGCGTTGACCGCTCGAATCAAGTCGACGCCGTTCGGATTGGAGAACGGCCAGCGACTGGCACGGTTGATGAGCTCCAATTCGTGTGACAAGGGCTGCGCCGCGGGAACGGAGAGCGGCTTGACGGTTGCGGGAATGGCCTGCGCTCGGGAGGTCCAGTCGACGACGTGACTTGTCTTGCTGTTGATCGTGTGCTTTGCCAGAGCGACGCCGAC
Source organism: uncultured Planctomycetota bacterium (assembly GCA_963823665.1). Lineage (GTDB taxonomy): Bacteria > Planctomycetota > Planctomycetia > Isosphaerales > Isosphaeraceae > CAVXHV01. The sequence goes on from CAWGMQ010000008.1 coordinate 583,121, forward strand.
CTGAAGGGATTGAACATGGAGGCGTTCCTGCTTTGTCTTCCGTAGATCGAAACACACGTGAAATTGCCCAGATGGGCTTGTCACGGCTGTCTCGTGCAAGGTGTCTGTTTGGTTCATTCCCTTCGACCAATCCGGCTTGGCGTCGGGCGTCGTTCCGAGGTAAACCGTTACCCCTTGAAACCAGGTGATGGGCTTCGTTCGCATCTGCCGGTCGTCAGGCATTTTCAATTGACCGCGAATGGTGCAGAAATTGCCGAGCGCATCGAGTTTGGGTTCTTGCCATTCGACGCTGAGCGCGCTGAACGCTTGCGCGTCGGGTCGATCGCTGTATTCCTTGATGTCTCTGTAAGCGCTGGATGCGCTCCATTCCTGGGGTGTCCAGTGTCCCGACGACGCGCCCAATGAAGCTTGGACCTCGTCGTCGTCTGGCGGTTGCGCGTTGCGCGCGGAAAAATGACCGTGAGTAGCAGCGCCGCGCAACCAGTCGTGAGCACACGAGGCATGTCAGTTGCCACCCTTTCCATCGGGCTGTCGAAGTTGTCGCAGGGCTTCCCTCGCATGCGACCGGAGTATCCAATCCGACGAACCGGCGGTCGCCCGCAATGCCGCGAGGGCTTCCTCTGTGGCGATGGCTTGAAGCGCCTTGATCGCCGTTTCCGGATCGTTTGGGGGCGATTGTCGAAGCTCAGCCAGTGCATAGCGTGTGAACCGCGCGTCCGAGCGGTTCAACTCGGTGATTGTTTCCAGCGCGTTGTGGCAGTCGTAGGGTTCGTTCGATGCGAGCGCCAACTCCAACTGTTTTTCGAGGTCAATCGGGTTGCCGGCAACCAGGAAGATCGCTTTCGCGGCCTTGAGTCGAATCAGGGGCGATTCGTCATTGAGCAGCTTCTCAAGTGACGCGATCGTGCTGGAAGCCTTCTCGCGGAAGGATCCAATCGCATTCAGGGCATCGTGCCGCGTCCAGTAATCCTTGCTCTCCAGTTGGGCGACGAGAAATGGCAGGACAACATCGTCCCCGTGCTTCAAGCCGGTTAGTGCTTCCACGGCATGCCGGTTGCTGAAGACTTCATCGCGCGCCGCATCAATGACCAGGCGTGCAATCCGGCTCGGTTCATTCGATGTGATGCATAAGGCGTTCGCGCACGCTGCAGCCGCCCACCGATCCTCGTCGCGCAGGCCGCCTTCAAGGATCGCTTGTGTTGTCTCGGAACGAATGCAAAGACGTCCAGTCGCATCAGCAAACTGTTGCAGCGAAATCGCCCGGCGACGCAACGCTGAGATGAGAACAGGCGTGACGTCCACACCGACTACTGGTCCGATGGCGGCGAGAGTGACGATCGCTTTCTGCGACAGCACGGCATCCGGGCCCTGTGCGATCTGGATGAGCACGTTTTTCAGCGGCAGAGCGCCTGGACCGACGTCAGACAACACGTTCAGGGCCGTCTCGCGTACGTTGCGATCGGAATGCCGCAACAGCACCTCGATCGGGCGACAATCATCAGCGGAAATCTCGTGCCAGCCGATTGAACGAGAACCAGGACAACGGACTGTCTGCAGCGATTGCGAGCTTCTCGACGAGATTCAGAAACCGCGGCATGTCGTGAGTCACGGCCCACACCGCTGCCGCGCAATTCTCCCCCGCCGCGAACAGCCGACCTGAATTGTCGAATGGCGAGCGCGAGTTCGACTTGCCGTTCCGTTTCCGCGTCACATACTCCTTGATCGACTTATCCGCAGCGACTTCGAGCGCAGCGGACGCCTGTTTGCCGTCGGGTCCGAGCAGTGCCAGGCATTTAGCCGTAACGATTCGGATTTTCACGTTCGCGTCCATGAGGCTGTCGCACACCTGCGGAATGTCTAGAACGGAGGGTGGGCCGATGTGCTCGAGAGCCTGCTCCAAATCGGCTTTGATGAGCGCTGGCACGGCGCCCTGGGCTGCGATGCCGTGAGCCGACAGCGCGAGGCCGGCGTCGGCGCTCAGGTGCTTGCAAGAGACCGCGTGTGTCAATCTGGGAATCGCGATCTGCGCGTCGGCGCGGTTGGATTTGAGCGCACGCGCTGCTTCGACGGCCACGGCGAGATCAGGGTCCAGGAGCATCTCCGCCAGTCGCGGCACGCTCGGTATACCGAGGCCGGTCAGGGCGTCCACCGCGGCCGCTCGAACGCGCGGATCGGAGTCATTGGAAAGTCGGGCTGCGCTGTCGAGATCGAGTCGCTTCAAGCGTGCGAGCGCCTGCGTCGCGGCTGCCCGCGTTCTTGCAGCCGGGGAGCTGAGCATTTCCCGTAGTCGGACCACGGCGTCCTCTCCGATCGCGACCAGCGCGTCGACTGCGGCGACACGGGTTGCGTGATCGGGATCACTCAGTTTCTTGCACATGGCCGCGATCGCGGGGCTGGCCTTTGATTTCAACGCCGCCAGGGAGCGAATGGCCAATTCGGATTCCTGATGGTCGCCGCCTTCGACGACCGCGATCAAGGCGAGAATGTGATCCGAAGCATCGGCCTCGAGTTTTGATCCGGAGGTGACCGCGTGGCGTATTCGTTCGACGCGAGCGCGAGCGTTTTGTGTTTTCGACTCCGATTCAACGGGTATCTGGGCGACCGCAGCGTCGAATGAAACGGAGCTAATGATTGTGGCTAGAAGGATCGGCTGGATGGATTGGAACATGATCTCGTCCTCTCGGCGGTGGCATGCTGTCCGCAAGAGTTACCTTGACGAATCGGGCGCGCAACGGATTTTCCGATCCTACCACGGCCGGCGAATTTTGGCGTCGCTACGAAATTGCGACCGCCCTCAAGGATCGGGCTTACGACCGAGGTTGGAGGACTTGCGTCCCGTTTGAACCACGCAGTGACGGGCGTGGTCACATGTTCTGGCTCGCGGCGTGAATTGACGCGCAAACGCGGCCGGCGGCGGCGGAAGGTGAAACTCCTCCGTGGCGGCCGGCCGCGGGTTAATCGTGGTGTCTGGGATAGGAAACTCACGCTCGAATGAAATCTGCCAGCACAGCCGGCAGTGCCGTATCGAAACCGACGCAGTCGATCATTCCCGCGTCGCGCGGATCGGCGATCGAGAAGCCGTTCGATTCAAATGCGACCACTGCAGACTTAGCCGGGATGTTCATCTTTTGACGATACTGAACGAGCGCCTGGCTGGGATGAACCGGGCCGGCCCACGTCTCGGAATCGGTGTAGACCTGGAACGCGTCAATCTCCACCTTGTTCTTGAGCGCCCACCGCATCGGGATCGAGCAGTCGGTTCCGCCGAACGGAAGGTTACCGGTCTTTTCAAGGACATCGGTCAGCCGGGAGCAGCTCGCAATGTCGAGCGGAGTCAACTCCGGATCGCCACCGCCGTGCATCCCGCCGAAGGAACCCCATGCCGATCGGCCGCCGACTGCCGTGAACGCCACGATCGTGTGGTTCTGCTCCGTCCTGGCCGTCACGAGCGCGAGGCACGCGGCGGCCTCGCGGTTCGTGATCGACGTGCCGGAGATGGTCGACGTCATCGAGCCCGATACATCGAGCGCCAGCATGATCCGCTTGCTGGTCGGCTCGACATTGTCGAACGCGATGTAGAACGCCGCGTCAAGCGCGTCGTTGATCCGGCTCACCGGCTGCCACGACAGCTTGCCCTTGTCGCCATGACCGGATCCGTAAGTCTTGGCTGCAACCAGGATGGCCAGCGGGTGCAGCCGGCTCTTGCGGATGTACTCGCGATCGGCCAGCTTGTCGCAGACAGCCTTGGTGTGGCCGGAGCCCGGCTTGAGGAGGCCGATGCTCGTCATCTTGCCGAGATTGCGAACCATCGCCGTCAGCGGCATCTTGACAAGGAGCGCAGCCCAGATCTCGATGTCGTTGAGTGCCTCCGTTGGAACACATTCTCGCGGCAGGTCGTGCTGGATAATCAGCTTCGCCAGCCGATTGCGTTGACAGTGCTTGGCCTCATCCGCGGCTCGGAGAAACGCCGGCAGCTCGCGGGCTGGGAGAGCGGCGTAGGCCGATTCCTGCTCGCCGCGCTTGACCACGCGGTCGCCAAGCTCACCGTCCGCGGTGATCCAGCGGGCGATTGCTGCGTGGGCGCCAGCATCGTCAAACTGCGGGTGCGCCATGCGCAGCACGTCACGGTGAGACATCCCATCGCGCTGCCGGTACTTCGCCACCTGGTACGCGAGCGCATCGGCAGTCTTGCCGGCGTACCACCGGCTGACTGCACGGCGCAGCCCGGCGCCCCAGCCGCGGAAGCCTTTCACGGCCTCGACGAACTGGAAGAGATGCGTGCCGATGCGGCAAACCTGCGGCAACGCGGCTTCGGCCAGCCGGCGAGCGACTGGGTTCTTGTGGGCTGCGGCGATTGCCAGGGCGAAGACGGCCGGATCGTTCTTGGGCGCGCGGCCGGAATCGCTGATCGCGACGATCAGGTTCACAGCGCGCGCAGCATCTTCGTTCAGGCAGTTCCGCACGCATGTGGCGTTCTCGATGGTGAGCGTTTTCTCGGTCGCGTAGTACGATCCGCCTTCGTTGCCCAGGATCAAGAAGCGTTCGAGCCGCTTCCAGTCGTCGACGGCGAAGGAGAACCCGCCGCTCGAGTTCGGCACCATCGGGCTGCCGGGAATCGGCAAGCTCTGTGGAGTTGCTCGTGTCGAGAAGTGCTTTGCGTAAGTCTTGCCCATGGGATCCTCCCTTCGAGAGAAAATCGCAAGGCAAGTTGGCTCATCAGGGGCTAATCATTACCAGTGATAACCCTGAAGAATTCGGCCTTGCGAAGTGCGGGAGCCCGGAGTTGCACCGGGAACTCGCCATCTTGAGTGAGAACAGTCTACATTCGGCCCTTGCGGGCAAGTTTGAGTAAACCGTTTTTTCGCGTGATGCTGTTTCACCACTCCCGCATTGATCGACTATCAGGGACCCGGGTCACACTCCGCCCGTTCGCGCAGATGATCGCGCACGGACATCGGGGAGAATCCTGCGACAACTACGACTGGGCAACGCGTCAACGGGTTGCTGCCGACCGCACTGTCACTACATAATCCGACAAATACGACGGATGGCTGGTTCGCGCGCGGGCGATGTTCTTTTGCGGGTCGGTCGGAAGAGTGCCGGAGCATCGAGTCGAAATCGTCCGCGACATAAGCCGAGGGGAGCGGTCAAGATACAGGGGTTTGCGCATCTCATGGCGCGGGACGAGGAAGAAGGAGACTTGAATCGCGCAGGAGTCAGTCTTAGGCCGCGGAGGGTCTGCTGTTGGAAAGACGAGCGAGGGAGAAGACTTGAACCACGGAAGAGACGAAACACACGAAAACGAAACTGTGAGATGTAATTGCTCTGAAAGTTGCTTTTCGAAGAATGGCGAGCAGGCCTGCGAGCTGAGATGAAGGCGAGGATCGGGCTGACGGCCGAGGTTGGAGGACTGGCGTCCCGTTTGAACCACGCACTCACGTGCGTGGTCACTAGCTCGCGCGGGGCGTGCGCTCGCGTTCAGCCGAAGACGCAGCCCTGGGTTCGCACGGAACCACTCTGGGTTTCGGCGGCGCCGGCATTCGGTTGGGAACTCGGCGCGTCCTTTTTCTTGTTGTGCTTCTCACAAGACTCCTTGCCGAGCAGAGCCTCTGCCTCGGCGCGGAACTGGCGAAGCTCGAGGTCTTGCGGGTTGTTCCTTTCGTTCCACTCGACAGCTCGGGAGAAGAACTCATGCGCCTGGGACTTGCTCCCCTGGTTCCAGTAGGTCATCGCCAGGAAGTACAAATCGTGGGCTCCGCCGCCTGTGAACGTGATGGATTTCTGAAGCGTCTCCATGGCGCTGTCCCAGTGACGAGTGCGGAACTCGGCCACGCCCAAGGTATTCAGGTACACCCAGGCTTGTGGCTGAAGCTGGACCGCTTTCCTCGCAAGCTCGAGGCCGCGCTCCGGGTCAAACCAGGGATCGCCTGGAAAGCTCACCAATGCCCATGCCAGATTGTTGTTGGCGTGGGCGCTGTCGGGATCCAGAGTCAGTGCGAGCCGGTAGTTGGTAATCGCGTCCAGGTGCGATCCGCCGTGGGCGACAGGCGTGTTTTCCGCGAGGATCCTCTGAGCCATGAATTTCCGCCGCTTGTCCGCTTCCGGACTTGATAACCGCGCGGCGATCAGCTTGACGTCGTCGTGCAGCCGGCGGCGGAGGTTTTCGGCCTCGGTGTGCTGGCCCTTGGAATCAAGCATCCCTGAGACAATATGAACGGTGGTGACCAGGTACGAAAGGTCTTCGAGCTCATCGACCAAATCGGCCTCAGTTCGCGCGTCGGCGCCGCCGCAAAGGAGCTCGCGCCGGATTTCGATGGATCGGAGGTAGAGCGGTTCGGCTTCCTGCGGTCCGAACGCAGTCCACATGCAACAGCCCATTCCCTTGAAACCAAGCGCCTGCGCCAGATAGCGGCGGATTTTGGGATCGTTGGGCGATTCGGCCTGAAGCTGCTCGACGAGCTTGATCGACTTGCGGTAGTCGGCCTGAGCTTCGAGAAGCAGTTCCGGATCAGGGCGGCCATTCGATTGTCTGACATTGCTCAGCATCCAGCGTGCATAGCCCAATCGAGAGTACCCCCGGGCGATGACAACCCGGGACTCAAAATCCGCGGGCGGCACCTCGGTCGCCTGCTGGAAAATCCGGATCGCCGATTCAAATTTGCGCGCGCCTCGGCATCGGCGTGCTCTCCGTTGATACCGCTCATCCGCTCGCTGACGGCGGAGTCGATCTGCTGCCGGCCCAGTTGGTCAAGCAGCGGATAACTGTCGCGAATGAACGCGGTATTTTTGCGGAGCGCCTCCTCCGTCCTGCGAGCCTGCGCGAGGGTCACGGCGGTGCCGACTGCCAGTGCAAGCATCAGAATTGCCGCCGCCGTGACGACAAGGTCTCTGTGCCGCTGAGCCCAGCGAAAAGTGCGTTCGAGCATCCCGGGCCGGCGGGCCAGAATCGGCTGGTCGTCGAGGAACCGCCTGAAATCAGCCGCGAGGTCCCGGGCTGTCGTGTAACGGCTCGATGGATCCTTGGCGATCGCCTTGAGGATGATGGTCTCAAGGTCGCGCGGCACGGCCGCGTTCAGGCGCCGGGGCGCGACGGGCTCATCAAGAGCGATCTGGCGGAGTAACTCCTGATGGTCCCGGCCGTTGAATGCCGGCTGCAAGGTCAAGAGCTCGTAGAGCGTCACTCCCAGCGCGTAAATGTCCGTTCGCTGGTCGACGACCCCGCCGCGGGCTTGGGCCTGCTCCGGGCTCATATATCGCAGCGTGCCGACCATGTCGCCGGTGTGCGTGAGGCTCAGATCGTTGGTGGAGCGAGCGAGCCCGAAATCGGTGATCCAGAGGGCACCGGAAGGATCGATCAAGAGGTTGGCCGGCTTGATGTCGCGATGGACGATTCCGAGCCCGTGGGCGTGCTCGAGAGCGTCGGCGGCTTCGGCACCCAGCCGAGCGACGTTGCGGCAGTAGGCACGGTCCACCTTCGTGGGCGCGTTTGCCGAATCTTCGAGCGCGGGTGAACTCGATTGTGCCTCTTTCTCCGGAGGAGCTGGCTGGGCGTCGCGGAGCTCGCGGACAATTGCGGACAGGCTGCGGCCGTCGACGAACTGCATCGCATAGTAATGGATGCCGTGATCGCAGCCGACACCGAAAATCGGCACGATGTGCGGGTGATGCAACTGCGCAGCGGCCTGGGCCTCGATCTGAAACCGTTGCCGTTGCTTGGGATCGATGGCCGCGGCGAAGGGAAGCACCTTGAGCGCGACGCGCCGTCCCAACGAGACCTGCTCGGCCTCGTAGACGACGCCCATACCCCCGCGGCCGACTTCGCGGATGATTCGGTATTCGCCGAGCTGGGCGAAGGCGGGGATTGCATCACCCGCATGGTCCGCCAGAGGCGATTGCGACCTGTCAAGCCCGGGCGCGGCGGCCTGGATGAAATCCAGCCCGGAAAGGCACTCGCCCAGAACGTCGGCGATCTCGGCGTGACGCGCCAGGAACTCGGCGCGAGGCCAGGGATGCCCGGCGTGAAGGGACTCGAGGTAATCCTCAAGGGCCGCGATCACGCGCGGATCTTGCCGCACCAAACCCCCAAGCGCCGTGGAGGACGACAGCATCCAGCCGCCTTGGGCCAGGCCAGGCTCGTACACTCCTCCTGTCGTACCCGTGCGTCCATTCACTGTCGCCGCCGGCTCACGCTTTGTCTTCAAGTTTCCCGACGCAGAAAACGGCGAGCCACTATCGGTGTCCCACTTCATCGAAGACCCTCCAGCATGAACCGCTACCGGGCCCTGGCCCGCTACCGCACGTTCCTGAAGCGCTCCGGACGATCCATCGCCACGCGATTTACACCCATAGTGATCTTGGTCACGCCTCTGGATCAGACCGCGCCGAAAAAATTAGGTTCGCGATGTTGGTCAAGGTGCGGCTCGGAAGCAACAATCCGTAACGAGCACGCGGGAAATCACATCCGTATTTGAAGACGAGGCTTTTGGGACCGCGAAACCCTGCGTTTTCGCGCGCAGATCCCTTCGCTTGGCGGGTAGACGTTGGTCCCGCCATGAGTATTCGATACGCCCGACTAATTCTTTAATGTAGCGGAAAAGATGGAGGCGGGTGGCGGTGGTTCGGCCAGTGATGTATGACCGGCCAGATTGCCGTAGTGGAATCGCGAAAGACCGTTCAGCGAACGAATTGAGTAATCGTCAGGCTCAAGGACTTCCACTCTTCGGCGGCTCACTCGACTTCGCAGCCTGACTCGCGGCTATCGCGGCGGCGACGATCCGCTCAAACTCTCCATTCTGCCGTTCCCGCAGCAGCTTCAATTTGAGGGCGACTTCTCGATTCAGCTCGCGATCGAGTGCGACGAAGACTTCGCCCAGGCCGCCGCGGTCGTGGAGCCGGAGCAATCGGAAGCGGCCATCCGGCGGGTCTCCGCGGTGCGCGGCGGGCTCACGAGCAACCGGACACCCACGAGGGCGTCCTCTCCCCAGGCGCCACGCCAGATCGGTAGGATTATCGCACGATCACAAGACGGATGCATCCGGGACCAATTTCGAGTTCAATGATGCTTGGGCAGCAACCACAATGTTTGCGCCATGCAGGGTGAAGGCCATCGTGTCGCGACCGAAGTGATTGACCACGAACCCGAGAGGATTCAGTCTCGCAATGCGACCGCGATCAACCTTCCTCATCGTCTTCCTGGCATCAACGTCTTCGCTCGCGTCGGCGCAACCCGCCGCGCCAGCCGCGCTCCGCGACAAGCGCGCCGCACGACGCAGTCGACCGCATCGTCGCGGCCGAGATGGAGAAGCAGCAGATCCCCGGGCTGTCCCTTGCCGTCATCCAGGGAGGTAAAATCGTCAAGGCAAGAGGGTACGGCGTCACCGAGAAGGGCGGGAAGACTCCGGTGACGGCTGAGACGCTCTTCCAGGCCGGGTCGGTCAGCAAGTCGGTCGCGGCCGTTGGTGCGCTCCATCTCGTGGATAAAGGGAAGCTTTCGCTCGATGAAGACGTCAACGCCAAGCTCCTCACCTGGAAAGTGCCGCATAACGAGCTTACCAAGGAACAAAAAGTCACCCTGAGGCGCCTTCTCAGCCACACGGCGGGGCTCACCGTCCACGGTTTCCCGGGCTATGCCCGCGATGCGCAGGTCCCGACGCTCGTACAGGTTCTGGACGGGAAGAAACCGGCAAACACGCCTGCCATTCGCGTTGACATCCTCCCCGGCAGCCAGTGGCGTTATTCGGGCGGCGGTTACGCGGTCATGCAAAAGCTCGTTATCGACGTCACCGGAAAGCCGTTCGCAGAGTTCATGCAAGAGGCCGTGCTGGGGCCTGCGGGAATGAAAGAAAGCACGTTCAAACAACCGCTGCCCGCCGAGAAGGCGAAACTTGCGGCGGCGGGCGACTATGCCAATCACACGCCGGTCCACGGGAAGTGGCACGTCTATCCGGAGATGGCCGCGGCCGGGCTTTGGACAACCCCTTCGGATCTGGTGCGATTCGCCGCCGCCGTGCAGGGCGCGCTTGCCGGCAAGTCCACGAAGATGCTCTCGAAGCGGGTGGCGCAGCAGATGGTCACCGAGGAAAAAGACCACGACGGACTGGGCATGTTCCTGCAAGGCACCGGTAAAAACCTCCGGTTCAGCCACAACGGACGAAACGAGGGATTTGACACCCTCTTCGTCGCCTATGCCGAATCCAGGCGTGGAGCCGCGATCATGATCAACTCCAACGAGAACTCCGGCTCCCTGGGGCGGATCTTGAAAGCCATCGAGAGCGAGTATCGCTGGCCGTAAGGCATTCCTAATTCTTTCGGCAAATCGCGTGACATCCCCGATCGACTCCTCGCCTCTATCCAGGGGAGATCCAATCCCTTTCGCGCGCCACACAGCCGGACACCTGGATGAAGACCCCGGTGGCACTTGAAATGCCAGTGCCACCGGACGCTTGACCACTTGCACCGGTGGCACATTACTTTTTAGTCTGAAGATTCATCGATCAATGCGTGAACTGACTCACCGCCCTATTACTTTCGTTGCGGACGTGCGCGGGTGGGAATCTCGCCATGCAGAACCCGAATGGAATTCCGGACTTCCTGCTGGAGCGTGCTCGCGCCGGCGACACGAGCGCATTCGGCCAGTTGCTCACGCGATATCACAATTACATGCGCTTGCTGGCGCGGCGCTTGCGGGCACGACGCTGAAGCTCCGGCTGGATGCCTCTGATGTAGTGCAGGAAGCGTGTCTGGAGGCCCATCGCGATTTCCCGAATTTTGAAGGCTCGACCGAAGCGGAATTACTGGCGTGGCTGAGGCGGATCCTCGCTCGAAACCTGGCGGATGTCGCGCGGTATCAGAATGCGGAGATGCGTGACTATCGGCGTCAGCGGTCGCTGGAATCGCTGCTGGAGCAGTCGAGTCTCTCGGTTCAGGAAGCACTTGCCGCCACCGCGACGACTCCGAGCTCGATCGCCGCGCAGCGCGAGCGTGCGGTCTTGCTGGCTGATGCGCTCGAGGGGCTGCCCCCGGATTATCGAGACGTTGTGATCTTGCGCAATCTGGAGGGGCTCAAGTTCAATGAAGTCGCTGCGCGAATGGGGCGCTCGTCCGGGGCCGTGAGGATGCTATGGGCCCGGGCAATCGAGCGCCTGAGCGAAGCACTGGAGGGGCTCTCATGAGACTGGAGGAAGCGATCGCGCTCGAGGATGCACACGCCGCGAGCCAGGATGACGAGCTCTCGCGAGTGCTGGCCGATTATCTGGCCGAGGTCGAGGCCGGGCGGGCGGTCGATCCTCTTGAATTGATCGAGAAGCACCCAGCGATTGCCGACCGTCTGCGCACTTGCTTGAAGGGTCTGCACATGGTCGAGGAGTTCGCCTGCTCGATCGGAGCCGGCTCACCGGCCCGGGACGCCTCCGCCCTCGACGGCCCGACACTCGGTGATTTCCGGATCGTGCGCACGCTCGGCCGGGGCGGAATGGGCGTCGTGTACGAGGCCGTGCAGCGATCACTCGAGCGCCGGGTGGCTCTCAAGGTGCTTCCGTTCGGCGCGGCGATTGATCCCCGCCGGCTCGCTCGGTTCCGCGTCGAGTCGCACGCCGCCGCGCAGCTCAACCATCCTCACATCATCTCGGTGTACTCGGTCGGCTCGGAAGCCGGGGTGCACTATTATGCGATGCAGTTGATCGACGGTCCCACGCTCGCCGAGCTGATCGCCGACCTGCGCCGACTCAAGGAACTCGATCTCCTCTTCGGCGCCGGCATCCGCCACCGGAGACAAGGACACGTCGTCGATTGCCTCGACGATCTCTTCGGGCTCGACGGCGTTCTTCCGCGAGTCGGCCCGCCTGGGCATGGAGGCGGCGCTGGCGCTGGACCATGCCCATGAGAACGGCGTGCTTCATCGGGACATCAAGCCGTCGAATCTGATGATCGACGGTGCCGGCCATCTCTGGGTGGCCGATTTCGGGCTCGCCCGGTTTCAGTCCGACTCGAGCCTCACCGTCTCCGGCGACGTCCTCGGCACGTTGCGCTACATGAGCCCCGAGCAAGCGCTCGCCAATCGCAGCGTCGTCGACCAGCGCACCGACGTGTATTCTCTGGGTGCGACGCTGTACGAGCTGATCACGCTGCACCCTCCATTCGAAGGGTCGAACCGGCAGGACCTGCTCCGGAAAATCGCCCAGGACGAGCCGCGGCGGCCGCGCGGCTCTGAGAACGGATATCCCTCTCGACCTCGAAACGATTGTCTTGAAGGCCATCGCCAAGGAGCCTTCGAGCCGTTATGCGAGCGCGGGCGAAATGGCCGAGGATCTGAAACGGTTCCTCGACGACCAGCCGATTCGCGCCCGGCGGCCACGTGTGCTCGAGCACGTGACCCGTCTGGTTCGCAAGCACATGGCGATCGTGCATGGCCGTCGTGCCCCTCTTGCTGTTGATTGTGGCCGGCTTGTCGGTCGGCATCGTGCTGGTTCTGGCCGAACAATCGCAGATACTCAAGCAGCAGGACGAGATCCGCAACAAGAAGGTCGAGGCCGAAGCCCTTCAGGCGAAAGCGCGACGGCAACGCGACGTCGCCCGGCGCGCCGTCGACGAGATGTACACGCTGGTCGCACAGGACTGGCTCTCCAGGTCCACGAACTTACAGCCGCTTCAGCGTGACTTCCTGCAGAAGGCGCTCGAATACTACGAGGAGTTCGCGAGCGAGAAGGACGTCGAGCCGGAGTTTCGCGTACGCGGCCGGATGGGCTTTTTATCGACTGGGCGACGTGCAGCGACGACTGGGAAAACTGGCGGAAGGGGAGCGAGGCTACCGGCAGGCGATCGAGGCTCTCGAAGCGCTCGGCGACGCGGATCCGCCGAACCCGGAGCGACTCGAGCGCGCTCTGCCGGCAGCCTATTGCGGTCTGGGAGAGCTTCTCGATGAAACCGGCCGCATCGAGGAATCGAAGAAAGCACTGGCGCGCGCCATCGAGCTGCGGCAAAGACTGATCGCTGGCACGCCCGACACACCGGCGAACAAGTCGCTGCTGGCTGCGCGGTATGAGCAGCTCGGCGCATCACTCGGGCGCAATGGCCAGCTCAAGGAAGCCGGGGCGGCTTTCCAGAAGGCGATTGCACTGGCGGGCGCGGGCGACTCGTCGGCTGCGATCACTCAGGCTGAGATCGATTTCGAACCTGGCGATCACGGTCCAGAAGCAAGGCAACACTGCCGAGGCGGAGGGCCTTTTCCGCCAGGCGGTGACGCAGTACGAACGCCTGGCCAGGGAAGTGCCGGGCGTGTCGCTCTACAAAGAGCGGCTCGCCGAGGCGCTGCTGAATCTAGGTCAGTCGCTCTCGATGAATTCAAAAGAAGTGGAGGCGATCTTCCGCCGTGCGCAAGACGTTTACCGTGAGCTTGCCGCGGGTACGCCCGAGGTGGCCGCCCATCGCAGGAACCTGGCGACGACGTTCTTGAACCTTAGCCTCCTTGTTCGTCAGCGTAGGACGAGTGCGCGAAGGGGAGCTTGCCGCGGTGCAGGCCAAGGCACTGCTCGAGACCCTCGTCGCCGAATCGCCGACCGTCATGCTCAACCAGGAGTTGCTGGTCAAGGCAGTCGTGTGGCTGGCGAAGATTCGCACGCAAACCGGCGAGACGATCGCGGCATTGGCGGACGCCAAGCTCGCTCGTGACATGTACGAGAAGCTTGATCCGCAGCGTGTCGACCTGGCATGGGACCGCGGGCTGGAATCTTGCCGAGCCTGGCTTATCTTCAGGAGCTTTCCGCGAAACTTCACGGACGCCGACAGGTCCTGGCGCAAGCCGCTGATGTGTTCGAATCGCTGGTCGCGAAGGCACCGAAGAGGCTCGATCTTCGCGCCGATCTGGCCTTCAACGTGATGCAGCGCGGCATGTCGTCGCGCCGGCTAGGAAGAAACGGGCATGCCGAGCGCGACCTGCGGCGCGCCGTCGAGCTCCTCCAGAGCGTGCTCACCGAAGGCCCGGAGCGATCGGCCGATCGGTTTCGCCTGGCCCAGGCCGCGCATCACTTCGGGGCATTTTCTGTTCGAGAACCAGCGAACGCAGCGAAGCCGAGACCTCTAGCTACCTCGCGTTTCACGCCTACGAGCGACTTTTCCTGGATTCTTATCGACCGGATGAGATGGTCAGGGCGTGTGCGGATTGCCTGAGCAACGTGGCCATCAGCCAGCTCGGACTGGGTCGATTCGACGACGCCATCCATTCGTACCGCGAATCGCTCAGGCTATTCGACTCGCTGCCGCCCAGGCTCGCTTTCGAGCGGAGCATCCGCGAAAATCGTGCGAAAGTGCTCGACAACCTGGGAAAGGCGCTCATGCTCAAAGGGAATTTCGCCGAGGCCGAGCCTCGCATCCGCCAGGGGTTCTCGATTCGCGAGTCGCTCCTGGCCGATGCGTCAGGCAACGCCAGCTTTCAGGATGGGCTCGGGCTCTGCTCGACCCACCTGGGCCAGATCCTCGAACGCCGCGGAGAGACCGCGGGAGCCCGGCGACTGCTCAAACAAGGTGTCGACCTCGAGCGACAAGCTCTGAGCACCGACCCGCGGTTCGCACTCGCTCGCGGTCATCTGCGCGGAGCCCAGAAGAGCCTCGCGTTTTTTCTGATCGATCAGGGTGACTACGTCGATGCCGCCGCCGTGAGCGAGGACCTGTGGCGAGATGCTGCCGCGGAGGATCTCGCCGAAGTGCTCACATACGTCAGCTCGTTCCTGGGAGAATGTGCCTTTCTGGCGGCGAATGAGGAGAAGCTGCCGTCAGAAAAACGTCAAGCCACCGCTTTGCCGTATGCCAAACGGGCGCTGGAAGCGTTCGAGACGGGCCGCCCAAGACAAGACCGCAACCGGCCCGATCGTCAATCTTTCGTGGTTCCGTCTGGCTTGCCCTGTCGACGCGCTTGCGCGACGTGCGCGAGGCACTGCGCCTGGCTCAAGAACTGACGACCAAGGCACCGGCGCGGGTCGATTCGTGGAGCATTCTGGGTGCGGCGCTTTATTACAACGGCGAGCAGAAGGCCGCTCTCGATGCGTTTGACAAGGCGCGGAGCCTCGATCCGGGCAAATTCGGGGCCTGGGACTTCTGCGCGGCGATGGTCCATCTCAAGCTGGGTGAGAAGGCGGAAGCGCAGGCGTGCTACGACCGCGCGGTGAGGTGGATGAAACAGAACCCGCATTCGAAGATGCACGAGCGGCTTCAGGCCGAGGCGGGAAGGCTCTCAATGTACGCGATCCGGCGAATCCTTCTCGCTCGGGGCCAGCACTTACACGCGCGCGTGCGCTGAATTGATTGCTCAGCTCGAGCCTCACCGTCGTTGACTCGCGAGGAAAATCGAACGAGATGGACCAGGCGCGTGGTTCAACACCGCTCGTGGTGGTGGTACATTCGAGGTCAAGGAGGAACACATCGATGAACCAAGAGAGCACTCTATCGTCTCGGCGTGAGTTTTTGCGTCAAACGCTTCCGGTGGCCGCGGCGGCTTCGGCCTTCCCGTTTCCCACGCTGGTTCCCGGCAGTGCGCTGGGTTTATCCGGCGCTCCATCGCGCCGAGTAAGCGCGTGACCGTGGCGATGATCGGCACGGGCAACCAGGGCTTCAACGATCTCAATTCGTTTCTGCGCGATGAGCGGGTGCAGATTGTCGCCGTCTGCGACGTGAACCGCGAAAGCAAAGGATACTGGGAGGGCAAGGTCGGAGGCCGCGAGCCTGCCCGCCAGCTGGTTGAAGACTATTACGGCAAGCACCGCCGTGACGGCACGTTCAAGGGTTGCAGCACCTCGGGCGATTTCCGGGAAATCCTCGGCCGCAAGGACATCGACGCCGTCGAAATCTGCACGCCGGACCACTGGCATGCGATCATGGTCGAGCAAGCCTGCAAGGCCGGGAAGGATATCTACTGCCAGAAGCCGCTGTCGCTCACGATCGCGCGAGGGGCAGGGCGATGTCGGCGGCGGTGAGCCGGTCGCACGTCGTGTTTCAAACGGGCAGCCAGCAGCGATCGGACGCGAAGTTTCGCCGCGCCTGCGAGCTGGTGCGGAACGGGCGGATCGGCGATTTGAAGAAGGTGCGTGTCGGCATGCCCGGCGGTCGCACCGACTACGCCAAGACCGGCGATCACAAGAAACCGGAGCCAGTGCCGGAAGGGTTCGACTACAACTTCTGGCTCGGCCCCGCGCCCGAGGCGGCTTATGCCCCGGCGCGGTGCCACGTCAACTTTCGCTGGATCTACGACTACTCGGGCGGGAACGTCACGGACTGGGGCGGCCACCACCCTGACTGCGCCAGTGGGGCATGGGTACGGAGATGACCGGCCCGGTTCAGATCCGCGGCGCCAAAGCCGAGTTTGCTCCCGACCCGCTCTGGAACACTGCCACGGAGTATTACTTCGAAGCCGTGTTCGAGAACGGCATCCCCATGATCATTTCGAACAAGGAAAAAATGGGTGTCACGTTCGAGGGGACAGAAGGCAAGATCTACGTCGATCGCGGCAAGCTCGAGGCAGACCCCGCGGCGGTCCTCGACTCCAAGATCGGCCCGGAAGGCATTCACCTCTACAAGAGCGACGACCACTTCCGCAACTTCATCGATTGCGTGAAATCACGCGGCCCCACCGCGGCGCCGGTGGAGGTCGCCCATCGCTCGATCACGATCTGCCATCTGGGCAACATCGCCATGCGGCTGAAGCGTGAAAAACTGCGGTGGGACCCACGCACGGAGCAGATCGTCGGCGATGACGAGGCGTCGAAGATGCTCACCCGAGCCTACCGTTCTCCATGGACGCTTGCTTGATTCGACCGAGACAAATCTTAAAACATTCCGGCGCAACCAACGAAAACTTTAGTGGAACCCCGCGCGCGGCTTCGTGGATCGGGTGCTTGGCGGACCTTTCGCGCGAGGCGCGAGGGCAATTGTTGACTGGGTTTGCGTCAATTGTCAGGCTAAAGCCTGACCTACTTTTGCGCTCTGGCTCCGTCGTCTGGGTGGGTGGGTTGGAACTTTCTCACCCACTGGGCCGTCCGTTAGTTAGAATGTGAGGTTGGCCAGGCGAGTGATCGCTTCCGGTTTTCATCGTTCTACAGGAGATTCTCGTGATGAAGATGCATCAAAAGATAGCCGCGGTTCTGGTTTCCTCGCTGGGATTGGCTGCGTGGGGCTGCAGCGGCGACGACGTGGAGTCAGGGGTCGACAAAGCTGGCAGTGGAATTCAGAGCGCCGGTAAGGGGATCGAAAAGGCCGGAGAGAAGATCAAAGAAAAGGCCCACGACATGGGGGAGGGCTTCGACAAGGGTATTCAAAAGGCGAAGGACCTCGAGGAGAAAGGCGTCCAGAAGTTCAAGGACGCCGGAAAGGCGACCATGGAGGGAATGAAGAACGTCAAGGACAAGGTTGTAGAGGAAGGCAAGGAACTCAAGGACAAGGCCGCGAAGGCCCTCGACAAGGACAAGGACAAGGATATGCCGGACAAGAAGGACTGAGCGGCAGGTCAGATCGCGTGCGAACTCCCGGCCCGTGCGTCTGGCATGGGCCGAGGGTCGACCCGTGAGTGTGGTGGTCGCCAGCGCGGACCTGTCACGGCGACCTTGACGGAAGAGCATGCGGGGCTCGAAGATGCTGTATGGATAATCCCAAGGCGCGGAGAGGGATGATGGCTCGGGCCGCAGCAGGGACTGGGCACGAACTCTGCTGTCCGGCTTGTGCGGCCGAATGGAATGGTCACGCGCCGGCGCAACTCCACTCGCCGCTCTTCGACTGGATCGCTGCCCGCACTGTGGCGAGCCGCTGGAACGATCCGGCGGCGCGCGCGGTTCTTCAAATCGCCAGGCGACATCGGTGCAGCACCGGTCGGCGCCGATGGGCGCGCTGGGCCTCGTCTGGCGCAACTGGATTCTTCGAACGCTCGAGGCCGCCTACTGGATCGGCACGTTCGTCGGATCGGTGGTCATGCTTGTTCTTGGCGGGTTCGTTCCGGTCGGGCGGGGCTGGCTGCGCAACGAGATCAGCGGCTGGTCTGACGTGGTGGGGGCCCTGGGTGGAGTGTGGTTCCGGGTTGTCACGCAAGATCCCGACAGCGACCTGGGGCCGGTGGTGGCGCGGGTGGACGCTCCGCTCTTATTTTCGACAATCGACACGGTTGGCCGGCGGCTTGGCGTGAAACCACCCGGG
Organism: uncultured Planctomycetota bacterium; assembly: GCA_963823665.1. GTDB lineage: Bacteria > Planctomycetota > Planctomycetia > Isosphaerales > Isosphaeraceae > CAVXHV01. The sequence goes on from CAWGMQ010000008.1 coordinate 601,289, forward strand.
CAGGTGCGGTTGACTTATCTTCCCTGCTGCGGCGTGGTGGCCTGGGGCCGTTCGCGTGCGCTTCTGATTGGTTTGCCGCTGTTTCGCGTGCTCACCCAGGGTGAGCTTCGCGCGATCGTGGCGCACGAGCTAGCTCATCTGGCCCGCGGCGACGCGACCCGGGCGGCTCGTTCGGCACGCTTTGTCGAGAGCCTGGAACGCGCGGTCGGACATGATGCGGGCCGCGTCTGGGGGCCGCTGGGGGCCTGGGCGCGGTTCTGCCTGGCCGAGGCTTCGTGGCTGATCGAGCCGGTCTCGCGCGGGCAGGAAGCGCGAGCTGACCGTTGCTCCGCCGCCATCGCCGGCGGAGGGGCCGCCTCGTCCGCCCTGGTCAAGGTTGCAGTTGTGCAGCCGCTGTTCCGCGAAGTGTTGAGCGCGTATGACCCGAACGGGCTCGGCACGCCCAACCTCTACGCGTTCTTCCGGAGCTTCTGGTACCGGTTACCAGCGGATTTTCATTCGTCGATGCGGATGAACATTCTGGCCGGCTCCGACGACGAGACCTCCGATCCCACGCATCCACCCCTTCCCGATCGCGTGGCGAAATTGCAGTCGTATCCCGATCGGCCGGGGTCGAACGGCGATGCACTCCCCGCCACCACGTTCCTGGGCGACCTGGAAGTCTTCGAGGAAATGCTGCACAACCGACTTTTCAGCGTTACGCTGCCTGTGATCGAGCCTACCGTGTTTCACAAAAACGTATCCTGAACGCGCCTGGGTCGACCCGGCTACGTGCGATCGGAACATTGGCTATAATGCACTCGACGGAGTCACCGCCATGCCGATCCACGATTGGTCTCGTGTGCCCGCCGGGCTATTTCACCACTTCCACCAGGACTGGTCGATTGAAATCGCGCGTATGCTCAATCGCGGGCGATTGCCGAAGGGCCTCTCTGCACTCGTTGAACAGCGGTCTGGCCCACTCGAGTCGGACGTCCTGGCGATCGAGTTCGGCTCGAAAAAGAAACTTGACGACGGGCTTGAGGGCGGAGTGGCGACGGAGGTGCCTCCGGTCACAAGGATCATCAGGCGAAGCTCGAACCACGTCTATGCGAGCCGGGCCAACCGGGTCGTCGTCAAACACCATTTGGGTCGAATCGTTGCGGTGATCGAAATCGTCTCGCCGGGAAACAAGGACAGTCGGGCAGCCATTCGGGATTTCGTCGAGAAGACGGTCGACTTCTTACGCAAAGGCGTGCATGTCCTGGACATTGATCTGTTTCCTCCGACTCCACGCGATCCATACGGCATTCACAAGGCCATCTGGGACGAAATTGTCGAGGAAGACTTCACGTTTCCGGACGGTAAGGATCGAATTCTGGTCTCGTACCAGACCGGCCGAGAGCGAGCCGCCTACATCGAACCAATCGGCGTGGGTGACACTCTACCGGATATGCCGCTTTTCCTGACAACCGACCTGCACATCGTGGTCCCGCTCGAGCCAACTTACCAAACGACGTGGCTCGCGAGCCCGGCCGATTTCCGCGACGCTGTCGAAACGGGGGTCGTCCCCGACCCGGATGCGGAATGAGTGGACCAGGTGCCGTCGCGATCAAGGCTTAGCGGGTGCCGGCTTCAAATATCGATCCAAGAACTCGAACGTCTCGTTCTTGGTTCGGTCCAGCTCCGGGCCGCCCCAGCCGTGCTGGGCTCCGATCAGGAGCTCGACGCGGCCCGGGATGCCGGCCGCGTTCATCGCATCGGCGAGCTTGATCGCCTGGGTGTAGGGGACGAGCGGGTCGTTGGTGCCCTGGAACGTGAGCATCGGTGCGTCGTCCTTCGATATGAACGTGATCGGCGAAGCCTTGCGCGGCTTCCAGGGGTTTGTCTTCGGGCGATCCGCCCAAGAAGTCTTTGACGAGCGGCTTCGAGATGGCCGGAATGTCTCGCGCCGCCAGATCGGTCGGTCCGAAGTAGTTCACGACGGCCTTGACGCGGCTGTCGGGCGCACCGGCGGGGGCATCCCCTTCAAGATTGGCGTTCGGGCCCGTCACGCCGAGCATGAGCGCCAGATGGCCGCCGGCCGAGAAACCGATTGCCCCGATCCGGTCCGGGTCGACCTGAAATTTCTTGGCATTGGTCTTGATGAAGCGCACCGCGGCCTTGACATCGTGGACCTGCGCGGGAAATGCATTCTTGGGGCAGAACCGATACTGCGGAGAGACCGCAACGTAACCGTGCTTGGTGAATTCGGCCATGATCGGCCGAACGTCGGCCTTGTTCCCCGCGCGCCAGGCTCCGCCGTGAATGACGAACACGGCAGGGAACGTGCCCTCTTTCGCGGCTGGCCGGGCGATGTCGAGCTTGAGCTCGTCCGTTCCTACCTTCGAGTAAACGATGTCCTGCTCGCTCAGGGCCTTGGCGGGCTCATCGGCAGGGCACATGAGCGGCGAAGAGAAGAGGAACGTGAAAGCCAGACTCGTTCGGAACACCCATCGAGAGGTCATGTGAGCGACTCCTGATTCGATCGACAACTTGACGCGGCGGTTCGCGAGAAATCGCTATCATAGCGGCTGAGCGGGCCGGATGCGCGCGGCCAAGTGGCCATGACGGCGCTTTCCATCGGCGGCGCGACTGGGTAGACTGGCCTGTGACACTTGTGAGAGCGAGGATCTCCGCCATGGCCCAGCTTGCCGCACCGGCTCGATCGATTGGCCGCCGGATCCGTAATCACTGGCGCGGAATTGCCGTGGGCTCGGCGCTTGTGCTGGTTTTTGGGGTGATCACGCTATCAACGCTTCTCAATGAGATCCAGCAGGCCGATCGTAGATATGCCGCAGCCGCCGCGGAGGCCGATCGGCTCGACCCCCGCTGGCGACTTGACGATATCCTGGCGGCTCGAGAGAAGGTTGCCGACTCGGAGAACTCGGTGCTCAAGGTGCGGGAAATCGCCGGCAAGCTTCCGGGTGGATGGCCTGGAATCAAGCACTACGACCAGTCGTTCTCAGTCGAGGGGGAAACGCCCGAGGTGCGCCTGAGCCAGGAGCGGATCGAGCAGCTCCAGAGCGTGTTCGAGGCGGCGGAGGACGTGGTTGCAGAGGCCCGGCTGCTCTCGGATTACCCCCGCGGGCAGCTCGACGGAGTGCGCCCCAAGGCCGAGCGGCTGGAGCAGGTCGGTGGATTGAACGTCGCTCGTCGACGTGAATTTTCCGTACGGTGAAGACGTTCACCGGGTTGTGTTCCTGCTGTGGGTCGACGCCAAGCTTCGTATCGAGACGGGCGATCTGGAGACGGCGATTCTCGACTTTCGAGCAATGGTGAATGCCGGCCGCTCGATCGGCGATTATCCCGGGGTTTCCGCCCAGATGTCGCGCGCCGGGGGGTTCTGGAAGGTGATTCCCTGTCTTGAGACGGCGCTGTGCAGGGGCAGGCGGCGGGCACGTCGCTGGCGGCTCTCCAGGCACTCATGGAGGACGAAGCGCAAAAGCCTTCGAGGATGATCGCCATCCGCGGCGAGAGAGCCATCATCGATGACTTGTTCCAGCAAATCAACGCGGGCAAGCTGGGCCGCTCGGCCATTCCCAGCTATTCCGACTACCCGTTCTGGGTGAAAGCGATCAGCAGCGGCGCCAACATTCGGGAGAATCAGGCGAATCTGCTGCACTTACACACTCGCCAGGTGGAGGCCGCTCGCTTGCCTGAAACGGAGCAAATCGAAGCCATGAAGGCGCGGAACGACGAATGGGTCGCGCAAGCGAGAGAATGGGGCTTTCTGGAGCGGGAGCGTCGCCTGACGGAAAGGTTGCTCTTCGGGCGAGCTGGTGGTGCGCCAACGTGGCTGGGAATGGGCGATGCTCAGCTTCGCACGGCGATCGCTGCGCTGGCCGCAGAGCGGTACCGCATTGATCACGGACGATGGCCGGAATCGCTCGAGGAGCTTGTCCCGAAGTACGTTCTTCAAGTACCCCGTGACCCGTTCACGAAAGGCCCGCTCAAGCTGCTCAAGCTGCCGGATGGGCTCTTCATCTATTCGGTTGGATATGACGGTAAGGACGATGGCGGCAAGATCAACCCCAAGATGCGGACCCGCGATGGCGCGGACACGGGGTTTCGCTTATGGGACGTCAAGCGGCGGCGGCAGGCTGCGGGGACGGGTGCTGCGGGCAAGTCTGGGCCGATGAGAAGCGGGCCTTAATGACGAGCTTCGCGGTGAGGGCTTCGGCGTTTTTTGTTGCGCGACCGCTTTGTGGCAGCGGCGACCGGCATGCACCCCCCCTGGCCCCCCCTTCTAAAGGGGGGGAAAGGGAGGGGCGGGGTTTACGCTGGAGAATGGTGCTTCGGTCGGATCACTGGCGGGTGGCGCCGCTTACCCCCCCATTCCCCCCGTCCAAAAGGGGGGAAAGGGAGGGGCGGGGTTTACGCTGGAGAAATGCTCAGAACCAGAGTGTCTTGTCGACCACGTTCAGGAGCGGCTCGCCGCGCGCGAAGCGTCGCACGTTTTCCACCAGTGCCGCGAGGTGCCTGGCGGCGATCACGGTCGAATAACCGGCGGTATGAGGTGTCAAAATCACGTTTGGGAATTCCCACAGGGGGTGCTGCGGCGGCAGGGGCTCGATCTGGTAGACGTCGAGCGCGGCTCCGGCGAGCTTACCGGCTTTGAGCGCGGCGACCAGATCATCGAGCACGACGATCGCCCCGCGGCCGATGTTGATCAAGTAGCTGCTCGGGCGAAGATGAGCGAGCGTCTTGGCGTTGAACCATCCCTCTGTCTCGGGGGTGTGCGGCGCGGCGATCACGGCGAAGTCGCTCCACCGCAGCAGCTCGGCCAGGCCGTCAACTCCCGCGACCGATTGAACGCCTTCCGGAGGCTTCACGCGCTCGGGAAATCGATCGACGCCGCGGACTGATATTCCAAATGCCATTGCTCGGCGGGCGATGTCGCAGCCGATTCCGCCCATACCGATGATCCCGAGCGTGGACTCGGGAAGATAGATCGTGGCGCGATCCATGTCGTTGACGACTCCCGGACCGGTTTGATTGCTGACGCGCGCCGACTCGCCCCCCAGCGGCTCATACCGGTGCTCGACCTGGCGGCGGATGTAGGTGTGCAAGTTGCGCGCGAAGCAGAGCACGTAGCCCATCACCTGGTCGGCGATCACGTCGCCGAAGAGACCGCGCACGTTGGTGAGCACGCACGGATGCGTCACCAGGTCTGGAAACATGTAGTGCTCGAGGCTGGCGGTGAAGGACTGGACCCAACGGAGACGGTCGGCGGCCTTCAGCATTGCCGGCGTGATCTTTCCCACGAACGCGTCGGCGCCTGGCATCGCGGCTTCGGCTTCGGCGGCGGTCGCGGCGTTGACGATTGAAGCACCTCCCGAGGCTGTCTGGAGAGCGTGGAGCCGATCCGCCTCGACCGCCGGATGGATTACTAGCTTCATCGGTGATCCGTTCCTCAAATCGGACGTTTTCGACAGCCCAGTTCAGTCGCCCCACGACGGCAGCTCGCCTGGGCGGCGGCAGGCTGCCGTCAAGTATCGCGCAATCCGGGCTGCGCCGTCAGGGGGAAATGGCGGAGCGGGCGGTTTGACCGCAAGCGCTCGCTCGAGAGCGCGATCGAGCTTGAGCGATTGGAATTCGCGGGTGGAGATGGGCACGCCCGCGCCCCAGGCGCGGAGGGTGCGATCGAGCGAGCGATGCTCGGCAAAGTTATGGCGCGGCGGATAAATGAGCGGCGTGCCGCTGGCCATCGCTTCGCAAGCTGTTCCATACCCGGCCTTGGCAAGGACGACGTCACACGACGCGATGAGATCGGCGCCCGTCCAGTCAGCGGTTGATAAGGCGTGCAGGTTTGCGGGTGCACGATCGGGCAGGGGAGGATATGTGACGAAGTGCACTCCGCGAGATTCGTGAAGACCGAGCGCAGGCCAATCGAGATCGTTCTGGCCGTAGCGCCCGAAATACAGGTAGGCGACCTTGTCTCTATTCTTGAGGCCGAGGAATTTCCGCAGCTCGTCGCTACGATCCTTGACCTGGTTGACGACCATGCCGGCATCGTGCACCCTGGGCAGCCACGACATGCTCACGGCCGGCGCCGTGCGGAACGTGGCGGTGGCGCCGCGATAGAGTTGACGAAGCTGACGGACGAAACTCGACGGCCTCGGGGCCGGCTTTCCTGGCGTAGGGGGCGTAGATATCGGCCCAGGTGAAGTTGGTCATCAAAAAGCCGGGGATTCCCGCCCGCGTGGCAGCCAGCAGCGGCAAGGCCGGCGCGTCGCAAAGCACGGCTGCGTTCTCTTCGCGGACCAATCGCTCGACCTCGTCGTCCAATCGCTCGAGCGCTTCGGCATGAACCTGGGCCGCCAGCGCGATCGTCGCGGGACCGTCGGTGGCATTGCTATCGCCGGGAGGGTTCACTGCGCCCGAGTCGCAGACGAATAACTGGAGCTCGGCCGGACGCCGCAGGCGCTCGCGCCAGTGCCGGAATAGATTCTTGTTCGACTTGACGGTGATCGGTACGTCGCCCGGCACGCGATTCAGTACGGCGGCCGTTCGGTTCAAGTGGCCGAATCCGTGGCTGGTCACATAAACTGCCAGGCCACCAGTGCGGGAACCAGGCCTGGAACTCATCGAGTGACCGCCTCGTTGGCGAGGACTAGCCCCGGCAGGGCCGGAATGCTCTGGCTTGACTCCGTGGCCCGACGGACGACGGTCACACCACGTCGAACAACGACCCGCGAACCACGCCGCCGCGGCCGGCACGCCCAGTAAATGCCCCCGAGCGTCAGCGCACCGCCGGCAACGAGCGTGGGGGTCAGAACTTCCCCAAAAAGCCACATTCCCCAGATCGACCGTCAGGATCGGCGACGCATTGCTGAAGGTGGCGACCTGGCTGGCGTCGAAACTGCGCAGAGCCAGATTCTGATAGGCCCACGCGAACGGGGTGATGAAGAGCCCGAGGAAGATCAGGGCCGACCAGGCGGATATCGGCACCTGTTTGAGGCTGGACAAGCTGGGAAAGTCGAGGAAAGCAAAGGGTACCGACATGAGGCAGCCGGTCAGAACGGTGCCGGCCAGGACGGTCATCGCCCCGTGGCGGACGATGAGCGGCTTGCTGACCGCGATGTATCCTCCCCAAGACGCCACCGCGCCGAGGAGGAGCAAGTCGGATAGCACGACCGAATGAGCGGCGTCGCCGCCGGTGGAACGGTGTTCGAGATAGTGGCCGATGCCGATCACGACGATTCCTGCCACACTGAGCAGCACACCCGTTAGCCGCGCGAAGTTGGGCCGCTCCATTCGGAAGCTCCATGCCAGGAGCAAGACGACCAGCGGACAGGTCGCGTAGAACAGAGCGACGTGCGACGTCAGCCCGAGCTTGGTCGCGCTCAGGAAAAAGCCCTGATTGATCGGCACGCAGAGAGCCGCCGCCAGCACGAGCCTCCATCCATCCTGGCGGATCAAGCGGCCGAGGCCGCCCTTGATCAAGATCAGCGGGACCAGGCAGAGACATGCCAACGCGAACCGCATTAGCGGAATTGACGCAAGGGGCAGGGAGTGCACAACATATCGTGCTGCCGGAGCGGTGGTCGATCCGACCAGAACCATCAGCGCCACATGGAGATACGCTTGTCCGGAGGGCTGGTTTGGAACAGGCTCGCTCGTGCTGCGACCCGCGCTTTTTTTCGGTCGATCCGTGTCTGTAAAGTCAAGCTCCGCATCCTTGAGCGATCCGCCGTCCACCTCGTCCCCAACCACGGCCGTCACCTCGCCTTTGGTGTCTTGCGTCTGTCGCACCGATCTTTCGACATCATCCCGATTCGACACGAATCATCCTAGGTCAAAAGGCAAGAGGGGATTGAGGAATGTCGAGGTGTGCGCGGCGTGCGCATCGTCTCGGAGTAGGAGTAAGAATGAGAGTACGATTAGGATTAGGATTAGGATTAGGATTAGGATTAGGATTAGGATTAGGATTAGGATTAACAGCAAGACGATGGTATGGACGCATCCGGCGCGATCGAGGTTCGCCTTTACGGAAGTCCGAACCTGCGATACCGTCTTCGTTGCGGCATGATGCCCGATCCGATGCGAACCTGCTTTCCAGGGATGGAGCTACCAATGAGGAGCGTCGCTAAAGCCGGGTTTGCGGCGTGGACAGTGGTCGGAGTCGCGGTTCTCGCGGGGTCAGCCGGCGACGTTCGGGCCGATGCGATCAACTTCCTGGATCTGGCACCGCAACGGGTTGCATCGCTGGATGTGGGCGGTGTGACGATCACGGGGTCCAACACGCTGGTCATCAACGACGTGCCGGACGCAGGCCCGGAGGGAATCTCGATCCTTGGAGGCGTGCCCGGCATTGGTTCCGGGGATGCCACGATCGATCCCACGGAATCGGTCACGTTTCACTTTGAAGCCGGGCCTGCCGGCAACATCGTGTTGGAGCCGTATTTCATCGGCTCATTGCCGAACACGCCTCTGGCGGCCGCGGGCGAGTCGATCATCACCGCGTTCGGGCAGAACGGGCAATCACTGGGGGCGGTCGCGCTCTTTCCGTCGGACGGTCTTGGGTTTATCAACAACGGTACTGCGTTCAATATCTCGGCGGCTTTCGCCAATCAGCCGATCTCATCATTTACCTTTCAGCCGGAAGGAAACGCGTTTACCGGGACCTTCGCGACGCTCGCTGGACTGGGATTTACCGCCGTCCCCGAGCCGTCGTCGGTGCTGGCGTGGGGCGCTGGTGTGTTGATCGCGCTGGGCGAAGTGGTGCGACGACGGCGGAGTGGGCGGTGCAAGACTGCGACGTAGAAAACTCATTTGACGCAGCGCGAATTGACTTGTTCTGATGGGCGATGACCCAATTCGAGCGTTCCAGCCGACCGCTCTCCGGGGGATCATTCGCCGTGCGTGAGCGCCGCGTTCAGTTCACGATCCGGACATTGATGATCGCCGTGGGCGTGGTGGCGGGCGCGCTCGCTTTGCTCAAGCGAGCGCCTGAGGGGCTTGCGGTTCTTTTGCTGCTGGGTCTGCCGCTCTACGGCTTGAGCGTCCTCTTCGGCAAGATTCCGCGGGGGCGCTCCGCCTGGCGGTTCGGGATGTCGGTCGTGATGCTGAGCGTGATCATGCTCGGCATGGGTTGGTTCTCGGCGCGAATGTTGATCTCGGTGAGCCGGATGCACGACGCGCCGAACCAGGATCATGGGATGTGGGCAGGGAGTCCTTATCCGCTGTTGTGTCTGGCGATTCCCGCCGCCGTGACCGCCTTCGGCCTTTTTCTGAATATCGTCGTGCTGGCCGAGCTTTGCGTGTCGCGGCGACGGTTCGGTATTCTGCTGCTGGTTCCGGCATTCGCTGCGGCGCTTGCACTGGGTTGGATCGGACTGTTCGGTTGGTTGGCTGCCGAGAGATACCACTGAGGGAGATCGACACGATGGCAACGTTCGCAACACCCTCCAGAATGCTGTTGATCATGGCCCTGGCACTCGCCACGATGTGCGACCGGTGCGCGAACGCCGATGGCCCGGCAGCCGCGCAGGTGCGCGACTTGGACTCCGACGGCGACGGGCTTTCGGACTTCCAGGAAATTCATAAATACCGGACTGACCCGGCGAAGAAAGACACAGCCGGTACGGGCACATCCGACGGGGATTGGTCAGTGCGGCGCGAGTTCACGTACAGCGTGCGCGCGGTGATCCGTGTGATGCCGCCCTACAACCTGGCGGCACTCAACGACGATTACCAGGATGTGCGGGTCATCGCGGAGACGAAGGATTACGCCGAGCTTGAGGTCGTCATCTATCCGCTCAACACATGCGCGGGCACGATCACGGGCAACCCGAACTGGCGCGTCGAGTATGGCGGCATGACCGAATTCCTTGACCCGGGCGTGACCACCAACTGGGACGCCTCGATGCGGGAGCAGCTTCTGGCGGAGCTGCGGGGTTCCGGGATCGACCCGGAGAAGTTGACTGATAAGGAAGTCGTCGAGAAGGTGTCACGGTGGATGTACTCGCGAGCCAGGCATCGGAACATGTTCTGCACTTATTACGTCCACTTTCCGGGCGGAAAAGCAGCGGTGTTCCTGGGGTTGGAGCGAGCCTTCGAGCGGGAGAAAGGCAGCCCGGAGTGGTCGGTCTCGGAGCAGTTTGCGAGTGAGCTTTTCGGTAAGGAGATGTTCAATCGCAAGGTTTATGGCACTTGCACTTCGGCGGCGGTGGCGCAGGCGACGGTGCTGCGGGCAGTGGGCATTCCGACGCGGCTGATCATTGCGATCCCGGTGGCGGATGCTTCTGACGACGAGCAAGTCGCGCTGGTGGGGAAGGGGATCACGCACCACCAGGTTCGGGGTGTGACGACGACGGCGCTGGCGGCTGCGGGAAAGAGTTTCACGGCGCACACGTTTCTTGAGGTGTTCGTGGGGAATCGATGGCGGCGGCTGAACTATAATGCGCTCGGGCAGAACGTGCTCGATTCGACTTATCTGGGGCTGATGATTCATGTTCATACGTTCAATGATTTGAGTGAAGCCGGCCTGGCGCCGACCTGGGGCGCGCGGTATGCGCTGGGTAAGCGAGATGGGGAGTTCAAGTACAGCAATCCTTACAGGGCCGTTGCGCTGGACGATCACTTCGGACGGTTTGCCAAGGTGCCGAATCCGGTGGTGGCAGAGAAGGAGCACAAGCGCATCACGATTGACCGGGTGTACTGGGCGGATGCTGCGGATGCCCCGGCCCAGGTGCGGGCGATGCGGGGCAGTGCCCAACCTGCGGGAAGGTTCTGGATCCATGGGGTGGAGTGGTTTGGCGATGTCAGCTATATCCAGTACAAGAAATTCATGCAGCGGGCGGACAAGGACTTCGTGCTGGCGGCCAAGGGGCAGCCGGAGATTCCGTGTAGACTGTCGATGAGCTACGTTACTGACCCGAATGCGGGCGTGCGCGACATGGAGGTGACGATTGCACCTGAGGATTTCGCGAAGATGGCCCGACGCGTGGCTTATGCGCTGCGCCCGGTCAATTCTGTGAAGGAGTACCAATGGCGGGTCGACGAGGGGGTCATGCTGACGCTTGGGTCGTCGCGAGACGAGAAGCTGGACGCGATCCTGGAGCGACTGGATCGGCTGGAGAAGCGGGTTGAGGCGCTCGAGAAAAAGCGGTGAGGTTCCGAAATTCCTTGGCGAAGCTCGGCGCGTCGCCAGCGCTGGCACCGAAGACGGTCCGCAGATAGCGGACCCTACGGGTTCAACGCGGATTTCCTCGCTCACAGAAGAATTAGACCTCTTACAGTTGGGACGAGGGAAAAAAGCGAGCCTTGGGGTGCCGTAGCTTTGATTATTTTACGTTTATGTGAGCACTTCGAGTCAAAATGCTTTTGAACAGAAGGTAAGTCGAGTAGCGGAGGGACGGGTGTGACCCCGTCGCCTCCGCCCTCTTCAAACCGGACTTGCAGATTTCCCGCATCCGGCTTGCCCAAATCCTCTCGATCGAAGGCGATTCGCAGGGAGGCAGCGATAAGTCATTTCAGGAGCCGCAGGCCGAGGCTCTGCAGGTGGAAGTAATCTGACTTGCCTACCGGGGTACGGTAGGCTCGCTGACTGCGACGTTGCAAGTGACGCGTCAAGCGCAGCAGCATGAAGCTATTGAGGTTCCGAAACCGATGGCGGGGATAGCCGTAACGGAAGTATCCGCTCCAGCCTTTTGTCCAGCGGTTGATACCGTCTATCACCTCTCGGATGGAGACGAAACACAGCCTGGGCCCAGTCATCTCTCGGATTCTTTCGTGGGCGCGAGCCATCGACTTGACTGAGGGAAACACGTTGAGATATCGATGATCGCGGCCAAAGAGGTCCCGGTCGTATCGCAACGCAAAGCCCAGAAAGTTCAGGCTCTGACCCGGTTCATGCAGCTTGACGATTCGCGTTTTCTCGCGGTTGACGGTGAGCCGAAACCGTCCCTCTAACAGATTCTCGATCCAATCGATCAAGCGCTGAGATTGATAGCGTGCCAGGACCACAAAGTCATCGGCATACCGCACGAGTTTGGCGTTGGCCCAGCGACTAGGTCCGTCGAAACGATAAAACAGCTTCTCGAACCAATGCAGGTAGAGATTCGCCAGCAACGGTGAAATTACTCCACCCTGCGGCGTCCCCTGTTTCGGCCGAGTCACTTTAGTCTTACCGTGTCCGTCGGTCTCGACGACGGGGCTTTCCAGCCACATGCGGATCAGCTTCAGCACGGAGCGGTCGGCAATCCGTCGTTCCAGGCACTTGATCAATGCATCATGTGGAATTGTGTCGAAGTACGATTTCAGATCCGCGTCATAGATCTCTCGAAACCCGGAGTTGACATGGTGACGGATCGTGTCGATCGCCTGATGAGCGTTTCTTCCTGGACGAAACCCAAACGAGCAGTTCAGGAAGTCAGCCTCAAAGATCGGCTCGAGTATCAACATGGCCGCCGTTTGGACGATCCGGTCTTTGACCGTGGGAATTCCCAGCGGTCGCATCCGGCCGTCCGGTTTAGGGATATAGACGCGTTTGACCGGCTGCGGTCGGTAGCGTTTGGTGCGGAGCTCTTCGTGCAACTGCCGTATGTAGGCATCCCAGGCAGGATCATCCAGTGTGACGAGGTCCTGACAGGTGACACCATCCACCCCGGCAGCGCCGTTGTGATTCAGCACCAGAGTCGCCGCAATCCGCAGCACGTCTTCCCGATAGATCCGGTCGTACAGAGCGTAGAACCGGAACTTCGGCTCCTGCTTGGCCTTTTGACCTAGCTTCTTTCTCAGTTCAGAGACTTTCGGCGGTAGCAGGACCCCAGACTTCACTTCTGGCTCAGCCAGTTGTTGGTCCCAGGTCAGGCCACCGTGTTCTTCCGTAGTGGGACGTTTGTCCAAGCGGATCTCCTCACTTCTGATGAAGCGTGAATTTGGCAGGGGTCCTTTGCTCCACGGTGGTTAGCCGTATCGTCGCTACTACGACCCCCTCCGACTCCCGGCGTGGCCGACTGGCGGTTATGGTTTCCCGTCGGTCGTTGGTCAGAGATCACTTCCAGATCTCAGACCGCCAAGCCGGGTCTCTCAGGTTCCTCACTGATCTGTCGACGCCCGCCATCCCCTCTCACCCCGGGTAGCCCATCCGCTGCACGTGCTCGTTGCTTCGCGAATGGTGTCAGGTTTCGGCATCTTCGGAAGATTGACCACTACCACTGGTTTATCGAGGCCGAAACGGGTTCACGCTTTCGCATTACGGCTGACGTCTTCGCGTTCTCGGGCTCCGACGGCGCGGTTGCCCGCACCGCCGCCGAGTCGGCTTCATGGTGAACGAGCAATTGCCATGGGCAGTTCCTTTTAACTGTCGAGATCAGCGAGACTTAGCCTGACGCACCGAAGGTAACGAAGGGGAGGAGAGCTGAGGGCCAGAAGCAGATGCCGACGCGGGCACGGCACGCAACTGTCAGGATGGCCTCGGCGACGGCCGGTCCTTCCGGATCCAGGCGCCGAGCACTCAATACGGCTACCGCGTCACCGAATTTGTCTTTACCTTCGTTGCCTTTGTTCAAATCTGAGGCCACTGATATGCATCAGTCTTTTGTCGCGTCCATGCGGGCATTGAACTTAAGTGTGACGATGGGATAATCGGAGTGGTCTTCGCCAAGGACCTGGGAAGATCAGTGCCGTAGCAAACGACCTCGACCGGCTGAACGTTCTTCTTCGCTGTGTGGCGAGAGTGTCTGCGCGAGGCCGAGAGAGCGGCAAGCGACTGTTCTGAAGCGGCCTGGTTGATCAACCTGCGACGATGCGACAAGTATTGGTTTGCGGGCCTCGATTCGAGGTGAACTGATTCATGGACGTTCCTGTTTCATTGCGGCTTCTGGCTTCGACGAACAACGCGCGCGGGGATTTATTCACGCGGCTCGTCAAGGATCTGTTCTTCGCTCTCGGTTATGACGACTTGAGGCTCGATGTCCACAAGTCCGGCCGCGAGATTGACATCCAGGGGACGCACCGGCTCGAGCTGCGACGGCTCGTTGCCGAATGCAAAGCCCACACCGACAAGATTGGTGGCGAGGATCTCAACAAGTTCTTCGGTGTCGTCAGCCTCGAACGCGACAAGGACGAACGAATTCCCATCACCGCCTATTTCGTCTCGCTCAGCGGGTTCCGGGAGACGGGCAAACAGCAGGAGCTCGAGACCAGCGAGCAGAAGCGAATCATTCTGCTTGATGGCAAGCAGATGATTGATGAGATGGTGAATGGTCGGATTCTGATCAGCCGAGAAAAGGCCGTGGAGAAAGCCGGGGGCTGCCGTGCGCACGCTCGGTTGGAAGATGTCGACGTGGACGAGACGGAATTGCTCGGGCACGAGCTCGGATATCTGTGGGCTGTGTACTACTCCCACGGCAAGCAGCGAGCGCACTTTGCACTGATTCACGCTGACGGTACGCCTCTGACCGAGTCCCTCGCTAGAGAAGTCATCAAGGCCGACCGGAAATGTCGCGGGTCACTGTACAAGCTAATGTACTTGGCTCCGCCGGCGCCGGCGGCCGATCGCGAAGCGCTCGCGAAGGCGTCGATCGAGCTCTATCGGCGATGGCTTGTCGCGGAATGTGGGGAGATTCAACTCCTGGGCCTACCAGCGGATTCTGATCTGGCGACAAAGCGCATGAAGTTAGAGCGACTGTTCGTCCCGTTAAAGGTCGTCGCAGCCGCGCAGACGGAGGGAACCGGCGAGAGAGAATTTACAAGCCCGCCAGAGAAGATCACGCCCATCGGCGCGTTCCTTGGCCTGCATCCACGTTTTTCATTGCTGGCTAAACCAGGAGGCGGCAAGAGCACCGTTCTGAAGCGGCTAGCGGTCGCCTACGCAGTAGCCGAACGGAGGGCAGACACGGACGATGGGCTTCCCGATCGGGATTGGTTGCCCCTGTTTCTGCGCTGTCGGGAGCTGCGTGATCGAGCCCATCGACCGATTCGCGAGCTGCTGGACGATCTACCGAAGCACGCCGGCATGAACGACGCTGTAGCATCATTTTTCCGCGCTCACATGGACGAAGCCCTGCGCACTGGGCGGGCGCTCTTGCTGGTCGATGGTCTCGACGAAATTCTCGACGAAGGCGCGCGGACAACGTTCGCCGGTCACGTGCGCACGTTTCTGGCGATGTTTCCGCAAGTGGCCACAGTCGTGACGTCGCGCGAGGCGGGATACCGCCACGTAGCAGGAGTGGTCGCCAGCGCCTGCGAGCAGGTGTCCCTCGCTCCGTTCGATCACGCTGACGTCCAGCGTCTTTGTGAAAGCTGGCATGTCGAAGTCGCGGGGGATAACGACAGGGTCCGAGCCGAAGCGGAAGCTCTGGCGGCTACGATCTGGAACAACGAGCGCATTCGCTCGCTCGCAGAGAACCCGCTGATGTTGACGACGCTTCTGGTAGTCCGACGTTGCTCCGGCGGCGAGCTGCCGACTCGCCGTGTGGAACTCTATCGAGAAGCTGTGCGCGTCCTGATTCGCACCTGGAACACCGAAGGCTTCGAGCCGATGGACTTGGAGGAAACCCTGGCTCAGCTTTCGTACGTGGCCTGCGTGATGATGAGCGAAGGTCTTCAGCAAGTGGGTCACCGACGGCTCCTCAAACTGCTCAGGGACGCGCGGAAGGAGCTGCAAGCCGAGTTGCAGTTCACGCGGGTTAGCGCCGAGAACTTTGTTGAACGAATCGAATACCGGAGCAGCCTTCTGATGCAGACGGGGCATGAACGGATCGACGGCGAGATCCAGCCGGTCTACGAATTTCGGCACCTGACTTTTCAGGAATACTTGGCGGCGCGCGGGCTGGTCGAGGAACAGTATCCCGGCCGAGATGACGGCCGGGGTCTGCGCGAGATTCTTGAGCCTCATTTTCCGGATCTATCTTGGCATGAAATCGTCGCGCTCGCATGCGTGATGGCGGGGCGCAGAGCTGTGTCCGTGCTTGAGCGACTTACGGAGCTGTGCGAATTTGGGAAGGCGGTTCAAGGCGCGGGCCCACCTGGCGATGAGGAGCATCGGCGACTGGCGCGCCTCCTGCGGCAGTGCCTCCTCGACGAAATACAAGTGCCGCCACCTGCCCTAGTTTCTGCGCTACGCGAAACCGTGCGCCATACTGCCGACGGTGAGGGGCTAATACTCCTGCGGCACGGAAAGTTCGGCGGATTATTACAGGATGTCGTCGAGAAAACCTACCTCGAAGCGAATCGTCGCTGGGAAGACTATTATCGCGCGATGCTCGTGCTAGCGGGCGACGCCGTTTTTGGAAATCGGGCGATCGAGCTCTCATCCGAAGTCGCCTGCACCCTCGATCGCTGGCTTGCGTCGGGAAACCGACGAGAGCAAGCGCACGCGCTGCTGGTTTCGGCACGTCTTGCGATTTCGGCGTGGGGCAAACGCGAGAAGATTAACAGTGAATTCGTAGAGCGCATGAAATCGTTACGTAACGCCGCCGGTCAGATTCTCAATCCGGAGGATCCCGTGCTAGCGCTGACCGCCGCATGGACGCTTATGTGGACGGGGGCAGTTAGGGTTCCGAGCATGCCCCCCGCGCCGCGCGTCATTCAGACGTTATTCAAGTTATGGCGTGAGGCGGCTTCTCCTGAATTGCGTTCCATCGCCGGGTCGGCGCTTTCATGCCAGCCGGTTCTTCCGCGAGACACAATCGCCACTGAGTTCTGGGCCACTGAGAATGAAGAACCCGCGGAACCGTCGCCCTCGTTCGAGCACCCCGCGACGCTCATAACAGCTTGGTATCGGCGCGGGCCTTGGAGCGACTCGGTGCTAGCCGAAAAAATCAGGCAGGCCGGATACTTCAATGGCGTGCAGGCTATGTGCATTCGCACGTTCGGCGAAATCCTCCTGACACTGGGCGATGCGGGACGTGCGGCAATTGAGGAATGGCAGGCGCGCCGTACTTGAGCAGTAGCAAACGGGAAGATAGCCAAACATGACCGTCACACCCAGTCCTGCCGACAGGGCCTGAGCTGAACCCGTCCCGCATCGCTGAGAGTTCAGTGGACGGACTTGATCGTTGTGTGACGTCCGATACGGGCAGCCCAGGGAACTGCTCGCCTCGAGTGCCTCGGCTGGAAGTTCTGTTCAACGCTGTTTGGATAGCGGTTACAGGCAACTTAAGCAATAGTATATAATATGTTTCTTTTTAACTAATGATCGGACACCGTATTGGTGCCGCCATCGCCGCACCACTGAACTTCGATCTCACGCCCATCGTCGCTCCTTCGCGCCTTCTGTTTGCGACGTTGCATGACCTCATCTTCAGGTTTCAACTGAATCGCTGAGGATGCAAAAGCTCCCACCTTCGCATGAGCTCATCTTCGCACGATACCTCGTCGTTCCGCGCCAACCATCTTCTCCGACTCACCGGGCGAGATTGTAGCCCCGCTCAGCCGCGCGGAGCGACCGGCCCACGCAAACTGGTGCGACCCCACTGCCACCCCTGCGCCGGCCTCCTCAATCAAATCACACCCCCCGCGACCCCGGACCATCACCCAGCACATCAACCCACATCCACCCAAGAACCACCCTGCTGTTCCCAGCCCCAGGAGGCCGAGACCGCCGAACTGCGGCATTGCCAGGTAGTAGGACCACGAAAGCACCACGGGAGCCAACGCCGCAATCCTTGCTGCACGCGGCATTCCGCTTCTCGATAGCCAGATCGGGACGCAGAGCAGGGCAGGGAGCTGGACCATGAAGTAGTGGCCCCAGGCCAGCGGGGAGACCAGCAGCGTGGCGCAGGACGCCAGGGCGAAGGCTGAGAACGCATCGAGAGCGTGACCACGCCGGCCCACCATCGCGGCCAGGGCCAAGAGCGAAATCAGAATAAATCCGATCGCGACGCGTACGGCTGGATTCGCGATCCGCTCCGGCTGGTCGGGGGTGAAGGCTTCGGCGTTCCCGGACGACCCGCGAGTACCAAGGGCTGACGCACCCTGGTCAATCGCTCCAGGGGCTGACGCACCCTGGCTACGTGCTGTCGCCCCCTCCGGGGGCTGAAAACGTACGGGCGCGGGGCTGCCGAATCGGTAAGACTTGCTCCAGAGATAGACGCCGTTGGCCAGGCTCTGGTTGCGGTAGCTATGAACGTTGAAACTCGCCTCGGGACCGACACGCTCGTTGGTCACGACCTTCGTTTGCCACACATCCAGATAGTGGATGTTCTTGTGCCAGCCGATGATTGAAGCTGGGATCAGTAGCAGGAAGAGAATCGCGCCGGCGGAGACACCGGCGGTCGAGGCGATTGCGCTTGACCAGGGGCGCTCGCGGCGGCCGGGGAAGAGGACGGATAGCCATTGCTGACCTAGCAGGAACACCACGGGCAAGGCCGGCACGAGCTTCACGCTCGCTGGCAGGGCTAGCGTCAGACCACCCAGGAACCAGATCGCCTGCCTTCGACTTTGAAGCACCAGCCGCGAGCCTAGCATCAGAAAATAGAGGATCGCGATCCCTAACTGGCCGGCTTGCATGCAGTCGAGGAAGGGCAGAATCACCGCGAGGACCGCGCAGACTGCGATCCGGCGGAACTCGCGTTTCTGGGGGCCGCCGATCAACTGCCAGAGACGCCGGCTCTCGGCGATGCATCCGAACGTGAACGCGACGTTCACGGCGTACCAGAAGAGAACCTGGGATTCAGTGTCCAAGAGCGACAGGGGCGCGACCAGAATGGCAAAGAGAGGCGGATAGAGATAATGCCAGCCGCGAGGGTTGGTCACGGCGTAGGGATTGCGCCCGTCGAAGAAAGCCGCTCCGGCCTCCGTGAAGACCGTGAAGTCCGTCCTGTGGGCTTCGGTGTGGCCCGGGGGTATCCGGCCGGTTGGGCCGATGAATGCGTAGCCCCAGACGGTGAAGGCGGAAATCAAAATAGTGGAGAGCACCCAGGGACGGGCCTGGGAAAGCGAGCGCAGGCCGAGGCCGTCGAATTTGCAGACGGATTTGGCCGGGACTGCGCCAGCAGGCTGGTCTCGCCTGATCGTGCGCGCGCCGCGCGCTGATTCGTCGTCCATTGACACCCCCCCGCCCGGGACAAACCGGGGACTTCCTCCGCACTCTTTGTCGGTTCAGCGAACGGGGAAATCACCCGCTGGATCGCAATTCGCGTGGCGGTGGTGTGGGTTTTGAGGGTGTGATGGATTGCGCGGGACAGCGGTCGCGCGGGGGGCGGCGACCCTTCGGGTGCCCGGAGACCCGCGCCCAACACGCGCGGGGCACCTGGGGAGGCGTTGCCCGGCCGGGCGCTTTGGGTGGGGGGAAGACCTTCGGTCGCGCGGAGGGCGGGGTCTGGAGACCCGCGCCCAACGTGCGCGATCACGCGGAGGGTAGGGTCTGGACACCCGCGCCCAACTCGCGCGGGGCACCCGGGGTGGCGTTTCTGAGCCTAGCGCCTGGGTGGGGGGAAGACCTTTGGTCGCGCGGAGGGCGGGGTCTGGAGACCCGCGCCCAACGTGCGCCTGCTACGACGGAAGACTGGCAGAGCCAGGGCAACCCTGCGCGCGGCATTGAAGAACAGGGAGCGAAGCGGGATGATGGAGCGCGCGATCGAGAGCGCCTGGCAAGGAAGCACCCAACAGGAGAGCACCGCCGTGATCAAGCAGCCGGGCTCGTGGTGGCGTTCCTGGGGATTCTGGGTCAAGCTGTGCGCGGGCTTCGCGATCGTCATGCTCGCGATTGCCGCTGGCGCGGTGACGTGGCTGCGATCGAGTGCCGCCGGGCAACGGGATGCCGTCGCCGCGATCAAAAAGGCCCGCGGGACCGTGACGTACGACTGGGAGGAACCCGACGCGATTCGATCGTCCGGGGCTTTCACGCTACCCGGGTTTCCGGAATGGTTGATCTACCTGGGTTGGTCCAACGGTCCGGTACAATCAGAAGAGGCCGGGCCGGATGCTCCGGCCTGGTTGGTGTCGTTGCTGGGCGTGGATTGCTTCGGGAATGTCACGTCGGTCTCGCTGCCGGGACGAACGATGGGGGATTCCCTCGAACCGATCGGCAAACTCAAACGGCTCAAGTCGCTGCGTCTCAATAATATGGTGCTCAACTATCAAAGTCTGCAATTCCTGGAAAACCTCGGCGAGCTTGAAGATTTGACGCTCGTGCGGTCGCGGCTGGGAAGAGGAGCCCGTTTGCATCTGGCGCACCTCAAGAAACTGCAATCCTTGAACCTGATGGGGACCAACGTCGATAACGCCGCGATGGCAAGCATCGCGGGCCTCACCGAGCTCACCAACGTCAACTTGAGCGGCACCAAGATCGATAGTGCAGGCCTGGCCTCGCTGAAGGCATTGAGCAAACTGGAGGATCTGAATCTGGACCGCACGGCAATCGGCGATCAGGGTCTATCGGTGCTCGCCGGGCTTCCAGCGCTTACTCACTTATCCATGTACGGAACGCGGATTACCGGACAGGGCCTCGTTCATCTTAATGGCTTGAAACGGCTCGAGTCGCTGCGTCTCGAAGGCACCGATCTTCGCGACTTCGGCCTGGCACAGCTTGCGAACGTGACCAGCTTGAAAGTGCTCGGGCTGAAAGGCACGGGCGTGGGGGATGCCGGCATCAAGTGCTTAACGGGATTGAAGAATCTCGAGGAGCTGACGCTGGACCGCACGGGCGTGACCGATGCCGGACTGGCCGATCTGGCGGCTTTACCACATCTGGTCATCGTCTCGGTGCAGCACACACGAGTTACCGAGGCCGGGATCGCTGCGATCCAGGCCCAGCGGGCGGCGCTCCAGTCACAGCAGCTTGCGGCGACGACGAGCGGCGTTTCAGCGGCGCGTTCGGATATCACCAACCTGGAAATCGTGCACTGAAGCGCGCCATGAACGACGCAGCCAAGCTGCTGGAATCGATCAAGAGCGGAGATACGCACGCGGCGGCCAAATTGCTGCCGCTGCTGTATGACGAGCTGCGAAAGCTTGCTCGGCAGAAGCTCGCCCGTGAATCGCCGGGGCAGACTCTGGATGCCACGGCGCTGGTGCACGAAGCCTATCTACGGATGATTGGTTCTGGAGACGATCGCCCGTTTGCAGGCGAGGGACACTTCTTTGCCGTTGCGGCCGAAGCGATGCGGCACGTCCTGGTTGATCGGGCCCGGCGCAAGCGGCGGGAAAAGCATGGCGGCGGACGCCGGCGCGTCGACCTGCACGATGACCAGCCCGCGCCCCCGGATCGAGCCGACGATCTGCTGGCGCTTGACGAGGCCCTCGACCGGCTGGCGGTTGAAGACCCGGAGGCCGCTCGTCTGGTTCAGATACGGTATTTTGCTGGCCTCTCCGTTGAGGACGCTGGCGCGAGTTTGGGGATCTCTCGGGCGACGGCTTACCGGCAGTGGGCGTTTGCCAGGGCGTGGCTGCTTGAGGAGCTCGGTGGGGGGGAGGCGGTGTGATGCGTCGCCACGCACACAACCGTTCATCTCGATGACGCATGGCAATGCAGCGGTCGCATCCCGTAGGATCGGAGCGAGGAAAGCCGGTACGAGCGCAAGACCCGCGCCGACGCCGAACAATTGATCCCAGCAATCATGGACGTCAATCACGGAGTATCTAGATGGGTCAGACAACACTGGTAAATCCTCGGTTGGAAGACGTCCCTCGTCTGATCAATCAGCTTCGATCTGCCGATTTCGACGTAAAGGCAGCGTTCTGGCTCTACACGAGCGAGTCCGGTCAGTGGTTTCTCTACATCATTTCAGATGTCGTCGACAAGGACGGAGGCATTGTCGCATACGGGCGCGTGTATGGAGTGATGCGGCAGTTCACAGATCTCCGGATCAATCCCTTCGAGGTGAAACTGATCGGGCTCGAGAATCCTCTCGCGAAGGCGGTCATCGACAATCTTGCCCACCAGCGTGCTCCCCTGCCGACGTGGATCGAAGGCATGAGGCTGGGGGATATCTATATCGAAAGCGCCTATATTTATAGTGGCGCTAGCACCGCGGCCTGATGTCAATGCGACATTGTGTCACTTCAATCCGCGGTCTCCAGTGGGTATTGACCGGGTCCCGGTCGGGGCCATGGACGGTGACGCACTTTCGCTGAGCGAAAGGCGACTCTCGTTTCGTCGTTGGCCCCGGTCCTGCGGTCGCGGTGAATCGCCAGACGATTGGGGAACTCGAGCGGCGTTCGGCGCGAATCTTACGCAATCGGACCCCGGTTTATTCGTGCGGAGCGGTGCGGCCCGCACAACTGGTCCCCGGCTGATGAATGCTGCCGAGTTTTCACCGATTTTGCGCAAATAGAATGACCGGTTTGTAGATCATTTCAGAAAAGGCACTGAGTGCGCCGGCGGGTCGGCGCGAACCGCTGAGATCGTTCAATGCCGACAAACCAGAAACTCGAGGACGACGCGATGTCTGGTTCAAAGCTTTACGCGCGCAATGGCGGGCTAAAGGCCTGCCTGGCGCAGGCGCAGCGCCCCGAATCCCTTCGCGGAGCGAACGGCGACAATGTTGGAGGCGCTGCTCGTGGTGCGCGGCGAATCCGTTCGCGGAGCGAGGGCGCGTTTCAGCACACAGTCGTTTATCCAAGTCTATTCGTTACGAGAACGGAGCATGATCCCAACTTCGTCAAGCGAGTTTCAAACACGCGCTGGACGTCGGCGCCCGACGCTTCTCAGATCGGTCAATTTACACTGGTGTACAAATGCTGAAAGGGGTCTGGAATATTGCCAGATATTGCCATTTTTCGAGATGCGCGGCGGTCATCCAACGCGGGGATTGACGAGCCGCAAGCCCAAGCAGCACTGGTACATTCGAGCTATTAGTCGGGTCTTCGGGCGATCGAAAACCACGCGTGGCAATGGTCACTCGAAATTGCCATCACTCGAGTCTGTTGATGTTCACTATGTTTAGCGGGAGTCACTTGCCGGGATTTTGGTGGCTCTTCTGGCCGCTTGTGGCGGCCCCGGGCGCTTATCCGCGGTGGGGGACAATCAATGAGTATCGCGCCGGGGTTGCCCGGGGCGTGGAAAGGTGGAGGTGGATCGTGGCAGACCAAGAACCGCAGTTCGACAAGAACGAGAAAAAATTGGATCTTGCCCGGGCGGTCGCTCGGGGTCAGTCGATCGTTGTCTGGGCGCGGAAGAACGACGTGCCCGTGCGGACGGCGTACAACTGGGCGAGCGAGCCCGAGGTTCGCAAATCGTCCGAGATGTGGCGGCGGGCCGCCCTCAATCAGGCGATTGGGCGGATGGCAAGGAGTGCCACCGCGGCGGCGGGTGGGATTGAACGGCTGGCGAGAGGGGCCGATTCCGAGTCGGTGCGGCTTTCGGCCTGGCGGGCCATTCTGGCCGACCAGATGTCGGTCGCCAAGTTCTCGACGCTCGAACAGCGAATGACGGAACTGGAGGAGCAGCAGGAGAAGCGGCAGCAACAGTTCGGGCCTCAATTTGGAGGAAAGTAATCGGTGTCACATCGCGGTGCGCCGGGCCAGGTCTTGCCCGTTCCGGGTGTCGCTCTTGAGTCGTGCGCTCAGGGCGGCGCTCGGGGCGGATGGAGATTTTTTTCGCAGGAGTGAGACAGGCATGGCCGGAACGGCGCTTGGGTTTTTAGTTGCGTCGAGACGCGGCGTTTTAACAAACACGCTCTGCGGGCAGCCCGCCGCACTCGCGGGTGCCCCGGCGGAGCCCCCAAGTCGAACAACATGCGCACTCCCAGAACGAAGGTGGCCCATGCGACCGGAATTCAAGCAGGTTAAGGCCGTTTTTCTTGCGGCGGTCGAGAAATCCGATCTTGACGAGCGGGAATCCTATCTCCGAGAAGCGTGTGGGGGCGACGACGCAATGCGCCGTCAAGTCGAGAACTTATTGCGCCGGCACGAAGATGCCGGCAGTTTCCTCGAGCGACCTCCACTGGACGAAGATCTTGCGCTTGCCGACGGGGGGCCGGCCGGAAGCCGGACGGAATACATCGGTACGAAGATCGGACCGTACAAGCTGATTCAGCAACTCGGTGAAGGCGGGATGGGCACGGTCTGGGTGGCGGAGCAGACAGAGCCGGTCAAACGCCGGGTCGCGCTCAAGGTCATCAAACCCGGGCACGACTCGGCCCAGGTGGCGCGGCGATTCGAGGCCGAGCGACAGGCGATGGCGCTCATGGACCACAGCCAT
The DNA here is from genome assembly GCA_963823665.1 of uncultured Planctomycetota bacterium. Taxonomy (GTDB): domain Bacteria; phylum Planctomycetota; class Planctomycetia; order Isosphaerales; family Isosphaeraceae; genus CAVXHV01. The sequence continues at coordinate 625,407 of CAWGMQ010000008.1, forward strand.
ATCGCCAAGGTGCTTGATGCCGGAGCCACCCCGGCGGGGCGCCCCTATTTCGTGATGGAGCTGGTCAAAGGCGTGCCGATCACGCGGTACTGCGACGAGTTGAACCTGCCGGTTCGCGAGCGGCTGGAACTGTTCGTTCCGGTGTGCCAGGCGATTCAACATGCGCATGGGCAGGGGATTGTCCATCGGGACATCAAACCCTCGAACGTGCTGGTGTGCATGGAAGACGGTAAAGCCATTCCCAAGATCATCGACTTCGGCGTCGCGAAGGCGCTTCAAACGCGGCTGACGAGCGAGTCGTTGCACACCGAGATTGGACAGTTGATCGGCACGCTCGAATACATGGCGCCAGAGCAGGCGGAGCTCGAGTGCGCTCGACATCGACGCGCGTGCCGACGTTTATGCTCTGGGGGTGTTGCTCTACGAGCTTTTGACCGGAACGACGCCGCTGGAGAAGAGCCGGCTGCGGAGCGCGGCGTTTGCGGAGTTGATTCGCATGATAAAGGAAGAAGAGCCGCCCAGGCCGAGCACGCGGTTGACGCAGTCGCACAATTCTCTGGCGGGCGTGGCGGTGCAGCGGCGGAGCGAGCCGGCGCGGCTGGCCAGGGACGTGCGCGGCGAGCTGGACTGGATCGTGATGCGGTGCCTGGAGAAGGACCGCACGCGGCGCTATTCGAGCGCCAGCGGGCTGGCTAAAGACATCGAGCGGCACCTGCGCGACGAGGCCGTCGAGGCATGCCCGCCGAGGGCTTCGTACAGGATGGGCAAATTTTTGCGGCGGAATCGGCACACGGTTGTTGTGGCAGGCGCGACCCTAGGCATTGTGCTAGCCGTCCTGATGAGCGTCACGTGGGCGTGGATCCAGGCCGCGCGCGAGCGAACGAAGGCGCAGTTGGCCGAGGTTGCCGCACGAATGGCGCAAGCCGAGCAGATGCGGGCCGAAGCGGCTGCGAAGGCGACCAGCAGATTTTTGCAGGAAGGGATGATTACCGGCGCCGAAGCGGACGAACAGGTGGGACCGACGAAAAAAATGCCCCGAGACGGAGCCAGGACCAAGCCGGAACGCACGAATAAGCCGTGAGAACCCTCTGAAACATGTGCGCCTCAAAACTGGTATTCTATTGGTAGGACCAGTCGTGACGAACGGAGGGTGCGCATGAAGGTGGGTATCCGTGATCTTTTCTTCGTGAGCGCGATTGGCGTGGGCGCGGCGGCAACGGGCGCGGGCTTGATGCGAGCGCAGGAGTCGTATCCGCCACAAAAGGCTCAGACGAAGGAAGTTAAGTCTGATACCGGGTCGACCATCACGGCACTCGACGACACGTTTCACAAGCAATGGGCCGCCGCAAAGATGACGCCGGCGGCGCCCGCGGACGACCTGACGCTGATGCGGCGTCTTTCGCTGGCATTGTCTGGAACGGTGCCCTCGCTCGAGGAAATCCGGCGGTTCGAGGCGCGGCCGAAGGAAACCCGGGTGCGGGAATGGCTCGATGCCTTGCTCGCCGACCGGCGATTCTCGGATTACCTGGCCGAGCGATTCGCCAGGGTTTACGTCGGCACGGAGGATGGCCCGTTCATTCTGTATCGACGGCGGCGGTTCATCGCGTGGCTCTCCGACGTACTGCTCGAGAATCGGCGTTATGACGGGATCGTGAAGGAGATGATCGCTGAGCGAGGCTTGTGGACGGACCACCCGGCGACGAACTTTGTTTCCGTGACGTTTGACCCCGAGCTGGGCAAGCCGACACCCGAGCGGCTGGCGGCACGGGTGGCGCGCGCGTTCCTGGGCATGCGGATCGACTGCGCCCAGTGCCACGACCATCCTTTCCAGAAGTGGAAGCAGGACGATTTTCGCGGGCTTGCTTCGTTCTTCGGCGGGGTGAACTCGAACCTGCGGGGCATCCGCGACGGCGAGAAGAACGAATACCGGCCGCCGGACCGCAAGACAAGAGAGCCGGTGGACGTCGCGCCATGCGTGCCGTTTCGTCCGGAGCTGAAGCCGGATTCGGGCAGCCCGCGCGAGCAGCTCGCGGCCTGGGTGACCGACCGGCGAAACTCCAGTTTTTCGCAAGCGACGGTGAATCGCATTTGGGCGCTGCTGCTGGGCCGGCCGCTTGCGGAGCCGGTCGATGACCTGCCGTCAGCGGGACAGCTTCACCCGGCGCTCGATCTGCTCGCGGCCGATTTCGCGGCGCACGATTACAACCTGCACCGGCTGATCCGCACGATCGTGGCAAGCGAGGCCTTCCGGCTCGGCAGCGCGACCGATGCCGCGAACCCGGACGCTCTGGACGCGGCGTGGGCTGTTTTTCCGATGACCCGGCTGCGACCGGAGCAGATTGCGGGGGCACTTTTCCAGGCTGCATCCGTCACCACGCTGGGGCCGCAGTCGCACTGGTTCATCCGGCTATCGACTTACACGGGGCGGAACGATTTCGTCAAGCGCTACGGCGATAGCGGCGAAGACGAGTTCGACGCCAGCAGCGGCACGATTCCGCAGCGTTTGTTGCTCATGAACGGCAAGATTGCCAAAGAGAAAACCGCCGGCGGCTTGTTAACCGCCGCAGGGCAGATCGCGGGGCTGGCGCCTGACGACCAAACTGCGGTTGAAACCGCGTTCCTCGCCGTGCTCACCCGACGGCCGACGCCGGAGGAGCTGACGCATTTCACCGCGCGGCTGGACAAAGCCAAAGGCGACACGCGAAAAGAGCGTTTGACCGACCTGTTCTGGGCGCTCATCAACACGACCGAATTCTCCTGGAGCCATTGAGGATGTCTCTTTTTTCTTCTTCAAGCCGTGCGCTGCCGTTCGAGCTTGACCGGCGCGGTTTCCTCAAGCTGGCCGGGATTTCGTGGATGACTCCCCTGGGGGAGATTCTTGCTCAGCAGGCGGAAAAAACTCGAGGGCCGGCCCAGTCGGTCATCCTGCTGTGGCTGGGCGGCGGGCCGAGCCAGCTCGAAACGTTTGACCCGCACCCAGGCACGAAGATTGCCGGCGGGACAAAGGCGATCGACACGGCCGTGAAGGGCATTCAGCTCGCCGAGGGGTTCGACCAGCTCGCGGCAGAGATGGGCTCGATTGCACTGGTGCGGTCCATGGTGAGCAAGGAGGGCGACCACGAGCGCGGCACGTACATGATGAAGCGCGGGTACCGGCCGGACCCGACGGTTGAGCACCCGTCGATCGGGGCGATCTGTGCGCATGAGCTACCCGTGGGGCGTACCGAGATCCCGCGCCATATTTCGATCCTGACCGGCCAGTGGCCGAGCCGCGGGGGCTTTTTGGGGGCGGAGTTCGACCCGTTCCAGGCCGATGATCCCAACGGGCCGTTGCCCGATGTGAGCGCCGGCGTGGCGGACGCCCGTGATCGAGCGCGGGTTGCCGACCTCGAGATCCTCGAGCAGACGTTTGCCCGCGGCCGGAAGACGCGCGTCGCCGCCTCGATGCACCGCGAGACGCTGGCGCGTGCCCGCGTGATGATGACCTCGGAGCAGCTCAAAGCGTTCGACGTTTCCCAGGAGCCCGAGAGCCTTCGCAAGGAATATGGCGATTCGCCTTTTGGGCGCGGCTGCCTGGCCGCCCGGCGGCTGATCGAAATCGGCGTGCGCTGTGTGGAGGTGAATCTCGACGGATGGGACGGCCACGTCGCCAATTTCGAGCTGCATCGTTCCAGGATCAAGATGCTCGACCCGGCGTTTGCGGCGCTTGTGCGGGACCTGAGGCAAAGGAAGATGCTCGAGCGGACGATCGTGCTTTGCTGCGGCGAATTTGGCCGCACGCCCAAGATGAATCTGACCGGCGGGCGGGACCACTGGCCTACTGGATTCAGCCTGGCGCTGGCGGGCGGCAAGATCCCGGGCGGCAAGGTGCTGGGCGGGACTGACCCTGAAGGCGTCAAGGATTGCGACAAGCCGACCCAGGTGGAAGACGTTCACGCCACGGTGCTGGCGGCCCTGGGGTTGAATCCGGCCAAGGAGAATATTGCGCCGGCCACGGGGCGGCCTGTCAAACTGAGCGCGGGGAAGCCTATTCGGGAGTTGGTGGGGTGATTTGGCGCATTATTCGCCACGCGCGAAGCAACTGGGCGGTGTTCGCGGCATCGACGCAGGCGCGGATACTCGGGGCTCGGCATTCACCGTGGTCTGACCCTCGATCGCCCACGCCTTCGACTTGATTCGGGTGGCGCGGTCGCAGAAAATGGGAATATGCAAGTCCAAGGGCGAGTTTGTAATGGTGTCGTCGTTCCGGAACGAGAACTTCCGCTGCCGGAAGGGACGTTAGTGATTGTTATCTATCCCGCCTCGCCTGGGACAAAGCCGTCCGATTCCGGCCGACGAGTTCGATTACCGTTGGTTCGATCTGACCATCCCGGAAGTCGTCAGCTCGATGCTGATCGTGTCGCGGAGCTCCAGGACGACGACGCACCCTGGCTACGTGCTCCGGCCCCCTCCGGGGGCTGAAAACGTACGGTCGCTGGGTTGCCGAATCTATCGTTCTCGTCACGCCTCGACACGACATCGACACGCCATCGACACGGGGTAAAGTTGGAGGCGGTTTGGGTTTAAGACAAAAACCGGCCGAAATTCGGAAAATTCGAATATTGGCTCGACACGCGTAAGATGTTGTGCCGCATGGGGATCACGAGGATCGGCGCGTTTTGCCGTTGAGCGTTCTTTTGCGCGCGGCTGGCGCATATGGCCGCGGTCGTGTTGCGAGACGTGAGGCGGGCCGATCGCGAGCGACTCGAACGTCGAAACGCCGGTTATTCGGGGAGACCGTCTTGGTGGCCTGGACTGGTTGGCGGCTCGTTCCGCCGCCAGTAAGTCTTCCAGCCCTTGTTGCGGACGATCGCATTCGCTGGAATCTGCCAGAGGTCGAGACCGACTCCGAGAAGGTCGCCGCATGACAGTAGTGCGTTGAGGCGCATAAGGAAGTCGACGCACAAACAGCACCACCCAATCCCCGTGCGTCCAAGACGACCATATAATGAGATGCCTTCCGCGGCAATCATCGAGCGAAGAGGAAGATCAATCCATGCCGGCTGGTTCGACAACCGAAGGAAGCACCGACACCGACTCGAATTCCGGCGCAGCGGTTGCTGTGGCACTCATTGCAGCCGGCGTGCCAGAGTCTGATGGTGATCAGCCTGTTGGTCGAGCGGGCCTCGATCGACGGACTGTGGAAATCGGCCGGGAGCTCTTCGAGCGCATGGGACGCGGGCCGCGACCGTGGCATCGCGCGTGGTGGGAGAACCTGTTCATCGCCGCGACGCTCGACGACACACTCGTCCGGGTGCAGCTCTTTCGGTTCATTGACGCGCTGCCGGCGTTGCACACGGACGGCGCGGTCCGCCGACACCTTGCCGAGTATCTGGCGGAGGCAGGCGACCGCGTTCCCTGGTGGCTGAGAACAGCGATTGGACTCGCCCCGCCCGGAACGGCCCGGGAAGGGTGGCTTGCGGCTGTGGCGCGTCGCTCGGCGGGGGTCATGGCCCGAAAATTCATCGCGGGCGCCACTCCGGCGGAAGCCATTCAGACGGTTGTCGGTCTGCGTGGTCGCAAGCTGGCGTTCACGGCCGACCTGCTGGGTGAGGCGGTGATCAGCGAGCGCGAAGCGGACGTGTACCAGGAGACTTGCCTGACGCTCGTTCGCGACCTGGACGTGCCGATCCGTTCGGCGGAAGAGATCCCGCTCATTGATCGGGATGGCCACGGCCCGATTCCGCGGGTGAATCTCTCGCTCAAACTCTCGAGCCTGACGGCGCACTTCGAGCCGATCCAAGCGGCCAGATCGATCGAGCATGTCTCGGCCCGGCTGCGGCCGATTCTCCGGCTTGCCCGTGAGAAGGGTGCTCAGATCCACGTCGATATGGAGCAGTACGCTTATCGCGCACTCAGCTACGAGCTGTTTTGCCGGGTGCTCGAGGAACCGGAATTCCGCGACTGGAGCGATGTGGGAATCGTGGTGCAGGCCTATCACGGCGAGGCCGAGTCTGAGCTGCGGATGTTGCGCGACTGGGTGAATCGGCGCGGGTCGCCGATCACGATCCGCCTGGTCAAGGGAGCGTACTGGGATTATGAAGTCGCCACTGCCCGCCGGCTGGGCTGGCCCGAGCCGGTTTATCTGCAGAAGTGGCAGAGCGATGCTTGCTTTGAGCGCTGCGCTTCTTTCCTGGTCGAGAACCACGACTCGCTGCGGCCGGCTTTCGGCAGTCACAATGTGCGCAGCCTCGCGCATGCGATCGCCGCGGCCGAATCGAAAGGCTTGTCCAAAAGCGCTTACGAGCTGCAAACACTCTATGGCATGGGCGACGCGATTCAGAAAGCGCTGGTGGAGCGTGGGCATCGCGTGCGGGTTTACACGCCGTATGGGGCCATCCTTCCAGGGATGGCCTACCTGGTGCGCCGGTTGCTCGAGAACACATCGAACGAATCGTTTCTGAAGGCGAGTCTCAGCGACAAGACACCTGTCGAGGAACTGCTCCGTGACCCCGAGGAGGTCGGTAAGATGCTCTCGCTGAAACGACGGCCCAAGAGCGGGGGCTCGGCCGCTCTCCCAGGGTCAGCACTTCCGCCGTTCCGGAACGAGCCGCCGGTCGATTTTGCCCGTGCGGAGAACCGCGAGGCGATGCGGCAGGCGATTGAAACGGTGCGATTGCAGCTCGGGCGATCGTATCCTCTCTTGATCGATGGCCGGGAGATCCACACGGAGACCCGGCGGTTGCCCTCGGTCGACCCGAGCCACAGCTCGCGGATTGTGGGCCAGGTCGCGCTGGCTGAAGTCAAGCATGCCGACGCAGCAGTCGCCGCGGCCCGTAAGGCGTTTCCCGGCTGGTCGACGACTCCGCCGGCGAAGCGTGCCGCCGTGTTGATCGAGGCGGCGAAGCTGATGCGGGAACGCCGAAGAGAGCTGGCGGCGTGGGAGATCTTCGAGTGCGGCAAACCGTGGGCCGAGGCGGACGGCGACATCGCCGAGGCGATCGACTTCTGCGAATTCTACGCACGCGAGATGTGCCGTCTGGCCGAGCCGGTGCGCTGCGACGCATCGGGAGAGATGAATTACACCGAGCCCATCGGCGCGGGGTGGCGGTGGTGATCCCGCCCTGGAATTTCCCGCTGGCGATTCCGACCGGCATGACGGTTGCCGCGCTCGTCACCGGCAACACCGTGATTCTCAAGCCGGCGGAGCAATCGCCGGTGATCGCGTGGCGGCTAGCCGAGATTCTGGTCGAAGCTGGACTTCCCCCCGGCGTGCTCAATTATGTGCCGGGCCTGGGAGAAGAGGCGGGCCAGGCGCTGGTGAATCATCCCGATGTCGACTTGATTGCGTTCACGGGCTCGCGGGAGGTGGGTCTGCTCATCAATCGTCAGGCGACGGTGGTTGCGCCGGGGCAGGATCACGTCAAGCGAGTGATCGCCGAGATGGGAGGCAAGAACGCGATCCTGGTTGACGATGACGCCGATCTGGACGAGGCCGTGGTGGGGGTGATCACGAGCGCATTCGGTTACGCGGGGCAGAAGTGTTCGGCGTGCTCGCGAGTGATCGTGCTCGCCGAGAATTACGATGCGTTTCTCTCTCGGTTGATCGAGGCAGCGCGGGCGGTCAAAATTGGGCCGGCCGACGATCCGGAGACGGTCATCGGACCGCTCGTCGACGCTGCGGTGCGCAGCCGCGTTCTCGAATATCAGAAGATCGCCGCCGCTGAGGGCCGCGTGGTCTTTCAGGGGGACCCGGGCGAGCTCGCGAGCCGGGGCTATTTCGCGGGCCATACGATTGTCGCGGACGTGGGGCCGTGTGCGCGTGTTGCGCAGGAGGAGATCTTCGGCCCGGTTCTGGCCGTGCTGAAGGCGAATGATTTGAGTGACGCGCTGCGGATTGCGGATGCTACACCGTATGCACTGACGGGCGGGCTTTACTCACGCAGCCCGGCGAATATCGAGAAGGTGAAGCGCGAATTTCGCGTCGGCAACCTCTATATCAACCGAGGCATTACGGGAGCGCTCGTCGCGCGGCAGCCGTTCGGCGGGTTCAAGCTCTCGGGCATCGGCACCAAGGCCGGTGGACACGATTATCTTCATGAGTTTATGCTCACGCGATGTGTCACGGAGAACACGATGCGGCGGGGGTTTGCGCCGGAGGAAGTGGAGGGTGATGCGCGTTGATTCCGTCCTCGCTTCGATTTGCATCGAACCGATCAACCGGACACAATAGTATTACCGAGTCACTTTCCGAACGGTTCGATGCCCCAGGACAACGGTATGTCGATCGTGAACCAAACACGCGCCGAGGGACACGAAGAGTCTGAGCTTCGCGACCTACCGCTCGACTACATCTCGGTCAAGGGATTTCGAAGCATCAAGTCGATAGAGAAGCTCGCTTTGCGCCCCCTAAATGTCCTGATTGGTGCGAACGGATCAGGGAAGTCGAACCTGTTGGAGGTCTTTCGTTTCTTGAAGGAGTTACGCAGCGGCAATCTTGTTCAGTACGCCGACGCCAACGGAGGCGCGTCCAAAGTACTGCACTTTGGGTCGAAGGTGACGCAGCAAATCGAGCTCGAAATCTCGTTTCGCGACGAAAAAAACGGGTATCACGTGGAGTTATCACCCACTTCGGAAGATCGATTTTATACGCATGATGAGTGGTGCTGGTTTTGGGACAAGGCTCGTCCGAGTCCATTTACGGCGCCTCTGACAGGAGACGGAAAGGAAGCCGGGATCAGTCAGCCGCAGCAAAGGACTGCGAATTGGGTACAACTACGATTGTCCAGTTGGTCGATTTTCCACTTTCACGATACGAGCGCGAGCTCCCCGATGAAAGCGACCGGGGATCTGGACGACAATCGCCTTTTTCGGACCAACGCTGCGAATCTGGCCGGGTACCTTTCGTTCCTGTCGAAGCAGCATCCCGCGGAATATCAATTGATTTTGAAAACCGTGCAACTTGTGGCGCCGTTCGTTCGTGACTTCCATTTGGAACCGCTTCGCCGGAACCCCAAGATGATCAGACTGGAGTGGAATCACAAATCTTCGGACAATTATTTTGACGCATCGGCGCTTTCCGATGGCACTTTACGCTTCATCTGTCTGTGCACGCTGTTTCTGCAACCCCCGGCATACAGACCTTCCGTGATCCTGGTCGACGAACCGGAGCTGGGCTTGCACCCGTATGCCATCACTATGCTCGCGAATCTCATCAAAAGCGCGTCGACGAAGACGCAAATCGTTGTGTCGACGCAGTCGGCATTGCTCTTGGATCACTTCGAGCCGGAGGACGTGCTCGTGGCGCAGCTTCAAGATGGCGCGACGATCATCAACCGTTTAGAGTCACAGAACCTGGCGCAGTGGCTCGACGAATACAGCTTGGGCCAGCTTTGGGAGAAAAACGAGTTCGGCGGGAGACCGGCACGTGCTTAGGCTCCTCATCCTCGTCGAAGGCGAAACCGAGGAGACATTCGTCAACGAGGTTCTTGCCCCGTACTTGTTTTCGCGAGGATTTTCGAGAGTCGACGCCAGAATCATGGGCAATGCCCGTTTGCGCAGTAAGCGCGGCGGTGTACGCGGCTGGCCCGAGGTCCGTTCAGAAATCCTCCGCCACTTGAGGTCGGACGATCACATTTATGTCACAACACTCGTCGATTCTTATGGTATGCCGGGTGACCAAAGAAGGGCTCATTCCTGGCCGGGCCGACAGGAAGCAGCCGTTCTGCCATTCCAGGAGAAGGGCAACCACGTCGAGTCGGCTCTGGTGGTGGAAATTGACAAAGAGCTACGGGACACACGTCGTTTTATCCCTTTGGTTGTAATGCACGAATTTGAAGCTATCCTCTTCAGTGACTGCGAGAGATTTGCGGCTGCAATCGGGCGAACCGATCTTCGGGCGAAACTGTTGAGAATTCGCACTGCGTTCGCGTCACCCGAAGAGATCAACGATTCGCAGGACACGCATCCCTCGCAGCGCATCATCGACTTGATCCCCGAGTACCGCAAACCAATTCACGGCAACGTCGCGGCTATTGAGATCGGTCTCGAGACGATCTGTCGCGAGTGTGCGCATTTTCGTCAATGGATCGAGCGGCTGGAGTCGCTGCGCCCGTAACGCCGTCTGCTGGCCGGTCAAAGGCCGTGGCCAGCTCGAGGCGTGTTGTGCGGCGGCTCTAAATGGCGTTGCCCGCTTCTCGGATGAACCGCCTGAATTCCGAGGCATACGCGCTCGCCGCTCGGCAGAAGCCTCGCCCGCTCGGAATTGCGAAGATCCATTTAATCCGGTAGTTCCTTGCCCTGCGTCTCCGGTGCAAACCACAGAATCGCCAGCCCGACCCAGAATAATCCCGACATCGCAACGACGGCCCAGCGCAGGCCGATTGCTGTGCCGATTGTGCCGCGGATGAGCAGAATCACGGCGCCGAAGACTCTGCCCAGGTTGAAGCAGGCGCTCGAGCCGGTGGCACGGAGCCTCCGTGGGAAGAGCTCGGGGAAATAGATCGCGTAACCGGCGTGCATTCCGAGCACGAAGAAGGCCATGACGGGCAAGAACCAGAGGGCCTGCACATAGGTGGTCACGCCGAGGAAGCAGGCCGGCGCCGTCACCGCGGCGCCGATGTGGTACACGGCGAACGCGAAGCGGCGGCCGCGCCAGGACGCGATGGGTGCGAAAGCCAGGAGGCCGAGCAATCCGCCGGTGAAATTCATCAGCAAATACGCGCGGCTTCCCATCTGCTGGCGACGGGCTTCGGAATGGCTTGCGCCAGGATCGTGCCGGCGAGCTCGGGGCTCCAGGCGAATATTCCCCAGAACGTTGCCAGACCGATGGTGGCGAGGCCCAGACCCACAAACGCCCGCGATCGCCACGGCCCGGGGCCGAAAAGCTCGCGGAGCTCGGCGGGCGGGCGCGCAATTCGAAACCGTGGTGGAGGATTTCACGTCGCCGCCTGGTCCAGGCCGAGTTTCGCGGATTCCGACGCGGATCCACAGCACCAAGAGCGGCAGGCAGCAGGCCCAAGAGGAAGCCCCATCGCCACGAGCCGGGGCTCTGGAACAGCATTCCGGTTATTGACGCCAGGCCCGTGCCGATGACGCTCGACGCATGAAAAACACCGGCGGCTCTGGCGCGCGAATGCGACGGAAACGTCTCGGCCACGAGCGCTGCGGCGATCGCCCATTCACCGCCGGTGCCGAGCGCTACCAGGAACCGGAGCAGGTGCACCTGAAGTGTTGACTGTGCAAATGCGGTCAGCGACGAAAACACCGAGTAGATCAGGATGGTGAGGGCCATCATCCGGGCCCGGCCGAAGCGGTCGGACAGCACGGCAAAGAACAAGCCGCCCGCCGCGCCTCCCAGCAAGAAAACCGCGAAGCCGAGGTTTCCCTGCCAGTCGACGGCCGATCGATCGCCGGCGGAGAGCTCGGTGAACATCGGCGTCTTGAAGATCGTGAAGAGCTGGCCTTCGTAGACGTCGAATACCCAACCGGCGGAGGCGACGGCGAGAACCATGAGCGGGGCGGAACGGGGCCGGGGCTCAATTCGCGGAAGTTCGTCGTTCCTCGCCATGGGCCGATCTCACAACTCGTCAGACAAGCCCGCGCTGGCGATGCGAGGGGGCGCCGCGACGCTTCTACCGCGCCCCAAGATCGAATGCCTTCGCCCGTAACCAAAGTAGATCAACAGCCCCAGCACGAGCCACACGGCGAGGCGAATCCAGTTGTCGCGCCCGAGGTGGAACATCATGTATCCGTTGACCAGAATGCCCATCGCCGAAACGAAATGGATGAAGGGCGCGCGGAACGGACGCGGGGTGGCTGGATCGGTCTGCCGCAAGATCCAAACGGCGCCGGAGACGATCACGAATGCGAACAGGGTGCCGATGCTCACGAGCTCGGCCAGGAAGCCCAGAGGTGCAAGAGCGGCCGCCGCGCCCACGCCCACGCCGACCAGAATGGTCGACTTCCAGGGCGTTTTGAACCGCGGATGCACCGCAGCGAAGATTCCCTGCGGGAGCAGCCCATCGCGCGCCATGGCCAGCAGGATGCGCGGCTGGCTCAGATTGCCGACCAGGAGCGAACTGGTCATGCCGGCAAGGATCCCGACAGTGATCAAGCCGCTCGCCACGGTCAGGTTCTTGGATTGAAAGGCCGAAGCCAGCGGCGCATCCTTGTCGATCAGGCGATAGGGAACCATTCCGGTCAGCACGACCGCAACCGCCACGTACAAGATCGTGCAGATCGCGAGTGCACCGAGGATGCCGAGCGCCAGATCGCGCTGCGGATGTCGCGCCTCTTCCGCGTGAGTTGATATCGAGTCAAATCCAATGTAAGCAAAGAATATCCGCCCCGCGCCCTCGGCAACGCCGCGCCATCCTTTTGTCTCGTGCACGAACGGATGCCAGTTCCCCGGATCGATGTAAGACATCCCGATGCCGACGACGGCGAAAATCACGGCGATGTTCAAGAACACCATCGTCGCATTGAAGCCGGCGCTTTCCTTGATGCCGATGACGAGGATCACGGTGATCACAGCCGTGATGAAGACCGCGGGCAAATTGAGCCAGGCGTTGCACGTTTCGCCGCCCGGCATGGTTACCGTTTGCCAGAAGAATTTCCCTTTCTCGAGGCTGTAATCCCAGGGGGCTGAGGTCAGCCGCGGATCAAGACGGATATGCAGCACGTTTCGCAACAGCGAGTCGAGATACTTCGACCAGCCGGCGGCAACAACACTCGAGCCGATTGCGTATTCCAGGATCAAGTCCCAGCCGATGATCCACGCGACGATCTCGCCCAGGGTCGTGTAGGCGTACGTATACGCACTGCCGGCCACCGGCACCATGCTGGCGAGCTCGGAATAACAGAGCGCGGCGAATCCGCAGCCGATGGCTGCCAGCAGGAACGAGAGCACCAGCGACGGCCCCGCCGTATCCTTGGCAACCTCGCCGATCAGAACGTATATCCCAGTGCCGATCGTGGCGCCGACACCGAGGCCGGTCAGTGCAAGCGGCCCCAGCCGCCGATTGAGGCGCTCGCTGGAATTCATCTCGTGGATCAACTGGTCGATATTCTTCCGCCGGAACACGCCGGGCGACTTCAAGCTCATCCTGTGCATCCTCGAGGCAAGTTGATCAAGCAAAGCTTGCTGGGGCGCGATGTCCCGCCGGGTACTTACCGGGATCAGCCGAGCAAACAGCCTACGGCAATGAATCGGCGAACGCAAACCTGCCAAGACGTGAAAGCCCACGGAAATGGCCGTCGCGTTTCAGGAACGAGCGTCTGTCACGATTGCGGGCGATACCATACAATCGTCGCGTCGCGGACCGCTCGAAAGACCACGTACGCTCCTTGCTGGGCCTTTGAGCCCGGAGGGCGACCTCGGATGATTTCCCCGCAACAACCTTATTCCGGGCGCCTGCGATCGGTCGACGCCTACCGCGGCTTCGTGATGCTGGCGATGGCCTCCGGAGGCATCGCCACGTTCGGCTGCCTGAGCCTGGCGAGCGGAGGCGAATTCTCGATCGCGCGGGAACTCGTGATACAGCAGTTTGACCACGTTCCCTGGCGCGGTTGTGTGTTCTGGGACCTGATTCAACCGTCGTTCATGTTCCTGGTCGGCGTGTCGATGCCCCTTTCCTACAGCCGCCGGCGCGCTCGTGGCGATACCTGGCTGCGGCTTTTCGGTCACGCGCTTAATCGCTCGCTCGTGCTGGTGGTGCTGGCGGTGTTCCTGGCGTCAAACGGCGGCTCGCGCACCGATTTTTCGTTCACAAACGTCCTGGCACAGATCGGCCTGGGATACTCATTCGCGTTCCTGGTGCTCGGACGGCCGATGAGTGTGCAGCTCGCCGCGGCGATCGCGATTCTCGTCGCCGACTGGCTGCTGTTCGCGCTTCACCCATTGCCGGGCCCCGGGTTTCGCCCCGGATTCTACGGCGCCGACGAGCCGTCGCTCCTCATGCGCGGGGTTCTTGCCCACTGGAACAAGAACGCGAACGTCGCCGCGGATTTTGACCGGTGGCTCCTCAACCTATTTCCGCGGCCGGTTAACCAGCCGTTCCGCTACAATCCCGGCGGATATGCGACTCTCAATTTCATTCCGTCGATCGCCACGATGATTTTTGGAGTGCTCGCCGGCGAGCTGCTCATGTCGAGGCCCGGCAAGATCAGCAAACCCCGAATTCTGCTCTTCGCAGGTGTGGTCCTGTGGATGCTCGGCCATATCCTGGACGCCACTGTCTGCCCGATCGTCAAGCGGCTCTGGACTCCGTCCTGGGTCGTGGCCTCGAGCGCCTGGACGTGCTGGATGCTGGCGGCCTTTTACTGGGTGATCGAAGTCCGCGGGTACAAACTCTGGGCGATACCCCTTGCCGCCGTGGGTGCCAATTCCATCGCGATTTACGTGATGTATCAGCTCATGAAGCCGTTCATCGTGGGCTCGATACAAACGCACTGCGGCCGGCAGTTCTTTGGAGGGCCGACTGGACCACTTGTCAGGGGACTCTCCGTTCTCGCCGTGCTCTGGCTCGTCTGCCTGTGGCTGTACAAGCGGAAGTTCTTTTTCAAGATCTGAAGTCCACGATCACCGCTTCTTCAAACGGCTGAGCTCCTTGGCGGCGTGAACGACCTTCGTGGTATGAGTAACCTTTGGCGCTGTGACCGTCAGGTGCGCCGGATGGTGAGACTTGTGACCATGACCTTCCTTCTTGGTTTGACCGCCGGAGCTGCCCGTCGAGCCGCTCCCGGTCGAGCCGCTACCCGTCGTGCGGCCGGTGCCCGTTCCTGTCGTGCCGCTGCCGCCGGTGCTGGAGCCGCCGGTCTTGCCCGGGAAGAGGTTTTTCAGGTCGGCCTGGATGGCGGCCTGGTCGGCGGCGACGGTCGAGAGATCGGTCGTGGTCACGGCGGAATCCTGGATCGCCTTCACAAGGTCGTTGAATGTGTTCGTGATTGTCGTCGAGGAGACGCTTGTGCTGAAGAGAGCGGTGAAATCAGTGAGCGCCTGGCTCGTGGACGTGCCGCCTGCGACGGCCGTGGCGAGCTCGGAAATAACAGGATTCAGAGTCGATGCCTTGAAGTAGAAACCATCCTGCGCGATCGCCTGACCGTCGTTTGTCAGGCTTTGCTCGTCGGCAATTGTAAGACCCGACTTTTCCGCCAGACTCTGGAGCTCGGTTTGCAGCTTTTGCACGTCAGCCTGTAATTGCTGCCAGGCGCCCGATGAAGTCGCCGGGATGTTGGGCAGAACCGTCACCGCCGCGAGTGCGGGTTGCATCGGCGGCACACTGATCGACGGCGGGACGGAGACCGGCATCGGAACGCCGATCTTCGGTGGCAGGAACACGGGGCTGGTGACCACGCCGACCGACGAAAGCGACCCGAGGAGACTGAGTCCGCCGAACGGGCTGACGATGATCGGCTGCGGCGGGGCAACGGGGAGGATTGGGGACGCGATGGCTACGGTCGAGCTCGTAACCGCGGATGAGAGGGAAAGTGTCGCGGGCGCGGTCCCAACCTGGTCCAGCCACGCTTGGCCTGCGGGGATCATTGGACCAGGTATTTTCGGCAGGTCTGACTGGATGGCGGCCTCGTCTGCGGCGACGGTTGACAGGTCAGTCGTCGTCACGGCCGAGTCGTGGATCGCTTTGACGAGGTCATTGAACGTGTTTGTAATCGTCGTGTTCGACACGCTCGACGAGCTGAAAAGTCCAGTGAAGTCGGTTTGAGCCTGGCTTGTGGATGCATTGCCCGCAACTGCCACGGCGAGCTCGGAGATGACGGGATTCAGGGTTTTTGCCTGGAAATAAAAACCATCCTGCGCGATTCCCTGGGAGTCATTCGTCAGGTTTTCGAGGTCGGCGATGGTCAGACCCGATTTCGCTGCCAGGGTCTGGAGCTCGGTTTCGAGCGTCTGCAGGTCGGTTCGCAGCTTCGTCCACGTCGCAATGCTTGTGGCGCGGCCGAACGAAAACGATGCGATCGCGTTTACCGGCACCGGAGTCACCGGCAGCACCGGCACGCTCGTGGTCTCGATCGGCGTGGTCACGACACCCACGTAGGACAGGCTCCCCAGCAGGCTGCTTGGCCCCGCGTAGGTCAAGACAACACGGCCTTCGAGCGTCTCGCAGCCTGGCGCTCTACGGCGGAAACGGCTTCCATTGCGGCGAACGTTCCTCATCGCTGTTCACTCCCGGTTCACTTGTCGCGGTGCGGGTTCTGACTCTGGTGAACTCCAGGTCGTCACCTTGGCGGTGGTGCTACTCCTCGGCGGGATCTACAAGGTGTCGAATGGAAATCGCATTCAACGCCCGGTTGCCGCCATCGTTTCTCGCTCGGCCTTATTCGGACGACTGACCAACCAAACTTATGGTACCGAGGCAAGTGCACGCATGCAAGCGGGTAGACGAGGTTTGAGGAGCCGTTTCCACGCGCCATTTCGCCGTTCTGTTTCATGCTGCGGGATTGACAGGCAGCTCCCGGCGGCCTTACCGTGCGATTTTCGTTTCTGCGTTCGTCGACGTTTGGAGCACCGGCAATGGCTGTCGCATGGCATGGGGTTTATCCAGCGGTCACCACACAGTTCTTGCCGGGCGGAACGCTCGATATTCCGGCTACCCTGGCTCATGTTGACCGATTGATCGACGCCGGCTTGCACGGGCTGATCATGCTGGGAACTGTGGGCGAGAATTGCTCGCTCGAATACGCCGAGAAGCTGGAAGTTTTGCGCGCGACCGTGGGCCATGTGGGCCGTCGGGTATCAGTGCTCTCGGGTGTCGCCGAATACACGACACAGCTTGCTTGCCGGTTTGCGAGCGACGCCCAGAAGATTGGTGTCGATGGACTCATGGTCTTGCCCGCGCTGGTTTACAAGTCGGACGCGCGCGAAACCATCGCGCACTTCCGCACGGTGGCGCGGTCGTCGAGTATCGATCTGATGGTGTACAACAACCCGGTTTCGTACCAGGTCGACGTCACGCCCGAGATGTTTGCCGAACTGGCTGATGAGCCGAACCTGGTGGCGATCAAGGAATCGTCGGAGAACGTGCGCAGGATCACGGACTTGAAGAACGTCTGTGGCGACCGATACGTGCTCTTTTGTGGCGTCGACGACCTGGTGCTTGAAAGTGTGCTGCTAGGGGCAACCGGCTGGATCTCGGGCCTGGTCAACGCATTCCCGCGGGAAAGCGCCCGCTTGTGGGAGCTGGCCACGGACGGTCGGTGGGAGGAAGCGCGGGCGATCTATCGTTGGTACACGCCGCTTCTCCATCTCGACACGCACGTCAAGCTCGTGCAGTACATCAAGCTGGCGCAGCAAGAATGTGGTTTCGGCTCAGAGCTCGTTCGGCCTCCGCGGCTGCCGCTTGTGGGACAAGAGCGCGAGGAAATCCTGGCGATCATTCGCAAGGCGCTCGCGGCCCGTCCGGTGCTTTCCGGCCAGAGCGTTCGAGCCAAGCAGGTTCTCGCGCTAGCGCGCAGGTGACAGCGGCGCGGCGGGCCACTCGCCGGTGACCAAGATGTGGGAAACCGACGCAGGCGGGGACGGTGAGCCGTCCGGCGAGTCGAACGAGTTCAACCGGGGAACAGAATCGAAGTGACTCCTTGATTCAACGCTGAAGGCGCTCTGCTCAAGTTCGTCCAGTCACAAGCAACTCCGCAGATCACGCGGACTCATCCCTCCTGTCCGTCAGTGAAGTCACTGTGATTTGCCGGGCCCAACGGCTTGCGTCAATCCGAATCGAAAAGTGGTCTGAGAATCGAGCTCCCGCCCCGATCCCTTCCATTCTTCATCCGTCCGTTTTTGACTCGGAGGTCTTTCCATGCGCGCTTCGAAGGCACGCGGTTTCACGCTCATCGAGTTGCTGGTGGTCATTGCGATCATCGCGGTGTTGATCGCGCTCTTGCTCCCCGCCGTGCAGGCTGCCCGTGAGGCCGCCCGGCGGTCGCAGTGCGTCAACAACCTGAAACAGATCGGTCTGGCGATTGCGAACTACGAGAGCTCGTTCGGCTCGTTCCCGCCCGGCTCCATAAAATACGGGTCGGGCGCCAGCATCGACTGCGTCAATCAGCGGCATCATACGATGTTTGCGCTCATCCTGGGGAACATCGAGCAATCAAACATTCATAACTCAATAAACTTCAGCCTAGGATCGTGGGACACGACTGGTCCTTACGGGCTGGGCGTCAACTCGGCTGAGGCTAACAGCACGGCGTACAACACTCGGGTGAACAGTTACCTCTGTCCGTCAGACAATCTCGGCCCGAACAACCTTACGACGCCGGGCAATACCCAGGTTTCCTATGCGGGGTCAGTCGGCAACCGCGACGTGTATCACTGGTGGCATGGTTGTCCCGCGAGCCCGACACCCGAGGAAGAAGGCGACGGAATGTTCAACGGCGATTACACCTACACGGTGGCCAACGTGACGGATGGACTGAGCAATACGTTTTTCGTCGGCGAGACGTCGCGGTACAACAACGATCCAGACGGGACGTTTTTCTACAGTTGGTCAAACGACATCTGGTGGGGGTCCGATGTGGCGGGAGTGAGCCGGATCAACGCTCTGGCCAGTACGATCGCGCGGCCCAACGCCCCGATTCTTGTTCCCGACGTCGGCCCTGACACGACCAATATCACGCTCTGGTGGAGAAACCCGAGTCTCCAGTTGCAAAACATGGGACAGTGGGGATTTCGCAGTCAGCACCCCGGGGGCGTTAACTTCGTCTTTGGAGACGGGTCGGTTCACTTCATCAAGGACACGATCAATGTCGTCGGCGCGCCGAACTCGACCGGTCAGTTGACCTTGGGCGTCTATCGCCAGCTTGCGACCCGGAACCTCGGCGAGGTCATTGACAGCAGCATGTATTGATACCGTCCGATCTTTTTCCGCGATTGAAGGAACCCGAGATGAAGTTGTTGCGTTCTTGCTGGAAATTGCTTGCTTCGTTCGCTTTGCTCGGGCCGCCGGCGGGTTGTGGCGGCGGTGGGCCCGAGGCTTTTGCTCCTGGCAGTACACCGGGCGCGACTCCCACCGCGACGAGCGGCGCGGAACCGAGCGCATCCGGCGGGCGGTCATCGAGCTCACCGAAGCGATACCAGCGAGGCAGCTATCAGACCCAGGGGCCGCAAGCCCATCCTTGAGCAACTCGTCGAAACGCTCGATCTCCCATTGCTCCCCGGTTGAGTCCGTGGGATAGTTGGCGCGTCCCTTGCGGGGCATTGTGACGACTCCTTTCGTGCCATCATGGGTCACGAGAGCCGCCGGGTGGGCTGCGTCTCATACTTGAGATCGCTCACGCCCGGTTTGAGTCGCTCGGATAGCCGATTGTCCTTTATCAACCGGAGGAGCGGTGCAGCGGATCTCGGTGATCGACACCCATACCGGCGGTGAGCCAACCCGCGTCGTGATTTCCGGAGGGCCGGACCTGGGTTCGGGCTCAATGGCGGACCGCCTGGCCGTTCTTCGCGACCGGTACGACACATTTCGCACGGCTGTGGCCGGTGAGCCTCGCGGCTCCGACGTGATGGTCGGCGCGATTCTGCTTCCGCCGGTCGATCCCTCGTGTGCTGCCGGAGTGAACTTTTTCAACAACGTCGGATACCTCGGCATGTGCGGGCACGGCACAATCGGCGTCGCCGTGGCGCTATCGCATCTGGGGCGCATTCGGGCCAGGCGCGCATCGGATCGAAACACCCGTCGGACGGGTCACCGTCAGCCTCGAAGGGCGAAATACGGTCACGATCGACAATGTCGAAAGTTATCGGCTGACCAGGGGGGCATCGGTCGATGTCCCCGGGCTGGGCACGTACACCGGCGACGTCGCATGGGGAGGCAACTGGTTTTTCCTCGTGCATCAGCACGGAGAGGAACTCTCCGTTGCCAACGTCGATCGTCTGACCGATGTGACATGGCGCATCCGTCAGGCTCTGGTCGCGAACGGAATCACCGGTGCAGAGGGCGCGGAGATCGATCACATCGAGCTCTATGGCCCGCCCACGGTTACGGGTGCCGACAGCAAGTGCTTCGTGCTCTGCCCCGGGCGGGCCTATGATCGCTCACCGTGCGGCACCGGCACCAGTGCGAAGATCGCGTGCCTCGTCGCCGACGGCAAGCTCGCCGACGGGGTGGTCTGGCGGCAGGAGTCGATCATCGGGAGCGTGTTCGAGGCCTGGGCGCGCAAGTCCGAGCGGGGCGTCCGGCCCCAGATCCGCGGTACTGCCTACGTGAACGCCGAATCCACCTTGATCATTGATCCCGACGACCCCTTCGCCCTGGGCATCCGGCCATGAGCAAGCTTTCCGCAGGCCGCCGAGCCGTGGTGATCGGCGGCGGGGTCATTGGCGTCTCCTGCGTCCATTATTTGCTGCGCGACGGGTGGCAAGTCACCCTCCTGGACCGCGGGGGTATCGGTAGCGGGAGCTCGCATGGCAACTGCGGTTTCATCTGCCCAAGCCATGTGCTGCCTCTGGCTGAGCCGGGGATGGTCATGAAAGGAATCAAGAGCCTTTTCGCCCGAAACTCACCATTCGCAATCAAGCCGCGGCTCGACCCGGCGCTCTGGGCGTGGTTCTTGCATTTCGCTGCTCGTTGCAACGAACGCGACATGATCTCCGCCGGGCGGGGAATCCAGGCGCTCCTGGAGTCGTCAATTGCGCTCTATCGTGAGTTGATCGAAGGCGAATCGCTCGACTGCGAGTTCGAGTCGCGAGGGATGCTGTTCGCTTACCGTTCCAGCCATGAGATGGAAGCGTACGCCGCCACGGACCGCTTGATGACGACCAACTTCAACTGCCCGGCTCGACGGTGCGACGCGCGCGAGCTGGTCGAGCTCGAGCCCGCCCTTAAGCCTGGCCTGGCCGGCGGCTGGTACTATGACCACGACGCACACCTGCGCCCGGACAAGCTCATGCGCGCGTGGCGCCAATCGATTGCCCAAGGCGGCGCTACGATTCATGAAAACTGCGCCTTCGAGAGATTCCAAACACACAATAGCAGCGCAACGGCCGCTGTCACGCCGCGCGGCGAGCTCACAGCAGACGTCTTCGTGGTCGCCGCCGGCGCCTGGACGCCGCTGCTGAACCAACAGCTTGGATGTAGAGTGCCGATTCAGCCGGGCAAGGGCTACAGTATGACGATGCCGCGCCCGGCCGTTTGTCCCAAGATCCCCCTGATTTTTCCCGAGACTCGCGTGGCTGTGACACCGTTTCAATCGGGTTATCGGCTCGGCTCGACAATGGAATTCGCCGGATACGATGACTCGATCCGGGCCGAGCGTCTGCAGCTCCTCAAGGACGGCTCCGCCGCCTATCTTCACGAACCGTACTGCGAGCCAGTTCTTGAGAAATGGTACGGCTGGCGGCCGATGACATACGATAGCCTGCCGATCATCGATCGCAGCCCATCCTACGAGAATGTCTTTATCGCCGCCGGCCACAACATGCTCGGTCTTTCGATGGCGACGGCGACCGGCAAGCTGATTGCCGAGCTGGCGGCCGGCACGGCGCCCCATGTTGAACCGGCCCCGTATCGCGTGAGCCGATTTTGATTCAGTGTCGGGCGCGGGCTTTCCGATCCGGCGCAACCCACGACCGAAGGCTAACCTTGGTTCCACCTGCAAGCTCAAGACCGACGGCTCACCATCTCCGCGAGCCAGTCGCGACTGATTGGCCAGGGCTCTCGCGAGAGCGCCATCAGATCTAACATGCCGATCGCGTCGGCGGGCATCATCGGTATCAGTTGTTGTGTCCAGCCGCACGAAAGAACAAGGGCACCGATCAAAAGTCGAGGATCGACGCCGTTTTCCCGCAGGGTTGCGAGCTTGAGCGAACCGTCGCGCTTGGCCAGGCGTCTCCCATCGGTTTCGACCACGAGGGAAACGTGCCCGAATTCGGGAACAGGCGAACCGGCCGCTCGATAGAGCAGGATTTGCCGGGGGGTGCTGGGAACGAGGTCGCTGCCGCGGATTACCTGGTTCACGCCCATGGCCCTATCGTCGGCAACGACCGCGAGCTGATACGAGTGGCCGGCGTGGTTTCGCGCGACGATGAAATCTCCACCCAGCCGCGCGGGGTCGAGTGCGATTCGTCCCAGACAGAGGTCGTCCCATTCAACCACGCCCGGCGGCACACGGAACCGCCATGCGAACGCACGGTCCGCGAGTGCCGCGGCGTCCGCAACGCAGCGATGAGAACAGGTGCCGGGATACGCAGGTCCTTCTTCATCGGAATGGGGAGCGCTTGCCGCGCGGGCGACGTCCGCCCGCGTACACGTGCAGGGATAAACGCTTTCCGTTCTTTTGAGCCGTTCGAGCATTTCCTTATAACTCGCGGTTCGCTCTGATTGAACGTACGGCTCGGAGGGCCCGCCGATTTCCGGTCCCTCATCCCAATCGAGCCGGAGCCAGCGCAGGTCTTCGAGCGCGGTCTGCGCTGCGCCTGCGCGGACCCTTGATCGATCCAGATCTTCGATTCGCAAAATCACACGCCCGCTCGACCGCCGCGCAGCGAGCCAGGCGATCAAGAACGTGCGCGCATGCCCGAGATGAAGCCCACCGGTCGGCGAAGGTGCCAGCCGGCCGACGACTTGTGCGTGCTGCAGTTGAGTGAGCCCGCTATGGCACAATTGAGATCGCCTCGCACGATATCGATGAGGATTGTCGCATGCGAGAATGGAGCAGGGGAGTTGAACTCCCGAGTGGTGACGACGCACAATTGTACTACTGCTGTATCGCCGAGCTGACGACGGACAGGAATATTTTCTCCGCACCCGAGGAGTAGGTCGGCAAGACCTGGGTCATGAACACCCCGGTCATGTCATTGCGTGGGTCAATCCAGAATTGCGTCGAGTAAAAACCGCCCCAGCCATAACGGTGCAAGACGGGCTTTTCTCCGTCGCGACCGGCGGTCTGCACCAGGCCGAATCCCAGACCATACTTCATCACGATGAAGGCAAAGTGTTTTCCGATCTGGTTCGTCGTCATCTCACCAATCGTCTCGGGCTTGAGAATCCGCGCACCTTGGAGCTCGCCGCGGTTGGCGAGCATCTGGGCGAATCGCGCGTAATCGCGTGCGGTTGAAAACAGGCCGCCCCCGCCCGATAAGAACGTGTCCGAACCGTAGTTCCTGGGGAGAGCGTTCAGGTTCCCCGACGGATCGGCGCGATAAATCGTCGCTACGCGGTCGCGCTTCGATTCTGGTACTTGAAACAATGTGTCGTACATCTCGAGCGGCTTGAAGATGCGTTCTTGCAGGTACACATCGAAACTCTGGCCGGACACAACCTCAATCAAGCGCCCCAGCACGTCGTGACTCAACCCGTAGGTCCAGCCCTCGCCGGGCTGATGGGCCAGCGGTACTCGCCCGAGCCGCTCGACCAGCTCGGCAATCGTCTTCTCGTTTCGGAAGCCAACGCCAGCCTTTGCATACGCGCGGTCCAGCCGAGCGCCCTGGGATGAAGCGCAGCTCCGTACGAGAAACCTGCCGAGTGAGACAGCAGGTCGCGCACCGTGATAGGCCGCTTGGCCGGCACCGTGGCGATCGTCGACTCGGTGTCGTCCTTGGCCTGGCCGAGTACGCGCATTTCTTTGAGCGCGGGCAGGTACTTTCCGACGGGATCATCGAGCGCGATCTTGCCTTGCTCAACCAAGGTCATCACCGCCACGCAGGTGATCGGCTTGGTCATCGAGGCGATCGCGAAAATCGTATCTTCGGTCATTGGCGCTTTGCTCGCCAGATCGCGATAGCCGATCGACGTGACAGACGCCACCTTGCCGTGCCGGGCGACCAGTGCGACCGCTCCTGCGATCTTCGCGTCGTCGACAAGCTTCTGTAGTGCCGGTTTCAGCTCCGCAAGCTTTTCGGCCGAGAGCTTGACCTCATGCGGCTCTGCTTTGGGTAACTCTCCCGCTCGAACGGCTATCACGCAGGCAAATAGTAGTGCAGCGGCAAGAACAGCGGTCGAGCGCATCATGAGCTCCTGGTTTTACGCGCAGTACGGCAATCGCATGGCTGATCGCAACGATAGAAACAACCTGCGCTCGCCGCCATCAATCTCGCCAGTGTATCCCACGAACCGGGGCTTCGCATCAACACACCCGCTCCTACGTCTTTTCACCGAGCGGCCTCGGACCGGCGAGCGGCTCCTTCCGATCGATGATCGGCGGGCAAAGCGCCGCCATTTCACGATTGACGGCTACGAAATCCTTCCACTCATCCGGTACGTCGTCTTCATGGTAAATCGCGTGCACAGGGCACTCCGGCGTGCAAGCGTCGCAATCGATGCAGTGATCCGGGTCGATGAACAGCATTTGTTCGCCCTCACGAAAGCAGTCGCACGGGCAAACGACCACGCAGTCGGTGTACTTGCAGCCGAAACAGGGTTCCGTCACGACGAACGCCATGATTTCCTCCCCACACGAGGCGTGTGACCTGACCTCATACTGATGAGGTAATGCCTTCTGCGGGCCCGGAGCGGCCAAGCTTTCCGAAAAGTTTGTTAGAATGTGAACGCGGTCGGTCTTTCGCGAACGCGGGTTGATAACAAGTGGTGATCCAAAATGGGGAATGACGAGCGCCAGGCCGCCTGGAGTTCATTGGTCTTGCTCGAGGGCTGCCGCCTCGGGGATAACCTCGCCGCCGAGGCGCTTTTCTATCGTTATTTCGAACGACTCAAGGCGCTGGCACAGAGGCGGCTTCCATCGCGTTTGATGCGAAGAGCCGATCCCGAAGATGTTGTGATGTCCGTGTACCGAAGCTTCTTCGTCGGCGCTCGCGCCGGCCGATTCACGCTAACTCGCACCGGCGACCTGTGGCGGTTGCTGTCAGCCATTACCAAGCACAAGCTATTCCGGCAGATTCGCCGTCACATGGCTGGCCAACGGTCACTCGACCGTGAAGTGTCGGTTGACCAGATCGAGATTGGTCTTCTCCCGGCACAGCAACAGAAACCCTCGGCCGAGGAGACTGCGGCCTTTTCGGACGAGCTCGAATGGATATTCGGCCATCTCGACGCGACGGGCCGCCGTATACTCGAGCTCCGTGTGCAGGGAGCGGAGCTCGCCGAGATCGCGCAGGCGACGAGCCGCTCACACCGCACCGTCCGTCGGGTTCTCGCACAGGCCCGGGATCTCATCGCCAATCGTAAAGATGATCCAGACCCGTTGCTTTCGCATCAAGACTTCGTGTTGGAGCGAATGATCGGCTCAGGGCGTATGGGCAAGGTCTACGAGGCATGGCAACACAGCTCGAATCGAGCCGTCGCGGTGAAGTTTCTGCGCAAATCGCTTCTTGGCGAGCCTTACCTTGTTGAACGGTTCATCGACGAATCGCGAATCGTCGCGCGGCTCCGGCACACGAATATCGTCGGTGTGCAGGGTCTGGGTCGGACAACGGGCGGCTCTTATTTCCTCGTGATGGACCTCGTGCGCGGTCCCAATCTGGTTGAGCTCGCCAGGCGCCGGGAGATTTGCATCGCCGAGGCGATTCGCTGGACCATCGAGACTTGCTCTGCCCTCGAGCATGCCCACTCTAGAGGTGTCATCCATTGCGACATCAAGCCTGCGAATCTGCTGCTCGCACCGGATGGCGGGATACGACTTACCGACTTCGGCCTGGCGCGGTCGCTCTCCGCTGGAAAACCGCGGGCGGCCGAGATCGAAGGAACCGGACCGTTCATGGCGCCGGAGCAGGTATCACGTTCCTGGGGTTCCATCGACATACATACCGACGTCTATGGCATCGGAGCGGTTCTGTTTACACTCTTGACGGGACGCCCGCCCTGGCCCGGTCGCAGACTCGCGGAAATCCTGGCTGACGTCACGAGCACAGCTCCGGTCATCGCTCTCGACCGGCTTCGCCCTGAGCTGCCCCAACCCTTGAGGGAGATCTGCCGGCGGTGCCTCGCCAAGCCGCCGGGGCAACGTTACCGTGGCCCGAACGACGTGCGATCGGCCTTGACTCGAGTGGCTGTCTCGTAAGAATCAGCCTTCCTGAAGGAGTGTTACCTTGATGCGAATCACACCGATCGCGGTCGTAACCATCGGATTGCTTCTGGGAGCCACAGCTTCGCTCGGGTCAGGCCGTCGCGACGAGCCGCCGGCGCGGCCGCCTTCAGTTGTGCGCTATGACTCAAACGGCGAGCTCTTGCGACCGGAAGGGTATCGAAGCTGGGTCTTCGTCGGTGCCGACCTTGGTCTCGATTACTCGCAACGAAACGATCAGGCCCTCGATTATCCGAAGAGGAACGACGAGAAGGCGGACGATCAGCGGCCGTTTCACAACGTCTACGTCGATCGCGCGGCTTACGAACATTATGCGCGCACCGGCGAATTCCCGGACAAGACCATGCTGGTGCTCGAGCTATTCGAAGCGCGCCGAAAGGAGCCGCGGAACGTGGTGACTCGGGGGCTGTACGAGGGAAACCGCGTTGCGCTCGAGGTCGCGGTGAAGGATCGCCAGCGTCCGGACGGGTCCAAGGCGCCCTGGGCGTATTACGACTTCACGGGCCAGCCCGGCCCCAAAGGACGCGATCTACGTCAATCTGCCAAGGCCAAGCCCGACGGATCGTGCTACGACTGCCACAAACAACATGCTGACGTGGACAACGTGTGGGTCCAGTTTTATCCGACGCTACGCGACCTGACGTATCCCGGCGCTCGATAAGGGCCTCGTTCGGCGACACGGATCGGAGTCTGACGCATCGTGACTCAGTGGCTCACAACGATCTACTCCTGGTTCTACTCCGAGATTTTCACCCGGATCGGCTTCCTCCTCGCTCTGATTCTGATGGCCGGTCTGCT
Organism: uncultured Planctomycetota bacterium; assembly: GCA_963823665.1. Classification (GTDB taxonomy): domain Bacteria; phylum Planctomycetota; class Planctomycetia; order Isosphaerales; family Isosphaeraceae; genus CAVXHV01. The sequence goes on from CAWGMQ010000008.1 coordinate 652,176, forward strand.
GCGACAACGACGATCCCCCAGCAGCACGATCGCCTGGCTGCTGGCCATTCTGTTGATGCCGAACGTCGGCGTGCCGCTCTACATCATCTTCGGCGGCCGCAAGGTGCGCCGCATGGCACGGCGCAAACAGCCGATATACCAGACCGCAGGAGTGCCCCCTGGCGACGAGCCTGATGGTCCCGTGCAACGCCTGCTGGCGTCGTACGGAGTTCCGCCTCCGTCGACGGATAATTGTCTGGAGCTGGTAACCTCCGGTGTCGAGGCTTACGAGCGCGTCGTCGAACTGATCGAGGGAGCCCGTTCGAGCATCCACATCACGACCTACATTCTCGGCAGTGACAAGGGAAGCAAGGCACTGGTCGAATGCCTCACGCGCAAAGCGTCACAGGGCGTCGCCGTCCGCGTGCTCATCGACAGCTTCGGCTCGTGGCGGCTCCGGCGCAGCTACCTGGCTTCGCTCGTTGCTGCCGGCGGCGAGGTTGCATCGTTCATGCCGGTTCTCAACCTTTTTCGCGGCCGCGCCAACCTGAGAAATCATCGCAAACTCGTCGTGGTCGACTCTCGCTCGGCTTTGACCGGTGGCATGAATCTGGCTTGGCCCTACATCGGCCCACCGGGATCGACTGGACTCTGGCGCGACCTTTCCGTCGTCGTCGAAGGGCCCGCGGTTGCCGAGCTCGATTCACTCTTCACATCCGACTGGACGTTTGCCACCGGCCGAGACCCCCGCAGTGGCCCATCCCTGGATCTGGTGTCGTGCGCCACCGGGTTCGAGGCAACCACGGTTCAGGTCGTTGCCAGCGGACCGGACGTCGCGGGCGACCCGCTCTACGAAGCCTTGCTGGCTCTGATCTTCTCAGCACGTACGCGAATCTGGATCGTCACCCCCTATTATGTTCCCGATGAGATGTTGTCTCGAGCGCTGGGCCTGGCTGCCCGGCGCGGCGTTGATGTCCGCCTGATCGTGCCCGCGCGATCAAACCACATCTCCGCCGATCTCGCCCGCGCCAGCTACGTTCGCGACCTGCACACCGCCGGCGGAAGCATCCTGTTCTACGAACCCGTGATGCTTCATGCCAAAGCCGTCCTTTTCGATGACCGCCTTGCGGTCATCGGATCCGCCAACATGGATATGCGCAGCCTGTTCCTGAATTTCGAAGTCGCGCTCTTCGTGCACTCTCCAAAGCAGGTGGACCAGGTCGCAACCTGGGCCGAAGCACTGATGGCCGGCTCAAAGCCCGAGATGCCCACGCCCGGATGGGCTCGTGAGCTTTTCGAAAACGTCGTCCGGCTCTTCGCACCGCTACTGTAGTAATGATCGGCCATGCCGCTACCGTCACTGTGCTGCTGCATGGAGACTCAAATGGCCTTCGCTCAGGTGCTGTTCGATTGAAGCGCACGCCCCTGGATCCGCTGCCGGCGGACCGGCTGCGGGCGCGTCCGGCATCTCGAATTTGAGCAGAGCGGAAAGGATCTTTCCCGCCCAGCGGTACACGTTGTTGTCCTGCACGGCCGACCGCATGCGCTGCATTCGTCGCTTCCGCTCGGCCGGCGACATTCCGATGGCCAGCCGGATCGCGTCGGCGAGTTCGTCGATTGCATACGGATTGAACAGAAGAGCATCGCTGAGCTCGAGAGCAGCCCCGGCAAACTGGCTCAAGAGCAGGACGCCATCCTCGTCCGGCCGGCTAGCGACGAACTCCTTGGCAACCAGGTTCATTCCATCATGAAGCGAGCTGACGACGCAGAAGTCAGCCAGACGATGGAGTGCAGTCATCTCCACCGGCGAGAAGTGCCGCTTGAAGTAAATCACGGGGCGCCACCTCTGCGTTCCCCATTTCCAGTTGAGCCGCTCGACCTGACTGTCGATCTCCTTGTCAATCTGCTGATATGAAGCGATGTGCCCTCGGGACGGCACGCCAACTTGCACGAACGTGAGACGCTCGCGGAACTCCGGGTAACGCTGGAAGAACCGATCGAGTGCTTCGAACCGCTCGGGAATCCCCTTGGTGTAGTCAATCCGTTCGATACCGATTCCCAGAATATCGCCGCGGCGGCCGAGCATTCGCCGCATCTTGACGATCTCCTGCTCTACCTCACTCGAACGTGCCAGCGCCTCCTGGCGCTCGAAATCGATGCTGATGGGAAAAGGTCGCACCAGGGTCGACTTGCCCCCGCGTACAATCTCACCCTGCTCCTGGTCGATGCGGGCTTCGAGCGTTCGATCGACGACCTCGAGGAAATTCTGGCAGTGGTATCGCAGGTGGAATCCCAGAAGATCATTTCCCAGCAGTCCCTCGAGCAGTTCCTCCTTCCACGGAAAGACGCGAAACGTTTCGCGGTTGGGCCAGGGAATGTGCCAGAACTGGGCGATGATCAGGTTAGGATTTCTTTCCTTGAGGTATCGCGCGAGCAGTGCGAAGTGGTAATCCTGGATAAATACGAACGCCGGTCGCCCCGCCGCCTCCTCAAGCACGGCGTCGCCAAACAACTGGTTCACCCGGCGATACATCTCCCAGTGCTCCGGACGAAACACCGGACGGGTGAACGTCACATGACAAAGCGGCCAGAGACCCGCATTCGAGAGCCCATGGTAATAGCCTTCCTCCTCTTCCTTGGTCAGCCACACTCTTCGTAGAGTGTAACTGGGGTCTTCCGGCGGAACCTGAACGTGATCGAACTCATCGACCATCGCGCGGTCGGCGTCGCCCGAACCATGGCCCACCCACACGCCGCCCGATGCCCGCATCACCGGGTCGAGCGCAGAAGCCATCCCGCTCGCGGGACGCTGGCAGGCAATCGTATCGCCGCCTTCTTCATAATTGTGGATGAACGGCTCCCGGTTCGCGACCACGATCATTGGATAATCCGTGATCTTGGCCCCGATCAGCTCATGCAGCGATTCCTTGTCCCACATTGGCACCTCCCATCTTGGAAGACTTGGAGCGCGAAGACGGGTTTCATCAACGCACGTATGCACCATTCCTTGGTCGTGAGGATGAATCCTGCTGAAGTAATGTTTTCATAATCATTCACAACGATTCAAGGCTCGAAAATCCATTTCACGCCATACCTTTTCCACGTACCGCCACGCGTTCGCGCTTTCTTGTGCGCGGAATCGTCATGCCTTGCCAATATTGACGCGCCATACGCTGTGATAGGAACGCGACATGATGGCGTGCAATCGATCTGGTCAAGCCGTTTGAGTGCCGCTCAAGGGTATTTTGGCCGAGGTCAGTCGTTACGATGCAAATCCGATGCCGAGCACAACGTTTTCGGTAGGGCATCAAATTCATCATCACGTCGTCACGACCGCGATCGCTCGTGGCCAAGCGTCGTCTCAGGCTTCATTGACGACACCTCCGACTGGATTCGATTCGAGGTCGATCGCCGATGAGGCAGCACGCGCAAGGAGATGCTTGAGCACCACTGGGGCGAATAACGTCGTGACCATCACCATCATCGTGACTGCGCCGAAGAGCCCCGCATCGAACACCCCCGCCGCGAGCCCTGCCTGTGCAAAGATCAGCCCCACCTCGCCGCGCGGCACCATCCCCACGCCGACCACCATCTTGTTGCCTCGAAACCAGAACGGCGCAAATCCCGCAGCCAGCTTGCCCGTGACGCCAACGAGGATCAGCACCAACCCGACGACCAGAGATTGCCGGCTGCTGGGAACGACCGGATTCAGCGCGTTCAGATCGACCGCCGCTCCAACCGCAACGAAAAAGAGCGGAACGAAGAAGTGGCCGATCTCGGTGATCCCGCGCTCGATTTCGTGCGATTGCGGAGCTCGCACCACCAGCAGGCCGGCGGCAAACGCCCCGATGATCATCGCGGAGCCACACTTATCAGCCAGCCAGGCCAGCCCAAACGCAGCGACGAGCGCGAGGGCCGTCGCTGTGCCCGGCAGCTCTATCCGCCCCGCCCAGCGGAAGAGAATTGGCACCACATGCCGACCCACCAAGAGCGCAGCCACGAGAAAGCCCAGCGCGCTTGCTGTCGTCTGCAGAATCCCCAACCAGGAGACCTCCCGGCCTTCTGCCAGCTCGCCCACCACCCCCAGGATGAGCAGCCCCAGCACGTCATCCATCACGGCGGCGCCCAGGATGATTTGACCTTCGGGCTCGTGGAGCCGCCCCAGATCCGATAGCACTCGCGCGGTGATTCCCACACTGGTTGCCGTGAGCGTCGCCGCAGCTACAATCGAGACAACCGTGCTCAGCCCCATTAGCCGGCACGCCGCGAAGCCCAGGCCCAGCGGCAACGCCACCCCGGCCACCGCCACTGCCAGTGATGTCACTCCCACTTTCAACAGCCGTCCAAGATCAGTCTCGATGCCAATCGCGAACAGCAGAATCACCACGCCCAGCTCGGAAATCAGTTGAATCGTCTCGATCTGCGGATCCACCAGCCCTAGCACCGACTTCCCAACCACCACCCCACCGATCAGCTCGCCCAGCACCGCCGGCTGCCCAGCTCGTTGCGCCAGGTAGCCAAATACCTTGGCCGCTACCAGCATCACGACCAGAATTCCCAGTAACTGTGAAATGTGCAGATGTTCCATGATGCATGCGGTCATGGCAAGCGGACTTGTCCGCAGTGGGGGTGCAAGCTAAAATAGAATGCTAACGAACGAATTGTGGTCCAATAGTCCCCCCAGATCGCCGTGCGCCATTCAAGGAGTCGCTGGCCTCCGGGAAGGCGAGGCTCAGCTCGACAATGAAGCGACGCGACGACATTCGAAACGTGGCTATCATAGCACATGTCGACCACGGGAAAACGACCCTGGTCGACGCGATGCTTCGTCAGTCAGGGCAGTATCGGGCATCACAGCTCCAGGGTGAGCGGATTCTCGACTCCAACGACCTTGAGCGGGAGCGCGGCATCACCATCCTGGCCAAGAACATCGCCATCTCGTTCGGCGACACCAAGATCAATCTGATCGATACGCCCGGCCATGCCGATTTCGGCGGCGAGGTCGAGCGCACGCTCCAGATGGCCGACGGCGCCTTGGTCTTGGTGGATGCCTTCGAAGGTCCGATGCCGCAAACCAAATTCGTGCTCCGCAAGGCCTTTGCACGCCACATCCGGCCCATCGTCGTCATCAACAAGATCGATCGGCCCGACGCTCGGCCCACAGAAGTCCTAAACGAGATCTTCGACACGTTCGTCGAGCAGGGAGCCAGCGAGCTTCAACTCGACTTTCCTTATATCTATGCGTCGGGGAAAGCCGGTCTTGCCTCTCATGACCCCCATGCAACCTCCGGCGACATCAAACCGCTCTTCGAGATGATCATGGAGCACGTGCCGGGGCCGGTTGTCGACCCCGATGGGCCTTTCCGCATGCTCTGCACCACCCTCGACTTCTCGGAATACGTCGGGCGCATCGCCGTCGGGCGCATCGTCTCGGGCGCGCGGCGCGGCCAGAAGGCTGCGTTGATCAAATCTGGCGACAAGTTGGTCGCCGGATCCATCGACAGCGTGATGGTCTTCGACAAGCTCGGCCGTGCCGAGGTCGAAACGGCCGAAGCCGGCGACATCGTCGCCATCGTCGGTCTGGGTTCCGTCGACATCGGCGACACCATCGCCGACCCCGAAAACCCCGTCGCGTTGCCGCGAATCGAAATCGATGAGCCAACGTTGAGCATGCTTTTCCGCGTCAACGATTCCCCACTCTGTGGCGAGGGCCAGTTTCTCACGTCGCGCCACCTCAAGGAACGGCTCGACCGCGAGCTCGAGTCCAACGTCGCCCTGCGCGTCGAGCCCAGCGACGAACGCGACGCCTTCAAAGTCTCCGGTCGCGGCTTGCTCCATCTTTCGATCTTGATCGAAACCATGCGCCGCGAAAGCTATGAGCTCTCCGTCGGCAAGCCCGAAGTCATCTACCGCGAGATCGACGGAGTCACTTGCGAGCCGTACGAATTCCTGGTCGTCGACGTCCCCCACAGCCACATCGGGCCTGTGATCGAGCACACCGGCGGACGCCGCGGCGAAATGACCAAGATGGATGTCAAGGGAGCGTACGCCCACATCGAGTTCCTGATCCCCGCCCGCGGTCTGATCGGCCTGCGCACCCGCTTGATGAGCGCAACCCAGGGCGAGGCGATCATGCACCACAACTTCCACGACTATCGCCCGGTCAAAGGCGACGTCCCCAAACGCCAGAACGGCGTGATGGTCAGCCTCGTCCGCGGACCGGCCGTCGCCTATTCCCTCGATAACTTGCAACAGCGCGGCTCCATGTTCATCTCACCCGGCGACGCCATTTACGAAGGCATGATCATCGCCGAGAACGCGCGCGGCGACGATATGGTCGTCAACCCCTGCAAGGAGAAAAAACTCACGAACATGCGGGCCTCGGGCTCAGACAAGAACATCCTGCTCAAGCCGCCGCGCGAGCTGACACTCGAGATCGCGCTCGAATATATCGAAGACGACGAGCTCGTCGAAGTCACTCCTTCGTCCATTCGCCTCCGCAAGAAAATCCTCTCCGACGAGAGCCGCAAGCGCTCGGAGCGCGGCAGCGGCAAGGCCGTGAGGGTTTGATCGGACCGCAGCCTGGTGGTGTATCAGACAAGGTCCTCGGCCAAAAGGCTGAAAAGCTCAACGTCGTGCCAGCGGCCGTCACGCCAGAACTTGCGCCGCGCCACTCCCTCGTGCCGATAACCGGCTTTCTCGAAAACTCGCTTCATCGCCGGGTTCATCGTATGACCCTCGATGCGGTGTAACCCCAGCTCACCGAAGGCAAAGCGCGTCCGCACCCGAACGGCATCCGTGGCGTAGCCCTTGCCCCAGGCCGATCGATCGCCGATGAAAAGGCCGCCGGTTGCCCACCGATTGCGCCAGTTGATCTCGTGCAAGCCGATGAACCCGATGTGCCGGCCCTTCTCGTCGATGATGGCCCAGACAAAGTCACCGTTCTGACGCGTTTCGATCGAATCGAAGAAAAGCTCTTCCTGGCGCCGGCTGAATCCCAGGTTCAGCTTGAGTGTCGCCGTGACCTCTGGGTCGTTCAGCCATGCCAGGGCGTTTTCGAGGTGCAGCGTCCGGTCCGGCGGCAACAGCCGGACGCGCTCCCCGCGTTGCCCGACGATTTCCATCACATTCTCCTCACGTATTTCGATTGATCAGTTCGCGGGATATTGGCCCGTTTGCTTCATCCAGTTGGTCAGGTCGCGCATTCTGGCTCGATACTGGTGCGGCGGTTCAAACGGTAGCGGGCCGATGTCCTTGGCCGCGGCTTTGACCTCCGCGGCTTGCTCGGGGAGCCCGTTGTCGCCGTAGTGGCTGACCGTCTCCGTCGAAAACCTCGCCTTGATCACCATCACCGAGAAATTGCGACCGTTGATGAACAGATAGGCAAGGGTCCGGCCGTACGGGTCCAGCGTCGGGCAGCGTAAGAGATCGACCTCGCTCGCCGCGGCGAACGCCCCCTGCGCGAACGCATTCGCTTCCTTGCCAAAGGGCTGGTCGAACGGCAGATTGTGCTCGAGCCGACGGGTCTCCGGGGTATCAATTCCCAGAATTCGCACAACCTCCGCCTCGGCCCCGGGCCAGCGGATCACAACGGTGTCGCCGTCTTCAACTGCGACAATTGCCGGGTCAACCTTCACGCGCTGACCGAACGGCCGCGGCTGTGCCTTGGCCGGCGCGGCGCCGTCTTGGTTTGTGGCGCGGCGGGCTCTTGTCCCAGCAAGAACGGAATGAAGCACAACCCCGCCAGAGTCGATGCTGCGATGCGAGCGAAAGGATGCATGGCAATCTCCGGGCGAATCATCTCGCCAAGGTACTCGGTGTCATGGACAACGCCGTTCGACTAGAGGTTCGGTTCGGGCCATTCAGGCGCGCGACTTGATGAACGTCAATCCGTCGCTGCAAAGCGCCAGGGCGTCGGGAAACAGGTCTCGCCACACCTTTGTGGCCGCGGCCAGGGCCGGCAGTGCCCGCCCAAATGCCTCGATCGTCAGATATCCGTTGTATTTGTGGGCGTTGAGACCGCCGAAGAAACCGTCCCAGTCGACCTGCCCCGTGCCCGGCACGCCACGGTCGTTCTCCGAAACATGCACGTGGATCGTCTCGGCGGCGCATGATGCGATGGCTTTCGCCTGGTCCTTCTCTTCGATATGCGCATGAAAGCTGTCGTACATCATTTTGCAGGCAGGATGATCCACCGCGCGCACGAATCGGGCGGTCTGCGCGGCCGTGGTCAGAAAGTAGATCTCGAACCGGTTCAGGTACTCGACGGCGATCTTCATGCCCCGGGCCTGCGCCTTCTCGGCCGCGCGCTGAAGCGTTTCGACGCCCTGCTTGAACTCGTCTTCAGTCGGTCCTTCGCCTGAAAAAACGCCGATCGCCGAATGCGTCGGCCCGCACAGGATCTCGCACCCGAACGCCTGACCACATTCCATCACCCGATCGAGATGTGTAACCGCCGCCGCGCGGATCTTGGGATCGGCCGAGATCGGGTTGGTTTCAGGCCCCATCACCGTCACGGCCGTCGCCCCCAAGCCCAGACTCTTGACCCGCTTGCCTAGTCGTTCAAACGGCGCAAGGTCGGCCGTGTCGAAGATCGGCACTTCAACCGAGTCAAAGCCCAGGGCCTTGATTCGCTCGAGGATCGCATCGTGCTGCTCGGTAACATGAGTTGTCCACAACAATAGGTTCATGCCGATTTTCATGGTTCCTGTTCCTTCCGTAGCCCATCATTTTCCGAGGATGCTCAACCGTAAAAGAGCACAATCTCAAACCGGCACCACTTCCTCCCACTTGTTGTGCTCCGCCGAGTCCAGCACCGCATCGCAAACAGCCTGCGTGGCAAGCGCGTCCCTGAAGGTTGGCGCGGTCGGCTGACCTTTGCCCAGGTTCTCCAGGAAGTCAGCCACCTGGTGCACGAACGTGTGCTCGTAGCCGATCTGCAAGCCCGGAACCCACCAGTTCTTCATGTACGGCATGTCGCCGTCGGTGACGTGCACTTTTCGCCAGCCGCGAACGATCGAGTCGTCACGATGATCGAAATAATCGAGCCGATGCAGGTCCTCGAGGTCCCACTTGAGCGACGCCTTCTCGCCGTTGACTTCAAACGTGTAAAGCGCCTTGTGGCCTCGCGCGTACCGCGTCGATTCGAACAGCCCGAGCGAGCCGTTATCGAATCGGCAAAGGAACGCACACGCGTCGTCAATGCCCACTGGCTCGACCTTGCCTGTCAAGTTGTGCTTGCGCTCCTTGATAAAAGTCTCCGTCATCGCACAGACCGATCCGATCGACCCGTTGAGCCAGAGCGCCGTGTCGATGCAGTGGGCCAGCAGGTCGCCAGTGACACCCGAGCCCGCCGTCGCCACGTCCAGCCTCCAGAGCCCCGTTCCTCCCTGCGGCAGATCGGCCGAAATCGTCCAGTCTTGAAGAAAGTTGGCTCGATAGTGAAAGATCTTGCCCAACCGTCCTTCGTCGATTAACTGCTTGGCAAGCGTCACCGCGGGAATGCGGCGGTAGTTGTACCAGACCGTATTGGCCACGCCGGCCTTCTCGACCGCGTCGACCATCTGCTGGCCCTCGACCATGTTCATCGCCAGCGGCTTTTCGCACAGCACCATCTTGCCCGCTGCAATTGCCCCGAGCGCAATTTCGGCGTGCGTGTTATTGGGCGTGCAGATGTCGATCGCGTCGATATCTTTGCGCAGAACCAGCTTTCGCCAATCGGTCTCCGTCGACTCGTATCCCCACTTCTCCGCGAAAGCCTTCGCACCCTCGGCCGTTCGCCCGCAAATCGCTTTCAACACCGGTCGGTACGGCACGTCAAAGAAATCGTTGACCCGCTTGTAAGCATTCGAATGCGTCCGGCCCATGAAGCCATAGCCCACGACGCCGATATTCAAAGGTTTCAGTTTCGACATGGTCTTCTCCGTGGATTATTCTCGCTACTCCGACCACCCGTGCGCTTCACGCACGGCGATCATCGCGGCCAGGATGTCGGTCCAGGTCTTCGGGTTCGTCATCACGGCATTCGGAAACATGCAGCCGTCCCAGCAGACGTGGCGGATGCGCTTCGTCAGCTTGCCATCGTCGTCACGCAGCCAGAACCCGGCATGATGCGCGATATCGAGCTTGCCCGCCGGGTCATTCGCCAGGCAATGCCTCCCCGTGTGGTCGTGAGTGCCCGAGCCGTACACGGTCGCGTCATTCTGCGCGACATGGAAGTCGATCGTCCACGGCCGCAGCGCCGCCGTTAACTTTTTCAGTGCCGCGTCCAGCACCGATCGGTCCTTCCAGTCGTATCCTGCGGGAAGGATCCGATCTTCAGGAGCGTTTTCCCCCAGCGTGTAGAGCAGCGTATGCGCCATATCGGCCTGGAAACCCAGCGTCTCGGGCTCGTTCACCCGCTCGAGCAGGTCGACCATCGTTCGCCACGAGTGCATCCCGCCCCAGCAAATCTCACCCTCGGCCGCTAGCTTCTCGCCAAAATCGCGAGCGATCGCCGCGGCCTCCTTGAATGTCTCGGCGATCTTCTTCTGGTTGCCGATCGGGTCCTTCGCCCAGTCTGCCGGTGATGACGCCGAATCGATCCTCACCACCCCGTTTGGCCGGACCCCCATCTCACGTAGCGACCTGGCGATCCGGCACGCCTTGCGAATGGCGTTCAAGTAGTTCTCGCGCTGTTTGGCGTCACCCATCGCTGACCCGTCGAACCACACCGGTGCCACGACCGAGCCCACGACGAAGCCCTTTGCCGCGATCTTGCCGGCGAGCGCTTTCAAGTCGTCGTCGCTGATGTCGATATTGACGTGCGGATCGTACAGGAAGATGTCGACGCCGTCGAACTTGACTCCGCCCACCTGCGCCGCCGCCGTCAAGTTGAGCATCGTGTCCAGGTCGATGAACGGCTCGGCCCCCTCGCTCCCTTTGCCGACGATGCCCGGCCACATCGCATTGTGCAATTTCGGATAATTATGGGAGTGGTTGCCGCTCATTGCATTGTCCTCGTGTTCAGCGTGTCATCAAAAAAAGGATTCGCATCTCAGGATCAACACCCTATCGATTCTCGCGCGGCCGAGCCACCTGGGGCGCGCCGTCGACGAGGTGGTTTCTCACAAGCTGCTCGACTCGGCGGACCGCCCGGATATAGCGAAAGCCGTCTTGAGACCAATTCAGACCACCCTCCGCTGATTCAATCGCCCTGGGTCCGAACAGCAGACTTCCCGAGCCATCGGGCGTCTGGACGCGCACCAAGTTACGAATTTCGCCCGGAGGGAACGTCCTGATCCGGACGGCATTGCTCCTGGGCTCGGGATTCCAGATGATCGCTCGCCGCTCCGTCACCGCATAACACACACTTGCATCCCGCGACCGCTGCTTGATTCGCGAGATCCAGTTACCAACCAGGCCAATCCCGATCAGCGAGGCAACCGCCACCAAGAATATACCGAGCGTCATCGCGGACCCGTCGTCGAATCGTTGCCGGTCAAGTGCGCGCATCATTCCAGATGCGCCCAGAACGAGAAGAGTTGCGGAAATCGCACTCCACACATAAAACGCCACCCCGGGACGCGCGAAAGGCGGCTCGGATCGCGCCGCCCAGAGCAGCCGCTCGCCGGGCTCGAGCTCCCCTTTGATTCGCACACGAAGCTCGTTCGTCAATGACTCGAACGCGTCGCCGTCAGGCGCAACACAAAAGTCGTCCGTATCATGGCAACGCGCTCCAACTGTCATCACGAGCCCCCGCTCGACTTCGGCAAGATCATGTCGCGCACCCACGCCTCGAGCTGCTCGTTCCACCGGTCGGCCCCCAGTTCACTAGCGCGAGCCAAGCTTTCCAGGATGTCCGCCGACGAAAGGCCCAAGAGAGCGCTCCGCTCTGGTTGCGCGTATGAGCCGTCACCCCGCAACACACAAATCGCGAACTGCGACGACTTGGGTTGAAACCGCCAAACTTCTCCCACACCCAAACGTCCCCAGGCGACGAGCGCCATCTCGGCCGAGTGGCTCACCTCAACCTCGATCGCCAGATCGGGCGGCGGTTGATCCTCAAGATTGATGTCGACCGGCCCTCTCATCCGAACTGCATTCTCGCCGAAATAAAACGTCTTATCGCCCTCGAGCCCAGCATCCGTTTTCTCGCGGCGGTACGTTGCCTGGCCAGCATCCTCCCAGAGAATGCCGAGTACTCGAGCCAGTGCTTTCACCAGCTCAGCCAATCGCTCCGCAAACCAGTCATGCCGCCGCGATTTCCCCACGAAAGACAGCTTCCCGACGCAGTAGATCAACCGTAAGCCAGGCTGGTCCTCGAGCGCATCGCTGACTTTGACGTACGCGTCCCACGTGACACGCCCCATCTCGAATCGCTGTTCGACCGGCTCGGCTTCGGCAGAGGGTGGATTCTCGAGCGTCACCGACATCATTGCACCTCACTTCCCTTCAGTGGCGTCATCGCCATTCGAAGGCAGGTCGCCCGTCTGTCTCGGCCGAATCACTCGGTCCACCCAGCCCGGTAGATGCGCGATGACTGAAGCCATTCCCGAAGCCTCGGCTTCCCGCACAAGCTCAATAATGTCGTCCGTGCCCAGCTCCGGTAGCCAGAGACTGCGAGCAATGCTCTCATAGCTTCCATCCTCCACGAGTCTGAAGAACGAGCATCGCAGCGCAGCCGCATCGAACCGCCAGACCTCAGGAACCCGAGCACGCCCCCAGGCGATAACGGCTTCATCCGCGGGGTGGCTGACCTCAACCTCGATCGCAAGGTCAGGCGGAGGGTCCACACTGAAGTCATAGTCCCTTCCACCCCGCATTCTGAGCGCGTTGGCACCGAAGTGAAACGTGCGATCACCCTCCAGACCGGCCCCCTTCTCGCGACGGCGATACGTGGCTTCCCCCGCCGGCTCGCAAGGGATGCCCAGATGCGCCGCGATCCCCACGACAAGATGGCCCAGGCATTCGGAAAGCCACTCATGCCGCCGCGATTTCCCCACGAAAGACAGCCTCCCGTCGCAGTAGATCAACCGTAAACCAGTCTGGTCCTCGAGCGCATCGCTGATCTTGACGTACGCGTCCCACGTGACGCGCCCCATCACAAAGAGCTGCTCGCCACTCTCAGAAATTGCGGCGGCCTGGCTCGCGATCGTCATCGTCACGCCGGCACCTCACTTCGCCTTTTTGCCATGATCGCCCACCGCCGGCAGATCCGCGTGCGTGTCCGGCCCGAAATACCGCAGACTGACGAACGGCTCGCTCCCCGTGTTGTGGAAGAGCACGCCTTCGCCCGCCCGCTTGGCCGTGACGAACACCTCGTCCGCGGTCATTTCACCAAACCGGATGAAGTTCGGGCTGTCCACCGCCAGCTTCCCGATCAAGCCGCTCCCCTGCACAACGATCAATCCATAAGCACCCGGGTCTTTGATCGTGATCGACCGCCCCGGCTCGACCGTCAGCTCGCAGGCGCTGAAGAGCTGCTTCGAGTCGACTCGGCCGTACACGATCCACTTGTCGACGTAGCCCGCCGAAGATCCTCCCGAACGCTCGATCGGCTCCAGATAGTTGTTCTTCTTGAACTCCGGATCGACGTTCTTTTCCCAGTCGAGCTGGTCGACGAGATAGTTGATGTCCTTGTGATAGGCATCCGGAACGTCCTTGACCAGCAGCTCCCAGGGAACGCGCCGGCCTTCGACCATCGATTGATACATCCCGAAGACGTCCGAGCCCCACTGGGGCTCATACGTCAGTAGCGACCCCGGCGCGTGCAGCACGCACGGCGGAATCAGCCACCCGGTGCCGGGCTTGAGCCGATACGCCTTCGAGTGGTCGAGGATCCCGTTGTCCCCCTGGTTCCACCGCTCCAGGCAGCGATGAATGTCTCCCTTCGTCGTCCCCGGCTCGAGCCCCATGAACGTGTAGGGAAAGAGGTTGCCCGTCCAGTTGAGCTGAGGGGGGAAATAGTAGCTTTCGGGCTTGCCCTCACGTCCCAGGAGCGCCGCCTGCTTCTGGTTCTGGTGCATGTGGTGCGGAATCGGCCCCAGGTTGTCGAAGAACTTGCTGTAGACCGGCCAGCGCTTGTAGGTATTCCACAAGCTGCCCCCGATGATCTCCGCTCCAAACGTTTCGATCGCCTGCTTCAGCGTAAATCGGTCGCCGTTGTGCACCACGTACGAGAGGCCCTCATCGGGCGGCGCCCCTTCGTTCGCCGCCGCCGTCGTCGACGCGAACCAGCGCTCGTCGATTCCTCCGCGATGCGTCCCCAGCGCATAAAGGTCCTCGCGCGAAAGCTTCAGGCGGCCCCCCGGCATCAAGAACGACCGCGGCACCCAGGTGGGCGCCAGCCTTAGTATTCCCTCGCCGGTCTCGACGCGCCGCGCGCACCCGCGCAGCCTGGTTCTGCTCGCTCATCCCTATCCCTCTCGTAACAAACAAACAAGGTTTAGAAAGCAGGGCACGACCCGCGGCCTCGATTTTAGGGCGAGTCGCGGAAAAAAGCGATGACGCTCTCCAGGATCTGGTCCAGCGATCGCGTGGGACGGTAGCCGATCAGCGATCCGATCTTGCTGATGTCCGGAACTCGCCGCGGCATGTCCTCGAATCCCTCGCCGTACGCCTGCTCGTACGGCACGCACACAATCTCGGATCCTGACCCGGCCAGCACCCTCACCCGCTCGGCGAGCGCGCGGATCGTCACCTCCTCGCTCGAGCCGATGTTGAACACCTCGCCCACCGCGCCGGGGTGCTCCATCAGCTTCATGAGCGCCCCGCCACATCCGTGACGGCCGTGAAACATCGAGACTGGCTGCCATCGCCGTAAATCGTGATCGGCCGGCCCGTCAGTGCCTGCTTGACGAACGTCGGCACAACCATTCCGTACTGACCTGTCTGCCGCGGGCCCACCGTATTGAATAGCCGGGCGATCACGGTTGGCAGCTTGCGCTCCCGCCAGTACGCCAGCGCCAGGAACTCGTCGATCGCCTTCGAGCATGCATAACTCCAGCGCCCCTTGGAAGTCGGCCCAAGCACCAGGTTGCCGTCCTCACGAAACGGCACCTGGTCGGAGAGGCCATATACCTCGGAAGTCGACGCCACCAGGACTTTTTTCTTCTTCTTGTTGGCCTTCGCCAGCACCACCTCGGTTCCATGCACGTTCGTCTCGATCGTCCTCACCGGGCTCTCGACGATCAGACGCACGCCCACCGCCGCCGCCAGGTGGAAGATCACGTCGCACTGGTCCACCAGCTCGGCCACAGTCGGCCCATGATGCACACTCTCAATCGTATAATGGAACCGGGGATTCGCCCGCAGATGGCCGATGTTGTCGATGCTTCCCGTGGAAAGATCATCCAGAATGAAAACTTCGTCCCCGCGCTCCAGATAGGCATCCGCCAGGTGCGATCCAATGAAACCCGCACCGCCGGTGATCAAAACTCGCATGCAACGTGGTCCTCGATGTCAATTCCGAAAGCCGCCCCGATTATACGCCGATTTCCGCGCCGCAGTGAGGCGCTCGCCCGGTAGTTGTGCTATTCTCTCCCGTGGCACTGGCTCGGCCGGTGCTCCGTTGTAGCAGGCACACTCCGTGTGCCGCCCGCAGATTTCCGATGGACGACAGTGGCCCAGCGAGGGCTCCAACTTGAGCCAGACACCACCGGGCCGCAACCGTGATGCAAGGTAGGAAGCCCATGCTGGAAGGCCCTCTGGTATTCGTCGACATCGATACCCAGCGCGACTTCATGGAGCCCGGCGGCGCGCTCTACGTGACGCGAGCGACCGAGATCGCGCCCAACCTCGCCAGGCTGAGCACCACCGCGGCCCGCCACGGCATCCCGATCCTGGCTTCGGCCTGCTCGCATCAGCCCGACGACCCCGAGCTTCAGCTTTTTCCGCCCCATTGCATGGCCGGCACGCCCGGCCAGAGCCGCATTCCGGCGACCGCTCAGCCCGGCTCCGTCGTGTTGCCGGTCGGAACACACCTTTCCGGCGAGCGGCCGCCGCACCTGACTCTGGAGAAAAACGATCTCGACATGTTCAGTCGCGCCGACTCGGACGAAATCCTCGATCGCTATAACCAGGGCCACCCCCTCTTCGTCGTCTACGGGGTCGCAACCGACTACTGCGTGAAGAAAGCCGTGGACGGGTTGCTCCTGCGACAGTGCCGCGTCGCGATCGTGGTCGACGCGATCCGCGCGATCGATCCCGCCGCCGAGACTGGCATCTTGACCGATTTCGCCCGCCGCGGCGCACTCCTCGTGCTCACCCGAGTCGTCTGCGAAGCATCGCACGCGTGAGCGAGACGAGCACCCCTGCCGGTTTCCACTTTTCCGGCCCCGGGCGATCATTGATTTCGGAGGAACCTCGACCATGCAAGACAAATATCGCAAGCGATACCGAGCTCAGCCGGCCTCAAGCCGGTTGCGCGAGCAGATCGCCCGCGAGGCCGCCCGGCGCGTCTACAAGACGTTGGTACCTAGGGTGACGGACGAGCCTCCCCCGGGTTGGCTCGACGCCGCGAGCTCAAACGACCTCTACGCCGCCAAACGAAAAGCAGCGGCTGTGCTCGGCCACCGGCTGCGCCCCGGTGATCTCCCCTCCGATTCGGAAGTTCGCGAGCAGCTTCTCGCACTCGCGCGCGACCCCGCCGGTATCACCGCAGACCCCGATCCAGAGCCCGAGCCAGGCGCCCCGATCGCCACTCTTGCCGAATCCCTCGATCGTTTCGCCCTCTACAAGATGCGCCTCCAGCCGCTCGAATCCGTCAAGCTGAACCCCAAGCATCATCCCGAGGGAGACGCCCTTTTTCACAGCCTCCAGGTCTTTCAACTGGCGCGAGACGTTCGCCCTTACGACGAGGAATTCCTGCTGGCAGCCCTCTTGCACGAGGTCGGCCTCGCCATCGATCCGGACAGCTCGGTCGCCGCCGCAATCGATGCCCTTCGAGGCTCCGTCACCGAGCGCACTCTCTGGCTGATCGAGCATCAGAACGACCTGCCCATCCCCGCAAAGCTCAAGCGCACCATCGACGGATCCGATTACGCCGATGATTTGCTGCTCCTTCGCGAGCTCGATCAAGCCGGCCGCGTCCCCGGTCAAGCCGTGGACACGGTCGTTGAAGTCCTCGACTACATCAAAGGCCTCGAGCACGAAAGCTATCTCGACGACTGACCTCACAAATCCTCCGGCTTGATCACCTCATCCCCGCTCCTCGACAGCAGCGCACGCAGCACCGCCGGCGCAATCGTCGCCGGCAAATAACGCACCGAGCCATCCGCAAACATCGCATTGATTCCCCCGGGAGTGTGGCTCCTGAAAATGCTCTCGATCCCGGGCTCGGGGTCGAACTCCCAGTCGTCCGGTTTGGTCCACACCACCGCGTGATCATCCCCCGCATCGATCCCGACGATTGTATTCGACGTGCCGTCGGTGATGTCGCGGATGCTCACCGGTTCCGCGCCCCTGAGTATCGTGCCCGCCCCTCGCGCGGCAAGGTATCGGGTCTTTCCTTCGGCCACGAGCGCCGCCTTCTCGGCAGGACAATGGAACACCTCGGGCATCTTGGAAATGAGAGCACGGTTGTGCGGGCTGTCCCAGGCCTCGTCCAGATGAAACTGGTCGTATAGCGCCTTCTGCTCCAGGTACGGTAAGATCAGCACGCGCCAGCTCAAGAGTGGCTTGCCATCCTTGCTCCGGCTGAACGCCGGCGGGAAGGCATTGTGCGCGTCGTGGTAATTGTGCATCGCCAGAATGATCTGCTTTTCGTTATTCGTGCACTGGTTGCGAACGGCCGCCTCGCGAGCCGACGCCGTGACCGCATCGAGGATCGCACCCGCCTGCCGAGCATCGACCGATAACGTGACGCGATCACCGGTCGCCGTCGGCTTGAGCTCGGCTACTGCCTTCGCCAGCCCCGGCACGGCTTTCTCGATCTCCGCCGAGCCCCGCAGCAAGTCGACGAGCTTTTCTGCCAGTTGCTTGAGCGCCCCGGCAGCCTGCGCATCGCGCGAGCCGGCAACCAGCCTGAAGGTAGGTTTCGCCGCGTCGTCAATCCCTGCGGCAGCCCACAGCAGCCCCCGCGTCAAGCCGGTCATCGGCCCGCCCCCAAGCTCCTCCGGCAGCATCGGCACCATCTCCTCCAGGACCCGACGGCTCTCTGCCGACGGAAGAACGAACAATTGAATCGCCACCGACTCCTCACTGAGCGCCCGGAATGCCGCCGAGAATTCGGGCGCACAGTTACCGGCTCCGTCGCCTTTCCCACCCGAGCCACCGCCTCGGCGGTCCCCGCCACGATCGCGTTATGAATGGGTGTCGCCTCGCCATGAATCGTTCGCGCGATTCCCTCCGCCTGCGCCCCGCCGGCAAGGGGCACAATCACCAGCGGTTGACCCGGCATATCGATGATGCTGAACAGGACGTAGAGGTCCTTCGCCCCCGCGGCTTTGAGACCCTCTGACCACCGAAGCATGAATGCCTTTCCGTCAGACAGGAATCCCGGCGGTGCATCGCCGAAGACTCTGGCCGACAACTTCGGCACGTCCAGCTTGGCCACATCCACGTGAATCACGGCAAACACATCCGGCGATACGAAAGGTGCGATCTCCTTGACCCGTGCATCGCTGCCAGCAGCGCCCGGGCCCTGTGCCAGCGCCAAGAGCACCAGTGTGGCAAAAGCAGTCATCATGAAGTTTCTCCCTTGTTGCAGGCTATTGTTGGTCTTGGCCAGAATTCCTGCACGGCCCGTTCGGCCATGCCACATTAGCGGGTCAAGTTCAGTTCGTAGTTGATCCGGTGTTGCGGAACGTTTACTCCGCCCGGCGAAAACGGGGCCGTGATGGTGGCGCGATTCCCGTTTACGCGATACTCGAATGGCTTCCCCGTCGCGCTATCGAGCGGCACTGGGGCTTCGGTGATCTCCTCCAATCGCGAAGGGAGCTTGCCGTGAACCGCAGCATAAAGCCGGACGGCCTCGATGCTCTGAATCGCGTCCAGCCGCCGCTCCGATAAGGCCAGACTGAGCCCACACGACCGCACTGCGGGAATCAGCATGGTGAAGAGCTTGTAGAGATACTTCCCCTCCGTACGGCTCCGGTTATCGGCCGTCCATTCGTCCATACCATGGTAGCCCTGATAAAACGGCAGGCTCGTCCACTTGAAGAAATCGTCCCGATACTTCTCATACTCACGAAACGTGTGCAAGGCGGCAACCTGCACCGCCGGCATCGCCTCCACCTGCTCCGCCGGCCTGCCCCTGCGCGATGAGCGCCCGCTTGGCCTCCGGATAAGCCTGCAAAACCAGCGCCGCCATCCCCATTTTGTATTTCCAGTCCCGGAAGCCGGATCCATCGGCCCCATCCGCAATTTCGGCGAGGTGGAACAGCTTCCGTTGCAGCTCGGCCGTGAATTCCCGTGCCTTTGCAACGCTCCACGGCGGGCCATCAAGCTCACGCAGCGACGGGATCTCATTCTCCAGTAGAAAACGCTCGTTCTCGAATCCGGCCGAAAAGTCCAAGAGCGGCCGCGGCCGGTGCGCCAGCGCCCAGTAGAGGCTCGGCGCGCCGGGTGCCTGGATCAGGTCCTCCAGCGGCCTGCACATCACCTGGCACAGGTGTACGCCGATCAGCGCCTGGATGATCAGCGGGCCCTCGCTGACATGCCGCGCCACCGCGAATCCTGCCTGGATCCAGTGCATGGCTTCATCGAGATTCCCCTCGAGGATCGCCAGCCGCGCCCGCAGCGACACCAGCCAGATCAGCGACCGCATCTGCTGGATTTCCTCGATCAACAGATCAACGGTTTCTTCTCGTTGCTCGAAGCCCCAGTCGCATGTCTGGCGCCGTGCCCCCATCTCGATCTCGCGAAGCGAGTTGCGGTTCGCCTCAAGCAATCGCTTCACCCGATCGCGGGGAATCGACGAAAGTGGGCCGGTCACCCACTCCACGATGGTCTTGCCCCCGTTGAGAGTTGCATCCTCCGCCTTCTCGCCAGGCGTCTCACGCGCCTGCCGCTGAATCAACATCTCGATCGCGCGGTGGTAAAAAAGCGCCGCATTCCCCGCCACCAGCGAGCGGCGCTCCGGCAAGAGCTGGTATTTGAGCGCCGGCACCGGGGCCAGCGCCGGTCGCAGCACAATCTGGGTCGGCTTATCGCCGTCTGGCCCGGCATTTACTCGCGTGACGGATGCCATCGCGGCCACAGCCATGAAGCCCAGGAACAAATAATGACGCCTCATAAGGGATCTCCCGGTTTGAGAATCTTCTGCAGCTCAATGCTCCGCAGCGTGCCCGCCGGTGCCAGCCCCGTGCCGGCGGGCAAGTCACCGCCACCAGAACGAACCGCGACAGAAGATGGCTCCTGCACGGCATCCAGCCCGAACCGCATGACCATCGCCTGAAACCGCCGGTAGTCCGAAGCAACCGGCCACGAGGCGACCAAACGAGATTCGCCCGCCTTCGGCTCTTCCGAGTCACGATGCGGAGCGTTCCCCGCGCCGGCCTGCGGTTCTCCACCAGAAACTGCAATCGCAACTGACCCCGGCGCAGCCACGAAGACAACTCGCTCGACGACTTGCGGGGCAGGGCGGCTCGCCAGCAAGAATGACTCGCCACAAAGCGCAAGACCCAGCGCCGCCGTGCAAGCCGGCCACGCCCATCCTCGCGTCGCCCCTCGGCTCGAGATCGCGCCGGCCTGGAACATCAGCTTGTCCCGGTCCAGCCGGCTCGAGGCCGGAACCAGTTCTCCGAGGGCCGACTCGATCGCTTTCAATTCTGGATCGGGCGGGATTTGCGGCATGTGACCCCCAACCTTTCCCGGATCGCGGAAAGCCCCGCGGCATAAAATCGATGCGCTGTGCTCGAAGAGCACCCCGACAGCTCGCCAATCTGCTCGAACGTTAACCCACCCCACAGATGAGCCACGATCACCTCGCGCTCCGCGAGCGGCAGCGATTGAAGCGCGGCCGAAGCAGCGTCGGCATCCAGCGACCCGGTCCCGCCGGAGGCGTCGCTACCCGCCTCGAGCCAGACCGAAGGCTCACCCGCCGCCTCGGCCTCGTGATGCCGTCGCCTCCTGGCCGCAACCGCCGCATTGATGGCGCCGTTCCGCACAACGCGAAACAGCCACGCCCCCGGCTGCTCGGGCCGCGGTCTTTGCGCGGCCAGTTTCAAGAACGCCTCCTGGACGACATCCTCAGGCGCATGGCACCACTGGCGTGCATACAGTTCCAGCGCCGCCGCGTACCGATCGACCAAACCACCGAGCCAATCGGAATCCATGCATGGCGGTCCCGGAAACCGCTGGAAGATAGTCAAGCCATTCATCCACTATGACAACGCCCGCAACCGTTCGTCCCAAAAAAATCCGTCGTCCATCGAAGCCCCTCTCCAGGGGGACTTCGTTTTGTACATTTGACGATGCGCCTTGCTATGTAAGCATTAAGGGAACGACTCCATAGATCGTAGGTCCGGCACTCTTGCCCGATTCCCTGCTCCCGGACTTCCCTCGATTGTTCGGCCTGGTTCAGACGCGGGCAACACGCCTGGACTCCGTTCGCGTCTAACCGCCCAGTCGGGTGACTCCGTGGGGTGGGTGCAACCGAACATCCCGAGATAGCGGTACGGCCGCTGGGTTGCGACCAAACGCCGCCACATCCCAAGCCCCAACGGGGCGGCCCCTGGCTCGGGTGAGGATCCCCCGCCCGCCGGCCCACTCTCACAACGCAGCGCGAATCTCGTTGAAAATGGCCCGAGAAAGAAGGGCAAAAACATAGTGAACAACACCATCGAATTACGATGGCAATTTTTGGTGACGCGTGCCAAGAGCTTTTGCTATCACCGAAGAACGCCATCGCTTTGTTCCTATTCCGTTATTCCGATTGAAGTTACAAAGAATCTACTCCACCCGAAGCAATCGTCGAACCCATCGACAAAATGGCAAAAAGTGGCAATATTACGGGGGTCTTCCAGCATCTGTACACCAGTGTAAACCGGCCGCTTTTCAGCAGCGTCCAGTGGTCGTGATCCGTCGGTTGTTGAAGCTGGCTCAATGCAGTTGGAATCACGGTCTCTTCCTCGAAGAAATGGATTGAGATGAAGAAGCGCACCGTCAAGCATCCCGAGTAAGTCAGGCTTTCAGCCTGACGTCCTGTCGATCGGCCGTTCGGCCAGGAACGAGAACGAGTTGTTCCCCGAATTACCCGTTATTGGGGTTCATCTCAGCGGTTCCCACACCGCCCGCCGGCGCGCGCACGCACGGCTCCTATCTAGATGATCTACAAAACCCCCGATCCATTTGCGCCGAAGATGTGGAATTCGTCCATTTCGAGCGAGATTTCTCCGTCCCGGTCCTCCATCATCGGTGCTCCGCTTTCGGTCGTCCGCCCTCCGTCAGCCGTTCCCCCGCTCGGGTTCGTTCGCGAATTCCAGCCACGTTGTCAAGTCACCGTTCATGGGTGTTTTCGTGATCGAACCTTCACTCCAATTCCAAGTTACGCAGTTCCAGCCACCTGAGCTGTCTTGGGTTCGTTCGTCACATTTTGCGACTCACGGGATTGGCGTTTCTCTCGCAGCCGCACCTGAACTGCAGCGCCGATTCTCATCTCGCGAGGGCGAACGCGGCGCAACGCCGCTGCCGCGACCATTGCGTTCACCGCCGACGTGCACCCTGTCGAATCCCGATCCGGGTATCGTGTCATATTCTCTTCCCTCGTTCGTGAGATTCGTAAGATTCGTGGTTCGACGTCCCCCCGCCATGTCACACGGCAGCCTGGCCACGCTTCGCACGCTCCAAATAAGTAGGAGTGAATGGAACTAGATGGAACTAAACGGGACTCCTGGCCCCAAAAAAATCTCATTTTGCTTGCGGACTTGAACCCCGTCCGATCGCTGGCCGGCCCCCCCTGAATCCGTACGGAAATGCTGAGTTCCAAAGAGGATAACGCCACCAGTCCCAATCCATGATCCCTCGGGCCAACGGGTGAAAACTCATCCTCCCGTGGTCCAGACCCGTCCCACGCGCGGCACAGCTCAAAATTCGGGTGGATTTCGCCGCGTACCGATCCCCCTTTACAAGCGCAGGCCGGCCCCATTTTCCCGATTGCACAGGCGTGGTCAGGCCGAGTTGAGATCCTCGAGCACGCGCTCGAGCAAACGGAGCAGTCATTCCCGGTTCCAGAGACATGGGTGGCTCGCCCCTCGCGCCGACTCCGGTGTCGGCGATCGAGACTGAGCTACTTATATTATGGACCCACTTTCGCGATTTGGCCATTTCGTCGACCAGAAAACCTGGGATTTTTATCCGGCTTGTAATGGATACAACGACCAACTCGATCGAAACCCAATAAGGATTTGAGTTCGCGAAGCCGAATCTCAAATCCCGGTTCAAGAAGCCCGTTGAGCGCACCCCGCAACCTGCTGTTAGGGAAACGGTTCGACACGAGAATGGGTGATCGAGGGTCAACGGAGGGAACCGAGAGGATCGCGCCGGGTCGCCTTGGGGGATCGCTCCCCCAAGGGCCGGGTAAGGAGGTGACGTTACCGCCACCCCCTCCCCTCAGAACTGCACGTGAAAGTTTCCCTTCATGCAGCTCAAGCCTTCACGAACGCCCCTCGCAGGACGCGGCCGCTTTCGTCAGTCGTTCTTGGACATGGATCTGCCGATGACAGTTGGCATGCAACAACTCCAGGTTGTCGGCTGTGCCAGAACCGCCCCGGCTGCGCCAGATGCGATGGTGGAGATGCAAGTCTTCCTCTGCGATCCGCAGCGGTTGACCACAGACCACGCATCGTCCCTCTTGTTCCTTCCATAAGTATTCGATCCGACCCCGACCTGCCAGCGTTTGGCTCAGTTGCCAACCCAGTCGTGCTTCCAGGTACAGTTCCCACTTCGGATCGTAGGGATTCACGTCGCTCCGGATCTTCACATAACGAATGATCTTCACTTTGGCTGCTTCCATCAACTGGATCGGCCGGCCTTGGCCTTTCTGGTCAAACAGCGTACCGGTGAAGACCCAGTGGCGGTAACCGTCTTGCTGGAAGTATTTCTCCTTGATCCACCTCCGGCCTTTGTTCTGGTGCCGTCGTCGACACCAACGCCACAATTTCTGGAAAATCCGGTGATCCACGTACGTAAAAGTGCGCTTGCTCGCCGCGTAACGGTGGTACATGGTCCAGCCCTTGATCTGCTGATTCAAACGCCAGATCATCTCTCCTGCCGTTAGGCTGCCCGAGCCGTCGATCGTTTCCTGTATCTTGTTCAAGAACGTCTTCACGTTTCGCAAGGACGGCTTGGTGAACACCTTGCCGCAGCGATAGCGTCGCACATTCTGCCCCAAGAAATCGAAGCCATCCTCCACATGCGTGATCTGGGTTTTCTCGTGGGAAAGTTCCAAGCCGCGTTCCTTCAAGAAATGAGCCACGAGAGGTTGCACTTGGTCACGGAGGAGTTCCTTTGAGATGCCCGTGATCAAGAAGTCATCCGCATAGCGGACCAGGTGGACTTTAAACTTCCGTTGTCGCCCGTGCTTCTCGGCGAACTGTTCCGCCAACAGCCGTTGCAGTCCATCCAGAGTCCAATTCGCCAGGACGGGTGAAATGATCCCGCCTTGAGGTGTTCCTTCCGTGGTGGCGAACCAGGCGTGCTTCTCCAGGAAACCCACTTTCAGCCATTGCCCGAGCAACTGCCGGTCCATGGGGACGTGCGTCAAGAGCCAGTCATGACTGATGCGATCAAAGCAAGCTTTGATGTCCCCTTCGAGAATCCATGCTGGACCGCTCCGATTACCCAAGACAATATGAGATTGTTCCAGGGCGTCGGCACAACGACGTTCCAGCCGAAAGCCATAGGAATGGCCGTCGGCTCGAGATTCCGCAATGGGATCGAGGCCTAGCAAGTATAATGCCTGCATGGCTCGATCTGACATGGTGGGAATTCCGAGAGGACGTCGCTTGCCGTTGCTTTTGGGAATGTACACCCGGCGGAGCGGTTGCGGTTGGTAACCGTGCCGACGCAGAGTGCTGAAAGCAGCCGACTTGGCTTCCGGTGTGTTCCAGAGAACTCCGTCCACACCGGGAGTCTTCGCACCCGAATTACTGATGACTCGCAAAATGGCCAGGGCCCGGCCACTGAACGAGTGCGTGAGCAGATAAACCAGAGCCTTGACCTTATTCCATCTGCCCTCCGCAACAGCCTTCACGATACGCGCCTGGAGCCGACGGACTGTGCGCCAGACTTTCTTCCATTCGATGGAGTGCCAGTCGGGCGTAAGCTCGGGAGCCGCACCAGCAAGCATTTCTGCCGCCGACATATCTGCTTGTCTCCCTGAGTCGGTTGGCCAAGGTTCTCTCGTGACGGAACACCTGAGGGAAGTCGGCACCGCTTTCGCGGTGAGGGGATGTCGTCCGTGGGAGGACTCACCCTCTATCCGATCGACTACCGAACGGCATTGGCTTGCTCCCTCATCCTCCACCCGCCGCCCCATCGGCGACGCCTTACGACGGTCCTACCCCGAAGGGAGGGCGACGGGCTTACCACGTTCCACGGATGAATCACGGATGGTTTAGGCTCTGCCTCTCCGCCGGTGGCTCGGATGACGACGACAGGGGATGGGAAATCCCACTGTACCTGGCCACGTACCTTTTTGGTTCAAGCCTCTCAGCGCCTTTGGCTTGTTGGATCTCACGACGTTTATCGGCAGTTCACCTGGATTAGCCATGCCATCCACCCCTGGCCCCCGACCGCATTGGCGTTCGCAGTCGCCGGATTCCCTCACGGGATATCCAACCACCCGAAGGTGAGGTTACGTTGTCCCAAGAGCTTCGCACGGTCGGATTGCTCCGGCCGCACGTCCTGGTAGGGTTCCGGTGGTCGTACATCGGGTTATGTCCTGGTTGCAAATCCAGTCATAACAGACTCATCCGCAGCTTCGTTTCGCGATTCCCACAGATCCGGACGTGTCCCATTAAGGCATCCGGCTCGTCATGTCGCGGAGTCGCTGTCCCTCTCACGATCTGGCTGCCTTACGGGCACACGCTCTGAGGTCCAATGCCCTCGGCGTGGTTCCGGCGTCCAGTCCACGACACGGTACCCCCTTCGCTCCACAGGGTCTGGGAGGGCCCATTCCCCCGCTTCACTGCTACTACGGAGCACTCCGACTCCCGTCCGCCCATTTCGCCGCACTTCGTTGCCTTCGTTTGGCGATACCACCCTTGCGTCTTGTTCGCTCCCAGCGACCCGACGCGGGGTCGTGGGCCGGGGAGTTGGTATTCCGGTTCCCGAGCCGGAAATGTCAGTGGAGACGGATGGGGCTCTCAGGTTCCCGAGCAACCCTCGCGTCCCTGCGCCATGTTCTTGGACCCCGGCAGGACCGAACACGCCAGGCCATTGCGGCGCGTCGACACAGCCCCCGCTTGTGTCTACAACGGAGGCTCCCACGATGAGTATTTCGGGGCTCGATAGCATGGCATGGAGACTCGCTGTCTACGCTTCGCAATGAGGGTCACCCCTCCCCACGCAAGACTTGCTTCCGGCTGCCGGCCAGGCTCTGCCGGGCGGGATTCGTTAACCCGCAGGGTCGCGATGAAAGGTTTCTGTGTTTCGAGGCACTTCCTCCTTTCTCGAGCTTTTCCTGACGCAAGGACACCCACCGATCAGCAACCGAAATTCCGAGGCGCTGACTCACGGCAACGACGTAGGCATCGAACATCATGAACTTCACTTGAGAAATCGTATACGACCTCTCCGTAGACCCATCTGCGATCGCCCACCGGGCGTGCCAGCTCCCCATCGGGGTGAACTCAACCAAAGCCGTCTGGCCGTCGACCAGCGCATCCATCCCGGCCGGCACGTAAGAAAGACCTCGTTTACCCCCCCCGGTCTCCTGGCGAAAACTTCACTGATCCTGGGTTGATGAGCGACTGTGTCTCCTTGATCAAGGCAGCAAACTTCAGCACAGTCAGGGTGAACTCGGTGAGCTGCTCGCGACCCTCGGGACCGACCCAGACATACGTGTGCCCGCACTTCCCGACGCAGCAGGCGTCCTTCGGAACATCGCGCTTGCGGCCTACGTGAAACCAGCCAGGCTCGATGTTGGCGAGGTCAACCGGAGCAATCGCAGCTCGCTCGCATCAATCACCGGTGCCACACCCCACTGGGCAACAGCGGTCCTCGAGCCCAGGAGCTGCGGGAACCACGTGACCGGAGGGCCGATGTCCAGCGCCGCGCCCCCCGAGATCGAATCGGTGACCTGTGTCGTCCCCTCGCGCAGATTGACGTGCCACGGGAGTGCAGACGGGTTCGTTGCGAACTGCGCGAGGTTATCCAGAACTTGCTGGTACTGCAGCTCGGGCAGAGAGCTTCCCTGGTTGATCGTTCGATGCCGAAGCCTACCGGACGTGCATCCCGTTGAAGCAACCAGGCCGACGACAATGAAGACCATGGCAGGTCGCATGGAGTTCCCGGAACGCGCCGAACAAATGGCTTATGCGGCCTATATCGGCGAATCGTCGTTCTTTCGTGAGGATCGTGGTCATCTTGCCTCGATCCGCGCGGCTCGCTCCGGCCGTCACCACCAGTGTCTCCTCAACTCCTCCGAGTTCACAATCCGGATGCCGACCCAGAGGTACAACCCCACAAGGGACAATACCACGAGGATGACTCCGGCCTTGACGAAGATGCCGCCTCGGTCGAATCGGTTCGCGAGATCCGCAAATCCAATCCCGAGCGCGATCTCGACCCAGCCAACCATCGAAATCGCCAGCGGTAACGCCGTCACCGCACCAACCGGGATCAACCAGTGACCCGTCAGTCGCCCGATCGCGTAGAGCGCGAGGATGATCAGAGCGGTCAGAGCAAATCCTCCGACCACTTTCGTCAATCCTCGAACACGTGGGTTCGACACGAGACGCGCAATCGCCGCCCGCGATCCCTCAGGCAACGGCGCCAGCAAGAGACCGAAAACGCGGTCCTCAAACCGCCGCACGGCATCGCACACCTTCGACAGCCAGATCCAGGAGGTGTGTGCATCACCGTGCCAATGTATAATGAGGGACAGGAGGCGTTGCCATGCCGATTCACGATTGGTCTCGGGTACCCGCAGGGCTATTTCACGACTTTCACCAAACTTGGTCGATCCAGATCAAGATGGCACTCAATGCTGGAATCTTACCCAAAGGCATCTCCGCCCTGGTCGAACAGCGCTCCGGCCCTCGAGAATCGGACGTTCTTGCCATCGAACGGCGCGCTAACCCGTCGCGTGTGGGATTGGGCAGTGCTGGCGGCGTGGCGACCATGGAACCTCCGACCGTTCGATTCGTGAGCCGCACCACGAAGGAGATCTACGCCGCGCGCGCGAACCGCATCGTCGTCAAGCACCATCTGGGCCGTACCATCGCCGTGATCGAGATCGTCTCGCCAGGAAACAAGGATAGCCGTGCCGCCTTGCGCGACTTCGTCGACAAGACAATCGACTTCCTGCGCGCCGGCATTCACGTCCTCGTGATCGACCTGTTCCCGCCAACGCCCCGTGACCCGTTTGGTATCCACAAAGTCATCTGGGATGAAATCGAGGAGAAGGACTTCACGCTACCAGAGGGTAAGGATCGCATTCTGGCCTCCTACGAAACCGGGGGGGTGCGCAGCCTACGTCGAGGCGGTCGGCGTCGGCGACGCGCTGCCGGACATGCCTCTCTTCTTGACGAATAGCTGGCACGTGCCGGTGCCACTGGAACCAACCTATCAGGCAACCTGGGACGCCAGTCCCGAGGATTACCGCACCGCTGTTGAAACCGGCGTGATGCCTGAGCTCGATGCAGAGTAAGCAGGCCGACCTGGGCGAAGGGACCAACTTCATGCTGGTTGTCGACCAGTTCGAAGAGATCTTTCGCTTCCACGGCGTGAGCCGGGCCCTTGCGCATCAACTCTGGTGCCCGTATCATGGATTAGAATTTCAAAAAATACTTGGCGTCCGCATGGCTGGATTTAATTGTTGAGTCGCCAGGACAAGAATCGTATAATCGGCCCTCGATGACCGGACTGAAGCTCGTCACCGTGGACGCAGCTCCAGTCAACCATTTCCAATTTGACCGGACGACTTGGCCCCGATCCGGGTTCCCAGCGGCGGTGCGCGGGCTCTTTTTCCTTTGAACCTGTGGACAAACGGCCGTGGCTCGCATTTCCCAGAGTAT
Source organism: uncultured Planctomycetota bacterium (assembly GCA_963823665.1). Lineage (GTDB taxonomy): Bacteria > Planctomycetota > Planctomycetia > Isosphaerales > Isosphaeraceae > CAVXHV01. The sequence continues at coordinate 681,317 of CAWGMQ010000008.1, forward strand.
GGGAACCCTCATGGCGGACGAATCAGGCGACAACGAAGCGCTCCTGGAGCGTGCGGCCGCCGGCGAAACAGCCGCGCTCGCCGAGTTCTGGGAGCGACATCATAAGCGTCTGCGCCAGATGGTGCGGCTTCGGCTCGATCGCCGCCTTCAGGGCCGGGTCGACCCCTCCGACGTTCTCCAGGAGGCTTACATCGACCTGGCCGCGCGACTCCCCGAGTATGCCCGCGATCGCCCCTTCACGCCGTATCTCTGGTTGCGCCTGGTGACCGGACAGCGGCTCATGGAAGTGCACCGCCGCCACCTGGGCACGGCGATGCGCGACGCCGGCCGCGAGGTCTCGCTCTATCGCGGCGCCCTGCCGCAGGCCAGCTCCATCTCGCTCGCCGCCCAGTTGCTCGGCCGGTTTACAACGCCGAGCCAGGCCGCTGTTCGTGCCGAGCGGAAGCTCCAGCTCCAGGGCGTCTTGAACGCCATGGACCCGATGGACCGCGAGATCCTCGCCCTGCGCCACTTCGAGGAGCTCACAAACGGCGAAGCCTCCGAGGTGCTGGGCCTTTCCAAAACCGCCGCCAATAACCGCTACATGCGCGCCCTCGGCCGCCTGCGCAACCTGCTCGAGAGCTTGCCGGGGTTCCTCGAAAAGGCTGAGGGACCGCAATGACGGCTTCCGGAACTTCGGACGAACGATTCAGCGCGCTGGCCGACGACTTCGTCAACCGCCAGCGTCTCGGCCAGAACCCTTCTATCGACGACTATGCCGCCGCCCACCCGGACCTGGCCGACGAGATCCGCCTCGCGTTTCCCGCCCTCTTGATGATCGCAGACTTGAAGCCTGGCCCGCGCGACGCCACCGGAGATTTCGAAGCCGCGTCCGTGGTCGTCCGCGGCGCTCGCCTCCAGCGGCTAGGCGACTTCCGTCTGCTCCGCGAGGCCGGCCGCGGCGGCATGGGCGTGGTCTACGAGGCCGAGCAGGAATCGCTCGGCCGCCGCGTCGCGCTCAAAGTGCTGGCGGCTCACGCGATCGCCGATCCGGCGCAGGTAAAACGATTCGAGCGCGAGGCCCGCGCAGCCGCGCAGTTGCACCACACCAACATCGTGCCGGTCTTCGGCGTCGGCGAGCAGGACGGGCTCCACTACTACGCAATGCAGTTCATCCCGGGGCTCGGCCTCGATAGCGTGATCGAGGAGGTCAAGCGGCTTCGCTCGGCGCCCTCGACAAGCACACCGGCCAGTGCTCCTGTGCTCGAGCCGCGGAAGAGCCCCCTCGATATCGCCCCCACTGTCGCCGGGCTCGCCCGCTCGCTCTTGAGTGAACATTTCGATTCGACCGCCCTGGCCGCGTGCACGCCCGGTTCCATCGACGTGTTGCGGTCCGAGGAGCTGGGAATGATGGATCATTCCCCCCGGGCGCCGATCGAATCAGCCGAACTTTCTTCCGACGTGGTGCTCGGCCCGTCCGGGCTGTCGTCGACATCGGGATCAGACACCCGCTACTGGCGCAGCGTGGCCCGGGTCGGGCTCCAGGTCGCCCAGGGGCTCGAATACGCTCATACGCAAGGCATCTTCCACCGCGATATCAAACCCTCCAACCTTCTGCTCGACGCCCAGGGAACGGCCTGGCTGACCGATTTCGGCCTTGCCAAGGCGGTCGAGGGCGACGACTTGACCCACACCGGCGACATCGTCGGCACGATCCGCTACATGGCCCCCGAACGCTTTCAGGGGCGCTGCGACGCGCGGTCGGACGTCTACGCCCTCGGCTTGACGCTCTACGAAATGGTGGCGCTGCGCCCGGCGTTCGACCACGCATCCCGCCAGGCGTTGATCCGCCAGGTAATGGAAGAAACGCCGCCCCGCCTGCGCAAGATCGTCCCCGGCATCCCGCGCGATCTGGAAACCATCATCCAGATGGCGATCGTGCGAGAGCCCGGCACTCGCTATGCGACCGCCGGTGCCATGGCCGACGACCTCGCGCTTTTCCTGGACGGCAAGCCCGTCCACGCCCGAGATACCGGCCCGATAGAGCGGTGCTGGAAGTGGGCCCGGAGGCGCCCGTTGGTCGCAGGCTTGGTCACCAGCCTGGCCCTCGCTGTGTGCACAGGATTCGGATTGGTCACCTGGCACTGGCGCGCCGCAGTTGCGGCGCGCGACGAGGCGCTGCGAACGCTCAAGATGGCCAACCAGGCGGTCAACACTTATTTCACCAAGGTCAGCGAAGAGAAGCTGCTCAACGAACCCGGGATGCAACCGCTCCGTCGTGAGCTCCTGAAGCTCTCGATCCCGTACTATCAGGCGTTCGTCGCCCAGCGCAGCGACGACCCCGCTCTGCGGGCCGACCTGGCCAAAGCCTATACCAACTGGGGCAAGGTCACAGGCGATATCGGCTCGACGGACGACTCGAGAAAACTCCTCAAGACCGCGATTGGCCAGTTCGAGCCCCTCCTCAGGGTCGATCCGTCCAACCGTGATCTTCAGATGAGCCTGGCACGGACCTATCTATACCTGGCTGAGCTGTCGTACCGGGCGAATGACGTGAAAGGGGGATCCGAAGCGGTCAACCGGTTAGCCGTCCTCTTGACGCGCGTGGTCAGTGCACCGCCCGACGACCCGGTGGCCAGGCGGATGCTGGGACGCTGCTATGACCTCGCCGCCAGTTTCCGCGTAGACGAAGATCCAGTAGAGGCGAAGCAGCTTTTCGAGAAGGCCCTGACGATCTTGAACGACGACGTCCGCGACTTCCCTTCCTACACCGAGGCCTGGTGGCAGCTCGCGGGAACCTATGCCAACCTCGCGTTCCTGCTGGGCCTCTGCGTGCACGGCGACTCGGACGAGGCAGATCGACCCATCTCCAGATCGATCGAAATCCTCAGGAAACTCCGCAACGACGAGCCCGGCAGAGCATTGTTCGAGAAGGACCTCGCAAGGGCATTGATGGTCCGCGGCCAGATCTGCCTTTCCAGAGGCACCCTCACGGATGCCGGCGAAGCTTTCGACGAAGGACTGCTGGTTATCGAATCGGTCGTCGCGAGAAACCCCAACGTTAGCGAGTGTCTACACCGTTTAAGTATGATCCTCAGTTACGTTGCTGAAATCCGGCTCGAGCAAGGCCGCACCGCGATTGCGCGGAAACTTCTCGAGAAGGCGATTGCCCTTGAGCAGGATCTCTTCCGGCGCGGTGGAACCATGGGCCAGAGCGCCGTGAATCTGATCGACTGTCAGTCCATGCTCGCCAGGCTCGAGCGAGAGTCGCGGAGGATGGACGCGGCCAAAAAGGCCATCAGCCCGCCACGACCGGAGATGCTAGCGCAAATTGCAGCCTCGCCGGACCCGAGTATCATGGGAATCGATTTGAAGGTGTTGCTCGAGGAAGCCTTTCTCGATTCCCACAGAGCGAAAGACACGTCCCCACAGTTAGGCCCCCTCCTGGAGGGATTACGGAAACGTGAAGACTTGCTGCGGAAGCATCCCGAGGATGTCAACTTCCGTCACCAGGTCGTCTCGGGATATCTGGCCCTCGGCCAGATGCTAGCAGCCTCCGGGTTAACGGGAGACGCGCTGAAGAAACTTGAAATCGCGGCCTCCCTGCTCGCGCCGGGACTGCAACAGGCGCCGCGGAATCTTCGCCTTCAGGCCCAGAAAACCCGGCTCGAAGTAGAGCGCGCCGCTCTCCTGGACCAGGGCGGTAACTCTGCCCAGGCACGCTCTGCGGCCGAGCACGCCGTCTCCCTCGCCGAGAAACTCGCGGCCGCAGACCCAGCCTACCAGTATGACCTGGCCTGTGCCTCGGCGCTCCAGTCCCGACTCGATCCGCCCGCCCCCGGCCATCCCAACACTGCCCTCGCCGCACTTCGGAAGGCCATCGAGGCCGGGTTCGATAACATCTACAAACTCGAATCCGACCCTTATCTCACTGCGCTCCATTCGCTTGAAGAGTTCCGTCGCCTCGTCAAGCGCCTCAACGACACGAAGCAGCCGAATCTTCCTGAGAACGAAGACAGACCAGCCGCGCCCACCCATCCCTCCAAGCTCTGAATTCAGTGCGTTCGCCCCATGCGTCTATGACCGCATCGGGCGCGAGCCCATCAACTTGCAAAAGGATCACCCGGCAGCGCAAGATCCATGAGCAGCATCTGGAAGTCGTCTCGGTCGCGCAGAGGCTCCAGTTCGGGGCTGGTTCGGAAAACCTCCCGCGTCTTGAACCCACCCGCGACCGATCGTCGCAGCGCCAGCATCGCTTGATCGCCGTAGCGCCGGGCGTCCTCAGCCTCGGAAGGAGAGCGGCTTGCGGACGCAGGCGGGATGCGCAGTGCCAGGCAGCGCGCCGTGTGATAATGATACGTGGGCCAGCTTTGCGGCAAGGACTCCAGCAGCTTCTCGGCCTCGTCAAGTAGCTTGAGTGCCTCCGTGTACCGTCCCACCTTGCGGTACAGCCCGGCAAGCCCCGTGTCGCCGATGTCGAGGGCCTGCCTGTATCGAACGGTCTCGGGAGCGCCCTGCACCAGCTTCTGGATCACGACGCGTGCCTGCTCGTACGATTGGATCGCCTCGGCAGTCTGGCCCAGCTTGCATTGCAAGGCGGCGATCCAGTTGATGGTATCCGCCCGCTCGGCCTGAACACCTTGGTCGTTGCCGCGGTGGCGCACGCGAGTGTCCCAGATCGCCAGGGCCTCTTGTTGAATGAGCAGAGCCTTTGCGGGTTCACCCAACTGGTCGAGGAGCATGCCGACATGACTGAGGTTTGAAGCCAGCCTGAGTTGCAAACGAATGACGGTAGGATTATCGCGGACAAGGGCTCTCCTCAGCGCCAGTGACTTCTCAAGGAAATACAGCGACTGCGCGACCTGGCCCGTCGACTCGAGATTCGTCCCGAGGCCTCGGTATCCGTCAGCGAGATCATTTTGCCACTTCGAAACTTTTGGCTGGATGCGGACCAGCATCTCAAGCACCGAAATGGCTTCGCGGAAAGACCGATGCGCTGCCGTAGGCTGATTAACCCGATCTTGCTCCTGACCGTACCCGTAGAGCGCAAGGCCCAATGCGTTCTGAATATTGCCGTCCCGAGGATTGCCACGAGCCAGCGGGACCAGGATCGCGAGGGCACGCTCGTGGGAGTGCAGCGAACCGTCTTCCTGGCCCAGAGCCGCCTGTAAGCCGCCGAGAGTCGCGAGGCAATCCGCGAGCGCCTTCCGAGCCTTTTGATCGGTCGGGTCCTCGTGTAGGATTCGCTCGCGGAGCGAGAGCTCGTGCTGAAACAAGATTAATGACTCGGCATGAGAGCCGAGTTCATTGGTGATTCTGGCGATTCTCGAGTACGCATGGGCCAGATCGACCAGAAGCTTCGGGTCATTTCCCTGACGTGCGATGAACCGTTGGTAATATTTAAGCGCATCCTCGAGCAGATTCTTGCGCAACTGGCGAAACTCGCCCAGATCTTCCTGGTTTAGCAGGGTCTCTTCACTGACTCTCAGCAGGTAGTCTTCGACAGCCTGCCCCGCATCGCGGGCACTCTCCAGAGCCCGTGTCTTTTCTGCCAGCGTCAGCGCCTGCGCCGCGCGCAACCGGGTCGCCGCCTGGTACTGCGACCAGGCCAGAGCAATCGAGAGTCCGGTCGCCAGCACCAGGCTCGCCGCGGACAAGCCGAAAGCAGCCGCCAGCCTTGGCTGCCGGCGGCACCACCGCACGACCCGAGCGGGCGCTCCGAGTGGGCGGGCAAGAACCGGCTCGTTGGCGAGATACCTTCGCAGATCCTCCGCCATTGCTTCCGCACTTGAGTACCGAGCATCGGGCTCCTTCGACATCGCCTTCCGCACGATCGTCTCCAGGTCGGGCGCGATGCGGCGATCAAGCCGCCGTGGCGCGGCCGGCTCATCATTCTTGACACGATCGATCAGTTTCGCCGTACTCGATTCGGCGAAAAGCGGACGAAGCGTGAGCAGCTCATACAAGGTCACGCCCAGCGAGTACACGTCGCTTCGCGGCTCCGAGCGTCCGTCAAACCGCTCCGGCGCCATATCGCGCACGGTGCCCACGGTATCTCCAGTCTGAGTGAGCCCGGCTTCGCCATCGAATGCCTTCGCCAGGCCGAAGTCGGTGACCCATACGCTTCCCTGCGTGTCGAGCAGCAGATTCGCGGGCTTGATATCGCGATGCAGAATTCCCTGCTCGTGAGCGTAGGCCAGAGCCCCAGCAACCTGAAAGCCAATCCGCGCGATCGTTTGGAAGTGATTCGGGTCAGCGCCAGCCGATCCCGCGAGCCGGTCAAAGATCTGGTCCAGGCTCTCGCTCTCGATGAACTGCATCACATAGTAGAGCTGACCTTCGTCCTCCCCCACACCGAAGACAGGCACGATATTGGTGTGATGCAGCTTGCCCGCGGCGCGAGCCTCACGGTGGAAACGCTGGACTGATGTCGTCGAGGCGCGATGGACGAGCATGATCTTGAGCGCCGCTCGGCGGCCAAGGGCGAGCTCGATCGCCTCGTACACAACGCCCATGCCGCCGTGGCCGATCTCACGAATGATCTGGAAACCGGCGACCGCTGGCAACTGCCGCACTTTGGACAACGATGATTTCGCCGCCAAAGCGGTGCCGGCACCGGCGCCTTCCGAACTTATCCTCGTCCGATGATCCCGATGCGCCTTGCGCGGTGGGCCGCGGTCCTTGAGCGATTGAAGCACGGCGCAATCGAGGCTCTCTTCGCGTCGCTGCGGTGATCGACAATCAACGGCCAGTGCCTCATTTCGCACGACCATGAGGCCTTCCAGTCGCCGCTGACAGAGGGCGCAGCACTCAACGTGATCCTCGACCGCTTCGTACTGTCGGTCGTCGAGCTGCTCGTCCAGCAAGCGATCCAGTTGGCCGAAGAACGCGCAGCTATCCATCGAACGATCCTCTTGGCCTGTGCCCGCAAAGCCGGCTGACGAGATCTGCCCAAGGCATCACTCCGCGGGCAACGCCTGGGCCGCGTTCTCGAGCGCGACGACTTCTCGATTCAGTTGCTTGGTCACATTGCTCCTGGATACAAACACGGCCGCGACCTTCATCCCCAGTTGCGCCGCCGCGTCGGCGCCTGACAATCCCTCGATCGCCGTGAGGCGGTAGGCTTCCCACGTCTTCAGAGCGATCCGCTCTCGCACTCGCCGCCCCGCCTCCTCGAGCAGTTCCAGGTCGAATTCCGCCTCCAGTCGCCGAGCCAGATCATCTCGTGCTTCAGCCGTCTGGATCAGCTCGGCCCCGTCAATCCCGCCCCTGGCCACCGCTCCGATACAACTCCGGCGGTCGGCCATGTAATCGTGGCAGGCGTTCCTGACCAGCGTTCTCAGCCAACCTCGGAAACTCTGCGCTGGGTCGTACGCAAACCGCCGCATCTGGATCGCGAGCTTTGCCAGCACTGCCTGAGTGACATCGTTGGCGTCAGCATCCTGAAGCTGCCACGCGCGGCTCCAGCAGTAGATCTTCGCGCCGTAGCGGTCGACAAACTCCTCCCAGGCAGCCTGGTCCGACGGCCTGTGGCTCAGTCGTAAGAGCAGGCTGACACTCGTGATCGAGGCCTTCGGTTCCGGCACGTGCCTACCAAGGATCGAGATGTTGGTGAATTGGATCAGCCCCGCACCCTCGCGGCCTGTCGTCCAGAATTTCTTGAATCTGTGCTTATAGGTCAGAGCGCCGAACGGAGTAACAGTTCTGGACTCCAACAATAACCAGGCCGCATGAGGGATGCAAGCTTGCACCCGACTCGGCTGGAGCTTCAGAACCGTTATCGCAGTCAATGTAGTCTGTTTCCTTGATGGGGCGCGTCTCCGACCCCGCCCTCCCGACCGACCGAAGGTCTCCAGACGATCCCATTGTCGTCTTTCGCTCCGCGAAAGTGCGTCCGAGTTGGGCGCGGGTCTCCAGACTCCGCCCTCTGCGAGACCGAAGGTCTCCAGACGATCCCATTGTCGTCTTTCGCTCCGCGAAAGTGCGTCCGAGTTGGGCGCGGGTCTCCAGACCCCGCCCTCTGCGAGACCGAAGGTCTCCAGACGATCCCATTGTCGTCTTTCGCTCCGCGAAAGTGCGTCCGAGTTGGGCGCGGGTCTCATGACCCCGCCCTCCCGGCCGACCGAAGGTCTCCCAACGCCCGCGCCGTCGATCAAACAATGTCACAGCTCCAAAACTTTTTCGCATGCCGCTGTGGATAACCGGGCGCCGCCCGCATTTTCCTCTGTAGGAGGACGCCAGGAACCGGCGACCCCGCTGAGAACGAAGCGTTCCTCGAAGTCGGAACCGGCAGAGGACCGCGTGGAGTACCATGCACCGGAGACACTCGATGACCGACTCGGCCAGATCGGAAGACCGCTTCAGCGCTTTGGCTGACGAGTTCATCAAGCGCCAGCGGCTGGGCCAGAACCCCTCGATCGAGGCCTACGCCGCCGCCCACCCCGATCTGGCCGACGAGATCCGACTGGCGTTTCCCGCGCTCTTGATGATCGATGACTTGAAGCCCAGATCGGGCGACCCCACCGGCAATTTCGACGTGGCATCGGTGGTCATCCGCGGTGCGAAGTTGGAGCGCCTCGGCGATTTCCGCGTCCTCCGCGAGGCCGGCCGCGGCGGCATGGGCGTGGTCTATGAGGCCGAACAAGAATCCCTCGGCCGCCGCGTCGCGCTCAAGGTCCTCGCGGCACACGCCGTTCCCGACCCGGCGCAAGTGAAACGGTTTGAGCGCGAGGCCCGTGCAGCCGCCCAGTTGCACCACACCAACATCGTCCCGGTCTTCGGCGTCGGCGAGCAGAACGGGCTGCACTACTACGCGATGCAGTTCATCGCCGGGCTCGGCCTCGACGCCGTCATCGACGAGGTCAAGCGGCTGCGACACGCGACTCGAGCCGCACACCCTCCCACGCCTCCGGATACCCGGCAGGGCCCCGACGGTTCCGCCCCCACCGCCGCCGCGATTGCTCGATCGCTCGTCACCGAAGCGTTCACCGCGCCTTCCCCAGTTCGAGTCAGCTCCTCCACAATCGAGCCGGCCCCTCCGGCCGGCCCCAGCGCTGACGTGGACGATCCATCGTTCCGGCTGAGCGCAGAGTCACCCGTCCTGTCGTCCGAGGCCGCCCTGAGCGCCTCCGGCATCTCGTCGGGCTCAAGCTCTGACTCGAAATACTGGCACAGCGTGGCGCGGGTCGGCATGCAGGTCGCCCGGGCCCTCGAATACGCCCACAATCAGGGAATCCTCCACCGCGACATCAAGCCGGCCAACCTCCTCCTCGACAGCCAGGGAACCGTCTGGGTCGCCGACTTCGGGCTGGCCAAGGCCGTCGAGGGAGAGGACCTGACCCACACCGGCGACATCGTCGGCACGATCCGTTACATGGCGCCGGAGCGGTTCCAGGGTCGGTGCGACACACGGTCCGACATTTATGCCCTGGGTTTGACGCTCTACGAGATGTTGGGGCTCGCTCCGGCGTTCGAGCACAAGTCCCGCCAGGCGCTCATCCGCCAGGTCATGGAGGAAGAGCCGCCGCGCTTGCGCAAGCTCGATCCGTCGATCCCGCGCGACCTGGAGACCGTGATCCACAAAGCGATCGCCCGAGACCCCGCCGGTCGTTATGCCACGGCCGGCGCTCTGGCCGACGACCTGTCCCTGTTCCTGGACGACAAGCCCGTCCGTGCCCGGGACGTCGGCATTCTCGAGCGAACCTGGAAATGGGCGCACCGCCGGCCGGCGATCGCCGCGCTCCTGGCCGGCCTCGTGGTCACTATTCTCGGTGGCCTGGCGGCCGTGACCTGGCAATGGCGCGCAGCCGTGACCGCCCGCGACGAGGCGCAAATGGCCCGCGACGAGGCACGCGGCAACCTGAAAGTCGCCAGCAAGGCGGTCGATACGTTTTTCACCACCGTGAGCGGAGAGCATCTGCTCAACGAGCCTGGAATGCACCCGCTCCGCGAGAAACTGCTCATGCTCGCACTCGCCTACTACCAGGATTTCGCCTCACGCGGCAACGACGACCCCTCGCTCCGCGTCGCGCTGGCAAACGCCTACCTCAATTGGGGGACGATTATCGGCGAGTTCCGCAAGACGCAAGACGCGAGAACAATTCTCCGGACCGCCGTGAATCACTTCAGCAGCCTGTGCCGAGCTAACCCGACCGATCCCGAACTCCAGCGGGGGCTCGCAAGGAGCTATCTCGCCCTCGCCCAGCAATCGTTACAGGGTGACTACGGCGGCGAAGGGTTTGAAGAGGCGCGAAACGCAGCCGGGCTCTGGGAGGTCGTTGTCCGCGCGCGCCCGAAGGATCCCGAGGCCAGACGCCTTTTGGGGCGGAGTTACGACCTGGCCGGCGCCTTCCGCTCCGGCACGGACCTGAGCTCCTCCGAGACGTACTTCGAGAAAGCCATCGATGTCCTCACCGCAGCCCGGAAAGACTTCCCGTCCGACGCCCCGATCCAGCAGCGTCTCGCGATGGCGATCTCCAACATATCCGCCCTGTACTTGAACATGGGCGACCCCGGTCGCGCCGCTTTATCCGTCGGCAGATCTCTCGAGATCTTGAAGAAGCTCCACGCCGCAAACCCATCGAGCAACATGCTCCAGAAGGATCTCTCCAGAGCCATCCGAAATCGCGGCCAGGCTCGCCTGTATTTCGGCTCCCTGAGCGGCTCGGGCGACGACTTCGAGGAGGCCCTCCGGGTCGTCGAATCGCTCGTCAACAAGAATCCCGAGGTCAGTGACTACCGTTACATCCTCGGGGAAGTCTACACATACCTCGGGCAAGTCAGGGCAGAACAAAATCGGACCGTCCTCGCCAGAGAGCTCCTCGACCAGGCGATCGTCGGGCAGAAAAAGCTCCTCGAGCAGCACCCGGACATGGTCCAGAACACACTCACCCTTTTCGAGAGCCGTTGCAACGTCGCGACCATCGAGAGGGAGGCAGGCCGCGCCGATGCCGCGCGAAAAACCCTCGGAGACTCCCTCCCTCGAATGAAACAATACGTTGAATCCCAGCCTGACGCCACGCACCGGAGGATCTATTTCCAGGCGCTGCTCGAATCCACACTCATCGAGTGCGCCTGCGGTGGAAACGCGGTCGCGCACGTTGGCGCGCTCCTCGAAGCCCTGCGCGACCAGGAAAACTTCACACACACGCATCCGGAAGACAGCATCGTCCGGTGCGCAGCGGTTGAGTGTGCCCTGGCGCTCGCCCAGCTTGGTGATGCCCACGATACACCGGCTCTTGCCCTCGAGAAGTTGAATCGTGCGACCGCGCTGATCACACCGGGCCTCGCGATCACCCCCGGCCATCCCCGCCTCCGCAGCCGCCATTCCCGCCTGGAAATCATGCGCGGCACCCAGCTCCATCGCGCCGGCAAGACCGATCAAGCAAGAAAGGCGGCAAACACCGCTGTCGCCATCGCCGAGAAACTCGCAGCCGAAGATCCAGCCTACCTTTACGAACTGGCATGCGCGCTCGCACTCAAAGCCCAGCTCCAGCCTGGCGAGCCCGGACCGCCGGCGGCCGCGGTGGCGGCCCTCCGCAAAGCCGTCGAATGCGGATTCGATAACATCTACAAGCTCAAGAACTCCCAGCAACTCGCGCCGATTCGCCACAGAGAAGATTTCCAGACGCTGCTACGTGACACAGAGAGGAGAGTGAGCGCGTCCGTCGCGCGCAGCGACGAACACAAACGCTGATGCAGCTCCTCGATCAACCAAATGAGCGACGCTTTCCCGCCGCCTCTATTGCGCCGGGCTTCCCCCCCTTTAGAAGGGGGTCCACCACTCCCTTTCCCCCCCTTGAGAAGGGCGGGCCAGGGGGGTGCATTGCGGCCGCCACCGTCACAAAGCCGTCGCGATTCAAAAAGCGACGAACCGTTTGCCGGCTAAATCGTCAACAAGGCCCGCTTTTCACCGCACCACCTCAAGGGAGGTCCGATCATGACTAAACATGTGCTCAAGTACAAACATCCGAGTCGATTCCTCACCGCGATCGTGATAGCGAGTCTCTTCGCCGGTTGCCAGCCCGCCGGAACCGGCTCGATCGACGTCGACCCAACGAACGCGACCGTCCAAGGTTTCAAATCGATCGAGCCTGCGAAACGGCCGAAGTCGCCCGGAACCAGCAAGCAGCCCGCCGGCACGAAGAGCGCGCCGCGGACAGGTTTCAGATGACCAGAACGCCCCTCCGAGCGGAGCGTCACCCGCGCGCCGGCGTTGGCGTGCGGAACCAGTGCGAGGTAGCCTTTTTTTCATGAGGTATCCAGATGAAGCTCAGGAACAATCGCCCATCTTCACGCGGTTTCACACTGATCGAGCTGCTCGTGGTCATCGCGATCATCGCCGTGTTGATCGCCCTGCTCCTGCCCGCCGTACAGGCAGCCCGCGAGGCCGCACGCCGTGTGGGCTGTGTCAACAACTTGAAGCAGCTCGCCCTGGCCTCGCAGAACTACCTGAACGCCGTCAACACCCTGCCAATGGGCACGGGTATCGCCACCTTCCCCGGAGACGGCAGCCTTGAACCGTCCAACAACCTGTTCATCGCGATCCTGCCGTACATGGACCAGCAGTCGCTCTTCAACGCGTTCAATTTCAATCTTGTCACCCAGTCGAAACCCAACTATACCGTCTCGGCCGTCGGGGTCGGAACTCTCTGGTGTCCCAGCGACGGCACGGTCAATCAGCCGCAGTTGGCCCCCGATATGCTCGACGGTCCTGGCACGATGTACTACACCAGCTACGCCGGCTGCACCGGAAGCTGGTACCATCCGTCCTTGAACCCCATCCGCCAGGCACAGATCAACGGCCTGTACTGGGTTGAGAGCGCGGTAAGCCTCGCGATGATCAGGGACGGCACAAGCCAAACCTTCATCTTCGGAGAACGTGCTCATGCCCTGCTGAGCTGCGCCACGCCCGCCGGCGGCGGCGTTCCGCCCTGCATCGATTGGCATTGGTGGACGTCCGGGGCATTCGGCGACACCATGTTCAGCACGCTTTACCCGATCAACCCACAGCGAAAAGTAGGCGATACCAACGCCGGCGGCGATACCGTTTCCACCGCTTTCATCCAGGCAGCCTCGAGCATGCATCCTGGCGGCGCCAATTTCGCGATGATCGACGGCTCGGTCCACTTCGTGAAGGACACGATCAACAGTTGGCCAATCGATCCCGCAACCGGTCTGCCCGTCGGCATGACTTTCGGCGGCACGCCCGCGCTCTACAGCGACACCACCCCGTTCGGCGTCTACCAAGCACTCTCGTCGCGCAACCGAAATGAAGTCATCAGCGCCGGTGAATTCTGAGCACGGATGGATGAACCGCCCGCGCGAGTAGCTCGAACACCCAAGCGGGTTCCTCGTCTTTGCACGACGACGAACCCCGCGTGGGCGGCACCGGCTCTGCCAGCGCTCCGTTGTAGCAGGCACACTCCGTGTGCCGCCCGCTCATGCTCCGTTGTAGCAGGCACACTCCGTGTGCCGCCCGCTCAGAGCTCCCCGTGTGCTACCGGCTGTGCCAGTGCTGCATCCCCGACCGAATCCCCGTCCCGGAATCGCAAAAAGCCACTGAGGTATGAGGAGGTCTTAGGTGAGCGTCTCCGGCACTTCCGACGAACGATTCAGCGCCCTGGCTGACGAGTTCATCGAGCGACAGCGGCTGGGCCAACACCCTTCGGTCGAAGGCTACGCCGCCGCGCATCCCGACCTGGCCGACGAAATCAGGCTGACGTTTCCCGCCCTCTTGATGATCGATGACTTGAAACCAGCATCCGGCGACGTCACCGGCAATTTCGACGCGTCATCCGTGGTCGTCCGCGGCACGCGCCTCGAGCGCCTCGGCGACTTCCGCGTCCTGCGTGAGGCCGGCCGCGGCGGCATGGGCGTCGTCTACGAGGCCGAGCAAGAATCCCTCGGCCGCCGCGTCGCGCTCAAGGTCCTCGCCGCCCACGCAATCCCCGACCCGGCCCAGGTGAAGCGGTTCGAGCGCGAGGCCCGCGCGGCCGCCCAGTTACACCACACCAACATCGTCCCGGTCTTCGGCGTCGGCGAGCAGGACGGGCTGCACTACTACGCGATGCAGTTCATCGCGGGACTCGGTCTGGACACCGTGATCGAAGAGATCAAGCGCCTCAGGTCCGCGAATCCGAATTCCGCTCCCACCGTAGCCTCACCGCCGGAGTGCCGGGAAAACACGCGGCACATCGCCCTCACCGCCGCCGGAATCGCCCGCTCTCTCGTCACCGAACAGTTCGGCTCGACCCAGCCGTTCGCCGATGAGCCCTCCTCGATTGAGGCCTCGCGACCAGACGAATTGGGAATGATGATTCATTCGCCCCGGCCAATGCTCGGATCCCCCGACCTGTCCTCCGAGGTCGTGCTTGGTCCAACGGGGCTGTCGTCCGTCTCCGGATCAGATTCCCGGTACTGGCGCAGCGTGGCGCGGGTTGGCGAGCAAGTCGCCGGCGCCCTGGAGTACGCCCACAACCAGGGCATATTCCACCGCGACATCAAGCCCTCCAACCTTCTGCTCGACAGGCACGGCACCGCCTGGGTCGCCGACTTCGGGCTGGCCAAGGCCGTCGAGGGCGACAATCTGACGAACACCGGCGACATCGTCGGCACGATTCGCTACATGGCCCCCGAGCGCTTCCATGGACGCTGCGACGCAAGGTCCGACGTGTACGCCCTGGGCTTGACTCTGTACGAGATGGTGGCACTGCGCCCGGCATTCGACCACACGGCCCGCCAGGCGCTCATCCGCCAGGTGATGGAAGAGCAGCCGGCGCGGCTGCGGAAGATCAGCCCCGATGTCCCACGCGACCTCGAGACAGTGATCCAGAAGGCGATCGTGCGCGACCCCGCCGCTCGGTACGCGACCGCCGCCGCCCTGGCTGCGGACCTGGCGCTCTTCCTGGATGGCAAACCCGTGCGCGCCCGGGTCACCGGTGTGGCCGAGCGGTGCTGGAAGTGGGCGAGGAGGCGTCCAGCAATCGCCGCCCTGCTTTCCGTTCTCGCCCTCACCGCGATTTCGGGTCTGACGGCGGTCATCTGGCAGTGGCGTGCCGCGGTGGCTGCCCGCGACGAAGTCAGCCAGACCTTGAAGATGGCCAGCGACGCGGTCAATACCTCCTACACCGAGGTCAGCGAGGATTACCTCCTCGATGAGCCCGGAATGCAGCCATTGCGGCATAAACTCCTCAAGCTCGCGCTCCCTTACTACAAATTCCTCGCGGAGAAGAAGGCCGACGATCCGGCGCTCAAGGTGCAATTGGCGAACGCCTTCTTCCGATGGGGAAAGATCACCGGTGAGATCGGCTCCAAGGAAGAAGCGAAGCGGATCCTCTCGACAGCCATCGGACATTTCAAGCCCCTCCTCGCCGCGGATCCGGCAAACCTCGAGGTCCGCATCGGTCTGGCCCGAAGCTGCCAGGCGTTCGCCTTCGAGGCCCTTCGATCCAACCAGCCGATAGAGGGCACTCAATCGGCCCGGCTCGCGGCCGAGCTCTGGGCCGAGGTCGTGCGGGCCAGGCCGGACGACCCGGAAGCGCGGTGCGGTCTTGGGCGAAGTCATGACATCATCGGGTGGGCGCGAGCCGAGGCCGGCGACAGTGTGGGCGCCAAGAGTGAATTCGAGATGGCCGTCAAGGTTCTCTCCGACGCCGCCGATCGCTCACCCGCCGACGTGGAGACGCGGCGACTCCTGACTCGAGCGCTCGATAATATCGCGGTCGTTTTTCGGAACGAAGACGACCATGCCTCTGTCGTGCGGACCACTCAAAAGGCTCGTGACTTGCTCGCGCCACTCCTCGCAGACCGTCCGAGCAGCACAACCTTGCGGAAAGCGATGGCCGATACTCTGAACATTCTTGGACATGCTTATTTTCAGATCGGCGCCCTTAGCTCGGCAGAAGCCGACCTTACACAAGCCCGCCGACTCATCGAGAGTGTGGTCCAAGATAACCCCAAGGTCATCGATTATCGTTACATCCAGGCGGAGATCTACACCGACCTGGGCCAGGTCCTGGCCGAGCAAGGGCGGACGACCTCGGCCAGGGCCCTGCTGCACCAGAAGATCACCCTCGAGCGCGAACTGCTTCGGCTCAACCCCACCTCATCCGAGTTCTTGATCTGCCTCGCCGAGGCCGACTATTTGCTCGCCCGGATCGAGAGGGAGACTGATCATTTTGGCCTCGCGGAAGGTGCTTCCGAGGAAGCCCTTGGCATCACGATTAACGAACGACGCAAACCGTTTCCGCACTATATGTTGCACGAGATCGTATTCCATACCATTGTCGAGTCGGTACGGCTTGCGGCCCGCACGGGCAAATCGCTGTCCAGCCGGGCCAGCACCCTTCGCATGCTCCTTCAGGAACTGGGTGAGAAGACGGCGGGCGGAACGTTGACCCGCGCAGACCGCCGCCTGGCCGTCGAGGGATACCTGGCACTTGCGGAGGTCGGGGCAAGTAGCGGCCAGGCGCCAGGAGTGCTCGAAGCACTTCAAAGCGCGGAGAGCGCCCTCGACGCGTTGCTCCGCGCGACGCCCGATCAACCTCGGTTGAGGAATCTGAAGGCAACGATCGAAATGATGCGAGGATCCGCGCTCGCCGGCGCCGGCAAAGTGACAGAGGCCGTGGCCATGGCGGAACGCGCGGTCGCCATCCGGGAGAAACTCGCCGCGATGGACCCGTCGTATTCCTACGACCTGGCCTGCGCGCTGGCCCTGACGGCCCGGCTCGACCCGGCCGCGCCCGGCCCCCCGAAGGCCGCCGTCGCTGCACTTCGCAAGGCCGTGGAGCACGGCTTCGACAACGTTCACAAGCTGAATCATGACGAGCACCTCGAACCGATCCGCCGCGGAGAAGATTTCCAAACCCTAGTCCGCGACGCGGAAAAGAACGCAGCCGCTCCCCCATTGAACCGCAGCGACCCCTAACGACAGTGCGTCGCAGAAAAAGGTGTCAGGAACCAATTCGCCGATTCCAGTCACTATGCCCCTCATATCGAGCCAGTTCCTATCGGGACACATGTTTAGTCCGGTCATCCGAAATCGCAACGCCCCTGGCCGCCTGCCCAATCCTCCCTTGCCCGTCTCGCCCGGTCGGATACAATGTCTGTTCTCGGAACGTTTCCGCATTCGTCGCAAGGGGTAAGGGCGTGCGAGTCGGCTATTTCGATTGTTTCAGCGGCACGGCCGGCGACATGACCATGGCCGCCTTGGTCGACGCCGGGGTCGACCGCCGCGCCATTCAGCAAGGCGTTGCCAGCCTCGGCCTGCCGTGCGAGCTCACGTTCGAAAACGTGCGCCGGGGCGGCTTTCGGGCGACTTATGCCAAGGTCATCGCCCCCGAAGAGCACGTCCACCGCCACTGGCACCACATCGAGGCGATGATCGACAAGAGCAGCTTGACAGCACGTCAAAAAGACCTGGCCAAACGTATCTTCCTCAAGCTCGGCGAAGCCGAGGCCAGCGTCCACGGCGTCGACATCGCCAAGATCCACTTTCACGAAGTCGGCGCAGTTGACTCGATCGCCGACATCGTCGGCTCCGCCATCGGCCTCGACCTGTTGGGCGTCGATCGATATGAGGCAAGCCCCGTCCCCACCGGCCGCGGTTGGGTCAAGGCCGCCCACGGGCGGATGCCCCTGCCGGCGCCCGCCACCGCGGAGTTGCTTCGAGGCGTGCCGCTTGCCGAATCGTTCATCGACGGCGAGATGACAACGCCCACCGGCGCCGCCATTCTCGCCACCGTCGTCGAGCGCTTCGCTCCTCTCCCGGCGCTCACGATCGAGTCGATCGGCCTGGGCGCCGGCACCCGCGAAACACCCGGCCAGGCCAATATCCTTCGCCTCTTCGTCGGCACTGTCGACCTTCCCGCCGCGTCCGACCGCGTCTGGGTGCTCGAAACCAACCTCGACGACCTCCCCGGCGAAATCGTCGGTTACACCATGACCAAGCTGATGGATTCCGGCGCGCTCGACGCGTTCGTCACCCCCATCCAGATGAAGAAGAACCGACCCGGCGTGATGGTCTCCGTCCTCTGCGACGAACCTAAGATCGCCGCCCTCGAGGCCGTCCTCTTCCGCGAGACCGCAACTCTGGGCATTCGCCGCTACCCCGTCAGCCGCCACAAGCTCAAACGGCAGGCCCTCGAAGTCGAAACGAAGTTTGGAACGGTGCGAGGAAAACTCGGCTGGCTGGATAACCGCGTGCCGGCGTTCAGCCCCGAATTCGACGATTGTGCACGGATCGCCGCGGCCCAGTCCGTGCCCTTGCGCGAAGTTTATGAAGCCGCCCAGCTAGCTTACTCTAACGAAAATAAGAAATCATCTGAGTGAGCGAAGATCAAGATCCAAGGAGGGATATCACGATGAATCTGGAAGCCTGGTTCGTCTTGACCGTCGCAGGGGCGTTTCTGCTGCTGGGAATCGCCGGCTCGCCGCTGGCGTGGGTGGCCCTTCATCATCGCAAATCGAACCTCGAAAACTTGATGGAAAAGCGATGGAACGAGCTCACCGCCGAATTGCGGCGGCTCGAGGGGCGGCTCGCCCTGGCGGAACAGGCAAGCCAGTCCGGACGTAAAAAGCACGAGCTCACTCCCGCTGAGAATGGCACGAACGGCCGCGGCTTTCCCAATCGCCCGTTCCTTTCAACCTGGCGCCGATTACCTGAAACTCGCACCGACGAACCGGATGACGCCGATACGTCCTTGATCTCCGTTCCGAATCTGGCTGCCGGTCCCGAAGACCGCGACCCGGCGGCGAACTCGCTCACCCAGCGCTACAGTGCAATCTGGACGCTTGCCGACCAGGGGGCCACGCCCGAAGTGATCGCCAAGGCAACCGGCCAGCCCATCGGCCAGATCGAGCTGATTCTCGGCCTCCGCCGCCACATCGACGGATCATCCCGCACCACAATCCCTCATGCGCCCCACGCCTGAACCTGATTCGGCGCCGTTCGACTCCGGCCAAGGCAACGCCCGCCTCGACCGAACCCGCTCGCACGTGCTGAATATGCTCGTAGTCGTCGGGCTCGCAATCGCCGTATCCGGCTGGCTGCTACGACAGCGTGCCCTCGCCTGGCAGCCGCGACCGGCCAAGACGCTCAATGACTTGCTCTACGCTGTTCTGATCGCGCTCGCCGCCGCCAGCTACATCTCCAGACGCGTGCTCACAGCCCGCGCCGCTCGCGCCGCCCCCGAGCGTTTCGAGAGCCTATTCTACTGGGCACACCTCGGGCCCGCACTCACCGCCAGCCTGGCAGTCCCTCTTGGCTTCGCCTACGGCTGGCTGGTCCGGCCCGAGCTCGACGCACTCATTCCCTTCTGGGCCGTTCCGTTCGTGCTCGGCTTCCTCGCCTTACCGCGACGATCCGAGCTGAATGACCGCGGCGATTCTTCTCCTCCGCGGGAGCCGGCATAAAAATGACTTCCTTCCAGCTCACAATCCTCTCGATCTACGCCGTGCTCGTCGCGATCTGGCCGATTCGCCTGCTCGTGATCGAGGTTGTGCTCAGGCGCCAGCGAGTGCTCTCGAACGATTCGCCTCGATTTGATCGTCCCGACCCACCGCTCGTCTCGGCGATCCTTCCCGCCAAGGACGAAGAGCTCAACTTGCCCGCCTGCCTCAGCTCGGTCTGCAGTCAATCCTATCCGCGTCTCGAGATCCTGGTCGTCGACGATCGCAGCACCGACCGCACCGGGGAGATCGCGCGCGAATTCGCCGCCCGTGATAGCCGCGTACGACTCTTCACGATCGAGCACCTGCCGCCGGGCTGGACTGGCAAGACGCACGCTCTCGATCAGGCGCTGCACCACGCCCGTGGCAAGTGGCTCTGGTTCTTCGACGCCGACACCATCCACGCGCCGGATAGCCTGTCGATCATGATGGAATATGGTCGATCCCAGGGTGCCGCGCTCGTCAGCCTGCTCCCCGAGCTCAAATGTGAGACATTCTGGGAAAAGGTGGTGCAGCCCCTGGCAGCCATCACCTTGATGCAGTCATTCCCGCTTCACGTCGTGAACGACAATCGGTCGCGCCTGGCATTCGCCAACGGCCAGTACATCCTGATCGAACGCAAAGCCTACGATGCCGCCGGCGGCCATCGCGCGGTGCGCGAGCGGTTCGTCGAAGACATCGGCATGGCAGAAAACGTGAAGTCTCTGGGATTCCCGATCCGCGTCGCACTCGTGCGCGGCTTGGTGCTGTGCCGCATGTATGCGTCGTTCCAACAGCTAGTTCGCGGCTGGAGCCGCATCCTCTACGACGCCCTCGGCCGCAAGACCTGGCGTCTCGTGCTCAAGCTGCTCGACCCGATCATCTTCTGCCAGAGCGGCCACCTCGCGCTCGCCCTCGCACTGGCCCTCATCGCGCTCGGCCGCTCCGGTCCCTTCACAACCTGGCTCCTCGTCCTCGCCGTGATCCATCATACGTTGATGTGCTTGCTCTTCCTGCGCGTCTACACTTTCTCGGTCCCCGGCACGCGCTACTTCCTTTTGTACCCGCTCGCCAACCTGGTCGTGGACGCGATCCTGTTCCGAGCCATCCTCATGTGCCTCACTGGCAACGTAACCTGGCGCGGAACCGCTTATCGGAAATCGGGCCCGGACAGTCAGCTCGAAGCCAGAGGTCAGCGGCTGCCCGGCCGTTAATCAGCACCGCACCACTACGAGACGGTGCTGGGTGCTACCGGCACTGCCAGCGCTCTGGTGTAGCAGGCACACTCCGTGTGCCGCCCGCTGAAAGTTCCGGCTGGATGGCACTGACCTTGCCACTGCTGCATGCCCGGTCGATCGTTGTCTCCCGCTTGCGAAAATCCGTTTAATGCAACCGACCAAAAAACTCGCCCGGTTACTCTGGTGCGATCACGCCACCGTTCTGTTCCTGAGCCGGCTCGCCGACTCGGGGTCATGAGTGGGCAAGTACACGGTAGGTCGTTGCTCGGCATACCACGAGATCGTCTGAAGCGTCTGCAGCGCCACACTCTCGCTCGGGCTCACGCCGTCGACCTTCCGCTCGACAAGCGACCGCTGCGTGTAAGTCGCATCACCAGCCAGGAAAAAGCTCACGTCGCCATCATCGACGATGACCGAAACGTGGCCAGGCGTATGTCCCGGCGTCGGAACGATCACGACTCTGCCGTCGGAAGTCAACGGATAGCTGCGATCGAAAGCCCCGCGCGAGCTCGATTCAAACGCGATCGGCCTCGGAGCGAACCACGACGGCCATCGGTTCGGCAAGTACCCCAGCAACCGCCCGCGGAAACTCGTCGCCAACCGCAATTCGTCGCCGCTGACCAGCACCTCACTCTTCGGAAAATGATGCAGGCCGCCCGCATGGTCGGTGTGCAGGTGGGTCAAAACCACCGTCCGCACGTCATCCGGACGGATTCCCAACTCGAGTAGTCGCGGACCGATTTCCTGGTCGGACCGGACATCAATTCGTACAGCCAGCCTGAAGTATGGGTGCCATCGCGGAAAATACCCCGCCTCGCTCGTCCGTGCGGTCTCACCCGTATCCACGACGATGACACCTTGGTCCGTCTCGATGGCCCATGCCAGAATCGGCAGCGGCTCGGTCCACACGCGATCGAGCAGGATATTGACCTGCCGCATCGCACCTCGGCCCCGCCCGACTCGCTGGCTCGCCTTGATCCGAACCGTGCCTGTCACGATGGGATGAATTCTCACGTGAATCGCTCAATCCGCTGACTTGAGTATCTTGGTCAGCGCATCCTTATCATCCGGCAGGAGCTCGACGCCGACCAAGCGGGGCGTAAGCGTCTTCCAGTTCGGATCGAGCGCAAAGACCTTGCGAAACAGCGGAAGCGACTCATCGACACGCTTCATGTTCACAAGAGCAACGGCATGCCAGAAGATCATCTCGGCGTTATCAGGAGCCAGCGCCCGGGCAGCGCCATACGCCTTGAGCGCTCCCTCGTGGTCCTTCTTCTCGACCGCAAGGTCCCCGTCATTCATCAAGTTATAGGCGCGCTGAAGTGTCACCAGCCGGCGCAATTCAGCGACCGGTTCCAGATGGTCATCCACCCGCAGATCGAAAACCCGATCCTGCCATGGCCTGCCCGTCGGCTTTCCTGAAACGACAATGAGCGCGGCCGCCTGCTTGCCGCGAATATCCCCGCCC
This sequence comes from uncultured Planctomycetota bacterium, assembly GCA_963823665.1. Taxonomy (GTDB): domain Bacteria; phylum Planctomycetota; class Planctomycetia; order Isosphaerales; family Isosphaeraceae; genus CAVXHV01. The sequence goes on from CAWGMQ010000008.1 coordinate 703,430, forward strand.
GCGGCCTGCGCAGCCTCAAGTGCCGCGAGCATCCGCGCCGCCAGGTCCCCCTGAGTTGACTCGAACGCCTTCGCCATCGCCGGCCACACCTTGTCGGAAAGCATCAAGTTGGCCTGAACCGAATAGTTCTCTCCAACATGCTGGCCGGCTGCCGGAATGCACTTCGCGCCCGTATAGGCTGACACCTTCCCGCTCGAATCGATCATAGCCACCTGGCGAACTTCTCGACTCTCGTCCACAGCCAGCAGTCCTTTGAGCGCATCCGGCGCGGCGCGGCCGGCCCGCATCAGGTCCAGCCCCAGCTTGCCGTAACTAGCATCGACGAATGATTGTGTGGCAATGGCACCGACGCCCGCTTCCGCCCACGGAACCATCGACCCGACCGCGAACCAATGCGACTGCACGGCCACTCCCAGCTCGCCGGTCTTGGCATCGCGCGCAACGATGGAATACGTGTGCACCGGCCGCCGCCGGGAAGCTCCGCGAATCTGTTGCGCGGGCTCCTGCGCATTCAGAACTGACTCGACCAGGCAACACACGCAAAGACAAAAGACGACTCTGGATTGACTGATCATGGCTACTCGCTACTCCCCGATCGTCAGCACAACTCGAAATCGCGCCTTCCCACTCATCATCCGATCGTAACCCTCGGCGACGCGATCGAGCGGATACGTCTCGTTCATCGGCCGCACCCCCGCTCGGGCGCTGAAGGCAAGCGTGTCCTGCGAATCGATCGAGGTCCCGGAATACCAGCCTTTCACCGAACGGCATCCCATCAGAAGCGCCAGCGGCGAGACTTGCATCGACTCGGCAGCGCCGACGATCAGCAGCGTGCCGTTGACCGCCAACCCCCCCTGGACGGCGCTCATTGCATCGCCGCTCGTCGCCGTCGCCAGGATGATCTTCGCGCCCCGAGCTTTTGCAGCTCCGCCGCGGGGTCCTCCGCCTGGCTGTCGATATACACCGCCGCTCCCAGTTGGCGGGCGAGCGGCTCCTTGTCCTTGCCACGAGCAATGCCGACCGTGTGAAAACCCATCTTCGCTGCGTACTGCACGCCGAGATGCCCAAGCCCCCCGAGTCCAAGCACCGCAACCACGTCGCCCGCCCGCGCCCCGCTGTTCCGCAGCGCGTTGAAGGTTGTGAGACCCGCACACATGAGCGGTGCCGCCGCGATCGACGGCAGATCGGCCGGCATGAGCGCAACCGCGCTCGCCGGCGCGACCATGTACTCCCCGTAGCCCCCGTCATACGAAACGCCCGTGACCTGCCCGCGCACACACGCGAAAAACTCGCCGCGGCGGCAGTAGTCGCAATACCCGCAGTAGCCGCCGTTCCAGCCGACACCGACTTTCTGGCCGGGCTGCCATCCCGCCACACCCGCCCCCACAGCATCGATCACTCCGGCCACTTCATGGCCCGGAACCCTCGGGTACTCGATCCAGGGGAACGCCCCTTCTTTGGTCAGCGAATCGCTGTGGCAGATGCCGCAAGCCTGCACCTTGATCCGCACCCACCCGGCACTCGGCTCCGGAATCGGCCGCTCAACGATTTCGATCGGGCCCTTCGCACGCGAAACCTGCGCCACTCGCATCACCGCCATGATCTTCACTCCTGGAACAGAATTCACGTTTCCAACCCCAACACAGTGTAACCGGGCTGCGTTTCGTACCACCATGTTGCCGCCGGATAAACTCCGGTTTATCATCCGAAGCGTGGCAACAGCCTACGGCAACGACGCCGATATGCTTGTCTTCAAACGCGCCGAGGCCATCGAGGCCACCGAGCAGATCCTGATCGACAACAGCATCCGCCAGCAATGCTCCCCCGACATCGCTTCGATCTGGAACAAACGCAAGTAGGTCAGGCTTCAGCCTGACGTCCACAAGATCGCCCATCGCCAGGCTACTGACCGCGCAGTTCCTCGAGGCTCGCACGAGCCGCTTCCCGCACGACGTGATCCTTGTCTCGCAGGAGTCCCTCGACGCTGGTCAGCACGCTCCGATCCCCGATCGCCCCCAGCGCCCGCGCGGCCTCCGCGCGAAGCAGGGGGTCTTCATTCGTGAGCAACCGAACAAGCGCAGGCACGGCCGCACGGGCCTTTGGGCTCCACTGAGCGATTGCCTCGATCGCCGCTTCTGGTCCCGCTGTTCCCGCACCCTTCTCCTCGAGTTCCTTCATGGCACCGGCGAGCGCTGCTTCATCACCGGGCTCGATCCGCGAAATCGCCAGCGCCGCAAAGACCCGCGCTTCAGCATCGCGGTCGTGGACAACGATTCTTCGCAACGTCGGTATCGCCGCCTTGGCCCCAATACCGACGCGACCAAGCGCTTCCGCCGCGTCACACCGAACAGCGCGCGTGACGGTGAAATCAGGCGCCAGCGGCCGGTAACGCTCCCGCGTGTCGTCCAGCGCGGATATTAGCGCAGGTACCGACGACTTCGCCCGCGGTCCAATAGCCCCCAGCGATCTCGCCGCGGCACCGCTGACCTGGGGGCTCCGATCCTTCAGAGCATCGGCGAGCGAAGCAACGACTCTCTCGTCCTGCGGATCAATCAGACACAACGAGTTTGCCCCTTCATAGCGAACCCATTCCCCCGGGTCGCTCTTGAGTAACTCAGCGACGCGAGTAACAGCGAGCTTCGCCTTCGGTCCGCCGACTCCAAGCCCTTGCACCGCGACGCGCCGCACGTCTTCTTCCGGATCCTTCGTTCCGCGATCAAGTGCTTTGATGATGGCATCCTCTTCGCACCTCTTTTCCAGAAGCGCAACCAGCGCTCGCGCCGCTCGTACCCGTGTCCAGTTGCCTGGCCCCGCGAGCATCGTATCAACGAGCGCTGGTACAGCTTTGGAACCCATCGATTCCAGCGCCAGAGCCGCGAAGTCGCCGACAGTTGGATTTGGACCAAGATGATCGACGACGCCTTCATAACGGTTGTCGCCCAGTACGGCGATCAAGTCGGGAATCGCGCCGGCCGCTTTGTTGCCGAACTCCGCAAGCATCCTTGCCCCGAGCGCCCTGAAGCTCGAAGACTCGTTCTTCAGCAGCCTGATCGCGGAGGCTATGTCCTGCGCTGTCAGGTCCTCGGTTTGGCGCGAATTCGCCGGGACTTGACCGGTCGCCACTTGCCCGCCACAGGTGAACACTCCCGCGGCCATGACCACCGCGCCCATCACCCGCAGCCCAGCCACGCACACGTTGCGACTCCGCACGATCACCCTCCCGGTCGGTTCCCACCGCGACCTCCGCAAGTCCCAATTCGGGACACGCGTGTCACGCACCAAGGTCTCGCTCTAACTTGCCCCTGTAATCGACCAATCTTCCAAGGACTTCATCATCGCCCTCTTTCTCCGCCTGTTCGATCATTCCGTCGACCAGCCCAATTTCGGCTCGCAGCGACTTCCGCTTCGCCTCATTCGCGATAACCTTCGCAGAAGGCACATCTTCCTCCCACAAGCTCGCGTCGAATGAATCCTGGGACACCCGCCCCCGCATCAACCACGAGACGAGTTTCGTGACTAGCGTTCCCACAACAGCCCCGCCCACAACCCCACCGACCAGACCCATGACGAAGAAGGCGATCCCCGGATTTCCACAGACCTGTGCGTCAGGCGACCGGGCAATTTCCTCGTCGACGGATCGGTTCCACGCAACCATCGAACCGCTGAAAATCAGCGCGAAGCACGCCAGTGCCGTCCCGATGCCGCACAATCTTGCGGGCCAGGGCTCGTCATCCAGGTCCATACGTTCCCCCAGAACGCGGCTCCGATGTTCCGCCACGGTCTGGCCCAAGCCCCAGGCCGGAAGCGACGCGGAGCTTGGATCTCCCGCTTCAGACTCTTGACTCGCGGCGGGCGTCATTCGCACGATGGCCATCTCCAATGCTAGCGTTCCTTGTGTCATTCAACCAGTGCCCGCATACCGTCACGAAAGCGTAAATTTGCCTTCGTTCCCATCTCCGTTCAAGCTGATCAGCGCACTCCCCCGCGACGGCCAGCTCCTATTTGCCACCCGCGCCGCTCGCATGTTCGCCTACGGCTTCCTCTCCGTGGTACTCGTCCTGTACCTGAAGGCCGAAGGGCTCAGCGAGCAACAGATCGGCGTGCTCCTGACGATGACCTTGCTGGGAGACATGGTCATCTCGCTCTGGATCACGACTGCCGCCGATCGGATCGGCCGAAAGCGGATGCTGATCACCGGCGCGGGTCTCATGATCCTGGTCGGTTGTGTCTTCGTGGTCACCGCCAATTTCGTCGTGTTGCTCATCGTTGCCACCATCGGCGTGCTCAGCCCCAGCGACAAGGAAGTGGGGCCCTTTCTCTCGATCGAGCAGGCTACGCTCACGCAAACGATTTCTGACGACGAGCGAACCGCCGTGTTCGCCTGGTACAACCTCGTTGGATCGTTGACCGCCGCGCTCGGCGCACTCGCCGGCGGATTCGCCGCCCAGAACTTCCTGCGCATCGGGATGACCGGCGCGGCCATTTATCGACCGCTCGTTGCGGCCTATGGCCTCGTCGGGCTCGCGCTGGCAATCGGCTTTACACGCCTGAGCGCCGCCGCCGAATCGCCGCGCCGAGCCGAGGCCCCAGAGCAAAGAACGTGGTTAGGCCTGCACAGTTCGCGCGGCGTCGTTCTTCGCCTGTCAGCCCTGTTCGCGCTCGACGCCTTCGGCGGCGGTTTTATCATCCAGAGCATCGTCGCCTACTGGCTCCATCTCCGATTCCAGCTTGATCCGGCCGTGCTTGGAAGCATCTTCTTCGTCGCCAACCTGCTGGCGGCCGCTTCGGCATTATGCGCGGCCGCGCTCGCGCGCAAGTTCGGCTTGATCAACACAATGGTCTTCACCCACCTCCCTTCGAACGTGCTCCTTCTGCTGGTGCCGCTGATGCCCACCGCGACGCTCGCCGTCGCCGTGCTGCTTTTGCGGTTCTCGATTTCCCAGATGGACGTTCCCACCCGTCAGTCATACACCATGGCCGTCGTCCGTCCGGACGAGAGGTCCTCCGCAGCCGGCATCACCACGGTCGCCCGATCGCTGGGCTCGGCCATCTCGCCCGCGATCGCCGGCTACTGCCTGGCAAACTCTGCCTGGATGAGCGCACCGTTCTTCATCGCCGGAGGGGTGAAGATCGTCTATGACATATGCCTCTATCGCTCTTTCCGCAGCTTGTAACCCAGACAGAGCACCACTTGCCCGTTTCACCGTCGGGTCATCGCACAACAGTCCCCAGAACGCTGTAGGAGACGACGATCGCCATCATCAGAAGCGTGACGGAAAATCCGATGACCGACAGATACGAAAACCTCCCTCGTCGCACGGAGAGCGCGATTCCGATCGCGCCAAGGATGAGGCTGAGAAACGCCAGCAGGTCGCATTCGTGGGACGGCACGTGGACCGACCCTGCCGGGACGAGCACGGGCACCTTCTGACCCGTAAATGGATCCCGGTCGAACTTGCCTGGCGACGCTTCAACCATGAACGCGCGTCGCTCGCTCCATCTTGGGAATTCGAGCCCGAATACGCCCGGCAAGGTAGCAACAATCGTCACCATAGCGAATGCGATCGACGAAGTGCCCAGCATCAGGGTCGCCACGGTCTCACGGGGCTCGTGCCTGCCCCGCCGCGCGGCCACGCGAGCAGCGTCACGATCCTCGGCAGAGAAGGTCATCCGTCCGGCGAGCCAGCGGCGTTTGTCCATGTGCGCCTCCATCCCATCGAGGACTTCTGTTCAACTCGCCACCACCACGCTTCCGTGGATCATGGAATCCGCATAGACCAGCGCCGAGGCATGCGTCGCCGGGTCGGGGTCGAGCCGGAATTCCCGCCCTTCTCCGACCGCCGGCGCAGGCTCCCACGCCTGTGCGTTGAGCCCGGCGATCAACCGCGCAACGTCGGCCTTTTCCGCGGTCTCCTCCGCACGCGATTCCTCCAGGGAATCCATCACGACGCCGCTCAAGAGCCGGTCCCACACGCGAGCACAGGTCACGGGCTTGTCGAAAATGTCGAGCGCCACCACTTTCTTGCCGACCGCCACGGCAACGCCGGTCGCCCCTTCCACATACTTGATTCGCTCGCGGAACTCATCGAGACGGGCAAGATTGAGCTCGAATGTGTCCGACATCGACTGGGTCGGCGAAGAGGCGTCGAGCGACGACATTTGCCGGCTGACCTCACTCCAGACGGCCGTCTGGTCAGAGGTGTATCCGCGCCCTTCTTTCATCGCGGCATACGACGACTTCTTGAGGATATGCCGCAGTTTCGACGAAGAGTGCGAATCGCTCGAGGCGAACTGCTTCGACCGATACCGCCACCGCCCCTGTTCGACGCAGCTCACCGGAATCGCGGTCTGGCTGTGCGCACCGACCAGAACAGAGGTGTTGAGAACGCGGTTCTGCTTGGCCCCGCGCAGCTCCTCGCCTTCCAGGAAGAGAACCCGCGAATCTCCACTATTGGTGACGCGCAGATTCGGAACCGAGCCCGACTCGCTCACCTCCTCGACGGCGACCACTCCTGACCGGATCGCCTCGTCCGACAAGAGATATTCGACCTTGCCGTCGATCGTCGAGAACAACGGAAAAACCGCAAGCGACTGGTGACGGATGGGATCGCCGACGCACATTTCAGGCAACGTGGATGTGGACACGAAATGCTCCTCTCTCGCGGAAGACCCTATTGCCGCGATCGGCAAGTTCCGACCTCGGTCGGCGTCCGCGCCGATCTCGGTCTCGCTTGGCACTTCGACAGGCGCAAGACCAGCGGCAAATCCATTCTCGCAAGTTCGCACAGAATTGTCCAAGTGAGCCGCGCGAGGCGCCGGAAGACCTGGCCCGGCGATGCGGCGTGTCGATCCCGCTCCAGTACTATCTCGCCAGGCCTCTGACTCAGGCAAATCGGACGAGCAGAACGAGCGACGCGATCGCCATCACCAAACCGGCGATCTCGTACACCGAGAGCGGCTCTCGGAAAACCGCCACGCCGACGGCTGTGAGCAAGAGAATCATCGAGACAGAGTAGACCACCCCGATCGTCGCCAGCTTCAAGTGACGCATCACGAACACCCAGCCGAATGCCGTCGAGGCGTACACCGCAAATCCAAGATAGAACCATTTGCTCGAGAACGGGTTGTCTCTGCCGCTTGCAAGCTTGAGCAAGTAATCCCCGACAACTCCCAGAACGCTGAAGCAGATGATGACGACGAAAGCGACCCAGTTCTTCATTGCGTCTCCCTTCTCGCCAGAATTCCTCGCGCCTGCCGGTTGATGCTTCGCTCCGGAGAACTTATAATCCATCCTACTCAACTCCGGCCATAACTCTGATCGGATTCAGCGGGAGTACACCTTTCCTGCCCCGATCGGTGGCATGCGTCTTCATCACAATGACTGCACTGTTAAGGATTGAAACCGATGAGCGGTCTCATATCCCCCGGGACCAGGCCCTTGCTTGCTATTGGCACCGTCGTCTTCGGCGGCGCGGCCATCGCGGGAATCATTACATCGCTCGCAATGATCAGCCCGTCGCCTCCAGTTCTGAAAAACGCGCCCTCGCTCACCAACCCCAAGCCGAGCATTCCTCCCCCCGACGATCCCGACGCCGAATACAGGAAGAAGCTCACGCCCGAGCAATTCCATGTGACCCGTGAGCGGGGAACGGAATTGCCGTTCAGTGGAAAATACTGGAACACCAAGGGCCACGGGCTCTATAAGTGCGTCTGTTGCGGCACAAGCCTCTTCGACTCGAGAACCAAGTTCGATTCGGGCAACGGATGGCCCAGCTTTTATGAGCCCATCGAAGAAACCAGGATCGAAGCCCGGGTCGACGGAACTCTGCTCGACCAGCGCACGGAAGTGATCTGCCGGAAGTGCCACGCGCACTTGGGCCATGTCTTCGGCGACAGCACGCAGCCAACCGGCTTGAGATATAGCATCAACTCCGCCGCGCTTGACTTCGAGGAAACCATGGCCGCATCATCGGGAGACCGTTGACGGTCGAAATCCCAGCGGGATGGCGAAACTTCGAACAATCCCCGGCCCCTGGCGCCGGAACCACGATTCGCTGCCTTTCCCCACCAGGCACACGATGAGCCCGTTCGCGGTTCGCCACGACAGTCCCCCGGTGCTCCCCCCGCGCTTCAGCCACCTCCGTTCTCATGCCCAGCCTTCCGCGCGCAAGACCCTTGAACCCTTGTCCCGCGCTCCTGACGGAGTTATGATTTCAGTAGTAACAGTTTAGCCAGACAGGACGAAACATCGTGACACTCACACCAGCCGCACAGAAGTTCGTGCTTCACTGGGGCGAGATGGGTCAGGCTTGGGGCATCAACCGCACGATGGCCCAGGTCCATGCGCTGTTATTCATTGCGCCGGCGCCTCTCGACGCGGAAGAGATCAGTAGCTTGCTGGACGTAAGTCGTTCCAACGTATCGACGAGCCTTCGCGAGCTGATCACCTGGGGCGTGGTCCGGCGCGTGCATATCATCGGCGACCGCCGCGACCGATTCGAAGCCCTCAAAGACGTTATGGAGACCTTCCGGGTCATCATGGCCGAGCGCAAGCGCCGGGAGATGGACCCTACGATCGCACTCCTGGAACACTGCGTCCAGGAGGCCAAGCTCGGTCAGCCCGACGAGCAATACACCCGCGATCAGTTGGAAAAAATGCTCGATTTCACCCGCATGGTCACGACCTGGTACGGGCACATCGACAACCTGTCGACGCCGGCCCTCCTCCGGCTCTTCCGGGGTGGATCGATGCTCGCCAAGGTCTTCGGCAAGCGCCAGAAGTCCAAGGTGACCAGCGACCAGGAAAAGGCCGGCGCAGGCTCGCTCCCCTGAACCACGACTTGTCAGAACGGCACAGCCGACTTGGGCGGTGGCGCCGCCTGCTTCTGCACCGGGCCCCGCCCGCCGGGTGTCGCCGCTGGAGCCCCTTTCGCGGTCGCGGTCTTGGCAGGCACCGCCGGCGGCGGTGCCGCCTTCTTCGCCGCGGCAACGGCGGCTTTCTTCGCGGCGGCCTTGTCCTTCGCTCCGCGCTCGAGCCGCGCGCGCTCGAGTGCGTCGACGTAAGCGTTGTACGTCTCGTCGTCCAGGTAGCGGTCGATCGTCGCTTGAAGATCGGCAATCTGAGCCTGTGCGGTCTTCGTCAAGACGGCGATCTTCAATTTCGCTTGCTCCTGCGCCGCGTCGCCCTTGAGCTTCGCCAGCCGCTCGCCAAACTTCGCCGGCGGAGTCAACTGGGCGAATTCCTTCAGCGTCGTGTCCAGCCCATTCCAGTCCTCGCCGTCCAGGCGCGCCTTCATCCGCGATTCCAGCCGCGCCCGCAGCGCCACCAGGTCGACCACTTCATCCCGCAGCGAGTCAATCTGCGATTCGAGTGCCACCGTCAGTGGCTTGGGATCAAACGGAATCGGCTGCTCATCCGGCCGGCTCTCGCCCGGCATGATCGGCAGCTCGACCATCGGCTCCACGTTTCCGGCCAGCAAGCGCAGAATGACCAGCCCATCCGCAAACCCCGGCGGAAGCACGATCCGGCCCGACCGATCCGTCGTCCCCAGCTCGTGCGGCTGCCCGTCCGGAACCCGCCGGGCCGTCAGCGTATACCCGGCCGCTGGTATCATATCGGGCTTGGTCACGAACCGTAGCTTCACCGGGGTATTTCCCGGCTTGAGCCCCAGCCCGGCCAGACTGTTCGGTCGCGACATCCGACTCGAGAGCGGGTCACGCATCGGGCTGATGATCGCACAACGCGCCACCGGGCCCTCCACCGATTGCACCTGAAGATACGTGAACGGTATCCGCAGGATCTGCACCGTGCCGTTGCGGAGTGAAACCAGCCGCAGCGGCATGAACACCATCCCCTTGTTCACGACTGCACCATAAGGGCTCGCCGGCGTGATCGCCGCGCCCTGAACCTTCAAGAGCGCCCCACCAGCTTCCTTGCCGATGATCTCTGCGGTCGGATTGAACAGCTCCAGAGCAAATTCAAGGAGCGCGCGTGGCGCATCACTGCTGGCATCCAGACGGTGTTCCTGCAGCGCGCCTAACCGCCGTGACGGCACGTCATATTCCCGTCCCACCATCAGCAGACCCGAAGCCCCGGGCCTCGAAACGCGTACGATCCAGACCTTGTCGAATGCCGTGAAGCCGGCGAAGACTTCAGGCGCCACCGTCGCAACGTCCACAGTAGCAAGCGGTCCGGAATCCGGCTCGATCGTGACGGCCCACGGCGGGCCGACGAAGCGCTTGACCAGAACCTGCCATTGCTGTAGCAGCTCGGCGCGCTTCGCCACGTCAATCCTGGCTGAAGGATCACACGCCAGATGAAGCGAGATTCGATACGGGCGCCGCTCGATCGCCTCTCGAGGCTCGCTCTTGGGTGCCTCTTTCCCGGAAGCCTTCGCCTGCGGATTCGCCCCATCCGCCGCCGCGGCTTTCGTCGTGCCTTTCCCCGCCTCCTTGGCCGGAGTGCCAGAAGCATCCTTGGCGGGCGTGCCAGATGCCTCCTTGGCCGTCGCATCCGACGCTTTCTTTTCCGGCGCGTCCGGGGCCTTCTTGGCGGGCGCCTCGGCTGCCTTCTGGGCCGGCGGCGCGTCTGAAGCCCTCTTGGCGGGCGCCTCGGCTGCCTTCTGGGCCCGCGCTCCCGAACCGTCCTGGCCCAGGGCTCTTCGTTCGACCACGGGCATCATCACCAGCAGACCGACGAAAACATGGGGAATGCACACCAGCCGCCGCGGGCTGTCGAATCGGATGAACATCGGAGCTCTCGACAATTCTCTCACGGTTTCTCCCATGAGTCCTTGGCGATCCAGGGGGCAATTTCCCACGTCTGCACGTCTTGATAGAGATCGAGAGCGCCCTTCACCGGGCCTTTGAGACGATCGCGCCAGGCGTAGTGGTCTGCGAGCTGCCAGAGCGGAATGATCGGCAGCTCGTCGCGCGACTCGCGATCGATCTGCTGCGCCAGGGCTCTCGCGGTGGTCCACTCGGAGGCGCGCTCGAGCTGCAGCAGCAGCCAGAGCATCTCCTTGCTGGCAATCGCGGCGAGCGCTTCGGCCTCCGGCGGTGCGTCGTAGCCGGGGCAAAGCATGAGGCCGGCCTCAAGCACCGGCTCGCGGCACTCGAGCACCCGGTAAGCCAGGTCGAACTGCCGGCCGGCGCGCAGCTCGCCCTCGAGCTGCGACGGCGGAACCTCGATCGGCACAACTTCCACGCCGGCATCGCGAAACGCATCCGCGATCCGGGGAACTATCGCGCGCACCTCCGGAATCGACGGATACTCGAAATTCAGCTTGATCCGCGCGTTGTTCATTTCCTTGCGCGCAGCCGCCACCAGCATTTTCGCCAGCCACATCTCCGCCTCGAGCGGCTTCACGCCTGGAAAATCGGCGTAACTGCCCTTCGGAAACGGCCCGTCGGCCACCGCATTCGCGCCCTCGGCCGGCCGCTTGATCAAGTAATCCTCCAGGAGCGACTTGCGGTCCAGCGCGTATGATAGCCCGCGCCGCAGCGAGCGGCTGCGCAAGGCCTGGTTGCGGCCGTCGATCGCGATCAAATGAATGACGGGGTTCGCATAAGCGCCGACTTTGATGTCGGGAGACGCCGACAGGCCCATCACCAGATCCGGCGGCACGTGCTCGATCAGGCTCACATCGCCGCGCCGCAGAGCCCCGACCGCCGACTGTCCGCTCGGAAACCGAATCTCGCGAATTCGCTTGATCGGCACCCCTTTCTCCGCCGTCGGCGCTGGCTGGGCTGGCCCGTCCGACCGGCCTCGAGCAGGCATCTTCTCGGAAGCCAGCACGCCGGCGAATTTGGCCCCGCCCCCTTGGTCGCCGGTCTTTCCCGCCGCGACACGCGCCTCCGGAGCGACGTCGTCCCGAAGACGCAGCTCGACGCGGTCCGTCCCGGCCAGGGTGCAGATGAAAAGACCGTCGGTGACCAGCGGCCGATCACGACCCGTCGACGTGACTCGCCCGTCAAAGCCGGCATGAGCCGGGCCCACCGGGCCCAGCAGCCACGCCCCCCCTTTCAGCGGAGAGTGGTTGAGACGAAGCTCCAGCTTCGTCTCATCGACGACCTCCACCCGATCCAGCAAATTGGCCCACCGCGCGTCGAACCGCAAGGAATGCGGGTCGGTGCGATCGATCAGGTCGCGGCCGACGTCGATTGCCGAGACCGGACGCGAGCCGTCTGACCAGTTGAACCCCGGCCGGATCTTCAGCACCAGCCGACGGCCCAGATCAGACGACTCGATGGCCGCGCCAAGCTGGCCTGGCTTCTTGCCCTGCCGCGCAGCGTCATCGTCGCTCACCAGGATCGGCCGATACAGCAGCCGGCTGATCCGCTGGTCAGCCGGCGTGCGAATCCACGGCCCGACCGGAGAAGACACGTCGTTCACCGCGACTTCGAGCGTCGGTTCTGCCAGGAAAGCCTTGTCATACAGCGGCTCGGTGTGTTCGAGCGCCGGCCAGATGCGCAATGCCTCCGTAAGCGCGTCCAGCCGCGCCGGCGGCGGCGCGTTCTCCGAGGCCCTCACTCGATCCGTCGCCTTGTTGATGAAGAGCGCTCGCATCTGCTTCACCAGAATATGCTCCGGCACCACCTCCGTCAGCTCGTGCAGTACCCGCCGCCCGCGCGGGTAAAGTCCCAGCGAAAGCGCCTTTTCGATCCTCTTGCCGAAAGCTTCCCCGATCTGGTCCAGCAGCCCCTCGTAGTCTCGTTTTCGCCCAAGCAGCTCACGCAGCAGCCGCAGACCGCGCTCGCCATCGCCGTCGATCAAGGCCTTGCCGCCCTCCCTGTAGAGCAGAAGGTTCACGCGGTCAAATAGCCCGTTCCAGCCCGGATTCCGCACCTGCACCCGCAGACAGCACTCGAACGCCTTCGTGTACTCGTGAACCGCGATCAGGTGATCACATTCCTCCAGGAGCAAGTCCTCGAAGTATTCCACCTTCTTGATACTCGCCCGCTTCGTCTTGAAGTCGACAATCTCCTTCGGCCCGCCTTGCAGCAAATGCAGCCTGACGTCGTCCTCCTCCAGACCATTCGGGTCGACCTCCTTCTTCTCGGTCGGCAGCTCGATATTGGCCTTCTTGCCGACCTCGATGTTTCCCCCGAACGGTATTTCGTTCTCTTTTGCGCTGCCGTCTCTTTTCGCGCTCCTTGGCCGGGTCGGGGGTCGGCAGTGGTCGAGGGCTCACCGGATCGACGATCAAGACTGTCCCGTCAATCAAGGTCACGCGATCAAACGGTGCCGCTCGCAACAGTTCATCGGTGGTCTTGGGCGCCCCCTGATCCTGTGCTGGAGCGCCAGCCACGAGCACGCCCGAGGCGATCGGAACCACGAGCGCCGCGACGAGTGCCAGGGCGAACGAGCGAGTGAGCCGTTTCACGAGAACCTGCCTTTCGATCACTCGATTCAAGGTTTGCCGCCCGAGCGAAGCTCGGCCGTCACGGGACGAATCGTCCCCTTTCCCGCCGGAACCAAAACCTGCTTTCCAGCCAGCACCAAACCGTCATCCGGCAGAATGCCGAGCGCGAGGCGGTCAAGCTCCGCGCCGCTCGAACGGGCGCGAACGTGAAGGTTCCCGTCGCTCGTCAGGATCCAGACCGCGTCATCCTTTACAAGCGGCGCGCCCACCGGGGCCGCCTTCAGGTTAATCGACCATTGCCGGGTGCCGTCGTGCCCCACCGCCGTCACTCCCCCCGCCCGGTCCATCACGAAGCAGCCGTCGCCGGCCGGAGACGGCGGCCCCGCAAGCGGTGCCTCGAGCGCCCACGACCCCACCGGGCTCAAGTCCCTGGTCGCCAGCACCCGCACGTGGCGATCGGCCGTGACCACGATCACAGCACCCCCCGTCGACACTGGCCCCGCCACAATCTCCTGCGGAAGCGTCGCCGCCGCCTCGCCGACTAGCCGCGGCACTGGCGCCGTCTTCTTGGCAACCCGGTAGATATGGCCGACGTTGTCGGCCAGTATCACCATTTCCTTGTCCACCGGCGCCGGCGGCAGCCAGCTTCCCTGGTGGTCCCGGTCGAACTTGGGCACGAACGGCTCGGCGCCCGCCAGGCCCGTGAGCGGATCGATCAGGTACGCTCGCGCGTCACTGCCGGGAAGCAGAACACCATCGCCCCAGGCGATCGGCTCGGCGGCCAGCGCCACCGGCAGGGCGACTTTCTGCCAGCTCCCCGGCTTCACCGGATCTTGCACCCAGAACTGCTTGGAGCCGTCCTTGGGCACGATCACGTCGATCGTCTTGCCTGCAGGCCTCGAACCGCAGCCGCCGGCCCGGCGGCAGCGAAAACTCACCCGGCCTGGGAACCGCCTCGATCAGGAACCCGCCCTTGCTGATCCGATCCGCGTCGAGCACCACTTCACGCCCGTCGCGGCCGATCAGCGAGAGCAGCCCCCGCCCGCGGACGGCCGCACCGGCCACGGCGCGCCGACGATTGTCTTCCAGACAATCCCGCTCGTGTCCGTGTCGATCGCCCAGAGCGCCACCCCGCCGCTGGCTCGATCCTGGAATGTCATGATCACCAGCTTGCCCGCCTTCTGGATCGGCTGAAGCGCCGGGCCCGGCTGCGCGATCGGCGTGTGCGGATCGATCGTGCCCTTCTCCAGGTCGAGGTCGAACCGGCCCGAATGTGCCGAAGCCACCCACAGCTCGCGATCGGACCGCGCCAGACCGAATGCCGGTCCACTCGAGACCGAATCGGCGGTCAGCTTCGACAGCGAATGAAAAGGCGCCTTGTTCGTGTAGTCTCCCACGGTGAAGGCTTCATAGCCCCCTTTGTCGCCCAGCCCCCAGACGACCGGGCCGGCGCTCACAGGAGTCTCCGCGATCCACCCGGAAACATCCACGTCCTGCACGAGATTCACCTTCCCCCCCTCCGGGTCGAGAAGCATGACGTGCAACTGGCTGTTGTACATCGAATTGTTTTCCGGGACGATCAGGAACCGCCCCAGTCGCGCCGGAGCACATGGGACGGACCCATCGGCATGACCGAGATACACCACCGCAGTGCACGACAATGGCTCACGCGCCAGCACGAACAGGCAATCCTGCCGGCCGATCAGGTAAAGGTGCTGGCCGGCCTCGTCGTTCACCGGCGAGCGTCCCAGCGGCCGTCCCAAGTTAACCGTGGTTTCCAGCTCGCCCGACTCGAGCCGCACCAGCAGCAGTTTTCCGCTCGGCAGCACCTGCGCAAGCAGGTTCCCCACTACGAGCGGCGGGTCCGTCGCGGCACCGCCTAACCCCAGCCGCCACTTGAGTGCGCCCGAGCGCGCGTCAAGCCGCACCAGCTCATTGTGCCGCGCATCGATCGCCACCACCGTCCCATCGCCCGGCACCGGCTGCGGCACAAACGGCGCCGCCAGCCCCAGCGGCCGGCTCCACAAAGGCGCGCCGGTCAAGCCGTGCAGTGCATAGGCATAGCCATCGGCCAGGGCATAGACATTCTCCTCCGGCGGCGGCTCCGCGGTTGTTTCTCGACCGGTGCGCATCACCAGTGAGGTCGGCGGTCCCAGCGCCTCCACACGGCCCGAGTGCTCCGCCGGACGATTTGTCTTCTCGACCGTGATCGCCTTGCGAATCGCCTCGTTCGCTGCAGTCATCCGCGTGATCAGTTCCTTGTCGCGGGCCAGGTCGGGGTACTGCTCGACCAGACCGTCCCGCGCGTCATAGACCCGCGAAGGTGCGGAATCCTTGGTCGCCTGGTCCATCTTGGCAAACGCCTCCGCACGGACCTGCGCCTTCTTCACGGCGGCCCGCGCTTCGGTCAGCTTGGTCGGCAGCCGCGACTTGGTCAGAAACGACGGGGCCGGCTCTCCGGCGACGCGAGCGTGCAAGCCGACGGTCGACTCAGCCTCGGCAAGGGCCTTCGGGTCGGCGGCTGACCGCGCGCGGTCGGCCAGGCCCTCGCCGATTTTGATGATCACCTCCGCCAGGTTGACTTGCTCGTCGCGAAATGCCGGCAGCGAGCCAACCTGCTCGACCATCTCGTTAGCGGCCTCGAGCGCCGATGACCAGGTGCCGCCTTCAACCGTGACGTACTGCCGCACATTTGCGAAAGACCGCAACACCTTGGCCTTGCCGGCGCGCGCATCACGCGGGTTAGCCGCCAGAAACGTGTCGAAATCGCGCATCGCCGTGCGGTAGTCGCCGTCCTCGAAGTTCTGCACGGCGCGGTCGAACGTGCGCGTGGCGATCGTCGAGGCGATGATCGATTTGAGCCAGAAACCCATTCCAACCAGCAGCAGCAGCGTGGCCACCAGGCCGATCACCAGCGGCGAGGTCAAGATCCTCTCGCGGCCGGGCGCCACAGTGCCCCACAATGCCGCGAGCCGCGCAAAGCGTTTCGCGCCGCCGGCCTTCGGTTGGGCCTTGGCGAGTGTTTCCTCATAGTCAGGTTCGCTCTTGCGGCCTCTGCCTAAGCCCCGCTTGAGTGGTGCATCCGCCGGCGCGATCCCGGGCTCTCGTCCCTGTGTGGTCCGAACTGAATCAAGCCAGTCGTCTTGTTCGAGCATCGGCGGCTCATCGCGCTCGGCCGAGCGCTTGCCGCCCCGGCTCGACGTGCGCCCGGCCACCACCGGAGGTGGCGCAACCCTCGTTCGGTCGTCTCCCGCCGATTTCGAGCGCCGGGGATCGCCCCCCTCTTCCTCGCCCCGGACCAGAATCATCCGGCAGTCGCCCACCGTGATCTCGTCGCCCTGCCGCAGACTTCCCGTCGTCATTTTGTGGCCGTTGATCACCACGAATTCCGCGTCGGGCGATGCCTCGACCTTGAACTTCGGCGACTTTCCAGCGAATGCGTCCGTGCACTGGCCGGATAAATTCGCCCTGAAGGACCACGTCGCATGCCGAGCTCGTTCCAAACAACACCGGGTGATCGCGCGAAAGCTCGACAAATTGAACGCGACCTTTACCGTCGTGAACTTCAAGTGTGGCCATGCTCGCGCGAGCTCATCCTTTCTGGGTCTCAGAACGACTTAGCGAAGCGGTTCCTGGGCTGCGACCTGAAAATCAAAACCGCTGCCGCTTTGAACCACGGTGAATCGAGTAACGCGTATCTCCCCCGGCTGCCTCCCCTTGTACTTGACCTCCAGTTCGGAAAGGCGGCGCTCGGCCTCCTGCGGATAAAACTGAAACACGACGCTTTCCCCAACCTCGATTCCAGCTTTCCGCAAGAGCCCGATGTCCGCTTCCTTGCGGCCGCGACCCTGCCAGAGGAAATACAGCCGGTGGTCTCCGCGCCCCGCCCCCTGCCGCTTGGTCGGAGTCGGGCTCGAGAAATTCGAGACATAAACGAGTTGGTCGGGAGGCACGATCACGGCCATCTCGACACCCAGCGAATCGAGCTGCCGGGCATATTCACTCTCGGGCTGATTCGGCTTGTAGATGATGCTCCAGCGCTGTTCCGCCGGCACGCCGCCGTCGCCCGGTCCAAAGCCGAGGCCCGGCCCACCGGTGCCGAGCTTCGACGCCCGCTTCCCGCTCGCAACCTGCCCGCCGCTGGGCATCACCGCCCCCAGATCCACCTCGGCCAGGCTCTGCCCGGCCTCGACGGCCACATCAAGCATCGCGCCGGGTGTCTGCTGAACCGACGGTTCCTCAAAATCACCGGCCGCCTCCTCATTGTTGGACGCCATCGCGGACGCGTCGGCTCCCGAAATGTCAATCTTTTCGGTCGAGCCCGGTGTGCCGTCGGGGCTGCCTCCGCCCCCTCCGAACACCTCGATGATCTGCACCGGCGCACTGACCCGAGCCGCGTACGCCTGGGTCGAGACATACACAAGACCCAGCCAGGCCACCACCAGAACTACCCCGCACAGCACCGCCATGAGCATGGACGTGATCTGATCGTATTTCGACTCACCGAGCACCTTGGCTTCGATCTCAGGCTCGGCGGCACTCTTGTCGGCCGGCATCGCCGGGTGTCCAGTCATTTGACTCATCTCGAAGGGCTCCTCGTCGGCGCGGGCGCAGATGTGCTTGCCGGTGCCGGCTGTGACGCACCATCACCATGATCGTCCAGATCGAGCGGGCGGATGGCCTCGAACCATTCGCGCCATTTCTGGGCGGCCGCTTGCCGCTGCTCAGGCGTCGACGGGCTGGGCGGTCCGTAGCCCTCGATCTTGCGCGAAAGCAAGAGCAGCCCCATCCGGGCCGCACCGACCACCTCTTCATCTTCATTGGGGGTCACGAGCACATCGATCAACCGCGGAATCACGTCGAGGTCACCGGTGTGCGCCAGCGCCCACGCCGCCACCCCGCGCACGCCCACGTCTCTATCCGTGAGCATCTTGCGGAATCGAACCTTGTACGGACGCAGCGCTACGGGTCCTTCCTTGTAATATCGGTCAACCATTCCCGCCACCGCCGCGTCGGCCGCTTCAGCCCGGGGATCCTCGAGCACGGCCAGCATTCCTTCAATCGCGCCGTTCATCGGCCGGCTCACCACCCGCCCCCCCGCGACCGTGAGCGACGTCAGGTCCTTGGGCAGCTCCCGGCCCCCCAGCAATGTCCCGGCGCCCAGCTTCCTGATGTTGATTTTCTGGATCGTCTTGGCCGTCGACTTCACCAGGAACAGGACCGACCAACACGTGTTCATGTCAACGCCGTGATTGCTATGCCACGACCCGTCGGAAGTCTGCCTCGAGCGGATGAACTCGGCCCCTCTCGTGTACCAGTCGACTCTTCCCAGCGTCGCCTTCTCGGCGAGCGCGCCGATTCGCTCGACGCCGTAGAGCATGTAAAAAGGAGTCTGGCCCGCCAGGTTGGCGTCCCCGGGCGCGAAATTGAGCGAAAGCCACCCGATCCCTCGCTTGATCGCCCCTTCAACCTGGGGCCCTGACGTCGAGGGCTTGAAGTTTTCGCGCGTGCCCTCGGTGACAAGCGGCGTCAAGAGCGAGCTATTGTCGCGGCGAGTCGTTCGGTAACGATCGAGCTGGCGCTGGCAGATCAGCAGGCTGCCGATACCCGCGGCGGTCATCGCGCACGTTTCGGGCTGACTGCCCTCGTCGCGATGATAGTTCCAGCTTCCAGCCGAGCTCTGCACCGACATGTACCACGAGGCGGCCCGGTCCCACACGGCGGGGTCGATGTCCACACCAATGTTGTCGGCTTCCCACAGCCCCAGCACCGCGTACTGCGAGATCGACGTGTCGCCGGCCGATCGGTTGGAGTAATCCCACGAGCCATTGGCGTTCTGACGGCCCACAATGTAGTTGGCCACCGACGCGATCAGACTGCGGTTCGCCTCCGGATCTTCCGTGGCGAGCGCCATGATCGCCGCGCCAGCCTCGTATGTGCCGGGTCCATCCCCGATGGCGGGTGCGTACTCGCCGCCAGTTCCAAATCGCTTGCGAACCGCGCTCAAACACGACTGAACCGTCGGATCATTGTGAGGAACTTCCGCTTTCATCAGAGCCAGCGCAATCATCGCCGCCTGGCCGGGCGCTGTCGTGTTCTGCTTTTTGAGAAACGCAACGCCCGCGTTCACCGCCGGCTCCTGCTGGGCCATGGCCGCCGGCGAAAGAACCGTGACGAACAACGCCGCATAACCGGCGAAAAGCCCCGGCTTCCCGTAGCGCTTGATCATTGTGGGGTCCATTCGAAATCTACACCCTTCAGTCTCGAGCGGCGTCTTGCTTCGCTGGAGCCACCCCTCGACTTCATCATTTTATCCGGGCGCGTCGCCATGAGAAACGGCTTCTCACTGGATTCCGATCGAATTGGGTGATAAAAAGGAGCCGGTCCTCCAAGATGCACTCTACACAACGTCCCGGCGAGGCCGCTCTCTTCGGCCGGTATAACTTGAGCGCCTACGACGAGATGTTCGCATCGCCCGATGCGCCGCGATCCCATTACGCGCCCCTCTTCGAGCGGTTAATCGAATTGGGTCCCGTCGAGCTCGAGCGACGCAACAAGTTGGCAGACTTGACGATGCGCCAGCAGGGCATCACGTTCACGGTCTACGGCCGGAAGCAGGGCGTGGAGCGCATCATCCCGTTCGACCCCATCCCGCGCTTGATCGCCGCCGCCGAATGGGATCGGATCGAGCGCGGCCTCATGCAGCGCGTGCGGGCTCTCAACCTCTTTATTCATGACGTCTACCACGACCGCCTCATCCTCAAGGACCGGATCGTTCCTCCCGAGCTGGTCTTCGGCGCCACCGGCTATCGCCGCGACTGCGTCGGGCTGCAAGTCCCGAATAACATCTATATCCACGTCGCCGGCATCGACTTGATTCGCGACACCGATGGCCGCTACCTGGTGCTCGAAGACAACGGCCGCACTCCCTCCGGCGTCAGTTACGTGCTCAAGAACCGCCAGGTCATGAAGCAGGTCTTCCCGCTCTTGTTCGACCAGTACGTCGTGCGCCCGGTCGAGGACTACACCGATAACCTCCTGGCAGTCCTGCGCTCGATCGCCCCCGCCGGCTGCGACGATCCGACCGTCGTCATCCTGACGCCCGGCATGTATAACTCCGCGTACTACGAGCACAGCTTCCTGGCCCGCCAGATGGGTGTCGAGCTCGTCGAGGGCCGCGACCTGGTGCTCGATCGGGGCCAGATCTTCAGACGCACCACCCGCGGTCTCAAGCGGGTCGACGTGATCTACCGGCGAGTCGACGACGATTTCCTCGACCCGCTCGCCTTCCGTCCCGAAAGTATGCTCGGTGTCGCCGGGCTGCTGGGTGCCTACCAGGCCGGCAACGTGGGGCTGGCAAATGCCCTGGGCACGGGCGTCGCCGACGACAAGGGCATCTACCCGTTCGTTCCCGATATGATCCGCTTTTTTCTGAATGAGGAGCCCATCCTGGACAACGTCGAGACCTTTCGCCCACT
The DNA here is from genome assembly GCA_963823665.1 of uncultured Planctomycetota bacterium. Lineage (GTDB taxonomy): Bacteria > Planctomycetota > Planctomycetia > Isosphaerales > Isosphaeraceae > CAVXHV01. The sequence continues at coordinate 724,272 of CAWGMQ010000008.1, forward strand.
CATCCCGTCGCACCGGCAGCACATCCTGGCCAATCTCGAGTCTCTCGTCGTGAAGGCCGTCGATGCCTCGGGTGGATACGGTATGTTGATCGGCCCCGCCTCCACACGCGCCCAGCGCGACGAGTTCGCCGCGAAGATCGAAGCCAACCCGCGCGGTTTTATCGCCCAGCCCACGATCTCGCTCTCGCGGCACCCCACCCTGGTCGACGGCCGCCTGGACGGCCGCCACATCGATCTGCGGCCGTTCGTACTTTACGGTGAAGACATCATCGTCATGCCCGGCGGCTTGACCCGGGTGGCTCTTCCGGAAGGGAGCCTGGTGGTCAACAGCTCGCAGGGCGGTGGAACCAAGGACACCTGGGTGCTCCACGACGGACCAAACCGGCCCCCCTCGGCAGGGCCAGCCGACCCGGCGCTCTCGGGGAACTGAAATGCTGAGCCGCGTCGCGGAAAACCTGTTCTGGATGAGCCGTTATCTTGAGCGGGCTGAAAACGTCGCCCGCTTGCTCGATATCGGCCTCTACCTCGAGCTCGACGCCCCCACATCACCCGGCGAAGACGGCTCGGCCCCGGTCGAGATCGCCCTGGCAATCTTGTCGAGCGGCGGCGTGCCGCGCCCGGCCAGGCTCGCGGTCGGCCCGCACCGCAACGCGGTCCTCGGCTTCCTCACGTTCGACCGCTCCAATCCCAACTCCCTCGTGAGCACGATCGCGCGCGCCCGCGAAAACGCGCGCGGCACCCAGGAAAGCCTGGGCGTCGACGCCTGGAGCGAGATCAATCGCCTCTACCTCTACCTCTGCGGCCAGCGCGCCCAGCGCCGGTTTCATGCCAGTGCCTCCGCCCTCTACGCCACGGTCAAGCAGTCGTGCATCCTCTTTGACGGCATGGTTCAGAACACGCTGCCGCGCGATGAGGTCTATCATTTCATCCGCTTGGGCCGCCATCTCGAGCGGGTCTGTGTGATGGGCCAGATCCTCCACGCCAAGTGCCGCACGCGCCCGGAGGGCGGCGCAACCGTCGATCCGGCGATCGAGCTGGTGCGCTGGACCGGCCTGCTCCGAAGCTGCTCGGCCTACGGCGCCTACCTCCGCGTCGAGCGCGACCGCGTCGATCCCGCCGGGGTGATCCGGTTCCTCGTCTTGAACGCCGACTTCCCCCGGGCGATCCGCTTCTGCGTGGCCCGCTGCCGCGAGTCGCTGCGCGAGATCGCCGGCGGCGACGACGAGGAATACACCAGCGAAGCCGAGCGCTTGCTGGGAAGGCTCGACAGCGAGCTGCGCTACAGTGACGTCGCCGAGATCTTTGATCGCGGCCTGCTCCCTTTCCTGGAAGGCATTCGCGCCACGTCGATCCGCGTCGGCGACGAGATCCAGCGCACCTATTTCCTCACGTGAGCCCGACCATGCTGCTCCGCGTCCAGCACGAAACCAAGCTCAGCTACTCCGAGCCCGTCTCGGAAACCGTCTTCGACGTGCGCATGGCACCCCCCTCGGATGAAGACCAGACCAACCTGGGCTATCGTCTGCGGATCGTCCCCTCCGCGCCGGTCACGATCTACCGCGACGGCTTCGGCAATCGGGTCGATCTCTTCAACATCATCACGCCCTACAGCGAGCTGATCATCCGCGCGACCTCAATCGTGCGCACCCATCGCGCTGCCGCACCCGAATCGCGGCTCGAGGAAACGGCGTGCGATTCACTCTTCGCCGAGCCGATGGCGATTGATGCCCTCGAGTATTTGCAGCCCAGCCCCCTGGTCAGTGCTTCCGCCGAGCTACAGCAGTTCATCGCCGCGCTCAAGAAACCCGAGGGCAGTTTAAAAGGAATTTGCGATCAATTGATGGGCACCGTGACTGCGGCTCTGGCGTATGAGAAGAAGGTGACGACCGCGCGGACGCCCGTTGGCGAAGCGCTCCGGCTGGGCAGGGGGGTCTGTCAAGATTTCGCCCATCTGTTCCTCGCCGCCTGTCGCGGGATCGGTCTGCCCGCGCGGTATGTGAGCGGTTACGTTCACGAGGAGGGCGAGGTGGCGACCCACGCCTGGTGTCAGGTGTGGACCGGCAAGTTCGGATGGCTCGACGTAGACCCGACGCGCGGCAAATTCGGCGGTGATGACTACATCAAGATCGCCCTCGGCCGCGACTACTCCGACGTGCCCCCCAACCGCGGAGTGTGGAAAGGCCTTGCCGAAGAAACCATTTCCGTGAGCGTGAAAGTCGATCCAATCGACCGCGTCCCCCCCGACTGGAGCGACTGGTCGGCAATCCAGGCCCCCTGGTCCGCGTCATCCTGGGTCCAGTCCCAATCCCGCCTCGAACGCGCCCGCCAAAACGCCCAGACCGGCTACCGCCAGCAACAAGGCCAGCAGCAGCAGGGGGATTCCGGGACAGCGGATCTCGCGAACTCGACTGATCCAAACTGAGAAATTTGTGGTCGCCGTGGAAGTCGAAATGGTCGTCCCGATCGATGACCCGAGTGAGCCGTGTTACGAATCGGAGACGGTTCAACTCCTACGCGAGGTCAAGGAGCACGCCGAGCGCGGCGACATCGCGTGGCTGACGAAGAAGGGAAAGGTGTACGCGGCCGTGGAGGTTGCCTGACGGACCGTACCATGTATCGGGCGGTTCAAGACCGACCACGGAGGCTAAGCCGATGGGCTTCCTGACAGTGCAGGGGATTTACAACCCGCAATGACGCAGTCACCGCATCTCGCGAACGCTCACTTCAATTCCCGCACACGAATATTCCGAAACGCAACCGGCCCATGATCGCCCTGCAATAGCAGCGGCCCGCGCGGAACCTCCTTGAGCTTCCACGCATTGCCAGTGGGCGTCTTGACTTCGACCCCGTCGTGAATCACCTGCCCGTTCAAGACGACCTTGTCGAACCGTGCGTTCTTGATCTTCTTCCCCTCACCATCGAATCGCGGTGCCCGGAAGACAATCTCGAGAATCTGCCATTCGCCGGCTTGCTTCGCTGCGTTCGTACGAGGAGGGATGCCCTCGTCGATGTGATGATACCGCGGCAGCATCTCCGCCCGCGGATAGATCCCTCCCGCGTGTGTTGCCTTGGGCTGAGCGACCCCGAAGCTGTCATGAATCTGGATCTCGTGGAATCCCTCGAGCTTCACTCCGGAGTTGGATCCATTGAGTATCTTGAACTCGAAATGGGCCTCGAGATCGCCAAAACTCTGTTTGGTCACGAGGTTCCTCGACCTGCCGGCAGGTCCATTCACGATCACCGTGTCGCCATCGCCTACCTGAGGCAGGAGCCGCTCCGGGTTCTTGGGATCGGGCTCGGCATCGCAGGCCCTCTTCCAGTCGCCGGCGGGCCTGCGCCAGTGTTCGCACCCGTCTTGCGCGCGCGAAAAACAGTTTTCGGCCCGGCAGGACGCCAATCGGCTGCACGTCGTACGCCGCGATGATGACTGGGAGGAACACCTCGAAGTCGGCGTCATTGAGTATTCCTGGTAGACTATATTCTCGGGGAGTCCCGATACGACGCGCATCTGACGACGGCGAGGGGCGAGCATGACGGTAAAAGAACGAGCGGATTTGGGGCAGCAAGCCATGCGGGCCTTCGACCGGGATCTCCCTCGGCTCTGGATTGAGCGGCCGGGAAAGTGGGTCGCTTACCAGGGCGAGCAATTGCTGGGCTTTGGCGCGCATAAACACGAGCTTTATCACGAGTGCTTCGCCCAGGGACTGTCACGCGAGGAATTTGTTATCTTCTGCATCGAGCCGCTCGAGACCGAGATCATGCTTGGGGTCGACTCCGACGAATAAGAAGACGCTTGGCTCGGAGTCAACAAAGTGCCGCTATTCGTCGACCGATTGCCGTTCCATTGCTGGACCAACCACACCCGAACGCCGCCGTTATCCCACTATACGATCGTCCTCCCAGTCGTTCTGACTGAGCCGACGTTACTGGCAGCCGCCGTCACCTACCACGGCAACCGATTGGGCGCTCGACACGGGCAATCGCGGCGAGGCCTTGGCGTGGCGCCATCACTTGGTGCACGCCGGTCTTGATCCTGACGAAGGGCGGTTACCCCTGCCAATGATCATCCGCACCGTGGCGGGACAGGTGGCGGTTCCGGTCCGCGACGCCGACCTCTGGCTGGTGAGCAACTTGCCGGCGTTGCGGGGAACTCCGCACCGGATGGTCCTCCATCGCGGATTGCCGTTCCGCGACACCTCGTCCAGGGCGGAGCCGGAATTCCAACGTCCCCTCATTCGTATCCGCGCTCTTCGTTCGGCTGGAATGAAGATCGAGATCGACTTCGCAAGAGACACCGTCTCGGTGTGGACACCGGACGTTCCTCGCAACTAATTGCGACGCAACTTCCGCCGGAGCTGATCGTTTTTGCGGACCGCCGCCTCGCGTAACATGTGCGTTCTCCCGACCGATCTATTCGGGAGCTGGTAAACCATCCGGTGCTGCCCGCGCTGTTCGTCGGACGTCGTAAAACGACACCGCATCAGCCGCGATTGATTCGATATGCGCTGCGCCCGTCTTGCCGTGTCCGTGATCGAGGCCGGACAAATGGAATGTGAGCGCTGTATCTCAGGTAAGAAAGACACAGAGAAAAGCCAGAATGCACAAATACGCGACGAGTGCCAATCCAATCGCCTCTAAATCCATCAACGCGGCGTTCCGACAGAGCGATTCGATTGACTGTTGTTGGTACAATTTCGTCGATAGAGGATAATCATGCGCATCCCCGGACAACGGATCACACGGACTCGACTGATCCAGCCTGAGAAATTTGTGGTTGCCGTGGAAGTCGAAATGGTCGTCCCGATCGATGACCCGAGTGAGCCATGCTACGAATCGGAGACGGTTCAACCCCTACGTGAGGTCAAGGAGCGCGCCGAGCGCGGCGACATCGCGTGGTTGACGAAGAAAGGGAAGGTGTACGCAGCCGTCGAGGTTGCCTGACCCACCGCCGGCTGAGCGAAGGAAACGCTTTCGGCACGCTGACTTACCTGCCCGAGCAGGAAGCTCGTGCACCATCACATTTTTATCTCGAATCAACAGCGCTGGAGAGTCATCGACCGCCCGGATCTCTGTCGCTGGCGTTCAGTTGGCTTAGAGTGTCACTAAGGTTCGATCATCGGGCGGGGTGAGAACGGTAATCAAATCTCGGCCTCCGTGATCAGTCAGCCGCCCAACATGCGGCGAGCGGCTCTTCTGCGAAGACGACATTGCGCGATGGCTTGGAACGCGAGGCGCTCCGCCGAGGCGCAATTGCGCGGATTGCGGTTCGAGTTGGTGCGCGGACCCATCCCGTGTAAGATGAGAGCGGGTGTACGAGCTGCAATGCCGAGCCATGCCGAGGCAGTGGTGGCGAGCGGTCTGACTGCGGACGGATTCCGGATTGCGAGTAATCCCGGCGACTACGCATGAGAGCGCGACCAGAACGGAGCGATGAATCATGGCCGAGCTAAAGAGCCAGCAGACAACCTCCCCCATTGCGGAGACCATCGACCCCTGCGGCGTTGCGGGAAGTTTGGGCGCAGTCGTGGAACCCGCCACACGCGATTCAACAGACTCGGACAACGACCGCCCGGCGCGTGGAATCTCTGTAATTCCGATCCCTCGACGTGAAATCGCTCGGCTTCAGGGTACCGTCCGGTTGAGCGAGCTCCCGCGCCGCAAGCCCACCATAGTCTTCGACTCGTCCCGACAGACTGGGGACGCCCAGGATCGTAGACTTCCATGAAGTCTTCACGCTTCCAAGGCCGGTCTTGGAGTCGCTGCTGAAAGCGCGGCGAGTTTCACGTCCGCAATTGCTTCCGCCCTACCGCGAACATCTCTCCCAGGCGTTCGCACGGTTCTTCATGCGCGTCGGTCTTCCCAGCCCAGTCGCGAGATTTTGGTAGTGGTTCGGACGGAAACCCGGGCGGAACGCGTGGAAACCCGGCAACACTTCGTTTGTCTCGTGCACCGAAGCCCCGCTCGATCTCTGGGGTCAACGGCACCGCCGCGGGACGGATGGCGGTTCCGGTCCGCGACGCCGACCTATGGCTGGTGAGCAACTTGCAGGCGTTGCGGGCAACTCCTTAATGGAGCAACGGGAAGTCGAATCCAGGCGGACACCCTCGGGCGCCGAGACGAACTTCTGCCACCGACGGTTTCCCCTCTGAGTAATATGTTCCGGCAAGCCGGGAGCAGCGACACGCCCTAATCGAGCCATTGCCGAAAAATGTCAAGCACACAGCCGGCGTTCAACAGTTTTATATGGTGTCCCCGGAACTCCTGAATTCCGGCCACCCAGCCCAAGGAGACCCTCAGCACAGGACGTCCCTTCACTTGAGCTTCGGATCCGTCTTGAGCTCGGCGGCTAGACTCCACTCGACCTCTGCTGGGACCGTATGATCGTCCATTTTCAAAAGCATCGAGAACTTCTGAGTGATCGCCGAAGAGGTCATGACGCCGGCGGTGGTATCGAAGCGCCACCCCCCGGTTTGCTCCTGAGATCTTATGTTGACCTCGGTGATGAGCGAGGAACTCGTCGGTTCGATCCTCGCCCTTCCGCGTACGTCGACGCTTTGGACCGCCTCCGTCGCGCTGGTAACTGTGTGATTACTTTCCAGCACCATGATCCCCATCCCGACGGGCACGTTACGGCGGACAAGCCAAGAGGTGCCTTTCCGAACGGGACCCTCGGGCAAGACCACTACCGCTCGTGAGAACATACCCTTGAGGCTTTTTTCATCACCCAGTACCCTTCCTGGCGGATCTAGTTGCTTGTAGACGTCCACGAGCTTCGGTGGAACTTTGACATCACGAAACTCGCCGCGCGTCGTCATCGTAGCAGTAAACTCGCTTCCAACAATGGACCGGAAGAGTCTCGAATACAGTACTGGTGTTTCAAACGCGTCATGTTCATTTGCGGTATCCACCTGGAAATCCTTTCCCGGCGGTGATGAAGCAATCTGAAACTTGATTCGGTTTATCGTTTGCTTGACCTCGGCCGTTCCAACCTTGTCCACGCTCGTCACGTGCCAAGTTGCGAACGTCGTCAGTGTGAAGTTGTTGTGTACCTTATTTCCCTGGATGGTTGTTTCGAGGTTTTGCGTTTCGGTCAGGACGAACTCTCGCGATTCACCTTTCTGAAACTTCCACCTCAAAGTGTTTTCCTGTGCAGCCGACAGCGCAACCGCGCCGAGTAGCACAGGCACGAAACACGGCAAGCGACTCAGTGTTCCTTCGCTTCTCATTGCGGAAACTTCCCATGAACGAGTGCCGACCCATCGCGCCGCATGGAGTGCCACCATCCCCGATTCTATCAGAGACATTTATGAGTTTTGTTCCGGGGACACTCTGCATACTTGCCGTCAATCGCATCGGAAAAGGTGTCGGACATGTTTCCCTTCGGTAACGCCAGCGTGCGCGTCACTCCAATTCTCGCACCCGGATACTCCGAAACGCCACCGGCCCATGATCCCCCTGGAGCAACAACGGCCCGCGCGGAACCTCCTTAAGCTTCCAGGCGTTGCCCGTCGGCGTCTTCACCTCAACTCCCTCGTGAACCACCTGCCCGTTCAAGACAACCTTGTCGAACCTCGCGTTCTTGATCTTCTTCCCCTCGGCATCGAATCGCGGCGCCCGGAAGACAATCTCAAGCGTCTGCCATTCGCCGGCTTTCTTGGCTGCGTTCAAACGAGGAGGGATGCCCTCGTCGATGTGATGATACCGCGGCAACATCTCCGCACGCGGATAGATCCCTCCCGCGTGCGTGGCGTTCGGCTTTTCAACCCCGAAGCTATCGTAAATCTGGATCTCGTAGAATCCCTCGAGCTTCACCCCGGAGTTGGAGCCCTTCGGGATCTTGAACTCGAAATAGGCCTCGAGATCCCCAAAACTCTGCTTCGTCACGAGGTTCTTGGACCTGCCGGCAGGACCATTCACGATCACCGTGTCGCCGTTACCGTCCGCAGGCAGCAGCCGCGCCGGGTTCTTGGGATCAGGCTGTGCATCGGCGGTCCTCTTCCAGTCGCCTGTCGGGTTGCGCCAGTGTTCGAAGCCCGCTTTGCCGATCAAGTCGATCCAGCCGTCTTCGCCGGGCCCGGACGCAGCCAGGCAGTGCAGCACCACGCCCAAACTTGCCAGGGCGCCAAGCAAAATCCGTTGTGCGATTGTTTTCATGATGATTCAAGCCGTTGCCGAGCAACAAGTATAAGCGGTGAATCCCACGCAGGCCTCCGAAGTCGCCGTTCATCCTACGACAGCATCCCGCCCCGAGCAAATCCCTTCCAAGCTCGTAGCCCGAATTGGAACGACGACATTCGAACCCTCTTCTTCGTTGGCTTCGTTCCCTTCTGTTCAATCCCTTTCAAGTTCACCGTCGCATGAATTCCAAGACCCAACCGATGCCCGACCTCCTCCACTTGTTGTTGCGGCGCGGGAGTATCGCACGAAGCCCAACTACGCTGGGCAACCGTCAGCCTCGGCTCTCCAGCCAGCCAGCTCACATCTCGATATACTTGAGAACGATCGCATCGTCGCCCCACGGAGCCACCCAGTGAAGCGGCCCCACATCTCGCTCGCAATGCTGATGGCGCTCATCGTCCTCGCCGCGTTCAACTTCGCCCTCGCACGTTGCCTCCTCGACGTTGACGGCTACATCCTGGCCGCAATCGTTCCCGGCGCATTGACGATCCAGCTCGCTACGGTCCAACTCATTCGCACACGGCACGCGTTCCGCGCCTTCTGGGCTGGATTCATCGCGGGGCTGATCCTGACAGCAGGGCTCTGCGTCTGGGGCATGTTCCATGATCGACATACGACGTCACGCTTCGATCCTGCCCTCGGCAAGAGGGTCGTCATTCGGAGCCCGGGCCCTCCGATGTGGCCCGGATGGCCGAGCTATCGTCGTCATGCTTACCAGATCATCGTGAGTTCTGACTGGGGTCGTGCCCTGATGGACCGATACGACCTGACGTCATTATCGATGTATGCCGTCGTGATGTTCCTGCCGCAGTTCCTCGTCGCCCTCGTCACCGGGTTGCTGGCACTGTTGATCGCCTCCGTGCCGCGCATCCTCCGATTCCCTCCCGGCCCGTCTCGCAGATCTATTCCGATGTGACGATTGACCGGGCCTCGTCGACCAGGTTGCGCACATCCTGATCGCTCGCGGCTGAGCCCGGCAGTGCGTGGTGATTTGCCTTGAAAGCAGTCGCGGCTTGTTCCAGCGTTTTCTTCGCCCCCGTGTGATCGCCCACGCGCCACTGGGCCATCGACCGGATAGACAGGCCTGACGCATCGGGCCAGAACGTCTGCGCCCGGGCGAGCGGTTCCGCCTCGGCCAGCGTCGCGATCGCACCCGCGTAGTCGCCCGTCCGGTAGCGGGCCAGCGCAAGCCCAAGCGCAAGCTGGTAGCGGTCGGGGCCGATGCGGCAGGCCGCCTGCGCCTGCTCGACGGCGGCGCGGGCTGCGCCTGACTCGACGCGGCGGTTGCACACCGCCGCCCATGATACCTCGTGAAGCCGCCGCACGTCCTCGGGATAGTCGCCCGCAATCTCGAGCGCCCGTCGCCGCGCCGCTTCGCTGATGGTACCGTCGGCCCGCAGCCGCTCGATCACGTGCGACCGCAGCATCGGCCGTTCAAACAGGAACCTGACGAGGCTCTGAGCCTCACTCTCGGCCGCGCCGCCTGACGCACTGCCAACGGTGCCCCACAACTTGACAATGCCCCCGCCATGTGCCGAGGCAAGCACCCGGCCGTCGCCGCTCAAAGCGACGTCCCGCGTTATTTCATCCGCATCGAGGCTGAGCATCTCATACGCGGTCAGCGGATCCCACAGCTTGATCGAGCCGTCGACGCCAGCGGAAACCAGTCGTGAGCCGTCGCGGCTGTAAGCGAGTGTGGTCACGTCGTTCGCGTGCCCGTGCAAGGTCCGCTTCGACCGCAGCGTACGCGCGTCGAGTAACTCGACCGCACCGCGCGCCATGGGCACCGCGAGGGTCCGACCATCTGGGCTGAAAACGACCTTCGCGCCGTAGACCGGCCCGGCAGGCAGGCTGCCCACTTCCCGGCGGGCAGCAACGTCCCAGAGCTTGAGTGTCGCGTCCGTCCCCTGGGGTCGCCGGCTCGTCTCATCCAGAGAGGCGAGCGTCGCACCATCCGGCGAAAAGGCGACGCTGCAAACGCCCTGAACGTGCCGATGAAGCTGGCCGCGAAGCCGGCCCGTGGCTCGCTCCCAGAGCCAAACCGCCCCGTCGCCTCCGCCCGCGGCAAGTGTCGACCCGTCGGGACTGAATGCCAGCGCGCCGATTTCGCCCGGACTGCTCTGGGAAATCACGCGCTCGTCGCGCCCCGTTGCTGGGTCCCACACGCGGATCACGTGGTCGGCGCCGGCCGTCGCGAGCCAGCGCCCGTCGGGTGAAAATGCGAGCGACGAGACAACTCCTTTGTGGCGGGTGTAAAGCAACGTGGGCGCGGTGAGCGCGGGGTTCCACACATACACTGCGCCAAGCGCACTCGAGAACGCCAACCTCCGGCCGTCTGGACTGAAGGCGACCTGTCGAACCGGGCCTTCCGCCACCAGCCCTCTGACGGTGTAAAACTCCCGGGTCGTCGACGCATCCCAGATCTTCACCGTACCGTCGGTGCCCGATGACGCCAGGCAGCGCTCGCCGCGACCAAACGCCACGCTGAAAACCGGCCCCTTATGCCCGCGCAGGGTCAACACGCTCGCACCAGTATGGCGGTCCCACACGTTAATCAAGGAACCCCCGTCGGCAACGGCAATGCGCCGCCCGTCGGCGCTCGCCGCCAGCGCGTAGACTTCGGATCGTTGGCCTCCCAGAACCTGAACGTCGCGCCCCGTGGCCCGATCCCACACCCGCACCGTCCCATCGTCCGCGGCGGAGACCAGCTCATCTCCTTTGGGTGTGAAGATCACGCGGTGCACAGACGCCCTATGACCTGAGAACACGCGAACAATGGCGCCAGAGCTCCCATCGCGGAGGATGATCGTGTTGTCCGTCCCCGCGCAGGCAACAGACCGCCCGTCCGGGCTATACGCGACGCAAAAAGTGATCCTGCCCGTTCGTGCACGGCGCGACTCGGGCGATGCAGGATCGCTGAGCGTGGCGAGACGTCGCAGTGCGCACGCGTCATGAACCGATACTTCGCCGTCGTTGTGCCCGACGACGATCCGTTGGCCATCGGGCCGAAAAGCGACGCTCACGATCCTGGCGCCCTTCTCTTCGCTCCGAGCCAGTTCTGTTCCAGTGGAGAACTGCCAGAGTCGCAGAGTGTTGTCTGCGCCGCTCGGAACCAGCCGCTCGCCGTCTGGGGCGATCGCCAGACAAAGGACCGCTTCCGCGTGCCCGCGCAGGATCCTCGGTGGCTGCTCGCCCGTGAGGTCCCAGATCCGGATGGAACGGTCATGGCCCGCCGAAGCAACCCATCGGCCTGATGGATGAAAAGCCACTTCCCAGACCGAGCTCTCGTGTCCCTTCAATGTCTGGAGATCGAGGTGAAACAGCCGGTCCAGATAATGAGCCTCGAACCCCCTCAAGTCCTCCGGAATCGTCTTGCCGGGGACCAGCTCGCCGGTCGCCTGCTGCGCGCACGTAGTTCTACCGTCGAGCCAAGCCCGATGCGCCAGCGAAGCCTGCAGCCCGTACCAGCGGCGGTCGCCCAGCCGTTTCTCCTCCCGCACGTCACGCGCAAGCGCACGCTCCCTCAAGGCGAAATACGTCGAGACCACCGTTCCGGCGCAGAGCAGACCGACCGCGAGCGCGATCAGGCTCGCGACGGTCCGGTTGCGCAGACACCATCGCCACAGACGCCCGGCAGCTCCCACCGGTCGCGCCACGATCGACTCGCCGGCGAGCCAGCGCCCAGATCCTCGGCCAGTCCCTGGGCCGACTCGTACCGCCGCGATGGGTCCTTTTGCAGACATTTGAGACAGATCGTCTCCAGATCCTGATCAATCGCGCGATTGAGCTGTCGCGGTGCGACCGGCTCTTCTTCGAGCACCTGTTTCAGCGTCTGCACGGCGCTCGCCGAAAAGAATGGCGGCCGTCCGACCAGCACGCGATAGAGGATCGCACCCAGCCCATAGACGTCCGAAAGCGGCCCGACGGCATGCAGTCGCCCCGCCGCCTGTTCGGGCGCCATGTAGCTCGGTGTTCCGAGTATGGTGCCGCTCGCGGTCAGGTGGCTCTCGTCGCGCAGCCGCTTCGCCAGGCCGAAGTCCGAGACCTTGGGGTTTCCATCCCGATCCATCAGCACGTTCGACGGCTTCAGATCGCGGTGCACGATCCCTTGCTGATGTGCGTAATCCACGGCCTCCGCTATCCGCCGCAAAATGGTGGCGGCCTGCCGCGGCGCGAGCGGCCCGCGAGCCTGCAAACGCTCTTCCAGGCTGCCACCGTCGATGTATCCCATCGAAAAGAAGTGCTGGCCGTCTATCTCGCCGGCTTCATAAACCGGCACGATGCCCGAGTGGTCGAGCCGGGCCGCTGCTTCGGCCTCAAGCTGCAGCCGGCGCACGTCCTCGTCCTTCGCAAGATCGCCCGACAAGATCATCTTGAGCGCCACGACGCGGTTGAGCTTGCGCTGTCGTGCCTGGTAGACGACCCCCATGCCTCCCCGCGCCAGCGGGCGGATCAGGTCGTAATCGCCGAACGATCGCCCTGAAACTCCGTGGGGCGGATCGGCGCCGAGCACGGTCTCGTCGGCGCCGCTGGCAGGAACCGTCAACGGCGAATTCTCGGCGATGAGTCCGATCTCGGCACGCGATCGCGCAGGCGAGCAAGCTCCACTTGAACGCGACGTCCCCGACGGCTCGGCAGCAAGCATCCCGACTGTAGCCCCTGCGCCGTCAGCCATCGTCTCATCCTCCCTCGAGGGCGGTGGATCGATGCCGGTCATTTCCTTGGTGAGATCTTCCATCACCCAGCCCTCTTGTCGCCTTCAGTTGCCTGGCAAGGCTGTTGTCTCACGGCAAACCATCGCGCTAATCGGGGGCGGATGAGATAAAGGACGCTACAACCCAGGAGCGCCGCAGCCGCTGGCCCAGCGAGCAGCACGTACAAAAGGTGATCGTTCCACCGCGGCCACGCCGCGGTGAAATTTGACGGCAAGTCCACAGCCAGCGTAATGACCAGATTCACGGCCGCCAATCCCAGGCCGATTCCGGCCATCAGTCCGGTATGGAATCGATGTTTGATGGCATCGTAAACCGCCGCGGCGCCGATCGCGGCGGGCACGAGGCTTTCGAGCGCGAAAAATCCGACGAAGAAGGCGTAATCCGCGGCTTGCGGAACCGGGATCCCACCGTCTCCGATCGCAAGGTTATTCAATCGCCAGAGGGGATAAGTCGCCCAGGGGTACGACCCCGCCACGGCGATGACCAGCAGTGAAGACACGACGAAATCCGACAGCTTCTGACCGAAAATGATGAGGGCCGCAGCGGCCGAAACGCACGCGACTCCGGCAAGTTTCAACGTGGCCCAGTAAACCTCATCGGCCAGGATGCCGTCGACGCTCAGTTCAAGGTCGGAGACCCGGCTGACCAGGTCGGCAATGACCCGGGAGGCGCACACGACCAGGAGCAATTCTCCAGGCCGGCAGATACCCCCGAAGCGTGCCCGCCGATACAGCATGAGCGGAATCAGGGCCAGGCTTGCCTTGCCGACCGCCTCTTCAAAAAACTGCAGGATGATGATCCACCGAGGCCACATTCCTGCTCGAGATTCCGCGTGCCAGACTCCGCACCGCCCGTCGATTTGCCTCTCGATGCCTCGCCCTGTAGACTGGTTGTCTGAATGACCGGGATGCACCCCACCATGTTGACTGAACCGATCCTCCGCAGCCTTCCCCTCACGGCGGCACGATTCCGCTTGCCCCAACCGGAGACTTCTTCATGCCGGGAGTTTTGACCGGACTGATCCCCGCCTGCCATACGCCCTTCGATCGGGCCGGTAACCTGAACCTCTCCATCGTCGAACAGCAAGCGGCTCTGTTCCGAGAATCAAGGCTGCGCAGCGTGTTCGTCGGCGGCACGACGGGCGAGTTCGCCTCGCTCACCATCAGCGAGCGGAAAGCCCTCTGCGAGCGCTGGGTGGCCGTCGCCGGCGACTCGCTCCAGATCGCCCTCCACGTCGGGTCCAACTGCCAGGCCGATTCCATCGAGCTGGCCGCCCACGCGCGGGAGACGGGTGTCGCGGCCGTGGCAGCCGTCGCGCCGAGTTACTTCAAACCCGCGACCGTTCCCGACCTGGTCGACTTCCTCGCTCCGATCGCCGCCCAAGCAGGCCCGCTTCCGTTCTATTACTATCACATCCCGTGCATGACCACCGTCCGCCTGCCCGTCGCAGAGCTCCTGCGCGAAGCACGCGGGCGAATCCCCAACCTTCGAGGTTTGAAGTTCTCACATGACGACATGGTCGACCTTCAGGGCTGCATCACGGCCGAGGGAGGAGCCTACGACGTCCTGTTCGGCTTCGACGAGGCGCTCCTGGCCGGGCTGAGCTTCGGAGTAGCCGGCGCCGTCGGCGGCACATACAACTTCGCCGCCCCCCTCTACGAGCGGATCATGCGTGCGTTTGAAAAAGGCGACCTGACCACCGCCCGATCCGCCCAGTTCCGGGCGACGGAGATGATCAAGGTCTTGAGCGCATCTGGCTTCACGGCAGCGTCGAAAGCGGTGATGGCGTTCATCGGCGTGGACTGTGGCCCGGTGCGCGCACCACTACACAATCTGTCACGCGAACAGCTTTGCTCGCTTTACGACAAGCTCGCGCCCTCGAGGCGTTCGCGCGACCGATCAAAGCACCGTTTCATCCTTGCGATTGACACTCCGGGGCAAACAGCCTAACCTACCCGCCTCTCAGCGGCCATCTCGTGAGGTCGAGCTGGGATATCGCAGGTGATCCGGGCAGGGAGGACCCATTTGTGCGAAATCCGCGTCGTGGCCTGTGTTCCTGTCTTCTGACCGCGCTTTTCGTGCTGTGCTCGAATCCCCCGGCGGCGCTGGCTGATCCGATTTCGGGATACACTGTCACAAATCTTGGCTCGGGGCCGATCACGCTCACGACCAGCAATGGCACCACCGTTCCCGTCAATTTCTCTGGGCCTTTCTACGGTTACTACGGGGGCTCGCTGACGAGTGTAACGAGCGGGGCACCCGTCGTATCCGTGTCGAACGGAAACGCATCCTATTCGTTCGCATTCACGCCGGACACGCCTCTTGCCCCGAATCAGGGAGTCATGAGTGGTTTTCCGCTGGCAAACGCTGCGCCGACTAATGATCCGCTCACCTACGGCAACCCTATAAACGCATTCAGTTACGTGCCCGGCACGTCCCTGATGAATAGCCAGGGATTGGTCGCGGCAGCCGATACATATGGTACCTCCGGCCACTGGGTGGCGGGAACTGCGTACACAGTCCAGGAAAACGCCAGCGCGTCGTTTGGCGCACCGACTCCGATCTGGTCGGGAACCACTCAAGTCAACGGGGGCGAGTCGCTCAGCACCGGTGTGAGTATCGTGGGGATCAACAATTTGGGCCAGGTACTGGGCACAACGAGCAACCCTTACGGTAACAACCCGCCGGCCGCGGTTGTTTATAACCCAACCACGCAAACGCTCACTAACTTGACGAATGTCACCGACTCCGCCGGAAACTCGTACCTGAACGCCGTGCCCTATGCAATCGACGATCAAGGCAGAATCTTGCTTCAAGCTTCTGAGTGGCCCACCGGTGCGCTGGACACCTTACTCTTGACTCCGGCGGGTCAGTCCGTCTCCGAAGCACCCGTTCCCGAGCCGGGATCGATCGCCGTGATGGTGCTGGCGATGGCGGCCTTTGCCGCACAACGCGCTGCCGAGCGACGTCGCCGGCGAAATTGATCGACATGGTCGCGAACTTGCTAGAGCCTCCAGTCTTCCGTGACCAGACCGGGAACTTTGGCGAAGTCGCTCGTATTTCGGGTAACGACCACCAAGCCTCGGGACAGCGCAATCGAAGCGATCCGCAGGTCCATTGTCGGTATCCTTATTCTTCGCGCCCGTTGGCTATCGAACTCCAGAGCGGCTGCCGTGTCAAATGGTAAAACGGGTGCGGTCGAGAATACCTCGATGATTTCTCCGATAAGCTTGTAGCCGCGGACCACGTCGCTGGGATTGCGAGCACGGCCGATAAAGCTGTGAGCGCCCAGCATCTGTTCGTGAAAGCTGATTACGCAGAATCCCAAGTCAGCCGCTCGCTGAGCGACGCGCGTGCTAACCGCGGCATACTCCGGTCCCGAACGAAGCTGGATGATACTGATGTGATCGGTGTCAAGCCGGAACTTCACGGCCCATCGTCGCCTTCGTCTTGGGGCCGGTCCGCCAATCGCCATGCGCGGCCGAGCTCAAGTACGTCGCGGAAAGCCGCTTCGTCGGTTACAGATCCTGTGACCTTCTGCAACCAATCTGCAGAAGTAGCGGTGCCGGTCAGCAGGGATTTGAGTTCCGCGACCTCACGCTCTACGCTCGCCAAGCGCTGCTCGATCGATAACTGACAGGAATTAACTTCCATCCTGCTACACCCCTTTTTCAGCCACTCTAACTTACTGAATGTACTGGCCTTCTATCATTCTAGCCCGACGACTCGCGCCGATCCAGGACCGCAGCGGCTACTCCCTAAACGGCTTCTGCTCCTGGTACAGTTTCAGCCGCGCCTGATATTCGCCCTTCTCCTTCGCGTCGGTCTCCAGCTCGATCGCCTTGGTCTGCCACTTCACGGCCAAACCGAAATCGCCGGTCTCGGCGTAGGCGGCGGCCAGGGTCTCAATGCAATACGCCGCCTTCCACCGAGTCAGCTCACACGCCTCGATCGCCAGCTCGACGGCCTTCTTGCCGTCGCGAAGTGACACGTCGCGACAGGTGGCCGCGATCCACGCGCGCCCGTCGATCGCACAGGCATCGCGCGCGTTGACCCGCAAGGCACTGCTGAAGTCGGCGAGCGCCGGAGCGTATTGATGCATCTCGCGCCAGGCCCAGCCGCGTCCGCAATAGGCGTCGGCGTCCTTGGCGTCGAGCCGGATCGCCTCGGTGTAGTCGGCAATCGCCTTCTCGTGTTGCTTGGCGGCTTTGTAGGCAAAGGCGCGGCTGCAATAACACGAGGCCACCGAAGGCGCGAGCCGGATCACCTGGGAATAATCGGCAATGGCCTTGTCATACTGCTTGAGCTCGCCCCAGAGAGAGGCGCGGTCGTGGTACGCGCCCGTGCTGCGCGGATCCAGCCGGATGGCTTCCGTCAGATCGGCGATCGCCCGGTCGTATTGCTGCTTATGCTTCCACCCCGCGGCGCGCACGACATAAGTGTCGGGCAACTGCGGCTCGATCCGGATGAGCTGATCGAGCCCCTTGATCACGGCGTCGTACTCGCCTTTCTCACCCTGAGCAGCCGCCCGCCCGAGATAGGCATGCAAGAGATTCGGATCGTGACGGATCACTTCGTCGTAGTCGGCAATGGCGCCGTCATACTCCTTGCGCTCCGAGCGGATCGAGGCCCGCAGAACGAGAGCCGTCACCGACCGCGGGTCAAGGCGTAACGCGGCGTCGCAGTCGCCGATGGCCTTTTCATAATTGCGCTCGGCTCGCCAGGCGGCCGCGCGGTCGATCAAGTACGCCGGGTTCCGCGGCTCGAGCCGGATCGCCTCGTTGAAATCAGCCTTGGCCCTGGACACGTCTTCCTGTGCCAGCCATGCCACGCCCCGGCTGCCGCGCGCAAAAGCATCGCCGGGGTTCAAGCGCACCGCCGCGTCAAAGTCGGCCATTGCGTTCTTGAAGTCCGGCTTCATCGCCAGTGCCGCGATCGCCCGCATCGCATAGGCGAACGAATCGCGAGGATTGGCCCGGATCTGACCCGTGAAGAAGGCCGGAGCCTGCTCGAGCAGGACGAACTGGTCATCCGCCACCCATCCCGCCAGCCCATTCGTCGTGATGAGCAGTGATCGGCCGCTCTCCTGTGCCACGTGATAGATCGCCGGCGGTCCAGGACGCGGGGCGGATTGTGCGTTTTCCCTGATCGTGAAATTTCGCACCTTGGACACGACGGCTTTGCCCACCAAGCTGTCGCCGGGCGGGGCCTGCGCGGCCGCAACGGCCGTGGCCATGTGCATCAAGCCCGCAATAACCAGAGCGAGCGGAAAACTCCCACTCGGCATCGCGTTCGCGTTCCTTCGATCCCGTCGCATCGCCGAACCTCCGTTGTCGAACCACAGCCTATCAGGGCTTCTTCTCGGCCTCGGCCGCGCCTCGATAATTGCTGATATATTGCTCATAAATCGCCTTGTCTGATGCTGGAACGAGCTCGAGAACCTTGGTTGTCCACTTCAAGGCAGCGGCGTAATCGCCCGTGCTCGCGTACACAGCCCCGAGATCGAAAAGATATCCGTGGTTCGTCCAGCCCGTTTCCTCACAGAACTTCGTTGCCAGGGCGATCACCGTTTTGGAATCACGCTTCTTGGCATCTTGATAGGTCGCAATGCGACCCAGGAGGCTGTGACAGAGCATCTCGGCCTGCGCGTTTTCTTTCCAGATATTCGAATCGCAGAGCGCTGCAGCGAACTCGATGACTTTCTTGGGTTCGACGCAATCACTCTGCCAGAGAATCACACCGAGCGCCAGGCGCGCCGACTGGTTTTGCGGCTCAATTTGAAGCGCGTGCTCATAATCTTTGATCGCCTCGGCCGATTGTCCGTTGGTGCTCCGGCACAAAGCCCGGTTCGAAAGCACCATCGCGTTCCGGGGATCGAGCTTGAGCGCCTCGTTGTACTCGTCGATCGCCCGGGATATCTCGGATTTTCCCGACCACGCGACCCCGCGGCTGTTGTGCGCAGCCGAGCTAAGTGGATCAAGCCGGATGGCCTGGCTCAAATCGGCGATCGCCGCGTCGTACTGATTCAGCCTGTTCCTGGCCCAGCCGCGCGTTCGATAGGCCACGGCGTCCTCGGGCGCCAGACGAATCGCCTCAGTCGCGTCAGCAAGTGCGTTCTCGTAATCACGCCGTTCAATCCAGCAGCGGGCGCGGCCCCGATAAGCAAGATCGTTCCGCTTGTCGAGCCGTATGGCCTCACTGTATTCCGGGATCGCCTTGTCGTAATTTTCTCGCGCCAGCCACAAATCACCCAGTGCTCGACGAGCGTCGCTCTCGCGCGGATCGAGGCGAATCGACTGTTCCAGGTCGGCAAGCGCTTTGTCGTACTCTTTCTTCTCAAAGAGCGCCAGTCCTCGACTCCGATAAGCCGATCCCGATTTCGCATTGAGCTTGATGGCTTCTTCGAAGTCGGCGATGGCCTTCGTGTAATCCTTCCTCGCCAGATAGGCGTCACCTCGGGCTTCGAATGCACTGCCCGCCCGTGGCTCGAGCTTGATCGCGCGATCGTGATCGGCGATCGCCTCATCGTACTTCTTCAGACCGGCATACGCCCGCCCACGTTCCGTGTGCGCCGCGGCGAGATGCGGCTCGCGCCGGATCGCTTCACTGAAATCGGCGATCGCTTTCTCGTAATCCCGCTTTCCAAGCCATGCTTGTCCGCGCAGCTTGTAAGCGCCCGCAGCTCGCGGCTCGAGGCGAATCGTTTCGGTCAAGTCGCCAAGCGCCTTTTCATACTCCCGCCGTCGCAGCCAGATCTGACCGCGGACACTATGGGCCAGGTAATCATCGGCCGCAATGCGAACTGCCTCATCGGCGTCACCCAGGGCAATGTCGAGCTCGCCTTGGTCAAGCCAGAGCAGTGCCCGCACGGAGTTTGCGAAGGGAACGTCGGTCAACTGCTCTCGCTGCTCGGTGAAGTGGTCGATGCCGCGCGAGACCGCCACGACCTTGGACGCCTCGACCGTTCCCACGATGCAATCGTCTTCGGCCTTGAGCGTCAAGCTGGAATCCGCCACCGACTCGACACGATAGATGTGATTCTCCCAGCGCGTCCTCGCCACCTCGCGGCCGTCAGCGCGAAGCGCCGACTCGCGGCGACGCAGCACGACACGCTCTCCAACACCGGGGCTCGCGGCCCGCTCTCCGGCGGCCGAGGCCGGACTAGCCGGGTGCAACACAGCGAGCAAGGATGTCACTGCGATGAAGAGCCGGCCCCGGTGAAGTAATACCGTGAACGTTGGTCGTGCGGTCCTTCGCATGGTCCAATCTCCCATGTTGAAACGCCACTCAAGACTTCTTCTTGGCAGCGGCCTCTTTACGAAAGTGCTCTACTGCCGATTCATACATCGACTTTAAGCTTTCTGGTCCGAGCTCAGCAGCCTTGGTCGCCCACTTCAGAGCGGGCGCGAAATCGCCCGCCTCACCGTAGGCAGTTGCAAGCTCATGCAGTGCGTAATGGTCTTTCCAGTTCGTTATCTCACACAGCGTGGTCGCTAGCGGAATGGCGGCTCTGTGCGTTAATGAGCTATCGTATGCATAGATCCGGAGTCCAAGGTCGTGAATGAGCTGCGCGTCTGCGGGCCCCGGCTTCCAGTATTTTGAGCTGCACAAATCCATCGCATATTGAATGACTTTCTCTTGATCAACATTGCTAAAAAGGCGACTGAGAGCCTGGCCCAGCAACCGGCGAGCTTCGAGATCCTTGGGATCGATCTCGAGCGCCGCCTCGAAGTCGCGCATCGCTTTTTCACCCTCGGACTTGCTCAACCAGTTGCAGCCGCGGTTCCTGAGTGCGGCCACATTGCGACGGTCGAGTCGCAACGCCTGGTTGAACGACGCGAGAGCCATGTCGAAGTCTTTCTTGCCCGCCCAGGCGAGCCCCCGATCGTTGCACGCAGCCACGTCCTGAGGATCGAGGCGCAACACCTGACTGAAATCAGCGATCGCTTCGTCGTAACGATGGAGCTCCTTCCACGACGCACCGCGGGCGCGATAGGCGGCGACGTCCTCAGGCGCGAGCCGGATCGCGACATTCAGATCGGCGACAGCGTTCTCGAAATCGCCTCGCTCACTCCAGCACGATGCTCGGCCCCGGTAAGCGATCGCGTCTCGAGGATTGAGTCTGATCGCTTCATTGAAATCCTGGATCGCCCTGACATGTTCCCGCCTTCCAAGCCTGATCTGCCCGCGGGCGCTGTAGCCGCGAGAAGCTGTTGGAGCCAGCCGGACCGCTTCATCGGCATCGGCAAGCGCGGTCTGAAACTCGCACCGGTCGAGCCGAAGCAGGGAGCGCATCAGAAAGGCGTATTCGTTCTTCGCGTCGGTCCCGATCAGCGTCGTAAAGTAATCAACACCCCGAGCAACCGGAACCACCGCCGAGGCAGGAACGAACCCCACGATCCAATCGCCTTCGGACCTGAGCTTCGCGGTGGCACCGTCCAACAATTCAATGCGGTAGAAATGGTTTTCCAAGCGACTTCGCGGTACGTCGCGGTCGTCCATGCCAAGGCCGACTTCGCCGCTTCGCAACACCGCTCGCTCACCCACGCGAATTGTCTCGGCCGGCTCTTGGCCCAGCGAATGCCGCGAGGCGAGAAACCCCACGCCTGAAACGAGCAGAACTGCGAAAATATAAACGCAAGCCCGATCGCGCTTGGTCACGTTAGGCGACGCGCAAGTCATGGGCGGGTCCTCCTGGTTGACCGCAAACCGTCCTTCATCCTTGGAGCGAGCCGGGCGCCGATCATACTCCGGCTGCGAAAACGGGGCAAGATAAGCAGCCGAAGTAGGCCAGAACGCATGTGGTCGCCTGCACACTATCGGTGCCGGTTCCATTCGATAGCGATCGCTGAGAGCGGAAAGCGCACGAGCGGCACGAAGCTCGCCGCGCCCACGAACAGCGATGGCTTTGAAATCAGGCTTGCCGGAGGCGCGATCAGTAGCACGAGCGCGATGACCGCCACGGTGAAAGCCGCCCAGGTTGCGATGATCCGCCGGATTTGGGGCCATTCGATGAGCTTCCGGCGCATTGCGACGCGAAACGCGACTGCGGCGGCGCCCGCTTTCAACACGGCGACGAGCGCGACAAACCAGGGAGTCATCGCCATGATGCGCGGCAAGTACTCAGGATGCTGTGCTACCCATACACCCGCCGAAGCCAGGCACACGAGCAGCACCATGTAACCACACACCGCTGTGTCGGCCAGCCATCTCCGGCCCGTGAGCGCAAACGGCATCCCATCGGTGAGCATGCGAAACATGAGCGCCGGAACCAGAACGCACGCCAGCACGCAGATCGCCGGCGCCCGCCCGCCAGGATAGTGAGATTCAAACCGGTGCCACACCGTGATCGCACCGGCGAAACTTCGCGAGAGCAACACGACCGCGGACGTTCCCATCAGCACAAAAATCCAGCTCGTTACGACGATCAGTAGCGCCAATCGCAGCTTCGCCGCGACCAGCGCCGCACTCGCGATCGGCCGCACCGTCATGAACGTGTTGAATCCGCGCTGCTCCACCCAGAACGGCCGAAGTCGCCCGATCATCGGACCCGCAGAGCCAATCACGGCAATCGGGGCGAAAAGCAGTAAACCAAGGATGAGTGGAAGAAGCGACGCGGTAATCGGCCTCCGGCCAGACAGGGCGATGCTCCAGATCATGAGCATCTCGAAAGCCAGGAAGCTCAGGACGACCCGGCCATGACAGTTCCATTCATACCAGAGCTGAGCCCGTGCGGCCGAACGGAAGGGGCGATAGGAAACCACTCGCTCCGCTCGGGCGGTGCTTCGTCCGACCCGTCCGCTTTCGTACCACAATTGCCACGAATCCCCGCGCCGCTGGGCCTTGAGCGCGGCAAACGCCAGCACATGCGCCACCGCAAGATACGCGAGCAGCACGGCGACAATAACGAAATGAGCCTCCTGTCCATCCCGCACCAAAAGCCAGATCGGCAAAGAACCAAATGCTATCGTCGCAAACGTCGCGATGAGCGCGCGAATCGCGCGCATGTTGAGCGGAAACCAGGCGATCGCCTGAAACCACGAAACGATCACCACTAGCCCAAGCGCCGGCAGCCCGAGCGGAATCTCCATCCCGCTCGTGCGATAGACGATCTTCACGGTCACGAACAGGAGCGACAATGCAATGAGCGAGCCAAAAAACATCGGCCAGAACACGAGCGACCAGCTCTTCAAGGGCATCACCAGCAGGTGCCGCGGATAGCTCGAGGCCAGACTGCCGGGCTCCTGCGCGAAAATCGTCGCATTGAGCACATACGTGAAAATGCCGATCAGTGGAATCGTGCTCGCGAGAAGCACAGCCGGCGCTCTGCTGTAGGCGAATAGCAGCGGATAGCAGAGGGCCATCACGGCGAGCCCCGCCGCACAGATCAGAAACCCGAACTGATGTCTAACCCAGATTCCGTAGCCGATTGCCAGTGCAGGAAAGTGCATCGTCAAGAGCCTTCCACGCCGTTTGTTTTCGCAGAAGCCGCATGAGCAACGAAGATGTCTTCGAGAGTGGGGCTCGCGTCCTCGACAATCTGCGCGCCGATGCCGGCCGCTCGCGCACAAATCTCATCAATCGACCCGGGGCAAACAACCGTCCACTCGCGGCCGAAGCCTTCCCAGCGAGTCGATCCCAGGAGGGCAGGGGGCTTTGCCACCGGCTCGTCGAACCGCAGCGTCAGCCGATGGTGCAGCGCCTTGATCTCGTCGAGCGAACCCCGCAGCACGATCTGCCCACGGTCGATGAGCGCGACGTGATCCGACACGCGTTCAACCTCATCTAGCAAGTGTGACGAGAAGAGGACCGTACGCCCCTCCTGAGCGATCGTGCGGATGATCGCCGCCAGGATCTCCCGGCGCACGATCGGATCAAGCCCCGTCGAGGGCTCATCCAGAACGAGGAGCTCCGGCCGGAACGCCAGCGCCGCCAGCAGCCCCGCCCGCGCGCGCTGCCCCTGAGAAAGCGTCTTGATGCGGGCGCGCGGGTCGAGATCGAATTGCCGCCGCAGTTCCTCGGCGTACGCGGGATCCCACGACGGATAAAACGCCTGCAGGTAACGCAACATTTCGTGAAGCCGCATCCAATCCGGCAGATCGCGGTCTTCACTGAGGTACCCCAGGCGCGAGAGCACCCCCACCGGATCATTCACCGGGTTGATTCCGAACACCCGCACGGTGCCCGCTTGCGCTTTCAAGAGCCCCAGAATGTGCTTGATCAGCGTCGTCTTGCCGGCTGCGTTCTCACCGACCAGCCCGAACACCGCGCCCCGCGGAACGCTCAGGCTGACTTCCTTTAGCGCAACCTTGCGCCCGAAGCTGCGCGACAAGCCGTCGATCTGGACTACCGCTTCGCTCGACCAGGCGCTCATGACGTCTCTCCAATCTCTTGTGGTTGCATCGCCTCGTCGCGCCGGGCGATCAGCTCGCTCAGCTCGCTCACCCCGATGCCCATCTGCCGCGCTTCGGCCAGCAGCGCATCAACCCGCTCGGTCAAGATCCTCAATCGCTCGCGCCGCGCCAGTGGCGACCCTGCCTCGCTCACGAACGTTCCCGCGGTGCGTCGCTTCTCCACCACCCCCGCCGCTTCCAGCTCGCGGTAAGCACGGGCGACCGTGTTGGGATTCACGACCAGCTTCTCCGCCAGCACCCGGATCGGCGGCAGCTCTTCACCGGCGCAAGCCGGCCCGAGGCGACCAGGTACTTCACCTGGTTCACGATTTGAAGATAGATCGGTACGCCATCGCTCGACGAAATGTGAATCCGCACCCCATTGCCTCAACAAGAAACCATCGCGAGCGCTGTCCTCTTGTATTAACTCAATAATACAAGATCAAAGCGCCGTGTCAACGAGGTTCTTGACAGGGCACACCCACGGTCCGGATGATGGTTTTGAGTCGCGTGAAGACGCCCCCCAGCCGGAGTGGCGGAATTGGCAGACGCGCCAGCTTGAGGGGCTGGTCCGATTAATTTCGGGTGCAGGTTCAAGTCCTGTCTCCGGCATTTTTTATTGACGGCCCTGTCGGTTAATTCACCCCACGCCGCGAAATCTCGGTGACGGCACCGAGGCTAATTCGTCGCGACTCAAGGTGAAACGGGACTCCGAGACCGGTCTATACCTAAGATGACTTTGCCGCGCAAACACGGTCGCGCACCCATGCAAGTCATGACATAGCTTCGTCGCTTGCTTCGCGCGGATCTCTTGCTTAGAATCAGTGTCTTCTGAAAGCTAGAGCTCTGGATTTTAAGCTAGAGCTCTGGATTTTCGGGGAAAGCCGTTCTGCAGGGACTGCCAATTCCTAGGATATCGACGGTGAATTTCTCCTTGCGACGACGGCCCGATGATGGCCGCGACATTTGCGAACGCGACCAGAGGGCCCGCGTATGCCGCTCCTCGATGTTGGAACCACGGATTCGTCAAACCTGAGAGCGCTCAGGGACTGGCGAAACTATCCCGCCTGGTCTAAGTTCCAAAAACGCTACGAACCGTTGCTGCGCTCGTGCTGCTCCCGCCTGCGGCTTGATCACGATGCGGCTGATGAGATCTGCCAGCAGACCTGGATCGAAGTCGCGAATCGGATGGAGTCGTTCGTCTACGACCCAAAGGGAAGTTTCCGCGGGTGGCTCTGGACAGTTTGTCATCACGAAGCCATTGATTTTCTGAAGGGTCGGATGAGTGCGCAGGCGTTCTCAATCGACGAGCGGGACGAAACCATTGCGGCCGACCTGGAGCCGGTCGATCGGAGCAACTTCGCGAACGAGGCGGGGACCGGCGGTTTGAGTGAAGACGAAGGGACGAGTCCGACTCTCGCCGCGCTCTTTCGGGAGGCCGAGGAAATTCAGGTTGCTGTCAGGCAGCGGGTTGCGGCTCACACGTGGGAAGCGTTCTGGTTGGTTGGTGTGGTGCTCTGGACCGTCGAAGAGACGGCCAAGTATCTACGGATGACTCGTGCCAACGTCTACAAGGCCAAGGCGCGCGTCACGGAGATGTTGCGGGACGAGGGCTCCCGGAGGGCTGTGATGGCCATCGACCGGGGATCCGCGGATCAACGACCTGGGTGAACTCCGCCATGCGTTCCTGCCCCTCCGAACAATCGCTACGGATGCTCCCCGGCGACGGGCTAGACCCTGCGATCTTCGAGGCGATTGAGTACCATATCGAGGAGTGCCCGAGATGCCAGGCGCGCGTGGAGCGGCTGGCATGGAAGGACGCCCCGCCCGCTAATCAAACTTCTTACACGCTCCCGGCAGCCGGAGAAGGTCCTCTGATCCCCGGCTTTGTCATCGAGAAAGAGCTTGGTCGCGGCTCGATGGGAGTAGTTTACCTGGCGTGGCAAAAAACGGTACGGCGGCGCGTGGCGCTCAAAGTGATGCAGGCCGCGCCGGGAGCGGGCCAGCGGGCGCGCAAACGCTGGCGTGCGGAGGCCAAGGCATTTTCATCGGTTCGGCACCCGAACGTCGTCACGCTTTACGACGCCGGCGAAGACCAAGCCTGGCTGTACCTCGTTCTTGAATACGTCCCGGGCCAGACCTTGAAGGATCGGCTGGCCGGGCCGCTAAATTTAGCGCCGCGTGAAGCCGCCCAGTTGTTGGTGACGATCGCAGATGCCGTACATCATGTACATCAGGCCGGGCTGCTGCATCTGGACCTGAAACCCTCGAACATTCTGGTCGAGGCCGCGCCTGGCGCGCCACTTGATCGAGGGCTGCTCAAAGTGGCGGACTTTGGCATCGCCCGATTCCTGGCAGAGGCCGAGTTCACCAGCACCGGAATTACTCGCGAAGGGGCTTGCGATGGAACTCCTTCTTACATGGCACCGGAGCAAATCGCGGGGACGCGCGATCAGTTGTGTCGAGCAACAGATATTCATGCTATGGGCGCAATGTTCTACCACTTCGTCACCGGCCGGACGCCCTACCAGGGGGCGACGCCGCTGGATACGCTCAACGATCTGCGCACGCGTGAGCCGGTGCCGCCGCGGCAGCTCACGACTTCGCTGCCGCGGGATGTCGAGACGATTATTCTGAAGTGCCTTCAGAAAGACCCCCGCCGGCGATATTCCACAGCCGAGGATTTTGCGGAGGATCTCAGGCGGTGGCTCGACGGCCGGCCGATTTTGGGGCGCCCGGTTTCGACGGTTGAACGCGGCTGGCGGTGGTGCCGTCGCCGGCCCGTCGTTGCTGCGTTGGCTGCCGTGCTCGCCGCGACCGTGCTGATCAGCGGCGGTGGACTTTATGCGTTGTATCGTCGTGCCGACGCTCAGAGGGCTAGTGCTGAATTTGCGCGCACGGCAGCGGAGCGAAATCTTGGGATTGCGAACAAGGTGATCGACCCTCTGCAGAAGTTGGTGTTGGATGCGTATAGCAAGCCGCGCCGCTTCGACGATGGTCGCCTGGATCAAACCGCCGACCTCGTGAGGGAGCAGGCTGCGAGGGTTCGGATGGTTGGCGGACTGAAGCACGAACTCTTGTTCGCGCTGAACCAAATCAACCGTTCGGTTGCGGTACGGCTTCAGGATGCGGGCAAATTGGACGAAGCTCTTGCGCTCGTTCTGGAGCGAATCGATCTGATCGGCGAATGCCAAGACCGGGACCGAAATAACGAAATCTATCGTCGGGAAATGGCGGATGCAAGCCTGCAGGCGGCTCAGATCGCGAGGGACGCGTTGCGACCTCTGGAGGCCTTCCGACATCTCGAGAGGGCGATATCTTTCATTCTCGGAACCTCGATTTCCCGCCATGACCCGCAGCTCCAGTTTTTCGCCTTGCACGCTTCCGATGAATGCCGTCTTCTTGCACACCGACTGGCTCAAGACGGAAATCGCGACGAATCGAAACGCTCCTGGGACTGGCAGCTCAAGATTTGTGCTCTTCTGGACACCGAAGAAGCAGAGCGACCCGACCAAGTGATGATCAAGGCCTGCGTCCTTGCAGATAGAGGACAATGGGAGCGGGCTTCGTCACTGATTCAGGCGTTGTACTCGAGGAAACACTCGCTCAAGTTGGAGCCGATCCTCGTGCGTCAGGCGGTTGGATGGGGGTTAGCGGACTGGTCTCCACGTTGGATGCGACACTGGGAGTCAGTCCAGAATAGAAGCGCACCCTCCCCTTGGGAAATGCAGCAGGAAGCAGATGTCATCATTACCTTCCTGAAAGAAATGTGCGATGCCTTGGAGACTCCGTCGCCACATTGGCGGCTCGCGATCGCGCGGGCGACCGGTGAATTGGCCATGCGGGCGCCGGTTCAAAGAAATTCGGGACAGCTCGACGAGGCGGAACGTACGGTTGCGTTTCTGATCAGCTTTGGACTTCGACTTGTTCAGAGGTTTCCCGAGGATCTGGGTTCTTACTTGGTGCTTGGCGAAGCGTACGCTCAGCAAGCAAAGAACTCCTGGAAGCGGAAGGATGTGGGTGCGATCAGGCGCCATTTGGTTCAGTCGATCGAGGTTCTGACTCGAGCGCGGCCACTCGATCCGAATGATCATGAAGTGTGCACCCTTCTCCTGGATCGAGAAAGGCGACTGGCGGAGCTACCCGAATCACCTTGAGGAGCGCTCGGGACCGCTCAAACCATTGCGTTTTGCGGGCGCTCAGGATTTCTTAGACCGACGGCTGGAATGCTCGCCGCGCTTGGCTCGATTCGAGAAATCCTCAAGCCGAACAGCGCAGCGATGCCGATGACCATCAAGACGACGGCT
This sequence comes from uncultured Planctomycetota bacterium, assembly GCA_963823665.1. Taxonomy (GTDB): domain Bacteria; phylum Planctomycetota; class Planctomycetia; order Isosphaerales; family Isosphaeraceae; genus CAVXHV01. The sequence continues at coordinate 752,865 of CAWGMQ010000008.1, forward strand.
GAAGGTTCGGGTACGCTGTTTACGCTGATGCCGTCGAGCGCAATACCGCCAAGGCTGCCGGCCGGATCGTCGGAGGCGAATGATAAAGTTGTAAGCGCACCTACTGCTGTGAATTGGATGACTGGCGATTGAATCCAGTCTGGATCTGAGCCCGATGATGTCGAGTGCGATATCGTGAATGGAGTTAACAACTGTTCATTATTTTTGGTATTGAGTAGGCTTACTGTCGCAGTGGCGGGTACTGTGCCGGCGACGGGATTGTTGGCATAAGCGAAACTCAACGAATAGACGGTGCCAGGCGTGGTAGCAAAGGATTGCTGGATCGTACCAGCGGTGCCGCCGTCCAGGTCGAGCCATTGAGTTCCCGCAAATGCAGTGATGTAAATTCCACCACCTACGACCACGTTCACGTTTCCGGAGGTGACGCTCCAGCCAAAGCCGGCAGGCTCCAAGCCGGGCCCGAAGGTTATGTATTGCGTACCGTCTGTGAGGTGCGGAACTTCAAAGCCGCCGTTCACGATGGAGCCGCCAAATGCAGACTCGGGAAACGCAACGGCGAATAGCAATAGGGCGATGGGAGCGGATAAGAAACGTCGCATGCAAGTAACTCCTTATCAGGATAGGTTTCGACGCTCGGTGATGAAAGCGGCCGCGCGCGTAGATTCAGGCGGTGCCGAATGATGTCAAAGGTTTTTTTCGCGGCACGCGTACGCTCGGCTTGATTGTTCGGGAAAAAGGAGCGCAAGAGCACGATTCAGTTGGACGATTCGCACACACACGAGCGGAGCATTTTCAGCGCCGATGCCCAGTACTGGACTCGACAGCCGTGCGGTGGGCGCGGAGCACTGCGATGAAGCCTCCTTCACAGTGACTACTGTTTCCGTGGACACGATCGCCGATTTTTTTTTGGGCGGGCGATTCTGGACCGCCGCGAATTCTGCACCGGCTGCCGCCCGAGGTCTCTGCGAGATGACCGGATCCAGGAGCGACGAGCTTGTGGTACAACATCGGCATGCTGAATCGCATTCATCACCGCGACGGGCAGGTGCACAGCGTTCCGCGATTGGCTTTGTGTGCAACGCTCTCTGGGCTGTGCGCGGGACGCATTTTCGCCGCGCGGAATTCCCGTGAGGACTACCCCATATTCGAACACTACCCTTAGGGGAGCAAACACCGAGGATATCAAAGAGGAGTCGACGACCAATGGCGGGCAGGGAATCGGGCGCGTGGCTCCGGCAGGTCTTCGGGCTCTTTCGCCAGGGTACCTTCGGCGGCCTGTCCGACGGTCAGCTTCTGGACCGTTTCGTCTCGCGGCAAGGCGATGACGCGGAGGCGTCGTTCGAAGAGCTGATGCACCGGCACGGGCCTATGGTGCTGCGCATCTGCCGCCGCGTCCTTCGCTACCCGCAGGATGCGGAAGACGCGTTTCAGGCGACGTTCCTCGTGCTGGCGCATCGGGCTGGCTCGATCCGGCGGCGGGATTCGGTAGCGAGCTGGCTTTTCGGCGTCTCGCAGCGGGTCGCCGCCCAGGCCCGACTCCGTGCAGCGCGTCGACGTCAAGGTGAACGGATTGCGGCCGAGCAGACGCCCGAGGCCTGCTTGCCCAGCCACGCTGGTGATGAACCCGAGGCGCTCCTCGAAGAGATCGATCGCTTGCCGGACCGGCTTCGCGCGGCTGTCGTGCTCTTCTATCTGGAAGGCTTGACGTATGAGGCTGCGGCGCTGAGGCTGGGCGTCTCCGAAGGCTCAGTTCGTGGCCGGTTGGCGCGGCGCGCGCTCAATTGCGCCGGCGACTGACCCAACGCGGCGTGACCGTACCCGCCGGAGTCCTGGCTGTCGGCACGATCGCCCAGGGGCATTCTCAGGCCGCACTTTCGGTTCATCTTCCCGCCTCACTCATTGATTCCACGATTCGCGTGGCGCTGGGATTCAAGGCCGGCGAGACGGCCACCGCCCTGGCGCGGGGGGTATTGAAATCCATGCTCATCAGCAAACTAAAGGCGGTGACGGTCGTTTTCCTGGCCGTGTTGGGGGGCAGCCTGCTGGCCTGGCAGACGTTCGCTGCGTCGGACGATAACAAGCCCCAATCGACACCGAGGCCCGAGTCGCCTCGCGCAGCATCCACGCCCAAAACCGAACCGCAAGCTGACCGCGCGACGGGCAAGTATGCCCTGACAGGCTCGGTGCGCGTCGAGGGGACCGAAGAGCCGGTCCGGGGCGCCCGATTCAAAGTGATTTTTTGCCTCACCGGGATGCACCCGATCCTCGAGGCGAATCCCGAGGTGACTCGAATCGTCGAGACGGCACCCGACGGCCGGTTCCGTGCGGACCTCCCGGCCGGGCATGTGGTCGTCGATCTTTATTCGCTTCCGCCGGGCTACTTGCGAGTCAGGGGTCAGGAGGGTGGCGTATTTGCTTTCTCTCGCGAGGCCCCGGTGCGCCGTCGGGACTACCAAGTCCGGCGCGGCGCTGTCTGGGAATTTCAGGTGCGACAGGACTCCGGCGAGCCGCTCGAAGGAGCCAGGGTTTACTTCATGAACACGTCGCTGCTCGAAAGTTTCAAGACGGAGACCGACCAATCGGGCCGCGCGCTCGTGACGCTTCCAACCGAAGGGAAGAAGCTCACTGGACACGTTAGCAAGCACAATATAGTACGGAAGGGCAAGGATATTAACCTGGAATGGGAGTCGGGTTTTCAGCCGGACAAAGTCCGATCTGTCGTGCGGGCCGAAGGGAAATCAAGCTTTCCGGCATCAGTGCCCGCCAAGAATGGGCGACGCGTGCTTGAGCCCGTTGCGGAGCCATCTGTCCGGTTCAGTCTCACCGACGTGAACGGGAAATCCGCGACGATCGAGGCTTCGCCGGGTGTCGAGCCCGCGATCGAGCGGGGGAAGCTCGTGATCCGTGTGAACTACTCGGAACTCAAAAGCGCGGAGGTCGGCGAGCTGACCGGACAGGTTCTCGATGAACACGGGCGACTTGTTGCGGGCGCGCTCGTCGGGCTGGGGTGGGGCGGGGATATTGGAAAGGGAGCCGAGTGGAGCTCTAACGACGCGCGGCATTGGACGACGAGCGACCCCGAGGGGCGATATCGCATCGGTTCCATCGCGCGCCAGGGTCACGACGGCAAGCCCCTGAATATCCAGGTCATGGTCAAGAAAGAGGGATTCGCCCCCGCTTATTCGAAGCAGTTCCGGTTCGAGCCGGCCCCGAACGGCAGTCCTCAGGAAGTCGCGCCGATCCGGCTCGAGCGCGGAGTGACGCTCCGTGGGACGGTCGTCGATCCCCAAGGGCGACCCGTGGAAGGGGCCTTGGTCCAGCCCAACGTCCACTCCTTCGCGAGCGAGCTCCAGTTCACCCGGACCGATGAAAAGGGCCATTTCACAGTGCGCGTCTCCCAGGGATTGATCCCGATCGTTTTCACCTGTGGCGAGCTCGGGGCGGCTAAGAAATACCTGGTCGATGACGGTACCGAGGAGATCCTGGTCAAGCTTCACTCCGCGAACGAACCAGACGCGCAGCGACCGGTCGCTGCCGCCCCGTCGGCGCGCCCCAAGCGGCTCGCGGCCGGACAGCCCGCCCCGGAGTGGCAGGTCGGCGCTTGGTCTGACGGCAAACCCCGCAAGCTCGCCGATCTCAAGGGCAAGGTCGTCTTCCTCGATTTCTGGGGCATCTGGCACAGCGCCTGCATCGATGCGCAGCAACCGGTCCTTGCCGCCCCGCCGGCGCGGCCCAAGCGGCTGGCGGCCGGACAGCCCGCCCCGGAGTGGCAGGTCGGCGCTTGGTCTGACGGCAAACCCCGCAAGCTCGCCGATCTCAAGGGCAAGGTCGTCTTCCTCGATTTCTGGGGCATCTGGTGCAGCGCCTGCATCGATGCCTTGCCCGTGCTGGACCAGCTCAAACGCGAGTTCGAGCCGCGCGGAGTGGTGTTCCTGTCGATCCATACTCCGGGAGAGAATGAAAACCCGATTCGTCGTGTGCTCGAGTTTCATAAAGTGCAGCTACTCTTTGCTATCGATCAGGATCTGAAGGGCAAGTTCGACCTCATGGATGGCGTCACAGCCGATCGCTATCGCGTCCGCGGCTGGCCCAGTGTGTTCCTGATCGACACCGCGGGCAAGATCGCCGGTAGTCCTGATGATCCCAACACCGGTCTCAAGGTCCAGGCAGTCGCCAACGCGGCGGGCATCGAGCTGGACCCGAATAAGATCACTGATGAGCAACGTCATCGGTTACTCTACAATCTATTCAAACGGGACATCGAAGATGTTTTGAGCGTTAAGCATTGAGATCGCAACGGGTGTGGAGGCCCAGACGTGATTGAGGAATTCCGGCGCGAGGGCCTCCGGGGGTTGCCATGTTCTGGTCTCGCTCGCGTCTCACCGGAAGACGTGTCATGATCGCGGCTGCGACCCTTCTCGCCGTTGCCGTCATCTTTTCTCTCTCCGTGACGCTCTCCCGGCAGCCCCCACTGGCGCCGCCGGGGAAAGTGCGTTCAATCCTTCGGGGTCACCGCGGTCCGGTGACGGCCGTGGCCTTCTCCGCAGACGGGTCCGCACTCGCTACAGGAAGCTGGGACGAGGTTCGAATCGTCGACACCGTCAGCGGTCGCTTGCGGCACGAATTCACGACGACCCAGGAGGGCATCGGAGAAATTGCGTTCTCGACCGACGGAAAGACGCTCGCCGCTGCCAGCGGCGACTGGATCGGCACGGTCATTCTGTTCGATTTATCCGAAGCCGCGGGCCGCACTTCGAACGGGAAGTCAGACCAACCCCGGGATGAAGCGCCAGCGAACCCGGGAGCTGTAGGCCTGGTAGTCGGGATCGCTCCCGAGGTGTCGCTCTTCGGTGAGCGCCCGCAGCACGTAGATCCCGCTCCAGGCCGCCGTGCCCAGGATCACAGGGGCCACGCGCCAAGGATCGGTCCACGCGAACTTCAGGAGCAGCGGAGTCGCGCCGATCCACCACGAGAGGTTTTTGGCCACGTAGGCCGGGTGGCGCATCCAGCGGTAAGGGCCGGTGGTGACGATCCCACGGTTGGTGAGATTGCTGGCTCGCAGCCCCAGCGCGAGCGTCGCCCAGGCATACACACCGACGCCCAGGAGCATGGCGACACCCGCCCCAACCTGAAACGTCGGCGACCGGAATTGCGGAAGCTCGAAACTGAACCAACCAAGCGCATTTGACGAGAGCCACGCCAGCGGCGGGTAACACAGAAGTGCGGCGAGCCAGCCCAGCAGCGTCGGTTCCACCGAGCGGATCTCGTTCCCAAGCCAGGGATGCTCGACCCCGTAGCCAACCGCGAAGAGTAACACGTCCACGACGAACAAGCCGTGATAGATCGCACAATAACCATAGGGGAAAAACCTGCCGAACGAGAGGTAAGCCTGGGCGCTCGTCGTGAGGTCGTGCGCTTGCATCTGAAGCCAGACAACCATCAGCGGCCAGAAAATCGCCTTCACCGCGATGGCCCGAAAGGCGACCGCCTCCTCGGGGGTCGGCCTGCGCCGAGGCAGCGCGGAGAGCCCCTGCCAGAAGCGCCGGCACTTGACCGTATGGTCATCGGAGAATGTCGCGTAGTAGAGCGGGAGCAGCAGCAGATACGCGACGACGACGACCCGGAGGGCAGGCCAGCTCGCCGGCGGCATGAGCCCGTTGTAGTAGTCGCGCGTCGCTTCGGTCGCGTAAGGCACGGTGGCATAGAAGGCGTAGCCGAGAAGGATCAGCGAGGCGGCCGCGGCGTAATTTGCGGCGATGGCCGCTGGCGACGCGGGGAACCAGGCTCTGATCCTCGAAGCGATCCCGGAGGATCTCGAACCCTCGGCGCGCCGTTGTTGCACGAGAGCCGATTGGGCCTGGGCACGGGGTTCGGCGAGCAGCGTGGGCATCGAATGAGCCTCGGTCGGTCGCGGCCGTTGGGGCAGTCTGTGGAAAACCACGGGATCTGCTCAATGCTAGGCCACGCTTTCGACCTGGGCAAACGCCGGGCGCGGAGTTGCCGGGCCGAGGGCTGCGGACGGGCCGGGGCGCTCCGGTTGAGGGCTGGTCTGGATTATTGCGGTACAGGTCCAAACGGTGTGCCGTGCTTTCGTACACTAGATATTCGGTTGATCCGCTCGGAAGTGGAAAATTGCGTCAGGGTCCGCCGCCTGGGCCGCCGCGCGATCGCTTTGCCCTTCCTGCACGCGCTGCGGGCCCGCCGGCACCTGGATTGCCGGTCAGGCCCTTCCCGAGCTTGCCCAGGGGAGAGTTGAGCAGTTTTTTGTAGAAAGCAAGCTCGCCTTCGGGATCGATCTCGGCGATTGATCCATCTCGCGGCGATCCGCTCGCGGGCCGGACATCGGCCGGTCGACTACCGAGTTGGTCGGGATAACCCAGCTCGTACTTCGTGTCGCGTGCTCTGAGGGTGACGCGCTGCGCTTGCACCTTCTCGATGAATAGCGACGAAGGGACCTTTTCACCATCGCGTTCGAGGATCAGGTGCTCGCCTTGCTTGTACATTCGTCCGTTGATGATGGCGATCTGCGTCTTGCCCTGGAGGAATGTCGCGCCGAGGGAAAGGCTGTGGACGATTTCGTATAGAGGGTCTGTTTCCGGATCGGCAAGCGCCGCTTCGGCCGCTTTCGCCGCATCAGCCGGTTTGGGCCCCGTGCGAAATGGATCGCGAGCGAGTGCTCGCACCTCTTCCGCACCGGAGTGGAGCACATCGTTCATCATGACGTCCAGGCCCTTCACCAGCTCCGCTCGACCAGCACCCGCGTCTGGAACGGTCGCGTGGATCTTGTAACACGCGAACGCCAGGCCCACGATCATGATTGTCGTCGGAATATATTTAAAAATCTTCGCTGTGTTCATGAGCGGACCCTAAGAGGTCGGTTTGGCAGCCTTCGGCTCTCCGGACGCAGGCTTTGCCTTGGGCTGCGCCTGCGTTTTCTCGGCCAGGCTGAGCATCGTGATCTGCGCCTTGAGCAGGCCCGGCTCACGTGGATTGGGATCGATCTTGATCGAGTCAACTCGCAAGTGACGCGCGTCGGCCTCAATCCAGCCCAGGAATGCGTCAAGCTCCATGAATGTGCCCTCGAGCGCGAGCTGCAGGCCGATCGTCTCGTAAGGGCCGAGGTCCTTGGCCGCTCCGGGCTTCAAATCAATCAGCTTCAGCGGCGACGACCGGAGATGGTCGATGACCTGTCTCATCAGCTCGTTGAGATTGGCCCCGGCCGGCACAAGCCCTTGATAGGGGGCCAGGCTCTTCTTGAGCCGGTCAATCTCTTGCGCCGTCGTAATTCGTTTGAGGTCGCGGGCGATCCGCGTCGCGGTCACTTCGGTCTGTTCGCAAAGCGGCATGAAAAAGAAGAAGTACCAGCCGCCCAGCATCGAGAGACCGAGGATGAAACGAAGCTTCAGCGGATTGCGAAGCTGATTGAGGATCATCTGCCGCGGTTCGGCCTTCGCAGTTTTCTGATTCATGGTTGGCAGTTCCTACTTCTTCCCTTTCTCAGCCAGCGGTAGACAGACGACGCTGTATGACGTCGACGCGCGCCCTCCGGCCCTGATCGGGATGGAGCGGAAGCCGGAGACTTCCACCAGCGGAAAGTGCCGCTTGAGCGTCGCATCCGCCCGCAGCGCGGCCAGGAAACCGTCGATTTCTTGAGGCAGTGAGCCGTTTCCAGCCAGGGGAGTTTCGAAGCTGACGATCAGCTTTTTCTTTCCCCTGGCGGGCCCGGACCGCGATCCCGATTCGATCTCGGCGTCGCCGGAGAGCGACGTGATGATCGTGCTTGCCGGCATGGAAGCGGCGATTGTTCGAAGGGAGCCCGACCATTTCACTCGGGTGTCACGGAAGACGCCGACTGCCTTGAGGCGTTCCTGGATTGCATTTTTTTCGGCGTCGAGCTTGGGCTGATCTTGATTCTTCAGCCAGGCAAACGCGTTGAGACCGCCCACGACGGCCTTGAGACGGTGATTTGATTCGGCCGCCGCGCCGATGGAGAAAAGCGAAACCGCGCCCAGGAGCACACCGTGCAGAACCAGCTCGCCGTACGGGAAGACGTCGGCGATCGACACTTGAGGCTTGAGGGTGCGCGCCAGGTCGACGCCGGTCTGGTCGGCTTGGGGATTGGCCAGCGCCAATCCCAGTGCGGCCGCCTGCAAGTCGTAACTGGGATCCTCACAGCGCAACAATCGTGCCCCGGTGCGCTGCCGGAACTCTTCCGACTGCTGCGCCAGCGCGAACTCCGGCCGGCCGTGAATGATGACCGTGTCGATGGGAACGGTAATCCGCGCCTGCCTGCCCATCATCCAGAGCGTCGAGTAGGCCGCGAGAATCGCGGCAGTCTCCTCGCCTGGCGCAAGGTCGAACGTCTGCCAGAAAAGCGGCCGCGGTCCGGCGCCGATGATGCCGATCGCTTGGTGCTCGCCGAGGAAGAAACGCACGCACAGCTTCGAGCCGCGTGGTGCTTTCTTGTGATACCAGCCGGCGCGGTAGAGCGCCGCGGGGCCCGGCTCGAGCAGACCGATGCGCCCGCCGATCCGGGAGATCATCGCAATCAACGTCTCGACTGCCCCGCGGGGAGAAGCGGCCACGCATGCAAGCGGGCGGCCGCCAAGATCGAGCTTCACCAGCTCGACGATCCGGTCCTCCGCGCGGACGTTCGTCGCTTGCACGGCCTCGAGGAAGAAGTTCTGTGCGGTATTCTGCTGGTTGGACGGCGTGATCGCCAGTGCCGCCTGAAACACCCGTGCCTCGGAAAGTCCGACCCGCACCCACGGTCCGGGCTTTCTTCGTTTTGCGCCCGACGGGCCAACAAAGCGCTCGAGCAGACGGCCCACGATCGCTTCGTGATCGTGCTCGTCGCAATCATGGATTTCCTCGGCAACCTTCCGCCGCCCCTTGGCGGTAGCGGCCGTGATGCACATGGCGATCCGCTTCTGGTCGATCATGATGCCGATCGCCGGCCAAAGCCCGATTGGTTTCCGTCGCTTCATTGTCGGGAGGTTCCTGACGTGGAGACCTGATGCAGCGAGAAGTTGCTTAAACAGAAGCGGGCGACCGAACCCGGCCGCCCGCTCAGAGACAGTCAACAGCCGCGTGCCGGCGTGGGGGTCCTGGGCCGATTCCGCACGCTCAGCCCCCCACGCCAGCAAGCGATCACGAACCGCTACCGCTACCGCTGCCGCTACCGCTACCGCTACCGCTGCTGCTACCCGAGCTGATCGTGACCGGGCAGATCGCCGGGTACGTCATGATCGTCGAGTTGGTGGTGTCGAACCCATCCTGATTCCAGACGACGCTGTATGAATAGCTCGAATTCGAGTTCCGGTCGAGCTCGAGCGACCAGCCGGGAGTGCCGGTTGAGCTGGTGGTCGGGGTGATGCTCCCTACCGTGAAATACTGCGGCGCCGGCAGGGTGATGTCGAGACTGGTGATCGCGCTGGCGTAAACGCCGTTCTGCGCGATGTACCGCTCCTGGGAGCCCTGGATGGCCGAGAGGTAGTTGAAGGCTTCCGCCGCCTTGGACTTTTCGACCGAGTTGAGGAACTTCGGCACTCCGAACGCGGCCAGCACGCCAATGATGACGATCACCACCGCGAGCTCGACCAGGGTGAACCCTCTGCGGGTACGAAGTCTTGCGTGAAGTTGCTGCATCTTTCGTGGCTCTCTCTTGTGATTGTTGCGGGACCAGGTTTCTGAGCGACAAACCACTGTCGCGTTGCGGTGACATTCCGCCCGAGACACTCAAAACTAGGTCACGTATTTCCGCGCATCAAATCCGATCGGCGCAATCCGCAGGATTTCACCCATCGCCATCGGGTCGACTCTCGGTCTCACGTATATAAGGATCAAACCGATCGCGGGGCCAACCGGTCTGTTTTCGTATTGCCACATCGTGTCCTGGTTCTTGCTGCCGTCCCCCGAGAACCGTTCAACATGGCCTAGTGTCTAATAGCGGAGATCTCGATGACTGATCTCGCGCAGCATGCACGGCCTGCGAGTCGTCGCCGATTCGGATGTTCTTGGGAAAGGCGAGGTGGATATTGCCGTTCGACGAATGGGTCGTCGCACACGCTCGGATCTCGAAGAAGGCGCACAAGGGCGCCAAGCTCGAGGATACGCTCTCGTTCTTTCATCAGCTTGCGACGCTGGTCAGCTCGGGCACTCCGCTCTTGCAGGCCTTGAAGATCGCGGTCGCTCAGTGCGAGAGCTCGAAGCTCCGGGCGGTTCTGGAAGAGATCACCGCCAGGGTTGCGGCCGGAAGCACATTCCACGCAGCGGCGGCCGCATACCCCAATGTCTTCGAGTTTCAATGGCTGGAAGCGATCCGCACCGGTGAGGTCACCGGCAAGATGGCCCAGGTGCTGATCGAGCTCAACAAGCAGATCCGCGAATCGCGCGAAACCAAGCGTAAGGTCAAGGGAGCCCTCATGTATCCCATGATCCTGATCCTGGTCGCCGTAATCGCCGTCACCGTGATGCTCTGGCTGGTCGTGCCGGTCTTCGCCAAGATGTTCAAGGACATGGACGCCGAGCTCCCGGGCATCACGCAGTTCGTCGTCGATGCCTCCGACGCCATCGTCAAGTACGGTCACTACGCCGTCGCCGCCATCGTCGTGATCGTCATCGCGTTCAAGCGATACATGAAGACCGACGCCGGCCGCCGCTACGTGATGGGCACCTTGATGGCGGTTCCCTCGGTGGGCCAGCTCATCATCGAGATGGCGATGTACCGCTTCGCGTCGAACCTCTCTCTCTTGCTCAAGAGCGGGGTGCCGATGATGGACACCATGCACACGATCAAGGGAATCTTCCAGACAAGCCCCATCTATCGCGATGCGCTCGAGCGCGTCGCGCACAAGGTCGCCGCGGGCCGCTCGCTGCACTCTGCCCTCGCAGAATCGGGCTTGTTCCTCCCCATGCTCACCAGCATGGTGCAGGTCGGCGAGGAATCGGGCCAGCTCGCTCAGGTGATGGAGCAAGTCGCGCCATTCTTCAAGGAAAAAATGGAAGGCATGATTCTCAAAGTCACAAAAATGGTCGAGCCTATCATCATCATGGGAATGGGCTCGTCAATCGCCGGGTTGATGCTGGCGATCTACATGCCCATGTTCGAGATGGCGGGGAACGTCAAATGAAAGCCAGGCGCGGATTTTCGCTCGTAGAAATGATCGTCGCCGTGATCGTCGCCGGGGTGCTGCTCTCGATCGGCGTGCCGCGGTTCTCGCAATCGCTCGAGCAGTCCCGCGCCGACGTGGCCGGGGCCAACCTCCGGGCGATCTGGTCGGCCCAGCGCCTCTACTGGCTGCAGAACCGGACGTACGCCCCCGACCTGAATACGCTGGTCTCCGCCAATCTGATCGACCCCTCTCTTCCCCCGGCCACGATCCCTTACACCTATTCGATCGCTGATGCGAGCGACAACTGGTTCACGGCGACGGCGACCCGCGGCGGCTCCTCGAGCTGGAGCGGCAGCTTCACCATCGCCGCCGACGGAACGTTCACCGGCGCCGTGCAGCAATCCGGCGGTGTCTCTCTGGAGCCCGGATTCCAGTGAGAACGAGCACAACCACTCGCCGTGACGGTGCCAGATCCGTGTCGGACCGGCGGCACCGCCGCCGCGGCTACACCCTGCTGGAAGTACAGGTCGCCTTCGCGATCCTGGGAATCGGCCTCGCCGGCTTGTGCCCGCTCGTCGTCATGCAGCTTCGCCAGGTTCGCCAGCTCGAGCTGCGCCTTCAGGCACAGGTCGTCCAGACGAGCTTCTTGACAGGCCAGACCGAGACGATGCTCCAAGGAAATTACTACTACATTGTCCCGTGGACCAACCCGATCGCGCAAAAGCTCGCCGCCAGCGGCCAGATCCTGACCACGCCGACCAACCCGTGCGATCCGGGATTGCTGCCGCTGCCAACGCCGGCTCCACAATCGTACCCGGTCACGATCGTGGAGCTCGATGCCACCCCGACGGGCCAGAGCGTAACCGCCTACGTGACCGTCTCCGCGCCTTGAACTCGTTTGAGAGGTAATACCAGCACGATGCGCTCTTCAAGAGCCACATCCGACCGAAATGCCAGGCAATTGAGAAGCGGATTCACAGCACATCCGCGTCGCGGATACTCGCTCATCGAGACCATGGTGGCCAGCATGCTTTCGGCCTTCCTCGGTATTCTGCTGGCGCTCTCGTGTGCATCGTTCGGGCGGACGGCACTGCAAGTCGAGTGCCGCGCACGGATCGCGCAGGAAGGCACCCTCGCCGCCCAGTCGCTCGCCTGTGATCTCGGCGGTTTCCTCGCCGATGCCCCGGGGCGCACGGGGACCCTGGCCCAGTACTCGTTCACGAACTGGGACACCTCTCAGCCAAACGTGCTCGCACTCTACTTTCAAGGGACGAGCCCCTCGGATGTGATCGCGATCACCTACGAGTTCAGCGGCAACCAGCTCGTCCGCAGCAATTCCTCCAGCGGAGTGACAACCACGATCGCCCGTTACGTGACGGCCTTCTCCGCGGGAATCAATCCGGACAATTCGGGCCAGTTGATCGTGCAGTTCACCATCGCATACCGTGCCTTTGCATCAACGTATACTCTGATCGGTGTTACCCCGACATGATGAGACGACGGCAGACCCACCCTAGGAGGGGCTACTCCCTCACGGTGGTGCTCATCTTCTTGATCCTGATATTTGCCCTCTGGAGCACCGTCTACCGCTCCAGCTCGAGCCTCCTGCGCATCGAAACCAACCGCGTCCTGCAACAAACCCGCGACCAGGGCGCCATGAACGCGCTTGCCCAATCTATCCAGTTGCTCCAGTATGCCACGCCACGCGATTCGTCCAATCCAAGCCGCACGCTGTTCATCTACGGTGTGACGGTGACGATTCAGGATCCCAGCGGCGGCAGCACCACGGCCGACTACACCGTGCAGTTCACTCCGGCCCCGGAGCAGGGGACCAATTGCTGGCAAGTGGAGGTTTCGCAAGGAACTTACGGCGTTCCATTACCGGCTCCAGGAGCCATACCCCAGTGGCCTTGAGCGATACGGGATCGCTGGGCTCGGGCCGTTCCTTCGCTCGAGCCGCGGCCGAGAAAAATGTCAAGCTTGCCAGCACGTCCAGCCGACCATTGCTTAATGTTGCACGAGGTCGAATTGAGCCAGGCTGCGCGTTCGGTCGGTGCTCCACAGTCTAGGAAGAGCGTGGATTTGCCGAACGACGAGCGAAGGAAGTCGCTCAGGCCGCTCGAGGCCCCAGGAGTCTCGGAGATCGATGGGACGGATCTCTTCGTTGGTCTGTGCGGTCGTATGCGTCGCTTCAACCTCCGGTTGTGGCGGTCTGGGATGGTATCGCGCAGCGGGCCATATCCCGGGTGTCGCCCCGACGGACTACGCGTTCTACAATTTCTGCGACGTGTCATCGCAGCTCTATCCGGCCGCGCCGTCGCAAATTGAATCCTCTGCGATCGAAGCCCTGGGCGACCTGGGCTTCCGGGTCGAGGAGCCACCGAAGCATCTGCCCGAGGGCGAGACGAAGATCTTCTGCAAGACGCCCGACGGACGGCCAACCAAGATCACGATCACGCCCCAGAACGCGCTCACCAACGTCAAGGTTGCGATCGGCCCGGTTCATGTCGGCGACGAGGAGCTTTCACGCGACCTCTTACGGCGAATCTCTCTGAATTTCGGTACAATCATGCGAGCTTACACGCCGATTGACACCACGCTTCCGAAGCGCTTGAACTCGTCGCGGTTCGTTCCGTCCGCAGAGAGCGGCAATGCGCCAATCCAGTTGCAAGGAGAGGGCCTGCGGCCCAGCGAAAATCGCGACAAGGCCGCCGAGGAATCTGCACCGGCTGATCAGGAGTCGACGCCGGGGGCGGGCCTTCCTGCTGGCCTCCAAGGGTTAATGCCGGGGCCGGGCGCAGGCGGACAGGCCAATCCCAACTTCCAGTACGTACCGTTCCCGATCGCGCCAAACAACCCAGACGTTCCGTGACGTGCAGCCCATGGCAGTCGTCTCGATCAAGACGAGCAGGATTTCGCTTATGTCCAGGCCAGGTCGGTGCCGGCACAGGAGGATCGATCGGCGGCTTCGCCCCGTACTCGCCGCCAGCGGCGTGGAAGGGGTCGTGCCGCTGGAGCCTCGTCTGCTGCTGAGCGCATCGATTGAGCCCGCTGGAAGCGCCGCTCAAATCAGAGATTTGGCCCGCCACACGCCTCATCACGCAAAGGCCGCCCATCCACCGAAGCGGCTCACGCCGGCCCAGGAAATCAACGCCCAGTACGCCATTTTCACTGCGGGGTTTGCCAAGACACTCAACGACTACGTCAATTCGATCAACGAGGAATCCACGAACGACGTCTCGGTGCAAGCAACGGTCACGGCCGTTTACACGCCGCCATCGGCAGTTATCCAGGTTGACAACGCCTCTGTGTTTGGACCCGCGGGAGTCTTTTCGCCGCAAGTGACCGCCAACGCGATCATCGGCACCGTTTCCCTTGGTCAGTTCACGCTCTCGGGCAGCTCGGGGAACCTGCTGATTGTCAACACCTCGATGTCGCCAAGCGTCGAGTTGCCGGTTGGCACCCTGCTCACTGCCAGCGTTCCCACGACGGCGCAAAGCAGCGCGGCATCGATCTTTCCCAGCTACATCACGGACAGCACGATCCAGATGGCTATCAACCTCGTGCGCGTACTTCAACAGCCTTCCGATCAAGCTCCCGCCCGAGAACGCGCCACCGCATACGCCCGTACAGCGCGGTGCGATCCAGACGTTCGTGTATGACAGCATCGCCGGCTTGAAGGGGACGAGCCTCTACCAGTATACGAACGGCAACTCACCGCCGAGCCTGCAACAGTTGCTCCTGGAAATCCCCTTGCCCACGACCGCCGGCTCCGATTTGCAGATTTACAAAGCGGCGGTCATGAGTGCCATCGCCGAGTCACATCAGCAGCTCAATGATGCCATCACGCAGATCTTCAATCGCTCGTTGCTGGTCAGCGCGCAGCCTCCGGCAAATCGGCTCGGCGAAAACTTCAATTCGAGCACCGGGTCATCCACCAGCGGCTCGTCAGGCTCCTCGAGCACCTCTTCCTCCTGATCCGCCACGTCCACCTGACGCTTTACCGGACCGACGTGGTCGACTCGCTGTCGCGCTTACGCCGGGCACGCATAGACCGAGGCGGCATTGCCCAGCTTACCTAAGCGGCATCCCCGGAATAATCCTTAAGTTGGAACCACCGCGAATCCGAAAAAGTAAACGGTTTCCCCGATCAAGAGATCGTGCGCGAGGCTCTTCTTCGGGGGCGTTCGATGACGAACTCCTGGTTGATTCCCGGGGTTTGGTCCAGCTCGATTCTGGGTAACCTGGTCAATACCTGCGAGGCATGTTTGCTTTGATGCGAACCGTTGGGGCGGGAATCAAGCTGATCGCTCTCTTGCTCGGGCTCACGCCGATCGTCCGCGCCCAGGACGCGAGCCCCGAGGTATCGAGGGCCGGGTTCGAGCTGGTGCCCGCGCCCCCGGTGCAGACTGCCCCGAGCCAGGCCCGCACCGGCGGCCAGGCGCAGCCGGAAACGGCTGGGCGGCCCGTGGCCAACCCTCCGCAGCCCGGAGGCGGACTCGGCCGTCAGCCGGCCCGCCCTGCCGCAAACGCCGCCCCACCCGAGCAGCAGATTCAGTTTGATCGGAACGGCCTGGTGACAATGCACGTCAACGAGCTCGACGTCCGTCAGTTGCTCGAGCTCCTCAGCCGTCGCAGCGGACTGAATATCCTGGTCTCGCCCAGGGTGAGCGGCACCATCACCGCCAACTTCGAGAACACCAAGGTGGATCAGGTGCTCAAGGCGGTGATCAAGCTGGCTGGTCTCATTGAGAAGACGGAAGGATCGATTCACTTTCTCTACACCAGAGGCGAGATCGACGACGACGCGGAGATCACCAAACGCGAGAAGATCATGACGAGGGTCTACCGGCTCAATTACGTCCGCTCTGACGAGCTTCTCAATATGATCAGGCCGTTCTTGAGCCCCGACGTCGGCCAGAAGCGGGTCGCCGTCACACCCTCGTACCGGTTCGGCATCGGCGAATCGGCGACCTTTGTCTCCGGAGGGGCTGGAGCGGCATCGGCCGGAGGCGGCGGGGCCAGCAGCGCGAACACCGGCGGGCCGACCAACCAGGGTGCATCCGGCGGCGGCGCGACCGTGGGGGGTTATCAACCGCCAACCGGCGGAAACTCGATGTCCGACAGCGACCTGCTCATCATCCAGGATTATGAATCCAACCTGAAAATCATTGACCAGATCATCAAGCGTGTCGACGTTCGGCCCGTCCAGGTGTTGATCGAGGCCGTCATCATCAGCGTCGACCTCGAGCGAGCCCGCCAGCTCGGCGTCAACTTCGCGCTCGTCGATAACCTCGGGACCGCGCTCGGCGAAATCGGCAGCGGCACGTCCCTCAACAACAACGTCGGCTTTAACCCCACCTCACTACTGACGACCGCCGGCAAGATCGCCGGCGTAGCCGCCGATCCGACGGGGCTTGCATCCGCGGTCGGCGGCGCCAAGTTCGGCTTCGTCGCCAATAACGTCACGGGCTTCATCCAGGCACTTGAGACAATCGGCAGCACCAAGATCCTGGCCAGCCCCAGGATCCTCGTACTCAACAAGCAACGCGCCGAAATCCAGCTCGGCAGCCGCCTGGGATTCCAGACCTTCTCCCAGAACTTCACCAGCACGATCCAGCAGGTTCAGTTCCTGAACACGGGCACTCTGCTCCGGATCCGACCGTTCATTTCCCGGGATGGAATGATCCGGATGGAAATTCACCCTGAGCGCAGCTCGGGCTCGGTCACCAACAACATTCCCAACCAGCAAACCGCCGAGCTCACGACCAACGTCATGGTTCCCGACGGCGCGACACTCGTGATCGGCGGATTGATGGAAGACGAAGACGACTATCAGCTTCAAGGGCTGCCCGGCCTGGCGCGCATCCCCGCGCTCGGCTTCCTCTTCGGATTCCGCCAGAAGAACGAAGGCCGCCGCGAGCTGGTCGTGCTGCTGACCCCGCATATCTGGTCGCCAGACGTTGCAATGGCATACAAGGTCGATCCCAACCTCGACGGGAACGAACCCGATGCGCCCCCAGCCGCGGAGCGCGGCTCCAAGGGCGATGGCTCGCCGAGCCCGGTCCCCGCCGTCGCGCCATTGCCAGGCGGAGACTCCACCGGCACCGCGCCGCCAACCGCTGGCGCCGACGTCGCCCTGGTTACCGATGCGCCCACACCGGTGGCTCCAAACGCGCCTGGCTCCCGCCCAGCGGCTCGCACGGCTTCAGCCGCAGCGCCTCCTCCGGACCAGCGGACGCAGGATTCACGCCCGCCCAGAAAAGGCGTCCTGAGCTCGTTCTGGCAGAGGATCACAGGGCACGACGACACGTCCCATCGCGACCTACCCCGCCAGCGCACCGCAACCGCCGGCACCGGCTCGGCACTGATTCACGTGGCGGCGACCCGAATCCGATCACGGCGGAACCCGATCGCTCGCCCGCAAGCGCCGAAACTCAGGCGACCACCACACCTGAACCGGGCCCCCCGGCCCAGACGGCTGTGCCCGTCGCTCAGACCGGCCCAGATTCCGCGGCCCGCCTCGGTATGAGACGCCAGGATAACCGCGTCATTCGTACGTCGGCCGAGTCGCGGCCCCCGACAACAACAATGGTTGAATCTCCTCCAGTTTCTAATCGGACCGCCGCAGGCGGGCCCAGTCGGCACACTGTCGGCGAAGGCGAAACCTTCGCGTCGATCGCCCAGTCCTACTACGGCTCGACGCGGTATGACACGGCGCTCTGGTGGCTCAACCGGCGCCAGGTGAACTGGCCCGACCAGCTCGCTCCCGGAGACAGCCTGATCATCCCGTCAGCTCGCGAAATCAAGTCGACCCTCGACCAGATCGGCGGCGGACGCAGCGCAGGATCGGCGGGCCGGCCCAATCCGCCCGCTAAAATCAATCCGGACCGCGCACAACCGAACGCCCGTGAGCCCAAGGCGACCACGGCCCCGCGTTCGGATGCGACTCGCGGCCAGGCCGAGCGCGCCCGCTCTGCCGAATTTCCACCTTCATCGCAGGAGGGCGGCTGGGTGCCCGCGCAGCAGGCGCGCAATTCGCAACAACCAGCCGGCTGGATGCCCGTGCAGCCGGCGCGAACGGCGCGGAGCCGCGCTCCAGCTACGGCGCCGGATCGGACGAACGATCAGCAGCCGCGCCGCTCTTCGGAACCAGTCGAAAACTCACCGGAATAACGAAACGCCTCGTGTCGTGGTAAATGAGCGATGCCGTCTCGGCAATGCCGACAAAAGACCAGAACACGGCCAGCCGGATGAGCACGCCGATCGCGCCGGTTTGTTCCCAGACGTCTGCGCTCGAAAGGGCGATCCAACCGAGATAAACGCCGGCGAACATGAGGCCCGTCGCGAGCTCGATCGCAGGGTAACGCGGCGAAATCGCCCCCTCGCAGACGCGGCAGCGACCACGCAGTATCAGCCAGCCGATGACTGGGAAATTATCACGCGCCGCAATCGACGAACGGCAGCGCGGACATCGCGACCTCGGCCGCAGAACGCTCAGGCCTCTCGGAACGCGATAAACACATACGTTGACAAAACTGCCTACCGCGCTGCCGATCACCAGAAACAGCAAGGCAAGTACGGCATGATGCCCGTAGCCCATTTAATCATGCTCCACTGGTAGAAGAGCAAGGTCAGGTAGAGCCCGATGAAGGCCGGAAACAAGAACCCCACGCGAAATCGGGTTCCAAATAGCCGGTAATTCTTGAACACGAGCAGGAATGGAAGACCAGCGGCCGTCAGCACGTACTTGCCCGCGAAGAATGCGTTTCGACTTCGCGCAAGTAGATAGGCCATGAACGGATTGACTTCCTCGCTTTGGGAATCCAGCAGCTCGACCGTCAAGATGCCGTCGGCAATCGTCAGCACCAGGAGGCCCACGATCATCGCCAGAGTCGTCACGCTGAACCGGTCGACAAAGTAAGTCTCCGCACGCTCCTCGCTGCGCCTCGGCACTTCACGCCTGCCTCTGCCGCGGAGCGCATCGATCGGACTGGTCGGCCGCTGCCGACGGTCACCCTGCCCACGCTCGCCGCGACCTTCTTCGTGGTTCATGAATTCCGATCAGCCCTCTTCGGCCATGGTCACGCTGAGCGCGGCCTCCAGGCTGGTCAGCCCCTGCCGCACCTTGTCGAGCGCGCTGTCGAAGAGCATCTTCATTCCCTCCTCGCGCGCCGCCTTGCGAAGCTGGTCGAGGGGCGCGCGCTTCTGGATGAGCTGGGTCAGTCTGGGCGTGATCCGCACCACCTCGAACACGCCGACCCGTCCGCGATAACCCATCCGCCGGCATTGCAGGCAGCCCTTGGGCCGATAAAACGTCTCGCCCGGAACCAGCCGGTGCTGCTCGGCGAGCTCTGCGCTGATCTCGTAGGGCTCCTTGCAGTTGGGACAGAGCCGCCGGACCAGCCGCTGGGCCTCGAGCACACGGAGCGCACACGCCAGCAGAAACGGCTCGATACCCATGTCTTGAAGCCGCGTGATCGCGGAAAGTGCGTCATTGGTGTGGATCGTCGAGAGCACGAAGTGGCCCGTGAGCGCAGCACGCAGACAGATCTCGGCTGTCTCCTGGTCGCGCACCTCGCCCACCATGATGATGTCCGGATCCTGCCTCAGGAACGCCCGCAGTGCCGACGAGAATGTGAGCCCCACCTGTGCCTTCACCTGAACCTGGTTCATCCCCTTGAACTTGTATTCGACCGGATCTTCAACCGTGCAAATATTCACCTTCGCGTCGTTGAGCTGGTTCAGGCACGAATAGAGCGTCGTCGACTTCCCGCTCCCCGTCGGACCGGTCACAAGGGCCAGGCCGTACGGCGACTGGATCGACTCGAGCAAGTCCCTGGACTGGCGCTCGTCGAGCCCCAGGCCCGTGAGCTCGAGTGGTATCGCTCCCTTGTCCAGAATTCGCATGACCATCTTTTCGCCGTACACCGTCGGAACTGTGTTCACGCGAAGATCGATTCGCTTATCACCGGTACGGAGAGCGATGGCACCGTCCTGGGGAATCCGTTTCTCGGCGATGTCCATCCTCGCCAGCACCTTGAGCCGGGAAACGATCATGATGAAGATGCTCTTCGACGGCGGCGGCAGCTCGTGCAACACGCCGTCGATGCGCAGCCGGAACTTGCAGCCGTCCTCGAACGGCTCGAGGTGAATGTCGCTGGCACGGTTGCGAAGCGCCTGCTCGACGATCTGGTTGACCATCCGCACAATCCGCCCGTTGGAATCGGCCGGCGGCGCGAGATCCAGGTCGAGGATGTTCTCGTCATTTCCGTCACGATCTTCCTCGAGACCGGCGAAATCCTCGGTCCCCTCGCCGATGGCCTTGGTGTCGCGAGTCGAGCGATACAGCACGTCCAGCCGCGATTCCACCACCGACAAGGGCGCGATCAGCGGGTTGATCCGCAGACCCGTCATCAACTGCAGCTCGTCGACGACACCCATCTCCTCGGGCGACACGAACGCGACATCCAGCACGGTGTCGCGCACCGCCAGCGGACAGATCAGCCGATCGACGCACAATTTTTCGGGCAGCAGACCCCCCAGCTCCTTGTCGACGGGGCAAGCCTCGACCGTACTGTTCACAACCGGCAGAAACAGGTCTTCCGCATAGACGCTGGCGACCTCCTGCTCGGAAATGAAGCCACCCCGGATCAACACCACCTCGGACAACATTCCGGGCTTGGCCTTCTGAAGCGTCTGCTCGATCTCCTCCAGCCGCCGGGCGTCGAACCAGTTGCGCCGGGAGAGCAGCTCGAGAATCAGGGCGCAACACCGGTATCGCTCAAGACTTCCGCCATCAGCGAGCGCTCGCTCCGGGAGGATCTCGGGTTTCATCACGGTCGGGCCTGTCATGCCAAGTGTAGGTCTCAAACCGCAGCCTCGCGTGATAGTCCGTTCATTTGCGCCAGATCTTGAGGAGCGATCCCGTGCCAGGCCGGAAGTTGTTGTCGATGACCCAGGCGTCGCGCTCGAGCACGTAGAGGCTGCCGTCGGGCGCGAACTGAAGATCGACGGGCCGGGCGAGCCCGGTTGCGAACGTCGCGACCTTCTCCGGGTGTTCCGGATCGAGGACCTTGATCCATCCCTTGACGAAATCGGCGAAGAAGTACCGGCCCCGAAACGCCGCCGGGAAGCTGTGGGATGCGCTGCTCGGGCAAAACGCCGCCGCCGGCTATCGAGGCCACCGGGTAGTGGTGGATCGGCCCGCGAAACCGCGGCTCCTTTGTCGGGCCCTCGCTCGCCGGCCAGCCGTAGTTGGCGCCGGGAAAACCCTCGTTGATCTCCTCCCAGGCAGACTGCCCCACGTCATTGATGAAGATCCGGCCCGTCTCCTGCTGCACGGCGAACGTGAACGGATTGCGCAGCCCGAGCGCCAGATCGCGCGGTACTTCCCGCGCGCCTTCTTGTAGAACGGATTGTCTTCCGGCATCGAGCCGTCGGCGTTCAGTCGCAGCAGCTTGCCGAGCAGAGAGTCCATCGCCTGAGCAGGAGCCCCGGCCGTTTGCTCGCCAAATGCGATATAGAGTTTTCCGTCCTTGCCGAAATGGATTGCTCCGCCTTGATGGCCGTTGGGAGTAACGCCGCCCATCTTTGTCTGGTCGTCGCCTTCGAGGAGGACTTTCTCGCTCCTCGGGTCGGCGATGTCTCCTCGTGCCGTGAAGCGGCTCAAGCGATGGTGAGGATAGGGCTCACGCAGGACGCAGTTGACGTAGACGTAGCTGTTGCTGGTGAACTGCGGGTCGATCGCGACGCCGATCACGCCGCGCTCCCAGGTGCTGTCGACCATGGCGGTCAGGAAGGGAGCATCGAGCAATCGGCCGCCTTTGACGATGCGGAGCGCGCCGGTTTGCTCGCACACGAAGACGCGGCCGTCGGGTGCGATCGCCATCGCCGTCGCGCCGGTGATTCCGCCGGTCACCCGCGTCCACGTGAATTCCTCGGGCAGCGTGATGGGACCGGTTGAGCGCAGGGATTCGAGGAAGGCGATCAGGTCGGCGAATTCCGCGGGTGAGATGCCCGTGGTGAGGCTCGAGGGCATGAGCGAGGTACCGTCGATCTTGCGGTTCTCGATATCGCCCGCCTTCACGCGCTGCATCTGCCCATCCGCGTCGATGAGCACCAAGCCCGCGGCGGACTCGTCCCGGGCGATGCCGCTAAGAACTCGCCCGTCTCTGGTCGCGATGGTGGTGGTGCGGTAGCCCTCGACGATCTGGCGTGAGGGCTCGAGTATCGACTCGACGAGCAAGGGGCGATCAAACTTGCCGCCGATGTCGGAGAGGTCCGGGCCGATGTCGCCCCCCTGGCCGCGAGCGCGGTGGCAGCGTGAGCAGGCGAGGCGCTTGGGATCGCCGAAGAGGGCGCGGCCGCGGGCGGGGTCGCCGTGGTGGGTGGCAGCGTACCGCGCGTAATCAGCCGCGGTCGCCTGCCCGCCATCTTGCCCGCGGGCGGCCGCGACAATACTCAGAGCGGTCAACGTGACGGCGATCGCCAGCAACTTACCGACTCCAACGCGAGCTCGACGTACACGCTCACGGCGCAACGATGTCGAAAATGTTAACACCGGCTCCAACCGGCGACGTGACGGCCATCCAACGCCCGTCCGGCGAGACGGCCAGGCCGTCGGATGATCCGCCGCTGCTTCGCTCGAACGCATCCGTTTCCGCACCAGTAGAGGCATTCCACGTCCTGATCTTGAGCGCTCCAACGGCCACTACCCGCCGTCCGTCAGGTGTGAATTTGACGTCGCTACAGAATGGGACCTGATCTTGACGGTTCGCTCCACCGGGAGCGTGCGCGTCGCCATCAAAAGTCAGCACGGCGCACCGGCGGAATGGTTCGCGAGCCACGTCGTACAAGCGCACGTGGCCGTGCTCGTTTCCATTCTTGCCGTCGTTCATCGCTCCACCGGCGGCCAAGGTCCGGCCGTCAGGAGAAAACGCGATCGACCGAACGCGGAATGCCTCGGTCTCCAGTTCCGGCGTCAATCGCCGCCGATTGGCCGCGACATCCCAGAACGTGAGACTCCCTCCGCCTCCGATCATCACGAGCATCTGCCCGCTGGGGGAGAACGCGAGTGCACCGCCGCCCACCCCATCAATGAGACGGATCTCGCGCCCGCTTCCGACGTCCCAGACGCGTACGGTTCGATCCGATCCGCTTGTAGCAAGGGTCTGGCTGTCGGGTGAGAACGCCACGGCGACTATATTTACAGCGGGGACGCCGATCGTGAGCACTGCGCGGCGCGACGCGACTTCCCAGAGCATCACCTCGCTCGGACCATCCTGATCGTCCAGCATGTGGACCCGGCCGGCAAGCAGCTTGCCATCAGGCGAGAACGCCACCGACTCAACGCCCCGATCGGCCACCGGCAGCGTCGCGACCTTCTTGCAGGAGACGGTGTCCCAAAGCACCACTTCCCCGGGGCCGTTCTTGGTGTAACGCGCAGCGGCCACAAGTTTGCCAAGAGGTGAAAACGCGACGTCTTGCACCTCACGGCCGATGTCGCGCAAGGGCAAATAGCGGATCCGCCGGAAGGAGGGCCCGCCGCCGCGCGCAGCGTCTTGTCGCACCCGATGATGTCCGGGAAACCGCCCGTTCTCGGCGTCCGCGGATGCCGCAAGATCGAAAACCCCCACGGATTTATCACGGTCCCCCAGCTTGATCTCGATTGGCCGATCCTCCCATTTTACGTCGGGGCCGTACGCGTGGATCGTGACGTGCCCCGGCGGCAAGAAGAATTCGAGCTCACCGTTCGTTGAGCTGGCGAAGAGCGGACGAGGTCTGCCTTCGCTACTGGCGCCCAGCACAACGTAAGCTGCCCGCCACCATCCCTCGCCAACGAGCTCGGCGTGATACTTCTTCTCCAGGCCGGCTAAACCCGTGCTATCGATCCGGAAGTGCACGCGACAAGCCGGATACATGACGACGCTGATCGGCTTGTCGAGCATTTCGCGCGTGACTTTGCAGAGACCGACAAGCGGACGACCCTCCGCCGGTCGGATCGCGTAGATTCCCACTCCGTCCAGTTGCCTCGGAATTCGTAGCTCGAGCGCCGCTAATCCCCGCGAATTCGAGGTCGCCCCTTCGATTGACTCGGGAACGCTGAAAGACGCCTCCCGGTCGCAGTCACGCTGAAAGTAGGTGCTCGCAATCGCCCCCTCCATGGGCCGCCCGTCCGCATCGACCAGGCGGATCACCCTGCGAGCGGCTTTCACGGTGTACCTCTGGTCCTGTGGATCGCGCTGAGGGTTTCGATTCCGAACCGCACCAACTGACGACCCGAAACCGAAGCAGGCCAGGATCGCACCGAACACGATCTTCCGAATGGGCGCTCGCATTGGCACTACCTCAACTTCGGGCCAACGGATTATTGCCGACCGGCGTTTTGACCGGCGGTGCAGACCTCTCCGAGTTTAACATCGCCGCCTCGAGACGAACACGTTGCAGATGGCTCGAGTGAGTATCAGCCACTCATTTCGGCCGCACATCGGAACGCCAGCCGCTCGTACCAGCAGGCTTGTTTCCGGCTTGATCGGGTGGGATGATCGGCTCTGCTTTTCTATCCGTCAAGAGCCTGGGATCATGAAGCAAGTCTCACTTTCTCTACTACTGGCAGGAGGGCTGGAGACGGTCGTCCGGAACGCCAATCCGTGGTGGCTCGGCGAGCCGATCGCGGGGCTTCCGTCGTTTCGACGTTCGGCGTTCGAGCCGGTTTACCACCGGCTGTCGCGCGGGCTAGCCCCGGCCGTCGTGCTGCGCGGCCCGCGCCAGGTCGGCAAGACGACGCTGTTGACCCAGGTCGTCGATCAGTTGATCCGCGACGGCGTCGATCCGAAGCGGCTGTTCCGGCTCCAGTTTGATGATCTCAGCAACTTGAAGCGGCTTGCGACTCCAATCGTCGAGCTTGTCGACTGGTACGTGCGCAACGTGCTGGGCGAGACGCTCAACAGCGCGGCCGCGGCGGGCCGCGCGCCGTTTCTTTTTCTTGACGAGGTGCAGAATCTCCCCGAGTGGGCACCTCAACTGAAGCATCTCGTGGACCTCGGCAAAGTGCGGGCAATGGTAACCGGAAGCAGCGCGCTGCGGATCGATTCAGGGCACGACAGCCTGGCTGGGAGAGTGCAGACACTCGAGATGGGGCCGCTCTTGCTGCGAGAAATCGCCGCCTTGCGAGGATTCGGCGACGTTCCGCAGTGCCTTCCTCCCAACGGCCTCGCGCCGCTCAAGGACAAAATGTTCTGGCAAGCGCTGCGGGCGCATGGCGAGACTTATCGCGAGGTGCGAGATCGGGCTTTCCAGGCCTTCGCAGAGCGGGGCGCGTACCCGGTGGCCCAGGTCAGGTCCGATATACCCTGGGGCGAGCTGGCCGACTTCTTGAACGAGACCGTCATTCGCAGGGCGATCACCCACGACCTGCGGATGGGTTCGCGGGGACAAAAGCGCGACGAGCATCTCTTGGAAGAGGTATTTCGTTTGGCGTGCCGTTACATCGGGCAGTCACCCTCGCAGGCGATGTACCTCGACGAGATCAGACGAGCGATGAGCGCCGACGTGGGCTGGCAACGAATCCTGGCGTATCTCCGGTTCCTCGATGGTGCCCTCTTGATTCGACTGATCGAGCCGCTCGAGCTTCGTCTCAAGCGACGGCGCGGCGGTTCCAAACTCTGCCTGTGTGACCCGATGCTGTGCGCAGCGTGGTTACAAGAGGTGATCCCGCTTGATCCGGAGGGCCTCGCCGCATCGCCGCATTTGTACGATCTCGCGGGTCATATCGCCGAAAGCGTCGTGGGGTACTTCTTTCGCTCCTTGATCGGTCTTGACGTGGCGCACTTCCCCGAGCGCAGCGCAGAGCCCGAAGTCGACTTCGTGCTGACGGTGGGCGAGCAACGGATCCCGGTGGAAGTAAAGTACCGTCGCCGGATCGATCACCGCGACACCCTCGGCCTGCGGTCCTTCGTCGAAAAAGCTCACTACAACGCGCCCTTCGGCGTTCTGGTGACCATGCTCGACGACCCGGGAACCGACGACCCGCGGATCGTTTCCGTGCCGCTGGCAACGTTGCTTTTCATGCGATGAATTTGATCTACGGGTCCCCCGACCGGAGACGACGCTGATGAGCACGACCCGAGTGATTGACCCGAGCTTGCAAACCGAGTACGAGGCCCTCCAAACGTTGTACACGGCGAGCCTCAACAGACGGCCGATTGTTCCCCTGCTCGGTGCGGGAATCTCGGTCGAATCCGGCTATCCGGCCACGAGTTCGATCATGCGCTATCTCGCGATGGTGCGTTACTTCCTTGATAAACGTCTTTACTTCCCAGATCAGCTCTTCATGACCGAACGGGATAAGGAGCTGCGTTACGAGAGCAAGGAACACATCGGACGGTTCGGGTGGCCGGACCCGTTCCAATTGAGAGATGATCTTTGGAACTCGGACGAGATCGACCGCGATCAGAAGAAACTATTTGGGGCGATAGAAAGTATATACCGTCAGTGGCAGGACGATGAAAATCCCGACGAAGCCAAGCGTCTGAGATTGATCCACAAACTATTCGCTCGCATGACCGAAAAGGAGCAACGTGATTTTGCCCGTGCCTCGAAAGACCGAGATGGGCTCACCGATGACGAAGTGAGAGCCTTCCTGAGCCTTCGCCAGTCGCCGACGATCACTCCGAAATGGCGCCCGTTCTTGCGATGGGTAACCGGTCGCCGGGCGGAGTATGCGGACAGCCTTTTCCACATGCTTAATCGCGGCCGCGTTCCGGGCAACAGCCATCGCTTTCTCGCATTCCTGACGCGCGTGATGCACTGGAGGCTCATCCTGACGACGAACTTCGACGATCTCATCGAACGCGCGATGAGATCGGAGGGATTGTCGCCGATGGTCTTTGACGTATGGCGTCAGGCTGAGCTGCCGAACGAGTTGTTAGTAAGAGGGAGCCTTTCTGTCGTGAAGCTTCATGGCAGCGCCTACGGCCTGCGCGTGGATGAGTCGCTTGACGACCCCGTGGCCGACCATGAAACTGCCCGATTCTGGGGCTACTTCCCAACTGATGCCCTGTTGCTGGTAATAGGCTACGGCGGACACGACCGCCGGATCATGGACTTGGTCGCAGCAGTGATGGAATTCCAAAGTGCTGCGGGCATGCCGCCGCCGCACGTGCTTTGGACACATGTCGAGATGAGGTGCCCTAGCCATATCAACAATTTGGCCACGCGTTTTAATTACCCTTCAGCATTTGCCGATCCCGCAAGTCCCGCGATGATCACGGCACGCATCAACGACGCGGGAGCGTTCTTGGCCGGTCTGCATGCTTCGTACGCTCAAACTGATCCGGCGAGCACGGAAGCTTACCCGGCACACTCGCAACGCCCGCTCGGCCTGAGACGTGCCGAGGCCGGCAACCCTGTCCCATGGCGACAGTCGGCCAGATCCACAGCAGATCCGCGGAGGGATTATGGCGAGCAACACAACCAGCCGCTGGTGCATGTCTTCACGGGAGAGCCGGTCGATGGCACGCTGCCCGAGGACGATTGCCCCTCCTTCGCTTCATCAATCGCGATGTCGGAGTTCCTCGTCGAGCGAGCTTCAACGCACACGCCGATCTGGCTCAATACTGCAGTGCACCAATCCGTCGAGGAATTGGTCTCGGAGGTAGTCCGCCAGTGTCGCAAGCACGACGTGGCGTTTCCCTCGTTCGTCCTCGCGTTGCGGGGGACACACCGGGAAGAACAACTGAGGACGGCGGTGAACAGGATTTACGCCACCTTGCGCAGGGGCTCCTACATCCTGGCTCTGGACGGCATCGGCGAGTTCGGGCGACCTCCCACCACCCACCACGGCCTTCCTGCCTCCTGCGCAGAGCACGTTCTCTCAAGAGTCCAGGAGTTCAGAGCATTCCTCAGCGAGCTGGTCGCGTCGGCTCATCAATGCAATGACTCTTACATTTGTTTGGCGATCAACGACGTGGCCGACCGATTCGATTCAGGCGGCCGGAGTCCGACTGCCCACCAGAAAGAGGCATTCGCTCGCATTGTTAATGAGTTCAGGAGCCTGTGTGATGAGATGAGACAAGCCGGCGCCAAATCCGGTCTCGTGCGTTTCCACACCGTCGACGTCGAGCCACGGCGAAGCCTGTCTGGCGCCAAGATGAGAGCGGAGCTCAAAAAACTCAAGGGGGAGCGAGTTCTATCTGACGATGTGCTGGACGATGTTGAAGCCCTGCTCGCGAGCTTTCGGCGGCCAATGAGCCGCGTGGCCGTTCGCAAATTGACGGAGGACTACATTAAACCTTATTATAATTTTAATAGCAACCAAGCATATCTTGAGTATTTTGACGACCTTTTGGGTGCCTATGTTGCAAACGGCTTCCTCGAACCAATCGCAGGCGATCTGTATTGGATTACCCCGAAGAAGCGTGACGAAACTTATAACGCCGCGTCGTCTTTGGCGACCAGCAAGGCAATTCTCGACGCCGTTGGCGCGCCGCAACTGGCCCACACTTTCTATGGTCACGCGCCTGGGTTCGAGACGAATCACTCCGCGCCAGCCGCGGCTAAGATGGCGCGCCAGGTTGCCAGGCTCACGTGCCAGCACAAAGATATCGCGAGCTACTACTATTCGGATTTGTTCCTCGCAAGCAAGGACACCTCAGCATACTTCGAACACCTCTACCACAGGATTTCGTCGATTCGCTACCTCACCATCCAGGACGCACTGGTATTCAGGTGCAGCACTCAGATTCGCAGTCGGCGACAACCGCCCGGTCCCGGCATCCCAACCCCTGTAGACAGCTACCTCCAGAGCATGCTCCAACCAAAACGACCCGGACGGAAGGACCGGCTCGATGATATTCGCGCTGGAACAGACTCTCTTGCGCGATCGCGAAGTGCTCTTGAGCCAGGTCCCGTCCGACACGCTCCTGGGCTGGATCGATTGGATCGTCACGCACGACCTTGCCCGGTTTCGCATGAGCTATTACGTTCCGGATAACGCCAAGCCGGTCCCAGGGGAAAAGGCGATTGAACGAGAGGTTCGAAAACTCCTGCGGATGTTACTTGACCTCCGGGCCGAAGTCTTGCGGCAGAAAACCGACTACAAAGCGTGCATCGATGCCCGGATCATGCAAGTCGAACACCTTCTTGAGGACCTGGATTTCCCGGTCCATCTTGCCAGAGTGATGCATGGCACGCCAATATGTCATACATATGCTCATATGATTAAAAAACTCAATATAGAATTAGCGCTCGCTTTAAGGATAAGCTACTAACGAAGAGCGTAAGGAGGCGATGTTTCGGTGCCATGGCTGCATTGCTCGATATCGGCGTCTGCCTCAATGGGCTTGGGGAATTCGAGGAAGCAGCGTCGATCATCACCTGGTTGCGGTGGGCCATCGAGCCCATGAAAGCCAAGAAGGGCAAGGAGGCCATCGAGCTCGCCGAACACTACGAGCCGCTGGAACTGGAGATCCACTTCCGGGCGGCGGAGCTGATCCTGAGGCCAGTCGAGCGCTGGGATTACAAGAACGACTCCCTCGGGGCCAGCGACCATCTTGAGCAACGGTGTGCGGCGGCGATCAAAGAATGTGATGCGGGGCTGATTCTCGTGCACGAGACGAACACCAAGCTGGACAGCTATTTCGTGTACCGGAGCTCTTTTCGCATTCACCGCGCGCGGGCACTGGCACGTCGTTCCAATTTCGTCACGGCCCAACAAGATTTCGACCGGGCGGTCGCCGAACTGGACACGCGAAGAGTGAGTAGTCGTACGTCTTTGGCAGTGCGAGCACTATATCTAGCCGAAGCGTTGATGGCCTGGTCCGACTATCAACTTATGAGCAACTGCAGGAGCACATTACGCAATCCCACGTACCAGAGGAGCCTTTCACCTCAAGGCCGGTTCTTTGTCGGATTCGATAGATTCATTTCGAAATTGGCCCCCGGCCTCACGGGTCCGGCCGCGAAGGAGCTGCTTCGTCGCGCGATGACTCCCTGGGTCGATTGTGTGTCCGACGACCCCAAGAAAGCGCGAGGCCTCGCCGAAAAGAGCCTGAACCTGATCCGAGCGGTGAACCCAAGAATCGAAGACGCGGTGGCAGACGCCCGAGATGCACTGAAAAAGGAGAACCTCAAAGCCGCATGGCTTGACGCCGCGAATCAGAACATAAACAAGGAACAGCTAGATGACGCTCTACGACGTTCGTTAGCGTACTGGAGCGCTGCCTCGCTCACGACGCTGAAACCGAGCCGATGGGATTGGCGAAGGATCGGAGTTCAGACCCTCACGAGCGTCCAAACCACGCTCGACGACGCCGAGGGCTATCTGACGAACGCCCGGCGTGACATTCAGTTCTGGTATCTGCTTCACCGCCTTCGCGCCCAGGCCTGTTTCGAGGAACTCTTGATGATGCTTACTCTTGGACCGGACGAGCAGCAGAAACCGAAGAGAAGAACCGGGCTTACCAGCTCTTCCACGCCAACTTCGTCGGTCGCGCCCGCGCAGGGTTACGGGCACTGGCCAACGCTCATGACAACCTCCTGGACGATGACGATCCCCGCGCCGCCGGGCTTAAGCGGCTCCATTTCCAGATCTTGCTGGCATGCGCTTGCAACGAATGGATCAGACTGAAGGTCAATCCAGAACACGTCGACATTTTCGCGGAGGGGTTCTGGAAGCTCTGGGGTTGGCTCAGTCGCTCCGCCGGGCACGGCACGGATGAAGACCTCAAGACGCCAAACGCATGCCGAGTGTACCTCAAGCTCATCCTCAGTTCTGCAGACGGACTCGATTACTCACTCTTGGCCAGGGCGTTCGTGGAGCGACACATCAAGATCTTTTACAACCCGCTAGTTCCTGTTCCCGACCTCTCTCCTGCTCCACTGAATTGAGCGCATGGTCGTGATTTCGGTCGAGCTGACCAACACCCTCGAACGACTCGGCAGCGGCGCGGAAAGCTTGCGCGTGGCTGGAGGGAATGCATGTGTCATTCCTTGTTGTGTCTGCGCGCAACGAGGGTAATCTTTGCCAAGCAGGCTCGCGATGCCCGTCACGTAGTAACTATACCCATTCCGGCGCTCATGCTCGATTTCGCTGAGTGCGTAACGAATGACCTTGTCTCGCCCGGTGAAGACGGGGCGATTCGTCCCCAGCTCGTAGAACCGCGCCCACAGCGGACCGGCCTTGGGGTCGGCGACGACGCGCTTGTCACGCTTACCGTCAGCGCCCGTGAATTCTTCGAGGCGCACGCCGTGAATCGCCACGGCCTGGAACCAGGCCACGGCGCCTTCGATAGCGGCGATGATGTCGGGCGTGGGCTGCTCGATCTCCATCAGAAAGCGGACGATGCCGACGCTTTCGCCGCCAGAAAGCGTCGGCGGCTCGAAGTTGCGCGCCCAGGCGGGCTCGAGCGTCGTTTCGTCGTGCTGGGCGCACCAGGCGGTGAGCTTGCCATTCTGTTTGATCTGGGTGCGCAGGATGCAGTCGATTCCCCGGGCCACGGCGGACGCCGCCCGGGCGCGGCGGGCGGCGTCCACGAAGTCATATGGCCGCTTGCCGGCGGAGCTGTCACGCAAGACGGTCAGTACATTGACCATCGCGTCGTCGTTATAGGTGATATGCGAGTAGTAGCCCTTTCGGAGCGGGAAATACTGCGGCCAGCCGCCGTTTTGAAACTGGGCGGCGAGCAAATAGTCGAAGCCCCGGTCGAAAACCGCGCGGTAGCGGGGGTCTTCCGTCGCTTGCACCATCAGGGCGAGAAACCGCAACGGCGTGGTGGTGGCACCGTTGTCGATGGTGTTCGCGCCACCATGCCGAGCCAGTTCGCCGAGGACTTCGGGCGAGGGTGCAGCGGCAAGGTCGGTGTTCTTGGGCCAGCCACCTTCGGGTGACTGCCATCGGATGACCTCGTCGGCGATGGCACGCGCCGCGGCCGAGGCGTACCACTCCGGTTTCTGGCGGAGCATGGCGGTGGTCCAGCGGACTTGCGTATCGCCGCGTGCGCATTCGGGGGCGATCAGTATGATGCCGAAGGTCGCGGCGAAACAGAAACGTGCGATCGATCGATCCATGTCCTTCCTCGTGCCCATGCGCTGCATCCACTTTATGGGAGTGGCCGCTGTGTCTGTCCGGCGACGCGGAGCGTCGGGGAGAGCATTCCCACGCAGATTTTCATTTTAAGGGTCCTGACACCTTTTTCTCGAACTCCTGGAGCAAGGCTTGAAATCCCGGGTCGTTGCGGATCGGCTCGAGATCGGTGTCTTTCTTGAGGACAACGACGTCGGTCCAACCCCGCTCCTTGGCGTTGCGCAGGCATTCCAGCGCGGCACTCGTGTAACGCGCTTTTGTCTGCTGATCACTCCCCGTGGCGGCTGAGGCGACCGCGTAGCCGAAGGCGGCCTGGACGTAAAGGTTCTCATCCTTGGGCGGTGTCGCCACCAGCGAGTGGGCAATCTTCGCGGCTTCGACGTGCTCGCCGCAACGGCCGAGCGCGAGCATGAGGTTCAACTGCATGCCTTTGGGATCCGTCTGTTTCACGAGCTCTTTACAGACCGCCAGGCTTTCCTGGAATCCGGTCGCGGCGCCGGCCTTGTCGCCTGCGTGCATGGCGCAGGTCGCGTCGTAATAGAGCGTCTCGGCAAGCACCTTCTTGTTCGCGGCATCCTCGGGATCGGCCTTCGCTCGCTTCCTCAGAATCTCGAGCGCCTTGCGGTGGAAGTCGCGGGCGAGTGCGGGATCCTTTCCATTGGGATATCGCATCGAGGCTTGATTGTTGTACGAGAGGGCAAGGTCGTTCTGGACCGGCCAGGAGTCCGGCTGTTTGGCCGTGTTCTGGCTGCGCAGCGACGCCACCTTATCATACAGTCGCAGCGCTTCATCGTTGTCGCCCATTCGGACATACATCGCTGCGCGTTCCGCAATGAAGCCGGCGAGCTCGCGCCGGTTCTCGAATTCGCCGGCGGCTGCGGCGGAAAATGACTCGCGGATCTCGATCTCCTGGCGATAGAGCTCACGGGCCTTATCGAGATGACCGAGATTCGCTTCCGACTTCGCCAGCCCACCCACCGAATTGGCCAGCTCACTCTTGAAGGCGTCGCTGTCGGGCTCTTTGGCCAGGCGTGTCTTGCTGAGCTCGATGGCGGTGTTGAAGTAGCTCTGGGCCCCCGCGGTGTCGCCGATCTGGTCCATGGTGACGTAGCCGAGCTGGCGCTTGATTTTTATCAAGTTGACCTGCATGACGCGGTCGGCCGGATCGGCGACGGTGAGCTTGGTGACGATTTCTTCGGCCTGGTGGAATTGTGCGAGAGCCTCCTTGACCTGGTTCCGCGATAGATGGAGGGCACCCTGTGACTGGTGCGCCTTCGCCAGTGTTCCCCAGTTGCGTCCTTCGTCTTCCGGTGCCCAGTCCACGTCGCGGCGCAGGTTAGTCATTGCCTGCGCCGCCTCTTCCAGTCGCTTGCTCGCCTTGTCGAGCAGAGCTTCGCGCTCGTCATGGATCGCGGTCACGAAGCGCAGCTTGCGCCGCAGCAGATCGATCATATCGAGCTGGGCTTCCACCGCACTGCGGTTTTGTACGTTGGCCGCGCGGGCGGCGGCGACGGCGACCTTTTCCTTGCGCTCGGCCTCTTGACGCTTTTCCTCAGCGAGTGTATTCGCCGCGGCCAGTGCCTGACTTTGCTGACGGTAAACCACCGCAGCGATGGCCGAGCCGGCCGAACCCGTCAATATCAAAGCGGCGACCGCCCCAGTCAGAATCGCAACCGTCTTGTTGCGCAGGCACCACCGGCGCACGCGTTCGACGTCGGAGACCGGTCGCGCGGTGATCGTTTCACCCGCCCGGAACTTGCGCAGGTCCTCGGCCAGAGCCAGCGCGTCGGGATAGCGCCGCGCGATGTCCTTTTCCAGGCATTTCAGGCAGATCGTCTCCAGATCGCGCGGCGTTTTGGGCTGGAGCTGCGAGGGCGGCACGGGCTCACGGCTGCGCACCATGTCGAGCGTGTCGAGCACCGAAGTTCCCTGGAACGGCGGCCGCCCGGTGAGTAGCTCGTAAAGGATCGCGCCCAGGGCATACTGGTCCGCGGCGGGCCCGACCCGCTGGCTCTCACCCCGCGCCTGTTCCGGAGCCATGTAGCTGGGCGTGCCCAGGATCGAGCCGCTGCTGGTGTGCCCCGAGTCATCCTCCAGCCGCTTCACCAGCCCGAAATCGGTGATTTTCACGGTGCCGTCGGCCGCGAACAGGATATTGGTTGGTTTGAGGTCGCGATGGATCACCTTGTGCTCATGCGCCACGTGCATCGCGCGCGCGAGCGTCTCGACGATTCGCGCAGCCTCGTGAAACGGCTGGGGCTTGCCGCCGATCTTCTGGGCGAGGGTACCGCCCGGGAGATACTCGAGCGAGAAGTAAGGCAGCCCCTCGTGCTCGCCGATCTCGAAAATCCGGACGAAATTGGAGTGTTCAATCGCGGCAACCGCTTTCGCCTCGATCTCGAACCGCGCGAGATCCTCGGGCCGCGCATTGGCCCCGCCGCGAATCATCTTGAGCGCAACGAACCGGTCGAGCCGCGGCTGTCGCGCCTTGTAGACAACCCCCATGCCGCCGACGCCCAGGACACCGAGAATCTGGTAACCGGCGATTTGCGCCTTGGGCAGCTCCACTGCGCCGGCAGTCGGGGGCAGGGTGTGGTTGAGATCCCGGGTGAGAGAGATTCCTAAGTCTGAGGCGACGGTCGAGTCGCGCGAACCAACCGCCGTGATCCCGTCCGCGAGCTCGGGGTCGTCGAGCTGCTCGAGCCGCTCGAGCCATGACGGAGAGGCGACGAGTGTGGCGATCGTCTTCCGGGCATCGCCGTCATGCCGCTTGAGACACTCGGTGGAAAGCGTTTCAATCAACCCACGCTGCACCGCGGAAAGCACGCCCTGGTCGACCAGCACGTCAGCCAGTGTGCGGCCCGGTTCCCGCGCCTGAGCCCTGAGCGCGGCCGGAATCACCTCCGGCGCAACCAGATCGTTGTGCATCGCGATGAGGCCGAAGAGCAAATCGCTGGGGGCGTCGCCGAGTCGAACCATGGTTGCTCCTCTTGCGGTCAGGCCGGGTCGGGTCGGGCTGGGTTGCGCCCGACGCGGCGAAGGTGATTCGCTGGC
Source organism: uncultured Planctomycetota bacterium (assembly GCA_963823665.1). GTDB lineage: Bacteria > Planctomycetota > Planctomycetia > Isosphaerales > Isosphaeraceae > CAVXHV01. The sequence continues at coordinate 788,118 of CAWGMQ010000008.1, forward strand.
GGCGAGGCCGCCCATCATTGTGCGGACGGCACACGGAGTGTGCCTGCTACAACTACGAAGGGTCGTCGAGCAGCTTGATCTCCTCTCGGAGGAACTCAAGTACGCGGCTCTTTGCCTTGAATACCGTCGCCCGGCTCATCCCCAGCCGGGTCGCGACCTCGTCGCCGGAAAAGCCCTCGTAGGCCGTTAGCCGGAACGCTTCCCACGTCTGCGGCTCAACTCGTGCCCGGGCGCGGGCGGAGGCCATCGCCACGATCTCCGAGTCAAACTGGTCCTTGAGATGCGCGAGCAGATCGGCTCGCGCCTCCACGCTTTGAAGCTGCTCGAGCACTGCGTCGTCGCCGCTGCCGGAGCACTGGCGCTTCCGTTCCGCGAGGAAGTCGGCCAGGGCGTGCTGGGTCACCGTGCGCAGCCAGCCACGAAAACTCCGGGACGGGTCATACTGAAACGCCCCGAGCTTCTGAGACAGACGCAAGAGCACGTCCTGGGTGACATCTTCCGAGTCGGCCTCCTGCAACCCCCAGCGCCGGCACCAGCCGCGAATCCGCGAACCGTACAGGTTCACGAACCGCGCCCAGGCGACGTGGTCTCCCGGGCCCAGACCGACGCGACCCAGCAGGGTCGCACTCGTCGGATCGGTCGATTCGAGCGGCATCGGATCCTCGACGGACGTCGTGGCGGGACTACAAAGATGGTTTTTCACGGGTTACTCGCGAAACATCTCGTAACTAAAAGATAACGGCCTCGCCAAGGCTCGTCCATGAACAGGTCACGCTTGCACGCGCGGACCTGGAACGGGCGCCTGAACCGGGCCGGACTGGAGATACACCTCTCTTACGTTCGTCTGCGAAAATCCTTTCACCCCGAAAGAAAAAAGAATTTTTGCGCGGTTGAGTCAGGTCCGCCGCGCCCGGCCGGTACGATCTTCCGAGCCACACAGCTCGGGTTCAATTACACGGCCGCATACCTGGAAAGGTCAAAATCATGACACGGAACTTGATCGCGACGGCGTCTCATGCTTTTGGAATCGTTCGCTCGAGTTCCGGCCGCCGGAGCCGGCCTCGCGCGAGCATTTGCCTCGAGAACCTCGAGGGCCGGCTGTCGTTGTCGTCCGTCTCGGCGGGCGGGCCCGCGCCGCTGATCAAGCACGGCGCTGATCCGACGGCTGTCCAGATGCAGCCGATGATTCAGGGCAACCAACTCAGCACGAATGCCACTGGCCAGCACATCGAACCGGCTATCCTTTTCCCCGTGTTCGCTCAATAAGAGTCTCACGACCGTCATGGCCCGAGCGCGGGCGTTCAGTATCGAAATTCTCGAACGTCAGGGTCAGATCCGCCCGGTCGCACCGCTACCCTCCCACGCGACCGTAGCGGATGCGTGTCATGAGCCCACGTTCGAATTTCTTGGTGAAGCCGAGTCAGATCCACCGCGCGACACCGGTAACATCTCCCAGCGGTGCCGCGAACCCGGTCGAACAGGGTGATTCACTCCTAATTTTGCGAGATTTTCAACCATGTTTCGCTCTTGGAACTCAATATGGCGTCATTGTGAAAAAGTTCCTGCTCGCGGCGGTCACAGACGGCGACAGCCCGGCGGGAGAGCGCTTGAAAGCCTCGAGCAACGTTTGGCCCTCAGCCTCAGTCACACCGTCGCCCCGTTCGCTGAAGCGACGCAAACCTTTGTTGCAACGATGGTTGCACCTTACCAAAGGCACGCCGAGGTCGCGGGCGCCTCCGTCGCCGGCAATGATCTCACCGGTCAGGCCAGCGGCAAGCGCCAGCACATCCCGCTGGTCACGCAAGGCGACGGGTCCGCTCGGAAGATCTCCCCGGAGTGGATTCAGGGGATGCCAGGTGAAGACGTCGTCGCGAACACGGCGCCAGAGCAGCAGTCGTTCACACACAGGCACCCTACGCTCACCAATGTTGACAGGCGCACCATCACCGTCACGTGAAACCGGCGCAACTCATCCGGTTTCGATCCTTGGTCGCAGCGGCGCGTGCAAGGGGCGTGCCGAAAAAGAGATGCGTTCCCAAAAGACCATACGTGCGTACAAAAATGAATCCGTTCGCGAGTGGAATAGTGACAAGATGGAACTCGCGAGTGTATTACTTTTCTCTTCTCCCACTGCTTGCGTTGTTGCGCGGTGTCTTGCGCCCTATGACCGAGCGCCTCCGCGATTCGCCTTGGGGAAATCGCGAAAACGAGATTCGCGTGCATCGAAGCACGTGCTTCCAACGTACCTTGGGAAACCACGCCCGACGCGAGGACGGCTGAACGCCTCTCGTGCGTTTGAATTTGCCATCCTGATCTTGGATCTCTCCCGACAAAAGAGGCTCGTTCGATGTCAACACCAGAGGGACCGGGCGCCGGCGGGCCGAGTTTCCGCCCCGGCAAGCAATGGAAGCGAAGTCTGCGGCGACGAGACGCCGCCAAGCGACCGAAGCGGAAGCCGTTTCTGCCGGACTTCCTTCCGCTCGATCAGCGGATGATGCTGTCGACGTTCACGGTGACCGACACCAGCGACAGCGCCAGCGATCCGAACTCGCTGCGCTCGGCGATCACCCAGAGTAACTCTTCCGGACCCGGGCCAAACACGATCGACTTCGACATCCCGACGACCGACTCCGGCTACAACATGACCACCGGCGTCTGGACGATTGACCTGACTTCTGACCTCCCGCAAATCTCCGTTCCGGTACTGATCGATGGCTCCAGCCAGCCCGGATACGCAACCGCGCCGCTCATCGACTTGGACGGCACGAGTGCCGGAGCCGATGCGACCGGCCTGAGTTTCACGAACGGCTCAGATTTCAGCACGGTCGAGGCGCTCGTCATCAACAATTTCGCCAGTACAGGCATCGATCTCGACGGTGGAGACTCGAACACGATCGAGGGCTGTTACATCGGCACGAACTCCACCGGCACCGCTGCGGAGAGCGGGTCGATGACCGTAGGCATTGACGTGCTCACCGCCTTCAACACGATCGGCGGCGCGACGAGCACTCCAGGCACAGGCGCAGGGAACGTGATTTCCGGACCGTCGAGCGCCGGCATCGAGATCGACGCCTTTTCTCAAACAACCCTCGTCATCGGCAACGCAATCGGTACCAACGCGAGCGGTACGGCCGCGGTGCCGAACGGGACCGGCGTCTTGGCGGTCGACCACTCCGGCCTCGCCACAATCGGCGGCACCGCATCCGGCACAGCCAACTTGATTTCCGGCAACTCGAACGCAGGCATCGAGATCACTGGCGTCTTTGCCGGTGCAGACGCCGTCGAAGGCAACTTGATTGGCACCGACGTGACGGGCAGCCTCGCCATTCCCAATGCCAGCGGCGTGGAAATCGATACGGGCGCGTCCGAATCTACGGTCGGCGGCTCGGTCGCCGGCGCGGGCAATCTCATTTCGGGAAATCTGGGCGCCGGCGTGGAGATCTCCGCTGCATCGTACAACGACATTTGGGGCAATGTGATTGGCCTCAACCTGGCTGGAAACGCCACGCTGGGCAACTTCTACGGCGTGCGCCTCGATTCCGATGCCGCAAACAACATGATCGGCGGGCGCGAATTAGGATTCGGCAACACCGTAGAGCAAGGCTTCGCCAACGTTATCTCGGGCAATAACGTTTCCGTCAACAGCGTGGGCGTCTTCATCGATGGAGCCGTCGATAATGCTGTCCCGGGCAACTTCATCGGCACCGACATCACCGGCACAGTTGCCTTTCCAAACACGATCGGAGTCGAGATCGGCGGGGGTGCTAGCGCCAACACCATCGGCGGCGGCACTGTAACCTCCAACGATATCAGTCTGGGCGCCACCAGCGTCATTTCGGGAAACACCGACCAGGGCGTAGTGATCACGGATTCCGGCACGTCCAGCAACGTGCTCGCCGACAACCTGATCGGGACCGACATCACCGGCACGATAGCAATCCCCAACGGAGCCGACGGCGTCCAGATCGCCTCGAGCGCCGTCGGCAACACGATCGGCGGCGCCACCACCGCCTCCGCCAACGAGATCAGCGGCAACACGGGCTACGGCATCGATTCCGAGAGCTCGAGCTATGACAACTATGTTGCGAATGACTATCTCGGCACAGGCCCCGGTGGCTCCGGCAACCTACCCAACAGCTCGGCGGGGCTCTTCATCGGCGGCACCGTCACCGCCGGAGGCGAGCTCGTCGGCAATGTGGTTAACGACGGAACGCTCGGCGTCGCGGGCTTGAGCTCGGTCACGATCGATGGCGACTACGCGCAGACCGCCTCCGGATCGCTCGATATCACTGTGGCCGGAGCGTTCCCGCCGCACTATGACCAGGTGCAAGTGTCCGGCACGGCCACGCTCGACGGCTCGATCAATGTCCTGTTTCTGATTGGCTTCTCGATCAATTCGGTCGACGCGTTCGACGTTCTATCCTATGGCGCCGTTACCGGCTCGTTTTCAACATACGGCGCGGCAGCCTCGACGCTCTTTCCGACCTACGGCCCGACCGCGTTCCTCCTTTCGGCAACATCGTCGGTCCAAGTGGTCACGACCACCGCCGACTCAGGCGCAGGCAGCCTGCGACAAGCGATCACCGGCGCGAACTTGGCCGCCCCGGCCGCCACAGTCATCGCCTTCGACATCCCGACGTCCGACTCGGGCTACGACTCGGCCACCGGCGTCTGGACAATTTCGCCTGCTTCGGCCTTGCCGGACATCACGGCGCAGGTCGGGCTCAACGCCTCGACGCAGCCGGGCTATGCCAGCTCGCCGGTCATCGTCCTCGATGGCACGAGCGCCGGCAGCGATGCAAACGGCTTGGTGCTCGACACCGGCTCCGACGGCAGCGTGCTGACCGCGCTCGCGATCAACGCCTTCAGCACCGGTAACGGCATTTTGGTCGAGACGACGGACAACACGATCGAAGCCTCCTACATCGGCACCGACGCAACGGGCACCGTGGCAATCGCCAACTTGAACGGCGTCGAGCTCGATTCCGGCTCTTCCGGCAACACGATCGGCGGCACGCTCTCAGGCGCAGGCAACCTGGTTTCCGGCAACTCCCAGAACGGCATCCTCGCCCTGAGCTCTTCCGACAATCTTATCGAAGGCAACTTGATCGGAACTAATCGAAGCAGCACGGGCTCGCTTGCCAACCAGTTCGAGGGGATCAAGCTCGATACCGGATCCTCCGGCAACACGATTGGCGGGATCACCACCACTCCGGGCACAGGTCCAGGCAACGTCATTTCCGGCAACGACGTCGGCGCCGAGTGGGGCATCATTATCGACGGGTCGGGAAACCTGGTGGCCGGCAACGTGATCGGCACCGACTCGACTGGAACCATCGCCGTCCCCAATGGCACAGCGATCGGTGTCTTTGCCCCTGCATCCTCCAACACGATCGGCGGTACGGCCGCGGGGGCAGAGAATCTCATCTCGGGCAATGCGAGCGGCGGTATCGCGAGTGGTGCGCCCGGTCTACTTATCGCCGGCAATTTTATCGGCACCGATATCACCGGCACGCAATCCCTGCCTAACGGCGGCGCCGGCGTGTCGGTCGCGGGTGCCGGCACGACCATCGGTGGAACCACCGCCGGCGCGGGAAACTTGATCTCGGGCAACAGCGACGGGGGAATCCTCTTGGGCGGCGGTTCGCTCGTCGTGGGCAACATGATCGGCACCGATATCACCGGCACGATCGCCATCGGAAACGGCTTGGCCGGTGTCGAAATCTACGAGTCATCGGACAACACGATCGGTGGCACCACCGCTGCCGCCAGAAACCTGATCTCGGGCAACTCCGACTACGGCGTTGAAATAACGGGCATAGGCGCAGCGGGGAATTTCGTTCTTGGCAACTACATCGGCACCGATATCACCGGCAGTATCGCACTTGGCAACGGCATCGGGGTCGGAATAGAGACTGCGGCGAAAGACAACACGATCGGCGGCGACGTCGCCGACGAAGGAAATCTGATCTCCGGCAACGAAAACTACGGCGTCCAGATCGCTCCCAATCTCACCCAGGCGGCGGACAATGTGGTCGCGGGGAACCTGATTGGCACGGATGCAACCGGCACGCAGCCGCTGGGCAACGGCACGGGCGTTCAGATTCTGAATAGATCCATAGGCAACACGATTGGCGGCACCACGGCCGCCGCCGCGAACGTCATCTCGGCCAACTTGAACAGCGGCATCATCATCACCGACTCGTTCGGCGGAGACAATCTCGTCGCCGGCAACTTGATCGGCACCGATGTCACCGGCGATCTGGCCCTGGGCAACTATTTCTATGGTGTCGAGATCGACGACTCATCGGACAACACGATCGGCGGTACAGCCTCGGGCGCGCTCAACATCATCTCCAACACTCAACCCGACCCCCTGAACGATTCCATCGGCGGCGCCGGCGTCGTGATGATGGACTTCTCGGGCGACAACGTCGTCCTGGGCAATGACATCGGCACGAATCTCTCGGACAGCACGGCCATGGGCAATGCCGCCGACGGTGTCGACATCGAATCCGGCTCGATGTTCAACACGATCGGCGGTTCCGTTTCCGGAGCGGGCAACCTGATCGCCGAAAATGTGAACGGCGTCGACATCGACGGCCCCGGCACCTCAGGCAACTTCGTGGAAGGAAACCTGATCGGTACCGACTCGAATGGCGACTACGACCTGGGCAACGACACGGGTGTCGTGATCAGCGACAGTGCCACGGACAACACAATCGGCGGCGTGACGACGGCCGCCGGCACCGCTCCAGGCAACGTGATCACCGGAAGCAACGGCTACGGCATCTTCATCGGCGGCTCGGCCGGCGACAATGCGGTGGAAGGCAACTTGATCGGCACGGGCCAGAGCAGCTCACTCACGCTGGGCAATAATTATGGCGGCGTCTCGTTCTATCAGGCCGGCTCCGGCAACACGATCGGCGGCGATGTCTCAGGCGCCGGCAACTTGATCGGGGGCAACGCGGGCGACGGCATTTACGACCAGGATGATTCGGGCAACGTGTTCGAAGGGAACGTGATCGGCCTCAACCCGACCGGGACCTCCTCCTCCGACAATGGCAACAGCGGCGACGGCGTGGAGCTCCAGCGGGTATCGGGCGACACAGTGGGCGGCACGGTCGCCGCGGCTCGGAATGTCATCTCCGGCAACAGCAATGACGGCGTCCAGCTCGACGGGTCGAACACGACCGACAACGTGATCGAAGGGAACTTTATCGGGACGGATATCAGCGGTACAACTGCCGTCGACCCGAGAGACCAAACCATCGGCAACAACAACGACGGCGTCGAGATCGACTCGGGGGCAACGGGGAATACGGTGGGCGGAACACTCTCGGGCGCCCTTAATCTGATCTCGGGCAACATTCAAGTCGGTGTCGAGATCTCGGGTAGCGGCGCGACTGGGAACCTCGTCGAGGGCGACTTTATCGGCACGGACGTGACCGGCACGGTGGCGATCTTCAACCCGACAACCCTGAACTTCGGTAACGACGGAGTGGAGATCGATCACTCGGCCTCGGGCAACACCGTGGGCGGCACGACTGCGCAGGCCAGAAACGTGATCTCCGGCGCGGGATTGTCCGATGTTGGCATCGACAGCTCGGCGACCGGGAACCTGGTCGAAGGCAACTACATCGGCATCGATTCCTCGGGCACGTTCTCGCTGGAGGACGGCCAGGGCAGCGACGGCGTGGAGATCTCCGCACCCGGCAACACGCTCGGCGGCACGGTTTCGGGTGCCCGCAACGTGATCTCGGGAAATGCCGGACCGGCCGTCGAGCTCGATGGGGCAAATTCCACCGGCAATCTGGTGCTTGGCAATTTCATCGGCACCGATTACACGGGCACCGTCGCCAGCGGCAACGTAACGGACGGGATCGATATCGACTCGGCCGCCTCGGACAACACGATCGGCGGCGTTGCGAGCACCTCCGGTCCTTCGAGCCTGATCGGCGGCGGCGCGGGCAACCTGATCTCCGGTAACCAATACGGAATCGACGACACGAGCGCCGGCGGCAATCTATTCGAGGGCAACGTGATCGGCCTCGACGCGACTGGCACCATCGCCGTTCCCAATGCCAGCGACGGCGTGGCCATCCAAGATGTGTGGTACGATACCGTGGGCGGCACGGCCTCGGGCGCCGCAAACCTCATCTCGGGCAATCAAAGCGACGGCGTGGAAATTTCCGGCGACAACAATCTCGTCGCAGGCAACTTCATCGGTACCGATGTCTCGGGCAGCACCGCATTCGATGCCAGTGGCGATCCAATCGGCAACGCCAACGACGGCGTCGAGATCGATGGGGCCGGCAGCGACAACACGATCGGTGGTGCGACTCCGCAGGCACTCAACGTCATCTCAGGAAACGTGCTATACGGTGTCCAGATCGCCGGTGAGGGCACGTTCAACAACCTGGTCGAAGGCAATTCGATCGGTCTGAACCAGACCGAAAACTCCACCCTCGATAAAGCGGGACGTGGACTCGGCAATTACGCCGGCGTCGAGATCGACTCAGGCGCTGGCTATAACACGATCGGCGGAACATCTGCCGCCACCGCCAACGTCATCTCCGGCAACAGAGACGTTGGTGTCTACATTCAAACGGACTCCGCCTTTATCACGGCCTACAACCTGGTCGAAGGAAACCTGATCGGCACCGACTCGACCGGCACTTTCAGTTTTGAAAACAGTCAAGAGCCGAATGGCGAGCAGGCAAATGGGCTTGTCATTCAGGCCGCGGACGACAACACAATCGGCGGCACGGCGCAAGGCAGCGGCAACGTCATATCGGGCAACGCAAGCAATGGCATTGATATTTTCAACTCCGCGAACCAAAACACCATCGAAGGAAATGAAATCGGAACCAACGCCGCTGGCACCTCGGCAATCCCCAACGGCAATGACGGCGTTTACATCGAAGTCAACTCGAGCCTTAACACGATCGGCGGACCGACCGCCGCCGCGAGCAACCTGATCTCCGGCAATCAGAACGCCGGTGTAGAAATCGACGCCGACCAGAACCTCGTCGAAGGCGACTACATCGGGACCGACACGACCGGATCGAACCCTGTCTCGAACGCCGATGGCGTCATCGTCAATTCATCTTCTGACACGATTGGCGGCACGGCCTCAGGCGCCGGAAATCTGATCTCTGGCAACACGAGCAACGGAATTTTCACCACTTCGGGGGGAACGAATGTCCTGATAGCCGGCAACATGATCGGCACCGATATCACCGGTACGCAATCCGTGCGCAACGGCTACGGCACATCAATCACCTCGATCGGCGGTGTGTCGATCGGCGGGACGGGCGCCACCATCGGCGGCACGGTTGCAGCAGCGGGCAACCTGATCTCGGGCAACTACGCCCTCTACGGACTCAAGCTCGCCAGCACCGGCTCGCTCGTTGTGGGCAACATGATCGGTACCGATGTGACCGGCACATCCGTCCTTGCGAACTACAGCGGTATCTACGTCGTGTCGGGACCCAATACGATTGGCGGCGCCACGCAGGCGGCGGAAAACCTCATCTCGGGGAACGAGATCGGCATCGAGTTCCAGGGCTCAGCCGCCTCCGGGAATATCGTCGATGGAAACCTGATCGGCCCAGACTATACCGGCACCGTTTCGCTGGGGAACAACGTCGGAGTCTATCTCGCAGTTGGCGCATCAAACAACACGCTTGGCGGCATCGTCACCGGCCAAGGAAATGTGATCTCTGGCAACAACATCGGCGTGGAGCTCAGTCCCGGAACCTCTCAGGCGGTATCGGACAATCTGATTGCGGGCAACAAGATCGGCACCGATCCGACCGGCACGCTTCCACTCGGCAACGGCACGGGCGTCGACATTTTCGGGCTCGTCACCGGCAACACGATCGGCGGCACCACGGCCGCGGCCGCCAACGTCATCTCGGCCAGCCTGAGCGACGGGATCGATATCGTCGGCTCAGGGGCCACGGGCAACCTCGTCATCGGCAACATGATCGGCACCGACGTCACCGGCACCACCGCGTTCGACCCGACCGGCACCTATCCGCTGGGAAATACAATCGACGGCGTCTCGATCAGCTCCTCGGCCCAGGGCAACACCATAGGCGGCACCGCGGCCGGCACCCGCAATATCATTTCCGGCAACCTGAGCGACGGCATCGAGATCTCCGGCAGCGGCACGTCCGCCAACCTGGTGGCGGGTAATGAGATCGGCACGAATGCGGCCGGCAATGCCGCGATCCTGGCGGCTGCCTTCGTGAACGCCTATGGCAGCGACGGCGTGGCAACTGACTCGAGCGCCTCCGACAACACGATCGGTGGTACAGCCGCCGGCGCAGGCAACTTGATCTCGGGCGACTACACCGGCGTGGACATAAACTTTGCCAGTGGCACCGTGGTCGAGGGCAACCTGATCGGCACCGACGTCGCAGGAACCTTCGCGCTGCCCAACTCGATCGGCGTCTGGGTCCACGGCGGTTCGACGCAGAACACGATCGGCGGCTCGACTTCCGGTGCGGGCAACCTGATCTCGGGAAACACCGGCGGTGGTGTGAGTATCACCGACATCGTGACGGCGAGCAACGTCATCGCGGGCAACAAGATCGGCACGGACGTTTCCGGTACCCTCGCCCTGCCCAACTCAGGCGATGGTGTGCTGATCAACGACTCGGGCAGCAATACGATCGGCGGCTCGACTTCCGGCGCAGGCAACCTGATATCGGGGAACAGCTCCTTTGGCGTTGCGATCGAAGGCCAGAACGCGTATGTGAACGTGGTCGCCGGCAACCTGATTGGCACCGACGCGTCCGGAACCGTCGCGCTGGGGAACAACGATGGCGTGGGCATTTTGGGAGCAGATTATGGCAACACGATCGGCGGCTCCGCCGCGGGCTGGGGCAACCTGATCTCGGGGAATACCGAGACTGGAGTCGTGATCAACGGCCAGGACGTCGTGATACAGTCCGTCAAGAATGTTGTCGCGGGAAACCTGATCGGTACCGACATCACGGGCACGTTTGCAGTCCCCAACGAGACCGGGGTGTTGATCGACGACTCGCCCAACAATACGATCGGCGGTTCGGTCTCCGGCGATTCCAACCTGATCTCGGGCAACACCGCGTACGGGATCTATCTCGACTTCGGAACGACGGAAACCATTATCGTCGGTAACAAGATCGGCACCGACATCGCTGGCACCCTTGCACTGCCCAACTCCACCGGAATATTCGTCTCGGCGGACGACAACACGATCGGCGGCGGAGCCGCCGGCATGGGGAATCTGATCTCGGGTAATACCGCCGACGGCGTCGCCATCAGCGGTGCATCTGGCACCGTCGTCGCCGGGAACCTGATCGGCACCGACGTGACGGGGACCTTTGCGATTGCCAACTCGATCGGCGTCGAGATCGATACGGGCGCCTCGGGAAACACCATCGGCGGATTGACCGCCGTTCCGGGCGTGGGGCTCGGCAACCTGATCTCGGGCAACGCTACCGGGATCAACGACAGCGGTGGCGGCGACGACGTGTTCTTGGGCGATTCCATTGGCCCAACTAACGATGGAATCGCCGGCGGCGGGACCGACGGTATCGACGTGTCAACCTCGGGCGACACGATCGGCGGAACGATCGCCGGCTCGGCCAACCTCATCAGCGGCAACTCCAGCTACGGCATTCATTTCACCGGCGCGGCGCGACCGGCAACCTGGTCGAAGGCAACTTCATCGGCACTAACTTGCTGGGCACCATGGCGATTGCCAACTCAGTGGGCGTCGAGATTGACGCGGGCGCCTCGGGCAACACGATCGGCGGTCTCCACAAGCGTGCCGGGCACCGGCGCGGGCAATGTGATCTCGGGCAACGCGACTGGAGCCATCGACTTTGGTGGTGGAAACGACGTGTTCGAAGGCAATTTGATCGGCTTAAAGGCTGGGGGGCTTGCCGCGCTGCCGAACACGAGCGGTGGGATTGGCGCGGGGAGCGCTGGAGACACCATCGGCGGCACGGCTGCCGGCGCGAGCAACGTTATTTCGGGGAACGGGGACACCGGCGTCTCGGTCTCCGGAGGCGTCGTTGTCGTGGGTAATCTGATCGGCACGGACTCAAGCGGCACCGTCGCGGTTGCCAACGCGCTGGGAATTGATGTCGCACAAGGGGAGAACACAATCGGCGGGACAATCTCCGCCGCGCGCAATGTGATCAGCGGCAACACCGGTGATGGCATTCAGATCGACTTCTTTCCCGGATTTTCCATCAACACCCTGATCGAGGGAAACTACATCGGCCTCGATTCCACGGGCACGCTCGCTCTGGGAAACGGCGGCGATGGGATCGACATCATCGCCCCACCGCTGTCCGGCGGCAGCGCCACGACCATCGGCGGATCGATCACCGGATCAGGCAACGTCATTTCCGCCAACGTCGGTGTTGGCATCTCGATCGCGACCAATAATAGCGGAAATCTGATCGAGGGGAATTTCATCGGGACCGACCACACCGGTGCGACGTCGACCGATTCCGACGGTGATTCGCTCGGCAATCAGCAAGGGGGGATCCTGGACGTCGCAGCCAACGACACCATCGGCGGACTGACCGCGGCGCGCGCAACGTCATCAGCGGAAACCCCATGTTCGGTGTTTCCCTCGGTGAAAGTATTTATTCGGCGGCGACCGATGCGAGCGTTATGGGTAACTACATTGGCACCGACGTCACCGGCACCGTTGCGCTGCCCAACGACCTGGGCGTGCAGCTTGCCGGCGGAGGCAACACGATCGGCGGCACGGCCTCGGGCGCGGGGAATCTGATCTCCGGGAATGGCATCGGAATCAGCGACGCGGCACCCAGCGGTAACCTCATCGCAGGCAATTTCATCGGCACCGATGCCGGTGGCACCGCCGCTCTGGGAAACACGGTCGACGGCATCGACATCTCCGCGTCGGGCCAGACGATCGGCGGAACGGCTCCGGGGGCAGGAAACCTGATCTCGGGGAACGACGGTGAGGGCATTCAGATCGCCAGCCACCCCGCTGGCTTCGACTTTATCAGCCCCGCAGAAGACAATGTCATCCAGGGCAATCTGATCGGTACCGACGTCACCGGCGACGTCGCGATTCCGAACTACGATGGCGTGGATGTGGTTGGCGGGTACGCCGGCAACACAATCGGCGGCAGCGTGTACGGTGCGGGCAACCTCATCTCAGGCAATACGAATGACGGCATACTGCTCCGGGGCTCTAACGCCAACACCATATCCGGCAATCGAATCGGCACCGATCGAACCGGCACCATCGCTTTGGGCAATCAATCAGGCGGTATTCAGCTCGAAGACGCCACTCTCATGCAGCGTGGTGTATTTGGTGGTGTGCGGGTCTACGGATCAGACAATAACACGATCGGCGGCACGACCGCGGCGGCGCGGAACATCATCTCGGGAAATCGAGGGAGCGGTGTTGAGATCGGTGAAGCCAGCCAAAACGTGGTGGCGGGGAACTGGATCGGAGTCGATGCCGCCGGCGCGAAAGCCCTGGCAAACGCGATCTTCGGCGTCTCCATTCAAGGAGCGTCCGCAGGGGAAGGCGGCACCGGCAGCGCCAGCAACAGCAGCAGCAGCTCCAGCGGCAGCGGCAACACATCAGGAAAAAGTAATATCATCGGCGGCACCGCCGCGGGCTCAGGCAACGTCATATCGGGGAATGGTTCCGGCGGAATCTACATCTCCGGGGGGACCCTGGACGTCGTGGCGGGGAACTGGATCGGGACTGATGCCACCGGCACCGTCGCGCTGGCGAATGCCGGCGACGGCGTGGAACTCAACCAGACGTCGGGCAACACGATCGGCGGAACCGTGCCCCAAGCCGCAAATTTGATCTCGGGCAATACCAACGGCGTCGAGATCAACGACTCGAGCCAGAACTTTGTCCAGGGGAACATGATCGGCACCGACACGACTGGAACGCTGGCAATTGGTAACACCGGCGCCGGCGTGCTGGTCGACGCCGGTTCCGCGTCCAACACGATCGGCGGGCCGGTGGGCGGGGGCGCAACCTGATCTCGGGGAACGCGGAAGGCGTGATGATCGAGGATGGAGACCCGACCGGAACACTCGTGGCCGGGAACCTGATCGGCACCGACATCAAGGGCACCTCCAGCGTACCCAACCTGAGCGGCGGCATCATCATCACGGGCGGCTCGGGCACCACCATCGGCGGTGCAGGCACGCTGGGTCTCAACGTGATCTCGGGGAACAAGGGTGACGGCATCGACATCGACAGCGATGCGGCGAGCACGCTCGTCGAGGGCAATTACATCGGCACGGACCAGACCGGAACCGAGCCGTTGCCCAACACGGGCGACGGGGTGTCGGTCGACGACGCCTCGGGCGTTACCATCGGCGCCACAGTGCAGAGCGCGGGCAACGTGATCTCGGGCAACGCGCAATCGGGTGTATCGATCACCGGGACCACCACGACGGGGATCCTGATCCTGGGCAACCGCATCGGCACCGACTACACCGGCTCATTGCCCGTGGGGAACACGTCCTTCGGCGTGATGGTGAGCGGCACGCCCGGGGTCGTGATCGGGGGCACAGCGCCCGGGTATCGGAACATCATCTCGGCCAACACCACCGGCGGCATCGGGCTGTACGCGGATACGACCGGTGCGCTCGTCGAGGGCAACTACATCGGCACCGACATCACCGCCTCGCAGCCGCTGGGCAACGGAAACGGCATCCAGATCGACGGGGGCTCGTCCGACAACACGATCGGCGGCACAGTCGCCGGCGCCGGCAACACGATCGCGTTCTCGACGGGCACCGGCGTGTATGTCGACTTCACGGCCGGGACCTGCAACGAAATCCGGCTCAACTCGATCTTTTCCAGCACCGGATTGGGGATCGCCCTGGGGAGCACCACTGTCACCCTCAACAACTCGGCCGGGCATGTCGGACCCAACGACTATCAGAATTTCCCCGTACTGACCATGGTCTCGAGTGCGGGTGGCTTGACGACCGTCACAGGCACGTTGAACAGCACGCCGGACACCACGTTCGAGCTCGATTTCTACACGCTCTCATCGATGAACATTTATGGCTATGGCGAGGGCCGGTACGTTCTGGGCTCGAAGCCGGTGACGACGGACGACACGGGCAACTTCAGCTTCAGCTTCAATTTCCCGACCCCCGCGGGCGGGGCCAAGTTCGTTGCGGCGACGGCCACCGACCCGAGCGGCAACACGTCTGAGTTTTCTCAGGCTTATGGTGTCGATACGCCGCCTACCGCCGTCATCGGGTTCACCAGCATCACGGTCGACGCGGGAGCGTCGATCCCGTTCGATGCCCTGGGATCGACCAGCCCCAGCGGTCTTCCACTCACCTATTCCTGGTCGTTCGGCGATGGCGCGACCGCGTCGGGGCCGGAGCCGATGCACGCGTACGCCGCGCCGGGGCCAGAGACCGTGACCTTGACCGTCAATGACGGGTTCGGTGGAATCGACATCGCCACGGCCAAGGTCAATGTCGACGACGTCGCGCCGGTGTTCACTCCCAACAATTATACGCCGCCGCTGGCCTACACAACGCCCACACCCGGCGACGGATTTGGCGACTCCGTCGCCTCGAACTACGGCAATGTCGCGATCGGCGCCCCGCTAGAAAACGGCACGGGCGCGGTCTACCTGTACGACGGCGTGTCCACTGACGACGGGGTTTCCTCAACTTACATTTATGGCGCGCTCATCCACACGTTCACGGACCCTAACACCGAGCCCGGCGATGAGTTTGGTGCATCGCTGGCGGTGGTCGGCAACGAGCTGGTGATCGGGGCCCCCGGCAGCTCGCTCTCCGGGCCCGGCGACGGCGTGGCGTACGTTTACGACGCCAATGTCGAAAGCACGACCTTCGGGAAGTTGCTGGCGACACTCGAGATTCCCAATCCCGACCTCATGAATGATGCGCATTTCGGCGCCGCGGTCGGCACGACCGACACGAATATTGTGATCGGCGCGCCCGGCAGGGATGGCGGCACGGGCGAGGCTTACGAGTTCGAAGGCGACACCACGCAGGCGAACTTCGGTGATCTTCTGGTGAAGTTCATCAACCCCGACGGACAGGCCGGCTCGGGATTCGGTGCGGCGGTCGCGGGTATCGGGGACAACGTGATTGTCGGTGCACCATCCGACAGCACGGCGGGTGCGGGCACGGGGACCGTCTATCTGTTCGACGGCACGAGCGGAGCGGAGTCCGTGGCGATCCTCAATCCGCACCCGGCCGACTCGACGGGGTTCGGCTCGGCGGTTGCGTCGGTCGGATCAAATATCCTGGTCGGGTCGCCGGATGACAACACCGCCGGGCCCGGCGCGGGTGCGGCATTCCTGTTCCTTCCGACGGGCCTGTTGCGCACGACGTTCGTTCAGCCCGATGGCGGCGGCGGTGGCTTCGGCACCTCAGTCGCGGGGACGCAGAACACGGCGCTGATCGGCGCACCCGGTGCCCACCTGGCGACGAGCGACGCCGGGGCCGCCTACCTCTTTGATGCCGATCCGGCGAGCCCGACCTTCAGCCGGGCGATCGGCGCTGTGCAAGAGGCAACACCCACCACGGGCGACGCCTTTGGCACCGCGGTCGGATTCGACACCGGCGCCCTGATCGTGGCGCGGCCGGGGCGATCGGTTCGGGAATCACGGGGGCCGAGGCCGTCGATCTTTATCAGCAAGGTGCGACGCTCTCTCTTTCCTCGGCCCTGACCTACGCCACCCCCGCGCCATACGACTCGGTGATCGTGAGCGGCACGTACCTGGACGCCAACACCTCGGCGACGCTCAAGGCGACGATCGACTGGGGCGATGGGTCGGCCTCGACGGTTGTGATGCTTCCACCAGGGTCTTACGCTTTCTCCGCTCCGCACGACTACCTGGCTGACCCGGCCGGCGGCTACTACAGCATTGGCGTGACCCTGACCGACCAGGGTGGCGAGACGACCGTCGCAGAAACGACCGTCACCGTCAGCAGCCCGGAGCCGCACTTCGCGTCGCCCGGCCTGGTGCTATCGTCGTCGAGCATCGTCGAAGGGGGCACGGCCCAACTGAGCGGGAAAATCACGAGCCCCGGCGGCAGCGACGGCAACACGATCGCGATCAACTGGGGCGACGGCACCGGTCCCACCACGATCTCACTCGCTCCGGGCATCGACACGTTCTCGACAACCCATGCGTATCCGGCGAACCCGATTGGGGTCGAATCTGCGAATTACACGATCAACGCTTCGGTGACCGACCAGTCGACGGAGAAGGCAGGATACGAGTCGGCGACAGTCACCGTGAACAAGGTGGCCGCGCAGTTCACCACGGCCGACCTGAGCTTGTCGACGACGACCGCCAACGAGGGAGACACGATCACACTCAGCGGCCAGTTCACCGACCCGGACGCGGTCAGCTCGTACACGGCGACGATCAACTGGGGCGATGGGGCTACTCCGATCACTCTCAAGGAGTCGCTGGGGCAGATCGTCGCGTCCTTGATCACGCCGGGGCTCTACACGTACTCGGCCACTAATCAGTATCTCGATAACCCGCCCGGCGAACTGACCGGGGGCAGCTACCCGATCAGTGTATCCGTCTCCGACGGCGTGAACACCACTTCGGCCGCCACGTCGATCATCGTGAATAACGTTCCGCCGACGGTGGTGATCGCCAGCGACGTCGATCTGACGAACGGCACGATCACGACGACGGCCAACGTGACCGACCCGGGCTTTCTCCAGATCGAGTCGGTCGCGTGGACGCTGACCCAGAATGGGATCGTGATCGGGACGGACTCGATCACCGGCACGACATACACATTCCCGATCCTCAACCCACTGGGGGTGCTGGTTGCGAGCGCAACTGTAACCGACAGCGACGGCGGCATCGGCTACGGCAGTGCGCAGATGATTGTCATCTATCAGACCGGCGCCTCGGTCGTGATCAACTCGTCCGCGATCACCGTCTCGATGGGCGCAACCCAGGTCGCGACGACCTTGCTCTCGGGCGCCGGACAGGTGGTCGCGCTCGTCACCGGGTCGAACGTGGCGGTCAATGCCATGGCCGCGACGAACTCGGTCGAGCTCATCGGCTACGGCTCGGATGAGACCCTCCTGGGAGGATCGGGTGATGACCTGCTCATCGCCGGACCGGGGGCCAACAGCCTGGTCGGCGGCACCGGTGACGACACGCTGGTCTCCAACCAGGGCGACGATACGCTAGTGGGCGGCGGGGGGAACGATGTTTTCCGGATCAATCCCGGACAGGACCCGCTGGTGGTCGCTCCCGGCGGGTTCAACACGCTCGACTTCTCGATCGCCACCGTGCCCGTCAGCATCAACCTCGGCATGGAATCGGGCCAGCAGCAGACCGTCAACTCGGATAATGACGAAGTTGCCCTCATAGGCCAGTTCAACGCGGTCATCGGCTCGCCGTACGGCGGCAACATCACGGCCAATAGCGGCAACGACCTGCTTTATACGACCACCGGGAACTCGACCATCAACGCCGGATCCGGCAGCGATTCGATCGTCGGCGGGTCGGGCAACGACATCATCTACACCACCACTGGAAACGCCACCATCACCGGAGGATCGGGCAGTGACTCGATCAGCGGCGGGTCGGGCAACGACATCATCTACACCACCACCGGAAACGCCACGATCACCGGCGGCTCCGGCAGCGACTCGATCTTCGGCGGACAGGGCAATGACATCATCTACACCACCACCGGAAACACCACGATCACCGGCGGCTCCGGCAGCGACTCGATCTTCGGCGGACAGGGCAATGACATCATCTACACCACCACCGGAAACGCCACGATCACCGGCGGCTCCGGCAGCGACTCGATCTTCGGCGGACAGGGCAATGACATCATCTACACCACCACCGGAAACACCACGATCACCGGCGGCTCCGGCAACGACTCGATCTTCGGCGGACAGGGCAATGACATCATCTACACCACCACCGGAAACACCACGATCACCGGCGGCTCCGGCAACGACTCGATCTTCGGCGGACAGGGCAATGACATCATCTACACCACCACCGGCAACACGACGATCACCAGCGGCTCCGGCAATGACTCGATCTTCGGCGGACAGGGCAACGACATCATTTACACTACCACCGGAAACACCACCATCACGGGTGGCTCCGGCAGTGATTCAATCGTGGGCGGATCGGGCAACGACATCATCTACTTGACCACGGGCAATGCGACGGTGAGCGCCGGGTCCGGCAACGATTCGATCACCGGCGGGCAAGGCAACGACATCATCTATCTCACGACCGGCAATTCAACCGTCACCGGCGGATCGGGGAACGAGACAATCCTCGGCGGGCAAGGCAACGACATCATCTATGCCTATGCCGCCACCGCGCTCATCGTGGGCGGCTCTGGTGACAGCACGATCACCGGCGGCCAGGGCAACGACATCATCGTCGGCGGCTCGGGCAACGATTCGATCACGGGCGGGTCGGGCGACGACCAGATCGTGGGCGGATTCGGCAACGACACGATCACGGGTGGGTCGGGCGACGAGACCATCACTGGCGGATCGGGCAACGACATCATCTTCGGCGGCACCGGCAACGACTTGATCGTGGGCGGCACGGGCAACGACTCGATCGCCGGCGGCAGCGGCAGCGACTCGATCACGGGCGGATCGGGCAACGACATCATCTGGGGCGGCACGCTTTCGAGTACTGTCAACTCGAGCGGCGCGGCGACCATCGTTTTCACCGGCACGACTGGCAACGATTCGATCACCGGCGGCTCGGGCGATGATACGATCTTCGGCGGCAATGGCAGCGACATCATCTACGGCGGACTCGGCGACGACACGATTGTGGGCGGGCAGGGCGCTGACTCGATTCTGGGCGGCTCGGGCGACGACATCATTTACGGCGGCACCCAGTCGAGCACCTTGAGCGGCGGCAGCGGCAACGACTCGATCTTCGGGGGCAACGGCAACGACATCATCTACGGCGGCACCGGCGATTCCACGATCGTCGGCGGTACCGGCAACGACTCGATCACGGGCGGCCCGGGCGACGATGTGATCTACGGTGGGCCTGGCGACAACACGATCTCCGGGGGCGGCGGCAACGTCACAATCGTGGGCGGCGTGGGCTACGACACGAACCTGGGCGGCGGGACAACCGATTCGGTCTTCTCGAGCAATGGCAACGACGTGCTCGAGGGGGGCGGCTTCGATTCGTGGCTGATGGATTTTGGCTCGCAGAACTTGACGGTCACCGACTCGAGCCTCACGACCACGGGCGGCGGCTTGCCCTCGTCAGTCTCGACGTTCAGCGGCTTCCAGAACGTGCTGCTCGCGGCGGGCACGGGGAACTTCACGCTCGACGCCTCGGGCTTCTCGGGCGGTTCCTTCCTTCAGGGTGGAACCGGCAACGACACGTTGATCGGCGCTCGCGGCGCGGACACTCTGGTCGGCGGCACGGGCAACGACTCACTCGTCGGCGGCGGCGCCAATGACACCTTCGCCTTCAACAGTGACTCGAGCGGGGGCCAGACAATCGACGAGCCCCAAGACGGTGGCGTTGCGGGGCTCGATTTCTCTCAGGCCCCCGCAGGGATCTCGATCAATCTCAGCGAATCCGGGCCCCAGGCCGTGATGCCGGCCACGCTGGGCGACGGCGCGCTTAACCTGACCCTGGCCGACCCGCTTGGCATCGACAACGTGGTCGGTAGCTCATACGACGACACGATTCTCGGCAATGCCAACGACAACACCTTGATCGGTGGCGGCGGCCAGGACCTGATCGCGGGCCTGGCCGGTGACGACGTCATCGAGGGGTCGGTCACCCGGACAGTCTATCTCGACTTCGACACCTACGAGCTGCCGGGCCAGCACTACTACACCGATGACGAGCGCGAGGCGATCCAGAAGCAGATCGAGACCGACTATTCCGCGTTCTCTTATGTCTTTACCCAGACACAGCCGCAGTCGGGGCTGTATACCACGATCTATTTCAACGATCCGACGCTCGTCGGCCTCGAGGGGGGAATCGCGACCGAGATCGACTGGCGCGACCTGGACATCTCCGGTACGACGAGCCTCACCGCCGCCGGCCTGGACGTCATTCCGCCCGATACCGGCGGGGTCAACGTCAATAACTTCCTGGGCGGTCCCGGCCAGCCCGCCGCCTCGAGCGCCGACTTCATCGGCCTGTCGGCCACGATCGCCGCCCACGAGCTGGGGCATCTCTCCGGCCTGGAGCACGCCGACGCGTTCGGACCGATCGGCTCGGGGATTTACTCCGGGGTCAAGCCCGGCCTTTACAATCCCAGCTATCCCGGGGCGATCGATGCCAGCGAGACGATCTGGCACATCATGGCCTCTGGCGCGTCGGTGAACTCGACACTCGAGGATGCGATCAACGACCCGTTCTTCGGCGAGCGGGAGTCGATCGCGCTTGCCTTCGGCGCGAGCGGCTCACCGACCAACGAGCAGATCGCTCCACACGATTCGATGGGCGATGCTCAGCCAATCGTGCTTGCGCCGCTGGTCGTGCCCGACACCGACCTCGAGGGCGTGGATGCCGACAAGTCGTTCGACGTCACCGCCGCCGACGTGGTTGGCTACCTCGGGGAGACAGACGGAGCATCGAACACCGACTTTTATTCGTTCAATGCCCCGGCGGGCACGCTGATCAACTTTCAGCTCATGTCGGCGCTCTTGACACGGACCGTGGCCCCTGCCGGCACCACCCCGAATGCCTACAACCAGGGGCCGTTCGACACCTATCTGGCCATTTACAATTCCAGCGGCCAGGTGATCGAGTACAACGACGACTCGTTCCAGGATACCGATTCCTCGATCATCGACCTGACCCTGCCGTACACGGGCACCTATTACGCGATGGTGACCTCTTCGCCGAATTCGGTATCCCTGAACGAGCCGCTGACCGGAGACTACGAGCTCTTCATGTACACCTTCGCGACCACTGGCGACCCGCCCGCCGGCGACACGTTGTACGGCGGCCCCGGCGACGACACGATCGTCGGCGGCTCGGCCGACGACACGATCGCCGCCCAGCCGCAGGACACGATCGTCTACGGCTCGGGCACGGCGACCGTGCTCGGCGCTGCCCCGTACCTCGACGTCTCCGCCGGATCGAATCAGACGGTGAACGAGGGCCAGTGCGTCACCTTGACCGGCTCGTTCCTCGACCCATTCGAGAACCCCACGCACATCTACGACTGGCACGTCGTCGCGTCGAGCGGCCAGATGATCGCCGATGGAAACGGCCCGACCTTCACCTTCACCCCCGGCAACGCCGGCACCTACACCGTCACCTACACGGCGTCTGATCCAAACGGCGGCATGGGCACGACCCAGGTGGTGATCACCTCTCTGGCCGTCCCGCCGGTGATCACCCCCCCCACAACCGCCGAGACTGCCCTGGCGGGAGTGAACAACTCGATCGGCCTCGGAACGCTGACCGTCAAGGGCGATGGTCCGTGGACCGACACGATCAAGTGGGGCGACGGCCAGTGCTCGACGTACGACCCCGCCGGCTCAGGGCCGCTGTCGCTGGCACACAAGTACGCCGCGCCGGGAACCTACACAATCTGCGAGACCGTCTCCGAGTACGACGGCGACTCCACGACCAGCACGTTTTCGATCAAGGTCGTACAAGCCACGACCACCACGATGTTGTCGTCCGCGGCGCCCTCCGCCGTTTACGGCCAGAACGTCACATTCACGGCCACGGTCAGCGGTCCGGGCGTCGCTACCGGCTCGGTGGCATTCTACTCCGGGCCGGTCGACCTTGCCGATCAGATCGGAATCGGCACGCTCAGCGTCGTGGGCGGCTCCGACGTGGCGACGTTCAGCACGCATTCGCTGGCGGTAAGCCGCAATCCGTATGCGATCACCGCAGTTTACGGCGGAGATACCGACGATGTGGGCAGCCCGTCGAATGTCGTGAGTGAAACGATCAGTCCCGACGGAACGACCACACAGCCTGGCTCGTCCGCGGGCTCGTCGAATTTCGGCCAGGCCATCACGCTCTCGGCCAGCGTCGCACCCAAGGCGCCCGGTGCGGGCACGCCCACCGGATCGGTCGACTTTTACGACACGACGACCGCCACCGACCTCGGCTCGGTGCCCCTCACCGCCGGCTCGGCGTCCACGACAATCTCGACGCTGCCGGTCGGAACCCAGACCATCACGGAGACGTATTCCGGAGACTCGAATTTCACCACCAGCAATGGTGCGGTCTCGCAGACAGTGATCCTTTCCATCTACGCCCTCAACGCCTCCACGGTCAGTCCCACGATCACGGGCCCGGTGTATCTTTCCGGCAGCTCGAGCATCAACATCCCAGGGCAACTGATCGTCGACTCGCCAGCGAAGCCCGCGGTCACCCTGACCGGAACATCCAGGATCATCGCTTCGAACGGAGTGGAGGTCGCCGGCACCGTTTCGGTAGCCAGCACGGCCAGCATCGGCCCCGATCTCACAACGGGAATCACGGCTGTCGCCGATCCGCTCACGGGACTCGCGCTCCCGAACCTCACCGGATCCGCGGTATCGATCAACGTCACGTCCGGCTCAACGATCATCAGCCCCGGCATCTACAGCCAGATCAAAGTCTCGGGCACGAAATCGAGCCTCGTGCTGAACCCCGGTGTCTACGTCATCACCGGCGGTGGTCTCTCCGTCACCGGCTCGGCGAGCATCACCGGTTCGGGCGTGATGATCTACAACGCCGGCAGTACCTACCCGGCCTCGGGCGGTACCTACGGCGGCATCACCTTGAGCACGACGGGCAGTGTCAACCTCTCCGCTCCGACGACTGGCGCCGGCGCGGGGTACCTTTTCTTCCAGTCACGCACCAATCCGACGGCGATCTCGATCACCGAGAGCTCGTCGATGACTCTGACAGGGGTCATCTACGCATCG
Source organism: uncultured Planctomycetota bacterium (assembly GCA_963823665.1). Classification (GTDB taxonomy): domain Bacteria; phylum Planctomycetota; class Planctomycetia; order Isosphaerales; family Isosphaeraceae; genus CAVXHV01. The sequence continues at coordinate 812,074 of CAWGMQ010000008.1, forward strand.
GACGCCCTCATTTCCGCGAGCGGCACGAGCGCGGCGCGCTGAATGACGCGATGGTCGTCAACCGTATTCAGTTGAGTGGCAGCGCGACCGCGGGCGCACCGGCCGGCATGGCCGTTCAAAGCGTCTCCGTCGACGTCGCCGCGTCAACGAGCGCGCCGGTTGCTGGGCGGTCTGCCGCTCCCACAGTCTCCGAAGCCGGCACGTTGCCGGACCCGGTGCTCGACGAACTGGTTGCTGCTCTCTTGTCCTCGCGAAACGAAGACGTGTCCCACACCGACGCTCTTGGGAGCGGCCAGTCCAGCAAGGTGGCGATCGCGCGGGCCGGTGATGGCAGAGTGCGTTCAGCAAATTCCGGCCAGACGTCGATTCCGGGCGGGCCGCTGGCTCGGTTGGAACGGCCCCGGCAGACGAGCAAGAATGTAACGCGTCTGACGGATTCGCTCGCGATCGTGGCACGCTCGAACACGGACCGAGCATAATGGCGACGGGTGGTTCAGGACTCAGAGCCCACCCGAGGATTTCGCCATGCACGTGGCAACGAGGCTCCTCCGGAGCGCCGCCCTGTTCGGCGGGTTGCTGCTCGGCCGCTCATTCGTTTGATTAGTGCCGGGATCAATCAGCCACCGTTGACGCATATACGACAAGAAAGCAACAGTTCTTTTCGTCACGGCCAGTGCCGACAATCGGAAAATCGATGTGAACGGTTTCGCCGCCGTCCAGCACAATGGGCGTTTCGCAGCAGTCCACCGTGAACTCGCTCACGGATGACATCAATCGGGCGAGTTCTTCCTCCAGTCTTGCGAGCGAAAGCGGCAGGCCGTCGGAATCTGTGATCAGCAGGATCTCTTCTGCTGTCTCCTCCACCTGCACCGATGTTACTGGCTGCCGGACGCCCTCAACTTCGTGCCACTGGCCTGCCGGGTTCCGCTTGAAGGACGCAAATAGGACCGGCCACTCTTCAGCGCCCTTGCTGTCCTCCAGAATCATTTCCACCAGGCGTTTGAGCTTCATGGCAGTCCTACCGCTAAACGCTCACCGAAAGCTGAGGCGAAAAACGGATTTACACGATTCTGTCGCTTTCAATCATTTGTCGTCAATCGATGATAATCGGACGCGACCACCTCATGGCGACTCAACCAGCAGATACAGCCCAGGTCTGCCCGCCTGCTGGTGCGTCTGGTCGATTGGAACAGGCGGCCGCATGTCCGTCTCGGAAGTCAGAGGCTACGACTTGGCGGATTCTAAACAGGCGGGCTCGGCCAAATGAGCCTCGCCCGCTCATCATGGAGTTCTTCTGAAAGCGTTTCTCGGAGACGATGCCCCGCTCGTCGAGCAGGAACTCGCCCGGATACGGCACGCCCCAGAAGCGGTCCTCCCGGCTCGTGATGCCGAAGGCGGCGTGATGCTCGTACACCTGCTCGTCGAGCATCCCCAACTCGCGGATGACTTTGCTGCCCTCGTCTCAACCCCAGCAGAACAGCCTTGGCGTCAGCTCGATCTCAGGAATGCGACGACCAAATTACCTGCCCGGTGTTCTAGCCCAAGTTTCCTATCCATCCTTTCCATTTCTTGTTATGCTTTGGTCGGTTGGTCTGATGACCGAGCGGAACCGCTGGATCTTGCCGATCCGGTCGATGACTCTCGCTTGTCTTATCGACCGAATGGGCTTCAACGGAAGCCCCTTTTCTTCTCGACCCTGAAAGGGTCGTCAGCCATTCGTTTCGGAGTTCAACCGTGGGTAAGAAGCTGTATGTGGGCAATCTGACTTACAACGTCAACGAGTCCGACCTGGAGGCGTTATTCTCGCCGTTCGGGTCGGTCCAGAGCGCACAGGTGATCGTTGATCGGGACACGAACCGATCCAAGGGGTTCGGGTTTGTGGAAATGGGCTCCGACGCCGAGGCTCAGGCGGCGATTCAAGGTCTCAACGGACATGATCACGACGGCAGGAACTTGACGGTCAACGAAGCCAAGCCACGGGAGGAGCGTGGGGGCGGCGGCGGTCGAGGCGGCTACGGCGGTGGTGGCGGAGGAGGTCGGGGCGGCTACGGCGGCGGCGGTGGCTATGGAGGTGGTGGTGGCGGTCGGCGTTATTGAGCATTCGATACTGCCGCAGGGTCAAGAAGCCTTCTCAACGGGGCTTCTTGATCGACCTGCCCCATAACCGGTGCTTTCTGCATCTGCCTGGGACTTCGGCTCATGGCTGCGCCGATTCATGACGCACGAGCATTCGGTCACTGCAAATAATTTTAAATTGACTATATCATATTGTTTCAATAGTATAGTAAGCGACAATATACAAGCTTGGCGGGCAGACTTTGACACCGGGATGCTTATTCGCCGGGTGCCGGTGGTCTGTACAAGCCGCCCCTCGTATCTTCCAGCGCAAATGGAATCCGGGCTCAACGCCCCCGACGGACAGGGTGATGTATTGCCCTGCCTCCATCCCGTCACACCTCTTTGGAGACAGAATCCGATGGCAACGGCAACCCTCAAGATGAAGAAGGCGACGAATTCTGCACTGGCCATGAACGAGACGCTGCTACGTACAAAGACCTTTCAGCGGGCAGCTAATCTGCTCAAGCAAGTCAGCGACCCGACCCGAGTCCGGCTCATCACAATGCTTTCCGAACGTGAGCACCATGTCGGGGGGCTATGCGAACATTTCAACATGAGCCACCCTGCGGTGAGCCACCACCTGGCGCTGTTGCGGCACGGGGGAATCGTCGAACGTCGCCGCCAGGGCAAGAACAACTTCTACACCCTTACCGACACCGGCTATCGGCTTTCCAATGTCGTGAAAGCCGTGATCCGTTGAGATGCCATCCTGGGCTCCTGTGTGTGCCCCTTTCTCATCGACTGAGAAAGCAATCAACGGATCGACAAATCTTTGACGCAAGGAGATCAGGGTGGGGAAAAAATTGTATGTTGGAAATTTGACCGATGCGGTGACTCATTCCGATCTGAAAAAGTGGTTCACCGCTTTCGGGACCGTGCAGAGCGCTCAGGTGATTCAGGATCGTGAGATGGGAGGGAGCAAAGGATTCGGTTTTGTCGAGATGGAGACCGACGCCCAAGCTGAGGCTGCTATTCAGGGACTCAATGACCACGAACACGACGGACGGCGGATGGTGGTGAGCGAAGCCAAGCCACGGGTAGCCCGTACCGTCCGTTTGGAGGGTGGCAGCGCTGGCGGCAGTGGTAATGGACGTCAGTGATCCCTACGATACCGCCGATCGGTCCAGTCACACGCAAGCCGAATCAGAGCAGGTGGGGCGAGTCCTCTATCCCGGCGTTCATTCGTGAGCAAGACGAAATCGGGAAGTTAATTCCGGCCTGTTCCTGAGGGGCGACACGGGCCTGGCTTGTCGTCGACCGGCGCTCTATGCCGTTAGCTTTCTTGCAACCCTGACGGTTGTCAGAGCCATGGCGAAAGGGCTATTCTGGATAGGGATCGACGTCCGGTCGATGTTCGCGCTCAAGCATTCACGGATCGACAGGCCATGCCCACTGACGACTCGACAAATCCTCCGCTTGCGGAGAGCGCCGCTGCGAGTGAGCCGATTGAGCGCAGGTTTTCGCGAAGGTCAGGACCGGTCGATCACGGCATAGGCCGGCGTCGCCCTGCGCTCGCTCTCGTGGGCGTGACCGTCGCGGCGACCGTCGTACTCATGTCGATTGCCCTGGCGGGCTTTAGTGCTTACAGCGAATGGCGGCTCGGCCGCGTCGTGCTCACGACAGATGGCCCCGCCCTTGTCGGTCAGGTATTGGCCGAAGCAACCGACACCACGATCGGTGAGCGATTCTCGATCGGTCCGTACGCTCCGCTTGCCCTGCCGGCAGGAGACTATCGTGTGCGCGTACAGGATCGCGGACGGATGAGCCAGACCTACCGTGTGGCCTTTAACCGCGGCGAGGTGCGGACGCACCGGTTGACACTCTCCGACGGCCGCATGAACTTTAGCGAGAATATCCCCTTCTCGCGCGTCGTTGCGGTTGAATTGACTCCCGGCAAAGCAGACTTCATCGAATGGACCAACGGAATCATGATTCGCCGCGACGGCGCGACGGGCAAGCCGATCTGGGACGTCAGCAGGCCGCGCGCCGCCTGGCAGCCCGGTCGCGATCCGACCGAATTGCTCAATCGCCTGGCCCGTGCAGGCTACGCGAAGTTACCGCGCGGGCTGGTCGAACCCGCACCTGACTTGAATCACGACGGCACGCGCGACCTTGTATGGCCCATTCACGGGCCCCCGTCGTATCTGGCTCTTTCTGGCGTGGACGGCTCACTCCTCTGGACCGACCGGGGTACCGGCGGGCCGGCGCTGCCGCGAGTGAACGAGCAACCGGCGCGAGTGGGGCAAATCATCGGCAAGCCGGTCATCGCGGACGTCGATGCTGATGGCTGTCCGGACCTGATTGCGAAATTCCAGGTCAGCGAACATCCGTACGACGACGACGCACTGCTCGAAAGCCTCACGGAAGGTCGTCGGGTTATCGTGGCCGTCTCGGGCCGGTCGGGAAGGGAGCTTTGGAATCACGTCATTGACCAGAAGACGGTGGAACTACCAGCGACGACGCCTGACGACGGCATCTACCACGTCAGAGCACCAGAGGGCTCACTGGTGGCATTCGTCGATCAATCGCGGTGGATCGGGCTCGATTTGAAATCTGGCCGTCCAGGAAACCTGGCGATCGATTTTGGGTTCGCGCCGGTGCCGCCGATCGAGCACGTCGATCTCGACGGCGATGGGATCGCCGAGGTTCTCGCGCTCAAGAAATGGGCCGGGAACGAGCCGCTCACGGCTCCCACATTGGTTGCGTTCTCTGCGACGTCGGGTAAGCGACTGTGGAAAAAGGAACTGCTGACGTTCTACCGTCCCATGCCAAGACCAGCAACGAGAAGCTGGCCGCTCGCCGCGGACCTTGACGGCGATGGCCGTTGCGAGATTGTAGTTCCCGATTTCGACGGGAACCGTTCGTATACCGGCTCGCGCTCTTCCGGGGGCATTCAGTTGGTCGATGGCGCAAGTGGAGAGCGCCGCTGGAGCTGCCCGATCTGGCCGGGAATGGACTACGCTTATGACGGCCTCATTCACTTACTCAAAGCGCCTGATCTTGATGCCGACGGCACGCGCGACTTGATCGTCGTATCTCGCCATACCGGCGGCCTTCGGCGCGAGCGGCCGGCGTATTTGAGGCAACAGCGCGAGCCGAGCCGCATCTACGTCGACGCCGTTTCCGCCAAGACTGGAGCGAAACTCTGGCACTGGCGGACGGACGTCGATCATGGCGATTACACGCCCGTGGGCGCTCCCTTCTGGTGGGGCCGTGGAAGAGACGGCTGGCCGATGCTCGGTCTGGCGATTGGCTCGAGTGACAGAGCGAACGTTCAATCGCCGTTCATGGCTCCCGACCTGCCGGTTGTGCACATCATGGCCGCATCAACCGGTCGCGAGCTTCATGCGATCGAGGGCCTCTCCTCGCCCGCAACGGCCGATCTCGACGGCGACGGCCTCGCCGATCTTTGGGGCGAGCTGGGCGGCAACGTCTGTGCGTTTCGCGGGCTCGCCGCAGAGTCCTGGCGTGCGCTCGGAGGCTTCCAGCCGGCCGGCGACCTGGACGGCGACGGCCTCGCCGACGTCGTCAACAACGACCTCGGGCGGGAGGAGAACGCTACGGACGAGCGCACCGACAGCCGGACCGTCATCACCCGAAGCGGTCGCGACGGCAGGTTGCTCTGGCAGGCACCGCTCGAACAGTGGGAGGACTGGTCTAACTGGAACAATGTGACAGGTTCTTATACTATCGTGCCCTTAAAGCTCCCCAACGGCGATCTGGATGGTGACGGCATTCCCGACCTGATCGCACAGCGCTCCATGTGGGGTTCGCCGCACAGTTACGAGCGCGCGGCGGGCCTGGGATTGCGGGCTCTTTCGGGACGCACAGGACGCCAGCTCTGGTCCTCCGGAGCGCTCCCCTATATCGCCGTGACCCCCTTCGGCAACGCCGATATCAAGGCCATGACAGCCTTCCGCGGCGATCATCGAGGAGGTACGGATCTGTACGTGCGGCATCTTCTCTTCATGCCGGGAAGCGTGCCACCGCTTTCTGCAATGGAACGAGAATCACGAATCGCACGGGTTTCGGGTCGCGACGGCCGCGTTGTGTGGGACGTGCTCCTCGCGGATTACCGTGGGCAATTTGGCAGGCCCGTCCATTTCGATCAGCAGAGTGCCGACCTGGACGGTGACGGTGCGCTCGAGTTGGTGCTTCCGGTCGAGAGCGGCGCAGCCGCGGGGATCGGTCCGCCGGAGCTGCGAGTTTTGTCGGCCGCCACCGGTGAAACGCGCTGGAGCCATCCACTCGACTCGCGCGCGGCGGGCTCGCTGCGTTCGTGGTCGGGGATCTCCAGGGCGATGGTCATTCGGAGGTCGTCCTCAGCGAGCAGTCGTCCATGAACGATGAGACCATCCAGCGGGTGGCTGCTCTCGACGGCGCGACCGGCAAGCCGCGCTGGGTTTGGCACGGGCGCCCCATTGCCGAAGCCACCGGCGAGAAGCCGGCGCTCTGCCTGGCCGATCTTGATGGCCGCGGCCGGCGCGACATCTGCGTCGGTTGGGGTTCGGGAAACACGCGCATGGAGGTCATCGATGCCGCTGGTAAGAGCCGCTCGAGCTGCGAGCTGTCTGCTGAGGGTCCAATCGAGCTCACTCCAGTCGATCTCGACGGTGACGGCCGCGACGAGCTGCTCGTTCGCGGCTCAGGCCGCTTGCGTGCCCTTCGGGCCGACCTCACCGAACTCTGGTCGACGCAGGACGGCGAGCCGGTGCGTGAGATTTTGCCCGCCTCAACGGGGCGGCCCGCGACCGTCATCTTGAACACGGGGCTGGGGCTCGACGGCAAGGCGGGAACGCCGATCTGGTCGGTCGGCAAGGCTACGGCGATCTTGCCTGCCACCGACGGCAAAAGTCTGCCGCTCGCACTCGAGGGTCCGGACGGCTCGACAATCTGCCGCATGGCTCTGGCGACCACCGACCAGGGAAGCTACGCTCCTGCCCTGGGCGTTCCCGCCCGGCCTGCTTCCCCACGCGACGATCCGCGCTGGGAGCGCCCGCTCCCGTGGGTCGCCCAGGTTGAGCCCGTCGCCGATCCGGTCGTGCAGCTTGCCCTTGCGGCTACGTTGTGCAATATCTGCATTCCCTGGTCGATCCTCTGGCTGGCCACGCGCCGGCGTTTCTTCAGTGTGCGGCTGCTCATGGCCATGCCGGCAGCCGTGGCGATTGCGCTCACCGGCTCCATGGCCGTGATCGAGATTCTCCAGAGCCAAAACCCGCCCGGCCCCGGGATCGGCTACTGGATCCGGTACACGCTGCTATTGTCGCTTGGTGGCTTGCCGATCGCGGCCTGTGCGTATGCAGTCGGCTCATCCCTCATCCGCCGGCGCTGGCGTACGGTGGGCCTCCTGGTCGCGCTAGCCGGGCTCGCGGCCATCGTGATCGGGGCGTGCATGTTCGGAGTCGATCAACTTGGGAGGGGGTCGATCGAGCATTACGCCTGGTCGGGCTGGCATCATGCAGGCTATTGCGGTTTCTACGCAGTTGGCGCCGTGTCCGTACTCAGTTGGCCGGTGCGGTGGTTGAGTCCACGGCTCGTGCAGCTTGCCCGCCGGTACCGCGCGGTTGTTCGATCGACACGCGCAAGAGCTGACGGGCACCCCTCCGCACCACCCGCTTCCCCTGGCGCATCAATCAAGCTATGATGCATGCACATCGAGCGACCCAAAGTTTCTCGAGCACGACGCTTCGATTGAGAATCCCACGCGGGTATGGAACACCCAAACGGTTCTCCCGGCGCTCCGTGGGAAAGGACCTTGCGCGCATGAATCCCAAGGCATGCTCCCTATTGAGTACACTGCGATCCGCATTGCGACGTCCAGCGCGGCGGGCTCGCGCGTGTCTCTCGCCGGGGCTCGAGCCACTCGAGCGCCGCGTGGCGCTCACCACGTATACGTGGTCGGCGCTTGGTGACGCGACGACCTGGAACGATCCCAACAACTGGACTCACTACGACCCCAATCTCAGAGCCCAGGAGCCCGGCACACCGACGGCCTACTCGGATGTCGTGTTTCCACCGCAAGCGATCTTGCCGAAAGGTTCGTCGGCGACCATCAATTTCAACTTCACGTTCCTCAACATGCCGCTGGATTCCCTCACGATCAACGACTCCTACACCTTCACCGGCACGCCTGTGACGATCGAACAGTCGCTGTCGCTCAATAATCCGTTCACGTCGGCACGCAATGGCGCTGTAACGGACCTCGAGCTCTCCGGCATGAATCTCGCCCCCGGCGCCACGATCTACACCCAGACCGGCAGCACGCTCCAGCTTGGCACCGCGGCTTCGCCGACCGGGTTTCTGTTTGGTCTTCAGGGTCCGATGACCAAGACGGGCGGCGGTGCGCTCCTGGTCGACACGTCGAGTATCTCGTTCCCGACCACTGCGCTTCGACTGCCGGTGCCGGTCTCGGTCGCGGGCGGGTCGATGACGCTCGGCGAAAACGTCACGTTGAACGCCGTCAACTTCGATGTCTCCCCGAACGCGAGCCTGATCATTGCCGACGACGTCGCCGCGGGCGTTCGCTCTATTACGGGAACAGGGTACGTGAACCTCGCCGGAACGACCGCAGCAGGAGACACGACAAGCCTGTCCATCCTCGTTCCCATCTCGAACACGGACGCCTTCGGCGGCCTGATCGCCGGCACCGGCCAGTTCATCATGGGCGGATCCGGTAGCCTCACCACCGGGTCAATCAATTTTCAAGGTGCAGGGGGGATCACCGCTGCGCGGGGCTCGTTGCAGGTGAATGGCACCATCAGCGCCGGCTCGCTCCTGGTCAATTCCACCGCAACATTTGGCGGATTGGGAACGTGGGCATTTTCCGGGCCCGCGGTCTTTCAATCGGGCTCGACTTTCCTGGTCACGCTGAACGGTACCCAGGCCGGAAGCCAGTACACTCAGCTCGTGGACACGAATGCCACGAGCGGCGTGGATCTGGGATTCAGCACTCTGGCGGCCTCCATTGGCTATAGCTACGAGGAATCAGATCTTTTCACGGTGATCACGGCGCCGGTGGTGCAGAACGCGTTCGGGAACGTCATCGGCGGCCAGGCGGTGCTCGACGGTGTTCCGTTCCTCGTCAGTACCGGGCAGACCGCGGTGAAGCTCGCACCCCTTCAGTCCCTCACCTCAACCGGACTTTCCAGCTCAACCACAACGAGCCATCCGGGACAGCCGGTGAGTTTCACGGCGAGCGTCAGCACGCGGACCGCACCGGTTCTGGTGGGAACGGTCAGCTTCGTGCAAAACTCGACGGTGGTCGCGACGATTCCGATCGATGACGGCATCGCAACGTACACGACAAACTCCCTTCCGGTGGGAACATTTGCGTTCGCTGCGGTGTACGACGCAACCGCGGGAAACGTCGGGTCAACCAGCTCGACCATCGCGCAGACTGTGGTTCCGTACTCAACCACCACGAGCATCGCGAGCAGTTTGAATCCCAGCGTCCTGGGGCAGACGGTCACGCTCACGGCATCGGTCGTGAATGCACTAGGGCCCGTGACGCGCAGGCACGGTCACGTTCCGTCAGGGCAAGAAGTTTCTGGGAACCGTGTCCCTGGGCGGGTCGGGAACGGCGAGCATATCGATCGGCTCGCTGCCGGTCGGCAACGCGCGAATCCAGGCTGTCTACAACGGAGTGCCAAACGACTTGTCGTCGGTGAGCCCGGTCTTGACGCAGAGGGTGGGCGCCCTCCCAACGGTGACCGTCCTCAGCTTGAGTAGCCAGGTCAAAGCGAACGGCCAGACGCAGTATTTCCTCGTCGCCACGACACAAACCTCCGGCGCGATGCTTGTGCCCTCGGGCGCTGTCATCTTCCGCAAAAACGGGCGATCCCTCGGCAGCGCCAGGCTGAAGAACGGTACGGCGGTGCTGCGCATCAGCGCGAGGGCCGCGCAGAGCGGGCGGTTCGTCGCCCGGTTCCAGGGGAGTGCGCGATTCCTGTCCAGCACCTCTGGCGCGATCTCCGCCGGCTGAGCTGCGGTGGCGGCCCACGGTGAAATCGCGGCGATCGGCGCCCTGACGTGCGCCGAATCTCATAAGACACTGCACTCACGTCAAGGAATGGGCAGCCATGTACTCCGCAAGCCGGCTGGGTTAGTCTGTTAGCGACAGGCATTTCCCGTTCCTTTGCCGGTCGGATGCGATGAGCATGAAAGAGGCCTCGAGCCCAAGCCTTGGTGGCCAGCGCGCGTGGTGGAAGCGGTACGGCGTTGCGGCGCTGGCGGTCTTCGACGCGTTCGTGGTCTTGATCGCGTTTCCCACGCTGGTTCAGGCACCTGGAACGACACAGCTCTTGCTGTCGCTCGCGGTGCTGGTCGTGGCGTGGTATGGCGGGCTCGGCCCGGGATTGTGCGCGGGCGCAGCGATTCTCATCTTGACCTTACCGCGCGAGCTGACGACCCCCAACGTGATGCGCATGCTCATCTTCACGGGGCAATGCCTCCTGTGCAGTGCACTCATGGAATCGCTTCATCGCTCGCGCAAGACCGCGGTCTCCGAAGCGGCGGTGCGGCAAGCGAGCGAGCTTGCGCTTGTCCGCGAGATCACCGCACGCACAAGGCTCGAGGACGAGCTGCGGCGGCAGGCTGAAGCGCTTCGCGAAGCCTCGCGGCGCAAGGACGAGTTTCTCGCCATGCTGGCGCATGAGCTGCGCAACCCGCTGGCGGCCTTGAGCGGCGCCGCCGATATCGCGGCGCGTTCGTCCGATCCTGACGACCTGGAATGGAGCCGGAGTGCGATCCAGCGAAACATCAAGCAGCTCGCGCGGCTGATCGACGACCTGCTCGACGTCTCGCGCGTGACCCAGGGCAAGATCGAGCTGCGCCGAGAACAATTCGAGGCGTCATCCGCGATGGAACAGGCAGTCGACTCGATCCAGTACCTGCTCGCAACCAAGGGACACCAGATCGCGGTTTCCCTCGATCGGGGATCGCTGTGGCTCGACGCCGATCCCGCGCGGCTGCAGCAAATCGTCTCGTGCCTGCTCATCAACGCCATCCAGTACTCCGAGGAGGGAAGCTACATCCGCTTGCGCGCATGCCGGCAAGACGGCGAGGTCTTGATCAGCGTCCGCGACCGAGGGCAGGGGATTCCCCCCGATTTGCTCCCTCACGTCTTCGATCTCTTCAAGCAAGGAGACCGGTCGCTCGCGCGAACCGAGGGGGGCCTGGGCATCGGGCTGACCATGGTCAAGGCGCTGACCGAGCTGCACGGCGGGACAGTCACCGCCTCAAGTGACGGGCCGGGCAAAGGAAGTGAATTCGTGGTGCGCCTACCCACTTCGAGAAGAGAACTGCCCAGCTCGCTTGAACCCAGCGCGATGCCCGCCAAAAAACGGAGTGGCAACAACCGGATCCTGGTGGTCGATGACAACGTCGACCTCTCGCGCGCCATGACCACACTGCTGTCGCGGTTCGGCTACGAGGCGCAGGCCGTCAACGATGGGCACTCGGCGATTGAAGCCGCCCGCGCGCTTCGACCCGAAGTCGTGCTGCTCGATCTGGGTCTACCGGGGATCGACGGTTTTGAAGTCGCGAGAAGACTCAGACGAGAGGAAGGCGTCCGCGACGCAACCATCATCGCGATGACCGGCTACGGACAGGAAGACGGCGGACTGTACTCGCGTGAAGAGGGGTTCAATCACCATTTGATCAAACCCGTCCAGATCGAAGCGCTCGTGGCGCTGCTGGAACGCAATGGCTGAGGAAAACCGATCGCGGAGGCGCGATCGCGGTTTGAAGCCGGAACCCCGTGAACCCGCAGGCACAAGTCAAGCACAGCGACGAAGAAAACCGGCGGAGACTCAAGACCGGCGCGTCTTGTAATCCGCCGTGACTATTTCTATAGGAGAGCAAAGGGTCATACAAAGGATGCCTTATTCCGGCTCGGCCGATTTCGCCGGCCGTCAGGCTTCCGCTCGCAGAGGGTCGCTCGAGCGCGAGCTATTCGCAATTCAGTCGACTTGATGTCGAACCGGTGCAGGCCTCTCAAGGAGGCGATCGGGCTCCCAGCCGTGTCCCGCCGAGCTACAGTCTCCCGGCGGGACGCGGCGGGAGTTTTTCTGTGCGCAATCCAGCGGATCGCCGCGCCGATATTCCTGTTGCCGAACCCTTAGCGCCTGTTTGCCGCGATAAATGGGGCCCAAACGCTCTTCGGCAAACCCGCACTCCTCGACCCCGGTTCAAGCCGAGGCTTCAGCGCCTCTGGTCGGACCGGCGCTTCCTCGCACTTGATCACAAGCCCTTTCCGTTCTGCTTGCAGACGAGCGATCGTTTTCGGAGACGCCACCGAAGCTGTCACAACGACACATCGAATAGATTTCGATCTACAAAGATCTGTGAGTCCTTTCTCGCTGATCCTGGTGCCCCTCAAGTCGACAGTCTTCAGAAACGCAAATTGGCGAAGCGCGGTGCATGCAGCATCCGAGATGCGCGTGTCCCGCAGCGTTAACGACTGGAGCTGCTTGAGCGGCCGCAGCTTGTCAATTCCCGCATCGGAGACCTTGGTCGCTTCCAGATTCAGGGTGGATAAACGCGCCAGCGCCTTGAGAGATTCAAGCCCGTGATCACCGACCGCCGTGCCCCCGATATCAAGCTCGCGAAGTTTGTAGAGTTTAGACAGGGTTGCGAGACCGTCATCGTTTATGCCGGTGTAGGCTACATTGAGCTCAACGAGATTCGCGAATGGCAACAGGTAGCCGCATGTCTGGTTGTCGATCGATTTGTTCTCGCGCAAAGTGAGGTTTGCCATCCTCCGCGGCTCCTTGAACGCTTTGAGAAACTGTCCGTTCGTACCCGTGCGCGTCACGTCAAGTTGCTCAAGTCGAAGTCCTCGAAGTTGTGCGAGGTCGTTCTCTGAAACAGTCGCGTCTCGAAGGGAGAGGATTTCCAGGGAGCGCATGCTCTTCAGATGGCCGAGCCCGCCGAGCGCGTCCGTGCCATCGAGATGGAGTATGGCTACATGAGCGAGCCGGCCGATACTCGCTAGTCCTGCCCCGGTCATCTTGGTCCCCGCGAGATTGAGGATGTCGAGGCGTTGCAGATGCTCGATTGTTCGCAGCCCGCGATCACTTATGCTCGTGTAGCTGAGGTCGAGCATATTCAGGTTGAACACGTGCGCAAGGTTTTCTAGATCGTCGTCTCGTAGTTGCAGGTGACTCAGGTCAAGTATACGTATGTGCTCCAAGCCCTTGGCGGCGGATGGGGCCACGCGCCCGGCATCGAGCCGGTTGAAAAACTCGAGTGCCTTCGCCTCATCTCCGTCTTTCGCGGTTTGTGATTGTTCAGACACAGAAGCCGCTGCCATCGCGAAGACACCCGGCGAATGTGCGAGACACGCAGACAGGGTCACAGGAATGAGCGAATCGCCGCCCGCAGCAGAGTCTGCACGCGCGAACGCGAGCAATACGCACACAACTGCAACCCAGAGCTTGAGCAATTGAGCACCAGAGGCTTCGCGTGGCGGGTGATTCACAGCACTGGCCTTCTTAAATTCGGCGGCGTCCGTATGAGCAAGGCGAAAACACGTCGCTGATGTATATCCTACTTCCTTGCTCCTGTGAGCAACACCGTGCTGGCAAGCCCGCTCCGTCAGGCTGTTGCCAGGCCGGGGCTTGCCTGGCAGACTGGGGGGCTGGCAGTAGTTCAAAAGCATTGCCCTCCCGGGGAGCTGACGACCTATGTACACGAGAACCGGCTTTTTCGCGGCGGTTTCCGCCCTAGCGATGGCTCATGCCACAGCGCCGGCTTTTGCGCAGACGCCGGCCGAATACGCTCAGACCGCTGCCTACGCGGCCGCGCACCAGAACAAGGATGGTGGGTTTGCCGGCAAGCCGGGCGGGAAGTCGAGCCTGGGCGCGACCAATTCGGGCCTGAAAGTCTTGTTGCATGTGGGCGGCTCGGTTCCCGACATTCTGAGCTGCGTCAACTATGTCAAGTCGTGCCGCGACTCGAGCGGAGGCTTTGCGCCCGAGCCTGGAGGCAAGCCGGACGTCGTCACGACCGCGGTCGGCCTGATGGCTGCATCCGAGCTCAAGATCGCCGATGCGGAGCTCGTCAAGGCAGCGATCGGCTATCTCGGCAAGAACGCCAAGTCGTTCGAGGAAGTCAGGATGGCCATCGCTGGTCTTGAAGCGGTGCACACACCCTCGCCCGACTTTCCTCGCTGGCTGGAGGAGATCAACAAGCTTCGCGAGCCCGACGGCACCTTTGGCAAGGGTGCAGGCAAGGCGTATGCAACGGGGGGCTGTGCCGCGGCGATCCTGCGTATGGGGATGAAGCTGGAAAACCGCGACGCGATCATCAGCGCGATCAAGGCCGGCCAGCACGACGGCGGCTGGTCCAAGGAAGACGGGCCTCCCGACCTCGGTGCAAGCTACCGCGTGATGCGGGCGCTTTACATGCTTGGCGAAAAGCCGGACGTCGATCGCTTGATGTCCCTCATCAAGACCTGCCGCCAATCCGACGGCAGCTACGCGAGCACGCCGGGTGGAACCGGCGACATGGGTGGAACCTATACGGCAACGATCATCACTCGGTGGGTCCGCCTTCTGACCGGCCTTCCAGCGGTGACCGAAACCGCGGGCTTCGCGCCCTTGGTCGCCGCCAAGGACCTGACCGGCTGGGAAGGCGATAAAGACCTCTGGTCGGTGGCCGACGGCATGATCATCGGCCGCTCGCCCGGCATCAATCACAACGAGTTCCTGGCAACGACTCGCCCGTTTGGCGACTTCGTCCTGGCGCTGGACTTCCGGATGATGGACGGCAAGGGCAACAGCGGCGTGCAGTTCCGCAGCATCCGCATTCCCAAGCGCGAGATGTCGGGCTATCAGGCCGACATCGGCGAAGGGTACTGGGGCTGCCTTTATGACGAGTCGCGCAGGAACAAGATCCTTGTGCAAGCATCTGAAAATGCCAAGAAAGCGCTGCACAAGACCGACTGGAACCATTACGTCGTTCGCGCAATGGGAGATCATATCACGATAGGTCTGGGCGGCGCTTCGTCGGTCGACTACCACGAGAAAGACTCGAGCGTCGCCAGGTCTGGTCTGCTCGCGGTTCAGATTCACGCGGGCGGGCCGATGGAAGTGCAATACAAAGATGTGATGATTCAAGAACTTCCCACGCCCACGGCGGAGAAGCCAACGGGCCCCGGGTTCCATCTCCGTACCATCAAGACAGAGCAGGGCGAGCGGAAGTACACCGTTTACCTGCCGAAGGGTTACGACGGCACGAGAATATACCCGGTCGTCTTGTTCCTCCACGGTGCGGCCGAGCGAGGGCAGGATGGTATTGTGCCGGCGCAGGTCGGGCTCGGCCCAGCGATCTTGCACCGGGGCGACTTTCCCGCGATTGTCGTCTTCCCGCAAGCTCGCGAGACCTGGGCGGCGAATTCAGCCGACATCAAGGCCGCGCTCGCGGCACTGGCCGACGTCATGACCGCCTACGCGACCGACCCCAAGCGCGTGGTGCTCACCGGGCTTTCGATGGGCGGACGAGGGAGCTGGGAGCTCGCAGCCGTCGCGCCCGCCACGTTCGCGGCCGTCGTGCCGATCTGCGGCCCGGGCCGACCCGACCAGGCAGCAAGGATGAAAGACCTGCCCGGTCTGGAGCTTCTGCGGCGATGCGGACCGCGCCACGACCGTGCTCAACATCCGGGCGATGATCGAGGCGCTCCAGCGCGAAGGCATCCATGCCAGGCTCACGGAATATCGCGGTGTCGGCCACAATAGCTGGGACCGTGCCTACAATGATCCTGAGCTGCTCCAGTGGATGCTCGCCCAGCGCAAGCCCTGAGTCTCAACCGCAGGGATTCGCTCATCCGACTGCCGATTTCGAGCAAAACTCTTCAAGGACCCGTCAGTCATGGAACAAAGGACGCTGGAGTTTCGTCGCCGGATTTCGACATTGCCTGCTTTGGTGGCGCTCGCGGGTTTTCTCGCGGCCTCGCTGCCGGCCACGATCGCCGCCCAGGTACCCAAGCGCGCGGAATCGACTCTCGTCGAGGAGACGAGGACTTCGAATCTGCGGGACGACGCCAAGCTTTTCAGCGCCGCGGCGATCGCCGCCGCGCGTACCAAAGCTCCGCGACGTCGAAAGCAAGACGGGCGTCGGGACGATGATCGCAACGGTTGAATCGGTGGGCGATCGATCGATCGAGGAGCTGGCGCCCGAGATGGCCAGACAGTCGGGCATCGAAGGCGTCTTTATCCTCATCAGCAAGAAGGAAAGGAAAATCCAGGTCCTGGTCTCGCATCGCTTGCTCGGGGAGACGATGAAACGGCAGCGCGACGTGATCCGAACGGCCTTCCTCGAGGGATTTCGCCGCGGCGATCTTAACGAGGGCCTCGAGCTCGGAGTCTTCGCGATCGAGGAATCGCTGCTCCTTGCCCACCGCGCCGGCGAGATTCCCGGACAGCCGGCTTTGGCGGCGACTGGTCCTCCCGGCAGACACCGCCAGTTCAGGCGGCCCGCTCGTGCTCCGCAACCAGGTTCGGCTGACTCTTTCCGGCGCCCGTGTATTGATCAGCGCCGCCCAGGAAAAGGCAAACTTGCTCAAGCTCAAGGTGAACATTGCTGTGGTCGATGACGGCGGCCATCTGATCGCGTTCGAACGAATGGATGGCGCTCGTCCAGCCAGCGGCTACACCGCGATCACCAAGGCCACCTCAGCCGCAACTTTTCGCCAGAACAGCGGGCCACTCCCGGCCGGCGCTCCCCTCCCCGATCCGCTATTGAACCTCAGTCTGCAGATGGCTGCCTCAGCCAGCGGGGGAAAGATCACAAGTCTTTACGGCGGCGTGCCGGTCGTCGTGGACGGGCAGGTCATCGGCGCAATCGGCGTTGGCGGCGGCACGGGTGAACAGGACACGCAGGTCGCAACCGCAGGCGTTGCGGCGTTGATCCAGAAAGTCAGCGGCGAGACGCCACAGCAAGCAAAGTGATGCCCGGCCCCTACGGATTAATCTCGGCACCTTCCCAGCGGCCCGATTCGTTGCGGCGATAGATCCACCGGTTCTGTGGGTTACCATTGATCTCGAGAAGGTCGACTTCGTGAGGATCGAGCACGAGCAGGCAGAAATGAGCGGGAGGAGTTTCCGGGTCGGGATGAACCGAGGGAAGCGGCGTGGTGCCGTCGCGCGGCGCGCCGGGTGCCGGCCAGGTGAAGCTCACGCGCACCGCCTCGGCCAGCTCTCGCCAGGAGCTTCTTCTGGCATCGCGAAGCGCAGCGTCATCATTGTCGTGCCGCACCACCAGCGCGGCGCCGCTGATTCGATACTGTTCGTGCGTGACCGGAAAATACCAGCACACTTGCGCCCAGGGCGAATGTTCGAGGTCTTTAACCTTTTCACTTCGCGCGTCGGTGACGAAGGTCAAACGGGGGCTGTCGTTCAGGAATCCACGGAACACCAGCGTGCGGTTGGCGGGACGGCCGTCGCTGCGCACCGTCGCCATCTGCACGAATCGCGAGTAAGGTGCGTGCCGGTTCTGATGCAATGCCAGAACAAGTGAGGGCAACCAGATTGTTTGTGACATATCTCTATTCTGGACCGCTGTGTTCGCCACGGAAAGAGCATGCCGCCGGATTCGCCGCCCACAGTGCGAGCCGCCGGCGCTCGATGCGCTCGCTCGCCGCGGCGCTACTCGTGCTTACGTGCCACGCGCTGTTCGAGCCGCACTCGGCCGCGCGCAGCGCGACCAGCCCACCACCGAGCCAGTTCCGCACGGACAGGATATGGCGCCGAACCCTGCCCGAACGCCCGCCGAGGCGATCAAGGCGATGACGGTTCCCCCGGGCTTTCAGGTGGAGCTGGTCGCGTCCGAGCCCGATATCGTCAACCCCGTGGCCATGACGTTTGACGAGCGCGGCCGGGTCTGGATCACTGAAAGCCTCGAATACCCAAGGCGCCAGGCCGGCCCGGGACGCGATCGGGTGAAGGTGATCGAGGATACGGACGGCGACGGCAAAGCCGATCGGTTCTCGGTCTTCACGCAGGGACTCAACATCCCATCGGGAATTGCCGTCGGTCACGGTGGAGTCTGGGTCGCCAATTCGCCCGACATCCTCTTTCTCCAGGACCGAGACGGGGACGGCAAGGCTGATTTCAGCGAAGTCGTCGCCACGGGGTTCGGCCGGCACGACACGCACGAGCTGCCCAATTCTCTCACGTGGGGTCCGGACGGTTGGCTCTACGGCTGGAACGGCGTGTTCAACTCGTCGAGAGGTGGTTTCGAAGAACGGCAAGACATACGAATTCACGTGTGCGATTTTTCGAGTCCACCCCAGGACGCGAGTTTTTGAAGTCTGGTGCGAGGGCACGAGCAACCCGTGGGGCATCGCGATCGACCCGGAAGGCTCGTTCTTTGCGAGCGCCTGCGTGATCGATCATCTCTGGCACCTGGTCGAGAGCGGTTATTACATCCGCCAGGGCGGGCCTTATCCACCGTTCACCTGGCCGATCGAGTCGATCGTCGATCATAAGCACCAGAAGGCGGCTTATTGCGGCATTCACTACTTTGATAGCCCGGCGTATCCGGCGGAGTATCGCGGCAGGCTCTACATGGGCAACATTCACGGAAACGCAATCAACGTGGATGTACTCAGCCGCGATGGCTCGACCTACAAGGCCGAGCACCGAGGCGATTTCCTGCGGGCCAATGACGCGTGGTTCATGCCGGTCGTCCAGAAGACCGGGCCCGACGGCTCGCTCTATATCCTCGACTGGTACGACCGGTACCACTGCTACCAGGACGCCAATCGCGACCCCGCCGGCATTGACCGGCTCAAGGGCCGGCTGTACAGGGTGAGGTACAAGGATACCCCGAGGCGAATCGGGTTCGACCTGGCCAGATCGAACGATGACGAGCTGATCAATCTATCTGGGCAGCCCGAACGTATACGATCGTGACATCGCTCAGAGGCTGCTCTCCGAGCGAGCGTCGCCCACCATCCGCGCGCGGCTCGAATCGCTGGTCCTCGCCGAAAACGCGCCGCGCACCGCGCGGATGCATGCGCTCTGGTCGCGCCTGGGCAGCGGGCCGCTCGAGCCTTCCTTCCATGCCAGGCTCCTCGAGCACACCGATGCAACGCTCCGAGCCTGGGGCGTGCGCAGCGGGAAATCAACGCACGGTCGAACGCGCGATCAGCGATCGCATTCTGAAGCTGGCAACCGACCCCGCGCCGGACGTCAGGCTTCAAGTCGCGATCGCCGCTCGCAAGCTCGATGGTGTCGACGCGATGCGGCTGCTGCTCGACGTCCAGCAGTCGAGCTACCACGACCCGCTGATTGCACCGATCGTCTGGCAGAACTTGCTTCCCTCCATCGAGACACGCCAGGCCGAGCTTGCTGAGCGGCTCGGCGGAAACAGAGGTAAGGAATCTGGTCTGACCACGCTTATCCCGCGAACGATCGAGCGACTGCTTGAAGGCAAGGAGACACGCGCGGCGTCAATCGCTCAGCTTGTCGCCGCCACGAGCGACGACGAGTCGACTGTCGAAGCTCTCGACGTGGTCCTCGAGCGCTTCCGCAATCACAGCCTGCCTCCCGCGCGAAGACGCGCTTCGCAATCAGCTTAACGTCGCTCTCAAGTCGATCGCCCAGGCTCGGGACCATATCAATGAATATGCAACTGTAGCCCGGGCTTATTGCGGCGATCACGAAAGCCTGACCAAGGCGGTTGAGTGGGCCAGGGCAAGCGCCTTGAATGAAGATCCGGACGACCGCGCAGCACCGCGAACAGATACGCATTCGTGCTCTGCAAGCGGTCTTTTATCGGAAGCTCAAGGGCCTCGAGGGCGGATTGATCACGGAGATCCTGTCCGAGAATGATGCGCGAAGCTCCGCCGCGTTTCGAAGCGAAGTGCTCGACATGCTGAGCGTCGTGGACGAGCCGGAAATTGGTCCGGCCGTGCTCAAGGCCTACGGAGGGCTCTCCGCCGAGATGAAGGCGAAGGCGGTGAATCTGCTCACCCACCGCGCGGAGTGGACGCGACCTCTCCTCGAACAGATCGCTCGCAAACAGATCCCCACTTCGGTGCTGAACGTCACGCAGCTTCGAAAGCTGCAGCAGAGCCGCGACCAACAGGTCGTCGAGCAGGTGAAGGCCATCTGGGGATCAATCCGCGATCGGCGAGACCCGAGACGCGAGCGCGTCGCTGATCAAATTCGCACCCTCGTGCGCAAGACGCCCGGCAACCCGGTTTCGGGCCAGGCGGTTTTCAAGCGGGTCTGCGCGCTCTGTCACAAGATTTACGGCGAAGGGCAGGATGTCGGTCCCGATTTGACCTCGAACGGCCGCAACGACTTTGATCAGCTCGTCTCGAACGTGTTTGACCCGAGCCTCGTGATCGGGCAGGGGTTTCAGGCGACCACGATCGCAACGACGGACGGACGCATCTTGAGCGGTCTCCTGGTCGAGAACGGCAGCGCACGCGTGCTCCTCAGGCTTCAAGGCGGCAGCATCCAGACGATCCAGCGCGGCCAGATCGAGGAAATGAAGACGAGCGAGCTATCGCTGATGCCCGATTCGTTTGATACACAGCTCACGGCCCAGGAAATCGCGGACCTTTCTGCGTTTCTGTCGCTTGATAAGCCTCCCTCCGACCCCAGTGCCAGGGCATTGTCAGGCTCGGGGCCGATGGTGCGATCGGGGAAATAGGAGGGCATTCACCGATGGAGTACCTTGGCGAAATCGCCGCAGAGCCCGATACTCCGGCCATCAGAAGGGAGGCGCTGGCTCGCGCTGATCGACGACGACCCGGCTCTCGAGCGCCCTCAGCCCAAAGAGGGAATCAACCCATTCACGCGAAAGCCGATGCTTTACTGTTCGCCTCCAGATGCTGCCTGGGTGATCGTCGACGGCAAAAGAGTCGGATTGATGGGCTTTGCCGCGGACGGCTCGAGCAGCATATTGGTCGAGGGCGAGCGCGACCTGATGGTGCCGTTTGCCCAGCGCATCGCTGAGATCCTGGGTAGCCGTTTTGAGGAGCACCGCGCGGAAGACGCGTGAAACGGCGAAGCGAGCAACTGAGCGGATCGAGCGGATCGCAACGCTGCGGGTGCTTTGGACGCGTGCGGGAGTGCCCGCAAAAGGGGACAGGCACCGGCATCCTTGGCCGGAGCCAGTCCCCATTTGCTTCCGGGTTCAGTGCAAGACCCGTCCGGAGTAAAATCCGTGAAATCGTTATATGTTGACTTTTTGGAACTCGCACAGATCGGAGGTCCGATTATTCAGTCGTCGCCGCGTAAAAGGACAACCGCTCAGGTGCCCTTCGGCCGAATGAGGGCTTCCGCCTCCTCCCGCAGCACCTTCAAGTCCAGCCGTTCCACCCAGGGGAGTGCCGCGATGGCCTTCTCATCCTGGAGCGACAGGGCTTTGGTGAGAGACTTTCCTGCTTCATCGCGCTTCCCCAGGCGGTGCTGAGCCATGGCGAGGAACAGCCAGTCGTGAGGCGTGCCGCCCCGGCCAAAGAGTGCGATGGCCTCGTTCAGCTTCTGCACGGCCGCGTCGTACTTCCCGGCGCGGTACAGCGCGGCACCGAGCATTCCGGCAAACGGATGGTTCTGCGGAAAGGATGCGAGCGCTCTCTCGACCACGTGAAGCGGCGCGGTGGCATCGACCACCGCGGACGGGGCGAGCATGAGCGTGCGGGCGACGTCGAGGGAATCGACGAGATTCGTCATTTTTTCGGAGCGAACGAGCAAGGTGGCGCAAGCAGCGCGGTATCCATCCTTGTTCCCGCCGGCCAAGCGCACACGTGCGAGCGACGTCCATTCAAGGCGATCGTCCGGGGCAAGCTCGATCGCCTTGAGCAGGTCGGCGTCAGCCTTGCCCCATTGACCTAGCCCGCCATAGGCGTCGGCCCGATCTCGCCAGGCCGCCACGTCACCAGGAACCTTGTCGATCACCCGCGAGAAGTCGGCAACCGCGTGCTCACCCTGGCCCACGCGCAGATAAAGTTTGCCGCGGCGAGTGTAGAAGGGCACGGCTTCGTCTTCGACGCCGGCGAGATGCTTCAGATGGAACCCGATGGCATACTCTTGCTTGGCGTCGGCGGCGGCTTCAGCCTCCTGGATGTGCCAGACCGGATCCGGTTTCTCGAAGCGGGCCAGACGTCGTTGCCGGGATTCGCTGGTTTCTTCGGTCGCATCCCACACCTTGACCGTGCTGTCATAGGAAGCGCTCGCCAGACGGCGGCCGTCCGGACTGAAGGCCACGCGCTTGACCGCCATGGTGTGTCCGCGCAGGGTGAGAATCTCCTGGCCGCGCGTCATTTCCCATACCTTCACCTCGCCGGGTTTACTGACACCATCCCCCCCACATGAAGCGAGGCGGCGGCCGTCCGGGCTGAAGGCCACCCCCAGGACATACTGAGTGTGACCGCGCAGGACATGGACCAGATTCCCGGTGGCTGTGTCCCATACAAGCACCGTACGGTCATACGATGCACCGGCCAGACGGCGGCCGTCTGGGCTGAACGCCACGCCGTCGATTTCGTTCGTGTGCTTCAGGGAAAGGACCTCGCTGCCTGTGGAAATGTCCCACACCTTCAAGAGCCCGTTAGCGCGTTCGGCGCTAGCCAGACGGCGGCCGTCCGGGCTGAAGGCCACTCCATGGCCAAAGCTGTTGCCTACGGGCAGGCTGAGGATTTCTTGACCGCTCGCGGAGTTCCAGACTTTCACCTCGCCCCACGCATGGGGTTTCCCCCCACGAGAGGCCAGGCGCGCACCGTCCGGGCTGAAGGCGACGCTCATGACCTCGCCGGTGTGCCCGCGCAGCGTATGGACCGCCTTGCCGGTGGCCGTGTCCCACACTTTCACCTCGCCGGGCTCGTTTAGCCGCCCTCCGCAAGAAGCCAGGCGCCGGCCGGCCGGGCTGAACGCCACTTCGCCGCCTAAGCCTATGTCGCCGGCCAGGGTGAGCGTCTCCTTGCCAGTGGCGGCGTCCCACAACTTCACGATGCCGCCTCCTTCGCTAGCCAAGCGCAGGCCGTCGGGGCTGAAGGCCACGCCCTTGACAAAGTTGCTGTGTCCCCGCAGGGTCAGGCTCTCCGGGCTCGCGCTTGCATCCCAGAACTTCACCTCACCGACCGCGGGTTTGCGGGGCTCCTGGAACGTGCCGCCGGAGGCCAAGCGACGGCCGTCCGGGCTGAAGGCCAGTGCACCGGCCGCGCCGGAGTGTCCGCCCACGATGAAGTTTTCCTTCCCGGTGGCCGCATCCCATACCCGCACCGTCGCATCATGTGAGGCGCTCGCCAGGTGGCGCCCGTCCGGGCTGATGATCACGCGGCTGACCGTACCGGAGTGTCCTTCGAGAATCAGTAGTTCCTGGCCGGTAACCACGTCCCACACCTTCACCGTGCCTGTGCTGCCGAGTTCCAAGATGGCACCGAACGCGAGGCAGCGGCCGTCAGGGTGAAAAGCCACGTCGAAGGGAAGAGTCATGAGCGGCCCCCGTACGAGCCGCTCCTCCTTTCCCGTGCCCAAATCCCACACCTTCATTCCAGTGCCAAGAGAGGCCAGGCGGCGGCCGTCGGGGCTGAAGACAACGCGGCGGGCAGGTTGCATTTGCAACGTCCGCTCCTCCCGCCCGGTCGCCGCATCCCATACCTTCACGGTCCCGTCTTCCAAGGCGCTCGCCAGGCGACGGCCGTCAGGGCTGTAGGCCACGCTTCGGACCAAGCCGGTGTGCGCGGCCAGGGTCAGCATTTCCTTCCCTGTAGCTGTGTCCCACAACTTCACCTCACCCTGCCTCGGAGCCTGCGCTCCACCTGAGGCGAGGTGGCGGCCGTCCGGGCTGTATGCCACCCCCTCAACCCCCAGTGCATGCCCGCGCAGCGCCAGAATCAACTGCCCTGTGAGCGTGTCCCAGATCTTCACCTCGCCGGGGTTATAACCCCCGCAGGAGGCGAGGCGGCGGCCGTCAGGGCTGAAGGCCATGTCGGATACCACGATGGTGACGCCATAAACCCCGGTGTGCGCCGGAAACGTGAACAATTCGTTGTGGCTTTGCCGCCACCAGTAGTACCACTCGAAATTGCGCAGGTCCTCTCCGCCGGTCTTCTCTGGCCGTTGCCCTTCGAGTAGTTCATGCACCGAGCCGACCTGGTTCTCCTCCCAGGCCCGTTGCACCAACCGCAGATCCGAAATGTAAGCGCGGTCGTTGGCCAGCCGCGCACTCGATTTTGCCACTCCCGCCTGCTCGTCGGCCCGGCCCTTCTGCACCAGTGCCTCCGCGGCCTTC
This sequence comes from uncultured Planctomycetota bacterium, assembly GCA_963823665.1. GTDB lineage: Bacteria > Planctomycetota > Planctomycetia > Isosphaerales > Isosphaeraceae > CAVXHV01. The sequence goes on from CAWGMQ010000008.1 coordinate 836,440, forward strand.
GATTTCGCCACCTCGGTCTGTTCGTCGGCACGACCCTTCTGCTCCAGCGCCTCCGCGGCCTTCTGGTTGGCACGGATCGCGAGAAACGTCGCCAGCGCGGTGCCCACGACCAGAGATGCGAGCAGCGCCGCCGCGGCCGGCTTGCGCCGAACCCATTTGAGCCCCCGCTCGACCCGGCCCACCGGCTGCGCCAGGATCGGTTCATTTGCCTGGAAACGCCGCAGGTCCTCTGCGAGCGCGGCGGCCGTGGCGTAGCGCTTTCCCGGCTCCTTCGCCAGGCACTTCAGGCAGATCGTCTCCAGGTCACGCGGAATTGACGGATTGAGTCGCCGCGGCGACACCGGTTCGTCGCTGATGACCTGGATGACGGTGTCCATCGCCGTGGCCGCCTGGAACGGCGGCCGGCCGGTCAGCAGGGCATACAGGGTCGCACCCAGCGCATACACGTCGGCCGCCGGGCCAACCTCGCCGCGCTTTCCACCAGCCTGCTCCGGTGGCATGTAGCTGGGCGTGCCCATGATCTGGCCGGAGCCGGTCAGGCCGCTATCCCCCTGAATCTTCTTGGCCAGCCCGAAGTCGGTGACACGCGGGTTGCCGTTCTGATCGAGCAGGATATTGGCCGGCTTGAGATCGCGGTGAATGACCCCGTGCTGGTGGGCATACTCGATGGCCTCGCTCACGCGACGGATCATTTCGGCCGCTTCCCGAGCAGGCAGCGGTCCCTCCGCCAGGCGCTGGGAGAGGCTCTGCCCCTCGATGAAGCCCATCGAGAAGTAATGCTGCCCTTCGTGCTGGCCTACCTCGTAGATCGGGACGATCCCCGGATGGTCCAGGTTGGCAGCCGCCTCGGCCTCGGTGCGGAATCGCTTGACGTCATTGTCGTCGGCAAGCTGGCCCGCCAGGATCATTTTGAGCGCGACTGTGCGGTTGAGGCTCACCTGCCGCGCCCGGAATACGACGCCCATGCCGCCGCGGGCGATCTCGCGGACGATCTCGTAATCGCCGAAGTAGCGGATGCGGGTGGGTTCGGACGCGCCGCCAGTGGCCGATGGATGTTGGCCGAGCACCGCGGCGGTCGGCTGATCGTGGGCAGTTCGAGGCGGGTTGCTGGGTGGAACGGTCGCCTCTTCGTGAAGCGACGAGGGCGGCGGGCCAGGGGGGATGGTCGGCGCTGCCGCGATCCTTGAAGGATTCGGTGCGGTCTGAAGCTCGGGAGCCGCGGGAGGAACTGCCTCAAGGCGCGCGACCGTCTCCTCCGACTGGCGCAATTCGCGTTCCAGGGCCTCCAACTCGGCCCGCAGCGCGGGCCGGGCTTCCTCCGAAACATCGATCAGATAGTCATCGATACGCGGTTCGCACCGCGCCCGCCAGTCGGCCTCGAACCGCCGGCAAATCTCATCAACGCGGCGAGCCAGGTCGATTTCCATGCCGCCGAGGTTCTCGCTAGGTCGGTCGCTCATCATGATTCGGTCCTTGGTCCGATCTCGATCGGCTGCTTTCCGCGTGCAAAGGCCTGCCGAGGCCGATCGACGAAGACTCAGTACCAGGAAGATGTCCGATTCGCGCGCGATTGTGACATCGCGTTTGCGTTCAAGCGTTCGCGGGTCCGAGGCTGTTCATCGCTTCGCTGAGCCCTACCGCGCTCATCGACGGCGATAGGGCGTTGGCCAGGCTGCGGAACCGGTACGAAAAAGCGGCACCGATTTTTTCTGATCGTGGGGGAGCCTGGCGGCTGCTGCGGTTATGGTTCAGCCCCTTGTTCGTCCGCGATGTTCTCCGTCTTTGGTGATCTAGGTCTTCTCCAGTGAGAAGGCCGACTCACTATTGACCATGGTGGCCGGCACTGGGAGGTGGCAAGGCATTGGAACAGACTGCGCTGTTTGGGTCAACGACCGCCGCGGGCCACGAAATGAGCAAGTACCGGATCAACTTTACGATTCACGATGACGTCGCTGTGTGTATCACGACGTTCCTGGTGGCCCTGATTGCGACCGTGCTGTATTTAGCGTTCAACTTCTGGTATGGGCTAGGCAGCGGCGCCAAAATGTTTGCCTCTCTCCCTTGGTTGGTCCTGACAGTCCTCGGGTATCGACACCGTGCCCATTTCGCCTCGGGCGTCGTCGTGCTATTGGCGGGACTCGGCCTCGCCATCTTGGGGCTGATCGAACTTAAACAGGTGTTCTTACGCCCCGCCGGCTGGACGGCGAAGGCGCTCACGCCGTTCATCATTCCCTTCGGTCAAATCCTGGGCTTGGGGTTGGCGGCCGTTCTGGCGGAGGTGTTGCGGCCCATGGGCGAGGGGAACAAGCTGTCACATGAGAAAGGCACCGATCCAGGCCCTGCACCAGATCGGCCGCACGACTAATCTGCAATGTCTTCCTTGTCGGCCTTCTCGTTCACCATTCGTGTGTGTTAGGCGCTGGATATCGCGAAACCGATACCAAGGCCGATAAGCGAACCAACGACGGAGGCGGGCGAAGCCGCGCATACAGTCAACCTTTGCAGACCGGTCGAACCGGTGATCATGGTGGCTTCTGACGGCAGATCATCTGGCGGACCGCCTCGGATTCAGCAGGAGCGCGAGGTGAACGGTTGGGGAGCCTGTCTCGTAGCCCTGCGCGACGATCTGGCCACGGTCATTGATGCCCTCGGCAGTCGTGATCACGAAGCCCGAGTCCGCGGGGATCTCGCTGTTCAGGTCGGCCATCCGTCCGTGCACGTCAATGAAGCCGTGAGACGCGTCAGTGCTGGTGAGCGAAGTACCGACGACCGTTCCATTGTCATTGATCGCCGCCGCGATTGAATCCCGGCCGCCGAGCGTGCCCAGATCGGTCATCGTCCCGTTCCTGTCGACGAAAGCGTGCGTTGCCACGTTGTTCGCGGTATAAGAGTACCCGACCACGGCGCCGCGGTCATTGATCGCGTTGGCTGTCGAGTCCGTTCCGCCCAGCGTGCCGAGATCACTCATCGTTCCGTCCCGATACAGGAAGGCGTGAAAAATCGCGGTGGGCGTACTCGAGCCGTTCGCAGCCGGCATAAGGGCGGTCGTCGAAAGGCCGACCACGTCCCCGCTGTCGTTGATGTCTCGCGCGATGGAACCCAGGCCCGCGAGGGACCCCAGATTGATGTTCACCCCATTACGATGGATCAATGCGACGTAGCCGCCCGCGGAAAGTCCAGCTATTTCTCCGCCCGCGTTGATCGAGATCATCCCGCCCGCCGCGAAAGCCGGGTTGAGCGGCCCCAGATCTCTGAGCTTGCCGCCTCGCTCGATGAAGGCATCAACCTGCGGGTTGCCGGGGGCGATGTTCGACATTCCGACGATGACGCCCCTCGAGTTTATGCTCATGGCACCGGAAGTCGTTCCGCCGAGCGTGCCCAGATCGGTCATCCTGCCGCGGCTGTAGAGGAAGGCATGCGCTGCCGCGTTGTTGGCGGTCAGCGAGTACCCCACAACCTCGCCGCGATTGTTCACCTCCACAGGAACACTAGCCGTGCCGCCGAGCGAGCCCAGGTTGGTGATGGTGTAACTGAGCAACCGGCGATCCTCGAGCGGTTCCATGCAAGGTGAACTCTTGGGGCGTCTCTTGAATGCGACCCCGCGGCGATCTGGCTCGATTCGCCGGCCGTTGAATGAGGATCTCACGTGTTGGATCAACGTCGATGCAGAAAACATGGCCGTCCCCAGCCCTTCAAGGTTGCGGGAATGATTCGGAGGTTTGAATGTACTTCAGAGCATTCGGCACCGACTTCCGGCTCGACAGTTCGTCAAGCGTTGCCTGCGTGGACAGGTCAGGCGCGTTCTCTGGAACACCGCCACGATAGCACTCGTCAAGAGGCAAGACCGGGGATCGATCCTCGGACAAACGGCCGATGCGGGGAGGTGGGTTCAGGGCATCGTTCGCGATCGTGTTGCGAGTGACGGGCGGGATGCTCGCGGTGGCGGGATCACCGGCGGGGGAGCCGACCGTGAATGCCCCTCCCGGACTCTCGCTCGATCCAGCCTTTCCCGTCGCGGCCAGATTGGGGCTGCCGGTGACGCTACCCGGCTGAGTATTGAAGATCCCACCGAGGCTCGTGATGGAGATCGATGTGGGGATGGCGGCGACGCTCAGCGAGCCGCCGGGGTTGGCGACGGCGGCGGGGTGGCGAATCATCAGGAAGTAACCACCGGAGGTCACCACGACAACGCCCAGATTGGCGATGACCGGCAGAAGACGATCTTCCAGCTCGCACGCTTGCAAATCGGGATGAAGCTTTCGAAGCGGATTCATTGTGTGAACTCCTGGTGTCTGGCGACCGGCGGTCGCCGACGCGACTCGCTTGAGGCCGAAGGCTGGCAAAACAAGGGCCGGCTCGCGTGCTTCAACGTTTCGGTCTAATGCCGCCTCAGTGGGTTACCTCTCCGACCTCCGCGAATCTACTCTATTAATCCCGATTGGTTGACGGCGCCCGAATCGGGGATGGTTCGATCAGGACTCACTTCTAATTAGATGTCCGTTACCGGCGCGATTGTGCCAATGCGTTTGCGATTTGGTCGGCGGCCGCGTACCGCTGAAGCCCGGGTCAACGCCGGCTTGTTTATGGAGGGTTCATGGCTCGGGTTTTGGCGCTACGGATCGGATCGTCAGGCTAAAGCCTGACCTACTTGATTCTGCGATTCGCGGTTGGCGGAATGCGGGGCGCAGTGAACGTGCAACGCGCGGGCGGCACACGGAGTGTGCCTGCTACACAGTGGCACCGGCACGGTACGGCGTCAGTCCCAACGCGACGGGGCAGTCGCGCCCGGGAAGGTCTTGCGCTCGTTGCCGGTGTCGGGCCGATGGCGCAACCGATCGTTGCGGCGATGCGACCTCGCCGATTCCGTGATCTTTGTCACAACGGCACGCGAAACGAACATCTTTCTGGAAGTGGGTCCTTGTTAATCGGCTTGCGGGATGACCAAATACCGGACGACGCCTGGAGCGATCCAGGCCATCAACAATTGATTCGAGATGGCATAGGAGCTTCTCCATGCCGCCCGCCTTCGCGTACATCCTCGAGGCGCTTTTCTCACTGCTGACGCTGGTCGCGATAGCGCTCTTCGTCCAGGAAGCGGTGTTCCGCGTGCAGGCTGGACCGGTGCGATTCCGGCTTGCGATGGCGTCGTGGGCAAAGGGGCGAGGCGCTCTTGCGTATGGGTCATATCGGGGGCGAGGCGCCGCGGCGTACGGGTGGGTCAGGCTGTTTTTCGTCCTCGGAATACTCGGGACAGCCCTCACCGTGACAACCAGGCGTCAACTGTTCATGGGCTCGCGATTGATGCTGCTGATCGCGCTTTTCCTGTGCGCCGTGACTTTCGGATTTCCGCGACGCCACGCGAAGCGGTGGCTGGTGCTCGCCTTGGGGTTATCCAGCCTGGTGATCGGGGCGGTCGTCGTGGCAGTCCGGCTGCTCGCACTCGACGCCGACGATAGCTCGGCCTACCACGTTCCCCCTGGTGTGCTCCTGCTCATTTGCACGGGGATGCTCTTCACGCTCGCTGCTGCGGTGTGTGAGGAGTCCGTTTTGGGAACTCGAGTGCGCGAACGTGGCATCCAGATGTTTTGCGCGACCACGCCATGGTCGCGGATCGCCGTGAAGCACTGGGACGCACGTGAAGACGGGTTTGCGCTCCATCTCACCGTCCTCGGTCCGCGGCTCTTCGGCATGGGGCTCGAAGCCGAAAGTGAAGTCATCATTCCCGTGTCGGCTTCGGAGCGCCCCGCATTGGAAGCCTTTCTCGCCGCACACACCGCGGCCGCCGGGTAATCGCGGGCAGGCGTGAGGATTCCACCAGGTCTCCTTGTCCAGAGAAAGGAAGGCGATGAGCGCGGAGAAGAACAGCGGCGGAGCTCAGGGCGGCGAAGGCGAGGAGCCAGAAAAACAGGTCGATCCGGGACGTGACGATCGGCGAGTTGGGCGGATGCCGTTCTTGATACGCAGGCTCGGCGCTCTATTCCTGGTGGTGCAGGGGCTGGGCGGCCTTGCCTGGTGGATTGTTTTGCTGACCATCCCGACGTCACGACGATTCTTCCTCGCTCCTGGGGCGCCGGAAGTCACTCTGCTGGCGTTCGTGTTCGCGGATCTCTTGCTGTATGCCGGCGGCTCCCTTGCAGCGGCGTATGGGCTCTTTCGCTGCCGGCCGTGGGGCTGGCCGATTCTGTGCGTCCACGCGGGAGCGGCGGCGTACGCATCGCTCTACGTTTTGACCTTGGCGGCCTGGTCGGGTAGTGTAACAGCGGGAGCGGCTTTGATGGCACCGTCACTCGCCGTCCCGCCCTATCTGGCGTGGCGACTCCGCCCGGGGAGGTGAGTCTTGGGAGCGCCGATTCCCAGCCGCGAGGCACGGCCCGCGACAACCGCCTGGAATGTGGCAAAGACTCTCGTTCAGACCGCGATCTTCTGGTCCACACTCTTGTTCTTCATCCCAGCGATGATTTACTGGCTGGAAGCGATGACGGGCCTCCGCGCGCATCGGTTCGCCGCACCGAGCTGGCGGGGCGCCGGAGTGCTATTATTCGCACTCGGTGGGGCGCTCGGACTCACGAGCGGGATGATCATGGCGGTCCGGGGGCGCGGGACGCCGCTGCCGCTGGACTGCACGCGCGAGCTGGTCGTGGCGGGGCCTTATCGCTACGTGCGGAACCCGATGGCGATCGCGGGGCTCGGCCAGGGGGCGGCGGTCGGGCTTTACCTTGGTTCCCCTTCGGTCCTTGCGTACGTGCTCGCTGGTCTGTTGATCTGGAACTTCGGCGTCCGGCCAGGGGAGGAGGCCGACCTGGAGGCTCGGTTCGGCGAGGCTTACCGGGCCTACCGCCGCCGAGTGCGCTGCTGGCGCCCTCGATTGCGTGGCTACGATCCTGGGCGCGAGCGCTCGGCAGTGGCCGTCGAGCGAACGGCCCCGCCCGGCCGGCACGTATTGCTCTACGATGGTCATTGCCGATTTTGCCAGCGCCAGGTTGGCAACCTGTCGCGACTGGCGGCCCCGGGCGCGATCGATCTTGTCAGCTTCCAGGATCCAGGGGTTCTCGACCGATTTCCCGGTATTCCTTACGATGCCTGCATGCGGGCGATGCACCTCGTGACCCCCGACGGTCGCGTCTGCTCGGGCTTCGAGGCTGCGGCTCGTGCGGTGGCGACGCGGCCTGTTCTCGGCCTTATCGCCTACGTTTACTACATACCCGGAATCCGGCTCCTTTGCGACCTGGCCTACGCCGGTGTCGCCGCGCACCGCTATCGACTGATGGGCCGGATCGTCGAGGCGGGCGGATGCGAGGGGGGAACCTGCCACTTGCATGCTGGCGGCCGGTCGCACTCTTGATCGCGGCAATGTCTCAATCTTTGACGTGGACTCGCCGGAGTCCGAGCGCGATCAGCCGAATCGGCAGGTCGCGAAGCACTGGCACGCGATTGGCGAGGCGGACCCAGAGCGGTAGGTTGAAAGGCCCTGTCGATCGTAACGCGCGTGCGATGTAGACCCGATAGGCCAATTGCTGCATCGTCTGTGTAACCCGCGTAGGCCACTCGCGCCGGCGCTGCACTGCGCGGAGGTCGCGCGGGGACAATCGGCCGGCCAGCAAGGGCCGGGCGAGAAGGTTGGCTGCCTCGACGGCATCCAGAACGGCATTGCCGATGCCAACCCCGCCGACGGGTGACATGACGTGGGCCGCATCGCCGATCAGCAGGATGCCGGGTTGCCACCATTGCCGGAGGCGGCTTACTTCCACCGACAGCACCGGTGCCTGACGCCAGTCCGTGATCGACTCGAGGCCTGACGCGAGCCCGGGCGCGAGCTCGGCGATCGACCGCCGCAATTCGTCCAGCCCCGCGGCGCGAAGCTGCGGGTAAGCCCCCTTCGGGAAGACGTAGCCGATCTGCCACTGATCGCCGCGGCTGAGCACGATCATGTAGCGGCCCGGACCCAGGAAGCCGCCCCCGGCCTCTGAGGCATCGGCCGGGTTGCGCGGCACGCGGAGCCACAAGAGGTCGATCGGAGAGCCCGCGCGCACCGGCACCAAACCAACGAGCTGCCGCAACTTTGAGAAGCGACCGTCGGCGCCGACCGTGAGATCGGCCCGCACGTCGTGCCAGCGGTCGTCGGGCCCTCGGTAGCAAACCCCGCGGACCTCGCCTCCTTCGACGATCAGCCGCTGCACATTCGCGCCCATCACGCGCCGGAATGCCGGCAGCCGGTCTGCCTCTTCGGTCAGAGTTCGCAGGAACTGCGACTGAGGCAGCATCGTGACGTACGGAAACTGCGTGCGCAGGCGACCCAGGTCGCCGACCTCGAGCGCACCCGCGGGCGTGTGAAAGGTCATTGTGCGCATCTTGCCGTGCGGGAGCTCGAGAAGCCGGTCGGCCAAGCCGAGCTCAGCCATGATCTCCATGACCGACGGGAAGAGAGTGTCGCCGCGGAAGTCGCGATCGAAATCACGGTGGGCTTCGAGCAGGACGGTGTTTACCCCGCGTCGTGCAAGCAACAGGGCGAGCACGACCCCCGCCGGTCCCCCGCCGACAACACAGCAATTCACATGATCCACGGAGTCAACTGCTGCATCACTCGCCGGAGTGTAGGCATCCATCAGCTCCGCTCCGATGCCGATCGTTGTGCTGACGGTTGGGCTAGTCGCATGACGTCGTATTGTACACAGCCTGGAGAACCGGGCGACTGACCCGCTGTGTCGAGGCTTTGCCGGCGGATCGCCAGAAATCACGATCCGGGATGGCACGATCCGGTGTGCGACGGCCATATAGAACTTGTGGCGTCGACGGCGACGAGAATGTCTTTCCCTCAACGCGAGCCGTTCATGGACACGTGCGTCATTTACAATTCCGTGGCGGGACGACACCGAGCGAGTGAGCGGATGCGCCGGTTCAAGGAGGCGTGGGCCGGGAAAGTGGTGTTTCGACCGACCGAGCGGCGTGGGCACGCGGTCGATCTCGCTCGTGAGGCCGCTCTGGAAGGCTTCGCGACGGTGGCCGCGGCTGGTGGCGACGGAACCGCGCACGAGGTCGCGACAGGGCTCTTGAACTCACGGCGGACGGATGTCACGTTCGCGGTCATTCCGCTTGGCTCGGCCAACGATTACGCGCATTCCGTCAGGCACCAGTTTGGCGCGATGAGCCTTCGGGAGCCTGGCGGGAACTTTCTGGATGTCGGATTGGTTCGCACACCGGACGGACGCGAGTTCCATTTCTTCGAGAGCCTCGGCACGGGATTGAGCGCCCAGGTGACGCTCGAATCCAACGCCACGCCCTGGTTGCAAGGGCGGTTGCTTTACGGCTGCGCGGCGTGTCGCGTGCTGGCGCGGATGGACGGACCGACGCAGTTCAGCATCTCCGAAAACGGTTGCGCGGCGGAGACGTGTCCCACCCAGTTGGTTCAGGCGATCCCGGCGCCGGCGGCAGCGGGACCCGACGATGGCGCTGATGGGATCGTCATTTTCCACGCGGTCGACTCGATCGTGCGGGTCGGCTCTGGCGGCGGATTCGGGAGTCTGGCCGGTTCGCCTGCCGCTGCTCGGGGCTCCCAGCCCCCCTCATATTCGCCCGACGTGGCTGGCGCAAGCAATTCTTGCCGCGCCGAGCCCTCGCGGCCCAGATCCTCCTTGAATCCTTCGATTCCGCGTGCTCATAATGGCCGCCGCTTCGATCCGCCGGCACAGATCGGCGGGCGATTGATGAGGCCCGTTCACGCGTCAGGACAAGATCGAAGTTCCCGAGGTCGTGTGTCGATCACGTCTCCTGGCAGGTCGCCCGCGGTGAGGCTCCAATGGAGAGGAGCGGCGCGGTCGCCCGAATCCGGGTCTTGGGATTGGATCGGTCGGATCATAGCCGCAAGGTCGTTCGCGCATTCCACTACCTGATTAGGGGCTGCGGAATCCGCTCCCGCGAAGAGCACTCAGTCCGGAGGAGGATCCAGTGTTGTTACGATCTGCGAAGCGTCGGTTAGCCGGTCTCTCATCCGGCGCATTGATGATCGCCTTGGGGGTCGTTTCCGCGTCGGCGCAGCCCCGGCAAGGAGCCATCGAGCAGCCCGCGCAACGGGTCGAGAGGCAACGCGTCGCCCCGCGCGTCCAAGCGAAGATCGAGTATGCTCGGAAGAGCAAGGCGGTGTTCCGGGACCCCGAGGAATCGGCCTTCAAGAGCGTCAATGACCTCCGCCTCACGACCGGCACATTCCCGAGCCCGCATGGCCCGGATGTGAACGCCCCGGCGAGTTTCCAGCTTCTCAGCTACAACGGGCAACCCGTCGGGCCCACCATCCGGGTCCGCCGCGGGACGACGTTTCATATCCGAGTGAAGAACGACGTGCTCAATGGGGTGGCCGACCCTCACGATAACGATCATCCACCCGTCACGAATGATCCGAACGAGAAGCCCTACGGCCTGTGCACCACCAATCTCCATACGCACGGGCTGCATGTCAGTCCCGCGAACAATGCGGACAACATCCTCGACGTGACTATCCTGCCGAACGATCAATTTAACTTTGAATACACCATCGGAGCGGACCATCCGTCAGGCACGTTTTGGTATCATCCGCACAAACACGGGTCGGTCGCCTATCAGTTATCGAATGGATTGGCCGGCGCGCTGATCGTCGAGGGATCGCGTACCGACGATATCGCCGACCTGGAAGACATCCCCGAGATCGCCGCGGCGCGGGAGCATATCCTGCTATTCCAGCTTTATAATTATCGCTCAGGAACGGACGATCAGAATAATCCCGTCGCGAGAATTGATGCGTCCACGATCTACAATATTCAGCCCGACGTGAAAACCTGCAAGGCGATCACTCTTAACGGACCGGATCCTCAAAACGGCGCGACGCCCCAGGCGACGGCGATCAACGGCGTGATCAATCCGAACATCATGATCGCGCCTGGCGAAGTCCAGCGATGGCGGCTTATCCACGCGGCCTGGGATGTGGACCGCCATCTGACCTTCGTCACCGATAACGACGAAGCAACCGACGACATCAAGTTCTATGAGATCGCGCTCGACGGCCTGGCCACCGGGTCGATGGCTGAGAAATCCGACGTGGAGCTAGCCCCGGGGCAGCGGAGCGACGTGTTAATCAAAGCACCGGCCCTCCGACCGGGCGAGCCGGAGCGTATCTATCACCTCAAGCAGACGGATGTGCCGGGGGCCGCCGCACCTCATCACCGGCACCAGGATCCGCTCTACCTTGCGAAGATCGTCGTCCGTGGGGAGCACCGAGCGATGAGGCTTCCCGACCCGCAGACCCTGGTCAAGTGCCAACCGTTTGCGAGCATCCGGAACGACGAGCTGTCGGCGACCAAGCGGACCTTCCAGTTCTATGGCAGCGACAACGACCAAACATACACGATCAACGATAAAACATTCGTTCATCAAGACTCGATTCAGCTCCCGCTCGATACTGCCGAGGAGTGGAAGATCTCTGCCGTCATGAAGAATCAGGACTCCAGCGGCCACCCTTTCCATATCCACGTCAACCCCTTCCAGGTGGTGATGAAGGAGATGAACGGAGTCTGCACCCCGCTGAATCAATGGAGAGATACGCTCTTCGTGCAGCCCGGCGAGACCTATACAATCCGAAGCCGGTTCAAAGACTTCCTGGGTAAGTCGGTCTTCCATTGTCATATCCTCGACCATGAGGACCAGGGTATGATGATGCCGATCGAGTTCGTCGCTTCCAATCCGCCCGGACAGGTTCCGGCGGTCCCCAAGAAGGCGGCACTCAAAGGGTCTTCGACACCCGCGCCGGCGCTGGTGCTTCCGGACACCAAGGGTCGGGTGCTCGACTTGGCTCGGCTCCGTCACAACGACGTGATACTTGTGTTCTTCCAGGGCGTGGAGTGCTTCCACTGCGCACGGGAACTTCGAGAACTGGTCGGCCGCGCCAGGGGAGCCATCGATCCTGACGCCGTTATCGTGGCGGTCAGCAGCCGTCGGATTCGCGACGCGGATCAGGCATTCAGAGCCCTCGGGCTCTCAACCTCTGACAACTTCCACTTATTGGTCGATGATGGCCACCGAGCGTTTCGCGACTTCGGCGTTTACGATACGGGCCCTCGGCACGGTCTCTTCCTGATTGGCCGCGATGGTGTGATCAGGGCGAGCTACGTCGGTGACACACCGTTCGATGATTCCAGAATCGTCGTCGAACGAGTCCGCCAGCTCAGTAGCTTGAAGCGGATGGTCCCCCGCTGAAGTGGTGCCCCGGATAACCTCCCAGGAAGCCATTCAGCCCAAACGTATCCCGCCTTCTGGCTTGAGGGACCGGGCCGTTCCTCGACAGGCGACGCCGGGCCGGGCCTGCCGAATTGAGCGAAGCGTCCAATCCATGCTTGCTTCGCCTGTAATCCAGGGTATCAGCGTCAGAACTCGGGCAGCGGTATTGAAATGGACGTGCTCTGCGAGAAACAGCGGCAACGCACGGCTCAAACGACCGGGAGCATCGGCCAATTGGCGTATTATTGCTTGTGAGTTGATCTGCATCAGCACATCGGCTGGAGTATCTTCTCCGAGTCGGGACAAGCTCTCTTCGTAGTAAGGGATTGCCTGTTCCAGGTTTCTTGACTCGAGTGCAGCCCGCGCCAGCCAAAGTTGCGCGCCAGCTCAGGGGTAGAGCCGCAATCCTGCGCAGTGCTTCGTGTCCAGCCTCTTCCCCACTTCGCTGATGGTGGTTTCCTTGATACCAGACCAATCCATTTTCTTGGTTCGGGTCAATTGCAAGTGCGTGCCAGAGAGTTTCCTCTGCCTTCGAATGGTTGTTGCGTTTGGCATACACCTTGGCGAGGTTGGTCAAAACGTATCCGTCGTCGCCATGTCGAGCACCAAAGTCAAGAAACACGCTCTCTGCTTCGTCGAGTCGATTTTCTTCGGTAAGAATGATCCCCCAAAGACAGGTGCTCCGAACACGCTCTGGATCAATTCTGTAGAGTTGCGAAGCGGCAGCGATCACGTCGGAACGGAAGCCATCGTTCAATGCGCCGACGATCACGTGATAGAGCTCAGTGGGTTTGTCCCGGTTTGATTTGATGGCGCCTGGAAGGATGTCGGTCCGCCATTGCTTTTTCGTGATCAAAAGCTCTTGTCCGTACTGATCATACACGCGAATCAGATCCGGCTCTCCGGGCGGGTCTGCCTGCCTCTCGGCGCGAATATCAGATCCGGCAGTATTCTTTTGGCCAAACAAGTTTTTGAGGAATTTCATTGACCGGTCTCCCGGTGCCGTTAGTACCACTCGAAGCCTCAGCGATCCCGGTTCAATCGCCGCGTCACTTCTTCGGCGCGGCCGGCGGCCGCCACGTCTCGGCGTCTGCGAATCCGACGGTCTTGACCGTCACCGCGATCGTCTTGGTCCCCGCGGTGAGGAAGGGCGCATTGACCTGGAATGCGGACTTCGCCCCCCTGGCCACCAGGATCGGCTTGGCTTCTCCAGGACCGCTGCCGAAAGAAGGCCCCGTCCCCGATTGGTTCACGTTGTCCCAGCCGCCCAGCCGCTTGCCGTCCGGGGCGAGGTAGTCGAATTTCATCGCGAGCGTGCGGATGTCCTTGCTGGAATGATTCGTCACGCGCAGCTCGGCGGTCTGAAACGGGGCCTTGCCGCCGATCGAGACGAACTCGATCGCGACGGGTGAATCGTGCCCGGGGAAGCTGGCCGGCTCGATCCGCTCGGGCATCGAACCGTGCGACGGGAGCGGGATGTCTGCCAGCATGAATTCATACTCAAGTGTATTCACCTCTCTGACCACTTTGGCAATGAGCGACGTCGCAGGGCCCTGGATATTGACCTGGGATGTCCAGTCCGAGGCGCCGCGTTGAAAAGTGTTGGCTGCCGTCTTGAGGGGCTGCCCCTGGGCGTCATGCCCCACGAGCTTCACGCGATCCGGCCCGAATGCGGTGGAGACGGGGGTGGGTCGCTCCTGCTTGCCCTGCTCGCCCTGCTTCGTGCGATCCGGAGTCGTGCGATGGAACTCGATCGATAGGTTCTGACTCTCCCCCTTCACGCCGTTGAACATTGACTGACCCTTGGTGGCGGTGCGAAGGGTGAATTCCAGGTCGCCGAGTTTCCGGGTCTCGCCGGCGACCAAGGTATCGAAGCGGATCGTCTCGACCCGAGCCGGGAGGGGAACGCGCAGCTTACATCGCAACGCCTTGATCGCCGCGACGTCGCGCAGCAGGCCCTTCAGCGCCAATCGGGTGGTCCTCTCATATCCCCCCGGGATCGTTGTCGACATGAACGCCCCAGAGCCCGCGGCCTCGGCGTCGACCAGACTGTGGCCCTTGGCGTCGACGACCTCCGTCACACTGAAAGCGTCCCGAGTTCCACGCTCGAGCTCGTTCAATACAATCGGAGAGAGGCCCGAGGCGGTGACCTTCAAAGTGAGGATCCCCGTGGCGTACGGGACGGCTTCCTTGACATCGACCACCTCGACCAGGAACGGCCCGGCGAAGGCGAGCAACTCCCCTCCGCGGCGAGGCCTCAACCGCATCGTGGCCTGGACCGAATTCGCCCCCGTCGAGAAGTCGAACGAGCTCACCGGCTCCGGGTAGACCGGAGACAAGCCGGCAGCGCGCGTGACCGCGTCGATGGCCTGATAACGCGAGAGTCCCCGCACTTCGGTGGCAACGGGCCTGGCAAGTGCGCGGTCCTGGATCGGAGTCGTCTCGAGCGCCCGGCCGATCGCCTTGGCGAGATCGATCAGCAGCTCGCCTGCCGGACGCCCCTTGGAGCTCGAGTCCACCTTCCAGGAGGCATCGAACTGGTCCCGGCTTATCGAATCGAGCGCTTCAACAGCCAGATCGCCGCGCTCGGGCTTCCCTTCAACCATGCTCTTATTCGCGCGGTCGAAGCTATCCTTGAAGTTCTTCTCCATCGTCTTCGCCATGTCCCCGGGCTTGCCGCCGAAGATCTCCCCGAACATCGCCTCCGGTTCCTCGAAATTCATGACGATTTCCGAAGCCGGATCGTCTGGGATGATGCGGCCCGACTGGGCGAAGATCCCCCATTTGCCGCCCTCCCGGCGCAGCTTGAGCCCCCCTTTTTGCTCCGTGCCGGCCTCGCGGAAGGTGACAGGAATCTGGGCGGTATCGCCAGTGATGACGGGCTCGCCCAGTTGATAAGTCGCGCCAAGCAACAATCCCTCACTGCGATTGGACGCCGAGAGCTCGGCGAACTTTGTCTTGGCTTTCGCGGTCAGGAAGGACTGGGACCTCTCCCGGTCATGCTCCTTTTGCGCTTTGAGGAACCCCCTGACCACCGCCTCGATGGCGTCCCGGTCATTCGACGACGGAGCAGGTGCGGAGGAGCGCTTGACCTCGGCTTCAACGGGTTTCGCTTCGCTTGAAGGCGACGCGGCTGCAGGACTCTTGACCACAGCCTGAGCGGGTTTCCCTTCGTTCGGCGACGGTCCAGGCGCGGATCCCTGGCAGCCGGCCACGGCGCCAACAAGCAAGGTGACCAGCGTGCCGGCAACAGGGACACAGGCGCGGGCCCAGACACCTCGGGCCTCACTCGCCCTCGAAGCTGCGGGCGCTTCTCGACCCGCCAACCGTGGTGTATGAACGCGGATCGCCAGCTTCGACTTCTGATCGGTGATTGTCATGAGATCGCTCCCCAAATTGGGTCAATTGTTGTCTACGAAACCAAAATCAAAGCTCGCAGGTTCGCCCGCTCGGGCACCGAGCCCGGGGTCGAGTGTCGACCAGATCGTCACGCCACCATCGGCGCCGGCGCCGGCGATCTGTCTGCCGTCGGGGCTGGCGGCGACGGCGGCGAGGCCGGTGTCGGCGCGGATGGCACAGGCCTCTAACCCGGTGGCCGGGCTCCACAAGTTCAAGGCACCGTCTGACCCGACAGCCAGCAACCGGGAGCCACCAGGGTAGAACGCCAGGCCCGAGATGGCACCAGAATCCCCCCGCAGGACCTGGAGCGCCCTGCCGGTCGCCGCGTCCCACAGCCGAACGGTTTTGTCCAGGCTGCCTGAGGCGAGGAGTTTGCCGTCGGGGCTAAAGGCGACGATGGCGGCCTCGCGAGCGTGCCCCTTGAGAATCAAAAGCTCCCGGCCGTCGGCCAGGTCCCATATTCGGACGGTATGGTCCGAGCCAGCGGACGCCAGTCGGTGTCCGTCGGGACTGAACGCCAACCCGGCGACCGGACCGGCCTGCCCGGGCAACGATCGCAGCTCCCGGCCGTCGGCGACCTGCCAGACCTTGATCTCGCCGGGCCCGTTGGGCCCGCCGCCGGCCGTGGCCACGCGGTCCCCGCTGGGGCTGTAGGTGACGGTCAGGACCGGGCCGGCATGCCCGCGCAAGGTCCGGACTTCTTCGCCGGTTGCCACGTCCCAGATCCGCGCTGTTCCATCGCGACCGGCTGAAACCAGGAACTGGATGTCGGGGCCGAACGAAACGCCGGTGGCCGCACCGGAATGCCCCTTCAATGCAAAAACCTCGCGACCGCCTGGGCCGAGGTCCTTGTCGTCGGTCGCCACGTCCCAGACCCGCACCACGCCGTCGGCGCCGCAAGAGGCAAGGCGCTGGCTGTCGGGACTGTAGGCGACACCGGTTGCCGGCCCCGTGTGGCCCCGCAGCGTCTGGACATCCGAGCGGGAGACCGAGGTGCCAGCAGATCACCTCCCCCGGCCGCCCGGGCTCTCCGAAGGCGACGATCAGCCGACGGCCGTCGAGCGGGAATGCAAGTGCGGAGGCAGGGTCGCCGCCACCGCGAAGGATGAATTGCGGCTGGCCACTGTCGGTGTCCCAGAACTGGACCACGCCCTCGGTTCCCGCCGCGGCGAGCGTCCGTCCGTCAGGCGAGATCGCCATCCCCGCGATGCCCCCGGTATGTCCCCGGATGACGAACCGCTGCTTGCGGGCCTCCATGTCCCACAGCTTGACCTCGCCGGCTCCGCCGGGCGGCATCGTCGCAGCCGCGAGGGTCTTGCCGTCGGGTGAGGCCGCCAGCGCGACGACAGCGCCTGAGTGCCCTTCGAGCGTGAACCGGCACGCCCCGGTTGTGGTGTCCCGCACCTTGATCGTGCGGTCGTCGCCAGCCGAGGCGAGCAACCGGCCGTCCAAGCTGAAGACCACGGTGCGTACGGCCCCGACGTGGTCGCGCACGGTGGCGACTTCCCTGCCGCTGGCGGCATCCCACAGCCGGACCGTACCATCGGCCCCGGCGGAAGCGAGCCGCCCATCGAGGCCGAAGGCGACCGCCAGCACCGCCCCGGTGTGCCCAGCGCAGGTGAAGACGACCTGGGCGGACACCTTCTCACCCGGGTTGGGGACTTGCTCGTCGGGGACGGCCTGCCAGATCTTGACGGTCTGGTCTTCGCTCGCTGACGCGAACGATCGACCGTCGGGGGCGAACGCCAGCGCAGTGACGCGGCCGGAGTGGCCCTGAAGAGTGGGCCATTGGTCGGCGGCGAACGAATCCGCCCTGAGCTGGATGGAGCCGTCGCGGCCCCCCAGGACGAGGCGCTTGCCTGCGGGGCTGACAGCGATGGCGGCGATCTGGTCCTGCGTCGTCAGGCGCGAGTGGTCACGATGGGCACGGTGCTTCAGGTAGGCCCACTCCCAGCCTCGCAGGCCCTGGGGACAGCGATCGAGCAGCTCGTCGGCGCGGCTCAGCTCGTTGGCGGCCAGCTCGCGCTGGGTCGAGGCGAGCGTCTGGAAATACAGGTAGTTCTCGACCTTGGCCAGCGCCTCGGCCGTCTGGAGCTTCTGGTCCTCCTCCGCCCGCTTGGCGCGCTCCGTTTCCCGCAGCGCATCGGTCAACCTGGCGTTGAATTGCTCCAGCTTTGTGCGGTAGGACTGGCCGACAGCGAAGGCGACGAGCGACACGACGGCTAAAGCGCCGACCAGAATAAGGGCGGCAATCGCCGGTCGCCGACGCGCCCACTTTATCGAGCGCTCCCAGGGGGAAACGGGCCTGGCGAGGATCGGCTCGCCGGCCAGGAATCGGTGCAGGTCAACCGCGAGGGCCGCGGCTGTGGCGTACCGCTTGGCTGAATCTTTCTGCAGGCACTTGAGGCAAATTGTCTCGAGATCGCGCGGAATCGACGCATTGAGCCGCCGCGGCGAAACCGGCTCGTCGCTGATAACCTGGATGACGGTGTCCATCGCCGTCGACGCCTGGAACGGCGGCCGGCCGGTGACCAGGGCATAGAGGGTCGCCCCCAGCGCATACACGTCGGCCGCGGGTCCGACGTCGCCTCGCTTGCCCCCAGCCTGTTCCGGCGGCATATAACTTGGCGTGCCCATGATCTGGCCCGAGCCCGTGAGCCCGCTATCGCCCTGCACCTTCTTGGCCAGGCCGAAGTCCGTGACACGCGGATTGCCGTTCTGGTCGAGCAGGATGTTGGCCGGCTTCAAGTCACGGTGAATCACGCCGCGCTGGTGGGCGTACTCGATGGCCTCGCTGACCCGACGGATCAGCTCCGCCGCCTCTCGAGAAGGCAGCGGTCCCTCGGCCAGGCGCTGGGAGAGGCTCTGCCCCTCGACGAAACCCATGGAGAAATAATGCTGGCCCTCGTGCTGGCCGACCTCGTAGATCGGGACGATCCCAGGATGATCCAGGTTCGCCGCCGCCTCCGCCTCGGTGTGGAATCGCTTGACGTCGTTGTCGTCGGCAAACTGGCCCGCCAGGATCATCTTGAGCGCGACCGTGCGGTTGAGGCTCACCTGACGCCCGCGGAACACGACGCCCATGCCGCCGCGGGCGATCTCGCGGGTGATTTCGTAGTCGCCGAAGTAGCGGATGCGGGTGAGCTCGCGTGCGACGGGTGTGGCCGATGGATGTTGCCGGAGCACCGAGGCGGTGGGCTCGTCGTGGGCAGTGCGACGGCCGAGGTCGACGTTCAACTCGCCGAGGTTCTCACTGGGGCGGTCGCTCATCTTGATTCGGTCCTTGGATCGGGGCCCATCGTCTGCTCTCGGCCTGAACCGGTCTGGCGACGCCACGTGACATAGACTCACTTCGAACTACATGTCCGATTGCCGTGCGATTGTGACATGGCGTTCAAGATCAAACAGAATAGTGGGGACACGAACCTCTGGCGAAACGATTTCGGCACAAACGGCCTTTCGGCTAGCGTCGCGAGAATCGCCAGCCCGGGACGAACAATCCGATGCCGAATACCACACCGAAGATCGCTGGGCCGACGCTCGGCTCGACGGCCAGTACCAATGCAAGCACCGCGCACGCCGCAGCCAGAACGTAGAATGAACCCCCCAGGATCGTGGCCATGCACCCGGCCGCCAATCCGCACTGAAGTACCACGAGCGGCAGCAGCCGGGTTACCTCCAGACCAATCAGAACCACGATCGCTCCGGTGAGAACACAACTGGCGGCGAACATGCCCCAGACCTGTCCGAGCTGGCGCTCGATCGGTGTCAGGGCGGGTCCGTCACGGAAGCGGTAGTACCAGGCGGGGACCATCAGGGAGAGGAGTCCGATTGCCCACAATGCGACAAAAGGTGCGGCCTGGCGGGTGCCGGCCCAGATCAAGACATTGGAAGCCAGAAAGAGCACGAAGACCTGAACGGCGTGCCACATCCAGACCCGGCCCCAGAGAGCCATCACTTCGGTGTGGCGCGTGTCGCGCAGCAGCATTCGCATCAGACGGCCGGTTGAGCTGACTTCCGCCAGAACCGGTTCGCCGCTGAGATAGGCGTCCAGGTCTTCGGCGAGAGCATCCGCCGTGTTGTACCGGCGCTGCGGGTCCTTTTCGAGGCACTTCAGACAGATCGACTCGAGATCCCGGTCGATACCGGGTTTGAACGAGCGCGGCCGCTCTGGATCCCGTTCGACGACTTGCAGCAAGATATCGATCACGCTATCGCCGCGGAACGGCGGCCGGCCCGTGATCAGCTCGTACAGAATCGCGCCCAGCGCGTAAATGTCAGCCGCGGTTGTCAGGTTTTTGTTCTGCCCGGCAGCCTGCTCCGGCGCCATGTAACTGGGTGTGCCCATGATGGCTCCTGATTGGGTCAGTTTGCAGTCGGCCTCAATTCGCTTGGCCAGGCCGAAGTCACCGACGTGTGGCTGGCCGCTGCGATCGAGCAGGATGTTGGCCGGTTTGAGATCGCGGTGAAGGATGCCGTGCTGATGAGCGAAGTGCACGGCGCGTGCCACCATGCTCAGCAGACGGGCCGCCGCCTGCGGGTCCTCGACGTAGCGGGGAATCGCATCGGCCAGGCTGCCGCCGTCGATGAGACGCATGCTGAAATAATGCTGTCCGTCATGTTCTCCAATTTCGTAAATCGGTACGATGTGCGCGTGGTCGAGGAGGGCCGCTGACTCGGCTTCAACGTGGAACCGCCTGAGGTCCGTGTCGGTGGCGAGCCGATCACTCGGGATCATCTTGAGCGCAACAAATCGATTGAGGCTGATCTGTCGGGCGAAGAACACCACACCCATGCCGCCGCGGGCGATCTCGCGGATGATCTCGTAGTCGCCGAAGCGGCGGATGTGGGTGGGATCGGACGCGCCGGCTGTGGGCGATGGATCTTGACCAAGCGCACCGGTGGTGGGCTGATCGTGAGGGGATCGCTGCGCGTTGCCGGGTGGTAACGTAGCCCCCTCGAGAACCGACGAGCGCGCTGGTCCAGGGGCGATGGTCAGCGCCTCGGCGATCGTGGAGGGATCGGGTGCCGGCCGGGGCTCGGGCTCCGTGGGAGGGCCAGCCTCGCGATTCGCGACTGTCTGCTCCGAAGGGTGCAGCTCGCGATCCAGGGCTTCCAACTCGGCCCGCAGTGCAGGTCGGCCCTCGTCAGGCACGTCGACCAGATAGTCGTGGATACGCGGTTGACGTCCTTCGCGGACGTCGGCCTCGAACCGCCGGCAGACCTGATCAATGTGCCGGGCCAGATCGATTTCCATGTCATCGATGTGATCGCTGGGGCGGTCGGTCATCTTGACGGGTCCAGGGCCTTCGGTCATTCACGTCCAGGATCAACACTAGCGGATTTGACCCTACGATGGTATTGGCCGGATTGCCGCGAGAAGACGTTCAAACGCTTTGTTCGACTACTCAGATCGTTCGCAATCACCGATCTTCACCCGGGTCATAACAACGCGAGCAGGATGACCGATGGGTCGAGTGTGTCACCTTGGAAATCGCAATCGACATCGCGGTGAGCCTCATCTCACGCTCCGGCACACCCTGGACTGTCGCGGTGGTTTCTGCTATAGACGCGCCATTCTTCCAGCCCGCGTCACGGTCCAGGGACCTTTTTGGGCAACCGGCTTTACCTCGAAAGAGGAGCAATCACCATGAGCGTATTGGTCGAGTCTGCGGCGGCGCCGATGGATTTGTGCGCCCTGCACCAGCGCATGGGCCGCGTGTACCACCAGCCGGTGCGTGTGCGGTCGTTCACGAACAAGCGGTTCACGGTCAATTTCCGCGTGCCGCTCGATCAACTCCGCCGGATTGTGCCCGAGAGGCTCGACCTCGACGAAATTCCCGGCACGGGGCTCGGCATGTTCAGCATGTGCGCCTGCGACTTCTGGGTGAGCCGGCTCGGCCTGGTGCCCATCCCGCCGGTCCGCAACAACGACATGCTGTTGCGCGTCAGCACCAAGATCACGAAAGGCGGCAGCGTCTATCGAACTTATTACACGTTGCGGTCTGACTCATCGTCACGGTTCCTGGGCTTCTTCGGCAAGCGATTCTCGCACTTCCGCAAGCAGGTGTCGGAGTTCGTGCGCGTGGACGACGGCACCGCATACAGCCTGGAGAACCGGGCGACTGACCCGCTCTGTCGAGGCAAGTTCACCGCGGTCATGTCTTCCATCACGAAGGATAAGCCGGAGACGACGGATTTCGCCGACGTTGATGCGGCGAAGAAGTTTGTGTTCGACCTGGATGGCAGCAGCGGCTACAGCTACGAACGGGACATGCTCTCGTTCCAGAAGATTGACTACCCGCCATGGGACATGTATTTCTGCCACGAATACAGATACGATTTCCCCCTGATGGACTACTTGAACGAGACCTTCAGCCTCGAGCCCGAGCTGGATTGCGTCTTGTTCATGAAGAACACGGAGCAAACCTGGGGCACGTCTTGGCTGTACCGAAACTGATGACGGGCGGCGCTTTACCCGGCGCTCGACATCCGTGATCTGGGACTTTGCGGGAATGACGCGGTTCATCGCGATCACCGCTTCAGGGTCATGAGCTTGAGCAGAGGATCGAAATCTGAAGCCGGCTAGCGGGGCGGCGCATCCCCACTCAACTCAAGATTACCACTAGAACCATTCGAAGCCTCTGCGATCGATGCCGGCCTGTTTCGCCAGAAGCTGCTCGTCAGCGCCTGACGCAAGAGTTGGCCGTTATAGTCCTCCCCGGTTTCGCTGGACGAAATTCATCCGGACGTCGTAGAGACTTTCCTCGGCGAGCTCGGCAGGGTGCGAGCCACCAAATCTCGGTGAGTTGAGCTGTTCGGACCGCGCCAGCATGACCACGGCTTCCGCGGTCATGCCGGCGCGATACTGGGCCAACCCGATCCGTGTTAAACGACGCTCCCTCATAGGCGGTGCTCTCAGTGAACTGGCCGGCGGGGCCGCGGAGGGCGCGGAGGTCCTTGCCGGCGGTGGCATCCCAGAGCTGCACACTGTCGACGTGACCGGTGGTGGCGAGGGTGCGGCCATCGGGGCTATACACTACGCTGCGGCCGAGTTGTATGTGTTCGGGGAGCGTGCGAAGCTCCAATTGGCGAAGCCGATCCAGGTCGACGTCGAGGCCGCCGAAGTTGCTGCTCCTTCGGTCGCTCATCATGATTCGGTTCTTTGGAAACGGTCCATCGGCTGCCCGCATCTGCAATGGCCTGACGAGGCCGGACGAAGAAACATCTGTTCAGAAAACTGACTGCTTCGAGTGCGATTGTGACATCGTGTTCGCGATTTATGAGTTTGCGGGCTCGCTACGATTTGAGGGCGAGTGTTGACCTTGACGAACACGCTCACGGCGAGGCCCTGGGATCGATCGGCTCGCCGCCAGCGCGGGTGAACAAGGCGCGGAGGACAGCTTGCGGAGTGTCTGTCTTCACGAATCGCACGGAGCCGTCGGCGAAGAGTGCGTTGAAACCACCTGAGAATCCGAGCCCTCCGAGTTTTGGAAGGGGACGCGAGGGATCGGGGTCGTACTCGAGCTCGTCGGGCTTGGTCCAGGGTACAGGCTCGGCGGCCTCGACGACGAGCAGCGTGTGGCGGGGTCCGTCGGGGATGTCGCGAGAATTCACCGACATCAGCCGGGCGCCGGGAGCCGTGGGAAAGAGTGTCGCCGATCCAGTCACGACGCGGTAATACGTCAGGCCGCGCTGCGGCGCCGGCTCACTCGTCGGCTCCGGGCGGCGCCGGGGTGGGCCGGCCGGCGGACTGATCGCCGTTGGGGCGGCGAACACGGCGGGCAGCTTCGCCAGCAGCGGCTGGTTGCGCGGGCTGTCCCACGGCTCATCCAGATGGAACTCGTCGTACAGCTTCTGTTGGCCGGGCAGGAACGGCAAGATCGAAACTCGCCACGAGAGCAGTGGCCGTCCGTTCTGCGCGCGGGCGGCGGCGGGCAAGGTCACGAATGCAGCGCAATGTTTGAACAGGGCCTGTCCGATCACTCTGAGGTCCTTTGCGGATTGCAGGCGGCGCCGGCTGTCCTGGGCCCGGTCGCGGGTGGACTGAAACGACGGCTGCATAGTCGGCTCGGCGGGGGGCAGTGCCGCGAGCCGCTCGGCGAGTGTTAGCCCGTGCGCGTCCGGCGGTCGAGGCCGAGCGCGCGGCCAGGCGGCGGGCCAGAGCCGGGGGCTGCCGGTCCGGGCGTCCCAGAACCGGATCGAGCCGTCCATGAGGCGCGCGGCGACCCAGGCGCCGTCGGGACTGAACGCGAGGCTCCGCCCCATGGCGACGTTGGCCGAAATTCGATGCAGTTCGCCGCCGCTGGCGGGATTCCAGAGCTTGATCGCGTCGTCCCAGCCGGCGGTGGCAACGGTTCGGCCGTCGGGCGCGAAGGCGGCTGCAGAGATCCCGTTGCGATGGGCGACGAACCGCCGGAGGAGCGCGCCGGACGTGAAGTCGTAGAGTCGAAGTGCGGCGGGAGGTCCGCCGCCGGCCGGCTCGATCGCCTCTGGCAGGGCCAGCGTGCGGCCATCGGGCCCGAAAGCCGCGGCGGCCAATTGCCGCCCGTCGGCCGAGAGGGTCCGCAGCTCCCGTCCGTCGGCCGCGTCGACCAGACACACCTCGCGGGCGACTCCACGCGCCTTCGGATCGCCGCCGGAGATGGCGAGCGTGCGCCCGTCCGGCGCCATGGCCAAGTGGGTGAGCACGTCGACCGATGCCGGAGGCGCGAACGACGCCAGCGTCTTGCCGTCAGCGACCGCGACGATACGCACCTTCGCTTTTGTGAGCAGGCTCACCGAGCCGACGGCGAGCCGCGTCCCATCGGACGTGAATGCGAGTGCGACGGGAATCTCATGTTCGCCGAGCCGAATCGCGACGAGCTGGCGCCCGGTCCGGGGTTCCCAGACCGTCACTTCGCCCCCCTCGTCGCTGTTACCCGCGATGGCCAGGGCGCTGCTGTCGGGTGCGACGGCGAGAGCCTGAGCCAGGACCGTTTGTCCCCTCAAGCGCTCGCGCGTCCGACCGGTCGCGCCGTCGCGGAGACGCACGACGCCATCGGTGTCGAGCGTGGCCAGCGCCCATTCCCCGCGGTCGCGACCGGGGATGAAGGCGAACTCTCTGATCGCGGCGCCCTTGTGACCCTTGATGGCCAGTGGGTCCTCGAAGGCCGGCGCGTCCCAGACGCGGAGGTCGCCGGGACCGACGCTTCCGGGCGGGGGACCGCCCACGACGGCCACGGTCGTGCCGTCGGGGGACAGCGCCAATGCGTGTAGCGGTTGCAAGGCGCCGGTCAGGGTCAGGAGCTCCTGCCCTCCGAGCGCGTCCCAGACCTTGGCGGTCTTGTCGTGACTCGCCGTCACGATCCGCGTGCCGTCGGGCGCGTAGGCGAGCGCTCTGACCGCCTCGCTGTGCCCCGCCAGCATCAGCCGTTCGTCCCCCGTGGCGATATCCCAGACCCGGACGACTCCGGGCACGTAGAAGGCCCCATCGCCGGCCGCGAGGAGTGTGCTGTCGGGGGAAAAGGCCAGCGCACCGACTCGCCGACCGTGCCCGCTCAGCTCGCGCACGCGCGCACCGCTGGCCGCTTCCACGATGCGCAACGAGCCTCGCTGATCGCCCCAGCCCCCTCCCAACGCGAGGTGGCGCCCGTCCGGCGAGAAGGCCAGTGAGTGGATTTCATTGATCTCGCCGGGTATTGTGCGGAGCAGCCGGCCGGTGGCCGATTCCCAGAGGTGAACGTCGCCGAATCGCGGAGCGTCGCCGTCACCGGTGGCCAGGACGCTCCCGTCGGGCGCGAACGCGACGGCGTGAACGGTCGTGGCGAATCCCTCCAGGGTAAACCGGGCCGCCGCCGCGCCGACGTCCCAGAGCACGACCGAGGCAGGCAGGCCCACTGCCCCTGCGGCTGAGGCGAGAGTGCCGCCGTCGGGGCTGAAGGCCAGGGCGTTCACCGGCGCGTCGTGCGCCTTCAACGCTCGAAGGAGTGCCAGGGGACGCGTGCGGGCGTCCCAGAGCCGCACCGTTCCGTCCTGCTCTCCGGTGGCTAGCCGTGCGCCGTCCGGCGCGAAGGCCGCGGCGTTGGCGGGGCTCAGGGCCGCGGCCGTGCTGTAGGCGCCGAGGCTTGGCACGGCATCGCCGGCCCACAGCCGGATCGTGCGGTCAGCCCCGGCGCTCGCCAGCGCGGTCGACCCTTTGCGGGGGTCGAAGGCGACGGCCTCGACCGCGCCTTCGTGACCGACGAGTACAGCGACCGGGCGGCCCGACGCCGGCTCCCAGGTTCGGACCGTTGCGTCTGACCCGGCGGAGGCAAGCCGGGTGCCGTCGGCAGCATAATCCAGGTGGCTCACAGTTCCCTCGTGGCCGGCCAACGTAAATGCCAGCCGCCCGTCGTGCGCGGCGAGCACCGCGATCGTCCTGTCGGGACTGGCCGCCGCGAGCGTTTTGCCGTCCGGCGCAATCGCCACCGCCGTGGACTTGCCCGGGCGGCTCCATCTTACCTGGCCGGTGGCGACGTCCCAGAACACGAGTCCTCGCGCGCTGGGCGCGGCCGCCGGTCCGAGGGCGGCGAAGGCGTTGCCTGCTGTCGCCAGGCCCGAGCCGTCGGGAGTGAATGCCAGGGCCGACGGACGGTGGTCGGCGGGCATAGCCAGGCTTTTCGAGACACCGTCGGCGAGGGTCCAGAGCCGCACGCCCCCCGGCCCCTTGGCTCTGGCGAGGGTGTCGTCCTCGGCCGAGGCGAGCACCTTGCCGTCGGGCGCGTAGGCCAGGGCGAGAACTGGGAGCGTCGTCGTCAGCTCGCGCGGCGGGAGGTCGCTCGCCGTTTCCCAGACGAGAATCTGTTTGCCTGTGCCGGCGGCCAGGCTCTTGCCGCCGGGTGCGAACGCCAGGGTGCGAACCACTCCCGGCGCTTCGAGCACGCGCCGCGACTCACCGGCGCGGAGATCCCAGAGTCGCACGGTACGGTCCTCGCCGGCGGTGGCAGCCAGAGCGCCATCGGGCGCGAAGGCCAACGCGTGGATCGGCCCGGTGTGACCGCGAATGATTCGGGCGCCAGCGTCGGGAAGCCGCCGGAGGTAGTACCACTCGAAGCCCCGCAAGTCGTCGGCGAGACTCTCGTCGGGGCGATGGCGGTCGAGGAGATCGAGGAAGCGGGGAAGATCGTGGCGCTCCAGGCCGTTTGCGCCAACGTAACGCCGGCCGCGAAAAAATGGTGCTGCGCCTGCCGGCGCTGCTGTTCGGCCTCGGTCGCCCGCGTTTGGGCCAGCTCGCGCTGGAAGTCGGCGTCGTCGTGGGCTGCTTTCTCGGCTGTCGCGATTCGAGTCATGCGCCCAGCCTGGTCATGAAACCGCAGCGCGGCCCAAGCCGAACCTCCGGCGGCACCGAGCAGCGCGGCGACCAGGGACGCGGCCAAGGCGGCGACCGTGGGGTTACGGCGGCACCACCGCCACGCGCGCTCCGCTTGACTCACCGGCCGCGCCAGGATCGGCTCGCCCCGCAGGAACCGGCCGAGATCTTCCTCCAACGAAGCCGCCATTGCGTATCGCTGCCCTGGCTCCTTCTCCAGGCACTTCAGACAAATCGTCTCCAGATCACGTGGAATCGACGCATTGAGCCGCCGCGGCGGGACCGGCTCGTCGCTGATGACCTGGATCACGGTATCCATCGCCGTGGCCGCCTGAAACGGCGGCCGGCCGGTGAGCAGGGCGTAGAGCGTCGCGCCCAGCGAATAAACATCTGCGGCCGGACCGACCTCGCCCCGCTTGCCCCCGGCCTGTTCCGGCGGCATGTAACTCGGGGTACCCATGATCTGTCCCGAGCCGGTCAGCCCACTATCGCCCTGCACTTTCTTGGCCAAGCCGAAGTCCGTCACTCGTGGGTTGCCGGATTGATCGAGAAGGATATTGGCCGGCTTCAAGTCGCGGTGAATGACGCCGTGCTGGTGGGCGTATTCGATGGCCTCGCTGACGCGACGAATCAGCTCAGCCGCCGCTCTGGCCGGCAGCGGCCCCTCGGCCAGGCGCTGGGACAAGCTCTGCCCCTCGACGAAACCCATCGAGAAATAATGCTGCCCCTCGTGCTCGCCGACCTCATAGATCGGCACGATGCGCGGATGGTCCAGGTTGGCCGCCGCCTGGGCCTCGATGTAGAAGCGGCGGACCGCATCCTCGTCGGCAAGCTGACCGGCCAGAATCATCTTGAGCGCGACGGTGCGATTGAGGCTCACCTGGCGGGCCCGGAACACGACGCCCATCCCGCCGCGGGCGATCTCGCGGATGATCTGGTAGTCGCCGAAGTAGCGGATGTGGGTCGGCTCGGATGCGCCGGGTGTGGCCGATGGGTCTTGGCGGTGCACCGCGGCGGTGGGCTCGTCGTGGGCAGATCGCGGCGGGTTGCTGGGCGGAACGGTCGACTCCTCGTGAACCGACGAGGGCGGCGGTGCAGGGGGGATGGTCGGCGCGTCGGCGATCGTGGAAGGGTCCGGGGCTGGCTGAGGCTCGTGAGCCGTGGGACGGCCGGCGTCGGGGCGCGCAACCGTCTCGTCCGACGGGTGCAGCTCGTGATCCAGGGCCTCCAGTTCGGTGCGGAGGGCGAGCCGGCCGTCGTCAGGCACATCGAGCAGACAATCCTCGATGCACGGTCGGCGTCCCTCGCGCACGTCAGCCTCAAATCGCCGGCAGACCTCGTCAATGCGGCGGGCCAGGTCGATGTTCAAGCGGCCGAGGTGCTGGCTGGGGCGGTCGCTCATCTTGATGAAGTCCTCTGTCCTCAGCCTTTCACGCCAGGGACCAACAGAAGGAGATGTTCGTTTCGCGGAGAACTGTGACATCGCATTCGCGATCAACAGCTCGCCTGGCCAGAGCGCATCATCGATTGATGGGGCCGGGCGGCGCTCGTCCACGGCGCTTCGCCGGGCAGCGTTACGCCGAGAGCGGCGCTCTTCAACACTCGGCGAACTTCGCCCCCCCGCGAGCGTACCGCTCAAATTGGTGCACGGATAGGCTCCGGCGCCGGCACAGAGCACTTCGACGTGCCTTCAGCCGATCGCGCCCGCCCGATCAACAGCGATCGGCTCGTTGCTGGCATCAGGGCTTGCTGCACCGTTCCCGATCCAGACCAGCGCCCGGTGGACTTGGTCGATCGTTTCGTGAAGCGTTGAGGTGCCAGCGGTCAGCCCGACCGTGGCGAACGGCTTGAACCAGAGCGGATCGAGATCGCCCGCGGACTGAACGTGAACCGCCGGCTTGCCGCGCTCCCGGCAGCGCGCGACGAGCTGCCGCGTGTTGTTCGAGCTTCGCCCGCCAACCACCACGACGGCTTCCACTTGTTCCAGCAGTTGTTCAAGAGCCCGCTGATGATCCTTCGTCGGCAGGCACACGGTATCGACGAACTTGATTTCTGCGCTGGGATTCAGTGCCGCCACGGCGGCGCGGATCGTGGCGACCGTTCGCTCGGTCACCGTTGTCTGGCAGACGATCCCGAGTCTCGATGACTGGTACGCCGTCACTTCGTCCGGCGACTCGATGACTTCAAAATGTTCGAGATCTTCGATGATACCCTCGACCTCGACGTGCCCACGCTTGCCGATCAAGAGCACAAAATAACCCTGGGCTTGCAGCAGCGCGGCGGCTTGATGCACACGCTTTACCAGCGGGCAAGTGGTGTCGACGATCTCCTTACCCGCCGACCGAAGCCGGTTCCGCTCCCGGTCGCTGATCCCGTGCGCCGTGATCAAGACTGTGCCCGTTTCCGGCAAAGCCCGCTTCCGCGCTGCCTCGCTTTGGATTGCGAACCCGCGCGTCTGGAGCTGCAGTTGCACCACCTCGTTGTGCACGAGCTCTCCGTGAATCGTGACCGCACCCGGATCGGCGATCGTTTCGATCAAAGCCAGTGAGTCACGGACTCCGAAGCACATACCCAGCACATCCGCTCGAATCACCCGCATCAATCGCCCCCTGCCGCGCCAGAGCCAACTTTTGATCTCCAGAGATCCTCATGGTCTCCAACAGCCAGGTCGTCATCAACTTTGGATCGCAAAGTAAAAATGTGTGGAACGGCCACGCCCTTGAAGCGGGGCGTTCAGTTCGATCTGATTCAGGCTGGCGACCAGCCTTCGGCGATGCTTGCGCCGGCGGCCGAGGGCGAGCTGCGTGCGGCCTGGGCGGCGTCTTTGACGACGGTTTCAAGGACGTTGATGTATTCGAAGAACCGCCGCCGTCCTTCATCGGTGACGCGGCAGAGGGTTTGGGGTCGTTTCTTGTGGAAGCCTTTCCAGATCTCGACCAGGCCGGCCTCGTAGAGGACCTGGAGGTGCCGGCTCAGGTTGCCGTCGGTGAGATGACAGAGCTCTTTCAAGTCCGAGAAAATCACCCCTCGGGGTTGGGAAATCAGCGAGGTCATGATGCCGAGGCGGGCTTTTTCGTGGAAGACGCGCTCGAGCCCTTCATATGCGTATCGGCCGATTGATTCCTCGGTCGTGGTTTTTTGGTCAGCCATGGTCTCTCTCCAGCGTGCAATAGAGCACGAGCGCGACCAGGAGCTGGCCGGCCCCGAAGGGAACGCCCATCGACCAGGGAGATAGGGCCGCTGGACCGTGTGCCAGCGCCAGAACGGCGAGACCGGTTCCCAGGTAGAAGACCGCCGCCCAGAACATTGGTCTGGGCAAGAGGCGGCAGGAGGCGAAAATCCCCAGTGCATACAGGATCTGCCACAAGCCGGGCAGCATCCAGAGGGATTCGGGTACGGCTCGCGCGATCACGACGGTGAGGAGTGCGCCGGCAATCAAGCACGGGCAGAATTGCTCGAGCGCAAGCCAAGTCAGCTCTTTCGTCATGGGCGAGCTCGAATTACGCGCCCGGATCATCATCTCGAGCCCGGCGGCCAGAATGCTCACGAGCGCAGCCGCGATCCAGAGCGCAAGATACGGCACGATCTGCGCGAGCGGCTCCGGAATCGTTACCAACTGGACGAACGCGGCCAGCACCGCAATTCCCCCCGAGAACGCCACCGGCATCGCGCGATAGCCGCGAAAGACTTCATTGCGCGCGAGCTGAAGCCGGATCTCGGTGATTTGAGTCAACGCATCACGAAGTTCCATCCCCGCTCACCCTTCGTCAATGGCCGCTACGATAAGGGAATGCGACTCCCTCCTTCATGCCGGTCCACGCATCCTTTCGCTTTATAGCGTAAAGTAGACTGCGGCCTCTGTCAAGCTGTAACGATTGCGTGTTGTACAAAGGCAACGAGCCATTTCGTGTCTGCCCGTGAAGACGACCAGGGATGGCTACCGCCAGCGAGCGGGCAAGGAGCCTGTTCCGACACGAGCCCTCGAAAGCGCGGCGCCGTCGGGAGTTCGCTCGTTCTCGAATCCTGGGGACTCGATCTGCGATCTTGGCGTCGGGGGGTGACCTAGATCGGCGGCTGGACGCTGAGCCGCCCGAGCGTCTCCGATCCGATCTCGCTGATTCGCTCATCGGGCCACTTTTCGAGGTACTGATAGCGCGGGTGCCGCGACTCCTTGTACGGGTCGTTGCGAGCGGTGTTGTAGTAGCGAATGAGGGCCCAGCGCGGCGCATCGCTGTCGTTGCGATCCGATCGGTGCAGGAGGCTTCAGTGGAAGAAGACCGCGTCGCCAGCCTCGACCTCGCAGAAGACCCGCTCGAGCCGTTGCAATGCCACCTGCACGCATTCCGGGTCGGCGCCGGTTTGATCGCCGATCGGACCGTGGTGGATCCTGCCGATCTGGTGCGAGCCCTTGAGCACCTGAAGGCAGCCGTTGGAGCGGTTCGCCGGATCCACGGCGACCATGCAACTGGCCAGGTTCAGAAACAGGCAGCCATTCTCATACCTGTAGGCGGCCGCGCGAGTTCCGTTTCTGTAAGTGAGCGGCTCACCCGTTCGCTCGCGAGCGCTGGTCGCAGCGGCAGACGCGGAATTCGATCGGGTTCGAGGCCAGCCAGCGGCGTACGCAAGCGCACACGATGGCTGACCGAGCGCGGTACAGCGCCTGCTGTGCGCGGCGTCGGCCGCGAGGCACCCAGCAATCGCGGGACGCGAACCGGTGCGAGTCACGTGTGCCTGGCTTGCCCCGGAACCCACTCCAGAGCATGGGTGTCTCGCTCCCCCCCCAGGGTCGGCGGGAGAGCCCACGTTGGACTATCTGTGAGACCGATCATCGATTACCTTGATCTGACCATGATCGATTATTGAGAGGCGACCTCAAGCAGTACCAAGTTTCGTCTAGCGTTTCGGTGGACGAGACGCGAGCGTCGGCCGCGCCTCGGCGGGACCGGGGCTCGAGATGGCCGTGGTACCCGACACGACGCCACTCAACGATCTCGTTCTTTTCGATGCGGCAGATGTGCTCCCGGTCGTGTTCGGGCGGGCGCACACGCGCGCCGCCGTCCTTTCGGCGCCGACTCCGGCGCGGAGGCCAACGAATGGGCTTCGCCGAGTGGATATTTCCTCACAAGACACTCGATTCGTATCCACGAACTTATATTGGCAATATTCGTAACTTGAGGCCAGACGTCGTCAAAGTCCGAGGAAGGCTTCTCGCTTCCTTCGATGAACGCGGTCCGGGTGCACCGGAGCTTTCTCCAATGCCGCCAGGCGAACGGGTGTTTCATTGGGACGGGGGTTCATGGCCGCGGAAGGCGATCATTTGGAAATCATCGCTGTTTGATGGATATGTGCTCGGCGCCTACATTGAGGATGGTACCGGTAAAATCCCTTTGCTCCTTGCTGACGAGCCAAAGGAGCCGCTTCCTCAATCGAACAGCATCTTCAGCACCCCCCAATTCTCGGAGCGATTTGCTCTCAGCCGCGTTCGTTTTAGCGGCGCAAGTTTGGCAACCTACTGCTGGTGGTTGCAAGGCACATACCCCCTCCATAGCGGGTTGTTGCACTACTTCGCACATGGTGACGAGGTCTATCTTTTAGGCCAGGTGACGGATGTTGGTTCCCTGATCGACGCGCATGAAGCAACGAGATCTCTCCACCTACCGATTGATGTCGTGCTGAACCACCTCATGCAGGAGAATTCACTGCCGCGGCAACTTCTCGGACTGATCGCTGTGACCCCCGGGATGTTTTTCAAGCTTGGGACGAACGGCATGCTTATCAAAAAGGTATAGCCACACCGATCCGGGATTACCGCCGGGAGGACACGACACGCGAACTTCCTTCAATGGGGCGACGCCGATCTCGTCATCGATCTCTCCCTCTGCTGTTCGACTCTCTCATCGACGAGGAGGCACTCCTGGCCACCTGCGCCTACATCGATCTGAATCCGGTCGCTGCCGGCATCGTCGATGTTCCTGAAGCAAGCCTACACACGTCGATCACCACGCGAATTGCACACGTGAAGGAACAAGGCCGAATTCCTGACCTGACCGCCGCAAAATGTGGCAGCGTGGCCGCGTCAAACGCCGCGGCCGGCCTGGAAGAATCAATCTGGCTCTGCGGAGTCGAAGATCGGCGCAAGGTCGACTCATCACGTGAAGGAATGCTCGAGGGCTTCTCGCTAGGTAACTACGTACACCTTGTCGAATACATCGGTCGCCTCTTCCGCGACGGCAAAGCCGTCATCTCGGCCGAGGTAGCCGGAATCTTCGAACTAATCGGCTCGAGCGCCGAAAGCTGGTGGGCTCGCATCGAGAAACTGAGCAAAGGCCGCCTCCTCGGCCGATTCTTCGCCGCCAGCCGCGCGCCTGCGCGAAGTCGCCGCTCGGATAGGCGTCCACCACCTGGATAACCTCGCCGGATGTCCGGCGCGATGACCGACACGCGCCAGCGACCGCATGAATTGCCCGTCGTAACGCGTTACGAGCCTATATCGCTTTCGTACTCGTCGATGATATCCTGTGACATGCGGTGCAGTTGTTCCGCTCCGATCTCCTTGATTCGGTCATCGGGCCACTTTTCCAGGTTGTGGTATCGCGGGTGCCGCGATTCCTTGTACGGGTCGTTGCGAGCGGCGTTGTAGCAGCAGATCAGTGCCCACCGAGGTGCATCGCTGTCATTGCGATTGGATCGGTGGAGCAGGTTGCAGTGGAAGAAGATCGCGTCGCCGGACTCAACCTCGCAGAGCACTCGCTCGAGACGGCCGAGCGCCACCTGTACGCGTTCCGGGTCGGCGCCGGTCTGGTCACCGATCGGACCGTGGTTGATCCGCCCGATCCGGTGCGACCCCTTGAGCACCTGAAGGCAGCCATTGGAGCGGTTCGCCGGATCGACCGCGACCATGCAACTGGCCAGTTCCGGAAACAAGCAGCCGTTCTCGTACCAGTAGCCAAAATCCTGGTGCCATTCCCAGGCCCCACCCACTCGCGGTTCCTTGAGAATCATCTTGTGGTGATAATGATACACCTCGCCGCCCAGGAGTTTTTCCATCGTATCGACGATGCGCCGGCAGCGTACGAACGCGCTGTAAATGTCATTCCCGAGCTCATTTCGTACCGACAGCCGGATCACGCCGCCCTCGCCATCGCGGCGGCTTGCGGCCTGGGTTAGAAGCTCGTGATCGGCCCGTGCGATCTGGCTCAACAGCTTCATTTCATCGAGATCGAACAGGCGCTCGACGATCAGATAGCCGTCGCGCGAGAACTGCTCACAGAGGGTATCGCTCAGGATGAATGACATGGAGTGCTATTGTACCGCAGGGTGACGTTCCTAGATCAGGTGCGCGTTGTCGCAGGGGCAACGGAATGATCGCACTAACGTGCGAGGCTGGGGGTTACCCGTCCGAACGACGGTCTGACGACCGCGGTCACGTTCCCGGGCGCGGCGAGAGACGGATCACGGGAGACGAGCACTCGCTGAGCCGAAGCGCTGGGATGCGGACATGGTGGCGGAACAGTACGAGGGGGTTTTCTGGTCGTGTTGCGGCCGGTTGTCGGTCAGGATTTCGTGAATTGGATGAGCGCGACAAAATCCATTGATTGCCAAGGCGTGGATCGCAGGAGTTGTCGGCGCAAATGATGACTGGGCGGGGTCTTGTGAGGAGTGCGACGGATGGTTGACGACGGTAAATCACGGCGTAGACACGCGTTTTGATTCGACCAGTTGTTCACAATTAACAAAGAAATCGCGCAAAGCCGTATCTCGTGACGTTGCAGCCGTGTCGATCGAGTGATTGCAGTTTATTTGGAGGGTTTTATTGCCGGAATCCGAAACCCGTCGCATATTATATATAGATAAGAAGTAGTCCGCGGAAGCGCGATGCTGGCGCGATGGGCGGTGTCCTCTGCCTTCCCAACTCCTCGTCGATCTCAACTCATCCTGAGAACAGCGGTCAACTTCTCGCATAGAGTGCCATTCAATGCCAGATCGTGACATGGGCAAAGAAGCTGAGATTCGCTCCGAGAACCAGGCAGGCCTTATCGCTCGGCGGTATTTCTGCGTGGCGCCGGGCAGCTTTGCCGGGTCATCAGGTGAGCGTCGGGTTTGCCGGCTGGATTCTGAACGAGCAGAAGGGGAAGAATCTCCAGTTATTGATACCATTTGTGATCATTCTGATCCATGGGGTAAGAGGCTTGTGTATCGACCCAAGCCGTCTTCACATGTGCACTTGCGGAGGGCGGCCGATCCGGATTCGGGGGTGGAGCGCGTCGCGGGGCGCTCCATGGCGATTTTGGACCAAAGCGACATGGACACAGGAAGTTTTGGCTTCGATTTCGGACCGTGGCTCGCGATCTCGAGCGAGCGAACTCGTTCCCGTAATCCTTGTGCGGTAAGGACGCGCGACGAATGTACAAAACGAAGTGGTCGGTCGGGGTGCACGGATGGACATCGAGTTTTTGGGCTCGCGTAGCGGAAATCAGTAACATTCAGAAACGCAACAACCGGGACGGTCCCGCCTTGGCCCGTGAACGGCGGCGTGCGGATGGCGGGAAGAAGAATTCGAGTACGAGTACGAGCACGAGTACGAGCACGAGTACGATTCGGAATGGTGCGGTCGATCGAGTCTCCATCGACGGCCGACCGAGGCTTCCCTTTCTAGCGAAGGGTGAAACTGACTGCCCCGCCGAGTGCGGCGGCACCTGCTTTACATGGGCGGGAGGAATGCCGGACGCACTTTCGCGGGAGCGAAAGGCCACTATCGGCGGGCGGGAGCGTTCGGATTTGACGAAATGGCTGCGAACAGGAGGGGAAATGGGGGGTTCCGACAAAAACGCCGTCAGGCGTAAATATCGAAGGCGAAAAGAGATGTGTCAAAACGGCGTCCGAGGGCCAAGTGGGGCCGTCAGGCGTAAGTCCAATCGCAGTAAGGCGCTGACGGCCATGACGGCGTTTTTGGGGGGCGCATTCGGTTGTGTAGGGGGGGGTCTGCGGAGCCAACTGTGCGAATGGAGGACGAAAGCTAGCGCAGGTGGTGGGCCCGCGCTCGGGACGTCGGAGGCGCCAGGCTTTACGGTGCTCTGTGACTGGGATGAGCGAATTCCCGTGCAAGCTGGCTCGTCTTCGGTTAGACTCGAGCCCCTACGGGTCCGAGAGCGGCACCGAATCTGCTCAAACTTCTGCTGGGGATCCAGAGCAACGCGCGGTGTTCTACAATTCTCTCGGCCTGGAAACCCGTCGGAGGACTGAGTTTCGCCCGTCATGGGATACGTTGAGATCCTGCTCATCGCGGGTTTGATCATCATCAACGGCTTTTTCGTTTCGGTCGAGTTCGCCCTTGTCAAAGTGCGGACCACCCAGATCGAACAACTGGCGGAGCAGGGCAACTGGGCCGCCAAGCTGACGAGCAAAGCCCTCGATCGACTCGACTTCTACCTTTCCGCATCGCAGATCGGAATCACCGTCGCCAGCCTCGCACTGGGCCGGGCCATGCACGACTGGGTCGAGCCCCTCGTGGAATCGAGCCTGCGCGCGATGCACATCCGGGTGACGCCCATCGCGGTCTTCGGGATTTCGATTCCGACCGTGACCATTGTTGCACTTACGCTTGTAACGTTCTTGCACATGGCGCTTGGTGAGCAGGCGCCGAAGAACCTGGCGATTCGTGCTCCCCGGCTGGTCGTGCTTCTGACGGCGCCCCCGCTGGTGATTCTATCGTATGTCTTCTCTCCGGTGATCTGGGTCTTGAACAAGGCCAGCAACTTGACGCTGTGGGTGCTCGGATTGGGGCACACGAGCACGGCGGAGCTCGCGCACAGTGAGGAAGAGCTGCGGCTCATCGTGGCCGAGAGCGTTGCGGGCGGGCACCTGTCGCGGAACGAGCGCGAGATGATCGAGAACGTGCTGAACCTGGAAGAGAAGACAGCACGACGCGTGATGGTGCCTCGGCCCGACATCGTGTATATGAGTCTGGCGCGGCCGCTCGATGAGAACCTGCGGGTCGCACGGCAGGCGGGGCACACACGCTTCCCGCTTTGCGAGGACGACCTTTCCACGGTGGTCGGGCTAATCCACGTCAAGGACATCTTCCGTAGCGGCGCTGGTCAGAACGGTCGCACTGAGCTGCGACAGCTCGCAAGGAAGATTCCGTTCTTCCCGGTCACCTTGCGGCTCGACCAGCTCTTGCTCGAATTCCAGCGCAATCGCGTTCATCTGGCGATGCTGCTCGATGAGTACGGAAGCGTCGCCGGGATGGTTACTCTGGAAAACGTGCTGGAAGAACTGGTGGGCCCGATCCAGGATGAATTCGACCGCGAGACGCCGCCGATCACGCCCGTGGGCGACGACACGTACGAGGTCGACGCCTCGTGCCCACTCGACGTCCTCAGCGAAACCTGCCACTTGCAATTCCCGGAGACCGATGCCGAGACGGCCGGCGGTCTCGTGCTCGACCTGCTGGGCCGGCTGGGGAAACAGGGCGACAGCGTCACGGTTGACGGCCATCGCATCATCATCCTCCGCGCCGATCCCACCCGGATCAGACGACTCCGCATCGAGCCCATAGAGACACCGGTCGGAGCCAAGTCGGCCGAAAATGGAGCCGAGCAGGCGCAAGGGGCAGAGACCCGAGAGTAGCGTGAAGGATCTGCGCCGTGGGAAGGAAATTCGCCCGAGCGCACGTCTGCCCCCGGCTCGGTCTTGCTCCCGCGAATTCCACCAGAGAATCCTCGGTCCGTACCCGATCTCGGATCTCGTCGGTCGAACTCGATCCCGGAGAAAACCCGATGGCACGCGCGCGCGTTCGCTTTACCATCGCGGGTCTGATGGGCATCGTGCTGCTCGTGGCAATCGCGTTCGCCGCCCTACGAACGGCAAGTGTATTCTGGGCCAGCGCGATGTTCAGTATCGCGATTGTGAGTGTTTCGGTGGCGCTGGTCAGAACCCTTGTTCTTCAAGGAAAGACGCGCATGCCCTGGGGTTGCTACGCCGCTCTGGGCCTGGTTTCCCTCTTGCTCTGGTTCTGGGTTGAACCCTTGAACATCGTGACCGCGCCGCCACACTTATTGGTGTCCTGGGCTCTCCAGGCGCTTATGCCTTATGTCAACCCGACCGCGGTTGCCGGAGGTGAGGCCTACGTCTGCTACCAACAAATATGCAGCTCACTGGAAGTGATCGTCCTCGGGCTGGTTGGAGCGATCATCGGTCGGTTGATTGCCGGAACGGACAAACAATAAACCGGACCGGGTCGACCCACGGTGCATCAGCCGCAACGATGATGATCGGGAGGCGGGGGCCTTTCCGGGAGCGACGGTAGCGGCGAACGCAGTTCTCCAGGAGCCGGCGCTGTCCGGCGATTCCGGATGGTCGCAATGTGCGAAGATCTGGCCTTACGTCGTCCGCGCGATGGCCGGAGACCGCTCCGGAGTCTCGGGGGACGTGTAGTCGAACCACCGCTTGTCGAACTCGATCCGGCGGTTTTGCCGCATCGCCATGTTGCTCGTCAGCGCGATGATCGCATCCGCCATCGCAACCTCGCCGCGGCAGCGCGGCTGGTGCTCCTTGTCGTCGTGGTAGTGCAAGTGATCGCCGTGCCGCACGCAGTACGCGAAATGCTCGAGCTCTTCGCGATAGCCTCGCGAGGGCTCTGCCGTCGCCAGTGCAGCCCAGGGCCGTCGCGGCACTGGGGCCGGCGAGACTCGGGCTGGTCTCGAGCGGCTTCTTCCCCTGGCCCTCGACCGTGACGCTCGTCGTGCGCGACAGGCTCGCGTTGCCGGCCTCCTTGTAGAGCAGGATCTCTTTCTCCTGGCTGACGATCATCGTCCCCTCCGAGCCCATTACCATCTCGCCGTAGCCATCGAACGAGTTTGTGTTGATCGATGAATACGTGACCACGACCCGGTCTTTCTCGCCCTTGCCGGGGAACTCGAAAAGCGTGAAGACGTGGTCGTCGACTTCGCGGCCGTCGGTGTAGAAGAACGTGCCGCCGATGCCGGTGACCGCGATGGGATGTTTCTTGTCGAGGAAGATCGAGCAGGCGTCGAGCTGGTGGCTGCCCAGCTCGGCCATCAATCCGGCCCCGGTGCGGTTGTAGAGCCGCCAGTTGATCAGCTCGTCCAGGCTCTGATAGTCGTATTTCTTGTAATTGATGTCCTTGTCGAGATCGAGGTGAGTTCGTTTCCAGCTATCGCGGTACACGACCTTGCCGTTCTCGTCGTGCATGATTTCCGGCTGGCCTGTCTTGGGGTCGAAGATCGGGTTGTTGTTCTTGTCGCGTGCGACCATCGGCGTCGCGTTATTGCGGTGCCAGAGGGCACGGATGTGGCGAATCTCGCCCAGCACGCCGTTCTTGATCAGGAAATTGGCGTTGTCGTAAAGCGCGGAGTAATGCCGCTGGTGCCCGACGGCAAGCAGCCGGTTCGTGTCACGGGCAACCCGGCACATCTCCTTGCATTCGGCGACCGAGTGTGCCATCAACTTTTCGGTGAAGACATGCTTACCGTGTTTCATCGCCTCAATTGCGACCGGCGCGTGCAGCCAGAGGGGAAGCGCAATGACGATCATCTCGACCTCGCGGTCTTCGAGCATCTCCTGCTTGGTGTCGTACCGCTTGAGCTTTTGCACGTCAGCGGAGGAATATTGCTTGTGATTCGAGAATTCCTTGACGGCCCGTGCCTGCTGGGACGGGCGGATATCGCAATAGCCGATGAAGTCGAGGTAGTCGCGGTTGTGCGAGCGAATCATCGCCTGACAGCCCTCGTCGCCTGTGCCGATGATCGCCGCCTTGACCGGCGCCTTTCCGCCCATCCCGTGGTAGCCGAAGTAGAAGGCGCCCAGGGCCGGTGCGGCTGCGGCCGCCTTGAGGACGTCGCGGCGCGAAACGCCGAGTACGCGGTCGGCGTTTTCACGGCCGAGAACGCGCTGTTCCGGAGTCAAGTTGGTCATCGGTGGCTCCTTGAAGTCGAATAAGCTGTTGCGTGGGTTCTTGGCGAGTCAATTCTAACGGAGGATTCGCTCTCAGGACGATCATGATTCACGCCGGTTCTTCCGCCGCCACCGCCGCCGGGGCCGCGTCGGTCTGTGGTTGGAGCCGGGCCGCCCGTGCGGCCAGCCGGCGCCTCCGGCGTGCGCCAAAGAGCAGGGCGTCGAAGCCGACCCAGTGCCCGTTCGGGGTGGTGGCGATCACCAGGCAGGCGAGCATTTCAACCAGATTCTTGCTGACAATCAGGTAATTGCCCTCGGCCTTCGGATTTGGCGGCACGCCGGGAAGCGGCGGCATGGCGAGGTAGATCATCGCCAGGAACGCCGCCGCAGAGAGCGCCGAGAAACGCGTGAACAAACCCGCCATCATGCACAACCCGATTGCGACCAGCCCGAACATGGTCAGGCGGTTGATCACGTCGAGGCCGGTCATCGGTGCACCGGGGGAGCCGGCCGATTTCACCTGCTCGGGGCTCGCCACCTTTGCGATAATGGCATCCCGCAGTTCCTTCTGATGTTCAATGAGCGGCGAGATCAGTGCGCGGCGGTCGGCCTCCAGGGGGCGGCGGCCGTCGTTGACCCGCTCTTTCTGGTACGAGAGCGACTCCGGATTCAACTCGGTCTGATCCGTTTCTTGCACGTCGTGCTCATACTTCCGCAGCTTCTCGACGTTTTCCTTGTCGTTGAACCAGTAAGTTGCCCACTGAAGATTCTCCTCCAGGATCGTCTGAGCCTTCTTTTGCTGCTCCTGATCAAATCCGAAATGACGAGAGATCCTTGAAACGTCGGCGGTCCACTCGGCTTTCAGCCTGTTTGGTTTAAGCTGAGCCAGGCTGTCGACGTCCGGAATCATCTGCCGGAAATAAGGCGCGAACGGGCCTTGCGCGTTCCGCAGATAGATCTCCGCCGAGAACGGCTCCTTGCCGCCGCTGTAAGTCGACGAAACCTTCTCAGCGCCCTCGTGCAGGAAATGCCAGCCAATCGCGATCCGCAAGAGAACGATGAAAAGGGCCGCGAGAAATCCCGGATAATACCGCGACATGGACCCAGCAGCCTCCGAGTTACTCATCAATCGAAACACCTATCAGTTTACCGTGTAGTCTGCCCGGACAAAATCATTCTCGCCAAGGCCGAAGACGCGAATTCGCGGGAACGCCTCCGGCGAAGCGCTTTTTTCGACGATCGCCACGCCGACTTCCGGATGATCTGCCGTGTAAGACCGCGCGGCTTCCGGGCCGAGTAGATAAAATGCGGTGGAAAGAGCATCGGCCATCGCCGCGGACGGCGCCAGCACCGTCACGCTGGCGGGCCCTTGGGCCGGCTCTCCCGACCGCGGATCGATGATGTGGCCGTAAACCTTGCCGTCGACCACAAATTGCTGGAACGCGGACCCAGAAGTCCCGAGCCCACGGTTCCGCAGACGGAAAATCCCGAGAGGCTTCTCCGGTTCGAACGGATTTCGCAATGCCACCTCCCACCGGCCGGCAAACTGACCCGGGGGCGAGCCGAGCGCATAGAGGCTCGACTGCCCGCCATGCACAATCGCCGAATCGATCAGAGAGTGATCGCGAATCAGCTCGATCGCACGGTCGATCGCATAGCCCTTGCCGATGCTCCCCAGATTGATCCGAACCCCAAGGCGGTCGAACGCGACGGTCGAACTTGCGGGGTCAAGCCGCAGGTGCCGCCAGCCCGTGCGAGCGCGAGCTTCCTTGCAGCGCCAGCGCATCTGGCACCCGCTTCGGCCCCTTGACGAAGCCCCAGGCTTCAGACAGGGCGCCTGAAGTGACATCATAGGCGCCGGCCGAGTCGCGGCTGATCTCCACCGCCGATTCCAAGAGACTGAATAGCCGCCGCTCGACTCGCACCGGTCCTAGATGGGCAGTCCGGTTCAGTTCGCTGATCTCCGAGTCGTCGCGATAGACTGTCATCTGCAGTTCCAGCTCCTCGATCAAGTCGAGCGCACGGCACGAAAGGCCAACCGCGTTCGACATTGTCGCCGGCAGCCGGACCTCGAAAAAAGATCCCATCGCCGGACGATGCGCGCGAATGAGATCGGACCTGGCCGGGCGGGGTTCGCCGCACCGGAGATCCCCGGGGCGGTCAGCCGTACGCCGACGCAGGAGGTCGCGGCGATTCACGCCGGAACGAAGCCGTTTCACGAGAAAGCTCGCCGATGCCAAGGTGGGTCAAAAGCGAATGGACCATTCAAGTATATCGTGACAGGAGCCTGATCTCCATCTGGTCTTCGCCCGAGCCAGGAAGCGGTCAATACCGGATCACAAATTGCGCGCGTCCGCCACGAGTGACCTAGAATTACCAGAGAGAGCGTTCGTCGGGAGGAAACGTGGCGGCGAGACTGTGATGGTCGCGAACTTCACTCGGTTCATGCGTCTCGTACCGGCACCGGCTGACGCCGTCTTCTGCTTTGTGCTCGGCCTCATCCTGCTCGGGGGCCGACATGGACTGCTGAATGACCCCGGCACGCCGTGGCACTTGCAGTTGGGCCGGCAAATCATCGCGTCGGGAGAGGTGCCGCGCTCGGATACGCTCACTTTCACCCGTACTGGCGTGCCCTGGGTCGACCAGTCGTGGGCGTTCGACGTCTTGCTCGCGCTGCTCGTGGACCACTGGGGCTGGTCGGCCGCGGTCGCGCTGGCCGCCCTGGGCCTGGCTTGGCTCTACCGCACGATGACGCGTGACTTGATTCGTGACGGGGTCTCCCCGGTGATCGCTGCGGTCGTCTCGGTCTTCGCCGTCTGCATTGGCGCGATCCACTTCCTGTTGCGCCCGCATCTCTTCACGTTCGCCTTCGTGTATCTGGCCCTTCGCGCCTGTCAGGCCCAGCACGAGCGCGGGGGATGGGCGGTCCTAAAAGTAACGATTTACACCCTGCTCCTCGCCAATCTGCATGGCGGCTTCGTCGCTCTGCCCCTGATCGTGGCCACCGCGGGACTTGGGCATGCTCTTTCAGGTTCGTGGGACGCCGCACGGCAGCAGAACACGGCAAGATTCGGGCTAGGGTTCCTCGCGTGCTGCCTGGCTGCCTTTGTCAATCCGTACGGAATCGGGCTCTACCGTCACGTGGTGGGTTTGCTCTGGTCGAGTGGAGTGACCAGCCTGATCATCGAGTATCAGCCCCCGCATTTCGGCACGCCCGAGGCCCAGGTGCTGGAGTGGGTGCTGCTGGCGCTCGTTGGTTTGCCGGTGGTCTCGGCCAGTCGCGTGAACCGTTATCAACTGTGCCACGTGCTGGTCTGGCTGCACCTTGCGCTCGCGTCGATCAGAAATGCTCCTCTCTTCGCGTTGGTGGCCGCTCCGGCGCTCGCGATCTTGATCGACGGCATGCCGCTTTCGTTGCGCTCGGCCTGGAAACGAGCCGAGCGCCCGCCGCTCCTTCCGGTTCTCGCAACGTACGGCGTGCTGTTTCTGGTGATGGGTGGCGTGACCATCGGTGGTTTTGACCGCAAGAAATGGCCCCTGAGCGCGCTGGGTGCTCTGAATCGTGAGCCAACCGGCTCACGGCTGTTCCAC
Source organism: uncultured Planctomycetota bacterium (assembly GCA_963823665.1). Classification (GTDB taxonomy): domain Bacteria; phylum Planctomycetota; class Planctomycetia; order Isosphaerales; family Isosphaeraceae; genus CAVXHV01. The sequence goes on from CAWGMQ010000008.1 coordinate 879,914, forward strand.
GAGCAAGATTGGGGCGGCCTGATCGCCGCCGAGTGCCGGCCCGAGCGCCGGTCGTACCTGGACGACCGATTCGAGCTATTCGGGAAAGAAGCGATCCTCGAATACATTGATGTACTCTCGGGTGGCCCTGCGTGGGATACTGTGCGCGCCCGCGACCGCATCGACATGGTCTGGCTGCGCCCGGAACGCGGTCTGGCCAAGCGACTGTTGCACGACCCCGGTTGGAATGTCGTCTATCGCGACAAAGTGTCGGTCCTCTTGAAGCAAGCACGGACTCCGCGAGTTGCGTCGCGCTAGCCGGCCGTTCGGATGCGCTCCATCCAATTCCGTGGCATCATCCGTTTTCTTTGTTCGCCTCGGGCTTCGAGGCCGGCTTGTCCTTGGGCTTCTTTTCTGCTTTGAGTGCGATCCGCACGGCCTGTATCAGCTCGTCCGGAAGTGGGATTGTCCATTCGCTCGCCTGCCCGAGCCGTGCCACGAAGCTGGCATCCGCCCGTTCCCAGTACTCCGGCGGTGGCTCGATGATCGATGGGCCTTCCTCCTTCGCTCGTGGCGATTTTGGGTTCCCGCTCGAATCAAGCGATCCAGCCGCGGAATCGCGTTGACCTTGACGACGCGCGGGAGGTCTCGCGCCCGCCACGAGCTCGAATCGCCTTCGACCGGGCTGAACGTCCGGCACACGCCGCCAAACCGCCAGTCCCACGAGCCCGTAATTGCCGACTTGCAGAAGCGCCGGTGAACCTCGAGGCGCTGGCCCGTCGAGACGATCCTCACGCAGATCGAGAAACGCTCCTTCACGGTGCCCGATCGCGTCGACTCGGGGCTCTGCCCCGATCGGCTTGAACGTGGTGATTGCGTCCGATGGGCCGAGGATCACGGATTGAAACGGCCAGCTCGGGAGCGATTCACTCGGCATCCAACGCGTGCCGTCGGCTGTTTCCAGGTAGCAAAACCGCAGGGTCATGGCAAGCACGAGCGCCTCGGTCTCGAGATCAGCCGGCCAAGGGCATCGCAGCCGCACGCCCACATTCGTCGCCTTGCTCGACGGGCAAACGATTAGCTTGTCGACAGCTTCGTCCGGTTGAATATCGATATTCACGGACGCGGTAAGCTTTCCATCGGCCCTGTTCCGAGTGATACCGCACCAGCAGACACCGGGGTGCAGCAAGCCAAACTCGGCCACGCCGGCCTGATTTGTTTCGCGCAACACGGGATTGGGAATCTGCTCGCCCCAAAGGTTCAGCGACGCGCCGGCCAAGGGTGCTCCCTGAGCGCTCTCTTCTCTAACCGAGACGCGCACCTGATTCCAGTCCGGCGAGCGCGGGTGTTTGATCGCTTCGGTCATCTGCTGTAACCGCTTGAGCATCTCGCGCTCCCGCACAGCGGCTTCGGCCGCACTGGCGTGGGCTAGCGCAACTTGCTCGGCTGCGATTCGCTGGGCCTGGATCGATTGCTGCCATAACAGTCCGACGAGGGCCAAACAGACCACCGTCGCCAGCACAGACGAACCGACCAGCACACGTTGAGCCATGATCTTCCCCCTCATCGCATCGAGCCACAGCCGGCAAGCCACCGCAGCCGGATCGCCGAAATGTTCGAGAACTTGATGCCGCGCAACCGATGAATCCGCTCCCCTCAAGATCTCACGATGATAGGAACACACCAGGTGGTCGTTCAGCTCGTCGAGAATGTCCTGCCTCAACCGCGCAGGCTCATCCGGCCGGGGCCGCGGGAGCTGTGCGGAGAGACTGTCTCGAAAATCCATGATCAGCCGCCGTTCAAAGCGAGCCGGCTCGTACCCAGCACGCCGTTTACCCCCGCCGCGAAGCTCTGCCATGAGCGCTTCCGCGCAGCCAGCTCGGTGCGACCCACTTGCGTCAGCTCATAATATTTTCGCCGCCGCCCGTCAGCCTCTCGCCAGGACGATCGCAACAGGTTCTGTCGCTCCAGCCGGTGCAGCGCAGGATACAGAGATCCCTCCTTCAGCTCGAAATACCCTCCAGATCGCTCGCCGACCGTCTGCGCAAGCGCATACCCATACGTCGGCCCCTCACTGGCCACCTCCAGAATCAACATCTCCACCGCACTTCCCAGAAATTGGGAGTCCATACCTCGACCTCCTATGCATTACTATCTAATACATAGAGCTTCGAGGTATCGAAGTCAAGAAAGGGATAGCGGGTTTTTGTGCGATCTCACTCCAACGCGACCGCCTCGCAGCGCAGCGTCGAGCGATGGCAGTCGAACCCTCGTCACGAGACTGCGAGTCAGGGCAGGGGCCCCTACTTCGACTTGGTGAGATTCTCGAAGAGGTAAAGTCCGCTCTTCCCGGGGCAAACCAGGTCGATATCCCCGTCGCCATCGATATCCACGGCGGTCACCTGCAACCCAGTGCCGGCCGTTCCGGGTGGAAAGTCCTTGAGCGCAAGGCGTTCTTCCTTCTTCGCCGAAGCGTTCTTCGCGGCCTCACCCTGGAAGATCACGTGCCGGACCCAGCCCTTCGTCTGCGCGTCGAAGTGGTACCAGGCGATGACCGAGCCGTCGGTGTCGCCCGGCTCTACCTCGTGCGCATAGACTCGCTTGCCCGTAACCAGCTCGAGCGCTTTGCCGTCGCCGTCGATGTCCGCCCACAGAAGCGTGTGGACCGAAGCAATCGAGCTATCGACAGTCCCCTTGGTCCACGTGCGCTCGCCGCTGGCGCTCTTGCCCTGGCGAAGCCAGAACAGGCCATAGTCGTGCCCCATGCCATAGACTACGTCCGAAAGCCCGTCGCCGTCGACGTCGCGCGCCAGCATCTGGATGCCCGTCGCTCCCGCCTGCCATTCCGGGTGCCAGACCCAACTGTCATGCGCTGGGTCAGCCGGAGCCTCGAACCAGCCCTTGGGTGTGAGCAGGTCGGTGCGGCCATCGCCGTTCACATCGCCTGAGCCTACCCCATGGCCGGCGGCCTCCTTGCCGAAATCGTGCTTCTTGAGCTCGTGCCCCTTCCCATCGGCGCTTTTCTTGACCTCGTACCAAACAACCGTGTTCACAGTGTTGGGCAGGACGTCCGGCACCATGTCGCCCGAAAGGTCGACCATCCAGGCCGCCTCGATGTTGCCGGGCTTGTCGATCTCATGATAGGTCCAGGCTGCGCCAGGCTTCCCGGGGTTCTCCACCCAACCGACATCTTGGCCAAAATAAGAGCATGTGATGAAGTCGATATTCCCGTCGCCGTTGATGTCGAGCGGAAGAGTTGCAAAATCATTGTAGTACGTGCCGACCCGGGTCACCTCACGGACCGGAAAAGCCTTCCATGCGGGGGCTTGGTACCAACTCGCGCCCGAGACGATGTCGAGCTGCCCGTCGTTATCGACATCCATCACACCAGCCGCCTCGAATTCGCTCCGGCCATTGATCGTGTGGAGCTTCCATTTCGGGTCGTCGGCCCGCGCAGCGGCGGCACAACCAAGCAGAACAACGGAAACCAGCGCTCTTGATCGCATCATTGATTTGCTCTCTTAAACCGTGGGAAGAGTCCATGGCTCGCGGTATGTCTTGGTCAGGAACTGGTTGGCTTCGGTATGGTTCGTGATCCGTTCCGAGACCGAATCCCACGTCAGCTTCTCGCCCGTCCAGAGCGAGATGTTGCCCAGATTGCCGACGGTCGCCAGACGATGCCCGTAGCCGAAATGGCACGAGCACTGGGCACGGCTCTTGATGGCGTTCAGCCACTCGCGGTGATGACCTGGCGAGCGTGGCAGGCTCTCGGGCGGCTCGACAATCCTGCGCTTGCCCTCGGGGAAGATTTTGTGCGAGCGGTAATCGGCCACGAGAGTTCCCTCGGTTCCCTGAAACATGATGCCTAGTCCCTGATTATCGAAGCCGTGTTTGCTGGCATCCGTCTGGCTCCAGACCATCAGGAACTTCTGGTTGGCCTTCTCGTATTCGTAAGTGACCTCGAGTGTGTCGGGCACCTCGGCGTTGTCGTTGCGGGCGTAGCGGCCGCCGGTCGCCGAGATCGTCCTGGGCGCATCGACTTCCATGGCCCAGTGGACGAGGTCGACAATATGGCAGCAGAAATCGGTCAGAATGCCGCCGCCATAGTCCCAGAAATAGCGCCAGTTGAACGTGAATCGATTGGGATTGAAGGACCGCTTTGGTGCAGGGCCGAGCCAGAAATCGTAGTCGCAGCCCTCCGGCGCAGCCGAATCGGCAGGGCGGCCGAGGTCGTCCCGGTCATTAGCGAGCCAGACTCGCGTCTTGAAGATCTTGCCCAGGACTCCTGAGCGGACGATCTCGACGACCCGATGGTAGTTCTTGTCGGCGTGAATCAGGTTGCCCATTTGGCTGACCCGCTTGTACTTTTCGACGGCCTGCACCATGGCCCGGCCTTCCTGGATGCGATGCGCCAGCGGCTTCTCGCAGTACACATCCTTTCCGGCCTGGCACGCCATGATCGTCGTGATTCCGTGCCAGTGATCGGGCGTGGCGATGACGACGGCATCGATGTCCTTGCGATCGAGTACACGCCGAAAGTCCGAGAAAACCGCCGGTGAACTGCCCGCTGCCGCGAAGGCGCGATTAAGGTGTGGCTCGTAAACGTCACACACCGCGGCGATCGATACCTCAGGAAAGCTCTTGAAGATCTTGACCAGGCCGGTCCCCATTCCGCCGACGCCGATAAAACCGAGCACGATTCGCTCACTCGGTGGAACGGCTTTCCGTTCGGGCTCTTGCTGGCTCTTCGACTCCTGGGCCGCCGCGCTGCTGCCCTTGCCCAGCTTGCTGACGGCTGCCAGCGCCCCGGCCGCCATGACTTCGCGTCGACTCCAGTTGCGCATTCCTGCCTCCGGGCTGACCCGATTTCCCAAACGATCGATCGCGTTGAATCACCAGCCTTCTTCTTCGATCGATTAGCCCACGTCAAGCCCCCCCGATCATTTTCTTTCCTCAAGTAAGCACCCATGCTCGAAAGTCGCGCCGGAATGGAATCCGCGCGGGCCGGGCCGTCCCAGCGCGGTTTGTCGCTCTTGTTAAAGAGGATGCTAACGGATCGGCGTCACGATAGGCGACCGGTCCGGGTCTTCTCTCTGCCGCGAAGATCGAGTTCCACTCGCCAGCTCCGCTGCAGGCCAGATCACAAAAAGCCGCCGGACGACGCCGGAACTGATGACACCTGGACTCGGGCCCTCTACAATGTCGTCTTCGATCCTGCATCCGGGTTTCCGTTCCGTGTAACTGCATTACTGGGATCATGATCGTTCAGCCACCTGATTCGCGTTCATTCCTACCGGAGATTCGCCACCATGAAGCGATTCCTGATTACCGCTTTTCTCATGGCCGGGACCAGCGTTGTGCCGGTCTTGGCCCTGCACGCCCAGCAACCTCCTCCCTCCGCGACGGCCGGCCAGCCAGCAGCGAAGGCCGCAGAAAAAACGGCGACGACAGCGTCGAGTGATCCGATCGACCGAATCAAGGAAGAGGGATTGCAACGGTCGCAGGTGATGGCGACCATGGGCTACTTGACCGACGTGATCGGTCCTCGCCTCACCGGTTCGCCCAACATGAAGCGCGCCAACGAGTGGACGCGCGACAAGCTCGCCGCGTGGGGGCTGGCAAACGCACATCTTGAAGCGTGGGGACCATTCGGCCGAGGCTGGACGCTCAAGCGATTCTCGGCGCAGGTGGTCGCTCCCCAGTGCATTCCATTGATCGGTTATCCCAAGGCGTGGTCTCCCGGTGTCGAAGGCACGCTCGAAGCTCCGGTGGTTTATTTCGACGCCAAGACCGAAGCCGAGTTCGACAAATTCAAGGGCAAGCTGAAGGGTGCGATCGTGCTCGTCAGCCCAATTCGCGAGGTGCAGGCGCGCTGGGAGCCCCTGGCGTTGCGCAAGACGGATAGCGAGCTGCTCGCTCTCGCCGACGCCGCCGAGCCAGCCGCCCGGGGCGGCCGGCGTGGACAGGCCGCTCAGGGCCAGCGCGGCCCTGGTGGTCCAAACGCCGGGCCCAGGGCAGCCGGTGCTCCCGGCGCCCAGCGCCAGCCGGTACGCCGGCCGTCGCCGGTGGCGCCCCGCCGGCTCCAGGTGCGCCAGGCCAGCAACCGCGAGCGGGCCGATTCGGATCGCCCGAGATGATGGCCCAGTTTGAATTGCAGCGCAAGAAAACCCAGTTCCTTGCAGGCGAGGAAGTCGCCATGCTCGTCGAGCCCAGCAACCAGGGCGACGGCGGCACATTCTTCGTCCAGTCGGCGAGCATCCCCAGCGCCAATCCGTTCGGCGGCGGAGGAGGAGGCCCGGGCGCCGCACAGGGCCCACGCGTCTACTCGAAGGATGCACCCAAGATCACTCCGCAGCTCGTGCTCGCCAAGGAGCACTACAACCGGCTCGTTCGAATGTGCGAGGCCGGCGAAAGCGTCAAGATCGCCGTCGAGCTGAAAGTCGAGTTCCACGACCAGGACCTGATGTCCTACAACACTGTCGCCGAAATCCCCGGCACCGATCTGAAGAATGAGCTGGTGATGCTTGGCGGTCACATGGATTCCTGGCACAGCGGCACCGGTGCCACCGACAACGGCGCCGGAGTTTCCGTCGGCATGGAGGCAATGCGCATCCTCAAGGCGCTCGACTTGAAACCCCGCCGAACCATCCGCATCGCACTCTGGAGCGGCGAAGAACAAGGGCTCATGGGCTCGCGAGCTTTCGTCCGGGAACACTTCGGCCGCAGCCCCCAGATGAACTTCGGCGGCGGTGGCCCACCCGGTAACGCCCCGGCGGCCGGCCAGAACGGCAACGCAAATGGAAACGGAGCGACCAAGGATTCGACCGATTCCACGACCAAGGCGAATTATGATAATTTCTCCGTCTACTTCAACCTCGACAACGGAACGGGTAAGATCCGGGGCGTCTACATGCAGGGCAATGAGAACGTCCGCCCGATCTTCCGCAAGTGGCTCACGCCCTTCCGCGAAATGGGAGCGACCACGCTGACGATCTCCAACACCGGTGGAACCGACCATCAGTCGTTTGACGGAATCGGCCTTCCCGGCTTCCAGTTCATCCAGGACGAGGTCGAGTACGACACCCGGACGCACCATTCCAATCAGGATGTCTTCGACCGCATTCAGGCCGACGACATGAAGCAGGCTTCGGTGATCATGGCTGCCTTTATTTATAACGCAGCCACGATGGATCAAAAGTTCCCGCGAAAACCGCGCCCGCGAGCTCCGAGTCGCGACGGGCCAGCACCTCGCACCGCGGCAACTCCATGATCCGATCGCTTGATGATCGACGAGTCGATTGATTCGATCAGGAAACTGAACATGGATTGGCGGACGGGGGACGGAGCCCCATTCTCCTCCCCCATCCGGTCGTGGCATCCAAACGACCGCCACACGAAGACAGCTTCGTTCCCACGCCCCCGCGCGGGAACGGTCTTCGCGCCGTCCTGCGGCGTGCTCACAAACGTTTTACAACGTGATTCGCATCCTCAGATCCTTACAATCCCGATGCCAGCCAGCGGACTGCGTTAGTCAGGATCAAGAGCGGAATCTGTTGCGTGAATACAGCGTAGGTTTCGTGACCGGGCCGGAAATAAAACACCCGGCCCTTTCCGAGCTTCCAGATCGCACCGCTACGAAACCACTCGCCCGAAGCCCAGCGCTCTTCCAGAACCACTTCGTCCGGTTCGGGCACGTGGAATGGCTCGTCGTACATCTCTGTCTGGGCGATCTCGAATTCCTTGGGCACGCCTCGGGCAATCGGATGATCTGGTTTCAGAACAATCACGCGGCTGGGTTTCCCATCGCACGATAGGCCGGAAAACAGCAAAGCGGTAGATGGACCGTCGCCGTTGCATGGCCGTCGGGAAATTTCCGCCAGGACAAGCAAGGCGTGAGACGCCCGTCCGCTTTCGGGACGGTATACCGTGGAGCGGGCGAAACGTAAGACACAACAACTCGCTCGTTGCCTCCCGCTCGCAGCCTTTCGGCGAAATCGATTCTCGTGCGCTCGTTCATGGCTTCGACGAACGGCGTCGACCAGTGGGCGGAATGAATCGCGATCAGGGATAGCTTCCCGTCCTTGATCCTCTGAACGATCGATCGACCGGACTCTGGTGTGATCTCCGCATGCCGAACATGCCCCCACCAGATCAGCACCTGGCAGTCGTCGAGCTCGCCGGACGCCAAGCCTTGGCCAGTATCGTTGATGTTCACCGATCGGACCGAGATTCCGGGTTGAGACTGGAGATGACCCGCAATCTGTTTTCCCAGAAAGTCCGCATAGGCTTGTTTCTGGGCAGGCTGTTGCTCGTCCCACACGACAACTTTGATCGGCTGCGCCGGGGTACCGCGACCGTTTTCACGCACGGCCAGACCCCGGCTCTCGCCTGCGCGAAGAGCGAGGCGGCGGCCACCGGCGTTGCCTTGAGCAGCTCCCTGCGCATGCCTGAACGCATCATCGTGAAGTCACTCCAGTTGAGCGGGATCGTACTGGACCGCCCGGGATCAAACGCAATCGCCTCACAACTTACCGAGCTTCAGCCGGATCGTCTTGATCTCGAACGGCCGCAGATCAAACCGCACGGATTCGCCGTCCGTCTTCATTTCAACCCCCGCGTCTTCCATCAAGTTGGCCTGCCGCGCCGCGAGGATTTTCGCGCGGAGCTTGACCGCGACGCCAGCCGACGCCCGGCCGGAGGCCTCATATACGCGGAGCGCAACGTCATCGTCGCGGCTGGGCTTGAGCGACGAGACAACGACATCCGGACTCGAAATCTCAACCAGCCCCCAGCTCTTTGGCAGTGGGCCTTCGTGCGGCAGCACCGCGCGGCAGACGAGGGGATGATTGAATTCCCAGCCGTCGCGGAAGATTCCGGCCGTGCGCCAGTCACCCTCGTGCGGGACAAGCGAATAGCGCATCGTCCGTTCCTTACCGAGCTGAAAACCTGTCTCCGACGACATCCCAGGCTCGTATCCACCGCCGAAGCCGTACGCCCCGAGCGTATGGGCCCGCAACAGCGAGACCAGCATCGTGCCGTTCGAGACCAGGTTGCCTGGCAGGCCGGTATTCACGAGCGCCAGCCCCCGCGCGCCATCGGAGTAATCAACCCAGTTCTGTGCGGGAAACTCGATTCCATTCGGGCGATCGATTGATCCAAAGGGAATCTCATGAGTCGACTTTCCTTCCTTGATCGTCGTCGGAAAATGCGCCTGATAACGCACGAACTTCTCTTGATTGACCAGCCGTGTCGTCACTTCGATCCGGCGCAACCCTTGAACGAGCCTGATCGTGGTCGCGAATTTGCCGGAACCGAACGGACGCTCAACTCGAAACTCCGAGAAGACGGGACCAGCCAGCACCGTCCCCGGCCCGCTCTTGCCTTCGTCGCTGTAGGCCGCAGTCCCGCGCGTGGGCACCGGTTGCTGATTGGTCATCGCGATACGACTTCCTCCGTCCAGACCGTGGTACGGCTCCCAAAGATCGCCGCGGTCTTCTTTACGCGAGACGACGTTGCCCGGCCCCGAAAGAACCTGCCAGCGCGCGGGCTTGTAGAAAAGGTCAGTGATCGCACCGCTCGACGGCTCAATTGCAGCCCGGTAAAGCCCATTCTCGAGGATCGTTGGACCGGAAGCGGCCTTCGGGGCCGCGATCGCATGATTCTGGTCGTCGCCCGCCGAGCCTTTGGAAGGCGAGGCGTGAAAAGTGCGGTAGCCGATCGCCGGTACATCGCGAGCAACGAAGCTCACCCGGGCCGTCTTCAAGCCGCCGTCCCAGTACCGCGTCGATTCGCCGATCTGACACGGAATCGTCTGCCCGTCCGAGTCGGTGATTTTGACGCCAGTGACGCCCCCTTCGCCGAAGCCGAGGTCGATCGTGGCCAGGTCAGAACGTTTCCATCCCAGTGGATTGAAAACCAGCACCGGCGCGCCCGGCCCCCGCGTGTCGATTTTCGAGGCGAGCACATCCCACGTCGAACCGATGATCGAACCAGCCCTGCGCTCGGAATATGCGTAGCTGCCGACCGTGTCATCGTAGACGTGGTCCGTCATCACGCCGGAGGCCAGGTCATGCGTCTCATTAAAAAGGACCGGCTCCCAGGTGCTCATCAAGGCGCCGAGATCAGCCGGTGAATCGAGAAGGCCGGCGATCACGCTCAGTTTCTCAGCGGTGAGCAATTGCCGCTCGCAGAGTCGCATCCAGGATTTCAGCTCGATCCGACTGCTGTAAATACCCTGAAAAATCGGGTTCAGCTCGCCTCTGAAAGTTGGGAGGTCGGTGCGTTTCGAGATGACCGCCTCGACTTCGGCCGGGATGGCCAGCCGCAAGTTGAACGGAGCCTTTGGATCGCGATTGAATTCGACGGCGCGTGCCGCCAGGTGTTCCTCAGGCTCGCAAACATCCACGCCCGCCGGGCCAATGCGGTGCGGTCCTTTAGCGTTTGGCTCAAGCGCGTCGAATCGTTCTTTCATGAACCGCGCGAAGCCGGCGGCATCGTTCGGCGCACCATAGGCGAGCCCGTAACCATATGGAAGCCAGTACGCAGGGATCTTCGTGCCGTCGATCCCCTCCCAAAGGAACTCGGAGGGATGATTCTGCCGATTCACGCCGCGGAAAAACCAGAACGACTTGTAGCCGCCCTGCGCGAGCAACTGAGGCATCTGCGCGTGGTGCCCGAAGGTGTCGAGCAGCCAGCCCGTCGTGACGTCCACACCGAGTTTGTCGCGGAAGTACCCCTTGCCATATTGCATCTGCCGCACGAAAGTCTCGCCCCCCGGCATGTTCACATCGGGCATGACGTCGAGCGCACCGGCGAGCTGCAGCCGCCCTTCGGCCAGGAACCTGCGGAAGTCGGCTTCCTCTGCCGGGTAGCGCTCCAGGAATGGCCGCACGTACGCCACCTGGTCGAGCGTGAACCGGAAGCTCGGCTGCTCTCGCAGCAGACGCATTGCCTTCACGATGTTCGGCAGCCCCATCTCCAAATACTCTTCGCGGGTCTTGAACACGGCCCCTTCCCAGTGCGTGTGCGGAATCACCCAGAACGTCTCCTTTCCGTCCTTCGCATCCTGGGCCATGACAGCGGAGCCCGCGAACAGGCCGAAGAAACTCACAAACAGGCAACTACACAGTTTCATCTAGATTACTCCATCCATCTTTCGTCAGGGCAGGTAAGGGGGCGGCGCAGCGAGCCGAATCTCGACGGTTGTACGTTCGCGGATCGTGCGATCGAGCCAGAGTGATTGCCCGTCCCAGGCAAAGTCTCTGGCATGGAGCGCCTCGCCGCCCAGTCTGACCGTGATCTGACCCTTCGGGGCATGCGCAAGCTCGAATACCGGGTTCACGCATGGGGTCCTTGGCTTGACAGTGATCTTGATGTCGCGCACGGTGGCTTCCAGCCGGATGGCCCGCCGCTCGATGACGTATCCATCAAGGTCCGGCCTGGCTCCGACGAGTTCCAGGTCTGGAGGTGCGGCGAAGCTCTTGGCCCGGTCAAGAAGCTGGGCGTCAGTCTCGTCCGTCATGCCGATCAGCCACGCCCAGCGCCTCACGCTCATTGACCGCGATCGCCCCAGGGAATCCAGCGTCTCGACCATCGCAGATTGAATCGGCTCCGGGCGGCAGCCGGCCCAGCTCATGATGCTGTTGTGGCACGGCGTGAATGCAATGCGATCGTCAATCTTGCTCCCGGTCGAGTTGCCTCGCGCCAGCGGCCAATGGCTGCCCCAGTAGCAAGGCGTGACCATTTGGCCCGCGTCAAAAAATGGGCCGAAGACAACCGGGGGAAGTCGTTTTTCGCCCGGGTTGAAATACACCGCCGCCGGTTCCTCATATTTGGATAATCGCAGCCGGTAGATCGCCGGCGTGCCCTTCTTGTCGGCCTCTTTCGCCGCCTCGGGCGGCGTCGCCGGGTTGGGCAGTCGGAATTCATGCTTGCGACCGTCCAGGTAGAGCACGTCAACCGCACGCTCCGGCAGGATGTCAAACGGATAGCCTCCGGCCGGAGTCAAGATGATGAACTCGCTCAACTCATAATCGTTCTTGGGATCGGCCTTCAGGCTGAGCACGCGCGTGCCGAATCCGTCAGGATAGAAATAGTAGTCTTCGACGGCCTGGTCGCCCCACACCTTGTATTCGAAGTCGGTCGACTGATACGTCCACCGCAAGTGAATCTGCGCCGCCGTCGCTTCGACGACTTCGACCCGTCCGTACCGCAATTCCTTATCCATCAGCGGCTCGACGCAGTCGACGGCACCCTTCGGCTGAGAGATGATCTCGGCCCATTCGTAACAGACGCCGGTGTTATGTCGCCCCGCCCAGAACGGGATGTAGCTCGAGCCCCGCCAGAACACGAACCGCGATCCGCTCGGCAGCCATACCACAACGTCGGTTAGCTCCGGCTTCCAGCCGTCTTGGTACCGAAGCGTCGAATACTTGCCCGTCCCGGGATCGCGCACCGAGATCGGCGCGTCGAACCGCAGTTTCTCGAAGGTGACGCCAAACCGCGGATGACGAAGCGGCTCGAGCACCAGCATGACCGGGATCTGCTTGCGCCACAGCTCCTGTCCATCGCCATTGTCAACTGCAATCAAAAGCACATCCCGATCCCTCCCGGCGGGAGCCGGCGGGATTTGCAATTGCGCGGTCGCTCGCACGCCGACCTGGAGTGGAAAGAGCACCGAGCTCGCCGCGTCCGTCGTCGACTCGAACCGGGCCGTGAGTCGAGCGCGCGGCCAGCTCTCACTGCGGCTGATCGCCGCCGCCTCGAGCGTCGCCGACTGTCCCGGCCCGAGCAACAGCCAGCCGAGAGGCACGAGAATCGTCCCCAGGTCCACGGGGTTGACGATCACATCCGGCCGGGCAATCGCTTCTGCCTCGAATTCCGGAAAATGAATCGCTTGGCGAGCCAGCTCGACGGGCTTCTCCGGAGGCTTTTGGTCCCGCAAAAGCAACACTTCGTCCGCATCACGTTCGAGTGTCACGCGGGCGGCATAAGGCGGCTCAGATGGGAATCCGAGCGGGAAACTGGCGCCTTTCGTTCCCTTTGAAACCGCCGTGATGAAGTAGCTCGCCGCCTCGGGCCGATCGCGGGCCTCGACCACAACCTGGAACGGCCGCCCAACCCTCTCCAGACCGAAGGGAGGCCGCCAGGGATGACCCTGGTCCAGATAAATCCGGTATGCCGGCGGCCGATCGGTTTGTGCTTGGGCGCTGGCAGTCCAGCCGATCGCCGAGAACGGAATCGTGCAAGCCAGAGCGATATTCGCAAGCGTCCGGCGGCTTCTCATGAGCACGCTCTCTTTCGCCCAGGACCCAGGAGAACCGTCATCTGCACATTCAGCCACGGCCGCATGAGATCGTCGAGGCTCTGTGTACAGTAGGTCTCGAAAAACCATGTTGCAACCCCTTACCAGGGCCTGCCCGTAAGAATGCGATGCCATCGCCGAACAAACGCTGGTCCCCGTCCAGCGTCCCATTGAGCCTGATGGATCGGGATTTTCCTTGCCGGTGGTTTTGCTTGAAGCTAACCTGACGGCCAGCTTACGGTTGCGGTCGCAGCGGCGGCGGCGGCACCGGCGAGCGTCTTTCCGCCCTTGGCGGGCGATCCACCTCGTTGAGCTTCGCGCCAGACGCACGCCGAGCGACATTGTCTGGGAACTCAGGTGATTCGACACAAGTGGCCGCACGAACACGGGGCCCCCACGGAGAGCCAATCCATGGCCACAGCCGATCCCGACAGGAACCTGCTCTTCGGCATCCTCGCGCTCCAGAACGGCCTGATCGACCAGCCGGATTTGATCGCCGCCTTCCAGTGCTGGTCGAAGGAACGCCGGCGCCCCATGGCCCAGATACTGGTCGAGCGCGGCGCCCTGACCGGCGACGATCAGGTGATGCTCGAGGGATTGGTCCGACGTTACGTGGCCAAGCAGGGCGACAACGTCTTTCGCCCGCCCGTCGCCGGCGCTGATTCCCCACCTCAAGGCGAGAGCGAGCGCATTGCGACGACCGCGGATCGGCCTGATGAAAACTCCGAGATCCGCCGCTCGCGCCCTGAAAACGGCGGGCCGTCGGAACTCGGTAACCTCACGAGGGGCGCCAGCGATCAAAACGTCGCCGACGATTCCCTCGATTGGAGCTTCCGCTTGGGCTCCTCGACATCGGAAGGCGGCCGCTTCCGACTGCTGCGGCAGCACGCCCGGGGCGGCATCGGCGTCGTCTTCGTTGCCCTGGACTCGGAGCTCCATCGCGAGGTCGCCCTCAAACAGATCCAGCCGCAACACGCCGACGATCCGGCAAGCCGTGCCCGTTTCCTGGTCGAGGCCGAGGTCACTGGCCGGCTGGAACATCCCGGCGTCGTCCCCGTCTATGCACTGGGGCAGAGTGACCAGGGCCGGCCTTTCTACGCGATGCGGTTCGTCCGCGGCCAAAGCCTCAAAGACGCTCTCGAGAGCTTCCACCAGGCCGATCAAGATCCCAGGCGAGATCCGGCCGAGCGCACCCTTGCCCTCCGCCAGCTTCTGGGACGGTTTATTGACGTCTGCCATGCGATCGCTTATGCACACAGCCGGGGCGTGCTGCACCGTGATCTCAAGCCCGCAAACATATTGCTCGGCCCCTACGGCGAGACGTTGGTCGTCGACTGGGGTCTGGCGAAGGTCGTCGGCCGCGACGACCCCACCCCCCGCCCCGCCCCGGAGATGACTTTGCGCCCCGCCGCGCCTTCCGGAAGCAGTGAGACCATGGCAGGCACGGCCATCGGCACACCGATGTTCATGAGCCCCGAGCAGGCCGAGGGCCGGTGGACTGAGATCGGCCCAGCCAGTGACATCTACTGCCTGGGAGCAACCTTGTACTGCCTTCTGACCGGCAAGCCCGCGATCGAGGACCGCGACGTCGACCAGATCCTGGCGCGGGTGCGGCGCGGCGATTTCCCGCCCCCACGCCAGGTCAACCCCCGAGTGCCGGCCGCGCTCGAAGCGGTCGTCAAGAAGGCCATGGCCCTGCGCCCGTCCGATCGCTATCCGTCGGCACAGGAGCTCGCCAGGGAAGTCGAGCGCTGGCTCGCCGATGAGCCGGTGAGCGCATGGCGCGAACCGGTCCGCGAACGGGCGCGGCGCTGGATCGCGCGGCGGCGCACGACCGTCGCTGCGCTGGCCGCGACTGTGCTCGCTTCCACTCTCGGGCTGGCCGCCGTGCTCATGGTCCAGACGCGTGCCAACGCCTCGCTCAAGTCGGCCAACCTCGATCTGGCGGCGGCCAATCAGCGCGCCAGCGACTTTAACCGCGAGCTGATGCTCGCCAACACTCGCGAGCGCACCCGCTTCGAGCTGTCGCTCGACGCGATCAAAACATTCCACAGCGGTGTCAGCGAGGATCTCCTGCTCAAAGAGAAGCAATTCGACGCCTTGCGCACCAAGCTTCTCCGCGGCGCGACCGACTTCTACCAGCGGCTTGAAAGCCTCCTGGCTGGTCAAGCGGACCACCGCTCGCGCACCGCGCTCGGGCAGGCTTACCACGATATCGGCGAGTTGACAGCCCGGATCGGCACGCAGACCGAAGCGCTCGCCGCACTCAAACGAGGTCTCGAGCTCCGCGTGGCGCTGGCGGCCGAGCCCGAGGCCGGAGCCGCCACCAAGCTCCAGGCCGCCCAGAGTTTGCTCGCGGTAGGCGACCTCCAGGAGGCAACCGGAGAGTTGAACGATGCCCTGGCAGCCTACCAGCAAGCGCGCGCCATCCTGGAGCCCTTGGCCCAATCCGAGCCGGAGCCCTTCCGCTACCGCGCAGCCGTCGCGAAATCCCTCCACGGCATCGCCCGCGTGCAGTACAACCAGGGCCACGCCGGCCTTGCACTCGCATCGCACGAACACGCGCGGGCCATCCGCCAGGAACTGGCTGACGCCAATCCCGGCGTTACGGAATTCCAGTCCGATCTCGTGGCCAGCCATCACGACATCGGCGCCATCGAACGAACGAGCGGCCACAGGAATCTCGCTCTCGCATCGTACGAGCGCGCCCGCGAGATCAGCCAGGAGCTCGCCAGCACCAATCCCAAAGAAACGCACTTCCAGAGTGCCCTCGCACAAAGCTATAATGATATCGGCTTCCTTCACCAGGAATCGGGAAACCTCGAGGCAGCCCTCGCGTCGCTCGAGCAGGCGCGGGCGATTCTGCAAAAGCTCGCCGACGCGAACCCCGCCGTCACTCAATTCGAAGGCGACCTGGCGCAAGATCATCAGGTCATTGGCTCGATCCTGGATCAAACGGGGCATCCCTCCGAAGCCCTCGAATCGTATGAACGGGCTCGGGCTATACTCGCCCGCCTTGTCGACCTCTATCCCACGCTCACCCTGTTTCAGAACAGGTTGGCCATGAGCCACTCGTACGTCGGCCTCGCAAGGCGGCGAGCCGGCCGCCCCGCCGAGGCCGCAACCGAGTTCCACCGCGCCGTCGCCATCATGGAGCGTCTCGCAGGCCTCCAGCCCGATGGGTTCAACCTCTACAACCTCGCCTGTTTCCGATCGCTGCTCTCTGGAATCGCCGCCCAGCCCGGCTCCGGGCTCACAAGTGACGACTCCCGCAGCTTGGCGGCACAGGCCGTCCTGACTCTGCGCCGGGCCGTCGACGCCGGCTTTCGAAACGTCGGGTTCATGCAACGAGACACCGACCTCGACGCCCTCCGCGGACGTACCGACTTTCAACTGCTCTTGATGGATGTCGCATTCCCCGAAAACCCGATTGCAAGATAACCGGGCGATGCGCCAGGTCCAGACCGCGAATCCGGCTGACGTCATCGATCCCCCTGCGAAGGAAGCGTCCTGGCGACCCGGAAACCGAAGAACGGCACACCCTCGACGCCATGCCCCATCGACCGCGCAGCCGACCGCACCGCCGCCAGCGAGCTGAAGTAAGCGCCCCCGCGAAGCACGCGCTGGGGATGATCGTTGCCAGCAAGCCCTTGGTCTTCCACGGCCGGATCGGTCATCGTCGTTCCGTACCGCGCATAGCTGTCGCTGCACCACTCAGACAGATTCCCGAGCATGTCGAAGAGCCCCAGATCATTCGGCTTCTTGAGCCCCACCGGATGCGAGTCACCGCTCGAGACCGGCAGCCACCAGGCATACCACGCAACGTGGTCATCGAACCGGCCGAACGGGCGCCCGGTCGACGATCCGGCACGGCACGCAAACTCCCACTCCGCTTCGGTCGGCAGCCGATATCCGGGTCGTTCGAGATAGTCCGGATAAGGCCTCATGCCGTCTCGCACGAATGTTTCGACGGGCGGATAGCACATCTGCCGCTCGTCGCTCATCCCCTCCTGGGCCGTGAGCCACCGGCAATAGGCCACGCAGTCAACGTACGATCGGTTGTCAATTGGATGATCAAGCCCGTGCGGCGAATTGCTTGCCGGCGCGGCCGATGGCTCGAAGCGGCTGTACTGCCCGAATGTCGCCTCAAGGGTCGCTATCGAGTACGTTCGGACAATTCGCACCCGATGCAGTGTCTCATCGTGTCTGTCCGGATAGGTTTCGTGCGATCCCATCACGAACTCCACCGGCCCTCTCACCACCGCCATCGTGTGCCCGTTCCGGCCCACGTACCAGCGCCGACCATCGACCGGCCCGTTCGACGCAAGGGCTGCATCCGCACGAGCAAGTTCATCTCGATCTCCCCAGCGCAAAAGCAGCCACCGCGCCGCCGAGTGGATGCCGGGATCCTGATCGTTCGCATACACCCTTCGCAGCCACGGCTTCACTCGGTCACGCTCCACCTGCGAAAGCCGGCTGAGCGGATATTCCCCCAGCACAAGCAAAAGTGCCAACCGGATCGACGGATCTTTCTCACTTTCCGCTCTGCGGACAATCGTCGACGCGGAAACGCCGGCCTCTGCCGCGCGGTTGATCATTTCGGTGCGCAGGCTGTCATCGTCGCTGTGCCCCAGTAGCGGCCAGACCGATTCCCCGTGCTCGAGCGCCAAGAGCGCGAGGGCGTAGTTCGAGATCCGTCGCAACGCGGCTCCTGTGGCCGGCGCTCGGGGCTTGGGCTCGGACTCAAGCGCCGATACCAACTTTGCTTCGAGTCCATCCGGCGCGCGTCCCGCAAGTCCACGCAGCTTCTCGATCAAGACCGCGTTCTGAGTCCCTTCGCCGGCCCCGAGCAGCTCGAGGAGCGGCGGAACTTGATCGACATAGCTTGCCAGCGCAAACGCCGCAGAATCGCGCTCGTCGTGTCGCTCCGATTCCTTGAAAGCACTCGACAGCGGACCGATCAGCTCGCCACGAATGCCACGCAGAAGTTCCAGCCAGTCGCCGAGCAAGAAGCGGTTCTCCGCTGCGATCAGCCACGAGGCGATATCGGCCGCTGCGTCTTTCAGTTGCGGGCTGTTGACGTCGTACGCCGCCAGGCCGCATGCGGCGCGGAGACGCCGGCCCCGCTCGGTGCCTGCGTCGCCGAGGACGTCGCGCAGGCGGGCCGAGACCACCGTGATCTGCCCGCGCAGCGAATCGCGGATGACCGCGACTTGATAGGGCGGTGCAACCAGCATCCGCTCGACCAGCTCACCCGTTACACTCGGGTCGCCATCCACAGCCGCCAGTCCAAGGTTGAATCGCGCCAGCGAGCCCGCCGCTACCTGCTTGAGCCGGGCCGAGACCCGCCGCCCGGACTTCGGCTGGAGCTCCGCCAGCTCCCGCACGACCTGCGGCACACGCGCCGTCTCCCCGGTTTCCAGCGCTTCGATCAGCGCCTCGATCCGGCGGGCTCGACTCTGCTCGCGCTCCCAGACAACCGCCCCCGTCCCTCCGGCAGCCACCATCAGGCACACAAGAACCAGCCCCGCCGCTGCCGGCCGGAGCCGCGCCCATTTCACCAGGCGTTCCAGCGGACCCGCCGGTCGAGCATGAATCGGCTTGCCTTCGATGTAGAGCGATAAATCCTTCGCCACGGCCAGAGCATCCGTGAACCGGTCGGCCGGCCTTTTTTCCAAACACTTCAGGCAGATTGTCTCCATGTCGCGCGCGACGGCTCGGTTCAGCTTGCGAGGCGGCACCGGCTCCTGGTCGATCACCTGCCGCATCGTTTCCACGGGATCTGCCGCGCGAAACGGTGGGCGGCCGGTCAATGCGTGGTAGAGCGTGGCGCCCAGACTGTAGACGTCACCCGCGGCCCCGACCGGCGACTCGCCGCCCGCCTGCTCCGGCGACATGTAGCACGGAGTGCCCAGCCGCTCACCCGAGGCCGTCAACCCCGTGTCGCTCGAGAGCCACTTCGCCAGACCAAAATCGGCGACGTATGGCCGGCCGGCCCCGTCCACCAGGATGTTCGACGGCTTGATGTCGCGGTGAACGATTCCCGAGGCGTGCGCAGAGTGCACAGCGCGGGCAATCGGCTCGAAAATCCGAGCCGCGTGCTCGTTCGACAACGGACCTTCCTCGAGCATCTCGGCCAGGCTCGTCCCCTCGATCAGCCGCATGGAATAGTACGGGCGCCCCGCAGACTCGCCCACGTCGTAAACGGTGACGATGTGATCATGTGCAAGCCGAGCTGCCGCCTGCGCCTCCACTCGGAACCGGCTGAAGATGGAATCCAGTCGGTCGGGCTCGCGGCAGTCGATCAGCTCCGGCCGGATCATCTTGAGGGCGACGACTCGGTCCGCCGCCCGATGCCGTGCGCGAAAAACCACACCCATTCCCCCGTGCCCAAGCTCCTCGATGAGTTCGAAGTCCGCGATAACTTCTCCAGCGCGGATCGTCTGGCCCCGCGAGATTCTCGCGCGGCCTCGCCACTCACGCGTGCGGCTCGACCCGAAGGCCTCGGGCGCGGTCGAGGGTAAGCCGATCGCCGATTGAGCGTCTCCATCCTGGCGCGTCGCCTCAAGAAAGCCAGTCGCCGTTTCGTCCGGCTGTGCGGGCTCGGCCGGCTCGGTCTCGGGTAACAGACGGCTCACCGCTCCACCGGCTGGGGCCTCCGCGGTCGGCACAAGACCGGCGTCGCATACCGTTTCCGTCGACGTCGAACTGGGGGCGCCCGCACGATCAGATCGCGCCACGTCACACCATTCGCCGGTCGGCTCGGTCCCGGGGACCGAATCAGCCATCTCAAGCTCCTCAAAGCACCAAATCTTGATGTATGCCACCACCCGTGATGTCCGATTGAGCCCGTCCGTCAACGGCTCACGATCGCTCGAGCGGCCGCGACGATGCGGTCGCTATCAGGGCGATACGCGTTCTCGAGCACCGGCGTAAACGGCACCGGTACGTCCGCCGATGCGACCCGAACAACGGGCGCCAGCAAGCTCTCGCCGAACTGTTCCATGATCCCCGCAGCAATCTCGGCGCTCGTGCCACCCGTCTTCGGGCCTTCCTCCACGATCACGACCCGTCCCGTCTTCCGCACCGATTCGCCGATCGTCTCGTAGTCAATCGGCGAAAGGCTGCGCACGTCGATCACCTCCGCATCGATCCCTCCCTCGGCAAGCTCAAGCGCGGCCTTCGTCGCGAAGTGAGCCATCAGCAGCCATGCCAGTATCGTCACTTCCTTGCCCGCTCTCCGCACCGCGGCTCGATCGAGCGGAACCGTGTAGTCACCCACAGGAATATCGCTCGTCGCGTCCACAGCGCCGGGCTCCGTGCGTGCGCCCTTCGAGCCATACAGCAGCTTGTGCTCGAATATGAGCACCGGGTTATCATCGCGCACCGCGCTCTTGAGAACACCCTTGGCATCGTAAGCATTCGAGACGGCAACCACCTTGATGCCGGGCACTCCGGTGAAATAGCGCTCCATACTTTGGGCATGCTGAGATCCCCGCCCGGTCGCGCCGATCGGAGCGCGCATCACCATCGGCACCCGGATCGTCCCGCCCGACATGTACCGCATCTTGGCGGCGTTGTTCACGATTTGATCCATCGCCAGAAACAGGAAATCGCCGTACTGCACATCAACGATCGGCCTCATGCCCATCATGGCCGCGCCCACGGCAGCGCCGAAAAAGCCGAGCTCCGCGATCGGTGTATTCAACATCCGGTCGGGGAACTCCTCTTCCAAGCCCAGCGTCACGGTGAACGCACCGCCCCAGCCGCCCGAAACGGCGATGTCCTCGCCCAGGCAAAACACACTCGGATCCCGCCGCATTTCCTCGGCGATCCCTTCACGCAACGATTCGGCAATGCTAAGTCGTTTCACTTTTACGCGTGGACTTGAGTTCCACGCTCCTTACCGAAGTCCTCAGCCACCGTTAAGTAGATCGCCCCAGGTCGTAATCTCCGGCCGCATGATCTTGTCGCCGAGTGCTTCGAGGCGGTCGAGGTCGACGATGCCTTCCAGTATCTCGGTTGTCACGGAGTCGGGCTCGCCATACCTTTGAGTTCCCAGCCGGCGAATGATCCCGCGCGCCTCCTCCACTCGACCCTCGCGAAGGATCCTCTCATAGGTCGACGATTGATGCATCGCCCTCACTCCGCTCCTTGGTGGTGACATCAAATGGATTGAACATGAGAATCACTCCGCGGTCATGGCCGCCGAACGGGAGATTACGCAAACACATCAGTAGTCAAGTCGTCCATCACCGGCATCGGTTGCTTACGTGCCTCTTCGACAGCCGCGCGAAACCGGGCTTGCGTCCGTCTCTGCACTTCGTCCAGGGCCGCTTGATCCGCCAGGCCGCGATCCTGTAGTAACTGACCCAGGCGCTCGATCGGATCCCGCGCGAACCACGCATCCTTCTCTTCCTTCGGTTGATAGTGGCAGCCGTCGCGCCGCGAGTGGCCCGTCCGGCGATAGGTCAAAAGCTCGAGCAGCACCGGCCCGCGCCCGCGCGACAGTCCGCGGCAGCCGCCCGGGTCGCCTCGTAAACCGCCAGCACGTCGTTGCCGTCAACCCGCGCGCCCGTGATGCCGTACGCAGCCGCCCGATCGGCGATCCGCTCGTTGCGCATCACCCGATCGACACGCGTCGACGCGCCGTAGAGATTGTTTTCACATACGAAAATCACCGGAAGGTCCCAGATCGCGGCGAGATTCACCCCCTCGTGAAACGCCCCTTCGGCGATCGCCCCATCACCGAAGAAACACGCGACGATCGCGCGGCTCTTCTGCATTTTTAGCGCCAGCGCCATGCCCGCGGCCAGCGGCACTCCGCCTCCCACGATCGCAATCCCCGGAACCATTCCCTTGCTCATATTCCCCACGTGCATCGAGCCGCCCTTGCCGCGGCAACAACCCGTGACGGCGCCAAACAGCTCGAAAAGCAGCTCTTCCGTTGAGAGCCCCTTGGCCAGAGCATGGCCGTGCCCGCGAAACGTCGAGGTGATGAAATCAGACGCTTCGAGCGCCGCACAAACGCCCACAGCAGTCGCCTCCTGCCCCTGGCACTGATGAATCGTGCCCGGCATCGCCCCTTCCAGGAACAGGAACTTGACCCCATCCTCAAACTCGCGAATCAACACCATCCGCTCGTACAGCGACGTGAGAAACTCGGATTTGTAGGCAGACACGTTCGGCGTGGCGCCCGTCGCGGCTTCACCTTGACCGTCAGCCCGCGCCTGACGATTACGCTCGAACAGAGACGTGCGAGGCGAGCTCGTCCCCACAGACGACTTGTTCTCCGTGGCCGCCTGTTGACGCTGCGGTGCCACCGGCGTGGCGACTGGGGCCCGGTCTGCCCCAAGGCTCGGCGCCGCAGCGATTCGTTCATCCACAGTCAATCGCGCGATCACCTGTCCGGTCTCTACCTCTGATCCGTTCGGAGCCGTGATCTCACACAGCACGCCCAGCACGGGCGACTCCACCGGCAGGATGGCCTTATCGGTTTCCACTTCCAAGAGCGGCTCACCGCGCTTCACTTGCTCGCCCGGCTCTTTCAGCCAGCCAACGACCGTGACGGTCGCGTCCACGGTTGCCAGGTCGGGCATACGCATCAAGAAATCCATCGTCGAGCCCTGTCCCCTTCGCAAATCAGCCACGGGCGGCTGTCCTGCTTGAATCCCACTTGGTTGATCTCGGTTCATTCGGGTGTTGCTTTTCCGCGGCATCCCAGCAGGTCAATCCGCTCGAGGACGGCGCCGCGCACAGCCAGCCGCCCGGCCAGCAGCACATCCTCGCGCCCGCCCATCCCCAGCAGGCGATGCGGGTCTGGACAATCGTAACCGATCGCCTGGCGCACGGCGTGCAGGTATCGCTGTTTCAGGTAAGTACCGAAGTTGACTTTTGTCACGCCGAGCGAAATGGCCTCGCGCAACGCGCGGGGGCTGATGCCGGTGCCCCCGTGCAACACCAGCGGCACCGGAACTCGCTCGTGAATCCGCTCCAGCAGCGCCAGGTCCAGCCCCTGGTCTCCGCGCGTCTTGATGTGAACATTCCCCACACTCACCGCCAGTAGGTCCACGCCGGTGGCCGTCACGAACTGTGCGGCCGCCATCGGATCGGTGGCTGAGCCCCCGTGCGCATCGCCCGAACCCGAGCCCGCCCCGCACGGAAGCTCGCCAACCTCGCCTTCCACCGCGACGTCTCGGGCATGTGCCACCCGCACAATCTCGGCAACGCGGCCGGTTAGCGCCTCCGATAGAGCCGCCGGATCGGCCAGCATCACCAGGTTGAATCCAAGATCGATTGCCGAGAGCACCCACTCGTCGCGCGGGCATTCGTTGAAGATCAAGCCGCACGGAACGCTCGACGTCTCCGCCGCGGCCTTGCCGATCGCGGCGTAGAGCGCGAGCCGTTCACCGGCCCGGCGGTCGCCACTCAAGAATGCGCCGTTGAACCCGAGGATCACCGGCGCGCGAGCTTCCTCCGCGGCGTCGACAACGCCCTGAAGCGATTCCATGCTCCAGCTCTCGAAATAGCCGACGGCATACTTTTCCGCCGCCGCCCGCCTCATCATCGGCCCGATCGCTTGCAGGGGCATTCAGCGTCTCCAAAACCGGCGGCCGCGTCTCATTTCGCCCTGGTGTCCTTCAGCTTTTCCGAAAACACCGCTCCCGTGGACCGTTCGGCGCGGGTCTCTGACCCCGCCGTCCCCTGGACCGTAGGTCTCCCGCCGGGCCGGCGCTGTCGCGACAATCCCGGAACGTCGCGGCCACCGGCGCGTCATTTCGCCGCGGTGTCCTTCAGCTTTTCCGAAAACACCGCTCTCAGCTTCTCCAGCTTCGGCTGGATGATGCCACGGCAATAGGGCGCATTCGCGTGCTGGTTGAAGTAATTCTGGTGGTAGGCCTCCGCCGGATAAAACACGGTGAACTTGGTGATTTCGGTGACGATCGGTGCCCCGAACAGGCCGGCCTTGTCAAGCTTCTGTTTGTAATGTTCCGCCAGTTGCTTCTGCTCATCCGTGTGATAAAAGATCGCCGAGCGATACTGCGGACCGTAGTCATTGCCCTGCTGATCCTTTGTGGTCGGATCGTGAGTCTTCCAGAAAACTTCCAGCAGCTCCTCGTACGA
This sequence comes from uncultured Planctomycetota bacterium, assembly GCA_963823665.1. Lineage (GTDB taxonomy): Bacteria > Planctomycetota > Planctomycetia > Isosphaerales > Isosphaeraceae > CAVXHV01. The sequence continues at coordinate 904,320 of CAWGMQ010000008.1, forward strand.
GATTTCCTTTGGGTCATACACGACCTGCAGCGCTTCGGCATGACCGGTCGTGCCGGTACAGACCTGCTCGTACGTGGGATTCTTGACCGAGCCCCCGCTGTACCCGGAGACAACCGATTGCACACCCTTCAACCGCTGAAAAACCGCCTCGGTGCACCAGAAGCAGCCGCCACCAAAGGTTGCCGTCGCCATCCCGGCCGGCGGCGCAGCAACAGGTTCAATCGTGACGGGTTGATCGGGTTTAGCCACGGGCTTACCTCCAACAAAAACAAAGGCGGACGCACCCAGCAGCAGTACGAGGAAACCTGCCGACAACATCGCATTGCGCATGAAGACCTCCTCAAGATCGGTGCCAACCTTGATCAATAATGCCATGCCGCAATGATTCGTGTCCATCGCCGCGCCGCACGGCTTTTTACACCGGTCTTTGAAAGTCGCCTTTCGCTCCGCGAAAGTGCGTCCCCCCGCCGCATTCCCGCGCGCACGCCTGGTTCGCCGCGTGCCGGCTACGATCATCGTTCCGTTGTCGAGTAACGTCTTTCTCGCCGCACGCCACCATTGGGTTCGTTCGCGAATTCCGGCCACGTTGTCAAGTCCCGCATCGTTCTCGCATCGTGATCGAATCTCCTCTCTCAAAACAAGTTATGCAGTTCCAGCCACCTGAGCGAATTGGGTTCGTTCGCCACTTTTTCGGCCTGGTTCAAAATCGACCGCGTTCGGGTAACAGAACCGACGATCTCCGTGCCGTGCAAAATCGCCGTGTCCACCTGCACGCTCCGGTCGGGCGCCCGTCACACGCATCGCACCTCCCAAATTGAGTGGACCTGAATGGGAGTAAATCAGCGTAGGTGAGAGTGCTCACCCCAAAAAAGGTCGCATTTTCATTGCGGTTGACAACCCCCCGCGTCAAGCCCGGTCATCACACCGTGAAGCAGCGAGGAAATCCCCAGGAATAAGCCCCGCCCTCTATGTTCAACCGTCCACCCTGACCGGCCACTTCGTTTTGTACATTCGTCGCGCGTCCTTACGCCACAAGGACTACGGAAACGCACTCGCTCGGTCGAGATGGCGAGCCATCACCCGAATTCGAAGCCGAAACCCCCGCCCGTTACCGCCCGGCCTTCGCCCAATCGCCAGGGTCCGGCCCGCGACCTGGCACAGACCCCGAATCCGGTTCGGCCGCCCTCCGCAAACGCAAATCCGCCCATGTCTTCGGTCGATCCACCAGCCTGTCGCCCCCTGGTGCGAAATGATACCAAAGTGATACCACGATGAAGGTCTCTTCCGATCCCCACGGTCCGTCTTCCGGCTCCCTTCGCTCCACGCTTCCTCCTCCGCCCTCCGCCGTCCGCCCTGCGTCCTCCGTCCTGATTCCGGCCCCGAATCGTCCCGGCGCGGCTCGCGAAGCGCTCCACCCCCCAAAGCCGGGTCCACCGTCCTGCGCAAGTGCAAATGCGAAAACGGCTTCGGTCGATCCGACAGACTCCTTTCCCCGGAGCAAAATGATAACTAATGATAGCAAAATCGGAAGATCCTCGCCTTCCTGCCAGCTTAGAGTCCGGGGGAGCGAACCCTGCTCTCAACTGACGACACGGCAAAGCCGCCAGGGCGACTGAGTCGTCTTGCGCGACGGGCAGGCCTACCTGGCTTTCGGTTTTGGTCTCAGCCTCTCTACCTACGGCGGAACTTTGCATTGTATTGCACTCGGTGCGTGAATCTCACCGCTGTTCTCAGAATGGGTGGAGATCGACAAGGAGGCAGGAAAGCAAAGGGAGCCGCCCATCGCGCCAGCATCGCGCGTTCGCAGACTCTGCCCTATGTATATATGCGACCGGTTTCAGCGATCGGCAAGAAAAGCGTCCAAAAAAAGTGCAATCACTCGATCGACACGGCTGCAACGTCAGGAGCTACGGCTTTGCCCTATTTCTTTGTTAATTGTGAACACGCGGTCGAATCAAAACGAACACGCGGTCGTCCGATCGGTCGTCGAGGGCGCGCTGAAAGACAAGAAGCTCACCCCAGAGAACGTGCAGCAGCTCAGTAGTGCGCTACCCAACTTTGAACCAGGTCCGAATTGTGTTACTAATCGTTGCAGCTTTTGTTCTCCGACATCCGTTCACTGGTTTAAATCGCTGACTCGGCGTGGCGGCCACTGCCCGCGGTCCGTCTCGACTCTCCGTCACCCCACTCCCAAACCGCGCTCCCTATGGAGGTCCGGCGTTCAGCCTGGCGCCCCCCACCCAAAAAGCCCGCTCCACGGTCGCGGACCGTGCCGCCCAGAGCACGAGGTCACAATCCACGAATCAAGCGGTGTGCATCGGGCTTCAACGTCAAGTGTTTGGCAGTGCATGTTTCACGTCTGGCGAGCTCCTCGCCGGCCACGATCGTCCGCCCAATGTCGAACAACGTCTTTCTCACCACACGCCACCATTGGGTCCGTTCGCGAATTCCGGCCACGTTGTCAAGTCCCGGTTCGTTGTTGTTTCGTGATCGAATCTCCTCTCTCAAAACAAGTTATGCATTTCCAGCCACATGAGCGAATTGGGTTCGTTCGTCACTTCTCTGTCGTTCCATCACCGTCGGAGCCTCACAGCCACCGCCGATTTTCATCAGCCACGGTCGGTTGCGCACCCGCCTGCGACGCGCCGCATCGATGGCACTCTTGGCCCGTCGTTTTCAAACACTCGTGCACCAGTGTAAACCGCCCGCTTAAAGTGGCAGCGAGGGCCTTTCGTCGCCGAACCCCCGAGCCCCTTCCCGTGTAGGTCAGACTTTCAGCCTGACGATTTCTACCCAAATCCTCGCATCCTGGTTCGCGAACGATGCTCCCCCAGCGCGATCTGAAAACCCACGAATCAAGCCGTGTGCACCAGGCGTCAGCTTCAATTCTTTGGCGATGCATGTTTGCCTCTTGGGTCTCCCACCGGCCAACAACTCCTCGCCCCAGCACCGCGCTGAGCCTCTACCCAAGATGATCTACAAACCAGCCGGTTATTTTGCGCCCGTTCCTGGAATTCTCGGCCGAATGACTCACACCCGTTCCGATCGTAACGGTCGAGCGTGTCCTGACCACCCATTCCGACGAAGTGTGCGCACAGCGATCGGCGAGGGCCTCGAACAACGTCACGTGGTGGAGGCGGCATCCTCACGTGCAGCCGAATTCCGTCGTGAACTTACGGGTAACTTCGCCCAACCTCGTGTCGAGCACCTCGTAGACCCGGCTCGTAATCACCTCGGGCACTCCCCCGAAAAACGCCTGCGCAATACCCCCCGCCATGCAGGCCAACGTGTCGCTGTCTCCACCCAGAGAAATCGCCTTCCGCACAGCATCCTCGAAGTTGTCCGCCTCCAGAAACGCCCTGATCGCCTGCGGAACCGACTTCTGGCAAGAGACAAGAAACTCGTACGTCGGGCGAATCTCATCCAGCGGTGTGTCCAGGTCGTAGCCGAATGTCCGCTCCACGTAATTCTTGATCTCCTCCTTGCCCTGCCCGGTGCGTGCGAGAAAGACTGCCGAGGCGACCGCCTGCGCCCCCTTGATCCCTTCGGGATGGTCGTGCGTTACCTCGGCACTTCGCTCCGCCCGTGACATCACGTCTTCCAAGGTGGTGCAGGCAAACCCGACGGGGCTGACCCGCATCGCCGAGCCGTTGCCCCAACTGTTGTAGGGGCGGGAGTCGTCCGACTGCGCCCATTTGTGGAATGATCCGCCGTAGCCAGCGCGCGGGTAAGCTCGGTAGTACTGTTTCAAAAGCCCGACGAACGGGGTACCGTGCATCAGGCTGTCAGCCAAGGCGACCGTGAGCACCGTGTCGTCGGTGAACCGGCACCGCGGGTGGAACAGCGGGAACTTGGTTGTCTTGATCGGCCGAGCCTCGTAAACCGAGCCGATGATGTCTCCGGCGATCGCTCCGAGCACGGTGGCTTTTTCCTCGCTCTCATCAGACCTGAAGGTCGTTCGCTCAGTAAGATTATATCAGTGTCGCGTGTTCGGAACGGACGTGAGGTCGGGTCAGCGAGGGCGCCACCGCATGAAAGAGATTCACACCGAGATCGAGATCAATGCTCCCGCCGAGACGGTCTGGCGAGTGCTGACCGATTTCTCCGCTTACCCCGAATGGAATCCGTTCGTGCGCCGCGTGGAGGGCGAGGTCACTGTCCGTTCCCGCCTTCAAGTCTACGTCCAGCCCGCAGGCGGCAAGGGAATGTCATTCCGCCCCACCGTCCTGGTTGCTGAGCCGAACGGGGAACTTCGATGGCTGGGTCGTCTCTGGTTGCCTGGACTGTTCGACGGTGAGCATTCCTTCGTCATCGAACCGCAAGCTGAGCGGCGTGTGCGGTTCGTCCAGCGGGAACGATTCAACGGCCTGCTCGTGCCGTTTCTGTCGAAAATGCTCGATGGTGGTACCCGTCGCGGCTTCGAGGACATGAATCAGGCGCTGAAAATGCGTGCGGAATCGGATCCCTGAATAACGTGCCCTTGCCTCGAGGCGCCCGCAGCGCCCGAGGCCGAAGGCGATCGAACCGCCACGAGCATGCGAAAACGACCCCGCCCACCTTTCCCCCCCTTGCAAAGGGGGGGCCAGGGGGGGTGAAGGGCGTCACCCGCCAGTGATCCGAACGCCGCGCCACGAGCAAGCGACGACTGAACAACCGCGGCGATTCATACTGCCAGTTTTGACAAAGGTGTCAGGAACCTTTCTTCTGTCACCTTACTGTCGCGCTTGCAGTTTCAAGTTCAGGTCGCTGGCATCAGGCGTGATCTTTTGCGCCCACTCCCCGCTTTCTGCCTGGGCCCGCAGCCAGATTTCCTTATTCGGTACCTTTTGCAGCCGAAAGCGACCTTGAGCATCGGTGTTCGTCACGATGCGCCCTAAGTCGTGGACCGAGACGGTAGCGTCTGAAACCGGACGCCCTTGCTCATCCACAACACGGCCGGACAGTTCTCCAGTTGCGGGCAACAAGCGAAGTGTGGGCAATTCGATATCGTCTGGTTTGTCGGTTGCCACACGATCGGACCAGACTCCAGAGTAACCGGGTTTGTTGATGTAGACCGCCACGCGACTGTTCCGCAGGATGCCCACGATTTCGAACTTTCCGTCGACGTCGGTCAGTGGCAATTTCTCGCGCGAGTCGAAATAGCGCCACGGTTCGTCCCTGGCCTGATCGTTCAACGAGGTTGACAAACCGATCTTCGCATCAGCCACCGGCCGACCGGCATCGTCGACCACGCTGCCACGTAACGTAACCGCGGCTGCAGGTTCGAGGTCGACCACGATCGCCGGCGGCCCCTTCTGATTGAGCACCAGCGACCGGCTTGGACCGCGCGTACCCGTCCGCCGCGATGACGACGGCGAAGTGCTTGCCCTTATTGCGGCGAACCATCCGAGCGAAGCCAATGTTGTGCGTGTTGCCTTTTCGTTCAGGCATTGTCATGAATAAATCACCATTCTCCACGCCGAGGAATATCGTCGCTCGCGGTACTTCCTTGCCGTCGCGCGGCCGCAACGTCACGGTCACTTGATAGTCGTTTTCGTCCTGAGCGCTGATGCGGTTGACATAAATCTCGTTGTCGAGTCGCCCCGCACTAGCCTGTTGCATGTCACGCGGAAATCCCGCCGGTTCGATGGTCAGGGAAACAGATCCCGTCGGTAGGCCGGCCAGGCGAAACTTGCCTTCGACATCCGTCGTCGTCTCGACTCGCGGTTCGCCTGTGTGGATCACCTTGGCATTCTCTACGGCGAACCCTTCATAGTCACGCACGACACCGCCCACTTCCTGATCGGGCGGCCCAACCCGGATGTCGGGAAGAATTCGAGGTTCTTTGCCTTCGAGGGACATCCAGTCGCTCTCTGCCCCACCGGTCCCCGGCTTGTCGATGCGGACCCGAATCCGGTCCCCCATTCGAGCCTGCTTGATTTCGAAAGCGCCCGTCGTTTCCAGTCGTATACTCGAGCCCCCATGGAAACGTCTGCTGGCTCCCATAAATCACGCGCGCGATGCGCACGCGCGCACCCTCAACGGCCTTTCCTGCCTGATCGACTACCTTTCCACGCACGGGCGCGGGCACTTCGGGGACCAGTTCGACAGCGAGGTTCGGCATCCGCTCACGAACCACGAATTCAGCCGAGCGGGCTGTTGCATACCCATCGGAATCAATCAACAGAAACGTCGTGAGACCATCGTCATCGCGAGGGAACTGAATCTCATGTCCGGTAGCGGAGAGGGCGATCCATTGTGAGGTACGCTGGCTGCCTTTGTGGACGACGCGTGCTTCGACACGGTTGACCTTCCTTCCGGCAGGGGTTTGCAACGTGACGTGCAGCCTGTAGGGCCGGTGTGCGTCAGGCGCTGGAATGTTGACGGTTCGCGCGGGTTTTTCGGTTTCGGCAGTCGCCACCGCTTTGTCGCGTCGCCCTCTGGCATCCCTCACTCCCGCTTGCAACACGACATCGACGACGTCTCGGTCTGCCGGGACCTCTAACGTACGACTTGACTCGGTATGCTGCCTTCGATCTCCTTCCGCGACATAGATCTTGCTCACACCGGGCGGGACGTGGAATTCGAATGTGCCATCGGCCTTCGTTCGCACCATCATGCAGGCGGCCCCGGAACTGGGGCGTGCCGGTCCATAATAACCCACGGAGATCTTCGCGAGCGGCTTGCCGGTATCGCTGTCCAAGACCTTGCCGCTGAGCCGGCGCCCCGTGCTCGCGTGGAAATCGGCCTGGGCGGGCCGCGCCACGGAGACGTCGACTCCCTCGACCGCCGGGGCCGTCAACAATGGCTGCTCTTCACTTGTTGGCACACTGCCGCCGAACAGGACATTGAACCGTCCCGGCGAAAGTCCGCCAATCACGTATTGTCCCTCGCGATCGGTCATGGCCGAGCCAAACGAGACGAAGCCGTGCACGACTTGGCTGGAGTCCTGTGCTTGAGCAAAGACTCGTTGGCTCTCTAGGGGCTTGCCAGTTGCGGTGTCTACCACGCGCCCCTGGATGCGCCCCGCTCGCGCCAGCGTTATTCGGCCCAAATCTCTTGTGTCGGGTTTGATCGTGATCCGTCTGCGCTGCCAATCGAGATCTTGCGGCGCCAGAGCAGGATGGGCCCCGGCCGGCAACCGAATGACGAAAGTGCCGTTCCGATCGGTCGTCGCCGACCCAAGATCTTCCTCGCCGACGCCGTGACGATTGACTCCCTGATTCGCCGTCTGCGTCAACCAATCGACGGCCACACGAATTCCGCTCTGCGGATTCCCGTCCGGATCGACCAGCGTTCCTCGAACCGTCACAGAGTCGCCGGACGCGGTCGCCGTTGTCTGCTGCGCGGCTGACGTTTTTACGTCAGCGCGTTGGGCTCGAATCAGTATCGGCGCGAGCGGAATAAAGAGAATGGCCACCAAGCACACCACAAACTTCATTCGACGCGAAACGCGAACGTCGAAGGCGGCGAGCATGATCTTCCTCAATCTTTCTTCGATGGAGCCCTTGGTACCGACGCCGGTGGCTAATGATGGGAGATCGTCGGATGAAAGAAATGCCACGGTTTTCACGAGCATTTCCGCGTAGGCGCGGCGATCGGTCGGTCGCTGCGAAACAACACAGGCATCACAGGCCAGCTCTTCGGCCAGTCGGATTTCTCGACGGAGCAGCCACGCGATCGGATGCCACCAGTAGAGACCTAGCGAAACCAGTTCCAACCAACGAATCCAATGGTCGCCGCGACGATAGTGAACCAGCTCATGCAGCAGCAATGTTTCGCGCGCCGGCCCGTCCAAGTCGCTGAAGAGTTCGCTCGGCACAACGATCCGCACCGGTCCGACGAATGCCCAGAGCATGGGCGACACTCGACCGGGCACCTGCCAGACTCGCGGACAACGCCGTAAGCCCAGTCGTTCAGCCAAGAGCGCCGTCGTCTGTTGGACGTCCGCTGACGCCTCCTCCGCGAATCGCAAGCAACGCTGCAAGCGACTGATCCGCCACAATGATAGCCCCCACAAGAGCACAGTTCCAGCGCCCCAGACAATCACGACAAGCAGCAGTGGGCTGACACTGCCCGTAACCGCGCGACGCCAACCGTCTGGTCGTGCGTCGCTATCCGACAATTGGCCCGGGACCGGCTGATCGAGGAAGCCTTCGAGGTTGAACTGGGTTATAGTGGCTGCGTTTTGATTTGGCGGCTCAGGTTGCTGATCGGACGTCACACCAGGATTCGTGTGGCGAGAAACGGTCGTATCCGCGGAGATCCCGGCGGCCGGCTCGACAGCCGGCAGCAATGCCCATTGCGGGCCCAGAGCGGTGGCGTCAGCAGTTTCAAGAGCACGAGAATCCACAGCCAATGCAAGACCACGGGATTATGAATTCGCGACTTGCACGCGGCGACAATAGCAAACATTCCTGTCACGAGCACCGCATTGGTCAGAGCAATGATGAGAACAGCATTCATTTGCGTCTCCCGCGCGGCTTGGGTTCCTTGCCTTCATCGGCGGCCAATTCGTTGATCAAATCCAAGAGCGCGGCTTGCTGCTTCTTGTTCAATCGCTCGTGCTGCGCAAGCTGCGTCAAGAGAGGCGTGACCGAGCCGTCGCACAGGCGTTCCGCGAGAACCCGTAATCTCTGGCCGACGAGTTCATCTCGGTCCACGGTCGCGTCGTAGAGATAGGCGATCCCTTTTGGCTCGCGGCGCACGAATCCTTTCGCTTCGAGCCGCTCGAGTAGTTTCTTGACGGTCGCGTAATACACATCCTGATTTGGAGCATCGAGAATCGCCGCCACTTCACGTATGGTTCGAGACCCGTGGTTCCAGAGCACCTGCAGAACTCCCAGTTCGGCGTCCGTGACATCACGTGTTTTCTTTGTCATAACCGTCACTCGCCCTTCCCCACTTCACTGTCGGACAAGTTGTCTCAGGAACAGCATAGGACAAGTTGTCTCAGGTGTCAATCTCTGTGTGGGAAACGGGGCCACACAGAGCAGCCGGCGTCGGCTAGGGCGTCGTGAGCTCTGGGAAGTCCCGCCGCCCAATTGCTGGCGGCGGGTGATGCCGGCTTGATCCGCACGATCGACTGCCGCGCGGGTTTTACCGGAGCATTGCTATCGTACCGACCACCGGCTAACATCGTGGACGTAGGTCTGACATGCATGTCGCGCGGCGGATCGCCGTCTGCTCTCGAAATGATAAGTCTAGTTCATTCGAAACGATGGCTTCCGTCATCCGCCGGCGCGATGGTCGCGTCGCTGGCGTGGATGGTGCTCGCGCCCGCCGGTGTGGAGGCGGGCTGCTCGCACCGGGTGACTTTACGAGAGCAGGCGCGGCTCGATTCGATGCTGCTCGGAACGGCTCTTGGTCAGCTTGACACCGCCGCCGCGGCGCCCAAACAGCGGTCTCCAGGCCCTTGCCGCGGAGCGTGGTGCGACCAGCGTCCCAGCACGCCGGCGGTCCCGAGCGGATCCGTGCACACTCACGATGAATCGTGGGCGTTCCCTATCACCGTAGCGGAAGTGGACCCAAGAACCACGTCCGGACTGCTCGAGCGAGCAGCCAGTCTTTACACGGCGCACCTCTGCACACCGATATTTCGTCCGCCACGTACATCTGCGCGTCCGTGAAGTTTGCGCATCGCCCTCGCGGCGCCCCGAATTCGATCTGGACGAGCCGGCCAATCGCGGGCTGGGCTGTCCGTGGATTGCTGCGCCTTCCGAATCGCTCATGAACGGATTGCGACGAGATCGCGCGACTCGTTCTCCAGGCGGTTCTGAAGCCGCGGGTGACAGCGCTAGGCCGATTCTCTTTAGCCGCAATACCACGGCGGGGCGGGTCTTCCAGTCACACGCCAAGGCCGCCGCGCCGCGCCAGATGTTTTCAGCCATTCTCCGAAAGTGAGTGCCGGGTCCAGGAATAGGGATTCGACACGAACGTCGGGTTATAGGATAAAATATGATTGAACCCGAAAACGACTTTGCCGAACTCATGGCACGAGTGCGACTGGATGACGACCAGGCGCTCGCCACGCTCATCTCTATCTACGAACCCAAGATCCGACGCGCAGCCAAGCTCCTGCTCGGCAAGCCATTGCGCTCTTCGATCGATCCGACGGACCTGGTTCAAGCCGTGCATCTTCAATTGATCAGGTTGCTCAAGCAGCAGCGACTCATTATCGTCGGCCCGCAGCACCTGCGCGAGCTTGCAGCGACCGTGTTACGCCACAAGTTTATTCAGCATTGGCGGCGTCATCGTTGCGCAGCGCGCCATACCGCATCCCTTGCCGAAGCAGGTGGGCACCCGGTCGAGCGGGCGAGAAAACTCGCCGCCGCGGTCGATCCGGCGCGGACTGCCGAATACAAGGACATGCTCGACCATCTGTACCGCCGGCTTCGCACCGAGGATCGCCGGCTCATCGTCATGCGGATCCAGGGATACAGCACCGAGGAGATCGCCGACGAGTTGGGGACGAGCGCCACCGTGCTGCGCATGCGCCTCAGCCGGCTCCGCGAGCGGTTGCGCAAAGAGAAATCGCTAATCGAATGGATTTGAATTCACGCCATCTTAATGTTACGAAATCGGCCACTCGAGCGTTTAGTAAGTAGAACACGAGCGATTCGCCCGGTGATCCAATCGCCGGGCCGGCATCGCCAGAGCCAAGATGTCGGCTCTGCCCAGACAGTTTCCGTTTACCTGGGCAAGGAAGCCTGAGAGTCAAGGAGACCGCTCGCGCCGTGCCTCTGATGAGTCGGTTTTCACGATACTGGCGAAGGGCCCAGGCAGTCGCGCTCGCGGCGTTCGCTGTGATTTCGTGCGTCCTGCTCGCGCCTGCGGCCGCGCGCGCCGGCTGCTCTCCCAGGGTACATTCCCACTCCGACACGAGCCGGCTCGTCGCGGTGATGGACCCAATGATCGGCGGTACCCCCGATGCAGCCGAAAGGCCGCCCGCTCTGCCACGGACGCCCTGTACGGGGCCATCGTGCTCGCGGCTGCCGGACGCGCCTCTCGTGCCCGCCGCCGTCTTCGATGAGCTGCCTGATTCTTGGGTCTGGCGCGCGCCGACGGCCAAATGGGACGTCGTCGGTCCGTGGTTGCACTCGTCCAGCAAAGACGCCCTCCTGCCGGTGCGGCGAGCGATCGCCATCTTCCACCCACCTCCCTTCCCAGCGCCGGTGTGACTCGCCCTGATTCCTTTCGGTAACTGGCGCAGCCATTGCCGAGAGCGCTCGCCCGTCCCGAGCTGATCTTGGCGCGTCCATAGGAATCATTCCCGCTTGATGCAGCGCTAGAGTGCGCCCGATCGGCGCAATATCCCGCGGGCTCGCCACGGCGCGCTGCGAATCGAGCAAGTTCGCACTGCGCACGGGGATCGCGCACTTAATGGTTCATCCCAGTATCCACGAAGTTCATACAACTCATTCGAGGAGAAACTAGCCATGAGAAGTCATCGCTCCGGTTTTACGTTGATCGAGCTCTTGGTGGTGATCGCAATCATCGCCGTCTTGATTGCCCTCTTGCTGCCTGCCGTGCAATCGGCGCGTGAGGCGGCCCGCCGTGCCCAGTGCGTGAACAATCTCAAGCAGTTGGGCCTGGCGCTGCACAATTATCACGACGTCAACGGTTCCTTGCCAATCATCGCGACCTTCTCACCGCAAACGCGACTGCTTGCGTACATGGAGCAGACCGTGACGTTCAACTGCATGAACATGAACCTGTCCTACTCCGACCCCACCAACAGCACTGGGATTGCGACGTCAATCACGACGTTCATATGTCCGTCCGATGCGATGACGAGTGTTCCCGCCGGCTGGGCGGGGATCAACTACCGAGCGAATCAGGGGACGAGCATCGTGTACGGCACCAATACCGGTGTGGACCTTGGACTGCCGGCGCCGAACGGGCTCTTTGGCTCGGGCCAGACCATCCGGATCGCCACCATCACCGATGGTACGAGCAACACGGCCGCATTCAGCGAGCATGTCAAAGGAGACTTCAGCAACACGATCTCCACGGAGATGTCCGACACTTACGAGCCCCACACCTACCCGGCGACCCCCGATCAGGCCATACAGATGTGTATGGCAACCGACACCACCAACCTGGCGAACCAGGGTTACTCGAACGTCGGTGCACCATGGGCCGAAGCCTACCATTCGACGACCCTCTACTACCACTCCGCTCCGCCGAACTCGCGGTCGTGCATGTTTCCTCCTTCACGGATCATGACGACCGCCAACAGCAAGCACCCCGGTGGCGTCAACGTGCTGCTCGCCGACGGCTCGGTGCGATTCATCAAGTCAAGCGTTGACCTGGCCACATGGAGGGCGATAGGCACCTCTGCCTATGGCGAGGTCGTGAGCTCCGACGCCTATTGATGGGGATAAAGACTCACAATGACGACCACAACGAATACCTTCCGGGCCGTCAGTCTACTGCTGGTGGGCGTTCTGGCACTTGCATCTGGCTGCGGCGGCACACCCGCGGCCGCTGACGCGGACCAGGCCCGCCAGACTTTGATTGCCGCACTCGACGCCTGGAAGAGCGGTGAAACTCCCGATGCTCTGGCGGCGCGCTCGCCTGCCATCCACGTTTCCGATACCGACTGGAACTCGGGCGCCACGCTCACGAGTTACGAGGCTGCCGACTCGGCCCTGCCCGCCGGCTATGACCTGAGCTTCTGCGTCGTCCTGGAGCTGAAAACCCCCAAGGGCAAAGTTCCGACAAAGTCCAAAGCCGTCTACGTCGTATCCACGCACCCCAAGGCCCTGGTCCTGCGCCAGGATGCTCCCACACAATAACCTCCTTCAGCTTTTCTTGAGGCCATGAACCTATGAACTTGAAACACGTTTTTCGCACCGCCCCCGCGCTCGTACTGGCCTTGACCGTTCCGGGCATTGCGCGAGCCGATGACGCGCCGGCGTCGGAAGTTCCCCAGAAGGTGGCGGCAACCCGGCCCGAGATGAAACAGATCCTCGAAGGCTCGAAGCAGTCGAAGCCGCGGCTCCCGCTCCCGCCGGCACCGACCGCCCAGGAGCAGGCGAAGGCCCAAGCCCGCGCGGCCGAAAGAGCCAAGACGCAACCCGCCGACAACGAGAAGGCGAAAACCAAGGGGAGAAGCGGCGGGTTGGGTGGTGGGATCGTCAACAACGGCCGGATGCGGAGCTATTACCTGTCGCCCGAATTGAGTGGCGGTTTTAACCGCGGCGCAGGAGCAGCAGCGGCTGCCTCTGGGGCCAACGCAGCCGCACCAGGCGGCGCAGGATTCGCACGCGAAGCCGACCCGACGATGTCTTTGAGCGGGACGTTCAAGACCGAGTTCTTCTGGATCGTCTCCCGTGCCAACAACTGTTACTACTGCCAGGGTCATCAGGAGAGCAAGCTCGCCGCCGACGGCCTGAGTGAAGACACGATCGCTGCCCTCGACGGCGACTGGTCGGAGTTCACCCCGGCCGAACGCGCCGCGTTTGCCTTCACACTCAAGCTGACCAAAACTCCCCAGTCGATCACGGACGCCGACATCGCTGCGCTCCGGGCTCACTATAAAGACACGCAGATCCTCGAGATCATCCAGACTGTCGCGGGCAATAATCTCGGACACGCCCGTAACCGGCTCCGTGAGCTCGGCATGACCGACGACATGATCGCCGCGCTCGTCGCACCAGGCGAGTCGATTCCCGCCGGCGAACGCGCCGCGCTCGCCCTGGCGAAAAAGTTGACTGTCGATCCGGCGCGGATCACCGATGCCGACATCGCCGCCCTCCGGGCCAACTGGAGCGACTTCGAAACCGCCGAGATCGTCTTCCAGATCACGGAAGCCGCGTCCTTCGATCGCCTGACCGAGGCCGCCGGCTTGCAGTTGGAACGTTGAAAGCTCTGAACGTGCTGTCGCTCGATCTCAATCCGAACGTGTCGGTCGTCAACCCGACTTGCGTGGCGACCGACACCGTGAATTCTTGAAAGGAAACCGATCGATGCAATCGCTCTCGACACTGATGTTCATTCTGATGACGGCGCCGGCACAGACCGCCGCGAAGGAGGAGCCGGCATCTGCGCCGCGGCCGATCCCACTCACCCGGCCTGAGATGAAACAACTGATCGAAGACATGAAAGTTCGCAAGCCGCGGATTCCGCTTCCCGAGCTGACGGAAGAGGAAAAGGCGAAGCTCGGGGAGCGCGGCGGGGGCTACGAGTCTCGTCTGCGCCTCCACTACATGCCAACTGGTGAGGCCAGAGGCGGCGCCGGCCCAGGCGCAGGCGCAGCAGGCGGCCGTGCCCGCGCGGCAGGGGGAGGCGGCGCCTTAGCAGGCGGCCGTGAGCAAGAACCGAACATGTCCCTCGACTATGCGTTCAAGACCGAGTTGTTCTGGATCGCCTCCCGATCCAACAACTGCCAGTATTGCCTGGGCCATCAGGAGTCCAAGCTATTGAACGCCGGACTCAAGGAAGACGAGATCGCGGCGCTCGATGGCGACTGGTCCGAGTTCACACCCGCTCAGCGGGCCGCGTTTGCGCTGGCTCGCCGGCTGACTTATGAGCCGAACCTTCTCAACGACGCCGACATCGAGCAGGTCCGCAAGCACTATACCGACTTGCAGATCCTCGAGATGGTGCTCTCAGTCGCCGGCAACAACTCGATCAACCGTTGGAAAGAAGGCGTCGGAGTACCGCAATCTGCCGGCGGCGGCGGTGGCATCGGCCGCACCGCCGGCGCTGGTGAAGCACCGGCGAAGACACACTCCTACTTGACCCCGACCTCTGAGAAATTCAAGGACAAGATCAGCAAGGTTGCGGCAGTGACGGTCGACGCGGCGACTGGGCAGCCAACTCGCGCGACAATCTGCAGCCGCCCACCGCTGGAATCGCGTGCAGACGTGGAGAAGGCGCTCGCGCAGTGCCAGCGACGGTCACCTCGATTGCCGCTCGTGGACGATGCCAAGGCTCGGGAACTGGTGTCCGAGAACTGGCCGCCGGGGCCACTGCCGCAGTGGGTTCGGCTGCTGGCGAACTTCCCGCGCAGTGGTCTGAGCCGAATCAACGGGTTCCGTTCGAGCGTGGAGAAAGGTGACCTGACGCCCCTGCTCAAGGCCCGAGCAAGCTGGATCATCGCACGACAGGACCGCGCCTGGTACGCAACCGGCCTTGCCAGGAAGCGTCTCCGTGAGCTCGGTTGTTCGGACGATGAGATCTACAAGCTGGACGGCGACTGGTCCGAGTTCAAGCCCGCCGAAGCCGCGCTGTTCACGGTTGCCCGCAAGCTGGCTGCCTCCCCCGTCGTCCTCACGGATGACGACGTGGCAACGGCTGTGAAGCTCGCCGGACCGCGCGACGTCGTGCAATTGATCAGCTTTACGACCAACTGCGCATCCTTCGATCGCATCACCGAGGCGGCCGGTCTCCAGTTGGAAGAGTGACGACTCATTCGACACCGAGATCGCCGAGCTGATTCACGATGTGAATAACGACGTCTTTCTTGATCTCTTGAGCGAGACAGCCGCCTTACCGCTCGATTGCGGCTCGAGTGGAGCGGTTACACCTCGCTAGAGCAGTGAGTGACCGCTGCCGCTGCCTGTTCGATCGCAACCCCGGGGCTGGCCGTCCAGCCCCGGCTGGTTGATCCGGGGCATGTCACTTGCGGACGGATCATTGCCCATGCGCGAGACACACGACTCTTCGAGACGACGATTAGCCCATTTTCTGGCCGTTCGGATCAAGCGATTGCGAGACGAGGCGAAAGCCAGCCTGGAAATAAGCGAGGGCTCCAGTTCGACCTCCTCACCCTGCTCGGAGATTAGCCAACCGTCTGCAGCCGATCATGGTGTGCGCCCGGGCCGGCCGGTGTCGTCCCTCGACCCACGCTCGCGCGTCAACAATGTCTGAGGTTGATACTCATCCCGCTATCGGGAACCACTTCTTCCACAACTCGTGGCATATCCCACTTCCCGAATCGGCGGAAGGATTCCTCGACGACGGCGCGGTAGCTCGGCGGAACTGGCACTGCGTGCCTCAAATGGGAACAGCCACCGTCGACGGCGATCACCACCGTGTTCGGTAAATAGCGATTCCACCGGCAGGATCCAATGTTCTTCCACGACACGAACTGACCGTCGAGTGCGATTCCCGACGGAAAGATCGTCAGCGCCGGTTTCTCGCGCTGCCGGCCTTTCAACCCGCGCTTCAATGCTCTTCACACAGATGCTCCAACCGCCCAAACGAGCGATTGGACTGTCGTGTTGATGAGTATAAAGTAATTTCCCTGTGGCACAAAATTGTGTGTGAGCAAGTCAACGAGATAAACAGCAAAGGCAGCGGCGTACGCGATGACCGGAATCGCGACGAGGGCGATCATGCATAGCCTCTGCCCTCGCGGTAGTCATCCCAGAAGTTCTGGTTCTGTTCCTTCATCCCAAGGGAAATGTGCCCGCCGCCGGCTCGGCGGAGCTGAGCAGTCGAATAGGTCTGACGAAATGGGTGACCTCTTGGAAAGCCGTCAAGCTCTGGGAACTCCCTGCCGACGAATTGCTGGCGGCGCGTGATGTCGGCCTCATCCCCTGGGTACCGCTCGCTCAATTCAACGGGCCGCCCGAACCGATCATGCGCGAGTGCCGCGAGCGCATCGATCGCGACGCACCGCCCAACGAGCACGAAAACATGCTGGCTGTGACCCAGTTGCTGGCCGGATTGCGGTATAATGACCCGAAGTTGTTCCAAATCTTGGGAGGTCGCAACGCCATGATCGAGTCTCCGTTACTCCAAGAGCTCATCGCCGAGCGCACGCGCGAAACGTTGATCACTTTCCTGGTCGCCCGCTTCGGCTCAAAGGCCACGTCGCTGGAAACCGAGCTCCAGGCCATCAGCGACGAATCACGTTTGCAGGAGCTCGTCAAATACGCCGCCACCTGCCGCAGCCTCGGCTCGTTCCGCAAGCACCTTTCGCCGTGATCTCGCAGGGCCCAGACCAATGATCGAATCTCCGTTGATCCAGGAACTTATCGCCGAACGGACGCGTGAAACGACGATCGCGAACATCATGACGGTGTTGATCGCCGGCTTCGGCACCAACGCCGAGAAGATCGAGAGCGAGCTCAAGGCCATCAATGACGAAGCGCGATTGAAGGGTCCGATCAAACACGCTGTGACCGCCCGAACCCTCAGCTCGTTCCGCAAGCAGCTCGCATCCTGACTCCGCAGGTCGCACGGCCATGCTCGGCCCGCCGCACGGAAGAGCATTCATGCCCCCAGCTTGATATCCGCATCGCTTTCCTGACCCACCGCCTCGCTACGGACGGGCCGATCCCATTTACTGAACGCGCTGAAGATCTCCTCAATCTCCGCGCCGGTCATCCGGAATGGGCACGGACATCCGCCCGTAGGTACCGTTGCGAGCAACCTGAATCACAAGAGTCCGGCGCAAATAGGCACTCCAGTGGCAGGAGCGTATGCCCTCCCAAGGCAACCAATTGCCGTTCACAATGATTCGGTCCGAAAAGATAGAAACACTCGGTTTCCACAACACCCTCCACTTTTCCCGCTCGAACTTGACCCCGAAAAAAATCCAAATCGGACAGCACACAAGGGCGAAGTAGCAGATGCGCCTTTGGGCAGGCGACAAGTCGTTCATGAAGAAGCTGTAAATCATCATGCCGTACGAAACCACGAGCGGAAGCCAAACCATCAATAGCGAATAGGCGATCGCGGTGCCGAAATACCACTGCGGAGGCCATATGGCAACTACCGCGTCCCGCGCGTCGTCCTTTTCGCTTTCGGTGATCGACACCATCGACCCACCTCCGTAAACTCCAGCGTTCAATCCAGGCACGATCCCACGTCCCACTTACCTATCCGACGAAGTGCCTCCTCCACGTCCGCCCGTTGTCCCTCCGGCACTAGCACCGAATGCAAGGCGTGTGACTGCCCCACATCGATCGCAACCATCAGCTCGCCCGGCGAATAACGATTCCAGTGGCACGACCCGATGCTCGCCCACGGCATTGCTTGCCCGCTCAGCTCAAGTCGAGATTTGAAGATCGCAAGCGCTGGTTTGCAAATGTAAATGAGCCCGAACGTGTCGATCAAAAGGTTGAGCAAGATGGTCATGATCAGGAAAGGACTGTAGTCGACTGCATCCGGTAAGCCGAGCCTGAGCAAATCCCTCACGCACACAAGCAACGCGCCCGCGTAGAAGACCTGAAAAATCAGCGAGAATGCGACCGTCGTCACGATGCGCCCGCGCGGTTGCGCCACGATCACAATCGCATCGCACAACCCATCAATCTCGGCGTCAGCGACAGACATGTTCGGCTGACCTCAACAAACCCGAGCGCTCACTGCACGGCGAGCACACATTCGCCATCGTAGCTCAGTTCCGCCCGAACCACAATCGAAGACGCGCATGGCAAAAACCGCCCCCACCTGGATTATTCAGAACCGGCTTGTTATCCTTCAGACAACTCCGGATCCGAAAGATTTCAGACTCACATCCCGGCACGGAGCACCACTCACACACCTTCTCACTCAACCGACATCGGAGGCGCGGTCATGTTCTCAGCATTTCTCGTCTGTACCGCATGTCTCGCCTGCGAAAAGCCTGGCTCGGCAACTACCGATTCCGAGCCGGTCGCGGGCGCGAATTCCTCGTACCTCCAGGCAAAGTCGCAGTCAGGCCGCAATGCCGACGACCACGTCCGCCTCGCCCTCTGGTGCGAGGCGCATAAGCTGGAAGCCCTGCGGATCAAACACCTGACGATCGCCATGCTCAAAGACCCGGAGAACGCCACGGCCCGCGGCCTCCTCGGCCTGGTTGCCTTTGGTGGTGGCTGGCACTCCACGGAAGCCATTCGCAACAAGCTCGAATCCAACCAATCCCACACCTCGCTTCGCGCCGAATACGACGCGCTGCGCATCCAGTTGGGAACCACCGCTGACGCTCACTGGAAACTCGCCCTTTGGTGCGAAGACCAAGGCCTCAAGGCCGAGGCCAGCGCTCATCTCGTCGCGGTGACGCAGCTTGATCCCGGCCGCGACGCAGCCTGGAAGCGCCTGGGATTCAAACGGCAATCCGGCCGCTGGCTTACCGACGGACAGCTCGCCGCCGAGAAGGCCGAAGCCGAAGCCCAGAGAAAAGCCGACAAGCACTGGATGACGGCGCTCACGCGATTACGCGATAGCCTCGCCAACGACACAAAACGAGCGGAGTCGCTCCAATCCCTCGGCGAGATCTCTGATCCGCGTGCGGTCCCCGCGGTGTGGGTCGTCTTCGCCGTCGCCAGACCGCCCCTTCAAAAGATCGCCGTTCAGCTCTTCGGCCAGATCGATTCCGCCGCGGCAACGCGCGCACTCTCGATCCTGGCAGTCGCGAGCACTTCGGGCGAGGTGCGAAGCATCGCCACTCAAACGCTCCGTCTCCGCGACCCGCGCGACGCGGCCTCCGTGCTCGTCGCACTGCTGGCCGAGCCCGTGCTCGATACCGATCCGATCCTCTATCACTATTTCGTTCAACCCGTCGGCGCTCTCGCCATCGGCTCGCCGGGCGTGCTCGTCGTTCGTGGCCCTCGCTACGACCTGCTCAGGTACTACACAGTCGACGATTCGTTCAGCCTCCTTTCTTCTGGCATGGAGGTCGCATCGCCCGCAGCCGGGTATCCACTGGCCGTGTGGAACCAGACGAAGCGACAGGCAATGGACCTCGCAGCCGCCGTCCAGCAAATCCTGCACGAGTCCGAACCCGACGTCACGGCCGCCAGACTCCAGTCAATCCAGGTTGGCGAATTCAACGCCCGGGTCGTGCAGGTGCTGGGCGCGGCGATCGGCAAAGACCTGGGTATCGATCGCGAAGCCGCCAGAAAGTGGTGGACCGAGGAACAAGGCTACGCCTACGAGAAGAAGGCGCGCCCACAGAGGCAGGATTGGACTTTCAGCGAAGACAAGCCCACTTACATCGACTCCGTTCACTCGTCCTGCTTCGCCGCCGGCACGCCGGTGATGACGCAGAGCGGCCCCAGGCCGATCGAGTCGCTCAAGATCGGCGACCAGGTCCTCTCCCAGGATACCGGCACGGGCACGCTCAGCTTTGAGCCGGTCGTCGCGGCCCTTCACAACCAGCCGGCGATGGTATTCCACATCGAGTTAGGTCAAGATGTGATCAAGGCAACGGACATTCACCGCTTCTGGAAAGCGGGCACCGGCTGGGTGATGGCTCGAGACCTGAAGCCCGGCGATCGCCTGCGGGCCATCGGCGGCGTGGCGGAAGTCACCGCCGTCGCCATGGGTCGCGTTCAGCCCGTCTTCAACCTCAAGGTGAAGGACGCCCAGACCTACTTCGCCGGCGGGCCAAATCTGCTGGTCCACGACAGCAGCTTGGTCGAGCCGGTCTACTCCCCGTTCGACGCCGTCCCCCAGCTAGCCCCGTAGCAGGCACACTCCGTGTGCCGTCCGCTCTTCCGCCGTAGCAGGCACACTCCGTGTGCCGTCCGCTCTTCCGCCGTAGCGGGCACACCGAATGTGCGCCTGCCGCATCCCGAGGTCGACTACCCAGCGTCGGGCTGGGCTGTTGAAAACTTGCGGTATCAGCAACGAAGATTTTCGGCGCGAATGTTGCGCGAAGCTCCCCCCCTTCAGAAGCGGGAGCCAGGGTGGGCTGTCGAAAACTCGCAGTATACGGAGCGGAGATTTCCCGCGGCGAAAATGTTCCGCCAAGTTCCCCCCCCTTTAGAAGGGGGGGCCAGGGGGGGTCCGTCCCGGCGACCGCCATCACAAACCCTTCGCGCAACAGAAAACGCCGAATCGTTCACCGCGAACGTTGCGACGATCGTCCGCTTTTCATCAGCCAAGGCTCCGGCTTTACCTGCGCGGCGGAGCTGCCGCCGTGGGGGCGCCACCGCGGCCCGGCGTGGAAACCTGACCACGCCCAGCGGTCACGTTTCCTGACCTGGCGCCGGCCACACCCGCTCCCAGCCCCACGCCCACGGGAACACGACCCCTCGCACCATGAGCGACCCGCGCCGTATTCGAGTTGATATACTGGCCGCCCCGCAATCCCGGATAATAATTATGCGTGACCGCCCTCATGGCTGACGCCGGAGGGCGAGTAATGCGCTCCGGCACACGCCGTGCGCTCGAATCGGCTGGAACTTCGGAGTCCTTCGGTGTCTTGCCACGAGCGGCTGCGGCCGAGCCGCCTCCCCCTGAAGCGGCTGCCCGCCTCCCTTGCGATGACGGCGCCGGTACCGCGACCTTCCGGGTGGTCGTGACCCGGTTGAACGTCGACATCCGGGCCGTCGGGGCCGAGGTCGTCCCGGTGCCGGCGACGACGCGCGGTGCACTTCCGCTGGACGGCACGTTTGCCCCCGCTCCGGCCGGTTGCGCACCTGTGCCGCTGCCGACCACGCCGGCGGATTGAGCATCACTTCCCGTTCCAGCCGTTTGCGCGCCTGCGTCAGCCCCGCCGAAAAAGAACGCCAGTGCCACGGCCCGTCCGATTCGGTAGACGTCTCTCATGGCTCCCGTCCCTTCCGTCGGCATATGTCAGGCCGATGCCGTTCGTTCACGATTCATTCGGGCGAAGAAACTCGCAAGCTGATCCTCACCCTACATTATCACCCTTCAAGCTTCCTTGCACAAGAAGGAAGCGGCTCACTCGCCGAACTCGGCATTACGCTTCGCCCACTCGCTCACCCTCAACCGCTGCCTTCCGGTTTCGATAGAGTGCCGGGTCCACCGTCCCGGCCATTGCTGCCCTGTCCGCCTGGCCCGGAAGAAACTCGCTGATGCGAGCAGATTGCTCAGCCGGACGCTCGACGACTTCCTTGTATTGAACATACAGCACCTCGAAATTGCGCTGCTCGGCCAGCCACGCCCGCAGCTTTTCCAGGTGCCGGGTGAAGTGCTGCTTGATCGCCTCGCTCGGGGCCGAGGGCTTGCCCAGCCGCGCGAGCATCTTCTCCTGCGAGCGAATCATCTCGTCCAGGTCTCGCTCCATGAAGACCACCCGGTACTTCTCCGTCGGCGGCAGCTCGTAAAGAAGCTGAGACACCATCTTGAAGGCCTTTCCGCGCGTGCCCGGCAGCCACGACACATCCTCCTTGATCTTCTTCACCTTCTCAAACTCGTAGTAGCCCCGCGGGTTGTCGGTGTCCGCTGTCCGGATGTTGTCGGTGACGACCGAGACGCCGCCGTTCTCGAGCATTTGCATCATGAGCGACGTGCCGGATCTCGGCAGCCCGGAAACGATGATGATCTCGTTCTGCACTTTCGAAGACTCCTTTCCCGAAGGGGCGCCATTCAGATGTTGACCTTGAGCACACCCTTGAAACAAAAGGCGGCGACCATCGACACCAGGAATAAGTAGATGACCCAGTAGCCACTTCCGCTCGTGTACGAAGAGCGCTCGGGGTACGTGATCGTGATCGAGTGCACCGGCTCGCCCGGCCGGAACGGTTTTTCCCAAGGGTTCAGCAGAATCTGCCACCAGTTCCAGCCGGGCCGCTCCATGCTCACCCGCATGAACCCACCGCCGACGGCAAGCTCCTTCGTGACGGGTTGGCCACCGACCTGGAAAAAAAGCCGGTATTCCCCGGCTTTCTTCGCCTTCACATTCCAGCACACCTCCCGCTCCTTCCGCACCCGCACCGGCCCGGCAATCACCTCCACGGCCTCCGTGGGCTCCAGGCTCACGGCCGGCCAGCTTGATGCGGGCTCGCCGCCCAGCTTGAGCGCGATCACGGCCTCTTCGCCCAGGGCGAGCGGCCGCGCCTCGTACCAGAGTGCCAGTTGTGCCAGGAGAAGAGTCATGGGTACGACCATCACCAGCATCGGCACAAGCGCCAAGACAAGGAGCATTCCCGCGCCTCTGAAGATGCGCCCCTGCGCCTCAAGCGCCACCCGCGCACTGTCCTTGAACAGCCTTAGCGCCAGGAGATGAGCGTTGATATCGTTGCGCACTCGCTTTATCGCGTCCTGACTCGACGTGTATTTGAACATCGCGAGCATCAGCACGCCCGTCACCGCGGAGACGACCGTCGCGGAAACCCAGCCGGGCACCAAGCCGACCCACCCGAGCAGAAACCGCCCCAGGAAACTCGCCGCGGCAGAGAGCCACGCAGCCGCCAGAGCCAGTCCGTACATCATTCGATGTATCCCAGGCCCCGAAGCTGGTCCGCCACCGGTCCCTCGGCTTCGTCAACTTTGAGCCGCTGGATCTCCTTCTCGATGCAGTTGGCGATGAACTCCTCGACGCTGCTGTACCCCGCAGCCACAGCCGCACGCTTGGCGCGGTCGAACAGCCCCGGCTCGATCTTCACCTTCACCACGACTCGCTCTCCCCCGGATAATGAATCGATCTCTCACGTCGAAAGCACGTTCTTCCCGACCATCTGCGGCGGCACCGGCAAGTTGAACTCGGCAAGGATCGACGGCGCCAGATCGACCAGCGACGGCGAATCGCCGCGGATAGCGCGATTACAGAACAACACCCCGGGCACCTCGAGCGCATCCGCACAGTGGTCGGCCGACCAGGCCTGGTCGTTGGCAAGCAGAAACTCGTCCGTGAGATTGCCCAGCGTCGTCGCCCACGAGGCGCGGAAGCCGCGGTGATAGCCAATGATCAGGTCCGGCGCGAGCGCCGTCGCGTTTCCGGTGTAGATCTTGTCCGAGCGGTACGCGCCGCGAATCACCGGCTGCCCGTTCGCGTCCGTCACCGCCTGAAGCCGCTCGATGATCTCGGCCAGCAATGCCTCACGCTGCTCGCCCGGCTCGACGATCCCGTTGCGCTCTCGCCCCTTCATGTTGAGATAGAGTCCGTTGATACCCAGGCCGTACGCAACGGTCTGCGACCAGTCGACGTCCGTCATGATCGACGTGCACTCAGGCGGACGGAGATAATCCCATGACCGAAGCCAGGTGTTCACATTGAACTGCTGCCCGAAGTTGGCGAATCCGTGGTCGCTCATCACGATCAAGGTCGCCTGCCGGCCGTATCGATCCATCAGATCGCCGATCACCTGGTCGATCTTCCGGTAAAGCTGGTGCACGTGGCCGAAATACTTCTTGGCCTCGGCGTCGCTCCGGATCGGGTGCGGCTCGTCCGAATCCCACCAGAACATGTGCGACTGCAAGTCGCTGCTCGAGAAATAGAAGAAAAGCAGCCCGTCTTCGTAGTTCTCCATCGCGTAGTCCAAGAGCGCGAGCCGCGCCTCGAGCACCATGCCGGCCTGCCGCGCATACTCGTCGTCGACGAAGACGCCGTTGTTCCGCGCGCTGTAATCTTCCTGAAAGCCCGTCGTGGCAAACGGCCCGAGCCGGCCCGCGACATCCTTCACGAAACCCGCCGGCTCCGAGATCGGCAAGGCCGGCTCGCGCGGATCCATGTTGATCGGAGAGACGTAAAGCCGGAAATTGGGCGTAACTTCCTGAAGGTAGAACCGGCAGATTCCCGTCACGCTCTGACCCAGCATGAACCACGGCACCGAAAGCGGGAAATCCACCTTCGTCCAGCCGCTCCACTGGCCCGCCTTGAGCACGATTCGCCGTTCTTTGATCTGGATCACGGCCGAGTTGGCGTCTCGGTCGCGATGCACGACAAAGTCGATCCCGATCGGTTTCGGGCTCTTGAGCAGGGCGTCATCCGGCCCGACCAGCCGGGCCGCCGCGCGATCATCCTCGAACGTGAGCCTCGACCGCTTGCCCCCGCCTTCGTCGAGCCCATCCGCAGGTCCGTTTTCGGCAAAATGCTGGTACGTCCCGTACCCCCCCATCATGTCCGGCGTGCCCATCCCGCAAATACAACGGTGGTGCCCGTGATGCGACGGGCTCGCCGGATAGTTGCTCGGGATGTCGTAAAACGTCGAAGGCACCCCCGCAGCGTCCAGGTAGTCCCAGAATGGAATTCCCTGCCGCCTGAGCACCGGCTTGGGGGGCTTGTGATTGAAAGGAAAGAAATCAAGCGGGATCCTGTAATCGCCGGTCTCCCACGCCCCGACCCCCGGCAGCATCTCCGATGCCGAGTAAAACGGTGCGACTTGCTCCTCCGGATGGCGATGGATGAAGTCAAAGATCCCGTGGTTGCCCGGCCCGGCCCCATTGATGAAGTTGGCCCACGCAACCGGGCTCTGCGGCGGCGTGCTCGTGCCCAGGGGACTGAATCCGCCTCCGGCACGCAGCTTTTCCAGATTGGGTAAGAGCCCCTCTTTCATCATCCGCTCCGAGAGCCGCGGATCCATCCCGTCAATTCCAATGATGATCACCTTTTTGCTGGCGCTGCGCGACACATTTCGCCGCGAGCCCAGCCAGTAGTTGCCCGCGCCATAGGCCGCGGCACCCAGAGCCGCCGCACCGGCCGTGCCCGCGAGCAACGTTCGCCGGCTGATCTTGGGAGCAGCGTTCTCACTCATGATACCGCCTCGACCAGGGCGTCTTCTTGCGGGACCTTGGTCTTTCCGCTGCCGGCGCCGACATCGAGCGCCTTGCCGTCCATGTAATCCGGGACAGTGATACCGAACATCGAAAGCACCGTCGGCGCAATATCGATCAAACGCGGGTTCTCGTTCGCAATCGAGTGGGTGCAGAACAGGATTCCGGGCACGAGCGAGGGGTCAACACAGTGATCGCCGCTCCACGCCTTGGTATTCGGCTGGAAGACAGACCGAGTCGTCTTGCCGATGGCCGCCTCCCACGAGACGCGGTAGCCTCGCTGGTAGCCGACAATCAGGTCCGGCGCATTGTCCTTGTACGGGCCGCGATAGAACTTGCCGGCCACGTAAACTCGCTTCACGGCGCTCTGATGGGCTGACGTGTCAACCAGCCCCTCGAGCCTGCCGGCGATCTCGCTCCGCAGGCTGTCCGCCTCCTCGCCCGGCTCGACGATCCCCTGGGCGTACTTGTCTTTCAGGTTGATGAATATCCCCGCCAGGCCGATCGCAAACGCCCGCGTCCGCGACCAGTCCACCCCGGCCAGGTGTTCCTCGCCCCGACGCGCGTCGTCCACCGTCAGGTAGCCGTTCTCCTCGAGCCACCGGTTCAGGTCGATTCCCGTGCGGAACGGGCCGAAGCCGTGGTCCGAGATCACCATGACCATCGTCCCCATGTCCCGGCACTTATCGAGCGTCTTGCCCACTAAGTCATCCATTCGCCGGTAAAGGTCCTCGATCACGTTGCGCCCGGCCACAACCTCGGGGTCGGGCCGAGCGGGGTGTGTCGCGTCGATGTCGCGCCAGAACGTGTGCTGCAGCCGGTCGGTACCGTCGAAAACGCAGGCGACTAGCCCGCGCGGAACCTTGTCAATCGCGTCCAGAAACATCGTCTCGCGCTCGGCATCCATGTCCAGGCACTGCTGGATGAAGTGGTCGTCGCTGAGCACGCCTTCATTCAAGGCCCACGTGTCCTCGGCCAGCCCGAGCGTCGCAAACGTTCCTTGCTTCTTGGCCAGGTACATCGAATACACCGATGGGTAGCCCACCGGCATCGCCGGCTTTTCCGGATCGATATTGATCGGTGTCACGTAAAGCCCGAACTCGGGCTTGGTCGAAAGCAGCAGGAACTTGCACACCCCGCGCACCTTCATCCCCAGCCCGGCGCGAAAATCGACGGGAATCCAGTCGGTGTAAACATCCTTGCGCAGCTCGATCTTGTCCTTGCCGACGGAGAGAATCGCACGGTCGTCGCCTTCCGTCTTGACTGAAAACGGCAGGCGCAGCTCGCCCGCGGAAGCCACCAGTGGGTTCGGCGGTCCAACCAGATCCGCATGCACGATCCCGCCTTCGCACGTGACGTGATGAACCTCGCCGCCGATCTTCTCGCCTTCGTCGAGCTTTCTCGTGGTGTAGTACGAGAACATCCCCTGCGTCCCGCGCAGGTCCGGCACGCACATCGCAGAGAGCAGCACGCCCCAGAGCTTCTCGGCAGGCCACGTGATCGGCACCCGCAAAACGGCGCTGAAAATCCCGTACTTGCTCAGGATGCTCCAGAACGGCTGGCTCTTTCTCAGCAGCCGCAGATCGGCCTTGCCCAGCGGGATTCGATACTTCCCGAGCTGAATCGACCTGCGCGGCGGGCGAATCTCCACCGAGCTGAGCTTCGCACAGTACGTGCGCAGGTCCGGCGTCAGGAAGTCGAAGATGTTGTGTTTGCCCGGGTTCACCCCCGTTTGAAACGTGGACCATGCAACCGGCGAAAGCGGCGGCACCGTCGTGCCCAGCGGCTTGAAGCAGCCGCGCTCCCGCAGCCGGGCAAGCTGCGGGAGCTTCCCCTCCTCGAGCATGGTTTCCGTCAGGCCGTGGTCCATGCCGTCGAGGCCGAGAATCACCACCCGCTTGAACCGGCTCCGCCGCAGCGCCCGCCATCCGAAAATCGTCCGCTTGAGCAACCGCACCGGCCAGGTGATGAAGGTCAGCATCGCCGAGAAGACGGCCGCGAAGACGGCGAAGAACGAGCCCGCCACCGCAAAGCCGGCCCCGGGCCCGATGTAGGCGTGCGCCTCTCCCGGCCAGAGCAGCAACAGCGCGAAGCCGAGCAAAAGCCACCGGAATCTCCTGATGCGAGCGCTCATTTCTTCGGGGCTTCCTTCGACTTCTCCGCGCCCTTGGCAGGCGCTGAATCCTTCGGTTGCGTCTCTTCAACCGTCTTGCCGGGCTTAAGGTCTTTCCCGGCCAGACCAGCATAATCCGGGCCATAACGATAGGCACGAAACACCGACGCACCACCCGGCGGGCCTGTGAACAAGAACGCGGGAGGTCCGCCGCCCTGACCGCCACCGCCCGGTGGACCACCTCCACCCGGGCCGCCGCCCGGCCCGCCGCGAGCGAAATCGGCCTTGATCTGTTTCAATCGTCCCTTCTGATCAGCGGTGAGAACTTTCTCGAGCCCCGCGTCGACCGTCTTCTGAAGGTCCACAAGCTGCGTCTTTTGCTCGGCCGTGGGCTTGAGTGTGATCTGCGTCGCGGTCGCGATGATCTGGCCCGGTGGCGGCATCGCGCCCATTCCGGCCTGCGCACTCCGCTCGCGTAAACTCTTCCTCTGGTCCGCCGTCAAAACCTTCTCAAGCGTCTCGTCCACCGTCTTCTGAAGCGCGGTCACCTGCTTCTTCTGCTCGCCGGAGAGACCCAGCATGTCCTGCACGAACGAGACCAGCACTTGATTGGGCTGCGGCGGCGGACCGCCAGGGCCCCCTCGACCCGGCCCGAAGCCCCCCTTGACCGGGTTCACGTACTTCCACACGGTCTCCTTCTCCGGCGTCACCTCGAAAAGCGTGCCGTTGGGACCCGAGCAGATCAGTGTGTTGCCGTTCGGCAGCCGCTGAGCGCCCGAGATGAAAAACGCGTAGAAATCCGACTTTTTCGGTGCCGAGTAGCTCCAGATGGCCTTCGCGGGCCCGTAGGCCGTGCCTGCCTTCAGCTCGTAACGCCCCTGAGAATCGACGGGGGGCGCGATCTCGTCGACCGACGAGTAGTCTCCGTCAGGCCGGTGCCCGCCGTTGTTGAAGATCAGGATGTGCCCTTCACCGGGCAGCCCGGGGCGAATCCAGCTCGCGTTGTGCTGCGCGAAGAGCCTCTGGTCGGCGTGGGTGCCTGCACGGTAAGCGCGCGGATTGCCCCAGCGATACAGCAGGTCGCCACCCTTGCCCGATCGCCCGCCTGAATGGCCCGCGGCTTCCGCGTTGGTGGTGCTGTGGTCGATGATCCAGATCTCGGAGAGCTCGTGCACGCTCATGACGATCTGATCGAGCGCCGGGTTATAGTCGACCGAATTAACGTGAGTCCAGTCCGGGCTGATCCGCTGCGCTCGTGCCGCCGGTGCGCCCACGTATCCAATCGACTTGAGCTTGTCCTGCTCTGCTTTGCTTCGCGCCTCTTTCGCCGCATCTTTCACTTTGGCGACCGCCGTCTTTGCGGGCGGGCCGCCTGGCCCCGGGCCCAGCGGGCTTTCCACGAAGTTGATGTCAACCAGCTCCGGATGCGCCGCCACGTCGCCAAAGTTGGCCTTCGTCGAGTCGTGATCCTGAATCACGTGGTCCCACAGATGCCATTCCCACACAATTTCGCCGGTAGTCTTGCCGGTTGGCTTGATCTCGAGCAGCGAGTCGGGAATCAAGTAGGTGCTCACCAGGTCTTTCTTCCGGCCCGCCGCGATCGCCTCTTCGTTGGTCTTCTTCTCCCAGACCACCATCAGACAGTTCCCGTTCGGAAGCTTGATCGCGTCGTGGTGCTGGAGCTGCTTGGCGCTGCTCATCTTGAAATCCCACAGCACCTCGCCGTCCCACGTGAACTCATTGACGCGTCCCGCCGAGCCCCCGCCGCCGCCGAAGCTCATCTCGTCACCGGCGTTCGCGACCCTGAAAAGGTGCCCGTCCTCGAGCAGGTACGCCACTTGCATCGAATTGTGCTGGGTCTGCCAGGTCTTGACCACGCGCCCTTCCATATCGAACAGGTACACCGTCTTTTGACCCATGGGATTGAGCAGTGTGTAACCGCGAAACGCCCCGGGGGCGTTGATCGAAAGCCCGAGCTTCGCCGCCGCCGGCGGCGATCCCGCTTGGTCCTTGCCGGGAGGGCCCGTCTTGCCTTTCACCGGCCCGGAGTCGCCACCAGGCGCCTGCGCAATGGCCTGTGTCCTGACCAGCACCAGGCAGAGCAACGCGACGGTCGTCGCGGCAGCCAACCCGAGCCGGGCCGCGAGATGGGTCATCCTCTGGACCGGCATTCCCATGAGATCACTCCCCCTCTAGTCAAGGATCCTGAGCTTTGATAACACCACGATAACAAGAAAGCACGCCGAGATTCCACGCGCGACCACAGAGCCATGCCGCGTCGCGCCCTGTCCGCAGGGAGGGAAGACCGGCCAACCGAATACCCTTCCAGCTTGGCTTGCAAAGCGCACGGACGCAAGAGATCAGGCTCGCGAGTACGACTTCTATACGGGGGCCGCATGCCACCGGCGTGCGACACCATCGCGCCGAATTTGCCAGCACCGGCGCTCGTTGCGCCTCACGCTTCAAGCCCGCGCGCTCTGCGTTCGATCCACCAGAGCCCGGCCTCGCGCGCCAGGCTCTGTGCCTGAGCAAGCAGCGGTACCGCCTGCTCGAAATGACCGTTGTCGATCAGGGAGAGTGCACCGTCGAGCGCGGTGGCGGCACCGGCTGCGTCCGAACTGATCAGGCTCTGATACACCTCGAGCGCCTCCTCGCCCCGGCCCTGTCTCGCCAGGATCTCGGCGCGCCACACCTGGAACGCGGCGGCGGTGCCGGCGTCGGCCATTGGTCGCGCCAGCTCGATCGTTCGCAGCGCGGCGCCTGCTTCGCCGCGGCCGATCGCCTGTCGCACGAGCGCCGAGATAAGTGGCCGCATGTCCACCGAGCGCGAGGGGCCGCTCCCGCGGCGCAGTAGCTCTTCCGCGAACCGCGCCGTTCGAAAATCGTCCCGCAATCCCGTCGCCGATGACGCCGCCTCGGCGAGTCTCGCATCGTCAAGCGATTCCGGGGCGAGCCCGTCCAGAAGATCGGCCGGCGGCACAGCTCAGGTCCAGCGGATCAACCGCGCCGGCCAGCGCGCCTTCCAGGCCAAGCCGTCTCCGCAAGCGGTCGAACGGATAGCCCTTGTACAGCGCCCTCGTACTCGCGCGGCCCCCGAGCTGTTCCCGCAGCTTCACCACCGCGGTGAGCTTGGCCCGCGCGATGGCATCACCATCCTCGGCTGCCATCGATGCCGCAAGCGGCGAGCGATTGTCCAGTCCCTTTCGCTCGCGATGGATCCATTCGTTCTCGAAATAGTGCTCGATCGCGTCGCGCGCCAGCTCCTCGCTCGCGGTCGGATCGAGGTCCGCCGGCAGCCGGAAAATCCAGACATCGGCATCGAGAAACGGTAAGGGAAGCGGCGCGGCCTCGCGGCGAATCGCCTTCGGGCCCCCGTCGAGCCTCGTGAACAGCGCGTCTGCAATCCGGTCCAGGTTCGCCGGTCTCGGGCTCGACAGCCGCAGGGAATTCCGGCCGATGAATACGCTCGCCAGCACGATCGGCAGCCGCCATCCGCTCAGTTGCTCCGGCACGGCATTCCCCAGCGGTTGATCGAGCCATTCAAATACCTCGATCTCACGTTCCTCGCCCGGCGCGGCTCCGGGTACCTCGGGCTTTCGCACCTGCCGGATCTCGGGGAATTCGCGGAGCAGGATCGCGGTGTCATCCCCGTTCCAGCCGATCGTGCAATTGAACCGCAGATCGTCAGCCAGCGCCTCGGCCCCGCCCCCCTGGCGCAGGATCTCCGCAAGCGTCCAGGCCGCGACCGCGTCTTCGAAATGCGGTCTCGGCATCGAGCGCGACCGCGCGGTCCAGACACGCAATTGCCTCGACGTTCCTGCCCGCCCACGCCAGGCATAGCCCTCGGTTGTAATGGGCCGATGAATCACCAGGCTCCTCGCCCGCCAGGTCGGCAAACGCGGCGGCCGTCGCCTCGAGCTGCTCCAGCTCGCCGCGACGCAGCCGTTCGTCCCATTCCGCGCGCCGCGCCGGGTCTCTCGGCTCCCGGAAGCGATAAACCGTCCGGGCCGAAAGCGGTAATTCCTTGGCCGATTCGAGCGTTAACAGCGCCTGCGCGGCCGCCGATGAATCGGGATCGACACGGAAGCGCGCGCTGCCACGATGCCCACGCCGCCAGCGGACGCTGGCTTCTCACGTGGTTCCATCCCTCGCGCACCAATAAGGTCGACGACTCCTCTCCCTGTTCTGATTCCAAACCAACCCGCCTCCGCGAAGTTTGCTGTCCGTGCGTCCGTGAGCTTACCCGGCTCCTGCCGGCACGCCAGTATCCCAATATACCCCGCGCATGTAATCCCGTCGCAACCCTCGAATCCCTCCGGGATCCTCGACCCGGCACTCGGGCCTTGGTCCCGCCGAGCGCTCTCCTCCGCTTGACAGTAGGGCACAAACGGGCCATCGTACCCTCAGGGACTTTTAATGCCTCACACGTGCCGCGGCAAAACCTCGCAACGGGTTGTCGGAGGAGGCGCGGAAAGTATGGACACCAGATTCACTCCGCTGGCATTCTCGCTTCTGATCCTCGCAAACAGCCAGATATCCCGGGCACAGGCCGTCGCCCCGCGCGATCAGGTGCCAGAAAAGAGGGCCGCCGCCCGCGAGGCCTTCCAGGACGACCGATTCGGCCTTAGCATCCACTGGGGCGTTTATTCGCTCGTGGGCAAGGGCGAATGGGTGATGGAACACGACAAGCTGCCGATCCCCGAATACGACAAGCTTCCCCCCCGGTTCAATCCCACCCGGTTCGACGCCGACGCCTGGGTGAAACTGGCGAAGTCCTCGGGCGCGAAATACATCACGATCACCGCCAAGCACCACGACGGCTTCTGCATGTTCGATAGCCAGCTCACCGACTTCGACATCGTCGACAAAAGCCCTTTTCACGCAGACCCGCTCAAGGCCCTGGCCGGCTCCTGCCATGAACAGAAGATCAAACTTTTTTTCTATTATTCCTTGCTCGACTGGCACCACCCGGATTTCTTCCCGCTCGGCAAAACCGGCAAGGCCTCCGGCCGGCAAAGCCAGGGCCAGTGGAAACGCTACGTGGCCTACTACCAGGGCCAGATCCGGGAGCTCTGCACCAACTACGGCGAGATCGGCGGAATCTGGCTCGACGGCTGCTGGGACCGCTTCGGCGCCGAGTGGGACCTGGGTAGCACCTACCGCATGATCCACGAGCTCCAGCCCGGCGCCCTGGTCGGAAACAACCGTCACGGCGCACCTTTGCCGGGCGAGGATTTTCAGATAGTCGAACTCGATCCTACCACCCCAAACGCCGCCGGCTCTGCCGCGGTCAAGACCACCGCCGGCTTACCGCTCGAAACCTGCATGACCATCAACCGTTCATCCGGCTACGATTCGCGAGATAAGGAGTACAAGAGCGCGCCAGAGATCATTCACGCCCTGGTCTCCTCCGCCGGCCGGGGCGCGAACTTGCTCCTCTCCATCGGTCCACGGCCGGATGGCCTGTTCGAGCATGAAGTCCTCGAGCGCCTCCAGGAAGTCGGAGCCTGGCTCAAAACCCACGGCGAAACGGTCTACGGCACGCGCCGCGGCCCGATTGAAGCTCAATCGTGGGGAGTGTCCACCACCAGCGGTGCCCGCGCCGATCAGAAAATCTATTTACATATCCTGAATCCACAAACAAAGCAGCCGATCGCCTTCGACCCAGGCATCGCATGGACTCCCTTTCTCTTCGGCAAGACCACGCCTCTCAAACTGACTCGGAAGTCCGGATTGCTCGAGCTCGAGCTGCCCCAAGACGCGATAACGCCTGTCGATACGATCGTTGTGCTTCTTCCGGAGTCAAAGCATCGTGCCCGATGATCGAACGACTGACGCAGAACCGGCTGCTGCCCCGCACCGCGCGAAGCTCGATCGCGTCAGTGCAGCCATGGCGGCCGTCACGGTCCTCGCCCTGATCGCGTTCCTCTGGTTCCGCTACGGCTCCTCCACCCGAAGCAAGTCGCTCGCCGTCGGCGATCCCGCGCCCTCGTTGCGCTTGATCGACCTCGACTCCTCCGAGCCCCCGCTGGTCCTGGGTCTGAAGGGAAAGGTCGTCTGGATCGTCTTCTGGTCGTCCGACGCAGCCGATGCGCCACAGTCCCTCGCAGCAATTGCCCGCGCCTCGAGCACGATCAGGGCTCACCGCAAGTTCAGCATGTTCGCCGCCGCCGTCGGCGCTAGGGAGCCTGATCGCGTGCGGGCAGCCGCTGCCGAAAGCGGCGGCGAGCTGCCGGTCTACCTGGCCAGCGCGGAGAGCATCCGCCGCTTCGGCGCCGAGCAAGCCGACCCGCCGCTCCACGTGATGATCGACGAGAACGGCCAGGTCATCGCGCTTGCGCGAGGCGCCGGCTCAAGCACACTCGATCGCCTCGCCGATCAGGCAAAGCGCCGCCTGGACGAGCTCGAGCCGCATGGCACCACTCGCTTCGCGTTTCGAGACTAACGTGCACGTCACTCCCGCGCATGCTGAAGCCAGATGCCGCCGTCAACGCGAAGAATGCCCCCCGTGACGTAATCCGCATCGCTCGAGGCCAGAAACGCGGCCGCCTTGCCAATATCTTCGGCCGTTCCCAGCCGGCCCCAGGGCAGGGCGGCTCCCGCCCGGGCAAGGGCCTCTTCACTGAACGCTTCGTGCTCGCCGGGCGTGTCGATCCAGCCCGGCTCGATCACGTTCACGTTGATGCGGTGCGGCGTCAGCTCGCCGGCGATCGTCATGGCCATCAGGTTCAGCCCCCCCTTGGCCGAGTTGTAAGCGACGCTGCGCGCATAAGGCGTGTGCACATGACAGCTCGAGATGAACACGATCTTCCCGCCTCCACCACGCTCGACCATCTGCCGCGCCACAAGCTGGCTCATGTGAAAGCCGCCGATCAGCGTCCCGTTGATGACCTTGGTGAATGTCTCCGCGTCGTAATTGAGGAATTCCTCGCGACGCTGAAATGCCGGGTTGCTGATCAAGATGTCGATGCGGCCGAGTGCATCCTTCGCACGCTCGACCACGCTTTCACACGCCCGCCGCTCGAAAACGTCTCCTTCCACAAGTGCGCGACGCCGGCCGAGCGCCGTGATCTCAGCAACGACCGCGAGAGCCTGCGGGGTGCGCTCGCGGTCATTGACCACAACGTCGGCACCGGCTCGTGCCAGCTCGATCGCACATCCCCTCCCGATGCCTCGCGCCGCGCCAGTCACGAGCGCCGTTTTTCCCAGGAGCTTCAGCATGCTCCTCGAAGCGAGCGACTCTCTCCAAGCAAGGTCGAATGTGCACGCGTCCACCTCGTAGATCCGTCTCGTGACTAGCTCGTCAAGAAGCGGATGCGGACCCAGCGGCGGCGCCAGGTGAAACTCGGTGCCGGCATGGCGGGCTTGCAGCTCGTCGCGCGCGGCGGTCAGATCGCGCTCGATGTGCACGCCGGCCGAAAGAAAATAGGGGATCATCAGCACCCGCCGCGCCCGCGCGCGACACAGCGATAACCACCGGAGGGCAAGTCGGGCTGGGCCAGCTCCAGGAAACTCCCCTCGACAATCGGGTAATCTCCCCGCGCCGCGATCCGCTTCACCAGTTCCACCAGGTCTTGGTTCGCACTCTCCTGGCGGCTGCCGTGAGCAATCAGCAGGATGGCAGTCGCTTCCCCAGGCAAGCTCTCAGCCCGGCCATTCTCTTGCTCGTTCATGCTCAATCCGGCCCCAACGCCACGTGCTCGATAGCAACTGGACTTTCAATGCGGTGCAACCGCCCCCTGAAACCCCAGGATAGCCGATCAATCTCCGATCCGGCGAGACGAGGCCAGAAGCTGCTGGAGTACCTCATCCTTGGGCGGCTCGCACATGCGGGGCAAATCGATCCGCACACCGTGACTCGCATGACGCAAGAGCGGGCTCTCCGGAAATCGCACGGACACCTCGGGATTGCCGGGCCGGAAGCCATGTTCGAGCGCACGTTTCTGAATCGGCTCACTCATGAGAAACTTGAGAAACGCGGCCGCCGCCGTGCGCTGCCGCGAATCGCTCCAGGGGACGTCGAGAATGTAGAAGGGATGCTCATTCCAGATATTCGGCTCGGGATAGTCGACAAATAGCTCGCCCCAGCGGTCTTTGGCGGAATCCAGGTAATCAATCGCGAGGTTTTCATAAATTAGCAGGCAATCATACTGCGAGGGTCCGCGAAGCACCATCTCGCGCATCAGGGTGCCGGTGCTGTGGGTGAGCGAGCCCCCGGGTCGTGCCACGCCGCGCTCGAAACGTTCCATCCAGGCCTGAAAATCACCCTGCCCGACATCCGAGCTGCTCAGGCCGTGTTCCTTGTGAGTGAACTCGTAAGCCATGAGAACCAGTGCCAGCAACCCGCTGTTGGATCGACCCGGATGGGTGTGGCCGAACTTGAATCGCCCCCATTCCGGATGGCCGGCGATCGCACCCCAACCCTCAGGTTCCCTCATCGCATCCGATATTGTTTGAAAATTAACCTTGGCATATTTTGTAAGAAGAGCCTTGCGGCGCGTTTCCCACATCACGAGCACCATCGGGGTGAGCGCCAGGTTCTCGCTCTTCAAGATTGGCGAGTTGCTGATGTTCCGGGCGCGCCATTGCCGTTCGAAGTGGTCGCGGTAGGCGCTGCTGGCCGGCGACCAGACGTGGATCGGAGTCGACGCACTGTCCTCCAGCACGGCTCTAGCGCCTTCCATCGAGCCCATGCCCAGGAGGTTGATCGTGATCAGGCGGCCGGCCGGCGTGTTGCGAAACTCGGCAGTTGCCGCCTCCAGCCATTGCTGTTTTTCTGTGCCGTACGCGATGTTGATCTCGACGGGCTCGACTTGCGGTGTGATCGCCGGCGATTGATTGGCCGCCTCGTTCGACAGGATCGCTCGATCCTGGCCGATCGGCGTGCTCGGGGCTAGCGGCGCGACGTGTTTCCCCAGCCCACGGCCCAGCATGATCCAGAGGACGACGGCGGAGCCAAGGACGCTCGCCGCGGCGATCGCCGATTTCCTGCCCAGTGGCAGCCGAGCGCCGTGCCGATTCGCCCTGGTGGCCGGAAGGGGCTGGGCAAGGGAGGTGGCGGCTGAGGAGTCGACGTCTGCCTCGCCGTCGGGAGCGTGCAGAACAATCGCCGTCGACGATTCGTTTGATGAGCTTGCCCGTTCCACCAGCTTCAGTTGCAGGGTACTCGCAGAGAGTAGCGTGACTTGCGATGTGGCCTGACATCGCACGCACTGAACTCGCCCACCCGCGTGCTCGCGCCCCACCGGCATCGGTGCCTGGCACGCCGGGCACGGCACGCGGCCCGGCTGGCCTCGTGACGTGGACCCAGCTCGAACACGATCAATTTCCGCAGAATCCGCCGAGGGAAGCGCGGCGATCAGCTCCTGCGCCAGCTCGACGCAGCTTGCGAATCGTTCCGCCGGATTCTTGGCAAGTCCGCGCAGGATTGCATCCGAAGCTCGCCTCGGGATTCCCGGAATCACGTCCTCAAGCGCGGGGGGAACGACCATCGTCTGGTTGACCACCGTCGCCGATGGTGTCGGCCCTTCCATGCAGTTCGTGCCGGTAAGCGTTTCATGAACGGTCATCGCCAGAGAATACTGGTCGGCGCGCCCATCAAACTGGCGGCCCATCACGATTTCCGGGGCCACGTAATTGGGCGTCCCGACCAGAAAGCCCGGCGCGGTCAGAGAGTTGCTCTGGCCCACGGCTTCCTCGTTCGCCAGGGCCTTGATGATGCCAAAGTCACCCAGGAACGCGTTGCCGTGTCGATCGAACAGGATGTTCGCCGGCTTGACATCACGGTGAACGTGACTTTGTGCGTGCAAGAAATCGATCGCCTTGGCGATTTCCAGCAGCCAGCCCCGAAGCGACTGCGGCGACATCGGAGCCGCCCGCCCGCCCGGGCCGCCGCCGATCCGGTCTTTGAGACTTCCGCCGGCGAGGTACTCCATCACCACAAACGGATGGCCGCGCACCTCGCCCGCATCCAGCACCTTGACAATGTGGGGATGGCTGAGCCGGATCAGCGAACGTACCTCGCGCTCGAAGCGGCCCGAAAACTCGGCGCCAGCAGGCGCCGTCTCATTCGCAATCGGAAACTTGACCACCACTTCGGTTTCAAGCCGGCAATCCGAGGCGAGATAAACCCGCCCCATGCTTCCCTGACCGATCCGGTCGACGATTCGATACCGTCCCTCAGCAATCTCCAGTCCAATCCAGTCGTCGCTATTGGGTGTCACGGAACCGACCTTTGGCCGGATGGCGAGAACGTCTTGGAGGCAAAGCCCATTTCCTCAATTGCAATCGACCTCGATGGAGAAACCGTGAAGGAACCGCGAAGAACAGATTCAGACTGGAGTTTCCTACCATCCGCCCACCTTAGTGCCTCGGAATCACAAACGCCGCCCGCACGGGTGGCGGCATGATCGCATCTGCGCCCTTGACGGCTTTCCAGATGATCTCATTGAAGAGCAGGTCGTCAGCACGGTCCTCCACCTCCAGGTCGAGCCTCGCCGAGACCTCGGCCATCGGCGCGGTTCGCGTATTTTTCGCCTTGATGTCGACCTTGGCCGGCCGGTGAACGTAGGGAGTGAAGTCGGCCGTGGTCGCGAATGAAGCGTACATCGGCCGCGCCGCCGCGTCGAACTGCGACATCGGCTCGAGCCCCAGGATCAGCTCCATCGTGCGCAGCATCGACGCCGTGCTGTACAGCGTCGAATCGACCGTATGCCGCTTGATGTACGGGCTGATGGCCAGGGCGACCGTCCGGTGCGCATCGACGTGGTCCGATCCGTTTTGCGCGTCGTCTTCAACCACGAAGATCGCCATCTGCTTCCAGAAACGGCTTTTCGACAGGCCCTCGACAAGCTGCCCGAGCGCCAGGTCGTTGTCGCCCACGCATGCCGTGACCGTCCACCGGCCCGGTGAAGTGCCCGAAGTATGGTCGTTCGGCAGTCGGATGACCGAGAGCTGGGGCATCTCGCCGGCCTTCTCGAATCCCGCCAGCTCCTCGAGGAAGCGCTCGGTACGCTTCACATCAGGATAGTCCATGTCGAAACCGCGAAACATCGGGTCAAAGTGGCCCTCGAGCGCTTTGACTTTTGCCGTCCCGGGGTCGCGCGCAGTCCGGCCATTCTCCACCCACTCGCCGTAGCTGCGGTAGCTCACTCCTTTGGCGGCCGCCTTGTCCCACAAGTATCCCCCGGCCGGCCGCGCGGCCTCGTCGTGAGCACCTTCCGCCGGATAAGGAACGCGGCGATCGCCCCGGTAGCCCAGCGGCCACAGCCGCTCCACGAAGTCGGTCGCATAAGCGCCCATCGTCCATTCGTGTCCGTCGGCGCTGACCTCGCTCTCGACGTAGAAGTTGTCCAGCAGCACGAATTCCTTCGCCAGAGCATGGTGGTTGGGCGTGGTCGACTCGGGAAACAGGCAGAGGTTCGCTTCGCCGTTGCCCTGTTTCATATCGCCGAAGACTTGATCATAAGTCCGGTTTTCCTTGATGATGTAAACCACGTATCGAATCGGCGACGGCGCTCCCACTTTCGCCGGAATCGGGTGCCCTTGCGCCGGGGCTGCGCCCGTAACCGACGTCGGGTCTCCTTGCTTGAGCGGGCTGCATTCATACACCGTCTGTGAATACGCAGCCATCTGCCTGGCCGCTGGCATGGGGATGAGCGAGAGCGTCCCCTGGAACAGCCCGCCGATGTACTCCTGCATCGGGTTGCGCCCGCCGGCAAATCCCGGCCGAGGGCCGTCGCGATTGGCCCGCGAGCTTCCTCCCTTGCCGTTGGCCACGAAGATCGACTTCCCGTCTCCCGACAGCCGGACCGAGGTGGGGTGCCACCCCGTCGGGATGAAGCCCAGCGGCGCGCTCCCGCCCGGGTCCTTTACATTCACGACCGCCAGGTTGTTGGTATTGGCGTTGGATACCAGCAGCAGTGACTCGTCCGGCGAGAGCGCCAGCGAGCTGGGCGTGCTTCCCGGCGGGGCCTTGGGGTCGATCGCCGTGCCGATTGTCTCGATCGCCTTCCCGCCCTCGGTGTCGATCACGGTCACCGTGTTGCGATTCGCGTTGGCCACGAACAGGATCTTCCCCCCGTGCGCCAGAAGCATTTCGTTGGGATGCTCCTGGGCTGCCCACTGAGTGTGTAACGCGAACGCCTGCGTATCCACCACGGCGACCCTGGCCTTGCTCCAGAGGCTCACATACAAGCGGTTGTGGTTCTCGTCGAGCGCGAGTCCATAGGGATAACTCCCCGCATCGAGCGCGATTTCATCGCGAAACGCGCCCGACTCGGCATCGAACCGCCCCACCGAGTGTCCGAACGCCGCCGCCACGTACAGCGTCTTGCCGTCCTTCGAAAGCGCCAGGCCCGCCGGCACATGGCGGTTCTCGCCCGCGGTTCTCGAATAGCTCAGTATGTTCTTCCTCGAAAGCAGCCCCTCCGCCTGTTCAAACCGGTAGATCTTGTCGTCAAACCCGCCGCCAACGAAGAGCTGCTTGCCGTCGTGCGACCAGACGAGTCCGCTGAAGCTCGACGGAAATGAGACCCGGCCAATGATCTTGCCAGTCGTC
This sequence comes from uncultured Planctomycetota bacterium, assembly GCA_963823665.1. Taxonomy (GTDB): domain Bacteria; phylum Planctomycetota; class Planctomycetia; order Isosphaerales; family Isosphaeraceae; genus CAVXHV01. The sequence goes on from CAWGMQ010000008.1 coordinate 944,375, forward strand.
GCGCTCGCGGTCACGACCTCGTGCTCGCCATAGCCGGCGTGCAGAATTGCCAGGATCGGTTCCGAAGGATGCACCGCGATCTGCACCGGCAGATCCCCCAGGCGCACTTGTCGTCCAGCCGGTTTGAGCGACCAGCCGTTCGGAAGAACAACCGTTCCCGCTCGCGTCATGCCCGGCCAGACGATCTTCTCTTTCGCGGTCAGCCCGCTCGCGCCCTGTTCTTCCCCTTCGGTTGCATGGTCGGCAGCCTTGGTGCGCGGCTGCTGGGCCTCTGGCTCAGACTTCGGCTTCTCCTGGGCCCGTGCCGGGCTGAGACTGGCGACGGCAACCAAAAATGCGATCGGAAAGAGACGCGGCATGAATCGGTCCTCTCGCTCAACTGAATGAGATCCCCGGCGCGTGCGTTCTGCGCACTGACTCACCAGAGTAACGGGATGGTTTCGCCGAAGCCACCCCCGAGACGGACGTTCATGGATACTTCAAGAACGGTCCATCAACGTTCCGTGGCCTTGCCGTCGTCGAGTTTCTGAATCTCATCCTGGAGCGATTTCATCAGCTCGTCGATTTTCTTCATTCGATCATTGCTCGAGCGGGGTGGGAATGGTGGCTTCGCCCGTGCGGAATCCGGCAGCGCAATGGTGATCCGCGTGTCGCCGGCAGCGTGCTCATCGTAAGCGTAAGGGCTTTTCAGTCGCCGGAGATTCCGGAGTAGGCTCGCAATTTCATCATGGGCTTCTTTCGGGCACCTGATGACGATGCTGATGGTGAGGAAAAATGGAACCATGACATTCTGGCGGGTGGAAGTCGTGGCCCCGCGACGATTCGCCCTGGGTGGCAGCTCATTCCCACGGTCGTCTTGAACGACCCATGTTCCCGGCGCGACCGTCGTCTCGATCAGGTCAACCAGAGGCGTCAGATCATAAATGTGCTGTGCCCCAAGCGTGGAGCCCTCGCGCGCCGCTGGCTGATCTGCCGGCTTCGCCGTGACGATGTCACCGACGTAATATGTCTTCGGGAAGGCCCCATTCGCATCCTTTCCGGGTAAAGCACCGATGCGGCGCGCGTCCGGGCCGAGCGGCCTTGGGTCATAGAACCCATCTTCTTCCAGTATCACCGGCTTCGGTGTCTGGCCGAACAGGTTCGCGCGCTCGAGCATCGCATACGATAGTGCCCCGACAGTCAGACAGCCGGCCAGGGCGACAAACTTCTTGATTTTTGACACGTTTAGAATTCCTCCGAGAATGGTAGCGAGTGACGTGATCTGTCCAGTTCTACTGTATCGAACTGCTTCAAACATCGCGTGCAGGATGGATGTGAGCAGGGAATCCGGTAGTCGAGAACCGGCCGCGGCGCTGCCGCTTGACTCCAGAAGTCCGGCCAGCGCCGCTGCCGACAGCGTGATCCCGCGACGCGTGATGCGCCGATGCAGGAGATTTCGACCTCGCGCCAATCTGCTGCGCACCGTTCCAACCGGACAGTCGAGCTGGCGAGCGGCCAGATCATGCGTCAGCCCTTCGAGGTAACAGAGCACCAGCGGCGCACGCAGCCGTTCGGGAAGCCGGCTGAGCTCGGCGTGGATGACACGCGGAATCTCCGAAGAGCCCTCGGTGGGCGAGTAGCTGGCTTCGGGTAGCTCGCGTGTTTGGCATTCGCGAGCGCACTGCGCTCGCCGATTCGCGCGGCGCGGGCGGCCACGCGACCGGCAACCGTGTAGAGCCACGGCCCGAGTGACCCTTCGACGCGAATGAATCTCGCCTTGCGAACGAGCACCAGAAACACCGCCTGCACCGCGTCCTCGACATCATGCGGATCAAACAGCATCTGCCGGCACACGTTCCGCACCATCGCCCCGTGGCGATAGAGAATCGCTTCAAACGCCGTCTCGTCGCGATCTTCAATGAACCGCTCGAGCACCAGCCGGTCCGACATCCCCGCGAGTGTTCCATCGCGGAACACCCGGGCGACCTGGCTCGCGGCGGTAGCGGTCAATCCATTTCCCATCAGCGCGGATCCTTCCTTGCGTTCACCGGATGTTCCTGTCGAACGATTCAAGGGCCGCTGGCACCCGGGTCTTGACCTTGACACCCGCCATATCCTCGGTCCCATCGGGCAGATCGTCGTGCGAGACGATGGCCTTACACGTCGCCAGTCTCGGCGCTTCGCCTGTGGCCTTGACGCGAAAGCCAAAGACCATGACCGTGCCCGGCTCCATCTTGGCGATCTGAGAAAACTTGAGCATGCGCTTGCTCTGGTCGGTCAAAACGTTGACGTCGTTCTGCATGGCCGCAGCCGAAACCACTTCGAGGTTGGGGGAAAGATTGGCCGTAAGTTGCAGGTTCGTCGCTGGCTTGTTTCCGTAATTCGCGAGACGGATCTCGAACATCGTTGTATCCGAGACCCCGATAACACGTTTTGATTCGCTTACGAGAATGTCGATGTCAGGTTTGCTCGCGACGTTGGTGCCTTCCGCCTCGCGATCGCCGCGCGGGCCCTGGAGTCGCCTCAAGCAACGAAGGAAGTCTGCGACATCATCGTGGACGTCTTCGGAGCTTTTGATGATCAGGCTCAGCGAAAGATGGAAGGGAACCATGATGTTGCGCTGTTCTTCGGGGATGGCCGCACGGGTAGACTTCTTGCTGGGGACGACATGCCCGTATCCATCTTGAACCTGCCACGTCCCGCGCGCGACTGAAAATTCGATCAGCTCCATCAGCGGCATCATATCGATTTTCGATTGCACACCCTCTGCAGGTGTCGTGCCGGTCTGCTTTTGAGTGGACGGCTTTATCAGCAGGTCACCCACGTAATAGGTCCTGGGATAACGCACTTTCGCGCCCATCGCCCCCGCCTCCGGGCCCGTGATCAAGACCACTTCGTCTTCCAGCTTGTAGGTCAGACCGAGCGGGTTGAGCAAGAGCTTGAGCGCGGTCCTGAGCGTGACCTGTTTGAGCCTCAAGGTTACGGGCGACGACGAGGTCAATCCCGCTTCACTCAGCGCCTTGGGGTCGAGAACGATATTCAGACCCGTGGTGGCCTGGAGGAAACCGATCGCATCGGCTAGCGGTTGCTGGTCAATGTTGAACGAGAACCTTGTCATCGAGTTTCGACTCGATCGCCTGCAGGCGTGGGTCTTCCTTGGGCTCGGGCTTGGTGTTCGTCTCGGGCCGTCTGCGAGTGAAGTCCAGCGAACCGGATCCGGCGGCGACCTGGCTCTCTTGCGATTCCTGCACCGGCGTGTGCCCGACAGTCGTCCGCCCGACAACAGCAGTCGCAATGCCCCCCACGGAAATCACGGCCGCCAGAATCGCAATCTTCTTGAAGTGTGACACGCCCAAGGCTCCTTCCAGAATCGTCGCAAGCGACGTGAATAATCCGATTCCCGTGTGCAAAACAGTTTTGAGCGCCGCGCCCGTGATGGACTCGACCATCGCCACCGGCAAGCGAGAAGAAATGGCGGCCTTGGCGTTTGATTCCAGCAGCGCTCCAAGCCCCGCCGCCGACAGCGTGATCCCGCGACGCGTGATGCGCTGATGCAAAAGGCTTCGCGCCTGCGCCAGCCGGCTCCGCACGGTTCCGACCGGGCAATCAAGCTGACGAGCGGCCAGGTCGTGCGTCAGCCCTTCGAGGTAGCACAACACCAGGGGCGCCCGTAGCCGCTCCGGAAGCCGGCCCAGCTCGTCGTGAATGACGCACGGAATCTCGCAAGCATCCTCCATCGGCGAGTAGCACGCTTCCGGTATCTCGCGTGCTTGACATTCGCGCGCCCACCGCGTTCGCCGGTTCGCCCGGCGCGGGCAGCCACCCGCCCGGCAACCGCATACAGCCACGGCCCGAGCGACCCGTCGATACGAATGAACCTCGCCTTGCGAACCAGGACCAGAAACACCGCCTGAACGGCGTCGTCGACGTCGTGCGGATCAAACAGCATCTGCTTGCACACGTTCCGCACCATTGCCCCATGTCGATAGAGGATCGCTTCGAACGCCGTCTCGTCGCGATGCGCGATAAACCGCTCGAGCACCTGCCGGTCCGACATCCCCGCCAGGGTCCCATCGCGGAACACCCGTGCGACCTGCATCGCGGAGCGTGCGGGCAATCCATTTACCATTTGCCAGTCCCTGCTGCGCCACGCAGCGAATTCACTCGCCGATCCTCGCCTCGATTTGATTCACATCGAGCCAGGGAGGACCCACGTGCAGTCGCTTCACCAGGCTCTCCGTGTCTCGTACGACAAGCTTCTTGGCGGGAATCAGGGGGTTCACCGTCCTGAGGGCCGTGGACAATCCCTTTCGCCACGGGAACGCCGCCACCAAGTGCTCGAGACACTTGGGCTGAATCCTCTTCACCTCGCGCCACAGTTTCTCCTGATCCGCAGGACTCTTCTCATCGCCGACCAGCACTGCCGCCTCATCAAACGTCCGAATCTTCTCCGGCGCAATCCCCGCGGGTGGCACGCCGCGCACGCGATCTGCGGGCAAGTCACCCTTTCGCAGGATATAAGCGGGCAAGCCGTATTCGTCGCGCAGCTCCTTGGCCAGAGCAATCGCCATCCGCTTCGCATCGGGTCCGCGAAAGACCCTGGCCAGCACCATGAACGGCCCGGCATCCTTGGTCAGGAGATACGGCTCGATCGGTTCTGCAGGCAAGTCAATCGGCCCTGCCTTCTCGTTCCTCGTTGGCAACTGCTTCTTTCCGTCGTTCTGCTGGATCACACCGCGATCCTCATCCCGCCTGGCATTCACCGGCGCGTTCCGTTCCGGCGTCTGCCCAACGACCGCCGTCCTGTGCACCACGGCCAGCCCGATCACCGCCGCCGGAATCACCGTCGCCAGAACTGCGATCTTCCTGATCTGCGACACGCTCAAGACTCCTTCAAAAGTCGTCGCGAACGACGAGGGTAGTCCCAATCCGTTCCGTCGAACTACCTCAAGCGCCGCGCGGTTGATGGATCCAGCGACGGCCGCCGGCAATCGCGCAGCACTCGCTGCCCTTGCGCTTGATTCCAGCATCCCGCCCAGCACCGCGGCCGACAGCGTCACACCTCGCCGCGCCAGCCGCCAATGCAGCAGATTCCGCGCTCGCGCCATCCGGCTGCGCAGCGTGCCAACCGGGCATTCAAGCTGACGAGCGGCCAGGTCGTGCGTCAATCCGCGCAGGTAGCAGAGAACCAGCGGCGCCCGCAGTCGCTCGGGCAGTCGTCCAAGCTCGTCGTGGAGCGCGGCGGATCGCTCGAACGCATCCTCCGTCGAAGAGCAACCCGTCTCCGGCATCTCGCCACGACAAGATTCGCGAGCGCACCGCTTCTTTCGATTCGCCCGCGCTCGCGCCGCCACGCGCCCCGCAACCGCATAGAGCCACGGCCCGAGCGACCCGTCGACGCGAATGAACTTCGCCTTGCGAACCAGCACCAGAAACACCGACTGAACAGCGTCGTCGACGTCGTGCGGGTCAAACAGCATCTGCCGGCACACGTTCCGCACCATCGCTCCATGACGCAACAGCAGCGCCTCGAACGCCAGGGTGTCCTGGCGTTCGATGAAGCGCTCCAGAACCTGCCGGTCCGACATTCCCGCGAGCGTTCCATCGCGGAACACCCGGGCAACCTGGATCGCAGCACTTGCAGTCAATCCATTTCCCATCGGCACGGGTCCCTCCTTGGGTCACCGTATGTTATCTATGCGCGCATGGGCCGCTTCAATCCCGGTTTTTTGTTTTTCGCGATATCATGAGCGCTGGACTGGTATTGCCACAAATCGAGAACCTGGTTACCACAGTAGTGTCAGCCGGTTCGTCGGCGACCACACACGCCAGTCGTGAGCGATTTCAGCGAGAGGGATTCGCGATCACCCGGTAAGGCTCGCTCCCTTCCGTCACCTCGATCAACCGCCCCGCCTCGATGTCCCGGAATTCCTGCCTCAACTGACCGACGGGCCAGGTCACAACCAGACGGTCGACTCGCCCGGCATCACCCAGTCCGATCATCTCGACGAGCGAGTTACCACCGGACGAGCTCCCCGACCCGATTGTCCGCTCGATCGATCGATGCGTCCCTTCCGCATCGGTCAGCTCGACATGGATCTTCGCCCCCAGTGCCCCTCGGTTGCTCTTCGTGCCCACCAACTTGATCGCCAGCCAGCGGCGCACGAGTCCGCGATTTTGAAACAGGAGATGATCTTCCCGGCTGCCCGGCGAGGCGCCGCCCGAGGTCACCACGAGGTCAAGCGATCCGTCGCCGTTCCAGTCAGCGAACGAGACGCTGTGTCCCGTCCGCAGCCGCCCTGTGCCCGACGTTTCGGTAACATCTTCGAAGCGCTTCCCTTCCCTGTTCCAGAGCAAGACGTTCGGTGCCGGTGCCATCTCGCTCGTGAGCCCGCCTCCGAAATAAACGTCAAGGAACCCGTCGTTGTCGACGTCGCCGAAGTTGGCGCTGAGCGAGGGAATCGGCCAGTCCAGGCCGACTTCCCGGCTCACGTCTTTGAATCCAGCCGCGCCCACGTTTCGATACAATCGCGGGTGGCAGTCACGCCGCGGTGTGCGCCCCATCTGGTGGTCCACCAGGTCCGCGATGGTCGCATCTCCGTCGCCGACCATGAGATCAAGCCGCGCGTCGTTGTCGAAATCCCAGAAGAAGCACGCTGACGCATGATGCCCGGCCGGGCCGGCAACGCCTTTCTCCGCGGCGACTTCGTCAAATCGCCCGTCGCCTCGATTGTGGTAAAGCTGGCAAGGCCCGTCCCAGCTCGAAACGAACAGATCGACCAGGCCGTCGCCATCGTAATCACCCCACGTCGAATCAGCCGCGCGATGCTCGCCGGCGACACCGGCCGCCACCGCGACGTTTTGAAAGGTTCCGTCATGCTGATTGCGAAAGAGCCGGCTGCGGTTCCGAGGGTCAAGCAAGACGATGCCGGGATCGGATGAGTCGGTCAGGTATTCGCCGCAGACATACAGATCGACGAATCCATCGCGATCAAAATCGCCCCACGAGGCGGATGCCGCTGCGATCGGCTCACCCATCCCGGATCGGGAGGTCACATCCTCGAATACGCCCTTGCCGTCGTTGCGCAGCAGCGACAGCCGCATCGGCATTTCGCCCGCGCCGCGTACCAGCACAACATCGAGGTCCCCGTCGTTATCAAAGTCGGCCGCGCAGGCCCGTATCGCCGCGACCTGGTCGCCCAGTCGAGCCCGTTCCGACGCATCAGTAAACTTGCCATCTCCGCCGTTGACGTACAGACTCGCTCCTCGATCGGTGTCAAGCGAAGTGATGAGTAGGTCGGGCAGTCCGTCGGAGTTGAAATCGACAAAAACGCTGGCGCCCGCCATTCTCGGGCCGCCTGCGAGCAGGCCAGCCGTTAATGCGACATCTTCAAATCTGATGGCTTGCTCGTAGGGTGGAGGCCCGGATTGAACCCCACCTGGATTCGCTGACTGCCCGCGAACGGCGTCCTTGCCGAGCTTCATTTGAGCCACATCGCGCAGCCAGCGAGCTCGAAGGTCGTCCGGCCGCTTCTCGAGCACTGCACTCAACTGACCAGCAGCCGCTTGCAGCAAAGCCTCCGCGGCGCCTGGCCCCTCCGCTTGCCGGATCGCCGCAATTCCAAGGAGGGCCACCAGGTCATCGCGGTCGCTCGCGCGAATGCCGCGCGCGTTCTCCATCTCGATCGCGCCGCGAAGCGAATCGGCTGCCTCCGAGAAACGGCCCTCGTGAATCTCGAGCAAGCCGATCTGGTGCACCAGCTCGCCGGCGCGCTCGACCCTCGGGGCGCAAGCTGTCCACCTCGGCCTGCAAGACCGCCAGCCCGACGCGCCCGCGCAGCCCAACCCGCGCGCAAGCCGCGCAACGGTGCGGCCTCGACCGAGCTGCCAGTGAACTCCTTCGCCAGAAGCACGCTATCGTCATCCAGCGGGCCTCGCGCGGCGCTCGAAGGCGTGCCTCGGGGCGCAAGCAGCCCCAAACCGCGCGCGGCGTAGAATCCGATCCGATAATTGAAATCAATGAGATTCTTCCAGTCTGCGTCGTACAGGTTGGCATTCTGACCGTCGGCGCTGGAGGCCGGCAGCCATAGGTCCGGTACCAGCGCGCCCAGTTGATTCACGGCGATCAAATAGTCGATCGCCACCGCGCGCGAGCTGGAAATCTCACGGATGAGCACTTGTTCGCGGTCGATCTTCGACTGGATCGGAATCCGCCCGGAAAACAGGGCCGTCTTGCCGTGCAAACTCACGGCATACGCAACCGGCGCGACCCCCCGACCACGCAGGGGCATAACCCGCACCGGAAACCAGCCTTTCTCGGGCAAATCCTCAGCCGCGATGATGACCGTTCCCGGACCGCACTCCCTGCGAATCACCTCCAGTCCTGCGTCAGAAGCCACCACGCTCGCGCCTGATTGCAGAATGACGTCCTTGAGGCCTGCAATCGCTTGGCCGCCGCACGATGTCAGTAAGACGGCGACCGGATCGGCAACCGGTGCACCAAGCTGCGCGAGCCGCGCGCGCACCCAGGCCAGAAGCCCGGGCCCGCCGGGAGCGTCGATGAGAAAGAACTTTGAGCCCGCCGAAAACCCATAAACCGCAGCGCCCTGAAATTCACCAAGGTAATAGAGCTCGTGCAGAAGCTCCTTGGGCTCGCCGTCGAGGAAGTCGCGCCCATCCGCTTTGAACCGATCGATCAGGATCCGCATGTCGTTGATTCCGCCATCCAGCAGCGATTCCCAGCGCTCTTTCGAGAGCTGCGGGCTCTCCGGCGTCGCCGCGGCACACGGATGGCCGGGAAGAAGAAGGTCCGGTACCGCCAGACGCTTGAGCGCCACGAGCGTGCTCAGGTAGGCGTCCGCGTCGCCGCGGTAACCTGGTGCGAGATACGCCGAATACGTTCCCAGCGCCTTCCTCACCTGCGACGCGGGCTTTTCGTCACCACGCAGCATGATGATCACGTCACCGCTGAAAAGCACGCGCAGGCCGTTTCGCTCCATGAGATAGCAAATGCTTCCAGGCGTGTGGCCGGGCGTGCCCAGCGCTCGGAACTGAACGTCGCCGAACTCGATGGCCTCGTCGCCCTCCAGTCGAACGTCAACCGTCGTCGGATGCGGTTCGTAGCTCGGCCTGTAGAAAATGCTCAACATCGCCTCGCGGGGCCCACCCGCCTTGAGCACATCCGAATCACGCGCCCCGGCAAAGACCTTCGCGCCTGTTTCCGCCCTGATGCGCTCGGCTCCGCCGCTGTGATCGCCGTGGACATGCGTGATCAAGACCGCGTGGATCCGTCTCCAATCGAGCCCTAATTCGCTCATCTGCGACTTCAAACTGCTGGCATCGCCCTCCACGCCCGAGTCGATCAGAATCAAGCCATCAGAGCTCTCGACGACATACGCCACCGAGGGCTCTAGCCCCCCGAGCATATGAATCCCCGGCGCGATGGTCATCGCCCGCGGAACCAGCAGCGGCGCCCCAGTCCCAGCGGCGCCCGAACCACGTGGTCCAATTCCTCGGAAGAGCCCCCAGGACGCCGCGAGCACCACCAGCGCAAAGACTGCGCCCAGGGCAAGCCACCGCCTGCGCCTCGTTGTCCGGTCGCTCATCATGCTCTCGATGCCACGAGACTCTCGACACCCGCACGCTCACACGCGCTCAGCGTTTCTTGGGACGATACCAAACCACGTTGTGCGTGCTGCCGCCGACCGCAACGACATCGGGCACGCCATCCCCGTCCAGATCACCGCCACGCAGATCCTGCGCGGCGATCTCGCGATCGAGCACCGTCTTGCTCCACGCGTTCTTTGTGCGATCAAAATCGTACATGGACACACAATGGTCCTTGCCGCGGTGGCCGGCGAAGACCTCGTCGTCGCCGTCGCGGTCGATATCGGCAAGCCAGAGCGCATGCCCGTCCGCCAGCGTTTCGTCAAGCACGGTGCGGCCGCTGAACGGACCAAGAGTTGGCTTCCCATCGTCTCCCCGCAAGATCGCCGCGAGGTAAACGGCGACTCGATTGCCATGCCAGGGCTCAACTGTCGCCAGGAGGCATTGTCCGTCGGCAAGCCGCCCCGCATGCACTTCACTGGCGCCACGCTTGGCGGGAGCGGCGTCTCGATCGGCCGGAGTGAGAGTCCGCGGTTCAAGCCAGATTTCTTCGCCTCGCGAGCCCGCAGGCCGGCCCCAGCCAACGAGCGATGTGCCCAGGTCATCCGCAGTCAGAATCCACGATTTTCCATTCTTGAACAGATCGACCACGTCGATCGCGTGCATGACGGGCCGCGTGGCAATCCGTTCCGCCGCCGGGGGCGTCGCCCCTCGCCAATCAAGCTTGCGAAAAACAGTCACCGGCGCGCGGTCCGCATACTCGGGCGGCTTGGCTTCCGGGCCAAAAAGCGATGCCACGACAAGGTCCGGCCGCTTGTCGAGATCGACGTCGCCCCAGCGAAGCCGGTGAATGCTGCCGATTGCGGCAATCGGCACGGTTTTCCAAGGGTCATCGAGCGAAGCCCCTTGCACGGCCAGCAAGAGCTGCCCGGTCTTCGGCTGATTCATCGCGAACTCAAACGCAATCGCAATCTCGGCCTTACAATCGCCATCAAGGTCAGCCGTCGCGCTCGAAATAATCCCCGGCGTCTGTTTGCCGCCAGTCACGACGCGCTTCTTCCATGAAGGGTTTTCATACCACGCGCAAGTGCTCCCCCCCACGGCAATCACATCAAGCTTCCCGTCCCCGTTCACGTCGCTCACTTCAACCTGATAAGCCCCCGGAAAGGCGGCGTCGATCACGACGCGATCGAACTCTTGGGCGCGTGCTGCCTGCATGCAGAAGCATGCCGTGATCAAGACGACGAGAGCAGATTGCGAGGTCTTTCGTGGCATGTTCCCCTCGCGAATGCGAGTTGTTTCTTAGAGGTTCATCAATATCCGCAGGCGATCCGCGACAGCGGCCATCGTCGCCCTGGACACCGTTCCCCACCGGCTATGCAGTCGCTCGGTCGAAATCGAGCGGATCGCTTCGCATTTGATGAAGCTCTTGGATTTCAAGCCCCCTTCGCCGCGTTCAACCGGCACCTCCGAGCGAACTTTCTTATCCTTGGTGGAAACGGGCAAGACGATCACAAGCCCGCTTGGCCCTTGATTGAACGGATCGACGGAAACGATCAAGACCGGCCGCCTGCCACCCTGTTCGTGGCCTCGCGATGGGTTAAGATCACACCCCCAAATCTCACCGCGAGCTGGTTTTCGGACGGCCATTCGTTGTCAATCCTCGAGACCGTCAGTCAGCGTGCCGTCCCATACCATTCGCTCGGCGAGTTCCTCTTGCCACGCGGCCTCGTTCTTTCGCAAAGCAGCGAAGTCGCTATTTAGTCCGGCCAAAAAACGCTGTCGCCTGTAAATCTCGATCGCCTTGTCCAGAATCTCGGTCATGGACTCATCGCTCTCCTCGGCAAGAGCACGGAGAGCTGCGTGGCTTGACCTTGAGATCCGAATCGTCAAACTTTCCATTTCTTGTTTAACCCCGCGACACACCCTTCAATGCGAAGGAGTCGCGGCCCCCTTCATGACTCACTGCCCATCCGACGGATGCTCGTTCATTTCACGGATTCCCAAACCCAAAACCCTTGGAACAGCGTCATCACCGTTCCTGAGTTGAGCGCTACGCTATTGTATAATTCACAGTATACAAAAAGCAATACAAAAATGTGCGCGCCCGGAGTTTCCGCTTCAGCCGGTTTCGGGGTTTGTGTAGCCGAAAACGTGCAACGCTTCCGGCGAGGACCACCGGATCCAGGAAGACAAGATTCACGCAGGACGCGGCGGCGATCTCCTCCGCGGCTTTGGAGATTCACCTGGCCGGCGCGAAGCTCAGGTCGAGCCCCTGCATCGTGTCGAAGTCGATATCGCTCATTCCCTCGTCCCCCACCCCTTCGGAACGCCCGCCGTGTCTTCCGGCTTCACGATAACCTGTGATATGTCAATGTCCTGATGCATATCGCTTTCGGCAACTTTGAGACGGTTCTCAAGCTGTGCAATCCGCTGCTCGAGCAAGAGCACGCGGCCCTCGAGCTCGTCGGGCCGCCGGGTGCGGGGAACCTCGGGGTACCCGAGCTGCCGCTGGAGCGCCGCGAAGAGATACATGGGATCGCGCCCACGGTTGGCCCGGGCGATCTTCCCTTCCTTCTCGCCGAACAGCGTTGGAAACTTCGGAATGTAGTCAGGGTTCAATCGCTGCCGCTCCCTGACGAATTGCTCGCTCCGTACGAAGATCAGGTCGGCGAAGTCAACGTCACCGAGCCGGGTGCGCAGCGTCAGGATGTAGTCTCGCCATTCGTCAGTATAGATCGGGTCGTCCGCCATCCCCGCCAGCCCTTTGTTGTAGCCCAGCCGGTTCCGCGCCAGCGCCTCGAACTGGAACACGAAAAGCGCCGGCAGCGGCGGCCCATCGGATTTGAACTTGGCTTCGCGCTCCAGCACGAGCAGGGCTTGCTCCATCGGAAACCGGCTCGTGTCGTTCTCGGCCTGATTGATGACGTGCGCCTGGAACGGCGTGAAATAATGGCCGATCCGCTCCATGGCCGGGCCCATCACCCCGGTGCTCTTCATCTCGGTGTGCAAGAACGAGACCGCGATCGGCAGCTTGGTCGTCGAGAGCAGCTCCTCACCAATCCGCGCCAGGATCTCTTGCGACGGCAGCCCATCGACCAGGCGTTCCCGCAAGGTCCGGAAGAAATAAACCTGCTCGATATATTCCTCACGCTCGAGCACGGGCATTGCGTCAGTCCTCGGTCTTCGAGCTGGAATCCTCGGTTACAGGCGCACTTCTTTAGCCCGGCGCACGACGACCGCCACCCAACCGCACCATCTCGGGAACCGGCAAGACCGGATGGTCCGCCAGCAGCGTTGGCCTCGAAACCAGCGGCATCGGCATGAAGTGCCGCGCTGCGAGCTTCGGCGATCCCATCACACATTCCTTCTCGAGCACATAATAGCGATTGTATTGCTCGATCACGAAGTTGGTGGGCTCGAGATTGAAACGATCCAGGGCCTCGAGCCAGCGGCGGTTGAACCGAAGAGCGGCCGCGAGCAGGTCGCTCGCAACGCTCTGCCGGCGCCTGATCGAAGCGTCCGACTCGGCCCACCGCGGCGGCGCCGCGCCGGCAAGCGCCCACAACGGCTCGATCGTGTTCGTGAATACGCCGTGCCAGCTCTCCGGCCCGGCGGCGGCGGCGCACCACTGCCGCAGTCTCAGCCGCACCATGTCGAGCATCGTGCTGCGCGTCTTCTCGCAACGGTCGTGCAAACGGCGAACCGCCGCCTCGACGTCTTGCCCGCGCCGCGCGAATGCGGGCAGATCGAACAACCCCATCAGCTCCTTGACATCGGCTTCGATGTCGCTGTTCAAGGTCGGTGTGGCGTCGTCTGTATCGTCCACGACTGGGCTCGCTTCAATGTTGCTCGGAAAGCGGCATGGCCCGCGGCACGCCCGATCGATCGATCGAGCCGCCGGCCGGGTCAGAGGATCGGATTCATTTCCCCGGTTCCGGCGGACTGGCCATCGTGACCAACTTGTTCAAGCTGCGGCGATAATGCCAGAGCTGGCGCTTGGGGCCAAGGGCTTCGGTGCGCTGCGACTGCGCCCGGGCCGCTGCCTGGAGCGCCTTCTCCGGGGCCTCTCCGCTCAAGGCCGCCAACCGCCCTTTGGATAGATCGACCAGGTAATCCGCTGCGCCGTGCACCCGCAGCCCGGGCACAACTCGCTCGAGCCTCAAGGTGTCGCTGACGGCGATGGCCCACTGCCGCGAATCGACGTCCGGCGCGGCGGTCGGGTCCGGCAGCCCCTGGCCGAGCTGGCTCGCGCGCACCGGCAGCATCGGGAAACTCCGCTCGGCGCGCAGGCGGTTCAAGTTATCGGGGCCGGCGAGATACATGGCGAAGTCCAGGGCAGCCTCCCGCTGCGTGCCCTCGATGTTCTTGCTGATCCCGATCAGCCAGCCGCCCCCTTTGGACAGATAGCTGGGGCGATTCAAAGGCGTTGCCTCCGCCCAGTCTTTTCGCATCGGATCGTAGACGCGTTCCGAGCCCGGCAACGCCGCGACTCCAACCGGTTTCCCGCCCGACCATGTCCCCACTTGCTCGGCCCGGTCGATCAACATGGCGGCCCGCCCGTCGCGGAAGGCCTGACGGGCAGCGGCCGCATCGAACCCTTCGACACCGCCAGGGCCAAGCTTCTTCCACTCCACGAACTCCTTCAGTGCCTCGACGAACGGAGGTGAATCGATCCGCGGTGTAAAAGCGTCCGAATCGAACAGGAACGAAAAATGATCGCGATGCTGACCCAAGCTCGCGGCCCGCGCCAGGAACGCCGCGTCGCCGATGCACTCCAGCTCGGCGCCGCCCGCTCCCATCGCCAGCACGATGCCGTGCTGCGGCTTGCCGCCGCCGCTCCAGTCGCGGCCATTGAAAAACCTGGCGAGGGCATCGAGTTCGCTCCACGTCTTGGGCGGCTTGAGCTCGATCCCCGCCGCTCGCGCGGCTGCACGGTTGGCGCCATTCTCGAATGCATCGCGGCGATAGGCCAGAACCAGAGCCGTCGCCCCGCACGGTAGCGCCATTCGGTCGTCGCCATAACAGCTCACCTGCTCGCGGAACGCCGGGACGAAATCCATGTATTGCAGCGCTTCGGTGCCCTGGTCCGACGCGCTGCTCCCCTCGGTCCTGGCCCGCTCGCCGGGCTCCGTCTCCACTGGTTTAGCAGGCATGACGGCCGAATTCGGGATCACGGCAATCGCACCGGCATCAACCAGGTCGCCGAGTCTCTGCCCCGAAAAGATCACGACGTCCGCAGCCAGCGGCGCCTTGGGGGCGACCAGGTCCTCGACCGTCGCGATCTGGCCGCCCCGCGAGGCTTCCCACTCGCCCCGCAACAGGGAAACCCCGGTCAGAATGGCCCGATCGTCAACCGCTCCCACTTTGAGAGTGATGCCGCGAAACGACGGCGTCTGCGCCTTGGGAGGACCCGGATCGCCCCAGCACCCCGGCAGAAGAACGCCGGCAGCAAGCACGAGCCAGCACGCGAGGCGCCGTGCTCGCCTGATCCGTGAGAAACCCGCGTGTGCGTCCCGATCAGCTCCGTATTCACCGCACCAGGCCCGCCGTACTGCCAGGAACCCCATACGCAGCACCCACCACCCTCATCAATTCGAATCGAGATTTCACGGTCAAGAGTCGTCACGACCATCCATCGTACGCGACCCGGGCGCGGACGGTCAAATCCGGCGTGCGGATAGTGACGTGGTCGCGAGTATGCCCGTTCGATTGTGAGAACGAGGCATTTCGCGATACAACATAGGTCAGATTCTCGATGTAGAGTAAACTGGCATCGAGTGCTGAAGCACAACAGTCGATCCCGTGCGGAGAGCCACACGATGCGACTGCTTCGAGGACGACTTGTCTTCCACCTCCGCCTGCTCATGTTGATCGTCCTCGTTCTGGGCCTGTGGATGGGGTGGAAGGTCAACCGCGCACAGCCAGCGCCGCGCCGTTGCGACGGTTCGTCATTACAATGGGCACGTCCGATATGACTACGAATACGTCGGCGGACGCGAGATCCCGAACGGCCGACCCTGGGCACCCGCGTGGCTGCGTCACGCCTTGGGCGACGAATTCTTCCAGGAGGTCACCGTGGTCGGTTACGTGGACCAACCGATTACCGACGCCACCCTCCTTCCGCTCGATGACCTCCAGGGAATTGAGGAGCTCTGGATTCTCAGCCGAGGGGGGCACCATACCCTGCCGGAGGTCGACCCTCCGCCCGGCCTTGACAAGCTGACCGACGCGGGCTTGGCGAGGCTCGAGGGGCTGACGCGGCTACGTCTCCTGGAAATCGAGACAAATGCTCTGAGCGGGTCAATGCTCAACCACTTGCACCGAGCCCATCGCCTCGAGGCGATTCGACTCTTCGATGTAGGGATGACCGATGATGGCATGCCCCCGCTAAAATCAATGCCGTACCTGAGCACGCTGGATCTCTGGTCGAACAAGCTCACCGGAACCTGCCTCGCCGACCTGCGCGGAACGAGCAGTTTGAAAATCTTGAGGCTTCGCTGGAACCCGGTCTCCTCAGCCGGACTTGAACACATCGGGTCGCTGACAAGCTTGCGCGAGCTGGACTTGTCGAACACCGAGATTGACGATGCCGGCGTCGCGCGGCTCGCCCGCTTGTCGCGGCTCCAGCGCCTCGGCCTCGGTAACACGAGAATCACCGATGCCGGGCTTGAACACTTGATAGAAATGAGGCAGCTCGAGCATCTGAATCTCGAGGAATGCAAAATCACGGGCCGTGGCCTCGCGCGATTAAAGCACCTAACCCGCCTCAAATCGCTCAAGCTCGGCGGGACCGAGGTCGACGACGCGGGCCTGGAAGCGCTGCGAGGGATGAGCGGGCTTGAATTCCTCGAACTCTACCGCACCCATGTAACGGACGCCGGGCTCGTGCATCTCCGAAACCTGAAGCGGCTCAAAAACCTATCGCTGTCGTTTAGCAAGGTCAGTGCAGCGGGAGCCGAACGGCTACGCGGGGAGTTGCCAATGATAGCCGAACTCGATCATTGAAGAAGTATTTCCTGCTCTTGCTTTACATCCTCTCATTGCTCTGCTCGGCTCGAATGGCGCTCGGTGTCGAATGAGAAACGGGGCTGCCTGTCCGTAATGCCTCTGATTCATTTTCCGCCCACTGAGCGAGGTCGTGTCGATCGGCGACCTGGAGATCGTGCTCGAAGACAGGTCTTCGTATTTCGTCATTGCCGATCACTCGATCTGGCTTCCTGCCTTCGCGATTCGATTGACACCATCTGCGATCGGACCCCATCCTGTGATCGCGATTGAAACGGACGAGAAGGGAGGGTACGGATCGACGGTCGTTGCCGGCTCTTTCACTGAGTTTGTGGAGCGTTATCTGACCGACGAGACATCGCGGGACGACCTCAGCCTGGGCATGCCCGTGACGACGGAGCAGGGGCCCGCCAGCAGCGAAAGCAGGGCTGATCTACTCACATCGCAGGTCGAGCGGATCGATCGCATCCTTTCGACACTTGCTAGCTTCGACAACATTCCGGGCCTAGAGATCGTTCGTGTGCATACAGAGATGAACCGGGAACGATTGCGAGAGATCAAGGAGAAAGCGATCGAAGAACTCCGTTCGCCCAAGTGACGCACTTAGAAACAGGCCGGCATTGACTTCCCGTTTTTGAGGTCAAGCCGCTCGGAAACCAGAACACCCTTGTTCCCACGCTCCGCGTGGGAACGGCCTTCATGCCGCTCTGCGGTGCGCTCGACGGCAATCGGAGGAAGTTCGACCGATCCCTTAGCCCGGCGGATGAGCAAGGGACAAGCGTCTTGCGCGGTGGGTCGAGGCAGCGACGGAACGGGCGGCGGCAACGTTTTTTGGCGGAAAACCATCGCAATCGCACCTTTGGGGGTTAAAATAAACCGTTGGCGTCGTAACCCGGGCTCCGGAGAGGGCCATCTGATCATTTGGGTCAGCGGCCATCGTCGCAGGAGGGCGCCGTGAAGGACTCGACGACGAAGGTGCTAGTTCCAGCCGGACAGCTCGGCTCCGGCGTGCGCGCCGACGAGCTGCGGGCGGGGCTCGCCCTCGGGCCCTACGCCATCGCCCTGGACGCCGGATCGACCGACAGCGGAGCAGCCGCGCTGGCCACCGGCCGCTCGAAGTACAGTCCTGGCGCCGTGCAGCGCGACCTTGAACTCCTGATGGAGGCGCGGGCCGCGGCGGGCGTTCCGCTGCTGATCGGCTCCTGCGGCTCCTCCGGTGCGGACATGGCCGTGGAGCTGGAGGCTGTGGGCTAAAGCCGCGTCGCTCGCCAAGATGGGACTGGTTCGGGGACATTGACGATTCTTTTCAAAACAACCTTCAATGTCCCCGAACTCCCGCCTTGACGGCGGCTTGCAGCTCCTTTTATGATCGAGGTAGTGGAGGACCATCTCATGAACATGCAAGAATTTCTGAAAAATCGGGCCGCTTTTCCCTTGGCAGAATTGGCCAAACATCGCGGCGAATGGGTTGCGTGGAGCCCGGACGGAACTCGGCTGGTGGCCGCCTCGCGGGATCCCGATGCACTTGACGACATGATTCGGGCCGCGGGCGAGGATCCCGAAGCCTGTCCCGTCACCGGGATCCCCGATTCCAACTGCGTCCTGGGAGGCCTGGATGCGTCGTGATTTTTGCCTATATGCCATTGCCGACCAAACGGCCGGTACCGTCGCTCGCCGGCGCCATGATGCGCTACCGCCCGATCGTTCCTGTTGGCGTTCTTGGTCCCTTCGGCTCGCGGCTTGTTGATGGCTGCGTGGATTGTGGTTCGGACGATACCATCTTTCCTATGTCGCTTGCTCGCTAACTGGGCCTTGATTTGACGGGTGCGCCGCAAGGCGAGTCACATCCAGTAGCCGGGGCGATTGTTCCCTATGTGTATGCCGCGGTGACGCTGCGCTTGAGCCATGGCGTCGAGACCTGCGCATGGCAAGCGACCGTCGGCTTCGTCGATCTGCCGTTGCGCTGGGCGCTGCTCGGTCACGCCGGATTTCTCGACTTCTTCGATACCGACCTGCGCGGCGCACGGCGCGAGGTTTTCATCACCCCTAATAACGCATTCCATGGCACTCATCGGATTCAACCACCCTTTTCTCCGTGACCAGATAGTGCTCTGCCTCGCCGCGGCGATCTTTGTCCCCCTTGCCGTGGTCGCTGGCCTGGCCGATCGGGCTGGTGGCCGGCATTCTGGCGCTGGTGGTCCCGTTCCGAATCAGCGTGCCTTCCCCAGGCCGATCAGGAAGGCCGACACCGTCTTGCCGACGATGATCTCCCCCGGGCTCAAGGGCGACACCAGCAGTAGCTCGAAGGCGCCCAGCTCCCGCTCGCGGGCCACCGACAGCCCTGTGATCACCAGGCCCTTCCAGGGCCACCAGGATGGCGGCCGGGCGTGATACCGTGCTCCATAGGGCCTCCAGGTTGGAGTTGAACCAGACGCGCGCCACCACCGTGCTGGCGGACGGCGCCCCCGCCCGCGGCGGCGCCAGCTCGGCGTTGTAACTGTCGATGATTCCCTCGGCGTAACCGGGCAGGATCTGCGCGGCATTGAAGGAGCGGCCGTCGAGGATGAGTTGCACGACGGCCGCCCGGTACTCGCCCACTGTCTCGGTGACCGCGGCCCTGCGCTGGGGGTGCCACGGAAGCTCTCGATCCGCCGAGCAAGCGGGCGCGGGCATTCAGGGACCCTGAATGCCCGCGCCCGCCCGCGATCAGTGAAGCTTCTTCGTTGTGTGTGGCCGCCCGGCCGGCGACTGTTCCGCCTGCAGAGGAAGTTCCTGGGAGCGCTGGGGCATCTCCTCGACGGTGGCCGCTCGGCGGACGGCCCGCTCAAACTGTCGCCGTTCCTGATCATCGACAAAGGCAATGCGATCGAACACGGTTGCGATTCGGCTCACCAGGTCCACATGGACCCTGCCCTAGTTGTCGCGGTCGTAGGTTGGTTCTTCAACATCTCGGCCGCGCTGGGCGTGCTCTTGAGCCTTGCTTTCGGCCTCGTGAAGCTATTCAGAAAGTCGCGCCCGCCGCAGATTATCGGGGCGGAGCTGCCGGTGCTCCACGCAAGCATCGACCTCGGCAAGCGGTATGACATCGTCTACGGGGCAAGCCACGGAGCGGGTCCAGAGAAGCTGACCGGCGTTCGGATCTTGGGATACCTTCGCAGCCATCGGGATGAGACCACTGGGGAGTACATGGAGAGCGGGTGGCTGGTGGTCGAGCTACCCGATCGACGGCGGGCCTACTTGCGACCGCGCTCGGTCCTCTGGCTCCTGGAGGCGACCGATGTAGCACGTGAAGACACGAACTAACGAAGCAGCATCAAGTCACTCCACCATTGCCTGGCCAGCGCCTTGTCCCAGGAAGATGCGCAGGTGCAGCGGCCCAGAGCGATCTCGATACTTTCGGCATCGGGAAACCGTTCCTGCGGGTCCTTGGCCAGGCAACGGAGGACGACGGCATCCAGATCTGCAGGAACGTCGTCGCGAATCTGGGATAAGGGAATGACAGGGTCGCGAGCGTGAGCGATGATTGCCTCGATCGCGTTCGGCACGTCGAACGGTGGCCTCCCGGTCAGCAGATAGTAAGCGACCGCACCCAGTGAGTAGATGTCGCTGCGCGCGTCGAGCGGTCGAGAGTTCGACGCCTGCTCGGGGGACATGTAGAGCGGTGTGCCGAGGATCTGCCCCTCGTCACTGGTGCGCGGCGAGGAAGCCGTCGCCGCGGGCCGAACCAGGCCGAAGTCGAGGACCTTCGCGACGTCGTCCATCCCTCCCCGCCTGGCGGCGAAGATGTTTGAGGGCTTGATGTCGCGGTGGATCAGCCCGGCTTCGTGCGCCTCCTGGAGCGCCAGGGCGACTTGCCGCAGCAGGTAAACGGCACGCCCGGGACGGTAGGGGGCCGTACCGTTCGACGAGCTCCCCCAGGCTCATCCCCGGCAGGTATTCCATGACATAGTAATACGTCCCGTCCTCGGTCCGGCCGTAGTCGAAGATCTCGACCGTGTTCGGGTGCGACAGGGTCGCGTTGATCCTCACTTCGCGTTCGAACCGATCGATTGTGCCCGCCCGAAGGACCACCTCCGGACGGATCAGCTTGACGGCGCACGGCCGCTTCAGCAACTCGTGCTCGGCCAGGAAGACCTCACCCATTCCGCCCGCTCCGATCCGCTCGCGGAGACGGTACTGGCCGAAGCGACGCGCCTCGGCAACCTGAGACCTCAACCGGGAGATCGTATGCGCCGCGAACGACGAGATCGCGGCCAGAGTGAGCAGAAAGACCGTGTCCACTCCAAAGACGGCCAGGGGTCTATTGCCGTCCTCACGCGGCTCGCCGACCCATCGCAGTAGCTCGGGATGGAGCAGGTAAGCTCCCGCGAGAGTGGCCATGGGCAGCAGCGCCAGCGACGAGGATACGATCGCGGCGCGGCGCCAGCTCTTGGGCACGTAGATCGCGTCGACGAGCATCAGGAGCGACACGAGCAGGATCACGTTCTTCATGATCTTCTCGGCCCTGATCCGATCGACTTGGAGGAAAGGACCGATGATCGCACGGCCCTCGTAGACGACAATGAGGCCGGCGAGCGAGACGGTCATGAACAGCTCGATCCTCCAGAGCGATGCGAGCGAGAACCTGCGAGCCGAGAGAAGGATGGCGATCCCGGCGAAGGTCGCGGCCACGATGCCGAAAGGGGCAAGGATTGCCATCGGAAGCAAGTCGAGTACGACGGGCCTCAGCACGACAATCGTAGCGAAAATGGGGACGTACAAGAGCGGCAGCTCGCGAAGCCGCGATTGCATTACCGACCGCGTCTCCTCTGCCGATCGCTGCGACTGCCCCGAGGTGATCGCCGCCTTCGGAGAGAAACAGTCGGTGCTGTCGCCCGGCAGCGCCTGCCCGTGGCACGAGACATCGGGCTTGGCGACGGGATGCCGACCGCCCGCAGGCCGCCAAGATCCCGTCGGCCACCGTGCAGGATCCGCCACTTCGGGCTGGTCGAGAAATCCGTCCTGGTGCGCTAGCCCATCATGGGTGAGCAGATGTTCCACTTCGGCCCGCAGAGAATCGTCGTCGCCACAGGCACTGCCGAGCCATTCTGCGCGCTCAGCGGCTGGCATGCTCGAGGCCGCGTCGAACAGCTTGCCGACCTGACTCCAGCGCTCGGAGTTCATCGGCCCCTCCCGCCTCGAAGCTGGCCGTGGAGCCAGGCCCGGCCGAGCCGGCAGTCGCGCTCGACCGTGGCCACCGAGACCCCTAGTGCCACGGCGACCTCGGGTACGGTCAGACTGCCGAAGTAACGGAGGGTGATGGCCTGCCCCTGTCGCTCGTCGAGTGCGGTGAGGCGGGCGACGGCTTCGTGGATGTCGGAGACGTCAACATCCTGGGCCTCGAAGTAGTCCACGATCGAGTCGACCGGGACTCGATGCCAGTTGCCGCCCCGACGTGCGGCCGCCCGCTGCCTGGCGTAGTCAACGAGGATCTCGCGCATGGCCCTCGCAGCCGCCGAAAGCAGGAAGGCCCGGTCGGGCGCCCTGTCGAAGACGGCTTCCCCGAGCAGCCGCATCACGGCCTCGTGGACCACGGCGGTCGGGGAGAGCGTGTGGCTCGTCCGCTCTCGCCCCATCATCCGGGCCGCAACGAGGCGCAGCTCCTCGTATATCCGGGACACAACTTCCCCGCGGGCGCCTTGATCACCCGCCCGCACCCTCGCGAGGATCAGCGACAATTCGCGACCCGCCTCGACCGCCATCGGGCCTCCCAAGATTTTTGAGGGGTTCTCACCTCGTTCCCCGCGAAACCATTGTGCGGGGCAAGTCAAGCACACGACGCCGGCCCCGGATGTGTGGAATCCAAATTCCTCTTGCCTCGGTGCCTTCCGAGAAGGGTGAGCCGATGATCGACTTGGTGGTCGGGAGCTGTGTCGTGACCCTTTTGCCAGTCGTCCTAACCGTCTGCTTGAGAATCCTTTGGGCTGCCGCGGGCGCACTCGTTTGGCCCGGCGATCGACCGTTCTCGTTGAATCGTCACGCAACGACATCTCAATTCAGATCCAGAGTGCCCAGACATCCTGACAACGCACGTCCATCCAGGAGTGAATGTGTGTTCTCTGCGCTCGCAGCCTTGGCCCTCGGGTTTGGCATGGCATTGGCGTTGCCCGGCTGCGGCGGAGGGGACGGCCAACCCGTGCTGGTCAAGCCCGCGGCTGCCCCCGCCGTGTCAGCCAAGGATTCGATGGATGCCTATCTGCAGTCCCACGTTCAAACGAAGGCGAAAGGAACGAGACGGTCCTCCCGATGAATCGGTCCGTCTTGCCTTCCTCTTTTTTTCTTGCGAGGTCACCCGATGAAGATGCGTATGAGAAGGCCTGCTTTCACGCTGATCGAGCTCTTGGTCGTCATCGCCATCATCGCCGTCCTGATCGCCCTGCTGCTGCCCGCGGTCCAGGCGGCACGCGAGGCCGTCCGCCGCGCCCAGTGCACCAACAATCTGAAGCAGCTCGGTCTGGCGATGCACAACTACCACGCGGCCAACAACACATTCCCTCCAGGCACCTCGGCCTCGTTCAATTCGGTCAATTCCGCCAACGGAGGTAGCCCCTGCATGAGTTGGAACGGTTGGAGCTGTCAGACGATGCTGCTCCCCTATCTCGAGCAGACCACGATCTACAATGCGGCCAATTTCTACTTCGACCCGATCAACGATCCGCAGTCCGTCAACACCACGGCGTTCTACACCAAGATCGCCGCATACCTGTGCCCGTCGGACGGTAACGCCGGCACGGGCGGCTCAGGCGGTGGAACGCCCTGCATCAACAGCTACTACGCGAGCGAAGGCACGACCGACTACTCAAGCAACGGAACTCCCGGCACCGCCGTGGTAACGCTCCAGCAATGCAACGGGGGCACGGGTAGCACGGGCGTCTTCTATTATGCGACGTCGTATGGGATCCAGAATCTCATGGACGGAACTTCGAACACCGTGGCGTTTTCCGAATCGCTCGCCGGAACCAACGGCAACAGTGCCGTGAACTATTCGAGCGGAGTGAACACGACCACCGGCTGGCAGGGCTATGACGTCTGGCAGTCGATCACGACGGCACCGGCGACGGCACCGGCGACGGCACCGGGTCCCCAGATGGCCGCGACGCTGACCGCCTGCAATGCGTCGTGGCAGACGGCCACGGCGGGTGCCGGCTTGAGCACCAACAAGGGCCAGTACTGGGCCTGGGGCGCGGAGGCGATGACGATGTTCAACACGATCGTGCCGCCGAGCTCCCCGCAAATCACGTGGGGTGCCTGCCGGTTCGGCTGCAACACCTGCGGCGTGGCATCGGCCGACCACTCGAACATCGTCAACGCCAATAGCAACCATCCGGGCGGTTGCAACGTGTTGATGGCCGACGGCCACTGCCAGTTCATCAAGAGCTCGATCTCGATGCAGACCTGGTGGCAACTGGGCACTCGTGCCAACGGCGAGGTGATCGGCTCCGACAGTTATTGAGATTGCCCTGTCTCCGTCACGCGGAACGGCTTTGACGTGCCCGTGCCGGAGGACTAGGCTAGTGGACCGGCCACCGGCCGCTCCCTCGCCAGGTATGTGGGCCTCGTGCGGAACAGCGGAGGTGGACGCGGTCGGCATTGCCTCCACACGCCACACGAGGATCGACAAGATGAGCAAGGTAGTGAGCGACGAAGGGCTGGACCTCCTGTTCCGTACGGCGCGAACACATAACGTCTGGCTGGACAAGCCGGTGGACGACGCGATTCTCTCGCAGGTCTACGACCTGGCGAGGATGGGCCCCACCTCCGCAAACATGTGCCCGATGCGCATTGTGTTTGTGAAATCGAAGTCGGCGAAGGAGAAACTGAAACCGGCCCTCGATCCGGGCAACGTGGACAAGACCATGATCGCGCCGGTCACCGCCGTCATCGGCATGGACATCCGATTCTACGAGAAGCTGCCGGCGCTGTTCCCACATGCTGACGCAAAAGCGTGGTTCAAAGACCTGCCGGAGAATGTGCTCGAGTACATTGCACTCAGGAACTCCTCACTTCAGGGCGCCTATTTCATGCTGGCGGCGCGGGCACTTGGGCTCGATTGCGGGCCGATGTCCGGATTCAAGAACCAGAAAGTGGACGAGGCATTCTTCGGGGGGACAACCGTCAAATCCAACTTCCTCTGTAATCTCGGTTACGGAGATACGAGCAAGCTCTTTCCGCGCTCGCCGCGTTTGAGCTTCCAGGAAGCGTGCGAGGTGGTCTGACATGCGGCCTCCGGCAATCTCGCTCGATCAACTTGCCGATCTGCCCGCCGTTCATCGCGCCGTGATCCCGCCTGAGTACGAAGACCGGAACGGCCACATGAACGTGCGCTGGTATCTGGCTCTCTACGACAAGGCCGGCGACGCCATGTACCCAATGATCGGGCTGAGCGAGGAGTACCTGGCGGCCTCGGGCATGGGCGGGTTCGATCTGGAACACCACATCTGGTACGCGGCTGAAGTGCATGTCGGAGATACCGTGGTGATCAGGCTGCGATTCCTGGCGCGGAGCGCGAAGCTCTTTCACTACCAGATGTTCATGGAAAACGAGACCCGGGGCGTGCTCGCGTCGATCTTCGAGTGCGTTCACGCCCACGCGGACCTCAGCGTCCGTCGCACTGCGGCCTTCCCGTCACACGTGGCCGCGACGATCGACGACTACATCACCGCGCACTGCGCGCTGGACTGGCCGGCTCCGGTGCCGGGGTCCATGGGTGTGCAGACTGCTTCTGCGGGCACGGCACCGCCGCCAATCTCACGAGTGAACGGCGAATCGTTTCCTTGACCTCAGACCCGTTGACCAAACCGACCACTTGGATTCACGAATTACGTCGCGGATGTTTGCCCTTTGCCCTTTCAGAGTTGCCTTGTGGCACCTCGACAAGGAGTCATGGCTTCTGGTGCTGGGCTTCAATAATCGCCTGCTTGTCCGCTCTGTCCTCGTCCTGGCGGAAGACCTTGTATTGTCGCCGGACAACTTCGACAAGCGCGTAGTGGAGAGATGAGGCTGGAACGGTCGAGCGAATCTTCCGGTCGATCACGGGCTCGATTGCGTTCGAATCCAAAATTCGAGCCACTCTTCCTGACCGTCGGCTTGGGGCCGTAGAAGGAACCGCCTGAACTCCCCGGGACGCCAACTGTTCCCTTCAGTCGGCCTTGAACCCGGGAACAGGCCGCTATTGCTGAGCGTATCGAGCAGGTTGTCGCAAGACTCAGGCGCGAGGGCAAAGTCAAAGTCGTTCGTGAAGCGCTGCAAGCCATAGTAGCGCACCGCGTGCCCGCCCATAACGAGGCAGCGAAGGCCTACCGATTCGATCGCCGAGACGACGAAGCCGAGGCGTTCCTCGAGACTCAATCGAGCGCCTCCTCCCACGCGCGGCTGCCGTGCGCCCGGAGCATGCACATGAGAGGGTGCCGGCCGAGGTCTTCGTCGGACAGGCCGCTTTCGAGTAATCTGAGAACCTCAGGGAGACATGAGTCGAGGTAGAGCTCCTCCGCTTCGTGGAGAGTTTGCGCTTTGCCAGCGAGTAAGAGCCGGGCCACGGGGTCGGATGTCAGCGTCGTGAGATCATCGAGGTCGGTAGACATTGGGAGGCTCCTCCACGTGAATCATTCTCGCAGTTCACCACACGAACGCCCACAGACCGATTTGCGCTGCTCACAGACACGCTCCAAAAGGCGCGCGCCAGCAACCGCTGAAACGAACAAGGGGCAGGGCACCTCAAGGATGCCCCACCCCTCGTGGAGGCGCGGGTAGCCGATTCGTCCGGACCGTCAGCGATCGATGCCTAGCCGATAGAGGATTTCCTCGAACTTCTCGTGGTACTCATCATCGGTCGAGTGAAGGTGCTCGGCTTCCGAGATGAACTTCAAGGTGTCATCACGCTTCAAGCCATACTGGATCAAGATCTTCTCAAACGGCTGAAGGTCATGGGCGTAGACGAAAAGCAGCTTGTGCTCGTCGAACTGCACCTCCATGGGGCCGTTCGGGTTGAGCGCGGCCATTCCGGTGCAGCCGTCGTTCAAGAGCAGGTTCTCGTAATCATAGAGCGTGCTTTTGAGGATCACCGTGTCCATGTGCTCGCGGTACAGGTCGGCATGCGACCCGGGCTCGGAGTCATGGCTCGATTCCATCACGACGTCCACCACGTCGCCGAGAGGGTCGAGCAGGTCCATGAACAGGTCAAACAGGTTCTCCGCAGACACCGACGCGGCCAGAACGGGCATCTTGCTGCCGGTCTCCGGATCGCAGTAAGTGTCGCGCCGATATCCGGCACGCGGGATGACCTCAAGACCGATCGAAGGGCGAACCGCTTCCGTCAGAGCGAAGCTTCCGTACCGTCCAATCCGTAGATGTGCATCAAGCTGATCTTGAGTAAGATCGTCAAAACCGGTACGAGTCATACGACCCGGATTATTGCGCAGCACACGCTCGAGGAAGCGTTGAATAAAACTCATCGAACAGGCTCCCCTCCTAAACTGCAACGAACTTCGGGATAGGTGCGACGAAACCCTCGGCCACCGCGTCAAACGGTCTTGGGTGTCATTCCCAAGCTAAGCCATCCCAGGCATCCGCTTGACACCGCGCCCAAGGGAGTCGAAACCCACCCCGGGGACGGGCGCCTGTCCATTGGCGACACTTCAAAAACGCCTCTTCACATATATACCACGCACGGCTTCACTATCCGGCCAAGTCTCCCCAGATTTTCAAAAGAAGACTCGGTGCTCGATCCCACGCGTGATCAGAACACCACATTCGAACACTCCCGAGACGTTCTCCCAAAAGACGGACCGATCGAGTCCGGGTGACCCTGCCTCGCGCTACCTCGTCACCCTCTGCGACAATTCGTTCGTCACTCGAGTCGAATCACACACGAATCCACTCATTCGGGTGCATTCGCAAATTCGATACCAGAAGAAAAACGCACCGTGGGTGATTCGGTCGTGCGTCTCTGGCTGGTAAAAACTTGAGTCAAGTTTTGGAAAATATGGACTCTTATCGGGAGAAGTCAACCGTACAATCAACTCGCCAGCATTTTGTAAGCATTTGCACCCATCGAGCACAAGACCTTCGATCCAAAAAACGACTCGTGTTGATTCCGAAACTCAACAATCCACTCGCGCTGTAGTGCAGTCATCATTTGAGGCGCGTCGAGTCGACACGAAGCGACGGACGCAACACCCTCTGCGCCAGCCATCGAGCCCATCGCCCGCTCGCGGCCGCAATGCTATACTCTTTTTCCCCGCTGCTGGCCCGGCGAGCGCCCGGCGGGTGAACATCCACAAGATCCCATGCACGGGAGGCAGTGAGTGATGGACATGGCTCGCGTGGAGACCTACCTGGAGTCGCATCGGAGCGATTTCGAGGAACAGCTCAAGGCCCTGATCCGCATTCCGAGCGTCAGTGCTCAGCCGGCGCATAACGCCGACACTCGCCGGGCCGCCATGTGGGTGCACGACGACCTCACCTCCATGGGCATCAAGACCGAGCTTGTCGAGACCAAGGGCCACCCGATCGTCCACGGCGAATGGCTTTCCGCCCCGGGCAAGCCGACACTGCTCGTCTACGGGCATTACGACGTTCAGCCCGCCGAGCCGCTCGACCCCTGGCTCTCACCGCCCTTCGAGCCCACCGTGCGCGATGGCAACCTCTACGCTCGCGGCGCCACCGACGATAAGGGTCAGATGTTCACGCATTTGAAAGCAGCCGAGGCGTGGCTCAAGACCTCCGGCAAGCTGCCGGTGAATGTCAAGTTCGTCATCGAAGGCGAGGAAGAGGTTGGCGGGGCCAACCTGGAAGCGTACGTCGCCGACCAGGCCAAGCGCCTCGCTTGTGACTACGCCGTCATCTCCGATAGCAGCCAGTTCGCCCCCGGAGCTCCCGCGATCACTTACGGCCTCAAGGGCCTTGCGTATTTCGAGATCCTGATCCAGGGCGCCAACCGCGACTTGCATTCGGGTACTTATGGCGGCGCCGTCGCCAATCCGCTGAACGCTCTGGCGACGATCCTCGCCAGCCTGAAGGGGGCTGACGGCAGGATTCAGATTGCGGGGTTCTACGACAGCGTCAAGCCCCTGGCCGACTGGGAACGAAAGCAATTCGCCGCGCTCGATTTTTCCGAGAAAGCGTTCCAGGCCGATCTCGCTGTGACAAGTCTAGAAGGGGAGGCAGGTTTCACGACGCTGGAGCGGAAATGGGCACGGCCCACCTGCGACGTGAACGGGATTTTTGGCGGGTACGCAGGCCCAGGCCCCAAGACTGTGCTCCCTTGCAAGGCGGGCGCCAAGTTCAGCTTTCGCCTGGTTCCCGACCAGGACCCGAAGACCGTCGAGAAGCAGCTCCGCGAGCACGTCGCGCGGGTTTGCCCCGAGGGTGTGACCTACGAGTTCATCACCCACCACGGTGCGCCGGCGGTTCTGGTCAACACTGATACCCCGGGTGTGCGGGCCGCGGTCCGGGCAATCGAATTCGGTTTTGGCAAGAAGCCGGTCTTCATCCGCGAAGGGGGCTCGATTCCGGTCGTCGGCTTGATCAAGCAGCAACTGGGCGTGGACACGCTCCTTCTGGGCTGGGGCCAGAACGACGACAACCTGCACGGGCCAAACGAGAAGTTCGCGATCGCCGACTTCCATCGCGGCATCAAGTCGAGTGCATACTTGCTGGCTGAGCTCGCGAAGTGAAGGGGATTGAGAGCGCAACAGGTCACTGCAGAAATGACCCGGTCGAATCCATGAGAATTACCATCTCTGGCAACGCAGGTTTGGTCCGAACCCTCTGGG
The DNA here is from genome assembly GCA_963823665.1 of uncultured Planctomycetota bacterium. Taxonomy (GTDB): domain Bacteria; phylum Planctomycetota; class Planctomycetia; order Isosphaerales; family Isosphaeraceae; genus CAVXHV01. Next base: position 973,780 of record CAWGMQ010000008.1, read on the forward strand.
CGATCATCTCGGCAGCGTTTGCCGGCATCGTAATCGTGATCGCGCCCTTACCTCTGAACCTACTCGCCTTCGTGGGTTGGATTCTCTTGCTGCGACGGTCGACTCGCCCGCCTGGTAAAGTCGAACTGAACAAGTCATCATGGCCTGAGCGCGACGAGATCGATTGCGTCTCGACGCCCAAAGCGCCTGATCCCACGCACCCGCGGGCGATGATCGCGGCTCACGTCGTGATCGTCGGGACGATCATCGTGGTTGCGGGCTATGTTCCTGTGAAGCAGATCGATCAGATCTTGAACCGCTCGATCACGCTTCCAAGGACCGCGATGACCCTGGGTGAGTTTGCCGAGCTTGGCCGGACCAGTCACCTCCACCCCATTCATTTCGACCTCGAGCCGGAACAAGAAAAAGTGGTCGTACGCTTTCCGAGGATCCGAATGAGACTCGGCGAGGTCATCGAGATGATCGAGAAACAGGCAACGTTTCGACGTCACATCAGCAAGTGCGGCAACGAGTCGACGGTCCTCTGGGGATCGTGCGTCATGTCGATCACGATGGGCCCGGATCGCCCGCCGGGACATCACGATTCCGGCCGTTCAGTCGCGCAGGCGTCTGCTGGTGCGGGTCCTGAGCGTCGGGCGCAGGGCTCGAATGAGGGATCCGTCGGATCGGCGGCTGCCCGCGAAAGACTGGGCATCGATCGCGCCGGAGCCACATTCCAAGACGCTCGAAGAACGCCCATACCCCCCGACTCGGCGTGTCCGCGTTGAATGAATTGACACGTCCCCAGCCTTCGAGTTCAATCAGCACACGTGCTGGTGTCCGGAATTGCCGTTCAAGGTGAGATGCGCGACGATGCCATTACCGAAGGCGTTGCACGCTGGGACTCCAGTTCTGCCATCCGGGGGGCTCGCCCCGGTGATCGCTGCGGCGGCGCCGGCCGGAGGTGCCCCCGCGTTCGCTCCCGGCAACGGGGGCCATCCTTTTACGATGCAGATGCAGACCGATGACAACTGGTGCTGGGCGGCTGTCGCGACGAGCACTTCCCTCCACTACGACCCGTCCAGCACATGGACCCAGTGCGCGGTGGCCAACAGCGTGCTGTCCCTCCCCAGCGGTGTCGACTGCTGCGTCTCGGGTGCAGTACCTCCGCCATGCGACGTCGAATGGTACCTCGACAAGGCCCTCACTGCGACGTCCAACTTGCTCGAAGTCCGCGCTGGCACCGTCGGTTTCCCGAAACTGACAGCGCTGCTTGACGTCGACCGTCCGCTCGCGGTCCGCGTCGAGTAGGTCGGGGGTGGGGGACACTTCGTGGTGTTCCACCAGTGGGAGAAGACTGCGTCAGGCATGGAATTTGTTGTCGTCGCCGATCCGTTTTACGGCAGGCGCACCGTGCTGTATAATGATTGCGTTCATCGATATCCGGCCACCGGCTCGACAACTGGGACGTGGACTCACTCGTACTGGACCCAACCCTGACGGGAGGCTCGAAGACAATGGCGCTGATCTTCGATCGGAACGTGCCCGCCGGGGTCGTCGACCTCGCCAGGAGCACTCTGGGCGAACTGGCCACAATGCCGGACTCGCGGGGGGGACGGTCCCCGCTCGCCAAAGCCATCGTCAGCAACACACCGCTGCCCGTCTATTCTCTCCGGATCGACGCCCTGGCGCGGGCCGGCGAGCCATGGGACGCTGGCTTGGCGGGCGCCGAGCCCGAGAGCTGGCGCGTGTTCGTGATGGACGGCGGCGAGCCGACGGGCGTGGCCGATGTCGCCGCGCCCGGAGGGGGGAACGCGGCGCGATTCCTGAGCTACACCCGGGGCCCGCAGGTTGCCTCGTCCGGTAGGGCCCTGACCGACGCCGAGGACGGCAAGCGGCTCGAAGGCCGGAAATTCGAACCGCGCTTCCTGGAAATCCCCGGCATCAACGTCTCGGCCGTGTGGCTCAAGGCCCTCGACGCACAAACCGACTCCGTCATCCCGGTCGATCCGGTCCCACGATTCCTTCGAAGCCATTCCATGTACACCCTGCGCGATTTTCTCGACCTCGTCAGGGCTCGTGCGGTAGAGCGCCTCAAGTTCAACAACTCCCCGCAACAAGACGACCACAATCCGCCGGCGCACGCGCAAAGCTCGGTCTGAGAAGCACAATCCGCGAAACGGCGAGGTAGCTGCGGATCTCGGACTTGAATGGCTCGTGCTCGTCTCAAGTTGGGTGGCTCCAATCCTCGTTCACGGAAATCGATTCGTTGACTTTCAACAGCAAGGCCGTCTATTTCTGGCGATTCTCCCGCCGGTGTTCATCGAAGAGTGTCAAAAAGGGAGTAACATGCTGGATGTGAAGTACGTGGTCGCCAATGCCGAGGCGGTCAAACAGAACTGCCGGAACCGGAACACCCCCCCCGACGTCCTCGAAGACGTCGACCGCGCCATCGAGCTCGAGGGCGAGCGCCGGGCGCTGCTCCAGGGCGTGGAAGAGATCCGCAGGCGCCAGAATGAAGTCGCGCAGGCCACCGGCAAGGAGCGCGATCCACAGAAGCGCTCGGTCTTGATCGAGGAGGGCAAGGCGCTCAAGTTGCGCGTAGCCGACGAGGAGGACAAACTCCGGATCCTGGAGGGCTCGCTCAACCTGCGGCTGCGGCGCATTCCCAATTTGACGCATCCCGACGCACCTATGGGACGTACCGAGGAAGACAGCCGCGAAATTCGCAAATCCGGCACTCCGCGCCAGTTTGACTTCAAGCCCAAAGACCACGTCGAGCTCGGCAAGGAGCTCGACCTGATCGACTTTGAAACCGCCGGCAAAGTCAGCGGATCGGGATTCTATTTCCTCAAGAACGACGCCGTGCTTCTCGACCTGGCGCTCCAGCAGCTCGCGCTCAAGAATCTGATCGAGGCCGGTTTCACTCCCATCGTCACGCCCGACCTGGCGCGTAATAATATCCTGGAGGGGATCGGGTTCACTCCGCGCGGCGAAGAGACGCAGGTTTATTCGGTCGAGGACAGCGACCTCAGCCTGATCGGCACCGCCGAGATCACCCTGGGCGGTATGCACTCAGACGCCGTCCTGGCCGAGTCGGACCTGCCGCTTCAGTACGTCGGTCTTTCCCACTGTTTCCGCACCGAAGCCGGCGCCGCGGGGCGGGCCAGCCGCGGCCTTTATCGCGTGCACCAGTTCACCAAGGTCGAGATGTTCGCCTTCAGCACGCCGGAATCCTCGGGCGAGATTCACGCCCGGATGCTGGCCATCGAAGAAAGGTTTTTCGAGTCCCTCGGCATTCCGTTTCGTGTTCTCGACATCGCGTCCGGCGACCTGGGCGGCCCCGCCTACCGCAAGTTCGACGTCGAGGCCTGGATGCCCGGGCGTGGAGAGCACGGTGAATACGGTGAAGTGACCAGCACCTCCGACTGCACCGATTACCAGGCCCGGCGGCTCAATATCCGCTATCGCCCCACAGGCCAGAAAGGGACCCGCTTCGTCCACACGCTCAACGGAACGGCCGTCGCCGTCAGCCGCGCCCTGATCGTGATCATGGAGAACTACCAGCGCGCTGACGGCTCGATCGACGTTCCCGAGGTCCTGCGCCCCTACGTCGGCAAAGGCGTGATCGGCCGCCGCTGATCCATGGGCCTCGACCTCCTCGACCGGTTTGAGGGCCCATGCATAATCCGCTCCTCGTTCCTGACCTCCGCGAGCTGATTCGCGACGGAGAAATCGCCGGCCTGCGCGACTTCTTCGTCGAGCATCACCCCGCGCGTCTGGCCGAGCTGATGGAAGACCTCGACACCCAGGATGCCGACGCCGTCTTCGCCGTGCTCCCCCCGCGCAACCGCGCCGCGGTCTTGAACTACCTCGAGAAGGACCGCCAGGAGCAGCTCGTCAAGGCGATGCCCCCCAAGGACGCCGCCGAGCTGCTCCACCTGATGCCACACGACGAGCGCGCCGACCTGGTCAACCGCCTCGACGAAGATGTCGTCGACCCGGTGCTCCCCTTCCTGGCCCAGGCCGAGCGCGAGGATATCCGCCGCCTCGGCAGTTATGAGCCCGGCACCGCAGGCGCCGCCATGACCACCGACTACGTGGCGCTGCCGCCGCACATCACAGTCCGCGAGGCGCTCGAGCTCCTGCGGCACGAGGCTCCCGACCGCGAAACGATCTATTACTGCTACGTTGTCGATCACAAGCGCCGGTTGATCGGGTTCATCTCGCTCAAGCGGCTGATCTTATCGCGCCGGTCGGCCGTCATCGAAGACGTCATGCAGCGCGACGTCATCCTGGCGCGCGTCGACGAAGACCAGGAATCGGTCGCACGCCAGATCGATAAGTACGACCTGCTCGCCATCCCTGTCGTCGACTCTTCCGACATGCTCCTGGGCATCATCACCCATGACGACGCGATGGATATCCTCCGCCAGGAGCAAACCGAAGACATCCTCGCCTTCGGCGGCGTCGCAAGCGACTCCGAGACCAAAGAGGAAACCTACTGGCAAGGGCGTCTTGTGGAAGGCGTGCGCCGGCGAGTGGGGTGGCTACTATTCCTGTTCCTGGCCGGCACCATGACCAAGTACGTCTCGCACTATTTCAAAGGCGTGCAGCTTCGCCTACCCGACCTGATCGATTTCATCCCGCTCATGATCGGAACCGGCGGAAATGCCGGCAGCCAGACTGTCGGTACCATCATTCGCGGCATCGCCCTGGGCGAGATCCAGGGCTCGCATGCGTTCCGCGTGGTCTATCGCGAATGGCTCACCGGCTTGCTCCTGGGAACGCTCCTGGGCGGTATAGGCTTCTTCTACACCTGGGCACTGCACGGCAACCCGGCCTTCGCGGCCGTCATCGGCCTGGCAATCCTCTTCATCTGCATGTGGGCCAACAGCGTCGGCGCGGTGATTCCGCTCCTGGCCAAACGATTCGGCATCGACCCGGCCGTCGTGAGCGCCCCCTTGATCAGCACCGTGGTCGACGCCACCGGCCTGGTGATCTTCTACTCGGTCGCCATCGTCCTCTTGATCAAGCTGGGCGGAGCCGGAACGAAATGACCCGTGGGTCAGGCTTGAGCCTGACAATCGCAATGTCCTTTGAACGACTTGCTCGTCGACCTCCATTCTTTCAGCTCGGGCATCCACGCGTGCTGCCCTTTTTTTTCTTTCAGCGTCGACGCCAGGACCGACCTATGCTTACTTTGAAGATCGTCTCCGGCGCGGCCCGCACTCGCTCCCTGTCCCCTCCGGCCGCTGGCACTTCAATTTCTGTCTCGAGCGATGAGGATCGCCAAATGCTGGCGCCCCAATTTGCCGATCATAGGGTTGAATCGGACGCCACTTCAGCCGCTGCGACGACTCCTGAAAGACGCCAGACCCCGCACCATCGTCTTCGCGACGCGCGGGGAACGCTCGAATGGTGCGAGCACGACGAACAAATCTGCTGCGATGTAACGGTGATTGATATCAGTGGCGTAGGGGCGGCCGTGCTCACCGACCGTGCGCCGGAGGTGGGCCAATCCGTCTGGATTCGGCTGGAATCCGGCGCTGCCGGAAGAGACCGTCTGGAAGCGCGAGTCGTCGCCACCTCGGCCGAGGCGTCCGGCAAGCAAATCGTCCGGTCGCATTTCATGTCCTGGCTGCCGATCGGCGAAGTACTCGAACGCCACGAAGAGCATCGGCTCTGGCAGCGCTACCCGGCGCGCGAGACCCGCGCCACACTGCACTGGATCGACGGGACGGTTGAACAAACCGCTCCGGGCAAGCTGCTCAACATCAGCGGCGGCGGCGCGGCCGTCATGACTGACGCACCACTGCCCGAGCAAGAGCCCATCGGGCTCACGCTCGCCGCAGGAGCTGAGCCGACCACACCGGCCGAATGCCGCCTCGTCGCTGTCTCGATCGACGCGTCTGGGTCGCGGATCGCACGGCTCAGATTTGTCGGAGCTTGTCCCATGGACCTCTTCGAGCTCGCCCTCCGCGGCGCGCCGAGCGAACCTTGATTCGCAGTGGGAATGTTGTAGAGTGCGTCGGCGGAGCCTGGTCTATCGAGAATAATGAAGCAAGAGAGCGCTGGCGCGACAAAAGCGAGCCTGATGCTCGGCATAATTCACGATCCGCCGAATGGGAAACCAAGCGACACTGGCTCAAGACTTCCTGCCAGCCCTGAAACGCCAGGCTGCTCCGGCGAAGATCAATGCGAAAACGGCCAGCGATCCGGGCTCTGGGGTGATCACCTCGTATTGAGGGTCGCCTGGAGCGGCCAGACTTGTCGGCGTCAGCAAGACCTCGCTTTCGCTCGTAGCGGTGGTCGCCAGCGCGAGAATCTGTCCCAGATTGTTGATCGATTGGGCAAATTCAATCGTCCATCCGCTCTTCGGATCGATCAAGCTGTTCAGGTTGGTCATCACGCCATTGCTGTAAAGGAAGCCGTTGATCACATTGCCGGCAGCGTTGGAGACGTTGCCGACGATCTGCCCTTGCGCATTGATGGATGTCGCCGAACTGGTCGGAAAGCCCGGCAGTGCGCCGAGATCGACCATCTTTCCATTCGCATACAGAAATGCATGATAGACCAGATTATTAGTCAGCGCGGAACTTCCGACGACCTGCCCGCTATCGTTGATCGCTGCTGCAGAGGCGGTTGTTCCGCCAAGCGTGCCGAGATCGATCGCCTTACCTCCCGTCACCAGAAACGGGTGACCCCAATATCCAGAGGTCGAACCTGCATTGAACGACATGCTGTTTCCGATGAACGTGTTACCGACAACCTGGCCGGAGTTATTAATCGCCGTGGGAAAGCTCTGGTACGCACCCGCTAGCGCTGGCAGAACCTGCGTGCTGCCAGTGGCGGTGTTGTAGAGCACGGCCTGCACTGAGTTGGGCTGGCTGCCGTTGGTGGTGGCAATGATTTGTCCGGCGCTATTGAGGCCGAGTGCGTAGTATGGTATCTGCGTCGTCTGGCCATTTGCGTAAATGTACGATCCGAGCGCGGGCCCATATGGGTTTGGTCCGCCAGAGCCGGTGACCTGACCCAGATCGTTAATTGCTGACGGGCTACTATCGCGGACCACAGGAAAGTTGGTCGGAGCGATCGAGCCGCCTAGCGGGGTAACCGCGCCGCTGCCGCCGGGAGATCCGTCGTAAACGAATGCGTATCCTTGTTGCCAGTTGGGCCCTGGCTGCACCTCGCCTATAACTTGCCCCAAGTTATTCAGTGCCGGGGTAAAGTACGGATCGGTGCCCCGGTCGAAGTTGAGGACCGTGAGGTTATAGAGCGGGTCAGCCGAGGCTTCTCTCGTGAAAAGCGTGCTGCAGAGCAAGACGACGAGGACGGCCGCAACCGCGAGTTTCCGCATTGTTGGCTGGTCCCCTTCCCTGGGAATGCCGATACGTCGAACCGCTACCGCTCAGGGCCGCACATCATCGAATCCACGGCGGGATTCGTCAATACCGGAAGCTTCACACTCACGAATTCGCATACAGCTTGCCATGATGCCGCGAAGTCGCCCACCGCGGCCGGCGGCGAAACCACCCCAGGTCCGGGGCGTGCGCGTGGTAAGTCAGCCCCATCATCCGGATCGACACCATGCCCAGATAAAGCACGAGCACCCAGTATCCCCACAGGGCGAGGGCCTCCATCCACATCCGCGGCATCTTGTACAGGAGGCCAACCACTCCCAGCACGCTGAACGCCAGCGAGATGCCCGCCAGCAGGCAGGGCCAGAGGTAGGCCCAGCCGATGCGAATGATCCCCGCGACGACAGTGATCGGGTTCGCCGCGATGATGTTCACGTGCAGGAGCGCGGCCGCCAGCGCCATCTGGCCAAACCCGGCCGCCAGCATGATCATGAACGAGAAGACCAGGCAGTCGAACACGTCGATTTGCCCGCAGTTGAACCAGTAGACGACGATCGGTCCGGCCCCGACCAGCAAACCGACGACCATCGCCCAGATCCAGCGCAGGAATCCTTCGGCGATGTCGGCCGGATGCCACTCCGGCCAGGTCGGGTGATCGTTCTCACCGAGCGAGCTCGCCACCAGCACATGCCCCAGGAAAACAATCGCGTACCCAAAAATCATCAGGAAGCTGAAGACGACGGGAATCATCACCGGCACGACCATCAGCCCGAGCCTCCAGTCGCCCTTCGTCATGGGCTGGAGCACGGCGATGATATCGAAGATCGGCAGCGACAGAACCCACAACATCGGGGGAAAGAAAAAGAGCAATCCCAGCCCCGGCCCGTCGGTGAGAGGATAACGCAGGCACTCCCACAAAGTTGGGTCTACCCGCGGATGCCGCCACCGAATCGAGCAGTACGACTCGTTCGGGTCGTCCCGCGCGACGACCCGGACCGATACCGAGGCCTCGGGGTCGTACCAGCGTTTGGGTCTGCCCATCTCGACTTCATCCTGTGAAGCAAGATAGAGAACGTGCGCACGTCCGACTCGCCCCCCGAGCCGGGGGGTTGACTCCTAATTATCTCGTACCGGCGGCCACGTTGCCAGAAGGCAGTTATTTCTTCTTGGCTTTTTCGCCGATCATCTGGTCCAGGACGGACCGGACTTCCTTCGCCTGGCCGGGCTCGAGCGGATGGGATTTGAGGAGATGAAGCACAAGCAGTCCAGGCTCACCCTGGTAGAGTTTGTCAACGAGGCTCGTGAGCCGCCGTTGACGGACTTCCTGAGTCGAAATCACGGGTTTGTAAACGAACGCCAGCTCGCGGCGATCGCTGGTGACCAGCCCTTTTGATTCAAGGCGGTCGAGGAGCGTGGCGACGGTCGCGTAAGACCACTCGCGTCCGGCGGCTTTCAGAGTGTCCATCGCCTCGCGAACGGTCGCGTGACCGAGGTCCCAGAGGACCTTGAGAACATCAAGCTCGGAGTCGGGTATTGTCGGTGGGCGTTTGGCCATCGGGTGTCGTCTCGACGATTAGAAACAGATGATCCCCATGCTCGCCATGGGTATGCTCCGACCATCCGTCCTGGGGCTCGTCTGACCGGAGCGTGCCGACCCTGATAGCAAGGTCTGATCCTGTCGAAACGTATCCTAAGACAAATGTCTCATGAGGTCAATCCCCCCCGAATGAAAAACCAGAAAGCGTTGGACAACGTGCGGTTCCCGGAGACGAAAGAACAATGATGATGATGACCCGCCGAGGCGACGCTACTGGCACGCCGTCCATTCTCCTGGTACCATGATTTGCGTCTATCGACGAGACGCCGTTGACTAGCCGTTGTTGGCTAGCCGTTCCTGATCCCCGGTTGCAAATGAAACCCACCAGGGCTGAACTCGTTTCCCTCTCGTCCAACACATCCGTCAGCTTGCTCGAACGCGTGAAGGCGCGCGACGAAGCAGCCTGGGGGCGGTTGGCGCACCTCTATGGGCCTATGGTCTATCGATGGGCGCGCAAGGCCGGGATTCAAGCCACTGATGCCCAGGACGTGGTTCAAAACGTCTTCCTGGCGGTGGCGTCAGACATCCAGCGGTTTGACCGCGCCCGGGTCAGCGACAGCTTTCGCGGGTGGCTGTGGACGATCTGTCGCCACAAGGTCCTCGATCATTTTCGAGAGAAGAAGCACGAGGCCTTTGCATCAGGCGGCACGACCGCGCAGCAACGTTTGCAGCAATTCGTCCTGCCGGAGCCCGGCGCCGAACAGAACACCGAAATGTGCCGGCTCCGACACCGGGCGGTCGCGATGCTCCGCGATCAGTTCGAGAATCATGTCTGGGAAGCATTCCTGCGGACCGCGGTGCACGGCGATCGCCCGGTCGATGCGGCCAGGGACCTGGGCATTTCGGTCGCGACCGTCTACCGGGCCAGGTTTCGCGTCCTCGCGCAGTTGCGAACCGAGCTGGAGGGTTTCTGATCCGGCATCCGGCAGGCGAACAGCCCGCCGCTCAGGTTTCAAAGCCGGGCTACAAGGAGCGGGCATGGTCGGAGAGGATTGTCCCAAAGACGTCGAATTGCTCGCCTGGTTGCAAGACCCGTTCGGCTCCGAGCGGTGCCAGCCAATCGCCGCCCACATCGACGCCTGCTCTGCCTGCCAGACCACACTCGCGCAACTCGACGCCGCCCTGGAAGAGGATCCGGGAAGAGCCGCGGACGACGATCTGCTCGCCGACCTGCGGCGCCCGGAGCCGGCGGATGAGCTCGAGCGCGAGCCCGAGTGTTCCGTGGCATGCACCCTCGCCGAAACGGCAGCGATTTCCCGATCGGTTCCCGCGGGTGTTTCCCGCCAGCCGGATGCTTCCGACGTCCTCGCCATTACGCAACAAGGCCGCTACGAAATCCTCGGCGTTCTGGGCCATGGCGGCATGGGCGTCGTCTACAAGGCGCGCAACCTCAAGATGAATCGGCTGGTCGCGATCAAGGTGCTGCCGCCTCTAAAGCCGCAAGACCCCGGAGCCGCCGCACGTTTCGAGCGCGAAATCCAGACGCTCGCCCAGCTCAAGCACCCGCACATCGTCACCGCCTACGATGCCGACGAGGCCGACGGCAAGCATTTCCTGGTGATGGAGTACATCGACGGCTCGGACTTGAAGACCGTGGTGCAGACCCAGGGCCCGCTGCCCGTGCTCAGGGCCGTACAGATCATTCTTCAGGCGGCGCAGGGGCTGCAATACGCCCACGAACAGGGGATCGTCCACCGCGATATCAAGCCGGCCAATCTGATGCTGGAGCAAAACGGCAGCGTGAAAGTGCTGGATCTCGGGCTGGCCCGCATCGAGAGCAATGCGGCGAACCAGGCCGACCTGACCGTGACAGGAATGATGATGGGCACGGTCGACTACCTGGCCCCGGAACAAGCCGCCAGCGCCAGGAACATCGACGGGCGTGCCGACATCTACAGCCTCGGCTGCTCGCTCTATTACCTCCTGACCGGTGCGCCGCTCTACGACGGCGACACCGTCATCCAGAAGGTGCTGGCCCACCGTGAGGAGCCGATCCCGGCGCTGGGCGAGGCTCGCCCGGATTGCCCCGCGCTCCTGGAACAAGTGTTCGCGCGCATGGTGGCCAAGCGGCCCGACGATCGCTACCCAAAGATGGCCGATGTCATCGCCGATCTGGAAAGAATTCTCGCCTCCCCGGAGAGTTTCACGCCGCAGCCCTCCGGCGTCCCGACCGAGGCCGCGGTTTCACCAATGAGCCGAGGTGGGTGGCGGCGAATCCTCGGAAAACGCCGGGTGATGTTGGCAGTCGTGGCTGTGGTCTCGGTTGCTGCTTGTGCTGCGCTGATTCCGCCGCTCGTCAAACGCCTGGGCTCGCGAGCTGGTTCCGAAGTTTCCCGCGAGAAGAAAGACTCGCCGCCAGGCTCGAAAGGAGCAGCCCCTGGCAAAGACTCGCCGGGCGCGCTGGCCAGCGGCGCCCATGCGGGCGAGGAGTGGGACAGCGACGCGTTGCACATGAAGTTCTGCTGGTGCCCGCCCGGGAAGTTCCTCATGGGCAGTCCCAAGAACGAGGCTGGCCGGGCCGAATTCGAAAGCCCCCAGGTTGAGGTCGAGTTGACGCAGGGATACTGGCTGGGCAAATTTGAAGTCACGCAGGACGAGTGGCAGCAAATGATGGGCACGAAGCCAAGCCGGTTCCACGGGGCCAAAACGCTCCCCGTCGAGAACATCTCGTGGAAGGAAGCCAGCAAGTTCTGTGAGCTGCTGACGCAGCAGGAGCGGGCTCGGGGCTCAATTCCTGCGGGATGGGAGTTTCGCCTGCCCACGGAGGCGCAGTGGGAATATGCCTGCCGCGCCGGCACAACCACGGCTTACAGCTTCGGCCCATCCACCGAGGGCCTGGGCGACTACATGTGGTACAGCTACAACTCGCAAATCCACACAAATGAAGTTGGCCGGAAGCAGCCGAACGCATGGGGCTTCCACGACATGCACGGCAACGTGTGGGAGTGGTGTCGCGACTGGTTTCAGAACAAGCTTCCGGGGGGCGTAGACCCCTTGGTCACCGAGGTGGGCACCGGCCGGGTGTTTCGCGGCGGCGGCTGGGAGTCGGCCGCGCATCTCTGCCGCACAGCCTTCCGCAGTGGCCAGGTGCCCGATGAGGCAGGCCACGTCCTCGGCTTTCGCGTCGCCCTGGTCGAGGTGTCCACCGCCGGCCGCGATGCGCCCACCCAGCCGCCCCCAGAAGAACGCGGCCACCCGTAAGAACCGCAATGGGCGAGACGTGGAACGTGATGTGAGCTGCGCGGGCGGTGGCCGCGCTAAGGTTGCTTGAAGAGATCAACTCCGATACTCGTATTTAAGAAACCATACTCCATGGCATCACGGGCCCGGTGGGGCGCGACGCCCCTACCGAGATACGCTGTGTAGTAGTCGAGTGCATACCTTCTCTCCTGGTACCCACCAGCGCGCGAGCAGTCATAACGTATCCACGGAACATCACTTCCCGCGCTATAGAAGATTTGCGCAAACCCCGGGTCGAGCGCATTGGAGTCCCAGTCGCCGCCTCCCCACCTGACCTGAAATGTTATTGTGTGGTCTGATTGATTTTCAATACTAATTATTCGATATATCTTGATAGATTGGAGAATGGAGCTGATCTCTTTGCGGTGGACTCCGACTGTTTCGAAGCCCCCATCGCCGCCGACCGACTCGTCGATTCCCACGACCTCGGCGTCGTCATTGAGTATGGGGCCGCCGCTGTTGCCGGGGAAGGTGTCCGACGCAAAAAACACGGCATGAAAATTCACGTGATAACCATCGGCAAACGTGTTGGAAAAGGAACCGGCGCTCGAGAACTTGCCGATCGAGAGTCGCCAGAGGTCCCTGTCCGCGGGGTTGCCGAGAATGCAAAGCGTGTCCCCATCCCGGGGATCGTGGTCGGCCAGAAGAAGCTGGTGGACCGCCGGCGAGAGCCGGCCCACCGCCAGGACCGCCAGATCCCTCCGGCGGTCACGCGCGACCACACGGCCCACGGAGTGCCCCGCCACGCGTGTCAGCTCATCGACGTGGTCTAGATAATATTGCTTGTCGAGAATCACTTTGTCATTTTCGTCGTGCGTGGGGAAGTATACGGACGCGGTGCTTTCCGCACCCATGACATGATGGCTCGTGACCACCAACCTTCGTTCCGTGTCCGCGACATAGCCGCTGCCGAACACGTAATGTCCGTCGGGAAATTGGTTCGCGATCAAGACCAGGCCGTCGAGCGAGCGTTTGTAGACGTCTGTGGGAGTGGCGGCCGACGTCAATCCTACAATGGCAGCTATAACAATAATGTTGTATCTATTCGATAGTTGTTTATCCATTTGGATTGTCTCATTGTAGCCCGCACTTTCTCCCAAAACGTGGTGGCCCCCTGGACGAGCGAGCCCGCGGGGCGTGCCGCGGGCCCCATGTTAGACCTCGATCCGAAATCGGATGCCACCGCTTCGATCATCAGGGCGTGCTTGCCCGCGGGCTCATCGTAATCGCCACTCCGCACTTCGACTTTCGGGCTCGGACCCACCAGAGTCGGCCGGCGCTTCGGCCTCGGGCTCGGCCGGCGTTTCGGCCTCGGGCTCGGCCGGCGTTTCGGCCCCGGGCTCGGCCCCGGAGTCGGCCGGCATTTCGGCCTCGGGCTCGGCCGGCGTTTCGGCCCCGGGCTCGGCCCCGGAGTCGGCCGGCATTTCGGTCTCGGGCTCGGCCCCGGAGTCGGCGGGCATTTCGGCCTCTTTCTCACCCTCCTCAGCGCCCTCCATTTCGCCCTCCTCGGCGCCCTCCATTTCGCCCTCGTCGCCACCGGGCTCGTCCGCGGGCTTGGCATCCTCGTCCGCGGGCATGGCATCCTCGTCGGCGGGCTTGGCATCCTCGTCCGCGGGCTTGGCATCCTCGTCCACGGGCTTGGCATCCGCCTCCGCAGGCTTGGCATCCGGCTCCGCAGGCTTAACGGGAGGTTCAACAGCGGGCTTCGCGTCCTTACCGGCGTCCTTGCCAGGTTCAAGTGGTTTAACGTCGTTCCCTTCCCGATGGAATCCTTTCTCCCGGTCGATTTCCTTGCCGTCCTTTTTAGTTACTGTGTCATCCTTTCCTCTCGTAAAATTTCCGGCGCTATCTTTGCTTCCGTAGGCTCCCCCCGTGATCTCGGTGCCACCGTCCTTGTCCTTGGGCTTATCATCCTTGGGGGTATCGCCGGGCTTGCCGGTCTGGTTGGGCGGCAAATTAACGGTAACATTTTGGTTCTGATTCTGGCCCTGGTTGCTCCGGTTGTTGCTCATGGCGCCGCTGAGGGCTTTGCCGAGGCCGCTGGCGATGGCGCTGCCGATCCCGGCGCCGCCGACCCCGCCGCCGCCGACTGCGCGGCCGCCACCGCCGCCTCCGCCGACCCCGCCGCCGCCGACTGCGCGTCCGCCACCGCCGACCCCGCCGCCGCCGACTGCGCGGCCGACTCCGCCACCGCTGACTGCGCGGCCGCCGCCGCCGAATCCACCGCCTCCGAGTCCGCCGCCTCCGAGTCCGCCGCCTCCGAGTCCGCCGCCTCCGAGTCCGCCGCCTCCGAGTCCATTACCGGGGCCCCCGCCGTTGCCGGCAACAGGGCCAGGTTTCTGCGTGTCGACCTTCGGCCTGGTCACGGCACCAGCCAATGTTCGCGGTTTGGGCAGATTGGCTCCGACCACCATCCGGGTCACCTGCTGGGGGTCGGTCTTGCTTGCCACATTCGCATAGACAAGTGAAACGCCTTTGGCGGTGCCGTATTCGTACTTGACATCGGCCACGCGTTCGAACGTGCGCTCATTCCGCGGCGCCTTGGCATTCACAAGGCGCGGCGTAGGGTCCCAAGTCCGGCAATCCGCCTGGCCGAAGGGGAGAGGGGGCCCCATGTAACTCGAGTGGGTGTTGAAACCGCCGGTGTTGTCGTTGAGCGCACGGAAGCCCACGTAAGTCGGTGCGCCCGCGTGGACGGTTCCCGACCGGCAGAAGGTATAGGGCTCAACGTTGCCACTGGCGGCCGCGCTGTAGGTCGTCTGGATTTCCGGTTTCGCCTTTCCCGGCAGGCAGCCGACAACCATCCGTGCGAGCTGCTTGCCGTCGGCCTTGTTCGTCACGGTGGCATAGACCAGGGCGATATTCCGCTGGCGTTCGTATCCGAACTCGATGTCCACGACGGCGTTCTTTGTGTAAGACGCTTTCGGAAGATCGCCGCTCAGTTTGAGAGCGGGACTCTTTGACCAGGTACTGGCGGGCTTGAGGCGGGCTTTTTCCACGCTGGCGAGGCTATTCACCCAGTGGTGGTAAACCATGAAGCCGTCGTCGCCCGTCTTGAGCGCGCGAAAAATCATGTAGGAGGTGCCGCCGGTGGCGGTGGACCCAATCGGGCAGTAAGTGAACGCGGTGGACTTCGCCTCCGCGGCCCCAAGCTTCTTCAGATCCGGGGGAGGCAGCTTCGCCTTCGGCGTCTGCGCGTTTGCTGTTGCTTTTGGCGGCGCCGCCGTGGGCGCGGCCGGTGCTTCCTGAGCCATGGCTGGGCGCGGCAGGAGGGGCAAAATGCCGATGCCCAAGGCGACGATCAGACGCGTACGGACCCTCATGACGTGGACTCCGGTGATGGGTGAAGAACCTGCCCGCCCGCTACCATTACGGGTGAATGCGCTGGACGCACCTGGATCTCCAGCAGAGATCTACCGCTGTCTTAGATCAGCGGAACTCTTTCGCACGGGAAGGGCGTTTTCGCTGTGCGGGGACTTGTAAGCGGAGATGTGCCAGGCATTTAAAAACTTCGAAAATCTTTTGGGCGGCAGCAACACGGCAAGGATCCCGGTGGTGCCGATACCCGTGAGCCCGAGCCGGCGTAGGACGACGGCGGATCGGCCGACGACCCAGAGATCGCCTCAACTTCTCGCCGTTAGAGTCAAGGCTGGCCAATCGCCCGGTTCAGCCGAAATTGGGCGCGGTTGTAGGTCAAGACCGAGTCGAGATAATCGGTGCGGGCCGTGACGAGCGCCTGGATGGGTTGAAGAACCTCGATCGGGCGCGTCGCCCGCGGCAGCTCGGCGCCGTGGCGGATGTTGATCATGTTGAGCTTGAGCGACTCGATCGCCTCGACCACCGTCTGGCGAGCCTCTTTGATCTGCCGCACGGCCGCCTGCTTGGTCTCGTAAGCCGAGACGACGTCCGCCGCCACCTGGGCCTCCACCTTGAGCTTCTGGATGTTCGCCTCCTGGTTCTCGAACTTTCGGCGGTGAATGATCGCGGCATCGCCGAAGCCAAGGTTTTGCAGTTCCCAGAACAGGCTGGCCATGACATCGCCGCGGGCACCGAAATCTCCGAAAAACGAGCCCTGGCCGCCGCCGAATCCACCGCCGGCGTAGCTCACCGCCAGGCTCGGAATAAATGGACGCAGCTTTGCCTGCTTGAATCGCGCCACCGATGCCTCAACCAGCTCGCGGGCTCCGGCCAGCTCGGGTCGTTGACGCAGGCCTCTGATAATCAGATCATCGAGCGGCACGTCGTCCGGAATCAGCGTGATGATGGCCTCGGCCGGCTCGATCGGCGCGACTACCGACTGAGGATTGAGCACCAAAAGCCGTATCAGGTTGGCCGAGGCAACCAGTAACTGGCCGGTATACAACTCAGTGTCCTTACGCCTGTGCTTTAGCTCCGTGAGCGCCCGCCGGTGGTCGGCTTCCAGACCTTCCCCGGTGCGGGCGTACGAGCCCGTGATGTCCGAAAGCTCCTTGGCGTTGTTCACAGCCTCCCGATTGATCGCGACGAGCCCGCAGGCTTGCTGGAGATCGAAGTACGCCTCGGCGACTTTCAGGATCGCATCGTTGTTCGCTGCGTGCACTCCTGCCTGGCCCGCATTCACGACCCGCTGCGCCGCGATCGGCATGTAGATGGCATCCGAGAATCGGAACACCGCGCTCGAGCCGTTGAGCGGCGCATAGCCCGTTCCGGGCGAAGCCGCCGCGAAGCCGGGTGCGGTCGTCGCCGCCACTCCGCCAAGGAACAGCGAGTTACGATTCACGTTTTCAACCTGACCGGTCACCTCCTGGACCTGCCCGTCAGCGCGATACCACGTCGGACCGAGAAAAAGACTGGGCAGCCATTGCGCCCAGGCGAAGTGCAGGTCGGCGATCGATTGGTTCACCCGCCGGCGGGCGATCGCGATATCGAGCTCGCGCGCACCAGCGAGCCGAAGCGCATTGGCCAGGTCGATCGGCTCGACCGATCGCCCCGGAATCAGCGATGCGTCCAGCACGGCCGCGACCGTGGCCCCTGTCGGGCTCGAACTTTCGGCTTCCGCGGTTCGCGGAATCGCCTCCACTGCGGGCACGCCCTGGGAAGAACGAGGCTGCATGGACGGTGAGGCCACCGGCATCGCCGCTGCGCTCGCGGCTGCTGAATCGGGTGCAATTGCGCCCGCGGGGCGCCGGCGATCGCCGAAAATGGCCGCGGTGGTGGGATCGACGTCCCACTCGATCGCGGCACAACAGTCGTCTGAGCCCAGACCGTATCCGCTGGCGCAAAAGCGAGCACGAGCGCTGTCGCCAATCCGGCTCGAACGCAACAAGTCACCCATTCACTCCTGGTTTGACCGGACCGCGGGCCCTGCACCGCAAGCCAACCTTCCCGCGAACCCCGCTGTAGCGACGCCGAAACGATCGCCCAATCCTTTTTTTCGTCACAAAACGGTGAGTTTCTGTGCCTTCCGCTCCATAAATTCGTCTTCACTTTCCCCAATGCCATCAGTATTAAGGTTTTATGAAGATTGCGTGAATATTGACTGAAGGCTGATCTCTGCGAGAATGAGGTAACGCACCATTCAGGTGGCAAACGAGCTGCAGCCGCTCGACATCATCCCGATGGACCGCACGCCGTAACATTAAGATTCGTTGAGCGTTGCAATCCACAGTTGGCCGCGTGCCAGCCAGGAGTGTCCTCATTTGTCAAATCGCAGACGGCGGCTTGGTTACGGGATCTTCGCCATGTGCGCGGCGGTCGCAGCGCTGGGTGTTGCCGTATTCTTGACGCGCGGCAGGACAGCCGCGCGTGCAGCCAACGTGGCTGCCGAATCAATCCCGCGCGTCGAGCTCGTCAGGCCTTCCGCGGGCGGCATGCGGCGAACAACCGTTCAGCCCGGCACGGTCATCGGCTTTGAGTCGGTCGACCTTTACGCAATGGTCTCCGGGTACTTGAAGACCCAGTCCGTCGACATCGGTTCGCGAATCCGCAAGGGCGACGTGCTGGCGGTCATCGACGCTCCGCGCGAGGCCAAGGCGTTCGAAGAAGCCGCCGCGCTCGTGGCGGAGTCGCAGGCACAGATTGCCCAGGCCCAGGCTCGGATCAAGACGATGGAAGGCGAGCGCGCAGGCGCGGCGGCCGCTGTCAACGAGGCTGAGTCGGATGTCGACCGGCTCGTCGCCGCCCGCGATCTCGCTCAGAAACAGCTTACACGGGTGCGAAGTCTGGTCGCCGACCGCGCTGCCGATACGCGTCTGCTGGATGAGAATGTTCGCCAGCACGAGACCGCCCTTGCTGCCGAGCGGACCGCGCGGCTCGCCGTCACCACAGCCCGGGCCCAGCTCACGACCGCCAGCGCCAAGGTAGATTCCGCTCGTGCCGACCTCACCGAAGCCAGGGCCGCCGTGAGTGTGGCCGAGGCCCGGCTCTCGAGCGCACGCGTGAACGTTCATTACACAAGAATCGTCGCCCCCTTTGACGGCGTGGTGACTCACCGCGCCTTTCACCCCGGTGCCTTCGTTCGCTCAGCCTCCGAGGGAGGCCAGGCGTCTCTGTTGACGGTGAAGCGTACCGACTTGATGCGCGTGATCGTGCAGGTTCCCGATCGCGACGTCGTGATCGCGAGCGTGGGAGACCGCGCCGAGTTTGCCGTCGATGCGCTGGGAAGCCAGACGTTCATCGGAACGCTTTCGCGAATGGCGGAATCCGAAGATCCCATCACGCGAACCATGCGGGTCGAGATTGACCTCGCCAATCCCAAGGGGCTCTTGCGGGAAGGCATGTACGGCACCGCGACAATCGTGCTCGAGCCCGTCTCGCACAACCTGACCGTGCCGCCTGCGTGTGTCATGGAACATTCCGGCCAGACCCACGGAGTCGTCTACGTCGTCCGCGACGGCCTCGCGCATCGCATCGCGGTCGAGCTCGGCGCCGACAACGGCTCATTGGTCGAGGTCCTCTCGGGGATCAAGCCCGGCGATTCCGTGGTGTCGCGGTGCGGCGTGCCGCTCGAAGACGGCCTCGCCGTCATCGCGGATCGGATTCCAGCGCCGGCCTCCACCACCACGACTTCGACTCACTGACCTCGACCGGCGCCGAGCCTGCGCAGTCCACCGCACGCGTTTCGATCCCCGCCCCACTTGATTCTGCGCCAATTCGAACGGATCGCACGACCATGAACGGCTTGATACGCGCCTCGCTCAAGAACCCTATCGCCGTCACGGTGATGATGCTGGCGCTCGTCGTGCTTGGCGGCCTGGCAGCAGCGTCCATTCCCATCGATATCCTGCCGGTCTTCCGCAGTCCCGCGGTGCAGACCCTGGTGTTCTACAGCGGCATGCCCGCCGCCAGCATCGAGAAGAACATCACCGCGCGGCTGGAACGGGGAGTCGGCCAGGCGTCCGGCGGCCGGCGGCTGGAATCACGGTCGATCGTCGGCATCAGCATCGTCCGCGACTACTTCCGCAGCAATGTCGATCGCAGCGGTGCGCTCACCGAAGTGAATTCGCTCGCGGGCTGGGAGTACCCGACGATGCCGCCGGGCACCTTACCGCCGGTGGTGCTCCCTTATGATCCCACGAGCGCGACGCCGGTTTGCCTCGTTGCGCTGGACAGCTCGACCCAGAACGAGGCAACCCTTTTCGACGTGGGGCGGTACGAAGTGCGCCCGCAGATCATGTCGCAGCCGGGGGCGATCGCGCCGCTCGTCTACGGCGGCAAGGTGCGCGCGATCATGATCTATCTCGATCGCGTCAAGCTCCAGGCACGCCATCTTTCACCGCTCGACGTGATGAAGGCCGTCGACGACTACAATGTCTTCCTTCCCGCCGGCAGCGCCAAGTTCGGCACGACTGACTACGCCATCGACAGCAACTCCATGTTCGACCAGGTGGGGCTCATGGAAGAGATTCCGCTTCGCAACGAACACGGCAACGCCGCATTCCTGCGCGACGTGGCGACCCCCAAGGACGCCAACTTCATCCAGACGAACGTCGTCCGGGTCAACGGCAAGCGCCAGGTTTACGTCCCGGTGTTCCGGCAGTTGGGAGCGAGCACCCTTCAGGTCGTCGATACGTTGACAGAGAGCATCGAGACGATCAAGGCCCGATTGACCCGGCCGGGTATCGACTTGAAGGTGGTGATGGACCAGTCGGTCTATGTGCGGCACTCGATCGAGAGCCTGATCGAGGAAGGCATGCTCGGTGCCGTGCTCTGCTCGCTGGTGATCCTGGTGTTCCTGGGCCAGTGGCGCATGACGTTGATCGCCGTCTTGACAATTCCGATCGCGGTGCTGGCCGCCCTGATTGGTCTTTACGCCACCTCCAACACGATCAACGTCATGACGCTGGCCGGCCTCTCGCTGGCGATCGGCCCGATGGTCGATAGCGCCATCATCTGCCTGGAAAACACCCATCGCCACCTCGGCCTGGGCGCATCACCGGAAGAGGCGGCGTTCCATGGTGCCAGCGAGGTGGCGATGCCGGAGCTCGTCGCCAGCCTTTGCACACTGCTCGTGCTGGCGCCGCTGGCCCTCATGCCCGGGCTTGGCGAGTTCCTGTACCGGCCCATGGCGGCCGGCGTGGCATTCGCGATGATTTCCGCCTACATCCTTTCGCGCTCGTTCGTGCCATCCCGGGCGGCGCGCTGGCTCAAGGCCCACGGCAACCACGCAAATCATGCTCACGAGCCGGGTGCGGCGGCAGCCGATACCGGCGGAGAAGAGTCGTTTGCAATCGAGCCGATCGCAGAAAAGAAGACCGCGGCCGCCGGAGCGCTCCGGCGAGCTTTCGCGCGCTGGGAGACGATGATCGATGCCGGAATCGGCTGGTACGTTCGCCAGCTCAACCGCGCCTTGAATCACCGATTACTGGTGGTGCTGGGCGCGGTCGGGTTGCTCGCCGCGACCCTGGTCGTTCTCGGCCCGCGCCTGCGCCGGGAGTTCTTTCCCGAGGTCGACTCAGGGGCCTTCGAGATCTACGCCCGGGCCGCGAGCGGCACCCGGATCGAAGAAACGGAGAAGATGATCGCCCGCGTCGAGCAATTCGTGCGGGACAAGCTGGGCGACGACGTCGAGCTGGTGATCTCGGAGCTTGGGGTGGTTGCCGATTTGTCGGCGGCGTATACCCCCAACGCCGGCCCGATGGACGCGGTCGTGAAGGTTCAACTCAAGCACGAGCGCGAGCACTCCGCCCAGGAATGCGTGCACATTCTGCGGGACGGCTTCCGGGGCGATCCCAGTTTTCGCGACCTTGAGTTTGCCTTCGATGCCGGCGGCATGATCCGATCGGCGATGAATGAGGGCAAATCGTCACCGATCAACATTCGCCTCTCGGGCAAGAACATGAAACAGGCCCGCGCGATTGCCGAGACGATGAAGCGCGAGGCCGTCGCGATTGATGGCGTGGTGGACGCGCGGATCATTCAGCGCCTGGACTACCCGGAGTACATCATCGACGTCGATCGCGCCAAGGTGGCCGACCTCGGCCTCAATCAAGCCGAGGTGATGAAAAACGTGGTGGCGGCGCTCAATTCGAGCATTCAGTTTCACAAGAAGAACTTCTGGATCGACCCGGTCAGCAAGAACCAGTACTTCGTGGGCGTGCAGTACTTTGAAAAGGAAATTGACTCGGTCGATACGCTGCTCGACATCCCGATCACGAGCACCAAGCAGGAGAAGGCGATCCCCTTGCGGAACATTGCCAAGCTGCGCCGGGAGTTCGTGCCGACGGAGATCACGCACAACAACCTGCAATCGACGATCGACCTGACGATGGGCGTCCATGGCCGCGACTTGGGCCACGTTGCGGCTGACGTTGCCCGCCTGGTCGATCGCTTCGGCGCGTTGCAGCCGAGCGGGGTCTGGTTTCCTTATGAACCCTCGTCGAATGATCCGAGCAAGCGAACTCTGATCAAGGGCGCGACGATCGAGCTCAGCGGTGAGTATTCGCGAATGCAGGAAACCTTTCGCAGTCTGGGCTTCGGCCTGATCCTGGCGACGATGCTGATCTACTTCCTGATGGCCGCACTCTTCAAGTCGTACGTGACGCCGCTTGTCATCCTCTTCGCGGTGCCGCTGGGTCTTTTCGGCGTCGTGACAATGCTCTACGTTACGGATACAGCCATCAACGTCCAGTCACTTCTGGGTGTGATCTTCATGGTGGGCATCGTGGTTTCGAATACGGTGTTGCTGATCGATTTCGCCCAGCACCTAAGTTCAGGTTTCGCACATTCTGAAGGCGCTTTGCGATCGGCCGAGCCGGCATTTTCGTGTCACTCGGTTGCTCGCGACGGAGCGGGTGCAGCTTCAGTTAGCCTGGTCGACGCCGATCACGCCACTCGGCTGAGAAGATCGGTGACCTGCGCAAGCCAGGTTTTTATAGCGCGCTGATCTAAAAGCACTGCGCGAGTTTTTTCTTCAAGGCTAACACGGCGCAGTGTGGTCAATAGATCAGCAAACGAGGGTTCTTGCTTCCGTTGATACCACGGGCGGATGGGAAATCGGACGAATCGATGTCCGGTCTGGTGGAACCACACTATCACCAAGCTGTAGAGCATCAGCGCCATGGGCGCGGTACGCCCGACCGCCTTCGGCAGACGATTCGCTGGGTCTTCGAGCCCCAGGAACTGTTTGCAATTCTCGAAGGTGCATTCAATCGCCCAGCGATAGGAGTACACCGTCAGAATTTGCCGCGCGCTCCAATCAAGCTTGGTGCAGTAGAACATCTGATCGGGGCGTTTCCCTTCCAGATCATGTACCAAGACGATCGTCAGCTCGCGGTCTCCACCTGCCTTGTAGTAGAGGGCCTTGATCGTTTTGACGGCGAGCCTGGCATGCAACCCGAACTGGTTGAATTTAAGTTCAGTCCAAGGTTGGCTGGGATCATTGGCCCACTGGGCCATGCTCGGCAGACGGGCACCTTTTTTTCGAGGCGCTCCTTTGCGTCCTTTCTTCTCGACGGGGGCACGCTCGTAAAGCGCACCCTTGGGATGGACATGGCTGATGAGATGAACGTTCGTCGGCAGATGCGACAGGATGCTCTTGCCCCCATAGGCGCTGTCGCCGGTAAGAAAGATCTCATCGTCAGGATACCACTGAGCTACCAAGTGGATGAGCTCGCGAGCCAGTTCAGGGCGAGTGCGATGATCAGGATTGGGTTTGCAACCTTTACCCCGACCCTTCTTCCCCTTGGTGAGTCCTTGCCGATTGCGGTACAGACGCATGGTGATTGGCAAGGCGAAGACCTTGGTGGGTGCCCAAAACGGGTTCACGACGATCAGGCAAAGCACGACCCAGTCGTGGCCCCAACTGACCAGCGACTTGGCGCGACTGGAGATCAGCGGATCGTAGTGCATGCCCGCGCCGTAGAGAGTCAATCCTCGTTTACGGCAGAGCGTGTCATCGACGGCCCAATACAGGGTAGCACCAGGCGCCAGGATTGAGCCGACCAGTTTGGCCAAGCACAAGGCGAAGTGATCGGGGTCCCACGCGGCATGACTGAAGAAGCGATGGAACCGACACCAATGGCCGTTGCCAATGTTACCGCTGGCAAAGATGAGCTCGGTCACGTAACGATGACGGTGCGAAAGCAACCAACCCGTGACGATTTCAACGAAGGTCAGGAAGGTTGGGGTCGTGAAGACATCGGCGAATTGATGTAGCAGCTCAGTGAACGAAGCGGTAAGTTCCATTGGTCGGCTTCCTTGCCTGGGTGCCTATTTGGTTTGTAAGCCCCAGACAGGATGCCATACGTGTGCAAGGAAGCCGACATCAATTGTCGCGACGCGGCTCTCGCCTTCCGGCGCGGAACAGGTCGCGACGCGGCCGAATCACGCATCAACGTATACGCGGCCAATGCCTGCGAAATGTGCGAAACCTGAACTAAGGTTGGATGAGAGTTTATCTCCCGACCAGGCAATTCGCAAAGCGGCGTCGATCCGCGCCCGGCCGGTAGTAATGACAGCCCTGGCCGCGTTCTTCGCGCTGGTGCCGATGGCGCTGGCGCTGGGCCGAGGCAGCGAGGCAAACGCGCCTCTGGGCCGGGCGGTGATCGGCGGAATTCTGGCTGGCCTGGTAACGACGCTTTTTGTCGTGCCGTCGCTGTATTCGCTCGTGGTGCGCGATTCGATGAGTGAAGAGGCAGCGTCGGCGTGAACCAATCAAGGCACGTAGTTGCACCCTCCGAGTCGTGCTATGATGGTTTTCCGAGAGGGGAACTCGAAATGAAGACAATCACCGTGCAGGCCGAGGTCACAGTCGACCAGTTCCCGAAGATCTGGGTGGAAGCGAATTTCGCCAAATCAGAAAGATAAGATATGGCCACCGCAGTATCAATTCGCCGGGCGAAGCACGCCGAACCCTTCCGGCCATTCTCACTACGGCTCGTCGACGGGACTGTCTACGACGTGAAGCATCCCGAGTACATCTCCATTCCACCGACTCGACGGCCGCGGGAGGCGATGTATTACGTCCTCACGAACGGCGAAGGCGAAGGTTACCAGACGCGCTGGATCGATCTTAACCTGGTCATGGAAGTCATCGTGCCGAGTTCGCCCGACGCGCAGCGGGCGGTCTCGGAATAACCGGTGAGTTCGAGTGGAACAGCCAGCCGCCTGGACGGCCGCCCCCATCTCTTCCCATGCCTTTCGATCGAAGAGCGCGAGCGCCTTGGCCGCCCATAACGTGTCAGACAGTCCCTTCAGCGGAGAAACAAATGATACGCTGGGTTGTCCGTTTCATCGGCGTAGGGATACCCGAGGGTGTCGACGAATTCCTGAAACGCGGCCGTCTCGCCCGGAGGAACCTGGATGCCGATCAAGATGCGGCCGTGATCGGCGCCTTGATTCCGATAATGGAACAGACTGATGTTCCAGTTCGGATGCATGCTCGTCAAGAACCGCATGAGCGCACCGGGCCGCTCGGGAAACTGAAACCGATACAACCGCTCGTCGCGGGCGAGCAGGCTGCGGCCCCCGACCATGTATCGCAGGTGCTCCTTCGCAAGCTCATCACCGACCAGGTCCAAGGCGGCGAACCCGTGATCGGCGAATGCGCGAGCGATCTTGGCTGATTCGCCGTGGTCGGTGGTGGTGAGCCCTACGAAAACATGGGCCTCCTTCTTGTCGGAGATTCGGTAGTTGAACTCCGTCACGTTGCGCTCGCCGAGAGTCTCGCACAGACGCTTGAAGCTGCCGCGCTTCTCCGGAAGCGTGATCGCGAAGAGCACCTCGCGCTCCTCACCCACCTCGGCGCGCTCGGCCACGAAACGCAGGCGGTCGAAATTCATGTTGGCCCCGCACGTGATCGCCACCAGAACCTGATCCTTCAGATTGTGCTGGGCGACGTAGTGTTTGATCGCCGCGACGCCCATCGCTCCGGCTGGCTCCATGATGCTGCGCGTGTCTTCGAACACATCCTTGATGCCGGCACAGACCGCGTCGGTATCGACCACGACGAAGTCGTCGACCAATGCTCGGGTCATTCGAAACGTTTCCTCGCCAACCACCTTGACGGCCGTGGCGTCGGAAAACAGGCCGACGTCGGCCAGCGTCACGCGCTTGCCGGCCCGGACGGAGCGCACCATCGCGTCGGAATCGGCCATCTGCACGCCGATCACCTTGATCTCCGGGCGCACGGCCTTGATGTACGCCGCCACTCCGGAGATCAGCCCGCCGCCACCGATGGCAACGAACACGGCGTGAATCGGGTGCTGATGCTGGCGCAGGATTTCCATGCCGATGGTCCCCTGGCCGGCGATCACGTCCGGGTCGTCAAACGGATGAACAAACGCATATTTTTGCTGCTTCGCCAGCTTGGTGGCGTGCAGAAAAGCGTCGGAATAGCTGTCGCCGTGGAGCACGACTTCACCCCCGAGCGTGCGCACGGCATCGAGCTTGAGTTTCGGCGTCGTCACGGGCATGACGATGACGGCGCGGCAGCCTAGCCGGTTGGCACTCAAGGCAACGCCCTGGGCATGGTTTCCCGCCGATGCGCAGATCACGCCGCGCTTGAGCTGGTCGGGCGAAAGCCGGGCCATCTTGTTGTAGGCCCCGCGCAGCTTGAAGCTGAAGACGGGTTGCGTGTCTTCGCGCTTGAGCCACA
Organism: uncultured Planctomycetota bacterium; assembly: GCA_963823665.1. GTDB lineage: Bacteria > Planctomycetota > Planctomycetia > Isosphaerales > Isosphaeraceae > CAVXHV01. The sequence goes on from CAWGMQ010000008.1 coordinate 1,000,031, forward strand.
CCTGGTTGCCCAGCCGGCTTGAAAGCTTGGCGGCCAGCTCCAGCGGAGATTCAACCGCCACGTCATACACGCGGGCAGTCAAGATTCTCTGCAGGTAATCCATCAGCAGTTTTTGCATTCGTTGCCGTCACGGTCCGCCTGGGGTTTGAGGATCGGCGATTCGAACAACAGGAATCTACTATCGCAGCTTGTCAATCGCGGAAGCGAGCGGGCCGGCGAAGTCGCCGCGGCGCTCGACGATCACACGTTCAAGCCCGAGCCAGCCCGCCATGGTCTTGAGCTCCTTCGCCAGCACCTGCGCCACCGGGCGGGCCTTCGCATGTGATTCGAGGAAGGCCGCTGCGACCACCAGCGTGGAATCGGCGCGACCGGACTTCAAATCGACGCGAGCGACCAGTCTCTCGCCCAGCAGAAACGGCAGCACATAACAACCCCAGCGCCGTTTCTCCCGGGGCACGAAGATCTCGACGCGATAGTCGAAGTCGAACAGACGCGCCGCTCGCGATCGGAACCAGATTACCGGGTCAAACGGCGACAACAGGCTTGCCGCGTCAATTCGCTCCGGGATGCGAGCACCCGGATCAAGGTAGGCGGGCTGCCGCCAGCCCTCGACACGCACTTCGCGCAGCTCACCGGCTTGGACGAGCTCGGCGAGCCGCGGTTGCGCATCGCGAACGTACATGCGAAAGTAATCGGCGAGGTCGGCTGCGGTCGCGATCCCGCAGCCGCGAGCGGCCACGCGCAGGAGCTCGCGCTCGCCGTGTCGCGCGATCGAACAACTTTTCCCGGTGGTCCGTGGGGATGATCCGCTCGGAGAGGTCGTAGACGCGCGTGAAATCGCTTCGCCGATCGGCCACCGCGAGCGCACCGCGTCCGAAATGCGCTTCGAGAACGGCCCGCCCGACGCTGCTGAACCAGGAATGCTCCAGTCCGCACGCAATGCGGTCACGTCCCGGAAGATCGCCGCCGGCGATCGGCCCGCGCCGGCTTACTTCTTCGAGCACCCACGCGACATACTCCGGCTCGCTCTCGAGAAACTTCTCGAATCCATAAGGCCGCACCCGGTGAGTGTCCCTGCGATGGCGGAGCAGGGGCCAGGATTCGACCGGAACGATCGAAGCTTCATGGGCCCACTGCTCGGTGAACTCCCGCCGCCGGTAGACCAGGTCGTCCAAGAGCGACGTCTTATACGGCCCGAGACGTGAGAAAAGCACCTGGTACTGCGCGGGTGCAAGCACATTGCAGTAGTCGATCTGCAGCAGCCCGAGCTGGCGAATCACGCGCCTCAGGTCGGCGAGTCCCACGCGGCCGCCTGATCGCCCGCGGTCGAAGCCCTGCGCCGCGAGCGCAACTCGCCGCGCTTCGGCGGCGGAGAAATCCGTCTGATTCGTCTTTGATAAAAGCCTCGGCATCGAGTCGTCCCAACGCAACCGCTCCATACGCCCAAGCGACCACTTCCACGGTGCTGGGCCGCGAGCCGAAAGTCAAGCCCGCGCGGGTTGTCGCAGACCGCTCGTCCGGTGAGAATATTGCCGGCCGAGCGTGTGTGCTTCCCCAAAGAGTCGTTCCGGTCGCGAGAAAGCATCATGATCCGAAAGCGCATCCGAGACTGGCTGCTCCGCTGGCTCCTGGCAGCCGCCGCGATCGGGCCGGCCGCCGCGTCTGCCCAGGAAGCAGACCTCATCCTCCACAACGGGAAGATCGTCACGGTCGATCGCGCCTTCACGATCTCCCAGGCCCTGGCCGTTAAAGGAGATCGCCTCATCCGCGTGGGCACCAGCCGGGAAGTGATGGCCACCCGCGGGCAAAGGACGACGATGATTGATCTGGCCGGCAAGATGGTCCTGCCAGGCCTGGTCGATTCTCACGCGCACCCAACCGACGCCAGTTTGACGGAATTCGACCACCCCGTGCCCGACATGGAGACGATCTCGGAAGTGCTCAACTACATCCGGGCCCGCGCTGCCGCCGTCGGGCCCATGCAGTGGGTGATCGTCCGCCAGGTATTCATCACCAGGCTGAAGGAGCAGCGCTACCCGACCCGGAGCGAGCTCGATCAAGCCGCGCCCGAAAACCCGGTGCTGTTCGCCACGGGGCCCGACGCTTCGCTGAACTCCCGAGCACTCAAGCTCTGCGGAATCGACCGCAACTTCCGCGTGGAGGGCGCAGGGAAAGTCGAGCGAGACCCGCAAACTGGTGAACCGACCGGCATCCTTCGCAACTGCGCACGTTATATCAAGGATGCGTCACCTGACAGGAAGCCCAAGGAATCCGACCGCGACCGCAAGCTGATCGAGCTTCTGGCGGACTACAATTCGGTCGGGATCACGTCGATCATCGACCGCGATGCCTACCCGCCGGCGATCGATCGCTACGAGCGTCTGCATGCCGCCGGCTCGTTGCCGGTCCGAGTGGCCATCTCGCACCACATCGAGACCACCGGCGATCTCGACAAGGTCCGCGCCGAAATCCGCCGGGTGGCAAGCCATCCGCTCTTCCGCGGCGGGGCGCGGCTCAAGATCATCGGGATCAAGACTTATCTCGACGGCGGCATGCTCACCGGCAGTGCTTACATGCGCGAGCCCTGGGGCTTGAGCAAGATCTACGCGATCGATGATCCGAGCTACAAGGGGGTGCTCTTCATTCCTCCGGATCGATTGAGCGCCATCGTCAGGGAGACCGTCTCGTCCGGGTTGCAGTTCACAGCGCACTCCGTCGGCGATGGGGCGGTCCACAACTTGCTGGACGCCTATGATGAGATCAACAAGACGATACCGGTTGCTTCCACTCGGCCGTGTATCACGCATTCCAATTTCATGAGCCGCGAGGCGATTCTTCAGGCCGCGCGGCTGGGCGTCGTCGTTGACATCCAGCCGGCTTGGCTTTACCTCGATACGCGCACCCTGGCCGCTCACTTCGGATACGACCGCCTGCGCTATTTCCAGCCGCTGCGATCTTTGTTCGAGGCGGGCGTGACCGCGGGAGGCGGCTCGGACCACATGCAGAAAATCGGCTCGCTGCGATCGATCAATCCATATAACCCGTTTCTGGCGATATACGTCGCGATCACCCGGCGAGCCAAAGGGTACGACGGGCAACTGCACCCCGAAGAGGCCCTGACACGAGAGCAGGCGATCCGGTTTTACACGATCAACAACGCCAGGCTGATGTTCCTGGAAGACCGGATCGGCTCGCTTGAGGCGGGCAAGCAGGCGGATTTTGTCGTGATCGATCGAGACCTGTTATCGTGCCGGGAAGATGAAATCAAGGAGACTCATGCGCTCGCGACGTATGTCGATGGGAAGCGCGTGTTTGGAGCGGTGATCTCGCCGTAGGCCAGGGGCGGCTGAAGCCAGGATCGCTCCGCTCGAGATCGCGAGCGCAAGCAGAGCGGGAACCGGCTCAGGAGCTTCGCCGTCCAGGAGCGGTGCAACGCGAATGGGCGGAATGGCAGCGAGCTGCACGTCAGGCAGGCTCGGGGGCTCGTGGACCAGCGATACAATGGCGGCGTCGACGATTCGCCCAGACGTGGGATGGCGAAGCTGGATGAATGTGTCGCCGGGATTCTCTGGTGATTCCGCTTCTGGCGACTCGCGCTCATTTTCGCTTTCGGGACCGCCGCCCGGCTGGCGCGCCGGTTCAGTCGCGCGGCGGAACTCTTCGAACGCCTCGTCGAGGCCGATCATGACTCGCTTCCAGGGCGCATTGTCGGCCGCGGCCGGATGGGCCGGTTCCGTCTGGCTCACGAGCTCGCCGTCATCTCCTTCCTCGTCATGCTCGACCCTTCTTCCAAACGGGCCTTGACCGAGCGAGACGCCCATCGTGCTGGAAAGGGCGGCGACCGCGGCGGTCAGTCCCTGCGCGCGGCAGAATCTTCGGCGCTCGATGTGAGACTTGAGTCCGCGCTCCCGGGCGTCCCGATCAGGGGCAGAGAAAATTCTTGCAAGGGGGCAAGAGTCAGGTCAGGGCCGCTCGAGCTTGAGGACGAGCCAGTCAGTGAAAACAGAAGCAGGGAAGCGGTGTCGGCGTTTTCCGTGGTGGCGTAGACGAAGAGGTCGTCGATGCCGCGCGATGCGATTCCGAGCCCCGTCGGGCTCAGATCGCCGGGCAAGCTATCGACCTCCTCGAGGATAAGTCCGTCGGCGCTTCCCTGAAACAACGACACCTTCCCGTCGCCGTTGTTGGCGACGACGAGATCATCGAAGCCGTTTGACCCACGCAGCGCCAGCGCCGCAACTGGATCGGAGCCCCCCGAGGAGATGACTTGCTGCGCAATTGCACCGGTGGAAAGGCCGGTGATCAACGTCACGTTGCTGGTGCCCGGGTCGAGGGCGATGACATCGAGGCCGGCGCCGCTCTCGAAGGAACCTGCGAAGATCAGGCCCGGACTCTCATTCAGAGGGAAGACCGTCGGGTCGCTGTCGTTGAAGAAGCCGTCGCCGACACCCGGAATCAGCGTCAATTCGCTCGAAGCGCTGTCGCTGACAAGGAGGTCGCCGATGCCGTCACCGCTGAAATCCCCATACAGGACTGCAACCGGGCCCGCGCCGGCCGCGAACCGGCGCGCGGCGCGAACGTGAAGCCAGTACCCTCCGGCTCGTTGATCAGGATCGCGACGTCGTTGGACCCCCTGTTGGCGACGATGAGGTCGGGACGTCCGTCGCCATTCACATCGGCGACGACGACGGAGACGGGGTTCGTTCCGGTGAAGAACCCGTTGCCGTCGTTCAGGGCTTGGCCGAACCCTCCTCCAGGCAGGCCAGGGTACACGAGCACGTTGTTGCCGCCGGTGTTGGGTACGATCAGATCGGGAATTCCGTCACCGTTCAAGTCGGCCAGTAAAGGCGCGCCGGGGAGAAGCAAGCCCGTGGTGCGGTCGGCCAGCACGGTCGGTTGCGCTGCGCGCCGATCTGGACGAGGATGCGGTCACGGGCCTGGTCGACGAAAACAAGAGTCCCGCCGGCCTTGCCCGTGGCGGACCCGACCGCGAGGGCGACGTACTGGCCCGTGACGACCGGCGGCGAGAAGACTCCATTGCCTTGCCCCAGCAACACCAGAACGTCTCCGAATGCGTTGCCGACCAGCAGGTCAGCTATCTTGCTGTTGGGGTTCAAGTCGGCGACCGTCAAGCCTGTCGGATCGGGCCCGACGTCGTACGTGCCCGCGGGGGTGAATTCTCCCTTTCCGTTGCCCAGCCAGATGGAGAGGCCGTTCGGGCCGAGGATCGCCAGGTCGGCGTTGCCGTCTCCGGTGAACTCGCCGATGCGAACCACGAGACTCGGGCCGGAGGTCGGCACCGAAACGGGGTTCGCGAACCGGCCGGCTCCGAGCCCGTCAAGAATTCCCAGGGTCTCCGAGCCAGAGTTGAGTGCCACGAGGGCCGGAGGACCACCCGTTGCGAGCGCAGCAGCAGCCACGCCGACCGTTCCCTCCTCGCTCAAGAGAGAGAGGCTTGCCGTGCCCGTGCCAGGTACCAGCAACGAGAGGCCGACTCCGGCGTTGTAGACCGTCAGGGGAGAAAAGCCAGCTACACCCTGGTTGCGGATCACTGCGACTTCGCCAGCGGTCTGGTTCGCCAGGATGAGGTCGGGGAGGCCGTCCTGGTAGACGTCGCCGACGGAGACATCTGAGATGCCCGGGCCGACCGTGAGAGTCTCGGGCGACATGAACCCTCCTTGCCCGTTACTCAAATAGACGGTAAGCGTGCCGTCACCCGCATTCCTGATCACCAGGTCGTCCTGGCCATCGGACTCGAGATCCGTGGAGACGATCTGTGCGGGCTCGACTCCGGTCGCGAGCGAGCCGAGGAAGCTGAAGCTTCCATTGCGGTACGCGTATAGCGAGACGGCATCATCCGTCGCATCGACACTGGCGAGGAACGTGCCTTGACTGGTGACGACCGCGGCAACGTCGCGCGATGGCCGGCCGGGATTCACGATGATCGGCGGGGCGAAGCTGCCGGTCCCCTGGGGCTGGCCTTGCCGAAAAAGGATGTCGCCCGCTGCGTCGACGATGGCCACGTCCGGCAGGCCGTCGCCGTTCAAATCAGCGACGAGCGGGGTGTTGTGCGGAGCGAGTCCGACGGACCCTGACTGGGTGAATTGACCGCCTCCCAGGTTGAGCTCGATCGCGACGGTGTTGGGGTTTGCGGTCGTGACGGCCAGGTCGGCCAGGCCGTCGCCGGTGAAGTCGCCCGCGGTGATTGCATACGGAGCGAGCCCGTTGCCGAGGTCGAGCAGGGGCATGACCTGCAGGAAATTGCCGTGGCCGTTACCGTCGAGCAAGGAGACGTCGGTCGTGCCGGAGTCGGCGACGGCGAGGTCAAGCGGTCCGCCCTTGGAAAGTTGTGCAGTGGTGATTGCTGTGGGGTAGAAGTACATTCCCAGTGGGATCGGTGGGAGTGGCAGAAACGAGCCGTTGCCTTCGGCGAGGAGGATCGACACGTTGTCCGCCGCGTCGAGTGAGATGCTGGCGACGGCGAGATCGAGCAAACCCCCGCCGGTGAAGTTGCCCGCGACGATCGCTTGGGGTTGATTGTACGGATCGTCACTCAGGAGGATCGGTGCGAGCGCCCGGAACCCTCCGTGGCCGTCGCCCTCTAGAATCCACACTTCGTTCTCGAACTGATCGGCGACCGCCAGGTCGAGCGTGCCTTGGCCGGTGAAGTTCCCGGCCGCGATCGACACCGGAACAGCGCCCTGCCCGAGGAAGATCGGAGAGGCGATCGCATGAAACCCGCCGTGACCATCGCCCATCAAGATCGTGACCGCGTGCGAAGTCTCAGTCGTGACGGCCAGGTCGAGCACGCCGTCGCCCGTGAAGTCGCCGGCGACAATTGACGTTGGGTCCGAACCCGGCATCGGAATGAAGGTCGCGGGGGTCTGGAAAGTCCCGTCGCCGTTCCCCAGCAGGATGGACACGCCCTGTCCGTTGCCGTACATGTCTCCATTATCCACGACGGCCACGTCGGGCCGGCCGTCGCCATTGAAGTCGCCCACCATCAGCGCGAACGGACCTGCCCCTGCCGGAAATGACCTCGCGGGCTGGAAAGTTCCGTCGCCGTTGCCCATGAGCACGGAAATATCATTTGTACCATAATTTGTTGTTATGATGTCATTGTGTGAATCATGACTCAGGTCGGCGGTGACGACGGCAACGGGTTCGTTTCCCACGGGATTGGTCAACTGATCCTGGAAGCTGCCGTCGCCGTTGCCGAGCAGAATCGAGATACCGGAACCCTGGTCGCCCACGGCCAGATCCGCGCGGCCGTCGCCATTGAAATCAGCGGTCAGGATCGATTGTGGATACGAGCCGGCTCCAAAAGGGGTGTACGGCTGGAACGTGCCGTCGCCGTTGCCCAGGAGGACTGAGATGTCACCTGACCCGAAGTTTGCCGTCGCCAGGTCGAGGTGCCCGTTGCCGAAGTCGCCTGCCACAAGCGCCACGGGATTGCTGCCGACAGGGTAGGACTGCGGGGCCGCGAAGACACCGTTGCCGTTGTTCAAAAGGACCGAAACATCGCTGGAATTTGTTTCAGCGACGGCCAGATCGAGCGCGCCGTCTCCACTCCAGTCACCCGCCACGATCGCGGTAGGCGCGGCACCCACGTCGATCGTGCGTGCGAACTGGAACTGGCCGGGCCCGTCGTCCTGGAAGACCGTGAGGCCCTGTCCTGCGCCGGTCGGGTCGCCTTCATCCGCTACGATCAGGTCGAGGTGGCCATCGCCGAAGTGGCCGGCCACGAGACCTGACGGTTCGACCCCACCGGGGAGCACCTCCCCCGGCGAGAAGGCGCCCTGACCGTTATTCGTGAAAATCGCGACATTCCCGCTCGCCTGGTCCGCAACCGCCAGATCCACGTCATCGCCGCCGGAGTCGAAGGCCTCGATGGCGTCCGGTTGGGAGCCGATTGGCAGCCCCACGCCGGCCTCGAAATGGCCGTCGCCCTGATTCAGAAGTACCTGGAGAAGGCCGTTGGGTAGGTTCGGGTTCGTCTCCGTGAAGGCAATGTCCGGAAAATCATTGTGGTCAAAGTCGCCGACCGCGATCGCCGTGACAGTCCACCCCGGCGCAGCGAGCGGGCCGTCGAGTACCGCGCTCTGGAACGTGCCATCGCCATTTCCCACGTGAATTCCATCCGGGGCGACCAGATCCGCCGGAGAATTGACGCCGAAAAAGCTGGCCACGGCGAGCGGAGCGTAGTCGGGCAAAAGGCTCTTAACCGGTTGAAACGGCGGCGCCGTGGGCGTGAGAAAAGCCGTGATCTCGTAAGCCCCGCCGCCGCCCAGACTTTGCAATTCGAGGAAGTCATCTCCTGACGGGACATCCACGTCGATCAGGCGATCTCCAGCGCCGATCGCTGGGCAGTCGCTCTGAACCACGGGCGAGCCCTCCGCGTCGACCAGCGAGAGCCGCGCGGCGAAGCCCTTCGCATCGAGCGTGACCGCTAGCTTCCCTCCCACGTCGGAAGAGACGCGGTAATAAATCGCGCCGAGAGGGGCGATCGACCCGTCGATCGGCGTTCCGACCGGCAACGGCACTGCTTCTGACGAAACGTCCGGCGGCCCGGCGAGTAACACGCGACGTTCAAGGGCCAGAAGGAGTGGACGGTAAGACCAGCGGGCCCTCCGGAACTCTTCCCGCGGATCTCGAGTGCCGGCCCCAGTTCGATCAGACGGCTTGGCCGGGTCGTGTGACACGACGGCAGACTCCAAGACTCGATCAGTCCGGGCTCGGTCTAAACCCAATCGAAGCTCCCGGTAAGCGACTCGCCGCGAGGCTTCTCCCAACTTCATCACAGTCAAGCATCACACACCGAACCGCAAACCTCGTTAATCCGTTCTCCAGGCTGTTTTTTTTCGTAAGTCATCCTGATACGATCTCATTTGACGATTTTACCCATTCTTTGCAGTCGCCGCAGTCTCTGCAACCGGACATCACGTAATCGGGAGGTTTCGATGTTGAAGTCGATGATGGTCATTAGTTCTCGATTTCTCCTGGTGGCGGTCCTGTGTGTCGCAGCCAATCGAGCTGACGCGCAGACGGTCACGGTCTATTTCAACGGGACCGGGCCGAATGCGTCCACTTTCCAGGGTTCTTTCGCTTACACTCAATCATTGCTGGGATCCGGGGGACATTTTTCGTTCACCACACAATTCCATGAGATCGAGTATTCGGGTTCCAGCATCAGTGGGGAACCATCGTGCTCCGGTACCACTTGTTCGTTCAACATCACGACCTCGGGGACGACGTTCACTCTCGTGTCAGTCTGCCCGAAAAGTCCCGCGACGACCGTGACGATCGAGCTGCCATGCAGCGTGACCTTGTCACCGACGTCATTGCCCTCGTGCTCCGAGTTCGTAAGTTCCCCGCCTGCGAACACCACAAAGTTCACTCTGAGCGGAGGAACAACCTACTCCGGTACGATCAATTACGTCTCGTGTACCCCCCCCGCGCCGCCTGTGCACGCCCCGGCCCAGCGTGTTCCCTACGTCTACACGTACATAGCGCCAGAAGCTTGCCCGGTATACGCGTGCCAGCCGAGGCCGGCGTGCTGCTTGACCCGGCTTTTTGCCCGACTTTGTCATCGCAATAACTGCTGGTGAGCGGGGTGCACGAATCCGCCGGTTCTCGACTGTCGCCGGGCCATACACACGGCGATCAGGCGGGGGCCGATGAGGAGCGTTGCGGCCGTGACTGCTGCCCGAATTTGAGGCCCTCAAGCCATTTCAGGTGCCGTCGAAAGGGTCTTAACGCTCGGTCGTTCGGGATACTCTTCTTCAAGAGGACGGTTCGTTGCTCCTCCGGCGCGAGCTCCAGGGCGATACGCATGAGTTTGACGGCGCGCTCTACGTATGACTTCTCGTCGCGGATCGCCGGCGGACCGGTCTTGCGAGACTCCGCGTCGACGGCAAGGGCCGATTGGAAGTAGATGCACGCGGCGTTGTAATGCATCCGCCAGTCCTTCTCGCGAAGCTCGAGAGATCGCTCGGCATCGGTCACCGCTTCGAGGTGCAGCCCCAGGCGCGCCCGAGCCAGACCGCGGCCGCTACAGGCATCGGCGTCATTCGGATCGAGCCAAACGGCGTCTTCAAAGTCACGGAGGGCATGTCGATCGGAGTCGTAGGCAAGATACGACCAGCCGCGGCGACAGAGCACGCGGGAGCCTTCGCGCTGGAGCGGATTCGACGCTGCGCCACCGACGCTTCGAGCCGCGCGATAAAGAAGCATGCGTGGGTCTTCGGGCTGGAGCGATAGCGCGAGGGTATAGTCGTCTGTCGCACCGCGGTAGTCTGCGAGACCATCCCTGGCCATCCCGCGCAGCAGGTACAGCTCGGCCGAGGGCTTGATTTTCTGCAGAGCCAGGTCGCACGCATGCAACAGCTCGTCGTACCGCTTCAAGTCGAGCAGCTCGTGGATTCGCAATTGGTGAGCGAGAGCCAGCCGCGGGGCGAGATCAAGCGCCACGCTGCACGCCTTCAAGGCCTCAAGATGGCGGTGGGCGGCACGAAAGATTGCAGCCTTCTTGGTGGTGTCGAGAGCGATTAACACCGGTCTTGCAGACGATTCGCAGCGGATCGCGATTTCCAGGTCGCCAAGCGCCCTATCGCGGCATTCGGGGGCGAGCTGGCCGATCCGAACTTCCAGGGCGTTCCGGACCACGTCGCGCAGGTCGGACCTTTCGAGGCCGAGCAGGAGATCGGCCCGGCTGCGATGGAGATCGGCCCGGTTCGGTTGGAGCTGGATCGCTTTCGCGAGTTGCTCGAGCGCGTCGTCCGGCCGGCCTTGACGCCGGTACACATCGGCCAGCCAGCGCACGGCCTCGACGCGGCGGTCGTTCAAACGGATCGCTTCCTCGAGGTCAGCGGCGGCGGCGGTGAACTCTTGCCGCTCTAGCTGGATAATGCCGCGATTGACGAGCAGCGCGTAGCGGAGATCGGCATCCGCAGCGGAGCGACCGAGGAGGCTGAATGCTTGTCGATAGTCGGCGTCGGCGATCTCGAATCGCTTTAACGCAGCGGCCGAGGACCAGGCGGTCTGCTCCGGTGAGACCTGGGCGATGTCGCGAAAGCGTTCCCCTTCCGCGGCGCTGGCGAGCCCATGCAGAAGGTAAAGCCAGACGCGATCAGGCTTTTCTTTCAAGCAGGCTTCGAAGCCGAAGCGCGCCGACGCCGGCTCCATCATCTGGAAATGACAAATTGCAAGCAGGCATTGGGACCAAAAGTGGTTCTTCTGCTTCTGGGTGGCGGCCTCGAAATAGGTGATCGCGCCCTTCCAGTCGGATTTTCTGAACAATTCGTGTCCGATGAGGAACAAATCGAAGGCGTTCTGCGGCGCAAGTCGTTCGGCCAGGTCTCGCTCACGCGCTGCGCCTTGCCGATCGCCCTTCACGTTGAGGTAGGCCGAGCGGCGCAGGTGGTAGGCTCGAGTCGACCCGGATCGCACGGCCGGGGCCCGGTCAATGATGCGAAGCGCTTGCTCGGCCCGTTGACACGACTCGGCCGCGGGTGACTGCGAGACCGCATCGGCCAGGATCAGCAGCAGCTCGTAGAACCCGTTAGCGACATCTGCTTTCTCTTCTTCAGTCAGCTCCGAAGGTAGTGTGGCCAGGGCCCAAAGATCGCCCGCGCCGCCAACGCCGAACACGGCCAATCCGGCTGCGCTGACCGGCAAGTCCCCTCGATCGAGTTTCCCTGGTCCAGTCCGTCGAACCTGGTATCAAGGTACAGGGCCTCGTCTCGGAGTTGGCGAAAGTTGGCGAGTCGATCTTGGGCCTCCTTCACCGCCGTCTGCTTGGCGAGACAACGACGGGCCTGTTCGTCCAGGCTCAGAGCCCGCTGACGTAGTTTGACCAGGCGAGTTTCCTGTTCGGTCTCGATGCGGCTCAACAGTCCGGAAACGATCGTGCGAGCGTCGGCCCAATTCTCTTTCGCCACGGCGCCCTGTGCTTTGAAGACCTCCTCCTCGGCCGTTTGGACCAAGCTTCCGATCCGGTCGGATTCATGCTTCTGAGCTTGGCGGATCCGATCGCTCTCCCGCTTCTGAGCGTGCTGGACCGCGCCGAAGATAACCCCGCTCGCGATCAAGGCCATCGCCAGCATCACCGTTTTCACCGGGTGCCGCTGCGCCAGCTTCAAGCCGCGCTCCCAGACAGGCGTGCGGCGGGCGAGAACCGGCTCGCCGTCGAGGAATCGATCGAGGTCGTCGGCAAGCTCAAGCGCACTGGCGTATCGCTTCTGCGGGTCCCTGGCGATGCATTTCAGGCAGATCGTCTCCAGGTCAAACGACACTTTCGGGCGGAGGTGGGAAGGAGTCACCGGGTCTTCTTCGATCACGAGCCTGAGCGTTTCGGCCTGGGTCTCGCCCTTGATCGGCGGCCGGCCGGTCAGCATCTCGTAGAGAATTGCACCGAGTGAGTAGATGTCAGCCCGCGTGGCCGATTTCGCGCGCCCAGCCCTGCGCCTGCTCGGGTGCCATGTAGCTCGGAGTACCGATCACTTGCCCGGTTACCGTTTCGCCGTCCTCGATGTCGAGCCGTTTCGCCAGGCCGAAATCGGCGATCTTGCGCTGTACCGTCCTGATCGAAGAGGACGTTCGATGGCTTGATGTCGCGATGCAAGACGCCGGCGACATGGGCGGCATGAACCGCCCGCGCGAGCGTGGAGAGTAACTTCGCCGTTTCCCGCAGCGGCTGCGGGTTGCCGGCCAGACGATCCTTGAGCGTGCCCCCCTCCAGGAGCTCGAGTGCGACGAACGGAACGTCGCTGGCCGTGCCGATCTCGTAAATCCGCACGATATTCGGGTGGTTGAGCCGCGCGACCACCTCGGCCTCGATCTGGAAGCGGGCGAGGTCCTCGGGATTGCTGTGCCGGTCGTACCGGATCACCTTCAAGGCGACCAACCGCTTCAGACGCAGGTGGCGCGCTTTGTAGACGATCCCCATCCCGCCGTGCCCCAGCTCCGCGAGGATCTCGAAACCCGCCACGAGCTCCGGCCGGCTCACCGTCGTCGCCAGGAGCGACGACCCCAATGGCCAGACGGTGCTCTCGAGCACCGGCAAGCAGGTCTCCTGTGGATCCCAGCAAAACGTCCCGTCGGCTTCCCGGACGCAGTCCTCGTCCAGATCCGTTACCTCGTCCGCAAGCTCGAGCGCACTCCCGCTTGCATTCCATTGCCCGTCGGGGTCCGAGAGTGACGCGTCGATTGTCGATTCGACGCTGATCCAACGCTTCCAGTCGCTTGCGCCGTCAGCACACGTCGAGCCCGGTCCGTAATCAACCGTGTTGTTGTAGCTCGATTCGCCCACGCCATCGTCCATCGTGCTGACAGGCGAGGTCAGGGGCTCGTTGTTCTTCCGATCGGATTCCATGGCAACCCCACCCTTCGTCGAGACAACGCAAGAGGGAAGGATCCATCATGCTCACGAGACAGGAGAGGGATGTGAAGCTTCGTCCTTGGTGCAACCACCGCATCTGAAAGTGTACGGGCTGCCCTGCCATCGGGCAAATCAAAAAATGATGACGCAAATCGATTGATTGAAACAATCAGAAATCAGCCCCGTGCTTCGCGCGCGGGGAATACGACCTTCATTAGACGCTGTTCGCTTTCGGAAAGTTCACACGAATCCGACCACGATCTCAGGCCGAGCGTCCGAATCTTTGCTACGCGGCCATGCATGCGGGCACGCGTTTTGATTTGCTCGCGTCGCCCGTCGGGTAAGGCTGCCGTGATGCCGTCGCCGGCTTCCATCGATTTCTGAAATCGACGGACGCGCCTGGCGGTTCCATGTCAGTACTATGTGGAAGGATGGACGATAGTGGGTCATGTAGGAGTCCGGGCTGATGGCGGCGAAGCTGGAGAATGCGGCGCTCGGCGAGATCGGAACGCTGTTCGCCGTTGGCACGATCGGAGGGCTGTCCGACGGCCATCTGATCGAGCAGTTTCTGTCCGGGCCTCCCGACCTGGCTGAAGCCGCGTTCGCGGCCTTGGTCGACCGCCACGGCGCGATGGTCATGGGGGTGTGCCGTCGTTTGCTCTCCGACCCCAACGACGCCGACGACGCTTTCCAGGCCACGTTCCTGGTGCTCGTCAGAAGGGCGCGCTCGATCGCACGGCGTGAGCTTCTGGCGAACTGGCTTTATGGGGTCGCTTTTCGGACTGCACGAGTGACACGGACTCGCGCCGCCCTGAGGCTCGCGAAGGAGAGACATGTGATTGACGTGCTCAGGACGAGGCCGACCCAGGAAGAGGAACGGTGCGGCGACTTGCTGGTGCTCCTGGACGAGGAGCTGAGCCGCTTGCCGGAGAAGTTTCAAATTCCCGTGGTGCTTTGCGAGCTGGAGGGGCGGTCGCGCAAGGAGGTCGCGCTGCGGTTGGGGATCGCCGAGGGTACGCTCTCCAGCCGTCTAGCCCGCGCCCGCGAGCTGTTGCGCAAGCGATTTGAAAGGCGGGGGCTCGCCTTGGGCGCAGGGGCGCTCGCCGCGGCCTTGCCACGCGAAGTGTCCGCCGCCGCGGTGCGGCCGGCGCTGGCAACAGCGACGGTCCAGGCAGCATTGCGGTACGCGACCGGCGGCGGCGTAAATCTGGTCAGTCGCAGCGCTCGCGGAAAGGGTTCTCAAGACCATGTTCCTCACCAAGTTGAACGTGGGCGCCCTTGCTCTGCTGGCTTGTTGCACGATTGCGGGCCTCTCGGCCCTGAGAGCGGTGCGGGCGCAGGCCGCTCGAGAGATGCGGCGCTCGGTGGGAGCCGTTGCTGCCGTTCAGAGTGCGAGCCCCCCGATCGCTCGCGACTCCGGCGGCGACGCCGCGGCCAAAGCAGAGAAGCCGCAGGCTGCCTGGGGTGACGGCGTCGTCGAGACCAAGGGCCGCGTTTTGACGCCGGACGGCAAGCCGGTCGCCGGTGCCAAGATCACGCTCTGGTGGTATGCCATCATTTCCCACGGGTGGCACCACCACAGCTTCCCCGAAGCTCGGCCCAAGCTCATCGCCACCACCGGACCCGACGGCATCGTTCCAGGCCCTCTTTCCGAAGTCCATCGTGGCCAACGCATTCTCCACGACTCAGATTCAGAAGCCGTGGAGGTGGGTGGAGGTCGTCGCAGCCGCCGCCGGGATACGGCCCGGCGTGGGGCTGGATTGATCGCGAGACCAACGAGTATACGCTGCTCGCTCGTCGAGGACGACGTCCCGGTGCGCGGCCGCGTCCTCGATCTCCAGGGCCGCCCGGTACTCGGAGCGAAGGTCTGGGTGGCTCAGCTAGACGAGAAACCGAATCGGACGATCTGGTCGCCGACCTGGAACGGGCTACCGGAAAGACCTCGAGACCGACAAGGACGGCCGCTTCGTGCTGACGGGGCTTGGCCGGAATCGATCGGCGGTGATCCACATCAGCGGCCCCACGATCGAGCACAAGCTGCTCTACGTCTCGACCGCAGAAGGTCGTGAGCGGCAAGCCCGTCGACCACACGGATGTCGAGATCGTCGCCGGGCCGAGCAAGCCGATTCAGGGCGTCGTCCGCGCCGCGGACACGGGACAGCCGCTGGCCGGGGTCTGGATCTACGGCGGTAATTTCGGCGGCGAGATCCCCAACGATAACATGCGCGGCATCCGGGCGATGACCGACGCGCAGGGGCACTTCCGATTGGAGGGAATGGCCAAAGGCAATTCCTACAAGCTGAGGGTGTTCCCGCGGGACGACCAGCCGTACATCATGAAGGAATTGACTATCGGGGATACCCAGGGGCTCGCGCCGGTCGAGACCGAGATCAAGCTGACTGCGCGGCGTGCTGGTACGCTTCCGGCTGGTCGACAAGGCGACGGGCCAGCCGAAGCTGGCCATGGCGCGATACACCCCCTACGACGACAACGGCTTCTTCTCGGACAACGTCCTGAGGAACCAGTTCTTCCACCGCTCGGCCTCGGCGGACGAGCGCGGCATCTACAGCCTCGTCGTCCCGACCGGCACCGGGGCTGATCACGGCCTTCGTCGGAGATGGGAGCTACGTGCCGGCCCGGGTGCGGGATGCCGATCGGGCGAAGTACCCGCTCGTCGACCGCAAACGCTCGTATGCCTCGATGATGGTCCACTCCATCTGCCACGGCTACCAGCATGCTCGACCTCAAGATCGACGACCAGCCGGAGGTCTTCGACATCGAGCTCGACCCGGGCCGCAAGATTGATCGGCACGCTCGTCGGGCCAGATCGACAAGCCGGCGACCGGCGTGTCGGCCTACGGGCTGCTTGGGCGCGTCGACCCGCGATGGCAAGGGCGTCGGCATCGACCTGGTCGCGGGATCGTTTTCCGTGGAGGGGCTCGACCCCGAGCGGGAAGCGCCACGGACGATCCTCTTCGTTCAGAAGGACCGCGGCCTGATCGGCCGAGCCGCCCTCCGCGGCGACGAGCCGGGGCCGGTCCAGGTGCGACTCGACCGCTGGGCATCGGCGACCGGACGGCTGGTCGGCAAAGACGGCAAGCCGCGCCGCGAGGCGACATTGCGACATCGTGCTTCGTCGTTCCCTTCGCCCCAGCTCCTCACCGACGCCAAGGGGCATTCTGCTCCCGACAGCGAAGGGAAGCCGTGGCCCCATCCCGTGCAGACCGACAACGAGGGACGATTCCGCATCGACGGGCTTGCTCCAGACATGGCGTACGAGCTGGTCCTCGTGACGCCCGTGAAGAAAGAGGTCTTCATGGTGGGCGAGGCGAGGACGGTCGAGACGCGCCGTCTCGTCGACCGCTGGCGACCCGATCAAAGGGCAGAGCCTCGCGCCCGGCGAGATCCGGGAGCTCGCGACCGTTCGCGTGGACGGCCCGCAATGATTGGCCACGACACATCCGCCCACGAGCCACTGCCGGGTGCCTGCTGCCGCACCGGCTGGGATCGGTACGTCCCGGGCCCGGATGCATCCCTGGAACCTGGCGCGAGTTGTTCATCTGCACCGTCGCGCCGGCTTCGCGGCGACCTGGTCCGAGCTCCAACGCGATCTCCGCGAGCGGGCCGGACCGGTGCATCGACCGGCTGCTGTCGGGGACGGCCCGTGCCGAGGGGGTGCCGGCGGACTTCGCACCGTCGCTGACAAGCTGGTGGAACGTGCCGGGACGGATATCGACCGCCTCAAGGCGTGGTGGGTCTATCGCATGGTCGCGGGGCCCGACCCGCTCGGCGAGCGGCTGGCTCTGTTCTGGCATGACCACTTCGCCACCAGCGCGGCCAAGGTCGGGCCGGTGGTCCGCCGCCAGAATGAGATCTTTCGCGAGTTCGGCCGCGCCCCTTACGGCGAGCTGCTGAACGCGGGTCGTCCACGATCCGGCGCTGCTCCTCTGGCTCGATGCCCACGGAGAACACGCGTGGGCGGCCCAACGAGAATCTGGCCCGCGAGCTGATGGAGCTGTTCACGCTCGGCGTGGGGAACTACACCGAGACCGACGTGAAGGCAGCGGCGCGGGCCCTGACCGGCTGGACAGTCGCAGGACGGCCGATTCCGCGATGACCCGGTCCGCCATGACGACGGGGAGAAGACCATCCTGGCTCATCGCGGGCGCTGGCGAGGCGATGACCTGATCGCGATGCTCCTCGACCACCCGGCGACGTCCCGTCGACTGGCGGAGCGGATCTGCCGGCTCTTGCTGGGCGAGGCCGCGGTTGCGGAGGATGATGTCGCGGCGCTGGCCGCCGGTCTTCGCGAACGACATCTCGACGTCGGCTGGGCCATCGAGACGGTACTCCGCTCGCGCCGGTTCTTCGCGATGGAAAACCTGGGCCGGCGGATCTCCGGGCCGCCGGAGTTCGTCGTCGGGGCAGTCCGGGCCCTGGAGGTCTTCGACCCGCTCCCCAACACGCTGGTCCTGGCCGAGTGGGCCGAGTCGTTGGGCCAGGATCTCTTCTATCCGCCGAGTGTCGGGGGTTGGGCTGGCGGCCGCGCCTGGCTGACGACCCGCGGGTGCGATCGGCCGCGCCCGGTTCGCGGCCGACCTCGTCGCCGGGCGGCCGGTCGGGTTGCTCAAGCCCGTCGATGCCCAAGCTCTTGCAGCACGCCACGGCCGCGGTGGAGGGCTCTGCGACCAGGTTGCATTCTTCGCCGAGCTGCTCACAGGAATCGCTCCATCTCCCCGATGGTGCGACCGGGTTGTCGAGGCCGTCTCCCGCTCGCGTGCTCGTGCAGCCCGAGGCGGCGCGGCGTGCCGTCGCCCTGATCCTCGCCTCGCCTGAGGCCCAGTTGATCTGAAGACAAATTCATATCTCTACCGTTTCCTTCCTCGAGCGGAGGACCTCCCTTGAGCTCACGACGATCGTTTCTCAAGTCAACTGCGCTGGTGGCGTTATCGCCGAGCGTTCCCGCGTTCCTCGATCGTACGGCACGCGCCGCTTCCGCGCGACGCGACGAACAGATCCTGGTCGTCGTCCAGCTCACGGGGGGCAACGACGGAATCAATACCGTCGTACCCTACGCAGACGAAGGCTATGCGCGGCATCGCAACGTACTGCGCTTGCCGACGAAGGATCTCCTGCGGATCGATGACCCGGCTGGGACTGCATCCGGCGATGGGCGCCATGGCCAAGCTGCTCGAGCGCGGGCGGCTCACAATCATCCAGGGGGTCGGGTACCCCAACCCGAATCGGTCGCACTTCCAGAGCATGGCCTACTGGCACACCGCCCGGTTCGACCCTCGGACCGACGGTTCGCGGCCGGACCAGGGCGGGATCAACGATCTTGGGTGGTTGGGCCGCGCGCTCGACGTGCAGTCCTCGCCGCAGGACAAGGCGCCGGCATCGGTCTTCGTCGGGCTCAAGTCTCCCTCGCTCGCGATGCGCGGGGCACGCGCCGCAACCGCGTCATTCGACGGACTCGACGAGCTGATCCTCCCCCCGGCCGTCGACGCGACGATCATCCGGGACGGCGGCCGGCCGGAGGACGACCTGGATGCTTTTGTCCGGCGCAGCCTGGTCGATGCCTACACTTTGGCTGACGTGCTGGCGGCGTCGTCTCGCGATCGGAGCCCTGACGCTGTCTACCCCTCGAGCACGTTGGCCGGGCGGCTCCGGCTGGTTGGCCGGCTGATCAAGGCCGACTTCGGCGCCCGCGTTTACTACGTCGAACACGGCGACGGCGGGCTGTCCTATGACACGCACTCCGGGCAGCTTCCCCACCACGAGCGGATGCTGGACGAGTTGTCCGGGGCGCTGGGGGCTTTTCAGTCCGACCTGGAGAGCTCGGGTTTGGCGGACCGCGCAGTTGTCCTCGTCTTCAGCGAGTTCGGCCGGCGCGTCGCCGAGAACGCCAGCCACGGGACGGACCACGGCACGGCGGCGCCGGTGTTCTTGATCGGCGGCGCCATTCGCGGCGGCCTGGCCGGCGTGACGCCCAGCCTGACCGATCTCGAGGACGGCGACCTGAAGATGAGCGTCGACTTCCGACGCGTCTATGCCGCCATCCTGGAGCACTGGCTCGGGTTGCCCTCGCAAGAGCCGCTCGGCGGAGCGTTCGAGCCGCTTCTGCTCTTCTGAGGCCAAGCGCCGCGGAGAGTTTAGCTCACGAATTTCAGGTCGCCTCTGCGCCCGGGGTTCGGTGTCGTCCTTGAAGAACGAGGGTGGCGAAAACGAGCGCGACGTGGAACTTGGAAAACAGCACGAGCGAGTGCGCGCCGGCTCGTGGTAAGATCGCGCTCACCTTTCGTCCTTCGAGATATCGGTGAGAACGTCTCATGCGGCTGCGCGCCGATCTGGATTCGCACCACTTCCCGCGCCGGGTGCTGGTCGTCGAGCCCTCACGAAGCGAGTGCTCGCGGCTGTGCAGCATCCTTGCGGCCGGCGAGATGGAAGCGTTCCCGGCGGGTGACCTGGTGACGGCGGTTCAAGCGGTCGAGATCTTCCAGCCCGATCTCATCCTGTCGCAGCTTCGTTTGCCGACGCACGACGGTCTGGCTCTTGTTCAGCGAGTGAAGGAGCAGGACGCGACGCGGCTGGTGCCGGTGATTCTTTACGGCGATCGCACGACAACCGAGGAACGAACCACCGCGCTCGATCTGGGAGCGCTCGACCTGATCACGGAACCGTTCGTGACTGCCGAGCTGCTCGCTCGGGTTCGCGCGGCGCTCAAGCTGCGTCGAACGTTCTCGATTCTCGAACAGCAGTCTCAACGGGACCACCTGACCGGGCTGGCCAACCGCACGGTGCTCGAAGACCATCTTGCCCGGGCCTGGCACGCCTATCAGAGCCGCGGCGTCGCCCTGGCCGTGATCATCGTCGACCTGGATCATTTCAAGTCGATCAATGACACATATGGCCATTCAGCCGGTGACGAAGTTCTGCGCGTCGCTTCGACGCTCCTGACCGGTTCAGTGCGAAGCAGTGATCTGGTCGCGCGCTACGGCGGCGAAGAGCTCGTCGTGGTCGCGTCCGACTGCTCGGCGCCGATTGGCTTGGCCCTGGCGGAGCGCTTCCGGAGTCGACTGGCCTGGCAGGGGGTTCTCGCGGGCGGGAAAGAAATCACCGTCACCGCCAGCGCGGGCGTCGCCGTGGCCGACCGGAGCGAGCAAAGCGGTCCGGGAGACCTCGTTCGTCATGCAGACGAAGCTCTTTACCAGGCCAAACGATCGGGCAGGAACGCTGTGCGAATACACAACTCATTGGAGCTTCAGGGGAAGCAGACAGAGATCCTCGGCGCCAACCTTTAAGCTGGCGTCCATTTCGGCTTTTAGATATTCTACCCTCGCCACTCCTCAACTCATCTTCGTCACTGTATTGCTGATTGCGATGAACGACTCGCCGTCGAAGCTCCGAAAGGAGGCGAGACCGTGCTTTCGCTTCGTTCCGTGGTGCGTACGTCGAAATGCAGCGCCGCAGCCGGTCTCGCCGCAGCCGCCATGTTCATCTCACTGACCCTCGCTGCGTCGCCGGTGCCCAAGGGCGAACGCATTCTAGAGCTGACATTCCAGGTTGTCGACGCCGAATCTGGAAATCCGGTTGCCGGCGTGCGCGTCGGCGTGATTTACCCCTATCCGGATGAACTAGTTCGACCCTCCTTCGGAACAACCCAGGCCGATGGCAGCGCTCACTTCAGTCATTTGTTCCTCGTGGGCGAAGTACGGAGCCTCGTTCCGGACTCAGCATCCTTTCTCGGGGACGGTCACTTTTTCCGCGATCTGCTCTCGGGTGGTCACCACCTCTCGCTTTATGCGTGCCAGAGCGCTTTTACGGTTCGCGCCCCCAAGGGATGGCACTATGAGAACACACGCCACGTGTGTTACGGCGACCGCTGGCTGGAGGTTGCGGCACCCGGCTACCGGCGCTTGGCGATTCCGCTGACTTTGTTCATCGGCGAAATCGGAAATCTCGATGCCCCGACCCCTCCCCGCATCAAAGTCGAGTTGCATCGGGGCGATTCGCCGGCGGATTCCTTGGACGAGTGGGCAGGCGAATACAACGGGATGAACAGCGTTCGATATGCCAAGCTTCGAATCCTCGCGGACGGGAGGTTCGCGTGGACGGCTGGCAGCGGCGACTTCAAGGACGAAGACTTCGGCTATGCGGCCGAGTGCGACGACGAGTTCAAATTCCTACCGGAACACCGTGTTTACGCCTTCAAGAACGATCGGTTTTCCCCCGTGACGTGGGGAGCGCGTCGGTACATTATCGAGCTCACGGGGCTGAAAGCGTTTTGCGAGACGGTGCGCGAGGGTAAGGTCTGCGACTGTCATTTCGGCCGAATTGGCAGCGTGTATTTGCGAATCGGTGATGAGAAGGTGAAACCGCAAGGGCTTCCCGAGTTGCCCAGGAAATGGGCGAGTTTCCTGCTTCAGGGCCCGATCGTGGGCAAGATCGAGATGGTCTACGCAGACCGCTCCGCAAAGGTAAGCCTGGGCCGTATTGATGGTGTGCTGGACGGGATGGTTTTCACCGCGCACGGCATCGAGACCCGTCCATGCCAACAAGTCGAGGTCGTCCAGGTAAATGCCGATTGTTGCATCGTCAGGCCCTGTCGCTCCGATTCCGACGCGCCGGGATCAGTGTCGCCTGGTGACCGCCTGACCGTGCCGTTTGAGGGCGACGGTTGGCCGCGGGGTGATCATTCCGGGCACTGACCATTGCCGCGCTCCCCGGTCCGCCGATTCCAAGCAGCTTTCGGCGCTCGAGCCGATTCGTTCGAGGATTCCGGATAGATCGGCCGAACTGACGGCCCTGCCGTTGTTGAAGCACGCGCTTAGCAGATGCAGCCCCCCGTCATCTGCGTCATCTGCGTCATCGCACGCCTCCGATCTTCCACATTGTAGCGATCGTTCCATTTATGCGTCTGCCGGCTGTGCGCCCGTAGGTCCGGCACACCTGCCGGACGCCAGCGCGTAGGTTCGGCACTCCCGCCGGACGGTCGATGCGCTCGGCGCACCACCTTCAACGCGATTGAGGCGAGTTCGGTCCGAGGCCGGATTATCGCGTCCCGATATCGCGCAATTCGGGGAACAGTCCCAGCAGCTTCGCGTTCAGCAGTTTCCTGCGTGACTTGTACCTCTCGTTGAAGCAGCCCCGCTTCTCTTGCAAGGCATTCTGCCTCTTCCGGACCGTCTCCGCGCTGTCGGTCAGATCGCGCTCGCCACAAGTCGTGCCCGACGTCGTTCGCTCGTCTCGAATCGCCATGAGCCTCTTGTAGAAGCCCGCTAGCCGCTGAGGGTCTGCTAACATCTCTTCGGGCCGAACAGCCGCGAGCCCGAAAAGCCGCGGGTGGAAGCCGTTGACGAACGACTCCCGGCGGGGCCATCGGAGCAGGTCCTTGCCGAGTCGAGAGTAATAGTGCGTGAGCGTCACTCGGCAACGGTTCGCAGGCTCCTTATCGCCGTTGTAAATCCGGAACAACAGTTCCCAGCTCCGCACCCTCCGAGCATCGAGCATTGAGTCCAGCATCGCTTCGAGCAAACGACAACCTTGGCGATACCGCCCCATGAAGTACAGGAGCGGTACGTGAAGGTGCTCGAACCAGGCCACTTCATCCAGCGGCCACGTCTGACGCCGGCGATCGATCCGACGTCCCAGGGCAACCTCTTCCCATCGCCGGAGCTGTCGCCACGCAGTCTGGTATTGCCTGAGCTCACACAGTGCTTCTATTTCGAACCAGGACGTAAAGATCCCCGCGGCACGGCCTTGGCCACGAGTGGCGTGGCGGCGTATCTGGCGGCTGGCGGTGACGACGCGCTCATACGCACCGCTCGTGCTCAGTTGGCAGAGATAGAGCTGGTACAGCCGCTTGGCGTCTTCGTTGATTCGCCATAGGTCGGGGATAATGCGCATGGTACTCGCACCTGAGGGCGCGGTGACGTGGTGTGTGGTCTGCGGCCTTCGGTCCAACGAACAAACCGGCCGACCACTTGGACGCGAGGCGGAATGAATAACCCGCAAGGAATCTGCGTCTTTCAGTATGGCGGTGATTCTACAGGAGAAGAGCCTTGCACGCACGTCGCCTGCTTCTGGAATCAAGGAAGAGTCTCAGCAGCCCGGCAACGGCCTGCGTCCCAGGATTCCGGCGACTGCCGGCACAAATCCCGATCATTCAGAGATTCGGGGTAATGAGAAATCCGTTCGGTTCCAGAATAGACGGGCTGACTTCGATGAAGAAATAGAACGGCTCGTTTACAAATTGGAGAGTTTCTAGACCACGCATGCAAGCCTTCCCTTCGTCGCGCCGTCGATGGCATCTGCTCCTTGTCCGACCAAGTACGCGGGCGCTGTTGCTTCTCGTGGTTTTCGTCGCGCTCGGGCTGGGCTGGGTCGTTCACCGTGCCCATTCGCAGCGAGATGCTGTCGCCGCGATCAAACGCGCTGGAGCTGGAGTGTGGTATGACTGGCAGTGCACCAATGGCATTCGCGACGAGAACGGAAAGCCACCGGTTCCCCGATGGTTGGCTGATTTCGTTGGGGCCGACTATTTCGGCGATGCAGTCTACGTCATCTCTCAAACACGGAAAACCGTGGATAGCGTGCTGATTCCGATCGGCCGTCTCAAACGGCTCGAGAGGCTCGATCTCTTCGACTCCGCGGTCACTGACGCCGGACTGGCGCACTTGAAAGGACTCAACTGCCTTCAAACTCTCGATCTCAGCGCGACGGACATCGGAGACACCGGGCTCGCGCACCTCGAGGGCTTGACCGATCTCAAAGAGCTGGATCTCCGTAGTACCAAGGTCACTGACGGCGGCCTGGTGCATCTGAGAACGCTCCGCAACTTGCAAGCGCTCTACCTCTGTGGCACCCAAGTCAGCGATGCCGGTTTGGCGTACATAAATCACTTGACGAACCTGCAGGAGCTGAACCTTATCGGCACCCACGTGAGTGACGCGGGCGTCGTGCACCTGAAGACGCTGCCCAAACTAAAGTTCTTGTGTCTCGGCGGCACCGAGGTCGGCGACGAGGGGCTAAAGCACTTGAGGAGTATGGCAAGTTTGCGGGTCTTGGACTTGTACAGTGAGGAGCCCAATACCAGGCTCACACCCGCCGGAGTGAGCGAGCTTCAACGCGCGCTTCCGAACGTGCGCATAGAGTACTGAATTCTCTGCTTGATGGACACGTCGTGTGGCTCGTGGTTCCTGATCGTACTCATTGCCGTTGGGTCACTACGGGCGTCTCTGCGACTCAAACTTCAGTCTCGGAAACCAGATCCGAAGAGCCGCATAATTGATACCGTGGCGGCCTTTCCACCAGCAGGCAGGATAACCCAAGTCTACGAAGCGATGTGGCGGAAGGTGACGTTCGTCGGATCGAACAAACCTATCCAAGAATCCGGGATACTCCGGGATCGTCAAGACACCTGTGTAGCCGAGGAGGTTCACCAGAACGTCTCTTTCCGCCTTGTTTGACGGCACAAGACCCCACAGGGACTTTTCCAACTGTGGAGCGGTTTTGTCGGGTGGCACGGCTTCGATCGCTCGCAGAATACTACGGAAGATCGAAATGTCCGCTTCGGTCGGCGACGGCGGATCAAGGTCTCGGAATCGCTCCAGGTCGAACGTGGCGTAGTGCGGGTTTTCGTGACGCACACCTCCCCATTTGAAGCGCTCGAAGTTGAGCACGTTGAGGTCTTCGTCCGTTTCAGGAGCGTTGTATCCACCGCATACGGGGCAACTCGTGCGCCGCTCGTAATGCTCGTGGGGCGGGAAGTGCCGCAGCACTGCGTAGCTGCCGAGTGCAGACCGCACTTCCAACCTTCGGGTGGAAAGGCTAGCCAGGAAAGCATTGGCGATGGCATCGGGATCGAACCTCGATCGTATCTCGATTGCACGTCGCACGATTTCCCCGTGCGACACCCGGATCGAGTCAAACATCACCCCAGCCCGCATGGCGTAGCGAAGATCGACAACGGACTAGTCCGCTCGACAGCAGGCTTCCAGCCTTTCGGGGTCCAGTACGTCGCAAACAGGATCTTCAGCGCTTTCTTGTCCACCCCGGCTCATCTCCAATCGTCACCGAAAACCTTTCGGATCGGCTACCATGCCCTCAAATCGTCGGCCTGCAAAATAACGATCTTCCCGTCTTTCGTTGAAGCAGCCATTGTAACTCCTTGCCTGTCGCCTCGTTGACTCCGACCAACCATTCATTATCTCAGCTTGGCCCATCGATTGAAGCCCGAAGTCGATGGTGCAATGCCGCAGCCCATGTACGTGGCCGTGATGACGGGCCGTTAACGGTCGGTCCGTTGCTTGAGCTGGCCCCGAACCGGCGTGGCTCTCGCACGAGAGTGATTCGAGCGGAGGACATAAGGTTCCTTCAATCCCACGAACAAAACCTCCGACCACTGGGAGAGGAGGCGTTTTTACGAACACTTCAGGAAAACTTGGGGAGAATCCTGAGAAAGCAAAAACCTGGCCCGCTGGGACGGCGGGAGAATCCGGCATGATGTCGCCGCAACCAAACAGATTGGAACAGGGACCATCGCCGGGATGGTCTTGCTGCGCAAAGATGTTCGTGCACGCTCGCGCGAACCCGCCCTAACTTAGCGCTCGCCGTCTATCCTCATTCCGAGTATAGTTGTGCGATGAAATCGAATATCGGTAACACCGTCATCGAGACGGAATCCTTCATAAAACAGGCGGCAGCGCTATGGTCCGCTGCCGAGCTTGACGATCTGAAGGATTACGTCGCCCGCAACCCCCTTGCCGGCGACGAGATGCCCGGCACGGGCGGCTTGCGAAAGCTGCGGTGGGGCCGCGCCGGCATGGGGAAGCGAGGCGGCGCGAGGTTGATCTACTACTACTATAACGAAACGGCGCCCCTCTACCTGTTTATGGCTTATGCCAAGGCCGCGCAGGAAAACCCATCGCCCGCTGCCATGGCGATCCTCGCCAAGTTGGCAGACGCGGCTAGGGCCGGCATCAAGGCGAAGCAGAAGGAGAAACGGCAATGAGCAAAAAGACCGACACACTTACGGATTTCGACAAGCAGCTTATCGCAGGGATGGAGGAAGTCGTTGCGCATATCAAGGGTGAGCCCAACAAAGGCCGCGTGACGGTCGTTGAGTTTGCCGATGCGAAAGCGATCCGGGAAGGACTTGGCATGAGCCAGGCCGCATTTTCTCGCGCCTACGGAATCCCTCTCAAGACCTTGCAGCACTGGGAGCAGCGCCGGCACAACCCAGACCGCACGGCTTCTGCCTACCTTTGGACGATTGAGGAATTTCCCGATCAAGCGCGTGAAGCGCAGAAGCGTCACCAGATTCAGCAACGGGCCGAGATCGAGCAGCAACCGAGGCCATAAGGGCTTGGCACGTGATCTGCTTGACAGTCTCGATGCCGATTCACGTCCATTGTCCGTTGGCCCAGCTCGCTTATCGAGCGTTTCGCCGCGCGCGGTTGTAGGTATAATCGCTTCATTGAACGTGACTTCGATCATTCGATGCGAACGACCCCGACCTTCGTGGGGACGGCCGCAGTTTGATCGACCCCATCACGGAGTAGCGCGTATGTTCGGATTGATCGTCGCCCTCGCCGCAGTCGCCCAAGCCCCTGAGTATGTCGACGGATTTAAACCCAAGGTCGGCGACAAGGTCGTCCTTGCCCGCGACGAGCCGGCGAGGAAGGTACCGATCGCCAAGAGCGACGGGGCGGCGTTAGGGTTTCAGGACATCGTTTTGGATTCGAACAACTCCCAGTACGAGGCGCTGCTTGAGGGCAGCGAGCTCGCCGAGATCGACGCCGGGACGCCGGCTCAGGTCATCGGGGATGTCAAGTACCTCAAGGATCCCACGATCTTCAAGATTCGTATCCTCTCCGGCCCTTCCAAGGGGAAGACGACCTTTACCTACACGAAGTTCTGCCGGAAGGCCGACCCCGCCGGCGCCAAGGCCAAGGCCGATAAGCGGAAGAAGCGAGGTCCCCTCGACAAGAAGGCTGTCGCCACCGACCTCAAAGACGCCCTGGCCACAGCCAAGCCCAACGAGGCCCAGAAGGATCTGGGAGCGAAGAAGAGCCTCGTCCGCGAGGCCGTCGACCCGATCTGTAAGAAGTACGATGCCGACTACAGCGAGTTGAACGACCTTGCCACCCGGGCGGGCATCTTCGTCATGCTGAACGGGCAGAAATACGACATAGCGGGGAACCGCTTGCGGAAGTAACGAGACCTGCGTCGCTCACGTGATCTGCTTATTTCCGCGCACGCGCTGGAGCATGTAACGTCTCGCCACTCGTATTTCCTTCCTTACCCGCTGATGGCCCCGCAGAGTCGCGAAGTCCTGCCAACTCTGGCGCCATTTTGCCGCTTGGTCGGATTTGCCCGAGGCCTCGTAGAGCTTGACGAGTTGCTCAACGCCCTCGCGGTAATATCGACGGGGTGTCGAGCGGGCCTCGCGAAGCCCCTTTTCGACGGCCAGGAGGTGCGGCTCGGCCTCAGCGTACCGATGTCGGGCCGCCAGACCGGCACCGTACCAGCACTCAGACCAGGCTGGGTAATGGGCCGACAGCGCGCGGGGGGATCTGGCAACGATCGATATGCTCTCAGCAAGAGCGGCGTCCGCCTCATCGCACCGCGCCAGGCGCACAAGTCCTCGTCCGAAGTCCATCAGAGCGGCCGCGATCATCGGATGTCCCGCGGGATAGAGCCCCCTCCTCACAAGGAACTCAACATGGGTCCGTTCATCGGCGGTGATCGAGCCCCGATCGCAAAGCAGGTCGGCCAGCGGCACGGCCTTTTTTGCCGCCCAGGCGGAGCACGCCTCGGCTAACTGATCGGCGTCAATCAGATCGGCTTGCAGAGCGAGCACACCGAACAGCAGGTTTCGGTCGGTATTCATGTTGCTTACATCTCCATTGCAGCAAGTGTGTGCGCCGGACGGGCGCACCGAGTCCAGCGGCCGCTTCCAGTCGCAGAAACCCCGCAGTGACAGGGCTTCTACGGCAGGCTGCTGGAGGAACAGGGCCCGTGAAAGTGCCGCAACTGATCACCGCCGACCGTGGCCATGTCGACGAACGCATCCCGGATGGCCGAACTGCTGCCCGGAAACGACGTCGGATTCTGGTTCCAGTTCCCGTTGCACGAACCCCGACCGGCGTTAGAAGCGATCAGATTGAAACGTATTTTAATGGCGAGCGTTCCGATATTCATCCCATCCGCAAGGCTCTTTAAGAAATCATCCGAGAACCGACTCTGGTCCCTCCGTCGTAAAGAAGTTACAGTCTTCAATCTGTAGAATGTCAGCGCCGTGAGCGTGCCGACCACGAGTGGCCGCCGCCACGTCCGCTCGAATGGAGAAGATATGATGATGCGATCGACCTTTAGTGAGCACTCGATCGTTCGGAGGGCGAGCTTTAGAGTTTGGGTCCTCGCTGCACCTGGGGCCCTCGCAGCGGTCTTATTCTGCGTCATTGGATGGCGTTTCGGCGTTGATTACGTTGTGCGGCAGACCGCGCGCGCCCGGTTTGCACTGGAAGCAGCACCACTGGGCTCCTATGAGATGACCGAGGAAATGACCGTCTACAACAACGTGCTTGACCGATTCGACTTCACGCTGGTTGATGACGTTCACATGCCATGTGGTACGGATGGGATCCGAATGAAAGGAAGATCGAGTTTAGGAACTGTTTGCATTCGATTTAAACACGGGCTGGTTGACGTTCGATACGATCCTCCTCCTCCCAAGGGCGTATTGGGGTGTCCCCCCGCTGCGCTAGCGCGGTTTTGACCTTGCTCACTAGAATTCGATCGCTCGCAGTCCTGATTGCGCTCGTGGCGGTCGCAGTTGCTAGGCGCTGGAAATACGACCTGGCTTTTGTTGGGTTCGCACTTCCCGTGGCATTTGTCGCCGGGAACGTGATGTTTTGTTTCTCGATTGGGCTACTTCGTGCGGCTGCAAAGTTCACGGACGAGACGACGCGCGCGTGCTGGCACAACGAACGTGTGCTGGCAACGCCCACCTCTCGTGGTTCAGGTCGTGGCTCCGCATCGGCCTCATCGACCGCACGAGAACCCGAACATCGCAGATGGCGCGCGACAGTCAGCGGGAAGTATCTTGTGCTCCTGGCATGGCTGTGGGCGGCAGTCGCGGGCCCAATGATCAACGTGGCGCTTTCCCGATCGGCCGCCTTCGATTCGAGCGACGACACCGATTGGGCAACCCCTCTCTATGTGGCTCTTCTTGCGTTAGCGCTGGTTACGTCCGTGCTCTGTCTTTGGTGGGGACTGTACGTGATCGCCCGCAGGTTTCTCGGTTTTGCCGAAACCATCGTCTTCTCTACGAGCTGCACCCTTGTGCATGTCGTCGTGTTTCTCTTCACGAATGCGGTACTTTGACGCTTGCTTCAATCAATGCGGGGCCTCTCCGCCTTGCAGCATCTCCTTGCGTTGCTGACGGAGCTTCTCCAGACGTGACAGAGGCTTGCCCGCATCGGCCTTGACGGTGACCACCGAGGCGGGCCTGGCGCCCGCGGCCGGAAGGATCGGCTTCCGGGCCGGCAGCGGCGCATCGACGCGCAGCCGGCCCGTCCCCAGGTTGTGCACGATCGGCTCGCCGTCTTTCATGATGACGGCCTGGCAGAACAGGCCTTTCGATTCGCCAGGGGGCGTCTTCAGGTCGGTTTTGAGGTGAAACACGACCTTGGTATCGCGATCCGTCACCGTGACCGGCTCTGTGGTCGCCTTGTTGGGCAGGCCGATGAGCGTGAGCTTCGCTGCGCCGGAAAGTCGGTTACCTTGTTCACGTTCACGATCAGGTCGACCTCCTTGCCTTGCTCGACGCTGGCCGCCTGGAACTTGAGCGTCAGGAACTGTGGCGCCACGGTGAGCCGGGCGAATTCCGACGACACAACCAGCCGGCCGCCGCGGTTTCCGCGCCGCTGCTGCTGTGCTTTAGGCGTTCCGGCCGCGGGGGCTGGCGGAGGCTCGATATAGGTGCCGTTCGCCAGGATCCGCCAGGTTTTCAACTCGGCGCCGCCATTCGCGTTGATCGGAATGACCGCTTCCGTCCCGTTTTCGGGGATCACGACTTCTCCCTTGGAGGCAATTCCCGGCGGATTCCAGGGGAGCGAGACGAGGATCGGAGCGGTGAAGCCCGGCTTGCGGGTGGCCACCACCTTCAAGTCCATCGAGCCGCCGCGCACGATCGGCACCTTCGGCTCGACGATCGCGACCGAGAAGGGCGCCTCGTTGGCGACGGCGACGACCAGCGATTCGACCGTGCGCGTCCAGAACGGCACGTTGTTTTGACCGAGCACCAGCTCGGCGGTCGAGCTGAATTCGCAGGGAATTTGCTTCGAGCTGTCGGTCGGACGACCGACGACATTCGCGAACTTCGCACCAATCGGGGCCTTGGCATCGGCGTGGAAAAGCACTGGGATGACCGTGTTTCCGGCCGTCATCTCATCCGCCTCGACCGTGACTCCCGGGGGCAAGTTGCTCGCGCTCAGGGTGACCGCGCCTGAGAAATCCTCGCGCTTGGCCTGGATCAGGATCGCCTGGCGATTCCCTTTCGGAACCGAGAGAGCCATCACGCTCGTCCCGCGCCGGAGCGATTCGTTAGGCGTGCTCAGGTCGAGCCGAGGCGTCGCCGAGCTGATCTCGACGCGATATGTGTATTCGGGCCCCCCTTTTTTCAGGTGGTCGGATACGGAGATCACGAAATCACCGTCGCGCGGCGGGTTGAATCGAATGTAACTGTCGGGCCCGCCACTGTCGTCATTTCCCGCAACCTGGCCCGCGTTCTTGGCGAAGAGCCCAATGACCGGGTCGAGCGGCGAGCGGATCTGACGGGCGAACACGCGAATGTCGTAGGTCTGCCCCTTCCTGGCGCGAAACGTGAAAAAATCGACGTCCCCCGCTTTTTCGATCACACCGTTGAGTGCGACTGGAGCCGAAAACGCGGTGGCGCGATCATGGGTGTCGTTGGGCTCGGCCTCGATCGTGTTGCCAAACGGGCTGAGCCGAAACAGGTTCGGGTAGGGCGCAAAGCCGCGCGAATCGTGCGCCAGAAGGCCAAAATGGCGATCGGCATGGCCGGGCAGATCGATCTCGGTCGTGGTTTCGCCCAGCACGTCGCCGATCCAGCGAATGCGCAAATGCTCGCCCACCTTGCCGCCAGAAGGGAGCGTGGCGGTCGGCCTCGGGAAGTTTCCGACATGCAGGCGGTACAGGCATTGCGGATTGCCGGCGAACGCCGCCTCGCGCACGGCGATGATGTACTGCCCGTCCTCGGGGGCGACCAGCGAAACGAAGCAATCCTGCCAGATGAGGGCGTTGTCATCGCTCGTGGCCAGCTCGAACCGCTTCGCGTTCAAGATTGCGACATAAGGGTCGAAGAGCGTCAGACCGAGGCGAATTCCCTCCACCTCGGCCGTGATCCGCTCCCCTTTCTTCGCTGCGCACCTCGTAATAATCGATGTCTTCGTTGGCCGCGACGCCGTTGACCGTCACGTTGAAGCTGACCGGTTGGGGCCGGGCGAAATCGTTATTGGGCTCGACCTCGGGGACGTCGCGCAACGCTCCCACGCTAAAGGTCTTGAGCGAGCTTATCCCCGTCGCGGTGCGAATGCGAAAATCATGCAGGCCCAGATCGGCGCCCTCCGCGATCTTGAAAGTGGCGACTGCCTGCGCGTCCTTGCCGCCGACGATCTTGGTGACCGTGATCCCCGGCTGATAGAAGAGAATCTCCTGGATGTCGGCGAGGCGCTGGCCGGTGAGCGTGACGACCACCTCGGTGCCGCGCTGGCCGCCGACGGGCTGGATTAATCGGACGGTGGGGGCGACCGCCCAGGCGGGCACGGCCGCGATCAACATTCCTAGCGTGGCGAGAACGACGGATTTCATGATGATCGCCGGACAGAGTCCGTCTCTGGGGAGGGCAGCGATTGAGGTAAGACAAGAGGGCGTGTGGCAGTCGGCAGGGGCCGGCCGGGCGCCGGCGAACGAGGCAATTCGCTCGTCCGGCGGCGATCGACCTGACGTCTTAGTATAGCCTCTTCGAAATGTTCAACCAGAGATTAACGGACAAAATGGCGCAAGCGCCCTAAAGCCGGTGGGCTCTAGTCGAGAAACTGTGCCCTGACAATCGTGCCGACTTCTACCACCGAAAGAAGCGATACGGATCATCCATCTCTTCGGGCTGATCGAGATAGAAGCCGTCCAGCCAGCGCTTCTCGGACGTTTCGGCCACGGGCGATTGAAAGCGGCTCAGAAGAGGCGTCGCCGATTCGGCACCCATGTTCGTCAGCAACTGCGACACCAGGAAAGAAACGCGGCGAAACGTGCGTTTGATGTTGAGCTTGCCGGCGTACTCAAACTGCCAAGGCACAAGCTGGCAGAAGACTGCGTTTGCATTCTGTGCGCGGGCCAGGACCCCGTCGCCGACCGCGTCGGGGTCAGTGCTGATGAGCGCAATCTGACGCGGATCGCGATTGTGCACATCCGCCGGCCCGATTCCGGCAAAGACCGAGCCACGATCATAGGGCTCGAAATACGCGGAGATGTGCTCGGTGTCCTTCATGCCGACTTGAAACGGCAAGAAGGCCTTCGCGTCATTTGCATCGAGCCCGATCCCGAGCACGTCGCCGCCGGCCTTCAGCCAGTGAGCGATCATCTTCGCGTGCCCGGCCAGTTCTTTGCCTGCGCCGGTGCCTGCCACGAGCACCTGATCGGGTGTCAGGTCGGCTCCCTGGAACGGAGTCACCTTGAAGCCGGCTCTCGCAAGATGGCGCAGCCCGGCCGGATCGCCGGCGTAAACGATCGATCGAGTCGGCACGGGCGCGTAGCCCGCCACGAAGCCGATGATATTCTGCACCAGCGTTCGGGCCACGGGGTCGCTCTCGGTTCGGCCGGTCACGTCAAGCTGGCAGAACAGGACGAGCCCCTGGCCCTCGCGGTATTCGAGTAGCGGGCTGTATTGCAGGCTGAAACCGCCATCGACGAGCGGCTGCACGTTGCCGCGGGCTGGTTTCTCGATCAATACGGAAGCGACGTTGCCCTGATTGCCGCATCGCCAGACGTGCGGAACGGGGATGTCGCACCAGCGCACTGTCGGGCCATAACGCGGCCGCAGCTCATAATTCAGGTAGTGCGACAAGATCGTGGCGTCGCCCCGCCAGTCGCGAAGATGCTCGACGCCGATACCGAGCAGAATGGGGTGATCGGGAACTCGAGGGAAGACCTGTCGCAACCCATATTCTTGAACGCGAAATCCCAGCCGTTTTTCCAACACCTGCGACGTTTGCTCGAAGACGATCACTTTCAGACCACGACGAACGCGATCGATGGATGGCGCGGGACGATCGAGCTTCAATGCCGATTTGCCAACAATCAGGATGTCGTATCCGGCGAGGTCGGCGTCCGATTCCACTCGCTCGCAGGCGATGCCCAGGCTCGCAAGCAGCCCGCCGGTCGCACCTTCCGGATCAAAAAGAGCGATCCGCGCGTTGACACGAGTCGCCTCCTTGACCGGCAGCACCGTGATCGCGAAAGAATCTTCCTGGGTCTCGCCGGTGCTGAATGACGCCCGCGCGATCAATTGGAACGTGCCCACCCCAAGCGAGCGCGGCAGCTCGAGCTTCAGCGGAATACGCTCCTGCTGGCCGGTCAGGACCGAGACTGTCTTCCGACCGGCGACCGCATTCCGGACTGGCCCGGCAGCCGCCGCGGCGTTGCGCAGCTCGAGCGACCATTCGCAGTCGCAGGTCACGGTCTGCCGGGAATTGTTGAGGACCACGAGCTGCTTCTCGACCGTCTCGCCTGCGTGGAACACATGGTCCTTGCTGGTAAACCGTGCCGGCTTCCCTGCGATGTATGCGAGTAGCGGCTGGTTGTTACGAATCAATGCCAGACCGTCGGCCGTCGGGTTCCAGTCCCTTTGCTCATAGGCCATATCCATGCGATCGAACGCCTGATCGATGAAGTCGGGGCTAAATCCGGGGCGCTCCAGTTGACTCCAGTCGACCTTCAGCTCACGCCGTCGTTTGTCGATTCCCGGTCGCGGCCGCCAGAAGTGCCCGAACTCCCAGGGTGACGTCGCCGAGACGCCCCAGGTCCGGAATGCGCGGAGGTTGTCGGCGAGATACATGCCGATCACTTCATGGCGATCGTCGAAGAGCCGCGAGCCCATCTCGTAGGGGTAATCCCAGCGGTGCCAGAGCTTGCCCGCCTGGAATTGCTTGGCCTCCCAGCGGAGGTTGGCTTTCTCCATGTCGCTCAAGCGGTAGGCCCGGTCTCCCAGGAACTGGGCATTCCATTCGGCAAGGCAGAGCTCCCAGGGAACTAAGGCGCTTCCGAAGGACCGCTGGCCCTTGTACCATCCGCGATACATGGACCAGTCCCACGTGAAAGGTGCGCCATACTCACATGTGAAGACAGGTTTTACGCCTTTGGTCGCCCAGTGCTCGAACCAGTCGGAAAGCTCCTGCACCGGCGCGAAGTTGGGATAGAAGTTGCTGTCGTGCATCGAGCCCAGGTTGCCCGAGGCGTGGTGGTAGACGATGCGGCCCGGGTCGAGCCCGCGCACAATCGCTTCGGCGCGTAGCGCGAGGTTCGTATTGTTCCTGGCCCAGGCTTCACGCGGGTCAGAAAGGCCGTCGATCAGTTGTGGGTTCATGTCTTCCTCGTAGCCGGTTGCGTTATGGCTCATCGAGTAGAAGACGACCGAGGGATGGTTGAGCGCGGCGCGCGTGTAGAACTCGGCGTGCCGCGAATATCCATTCGTCCTGTCGGCATCCGCCGCTTTCCAGTTGTAGTGACTGAAATGCGGCTGGGTGAACGAGACGAGCATCCCCGCATCGTCCGCTGCGCGCAGAATCTCCGCATAGCTCAAGTGAGAGCCCGGCTCGCAGCCGTAGTTGTGGGTGTAAACCATGTTGATGCCGAAGCTCTTGAGCCGCCGCAGGGTCTCGCTCGCGCCGGCGTATGTGGCCTGCGCGGCGCCGACTAAGGCATTGTCGATCGGGACGGCCGAGAGAAAAATCCGCGTCCCGTTCAAGAAGAAGTCACGGCCATCGATCCAGAACTCGCGGAACCCGAACCTCTCCGGAGCAGCGGTGTCGAGCACCCGGCCTTCGTCGTCGCGCAGGGAGACGCTCACCGAATAGACATTGCCCGGCGTGTGTAGGTCCCACAGCCGGTCGGGCTTCCACGGCGTCGCGAAGGTGAGCCGGCCGCCCTCGAGATCGGCCTTGCGAAACGGCTTGCTCTCGAGCGCGGTCACTTCGCGACCATCCTGGCGCACGCTGCCGCGCAGGGTGTAAGCCACGCTCGCCAAGAGATCCCCGAGCGCGGTGTCGAGAGTGATCTGGGCCCTGCGCACCGAGGTGTTCACCCTCACCTGCGTGATCCGGGCGCCCCCGGGAGTTGACTCGAGGAACACATCGCCGCAGAGACCGCGGCGAGCGACGGTGCCCCGGGACTGGCGCCCTGCGGCGGTATCGGCGTAGGAGAGCATGACCTCGTTGAGTGGCAGCGCGGTGACCAGCACGCTGATCGCGTGCTTGGCGCCGGGACGGCAAAAGGCGGTGACATCCAGCTCGCCGCCGGGGAAGCGAATCTCGCCGGCGTGCTTGCCATCGATAAAAACAGTTGCAATAGAATTCACGTGATCGGCCGTCAGCGCAATTCGGCGACGGGCCCAGGAGACCGGCACGTGGAACTCGCGCTCGTACCATGCTGATCTCACGGATCCCAGGCGTGCATCGTTCCAGCTCGAATGCCGGTAGAGCGTTTGAGAGTCTTTCTGCAAGTAATCACTGATTCCGGGCCAGCAGCCCGGCACTTTGAAGTAGCCCCAGCTCGCCTTGGGGGGCTCCGTCTTACGCGGGTCGGCTTGCGCGGGTTGCCATCGCCAGAGGCCGTTCAAGCAGATGCGCTCGCGGGTGGGAGTCGTCTCGCGATAGGACTTCTCAAGGTCCCAGACCGCCGTCACGCCGGCAGGCAGCGGCGCGGCGAAGTCGTCCGCGGCGAGCGGGCGGCTCGAGGCCGCCACAATCACCAGCACGACAACGAGATTTGCCGGAACGTGTTTCGAATGGGCTTTTCCTGGAATCATGGTGAGCCTCCTCCGGGCGAGGGCTGTCTTGAGAAGGAGCGCATCTCTTTGGTGACCGCCGGCGATGCGAATCACCCTCGCGAAGCGCCTGTTCGCGATGATACAGTAGTTCTCGATCGGAGAAACCCATGCCGCTCAACATTCGCGTCGACGGAGACATCGTCGTGCTGAGCAATTTCGGCAGGCTCATGAACGACCCGAAGTATATCGATGCTGGCCGCGATACAAGTGACTTGCTCGAGCAGGGATTCACGAAGTTCATTCTGGATCTCGGCGGATTCCGGGAGACCGGCTCGAGCTTCCTCGGGCTCTTGATGACCATGACTCGCCGGATCAGACAACACGATGCGGAAGCGGTGCTGGCTCATCTGGCGCCGGTGACCGAGAGTTTCATCAATGACATGCGGATGGACGATTACTGGGACATCTTCAAGACGGTCGAAGAGGCGATCCGGTTTTTCAGGCCAGACTCGGCTCGCGAATGAGCAATGCCCGCGTGTAGGCGACGCGCAGACCGCGGCGCTCGGCGTTGCGCTGGGAAGTGCTGCCGGGTTGGGCGCCTTGAGCGGCCAGGTCGCAGCCGTGGCGCCGGGCATGAGCCAGTCGGGCGTGGTAAAGTGCGGCGTGGACCCCTCGATTGCGAAAAGGAGGGAGCGTCGCGGCGCCGGCGAGGAGGGCCAGTCCGCGGTGCAAGATCACCGCGCCACCCCCGGCTGGCTGTCCATCGATCCAGGCGAGAAACGATACGGCCAGTTCCACACCGACCATCGTGAGCGCCATGTCGATCATCTCGTCGACCGGTTCACCGGGCGCGACGAAGTTCGGCCCCACAACTCGCGCGTAGAGATCGCCCTCGTCGGGACCGATCGGACGGACTTCGATGCCCGGAGTGCTTGCGGTCTCGGCATTGCTCGCATCCAGCGGCATGGCCAGTATGTTCTCGAAATGAGAGAGCCGATAACCGCGGCGGCCGAGCCCTTCCACCAGTGACGGATCGGCCAGCGGGCACACAACGACTCGCGACGGTTCTCCGCGGCTGAAAAACACGTTTTCCATCCGGTCGAGATCCACGTCGCTCACCGGGCCTTGCAGGCCCACCGCCTTGATTTCCGAGAGTGGCGAGCCGGCGCCGGCAAACACTGCCACGCCTCCGGCGATTTCCTTCACGGCGATGTCGACACCGGGCCGCCGCTGCGCCAGCCGCCGGATGTAGGCGGCCGACGCGAACGCCTCGACTTCCTCGAGCCGCTGTGCGAGGTTCACATCGGTGAACATTGCTTCAAAGTCCTCCTGTCGGTACGATCACTTCCACCGCGCGGGCATTCATCTTACCGGACGCGTCGTCGTTCGGTGAGCTTCCGGACTCTCGAACATGGATCGCGACACGCTCAACGTGCTCATGTTCAGCTTCGTGGGCTTGATTGTGCTCGCGGTGCTGATCATCGAGCCGATCTTGTGGGTGATCAAATTGACCAGCTCCAGGCGGAATGACGACGGGAGCGTGCGGGAGCCGTGGAAGACAGCGCAAGCGATCAATGAAGACGAGTGGGAAGAGGAAGAAGAACTTTGATCGCGAGTTCGTGTGAGGATTTCCATTTGAGTAGAGCGGATGATTTATTTACTAACAGGATTCTAACGATGCGATCTTTGACAGCATCATGCGTTCTGTGTGCAATCGCCTTGCTGGCCGCTGATGACGCGAAGAAAGAGAAGACCAAGCTGAAGGGCAAATGGACGGCTGTCTCCGTCAAAGTGGCCGGCCGGGCCGCGGCTGAGGGTGATATGAAACGCTTCAAGTTCACGTTCGAAGAGACGACTTTCACCCACGTCGTGCGCGAGAATGTTCTTGAGGGGGAATACAGCTTCGACGACTCCAAGTCGCCCAAGACGATCGACTTCGACATCAAGAAGGGACACGAAGAGGGAAAGAAGCAGCTCGCAATCTTCAAGATCGAGGGCGACAAGCTGACGATCGTTGCCGCGATGCCGGGAGAGAAAGACCGGCCCACGTCGTTCAAGCTGGAAGAAGGCAATAACCTGATCGAAGGGGTTTTCGAGCGCGATAAGCCCTGACACCGCGGAGCGCATCGATGGCGATCACCTTTGTTTGTGTTTGCGGAAAGAGCTTACACGCGAAGGACGAGCTGGCCGGTAAGAAGACCCGATGTCTGGGCTGTGGCTCGATCTTGACGATCCCCGCGCCGGAACCGGCGCCAGTCGATGACGTCGTCGTCGCCGACTACCTTCTCCAAGGCGAAGGCAACGCGCCGCGCTCAGGCCTCGCTCGGAGCGACTCCCTCGAGCCCGCCTCGAGCGCGCCGGTCTTTCACTCCATTTCGGCTGCTCCGGCTCGTGGAAAGCCGGAGAGTAACCCCGCTCACCATCCAACCATCACGCGCGGTAGAGACGTGGAACCGGCAGCCGGATCGCTCCACGAATACTCGTACTGGCTGCTCCTCTTCGCGCTCATCCCCCTGGGCTTCTCGCTCTTGAGCGCAGAGGAGCAGAGCTTCGTCGAGCGTCTCAAGGCAACCGTGGAAAACGTGGCGCCCGAACAGGCCCAGCGGATCGAGGCTGTGCTCGCCAGGGGAGAGCAGCTCACAAAAGACGAGTTGTTCGCGGTCTTGCCCGAGGGAAAACTCGTTGGTGCGCACCTGCCGCAGTCCACCGTCATGCACTGGGTTTATGCGGCGGTGGCCGTGACGGGCTTCTTGCTCCTGATCCTTCTGATGTTCTCGGTGGAGCGAGCCAATCCGCTGCATCTACTTGGGATTGGTCTTTTTACTGGAACCGCCGGAATCATCTTCCTGTTCGCCGTGCAGTTCTGCGCAGATCGACATCCGGTCGATCCGGGCCCGGGGCTGGTTCGGGTTGATCCTTCTCATCCTGGCGCTCATCGGTTTGTCGTATCGCTCGGCGCTCAATCCCGACACCAACCTGATGCTCTCCGCCATCGGGTTCACTTTCGGCGTGGGGCTCTGCGAAGAGCTGACGAAAGCAATCCCGCTGCTATTCTACTACAAGCAATTCGCCACGATGGGATGGCGCGGCGCGTGCCTGTGGGGCCTTGCCTCGGGAATCGGGTTCGGAGTGTCCGAAGGCATCATGTACTCGGCCAGCTCGTACAACGGGATCAGCGGCGCAGGGATCTACGTGGTGCGCTTCGTTTCCTGCGTGGCGCTGCACGCGATGTGGGCGGGATCGGTTGGAATCACCATCGCGCGGACGGTCGATGCCTACGAATCCGTGCAGGACGGACTCGGATTCGGCCTCTACGCCGTGCGTGTGCTCGCCGTGCCGATGGCTTTGCACGGATTCTACGACACGCTTCTGAAGAAGGACATGAATGTCTGGGCGCTCTTGGTGGCGCTGGCGTCCTTCGGCTGGTTTGCCTTGCAAATCGAACGGGCGCGCGGCGCCATGCCCGAGGGCGGGCTCGGGGCGAAGCGACGGCGAATGGCGGCAGCGTGAGAGCCGGAACAGAAATGAATGAACCTCCGCCGGAAGGCGGCTTCTTTCCCCTGGTCTACGACGAGCTGCGGCGGCTTGCCGCGGCCAAGCTGGCGGGTGAGCCGGCCGGGCACACGCTCGACGCCACGGCCCTCGTTCACGAAGCCTACCTCCGCCTGGGGGGTGCGGCGTTCGCCGATCAGCGCGAATTTCTGCGCGCCGCTGCCGTTGCCATGCAGCGTATTCTGGTCGATCATGCCCGGCGGAAGCGCGCCGCCAAGCGCGGCGGACTCGCCACCCAGTTCACGCTGCATGAAGCCGATCGGCCGGTCATCTCCGACCCCGACACGCTCCTGGACATCGACGCCGCGCTGAGCAAGCTGGCCGCGGAAGACGCCGCGTCTGCCGACGTCGCTCGCTTCCGATTGTTTGCAGGCCTCTCGATCGACGAGGCCGCGGCGGCGCTGGGGCTCTCTCGCGCCACCGCATTTCGCGAATGGGCCTACGCCCGCTCCTGGCTCACTGCGGCACTGAACACGCTTGAAAAAGAACGGAACGACTCTCAACCTGGGGAAGCCGCGGCCGGGCGAGAGTTGTGACGCACCGACGCGAATGGAACTGGATTGCGCGGCACGCGCCGGTTAAGATCGGCCTGGGATTCCCGCATACTTCAGGACGCGCTCTTGATGAAGATCACCCGCATTCGGGCTTATCGTGTCGAGCTACCGCTGCACGAGGGGAGCTACAAGTGGTCCGGGGGGAAATCCGTCACGGTTTTCGACAGCACCGTCGTTGCGGTCGAGACCGACGAAGGGCTCACGGGGTATGGCGAAGTGTGTCCGCTCGGTCCGTTCTACCTGCCGGCCTATGCGGCCGGGCGCGGGCGGGCATCGCCGAGCTCGGGCCGCACCTCTTGGGCGAAGACCCGCGGCAGCTCGGCCGGCTCAACCGCAGCATGGACGCCGCCTTGCAGGGCCACGCGTACGTCAAGTCGGCCATCGATATGGCCTGCTGGGATATCCTCGGCAAGGCCACCGGCCAACCCGTCTGCGTGCTCCTGGGGGGGCGATATGGTGACGACTTCGTCCTTTATCGCGCGATCTCGCAAGAAGCGCCCGAGGTGATGGCGCATCGCGTCGAGGGATATCGCTCCCAGGGCTACCGCCGCTTTCAGCTCAAGGTGGGCGGCGACCCGCTGGACGATATCGCTCGCATCCGCGCTGTGTCTGCCGAGCTCGAGCCGGGCGACGTCCTGGTTGCCGACGCCAACACAGGATGGTTGATGCACGACGCATTGCGGGTTGTCCGCGCGGTGCGAGACATCGACGTCTACATCGAACAGCCCTGCCGCACCTACGACGAATGCCTGACCGTCCGGCGCCACTGCGACCATCCGTTCGTGCTCGACGAGGTGATCGACTCGCTCGAGCCGCTCTTGCGCGGGCACGCGGATCGCGCGATGGATGTGGTGAACATCAAGATCAGCAAGTTCGGCGGGTTGACCAGGGCCCGCCAGGCTCGCGACCTGTGTGCCTCGCTCGGCATTGCCATGACGATCGAGGATAGCTGGGGGGGCGACATCGTGACGGCCGCGATCTCTCATCTGGCCCACAGCACACCGCACGAGCTTCTCTTCACGTCGACGGACTTCAACAGTTATGTGACCGTCAGCACGGCCCGCGGCGCACCCGAGAGGAACGACGGCCGGATGTCGGCGTCCACCACGCCGGGCCTGGGCGTCGAGCCGATCTGGGATGTGCTGGGCGAGCCAAAGCTGGTGGTGGAATGACCCGCACAACGAGGAGCCTTCGCCCATGAGCCGGTCGACGCGAGTGGTTGTTTTCTTCTTGACGGCGGCCATTTCCGCATTGACTGCCGCACCTTCATCCGCGCAGGAGAAGGGTCCTGGCGATGCGGCGCGATTGACCGTTCAGCGGATCTTCGGCACCGGCGAATTCGAGCCCGAGCACGTGGCGATCCGCTGGCTCTCCGACGGTTCGGCTTACGTCACGCTCGAGCCATCGAGCGAGGGCTCAGGCGGCAGGGACCTGGTCAGCCACGACCCGGCGACCGGGGAGACTCGCGTGCTCGTTTCCGCAGCCGAGCTGATTCCGCCGAAGGAGTCGTCTCCGCTTGGCGTCGAAGACTATGCGTTTTCGAGCGATCGGTCGCGGCTG
Organism: uncultured Planctomycetota bacterium; assembly: GCA_963823665.1. Taxonomy (GTDB): domain Bacteria; phylum Planctomycetota; class Planctomycetia; order Isosphaerales; family Isosphaeraceae; genus CAVXHV01. The sequence goes on from CAWGMQ010000008.1 coordinate 1,042,140, forward strand.
CTCGTTTTCACGAAGAGCAAGCGTGTCTGGCGAACGAATTCACGCGGGGACTTCTGGGTGCTGGACCGGGCCGCCCGCGAGCTGCGCAAGCTGGGCGGCGACGCTGCGCCTTCCTCGCTCATGCATGCCAAGTTCGCCCCGAGCGGAACGCAGGTGGCCTACGTGCGCGAAAACAACATTTACGCAGAGGACCTGATCGACGGCCGGATCACCAAGCTGACGACTTCGCTTTCGAACGACGACATCAACGGCACATTCGATTGGGTTTATGAAGAAGAGTTCGGTCTGCGCGATGGGTTCCGCTTCAGTCCGGATGGCAAGTCGATCGCCTACTGGCAACTGGACACGCGCGGCGTGCCGGATTTTCCGCTCGTCAACAACACCGACAGCCTCTACCCGCGGATCACGAACGTGAAGTACCCCAAAGTCGGTGAGAAAAACGCGGCCTGCCGGGTGGGTGTTGTGGCAGCAAGCGGCGGGGAAACCGTCTGGATCGATGTCCCCGGCGATTCGCGTGATAACTACATCGCCTATCTCGAATGGACTCCTGATGGCAAGCAGCTCGTTCTTCAGCAACTCAACCGCCACCAGAATACGGTCCGCGTCATGGCCGCGAGCATTGCCAAGTCCCAGGACGTCAACAGCGATGGAAGCGTTCGCGCTCGCACGATCCTCGAGGATCACGATGACGCCTGGATCGATCTTCAGGACGAGCTCCCATGGGTTCACGACGGGCGAGAGTTCTTGTGGCAGAGCGAGCGCGACGGCTGGCGGCATCTCTATCGCGCGAGCCGGGCCGGGTCCACCACGGCGGCGAGCGCAGTGCGGCTGGTCACGCCCGGCGATTTCGACGTGATCGGGATCGCGGGCGTGGACAAGGTTTCCGACTCCGTTTACTTCACGGCGTCTCCCAAGAATGCCACCCAGCGCTATCTCTACCGAGTGAAGCTCGACGGGACCGGAATGACGCGAGTCTCTCCCGACGGACAACCCGGCACGCATGACGTCCAGCTCTCGCCGGACGCGAAATGGGCGATTGATCGCTATTCGGCGTTTGACGTTGTTCCGAAAACGGCTCTCGTGCGCCTGCCCGAACACAAAACTGTTCGCATTCTTGCGGAGAACAAAGGCCTGCAAGCCAAGCTGGAAAAGCTGGAACAGGGCCGGACGGAGTTCTTCGGTGTCGATATCGGGAAGGGTGTGATGCTCGACGGGTGGTGCATCCTGCCGCCAAAGTTCGATAAGGAGGCGAAGTATCCGCTGCTGGTGCACGTCTATGGCGAGCCGGCGGGCCAGACGGTTCTGGACCGCTGGGGAGGGTCGAATCACCTGTGGCACCGGATGCTGGCCCAGAACGGCTATGTCGTGATGAGCTTCGACAATCGCGGCACGCCGGCGCCTCGCGGCCGGGCTTGGCGAAAGTCGGTGTTCCACCAGATCGGGATACTCGCGCCCGAGGACCAGGCCGCGGCGGTGCGGAGCGTGCTTCGGAAGCTCCCGTATATCGACAAGGACCGCATCGGCATCTGGGGCTGGAGCGGAGGCGGGTCGATGACCTTGAATGCGATCTTCAAGTTCCCCGACCTTTACAAGACGGGTATTTCCATCGCGCCGGTCGCCAACCAGCGGTACTACGACACGATCTACCAGGAGCGGTACATGGGCTTGCCGGGCGACAACGTCGAGGGGTTCCGCCGGGGTTCACCCATCAACTACGCCCATCAGCTCAAGGGCAACCTACTCTTGATTCACGGGACCGGAGACGACAACTGCCATTATCAAGGAACCGAGGCACTGATCAACGAGCTGATCCGGCACAACAAACCGTTCACGATGATGGCCTACCCCAATCGCTCGCACGGCATCTATGAGGGCCAGAACACGACATTGCACCTGCGCGAGCTGATGACGCGCTATCTCAAACAGAACCTCCCGCCAGGTCCGAAGACGGGCGCAGAGCCGTGACGTTGCAGTCGGACAACGGGCCGGTTGTACTGCCTTTTCCGGAAGTGAGAAGCAGCATTTGGACAATTTGCGCGCCCTTTCGGCGCGCAACGGCGCCTATGGTGCAGGATCCACACGCTTTCGCAGAACGAAAGCCGAGTCTCGGACGTCGGAGGCCCCGCTCGCCCGTAATCGCGAAAGGCTGTTCAGCAGCGCAGGCCGGTGGGGCAAATCGAGAGCCAGATAACTCGACTGTCATCCGTCCGAGTGCTAGTATAGATGTCACGCATCCACACATCGCATCATTCGTTCTTCTCGGACAAGGACTTGTCATGAGGAAAGCCTCGCTCGCGATCAGGCGTTCCAGAACCCGCGTTCTTCGTGCCGGGCGGAACCGGCTCTCGCTGGAACGGCTCGAGGCTCGCGAGCTGCTCACCACGTACAGCGTGACCAACACGAACGACGACACGAATATGGGCTCGCTACGCTGGGCGATCACCCAGGTCGACAGTGACTCAAGCCCGGATATCATCAAGTTCAGTATTCCCGACACGGGAGTCCAGACCATCAAGCTGGGCTCGCCGCTGCCGCAGATCACCAATACCGTGTTCATCTACGGCGAGTCGCAGCCGCTTTACGCCAGCTCACCGCTGATTGCGATCGATGCGTCAAGCCTTTCGGCGGCAGATGCGGTTCTCTGGGATACGGCTGCATCGAGCACGATAAACGGGCTCGCCATCGGCGGATGCCCCGGCACCGGGATCTTGCTGACCGGCGGCGGAGGGAGCCTGATCCAGGGCTGTTATGTCGGAACGATCGATGGAACGGACCCCGACCCCGACGGGTCGGGCATCGACATCTTCGGGTCGAGCGGCAATACAATCGGCGGAGGCTTCGGCTCCTATTTCCCGAACGTCATTTCGGGCAACACGAATCAGGGCATTGCCATCGGCGACGCGATCGAGACCGACAATAATGTGGTCGAAGGCAATGGCATCGGGGTGACTGCCGACGGGAGCACCGGGCTCGGCAACGGCGCGGGGGGGATCCTTCTGGATCATGCCTCCCACAGCACGATCAGCGGCAACGTGATCTCGGGCAACACCGGCGATGGCATCCTGATTCAGCAGGTGAACGGAGCCTCGACTGCGAACCTGATCTCCAACAATCAGATCGGCACCGATTCAGGCGGGAGCACGGCCATCCCGAATACACTGAACGGAATTCATCTCAAGGGAGTGACCGGCACCACGATCAACGGGAATCTGCTCTCGGGCAACGGCGGCTCCGGCATCGTACTCGACGTGGGGACGACGGGCACGCTCATCCAGTCCAACACGATCGGCGCCGATGTGAAGGGTAAACAGCACCTGGCCAACACGATGAATGGGATCGATGCGGAGAGCTCGTCCGGAATCACAATCGGCGGAGCTTCGAGCGGGCAGGGCAACCTGATTTCAGGGAACACGCAGAACGGCATCTATCTCGCGGCTGGGTTCACCGACCCGGACGATTCCGGAGTAGTGATCCAGGGCAACATCATCGGCCTCTCGGTGGATGGTACGGTGCCACTGGGGAACGGCGATAACGGCATCTGGCAGAATGGCTCCGACGGCACAACGATCGGCGGGACGACCGCGCTGGAACGAAACATCATCTCGGGCAATTCGGCAGACGGCATTTCTCTGGGCACCGGTAATGATGCGCTCGTGGAGGGCAACTACATCGGCACCGATGCGACGGGGAAAGTGGCGCTGGGCAACGGCGTCGGCCTGGACTTCACGAATTCCTCGTATGCCACGATCGGGGGCACAGTCAAGGGCGCGGGCAACCTCATCTCGGGCAATAACGCAAGCGGTATTGATTGTTTCGTGATCGGCTCGACGGCAGAGCTCATCGAGGGCAACCTGGTCGGGGTGGATGTCACCGGGGTTGTCGCGCTGCCGAACAAGACGAGCGGCATCCGGATCGCCGGCCCGACGAACTGCACGATCGGGGGCACAATTGCCGCGGCAGCCAACGTGATCTCGGGCAATGGCGGCGACGGCGTGAACCTCGTTCCCAACGCGAGCAGCGGGTTGCTCATTCTGGGCAACTACATCGGAACCGACTCCGCCGCCGACAATCTCGGCAACCAGGGCGACGGCGTGGATATTGCCTCTGACAGCGTCACGATCGGCGGCACTACGATCGGGGCGGGCAACGTGATCGCCGACAACGGGATCTCGGGGATCCTGATCGACGGCAACTTCGATCACAATGCCATCCTTACCAACTCGATCTACGGCAACGCCAACCTGGGGATCAACCTGGGCAACGGCCCGACGCTCAACCATCCGGACGAACAAGGCTTCACGATTCCGGCCCCGAACGACTACCAGAACTATCCGGTCTTGACGTCGGCGTCTTCGACTGCAAGCTCGACCGAGATCGTGGGCACGCTCAACGCCGCGGCCAGTACCACCTATCTCATCCAGTTCTTCGCGAATTCGAGCGCAGACCCTTCGGGGTATGGACAGGGCCAGCTCTATCTCGGCAGCGCGATGGTGAAGACCGGAGCCGACAACAACGCGAACATCGACGCGATGCTCGGCACCGTTGTCCCGAACGCGTGGCTCGTCTCGGCCACGGCGACGGACCCCCTGGGCAACACATCCGAGTTTTCATCGGACATCACGCCGACGCCTAGCGCCGACGTGGGAGTCACCATCAGCACGTCGCCCGCGACGACGGCGTATGCGGGCAGCCCATTGACGTACACAGTAACGGTCACGGACGCCGGGCCGGACAATGCCCAGGGCGTTACCGTGGTCGATACCCTCCCGCAGAACATCGGCCCGAACGTGGCGGCGATCACGTCGGTCACCGGCGTGACGCCCACCATTTCCGGGAATACAGTGACCGCGATCTTCGGAGGGGTCATCAAGGACAACTCGCCCACGCTCACCATCACTGTCTACCCGACAATCGCGGCGGTACCGCAGATCACGGACCAGGCCACGGTTACGAGCCAGGGCTCCGACGACCTGAACCCGAATAACAACACCGCATCCGTGACCACACCTGTGGATCCCTCGGCCGACCTGTCGCTCTCACTCGGGGGCAGCGCGAACACGGTCAATGTCGGCGATACGCTCACGTATACGCTGACGGCGAACAACGCGGGGCCGTCGACCGCGGCCGATGTGGTTGTGACGGACGTACTACCGCTCAACATCACATCAAATATAACGGCCGTTACATCGATTACGGGTGTGACGCCGACGATCGCGAGCGGCCAGGTGACGGCCGATCTGGGCTCGCTCGCCTCCGGTGCGACCGCGACGGTAACGATCACCGTCGCGCCCGACGCGGCGGCGGTTCCTCAGATCGTGGACAGTGCCGACATTTCCAGCAGCACAGACGATCCGGACGAATCCAACAACGCCCCCGACCCCGTGGTGACGACCGTCAAACCTGCTCCCGTGAGCAACCTCTCGCTCAGGATGACGGGCTCGCCCAACACGGTGAGCGCAGGCGCCAGTCTCACTTACACGATCAAAGCGACCAACAGCGGCGCTTCGACCGACCCGGACGCGGTCGTGACCGACACGCTGCCCGCGGACGTGACGTTCGTGTCGGCGACCGGCGGGGTGACGCCATCAGGCGGAGTGCTCACGCTGCCGATTGGCAGCCTGGCGTCGAACGTGACGACCACCCTCACGATCGTGGTGACCCCCACGGCGGCGGCCGCTTCGGGCAACGGCTCGATCACGAACAGCGCGGTCATCACCGGACAATACAACATCAACACCATGAACTCGGCGTCGGTGACGACGACGGTCACGCCCGCGACCGCCATCGCGATTCAGGTAACGGCGATGCCCGCCACCGCGGGAGTCGGCCAGGATCTGACCTACACCGTGACGGCCACCAACAACGGTCCATCGAACGCGACGAACGTGGTGCTAGCCGATACGCTGCCGTCGTTCATCGGAACAGACGTAACGGCCACGACTTCAGTCGCGGGTGTGAACGCGGTCGTGGCCGGCGGTCAGGTGACCGCGAGCTTTGGCGAGGTCGACGACAATGACTCGGTCACGATGACGATCACCGTCGTGCCCGCGCTCGCGGCGGCGGCTAACTCACCGCTGGTGGACACGGCGACTGTCACGAACAACGAGTTCAACCCGGATCCGAACACGGCGATGAGCTCGGTGCCCGTTAACCCTGTGAGCAACCTCTCGATCATGATGACGGGCCCGACAGCCTCGGTTGGCGTCGGCAGCAACGTGACCTACACGATTGTGGCAACCAACAGCGGCCCGTCGACCGACCCGGCCGCCGTGGTGACCGACACCCTGCCGGCCAACGTGACGTTCGTATCGGCCAGCGGCGGCGCAACGCCGTCCGGCGGTGTTCTGACCCTGCCGCTGGGCAGCCTGGCTGCGAACGCGACGACGACCCTGACCGTCGTCGTGACGCCCGACGCGGCGGCGGCCGGCTCGGGCACCGCTTCGATCACCAACAGCGCGGCCATCAATTCGCCTTACAACACCAACCTCGAGAATTCGGCATCCGTGAATACGACCGTCACGGCGGTAACCGCAGTTGGCGTTCAGATCACAGCGACGACCGGACCGAATTATGTGGGGCAGGACCTCAAGTACACGATCACGGCCACGAACGAGGGACCGTCAAATGCCACCGGCGTGGTCGTGACCGACACGCTGCCGGCAGACATCAGCACGAATGTCACCGCGACGACTTCGGTGGCCGGCGTGAATGCCGACGTCGCTGGAAGCCAGGTTACGGCGAGCTTCGGCGATATTGACGCCGGTGATTCTGTCACTCTGACGATCACGGTCGTGCCCACGCTGGCTGCGGCCGCCGACTCGACGATCGACGACGATGCAAAGGTCGCGAACAACGAGTTCAACTCGAGCCCGAATACGGCGTCGCTCTCGACGACGATCCTGCCGATCGTCTCCGTGGCGATCGCGCAATTCACCGCCGCGCCCGATCCGGTAGTTTACGGCAACAACCTCACGTATACGGCCGTGGTCACGAACAATGGGCCATCGAAGGCCACCGGAGTGGTGGTCACGATGCCGCTGCCGGAGTTCACCACATTCGTCAGCGGGAAATGGAACTGGCAGAGCGGCGCGCCGCTGTCGAATGGCGGTGTCAGTCTGGTCGATAACAAGGTGACTGCCGAGATTGGCGAGCTTGATTCGGGGGTGACTGCCGTGGTGACCGCCGTGGTCACGCCCAAGCAGGACGCGGTCGGTTCGCTGACTGCAAGCACCAGCGTTTCGGAGAACGAATCCAACTCAACGGCGAGCGCGGCCACGGCGACGGTGACGACGACGGTCCAGGACCAGCCAGGGGACCTGCAGTTCACCGCACCTGCCTACACCGTGGACAACAATGCCGGATACGCGACCATCACCATTCTGCGGTCGAGCGGGCTGGGCGGAGAGGTGTCCGCCATTTTCACGACGTTTTCGCTCTCGGCCGCCGCCGGCTCCGACTACACGCCGGTCTCGGAGACCGTGGACTTCCCCGCGGGCGTGGCGGGGCAGACGGTTCGCGTGCCCGTTCTCGACAATCCGTACGATTCACACAATGAAACTGTCGGGCTCGAACTGACGAATCCCACAGGGGGCGCGATGCTGGGCGCGCCGACCAGTTCCGTCTTGACGATTCAGGTTCTTGACCCGAATCGGAACGATCCGACGGTGGCCGCCGTTCAGTGGACCGGAACGGCACAATCGATCACGAGCCTCGTCATCAGCTTCAGCGAGCCGCTCATCGCGGCCGCCGCCATGAACCCGGCCAATTACCAGGTGGCCGGCGTGGGCAAGAAGGGCTCATTCAGCACGGCGCACGGCCAGAACGTGACGCTCGAAGCGCCCGTGTATAACGCGTCAAACTGGACGGTGACACTCGTTCCGACCCAGTCGCTTTCCGTGAATCAGTTTTACAGTCTGTTGATCAAGGGTACGCCGGGTGGGATTACCGATCTCGGCGGCAACGAGCTGGCCGGCGCAGGGACCGGCCACCCAGGAACGAACTTCACGGCCCTGTTTGCGCAGGGGAAGAACCTGAAGTACACCGACGCGGGCGGAAACCAGGTGAGTTTTTCCGTCATGAAGGGGGGATACCTGGAGGACCTGCTGACCGGGTCAGGCCAGGGCCAACGGCTGGTGCTGGTGGGCGCAGTGCCGCACCACACCGTGCTCGCCGGGACTGTCAAGCAGGGCAAACATGGCACCGGACGAGCCTATCTGGGTTACTCGCTTTATGGGCTGGGTCAATTCGGCAACGTCAAGGTGACTCTCAAGAGCCCGCCGTTTCAGATCCAGCGATTTCCGTTCTCGCCCGGCCTGCCTCTCGGCCCGCCGGCGCCGGCGCTGGCACGATTGAGCGGCGCACCGGTTGAAGCGCGCGGGCAGGCGCGAGCGAAGCGGGCGCCGACAGACGCCGCCGATGACGTGCTGCACCTCGCAGAACCAACCGTGGTAGTGCAATTTGGGGTGCGTCATCCCAAAAGCCGGCCATTTGCAATGCGAAGTTGAGCGCCCTAGGGCGAAACGGTTCCTGACACCTTTTTCGTCCGCGTGCGATGGGAAACACCACGCAACGACCGCCAGCAGTTGCGCCAGGCGACGGGGGGCGCGTGAACCAGTTGGACGTGGTGCGGGCATCGAGGACCTCTTGATCGATTGAGCTGCGGGCGTGATGTCCTTCAGTCCGTTGCGCGTGGAATTGTACCAGGCGAGATCGCGCCTGGGCACGGTATCGTTTTGCTATCGCGGGCCAAAGGCGATATAACAAGAGTCAGGCGAACGAGGGCAGCGGGAGGGACGGTCACGACACTTCGATCCGGCCCCGTTCTTGAACCACAGCCGTCAAGTTCCGCGCTTGCTCCAGAGCCGCGGCGGAGATTCCGTGATGGTGAGAACGTACCATTGGTCTCTGCGATACGGGATCGCCGTGGCGGCCATCGTCTGGTCTACTGCTTCCCTGCTTCTTGTGCCCTTGATCGGCAGGAGCGGGGCGACCATACCATTCTTCGCCGTGCTGATCAGTACCTGGTTCGGCGGGCTCGGACCGGGCGTGTTCACGATTGCGATGGGCGTCGTCATTTATGTGACCGTCCTGCTCAATCGCGGGAGCGGTTTTCCGCCGTGGCAGATTCTTCAGATTGCATTTTTCGTCGCAGGCGGGGCGATGATCACGGCACTGGTCGAGGTGCTGCACGCAGCGCGGCGGCGGGCGGAGGCGAACGAGCGGTGGCTCTCGGCCGTGCTCTCAAGCATCGGCGATGCGGTGATTGCCACCGACGGGCGAGGGCGCGTCTCGTTCACCAATCTCGTCGCCCAGTCCCTGACCGGGTGGGCCGAGGAGGAGGCGAGAGGCAAAGCTCTCCAGGAAGTGTTCGCCGTGGTCTCGGAGGATGACCGCCGGCCGGTCGAGTCTCCCGTCGCCCGGGTCATCCGCGAGGGCGTCGTCGTCGGCCTGGCAAATCACACCTCCCTGATCGCTCGCGATGGGACCGAGCGACCAATCGCCGACAGCGCCGCGCCGATCAGGGATCACGAGGACAGGATCGCCGGGGTGGTCCTGGTGTTCCGGGATGTGACCGACAGGCGCCGTCACGAGCAGGAGCGGGAATGTCTGCTCGCCGCCGAACAGTTGGCACGCTCGGAAGCCGAGTCGGCCAACCGGGCCAAGGACCGCTTCCTCGCTGTGCTCAGCCACGAACTTCGAACCCCGCTCACTCCCGTCCTGTTCGCCGCATCATCGCTCCTCGAAGAGGATCGCCATTCCCTCGACCCGTGCGTGCGTTCGGTCCTGGAAATGGTCCAGCGGAACGTCGAGCTTGAAGCCCGGCTGATCGACGACCTTCTTGACGTGTCGCGGATCGCCCGCGGCGGGTTGGTCCTGGATTTGAAGACGGTTGATGTCCACCAGGCGATCCGCGACTGCGTGGAGATCTGCCGCGAAGAGACGTCGGCCGCGGGGCTCAACGTCCTACTTGATCTCACCGCGAGCGACCACCACGTCAAGGGAGACCGCGCGCGACTCTTCCAGGTCGTCTGGAACCTGGTGCGCAACGCGGCCCGCTTCACCGCTGGGGCCGGTACGCTCTGGATCCGCACGAGCAACACTGCCGGCACCTGTGGCGAGCAAGGCCCTGGCTCGAGCGCGCTCGGCGCCGGGGTATCTCATCGTCTTATCGTGGAGTTCGCCGACACTGGCATCGGTATCGATCCCGCGATGCACGACCGGGTCTTTGAGCCCTTTTATCAGGGCGACGCCGACGTACGCCGGCGTCCCGCGGGACTGGGGCTCGGGCTGGCGATCAGCCGGTCGATCGCCGAGGCACACGGCGGGCGGCTGGCGCTTGAGAGTTCCACTCCCGGACAAGGGTCGAGGTTCCGCGTTGAACTGGATACCGTGCCCGCCGACGCGACGACTCCATCTGAACCGATCAGGGCGCCGGCACGTCCGCCCGGCCGTCCGGGGCTGACCATCCTGCTCGTCGAGGACAATCAGGAAACGCTGCGCTATCTCACGCTGATGCTCAGGAAGCGGAACTACAATGTCGTGCCGGCCGAGAGCCTTTCGGCCGCCCTCGCCGCCGCGGCGGAGTCCCAGTTCGACCTCCTGATCAGTGACATCGAGCTTCCCGACGGGAGCGGCCTCGAGTTGATACACGGTCTGGGCGACGGCCGGAAAGTGCCCGCCATCGCCATGAGCGGATTCGGCTCTGAGGAGGACGTGCAACTGAGTGAGGGTGCGGGATTCGCCGAACACCTGACCAAGCCCATCGACCTGAACCGCCTCGAGTCGGCCATCCGGCGGGTGACCTCACCGGTCGCGACGAGCTCCAGTCCGGGTGATTCGGTCTCGCTCGCGGGCTGTCCAAGCTGAGCGATTCGGTTCGCAACAACGCGATGCTGTCGGGAAGCGTCGTGACGTTCCCAGGCTCGGGCGGAGATTTCAACTCCGGTTTCATAGCTCAGATCATTGGCACGTTTAGCCCGGGAACTCCGCTCCAGTTCACGGATTCAACGACCGCGGAGTTTAACCCGGACGCCTTCACCATCGGTGTGTCCTTCGTACCGGAACCCTCGACATTCGGCATGGCGATCATCGGCGCGATCGGCGTGATCTCCCTACCGCCGACTACGGCGGAAGGCTGGAATCTGAAATGCGTGCCCGTGCAGACGCTTAGCGTGCAGGCCTCAATCGCGTAGATAAGGCGTGGCTGCTTCGGGCACCGGCATCTCCAGGAGATCGACGTAACACCAGGCCCAGCGCTCACCGGGCTCGAACGAGGCGATTATCGGGTGACCCGTCTTGTGAAAATGCTTGGTGGCATGCCGTCCGGGCGAGCTATCGCAACAGCCCACGTGGCCGCAACTCAGGCAGAGCCGCAGATGCGCCCAGGCCGAGCCCGTCTTGAGACACTCTTCACACCCCCCCGTGCGGGGAGGAGCCGGGTCGAGATCGATCGCATGCTTGCAGGGCATGATGGAACTCCCAGAATAGCGCGGCCGCGCGTAGCATGTTGTTTCGTCCGGAGCCGATTCACATCTCCGATTCATCCTCGTTCGCGTGATACTCTTCCCAGACATCTCGAATCTTGAGGCCGGTCAGATCGAGCATGTGGCCGCACAGTTTTGTGTACGGCGGATCGGGCAGCCGTCGGCTGACGATGTGGTACTTGCCGTTTTTCACGCCCTCGAGAACGAGAGTATCACCGTCTTCGACGAGCACGTCGGTTCTCTCGTCGGTCGGCATCGTCCAGAATGCGGCCTGCTCCATGTCGCGATCCAGTTCGCTGAACTGCTCGGCGCTCAAAGCGATACTTTGGTGGATCGCGACCTGACCCCAGTCGTAGCCACCCTTGCCGTCGAGTACTTCTGCGCTGAGTTTTATCCCATCGCGCCACCGCTCGATCCGCACGCAAACGGGGTGGTGGAAGGTGGGCTCCCACAGCAATCGGTAGGCTATGGCTTCCGGATGCTGTTGCAAGAGCTTCCGGAGCGAGGGCTCGGTCTTGAACGCCGAGTCCGAGAAACGCGGAGCCGCCGGCCGGACGAACTTGCTTGATATTGCAAAGGCTGTCGCCACGGCCAACCCCGCCAGGACTGTGAGCGACTTGACTGACACGAGCCGGCCGCGTCGTCTGCGGATCAGGATGGCGATCAAGCCACCGCATATCGCGATGGCAAGCGTGACCAGCAGGTGGGCGATTCCGATGGTGTTGGTTGTGATCTTGTCAATGGCCCCGAAGTCATTTGTGTTCGTCCTCAAGTAGGGCACGAGGAGAAGGATGACACGGGAGGTTAGCAGATTTTGATTGAGTACGATGCCCATACCGTTGGGCTCGTCCTCGGTGAGGGTGGGCCAGGGCCCGAGCCCCAGGATGAAGAATCCCCATCCGAAGACGGCGAACCCGAACCAGAACGCCTTCTCGTTCCCACGGCGGAATCGGGCCGCGACCAATGCCGCCAGCAGCAAGACCGCGGTGAAGGTGTAGAGTGCACCGTACCAGAGGTCCGAGGCGGTTTTGAGCGCCGTGAACGCCATCGCACAGGCGACGACGATGAGCACCAGAGCCAGGACCGACACTTGGAGCGATTTCATCGGAACCCTCGTTTGCGGGGCAGGAAGCCCTGGGAGCCATCCTATCGCGGGGCCGGGTTCGAATCGAGGGGAGTGGGTTCACTGATCAGGGATGCTCTTACTCACTGTTTTTCGGGGAGAGTCTCCGGGTACGTGACTTGCTGCCACTGACCGTCGCGTTTGGCACAGACCGCGATGACAGACGCCGAGGGCGCGAGCGGTTTGCCTCGGAACGTGCCTGTCCGCAGCAGCCCGAATGAGACGGCCACCGCGTCTGCGCTGATGCGAACGGGCTTGACTCCTTGGAGCGCGGCATTCGCAAACTTGAGGTCCGTGAGTTTCTCAATTCGATCCGCCTGGGTCTCCGGCGCACCGTGATCTAGGACCGCGATCTGGTCGCCCGCCAGCGAGCGTGTGATGGTTTCCGCATCCGCCTTAACAAACGCCTGGCTGAGCATACTGGCGAGCTTCACGACCTCGGCGGCCGCATCGTCGGGTAGCGTCAGTCCGGCAGAAGGCACGTTGCTTGCTGGCAGCACCAGACCGACCACCATGAATGCGACTACTCTCTTGCCCGTCGAAAGCTCCTTCAAGGGACGGAAAGAGCCTGGCAATGGAAGTCACCCGGCAAGGCCATCGCGCCCGGAGATTCGACCGAGGGCAAGGCGTGAGCGGCCGCGAACAGGTAGCCGGGAACAAGACGTGCCTTGCGATCGCTCGTAATCGACTCAGCGGCGCTGCCATGGTCTGGTTCTACATGTCGCCAGCCCGACCGCGCGCCTTCGCGTGGGCCGCGCGCCGCGTGCTCGAGGATAACGGCGTCGATTCATGCCGGGATTGCTGGCGCTTGATCCGCGCGGTCCTGCGCGCACCTATGTACAACACTAAAAAGCTCCTAGTATGATCCCGCCTTCCCCTGCTAAGAGTACGAATGTCAACTCCCGCACGGTTGCGTGGGCCTCGCTTGTGTCGATCTTGGCGATGAGCCCCCAGCCCGTGAATCCGCGTCCAACCGGCCGATAAACGACGAGCACGTCCTGGCCGCGGTAGTCGGTCGTCCGCTCGTGGCCAAACTCCCCTCTGCACGCAGCCGCCAGGGACGGTAGGCGACTGGCGAGCACTTCAGACAACGGAGATGGGCCGCGAAGCGGACCCCGCGTCGGTGTTATCACCTGAATCGCCTGGCCGTTCTTGATTCCCAGCAGGACCTCCCCGCTGTGGTCAAGGCCGGTCGGATCCATAAGCATCGAGGCGATCGGGCTGAAGTCGATCAGCACCATGACGGTTCCGAGGAGTTTGTGATTGCCATCCCGTACCGCGGCCGAAAGGGGCAATAACGACTTTCCGTCGACTCGACGCGGGGGAAACGCCAGGCTGCCGTCTGGCTACTCGGTTGATGCTCTCATGCTCGGAAACGAGGCGACCAGATTCGCTGGCCCACTGGAAGCAATGACTTGACCCTGCTCATCCTCGATCCAGACCGCCAGATAATCGGAAATGTTCGCGAGCACATTCGAGAGCAACGGATCGGCCACACGGCGAAATTGCGCGGGGCTGAGTGGCTCCTCAATTCTCCGCAACAGCAACAGCCGAATTCCCGAGCTGCCGACTAGCCACAGTCTGAGGTCGGTCGCCAAATCACCCGCGGTCGAGTACCGGCTGTTCGGCTCCTTGGCCATCGCCTTGAGCGTGATCGTCTCGAGGTCGCGAGGAATCCGGTCATTCAGTTGACGCGGTGCTCTGGGCTCCTCGTTGATGACTTGGTGCAAAAGCATTCGCGTGTTGCCACGGAAAGGTAACTCGCCAGTGAGCAACTGGTAAAGCACCACGCCCAAGCTATAGACATCGCTGCGGCGGTCCACCTCGTGAGATTCGCCTTCCGCCTGCTCGGGAGACATATATGCCGGCGTACCCAGGACCTGACCCTCAAGTGTCATCGTGATTTCGGCCGCGTCATGCTTCGCCAATCCAAAGTCCATGATCGATGGCGACCCGTCATCCCGTAGCATGATGTTCGACGGCTTGATGTCGCGGTGAACGACGCCCTGTTGATGGGCGTGCTCTAGCGCGTCGGCTACCTTTGCTACGATCAGCGCCGCCTCTCGAAACGTTAGGCTGCCGGCTGTCAAACGGTCTGCGAGCGTTACACCCTCGACCTATTCGCTAACGAGGTACGCAACCCCTTCGAACTCGCCAACCTCATGCACTGGCACGATCGACGGGTGGCATAACTGCGCGGCACTGCGGGCCTCCCGAAGAAAACGTTCGAGGCCTTGGCGGTCTGGCAGATTTCCGGAGCGAGGAATCTTCAGCGCCACGATGCGATCGAGACTGGAATCTCGCGCTTTATAGACAGAACCGAACGCGCCGGTTCCAACTATCTGGATCAATTCAAACTTGGCGAAGTTTCGGACGGCGGATCCACTGCCTGTTTGTGTCGACTCTGTTGCGATCTGGAAGGTAGAGCCGCAAGTCGGGCACAATACGTCGTGCGGCGTCGGCAAAGACAGGAGCTCGATTTGGGTTCGGCAGTGTGGACAAAACACGTGCACCGCAATCCTCCTTCGCTATGCACCTGTCTCCATCGGCGCTCAACGATGGACTTCCTTCAAGTTCGCTGTAACGACCCCGGCGACGCAGACCGTCTTGCCTGAAATATCTGACTTAGTATGGTCGTTGCTGACACGCGAATCCATGCCCTCGGCCACTCATCGAAAGGATCAATCCCGGGAGGTTAAGCTGTTGCGAGCTCGTCGCCGCCGCCAAATCCACGTCGACCATCTGATTCGAACCAACTGGAAATCGGGTGATTCCGGTTTCGAGTTGCCTTGTAACTGGAGTACTGCCTACTTGTTGAGTAGAACAGGTAGATCAATGCATTTTTGGTCGCCCGGCGTCCACTTACTTGATCGAGGTTTGTTTGATGCGACGGCATGGTTCCACTAGCTGGAAAACACCGGATTGCTTGACAAAGAACAGAGGGAGCTCTGGAGTAGTTACTTGCGATCGCCGAAGTGGTCCTCTTTTCTAAAACAAGTTTTCTTTTTCACCTGTACGTATGAAATATCGCTGAATCGCGAGCTGTCTGAGAAATTGAGCAGTAAACCGGGGATGGTCTTGCGGAAGGATGTTCTAACTTCACTCGGCGAGGCGTATGCGACGGCAATCGATTGTTACGGAGCAGATTTTGAGGTCAACTCGTTGCAGACGGACTCGCCCCGGCAGCAAGCAGTTGCCTGCACAGTCGCCGAAGCGATATTCAACGCGGTCGATCGTGCCGCAAGGAATAACGGAGAATGAGTAGCATGGCCGATGAGGTGATGGTCGTCGAGTCACCTAACTTTCCTTGCTTCCGCGAGAGCGAGGATCCGCTGTCCGTTCTACGAGCGGTGTACCGCGACTTCTCTTTCAAGAGAGAAGAAGAGATCGAGCACGAGCCGCAGGCACGGATTGTCGCTGTGAGCGATGATCAGCGTACGGATCCTGAACCGGTCTCACGTCGAGACTACTTCAAGAACACGTTGGATCCCGTCAAGGCAAAGATTCGTGAGAAGAATGACCGGCCGATCCAACTGATGAAGGTGGTGCAGACGGAAAAGTACCTCGTGTTCGTTTTCAAGACAAAGACGCCGTTGTAACGACCTCCGACGATCCGGAGCGTGCTTTCGAGCTGGTGACACCTGATTGGGATTCGCAACTCAGGGCGCACACGATGACCACAAATCCGACTCCTATTCGATTCGCAGTTCCACCGGGCTACTTCATCCGTGAGGATCTGGAGGCGCGGGGATGGTCGCAGGAAACATTGGCCGCCAAGATGGCGCGGCCCTGTCAAGCGGTGAACGCGATTATTAATGGGCACAAGATCATCACGGCCGACACCGCCATCGAGGTGGGCGATGCCTTCGGCACTTCGGCGATGTACTGGATGAACCTGCAGACCGCCTATCAGCTCTACAAGGCGAGCCAAAAGAAAAAGATCGTCGCGAGCAACAAGAAATTAATCGGTCGCAAGGCGCCACTTGGCGGGAAATCCAGACGGAAAGCCGATCCGGTTGGGTACGGAAACCGGGCGAGACGGGCGGAGCGAGGATTACCGTCTGCTACAGGTAGGCACGCCTGGTTGTGCGACGAGCGCGCGGCACACGAATGCACCCGCGAGAAGGGACGCACTTTCGCGGAGCGAAAGGCGACGATTCGCGCTCGCCAGGGGCGGACGGCACACGGAGTGTGCCTGCTACAAGTGGGCGCGGTCGCGGCTCGGAACGACTCAAAGCACGCCCGACTTGCGCCCGCCCGATTCGTGTTTCTTGCTGGGTTCCTTTCCCTCCAGCTCGTGCTCGAGGCGACCAATGGCCGCCTGCGCTTCGTCAAGTTGCCGGGGATCGGCCTTCATGGGATCTTTCTGCCGTTCTCGAAGATCAGCCGCGATGGGCCTCAGGGCCGCGAGGTGCGCGGTGGAAAGGGCACGGTCGGCCGCGACCGGGATGTCGGGGGTGACTCCGGTTCCCTCCCAGTTCGTCTTGGTGATCGGATTGATCGCGCGGCTGGCTGGAACGAACATGGCGAAATGGTCGTGGAGCCGGCGCATTCCGCCGGGATGGGCGCCGCCGCCGGTCGTTTCGCCCACGATCGTCGCCCGCTTCAGTGCCTTGAGGTTGTAGGCGAATTCTTCGGCTGCTGAGAACGTGTGCTTGCTGGTGAGGATGTAAACCGGCTTCCCCTCGTAGCGCTTCCCGGGTAGGTAGGAAATGGTCCACCACTGATGGGTGCGATCCTCGCGACGGAGGTACGTGTCGTTCAAGTGCACGGGCTCGGGGCCGAAGAGATAAGAGCAGAGAAGGGCCACCATCGTGGGTCCGCCGCCGCCGTTCTGGCGCAGGTCGATGATCAGTGCATCGGTGTTGGCCAGGAAGTTCATTGCGGCCGCGGCCGTCTCGCCGCCAATCTCGGCGGGCGCGAACATCCTCAGGTCGAGATAGCCGACGTTCCCTTCAAGGCGATCGACCTTCTCGAAGCCGAAATTCGAGGTGCGCCTGTGCTCGCGCATCCGCTCGCGCATCTCGTTCAGCTTTGCGGCGTCGGGGGGCGCATCGGTTGGCTTGGGCAATTCGGGAAAGGGCTCGAGCGAGTAGAAGACGCGGAGATGCTTGTCCTTGCTGACGGCCTGCAATTGATCGGTCAACAGCCCGGCCAGCTTCTTGGCGCTTTTGATATCGTCGTATTCGTTCTTGCTAAGCCGATTGCGGAGATCGGTTTCGATCCTCGCGGCGGTTTCCGAGAAGACATAGACTGCCTTCAGTTCTTTGATGATTCCCTCAACCACCGCCTCCCTGGACTTCGAGTCGATGCTCATGTCGGCCTGGTCGTCGCGGATCACCCCTCCATGCCGCTGCATGGCTGCGGAAACGAGCAGTGTGGTGCTCATTGCGAGCGCGACAGTCATTCGGATCATCATCGAAATCTCCTTCGGTGCAATTGATTCACAAGAATCGAATGGAAAACGGAATGGATCGGGGCGATGCGGTCAACAGGAGTTTTTCAGCGCGGCGCCGCGGCACGTCGTCGCGGCGTCTTCTTTTTCGGTCGAGACATCGCGCGCGGATCGCGCGGGCGAAGGCCCTTGAGCAGGAGATCGGCGATGCGCGCCACGCTGGCCTCGACCGCCGACCGCTCACCCAGCTCGCGGGCGCTCAAGCTCGACGGCAAGAGCGCATTGGTGGCCAGCAGAAGGGTCCTGGCCGTCGCAGCCGCATCGTCGAGCGCGAACGCGCCTGAAGCGCGGCCGGCGGAAAGGACGGCGGCGAACATGTCGGCTTCCTGCTCAAAGTAGCCGGACCGCCGCGCCATGTAGGCCGCGCGGAGCGAACGAAAGATCTCGTCGATGCTGTGGTAATAGTCGCGCACACTGTCGAAGCGGAACAACACGCGCTCTAGCAGCATCCGCCTGAGACGCTCGTCCCAGGAGATGTCGGACGCCATGATCTCTTTCAGCCGGGTCTTCAAGCGATCGACAACCCGGTCGATCCTCGCGAGCGCAACCTCCTCCTTGCTGGGGAAGTGCAGGTAGATCGTGCGCCGGCCGATGCCCGCTTCCCGCGCGATGTCGTCCATCGTCATCTTCTGATAGCCAAGCCGGCCCATCAGCCGCTCAGCGGCGTCGAGGATCTGATCACGCGTTCCTTCGCCCATGGGGTGGCTCTCCGCGGCGCGGTTTGCACAACTGCACTATATCAGGCTCTGTGTGCATATTACAAGTGTGATCCGTCGTCGTCAACGGACGGGTGCGGGAAGCGCCGCCGCGCGTTGGAACGGTGTGGTCGGGTAGAGCGGAATTGATTCACGGCGAGCGCACAGCTGACAAGTGAGCTCTGGGTATGCGCGAGGGCGTGCGAGGCGAAATGATGGTCCGCCTGAGTCTGCGCGATCGTATCGCAGAACGCGGTGACCAGGCTTGCCCTGGAACTAGAACTCAATAACTACGTGTGGTGTCCCCGGAACCAAGCTCTCCGCCGGCGCCGGTTCTTCCTTCCAGGGCCGGCCGGCCAGGCGGTCGAAGTTGGCGATGCTGTAGAGCCAGATCCAGCGGCCCCAGAGTGCGGGCAGCGCGATCCCGATCAGGCAGGCCAGAGCGACCCAGAGCAATCCTTCTCCGGTGTTGAGCTTGAACCAGTGCAGGGGGTGGTAGACCGGGTCATGCGGGGCGCCGCGCAGCTCACGATACGAGGCCAGCGAGAGCCAGGCCAGAAACGGTGTTGAGCCCGCGCCCCACACGACGGACTTGAGCCCGGCCGGTAGCAGAAACGGTAGGGCCGTCGATACCACGGGGAGGAAGAACGTGCTCATGGTGACATTGGCCGATACTCTCAGATCCTTGGCCCGGAGCGCTGCCAGCATTCCCGACACCAGGAACAACCAGGTCCAGCTTGCCGTGACCAGCACCGTCGCCAGGTAACCCAGTGGATGGATCGCCCCCGAGAGCAAGCCCAGGGTCCACAAGACGAGTACGATCGTGCCTGTCCCGCGGAGGCGCCAGACGCAGGATCGCAGCTTCCCGCGCAGGATGTCGCGTGCGGAAAGAGGTGTGGCGATCAAGCTGGACCAGGTCTCTTTCGCCCGCTCACTCTTGATCGCCTCGACGGCGAGGCCTGCGGTGCCAATTGTCAAAATGAACACGAATGGAACCGTCAGGTATCGCAGGAAGAGGTTGAAGTCGATTCGGGCCGAGTCGCGCGGAGCGTTCACGCCTGGATTGTCGTAGAACAATCGTTCGATGATGTTGAACTCGGGCTGGAGCACGGCGGTAGGCCCGGCGCTATATCCGTGATGCCAGAGCTCGACGAAGGCGCGCCGGCCGTAATAGAAAGTGAAATACGCCAGTGTGGCGACCACTACGCCGGCAATGCACATACCAGCAAGCTGTCCAAGAAGGTTTCCACGTGTGGTGTGTCTTTCTCTCCAGAATATGGGGTCGTCGCCGACGGAAGGCCTTGGCCGGAACCGCCACACCGGCAGTGTGAGTCGTCCGGCGAGGCCGTGCCCGTCACCACCGACGCTGACTCGAAACGCACTGCGGAGCCGAGCGATCGCCGCCAGCATCAACACGACGCCGGCGGCGACCTGAAGGGCGCTCATCCAGCCGATCGTGTGGTAGAGAGCGGCGGGTCTGAAGCCGCCGCGGATGAACATAGGCAGCAAGGTCAGGGGATTGCTCGCCAGAACCCAAGCGTTCCCCGTCAGGACGAAACCCGGCGGCCTGAGACCGATCCGCGACAAGATCGGCGTCAGCCCCACAAGGACCGGTATGACGAACCAGGCGATCAGCCACAGCATCGTGGCGGTGACTGCCCGTCGACCGTCTGGCGCGGCGGTCGAGACCCAGATCGCGATTGCCACCACCAGGAACGCCGTCGAACAGAGACCGCCGTAAGCGAGGAGGATCAGCGTGGGATGCACCCCGCCCAGAACGTTCAGGAGCACCACCACCGGGAGCCCCGCCGCGAGTGACCCGACAAACCCCGCCCCGCATGCGGCCAACTTACCCAGAATGATCTCGGCGTTGCTCAGTCTCGTGGCGAGGAGAAAGCCCAGGGTCTTGCGATCCAGCTCGGCCGCGATCGAGAGGGCGCCCAGGACCATGATGGCAAGGAGCGATATCAAATGAGCGCCGAAAACAAGGATGAACGTCCTCGCAGCAATCTGCGACATCGCATCGTGCCCGATGATCCGCGCCAGTGTAGTACGAGACGGCGAAGTTGCCGACCACGATGGCGAGCAGGATCGCCGCGAACGACGCCCGCTCTTGCTGCAACTGCCCACGTCGCGCGGCGGTTTTCAACTCGCGACTGAGAATCGGAATGATGGTCAAGGCAATTTCCCGCTGAGAAGGCTCGCCGCGTGGTCTGGCGGGGTCAGGATTCTTCGATCCTAGCACAACTGTAAGATAGTTGCCAGGTGCCGGTCTCTCGCACCGCCCCCTCACAGTTCTGGAAGTGCCCATAACTGCTTCCCCGCCAACTCATCTATCTGAAACGGTAGTCGATGAGCTCCGAGAACTGGCTCAGCGAATGCTGGCCTGTCCCGACGTCTCATTGCCACTGTTCCTTCTGGCCTTGGGAGAACAAGCTTGTGGTTATGTGCCGTTCCCCGGTGTCGGCCAGGATCACGACGATCGTCTTCCCGGCGGATTCCTTCCGGGCGGCCACGGCGAGGGAGGCGTGGACCGCCGCGCCTGAGGAAGCCCCGGCGATGATTCCTTCTTCACGGGCGAGCCGTGCGCGGAGGCAAACGCGTCGTCATCAGTCACGGCGACCACCTCGTCGAGAATCGAGCGGTTCAAGACGTCGGGGACAAAACCAACACCGATGCCGGGAATCTGATGATTTCCCGCTGGTCCGCCGGAAAGCACAGCGGCACCCGCGGGCTCAACGGCGATGATGCGCACACCCGGCTTCCGTTGCTTCAGAACCTCGCCCACACCCGTGATTGTACCGCCTGTGCCGACGGCCGAAACGAAACAATCGACTGCGCCTTGCGTGTCTTCCCAGATCTCGATGGCCGTCGTTCGCCTGTGGATCTGCGGGTTGGCCGGATTCTTGAACTGGTCGAGGATGATGGAGCCTGGGATTTCCTTCGCGATCTGCTGCGCACGCGCAACGGCGTCGTTCATGAGGATCCCAGGGGTGAGCACGACTCTCGCTCCGAGCTGCTTGAGCAGCGCGACTCTCTCTATCGACATGGTTTCCGGCATCGTCAAGATGAGCCGGTAGTCTCGAATCGCCGCAACGAAAGCCAGGCCGATGCCGGTATTCCCACCCGTGGCCTCGACGATCGTCATCCCAGGCTTCAACAGGCCTCGCGATTCGGCATCTTCGATCAGTGCGACGCCGAGGCGATCTTTTACACTTCCGCATGGGTTGCGCATTTCTAATTTTGCGAAGATGCGACCGGGGAGGTTCCTCGCCAGTCGCGCGAGCTCGACCAGGGGCGTCTTGCCTACAGTGGGGATGAGGTTGGGGGTAGGGCATGGGAGGTGCTTTTCGATCGACGGGGCAGCGGAGGTGCAGGAATAGGAGTCCGAGAATTGACTTGCAAGCGACCGCGTGCTTGCGGTGCGCTGGACCAATCATGGATCGGCGTTTGGACTCTCCAAAGTTGCGTCGGCTTGCCTGCGATTGTACCGCTTTTACAATCGGTTCGCAGTCGCTATCTCGGCAACCGGCGCCCGATTTGCCGGCTGATCGCTTATGATCTCTGAGGGTCGACGCGATCTATCCTCGGAGGGAGCTGCCATGGCCGACGCCAGCCTCTGCCCCGAGTGTGGCTGTGAACTGCCGCCGAATTCGCCGGACGGTCCCTGCGCACGCTGCTTGCTCGAGCGGCGGGCGGACAGTGACGCTTCGAGACTCGAGCTGGGTGGTACCACTACGGTCACGACACCTTCCCGCTCGGTTGGCGCGAGCGTCTTGGCGAGCCTGGTCGCGAGCGTCGGGGCGGTCCCACACATCCTGCTGCGCGACTTCGACGCGGCGATGGCAAGAGCGGGTCGCGAGCCCCGGCGCCCCGGAGGTGCCCGCGATCACCGGCGCGGCCGGCCGGCTCCAGCTTCTCGGCGAGATCGCCCGCGGCGGCATGGGCGCCATCCTCAAGGGCCGGGACGACGACATCGGCCGCGAGCTTGCGGTGAAAGTGTTGCTCGAGCAGCACCGCGACGACCCCGAGCTGATCCGGCGCTTCATCGAGGAGGCCCAGATTGCCGGCCAGTTGCAGCATCCGGGCGTCGTGCCCGTTTTGGACGAGCGAGCCGACGTCTTCGCGCTGGGCTCGATCCTCTGCGAGATTCTCACAGGCAAGCCTGCGTTCCACGGCCGCGGCACGAGCGAGACCCACCGGAAAGCGGCGCGAGGCGAGCTGGGCGAGGCCTTCACCCGGCTGGATGCCTGCACTGCCGACGCCGAGCTTCGTCACCTGGCGCGCACCTGCGTGGCGCCCGAGCGAGAGGACCGGCCGCGCGATGCCGGCGGCCTGGCCGACCGTTTGTCCTCTTACATCGCCCGCGTGCAGGAGCGGCTGCGTGCCGCCGAGCTGGCCCGCTCCGCCGAATCGGTCCGCGCAGAAGAGGGGCAAGCCCGCGCCGCGGTCGAGCGGTCTCGCCGGCGCCGCACGGTCGCCTTGGCGGCCTCATTGCTTGCGATCTTGACCATGGGTGGATTGACGTTCACGTACATCGCGCACGAGCGCCAGTCCCGCGCCGCGGCCGCTCTGCGGCTGCTGGGCCGGGCCGCAACCCTGCTCGACCAGGCGCACGCTATGCCTGAGGAAACGGCTCGCTGGCGCACCGCCTGGGCGGCCGTGCAGCAGGTTGAGGACAACGCCGCCGGCATGGCTAAGGAGACCCGCGACCGCTTTGCGCTTCTCAAGGCAGACGCGGCGGCGGGCCTGCGCGAGGCCGAGCGCGACGAGGCGCTGCGGCAGGCGCTGGTCGACATCCGCGCCAACCAGCAGGATGCCGGCCCCGAAGCGACGGACGCGAGCTACGCGGCCGCGTTCCGCAGCGCGCTTCTGGACATCGATGCCCTGGACGTGACGGAAGCCGCCGATCGTCTGACGCGGCGACCGGCGGCCGTGGTCGCCGAGCTGGCCGCGTACCTCGATCACTGGTCGGACGCGCGACGCGCGGCTGGGCGACCGGTAGCGGCGTGGCGGAGGCCACTCGAGGTGGCCCGCGCCGCCGACGCCGACGTCTTCCGCGAGCGGGTGCGAGCCCTGCTTGCTCACGACGACCGCAAGGCCCAGGCTGCGCAGCTCGTGGCGATGAGCAACGAACCCCTGGCGGGCAAGCTACCCGCCTCGACGGCGGTGCTGCTGGGTGTTGCGCTCGAGGCCGCGGGCGATCGGGAGGCGGGAGTCGGACTGCTCCGCCGGGCCGCAGCGCGGCATCCGGGCGACGTCTGGGTCAATTTCGCCCTGGCCAGAGCGCTGGGGCGGCTCAAGCCGGCGCGGCGCGAGGAGCAGGTGCGGTATTACACGGCGGCGCGCGCCTTGCGGCCGGAGACAGCGCACGATCTGGCCCACTTGCTCGAGGCGATGGGCCGAAGCGCCGAGGCCGAGGATATCTTTCGCGACCTGGTCGAGCGCCGGCCGGGCATCGCGTGGCATCTGGCCTGTCTCGGCAAGTGCCTGAAGAACAATGGCCGGGCCGACGAGGCGAAGCAGGTCCTGGACCGCGCAGTCACGACGGCCCGCGCGACGCTCGAGCTGAACTCCGACGATCTCATCGCCCGGAACTTGCTTGGCATCGCCCTCATGGCCCAGGGCAAGGCGGCTCTTGCCGAGGCTGCGTATCGGGCCGTGGTGGAGAAGAAGCCTGAGCTATTCGTCGCTCACTCGAACCTCGGCGCGGCTTTGTCGGCTCAGGGCAAGTGGGCTCAAGCCGAAGCCGAATTTCGTGCGGCGATCAAGATCCAGCCGGCCTTTCCCGAGGCGCACTTCAATCTTGGCGCCGCGCTCTGGGCCCAGGGAAAGCCGGCGGAGACCGAGGCCGAATATCGCGCGGCGCTCGCGCTTCAGCCTGACTACCCCGATGCTCACAACAATCTTGGCACGATCCTGTGGCACCAGGGCAAGCCGGCGGAAGCCGAGGCTGAATTTCGCAAGGCGCTCGAGTTCACCCCCAACAATGCCGAGATCCACTACAACCTCGGCCTTGCCCTGCGGGCTCAGGGTAAGCCGGCGGAAGCCGAGGCTGAATTTCGACTGGTGCTGAAGCTCAAGCCCGACCACGCGAGCGCTCACAACGAGCTCGGCACCGCTCTGGTGGGCCAGGGCAAGCCAGCGGAGGCCGAGGCTGAATGTCGCGCGGCGATCAGGATCCAGCCCGATCACGTCAGAGCACACTACCACCTCGGCAACGTCCTTTGGACCGAGGGGAAGCTAGCGGAGGCCGAGGCCGAGCTTCGCGCGGCGCTCGATCCCGGAAATGCCGAGGCCCACTGCAACCGCGGGCTGGTGCTGGGCCGGATGGGGCGGTATGCCGAAGCGCTCGAGGAAGTGCGCCGCGGGCAT
The DNA here is from genome assembly GCA_963823665.1 of uncultured Planctomycetota bacterium. Taxonomy (GTDB): domain Bacteria; phylum Planctomycetota; class Planctomycetia; order Isosphaerales; family Isosphaeraceae; genus CAVXHV01. Next base: position 1,067,271 of record CAWGMQ010000008.1, read on the forward strand.
GAGCTGGGCTCGCGGCGGCCCGGCTGGAATCATCCGTCGGCGCAGTGGGTCGGCGACGCGGAGCGGCTGGTAGCGCTGGAAGCGCGTGTGCCTGCCGTCCTCAAGGGCGATGACCGCCCCGCCAGCCCCGCCGAAGGGCTCACCTTCGCCCAGATGTGCGCCAGCCGTAAGCTTTATGCCGCGTCGGCGAAGCTCTACGCCGAGGTGCTTGACGCCGAGCCGACGATGACCAACGACCGGCAGGCTCAGCACCGCTATCACGCCGCGTGCGCGGCTGCGCTTGCCGGCAGCGGTGAAGGAAACGACGACCCTCCGCCCGACCCGGCCGCGCGGGCCAAGCTCCGCGGGCAGGCGCTCGGCTGGCTCAAGGCGGAGCTGGCCGCGTGGACCAAGTCGCTGGAAGGCGGCGGGCCCGAAGCTCGTGCGGCGGTGCGGCGAGTGCTGTTACACTGGAAAGTTGACCCCGCGCTGTGCGGCGTGGGCGACGAGGCTGGGCTGGCGAAAGTGCCTGAGGCGGAACGCAACGACTGGCGGGCGGTTTGGTCGGACGCCGAGAGCCTCGTGAAGAAGGCTGAGTGAGCCAGGTGACGATTCAAATCCAGCGCGGATGATCCGCCCCGAGATTGTCAAGCCCTCGGGTGATGAGGCAAGGGTGTTTACCGTCTGCCTCCGTGACCCAGATCGCGGGTGCTCCGCCGGTTTTCGCACGACAGAACGCGACTTGTTTGCCGTCTGGGGATTCACTCGCGCGGAAATCCCAGAGTGGCGGATCGCTCTGCGTCAGGGATGTGAGACGTCCGTCACGCGGGTCGAGCCGGCAGATCTCGGTGCCGCCTCGGGCGAGCTCGGGCTTGAAGTCGCGATTGAAGTGGTCGACGTCAGGGCGCTGTGGTTGGTATTCCCAGGGGACCTTGGAACCAGGCAAGCGACGCGGAAACAGGATGCAACCGTCACGGGTCCACGAGGGCACGTTCGACCCACCGCCCGGCGTCTTCGGGTCACCGTAGGTAGCCGCAAACCACATGGACTTGCCGTTCGTCAGCACGCGGCGCTCGCTGGCATCGGCGCGACCGACGCAAACGTCGGCCCAGTCATGCCCAGGTTCTTCGGCGGGCTGGCAATCGACGTAAAGGACCCAGCGGCCGTCCGGAGACCAGCTCGTGCCGAAGTAGAGGTGGCCCGGTTTCGCGGCGATGCAGACCCGGTTCAAACCGTCCGTGTCGCTGGTCCAGACCTGGTAACCCTGCGGACTCGCGAGATGGAAGGCAACCCGGTTGCCGTCTGGACTCTGGCTCAGGCCATATGGGAGGCCTTCGCCGGCGTGTGTGAGCTCGCGAGGGTCGGAGCCGTCGAGGCGGACGCTGAAGATCTGGCCGATGTTCTTGCGCACAACTTGCACGAGGAGCCGGTCGGATCGACTCAGCAGAAGCGCTGGGGTCTCGAATGGTGCAAGGCGGTCCTTGGTGCAAATCTCCTGTAGGGAACCGTCCTCGAGGTCGTGAATCCAGAGGTGCGTCGGGGTCTGCGTGTAATATTCGCTGAACGGCCGCCCCGGGCCGTCGCGCCGCGGCTCCATGCTCAGAAAGAGGATGCGATGGCCGTCGGGAAAAACAGCACCGGGCTGCCACGTAGCCTGGCCGGGCTTGTCGAACTGCAGGTAGCGCAGGCCGCTCCCGTCGGCGTTCACGAGGGCTGTCTTGCCCTGCGACGTGAAAAGGAGTCGATTCGGCCGTGGTGCGTCGGAACTCCGGGCCGTGTCTCGTGGTCCTCGAGAGAACGCGGCGAGAACAGGCATGAGGGCCGCCGAGGCAAGGAATTGCCGACGACCTTTCAGGCCACGGCGCTGATTGTATTCGTGCATCAAACGGTCTCCGGCAGAGTCCAGGCTTTGTCGCGGGCGGGTGGGGGTTTCGAGGAGTTGATGTCCATCGAAACCTGGATTTGGCACCCGGTCAAGCATTGCGCGGGAGACCGAGATGCGGCCGAACGGATCCGGGGGATCCGTCAGGATGCCACCGTGCGTCGCGGATGAGGCCAGCCAGTCGCCGATGATCACCTGTGTTGATCATTGGAGGGTGACACCGACGGCGTGAAACCGAATGGTCCGCCGGTGCCAACAGGCGTCGAAGCGCACCCATGCCCGCCCGGCGCGCGCAGGGCTGCGAATCAGAGCGCGAATACCGGCCGAATCGTTAGAATGCGAAGCCGGGCCAGAAATATATTTATCATTGCGATTTTATCCGTTGCCGATCTCGGTTTCATGTCGCATATTAATAACAAGGGGAGACTCTGCGCTGTCGCTCGCGGCGGACGCAGCCTCACTCTCTTCCCGACGACCCTTGCTCTGGTTCTGTGCTGAACCGGGGATCTGGCTCCGAAGCCGCTGAAGGTGAAGTGAATGCTCGCTTTTGATCACAACTGTTCCTCTCATATGACAACAAGCGTCGATTTCAATTCGAATTGGTCCTCGCGGCGAACGTGCGACGCAAGGCCTCGCCGCGGGCTGAGAAACTCGATTGGGAGAGAGGAGGATTTTTAGAATTCGTACTATCCAGTACCATTTCGTACCATTTCTTGGGGAAGCGTCGCCGTATCCGGAGGGAGATCGTCGGGCTGTAGCCTGACCTACGCGAGGAAATCGTCAGGCGAAAGCCTGACCTACTCCAGGGGGCGAGGGAGAGTGTCAGGCCAAAGCCTGACCTACTTCAGGCATTTGCGTCCAGCGCGGCGCGAGCCGGTGCGGAATGTGGGGGGATTGTCAGGCAAAAGCCTGACCTACTCCAGGCGCGAGCTGGTGCGGAATGTGACGAACGAACCCAATTCGATTCAGGTGGCTGGAAATGCGTAACTTGGAATTAGAGTGAAGGTTGGATCACGAAAATACCCGTGAACTGTGACTTGACAACGTGGCTGAATTTAACGAACGAACCCAACGAACGAACCCAACTGCGGCAGGCAAGCCGCACGGGCGACCTGGCGATTGCCAGATTGGCGATGGCCGCGGCATGATGGGGGGTGCCCAATCGCGCGATGAGCAGCCCCCTTCCCGGAGGGCGCATCCAACACCAGAGCGGATTCCATCGATGACTCAGAAGCCTTCCACCGACATGTCAGAAGCTCGAGCGGGTTCTGCCGGCGAGATTCACTCGCTGCTCGACTCGGACGATCCATCGGTTTACGCGGTGACCACCAAGGCCGAGGGGCCGGTGGGGCGCTGCCGCTCTCGGACGAGATGCTGCGCGAATGGCCGTCGGGCGATTTGTTCGGGCTGGTTCAGAATGCCGGCATGGGTTGGACGCCAGCCGAAGTCGCTCGCGATCCATTTCTCATTCTGAGCACGCAAGGCGGCCTGCGGGCCCCGGACGGGCAGCCGATTGCGCTGGGATATCACACGGGCCACTGGGAAGTCGGCATCCTCGTGGAAGAGGCGGCCCTGGAGCTGAAACGACTGGGCAAGGCGCCGTTTGCGGGCATGGTCTCAGATCCATGCGATGGGCGAACGCAAGGAACGGCCGGAATGATGGACAGCCTGCCGTATCGCAACGACGCGGCCATCGTTTTCCGCCGGTTGATCCGCTCGTTGCCGCGGCGCAGGGGCGTGCTGGGAATCGCCACATGCGACAAGGGCCTGCCGGCGATGATGATGGCGCTGGCGGGCTCAAAGCAGATCGCCGGCGTGCTCATGCCCGGCGGTGTGACTCTTCCGCCAAAGGACGGAGAAGACGCAGGCAAGATTCAATCGATCGGTGCACGGTACGCACACGGTGAGATCAGCCTGCTCGAAGCCGCCGAGATGGGCTGCCGGGCATGTGCGTCGCCGGGCGGAGGCTGTCAGTTTCTCGGGACGGCCGCCACGTCTCAGGTGGTTGCCGAAGCGCTGGGTATCACGGTTCCGCATGCGGCGCTGGCGCCATCGGGTCAGCCGATCTGGCGCGACCTGGCGCGGCGATCGGCTCGCGCGCTGGTGAACCTCGCTGCCGGAGGGCGAACGCTCGGCGACGTTGTTACGGACGCAGCCGTTCGCAACGCGATGGTCGTGCACGCGGCATTCGGCGGCTCGACCAACCTCTTGCTGCACATTCCGGCCATCGCGTTCGCGGCGGGGCTGCGCCGGCCCACTGTGGACGACTGGCACGAGGTCAATCTGCGCGTGCCCCGGCTGGTGAGCGTGCTTCCCAACGGGCCATTTTATCATCCGACGGTGCGGGCTTATCTCGCTGGCGGTGTGCCCGAAGTGATGCTGCACTTGAGGTCGCTCGATCTGCTCGATCTCTCGGTCATGACGGTTACAGGAGAGCCTCTGGAGCGAGTGCTCGCGTGGTGGGAAAAGAGCGAGCGGCGCAAGGCGCTGCGCGACCGGTTATTCGAGCAGGATAGCGTGAGTCCCGATGATGTGATCATGAGTCCGGGCCGTGCGCGCGAGCTTGGGTTGACGAGCACGGTGACTTTTCCGCGGGGCAACCTGGCGCCCGAAGGCTCTGTGATCAAGAGCACGGCGATCGATCCGAGCGTCGTCGACCCGGACGGAGTTTATCGCAAGGTTGGGCCGGCGCGGGTTTTCACGCGCGAGCGCGAGGCGATTGCGGCGATCAAGGGGCAGGGTGAGAAGCCTATTCGCCCGGGCGATGTGCTGGTCTTGATCGGCCGCGGACCTTCGGGCGCGGGGATGGAGGAGATTTATCAGATCACGGCGGCCTTGCGCTATCTTTCGTTCGGCAAGCACGTGGCGGTGCTCACCGACGCGCGATTCTCGGGAGTTTCGACGGGCGCGTGCATCGGCCATATCAGCCCGGAGGCGCTGGCGGGCGGCCCGATCGCCAAGGTAAGGGATGGGGATTCGATCCGAATCGTTGTCGACCGCGTCAAGCTCGAGGGAACGCTCGATCTTATCGGCGCAGATGGCGCGACTCTTGAGCCCGCGGAAGCCGCGCGGTTACTCAAGCGCCGGAGTGCCCACCCGCAGCTTTCGAGCGATCCCGACCTGCCCGATGACACGCGGCTCTGGGCGGCACTTCAGAATGTCGGCGGTGGAACCTGGGGCGGGTGTGTTTATGATACGGATGCAATTATCACAGCAGTGAGAGCGGGGATGAAGAAATGAACGGGCAGGAAAGGCTGGATGCAGAGAAGGGTCAAACGGTGATGACGGTCTCACGCTCGATCCTGTTGCTCGCGGCACTGACATTCGCACTGAGCCTGTCTCCGACCAGAGTTGCATCGGCTGAGGATGTCCTCGTTTTCGACCGAGTGCGCGTCTTTGACGGAGTGCAGGTGATCCCGAGCACGACAGTGATTGTGCGTGACGGGTTCATTTCGGCCGTCGCGGCCGACGCCTCGGTGCCCGCGGGTGCCACAGTGATCAACGGCCGCGGCAAGACGCTCATCCCGGGGCTGATCGATGCGCACACCCACACGTTTGCGCCCGAGCACCTTCGCGCTGCGATTATGTTCGGTGTGACAACCGAGCTGGATATGTTTACACTCGCGTCATTCGCGGCTGCCCGGCGATCGGAGCAATCGACGAGCAAAGCGGACGGCCGCGCCGACCTCTTCTCTGCCGGCACGCTCGTTACCGCGCCCGGCGGCCACGGCACCGAGTACGGGTTTCCGATACCGACGATCACGAGCGCCGATCACGCCGGTGAATTCGTGGCGGCGCGAATCGCCGAGGGATCGGATTACATCAAGATTGTCTACGATGACGGTTCAGAAATCGGCCTGCCCTGGAAAACGATCGACGAGCTTACCCTGGCTGCGGTCATTCGCGCGGCGCGGGATCGCAAGAAGCTGGCGGTGGTGCACGTGCTAGCCCGGGAATTCGCGCGACGGGCGATCGCACACGGTGCCGACGGGCTGGTCCACCTGTTCGTCGACCAGCCGGTTGATGACGCGTTCGTGCGTCTGGCCGTCGAGCGCAAGGTGTTTGTAATCCCCACGCTCACCGTGCTTGAAAGTGTCAACCGAGATGGCGGTGGAGCACGCCTGGCCAGCGACGCGGCATTGGCCCCGTTCCTGATGCCGGAAGACGCTCGAGCGCTGCGATCGCGCTTCCCCGGAAACCCTTCATCGCCGGAGGTGCAAAAGATCCCTGCCGAGACGGTAAGAGCACTCAAGTCCGCGGGAGTACCCATCCTGGCGGGCACCGATTGCGGCAACCCGGGCACCGCACACGGCGCAAGCCTTCATAGAGAACTCGCGCTACTGGTTAGCGCCGGGTTGACGCCCGTGGAAGCACTGGGCGCCGCAACCGGCGCAACGGCGAAGGCTTTCGGGCTGTCGGACCGCGGCAGGATTGCCACGGGCCAGCGCCGGATCTCGTGCTCGTGAGCGGAGACCCGACCGTGGACATCACGGCGACCCGGCAGATCGCCGGGGTGTGGAAGCGCGGTCGTGCGATCGACCGCGACGCCTATCGCCGACAGGTTCAGCTCCAGTTCGAGGCAGCGGCGAAGCTAAAGACAGCACCCGCACCGCCCGGATCAGAGGCGGGGTTGATCAGCGACTTCGAGGGCAAGGACGCCGCGACCAAGGCTGCCTTCGGCGCCGGCTGGATGCGTTCCACAGACGCGATGCGCGGGGGCAAATCAAAGGTGGAGACCGCCGTCTGCGCGGGCGGAGCCAACGGTTCGGCGCACGCTCTGAAGATCAAGGGGACAATCGACGCCAATCCGGGCCAGCACTGGGCGGGAGTCTTGTTCTCGCCGGGTGCAGCGCCGATGAGCGCGGCCAACCTCTCGGGAAAGTCAGGGATCTCGTTCTTTGCCAAAGGCGACGGTCGTCGGGCCTCTGTGATGGTATTCAGCCAGACCCGCGGTTTCGTGCCGGCCATCGTGACGTTCCCGACAACGGGCGAGTGGAAGCAGATCCGGTTCGCGTGGAAAGACTTCGACGATCTGGACGGCACCGCTTCGCTCGGTATTTTCTTCGGCGGCGGCGATCTACCGGGCCCATTCGAGCTTCAGATCGACGAGGTGCGACTCGAGGCCGCCGAGGTGAAATAAGCGAGGCAACTGTGATGGACGGCCCGGTCCAGCCTCCGATACGCGTCCAGAGAGCAATCACGAAGGGCGGCCCGCGTCACCACGCGAGCTTTGGTGGGAAGAATTCAGAGATCAAGTCTTCGTAGAACGGACGGAGCTTATCGACGTCGGGCGGCTCGTGGCCCTTGGAGTAGAGGTCGAAGGGGTTGAACGCTCGCACCCATTCCATGCGGCGCTCGTCTGCCTCATTCATCAAGTGTGCGTATGCATTCTCTCGGTGGACAGGATAGGCGGAGTGATAGCGGATCATCGCCAGCCCCCCTTCAGGTAGATGATCCTTGACGATGTGATAAAGGTATTCGTCATGCCCCCAGGACAGGTACACATGATCGAGGCCACAGCCGGGCTCATAAATGCCACACTCGGTTTGATAGCGGGCCACGTGTGCATCGGGGTTATCGGCGAAGAATTCCGGGAAGACGATTCTTTCCGAATAGCGGCATCCGACGGGAAACGTGTCGCCGACGACGGCCCATTGCGGCTCGCCGAAGAGGCAGAGGATTTTGCCGAGGTCGTGGATCAAGCCGGTGAGGATGAACCAGCGGGGGTGGCCGGCGGCCCGAATCGCCTCGGCGGTTTGCATCAAGTGTTCGATCTGAGTCAGGCTGGTGTCGGGATCGCTGTCGTCGACCAACGTGTTGAGAAATTCCATCGCCTCCCAGATTCCCATTCTACGATGGTTCAGACCGAGGTACTCGTTTCTCTTCGATTTGACGAAATCAAGGGTCTGGAAGCGGTGATTGAGCCGGTAGAACTCGCGGACGGACGGGCGGACAGTCGTGCCATAGTCGCGAAACGACGCCTTCGCGCCGGGTGCGGGATATCGGTCGCGTAGAAAGTCTTCCCACTCATCGAGATCGGGCAAGGGATTCGATTCGGGATCTACGGGGGTGTCGTGTGCCATGGCTGAATGGTCTCCCACGCGAAGGCGACCGTGGTCACGTTCCTTTATGATCCGCGGCGCACGTCCCAGTGAGTGTAATCTTCTCGCGCAAATCGCACCAGTTTGTTCGATTCTTGGTAGAATCAATCGCTTGAAATTCTCTGTCCAATCACTCTGGTCGAGGATTTGATCGACGTGCACAGCCCTGCCGAGATCTTACCGTTCCTGTCGGCCCTTAAATGGAACGACGAGGGACTCATTCCGGCGATTGTCCAGGATGCGGAGAATGGGGATGTGTTGATGATGGCCTGGATGGATGAGCCTGCGCTTTTGGACACGATCACGACGGGGCAGACTCATTTTTACTCACGTTCGCGGCGTGCGCACTGGCACAAGGGGGCGACGTCGGGCCACACGCAGCAAGTCGAGTCGGTCTGGCTCGATTGCGACGGCGACGTGCTTTTGATCAAGGCGCGGCAGTCCGGAGGTGCGTGCCACGAAGGATACCGTTCGTGCTTTTTCCGGCGCGTCGGGGATTCGGGAGTCATTCTGGTGGCTGCCGAGCCGGTCTTCGATGCGGCGAAAGTCTATGGTTCTTCATCCAACGATTGAAATCGAATTCGCGAAATTACTGGAAGGAAACCGCACATGCGTAAGCCGAGGTTGATGACACCAGGACCGGCGATGGTTCCCGAGGACGTGCTGCTCGAGCTGGCTCGCCCGGTGATTCACCACCGGTCGAATGAGTTCAAGCAGGTTTTGACGGAGGTCGCCGCCGGTCTCAAGGAGGTGTTCCAAACGCAGAACGATGTGCTGATCTTGACGGCGTCTGGAACCGGGGCGATGGAAGCGGCGGTGACGAACGCCGTGCCGCCGGACGGCAAAGCGCTGGTCCTCAATGCCGGCCACTTCGCGGCGCGGTGGATCAACTTGTGCAAGGCGTTCCAACTGAAATACGTATCGCTTGAGACGGAGTGGGGGCAACCGGTCGAGCCTGGGCGAGTGGAAGAGGCTCTGCGGCAGAACCCCGACACTTCGTGTGTCTTCGGCACGCTCAGCGAGAACCTCCACCGGCACGGGCCATCCGATCGAAGCGATTGGGCGAGTCGTCGCGAAGACCCCGGCGCTCTTTGCGATCGACGGCATTTCGGGAGTCGGGGCGATGGAGTGCCGCACGGACAAGTGGGGAGTCGACCTGCTTTGCGTGGGGTCTCAGAAGGCGCTCATGATCCCGCCGGGCCTGGCGTTTGTGGCGGTGAGCCCCAAGGCCTGGGCCAGGATTGATTCCTTCGAATCGCCCAGTTACTACTTCAACCTCAAGGCTGCCCGGAAGAAGATGAAGGAGTTTGACACACCATATACACCAGCGCATACATTGATTCAGGCGCTTTGCGTGGCGCTGCGACGGATCAAGGAGGAGGGAATCGAGAATGTCTGGGAGCGTCATCGCCGGATGAGTGAAGCGTGCCAGGCGGGAGTGGTGGCTCTCGGGCTCGAGCTTTTCAGCTCGCGACCGGCCGAAGGCCTCACTGCATTCTGCGTTCCGGAGGGGCTCAAAGACACGCAGATTCGCAACAAGCTCTCGGAGCGCTTCGGCATAACGACGGTCGGCGGGCAGGACAAGCTCAAGGGGAAGATCATCCGGATCGGGCACATGGGCTACACGGACGAGATCGACGTGATTGGCACGCTCGCCGCGCTCGAGATGACGCTCGGGGAGCTTGGCCTGGAAGTGGAACCGGGCCGGGCGGTGACGGCAGCCCAGCAGGTGCTCATGGGGCAGAGGAGCTCAGTCGGGATCGGCTGAGCGGGTGGGGATGGGGGATCGGTTTCGTCAGCCCCCTTCGTCAGGAGTGGATGTCGGCAAATCAAACAGGAGTGGAAGAGATTGATGGGAACGCATCGCGTGCTGGTCACCGACAAGCTGGCTGAAGAGGGGCTCGCGAGCTTCGCGCGGAGCCGGGCATCGAGGTTGTGGTGAACACCAAGCTTGCTCAGGATTCCGCGGGCCTGCGGCTGGCGCTCGAAACAGCCGATGGGATCGTCATTCGCTCGGGAACGCAGCTCACGGCGGAAATCCTCGAGAATCAGCCGAGGCTCAAGGCCATCGTCCGAGCGGGTGTGGGCGTTGACAACATCGACGTTTCAGCGGCCACGCGGCGCGGAATCGTGGTGATGAATACGCCGGGTGGAAATACCATTTCCACGGCCGAGCACACGATGGCGCTGCTCTTGTCGCTGGCGCGAAATGTTCCCAGGGCCAATGAGAGCCTCAAGGCGGGGCACTGGGAGCGCACCAAGTTCACCGGCACGCAGCTCGCGGGCAAGACCCTGGGGATCGTCGGCCTGGGGCGGGTCGGACTGGCCGTGGCCGAGCGTGCGCGTGGATTTGGAATGAAGGTGATCGGGTTCGACCCGTTCCTGTCGGCCGAGAAGGCCCTCGAGTGCGGCGTGGAGAGCGTTGCTCGACTCGACGACCTGTGGGGTCGGTGCGACTTCATCACGCTGCACACGCCGCTCACGGCCGAAACGCGGAACGTGGTCGGAGCGCGCGAGATTGCGATGATGAAGCCGTCGGTCCGGATCATCAACTGCGCTCGCGGCGGCCTGATCGATGAGCCGGCGCTGGCGGAAGCCCTGGAGAACGGCAAGGTGGCCGGTGCGGCGATCGACGTGTTTGATCCCGAGCCGCCGCCGGCGGACCACCCGCTGATCCGGCTGGGACAGATTGTGGTGACGCCGCATCTGGGTGCCTCGACCGAGGAGGCGCAGATCTCCGTCGCGGTGGAAGCGGCCAAGCTGCTCATTGATTTCCTGGCGCGGGGCCAGGTCCGGTTCGCGGTGAACATGCCGGCGCTCGACCGCGCGGAGCTCGAGGATGTTCGCCACGACTTGAATCTCGCCTGGCGTCTGGGAATGCTCCACGCCCAGATGGATCGGGGCACGCTCAAAAATGCCAAGCTCACGTACCGCGGCGAGGTCGCCCACAAGAATACCAAGCTGATCACCGCGAGCTTCGCCGCGGGGCTGATGGCATCAGCGCTCGAAGAGCAGGTGAATCTGGTCAATGCGCTTGCGCTGGCGCGCGAGCGTGGGATCGTGATCGAGGAACGATCGGCTGAGGCGCCCGGTGATTTCGCCACGCTGATTGAGAGTGAGGTTGCGACCGAGCGGAAATCGTACGTTGCCGCCGGAACACTCTTCGGCAAGCAGTTCCTCAGGCTGGTGCGACTGGGGACTTATCTGCTTGACGCTCATCTGGACGGCACGCTCCTGGTGTTCACGCACCGGGACCGCCCGGGCCTGATCGGCTTCATCGGCTGCACGCTGGGCGATGAAGGGGTCAACATCGCGCAGATGAATGTGGGGCGCGACCAGCCGGGCGGCGAGGCGATCGGGGTTGTCAATCTGGACAGTGCTCCGTCTGAAACCGCGCTCGAGACCCTGCGGACGAACGCTCACATCACGAGCCTCTCCGTGATCAAGCTTCCGCCGCAGGGGGCGGTTCCTGCGTGGCTCGCGTTGTGACCTGCAAGTGAAGAGTCGCAATTCAATCGAGCGCGACGGTGACGGTCTTGGTCTCGGTGTAGTTGTCGAGGGCTTTTTCACCGAGCTCACGGCCGATGCCGCTGGTCTTGAAGCCCCCGAACGGAGCGGCCGCATCAAAGACGTCGTAGCAGTTGATCCATATCGTGCCGGCGCGGACGCTGTCGGCGATGGCGTGGGCTTTCTTGATGTCGCGCGTCCAGACGGCGGCCGCCAAGCCGTAGTCAGTTGTATTGGCGCGCTCGATGACTTCGTCCAACTCCTTGAATCGGAGGACCTGCATCACGGGCCCGAAGATCTCATCCTTGGCGATGGCCATCGAGTCTTTCACTTCGGAGAAAACGGTGGGCTTGATGAAGTAGCCGCGAGAGCCGAAACGCTCGCCGCCGGTGATGCACTTGGCGCCCTGGGCCTTGCCCTTATCGATGAAACCCAGGATCTTGTCGAACTGGGCCTTGTCCACCTGCGGGCCCTGCTCGGTGGCGGGATCGAACGGGTCGCCCACCTTGCGGGTCTTCACGCGGGAGGCCAGTTTTTCGACCATCTTCTCGTAGATCGGCTCTTGCACGAACAGACGGCTGCCCGCGCAGCAGCACTGTCCCTGGTTGAGATAGAGCCCGAGAATGGCGCCTTCGACGGCCGCGTCCAGATCGGCGTCGGCGAAGACGATGTTGGGGCTCTTGCCGCCCAGCTCGAGGGTCACCCGCTTGAGCGTGTCGGCCGCGGCCTTCATGATGATCTGGCCGGTGCGGGTCTCACCGGTGAACGCGATCTTGTCGGCACCCTTGTGGGCGACGAGTGCTGCACCGGCGGTTTCGCCAAAGCCGGGGACGATGTTGATGACTCCGGCGGGGAACCCCGCCTCGAGGGCGAGCTCACCGAGCCGAAGCGCGGTGAGCGGAGTTTGCTCGGCCGGCTTGAGCACCACGGTGCAGCCTGCGGCCAGCGCCGGGCCCCATTTCCAGGCGACCATGAGCATGGGGAAGTTCCACGGAATGATCTGGCCAGCGACGCCGACCGGCTCGCGCTTGGTGTAGCAGAAGTACCGGCCGCGGATTGGAATCGTCTGGCCGTGGATCTTGTCGGCCCAGCCGGCGTAGTAGCGGAAGCAGTCGATGACGAGCGGCAAGTCGGCGTGCCGGCTTTCGGAGATCGGCTTGCCGTTGTCGAGGGTCTCGAGCTCGGCCAGTTCGTCGATGTGCGATTCGATCAAGTCGGCGAGCTTGTTCAAGAGCCGCCCGCGGTCGCGGGCGTCGGTCTTGCGCCAGGGGCCGGAGTCAAAGGCCTTGCGCGCGGCCTTGACCGCCATGTCGATGTCGGCGGAATCGCCCTCGGCGACGTGTGCGATGACTTCTTCCGTGGCCGGGTTGATCGTCTCGAAGGTCTTGCCGCTCTTGCTGTCGCGCCACCTACCGTCGATGAGCAGCTTGGTCTGAACCGTGCGAGCCACCTTGCGTCGCGGAGCAGTTGCCGTTGCCATGATCTGTTCTCCCTCTGACAGGACTGAGCAGTCTCTAATGATCAGGATTCCTGAGGCATCTGGCGACATCTTATGGATGATCGACGCGAGACTCAAGACACGCGCGCGACCGCCGACGATGTTCGCCGGATAATTTCAATCGGAATCGCACGAAGATCACGCATCGGCGACGGGACTTACCTTATTCCAAAATTCGCTGAGTCGCCGGTATGCCGTGGAGGGATCGACTGTAGGCGGCTTTGCTCCGCGTCGCCCATGCGCCACCCAGTTGCGGTATCGCCGAACCTGATTCACCGCCTCGACGAGGTTGGCGTCGAGTCTCTTGAAGGCTCCGAGTACCTTGAAGAAGCTTCCGTCCTCAACTTGTTGAATCAAGTCGTCGACAGCCTAAAGCAACACCGCGTGTTCGACAGATTTTTGCGAGACCTCCGAGCGTATTTCCGAGGCCATCTGGGTCCGGACCTGGCTCTCGAAGAGAGAGAAGAGCACAATTACTGCAAGATCGTCCATTTGTTCGAGGGTGAATTGCGTTTGCTCTTCAAGCTCGCGCTGATCAATGTCTTTGAAGCGGTCGTCCTTTTCGAGCTTCGCGTCCCACGGCAGGTCGTTCCAATACTTGGAGGCGAGACGACGTAATAGTCGAACTTGAAACTTCGCTTGCTGATACCATTGCCAGCCGTCGTCGAGCGTCTTCATTGGAGCAGGCTTTGCATCGCGTCCTCAAATGAGTTGCGATCAAACCGATTGACGGTGAAACCTTCGTCTTCGACGATCACCCACGATTCATTTGGCTCGATCTGAGACCGAAACAGAAGGTACTTTCGATCGCCGCTCTTCAGATCGACTCGGCCAAACGCACGCGCCACATGGATAATGCCGTTCGAAAGGTTTGGTCCCACGACCATTCTCGAGATCGGCACCAACGCTACTTCCTGGGATTCGAGCCGGATGAGCAATCGTGGTACGGTGTAGACACCGAGCTCAAGCTCGCGGAGCTCTTGAACGTCTTCCTTGATCGTCAGCAGCTTCTCCTGGTCCGCATCCGCGAGCCATTCTCTGATCAGTTCAACCAAGCGACGCACGGCCCAGATCCACTCCGACTGAAGGGCCTTCTTGTCGTCGGCTTTCCCCCGTTCGATTTCCGCCCTGTCGGCGAGGAATTCTTTGAGTGTCTTCATGGAATCGTTCCGTCTCAAGCCCGTCGCCAAAGAGAAGTCGTCCGTTCATCATCCCGGTGCGTAGGTGCGTCCCAACACCATTTTACGATAGTCGGTCCGAAGAACAAACTCGGCACCTCACCACTTGTCGATCGCCCCCGAAGGAACCGGCACGTGCAGCTCGTAATGGCCCGGGAGAGGGGATTCGGGCCCGGCGGCTCGGGCCTCGGCGATGACTTCCTCGAAAAGGGCCGGACTCGAGAGATTGAGCAGCCGCATGTAGTACGGCTTCGGCAGTCGAATGAAATGAAAGTACCATTTGAGGATCTTGCGGAACTGCAGGCAGCCGTGATGCTCGCCCCGGCGCTCGACCAGACCGCGGAAATGGCGGCACATCAGCTCGATGCGCTCGTCGAAGGTCGGGTCGGGGCCCGGGTCACCCGTGCGGCTCCAGGAGTCGAGCTGACGAAAGATAAATGGATTGGCCAGCGAGCCGCGGCCGATCGAGACGGCGGCGCAGCCGGTTTCCTCGAATGCGGCGGCGGCATCGGCGATCGTTCGGATATCACCGTTGGCAACCACAGGAATGCGATCGACGGCCTCCACGACGGCGCGAATACCCGCGCGGTTCACGTTCCCCTTGAACCCTTGCTGGCGAGTGCGGCCGTGTACGATCACGGCGGACACTCCGACCTGCTCGAAGGCACGCGCCAGGTCCGGCGCCGTCAGCGACTCGTCATCCCAGCCGAGCCTCATCTTCACCGTGACCGGAATCGACACGGCGTCGACCACCCCGCGCACGAGTGCGACAGCGCTCTCCATCTGGCACATGAGAGCCGAGCCGCCGCCGGTCCTGACGACCTTCCGGACGGGGCAACCCATGTTGATATCGACTGCTGTGACCCCTTTTTGCTCCACCACACGCGCCGCCTGTTGCATCTCGGAAATGACGCTGCCGTAAAGCTGGATCGACAGCGGCCGGTCAGTTGCGCAAGTTTCGGAAAGCTCGAATGCCCGCCGGTGCTTCTCCAGGAGCGAGCGGGCATTCACCAGATCGGTCGTGGCGAGGCCGAGACCGCCGCACTCACGTACCGCAAGCCGGTAGGCCAGGCTGGTGTATCCAGCAAGGGGAGCCAGAAAGAACCGCGACGGGAGCGGTACCTGGCCGAGGGAGAGCGGTTCTTTCACAATGGATGGGATCGCAGGCAGAGAGCAGCCGCCATGTCGCAACAATGTCAACTCCGGCACAGGGAACTGGGATGAAATCGCATTGTCATTCTAGTGCCGCAGGTGATCCGGCACGAGGCCAGAACGGCGCAGAGGCGGGCTCCGGCTCGATCGACTCGAGTGACGCCGGCCGAGCTGAAGCGTGGGTTCTTTCAACCGAAGCCGGCCGCGGCTTGCTGGAGGAGGTCGGCTTCGCGCGCTCGGTGAGCCCGGCCCAGCTCGCCAGGCTGAGGAAGCATGCCGCGCCTGAGGCCGTCGCGGCGGCCGTGCGACTGGCGCAGGCCCGGCAGAAGGCCGCGCTGAAGTTCGAGCGAGGGCCGCTCATGTGGGTTGACTCCAAGAGCGTGGAACAATCGACCGCGGAGCTGGTCGCGAAACACAAGGCGAACCGGTTTCGAGCTCATGTGATTGTTGACCTCTGCGCAGGGATCGGGGGTGATACGCTCGCACTGGCGGCCGCGGCGAATGTCGTCTCGGTCGATTTCGATCATGCGATGTGCCGGCGAATCCTTTACAACGCAGACGTGTATGGCGTCTCCGATCGCGTGGTGGCAACCCGCGCCCGGGCCGAGCAATTCGCGATCCCCTCCGGCGCCTGGGTCCACCTGGACCCCGACCGGAGGGCGTCGCATTTGCGCCGGGCTTCGCGGCTGGTGGATTACTGCCCGTGCCCGGAATTCTGGAGCTCGCTCGTCGCACGAGTTCCCGCAGGCGCGATCAAGCTCAGCCCGGCCGCAGACTTCCGGCAGCATTTTGCGGGCTCAAACGTCGAAATCGAGCTGATCAGTCTTCACGGCGAATGCAAGGAGGCGACGGTCTGGTTCGGAGAGCTCGCCTCTTGCGGGCGACGGGCGACGCGGCTGCCGGAAAACGTCACCTGGACCGACCGCGACAACCCAACCCGGTACGTGGCGCCCGTCGCGTCGCCGGGCTGCCTGATCTATGACCCTGACCCCTCGCTGCTGCGAGCGGATCTGCTCGACAGTTTCGCCTGCGAGCACAACTTGAATCGTCTGGCAGATGGGGTTGATTACCTGACGGCTGATCACCTGGTGAAGAGCCCCTTTCTGAGCGCGTTTGAGGTTTGCGAGATTACGTCTCTGGACCTGAAGGTGCTGAAGCGCCTGGTCGCGAAGCATGAGATCGGCACGCTCGAGATCAAGGTGCGCGGGGCTCGCGTAACCCCGGAGAGGCTGCGGGAAAAGCTCAAGCTGCACGGCGGGCGAACGGCCACACTGATCGTGGTCGGCGGCAAAGGGGCGGCCAAGGCCATCCTCGCTCAAAGAGTTTCCACGGGGGGAGTGGCGACGTCATCGGCACGGGCCGAGCTGGTCACGGGCTCCGCGCCGAGCGAATCGGGCGACGCGCCGCCAGCGCCGTTTCCGTCGGCCCGCACGCCCCCGGCCGGGGCCGGCTCGAGCGGAGTTGATGGTCCATTGCCGCTCGCCTCCGGCTGAGGGCTCCCGGCGGGGACCGGGCGCGACGCGAATCGTTTCTTGACGCCCTCGAGCCATTCGAGCTCGGGAAGTCCGTAGGGCCGGAATTTCTCGATCCGGTTCGCTTCTTCGCTGTAATAAAGAGCCCGGTTTTCGCCGAGCTTGCTGCCGGCGGGTGTGTCGATCAAGGTGCTCGAGTCGTTGGCACTCATCTGGAAAAGAATCCGATTCTCGAATTCCTTCATTCCCTGGCGGTCGAGCGTGCGGTTCATGTTATTCACACTGTCGCACCAGATGATGGTGTGAATACCCACGGGGGGACCGTCGCGGAGTGCGTCGGCAAAGAGCTTCGACGGCGGCACCGGCTTGTCCTCGTCATAGCGCGCGTAGCCGAAATCGTCATCTGACTTCCTCAGGTCGCGGAACCGCTGGATGTCGTAGATCAAAATGTAAACTGGCGCTTGATCGTCGGAGGAAGCTTCCTGGCGGCGCTTGATCTCGGCGGCCAGACCGGTGTACGTCGCACCCAGGTTGCGCCAGGTGACATTCGTCACCGGATGCGGCAGGACTTCCTTCAGCCGGCCGAGCTGGCCGGAGAGTGCGGAATCAACAGGGCTGCCGTCGAGCAAGTAGAACCGGCACGCCTGGGGCCCGACCGGCGGATGCTGCGAGGCGATGCCGATGACGCCCATGATCATCATTGCGAGCGCGGCCTCGTCGTTCTGGCCGACGATCAAGACATTGCTGCCGCTCTGAGGCCGAAAGACGACCGATGTGGGATCCTTGATCGAGATCGCATCACCCAGCCAGGCGGAGTCGGCCTTGGGGGCTGCGGGCCATTCCGCTTTCGCGAGCAGCTCGTTCAACAGCGGATTTTTGCGAACTTCCGCGGGCAGATTGCCTTCGAAGACGATCGGAGGCGGCTTCTGGATATTGTGCTCGCGGCGCATTTCCTGAATTCGCTCGAGGTATTTCTCGCGGCGCTCGTCGGAGAGCCAGACCACCTGGAACAGGTTGTTTCCTTCCATCATTCCGTTGGCGTCGTTGTAGATCGCCTCGCCGGGGCGGGTGAGCAGGCGCGCGGCGGTGTTGTCCTCGCTCAAGATCAGGTGTGCGTCGGCTTCGCTGCATTGGAGGGCGATGCGCACGGCCATCTGGCCCAGGGTGGCCTTGGGAAGCGAATACTGGCCGCCCAAGGTCTGTGACCCGAGCACGACATGCATTCCGAACGCACGGCCCTGCCGCACCAAGCGGTCGAGCAGCAGAGTGACTTCCTGGGCAATCTTGTCGTCTTCTACGAAGAATTCCTGGAACTCGTCGATGACGAGCAAGACCCGCGGCATCGGTACCTCAGGGCGGGCCTCGCGATAGCCATTCAAATCCTGACATCCGAGTTGACGGTAGATCTCGCCACGCTCCTTGAGCTCGACGTCCAGCCGCTGGAGCACGCTAAGCCCGAACTCGCGTTCGCTCTCGACCGCGATCACCCGCGCATGAGGCAACTCCATCGCCGCGTATACCTTGAATTCGACGCCTTTCTTGAAGTCGATCAGGTACAGCTCGAGTTGATCGGGGCTGTATCTGAGCGCTCCGTTGGTGATCGAGCGCGTGCAGCATCGTCGACTTGCCCGAGCCCGTCTTGCCGGCGGTGAGAACGTGCTGCGAGGTGCCTTTTCCCAGCTTGAGGTGCTGCAGCTTGGTGGCGCCGGCACGGCCCAGGGGAATGTCGACGCCCTTGCTGCTGTCGAAGGTCCAGAACTGGTCGGGCTTGGGGGCGATGAACTCGAATGGAACCTCGACCCGGTTGGCGTCGCGCGCGGCGTTGCCGACCTTGTGCAGGATCTCGGAGAATCGCGCTGGATCGGGGGGGCCGTCGAGGGACAGAGGATAGCGGCCGAAGTTCGGCTCGCGCCACTGCAGGCGGCTTTCCTTCCAGATCATATTGACGCACGGGTTTTCCAGCTCCTTGAGCGGGAAGCCCGATGGCAGGCCGAGCTTCGTATCGAGCATCACGAGCGCGTACACGCCGCAACGGGCGCCACTGTTGACGATGCTGATCAGCCGCCGCAGCGCGGCGTCGTTGAAATTGGTCGGGAAGTTGGCGACGACCAGGATCCTGAACGGCTCGGCGACTTCGCCGGCCATGGTGTTGTATTCCTCGATAGTCTCGAACTCGTTGCGGAGGTACTTCTGGATCACGTTCTCCATATGTTCGGTGAGATCGGTAAGACGCTGCTCGATGTGCTGGGCCTCGGTCCAGATACGGTTCGTGACCAGGAGCTCGTGATAGTCGCCCAGGTGCATGAACGCGGCGAAGTTCTCGCCTAGCCCTACCGGATCGACGATGGTGAACCTCACCTTGCCGGGCGGAATCGAGGTCAGGTATCGCAGCATCAGCGATTGCAAGAGCGTGATCCCCTCGTCCTTGCCGGCATCGGCCGCCTTGATGAGCACCGAGCCTTGAATGGGGAAGGGCAAGAGGGCGGGAATCTGAAAATGGGTCGGGACCGATTTGAGTCGCGGATCGACGGGTACGCCGTTCGGGAAATGGTTCAAATCCACGTCAAACATTCCGAAGCGCATTCCCGGCGGCACCTCGATCGGCGGCTTCCAGCCGTCAAGCTCCGGCGCGCCCCATTCCAGGAATCGGCGCCCGGCTTCTTCGCGAACTTCGTTCACGGTGTTGTCGACCCGAGCCATTCCCTCCGTCCAGTTCTTGATCAGGTTGGCCCACGCCTGGTCATAGTGGAGCTTGGTGGTCTCTTTTGTTTTTCGATAAGAGTCGTCGAGCTCGCGGCGATCTTTTTCGTATTTTTCCTTGAGTGACGCGAGCCGCGGAGGAAAGTGTTCCTCGGCCTTCTTGAGGCCTTCGTCGCGGCGTACGCGAATCTGCTCGAGCCGGGCGGGGTAGGTCTGGTCGGCCTCTTCCGTGTGCTTCTGGTGGCGGGTCTGAAACTCGCTCATCCTGCGCGCCAGCAGCTCCTCGGCCTCGCGCACCATGGACTCTCGCTTCTTCTCGAGCTCCTTGAGCTTTCCGTCGAATTCGTTCTTGATCCAGTCTTTACTCTGCTCGAGGAGCTGTTCGGCGCCGGCAAGCGCGCTCTTGAGCGGTACGCTGTGCTTGGCCACGGCGGGGCGAGCGATCGAGCTCAGGCCGAGGTAAGCCCCCACGGCCGAAGCGATCGCGACCACACCTCCCACGATCCCGGCGGTCGTCCAGCCGACGGGAGTCCCAAGTCCAAGACCCGCGGCGGCAGCGCCGCCCAAGAGTAGCCAGGGCCAGATGAAGTTGTCGATCTTGAGAAACCTGGGAAGTCTGAGCGCGACCAGACCAATCAGATGGTCTTCGATAGTCGCCCGCAGCGTTTGAAGCTTGACGAGGGGAGTCTGTTCAACGGGAGGCTCCGCTGGATCGGCCGCGGCTGCATCTGCGGGGGCATTCTCTCCGGGCGTCGCGGCCGGTTCGGTCGCCGCCGGAGTAAGGGCCTCGGGCGTCGCGGGAAGCGCTTCCGGACCCACATTGGCGAGCCTGCCGCAGCGCTTGAGCACGTATTCCGCGTCGACCTGTTTCTGGTGAAGAAAGCCGATCTCTTCATTCCAGGCGGCATCGGTGCCGCGTCGCCACTTGATGCCTTCATCGCGCTGGCCCTCGAACATAGCCAGCGCTTGCCAGCCCGTCTCTTCTTTCGACTTCTTGGCGCGGCGCCCGTCTTTCTTCAGTTGTTCGTCGATCTGTTTCTTGGTCTGTTCGTACTCGCCCTTGGTCGCCTGTGTGTCGCGCTGGAAGGTCTGCACAACCTGGTCGCGAGCCCTCGAATAATCGGCCTCCATGGCGGTGTTGTCGACTTTGTACTTGTCACCGAGGTGCTTGGCGGCGGAGCGATATTCGGCCTCTTCCCGCTCGATTCGCTTGCGGAACCCGAGCTCGGTTTCGGATTCACCCTTGGCGCGGGCCGCAATCAGGGCTTCGAGCTCAGAGAGCGCAACTGTCTCTTTTTGAACGAGTGGAGACTCAGGCATGATCCTTGATCCGTCTAGAAGGCTATCGCAGGCTTTTTTGCCGAAGAGATCGTCAGTTGTTTATCGATGACGCGGCCGCAGGCGAGGCCCGAGCGTCTGTCAGTCTTCCTTGCACTGAGCCCGGATCTTTCCGAGTGTCTCGGAGACCTTCTCCATACCGGTGATCGCGCCTTTGGTCAGTTGTTCGAGAGGCTGGAGGTGAATCCGCTCGAAATCGCGGGAAACGGGGTCGTCCCATGCTTCCTGGGTGATGTCCCACTGCTCCCTGAGGTGTTTCAGCGCGTGATGAAGCCGTCCCGAGTGAGCGCTCATGAAGTCCTCCCGGAAACCAGGGGAGCGGCCTCGCCCGGCGCGATGGCCGTTCCGTCGCCTGTTGATTCGGTCTTGGTCTCGCCGCCCGCCGGAGCGGCGTCAGCCGCCGATGCCGTGGTCGCCTCACCCGAGCCCGTCGAGCTGCCGGCCGACGTCGGCCCCGAAGCCGCGGCTGTCTCGAACACCGGAGCTGTCGGTGCCCGCAGTGCCAGATAAGATTCGACGGCCATGATCATCTTTTCCAGCCCGGCCATGCTCTTCTCGAAGCCCCCGGAGATATGATCTCCCAGGGGCTGAGAGTGGGAGTGGTATTCATCGATCGCGTGATGAAGTTGAGGAATGAGCCGCTTGACGAGCGCGACCATTTCTTCCGCCTTGCGCAGCCGCTTCTGGGCTTCGCGGACGGCCTCCTTCTGGTCGGAGTCGGAGACGGCGTCGCTGCCCTGCTGCGAAAGTTGACGCTTGTGGAGATCGGCCCGCGCTTGCTGTAGAATCTCGGATCTTCTTTTGATTTGCGCCTGCCAGTAGCCGAGCTGGTCGCGCTCGAGCCAGTCGCGAGTCCGACGCAGCTCCATGTCCACACCGCCCAGGGAGCTGCGAGCCTCCTCGGCGAAGTTGGCCATCGCGACTTTGAAATCCTTGAGCGCCTGAACGGACAGGATGTTGGCTGATCGGCTCATGGCTCGTTCCTAACGCTGTTGCAGGTATTCTTCGATTCGTTCGGCCTTGCGAAGCAGGAATGGGATGTGCTGGTTGGTCGATTCCGTAAACCGTTTCACGACCTGGAGCGTCTGCTCGAACTGCTCGACGAATTTGTCGTGCTCCCGGTCGCGCCACGTCTGGCTAAGGCCTGCCAGTTGGCCATGCAGCGCGGTTAACTGGCCGATCATCTCGTTGTTGAACTGCTTGAGACGAGCCGCGAATCGACGCAGCTCTTCCGGGTTGACAATGGCTTGAGACATTTCGGGCCTCGCTTCCGCGACGAGAGTTTTGAGAAACAGGAAGTGCCTTCGAGGCAGTGTACCGTCACCACGATGGCACACTACTCGGCCCGGCGCTCTGAACTGACCACTTTGATGTTATTCGTCCCTGGCCGGCCTGTAAAGCCGGCGCCGGTTGCAAGTGGCGAAGCGGCAGCGCCAAACGGACTGCCGTGTCTTTCGAATTGATTCTGCATCAACCGCCATCCGCCTATGTTCGCCCGCGCCCGCTGAGCACGTCCCAGATCATCTGGATCACGACTTCGTAAGCATTGCTCCAGCTTCCCTCGCGGAAGAATTGCACAGGTGCGTCCGGGCTGCCGATGAACGGGCGGAGCACCCAGGCCATCTGGATGCCGACGAACACGTAGATCAGCAGCCAGACAAACAGCATCCAGCGATGTTTGGGATCGCTCTTGATCAGAGGTTGGTAGCTCCGCCGCAGCATCCATTGGGCGCTGGCGCTGGCCACCGCGAATATCACGCCATTGAAGAGAATTGCAGGCTGGTAACGGCTGCCGCAAACATACCAGAACGCCGTATAAGGCGCGAGCGCCGAGAGGATGATCGTAAGCCCAGCCTGAGTGGCGAGCAAAGCACGAATCACCCTGGGAAAATCGGCTCGTAGCCCGAGCAGCGTGTTGACGACAAAGAAACTAGGCAAGCTCAACAAGAACGTGATGAATAACAGGAACGGGACCTTGAGGGCGGAATACACAACCTGCCACACTCTGGGCCCGCCGAACCCGCTGTACGCTCCCATGACTCCGCCGTAGAACATCCCGAACGCGGCGATCGCCAGGGTAAGCGATGCAAGGGATCGCGCCGGCTCTTGATTCGATCGTTCGGCGCAGATTCGCCGCGCAGGATATCGCTCGTCATTCGAAGTAGAGCGGCGACGGAATTCATGACGCGACACTCGACCATTCAATCACGAAAACAGGCTCCGGAACGTGCGCACGACGGCCTGGAAGAAGTTTGAGTC
Source organism: uncultured Planctomycetota bacterium (assembly GCA_963823665.1). Taxonomy (GTDB): domain Bacteria; phylum Planctomycetota; class Planctomycetia; order Isosphaerales; family Isosphaeraceae; genus CAVXHV01. Next base: position 1,090,337 of record CAWGMQ010000008.1, read on the forward strand.
GCGCGGGCGAAGCCAGGTGAACGGAGAATTGGGGCTGCCCACGAACGGACGCAGCACCCAGCCCATCTGGGCACCCACCAAGGCGAAGACAATGACCCAGAGCCGGAACACGGTCTTGACGTGCTGGCTCAAGACCCTGTTCTCAAGCGGATCGAGCGCGCCCGACGGGTCGTCAAAGACAAGTGATTCCGGCTCCGTTTGCGCCGGTCGCGTCGCAGGAAGGAGCGGCTGAGAATCGACCGCGCTCAAACGGTGCAGAGTTTGCAGCAGGAACGCCATGCCGAGTGTCCCGGCCACGGTAAACACGACGACGTTGAACAGAAGCATGAACGGATAGCTGGACGTGCTCACCGAGAAGAAAGCGACGATCGGTCCCAGCGACGACAGCACCGCCACCATCACGCCCAGTGACGCGACCAGCAATCGCGCGACCGTCACCAAGGTCAACCGCGAACCGACCAATGCGTTGAAGACATAAAGCGACGGGAAAGTCACCAGCAGCGTCAAATAGAACAAGAGTGGAACCTTGAGCATGCTCGCCAGCACCTGGATCGGATTAGCCCCCTGCGACCGGAAAACGGCGAACGTTCCCATGCACACTCCATAGATCATCGCCAGCACGATGATGATCAGCGAGAGGCGTCGCGAATTGACTTCGAGCCCGCCCCTGCGCAGCGATGACACCCGTGTCAGATCGCCTCGGAGTATCGAGTCCAGCTCCGCGAACCAACCGGCGATTCCGGCTCTCTTCACACCCGGTTTGTCGGTCGACATTCTCATCCCTCCCCGAATCCCGCGATGGACATCAGGCACTTACTTTGCATTGCAAAGTAAACAAAGTCAAGCCGCGTTTTTGGGTTATTCTTCTCGCTGCGGTACGAGGCTGAGCTTGGGTCTCCCGCCTCGGGCGCCGGGGTGAGCGGTCCCTTCAGAGGCGTCTGCACGTGCGATCAATCGATTCAGGAACGGCTTCGTCAACTGTCTACTTGCCGGCAACAGCCGGGTGCGATTCCACCGCGACCTCCGCCGCGCTCATCACGGGCCGGCCTTCGACCTCGCTCAAGCCGTGGAGCTGAACGTAGCGTGCCGGCGGACCCGATAGCGGAACATATTTATGTGTTGTGTCGTTTTGCCATCGCCCCGAGGCGAGGATGCGGCTCCACGAGTGACCGTCGGTCGACGTCCGGATTTCAAAGTCTTTTACCCTGCCGTTGGGGCTGTCCTGACGAGGAATGTAGAGCAGCCCATCGACGTCGCGCAGGCTGCCCAGGTCGACGACCAGGTCGTGAGGGTAACCGGGGCTGGCGCCGACAAATTCGGTGTGCCAGATCGTCGAGAGGTCGCCGTCGCCGGCCAGTGCCGGCGCGTAGCCGGGTGAGTAGCTGTCGGCCGAATAGGTCTCCGCCTGGGAACCGCCCGCGGCCGATCGCGACGCCTCGCGAATCCAGTCCAGGATCGCGCGAAAAGCGGGCGAGTCGGTGTTTTCCCAGCGCACACCGCCGACGTGGGTCAATCCCGTCGGGCTGGCTGGATCAGCGCCACCGGCGCCGTGCGGGCTGCGCGGCTTGCGCAGGATCAAGCTGGCTTCGGGCTCGCCCAGGTTCACCACCTTGAGCGCGGAATTAAAATTGACCATCAGTTGTTCGATGCTGTTCTCGCCGCCGGGAGTGGTGGGAGCGATTCGCAGAATCGTGTGATTGCCGTGGCAGTTCGCGCAGGCCTGTTGATCCTCGCCCGTCCGGTAGAAAAGAGGGTTGATCTTCTTCCGAAAGGTCGAGAAGCTCAGCAGCCGCGATCTGCCTAGCTCGACGTCGGCCGCCAGCGTGGCTGAGTTCAGCCCATTCGCAGCGAGCAAGCCCAACGCGCGTGATCTGAGGGCCGGGTCACGGGCGAGTGCCATGACTCGTCTGGCCAGGGCCAATGTGCTCTCTTTGCCACCTGCGAGAAGCTGCTGGGAGTCGACGACCGATAGCGCGAGCTCGCGCACCCGCGAGTCGGGGTCGACCAGGAGCCGCTTGACGTGCTCGAGGGCATCGGGCCGGCTCCAAAAACCGGTGCGATTGGCGCTTAATTCGAGCCCTTGCCGGCGCAGGGCAGGGGAGTCGTCGGCCAGCGCGGAGAGCAGCAGAGACGTTGCCGCGCGCGATGACCAGAGTCTGGGAAGGCTGCTCACGCCTGCAAGTGTGTGTTCGCGCACCGCGGGCGACGAATCCGATAACCCGCGTCGCAGGATCTCAAGCGCGGACGCCGGCGGATCGGCTTGATCCAGAATGTCACGGCGCGCGAGCAACACGTCGATGGCTTCGACTCGCTGCGGCTGGTTCAATCGCGGCCAGGCGCGTTCGAGCAGCGAGACGACTTCGGCGTCGGCAAGCACGGCCCATTTGAGCACCGGCAGCAAGCTTGGGGCGGCCTCGGGATTCCCGATCAGCTTACGGATTGTTCCCAGGATTTCCGGGCTGGTAGAAAGGCGGTGGTTTCGTCCGATCGCCTGCAGAACGGCCTCTCGGCCCTCCGGCGAGCTCTCGAGCGCAGACCGCAGTGCTGCGATTTGCCGTGGGTCGGTCTCCGCCCCGCGAGGATCGAGGCTCGTCGAAACGAGCGCCCGGGCCGCCTCACGAACTTCGGGTTCAGGATCTGAAAGGTGTTCCAGCACGGCCAACTGAAGGCCTGGGGATTCCGACTGTTCCATCACGCGGAAGAACGCGGCGAGCTTGAACGCCTGGGCGCGGGATCGAGGCGGCAACGATATCTCGAAGAGCCGCGCAAATACGGATTCGAGCACCCGGGGATCGGGGTGAAAGAGGAAGCCGAATTCGCGGTCGTTGCCGACGTCGATCATCGCCTCGGGCTGCCTGGCGTAGAATCGTCCCTTGAAGAATGATCCGTCAAAGGCATCGAGCAAGGCGCAGGCCTGGCGCTCATTGCCGGCTTGCAGCGCCGCCACGACCGGAGCGAACAACACGGTGCGCTCGAATTCGCGGCGGGCCTCGAGGATGCGCGGTCGCATGGCGGGCGGAAGCTGCTCGATGTTCTTCTGGAGGCTGACGCCGCCCCCGAGGTTCTCGTCGAGCATGATGTAGAGACCTTCACTCAGGTTCTTGCGCACGACCTCGGTCTCGGGCACGGCCATCCTGGCCAGGTAGGTCTCCACGATCCGGCGTGCCAGCGCCCGGTCTTTGGTTCGATAAAACCACTGACGAAGGGTTTTCGCCGCCTGGAGCCGCGTCCACAAGTCCGGGTCGTGTGCAAGCTCGATCAGTCGATTTGCCAGATCCCCTCGCTCATCCATTCCGTAGAATTGGTAGGCGAAAACTCGAGTCGCCCCGCGGCGAATACGGGGATCTGCATCATCGAGCGCTCGCTTGATCACGTCCACGCCGATGCCGTCGTTCCCGAGCCTGCGCAGGGCCCAGGCGGCCGCGCGCCACACGATCTTGGAGGGGTCTGCGAGCCGCGCCGCCAGCGGCTCGGCCGACTCGGCCTGCCCCAGCCGGCCCAGCGCGGCTGCGGCCGCCGCGCAGCTTGCGGCTCGCGGCATTCGAGCAGCTTGGCAATCGCCCGGGCGAATCGTGCACGATCTGCCTCGGGCACATCCCAGAGGTTCTCCAGATCGTCGAGGGTGTTCACCAGCGAGTCGGTTCGCGGTAGCTGCGCCGGGCCTTTCACTCGGTTTCCCCAGCCGCGCAGCGGAGCCTCTTGGCGGGGAAACGCCTCGGCGAGAGCCATCACGGCAAAGCGCGTTTCCCGCATGGGGGTGCGGAAGTTCTCATGGGTGGTGGTCTGGAACCAACCGCCGAAATCCTGCTGCTGGGCCAGCAGGTAGCGCCAGGCCTTCACGAGCGCCGGGTGGTCGCGCGGCAGACCGGTTCGAAGCAGCGTCCAGGCGAGCTGCCCGGTGGTGTAGACGGCGCTCGGGCCTCGGTCGGAGTCGGTCTCGTGCCAGCCTCCGTCGTCATTCTGGATCCTCATCAGTAGGCCGGTCTCACGCTTGATCTTGCTGGCGAAGGCCGCCTTGTCCAGCAGCGACCAGGCATAGAGCCGGTGAATCCGATCTTGCAGGGTCTCGATCCGGCGGTCGGCCGAGCGTTCACCCAGTATGGTGGAAATCGACGCGGCCGCCTGGGTGAAGTCTGCCCGGCCGGTCCGCGCGCCGAGCTCGCTCAAGACCCGCCAGTCGCGCCAGGCGATGCCGAACTTGCTGTCGAGGGGAATCACGCCGTTCTGCTCGTCGGCCGGCAGCTCCCGTCGGGTTGCCCACGCTCGCTCAAGGAAAGGACCGAATCGCTCGACGGTCTTCGTCTGCTTGCCGCTCACCTGACGCTCAAAATCGAGCAGGATGCCCCCTTGCTTGCCCTGGGCCTGGAGCGGGATGCCGATGAATCGCTGCCAGAACACACCGTCGTCGCCGTACAGTGGCGTGTTCGAGTTGTAGAGCCGGTCGATCACATACTGAAAGTTGGATTTCGAGCGAATCTCGTAACCATTTCGATGGGCGGTCAGGTTGGCCTCGGTCGAAAAGCTTGAGGGGTGGCAGGCCGTGCAGCGAGTGGCCGTGTCGTGCATATTGGCCGAGCGAACGTAGATATTCCCTTCACGCGGTACCTGGGCAAACCAGGCATCGCCGACATTCATGATGTAGTGCATCCCCGCCTCGACCGCCCTCGACGCCTCGTCGTACGGAGGCACCGGCAGCACGCGGGTGCGCAAGATGTAATCGGGATGGTTGGCGTTCACTTCGAGATAGTAGGTCCCGCGGGTGAATACCCGGCTGATGTGCTTGGAGTAGCGCTCACGTTCGCGGTCATGCACGACCTCCATCGGATCCTTGCCGGCCAGGAACGGAGCTATTGTGTTGTTCGTTTTCGGGTCGACCGTGTAAACGCGAAGATTGGCCGAGACGTCGCGATCCAGCAGATCGAGCTGCAAATACACCAGGGTGGGTGTGTCTTGCGTGATCTCGAATCGGAACCAGTCGAGGCCGGACTTTCCCTCGGCGCGGTTCTCGAGATAGTCGACATCGTCGGCGGAGCCGTAGACGTCGCGACCGAGCCGTATGTGATTCGCTTGCGGCCACGAGTCGTTGGGCTCGGCCTCGATGGCGGCGCGATCAGGCTCCGGGAGTTGCGTGTGATGCCATTCGACGCGGACGCCGAGCGGAGCGTCCTCCGCTGTCGCGACCCGGGCGAGGCTCACCTGGGCCTGGCCATTCACGCGAGGCCGATACGAGAAGTAGAGATCGGGATCGCCCGCGTGGAGTCCCTTGGCGATCCGGTCCCCGCCGGCAGCGGCCAGCTCGACCTCGACGCGATCGCCGAGGGCCCCGGGGGTGCGTTCCAGCGTAACCTGAAGGCCATACGTCTCGCCGGCTAGCACCGGGCCGAGTGATAGGCTCTCGCGCCCACCCGCCTTTAGCGAGATGGAACGCGGCAGAGTTCCTGCCTGCAAGGCGTGGGATTGGGGAGCTCCAGCGGTGCTGATTTCCTGCGCGGCCAGCCGCAGCCCGACCAGACCGAGAATCAAGGCGCACGAAACCGGCCAACGCGCACCTGGCATCCCTGGCATCTCTGCTGTGCCTCCCAGTTTCATCGCCCTTAGCTCGCGACGATTCATTGTCGAGCCCGGGAGGATTTGTTGCAACCGTTGTATCGCGACTATCGAGCTTGAAGTGGGTGACCCGGCTCGCGTTTCCGCGACTTGACTTTTCGTCGCGGCGCGCAAAAATAGAGTGGACGCTGCGGCGGCCAAGCACGTACTCAAGTACCAGGATGAAGTCTTAGCCCTGGCGCGTGAGTGTCGCTTTTAGCGACGAATCCCCTCGTGGGAGCGCGAACTTCCTTGTGTAGTCCGCCGCGGCGTCTTTTTTTTTGCGCGCGCTCGGGGAGAACGGCGGTCGCATCTCTTCACGTGTCCCTGACGGACCCGAACCGTTCTCGAAGTATGTGTCTGTCCCAAGAATTCCCGGCTCGATCGCGCGCGGCCGATCTACCCGGCGCGGCGGTTCTCTTCGCGCTTTCCCGCGAGCGATGGGTCTTTGCCTGATGAGATCGGCCGGCTGAACGACGCCTGCGCGGGTTGCTCGATCGACGCGTAGTCAGTGAAATGCATCCGAAGACCTTCGTGACGCGTGTTGGCGCTCACGACGATTTCCGCAATCTCTGATAAGCCAGAATCCACGAGAGTGGACAGACCGTAGAGTCGCCCGAACGGAGGCACGACGCCGGGCTCGCAGTCAGGAAAGCTCGCCAGCAGTTCTTCCGGCGTGGCGAGTCGAAGGTCAGAGACCGGAAAGCCCGTCACCTGGCTTAATCGGTCCAGGTCGATGCGGCACGACGCGGGCAGAACCGCCAGCAAGAATGAGTCGGCTGCCCGAATCAGCACGGCCTTGGCGACGGAGCGCCCGGTGATGTGGGCGTTCCGCGCCCGCCTCGCCGACGACGAGGCCGGCTGATAAAGCAAAGCCTCGAACCAGACACCCTTGCTTCGCAGAAAGTCCTGGATGTACACGGGCGTCTCTCCTCGAGTCGATGGTGTTGTTCTATGGAATTATAGGACACCTGGAGAAAATGCACGTTCTGTGCCGGAAACTCGGTGGCCGCACATTGCTCATCATCGTTAGAGCCGGTCTGTGTGCGGTGAGAGAAACCGTAGAGAATTGAAGCCAATGACTCTGAGCCGAACCCGAACGTGGCGGGACGGAGTCCACTTGCGCGGGCATGCCTCTTGTAACGTGGGCCGGAAGTCGGTACCGTGCCAGGGGTTTGCTTGGGTGGGTGCGCCATGGAGGTACACCAGCGTGCCGGCTAACCTTCCGCCTCAGTACCTCAAGGTCGAGGATGAGTATCGCAACGCTCAGACCGCGGAGCAGCGGCTGGACAAGCTCCGGGAGATGTTCCGGCTACTTCCCAAGCACAAGGGGACTGAGAGACTCCAGTCGGACCTCAAGCAGAAAATCAGTCATCTCAAGGACGAACTGTCGCGCGGGAAGGCGCAAGGAAAGAGAGGCGGCGTCAGCTACCATGTGCCGCGAGAAGGGGCAGGTCAGTTGATGTTGATCGGGCCGCCGAACGCCGGGAAGAGCTCGCTGCTGGCAGCGCTCACTTCCGCCCGGCCGGAGATCGCGCCTTATCCGTATACAACGCGACTCCCTCAGCCGGGGATCATGATGTGGCAAGATGTGTCCGTCCAGCTTGTCGACCTCCCGGCCATCTCTGTTGAATTCGTTGAGCCATGGTTGCCGAACGTGATTCGTTCCGGTGATGCGGCAGTTCTGGTGGCTGACCTGGCGACGGACGAGGTGGCGGACGCGTCACAGGCCGTGCTTGACCGCCTCGCACAAAGTCACACCGAGCTGGTTGGCGAGCTTCCCTTTGACAACCAGGATGAGTCGACCCGGCACTTGAAAACGGTGATGGCGGCCAACAAGGTCGACTGCGACGGAGCGCGCGAGCGGCTAGAGATTCTTCGCGAGTGGTTCGAGCCGCAGTTTCCGATCGTCTCCGTTTCGGCAACAACTGGAGAGGGGCTGGAATCGTTGCGCACAGCTTCATACCATTTACTGGGTCTGATGCGCATCTATACGAAGGTTCCCGGCAAGCCGGCTGATCGGGCGCGGCCGTTTGCGCTACCGATCGGGAGTACCGTTCTCGATCTGGCCCGGGAGATTCATCGGGATTTCGAGCATTCGCTCAAGTCAGCGCGGATCTGGGGCACGGGGGTATTCGATGGTCAATCCGCCAAGCATGATCACGAGCTGCATGATGGTGACCTGGTCGAACTGCATGTCTCGTGAGTCGGGGTTATTCAGCCGATCGAGCGTTTTGGGTATAAGATTGCGTGCCGGGGTACAGCAAGTTCCCACATGAGCGAACCCTAGTGGAATGGCGGGCAACGGTATGACGGGTACGGCCCTCATCGTGGAAGATCATCCAGAACAGGCGGAGCTCGTCGCCCGGATCCTGAGCACGCGCGCTTTTCGATCGGTGGTGGCCCAGAACGGTGAGACGGCGTTGCGGATGGCCCGCGAGTGCCTTCCCGACGTCGTACTTCTGGACCTGATGCTCCCGGACATCAACGGATTCGATGTTTGCCGGCAGCTTCGCACCGATCGGACCACGATGCTCATTCCGATTGTCATGCTCACGGCGCTCAATGACGTGCAGCACCGCGTGCACGGATTCCGCGTCGGTGCCAACGCGTATGTCACCAAGCCGTATGGCGTGGATGATCTCTTCGACGCAATCGAGGTTGCCCGCGCCTGGCGGACGAGCATCGGCACGCGGGACCTTCAGGGCGAGATTCACGTCGAGATCAACAGCGAGATTAATTTGCTGCAGGATCTGAACGACTTTTCGATGCTGATCTGCCAATCGACGCCGCTGGCTGATGACCAGGTGGTGCAGCTTCGCCAAGCCGTCATGGAAATGGCTCAAAATGCGATCGAGTGGGGCAACCTCCACCAGTCGGATCGCCTGGTGAGCATCACGTATCGCGTGCGCGACACCAGCCTGGAAATTGTGGTACGCGACCAGGGACCGGGCTTCGATCGGACGAGCATGCCGCATGCCGCCATCGCGGGCGATCCGTTCACGCATCTCGACGTCCGCGAGAAACTCGGCCTGCGTGCGGGTGGATTTGGCCTCCTGATCTGTCAAGGGATGGTCGATGAAATGTTATACAACGATCAGGGTAACGAGGTGACGCTCATCAAACGGTTCGGCTCCGGCACTCCGTCGCGTCAAGAAACGCGCAGCTCGAGCTACAACGGCTCGAGCAGCTACGACGACGCATCGAGGTAATGTTGGATCACCCAGCGAGTCTCTGGAACGTTATCGAAGGAGTATCACAACCGGCGAGTCTGGGGCCCAGTGCGGCACAACCGCACGCGACGGCTGCCGGTGCCGGCTTCCCTCGTGCCGGCTTCCCTCGTGCGGGCGAGCTTCTCGGCTCCGACGCAAAGCGCGATCAATCCGATTCGCCGCGCGCGAACGTGAAACCGGTGCTGGTGGTCGTCGACGACGAATCGGACGTTCTGCGTGCACTGCAAGACCTGCTGCGGATGGACTATCAGGTGTACACCTTCCGGCAGGGGTCCGAAGCGCTCGATTTCCTGCGCAGCACCCCGCGCGTGCATGTGATTCTCTCCGACCAGCGAATGCCGGGGATGAGCGGGGTTGAGGTTCTGCGACAGGCGATGACGATTCGCCCTGAGACGACGCGGCTGTTGTTCACGGCCTATACCGATCTCCGCGCCGTAGTTGATGCCATCAATCAGGGCAACTTGTTCCGGTATGTGGCCAAGCCGTACGACCCCGACATGCTTTCCGCGGTTTTGCGGCAAGCTGTCGAACATCACGAGCTCATCGTGGAGAAGAATGCGCTCCTTGCCGAGCTCCAGAGATCCAACACCAAGCTCTTGGAGGCCAACCGAGTGAAGGGAGCGTTCATCGAGGTTGTGAGCCACGAGCTGAATACGCCGCTCACGGTTGTCCTGGGGATGATCGACCTGTGGAGGATGTCCCAGAGCGCGACCGCCACGCCGGTTGAGCGCCAATGGGTCGACCGCATCGGCGCCGCGGCGGGGCGGCTGGCACGAACGGTCGACCGGATGCTCAAGCTCGTCCGAAATCGCGACTTCACGCAGTCGCTGAACATCGAGAAGGTCAGCCTGGCTCCAATAGCCGACCGCGTCGTCGAAGAGCTTTCCCCGTATCTCGAGCTGCGCAGACAGAAGGTCACCGTGCGCCTCGATCCCGACCTGGGATTAATCGAGGTTGATCCGAGCAAGATTGCCGATGTCCTGATCAACCTTCTGGCGAACGCGGTAAAATTCACGCCCGACTGCGGCGCGATTCGGCTCGAAGCTCGCCCGCAGCCGAATTCACCAGGCGAGTTCCGCGTCGAAGTGACCGACCAGGGCGCGGGCGTGCCACAATGCGACCAGGAGCACCTATTCGAACCGTTCTTCACCGGTTTCGACACCCTTCGCCACTCGTCTGGTGATTACGAGTTCGGCAAGCGCGGCATCGGGCTGGGCCTTTGCCTCGTCAAGACCTTCGTCCAGCTTCACGGCGGCCGCGTTGAAGTCTCGAGCACGCCCGGATCCGGCTCAACCTTCGCCTTCGTGCTGCCGCGATCTCAGAGCAACCGTGTCCGCGACTGACTTCGTCTTACCGCGCTCGCAACGGAGTAACTCCGCACGATCCGCTCGGTCAGTTGATCGACTTTCGACAGAAGTCGAGCATATCGGCCAGCGTGTTCTGCATCGAGTATTGCGGCGTCCAGCCGACGGCCGCCCGCAGCTTCGACGCATCCGCGACCAGCATCGGCTGATCGACGGGCCGCACCAGCGCCTGATCGACGTGAACCTCGATTGGAAGGTTGGCCAGCGATCGTAGATGCTCGATTGCGTCGGCGATTCGCGTGCCCGATCCGCTTCCCAGGTTGTAAACTTCGCCAGGCTGTCCTCCCGATGCCAGAAGCCGATAGCCGCGGACGACGTCGCGCACGTCGGTGAAGTCTCGGATCACGTCCAGGTTGCCGACTTCCACGCGGGGCGAGCGGCCTTTCTCCACCTGGGCGACTTGTTGCGCCAGCGCGGCCAGGACATAACGAGGTGACTGCCGCGGCCCGGCGTGGTTGAAAGGACGGACAACCACGACGTGGGTTCCATGCGTCAGGTAATGCTGTATTCCCAGGAGATCAACGGCCGCCTTGCTTGCTGCATAGGGGTTATTCGGCCGCAAGGGACAGTCTTCCCTGACCGGGATCAACTCCGGCGGCGGATTGCCGTAACAGACTCCCGAGCTGACAAGTACGACCCGCGGGCTCTGACCGGAGAGCTTCACCGCCTCGAGCAGGTTGAAGCTTCCCCAAAAATTGAGAGCCCACGTGGCCCGCGGATCGGCGAGGCTGGCCTGCGGGTTGGATTGCGCCGCCAGATGATAGATCACCTCGGGCTGCTTGCGACGAATGAGCTCGGCGAGCTTCGCCTCGCTATCCTCGACGAGATTGAAGCGCTCGATGCGTGCGCGCTGACCCAGATGCGCCAGCTCCGCCGGCCATCGCCCGGATGCTGACAGGCCAACCACGATGTCGCCTTCGGCGACGAGGTGCTCTGTCAGGTGACCGCCGACAAATCCCGAGATTCCGGTGAGCAGAGCTCGCATTAGTGTTGGGTTGTTGTTTCTTCGTGAGCAAGACTCGTAAGGCGGCCAAGTCCCACTGCCAGCTTCGCGAGGACCAGTTGATTCAAGTTCACTCCCTCCAACGACGCCTCCCGCTCGAGTGCCGCGTGCAGCGACTTGGGAAGCCAGACGACGAACCGTCCACTCTTCTTGGGTGACGCGCCGTCCACCAGCCCGTGGCGCTCGGTGGCATCAGCGATCAACTGGCGAATTCGCTTGTACTCTTCCGTTTTGACAGACGCTTCCCGCGCTTTGCGCGTGGTGGAGGCTCGCGCCACCAGCCCATCGACAGGGTTGAACAGGAAATTCGACAGATCGGCCCACGACTCTGCGTCATGGGCAGCTCGCTCGGCTTCGTCCAGAAGTTCGTGAGTGGAAGTCACGAAATGACCATCGGAATTAACAAGATCGCCTTCTTCAGCATCGACCGACGATACCAGATACGATACTTTGTTGGAACAGCTCAATCGCCGGCTCTGCTTCGCACGCGCGCCCGTCGGCCTGGTGATGCCAGCGTTCGATTCTTCTGTATGATCACGGGATGTCAGGCGAGGGCGATCTAATCACTGACTTTTTCAAGTGTCGGTTGGCAGGAGAGTTGCGGCGATGAAAACTGATGATATAATAAAAATTACTTGAAATATCGAGTTGACTTAAATATCAGCGGATTTGCGCATGCTGAGGAGCGGCGTGCGTCTGTGTGAATTCGCTGGCTTTTTTGGAGAAAATCTTGGCGTACATCCGAATCTGGATATCTCCTGACGGCGACTCCTTTGACGCGCGGCACGAGGTCAAAAAGTCTCCAGTGCCGGGTATGCAGTCCGAGGCCGAAAGCAAGCTGGCGCTCGAGCGACGAGAGCGGAAGAAGCTGCGCGAAAAGCGCAAGCAGGAACGTCTCGAGCGGAAACCCGTGCAGCCGGAGTCAAAATGCGGGAATGACGTGTGTTTCAAGAGTCGAGAGACGAAAACTCTAGTGCACATCCGATATCAGGACGCCACCCAGGCGAGACGCTGATTGCAAAACTGCGTCACGCCGATGTAACTTGGGTGGATGAGCCAGTTGATCCGGGAGGTGAATCCCGGCGAGCTTCGGCTTCCGCCGAGTCGCGCCAGCGGAGCCGATCCGTGGAAACTGCACCAGCAGATCCGGCAGTTCGGCTCGTCAAAGACCGGGATGCCGCCAATCCTTGTCCACGAGGATCCGGACGGAATCCTGGAGATCTCCGACGGAGTCACCCGAGCGACCCGGATCGCGAAACTGGCACCCGGACAGTTGGTCCCTATTGTGGTGATTGGGCAATATCGCCGGAGCCGGGCCGGTTCTCCATGCGTGAGGGATCGGCTGTGAGCGAGATCGAAATTCGGGCGGACGTGTTTACTGCCCTACAGGCTTTGTCAGAGGTCATACCCGAGATGCGGACCGGCCAGCTCATGGCCGCAGTCGGGGAGCTGTGCAGCGATATTCACGGACGCGGCCTGTGGGACGCCACCGACCCAGAATTGCTCGAAGCAGTCTGGCAGTTTCGACGCAACTACGAGGCGGCTGTCACCCCCACCCATGAAAACGCCACGCCATAATGGATTAGAGTCGGCGAAGCCGGGCTCAAGACCGGTCGTCAAGAACCCCATGGCTTTTCCGCACAGGCGACGTTGCGGGCAGCGCGGCGTAAGAGCGCTGCGATTGTCGAACCAGGCTCGTGCATTCATTGCTTCAGGATGTCGACGACGAGGGTAACCGATGAACGGATTGATGATGGACTGGCCGCTCCTGATCCCGAGCATTCTACGGAGGGCGTCACAGTTCTTTCCCGATAAGGAGATTGTCAGCCGCCTCGGTGACGGCAGCCTGCACCGAGCGAACTACCGGGAGCTCAACCGCCGCGTCCACAGGCTGATGAATGTGCTGACCCGCCTGGGCGTCAAGCCCGGCGATCGAGTCGCCACGTTTGCCTGGAACCACTTCCGGCACCTGGAGCTTTATTTTGCCGCACCGGCTGTCGGAGCCGTCCTGCACACGATCAACATTCGTCTGCCGCGCGAGCAAATCATCTACATCATCAATCACGCCGACGATCGCTTGATTTTTCTGGACAAATCGGTCGCGTGCCCGATCGCCGAGATGCAGCGGGACCTTCCGTCCGGTCTGGGCTACGTGGTGATGGACGATCTCGGACCGGAGCCGGCCAGCATCCCCTCGCCGTCACACGACTACGAGACGCTGCTTGCAAGCGAGGCCGACCGCGCCCCATTTCCTGATCTCGATGAAAGGGCGGCCGCCGGTCTTTGCTATACCTCGGGAACGACGGGCGAGCCGAAGGGCGTGCTCTACAGCCATCGATCGACCGTGCTGCACGCGATGGCCGCCTGCATGGTCGACGCTGCCGCGATGACCGAGCGTGAGGTCATGCTGCTCACCGTTCCCATGTTCCACGTCAATGCCTGGGGAATGCCCTATTCCTGCACGATCGCGGGTGCCAAGCAGGTCTTGCCCGGCCCGTACATGATCGGCCAGCCGGTCGCCGAGCTGATCGAGGGCGAGCGAGTGACAAGCGCCGCCGGAGTTCCCACGATCTACAACTTGCTGTACCAGCACCTGAAGGAAAAGACGTATGACCTTTCGAGCCTCAAAACCGTGCTGATCGGTGGCGCTGCGGCTTCTCGGACGATGATGGAGAACTACCAGCGCGACTTCGGCATCACGATCCTGCACGCTTGGGGCATGACGGAAACTTCGCCTCTGGGTACGATTTCCCGCCTGAAGAGCACCATGGAAGACTGGCCTCACGAGCGCCAGATCGAGGTGCGGCTCAAGCAGGGGCTTCCCGTGCTGGGAGTCGAGCTCAAGGTGGCCGGGCCCCAGGGTGAAGAGCTTCCCTGGGACGGCGAGCAAGTCGGCGAGCTGCTCGTGCGCGGGCCCTGGATCGCCAGCAGCTATTACAATAACCCCGGCGCAGGCGCTTCGTTTACCAGCGACGGCTGGTTCCGCACCGGCGATATGGTGACGATCGACCGCGAGGGCTACGTCCAGATCACCGACCGCAAGAAAGACCTGATCAAGCGCAAGGGAGAATGGATCTCCAGTGTCGATATGGAAAACGCCGCGCTGGCGCACGCCGGCGTCGCCGAAGCCGCCGTGATCGCCCGGTTTGACGAGATCTGTGACGAAGTACCGGTCGTACTTGTTGTCCGGCGCGACCACGCCCGCCAGCCCGTCCACGCACAAGACGTCATCGACGTGCTCTCGAAGACATTCCGAAAATGGCAGTTGCCTGCCATCGAAGACATCCACTTCGTCGATGCGCTGCCCAAGACCAGCGTCGGCAAGCTCGACAAGAAGGTCATGCGAAAAATGTTGCCGAAGCTGTAAAAAAACTGGACTGATATTCCCTCCCGCCGGGCACTATGTGCCGGAACCAGAAATTCACGCGGGAGTAGGACCGGATGGCGGTTGAGCGATCAGAAGCCTCGCTGAAGCACTTGCGAACCCTCTGGAACGAGGGCGCAATCAGCTCGCTTGGCGATCGAGAGCTGCTCGCGCGGTTCGTCGCGCATACGGGGGATGCGGCCGAGGCCGCGTTTGCGGCCCTGATGGAACGCCACGCGCCCATGGTTCTCCTCGTCTGCCGCCAAATGCTGGGCGACGAGCATGACGCCCAGGACGCCTGCCAGGCCACCTTCCTGGTTCTTGCGAAGAAGGCTCGCTCGATCAAGAAGCCGGAAGCGCTCGGTAGCTGGCTGCACGGCGTCGCCCTGCGGGTCTCCGCCAAGGCCAAAACGGCCGCCGCCCGGCGTCGATCTCACGAACGGCAAGGTGTTCACATGGTTGCACGATCCGAAAGCGATTGGCCGGGAGCCGATCCCTGCCCGGAGCTGCACGAGGAAATCGCCCGGCTCCCTGAGCGTTATCGATTGCCAG
This sequence comes from uncultured Planctomycetota bacterium, assembly GCA_963823665.1. Lineage (GTDB taxonomy): Bacteria > Planctomycetota > Planctomycetia > Isosphaerales > Isosphaeraceae > CAVXHV01. The sequence goes on from CAWGMQ010000008.1 coordinate 1,105,439, forward strand.
TGGTGCTCTGCTACCTCGAGGGCCTGACCCACGATCAGGCCGCGCGCAAGCTGGGCTGGCCGTTGGGGACCGTGGAGAGCCGTCTGGCCCGAGCCCGCGGCCGCCTGCGACGGCGACTTGAGCACCGAGGCGCGATGCCCGGTGTCGCACTGCTCGGAGCCCGCTCACTTGCCGATCTCGCCAAGACAACCGTTTCGTCGGGCTGGATCGAGGCTACGGCTCGATCCGCAACCCAGTTCGCAGCCGGTGAAACCGCGGCCGCCGTCGCCTCGGCCAACGTGGCATTCCTGACACGAGAGACCCTGAACATGATGACGCTCTCGCAGATCAAGCTCGCAATCGCCTGTTCTCTTGCCGCGGTCGCGGTCGCAACGGGCGTGGTGGCCGTCGTTCGCGCGGTACCGGCGGCGACATCGCAACCGCCTCTGATTGCGGCGATTCAGCCGGGCCCACCCGCCGCGGAGCGGGCGAAGCCTCCGGAGCCGCCAGTCGCACCGGTGACGATCAAGGTCCGCGGCCGCGTGCTTGATCCGGCGGGACGTCCACTCCAGGGCTCGCGATTGTGGCTCGCGTTCCAGGGCACTGACTGGACGTGGTCGAACCGGGTTCCGGAGGTCCGGGCCACCTCGGGTGCAGACGGGCGTTTCGAGTTCACCGTCTCGGACAACGATCCCGAAGTCAGCCGTGCCCTGCGCATGACGTCCGGCTGGCCCGATGGCTTCGGCGACATCCAGATCCTCGCCTCGGCAGACGGTTTCGGACCGGCCTGGACCCCGCTGGCGGCCATCAAGACCGAGATCGAGCTGCGACTCGTTCCCGACGACATCCCGATCGAAGGCCGCCTGCTCACGCTCGAAGGCCATCCGATCGTCGGCGCCACCGTGAAAACGCAGATGGTGGAGGATGCGGCTCGATCTAAGACCACCTTCGGAGCCCCGTCTGGCTTCTTCCAATCGGCGACGACCGATGCCGAAGGCAGGTTTCGACTGACGGGGTTCGGCCGCGGGCGGCGGGTGATGCTGGGCTTTGCCGGCGGCGGGATCAAGCGCGAGGAAGTCCAAGCCGTGACGGGAACCTTCCCGGCGGATCATCCCACCCGATTTCGCGGGATCGCTCAAGTGGGGCCGAAGTTTGAGCACCTATGCAAGCCAGGCAAGTCTATCGAAGGAGTCGTCCGAGATCTCGACACCGGGGCGGCACTCCCCGGAATCACGGTGAGAGCGGAATTTGGAGGCTATGCCTGGGCGACCACCGACCAAAACGGCAGGTATCGGATCGAGGGATTGGACAGCTCACCGACGCGGCGAATGACGGCCTCGGCACGCGGGGGCGATCAGCCGTACCTGACCTCCGAGCGGACGGTGAACGACAAGGCCGGTTACGACACGATGGCAGTCGACTTCAGTCTGTTGAAGGGCGTCGTCGTCACCGGGCGCATGACTGACCGCGCAACCGGGAAGCCCGTGCAGGCCTGGGTGGGTTACGCAGCAATGCGAGACAATCCGCACTGGTCGAGAGCCCCAGGCTTTACTCAGGTCCCCGGGATCGGCAACGGCTACCGGCCTATCCACTACGTTCCGGCAATGGCAGACGGCAGCTACCGCCTCGTCACTCTTCCGGGGAAGGGTTTCCTCGTCGCGTTCATCCAGTATCAATCCGACCGCTTCCTCCCCGCCGGCGTCCCGAACAAAAGGAAACCGGGCGCACCGGCGGATGCCCTCGACGTCCACTATGACACGGTGCCGTTCGAGCTTTTCCCTTCCAATTTCCCCGCAGTCAAAGAGATCGATATCGCCCCCGGAACGGAAGCGATTACGCGCGATCTGACTTTCGACTCAGGCGTGACACGTATCGGCACCGTCGTCGATTCTGAGGGGCATCCACTCGAAGGCACGACCACCATGGCCGGCGAGACGCGTGAGCAGTTCTACCGACTCAATGCGATTGACGGCTCCAAATTCACAGTCTACGGTCTGTTCCGCGATCCGAAGCTGTACCGCACGGTGATTTTTCGCAATGAGGCGCGCGGGCTCGGCACGACGCTGCGGGTCGACGGCAGCGATGCCGGCCCGATCAACGTTCGCCTCGATCCATTGGCCAGCCTCACCGGCCGGTTGGTCGACGAGTCCGGAAAACCCCGCAAAGACGCTGAGATGCGACTGCTGCGGATCGTGGAGGAGCCATACGTTGGGGCCAACGGCGAGTTCTCACCCCCGCTGCGAGCGACGACCGACGGCGATGGCCGATTCCGCATCGATGGCATCATTCCGGGCACCGCCTACTGGCTCCAGACATCGGAAGGCCGGTTCTTCAATCGGGATTTGTGGACGCCCAGACCCGCCGAGAAGAAAGACCTCGGCGACATCACACCCAAACCGGTGAGCTGACCGGGGAGCTTGCGATGCACTTCCGATCGCGATTCGAACGAGCGCGCACACCCTGGGCCGCCTATCAACCGAGCGAATCGGCTCCGTGGAACCTGCGCAGAGTCGTGCACTTGCATCGGTGCGCGGCCTTTGGCGCCCCTGGAATGTGCTCGAGCGCGACCTGCGTGAGGGCGTCGGACCGAGCGTCGAGCGCTTGCTGCAAGGGAAATCCCGTGAAGGAAGTGTTCCCGCCGGCTTCACTCAAGTTTCCGCGTTGGCCGCCGAGGCTGCGATCACCACCAATGACCCCGAGCGGCTACGGGCGTGGTGGATCTACCGAATGATCTTCGGGCCGGACCCCCTGGGCGAGCGGCTCACGCTCATGTGGCACAACCACTTCGCCACCAGCAATGCCAAGGTCAACAACCTCGCGCTCATGCGCCGGCAGAATGAGGCCTTTCGCGTTCGTGCCCGCGGCCGATTTACTGATCTGCTCAACACCGCCGTGCGCGACCCGGCGCTCTTGATCTGGCTCGACGCTCCCAGCAATCGCCGGGAACATCCCAACGAAAATCTCGCTCGCGAGCTGATGGAGCTGTTCACCCTTGGCGTCGGCCACTTCTCTGAAGCCGACGTCAAGCAGGCCGCTCGCGCTTTGACGGGCTGGACGGTGAAGGATCAGAAGTTTGGCGAGGATCCCGAAGCACACGACGGCGGCGAGAAGGAGATTCTTGGCAGACGAGGAAACTGGTCAGGGGCAGACCTGATCAAGATTCTGGTGGAAAGCCCCGCGACGTCTGTTCGCCTGGCGTGGCGCATCTGCGACACATTTTTGGGCGAAGAGGCCGTCAGCCCATCGGAGATTGAAGCGCTGGCAGAGGAGCTGCGCCGCCATGATCTGGACGTTGCGTGGGGCGTGGAAACGGTTCTACGATCGGAGGCGTTCTTTGCCGAATCCAACCTCGGTCGTCGCGTGCTCTGCGCCGGTCGAATACGTTGTCGGCGCGGTCCACGCACTCGAGCTGGACGACCCGCCCCCGAGCACGGTCGCCCTCGCGGAGGAGATCGCACTCCAGGGGCAGGACCTCTTCTACCCGCCGAACGTCGGCGGCTGGCCAGGCGGCCGGAGCTGGCTCGAGCCTCGAGCACTCGTCCGTCGCGCCAACTTCGCCGCCGCCCTGGTGGCGGCGCACTTGCCTGGTCGCAGCACGCCACTCACCGCGGAATCATTTGCTGCTTGTCACGATAAGCCGCGTGACCGCGACGGCGCGACTCGGGTTTCTTGAAGATGTTCTCCTTGGAACGAGAACGCGATCCGGCAGCCGCACAACGATGCCGAACACCCGGAACGCTGCTCGCATCGCCGCAGGCCCAATCGTTCTGATCAATCTTCCCTCTTTTACCTGACGAGGCTCTCATGATTTCCCGTCGCGACTTACTGCGGCGATCCACGTTGATTTCGCTTGCTCCCACTGTCCCAGGCTTTCTCGCCCGCACCGTGAGCGCTGCCCAGCCGAAACGCGAAGCGCGAATTCTGGTGATCGTTCAGCTTGACGGCGGCAACGACGGAATCAACACGGTCGTCCCGTACAAGGACGAAGGGTACAAGAAGAATCGGCGCGATCTTCGCCTGACTTCAAGCGAGCTGATCACGCTCGACGAGCGAGCCGGCGTGGGGCTCAATCCTGCTTTGCGACCGATGAGCAAGCTCTACGAAGACGGGCATCTTGCCGTCATTCAGGGCGTCGGCTATCCCAACCCGAGCCGCTCTCATTTCGAGTCGATGGCGATCTGGCATTCGGCGCGGACCGATGCGCAGGGCCGTGACGGCTACGGTTGGCTGGGACGGAGCCTCGATACGGCCCCGCGCCCGGCCGCCGGTGCACCGGCGGCCATCTTTCTCGCTCGGTCGGAGCTCCCGCTTGCCATTCGCGGCCGTCGAGCCGTGGCGACGGCGATGACCACGCCCGAGGATTTCACGCTAAAACTCCAGGCCGATCCCCGAGGACAAGGCACCGGTGGCTCGACCAGCTCGGTGACCTCTTTCGTCGAGCGCAGCGCGCTCGACGCCTACGCGTTCGCGGATCAGATGGCGGCGATGTCGAGACGAGCGAGCACGAGCGTGAATTACCCCCGCACCGCGCTGGCCGAGCGCCTGAGCCTGGTCGCGGGCCTCATTCGCGCGGGCCTGGGCAGTCGAGTCTACTACGCCATCCAACCCGGTTACGACACTCACAGCGTGCAGATCGCTCGCCACGCGGATTTGCTGGCGGAGCTCGCCGGGGCCATTCGCGCGTTTCACGACGATCTCACCGCGGCCAAGCTCGAGGACCGCGTGGCTGTTCTGTGCTTCAGCGAGTTCGGCCGCCGGGTCGAGGAAAACGGCTCGAGCGGCACCGACCACGGCACCGCCGGGCCGGTTTTCCTGGCCGGCTCGCACGTGCGCGGCGGCCTTGCTGGAACGCCGCCCAGCCTGGTGGATCTTGACTCGGAAGGGGACCTGAAAATGACGGTCGACTTCCGGCGCGTTTATGCGTCGCTGCTGGAAGATTGGCTAGAAATCCCGTGCAAAGCGGTGCTCGGAAGCTCGTACGAACGCCTGCCGCTGTTCAAAGCGTGATTCGGGGTCATCGAGGTGCAATTGACCGATTCCGCTGGCGCGGTTACAAGAAGCGCGGCGAGTGTCGACACCGACGGCAAGGAGCAACACAGTGATCACGCCGCCAGGATGGTTGAAGCGGTTAGCGATGGAACCGCCGTTCAGGCTGTTTGTGTGCGCCATGTTGAAGCACCTGCCTGTCTCCGTTTCCACTCGCGAATTCTGGGATATCTCTGCCCGCCCGGCATACCTCGTGGGCGTGCTTTACGCAGCCAGGCGGGCGCTTCGCGAGCACACGCGCGAGATCTCCGTGATCGAGTTCGGAGTGGCGGGGGGCGAGGGACTGCTTGCCCTGGAGCGAGAAGCGGAAGCGGTCGAGAAGGAGCTGGGTATCTCGATCAAGGTTTACGGCTTTGACAACGGGCCGGCCGGTCTGCCGGCATTCATCGGCGACCATCGCGACCACCCCGACAAGTGGAAACCCGGTGACTTCCCGATGGACGAGGCCCTGCTGCGCTCGAAGCTCTCGCCGCGCACCACGCTCGTCCTCGGCAACGTCGAGGACACGGTGCCCTGTTTCTTCGACGATCCGCGCGTCCCGCCGGTGGGATTCATCGCCTTCGACCTCGACCTCTATTCCTCAACCGCCAGTGCGCTGCGCGTCCTGAGCATGCCCGGGGGCCGGTCGCTGGACCATGTTGCCCTCTACTTCGATGACACCGAGCACTCCATCAGCCACCACTTGGCGGGTGAGCTGCTGGCGATCGATGAGTTCAATCAGAGCCACTCCCACGTCACGATCGACCGCTGGCGCGGCATCACGAACGACCGGCCGTTCCCGGATGCCTCGTTCTTGCAAAAGATGTACATGGCGCACAACCTCGACGCGATCTCATCGCGGGTTCTCGACCGGGAGCGGTTACATCGCTCGCTCGGAACACGTCAGCCAATCACCCCGTCGTGATCGCCGAAGGCGATGAGCCGGCAGCAAGCTCCTCGAGCCGAACCACGTGCGCAAGGGCCAAATGCTCCGATCGTTCGGCGACTTCTTCCGAAGCCGTCGGCATCGGCAGGATCACACGCGTGCGCAAAACAAGCGCCTGGTCGGGATGACGCACATCGAACCTCCGACCGTCCGTGGCAAAAATGCGGAATGGAACGAACGGGCAACGGCGCAACAAATCGTAAAAATCCTGCGGGCGCATGTCGCAACCTGTTATTGCGAGGTTTTTCGCGATCGAACGCGAATACGACTATGGTACCATGGCAAAGTCGTCACGCCAAATCGTTTTCTCACCTCGACCCGCCCACACCGCGAGGCGGCAATCGCTTCTCGAGCTCCTGAACCTTCTTCTCGAGCTCGTTCAACCGCCGTAGAATCGCCGGCGCGTCGAGCTTCTCGTGGTCGGGCGTCTTCAGATCGATTTCCGCTTGCAGGCGCCGGAGTTTGATCCCTTTGAGGTCGGCCTCACTCAAACTCCCGGCCTTGTGAAGCTCCGTCGCCGCCTTTTCGAGTGCTTGAATCCGTTTGAGCGAGCTTTCCTTGATCGCGCCCAAAGGCCGCGCCGGATTTCCTGCCCGGATCTCGGCGTTCTCGAGCGCGTCACAGGCCTCGATCACATCGGCGAACGGCAGCTCGCCCTCGACGTGCTGCTTGCATTTAATTTCGAATCGTTCGAGCGCCAGCCGCACCAGTTCCTCTTTCTTGCCAGCCAGCTCGTCAGCCGCCGCAATCTTCGCCGGATCAGTTGGCAAACTCGGAATCGTCAGTTCCGACTGCCGCACGCGGATCGGCTGCTCCTCGGACGCCGCCAGATCCAATTCCGCTTCCATACGCCGCACTTTGATCGCCATCGAATCAGAGCGCTTCGCACTTCCCTCTTTCATACGGACGTCCATGATTTGATCCAGTCGCTCGAACCGCTTGAGCGAGCGCTCCTTCACTTCTCGTCGCGCCGCCGGGTTATTCGCGGCCCTCAGCTCGACCCGATCCAGCTCAAGGCCGGCGTCGATCAACGTCTCGACAGATATCTCACCTCCTTCAAACGACTGCCGCACCAGCTCGTAACGCTGTCTGGCGATTTCAACCAATTCCTGCATCTGCCGATCGAGTGCGTCGTTCTTCAAGAATGCGCCACCGTTCGGACTCGGTCCTTTCTTCTCTTCGACCGAAATCTCCTTCGTCTGCGCCTGTTGAGCTTGCGACACGCGAACAATCGTATAGCCGCCGCCAACGGTTAAGGATGCCAGCGACAAAACCACCGTGGCCATCACCGTCAGCTTCTTGAGCGTCATCATCTTGAGCACTCCCTCCGCAAGAGCCACTGAACTCGCCGGAACAACCGTCATGCCAGAGATTGATACATCCGCGCTCTGCGCCGCGAGTTTCACAACAAGCGTCGCCACACCCTCGGGAATCGCAGTCGCCGGACCGCCGGCGAGCGCCCCGGCCAAAAGCGAAGCGCTTGCCTCCTCGCCCGCCAGCCAAGCCCCCAAAAGCCCAACCACCGCCGGCGTTGCCAGGCCGCGCCGGCTAAGCCGCCCGCGAAGCTTGTCCCTTCCTCGCGAAAGCCGGCTCCGCACTGTTCCGACCGGCCAGCTCAACGACGCGGCTGCCTCGTCATGAGTCAAGCCTTCCATGTAGCACAGCACGATCGGTGCGCGATATTTCTCCGGCAAACGGCTGATTTCCTGGTGCACGGCCTCCGCGGTTTCCGCCCGTTCGATCGCGCAGGACGTGACCCCGCGCGCTCCGTTTGCTTCGAGAAGCTGGGCCGCTGCCGCTGCATCCGTGCGACGCTCGCGCACGCGATGCCGGATCGCATTGGCTTTCGTGCGGTTTGCCACGCGCACAGCCACACCGTGGAGCCAGCTTCCCAGCGACTCGCGTTTCCGGATCGCGCTCGCCCGCCGCGCAAGCACCAGGAAAACCGCTTGCCACGCGTCGTGGACATCACCCGGATCATCGAGGATCTGCCGGCACACCCGCTCGACCATCGGCCCATGGCGCTTGACGAGCAGCTCGAACGCCAGCTCGCCAGCCTGAACATGCGCGGCCAGGAACCGCGCGAGCAGTTGCCCATCCGTGAGCGCGGAGCAGGTCCCCGCGCCCCAGAGCAGCTCCAAGGCCTCAACATATGGTCGCGCCGATGCACGCCTCATCGTCACCAATCCAGACTACCACTCGTTCGTTCTCATTCATAGTGCACCAGAGACCGGGCGGCCAATCCAGGTTTCTTCATCAGAACTCGGCGGTCGTCACCATAATTCGCGGCTTCCTTAATGATCTGTTGCCGCAATCATTCAGGAAATCGGGAATAATCGTTGGATCGGCCGCACTATACTCGTGAGACATCGAAAGGACGGGAGGTTGCCGCCATGGCCGGCCGATCGACGAACGCGACTTTGCTGCGAGACGTCCGCACGATCTTTGAATTCGGCGTGGCTCGAGATGTCTCCGATCGCGAGCTGCTTGACCGGTTCTTGTTCGCCGATCGCGCCGTGGCCGAGGCTGCTTTCACTTTCCTGGTCGAGCGCCATGGGCCAATGGTCCTCTCCGCATGCGGGCAGTTCCTGGATGATCCGTACGACGTCGAAGACGCCTTCCAGGCCACATTTCTGGTCTTCTTGCGCCGGGCACATTCAATCCGGAAGCGTGATTCACTTGCCAGTTGGCTCTTCGGAGTCGCCACGCACGTGGCGCGCCGGCGCGAAGCGGCGCAACGGCACGGCGAATCCATGAGCGACAGGCCGGCGAGCTCGCCCTCGCGTACCGGGAGCGCACAAGCGGACACTCCGACAGGCTGGCAGCATTGCACGAGGAGATTGCACGACTTCCGGAGCGGTACCGAGAGCCGATCGTGCTCTGCCATCTCGAAGGTTTATCCACAGCGGCCGCGGCGGGCCGGCTGGGCTGCGCCCACGGGACGGTTCTTTCCCGGCTGGCGCGCGCTCGCGGCCGCTTGCGCCGCTCGTTGACACGGCGAGGGCGATTGGAATTCGCGGGGCCGGTTGCTCGCGGCTGGTTCCCGTCAAAACTTACGGTGACGTTGCCTGCCCGGCTCGTGAAGTCGACCGTCCAGGCTGCGGTGGATGGTGCATCCGTTCGCACGGCGTCCGGGGCGATCCTCTCGCACACGGTCACCGCGCTGGCTCAAGCGACCTTGAGGACTCTATTCATGACTCGAATGACACTCGGGGCGGCTCTCCTCGCGACGGCCGCCGTCTGCACGGCGACGACGGTTTCGTTCCTCCCGTTTCCAGTAAGGGGCGGCTCATCCGCGGTGGCCGCCGTCGCGAGCGCCCCGCAGAATTCCGCAGAAAAGCTCGCGCCACACGAGCAAAAGGGTCTTCGGCCTCAGGAAATCAGAGACGCCTTGTACAAGATTCTCAGGCGCGATCACGCGCTGCGAGATCCGCGCTGGCCGTTTCTCATCACGGTCCGCGATGTCGAGGGAGATACGCTCATTGACGCAACATTCCGGCATCGGACCAAAGGGGACCACCGCGAGATGGACCTGGTGATCCAGGCCAAACGTGCGATCCTTCATGTCGATCTTACGGGCAAGGCGGTCTACGCGATTCTCGAAGAGCACGAGTACCAGGGGATCGCGCCGATCGACAGCAGAGACGTTCTGATACTTGACCAGGTTCTGAAAATCCCGGTTCCGCCCGGCAACCCATTCGGGGCCGATGAGCGTGTGCCCGCCAAGCCGGCCTTATCGCCGCAAGAACAAGCGGTGCTCGCTGCGGAGTGTCTCCGCCGCGTCAAGGAAACCCACGGAACCGAGAATGTCTGGGCCGTCGCCGGCTATCGGATTGGTGCCCGCGCTCTCAAAGAGCTGCGGCTGCCTCGTCACGCCGAGTCCCTCCTGGTGATCCATCGTTTCCCGCATGAAGCCTACGCCGTCATGGCCGATGGCCTCCAGGCTGCGACCGGTGCCAGTGCGGGCAAACGAAACCTTCGTCTGGAAGAGGCCGTGCAGGTCAACGCTGCGCACGGTGATCGAAGAGACGAACACCGGCCGCAGCCTCACATTCGTGCTCAAACCGGAATTCGTGAAGTCATTCCTCGGCGCGCCCGGGGAATTCCTCGTCACCGAGGCCAGGCGCGTCGCATCACTTCCCGACGACGCGATTTTCGAGGTCAGGACCGATTGACCTGGGTCGTGGCGGCACACCTGGTAATCACTGCCCCCCAGCCCCATCCCGTCCACTCAGATTGCGATTGCACCGCCGCCCCGCGCGTGCGAATATGACAACCGTCAGACGTGTGTGGTCTCAGCGCTCGCCAGCGGTGATCCGGTCGTGGACTAAGCTCGGGCGATATCGCGGGAGGTATCGGTGAGCATTCGAGCCCGATGGCGCGTCGGCGTTGGCCCCGTCTTCGTCTACGACTGCCTGACCTCCTCGAGGCGCTGGCAGGGTTACGCGATGCGCGCGGGGTTTCTGCTGCTCCTCTTGATCACGCTGCTGGTGATCTGGAACGGAAGCCGTCCGCTGGAGCGCTTGAGCGCGATCCGCGGCATGGCCAGGCTCGGCGAGTCGTTTTTCCTCGGGTTCGTCGGCATGCAGTTGACCCTGGTCTTGCTCGCGGCCCCGGCCGCGACCGCGGGCTCGATTTGCCTTGACCGCGCTCGCGGCACGCTGACCCACATGCTCGTGACCGACCTCTCGAGCGCCGAGATCGTCCTGGGAAAGCTGGCTGCGCGACTGGTTCCGGTCCTGGGGCTCCTCGCCTGCGCGCTCCCTTTGATGGAGATCCTCGCTCTTGTCGGCGGGCTCGATCCCAATGCGCTGCTCGGGGCCTTCGTCGTGGCCATCGGCATCGCCGTGCTGGGCTCGAGTCTCGCCCTCTTCTTTTCACTCTGGGTGGGCAAGACTCATGAGGCCATTCTCGGTACGTACGCCGTGTGGGGGTTATGGCTCTTGTGGACGCCAATCATATCGATTGTCGGGGCTCTGTTTCCCCAGGCGTTTTTCTTCGTGCCTCCGCGCTCGGCCGATCCGTTCTGGCTGTCTTTCGCACCTTATCGGGCACCGAGATTGGTGGCGTGGCAAGACTATGCATCGTTCCTCGAGGTTACGCTGGCCGTCTCGGCGATGTTGGTGGCCATCGCAGTTTTCCGGCTGCGCGCGATCGTCACCCGCGATTCCCTCAAACGCCGGTCTTCGCGATCCATGCTCGAGCGCCTCGTCGAGCGCTTGGCCCGGGGCCGCCGCTTGCCGAGGCCGTCGCTGGATTGGAACCCGGTTTTCTGGAGGGAATGGCATCGGGGCAAGCCGTCGCGCATGTCGCTGGCGATCGTCGCGCTCTATTTCGCGCTCGCCACGACCTTCAGCTTGACCACGGTCGCTTTCCGGGGCACGGCGGCCGCGCCCTGGGTCAACGGCTTCCAGGTGAGCGTGGGCCTGCTGATTCTCAGCGTCATCGCAGCCGTCTCGCTCGCCGAGGAGCGGGCGCGCGGTAGTCTCGACCTGCTCTTGACGACGATGATTTCGACCCGGCAAATCGTCCTGGGCAAGTGGCTCGGCACCTACCGCACCGTACCGATATTTGCCGTATTGCCGGTGATTGTTTCCTTCGGGTTGGCTTACGACCGGCCCGAGCGATGGACCGATGTCGTGGTCTTGATCGTCTACATATTCTTCTCAGGCGCCGCGATCACGAGCCTCGGGCTCGCGATGGCCACCTGGTTCTCTCGCGTCGGCAGCGCGGTGGCCGCGACGGTATCGATCTATCTCGCCATTACCGTCGGATCGTTCTTCGTGGTAGCGACGGTCGGACCAGCCGGCGAAGGGCTCCTGATGGGCAGCCCGTTCGCCTGGGCACTCCTCGTGACGATCAAAACCATCGACAGTCGCTCCCGGTTCGATGAAGTCGCGCCATGGGCCATCATCTGGCTGTTCATCATGGCGATCGCTGCAGTCGCCTTGCTGATCGCCACACTGGCGGCCTTCGACCGCAAGCTCGGCCGCGGAGAGAGCGCTTCATCGCGGCTGATGAACGGAATCTTCACGCGCCGCGAGCAAGTATACCGGGGCGTATTCCTGGTGATCGCGGCGATTGCGACGGTCGCCACAATTTACGGTGGACCCAGATCCGACTTCGCCTTCGTGGTCAACGGCACGCAGGTCTTGATCGGCCTGCTCCTGGCGGCGATCGCAGCCACCAATTCCACCGCTCGCCAGTTCGAGCGCGACTCCATGGCGCCGCCGGTTTGGATCGGCCAGCCGCCTCTCAAGACTGTGCTCGCAAACTGGCTGGGCCCTTGCCGGCTGGTGGCACTGATGGCGCTTCTAGCCACTCTGGTGGTTGTCGTGCGCTGGAAACCCGGCGCTCTACCCTTCATGCGAATCTGGCTCGTTCCCGCATACATCATGTTTGCCGGCGCAGCGTGGTGCGCCTTCGGCGTAGCCGTGGGCATGCGATTCACTCGTCGGACAGCCCTGCTCTTGCTTGCGGCGGCCTACGCGCTCGCTCTGATCGGCGCACCCATCGCGGCGGTGCCGTTCCTCGACAGCGGCCCGTCGCAGTTGCTCATGGCGGCAAGCCCGATAGTGGCGGTGTCCCTGCTGACAATGCATCAGAGCGGCGGGGCTCCGCCCGGCTTAGAGATTCTTGACGGGGCGCTTGCCGCAACCGCACTGCACGCGGCTGCGATCCCAATCCTGCTCACTCTCGCGGTGTTCGTCCTCGAGCGGCGCGGCGCTCGCAATCCGACGACCGCCGTGCCCGGGCCTGCCCCGGTCTCTGCCGCCTGACACGGTCGTTATCGGGCCGGTTCGTACTATCGCTTCGGCGCGGCACGACAGCAGCGACACCCTCCACGCGGTCATCCGGTCCTGGCACAACTCCGGTGAAAGCAGCGGGAGATCAGTCGGATCAGTGGCCGGTCTGGGAAAAACCCTCTGCTGCGAGGATAATGGCGAAATCGACCTACGCAACGGCGTCAAGCGAACTGAGGAACGGCCCAAGACGAAAACGATTCACGGCAAGACCCACGGCAAGACGATCGAACTGAACGAGGACCTTGGTGTGGCCGAGGGCCAGGAGGTCGAGGTCCAGGTGACGATCGTCCAACCGGCCCGGAAATGGGGCGAAGGCATTCTGCGGACGGCCGGCGCCCTCGCTGACGACCCCGAGTGGGATCGGATCATGGAGCAGATCTACCAGGACCGAAAGTTGAACCGGCGTCCCCAGGTGGAGGAGGGATGACGCATCTCCTGGACACCAATATCTGTTTAGCCCATCGACAACCACCCCGAATTGGCAGAGATACGTCTGATGTGCATTTTGGCGAAGTTACTGGCCGGCACGCTTTCGCTGGCGTCGTGTTTTTGGTGCTCCGCGCTCACGCTCGGGCCACCCGCCCGGGCCAGCGAATCCACAGCCGGTCTGGGGGTCATCGACGACCACGGCCGAGCGATCGCTCAGCAAGGCCTCGTTCTCATTGATTGGGAAGGATACATCGCGAACCCGGCCGTGAAGTTCTATCTCGTGCCTCCCGCCAATACGGCCTTCCCGGCCAGGGCCGTCCTCTCCGCCGCCGAATCGCGCTTGCATTTCGACGTCCCCAGTGACGATCGGGCGCGATGGGCCCCGAAAGGTAGTCACCTGGCAAAAGCATGAACGGTTCCCAGTCTATCTCTCGATCTTCCCTGATCGCGACGGCCGGAACGAGGACCATCGACTGCGCATCGACTTCACCGACGCCCGGGGATCACGAGAATCTCTCAGCCTGCCCGTCCGCGTGATCGATCAGGATCAAAATCGAGCCAGCGAGTTCTCGATCACGGTCGATTTTTCGCAGGACCATACCGGGTTCTTCAAGGACCAGGACCGGAGAGCCACTGTCGTCCAGGCAGCCAGTGACTGGGCATACTTTTTCGCGGATATGAACTTGCAGCCAGTCGCAGCGGGCAGCGAGAAAACGCTCATCTGGGGTTCCGATGGATTCAAAACGTCGACTTCAGCTACAAACGCGCATGACTATCAGGGTTTTCTGCTCTACGCCTACGGAATCCGCAATGAATTGTCCCCGTCAGATTCCAAAATACCGCCGGCCTGGTTGTTACTGAAACGAGACCCGGCCGCCCGGATGATCCGGTCGGGTGGAGAGCCTTCGCCGTGCGGCGGGTTCCAGATGTCTGATGGCAACAAGAAACCGATCCGCCGCTCGGGTGGCCTGGAGATCGAGGTCAAGGGCAACTACAACACTCTGGGGTGGATCGTGACTCTCTCGGACGGCGAGTGGTGGAAGGCCGCAAACTCCGGGGATGCAGCGGCAGACTTGTACTCGATCGCCCACCACGAAATTGGCCATGCTCTCATCTTCAACCCCAACAACTTGTTAATCAAGCGCGGCGAGACATTGAAAGACGAACGGATTCGCGCCTATCTCGGCAGCTCGCCGGCACTGAATCAGTCGGACCATCTCGACGGCGTGATCGACCCGGCGAGCCTGCACGGCGCCTTCGGCAACGAATACCACGGCCGGATGCCCCGAGGCCGCTGGCTGATCACCAAGCTCGACCTTCTTTGCGCCGCGCGATCGGTTACGAGCTTCGGGAGACGTCGGCCTTCAGGGCTGATCGCGAAATTGATAGAGGCGGGGGGGGTTAGTTGCTCCCTGTCAAACACGTGCCGACTGATCCACCGGCCCGTCACTGGGGTTGAAGGACGCCCCCGCTGAATTCCACTCCCTTCATCTCCTCGCCCGGCGAGCTCTCCCACACCCACACCTTGCCGTCTGCCGATGCCGCGGCAAGCGCACTGCCGTCCGGGCTGAACGCAACGCCGTGGACACGGTCGCGCGGCCCGCGGATGACCAGCAGCTCGCGGCCGCGGGCGACGTCCCAGATGCGGACGGTCTGATCCAATCCCCCGGATGCCAGCCGCGATCCATCCGGGCTGAACGCAATGCTCATCACAAAGTTCATGTGGCCCTCGAGCTTAAAGATCAATCGGCCGGTCGCGACATCCCAGAAGCCGATCGTCCTGTCCGCTCCCGCGGCGGCGACTTTCGTGCCGTCGGGGCTTAGCGCCAGTGTGAACAGGGGACGCTCAAACTCTTTCAGGTTGAGGGTCGCCTCGCCGGTCTCGGCGTTCCACACTCGCACGGAGCCATCCGCGCCCGAGGAGATCAGCCGCTTGTCGTCGGGACTGAACGCGATCGCGTGGATCGAGCCGGTGTGCCCTGCGAGCGTGCGCAGGGGCACGCCGCTGGACGCGTTCCAGAGGCGGATCGTTCGCGCATCGCTTTGGGGCGGAGAAAACTTTCCGATCGGGGCCTGGACGATTTCAGGGGCATCGCCCCCGCCGGTCGCGATCGTTTTCCCGTCGTGACTGAACGCAACACTGGCAATGCCTTCGATATGATCGGAAATCACCAAAGGCTCGGCGCCGCTCGTCAGGCTATGGACCCAAACCGACCGATCGCTACCGGCAAACGCGAGTCGCGCCCGGTGGGGTCATAGGCGAGTGCGAACGGGCTGCCCATCGGAGTTTCGAGGGTTCGCTCGAGATTCCCCGATCGCAGACCCCAGAGCGCAACCGTCTCATCCGTGCCGGCGGCGGCAACCTGCGCTCCGTCCGGCCGAAAGGCGACTCCACCACGCCAGCGAACAAGAGGGGCATCGCCGTTAAAGCTCGTTTCCAGGTTCTTTCCTCGTACTTGCGCACGGAGAAACGCGCACTCCTCGGTCGGATGCCAGGTCCCAGAGCTTTGATCGTCGCGTGCTGGCCGGCCGAGATCAGCTTGGTTCCATCATTGTTGAATGCGACCTCGAAAACCGGGTCCGTATGGCCCCGCAGGATGCCTGCGGGATTTCCATTGCGTGAATCCCAAAGACCGATTGGGCCGTCCTGGCTGCCGATCGCAAGTCCGTTTCCGTCGGGGCTGTAGGCGATCGCGTTCACTCGACTCGCGGCCGCGTGGAAGCTTGCTTCGTTCCCTGCCGGTGGATGCTTCCCAGATGCGCACATAGCGATCGGCGCCGCCGGATGCGATCAACTGGCCGCGCGGATCAAACGCGACGCACCACGCCCCGCCTTCATGTCCGCGGAAGATCACCGGCTTGCCGGAGTTGCTCTGCGAAATGTCCCAGACGCGCACGCTTCCGTCCTTGCCGGCAGCAGCAATCCGCTTGCCGTCGGGGCTCCAGGCAACGCCGAAGACTCCGCCGCATTCCGCGGCAATGACGAGCGAGGCACACCGGACTCGCGCTTGGCTTGATCGATTCGCGCGGCAAGATCCCAGATGCACACCTTGTCATCTTGTCCGGCCGAGGCGAGCCGATTGCCGTCGGGACTGAACGCGACGTCGGCGGCCCAGCCCTCGTGGGCGCGGAAGGCGTGATCGAGCCGCCCGGCGACGACGTTCCAGACCTTGACCTGCCCGTCCGATCCAGCCGTGGCCAGCCGAATTCCACGGCGATCGATTGCCGCGCCGAAGGAGGTGCCGTCGGGGCCGTGGAGCCGGCGGCTCCGCACGCCGTTGCCGGTATCCCACATCGAGCCGGAAGGAAGCTCCGACTCGACAGCGCCCGTCCCAGTTTCCCGGTCGAAAATCGCTGCGCGCAGAGGAACGCGGAGTGCCCGGTGATCGTCAGCATGTCGCCGTTCAGCCGGTTCTTGAGATAGCCCCACTCCCAGCCTCGTAGCCGCGGCGGGCATTTTTCCAGCTCGGCGGCGATCAAACCCGGATCTTCGCGAGTCGGATCGGTGTTCGCCAGCAGACCGTCGATCGAGAGGATCTGCTTGGCGTAGCCTTCTTCCTCGGCTCGCAGCTTCTGGGCGTGCTCGTATACCGCCGCCTGCTCCGAGCGTTGCTGTTTTTCGCGAAGTTCCGTCGTGCTGATATATCCGCGAATCGCCGCTGCGCTGGCGAGCGCGGCAATACTCGCGAACAGAATGAGCGCCGCCGCCGCCGGCCGGCGGCGCACCCACTTCACCGCGCGCTCGAGGCGCGTCGCCGGCCGTGCCCGGATCGGTAGATCCGCGAGCCAGCGCTCGAGGTCTTCCGCCAGCGCTTCGGCCGAATGGTAGCGCTTGAGCGGGTTCTTCTCGAGGCACTTGAGCACGATCGTCGCCAGGTCGCGATCGACCCCGGGATTCAGCGTGCTGGGATGTTCCGGATCTTGTTCGCGCACTAATCGCAGCGTTTCGAGCATTGTCTCGGCACGGAAGGGCGGGCGGCCGGTGAGCAGCTCGAACAGGATAGCCCCCAGGGCGTGAACGTCGGTCGCGGTCGTCACCGATTCGCGGCGTCCCTCGGCCTGCTCGGGTGCCATGTAACTTGGCGTGGCGGCGATCGAGCCCGATTGGGTCAGCGCTGCCGCTTGCTCCTCGACCCGCTTGGCCAGGCCGAAATCGGTGACCAGCGGAACCAGCTCCTCGAGCGGCGAATCGCTGCGTCCCGAGAGCAGGATGTTTGCCGGTTTCAGATCGCGGTGCAGGATGCCTCGCTGATGCACGTAGTGCACGGCCCTGGCAACCGTGGCGGTGAGCCGCGCGGCGGCACGCGGCGCCGATCGAAATCGCTCAACCTGCGCGGCCAGATTGCCGCCGTCCACGAGCTTCATGCTGAAGTAGTGGTGCCCGTCGTGCTCGCCGACTTCGTAAATCGGCACGATGTGCGGGTGATCCAGATGCGCGGCCGCTTCGGCCTCGAGCCGGAATCGCTGCAGATCGTCGGATGTCGCGAATCGCCCCGCGCGCACCATCTTGAGCGCGAGCGTGCGGTTCAAGCTAACCTGGCGGGCCTTGTAAACCACACCCATCCCGCCCTGCGCGATCACCTCGATCAGCTCGTAATCACCAAAGTAGCTGATCCTTGCTTCGCGAGACTGGCGAGGGTCTGCGCCGAGCGCGATGCCTGACCCGTGCACGCCGGTGCGATCGAATTCGGCTTGAGCGGCGGAAAGCCCCGGAAACGGCACGGTTGCCGCACACCCGGGAGCATCCAGGTCGTCATCAAGCCCACCTTCGCGGCGAGTTTCAGTCCCCGTTGTTCCCTCGCGGAGAGGGGCGGTCAATCGCGACAGGTGGTCCTGGTTGGCGAAGAAGATGGAAAGCTCGTCGGCCAGATCCGGGTGATCGGCCTTGAGAGCAGCGCGATCAACGGGCGTGCCTGATTCGACCGCTTCGAGATAGGCCGCGATGACATCGTCCAGCCGTCCGTCGCTTGCTGCGGACCGATCGCGATTCGGCTCGGACGAGTGCTTGGCGATTGCAGACATGACAGTAGCCCCGGTTCAGCGATCCAGGTTCTTTCGCAGCGATTTGAGCCCGCGGTGGAGCATTCCTGCGACCGCCGACTTGGTTGTGCCGAGCTCGAGCGCGATCTCGGCCAGCGGCCGCCCTTGCAAGTGATGAAGCTCGATCGCGCGGCGCTGACCGTCCGGCAGCGTCGCGAGTGATTCGGCCATCCTGAGCAATTCTTCCTGCCTGATCGCTTGCCGGCTGGGAGACGACTGCTCGGCAGCCAGCCACTGTTCGACGCGAGATGCCGATTGGTCGAGCGCCCGGTCGAGAGACCACTCGCGGCGAAAGTCGCGTTTGTGGGCAGTCAGCTTGCGGAGCACGTCCGCGAGATTGTGGGAGAGGATCGAACGCAGCCATGCGGCGACCTCCGGGGCCGTCCGCGTCGGCCGCCGTTCCTCGAGCATGCCCTGGTGAGCTTCGAGCAGTGTTTGTTGAACGACGCCGGAGAGATCGACCTTGTCGCGCAGCCGCGGTGCGACCTCCAGGCGGGCAAGCAGATCCAGATAGGCGC
Organism: uncultured Planctomycetota bacterium; assembly: GCA_963823665.1. GTDB lineage: Bacteria > Planctomycetota > Planctomycetia > Isosphaerales > Isosphaeraceae > CAVXHV01. The sequence continues at coordinate 1,124,182 of CAWGMQ010000008.1, forward strand.
GGAACCGCTCGAGCTGCTCCGGCCCGAGCGGCCCCTCCGCCAGTTCCTCGACGATTCGCGCTCTAGTCGTCATGAAGATCATTCTATCCAAGTGCTGCGGTTCGCGCGGCGGATCAAATCCCGGTCTTGGCAGAAGCCGGGGGCTCTGGCGCCGGGTTTGACGCGGCCTCCGGAGCGGCCTTTGTGATGATCGACCGCCACTCGGACATCGCGAGAGTCGGTTTGCCCTGTTCCTCGAGCAGGAACGCCAGCAGCATCCGCGCCGTTCGCTCACTGGAGCGATCGGTGCCGCCTTTCGCGGGCAGCGAGATCTGAGCACGAAGCGAGCTTTCGACTGCCGCCAGACGGCCGCTTCGCAGGCGCAAGCGGCGTAGGCACGGCCGATCCACCAGTCTCGCATGCCGGGAATCTGCGACTCGAGGAACTCGGGCGCCAGGCTTCGAGCAGCCAGCTCAACCCGTCGTGCGTAGGCTTCCGCGGCCTTGGCGTCGTCGCCGCTTCCGTCGAGCGCGGTTGCTCTGATCTCGACGGCCGCGGGCGCATCCTCGATCTTCTGGCCCGGCGGCAACGGATAGGTAACAAGCGCCCTGAGCACGGCGTTTGCCTCTGACCTGGCCTCCTGATCCTGGCCCACCTGGCGCAGCAGTCGCGCCAGTTGTGCTCGAAGCGAGAGTGCGTTCGGGTCAAGCGGCTTGCCGTCGCCGGCGTTGTGGAGCGCGGCGCGGAGGTCGGTCACGAAGTCGGTGAGCAGCAGCTTGCCGCAAAGCGCTTTGACCTTCTCATCGCTGGTCGTCTTCGCGACGTGACGGACGATCGGCTCCAGAAAGCGGCCCTGGTCGTATAGAAAACGATAGGCTTTCGCGATTTCACTTGGTTTGCCTGAGGCAAAGCCGGCTATCGCCGCTTCGGCCTTCCGCTGGCGAGCGGCTGAGAGCATCTCCAGACGCCCCACCATCACACGTACGATCTTCCTGGGCGCGGGCTCGATGTTCATCGGGATGCAGTCGTCCGTCCACGATTGCGGCAAGACAAACAGCACGCGAATTCCCTCGGTCTGGAAATAGCTGCTCTGCCAGGTGTTGACCATCGCCCGCGCCTCCTTGCTGAAAAGGCCACTGCCGGCAAGCCGCGCCGCCAGGTCGTCGCCGATCTTCCTGGTAAACTCCGCCAGAGGCATGGCTTTATCCATCGTCGGGATCACGCCGCTTGTGCTTTCCCCGGGCCGCATTTCAGCGCGGTAGGTGTAAGCGCCGCGGCCTCCTTCAACTCGCAAGACGAAGACGTCGCGCACGCCTTCGCTCACATCGACCTGAGGGTCGAGAGTCAGCGTACCGTCGCCGCTCTCCTCGATGCGCAGCGGCAGCCTCGCGGCGCCGAGCCCGCGGTAGAACAGGAACTTCTCGTATTCCTCAGCCGGCTTGGCCCGAGCGGCGTCGACCGTCTTGACGAACGCAGCATCAACCTCGCGGGCATGATTCCAGAGCGCGTCCGTGCTGGTCTGCGGCAGCATGCTGTTGATTTCAGACGCCGTACCGCGCTGCTTGGTGCCGTTAGCGGGCATCGCGGACCTGGGAACGACTTCAGCAAACCAGCAGATACGCCCCCCTGCGAGCTTTCCCGCTTGCTCGGCCTGCGTGGCGAGACTCGGGACCACCAGCGCGGCCTGGGGATACCACTGGGTCCAGATCCCTTGGGGAAACCCGACTCCGACACGCACCTTCTGCTTTTCCTTGGTATAGAAATAGATGACCGGCGTTTCGCCCTTCAGGAACATCTGCGGCAGCTTGAGCTGATCGCGGCTCCGGCCGTGCACAAACGCGGGCAGAGCGTGCTCTTCGTGATACATCCCGTCCAGGGCCGTGCCATCTGCGCTGCTCATGCCCAGGAACGTGCCCCATTCGTGCACGACCAGGTCGCTGGTCTTCGCCAACGACGGCGTCTGCTTTTCATCTGGGTGCGGCAGCAGCGTTACACCCCGTACGCCGACAGAAACACAAATGCTTGCTGCAGCGGTTGTTACGACAAGGAACACCGAACGCAGCAGCGCTCGCCCACATGAACTCGCAAATCGCATCGATCTCATCGCAATGACCTCCGCCCTAGAGAGTTGCCCGCCGGCACGTTGGAAGCTCGCCCGGAAGTCTTCCGGCGAGAATCACCTTCGTGTCGCTGTAAGGTTTCCCAGGGTATGAGGCGTATTATCGCCGCGGAGGGAGCGCGCCGCGGCCGCTTCGGCAAAGGGCGCGCGACCTGCCGATTGTGAAGTTTTCTGAATTCGCACCCCGATCATGCCGCCGGGAAAGTGCGAATTCCGATTCCCATCTTGTAAGGTGAGGCAGTCCGCGAAGGATCCTCGCGTCTGGTTTTTTTCGAGAGTTGCATCGGCCTGAGCGGTTCAGTCTGCCGCCTAAAACCTTGTAGCACGAACGAAGAAAGCCGGAGAAGAACCGGATTTCGTCACGGAGGATGAGATCATGGATACAATATTTACACGGGCGCGAGGCGGGTCTCGCACGCAAGGTAGCGGGACGAAGGCGTGGTCGGGTCGTTCCGTGGAGACGCTCGAAGAGCGCCAGCTTCTCTCGAGCGGGATGGGGGTGGGATTGCTGGGCGGATTTGGGGCGGTCAAGGGGCGTGCGGCCGAGATGTCCTCGTTCCGCATGGGACGTCAGGGCGGTTTTTTCGGAGGTGGGTCTCTTGGGTTGGGCGGGGGTATGAGCAACCCCACTTTGCTGCTGACAGCGCCCCTTCTCGAGGGTGGGAGTGGTCAATCCGCGCCGCCGTCGCCGGCCGTGTTTTCGAACTCGGCTGTCCAGTCGGCGATGCAGACCCTGCAAACGGACTTGAAGACGGACATTCCCAGCGGGACCAAGCCGACCCACGCCTCAGTCGGCGCCCTCGAAGACGACCTGGACGCGATCCGCAAGGGAACGCTTACCGGCAGTGCCGCGACGACCAAGATTCAGTCTGACCAGGCTGCGATACTTTCCAGCATGGGATTGACCGCTGCGCAGGTTTCGCAAATCCAGTCCGACCAGCAGGCGCTTCAGACGGCGATCTCGAATGCGAGTACGAGTACAAGTACAAGCACGACGGGCACGTCGACGGCGAGCACCTCAACGACGACCAGCACGTCGACGGGTCCTTCATCGGCGGTTCAGACCGCCATGCAGACCTTGCAAACTGCCCTGCAAACCGACACGCCGAGCAACCCGACGATCAGTCACGAGGCGATCGGACAGGTGCAGGATGATCTCGACGCGATCCGCAAGGGTACGCTGACCGGCAGCGCGGCGGTGACGCAAGTCCAGACTGATGCGGCAGCCGTGCTCACAAGCATGGGGTTGACCTCGACCCAGGTTTCGCAGATCCAGTCTGACCAGCAAGCGCTCGCGGCGGCGATTGCGGCCGATCCCAATGCGCCGACGATGACAACCGGCGGCACGAGCTCGGCAACGCTGAGCACGCTCCAGTCGGTCTCGGCGTACCTTGTGGGGCTGCCGGGCATCTCGAGCTTCGGCCCGGGCGGCGGCATTGCAATCCGCGGCTTTGGGGCCGGAGGCATGGGACGCGGGGGCTTCGGGCAAGGAGGAGGCTTCGGGCCCGGAGGCGGGTCGGCCATGATGTGGCGATAACGATCGATGCGAGCCCGCTCGGGGGGCCGTCGCGTCCCCCGAGCGAGTTGCAAGAATCCGAACCTTCTACGAGTCGACCGCAATGAATTTTGAAGACACCTTGGCGACCCCGTGCATCGCCGACAATCGACCGATTAACGGCGACGAGCTTCAACCCTCCTCGACCGAGCCCCAGCTCTCTGTTCTCTTGATTGAAGACGACGTCGAGCTTTGCGAACTGATGCGCGAGTTCTTCGCCGCGCGCGGGATCCGCATCGAGGCGATCCACGACGGCCGGCGCGGACTGGCGCAGGCCTTTGCCGTATCCTATGATTTGATATTGCTTGACGTGATGTTGCCGGGGCTGGACGGGTTTGAAGTTCTGCGGCAAGTGCGCCGTCGCAGCGCGGTGCCGATCATCATGCTGACCGCTCGAACAGATAAGGTCGATCGGATCGCGGGGCTTGATTCCGGCGCCGACGACTATCTGCCCAAGCCGTTTGATCCCGAGGAGCTGACGGCCCGGATGCGCGCGGTGCTGCGGTGCGCGGGAGGGATGGGGCGCGCGGGCGCGGACGCCATCGAGGTGAACGGTGTCAAGCTCTCTGCGGGCACGCGCGAAGTCTGGGCCGACGGCAAGCCAATCGAGCTGACAACGATCGAGTTTGATATCCTGGACCTGATCGCTCGCGCCGCCGGCCGTGTCGTGTCGCGCCACGAGCTGACTGCCGCGATCCACCAGCGGCCGATTTCGCCGCTTGATCGCTCGCTCGATGTCCACGTCAGCCACATTCGCAAGAAACTGGGCGGGCTCGGGGAGCTCATCCGCACCGTGCGGGGAGTAGGTTATCTGTTCCGGGCCGAGCTGCTCGATTCCAACGAGACCCGCTGATGAAGATCCGGGTGAGGTCGATCTTCACAAAAATCGTGGGTTGGGCCGTTGCTACGGTGGTGATTTCGCTGGTTGGGTTCGTCGTGACCTCGGCGTTCGTCTCAGCCCGGATTTCAGGGCGAAGCGCCACGTCGCCGCGGCTCTCCATGATGTATCTGGACGATGCCCGCCGCGCCTTTCAGGAAGGGGGCGCCAGAAGGCTCGACACCTTCCTGAAGCGGCTCAACGAGCACACCGAGTCGGAGCACTATCTCACCGACGGACGGGGCGTCGACCTGGTGACCGGCGAAGACAGATCGGCGCTCCGGATGTCTGACCCGTCAACCTACCGCTCGCCGGGATTGCCGTACTTGCCACGGAGCGAGACGTCGGTTCGAGTGCGCCGGTCGCGCGACGGCCGATTTCGCCTGATCACGATTGTGCCGCCGACCGCCCATTTCGACCCGTGGGAGTCGCTGTGGTACTTTCTCTGGCTGCCGCTGGCGATCGCCGTGCTTTGTTACGTGCTGGCGGTGCACCTGGCCTCACCGCTGCGAAATCTCCGGAAGGTGGTCGAGCGGTTCGGCCGCGGCGACCTGGGAGCACGGTCCGAGCTCTCGCGGAGAGACGAGATCGGCGAGCTGGCGCGCGCCTTCAACCTGATGGCCGGCCAGATCACGACGCTGCTGGCAGCGGAGCGGCGATTGCTTCAGGACGTCTCCCACGAGCTGCGATCGCCACTGGCCCGGCTGGGCTTCGCCGTCGAGCTGGCCAAGACCAGCCCGGATCGCGAGCAGGCACTCGGCCGAATTCGCCAGGAAGCCGACCGCCTCGCACACCTGGTCGACGAGCTGCTTCAGCTCACGCGAGCGGAAGGCGACCCGGCCGCCCGGGTACACGAAGAGGTCGATCTACGCGAGCTGCTGCACGAGGTCGTCGCCAGTTGCGAGCTCGAAGCCGAGATGCAGGGCTGCCACCTGGATTCGAAGATTGACACGGCCGCCGTGCTGACCGGTGATTCCGAGCTGTTGCAGCGCGCCTGCGACAACGTGCTCCACAACGCCATCCGGCATGCCCCGAAGGGAACGGCGGTCGCGGTTGAGCTTTTGACTCACGATCACCGAATCACGATCTCGTTCCGCGACCACGGTCCCGGCGTTCCCGCCGATGAGCTTTCCGAGATCTTCAGACCTTTCTACCGCGTTGAATCCGACCGTGGCCGCGCCAGCGGCGGAGTCGGCCTGGGGCTGGCGATTGCCAGCCGTGCCGTCGAGCTCCACCAGGGCAAGATCACGGCCCGGAACGCCAACCCCGGGCTCCTGGTCGAGATCGAGCTGCCGACGGGACAGTGAGCCCGGTGCCGTGCCGGAGCATGGCGCCGACTCCGCAGAAGCCGGTGGCCGCGGTTCTGGCGTTATCGTGGCCGCGCTGGGCGGTCGGTGTCGACGATCAGCCGGTTGCCGGCGATCTCCTCCCAGGCGAAGAACTTGAAATTCTGGCGCCCTTCGCGGCCGGGTTTGCCGTCTTGACAGACAAAAAGGCCCCGAGGAAACTTCGTTGACGTGGCGACGTTCGTCAGTTCGATCCCGTCGGTTTGCCCTGGCTTCGCGATCGTGCCGGCCACCGGGTCGATGGTCGTCACGAACGCGTTTGAGCCGTCACGACGATAGACGAGAAACGTGTTCGCACCCTGGCTCGATGCGATCAAGTAGCCGCTGGACCGGGCTGCGTAATAGATCGTCAACCCCTCGACGTCCGCGGCCAGGCCGTTTTCTCCCACACGGGCGACCAAGGTGCGGTCTTGGCCGTCGCCCGGCTCGGCGCCGAAACGCCAGATCCCGACTTTTTCTTCGCCGACATCAGCCGCTCAACGTCAAACAGCACCACACAAGCATCTCGAGCCCGATCGGCCGCCGCAAGTTCACCATCGGGCAGTACCTCGCTCGAAACCAGCGTCCACAGTGATCCGTCGCACACGCGGCTTGCAATCGATCGCTCGAATCGACTACACCCCCTCGCAAGCGAAACTTTCATTCTATGTCTCGATGTTCAGCCGTGATGAAGCAACCGAGAAGTTTTGGGTAAACCGTTCCCGTTGGGTCGGCCCATTCAGTCCAAACGCAAGCCTCGCGCCCTTGACGACGAGCCAAACCTACGCAATGATACGTACGCAGTTGGTGGTAGGGGGAAAACACGGGGGGCGCAGAGATGGCTGGACGGAAGGGCCTGGCGATCACGGAGCGGCAGTTCGAGGTGCTTCGGGTGCTCTGGGGGCACGGGCCGCAGACGGTTCGCGGGTTGATGGTGCTTCTTCCCCGGGGAGACAGGCAGCCGTACACCACGGTGCTGGGGCTGTTGCAGGGGATGGAGAAGGCCGGGCTGGTCGATCATGAGAAAGACGGAATCACGCATCGCTATCGGCCTGTTGTCTCGCGTGAGGAAGGCACCGGCAACTTGCTCTCTGACTTCCTGGCGCGGTTCTTCCATGGATCGGCCGAGCAGTTGGTGCTTGGGCTGGTCGATGCGCAGGAACTGGCTCCTGATGACCTGCGGGCGATCGAGGCCAAGCTGGCGGATCAAGACTCGCGAGCAAATGGGACCAGGACTGCGCCTGCGAAAAAGAGGAAGGCGCGATGACACAATTCACTGACGACTGGGTCATTCCCTGGCTTGCGCTGCTTTGTGAATGGTCGATTCGCTGGGGCGTTCTGCTCGCGCTTCTCGCCGCGTGGTTCGCGGTGCATCCTCCGCGACGGGCCGCTGCACGCCATGTTCTCTGCTGGGCTGCTCTCGTGGCGGGGTTGCTGATTCCGGTTGCGCCGCGGTGGGGAGGACTCCCGGTACCGAGGTGGAACATTGGAGCGCGGGAGGCAAGCGAGCCACCGATCCGAACTGTGAGCCTGCCGCAGATGCGGCAGGTTCAATCCGCTCGGCCCGCGATCGCGTCACAGGCATCTGATTTGTCGAACACTCCATTGCCGGTTGCTTCCGTTCATGCGACGTCAGTCTCGTTCAGTGGATTTCAGCTTGCGGCACTGGCGATGGCTTCGGCGTGGGCATTCGGCGTCCTGATGTTGCTCATCCGTCTGGCCGGCGGCTGGCTGATGCTGGTGAGATTTAGCCGCGGGGCGGCCGAGATCGACGGGGAGTGTGACGCAATCTTCCTTGAGTGCACGGCAGCGATCGGGCTCTCTCGAGCCGTCCGGCTCGTCGCTCATCGTGCGATCGGCTCGCCGGTGGCATTTGGCTGCCTGGGTCCGCGAATCCTCGTACCGGCAGATTGGGCTAGCTGGCCTGAGGCACAGCGTCGCGCTTGTCTGCTCCATGAGCTGACACACCTCAAACGGCGGGATGACTGGTCCAAGCTGGCTCAGGAGCTGATTTCGGTTTTCTTCTTCTTCCATCCCCTGGTGCGCTGGCTGATCGCACGGCTCGACCGCGAACGCGAGTTGCTCTGCGACGAGGCGGTGGTTGCGCTGGGTACGGAGCCGGCGGGCTATGCTCGCATGCTGCTGGAAATGGCCAGACGGCCTGAACGAATCCTGGCGCTTCCCTCACGCGTTCCTTCCGCATTAATTCCCTTTGTAGGTCGCCGAACCGTCGCGATTCGCATCTCGCGACTGCTGGAGGATGATATGTCGAATACGCTCTCTCGATCGTCGTTGTGTCGGTCGCTAATCCTGGGAGTTCTGGCGGCCATTGTTTCGCTCGCTGTGACGGGCGTTCGAATTCGCGCCGTGGAGCCGCAGGCGAGTGGGTCAATCGAAACGGGGGTTCTCACCCGCAAGATCGAGGGCCTGATCCTCGACCCCGATGGCAAACCGGCAGCCGACGCCACCGTGGTGGCGTGGATCGCCTATGCCGAGAAGAAGAGTCGCTCCGTGCTACGCAGCGATCAGAGCGGCAATTTCAGCTATTCGTTCCCCGATGGACCCGGCGTGATTCACTTCATTGCCTACAAGGAAGGTCTCGCACCCGGATTCCGGCAACAACCGATCGAAATGCTACACCAGGGCGATCGCCGTGACGGCAAACTCGGTAGGATCAGCCGGTTCACAGCGATCGTCGTGGACAACGAGGGCAAGCCATTTCGTGATTCCAAGATCCGCGTCGAAGGGGTCGCGCATGTCAGTTCGAAGACGGACGGATCTCAGACCACGATCAGCTCGTCGTACGACTGGATCAGGCGCGAGATTCTCGCCGGAAGCCCGCTCGAGGGACTCCTTGAGACGACAACCAACGCGGACGGCTCGTTCGTCTTCACGATGCTCGAGGAAGATTGCGGTCTCATGCTCGGCGCCGTCTCCGCTGACGGCCGCGGGTTTCGGATCAGGTCCAGGCGCCACTCGACGAATTCCGTCCACCGAGGAATTGAGCAAGAAGGATTCGTCATCGCGGAAGCCGGCGAAAAAGCTGAACTCGTCGCAATCCCTGAAGCTCGCGTCTCGGGCCGCGTCGTGACTTCACTCCCAGGCGTGCGCGTGGCGGGCCTGAAGGTGAGCTTCCAGTCCCCACACGTTTATCCCGGAATGACCAATGTTTCGCCCGAGCACGTGTTGACCGACGCGGACGGACGGTTCAGCTTCACCGGTCTGAACGAAGGCTCGGTCAACATCTTCGTGGGGGGAAAGGGCGAAGAGGATTGGACCTATCGGGCAGCCAAGGACGTTCTTCTTACACCCGGTGAGACCTCACGCGTGACGATCGAGCTGATCCGAGGCGTCGTCGTCGAGGGAGCCGTCGTCGTCAAGGAGACCAATCAGCCGGCCCGAGGATTCACCGTCGGGGTCATCGGGCCGCTCCGTCCGAGCACGGGCGCGGCGACGACGAGGGTCAAGACCGACGGGCGCGGCCGCTACCGCGTGCGCCTGCCATCCGGCGAGACCGAGTTCTACGTCCCCGGTCCGGTGTTCGGAAAGATATCGCGCCTCACCATTCCCATCCCCGAGGATCGCGCGACCTTCGAGATGCCCGTCATCTCCGTGGAGACCGACCCGACGATCCACGCAAAGGTGCTCGATGCCGATGGCCAGCCCTTCCCGGGTGCAACGGTTCTTGGCATCGACAAGAACGACGTGCTCGAGCCGTTTCTGGGCGCCGAGTACGTGACAGACGTTCGCGGCCGGTTCGTCCTGCCGAGTGAAGTGTACAAGCGAGCGGCAACCGGCAACCAAACCCGGCTCCGCATCCGCCTGCCCGACGGCGCCGAGCAAACCGCCATCATCTCCTTCGAACCGGACAACTCGGTAGTTGTCCGGCTTGACCGAAGTCGCCAAGATCTCTAGGGGAAATCCTTGCCCGATGGCCGATTGAGGGGGTACAGTTGGCAACAGAGACTTTGTCTCGGATGGCGCGCGAATTCGAGTTGCGCGGTTTGGGTTCGGATCGAGGCAATCCACTCGCACCCGGGGAGGCGTAATCGATCGTGGCTACGGTGTCAACCGGCTCGGTGCTGCTGGGGGATGAAAACGGGATGCCACCGCTTGAGGCGGGCGACCGGCTGACTCGCGCCGAGTTCGAGCGGCGGTACCTTGCAGCGCCGCAGGTAAAGAAGGCGGAGCTGCTCGAAGGGGTCGTCTACATGCCCTCACCGGTCCGGCTGCGCCGCCACGGACGCCCACACGCCCACTTGCTTGCCTGGCTGGTGCTGTACGAGGCGGGCACCATAGACGTATACGTGGGAGATAACGCCAGTACGCGCCTGGACCTGGACAACGAGCCCCAGCCGGACGCGATCCTGCTTCTGGACCCGCTCAAGGGCGGTCAGGCTCGCATCGGGCCTGACGACTACGTCGAAGGCGCACCCGAGCTCGTCGCCGAGATCGCGTCGAGCAGCGTCAGCTATGATCTCGACGTGAAATTGAAGGTCTATCGCCGAAGCGGTGTGAAGGAGTACATCGTCTGGCGCGTCCTGGATCGCCAGATCGACTGGTTCTGCCTCAGAGACGGACAGTACGAACGAATGTCGCTGGATGATGCAGGCCTCTACAAGAGTGAGGTCTTTCCCGGCCTGTGGCTCGACGCGGCGGCCTTGGTGCAAGGCGATATCAAGACCGTCGTCGCCGCGCTCAATCGCGGTCTGGAAAGCGTCGAGCACGCCGGCTTCCTCGCCCGTTTGCAGTCACCCACCGGCGAGTGACCGTCTCGAGTATCATGCGCGAGCTCACTGCCCAGAACGCCGCCGAGTATCTCCGGGATTCCGGGCGAGTTCCTGGTGGCTTATCGATCAAGGTCCGTGAGCTGACTGGCGGCGTGTCCAATATCGTGCTCGCGCGGATATCTCCGGGCGCCCGCCGATCGTGATCAAACAATGCCGCGAGCGGCTGCGCGTGGCCATGGAATGGCACGCACGGCTGGAACGCATCTGGACCGAGCAGGCGGCGATGGAGCGGCTGGGTGCCATTCTGCCCGCGGGCACTGTTCCGCTCGTCGTATTCGAAGACCGACCGAATTACCTTTTCGCCATGACATGCGCCCCAGACGATGCGGTCACCTGGAAGTCGCAGTTGATGGGCGGAACGCTTGATCCGGAAATCGCCGTTCGATTGGGGATCATCCTGGCCATGATCCACGACAAGGCTCCGGGGCAACCGTCACTCACGGCGCAACTTTCGCGGAGCGAAAGGCGACAATGGACAATCCACGACACGGCTGCGGCGGGACCGTCACTCACGGGCATCCTCGCCGACACAAGCCTCTTCGACGAGCTTCGGGTCGACCCTTACTATCGGACCATCGCGCGGGCGCATCGCCGATTTGAAACCACAGATTGATGCACTGATCGCCGCGATGGATCGGCCGGTTAAGGAGCGGACACTGGTGCTCGGGCGACTTCAGCCCCAAGAACATCCTGGTGCATCAACACGGGCTCATTTTGCTTGATTTCGAATGTGCCCATGCGGGCGACGCGGCATTCGACCTGGGGTTCTTTCTCACGCATCTTCTGCTCAAGCGAATTCGTGCCGAGGCGATCGACCACCGACTGGCGCCGGAGATATACGGGCTCGCGACCACGTTCCTGGACACGTACCTGGATCGACGCGTCATGGACGCAACGGCGCGCGCCGATTTGACGCATCGCAGCCATCGTGCATACGGCGGCTTGCTGCCTGGCCCGCGTGGATGGCAAGAGCCCAGTGGAATATCTCGACGTAGCGGGCCCAGGCCACGGCGCGTGCATTCGCCCGGGAGTCTCTTCGCACCGAGCCACGGACATGGGATGCTTTACTCGAGCAGCTCGACGAGGCAATCAAGAGGACGAACGCATGCCGACCTTGACGGCGCTCAAGGCCCGCCAGGTGCTGGATTCACGCGGACGGCCGACGGTCGAGGTCGATGCGTCGGCTCGACCGGTGCGCGCGGGCGGGCGATTGTCCCCTCGGGGGCCAGCACCGGCCGGCACGAAGCACTCGAGCTTCGCGACCGGGACAGTGCGCACGGTATGGCGGCCTGGGTGTGCTGAAGGCCGTCGAGAATGTGACACACGTGATTGGCCCGGCAATTGCCGGCATGGAGCTTGATGATCAAGCCGCGATCGACGCGAAGCTGATTGAGCTGGACGGTGAGCCGAATAAGAGCCGGTTGGGGGCCAACGCAATTCTGGGCGTGTCGCTGGCCGTTGCTCACGCGGCCGCCGCGGCGAGAGGCGAAGAGCTGTTCGTTCATCTTCATCGCCTCTGGCGGGGCCGAGAGATACGCGCCAATCGCAGCCCGGCGACTGCGGTCGCACCGTCACTACCGATGCCGATGGTCAACATGATCTCGGGCGGATTGCACGCCGGCGGCAACCTGGACATCCAGGATGTTTTGACGATCCCGGTTGCCGCGAAGACGTACAGCGAAGCGCTCGAGATGACGGTTGCGCTTTACCGCGCCGTCGGGGCCGTGCTGGCGAAAAGCGGATTTGAAGCCGCTTTGGTGGGGGATGAGGGGGGATATGGACCTCGGTTGCGGGAGAACGAGCAGGCGATGGACATTGTCGTCGACGCCATTCGCCTGGCGGGTTTCGAGCCGGGGAGCGATGTCGCGATTGCGCTCGACGTGGCGTCGAGCCATTTCTTTGACGAGGCGTCGGGCACGTACCGCCTTGGTACAGGCGCGGCGAGAACGTTGGACTCGGCGGGCATGGTCGAGCTGCTCGCCGGGTGGGTCGACCGGTTTCCGATCGTCTCACTCGAGGATGGCCTGGCCGAAGACGACTGGGAAGGATGGACCGATCCTCACCGAGCGACTTGGGAAATCCGTCCAGCTCATCGGGGACGACTTGTTTGCCACGCAGATCGCGCGGTTGCGGATGGGAATCGACCGAGGCGCCGGCAATGCGATCCTGATCAAGCTGAACCAGGTCGGCACGCTCTCGGAGACGTTTGACGCGATCGAGATGGCCCAGTTGCATGGATTTCGCACCGTTGTGTCGGCCCGTTCGGGCGAGACGGAAGATTCAACCATTGCTGACCTTGCGGTTGCAACGGGTGCGGGCCAGATCAAGATTGGGTCGGTGGCGAGGTCGGAGCGCCTGGCCAAGTACAACCGGCTCTTGAGAATTGAGGAGGAGCTGGGCGGGATGGATTCGTTTTCGAGGTGGCCGCAAACATTTTTTGGGAACCGGGGATAGCTCAGCCTGCTGTTCGGCACTACTGGGCGATGAACGACGTGGGTCAGGCTTTCAGGCTGACAGAGTGCGGAAGTCGGTTTTCCAAACGGTCAGCTTTGCGGCGCAATGAGTGAGAGAATCGTCAGGCTAAAGCCTGACCTACTTTGGCCAAAATCGTCAGGCTGAAGCCTGACCTACTCGGGAGCTCGTCATGGACGCGAGTGCATCCGCTGGTTACCTCCGCGACATGCACACCCTGTTTGACGCGGGCACGGTCAGCGGATTAACCGACCGGCAGCTCTTGCAGCGGTTCACGGGCGAGCGAGGCGCATCGGGTGACGCGGCATTTGAAGCGCTCGTGCTGCGGCACGGGCCGATGGTCATGCGGGTTTGCCGCAACGCGCTCGGGCAGGAACAAGCCGATCTCCACGACGCATTTCAGGCGACGTTTCTCGTGCTCGTTCGAAAGTGCAATTCGATTCGCAGGCTGGACTCGGTGGGAAGCTGGCTTTTCGGGGTGGCGACGCGGGTGGCTCGCCGCGCTCGAGTGGAAGCGGCTCGGCGACGCTCGGCCGAACTCCGGGGTGGGCTGCGAATCGCGGTGACCGCCGATCGTGGGGGTGATTCTACCGACATCCACGACCTCGGGCCGCTGTTACAGGCTGAGGTCGAGCGGCTGCCGGAGCGGCTTCGGGCCGTGGTGATCTTGTGTTACTGGGAGGGGCTCACGCACGAGCAAGCGGCGGCGCGGCTCGGTTGCCCGCTGGGCACGGTGCGCAGCCGGGTGGCGCGGGCTCGTGGGTTGCTCCAACGCCGGCTTTCGCGGCGAGGACTCGAACCGGTGGCCGGAGTGATGCTCGCGGTCTTTGACTCGCCGGCTTTCTTGAAGGCGACTGCACTCGAGATTCCCGGCTCACTCGTCAACTCGACTGTCCAGATCGGCACGCAGGCCGCGACGGGCGCCTCGCTTGCACAGCTTACGTCACCTTTCATTGCGTCTCTGGTCCGAAACATTATCGGGAGCATGTTCATGACGAACGTGAAGACGATCGCTGCGTGTCTGTTGTTGATTGGTGCGGGTGCTTATGGTCTCACCCTTGCCGCACCCCAGGCCCAGCGCACCTCGCGGCCGAGACCGACATCAGATGGCCCGCGGCGCCCCGCCGCCGGGAAATCCAAAGCTCAGCCCGCGCTGGAAGCTCTCGGCGACTATGTGGTTGAGCCTCCCGACACCTTGCTGATCGAAGTCCTGGAAGCGCTGTCGGGACGGCCCATCTCGGGCGAGCGCCTGGTGCGGCCGGACGGCAAGATCTCGCTTGGATTCTACGGGGAGATCTATGTTGCAGGCCTGACGCTGGCGGAAATCAAAGAGAAGGTCATTCTTCACCTCAAACAATTCATCGGCCCACAAAAACTGGGGTTGGTCGCTCCACCATCGGAGGTCCGTGAGGGCGAGTTCAATTCCAGGATGGAAGCGGGGAAGCCCATCGCCCCGCGGGATTCGAACCTAGTGTTCGTTGAATTGGCGAAGTCCAACAGCAAGTTTTATTACCTTCAAGGGGCGTTTGTCATACCCGGCCGCGTGCCGGTGACGGGACGGGAGCGGATTCTCGACGCCGTCAACAAGGCGGGAGGTCTCGCTCCCGAGGCAGACAGCAATCAGGTCTTCCTTTACCGCGTGGGCTCGAACGAAGGGCGCCTCAAGACACTGAAAATCGACATCGATCAGATCACCTTGGGCGATGACCTGTCGACGAACTACCAGCTCATCCCCGGTGACCGGTTGGTCGTCCGACGGCGAGCAGGCAGCCTTCCGGAAACGGAAGAGAAGCTGGCGGAGCCGTCGGAGGAGGTCGCACCGCAGCCGTCTCGTCCTGACGGCGATTCCGACCGGCCGCAAGCGACGGACGACTCAGCGAGCAAAGCCGCGCCGGGCGGTGTCATCGAAACCCTGCACCGATTTGACAAGCGATTGGGCGAAGTCGAGCGCAAGCTCGGTTTGATTCTCGAGGCACTTGGATCCACGCGGCGTTAACCACGGGCGAAGCGCGGAGAAGGAGCGAGCGATGCCGGGAACTGCACCAACTGACTACCTCCGCGACATGCACACGCTCTTCGACGCGGGCACAGTCAGCGGACTAACCGACCGCCAGCTCTTGCAGCGGTTCACGGGCGAGCGAGGCCCGTCGGCTGAGGCGGCCTTTGAAGCGCTCGTGCTCCGGCATGGGCCGATGGTCATGCGGGTTTGCCGCAACGCATTGGGACAGGAGCAGGCGGAAATCCAGGATGCGTTCCAGGCGACGTTTCTCGTGCTCGTCCGAAAGTGCAAGTCGATTCGCCGGCTGGACTCGGTGGGGAGCTGGCTCTTCGGGGTGGCGACGCGGGTGGCTCGCCGCGCTCGGGTGGAAGCGGCCCGGCGGCGCTCGGCCGAACTTCAGGGCGGGCTGCGAATCGCGGCGACCGCTGATCGTGGGAGTGATTGCACCGACATCCAGGATCTCGGGCCGCTGTTACAGGCCGAGGTCGAGCGGCTGCCGGAACGCCTTCGAGCCGTGGTGATTTTGTGCTACTGGGAGGGCCTCACGCACGAGCAAGCGGCGGCGCGGCTGGGCTGCCCACTGGGTACGGTGCGCAGCCGGGTGGCGCGTGCTCGCGGTCTGCTTCATCGCCGGCTCTCGCGGCAGGGACTCGAGCCGGTGGCCGGCGTGATGCTCGCGGCGATTGACTCGCCGGCGTTCTTGAAGGCGGGAGCTTTGGAGATTCCCGGCTCACTCGTCAGCTCGACTGTCCTGATCGCGAAGCAGGCGGCGGCTGGGGCCTCGCTCGCACAGCTCACGTCACCTTCCATTGCGTCTCTAGTCCAAAAAGTCATTGGGAGCATGTTCATGACGAAAGTGAAGTCGATCGTTGCGTGTTTCTTGTTGATCGGTGCGGGTGCTTATGGGCTCACGCTGGCGGCGCCCCAGGCCCAGCAGCGCACCCGGAGGGCGGCACCGGCGTCCGACGCCTCGCGGCGGCCGGCAGCCGTGAAATCGAAGGCTCAGCCCCCGCTTCGCGTGATGAGCGAGTACGTTGTCGAGCCACCAGACCTCCTGTTGGTTGAGGTGCTGGAAGCGCTGCCGGGTCGGCCCATTTCGGGCGAGCGCCTGGTGCGGCCGGACGGCAAGATCTCACTCGGGTTTTACGGCGATGTGTACGTCGCTGGTCTGAGCGTACCGCAAGTCAAGGAGAAGATCATTCTGCATCTCAGAAAATACCTGCCGGATTCGCAACTGGGCCTGGTTGTCGAGGATGAGGCAGAAGAGGAGGCGCCTGCGGTGGCGGCGCCATCCGAGCGAACGAACCCTTTTGAGCAGAGCCCTCCGCCACAGTCGAAATCCGAAAAAAGGAAATCCACGGATCCGACTCCGCCCGTCCCGTCCAGCGAGCGCAAGACCCGCATCGAACCGAAGGATAGCGACCGCGTCTTCGTCGATGTCACGGCCTACAACAGCAAGGTTTACTATACTCAGGGGGAGGTATTCACGACCGGACGCCTTCCCATCACGGGACGAGAGAGAGTACTCGACGCGATCGATTTTGCCGGCGGCTTGACGCCGGATGCCGACCACGAGCAAGTCTTCCTCTACAGACAGCCTGCCGACGGAGGTCCGGTACACACCTTGAAGATCGACATCGACGAGATCATGCTCGGGGATGACGTTTCGACCAATTATCAGCTCGATCCCGGAGACCGGCTGGTCGTTCGGAGACGTGAGAATCCCGTTCGTGAACAGCAAGGATCCGCGCCGCGACCATCGACGACCACTTCGCGGCCGATCGGCGAACAGCTCCACTTCAACCGCGAGACAGATACCTTGGACAAACCGGCGGGGCCAGAGCCGAGACGACTGGATAGCCGTGGAGAGAACCCTGCGTTACTTCGGCTCGAGAGACGAATGACGGATCTCGAGCAGAAGCTCGATCGGAAGCTGGACCTGATCCTGGAGGCGATTGGGAAACCGGCGCGTTAGGTTGTCTTTCGCGGGTCACTGCGGAAGTTGGGTTGCTTGAGGGTCAGCTTTGCGACGCGGCAGAATGAGAAAATCGTCAGGCTAAAGCCTGACCTACTGGGAACTCCTGATGAACGCCAGCGCATCCGGCGGCTACCTCCGCGACATGCACACGCTTTTCGATGGGGGCACGGTTAGCGGATTATCGGACCGGCAGCTCTTGCAGCGGTTCACGGGCGAGCAAGGCGCATCGGCTGAGGCGGCCTTTGAAGCGCTCGTGCTGCGGCACGGGCCGATGGTGATGCGGGTTTGCCGCAATGCACTGGGGCAGGAGCAGGCGGAAATCCATGATGCGTTCCAGGCGACTTTTCTCGTGCTCGTTCGAAAGTGCAAGTCGATTCGGCGGCTAGACTCGGTGGGGAGCTGGCTCTTCGGGGTCGCGACGCGTGTGGCTCGCCGCGCTCGGGTGGAAGCGGCTCGGCGGCGCTCGGCCGAACTCCGGGGTGGGCTGCGCATCGCGGCAACTGCTGAACATAGGAGTGATCATCCCTCCGACATCCAGGATCTCGGGCCGCTGTTACAGGCTGAGGTCGAGCGGCTGCCGGACCGGCTTCGGGCCGTCGTGATACTGTGCTACTGGGAGGGACTCACGCACGAGCAAGCGGCGGCGCGGCTGGGCTGCCCGCTGGGGACGGTGCGCAGCCGGGTGGCGCGGGCTCGGGGCGTGCTCCATCGCCGGCTTTCGCGGCGGGGACTCGAGCCGGTGGCCGGTGTGATGCTTGCGGCGTTTGAGTCGCCGGCCTTTTTGAAGGCGGGTGCGCTGGAGATTCCCGCTGCGCTCGTCAACTCGACCGTCCAGATCGCCGAGCAGGCGGCCGGCGGGTCGCTCGCTCAACTCGCCTCTCCGTCGATCATCGCCCTCGTGCGGAAAGTCATCGGGAGCATGTTCATGGCAAAATTGAGAACGGTTGCTTTTTCCATGTTGCTGATCGGGGCAGGGGCATATGGGCTCACGCTGGCCGTGGCCCAGATCGAGGGCATGCGCAGGAGCCGGCGCGATCCCGCATTCATGTTTACGTCCGCGAACTCGAAAGCTCAGCCGCCGTGGAAGGTGATCGATGAATACGTGGTCGATCCGCCTGACCTCATACTCGTCGAGCTGCTCGAAGGCCTTCCCGGCCGCCCAATTTCGGGCGAGCGGCTGGTGCGACCCGACGGCAAGATCTCTCTGGGGTGGTACGGCGATGTCTACGTTGCCGGTCTCACCGTGTTGCAAATCAAGGAAAAGATCGTCCTTCACCTTCGCAAGTTCCTGCACGACGAACAACTGGGCCTGATCAAGGCGGACGATGAGACCGGAGAGTTGATGACAGATGCCAACGGTGAGCCCATCCTCCTCGATCCCAAGGAATCCGACCGCGTGTTTGTGGATGTGACAGCCTATAACAGCAAGAACTACTACGTGCAGGGAGAATTCGCGACGCTGGGAAAACTGCCGATCACGGGACAGGAGCGAGTGCTCGACGCCATCAGTTATTCGAACGGCCTGACCTCAAGCGCTGACCACGACCAAGTCTTCCTGTACCGACAGCCTGCCGATGGCGGGCCGGCGCAAACCTTGAAGATCGATGTTGACCAGATCATGCTCGGTGACGACCTTTCCACCAACTATCAGCTTCTACCCGGCGACAGGCTGGTGGCGCGGACTCGCGGGGGCGACACGCGTGAACCTGAACACCCGGCGCCGCGAAAATCGCCCCTCGAATCGAAGGCCGCGCCTGACTCTGACCCGATACGGCGTTCAGACACTTCAGGAAAACCAGCAACACCGGACGCCGGTAGACCGCCAAGAGGTTCAGAGAGCCCTCCGCTCCTGCGTCTCGAGAAGCGCGTCGCGGACATGGAGCGAAAGCTAGACCAGATTCTCGAGTCGCTGCGTGCCCAGGCTCATTGACCCAGAACGTGTGCAGCAGACGGAACTGAATCGTTTGACGGGAATATGCCGATGGCCAAGCTCCGGACGATTGCAGCCTGTTTCGTGGTTGTGGCCGCGTATTCGTACGGCGTGCGCTCCGCGTCGCCCCAAGACGAGGGCGCGAAAGCCGTATCAAAACCAACGGACGAAGCCACCGAGCGGACGAAAAGAGACCCGCCTCCGCCATTCGCACTGCGAGATGACTATGTCGTCGAGCCGCCTGATCTGATTTTCGTGTCGCTCGAGGGAGGGCTTCCCGGAAGGCCCCTCGCCGGCGAACGCCTCGTGTGCCCCAATGGCAAGATCGCGCTGGCATGGTACGGCTACGTGGATGCCGCCGGGCTTACCGTCGTCGAGATCAAGGAGAAGATCATCGCTCGACTCCAGAAGTTCCTACGGGACGAGCAACTCGGACTGGTCGAACTCGACGCGAGTGGCGAGCCCATCGTCGATGCCACAACCGGAAGGCCAAAACGTATCGCTCCCAGAGACTCCAAAAAGGTCCGGGTTGAGATCACGCGATGCAACAGTAAGGTCTTCTACGTCCTGGGCGAAGTGCAGTCACCTGGGCGATTCGCTCTGACCGGCTCAGAGAGGATACTCGACGCGATTGCCGACGCCGACGGGCCAACTCATGCCGCGAATCTCGATCGCGTCCTGCTTTATCGTGCGAATTCTGAAGGCAAGCCCGAGTGCACCACGATCGACGTGAATCAGCTCAAACGTGGCAAGTTTCCGGCAACCAACCGTCCACTCAAGGCCGGCGACCGGTTGGTCGTCTCCCGCCGTTCGTCAGAAGCGGTGCCGATCCAGCGGGACAAATCTCGTGCTCGCCCCCAACCCGCTGTTGCCGCTGCGTCGCAAAACAAGGATGGCGAATACCAACGCGCGGGCACGGAAGACGCGTCGTTACAGCGCCTTGAGCAGCGAATGAAAGCGCTCGACCACAAACTCGACCTTGTCCTCGAGGCGATTCGAAAGCGGGTTCGATAGCAATTCGCGAACCCTCGTTGTTCGCTGGTCGCGCCGGCCACGTTTGCAAGTGTCGGAGCGTTGCGTTAATTGCGTTTACGTGGAAGACTGCCGGATCTCCGGTTACGAAAGCCTGATCCCGACGATTGAGCTGCCGGACTCGAACGATCGCCACGTGCTAGCAGCGGCGATCGTCGGCGAAGCGCATCTGATCATCACGTTCAACCGCGCGGCGACCGCTGCCTCTTTCAGTTGCCTTCTCACGTCGTTACATTAGTTGCGCCGAAAGGGGTCGTGCCGGGCTGCGCGGGAGGTTCCTGTACGGGGAGAAGCGATCACCATGCGCTGGGCAACAGTTGCAACCGAAGAGGGGCCAAGGGTTTGCGGTGTGATCGGAGGTGAGTATGTCGACGTGAACTCGGCCGATCCGGAAATGCCGACGACGCTGCGCGGGCTTTTGAAGCTGGGGCCGGGGTGGCAGCGGAAGGCCTGGGATGCGCTGAACCGCGGAGTTGTGCGGCATGAGCCGGCGCGTGTCCGCCACCTGGCTCCGGTGCCGGACCCGCAAAAGATCATTTGCATCGGGCTGAATTATCGCGATCATGCTGCGGAGAGCGGAGTTGCGCCGCCGGATGAGCCGGTGATGTTCAGTAAATACTCCAGTGCCTTGATTGGCGACGGCGAGATGATTATCCTTCCATCTGTCAGCGAGCAGGTGGACTATGAGGCAGAGCTTGTCGTTGTGATCGGCCGAAGCGGACGGCACATCCCACGCGAGCGGGCTTTCGAGCATGTTGGCGGTTACGCGGTCGGGCACGATGTCTCGGCGCGCGACTGGCAGCTCAACAAGCCTGGCAAGCAGTGGATGGCCGGGAAGACCTTCGACACGTTCGCGCCTGTGGGGCCGGTGCTGGTAACACCGGACGAAGTTCCCGATCCCCACAAACTCGGCATCCGGCTGCGCCTCAACGGGCAGACGATGCAGGAGTCCAGTACCAGCCAGCTTATCTTTGGAGTGGACGAGCTGATCGCTTACGTGTCGCAGGTCTTCACACTTGAACCAGGCGACTTGATCTTCACAGGAACCCCGCCGGGAGTGGGCATGGCGAGAAAACCCCCGGTGTGGCTCAAGCACGGAGACCGTGTCGAAGTCGAGATCGATCATCTGGGAACGTTGCGAAATTCGGTCGCCGCAGAAACTATCACCAATTGACCCGCCGAAATCGAGAATCGGCCTTCCTCAGAGAAGTCAGCTTAAGATAAAATTACGATGTCATCCCAGCCCGGACTGAAGGAGCGCCACGATGAGCATTGCGTCCGAGAAGCCGCAGCTTTCGGGATATGGACAGCCCACCTGGGATGTCGCCAGGCTCTTCCCCGCCCAGGGGTGCTGGACCGAGGAAGATTACCTCGAGCTCAAACCGAATCGCTGGGTGGAGTTCTCGCACGGGTTCGTTGAATTCCTGGCGACTCCGACGCTCTCACACCAGCTTGCGGCGCTCTATCTTTATCGCACCCTCGAGACGTTTGTCTCGACTCGTGAGCTGGGCACTGCACTCGCCGGGCCTTATCGGGTGCGCCTGTGGGAAGGCAAGTACCGTGAGCCCGACGTGCTGTTCGTGGCCGGCAAGCACGCATCACGCCTGACCGAGAATTACTGCAAAGGGGCCGACCTCGTGATGGAGGTCGTGAGCGACGGCGAGGAGAGCCACCGGCTCGACCGTGAGACGAAGCGCGATGAGTACGCCAAGGCCCGCATTCCGGAATACTGGATCGTTGACCCCGAGCAGGCCAGGATCACCGTGCTGATCCTCGACGGCCGGTCATATCGAGAGCTCGGCGAATACTCGCGCGGCGAGACAGCCCAATCCAGGTTGATTCCCGGGTTTTGCGTCGACGTGACCTCGGCGATCAACGCCAAGCGGTGAGCCGTGAGCGCGGGGTTCTCGGGGATGACGCCCCGAGCCATACGGTGCCGCCCCCTACGGGGGCTCTGATTCTGGCGCGGGCATCCCGACGTCTCGGGGTTCACACCCCGAGCTTTATGATGCCGCCCCCTGCGGGGGCTCTGATTTTGGCGCGGGCATTTCGACGTCTCGGGGTTCACACCCCGAGCTTTATGATGCCGCCCCCTACGGGGGCTTTGATCCTCGCGCGGGCATCTCACCTGGGTGGATCAGCGGGCGGCTCTTGCTCGCGTCTGGCTCTGCCGACGGTCGCGGGCTTGGGGCGGGGGGTTCCGGGTGGGGCCATCGCCAGGCTCAAGCGGTTTGAGAGCTGGTGAGCCTGCGCGAAGTCTGGCGCGAGTCGCATTGCCTCCCGGGCCGCGGTGAGTGCATCTGCCGTTTTGTGGTGGGCCTCGAACGCGAGCGCCAGATGGTAATAAATATCCGCGCGGCCGGGCAGCGCGGATCGCGTGCTGAAGATCGGTGACTGCCGAATCGGTGTGCCCGAGCGCCAGTTGCGCGCGGCCCCGCAGGAACCGCGCCTCACCGTCGTCAGCAGCCATCTCCAGCACGCGGTCCAATCGTGAGAGCGCCTGCTCGGGCTGGTTGCGCGAGAGCTGAATGGCGGCGATGCAGCGGCTGGCCTGGGCATGGTTGGGCTCGCACTCGAGCGCCCTGAAGTATTCGGCCAGGGCCGGGTCGATCTGGCCCATGATCTGGAGCACGCTGCCGAGCGAGAAGTGCGCCTGAGTGCGATGAGGGTCGATCTCGATCGCGGTCTCGAACCGTTTGCGGGCTGACTCTGCGTCGCCCTCGAGCGTCTCGACCTGGCCCAGCCCGATGACGGCATCCACATAATCGGGATCGATCTTGAGGGCACGACTGAAGCAATCCTTCGCTTCAGCCAGACGGCCGTCGAGGAGGTAGACCGCACCGAGGCGCTGTTGAGCAACCGCCGAGGCCGGCGTGCGGGCGACTTGCTGCTCGAGCGCGGCCTCGGCCGCGGCGACGTCTCCATGATCGATCGCCGTCTGAGCGTGCTCGATCACCTGCTGCGCCTGCGCGGCCTCTTCCGGAGTCGGCGTGGGTCTGTCAGACCATCGGCGCAGCCCGACCCAGTTGCACCCGGCCTGAGCCGCGAGCAGCGAGAGCAAAACCGCCCATTCGGCGAAAAAACCGCGCCGCATGGTCAACTGGTCCCTTCCCTGGGACTTCGACGCTCGTACCAACCTCCGCCAACTCGACATGCAGCCGTACTTTACGTCAAGTTGCCGAGGTGGTCAATGTGGGTTGGGATGGACTGCAGGGTAAGGCGAATCGAACTATCTAATGACGGATGAGAGACTTACGGCAATGAAGTGCCAAGGGCTGAAGCCCGTGGCTATTGACCTGGGCCCCGTTGGGGCCCTCGTCGATGCCGGTCGCGACTGGGTTCAGACCAATGATTGTCCGACACCGAGAAACCGCGGGCGGAGACCGTGAAAAGATCCACAAATGGACGGCTGGCCATTGAAGCCGCCCGAAGCGTCAAGGTGTAATCGCGGTTTCTGTCACAATCCCTCGCCAAACAGCCATCTTCCTGGAAACGAGTTTTGGCCAGGTCGGCTCGAGAGGCTGGATTGAGCGACGAGCAGTCGATGGATCAGCAACGAACGGGGCGATGCCATGAGCGAGCACCTCAGCGATCATCTGAGCGGACTTGACGTCGACGTCATCCGTCACATCGACGCCGCGTGCCGCCGTTTTGAGGGCGACTGGCGTGAGGGCCGGCAACCGAGCGTCGAGGACTATCTGGTTGAGGTACCCGAAGAAGGCCGGAAGGCGGCGCGCGGTGAGCTCGAGGCGCTGCGCGCGAGCTAGAGGAGAACAAAACTCTGCCTGGCGGGCCGGTTTCGTCGGTGCACGAGGACGAGACGGTGCCGCCCCGGGCGGCTCAGACGGTGGACCTCGGATCGTCGGCGCCGCCGTCGTCTGCTCGGACACAACCGGCGCGCATCCGCTACTTTGGCGATTACGAGATTATTCGCGAGCTGGCTCGCGGCGGTATGGGTGTCGTGTTCGAGGCGCGGCAGGTGAGCCTCAACCGTAAGGTCGCGCTCAAAATGATCCTCGCGGGACAGCTTGCGGAGGAGACCGACGTCAAGCGATTCCACACCGAGGCCGAAGCGGCGGCGAACCTCGACCATCCGGGCATCGTGCCGATCTTCGAAGTTGGGCAGCACGAGAGCCAGCATTACTTTTCCATGGGATTCGTCGAAGGGCAAAGCCTCGCCGGGCGCCTGGCCGGAGGGCCACTCCCGCCGCGGCAGGCCGCGGAGCTGATCCGGCGCGTGAGCGATGCCATCGAATATGCCCACCAACACGGTGTGATCCATCGCGACCTCAAGCCGGCCAACATCCTGCTCGACGCGCAGGGCAACCCGAGAGTCACCGACTTTGGACTGGCAAAGAAGGTCCAGGGCGATAGCGGACTCACGGGATCGGGCCAGATCATGGGAACGCCGAGCTATATGCCGCCGGAGCAGGCCGGGGGCAAGCGAGGCGACGTGGGCCCGGCTGCGGACGTGTATGCGCTCGGGGCCACGCTTTACGCCTTGTTGATTGGCCGGCCGCCGTTTCAGGCGGCCACGGCGATGGACACGGTCATCCAGGTGTTGAGCGAAGAGGCGGTCCCGCCGCGGCGGCTGAATGCGGCGATTCCGCTCGATCTGGAAACGATCTGCCTGAAATGTCTGGAAAAGGAGCCTGCGCGGCGCTACGCGAGCGCGGCGGCGCTCGGCGCGGAGCTGGGCCGGTTTCTCTCAGGCGAGCCGATCCTGGCGCGGCCGGTCGGCGCGCCGAGCGGCTGTGGCGCTGGTGCCGGCGGAATCCGGTCGTTGCCGGACTGGGTGCCTCCGTGGCGGCGCTGCTTCTGTTTGTCGCCGCGGCCGGGGCGGTTGTGGCCGTCAGGCTTGCTCATCTCCGCGATATCGCGGAGATGAAAGCGAGCGATGCGCGCAAGGCGCAGGCCCAGGCCGAGCTTGCCCACCAGGGCGAAGCGGCCCGTCGGCTCGAGGCGGAGGCGGCCGGCTATGACGCCAGCACCAAGGCCCTGGCCGCAGATCAGGCACTCGTCCAATCGTATCTCAGCCAGGCCGAGAATCTGCGCAACCTCGCGCAACCCGGCCGGCGCGACAAGGCAATCGATCTCCTCAAGCGAGCCGCGGGCTTGAAGCACGACACGGACAGTCTCGCCGCCAAGCTCGGAGCCGACACCGCCGGACGGCGGACCGCCATGGTGCAGTTCTGGCGCGACGAGCGCCCTCGATTGCGGAGCGAGGCCACGCGCTGGATTGGCGAGTCGTCGTTGAAGCTTGTATTCGACGCGCGCTTCCCCGTCGTCATGCGGTCTCCGCGCGGTGGAAATTACACCGTCGTGCCGTCTCGCGCCTGCCTGGCGACGAGCGACGATGGAAAATGGCTGGCGTTCTACCACGTCGGATTTGAAGGAACGGATCCGACGCCCGCCAAATTCGTGGAGATCATCAAGACGGATACCGGCGAAGTGCGCCGCACGCTGAAGGTCGGCGCGCACAACACGCTCAGCCGGATGAGCGCTCTGGCCTTTGATGCGAACGATGAAGACTTGCTGGTGGCCAGGATCGAGCCTGACTTCAACAAGCACCGGCTGGTGTGCATCGTCGAGCGATGGTCGCGCGTCTCGGGCGAGTTCAAGGGAACCACGACCTTGCCGGTTTCGGATACCGGCCCACAAGACCTGTCGCCCGGCCCGACGGGCGGCCGGCTGGTCTTCGGTCTCGACCGGCGAGCTTTGCTATCGATACCCAGCTTGCCCGACAAGCGGTCGACGGTGTGGAACGTGACCACCGCGAAGCCGATGCGCGACTTTGACAAAGACTTTACACCGGAGGCGTTTTTCCCGGGTGGCAATCGTGTCATCGGCACGATGGGATCGGAGATCAGCATACGCGATGTGGTGACCGGCAACGTGATCAAACACTGGCCTATGCCGGATGGACTGGTCTCGATTCTGGGAAATCTGCGAACCGCGCCGCGCATGGAGATTCCCTATGCCACCCAGCCTGACGCACAAAGCCTGTGGGTCAGCCCCGACGGCTCGATCGTGGCCGTGATCGGCCAGCGTCCCAGCTCAGAGAATCGCTTGAATCACACGCAATTGCCTCGAATGATCTACCTGTTCGACGCCGAGACGACGCAGGTGCGCGTGCGCATTCCGGTCCCCGACTTCCCGTCGAGCGGTTTGCAGACCGGCCCGGCTCCGGTGCTGGCCTTTGACAGCACGAGCCGCCTGCTGGCGGTGGCGACCGGCAAGAGCCTGTCGATGTTCTCGATCCCGGAGGGCACGCTGTTGATCTCGGAGGCGACGCCGCCGATGGGCATTCCGGCTGCCAGCCCCGCGGTGGCGACGCCGGACTGGGCGTCGACGATCCCGATCGGCCTACTTTTCGCCGCAGGCGCGAGCCGGCTGTTCGCGGGCGCGCATTTGCCCGATCTAACCGGCTCATCGCGCAGCCCTTCGGCCGCCGCTCAGCTTGTCGGGCAGGGGGTACAATCCTGGGACCTGACGCTGCCCAAAGTCAGAATCGAGGACTACTCTCATGATGGGGCAGTGCGGGCGGTGAAGCTCGACGCGCGAACGAGAGTCATGACCTCCGCCGGTGACGATCGGACCATCCGGGTCCGCGACCGAGGGGGTCGCCTCCGTTGGTCGGTTGGGTATCCAGGGCAGGGTAGCGCGTTCTCTGGATTCGCTGCGACGGATCAGGGGCAGAAACCCTGCGGCAGCGGCGCGTTCGATCCGACGGGCGGTGCGTTCTTCACGTTTCTTCCCGACCGCGTCGACATCTGGGATTCAGCCACGGCCGAGCGGCGAGCTTCCTTCTCTTCGATCCTTGCCGTGAGCGCCGATCGCCGGTACGTGGTGGTGCCATGGGCCGAGGGCCCCGCGCCGGCGCGAGCTCAGAGTCCATGATGTGTCGAAAAACGCCACGGCCCTGTCCATCCCCTTGGAGCAACAGCCCCTGATCGAGAGATTCAACGCGTCGGGATTTCAGGGAATGACGCAGGTCTTCCCGCGGGCGTCGTTCAGTCCCGACGCCCATTTCGTGATCGTCGGTGAGCGAGCGATTCCCGGGCGGCCAACTGAAAAGCCGGTCCTCCGGATTGGCGACCTGGCGGCGGGGCGTGTTGTTGCGACGCTGCCGGGAGGGGGATACGACTGGGCAGTCGGGCCGGCGAGCAAGGTGCTCGTGATGCCAGTTGTGGAAGGCGACCACGCGGTGTTTCGCGCATATGAGCTGGCCACCGGTCGACCGATCAGTGAATTCACGAGCCCGACTGCCGGTTTCTCGCCCGCTCCTCTCAATTACCGCGAGAGTCTTTCCTCCTGGATCAGTTCGGACGATCGCAAGATGGTGGTGAGGCTCGCGAAGGGGGCCTATCCGCGACAAGAAGTGAGCTTATGCCTCTGGACGTTTGCGGACAATCAGACCATCGCGATTCCCATCGACGGCGACTGGGAGGCGAGAGCGATGCCTACCGAACAGTGGATGTATCTCAATCAAGATGCGACGCGGCTGCTCATTTCGGGATCGAAGAAAACCGGTTCGAACAGTGCGCAGCCTGTTGTCGAGCTATGGGATCTCACCGAGCGCCGGCGGTTGATGTCGACCGCCGACGCTGGGCCCAAGCTCACGATCGGCGTGCCCAGGCTGATTTACCATCGCGGGCAGAACGCATTCACGACGTGCCACGACCCCGCGTCAAGCCCGGAGCGCATCGGAGCCATCCTGTGGGAGACCGCGACCGGCAAGGTCATCGGCCGCTACAAGGCCGTTCTCCCGGAACAATCAGAAGATGGCGACTACCTCAAGGTGAGCTACCAGGGTCCCGAATCGCTGATCTCGCTCAAGACGCACGAAGTCCGCACGTTTTCCAAGGTACGATTTCACATGATTCTTGGCGTACCCGGGCGGCGGACCGCCGTCACGAGCCCGAGCGTGGTGATCGGGGGGTCCGGCGGTTCGTTGTTTGATGTCACGCTGACCGATCTCGAGACCGGTCGCACGCGGGCTGTGCTGCACGATCAAGAGGTGCTCACCGGCGCCTTCACGCCGGACGGCAAGCGGCTCGCGACGCTCTCGCGGCAAACGCCGTACGCACTGAACGTATGGGACGTCGAGACCGGCAAGGCCGTGCGCTCGGTGCCGTTGCCTAACGCCCTCTACAGCCTCCGCTCGAGCCTGGGCAGGTTTACCCAGCAGGGCACGAACGTCACCGATGTTCATTTCACACTGGATGGCAAGAAGCTCTCGCTCAATCTGAATGACCGGTTCCGCGTGCTGGAAGTCGAGAGCGGCCGGATGGTCGCGATCGACCGGCCCGGCCACCGGGCCACGATCCGCGCGGTGGATTCCAGCAGCGACGGTGCACTCGTCGTCTCGGCGGGCGACGATGCGTCTGTCTGCCTGTGGGATGGCGCCGACGGTCGCTTTCTCGCGATGCTCGAGGAAGAAAGCGAGCCGATCGCGGCGGTGAGCTTCAGCTCGGGGGCGCGGCACCTCGCGGTGCGCACGCAAAGCGGTCGTGTGCGACTCTGGAAACTGGACCGAGCGGAGGCAAGCGGGCGAATCCGTGTGAATGCAACGCCGGTGTGGAATACAACCTCGCTGGGCCCGGCCGCCGGCGCCCCGGCGACTTCGGGGCCGGTTTTTGTTGCCGAGGGAGGGCCGGTCGCGTTTGGCGTCGCGGACGGAACGATCGCTCTACGCGACACGGCGGACGGGAGCGTCAAGCGTATGCTCAAACCCGAGTCTGGGCAGACTGGTGTGACGGCCCTGAGCTTGCAGCCTGGTGGGAGCCGCCTGGCCGGGGCAGACGCAAGCGGGGTCATACGCATCTGGGACCTATCCACGGAAACACCGCCCGCGCGACTTGCCACCGAGGGAGGCGAGATCCGAGCGCTCGCGTTCGGGGGGAATACGCTTGCCGTCGCGGGCCGGTACGTCGAGCTGTGGGATGTCGACGCAGGAGTACCGATTGTGCGGCTGGAAGCCGACGTGCGCAAGGTTTCTTGCATTGATCTTTCCGCAGATGGTCGAACCCTGGCGTGGGGAGACGATCGGAAGCTCACTTGCCGGGATGTTCAGGAGCTGCGGCGACTGATGGGGGAGATTGAGCTGGGTTGGTAGGGTGATCAACGAGAAGACAAGCGTCGGGATTTGAGGTTGGAGGTGGGCGGTCTGGGCAACGCGGGTGCGGACGAGAAGAGGACGTGTTTTCAGGGTGCCAAGGGCTGAAGCCCGTGGCTATTGACCTGGGCTCCGTTGGGGCCGAGCGGTTGTGAACGCATCGAGGAACGCATCTGGCGGCTGTGCGCCCGACAGCGTGAGCTCGTTGTTGATGATGAAGAAGGGAACGCCGCTGACTCGATGCCGCCGAGACAGGTCGTCGGCTTCCTTGATTGCGTTCATCCCTACCTGGCTGTTCAGCGTGGATTCGGCGAGTTGCCGATCCAGCCCTGCTTCAGCGATCACGTCGATGAGTGTCTGGCGATTGCTGATGTCTCTGCCGTCGGTGAAATAGGCTTGGAAGAAGGAGTCAACGACGGCGTTTTGACAGCCAAGCTGGCCGGCAAGCCAGATAAGCCGGTGGGCATCCACGGTGTTCGGTGTTCGATCAATCCGGTCAAAGGCTAAGCGGATGCCTTCGGTTTCCCCGACCGCAACCACCTTCGCGTCAAGCTCCAGCGACCGCTCCCAACTGCCGAACTTTCTGATGCGATACTCCTTGCGGCTGATGCCTCCGATCGGCATCGTCGGATTGAGCTGGAATGGGTGCCAGCGAACTTGAATCTCGTGCTGGCCTTCAGAGGCGACGATCGCCTTCTCGAGCCGCTTCTTGCCGATGTAGCACCAAGGGCAGATGACGTCGGAGATCACGTCGATCGTGAGATTCATGACGACTTTCGTCTCGAAATAGTCTCTACTCCGCTTCAATTTACAAGATGGCGTGGATGACTTCGCCCCGGCTGATCGGGTGGGGTCGGCCGAGCGGGTCGTTGACCTCAGTTTGCGGGGCATATCCCAGGCAGTGAAAGATGGTCGCCGACAAGTCCTCGGGGCGGACTCGTCCCTCGGCGGGGTATGCTCCAATCCGGTCTGACGAGCCGTAGACCTGGCCGCCTCTGACACCGCCTCCGGCCAGAGAGACCGAGAATACCGAGCCCCAGTGGCCGCGACCGTTACCCTCCAGGCGAGGGGTGCGACCGAACTCGGCCATGCACACGACCAGCGTCTCCTCCAGTAGTCCACGGCGGTCCAAGTCCTCAAGCAATGCCGAGTAGGCCTGATCCGTGGGGGGTACGAGCACCTCCTTGAGCCGTGATGATTCCTTGGTGTGGCTATCCCAGCAGGGGTTGGCCGGGGGCTCGTCGGGGCCTCGATACCAGTTCACTTGCACCAGCCGGACGCCGGCCTCCACCAGACGGCGCGCCAGGAGCACACCTCGGCCGAACGGGGATGCTCCGTAGCGATCCCGGTTCAGCAGGGGCTCTTCCTCCAGGCGGAATGCCTGGCGGGCCTGGCCGGAGCCGAGGAGATCGAACGCTCGACGTGCCTGCTCATCAAACGGCCCGGTCGACACCCTGAAATCGAGGGTCTCGAGCCCGCGCTGGATTCGCCCCAGAAGGCTTTTCCGCCGGTCCAAGCGACTCGGGTCAATGTTGTCAGGTAGGTCGATCTCCTGGATCGTGTATCCGGCAGCGTTCAGTTTGGCGGTCAAGAGCCAGGGGTCGGATGTTCGCCCCAGGAACCCTGCATCCTGGCCCGGCCAGACACTCCCATCGGTGTTGAAGATTCGGTGTGGGAGGGTGATGGAAGGTGGCAACCCGCCGCGGGCCTTGCTGATCCCGCGGAGCAGTCCGCCGATGCTGGGCGCGTCGTTCGGTGCCCCCGGATTGGCATTCTCGAAGTTCATGGGCTGGTGGGGCCGCCCCGTGAGCATATAATAGCCGCTGGAAGAGTGGGCGTTGTCACTCGTTGAGACAGCTCGAAGAATGCAGAGCTTGCTGGCAACCAAAGCGGTATGAGGCAACAACTCGGAGATCGACAAGCCGGGCACCGTCGTGGCGATGGGGCGGAAATCACCTCGGACTTCGGCGGGAGCGTCTGGCTTGGGGTCCCAGGTCGAGTGCTGGCTCGGGCCGCCCATCAAGAACAAGAGGATGCAGGATTTCGCCCGGCCGAATGTGGAGATGCCTGTCGTTGGTCCAGTTGCCGTGGCTTCCGTCCTTAGCAGGTCGGAAAGGTTCAAACCCGCGCCGAGGAGACCCACGCCGCCGATGCGCATCACCTCACGTCGGTTCCATCCATCGCAGAGACGTGCGCCGGGGCCGAACAGACTGAGCATCAGAGCCCCGGTTAGAGAAGGGTCCGAGGGATGTAAAATAGTTGTTGAACAAAGCTGACTTTAACGAGATTCAGGGCTCACCACAAGGCTTTGAGGATTCACGTTTATACCGCAAGATCGTCCACGGACTTGCCACGCCTCCGTCTTGGGAGCCCTTGGCACTGCTCGACCATTCGATTTACCCAAAGCAGTTTTTGCTTCTGCAACGAAGGCAATGGATGAAGGAACTTGTTCGTCGTCCCTTCTTTCAGCAGCCCCCTGATCGTCTTGTTCCTGGCGATTTTCGATATACAGCGTTCAATCAGTGGGTCTAGCTTCGGGCTCACTCCCCAGGCACGAATCACGGGAATGGTCTTGTGCGTGGTGAGTTTCAGAGCCAGTTCATGCTGTCGTCGAGATGAAAAAACAGAATGCGAATCGA
This sequence comes from uncultured Planctomycetota bacterium, assembly GCA_963823665.1. Classification (GTDB taxonomy): domain Bacteria; phylum Planctomycetota; class Planctomycetia; order Isosphaerales; family Isosphaeraceae; genus CAVXHV01. The sequence goes on from CAWGMQ010000008.1 coordinate 1,155,995, forward strand.
ACGGGACTTCTTCCTCTAGTTGCTTGAACTGCTTGAAGAATACGCCGCTCAGGGAGCATCGCAAGTCTGATAGGTTCAGAACTCTGACATGATGCCATTCGCAGCAGTGCATAACTCGCATCACTTGATATTGAGTCGTATCGGGTTTCGTCGGAACCAACGAGATAATCAATTCATGGATTGCCTCGCCACGGATGTGGTTGGTTACGTCGATTAGCGGTCGGGATGAGCCGGGATTCATCATGACGAATACAGCATCGGGCTTTCTGCTGGAAAGCACCGAAATTCTCTCTGGAGCATGGGGTTTCTCGACGATTTCCAGAACGCTTCTGCAATGAACAACTTTGTTTCGTGCGACTTCGACCGAGTAGAAGTGGCCGAATACACCATACTTGTCTTTCAATTCGTGTGCTGGAATGAACCGAACCATCGGTTGCCCCTTGGCGTTTTGCCTTCTCGTCGATCCCGCTGAACCAAAGACGCCAGATCGAACATCTGCGGCCTGAAGAGCGAACTACCATTCGGCGACCTTTGTGGCCGTGCGGCAGGGCAGTGGTCCGAACGACTATCATAACGCGGAAGCCGACCCCTAGCGGCGTTGATCAGCTTTCCCGGATCGTCTAACCTCGATGACGGTTCTTAGGAGGAGCGAGGCCCGCATGCCAGGCGACGAGGTTGAACAAGAGGAAACGACTCCCCCACCGACTGAGATCGAGGCAGTCGGCGGCGCCACCAAGCCGATTTCGAGACGACGGCGACTGCTCGTCCGGGCGCTCATTGTTGTAGTTGCCCTTGTCGTCGCCTGGCTGCTACTGGCTTACTTGATACTCCCGGCGCTCTGGCGGCATTACGAGCACCATCCCGCCCTTGAGAACGTCCCTAAAACGACCTTGACGGCTCAAGGTATTCCCGGCGATCCGCTCAACGTTGGTCTGATCGGGACTGAAGCGGAGTTGATCCATGCGATTCACGGCGCCGGCTGGGACGACGCGGATCCGGTTACAGTGAGGTCGAGCATCCGGATCGCCGGCAGCGTGCTTCGAGACCGACCCTACGTCGGTGCGCCTGTGAGCAGGCTGTTCTTGTTCGGACGCAAGCAAGACCTCGCCTTCGAGAAGCCGGCCGGCAAGAGCGCGAGTCATCGCCACCACGTCCGGTTCTGGAAGTCCACGGAGTACGGACGGGGGGGCGTGCCCCTGTGGATCGGCGCGGTCACGTATGACCGGAGCGTCGGCTTGAGCCACCGCACGGGCCAGATCACCCATCACATCGCGGCGGACATCGACTCCGAGCGGGACGGGCTCGTCGCCGACCTGGTGAAGAACGGTTGGCTGACGGTGGAGTTTCAGGTCACCGGCGTCGGGGCAACGCTCCTGGGTCGAAACGGTGGCGGTGATCGGTACTACACGGACGGAGAACTGACCATCGGCGTGCTCGCCAAGAATCAGACTCGGGACACAATGCCGAACCGGCTGGAGAACCCCGCCCCGATCCAGATCAAGGAACAGTTGTGGTCAGCGATCCGCCAGCTTATGCAATCGCTGCCGGGGCAATGACTCACGGTGGATAATGAGGTGAGCCACCAGGCCCACGGAGCACTTGGATACGAGGAAACCGCTCGCCTCGTCCTCTTCAAGAAGAACCTGGACTGAATGATTCCAGAGCATTGTGATCCTACCGGCGTGGATGCCGGTACGGCGGACGGGACTTGAGCGGTTTCACCACGGCGGCCTGGGCGGGCGGCAACGCGATGCGGAAACCGCTTGAGCTAGCCAGGGAGAACAGGTCCGTCGGGCGAAGCGCGATCGACTGTTCTGCTCGGCCGCGCACCAGTCGCGAGAGCGGGCCCGCGGGGAGCTTCGCAACTGGCTTGCTCTGGAATTCCCGCCGAGGATGAGACGTCCGAAGTTCGTCATTGCGGGCGTGCTCGGCTCGGGCAGCCCGGCGAGAGGGTCGGGCATCACGGCCGCCCTGGTCACCGGTGCGGGGCCTGGCGCCCGAGCCGATGGCAGCGGAGCAACGCCGGGCGACGCGGCACCGGTCAACCTTCGGGACAACCAAATCGGATCGCGGCCCGCTGCAAGAACTGCATCCGGATCTTCTCCCAGATTCTTCGGACCATGTACTTCGACCAGGGCTCGCCGGTCTTGGCGGCGAGCTCGTCGGCAATGGTCTGCTCCGTGTCTCCATCGAGCTTGCCGCGCAAGACGAGACATTCCACGTCGTCGTGCGGGACTTCGTTCAGAAGTTGCAGGACCTCGAGCGCCTCGGCCTGAGATTCCTCCGCGGCGAGCAAATCCAGAGCCTGGCCCTGTGAGTCATCCGGGGCTTCCAGGTCCAGGGCGATCCGCTCCCGCGCCCTTGACTCAACCAGGGCCTTGCGGCTCCTGTCCACGTACTTGCGGTAGGCAACCGTGACGAGCAAGTCCTCGAAGTCTTTCCAGGTCTTCAATTCCTGGAGCTGTTTTTCCTTGAGGCGACGGTAGACCGTGCGCACGGCGGACGAGGCCGCGTCTTCCGGCGTGTACCAGCGGATGCGCTCGCCGAACTTACGCCTGGCGGCCTGGACCACGTTGGGTAGGATCTTCTCATAAACTCGCGCAAACATTTGTTCGTCGCTAGCGTTCAGCGTGCCTTTCAGGTCTTCAAACAGGCCGTCCGACATCGCTCTCACCCCGGCGATCTCGATTTCCAGTCCGAGTCTCTTGTGGCCCTCTATCTCATTGCTTTTCCGATTACTTTCATAACAAGATCGTGTAAGCCGACCCAGCGGTGCGCGAAATCGGTTTCCGATGGACATGAATCCACTGGCATCCTCTGGAGAGAACCGATGAGGTCCTTACCCGGCGAGCTGGAATTGAGTGATGGCCGCGACGAGGACGCGGCATGGGCGCTCGCCCTGCGGTTTCAGAAAGAATGGAACCCACGACTCGTGCTCGATGAATATCTCGACGAACTTCCGCCCGGGAGCGAAGCTCGCAGGATTGCGGTGGTCCATTTATGCCAGATCGATCTGGAATTGCGGTGGAACCAGGGCCAGAAGCCGCGGGCCGACGAGTACTTCGGACGCCTAACTCGCGAGCGGGGCGACGACCGGGTCGCGACCATGGAGCTGATCCAGTCGGAGTACCAGCACCGCCGCGAACATTTCCAGAGGGAGTGCCTGCGGGTCCTGGATGAGCGCGAAGTGCTTCGGAAAGAGAGCGCCCGGTTGTTGATCGAATCGTTTTGCCAGGGGTATCCGGTTTATGGCGAAGAACTGGCCGTGCAATTAAAGCGCACTTTCCCGATACCGCCCCTGGCAGAGCCGACCGAGCGGTTCCAGGTCTTGCGGGAATATGAAAGCGGCGGGCTCGGGGTCATCTCTCTGGCTCGCGATCAAGAGCTGCACCGTGATGTCGCGCTCAAGAGAATCAAGGACCAGAACTGCGACGATCCCGAGAGTCGGAGGCGATTCCTCCTCGAAGCGGAAACTACGGGAAACCTCGAGCATCCGGGGATCGTGCCGGTCTATGGTCTAGGCTACGATCGGGATGGCAGCCCGTTTTACGCCATGCGATTCATCCAGGGCACGCGCCTCAAGGACGAGATCACACGGTTCCACGAGGCAACCGGCAGAGCGGACCGCGGTCCTGGTGAGCGCACGCTCGAGCTGCATAAACTGCTCCGCCGGATTCTGGACGTCTGCAATACGGTGTCGTACGCGCACAGCCGAGGTCTCGTGCACCGCGACTTGAAGCCGGGCAACATCATGTTGGGCCTTTACGGGGAGACGCTCGTCCTCGACTGGGGCCTGGTCAAAGTGATCGGGCGTCAAGATTCCCCGAGCACTGGGAAGAAGAACTCGCTTTCGGGCTTGCACTCGTCCGATTCCGACGGGACGTTGATCGGGACGGTGCTCGGCACCGTTGTGAACATGAGCCCCGAGCAAGCCACGGGCGACCTCGAGGCAATCGGCCCCGCCAGCGACGTCTACAGCCTGGGCACGATCCTCTACTGCCTGCTCACAGGCCGCGAGCCATTCGAGGGGAAGTCAGAGGAAATACTCGAGAAGGTGAAGCGTGGCGATTACCCACCGCCTCGTGAAATTGACCGCAGTGTGCCGCCGGCGCTGGCCGCTATTTGCAAGCGCGCGATGGCGCTAAGACCTGATGATCGCTATGAAAGCGTGCGCACTCTGGCAGAAGACATTGAACATTGGCTTGCCGACGAGCCGGTCTCGGCCTGGCACGAACCGTTGAAAGCCCAGGCGCGGCGATGGGCGCGGCGTAATCGCGCTGCCGCCACAGGAGTAGCCGCGGCAGCGATTGCGGGGGTGATGGGGCTCTTCACCGTGCTGGCCGTGCAGACCCGGGCGTACACGGAGCTCATGCAGGCCAACCTGAACCTCAAGCTGGCCAACCACCAGGTCCAATCCGCCCGCGATCGCGCCGAAAACCACCTCGAGCTGGCGCTGCGGGCCATTGAACACTTCCATCGGTCGGTGAGCCAAAACCTCGACGTCCAGAACCGCCCGGACCTGCAATCCCTGCGGCGTGAGTTGCTGGAGGCGCCGCTGAAGTTTTACGCCGAGCTGAAAAGCGACCTCTCCGCGAATGCCGATGATCGACCCGAACCGGCGCTCCAGTACGCCCAGGCCATCATGGGCCTCGCGGCGATCACCGCCTTAGTCGGATCGGAGCCCGACGCCGTCGCGGCGTATCAAGATGCGATTGGAGTCCTCGAGCGACTTTCAGGTTCAGGCCAACAGCCGACCGTGGACCGGGCCCGGCGGATCATGGCACTTGCGTATATGAATCTGGCGGTACTCGAGGGGGCGGCGAGCAAGACCGCTCGGGCGTTGGCTAGCAGCGAGCGGTCGCGCGACCTCTATCGGAGATTGGTCGCGGACCATCCTGCCGATCAAGCTTATCAGTTCGGGCTGGCGCAAGTCGAAAACATTTGTGGTCAGAACCTACGCGATGAACGACGAAATGATGAGGCTCTTGCAACCTACACGCAGGCCCGGGATCGTGTTCGGGCGCTGGTGGCCGCGCATCCGGCGACGAACGAGTATCGCTCTTTGCTTGCCCTGGTTTTGACCAAACTGGGCGTGCTCGCTCGCGCGAAAGACCAGATCGCGGAAGCCAAGCAAAGCTACGAGGAAGCCATTACTCTTTTCGAGGTTCTGATCCGCGATCAGCCGGAAAACGTCAAGCATCGTCGCGGGCTGGCGAGCGTGTCGTACAATCTGGGAACCCTGTACGGAATCAATCTGCCCGGGCCTTCCAAGGCGAAGCATTACCTGGAAAAGGCTCGAGATTTACAACAGGCACTGGTCACGGAGCACTCGTCCGTCGGCGAGTATCAGGCCGACCTGGCCAAGACGTTCGGCCAGATCGGCGCCGTGTTCAGGTATCACGTGCCGCCGGAGGTGTCGCTGGCGAGCTTCGAGCGCGCGAGAGAATTGCTCGAGGGGCTGGCGCGTGAGCACCCCACGGTTACCCGATACCGTAGCGACCTCGCCATGACGCAGTACAACATCGGCGAACGGCAGCTTGTCGCCAAGCGCCCTGCAGAGGCCTTGATGAGCTTCGACCGGGCCCTCACACTCTCTGAGCCATTGATCCTTGAGTCTCCGAAAAATGTACTCCTGAAGCAACAATTGTTCGAAGTTCTCAAGGATCGCGGTTCCGCCCTGGCTGCGCTCAAACGGTTTCAGGAATCGGCGGAAGCCTACGAGCGGGCGATCTCGGTCGCACGCGAGGCATACGACGGTTCCGCCAGCAACTTATTCCGACGAGAGGTCGGGGGGAAACGATCACTGCGCATGAAGAGCTCATCAAGATATGGCGCGCGCTCGATCAGCCGGAGAAGGCGCTGCAAGTGATGTGTTCGGCTTGCAAGTTCATCGAGAATTTCCCCTCTCTCGAACCGAAGGACTGGCTATCGCTCGCGGCCCTCTACTCCCAGGCAAGCGGCGAGATCGGCCGGCGAAGCTTTATCCCATCGGCCGCCGACGCGGCAAGACAAGAGGCTTATGCCGGCGGCGCGATCGCGGCGTTGCGCCGCTTCGTGGCGACCGGCTACGCAACCTTCGATCGATTGCGCAACAACCCGGCCTTCGACCCCCTCCGCGGCCGCGCCGATTTTCAGGGTTTGATGATGGACCTCGCCATGCCCGTCGAACCGTTTGGTTCAAATCGGTGAGGTCCAGGTCGAAAGGTTGTTGCGGGAAGATACGCCAACGGTTTTTGGTTCGCTGTACAGGGGCGTTGCGGTAAGCTGAAGACGACGAGGCTCTGAAGGTGTTCTGGAGCGCACGACCGACTTCCCAGATACAAGCCTGGCAACCACCAAGAATCAGGAGGCTCGGTACCATGCCTTCACCGGAGGAGAGAAGTGCGACCACCGTTGTGATGGAGATGGAGCCCGGCCGGATCTATGTGAAGATCGCCGAGCCCAAGCCCGAACCAGACCGGATCGAAATGTTGCTCCGTCTGACCATCGAGCAATGGTTTAACGCCCATCCACAATTCGTGATCGACAAGGCAGAAGCGGTCACCGATCACGGCGTAATGCAGGGAATTCATGTCTGGTATCACGTCAACGATCGCCAGCCTGAGCCAGTGAATCCTGAACCTCCACAGCAGGTGATTTCGCTTGCTGTTGAAGTGCATATCCAGGTTTTCCGGCAGCTCCCGATGGAACACATCGAGGCAGTCGTTGACGAAGCGGTCGAGATCTGGCGTTCACATCAGGATGGGCATGGCACGATGGTCGTGATCAGCCCTCGCCGAATCGCCGTCGTCCTCGACAAACAGGCAAACCGTGGAGCTGTGGTCCCAGTCGAATTGATCTATCCTGCCATTCTGGATGCGACGAAATCGAGCGTTCAATCGTGGCTGGAGGCACCGCCCAATCGGTTTCTCGTGGTCCAGATAGCTGGAAGCTGGTTCGTGTTCCACAAGAGCGAAACACAGAAGAGCAAGGTCGTCGATCCGCCCTTCCTGCGCTCCAACATGAGTTACGACACCGGACCACGACCTACAGAATGATTTACCCATCGAGGTCTGGATGCTTGTGGTTGCCCATCAAATTGACGCCGATGGTGGTGATCCTCGTCGATCCCGCTGGACCGGAGGATCTGGACGATCCAGAAGTCCTTCACCTTGACGAAAGCTGAGCAGTCCGGATCGGCTCTCGTGTGATGTGGCTGGGAAATCTCCAGGGTTCGGTCAAAGATCGAGAATACGTCCATGCCGGAGGGGGAGAGCCATGTCCAAGAAGAGGATTTCACGAAACGCTCCGTGCCCATGCGGCAGTGGCAAGAAGTACAAGAATTGCTGCTATGGGAAGGGATTCGAGTGGGTCGAGGGCGAGGATGGAGCGGTTGGCAAGTCCATTCCCATGACCGAGGAAATTACCGAGGTCTTTCAGCAACTTCGGCAAACCTTCATCGACAAGCACGGCCGGGAGCCCGAGCCAGATGAATTGCTCTTCACGGACCTGCCTCACCTGGAGCATCTGGAGGCCATGATGATCGGAGACTTGAAGTCAGCCGGTCTAGACCCGGCCCTCATCTATGCTTTCGAGAAGACCGGCAGGCTCGTCTCGGAAGAGAACCAGCACTTGATTCCAGAGAAGGACCTGGAGGAATGGAGATCAGCCGTCGAGGAATACCGGAGGGAGCATTCAAAGCGACAGAGACCCATGAAGTTCCCAACGGGAACCATGGCCTTTTACGGTCCCGATGATAAGACCACGACCAAGATTGCCGCAGGTGTGTTCACAGCAGAGAATTCCAAAGCGATTATCAAGCGTTGGGTTGCTACCGACGTGACGACCAACCCAAAGATCCAGCGGGAGATCGAGGAGTTCTTCAAAGAGCACGGGGTCAAGTCGGTCGCAATGAGCGATGGAAACATGGGTTGCCCGCACGAGGAGGGAGAGGATTTCCCCGATGGCGAAGACTGTCCGTTTTGTCCTTTTTGGAAGGGGAAACAGGGAAGCAATCAGTGGTTCTGAGATCAAACCCGTCACGTGAACTTGCTTCCGATGTTCCTCACAGTAGATCCGTTGGAAAGATTTTGAGACTTGAGCGTGCAAACGAAGAGAATCAAAATCATTCCAGCCCTGCATGGCAAGCTGACTCGTGACGGGAAACTCAGCGAGCCGGATATCTACTACATTTTGGAGAAATGGCTGGAGCGTCATCCTTCGTTCAAAGGCAGGGAGAACGAGATCCGAATCGTCAGGGGTCGATGGACCCTCCCTGAAGGCATCAGAACCGAGGTCGTCTCAGTCTCTGTCATGGAACACAAGGACATCGCCGGTTATGATCCCGCTCAGGATCGTGACTTGTACGAATACTATCTGGCGGAAGAGGGATACTACCAGGAGCTGTAGACGACGGCGTTGTTAGACCTGGCTGGTTCTCAGAATCGACACGGTTCAGCCTAGGCCACTCGAATCTTGCCCAGAACACCCCCTCAAGTCCATCTCGAACTCAATCCCCATGATCGGCGGTCGGCTGAAAAACCAACGGACGCCAAGAGCCCGCGCAGTACCGATCCTTCTCAGAATCACGTCCGGGAGGATTCTCTCCAGATCGACGAACAGCCCCCAGTCCTCAAGAATCTTTGAGCACCCAGCGTTGAACTCGGCAAAGCCGCTGAAGGTGCACGGACGGGGCGATCATAGTTCGATCCCACAAAGAGCTGCTTTGGGGCGTCTCGAATCTTTGAGGTAATTCTCGATCAGATCAAACATTCGGCGATAGGCAATGGGATGACGAAACGTGACATGGGCAATCTCGAATCCCGGTGCCGAGACGACCCCGCATGAATAGGGAGAAATGCCGGGAAGGAACAGGTAGTCACCTTGGGGATGAGGAATCAATGGCATGAGACGGCTCCGTGGATGTTCAATGTCGCCTCTTCTTGAGGGCGCTTAGCGCAACGTCTATCATAACGCCCAACCCGACTCCCACGGCGTAGCAGGCAAGGTCGCTCCAAAGAAACCCAAAGCCCAGGATCAGCCCACCCAGGGTTGTTCGGCGGATCGAATCGATCCAGGGAGCGAGCTGTTGATGGTTCCGACAAGAAAGACCCTGGTTTGTTTCCTCCTCATTGGGATCTCCGTCTGGGGCGTCCTCTCGACCACGGCGATAACCATCTTCATCTTGTCGAACGATCAAGACCCTGACCACCGTGCCATCATCAAGATGGGCGTCGGCTTGATCCTCATCTGGTGCGTCCTGGGCGGGCTGGTCATGTGGGGGCTCAGGGACCGCTTCGTCCGTTGGGCGACCCGCATCTCCCTGGGCTGGCGAACCCGATTCGTGTTGCTCTGCATTGCTTTTGCCATGCTTGAAGAGGCGGTGACAACCGGCTTGACCAACATGGCACCTATGCTCGGAGCGGTCACGGACGCTGCTCGGATCACGGTCTCCAAGAACTATTTCGTGGTGGTCTTCACGAACAGTGTGATCGTGTTCGTCCCGCTGTTTCTCTGTTGGGCCTGGCTGCTATCCCGCTACGATTTCCGCCCGATCGAAGTCTTACTTTTGTTCGGGCTGACTGGGACGCTCGCCGAGACCATCACCTTCGGTCCTCAGAACTTGATCCAGGTCGGGATGTGGGTCTGGGTCTATGGGTTGATGGCGTACCTGCCCGCCTGCACGGTGCCCGAGGAACGAGGGACAAAGGTCGCCAGGTGGTGGCATTGGCTGATGGCGGTTTTCTTGCCCCTTGTGTTTATCATCCCATTAGTCTTGTGGCTGGTCTGGAAGGCGGCAACCACGGCGTGGAACTTCTTGACGAGGAAGCGACCAACCGGTGGTGAATGACGCATGTCAGGGGCTCATCGCGGAGATAATTGATCTTGGGAGGCGACGCTCGTGTCTTGCATGATTGACGCAAGAGATCAGGGGTCGGCAGAATTGGGGCAACCGCCGATCCCAGACCATCAACGAGACAGGAGGACCCGCCGATGAAGAAGAATGTCCTGACGATCACACTGCTGACGCTCTCCCTCGTTGTTTGCCTCGACAGAGCAAGCCTCTGTGCTGACGACGGCTGGGTGGCGCTATTCGACGGCAAGACACTCGACGGGTGGACGGTTAATGGCGGGACCGCTTCGTACAAGGTGGAGGACGGAGTCATCGTCGGCACGACCGTCGAGGGCAGCCCGAATACATTTCTGTGCAAGGGGGACTACAAGGACTTCGTGCTCGAGCTCGAGGTCAAGTGCGACCCCCGGCTCAACTCGGGTGTTCAGGTCCGAAGCCATGTCTATCAGAAGGACGACCCAAACCCGGAGAACAGCAAGAGGGCCGGCGTCGTCTACGGCCCACAGTGCGAGATCGCCCGCAAAGAGACCGGGACGGCGGGGCGGTTCTACGATGAAGGACGACGGGGCAAGTGGCTCGCCGAGATCAAGCCCGAGGCCAAGGATGCGTTCCGGGACGATGACTGGAACCAGTACAAGATCGTCGTCCAGGGGAATCGCTATCGGTCGTGGATCAACGGGATCGCCGCCTCCGACTTCACCGATGCTGTCGACACCAGCGGCTTGATCGGTCTTCAGGTCCACGGCATCCCCAAGGATCAGGGGCCATATCAGGTGCGCTGGCGGGACGTCCGGATCAAGGAATTGAAACCGGGGGAGGAGGTGTCATCGGCCGAACCGCTGGAGGGTTTCAAGGCGATCTTCAACGGACGTGACCTCACCGGCTGGGAGGGGAGTCCGAAGTACTGGTCGGTTGAGGATGGCTGCCTTACGGGCAAGGCGGACGGCACGCTCAAGTTCAACCGCTTCCTCACCTGGCGGGGTGGCACCGTCAAAAACTTTGCGCTGCGGGTGAAGGTCAAGGTCTCGCCCACCGGCAACAGCGGCCTACAATACCGTGGGACCGAGCGGCCCGACCTGGGCGAATCGGTCGTCACCGGCTACCAGTGCGACGTTGTGCCCAACAGGCCCGACTACAACGGCATGCTCTACGAGGAGCGGGGCCGCCGCATTTTGGCTCACACGGGCGAGCAGGTCGTGATCGACCCGATGGGGCAGCCGTGGGTGGTCGGACAGTTCCCGCTCAAGGTGTTTCCACCCGACGCGTGGCATGACTACCGGGTGCTGGCCGAGGGGAATCATTACCGACACTGGATCGATGGGCACATGACGGTGGATGTCATTGATCTCGACGAGAAGGGGCGGAAGCTCGACGGTGTTCTTGCGGTTCAGGTTCACGTCGGGCCGCCGATGACGATCCAGTACAAAGACTTTTTGTTGAAGGCGTTGCCTGACGACTTGCCGCTCTTGACTCTTGAGCACGCACTCAACCCGCCGGACGCTCGCAAGGTCGCGCCGCAGGGTCAGGACCCGCCGAGGAAGCCGGATGCGGAGTGAGCTGTCGTGCGGTGCAGGCGTGACCGGATCGGCCGGCGGCTCAAACTGGCTGATCCGGAGGACAACGCCCGGCTTTCTCGGACGCTCATGCAGTTCGATCGGATCGAGGCGGAAACGGCCCGCCTGCGGAAGTATCTGCTGGCGTACAAGTTCCGGACAGATAAGTTGAACCGGTGAGTATGTCGAGGGACTCGGTCTCTCCCTCATGATGGGGATCGTCTCATAGGTGTGAGTGGAAACGGCACGTTCAGCCTGGGGCGGATCCGAGAGTAAGAGGAACATGATGCTTCGTATGGACCATGCCACAGTCTAAATCCTCCATCTCAACGGAGATCCACCGCGTGGAGTTTAACCGCTTCGACGTTTCGGCCAAGGAATTGATCTGGGACGACCCTGCCGCGTGGCTGTATCGGCTGGGCATCGGGCCGCCAGGACCGGTCACTGTCGTCGACTCGGACGTTACCACTCTGACCGCGGCCGCTGACAAGGTGATACACGTGGGCGGAGCGCAGCCGTACCTGGTGAATTTCGAGGTCCAATCGAGTAATCAGACGGACCTGGTTGAGACCACCTGGTTTCGGCACGCAGCGATCTTCCACCGGCACCGATTGCCGGTGCTAACCGTCATTGTTCTACTTCGTCGCGACGCAAATTCGCGGAGCCTGACGGGATGCTTTGAAATTCGTCTACCAGACGGCTGGCTTACGAATCAGTATAATTATCGGGTGGTCCGAATCTGGCAGGAAGATGCGGAGTCGTATTTGGCCGCCGGGGTCAACTTGGTGCCGCTCGTCCCGCTGACCGACGTCCCGGAGAACGGGCTGCGGGGCGTGGTGCAGCGGATGGCCGATCGGATCAATGCTGAGCCCGAGCCGCGGGCAGCGATGCTCTGGACCGCGACGTATCTGCTCATGGGATTACGCTTCTCGAACGAATTTGCGTCTCAGTTGCTGGAAGGAGTGCAGAATATGCAGGAATCGACGACATACCAAGCGATCTTGAAAGAGGGCCACGAAAAGGGGCGCATGAGCGAAGCACAGCGGTTGCTCATGATGCTGGGTGAGGCTCGGTTTGGAGAACCGGACGGAGCAGTCAAGGGAGCGATCGAGACGACAAAGGATCTAGAACGACTGGAGCGGTTGACCAGGCGGGTCATTGATACGAGCGTCCAGGACTGGAACGGCCTGCTGGGAACGCGCTGACTTTGCTGAACCTCAGGGTCTTAAGCGGTTAAGGGAGGAAGCCGACGAACTTTTTTGGTAGATTCATCGTTTTGAGACAGGTTCGATGGGGAACCGGCCTTTCATCATGGTCCAGTGATCAGGCTCTCCGCGGGGAATTTTGTTGGTAGCCTCAGTGAAGTAGCTCAGGAATCGCGGATTTCACATCGATTATCTTGGGCACGCACGATTGATGGCGACCGCGAAGACCAATGCCGTGAGACTGCTCGATACGCTGGGCGTCCGCTATGAGCTGCGGTCTTACGACGTCGATCCCGACGACCTCGCCGCGGAGTCCGTCGCCCAGAGGATCGGGATGCCTCCGGAGCAAGTGTTCAAGACTCTAGTCGCCAGGGGCGACAAGCACGGGGTTTGCCTTGCCGTCGTGCCGGGTAACTGCGAGCTTGATCTCAAGGCCCTGGCGAAGTGCACTTGTGACAAGAGAATTGAAACGGTGCTGCTCAAGGAGGTTGAACCCCTGACGGGCTACATCCGGGGCGGCGTGACGGCGCTGGCTTGCAAGAAAGCGTACCCGGTTTATCTTGATGAGACGGCACAGTTGTTCGAGGTGATTTCGATCTCGGGGGGGATGCGGGGACTGCAGATCTTGCTCGCGCCTGGGGATTACATCCGAGCTGTGAATGCTCAACTGGTCTCTATCGCCAAAGGCAAGGAATAGGTCGGGAATTTCAGCCCGATTCGACCTCAAGGGCGCGTGCTGCTCGCGCCGAGATGTGGCGGAGTTCTGACAAGATTCTGCTTCCGCGCTCGAAGGCGAGGTCGCGAAGCTCGAGCATGGGATCACTCGTTCGAGCGTGCAGCAATAATCCCAGGATTGGATTACCAATCGAAGCGTGAGCCGAACTGGCTTTAGTAGACGGCTGCAATTCTCCTCGCATCCGGATATCATGATCGGACAAAACGAGAGTCAGGAACATTACCGGGTCATCGCCCGTGAATCCGACTTCGCTTAGCTTGCTCGATCGACTCAAGGTCGCACGTCCGGACGCGTCCGACTGGAATCGGTTGCACGCTATCTATCTGCCACTGATACAGAGATGGCTCGGTCGTGTTCCTGGCCTGGGAGACGAGTCGGCTGATGTGGCCCAAGAGGTTCTTGTAGTCGTTTTCCGTGAAATCCCGCGGTTCGACAGGCAGCGTGAGGGGTCGTTCCGAGCTTGGCTTCGGCAAGTGACGGTGAACAAGATTCGAAACTACTGCAGAAAGCGTCACCGCCGACCCACCGTGGGGCTCGACCCCGCCGATGGATTTCTCGAGCGATTGTCCGACCCGAACGACGATCTTGCTCGCGAGTGGGATCGAGATCACGATAAGCACGTCGTTCAAAGGATATTGGCCGTCGTGCAGCCGGACTTTGCTCCGGCCACGTGGCAGGCGTTCCAACGTTTCGGCATCGATGGTGTGCCGGCCGGACGTGTCGCCGAAGAATTGGGCATTTCCGAGAACGCGGTCATTCTCGCGAAATCGCGCGTTCTCAAACGGTTGAGGGAGGAAGCCGGCGACCTGTTGTGGTAGCTTTCAGTTTTCGGGACAGGTTCGGGGCGGAGCCAGCCTTTCATTATCAGGAATCATCATTCGACAGGTCTCCGGAGACCGCCAGATGGACGCCCATCAAGACGAGCATCCGACTGACCAGATTCTGAGCTCATTTGGCTTGGGCAAGCTTGACGCCGCTTTCGCGGAGGCAGTCAGCAAGCACCTGGAGCAGTGCCCAGACTGTCGCAAGCGGGTTGCTGAGATGTCGGCGGACAGCTTCCTGGAAAACGTCCGGCGCGTCCAGAATCCTGCCGATGGTTCGACTGTCGGCTATTCGCTCCTCGGCCGCACGCCGAGCGCCGGAGGCGAGATCGTCTCGGTGCCGCCTCCGTCTGGCACGCTCCCACCGGGCCTGGCTAACCACCCCGATTATGAGATCAAGCGGGAACTGGGCCGAGGTGGGATGGGTGTGGTCTATCTGGCCCACAACAAACTGATGGGCCGCGACGAGGTGCTGAAGGTGATGAGCCGGCATCTCGTGGAGCGGCCCGGGGTGCTAGAGCGCTTCCTGCGCGAGATTCGAGTCGTTGCCCGGCTTCGACACCCGAACATCGTGACGGCGTACCACGCCACTCGACTGGGGGAGAGTATCGTCTTCGCGATGGAGTATGTCGAGGGTCTCGACCTGTCCAAGATGGTCAAGGCCAAGGGTGCTATGCCGGTTGCTTACGGGTGCAACTTCGTCTATCAGGCGGCACTGGGACTCCAGCACGCTCATGAGGAAGGGCTCGTCCACCGCGACGTCAAGCCGGGCAACTTGATGCTCACTTGGAGGGGGGACAAGGTGGTTGTCAAGGTCCTCGATTTTGGTCTGGCGAAGGCGAGCCGCGAGGAGCACGTCGACGGCGCACTGACCTCCACGGGGCAAGCGTTGGGCACGCCCGACTATATTGCGCCTGAGCAAATCCGCGACGCCATGAGTGCTGACATCCGCTCCGACATTTACAGTCTTGGTGGAACGCTCTATTACCTTTTATCCGGCCGCCCGCCATTCCGGGCGAATTCGCTTTACGACATCTATCGGGCGCACATCTCCCAGGACGCCGACCCGTTGAATTTCGTGCGTCCGGAGGTGCCGGCGGAGCTAGCAGCCCTTGTGGCCAAGATGATGGCGAAGGAACCGGGCCGACGGTTCCAGACCCCTGGAGAAGTCGCACAAGCGCTCACGCCGTTTTTCAAGAAGGGAACTGTGGCGTTCAAGGTTCCCAAAATGGACGTGTCCCAGGACAGTCACTCCACGGATATTGAGCCGGAGCTCGAGGCGGTCACGGAGCCGATTCCGTCGATGGCGGTCGCTGGAAGCCCGGCTCCAGGAGCAGAGAGCGCGGTCCAACGAACTGTTCCGGAGTCCCAGTGGGAGAATTTGATCGAGGTTCGGGATGCCGAAAGCGCCGTCGACTCGACGGTCCCAAGCTCGCCAAGGGGGTGGCCGCCGTCCGTCTCTTTGCCGGCATCGATCACGGCTGCCCTTTTGGGCCTGATCGTGGTTGGGGTCAATGTCATTGCGTACAGAGCTCCGGACGCCGCGCCAAGAGTCGCGGTCGTTGGGCCCAATCTGGCGGGCGACGGGACCTCGCGCGAACGCGCCGATGCGATACCCGCGCCACCGCCGGGTGCCACGCCGGGCGTGCCGTCGGAGGCGAGGCCCAAGCCTTCGACCGAGGGCGGGGGCGGTGAGACTACAGCCGAGTCCAGTCGTTCGGGCGGCGCCAACTCGTCGGATCGCGCCGGCGAGACGACCGCGAGGCCACCGGAAGCCGAGTCGAGAGTGGCGTCGCGTCCGAAGCCCGCGCCTCCGGTCGACGCGAAGGGAAGCAACAGTGCCGAATATCACGATCCGCTGGCCAAAGGGAATGCGGCCGACAATGCCAATGTAACGCCGAGCCCGCCGCCGAAAGCCAAACCGAAGATCGTTTCGTACGCAAATCTCAAGCGATCAGTCATCAACACAATCGAAATGCAGTTCGTTCTGATTCCTGACGGAGAGTTTACGATGGGCTCGGAACGTGGGCAAGGTGACGCGGACGAACACCCTCCGCACAAGGTCCGGATCACTCGGCCGTTCTACCTTGGGGTTCATGAGTTGACCCAGCGCCAATACGACGCCGTGATGGGGCGCAATCCCAGCTATTTTTCACGGAACGGTAAGGGCAAGCAACACATCGCGGTTGGGCAGTCAACCGAGGAGCAGCCCGTTGAGTGGGTATCCTGGCTCGACGCCGTGGCATTCTGCAATGAGCTCAGTAAGAAGGAGCATCGGAAGGAGTTCTATGACGTCGTGGGTGCGACAGTAACGATTCCATCCTGGGACGCCGATGGTTATCGGCTGCCCACGGAGGCCGAATGGGAGTACGCGGCAGGTCGGGATCCGGGGAATGTTAGTGAATACGCCTGGCATCGCGCCCCTAAAGAGAACCCCTGGAGTGTCACCCAAATAGTGGGCCGGAAGCCGCCGAACGGACTCGGCCTCCATGACATGTTGGGTAACGTACGGGAGTGGTGCTGGGACGCTTACGACGCCAGCTATTACAAGAACAAGCAATATCCAATGGAGGACCCGCACGGCCCGGATGTTGACTTGGCCGAGCTTCGTGTCGTCCGCGGCGGGGGCTGCGATAGCGAACCGCGCTACTGCCGGTCGGCGAAGCGCACTGGTATCGTGCCGGATCGCCCGCGGCGGGACGTGGGCTTGCGGGTGGCCTGCGGCCCGTCGTGGCGCTAGGCCCGGGGTGCACCGAGGGGCTGAGTGGTTTCCTGGTCAACGGTTGTTGACACGCTCGCGCAGCGGGTGAGGCGCGCCGGTTTTTGTTGCGTTGAATCGGGAGGGAGGCGAGACGGCGAGCGAGCTGACGTATTCCTAACTTGAACGATTCGGCGGACTAACGAATCTGTTTGAGTTCGAGCTCAGGAAAGGCCCTACGATCACCGACGCCGGCGCCGCAGATTTGCGATTTCTGCCACGGCGCCGGTCACTATGGCTGCACAGTACCGCCGTTGGCGACTCGGGGGATTTTGCCGCTTCCGGTGGGGACCGCAGCCTTTGGAGATCTAATGCGTGGAGTTTAACCGCTTCGACGTTTCGGCCAAGGAATTGATCTGGGACGACCCTGCCGCGTGGCTGGATCGGCTGGGGATCGGACCGCCAGGACCGGTCGCGGTCGTCGACTCGGATATCACTACCCTGACAGCCGCTGCCGACAAGGTGATACACGTCGGTGGAGCGCAGCCGTACCTGGTCAATTTCGAGGTCCAATCGAGTCATCAAACGGACTTGGTTGAGACCACCTGGTTTCGCCACGCGGCGCTCTTCCACCGCCACCGATTGCCGGTGCTGACCGTCATGTTCCTGTTACGGCGCGACGCAAATTCGCCGAGCCTCACGGGACGCTTCGAAATTCGTCTACCAGACGGCTGGATTACCAATCAGTATAATTACCGCGTGGTCCGAATCTGGCAGGAAGACTCGGAGTCCTACTTGGCCGCCGGGGTGAACTTGGTGCCGCTCGTCCCGCTGACCGACGTCCCGGAAAACGGTCTTCCGGGCGTGGTGCGGCGGATGGCCGATCGGATCAATGCTGAGCCTGAGCCGCGCGCAGCGATGCTCTGGACCGCGACGTATCTGCTCATGGGATTACGCTTCTCGAACGATTTTGCGTCTCAGTTGCTGGAAGGAGTGCAAAATATGCAGGAATCGACCACCTACCAAGCCATCCTGAAAGAAGGCCGCAAAGAGGGCCGTGACGAAGGCCTCATCGAGGGCCGCGTGAGCGAAGCTCAGCGCCTGCTGCTGATGCTGGGTGAGGCTCGTTTTGGGGAACCGGACGGAGCAGCCAGGGGAACGATCGAGGCGACACAGGATTTGGAACGGCTGGAGCGGTTGACCAGGCGGGTAATCGATGCGAGCGTGCAGGACTGGAACGGCCTGCTGGGCGCGTCTTGATCTCGCTGGATTTCGGGCCGGAAAATGGTTACGGGAGGAGACTGGCGAACTTTTTTGGTAAATTCCGTTTTTTCGCAACAGGTTCGATGGGGAACCGGCCTTTCATCATCTGAAACAATCAGTTGCCCGGTCCGCGGAGACCGCCCGATGGACGCTCATCCAGCCTCGCATCCGACCGATCAGACGCTGAGCTCATACGGCTTGGGCAAGCTCGACAACGCCTCGGCTGTGGCGATTAACGAGCATCTGGAGCAGTGCGCGGATTGTCGGCAACGGGTCTCCGCGATTTCGGCTGATAGCTTCTTGGAACGGGTGAGGGACGGTCGGAAGCCTTCGGGGAATACGACGTTCGGCGAGTCGCTACCTGGCGGGGCGCGAGGCCACAAGGTCGAAATCGCCCCGGCTCCGCCGCCGGCGAGCACACTTCCGCCCGGGCTGGCCGACCACTCCGATTACGAGATCAGGCGGGAACTTGGCCGGGGCGGGATGGGTGTGGTCTATCTGGCACACAACAAGCTGATGGGGCGTGACGAGGTGCTCAAGGTGATGGGGCGGCAGATCATGGAGCGGCCCGAGGTGCTGGACCGCTTCCGCCGCGAGATTCGTGCCGTCGCCAAGCTCCGCCACCCGAACATCGTCACGGCGTACCACGCGTTTCGGCTGGATGAGAGTATCGTCTTCGCGATGGAATTTGTCGACGGTCTCGACCTGTCGCGGATGGTCAAGGCGAAAGGTGCGCTGCTGGTTGCTCATGCGTGCAACTTCGTCTATCAGGCGGCGCTGGGGCTCCAGCATGCCCATGAGGAAGGACTTGTGCACCGGGACATCAAGCCGGGTAACCTGATGTACTCGAGCAAGGGCAGCAAGGCGACGATCAAGATCCTGGACTTCGGACTCGCGAAGGCGACCCGCGAGCAGAAGGTTGACAGCGCGTTGACCTCGGAAGGACAGGCCTTGGGCACGCCCGACTTCATCGCTCCTGAGCAGATTCTCGACGCCCAGAGTGCCGACATCCGGGCTGACATTTATAGTCTGGGCGGCACGCTGTTTTACCTTTTGACCGGCCGGCCGCCGTTCCAGGCGAATTCGCTCTACGACATGTACCAGGCCCACATCTCCAGGGACGCCGACCCGCTGAATCTCGTGCGGCCGGAGGTGCCGGCCGAGCTGGCGGCGCTTGTGGCTAAGATGATGGCGAAGGAGCCAGGTAAGCGGTTTCAGACACCGCGCAAAGTTGCGGAGGCGCTCACGCCTTCTTTTAAGAGGGAAAGCACGGCGTCGAAAGGCGGTAGGATGAAGGTGCTGGACGCCGTTCAGGCGGAGCCGGGTCAGCGGAGCGGCAGAGCGGGCCCCGCGCCGACTCAGTCGGGGCAAGATAGCGCACTCCTGCTGCCCCAGGCAACGGATGCGGCCGACCCTCACGTCCCGACGCCGCCGTCGGAAGGCGTGATCGAGCTCCGGGATAGGGAGACTTCGACGTCATCTGTGCCGCGATTGATGTATGCATCAAGCTTACGGGGTCGGCCTCGTTGGGTCTGGCTGGCGGTCGCGGCGACGCTGATCTCTGCCCTGTTCGGTGCCTGGTGGGCCGCCGACGCTCTGGGTGCGAAAAAACCGCACGGCATCATCGAGCTTCGCAACCTTCCGAAGGACGCCGAAGTCTCTGTCGACGGCGAGCCGATCCCAGTTCACCGGCCAGGCGGTGCGGGAATTGCGGAGATCCCAGCCAGGGTGGGCAAGCGGAAAGTTACATTCAAGAAGGGCGGTTTCGAGACCACTGGCGACGAAGTGGTCGTCAGCAAGGCCGGCGAGCGAATTCGACTCGACGTTCGGCTTATCCCCGTCAGGTCTACTTCGCGCACGGCCCAACAGCAGCCGGTTGAAGCTCCGACGATCACGAAGTCGGGACCTGGCACGCGCGGAACGACACCGTTGCCGGTAGTAACGCTCGTGCTTGGTGACTGGACGGTTGTCGGAGACGAGCTCATACAGTCAGACGATCGCAATCACGCCGAAATCGCATTCGGTAACAACGCGTGGTCAGAGTACGATTTGACGTTGGACGTCAACAAAGTCAAAGGCAGCGGCCACGGAATCGGAGTTCAGTTCTATCGGTTGAACTCCGCCACGTTCTGTTGGTTCGGCCTTGGTGTATTCCAAAACAAGGGCTGTGAGCTGTATTTCCAACTCAATGGAAGAAACATGGGAAGGAAGGGGGACACTAACGAAGACAATTGGAGTTCCCAGGGAATCGACGTGAATCGGTGGTACTCAGTCAAAATTGAGGTCCGGAAGGAGGCGGTGAAGGCTTATCTGAATGACTGCTTGCTCTTTAAGGAGTCTCACTCAGCGTTCTCTCGCGGGCGCGTGGGCTTACGCACAATGAACGTCCAGGCCAAGTTTCGTCGAATCAAGGTGACCGATCCCGATGGCAGGTTACTCTTCGAAAGTTATCCGACCTTTGGGACCGCGCCGGGCTTCATTGGACTGTCCACGGACGCTCGTGAAACGGTCGAGCTCAGGGATGAGGATCCCGGGGATGATCTCAGCGATCTCAACGAACGGGCTTGGTCGCTGGCTACGGATGCGGATCGGTCGCAACGTGACGGAGGCGAGGCCGTCGAGCTTGCGACCCGCGCGTGCCGTGGGAGCGCGTTCGAGCACGCGATGTACCTGGACACGCTCGCTGCCGCGTACGCCGAGGTTGGAAACTTCGAGGAAGCCGTGAGGTGGCAGAAACAAGCGATCGAACGGGAGGGCCAGGGCCGGTACAGCAAAGAATATCGAGAGAGGCTTGGGCTTTACACTCGGAAGATACCCTATCACCAGGGCGAGACTGTTCCAGCGGAAGACGAACCTGTCGCTGCTGCTGAGGCCCTCCAGACGAAGGTTGACGAAAACGGCGCGAACGCGAATGGCGGTTCTGCCACAGCTCGCGACCAGTCCTTGCGAGGGGCTAAGGAGGAGGCAGGTAGGAATATGCCGAGGGGCGAACGGCGCGAAGAGGGCTTCGTGAGGCTGTTTAACGGCAAGAACCAGGATGGCTGGACGAATGCGCTGCCTGGCAACGGTTCTACCTGGGGGGTAACTGATGATGGCATCTTGGAAGGACGCGGCGAACCCGGACCCGGTAACACGGCGATTTTGGTCTCTGACCGAAAGAGCCTCACGAACTTTGTGCTGCGGGTGAGAGTGCGTTTCCTCGGAGAAGGAGGTGGCCATATTGTGGTTCGCCAGAGTGGCGCTGAAGATCCGAAACGCGGTTACCACGTTCAAGCTTTCGGATCGGGCAATTATCCCATTTGCCGAATCGGTCGGTACATCGACGGCCCATCGGCTGACATGGGCGCCAAACCGCAGCCGGTCGCCTTCCAGGATGATCAGTGGAAGACAATCGAGATCATCGCGATTGAGAACGAGATCGCCGCGTCGGTGCTCGGAACGGGATGGCGTGACTCGAATGTCGACTTGGACGCAATGTACAGATCAGGAAGCATCGCCGTAACCTGTTGGGGGCATATCCAGATCAAGGAAATACTGCTCAGGGAGCTTCCGGACGGCTCAGTTTCAAAGACGCCATCCAGGCGAAAAACTGTGAAGACGAGGAATTAGCGTGCTCCGAGAATTGCCGCGAATCCAAAGAACGCGGCTCCGATCGAACTCCCATCATGCGGGAAGCAGAGCCCATGACTCAGCCACCGAGGTCGATTCATCCGAAGCCTGCTGTCGAAGGTTCCGCGGCTTCGAGCGAGCCAGATATGAACGTGACCGGAGGGCATCCGACAATGCAACAACCGGTGGATCGTGCGGGCACCGTTCTGGAGACTGACGAGGACGTTAGGCAGGCGCTCTTGTCTATTCACAAGGGCGGACAAAGAGCCCGGCCGACCGCCCCTGAAGTGCAAGCAACAACCCCGGCGGCATTCAGCCAGAGCGTGGGGCGCGCGGCTGTCGCGTTCCGGCCGACTATCCGGCCACCCGTGGCTCTGCTGACTGTGTGCGACGACGGCAAGACCACCGGCGAGGTCATCCGCATCCGCGAGCATCGGTTCATCATCGGCCGAACCGACGGGGATCTTCGCATCCCGATCGACGGCCGGATCTCGAGCCGGCACGTCGAGATCACTCACCAGGTCGTGGGCGGCATGCACCGTTGGGTCGTTACTGACCTGCAAAGCACTCACGGTTTGTTCGTCCGCGTCAGCAAGACGGCGCTGGTTGACCAGGCCGAGTTCCTGGTCGGCGGAGGGCGGTATCGGTTTGATGCCATGCAGATTGATCCCGCTGCAACCACCGGGTTTGGTCCGGCCGGTTCTGCATCCGACGAGACTGGTGGCTGGAGCGAAGGCGCGAGTCCCATTCGCCCGCCTGCCTTGACCGAGTTGCTCGGCTCGGAGATCGGCAATCGCGTGCTTCTGGTCAAACCTGAATACTGGATTGGCTCTGATTCCGGGTGCACGATTTGCCGGCCGGATGACCCGTTCTGCGAACCGCAGCACGTCAAAGTCTACCGGAAGTCAAAGGGCGCATGGCACGCGGAGCACAACAAAACCACTAACGGTCTTTGGCTGCGAATGGCCCAAGTCACCGTCGAGGCGAGAGTCCAGTTTCAGATCGGGGAACAGCGGTTCGAGCTCAAGCTGAATTGATGGCCCATTCTCGCGAGTCAGGACGTCTTTGAAGGAACTGTCGTTATGGTACGAGCATTCTTGCCAGCCGCGCTTGTCATCTCCGTCCTGGCGACCGGCGCGCGGGCGCAGTACACGTGGATCGGCCCTGGCTCGACGCCGCAGGGCGATTACCTGAGAGGCGTCGGAATCGCGGCTTATGGCTTGGGTGTTTACAACGAACGAACGGCCGTCGCCGATCAGATCAACGCGAATACGCTGATTATGTTGAACGAATATATGTGGAACGTCGCCAAGAACGAGAACCTCGAGAACGCCGCGCACCGGGCCGCTGTTCGGGCCAAGCACGCCGAAGACTACAAGAAGATCCAGGATCGAATTCAAAACGACCCCGAATCGATAGACGTGCTGGACGGCAGTGCCCTGAATACCAAGCTGTGGGAGCTACTGGATCCGAAGGTTTCTGAATCCACGTCGCGTCATGCGAACGTGCCGCTCGACGCAGACATCATCCGTCGCGTGCCGTTCAAACTCGCTGAGAAAGGCGAGACATTTTCCATGAGGCGGCTCTCGCTCAAGGGCAAGAAGAAATGGGCCGTGGCGTTTCAGGACCCTGGTTTCGCCAGCCTCTGCCGGGCGTACGAGCTGGCCGTTGACAATGCTCTGGAGTTGGCGATTGAAGGGAAGATGAAGGAGAGCGCCATCGCGGACGTCGAGAAGGCCGTCGAGAACCTTGAGGATAAGCTGCGGGCGACACCCCAACTGTTCGAATTGAGACGCCAGAGCGAGGCCAGCGAGGCCAGGGCACAGCTCGATCGTCTCCGCAAAACGGCGCGGCTCTTCATGTCGCTGCCGATCCAGCGGGTGTTCGGAGAAGTCGATAGCTACCATGGCACGACCGTCGATGATTTCAGGCTCTTCATGCGACGGCACAACTTGACGTTCGCTCGCGCGGATTCGCCTGACGAGAGAATCCTCTATTTTCAACTCTACACCGCCCTACTCGAGCAACGTAACAAGGTTACGGGCTCGGAGAAGGCACCGATGAAATGACCCGGGGAGGGTTCTCTCGCCATGGTCCGGTACAGCGTTATTGGATCTGTGTTTTGTATGTTCCTCGCCGGTTCCGTGTGGCTCGTTCAAGACAAAGGGCGAACATACCGTGAATCCCTGGACAGGGCGAGGCGCTCGCCGACCGCGGCAGAGGCTGCACCGCCTGCTCAGAATTCGGAAGTCGAGGTCGCCGAGGCTGTGAATGCGGCCAAGGGGCCCGCGCAGCCTCTGCCGGAAGGTCCGCCGGCGAAGAACATTGTCGTCACGAAGGCACCCTCGGCCGCTGAGCGAGAGGAGCGAAAAACCACTCCCTCGGAGAAGCCCGCGGCTACCGCGTCTCCGTCACCGGCAATCCCGCCTGGGCGTGCGGTCAAGACGTCGACGCCCGCACCCTCTGACGGCAAAGCTCTCGCCGCCGGCATCTCGCGATGGAAGAGCGATCCGCTGTGGGGCCAGCCCTACTTGACCAAGTCGTGGAAACTGGATGATTTCACAACTCAGGACGAGAAGCAGCTTGGCGAACAGTTCAACAGTTTGATCTTGCAGTTGAATCCACTAGACGCAGGATCGGGGTTGAGACGCGTCAAGGAGGCGGCAGCTTCGCTCGAGCCATTCTTGCGGAAGGATATCAAGTATCAGTTCTTCGTCCTGAATTCCGATGTGGTCAATGCCTTTTCCCATCCGGGCGGATACATCTACGTGACCCGGAAACTTCTGGACATGATCCCCGATGAGGAAGAGCGCGTGCTCGAGTTTGTGGTTGGCCACGAGATTGCTCATGTCGAGCTTCGACATGCTCTGGCGTGTCTCCGAGATCGGGACGTCCGGAGCTTCAGTGAAGGTACGTTGCAGAAGCTTTACTTCTTGATCATCCCGTATGGCTACCCGGATGACCTCGAATATGCTGCTGATGCGTGGATCTATCAGCGGATGAAACATCTCGATCGGTCTGAGCACGACTGCCTGAAGTTTCTGCGTACACTCGACCAATACGCGAGAGCGAAGGGTTTTGAGAACGGGCGCGGGAAGCCGCAGGACCTGATGAAGGAGGAGCGCGGCGAGCTGGAGGGCATTCGCGGGATTTCACCCATCGACGATCACGTGCGCTCGCATCCGGCTGCTTATGACCGCCTGAGCCATTTGAAGGCGCTCAGGGGGCAGGCTTTGGGGAAATGAAAACGGCCAGCGAGGTGAGGCTGATCAGCATGGCTGCAAGAGCCAGCGCGTCAGCCTCTGGGCCCATCCGCTCGGTCTTGGCCGGGAAGAAGCGCTCGGCCATGTCGACCACCGGTGTTGATCGAGTACTGGCCGCCAGTGGTGGCTGCGAGGTGGCGTGTGTGTCAGTTTCCAGCAACAACAGGCCCTCGAAAGCCCAGCGCGAAGGAATGACGCAAGTCGCCATCCTGGCCGCCGCGTTCAAACGCGGCAGCGGCCAGATACAGCCACCGCCGGCGATCATCAGCGAGACGGCGAGCGCCAGCGCCGCTGCTGCCCACTTCGGCCTGCGGACCATTCTCGACGCGAACAGCCCGAGCGAGAGTCCCACTGCCGAAGCCAGGACCGACATACCGAACATCGCCAGCCAAGGTCCGCGCAGGTCGCATCCCCAGTGGACAATCGCCAGCAACACGGCGCACTGAGCGATGCACAGGGCGATCACGATCGAGAGCGTGGAGGTAAGGGAAGCGAGCGCACTTGAACTCGTCGCACCTTTGCGGGGAACAACCAATCGGCCGGACGCGACGCTCCATGCGGCAAGGGAAGCGCCCAACCAGATCGCTGCCAGACCCAGTGCAAAGGTCGTGCCCGCGATCCATTGAGCGACGGAGTCCAGACTCTTGGCGTTGGGCTCCATCGCGGGCGGGCGGCCAGCAATCGCAACGATCAAGACGGCGATCGTCGCCGACTGTGCGAGCAGGGCGGGCGCCCAGCGGTCGAGCAGGTTTGGTGGAACCTGGAATTTCGCAGTGACTGGCTCCGTCCGCGACTCGATTCTTGGGCTCGGTTGTGCGGGCGAAAAAACATGATCGGGCGCGACCTCCGCGGTCATTAGTTGAGCCGCCGTCACCGTGAGCGATCCGAAGGAGACGACGTCCCCTTCGGTCAAGGGAATCGGCTGCTTCGCCTTGTGATCGGGTGTGTTGACGAATGTTCCATTGGACGATCCCAGATCCTCGATCAGCGTTTGAGTACGGGAGATGATGATCCGAGCGTGGTGGCTGGAAACCCTCGGATCGTCGATGACAATGTCGTTGTCGGTGCTGCGGCCAATTCGGATGACCCTCGCGGCAGCCGGGGTTTCGGCGGCCGGCCAGGGCATGCGGACGGTGGCGCCCAACGTTACGACATCCTGTGGCGTGACGCGAGTCTTCGACTTGATCCGTTCTCCATTGACATACGTGCCGTTCGACGCGCCCAAGTCTTCGACGACGTAGCCGCCAGCGATCTCGGAGAGGCGGCAGTGGCGGCTTGAGACTGTGGGCTGCGCGACGACGAGGTCGCAATCGGCGTCGGTCCCAATGATCCAGGTCCGCATGGCTCGTACCTTGAGCAAGCACTACAGGCACCGTCGTCAGCATTGTCATGGCGCCAGCGCCCCATTATCGTGATGGTTGTCGTTGGTGCAAACTGTTAGAGGCGCGATTCTGAGGAAATGTTGGGTTCTAAATCGGTTCAGCGAGGAAGGCGGGGCCTTTTTTTGTTAGATTCCTTTTTTCGCGACAGGTTCGAAGCGGAACCGGCCTCTCATGTTCAGTTCCAATTATTCGACCGGTCCCCGGAGACCGCCCGATGGACGCTCATCCAACCTTGCATCCGACCGATCAGACGCTGAGCTCGTACGGACTCGGTAAGCTCGATGACCGGTCGGCAGACGTAGTGAACAAACATTTGGAGCAGTGCCCGGATTGTCGGAAACGGGTTTCCGAAATGTCGGCTGATAGTTTCCTAGAACGGGTCCGGGATGGACAGGAGCCTTCGGGCGATACGACGTTCGGCCAGTCGCTGCTTGGTGGGGCGCAGAGCGACAAGGGCGAGAGCCCTCAGGCCCCGCCTCCGGCAAGCACCCTTCCACCCGGCCTGGCTGAACATCCCGATTACGAGATCAAGCGAGAGCTCGGCCGTGGCGGGATGGGCGTGGTCTATCTGGCCCACAACAAAATGATGGGGCGCGACGAGGTGCTGAAGGTGATGAGCCGACAGATCATGGAGCGCCCCGGAGTGCTCGAACGATTTCTCCGCGAGATCCGGGTCGTGGCCAGGCTTCGGCACCCCAACATCGTGACGGCGTACCACGCCACGCGACTGCGCGAAAGTTTCGTGTTTGCGATGGAGTATGTCGAGGGTCTCGACCTGTCGAAAATGGTCAAGGCCAAGGGCGCAATGCCCGTCGCTCACGCGTGCAATTTCGTTTATCAGGCGGCGCTCGGGCTCCAGCACGCGCATGATGAAGGACTCGTCCACCGCGACATCAAGCCAGGCAACCTGATGCTCTCTCGAAAGGGAGGCAAGGCGATTGTCAAGGTCCTCGATTTCGGTCTGGCGAAGGCGACTCGCGAGGAGAAGGTCGACGACGCGTTGACCTCCGAAGGTCAGGCTCTAGGCACGCCCGACTATATTGCGCCCGAGCAAATCCTCGACGCGATGAGTGCTGATATCCGCGCCGACATCTACAGTCTCGGTGGCACGCTCTATTACCTTTTGGCCGGCCGCCCGCCGTTCCAGGCGAATTCGCTGTACGACATGTACCAGGCTCACATTTCGCGTGATGCCGACCTGCTGAACTTCGTACGCGCGGAGGTACCGTCAGAACTGGCGGCGCTCGTCGCTAAGATGATGGCGAAGGAGCCGGTGCGGCGGTTTCAGACCCCAGCGGACGTCGCTCGAGCACTTGCTCCATTCTTCAAGAGGGACGCGTTGCTTCCGGCGCCTCAGACGTTTGAGAAATCCCGCTCGATGCCCGAAGTCGAACCGAAGCTGGATTCTCGCCCGGGCGCCACGCCGGGGCATTCCGCTGCTCGGGCTGCGGTCTCACGCCCGCGAGAAGACGCGGCACCGAAGCAGCGCGACGGCAACGTGGCGTGGGAAAGGTTGATTCAGATCGCGGACGATGAACCGCTCATCGAGCTGGAAATACCCAAGCCGGCGAAGTCAGCAGCCAGGAATGTACCGAGCAGGAGGCAGCCGGGCGAGGAATGGCGCGTGGCACTTGCGGCCGCCGCATTCGCCGTGGCGGCGCTCGGCGTGATCGTCATCACGATCACGACAAGAAACGGACAGACGAAGATCACAGCAAAGGACGACGTGCCATTCAAGATTGAAACGCCAGATGTAAGCGTGGAGCACACGCCGGAGCACACCGCCACATCGTCGCGCGCTTCGACCACCCCAAAGGAGTCAAATGGCATGATCCCTCGCAGTGGCGAGCCGGCGCGAAACGCTTGGGTCAATCTTTTCAACGGAAAGGACCTCGATGGCTGGGAGAAGAGGCCCGAATATGGGGGAGGCGAATGGAACGTGACCGACGGTGTCCTGGAGGGCGGAGGATCGGCCGAAGGCCATGCAACCCTTGTGACGAAGCGGCGTGACTTTAGGGATTTCCGGCTGCGAGTTACATTGATGTATAAAGAACCTTTAGGGACAGGGCACATCCAATTGCGACGGTCCGAAGCGGCTGGAAAGTGGTATGGATACCTGGTCACGGACGGCGGTTGGTGGAACGTAAGGCAGGACGGGCAGCGACAGATCGCCGACCAGGGTTGGTTCCCCGCTATTGGAAGTGTCGCCAAGCACGGCGGGCGCGGCGTCTACGGGCCCTGGGCTCTGCTCTCCAAGCCAGTACCCTACACGTCCCCGCACTGGAACGTTATCGAGGTTACGACTCTGACAAATCGGATATCTACAACGGTTAATGCAATCACGGTCTCAGAATATGTGGACGACGACGAACCCCACGCCTCGGGCAGTATCGCACTGGTTTGCAATGGAACCTGGAACGTCCGAATTCGGTCGGTGGAAATCCAGGAAATTAGGCCTCTCGCGTCCGGTGGCAGCGATGCCGCGCCCATCGGTACGGTAAATGGTTCCGTCGGAACAGAGATGGGCAGCCCACAGGTGCCACGCGCCGACCATGACCGCCGAGTAGTCGCAGTACCGAAGCCGGAATTTGGTCGTGACCCTGTTCAAAGGAAACCGTCCTACGCGTCAGAGCCGGAAGGACCCATGGGTGAGAAGGTAAGGAGTCACGGCAAGGCGAGCGCTTTGGATGGGAGCACCGACACCCGAGAAAAGCGTCCTCAGCCCGCCAATCCAGATATCGAGCGCAGGCTCGAGCAACTGAGAAGACAGGCTGTCGCTCGCATGCTGCACCATATTGAGGTGTTCAGCGAGGCGTATACAGATATAAGCGGGCGCGCCTGGGCTTATCAAAACTGCTTCCGGGATTTTCAGCCAAGACTCCAAGGGCTGGTCGCGACCATGGAAGCGGGCACAATTCCGGTTGATGAGATGCAAAGCCTAAGCGTTGAGATGAAGAACCGTAACATATATCTTCTCATGATGTCTGGTTTCGAATCACCCCAGGCCGAGGGGAGAGCCCCTATGGCATGGAAAGACTACGGACCGGCGGTTAGAGATCTAGAATGGACGATTTCACAGTTTGGGCAACTGAACCAACAGAACACCCAAGGTGTTGATCCATTTCGAGCCGGTTCAGTGTGGACAAGCGAAGGCGGACAACGCCCACGAACGGTGCTCCTGGTTCTGGAGCGGTCCGGCGAGCGATTCAAAGGCAGGTTTGTGACTTCCGATGAGCCGTTGCGATTCTTGGAAATCACCGGGACCATCCGCGACCGGCGGGTCTCATGGCTAGGAAAAGATGTGGTTGCAAAAGTGCCGGTGCAGGCTCCAGACCAGTCCGGGTTAATGAATGGCGAAGTGATAAACATGGAGTGGTCCGGCAACGGCTTACCTGATTCCGGCCGGTATGTGTTGCGACTCTGGAAGGATTAGGTATCGCTGTTCACTGATAGAAACCCGATTCGTAAATCGCTGGAGTTCTTAATTGTCGCCGATCACCGATGGAACGCACGTCGAGATTGATCCCGCTGCACGCGGGATCGGGGCCCTTGTGCCTGAGGTCACGGGGCTCGAGATCGTCGCGAAGGCGCCGCCGCCGGCGCACGGCGATTATTGGGTTTATCACTCCGGCGGACCTCAAGCATAAGCGCCAGCGGATTGACCGGCTTGATGGGCCGACACTCTTCAATCGACTCATGCGCCGCATTGGCACACTCGCCGAAGGTTATTGCTCCATTCCCGATGGGACTCCTCAGCCTGATTACAAAGCCCTGGCCGCAATGGCCGAACAGGTTGTCGTTCGCGAACAAGATGTGCGGCTGCGTGAGTGGGAACGGTTGAGCGTGCGGCGGGGGATCAAGCATCCGCTGGCTGGGCTGTCTGGGCGGGCACTGGTTACTAATATCGCTGAGCCGCTCTGGCCTTATCTTATCGTTGGGCAGTGGGTGCATGTCGCGAAGGCGGCTAGCTTTGGGCAGGGGCGGTATTTGGTGGCGCTTCAGCATGAGGATGCGGGAAGGCTGGTGGACGGAGCGGGTCAGGGTTGTTGTGAGGCGAGCGCCATCGCGCCTGTCGTCAGGCCGCGGCAGGATAGTCCGGGGGTGCTTTCGAGACGGCGGGCGCGGGGATGATAGATAAGATGATTGAAAATGCGGGCGCTGGCGCTGGCGATCGGGATAGTTCGCGGCCGAATTGAGAACCGTGCGCTGGCTGAAATCAGCCAGGTGCTTTGGGCTGGTCGGACGGGTGCTTTCTACTCTCGGGAGGCCTTCGGTCGCGATCAGGGGGAACGGGAATGCCCCTTCGCGGAGCGACGGGCGACAATGGCGTGTACGGACGCGGAAAGCGGAATCGAATGCCGCAGGCAGCGCCGTTTGCTGACGTCAGAGCACTTCGTCGACCGCGACGACGAGGCCCGGCAGGGCGGCGATGTCGGTGCTTTGACCACGCTGTAGCACGCCGCGTTTCCTGATAAGTGCCGTCCGGCCGTGGGCCGCGGTAAACTTCCAGGCAGTTGTCGCGGAGGTTGGCGATCCAGAATTCCTGGATGCCCGACTCCGCGTAGAGAGGCCGCATGATGTTCCGGTCGTCATCCAGCGATGAGTCGGACACCTCGACGACCAGGAAGATGTCAGCGGGCTCAGGATGCCTGGTCAGATATCGTTCTTTGGGGGGACGCACCAGGGAGATATCCGGCTCCGGCTCACTGTCGGGAAGGCGAATCGGATCTTGGATGCCGGCGATCGCCCTGTCGGCTGCCCGCTGCGTGAGGAGTTGGTTGAACGCTTTGACACAAGTTGAATGCCTAGGTCCGATGGCCATCTTGGGAACGATCTCCCCCCGGATGAGTTCCACCTGGTCTCTCTCGGTGAGGGCGCCGAGCCGGATCATCTCCTCGTAGTCGTCGACGGAGTACTTGGTAATGGCCATGAGCGGCTCCAGACGCTGGGGAATGCCTGCGCCGTCCCGGTCGGCAAAGGCGCATTCCATTTTAGTCGTCGCACCGAGCAAGGGCGACATCAAAGCTGATAGTGCCGACGACACACACGTTGAAACCCGCTGGCTGGGCTGACCGGACGCGCACTCGTCACCAATATCGCTGAGCCGCTCTGGCCTTATCTTGTCGTTGGGCAGTGGGTGCATGTCGGTAAGGCCGCTAGCTTTGGACAAGGGCGGTATTTGGTGGGCTTCAGCATGAGGATGCGGGGAAGCTGATGAACGTCGCCGGTCAGGGTTGTTGTGAGGCGAGTTCCAACGCGCCGGTCAATGTGGCGCGGCAGAATAGTCCGGGGCTGCTTTCGAGACGGCGGGCACGGGGGCAGTAGTTGATTTGGAACGCGTCAGATGATCCGTCCGGGCAGTATCAGACTCCGTGCTGGCTGATGTGGGCCAGGTGGTTATTGTGTCGGTTCTCCCTCCGCCCAGGCCCCCACGGCCGCCTGCGGCGGCACCTCCCCGACAAGGGCGGGAGGAATGCCTGATGCCCCTTCGCGGAGCGAAGGGCGACAATGGGCTCGTCTGTTCCCTTAGTCCTTACTGAGTAAGGTCGCGCGACAAATGTTCAAAACGAACTCGGGCCTGCGTGGAGGACGGAGGACGCAGGACGGAGGACGCCAGGCGATCGTGCGTGGGGGGCGGGAGGAGACCTTCGGTCCCGCTCTGGGGGCGGGGTCAGAGACCCGCGCCCAACAAGAGCTTGAGGGCGGAGGGCGGAGGAATCTCACTCGAAATGGACGAATACCACATCTTCGGCGCAAATGGATCGGGGGTTTTGTAGATCATCTAGATAAGAGCCGTGAGTGCGCACGGCGGAGCGGCGCGAAGCAGCAGGGGGGTCAATACGTCAGGCTGAAAGCCTGACCTACTTTCGAGGACTGAACATGATTCCAACTTTATTGAGCGGCCTTCAACAGGCGATCGCAGGTGGCGATTGGCCGCACTCGAGAACGGGCGATTTACACTGGTGTACGAATGCATGAGACCCTCGAAAAAGCGCCACTTTGCGCCACAATCCGCCATGTGTGAATGGCCGTAAACGGCGGGCGATGCCGATCCACAAGTGATATGGGCGCCAAGGGATAAGATGTGATCTCTATGCCGTCTGACGATCGAAAAGACCTCGTGGCGCTGGTCAGCGCAAAAGCGCCACCTTGAATCTCTTGAGTTGTTCACTATGTTTTCGGACGCCCCGGAAGCGTTTCAGCGAGCCGCAATGTCGTATTGGAAACTCGAGGTAATGCTTCGGAAACGGTGCCGTTGGGCTCAGTCCTTTTGGCCTTTCAAGCCGCGGAGGGGGATTTGATGAACAACTTCGAGAACGATTGGCGGGATGGATTGAGAAAAGGTTCCTCGCTGGCGCTTCGGGTTGGTGTGCCGAAGCACCTCCCCCACGGAGCGGGGCGGAATACGTAAATGGACGAATTCCACATCTTGTTGGCAAATGGAACGGGGGGTTTGTAGATCATTTAGGGTAGGAGCACGCGGTGCGCCGGCGGGGCGGCGCACGAAGCAGGCGGTCAATACGTCTGGCTGAAAGCCTGAGCTACTTTCGAGGACTGATCATGATTCCAACTTCGTTGAGCAGTTTTCAACAGGCGACGGTTGATGGCCATTGGCCGCTTCTGAAAACGGGTAATTTACACCGGCGTCGCGGGCAAGGTTTCGGCTTCGAGTTCGGCCCATCGCTCGCGCATATACCGAGCGAGTGCGTTCCCGTAGTCCTTGTGGCGTAAGGATGCGCGACGAATGTACAAAACGAACGAGCATCAGGACGGAGGGCGGAGCACGAAGCGAGGAGGGCGCAGGGCGGCGGAACTGAGGCGATCGTGCGTGGGGGGCGGAGGGAGACCTTCGGTCCCGCTCTCGGGGCGGGGCCAGAGACCCGCGCCCAACAAGAGCTTGACGGCGGAGGGCGGAGGAATCTCACTCGAAATGGACGAATACCACATCTTCGGCGCAAAAGGATCGGGGGTTTTGTAGATCATCTAGATAAGAGCCGTGAGTGCGCGCGGTGGGTCGGCGCCGAAGCAGGCGGTCAATACGTCAGGCTGAAAGCCTGACCTACTTTTGAGGACGGAACATGATTCCAACTTTATTGAGCGGCCTTCAACAGGCGATCGCAGGTGGCGATTGGCCGCACTTGAGAACGGGCGATTTACACCGGTGTACGAATGCTTGAGCACCCTCCAAAGAGCGCCACTTTGCGCCACAATGCGCCATTCATCGAAGGGCATAGATGGCGGGCGAATTCGCCCCACAAGTCGAATGGAGATAAGGGTCTATGAAATGATTGCGATGCCTTCTAACGATCAAAAAGACCTCGTGGCGCTGCTCAGCGCAAAACGCCGCCGCGAATCTCTCGTGCTGTTCACTATGTTTCGGACCCCGAAGGCGCTCCCGTCGGACACCCGGACCGGTGCATCGCGCAAACAGGGCGAGTGGCATCGGAAACCGCAGGCGGAAACCCAAGCTGCGGAAACTCAAGCTGCGGAAACCCAAGGCGTTGCTTTGGAAACCCAAGGCGGTGCCGTTGGGCTGAGTTGTTATGACCTTTCAGGCCTCGGAGCGGATTGTCAGGAAGAACCGTCGGGGTGGATTGAGGAGTGGTTCCTCGCTGGCGCTTCGGGTTCGTGTGCGCTCGCGAACGGTGATCAATCCGGCGTGCTGCCTCGCTGGCGCTTCGGGTTGGTGTGGCGGAACGGCGCGTTGGTCGACGGCGCTCCGGCCGGTCACGTCGCATCGCCAAATCAGCGTCAGGTTTCCACCACGCGAGTTCGAGGCTCCTTGGCCATGACTAAAGTTGCGATTCGCGGTAGACTCCCGCGTCGACTCTGCGGGTCGGACCGACCGTACGGATTTTTCCGGATATTACGTCAAGTCGAGCGAGCGGTCGGCCGATCGAAGAACGATACACGGTCAAATCCAGACCTGGCGCAGCGTCCTGCGCCGGGTGACTGGAGGCGATCTTAACCTACCATGCCTTGATCTGCACGGATGCGGATCAGGTGCGGGCTGGGTGTCCTTGATCGAAGGAATGCCCCCGGACCGATGCGCAAGGATTCGGCGCAACGTCTTCCTGGTGTTGATTTTGCTCCTTGAAGGTGCAACCGCCGCGATTGCGCGTCAAGATCCCGAACCGAAGAGCGGTCCAGTCACCGGAGATTGCGTTCGCTTGACCGTCGAAGTGGTCTGGAGCACCTCGAAACCCGACGCAGATCCGTCCCAAGACACGAATACAACTCGCGAACCAGCAGCCGGGACTGAAGTGATGCTTGAAGTTACGAACGGACGGGTGATTGAGGTGATGAACTGGCCGCCGCCAAACTGGGCGCGGGGCGGCGATGGCGGGGGCGAATCGCTAGCGAGCAGTCCGATGCCGGCTTCGAAAGGGATGTGGAGTCTGGGCAAGCGAGGCGAGGGGCGGGTGCGGGCCCGGATCGAGGCGGCGGTGGACGCGAACCTGGTGTTGCGAAGCGATGATCAGGCGATCGGGATGCCGCTCGCGGCCGTGCTCGAGCGTCCGCAGCGCACGCCGCCGCAGTCGCGGCTGGTGGTGACGGTCGAGCGGCTTCCATGGGATTCGATCGTCATCGATCTGGGAGAATCGGCGCGTGACGGGGTCGTTGCGCCTGGGGCGGTGGTGCCGGTGTCCGTGGGGTACAACATCATCTGGCCGGAGGCGAGCGAAGTCAGCGTGCGGACGACGGCCGTGCTGCGGCCGCTGGCTGGGGGGGAAGTCCTGTGGCGCGATGAGCCGCGGGAGGTTGTGCCGGCGAATATGGCCGAGCCGCCATCACGAATCTGGAATGTTCGCGCGCCGTGCGCGGAGGGGACGTACGTGCTGGAGATCCGGTCGATGTGGGAGCCGGCGACAGCCCGCGACGGATCGCGGCTGGCTCGTTTGATCCGGCGCCGTCGGCCGAGTGCCGTCGCCACCTCGGCGGTGCGCCGGGTTGCGTTCACGGTGGTCGATCCCGAAGCGCGGGTCGGTGGCATCGCGGTCGAAGGCTCTACACGCGATACCGAGGTAGATTCGGTTGATCTGTCGCGGTCGCGAAGCCACCGCCCGATTGCCACCGGGCGGGCACCGCTGGCCGGGCCGGGGCGAGCGGAGTGGCCGGTGCCTGCGGAAGCGCTGATCGAGCCCTCGCGGCGCGATCGATTGCGGGGGTGGTTCACGCGCAACGGCGGGGAGGCGGCGAAGCTCGACGCCGCGGATGCGGGCGGTCTGGCATGGACAGCGCTTGGGCTCAAGGTCACACGGCCTGACCGCCCTCATCGTCTGAAGGTGCAGATCACGGGTGGCGAACCGTCGGCCCTGGGAGTGGCGCTGGTGGAAACAAACAGCGGCGCTCCGGCCTCTGTGCCAAATGGCGGAAGCGCAGTCGTTTCGCCTCCGCGGTTGGTGCTGGATGCGTGCGCTTCCGGGCCGCCGATCTTGCAGGATGGGCCGCCGGCGTACTTCGAGTGGCTGGTCTTCCCGCGGTCGGCGGATCTGGTGCTTGTGATGGTCAATCGCAGTCCGGAAGCCGAGGTGCGGGCGGGCGCGATCACGCTCACCGAAATCGAAGATGCGGGGGCACCGGCGTCGGGACCGCTACGAGTGGCGCGCGGACTGGGGCTGTATCTGACGGGGTCCGACGCCCTCGATCGATTCGGCAGTCGCCTTGGCTCGAATGACCCGTTGCGAATGGCTCAGAACCTGGTCAAGTACATGGGATATTGCGGCGCCACGGCGGCCGTGGTACCCGAGGAGTTGACCGAGAGGGACGCGCGCCGGAGCCTCTTCGGGCAAGCGGATGAAGATTCGACTCGACCGGACCGGGTGGAGGTGGTGCGGCGCGTTCTCGCACGGCAAGGGTATTCTCTGTGGCTCGAGCTGGGGTTCGACGGGCACAACTCGCTGCCGGGGCTGCCGCCGGCCGATTCGGCTGAGGCTTTGCGCCGGGGATTGGTCCGGCTCGACAGCCAGGGGCGGGCGGATTCGGCGGTCTATCATCCGCTGCATCCGGACGTACGTGGCGCGATGAAGCAGCGCGTAACCAATGCTATGAACCAGCTCAAGCCGAGCGAGCCGGGCGGCGGTTCAGGCGGGCTGGTGATTCGACTGGGGCCGGGACCGACCCTGCTGGGCACGCCCGACACGGGGGTCGACGACGCGACCTATCGTAAGTTCATTCACGACACGATCGGTCCGGGGGCCACGCGCGAGATGCCGATCCCGGGCGTGGAGAGCACGGATCCCGGTCGATTCGCGAAACGATCGCGGTATCTGGCGGGGGTCGGACGGATGCCGTGGCTCACGTGGCGAACGAAGGAGATTGCCGCGCTTTACGCCGAGTTGAACGATGCGGTGCATGCGATTTCTCCCTCGGCGAGCCTGGCCGTTGTGACACCGGGGCTGGACGGCGGCCCGGCGGGGGACGAGGCGAGGCGAGTGGACCGAGCGGCCCTGCCGCCGAGTCAGTCGTGGCGCAGCGTCGGGCTCGATCTCAAGCAGTGGCCGAGTGGTCCCGTCTCGCCGCTGGTCGTGCGGGGGACGGCGCTGTCGAACGAAGCGCTCTCGCATGACCTGGCGATGAGCCCTGATCTCGACTCGCTGGTCGCGTCGCGTCCGCATCGCGGAATGCTGCTGGCAATTGGCCGTGAAGGTGGGTCGGACGATCTCGGCGGTCGATCGCCGGGGCCGGAGCTACCTGAGGACCTGGCGACTGCGACGAACACGGTGGTTTCCTTGCAGGGGCTGCGGCTGGGCGCGCTGCCGCTGGGAGACGGCCCGGCGGCGGACGAGCCGCTCGGGCATGCACTTGCCGCTCTCGATTCGCGGTGGGTGTTCCTCGCCGAGAAGGCCGCCGCGGGCCAGGAAGAGCGGCTGCGCCGGTTCGCGCGCGTGCTCGGCGCGCTGCCGGCGAAGGAGGGGCCGGCCGACGCCTTGGCCAACGCGATTCCGAAGCCGTTCGGCGTCGTGGTGCGCAACCTGGATGAGGCCGACCAGACGTTTCTTGAGATTGCGAATAACTCCCCATACCCAATACGTCTGGCCGGAAAGCTCGGGGTGCCCGCGGGAGCGGCGGTCGAGGATGTCGGTCGGGGGGTACACCTGGCTCCGATCGCGCGAGCCGACGGCAGCAACCTGGTGCTCGACTTGCTGCCGTATGGTGTCGCGGCGATCAAGATCGGTGCGCCGCGGGTGCAGGTTTTGTCGGTGAGTGCTTATCCTTCCGAGGCGGTGATGACATCGATGCGGGCCCGGTTCAACGAACTCTCGGCGCAGCTCAAGCGGCTCAACCAGGGTCTTTCGGCGGGACCCGCAGAGCCGGCGAACTGCGGGTTCGAGCCAGCGGCAAGCGTGAAAGAGCCGCTCGCGGGCGGGCCGCTCGTCAAGGTTGCCTCAGCGACGAGCGGGAGCTCGCGCGAGCTGGCCGGCTGGCTGGTCGAGGGTGCCACGCGGGGCGAGGCGTCGATCAAGGTCGATCGCGAGAATCCCCATTCGGGGGAAGGGAGCTTGAAGCTCGATGCGTCGGTCGCGCCAGCGTCGGTCATCAGCGAATCGTTTGTTCCCAACAATCATTCGAGCTTGACGATCGAGGCCTTTTTCCGGGCGTCAGAGCCGGGGACGAAGGTGCGC
The DNA here is from genome assembly GCA_963823665.1 of uncultured Planctomycetota bacterium. Lineage (GTDB taxonomy): Bacteria > Planctomycetota > Planctomycetia > Isosphaerales > Isosphaeraceae > CAVXHV01. The sequence goes on from CAWGMQ010000008.1 coordinate 1,193,984, forward strand.
GTCTGGATTGAGGGAGCTTCGGGAGGGAAGCCGTACGTCCGTCGGACCGAGATGACCGTGTCGACCGAGTGGGAGGGTAGGGCGGTGCGTGCTTCGGACGTGCCGGCCGGCGGGCTTGATTCGGCAAGATTGCGGTTCGAGCTGCTGGCACCGGGCAACCTATGGATCGACGACCTGCACATTCCGAACGAGGCGACTTCGCGGTCGGGCACGCTGAACGCGCGGCGAACGTTGCTCGAGGCGATTCAAGCTTACCGCGAAGAGCGCTTTGCCGAGTTTGCCCGGCTCTCGAGCTCGCACTGGATCAGGGAATCAAGGGCAGCCGCGACGACGCGTCTGGCACGGGCAACCGAGCGGAGGCCGCAGGCGGGCGGAGGATCAGCGCGGCAGGGCAGCGCCAATCCTTCTGCCCTTTCGCCCGACCGTAAGCGCAGGTAGAATCCGCAGAGCAAATCAAGGAGAATCACGATGTTTGTCGCGTGCAATACGCTGTGCTTCGCGCGGGAGCCGATGGAGACGGCCTTGCGCCACATTGTCGAACTCGAATTCGACAAGTTCGAGCTCGCGCTGGTTGAAGAGGGGCAACATCTCCGGCTTTCGGAAGCGTGTGATGACCCTGACGCGGCCGTGGCGCGGCTGAGACAGGGCCCGAGCCTGATCCCGTCGTCGATCTACGCCGACTTTGGCCCGGCCGACTGGCAGAGCCCCCAGACACTGCAGCGATTCGAGGGGCTGTGCAAGCTGGCGAAATCGCTGAGCGTCGCCGTGATCACGATGAACGCCGCTCCGCGCGGGGCCGCGATTGACGACGAGGTTAAACGGTTGAGCTCGATCGGATCGAGTGCGTTCCGCAAGGGACTGGTGCTGGCGCTCCTCACTCACTCGGAGACCTTGACCGGTGATCCCCAGGTTGCCGTGCAATTGTGCCAGTCGGTTCCGGGATTGGGGATCACGCTGGACCCCAGCCATTTCCTGCAGGGCCCGAAGCCGGACGTCGATTTCGACTGCGTTTTCCCGTATGTACAAAGCGTGAATCTGCGAGACACCGGGACGGGGCCGGGTGAGTTTCAAGTGCGGGTGGGCCAGGGCAAGGTCGACTATGCACGCATCGTGAACATGCTCCAGCGACACGGATATAACCGGGCGCTTACCGTGACCATTATCGACCGGATTGAGAATCCATTCGACCGGGAAGTGGAGGTGCGCAAGCTCAAGCTGTTGCTCGAGACGTTGATTTGATCGAAGCGGGTCAGTCGGCGAGCTTGAGTCGCACGAGCTCGGTTTCGATCACCGCGAGGTCCCAGACTTCGACCATGGAATCCGGCCCGCTGGCGCTGGCGCTGGCCAGCCGGCGGCCGTGGGCGTCGTACACCAGGTTCGTGACACCGCCGCGGTGGCCCGGAAGATGCAGTCGAAGCTGGGGGCGAGCGGGAACTTCGAGGGACCAAAGCGAGATTATTCCCTGCGAAGAACCGACCGCCAGCGAGCGGCCGTCCGGCGCGAAGGCCAGCGACGTCGACCAAGAGGGGTTTTCGGTCGGCTTTCCGGGCTCGGTGAGGACGCCGATCCACTGCAGGCTATGCGCGTCGATCAGGGTGACCTGGGTTGGCTCGAGGATGGCGAGAATTGTTCCGTCAGGCTTCAACGTGACCTTGTTTGATTGTTCCAGGGTGGTCGACAGCAGCTCCGACGCACGGGCTGATTTCGCGCCCTGGACGAAGTCGATCGCCCAGGCACGGAGTACGCTTTCTCGTCCTCTCTGGTCAACCGTGTAGAGCCGGTCGCCCCTGGGAGAAATCTGTAGTGACCGCAGCCCAGGCCCGCGCGGGTCGTTAGCACCGGGGGGGCGACCGCGCGGCGTCGGACCTGCTTCGGCGGTGAGCGGCGGGGACAGTTCGATGGGGATGAGTGTGTCGGGAGCCTCGGCACGCCAGAGAAAGAACGACGATCCTCGGACCACGACCATCATCGCGCCGTCGGACGTTTTTGCCAGTGCTGTGGTCCGGAACGTTCCCGGACCCTGCGTGAGAGAACCCACAACAGAGAATTTCGCCTTACCAAGAACGGAGCCCACCTCTCCGGCAGAGAACCGGAGGCCCTGGTAGTCATGCACAACGAGCCGTCCCAACGAGTCGAACGCAATCGTCGTGGGCTGAAAGCCCATGAAGCCCCCACGTCCGCCCGTCCGCGGCCCTTCGCCCCGCGGCGGCCGTCCGCCTCCTCCTCGCCGATTGGCATCGGAGGCGGGGGCGTCGCTGCGCCTGGGCTCGAGAGGGCCGATGGCGGGGGACGCGACTTCGACCGCCGGCCTGGGGACTGGCGGGCCGATTTCCGGGCATCGGCCGCTGCGCCATGTCCAGATCTCACCGCTCAAGCTTGCGGCGGCAAGCACGCCGTCTTTGCCGAAGGCGAGAGCCGACGGCGGCGAGTCGAAACCGCTGAGCTGCGTGCGGGCGGCCGAGTCATGCACGGTCCAAATCATGGCGTCACCCGAGCGGCCGACGGCTGCAAGGGTCATCCCGTCGGGTGCAAAGGCCATGTCGGCGGCCTGATCAGACGTGCGCAAGGCGGCCACCAGATTGAGCGAGACCGGATCCCAGAGCTCGATGGGACCGTTGCCCATGATCGCGAGGAGGTTACCCTGCGGGTTAAATCGCATCAGCCGGGTGTTGGATTGGCCGGGCGTCAGGCCAATAGGGAACGAATGGGAATCCAGGTCCCAGATCCGGATCGATGTCCCGCCGGAGGTGTTGCCGGCGGTGGCCAGCATGTTGTTCGGCCCGAGCGCAATTGCGGAGAGGTCGGCCTGCGGCTCGATCTCGCCCCGAGGCAGCGGACTGCCGTCCTGCGCCGAGTAGAGTCTGACAACCGCGCGTCTGAAGGCAGCCACCGCGACGGTTCGAGCATCCGGGCTGATCGATACCAGTGGGAACGACATTTCCCGTGCGTCGTCGGTGCGCCAGGGCAGGGTGGCAATCGGCCGTTCGAGATGATCAGCATCCCAGAGGTTGACCTCGAGGATCACCTCGTTCTGGATCTGCTCGGTCCCGATTGTGATCAGGCGGTGGCCGGTCGGCTCGCCGATCAAGCCGACGATGGAATGGTTGGGCAGACTCAAGCTCCGCAGGGCGCGCCGGAAAGCAAGTCGAGCAATCCGAGCGCGGCGTCGCCAGGAAGAATCGTCGCGATGTAGGGACCGATTTGTGCGAGGCGGGGGAACCGAAACGGCCCGCCGCGACCGCCTTGACCGCCTCGCTGCCCGCCCGTGCTCGCGACCGAGCCGCTGCTCGCACCTGGAGCCGTTTCAGCCCTGCCGCCGGCGCTCTCGCTGATACCTTCGGCAACCGGTATCGGTGCGATTGCCGCGCCGCCTCGAAGGGGCAATTTCGTCAACTGGCGTCGCTTCTGCACGTCCCAAAAGTCGAGCTCGTCATCATCTTCAGACAGAATCGCGAGCTGATTTCCCGCGGGCGTGAAGATCAAACCCCGCGCCCGCCCCGTGGCCAGCGCCGGATTGCTCGGCTCGATCTCTCGCAAAACCAGGAACTTGACCGCCGAGTCGCGAAGCTGCGTCCGCTCTTCGTTGTCCGGCTCGAGCTCAGCCGCCTCCTTGACGAAATTCAGTCCGAGACTCCGCCGGGTCGGTGCCGCGCCGAGCGCGGTAAGCTGAATGATCGATCCCAGTCTTTCCTTCTCTGCCGCTCGGCGCCGGGCGTTGGCCGCCTTTTCGCGTTTGAAGAGCTCGTCGCTCTGCTGCTGCGCGGCGACGGCGAGATTTCGCTCGGACACGATCTTCACGTACGCGAAGGTGGCGATCGCCAGCACGAGTGCGGCCGCGGCGGTCGAGACGGCCGTGATTCCGGGATGGCGGCGGGCGACCCGCCAGGCCCGGCCAAGCGGGCCGATGCGCCGGGCCTTGACCGGCTCGCGATTCAAGAACCGCTCGAGGTCATCGAACAGCTCGCCTGCGGTTGCGTAGCGGTCGGCGGGCCGCTTGGCGAGGGCTTTGAGCACGACGGTCTCGAGATCGCGCGGGACGCGGCGGTCGACCTTCGTCGGCGGCAGCGGATCTTGCTGACCGATCTGGTCGATCAGCTCGGCTGCTGTCTGACCGTCGAACGGGGGACGCAAGGACAGCAGCTCGTACAGGGTGGCTCCCAGGCTGTAGACGTCGGTCCGACCGTCGATCGAACCCGTGCGAGCCTGCTCGGGGCTCATGTAGCGAGGAGTGCCCAGCAAACTGTCATGATGCGTGATACCAGGATCAGCGAGGCGGCGAGCCAGGCCGAAATCGGTCACCCAGATGCTGCCTTTCGCATCGATCAACAAGTTCGAGGGCTTGACGTCGCGATGGATGACGCCCTGCTCGTGCGCATGCGCGAGGGCATCCGCCGATTCGCGGCCGACCTTGGCGACCCAGCGGAAGTATGCCGGCCCGCGAGGAGGATCGAAGGGAGGCGGCTCGAGCTCGCGGCGCTGCCGATCCGGATCGGGCGAGGTCAAATTCGGGAGAGACCCTGGGGCGACTGCTTGAAGCCCGCCGGGGGCGGAATCGGCAGCCGCGATCCGGCCATCGCGCGAAGCCGTTCCCCAGGACGCGGTCGAACCATCGGTTGGCGAAATGAGAGACTTTGGCCGAATGCCGTTGGGTCGTGCCGGCACCTGCTGCATTCCCGCGAAGCTCGACCGGGCAGCCGGCGTTTTCGCTTGGTCGAGCTGGCCATCGGGCCGTTTCCGCCCGTGCAGAAGACTAGCGGGCAGCCGTGCCCAGAATCGACCCGGGTGGGGGGAGGCTTTCGCCTGAGCTGCGCCGCCACCTTCGCTGGCAAGGAAGCTCGGCAGCCGAGAGCTGGAAAGCGCCTCTCCGCCGCCGGAGGCCACGTGACGCGTGCGACGCAGATGCTTGAGCACGCGATCGAGCCCGCTCCCCTCGATTCGTTGCATGGCGTAATAACAAAGCCCGCCGACCTGGCCGACGTCGAAGACCGGCACGATGTGGGTGTGGTGCAGACCGGCGGCGGTGCGAGCTTCGTTCAAGAACCGTCGGCGGGCCGAGGAATCGGGCGCGGCGTGCACGCCAAGAACCTTGAGCGCCACGGGCCGGTCGAGCCCCATGTGCACGGCCTCGTAGACCGTGCCCATGCCTCCTCGTCCGAGCTCGCGCACAACCCGGTAGCCGGCGATTCGCTGGCCCGACTCAATCCGGTGGTCGAGCCCGCCGCGGCGGCCGCTCCCGGAGCCGGTTGCCGAACCGAGACCAAGCAAGCCGTGAACCAGCTCCAGGCCGTCAATGGCCGCCCGGAGGTCATCTTCGAGCCCAGGAAATCGCGCGACGAATTCGTCCAGGTCAGGCGGTGGGCCCTGCTCACAACTCAACATGTAGAGCTCGACGGCTTCGCCGACGCGATCGTCCTCGTCGTTCTCGTCGGGCGCGACGTCGGGACCGTCAGTCGTGCCGTCAGTGGGTTTGACCATCGCTGAACCTCAGAGATCCACCGGGGGGACCTTCCATCGAACGCTTCAGGTTCTTGAGCCCGCGTGCCATGATGCCGCGCACCGATTTTCGGCTTAATCCGAACCGCTCGCCGATCGCCTCGAACGAAAGGCTTTCGGCAGCATAGAGCCAAACCACGTCGGCCTCGGCTTCAGGAAGCGCGGCCAGCGCGTCGGCAAGGAGAATGATCTGCTCGCGACGACTGGCGGCCTGACTCGGACTGGTCTGAGATAGTGCCAGCATATCGACGATCCGCCCATTGTCCTCTCCCGACCGCGAACCCCCGGAAATCTCTGATGCCGCCCCGTCAAGCGGTAAGGCCGTCGACGCGCCGGCGCGCTTCGCCCGGCTGTGATACCGCCCCAAGTCGGCCAGCTTCTGCCCAACCAGGCGTCGTAGCCAGCCCACCAGGGCTGCTTCGTTCTGACCCGTGAACTGCGGGAACTGCCGCACCACCTCCACCAACACTTCTTGAATCACGTCCGACATCTCAACCCGCTCGCGCAGTCTGGGACCGAGGCCCGTGCGCACAACCATTCGCAGATAATTTCGATAGAGCGCGCACAACTCGCCCAGGGCTTCGGTCTCACCCGCGCGTGCCTTTGACAGTAAGTCAATCGGGCCTTCGGGCATCCGCGTCGGCTCTCATGCAAAAACTACCGGGCTGCCCAGGCCAGTCGCGCACCTATACCCATAGGCGTCAATCGATCAGCCGGCGGACCCGGTTCCCTGCAAAAACCGTTACTGAGAACTGTGGTGGCAGCCTACTTCACATACTAACACAAAGGGTCATGTCCCGCGCCAGGCACTCACGAAGGAAGTTACACGAAGGAAGTTACACACTCTTCCGACCGTGTTCCGGGTGCGATAGAATGACCGGTCGCTCATGAGCAAATCAACCGGCAGAATCGGAAACGCGACAACGCCCGTTCAGGACTCCGCGCGGCCGGCGTTTCTTGCCGTCAACGGGGGCTCGTCAAGCCTCAAGTTCGCGCTGTACGACCTGGAATCCGCGTGCGCCGGGTTGTGCAGGCGAATGGGCCGCGGAAGGATCGAGCGCATCGGGCAACCGGATGCGAGCATGTCGGCCCAGCTTACCGGGGATCAGGAAGCTCGTGAGAGGAGTGTGACTGCGCCGGATCTCGGCGCCGCAGCCGGCCTGCTCATTGACTGGCTCGAGCGCACCTTGGGGCGCCGAACAGATCGCGGCGGTCGGGTTTCGGGTCGTGCACGGGGGGTGCCCGATCGATACGACCATGGGGTTGACGCCGGCCTCGGGTCTCGTGATGAGCACGCGGTGCGGCGACATCGACCCCGGTCTTTTTTTGTATCTGACCCGGATGGTCGCCGGCATGTCGGCCGAGGTATTCCATCGAATGGTCAATCATGAGTCGGGCTTACTTGGCGTCTCGGAAACCAGCTCTGACATCCGCGAGCTCCTGGCGTGTCGAGCGGACGACGAGCGCGCCGCGGAGGCCGTCGAGTTGTTCTGCTACCAGGCCAAGAAGGGAATCGGCGCGCTGGCGGCCGCGCTGGGCGGCCTCGATCTCCTGGTGTTCTCCGGGGGCATCGGCGAGAATTCGCCCGACATCCGCGCGGAAACCTGCGCGGGCCTCGAATTTCTGGGAATCAACATCGACCCGATACGTAATCGCGGGAATGAGCCGGTGATCACCACCGAAACGTCGCGCACGCCGATCCGCGTCATTCAAACCGACGAAGAATCGATGATCGCGCGATACACGGCGCGATTCGTGCCTCTCAAGGAATAGCACGTCTCGCGATGCTAGCATTTCCGGAACAGGGCATCGACAATGGAACCCACTGGGCTCCGGGACGGCAATCGCGGTTCCTTTGATGCATTCCCGCTTGCCAGAGCGCGAAAACACACCAGTTACGTGGTATGCGCCGAGATCTAAAATGTCCAAAGAACTACCCGAAATCTATCTGGCACGACACGGAGAGACGGCCTGGACACTCTCGCACCAGCACACCGGGCGATCCGACATCCCGCTCACGGCCCGAGGCGAGTTGAACGCACGCAGCCTGGGCGACCGGCTGCGTGGAATCGAGTTTCAGAGGGTGCTCACGAGCCCGCTGGAGCGTGCGCGGCGGACGTGCGAGCTGGCGGGATTCATCGAGCGGACCATCGTCGACCTTGACCTGATGGAATGGAATTACGGCGTCTATGACGGCAAGACATCCGCCGAGATCCGCCGCGAGAATGCCAATTGGCTACTCTTCCGCGACGGCTGCCCTGGCGGCGAGACGGTCGAAGAAGTCGGTGCTCGTGCCGATCGGGTCATCGCCCGACTCCGCGCCGTGACGGGCGCCAACTGCTGTTCGGTCACGGCCACTTTTTCCGCGTTCTGGCGGCGCGGTGGCTCGGTCTGCCGCCCTCGGAAGGGAGGCTACTCTACCTGGGCCCGGCGTCGCTCTCGATCCAAGGTTACGAGCATACGCTCGACGAGCCGGCGATTCGCCTCTGGAATGATGATCGCCACGTGCATAAATGATCGACTCGTTCTCATGGCGCCACGAGCACTTTCGGAGCACCGGAATGAACCAGACTGCCGATCCTTTGAAACGCTACGAATGCGGTCCGCTGCGATTCGATGATGAGGATTACTACGACCGTCATCTTGTGTTCGACCACGTCACTGCGCACGAACGGGCCAGCGCGCGCGACCGCTTCGAGGCGATGGCGCGCTCGGTCCGTGACGTGCTCGCCCAGCGCTGGATTCTGACGCAGCGCAGCTACGACCACAAGAATCCGAAGGAGGTCTATTATCTGTCGATGGAGTTCTTGATCGGCAGGACGATGGCCAGCACGATCACCAACTTGCGGATCGAAGATTTCGTGCAAAGCGACTTCGCCTCCGACATCGGGCAGGAGTTATCGGCGCTTTACGAAGTTGAGCCAGACGCAGGCCTGGGCAATGGCGGTCTGGGCCGTCTCGCTGCCTGTTTTCTCGACTCGATGGCGACGCTCGAGATTCCGGCGGTGGGCTACGGCCTGCGCTACGAGTACGGAATGTTCCGCCAGGAGATCAAGGACGGCCGCCAGATCGAGCACCCGGACAACTGGCTGCTTCACGGGGATCCGTGGGAGGTCGTGCGCCCGAACGAGACGGTCGATGTTCGTCTCAACTGCGCGTTTCAGATGAAGGAGGGACGGCTGACGGTGGTTCCCAACGTGCCGACGGTGATCGTCGGAATACCTTATGACCGACCCGTCGTCGGTTATGGCGGCAGCAACATCAACACGCTCAGGCTGTGGAACGCCACGGCCCACGCCGACTTCAACTTCCTGGAATTCAGCCGTGGCGATTTCTTCGACGCCGTCCACGAAAAAGTTGCCGCCGAAGTGCTGACGCGCGTGCTCTACCCCGATGACTCGACACCGCGGGGCAGAAATCTTCGGCTGCTTCAAGAGTACTTCCTGGTCGCGTGCTCGCTCGGAGATATCGTCGGGCGATTCAAGCGGCGCGGCAACGAATGGCACGCCCTTCCCGAGAAGGTGGCGATCCAGTTGAACGACACGCATCCGTCGCTCGCAGTGGCCGAGTTGATGCGAATCCTGGTGGACGACGCGGCGCTGCCGTGGGACGAGGCGTGGGACCTGACCACACGCACTCTGGCCTACACCAACCACACACTGATGCCGGAGGCGCTTGAGACCTGGCCGGTGATCCTCTTCGAGATCATGTTTCCGCGGCTGCTCGAGATCATCTACGAGATCAACCGCCGCTTCCTGGACGACGTTCGAGCGCGGTTTCCGGGCGACAACGGCCGCCTGGCGCGCGTGAGCCTGATCGCGGAAGGCCAGGAGAAACGCGTTCGCATGGCCAACCTGGCCATCGTGGGCACACACAGCACCAACGGTGTCGCCGAGATCCATTCGAGGCTCTTGCGCTCCACGGTCGTCTCTGACCTGGCCGAGATCTTCCCGGATCGGTTCAACAACAAGACCAACGGCGTGACGCCGCGGCGCTGGCTGCTTCTCGCAAACCCCGATCTGGCCAAGCTCATCTCGAGCGCAATCGGCGACCTTTGGATTTCCGATCTCAGCCAGCTCAAGAAGCTCGTGCCCCTGGCCGACGACGCAAGCTTCCTGGAGGGCTTCCGCGCTGCCAAGCGGGCGGCCAAGGTGCGCCTTGCTTCCTGGCTGCGAATGGGAACCGGGCTTGCCGTCGACCCGGATTCCATCTTCGATAGCCAGGTGAAGCGCATCCATGAATACAAGCGACAGTTACTGAATATTCTTCACGTTATTATTTTATACAATCGTCTGCGCGATAACCCCAGGCTGGATGTGCCGCCGCGCACCTTCTTCTTCGCGGGTAAGGCCGCGCCGGCGTACACGCTCGCCAAGCTGATCATCAAGCTGATCAACAATGTCGCCTCCGTGGTCAACGTCGATCCCGCGAGCCAAGGGAAGATCCAGGTCTTCTTCCTGACCGAATACAACGTGAGCCTGGCCCAGCGGCTCATTCCCGCCAGTGACGTATCGGAGCAGATCTCGACCGCCGGGTTCGAGGCCAGCGGCACGGGCAACATGAAGTTCATGATGAACGGCGCTCTCACCATCGGGACCCGCGACGGCGCCACGATCGAGATGGCCCAGGAGGCGGGAGAAGAGAATTTCTTCTTGTTTGGGCTGACGGCCGAGCAGGTCGCCGCGACCCGCTCCTGGTACAACCCTTACTGGCACTACGAGCACGAGCCCGAGACGCGGCGGGCGCTCGACATGATTACATCCAACGCGTTCAGCCCGCACGAGCCGGGGATTTTCGGCCCGATCGGCGACACGCTTCTGCCCCGCGGCGACCACTATATGCATCTTGCCGATCTGGCCGCATACGCGCAGGCGCAGGACTCCCTCGGCGCGCTTTACGTGAAGCCGGAAGCCTGGACGCGCCGGGCTGTGCTCAACGTGGCGCACTCGGGCAAGTTCTCGAGCGATCGAACCATCGCACAATACGCAAACGAAATCTGGGGTGCCAAACCTTGTCACGTCGAATGACAGGAGCAGCGTGATGGCGAATCATCCTCTGGCGGGCCAACCCGCGCCCGAAAGCGTTCTGATCGACGTGCCGGCGCTCGAGCGCGCTTATCACGCCAATCGGCCGGATCCCTCGGATCCCAGGCAGCGGGTGATCTTCGGCACCAGCGGGCACCGCGGCTCTTCACTCAACCACACGTTCACTGAATCTCACATCGTGGCCATCACGCGGGCCATCTGCGATTACCGGCAAATGAGCGGAATCGACGGGCCGCTGTACATGGGAAAGGACACGCACGCGCTTTCCGAGCCGGCCCAGCGCACGGCGCTTGAAGTGCTCTCCGCCGCGGGCGTCGAGACGATTCTGCAGCGCGACGACGGCGTGACACCGACACCTGTGATCTCGCACGCAATCCTGTCGTACAACTCCGGCCGCACCACCGGGCGATGCGACGGCATCGTGATCACACCGTCACACAATCCACCCCGCGACGGCGGATTCAAGTACAACCCGCCGCACGGGGGCCCCGCAGACTCGGAGGTCACCTCCTGGATCGAAGACCGCGCCAATAGCTTGCTTCGTTCGGGAATCGACTCGGTCAAGCGCGTGCCATTTGCGACGGCGATCCGAGCGAGCACGACACTCGAGGTGGATTTCGTCGAGCCGTACGTCGCGGACCTCTCGAGCGTTATCGATATGAAGGCGATCAAGGCCGCGAAGCTGAAGATCGGTGTCGACCCCCTGGGCGGCGCGGCCGTTCATTACTGGCAGCCGATCGCCGATCGCTATGACCTTGATATCACGGTGACGAACGCGGCGATCGACCCGACGTTCCGATTCATGACGCTGGACCATGACGGCGAGATACGGATGGACTGTTCGAGCCCCTTTGCGATGGCCAGTCTGGTCAAACTCAAAGACCAGTTCGACGTCGCGTTCGGCAACGACCCCGATTCGGACCGACACGGAATCGTCACCAAATCCACGGGCCTCATGAATCCCAACCACTATCTGGCCGTCGCCATCCGCTATCTTCTGACCCACCGCGACCGCTGGCCGGCCCATGCGAAAGTGGGAAAGACCTTGGTGAGCAGCAGCTTGATCGACCGGGTAGTGAACAGTCTGAACCGGCCGCTCGCCGAAGTGCCGGTCGGGTTCAAGTGGTTTGCGCCAAGCTGCTGGACGGCTCGTATTGTTTCGGCGGCGAGGAAAGCGCCGGCGCGAGTTTCCTGCGCCGTGACGGCTCCGTCTGGACGACCGACAAGGACGGCCCGATCCTCGACTTGCTCGCCGCCGAGATGCTCGCCTGCACCGGCAAGGACCCGGGCGAGCACTACCTTGAGCTGACCAAGGAGTTCGGCACGCCGTTCTATACGCGGATCGATGCGGAGGCGACCCCCGAGCAGAAAGCCCGCCTGCTGAAGCTCGACCCATCCAACGTCAAGGCTGCCAACCTTGCCGGCGAACCGATCGTGGCCAAGCTGACTCGCGCACCGGCCAACCAGGCGCCCATCGGGGGATTGAAGGTCGTGGCTTCGACCGGCTGGTTTGCAGCGCGTCCATCCGGCACCGAGAATATCTACAAGATCTATGCGGAGAGCTTCCGCGACCAGGCCCACCTGGATGCCATCGTCGCGGAAGCCCAGCGGATCGTCACCGACGCCTTGAGCAGTTGAGCCCCCGGCCCACCCTCCACCTACCTGGAGCCCGATCATGAAACCGAAGCCCTTACGCGAGCGCCCGGCCTGGAAAGCACTCGAGGATCATCACCGCAAGTCGAGCGAGGTTCATCTCCGGGACCTGTTCGCAGGTGACCCCGGGCGAGGCGAGCGTCTCACCGCCTCGGGCGCCGGTCTCTTCCTCGACTACTCCAAGAACCGTGTCACCGCAGAAACCTTGGGCCTCCTCATGAATCTCGCCGAGGAATCGGGCCTGCGCGAGCGCATCGACGCCATGTTCCGCGGAGAGAAGATCAACATCACCGAAGACCGCGCGGTGTTGCATGTCGCCCTTCGCGCACCCAAGGGTCAGTCGATTCTGGTCGACGGCGAAGATGTCGTGCCCCAGGTGCACGATGTACTCGATCGGATGTCGAGTTTTGCCGCGCAGGATCAGGAGCGGCGACTGGAAGGGCCACACCGGCCGGCCGATCCGCAACGTGGTCAATATCGGCATCGGCGGCTCCGATCTGGGGCCCGTGATGGCCTATGAGGCACTCCGGCATTACAGCGAGCGTGCTCTTCGGTTTCGCTTCGTCTCGAACGTCGATGGAACCGACTTCGCAGAGGCGACGCTCGACCTCGATCCGGCCGAAACGTTATTCATCATCTCGTCCAAGACATTCACGACGCTCGAGACGATGACGAACGCCCGCACCGCCCGGGAGTGGTGCTTGAGTGCGCTCAAAAGCCCGCAGGCGGTGGCCCGGCATTTCGTCGCGGTTTCGACCAATCACGAGGAAGTGAGCAAGTTCGGGATCGATACGGCGAACATGTTCGGATTCTGGGACTGGGTCGGCGGGCGTTATTCGATGGATTCAGCCATCGGGCTCTCGACGATGATCGCGATCGGCCCGGACAACTTCCGGGCGATGCTCCGCGGCTTTCACGCCATGGATGAGCATTTTCGTATGACGCCATTCGAGCGGAATCTGCCGGTGCTGATGGGTCTCCTGTCGGTCTGGTACACTGACTTTCTCGGGGCAGCGTCGATCGCCGTCCTGCCGTACGATCAGTACTTGAAGCGGTTCCCAGCTTATCTTCAGCAGTTGACGATGGAGAGCAACGGCAAGAGTGTGACGCTCGACGGGCGGCGTGTGTCGTATCAGACCGGCCCGGTTTACTGGGGCGAGCCGGGTACCAACGGCCAGCATTCCTTCTATCAGCTCATCCATCAGGGAACGCGGCTGATCCCTTGCGACCTGATCGGGTTTGGACATTCGCTCAATCCACTGGGCGACCACCATGATCTGCTGATGTCGAATGTCTTTGCCCAGGCCGAGGCACTCGCATTCGGCAAGACGGCGGATCAGCTCAAAGCGGAGGGCGTTGCCGACTTCCTCATACCGCATCGTACGTTTGAGGGCAACCGGCCGACGAACGTGATCCTGGCCGAACGGCTCACTCCGGAAGTGCTGGGGTCGCTGGTCGCGCTTTATGAGCACAGCGTGTTCACTCAAGGCACGATCTGGGAGATCAACTCGTTCGACCAGTGGGGCGTCGAGCTCGGCAAGGCGCTGGCGAAGAAGATCATACCCGAGCTTCAGAGCGAGGTTGAGCCGAAACTCGGCCATGACAGCTCGACGAATGCGCTGATCAGGCGCTACCGGAACATGAAAGCCGGCCAAACCGGCTGACGGGGCCGCAGGTACGCAAATTGGGAAATCATTTCAAGCGCGGCGTACGTCCAGCGAACGCAAGTTTCATGGGCAATACGATTTACGTGAATTCGAAAAAAGGCAGATCGGCAGAATCACTTCGAGTGCACTATTGCGATGGCAACGGGTTCGGTGCGCTGGCAGGGGTTGAGTTGTGATGTCAGGTTCTTCTTCGCAAGCACTGACGGACCATCTGCAGTCTCTCTTCGACGTAGGTACATGCACGGGGTTGACCGACGGTGACTTGATCGACCGATTCCGAGAAGTCGGAGCGGAGGACGGTGAGCGGGCGTTCGAGGCGCTCGTGACGCGGCACGGGCCGATGGTGCTGGGAGTGTGCCGGCACTTTCTGACGGATCCGGTCGCGCTGCACGACGCGTTTCAGGCGACTTTTCTCGTTCTGGCTCGCCGCGCCGGGGCGATCCGTAATCGGGAATCCGTTGGGAGCTGGCTCTATGGGGTCGCTCTCCGGGTTGCGGTGCGGGGACGGGCCAACTCGATCCGGCGCGAGATTCGTGACCGACGAGCGATCGAGGCGGCGCGATCCGTGGCGGTGCCTCTGCTCGAAGCGCGCGGCGGTGCGTGTGTCGACGGTGCCGATGGCGCGGCAGTGGTCCATCAGGAGGTTGGCCGGCTGCCCGAAAAGTACCGATCGCCGGTTGTTCTCTGTTATCTCGAAGGTTTGACCCACGAGGAGGCCGCTACGCGGCTTGGCTGGCCGGTCGGGACCGTTCGCAGCCGGCTTTCGCGGGCGAGGAGCACACTACGGTTCCGATTGACCCGCCGCGGCATAACCGCCCCATCTGCCTTTGGACCGCTGGCGGCTTGGCTCGTCCGTGACACGGCCCCGTCAATGGCGGCAGCCGGATCATCGGTTCTACCGGCCCAACTCGCCCCTTCGGTGGCCCGCGCGGCAACACGATTCACATTCAGCCAGTCCGTCGCCACCAGCTCGTTGCAGGTAGGCGCGACGGAACTGGCCCGGGGAGTACTCACGATCATGCTGCTCAAGAAACTGACGATCGCCGGTTGTGTCGTCCTGTCGTTAGGGATCGCGACCGTTGGAGGTGGCGCTTTGCTCATCGGAAGAACTCAAGCGCAGGATCCCAAACCGGGTGCCGACGGAAGCCGAGGAGAGATACGAAAGCCGACACCAGCAGCATTCACCAGGCCGGCTGATGTTGATCCGCAGCTTGCGAAGCTCCTTGCCGCAGCCCACGTGCGGGTCGACGCGCAGAAGGCTTACTACGAAGAAGGCCGTATCACTGTTGACCGTTTCATCGACGGTTTGGCACGGCTAGAAAAGGTGGAGCTGATCGCCGCCAAAACCGACGCGGAACGCGCGGAGATACGCAAGCGGCACGTGAACATCCTCGAGGAGATCGCGAACCGCGAAGATGCGGAGATTCAGGTGGGTAGGGGAACCATAGCCGACCTGAGTGAAGCCCGCCAGCGTCATCTCGAAGCGGAGTACGAGACGAAGATTGTGGATAAGGAGGCAGCGGAGAAGGCCGCGATTCTCAGGCGATTGAGCGATCTCGAGCGCACGGTCGAGGCGCTTCAAAAAGGACGGACGGAAAAACCGGCCGGTAGCCGGTGATTCAATTTCATTTCAACGAAAAGACCCTCGGACGCTGGCGCGCCGAGGGCCGGGGTGTGATCGATTCGATCGCGGGGTTCCGGGGGAAAGTGGCGAGCACGCAACTTGGCTCGATCCGCTCTCCGGGGGGCGAGAGACTTTCGTCTCCCGTTTCAGGTCAGGCGACGGCGCGAGGGCGACGTGCCAGAACATATCTGCGAAGGGCGAGGCCGCCCACCGTGGTCAGGAACAAAGCGATCGTGCTGGGTTCGGGCACGGGCGCCTGTGAAGGGTTCACCGTCCCGACCGTATTGATTGCGCCTTCCAGTGTGGTGACGCCACCGGCGGAGTTGGGCACGAGCAGCACTTGATTGGGCAGGCCAGCCAGCGTGCTGGTCGCACTGCCAAGTTGGAAGGTGTCGTTCGCAATCGGGTTGATCGTGGCAATCACGCTCGACTGCGAACTGCCCGTGAGCGTTCCATTCAACATGCCGGTGACTGTCAGCGGCGAGAAGTTGGAAAGTGCTCCCCCATTGTAGGCCGAGGGAATCAGCGTGAGGCTGAACGGCGTGTTGGTATACGTGGTCGTCGAATTGGGACCGAGCGGCGCGACCTGGAACTCGCCGAGAGGCAGGTTTGAGACCGTGTTAACCGCGGCGTCGTTGATGGACGAGTAAGTGATCGCATTCGTGCCGGAGACGCCGGTTGTGCCCTGCACAAAGCCCGATGTACTGTAGGTCAAGGTTCCGCCGGTGTTGGCGCTGATCATTCCGTCGGCCTTGGCGCTTGAGCTGGTCCAGGTGAACAGCCCCAGGGCGATGGCCACGATTCGCAGCCTGGTCCACCCCTGTGTCATCTGCATCATGATCCTCCTGAATACCGATGGGATAGTCGCATTCCGATTGGCGACTTCGCAACGTCTTCGTCTGGACGTGAAGTGTGACGTTCCCCCGGGTCGAAATGTTCCGGACTGTCTCCCCGTTAGACCGGTAGAGACCGAACCCGACGACCGGTTGAACGAACGACACGGATGGCGGCTCTCACAACACCAGTCGAGGCCCGCTCCGGCAACGCGGCCGGGCCTTTTTCGTCGCGACCTCGAGTATCAGGAGACGGAAGCCGGGGGTGACTTGCTTGCATACCCGGCCTCCCTGCCCGAACTGGCGGGAGCTTATCCGTAAGCTCCCCCGTCACGAATTCTGGGTGTGAACGAACGGCCGGGAAAATACCCGGTCGCCGCGATGTTGTAAATCGAACTTTAGGGAAATTCGAACGATTTCTCGATTGCCGCCGGCCGGAGGGTCGCCACGTTGGGTCAAAGCATGGAGATTGGATCGACGTCGACGGCAACCTCGACGCCCTCCGGCGGCGGCGTTTTGCGAGGTATGACGCCAGCCAACAGTCTGAGTGGCTTCGAGTTCGGGCAACGAAGCTGGAGATGGAAGCGATGAAGATTGCGGATCTTCTTGACCGGCGCGGCGCCGGGCCCAAGATCCTCACCGAGGGATCGGCTGCGGCGCCGAACGCGTCGGCCAATTCGTCCATGTATGCTCGAACGCTCGCTTCATTGCTTCCTCGGGCGATCACCCGCACCAGTCTGCCGTAGGGTGGCACACCAAACGACTTGCGAACGGGGAGCTCGATTTCGGCAAACCCCACGAAGTCATGGCGGGCGGCCAATTGGATTGCGGGGTGCTCGGGCGAAAAAGTTTGTACGATTACCCGCCCGGGTCGATCTCCTCTTCCCGTGCGGCCTGCGACCTGAGCCATGAGCTGAAATGTGCGCTCGGCAGCGCGGAAATCCGGCAAATGAAGGGCCGTATCGGCGCTGACCACGCCAACCAAGGTGACGTTGGGGAAATCGAGGCCCTTGGCGATCATCTGCGTGCCGAGCAGGATCCGGACCTCGCCCGCCTGGAACGCCCTGAGCACGCGCTCGTGGCTGCCGCTGCCGCGCATCGTGTCGGAATCCATCCGGCGCGAGGCGACGTCCGGAAACGCGGTCTGGATTTCGCGCTCGAGCCGCTCGGTGCCGATGCCCCCGTAGTAAAGCTTGGGCGCTCTGCAACGGGGGCATGCCGGCGGGCATGGGCGCTCGGCATCGCATGTGTGGCAAATCAAAATGTGGCGTTTCTTATGATACGTCATCGCCACGTCGCAGGCGTGGCACTTGACGACTTCGCCGCACCGCGGGCAGAGAGCGAATGTGTGGAACCCACGGCGGTTCAGGAGCAGGATCACCTGGCCCCCGGCGGCGAGTGAAACCTGCATTGCCTCGCGCAGCGGTTGGCTCAAGCATCCGATCGCAGCCTTCTCAGTCCGCAAGTCGATGATTTCCACGCCGGGCATGGACCGGCCGCTCACTCGAAAAGGCATCGAGATCAGTGAATACCGGCCGAGCTGGGCGTTATGCCAGGATTCGAGCGATGGCGTTGCCGAGCCCAGGAGCACCGGAATGCCTTCCAACTGGGCGCGCTTGACGCCCACGTCGCGCGCGTGGTATCGCGGCGCCGTCTCCTGTTTAAAGGTGCTTTCGTGTTCTTCGTCGATGACGATCAAGCCCAGTCGCCGGGCCGGCGCGAAGACAGCCGATCGCGCCCCGACGATGACCTGCACCTCGCCCGAAGCGATGGTTTGCCAGTAACGGTGGCGCTCGGCGTCGGAGAGATGGCTATGCAGCACGGACACCTTGCCGAACCGCTGGCTGAAGCGTTCGATCGTCTGCGGCGTGAGGCTGATCTCGGGCACGAGCACAATCGTCTCGCGGCCGAGTGCCACCACCTGTTCGATCGCCGTCAAATACACTTCGGTCTTGCCGCTGCCGGTGACTCCGTGGATCAAGAATGGAGCGAAGCCGCCCGCTGCGATGGCGGATTTGAGCCGCCCGATCGCCGCGGCTTGTTCCGCGGTCGGGATCAGTCGCTCCGCGCGGTCGGTGCCGGAAACTGCGCCGGAATCGAGCTGCGGAGGCGTGAATCCCGCGGTGGCTGCCCCGGCAAGTCCGACCGGAAGTCGTCTCCGCACGGCACGCACCAACCCGCGGCCGCGCAGGGCATGAACGAGACCCGGCGCGCATTTCGCCCGCCGGCATACATCCGCAGACCGTCAGAAAATCGCCGCAGAGGAGAACTTCCATCACTGCGGCCTGTTTGGCAGTGAGCGGAGGGTCGATCCTGGCGGCCAGGACTGCCTCGCGCACTTCCTCGGGAACCATCAAGAACGTGGCGATCCGAGTTCCCGCGTGCTTCTTGACGCCGGCGGGCACTGCGGCGTCGAGCGCCTGACCCCAGGAACAGGCGTAATAGTCGGCCAGCCATCGCGTGAGGGCCAGCATGTTGGAGTCGATCAGCGGCGACAGATCGAGCACCTCCACGACATCCTTGATTCGCGCGGGGTCGATGTCAGCGGGTGCGGCATCCTCGACTTGCACACAGTAGCCGATGGTCAACTTGTTGCCCTGGCCCAGTGGAACACGCACGCGCTGGCCGGGCCGGATGATTCGTTCGAGCCGGCTGGGGACGTGATAGGAGAGGACCTGCTCGAATGGCCGGCTGAAAACGATGCCCGCGAAGGGACCCGCGGGCACGGGAGGAGCGTCCGATATGCCGAACCAGGTGGACTGGCGAGGTACTCCTTGCCGTTCCACGGCCGCGCTGTCGCCGGGGCAATCAACGGGCTCGGCGCTCGAATCCGCTGGCTCGGGCTCACCTCTGCCGTTGACAACGCTCATCGATCGGACCTATCGTCGGAAGTCGCTCGCACACGCGGCCGAAAGGCACGCATTGGATCGCCGAAAGCCCGATTTGCCGAAGGAAAAGCACACGCGAGCGTCACAGCGGCCGTCATTTTACTTCACCCGAATTTTGCACGTTCGTCCACACCAAAACGGTTGTCCGTGGGTGATCGGGGCTGGCACAAGCAACAACGGTCGCCGTGGGAGTTTCTCGGAGATGCGACTGGGAATTTTTGGAGGCACGTTCGACCCGATCCATCTTGGGCATCTCGTTCTGGCAGACCAGTGCCGCGAGAGTTGTGCTCTCGAGCGTGTCTGGTTCGTCGTGGCCGGCGAGCCGCCGCACAAGCGCGGCGAACTGACCGCCGTCGCCCATCGACTCGAGATGGCGCGGATCGCGGCGGCCGGCCACCCATCGTTCGTGGTTTCCGACATCGAGGCAAACCGACCTGGCCCGAATTACAGCGTGGAGACGCTGGAATCTGTCTCTCGCGCGCGGCCAGACGACGACTTGTACTTCTTGATCGGTGCCGACAGTCTGAATGATCTGCCGGGCTGGCGCGAACCCGGTCGCATCGCGAAACTGGCAACGATCGTCGTGGTGAATCGGCCTGGCATCGAAGAGGCGGACCCTCTTGCGCTACCTACCTTCGGCGATGGAACTCGCCCGATCATATCGGTCACGATTCCACCGATCGGAATCGCCTCGACCGACCTCCGCCGGCGCGTGCGCGAAGGCAGGAGCATCCGCTACTTGGTTCCGCGGGGCGTGGAAGCTTACATCGAGGCACAGGGGCTATACCGCGACGCTCAGGCGAGTTCACCAAGTACATCGTGCGCGACTCGGTGACGTATACAATACCAGCGGCGATCGTGATCGATAGAAGAGAGAGCGCCAGCGAGGCTAGAATGACAGGGGTGTGGCGCGGTGGGCGTTCTACGTAAGTCCCACCGTCGGGAATTATTCCCTCGAACTCGGCGAATTCGGTGATGAGACGCTTTCGGCGGAACTGGATGAACGGGGTGCTTCGGCGCCCGACCGGACCGCCGGTCGAAGAAGGGGATGAAGCTCTGCTGCTGGATCGGGTCCCGCGAGTGGGTTCCCCGGGCTTGCTCTTTTTGTGGACTTGCGTTTTTGCTTTCTTCGGCGTGTTCATTGTCGGCCGGCTTCTGCGACAACCGGCGGCCGAGAATGTAGTCTTGTGTGTGATCTTTGCCCTCATGTGCTTCGCCCTGTTGAAATCGCTCTGGCAGACGATACTCGGTGGTGAGCGACTTCGGCTCGATTCCGGAGGACTCGAATACTGCTGGTGCTTTGGTTTGACTCGCTGGCGCAGGTTGGTGCCAATCGAGGAAATCAAGAGTGTCTCGACGTACGTAAAGCGAGTGTTCGACCCAATCGTTGGACGCGCCCGTTCGGAGTATGGAGTGCAGGTCGAGACGCTGGGCCAGCCGCTTCGCCTCGGTCAAAGCCGGCAAGCGGACGATGTCGCCGAGATCCAGTGTCGAATCGAGAGGCGCCTTCGCCAGCTTGAACCGCGCTGGTTGAGTTCGACCTCCAGCCACGATCTCGAGATTCTGGAACGATCGAGCATCCTGGCTAAGCCCCCCTCAGATTGCACGATCGTTTGCCGTCGTGAGTGGGACCACACAGAGTTCGTGAGGCGCTGGCGATTGAGCTGGCCGAGAGGCCTCGCTGGAGCGTTGGTCGGCTTCACCGTCATTACGGCGACCTGGTTTCTGGCGGTGCGGATCATTGCCGCTTTCGACTCGTTCCTGCTTTTTTCCCTCGCGCTGTGCGGATTCTTCTGCGTGCTCACAGTCTGGAGCTGGGTTGGGATCATTCTCGACCGCCAGAGGTGGGACATTCGCCCAGGTGAAGTGACGTCATCGGTCCGCATGATGGGTTTCGGCTGGTCACGAACCGCCGAGGTGGAATGGCTGGACCGATTCGAGCTTCGCCGGCTTCCGACACGGGGCGGACGGTCGCCCGCGCAATTCGGTTACAATGAGCCTTATCCCGGTTACGAGCTGGCGCTTGTCGACCTCAAGGACAAAGACGTAGCTGCGATGGGACCTCTCACCCGCGGCGAAGCACTTTGGATGGCCGGGATCATCGCGGATGTGCTTAAGGATGCTCTTCCGAAGGAGGGGCAGACATTTGCCCGCTGGTCGGTCTCGACGGATGAGCCGGCCGGTGGGTCCAAGGCCATGGGGGATCGCTGGCTCGACGAAGCGGTGTATTCTTGATATGAATTGGAGGACGTCTTGCGTGATTGCTGACCGACGATGTTTGCTTCGGGGAGTTTCCAACATGCGTCGCTGCGCTGTTTTCGCCTTGGCCCTTGTCCTGGGCCTTCCGCTTGCCGCACGAGCTCAAGACGATGACGCCAAGACCGTGGCGCAATGCATTCTCGATAAAGGAGCAGCGCTTTTCGACAAGCGAGACGCTGCGGCGATGGCTGCCACCTACACCGAAGATGCTCAGCTCGAATGGATCGAAAAGGACAGCGCCGCGGGCGGCATCAAGATCGACGTGAAGAAGGGCCGCGAGGAAATCGAGACGGTCTATCGCGATCTGTTCAAAGATGCAAAAGAGGCCACGACTTCCAAGAACATCGTCGAATACGCCCGGTTCGTCAGCTCGGAATTGCTGGTGATCGAGGGCGACTTTCAGCCCAACGTCGCCAATGACGGCAAGTTTCACTTCGTGCAGATGCGCGTGAAACAAGGGGACAAATGGCAGATGCGGAGCCTGCAATTGTTCGTGATCGCCAAGGATTGAGGCGGCGGCAAGGAACACGTCTGATCAACGACATTGAGGCACCGTCCGGGCATGTCGCGACGAATCTGGCTGAGCGCGATCGTGGTGATCATGCCCACGGTGCTCCTGCCTCGCGAGGCTTTCGCGCAAGCAGCTCGTCCCCGCGCGCGCGTTCCCTGGACAAGCTCGCGCTTCGCCGGCACACCCGACCCGCCGCCCCCTTTCACCGTCGCTCTCGCCTTTCCGAAACTGAAATTTGAATTCCCGGTCGTGCTCGTCCCGGCCCAGGGAACGAGCCGGCTGTTCGTGGGTGAGTTGAAGGGACGCGTTTACTCGTTTCTCGATGATCCGGCCGAGCAAACGCCCCGCCTCGCACTCGACTTGAACAAGGTCCATCCCGACTTCTCCGCGCTTTATGGTCTTGTATTTCATCCTCGATTCCAAACAAACCGGTATGTCTACATTTGCTACGTGCGACGGAATGACGTGCCGGATGGATCAGTCGTTTCCCGATTCACCGTGAGCCGTACCGAGCCCCCGGTGATCGATCCGCAGAGTGAACAGGTCATCCTCAACTTCTGGTCCGGAGGCCACAACGGCGGCTGCCTCGTTTTCGGTAAAGACGGATATCTTTATATTTCGACCGGCGACGGCGCGAGCCCGTCGCCGCCGGACCCGAAGATGACAGGGCAGGACTGCTCGGATTTGCTTTCGAGCATCCTGCGGGTGGACGTGGATCGGTCGCAACCGGGCAGTGCGTATTCGATTCCGGCAGACAATCCGTTCAAGGACCTTGCGGGAGTCAGGCCCGAGATCTGGGCGTTCGGATTCCGGAACCCATGGAGGATGAGCTTCGACCGCAAGACAGGCGATCTATGGGTGGGTGACGTCGGCTGGGAGCTGTGGGAGCTGGTTGATAAAGTCGAGCGGGGCGGGAATTACGGATGGAGCGTGGTCGAAGGGCCGCAGCCGGTCAACGTCGAAGCCAGGCGCGGGCCGACACCCATCCTGCCCACGACGAAGGCACATCCTCACTCGGAAGCGGCTTCGATCACCGGCGGCTACGTCTACCGCGGCACAGGGCTGCCCGAGCTCACAGGTGCCTACATTTACGGCGACTTTCAAACCGGCATCATCTGGGCGCTGCGCGAAACGGGGGGAAAGGTTACCTGGCAGACCGAGCTGGCGCGGACGCCGCTCCACCTCGTGGCGTTCGCCGAAACGGACGGCGGCGAGCTCTTGCTGGTCGACCATGATCGAACGCATCAGATCTACAGGCTGGTTCCTTCTCCTCCCAGCACATCTCGCAACACGTTTCCGCGCAAGCTGAGTGAGAGCGGGCTTTTCGCCTCGATGCGCGAAGGAAGACCTGCACCGGGTGTGTTGCGCTACGAAATCAACTCCGAGCTCTGGTCGGACGGGGCGGTCGCCGAACGGTTCCTGGCCATTCCGGGAAGCGGAACGATCGGCGTCGATGGACAAGGCTTCTGGCAGTTTCCCGAAGGCTCGGTGCTGGCGCGGACGGTGTCACTCGAGCTCGAGCCCGGCAAGCGGGAAAGCCGCCGCCGGGTCGAAACCCAGATCCTGCACCGCGAATCCGAGGCCTGGCGGCCATATTCGTATCTCTGGAGCGATGGGCAGGACGACGCGGAACTGGTCGACGCAGGGGGTGCCACTCACACGATTACTGATGGCGCGCCACAGCCGCACAAGCGAACGTACCGGGTTCCCGCGCGGTCCGAGTGTGTCTTGTGCCATAACCCCTGGGTCGAGAAGAAGACGACGGTTTTCGGCATCCAGTCGGCGTCGCCGCTGGGGGTGAATATCGCCCAGCTCAACAAGCCGATCAAGCACTCCGGCCACGGAACGAACCAGCTCGCCGTCTTGCATGAGAGCCGGCATTCTGGCGTGGAAGCCGGACGTCGCAAAACTGCCCAGTCTGGTCAACCCGTACGACGAATCGGCCGATCTCGACCGCCGCGCGCGATCCTATCTCCAGACGAATTGCGCGCACTGCCACCAGTTCAACGCCGGTGGTACAGCGAACATCGCGCTGGGATTCGAAGTCCCGCTTCCTGCTACGCAGACCGTCGGAATCAGACCGATCCAGGGAACGTTCGGCATCGCTGCGGCCAGGATCATCGCGCCAGGTGATCCCGCGCGGTCGATTCTGTATTACCGCATGTCCAAGCTGGGCGGCGGACGAATGCCCCGCGCTGGCTCAAATCAGGTCGACGAGCGCGCGACGCGAATGATCGCCGATTGGATCGAGCGACTGAGCGTCCCTGGCGGAGCACCGGACGGGGCGGCGGTGCTTTCAAAGGAGGACCGCGACGCAATCGCCGCTTTGCGGGACTCCGATCAGCTTTCAGCCCAGCGCGCACGGCCGCAGTCCGCCGATTGGCCGAAACGACGCGCGGGGCATTGATGCTCCTGGGATTGATCGATCATGGAGCGGCTTCGTCTCCGCTCAGAAATGATGTCGCGGCGATCGCTCGCACGAGCCCGAGCGTGGAAGTCCGCGACCTGTTCGAACGATTCATTCCCGAGGAAGAGCGAGCAAAAAGGCTCGGTGACGTGATCGACCGGCCGAGCATCCTGGCGCTGGCCGGCGATGCGGCTCGTGGAAAGCTGGTCTTCACCGCCAATTCGGCCGCCCAGTGCAAGACATGTCACAAGGCCGGCGAGGTGGGCGAAACGGTGGGCCCGGACCTGAGTAAGATCGGCGCAAAGTACGACAAAGCGAAGCTGCTCGAGCAGATCCTTGAGCCGTCAAAGTCGATCGACCCAGCCTTCATCACCTATCTGCTCGAAACGAAAGACGGCCAGGTCATCTCGGGCTTGGCCGTCGAAAAGACAGCGACTGGCGTCGTGCTCAAGGACGCGCAGGGCAAGACGGTACGCCTGGCCAACGGCGAGATCGAGCGGATGGTTCCCCAGTCTCGATCGCTCATGCCCGAGCTGCTGCTCCGCGACCTCACGGCACAGCAGGTCGCCGACCTGCTCGCATTTCTGGCCGGGCTGCGGTGATCTTCGCTCAGCCCAACTCGGCATTCCAAGCCGGTCAATCGCCAGCAAGTTCCTCCCCGCGCAAGCTTGCGCTCGCCTTCGTGTCCCAATCGTGGGAACAGCTCGAGCAGACCCCCCAAAACGTCGTCATCGTCGTCATCTCCTTGCAGCAACAGCACTTACGAATGACGACGTTTTTGAGGGCGAAAAGCGACTCGAAGCAACTCCTGAGCCCGTCATCACTTGCGAATGACGACGCGGTATCGCTTGATGCGATGGTCGCGATCAAGCCATTCGCCGCCCCCGATCGTGGGCCCGGTACTCTTCGCCGACTCTCGCTCCCCCGACATCGCGCGCCCCACCTGCCCAAAGATTCCCATTTTTCTCCGGTACCCCCCCGTTCGGTCCCGCGCTCACCGCCGATCATCGCGAGACAGAGAAGAACGACGGCGTTCACCAGTGTCATCGAGGGTGTGGAGTTACCTTCACTTCCATTGACCCAGGCCGCAAAGCGTGATCACGCAACATATTGGCACTGAATCCGACACCTGGTGGGTCCATTTTTCGGGCTCCGCCCAGGGAGGCGTTCGTTTTGTAGATTTGTCGCGCGTCCTTACGCCACAAGGCTTACGGGAACGGACACGCGCACTTTTGACCGCGAGCCACGGGTCAAACTCGAACCGTCCCTCGCCCGCACGATCTCCCAGAGACAGAGTTGGTCCCGCGCGCCGACTCAACAGGCCTGGCTGTTTCTTCGTAGGGTGGGTGCAACTACCCCTGTGAACATGCAGATGCGAAATTAGCTAAACTGTGATTCTACTATGCTTTGATCCCTTTGTTCCCGCGGCAGGGGCTCCGCGGGACTTGTCCAGGAGCTTCTTGGTGGCAACGTGATGAATCCTGCTCCCGGAAGTCTTTTTGGTCTTCCTGGGCTTCTTCGGGCCCCGTCGCGATCGGAGCATCCGGTCCACGGGCACCTTGGCGGCCAAGGCGCTGAGCAGTCCGGCCACTTCGCCCGCCACGCAGCCGTCCAGAAACGACCAAACCGACGGTGGTGCGGCAATCATCATCCCGGGGTAAACCTCGGCGATGTCATTGACCAGGGCGTGATTCGACACCTCATTGACCATCTCGTCGCCGTGGACCGCTCGCAGATTCCCCTTCAAGACGGCCAAGCCGTTTCCGGCAATTACAGACATGGAGAAGCCGAACAGAGCTGCTCGAGGGTATCCCAGCGTGGGGATTTCGCAATGCAGAAGGTCGGTCAACTTCTGGAAGTGCTTCTCAATTTCCCATCGTCCGCAGTAGGCCTGGCAGCACAACTCCGCCGAGGCCGTGTCCGGGAGGTTAGTTATCAAGATGATCTCGGTCTCCCCGTCGCGGGTGGGTTGGTCCAACCTCAAGACGATCCGTCGCAGGCGATAGCGACGCCCCTCGCATTCCGGATCATCGACCCAGATTGCTTGCTCAAGAATCTCGCCGGCCTTGCAGCGTCCGACCGACCGCAACGGCTTGATCGCCTGGAACGGCATGGTGGAAGAATGCCAGCGGACCAAGAAGAACGCTTCGGTTCGCAGGATCCGAAACACGAAGCTCCGGACGCAGAAGTTACGATCCATGATCCAGAGCTGGCCCGGCGCGATGACCACCTGATCCAGCAGCGAGCGCTCCTGGGTGTGGGCGTTCTCCTCAAGGATGAGGTCGAGCACCAGGCCACTGACCGGCTCGTAAATGGCCAGCGACATGCCCGGCAGGGCCGCCGAACGAGTCGAGCGCAGTTCATTGATGCGATGATCGGTCCCTGTCAGGATATTGCCGTCGAGGATCCTTGCTGTATATCCCGGGATCGGCTCGGGCAGGAGGCAATCAGCAGCGGAGATGAGTTCGCGGGCTCGACTGGCGGTCTCTCGTACGATGGCGGCGGCTACGCCAGGTTCCATCCGACCCAGCTTGCGGTAGAAAGCGGACAGCGAAGCCACGAGGTGCAGTTGGCGCTTCAGGAATGCCTCCCGCGGGGAGCGCCGAAAGCCGCAGGCGACATCACACATCACCTGAACGAAATGACCGAGCAAAAATTCTCGCGTGTATTGTCCCTCGGACACCTCATCAAGAATGGGGTCAATCGAAGTGCGTTCGATCATCCAATCCAGGGCGATCCGGGCCATGACCGCCGGAGCTGCCTCCTCCGCGAATGGGTCGAGTTTGGATGGGAGAACCATTGGACCTCCTTGTCCGGACGAATTGATCCAGCGCGAACCTACCAATCCTTTTCGGCAAAAGAGGTTATGACAATTAAATCTGCATGTTCACAGGGGTAGGTGGGTGCAACCCACCATCCATACTAACCCGAAGCGTAAGCGAGGATTCCGGTTAGTCTCGCTCCCGCATCGTGCTAGCTCGCGGACGGTGTTACCCCCAATTGAACCACGCCCGGGATTTCGCCATTCCAGACCGCTTTTCATCAGGCCGGTGTCCCGCGCAATCGAGGCAGACATTCCTTTGAAGCAACGTCGGCCGAGCATAGTGAACAAGACCCCCGATCAAAGGTGGCGCTTTGATGCAACCCGCGCCACGGGGTAGCCGACGAGCCAAAAAGCCCGTCGCCGACTTCCGATCCTCTTGTATCACTTCGACATGCGGAACGACCTCAACAGCCGCCGCCCCCCGCGAAGAGTGGCGCAAAATGGCGCGTTTGGGCCGAGTCAAAGCATTCGTACAGTACTGTATGCCTCCCGTCAGGGAGGTGCCGCCGCAGCCGGCCGAGGGGCGGCCGGGCGCACACGAAAGCCATACTCCCTCTCCTGCTCATACTCGTACTTGTACTCGGATTCGTATTCCTACTCCTACTGATGGGCCGGCCAGCGCACACGGAAGCCGCCGGCCCCCGTTGTCGCCGCCCAATCAAGCAAGCTTTCGAGTGAAAATGCCTCAAGGCGATCCAGCTCCGTTTGACATAAAAAATGACGGTACTCTTGGCCGCTACCCTAGATGATCTACAAACGCTCCGATTTTTTTGCGCAAAACATGTGGTATTCGTCCAATTCGAGCGAGATTTCTCTGCCCATGCATTGCTCCGACATGCCATACGACAGAATACGAACGGGTTGCCGCAGGTGAGCCTCAACCATCACACGCTCGAACGCCGCAAAGTCGGACTCCTTGCGGAACATATGCATCAAGCCGACGGATCGGTTCAGGACGTGATAGACAAAGCCTCCAGGTGCCACTCTCGCTGTACTTGGCATGACAACATCTGCTCACAGAACTGAACGCTTCCGTCAATACTATTCGCGTCCCTGTTTCCGTCCCCGTAATCTTATTAGGTAGAGAGTTTCAATCCTTGTTGTCGTGGATCTCGGTCAACTGCGGCCGAAGTCACTCAGGCATCTCGTCGCGCCAGAAGGTTTCAATCCTTGTTGTCGTGGATCTCGGTCAACTGCTCGCCGCCCAAAGATCCTGCCGAATCGCTGCGGAAGAAGTTTCAATCCTTGTTGTCGTGGATCTCGGTCAACTGCAAGAAGATCGCCAACCCTGACGCGCGCCCGGTGATGTTTCAATCAGTGTTGTCGTGGATCTCGGTCAACTGCTGCTCGGGATCACTGTTGAGTGTCCGAAACTTGGGAGTTTCAATCCTTGTTGCCGTGGATCTCGGTCAACTGCGCCAACGAATCGCAGCTCTCAAGACGACCAGCAGAGTTTCAATCCTTGTTGTCGTGGATCTCGGTCAACTGCACGATGCCGCGATGGCCCAGGCTTTCTGGGCCTATGTTTCAATCCTTGTTGTCGTGGATCTCGGTCAACTGCTTGCGGCCTTCGGCCTGAATCAGGGCAGCGTGGCGAGTTTCAATCCTTGTTGTCGTGGATCTCGGTCAACTGCACGCTGCTCGGCAGCAATCAGATTTCCGTAACGTGGTTTCAATCCTTGTTGTCGTGGATCTCGGTCAACTGCCCCGGTCAAACTCAAGCAAGCCTCTCGAGCCAAGGTGGTTTCAATCCTTGTTGTCGTGGATCTCGGTCAACTGCAATATCCCTCCACTGGTCGGGGAATCGCGGATCGGGGTTTCAATCCTTGTTGTCGTGGATCTCGGTCAACTGCAGCAAACACGTTGCCGGGGAGATCGCGTGTGCTTGCGAGTTTCAATCCTTGTTGTCGTGGATCTCGGTCAACTGCTCGTTCTGCGCCAGGGCCAGGGCGGCCTCCTTGGCGTTTCAATCCTTGTTGTCGTGGATCTCGGTCAACTGCCCGGATCATTGGATGCGACGCTCGCGACCCAGTCAGGTTTCAATCCTTGTTGTCGTGGATCTCGGTCAACTGCCTGATTTACATCTCCGAGGGCGAGGACGAATCCAAGTTTCAATCCTTGTTGTCGTGGATCTCGGTCAACTGCCGGAGAGCTAATCGCCCAGAACATGGCCGGCATCGGGTTTCAATCCTTGTTGTCGTGGATCTCGGTCAACTGCGTTCCGGCGCTCCCGTCCGGCCGCTCGAGGGTTTGGTTTCAATCCTTGTTGTCGTGGATCTCGGTCAACTGCACCTGAAGGGGTTTGCCTTCGGGAAAGCCGCTTGGGTTTCAATCCTTGTTGTCGTGGATCTCGGTCAACTGCAAGGCGACGAGCACTGGATTGACGGCACTCGTAAGAGTTTCAATCCTTGTTGTCGTGGATCTCGGTCAACTGCCTGTGCCCCTAACCCCGATTGGCCCAGCGCCTCGAGTTTCAATCCTTGTTGTCGTGGATCTCGGTCAACTGCGCGAAGAAACGGCGGGTGGCACGGAACAGCAGACCGGGTTTCAATCCTTGTTGTCGTGGATCTCGGTCAACTGCCCCGCGCACGCCACCGAAGCGGCTGCCGAATCAGAAGTTTCAATCCTTGTTGTCGTGGATCTCGGTCAACTGCCTGGCACAGTCGCGGGATGTCCTCTGGTTTCAGGTGTTTCAATCCTTGTTGTCGTGGATCTCGGTCAACTGCTCGCATCAGCAGTCAGATCCGAGGAACTCCCAGATGTTTCAATCCTTGTTGTCGTGGATCTCGGTCAACTGCCGCTGCGCCGATCGCCGTCCATAGACCCGATCCTGAGTTTCAATCCTTGTTGTCGTGGATCTCGGTCAACTGCTTCTCTGCACCTCGCGCGACGAGCTCGCGTTTACCTTGTTTCAATCCTTGTTGTCGTGGATCTCGGTCAACTGCACGGCCTGCTCGAGATTCGGGCTCACTGGATCACCGGGTTTCAATCCTTGTTGTCGTGGATCTCGGTCAACTGCGCTCGGAATAAGCTGATTGAGGTCAGAAGAGCCGAGTTTCAATCCTTGTTGTCGTGGATCTCGGTCAACTGCGGGATCTCTGACGCTTTCTGCGGCAGCTACCCATATGTTTCAATCCTTGTTGTCGTGGATCTCGGTCAACTGCGCTGGACGAACATTAGTCTCTGATGCCCGCACTGGCGTTTCAATCCTTGTTGTCGTGGATCTCGGTCAACTGCAAGTAATTCGTAATTGTCCGAAAACTTGCATGGAAGTTTCAATCCTTGTTGTCGTGGATCTCGGTCAACTGCCGCCGCCTCCTCCACCCACTGCCGTTGATCGATCCAGTTTCAATCCTTGTTGTCGTGGATCTCGGTCAACTGCGGCGTCGCCATCGCACGGCCTGACTACGCCTCCATGATGTTTCAATCCTTGTTGTCGTGGATCTCGGTCAACTGGCGCGGTCACGATCCGGGCCCGGGAGCTGGATGTAGTTTCAATCCTTGTTGTCGTGGATCTCGGTCAACTGCCCCGATCACATGCGTCCCTACCGGTAATGGCGTGGGGTTTCAATCCTTGTTGTCGTGGATCTCGGTCAACTGCGCGCGGGCCGCGCATCGCGAACCCCTACAAGGATCGGTTTCAATCCTTGTTGTCGTGGATCTCGGTCAACTGCCCCAGCAGGCCATGCAACTCGCGATCACCGCCCAGATGTTTCAATCCTTGTTGTCGTGGATCTCGGTCAACTGCCCGTACAACCACCATTTCTCGACCAGCTTTGTTATGTTTCAATCCTTGTTGTCGTGGATCTCGGTCAACTGCGCCGGTCAAGCTCCTCCTGCCGGGCCCGTTGCTCGGGTTTCAATCCTTGTTGTCGTGGATCTCGGTCAACTGCCCCTGCCCCATTTGCCTAACCCGAGGGGGGAACCCAGTTTCAATCCTTGTTGTCGTGGATCTCGGTCAACTGCACCTGGAACCCCTGCGCCCGAAGCTCGAGCAGATTTTGTTTCAATCCTTGTTGTCGTGGATCTCGGTCAACTGCCAGCACAGGGGCGGCAGTGCTCATCTACGACAACGGTTTCAATCCTTGTTGTCGTGGATCTCGGTCAACTGCGGCGGGCACCGCCCCCGAAGTCGCCAAGGAGAAGCTGTTTCAATCCTTGTTGTCGTGGATCTCGGTCAACTGCGCGCGGCTGACGGTCGCCTCAGGCCTCAGCGAGCAGTTTCAATCCTTGTTGTCGTGGATCTCGGTCAACTGCCCGAGCGCCGGCACAACGAATGTACTCGTCAACGGGGGTTTCAATCCTTGTTGTCGTGGATCTCGGTCAACTGCACGTCGGTCGGGGTGAGTGGTCCGCTGCCGATGTCGGGTTTCAATCCTTGTTGTCGTGGATCTCGGTCAACTGCGGCTCTTGAGGTGCTCGGATCGGCGCAGCTAGATCGGTTTCAATCCTTGTTGTCGTGGATCTCGGTCAACTGCATCGATATCTTCCACCACAAAGAGCGTCCGGTCTGGGTTTCAATCCTTGTTGTCGTGGATCTCGGTCAACTGCACGTTTGCGGTGTCAGGGCATTCTTTGCGGTTTCGGTTTCAATCCTTGTTGTCGTGGATCTCGGTCAACTGCACGGCCCGGAAGCAATCGAGCGATGGAACGGCATGGGGTTTCAATCCTTGTTGTCGTGGATCTCGGTCAACTGCCTGCCTGTTCCGCCTTCCACTTCTCCCACACTTCACGGTGTTTCAATCCTTGTTGTCGTGGATCTCGGTCAACTGCGCTCGCGTGGGGGTGGTTGTGCGGGCCACCGGCACAGGTTTCAATCCTTGTTGTCGTGGATCTCGGTCAACTGCAGGGGGGATCATCGCTCATCCTCTTCAGGGCGCTTGGTTTCAATCCTTGTTGTCGTGGATCTCGGTCAACTGCCGACTAACTGACCTTCGTCGTCGTGATCGTGGGAAAGTTTCAATCCTTGTTGTCGTGGATCTCGGTCAACTGCATTCGTCGGCACCTACGCCGACTGGCAGGCCCTGAGGTTTCAATCCTTGTTGTCGTGGATCTCGGTCAACTGCCAGATCAAAGTTCATGCTGGCCTCGCTGTTAGGGGGTGTTTCAATCCTTGTTGTCGTGGATCTCGGTCAACTGCCCGGGGGCGTCCCGTCTCACGCGCACGTTGTCGCCTGGTTTCAATCCTTGTTGTCGTGGATCTCGGTCAACTGCACGAATGTTTGGTGGTTATCACCGACGCCGGATTCAAGTTTCAATCCTTGTTGTCGTGGATCTCGGTCAACTGCAACTGTCGGAGCCGAATCCCATTTGCGAGCGGATGAGGTTTCAATCCTTGTTGTCGTGGATCTCGGTCAACTGCCTTGGCTATCTCGATTGCGACGAACGTTGAAAATGGGTTTCAATCCTTGTTGTCGTGGATCTCGGTCAACTGCACGTGAACCGGCTTTTGGCTGTGGATAAGCCGTTGAGGTTTCAATCCTTGTTGTCGTGGATCTCGGTCAACTGCAACCTTATCGGCTCGGCACCAGGCCCGGTTTAGGAACGTTTCAATCCTTGTTGTCGTGGATCTCGGTCAACTGCATGAGCGCCGCGAGCCACGGCACTTACTTCAACCGCGAGTTTCAATCCTTGTTGTCGTGGATCTCGGTCAACTGCTTGCGGGTTCGGTCACGAATGCCATCCATCTCCTTGGGTTTCAATCCTTGTTGTCGTGGATCTCGGTCAACTGCCGTCGATCGTTTTAATCGAGGATGTCGATGCGTTGTTGTTTCAATCCTTGTTGTCGTGGATCTCGGTCAACTGCAGGTGGAGCCTACTTCGCTGGCCTGACGCTCAGCTAGTTTCAATCCTTGTTGTCGTGGATCTCGGTCAACTGCTTGACGTGATGATCGGCGACCCGTCGTATTCCGGGTGTTTCAATCCTTGTTGTCGTGGATCTCGGTCAACTGCCTCATCGGCCAGGCGCAGCAGCTCCCCATACTTGATGTTTCAATCCTTGTTGTCGTGGATCTCGGTCAACTGCCTTGCGGATTCCGGAAGGTAGGCCGTTACGATCGGGGTTTCAATCCTTGTTGTCGTGGATCTCGGTCAACTGCCGCTGTAGCAGGTTCCTGGCGTCCCTCCGTTATTCGGAGTTTCAATCCTTGTTGTCGTGGATCTCGGTCAACTGCCAGACCCAGGCAGCACGGGCCATGATTGGCCCAAATAGTTTCAATCCTTGTTGTCGTGGATCTCGGTCAACTGCAAATGGGCCCATCCACCCCAAGACGGGGAGGCCAGTGTTTCAATCCTTGTTGTCGTGGATCTCGGTCAACTGCTTCCGCCAGCTCCCCCGAGTCCGCCCCTGCCCCAGGGGTTTCAATCCTTGTTGTCGTGGATCTCGGTCAACTGCTGGATGTACTCAGCGACCGTGAGCGCACGCTCTTGATGTTTCAATCCTTGTTGTCGTGGATCTCGGTCAACTGCCGGACCCGTCCGCCTCGGCGTTGACATCGCCCTGGGGTTTCAATCCTTGTTGTCGTGGATCTCGGTCAACTGCCCGGGCGAGCGCGTAGAGCTCGAGCCGGGATATGTGGAGTTTCAATCCTTGTTGTCGTGGATCTCGGTCAACTGCGCCCCATTGGAGCTCCACAATGACGCCACCGAATAGGTTTCAATCCTTGTTGTCGTGGATCTCGGTCAACTGCTGGAGGAACTGATTGATGAGCGACGAGAGCGAGAGGTTTCAATCCTTGTTGTCGTGGATCTCGGTCAACTGCGAAATCGGACGCCGCGCGGCACAGGCTGGCGATTGCGTTTCAATCCTTGTTGTCGTGGATCTCGGTCAACTGCGATTATCTCGTTCCATTCCTTGCCCGAAGAGAAAAGGTTTCAATCCTTGTTGTCGTGGATCTCGGTCAACTGCATCGACTCCATCGAGCCTTACGGCGAAGCGCAAAATGTTTCAATCCTTGTTGTCGTGGATCTCGGTCAACTGCACGACCACGTTCTCGCCCCAAAATGAGCGTAGTTGCTGTTTCAATCCTTGTTGTCGTGGATCTCGGTCAACTGCCAGTCGCCCACGCGACGTCACCAAGCCAGCGCTCAGGTTTCAATCCTTGTTGTCGTGGATCTCGGTCAACTGCGATCGGACCGCGCAAGGGGAAGGTGACATACGTCGGGTTTCAATCCTTGTTGTCGTGGATCTCGGTCAACTGCAAAACGCATCTGGCTCGTCGAGGACCTGGTGCTGATGTTTCAATCCTTGTTGTCGTGGATCTCGGTCAACTGCTGCTCGCGTAGGCTGTAACAGGGCTCCCATCGGTTGGTTTCAATCCTTGTTGTCGTGGATCTCGGTCAACTGCGCCCAGTGTAAGAACGTGGGCGATCTCATTGCCAAAGGTTTCAATCCTTGTTGTCGTGGATCTCGGTCAACTGCATCAAGTGCCCGCTGCCTGACTGCGGTCAGACGAGGTTTCAATCCTTGTTGTCGTGGATCTCGGTCAACTGCCTGACTGGCGGGCTCGCCAGCAGCGGCGTCACGCCCGTTTCAATCCTTGTTGTCGTGGATCTCGGTCAACTGCCCCGCCCAGCAAGAGCCCGATCGTCGGGCCCAGGTAGTTTCAATCCTTGTTGTCGTGGATCTCGGTCAACTGCTCGCCTGGGGTTCCTACACCAACACGCAAGCGAAGAAGTTTCAATCCTTGTTGTCGTGGATCTCGGTCAACTGCGTGAGGCTGGGCCTGCTCTAACTCGTCGCACGTAAGAGTTTCAATCCTTGTTGTCGTGGATCTCGGTCAACTGCAACAGCACGTCGGGTGTCCCGACTGTCGGTTCAGTCGGTTTCAATCCTTGTTGTCGTGGATCTCGGTCAACTGCCCGTGATCAAGACGCTGATGGACATCATCCACGACGAGTTTCAATCCTTGTTGTCGTGGATCTCGGTCAACTGCAGGCAAGAAAGCACAGCCTGGCGAGATACGATGGATGTTTCAATCCTTGTTGTCGTGGATCTCGGTCAACTGCTTGAAAAACGATTACCTGATCACGATCACCTGAGAGAGTTTCAATCCTTGTTGTCGTGGATCTCGGTCAACTGCTTTCGAACGTCACTCGGAAGACCATGTCAGGATTAGGTTTCAATCCTTGTTGTCGTGGATCTCGGTCAACTGCGGCTGTCCGGTATGTGGTGACGGAGTCCGTGAACCAGTTTCAATCCTTGTTGTCGTGGATCTCGGTCAACTGCGTGAGCGACCTGGGCGACACCGTCTGGCGACTCGTGTTTCAATCCTTGTTGTCGTGGATCTCGGTCAACTGCGCGACTTACCGAACCACGAGCTCCAGCGAGTGATCGGGTTTCAATCCTTGTTGTCGTGGATCTCGGTCAACTGCCGTGGCGATGCGGGCGCCGGCCAGGGCTATGGTTAGGTTTCAATCCTTGTTGTCGTGGATCTCGGTCAACTGCACGCCGGGATGGGCTCACATACCCCATACGGCACACGGGTTTCAATCCTTGTTGTCGTGGATCTCGGTCAACTGCCGGAGTGTTCGCCACCATTGCTACCGAAGGAATGTTGTTTCAATCCTTGTTGTCGTGGATCTCGGTCAACTGCAATCGGGATGTTCGCCACACCAGTCGGATGGATATTGATGTTTCAATCCTTGTTGTCGTGGATCTCGGTCAACTGCACGAGGATCGCAGTGTCATCGGCCATCCGCTGTACAGTTTCAATCCTTGTTGTCGTGGATCTCGGTCAACTGCCGCCAAAGTTCAGACAGGCGCGCGGCCGGACGCAGGTTTCAATCCTTGTTGTCGTGGATCTCGGTCAACTGCCAGCTCCAGCTTGCGGGCTTCGGCCATCCGCACGATGTTTCAATCCTTGTTGTCGTGGATCTCGGTCAACTGCCGGCAGAGCCAATCTGGTTGCGGCTGCGAAGTCTGGGTTTCAATCCTTGTTGTCGTGGATCTCGGTCAACTGCCACGTCCAAGAACATCGTCCTGAACACCGGCGCGAAGTTTCAATCCTTGTTGTCGTGGATCTCGGTCAACTGCCGTTTACAACTGGTATCCGGCGGCGGCGGCGGCCAAGTTTCAATCCTTGTTGTCGTGGATCTCGGTCAACTGCGCGCACCAGAAAGACGGGATCGAAATCGCGTGGGTGTTTCAATCCTTGTTGTCGTGGATCTCGGTCAACTGCCAAGCCCGATTGGAAACTTTCTTCGGATTCTTTTTGGTTTCAATCCTTGTTGTCGTGGATCTCGGTCAACTGCATTGCGGCGGTCATCTGCTATCACATTCGCATTTTTGTTTCAATCCTTGTTGTCGTGGATCTCGGTCAACTGCTCTTTTCGGCCATCCTAGCGGCGATTCCGTGGACGAGTTTCAATCCTTGTTGTCGTGGATCTCGGTCAACTGCGAGTCCAGCCACCTTGCCGCCCACGCCTCCTTTGGGTTTCAATCCTTGTTGTCGTGGATCTCGGTCAACTGCGACCCGCTGTAACGGGCCATCTAGAGTATGTATCGAGTTTCAATCCTTGTTGTCGTGGATCTCGGTCAACTGCCTGGGGATCGGTGACCGGGCTTCGTGGGCAGGAACTGGTTTCAATCCTTGTTGTCGTGGATCTCGGTCAACTGCAGCCGTTGGGGAGCAGGGAGAGTTGCTCCAGATGAACGTTTCAATCCTTGTTGTCGTGGATCTCGGTCAACTGCGCGAATAGCACCAGTCGACGCAAGAGCTGGTGGAGTTTCAATCCTTGTTGTCGTGGATCTCGGTCAACTGCGGAACGAAACTTGATGCCCGTGCGCACGGGCGCCGCGTTTCAATCCTTGTTGTCGTGGATCTCGGTCAACTGCTCGCTCCGATAACGAACGCGGCCCCCACACAGATCCAGTTTCAATCCTTGTTGTCGTGGATCTCGGTCAACTGCGCCGTCCGAGGAGCTCAGCGGGGCCGATGAAGACAATGTTTCAATCCTTGTTGTCGTGGATCTCGGTCAACTGCATTCGGATCAATGATCGGTATTCACGGCTCGATGAATGTTTCAATCCTTGTTGTCGTGGATCTCGGTCAATTGCGCGCTCTTCGTCCACCGGGCAAAGGCAGAGGATGGAATGTTTCAATCCTTGTTGTCGTGGATCTCGGTCAACTGCACCTTGACCGATGCTGAACGACTAGCGCTTGTGGAGGTTTCAATCCTTGTTGTCGTGGATCTCGGTCAACTGCCGCCCTCTGGCCCCAAGTCGACTTGCCATCTGGGATATCGAGTCCATCTTGTGAGGCGATAACGAGCCATCTGGGTACCTGTAAGGCGATCGTTGGGGGCGGTTTCATAACCTTTCGCGCAAGTTTACTCGGTCGTAAGTGCCTTTTCAACAGGCCGGTTACGCCGAAGTGCCTACTTGATGCAAATATTTCGGTAGCAGCAGTCGCGGCAACTGGACTTCCAGGAGGTTGCACGCGGGAAGCAGCCGGTCTGGATCACTTGCAGGATCTCACGGAGCACGGCCTCGGCCTCGGCGAAGTCGGCGTCGCTGAATTCGACGGGCACCACCTTGTGCTTGGAGCGAATGTAGCAGAGGAAGCCCCGGTGCACGGCGCACTGAAAGGTTTCGCGGATCAACAGGGCATAGAGCACCGATTGCATCTTCTGGTTGTGGTAGACCCGGCCTCGATCCAGCGCGAACTTGTAGTCGAAGGGAGCCCTCGACCCGTCGGCCAGTGTGAAGACCTCGTCCACCGATCCGCGCACGCCCAGCCGGACCGAGGAAAGCGGCACGTCGAACTGGCGCTGGACCACCCCGAGCTTCTTGCGCAGATAATTCGGATTGATCCGCCGCCGCTCCTCATGCGCCTGTCGGCCCTTCTGAACCAGAAGCCGCCGCTCCTGCCGTTCCGGCACCGCCAGGACGTGCTCGAAGTATGTGAACCGCGGGCAGAACAAGTGCTCGAGCACATGGGTGACCGTCAGCGGAAGCGGTGGCGGCTCAGGCCAAGCGGCCGCCGACTGGGCCAAAGTCGCGATCTCGTTCATGACAGGAATCTCCCCGGTCAACGGCGTCGTCCCGCTCGATCCAGCCGTAACCATGACTGACCGCGCGGCCCAAGGCGAAACCATTCGGCAAGTCGAGGTTGGTCAAGAGGCGGCCGCGAAACCAAAGGAATGGGGACGTCTAACTGCATCCTTCAGAAGACCTCGCAAGACGGTTCTGGATGACCAGGGACAGAAGAGAAAAGGCCACCATATTTCGCGCCGTACTTCATCGCGCAGAAAGGAATCCCGTCTGAATCCCGCAGGTTGTGACGAGTGTACCAGATGGGCATCTTCAATTCGTAACGACGGCGGTCACGTGGACGGAGCTTCTTTACCCGATCGGCGAACACCTCAGGAATGACACTACGCTGCGGATAGTCATCGGGCCGGGTTTTCAGGAGCGCGTCGTCCTCCCAAGGCCGTGGAGCGTCAAGCACGCCGGCGAGACGATTCTGATGGTCTTTGATCGTGCTCTGGATTCGCAGGAAGGCGTCGTCGTTCTCTAGTGCAAATCCCTGATAAACCTCCTCAACCAGCTCAACAAGCCGGCGTTCAGTCAGGGGTCCCTGACTACGGGAGAGCAAAGTCCACGTGGAACCAAGGATTCCGGCCGGTCGAGCGTAGACCCGCTCGCTTTTCTCTTCATGTCGATGGACAATTACACGACCACATTTCAAGAGGCGGGCTCGATTCACTCGCCCTGCCCGCTGGACGAGTGCGTCGAAGGGTGCGCACTCGGTCAGCAGTATGTCGTAATCGATGTCGAGCGACACCTCTACCACCTGCGTGGCTATGAGTAAGCGGGGACTACATTCGTTGATCTGTCTTTCCTTCTCCTCTCGGTGCTTGAAGATAAACTTGGAGTGATAGCAAATCGGCTTGAATTGGCGCAGGGCCTTGGCAACGGTCTGACATTGCTGGACAGTGTTGACGACGACTAGGACGCGAATTGGCTTCCCGTGGTCATTGCATTCGTTCCAAAGCTCGCGGAATCGCTGCGATGGTCTGGGATCGTCGGTTCGCAAACCTTCAAGAAGCCATTCGCTCAGTGGCGTTTCGCAAACCTTCCAGTCGTTCCTAGCCTGCTCAAGCAGCGTCTTCTCCTCGATGACCGAGACGCCAGGTCGTTCGTGGGTAGACGCTCCAAGGGCCTCGAGCATGACAGCGCGGAGATTCGATGGCATCGTCGCGCTCATGATGAAGAAACGAGAGCCCCAATGGCAAAGGCGTCGGATCATCATTACCATCAAGCCCAGGGTGTGAGGCTCGTAGGCATGAACCTCGTCGATGATGATCGCCGCATCCGCGGCCGCGAACTCTTTCAGGGCCCAACGGCCGGCATGGAGCTGAGGAACGAGCAACTGATCCACAGTGCCGACGGTCACCGGAAAGAAGAAGTGGGATTCTTGCAGCACCCCGGCACGTACGTCAGCTCGGTCGGCCTCGGATTCCGCCTCAATTCCTGTGTCGCGCACAAGGTCCGCCGTGGAGTGAACGAGAACCGACTTCGTGACCATGATCGTCGAAAAACTCCTTCATTCGGTCGTGAATGCTATTGGCCGTAACCATCGTGGGCAAGAGGAAAAGAATCTTTCGAGCGTGCCCGCGCTGGATTTGACGCAAGGCCCATCCAAGCGCCGCCTCGGTCTTACCGCTCCCAGTGGGAGCGATGCCGAGCACGTGCCCGACGACCGCGTCGCACTCACTCTGAAACGGCGTGAATCCTCCGTACTCCGGAAGATTGGGATTGTTGGAGCGCCTTTCCTCGTGGCGGTTGCGTAGGTAATCGGGCACGAGTTCCGGCCCGACGCGGACGACACCCCGTTCCACGTCGTCGGTTGGGTCCTCGCACCGGGCGCCGCTCGCCATCCAATCGGCGGTCATCAGGAGGCCCTTCAGAAGGGTGAACAGGTCGTGGAATGCTTCCTTTCGCGCGTAGGTTTTCACCTGGTTTTTGACGAGTTCCAAGCAATTGTATGGGTAATTTCCATTCGGTCCGTTGCTCAGCTCCCGACGTACGTCCTCTGGGATTATTTTGTAGCGCGGCAAGGTCCAACCCTGCATTGCGAACATCGCCCTGGCTAGGTCTTGCGCCGCGGCAGCCACGACTTCAGGCTCGGCGATCCAGGCGATCGCGTTCACGAATTGATCCTCAGAAGGGAGGTCGTGCGAGACGAATCGGTGGTGCCCTGCCACGGCCATTACTTCCAAGAGGCCCCCACCGGGAATCTTGGTCATCTGGTCCAGCGCTCGCGACGCCTCCTTGACGACCCAGATGCCGGCGATCTCATGGCGATAGTTAAGCCGAGTCGCCCTTTTGTAGGCGCTGTCATCCTGCGCCCTCATCATGTCTTGAAAGTTCGTCGTCAGCTTTCCCACATCGTGAAGCGCCACGGTCAGGAGACTCGATTTCAGGAAACGCTGCGGACTGATGTTGCAACGGGCCGCGACAGCCTCAATCAAGGCAGCGTGCTGCCGCACGAGCCCACACCAGGCGCGATGAACAGCAACTATGTGCTCACGGTAGGTTTGTCGTCTTTGCCCTTTTTTGGCGTCTTCCCGCTTGGCGAGGGCCTCGTCGAGGAGCCGCCCTCCAGCGGTTTCGATTCGTAGCGGTGCACGGGGATCGTCCAAGGTAGCTCTCCATTCCAAGACGAGATTGCCGGGCTGGATCGAAGGGGCTCCGATTGAGGCTCGATCTGATAACCGACGACGGGCGCCTCGGTTTCATCCAGCACGATTGGATCGGCCACGAATGTTACGATCGAGCGCCCGTTGAGACGACGAGGGCCGTCGGAGGCGAATTCGAAGCCGGTGGGAATGCGTTCGACCCTGGGTGCACGGATCACGCGGCTAAGGGGAACCCTGGCAATGTCCTCGTATAACCCATAACGTGGGCTGATCTCCCCGAACACCAGAACATGTGCCAAGCGCCGCTCAGCCG
Source organism: uncultured Planctomycetota bacterium (assembly GCA_963823665.1). Classification (GTDB taxonomy): domain Bacteria; phylum Planctomycetota; class Planctomycetia; order Isosphaerales; family Isosphaeraceae; genus CAVXHV01. Next base: position 1,235,145 of record CAWGMQ010000008.1, read on the forward strand.
TGAGCGAAGCGTCCTTCACCCGCACGGCGACCGCCTTCATGAGGGCGTCGCTTGGCCCGGCAGTGAGAGGAAACGCCGGACGGCGAAAAGCACCAGCCAGTTCCTCAGCTCCGCGCGCATCAGGTGATTCGAAGACAAGGACAAGACGAGTTTCGGTCCAGTACTCCCGGAGCAAGACGTCGGTCTTGCTCTCTTTGCCTTCTTCGACCAGCTCGAGTTTCTGGAACTTCCACAGGTCGCGCATCCGGCCCTCGTGCGAGCCGCCAACCCCCAAGCGCAGGTTACGATCGACGACATAGCGGTACGCCCCAGGCAAGTCCACGCCCAATGATGCGCCCAATAGACCGACGAGGGACGTATAGGGTGGGAGTGGGAACGTCCGGTGATAGGTCAGTGCCTCAGGGGGCCGCCAACTGGACACGGGGGCGATTGCTTCGACGACCACGATCGGCATTACAAAGCCCCCTTCACTCCGAAGTGGAGGTTAACCCACCCCCGGATGGTTTCGAACGCCTCGCCGATCGTGAGAGTGCCCTCGGGAAGATTAGTGAACAAACCGGCGCGGGCGCCGAAGCAGTGGTTCACCAAGATATCCCTGGAATCACTCACCGACTGCGCCAGGGCATCCACGTCGATGCACTCGTCATCACGCACCCCCGAGCGTCGGACCGACTCGAGGAAAAGTGGCACCTTGGCCGTCGTGACCGCCGCGGCGATGAACTTGGGACTGATGTCCGCCAGAAACCGCGACTGCCGGCCGCTGGACCAGAGATGCTGAAGCGCCCCTAGGAGAGAATTGACGCGGCGAGCCTTCTCCGCTGATTTTAGGTCCCAATCTTTCTTCGGCTCCTTGGCCGAGATCCCCTCACCGGGTCGATTCTTGCCGACGGCATCGAGCTCGATCAAGACGGTCCCGCGGTAGAGGCCGCCGTGGATCTCCGTCTCGAAGATGTTCGGCGTGCCCCCGGCCTCGACACCCATGTAGTTCGTGCCGAAATCAAGATCTCCCTCGTAGGGGTCGATCGCCAATAGAGGAGCAACCCGCACTGGGCTCGTCCGTTTATGTGTCCCGCCCTTTGAGGCATCCATGAACCCGAACAGATCGTCGTCGATGAATTTCTCCGGCAAGCACGCAGTGATCGCCGCCCCCTTTTTCTCTTTGGCGGCCGCGCCCTCGGAAAGTTCATGATTGAGAGTTCCGAGCTGATCCCTGAGAGCGCGACGAACAGCCTGGCTCGAGACATAAGGAAAAGTTTTCGAGCCACGGGTTAGTTTCTTGATGTTACTGACGTTGTCTGCCTCCTTGTCGCTCCCGTTGAGGGAGCCAAGCGACACCGGTGTGAGAAACGTTATGGTTAGGGATTTGGCGTCCTGAAGAGTTGGCATCGGATCGTTCTCCTTAAGAAGTTGTGGTGGCGACGTTCTTGGTTTCACGAGTTCCGTAAAGGAAGCGGCTCAAGGCTGACACGACGCAGAACCCCCGAAACTCCTCGAATGTTTCCCGGTTGAAGACGGCCCCATCGAGTACGTCGCGAGGTATGTCGATGTCATAGCGGAATTGCAGCCTCGCCAGCTCATTCATGAAGTCGGCGGTCGTCCGCGTCTTTCGCAAGCGGAACAAAGCGCCACGCGCTCTCCCTCGCGATTCATTCTCATCCTTGTCGTTGACCTTATCTGAGACGGCTTTGCCGATCTCACCCCCGAGCCAAGTCGCAGTCTTGACCATTCTCTGGTACATCTCATCCATCGGCGTCCCCTTCTGGCGTTCCACCTCGTAGAGCATGACGAAATCGAGGAGCGGCCGAACCGACCTCGCCTTGCCCGCTTCGGTGTGAGGGTTGATGTGAAATGCGTGCTGCTCCAGCAACGCGAGCACGCTCTCGCGCCGCAGGATAGCTGAGCACACCCGGTCTCGGACGAGCGTTCGGCCCTCGTCCTTGGCTTCAAAATCGACGAGCGTTGCGAAGAGTTTTTTGGGAGAACAAACCATCTTATTGCGTCGCGGAGCAGTTTCTTCGACGCTCTGCATCCGTTCGAAGAGGCGCGCCAGGTACACCACGTCCCTGACCGACCAGAAGTCGCGGGCAAGCCACACATTCCCTTTCTTCGCCGCAGAGATGACGGCAAAACTGACGTGTCCTTGCTGCTCTGTAGCCCGGAACACCTCTTCCGCTGAAATTGGGGCTTCCGGTTCCTCCGCCTCCGACGCTTCGGGGACTTCAGCATCTTCGCTGTCAACCGGCTCCAGTTCTGATCTCGCTTCTTGCGCGGCCACCCGAGCGCGCTCCCGCAATACCTTTTCCTCTCGGCTGAGCTCGACCAAGGCGCGATGCAAGAATGCCAGAGCGACCTCGGATCGTCCGCGGAAAAGAAAGGCGAGCTTTCGACCGCCAAGCAAAAGGTCGAAATTGCGATAGAGATTTGGATCGAGCTGAATCATGCTGCCCAGCGTCTCCACAAGAGCGTTAGTGCGCCGAAGGTCCGATGACTCGGGGAAAAACACGTGCAGGTCGTCGTCTTGTTGATGAAAAAAGGCCACGGCTGGAACAAATTTGCCGACGAAGTCGGCCCTCCACCCGAGTCGAGGCCAATTCGAATTCCCGCTGATGAACGACCGACTTCCTCCCATGAGCGGAAAGGCGGTCTCCTTAGCCTCGACGACGGAACTCTCGGGCATCCCTGTAAGAAAGCAATTCCAGTCGTGTCGATTGGCGCCGACGCGAATCTCTACCTTGGGACGAACCTGATTGGGGCCGTCGATGAGCAGGCCAGCCGGGGGTCCCGGCTTTAGGCCGTTTTTCGCCAGGAAATCGTCGAGTTGCGCCTGGAGGTGCTTGAGTTCCGGGGGCAAGCGGCCTGGCGCTCGCACCTCTTTACCGTGATCGTCAGTGATCGATCCCCATGTCACCTGCTCGCGGGAGGGGCGTGCCGCCTTGTCAAAAAGGAGCGAGGCCACCCCGGTCGCTCTAACCTTGGGGAATGTGACAAAGTCCTTCCTTGAGCGATCGTAGTAGAAGTTGTAGCTTGACGTCTCCCTGCGTTGTTTCTGGCTCGACTTGTTGAAGTAGAGATCGACAAGCCGGTCGTAGGCCCACTCCAGGCAAGCCTGAACGCGGCTGGCGGCTCCGCTGACGACCAGGCGGTCGGCCCGGAGGTCGTCACGTTTCACATCACGAAACGAAGCGTCCACGCCACCCTTCAGTCCGCAGGCCCCAGAAGAATCCGTGTAGTTGGGCAATTCGTTCAAGATGCGATAGAGTCCAACTATTCCCGCATCGATCCAAGAATTTCCTGTGCGGAGAAACTCCACGGCCAAGATCTCGTCAGCCTTGGCTTTCGCTTTCGCCATGTCATGCCTCCAGTCTCACGACCGTGCCGAAGCCTCTTGCGCTGCTCTTACCGATTCCCCAGTGGTCCGGAATCAGAAAGTTGACCCTGAAGGTTCCGCTAAATCCCAACAGACTCAAGCCCGGCTTCAGTTCCTCGAAGCCCGTGAACTCCAGGCAGGTTTCTGCCACCAAGCGAGTCGTGACGTTCAGGTCGACGCTCTTGCTCAAGGAGAGGAGATTGCCGATGAGGATTCTCTTCAGCAAGGCCGACCTCTCCGAGGCATCAACTCGTGACCAAACCTCGTGGTTCTCTTGGTTCAGCGCCAAATAGGGCGTCAAGAATTCATATCGGATCATCTCAGCACATGGTCCGACCAGCACCCGGCTTGCGGTCACGGATTGATTCGTTACAACAAGCTCGTCCGGTCCCAGCCGGAGGTGGTCCGTGGCGGGTAGACCGCGCACAAGCACTGCCCCCGCTGCGAGCCCCATCACGGCGGCGTCTCCTCGGCTCGTGTCGTATCGAATAAGCGGATGCTGGTAGAAAAAGCCGTTTCCGCTGTGATTGTGGAAATCTTTTCGAGATGTTAGGCCAATTATCGCTCCCCTAAGCCAGCGCGATTGTTGAAAGCCGAGTGGCTTACTCAGGGTAAGCCGGACGTCGCCGTGTTCAATGATCGCCGCAGTGTCGAAGGAAGCCGGGTGGAGTGCGACGCCAATGCTCATTTACGCGCTCCGTTCATTTGCACGAGGGAAGCCGTCATCGTGGTAAAAGAATCCGTCGAGGAATGTGGCTCGAAAACACCAACATTTCAATCCTTGTTGTCTTGGACATCCGCATCGCCCGACGGATCCTCAGTTCTCAATATTCCGCGAATATCTTGCGCGCTCGCCGAATCTCGGAGTAGTATCGCCGCTCACTGATATTGATCCTTTTCCGAAACTGCTCCCGGGTCAAACCTTCCCGCTCCGCGATGAGCAATTGGCGAAACAGCGGGATGCGATCGCACAGCTCTTTTGCATCCAACTTCGAGATCATTGTCTCGCAATCCCGACTCGCGCTCTCATCTACGGCACTGATCGGGAGGGACTCATCGAGCTGAATCAATGGCGACCTCATGGCGCGGGCTCTCGCCCGTGCCCGTCTCCACAGCAAGCCAGGAATGTCCCCACCTTGAATGGTTGCACCACTCATTTTGAGAAATTGCTGAGTGGAGGAATGTCGCCGGATCTCACAGTAAAGATCGTGAGCGACGTCATCGGCGAACTCGGCGTAACGTGTCCTCCTGATGCGACTCGCGATCAGTTCGGTCAGGCGGACAACCGGGTCAGAGGTGCTCTCAGACATTTCACGGTCACTCCAAAACCCCAACCAACTTGCGCTCTACCTTCGTTATGACGCCAGTCGGGGCTCCGTCCTTCGTTTTTTTTGGATTTTCGGCGCTCTGGCGAGCACTGCCACGTACGCATGCATGGTGACGCGTCACCACGCGATCGTCCTTCAATGAGTGCGGCGTCAGATCACTCTGGTCAGCACCTCGTCCGCCACCATCTCCCTATCAAACCCCTGCCCAACAATGCGGACCTTTGCGAAGTCGTCTCGGCACATGGGGAAGACATAGACCGCGTCCGTTTCGAGATTGAGAAGCTCCATGCTGAACTGAATGATTTCTTCAACGCGGCTGCCTGCGACCTCGCCCAGGTAGACGCTCTTTTGGACACGCTGGAGTCCATAATCGAGGCATCGGTCACCTATTCTTTTGCGCGTTCGATCCTTTGAAATGTCGTAGACGACCCAAGTCAGCATGATTCGGCCTCCCCGGGCGGCTGTTCTGAGACGACGTCCTCTTCGTCATTGGGCAGCTCGTCGGCGGGCGGCGCGTCAGTGAACTCGTCCCAGAGTTGGCGGGTCGCGACGACACGAGGTAGGTCGTTCTTGCCCAGCAGACGATTCGCCAGCGCGTGTGCCTCGTGGGCAATTGTGTCGCGACGCTTGATCTTGCGGAACTTACCTGGCTTCGATTGCACCGGGTACTTTACCGGCCGGTCGAGCCGCTGGTTGTAGTAAGGTATGAACTCGGCGCGGCCGGCTTTACTCAATGCAACCCCGCCAGGCACGTGCTCGAAAAACTCGGCGCGAACTCGGCGGCCCGTGAACAAAAGCAGCGTCGCCCGCTCGGCCAGGATACGGAACGGCTCGATCAAATCAAAAACAAGCGAAGGCTTGTTGTAATTGTCAGTGTGAAGATACCCCAGAAATGGGTCAAGGCCAGCACATATGCAAGCGCGATCGACCATTGAATAGAGGACGCCGTACGAGTAGTTGAGCATCGCGTTGAAGCCATCGTGAGCGGGCTGGCGGCTGCGTCCGTCGAAGCGGTAAGCCTCGGGGACGAGCTGGCCCAGGCAGGCGAAATAGGCGCGGCCCGCGCTCCCTTCCAGGCCGAGCAGCCGCCCACGTTGTTGCTCAAGCGTGCCATCGATTTTATCGACCTGCGCCAGGCTCGAGCGAATCGACTCGATCGCCGTCGCGAAGATCGTGCGCTGGCCAGACCTGCGCTGCGACAGCTCGTCAAGAAACTCAGCCTGGTTGCGGATTTTGGCGGCGACCCATTCGCGAGCAAAGGCCAGTCCTTCAGGACCCTCCGCCGTCTCGAGCTGCCGCCGCCGTATGGCCGCCGTCGAACCCATTCGCGGCGGCCAGACCCGCGCGTAAGGGTCGCCGAACTTGTCCAGGAAGATGACGTCGATATTGTGCGCAATGGCCAGCACGATCACATCGGAGGAGAGGTGCACGGCCGTGGTCACCAGAATGCTCTGGACCTTATGCGCCGAGACCGTCATCTTGTTCGACCCGGCCCGGACCACGAACCGGTCGCCCTTGCGCTTGAGACTCGCCCCAAAGGTGTTGATCACCAATTGCACTGTAGCCGCCCATCAAACCGCGCCGCGGACACGAAACCTAACCATCTCTCTCGACTCGCGCCGCAGCATCCTGTAAGCGACTTGCTTCGGCGCCTTCGGCTGCTTGGGTTGCCACATCCCGATCGCCGCGCCTCCGCAGCCCGCTTGCCGGCCCGGCCTTCCGCCATCTGTCCGAGGCTATCACGGAATGCTCATCGCGAGACCTTGCACAAGCCATCCATCGACCTGAGCCGTGCGTGAACGGATCGATACTACATTCGCTCCGGTAACTGGTCAAGCGGCTACTGTGGACAAATTTCCCGTTCAAGTACCGAGCGGGCGGAGGACACATGCGAGGACATGGCGAGTGCTGTGTCACGAAGCACATCTCGCCCGGCTTCGCGATCGCCTGTCGCAGGTCGGGCTCAAATGGCGTCCCTCGAAACTGGCGCGCCACCCGCTCGGTCCGGAAGAGTGGCAGCAGCTCACCCTGGATCAACTGCCGGAAGGTCAAGTGAAACGTAGGCTCGGTGTAGTAATATCCCCCTCGGGCCCTGTCGAATGCGATCGGGGCCTTGCACTGGCCGCGCAAGATCTCGAGATCGCGCCGGATCGTGCGAGGATCGACCTCGAGATCAAGGGCGAACGTCTTGTCGGTCGGCCATTTCGTCGCCCCGCAGCGCCCGCTCGATCGCCTGCACCCGCCTCAAAGTTGGCCGCACGGCGTGATACCGCGTCGCTCGCGGGGGAGGGAAACAGGGTCGCGATTAGTTAGTCTATGAATCTGACCGCTGGATATTGGAAACGTGGTCAGGTCCGGATTGCTCATAGAGCGCCCCCAAGGACACAGCCCAGCTTATGGACGCTCCATAAGACCTGTTCCTCAACTTGATGACCCGGTGTTTGACGGACTCGATCTACGACACGGTCGACGAGCGAGTGCGGGCCGAGGGTCGAGACTGGCCGGCCCGGGCGCACACGATGATCGGCTTCAAACGGTTGGCTAATATTCGAACGTGCGTCGAGGCGGTTCTGGACGACGGCGTCCCAGGCGATTTGATCGAGACCGGCGTCTGGCGCGGCGGGGCGGCGATCTTCATGCGGGCGATCCTCAAGGCACGCGCGGTCACCAACCGCGTCGTGTGGGTCGCCGACTCGTTCTCCGGGCTTCCACCACCAGACACAGCCCGGTATCCGCAAGACGAGGGCATCACCCTTCACCAATCTCCCCAGTTGGCCGTGCCGCTCGAACGCGTGCATCTTAGCCTGACAATTTCCCCGGCCATCCCGCCGGCGGCGACCATCGCCCGACGTGCGGAAAGTCTCTCCCAGCGCGGGCCGATGGTTGAAAGAGCTGCATTCCCCAAATTCGATTCCTCCCCTCCCAGTACTTCAGAACCGCCGCCAAGGCACGCCAACGCGATGAACGCGTTCCTCACCGGCCCCCCGTTGTCGCCCCCATTTGCGACGGCGCAACGCGGCCCTTTACCCATATGAGCTGCAAACCCGCTAATCCTGATCGGGCTCCGGCGGAATCCGTCCCGGCTTCTGTCAATTGGAGTCGGAATTGGCATGGTCCGCACCCAGGTGCCGGCGGACCACCTCCGCCTCTCGCCCAAGCTCGCGGGCATGGTTCGTCTCGCCAAGGGCGCGCGCCGTTTCGCTCGAGTTGCTGAGGACGTCCGCCAGCTCTTTCTGCGACCGAGCGTCGCCGGCCTCGAGTTGGATGCATCGCCGCAGATGCTTGACGGCCCTCTCATACGCCCACTCGGCCTCCGGCAACCGGTCTGTATTCACAAAAAGGTCACCGAGCCGGTGGTACGCTCCGGCGAGCGATTGCAGGCTGTCATGCCGGTCGGGTTGTGCGCGAACGGTTGCATCGCCCGCCTGCACGGCCCGTCGAAGCTCTGCCTCAGCCGAACGATTGACGGCGAGACGAAGCACCCGGCGATTCTCTCCATCGAGAGCCGCCACCGGTGCATTCCCGGAAAGGGGCCCAATTCTGCCGTAGCGAATTGCCAGTAGAGCTGCTGACGCACCCACCGCCGAGGCCGTGACTGCGAGAAAAGCCATGAGGAACACCAACCGATGGCGGCGACAAAAGCGAGTTACATGCGCCCACGCCCCCGGCGCACGGGCGGAAATCGGGCTGCCACTCTGGAATCGACGGAGGTCGTCCGCCATGTCTCGGGCCGTGGCGTAGCGTTTGCGAGGGTCTCTCGCCATCGCCGTGAGACAAACGGTTTCGAGGTCGCGCGGGACCGTGGGATTCAACCGCCTGGGAGGCACTGGCTCGGCGGTCCTGAGGAGCTGCATCGTCTCGAAGACATCGGGGCCAGGGAACGGGGCCTCTCCGGTAAGAAGCGCGTAGAGCGTTGCACCAAGGCTATAAACATCGGTGGCAGGACCGACCGCGTCGAGTCGCCCTTCTGCCTGCTCCGGGCTCATGTAGCTCGGGGTACCAACGATCTGGCCGGCATGGGAAAGCGTTGCCTCGGCACTATCAACCCAGGAACGAGCCAGGCCGAAATCGATCAGGTGCGGCCATAGTTCCTGGTCGATCAAGATGTTCGATGGTTTGACGTCGCGATGGACGATGCCCAAGCTGTGCGCGTAATGAATGGCGTCGGCAACACGCGCGATGATCCCAGCCAGATCATTGGGGGCAAGCCGACCGTGCGGTCGTGCGTACTCGGAGAAACTCTTGCCCTCAACGAACTCGCTGACGATGTAAGGCATGCCATTGACCTGGCCGATGTTGTAGATCTGTGCGATCGATGGATGCTTGAGACTGGCCGAGATCCGGGCCTCACGGAAGAGCCGGTTCATGCGGTCATCATGTACACTGCCGAACTCGCGAATGATCTTGATGGCAACAATCCGGTCGAGCGCGACATCGCGCACCTTGAATACGACTCCCATGCCGCCGGTCCCGATCCGTTGGATGATCTGATAATCGCCGAAAGTGGCCGGCACGTCAGACCAGCTTCCGGCCGTACTCACTCCGAGATCAAGCGGGCGCGTGGAACCGGCTGACGGGTACGAGCCAACCGTGTCTGCTGGATCGGCGATACTGTCGGCCATCCAGGCCTGGGAGGCCAATAGGGCGTTCGGGGCATGGGACCTCGTGGATTGGGAATCCACGCGGAGACCAATCCCAGTAACGGACGCCTCCGAGACTGAAACGCTATCGGGGACGGGCCTGTCCACGGAGTTTTGCTCGACGTCTTCGAGCGTTTCCTCGTTCTTCCAGCCCGTCGGCTCCGGTTCCTCGACCGCGCGCCCGACGACATGGCCAATCGCACGCTCGGCGGCCTGGCACTGAGGGCATGACGCGATGTGCAGGCGCTCGCGGGCTCGCCAGGAGTCGCCTCCGGCGACCTCCCAGAACCGGCTGGGCGCAGGGCACGGTGGTGTGTCACCCGTTTCGGAAGTCATGGCCGTTGTGCGATTCCCCGTCACGCCCGCGAACTTTCAAGATCAGGCGCTTGAGCTCCTTGCGGGCACGATTGAGACGACTGTTGAACGCAGCAAGGGAGATTTCCAGTGCTTGCGCGATATCGTACTGGGTTCCTTCCTTCCGGAGGTAGTATCGCTCGAGGACGTCTCGCTCCTCATCCGACAGTAAACTCAGCGCGAGATCAAGCTTGCGACTCCTCTCCGCCTCGATCATCGCGCCCAACGGATCGCGGGCCTTATGATCGACCGGCACCGCCGAATGCGATCCCCGCGAGCTCTCCCTCTCCGCTCGCGCGCTCAAGTCATCGAGGCTGATCGAGTTACTCTCCTTCGCCCGCCAGCAATCAAGAATGAGCCGACGTGCAGTCGTGAACACCCACGCACGGGCGTGAGGATGCCTGGGATCGAATTTCTCGTCGGTCCAGGCTTGCAAGAACGTCGCCTGCACAATGTCCTGGGTTAGATGGTCGGACCCGACCCGGCTCCGGACAAAACCGCGGAGCTCGTTTTCGTGAGTGCGCACGAACGCCACAAATGCCTGCTGCCTCTCCGGTTGGGGAAAAGCCGCGCCGTTGAGCCCCATCGTTGAGTTCCCCTCGAGGTGCCGAGATCGCGGTGTGACCGCGAACCATCAATCCTGCGCGAGTATAGGGTCGAGTGCGCAATTCCTTTCCGATTATTTTCCCGAAGCTCAAAAAATATAGCTTCGGCGAACCCGCCCGGTTCACTGTCCATTCACAGTTCAGAAAAAAGAAAGGCTCCACGCGTTCGACCATATTCAGTGGTGTTGAACGGAGTGGTCCGGCCGGATCGAGTTTTCAGACCTGACCGGACGCGGCACGAGGCGAGGCTCCATGCCCGCAGGTGCACCACATTCCGTGCACTCGATCGCTTTTTGACCGGTTTTCAGTCCATTGTACGGAGATCAACCCATGCGCGACCATTCGGATACGCACATCGATCGGGGCCCAGATCAGACCTCATATTGCGACTGGTCCAACCCGATGCCCTGGGAGCTACCCACATCGACCGACAACCGTGACAGGTCTGCGCCGACGCCGACCATGCCGCGTGATGCGACGAAAAGCTGGCCAGGTTCCCCTTCCGAGCCGATTCGCAGATTCCAAGCCGATGGATCGATCACACAGACCGAGTACCGCACGCCCGAGCCGGAGTGCGCCCCACGCCTTCGCAACGAAGCGCGACCAGGTCTCGCGTCATTTCCCTCGTCGGGAACACGTCGACGGCACTTGGATTGGCGATCTTGCTCGGTTTGTTCGTCGGACCGCGCACCGTGATGCGGAGAGCCGAAGAGGCTGCGTTCGCCTCGTGGAGAGCGGTTGGCGATGCACTCGCGAACCGCGAGCTTGGCGAGATTTCAGAACAACTGGACCGCGATCGGCACGATGCAGAGTGTCTTCGTTCCTTGCGAGACTCCCTCTGGGCGCGATTGGAATCGCTCGCGATGCAGCGCGAGCGTGTCGTGCTCGAACTCAGAACCCGCGGACCGCGGCTTGCTTGCGATTCCGATTGTGAATTGCCGCGCCTGGACGCCGCGATTGCCCTGGTGAATTCCGCGATTGCACGCGCCGACCGTGCGCTGGACGGGACCAGAGAAGATCTGCGCGGGCGCGAGGTCGAGTTGATCACGCTCCAGGCCGAGGCGGACTTGAACCGCGCAAACCTCGTGCTAGCCAAACCGATTGGCGACCCGATGCTGTGGTCGACCCGGATCGCGCGCGTCCGCGACCTGCTCGGGACCCCGCTCGACGATCGCGACGTGCGCCGCAGCGCTCTCGAATCGCCTATCAGCGGCGAGTGACATCCTCGACAAGTGTGGCGTTGGGTCCGACCGACTTCAACCTGCGCGACACAACCCACTTCGGCTGGCTCCGCCACGCCGCCGCGAAGTCGTGTTCCTCCGCGCCCCAACGCCTCTCGTGAAGGGAGGGTCTACGCACACCACGATTCCCGCTCTCAGTCCTACTCGAGTCGAGCCACACCATTCCCCGGCTTCGGGAACCGGACGAACACCTCCGGGTCGTGTCCCGGGATGATCAATCGAGGGTTGGTCGCGAGCTGCTTCATCCGGTCCTGCGCAGCCAGGTTTGACTTGGCGTCGAGCGTAACCGCGATCGGCACGTGCTTGTCGAGGTTCTCGTACAGATAGACGTTGTCCGACGCCACCACCATGCGGCCCGACTTCGTATTTACGCCCACGTACTGCGACGCGAACGTGTGCTTCCCTCCGGCGTAAACCGTCACTCCCAGTATGATCTCCTTGGCATCGCCGTCGACCAGACGAACACGGCTCGAGCGGTGTGTTGACACTGTCGATCGCCGGTGTCGATACACTCCGCCGGCGGAGCAGCTTGGCGGCAGCAGCCGGGAAATATGAGATTGCATTTTATGCCGTACGCGGTATATTCTACTAATGGCAAAAGCGCCCGCTCAGAAGCCCGTGTTTTGGCTTAAGACTGAAGTCAAGACGCCTCCGTACTCGAAAGCGGCCAGGGTGGAAGCGGGGATGCTGCTTCGTCGTCTCCAGAGGGGCGAGTCACTCGGGATGCCGCACTCGCGTCCCATGTCGACTATCGGCACGCGTTGCCACGAACTTCGGGTGCGCGACGAGAACCGGGGTTGGCTGCTCATTTACCGGATCGACCCTGACGCAATCGTTGTCGCGGTGGGATTCTTGAAGACAACCGAGCAGACGCCTGATTCGGTTATAGACAAGGCGAAAAAGCGCCTGCGGGAGTACGACGACGTTGAATCAAAATAATAGGAAATATAATTATGAATGCGCGGAAGAAAAAGGCGCTCGCTGCGGCCGGATGGGTCTCAGGCGACGCCGAAGACTACCTCGAGCTCAGCGCGGAGGAACGTTGTCTGGTTGAATTGCGCCTCGCGGTCAGCCAGGCTATGCACTATCGACGCAAACAGGGCAACCTCACCCAGCAGGATGTGGCCAAGAAATTAGGGACGAGTCAGTCGCGCGTCGCGAGGATGGAAGCTGCATCCTCGGACGTGTCACTCGACTCGCTGTTTACGGGGCTGTTTGCTCTTGGCGGAAGCATGAAGGATCTCGCGGGAGGGCCCCCGAGCGGGAATGTCTTACCGCCCAGCACGCCCAGCACGCGCGGCGTGAAATATAGGATCAAAGGGACCGTGAAAGCCAAGTCGACGGCTCGCGACAGCGGGATCTACAGGATGGTCGAGACCGCGAAAGGTAAAGCCATGAAGACAGGATCATCGGCCCGTGCCGCGCGCGGGGGAAAACTCTTTCCGAAGAAATAGCGGGCGATCGGCTCGCGGGCGGCAGCTCGGCGGCCGGGCAGGGGGTCAGGCGACCGGACAGGCGAGGATCTGGTGGATCGCCCCGGGGCGCCAAACGGCGCCCGTCTTGGTTTCAATGCCCAGCTCCTCGAGTTGCGAAACCATATCGCGGTACGTTTTGTCCTGCGCCTTCCATCGCTTCATGAAGTCGATCGCTCGTTGCTCGACCGGATCGGGAACGAGCGTCTTCCCGTCCGCGGCGAGGACGTATCCGAATCGGACGCGGCCGCATCGCTCGCCTCGGGCGATCTTCCCCTGCAGCGCGTTCGCGGGGCGGTACGCGGTTTCCCCCCGCTCCCATTGCGCGACGGTGATGATCATGTTGAGAACCATCCGGCCCGACGGCGTGCGGGTGTCGATCGAGTCGTTGAGGCTGAAGAGACGTCTGCCCGCCTTGTCGCTGAAGAAACGCTGGATCAGATCGTCCCAATCCCGCAGTGACCTGGTCAGACGGTCAAGCTTCATGATCACCACGCCGTCGACCGTCCCGCGCTCGAGCTCGTCGATAACGACCCCGAGGGCCTCGCGGTCGAGCGTCTTCGCCGACACTCCCGCGTCCCGCTCGATCCGCGCCAGGGCAAGACGGTACGGTGGTCAAACTGCGAGATCGAGCGGTTGGTTCCTCAATCGCGATCGCTGATGCCGGAGCTGTTGCTGCGCAACCTGACGGCGCAGCAGGTTGGGGATCTGCTCGAGTTTCTGGCGGGGCTGCGGTGAATTGGGGTAAGCCGTTGTTGTGGCATTTTTCGGCCTTGGGGTTCCAGTGCGAAGCTGGGCGGATGCCCAGGAACGCGGCGCGGCTCATTCAGACCGAGAGTTTCTCGCCAAAGAGGTCTTACGTGACTAACTCATTGAAAACGAACAATGCTGCCTCAAGCGACGCGAACCCGCGTCTCAAAACGCAACTTAAGCTTCTGTGCAAGACTCGAGTCGACAAACTTCATGCCGTCACTTTTTTGCTTCAAGACCTTCTCAAGGGACAACCACAAGACGTGGAATGGGCATTAACTGACCCAGATGGGAAAGTCTATGCGTATATCACGCACGCTGGGGCTTGGCAGCGAAAGCGTCTGAACGCATCACGCGCGGCGGAACTCACGTCACGCGGTCGAGCCGCTATTGCATTCAGAAAGCAGAAGTCAAACTACAGTACGCGCGAGAAAAGGCAGACAATGTAGACAAGTCGGGCGATCTCTGGATTGACACGATGTCGTACATTGGGCAGTCTCGCGCGGGTTGGTGGATGGCGACTACCCGATTTACTATTACGCCCACGATTCTCGCCCGCCATCGATTCGGAAGCTTTCCGAGAACTTCGCGAACTGGCTCGGAGAGTTCTTGCTGTACACGGAGTTTGCTTCCGGCGACGAATGAATTCTTGCCAGCCGCAGGGCGTGCCCCCAACGCCTCAAGAACGTTGCCGGCGAGCCGCAGAATTACCCGGGGAACGTCTAATTGGCTTGCGGCCGAAGTCTCGCTTACCGCTTAACATTTCTGAAATTGTCGACGGCGACATGCCCAGCGTCCGGGCCAACTCGGCTTGACGTTTCCCTCTTGGGATACGGCCATCATTTCTTGGTTGGGTTCATCGAATCGATGCGCTTCCCGCACGCGCAGTCGGCGATGAGCCGTTCGAGCCGCCGGAGCCGGGTTTCATCCTTCTTCGCGCTCATGACCCACCAGCCGACGACTTTCTGGTACCCGGGGGGCTGTGCTTTGAAGAACTGCCAGGCCGCGGGATTGGCCTTCAGTTTGTCTTCGTATTCACCGACGAGCTTCGCCCCTTGCTGCTCGTAGGAGTAGCGACGTGAGCGGTCTTCTGTTCGCTTTTTGAACGCCTCGAGGCCGGCGGGCTTCATCCGCTCAAGCTCGATCAGCTCGCCGGCACGCTTGATGTTGACGGCACTCCAGATGCTGCCGTTCTTGCGCCGGGTGAAGCGAATCGTGTAGCTGGTTTCATCCAGGTTCTTGCGAATACCGTCGATCCAGCCGACGCACAGCGCTTCATCGACTGATTCGGGCCAGGTGATGCTGGCATGGCCGGAGCCTTTCTTGTGAAACCCTACCCACAGCTCCTGCGCGGTGCCGTGGTGTTTTAGAAGCCACTTGCGAAACTCGGCGGGCGTCTTGAAGAAGGTGACGTTTGACGCGATCATCGGCCTAGAGCCTCTCACGAGTCCACATTCCGAGGCCCGATTGCAAGCGCGTTCTGGATCGGAGTTATCTTGAGGATGAAGTGTCGAAAAACATAGAACGAGCAGCCGATGGCCACGGCGGCGACGGCGTTGATCGAGACCACGGCGGCGGCGGTGGCGAGGAACGCCATTGCATCCAGCCGGCGCATGCGGGGCAGTCGCCGCCAGGTGCTCCACTCCAGGAGCCCTAAGCCCACGTAGGCCGTCACGCCGGACAAGGCCGCCAGGGGGATTCGCGCGATCAGGCTTGCGCCGAAGCCCGCCAGCATCAGCAGAAACACGGCATGCAGCAGGTTCGAGAGCCGGGTGGTTCCTCCGCAACGGAGGTTGGCCAGGCTACGAGCGGGAATGCCGACGGAGAGGGGTGCTCCGAAGACGCCGGCGCAGAGGTTGGCCATACCGTAGGCGCCCAGCTCGGCGTCGGCATCGGCAGCGCGGAGGGGTCTGTGCCGGCCTTGAAAGTGCTCGACAACACGTGACGTGATCAGGATGTTGATCGAAGCGACGAAGGCCAGGCCGAGTGCGGCGGGCACGACCTGGGTGATGTCGGCGGGGCCCCACGTGAACTCGGCGAACGCGGGTAGAGACAGGGACACGGCCCCGAGCACCGTCTCGTGCCAGCCAAGCAGTCCTGCACCGGCGACGGCCAGCACAACGCCAAGCAAGGGTGCCGGCGAACGCGGCCAACGACGGGCGGCAACCACCGCACCGACGACGACCAGCAGGCCGAGCACGAACGGCTGCGAACGCATCTGGGGGAGAATTCTCCCAACCTGCACCAGCTCGACCAGTGAGATTTCGGAGCGGCTGCCGCGCGGGGACGGCAAACCGAGGAGCGTGCGGAGTTGGAGAATCACCATCATCGCACCGACGCCACACGAGAATCCCGAGACGACCGCATGAGGCACCTTGGCCACGTAACGGCCGAGGCGCAGCATGCAGAAGATCATCATGAAGACCGCCGCCGCCAGACAGACCTTGGCGGCGCCGCCCGTGCCCTGAGAGGCGACGGCGGCGGTGATGAAGGGAACGGTGGCGCTGGCTGTTCCGCCGATCAAGACCGGATTGCGGCCGAGCAAGGACGTGACCGGCGCGGTGAGGATGGAGGTGAAGAGCCCCAGCTCGGGCGGAAGCCCCATCATCCGCGCCAGGGCCAAGCCGTACGGGAGCGCAACCAGCGCGGCGATCGCGCCGCCCATTGTGTCTCCTGCCAGATCGTGCCAGCCGTAGCCTTCACTGCGCGGCCGCGCCGGCCGCTTCGGCAGCTCAAACATTCATCACATGCTCGAAGGCGGTCCGGAACTTCGCCATCTCTTCACGCGTGCCGATCGTGACCCGGACATGTTGCGGCATCGACTGCCAGGTACGGCCGATGACGACCTTCTCCTTGAGCAGGGCCTGGAAAACCTGGCGGCCCGGCTTGCGCACGTCGACCATGATCATGTTGGCTTCCGAGGGCAACACCGAGTAGCCTTTCTTGACGAGCCACCTCGCCGTCTCCTCACGGATGTCAGCGATCAGGTCCCGGCGCTCTTTGACCAGATTCTTGTCCTTGAGACTGGCGATGGCGCCGACCATGCCCGTGACCGGCAGCGCGCCGGCTCCATAGTTCCGCAGCTTGGCCAGCAAGTCCGGCCGGCCCAGAGCAGCGCCGGCACGCAGGCCGGCCATGCCGTAAATCTTGGAGAACGTCCGGAGGATGATCACAGTCCTTGCCGGCCGCGACCAGCGCGGAAGCCGGTTCGGCATTTTTCGAGAGGTGGATATAGGCCTCGTCTAGCAGCACGATCGTGTCTTTCGGCTTGTGCGCGACCAGGTATTCGATGTCTTCCTTGGAGGTGATCGAGCCGGTGGGATTGTTGGGGTTGCAGACGTAGATCAAGCCGGCTTCGGGGTCGGCCTGCGCCATGGCATTGACGTCGTGCGAGTAGTCTTTGCGCAGCGGGACCGAAATCGTCTTGGCTCCGACGAAGCGTGCAGCCCGCTCGCCCGCTTCGTAACCGGGATCGGCCGTGACATAGCTCTTGCCTGGCCCGGTGTAGGCCAGCACGGCGCGATGGAGGGGATCGCTCGACCCGGCGAACGGCATGACGTGACTCGCGCGGAATCCCTTCGACCTCGGCCATCGTCGCTGAGAATACGCCCGTCTCTTGATAAAGGTATCGGCCGCCCTGCGGGACGATTTTCTGAATGGCCTCGATCGCCGCGGGGCAGGGGCCCATCGGGTTTTCGTTGGCGTTGATCCGAACGGCGTCGGGAGGAAGATTCGGCAGGGCCGAAAGCCCCTGCGCCAGGGCTGCCTCGTTGTAAAAGGGCAGGGCCGCGCCCGCGGTCAAGAGGGCTGCCAGCTTGCCGAAATCGCGACGGCTGAATCCGCGGCGGATGAGATCTCGACGTGACTCGGGGCTGAAGGGTTCGTACATCGCTCCTCCTCCATCGTTGTGAGGGACTGCGCCGCACGCGATCGTCTGAGCGGGCTTGCGCGTCGAAGGTAAGTAATATAACAACGCCACCAAGAATCTGCTGACGAGCCGAACGCTCGGGAGAGAGGAGACACCCGAGTCACGATCCATCAGACTCACCCGCGCCGCCCTTGGCCGGCCTCCAGGCAGCGAACCATTATAGACCTGCGCACATTCTGCGTAAACGGTGCAGTTGCGATCCAATTTGCGTCAGGATCGAATGACGAGGCGAGTGGAAGCGACGAACCGCCCGTGTCATGCTTGTGTGGGGAGCGGGCGGCACACGGAGTGTGCCTGCTGCGACGGATTCGATTAGCCTACCCCGCAGGCGGCCCGGGCGCGGTCGAGGACTCTGCGGGCGGTCGACCGAGCTCGCACAGCCGCGGCAGCCCGAACTTCGGCGACGCGCTCGGGATGGGCGATCCAATCGGCGCGTTTTTCCCTCGCCTCGCTGAAGCGCGCGATCATTGCCTGGGCCAGGCGCGATTTCACCTCGCCGTAGCCGATGCCGCCCTGGCGGTATCGCCGCTCGACATCGGCGAGCTCATCACCCGAAGCAAACAGCCGGTACAGGTTGAAGAGGGGGCAGGTGTCGGGGTTCTTGGGTGCCTCGACCGGCGTGCTGTCGGTGACGATTTTCTTTACCTTCTTGGTTATCGTTGCGGGCTCGTCGAAGATGTCGATCGTGTTGTTGTAGCTCTTGGACATCTTCTGGCCGTCCAGGCCGGGGACGACGGCGACGGCTTCGAGAATGTGCGGCTTGGGGAGCCGGAAGACGTCGCTCCCGGCGCCATAGACGCGGTTGAACCGCTCGGCGATGTCACGAGTGACTTCCAGATGCTGCTTCTGGTCCTGGCCCACGGGAACCAGGTCGGCGTCGTAGAGCAGGATATCGGCAGCCTGCAAGACGGGATACGCAAAGAGCCCATGCTCGGCAGAGAGGCCTTGCTGCACTTTATCTTTATAACTCACGCATTTCTCTAGCCAACCCATGGGAGTGACCGTCGAGAGCAGCCATGCCAGCTCGGTTGTTTCGGGAACGTCCGACTGAACGAAGAGGGTTGCCCTGGCCGGGTCGAGGCCGAGCGCCAGCATCGAAACGAACACGTCATACACGTAAGACTGGAGCTGGCGGGCATCGCGGACACTCGTGAGCGCATGATAGTCGGCGACGAAATAGTAGGCGTCGTTGCCGTCCTGGAGATCGATGAACTGCTTGAGCGCGCCGAAGTAGTTTCCGATGTGCAACGGGCCCGAAGGCTGGATTCCCGATAGAATTCGCATGATCCACCAATTTGCGGGACGCGGGTCAAAACAACTTACCAGCTTATCACGGAATCGTCCAAGGCGCACGGATCGGAAGAATGGCTCAACACAGAGCGGCCGGCATTGGCAGGCGAATACGGCCGACGCTACCATCAAGCTGGTCCAACGGCTTGTCTGCCGGCGATCAGGGATCGTCACAACTTGTCTGACCACAGGCTTCACGATGGCAGCGACCTTATTCGACGACCACGATGTTCGATTCGAATATCCTTCGGAATGGTCGATGGAGGTCACGGATAGCGATCCGCTGTTGACCATCAATCTGGAACACCCAGCGGGCATTGCGTTCGTCATCATCACGATCGATCGATCTTGTCCAGACCCGGGCGAAGTCGCGGACTCCATTGTCGAAGCTCTGCGCGAGGAGTACGCCGACCTCGAGGATGATCCGTTCGAGGAGGTCGTCAACAAGCGACTGGTCTCCGGGCTACGACGTTCAGTTCTTCGCGCTTGACCTCCCGAACACAGCCCGCATCCGTTCTTTCTGCACGTTCACGCGCACGCTCACGATTTATGGGCAATGGTCGGATCTTGTCGAAGACGAGGCCTCGGATCTCGCCGAGACGATCATCCGCTCGGTTGAAGACAGCGAGGATTGAACACGCGGGTATCGTTGATCATCCCGTGCCATCCGCCGCCTCTGAGCCGGCGGCTTCGGCGAGGATTCTTGCGATCTGGTCGAGCAGCACCTCGCCTCCCTTGTCGACGACGTCGATGTGTTTGGCGCCGGCGACATCGAACCAGTGCGGAGGCGATGGGAATGCTTCGGCCAGGCGGCGCGCTTCCCGCATCGGGACGATCGGGTCGTCCGTACCGTGAAGGATCAGGGTCCTACAGCCTACGCTCGAGGCAACTTCCACAGGGCCTGGTCGATCGATGCGCATGCCCGCAACCTTGCCCGCGCGGCGGATGATCTGCCGTGCCAGGAACATTGGAAACGGAATCCGGCGTCGGCGCAGGACGACCGCTGTCGCATCGACGATGTCCACCATCGGCGCTTCAAGCACGAGAGCGACGGCTCGCGGATCAAGAGACGCGGCCCGTAGCGCGATGGCCGCGCCCATCGAGCGGCCCCACAGGACGGGCTGGAATGAAACTCCCGGGGCGGTTCGCGCCAGGCGCGCCGCAAGCTCATCGAGCCACGTCTGGATATCATGCGCCTCGACGCCGCCGAACGTCGAGAAATGACCCTCACTCCGGCCGTGGCCGCGAGAATCGAGCGCCGCGACATTCCAGCCGTGGCGGTTCAAGGCGGCCGCCCGGGCTGCCTCGAGGGCGCGCGATGTTTCTGCGAACCCATGCAGCAAGAGGACGGTGCGCCCCGTCGAGGAAAGTCCGGTTGCCGGAAACCAGCGGCCCGCCAGGCGCGAACCGTCACCGGCTCTGGCCACGATTGCTTCGACATCACCGCAGGACTCTGCGTCTCCTGAGCTGCCTGTTGAGCTAGCCGCCAACGATCGGTACGGCATCACGAGCGCCCAGGCGCCGATCTCCGTCACCGCGAGGACCAGGCACGCGAACAGCCCCAGGATGAAGCCTGTCAGTCCCAGCAGGAGCTTCAGGCCGGCAGTGAGCGAGCTGGGGGGCGGCGTGTCGATGCCGCGCAATGCGGCAGACTGGGCGGGCACCACTTCGACGCGAGTATCACCGGACCGAGATTTCGCACGCTGATCGTCGTTCTGGTCCAGGAATGCCGTTGCAATCACACCGTCGCGCGTCCAGGAAATGCGGATGGCGCCCTGCGCCACGTCCTGAGAACTGGGTTTCCCATCCGTTCGACTGCGGCAAGCGGATCGTTGGCGGGCACGGAGGGAGGCCGCTGGCTGGCGATGACGATCCGTGGCCTCGCCCATTCGTACAGCCACTCCGGGTTGGCAGCCCTGCCGCCATGGTGGGGAGCGAGAATCGCCTCGGGCGGAGGGTCTGGCCGGGACTGCGCGACGAGCGCACCCAAGCCGGAGAGCTCGAGGTCGCCCGTCAAGAGAATGTGGCGTCCGGCGAAGGCGACGTCGAGCACGATGCTGCGGGCGTTGTCAGTTGACGCCGGATCCCAGCCCGACGGTGGATGCCGGACCGTGAACGAAACGCCGGCTCTTTGCCACGACTCGGGCGCGGTCACAGGCTGAATGGGAATCCCGCGGGACTTGATCTTTGCGAGCAGATCGTTGGCCGCAGGGTTGGCGTCACCGCCGAAGTGCGGCGTGATGCGCACCACGCCGATCGGGAAGCGGTCGAGGAGGTCAAGAAGGCCGTC
Organism: uncultured Planctomycetota bacterium; assembly: GCA_963823665.1. Lineage (GTDB taxonomy): Bacteria > Planctomycetota > Planctomycetia > Isosphaerales > Isosphaeraceae > CAVXHV01. The sequence goes on from CAWGMQ010000008.1 coordinate 1,256,410, forward strand.
GTAGTGATCCTGATCGGCGTGGCTCAGAAAGACGGCGTCGATCCGGCCCACGCCGCGTTTCCAGAGCGCGGGCGCGACGATTCTGCGGCCGACGCTCGGGTCACCGAGGCGGCCGCAGTCGTAGAGATAGGCAGCGCCGTCCGGCGTGCGGATCAGAACTGCCAGGCCATGCCCGACCGCCAGAAACTCGGCTAGGGCGGTCGGGGCAGGGGGCGTGAGTGCAGCCGGAAACAGCCAGCCCGGTACGACCCAGACCGCCAGGAGCCACGCCGGGATGCTCCTCTGCCATCGTGGGAAAGTGAACCGCCCGAAGGAAAGGCCTCCCCTCCCGGCAAGAACGGCCAGAACCAACAGAATGTAGAAGATCAGCACCCAACCCCATGCCGGCCCGACGACGAAACGGTGCCCCCACTTCTGGTCGACTCCCCAGAGAACACTGGCTTTCGTGGCATAGAGGAACCCGGCAGCGCACCAGGCCAGCGGTGCACCGAGCGGCCCCCAGATTGACGAAGCTGCAAGGCCGAGGCCGCCCAGGAGCAGGGCCGCGGTCGTGAAGGGAATCAAGGGCATGTTCAGGAGGATTCCGATCGGCGAGATCAGATGAAAGCGCATGGCCACGAGCGGGAGAGCCGCAACAAAGACCACGGCGGAAGCGACCAGGCTCTCGAGCATGAGCACTCCGGCGCGCTGTAGTGCCGCGCGCCACGCTGGGTCGAAGTCGCGCTCCAGCAGATCCAGCGGGGTGACGCGACCGAGTAAGCGGTCGCGCAGCTCACCGATGCCGGCGCGAACCCGCGCGGCCGAGGGGGGCACGATCCAGATCAGGGTGCCGATCGCCAGGAAAGAAAGCTGGCAGCCCACGTCGAAAAGATAGGAGGGATTGACGGCCAGGGTGCCGATCGCAGCCAGGGCAAGCGTATTGGCCGGCCGATTCAACCGCTGTGAAATCGAGGCCAGGCAGAAGGCCGCCGTCATCACGGTTGCCCGCACGACGGAGGGAGCCGGGCCGACCACGACGGCGTAGACAATCATCGAAATTGCAACGCTCACATACGCTGGCCGGCGAGCGACCCCTACCAATCGAAACACCGCCAACAAGGCGAATGCGAGTGCTTGCAACTGGAGACCTGAGATTGCGAGCAAGTGAGTCGTGCCGGTGCGCGCGAAGGCGTCGTTGACTTCGGGCTCGATTCCCTCGCGCTGACCCAGCAGGAGTGCAGCGGCCAGCGGCGCGACCGAGGGATCGAGCCTGTCGAAGAGGCGGGCCCTCGTCCACGATCGAATTCGACCGAGCAATTCCCGCGGCCAGAGGCTCCTTCCGGCCGGCCTGCGCCAGAAGCTCTGCGGATCGGCGATCGTGAAACGAAGCCGGACGCCCTCGACTCGTTCGAACGCACGATAGTCGAACTCGCCGGGATTCATGGGAGGTGGGATCAGGCCCAGAAGCCCCGCCGCCTCGATCGACTGGCCGGAAAGGATCTCGCTCCGGTCGCCCGTGACGATCGTGATGGCACGCCCGGAGGTCTTGTGCCACTGCCGGCCGTCGCTCAACTCGGTCAAGTCGAGCACGAACCGGGTCGAGACACGGGCCGCGGTCTGATCGCCGAAGCCGAATCCCTCGCTCGCTCGAACGCCGAGCGTGTCGCGCACGACGCCACGGACCCAGACCGGACGGGCGGCATCCGTGAGGCGAAGTGCGAGGTCGTCCGGGGCCAGGTCCGAATAGCGAGCGTGATGCCAGGCGCCACCCAGCGCGGCGACCGCTGCCAGAACCAGAGCGACACTGATCAAAGCCCTTCGAGCCAAGAATACAGCGATCGCCGCGAAGGCGAGCGCCACGCCGACCCACTTCTGGGTCCCCCAGGGCTCGAGGTATCGATCGAGGATGATTCCCGCCGCCATCGCTGCGATCACGGGCACACAAGGCGCGATCAGGAGACTCGGCGCAACTCCGCGGTTTCGGCTGGCGGCGGACTGGGGGCTCGAGTTCACGAGCGGCGCGGCGGTGCGCTCGTGAAGCTGGGGAGACTGAGATCGAGCAACACCGGGCGCAGGCACGTGCGAGCTCCAGACGACGGTCGCTTCGCCAGAGAATCAAGCGAATATCAAGTTATCACTCCGGCGGGGTGATGAGATAGCACGCGCCGCGAACCGCATTCGAGGATTTTCTGCTGGACAGCGCGAGAACAATCGCGGATTCTGAACGGTGCTTCGAGAATTGAAGCGCCAGGTTCAGTCGAGTGCCACGCCGGAGAGGGCCATTCGCCATGCAAGGTTCTTGTCCGTTCGGATTTCCCAATCGCAGGCAATTCCTGGGTGCTTCGGCCGCGGCCGTGCCGCTCATCTCGGCAATTCCGAGAATCGCACGGGCGCAAGCTCAAACAGTAACCGGCAGCGCCGCGCATCACGGCGGTGACGTGAAATCGCTCGGCAAGCTGGCCGCGCCGGGTCTCTATCCGGGCCAGGTTGTTGAGGCGAGGAACCCGGCGATGTGCAACAGCGGCAGCCGTGATCGGGCGGCCATTCGATCCACGCTCGACAAAGGCATGAAAGAATTGACCGGCGCCACCGATGCTGTGGAAGCCTGGAAGCACTTCTTCGAGCCGGGCGATGTAGTGGGCATCAAGGTTGTTCCCAACGGGCAGCCCGAAGCGCATTCCTCGTTTGAAATCGTTCTCGAGGTCATCGAAAAGCTACGGGCCTGCGGGGTGAAAACAGGCGACATCTTCGTCTACGACCGCTATCGCCGCGAATTCATGGACGCCGGGTACCAGAAGATCCTGCCCGACGGCATCCGCTGGGGTGGCCTGGACCCGGTGTCGAACCAGTTCCAGATGGACTTTGCCGATTTCGCCACGGATCCCATCGCCGGGTTTGACCCTGATGCGTTCGTCTGGATGGACCTGGTTCCGTACGGCGACGACCCCAAGGACGACCGCAAGTACCGCTCGCATCTCGGCAAGCTGGTGACGAAGACGCTCAACAAGATCGTGGCAATTCCGGTGCTCAAAGACCACGGCTCGGCGGGAGTCACCGGCGCGCTCAAGAACATGAGCCACGGCACTGTCAACAACGTGGCGCGCTCACACAGTAATTCGTTTGCGAATGTGTGCAATCAATTCATTCCCCAGGTGATCACACACCCGGTCATTCGCCAGAAGTTCGTGCTGCACATCATGGACGGCATCCGCGGGGTCTATCACGGAGGGCCGTTCTCGCGCGAGCACGGGAAATGGACGTGGGAGAACAACGCGATCCTGTTTGCGACCGACCCGGTCGCGCTCGACCACATCGAATGGACCTTGATCGATGCCCAGCGAGCGAAGATGAACCTGCCGCCAGTGGCCGCTTCGGGCAACAAGGCGATGGACCCGCTGAAAATGGAAGGGTTCGATGTGCGGCAGCCGCAGCACATCGCGCTGGCGGGAGCCCTGGGCATGGGCTACTTCGACTTCAAGTCGAACAAAGGGCAGCGGTTCTCGATTAAACATAGGGTTGTGAACGTCTGAGGAAGCGCACCCGATCTCGTCGCGGCAGTGGACGTTCTGTTCCCGATTGGGAATGCCGTGCTGGATACTCGATCGCGAGAGGCATATCTTGTTCCTGATCGGGAATGGCAACAAGCCCATGATCCCGATCAGGCACAAAGACTGCCTTGACGGCACGGCGTTGGGGGACTAACATTCATTTTGTTCCCGATCGGGAATTTCATTTGGCGTTGCGCTGGTCTGAAGTCGTGGATCCGATGAACAGCAGCGTGAAGAAGAGCCCCGAGCGAGTTGGTCAATTTGTGCGCGCCGGCGCCGGGCGAACAAAATGACTCAGCGGCAACTCGGCGAACTTGCCGGTGTCGGCACGCGGGTCGTTTCGGAGCTCGAGCGTGGGAAGCCGACGTTGCGCATGGACGTCGTGAACCGAGTGCTCGAGGTCTTCGGTCAGATGCTGGGACATATCGAATCGCCTCGTGAAGAAATTGAAATATGAAACCACGGCGTGGTCGCGTGATGCTGAGCGGGGAGACGGTGGGAACGCTTGAAGAAACCGGAAGAACCATTGCCTTCCAGTACAATGAAGAATGGTTGCGGCGACCCGGCGCGGTGCCAATCTCGCTCACCATGCCGCTCGGGCCGGAGCCCTTCGTCACCGAGGGTTTGCATCCGTTCTTCGAGAATCTGCTGCCGGAAGGTTGGCTCCTTGAGGTTTCGTCGAAGAAGTTGAAGATATCGAAGGACGACGCATTCGGCCTGCTGCTTGCCACATGCGGCGACTGCATCGGGGCTGTCGAGATCGAGCCGATCGAGTCCGAAACGAATGAGAAGGGTTAGCGATGCCTTCATGCCTGATTTGCCTGGAGGATTCCAGGACGGCATCGGACTATCACCCAGGTTGCCTGAGAGAGCTGTTTGGAACCGCGCAGTTGCCCTCCCTTGATCTGGAGCTTGCGAATCTCTACGCCGTCGCCGCAACGATGGCCGGGAAAATGTCGATTTCAGGCGTTCAAGCAAAGGTTTCACTCGTCTTGTCCCAAGACAAGCGGAAGCTCGAGGTCGCCGCGCGCGGCGGGCGATACATTCTCAAGCCGGAGACCTTGCGGTTTTCGTCCGTTCCAGAAAATGAGCATGTGACTATGGTATTAGCACATCTGGTCTCCATCGAGCTGCCGCAATGCGGGCTGATCCGCCTCCGGGACCTCTCGATCGCTTATATCGTGAAGCGGTTTGATCGCCTTGATGGCGGCGAGAAACTGCGGGTCGAAGACTTCTGCCAATTGTCTGGAAAGCCGACGCGCGATAAGTACGAGGGATCGATGGAGCTTTGCGTCCGGATCTTGAGAAAATACGCCACGGAGCCGCTGGTTGAGATTCAAAAGCTGTTTCGCCTGCTCTTGTTCAGTTGGTGGACGGCCAACGGAGATATGCATTTGAAGAACTTCTCCATGCTGACGACTCGCGATGGCGTGCATCGGTTATCGCCAGCGTACGATCTGGTCTGTACGCGGCTTGTTCTTCCCGACGACAAACTCGCACTTCCGGTCGGTGGCCGCGACAAGAACCTCACACGCCGGACCTGGCTCGATCTCGCGACATTCTGCGGCTTGCGTGAACCGGTGGCGAAGCGCTTGCTCGAGGAGCAGATCGACGTGACGGATGCGTCGATCGACTTCATCAATCGGTCCTATCTCGGAAAAGAAGCGAAGGACCGGTACGAGCAGATACTGCGCGAGAACACGGCGATCCTGGCTGGCTGAGGGCCTGCGCCGAGGCATCGGCCCTTGAAATCCATCACACCTTGTGTTTTCCTGAGACAAGCGTCGTTGGATAACGTCTTGCGCCTGGCAACCAACAGGATCGATGGTGCTCAGCAACTCAACTACCGCTGAACACCGCAACGGGATCGCCGTTCGGGTCGAGGAAGTGACCAAGACGTATGGCTCGCCGCGGTCGGAGGTCAGCGCGCTTTGCGGCGTGTCGCTCGACGTGCGGCGCGGGGAACGGGTGGCGCTCCTGGGAAAGTCGGGCTCAGGCAAATCGACGCTGCTCAACTTGATCGGAGGGCTCGACCGGCCGAGCTCGGGTCGCATCGAGGCCGGGGGCCGAGACCTTGCCGCGATGACCGACAAGGAGCTGGCGGCGTACCGGCTGACGACGGTCGGGATGATCTTCCAGGCATACAATCTGATCCTATCGCGGACGGCGGTCGAGAATGTCGAGCTGCCGATGATCCTGGCCGGGCGTGAGAAGAAAGACCGGCGGGCAGCCGCACGCGCGGCGCTCGAAGCAGTCGGCCTGGGCCAGAGGCTTGGGCACCGGCCGAGCGAGCTTTCGGGCGGTGAGCACCAGCGGGTGGCGATCGCCCGGGCACTGGTTAACCGTCCGGAAATCCTGCTGGCGGATGAGCCGACGGGCAACCTCGACTCGGCCACTTCGGCCGAAATCATCGCTCTACTCGTCAGGGAGATCAGTCAAGCGGGGACCACGCTGATCATGGTCACGCACGACGAAGAGCTGGCGCGGAACACCGCGGACCGGATTGTGTTCTTCAAGGATGGGCGGGTGATGGCATGACCACCACGACTCGCGGAACGCATGGCACCAAAGCGACCGACGTTGTCGGGCTCTCGTTTTCTGCGCTCTGGCAGCAGAAAGTGCGGACGATACTGACCGTTACCGGCGTGGTGATCGGTACGTTTGCACTCGTCCTTAGTCTCTCGGTGGGCCAGGGCGTGGACCATGCGATTGTCTCCCTTTTTCACGAAGACGGCCGCCTGCGAATGATCATCGTGAACGAGAAGTACGGTCAGACGGACGAAGATGTGCCCGTTGCCGAGCGCGAGCCGAAGGGCACGATGAGCGACGCGAAACGCAAAAGGATCAGCAAGGCCCTGGTGCGCGAATGGGGGCGAACCCACCCCCGCAAGCAGCGAAACTCGCTCAATCCCACGGCCATCAAGACCTTGAGCGTGATGGACCATGTCGAACGCGTCGAGCCGGCCGTGTGGTTCGATGGACAGTCGGCTCTGAATGGCAAGACCGAGAAATCACAGGCCATGTCTGTGACGCTGAAGGCTTCGTACCTGCGTAAGCTGCTCCTCGCCGGGCGTCTCTTTGCCGCCGGAGACGGCCGGGCGGCAATCGTCCATGAATTCCTCCTCTACCGCGTGGGACTGACCGGCGACGACGCAGCCGCACAGGCGCTGGGACAGACAATCCGTTTCGAGTACGACGTGGGGCGGAATGAGCAGGTCGACCTGGTGAGGATGATGAGTTTCGGGTCCAGGCCCCTTTCCGACAAAGAGGCAGAAACGCTCAATTCTGCGCTAAAAAGGCTGGCGGTTCTGGCGCGGCTGCTGCCGATGCCGGCTGAAGAACGCGCGGCGCTGGGACGAGTTTTCGACCGCCTCACAACCACCACCGCCGCGAAAGGGCAAACTTATGCCGAAGAATTCACGATTGTGGGCGTCGTCCGCGAGCAGAGCGAAGAAGACGAGAAACCCGCGCCATTCGGCAACTGGCTGCCCCTGGACGCTGACATCCTCGTGCCGAGTGCGTTCGCGGGGGAGTATTACTTCCGGGCGCCCGAGCACGTGGAGGCCGGCGCTGGCTCCGTGGTCGTCACGGTCGATCAAGAGGAGCACGTGAAGGATGTTGAGAAACGGATCGGCACGCTCGGGTTCAACGTGTGGTCGCTCGTGCAGTTTATCGACACGGTTCGATTGAATGCGATGATGATCACGTTCGCGACGGCATTCGTGGCGCTTGTGGCGTTGATCGTTGCCGCGGTGGGGATCACCAACACGATGATCATGAGCGTGCTGGAGCGGTCGCACGAGATCGGGGTGATGAAGGCGCTCGGTGCGCGCGAGCGGCATATCCTGCTCATCTTCCTGATCGAAGGCACCGTGATCGGCGTTGCCGGCAGCTTGATCGGGCTGGCCCTGGCGTGGCTGGCGTCGATACCCGGCGATTCGATCGCCAGATCAATCATGGAGCCGCAGTCTCAATGGACTGTGAAGGAAACGCTCTTTTTGTTTCCTCTCTGGCTGGTCGCGGGCGTGCCGGCACTGGTGAGTGTGATCACCACGCTGGCCGCGCTTTACCCGGCACGGCGGGCGGCGCGGGTGGACCCGGTGACGTCGCTAAGGCACGAGTGAGACACGCGATGACGAGCGATCGGCTTACCTGGCCTGAACCGCCGGTTCGGTCACGGGCACGATCTTGAAGAGAAGCTGGTTGGGTTGGACCTGCCAACCCATTTCGATGGGCGGCTCCCCTGGCTTGCGGGGTTCCGGCCCGTAGGCGTAGACGAGTTTTCCATCGCGTGGCGCGTTGATCTTGCAGGCCGCGATCTCTCGCTCAAGTTGTTTCTCTTTCGAACTCTCGAGCTCCCAGATCTCCTTGCTGGCTTGTAGCTCGGCTTTTGCAACTTCGATGGCCAGATTCAATTCCTTGATTCGTTTCGCTTTCGTGTAGTGAAGAAGGACGTCCTTTCTGCGTTGAGCGAGCTCAAGCTCCGTTCGGGCATCGCTGCGAGCCGCGGCGTCTTTGTCCGTTTTCTTGGCGGCGAATTGACTGTCGGCTATCGCGAGGCTGGCTTCGGCCTTCTTGACGGCGGCCTCCGTTTCTTGCTCCTGCAGCAGGACGAGGCCGCTCTGGTATTCGGCGAGACTGAGCTCGGCGATTTCCAGTGCGGTTTCGTTCCTCCGATGCGACGTTCGCGCATGGATCATGGTGATTCTCTGGTTGGTCAAAGTTTCCGCGCCTTCCCCTGTATCAAGTTCGCAAACCACTTCGCCCTTCTTCACAATCGAGCCGTTGGGAACAAGTGTGAGAATCGAGCGCGCCTCGCGTGACATGGAGTGCAAGAGGGCAGTTCCTGGTGGATCCTTGGGCGATTCTGGACCGGATGACTGAGCTGCAGCCGTGACCTGAGCTCGGCCCTGACGCCCGTTGAAGAGGACGATGCCCGTACCGATTCCCAGCAAGGCGACCAGGGCCACGCCCACCGCCGCAGTCTTGATCTTGATCATCACCATGCTCCAGAGCACTCGTTGGACCAGGGACGCAGTTGCGCCCGACACAATGTAGGAAAGAGCTTCTCCCGAAGCCGCGGCGGCCGAAGCCTGGAGTGTTTGTTTCACCAGGGCCGGCGGCACCGCGGAAAGTGTTGAGGAAGAGGCAGTGGAACCATCAAAAGCGGTGGTCACGAGCGCGGCCAGCGGCGCCAGGCCGCGGCGCGTGAGCCGCCGGTGCAGGAGCCTGCGCGCCCGGGCCAGCCGACTCCGTACTGTTCCCAGCGGACAGCCGAGCTGGGCGGCTGCCTGATCGTGCGTGAGCGATTGCCAGTAACAGAGCACGACGACAGCGCGGTACTTTTCAGGCAAGCGCCGGACTTCCTCTTGCACTGCCGGGCCGAAGTCTCTGGTCATCGAAATGTCTTCCACGGGACTGACGGCTTCGACGACTCGGAGCGCGGCTCGTTGTTCGACCTTCTGTCGCCGGGCCGCATCAACTCGCGCACGTGCCGCGACCCGGCAGGCCACGCCGTAGAGCCAGCCACCGACCGATTCGAGCGATTGAACGGCTTCGCGGCGGCGCACGAGTACCAGGAAGGTCGCTTGGAACGCATCGGCAACGTCGGCCTCGTCGCGAAGCATGTTGCGGCAGACTCGCAGGACCATCGGGCCGTGGCGCAGGATCAGCACCTCGAATGCAGCGTCCGACGAATCATCGCGGCGGTTTGCAAATCGTTCGAGCAACTGGCGGTCCGTCAGCCCGCCGGCTGTTCCGATGTCGAACAGCGTTTGAATGTCGCGCAGAATGGCAACGGACGAAATACCGGCCATCGATGGATCGCTCCCGGGGCTTTGGCTCGATTGGGGTGTCTATCAGTATGTGCCGGGAGACGGTGCGGGCAATCCCTGATCTTTTGGGTTATCCCTCGATCACAGAGCGCCAGCGCCTGGGGACGGCTTCCCAGGCGGGCAAAGTCACGCCGCTCCGTCTCGCGCGATGTTTGCAGCCGGGGCTTCCGTGCACGCCGGCAGAATGATTGTGAAAATCGAGCCCTGGCCGGGGCGGCTTTCGGCGCGGATGCGGCCGTGGTGGGCTTCGACGATGTCGCGGCAGACTGCCAGGCCCAGGCCGGTGCCACCTTGTCCGGCTGAATCGGGGCGCTCTTGGTTGAGTAGAAGGGCTCGAAAATGCGCCTCAGATCGGCTGGGGCGATTCCAACCCCATTGTCGGACACGCTGATCTCGACGCGGCGGCCGGTTGGGGCTGCGCCCACGCGCAGCCGCACGACGCCCCCTTGGGGCATTGCCTGGCGGGCGTTGATCAGGAGGTTGATGAGCACTTGCTGGATCTGGGCCGGCTCAACCCGCGCTTTCGGGTTGCCTGATATCTTCACCTCCAGGCGCACGCGGTGCTTGGCCAGATCTTTGTTGACCAGGAGCACCACTTCCTCGACGAGCTGGGACAGGTCGGCCGGCTCGCGCTCGATCTGACCTGTACCGAGCCGTGCCAGGCCCAGCATGCCGCGCGAGATGGTGGTGGCTCGCTCGGCACTCTCGATGATTTGCTTGAGGGCGCGCTCGCGATAAGCCGGATCGGGGTTTCGGAGGCCGAGTTTGGCATAGTTGAGGATCGGGGTCAGCGCGTTGTTGAGCTCGTGGAAAACACCGCCGGCCAGCACGCCCAGGCTGCTGATCCGCTGGAGTGCGATCACCTGCTTGCGCAGTTGTTCACTGGTTGGCTCGGGAGCCGCGGGCAAAACGATCGGCGTCGATCGATCGCGGGCGGACGTCGAACCTTCTTCCGGCTGCCGCCTTGCAGGTTCAGCCGGGACTCCCCGTGTGGTCGCCATCGAACGTCGAACCCTCCCTGCGGTGAGCCCGTCTGAATTGCTCGTTCAATTCAGGGTATCGGACGCAACGAGAGCCGGATTGAGCCCGAAGGCCGGACGGTTGCTGATCGAGTGCGACTCAGAGGATTGGTGGGGATCGGGAGGGTTTCGATCAAAACAACGGCTCGGTCACTTGCGCGTTTCGCCGTCGACGGCGGCTTTCGGCTTGGCAGACAGACCCCAGGGGAAGAGACGCAAGCCGTTGCCGGGGATAACGCGGGGAATCAACTCAAGGTCGACCCCGACGATGGGCTGGGTGACTTTCCGGCCGTCGCTCCAGAACCCCAGGTGCCGAAACTGCTCTTCGTCGCGAATGCCGTCGTCCAGGGTCTTGCCCTTGTCGGCGATTTCCATGACGTGATCGGCCATGCGCCAGAATCCCGCGCGGTCGAGCGCGTTTACCTCGGCCAGACTCATCTGGAATCCGCGCAGGACGCCCTCGCCATTATCGAGACGGGAGTGCATACCGCTGGGCGCTGTGTGTTCCGCGATCAGGGGGGGGTGACCATGTCGGTCCGACCGAAAAAAGACGTATCGCTTCCGCGAGAGAGGGATGGCCGTCGCCTGTGTGAAGATCTGTCGCGCTCGCAAGTCGCCGACGAGCACGTCCTCTTCGCCGACCATGACGATCATGAGGGTTGTCGCGGGGATACTGGATAGGTTGGGCTCGCGCATCGGGACGATCTCGCCAGGCATCGTGATGATCAGCGCCTTGGGAAACGGCAATCCGGTGTGCGGGTCAGCCGCGACAGCCGCGATCTGCGCTGCCAGGTTGCCACCGGCGGAATGGCCGATCAATGTAAAACGGCTCAGGTCTGCGTGGACGTGCTTTTCGCCGTTGGCCAGCACCCCGAGAGCATCGCGCAGGGCTGCGAGGGCGTTCGGCAATAGTTCCTGCGGAGGGGTGAAGACATCGTTCTGGTAGCGCGGAAAGATCACGATCCTGCCGTCGCGCACCAGATGATCGATCCACGCTCCATAAAACCCGGGATTGACGGCGAACCAGCCGTGGAGGAACAAGACCACGGGGGCGCGGGCTTCCGGCTTGGGTTCATCGGGCTCGAAGATCCAGTACGACCGGGGCCCTTCGCCGATTTCGTAGCGTTTGAACGATTGATGGGGCGAGGTGGACTTCTCGGGCGAGGCCGGGTCGGCGCTCGACGATTTTGCCGCCGGCTCATCGTCGGCCCGAAGAACCCCGGCGAGGGCCAGGCTCAAGACGGCGAGCGGGCCCAGACAGCGCAGGAGCGCACAGTGGCCCATTCCATGGCACGAGCGGCGCAGCATAAATTGACCCACCCCTCAACATCCGTGTTCGAGGCCGCCTTCCTAGCGGAAGGTGGCACAGTTTCTCTTTCTTGTGGGTTTTGTCAATGGCGCCTGGGCGCTCACGGGCGCAAGACGTGCTGGGGCCGGATGTCAGGCTGAAGCTTGACCTACTTGGGGCGGGTGTCGCGCTCACGGTGATCGTTCGGTCCGCGGAGGCGATCTAGCTCCTGGGTGACTACGGCTCGGGGACGAGCCCGGAGGGCCCGTTACCTTTCTCGAGCTTGAAGTCGAGGACAACCTCGTGCTCGCCCGGGATGATGGCCCGTGAAACGGACGGTCGATAACCGTCGGCCGTGATTTGAACGAAGAAGGCAATACCGGCCCAATCGTAGGTAAATGGTGCGACCTCGAAGCGGCCGTTCTGGGCAGGTTTTCCGCCGCGCTCGAAAATCGGGCCGTTATGCCCGCGCACGCCTGTGATCACTTTAAAGGCGGGTATGGGCTGCCCGCTCTTTGCATCGGTCACAGACCCTCGAATCCGGATCTCGGGATTGAGGGTGATCTTGATGGCGCCCGTCTGCGCGGCGGCCTGGCGCTCGCGCCATCAGGCACCCGGTCTTGGCGACGTGAAACTTAATTTCCCCCTCCGTCGGGGCGCTCAGCCAGAGGAATCGGCCCTCGCTGTCAGTCGTGGCTTTCCAGTCGAAGACGTGACACTCCTGCCATCGCGGCTCGACGTGAGCGCCGGCGACCGGCGTGCCCTGCGAATCGACCACTTGACCACTGAAAGGCCGCCCGGGAGCGAGCTCAAAGTCGAGCACGGGAATGGCGTCGCCGGGCACGAGCATTTTCCAGGCCGGCGAGAAACCGACCGCTTCGACGCTCAGGCAGAACCGCCCCAGCGTGGGCTTGTCATCCGCGTGGGCGAACAGGAATCGCCCAGCCTGGTCAGTCTTGGTGCGGAGAAAGTCACCGGAGTTTGCCGAGTAGGCCAGAACAACCGTCGCGCCAGAAACGGCCTTCCCGTGAGCATCATGGGCTTGACCGGAAATTTGGACGCCGCTTCTCAGCATGAACGCTTCGGTCATGGCGCGGGCCGTCTTGAGAGTGAGCCGCCGCGAGTATCCTCGTGAGTCGCTGACGTGATCGGGATGTGAGACATAGAACCAAAGGCGCGTCGTTTGCTCTGCGTCCTCTGGCAAGGCCGAACAGCGCCACCGGCCATTTTCGTCGGTCTTGACGGCGATCGACGGAAAACCGGCATAGATCGACCTATTGTCTCCCTGCGGAAGGTCGATGTCGGGTTCCACGGTCTTCCTCCGATCGAGTGCGACCTCCACAAGGGCGCCGGCGACTGGCCGGCCTTCTTCATCCCTCACGAATCCGCCGATTGGAGACCCGGGCTCGAGCTGGCGCAGCCATGTCGCAGGTAGAACCTGCCTCAACTCGCCTTGCGGCCAGGAATCGGCGATCGGCACGAAACCGTCCTTACCGGCGAAAATGGTCACTATCGCAACGCCCTGCGGAAGGTCGAACTTGCATGAGCCCTGAGCGTCAGTCGGGCCTTTCTGCTCCTGCCGCGTGCCATCGCGCAAGATCGAGACTTCGACCGCCGCGCCGACGATTGGCTGTTTGGAGGAGCGGCTTACCAAGCGCACTTCGAGGTGCTGCAAACCGGATTTTTCAGCCGTCTGGGTGCGCTCGCTCACAGGCGCTGCCGCTGCCGCTTGCTTTTGTTGTTCGGCGAGGGTTGCGGAGATGCCCGCACGGACCAGGCCGAGGATGACCAATCCCGCGGCGATTGTAAGGAAAGCCATCGCCAGAGACGCGGCTCCAGACACGGTCATGGCGCGGGTGACGCTTTGCGCGAGCGCGACGGCGGAGGCTGAGATCACCGTGGTGGCCGAAGGCGCCGCTCGACCGGCCAGAAGCGTGGCCATTCCGGCCCTGGTCGTGGACTCAAGAAGGGCTGGCGGAACAACTGGCGGGAGAGCTTGCTCGAGCGCCGGGCCAGCCAGAGGAAGAACGGCTGGGGCGACTCCGCGGCGGATCAGGCGCTTGCGGAGGGCGGCGCGGGCGCGGGCGAGCCGGCCTCGCACGGCGTCCTCGCTCCAGCCGAGTCGCTGCGCCGCGCTGCGTTGCGACTCGCCTTCCAGGTCGACGAGCACGATGACGGATCGCTGGGCGGCGGGGAGCTGCGCGATTTCCTGATCGACCACGGCGCATTGCTCATTCCTGGCGACGAAGCAATCGGGCGCCTCGGCCACTGTGCCGCATTCCGGCTTTGCCGCGGATTGCTCGAGCGCTCGCCGCCGGGCCGCGTCGGAGCGGGCACGCGCGGCAACTCGATAGGCAACGCCATGAAGCCAGGGGCCCAGTCGATGCCGATCACCGAGTGTTCTGGCCCTCTGTACCAGGACCAGGAACGTCGCCTGGAACGCGTCGTCGACGTCATGCGGGCTGACGAGCAGGCGGCGGCAAACGCCCAGAACCATCGGCCCATGCCGTTCGACGAGTGCCTCGAGCGCCGGCTCTTCACGGCTGGAGACGACTCGCGAGAGCAAGGCGTTCTCATCCAGCCCGAGGGTTGTGCCTTCCTCAAAAAGCCGGTCGATTTCTCGGACGTAGCGATGGTCGCTCGGCATGTGGTCATCCCCGTGGCAGGCCGCGTAAGCTGGTTCTGTCATACATACTGCACGAAATCGCGCGGACCGCACGAGGGAGCGAGCGTTTTTTTGGGGAATCGCGCGCCGCGGCCTCCCTTCAGCTCGCCCCATTGACCGCGAACCGTTGCCCGGTCTAGAATTGTCTGTGTGGGAACGCACTGTGTGCGTGGGGGTTGTGTCATGCGATTGTCGGCGGCGAGCCTTCGGCTACACCTTAACCTTCTTGCCCTTATTATCGGGGCGGGGAGGGCTTCTTAGGGTTCGTCGACTGCTTGCTCCAATGCGAAACAACGACGCCCCGAGAGCCGCCCGCAGGTGGATCTCGGGGCTTTTTTTCGGCCTCGGCCTCCGGCGGACTGGCCGCCAGTCGGTTCCGGCCATGCGTGACGTGTGACCCGACCAGCAACATTCTGAGGAAAGGGCCGATTCATGAGCGAAGCGAACACGACCGAGTCATCGCCGGCTTCACCGGCCTACCCGTCCGATTCGAACCGGGTGAAGATCTTCGATACCACGCTGCGTGACGGCGAACAATCGCCGGGCGCGAGCATGGTGATGGCCGAGAAGATTGAAGTTGCCCGGGCGCTGGCGGCGCTCGGCGTGGATGTGATCGAAGCGGGGTTTCCGATCGCCTCAGTCGGCGACTTCGAGGCCGTGCGGGCCATCGCGGCGGAAGTCACCGGCTCGTCGGTCTGTGGACTGGCGCGGTGCAACGATCGCGATATCGACCGTGCCTGGGAAGCCATCCAGTACGCTCAGAAACCGCGGATTCACGTCTTTCTCGCCACGTCGGCGATTCACCGCGAGCACAAGCTGCGAATGAGCAAAACGCAGATCATCGAGAAGGCGGTCGCCAGCGTGCGCCGGGCCAAGGGATATTGCCCCGACATCGAATTCAGCCCCGAGGACTCAGCCCGTACCGAGATTGACTTTCTTTGCGAAGTGGTCGAAGCGGCGATCGAAGCCGGGGCCACGACTGTGAACATTCCGGACACCGTCGGTTACGCCACGCCGATGCAGTATGGCAACCTGATCCGCACTTTGAAACAGCGCGTGACAAACATCGACCGTGCGGTCATCAGCACTCACTGCCACGACGACCTGGGCCTGGCGGTGGCCAACAGCCTGGCTGGGTGTGAGGCAGGCGCGCGCCAGGTGGAGTGTACGATCAACGGCATCGGCGAGCGGGCCGGGAATGCGGCGCTCGAGGAAGTCGTGATGGCGCTGGCGACTCGCTTTGACTACTACGGACTGACGACCGGCATCAAGACCGAGCGGCTCTATCCGATGAGCCGGATGCTTTCGGCCGTGACCGGGCTGGCCGTGCAGCGGAACAAGGCGATCGTGGGTCGAAATGCGTTTGCGCACGAGTCGGGCATCCATCAAGACGGGATGCTCAAGGAGCGGTCGACGTATGAGATCATGCGGCCGGAAGACGTCGGTGTGCCGCGCACCGACCTGGTGCTGGGGAAGCATTCCGGCCGGCATGCGCTACGCGATCGCGTCTCGGAGATGGGATACACCTTGACCGACGAGATGTTCGAGAACGTGTTTAACGACTTCAAGGCGCTCGCCGACAAGAAGAAGGAGATCTACGACGAAGACCTGGTGGTGCTGATCGAGAACCACCTCGAGACGACGCCGGCGCACTGGCAGCTTGTTGGCTTGCACACGACGGCGGGCCTCTCCGTTCTGCCGACGGCGACGGTGGCGATTCGACGGCCCGACGGCGAGATCGTTCAGGACGCCGCGATTGGCGACGGCCCGGTCGATGCAATTTTCAAGGCAGTCGAGCGGGTGACGGGCGTGCGTGCGAACCTGAAAGAGTTCGTCGTTCGCAGCGTTTCGCAGGGCAAAGATGCGCAGGGCGAGGTGACGCTCGAGCTGGAAGTGGAGAGCAACGACCGCGCGTTCCGCGGACGGGCGGCATCGACGGACATTATCGAGGCGTCGGCACAGGCTTATATCAACGCCGTCAATGCAATTGCGACGCACCGGGAGCGGGGGCTGGTGCGCGAGGTGGTGGGGAGACCGGGGGCGGGGGCGTGAGGAATGCTGCCGTTGAATCGCCCCGGGCACCAGAAGTAGACTGGTATCGAGGATTTGAACGAACGGAACACGACGGCGGTTGGTGCATTCGGCCATGAGTGATGTTGATACGCTCCCCGCGCCTGATTTTGCTCGCAAGCAGGGCGCGTACCCCGCATGGGAAGAGGAACGTCGCGCGTTCCTCCGTCTCCTGCCGACGCTGTTTCCGACCTACGCCGGCAAGTACGTCGCGATTCACCACGCATCCGTTATCGCGGAGGGTTGGGATCAGATCGATGTCGCAAAGCAAGCTTACGCTCGAGCGGGATACGTTCCGATCTATGTCGGCTTGGTGACCAGCGAACCGCCTGAGCCAGTCCGATTGCCATCTCCGAGGCTGCTGCCTCGCGGGCAGCACTGATGGTCCGGTACGCGTACAATCGGCAGGTGACGCCACCAGCGCCTTTCGTTCATGTTTCGGTGCGAGCACCGTATGATGGATCCGCCGGAGTCGAGATTCCTGGCCAACTCGATATAGGCGCTGATGTGGCGGTGATCCCCAGCAGCCTGATCGACGCGCTCAAACTCATGCCGCTCGACTCGATCTTGGCTGTCGGATTCGGCGGACAAGTCCTCACAGTCCCAACTTACTTGGTCGAACTATGCATCCGGGGTTTGAGTCCAGTCACCATCAAGGTGATCGCAAGCCCCGATGAGGAGCGTTACGCGCTGCTCGGTAGAGATTTACTCAATCGGTTCAGGATCTCTCTCGATGGACCAAATCTCGCTGTCGAGCTGTCCTGAAGCACTGCGATTCTTCAGATCGCGCTGAGGGAGCTGAAAGTGCTTCCAACCGAGCTTTACGTTGAACAAGCGAGACACTGGCCGAAAGAAGGCCGGCACATCCTCGCACATTACGAAGACGAAAGCATCATCGTGTATCAGGCGTATCGCCCTGCCATCGGCAGCTTCGCGGCCAAACACGGCAAGTTCGGCGGGGAGTTCAGTTACTCGCGGATGAGCTGGGTGAAGCCGAACTTCCTGTGGATGATGTATCGGTCCGGCTGGGGCACCAAGGAGGGTCAAGAAATTACGTTGGCGCTTCGCCTGAGCAGGCGGTTCTTCGAGTCTCTACTGGCTCAAGCCATTCGATCCTCATGGGACCGAAGCATGTTCGCCACGGAAGAGCTATGGTCACAGGCCGTGGACCGATCATCGGTCCGTATGCAGTGGGACCCTGACCACGACCCAGCGGGGACAGCGCTCGAGCGGCGGGCGATCCAACTGGGGTTGCGTCGGGAAGTGCTCGAGGCGTTCGGTCAGCGCGAATTGTTGGAGGTCATCGATCTGTCGGAGTTCGTGGCCGAGCAACGGGCGCGGTTGTCATCTGTGGGCGTCAGCGCGCTCGCGCCACCGCGCGAGCGAGTGTATCTGCCGAATGATCCGGCAGTGGTCGCTCGGCTCAGACTCGATGTCCCCGCATCAGAATCCCGGCGCATGTGACCGGATCTCGCGCACGCCCTGCACGATGCTCATTCGCTTTTGCTTGACGACGCGGCTTGACGGGGGCACCGACGTATCACGACAATAACAAACGAACCGTCCTGTTTTGTGAGAAGACCAATGAAAGCCGTCACGCAGCCGCGAGCATTCGAGACACGGAAGAAGATCCTCCGGGCGGCGGCCCGCCTGTTTGCCCTGAAGGGATATCACGACTCCAAGCTGGAGGAGGTCCTGGACACCGCCCAGGTGTCCAAGGGCGCGTTCTTCCACCAATTCCGCGACCGGGAGGATCTGGGTTTCGCGGTTCTGGACTGGCACATGGAGCAGCGCCGACGACTGCTCGACGCCATCGAGGGAGAATTTCCGCTCGCCAAGCAGGCTGATCCGCTTCAGAAAGTCTTTCGGCGGCTGGATGCTATCCAGGAAATGGTCCGGCGCCGGGAGGGCCGCAAGGGGGGCTGCATCATCGGCAACATGAGCACGGCTCTCAGTGATTGCCACGACAGTTTCCGGAAACGACTGGCCGAGTGTTTCGACGAAATGGCGAACGAGTTCCTCCCCCACTTGCAGGAAGCGGCACGGCAGGCACGCGTGAGGAGGCGCACGAACACCACCGAGCTGGCACGGTATATCATCACCGTCGTCGAGGGGGCGATCATGCAGGCGCGCACGCTCGGCGACGCTGAGCTTATCCCCCGTCAGTTGGCGTATCTGAAAGAACACTTGAAGAAATGTCTTGAGGCGTGAAACCTGGCGGTTCTGGTGGGGTATTAGCAGACAGACTGGTTGGTTTGTTTTTTCCAAACAGACACCCGTGACCTGCAGTGTGTCGCCGTTTCCGTCTTAGTGGATCAGGCATTCCTTGGTCGAGGCTGTCACGCCGGACGAGCGGCATGAGGAGAACGTGGAGAAACCGATGCACCGCGAGCAACCACGATGGGAAGACGGCTTTCTGACGCGCCGGAACTTACTCTGTCGCGGTGGTATGGGCATGGGTGCGCTTGCACTGGCAGGTATCATGGGGGATGCGCTCGGGAGAGCGACGTGCTCGGCGAGCAGCGTCGACTCGCCGCTTCAGCCGAAGCAACCACACTTTGCCGCCAAGGCCAAGCGGGTGATTCACCTGTTCCTGAACGGCGGTCCGTCCCACGTCGATACCTTCGACCACAAACCGGCCCTCGAGCAATACCACGGCCAGGAACTCCCTAAAAGCATGCATCTGGTAACCGAACGGCGAACCGGCACCGTTATGAGGTCGCCCTTCAAGTTCCAGCGCTACGGTCAGAGCGGGATCGAAGTCAGTGAGATTTTTTCGCACATCGGGGAGTGCATCGACGACATCGCAGTGATCCGTTCCATGCAGGCGGACGTGCCAAACCATATACCGTCGATCCTGCTGATGAACTGCGGGGACGGGCGGTTGGTGCGGCCCAGTCTCGGGTCGTGGGTGACGTATGGTCTGGGTAGTGAGAACCAAAACCTACCCGGGTTTGTCGCCATGCGTCCCGGCGGATACCCGAACAACGGCGGTGCCCAGAACTTTCGGGCGGGATTTCTGCCGGGCGCTTACCAGGGAACCTATATCGACACCCAGCATACGGCCATCGAAAGACTGATCGAGAACACCACCAACCGTCGTGTCTCAAACGCGGACCAGCGCCGGCAACTCGAACTACTACGGGAACTCAATGAAAGACACCGCAAGGAGCGCGACAAGAACGCGCAGATCGAGGCCCGCATCCAGTCCTTCGAGCTGGGCTCGCGCATGCAACTGGAAGCTGCGGAGGCGTTCGACATCAGTCGGGAACCCGAGTCGATCCGCCGAATGTACGGGTCAGGCACCGACGCCCGGACGATCCTGATCGCGCCGACTGGTGGAGCGTGGAGTCCGCTTCGTGCAGGCCTGGATCGGCAGCGATTGGGACCACCACCAGAACCTGGAAGAAGGCCACCGCAATCTGGCCAGGCAGTGCGATCGGGCGATCGGCGCTTTACTGAAGGACCTTAAACAGCGGGGCATGCTTGACGACACCCTGGTCATCTGGGGAGGGGAATTCGGCCGCACCCCGACCGTGGAATTGCCGATGGGACTGCCCAACAACTTGAGGGGCAAGGGCCGCGACCACAACCATCACGGTTTCACGATGTGGCTGGCGGGCGGCGGCGTCAAGGGCGGGTACGTACACGGCGCCACTGACGAATTCGGCTTCCGGGCGGTCGAGCAGAAGGTCCATGTACACGACCTGCACGCCACGATTCTGCACTTGCTCGGTTTTGATCACACCAGGCTGACGTACCGCCACGCCAGCCGGGATTTTCGCCTCACCGACGTGTACGGTGAAGTGGTGAACGAACTGATTGCCTGACATCCCGGCGACGGCGGCGAGGGGCCCGCTGGATATTCCGAGGTTAAGGATGAATCCCGTGCGAAGATCCTTCCTGAGCAACGCGAGCCGACTGTTGCTGGCGCTTTTGTTGGTTGCCGGTACGTCTCCCATGCTCCGCGCCGCTCCTGTTGACGCTAGCGATGCCAAGGGCGCTCAGTTCTTCGAAAAGAAGATTCGCCCGATACTGGCAAACACGTGTTATCAGTGCCACAGCCGCCAAAGCAAGAAGGTAAAGGGAGGACTGCTACTCGACAGCCACGAGGGGCTGCTCAAAGGAGGCGATTCCGGCCCAGTTTTTGTGACCGGCGATCCCGAGAAAAGTCTCCTGATCAAGGCCGTGCGATACAAGGATGAAGACCTGCGCATGCCGCCGGACGGCAAGAAGCTGACCGGGGACCAGGTTGCCGATCTCGAAGCTTGGGTGAAGATGGAAGCGCCTCTACCGCGAGCGGGCGCCCAGGAAGACAAGATCACTTCGAGTGCGCGCACGCATTGGGCCTTCCAACCGGTGAAGCGACCTGCCGTTCCCGCGGTCAAGAACGAGCGCTGGGTGCAATCACCGGTTGATGCGTTTATCCTGGCCAAGCTTGAAGCCACTGGAACGCAGCCGGCGCAAGCTGCGGACAAACGAACATTGATTCGGCGGGCTACTTATGACTTGATCGGTTTGCCGCCGACACCCGAGGAGGTAGCGGCCTTCGTGGCGGACGAATCCTCGGACGCGTTCGCAACCGTCGTGGATCGTTTGCTCGCCTCGCGGCATTACGGCGAACGCTGGGGCCGTCACTGGCTGGATGTGGCCCGATACGCCAGTACCGACAGTCCCTATGCCTTTACCTATCGCGATTACGTGATTCGCGCGTTCAATGACGATCTGCCTTACGATGAATTCCTTCTTCAACAACTTGCCGCGGATCAGCTTGAACTTGGCGAGAACAAACAAGCGCTCGCCGCGCTTGGGTTCCTGACCTGCGGCCGGCAGTTCGAGAACAACGTCCACGACACGATTGACGACCGGATTGATGCGGTTTCGCGGGGGATGATGGCGCTTTCCGTGAGCTGCGCTCGCTGCCACGACCACAAATATGATCCGATTCCCACCCGCGATTATTACGCGCTGCACGGTGTGTTCGCCAGCTCCGTGGAGCCGGAGGAGATGCCCACCCTCGGCATTGCTCCCGATCCGAAAGCGTATGCGGATTATCTGTCGAAGCGCAAGCCGATGCAGTCGCGGTGGGACAACTTCATTCGCAAGCAAGAGGCGGAGGTACTCAAGCAGCACCGCAAGCAGACAGCCCAGTACCTGTTGCTCTCCCGGGAACCGGCCAAGCTGGCCGAGCTCGCCGGCGAGGATTTCGGGTTGAGCGACCGGAAAATACTGCGGACCGGCGCCGCGCGCTGGGTGACGGCGCTGGAAAGACTGAACCCGGAATCCGATCCGATCTTCGCTCCCTGGTTCGCGTTTGCGGCGCTGCCGACCTCAGAATTCGCCGACCGCGCGAAGGTATTGTCGGCCAGAATCGCGGCGACTTCTCCGGGGCGGCCCCTGAACACCCTGGTGGTCCGGGCCTTTGCGGACGAACCACCGACCTCCTTGAAAGACGTCGCGCAGCGGTACGGCAAATTGTTCGAAGACGCCGACAAACGATGGCAAGAAACGCTGCACAGCGACGCCGCAAGCCGGGCACTGCTCGAACCCGACCAGGAAGCGCTACGCCAGGTGTTCTACGGCGCGGGCAGCCCTGGAAACTTACCGGCCGAGTTGATCCGGAGCCTATATAACGTACCGGCGCTCATGCAGATTTTGCCGCTCCGTGCAGAACTAACGCGCCTTGACGCCAGTCATCCAGGCGCTCCCCAGCGTGCCATGGTGCTTGTGGACAGTCCGCAGCCGAAGAACAGCCGAGTCTTCATCCGTGGGAACCCGAATCGTCTGGGTGACGAGGTTCCCCGCCAGTTTCTCGCGATCCTGGCGGGGGACAAACGAAAGCCGTTCACCCGTGGCAGCGGTCGACTTGAGCTGGCCAGAGCCATCGCCAGCCGGGAGAATCCCCTTACAGCCCGGGTGATGGTCAACCGCCTCTGGCTCCATCATTTTGGCGCCGGTCTGGTGACTACTGCCGACGATTTTGGGTTGCGCTGCGACCCACCGAGCCATCCCGAATTGCTGGACTACCTCGCTTGGCGGTTCATGCAAGACGGCTGGTCGCTGAAGAAACTGCACCGTTTGTTGATGCTCTCCAGCGTCTACCAACAAAAGAGCGATGATGACCTTCGTGATGAGAAGCTCGATCCGGACAACCGGCTGCTGGCGAAAGCGAACGTCCGTCGGCTCGACTTCGAATCGATGCGGGATACGCTGCTGTTTGTCGCGGGCGATCTTGACCCTTCCTTCGGGGGTCGTCCGGTCGATCTGCTCAAGCGCGGGACAGCGAGCCAGCAACCTTACTCCAATCGCCGCACGGTCTATGGAGTCATCGATCGCAATGACTTGCTTGCTTTGTTCCGCACCTTCGATTTTGCCAACCCGGATATTACCACGGCCCAGCGTGACGCCACCACCGTGCCGCAACAATCGCTCTTTTTTCTGAACAGTCCATTCGTCATGGAACAAGCTTCCAAGCTGGTTAACCGGCCAGCCTTGCAACGGCTCGATGACGAAACGAAGCGGATTCGCCGCCTTTACCAACTTGTCTATCAACGCGAACCAAAGGCGGACGAAATCCAACTGGGACTTCGTTTCCTCGAGGCCAAGTCGGCTTCGACGGACTTCAAGGAGCAGACCCATGCGCAGCGGCCGCTTGAGCCCTGGGAACGCTATTGCCAGGTTCTGCTGATGTCGAATGAACTGATGTTTGTGGATTAACCGACCCTCGCGAAGGGAGAGAAAGCCATGCGGAGAGCGACATTCAATGTAGGAGTGTTGGTGCTCGTCGGCCTCGTGTGCGGACAGGCTGCCGCCCAGGGTATTCCCGAGGAGGCGCTCAAAAAGCTGCGGCACGACTTGGGCGGCTCCTTCCTGGTATCCCGCGACAAGGTACAGGAGGAACTGAAGCTGACCGAGGAGCAGAAAGAAAAGCTTGAGCAACACCTTCGGGAAGTGCTTCCGGAGGCCATGCAGTTTTTCCAGAAGATCCACGACCTCAAGCCGGAGGAGCGAAAGAGAGAACTCGCAGCATACCGACCGAAGGCGCAGGAGAAACTGGCAGCGGTGCTGAAGGAGACCTTGAGCGACGGCCAGCGTAAGCGCCTGCACCAACTTGAGCTGCAACGGGAGGGGCTTCGGGACGGAAAGGTCTGGAGAGACCTGCAAATCACCGACGAGCAGCGGAAACAATTCATGGCGATGATGCAGCAGGCGCAGAAGCAGATCGAGCCGTTGCTGCAAGAGGTTCGGGACGGCGGCAGTCCCGAGGAGATTCAGCCCAAGGTGGTCAAGATCCGCGACGGACTCGAAGCCAAGCTGGCGGCTGGGCTCACCGACGCCCAGAAAAAGCACTGGAAGGAGATGCTGGGCAAGCCGGTGGACCTGGCTGACTTGTTCGATCTGCTTCCCCGGTAATGGAGTGGAGCACGGCTCATGGACCGGCATGTCCTTTCTGGTTTTACTAACGTCGATCAAACGGCCGATCCGGATTACTTCATCCGTTTCCTGGACACCGCCAGTTCCCAGGAATCGTTCCAGAGCTACAAGCGACGCTCCTTTTCTCTGCTCGAGATCCAGTCCGGGCAGCACATTTTGGAGCTCGGCGGCGGCACCGGCGACGATGCCCGCGCACTCGCGGTCCTGGTCGGTCCCCAGGGCCGAGTCGACTGCGTCGACAACAGCCAGGCCATGGTCGATGAAGCCCGGAAACGTGTCGCTGGTTCGGGTTTACCCGTCTTTTTTCAAGTCGGCGACGCGCACCATTTGTCCTTCGCCGACAACACCTTTGACGCCAGCCGCTCCGATCGAACGTTCATGCACCTCGAAGACCCGTCGCAGGCGCTGCGGGAGATGGTCCGCGTTACCAGGCCCGGCGGCCTGGTTCTGGTCTACGAGGTCGATTTCGAGACGTTGGTCGTCGATGCCCCTGATCGGGTGCTGGCCCGAAAGATAATGAATACCGGGACCGATGGCTTCCGCAATGGCTGGCTGGGACGCCACATCCCGGCGCTGTTTCAGGAAGCAGGTTTACTCGATGTACGCGCCCATCCCGAGACTTTGCGTCTCACGTATCCACTGATCTGTCAGGTAGCCGGTCAGGCAACGGTCGAACGAGCGCGCGCCGCCCAGGTGATCTCGGCGGCCGAAGGTGAAACCTGGTTGCGCTTTCTTGACCGCGCCGATGAGGAGGGATGGCTTTTCAGCACAATCACGGGCTTTTTGGTCGTGGGACGAAAACCAGGGACGTCCTGAGGATAGTGCAGGAAGCGGATCGATCGCGGCGTCGCACTCTGATGACAAGTTCGGCGGCACTGAGGAAATGAGTGTCATGTTTCAAATACGATCTGCGGCTCTAACCGTCGTGGCGCTCTTCGCACTCGCAGGAGCTGACCGTGTCTGCGCACAAGAGCGCGTACGCGATGTTGTCTATGGGCGCAAATTCGGGATGGCCCTGACGATGGATGTCTGGAAGCCGGCGAAGCAGAACGGCAGCGGGGTGATCTTCATTGTCAGCGGCGGTTTCAAGTCCGGTATCGACTTGGTGGATTCTGGACCCTTCGTTTCCATCGTCGCCAGGCCGTTTTTGGACCGAGGGTATACCCTCTTCGCGGTTTGCCACGGCGCGCAGCCCAAGTTCACCGTGAGCGAAATCGTGCCGGACATTCATCGCGCGGTGCGCTTCATTCGGGTCCATGCCAAGGAATACGGCGTAAACCCCGATCGCCTCGGCATCATGGGAGGGAGCTCCGGCGGCTTCCTCGCTCTGTCGATCGGTACCTCCGGCAAGCCCGGCGACCAGGCGGCGAAAGACCTGGTCGATCGGGCTTCCAGCCGGGTTCAGGCGGTGGCGTGCTTCAACCCGGCGTGCGACCTGGTCAACTACGGTCAGGTCGGGCGCAGCATTGTCCAGTTCGATCCAGTCAAGCCTGGTGGGCAAGCGTTCGGCGTACAGGAGAAGCCGAAAGAGGAGCAGATCAAGGTGCTGCGGGAGTTGTCGCCCCTGGGGGCCGTTACCAAGGACACGCCTCCGACGCTCATCATCCACGGCGATTCTGATCTGGCGGTCCCTTACGAACAGTCCGAGCGGTTCATCGCAAAACTGGCGGAGTATGAAGTTCTGCATCAACTGATTACTCGGAAGAACGCCGGGCATCGTTGGCCCGATATGGGCAAAGATTATCTGCTGCTGGCGGACTGGTTCGATAAACATCTCCAAAAGGCGTCGGCTCCCGAATCGGTGAAGGCGGATGAGGTGACCAGGTATCTGGCGTTTCAGATTTTCACCTATTACAGTCCCGATCCGAAGGTCGCGAGTCAGTTGAGCAGCGGTTCCAGGGAAAAGCTCCTTCCCGGAACGACTGCGCTGCGCAACTACGTAGATGACATCAAAGGGCGGATTGGCACCGTGGGAGACAAGAAGACCCGGCTGGCCGTCATGCTGGGGCCGCTTTGCTTCGAGCAGACAGACGCCGAGGTCACGGAATTCGTTGCGCGCGCCTTCGATCTGGCTCTCGAAAGCGATGTTGCCGTCGGATTCCACATCGATGACTCCATATTCTGGCTGAGGCGCGAAGATTTGTGGAGCGATCCGAAGAACGTGGAGGCCCTGGATTGGGACGGCGCTCCATGCACGGGTCGACGCCTGGACTGGAGCCGAAATCCGACGGAAGCGCCGCCGCAGATGTGTTTCAACAGCAAGGTGATCGAGCGGGAGGTGCAAGAGCGTTCGACCCTGCTGGGCAAGGCGATCCAGGCGGGTGTGAAGCGGTTGCAAGAGCGAAACAGGCCGGAGCTGTTCGCGGGTGTGATAGCCGGATGGGAGACCATGCTCGGCCAGGATTTCAAGACGGGCAAGTATCTGGGCTATCGCGCGCTCCTCAATCGAGGCTTCAGTCGCGCGCATCCGCCTCAGGACATGAATCTCGAGAGGGAGAAAGTCGTCCAAGAGTTCATCGATCTTTGGACGAACGGACTCGCCCTGGCCGGTGTTTCCCCGCAACAAATCTATTCCCACACCGCATTCCTTTCGCGCCGCGCGTTCAATCTCGGCGACGACAAGGCCATCACGTATATGAAACGTGATAAGAACAGTGCATATTCACAGCACAATCATTTTGCGCCTCCGTCGGTGGCCTTCGGGACGCACCATCGTCCTGGTTTCTCGACCTATCCGCAGCCGGGCCTGTTCGACGACATTTACGAAGAACTGGCCACGCACAAGCAGGTGGGCTGGGCATCGTGTGAGGGGACGAATATGCAACCCTCAAGCGGACCCGGGCAAACGGGCATGGGCATGGAAACGTATCTCGCGAAGATGTTCAACCATGGAGCGACGCTGGTGAACATCTTCGCCTGGGGCATCGGGGGAGACGCGATGAAGAACATGGACTTCCGCGTGGTCACCGAGGGGGACGAGGCCCTGCGGGCGTATCGCAAGTTTTTGAAGGGCGAGGCTCTGGTCGAAGCGCGCACGACGGCGAGCCTCATGGAGCGCCTGCCGCCCAAGATCCATAGGATCCAGAAGGAACTCCCTGCATGGATCCAGAAGGCCGATGCCGACAACAAGGAGAAGACCCGTGCGCTCATGCAAAAACTCGACGGACAGATGAAGGCCAAGAACTTCGAGGAAGTCGAGAAGACCGCGGATTCCATTCTGAAGCTCATGGGCGGAAGCGCCGGCCGAAGCGGTGCGCAAGAGGCGAAGTCCACCCATGATTCTATAACTCCTTGAACAGAAGCTCACGGAGGCAACGAAGAAGAAGATGTTGGGCAGGCCGATGAACCTGGCGGGCTTGTTCGATTTGTAGTCGCGGCGGCGCAAAAAATTGGAATGATCAACCCTCGATTGTCTGCTCGCCTGCCTCGCGATCCATCTCTCGCTCGACTTCGTCGATCTCGGCGCGGGCCCAGGCGCTTTTCTGGCGAAAAACCGCCTGCAACGCTCTTGATCGTCGCTCGGGCACGAAGCCTGGCCAATCGGGAAAAAGTCGCAATGCTTCGTCCCAGTACTCTCGCATGTTCTCGTCCGGTTCTCCGAGGATCAACGTCGTCCGGAAGTAGAATACGAAGCGAATCACTTCCCAGCCCGGAACCAACCTCAAGGCTGCGAAGTCGGGAAATTCGTCCGACCAGATGAGGGCATCGGACATCATCTCGTAGTTGCACGTTGCTCGTGGATCGTGAGCCATTTCTCGCATCAATGGGGCGATGCCAGAGAGTGCCGTTGCAGCAATTGGGATCAAGGTCGCCTCTTCAGGCACGACAACGGGATATAAGCGGGAAAAAAGGCTGCCATCCGGCAGGCTACCGGAATCTTCAGCTTGCGGCCAGAGTAAGGACTTGTGCTTGCGAATCAATGACAAGTGTAGTACGATTTCGATTGAATTGTCTGTGTTCCGGTCGATTGATCGTCCCTGGAGTCTTCGATGTTCGGCGCTCGGTCAATGGTGTTTCCTATCGCACTTGCGGCGATCGGCCAGGCGGCACTGCGGCCGACTTCGAAGGAGCTGTTTGATTCGCTTGTGAAAGAGTACACGTTGGCGGAGGGTAAGTGGACCGAGCGGTACCGTTCCGATGACACGCCGGCCGCAAGAGAGGAATCATTAGTCAGATATCGCGATTGGCCAGCATGGGCTTTCATGCCGCGCTTCATGGAACTTGCCGACAAGAACCCGAAGGATGCGGCCGCGATCGACGCGCTGCTGTGGATTGTCGATCAAGGGCAGGCGATCGGATTGAACGATAAGGAGTACTATCCGTTCCTGGAGCGAGCTCTCGAACAACTCGGGCGCGCCCAATTGCTGGATAACCGGCCGGTTCCGAGACCGCGTTGGGTGATGCACCATCCGTCACCGGCGACCGAGCGTTTTCTGCGGAATATCGTGGCAACGAACAAGAATCGCGAGATCCGCGGTCGTGCCTGTCTCTACCTGGGCGAGCTGCTCGTCAGCAGAGCTAATCTCGCGCGTAATCCGTGGTTCGACCTGGAAACGAAGACACCTTTTCAGACGTACCTGGCGCTCAGGATTCATCCCACGGTGCTTCAATACATCCGAGAAACGGATCAACAGGCGGCGGCGGTCGAGGGTGAGCTGATGCTTGGCAGGGCGATGGGCGAGTTCGGCGACGTCGAGTGGGATGGCGCCAAGGTCAAGGGTGGTGGGCAGGCACGTGCACGCACAGTCGGAGAAATGGCTCGACGCGAGCTCGATGAGATTCGCCGTGCGGCCGCCGGGAAACAAAGCGATCCTTGACGCTTCGATTGATCGGGTCTTCGAGGCGTGGAGAGTCGGTGCGAGCTTTTCATTCGGCGAGCTACTTGATTGGTTTCGTGGGCGGGATCGTCGTGATTGTCAAGGTGTGGCGATCGCGCGGCGGCCTGGGGCGCAGTTTGATCTCGCCTGAGTGTACGTGGAGGCAGGCGCCGTGATGCATGAAGCACAGTCGAACGATGCGCGTGGAGCGCGGCATGCGATCGAGGTGATGGCCGGGAAGCGTGGCGTGCTGGACAGAGCGCTGGCGACGTCAGCTTATCTTTATGCCGGCCTTGCGGCGGCACATTGGGCGAGTGTTGCCAAGCTTTTGAATTATCCTTTCGACGACGGCTGGTGCGGCAATGTGATTTCTGATCCGCTGGGGATTCTGATGAACGATGTCGCGCCGATTGTCGCGGCGTGCGTGGGCGCTTTGGTCTGGAACCGCATTCGTGAGCGCCGGCGGCCGCTGCTTCCCGTCATGATCTTGCCCTTGTTCCTCGGAACAACAATCACTCTGGTTTTAGAAGCATACTGGCTGCGCGATTACGTGAATCTGCCGCTGAATTCGGTGTGGTGGCTTCCGAGGATGCTTTAGCTTGGTGATCGATGTGAATGCGACATCTTCAGAGCCTGGCGCGTCGCCGGACCAGCCGGCTCGCAATCCTGCCAGACGGTCGCTCCGGCGCCTCCGATTCAGCGTGCGCTCGCTCATGCTGACGGTCTTGCTTCTGGGTGGAAGCGCCGGGTGGGTTGTGCACAGGGCGCGTGTCCAGCGCGAGGCGGTGAGCGCCATCGAGCGCGCCGGTGGGAAAGTCGAGTACGACGAGGTATTCACGAGTGAGGGACTCCGGGACAATCCCAGGCCGTTCTGGCCGCGGTGGATTGTCGAACGTCTCGGCCGTGAGTATTTCGAGACGGTTACTTCGGTGACCGCGGTCCGCGGGGTGGGCGACGCCGAGATGGCGCAGATTGGGCGTCTCGAGCATCTGTTGCAACTGAACCTGTGCACAGACCGCGTGACGGACGCCGGGCTCGTGCATCTTCGCGGGCTTGAACGTCTGAAATGCCTCATGCTTCAGACCGCCAGCGTCAGCGGGGCCGCCCTGGCAAACGTGGAGCGGCTTTCAGAACTCGAATTCCTTTATTTGATGGGGATGCCGGTCGCTGATTCAGACCTGGCTCACATCGCGGGGCTAACACGTTTGAAGAAGCTCTGGCTCCGAGGCCCCCAACTCACCGATGCCGGCCTGGCACACCTCGATGGCCTGCACAATCTCCGCGCGCTGCACATGGAGAAAATGCCGGTCACAACTGAAGGCTTGAGTCACTTGCGGGGAATGGTCCGGCTCGAGAGCCTGGCAATCCACGGCTCCCGCGTGACGAGTCTCGAGCCGCTGCGTCATCTGACGACGCTTACAAGTCTCAGCTTGTGCCAGTCGCCGGTCACCGATGAAGGCTTGGCCCCGGTTGAGGGCTTCCGGAACCTGACTGGGCTCTGGCTGAACGGCACTCGAGTGGGAGACAGCGGCCTGGCACACATAGGCGGCTTGTCGCGGCTGGGCGTGTTGAACGTTCGGGATACGCAGGTCGGAGACGCTGGCCTCGCTCATGTCGCGGGGCTGACTCGGATCCACAGCCTTTATCTTTTGAACACGGGCGTCACGGACGCCGGTCTCCGACACCTGAGCGGTCTTGGCGGGTTGAGCGAATTCTATCTCGACGGAACGAAAGTGACCGACGACGGGATGAAACAACTCGCGGGGCTTCCGTCGCTGAAATGGTTGCACGTCAAGCGAACGGGGGTCTCGGCGGCGGGTGCCGGCGCGCTGTCAAAGGCGCTTGCGAGACTCCGAGTGGTCCGCTGATGGCACTCAAATCGGAATGTCACCGCGCAGGCTGATTTCTTTTGAATCGCTTGTCTCCATCCTGTCTTGACTCGCGTTACTGGATGTAGAAGGCGGACGGTTTGCGGTACGATCAGGCGTCGACGGCTTCATTGGCGGCGGCACGGTGGAAGTTGCCGAGAACGTCCAAGGTCAGGCGCTGGAAGCACTTTCGCCGGCAGTCGAATGCAACCTCATTTCAGGAAGGCAGCGTTTCCCATGCGGTCAGAGCTTTTCATTCCGAGCCGGCGCGTCTTTCTGGGAGCGTTTGGCACGGCGTTGTTCACCACACCCGGCCTGTTCGCCGATCAGCTTGCGCGGACGCCGGAGCGTGAAGAAGGGCCGTTTTATCCGGACAAGCTGCCGCTCGACACGGACAACGACCTGATCATCATCAACGACGCCATCACCCCGGCCGTGGGCGAGATCACGCATCTGACGGGCAAGGTGCTCGACTCTTCCGGCAGCCCGGTGCGGAATGCTCTGGTCGAGATCTGGCAGTGCGACGCGAAAGAGGTCTATCACCACACAGGAGACAACGCGGCTAAACTGGACAAGAACTTTCAGGGGTATGGCCGCTTCACCACGGGGTCGACCGGCGAGTATCGCTTTCGCACCATCAAGCCCGTTCCTTACCCAGGGCGGCCTGCCCCGCACATTCACTTCAAGGTGAAGAAGGGAGAACGCGAGCTGCTGACCACTCAGTTGAACATCGCGGGGCACCCGGGCAACAAAGTGGACGGGGTCGCCAGCGGGGGCCTCGGAGTCTTCGACCGAGAGCTGCTTCAAGTCGACTTCAAGCCGATCAAGGGGTCGAAGATCGGCGAGCTGGCCGCCCACTTCGTGATCGTCCTGGGGATCACTCCGGATGAGCGGGTCTTCGCGCCCAAGGCAAACTCGTCCCGCTGAATGAATTCCGGTCATACGCAAATTCGACGAGAGCACAACGGAATCGAGGACAACGATGAAGACACTGAGCGGGATGTTTGGGGCTATTGCGCTATTGATCGCGGCCTCGCTCGCGACCGCGCAAGGGCCGGGCAGAGGCGAATCGCGCGACAGGCAAAATCCTGGCGATGCGGACGACCTTGTGACCCGGATGATGGCATTCGACAAGAACAAGGACGGCAAGCTGACCATGGCCGAAGTGACCGACGAGCGGCTGCATCGGCTGGTCGAACGGGCCGACGCCGATAAAGACGGGTTCGTTACCAAGGAGGAGCTGAGCGCCTTGGCCACGAGGGAGCAAATCAGCAACCGTGGCGGAGGACCGGGCGGATTTGACCCGCTTCGTGCCGGACCCGCCGGGCCCGGGGGACCTCGAATGATGGGCGGCATGCCTCGCCCGGGCGAGATCTTGCCGGGCATGTTGCGGCAGCGACTCAACCTGACCGCCGCGCAGGAGAAGCAAGTCGCCGAGCTTCAGAAGGAAGTGGACGCCAGGCTCGAGAAGATCCTGACGGCCGAGCAGCGGGATCAGCTCAAGGCCATGCGCGATCGCGGCCCTGGCGGGTTTGGATTCGGACCGCCGCCGGGTGGCGGCCCGGGCGGTCGCCAGCGCGGCGGAGCCGGTGGACCACCCGGCGGGGGTCGTCCTCCGGGGGGTGGCGGACCTCCCGGCGGCGGCGATGGACCACCACCACCGCCGGATCAGTCGCTGTAACCAAGAGCGGGTCCTGCCAGGCGAGGAATCCCATGTGGACGGAATCAGGTCGAGCAAAGCCCGCCGCCTTCCATCGAGTCCGGCAAGGTTCGGAAAGCCTCCGTTGAGGTCGTCCTGACAGCCCTCGCAGAAAGAAACGCCGAGGCGTTGGATCTGGCGCTTGTCCTGACGGCGGAACTGAGGCTCGATCGGGCGAAGCCATTCCTCGCGGGGATCTTCGCCGACGAGAAGACTGAAATCGAGTCCCGGCTCCGTGCGGCGGTCGCGCTGGCATCGATGGGGTATCGCCGGGGCGGCGACCTGATGCGCAAGATCGCCCTGGAGAAATCCGGCGCGGGTTATTACGCGATCGAGCACCTCCCTTCTGTGATCGGGGACGAGGCGGCCCCCGTGCTCTGCGACGTCGTGCGTCGATACGGTGACGACAATGCTCTTGCCCCTTGGCAGGCCATGCACTTGGTCTCCGGCAAGGCGGCTGTGCCGCCACTGCTGGGGCAATTGCGCTCGGGAAAATCGGTCCCGCGGCCGAGGCAGCGCTCCCTGTGCTGATCCGCCTCGCGGAGAAGGAGTTTTCAAGGAAATAAAGGTGCAAATTGGCCAGTCCCGGCCCGACCAATCCAACGCGACAATCCTCGACTGGATCGTCCGGCTCGGATTGGCCCGCGCCGTAGAGACTGACGGTGAGCTGTTCTATCTCTTGGAGATCGGCGCCAGTTCCGAATCAGAGATTGAGCCAGCCGAACTATTGATGGCATATCGCCCTGATGGTGTGATCTGCTACCTCAGTGCAATCAGCTTACATTCACTGACCACGCAGATGCCAAGCCATCACCATATCGCGGTTGTCAGAAACCCCGTTCCATCGCCCCAAGAACGAAACCGCGGTTCTTCCCTTTCCGCAACGAATCAACTGCATCTTCAGCCGCCCAGGGTTCCCGCGGCGGTGAGAGCCAAGCGGAGCGTATTCGGTAGAAAGATATTCTCCTACTCCGGAACTCCATACTACCAAACAGAACGAACGCCACGGTTGATGCCGGGCGTGCAACGCAGAGTTAACGGCCCCCGCGGACAACTTCGGATAACCACTCTCGAACAGACGCTACTCGACACGTTTCATAAGCCACAAAACTGCGGTGGTCCGGCGGTTGTATTAGAAGCCTGGCAATCGGCCTTCGATTCAAAGCGGATTGATGAAAATCGCTTGCTATCGCACCTCAAAAAAATGGAATACAAATCAACCACTCGCAGACTAGGGGCACTTCTCCATCAATTTCAATACGAGCCCGGCGAAGAACTTCACCACTATCTCACAAAAATCAAAGCAACCGTGGACAGAACAAGTAGTCACTCGGAAATCTCGCTGCTCCCAGGGTTCCAGTACTCACGTCTCGACGAAGACTGGCTCGTCCACTTGCCATGAACCCTTTTGAACATTCACTGCCGCCCGCATGCCCGAAGGACGTGTGAGCAGAACCTTTGCCGACTGCCCCTTTACCGGCGACAGATCATGGGATCGAGGTGCGGCGCGGGTGGTCGCCGCAGGTACCGTTCTCCTGTCGAAGGTGGCCCGGGCTGTGCTCGCGCCGAGCGGTACGCGACAGCGTACCCTACAAATCTGGGATGATTAAGATCCGTGGGGGCCAGTGAGCTTCGTCCTCGTCGGTCCACTGCTCGCCCCGGAGGGCTCGGGCGATTCCCAGGTACTCGCGTGCGCGCCGGCATTCTGCCAGGAATTCTCGAAATCCGTCCGCCGAAGAGAAATGGTTCCGGCCCGCGACAGACGGTTCCAGTGCGAGTATCAGGCGATGGTGCTCAACTTTCCTCTGGTGTGCGAGCCACGACAGTGCGGCGCCCAGGGCCACGGCGGTCACGGCGACCAAGATCATCAAAGCTCGCAGCGACGAGCACAAAACGCTGAGCCGTCGCCTGGAAAGCAGTCCTGTGAGCAGCGAACGCTGAAGCAGAGGTATGCGCATTTGAATTTGCAAACGAGTCGGGTGAGAAGGCATTCGGGTCAGTACATCGAGGAAACCGGTCGCTCAAACTCGACGTTGGCCAATGACTTCTTTCTCTCTTCGGGCGTAAACAGCAGCAGCAAGCTGATTTGAGATAAGACGTCTTCCGGGAGCTTCTCCAGGATCCTCCAAAGCTGGCTGTCTCTCTCGACGAGATCCGAACCTTTAAAATCGGGGTCGGTGATCCGAATTCGGATCGATACTGAGTTCAGTCTTTGAATATCGATCTCGGCCTCGGAGTGCGCTTTTTTGTGCTCGGAGAGAGCATCCCGGATCGTTTTCACGGCACTATCGTTTTTCTTACTATCATTTTTGCGCACCATGTCACATCCTCTCATCAGCCCGCGCGTTCAAACCAACCCCATCGCCGCGGCCTCATCAAGCAGCCAGGTCACTTTCGGACCAGCGGTGCGGAGCAAGGAGGCCGGGTTCTTGGCGCTCAGGGGGCCTCGCAGGGCCAGAGCCGTGATTTGCGCTTTGTGGGAGCCGGTGGACAGGACGACGATTGAGCGGGCAGCCAGGATCGGGGCCAGGCCCATGGTCAGGGCACGCGGGATGACGTGTTCCATGCCGCCGAGCTCTTTGGCGGCGTCGGCGCGGGTGATCGGGTGCAGATCGACCAGGCGGCTGGGAAGCTCGAGTGCTTGTTCGACGCTCAGGTCGCTTGGCTCGTTGAACCCGATGTGGCCGTTGCGGCCGATGCCCAGAAGCTGGACGTCCAGGCCGCCGTCGTGGTCGATCCAGCGGTCGAACTCGGTCGCGTGTGCGGACGCAAATTCCTCGGGCACCGTTCCGTCGAAGACGTGGGCGCAGTGCGGAGCAAGGTCGACGTGGCGAAACAAGTGCTCGTCCATGTAGAGCGCGATAGCTGCGCACGTCGAGGGGGCTCACGGGGTAGTATTCGTCCAGGTTGTACGTGGTGACGTCCTGGAATGAGAGTGCTCCATCGCGATAGCGCTTCACCAGTTCGGCGTAGACCAACTTGGGTGTTGAGCCGGTTGGTAAGCCCGAGTATGGCCCGGCCGCGCTCGCGAAGCGCGCGCTCGATGACCTCGGCCAACCAGGCAGCGGCTGCCAGGCACGCGGACTGAGCGTCGGGAAAGACCAGGACCTCGGCCGCCCTGGAGGATGAGAAGTCTGCGGAGGTCATCGGCACGAGACTCCAGGACGATCGTCAAAGCGGGGCGACGACGGGCGTCTCGGCAGTCGGGGCGACTCCGATCTTGGCGGAGGCCGGGCTTACAAGTTCGCTGTCGCAGCCGGGTCGAGCTGGCCACCCAGAATACCGAGTGCGAGCTGGATGGGGTCAGCGGGGCACGCGGCGGCGGCTCGCGGGTCATAGGTGTCGATCTGGAAGAGCTCGACGCCGACGAAGCGTTCGTCGGTGCGGTGCGCCCGGCCCGCCAGGCTGTGGCCTTCGGCCCATTCGCGTACCAGGGCGGCGTATGCCCGGCCCAGGTGCGAGCAGTACTGGGTGTAGTCGGTCAGGAAGACCTGTGAGGCATGGCAGTGGATGGCCCATTCCTTGGTGCGCTCGGCCTCGCCGTCGAAGGTGAGATAGGCGTTGGGCTTGGGCAGAGGGCCCCAGGGGGTCCAGCCGGACAGAACGGCGCAGTCAGTCAGCCGGGCACCGACAAGGCCGATCGCGGCCAGAGCGCGGGTGACGCGGTGCGCGACGTGGGCATCATTGGGGGGAGGGACGATCACGGCCCCGGGGCGACGCGAGTCAAACCAATTCACCACTTTGTCGACGTCGGCGACGGTCGGCTGATAACCGGGCATGCGGTAGCCCTCGAGGTTCCAGCAGACCGGCTCGGCGCCAAGGATGTTGCACTCGAGGCGGAACTCGGCTTCGCGCACCGTGGCCTTCTTTTGGCTGTCGAGCCACGACGCAGCCACGTTGCGCTCGCCCGCGAAGACCAGAACCTCCACGACAGGCAAGCCGCGCCTGACTGAATATTCGTGCACCAAGCAGGCCGCCGAGATCGCTCCATCGTCGGCGTGAGGGCAAAGGACCACGAGGGGACGGGACGGTCCAAGGTAGGACCGGAGGGACTCGCGAACGTCAACCAAGTGACCATGCGGGCCGCAGCCTTGAACGGTTTCGAGCAATCGGTCAAATGCCGGCAGCCAGCGCGACGACGAGGGTGTTGGGTTATCCATGGGTGTGAGAAGTTCTGGCGGCTTGCTGCCGGCGCATAGGATGCACAAGAATGGCGAGACGCATCAACAGCCTATTGTGCGGTGCAAGATCGCGCGCGTCAACTCACACGCCTTGTTCGTCAAACATTCGCCCGCGGAAACTGGCCCATTCGCTCCTTTTCTCGGGCTCGTCGGAGTGGCGTGCCAGGAAATCCACGATGTATTTATCCATCATGTCGAAACGTTCGGAGATCGCTCGAAGCACCGCGAGCGCCAGCGATTCGGCCGCGCGAGGGTCGGCCGCGCGCAGGGCTTCATGCGCGGGATGATACAGGGAAAGCAGCCAGACGTCGGAAGTCGCGCGAACGGAAACGCTTGGTGGCTGAGGCCGGAAGAATGACGTCGATCCAAAAGCGGCCGGGGCCGTGAGCAGCGTGATGACCTCACGGCGGCCGCTGCCGAGGATTCGCTCAACCGAGGCCGTGCCCTCGATCAGGAACGAAAGATGGTCGTTGGGTTGATCCTGGGCCAGCAGAATGGCTCCAGAGGGCGCACGGGCCTCAACGAGTGCGCCAAAGATCGCTAGCTTGATGTCGGGGTCGACCTCGCCGAGCCAGGGCGCGGCCATAAATCGTTCGCTCGCTTGGGTATCGATCATCGAACAGCCTCAATGAAAGCCAGTCGAGGCTCTCCGCAGGAGCGATGGCGTCCTGCACGCGGTGCCTCACTGCGGGACCGCGATGGAGATTCGGGAGAGAGTGTTTCGCCTCGCCTGGATGTCCCTATTGTTCATATTGTGCCGGTCGCGGCAATTAGCAAGGTCATTGTGAACGAACGAATTGTGGCGAAGCCGTGAAACCGCTGGCTCACGAATCTCCCGCGAGCCGCCGGCTTGCGAGCCGATGGATTCTTCATCGGGAGCCGGTCCGGATCGATCGGGCTCCCAGAGGATGAGAACTAAAAGCACGGAAAGTGACGAGGCGGGAGGATACGCCATGAGACGTCCACCGGACGTAGGTAAGGCCGCGCTCTGTATAGGCTTGATGCTGAGTATTTCCGGCTGCGCGGGATTTTCACAACATACGACCGGAAGCTCGCCGTGGACGACCGGCTCCGAGGGAGAAAACACCTCGCCGCCAGGGCTGTTCTCGTGGTGGCACCGAGGTGGAGTACAAAGCAGCACGCCACCAACTAATCCAGCAGGGATGCAGGAGACCGTCGGACGATCCCAGGGTCGTTCCGAAGCGGGCGAGACCGCGACGAGCCCCTGGCCGGAAACTCAATCGGAGTGGGCGGCCCGGACCTTCCCTCGATTCAACCGATTCTGGAATGGCAGTCCGGAGGTAACTCGTCCGGCAAGCCCCGATACGGAGGGCGTGAACTGGACGAACCGGCTGCCGGAACAGTCAGTCGCTGACGAGAGCGCGGTTGCGGCCTCGGCGCCTCGCTCGGATGGCGCAATCCGGCCGACTGACGGTGCATCGCTTCCGGCGGCTGAGCGCGGTGCGGGGGGCGCGGGCTCGCGGCCTCGATACCTTGACGAGCTGCCGTTGTCGCCGACACCGCCGCCAGTGAGGTCGCCGCGCGAGAGTGGTGCAGAGCCGGCCGGGCCCGAGGCATCGGCGCCGACGCAATTCCCGCTCTCTTCGACTGACTTCTCCGCATCGAGCGACGGCGCGCAACGCGTATCGTTCGAGCCCCAAAATGGATCCGCGGCGGTAAAACCGACCGCGGGAGCGGCGGGCTCGGGCTCGGCGGGAGATCAAGCGGCGTCCAGTCTGCCCCAGCTTAGTGACATTCTGCCTGCACCGGCGCTCGCGGGACCGCAGGAGTCTGCGACCACCGCCCTCGACAGCAGCCGGGTCACAAAGCCCGGAAGCGGCGTGCCGGCTGGAGGTGGACCCGCGGCGGTTGCCGAGCCGCCGGCAAGCCTGGATACACGCGTGGCCCAGGTTCCGCCCGCGCCACCACCGCCTACGCAGCGCACTCCGCAAGCACCGTCGCCCGCGGGTGACGCCAACGCGGCGGCATCACCGCCCGCGCCGCCGGCTTCGCCCGCCGCGACGCCGGCCGGCACCGAGAAGGCTGCGGGAACAACGACGCCGACCTTGCCTGCGCCGGCGACTGCGGCGTCACAGGCCCCGACTGGCGGGTGGGGCCAGCGTAGCCTGGCCGCGAGCGGTCAATCGATCTACGCCTCACCGCCTCCGATGGCGCCTGCGCAACCGCGGCACCACTTCATGAGCTGGCTGTTCCACGACGATGATGACGCAACGGTGCTGGCCTCGGCGCAGGGTAGACTGGCCGCCGCCCCGAAGGCCTGTTCGTCTCCCCAGAATGTGCTTCCCACTGCACAAGGCAACGCGGCGTGTGACGCCG
Organism: uncultured Planctomycetota bacterium; assembly: GCA_963823665.1. Taxonomy (GTDB): domain Bacteria; phylum Planctomycetota; class Planctomycetia; order Isosphaerales; family Isosphaeraceae; genus CAVXHV01. Next base: position 1,295,149 of record CAWGMQ010000008.1, read on the forward strand.
ACTGCAAGGCACCGAAGAAACCGTGCTTCCTGAAGGTCTGGATCCACGACTGGAAGAACGGGCATGGCATCGGTGGGGACGACTGCGGCCACGGCGGCGTGTGCGCCAGCGGTCAAACCAATGCGGCCGCGTGCGATTCAGGAGCGACGGCGCCGAAGAAGCCCTGCTTCTTGAAAGTCTGGATTCACGACCTGAAGAATGGGCACGGCTCCGCCAACGATGACTGCACTGCCGGTGCGGTGTACCCCAGCGCCCAATCAAACGCGACGGCCTGCGAGACGCCGGCCAAAGCGCCGAAGAAGCCGTGTTTCCTGAAAGTTTGGATCCACGACCTGAAGAATGGGCACGGTTCCGGGTGCGGCGGTTGCCAGAACGGCGGCGGCTCGTGCTGCCAGAATGGTAAGTGCTGCGGCGGAGGAATGCCTGTCACCGGCTCGGCACAGGGCGGGATCGCTTCCGGGCAGACGGGCGCCGTGCGCTGAACACCACTCAGGACGACGAGCCGAAGCGAACGAGGTCACGCAGCGGGGGAAGCTCGCCACTTCCCCCGCTGCGTAATTGTTCCACGAAGCGGCGCAAGGCCAGCTCCAGATGCTCGGCCACATCGATGTGCTGCTCGATGACGTTGTTCTGGTCCCACCTGTCTTCGGGCTTGCGGTAGAGCTCGGAGCCACGTGGTTCTTCCGGGTCGATCTCGATCGGGAGAATCAGGTGCCAGAGGTGGGTGCGGATCGCGAACTCGGCGAGATCCATCCCCAGGCAGGCGTATTCGCGCACCTTGCCGACCTCGCCTCGGATCAATGGCAGCAGGTCGTGGCCGTGGGGTGCGTCGTCGCCCTCGATCGGTTTCAATCCGAGGGCCGATACGATGGTTGGGAGCAGATCGACGGTCTGGACGATGGCTTGATGGCGATTGCCGCCGGACCGGCCGCCAGGGAGCCGGACGATCAGGGGCGTGTGAATCAGCTCTTCATAGAGCCAGGGGCGGAATCGCCGCACAATGCCGTGCTCGCCGAGCGGCTCGCCCTGGTCGCTGGTGAAGATGACGTAGGTGTCATCCATCCTTCCGAGCTGGCCATCGCGCGGAACAGCTCCCCCAGACAGTGGTCGGCATAGGTGACGGCGCCGGCGTAGGTGCGCCGCAGCAGGAATAGCTCGGCTTCCGAGAGAACGTCACCGACGGCGCCGGCGGGGACGTCGATCAAGGCGGCCACGTCTTCGACGTCGATCTCGTCGCCGGCTTGCTCGGCCGGATGTTCGACGAGCTCCCCTTCCTCGCCGGTCTCGAATTCATCCGGCTCGACCATGACATATTGCTCGCGGAATGGGTGGGGCGGGTCCCATGGGCCGTGCGGGCAGAAAACGTCGAGCCATAACACGAACGGCTCGGACCTGGCGCCCCGGCGCTCGAGCCATTGGATCGCTTTCTTGACGGTGCGCATGGCGCCCTGGTTTTCGTGACCGTCGGCGGAGAGCACCGAGCGGTTGCGGAGGTATTGTTCCCAGCGCGCCTGCCAGATCTGCCGATGGGGATCATCTTCGGGAGGGAGACGAAGACCGGGCTCGTCTTCCAGCCTCACGTGCTTGGCCCGTGGATCACCTGGAAGGATGAGCGGGTCGTAACCGGAGCCGCGCACCCAGATGACCTCGTCAAAGCCCCGCCCGTAGCCGAGGCCCGCCTCGCGGAGCAGGGGGACATCGGAAATCAACGCGGTGTGGACACCCCGGTCCCAGAGAAAGTCGGGCAGAATCCGTTCGTCGGGGCGGAGGGGCGTCCAGCCTTGCTCTGCGTCTGCGAATCCAAAACGGCCGGTCCACCAGCTTCGGCGAGTGGGAAGCGTCGTCAGGTTTTCGGGGAAATGGTGGTCGAACACGATGCCTTCGGCGGCGAGCCGGTCGAGGTTGGGCGTCTCGATCCAGGCGTTGCCGTAGGTACCGATGAAGCCGAGGTGCAGGCTGTTGCAGACGACGACAACGACATTCATGAATCGACCCGGTATGGTGGAGTGAGTGCGCGACAACTTCTGTCGCTCGCCGGCAGTTATCCTACCGCTCGCCGGGGCCGGTGCCGACAGTGCTGCCGGTAAATCCACCTCGCCACCGGGCAAATTGCGTACGGTTGGGGCAAAAGCGCTATCGGGCGAGCCTCGACACGAGGACGCGGTGCTCGAGCCGAGCTTTCGCCGGGTGTTTGCTACAATAAATTCTTGCCGGCTTGCTAATTTGATGCCGAATTGATAATATCAAGAATGCAAATCCAAATCCTCTCTTTTTCAACTCTGACGATAATTATTGAAATATTTTGTGTATCTCGATGTTTTGATGGAGGAACGATCCGTGGCAAAAACTCTTGAGATCATCGCTGCAGCCGTCGCGGACAAAGCCCACAGTTTCCAGTTCATCCGGAAGGCGACCGGGCTCAGGCTGAGCGATGACGTGCTCACGGCGCTCGCCCGGAGCGACAAGACCAGATTCAAGCTCGTCAGGTTCCTCAAGCAGGATTCCGGTGGTGCGCGGATTCGCCCGGGGCTTCCGGGCGTGGCGCTGCGGAAGGATTAAACATCTGGCTCACGTTGCAGGCATGCTCGGGGCTGGCTTGTCCGTTTTCCCAGATCGACGAGGATTGTCGCGATGAGGAGTTCCCGAAGTTGCACGTTTCGCCGTCCCGAGATCGAGGCTCTGGAACCGCGCCTCGTGCTCGACGCCGCCTTTGCGTTTGCGACCGCGATCGGTGATTCCGGGGAGGGGGGGCTCAGCTACCCCGTCGCCGTGCCCACGGCCGTGGGCACTGACGCGGCAGGTAATGTTTACCTCGCCGGCAGTTTTCAGAGCGTCATCCAGTTTGGCGAGGAGCCAGGCGCGGGTGAGCCCAGTCTTGAAAGTACGGGCGACGTCACTGTTGACGACGTGTTCATCGCGAAGTACTCACCAGCCGGCACGCTTTTGTGGGACCAGGCACTACAGCCCTCGAACCCATTTAACACCCCCCCGAATCTAACGCTCGGCGGGATGGCAGTCGACAGCGCCGGGGATGTCTACCTCACCGGCACCCTGACCGGCGACGAACTGGTGGGCTCCGGTCCGGGCCAGGTCACCTTGAGCTACGAGAACGGCGCGGCGTTTCTGGTCGGGCTTAACACCAACGGCAACGTAAGTTTTGCCGAAACCGTCGGAGGCCCGTCGGCCTACGGAAGCGCTGTGGCGATCGATGGCCAAGGCCATGTCCTGGTCGCCGGCGAGTTTAACACGGACGACGCCAATTTCGCCCCTGGTCCCGGGACGGCGCTTCTCAGCTACTCGGGCGGCCTGACCGTCGACATGTTCGTCGCTTCGTACAACGCCGACGGATCTTATCGCTGGGCAAAGGACATTGGCGGCGCTCCCACATCTACCGGCGCTCAGGGGGGCGACGTCGCGCCCAGCAGCATCGCGTCCGACGCGGCCGGCGACGTGATCGTTGCCGGGGCTTTTGGAAACACCGCCGATTTCGACCCGGGACCGGGAATCGCCGATCTCACGCCGGGCCCCAACGGCGGCATTTTCATCGTCAAGCTGGACTCGGCGGGAGACTACGTCTGGGCGAAGTCCAGGGACCGGGTATTGGCCGAAGATTATTCCTTGAACATAAGCGTCGGCGCCGACAGCAAGGGCGACGCGTTTCTTGCCGTCGGGCCCGAGATCGGACCATCGTTCGGCGCCCCGGGTTTTGTCGAGGGGTTTGATTCGACCGGGAATCTTCAATGGACCCAGACGGCCGCGAGCGGCGTGGAGGAAGTGCAATTGACGGTCGACAGCCAGAATGAGGTGTTCGTCGCCGGCACGGTCGGCGACATCACAGGCACGATGGGCAACCTCTCGAGCATCTTCACCGGGTACCCGAACGTGCAGGTCGACGCGCCGCGTGATGGCGAGTACTTCGCGGCGCGGCTTGACATTCATGGGCAGCTTCAGGGCGTTCGAACGGCGAGCTATGTTCACGGAAACGATGAATACGACGCGACTACTGGGCGAGGCAACGTGCTCGGCATCGCTCCCGCGCCAGGCGGCGACCTGGCTATGACGGGCAACTACAACCTCGGAGCGAGCTTCGGCTCGACCATCCTGCCACCAGAAGACTTCACGGCCGGCGTGCTTGATACGACCGAGAACACAGGGTTCGTGACGGTAACAACGCCCATTCCGAGCACCCCGCAGGGCGTGACATTGGTGCTGGACCCCGCCAGCAACAACGGAACGGCCGCAAACCCGATCGAGATCGATTCGAGTACACCGACGTTCGATGTCACCGGGGTTGCGGCCACGGCGGTCGTGACGATTCTGGCCAACAACGACGACTCGACAGGCCCGCCTGCCTTCCAGGCGATGGGCTCGCGCGTCGGTCCCGGCCCACTGACACTTTCCGCGCCGACGTTGTCCTCGCCGGGCCTTGAATCCGGGTTACACTACTCGTTTTATCTTCTCAGTGACGACCCGGCCGCCGGAGTGAGTGTCGTGAGCAACACCGTCACCGCGCGGTCGATCTCACGGAGCCGCGAATTCTTTCCGGCCCCATCGTCACGAACGCGGGCGGCCCGCCGCTGTCCTCGGGGAGCGTGGTCACCAATCCGGCGCTTTCCGTCTCTGGCTCGGCGAGTTATTCCGATTACGTTGATCTGGTCGATGGGTCCGGCAAGGTGCTGGCTTCGGAATTCCTTCCTCCCGTAGACGATTCTTCGGTTGCTCGCTCGTTTCAGATCGCGGTCCCTTCGGGCCTCTCCGGCCTGACTTCGCTCTATGTCCGCGGGCGTGCGTTCGGCAGCGACGCCTCGCCGCTCGTCGGCCCGTTTGTGGTGACGATCCACGGCAGTTCCGTCGGAGGAGGATCGGGCGGAGGAGGATCGGGCGGAGGCGGCGGCGGGACGGTCGGGCCGACGGTCAAGTCGGTCGTCATCGCCTCAGCCAAGGGCAAGCCCAAGACGATCAACATCACGTTTATTGGCACGGTAGACGCCTCCGTGATCACCGATCTCTCGCTCTTCACGCTGATCTCGGCCGGTCGCGACCGCCGATTTGGCACCAAGGACGACAAGGTTCTCAAGCTCTCGAAGGCGTCGTACACCGCCTCGACGCACATCCTCAAGCTTCAACCCAAGCAGCCTCTCTCGATCGTTTATCCCCTTGAGCTGGTCGTCACCGGACTGCTGTCAACCGGCACTTCGACCTATTTCCTCGGGCCCAAGGCCAAGCATTGAGCCAAGGCCGGGGCGGAACAAACTTTCGCACGCGCGGCCGGCCCTGTACGATGAACGCTTCAAGCGACTGAGCAGCGCCCTATTCATCCGGGGAGACGTTTGTGCCATGGCACGAGTAAGACGATTTTGGCCGTCCGCGCAATTGTTGGTCTTCGCAGTCTTGGGGCTGGCTTCGGTCGAGACGCCGGCGCTAGCCCAGCAGGGTGCGGCGAAGGTGGAAAAGACGGCCACAAAGGGCGTAGGAGGTCAACCGCAAGGGCAGAGGCTGGGCGCGTTCACGCCCGCAGCCGCGCCTGCCATCAAGCTCAAGGAGCCGGTTGAATTCCGGGTTTACCAGCGGAATGCGAACGGCAAGGCGGACATTCCGTTCGTGCTCGACGATTCCGTGAAGGACGGCAAGGTTTTGAGTGCGAGCATCATGGCGGGAAGCGGGAGCAACCGGAGCGCTTTCAACCGGGCCGAGTCCAAGCTGGCTGGGGTTCCGACAGGCGGACCATACCAGATCGTCTGCGTTGTGAAGCAGGGCGACAAGGTGGAAACGGCCGTTCCGGTGGCCAACGTGTACGTGGGCGACCTCTGGGTGCTGGCGGGCCAGTCGAACATGGAGGGCGTCGGCGACCTGGTCGACGTGACGCCGCCCAATCCACGAGTGATGCTCATGGGAATGGACGGCCGCTGGGGGATCGCCGAAGAACCCTTGCACTGGCTGGTGGACTCGCCGGACCCTGTCCATTCGGGCAACGCGGCGGACCGCGCGGCGCGGGCGGCGCAAACGCACAAGAACCGTTCGAAGGGCGCCGGCGTAGGCTTACCGTTCGGGGTGATGATGACCGAGGCGACCGGCGTGCCGATTGGACTGGTCGCCTGCGCCCATGGCGGGACCAGCATGGAGCAGTGGAATCCCTCCAAGAAAGAGCAGGGGGGCAATAGCCTTTACGGCTCGATGATACGGCAGGTCAAAGAGGCCGGCGGCAAGGTGCGCGGGGTGCTCTGGTATCAGGGTGAAAGCGACGCGCTCGGGCAAGGCGAAGCATGGAAGGCTTATCCCCGTGTGTTCGCCGATTTCATCGCGGCCGTACGGTCCGATTTCGGGCAGCCGGAGCTGCCGTTTTACTACGTGCAGATCGGGCGGTTCATCTCGGGAGCAAATCCCAAGGGCTGGAACGCCATTCAGGATGCACAGCGCACGCTGCCTGAGCGGGTGCCCAATACGGGTGTTGTCTCGGTGATCGATCTCGAGCTCGACGACCTCATCCACGTGGGAACCCAAGGGCTGAAGCGAGCCGGCCAGCGGCTGGCCCGGCTGGCGCTGCGAGAGCAGTTCGGACAGATCGGGGCGATGACGCCGACGCTTGACCGCGTCACGCAAGGACCGCACAACACGCTGGTGCTCAAATTCAAAGGTGTGAACATGAGCGCCTCTATAAATCATCGAATGGGGCAAGGGCAAGGGATGGGGATGAGCTTCGGCGGCACGAACAGCCCCGGAGAGGCTGCGAGTGCGGGACTGAAGCCCGAGCGACACATCGGCGGCTTCTCGATCCGCAAAGCAGATGGAACCGAAATCCCGCTCATCTTCGAGGCGGCCGTCGGCAAGGCGCGGGACTCGGTGATCCTGAAGCTCACCGGGCCCGTGCCCGCGGGTGCATTGCTGTGGTACGGCCACGGGCTTGATCCTCTGTGCAATCTGACCGATGGCCTGGACATGGCTGTGCCGGTTTTCGGGCCGATCGGCCTCGATGAAATCGCGCCGGCCGGTGCGCATGCCAGCAACGGAGCGGTCAAGGTGCTGGTCATCACGGGCGACACGGTCTCTGCTCACAACTGGAAGGCTACAACGGCCGAGCTAACGAAGATTCTCGAGAAGGACGACAAGGCCAAGGTTACCGTGACCACCACGCCAGCCAAGGACCTGACCGATCAAAACCTGGCCAAGTACGACGTCCTGCTGCTGAATTACTTCAACACGGCTGCAGGCGGGCCGGATACAAAGTGGTCCGATGCCAACAAGGAATCGTTTCTGAAGGCGGTGCGGGACGGAAAGGGTCTGGTCGTTTTCCATCATGCATCGGGCGCGTTCGCAAACCCCAACTGGGACGAATTTGAGAAAGCGGTTGCCGGCGGCTGGCGATCCAAGGGCAATCACGGGCCACCGCATGTCTTCAACGTCAAGAAGACCGAAACCAAGCACCCGATCTCGGACGGGTTGCCGGCGCAGTTCGAGCACAAGATTGACGAGCTCTATCAGAATTCCGTGATGGTACCGGGCAACATCGTGCTTGCGACGGCGTATTCGGACCCACAAAAAACTAAAGGAACGGGCAAGGATGAGGCGGTAATCTGGGTGAACACGTACGGGAAAGGGCGGGTGTATGAAAACTCGATGGGGCACGACGTCGAGGCGCTGTCCGACCCGCAGCTTCAGGAGTGGCTGCGGCGGGGAGTGATCTGGGCCGGCGGGGGGAAGCTGGATTGAGCCGCGCGAGCGCGCCGTGTTAGTGTTGCGGATTAGCGGAACCTGCACTTTTATCCGAGGAGCAATTGCCGCCATGTTGCATCCACGAGTGTTTTCGCCTTTCATCGGCTGCGCCTTGGTCGCGGCTTTCGGACTGGCTGCGAGTGAACCCGCCGCACGCGCGGTGTCCGGTCAGGATGGCGCGCCGGTCAAGGTGCTGATCATCACCGGCGACCATGGCCATGCCTGGAAGGAAACCACCGAGCGGCTCAGCGACGTTCTGAATGCGGGGGGAAAGATCAAGGTGGACGTGACGATCACGCCCTCCAAAGATCTGACGGATGACAACCTCTCGAAATATGACGTGCTCCTGCTCAATTACAAAGATACGCCGAAAGGCGCGCCGGAATCGCGCTGGTCCGAAGAGAACAAACAGGCTTTCCTCAAGGCCGTGCGCGACGGGAAGGGGCTGGTGCTGTTCCATCACGCCTCGAGTGCCTTTATCAAGCCCAACTGGGATGAGTTTGAAAAGGCCATCGGCGGCGGCTGGCGGTCTCAGGGAAACCACGGTCCGAAGCACGTCTTCACGGTGAAGAAGACCGACGCGAAGCACCCCATCTCTGAGGGGCTGCCGTCGCAGTTCGAACACAAGATCGACGAGCTGTATCAGAATTCGGTGATGGTACCCGGGAACGTCGTGCTGGCGACGGCGTATTCCGACCCAGCAAAACAGAAAGGGACGGGCAAGGACGAGCCGGTGATCTGGGTGAATAGCTACGGCAAGGGCCGCGTCTATGAGAACGTGCTGGGCCATGATGTCGAAGCGATGTCTGACCCGCAGTTTCAGGAGTGGATGCGGAGGGGTGTGATCTGGGCCGGCGGCGGGAAGCTCGATTGAGCGGTGAGAGGGCGATGTCTCTTCTTCCTCACGGACAGCGTGACTATAGCACGGTGCGGCTCTCGCGGCATGCGCTCGAGCGGTTCGTCGAGCGGTTTGCCGCGGAGCCCGGCGTGGCCGCCAATGAGATTCGCGGGGCGCTGCGCGCACCCGCCGGTTGGGCCGCAACCCGCAGAACGGGGCGATCGCTGTGCTGGGGCTTTACCGGAATCAGGTTCTGGTCGCGATCGTGCAAAAGGCGACCTGCATGACCGTCTTGACCTGGAACCAGTTCCTGCCTCGACTCGCGGACTTCGGCCGGGGGAAGCTGCCGCGGAAGTGGGGGCGAGTGCTGCGCAGGCTGAGCGAGAACTAATCCCTTCGCGCAGCGAAGGGCGACATTGGAGCGGAACACCCTCGGGAAGACTAAGTCGAGTACGTTCCGTAGATGTTATTATTCGAGGTCGTGGCGGCGTTCAGTACAACCAGCGTCGTGCCCGAGAGTATCGTCGTCGCGCCGGTGGTCAGAAAGAGGCCGCCGCCGACTCCCTGGCCGCCGCCAGCGCCGCCCTTGGCCAGGTTCAGTGTGACCAGGGTGTCGTTCAGCGTCATGGTTCCGGAAGAATAAACGCCGCCGCCGAGAGCGAGGCCGCCGCCTGCGCCACCGAGCGCCTCGTTGCCGATGATCGCCGAATCGGTGACGGTCATAGAACCACCGTTATTGATGCCGCCCCCTATGGCAGCGCTCGGTAATGCACCATCCGTCGCGGCACCGCCGATGGCCTCGTTGGAGGCGACCGTGGAATCGGTGAGCGTGAGGAGGCGCCCAATGCTCTCGATGGCCCCGCCGATGCCCACGCCAGCCTGGTTTCCCACCCCCGAAGCGCCGGAACCCACCGCCTGATTGTCCATCAAGATGGTGTCGTCGAGCGTCCCCGAGCTCGTGAGCAGAAAAATCGCCCCACCCAGCGCGCTACCGCCTTGCGCGCCGCCGATCGCACTGTTGCTTATCAGCAGGCTGTTCGTCAGGCCGAGGGAGCCACCTTGATCCTGGATCGCACCGCCCTCTCCGAAACCGCCGCCCGGACCGCCAACGGCCTGGTTCGCGATGAATGTGCCGCTGTTCACCGTCATCGGACCGTCGCCGAAGAGACGCCCCCTTCGGCAGATCCTCCCGTCGACGATGCGGACGCCGGAACGATCGCCATGTTTCCTCGGAACGTGCTACTGCTGATGGTGGCCTGATTTCCGAAGAGCGTCTGCACAGCCACTGCGCCTCCCTGCACCTCGAAGCCGCCGCTGGCCAAATTATCGGTGAAGGACGATCCGGTCACAGTGAGGTTGGTGCCGGGATCGACATAGACGGCCCCACCCGTGGCCTGAGCGGACGCAGCCGTTCCAACGGCCGAATTGCCCGCGAACGTGCAATTCGAGATAACCAAGCTGCCGGCGGGATGTATGCCGTTGTTCGTCGTGTAGATGGCTCCTCCCAGAGAAAAGCCGTTCGGGCCGCCCGCCAAGGCAGTGTTGCCCTTGAACAGGCTGCCAGAGACGTTCAATGAGAACGCGCCGAAAGCAGAGATCGCGCCGCCATAGGCCAACGACGTGGAACTGCCGCCGTCGGTGTTATTCGAAAACGTGCTGCCGGTGATCGTCGCGGCGCTGAATTGCAATTCCAGGCCGCCGCCGGAATAGCCGGTATTATTGCTGATGGTGCTGCCGGTGATGGTCAACGCCGTCGGGCCGAACAAGTAACTGGAGACAATCCCCCCGCCGTTGGCGCCGGAGTTGTTGCTCACCACACTGCCCGTGATCGTCGCCGTGCCGAGGTTGTTGATTCCACCGCCAAAGCCGTTGGTCGGCGCCGCGGTGTTACCGGTGATCGTGCTGCCGCTGACCGCAAGCACTCCAAAGGGATTGTTGGAAATACCACCGCCGTAGAAGCCCGTATTATCGGATACGACGCTGTTGTTTACCGTCAAGCTGCCGTTGTTGTTGATGCCGCCTCCGTTAAACGCGGTCGAATTGCCGGTGACCACACAGTTGGCGACTGTCAGGGCGCCGTAGTTGTTGATGCCGCCACCGCCGTATGAGCTTGCCGGCACCTGCCCCCCCGTGAACGTAAGGCCCGAGATGGTGGCCGTCACGTTGGCATCGACTGCAAGGTCCTCGAATGCGTTGTCTCCGTTGATCGTCACCTTCTTCGGCCCCGGTCCCTGGATTGTCACGCTCGTAGCGACCTCGAGCGGCCCACTGCTGAGCGTGATCGTTCCATACGCCGACGGAGCGAAGTTGATTGTTTCACCGGCGACCGCCGCGCCGAGCGCGGCTCGCAGCGAGCCGGCGCTGCTGTCGCTGTCGTTGGTCACCGTGATCGTGCTCAACAACGTACGGGCTTCGAGAGCGGCCACCTCCGGCAGGCAATGCACGCTTGCCTTGCGCGGACGTCGTCGTCGACTTCGATGCAAGGCGCCCAACCAGCCAGGTCTCGAGGAATTCATGGTGTACGCCAACATGGTGATGATTCCTTTAAACAGGGAAAGAGCTTGGCCGACCGCCTTGGATCGAACGCATGGTCCGGAAGACCGTGGCCACTGCTGAAACCCGTCCTACAACGTAGGCGCCGGCCTGGCGGATTCTGGGCGCGCAGCGATCTTATTTTTCACGATCCTGCGCCGGAACCCCTTGGGCAGGTCTCGCCGGGGGCAAGGGCAAACACGGTGAGCGACGATTGCGACTGGGCCGGCCCGTCGTGACGCTCACACTTCGGCTTCCGCCGGTGCGACGGGGATCGACTTGGGGGCGAAACCCAGGATGACGCGGCAGGGGGCGTGCTCGAGGACGTAGCGGGTGTTCGAAGCGAAGGCGGTGGTGTCGCCGCGGCGGTAAACACCGCGGAGGCTCATGAAGATGGCGTCGAACTTGCCGTCGATCGCGGTGCGGACGATCTCGGGCCCGGCCTCGCCGCGCGCGACTCGCCATTCGACCTGGCGACCGAGCGCTCGGGCACGCTCGGCGGCACGCTCGGCAACCGCCTTGGCTTCGTCGATCGAGTCGTGACCATCCTTCGATCCCTCCTCGGCGACGTCCATGAGCGTGACCGAGATGGCCGGGTCGAGGAAGCTCATCACCGTGTCGAGAAAATCGACGGAGAGCGGGCTGCCGTCGTAGGCCAGGAGCAGCCGCTCGACCCCGTGCCAGCTCTTGCGAAGATCGGAGAGGATGCGGGCGGTTTCGGCCGGCAGCACGCCGACCTTGGGGATCATGCTGCCGCCCGCGATGTCCAGCCGAACGTCGCGGTCCTTGGCGAGCACACGGATCGAGAGCGGCTCGGGCTTGGCGCCGCACACGTTGAACCAGTAAAGCGCCACCTGGTCGAGCTGATCTTCGGGACGATACTTGTTGGACTGGCCCATGATCAATTCCTGGGCGCCGATTGTCTTGGCCGTGCGTGCCATGGCGAAGAACGGCTCGTTGGTGGGCACGATCACCGGCTTGACCGGCTTGCCGGCGTGCTCGGCCAGGTTAACGACGGCCGTCAGAAGCTGGCGGTCGCGGACGGTGATCGACGGGTCCAGATCGCCCGAGCCGAGGGGGAGCACTGTTGCGGTCATCACCACGACGTCGGTCGTCTCGGGATCGGTCTCATCCAGGCAGCGCTCGAGCATCGCCAGGTTGAACGGCGACCGGATCGCCACGAGCTTGCGATAGGGCATGGTCACGGCTAGCGATTCGACGGAAAGCTGCTCGGCCTGCCTCTGGATGAACTGTTCGAGATGCTCGTGCTGCGATGCGGCGGCTTTGCCCACGCGGCGGCGATGCGCATGCTCGCTGAACCAGAAAACGGCAAAGAAACCGGCGGTGAATACCACGCCGGTGATCGTGGCAACCTCTTTGGTGAGCAGATTGGCGATGGCCACGACCGCCAGGACGAGAAAGATCAGCGTCATGCCGACGGGGATGTCGAAGCGACCGACGCGGAAGTTGAACGGCACCTCGTATTCGCGATGCTCGGGCCGCTTGAAGCGGAGGATGAGCATCGAGAGCGACATGAAAACGAAGCTCCAGATGACACCGAAGGCGTAGGCCTCGCCCAGAGCCAGCACGTCGCCGCGGCTGCAAACGATGGTGACGATTTGCAGCACCACGACCAGGTTGATCATGCGAGACGACGTTCCAAACCTGGGATGCGGCTTCAAGAACCAATCGGGGAGCACGCCGTCCTCGGAGACGCGGTTGAGCACGCCGTTGGAGCCGACGATCGCGGTATTCACTGCGCCGGAGAGGATCAGGAAGCCCACCACAACCACGATGCTGTTCAATATGAGGCGGGCCCACATCGGGCCGACGACGTTCATTGCGAGGCCGCCGATCAGGTTGTCGCTGTATCGCGACATCCGCACGCCATCAGGGATGATCATCACCGCGAAGAAGCTGATGAGCGACGTGAAGAGCAGGCTGTAGAGGAAAACAACGAGCGCAGCGCGCTTGAAGTTTTTGAGCTTGGGGCTTTCAACCTCGCGATAGACCTGGGCAAGCGTCTCCTCGCCGCTCATCGCCAGGATCGAGTGGCCGAAGGAGAGCATGATGCCAATCACCCCGAGCAAGCTCAGCCAGGAGCCGCGGAAGTTCTCCGGGCGCAGTGAATGACCGAGCGACGTCTCGCCCATGAAGCCGAGAGGGTCAACCTGCTTGCCGAAGGGGTCGAGGAGAGGCTTGCCGTCGACGCCGACCTTTTTGGAAAGCTCAGGGGTAGTGGGCGGGAGAGTGTGTTTTCCAGGTACAACGGCGATCGTGATCAGGCACCAGACGATCATGACGACGCCCATGACGGTTGTCGCCATCATGATTTTCAAGGCGCGGTCGCTGGACTCGTGGATTCCCTTGATGTTCACCCGCCAGAAGTAAGCCGTAACCAGGATGGCAATCGCCGAGGAGAGCACGTTCTTGTAGCTGAGGAGCACACTATTCTGGCCCAGCTCGAAGAGGTCGTTGATGAGACCGATGATGTATTGACCGGCCGTGACGGAGCTGACCGGGCCGGTGAGGATGAAGTCGAACAGAAGAGCCGAGACGGCCAGCCGCGCGAGGCCGCCGCCCATGGCCTCCTTGACGATCCGGTACACGCCGCCGCGGACGAACATGGCGCAGCTTTCGATGTAGATGCTGCGCACCGTGTAGCTGAAAAGCATGACGGCCAGGATGAACCAGGGGGCGGCGCGGCCGATCTGGGACTCGACGATGCCGCCGATATAGTAAGCCGTGCTGGCAAGGTCGCAGAGGACGATGGCGGCTGTGCGCCAGAACGAGATGAACGTGAACATGACGCTCGTGACGACGAGCACCTGGCCGGGCGTGGGGCCCTTTCTCTTGGGCGTGGGTGAGGCGGCGAGGACCGCTTGAGCCGGTGCGGTCGGGTCGGAGGCAGGCGGATCGTCGGCCATCAGCGAGTTTTGTCCGGGAGAGTCGCTCGGCGTGCGCCGGGCAAGTGGGCGATTACAACGGAGTTACAGCGCGGTCGTCAAGAGGGGATGGGCGTTCTTCGACGCTCGCCGCGCTGCGGACCGGCGCGGCGGGCCTGCGGCTGGTGATCCAACCGCCAGCCCAGATGACCGCCAGACCGAAGAGGTCGAGCAGGACAATTTCAATTTGCCAGGCCGAGGTTGCGCCGAGCCGGAGGACGGTTGACGCGGCGTCCGACGGGTCTGATCGCTCAGCAGCCAGATTGGCCAGGAATCGAGAGAACGCATTGCCCATGAACCCGGTTGGCCCGGGATTGACCGTCACCACGTGATAGCCCACGAGCAGGAAGAGCGCAGTCATGCCGCCGCAGAGCATTCCGTTGATCCGACCCGCTGACGATCGGGGAAGCCACCGTAGCGCGTTCAGGACCGCCAGGTTTAACGAAATGATTCCCATTGTGACCGGCGGAAACACCAGAATGAGCCAGAGGAAGCGCCGGAGCAAAGCCATTTCGACGGCGAAGAGCGCGATGAAAGCCATGAGGCGGCCGATCAAGAGGCGAGGCAGGGATCGCATGGCGAGATTCTCAATCTTTGCATGGCGCTCTGGTGGGTCCGGCGCTCTTGAGACGCTTGCTCAGGCAGGCTCACTCTGCGGTTGCGAGAGCCGGCGGGCGACCTCGGCGGCGATGGCGTCGGTGAAGGTATCGGTGGATTCGTTGCCGCCCAAATCGCGGGTGCGCACTCCCTGGCGAAGGAGGTCGAGCGTGGCGTTCTTCACGGCCTGGCCGATGGCGATCTCGCCGAGCTGGTAGAGCAAGAGGGAAAGGGCCAGGAAGATGGCTGTGGGGTTTGCGAGGTTCTTGCCGGCGATATCGGGGGCTGTGCCGTGGGCGGCGTCGAAGAGCGCGACGCGGACGACCGCGGCGGCGTCAAAGCCGAGATTGGCACTGGCGCCGATTCCCAGCGATCCCGCCAGACCGCAGGCCATGTCCGACAGGAAATCGCCATACTCGTTCAATACCAGCACGATCTGAAATTTCTCCGGGTTCATGATGATCTTGCCCAGAAGTGCGTCGAAGAGCTCGACGGTATGGGTAACCTCGGGAAACTGGCCGGCGACTTCGAGGGCGACCTGCTCGAAGAGGCCATCGGTTGCCTTCTGGATCGTGTATTTCGAGGAGCTGGTGACCTTTTTCCCGGTCTTTCTGGCGAGGTTGAAGGCGTAACGGGCGGCCTCGCGCACGGGCCCGCGCTCGACGATGCGGAGGCTGACGGCCCCATCAAGGCCGATCATGCGGCCGGGGTCGTCGTAGGTTCCGCCGGTGGCGATGCGGACGATGTCCACGTCGAGCTCGGGGCGAAAATTGGTCGGCACGCCGGGAATGGTGTAAACCGGGCGATGGATGACGGAGAGCTCGAGCCGGCGCCTGAGGATGGCGTTGGGGCTTTCTTCGGCGGTCGTGGTCGGGTGTTTAAGCGCCACCCGGGTGGCGACGATCTTTGCGACGGCTTCGTCGTAAATCGATTTTCCGCTTCGCCTTCGGTTTTCAAGGGAGAAGTCGACGGGAATGAAATCGAGATCGATCGGCAGTGCGCCAGCCAGACGATGGATGGCCCGCGAGAGCTCGGGACCGATGCCGTCGCCCAGAAGCTCGGTCACCTGGTAAGAAGGACGCATGTAGCGCGCGGTCTCCACTGCGGGAGCTAGTTTTTTGATTCGGGTGCGGGAAGGCCGGGGGGCAAGCGGCCCGAAAAGTGCACTGATTGTACGGGCCGGTCCGCAAATACGTCAAACTTGGTGCAACCCGTAGCGAAGTCGAACGGGTCGCTTGGCAGCAGGTCTCAGCGGGAGGTATATTAAGTTGAATTGCGCCGTGATCGATACCTCCGACCTCGGGCCCGGAGTGGTGTGATGTCCACCGCGGGAAAAGTTCTGATTGTGCTGGTGATGCTTGTCACCATCGTCTGGGTGCTGTTGAGCGCGGGCTTGTCGCGGATCAACACGAATCACAACACGCGCGTCCACGAGCTGGCGACGCAAGTGGAAAAGCTTCAAGGCGAAGTGAAGGAGACGCAGGAACAGATCGCATCCGTGCTTGTCCAAGCCCAGCAGGCACAAGAGAAGATCGACCGCGAGCGCACGGTGCTCCGGTCGAAGCAATCGGATCTGGAGCGAGCGAGGTCGCAGGTGGCACATGACCTCGCGTCCGTGAAATACGAACTGGAAATTGTGGAAGGGACGGCCAAAGGAGCTCAAAACGAGCTGGATAGCCGGACGACGGAACACGAGGAAGAGACGAAGTCGCTCGAGAAGCAGCGAGCCGATGTTCAGGCGTTGATGGCCCAATGCAGCAAGCAGCGGGATCAACTGGCATCGCTTCGCAAGGAATTCCTCGCCACGTACCACACCAATATAGAGATGCGCGGCAAGGCCGCGAGCAAGTGAACCCCGGCGCGGGCCGGGAGCACGAACTGACTTCTGCCGAGCGCACCCCATCCATTCCGGCGGCCGATTGTGGTGGCCCGCGCGTGGGCGAGACGATGATTCCGCGTTCCCAGGGCGGCTCGTGGGTTGGCATTGTGGCCAACCAGAACTCGGGGATCGGACGTGGGCGACAGCGGGTTGCGAAGCTGGCAGCCGCGCTCGAGCGAGCAGGCTTGTATGCCCGAGTGGCGTGGACGACGGAGGATCGGGCAAGCCTGGTCCGACGGGCCGAGCACGACTCGGATTGCCGATGCCTGGTCGCTGTCGGCGGCGACGGCACGGTTTCGGCGCTCTTGAACGAACGACCGAAAGTTCCGGTGACGGTGTTCCCGGCAGGGACCGAGAACCTGGTTGCCCAGCAGTTTGGCCTGCGGCGTGACGCGGCTGCGCTGGCCAGGATCATCGCGGAAGGGCAGCCGCGGCGGGTGGATGTGGGTGCGGCCGAGGGCCGGCGGTTCTTGCTGATGGTCGGTTTCGGGTTCGACGGCGACGTGGTTTCGCGCCATCATCGCACACGGCTGTCGCGGCTTGGCAGGATCCGGCCAACCAACCGTCTGGCGTACGTCTGGCCGGTGCTGCAGTCGAGCTTTTCCTACAAGTTTCCGACGATCAACGTCCGGATCGAGAATGACGGTGTTCCGGAAGTTCTGAGCGGCACGACCGTGTTCATTTTCAACGCGCCCCGATATGCGCTTGGCCTTCCGTTTGTGCCGGGGGCGCGCGACGACGATGGCTGGCTAGACGTACTCATCTTCCGCGATCCCGGGCCGTTCCAGGCACTCTACTATCTCTGGAGGGTATTCCGTGGAACGCATCTGACCATGCCAAGCGTCTTCCATCGCCGGGTCAAATCGGCGTTCGTGACGGCGGAGGAGACGGTGCCGGTGCAGATCGACGGCGATCCGGGGGGCCTGCTGCAGAAGGGTCCTGGAGCCGACGGATCAGCCGCGGGCTGGACGGTGGAAATTGTGCCGCAGGCGATCGAGGTTTTTGCGCCGGGCGACCGGGGCGAGCATGACAGGGCGGGGTTTTGACTCCGGTCATTGGCGCAGCCCGACGGCTCGCAGATGTTCGTCCAGCCAGACCGTTGGTTCGGGTGAGAGTGGCACGTCGGGGGGTTTGGAGTAATCGATGATAAAGCGGAAGCGATTCTCCTCGTAGACGGTTGTCAAAGCCTTTTGAAGATCCATCGCGGCGTCATCGTCGCCTTGTAGCAGCGGTACCTGAATCTCAGGCAGCGGTTGTTCCAGCGTGATTGGCCAGATCTCTGTCAGCAGTCGAAGCTCGACGCGGCACACGAAGACGAAATACGGAACGGACGGGAGAGTGCCTCGCATCGGTTCTCGGCGTCCCTTCTGGAGCAAGTCAATCTCGATTAGATGGGCATTGCTCCGCAGGATTCGATCACGCTCGTTGAGATACTCCTTGTATCCGTCTCCGCGCTTGTTGGTGGGCGAGAGGACCTCGATCACGGTAACGAGCTGGCGGTGTTCCACGTCGCGGATTTCGACTGTCGTGTGAGGTATTGGGGTGCGGACGATTGTTGCCATTCGGAGCGGAGGCGAAATCGTACCAGCCGTGCTGTGGGCCGGGACGCCGGGCCCGGAATTGGAACTAGCCACGGCGACATCGGGATATACTTCGCCGATGACGACTTCTGACTCTTCGGGAGTGTCCATGACGAATCGGCGTGTGGTCAAGGCGACGTAGCGGGGACTGAGCCGCTGGTTCAACTGTCGGGCGATCTCCACGACAAGCGGCGTGCGGACGCTCATCCATAATGATCCTTCCAGGTAGGGGTCCATCCCCGGGAACGGTGACGGCATGACGACAGGTCCTCAATGACTCACACGCGCGGGGAGATTTGGTTCTGGCTGATGAACTATCATAACGTTGGACCTTCGCCGTCCGCAGCGCGATCAGCCACTTGCGGGCGGGGGGAGTCAGGCTAGAGCCTGACCTACACAATGCAGAATCGCTTTTGCGGGTGCATTCAGTTAGCGAGCCCGTAGTGGCAGATGATCGTGGCTGTGGCCACGACGGCCAGGACGAAGGTTGTCACCAGCGCGACCAGGGCTGCCGACAAAGCGATCCCGATTCGGTTCTCGTAGTACCAGCGCGAGACTCGGTGGGAGCGAGATAGCGGGTTAACCGAGATCGCGGCGCCGGCGCGCCAGCGCTCAAGATCGGCCGCCAGTGCCGCTGCGGATCGGTATCTGAGGCTCGGCTCCTTCTCCAGGCACTTCAGGCAGATTGCTTCCAGGTCGTGATCGACCCGAGGGTTGTGCTCTCGGGGCGGGTCCGGATCAAGGAACGGTGGCTGTCCGGTCAAGAGCTTGTAGAGTACGGCTCCCAGGCCATAGACGTCGACGGCCACGGTCATCTCCCGCCGCCGGCCGGTGACTTGTTCGGGAGCCATGTAAGCGGGCGTCCCCATTGTCTGGCCGGTCCGGGTCAAGCCGCTCTCGGTCCCGACGCATTTGGCCAGGCCGAAGTCGGTCACGTGAGGTACACCGTGGGGATCCAGCAGGATGTTCGAGGGTTTCAGGTCGCAATGGAGGATTCCGTGCAGGTGTGCATAGTGAACAGTCCGGGCGACCTTGGCCACCAAACGAGCCGCTGCGCGTGGGTTCCTGAAGAGGCGCGGCAGGTGGCGCTCGAGGTCGCCGCAGGGAACCAGCTTGAAGACGAGATAAGGGCATCCGCCCCGCTCGCCGATTTCATAGAGCGGGACGATATTGGGATGGTCAAGAGCAGCGACCAGCTTCGCTTCCATGCGGAGCCGGCTAACCAAGTCGTCGGAGGGGTGCACGACGCCGGGCTCGAGCGTCTTCAAGGCGACGACGCGCTCGAGCGTTTTGTGTCTGGCCTTGTAGACGATTCCCATCCCGCCGCTGGCGATCTCATTCAAGAGCTCGAATTCACCGAAGGCACGCGGTGCCAAGCGTTCGGCCACGAGGTTGCGGCACGGCTTGAGTGACATGGCGCGCGATTGCGTGCCAACTGGCCGACTCCACAGCTCCGCCCGGCGTTTGAGACTGTCTTCGCTGGCGAAAAACGAAAGCAGGCCGTCGGTCAAGTCCCAGTAGCGCTCGAGAAACTCGCGGCGGTCGGGCGCCCGACCGGCGTGGGCGGCCTGGAGATACTCGGCGATGACCGCGTTCAAGCGGCGCTCGCGGGGGCAGGAACCTGAACCTTCCCTGGAAACGGGCCGAGCGGCGAGTGCACACATGTCATGCTCCAGTGACGATGCTTTCAGCCATTGGATTTGAGCTCCGCGCGGAGGCTTTTCAAGCCGCGCTTCAGGAGCCCGGCTACTGCGTCGGTGGTGCGATCGAGATGCGCGGCGATCTCGGCCAACGAACAATCTTGCCAGTAGTGCAAGACCAAGGCCTGGCGCTGCGAATCCGGAAGCCGGGCCAAGGCGTTGGCGACGAGGACGGCCTGCTCGTGCCGCGCGGCTTGCTGGCTGGGAGTTGACTGCTCGGCGGCCAGCCATGCTCCCAGGCGGGCCGACGAAGCCTCGAAATCGGCTTCGAGGGATCGCTCACGGGTGATGTCGCGTTTCTGCCGGCCCTGGGCCCGGATCGCGTCGGCGACGTTGCGGGCCAGGATCGCCCGCAGCCACGCGCCGCGCGCTGCATCGCCCGTGCCTCGAAACTGGTCGCGCTGGCGATAGGCTTCCAGCAGTGTCTGCTGGACGAGATCCGATGGATCGAGCCAGCCCTTCCACCGCGGACCCAGTTGCATGCGCGTGAGCAGCCGCAGGTAATCGCGGAACTCTTCCAGACGCGGGGCATCGGGGAATTCATGCGTTGTCATCGGGACTCTTGAGCGATCATAATGCTGCGGAGTCAGCGCGGACCACATACCCTTCAGGACTTGCTCGGTCGATTATCACTTCGGCCCGGTTCTGGCTCAAGACCCTGACAGACGAGACAAAGAATGCCTCCTCCCAATCCAGTGAAAATCGGGCGTCTCGAGGTTGGGCGCGAACGGCCGCTGGCGCTGATTGCGGGGCCGTGCGTCATGGAACCGGGCGACATGACCATGCGCATCGCGGATCGGCTGGTTGAAATCTGCGAGGATCTTTCGGTGCCGCTGGTTTTCAAGGCATCGTTCGACAAGGCCAACCGCACGTCGCGAACGAGCTTTCGCGGGCCCGGGCTCGAGCAGGGGATGAGAATCTTCGAAGATGTCAAGGCCGAGACGGGGTTGCCGGTTACCACCGACCTCCACGAAACGGGCCAGGCCCAGGCGATCGGGCAGGTCGTGGATCTGATTCAAATTCCCGCTTTTCTCGCCCGCCAGACCGACCTGCTGGAAGCCGCGGCGGCGACAGGTCGACCCGTCAATGTCAAGAAGGGCCAGTTCATGGCTCCATGGGACATGAGCAACGTCGTCAACAAGCTGATGGAATCGGGAGCCGCAGGCGTGCTGCTCACCGAGCGCGGCACCACATTCGGCTACGGGCGGCTGGTCAACGACTTTCGCGCCATTCCACAAATGCAGGCCACCGGTGCGCCGGTCGTATTCGATGCAACCCACTCGGTGCAGCTTCCCAGCGCCGGAGAAGGCGGGACCGTCTCGTCCGGCCAACGCGAGATGATTCCCACCCTGGCCCGTGCCGCGGTTGCCGCCGGCTGCGACGCCCTGTTCCTCGAAGTGCACCCGGACCCGGACCACGCGCTGTCGGACGGACCTAACTCCCTTCATATCAATGATTTGCAAGACTTGCTACGCCTTTGCCTGCGCATTCGCGAAGCGATTTCGGCTCCTCTGGAGGCGGACTGATCGTGGATGACCTGGCCGAGGACCGGATGGGTCGCCGGGCACAGCCGGCTCGTCGATACGAACTTTGCGGGTTGCCTGAGCGTATGAAAAGTGAGCCTGGCTGGCAAACGGTCTCGCCGTGCGCGAATTCATGCCTCACAATAGACGAGAGAACATCCGCCTCCGACGCGAGTGCTCCCTTCGTGGAAGGGGTATCGGCCGGTCTTTCATTTCCGGCTCCGTTCGATGATCGCCAGGACCGTGCCGCAGTGCCCGATGGGCTCTGGGTTCACCACAGGAGAATAGCCGCTTGAGCCGTCGCACAATACACTGGGCAGGGTTTGGGGCCGCGATCTGTCTGGTGGCAACCACGATTCGCTGCAACTACTCGAAGCCCGAATCGGATGAGCCTATCGAGAGTATGCCGCCCGTGAGCTCTCTTCCGGCGCCACCGGGCGCGGCGAGCGCGAAAGCCGAGGCCGGGAACGTTGGGCGAAGACGTGATGATGAAACACGCAAGGCGCTGCTCGACAGTGCGATGACGTTGATTCAGCGTGCCGCGCTGCAGCCCGGCGGGGACAACTTCCGGCTGGCCGTTCAGAAGTTGAACCAGTACTTCGAGGGAACGAGGCAATCTGAGTACGCGCTTGAATCAGCGGCTCGCGAGTATTTGAAGACTCAGCTTCCGGCGGCAGTCGTTGAGAGTTTCAGCAATCGGAACTGGTCGGATAAGCACGATACGCGGCACATCGAAGACTGCATGATGTATTACCCGATCGCGAAGCGGGTTGCGGGCACGGGTGAGAATCTGGCCCGGGTGCGCCGGGTCTTTCAGTGGGTCGTTGAGCAGATTCAGCTTGTCCCGCCGGGTTCGCTGGCATTCGAGGGGCTACCCCAGGCGGTTGCGCGTCCGTACGACGTGCTGGTGCGCGGGATGGCGACGGAAGCCCAGGGAGTTTGGGCCGAGCGTTCCTGGCTGTTCATGGCGCTTTGCCGCCAGCTCGAGATCGACGCGGGCCTGATCACCTACAGTCACAGCCGATCGCTCGAGCCGCGGTTTCCGAGATATGGGCTGGAATTCGAGCTGGAACCCGGGTTGCGTGGAATGCGGTTCGGGCCGAAGCCGCCGGTGGTCTGGATCTGCGCGGCGATCATCGACAACAAGGCGTATCTGTTCGACGCCCGGCTGGGACTCGAGATCCCGGGGCCCGACGGCACAGGGGTGGCGACACTCGACGACGCGCTCGCCGACGAGTCGGTTCTGGAACGGATGAATTTGCCCGGGCAATCACCGTACGGAACGAGCCGCGCATCGCTGCTGGGCAGCCCGACCAAAATCGGGATCCTGATCGACTCGAGCCCGGGGTATTTTTCACCGAAGATGAAGCTGCTGCAGCGCGAGCTCACGGGCGAGCACCGGACGATTCTGTTTCGCGATCCGGCCGATGAGCGCGAGCAGTTCGCCCAGGCGATCGGCGAGCGATGTGGAGAAATCAAGCTGTGGAGCCTGCCAATCGAGGTGTACGGCCTCTTGTTCAGCGACGGGCAATTCGTGAGATCCGTCCAGAAATCAATGTATTTATTTACGCGCGAGTATCCACTGATTTATGCGAGGGTGAAGCACTTGCGCGGCGAGCTGGACGAAGCCGTCAAGGAGTATGTGGCGCTGCGATTCGCCGAGAACGCGCCGCTGCTGACGGACAAGAACAAGACGATCTCGGCGGATATTCAGGAGGGGCTGGACGCCTACGCCACGTATTACATGGCGCTTGCGCAACTGGAGAAGGCGCGGCTGGCGAACAAGCCGCCGGAGCGTGCGGCGAAGTTATTTCGAGACACGCTCGATCTGGTGCC
The DNA here is from genome assembly GCA_963823665.1 of uncultured Planctomycetota bacterium. GTDB lineage: Bacteria > Planctomycetota > Planctomycetia > Isosphaerales > Isosphaeraceae > CAVXHV01. The sequence goes on from CAWGMQ010000008.1 coordinate 1,318,289, forward strand.
GGAGCCTGGAATCACGTACTACTTTCCGATGCTGCGCTGGGGGGCCAACGCGAACCTCGGGCGGATTTATGACGCGAGCAAGGACAACGCCCGCGCGATTGCGTATTACGCCCAGGTCGACCCGACGAGTCAGGGCCACGGCAATCTGCTTCGTGCTCGCGAAATGATCTGGCGCGATCCGATCGCCGGTAAGACGGTCGTGCTTCCGGCTGCTCCGGCGGCGAGGCCGATCGCACCCTCGCCGGCGACGCCCCCCCGAAACCTGGGACTCCGCGGCGACAATTGATGCAGTCTTCCGCTTGAGAAGCCCTGGATGGAGCCGGCATGCGGATCTTGCTCGCCAATTCGTTTCCGATCCCCGGTGAGTACGACGGCACGGCGATGCTGCCGATCAAGATCCTGCGGGCGCTCAAGCCGCGGGGCGTGGAGGTGGTGGTGGCGCATCTGCGTGCTCGGCCGCCGTGGGGACTCAAGGTTCAGCGCGGGGAGTTTGAAGAGACGCCGGTTTACACCGTGCCGCCCTGCGGGTGGCTGGGCGGCTGGGGGCTCAAGACAATCGCCCGCGAGCATCCGTTCGAGCTGGTGCACGCCCAGCATTACGGCGGAGCCACCCGGGCGTCGTTTGCGTGCCTGCGGTATCGATGGCCGATGGTCTACGAGATTCACTCGCTGCTGGGCGACGAGCTGGAGCGAGACCGGCTGGGGCGCGGATTGACGTTCCGGGCCTATCAGGCGCTCGAGCGAAGGGTGCTTCGGCACGCAGCCGAGGTGATCGCGCTGGGGGAGCCAGTCAAAGACGTGGTCGTGAATGAAAAAGGCGTGCCGGAAGATCGAGTGCACGTGATTTACCCGGGGATTGACCTGGCCGAGTATGAGGACCCGGGTGAGGCGGCCGAGATTCCGGGCGTCACTGCGGCGGACAAGGTGATCATGTACGTCGGCAGCATCGTGCATCCGAACCAGGGGGTGCCGCTCTTGATCGACGCGCTGCCGCGGGTTTTCGCGGCGGTGCCCGAGTCGCGCTGTGTGCTGGTTGGCGGACCTGCGGAAGCTGCGGCCGAGTACCGCGCCCGGCTGGGCTCGGACGCATCGAAGCTTGTTGTCCTGGCTGGTCAAACGCCGTCGCAGGTGGTTGCACTCACGCGGCGTGCGGACGTGCTGGTGCATTCCCGGCTGGCGTGCCGGGAGAACTATTCGGTGCAGAGCAAGCTGGCCGTTTACCTGGCCGCGGGGCGGCCGATCGTGGCGACGGATTTCGGCGATTACAAGAAGCTGTTGGGGGCGACGGGGGCAGGGCTTCTGGCGGCGGTGGCGCCCGAGCCTTTGGCGGATGCGATCGTCACGGTGCTGGGCGACCCGGCGCTGGCCGCACGCCTGGCTGCGGCGACCGGTGCGGTGGCTCGCGAGTATTTCGCGATGGACCGGAACATCGACCGATACCTTGATGTTTACTATCGGGCGCTGGTGGCGGGGCCGAGGTAGGTAGGGCCTCGACGTTGACAGCAAGGATGCGTGGCTTTAGTGTAAATGCGGCGGATCCGGAGCACGCGCGCAGTGTGCCACCTTAGCTCAGTTGGTAGAGCACAGCTTTCGTAAAGCTGGGGTCCTGGGTTCGAGTCCCAGAGGTGGCTTCTGTCTTCCTTGAGGAGAGCACCTTGATCAGTGGCCGATTCTTGCAGTCGATGTTGGCAACCTGGTCGCGGGGGGTTCGGCGTGGAGTGACGACGGGGGCCCAGCGGCGCCGGCGTCGGCCCGGCGTCGAGCGGATGGAGTGGCGGGCGCTGCTCTCGACCATCACCCAGATCCCCGTCCCGACCCCCGATGCCCAACCCGAATCGATTGTGGTCGGTCCCGACGGCAATCTCTGGTTCACCGAAACTTCAAGCCCGTCGGCCGACAGCCCGTATGGCGACAAGATCGGCATGATCAACCCCACGACCCACGCCGTCACGGAATTCACCGTGCCGACGCAGGGCGGCGAACCTTTCGGGATCACGGCGGGGCCCGATGGCAACATCTGGTTCACCGAGGAACGGGGCGACAAGATCGGCATGATCAACCCCGCGACCGATGCCATCTCGGAATTCGCCGTGCCGACGCCCAACGCACTGCCCGCCCGGATCGCGGTCGGCCCGGACGGCAACCTCTGGTTCACCGAGATGGGGGCGAAACAGATCGGGATGATCAACCCCGCGACTGACGCCATCAGCGAGTTCTCCGTCCCGTTCGAGCCGTTCGCGATCACAGCCGGCCCCGACGGCAACCTCTGGTTCACCGACGCCGGCTACGTGCAAACGGTCGGTCCCGACGGCATGCTCATGATGACCCCTGACCAGGGCAATCTGATCGGGATGTTCAACCCCACGACCCACGCCGTCTCGGAGTTCGCCGTACCGACGCTGGACCCCCTGTTCGGGGCGATCACGACGGGCCCCGACGGCAACCTCTGGTTCACCGAGGCGGATGGGAACAAGATCGGCTCGATCAACCCCACGACCTATGACATCGTCGAAACGGAGCTGCCGACGCCAAACTCCGTGCCCATCGACATCACGACGGGCCCCGACGGCAACCTCTGGTTCACCGAGCAGGGCATCGGCCAGATCGGGACGATCAACCCCGTGACGCGGAGCATCACCGAGACCGACATCCCTGGTTTCATCGTCCGCGGGATCACGACGGGCCCTGACGGGAATCTCTGGTTCACCGAGGCGTCCGCCGACGAGATCGGCGTCCTGACGCCGCCGCCCAGCCTTCCCTCGCTCGTCACCGAGAAGGCGATCGTCGCCGGCAAGGGGCCAAACCGGCACATCGTCGGCTTCGAACTCGACTACAGCGGGGCGGTGGACCCGACCCAGGGAGTAAGCGCCGCCAGCTACACGGTGACGCAATTCCGGCGTCATGGACGACAGCTCGTCGCCCAGCCGGTTCGCTTCCGGGCGACGTATGACGCCACGGCCCACAGCGTGACGCTGACCCTGTCCGGACGGCCGAAGTTCGCGCAGGGTGGCCGGCTGGAAGTGACGGCCGGTCCGCCGGGAGCGACCACCGACGCCACGAGCGCGACGAGCGACGACCGGACCTTCGCCATCACGCCGAGATGGTCCGTCGTCGTACGATAAACCTAAGACATTGGCGCACAACAGCGGAAAATGCTCGGACAGCTTTCGTAAAGCTGGGGTCCTGGGTTCGAGTCTCAGAGGTGGCTTGATCTGGTCAAGGGTGTCGACGTTCTCGCGGGAAGAGGAGCGACAACTGGACCCAACCCGTGATGCCGGCGTCTCTGCCGTCCATCACCTCGACCTTGGCCTTACCGGAGATCTTGTCTGCTTCGAGAAGCTTGACCGTCGTGCCTGCATCATACGCTCTGATTTTCTCTGCTTTGGCTAGACGGGTGACACCTGCGCAGCGCCCGGGCCTTTTTTCCCGCTTTCGATCTGAGCGTCGACCATCTCGTCCCACGCGGATTCGTCGAGACAGATCCAGACGACAGACTCGCGGCGCCCGCCGGGGTAACCGAGGTTCGCAAGATCGCCGTCTCGGAGCTCGCGTCGAGCCTGATCTGGGAGGTCTGGTCGCGCGAGAACGTCTGCTGCCGGACGGGGGCCCGACGGAGATCGGAGGAGCATCAGCCCAGCGCCGGCACAAACCAAGATCAATAACACGGCCGAAAAATCGCCACGACATCCGGAACGCGGTTCACTCATTGGCTCTCTCCGCGCACACGACCAGGCCGCAACCCGAATCGCTCCGTGTTGCCAGACGAAATCCAGTTTTATCCTCTCGAGAGATTTGCCGCCATGCATGCCGATGCTGAGCGGATCGATCGGGCCGTGGGGGGGGAGATGCTCGGTCTCTCGCGGCGTGAGCGACTTCATCCGTCGATCACGCGCGATCGCGGGGGTGCGCGCGACAACTGACTTGCCGACAGTTCAGCGAAACATCGACAGGAACAACACCAGCGTTCCCCCGACGCCGATCGAGGCGAGCGGCAGCAAAGCCAGCGCAAGAACGGCGGTGCCCGCTCCGGCGTCACGTTGGCGGAACTTGCCGATCACGTGCTTGATCCCGAGTATTGTGGCCAGAAGCGCGGGATTGATGACCAGAAAGAACCCGACCTCCGTTCCGAGCTCCTGCGGCGGGGTCAGGCGTGGACCGCTCCAGTTCACCAAAGTCGGACCTGCCTCCGGCACCCGCGGCTTCCAGCGCTCGACAACGAGTGATGCACAATCGATGGCGACGGCCGCGGCGATTGTCCAAGCCGCGGTTTGCCACGGCCACCGCGCGAGCCCACGGGGCTTGTTCGGCAGGTCAGTCATCGGTTTTGAGGCGACGTGCAAGCTCGAGACTGCGATCAATGCTGAGTGAGCTCTCTCCGAGCAATTAACTGTTCATTTCACGACAGCGTGGTCGAGGTCTTCAGTTGTGGAACGGGGCGCGTGCTTCCCGGCGTGCGCGGCAGGCATTCCGGCTCCGCATCAAACCAGTAGGCAAGGGCAGTCCCGCAAACCAGGGCAAAGGCCACGATGATGAGGCAGACGCGTTCGGTCAATTGACATTCTTCGAGAACCCCTCGTACACGCGATGACTTCCTTGCGATCAAAGGTGCTGCTTCTTGTTCGCTTTTGAGCAGTTCCGCCCGATGCGTTCGATCGATGTTGAAGTTCTCGATTGCGTGCGCTGAACCCATCTGGCCGTCAGCATTCGGGGAATTCTCTGGCTCTTGATGTTCACCAAATTCGCCCGCCAAGTTTAGCAGCGCACTCGAGCCTTTCGGCGCAGGTTGCGAGCTACTCGGGTGGCGCTGATGTGTTGTCACTGCTCGATTCCCCTCAAGCAAGTCTGGACATCGTTGGCCCCGGAAAACGTTGGCCGACTCGACGCATCGATCATGCAAAACCGAACCGGGCGCAACACGCTCATGAACTTTCAGAACATGAAAGCGTTATCGCCTGAACTGGTTGAGGCGGCCGGCTAATCCGCACTCAAACGTAGCTCAGGAATTCTGAACGGAAGTCTGCCCGCTCATCCCTGAGACCGAGTGGGCGCCGTCATCGTCGTGGACGGTTTGGGCGCGTCCGAGCTCCGGCATCAGGACCAGGTTCAGAACCAGCGGCGGCTTGACCGGAGCGCTCCAACCTGCTGGAATTCTGTTTCCGGTGACGCGGCATCTGACCAAATCGTTCGATTTCAGCGGTCATCTGGGAAACGTCGGGTAAGTGGATTGAGGATGGAGCCCCGATTGTGGGGGCGGCCGTCAACGCACTCGCTGTCTTATGCGTCCGCCGAATCTGGATCGGCCTGGTCCTCGTGGCTGGGTACTTTATCGCGGTTGTGCAGGTGATAGGGCCGTCCTATGAAACATGGGTTCACGGCCACTGACGAGGCCGCGGAGCCAGTGCCGCGTGCCATCCAACCGGCAACTTCGGCGGACGGCACACGGAGTGTGCCTGCTACACCGGACCACTGGCAATGCCGGTGCCACCCACCGCAGTCACATGATCCTGTAATGCTATTAGAGACGTATGTTGAGTCCAGCGAGTCGCTGGCTTGATCGCCTCGATCCGATGCAATTCGATGATGATGTAGCCCGCGGGATACCCCCAGATGCTAGAGACCTCGGCAGGCGGAGGATTACCCTTGGTGCTCTTCGTACCGGGTTCATCCTCTAACCGCAAGTCTTTGTCTGTAAGCACTCTTGAACGGTCGTGGACGATGGCGGAAAATGCTTGAGAAGCTCTCGTAAAGCTTGTGTTCTGGGTTCGAGTCGCGCAGGCGGCTTTCAGGCGGGACGAGTCACGTACGAGTGGGTTTCCTTCCGTCGAGAAGAAGAGCACCATGCGGCGGGCATTCCGATTTCGGAAGGGCGTGCGGATTCCGGTTCAGTCAATCGGAGTGGGATTGGTTCTTGCGCTGGGGTTGGCGGCCGCGCGCACGGCCGGTGACGACGGGGGCGCCGCCGCGACGGATGCCAGAGAGCTTGCGGTGGGCACGGCGGTTGTGCCGGTTGACGATCACGTGATGATTCACCGCGCGATGGTGCGCATGACGCCCGCGGTCGAATCCGAAGTAACAGATCCGGTGTTCCTCATTGCTGCGCGTAATTTGAGGACGAGGACACAGCTACGACAGGTTCCTCTGCCGGGGCTCGAGACTCAGAAATTCGACGTTAACGCGGACGAGATTCTTCTGTTCCACATCTCGCGCGTGCGCCCAAAGCACGTCGAGGTGACCTCGCAAGACAAGAAGACGCGCGGTTGGCTTCGACTAGACCAGGTCATTCCGGTCAGGGAGGCTTTGGCGCGAGCCAGCCGTGCGATTGAAAACGATCCGGGCGATATCACCGCACTCGTCCGAAGGGCAAGGCTGCGTTGCGCGGAGCAGCAGTGCGAGAGCGCGCTGGCTGATCTGGACGCGGCGATCCGGCGTGATCCCAAGAGTGCGGCGGCGTTCAAGGCGCGCTCGGATCTCTCCATTTCCATCGGTGATTTTGACGCCGCGATGGAGGACTTCGACCGGTATGTGAATTTACAATCCGCGAATGTAACGTTCTTCATCAGCCGAGCCCGACGATGGCTGGACAAGGACGAGAGTGGGCGTGGGGTTGTGGACCTGGAGCGCGCACAAGGTATCGATCCCAATCATCCGGGGATTCCGCTGGTCTGGTTTGAGTACTGGTCGCTCAAAGGCGAGTCGGAGCGTGCGCTCGCGGAGCTTGATGCGGCGATTCGCCGCGATCCGGCGGCACTCAGTGCGTACGAACTGCGGGCGGAAGCCCTCGCAGCAAGCGGCGAGCTGGACAAGGCGGTCGCCGACTGGGACCAGGCGATCAAGCTCGAACCCGACGATCCCGAACTCTTTCGCGCTCGAGCGGCCCAGTGGATGGCGCTCGAAGACCCAGACAAGGCGATCGCCGATTATTCACGCGCGATCGCTCTTGATCCGGATGTGGTTGAGCCTTATCTCCGGCGTGCGGATGCGTGGTCAGCGAAGAATCGGCACGACAAGGCGATCGCCGACGATTCCGCAGCGATCAAGCTCGACGCCAAGTGTCGCGAAGCATTCCTGAGCAGGGGCAAGGTGCGGCAGGCTAAAGGTGATCTCGACGGCGCCATCGCCGACTTCACCGAAGTGATTCGTTTGAGCCCCAAGCCCGCGCAGAGGCTCTCGCCGTTTGAGGCCGCCAGCTATGCCGATAGCTATCAGGCACTTCAATGCCGGGGCGATCTCCTGCTGCAGAGGAAGGAACCCGCGCGGGCGATTGCGGATTACGACCGTCTGATCGAGGCCAATCCAGCGGATTGCGAGGCGCTGTACAGGCGCAGATGCGCGAAGTTCGACCTGAAACAGCTCGATGAGGCGATGGCCGATCTGGACAGCGCGATCGAGCAAGGGCCGACACGAGACGATATCTACTATACGCGCGGGTGCCTCTGGTTCGAGAAGAAGAACTACGACAAGGCGATCGCCGATTTTACCGAGGCGATCGTTCTCGACCCGGACGATGAACAATTGTCCTGGCGATACGGGAACCGTGGGAGGTGTCTCCGCGCGAAGCACGAATTCGACGGCGCGATTGCCGACTTGACGCAAGCCATCAAGCTCGAGCCGCAGGACCCAGCGCTTTATGTGGAACGCGGGCGCGCCTGGACCGAGAAGACGGACTTTTCGCGAGCGATCGCGGATTTATCCGTGGCCGTGCGACTCGCTCCGAAAGCCGCAAACTACCGGATTACGAGAGGGATCTTATTCCGCCGGAACAAGGATTTTGCCAGGGCGCTTGACGACCTCAACGAGGCGATCCGACTCGAGCCACGGAGTCCGGGCCATTACGTGGAACGCAGCAATATTTGGCTCGACAAGAAAGAGTTCGCGCGAGCGATCGAGGATTTGTCGGCGGCGATCAAGCTGGCGCCTGATTTCGCGATGCTTTACGGGGCGCGGGGCAACGCGTTGCGCCGCAACAGGGATCATGCCCGGGCACTCGAGGACTTTGGCACGGCGGTTCGACTCGATAGCAAAACCTGGGGTTGGTATAGCCACAGTGCCTGGATTCGTGCGACTTGCCCAGACCCGGCTCTCCGGGACGGCAAGTCAGCGGTAGGCCTGGCAACCCGAGGCTGCGAGCTCGTCGAGTGGAAGGCAGCTTTCGCGCTCGAAAGCCTCGCTGCTGCCTGCGCCGAAGCAGGCGACTTCAAGACCGCGGTTGAGTGGCAGAAGAAAGCGATCAAACTATCGCCGTCGGATGATCCGATGCGGGCGAAGAAGCTTGATCGCCTGGCGCAATTCGAGAAGAAGCAGCCTTACCGTGAGCAGGCCGATGATTGAGAGGTTACCGCGCCTGGTGGCGACGGTGCTTGCTTCTGGGATAATACGGACCGGGGTGCGGCGATCTGCGATTGCAGAGCGCGGCGACCCCGGGAGAACGGTGCGATGAACTCGGGCATCGAAGAAGATCTGCTGTTCGGGCTGATGGCGATTCAGAACGGGATGATCGATCAGGAACAGATGTTCGCCGCTTATGAGGATTGGAACCTCGATAAGTCGGTTACGCTGGCCGATCACATTGCTGCTCGCGGCGAACTCGAGTCAGGCGACCGCGCTCTGATCGAGGGGCTCGTCGAGCGGCACTTGAAGCGGCATGACGGCGACGCCGAGCAGAGCATGGCGGCCTTGATCGTCGGCCGAGCGAATCTCGAGCAACTGGCGCAGTACGAGGAATTCTCGGTCGGCACGACGCTGTCGTATTTCGCGTCGGGGTCGCGGAGCGGCGCGGACGGCAAGAGCGGAGGAGGCTTGCGACCCATCGTTCGCCCTGGCGTGCCGCCCGGGCAGCGATTTCAAGTGCTTCGACCCTATGCGAAGGGGGGACTGGGGTCGGTCTCGGTTGCGCTCGACACCGAGGTGCATCGCGAGGTGGCGCTCAAACAGATTCTCGAGAAGCACGCAGATGACCCGCTCAGCCGGCAGCGATTCCTGCTCGAGGCCGAGATCACGGGCGGACTGGAACATCCGGGGATCGTGCCGGTGTACGGTCTGGGGGCGGACGCCCGGGGCCGGCCGTTTTACGCGATGCGGTTCATCCAGGGGGAGACTCTCAAAGAGACTGCCGAGCAGTTCCACCAGGACCGATCACTGAGCTGCGACGCGGGCCGCCGCTCGCTCGAGCTGCGGAAGCTGCTGCGGCGGTTCATCGACGTTTGCAATGCCGTCGATTATGCGCACGGCCGGGGCGTGCTGCACCGCGACATCAAGCCGGGCAACGTGATCCTGGGTAAACACGGGGAGACTCTGCTGGTCGACTGGGGGCTGGCCAAAGCGATGGGGCGTTCCGACCCGGCGGAGGGCGAGGGCACGCTGACACTGAGCGCTGCGAGCGGGGCTACTGAGACCTTGCCGGGCCGGGCGATGGGAACACCGGCCTTCATGAGCGCGGAGCAAGCCGCGGGGGACATCAAGCGGCTGGGGCCGCAGAGCGATGTTTACAGTCTGGGCGCGACGCTTTACTACATTCTCGCGGGACGGCCACCGCTTGCAGGCAGTGTGGCCGATATTCTGCGCCGGACGCGAGAGGGGGATTTCCCGCCGCCGCGGCTGATCCAGCCGTCGGTTGAAAAGGCGCTCGAGGCCGTGTGCTTGAAGGCGATGGCTCTTCTACCGGAAGACCGGTACGCGACGGCGAGGGCGCTGGCGGATGACATCGAGCGCTGGCAAGCGGACGAGCCGGTCTCCGCGTGGCGTGAACCGCTCTGGGTGCGGTTGCGGCGGCGGGCGCGGAAGCACCGCGTGGCGGTGGCTGTTGCGGCGGCGCTCTTGATGGCAACGACGATAGGGCTGGGTGTGAGCACGGCGCTCATCGCGCGAGAGCGGAACGAGGCGGAGGCGCAGGGCGAGCAGGCGCGGCAGGCGATCCAACTCTTGACGGGGGCAGCGGATCTTGCGTTCGACGAACGGCTGGATCCGTTTCAGGTGGAATTCCTCAAGCAGGCACTTGGGTATTATCAAGGGTTCACGGCGCGGGTCGCGGCGAATCCGAAGGTGCGAGTGGAGCACGGCCGCGCGTATCAGCAAATGGGAGACATCCAGCGCAAGCTTTACAAGGGAATCTCCGCAGCGGAGGGCTCATACCAGAAAGCGCTTCAGTTGCTCGAGCCGCTGGCGAGGGACGCCGGCCTGGGGAGGGCCGCACGTCAGTCGCTGGCCCGCACGGAGTGTCTGCTGGCCGACCTGCTGGTGCGCCAAGGCGACGCTGAGAAGAAGGCAGCAGCGCTTTATCACGAGTCGCTCGAAACGCAGCGAGCGCTGGTGAAAGAGGCGGGCGCTTCGACCGTCGACTGGCTGCGGCTGGGGCAGACGCTCAAGAGCCAGGCCGATCTGCTGTGGCTGAACGGGCAGCTCAAGCCTGCCAACCTCGACTACGACGAAGCAATCGCCGTCCTTGAAATGGTGCCCGCGAGCGACGAAAAGCGGAATGAAGCTCAAACCGCGCTGGCGCTGGCGATCGACTCGCGGGGCTGGATTCAGTTCGAGCAAGGCGACCTCGCCGGGGCGGAGAAAGATTACCGCCGCGCCCTGGAGTTGTTAGCCGGCCTGGTCAAGAAATTCCCCACGATTCCACGTCACCGGGAGGCGCTTGCACGAGCCTGTAACAGCCTGGGGGTGATCGAAACGAGCACCGGGCGGCCGACCGAAGCCGAGGGGCACTTCCGGCGCGAGCTGCCGCTGGTCGAGCGATTGTCGGAGGATTTCCAGGACCAGGGCGAGTATCAGCGTCTGCTGGCCCGCACGCTGATGAATCTGGAAAAGGTGTTGTCGGAGCAGAACCGCGGCAGGGAAGCCGAGCCGTTCATTCGCCGCGCGATTGAGGTGAATTCACCAGTGGCAGACGGCTCGCCGGACGACGTTCAGATTCACGTCGACCTGGCGCTGCAACACAACAACCTGGGTATGCTCTTGCGAGCGCGGGGGGCGAGCAGGCAGGCGATCGACTCGTTCCAGGAGGCGAGAGCGATCAGCGAGAAGCTGATGGGCAAGTTTCCGGGGCAACCGCGATTTCGCGAGCATCTCGCGGGCGTGCTCACCAATCTGGCGGAGGCGCTTGCGAGTGTGGGCGATCCCGAGGGGAAGGATGTCTACAAGATCCTCATTCCGCTCTACGAGAATCTGGTGGCCGAGTATCCGGACAACATCAACTACAAGATCGGCCAGGCGAGCTGCCTTCGGAACTACGGGCCGCTCGTGGCCGCCCTTGGGCGGCCGCAGGAGGCGGAATCACTGTATCGAAAGGCGCTCGAGCTGCTGGAGACAAGGCCCGGGCAGATTCCGTCGACCGATCAGTTGCGTGTGCAGGCCGACGTGCTGAACAACCTGGGCGACTTGCAGCAAGGGAGCAACCGACCGCTGGCTGAAGCGACTCTGCGGCGAGCGATCGAGATCTTCGAGATTCTGGTGGAGCGGAAGCCGCCGGCTCTGAAGGATCGCCACGGCCTGGCGATTGCTCGCAACAATCTTGGAGAGCTGATGGTCAAGCTGAAGCGGTTCGACGATGCCGGTCAACTCTACGAGAAGTCGGTGGCCAACTTTGAAGCGTTGATCGCTGAATCGCCGGGATCGACCGACTACCAGAGCCAGTTCGGCATCGTGCTGGCGAATGAGGGAAGCCGGCTTGAGCAGATCGACAAGGCCGCGCAAGCGCGAGCTCTTCTGGAACGAGCGGTCAAGCACGAGCGCCAGGCCGTGTTGCTGAGCAAGAACCGGGACGACATCCGGGGCGTGCTGGGGAGCCAGCTCATGCAACTGGCCACGATCGAGCTCAAGCTGAGAGAGTACGGAGGCGCGGCGACGACGGCGCTTGAGATTCCGGGCGCTTTGCCGGGTTCGGAACGGAGCCGGGGATGTCTCGACGCGGCCAGGATTCTGGCGAGAGTTTCGGCGCAGGCGAGAGCCGATGCGAAGCTCAAACCGAGTGAGCGGGAGGAGCTCGGGGCCAAGTACCTGCCGCGGACGGTGGTGTTGCTTCGCGAAGCGATCGACGGCGACCCGGGGCTGGGTGAGCGCATCAAGACCGAGACGGAATTCAGCGAGATCAGGTCGCGGCCGGAGTTCACGACGATGCTCAATAGTTTGGTTGATGTGAAACGGGCGAAATGATGAGGAGTTTTTGGGAGAGGAGGCCCCGCATGTCAGCCGTGATGGGCGGCGCAGCAAGTGAGTCAAATTTGAGATCGCAGGGGTTACCACGACGATTTCGGCTTCTCGACGCGATGATCCTGGTGGCGGCGATGGGTCTGGCGTGTGGCATCACGCAGAGCTTGAGTTACGCGACTGGTGGGTCGATTTCGTGGACAGCGATTTTGGCGGCGATCTATAAAATGCCCAACGGGCTTCCGAAGTTCCTGGAGATTTCCGCGGGTTTATTGATCCTCGCACTTCCGTTCGCCGGGATGTTGTCGCTCGCCGTCATACCTGTGCGATTGATTGGACCCAGACCACGGTGTGCGCGAGTAGCCCGGCAGCCAGGGATCACGGCAATGTGGGCTGCAGGTTTGGGAATTGCGCTTTCGGCAGTGCAGATCGGAATTGCGGCTTCGATTGGAACAGGATTCGCGTCCGGTTACCGAGAAATCATCGCTCTTCATTCATGCCTTTCCTACCCCGGGATGGCGGTCCTCGGTACGTGGGCGTCGTTGGTTCTTGCAAGGCGCTGGCGCAGTGAAAAGAGCTGGGTCGATCGGATGGGTCGAGTGCTCGGGTTCTTCTGGATACTGGTTGGGGTTTTCGTGCCCATCATCATTCTGGTGGCGTGAGGTTTTTCAAATATGAGGCGAGGGAATCGAGGCGGTCACGAGGTGAGTCGAGACCCACGGTCCACCCCACCAGAGCCGGATGCCGAGGCCGCGACGGGTGACGTTGTTCATTCCTCGTTCGATAAGCCGTCTGTGATATCGGCGGGTGGCGAAGATGTCGACGATGAGGAGCCGGCCGCCGGGGCGGAGGACGCGGATCGCCTCGTCGATCGCTCGGTCACGACCGGCATTGCGTTTGATGTTATGGATCGCGAGGCTGGACACGACCACGTCGAAGGTGTCGTCAGCGAAGGGGAGGGCCGTCATGTCTGCGGTGTGCAACTCGATCCGGTCGGCCACGCCTTCGGCGATTGCGTTGCGGCGCGTGGCTTCGGCGGCGTTTCCGGACTGGTCCTGCTTTCGCCAGATGTCAACACCGACGGCTCGACCATCCGGCACGCACTGGGCTGCCATCAGCAAGACGGCGCCGCGGCCGCAACCGAGGTCGAGGATCTGCTCATCGCCGCGAAGCCCGAGGCCATCGAGTAGCTCTGCCCAGACGACGAATTTTCCCCTGAGCGACGCATAAAGGCCAAAGCCCGCACAGGCCGCCAGAAACACTGCGGCCAAGTAGGGCCACACGGAACCGGAGTGCCATCCCTCGAGGATGTTGACCAGGATGAAGAAACCGAAGAAAGGCAACAGGTATGGCGCGTCGATGCCGTAGAAACCTTTGCGACGAGCGCGAGCGGCTGGACGCACGTTGGAATCTCCGGAGGCCGGATTCTGTGGCTCGCGGGAGCGATTCTACGGTGCTATTCGCTGAGAACTCGGTGACATTTGGGAGTCGAGCCACGCTTGAACGGCTTTCATCTGAGGTGCATCTGGTCGCCGACGGCGTATGCTTCTCTCAAGAAGCTTTCAAACTCCGCGTCGATCTCGGCGGGCGAAGTGAGGCGGAAGTGGTGGACTTCGATTGGCGAACGACCGGCGGCATTCCGGGCATTGCCAGAGTGGACGCTCTGATCGCGGTGGCATCGATGTTGCACTTGTCATGCTGGTTGGGAGAAGCACTCTGGAAGCCGGGCGGAGGCGCGGCGAGTCTCATTCTATCGCGGACGTTTACTACGAGCGCCCCACAACCCGACGAAGTGCCCGCGACGGTAGCTGCACAGATGTGCTATGCTAGAGGTTGCGGGTGCAATCACTGGAAAAGCCACACTTTCGGTCAAAATTTAGAACGGACGCGAAACGGGGAACGTAGGAAAGATCAACGGGAGCGCACGAGACCGCGGGCAGCACCAGGGCGGGAAGGCCTTGTCAACGCCGGATCAGAGCACGACCCACGACACTGAACCAACAGCATCCTGCGACGGGCAGCGGGAGGGAATCATGAAACCGCGATTCTTCAGTTATGTGAGTGCGTTTGCGGCATGTCTTGCGCTCGCGGTGGGCGCGGGGCCCGTTTATGCCCGCCACGGTGGTGGAGGGCACGGCGGTGGCGGTGGGCATGGTGGCGGTGGTGGGCACATGGGCGGGGGCGGCGCCCATTTCGGCGGTGGTGGTGCACGGATGGGTGGCGGCGGCGGTTTTCGGGGCGGGGGTATGGCCGCGCCCCGGAGTTTCGGCGGGATGAACCGCGGGTACGCCGGTGCGCGATCGTTCGGAGCACCTTCGATGGGAATGGGCCGGATGCCGTCCATGGGCATGAACCGCGCGGGTTCCACGGGGATGTCTCGCTCGTTTGCTGGCTCAGCGGCCGGCCGAGGATTTGGAGTCAATGCGGCGGGGCGCAACGCTTACGGCGTTGGAGCACGGGCGCCCATCAATATGGGAGCGCGATCGTTTGCTTCGTCGAGCTTCGGGCGCGGCGGGATGGGCGGAACGGGCTTTACGGGGGCGCGGGGCGGGTACGGTCTGGGTACACGTGCGCCGATCAACGGCGGGGGACTGGGGGGTAACCGGTCTGGATCCGGGCTGACGGCGACGTCGTTCAATCGAGCTGGACTGGGCAACAGCTCGCTATCTGTCAATCGCGCCACGTCAATCAACAATTTCAACCGGACCAGCATCGGTGGCGTGGGGAACGGAGGCTTCGGACGCTATGGCCGCGGTTACGGGGGAGGATACGGACGCGGTTATGGCTATGGCGGCTATGGTGGATATGGGCGCGGATACGGCTACGGAGGTCTTGGATACGGGGGTCTCGGGTACGGAGGTCTTGGATACGGAGGTCTCGGGTACGGGCTGGGAGGATTCGGGCTCGGATTCGGCCTCGGAAGCCTGCTGGGGTTCGGCCTTGGCGGGTACGGCGGATATGGTGGGTACGGTGGATACGGTGGATACGGAGGTTACGGCGGGTACGGCGGATATGGGTACGGTGGATATGGCGGGTACGGTGGGTATGGTGGGTACGGTGGATATGGTGGGTACGGTGGGTATGGATATTCACCTTGGATGTACGGGCCGTCGCTTTACGATTGGGGTTACTCGAGCTATTACAACCCCTACTACAGCGGGGGATATGGCTTGAGCACCGGTCCGGCGGTCTACGACTATTCCCAACCGATCGCCAGCCAAAGTATCGCTCCGGAGCCGGCGGCGACCGACCCGGCGACGACGAGCTTCGACGCGGCGCGCGACTCGTTCAAGGCGGGGGATTACCCTCGAGCGCTCGATCTTGTGGACCAGGCGATCAAACAGATGCCGAATGAGTCGCCACTGCACGAGTTTCGAGGAGTGACGCTTTTTGCCCTGGGCCGATACACCGACGCGGCTGTGCCGCTTTATTCGGTGCTTGCGGTTGGACCGGGGTGGGACTGGGCGACGTTCATCAGTCTGTACCCGAACGTGTCGATTTATACCGATCAGCTACGGCAACTGGAAAGCTACTGCAGCACGAATCCGGCGTCGGCGCCGGCTCGGTTCGTCCTGGCGTATTTGTATCTGACCCAGGGAAGCACGAGCGCGGCGGTGCAGACGCTCAAGCGGGTGGTCGCTCTCCAGCCGAAGGACACGGTCTCGACGCAGCTCCTGAAGCGGATCGACCCGAGCTATGCACCGTCGGCGGAGAGAGCTGAACCGGCACCGCCGCCGGCGCCTGCTGGCCTGAAACCGACCTCTGGAATTATCAAGGAAGGGCGATTTGAGGGTGCGTGGACAGCGCAGCCGGACGAAGACACGAAGATCAACCTGACGTTCCTGGATGCGGGGAAATTCCTCTGGAAAGTTGATCAGAAGGGGAAGAACCACGTCATTCAAGGCCGGATGACTTCGGGCAATGGTCTGTTGACCCTGGCGCAGGACCACGGGCCGCCGATAGTCGGCAACGTGACTTGGGCGGATGAGTCACACTTCCAGTTCAAGGTGCCGGGGGCGGCGGCCGAGGAGCCGGGCCTGACGTTCGCGAAGGCGCTGTGAACGAATAGATCGGATTGAAAGTCCGAGCAGCCGGGCCGCAAAACCGATGGCGGTCCGGCTTGCACCGATAGAGGTGTGAAGCAGCCATTTTCACTCGATCTGGATCAAACCCGGACGGACGAAGCACTTCCAGCGGGCGGCCGCGGCGGCCGCGGCGCCTGCGCAGGGTGTTTCGCCTGGCGCAGGTGCGGCTGCGGGTGCCGATCGTGCTCATCTTCGCGGCCTTGATCGCCGGCGAGTGGGACGTGATCCGGAACTACTGGGGCCGGCTGACGCGGGTGTTCCATTCCGAGAGCATTGCCCGGCAGGCTGTCTCGAGCGACACCGAGTACTTCTGCCCGATGGACCCGGGGGTGGTCTCAGACTGGCCGAGCAAGTGTGGCGTCTGCAACATGGCGCTCGTGAGACGGAAGCGAGGGGAAGCGCTGGCGCTGCCGGATGGGGTGGTGGCGCGGATGCAGCTTTCGCCCTACCGAATTCAACTGGCGGGCATTCAGACGGTGCCCGCGTCGTTCCGCGCGCTTGAGAGGGAGTACGAGCGCTCCGGGCTGGTGTCAATTGATCACGGAAAGGCGGTAATGGTCGTCGAGATTCCGGTGAGCCAGGCGTCGTGGGTCGGAGCAGGGCAGGGGGTTTCGCTCGAGTTCCCGGACCTGGCGGGTCTGGAACCCGTGGGCGGACTGGTGCGGAGTGTGACCGAAGAGACGGACGGGGGATGGAAGCGGCTGTGCGCGACGATCGAGATGGCGGCCCCAGCCGGCTCCGTGCGCGAGGGTTTGCCAGTCGTCGCGAGATTCAAGGCGCCGGTCTGCGGGATGGAGCCGTTTCGATCGATGCCGCAGGATCCGCCGCCCGTCGCTGCGTCAGAACCGCGCACCGTGTATATCTGCCGGGACCATCGTGGCACGATCGCCCTCGTTCCGGGGAAATGCCCGATCGATCAGAACGCGAGGGAGGCGACGGCGCTTCTGGAATCCCAGCGCGTTCGGTACTGGTGTCCGATGCACAAGGCGGTGACGGCGGATCGCGGTGGCGAGAAATGCAGTGCTTGCGGCGGCATGGAGCTAGAGCCGCGGGTTGTCTCGTTTCGGCCCGCGGGACAGGTTCTGGCCGTGCCTCGCTCGGCGGTCATCGACGGAGGCACGCAGAAAGTGGTTTTTGTCGAGAGCATGCCCGGGATGTTTGACGGCGTGGAGGTCGAGGTCGGGCCGCGGTGCGGCGAATTCTACCCGGTGGTGCGGGGTCTTGAAGCCGGTCAGCGAGTTTGCATCGCGGGCGCGTTTTTGCTCGATGCCGAGACGCGACTGAACCCGAGCCTGGCGGCGGCCTACTTCGGCGCGGGGCGGAGCGAGCATCATTCCGGGTCTGCGAGCAACGTGACGGCGCGGAGCAAGGACCAAACGGCGGATGGGCTTGCCGGCCTGACGGCGGAGAATCGGACGATCGCGGAACGACAGAAGAATTGCCCTGTGACGGAGAAGCCGCTGGGCTCGATGGGAAAGCCGGAGCGCGCCGTTGCCGGAGGGCGGGTGGTGTTTCTGTGCTGCGATGGCTGCAAAGGCGCTCTCGAGCGTGATCCCGAGAAATACCTGGCGAAGCTTCCGAAACCATGATTCCGCGACGGACGCGGCGCGAGCATTCAGTTTGCTTGGAGCGCACAGGGCCGGCGCATTAGAATGGCGACATGATCGACGCGATCATCACCTTTTCGATCCGGCACCGAGCTCTCGTGATCGGCGCGGGGCTTGTGCTTGCGCTGCTGGGAGCATTGGCGGCGCGGGAGACTCCGGTCGACGCGATTCCGGACCTCTCGGAGAACCAGGTGATCGTCTTCACCGCGTGGAAGGGACACGGGCCGCGCGAGATTGAAGACCAGGTGACCTACCCATTGTCGCTGGGCCTCTCGGGACTGCGCGGGTGCGGGTGGTGCGGTCGTCGAGCGACGTCGGGTATTCGATGATCAGCGTGATCTTCGAGGACGGCATCAGCTCGGCGGAAGGGCGGCGGCGGGTTGGCGATCGGCTGGCGCGTGTGCAGGCGGAACTACCCGAAGACGCGCGTCCGGAGCTGGGACCGGACGCGCCTGCGACCGGTCAGATTTTCTGGTACACGGTCGAGGGAGGGGGTCTGGACCTGGGCCGTCTGAGGGCGATCCAGGATTGGTATGTTCGCCCGCAGATTGCGTCGGTGCCGGGAGTGGCCGAGGTAGCGAGTGTGGGAGGGTTTCCGATCGAGTACCAGATCGCGCCCGACTTGAACCGGCTCGGGCTTTACGGGCTGACGACGCGGGACGTTGTCGAGGCCCTTTCGCGATCGAACGCCGCAGCCGCGGGGCACGTGATCCACAAGGGAAATGCCGAGTACGTGGTGCGAGGCGTTGGCTGGGTGGGAGCATCGAGCGAGCCTGGCGACGAATCATTCGACTCGAGCCGGGCGCTCGCGGACCTGGAAAACGTGGCGGTGGTGCGACCGGCCGGGGGCACGGTCCGGCTGGGCGACGTTGCGGAGATCGGGCTGGGGCCGGGGTTCCGGCGAGGCGTGCTGGAGAAGGACGGCAATGAAGTGACCGGGGGAGTGGTGCTCCTGGCCAACGGCGAGAATCCGCTTGAAGTCACGGGGCGGATCAAGGCCAAGATCCGGGAGCTCCAGACCGGCCTGCCTCGCGGCGTGCGGATCGTACCGTTCTATGATCGGACGCCGCTCATCGAAGGGGCGATCGGCACGGTCACCCGTACCGTCATCGAGGCGATTGTCTCGGCATCGCTCTGTGTGCTCCTGATCCTGTTGCACGTGCGTACGTCGCTGGTCATCGCCAGCACTATTCCGCTGGCTGCGCTCTCATCGTTTCTGATCATGGCGGTGCTGCGGAGACTCTCGATCGTGGACGTTCAGGCCAATGCGACGTCACTCGCGGGTATCGCCATTTCGATCGGCGTACTGGTCGATTCCTCGGTGGTGATGGCCGAGAACGTGATGCACCGCCTGCGGGAGCAATTCGGGAACCGGGTGGTGCGTGGAGACGTGAGCGCCATCGTGCTGCAGGCCTGCCTGGCGGTGGGACGACCGATCGTGTTCTCGGTGGCGATCATGGTGCTCTCGTTCCTGCCCGTGTTTGCCCTGGGCGGGATCGAGGGAAAGATGTTTCACCCCATGGCCTACACCAAGACGTTTGCCCTGGGCGCTGTGGCGATCCTGGCGATCACGCTGGTGCCGGCCTTGTGCACGATCTTCATCCGGGGGAAGCTGCGCTCCGAGACGGATAATCCACTGATTCGCGGCGTGATCGAGGTGTATCGCCCGGTGCTTTCGTATCTGATTGACCAACCGGCGGCGCTGGCGTGGGTGCTGGGAGTGACGTTTCTGCTGGGGTTCATTCCTCTGGGCAGCCGGCCCCTGACGGTGGCGATCCTCGTGGTGGCGATGGTGGCGACGGCGTTACTGGTCAGGGCGTGGGTCTGGGCGGTGGTTCTTCCGATGAGCCTGCTCACGGTGGCGCTCATCGCGGACCAGTCGATGAAGCCGCTCGAGCGCGAGTTCATGGCGCCGCTCGATGAAGGGATGGTGATGGACATGCCGATCACGGTGCCGCGAGCCTCGGTGACGGAGTCGCTTGACGATTTGAAGGCGCGGGACATGGTGCTCTGCCGGTTTCCCGAAGTCGACATGGTGGTCGGCAAGGCCGGGCGGGCCGAGACGCCGACCGACCCGGCGCCCCTGGACATGATCGAGACCATGGTGAATTTCCGACCGCGAGAGCTCTGGCCACGGCGGAAGCTTGGCGTCGCCGACGCGCTCTCGCAAGGCCATGCGGTCTACGACGCGCTCGTCACCCGCGGCGTGCTCGGTCCGCCGACAACGTCCGCGGCCGAGGACGAGCTGATCGAGCAGTCGGTATCAGCCGCGGTTGTGCTGTTCGACGCGGCGAGCCGCGAGTACGCCTACCATCGATATCAGGAGATGCTGCGTGAAACGGGGGGGGTTTCCCCGAGCTCGAGTGCATCCGTCGTCACCCGAGGAAGCGCGGGTAGTCGCGCCGTGGCAGCATCACGTGGAGCTGGTCGACGACGAGTTGATCACGCGGGCCGCGCCGCTCTTTACGCGGCTGGTGATGGAGCAGCTTCTCGACCACGGGCGAATCACCGACTCCGGAGTCGTGCTTCATCACAAAGAGGCGGCCCTAGTGCGCGCGGCAGGAATTGCGGCCGCTACTCGCCACATGCAATCGCCGGGCGCAGGTGGCCATCATCATGGCGGGGAAGCGCCGTCTGCATCGCGGCCGATCCTCGAACCCCACCCGGTGCTGGACGCGGTTCAAGATACATTGTCGAAGCGATTCAGCCGGCGGCTGATGCTCTGGAAGGCCGATCGAACATCGCTGGCGGCCTTTGGCGGAGAGCTCGACTCGGCTGTTTCGATGCCGGGATGGACGAACGTCTGGACGATGCCGATCCAGAATCGCGTCGACATGCTTGCAACAGGTGTGAACACGCCGATCGGCATCCGCGTGCTGGGCCGAAACCTTGACGACGTGATCCGTGGCTCGGAAGAAGTCGCGCGTCTCGTCAAGCCGTTGCGAGGGGCGGCCGACGTGGTCGCCGACCCGATTCGAGGCAAGCCGTATATCGAAATCCGGATCGACCGCGCTCGCGCCGCTGCACTCGGTGTGAGCGTGGGCGAGATCAACGATGTGATCGAAACAGCACTGGCCGGCAAGGTGGTTGGAACCACGGTCGAGGGACGCGAACGGCATCCGATCGTCGTTCGATGCGGACGTCGCTGGCGTGAAGACGAGGAATCGATTCGCAATCTGCCTGTGACGGCTCGAGGGCCGCTCGAATGAGCCGGGTGACCGAGCCCAGAGGGCTTCGATCTCCAAGGAGGTGCCACTGGGCGAGGTGGCGAAGGTAGAGGTGGTTCCTGGACCCGCGACCATCAAAAGCGAGAATGGACTCTTGAGGAATTACGTGCGGATGAACGTGAGCGGACGCGACGCTGCCGACTTGGTCGCGGAAGCGCGCCAGGTGGTGGCGCGAGAGGCCAAGAGGGCAAACTACCCGCCGGTGTTTTCATCGAGTTCACCGGACAGTTCGAACACACGGTCCGTGCGCGACGCACACTGCTCGTGGTCGTGCCGATCGTGGTTGCGCTGATTTTCCTCATCCTGTACTTCACGTACCACGACCTGGCCGACGCGGTGCTGATGATGCTGGCTGTGCCGGGCGCGATTGCCGGGGGGCTGTTCTTTCAGTGGCTACTGGGACTCAAGCTTTCGGTCACCGTGTGGGTGGGCTACATCGCGTGTTTTGGAATGGCCACGTCAACCGGAATTATCATGCTCGTGTATTTGCGTGAAGCGATCGCAAAGGCGGGGGGGCTGGACCGGATGAGCCTGCGCGAGCTGCGAGCGGCGGTGCTCGCCGGCGCGGTGCAGCGGCTGCGGCCCAAGCTGCTGACCGAGGGAACAGTCGTGCTGGGGCTGGCACCCTTGCTCTGGGCCAGCGGCGTTGCCTCCGAGATCATCCGTCCGATGGCGGCGCCGGTTCTGGGCGGTATTCTGGTGGCTGACGAGGTGATCGACCTGTTTCTACCGGTGCTCTTTTACTGGGTGCGCCGCCGGCGATGGCAGCGGCTGCACGCAGGGACGATCGTCGTGGAGACCGAAGTCGAGGTTGTCGCGTGATCGAAACTCCTTTTGTGAGAAAGGTTTACATTCGTGAGTAAACGCATCTTTGATCTTTCCGGCCGCGTGGCGCTCGTGACGGGCGGGAGCAAGGGCCTGGGCAAGGCGATGGCCCGCGGGCTTGCCGAGGCCGGAGCCGATATCATCATCTCCAGCCGGCACGAGGACGAACTGCAGGCCGCTGTCGCCGCGATCGGCGCGGGGCTGGGGGTGCGGGTCAAGTACGTGGTGGCGGACATGTCTCGCCGGACCGAGGCATCGCGCCTCGCCGGTCTTGCCACTGAAGCGATGGGTAAGGTCGACATTTTGATCAACAACGCCGGCACCAACAAGCCTCAGCCCATCGACCAGATCGAAGACGACCTCTGGGACGAGTTGCTCGAGCTGAACCTCAGCTCGTGCATGGCGCTCGCACGCGCGCTGGCGCCGGGCATGAAGGAACGGAAGTGGGGCCGGGTGATTCACATCTCGTCGATCATGGGCCACAGCTCGGCGGCTGGTCGCAACGCGTACTCTGCGACCAAGACGGCACTGCTGGGTCTGGCTCGAGCCAGTGCGAACGACCTGGGCCCGTTCGGCATCACCGTCAACTGCATCGCGCCGGGGCCGTTCTTGACGGATCTTCCGGTGAGCCTGCTTTCGCAGGAGCAGCGAGACGACTTCGCCCGCCGAACGGCGCTCCTGACGGTGGGGACAGCCCGAGGAATTGATCGGTCCGGCGCTCCTGCTTGCGAGTGACGCCGGCAGCTACATCACCGGCACGTGCCTGACCGTCGACGGCGGATGCCTCGCAAAGATCTTCTGATTCGGATTCTGGCAGTGATTGATTCCGCGGCCGCGAGCACGATCATCCGCCGCAGGCTCTCCACGCCCGCGCCGATCTGGCTCACCGTGGTGCTTGGCGCCGCGATCCTCGCCGCCCCTGCGTGGCTGCTCCGGGAAGACTTCCGTAACTATTCGCTATTGCATGACGACTTCGACTACATCGCGCAATCGCGCAACTGGCCGACGACCTGGGGTCATCTCTTTGAGCCTCACAACGCTCACGTTGTGCCGATCTTTCGCATATGGACGTGTCTTCTTGTGAGCATCTCCGGGGGGTTGGCGAATGTGCCGGCGGTCTTCGCACGATCGTCGTATGCCGGGCTGATCGCAGCGATGCTGGCCCTGGCCTGGGTGGTGGCCCGGGAAACCCGACAGCCGGCGGCCGGGCTCTCGGCGATGGCCATCCTGGGAATCTCGACGGTCATCCATCCGGCCGTGACCTGGTACTCGGCGAGCCAGGCCCTCTGGGCGGCGGCAGCGATCCTCGTGACGATCGCGCTCGCACAGGCCTGGGCAGAAAAGGGGGGTGCGCTCCGGCTCGCGGCGCTCGGTGGGGCAATCGTCCTGGCGCCAGCGGTCTGGTCTGGCGGCCTGCTTGCCGGCCCGGCGGCAATCGCCTATCTGTTCTTCAAGAAAGCGCGCCCTGTTGCCGGGCCAGCTCTACTCCTCGGCGGTATCACATTCTGTTCCGTCTTCCTCGTCCTGTTTCTCTCGCAGGGCCAGATCCGTGGCAACCCAATGCTGTGGGAAAAGCGGTTCGACGTCTGGCCGCGGCCTGTTCAGACTCTGCTGCACACGGCGCAGGTTCTCATTGAAGCATGTGTCTGTGGAAACTGCGGTCTCGATGTGATCACCACGCCACGTCAGGCCGCTGCACTTCTGATTGTGATCGCAGCGTTCTACGCCTGGTCGCGACGGGGGGCCGGGCCGTGGAATTCGCTTGAGGCCACGGGCGCCGTCGTGGCGGTGGGGAGTTGCCTGCTGATCTATTTCTTTCGCGGGAATATGCCGTATACCAGCTTGCGGGCGCTCGGCTGGTACCACACGATTCCCCAGGTCGGCACGATCCTCTTCGGAGCGGGCTGGTGGACTGCGCTGCGCGCGCCGAGTGAGGAGCGGCCGCGGATGACTCTCGCCCACGCCGCAGGAGTGCTCGGGTTTGTGGTCGTATTCTGTTTGATTCAGATACCCCGCGCCGAGCAGCAATTGATCCAGACTGCGCCGGCGTTTTTACCCGGAGAAGCTGGCCTCTTCCCGAGCACCGGGCTTCTGGCGGGCAGGGCCCTCTACTTCAAGGGCGAGTTCCACGATCGCCAGCACCGGGCGCTTGTACGGCTTGATCGACTCGATCAACTTCTCTTCGATTTGAAGGCCAGCCCGGAATCACTCCGGGGCGTCTTCGGACGACTCAGCTTCCCGGGGATCTCGGAGAAGCAGCTCAGTTGCGATGCCTTCAGCCTACTCTATCCGCGAGCGCGGAACCCGGACACGCTCGCCGAGCTGGCGAGCCGCAGCATCGAGCTGGTCGAGCTCGTGCGCCCCGAGCGGGAGCCGGAGCGACCCTGGCTCGATGCAAAGCATTCCGCATCGAAGGCCGAAAGGCACACCGAGTCCGATTATCAGGAACGTCGTCAGACACCTTGATGGACGAGCAGCGGTGGTCGAATCGGCGAGGCGTAACTGTGCGTCGCGATCCGTCCCGCTTGACAGCGGGCTGTGTTTTGGCCGAGCCAGCGTGCGAGGGGTTGCCGAAGCCGAAGAAACGTGGCAACAATCCGTTGATGTTCGGGAACGCCTGTCCAAGTCCGAGGGAGTTCCGCATGTCCTTCCTGCAATCCATCAAACTGAGCGGTCTGCTGTCCTTTCCGCCAGACTCGCCGTCGATCGAGCTTACTCCCCTCAACGTGCTGATTGGGCCAAACGGTTCTGGGAAGTCGAATCTGATCGAAGCCATCGAGCTGCTTCATGCTACGCCCACCGCGTTTGCGGAAGCGATTCGCCAAGGCGGCGGTCCACAGGAATGGCTTTGGAAAGGAGACAAGATTCAACGTCCCGCGGACATTGAAGCGGTGACGCACGGAATAAACTCGATCCCGGACCTCCGGTATCGCATCAGCTTTGCGGCATCGGGAATGCGAACGGAGATCCTAGACGAAGCGATTGAGGAAACAGAGGCAGAAGATCCGAGTGGGGGCCCGGTTTTTTACTACAGGTTTCAGAACGGCCGACCAGCTCTCAGCGTCCGCAAGACTTCAGGGAAGTACGCCCGCCATGATCTAAAACGGGAGGAACTCGTCCCCGACGAGTCCGTACTGTCCCAGCGCAAAGGTTCCGACGTCTATCCCGAGTTGACATGGCTTGGACAGCAATTTACGAGGATTCAGACTTTTCGCGAATGGAGCTTCGGCCGTTATTTCGCACTGCGCCAACCGCAGCCTGCCGACCTCCCGAACGATATTCTGCTGCAGGACGCACGCAATCTCGGTCTACTGCTCAACGAGCTCGAACACACCGATGCGAGCACAGAATTCAACGGCCTTTTAACCAAATTCCTACCGCGTTTCCAGCGATTCTCGACCCGCATCCAAGGTGGAACAGTACAGTTCTACCTCCATGAATCCGGACTGAAGGCTCCCGTTCCAGCCACCCGGCTTTCCGATGGCACAATCCGCTTCATGGCGATTCTGGCGCTACTGCTCTCGCCTTCACCTCCGCCACTCGTTTGTATTGAAGAGCCGGAGCTCGGTCTACATCCAGACGCGGTCGCGCTGCTGCCCGACCTGCTCATCAATGCGTCCGCACGAATCCAGCTCATCGTGACCACGCATTCTCCCGAGTTGATCTCTGGCCTCAGCGAACACGCCGGTTCCGTTTTGATCTGTGAGCACCTCCGTGGAACTCGCGTAGAGCGCCTCGATCCCGACAAGCTGCAGCACTGGCTCGACAACTATCGGCTCGGCGAAGTTTGGCGCATCGGGGAGTTAGGAGGCAATCCGTGAGGCGGATTGCCATTTACGTCGAAGGTGGCGGCGATACCGCTCAACAAAAAAGTGAACTTCGTGTCGGCTTGGATTGCCTACTCAATCCCCAAAAGCAGGCCGCGCGAGAGAAGCGCCTCCTCTGGCGACTCGTCCCGTCCGGTAGCCGCAACTTTGCTTTCGCGGCGTTTATCAACGCGATTCGGACTGACGACGGGCAGACCCTCTGCGTGTTACTGGTCGATTCCGAAAGCGCCGTGACCCTGGAGTCAAAAGGAAAGGACGACGAGAATGCTCGAGCCCGAAGAGATCACCTCAGCTACCGTGACAGTTGGGATCTCACGAACATTGATCCGTCGCGCGTGCATCTGATGGTCCAGTGCATGGAGGCGTGGCTCGCCGCTGATTCCGCCGCGTTGGCCCGTTACTACGGCAAAGGCTTTCATGCCAGAAGCCTCCCGCAACGAGAAAACCTCGAGGAGGAGTCGAAACTGGATCTCTACCTCAAGCTTGCGAAGGCCACAAAGGAAACCAGCAAGGGCGAGTACTCAGATAAGAAGCATGCGAAGATCAAACACGCCAGCAAGATCCTGGCGCTGATCGAGCCCAAGACTCTTGCCAGGCGCTGCCCGCGATTCGCTACCCTCACGAGCTGGCTCGACGACCAGATTCGAAGAGCGTGACACGGCCACGTCCGGACCGTCCAAACCAACCCCTCACTCGAAAACCACCATTGAATGCACTTCCAGCCGCGGCACGATGACCTCGACTCCATCCGCTGTTCGTTTGATCGGCAGCGGGCGATGTTCCGGCTCCTGGAATGCGCGGGTGACTTTCGGATTTGCAAACAAGACCTTGATGTCCGCAATCGGCAGGGTTTCCTCGCGTTCGGAAGGGTTGTTCTCGGGAATCGCGCGATTGGCCGTTGTGTTGACCTCGTTGAGCAAATGCACAATCGTCCGTTTGCCCGCTCCCTGACTGTAAAACGCCGCCTGCACGCAGAGGGGAGCGTTCACCTCGACCGGCGGCTTGTTCGCCGCCGCCGCCCAGCGCACGGCGTTACTGATCAGCTTTCGCTGATATTGATAGGGCGCGATGAAATAGGCCTGGCCGATGTCTTCCGCGAAATACACCGAGCGCCCTTTCGCGGTCTGGTTCAGCACCATGAACGGCCACTCCGGCGGAAGGCACAGCCTCCTCCCCAGCTTGGTTGCGCCCTTGTCAACTTCAACGTTTGTCATCCAGCCGATGTATTGCAGGCGGTCGGAGCCACGGCGGTAATTCGAGCGTATCACCCGGTCATCACTGATCGGATGCAAGTCAGGCCCGGCGATTCCCAGATAGATCTCGGTCCATCTGGGATAGTTCGGCCACCGCGCCGAGTAGTCTTCGGTGCCCTTGAAATGGGCGCCGAAGAGATCTGCCAGGGCGAAGTCCGGCTGGCGGTCGCCGAACTCGTTGCAGAGCGAGCTTTCGTGCATCGCCACCAGGCCGCCTCCCTCGCGGACGAACTCACGAATCGTCTTGATCGCCTGCGCACTCAAACACGCGGCGTTGGGCAGGACCAGCACCTTGTATTGCTTCAACGTCTCGGCGCTTTCCACGTCGGGCTCGATGATGATGTCGACGGCCAGATGGTCTTCCATGAGCGCTCGGAAGACACCCACGGCAGATTCCATGTGCGCGGGCATCCTCCGCTCGCCGGGTGCCAGCTTGCCCCGGTCCGGCGTATCCACGCCGCTGCCGATCCACGCACCGAGCGGTACCTCGGTGCGCGCGCCCGTAAGCCCATAGAGAAGGCGGCTGCTCTCACCGACCAGCATGGCCGCCCACTTGAGCGATCTGGCTTCGCGCGTGAAGGGCTCGCGCTCTACGATCTGCTTGTTCAAGTGTGCAAGCGGCGTTTCGTCGTTCTGCTGCCAGAAGCCCTGGGCGACCAGGCAGCCGTTTGTGAGCACTGTCATTTCGCGCACGTCGCACTCGGCCCGAGGCGGCTGCATGTTAAACTGGCCCTGCTCGCAAAGGTAGGGCAAGATCCACGCGGGCCGGTCGCCCGTCAGTCCGCGGTAGTAGCGGCAGGTGAATGCCGGCAGCAGGTTGCTTCCCTGGTCGGGTGGGAAGTCCCAGAACAGCTCGAGGAACGGAGCATCGAGCACGCGATGCACCGCATCTGTTCCCTCGGCCGCCGGCGCGCCCATCCAGTGCCACCACCGGCCGGGGCCTGTCGTCCAGGGCGCCGCCACGAAGTCCGGGCTTCACGGCCTTGAGTGCGGCGGTCCACTTAAAGACGAATTTGGTGTAACGATCGAGCCGCCACTTCAAGTAGTGACGAAAGTCCGAGTTGTTGACGTCGCCAGTCGCTGGGATGTCCTTTCCCGTGTCTGCCTTGTAAGAGCCGGAGCAAGACGGGCAGAAGCACTGCGCCCAGCACCCGAACCCGTCCATGTTGTAGCCGTCCCAGTCCAGACGCTTCACCAGTGCCACCTGCGACTTGATGAACCACTCGCCATAGGGAGAGTTCCAGCAGCCCAGCACGTGCATATCTTTGAGCTGTGCGACAGAAATCGGCTTGGCCCCGGGCGAATTCAGCTCTTGCCAATCCGGATGCTCGGCCTGGAGCCACGGCGTCATGTAAAACCGGATCACTTCTCCCAACACCTTCGCACCCTTTGCATGTGCCCTGTCAACGCGAGCACGCAGCTCGACGAGCGCTTTCTCCGGAACCGGTACGCCGCTGCGAATGTCGAGGATCTCGCCGTTCTTTCCGAGAATGAACGGGCCGCCTGCGAATCCGACGCCTGCCGCATTGGTGCCGCCGCAGATCACGTTCGTCCCATCCCTGATCACGCTTTCCAGATTGGCGTCATCGACACCGAAGCACAGGCGCCCGAACGAAGGAAGCCACGTCGGCTCCGAGAACCGTGGAGGATACGTGACTGTCCAGTCATCGGCCCAAGTCACTCCTGAGAGGCCAAGGTGACAGATCACAACGCAAAAGAGAGTTTTCATACGAAGGCCCCAAAGAACACGTCCGTGGTGTGCCTGCTATCCCAGTCGCTTCAGCAGTTCGCGGACCCGCCCGACCAGGTGAGCTCGCGGTGCGTCTTCATTGACCCACGCTGCGCGGTCGGAGAGTTCTGCCAGTCGCTCGCGCAGCCGCGCGATGGCGGCCAGGCCGAGCGATCGGTGGTCTTGCATCTCGAGTGCGATTGCGTCAAGCCGGCGCGCGATCTCCTCGGCATCAACGCGATCGGGGAGGGACGAGAGCGGATGGGCGTCGGCTTCGCCGGCGTGGGGCTCGATCACGCCGGCAACCAGCGACCGAAGCGGCGCGATCTGCTCTTCGCGGTCCCACACGTAGCGGAACACCCAGAAATCCGAGACCCGTGCCGTCTTCCGCCCACACAACACGGCCGACGCCGCCACGAGCTTGAGGATCTTCACGACCCGGCGGTCGGAAAGAGCGACGCCAAGGTCGCGCACCTTCGAGACCACTGCGGCGTAGCGATCGGAGATCTCTCGAACGTCAACCTCGTAAATCCGCCGCGAAAGTGAGCGCAGATCTTCGGCGGAAATCGACGACTCGATCGCACTGCACCGCTCGAGCTCCCAGCCGGCCGAAAGCAGGCGCGGTAGTTCCTCAGGCTTCAGGTTCTCGACGTGGCTGCGCAGCAAGAACCGATCGAATAAGGCTCGCAGGGACTCATCTTCGGGCAGGTGATTCGAAGCCGCGAAGAGCGACAGGAGCGGCAGCCGGTGCACCTCGGCTCCGCGGCGGTAGATCCGTTCGTTGAGCACCGTCAGCAGGTTGTTCAGGATGGCGCTGTTGGCGTTGAAGAGCTCGTCCAGAAAGATGAATTCTGCCTCGGGAAGCATACCGTTTGTCACGGTAGCCACAGTCCCCTCGCGCAGCCGCACGAGGTCGATCGGCCCGAAGACTTCGTTGGGCTCGGAAAACCGCGTCAGCAGATACTCGAAGTACGTGCCGCGCACCGCGCTGGCGAACTGCCTGATGAGGGCAGACTTGGCCGTTCCCGGCGGCCCGTGCAGCATCAGGTGTTCGCCCGCGGTCACCGCAAGTGCGATCAGGTCGACGATTTCATCGCGGTCGACAAAGCGCCGCTTGAGCGGCTCGACGACCTCGCGGCGCAGGCGGTCGACGGTGTCATTCAACGTGAGCCCCTTTTCCTGCGCTCGAAGAGAACTCGGCGGGACTGGATTGCCCACGACGACGTTCGTCGCTCGCGAGCTCATAATAGGCACAGCCCGGCGCCCGCTGCGCGGGCCGCCACGCGTGGCGGTCGTTGGCCACAAGCCGTTCGGAGTACAAGAGCAACAGACCCGGGTGGCCCGCAAATTCGAGAGAGCCCAAAGGCGGCTCAATCACGTCCGAGAGCACCCCCGACAGCGGCCATCGTCGCAGCACGTCTTCCAGCAGACCGATCAGCGGGTCGGACGGATCAAGCCCCCGAGCTCGTTTCAAGACCTGCGGCAGATAACGCAGCATCAAATCGGCCGAGAGGTGATGAGCCGGAGTCGCCGGCTGAATCGGCATCGAGAGGAGCTTCTTCAGTTGCGAGATCCGATCGTTGTGGTTCAGAAGTGCCCAGCTCGCCTGCCGCAGGACTTCGGCCGCGGAGTAGCCCACCGCCCCATCGAAGGGAATCGCCGGCCCCGCCACCGAAAGCTGGACGACTTCGAATCCCTTTTCCAGAAGGGCAATATCCTCGGCAAGAGGCCGGTCTCGCGGGGCCTGAGCCGAGCGAAACACAACCTTCCCTTCTCGGAGCAGCTCAATCACGAATCGGCGAA
Organism: uncultured Planctomycetota bacterium; assembly: GCA_963823665.1. Taxonomy (GTDB): domain Bacteria; phylum Planctomycetota; class Planctomycetia; order Isosphaerales; family Isosphaeraceae; genus CAVXHV01. The sequence continues at coordinate 1,348,789 of CAWGMQ010000008.1, forward strand.
ACGAGGTCATGAAATCAGAATAACCGAAGAAAGCCTTATCCAACTACGTTTCGCGCTTTGGGAAGCACGGTGAATACCGCGTTGCCACCGGGTATTCCGTCACCGTTGCCATCGAGGGCGGTGCCGGAGGTGTCTAAAATCCCCCCCGGCCCAGCATTCACCACAATCTGGCCCCCGAGCGTAAACGCCGGCTTGCCGGCGAGCGAGAGGCTTACACTGTTCGACGAGGAATTGTACAAGGCCTGGGCACGCACCGGCTTCGCTTTGCTCTTGCGCCCGTGCTTCACGGTTTGGGTCACTGTGTAATTCGCGGCATTTTCCGCGGCGGCCGGGTCGAGCGCGGCGGTGAAGAAGAGCTGGAAACCGGCAAAGTGCTTGTGCTTACCCTTGCCAGTCGTAAGAATTTGCACGCGGCTGATGGAGGGAGGAGGCGTGACGGTGAACGCGCTTGAAACGGCCGCGCTCAAACCATCGCCGCTGATCGTGAGTCCGTATCCACCGGCCTTGTTGAGGGTCAGCCCCGTCAGCGTCGCAACCCCGTCGACAAACGGCGCCCCAGTCGCCCCGCCGAGCGCTCCCCCGATCCGCTTGCGATCGAGACCCGTCACGGACCCTGTTTCCGAAGTGACCGTGTTGCCGAAACGATCCTCGGCTGTTACAGCCAGAGAAAACCCGCCCTCCGGTGCAACGTTCGCCGGCGGTTGGCTCGTCACAACGAGCTGGTCGGCCGCCGCGGGCGTCACGTTGATTCCGTTCGTAATGGCCGCCGCAAGGCCCTCGCTACTCGCCCGGAGCGTGTCGCCGGCAGTGGCCTTGTCCAGGTTCAGGCCTGTGAACGAAGCCACGCCGTCGACCGCCGACACTGCGAGCGTCCCATTCAAGGTGTCTCCGTGCGGGTTGCTCGCCAGTGCGACGACCACGCTTCCCGCGAACGCCGGCACGACGTTCCCGAAGGCGTCCTCGGCTGTCACCATAAACCCGAATCCGGCGCCGGCCGTGACGGACGACGGCGGCGGATCGCTCACGACAAGCGCGGCCAGCGCAGCGGGATCGATCGTGACTGGCGTCGCGGTCGTTGCCGCCAGGCTGCCGGTCGCGAACGTGAGCGAGATGGTCTCCGCCTTGTCGTCCGCCAGATTCCTGAACGTCGCCGACCCGCCGGAGACTGTGGCCGTGGTTGTCCCCTCGAGCGGGCCGGCGCCGCTGGAAAGCGACGCGGTCACGATCGTGCTGTCGTCGCTTGTCTCGAGATTGCCGTATTGATCCTCTTCTTCGACCACGGGCTGACTTGCAAACGCCTGTCCGGCTGTCGCCGCGCTCGAGGGTTGCGTCTCCATGACCAACTGGTAGGGCGTTGCCGCGCTCACGGCGATCCCGCCCGACGTGGCGATTTGCAGGTTGCCGCTCTTGAACGCGAGCGTGATGGTCTCTGCCTTGTCGTCGGCCAGGTTCGAGAAGACCGCCACGCCTCCGGATACGCTGGCGAAGACTGTCCCCCGCAGTGGCCCGACACCGCTCTGGAGCGACGCAGTGACCACGGTGGTGTTATCGCTCGTCTCCAGGTTGCCGTATTGATCCTCTTCCTCGACGACCGGCTGAGTGGCGAAGGCCCGGCCGGCCGTCGCCGTCGATGAGACCTGAGTATGGATCACCAACTGGCTGGCCGGTGCCGGCGCGACGACGGTCGCGGCAGACACCGCCGGCAAAAGCTCACCGCTCGAGAATAGCAGGCTGAGGCTCCCTGCTGTCTCGTCACTCAAGTCGGTGAACGCGGCCACCCCGCGCGAGACGGCGACCTGGCTCGTGCCTGCTAGCGAGCCCGCGCCACTATTCAAGGACACCGTCACGGGCGTGCTATTGTCGCCAGTCTCCACGTTGCCGTATTGATCCTCTTCCTCGATCACCGGCTGGGTCGCGAATTCAACACCGGCCGTGGCGGTCGAGGACTGCGGCGTGCGAATCACCAACTGGGTCGCCGCCGCCGGCGAAACAACGATCAGCCCGGAGTTGGCTGCAAGGAGCATGCCGCTCTCAAACGCCAGCGCAATCGAGCCGGCCAAGTCTTCGGCCAGGTTCGAGAAGACCGCAAGGCCGCCGGCGACCGTCGCAGCAGTCGTCCCCTCAAGCGGCCCGGCACCGCTAGAGAGCGACGCGGTCACGACCGTGCTGTTGTCGCTCGTCTCGAGGTTTCCGTATTGATCCTCCTCTTCGATGACCGGCTGAGTGGCAAAGGCCTGTCCGGCCGTCGCCGCCCCAGAGGGTTTTGTCTGGATCACCAGCAGGCTGGGATTCGCCGGGCTTACCGTGATGTCGCTCGATGTCGCCACTTGCAGGGCGCCGCTTTCGAAAACAAGCGAGAAACTCTCCGCCCTGTCATCAGCCAAGTCTGCAAAACTCGCGACACCGCCCGAGACGCTTACGGACGTCATGCCCTCGAGCGGCCCTGTCCCGCTGGCGAGCGCCGCGGTCACAACCGTGTTGTTATCACTCATCTCGATGTTGCCGTACCGGTCTTCTTCCTCGATGAACGGCTGAGTCGAGAACGCCTGCCCGGCCGTCGCCGCCCCGGAGGGTTGCGTCTGGATGACCAACTGGAAGGGCGCCGCGGCACGGACAGTAATCCCGCTCGAAGTGGCCGCCTTCAGGCTGCCGCTCTGGAAGACGAGCGCATTGCTCTCGGCCTTGTTATCCGCCAGACCTGCAAACCGCGCCACGCCGTCCGAGACGGTGACGGTCGTCGTTCCCTCTAGCGGCCCTGGCCCGCTTGCCAGCGCCGCGGTCACCTCGGTGGTGTTGTCGCTCGCCTCGATGTTTCCGTACTGGTCCTCCTCTGCGATGACCGGCTCACTTGAGAATGGCTGCCCGGCCGTCGCGGTCGATGAGGGTTGCGTCTGGATGACCAACTGGAAGGGCGCCGCCGCGCTGACGGTCGTCTCGCTCGAAATCGCCGGTTTCAAGCTGCCGCTCTTGAAGATGAGCGTGATCGTCTCCGCTTTGTTGTCTGCCAGACCCGAGAAGCTCGCCACTCCGGCGGAGAGCGTGGCCGTGTTCGTTCCTTCCAGCGGCCCCGCGCCGCTCTCGAGCGACACGGAGACCACAGTGCCGTTATCGCTCGCCTCGATGTTTCCGTACTGGTCTTCCTCTGCGATGACCGGCTCAGTCGAGAATGGCTGCCCGGCCGTCGCAGTCGATGAGAGTTGCGTCTGGATCGCCAACTGGAAGGGCGCCGCCGCACTCACGTCGATTCCGTTCGAAGTGGCCGCCTTCAAGCTGCCGCTCTGGAAGAGAAGCGTGATGCTCTCTGCCTTGTTGTCAGCCAGGTTCGCAAAGTGCGCCACTCCACCGGCGAGGGTGGCCGTGTTCGTTCCCACCAGCGGCCCTGCGCCGCTCGAGAGCGATACAGAAACCGCGGTGCCGTTATCGCTCGTCTCGAGGTTGCCGAACTGATCCTCTTCCTCGACGACCGGCTGGGTCGAGAATGCCTGCCCGGCCGTCGCCGTCGTCGAAGGTTGCGTCTGGACGACCAACTGGAAGGGGGCAGCCGCACTGACGTTGATACTGCTCGAAATCGCCGGCTTCAAGCTGCCGCTCTTGAAGATGAGCGTGATTGCCTCCGCTTGGTTGTCCGCCAGATTCGAGAAGCTTGCCACTCCCGCAGAGACTGTGGCCGTGTTCGTTCCTTGCAGCGGCCCTACGCCGCTCTCAAGCGACACAGAGACCACGGTGCTGTTGTCGCTTGTCTCGACGTTGCCGTACTGATCCTCTTCTTCGATAACCGGTTGGATTTCGAACGCCTGACCGGCCGTCGCGGCGCTTGAAGGTTTTGTCTCGATCACAAGCCGGTTCGCAGTGGCCGGGCTCACCGCGATCTCGCCGGACGCGGCCGACGTGAGGCCGCTCGATTTGAAGATGAGCGTGATGGTCTCGGCCTTGTTGTCCGCCAGATTCGCGAAGCTCGCCACTCCGTCCGAGACGGTGACTGACGCCGTTCCCTGGAGCGGCCCTGTCCCGCTCGAGAGCGACACGGTCACGACCGTGCTGTCGTCGGTCGTCTCGATGTTGCCGTACTGGTCCTCTTCGATGATGACCGGCTGGATGAGGAATGCCTGGCCGGCTGTCGCCGCGCTTGAGGGCTCTATCTCAATCACCAACTGGCTCGGGGTCGCCGCGCTCACCGTGATCGGGCTCGAAGTCGCGGATTGCAGGATTCCGCTCTTGAAAATGAGCGTGATGGTTTCCGCCGTGTCGTCGGCCAGGCTCGAGAACACCGCCACGCCTTTGGAGAGTCTCACCATGGCGGTGCCCTCGAGCGGGCCGACGCCGCTCTCGAGCGACGCCGTCACCACGGTGCTGTCATCGCTCGTCTCGATGTTTCCGTACTGATCTTCTTCCTCGATCACCGGCTGAGTCGAGAACGCCTGCCCGGCCGTCGCCGGTGCGGAGGGCTCGGTCGAGACCACGAGCCTGAAGGCAGCGGCGGGCGTTACATTGAAGGGGCTGGTGACCAAGCTCGCCAGGCCGCTGCTGCTGGCTCGGAGCGTATACCCGGTTCCGGCGGTATCCAGCGTCAAGTCGGAGAAACTTGCCATGCCATTCGTCACGGCGAGCGTCAATGTCCCGCCCAACGTGCCTGAGCCCGGGTTGTTCGCCAGCGTGATCGTGACCTCGCCGCTGTAGCTCGAAAGCACATCGCCCGAGATGTTCTCAACCGACACGGTGAGCCCGAATTCACTCCCGGCAGTAACATTCGAATTCGGCTCTGCGGTGATCACCAGTTGCATCGCTCCTGTGTCGTACGAAACGAGGTCTGGGACCAGCAGATTGGCGATTGGCGACCCCAGGCCGGTGAGCTCGTCGTAGCCGGGTCCTGCAAACAAGCCGTTGTATCCGGAGGTGATTTCATGGAAATCGCTCGAGGGAAGGCTGTAGAGCGCCTCCAGGGTCTGCATTGGATCTGTTGTACTGTTGAAAACCGTGCCGCCACTGGCCACACGTCCCTGGTTGGCGATGGCGATGATGCCGGCCCAGCAAGGACTGGAGAGGCTCGTCCCGTAGTAGTCGTACTCGAGCCGGCCGTTCTGGTAGCACGTCACCCCGCTATTATCGCTTCCGTCGAAGCTCACGTCGGGTGTCATGCGGGATCCCGTGCTCTGCACCGGGAACTGGTATGCGGGCTCGGACTCGTACTGGCTTTCACCGCCCGCGGTGGCCCATGCCGGCGCAATGCCGACCGCGTCGGCGACCACGCTGCCGTTCGCGGAATTCGCACTCAGCACGACGGTGATCGTGCCACTCTCTGGGTAGTAATCGCCCAGTTCCTGGAACTGCGTGTCACCGTCAACCGTGCCCTGCGGCGCCTTTGTCTGATCGACGGTCACTGTATCAAGCAATGTGCCGCTCGCCGCCGAGCCGTCGTAGATCTCGTAAGTCGCATTCGTCGCATTGCCGGGATCGGGTACCCAGGTCGCAGACACCTCGGTACCGCCCTCCCAGCCTTCATCCGACGAGCCAATCGACGTGGTCCATTCCGCCGTGCTGTTACTCCCGCCTACCGCCGAGCTAAACGTGCCGCTGAAACCCCCCGACCCCGATGCCCAGGAGCCGAATTGCGAGTACGATCCGCTGCCGTTGTCGAGTGTGCGCGGCGTCGGGAAGCTCCAGGCGGTTTCGCTGCCGTAGCTGTCGCCGTTCATGGTCAGCTCAGTCGCGCCGACCGCGACCACATTGGGCGAGAAAGCCGGATAGCCGCCGGGGGTTCCGCCATCTCCGGAGCTTGCCAGGAAAGTGACCCCCGGGTGGCCGCTCGGAGTCACGAACGTGCTCGAATCATAGGCCATCTCGCGCGCTACCGTTGCTCCAGGTGGATTCGGAATAAATCCAGCTCATCGACACCACGGTGACCCCGGGCAGTTGCCCCGCCGTCGCCGCACCAGTGAAGAGGTCGGCTTCGTTGTTACATTCAATCAGGTCGATGTGAGCCCCCGGCGCAATCGCATGCGCCCATTCCACGTCGAGCGTTTCCTCGAGCTCCCAGCTACCGGTCGGGTCCGTTGCCGGCACGGCACCTTCGCCGCTGTCGCCCAACTCGCTCGTGATGTCGGTTCCGTACTCGTTGAACACGGTCAAGATCGACGACGCCGGCCCGTATGCTTGATACAGCGTCGGGCTCGTGTTCGTTGTCATGTTCATCGATTCGTCAAAGCCGTCCAGGTCCGTGATGATGTTTGGATCGTTGTACGCATCGACGATGCCGATCGTTTGCCCGGTGCCATCGGGTGTTTCGGCCTCGAAGTCGGGAATGCTGTCGATGCCGTAGGCCGCGCGAATCTGGGAGACCGAGTACGTCAGGTAACTCACCGCCGGTAACGCCGCCGTGAAGTTGAAGCTGATCGTGTTGTCGGCATAACTCGTCTCCGGCACGGACTGGTCCGGATCGACCGTGACCGTCACCTGGTTTTCACCGGGGGTCGCGATGAAGTAGCCACGGTAATAATACCAACCGACCGTCCCCGAGTTGCCGGCACCATAAGCAAGGTAACCGGAGTCAAGGGTCGTGCCGTTGACCGTATAGGCAACGCGAAAGGACGCATCACTCGGTAAGTTCTGGGTCGTGAAATCGACCCGGATGTCGACATCCTCGCCGGCGCTCACAGTGGAAAGGGGATTGTCACTCGTGTCAACCACAAGCGCATTCGTGACCGCGATGTTGCCGGTGAGCGCGATTCGCGCCTCCAGGAACTCCGGAATGAGCCCAGCGCCAAAGCGCCTGCACCGGCGGGGACGCCGTCGGGATGATTTAAAGCCACGTTGCCTCAGGGCGCGGAGACGAAGCGCAAACAAATTCATGCGACTTCTCAGGCAAAAGCCGTCGGTTGTCTTTCTGCACGGATCTCAAATCCCAGACCCGCAGAGCGCCGCAGACGGAAACGCGGAAGCACCATCACCCACCGCAATCGACCGTCTCATCCTCCTCGCGAGGTAGAGACTCATCAATCGAATCGCACTTTGGATTTTCATCCTACTCTCAGGGTGACTCGTACTCCTACTCCCAAGTCCATAAAAACCATCGATCGCACTCACAACACCTCAACGACCATCGACTCCCCCGCCCACGGGCGCGGGCCTGTGAGGCTGGAGCCGCATCGCCTCTATCCCCGCTCCCCAGGTGAACCGGTGAAAACTCTTGTCCCAGCGCCGTTGATTCGTGAGTTCCCCCGCCTTCGTGATTCCGGGAACCGAAACCAGCGCGATCGAGACGAGCGCGGCGAAGTACCATGCCTGCCAGCGTGCCGGCCAGTCGAGCGCGCGATGCTCGTCCTCAAGGTGAACCGATCGCCGCGGAACGAACCAGAGCAAACCGAGCAGCGGAATTCCGCAGACGCTGATCCAGAGCCCAAGCCTCCAGCCGGCCGGGCTGTATTCGAAGACGACGGTGTGCTTCCCTCCGGGAAGATAGACGGCCCGGAACTGCGCAATACGCGGGATAAATCGTTGCCGCCTGGCCATCGACGGTAGCCGACCAGCCCGGGTCGAACGAGTCGGAAACGACGAGATAGCTTGGCGACGAAGCCTCCGTCTCCACCACGACTCGCTCGGGAATCTCGCTGGCGATCCGCGCCGATCCGTTGACCTCGGCGTCAGGGGGAAGGGGACGCGCCGGGTCTTCCACGATCAGGCGGTCGCGCAGTTGATCAACCATCGTCAGGCGCTTGATCAGGGCGATTGCCTCGGTCACGTCTTTGGCGTATGCAGGCTTACCCGCCAGCCGCACCCGCGGCAGCGCCGCGCATTTCGGTGGATGAACGCCTTGTCCGCTGGTTGCGCAGGCAACGGCAAGATCTTCCCTCGCCTCGCCCGCCCCGTGAGCACGTGCGTGACGCTCTCGATATCGAAACGCCCGCCGCCGATCAAGGCGTGGTCCGTATAATTCAGATGCCGCTGCGGGATGACCGGCGTCTCACCGCGTGATCCGTAAACGTTCCAGACGACCGGCAGGCTCCAGTCCAGTTGATCGCGCACCCCGAGGAAATCGATCTCTTTCGAAACGTACCCGGGCTCCGCGGCTGACTTGTCGGCATTGCCGAAGACCCGGATCAAACCGGGATCGGCCTTCAACTTGACAACCGATTCCGGAGGCATAGTCCAGTAAGCTGGGTCAACCGTCGGCACGTCATACCAGTGCGAGCCCAAGAGGTCGGCGATGATCAGAAGTGGAAGAATGGCAACCCAGCGCGCACGAGAAAAGGGAGTGCGAGCCCGCCTTGCCCGGTGAGCCACGATCCAGGCCAATCCGCACAAGATCGCGGTGCGCGCGAAGGCGATCACAAGCTCGCGGCCCAACCAGTGGAATTGAAGCAGGTTTCGTGGCGGGACGGCGCCGCTCAACTGCTTCCACACCGGAGCGTACACAACACCCAGGATGGGGATCGAGAGCAAGATGAGCCAAACCGCGACGACCAATCCCGGCTTCAGCGATACTCCCGCATCGCGCTCGAGCCTCTCAACGCCCACGGCCGCAAGCGCTGCGGCCGCCATCGCGAGCCAGATGTGGAATCGCACCGGCTCGCGCGAACTGCCCACGATCGGAATCCTGTGCGCAAAGTCGAACACGAACGTGAACTTCCCGAGCATGAGAAGCAGGGCGAGCCCCGACAACAAAACCCAGAAAGTCACCCAGCGGTCGCGTGCGGGCTGGCCGCCGGCCCCCGTGATCGCCAGCACGATTGCGATCAGCCCCAGGTAGGTGTTCATCTCGTGATACGGATAGAATCCGTCCATCCAGTCGGTGTCGCGGGCGCGCGTGCCGTACGCCTCGCGAACGACCATTGTGGGCAGCAGCTCCGGATGCCACGAGCCGTAAGTCAAGTCCGACCAGGTGAGCCCCGCCGCGCGAGGCGATCGATCGAGCAGCTCCTTGGAGGGCACCCACTGCACGGCCGAAAGGAGCACGCCCAACCCGGCCAGCACGACGGCCATCCCGAGTGCGCGCACCCGCTGCGCCAAGCCTCGCTCAGTGGCAGCGCGGTAGAGGCCGTACAGACCGACCAGCCCTGCCGTGAAAAACACGTCCTGAAGGTGGCCGGCAAACGTTTGAAACGCCATCGCGGCCGCGCCAATGGCCACGCCGCGCCAGCGACCACTCGACCAAGAGTGCTCCAACCCCCAGATCACGAACGGCACGCTCGCAAGTGCGTTGATCATGCTCGTGTGCACCACGTGCGCCCACGTGAAGCCGGAGAGCCCGAAGATCGACGCACCGGCAAGCGCTGCGATCGGCCCGACGTGCCGTCTCAGCCAGAGATAACTGCCCGCTCCGGTCAGCCAGATCGAAAGCACGGTGTCGAGGTTGAATGCCTTCCAGGTCTCCATCCAGGGATAGAACAAGTACTTGAACGGGTGCAAATACCCGGCCTGGCTCTCGCTAAAGAGCGGCAGCCCGCAATAAAGGCCGGGGCACCAGCGCGAGAACCGGCCCGCCTTGAGCTCCTGGGCGAAGAACGCGCGATAAGGATAATTGATCTCCGTGATGTCGAAGTAGAAGAGGGCTCCGCGCAGAGTGACGGCGTCCCAGAAAAAAGCGACGATCGCGACGGTCCAGACCACGATCGCGACCACATCCGTCCGGCCCCACGGGCGCGGCTGGAAGAAACCGGGCGAGCTGTTGCTTGTCGCGCTCGGTTCACTGGACACGGCTACAACCCCATGCGATCGGCAGAAGGAATGACAACACGGATCCGATCCAGCTCGGCCGGATCACGCCCGTCGTTTCGCCAAACTGTGCCAAATGGCGCTCGCCAGTTGATTCGCGATGCTGGATCGTGGAGCTCTTCGATCCATCCTCTTCTCGATTTCCTCAAGCGCTCTGGACGGATATCACCTTCGATTCTCAGTCCCAGCACCAGCAACCTTCCTTGACTCGATCCCAGGCCGCGTGACCACCCCACGAAACGGTTCGGATAGATCGGGTACGGTATCCCGATCAACTTCTTGCCAGACAGAAACGACATTCGATAGACGTCCCAATATCCGCCTAACACATGGGTGACGTCGGATGGAATCTCGTAAGTCGCAAAGCTCTCAAACCCGTGGTGACCGTATAACGCCCAGAGCCGCGGCTTCGACCATTCTTCGCGCGGGCTCGAGAGGAGTCGCCACGCATCGTCAAGGTAGTGGAGCTTATTTTGATACCATCGTGCCGCGGTGCCAGTCATCACCTGCGCCAGCGTGACGGCAATCACAACCGCCGCTGCAATGCCGAGCGGCCCGCGTTTCAGCAAGGCGCCCATCATCAATCCAAATCCAAGCGACCAGGGAACGAGCAGGTAAATCAGGTATCGGTAGTTGTCCGAATTAAAGATGTTCCGATTGAGCAGGAACGCGCCGACGATCAAGACTGCCGAGACGCACGTCCCCGTCGCGATCGCCCTCCCGCGCGCGTCGACGGACCACAAAAACTCGAGCGACAACCGAGTAAGAGCAACCATGAAGCCGGCAAGCAACAGAACCGCAAGCCACTCCTGTCCCGATAGCACGCTCGAAGGATTGCCGAATCCGGGGAGCGACAGCAGCAGGTTTCCAGCGAGGCTTCCATCTCGCTGGACGAGACTATCAAATGTGGTCAGCTCGGTGCCTGCGATCAATCGCGGCACGCATTTAAACGCCAGCAGCCGCCCGTGCTCCTTGATCGCCGCGCTGTCAAACGTCGCGACGAACTGAGACGGATATGCGTCGTGCGGATCAACGATTCTGCCAATCTCGTGAGGCAAGAACCCGACGATTGCGGCGAGGCAAAACGACGCGATCATCCTCAACTTCAAATGCCAACGTCCTCCACATAGCCAGCCCACGAGCGCCGCGGGCAACAATCCGAATAACGTGAACAGAAACATCATATCGAGATATAGCCCCAGCCCGCACCAGAGGCCCAGCGCCATGGCTCGCAGCGCGCCGCCCTTGCTCAGGCAGGCATGCAATCCCACGAACGCGAGAATGTGCCACGCCAGGGTGAGAAGATGCCCCCCCGTGATCCGTCCCGACAGCCAGATCGTGCCCGTCGAGGAAAAGACCAGCGGCAGGATCGCCCAGCCGGCGACGGACGGTCCATACGCTTTCCAGGCCAGAGCGAAAGTGCCTGCGACGATCAGAACCCAAATCAACGTTCCGCCGCTCACGAGCGTGAACGCATTTGCTCCCCAGAGGAGCGCCTGTGGATACGAAAAGAACAACGGCAGGATACCCATGTGCGGCGTGCCGGGGTAATGCCATCGCCACTGGCCGCGCAAGGCGTCGATCAATGTCAGCCCGTCGACGGCCAGGTCGCTGTCGAGATGATTCTCGGCGTTGACGATCAAGGGCACGCGTAACAGGATCGTCCAGACGAGCCCGAGCCCCAGCACCACCCAGGGCCAGTGAGGATTTCGGTTGGTGGCGCTCGAGGATGTGTCGGTCATGGCGAAGTGACGCGGGCTGGCAATCTCAGACGAAGAAGTCGCTCACGGTGCAACGAAATCCTGGCAGCTCTGGGAGATTCTGAATGACGTCTTTCTTCCGGAGAGTGATCGCATCGTCGTCGACAGCGCGAAAGATCATGACCTGACCTCGCTTTGGGAAAACCACCCACACCAGCAAAACACCCGCTTGCAGGTATTCCGCGACCTTCTTCATGATTCCTCCGATTCGGTTTCCCGGAGAGACCACTTCGACGGCTAAATCCGGCGGCACCGGCGGCAACTTATTACCAACTTGAGCGCGAGGCCAGCGCGCTTCGCTGTAATAACAGACATCCGCCCCACGCACCGTGTCAGGGTCGTGCTCCGTCTGTACGGCCGAATCGTTCGACAAGGCGTAACCCAGCTTCGTCCGGCGCCCATAAGTTTCGAGCACAAAGAAGGCGTTACCGCAGACACGCCCGTGTTCCGGCATCGCAGGCGGCAATTGCTGAACTTCCCCTCGCACGAGCTCGAAGACCCCTTCGCCGAGATCGGCGGCCATGAACTCCTCGGCAGTCATCTGCTTGGTCTTGGTCGCAGCGGCCATGATTACAACTCCGGCGAGATCGGCTCGATCTCAGTTCAGCAGGCGGAATGCGTTTTCGTCAGGCCTACACCGCCCCCGCCATCTCCTCGAGCTGTGCAAAGGAGCGATTCTGTTCCTTTACGAGGAACTCGCGGCCGAAGCGGATGTGAATATGGTCCCAGGGAAGCACTTCATCGATCGGCCGTTCGCGGTGGCTATAGAAGGGAACGTCGATCCCAAGATCCGCGAATGTGTCCCACCAGAGCCGCGGGTTGAAATACTCGCCCCAGGCATCAAGGCGGGCTCCGCGGCGCCAGGCGGCTTCCACGGCGGCGGCGACCCTCCGGTCTCCACGGGTCAAGATCCCCTCGAGCATGCTGCGCTCGATGTCGTGGGCCTTCACTGTCACCGAGCGGACACGCACTTTCGATTTGAGATACCGATGCGCCCAGTGAAGATAGTCGCGAGATTGCAATCCGTTCCACTGATACGCCGTGTGCGGCTTGGGGATGAAGTTCGACACGCTCGCTGTCACGTCGGCGTATCGGCCGGTCACATCCTTGCCGATCCGGGCGATCGTTTCAGCCATGTTCACGATGCCGTCCAGATCAGCAGGCCGCTCGCCGGGCAGACCGCACATGAAATAGAGCTTCACCTTGCGCCAGCCGCGGCGAAACGCTTCGGCGCAGCCGTCGTAGAGGTCCTGGTTGTTGATCGGCTTGCGGATCTGCTGCCGCATGTCGTCGCGCGCCACCTCGGGTGCCAGCGTCAAGCCGCTGCGACGCCCTTCGGAAAGGAGCGCGGGAATCTTCTTGAGCGTCTCGGTGATGCGCAGGCTGGGAAGTGAGATCTTCACCCCCAGCGGCGTGAAGACCTCGCTCATGCGCGTCACCAGCTCCTCGAAGTCGGGGTAATCGCTGGTGGAAAGGGAGAGCAGGCTGATCTCGTCGTAGCCGGTCGAGCGATAGCTCTCGAGTGCGGCGGCCAGGATCGTTTCCACCGTGCGATGGCGCAGCGGCCGCTTGATCACGGTGCTCTGGCAGAACCGGCAGAGCCACGGGCAGCCGCGCATGATCTCGATGGCGATCCGGTCGTGGGCCGTCTCGACGAACGGGACGACCGGCCGCGTGGGCAGCGGAATGGAATCCAGGTCGCGGATCACGCACGGCTTGATTGCTTCCGGCACGTCGTCGCGCGTGCGCCGGATCTCGACGATCGTGCCGTCCTCCCCATAGATCGGCTCGTAAAATCTTGGCACGTACGCCCATTCGACGCTGCCGGCGATTCGCTGGAGCTTCTCCTCTCGCGAAAGGTCCGAGCCCTGCATCGACTTCCAAAGGTCGCACACAACCGGCAAGCTCGGCTCGCCGTCGCCAATGACGAACAGATCGATGAACGGTGCGAGCAGCTCCGGATTCTGCGCCCCGGGCCCGCCCGCGATCACCAGCGTGTCATCCGGGCCGCGATCTTCCGCGTGAAGCGCCAGTCCCCCCAGATCGAGCATCGTGAGCACGTTCGTGTAGCAGATCTCGTACTGGAGTGAAAACCCCAGGACGTCAAACCGGCAGAGCGGTGTGAACGTCTCGAGACTGTAGAGCGGCAGCCCCGCGTCCTTGAGCCCGAGCTCGAAGTCCGGTAGAGGCGTGAATACTCGCTCACACGCCCAGTCCGCCTCGTTCATGAGGCTGTACAACACCTGAAGACCGTGATGGCTCATTCCGAGCGAATAGGTGTCGGGGAACGCCAGGCAAACGCTTCCGCGGGTGGTGTTGTGGTCCTTGGCGATGCTGTTCAGCTCGCCGCCGACATACTGTGCGGGGGTTCGCACCCTGGGTAAGACCCGCGTGAATACCTCGTTTTTCAGATCCTGATTGAGCATGCTAGGGCCCACCCCGATCGATGTTGGCAGCGCACAAACTGCATCTTACCCGGTCACGTGCTCTAAAAACAGTTGCGCCGCGAATTGAGCGCCCGGTGTGACACCCCGCAACGGACTGGCACGCGGCCAGCGCATCAGATATACCATCGCGATCGCCCGCTCGGGGCTTTGGCGAGCCCGCCTGCCGAGGCGTTCTGGTCGCTTGGCGACCGAAGTTCAAGAAATCCCTGAGCGAGGCTCCTTCCATGGTCATGCCGCTGAGCGACGAACATCCGACGCGCATCGTCCCGGTCGTCAACTATGCGATCATCGCTCTCAACGTCGTGGTTTTCCTCCTCCAACAATCCCGGCCAGAATCGTTCACGATCGCGTACTCGGCAACCCCATACGAGATCACGCACAACCTCGATATCGAGAAGCCGGTCGTCTTCAGCCGCGAGGTTGCGGAGCAGGATGCGATGGGGCGGATGCAGTTGCGGCCGGAGGATCAGACGATTCCGCAGGCTGCGATCCCGTTCCCCGTGTGGTTCACGCTCTTTACATCGATGTTCATGCACGGGGGGCTCGCCCACCTGGGCGGGAACATGCTCTACCTCTGGATCTTCGGAGACAACGTCGAGGAAGTGCTAGGCCGCGTGCGCTACTCGCTCGTGTATCTCGCGTGTGGGCTGTCAGCCAGCCTGGCGCACATTGCATTGGCTCCTGACTCGCTGATCCCTTCTCTGGGAGCTTCGGGGGCGATTGCCGGCGTGATGGGGATGTACCTCATCTGGTTCCCGCACAACCGGGTGCGCGTCCTGGCGCTGCGCACAATCACCTGGATGCCGGCGCTCCTGGTCATCGGTCTGTGGATCGTGATGCAACTGGTGCTGGGTATGGGCGAGCTGTCGAGCGCCGGCAAGCAGGGTGGGGTGGCCTATGCCGCGCACGTTGGCGGTGCGGCGGCCGGCATCCTCTTCGGCCTGGTCTATCGGGACCGTGCCCGTGCTTTCGGCGAGCGCCCGTCCGACCTCGGCTGGGCCCCGCCCCGCCACCGCACGCCGTACAGCCCTTCCCCGTATCGCTAAATGTGGGTCAACATCGGGACGATCGCGTACAATACCGTGTAGAACGACGGTCCGGAAAAGATGAGGATCCCCGCCATCTCGATGAATGATCCACTCACTCGGCCACTGGTCGCCCTGACGATGGGCGACGTCGCCGGCATCGGTCCAGAAGTCATCGTCAAGGGCTGGGCTGATCCCCGCCTGCATGCGCTCGCGCGGCCGCTGGTCATCGGCGATCCAGGCGCAATCGAACGAGCGTTTGCGTTCCTGGGAACGCACTGCTCATTACGCATCCACACGATGGACAGGCCGGAACAGGCTGACCCGTCGCCGGGCGTGATTCCGTGCCTGCGCGTGGCTGATGTTCCACGCGACCTGGCTGATGTCACTCTCGGTCGAGTCGACGCCCGCGCCGGACGTGCAGCCCACCAATTTCTCACGGCGGCCGCTGGACTGGCGATGGCCGGCAAGATCGACGCGATCACCACGCTGCCGCTCAACAAGCTGGCCCTGCATCAGGCTGGCGTGATTCACCCGGGCCACACCGAGATTCTGGCGGAGTATTGCAACGTCCCCGAGCACGCGATGATGCTTTACCTCGAAGATGACGAATCACGTGCGCACGCAGCCGCCGCGAAAACGGCGCGACGAGGCAGTGGCCTCGGCGTCGTGCACGTCACCTTGCACGTCGCGCTCAAGCAGGTCTTCGAGTTGATCACGGCCGAATCGGTTCTCTCCAAGATCCGCCTCGCCGATTCGGCGATGCGGCCGTTGACCGGGGGCTTGCCACCGCGCATCGCCGTCTCGTCGCTCAACCCGCACGCCGGCGAGGAAGGCCTCTTCGGCGATGAGGAGATGACGCTCATCGCACCGGCCGTTCTTGCAGCCCGAAACGAGGGGATCGACGTTCACGGTCCGTTCCCCAACGACACGCTCTTCTATCACGCCCTTGCGGGCGATTATGACGCTGTTGTGGCCATGTATCACGATCAGGGGCACATTGCGCTCAAGACCGTCGGCTTCGATCGCGCGGTCAATGTCACGCTCGGACTGCCGATCGTCCGCACCAGCGTGGCGCATGGGACGGCGTTTGACATCGCCGGCAAGGGGCTGGCCGATCCATCCAGCCTGATCGCGGCAGTGCGCGTGGCTGCCAGGATCGTCGCGGGCCGATCGCCAGGGGGCTTTCAATCCGGCGCGAGCTGAAGCCGAATACGACCACGGACAAGGCGAACCGGGCGGCTACCGGCCGTATAGTGAATCAACTACAATAACGAGCTGACGACGTGACGGACGGCGTCGCGCTACCCCGGGTAGAACCGAGAACAAATCGGCGAGACCGGCGATGAACACAATTGATTACATTTATCGCTTTGATCCCAAGAACCCCAGCCTCAAGCCGGCGCCGCCGGATGCGGAAGCCGCGCGAAAAACGCTGGAGGACGGCAACCGCATGTTCGCCAACTGGATGGAAAGCTGCCGCACCAGCGACGTTTCCAACGGCGGTTCCCGTTACGTCGTCCAGTGCAATGGGCTCGAAGTCGGCATGAACCGAATGCAAGGCCAGATGCCCAAGCAGGCGCCGTTCGCGGTCGTCCTGGGATGCTCGGACGCTCGCGTGCCGACCGAGCTGCTCTTCGGCCAGGGTTTCAACGACCTCTTCATCATCCGCGTCGCCGGCAACGTGCTCGGCGATGTGTGCATGGGCAGCATCGAGTTTGCGCTGAACGCGCTCAGTGAAAGCGTCAAGGTCGTCGTCGTGCTCGGTCACCTCGGCTGTGGCGCCGTGACGGGCGCTGTCGACTCGTATCTCCAGCCGCTCAAATTCTGGTCAAAAGCAAACCCGCTCATGCTGCGCACGATCACGCAGCGGATTTTCGTCGCGGTTCGCGAGGCAGCCAATGGGCTCAAAGAATCGTGGGGCACTGAAGCGCACACCATCCCCGGGTATCGCGAGGCCCTGATCGACGTCGCCGTCTGCGTGAATGCGGCTCAGGCGGCGTTTGACCTACGACTCGAGGTCGAGCGTGCCGCGAAATGGGAAATCGAGGTCATGTACGGTGTGTTCAGCCTTCGCAATCACCAGGTGAGCATGCCGGTCGATCCGCAGGCCACAATTGATCCCGCGAACGTCAATCTGGCGTACGCGCCGACCAATCCTCGCGAGTTCAACGCCATCGCCGTCCGCATGGCTGACCTGCTCAAGCCCGCCGTTGTGAAGCCGAACCGAACACTCGAGAATGTTGCGAGCCCACCGGGCGACGACGGGGAGGGCGTTGCCGGAATTTGCAACTGACGCGACCTGCATCGCGACGGTCATCTCGAGTTGAAGGGCGGAGATAGACGCCCGGCGACGGAACCGCGCGTCACCTCCGCACGATCTCGACCTCGACCCAGTTGGTCCGGGTGGCGCCCGGCCATATCGACCGGATTTCGGGGTCGGCCCAGCCGCGCTCGGGCACGGGCTCGAGCGCCAGGCGTACGCGCCGCCGCCCCGGCCGTTCGATCGAGCGGGCATCGATCGACACGATTTCGCCCAGCGGAATTCGCTCGACGGGGGTTGCCGGATCGTGAGCATCCCGCGGTCTCGTTCCCTGTCCGCTCAGGATGAGCATGCCTGCGGGTATGGCGTGCTCGGTGCCCTCGATTTCGAGCGAGATCGCGTGTGCGAGGTCGCTCGGCAGGGGCGTGGTCACGGCCAGGCGGGGCGGGTTGCGGATGGCAAACTCTGATCCCAGCGCCAGGAAGGTTGCCGGCTCGCCATCGCCGCCCTGCGCCGCTTCGAGTCTAATGGCCTGGGAGATCTGTGCATCGCGGTTCGAGTCGGGCACGGTGGTGATCGCCGTGAGCTCCAGCAAGGGGTCGAACTCCAGGTTAAACGGCACGTGTGGAAGCTCGAATTCCCACGAGCCGGTGAGGCCGGTTGTTCGCACTCTTGTCTGCAAGACCAGGCGATGCGGACCATTGGTCTCGAAGTCTCCCGGCACGATGGCGAATTGAGCGTGCCCCCGGCCGCCGGTCCAGGGAGAGAACTCTTCGAGAGTTGCTCGCCGCGTGCCCAGGACGCGGTGCGACCATTCCAGATTCTCGGGACGAATCCGGCCGGACTCGCCGTCAAGGAACGGGACTTCAAATTTCACGGCGATCGGTATCTCGGCCCGAAGCGCCCGTGGATAACGCCGGCGTGCGTTCCACGTGACGTTGTAGCCGCGGCGCACGATCGCTTGCTCTTCCTCGGCCACGAGCTGGTCCAGAAACCAGAGCCGCGCGAGCGCTTTGCCTGCGGCCTCGCGCAAAGGCTCGGAGCGGCTCGAGCTGAAGAGTCGCAGCAGCTCCCAGACGGCGGCACGTCCATGTTCAGCGGCCGCCAGGACCTCCTCCGGTGTAACCTTGGGATCTTCGAGCCGCGCGACGGCCTTCCGGGCGCGCCACCCCGCTCGCAACTTGCGCCAGCCGCCGAGCGCGATGGCCGCTCCCAGAATCACCCAGACCGCTGTCTTGGGCTCGCGGAGCCAGTTGCGACCGCGGGATCCTCCTCGCGAGAGGATCTGCGGGCGGCGTGCCGCTGGAACTTCCCGACCCGGCTGATTCACGTCTTGCACTGTAGTCAGGCCCGCCCGATCGGTGCGACGATCGCCTTCCGTTTCATCAGCCCGCGCCGCGGCCCGTGCAGCGGAACCCGCGATGGTGCCGGACGCGTGCCGGCTGCCGGCGCATTCGCCCCCGGCTTCGGCCGTGGGTTTCCCGGCTGCTCCGGCACGACGATCGGCTTCTGACCGGGACCCTCGCCCTCGGGAAGCTCTTCAATGATCGTCGGCTTCCGCACCCGGCCGCCCTGCCGGTCGTCTCCCATCAAATCTCGCAGCTCATCGACGTCATCTTGAAGAGCGTGCAAATCGCGATGCAGTGCCTGCAACTCGGTCAAGATCCGACTCGTGGGATCGTCCGATCCTTCAACGTCTGTGATGATCATCAAGTTGTCTTCCGCCACGATGCGATACGTCAGCCCCACCTGGTCGAGCAGCAGCTTGAGGCCGGTCTTGAGCCGGACGCCATCGAGATCGAGCTGAACCCGGTCCTCGGGTTCGACGTCTTGCCTGCCGAGTGCAGCCAGATCGAGCACCACCTCCGATTTGAGCGTCTGCTTCAGATGCGCGCAGACCTCGAAGAGCGGCGTCGGCTTTGCAAAGGGAAAGCGGTAGGGCCGGAGCAGAGCAACCTCGAGGGACGAGCCCTGTTTGGGCGCGTCGCCATCGGCGACTTCGGGCGCCGCAGGTCCGCCCCCTTTGGAAGTGCCCTGTTCGATCCTCGCCGCGCCGTCCGGGGCTCGCAATAAGAGCAGCAAGCCGCCGATCAATCCTGTGAAAACGAGCAGCCAGCGATTCCGAGTCATGTTCCGGTCCCTTCGACTCAAGTCGATCGTGGCCAGGAAATCAAGCTGTTTTCCAGGGCGCAGGCCTTCCAGGCCCCGCCCTCCGTCAACCCGCATTCTACCCGCGAGAGGCTCAAACCGACTAGCGGAACCGAGTGCCCAGATCCAGTTCGGGCCTTCGGGATCGTGAACACCTTACCGTGACGATCGCCGCAAGACGTTCTGCAATCGTCTGGCTTCTGGTAAACTACGACAGAACGAAAGCTGACGCTCCGTAGCCTGGCAGGGCGCGGCTCCCGGGAGGGCGAGGCTCCTGGCGAGCCGAGCGGGCGTTCGCATTCCCGTTCGCGCGCTCACCGTTTTACGAATCGGCTTCCGGCGATCACGAAGGTGGGAACCACGCGGTCATGACGGCTAAGCCTCCCCAGCCGACGGTCTACGTCATCGCCGGGCCCAATGGTGCCGGCAAGACAACATTTGCGACCGAGTTCCTGCCGAATTTCGTGAGTTGCCGCGAGTTCTTGAATGCCGACTTGATCGCCGCGGGCCTCTCACCGTTCGCTCCGGAGACCCAAAACATGCGTGCGGGCCGATTGCTGCTCGAACGCATTCGAGAACTTGCTAAGACAGGAAGGGACTTCGGGTTCGAGACGACGCTCGCGGGCCGGATACACGTCAAGCTGCTTACCGATCTGAGGAAATGGGGTTACCGGATCAATCTCTTCTTCCTGTGGCTGCCCAGTGCGGATATGGCGATACGCCGCGTCCAGCAGCGTGTATCGGAAGGAGGGCACGGCGTGCCTGCTGACGACGTGAGGCGCCGCCATCGCCGAGGACTGCGAAACTTCTTCCGACTGTATGGTCCGCAAGTCGACTCATGGTGGCTTTACGACGCCTCCGCGACGCCTTGCACCCTCATCGCTCAGTTTGAAAATGGAACCCCGTTCGCCCTCGACCCCGAACGATTTCGCCAGATCCGCAAATCCACCGAGGAGAAGCGCGATGACTGACAACCCCGAAACGTCGATGCGCGCGAAGGCAGACGCCGCCTTCCGTCAGGCGGCGGCCAAGGTCATCGCTCGCGCCAGACAGCACGGCACACGGATCATCCTCTACGAAGACGGCCAGATCGTTGAGCGCACCTGGCAAGAAATGGAAGAAGCTCTCGAGCGACAATCAATTCACCCGCGCGAAGAATGAACGTCGCCCGTGAGACTTGACGCCAGGTCGTGCATCCCCCGATGCTAGGCCAACGTGGGTTCGATCGAGTTCCTGTCAGTCCTTTCATCCCGGTGCAGTGATGCGGACGTTTCTCACGGGGCTAATAGTGCGGTCAGGAACGATCGTTCGCCTAGGGCGGTCCGAAGACGTCGTCGGGCAGCTCGCCGATCGGCCCGGCCAGGACGGCCTCGGCCTCGGCGCGGAATGCTGCTAGCTCCTTGGTTTCGTTGGCCCTCAGCGACGATGCGTGGCTCGCCCAGTCGATCGCGCGATCGAGACATCGACGCGCGTCGACTCGGTGCCCCAGGCGGTGATGGGCCATGGCGAGGAAGAACAAGTCGAAGCCATCGAACTGGCCTTTTCCGGCTGCGAGGCTCTTCTCCAGGGTCGTCACGGACTCGGCATATTTACCCGCTCGAAAAAGGACGACTCCCCGGGTGTTGAGCGACACCTGCTGCCCAGGTTCCAGTTCGACGGCCCGGAGGCTCAACTCGAGCGCCCGTTTTAGATCCGCACTTGACTTTAGGTTCGCGCCCAGGTCCCAGGCGAGGTTATTACAGCAGGTGGCCAGCAGCTCGCGGACCGGCGACCGCGACGGATCGAGCTTCAGCACGGCTTCCAGGTCTGGGATCGCGGGCGCCCAGTTCCGGAAACTCGCGGCATTGATCTGGGCTCGGATGTACAGGAGATGTCCATCATCGGGGCGAAGGCGGATGGCTCGGTTCAGGTCGTCGATGGCTGCCGCCGGGCGACCGAGCTTCGCCAAGGCATGGGCGCGATGGTGGTAGGCGTCGAAGTCATCGGAATTCTGCCTGATTCGCCCGCTGTACCGCTCGACCCGCGTCCCGGGATCATCAATCATGTCGTGTTCGATGTAGGGCGTGAGATGTCCATAATCGACCTTGAGCGGGGGCAGTGGCGGCAGGTCGGGCCGGGCTGTGTCGACTGCGGGGAAGGCCGGCGCATCCCAGTCGAGGCCCATCTCCACGAGGCGTCGGCGAATGACTCTCAAGTCGATGACCTGCGTGGACGGCGGATCGTTGGTCGTCGCGACGAGCCGAGAGGCGTCGGGGCTGAATGTGACCCAACCCAAGGTTTTCTGATCGGGCGTTTCAAGCCGCGCGAGGACGCGGCTGGTCTCGATCTCGACCACCCTGAGAACGCCGCTCTGATCTCGGACGATTCCCAGCCGGCCGTCGGGCGAGAAGCCCAGAAAGATATCCTCGAATTGCCCGACCTCACGCCAGCTCCCGACCTGCCAGATCCGGCACGTTCCTTGCGGCGTAGCGACCAGCCATTTCCCATTGGGACTGAATTGCGCGCCACCCAGGTCGAATGGGAGATCGGGCACCCTGGCGCCGTCCGGAAGACTCCAGAGCATCAGGCCGGTGTCCATGTGATTGCTGGTCAATAGCCATTTCCCGTCGGGGCTGAGCGAGAGGCTCCGGCAGTCATTTAGTGGCCCGATCTTGATGGGTCGGTTGCCGAGCAAAACCTGGGCCTCCCCGTGCGCGGCCACGGCGACGATCTGGCCCGTCTGGTCCGTGGCGATCTGGCAATATGTTCCCGACAATGGCAAGATGCGAGGTGGTCCGATCCGAACTTCGCCGCTCGTCGCATCAGTTTGAATCGCCCATCGCAAGACGCCGGCATCGCCGTTGGTGAGCAGGTCGCCCGAGGGCTCGAACATGCTGTGCCAGGCGTTCCCTATCGACAGGAAGCCGAGCTCCGTCTTGCGTGCCAGGTCCCAGAGGATGACCCCGCAGTCGGTGCCCACGGCCAGGATCCGACCGTCGCGATGAATCGACGCGCGTGCATGATTCAGTGCGCGGTTCGAGGCATACCGGAGCGTCGTGTATTCGACGGCCGGGTTGACCTGCCAGGGTCGAATACCAGATCGCAGGCTAACGAAGATCCGTCCGTCCTTCCTGAAGGCAAAGCCCCCGCCCGTCAGGCTGAGCCGCTCTCGGCCCGTGGCCGTATCCCAAATCCGCAGGCGACCCTCCCAGGTATTGCTGGCCAGTAACGTTCCGGCAGGGTGGAAGGAGAGATCGAGGCCGCCGTGGGCAAAAGGCAATTCCAGTGTTGCTCCTCGTTCGCCCCTCGTGGCGCTGAAAAGGGAGATCTTGCTCGCGTCGATTGCCGCGATCGCCAGCGTCGAGCCGTCGGGGCTCCACGCAACCGGTCCGCCGGGTGGGTTTGACACGGTCCTGAGCTGCCGGCCGGTTTCGGCATCGAGGATGAGGCACGCGGCTGGATTGCCGGCATAGACAACCGCAATCGCCCCTCCATCGGGCCGGAATGACAGATAGTTCACTGGGCGCCGTCCGTTCCAAAGCCGGGACAGTCCAGTCGCCAGATCGTACACCTGGACCGTGCCGTCACGAGCGGCGACAGCGATCCGACGACTGTCGGGGCTGAATCTCGTCGCCCAGCCGTCGCAAACGCCCGGCGCGGTCCAGACGAGGGAGTTCCTGTCGACGTCCCAGACCGAGATGGAGTCACCATCCTTGGAGGCGAAATACTTCCCATCGGGGCTGAAGGTGAACACAGGAGAGTGCAGATCGTTCTTCGCAATGAACCGAGCGATCTCCTGTTCGTCGCCGATCCGCCGGACCAAGATGGTCCCATCGATTTGCCGAAATGCAAAACGAGTCACGCCACTGTCCAAGGCGAAATTCGTGCTCGAACTGGGCGGTTGGAACGATGGGCCCGCCGGCTTCATGTCGGGCAGCATCATGCTGGCAATCGCCTCGTCGCGGAGCCGGTCGAATCTCTCGGCGGGAAATCCGAGCTCGCGGCCGATCTTCACCGCTTCCGTAATGGCATCCAGGCTGTCGAACCGCTGGCCGGGCTGACGGCTGAAGCGGCTGGCGCGGGCCTGGGAGGTCTTGGCTTCGAACAGCTTTTTGCGCCCCTCGATTTCCGATACTTCCAGGTCCTTGGCGTAGGCGGCGTACCGTTCCCGGCTGTCGCGATAGAATTTGGCCATGATCGTCGCACCGATGGCCAGGGCGATCGTCGTCGTGGCGGCGGTGATACTGGCTGTGGCCAGCAAGGGATTTCGTTTGCACCAGCGCCCGAACCGCTCGGCGGGTGAGATGGGACGCGACCGGGTTGGAAGGCCTTGGGCGCAGCGTTGCAATTCGTCGGCCAGCTCGCGAGCCGAGCCGAAGCGATCCTTGGCATCCTTGGCCAGAGCTTTCAGAATGATGGTTTCCAGGTCGCGAGGGACGTGGTGGTCGATGAGCCTGGGACGCTGCGGCGGTTCATGTACAATCTGGTCGATCAACCTGACCTGGTCCGTCCCGTCGAACGCGGGCCGCAGCGTGACCAGCTCGTAGAGGGTTGCACCCAGGGCATAAATGTCGCCGCTTCGACCCGAGCGTCCTCGGAATCGCTCGGGAGCCATGTACCGAAGCGTGCCCACCATATCCTGCGATTTCGAAACGTCCTCGCCTCCCTCCATCTTGGCCAGGCCGAAGTCAGTCACCCAGACGTTGCCCTGGACGTCGAGCAGCAGGTTGGAAGGCTTGATGTCGCGATGGAGGACGCCCGCGCGGTGGGCATGCTCCAAGGCATCAGCCACCTGGCGCAAACCCTGGCGACCTGCCGGTAATACCGGCCCTCGACCGAACCACCCAGCGATGAAGCGGTGAACGACGGCACCTCGCGAGGCATCTCCGGTTCCTCGTCGAGCACATCCTCGACGATCGGAGCGGATTCGGCATCGCTCGCGTCGGAAGGCCCGGTCACCGTCGGGGCCAAATCCGGTGTCTCGCCGATCGCGAACTGGCCGGTCAAAAGCCCTTCGGCAGCAGAGCGCGGCCTGACGATGGCTGGCGCAGCGCCCGAGCCACGAAATTCGCGGGTGAACGTCATCTCCTCTGGCGAGCCATCCTCTCTGAGTCGACGGAGGTCCTTGAGGACACTGTCGAGCGGCTGCCCCTTGATGTACTGCATCGCATAGTAGCAAACGCCGCCTTGCTCGCCAAAATCGAAGACGCTGACGATGTTCGTATGGTGCAGCCCCGCCGCCGCTCGGGCCTCGAGGTTGAACCGGCGCAGGAACTTCTTGTCGTTCCGGATGCGCGGATGCATCACCTTGAGCGCCACCCGGCTCTTGAGCGAGCTGTGCTCGGCCTCGTAGACCACTCCCATGCCCCCGCCGCCGATCTGGCGGACGATCCGGTAGTCGCCCAGGCTCTCCGGATGGTTAAGGGTCATCGAGCCGGAGCCGTGCGCTGGAGAACCTCGTAGCGAGCCGGTGGAACCACCGAGTTGCTCCAGCTCCAGCAGAGCTGGGATGATTTCCTCTAGCTCCTCGGCCAGATGGGGATGGCGAGCGACCAATTCGGGGAGCGAGGGTCGCTCGCCTTTCCGGAACCGATCCAGGAAAGCTTCCACCACGGGCCCGACGCCATCGTCGGCCGAACTCGATGTGCCTCGATGGTTCATTGCCAGAATCCTGTTCCCGTTCCGGAGAGTGCGGTGAGGATTTGCTTGAGACGTTTCAACGCCCGAATATAACGCTTCGTGGCCGCCGATTCGCCGAGGCCGAGCACTCGCGCCACTCGCCGTTGGAGAGCTGCTCGAAATGCCGCAGGACAAGGACCTCGCGGTCGATGTCATCCATCGTATTGAGTGCGTCTTGCAGCCTCAGCTTCCGTTCGGCCCGGATGGCCACCTCGCTCACCCGGGTCTCCCGGCCCAGGAGCTGGGCCGCGATCGCGGCCGAGGATGCCACGGGCGACGCCACGCCGTGAATCGAGATCTCTCGACCCGCGTTCCTCGCTTCCGTCCCGAGGTGGTGCCGGTGCGCGATCTGGAGCCGCTGAAGGGTGAGGAACCGCAACCAGAGGAAAGGAGGCATCGGCTCCGGTTCGCGCTCGTAATCCGCCTTGCGCTCGGTCGCCTCGAGAAACGCTTCCTGAATCACGTCGGAGGGATCGATCCGGCCTAACAAGCGTTCATCAAGCCGGAGCGCGACCATCCGGCGCAGGCGGTCGCGGTGGCCGGCCAGGAATCCGCCCCAGTCCGTCTGTTGCGGCCGCCTGGGATGATCGGAATCCTGATCGCAGCCCCCTCGCGCTCCTTCGTCCGGGGGGGGTTTGTCGATGTCCATACTCCAAGACTGCGCCGGGAGAGTTTCGGGACAAGAAATTATCCAGAATTCGAATTGGAGAGCGTTACACCGAAATCCACGGTTACACCGAGACCAACTTCGTGGAATTCGCGGTGCTGGGGGCTCTCGGGGAGTTTGGCAGAAATTCTGGGCCGCGGATTTTGTTCGGAAAGGATGACCCGAACAGCACGACACGCGCAGTCCTTTTGATGGTCGGCTTCAAGACGTCATGCTAAAGTCGAGAGGGTGGGGGAGCATTTCCATGCCGGACACGAAAACATGTCCTCGCTGCGGCGCGAGCCTCGCCACGGACGATCCCCACGGCCCGTGTCCGTCGTGCCTGATCCGGGCCGGCCTGATCGAGGAAGCCGTGCCCGAAACATGCGGTCCTTCAGGCTTGACCGGACCTCTTCCGAAGGAACGAGCCGGAGAACGCCGGACGGCGCCATCGGTTGGAAACGCGGCCGGTGCGCCGTCGATCAACACCACCGTCCCTTCAGTTGACGACCAGGCGACCACCGGACTCAACGGCGCCTCAAGCGGCGGCGCGGCTGACGGCGTCAGCCCCTGCTTCGGCGACTATGAGCTCCAGGGTGAGATCGCCCGAGGCGGCATGGGCGTCGTGTACCGGGCCCGCCAGATCAGCCTGAACCGGACTGTCGCCTTGAAGCTGATTCTTGGCTCGCAGCTCGCCAACGAAACGGACGTGAGGCGGTTCCATGGCGAGGCCGAGGCCGCCGCGAACCTCGACCATCCCAACATTGTGCCGATTTATGAAGTAGGTGTGCACCAGGGGCAGCATTACTTCAGCATGAAGCTCATCGAGGGCGGGAGCCTGACCCGCCAGATCGGCGAGCTGGTCCACAAGCCACGAAGCGCGGCGGCGCTCCTGGCCACCGTCGCGCGGGCTGTGCATCGAGCCCATCAGCGGGGCATCATCCACCGCGACCTCAAGCCCTCCAACATCCTGATCGATCGAGACGGCGAGCCCCACGTCACCGACTTTGGGCTGGCCAAGCGGATTGAAGCCGACGGGGACAGCGGGCTCACCCAGTCCGGTGCCATCATGGGGACGCCGAGCTACATGCCACCCGAGCAAGCCGGCGGACGAGTCAGGCAGCTCACGACGGCGGTCGATGTCTATGCCTTGGGCGCGGTCCTCTTCGAGCTCTTGGCCGGCCGGCCGCCGTTTCAGGCTGAGTCGGTGATGGAGACGCTCATGCAGGTGCTCGAGAATGAGCCGCGCCGGCCGCGCTCGCTGAATCCGCGGGCTGACCGCGATCTGGAAACGATCGCACTCAAGTGCCTGGAGAAAGATCCAGCGCGGCGGTACGGCTCGGCCGAGGCGCTGGCGGAAGACCTCGAGCGGTGGTTGAACCATGAGCCCATCCGGGCGCGTCCGGTTTCGGTGTTCGAGCGGGTGGCCAAGTGGGTCACGCGGCGGCCGGCGATCGCGGCGCTGTGCCTGACGATCGTGGTCCTCGCCATCGCAGGTGCAACCGGTGTGCTTTTCCAGTGGCAAAGATCGGTGACCGCGCGCAATGAGGCGATCCGAAGCGACGCACTGGCTCGGGCCGCCGACGCAAGTGCTCGCGCCGCCAAGGCCGACGCTCGCGCCGCACAGGCCGAGGCCGACAAGAACCACGAGCTGGCGGCGCTGCAAGCCCAGTACCGCTACTTCAACCTGATCAAGATGGCCGACCGCTACCTGAGGGCGAGCAACGTAGCACAGGCCGAGCAATTCCTCGCGGCTTGCCCCGCAAACTTGCGCGCCTGGGAGTGGGGCTACCTCAAGCGGCTATGCCATCCCGAGCTGCGCTCGTTCGTCGGCGCGGGCGTCGCATTCAGTCCGGACGGTCGATTTCTGGCCATCGACAACGGCGCGCAGCAGACAGTCACCCTCCTCGACACCAAGGCATGGACGACCGCCCGCGTCTTCCAGGGCTTGAGCTCGCACGTCGCCTGCTTTGCCTTCAGCCCCGACGGCAAGCTGCTGGCCGCCGCGGGTCGCGATAAGACCATCAAGGTCTGGAATGCGGCCGACGCGCGCGAGCTGGCCGCTCTGAAAGGACACACCGGCGATTTCGTCCGCGATCTGGCCTTCTCTCGCGACGGCAAGCTCCTGGCCTCGGCCGGAGCGCGGTTGAATCCGATCCAGGGAGGAGTCATGTCCGACGAAGTCCGAATCTGGGACATCGCCCAGGCCAGGCTGGTGCGCGCGATCCCCGACGCCGGCCACAGCGTCGCCTTCAACCCCGACGGCGACCGCCTCGCGGTCTGCATCGAGCGGACGGTCCCGATCAGGGGCAAGACAGGTGTCGTCGGCGGGGCGCTTGAGGTTCTCGACGTGAAGAGTGGAGCCGCGGTCTGGACAATCCAGGCCGACGGATCGGCCGAGAGAGAGCTCCACTACAGCCCGGACGGCACGCGGCTGGCCTCGTCCAACGGACGAAGCGGCGAGGTGCGGATCCGCGACGCGGCGGGCGGCCGCCTGTTGCAGACTTTGCACGGTCACAAAGAGGGCGTCACGTGTCTGGCCTTCAGCCCCGACGGCAAGCGGCTAGCCACCGGCGGCGCCGACACGGCGGTCAAAACCTGGAGCCTCGCAGATGGTCGCGAGCTGGCTGCTTATCATGGACACACCGCCCGTGTCACCTCGGTCGCTTTCGCCCCCGACGGCATGACCCTGGCCTCGGCCGACGGGAACGGGTCGGTCCGGATCTGGGACGCCACGACCGAGCCCGGTACCCGCACCCTGCCCACATTCGAGCATAGCCCTTTTGTCACCGTGCCAAGTCACGACTGCAAGCAGCTCGCGATGCTGCGACCGCGCTTTTTTGCCGTGAATCTTGCCACGGCCGAGGCGGAAACCGGTCGACTGTTACACTCGCTGCGCACCTTTGCCGCCTCTGAAGGGTTCACCTCGGACATCAAGCTGCAGTTCAGCGGGGACGGCCGGACCCTGGCCTCCACTGACGGCAAAAACCTGGTGCAGGTCTGGGACCTGACCACCGGCCACGAACGGGCCGCACTCAAAAGCCATTCCCATAAGGTGACCGCCCTGGCGTTCAGTCCCGACGGCAAGACCGTGGCCACGGCGGATTCGGCCAGATCGCTCAAGCTCTGGGAGGTCGCAAGCGGGCGCGAGCAGCAAACGCTTCTGAGCGAATTCAGCCCGCTCGCCCTGGCGTATAGCCCCGATGGCAGAAGGTTGGCTGTGACCGGGCACGG
Organism: uncultured Planctomycetota bacterium; assembly: GCA_963823665.1. Classification (GTDB taxonomy): domain Bacteria; phylum Planctomycetota; class Planctomycetia; order Isosphaerales; family Isosphaeraceae; genus CAVXHV01. The sequence continues at coordinate 1,377,678 of CAWGMQ010000008.1, forward strand.
CGAGGCTCTGACCGAGATGGCCGGCGAGTCCGAGCGACCGCTCATCTTGCCCGGGAAGGGAGCCGTTTGGGATCTTGCCGCCGCCCGCGTCCTGTACGCGCTTCCGGACCAACGCATGCGAACCGTCGCTGTCGCTTTCAGCCCCGATGGCTCGCGGCTGGCAACCGCGAGCTGGGACGGCACTGCAAAGCTGATCGATGCGTCTTTCGGCAAGGAGATCAATCAACTGGGCGGTCACACCGGTCATGTCAACGACGTCGCGTTCAGCCCGGACGGCAAGCGGCTGGTCACCTGCGGCGCCGATCAGACGATCAAGCTCTGGGACGTGGCGACCGGCCAGGAAGTCCTCGAGTTGAGCGATGGCAACAGCGTGGAGCGAATCGCCTTCAGCCTCGACGGCGGGCAGATCGTCGCCAGCAGCGAGGGACGAATCAAGCTCTGGGTTTCGACCCGTGACGGCGAACCACCACCAATGACCGGCCCTTGAAGAAGACGTGTCACACCCTCCCCGCTTCGAGCGCGCCCTCCACTTCGTCGTCACTCGGAAATCCAAACTCGACCAGATCCAGCTCGAGCGCCGCTGCCGCCGAAGCCCGTCTGGCGGCCGCGCAGATCAAACCCTCTTCTACAACCCGCGATCGAGCATCCCATCTCTGGTTCAGCAACGACGCGATAAACGCGGCCGCGTAAGCCTCGCCCGCCCGGTTCGTGTCGCGCGGCGGCTTCGTCCTCGGGAAGGCTTCGACTTTGAACGTACCGGGCTCACCGCTCGGCTTCGAATACCGCACCATGCTTCCTCGCGGACCATCCGTCACGACCACAATCGCGACTCGCCGGCGCACCTCTTCGCGATCCTCGAGCGTCTCCCACTCGATCCGGTTGCAGCACAGCACGTCGATCGTCCCTGCGAACCGAGAGACGGGAAACGCCCGATCGAGCACGTTCCGCATCGCCGGTGCGAAGAGCCGCACGCCCGCGCCCGGGGCGGTCAGCACGCGCGCGGCTAGCTCGTTGGGCAACGAGGCAACGACGCGAAGCGCACACGATGTGCCGGCCAGCGCCAGATATCGACCCGGATCGACCGCCTGATGGCAGCCGCGAAATCCGATCGGCAGCTTGTCGCCGAACTCGCCGCTCGTGATCAAAAGCGTCCAGTCCGCCGGATGATCCGGGACACGCGTCGCGCAGTGGGTAATGCCGAGCTCGTTCAATCGCCGCGAGACGGCCTCGCTTGTGGGGTCATTCTCCGGCCCAAGCACGCTCGAGAGAGTTCCGTGCAACGCGGCCGCGTAGCCTGCGCCCATTCCTCCCAGGTCATCGTGCCATTCCAGCGCGCGCAGTCGCCGCTTGCCCACTGCGCCCTCGCGAAGCCTGCTCGCCAGCGAAATCTCGCCGGCCGGCCCGGGCCAATCGCCGGGAAGTTCCAGTTCCAGGGTGTAGCCCGAGGGATCAATGACATCGATCCGGCCCGCGCGAGTGAACTTCCACGCGCCGTCGGTGCTCTGATCATAGGGCGGGCCGAGGGAAGGATCGAGGAGTGGGCGGTCGACGCGCAGCACTCGATCGAGATAGGCCGGACCAAAGACCTCGACGCGTCTGCCGGTCATGCTCGCACCTGGGTGGACGTCGATTGCGTCAAACCTGCGGACCCAGCAGACTTATATACGCACGGTGTCGCCGTAACTCAACTATTGATTATACTATGAGGCGAACGCTTTGCTGGAGTGGTCGGGATCATGGCTCGGGAGATGACTTTGTCGACAGAATCCGAAATCCTGGTGGAATCGCTCGATCACCCGGTGGATAACGCGCCTGTCCGTTCTCTGCATCACCGCGGCTTGACGATTGAGGGGTACTCGCGCGCGGCCGTGCAAACGTACTGGCGAGTGCTCGAGATGAAGCTCGGTTTTGACCTGGGCGGGCAACCCTGGTCGTTCATGTCCACTCCCACTTGGTTCGTGAGCCATGTGCACCTGGACCACGTGGCGGCTCTGCCTGTGCTCGTCGCGCGACGTCGGATGATGAGGATGGAACCGCCCACGATCTACTTGCCGGCCGAGGCCGTCGAGGGCGTGGAATTGCTCATGCGCAGTTCAGCGGCTGGACCGCGGCCGCATGCCGGCCAACCTGGTCGGCGTTGTTCCCGGTGACGAGCTCGAGATTTCCCGGGAGCTGGTCGTGAAGGCATTTGCCACCAAACACACGATTACTTCGCTCGGTTTTCTGGTCTGGGAGCGCCGGAAGAAGCTCAAGCCCGAGTACCACGCCTTGACCGGCGACCAGATCCGCGACCTGCGGCTCTCCGGTGTCGAGGTTTCGGCCGAAATCCGGATTCCCAAGGTGGCGTACATGGGGGATACAGCGCCTCAAGGCCTCGATGCGTTTCCTGAAGTCTACAAGGCGCAGATCCTGATCACCGAGATGACGTTCGTCGCGCCCGGCGAGCGCGCCTCGGTGATCCACAAGTTCGGCCACACCCACCTCGACGACCTGATCGCCCGCGCCGACCGCTTCGAAAACGAGGTGATCATCGCCTCGCACTTCAGCACGCGCCTGCACCCGGACCAGATCCAGCGGATCGTCGAAAAGCGGCTCCCCGAGTCCCTCCAGAGCCGGCTGAAAATCTGGCTCTGAGTAACCCAACTCAACATCCTCCCGCGCAGGTCAGTGCATCTTGATCTGCTTGCTCTGCATTCGGGGCGCGCTCAACCCATCGGGTCGTCCAATCCCGCCGGTATCCCCCGTCAGCTTCTTGAGCGCCGCAGCCGCATCTGGCTCCTTGGCGGCCGCTCGTTTTTCACGGAAGCCGAGGGCCCGCTTCGCGAGTGCGTCTGCCTCCGCTCCTCGCCCAAGCTCACGTTCCACCCTGGCAAGAAGCTCAACGGAGTCGATCAGAGAAGGGTGATCCGCCGCGAGCGATTTCTCTTGCACCTCGAGGCCACGCCGGATCAGTTCACTTGCTCGCTCGAGGTTCTTCAATCCTTCTTCGGCCTGCCCCATGGTGACGAGGATCTTGCCACTGGCCGGGTGACCAGCGCCCGTCGTTTTGACGAGTGTAACGAGCGCCCGCGCCGCGAGCGCTCGGGCCTTCGCGTACTCATGCTGGCTCAGGTGATATTGCGCCAGGATTCGCAGGTTGCGCGCAAAGTCTGGGTGGTCGGTGCCCTCGCTCGCTGCGATAATCGCTTGCGCTCGCAGCAACATCGGCTCGACCTCCTTCCCTTGCCCACGCGCCAGAGAATTCTCCGCAAGCTCTTGCAGGTTGTCAGCAACCTGCGGGTGATCAAGGCCCCACCGCTTTTCGATGATGGCTATGGCCCGCCGAGCCAGCGCGTGCGCCTCGTCAAAACGACCGCGCAAGCGCGCCATTCGCGCACATAGCCGAAGGGAACCCGCCGTTTCCAGATCGTCCGGCCCGAGTGTTTTTTCGTAAAGCGCCAGTGACCGCCGCAAGAGCGGCTCGGCCTCATCGAAATTCCCACGGTCGACCAGCAGGGAAGCGAGGTTGTGCAGGCTCAGCGCAACCGCATACGCCTGCCCAGCGTCCTGGAGCTCTTCGCGGATTTGGAGCGCCCGGCGAAGGTACGCTTCAGCCTCGGTGTAACGTCCTGTCGCGCCACAAACAATGCCCAGACCATTCAGCGAACCGGCTAGTTGGGTCCGTGGCGATTCAGTCGAACTCTCCCGGATCTCGAGGGCGCGCCTCATCGACCGCTCGGCAGCCGCAAACCTGGCCTGCTTGTAATAGAAGCATCCCTGATCGTCAAGCGCCTGAGCGATCATCGGATCGTTCGGTCCAAGCCTCCGCTCGCGCAATTCAAGCACACGGTCTGCCTGCGCGGCAGCCTTTGCAAAGTTCCCCTGTTCGCATTCGATCCAGGCGAGGCTGCTCATGCTCCAGGTCGGATCCAAGTCCCCAGGCTTCGACGATTTCTCCGACACCGCGATTGCTCGCTGATACATGACCCTGGCGTCGTCATATCGGCGCTGCTGCACATAGGATGTTCCCACCAGCGTGAGAGCATACGCTAGCCTCGGCTCATCGACTGGCTGGGCATCCTCAATGAGCGAGAGAGCGCGCTTGGCCGGCGCCTCGGCGAGAGCCCCTCGCTTCTGTTCTTTGAGCGCGAAGGCAAGATCGGCGAGCGCCCGGAATAGTTCAAGCCGGTCGCGGCCTGCGTTGCTCTCCAGAATCCCGAGCGCCTCGTTCGCAAGTGGCTCGGCGTCGGCCGGCCGGCTCTGCGCGCCCAGTGCTTCTGCCAGATCGAGCGCGCTCGTTGCGACGAACAGCTCGCCCTGTCGAATGGTTCGCGCGACGTCGAGGGCCGTTCGGAATGATTGCTCCGCGTCACTGTGTCGGCCCTGGGCGATCGCAGCCCGACCCGACCCGGTAAGCCATCGCCATCGCAAGTACGGGTAGAGAAACGCGGTCGCGGCCCAGATTACCACGCCTGCGACCAAAGCCAGTCCGAGTGCGATTTTGAGACGCGACACTGAAGCCTCGTGTTACGTTGCTGGGAGAACGCCTTCGTCAATTAGTTCTTGCCGGAATCCGACACGATGATCGAGATTGATCTTGAGGACGCGAATCGTCGCCCTCCCAGCGGGCGTCTTGCCCACGAGTACAGACCCATCCCATCTAAAATGGCGCGACCACTTGTGGCGTCGAGGATTGAAAAGCGGGACAATTTTTCCCGACATGGGGTCGATACCAGCGATGTTCGGCCCTTTGTAACGGTTGCACGCAAAACAGCAAAGGCAAAGGTTGCTCGCCTTTGTCATACCTTCGTGATCTTCTGCGATGATGTGGTCGATCTCAAACGGAATTCGCTCGTATTTCTGCGGGATCTGGCAGTACTCGCAACGGTGCCCGGCTCGCCGCCGAACCAATTCTTGCAGCGTACGATCCATGCGTGCTCAATTCGTCCGTGCCTTCTTTTTCCCGACCCTATCGCGTCTCTTAAGCGAACGGCGGGCTCGCGACTGCAAGATATTCAGCAAGTGACCGACCAGTTCGTATCTGCCCGCGACGGCGTCTTCCTCGGCGGTCAGCGTGCCCGCACGAGCTTTGGCTGATAACTGCTTCATCCTCTCCTTATCAGCTTGATCGAAATCAAGAGCGAGAATCTCCCGGGCGGTCGCCGGAGAAAATGTCGGCGCGTCTGGGCGCAGGATTCGCTTCAGGATCGCTACCTCGCTGGAACCTGCGTGACTGAGGAGCATAAGTTGCCCTTTCCTTACGAGGATCGACTCAGTCGAAGTATAGCATAGCGAGGTGTTCTGCGAGCACTCTCACCAGCGCGTCGATCGTGCCTTCAAGGCCGTCATGTGCTGAGCGAATCCCGTAAATCCCCATGAAAGCGCGACGTGGTTACCCCTGCCGCCTGCGGATGAACGAGACCGTGGTATTCGTGATCTGGTACTCCGATGAGCGAGACGGCTTCCTCCGCGACGAAGCTGGCGGGCTGCTTGCAGGCAGCACATCGGCAGCGCTGGCGGCGGCCGCGAAGGCGCACGAAGTCGACCTCGTGCGAAATGAAACGGCCGAATACGATTTCGAACGAATCCGAGCATGGTGTATCGCGCCGGAAGCTGCAGGCATCGATTGCTCGTCGTTCGTGGACGCCTGGAATTTCTTCGACGACCTGGCCGGGCTGTCGGTCGGGGCCGACACACCGTATACCCAACTGAGCCGCACTGGAAGCGCGTGCTACGACAAACTCTTCCTGAGCTGTAACCTACCCGCCCTCACCCCGCCCGGCGAGCGCTTCGAGCCTGTTTGGCAAGCAGCCGAGGTGGCCGAGATCCGCCAGTTACTGGGGGCGGGCCTTGACCTCCTTGCGGCAGAGATGGCTGCCACTAGTTGGTTCAATGCATCTTGATCTGCTTGGTCTGCATTCTGGCGCATCCGCTCCTTAGATCGCCGAGGTTTCAACAGCCCAACCTCGCACCCCCTCACCTCCGACCGTGCAGTTGCCGGTTGACACCCGCTTTCCTTACGCGGCCATTATATTGATAACCACCGAGCCGCCGGCGGCTCCCGAAAAATCGTGGGATTGGTTTGGCTCGTCCGGTGCATAGAACAGGTAAGAAGACACCGCAAGTGATCGAGAGGTTGCCCTGATGAAGAGGATGGCGCTCGGGCTCGCCCCACGTAGTCTTGGCAGTTTGTTTCGCGACGGCGTCTCGACCGGCTTGTCCGACAAAGAGCTGCTGGAACGCTTTGCGACCAGCCGCGATTCTGCCGGTGAGCTCGCGTTTGCCACGCTCGTCGCGCGCCATGGGCCGATGGTCCTTGCCGTATGCCGCCGCCTGCTCCGCGATCCGCATGAATCCGAAGATGCTTTTCAGGCAACGTTTCTCGTCCTGGTCCGGAAGCGCACCGGCATCCGGATCGACGAATCGCTGGGCCCGTGGCTCTACGGCGTGAGCGTGCGCGTCGCCCGCCGCGCTCGGACACTTGCCTCCCGCAGGCGCTGGAGCACGCTCGACGAAGCGATCGCCGGGCGGACGCTCGAGCAACGGCCTGCGTCAGACCCCGACCTCCGTTACGCGATCGACGACTTCCTGAGCGAGCTGCCGCCCAACTATCGTGCTGCGATCGTGTTGTGCTACCTGGAAGGGCTGACGCACGAAGAGGCTGCCGAGCGCCTGCATTGTCCCGTCGGCACCGTTCGCAGTCGCCTCGCCCGGGGCCGGGCCATTCTGAAAGAGCGGTTGAATCGAGCGGGCCTGGCCCCTTCTTCGAATAAGCCGGTCGGCCCGACAGCGCGACCCGCTCGACCGAATACTCCGCGCCGGCATTGCTCGTTCCGTCACTGGTCGACTCGACCGCCCGCACCGCCGCCAGACTCGCCGCCGGCGAGCCCCTCGCACGCATCGTCCCTATTCGAATCGCGAACTCGTGACCGGAGTGACCCACGACCATGACCTTCTCCAAGCTCGCGACCGCCGCTTCTCTCGTCGTCTTCGCCGGGCTGGTGGCCTGGGGTGTCGGCGGATCGGCCGCCCAGACGCCCCGCGGCGAGACTCAAGATCCCCGATCGGCCGCTGCTCCATCTCCCGAGCCGGGCCCCGGCACACTGCTTCGCTCGCCGCTCAGCAGCGCTCGCGCAAGACAGAGGCCGCTCAGGCCGACGACCGCACTGACGCTGCGGATCTCTCGATTCCCGACGACCTGCCCCCAGTCGTCGCTGAGCGTCGAGCCCAAGGTCGGTGCCGTCGACGTCGATCCCGACACTCAAGGAGATTCGCGTCACGTTCAGCAAGAAGATGACCGACAAGAGCTGGTCTTGGCCGACCGGCAACAAGTACGCGGCGCCCAAGGTCGAGGGAGGAACCATCCACTTCGAGCGCGATGGCCGTACCTGCGTCATGCCGGTCAAGCTGGAGCCGGGCAAGACGTACGTGATGGGAGTTAATTCCGAGAAATTCCACGGTTTCCAGGACACCGAAGGCCACCCCGCGCTGCCCTATCTGATTGTGTTCCGCACGAAAGGCAGCAGCCGTTGAGCTAAATGGCCTGTGCCGTCATCGTGCCGTCAGGCGTTAGTAGACTGGCAAGAAGAGGTGTGTCGATCGCTGGCGAAATGCACCCCCCTTACCCCCCCTTCTTAAGGGGGGAAAAGGATGGGCGGGCGCTTTCGTGCGTTTCACCGTCCGCGGAAGCCTCCCCAGCGCTTCGACGGGAAGCTTGACGCGGCCGCCCGGCCTGGCAGCCAGCGGGTCTTGAACCGGCACGATTCGCGCATCGCGAGGTGCAATCCGCTCGCGGCGACCGCGGTCGCGCCAAAGACCGTTGAGAATTCCAAGACCTTAGCCTGGCCCAGGCGCCTTCTTGCTCGCGCCAGGAGGTCGAGCGAGGCCAGTGGGATCAGGCCGCCGTTTGACGCCTCGATCGCGTAGTCCACCGCGAACGGCGAGAGTCCCTGAGCCTGCCAGCCGCCAACCGGGCCCGGGGCCTGCTCGCCCTTGGGTGCATCGGCCGGATCGAGCGGTTGGAACGGCTCGACGACATCGATGAGCGCCGGAGAATCGGTTTTCGGGGCAAGCTGAGGCTTGAACGCTTTTTGCAAGCTCGGTTTCGAGCGCCTGGCCGAAGATGTTCTGCGAGGGCGGCTGTTCCGCCTGTAGCGCGCTCGCCGAGTTAATCATCTGGGCGAGCACCGGCGCACTGCTTGAACTCAGGTGCAAGACGACCGGCGGTGTCGGCGCCGGCACGATGATCACCGGCGCGAGTGTCGGCGTGCCCGAGGTCGAAGTCGACGTCGGGATCAGCGCGGTGATCGAGGTCGTCGAGAGCGTGAAGGTCGACGATGTGGTCGTGGTTGAATCCGTGGTCGAGCTGCCGGAAGTGGCGGCGACATCGTTCCGATGGGTGGGCACCGTCGCCGTGACGTGGGTCGCGGTCACCGGGGTCGGTTGAGTCGAAGCCGGGGTGTTCAACTGTACGAGCGCGGAGACCACCTGGTTGGCCTTGGGCGTGCCCAATCCGGTGGTGAGAGCATAAGTGGTCGACGCCGAGCCGGTTGTCGCCGGATGGTTGAAGGCGGAGCTCGAGATCTGGTAGAGGCTCGACTGTGCGTTCGACAGCGAGCCAACACCGTTCAAGGCGAGTCCCTGGTTGGCCACCGCGATCAAGCCCGCCCACGACGGGGCGCCGACGCTCGTGCCGCCGACGGTGTACCAGTTCGTCCGCCCGAATCCGGAATAGGGGATCGAATCGTAGACCGAGACGCCCGTCGACGGGTCGGCGACGAACGACACGTCGGGCGTGGTGCGGCCGCTTGAGGACAGCCCGGCGGCACTGGCGGCGGCGGCTTGCCATGTGGGCTGCGATTCAAAGGGACTGGTGCCCGTGCCGGTGTCGCTCCAGGGAGTTTCCGAGACATAGTTCCCCTGGCTCGTCACGTTGAGCGTCGTGCCGCCGACCGAAAGCACGTTTGGTGAGGCCGAAGGATATTCCGTCGTTCCCGAGTCGCCCGACGCGGCCACGAACGTCACGCCGTTGTGCCCCGCGGGCGTGGTGAACACGCTGTCATAAGCCGACTCGCCGGAGAACTCGTTGGCTCCCCAGCTCATCGAGACCACGGACACGCCCGGAAGCTGGCTCGCGAACGACACTCCGCTGAACAAATCGCTCAGCGTCGGCTGTGCCTCGACGAGCACGATATTCGCGGCCGGGGCCATCGCGTGCGCCCATTCCACGTCGAGCGCCGTTTCAAGCGCCCAGCCCGAATTGATCTGCCAGAGGCCGTTCTCGACGTACTGCGTGAACGAGCCGGGCGACTGCAAGCCATACTGCGAATCAAATGTCTGAAGGTCGGATGCGATGTTCGGATCGTAGGACGCGTCGACGATGGCGATCGTTTGACCGGCCCCGTTGCCGGTGACGCTGCCGAAGTTGATCTGGTTCAACCCGTACGCGTTCCTGACGTCGGTCGGCGACAGGCCGGTCGGGCTCGAGCTGGTGAAAAGGGGCGTGACGGCTACGGCGGGCTGGGCGACAAGATGTTGGAGAGGCGCACTTGCCGTTGCGGCCGACTGCCCGACCGAGAGGAGCTGGCGATGCTCCAGGGCGTCATAGCGAAAGGCGAATCGGCGGAGCCTACGGGACACGGTGCGGATCGCCGCGCCGACGCGCGCGACGTCCGAAGAGCTCAAGGTGTGCACTTTCCCACCTCACCCAGTTGTTTGTTCAGGTTGATGCCAGGGGAAGACGTTGGCGATTATACTATAGACGTCGTATCCTCTGCCAAGTACCCGTCAACAGTTTCTCAGGACCAGCATGATCCACCCCTGGCACGACGTCACCCCCGGCGAACACCTCCCGTCTGAGTTCAATGCTCTCGTCGAAATTCCGATGGGCTCGAGCGTGAAGTACGAGCTCGACAAGAAGACGGGATTGCTGCGGCTCGATCGCGTGCTCTATTCGGCCGTCTATTACCCTGCCAACTATGGCTTCATACCTCAGACATTCGCCGAGGATGATGATCCGCTTGACGTGCTCGTGCTCTGCCAGGAAGCCCTCTGGCCGCTGACTCTGGTCTCCGCGCGTGCGATCGGCTTGATGACGATGATCGACGGCGGCAAGCGCGACCACAAGATTCTGGCAGTCGCCGTCCACGACCCGGAATTCAACAATTTCCGGGAGGCCTCGGAGCTTCCTCCGCACCGGCTCACGATGCTTCGGCGTTTCTTCCAGGACTACAAGCAGCTCGAAGGCAAATCAGTCGAGGTCGATGAATTCCAGCCCGCGGAGACGGCCCTGCCGGTGATCGAGGAATCACTCCAGCGCTACAGCCAGGCGCGGCGGCGCGGGTTTCATTGAATTGATCGCTCCGCTTCGCGGTGCTTACGTCCTGTCGAATTCGTCGACTTTCTCCGAGCCTTTGGGAGCGGAAAACTTGAACGTGTCTTTGGCGATCTCGCCGTCGAGCTTCCAGCTCTTGTAAGTCTCGGTGGTGGTCACCTTGCCATCCGGCCCGTCGGCGATTCGGATCATTCTCAGGACGTACGGCTTCCCTTCGGCTGCGACCCACATTTCCCAATCGAATCCGTCCTGACTGAACTTGAGGCGGTGAACGGGAGCATCCCCCACTTTATCCTTGCCCACATAGGAGCAGGAATTCACTCCCAACATGAGCATGTCGCTCGGGTTTTCGGCCAGGATGTTGGCGAACAACATGCCGGTCAGCGTGGGTCCGACTTGCAGCATCATCAGTCCAATCTCTTCGAGTTTCTCGGGCGCAGTTTCCTGGGTGTATTGCTTGCGGCTCTTGCCGAAAATGGTGAGATTCTTGCCGTCGGCGATGATGTCGGGGCCCTTCGCCGGGTCGCCATCGACCTCCGTCTTGAGCGAAAGGTGGTTGGGCCGTTCGATATCGTAGACCGCTTTGACCTTGATATCACGCTTCTCGGCCCCGCTCCCCCCCACTGTGCTCACGAAGTCGCCTTCGGCGTGGAGCGACCTGGCGTTCTTGTAGAGATCCCCGGTCTGTTTGACGATGTCGACAACTTTCTTGTCGATCGCGTCGTCGGCGTGCAAGCGGGCGGTCATCGCCGGAACGAGCAACGCAAGCCCGGTCAGAAGTGCGGACACGAAAGGAGCGCGGCGGCTCATAATGAATCTCCTGTTGGATCTCTGTCGAGGCGGAGGCCGGTTGATCGCGGCAAGAGCGACTTTCCGTCTCGTTGGTTCTAGCTCGGGGGTCGGCCTGACGGCGAGTTAACACAAGTTCCACGGCTGGCCGAAGTGAGGGTCGGCTGGACGGGACCGATCGCGCCGCTCCCGGTTGCAAAATAACGACTTAGACGGCCGCGGCTGCCAGCAATGCGGCTTCGGGCTCGTTCACCTCGTCCTCGAACCGGAAGCAGCGCCAACCATTGGCCTGCTCGATGAGCAGGATCACCGGCTGGCGTCTCTCGGCAATGCGGTCGACCACGGTCCCGATGCTCGCGACACCGGTGTTCATCACGAACGAAACGACTTCGCCGACGGAAACAGAGCGATTCATGGGCTTATCCTCCCTGGAGACTCGGCGGTCGAGTCACGCCCTCCTGTCGTCATCGAAGTTATCGCACTTCGCCGCAAATGTCAGGGGCAGTTCTCGAAGTTTGGCGGATTCGACCTGGGAAAGCTGGTAAACTGCGCAAACCAGGGGCGCGACAATCTTCGATTGGCGGGTTGGCCGCGTGGAGACCTGCGGTCGCTGAGGAGGGCGGGGTCTGGAGACCCACGCCTAACAGCCACTGGAGACCCGCGCCTAAGAGCCAATGGAAACCCGCGCCCAACAGGCATTCAATCGAAGATTGGCGGGACATCAGGGGTGTGAGGACTCATGAGGACGACGACGTACCCTCGGTCGCGTCGACGTAGAACTCAGAGGACGCGAGCAGCGTCACGACGATCGAGCGGAGCTGCACATTTTCGTGTTTCATCTGGGAGAGGTACAGCACGATCTCGGGTTGGGTCGGGTCGCGGTTGAGCACGGTGTTATAGGCCTGGGTCAGAAGAGACTGCCTGCCCAGATTGGATTGGAGCAAGGCGTCGGCAACGCGAATGCGTGACTTGCCCTCGCTCAACTGGTGCTCGGTCTGCAGGTTCGGAAACGTGGTCCCGAAGACGGAGAACAGCAAGCTCTGATAGAAGCTCGTGTAGGTGCCGCCGCTCGATTTGTAGAATAATTCCGACCCCAGAAGCGCGGCCTGCACGCTGGTGCTCGTCCGCTGGGCCGTCTTCACCACGCCCTCGACCTCGCCCTGAGTGCCGTTCATCCCCAGAATACAGGTTGAACGCGTTTTGCACGGCGACGAGTTTCGCCTCCTTGCCCTTGGAGATCTCGCTGGCAATCGAATACCGCGAGCGACCCTTGGCGAGCTGCTTGTTCCAGTAGGGGATCTCGGCGGTTGTGATGGGCCGGTCGAGCAGGATCTCGAAGAGCTGATTGAGCCAACGCTCGTTGGCTGTTCCCGTCGATACCGTCACGGCGGATGATGTGCTGCTGGCGAAGTTCGTGTCACCGGAATACTGGGCCGTTATCGAGTTGACGGTGATCGGCAGGGTCGTGGTGAAGGTCGCGTTGCCGCCTGAAAGCGTGTCCGGTGCCGATCGAATTGCCGTTATTCAGGAATTCGACCGTGCCGGTCGGCACGCCCGCGCCCGGGCTGGTTGGAGAAACCGTTGCTGTGATCGTGACCGATTGAGTCGCCTCCGGGTTCGTATTCGAAACCGTCACGGTCGTCGAAGTCGTCGACTGGCCGATCGTGACCGTGCCCGTCGACGTGCCGCCCGTGAAGTCGGTATCGCCCGAATAGACCATCGAAATCGTGTCGGTGCCCGCCGGCAAACTTGATGTCGTGATACTGCCCACGCCGCTGGCGAGTGTCGCTGAGCCGAGCGTTGTCGAGCCGAGCATGAACGCGACCGTTCCCGTGGGCGTTCCGGTGCCGGGGCTGACGACGACCACGTCGGCCGTGAGCGTGACCGCCTGCCCGGAAACCGGCGAGCTTGGCGTTGTAGAGAGGATCGCCGATGTCGAAGCCTGCCCAACAGTCACCGTGGTGGCTGAGCGAGGTCTGGCCCGTGAAATTGGTGTCGCCGGAGTATTGAACGGTGATCGAATTGGCACCGAGCGCCAGGGTGCTCGTGGGGATGCTCGCGGTGCCGCAGGAAAGAGTCTCCGTTCCCAGCGTGTTGGTACCATTGAAGAACTGAACCGTTCCGGTTGGCATTCCGGCGCCGGGGCTCACCGGCAGGACGGTCGCCGTGAAAGTGACGCTCTCCCCGAAAACCGGGGTCGTGGTCGACGGAGTGAGCGTGGTGGTCGAGGCGGATTTTGCAACCGCGACCGTCACGGCGGGCGAGGTGCTGCCGGCGAAGTTCGAGTCGCCGGAATACTGGGCGGTGATCGAGTTGCTTGCCACGGGCAGCGTGGTGACGTTCAGAGTAACGCTATCGCTGCCATTTGCGAGCACTTCCGTTCCCAGGGAAGTTGCTCCGTTGAAGAACTGAACGGAGCCGGTCGGCGGGGCGTCGATCCGGTGGGACCGGTGACGGTTGCCGTGAGCGCAACCGACTGGCCGAAGACCGGCGAAGCCGGAGTGGGCGTCACCATCGTCGTGCTCTGATCGAGCTCGGTCAAAACGACCGAGTTCGAGTTGCTGCCCGTGCCGCCGACATAGCTGATCTGGAACGGCATTCCCGAGATCAGTACGGTCGACAAGGGCGGCTTGTCCGTCGAAGGTGCCGGTGATCGTCGAGCTTCCCGTATTGTCAAGGATCGTGTAGGTCGAGCCAACGGCCGGGACGAAGTCATTACCGAGCGTCGCGCTCAAGGTGGCACCGCTCAATGCAATGGGGCCGGCCGCCTGCAACTGACTGTAGTTGCCCGTTCCGTTGCCCGGAGTGGTTCCGTCAAGCACCACCTTGAACGTCGAATTGTTCGAGCTGGTATCGGCCTCGAGCGAAAGGGCTCCGGCATCGGTCAATATTCCCGGAGCCGGATTGCCCGGGGTGATCGTTCCACCGGTCGCCGACACCGATGCGACGGTCCCCATCCCTCCGAGTGTCGCACCCGTGCTGACTGTCACTGCACTGGCACTTTGATTACCGTCAACCAGGAGCGTTCCGGCGGTGACAGCCGTGTCACCGGTGTAGGTGTTATCTGCCGTCAAGTCGACCGTGCCGCTACCGGCGGTCGTGATCCCATCCGAGCCCGAGATCACCCCGCCCAGCGTGAGCGACTCGCCGGAATTGTCCACGGTCACGATCGTCGCCTGCGACAGGGCGAGCGGAACGTCGAAGACGTTCGGATTTGACGTCTGCGCCGAGTCGATCGACGTGAATGAGGCGGTGCTGCCGCTGGCCGCGGAGATCGAGTATCCGCCGCCTGTGAACGACAAGGACCCAAAGGTCGCTCCGGGCCCCAGATCGTCGACATTCGTCAGTTGCATCGCGCCCGACGGGAAAGACCAGGTTCGTCCCTGCGCCGCTCGTCGGCGGAACATCCCAGTTGCCGGCCGTCGACCAGTTCGCATCGCCGCCCATACCGGTCCACGTGCTGGTCGACATCACCAGCCGCGCCTCGAGTCGCTCAAGCACAAGCCGTCTGCGCTCTGACGTCCGCGCTCCACGACGAGCGGTCCTCGATTCCGTTCGCAAACGACCAAAGCCTGACCGGCTGAACGACATGACGAAAACTCCGTTTAGAGGACCACCTTCCGTGCGCACAGTGCGATCGTGACCCCCGCCATCCCAGTTCGTCAGCTCTTTCGCACTTCTCTTACGATCGACCGATATCAGCGCCGAACTGTCGCCAGAAAACTCGCTGACTTGCCGAGAATATCCATTATTGTCATTTTAGCTGCTTTAACAGAAGTAAGGATTGATTTGGTCTGGAGCACGATGGACGATAGGATCGGCGGCCGTGTTTGAAGCCCTGACAGTCCGAGATTTCGCTCATGCCGGATGATCCGCGTCCCCATCGATCGGTGAACGTTGGTGATCGGCCGATCAACCTGACACAGGCGCTCAAGCTGGCGGGATGTGTGCAAAGCGGAGGAGAGGCGAAGTTGCTGATTGCGGACGGGCGGGTACGGGTTAACGGCGAGGTGGAGCTGCGGAAACGGCGGAAGATGTGCGCCGGCGATCGTGTCGACGTGGAAGGCGGCGTGCACTTCGACCTCGCGACTTGACGAGCACTCAGTCTGGCTTCGCGTCTCCGGCTTTGACGCAAGGAAGCTCGGCAATCGAGGGGCAACCCGTGGGAAGCTCGGCTTCCTCGAGGATCATGTTGGGGATGTCGTCTTCGATCGAAAAGCGGGGACCGCATCGTGTGCAGATGAGGACGTCTCCCTCGCGCCGCAGTGGGGCCCTGCCCAGCGGGCAGACCAACAGCGATAACAGCGCCTCGTTTACCATGGGCCGGAGTCTCCGTGGTCGGTTGCGGTTTGAGCGGTTGTGGCGTCTATTATGCGGTGGGCGTGTGAGAGAATCAAAGGCCGCTGTTGCGCGCCCTCAGCGCGGCGGGTGTTGTCAGCTTCGCGCGCGAAAATGATTGCGAAGTGATTCAACGCTGCTCTCCATTTCGGAATCGGCAGCGTCCACTTCTTGGACGCTTCGTGAATTGCCAAGTAGACGAGCTTCAGCGCTGATTCCTGCGAGGAAAGCGCGCCCGAAACTCTTGATCGCCCGGATGCGTGGCTGTGCGAACTGACGTTGCGGGAGGCCGACATCATTCCCCGAACCCGGCAGACCGAAGGCTGACGCGCTGCGCCATCGGAAACTCTTCCGCCGCGCGAACCGATCGCGAGCGGCCTTGTCGATGCCGCGGAGCGTCGGGCACCTGCTGGCTCTTCTACCGCGGTCTCGACCGTGCTGCGCCAGGCGGCGTCAGGACGGCCGCTGCCTGCGCGGGTGTCGGATCAAGGGTTTCTGCCGATCGAGACTAGAAAGTATGTCATGCTGCTCGATTGGACGGGCCGGGAACTCAGGCGGGACAAGCGTGGGGCAATCGCTGAAGACTTGGCTCCCATCCTGGGCCGGCTAGGAGTGGATCGATCGAATTGGGTGCAGACGGTGCGCGACTTCGGTCGCATGTTCAAGCAAGCGGCAGGTCGAGCGAGTTCGCTTGTGAGCGCGGCACCGCGTTGCTCACGGCGCTGGTTTCAGGGCAAGGCGGCCGCGCAAGTCGCGTTTCTGTAAGTAAGCGGCTCGCTCGGTACCGCTGGTCGCAGCGGCAGACCCGGAATTCGGTTGGATTCGAGGCCAGCCTGCGCCGTTTCCTTCCCCGGCGCGGCAAGCGACGAAGCCTGGCCGTCGATATCGAGCGGTTCGCAGCAACCGACGCGTGCAAACGCCGGCGACGCAGCCGAGCGCACCCGGTCGCTGACCGTGCGTGACAAAGCGCGCGCTGTGCGCGGCGTCGGCCGGGAGGTATCCAGCGCCCGCGGGACGCGAACCGATGCGAGTCAAGTGCGTGTGTCTTTCCGCGGGACCGACAGCAGAGGGTGGGTGTAGTGGTCCCTGAGGGTGGGTGTCTGGGTCCCTTCGCTTAACGACCGTCGTGGAAATGGCGGAGCGCTGTGGTGATGATTTTAGGGACGAACGACACTTCCCAGTTGTTCGCGTTCAGAGCGGGTAGGCACCGCACGAGCGGACCATGCCAATTCCTCGCGGACAAAGAGAACCAGATTCCGCTAAGATCTGCCGGCCTCGAGGACCCGTGCAGATGAGCACATTTTAGGCACGTGCGATTCGCCGGAGCCTCGCCAAATCGGGTTTCGTCTCTCTCGCGACGCTGGTATCCTGGCTTAAGACGTGGTCGAGAGATTCACGTGCCGAGGCGAGTCGACGCACGAATCCGGTCTGAAGAGATTGCGCGTTGTTTCGCGTCGTAGAGCGTGCTGTGGATCAGTGCAGGCAAACGGCGCGGGACAGGCCAACTGCGCCCGACGTCCAAGGAACCTTAAGCGTGCTTCGGCGATGCATGCGAAATCACACAACACGACCGTCAGCCAAAATCAGGCGCCGGCCCTGGACGTGGTCGCCTTGCAGTGATATAGGTTGGGAAGCGGAGGCATGGCGTGGTTGGCCCCGGAGCAGTGTAGTGTGAAGCATGCCTTCCGAGACACTCGGTCAATCAGCAGGATACTGGCCTGGAGTTCGGAGCCGTCCGCTCTCGCATCGCGCACGAAAACAGACCCAAAAGAGCAGACCGATGGCAATTGCGATTCTTCGAGGCTCGGCTGTTCGCAGGCGTGGCCTGCGAAACTGGAGGCTTAGCGTCCTCGACTGCCTCGTGGCAGTCGCGTGTTTCGCCGCAGGGCTCGTACTATCGAGGACCTACTATCTCGAGAAGGAGTCAAGGCGGGCGACTATGTTGCGCATCCTGTCGCCGGAATTCGTCGACGATACGGACGGCCTCCACGCGGCGACGAAATCAAATCGGCAGCTCCCGCCCGATCCGCAGAAAATCCTGAACATTACGGGCGCGGCACACGCCTCGATGCTAGTGTACGCGTGCTGTCTGCTGGTCGCGCAATTTGTCCGATGTCGAGACTCGATTTCCGACGCAGTCCGGCGCCCGGGAATGGCGAGCTGCATCACCTGCGTGACAATTCTCCTCGTCGGCGTTGTAATTCTACTCCTGAGGGTTCTTACGGTCAGGCTGCTGTTTCACCGATGGTTGTCGCCTATCGGTTGGGTCGGACTGATCGATACTCTCGAGTTGAAGGTAGGCGCGGCTACTGCGGCGATCTGGTTAATCTTGGCTGTTGGTGGGAGCATGCGGCTTAGGTGGTGCTGGCTTGAAGTGGCCGGCGTTTGCCTAGGAGTAGGATGGATACTAGAGCCGTTTGTTTGTGCAATCGTCTTCGCTGCGATCTTGTGAACACGGGCGACCGGGAGGGGGAAGCGGGGAAAGCCACGGGGAGTCCGGACGTTGCGCCAAGGAGCTCGGAAGAGGATCATGTTAAATGTGAAATTTTTGAACGGAACCCTGCGGGCAGCCCATCCCCTCCCGGCAGAGCCCGGCCTGAAGCCGGATACGAGTCTTGCGTGGGTGAGAAGCGACCCTCACTGCGAAGTCTAGACAGCGAGATCAAAACGGTGTGCGATTGAGTGCCGAAATTCACTCTATCCTGAGTTCTAGTCCTTCTCTGACGCGGGAGGCGGTTCTTGTCCTCGGGGTCAGACCTACGGTGCGCGGTGTAAAGGTGTTGGTTCTTCAGTGGGTGCAATTCCCACCCGGCAACTGGGTCGCTCCAGCCGGTAGCTATCGGAGCGGCGGTGGAGGTAACGAAGCCGTCGGAGCCTTCGAGACAGATGTGTCGCTTTGCCGATACAGCGAGCAGGCAGGCCGTAACGCGAGGGGGCGGCGCCGGGTCGCCCTGGGGGATTTCTCCCCCAGGTGCCGGGTAAGGAGGTGACGTTACCGCCACCCCCTCCCCTCAGAACTGCACGTGAAAGTTTCCCTTCATGCAGCTCAAGCCTTCACGAACGCCCCTCGCAGGACGCGGCCGCTTTTGTCAGTCGTTCTTGGACATGGATCTGCCGATGATAGTTGGCATGCAACAACTCCAAGTTGTCGGCTGGGATGGCAGACACCCACCGATCTCGGGATGGCAGACACCCACCGATCTCATGTTGATGGCAGACACCCACCGATCTCATGTGAAGCTGGCATCCCGGTCCAGATGCCGCCATCGGGCTCGTTCCGAAGCAACTGCGGCGGTGGCCGTCGGAACTCCTGGTTAGCTCCGAGGAGTTCGCTGTCGAGTTTTTTCTCAACACTCTTGACACCCGCGCCATGGTTGATATTTTTGTCCATTACTGATCTTGTGAATACTCTTGCTAATGTGCTGCACCTGCCTGGTGATGGAGCCTTACGTGCCTGCCTCTGCCCGCCGCGACATCGTCCACGAGGAGTGCGTCGGCGTTTATCACTGCATCGCTCGGTGCGTCCGCAGAGCTTTTCTTTGCGGCACCGACACCTACTCCGGTCGTGATTACTCTCACCGTAAGGCCTGGATTCTCGATCGGCTGCGCCACCTCGCCGGACTCTTCGGCGTTGAGGTGTGCGGTTATGCCATTATGAGCAACCATCTGCATCTCGTGCTTCGCAATCGACCGGACAGTGTCGAGCAGTGGTCCGACGCTGAAGTCGCGCTGCGCTGGCGCAAGCTCTTTCCGCAACGCGACGAGGTTACCGGCGAGCCGGCGGAGCCCGATGAGAACGACTTGGCGATGCTCATGGCCGACGCCGACAGGCTGGCGATCCTGCGCGGCCGGCTGTCGAGTCTATCGTGGTTCATGAGGTGCTTGTGCGAATGGGTCGCCCGGGCGGCCAATCACGAAGAGAAGTCCGCCGGCAGATTTTGGGCCGGCCGGTTCAAATCGCAGCCGCTTCTCGATGAGGCAGCGCTTCTGGCTTGCAGCGTCTATGTCGACCTCAACCCGATACGGGCCGGAATCGCCAGTACGCCGGAGGAATCGCAATTCACGTCGGGGTGTGACCGCATTCTGAGCTTCGCCGGACCTCCGGGTGGATTCCATTCATCGCACGATGAGAGCTCGGCCGAAACTTCTGATCGCCCGGATCCCTGGCTGTGCGAACTGACGTTGCAGGAGACGGAGGTCGTTTCCAGAACGGGGCAGTCCGGAAGCTCGCCGGCTGAAGCGATAGAAACGGTTCCGCCGCGCGAACCGATCGCGAGCAACCATGAGGATGGCGCGGGACGTTCGGCACCTGCTCGCTCTTCGGCCGCGGTCTCGGCCGTGCCGCGACAGGCGGAGTCGAAACGGCCGCTGCCTGCGCGGGCGTCGGATCAAGGGTTTCTGCCGATCGAGACCAGAAAGTACGTCATGCTGCTCGATTGGACGGGCCGAGAATTGAGGCTGGACAAGCGTGGGGCGATCCCTGAAGACCTGGCTCCGATCCTGGACCGGCTGGGAGTGGACCGATCGAATTGGGTGGACACGGTGCGTGACTTCGGTCGCATGTTCAAGCAAGCCGCAGGTCGAGCGAGCTCGCTTGTGCAAGCTGCGCCGCGTTGCTCGCGGCGCTGGCTTCAGGGGAAGGCGGCCGCGCAAGTCGCGTTTCTGTAAGTGAGTGGCTTGCTCGTTAGCGCTGGTCGTAGCGGCAGACGCTGAATTCGATTGGATTCGAGGCGGGTGAACGTCGTTCCGTTCGACCGCGCGGCGAGCGACGAAGCAACGCCGTCGATATCGAGCGGTTCGCAGCAACCGACGCGTGGAAGCGCTGGCGATTTACGCAAGCGCATACGCTCGCTGGCCGAGCGTGGTAGAGTACGTGCTGCACGCTTCGTCTGCCGCAATGCCGCGGGGCACCGAGCAATTGCGGGGTGCGAAACAATGAGAGTCACGCGAGCCTGGCTTCACAAGGAACCCGCTCAAGAGGGTGGGTGTCTCGCTTCCTCTGAGAAAAATCCGGACAATCAGACGGCGACTATCACCTACGACAGCTTTGGCCGGATGAGCAGTGAAGAGGTTTACGGCGGCCTCGCGACTTTTACGCTATCGCCGGCTGAGGAGGCGGGCCTGGTTGCCGCTGGCGGCACGACCCCGCTGGTTTACCCGTCAAGTTTCATCGGCCACATCACCGATGCCGACAGCGCGACCACAACCGTACTATTTGATGGCATGGGCGGAATCCTCACCGAAACCGACGGCCGGGGCAACACCACGACGATCACCCGCAACAGCCACGATCTGCCGACGGTTATCGTCGACCCGCTCAGCCGCACCACGACCATCGCGTATGATTCATCAGGAAACCCAACGACGATCACGCAGGCTGACGGCGCCACCGAGACGATCCTTTACAACGACAACTTCGGCATCCCGACCTACGTCGTCGACTTCGATGGAAACGTCACCAGCTACACGCTTGATTCGAATGGCAACGTCACCAAGCGAACCGACCCCGATGGCCAGAGCGAAAACTATACGTACAACTCAGCCGGTCAAGTGCTCACCGATACCGATCCGCTCGGGAAAACAGTTACCTACGCCTATAACGGCCTCGGCCAATTGACTTCGCTTACCGAGCCCGGCACGTCAATCGCAACCATCCAATATGCGTATGACTCCGCCGGCGATGTCACCCAGGTGACCGATGAAGTCGGCGATACGATCACCTATACATACGACGCGATGGGCCGCCTGAAGAGCGAGCAAAACCCAGTGCAGGCTGCCGCAAGCAAGGATGTTGCCTACTCGTATGACGCGGCAGGCAATCTGACTTCGGTGACCGACGCCCTGGGCCACACTGTGACGCTCACCTACAACGCAAACAACGAGCTGGTCAGCGTGCGGGATGCGCTCAATCATATCGTTACCTATGGCTATGACGCGGAAGGAAATGTCACGACGGTGGAGGACGCGCGGGGGTACACCACAACCTACGCTTATGACCTTGATAACAATCTGATTTCGGTCACCGATCCCTTAAATAATATCAATACATACGCATATGATGCTGATAACGAAGTCGTGACAATGATCAATCCGAATGGGGGGGCGACGACTTACACGTACAACTCGCTGGGCGAGCTCTCCACAGTCGTGTTGCCCGGCCAATCGGCGCCAACGTCATATACATATGATGAGAACGGCAACGTACTCAGCATCACCGACCAGCTCGGCGACAAGGCAGTTTACACGTACAACAACATGGGCTGGCAATCAACTGAGACGGTCTATCCCAATGGTAGCACTGCCGAGACGACGACATTCAGCTACGATTACGACGGTGATCTTACCGCCGTCACCGACGGTCTCTCGCACACCACTTCGTTTGCCTACAATTCCAGAGGCGAGCTGGTCTCCGAGACCGAGCCCACTGGAGGCGGGACCACGACTTACACGTACGATCTCGCTGGACGAACAACCTCTCTGACCGATCCAGACAATAATATCACGACCTGGACCTACACGCAGGCCAACGAGGTGGCGACCGAGATCAGCCCGCTGGGTCACCCGACGACCTATAGCTACGACCTCAACGGCAACGTGACCAGCGTGATTGATCCGAATTCGCATAAAATTACGTATTCGTACGACGCAGACAACGAGGAAACCGGCGAAACGTGGGTTAACCCCGGTGTGGGCAGCCCGCTCAACTTAGTAACGGTCAGCTATGACGCCGACGGCGATATCACCCAGATCAAGGACGCCAACACAAATTATCAATACACTTACAACGCCGACGATGAGGTGAGCACGTTCGCCGACAACGGCACCACCGGCCTGCCCCTGGTCACGCTGACGTACGGCTACGATGGCGATAACAATGTGACCACCGTCTCCGATAGCCTGGGCGGCCTGACCACCTACACCTACGACGCGCGTGACGAACTGACCAACGAGAAGTTCACCGCCAGCGGCCTTTCCGACGAGGCGGTCTCCTACGCCTATGACGCCGCCGGCCGCCTGACAGGCCTGACCCGCTATTCCAACGCCGCCGAGACGACCAAGGTCGCGGCAACGGCATACTCATACGATCACGCCAATAGAATGACCGGCATCGTCGACTCGAATTCTACCGGCACCACGCTCGTCACCTACGGCTACACCTACGACGCCGCCGATCGAGTCTCGCAGGAACTGCGGACATGGGCCTCGGGCGGCTCGTCCGACACGGTGACTTACTCGTACACGAACAACAACCAGTTGACCGGCGTGACGCACTCAAACGGCTCGTTCTCGAACGAGAGCTTCACATGGGACAGCAACGGCAATGAAACCGGCTCCGGCTATACGACCGGAACAGATAACGAGCAGACGGCTTCGCCCGGCTATACCTACACCTACGACAACGCCGGCGAACTGACCTCCGAGACGCAGACATCGACGGGTGATGTGTGGACGTACGGCTACGACTTCCCCGGCCGCATGGTGACCGCGGTCGAGAAAACCTCCGGCGGTACGACACTCGAGTCCGTCACGTACACCTACGATGCGCTCAACAACCGCATCGGCATGGATGAAAATAGCACGCAGACGTGGACGCTCTATGAGCGCGGCAATCCGATGATGGACTTCAATAGCTCCGGTTCTTTGACAATGCGGTATTTGTGGGGACCGACAGGAATTGTGGCCCGTCAGACATCCGGCGGCACTGTCTCGTGGTACCTTGCCGACCACTTGGGCACGATCCGCGACATCATCAACAACTCCGGAGCGATCATCGACCATGTGGATTTCAGCGCGTTTGGAACAGTTCTTGGAGAGACGAGCCCGACGAGCGGCGACCGGATGACTGGCTTTGCAATGCTGGAGCGAGATTCCGTCACCGGGTTGAATATGGCGGTGTATCGTGAGGAGAATCCGGGGACTGGGCGGTGGGACAGTCAGGATCCGCTCGGATTCCGAGGGGGGTACAGCAATATGTACTCGTACGTTGGCAACGGTCCGCTGTCATACATCGATCCAGGCGGGCTCAGGCCCGTGTACCCGAAGCCTCCAACCGACCCAGAGTGCATTGCCCTGGCCCGAAAAATCGTGAACGTGAGGGCAAAGATAAACGAGCGACTCTCGGAGTATCGAGAGGACGAGGGAGACCTTCCGGAGAGATGCCCGAACGATAAATTAAAGCCGAGTGGTAGTAGGTGGGGGCACCGAATGTTGATTAACAAGGACAGGGCGCTACTCGCGGAGCTCGAAGCTGAGTACTGCTGGAAATGCACGGGAACACAAGGAGCTCCGGTTTCTCCGCCGCCTGTGGTGCAGCCAGCACCGCAGACACAGACACAGCCCCAGCCACAAAAGAAAAAGCCTTTTAACTGGGTTGACTTCGGTACCGGTGTCGTATACGGCGTGGTCGCCGGGGGTGGCCTTATTATTTTGGGCGGCGTAGTCATCGGCGGAACTATCATCGAGGACGTTGGGACCGGGGGGGTGGGAATTCTCGACGATCCGGTCACCATCGGTGCCGGCGGCGGGCTAATCTGGAAGGGGTTTCAGATCCTTGCAGGCGCAGGTACATAACATTACCGCGATGCCGCGAGCAGCTTTTCACGGCGCGCGGCCAGGCGCAAGACTGGAATGCGTGAGGCGATTAAGGAGCTTAAAGCTTATGGTGGTAGCTTGAATGCCTATGACGCAGAACACCGAATGCAAGAGGCGCAAAAGAGCCAGATGGCGAACATGGAAAAGACCAAAGCTCAAGCGGCGGCCGACCACGAAGTCACTGATGCCAAAGGGCAGGTAAAATTCACCGGCGAGGAAAAGAACATCAAAATTCAAACCGTGGGCGTGGGAACGATAACCGGCACGCAGCAGGCAATATAAAGGTTATCGCGGAAAACCGCCGTTCAATAAAGAATGTCATGCGGAACAAAGTCCCGTACAATAACCTTCTGGCGTGGGGTATTGAACATCCTCTACGCTGACCCCAACTATACCTTTTCGCGGGGATATGCAAAAAACCCTATCAGCACGAAGTGTCGCGTCGGCATTTCCGCCGCCTGTCTCGGAAAAGCCAACAGGCGGGTACGAGGGCCAAACCAGTGGACGACCTTGAGTTTATAGCTCGTGTCGCGAGCGCGATATCCAACCGCGATAAGAAAGAGCTGGAATCGTGTGTCGACGAGTTCGCGGAGTATTGCTTCGAAGAGCAGGCACCTAGTGAAAAGGAACTGTCTCAAGCGGTCTTCGATTTCATCGTTGGCCGAATGCGCGACGAGTCCTTCCAATTGATGGACGGATCATGGTTTCTTCTCCGACTTGTGCAGACGGACTTCGGTCGGCTAACGAACGGCCAGAAAGCCGCGCTGCTGGTCTGCTTCAGGGAGACCTACGCCAAGTTCAGGGATTTCATGTCCTGCTTCCTGATTTCCGAAATACTTGGGAAGTATTACTCCGACGCGAATGCAGTCGAGCTCCTGGAAGACCTGAGCCGTGTCGGGGCTGATGCCCCGCGCGCGTTGGTCCCGATGGGACTTGGTTACGTTGCGAGATCGGCGGATGGCGACGTTTCGAGCAGAGCCATCGATTGCTTGCGGAGGATGAGGTTGGACGAGTCCGCCGAGGTCCGCGCGGAAGTCGAGCTGGCGCTGAGAAAATTGCGGACTCGAGGGATTTTCACCGACGGTGAGTAAAAGAAATGAAATCTTGGTCAAAGCCCAACGGGTTCCATGCAGAATAGCACTATGACTTTCAGCTGCGCCAAGAAGATCACACATCGGTAGGTTATTGCTTTTCAGTTCCTTAGCGTACTCTTTTTCCGTTCTGAGGAATCACCTCTTAAATGCCCGCTACCACTGACCCCCGCCCGGGCCGATGGTGATGCGGGTAATGACGATGGCTTTCCGGTCGAGGAACGTCCGGTCGGTGGGCGTTTCGCGCAGCCAGGGAATGCGGTGACGCCGGAGGTTGTGGACCAGCTCGAGCAGCCGGCGGCCCTCGAGCACGACGTCGGTGACGCCAGCCCCGACGAAACGTAAGGAAAGCGTTCGAGCTTTCGTCGGCGATGCCGGAGCATCCAGGCGCACGCGCACCAGGTCGCCGTAGGCGAACAACTCATAGCGCTGATCGCGGAGGATGACACAGAGCATGGTTTCCGGCTTGTTGCTGATCCGCCCGCAGGCAAGGTAATCGTCGCCCAGCTCGGGGAGGGCGTCCTCACCATCCGGCGCTTCCCTGTAGCCTTTCTCGAGGCGGCCATCCAAATCAGCGGCGTCGCCGGCGGGCCTGGGCATCTCGACCACATTGCCCTCAGCGTCCATGGTCATCTCCTTGACCGCGATCACCAAGCAGCCGCCGAGCGTGTGCCGTCCCCACCGCCCGGCGCAGCGGAGCGGGAGGGGCGTCCCAGGCCTCCCGCAGACGCGCGGTGAACTCCCGGCGCCGACGGTGCTCACGATATACCCCTAAGGGATCAGGCCGGACCGGCTGGGGGAGGGGAGGCGGCACCAGGTCGAGGGCGGCTTTCTTGGCCGAGCTATACCGGATGGCATCGCGCACGGCATCCGCCTCGTCGGTATAGAGCCGGAGCTGCTCGCGGGCCCGCGACGCCGAGACGTACATCTGCTCCATGTTGATCGCCGGCAGGGAGGCCGAGGACATGCCGAGAATGACCCGCTGGACGGTACGGCCCTGGGAACCCATGGAAGTCTCGACAAACCCGCTGCGGAAATGCCCGGCATCCTTGCTCACCACCCAGCCGTTCTCCAGGCGGATATTGCCGCCGGGGGTGAAGCCGGCGACCGTATGCACGTCGCCATTGCGGAGCTTGTGCTCCCCCTCATGAGTAGTCACGGTGCCGGTGAAGCGGATGACGTCATCCTCGGCCAGGGCGATCGCCTCGGGCCGGTAGAGAGAAAACCGCCCGGCCTGGTGTAACCGTCCGGTGAAGTGCATCTTTATCCGGGCGGGGGTTGGTGTCAGGATAAGCCGGTGCCCTCACGCACCGGAGTCCACGCATGTCCCGCGCTATTCCCAAATGCGATTGGTCAGCCATACTGGCTGACTTCCACCGCTCTGGTTTGACCCAAACTGAGTTTTGTCGCCGCCGTCATATCTCCGTCAGCTCCTTCCGCAGTTGGCTATACGGTCTCCGTGGCGGATTTCCTACCGCCGGCCCCTCGGAAAGCCGTCGCCCGGCGCCGGTCTCTGCCCCGGCGAGCTCCGCGCTCCCCGCCTTCCTTCCTGTGCTTGTCCGTCCCCAATCGAGGGTTTCTACGGCCGACCCCCACGTCTCCCATCCACCCGCCTCGCTCGAGCTCGTCGTGAGTGAACGACACTTCGTCCGCATTCCACCCGGCTTTGATCCGGCGACCCTTCATCAACTCCTCGACGTCCTGGAAGATCGGCCGTGATCAACTTCCCACCCACAGTCCGCATTTTCTTGGCCGTTGGGCCAGCGGATCTCCGGAAGGGATTCGACGGCCTCGCTGCCCTCACCTCTTCGACCATCGGCTTGGATCCCCTCTGCGGCCATCTCTTCGTCTTTCGCAATCGGCGGGGCGATCGCCTCAAGATCCTCTACTGGGACCGCGATGGCTACGCGCTCTGGTACAAGCGGCTCGAGCGAGGCGTCTTCCGCTTCCCTCAACCCACGGCGAACCGCATCGAAGTCTCGCCGGCCGAGATGGCTGCCATCCTCGCCGGCATCGATTTACGCACCGCGGGCCGCCAGCGACGCTACACTTTGCCGGCGCCCATCCCCATCTCGCAGGCAGATGCACTCGTATAATCTTCTGAGAATCTCTCGTCACATTGACGGCGGTCGACCGTAATAACGGTATGACGACGGCGGCCGATTCACTCCCCACCGATCTGGAAACCGCCCATCAGCTCATCCGCGAGCTCTTGGAGACGCTGCGCCAGCAGACCGTCCTGAACGAGCACCTCCAGCATCAGCTCGAAAAGCTCCTGCGGCGGATCTACGGCCCCAGGACCGAAAAGCTCGACCCCAACCAACTCCTCCTTTTCGCCCGCGAGATCTTGGAAGCAACCGGAGTCGACCCCGCTGCGGCCCCACCGGCTGCCGACGCGAAGACAACCGAGTCGGTTGGCCAAGCGGAACCAACCAAGAAGAACGGGCACGGTCGTAAGCCGCTGCCCAGGAGCCTCGAGCGCCGGCGCAAGGTCCACGACGTTCTCCCCGAACTACTCCCGTGCCCCGACTGCGGCGTCATCCGCACCGGCATTGGCGAGGAGGTTCGCGAGCAGCTTGAATTTGTTCAGGCCAGCTTGATTGTGGTCGAGCATGTGCGGCCCAAGTACGCGTGCAAGGCATGCCAGGCCAACGTGATCATTGCCGAACGACTTCCTGAGCCGATCGAGAAAGGTTTGCCTGGCCCAGGGCTCATGGCCCAGGTGATCGTCAGCAAGTACGCCGACCATTTGCCGCTTTATCGGCAGGAAGGAATCTTCCGCCGTCACGGCGTGGAGCTGTCTCGTCAGACGATGTGCGATTGGATGGCGGTCTCTGCCGAATTGTTGGAACCGATCGTCGCGGAGATGCACTGCGAGATCCTCAAATCGCGGGTCATTCAGACTGACGACACGCCAGTACCCGTTCTGGACCGGAGTTTGGGGAAGACGCGGACAGGCCGGCTCTGGGACTACCTGGGGGATCGCGATCATCCCCACGTGGTGTACGACTACACGCCGGATCGCAGCGGCGAGGGACCGCAGCGGATGCTCGATGGTTATGAAGGCTACCTTCAAGCCGACGCGTATTCGGCCTACGACGCGATCTACGCCGGGAAGAAGATCATCGAAGTGGGGTGCTGGGCGCACGCGCGGCGGAAGTTCCACGAGTCCAAGTCGAGCGACGCGGTAAGGGCGCACGTGGCGATGGCCATGATTCAGCAGTTGTACAAGGTGGAGAAGGACACCAAGGATCAGGACGACGCGGCGCGCGGGGCATTGCGCCAGGAGCGTTCGAAGCCGATCTTGAATGAGATCCACGCTTGGTTGTTACAGGAAAAGAGTCGCGTATTGCCCAAGAGTCCGATCGGCGAAGCGATCGGGTATGCCTTGAATCACTGGCAGGCGCTCGAGAGATTCACCGAGGCGGGTTGGCTGTCGATCGACAATAACGCCAGCGAGCGCGGGATGAAGCCGGTGGCACTCGGTCGAAAGAATTGGTTATTCGCCGGGAGTGACGCCGGCGGCAAGACGGCGGCGACGCTGATGAGCTTGTGCATGACGTGCAAGAACGTGGGGGTGGATGCGTTTGCCTATCTGCGTGACGTGCTGGAGCGGATCAGCACGCACCCCGCGCGGCGAATCAGAGAGTTGCTGCCGGATCAGTGGAAGAAAGAACGGGTGGCAGCGGAGACGAAGCCGGTGGAGTGACCGCGCTGGTCACGAGCAGAGAGCTTGCGCGCGTGCTGGTGCGGCCGGCGGTCGAGCGGGCCTGGATGCCCTCGGTGATCGGCCCCGAGCTCCCAGCGCGCGAAGCAAGTCGCGCGCCGGCCGCGCGCATTTAGCCGCGTGTACTCCACCGGACGGTTACACTGGAGCACGCGTTAACCGACGATTCGTCCGCCGAATCAACTTGAAAACGGAGGGGAACCAAGGGATGACGGGCCGGATGGCAAATCGCCCGTACTAATCGCTTGGTGATCTCGGACGCTTACTCGCGAAAGGAGAACTGCAATGGGTTATTGCCTTTACGTGTTTGCGTCGGATTTCGACGATGATTCGGAGCCGGAGGAGCTGGCTGAATGTGATGTCGGGGACTTTTGCGATTTGGCTTTTTTCCACAGTTCCATCGACTGTAACCTGGGCGCTGGCCGGTACCCGACCTTGATGCGCCTTTTGGATAGCGATGCTTGGTTCCCGACGAGTGAGGTCCGAGCGGTGGAGCGGGAGCTTCAGGAGATCGCGACCGCATTTCGGGAGTTGCCATCGGAACGGATGAAGATCGCTTTTCAACGCGTCGCGGAGGCTCACACGGTAGCCGGGTCGCGTTGCAAGTGCGCTCTAGAACGCTTCCACGACCCATACGGATGCATGACCACATTTGAGTGGTCACCGAACGACATCGGGCCGTTCGGGCGGAAGCTTCTAGAGATCGCAGCCGCGTTTCGCGAGTTGCCATCTGCAAGGACCGAAGAAGCCCTCAATGGCGCCTCCGAGGACGGTGTAGGGGGCGGGTCGCTTTACGATTGCTTCCGAGACGCAAACGGCGCGAACCTGTTCGAATGCCTGTTGAAACTTTGTGCGGTGGCAATTGAGCACGAGCGGCCAATTATTTTCACGTAGATGGAGCAGACTTGTGCGCAGAGGACACCGAACGACGCAGATAAAGACGCAGCGGAGGGCGTACGGGACCATTGACCACGCACGGCATGGAACGGAAGGGTCAGTAAGGAAAAGCTGTCCGCAGATGACGCTGATCGACGCAGAAGAGCTCTCAAAGCGGAGCAAGGCTTTTAACCACGAATCACACGAATAGGAAGGTTGTGAGGGAGCTTGCTCGGGGTACCGTCGCCGAAACTCCCGGTCGGGCTGTCGGGGAGGCCTGGTGTCATCGCGGCGGGCTGCGCATGCCGTCACAACGCGATCGAATGGAGCAGACTTGTCCGCAGAGGACGCCGATTGACGCAGATAAAGTTGCAGCGGACGGCGGACGGGACCATTGACCACGCACGGAACGGGACGGAAGGGTCAGTCAGGAAAAGCTGTCCGCAGATGACGCTGATCGACGCAGAAGAGCGCTCAAGGCGGAGCAAGACTTTTAACCACGAATCACACGAATCACACGAATAGGAAGGTTGTGAGGGAGCTTGCTCGGGGTACCGTCGCCGAAACTCCCGGTCGGG
Organism: uncultured Planctomycetota bacterium; assembly: GCA_963823665.1. Classification (GTDB taxonomy): domain Bacteria; phylum Planctomycetota; class Planctomycetia; order Isosphaerales; family Isosphaeraceae; genus CAVXHV01. Next base: position 1,407,981 of record CAWGMQ010000008.1, read on the forward strand.
CTTTCGGGGGGGCCTGGTGTCATCGCGGCGGACTGCGCATGCCGTCACAACGCGATCGAATGGAGCAGACTTGTCCGCAGAGGACGCCGATTGGCACAGATGGGAACATCGCTCAAGGCAGAGCAAGACTTTTAACCACGAATCACACGAATCACACGAATAGGAAGGTTTCGAGGGAGCTTGCTCGGGGTACCGTCGCCGAAACTCCCGGTCGGGCTTTCGGGGGGACCTGCTGTGATCGCGGCGGTCTGCGCATGCCGTCACAACGCGATCGAATGGAGCAGACTTGTCCGCAGAGGGCGCCGATTGGCACAGATGGGAACATCGCTCAAGGCAGAGCAAGACTTTTGACCACGAATCACACGAATAGGAAGGTTGTGAGGGAGCTTGCTCGGGGTGCCGTCGCCGAAACTCCCGGTCGGGCTGTCGGGGGAGCCTGGTGTCATCGCGGCGGACTGCGCATGCCGTCACAACGCGATCGAATGGAGCAGACTTGTCCGCAGAGGACACCGATTGACGCAGATAAAGTCGCAGCGGAGTTCGAATTGCCCATTCCCTTTGGAGGAACAACCATGAATTCTGATTCCCCTGACAGCGACCGGACGCCCCAGGCCGCCGCCCCGAACGGCCGGCCGGAGAGACACATGATCTGGTACACCTGCGATGACGGAGGTGAAGGGCTCACGACCTACACCTACGAGATCGGCGAGGAACCCTGGCAATTTACCTTCACGCACGACGCGGCCACGGGCGTCTACGTCCTGGCCAAGCCCGACGGCACCACCGAGCAATTCCGTGACAACCCGGCGCGGCACCTGGTGGTCGAGCGAGATCCCGTGACCGGCGAGCTGCGACCGGTCGTCAAGCGCGGCCAGCCAACGTACATCTACCTGTGCCGCGAGCAACGCGAGCCGTGACAACGCACGAAAACAGCGTTCAGCGCAGGCACCAACGGGATTACAAACAGATGAGCCAACCGCCCGGAATCGTCGACCGGTACCTTGACTTGATGCAAGAAGTTCTCATCAACGCGATCTATCAAGATCGGGCGGTTGACCCGTGGTCGCAGCCGGTCTTCGACGTTCGCAAACGCGACTTTGGCCTGGATTGGCCGCAACAGGCCCTTACGATGATCGGCCGCATCCGCCTGCGATCGCTACGGGACTGCTGCGAGCTTGTCTTGCGAGAGCGAATCCCGGGAGATTTCGTCGAGACCGGAATCTGGCGCGGCGGGGCGTGCATCATGATGGCCGGCGTGCTGGCGGCTTATGACGAGCGGGAGCGCGAGGTTTGGGGATTTGATTCGTTTGAGGGATTGCCGCCGCCGAATGCGGAGCTTTATCCATGTGATCGAGGCGATCAGCTTTATCGGTTTCCGCAGTTGGCGGTGAGCTTGGAAGAAGTGAGGGAGAACTTTAGGCGGGTGGGGCTTTGGAGTGATCAAGTTCGGCTCGTCAAAGGCTGGTTCAAGGATACGGTGCCAACCGCGCCGATTGAGCGCATCGCGATTCTTCGGCTCGATGGGGATTTGTATGAGTCGACCATTCAGGTTCTTGACGGGTTTTATCCGAGGCTTTCGGCTGGGGGGTTTTGCATTGTTGATGATTATGGGGCCATGCTGAGCTGCCGGGCGGCGGTCGAGGATTTCAGGCGGGACCACGGAGTGAGTGAGCCAATCGTGGATATTGATGGGAAGGGTGTGTTGTGGAGGAAGGCACGGAGAGCCGCAGAGTGATCAAAAGGGGGTCGCGGAGCCGACTCGGTTATATTGCTCTCTTTTCGCTTTCCTCATTCGTGTGATTCGTTAGATTCGTGGTTCAACTTCCCCCCGTCATGTCGCAGAAGAGTCTCGACCACGAATCACACGAATTACACGAATCGGAAATGTGGGTCAGGGATCTTGAAATCCCAGACCGCGAGGTTCTCCGGGAGTAGATTTCTGTTTCTTGTCCGAACAGTGATTCCCAACCTTCACTCATGTCTGATCGGATCTGCGGCCATCCGCGTCGATCAGCGGACCATAATTCTGGGCCGGTGTTTTTTCGCACGCGATCCGGTCCGCAGTGGCGGCCCCTACGACGAATGCGTTGCTCGCTTTGCATTCGCTCCTTTTCGGTTCCGTGTCGTTGAAAATGTTCGGTGGTTCAAAGGCCTTGATCTCTTTTCACCTGGGGTCCAGCCATGAGCACGACCGCTGTCGGCGGACTTTCGTCTGTGATTATTCCATGCTGGAATCAACTTCAGTTTACTCGGAAGTGCATCGGTGCGCTCTTTCGGCAGACTGGGCCGAACTGGGAGTTGATCGTCGTCAACAATGGGTCGAGCGATGGGACTGGGGATTATCTGGGTGGGGTTCAGGATGTTTCGCCTGTGCCCGTTACCGTCGTTGCCAATGGCACAAATCGTGGGTTTCCTGCGGCGGTTAACCAGGGGCTTCAGTATGCGCGGGGGGAGTACTTGGTGTTGCTCAATAACGATGTGGTCGTGACGGATGGATGGCTCGATCAACTGATTGCGCTGGCCGGTCCATCGGCGGTCGCGAATCCTGAAGAACCCGATCCGAAATCCGAAATCCACAAGTCGAAATCCGAAATCCTAAGTTCGAAATCCGAAATGAAGATTGGATTGGTTGGGCCGATGTCGAATTATGCGGCGCCGCCGCAGTTGGTTGAGCATGTACCTTACCGGGATCTGGAGGAGATGAAGGTGTTTGCCCGGCGCTGGCGCGAGGGGCATCGGGGCACGTGGTTTACTGTGCGGAAGCTGTCGGGGTTTTGCTTGATGATGAAACGGGCCGTTTATGACGCCATCGGGGGGCTTGATGAACGGTTTGGGCTCGGGTTCTTTGATGACGACGACCTGGCCGAACGGGCAAGGCGGGCAGGCTTTGCCCTGGCGGTGGCACATGACCTGTTCGTGCACCACTATGGCAGCCGGACGTTTGTTGGCAACGGCGTCGATGCCGAGCGCGTGCTCAATGAGAATGCGGCGAGGTTCGCGGCGAAATGGGGGGACGCGGTTCCGCAGGGGCGGAGGGTGGCGCTCGAGCCGTTTGCAGGTAGTCCGCGGACGGCGAAGCGAAGCCATGAACAGACGAGTTTCTGTCCGCAGAGAACGCAGATTTGCGCAGGTGAAAGCCGGGAAGATCAGGGACGAGTAAGAAATGGAGAGGCCGCGGCCACACCTCCAACAAAGATAATTTCTCCGCTTGATCTGCGCTCCTCTGCGTCATCTGCGGACCAACCTTTTCAATCTGGTCCCATTCCCTCTTCGACCCGTGCCGCTGTCTCGCTCACCATGATCGTGCGGGACGAGGAAAAAAACATCGGCCGATGCCTGGAATCGGTGCGCGGGGTGTTTGATGAGATTGTTGTGCTCGATACCGGGAGTAAGGATCGCACGCTTGAGATAGCGCGATCGTTCGGGGCTCGGGTGTTTGATTTCGTATGGGTTGATGATTTTGGGGCTGCTCGGAATGCGGCGCTGGCTCGGGCACGAGGCGATTACGCGTTTTGGCTTGATGCGGATGATTTGATTGAGCCTACGGAGCGCGCGAAGCTGGAGGAGTTGATTGGGGGCTTGCGGGGCGACCATTCGTGTGCGGGGAGCACGCAAAAGGGGACAGGCACCGGCGTCCTTGGCCGGAGCCAGTCCCCGTTTGCTCCCGCCTTTGTCGTGCGGTGTGCGTGTGACCCGGGGCCTGACGGGGCGGGGGGAGACACGGTCGTTGATCACATCCGATTGTTCCCGCTGATTGAAGGCGTGCGGTGGACATATCGGGTTCATGAGCAGATTCTGCCGGCGCTGAAGCGCGCCGGGGTGCCGGTGGAGTGGACGGATATCACGGTGCGGCATACGGGGTACTCTGATAGGGCGCTCCGATTCAGGAAGCTTGAGCGTGATTGCCGCATTCTGCGCGAGGAGCTGGCGGAACGGCCGGATGATGCGTTTACGTTGTTCAATCTGGGATCGATCGCGATTGAACGGGCGGAGTGGAATGAGGCGCTGGGGTATTTCAAGCGAAGCCTGGCGGGGTCGGCGCCGAGTGATTCGATCGTTCGTAAGCTGTATGCGAACATTGCGCGGTCTTATCAGATGCTCCGGGATTATCCGGCGGCTCTCGCGAGCTGCGCCCAGGGTCTTTCGCTCGATGCCGAGGATGCGGAGCTGTGGTTCCGGAAGGCGGTTGTGCATCGGAGTCGTGGCGATTCGGGTGAGGCCGAACAATGTTGGCGGCGGATCTTGACGCTCTCGCGGCCGCGGAAGTTTGCGAGTTTGGATCAGGGGATTTATGGGCATCTCACGCGGCGGAATCTGGCGGTGGTGGCGATGGAACGGGGTGATCTTGAGGAGGCGCGGGGACAGTGGCGGGCGGTGCTGGAGGAGTGCCCGGGGGACAGGGAGGCGATTGCGCGGCTGGCCGATTTTGGATCGTAGGGTTCGCCTTTGCGGGATGGCTCACGCGTGCCTGCCGCCGACGGGACACGAGCGCCGGGAGATGAGCAAGCGATCCCGTTGACCACGCCCGGCAAGTGCGTGGTTCGTATGGGACGAACGTCCTCCAGCCTCGGTCGTCAGCCCGATCTTCTTTCTGAGCGGGCGGGTGTGGTGCCGGATCGCACTGACGTGCGAGGTTGGGGGTTCCCCGTCCGAACCACGGTCTCACGACCGTGGTCACGTGCCTGGGCGCCGCGAGCTCGAACGCGGTGGGAGTGGGTCTACGCACGCGTTCGGTCCGCAATAGCGAACCCTACATGGTTCTTGCCGCTCGTCGCTCTGATGGGGGCGGATGGTCCGCAATGGCGGGCCCTACATGTTTATGCGTTCTTCTCTGGGAGGGCTCGACATGGGTCATCGCCTTTTGTTTGCGTCCATTCACAGCTACCTCGACCCGTCCAGCGGTGCGGCGCTCGCCACGCGCGAACTGCTCGAATTGCTGGCGGGGCGCGGGTGGGATTGCCGCGCGCTTACTTGCGCTGTGCTTGACTATCAGAATGAGACGCCCATTGAGAATGTTCTGAGTTCGATCGAGCGGCCGGGTTCGCGCGTGGGGGCGGCGCTGAGCCTTGGGGGCGAGGCCGAGGTCTTCGATCTCGAAGTTGACGGCGTGCGCGTCACACTCTTGCCCACATCGTCCAGTCGCGCCGATAAGGCACCCAATCCGCGGGAGGGGGCCATGTACATCGACGTGGCGGAGCAGGTGCTCGATCGATTTCGGCCGGAGGTTCTGCTCACGTATGGCGGGCATCCGGTCAGCCGCTCTCTGATGCTGAAGGCCAGGGCCAAAGGCACCGCGGTCGTTTTCCACCTGCACAACTTCGGCTATAACGATCGGCGCGGGTTCGAGGACGTCGATGCCATCATCTTTCCGTCGGAGTATTCGCGGCGGCTTTACTCGCGGCGAGTTGGAATCGACGGAGTTGTTATTCCCGACCCGATCCGGCTCGATAGGGTTATTGCCGAAAACCGCAAGCCGCAATACGTGACGTTCATCAACCCGCAGCCTGAGAAAGGAGCCGCCGTCTTTGCGCGGATTGCGCTCGAGCTCGGTCGACGGCGGCCGGATATCCCGCTCCTGGTCGTTGAAGGCCGCGGTGCCGCGGACGGCCTGGCGGGCTTGCCGGTCGATCTCTCAGGGCTGACCAACCTGCACCGGATGGCCAATACGCCCGATCCGCGTGATTTCTATCGGGTGAGCAGGGTGGTGCTCATGCCGTCGCTCTGGCGTGAGTCGCTGGGGCGCGTGCCGATCGAGGCCATGGCGAACGGAATTCCCGTACTGGCGAGCGATCGCGGAGCGCTACCCGAGACACTGGGCGATGCGGGATTCGTGTTCACGATCCCTGATCGGTGCACGCCAGCGAGCAGCGTGGTGCCGACTGCGCACGAAGTGGCGCCGTGGGTGGCTGTGATCGAGCGGTTGTGGGATGAAGCGGAATTTGAGGCGGAGCATCGGAGGCGGGCGCTGGCTGAGGCCAATCGCTGGGATGGGGACAAACTGGCGGAGCGGTATGAGGGGTTTTTCCGGTCGTTGTGTGGTGGGGGCGGTCGGTTGTCGGTCAGGATTTCGTGAATTGAATGAGCTCGCCCGGCGGTTTCCGTTCGGTTGCCGTGGATCGAGTTGTCGGCACTATGGTGACTGGCCGGGTCTTGTGACGAGTGCGACGGATGATTGACGCCGGTGGGTTCACATAGTCGGAGCCCGTTTTGATTCGACCGCGTGTTCACAATTAACAAAGAAATCGCGCAAAGCCGTATCTCGTGACGTTGCAGCCGTATCGATTGAGTGATTGCACTTTTTTTGGAGGCTTTTATTGCCGAAAACCGAAACCTGACGCATAATAATATTTATAAGAGGAGGGTCAGCGACCGCGCGACGCTGGCGCGAAAGGCGGCTCGCTCTGCTTTCCTACGTGCCCGTCTATCTCCACTCATCCTGAGAACAGCGGTCAATTTCACGCACAGAGTGACATCCAGTGCCGAAAAGTGCCATTAGCAAAGAGGCTGAGATTCGCTCCGAGACCCAGGCGGGCCTCACCGCTCCGCGGGATGCGCCTGGCCGCAGACGCGGCCCCCGGCATTATCCTGCGATGTTGGCTGTGTTCGGGTCTGAGAGAGAAAATGGCGCGGCTATGGCGTTGGGACGCCCGGGACGCGAGCGAGCGATGCAAAGCATTGGCGTGGGCTGGGATCCGTGAATCGAGTGAGACTGTTTTTGGGCAAATTCGTCTCATTTCGTCTCATTTCGTCTCACTATCGAATCCTTGCGAGAGCCGAGCATGACTCCGCCTGCGTTGAACGAGATTTCATCAAGCGACGAACGAATCCCGATCGGCGCGTGCAGAGAGCGGGCGATTTACAGTAGTGTACGAATGCTTTACAGCCCTCCCAGGATTGCCACTTATTGCCATTTTTCGAAGGGTGCGGCGATCTCCTGGCGCGGATTGGCTGTTCTGTAAGTTCAATGAATATCATCGAATAGGCGCACAGCGCGGCATCTTTCGGCGGTCGCAAGAGCTTTTGGCACGCGCCACCAAAAATTGCCATCGCAATTCGCCGGAGCTGTTCACTATATTTTTCGGCCATTTTTTCACGCCAGCGGAAGCCAGATCGGCACTGTCTCGGGCGCGGTCCTCGCCGGGCGCAAGCCCGCCTCCGCCGCTTGCGGCGGCACCTTCCCCACAAGGCCGGGAGGAATGCAGGGGCCCCGTCGCGGAGCGACGGCCGACAGTGGGGGGCGCAACGGAGAGGCCCCGTCGCGGAGCGACGGGCGACAATGGGGTGCGTCGGAGCGGGGAATCTCGTCGCGGAGCGACGGACCAAAATGGGGCGGGGGTGGCCAATCCGATTCGAACGGGGCTGAATTTGGCCGAAAAAGGGGGGCTCCGGCACAAGTGCCGTCAGGCGTAAACATCAAAAATGAAAAGAGATGGGTCAAAACTGCGTACAGGGGCCAAGTGATGCCGTCAGACGTAAGTCCAATCCCAGTAAGGCGCTGACGGCATGACGGCACTTTTGGGGGAGAGCGATCGTGTTGCAGGGGTAAGGTGGCGGGCAGCGGATAGCGGACGAGTGGGGCTGTGGGCATGGGTTTTCGCTCGCTGCGAGCCCTGAAATCGTCAGGCTGAAGCCTGACCTACATTGGCGTCGCTGCGTTCCCTTAATGCTTATGGATAAAGGCCCATCGTCAAATGTACAAAACGAACTCGCCTCAAGAATCAGGGCGCAGGACGGAGGGTGGAGGACGGACACTGAATCGCAGGGCGGAGGACGGAGGGCGGAGGGCGGAGGGCGGCTAGCGGAGGAGGGACGGCGGAAGGGTACACTCGGACGTTGTCGCCGAGCGCGCCGCAGAGCGGCACTGGGGCGTTCCGACGCGGAGCATCGGAACGAGAGGGGCTTTGGATGCGACATCCTCGGCGTGGGAGGCGTCGTCATTCGCAAGTGTCGATGGGCTTGGGAGTTACTTCGAGTGACTCGGTGGTCTCAAAAACGTCGTCATTCGTAAGTCCGGTCGCTGCAAGGAGATGACGACGATGACGACGTTTTGGGGGGTCCGCGCGAGCTATGTGTGCGATTGGAGGACGAAGGCGAGCGCAGGTGATCCGAGACTTGGGACGTCGCCGGGCGGGGCGTTCGTTTCTGGCGACTGAAAAGGATCTGGAATTCTCTCGTCGGCGATTTCACCCGTCCACCCACAGGCGCAGAGGCTGACGCGTACCGCGCACGGCTGGGAGCGATGCTCTTCTCTTGGCATGTCGACGGCGGCATAATCATCATCGGCGGCGGCGGGCGAGTGTGACGGATGGGCAAGGGATCGATCGAGCTTGCCGCCGGAATCGAGCAGCTCGGCCCTGGCGGGTAAACGCGGGATGGCTCAGCAATACGTCGTTCGATACGGGCGGATGCGCGTCCTGGGCGAATTTCGAAGCCTGACGGGTCTGGAACACGGTCGGGGTGAGCAAGTCGTGATTCGCACGGAGCGTGGAACCGAGCTTGGCGAGGTTCTTTGCCCGGTGTCTGGTCGCACCACTTCCTATATGGCCGGTGCACCTCGGGGCGAGATCCTGCGCGGCGCCACTGCGGAAGACCGTCACCGGGAAGCGGAGATTGACAGCGGGCGAGACTCGGCATTCGACACGTGCCGGGAGCTGGTCGGCAAGCGGCGTCTCCAGATGAAGCTGGTTGACGTCGAGATGATTCACGGTGGCGAGCGAGTCGTGTTCTTCTACCTCGCCGAGCAGCGAGTTGACTTTCGCGAGCTGGTCAAGGATCTGGCGCACGTTCTCAAAACGCGGATCGAGATGCGGCAGATCGGCGTGCGCGATGAAGCCAAGCTGCTGGCGGATTACGGCGATTGCGGTAAGCCTGTGTGCTGCAACACGCATTTGTCGGAGATGCCGCCGGTCTCGATGAAAATGGCCAAGTTGCAGAAAACGACGCTCGACCCGGCGAAGATCTCCGGCCGCTGCGGCCGGCTGAAGTGCTGCCTGCGTTACGAGTACGACACATACCGCTCGCTGGAAGGCGACTTGCCGAGTGTTGGCTCGCGGGTGGTCACAGCCAAGGGAGAAGGGCGGGTTGTGGCCCAGGAGATTCTTGCCCAGAGGCTGGTTCTCGAGCTCGACGACCACCGGCGAATCATTGTCGGACGCGACGATGTTCAAGCGGACGATCCCCGCAACGAAGTTCATTCTGGATCGAGCTGAACGAGCTTCGAAAAGGCAAAGGGCATCACGTTGATGAGCTCTCGCGACGAGCTGGCGCAGGTCATCGCCAACGACCCCCGATACTCACTCGAGGCTTATGCACTCGTCCTCGAGTCGCTCAGCCAGGCCCGGCAGTTGAAGTTGAAAAACGCCCCTCGAGATCGGCCCGACGCGGCTGCGCCAAGGTCAACTCCCAAAAAAGCTCGTTCGGGGACGGAACCCCCTGCCAAGCCCCGTGTCTCGGGCCATGTCAACGGCGCCGAACTTTGCGACGCGCTGCGTAGACTTGCTCTGCGTCAATACGGGCTGCTGGCCGGAACGGTGCTGGCTCACTGGGGCATGCGGTCCACGTCCGACGTGGGAAACATCGTCTACAACATGATCGCCGCCGGCGGCCTCGAGCAGACCGAGAGCGACTCTCGTTCCGACTTCGACAACCTCTTCGACTTCGAAACCGTGTTCAAGGCTTCCTCACAAGAGGCGATTGCCGATTCCGGGGGCAAACCGGCCGGCGATCTGGATTCCCCCACGGATTGAATTCGCTCCAGGAAGGAACTCGCACGTGAATGTAAAGAGAGCTCGCCTGCTCCTGGGTGCGGCCGTCTGTTTGTTCTTGCTGTGGGTCGGAGTTTTGATTGCGATGGCCGTGTTCTCGGCCAAGCGTCCTCCCGAACGGATCGTGCGGCCGATGCCTCGTGCCTCGGTTGATCACAGGAGCGCGGAAACTCGCTGACCGGCTACGCCCCGCCGATCTCGAGTCGCGACTTTCCCTTCGGCATGTCAAAGCACGCCACCATAGATCGTTGCTCGCGGACGAACGTTCCCGGCTTGAGCTCAAGCATCGAGCGAGCCGGCGAGAGAGCACGGTGGTCGTCGCCGGCAATGAGTCGCACGCGCGCGGCCGGTTCAGGGATACCGTCGTCCCAGGCCGCTTTCAAGGTGAACTGAGGGCACGCGAAAGGAGCGGCGAGGGAGATTGCGCCAGCAGCCCCGCGCTCGATCCGCGTCAGCTCGCGGGCAGCCCAGTAGCGGGCGATCTCGCTCAGCTTCATCCAGATGAGGTTGTCGTACGCGGCGTGCAGACGCTCGACAACCTCCCGAAAGATCTTGAAGCCCGTTTCCTCTCCGTTGAAGTACATCCCAGGCCAATGGCAGACCATGACGGCCGGCTCGCCGCGGGCAATCACCTCAGGCAGCCGGCCGCGCTTCAGGTCGGCGGTGATGAACTGGTCGACCGAGCCGGCAGTGAGGCCGTCCCAGCCGCCGAACCAGTCGCCCGTGCAGCCGATGATCGAGACAATGCATTCGGGGTCTGGGCCGTCCAGGCCTTTCGCCAGCTCGAGGCGGGGTGCCACGCTCCGCTCGTCCGTGAAGAGATGCCGGAAATAATGCGGTATCTCGAGACCGAAAACATCGCGGCAGGCTTCCAGCGTGCCCCGCGAAAGCGCCGGAAGGGCACGGGTGCCGAAACCACCGGGGGTTGTGATCCCATCGCAGGAGATCCCGGCGTTCTTGAGGATCTTGAGTGCGAAGCCAATGTAGTCGGCAAGCTGGTCGGCGCTCTTGCCCGCGCTCCAGCCCCAATTCTCCATGAAGTCCGACGTGCGCGTCGGGTATGGGCGCCCGGATTTGGTGTCGATCACCCAGGTGTGGCTGACCATTTCCGGGTGGATGTCCCAATTGGGCATCATCAAAGTGCGCACCAGGTCGAGGCTCGACCTTGAGCTCCTGGCTCGACCACCCAGGCAGCTCGCGGTCGAGCCAGCCCACGCAGGCGGGGTAGGGCACGAGACTGTACTTTCCCTTGATCCCGCGCTCGGCGCACCACTGGCCGAACCGGCGCACGAAGGCATCGGGAATCTCGCGCGGGAGGGTCTTCCAGGGTTGGTGATACTGGTCGGGGAAGACCTCGTGGAACTGGGGAATTCCGAAATGGGCGAGATTGACCAGACATGTCGAGTCATCAATGATCAGGCTCACGGGCACGCGGCCGCGTGGATTGATGACGGAGATTCCATCCGGGGGATTCGGGGGTCTCGAACCGGCTTCCTGGGCGCACGCTGTTCCCGCAGGGAACGAGCGTGCCGGGTCGCTCAGGATCAAGCCCGACGCCAGGCCGGCCCCGGTCGATTGCAGGAAGTGGCGACGGCTCAATACCATTGCACGCTGATGAGACGTTCTTGATTGCGGATCGTCACGCCCGCCATGATATCAACGCGAGAACGAAACCCACCAGTCCGGGATCGCACGGGTGAGCAGCCGTCTTCGGAGCAGAATCGGTCGAGCACAAGATCGTGAATCGCGAGGGCTGTTTCCATGATCGAGCTTCAATCGCGCTGGATCGAGATCGAGGGCGGGCGAGTGCACTACTTGATCGAAGGCCCCGAGCAAGGTCCTGCGGTCGTTCTGCTGCACGGCGCCAGCTTCAGCGCCCAAACCTGGAAGGCGATCGGTACGCTCGAGGCCCTCGCCGGTGCAGGATTCCTCGTCTACGCGGTCGACCTGCCGGGTTTCGGTGAGTCGTCGCCATCGCACGCCTCGCCGCGCACCTGGCTGCGGCTTCTGCTCGACTTGCTGAAAGTCGAGAAACCGGTCGTCGTCTCCCCGTCGATGAGCGGCCGGTTTTCGCTGCCGCTTGTGACCGAAGACCCTGGCCGCGTGTCCGGATTCGTGGCCGTGGCACCAGTTTCGATCCGGTCGTTCCGCAGTCAGCTCGGTCAAATCACCGCGCCAGTGCTGGCAGTGTGGGGTGAAAACGACTCGATCGTGCCGATTGCGGAAGCCGACCTGCTCGTCGGCAGCGTGAAACAAGGCCGGAAGGTCGTGATCGCTGGAGGAACCCACGCTCCGTACATGAGCGACCCGGCGGCGTTTCATCAGGCACTGCTGCATTTTCTCGCTGCGGATGTTCGTGTCTGAGCGAATCCACGGCTGCCTATTCGGTTCGATCAACGAACTCAACGGGCTTCGTGGCGCGCTCGTTGACTTCGAGCCGAAACACGTCCGGGCGGGAGTAGTGGCCGACCACATCGAAGTCGAATTTGGCCCTTGTGAGCTGTGCTCGATCAAGCTCTGCGACGAGGACGCACTCGCCTTCGTGTCGCGGTCCAACCAGGACTTCTCCCAGCGGCCCGACGATGCAACTGCCGCCGCGGATCAGTTCTTCCTGAGAAGCGGGGAAGCGGTCGGTGGGATACCCGGATGGAAGATCGTTTCTCGTCAGGAACTGGCAAGCCGAGAGCACGAAACAACGGCCTTCCAAAGCGATGTGCCGGACGGTCGGCAGCCACGTTTCGCGGTCATCCACGGTGATCGCGCAATAAAGCTCGATGCCCTTCGCGTACATTGCCATCCGCAAGAGGGGCATGTAGTTTTCCCAGCAGATGACCGAGCCGATCCGGCCGAGCTTTGTCGCCACAACCGGCAACGTCGATCCGTCGCCACTGCCCCAGATGACGCGCTCCATCGCCGTTGGAACGAGCTTTCGGTGCTTTCCGATCAATTCGCCGTGAGGCCCGAATATCAGAGCGGAGCAGTAGAGCGTGCCTCCAGCTCGTTCGATCACGCCTACAACGATGTGCAGGCCATGGTCCTTGGCGACCGATCCGATGAAATCGCACGCGGGTCCGGGCACGGGGATCGCGCTCTCAACGAGACGGCGGAAATCTTCACGGCCTTCCGGTGAACGAATACCGAGACTCACGCCGAAGTCGTGTCCCTTCAAGTAGCCGCCGATGAAGGCCTCGGGAAACACGATCAACTCGGCCCCTCGCCCGTTGGCATCAGACGAGAGCACCGCAAGTTTCTCGAGCGACCTGGGAGTGTCGAAGAGCACCGGCGCCGCCTGGACGACAGCCGCGCGCACCGTGCCGGATGAAACCGCTGAAGACGCGTCTTCCCTACTCTCCATTTGACTATCGCGCAGAGCGCCTTCCGAAGAGCTGGGTCTCGATCATGTAGCTCTGGGTGCCCAAGGGCGTCAATCCAATGCCGTACATCGGAGGCATGTATCCACCTCCGTAGAAGCCTGGGTAACCGTAGCCGTATCCAACGGCAGGATAGCCGTAACCGTAACCGCCCATACCGTAGCCGTAACCGCCCATACCATAGCCGTAACCGCCCATGCCGTAGCCGTAACCGCCCATGCCGTAACCGCCCATGCCGTAGCCGCCCATGCCGTAACCGCCCATGCCGTAGCCGCCCATGCCGTAGCCGCCCATGCCGTAACCGCCCATGCCGTAGCCGTAACCACCCATGCCGTAGCCCCAGCCCGGGTATGCGTAGCCCCCGCCCCAGCCGACGGCCACACCTCCGCCCCCGTAAGCTGGAAATTGGGCCCTGGCATTGCCCGCTGAGCCGATCAGGATCACGAGTCCCAGCACCAGTGTTGCGCACAACTTCCCGATGTGTTGCAAGAGCCGGCCCATCGCGGTGCTCCTCTTTGAAGGGGGGCGACTTCCGCGGTTCCGATATGGAACCCGAATGTTGTCGCTCACCCACGCTTGTCATTATAGGTCGTACGGCGGTGCTGGACCAGCGCCACAGTTTCAGTCGCGCGAGATCACGCCAGTGCGAGTGATCATGGTTCGGGCGCGCAGAATTGTGAAATGGTACCCGCGAGTACACGCACTACTTAACCGAGAATGCGTAATTCGCCGCGTCTGTCTGGCCGAACTCCAGAGGGCTCACCCGCATGAGAACGATAGTCACATTGGTGGCCGCCGGCCTGTTCGTTGTCGTTACCCCTCAACCTTCTTCGTCGGCACGCGGAGCGGAAAATCCGGCGCAAGTGAACGACGCGTCGATTTTTCCGCGGGCTGATCCGGCAGCGGCGGGGATCAATCTCAAGGCGCTCGACCAGCTCAAAGCCCGGTCCGAGGCAACGAAGTCGGATGCCGTGGTCATCGTGAAGGACGGAAAGCTCGTCGCGGATTGGAACTTCGGCCATTCCCGGATCAAAATCGAAGCCATGTCGGCGACCAAGTCCATCGTCAGCCTCGGGATCGGGCGGCTGGTCGATATGGGCAAGATCAAGTCCGTTGAGCAGCCAGTCTGGGACTTTTATCCGGAGTGGAACCAGGGCCGCAAGCGCAAGATCACGATCAAGCACCTGCTCAACCACACGAGCGGATTGCAGCATGAACAGGACGAGATCATTTACGAGCGGCCCGATTTCGTGCGACTGGCTCTGGCCGCGGAGCTGACCGAAGACCCCGGCTCGAGGTTCTCGTACAACAACAAGGCTGTCAACCTGCTCGCGGGGATCATCGAGCGGGCTTCCGGAAAGCGTATGGACCGCTTTATCGCCGATGAGATTTTCGCACCGATGGGTATTAGCGACTTCCGCTGGTCGCTCGATGAAGCCGGCAACCCACACGGCATGGCGGGGCTCGAGATCACGGCAATCGACCTCGCGAAGATCGGACAGCTCGTCCTCGACGAGGGCAAGTGGCAGGGCCGCCAGATCCTGAGCCGGGAGTGGATCGGGTTGTCGACCAGTCCATCCCAGGCCCTCGAGCCGGCTTGCGGGCTTCTCTGGTGGCGCATACCGAAGATGAAGCTGCAAGTCGACGATGGAACAATCGCATTTCTCAAGGAGCAAGGCATCACGCCCGGTTCGCTCAAGCGACTGGAATCGCTTCGGGGGAAACCGTTCGAATCGACCGCGATGTGGAGTAAACTCCGGCAGATCGTGCAGGAGGACGCGGTACTCAAGACCAAGTTGGCGGGCCTGAACAAGACGCCGTTTGAGTCGACTTTCGTGACGGAGGGTAAGCCCCGCGTGATCGAGGCGAGAGGATACCTCGGGCAGATGCTGACGATCCTGCCTGACTTCCGGATCGTGGCCGTTCGGCAGCGACAGGGCGGGCCCAAGGTGGATCCGAAGAAACTCGATCTATACTTCAGTGAGTTCTGGAGTATGGTTGAGGGGCTGGTTCAATTTTAGGTTGCGCCGCCCGGATTCTACCTGGCCCGACCCTGGTTGGCGACCGCCGCCATTGCCTGGGCGATTGCGTCGGAATCGCCCAGATAGTAATGCCTGAGCGGTTTGAGCTGGTCGTCGAGCTCATAGACCAAGGGCACACCAGTTGGTATGTTGAGCGACAAAATATCTTGATCAGAGATATTATCGAGATACTTGACCAGCGCTCGCAGGCTGTTGCCGTGTGCGGCGATGATTGTCTTCTTGCCGCTCTTTATCGCCGGAACGATGTTCTGGTGCCAGTAGGGAAGAAAGCGGTCGACGGTGTCCTTGAGACACTCCGATAGAGGCAGCTCGCCTCGATCCAATCCGCGGTAACGGGGGTCGCTGCCGGGGAATCGGGGGTCCGTTTCCTCGAGCGCCGGCGGGCGCACGTCGTAGCTGCGCCGCCAGATAAGAACCTGGTCGTCGCCATACTTCGCCGCGGTCTCGGCCTTGTTCAGTCCCTGAAGCGCGCCATAATGGCGCTCGTTGAGCCGCCACGAGAGCTCGACGGGAAGCCACATCAGGTCGAGCACATCGAGGGTGATCCAGAGTGTGCGGATCGCGCGCTTGAGCACCGAGCAAAACGCCACGTCAAAAGAAAAACCCTCGGACTTGAGCAATTCCCCCGCCTTCAGGGCTTCGGTCTTGCCGGTGTCTGAAAGGTCCACGTCAGCCCAGCCGGTGAAGAGATTGTCCTTGTTCCAGACGCTTTCACCGTGGCGCAGCAGAACGAGCTTGATCATGGCGTGTTCCCGGTTGACCGGCGTGACGATAGCAATTGACTTCGGCTTTGTATCCCGACGGCCCGAAGGAATCATCGTAGCGCCGGAAGCTGAGGCTCGCAAGCTCCAGAGAAACTGGGGGGCGCCATCTTGACCCGCGGGTGCGCTGGGCGATTGAATCTGGTTGGCTCCGTCGCGGCAGTGCGGTCCAGGGGCGACGGTGGGACGGACGCACTGTCGCGAAGCGAAAGTGAGGTCTGGCGGCGCGGGCGCGAAATGGGGATTCTGGATCTGGCGAAAGTCGATATCGGGATTTCCAAAAGAGGCTAATGATCGAGTTCCGAAAGCCATCCTCATGACGGTGAGCTGGAAAGACGTGCGACGGGCGAGGATTCCGATGGGGGACCTGCCGGTGCTGGCCGAGCTGCGGGGCCATGGGGCGATTCGCGTGCTCATGGCGGGCGAGGTCGCCTGGATTTCGTGGGAGCCAGGATCGGAGCTGATGCAAGAGATGCTCGTGCGACGGATAATGCCGCTGGAGGGGGCGGCGCTATATACCGAGCGCGACGGGTGCTGGTATCGATTGGCGGAACACCTGCCGCGATTCGACGTTCCGACGGGCGACGGCTCGGACTGGCCCACGCTCGAGAGGACGATTTTCCCCGAGCCGGTGAAAACAACGCGACCGCAGGGCCGCTGGCACGATCCGGTCCGGATCCGACTGGTGCGCGATGGGGCGACGACGCCGTGGCCGGCGAGCGCGCTGCGCAGCACGCCGGAAACGCTCGCAGCGTGGGCCGAGCGGGCGACCACGGCAGCCCTCGTCGCGCTCCATGGCGCGTGGATCAGACCCGGATCTGCTGGCGGGCCGGACGGTCTCGTTCTGGTGACCGGTGCGGCGCGATCATTGCCGCTGCTCGAAGGGGGAGTGCGGTTCTGGGGGGCCGAACTGCTCTTGCCGCTGGGTTTCCGGGCCGAGCCCGACCTGCCGCATTCGGCCGTTCGCCGCGCGGCCGGGGCGACAGCCGAGGAGCTGGCGGTGCTGGACGAAGAGGGGATCGAGGTCATCCCCCGAGCGGTTTTTAAACCACTCTCACGCGCGGCGGTGCGGCTGATGCTCATGGAAGGACGCGCAGCTACCGGCAGGGAGCCGCCGCAATGACATTTCCGCGGGCGGCTCTCTATCTCCAGATCCCGGCTTCGTACTGCCGGTCGATCGGCGGACTGAGGTGGGCACATTACGGCGAAGCGGTCGAGTTCCTCGAAGGACCGGCTGCCGGGCTGACGTTCGCCTTTGCGCCGGAAATTGCGCTGTTCCTGGAGGGCTTTCGAGGCATGGACGGTGGCGTGCCGGCGTTCGGACACGTCCTGCACTTGCTGTACTTGATCGGGCTGGGCGACCGGACCGGGGCCGACGCGAGCCGGTCGGCAAACTGCCTGAAACGCATTGCCAGCCAGTTCCGCGCTCTAGGGTGCCCCTTACGAAATGCCGGCGCACTGTGCGCAGCGATCAGTTCCGAGGCGCCGCGCGCCGCCGATGCGCCCGCGCTCGCCACGATTCACGCGATCTTGACCGACGGAAACTGGGTGCCGTCGGTGATGCTTTCGCCCGGTTTGCCGCTGGCGATGAGCGAGGCCGAGGAGCCGGGGCTCGAGGCCCTTCAGTTCGAGGAGCTCGTGAGCCGGCGGCTCGAGGCAATGAGCGACGTCGAGATCCGCCACTGGCTGCGCCATGGCCGCGGGCCAGTGGGCGAGGGCACTCTTCGGCTCTTACCCGAGCGGCCTCGAAGTGCGGTTGATGTGTTCTCGGCGATCGAGCGGCGGCCGCGGCTGGCGGGTACGCTCGCGCTGGCTGCCCGGCTGGAGGGGGTGCTCTGGCTTCCCTCACGGCGGCTGGAGCGGCCTCTACTACAAGGCGGCGGCTATTCCGACGTCACGACCCGCGGCGCGCCGGAACGCATCCTACCGATTCAGCTTGCCCTGGACGGCGAGGAGTTCATCCGGCGGTTTGCCGAGGGAGAGCTGCTGTATTTCCACCGGGAAGAACCGCGCGACACGGTCACGGAAGAGCTGGTCCTGCTGCTCGATCAAGGTGTGCGCACATGGGGAAACGTGCGGCTGGTGCTCTCGAGTGCAGCGGTTGCGCTTTCGCGCCAGGCCCAGCGCCGGCGAATCGCCGTCAAGCTGGCCGCCACCAGCAGCGACGGCAGGCCCGTCGATCCCACGTCGATCGACGCGGCGGCGCTCTCGAGCTTGATCGAGGCCAGCGATCTCTCGCTGCATCCCGGCCCAGCGCTCCGGAGGCTGCTGGCAGACGCGAGCGAAGGTCGTCGGGACGTGGTGGTCTTGACCCATCCGCTGAACTTGAACGAGCCGGAGGTCATCGCGGCCGCGCGGGCCGTCGCGAGCAGCGGCGGAGCCGGCACGCGGCTCTTTGCAGTGGCGGTTGATTCAAAAGGGCGGCTCGAGCTGACGGAGTTGCGCCGGGGGTTGCCGATCGTGCTGGCGCGGAGCAAAGTCGAGATCGGAGTCCAGGAGAAGCCGGCACCCGTGACCGGAGCTTTCACGGATCTTCCGCTCGGGCCGCGGCAAACGCCGATTCGATCCTGGAAGGGAGATTTCGAGCCGATCGGGTTCCCGTTCCGGTGCGGGTTGCTCGAGGAGCTGGAGCGGTCCGAGTCGAGCGGTGCAGAACCGATGTCTCACGCGTTCGACTTCGACGAGAGCGGGGAGCGGATTCTGGCCGTCGGAGTCGGGCTCGGTCATCTCCTGTTCACGGCCAGGATCGACGGAGCGGAATTCGAGCATCTGCCGATGCCGGTACACGCGGGTAAGCCGGTGCTGCTTGATCGTAAGGTGATCGGCGTGGCGGGCGGATTCGTCGTCGCGGGCAACAGCAGTTGCGGCGCCTGTCTGGCGCACTACGATTTCCCATCGGCGCGCTGCGTGATCCACGGGCTCGGCAGATTCATGGCCTCGGTGAGCTGGACGTATTTTCGCGACTTGCACGCGATCGTGATCAGGCCACCAGAAAAGGATGGTGAGGCCACGGCGCTGGACCTGTCGGCGACGGGCCCGGATGCGAAGGGCACGAGTCGGGCTCGCCGTGCTCTCGAGCGGGCTCTGGAGCGCGAGCAGATCTTCACCGTGATGGCTCAGCCCGGCTGGACCTGGGACAGCGAAACCTCGGCCGAACCGGGTGACCACGCGCTGGCGCTCGATGGGAATTCCGGGATGCTGCGCTTCGAGCTCGGGCCGGACCACCTGGAGAACTCGGTTATGCCACTCACGGACGGGCAGCCCGCGCTCAAGGGTGGGCAGATCGTGCGATCCAAGTGGGGCGGAGACGTACTCGCGGTGCTGGTGCGCGGCGGGGCGGCGCCGGGGCTCTATTTCATCTCGACTGCTCGCTGCGCGGTGCTCGGAATGTTCCAGCAAGGCCGGCGAACGGGCTCCGGGTCGTTTGCTCTGTCACGCGACGGTCGACGCTTCGCGGTGCTCTCGGCCACCGGTGATCTCGAGGTGCGGGATGTTCCAGGCGACCAGACGGCGGTCTTCGTCACGCCCAGGGAAGAGGTTGTC
Organism: uncultured Planctomycetota bacterium; assembly: GCA_963823665.1. Lineage (GTDB taxonomy): Bacteria > Planctomycetota > Planctomycetia > Isosphaerales > Isosphaeraceae > CAVXHV01. The sequence goes on from CAWGMQ010000008.1 coordinate 1,427,462, forward strand.
ACCCATTTTCTATCACTCGGAAAGTCGTGCCTGCTGGTGCGCGAAGTGGATGAAGCGAGCCGCCATGCCCACGACCGGTGCCTCTTTCGCTGGGACCGGGGGCGGCTTGAGGTGGAGCGCGACGAGGTCTTCACCGTTTTTTCGCGTCTGGGCGGAGTGCTGACCCAGTCGCGGAGTCTGCGGCGCGGCGATTCCGAAGTGAACCGACATCAGCTTCGCTTCGTCGGGGTCATCGAGGAGGGGCGACTGCGGATCCTGATCGATCGCTATAATCATTTTGTGGTGTTCGATGCGCGGGGGAATCTGGTCTGCATCTTCTACGTGATCGGAGACGACGCAGCCGCCTTGCTGGTGGACGGGACGTACTGGGGGTCGTACCGGCTGATTGGCCGCGAGGCGCTACCCGGGGCGGCCGAGCGCATCGGCCGGGCACTTCTCGAGGCCGAAGGCGGAGCGGTGACAGGTGGTGGGTGACATCGTGACGATTCGAGTTCCTTTGCGGCTCAGACGAGCGCCCCATGGCTTTGCGGCGAGCGCGCTGTATTTTCCCAGCCGAGAGCCGGCTCTGCTGTTCGCCGTCTGCGCGGGTCTGGACCTCGACCCGTGGGGGCGAGTCTTCGCCGTCGAGAGCGGTTTTCTGCTGGTGCTCGAACAGCCGGCCACCGGCGCGGTGTCAGGGGCCGTTCGCCTGAGAAAGTTGACCGACGGGTTGTACGCGCCCGCCGATGCAGTGCTCCTACCGGCCTTGCTCGACGATGAAGCGAGCGGAGTGACACGTGGCCGGGGCGTCGTGTTCCTGCATGGTGGGCGCGTGCTCGAGTTCGACCGCGAGTCCGCAATCGATCCCGGAGCGCTTCTTCATGCACGGACCCGCGCTCGGCGGGCCTGGTGCCCGCTGCCCCAGCCGGAAGAGCCGGCCGAGCGGCTCACTCAAGTTGTTCTCGACGTGCCGGATCAGGATCCCAATGACATCTACCGAGAGATCCGGAAGGAGCTCAATCGGGGCAACTCGCAGTCCGGAACGTCGCGGCGGCCGGAGACCGGTCCCGCAGACGAGGATGATCGCGGTGAGAACGCACGAGGCGAAGGCGAAGCGTCCGGATCGGAGACGGGCGAAACCGAAGGCGGCGCCCCAGAGCACGCGCGGCGAACTCTGAAGAACGCGGGCGGCTCTGCGGTACACGGGATCCTGGGACCGCTCTACGGGGCGATCGGGGCGATGCGTGAAAAAATCCAGTGGGAGTGGGTCGATCATTCGGAATTGATCAAGAAGCTGGTGCGCGAGTTCAGGGAAGGAGACAAGGCGCTGGCGCTCGAGCGAGCGATCCCGATCATGCGACCTGGCGAGGGTTTTCCGTCCTGGATCCCGGTGCGGGCCAACTGGCTGCCATGGACCCGGGCGGTCTACAACCTGGCCGAGCTGCTGCGACGGCCCGGCCGCGGCGAGGCAATACCAGTGCGCATGGCCCGCGATGACGCGGTGCGGGAGTTGATGCTGGAATATCGGAAAGCGGCCGAGGAGGCTGTGAGGCAGGGCGACTTCCGCAGGGCGGCCTACATCTACGGCATCCTGCTCCAAGACGATCGCACGGCGGCCAGCGCACTCGAGCGTGCCGGGCTGCATCACGACGCGGCGCTCATCTATGCGAACAAGCTGAACGATCGTGCTGCGGCGGCGCAGGCGTATGAGGCCGCCGGCGAATTCGACCGCGCGCTCGATCTATACAATCGCATCGGGCAGCACGAGCGGGCCGGCGACCTGCTGCGCCGGATCGGCGAAGAAGAGGCCGCGGTCGCGGAGTACGTGGCGGCGGCCCGTGAGCTTTCCACCGTCGCGGCAAACCACCTTGGTGCCGGAAGGATTCTGCTGGAGAAGGCGCGGCGAGTGGAGCTGGCGATCGAGGAGTTCAGGAGCGGGTGGCAGCGCCGGCCGGCGGGGAACTCGACGCAGTGCGGGCTCGAACTGGCCAGATTGCACGCGCGGGGGAACCAGGCCGCCGCTTTCCGGCGGCTGCTCGACGAAGCCGATGCGATGTTCGAGACCCCAGGCTACCCGTTCGACGGCTACTTCTACAACGAGATCGTACGCATGGCCGACGATCCAGCGCTCGAAGAGATCACGGAGGAAGTGCGAGACCGGGCGCTTCAGGCGACTGCGCGAAGCCTCCGGCGCGGACTGGAGAACCGGCGTTCATCGGCCATGATGGTCTCGAAGCTCCTGGGGCGGTCGAATTTGTGGCCGGCTGCGCTACTGAGCGACGCTGAATATGCGCTGGGAAAGGCGATTGAGGGACGTCACGTCGAAACGATCGTCCAGCGGTCGGCGCCATCGGGGCACAGCCTTCAGATTGGGCGAGGAAGTGTTACTGCGGCCTGCCAGGCAGCGGTCTCGGGAGAAATCTTCCTGGGCTTCGAGAGCGGGTTGATCTGCATTTTCCGGCCGGATAGCGAGCAGGTGGTCGAGGTACCCACGAATCACGGCACGGTCGTCGCGGTCTCGGTGGATCCGCAGGGCCAGATGCTGGCCTCGCTCCACGAATCACACCGAGGGCTCAAGCTGTGCTGCTTCCGGAGGCGCCCGGACGGGTCATACCGATGGCAGCCGGAAATCGGAATCGATGCGGCCAAGAAGCACTGGCTGACGCCGATGCTGCGCATGGGCGTTGAGCGGCTGGTGGGGGTGAGCGACGGACGCGGGCTGATCGTCTTCGACGCGGCGTCGGGATTGGCGCGGGAGCGACTGCGAGTTGCCGACGATGAATCGGTCGCGCCGTGGGCGGGGGTGCTGCTCGTCGCCGGCGAGCGGCGCAAACCATCGGCCAGCCGTGTGACAGTGCTCACGCACGATTCGACGCAGTGGGTGGTGCTCGACCCGGCGGACGATCGGCTCTACCAGACCGGCTGCAATTGGCTGCCGGCTGAGACCGGAGCGCATGCTCTTGAGTCAGTTCCCCTTTCCTGGCGCCATGCCGCACCCTTGCTCGAGCTGGTGGGTGTGGACGGAAGCGGCAGGGTGCACGCCGCCGAGTTTCACGTGGATGAGCGCTCGGTGGAGCTGATCGCTTGCCGGACGGCCACGACCGACGGGGGTTACGTGGGCGCCTCGCATTGCGGAACCAGTACAGTCGTGGCCGTTTCGCGCTCGGGTATCGATTGGTTGAGCTTTCACGGAGACCGGTTTCGCCTGTCACAAAGGGAGGAGTGCTCGCTCCCTTCCGCGATTGCGTGTTTCGCGACGCACACGCGAGACGCACTGGTGGTGTGCTCACGGGGGCTGCTGATTCGCGTCCCAGTGCCACGGCGTGGTGCGCGGTAGTGATGCACTCACGGTCGCCGCTGAAGACGAGGCAAACTGGATGGACTGGGCATGTAAATCATTCAGACGAGTTGCGTTGAAATGGTGTCGAGGGTGTTGAGCAAGGGGATTGCAATTGAGGCTGGCATTTCCTATGCTTAAACCCTCAAAGAGTAAGTGGATCAATCAGGGACGGCTCTAACAAGGCCGGCGGTATTGGGGCGTGAGATGGCGATCACGAAGGAGAAGAAGCAGGAGATCATCGGCACATTCGGCCGGGCCGAAGTGGACACGGGTTCGCCCGAAGTGCAAGTTGCCTTGTTGACGGCCCGGATCAATGACCTGACGGATCATTTCAAGACACACGCGAAGGACCATGCCAGCCGCCGTGGGCTGCTGATGATGGTCTCGAAGAGGTCGAGCCTGCTGAAGTATCTGCGGCTCCACAATCGCAAGAAGTATCTTGAAGTGATCAGCCGGCTGGGAATCCGCAAGTAGACGGTAGCCTTCTCGCTCGCCGCCTGCGGGCGGTCGATTCCGGTGCGCGTGCAGGGTGCGGTAGGGAGGTCCCGGGTTCTGCCTTGTCAGCATTGCAAACCCAAGTGCCCGTGCGGAGCCCGCCAGGGTTTCGTAGGCCGTTTCTGGAGATTGTGGTTCTATCGTGATCGGAAGCAGCCCCCGTCAGGTGTCCACTCACTCTTGCTCTCTTAACAAGCTGTTGGGGTTTAAACCGGCCTGTCGAGAACGATGAGGGCCGGGTTGATCGCAACGGTTTGGCGTTGAGTCGAAGTGGGACCGCTGATGAATGAGACAATGACGCGGCGACACCCGACCGGGTCCATCGTGATATCCTCAAAAAGCCCCGCATTGGCGCGGCCATGCAGGTAGGGTCCATGTCCAGTACTTTTTCGTCACGTAAGCTTGTCGAGAAGACCGTCGGCGGCAAGCAGATCAGCATCGAGACGGGATTTTTGGCAAAACAAGCCAGCGGCGCGGTGGTCGTCCGGATCGGCGACACGATGACGCTGGTTGCGGTGGTGGCGGGTCCAGGGCGGGAGGGGCTCGATTTCTTCCCGCTGACTGTAGACTACCGTGAAAAGACCTATGCCGCGGGCAAGTTCCCCGGCGGGTTTATCAAGCGCGAGGGACGGCCGACCACCAAGGAGATCCTGACATCGCGGCTGATTGACCGGCCGATCCGGCCGCTTTTTCCGGAGTCTTATCGCGACGAAGTCCAGATTCAGGCCGGGCCGATATCGGCAGACCGGCAGAATGACCCGGACGTGCTTTCGATGATCGGGGCTTCGGCCGCGCTCATGCTCGCCCGAGTGCCATTCTTCGGGCCGGTGGGCGCGATCCGGCTGGGGAGGGTCGATGGCCAGCTCGTCGCGTTTCCGACCGCGGCCGAGCTCGAGGACAGCGATCTGGACCTGATCGTCTCGAGCACAGAGAACACGATCGTGATGATCGAGGGCTTTGGCGAAGAGCTTCCCGAGCCCGAGATGGGCGACGCGATCATGGAGGCGCATCGATTGAATCAGGAGTTGATCGCGCTTCAGAAGGAGCTGATCGAGGCCGTCGGTTTGCCGCCACTCGAGCTGCCAGAACCGCCCGTGGATGCCTTGCGGCAGACGATTTACGAGCGTTACAGCGGCGCCTTGCGTGAGGCGAAGCAGTTATTGATGAAGGCCGAGCGAAACAGTGCGACGCGTGCCCTCGAAGAGACGATCATCAAGGAGCTGGTGCCGACCACGAAGGCTGCCTCGAGTGGGGAAGCCGCGGGTTCCTCTGGCGACCCGGCCCCGAGCCCGGTCCCCGCTGACGCGGTGGTCACCGCGGCGAGGGTGAAGGCAGCCTTTACCGCCGTCGAGGAGCGGGTCGTGCGGGAGCTGATCCTGGACGGGACACGCCCGGACGGGCGCGGCCCCAAGGACCTCCGGTCGATCAAGTGCGAGGTCGGGCTATTGCCCCGGGCGCACGGCTCGGCCGTGTTTCAGCGCGGCGAGACGCAGGCGCTCGTGACGACGGTGCTCGGGACCGGTGCCGACGAGCAGCGGGTGGACGGGATCATGGATGAATACAGCAAGAAGTTCATGCTCGATTACAATATGCCCTCGTTCGCGGTAGGCGAGGTCAGGCCGATTCGCGGGCCGGGGCGGCGCGAGATCGGCCACGGCGCGCTCGCCGAGCGTTCGGTGGCGCCGATTCTGCCGGGTGCGGCTCAGTTTCCGTACACGATCCGCGTGGTGTCGGACATTCTCGAATCGAACGGATCGAGCTCGATGGCCTCGGTCTGCGGTGCGACCTTGAGCCTGATGGACGCGGGCGTACCGATCAGCGATCCGGTGGGAGGAATCTCGATCGGGCTGGTGCAGGATGCCTCGAGCGGCCGGCACATCCTGCTGACCGACATCATCGGCGACGAGGACCACTTCGGTGACATGGACTTCAAGGTCGCCGGCACTCAGCGCGGGGTGACCGGCATCCAGCTCGACCTCAAGAACCGCGGGATCACCGAGGTGATCATGCGCGAGACGCTCGAGCAGGCGCGCGAGGCACGGCTGGAGATCCTGCGGGCGATGCTGCGGGCGATCAAGCGGCCGCGTGAAGAGATCTCGGCGAACGCACCGCGATTGATCCAGATCCAGATCAATCCCGAGAAGATCGGGCTCATCATCGGGCCCGGTGGCAAGACGATTCGCCGCCTGCAAGAAGAGACCGGCGCCAAGATCGACATTGACGACACCGGCGTGGTGACGCTCTCGAGTCTCGAGGCCGCGGGGGCCGAGGCCGCTCGCGACAAGATCGTGGCGATGACGGAAGGGGTGCAGCTCGGACGGATCTACGAAGGTAGGGTGACCTCGATCAAGGAGTTCGGCGCCTTCGTCGAGATCCTTCCCGGCAAGGACGGGCTGGTGCACATCAGCGAGCTCTCGGAAGGATACGTCTCGAGCGTGACAGACGTGTGCCGGGTGGGCGATCCGATGCTGGTCAAGGCGATCGCGATCGACGACCAGGACAGAGTGAAGCTCTCGCGAAAGGCGGCCATGGCCGAGCGCGGGCAAGTTGACGAGATCGCCACGCGACCGCGGCCTCCGGGGCCGCAGGGCGGGGAAGGAAGAGGAGGCGACCGGGGCGGGCCGCCGCCGCCGCGCCGGCCAAGCGGCGACCGCGATCGAGGCCCGGACCGCGATCGCGGGGGTTATGGGGGCGGAGACCGGGATCGCGATCGCGGTGGCTACGGCGGGGGAGGGGACCGAGGTCCTCGGCGGCCCTGAGCGGCCTCGTCTGTGTGCGCCGCCCCGGTGTGCGCTAATCCCGCTGCAAATGGGCAAATTGAGAACAGGAAAGGTTAGCCAGGGCGGGCCCAGAAAAAAGACCGGTATCCCGGCGAGGGGCGAGTCGTCTCGTGGCGAATCCATCGACCACCAAGGTTTCACGAAGCCAGGCAGAAGTCAGGTCGAGCCCCCGCGCGCGGGCGAAGATGGCATCGGAGATATTCGAGACGGCGCGCCGGGAACGGAAACCGGGGGCGGACTGACAACGGAAGCCTCCGGGGCTAGACCGGTCGACTCGGAGCAGGACTCGACCCGGCGGTTGCGCGCTCAATACGCGGAAATCTCGCAGCTTGCGGGGGGGCTGGCGCACGAGATCCGCAACCCCCTGTCGACTTTGTCGCTGAACCTCGACCTGCTGCTGGAGGATTTTCAAAACCCGGAGACTCCACGAGACCGGCGGGTGCTGCAGCGGCTCGAGCGGCTTCGGCCGGAAGTTCAGCGGTTGCACGGCATCCTCGAGAGCTTCCTGCGATTCGCGCGGGTTCAGGAGCTGAAGCTCGAGCCGACGGACCTGAATACCGTCATCGACGAGATGCGGGATTTCTACGAGCCACATGCTTCGACCAAGGGGATTGTAGTTCGCACCAAGTTTGCGCGCGACCTTCCCCCCGTGCATCTCGATCGCGAGCTGTTCAAGCAAGCCGTCTTGAACCTGGTTTTGAATGCCGAGCACGCGATGCCCGAGGGCGGCGAGCTGATTCTCACGACTCGCCGCCAAGGCCGATGGCTCCGCCTCGATGTGGTCGATACAGGAGTGGGGATGACGGAGGAGGTTCGATCGCGGATCTTCGACGCGTTCTTCTCGACTCGCGCCGGCGGCAGCGGCCTGGGCTTGCCGACCACCCGGAAGATCATCGAAGCGCACGGTGGCGAAATCGATGTGCAGAGCGATCTGGGCAAGGGCTCGCAGTTCAGCGTGCGGCTGCCGGTTTACGAACGGGTGCCGACGGATCGGAGCGGCACGCCGGTCGAACCCGTGCCGCGCGGGCTCCCGCCGCAACCGTGAGATCTCCGTCCGTCTCTTCGAGCGCGAGCAAGGACCGATGGATCAGCAGATCCGCGTGTTGGTGGTGGACGACGACGAGCCGCACGCCACGGCCGTGGCCGAGAGCCTCGAGCGTGTCGGCTACGACTGCGTCGTGGCCACCAGCGGCGCCGAAGGGCTGAAGCTGATCGAGGAACAAGTCTTCGACATCATCATCACCGACCTGATCATGGAAGGCGTGGGAGGCCTCGAGGTGCTGGCCAAGGCCAAGCGCGAGATCCCTGACGCCGAGGTCGTGATTCTGACCGGACACAGCACGATCAAGACAGCCGTGACCGCGATTCAGGCCGGGGCTTCGACCTATCTCACCAAGCCGCTCGATATCAACGAGCTGCGAACTGTCGCCGACAAGGCTTCGCACTCACAGCGGCTGCAGCGATCAAACATCGAGCTTCAGAAGCAGCTCAACGAGAAGTTCGGCTTCGAGGGGGTGATCGGGAATTCGGAGGCGATGCATTCGGTGGTGGCCAAGCTGCGGCAGATCGCACCCACGTCGGCGTCGGTGCTCATCACCGGCGAGAGCGGAACGGGAAAAGAACTGGTCGCCAAGGCGCTGCACGTCAATGGCCCGCGCCGCAACAAGCCGTTCGTGCCGCTCAATTGCGCCGAGCTCTCGGAGAACATCCTCGAGAGCGAGCTCTTCGGCCACGTGAAAGGGGCCTTCACCGGCGCCGATCGAGACCGGATCGGCCGCTTCCAGTACGCCAACGGCGGCACGCTCTTCATGGACGAGATCGGCGACATGCCCACACCGATCCAGATCAAACTGCTCAGAGTGCTCGAGACCGGCGAGATTGTACGCGTCGGTACGAACGACCCGATCAAGGTCAACGTCCGGCTGATCTCGGCCACTAACTGCGATCTGGGCGGCGCCATCGCGGAGGGAAGGTTCCGGCAGGACCTGTACCACCGCTTGAAGGTTGTGAGCATCAAGCTGCCGCCGCTTCGCGAGCGACGCGACGACATCCCACTCTTGACCGAACACTTCCTCAAGGACTTCAGCGCTTCCCATGGCAAGCAGGTAGCGGCGATCACACCGGCAGTTCGCAAGGTCTTGATGGCGCACTCGTGGCCAGGAAACGTCCGTGAGCTCAAGAACACGATCGAGAGCATGGTCGTGATCGATGTCGACGGCCGGCTGGACCTCGACGACCTCACCGAAGACCTCCAGTCGGCGACCACCGGAGCCACCGGCGTGGGTGCGGCGGGGTTCGATTCGCTGGTAGGAAAATCGCTCGAGGATATCGAGAAGCACTACATCGCCGAGACCTTGAAGCTCACAAGCGGCAACCGCGAGGATGCTGCGAAAATGCTGGGCATCGGCGAGCGCACTCTCTATCGCAAGCTCAAGGAATACGGGCTTGGCTAAAAGCCTCGGATCGTTCGACTTGGACCGAGCGCGACGACCGCACGCTGCGATCGATTCAACACGGCAGGAGCCACAAGTCCGATCTTTCTGAACGAAAGATCACTGTGTATACTGGCAGGGTCGATGGGTTTGGGAGTCATTGTCGATGGGAATCATCCGCCAGTTGCCGCAGGCGGTTATCAATCAGATTGCCGCGGGCGAGGTCGTCGAGCGCGCTTCGAGCGTGGTGAAGGAGTTGCTCGAGAACGCCATCGACGCCGGGGCCACGCGGGTGGATCTTTCGGTCGAGCGGGGTGGGAAGGATTTGGTGCGGGTTGCGGATAACGGCGCCGGGATGGCCGACGACGACTTGCTTCTGGCGTTTCAACCGCACGCGACCTCGAAGCTGGCCGACGCCGAGGATCTGTACCGAGTGCGGACGCTCGGCTTTCGGGGCGAGGCGCTGGCGGCGATTGCCGAAGTCGCCAAGGTGCGCTGCCAGAGCCGCACGGCGTCATCCGAACACGGTTCGGAGATCACGATCGAAGCAGGGATCTTCGGTCCCGTGAAGGAATGCGGCTGCCCCACCGGCACGGTGATCGAGGTGCGAAATCTCTTTCAGAACATTCCCGTAAGGCGAGCGTTTTTGAAGTCGGACATGACAGAGGCCGGGCATGTCGCGGAGATGTTTTGCCGGGTCGCGCTGGCCCATCCGGCAGTTCATCTGACGTACCGCTCCGGAGGAAAGCTGATTCACGACCTGCCGCCGGTTCCGGGAATGCGAGAGCGGATTGCGGTTTTCTTCGGCCGTGAGCTCGCCGAGTCTCTGCTGTGGATTGAAGGCCGGCTCGACGACTTGAATCTGTGGGGATTCGTCGGGCATCCATCACAGAGCCGGTCGACCGCCAAGGGGCAGTTCTTGTTCCTCGGCGGGCGGTATGTGCGCGACCGCTCGCTCGGCCACGCGCTCAATGAGGCGTATCGCGGTTTGCTGATGGTGGGCCGGATGCCGGTGGCATTCCTGCACCTGGAGATTCCGCCGGAACAGGTCGATGTGAATGTGCATCCGACCAAGGTCGAGGTGCGGTTCCGCGATCCGCAGCGGGTTTACAGCCATCTACTCTCGACACTGCGGCAGACATTTCTGAAGAGCGATCTGCACACGCGACTCCAAGCCTCTCAGGAAGCGGCGATTGCGGAGGCCCTTCGGCAGCCCTCCGGCGAGCAGGGGCGGGTGCCCGCGAGCCAGTCATCCGGATTGGCATTCGGCGGAGCGCCGCCTCGAGTCGAGCTTGGGCGTGCTCGATCTGGCCGGCGACCCCAATGATCGCCAGCGGGTGGCATCGTGGTTCGAGCCCTCGGGCGGCAAGCCACGGATTCCGGATTCCGTTGGTCTGCCGGCGCCCGGTGCCTGGGCACAGTCGTTGCCCCTGGCAGGCGCCGTGGGGCCGGGTGAATCATTTGACGAGTTTTCAGCGATGCAGGGAAGCCCCGGGGAGACCCCGGAGGATTTCTCGTCGGAGCCTGGGCGTTCTGGACCGAACAGCAATGCCAGGGCACGCTCCGTTGGAATTGCGGCGGAGGATGGAACGGTGGATTCGAGCGTCCCATCGCCGGACCAGCGGAAGAGGGCAGAAAACGTCGATCTTTCGATGCGCACCGAGCAAGCCTCGGAGCCGGTCCGGAAGGCAATTCAGGTGCACGACAGCTATCTGATCGCCGAGACGGGCGATGGGATGGTGGTGATCGATCAGCATGCGCTCCACGAACGGATTCTGTACGAGGAGCTGCGGAACCGAGTCGGCGCGGGAACATCGAATCGCAGAGGCTGCTTGTGCCGGAGCCGGTGGATCTGCCGGCAGCGGAGGCGGCGCTCGTGATCGAGCAATCCGAGCTGCTGGCTCAGCTCGGGCTGGAGGTCGAATCGTTCGGCGGCGACACGGTCTTGCTCAGGAGCGCACCGGCGATGCTCGAGCAGGTAAATCCAGAAAGGCTGGTGCGCGACCTGGCCGAACATCTGCGAACGCAGCCTCTGCCGCCGAGCCGCGACGGGATGCTCGCCGAGCTTATGCACATGATCGCCTGCAAGGGGGCCGTGAAGGCCGGCCAACCCCTTTCGGCGACCGAGATCGAGGCACTCCTGGCACGCGGAAGCCTGGTGGCCAACTCGCATCACTGTCCCCATGGTCGGCCAACGGCGCTTGTCTTCACGAAGGCTGACCTTGAAAAGCAGTTCGGGCGGACCTAGCGGTCCGGTGCGGCCGCGAAGTCCGGATCAACCCCTTTCACGGGTCAGCAGCGTTAACATAGAATCTTGTAAGGCATTGGGATCGCTCGTCGAATCGGCGAGGTTGAGGTTGCTCCCCGTGTGTGGGAGGAGGTATGCGGAGATGATATGCGTGACGATCGGGCGCGGCCGCCATTCTTCCTTGGCGGAAGAATGGAAGAGTGCGGCTGACGCCGGGGTGCAGCTCGCCGAGCTCCGAATTGACTGCCTCCGCCGCGAGCCGGACTTGAAGCGGATTCTCAAGATTCGCCCAACGCCGCTGGTTTTCACGATCCGGCGGGGTGCCGACGGGGGGCTCTGGCGCGGCAAGGAGGATAAGCGGCAGCAGCTCCTGCGCGAGGCGATCGCGGCAGGCGTCGATTACGTCGATCTCGAAATGGACATCGCGGGGAAGATCCGCCGCTTCGGTAAGACCAAGCGGATCATCAGCTACCACAACTTGAAGTCGACGCCGGTCGATGTGGAGGATTTCTCCGACCAGTGTGCCGAGCTCGATCCCGATATCATCAAGATCGCGACCGCGGCGTCCACGCTCGCGGAGGCTTCGCGGGTCCTGCACCTGGCGACGAAGTCGAAGGCACCCATGATCCCGATCGCGATTGGTGAGGTCGGGGTGTTCACGCGGATTCTCGGCCGCAAGTTTGGAGCGCCGCTCACGTATGCAGGCTTCAATCCCGAGCGCGTATTCGCAGCCGGAATGCTGCCCCACGGCGTCTTGAGGCATGACTTTGCATACGACTCGATCGACGCGAACACCGAGGTGTACGGCGTCATGGGAGACCCGATCGAGCACAGCCTGAGCCCGGTCGTCCACAACGCGGCATTTCGCGAGCTTGGCTTGAACAAGGTGATGGTGCCGTTTTTGGTGCCCCCTGCCGAGCTGGAGTCATTTTTCAAGGAGCTGCTCTGGCTCGACGTGAAGGGCTGCAGCGTGACGATCCCGCATAAGGAAACGATCGTGCCGCTGTTGCAACAGAAGGAGGGTGCAGTCGAACGGACCGGAAGCTGCAACACCGTCGTTTTCAACGAGGATGGCCAGCGTGTCGGTTACAACACCGATTACCGTGCCGCGATGGACTCGCTCGAGGTGGCGATGAGCGGGCACGAAAGCGACGAATCGTCGAGCCCGCTCTTTGACAAGCAGGTGCTGATCCTGGGAGCCGGCGGGGTCGCGCGGGCGATCGCTTTCGGCCTGGGCAGGCGCGGGGCTCACGTGTCGATCACCAACCGACATGACGAACGTGCAACCCGGCTGGCCGAGGAGGTCGGCTGCCGCAGCGTCACGTGGTCCATGCGGGCTAGCACCGTCGCGGATGTCGTGATCAACGCGACACCGGTCGGAATGCACCCCAACGTGGACGACACCCCGCTGCCGCCGGCGGCATTCAGCCGGCCGGGAATGATCGTCTTCGACACGATCTATCATCCCGAGAACACGATGATGATCAAACTGGCGCGGGAACGAGGCTGTAAGACTGTCACAGGAACAGACATGTTTATCCGCCAGGCTGAGGTCCAGTTCAAACTGTACACCGGACGAGACGCACCGATCGACGCGATGCGCGACGCTCTCACGCTCAAGCTCACTCCGCTGCGCCAGACTTGACATGAAAGACGACCCGATGCCGCCAGAGCAACGAGGCCGCGGTCTGGCACTCGTGGGCTATCGAGGAACCGGCAAAACCACGGTCGGACGGCTGCTTGCCAGAGCGATGAACCGGAGATTCGTGGACGTCGACCTGGAAATCGAGGAGCGATCGGGCCGCTCGATCGTGGCGACGTTTGCCGAAGTGGGGGAAGCGGCGTTCCGCGACTGGGAAGAGCGGACCATGGCCGATGTGTTTGAGCAATACCCCCAGGCTGTCGTCGCGACCGGCGGCGGGTCGGTCATGCGGGAACACAACCGGAGCCGGATGCGCGGGTTCGGGCAAATTGTATGGCTCACCGCGGACGCCGGCGAGCTGGCACGACGGCTGCAAGCCGACGAGCGTGGACAGGCCGTCAGGCCGGCTTTGACCTCGAGAGGGGTGATCGAGGAAATCGCGCACGTATTGCGAGAGCGCACGCCGATCTATCAAGGACTGGCCGATCTGGTCATCGAGACCGGTGGCAGAAGCCCCGAGGAAGTCGCTCTGGCAATTCTTCCAGGCATCGCGACCTGGAGCTCGACCTGACGGAAGCAACCCCCTCCTTCGCTCTTTCGGAGCCTCGCCGTGTTCGCCACCTGGCCCGTACTGGTAGGTTTGGGGGCCGGATTCTTCGTGATCGGGACGGTTGTGGGAAGTTTTCTCAACGTTTGTATCTACCGGATTCCGTGGCAAAAAAGCGTGATATGGCCTCCTTCCCGGTGCCCGCGGTGTTTCGCAGCGATTTCGGGCGTTGATAACATCCCCATCGTGAGCTGGATCGTTCTGCGTGGAGAATGCCGGCGATGCGGCTTGCCGATCTCGCGCCGCTACCCGCTCGTGGAAGCACTCACCGGGGCGCTTTTTCTCGGCGCATTCGCGCTCGATGTGATTGCAGGACCGCGCGGCGCGTGGGGAACGATACCCCCGATTCAACTGGCAGCAGCGGCCTACCACTGTGTCTTTCTCGCCATGCTCCTGGCCGCCGCAGTGATCGATGCTGACCTCTGGATCATTCCGGATGAGATCACAGTCACCGGGATGTTTCTCGGAATTGTGATCGCGACGATCTGGCCGCAGGTCCGGGCCTCGCCGGCGGTTGCGTCGGGCCATCTCGCGGCCTTCTGGACGGGCGTCCTGGGTGCTTTGGTGGCCGCGGCCGTGACTTTCGCAGTTCGCCAATTCTTCTCGTTCGTATTCCGGCGTGAGGCAATGGGTATGGGCGACGTGACGTTGATGGGCATGATCGGTGCATACCTGGGATGGCAAGCGGCCGTTCTGACTTTCTTCCTGGGTGCGTTTCTGGGCTTGGGGCACGCGCTCTGGAAGTTGGTACGGTACTTGAAAAAATGGCTCGATCGGCGGCCAATTATCGACCAGCGATCGCGAACTGCCTTATGGACCGTACTTGAGTTTGGCCGCGGCATTGCTTTATTTTGCATGGCAATGGGTCTGGCCAATCTGTTCGCGGAATCTCTTCTTACCGCTGTACGTGATATTCTGGTGGACGTTAGGAGTCAATTTCGACCAGCCCAACTGAGACGATTTTGGTCGCGAGCAGATGATGCCGGAGAGGCCCTCCGGAGCGATCGAATTCGGTCGCAGGGCAGTGCGGCTGGCCCCGCGGCCCTCTTGCGACGGAGTTTGCCAATGCCCTACGAATACAAAAGGCGCCGGCCCTCGATCATCCGCAACTTCTGGGTCTATCGCCGGTTGATCGGGACAGCGGTCGTGCTCGGGCGTGATGCTCTGGTTCATCATGGTCAACCACGAGCAGGTGACCGTCCACTTTCCGTTTGGCCTGGGCACGTTAACCAGCACGAGCGGAATTGTCATGCTCTTGAGTGCCTTGGTCGGAGCGCTCGCCACGATTCTGGTCACGACCGTGATTCTCGCCATCCGGCGCATGCGTCGCACTCAAAATCCGCACGATCCCTCCAGGACAACTGCCACCGTCGACGAACGACCGCCCGTGGACTACGCTGCGAAAACCAGCGAAGGCTTTTCCAATGCTCACTGGTCAAACTGACGAAAAGAGATCTGTGAGTCGGACCATTAGGGCACATCGCGTTTCAAGCGGGCAGGACAAGTTTTTGAGATCGGCACAAACGGCAAAACTGGACGAACCGCCAGGCGCCAGGCGGCAAGCCGGGCCGTCCAATCGCGCCAGCGCTCACCTGCCTTTCGCCGGCGAACATCGGAGTGCTCACGGTTCTTTGCGCCGGTGTGTGCTCGGTTGTGGGATGTTCCGGGCAATCAGGGCTTTTGACAGGTGGTCCGACGATGGGCCAGCTCAAGACCAGCTTGAGCCACCTCGAGTACGAGAACGAGCAGTTGAAGAAGTCAACTGCCAAGCTCGAGCGAGAGAACCGATCGCTGGAAGACCGGCTGGTGCAGGAGCAGATGGAAAACGGCGACGTGACCGCGCGACTGGACGACGCCCGCAATCTGCTGCGTGAACGCGGGATCGACGACGACGTGAGACTGGGATCGCACCGAGCCGGTGAAAGCACGGGGGTCTCCGCGGGCGAGCGCGACGGCGCCGAGCGCTCGAGCTTCTCTGACGGGTCGCGTTCGCGGCGACGGAGAACGCCGTTTGCACAGATCTCAGGAGGAGGTGATTCGGTGGCTCCGATCGACGTCGGTGATCCAGCCGAAGACGACTCCACCGGGCGCCGGAAGGCGGGCACCGGGGGAAGAGCAAGGCGAGCCTCGGAGGACGACTCGGATCGCCACTCCTACCAGCGGGCACCTCGAGACTGGCAGCCCGTGGCCGACAGTTCGGACGACTCGGAGATCCGGATCCGCTAAAGCGCCGGAAACGAGCGCGGCGATCGGCCCGCAGGCAAGTCACGCGTGCCTCCTCGAGGGTCCCGCGATCGGAAAACGCACGGTCATCGACGTCCCGGCGTTCCCCGCTGATTCGACGGTGACGGACCCCTGGAGCTGCATCACGAGCTCATGGCAGATGGCCAGCCCCAGTCCGCTTCCCTCGATCCCCGCGCGCTCGTCTCGGGGCAGACGGACAAATGGCTCGAAGACTCGCTCGTGGGATTCCATGGGTATGCCCGGGCCCGGAATCAGCAACGGTGACGTGCCAGGAATCGGCGACTGCTCGCCCGGAGATGCGAACCTGGCCTCCCGCCGGGGTGTACTTCAGGGCGTTGGAGGCGAGATTTCCGAAGATCTGCTGGCAACGCGATGCGTCGGTGACGACCGACGACTCCGGGTGAGTGATATGACATTCCCACTTGATTCGACGCGAGGCAGCGACCGGCGCGAATTGCCTGTCGATCTCATTGACCAGGGCGCCGATCGTGTAAAACCCGAGGCAGAGCGGACGAGCACCCTGCGCGGCGGCCGCGTAGTCGAGGGAGCTACGCGTGAAGCGAAGCAGAGTCGTCGCAGAGCGACACCATCGTCTTGAGATGCTCGCGCTGGTCTTCGGCGACCGGCGACGGTGACTCCCCGAGGATCAAGTCGAAGCCCGCCCGAAGCGAGGCCAGTTGACGGCACAATTCATGGCTCAGGTTCGCCAGAACCGACGTGACTTGGGACCCGTCGGACAAGAGCGGCGAGATTCGCAGACCGTGAATACCAGCCGAAATTTGGGGCAAGCGGACATCCATGGCCTGATTGTCCCTGCAGGATTGCTCTTGAGCCGTGCATCGCGGCACCATCTTCGCGCATCCGCGGACGAATGCCGGAGGCATGCAACCGGTCGCAACGAGCCCGGCACGGGCGCTTCAGGAGACCTCGATTTGGTTCGCCAGAAGGGGATGGCCGTCGGTCAGGTCCAGCACCGCCTGATGCGCCAGTTGTTTCGCGTGGTAGGTTCGCGATCGCCCATGCAGGACGATCTTGTCATCCGAATAAACCACATGAAGATCACGAATCCGCCCGCTGGCGACACGGTTGATGTGACCTTCGATGAACTGTGCAACTTCAAGGTGATTCTTACCGCATTCGAACCGGCGCAGCTCTGTTCTCGAGCTGTACATCCGCATGCCAGTCTCCCATCTGTTCGAGCTCTTCGGCCGGGCCACGTCTGAGCAAACAGCGTGCCGAACCAAGGGATTGGGAGGCCGTCTCAAAGCATCGAGCTTCGGGACTGGGAACGAACGAGATTCTATAGACTAAATCGAATGTGAATCTGAATTAGTCGAAGAGGAGTCGGTCGTACCATCCTTGATCCCATCCGGCAGTCAGTCGAATCCGAGCGTCGTACGGCATGTTGCCCGGGTCTGGATCCAGGCCAGGCATCCGGGCCTGACTTTTTCCACCGAGGCAAGCCAGCACAATCCGGCTCGCCTGACCTCGGCAAGAGCACAGCCTCATCGAAGGATCAATTGCGAGGGGACCGATCGACTCGCCTGAGGGTGCTCCAAGCACACCCAGACTAGCGAGTGGCGAGCCGGCCGTCAAACATTATTCTCCGTGCGGCATTTCGATGTGGCGGCGGAGTGGTCTCGACGGCGTTGGCGGCGCGTCCTGATCGGGCGCCTCCAGCAGCTCGTCGGTCTGGATGATCGACTCAGCGAGCTTGGCCATCGGGATGCGCCGATCCTGGCTTTGCCGCTGCAACAACCGAAACGCCTCGCTCTCACTGAGCTGCCGGCGCGACATCAGAATGCCTTTCGCCCGCTCGATCAACTTCCGCTCTCGCAGAGTTGACTTGAGCTGATCAATGTCCTCCTGAAGGACCTTCAGCTCACGCGCTCGCGCGACTGCAACTTGTATTGCAGCGTGCAAGCTCGGATTGGTCGCCGGCTTGAGCAGATACGAGATCACGCCATCCTCGACGGCTTGGTCGATCAAGTTCGGGTGACCGTGAGCGGTCAGAATGATCACCGGAGTGCCGGGATCAACCGCGATCTGCCGCGACGCGGCCAGTCCGTCCAGGCCGGGCATCTCGATATCCATGAACGCGACATCGGGAAGTGTGCGCCGACACATCTCGATCGCCCGTTGACCGTCGCTCACGACGGATACCACGTCGTAGCCCAGCGATTCCAGTTGATTCTGCAACGCGACCGCAACCGACTTTTCGTCATCCGCGATCAATACTCGATAGGGACGCGTCATCGCCGTGATCCTTGGTTACGCGATCAGAATAGATGAAGAGCGAACACGCAGTTTGAATGCCGTTCCTGAAATTCCAGAAGCGTGCACTCGAGAAAATCTCAATTCCGAATCCGGTTGAATGACGCCTGGAGATCGCACAATCATTCACCGATTGTTGTACGCCCGAAGTCATGACATTATGCACATGCTCAAACGGGCTTGACGACTTTCAGCCGACCGTCAGAATGCCGTTCGTGAAGACGAGTCCCCGAAAGGCGAACTGATCAATCGTTGATCTCTAATTAGACTACTACGAAGGAAAACTGCACGCGTGACTCGCCAATCTTGCTTGATCTTGGCATTTGACGATCTGGTTGTCGGCGATGAGTGGGAAAGCGGGCGGAGAACCATCACCGAAACCGACGTCGTCCTGTTCGCCGGCCTTTCCGGGGATTTCAATCCGCTGCACGTCGACCATGCCTCAAGCCAGACAGGCCCATTCGGGCGGCCCGTGGCCCACGGACTCCTCGGCATGTCAATCGCCACTGGCCTGATCAGCCAGGCGCCCCGGATCGATACCATCGCTTTCCTGGCCATCCTCGAGTGGAAGTTTCTCCATCCTATCGCTTTCGGTGACACCATTCATGCCGTCTCGAAGGTCGCGTCACTCGCGCCCCACGCCAACGGGCGTCGTGGGGTCGTCACCTGGCATCGCCGTGTCTTCAATCAAAATGCACGCCTCGTTCAGGAGGGTCTCACTCAAACTCTCGTGCGAGCACGATCACGTGATACATCGCCCGAGACTAAGATTGACCCTGAGAGCCTCCCTGACTGAATGTCGTTCCACTCGAGAGCGCAGCTCTGCCACGAAGTTACACTATCTTATCATCGAAGTCCTAATACTTTCGATGACATTTCACCTAAAAATTCCTGAAAACTTTTCCATGAGAGCAAGCAGATGGAACGCAGATCTCCGCCGGCAGAACGCTCGACCGCCCTGGTGACGGGTGCGGCACAGGGGATCGGCAGAGGGATCGCGCAAGCGCTCTCGAGTGCTGCGTACAGAGTCATGCTCGCTGACATCGATGACGCGTTGCTCGCCGAGGCCGCTGCCGACTTGAAAGGACAGGGCTTCGACGTCGTCGGCCAGCATCTCGAGGTCAGAAGCGCAGAAGACTGGACGAGCGCGATCGAGGTCCTCAGCTCGCGTTGGGGAGGGCTCGATGTCCTGGTGAACTGCGCAGGCATCAGCCCGCGCGGAACGGCTGAATCGACCGACGAGGCACTCTGGGAACACACGCTCGGCATCAACTTGAAGGGCCCTTGGCTCGGCATCAAGGCCGCACTTCCACTGTTGCGAAAGCGCCGCGGCACGATCATCAACATCGGGTCAACACGCGCCACGCGGCCGATGCCCGGCCTGTTTTCCTACGGCGTGAGCAAGGCCGGCTTGTGGGGTCTTACGCAGCAAGTGGCGGTCGAATACCTGAACGAATCCGTCACGTGCAACATGATTGCGCCGGGCTGGGTCGACACTCCGAATGAGCGATTGATCCAGGCAAAGTTCGGCCGTCCAGACTTTCCCCAGGGGATCCGCAACTTGACCACACCGGAGGAAATCGGTGCCGCCGTGGTGTTCCTGGCTTCAAGCTCGGGCCGCAAGATCAACGGAGTGATTCTCTATATGGACGGCGGCCTCCAGATCGCCGATGACGCAGGCATGGTCTACTTGCCCGATCGCATCCGCCCGCCATACGAGCAGCGAATCGAAGAATCCTGATCGTGACGATCGAGTCGGCATCGTCTTGATCATTGCGCTCTGTGGTCCTACATTCACGAAATCGATGGATGTCCGACTAGCGGGCCGGTCAGGGGGTCACAACCATGAGCGAATTCGTCTATTGCCTCAACACGAGCACGATTCGGCCGACGCCTCTCCTCAAAAAGATCGCGATCGCCGGCAAAGCAGGCTTCGCGGCGATCGAGCCGTGGAACGACGAGATCACCGAATATCTCCAGCAAGGAGGAAGCGTCGCCGAGCTGAAACAAGCAATCGCTGATGCCGGATTGAAGGTCGTCAGCGTGATTGCGCTCCACAGTTGGGTTACATCCGAGGGCGACGCGCATCGCCGCGTGCTCGATGAGTGCCGTCGCCGGATGACCCAGGCCGCCCAGCTAGGAAGCCCCTATATCGTCGCCAGCCCGCCCCAGGAAGTGGTCGACGTGAACCGCGCAAGCGACCGCTTCGCCGAGCTGCTCGAGCTGGGCGAGCAGGCCGGCGTGGTCCCGTCCATGGAGTTCCTCGGCTTCGTCGACGGTGTAAAGAACGTGGCGACCGCTTGGGCTATCGCCGCCGGCAGCGGCCAGCCCCGAGCGGAAGCGACCATCGTTGCCGACGTCTTCCACATGATGCGCGGCGGAGGCTCGATCGACGATTTGCTCTCGATCACGGGCGATCGACTGGCCTGCTTCCACATCAACGATCTACCGCCCGTGCCCGACCCGCTGAAGCAGCGAGACGAGGATCGAGTGATGGTCGGCGAGGGAATCGCTGACCTCCCGCGGGTGATCGCCAACCTGCGAACGATCGGATATCGCGGTCCGATATCGCTCGAGCTGTTCAATCGCAAGCTATGGGAGCAAGACCCACTCGAGGTCGTGACGCGTGGGCTCGAGCGGATACGCAGTTTGGTCGAATGATGATCGGAGTTTTCCGGGCGCTCAGTACTTCGCCAGCTCGCTCGGTGCGCTCGTCCTGGTTGATCTGGCGCGAGGCGTCAGCCGCCCCGTCCAGCATCATCTTCAGCTCGCTGCCGACCGCGATGAACTGCCATCCTTCACGCGCCCGCCGCAGGGCGTCGGCCGCGGTGAGAACGTGCAGCCCGCAGGGAAGCCGGTTTCGCTGTGCCGCTTCCCGGATCCGCGTGAGCGTCGACTCGAACAGCTCCTTCCCAGGCTGCGCGCCGTCGGCGTGCGCATCGAATAAGCCAGGTCGTTGGGACCGACGAACACCGCATCGACACCAGGCACCGAGTAAATTTCGTCGGCGATCTCCACCGCCTTGATATGCTCGGTTTGAATGATGACCAGTATCTCGTCATCGGCCTTCCTGTAATACTCGGCGGCGGTGGCCCCGTAATTCAGTGCGTGCATGCCTCCGCCGACGGAGCGGTTCCCGCGCGGCGGGTACTTCGTAGCGGCAACGATCGACCGTGCTTCAGCGGCATCCATCACCATCGGAGCGACGATTCCCATCGCGCCGCAGTCGAGCACGCCTTTGATCAGCTCATGCCGGCCCGTGGGGATGCGAGCCAGCGGAACACAGCCGGCATCGGCGATGGCGCCGAACATGAACGCCGCGGTCTGGATGTCGGTGTGAGTGTGCTCCATGTCCACCGTGAGCCAGGGAAATCCGGCGCGGGCCATGAACCGCGCCGCGGCAATGCTCCCCAGCGACAGCCACGTGCCGATCTGAGGTTTGCCGGCCGCAAGCGCCCTCTTGACTGGATTCTCTTTCAAGTCACTTCCTCTTGCGAAAAGCGGTCGAGACCCACGGAGAAGCTCCCGCGGCGGGATTCTCACCACGAGACGAGTCTCGCACGACAGCCCTGCGGAGGCAAGAGTGGCGCCGTGTAAGCACCTCGCCGCCGGGGCCCTCCGGGTAAAGCTCTTCACCCATTCTTCACCGTTGCTGCTTGGCCTGTGCCGGTAAGATCAAGCTGGTTAGGATGTCCGGAGCGACACCCCTGTAGCATGACGGTCCCTTACCCGCAGCTCGACCCGATCCATGCGAATCACACTCGTCACGGAAACCTTCTTTCCGCAGGTCAACGGCGTGTCGAGGACGCTCGGCGAGCTGGCTCGACACCTGCGCGCTTGCGGTGACCTGGTACAGCTTGTCTGCCCCGATTACGGAACAGAAGCCAGGCAGGAAGGCGTTCTCCCGGTCCCCTCGGTCGTCCTGCCGTTCTATAAAGAGCTTCACTTGCCCCGACCGCCGTTTGGACGCGTGCATCGTGCGGTTGCGGCATTTCGCCCGGAAATCATCCACATCGCGACCGAAGCAACACTGGGATGGAGCCTCCTCCGGCACGCACTCAGGTCCAGGATCCCGGTCGTTTCCAGTTTCCACACAAACTTCGACCAGTACAGCACCCATTACGGACTCGGTTGGTCCAGAAGTCTGATCTGGCGCGTATCTGCGCTGGTTTCACAACACCACGCAAGAGACGTACGTTCCCTCGAACACGACAATCCGAGATCTCGAAAAACGCGGCTTCGAGCGACTGCACCTGTGGCGCCGAGGCGTTGATAGCGAGATCTTCCGGCCCGACCGGCCGGGAAGATACGACGTGCGCCGCGCCCTCGGCTGGTCGCCGGACGACGTGGTCATCACCTATGTCAGCCGGATCGCGCCCGAGAAGAACGTCGATTATCTCGCGGATGCCCTCACAATCGTGGCGGCGCGGCGGCCGGACGTGCGGATCCTGTTCGTGGGCGACGGCCCATCGCGCCCGGCCCTGGAAGCCCGAATCGGCGGCATCGCTCACTTCGCGGGCTACCGAAGCCGAGCCGATCTCGCCGACCACTACGCAGCCGGCGATGTCTTTGTCTTCGCCAGCCGCACCGAGACTCTCGGGAATGTCGTCCTCGAGGCGATGTCTTCCGGTCTCCCGGTCGTGGCGCTCGAGGCCGGCGGCGTGAGCGAGACCGTCCAGTCCGGCTCGAGCGGAATTCTGGTCCCGCCTGAAGAGCCCGCCGAGCGATTCGCAACGGCCGTCCTCTGGTTGATCGAGCAATCGGATGAGAGACGCCGGATGGCCGAGGCCGCACGGGCTTACGCGGTCAGTCAGACCTGGGAAGCGATCATGGACTCGCTGCGACTTCGATATCACAGTGTCATCGGCAAGTCCGTCGATGTGTTGACCTAGGCGCCCGCTCAGCTCGGAGCCGCCCAACCGGGACGACCGTGCCGCATCCCCCCCTTTGACAGCGTGCTTCGCGTCGGGTACACAAGATAATGTTCGCCGCGACGTCCCTCCTCTTTCAAGACCCGCCATGAACCGTTGCCCATCCGTCGTGGCCACGAACAACACTGGGCGAATTCTCCCGATGCGGCACACCGGCTCTTCGGGTGCGCCGATTCCAGGGGCGATTCCCCGCCGAAAATCTCGATCCACTCGGTTTTAGAGGCATGAATTGCGATGACGAGGCGAGCACGATCACGAACGGCATTCAGGCTGCTGGGTGTGGCCGCTCTGGCGTTAATCACCGCGACTGGAGGTGCAGCCGCCCCGCCCACCGAAGCCAAACCCGAGCTGGTGCTCAAGAAGGGAGACCGGATCATCCTGATCGGCAACACCCTCGCCGAGCGCATGCAGTATTTTGGTCATTTTGAGACCTTGCTACACGCCCGCTTTCCCGGGCTCGAGCTCGTCGTTCACAACCTGGGCTACTCGGCCGACGAGCTCAACCTGCGGCCCCGACAGGCTCACTTCAATGATCATGGCCACACACTCAAGGACGAAAAGCCCGACGTCTTGATCGCCGCGTTCGGATTCAACGAGTCGTTCGCAGGGCCGGCCGGCCTGGCGAAATTCAAGAAGGACCTCGAAAACTTCATCAATACGTCGACGTCGACGAAGTACAACGGCAACGCAGCCCCCCCGGCTCGTGCTCCTCTCGCCGATCGCTCAGGAAGACCTCAAAAACCCGCACATCACCGATGGCAAGCAGAACAATGCGAACATCGAGCTCTACAGCCGCGCGATCGAAGATCTTGCCGGCAAACTCGGCGCGGTCTTCGTCGACCTCTTCGGCCCCACCAAGCAGCTTTATGGCTCAAGCGACCAGCCGCTCACGATCAACGGCGTGCATCTGAGCGACCTCGGTTACAAACGGCTCGCGCCGATCATGATGGACGCTCTCTTCGGACCGGCGCCCGAGCCGCCAAAAGCCGATTTGACTGCCCTCTTCGCCGCCGTGCAGGAAAAGAACCTCCAGTTCTTTTACGACTACCGCGCCGTCAACGGCTGCTACATCTACGGCGGCCGCAAGGCCCCGTTCGGCGTCGTAAATTTCCCCGCCGAGTTCGCAAAGTTACGCATGATGATCCGGGACCGCGAGCGACGAATATGGGACGTGGCACAGGGCAAGCCCGTACCCCAGGCAATCGACGACAGCAACACCGGCGACTTCGTCGCCGTAAAGACCAATGTCCGGGCGCCGATCAAGATCACCACTCCCTACGAGGAAGCCAAATCGTTCACGCTTCCGGAGGGATACGCGATCAACTTGTTTGCTTCGGAGGTCGAATTCCCCGACCTGGAAGACCCTGTCTCGATGACCTTTGACTCGAGAGGCCGGCTCTGGGTCACGACCATGCCTTCGTACCCCATGTATCTCCCCGGCAAGAAGCCGAACGACAAGGTTTTGATCCTCGAAGACACCAACTCCGACGGAGTGGCCGATCGCTGCAAGGTCTTCGCCGACGAGCTTCACGTTCCAATCGGCATCGAGCTGGGCGACGGCGGCGTCTATGTCTCGCAAATGCCCAGCTTGATGTTCCTCAAGGATTCCGACGGCGACGATCGCGCTGATTCGCGCGAGCTCGTCATGCACGGGTTCGATACCGCCGATTCGCATCATGCGATGCACGCCTTTACGTGGGACCCGGGTGGTGCGCTCCACTGGCAGGAAGGCACCTTCCACTACTCGCAGGTCGAAACGCCCTACGGCCCCAGGCGGTGCAACGAGGCCGGTATCTTCCGCTGGGAGCCCAGGACGAAGAAGTTCGACGTGTTTGTTTCCTACGGCTTCGCCAACCCGTGGGGGCATTACATCGACCGCTGGGGCCAGAACTTCGTGGCCGACGCCTCGGGCGGGGCCAATTACTACGGGACCGCTTTCTCCGGCCAGGTGATCTACCCGCAGAAACACGGCGGCATGAAACAGTTCTTCCCGATGCAGTGGCGGCCCACGTGCGGCTGCGAGCTGGTTTACAACCGGCACTTTCCTGACGACACCCAGGGCGACTATCTGCTCAACAACGACATCGGTTTTCAGGGCATCCTGAGGTATCGCGTCAAGGAAGACGGCTCGGGCTTCTCCGGCACGCCGGTCGAGCCGCTGCTCAAGTCGTCCGATCCAAACTTCCGTCCAGTCGCGCTCCAGTTCGGCCCGGACGGGGCCTTGTACGTCGTCGATTGGTTCAACCCCCTGGTCGGCCACATGCAGCACTCCCTGCGCGACCCCAACCGCGACCACACCCGCGGGCGCATCTGGCGCATCACCTATCCCAAGCGACCGTTGCTCGAGCCTGCCAAGGTTGCAGGCGCCACGGTGCCCGAGCTGCTCGACCTGCTCAAAGTCTACGAAGATCGAGTGCGCTATCGCGCCCGCCGCGAGCTGCGCGAGCGGCCCGAGCAAGAAGTCTTGAAGTCTCTCGAAACCTGGATCGCCCACCTCGATAGGAGCGACCCCGAATACTGGCGGCAGATGCTCGAGGCACTCTGGCTCCGTCAGAGTCTCGACCAGATCGACGAGAAGCTTCTCAAACAGATTCTCACCTGCCCGGAGCCGAAGGCCCGCGCCGCGGCAACCCGCGTCGTCTGCTACTGGCGCGACCGCGTCGCCGAGCCACTCGAGCTCTTGCGCAAGCAGGTCAACGACGACCACCCTCGCGTCCGGCTCGAAGCCGTTCGCGCCTTGAGCTTCTTCGAGGGGCCCGCGGTCGCCAAAGCGCAGGAGGTCGCGCTCGAATCGCTCTTGCACCAACAGGACGAATATCTCGAATACACGCTCAACGAAACCACCAAGACACTCGACCGGCGCGCCAAAGACCAGGGAGCGACCAGGTAACTCGGGACCAGACGGCGGAGTAGC
Source organism: uncultured Planctomycetota bacterium (assembly GCA_963823665.1). Lineage (GTDB taxonomy): Bacteria > Planctomycetota > Planctomycetia > Isosphaerales > Isosphaeraceae > CAVXHV01. Next base: position 1,453,348 of record CAWGMQ010000008.1, read on the forward strand.
GTGATGTCGTCGCTAAATGGGATCGCAAAGCTCTATCTGGCTGCGGCCCTTTCCATCGCCCTGATATCGGCAACCAGCGCCCTCGCTCGCCCATCAAGCGAACCCGCCCCGCCCGACGACAGCCCGATGGTGAAGCTGCTCAAGAGCAAGCGCGTCCCCGAGGATCGCCAGGGCACGGTCGTCGAGCTGATCGGTAAACGAGGAACCGCCGACGATCTCGCATTCATCTACGGGCAGACAATCGCCGCGGACGGGTTCGCCCCTTCCGTGCGAGTCAAGGCTCTCGAGGCCCTGGCCGCCGCCGCCGCCAATCGCAATCTCAAGCCGCCCGCAGGCCTTGATAAGCTCTTGCCTCTGGTCCAGCGTGCGACATCAGAATCAGGAGCATCGGTCGGAAGAGCTGCAATACGCTTGGCGGGCATCTGGAAGCTCGAGCCGGCAACGAAGTCACTCGCCGAGATCGCCCGATCGGAAAGCGTCGACGAATCCCTGAGAGCCGGCGCATTCGACGCCCTCGCAACAATCGGCGGCAAGGCCGGCTCGGCCCCGATCGAAGCCCTCGCCGGCGAAAACTCACCGCAAGCCACGCGGCTCCTGGCCATCGCCGCCCTCGCCAAGCTCGATCTGAACGGCGCTGCCACGCGCGCTGCGGAGTTTCTCTCCAGGCCACCCCAGCCCGGCCGCAACCTCGTCCCCCTCTTGCAAGCCTTTCTCGACCGGCAGGGCGGTTCCGAAATGCTGGCGAAGGTAGTCGGCGGCCGCACCATCCCGCCTGATTCAGCCAAGCTCGCCCTGAGAGCCGTCTACACGCTAGGCCGATCAGACCAGGCGCTCGTGGAAACACTTTCTCGAGCCGCCGGCATCGCCGAGCTCAGCAAGCCGCTCTCGGCGACCGAGCTCAGCAACATGGTCTCCGAAGTCGCCGCCAATGGAGACCCGGCACGCGGCGAAAACGTCTTCCGCCGCTCCGACTTGAACTGCATGAGCTGCCACGCCATTTCCAAGGCCGGCGGGGATGTCGGCCCGGATCTGAACGCCGTCGGCTCGATCTCACCGCCGGACTATATCATCAACTCGATATTGAACCCCGACCAGGCCATCAAGGAGCAATACAACACGCTGGTGGTCCTGACCGTCGAGGGGCAGGTTTTCCAGGGAATCGTCACCGACAAAGACGACCAGCGCGTCGTCCTCAAGGACGCCACGGGAGCAACCCGCGTCGTCCCCGCGGCATCCATCGAAGACCAGAAGACCGGCGGGTCGCTCATGCCCAAGGGCCTGGCCAATCTGATGACCCGCGGCGAATTCCTCGACCTCGTCCGCTTCCTCTCCGAGCTCGGCAAGCCCGGACCCTATGCGATTCGCCCGGTCCCCGCCATCCAGCGCTGGCAGGTCCTCAAAGAAGTCTCGGACGACCTCGCGAAGTCCGTTCCCGAAGCCGGCATGTTTCGCGATCAGGTCAAGGGCGCTCCACCCGAAAAGTGGGCCGTGGCCTACGCCAAGGCCGACGGCTCGCTGCCGCTGGACGAGTTGAGATCAAAGAATAGCGGCGACGTGCTCTATCTACAGGGCGCGATCGATGTCTCGGCGGCCGGCGCCGTGAAGATCGATGCTGACTCCGCCACTGGGGCCCGGCTCTGGTTTGACGAAACCGCCGCGACGCCAGGATCAGCTTCGTTGACCTTACCGGTCGCAACAGGCCGGCATTCAATCACCGTCAGAGTGGATACGCACACCCGCCCGTCGCGCACGATCCGCATCCAGGTGGCGAAGCCTCCGGGTTCCACGGCCGAGTTCACCGTGGTCGGCGGTCGATGAAAGCCCGTCGCCGGCTTGAACCGGTCGGCGAAGAGCCACCGCTCGCTCAGGAACAGGCCGGAATTAACCTCTCGATTTCGGTATTCACCCCACCACCAACGAAACCCCTCGTTCCGACGCTCCGCGTCGGAACGGTGTTTGTGCCGCTCCGCGGCGCGCTCGACGTAAGTCGGCGGAAATGGTTTCCGGCCCGTTCCTTGCGCGTCAAGAGAGCACACGTGCGCCGAAGCGAACAGGTCCGGACGAATCCGGACCAGATCGCTGCTGAATGCACGACCGACTTCATCTCTGCCGAAACGTCACTCACTCTTTTTCTCGCCATCTTTGGGCTTGCGAATCTCTCCCTCCCCAAAGAAGGTCTTGAGCTGAGTTTCGCTGTTGATGAGGGCAAAGTTCTCGAACGTTGCCGAGTACGGTTTGTCCGAGATATTGCTGGCACACAAGCCGATCTTGAGCTTCGAATTGAAGCCGACCTCGACTTCTTGCAGCGGCAGGGGCGGCGAAGTCAGGTCTTGACTGAACCCAGCCTGCACGCGATCCTTTCGTCGCCTCAGAACGAGATAGACCGTTCCCTCGGGCACGGGCGGATACACCTGGTTCTCCACGTGTTTTCCGTCCTTCACAACCTCGAAGAGCACCTTGTGAATCGGGTGCAAGTCGTCAAGGGAAACGCCCGCCGTGCGCTCGACCCTGACGAAGTTGTTTATGTCCTGATAGAGAATCAGGCCCGCTCCCTGGAACGTGAATTGCAGGTCGTTGCCCACGCGATCCTTGGGCAGCTTTGCGCCCGGAGCCATCTCGCCGGTGACCTCGACCATGGCGGCGAAGTCGCCTTCCACGTCAATCAGGGTCATCGGGGCGTTGTGCAGCGGCTTCTTCTTGTTGGCCCGCTGGCGGATCAAAGGCGCCAGCGTACGAATCTTGCCGCCAGGAACGGTAATCTTGATCTTCAGGTCATCTTCATCCTTGACCAGCTTGCAGTCGTTTTCGGGATCGATCAGCGGACCGAGCATCGTGATGCTCGCGCGCTCGAGTTCCTTCAGCATTTGCATGACTTCGCGCAAGTCGTGGATCGGGCCGGGCTTCTTGGGCAGTTCGATCTCCTTGGGCTTGGCATAGACCAGCTTGCCCTGAAGATCGCGGTGCGCCATCTGAATGACGATCTTTCGCGCCGCGTCTCCTGTGCCACTGAGCGCAACCTGCACATTCCCGGCCGCCATCGCGAACTTGGGATCGCGCTGGAGCTGGACGGCCGTGGTATTGGGCAACGGCGGCCATGTCCCGTCGCCATTGGGGCTGACCGACCCGGCCGAAGCCGGCGCGACGTGAATCAGAACATCCTTCACCTTGGCCTTGGGATCGACGATCTGCGCCTTGATCTGGAGGCTCGCGCTGCTCGCCTGGATGTCCTTTAGCTCCATCATCAGACCACCGACGCGGCCCGCGAGTGCCCCGCGAAGCTCGTCCGCCGGTACAACGAAGCCAATCGTATCGACCGACCCCATCTTGGCCACCACAACGCCGACGAATTTCCCGGTCTTTTCCTCGACAACCGGACCGCCGCTATTGCCCGGTTGCATTGAGCCGTCAACCTGATACAGGTCCAGCAGCCCGAAATCGTCTTTCACGAGCCGGGAAATCCGTCCACCGGTGATCGTCACTCCCGGATTGCCTTTGCTTTCATTCACTTTGGACAAAATCCCGCCGAACGGGAAACCCGCAGCGGTGTAAGCCATTCCTTCGGTCGCGTCGGACTTCTTGAGCACGTCGAGCGGCTTGGGCGGCCTCTTGACATCATTGACGACGAGGAAAGCCAGGTCCTTGCTGATATTGCCCGAGCTGTCTGCTGCAATGATCTGGGCCGGGTGAGATTCTTCCTGATTCGGGCCCTGCGCACTCCGGAACACAGCCTCGATCTCGATCGTGGCCCCTTTGGGTACCAGCCGCGCTGGCAACTCGGAGAGGTCCGTGTCCACGACATGCCGGTTGGTCGCCACGACCACTTGGCTTCCCCGCACATCGATCACAAACCCACTACCAGATGCGAAAGTCTTGCCCGCGATCTTGTTCTTCAAGTAGACGGTCGCATCCTTCAAACGCCGGGCGACCTCAATGCTATCGAGCACCGGACTCGGCGCCACAGCATCAGGGGTCTCTGCAACGGCGACCGTGCGCGTGATGACCGGCGCTGCCGGCTCGGGTGCCGGAATGTTTGCCACCGCCTGGCCTTGAGCGGGCGGGTTCGCCGGGCCGTTTCCGCGCATGAGGACAACAACCAGAATTCCGAGCAGCAGCACCGCGACACCGCCAATTCCACCCACGACGAAGATCATCGGCGACTGGCCCGATCCTTGAGCGGGCTGTCCCCTGGTTGGCTGCGCGGCCGCAATCGAGCGACGCGAGCCCGTGCTCCCGACAGGCGGAAGCTGCTCGACCTCCTCGAGGTCCGCGTAAGCGGATGAGCGGGGCTTGGCGGCCGCCGGCCGCGGACCGGCCGACGACCCTGGTTTCTTCATCGCGGCGGACGAAGTCCCGCCCGACGCACCCTTCACGTCGAACATCTCGCCGCACTTCGGGCAGCGAATCCGCGCTGCCTTCGACTCGTCAGGAATCGAGCCCTTCGACTGGCATGAAGGGCAGATCACAACCTTGGCCACGGTGCGCCCTCCTGTTGATGACTGATAAGATGATGTGTACTCTGCCGTCGAGACGCGAACGAGCGCGATCCGGCTCAAAGAACTGCTAGGCGCGGATCGCGCGTAACGTGCACTTTGCCATTTCAACCAGTTCCGCCCAAGGCTGCAACGATGTTCTGCCGGAAGTCTCAAAACACCCCTGATCGATTCCGGCCACTCAACCGACTTCTGGCCGTCACAGAAGCTTCGCGCAGCCCAGGTTTCCGGGCAGGGCGTAGCTTCCGCCGATCCGGCCAAGATATCCTGAAGCCAGTCGAGCCTTGAGGAGCGCGTGCACATGGGCGTCACCATTCACTATCGCGGCCAAATGGCCGATCTCGCTCGCATCGAAGATTTCGAAGACCGCTTGATCGACTTCGCACTCGAGTTCGGCGGCCAGGCCCAGATCTGGCGAACCTGGGCCGACGACAACCCCGAGCGGTTAGTCCGCGGTGTGATCCTTGAGCTCGCACCGGGCCAGGAGTCGACCAGTCTGCTCATCTCCCCCGAGGGCTGGCTGATCGGATTGCTCGAAATTCAAGATGCCGAAGAAGGGCGGCTCGCCGGAGCCCCCCTGGGTCTCCACCAAGACCCAGTTCGGCCCCCTCGAAGGCCATGTGGCGCTCGTCGAGATGTTCGCCGCGCTCAAGCGCGAGTTCCTGCCCGATCTCGAAGTCTCGGACGAGGGAGGCTACTGGGAAACGCGCGACCTGGCCGAGCTGATCCGCAGACGAACGTTCATCGACGGAGCAATCGACGCCTTGGCCAAAGGGCTCAAGCAATTCGGACTCAGCGCCGAAGCGGCCGAGGATCCGGAAATCCTGGCACGACACGTCGAGCGGGTCGCGGCACACGTTCATCGCAGCCTCGGCCGCCCGGCCGAACACCCCCCGGTGGAGTTCGACGACGAAGACTCGGCGGACGCGGATGCGACAGAGAAGCAATGGGACGAGCTCTACAAGCACAATCGCCGCCAGCAGGAACGACTGCGCGCGCCATCGAAGAGCTCACGAGCCGTGGCCTCGACTACAAAACAGCGTTCGAACAGGCCATGCGCGAGATCGTACCCGAGCTCCCCGAAGACGACCGCGAGCCTGCCGAGGCGCAGTGGCTCGACGACGACCAGGATTCGTTTGAATCACTCGAAGACGACATCGCAGGGCAGGGCACCGGCTTCGACGAATCCGACGACGATCTGCCGGCCGAACGCCATCCACTCTTACAAAAGGCGACGGACTTCTACGTCGGTCTCGATAAGCTCCTCCCCGAAGACGACCCGCCACTTGCTCCTCTGGTGCGAACACTTTACCAAGGTGCCGGAGAAATGGTGGGCGGCCTGGCTCAGGCCCTGTCCAGAGCCGAAGCAGGCGCCGTCGACCCCGGCCTCCGCCTCGTTCAGCTCAAGCGCGCCCTGCGCGGCGTCGCATTCGCCCGCGGCGCCGTGTTCCCGCTCCGATCGACCTTGGGAAAAGAAGAGTCTGACAAGCTCTTCGCCACGCTCGAGAAAATGACTTCAGAGATCGTCTCCGAAATCGGCAAGCTTCGATCCCAGCTCGCAGGCGATGATTCCACGTAAGAGGCACCTCCGCGTGCCGACCCTCATTTTTGCCAACCCTGATTCGGCAGCCGCCCCCCATGCAACACCGTTGCGCCCCCCCGAAAACGCCGTCATGGCCGTCAGCGCCTTACAGGGCTTGGAGTTACGTCTGACGGCACGCCTTTGGCCCTGACCGCTGTTTTGAAGTATCGTCTTGCGCTTAATAGACTTACGCCTGACGGCGTTTTTGTCTAATCCCCCGTTTTTCGGATGGTGATCCGCCGGTTCTTGTAATCTCTCTCGAACAAGATGAACATTCCCCGGCTGCGAAGTGCCGGCGCGATGCGCCGCAGCTCGTTCGTCAAACCCGATGGTGTTTTGGGCCAACGGGCGAGCGAGCCCCGCTTCTTACCCACCATTTCGTTGAGTTCTTCGAGCAACTGAGTCGCCGTTCCCCGCCACTTGATCCCATAGCGTGCTCCTTCGAGTAGGGCAGTCGCCACGCTCGACTCTTCAATCTGCGTCGCCGTCGCTTCCTTTCGATTCCCTTTGTAGGCGGAAAGCATGGTCCCCGGTTTCCAGCCCAGCGCCCGTCCGACTGCTTCGCCGAACGCCGCAAAGTCAGCCATGCGCGGCAGCTTCGGAACATTCACCGAAGGCAACTCGCGCAGTCCACCGGCGACCGCGTCAAAGAGTGCTCCAAGAATCCGCGGCTGGTCACTCAGGAACGCGGCCCAGAACTGATCCTCGCGCCGACGATTGACCGCCCGGATCGGCGCCAGCCGCAGAACAACCGTACGGTCGCTCAAATCGCCACGCCGAACAAACTCTTCGATTCCGTTCAAGATCACCGGTCGCTGCGCATGCACACACGTCCGCTGGGTATTTGAAAACAGCGCCCGGCCCGCGAAGCCTCCTCCCGTCGCCAGCAGGCAAAGCCCATCCGAGAGCCACGAGGAAATCACACCGATGTTGTCGTACGCAAGCAGCCAGCCGTTCACCGCGGTGACCATCATGTCGCGAGTGCTGCGAGGCTCGGAGAGCAGAGGCGCCGATTGCGGGTCGATCAAGAGCCGCACGATTTTGGCCAGCGTGCTCTTCGCCGAGCCCTGTTCACCGTAAAGCGCCAGGATCGGGTACGGCCCCGCTGGCCGCAATGCCGCCGCCATCCAGACGACCAGCAGCCGAAAATCGCGATCGCACAGGTTGACATACGGCCGAAGCAATTCGATCGACCCTCCGCGAACAGGCAACGGCAGCGGCAACTGCCCTCCCGGCCTCTCGAACTGCACGCCGGGCCTTCCGACAACGCTCCATCCGCCGGCCCCAATCTCGACCGCCTGCCCGCTCGAGTCGCCGAGGTCAACGTAATAAACCGGATCGCCGTTCCCTCCGCCGCCACCAGAGCCGACACGCACGAAAATGGACGGCGTGCCCCCATCAAACCGTGCAAACGCCTCGAGCGCCCCGAGCACGCGCCGCACGGCGTCGTTCGAAGGCAGCTTCTGGCATTCGCGGAAATAACCCCCGATAAGCCAGTCGCGAAACGCGCCCGACCTGAGCTCATAAACCTCACTCCGGTTGTCGACAGGAACCCGCGCAAACAACCGCCCATCCGTCGACCGGAAAAACTGCGCACGCTCCGCCAGCCGCATGAGTCTCTCGACCGGCTCTTCAACGACGAGAGTCGTCGTCGCGATGTCCTCGGTATGTGCAGTGTCGACCGTCATCGTAACTTCCGTCTCCCAATCTGCTCTGACGGCCTTGCGCCAGAAGGCGAGCTCCGCCACGCCCCTCGCCGCGCAATTCCCGCCGGCCACCGCCCATCCTCGTCATCTCCGGCAGACCCGCTACAAGTCCCAAGTAGGGCTTCACTCCCAATCATCGGCCGCTCAGCCCTCCGAGATTCGTTTTAAGGCGTATATAAGCCTTTTTAACGTTCAAACTGCCCACCCCGATCGACCACTTCGTTTTGTATATTCGCCGCGCGTTCTTACGCCACAAGGATTAAGGGAACACATTTGCTCGGTCGAGATGGCGAGCGACGGTCCGAATTCGAAGCCAAAACCTCGCCTGTGACCACGTCCCGTTTGGTCCAAAATCGCCACGGAGTGTCTCACGCCAGGATTCCAGTTGGCTGCCCTCCGCAAGTGCCCATGCGAAAAGGGTTTTGGCGGATCCCTCAACCCTTTGCCCTTGATAAGAAATGATAATCCATGATTAAAGAACGGAGAATCGCGCCCTCCTCCTCGTTCAGAGTTCGGCGGGAAAACCCTGCGCTCACCGGATGACATGGTAAACCTGCGTGACGCTGCGCAGACGTCCCGCCGAGCGGTAAAACCTGCCTGGAGTTCGAAGCGAATCTCAGCCTCTTTGCCGCCGGATCGTCGACACCGAATTCCGCCGATAAGGCCCGCTTTTGATCCGCCCACGCAGTCCCTCGAATCGGCCCGGTCTTGGGTTCGTTCGCGCATTTCAGCCACGTTGTCAAGTCACCTTTCGTGGGTGTTTTCGTGATCTAACCTTCACTCTAATTCCTGGTTACGCATTTCCGACCACCTGAGCTGCGTTGGGTTCGTTCGTCACATTCTGCGGCTCACAGGATTGGCGTTTCTGGAGCAGCCAGACCTGGGGTGCCCGAGTGATTTTGCTCCCGGGAGGGCGAAGCTCCTGCTGAGCCTCCCGGGAGGGCGAAGCTCCTGCTGAGCCAAGACCCGCAGACGCCGCGCCCGCGGCGCCCCGTGACGACCAAGAACGCAATCGAAATGTACGCTCTCATTCGTGAGATTGGTAAGATTCGTGGTCAAGCGTCCCCGGCCTTGTCGAACGACAGCGTCGCCACGCTTTGCACGCTCCAAATAAGTAGAAGTGGATGGGACGAAATGGGACGAAATGGGACGATTCAGCCCAAGAAAGTCTGTTTTTTCTCGCTCTCTTGAACCCCTCCGATGGCTATCCGGAACGCCTTGAAGCCGTACGGAAATACTGAGGACCAAAGAAGATAACACCACGAGGCCCGCTCCGTGCTCCCTCGCCCTGACGGGTGAAAACTCACCCCGGCCGTGGTCCGGACCTGTCCCACTCGCGGCCGAGCCCAAAACTCGGCGACATTTCGCCGCGTACCGGTCCCCCTTTGCACGCGCAGTCCGGCTCCGTTCTTCCCACTGCGCAGGCGCGTCCATGCTGAGTAGACATCCTCGAGCACGCGCTCGAGCGAACGAAGGAGTCATTCCCGGTTCCAGAGAAGTGGGTGGCTCGCCCCCCGCGCCGACTCCAGTGTCGGCGATCGAGATCGACCTACATATATTATGCGACGGGTTTCCCGGATTTGGCCATTTCGCCGGCAAGAAAACCTGAATTCTTCTTCACGTCGCAACGGATAGAACGACCAACTCGATCGAAATTGCGAATTTGCGCGGGCCGCGGCCCAAAAACGGGGAAAACCCTAAGGCTTCAGCCCTCGGAGGAGGCGACAGCACGTAGCCAGGGTACGTCAGCCCCTGGAACTGGAACAATCGATTCGCCAAACCCGCGACCGGAACCCCCCGTGAGAGTGGTCAAGATAATTGACTGACCTCCGATCAGGATAATCGATGGAAATCGTGTGATTGGATGGATGTACTGAGTACCGGTGGCCTCTTCTCTTCTGTCCCGGATCATCGTTCCGTTCCCTCTTATCTCTAGGTGACGGAACGGGGAACGGACCGATGATCTCGCTCACACTCGGGTGGCTAGAGGCGAAGGACAGCGGCCACGCCTCCACACGCCACCGGCATGATGGCCGTTGTTCCCGTTCTCATCTTCTCTGACAATTGTCATTGAACGAACCTCGCGCTCGGGTTAGGATGGCCTAAAAGTCCGGCTGCGGATCTTGCTTCGTCCGGAGACGCCGCTATCATGCCGACCCGATCCGAAAGCCGTGTCACGGTGAGCGGCAAGCCCTCGAAGGCGGTCGAATTGCTCCGCAAGCGGCTCCGCCTGAGCGTGGGCGGGATGATGATCGTCGTGCTCGGGATCGGGGGCGTGCTCGGCTGGGCCGCCCGCCGCGCCCACGAGCAGCGCGACGCCGTCGCGGCGATCACGACACCCCGCCGGAACACGCGAGGCCGCGTCTTCTACGATTGGCAATTCGTAGCTGGCAAGTTCGACAAGGCCTCCAAGCCGCGAGGGCCGAGCTGGCTGCGTGAGGCACTCGGCCCCGACCTGTTCGACACGGTGGTCGGAGTCACGATTGAAGGCGACAACGTGGACGATGAATTCGTGGTGAACGTCGGCAAGCTCCACGGCGTCGAGATGGTCGACGTCGTGGGGCACGCCGCCCCTGACCTGACGCCCGCCGCGATGGCCCAACTCTGCACCCTGACTCGCCTGAAAAAACTGAACACTCGGGGGGTCGCGATTCCTCGCGGGTTCGTGACCGGCCTGGCGGGAAGGACCGGGCTGCGCAGCCTCTGGTTGCCGCAGGCGGCCGTCACGGACGACGAGATGGCGATCATCGGCTCCTTTACCGACCTGGAATTCCTGCAACTGGACGGAAGCAACGTCACCGACCAGGGCTTCGCCCATGTGGCGAACCTGAAGAAGCTGACCATCCTGGACATGCCGGGTGTCCGCATCACGGACCTCGCTCCGGTCGCAGATCTCGTGCAACTCGATCTCCTCTTCCTCGCCCCGGGTAGGGCCACTCCCGCGCGGTCCGTCCCCGGCCCCGGCGGCCCGTCGAGCCTGGGGCCACTCCGCCGCCTGACGAAAGTCACGCAGCTCACCCTGGGGACTACGCGGATCGAGGATCGAGAATTGGCGGTCGTCGCCGGGCTCCCCAAGCTCTACAACTTCATGATCGGAGGGAGGGGGATCACGGAGGCCGGTTTGGCCCGGATCGCCGAATCCAAGAGCCTGGCTTGCCTCAGGCTCGCCGACACGTCGATCGCGGACTTGCGGCCTCTCTCCCCGCGCCTCCATGCGATCTCGACCCTCTGGATGGAGAACTCCCATCTCACCGACGCCGGGATCGAGCCCCTGTCGAGGGAGATTCGACTCACGGACTTGACCATCGCGGGTTCGAGGATGACCGACGCGGGACTCAATCACCTCGCCTCGCTGACTTCCCTCTCGAGGTTAAGGCTCGATCGGTCCGCGATCACGGATGCGGGGCTCGCCCGCCTGAAGTCTCTCAAGTTACTGGAAACCTTGTCGCTGACCGAGACCAAGCTGACGGATTCCTCAGTCGAGACGCTGGCGGGATTCCAGTCCCTCAAAAGCCTCAACCTCGACGGGTCGGGGATCAGCCCGGCGGGTATCGAGCGACTGAAGCAGGCCCTCCCGAAAGCTCGGATCTCGTCGGCCAGGATGCCCGAGTGATCGAATGACGGTCGGCGGCAGGGCCAGCTCGCCCGGCGTGGTGGGTCGCCTCCTCCGAGCCCGCCGGCCCGCCCGCGTGGGTTCGCCGGCGGTAGTCGGCCCGTGTCGAGGCAATGGGGTATGAGAGGCGGTGCCGGACGGCCCGACGGCAGGGTGCGTTTTTCGGGGCAGGAAGCGCACCGCTGAACGAGCGAATAGGATTCTTTCCCTCTTGGGGTCTTCGCGCGAGCCGACGAACCGTGAGCCGCGTTGCGCGCGTCGGTCCGACGACACCGAAGCAGTTTCTACGAAGAATCAGCCGTGCCCTCACTTGGCAGTTCATGAACATCCCGACGGCACCTTGGAGATGGGGCGACTGAAATGGGTGCCGCGATTCGCCTCCCCTTGGTCGGAGACCATACCCGAGGAACGGAGACGGCTGAACCGCTCACCACCACCCCGGCGCTGTGGGCTGCACGTCTCAGTGCATTGAGCGAGCGTTCCGTTCCCTGACACTCTATGAGGAACGGGGAAGGACTTGGCGAGGCCCCTCTGTTTCCAGGCCGCCGCTCACTGCGCAGGGTCGAACGCCTCGGTATGAGCCGTTCCAGCAGGGTCCGTGCCGCAGGCACTAGGTCGACCCCGGTCAGGGGGTTCCCAAGCTTTTTTCGTGGTCTTCGACAGCGTACGATCTCCTGCTGTGTCGATGAACCCCGCTGATCAAGAGCGGACACGACGCATCCTCTGCGGGTGGTCGTTGACCATCACGTTATCTCGATCAGCCGACGGCCTGGGACGGTAAGCGGCGACAGGAATCGCAAGAGATACGCCCAGTCCTGGCAGGGGTCTTTGCTGCGATGGACTGCTTCCAGAAGCGACAGAGGTAGAACGAGGACGTCGACGACTGGCACGACGCGAGCTCGTGCAAGTTTCCAGAAAGGCGTCTTCGGAACGTAGTCGCGCCAGAAGCCCTGCCATCGCGCGATAGTCGCTCGGTCAACACCAAACAGGGTCGAAAGGTCGCGGACTCGGCGCGGCGTTGGACCTTGCCGCATGGCGCTGACCAAGATCACCACGGCACCAAGGTAGACCTTTCTGCCGAGAAAACGGACCGATGGCGGCGGCGTCCTCTTTCTGCAGCCATCGCGATCACAGCAGAAGCTGAACCGCGCGCGATACTCCTCCGGCAGATGATCCGGCCCGCCCCTCGGTACCCGCGGGTAGTTGGCAGATTGCAGGCGACCACCGCACGAGGATCCATTCTGCCGAGTAGAATCGGCCAGGTCCTTGTCGATCGACAAAAGGAACGACCAGAAACTCCCACTTCAATGCAACTCATGCCCTATCACGGTCTGCTCCTTGGACTGAGAACAGTGAAAGAGGACACGCCATGCCAAGGCTCTCACTTGATCACGCCAACTGATAGTGGTTCTCGCCAAAACCTCAAATAAGTTGATCAGAATCCGCGGATTTCGCATCGATTATGTTGACCACGCTCACGAGAGGGAAGCGATTTACAAAGGCGGATCTATCGCGAATCGCATCGCTCGATGAGCACGCTCGCAAGCCGGGCCTGAAGGAGGTTCTTGCCAGCTCATTTGAAGGCGCAAGCCTCCTGGAGGCACTCTTCGAGATGGAGGCGTCCTTACGCGCTGGGTTGCGCGACCTCGTGCCAGATTTGATCGTCGGCCCACGTGCTACCGCGCTGCTGGCTTTTCTGGGGGAACCCGACGATTTGGCCTGGCTCGTTGAGCGAGCTAGCGCCGTGGAGAACTCGATAACAGAGCGCGGAGTGGCTGGGATGGTCGTAGGGGCGATCTTGCAGCCGCGATCCGAGAAGGAATGGCTATTTATCGAACGGTGCGCACGAGGTGAATACGGCGATGGCGACGTTCCAACAGGCGCGACCCGGACATGCGCGGTCGCAACACTCTGCTTGATCGGGTCAGCCAGAAGCCGTCGGACTCTTGAGCAACTAGACATGGCCCATCTAGACCCGGCCCATAAGGAAACCTTCGCCGCGGCGACAGCCGCTGTTCGTTTTTTTCAAGCAGACTCAAAGGTCCTGTCGGATCGCGACCTCAATCTGCTGGCCAGCCGGTTGACTACCCACGTCAATACACTTCGCGGAATGCCAAACGACGGTCCCTACTTCAACAAGAAACGAGACAAAGCCTACATTTTCATCGATTCCCTCATTTGGTGCGACGTGAAGGGCAGCGCAACGTTTCGTCAGGTAGGCGGCATCTGGAAGCTAAGCGGACTATTTCTGGAGGCTCCAGAATGAGTACCTTCGCCTAACCAGCCATTCGTCGGCCACAGGTCGCGCCCCTGTACCCGTTTTGGGCGGGAAACCGGGGAGTGGAACTCGGTCGCGATTGGCAGGAGATGTTGTCATGCCAAGAACAAGTACAGTAGCACGTGCTTCGCACGGACGCCGATTTCGAGCCGTTCGAGCACGTCATGGTTGAGACGCATCGGCGACAACCACTCCGTCCCTTCGTGCAAGATCACATGCAAAACCATCCACGTCCCTGTTTCCGTCCTATATCCATCTAAAAATACCGCCGTACCCGACGGCAATACTCCGCGTATTCCTGCCTGTAGCGCTCCTTCAAATACGCCTCTTCGCGCAAGACCTGACGGTGAAACAGCCATACGCCCGCACCGGCATAAACCAACAGCATCCAGTTCGAGAAGATCAGGAATTGCCCGATCAAAATCAGCCCGAACACCACATAAATGGGATTGCGGCTCAGCGCAAAGATGCCGCCCGTGATCAGTTTATCGGGCCCGTCTGTGTCGATGCCGATACGAAAGCTCCGCCCGAATGAGACGAGACTCCACAGCAACAGCAACAGCCCCGCCAGGCAGAAGGCCACCCCCGCCCACGAGACGACCGCCGAATGGAAAAACTCCTGCGTGCTGACCGTAGCCCACCCGAATGCCGCGGCGAACACAAGATAAAAGTAAAAGAACGCAAATGGCGGAATCAAGAAATCGGTATTATCCAGAGCACCGAATTTCATGGCATTGATCCCGCTCCTTTTCAGCAGGAAAGCCCGGGTCAATACCATCCCAAGCATCAGTAACAGGGTCAGTGCTGCGAAGTATTTCTGCATGAGCTTCCTGAAGCGTCGTCCCCCCCAGCCGACTGGTGGCGCCTCCGTCCCCCGTGCCGTCGGTGGTTCGCGGAACGTAGAGTGCGTGAAACCCACCGCCACTAAAGCTCGATCCGACGCTTTGGAAACCACGCTCATGCCGGCGCCGCCGTGCGCGGCTGGAAGCAAGCAATCTAACGCACCGCCCCGCCGCACACAACCGGATGTCGCGCACGGCCGGCACGATGCTGTGGTGCGTGCACCCCTGGACTCGCTCGACTCGCTCCCGGCCCACAATCTTGTTGAAATCAGCCAAACACCCGCGGATCATGATGCTGCGACCGACGCTCGTCATGCACAAACGCCTTGATCTTCTCGACGCGATCGAGGATCGTCAGGGTAGCCGTCCTGACACGCTCACTGCCGCTCATGAGTACGCGGCGAAACCGAAACCATCGGGGACCGGCTTCGCCTACCGTCCGACGCCTTTCTGGCTTGACGGCCGTCTTCTTGTTCTCCCGTGCACCCGCCGATTCTGCTGGCAAGCCAGGAACTTGGGCGCTAAAGCGAATGCGAATGCCAAAACGAAAGCGAGACTTGCGGAGAACGGTAATTTGGGTCGACGATGACGCGCTCTATCTGCGTTACCATGCGGATTTGCTCCGCGACTATACAGGTTGGAACATACTTGCTACGAACACATGCGAGCATGCGCTGGCGTTGCTCTCTTCTCGGAATCCGCAAGTTTCCGCCGCCATTATCGACGTCATGATCGCGAACGTCGCCCCGCTCGATCCGTTGAGCGCAAAAGGAGGATTTGCAGCAGGCATCGCCCTCGCACGGCGAATCCGCGAAATCAGTCCAAAGCTCCCCATTCTGGCCGTGAGCCTGTTGCAAGAGGCTTCCGCCTGGTTCCGCGAGAACTCGAGGATGTCCTTTCTATCCAAGGGCTCATCCGTTGTTGACATCGCCAAAGAATTGACCATGTTGTGGGGGAGAAAACGCGCGACGATTCCATTCTCACTCTTCATCGTTCACGGACATGATGATCTGGCAAAGCTTGAGTTGAAGAACTACCTCCAGAACGTTCTCAAGCTGGGCGAGCCCGTCATCCTGCACGAACAACCCGATATGGGCCGCACCGTTCTGGAGAAATTCGAAGACTATGCTGCCGCTGCGAACCTGGTATTCGTGCTCCTGACGCCTGATGACAGCGCTGCCGCCGCGGACAGCGCCGAGAGTAAAAGGCGCGCCCGCCAGAACGTGATCTTCGAGATGGGCTATTTTCTCGCGAAGCTGGGCAGGAAAGCCGGTAAGGTCCTACTTCTTTACAAGGGACCCCTTGAGCTTCCGTCGGACATCTCTGGGCTGATCTACATCGATATCAGTGCAGGTATTCCAGCGGCTGGGGAATCATTACGTCGTGAGATCTTCTCGTCTTCGTGACAAGATCTTCAGGAGAAGCCGATGAATTCGCCGGGCGGTCGTCCAGATGAAACGTCTCTTGTCCACTCCGTTGAAGCTGAGGTCCGCGTGGGCAACGAGCAGGGCCTTCACACTCGGCCATGCTACGCCCTCGGCATGATTGCCGGCCAGTTTCAATCGGACATATCCATCGTGCTCTCAAATGGGGCCGACCGTGCATACGACGCGAAGTCGATGCTCGATTGGGCTAGCATGGCCTTGGAATTTGGCTCGTATCTCACCATTCGGGCTGTTGGAAGCGATGCAGCACGAGCGGTCGCCACGATCAAAGAAGCCGTCGAATGCGGCGATCATGAGGAAATGTACAAGTTATACGATCGACTTGCGAGGGAAAACCTGTGGCTTCCTCTCAAAGAGCGCTGGTGACGTGGCTAAGTGCCTTGCCTCCTTTCACAAGTAATCGGCCGGTTCAGCGCGAAGCTCAGCCTTTATCCTCCACTCCTTGTGTTCAGAACCAGCCCCCCGCACGACGAGCCCGCTTCCGCTACGATTTCACAACTCTTCCTTCGTTACCTTCGTGACCTTCTGTTCAAAACCCACAAATTTGGCGTTCACCGCTGCCCCAAGTCCGCATGGTGGAGCGACCACAGCGTGCCCGACTGGTCGCGTGCCCTATCGCACGCTACCTGCCTTCCTGCCTTCCTAATCAAGACCCCTTACCATCGACGATCTCCAATCAATAATCCATGTCCATCTAAAAATACCGCCGTACCCGACGGCAATACGCCGCGTATTCCTGCCCGTAATGCGCGTTCAAATACGCCTCTTCGCGCAAGACCTGACGGTGAAACAGCCATACCCCCGCACCGGCATAAACCAACAGCATCCAGTTCGAGAAGATCAGGAATTGCCCGATCAAAATCAGCCCGAACACCACATAAATGGGATTGCGGCTCAGCGCAAAGATGCCGCCCGTGATCAGTTTATCGGGCCCGTCTGTGTCGATGCCGATACGAAAGCTCCGCCCGAATGAGACGAGACTCCACAGCAACAGCAACAGCCCCGCCAGGCAGAAGGCCACCCCCGCCCACGAGACGACCGCCGAATGGAAAAACTCCTGCGTGCTGACCGTAGCCCACCCGAATGCCGCGGCGAACACAAGATAAAAGTAAAAGAACGCAAATGGCGGAATCAAGAAATCGGTCTTATCCAGAGCACCGAATTTCATGGCATTGATCCCGCTCCTTTTCAGCAGGAAAGCCCGGGTCAATACCATCCCAAGCATCAGCAAGATGGTCAGTGCTGCGAAATTCTTCTGCATGAGCGTCCTGAAGCGGCGTCCTCCCCAGCCGAATGCTGGCGCCTCCGCGTGCCGTCGGTGGTTCGCGGAGCATAGGGTGGGTGAAACTGAAGTGCGCCCCTCGGATTAGACCACCTGAGGGCCGCCTGGTTCTCGGCTCGGGTCAACGCTCCGGTGCGGCGTGAGAGGTCGGGCCATCGATATTACTCGAAGAACAGTTCAGCCGCCCAAGACATCGCCGAGCCAGGCCCAGGCATAAGTCCACTTCTGGCGAGCGAGGTAGACTGTGATGCCGAGGGAGGCCGCGATCTCCTCGTGACCCAGGCCGGCGAACTGGCGGAACTCGATCACCTTGGCCGCGACAGAGTCCTCAGTCGCGAGTCGCTTGAGGGCGTAATCGAGAGAGACCCAAGAGACCCAAGAGACCCAGAGACCCAGACACCCATTCTCTGCAGTCGACAGTCGGTCCCCGGGAAAGCCAGACGCACGTGGCTCGCACCGGTTTGCGTCCCGCGATCGCTGGGTGCCTCGCGGCCTCCGTGGGCGAATTTCGCCATTGTTCTCAAGAGCTCCGGCTCCCCGCCGCGCTGCCCTCGGCAAGCGTCGGAGGGGCTGACTCGAACAGGAAGCTCGCCAGCGCTGGGCTCCTGGTCCGAGGGCCAGGATCGCCTGCGTCGTGGTGCGGACGTGCTGCCCGTCCCCCTGCCGCAGCGCTGCCGGGCACGGCGGCGGGGTTTTCGGGAAAGGCGTGGAATTCGCCGCCCGATCTAGGACAATGCGTTTTGTCTCACCAAACCTCTGAACGACCTGAGAGGCCGCACGGAAGCCAGGCGCCGCCCGCGACTCCCGACTGCTCGAAGGACGGTGACCGATGCCGCCGACGAACGCCAACGATCCACTCCGCACCACCGATCACGCGCCGGATTCGGCACCGGTGGGTGCAGACGTCACTGACAATTTCGCGGAAGGCTCACCTCCTGTCGATGGGAGCACGGCCGCGTATGTGCCGGGCGAGCGCACGCAGCCGATGGGTACGAAGTCGGAACGTGCTTCCGCATCGATTGCAGTGCCCGGCTACGAGATCGAGGTCGTGCTCGGCCGCGGCGGCATGGGCGTGGTGTACAAGGCGCGGCACCTGGCCCTGAAGCGCATCGTGGCGCCGAAGATGGTGCTGGCCGGCGGACATGCCGGGCCGCGTGAGCTGGCGCGCTTCCGCATCGAGGCAGAGGCGGTGGCGCGGTTGCAGCATCCCAACATCGTGCAGATTCACGAGGTCGGCGAGACCGGCGGACACGCGTACTTAGCGCTTGAGTTTGTCGAAGGGGGCAACCTCGCGGGCAAGATCGACGGCAAGCCGATGCCGGCCCGGGACGCTGCCCGGCTGGTGGAGGCGCTGGCGCGAGCGATGCAACTGGCGCACAGCCGCAATGTGGTGCATCGCGATCTGAAGCCGGCCAACATCCTGCTGACAGCCGACGGCACGCCCAAGATCACGGACTTCGGTCTGGCCCGGCAGCTCGATAGCGACAGCGGCGAGACGCAGGCCGGCGCGGTGATGGGCACGCCCTCGTACATGGCCCCGGAGCAGGCGTCGGGGCACGCCCACGAAGCCGGGCCTGCAGCGGACATCTATGCCCTGGGCGCGATCCTCTACGCCTGCCTGGCCGGCCGGCCGCCGTTCCAGGGCACAACGGTCGTCGAGACGCTCGACCAGGTACGGACCCAGGAGCCGGTAGCGCCGTCGCGCTGGCACGCGGGGGTGCCGCTCGACCCGGAGACGATCTGCCTGAAGTGCCTGCGCAAGGAGCCGGAGAAGCGCTACGCGTCGGCCGCGGAGCTGGCAGACGACCTGGTGCGGTATCAGGAGGGCGAGCCGATCCGGGCGCGGCCCGTAGGTCGCCTCGAACGGGGCGGCAAGTGGGTGAAACGCAATCCGCTGGTGGCCGGAGCGGCGCTGGCCGTGGTACTGGCCCTGCTCATTGGCATCGGGGTGAGCACCTGGCAAGCGGTGCGGGCGACCCGGGCCAGCAGCGCCGCCAGGGCCGCCGAGGCCCGTGCGGACGAGAAACGACGGGAAGCAGAGCGGCAGAAGGAACGCGCCGACGAAAACCAGCAGCGATCACGGCGATTGCTCTACGCCGCGGACATGAATCTCGCTCAGCAGGCGCTCAAGCTAAACAATCTCGGCCGGGCGCACCGGTTGCTGGACCGGCATCGGCCGCAGCCCGGCGAAGAGGACCTGCGTGGCTGGGAGTGGCGCTATCTCTGCCAACTGACCCGCAGCAGCGCCCTCGCCACGCTCACCAACCGGCCGGTGCGCGGCTTCGACGTCAGCTTTTCGCCGGATGGCAGCCGCTTGGCCGTGGCTTGGTGTGACGGACACGTGGACTTGTGGGATGTCCCGGCGCGACGATTGCTTCGGGCGCTGGCGGATCGCGAACAGTCTGCCTTGCCACACGTGGCCTTTTCCCCGGTTCGCAATCTTGTGGCGGCCACCTCCGATCCCAAGGTGGTAACCCTGTATGACGTCGACTCCGGCCGGGAATCGGTCCTCTGGCGGGCGCCCCAGGAGGGCTCGCGGAACGTTCGTAACCTGTCGTATTCGCAGGATGGTTCCAGGGTGGTCATCTACACGGCAGCCACCGGCAAGGTCGGTGAAGTCTGGGTGGTGAATGTGGCCTCCGCCACGGTCGAAAGCCGCCATTCAACTCATTTCTATAGTACGGGCTTTTTCGGCGCGGCCCGTCTCGCGCCCGACAATCGGCGTCTTTATCTCGCGAGTTCGGACCAAGGGGACGAGCGCTGCAGCATCCAGTGCCTCGATCTCGCCACCAATCGGGAGATTTGGCAGACGGAAACGCAACGAGATGCCGGCGTGGCCGACCTCGCGATCTCCGGCGACGGGAAAGTGCTGGTCTCCGCATCGGGATTCGCAGACCCCGCCATCCGTGTCTGGGATGCCGCGACCGGCCGGCTGCTACGACAACTCGACGGACACACCGCCTGGGTTTGCGAGGTGGTTTTTTCCAGGGACGGGCGGCAATTGATCTCCGCGGCGAGCGATCAAACCATCCGCTTCTGGGATACCAGCACCTGGACCGAAACGCGCGTTCTGCGCGGCCACACTGACGAGGTGTGTGCCGTCGCGATCTCACCGAAGGAACAACTCGTGGCCAGCTCCAGCAAGGACGGCGACCTTATGCTGTGGAAAGCCGACGGAGGGAGCGCAGCAGATGGTTACTATCGTCTGCCGGAAGACCTGAGGTCCGCGGAGGTTGGGCCGCAGGACCACTCGCGCATGGTACTGTTGCCAAGGGGCAAGCCGCCCCACCTGGTCGATCTCAAGCTGGACGCTCCCCCGGTCCCGTTGACTGATGTCGGATCTTCCACGGACGTCCTGGGCTGCTTCGGCACCAACATCCTTTGCCAATGGGACGGTGCCAACCGGATCATTGTTCGCGAGCTGCACGAGACGAATTTCACCCAACGGGGAATCATCGCGGTGGAATCCGGCCAGCGCCCGAGCCGGGTGGCCTATAACGTTGCGCGCAACTCTCTGGCGTGGGCCGAAGGGACCACATCGAATTCGGTCTTCGTGGCGAGCCTGGCGGAATCCGGTCGTCGCATTGAGTTCAAGAGTGATGTCCCCGGGCTGGTTCCCGACGGCTTCAGCGAAGATGGGAAATACCTGGTGGCCGTAACCACGGCCAGGGATACCTTGTCCCTGCTTCCGGCCAGGGATGCCCTGTGCGCCTGGGATGTCGAAACCGGCCAGATCGTGGCGTCCATCAACGAGACGCTAAATCTTACAACCTTTGGAGCAGAGGGGCGCGTGCTGGTCGTGACTATCCCGAAGGGTTCCGACCATGAGATCGTATTCTTCGATCTGGCCCACCCCGACCAGACACCGCGGCGTTCTAGCGGGAAACTCCCGGTCTATGGATTGGCCGTTTCGCCCGACGGCGGACTGGTGGCTGCTTCGACCGCGGGTGGTCTGGTGCAGCTGTTTGACCCCGCCAAGGGCGAGTTGATCGAATCGCTCCACGGTCATCTCAATTCGGTCACCGGCCTGAACTTTTCTTCCGACGGACGACGATTGATTGCCGAGGGTGGCGCGCGGGAGGCGATCAAGCTCTGGGATGTCGGCACGCGGCAGGAACTGTTGACCTTGGCGGGTACCGGCTCCGTGCTCCGCATTGCTCGGTGGACTGCCGATGGCGACGTGATCCTCGCCGGTCCGCCCTGGCAGTTCTGGCGGGCACCGTCATGGGAGGAAATCGCCGCGGCAGAGGCGAAGGAGACCAAAGAGGCAGAGCGGCCGTGAATGCGACCTCCCTCGCCGGCCACCGGGCCCTACCTGACGACCCTGGTGAGCACCAGATCGCCGATCCACACGGTCCCCGTCCGCCCTCCGACGTTGAAGACGATCAAGTGGAGCGACGGGCGTTCGCCGCGACGGTAGCGTCCGGCGAGCTCATCGGCCAGGCGGTTGAGCAGGACGTAGCGTTCGGAGCTGAGCGTGGCCATAGTCAGAGACCTTCCTGCCCGCCGGGCAGATCAGCGAGGACTTGTTTGACGCGCCGGAGGGCCCGGAAGTCGCGCTTGGCGGCGGCTGATTCCTCGATGCCGAGCACCTGGGCAGCCTCGGCGGCGGTCAGCTCCTCGAAGTGCCACAGCGACACGATCTCTCGATCCACCGGGTCGAGGGATCAGGTCCACGCAATCAGCCAAGTTGCGCTCCATACAGGCTCCCCCTAACCTATTACCTCCGCCAGCCGGCTCTCACTGGACAGGCGGCCGGAATTATCTTGGCTCCCGGGCGAGATGGGGCGTGGCCCGGAGCGACGACCACGAGCCGCTCGATCGTACCCGGCCCCGATTCATTTCCGCCCGGAGCCGCAGTTCAATGTTCTCAGCACGCCTTGGGCTTGGCATCCGCCTTAGATTTGTTTGTCTCCTCATCGAGCTTACGGATCGTGTCGCGGGCGACAGGCGCCGTAGAGTCGGAAATGAAGCGGTCCTCGGCAGCCCTCTGCAAGAACTCGCGGGCCTCGAGCGGCCTGCCGTGCTTTTGCAGGAACATACCGACGATAAAATCCAGAAGCCACACTTCGCTGGGATGGAAGTTCTGCCGCTGCTCGGCGATTGCCGGCAAGTCGAGCGACCGGCCGCCGTCGCGATCGATGGCCTCGTGAAAGAGCCGCCAGATCGCCGCAGTATGAGGAGATTCCGGCTCGTGGCGTGTTTCCAATAGCTCGAACAACTGATCGCGCGCGGCCTGATCATCGACGAGGTCAGCGACGAGCCAGGGAAGCATGCATCGGCTCGCCGAAGGCGACGACTCATACAACCGGCGCAGCGCCGGCAGCGCCTTCTTGAACTGGGAACTGCTCACATAAAATCCTCCGACACGCTCCAGCGTATCGGGTGCAAGCTCGCCCGCATTTGTCGTCGCCCACTCACTGGCGAATGCAAACGCCGCGTCGATGTCCCCGGTTCCCGTCGTCCGGCAGAGTGTATACCAGCGGTCCCAGGCCTCCGACCCATACCGCTCGCTGGCGGCGCGGGCCCACTTTTCGGCCTCCTTCCAGTCTTTTCGGCCGACGGCGCATTTCTCGGCGCAGATCATCGCCCAGCCGGCACCGGTCGCCGCGGCAGCTTCGGCATAAGGCCGGGCCTTCTCCCACTGCTTCTGGCTCATGTAGTAAGTGGCAAGCGCGACGCGAAACTGAGCCTGTTCAAGAGCGGGACCGCCTCCTTCCTCGAGATACCTCTCGATCACTTCCAGCCACCGCGAGCTGTCGTGTTTCTTCGCGTAGATCTCGGCCAGCTTCGCATAAGCCCAGGAATCGCGCCACCGCTTCAGGTAGTCCAGCAGCACCCGCTCAGCTTCTTGCGTGTTTCCCAGGGCGTCGTAACGGCGGGCAATCGCACCCAGGAGCACCGGCGAGCCCGCGGCTTCCTTCCCCCATTCTGCCATGTGAGGCTGCGCGGTCCCAGTCGTGTTCGATCTGGATGCTCTTGGCATACTGTGAATGCGGACTCACCGCGAAAAGCAGCCTGTCGGCTATTGGGTCTTGCGCCCCGCCCGTTTGCAGCGCGTCGCGAATTCGCAACGAAAGGTCACGCACGACGTGGTCGGAGTTTCTATCCATGAACACGCGAATGGCGCGTGCGTGGCTGCCCAGCGCGGTGGCGCCGAATCCAAACAGCTCGCCCGTCGCGGGCTCGAGATTCATCACGTTGAATTGCTCGATGAACGAATCGACCGGCCCCTTTCCGGGTCTCGCCGGGCTCGCAGAAAACGTGTGAAGAAAGGGTTCCAGCGGATGCCCGGCGATCGCGCCGCGCGCCTGAGACCAGAACCCCTCGCTCGGCTTATTTCCAAACGCTTGCATGTAGACGAGCCGCCGATAGACGAGCAGGAACTGCGTCTCACGAATCAGGTGGCCCAGGGCGCTCCAGGACAGCTCGCCCGCGTCCTGGTCCGATCCCGCGGCTTGCTCGAGCAGTTTCGCCAACTGAACGGAGCTGCCGGGGTTCTTGACGAACGCTTGCACCGAAAGAGGCAGTCCCGCGAACCCCTTCAGCTTGAAGGGAACTGTCTCGTCGAGCGCCTTGGGTCCGAGCGTCGTCACGACCTGAAGGGTCGAGACTCCCCGGCAAGCGCAGATCGCGTCGAGCGCCCGGAAGCAGTCGGGTTCAAGCGTGATGACATTAAACGCGGCCGTGAGCGTGGTGTTGGGCAGCGGAGGGAACTCAAGCACCGTTAGCCGCAGCGCCGCCGCCAGCTTGGAATTCGGGCTGCCTCGGGATTCGAGCGCCTTGTCATCACATCGAGCCAGCGCGGAGATCGGCTCGACCCACGCTGGTCGAGCCGCTTTCTTCGCCGCGGAATCGGCCAGAGACTCGGCTGCCTTCAAGTCGGCAATAGCATTCGCGTGCAAGCCCGAAAGCGCCAGAGCAAAAGCCCTGTGCCACAACCCCCACGCCTCTTTCGGCCCCCGCGCAACCAGCCGCTGTGCATATAGCAGTGCGCGGGCTTTGTATGCCTTGTGAGCAGGGTGCCACTGAAACTCGCTGAGTAATCCCAGGAGCGCATAGCCTCGAGCCAGAGCCCCCACTCGCGCGGGCGATTCCCCGTCCGAGCGAATCAGCGCGTGCAGGTCTTTGATCGCCGCAAAGACCTCCGGGAAACCGAGGCTGCCGAGCCGGCTCTCGATCGCTTCGGGCACCGAGCCTTCGGCCTTCGTCGCGTTCGGTTTGCCGTCGAGCCCGAGCTGGCGCAGTACGGCGGGAAACTCGGTTCGCGAGAGTTCCTCGGTTTGCTTGGCCAGATCGGCCAGGTCTTCGGGAATCGGGTCGCCACTCGCATTCTTGGCGGTGCCGGCCGGAATCCTCGTCAAATCATGCTCGAATAGCGGCGCGGAATCCGCTTTCTCCGGCTGCGAGACGACCACGCGAATGAGTCCGTTCGGCCCGGAGATCGTGTGAATCTCCGGGCCAGAGCCCGCCGGCGATTGAGCGTTCTGCCGCTCTCCCACCACGTCGTCTCGAGTAAGCAAACCCAGCTCGTCGCGGGCAGCGATCAGGAAGGCCTGGCGGATCAGCTCCCGCTGGAGGATCCCCGCCCTGGCGTTAGGAGCCGGCGCGCTTTCTCGAATACCGAAAGGCATTCCCAGCGCGAGAATCGCTCGGGCCCCTGCGCCGTTCTGCGGCTGGTAAACCCCGATCCGGGTCCGCGCCAGAGTCGGGCGGGAGCTCGAGCTGTTCGTGGCCGCCCCGGTCTTCGCGCCGGCCCCGTCCGCTGCTGCCTGCACGGGCAATTCCGACTTCTTGATTTCCTCGGGAGGCATCCCGAACTTCCGGTACCCCGCGTAACCGAGCGCAGCCACGGCAACGCCGGCGGTCGCGAGACCAAGTCCAATGAGCACGGATCGCCTGTTCCCTCCCGGCGCCGGCTTCTCGGCTGCGCGAGCCAGCCACTTCCGGCATTGCGGACACTTGAAACTGCTGCCGGGCTTTCCCGGCGGCGTGGGAAACGTGGCCTGACAATAGCAACAAGTCATCTCGCCCGAGGACATGACGTCGACCTCGCTTGATTGAGAAGAGGACCCGGCCGGTGATTCCAACAAGCGGCCGCAGTATATCAAAACGCGGCGCGGTTTACCGACATGTCGATCGACCCGCGCCGTGCTCGTCCTTCCCCGCTTTCGTCATTCTGTCGGCGGCTACCAGATTAACCTGCTCATCCAACGCGACTTCGCCTGCGTGTAGATCGCCTTCTTGGCCCGTTCAACGCCCCTCGCCTTCTCGACCTCGCTCTTCAACTCCTCAATTGTCCGGACGTTCGTTGCCTCCACGTTCATCTTCTTCCTACGCACTTGGTGAAGCTGCTGCTCTGCCACTCTGATCTCGCGCTCGTTCTCGGTAAACTCGGGCTTGGTGATGTTCGTCTTTTCCGCCTGGCGCCTCGATCGGTCAAGTAATTCGTGAGCGATCTTCAAATCATTTTCGGCCAACGAGATCTCAGCCTCCACCGATTTGACATCCTGCTTGGCAATAGCCTGTGCGAACTCCGCCAGCGCCGTCTCGGCAACTTCTCGGGTGAGCCTCGATTGCACGTAAGCGGCTTCGGCGTCCCGAACGCGGAGCCGGTGCATGACCAACCCAAGAACGCAGCCGCAGACCAACACAAGGGCCATCAGCGCACGAAGGCTGATGCGGATCTGGAGCCGACGCCAAGGTTCAGGAGTGGCCCCTCCCTTCGGCGACTGAGATCGTATCACGGTCGCAGATACCATTCCTTTAGTTCGATTCGCTCCCCGCCCGCGATCGTGAGGAGCGCCCTCAGCGTTTCCGGACGGAGGTTTGACGGAAGATTGGTGACCATGTCGTCCACGGTAAGGACATGCGGACCGGGATAGCTCGATCCCCAGGCTGAGTGATTGCTCGAGACGCTCGGTTGAGTTCGGTCGTTGAGCTGGAAACTCATCGTCTTCCAGTCAAGTTCCCTGGGCTCCATCCAGTGAATCCCGGCGTTAACGACCTCGACGACGATGAGCGTGTTCTCCGGCCCATCGGTCACGTCGGCCAGCCTGCGCGACGTACCGTCGCTCGGGAACATGGTGCCTGGCCCCACGACCGCGACATAATTGGTGCCGGTTGT
Organism: uncultured Planctomycetota bacterium; assembly: GCA_963823665.1. GTDB lineage: Bacteria > Planctomycetota > Planctomycetia > Isosphaerales > Isosphaeraceae > CAVXHV01. The sequence continues at coordinate 1,479,713 of CAWGMQ010000008.1, forward strand.
TCCCGTGGTCGTCCGATCGCATGGGCAATTCAGCGTGTTGTCGGGAGTGAGCCCGTGCAGCGTTCGGTTTCTTGGGCTGTCCCAGGCCTCGTCGAAGTGGAACCCACCCGCGAGCCGGCCGCCGAACCATTGGTCGGTGCGATCGAGTTCAGCCATCAGCACAACGCGCCAGCTATAAAGCGGCTTGCCCTTCGCATCGGCCACGTACGCCGGCGGAAAGCACCCATACTTTGACTCGTAATTCAAGAGGGCCAAACCGATCTGTTTGAGGTGTCCGGCGCACTGGCTCGACCGTGCATCTTCGCGCGCACTGTCGTAAGCGCGCTTACTGCACGTCATCGCCGTACACACCAGCGCGACGACCCCGACATACCCCATAGCACGACGCACGGTCATTCGTGAGCTCCCATGGCTCGTGAAGCGACCAGCCTCGCCCCGCGATCCGACTCCACCTCCATGTTCTCAGTGTCCTCGATAGTTCGACCGCTGACAATCATTCGCAATGCCGTCCGCGCAGCCTCTACTGCGGGTTCACGTAAATCACCGTCGCAGAAACCATTCTTTACTTTCGATTCTTTCGCCGCCATCGATCGTCAGGAGTGCCTTCAGTGTCTCCGGTCGGAGGTTCGCAGGAACAATCGTCACCATGTCGTCCACGGTAAGGACATGCGGACCGGGATAGCTCGATCCCCGGGCTGGGTGATTGCTCGACACACTCGGGTGAGTTTGGTCGTTGAGTTGGAAACTCAGCGGCTTGCCCTTCGCATCGGCCACGTACGCCGGCGGAAAGCACCCATACTTCGACTCGTAGTTCAAAAGGCCCAAACCGATCTGCTTGAGGTTGCTGATGCACTGAGCCGAGCGCACGGCCTCGCGAGCAGCGCCGATTCGCGCGCGAGCCACGTCAGCGGCAGACAGGCCAGCGCGACGAGCCCGACATACCCCATAGCACGACGCACGGTCATTCAGGACCTCCCACCACCCACCACGCGACCGCCCGCTCTGCCCAGACGAGAGCCTCCGAGCCGGGAGCGCAAAACGTCTCTTTGCCCTCTGTCCGAGTCTTGTTACTGGGCACAGACGCCGCCATCAACCGGCAGCGTGTGGCCGGTGACGTATCGGGCTTCGTCGGAGAGCAACCACACGACGGCGTCGGCGATCTCGTCTGGCTGGCCAATTCGACCCATCGGCACGAACGCGGCGTAGCTGTGCGGGTCGCCCCCGGTCCCGCGCGCCAGGAGCGGCGTCTCGACGGGTCCGGGGCCGACCGCATTCACCCGGATGTTCTGCTTGGCGTAGTCCAGAGCCGCCGCCTTGGTCATCCCGGTGACGGCGTGTTTGCTCGCGACGTAGAGCGACCAGCCGGGATACCCGTTCAATCCAAAGATCGACGACGTGTTAACAATCGCCCCGCCCCCTGTCGCGAGCATGCGCTCGATCTCGTACTTCATGCAATAGAACACACCCTTGATGTTCACGTCGAAGAGGAACGACGCCTTGTCGAGATCCTGCTCGTGCAGCGGCACCTGCTGGCCGTCGACGCCTGCGTTATTGAACGCAATGTCGAGGCGCCCGTACTCGCTCGCAGCCCGCTCGACGAGCGCCTTCACGTCGCTTGGTCGGCTAACGTCCGTTTTCTGAAACACAGCCCGGCCCTGCATTCGCCGGACGAGTTGCACGACCTCTTCGCCCTTGCCAGCATCCCGGTTGCCGATGACCACAGTCGCCCCGGCCCTCGCCATCGCCAGCGCCGTGGCCTTGCCGATGCCCGTCCCACCCCCGGTCACGATGCCGATCTTCCCGGTCAAGGTCGCCATGCCACGCTCCCTTCGACGCTAAAAACGTCCATTCGCTTGTGTATCGAGTCGATCCTTGAAAAACGCAGGCATCCGCGGACGGTGCGCAGTCGAATGGCGCTCTGGAATCTCACTCCCTGGTTTCCTGTCTTCCTCATTCTCTCGCCATGACCATCACTCTAACGCAGATCATCACCAGGGTCTTTGCCTTCTTGCCGCGTTCCTCGGCTCGACCAAGGGGCACGAGGTCGCTCGGCACCATTACATTGTTCGCCGCGGCTTTTCGACCGATCACGTTTTGTCCGAAGGGGATGGTCGCAAGACGCACGGGGTCTGATAGAATTGAGACGACCCATGGGGAGATGCGTTAATGGTGAACAAAAAAAAGACAGGACCGCGCAGAACCGTTGCCAAGCGTAAGAGGCATGCTGCTTTCATCTCCGCTCCTTTTTTCATTGATACCAACGTGCTCGTCCAAGTTCTGAAGGATCGAGATGTCGAGCCGATTCGCCTCGATGAAATGGAATCGGGCCAGCGCCTCCAGGAATTGGTTAGGAAATCGATCAACCGAGCCGACTTCGTGATCGCCGTTCTGGGTGATCTGAATCCCAACGTATTGTTCGAGTTGGGCGTCGCAACGGGTTTGGGCAAGCATGTGCTCGTGCTCGGCTCTCCCAAGCACCTCATGCCCGCTGATCTCGCCGGAATGACTTATCTCAGAGCAGATCCCGCAGACCCACGCGATCGTGAGGCCATCGAATTTGGCTTGGACCAGCTCCTTTCGGCACCAAGCTCAAAGCGCGCACCGCAGGTCTCGCGCGGTCGCAAGACGCGGGCGATTGGCAAGTCGGCCGACAAACTGATGGAAGAATTGAAGATACTGCGGGAGGACAACGGAGGTCGCGAAGCGGATCTCGTCCGTATAATCTCCGAGGCGATCGAAAAAAGTGGTGTATCGACCGTCTCGAAAGAGTCCCCGCTACGGTCGGCACGGACGGGGGATCTCGCTGTTTGGTCCGATGACCTGGAGCCTTGGATCGGTAACCCGATGATAATTCAGGTCAAGCAGCGATTGACTAGCAAGAGGGACCTCGAAAAAGCGATTCAAGACCTTTCCACGGCACTCGATGAAACGCGCTCTCGACGATGCCTTCTGGTCTATCTGGACGCGAAGCCAGCAATTCTCTACGGCAGCTTGTACGACCCGAGGATCATCGTCTTGTCCGCCGAAGAACTTATTGGCGGGCTGAAGGAGGTTGGACTGGGCGACCTCTTGCGCCGTACGCGGAATGAATACGCGCAATTGAGGGGCTAGGATACCCGCGTACTCACGCCAAAAAATCAACCGGTACTTGAGAACAGCAGATACCGCCAGCACAAACGACGAAAGAGGCGAAGTATTCGAAACTCTAGTTTCTTATCTGTTCTCGAAGATACCGGGGGTCCCCCAGATCAGGCGAAATTCGACAAGCGTCTTTCGGTCCGAGGAACTCGACCTGGTCATTTGGAATGACAAGCATCCAAGGGGCCTGATCTCATTAAGTACGTGGATTCCAGTGGAATGTAAGAGTAGCCACAATCCAATTGGAAGCCACGAACTTCAGGCTTTTATCTCGAAGGTCGAGCGGAGGGCGTTGGACTTCGGCATCCTCGTCGCGTGGCACGGGATCACGGGAAATGCAGAAGCCTTGACCGGCGCGCACGATCACGCTTCTGTCGCGCTAACCAAGGGTATCCGCATCATCGTCATCACCCGACAGGATATCGAAAATCTGGCTTCGACTGACGATTTGGTGGGGCTTATCCGCACGAGATTGTGTGACTTAATTATTAAGAGAAGCCCGCTGATTCTCGGTTAGTCGTAACTTTGATTCGACGCTCAGCGACCGGCGGCCGGTGGCCCGATTCCCAGCACGATAAAAACCCCGTCGTTTCTCGGACTCTCGCAAAACAGCACGCTCATCGAAAACACTCTGACGACCTGCGACAGTGGATGACCACAATGATCCTCGCATACTCGCTGCGTTCCTTCGCTCGCCCGTAGAGCAAGAAGGCTCCGCTCGACCCCATCGCACTGTTCGGCGCGGGTCTCTGACGCCGCCACACCCCCGACCGAAGGTCTCCGACCGTTCGGCGCGGGTCTCTGACCCCGCCGCACCCCCGACCGAAGGTCTCCAATACACTCGAAGCCACCCGCTCTACACCGCCCTTCGCGTCAACGATTTTCACTGAGCCACACGCGAAGCTCTTCGGCCGAGTTGATGACGCGTTCCTTCTCCAACAGTCCGTCAGGTATCTCTTCCGGATTCGACCCCGTTGGCCGTCCCGTGGCCTTATTCACGACCCACCCGGTCTTGGGCGTTCGCACGTAGCCCTTGAAGAGCGACCTTTGGTCGCGCCCGAGGATTGCCGCCACGGCCCCGAACGTCGCCCTCTGATGATGTCGTTCGAGTGCGTCGAGAATTCCATCGAGCGTCAGTACCGGAGAATAGTCCTTCGTCTTGGGATCATCAGCCCGACGCGGCGAAGAACTCTCGAACTTGCGCGGGACGATCTCGGCTTTCTGCTTGGGCGGATCGATCTGAGCCACCGGCAATCGCTCCCCCTTCCCCGGGACGATCTCAACCACGACCCGTTCGGGCACGCGCGGCGGTGACTGCTCGTCACTGCGCTTCGACAGCCAGACCGTGACGAGCACGGTGAGAATCGTCCCAGCCAGACCGATCATTGCTGCGAGAACGGTCGGCTCACCTAACCAACGCGGAAGTGTTCGTAGTGCCGTCTTCCGGGTGACCGCATTCGAGGTGAACTCCGACGGGTAAGAGGATATGACCACCCGTCTTACCTCCGCTCGCCACATCGCGATCCTTTTTGTCTCATCTCGGACCTGTGGAAAAGCTAAAGCAAAGTAGCCGGGGCCTGGTGTACCGAGGTCCCCATCGGGCGCCCGTCGAACAACAATCGCCGTCAACGTCGGCAGCGGTGGAGTGCTGCCCTGACATTCGCGGCTGATCCACCAAGCGCCTCGAACAACCGTTCGTCATTCGCCCTGAGGTCTGTGTATGGCGGCGACAAGGGCTGCAAAGCCCGCACGAGATCGCCGTTGGAGATCAATGGATCGCGAAGGCTTCATCACTAACCACCGCCGCGCTCGCCTATTTCGGCACCGGCGTGGGCTGCTGGCCTTGCTTCTGCAAAGGCGCGGCCTTCCTCGTGCTGGCTTCCTTTTCCAGGTATTTGAGCCACTCTTTGTATTGCGGCGATTTGACAAAACGCGCGTAGTCGGGCACCGTGGTCAGGTCCATGAACGTCATGCCGAGCGTTTCATGGATCCTCTTGAGCCACGCCAGGGTTCTCATCGTCTAGATCGTCCTTGAGTGAAAGGCCAATGTGCAAAAAATAGGCCGGCTTGAACGTGGGCTCCTGTTCGACGACCAGCTTGCACAGCCGCTTGGCATCCGCGTGATCGCCGCGCTCCGTGGCGAGCGAAGCACGCATGTAATTAAGATAGGGATCGCCGCCCACCAACTTGTCCAGCCGGTCGTAGCACTTCAGCACTTCCTCGGGCTTCTTGGTGAGGAAATAGTAATCGATCAACTGCAAATCGAGGCAGGGATCGTTCGGAAATAGCGACCGGAATTCCTCGAGTGTCGCCAGATACACGTTTTGATCGGCTTCCTGCGCGGCCTGAGTCCGCAGCAGCATCACCATCTTCGCCTTCTTGGTCCCCGGCCGAAGCTCATCGAGCATTCGCAGCGCGTCTTTCTTTCTCCCCTGCGCCATCGCCTCGGAGATCGGCTGGATCTTGGGTAGGTCGAGAACGAAGTCCTGTTCCTTGCTCACAAGCTTCTCGAGAAACGAACGCGACTGCGAGGCGGCGGCGGGAAGAAGCGCGCGATGAACCGATTCGGTGAAGAACTCCCCTGTGGCATAAAGGTAGAGGTCGCTGGCGCGGATCTTGTGGTCCGGGCCTTGCTTTACGATGAACTCGATATAGTTCACGCCTCGGCTCGCGGGGCCGAGCAATCGAAACATGACCACTTGCCGTCCGTGGCTGATCCGGGTCCGGAGAAAGTCGAATTGGCCGCCTGCCTTGGTATTCTGAATGAGTGAATCCGCGAAACCCACGTTAAGGGCCAACGCCTGCCTCATTTCCCGGATCCAGCCCGACACGACATTTGGAGGAGCGCCAAGATTTGCCGTCGCGGTCGCAAAGATCGCCTCCCAATCAATGAGCGAGTTCAAGGCTGTTTTATTTCCGGATGCAACAGCCTTCACGACTTCGCTCGCATACTGTTGACAGTCCTTCTCCGCGATCAGTTCCACCCGGGTTCTCGTTCGGGGCCGCCGGCAGACCGGCGGCCGCTTTCGGCGCAGTCGCAACCTCGGATTTCGGCTGCCCGCATCCCGGAAAGCCGGCAAACGCGACAGCTAGCAAACGAAGCATGAGCCGATTAGACCATCTTCCGCAGCGCACGAGCTCACCTCTCAATCCTCTGAATCACCTGCCCATTCTGCCCGTTCCAGATAAACAGCACGCTATCCGCCCCGCCCGCGGCGATGCGTGACCCATCGACCGATGCAGCCACACTGTACACGTAATCGCCCGCACCGCCAAAGCCGCGGGCGATCCCCCCGTTATCGGGGTTCCAGATGCGCACCTGAGTATCCCCAGACGCTCCCACCACCTCCGGCTTGCCCGCAATCCAGCGCACCGAAGTCACCTGCTTGCCCGCCGCCTGAAGTGTGCGAAGCTGGTCGCCCGACTGGAAATCCCAAACCTTGAGCACATTGTCGCCACCGCCGGTCACCAGCTCCTTCCCATCCGATTTCCAGTCCACCGCCAGGACGTGGTGTGTGTGCCCTTCGTACGAGCGCAGCAGATTGCCGTCAGCAATATTCGTGACCTTCAAGAACTTATCCGCCGAGGCCGACGCGAGCTTCGTTCCATCCGGGCTGAAGCGGACCGAGAAGACCGTGTCGGAGTGAAGCAATGGCCACGACCGCCCGAGAAGTCCCTTGCCCACCTCCCACATCTTGACCTCACCCGAACGCGACGCATCCCCGCCGCCGGCGGCAATCAGACCGCCGTCCGGGCTGAAGTCGAGCGCCAGCACCCGCGAAACATGCGGACCCAGCGTCTTGTGCAGCGTCCAGACTCCGTCGAAACTCCACGTCTTCAGCGTGCCGTCGGCCGATGCCGAAACGATTGACCCCGCATCACGGAAGACAACTTTCTGAAGCGGCTGAATCGCAGCCCCGCCTGGCGCCGTGTGCCCGAATGCGATCACGCCCAGCCCCGTTGCGGTTTCCCACACCTTCAGGCCGCCCTTCGCGTCGCCGGTGACGATTCGATCGCCCCTGGGCGAGAACGCGACACTCCGCACCGGAGCATTGTGGCTGCCAAGCGTTCGAATCACCTTCCCGTCCAATCGCGCGATCAGCCGGGCGGTCTTGTCGGCGGAACCCGTCAAGATCGTCTGCCCGTCCGGGCTGACTGCGACGGTAAGTACAGGCCCCGCGTGACCGGTCGCCAGCGCAGCACCCTGCGCTTTGCCATCGGTCACGCCCCAGAGTCGAACGGTCCCGTCATCGCCGCCGGTGACAATGGTGTGCCCGTCAGGCGAAAGCGCGAGCGCTCGCACCGCTCCCTTGTGACCGGAGAGCACGAGCGGTGACTTCGGCGAGGTCGTCACGCCCCAGATGCGCACTTTGCCGTCTTCGGAGGCCGAAGCAATCCGTGGGGCGGACACAGAGCTCGCGAGGACCGCCAGGTCTGTTACAGCAGCCGTGTGCCCGCGCAGCACCAGACGCTCGCGGCCATCAGCAGCATCGAGCCATCGAATGTTTCCATCCAGGGCGCCCGAGAATAGCGTCGTCCCGCCGGCGGCAATCGCCAGCGCCGTGACAGGCGTCGTCCCGCTCAACGTCCGAAGCATTTTGCCCTCGGCAAGATTCCACACGCGGATGGTCTTGTCCTGGCCTCCCGAGTAGGCCGAGAGACGGTCCGGCGCGACAGCGAGTGAAAGAACCGCTCCGGCGTGGCCGGCCATGGTTTTCGCTAAAAGCCCCGTCGGGACAGTCCAGATCGTGACGATCTGATAGCTTCCCGCGGCCAGATACCGGCTGTCGGGGCTATATCGCAAGGATTGAATCAGGTCCTTATGGCCTCCCAGCGACACGATCTCGAGCCCGGAGTCGACGTCATAGACTTGCACGGCATTTGCACGCCCGGCGGCGACACGCGTGCCGTCCGAAGTCATATCCACCGCATTGATCGGCTGCACGCCCGGCGGAAGATCGCCGAGCACGATCGTTTTGGGCGCCGCATTCCGGGGCTCGCCCTCGGTGGAATCATCGATCGCGCCCTGGTCGATCCACAACTTCAAAAGGCCGAGCTCGACCGGAGTCATCGGCTTGTTGGCCGGTTTGTCTTCCGGTGGCATCAAAGGAGCGACTCGGTGTGCGGCCATTTTGAACATCAGGCTCTCGTCCGCCTTTCCGCGCACAATCGCCGGCCCGCGCTTCCCTCCCTTCAGCATGCCCGCGACCGATTCAAGACTCAGCCCCTTCTCCGGGAGCACGGAGCCGTGGCATCCGGTGCACTTGTCCTCGAGCAGCTCGACAATCTCCTTGGAATAGCTGACCGGTTCCTTACGGCTGGAGACTTTTACTTCAATGGGCTTGAGATCCGACTTTGGCGCGGTCTGCGCGAACGCGGTGACTAAGGTGATACAAATCGCGATTCCAGCGGCGAGACCTGGTAAACGATTCATACGGTTTTCACTCGATGCCAGACGCTCGTTTCGCGTGCTCGTCGAAAGAAAGTTGGCCAGCTTCGTCGAACCCGTAGCTTGCTATGCCAGCGTACCCCAGCTGCCGAGGACTTCAAACCGACGTGTAGCGCATCAGCCAAGGCACCCGATCTCCGCATCCTCGCTTGCCAACTTTGTCAGCCGCTGTTGTTTCATCGTGGCGATGATAACAGCGTCGCCGGTCAACAGCCCGAATTGCTGACTTTAGTTTGCCGCGTTGAGCACGAGGTCCACACTTAGCGGAAGGACCTGTATGCCAAGTTGTGCGACGGTCACAACTGCTTGTTGATAGAGGCTGAGATTGGGGATCTCAACGTAGTGTTTCTTGAGGCGCGCTGCCAATCGGGAAATAGGCCAACCGAGGCGCCCCATGGCTTCGATTGTCATGACACGATGCGCGACATCGGCCAGGCAGTGTGCTGAGGTTGAGCCCTCGATCTCGTTGAGTTCAATCCGCTCCACCAACGCGGTGCATGCCGCACCGAACTTGTCGTGGTTCGTGAAGTGATAGACGAGAGTATTCGCGTCGACAAATACCGCGTCGCCCCTCTGAATATCAGCAAAGGTCATGGCGACCCCAACATACCGACATCCGGGTCGCGAAGTGCGCTCTCAAGTGATTCGGCATCGCCGGCCCATGGCACCATCCCGGCCGTTCTTCTCGCCAGGCTGGTTGCCGGCCGAACTGTAATTGTGACCTTTTCATGTTCCTTGAACGGCAAGGGTTCGATGGGTTTGAGCACGCCGTTCTCGTAGATGGCCTCGACGGTCAAAGTCATGCGTTCGGCTCCGGAACCACAATCGATCCTATTGCATTGAATATACCGCCAAAGCAGGCTCCCGCCAACTGCGGCTATCGAGGGATTTGGCGCTGCCTACTTATCAATCACCACCCCCACCGGCTCATCCGCTTCAATCACTTCCCCCTTGATGCTCGCCGCCGCGCGCACGACCACCGGAATGGCATTCCCCGGAGGGCTATCCTTCGCGGCCTGGATCACCATTTTCGCCTCCGACTGGGCCGCATCGACCGAAACAGGTGCCGCACGGAGCCTCAGCGCCTCACCCGAGACCAGCGACAGCGAGATCGGCCCGGTGCATCCGTTCTGGCGAACGATCTTCACCTCGATCTCGAGCGAGCCGCCCTGCTTCAAATTGCCGCCTTTGTTGTTCACAGTCATGTTCACCGGTGCCGGACGCACCAGCACCGTGATCGGATTTGATGGCTCGATCAGGTTGATACTCGGCTTCTCCTTCGCCTTGGGATCCTTGTTGAACGGATAAGCACCCGTACCGCGGAGGACAAACGTGTAAATACCCGGCGCCAGATTCTTGCCCATGAAGAAGGGGAAGAGCCCCGTCTTGGCCTCCTTGGCGATTGGGACTGGGCAGGCCAGCGTCTCCGGAGGCAAGTCAGTCGCCGCAACCGAAACCGTTTCCGTGAAGCCCGCGCGGCGGGTCACGCTCACGTTCAGGTAGCAGAGCCGGCCTTGTGAAAGGACGATCGAGTCGGGCGCAGCGGTGAGGGCCAGAGCCGCCGGCTCGCCACGAACGGCGATCACAAACCCGTTTGAGACCCGGGCCGGCGCGACTGCCGGCGCCGTCGGGCTCGGCGGCCAGATCATGCCGCCCGCGATGGCGATGCGCTCGAGCGATGGCCCCTGCGGCGAGACACCAGCAAGGAATTGAAGGTCGTCCTTGCGATCGCCGAACCGGCTCAGGCCGGCCATCGTCACTGTTCCCACCGCGTTCTGCGCATTCTCGGCGGCTTCGAACACGATTGGCGCAATCACCTGATTGGCCCCGATCGTCACCCGAGCGGCGCTGACACCCGGCGGAAGCTCACGGGCCTCGACTCGAATGGGTCCGGCAAATCCATCTCGGCGGATCGCCGCGACATACGCCGGCGTTCGCCCGCCCGCCCGAATTGTGACCGCGTCGGCACCGGCCGGACTGTTCGGCAGAAGAACAACGGAAAAGTCCGGTTGCTCGCGGCGAATCACCAGGCGATACACGAGCCGTGGATGTCCACGCTGAGAGGAATACAAGTCCGATATCAAGATCTGGTACAGCCCGTCTTCAGGCACCTGCCAGCGCACGGCGGCGTCGACGGTCTGCGTGTTGAATCGCGGGCCGGCCCCGGCATCCGGCAGGTCGTCGCCACTGGCGAGGTCCTGCGGCGGCTGCCCCTTGGCTCCCACTTTCTGGATCAGGAACGCCGGGTCGGCCATCGACCCGATCCGATCGGCCAGCGCCTCGATCCACCAGATCTCCCCCTTCTTGCCCTCGAATCGAAAGAGGTCGTTGTCGCCGCGCGGAGCAAATGTTCCGCTGATGTCGCACGGCGGAACAACCCTTTGCGCATGCGCATCATCATCGTTCGGCTCGTGCTCGAGCACGACTGGGTTCATCGACCTCGCGACAAACAGCCGGTTCGACACCACGGGCATCGCCCCCGACGAGTTGATCCGCACGAACCCGATAGCGACGCCCAGCCGCGGCACGGGTGCAGCCGGTGCGACAAAACTCCGCGCGGCCGCCGCGGAATCGCCCCCAAGAAGGGCCGCGTCGCGAATCGCCTGCGGCAATCTCAAACGCTCGAACTTATGGCCATCGGTTGCCAGCAGCGGGTCGACGAGAGCGCCCGGGCCCAAGCCCCGGCCGATCAACGTGAACTCCGGCGCCGCCCCGGGCCCGACTGCCGCCGGAAGCACCGCATCAAGCTGCGGCCCGTCATGAACAGTCAGACGATAGACGTGGTCGGGCGACCCTGCGAAGGTGGCGTCATGCACCTTGATGACGTACCGGCCGTCCGCCGGCAACGTCACGTCGAGGAACGGGTCGAGTCCGAAGACATCACGACTCTCCGCGAGCTCGGTCCCCGCGGGCGTCAAGATGCGGAGCGTCGCATCCAGCCGGCTGTCGATCCGTTCGGCCTCCAGATCAAAAAACAGCCGCTGACCTTTCTTGCCCTCGAGCGAGAAACAGTCGACGTCGGTTCTGCCATTGATCTCGCCGTGGATCACCGAGTTGACGAGGATCACGCCGGCCTGCTCGGGTGCGTTGTTCGGCTCAATCTCGATTGATTCCGGCCGGTCGCCCACGACGATCGTCCGCGGGTTGCTCACGCCGTACGTTCCGATCGCCCGCAGGTCGTGATGCCCCAGCGGCACATCCGGCCCGGCCGAGATCCGGAAGGTCAGGTCCTTGACATGGACAGCATGGAGTCCCGGATGATCGAACCAGAGCCCGCTTGCCCCTTCCAGATCCGTTCCGCGCAGCGTGAGCTCGGCCGTCTCACCCGCGCGCACCCCGGGTCGCGACACACTGTTCAGCCGCGCCTGCGGATATTGAGCGAGGGCAACCGGTGAAAGCACGGCGGAAGCCACCGCCCATTGCATCACAATCGCCAGCCTGCGCACCCGGCGATCGATGGCTCACGTTCGACATTTCACGGATCGCTCGGTCGCACAGGTCGTGAGGCCAGTCCGGCGGGCTGTGCGGCTCCCGGCTTGGTCGAGCCCGATTTCTTCCGACTGGCCGTTCGCGGCTTTGTCCGCGCCCGAGGGCCGTCGAGGCTCACCATCGACTTTACAGCCGGGCGCCGGCCGGCCGGAAGTTCAAAATAGGGCCCGATCTGCTCGAGCGTGACTGCGCCGAGCCCGCGCACCCTCGCGCGTGCGTCTTCCAGTGATTCGAACGGCCGGTCCTCTCGCGCCTTGACCCATCGATCCACCAATGCCGCGCCGACGTGCGGCAATGCGGTCAGCACCTGCGGCGGAACCGTGTTCGGATCGAGCCGCAGTCCAGGCACTGGGACGACAACCGTGTTTCGAGACGGTTGCGCGGCTCCGCCGCCGAAGCCCAGCCCCAGCGCTGCCGCGATCACCGCCGCCAGCAACACGAATCGCGCCTTGATCAGCGGGCCGGCAAACTGGCCGGCCTCCGCGCATCCCGGACGTGCTGATACTCGATTTTGTGGACGCGGGTCCACCATGCTGCACATGCGTTTCGTAAAGCACGAAGCTATTTGATGTTACGTCATGTCGGCGTAGCCAGGTTCAGAGTACAATCGCGATGGGTCTTGATCAAGCAGCAGGGGCTGCGGTTTACGCGCGGCCAAGGGCTGAAAGCCCGTGGCTATTAACCGATGCCCCCTTGGGGCATAATCTAAGTCACGCAACATCAGAGAGCGCCAGCGAGGCACCGCTCCTGACACCAACCCGAAGCGCTAGCGAGGAAACGCACCTCAAGGAGTCGCATCCATGTGGGTCCGTAAATGTGATTTCGACGCGGAGAACGACTTCCTGCCGCCGATCCCTTCGCGAATCGCCTCCAATGAGGAATTTGTGCCGCCTCCTCAATCCGCCGAGCAGAAGGAGTACGAGGACCGGCTGGCGGCGATCAGCGAACGCGTGGCAAAGCGCCAGGGACGCTCGCGCCGTGACTTTCTTCGCAGCGGCAGTGGCATGGCGGCGGCTCTCGTGGCACTCAATCAGGTCCATGGTGACTGCTACGAAGTTGCTGCCGACGAGGTTGACGACCCCAAGGCCTTTGAGGAGCACTGGCCCAAGGATCAGTTCATCTTTGACGTACAGACGCACCACGTCGACGTCGCGAGTAAATGGTACGACGACACTCCGGCCGGGCGCGGAATCAAAAATTTCTTCCTGACGCTGAAGCCCAAGGCCACGTCGATGGCCCACGCGGTGGAGCTTCTGAACCGCGCCCATTACGTGAAGGAACTCTTCGGCGACAGCGACACCGTGATGGCGGTGATCAGTGGCGTTCCCAGCCGGGAATGGGACAAAAACCCGTTGCCTCCGGACCAGATGGTGGCCACTCGCCAGTTCGTCAACGACCTGGCCGGCTCGCGCCGGGTGCTTTCGCACGGCCTCTTACGGCCCAATCTGGGCAAGCCCGAGCTCGAGGAGATGGAGCGCCAGGTCAAGGAGTTGAAGATCGAGGCCTGGAAGATGTACACCGGCGCCGAGATCGGCGAAAAAGCCTGGCGGATGGATGACGAGAAGGTCGCTTACCCGTGCTGGGAAAGAACCAAGGCACTTGGCATCAAGAATCTCTGCGTGCACAAAGGGCTGCCGCTGGGCGCGTTCAATGAAGAGGCATGCCGGCCGCTCGACCTGGAGAAGGCTGCCAAGGACTGGCCCGACTTGAACTTCATCGTTTATCACTCCGGCTTCCGCGGCTATGGCTGGCTGGCCAGCGGCACCGGCATCAAAGTGGTGGATCCCAAGAGCACCGATCCCCAGGAAATCCCCTGGATCAGCGACATCCTGCGGATCCTCAAGCGCAACCCCGGTATCAAGAACATCTACTTCGAGCTCGGCAGCACCTTCGGAATCCTCGCTTCGTCGGCGCCAAAGCTGTGCATGCACATGCTCGGACAGATGGTGCAAGTCGCAGGGCCCGATCACATCCTGTGGGGAACAGACTCAATCTGGGGCGGCAGCCCGCAGGGCCAGATCGAGCTGCTGAGGCGTTTGAAGATCTCCGACGACCTGATCGAGAAACACGGCTACGCGCAGCTCACGCCTGAGGTGAAGAACCAGATCTTCGGCTTGAATGCCGCCCGGATCCTGGGCGTCGACCACGAGGCCGCGCGCAAAGCCATCAAGACCGACAAGCTCGCCGAGCTCCGCCGCGATCGGCGATATGATCCAAAGTCACGCACGAACATGCAGTACGGCTGGGTCTGGGAAGAAGATGGCGGAGTTCCCACTGTGCCGGTCGGTGTAGGTCAGGCTTTAGCCTGACAAGAAATCACATGTGCGATCCCAGCTCGGCAACGGCGCCGTGATCGACAGATCTTCTCTCGACCACCGGCGCCCTCTGCCCCAAGCCTGGCCTGCTATTTCTCATATTACAGAGACCCAGCCCCTCCGGCTCAGCCAATGTCGGCGAACGCCGACACATTCCTCCTCTTTAATTTGTAAGTGAAGACTCCGATCACTCCGAGGAGCGACAGGACGACAGAGGAAGGCTCGGGGACTGCGGACGCGTTGTACGCAAGGTTATCGAATTCGAAGGCGTACTGCGTGCTCGACGCCACGATTGTATTGAAGCTTTCTGTTGAATTTATGTTCACATAGTAAGTTCCTTGCATGCCCTGATCGCCGTTCGCATTGGATGTCACATCAGTTCCCGTGACCGTTCCAACCGGAGTTGCGCCGTTATACAAAGTCAGAGTGTTGTAGGTGTCGACGGAGCCCCAGAGCAGACCGATATACATCTCTTGGCCTGGAAGGGTCAGAGTGACCGAGCCGATGCCGGTCGAGAGGTAAGTCGTCCCGTCGGGACCGTCATTAGGGTCACCGAACAGCGACCCGTTTCCGTTTGAGAGGTACGGCGCGGCATAAACATTTGTTAACGATCCCTGCACGGCCTGGCCGTCAGTGGTGAACGAAACGCCGACGCCTCCACTCACTCCGCCCGTGCTCCCGAGCGGCAAGTCGTTGAAATTCACGTAGTTCACGCCCGTCGGCGCACCGCCAACCGATGCAGTGATCGTCAGGCCGGCTCGTGCAGCCGGGCTCGTTCCGATCAGGCAGAGAGATAGCACGCCGAGGGCCGTGCATCTAGACAGAATCCTATGCATCATAACAAGTGTGTTCCTTTGTGGCGGAATCGAATGCGCAATGTCGATCAAGCTGGCCCAATACGCACTGGGCCGGTCGAATTCGAGCCGATCAAACCGGGACCTACCGCATGGAATGCGGCTTCAGAGCCGTTGCTTTGAGCGCCGGCGCTCCCGCTTGCATTCGTCCTGCCGCACTCTTAACGCTCTAGGACCGGCTTTGTGAAATGAATAAAAAAGGGTGTGGAGTTCTGGATTCATTTGATGAAACAAATTCGTGAACTCGCCTGTGCGTGTTTAAAAAATGAGAACCTAGGGTTGCCTGGGCTCGGACGCACTTTCGCGGAGCGAACGGCGACTATTTTTTCCGCGATTCTTGAACGCGCGACCCTCCTGTCTGTCAGTATCTTGAAGGAAGGTCATGCGACAGACCAGAGAGGATTAGCCGGATGGAGAGCGAATCGTTCAAGAGCACGCTGCGTCAGATCGGAACCCTCTACACCCTCGGCACGCTCGGCGGGCGCTCGGATGCCCAGTTGCTCGAGCTATTCCTCGCTCGCAATGGCACAACTGCCGAGGAAGCGTTCGCGGCCCTGGTCGAGCGGCATGGTCCGGCGGTCCTGGGTGTCTGCCGCCGGATGCTGCCGAGCTCGCACGATTGCGAGGACGCCTTTCAGGCGACGTTTCTCGTCCTCGCCCGTCGGGCCGCCGCGATCGGCCGGCGCGAGCGACTCGCGAGCTGGCTCTTTGGTGTCGCGGTCCGGACGGCCAAAGAGTCGAGGCGACGAGCCGCGCTCCAGCGCGCAGGGGAAAAACGGCTGATGGAATTATCCAGGGTTGAGCCTGAACCGACGGAAGACCGCAACGACCTGATCGCTTTCCTCGACGAGGAATTGAATCGCCTGCCCGAGCGCTACCGGGCCGCGCTGGTCGCCTGCGAGCTGCAAGGGAAATCACGGCGCGAGGCCGCGGCGCAGCTCGGCGTGCCCGAGGGAACGCTCTCCACTCACCTGGCGCGCGGGCGAAAGCTTCTGCGAGAACGATTGGTCCGCCGCGGTGTCAACCTGGGCGCCGCACCGTTCGCGGGCTTATCACGACCGCTTGTCGAGGCGGCTGTCCCGGAACGGCTGCTGGGCCTGACAGTGCAGGCAACCCTGGGTTTTGTCTCTGAAAGCACCGCAGCCAGGGCCGTCCCATCAGCGATTGCAACCTTGGCGGAGCGCGTGCTCAAGCTGATGTTCCTGACCAGGCTGACGGTGATTCTCGCGTCTTTGACGGCTGCGGGCACGGGTGCGGTTGCTGCGGTTGTGCTGTGCTTCGCCGCAATCGCTGCGGGAATGCCCAGTCCCGATCCGCCCAAACCGGGTCCGGATGACGTGCCCGGCCGGGTTGTGGATCAGTCCGGCGCTGGCAGTGCCCGGAGTCCAGGTCTGGGCGATCGAAGGCCCCGGATGGACGCCAACGACGGTGGCGAAGACGACGACCGACAACGAGGGCCGGTTCGTTGTGTCGTGGCCGCCGGACGCGCGTGGTTTGCGGGAGGTACAGAATTTCGCGGTGTTCGCCCGAGCCCCGGACGGCCGGGTCGGCTGGCAGCATCCGACCTGGCTCAACACCGTCGACCGCAAAGGAGTCGAGATCGAGCTGAAAGCGGGCGCCGATGTCCCCGGCCGGCTGACCGATCAGAACGGCCGGCCAATCGGCGGTGTCGAAGTCGCGCCCGAGCTCATCCGTCGGTCGGGCCAAACGAACTCCGGCGATTTCATCCGTTTCAGCGCCGAGCTGACTGCTTTACTCCGGACGACGACCGCGGCGGATGGCTCATTCGTGCTCAAGGGCATCCCTCAAGGCGCCGGCATCTTTGCCACAATTGCCTCCCCCGCCTTCGGCTCGCCGACGATCTCCTGGGACACTGCCCGGCCGGTGACGGTTGTCCTTGATGGTCGCCTGGGCCGGATCAACGGCCGGCTCAAACCGCCGGATCCGCGCGCGCTTCCGGATCAGCTCGCGCTCGGCTTGTACAGCTCGCCCTTGCCCGCGAGCGCAGTACCCGGCCCGTACGAGGTGTTCTGCCGGCGGAACGGCACTGCGGACAAGGACGGCGTCTTTCAGTTCGACGGATTGCCACCGGGCCGATACACGGTCAGCGCGTACTTCGACAGTGCCGGCATCATCGCCACCAGGCCGGAATTTGAGATCGAGGTCGGCCCTGGCGCCGTTGCGCAGCTCGAGATTCCACTCCAACGGCTGCCGACGATCACCGGCCGGCTCGTCGATGCCCAGACCGGCAAGGGTATCGCGGGGGTGAGCCTCGTCTCCTTGTTGCGCGAAGAGGGCAAGAACTCGAACATTTGGTGCGGCGAGGCCACGACCGACGCCGAAGGACGGTACGCCATCCCGGCGCGGCCGGGCAAGATCCTGATCAACTTGAAGGACGTGCCCAAGACTCACCTGCGGCTCGACCACAGCGAATTCCCCAGCCTCGACGTGAAGACTGACCAGACCTGGCCCGAGCTGAAGCTTTCCCCAGCGATAGGGCTCGACGGGATTGTGGTCGATAGGACCGGCAAACCGGTCGCCGGGGCCGAGGTATTCGTGGACGTGCCTGACCCTCCCGGAGTCCACTCGCACGACCGTCCGATCGTCACCGGACCCGGCGGAACATTCCACATCGACCAGCTCGAGGCCGACGACGCGGTTTCACTGCACGCTCGCGCGGGCGGCGCGACGACCGACGGGGCCATTGTCGTCGAAACCGGCGCGGCCAACGACAAACGCAAAATCACCCTCACGATCGACCCCGCGCACGCCTGCCGGATCCGCGGATTGGTGACCGACCTGACCGGCAAGCGGATCGCGGGGGCCAATCTGATGTTGAGGTGGCACCGATCCTACGTCACGAAGAAGCCGAATCGCGCGTCAGGAGTCGGAAGCCCGATCGCGATGTACACCACCACGGACAACGGCTTGTTCGTATTCAGGGACCTCTGGCCCGGCGACCGATACTCGATTGTCATTGAGGCCAGGGGCCATGCGAGGATCGAGACCCCTGAATTGACCGCTAAGGCCGGCGAGACACTTGACGCCGGCAAGATCGTGCTGGCGAACACCAGCGGTTACCTCGCCGGCCGCGTCATCGGCTCCGACGGCAAACCCATCGCGGGAGCAAACATATTCAACCACGGTGACGCACCTGGGCCGGTGGCGACTTCGAGCGATGCAGATGGCCGGTTCCGGCTCGCGGGCGTGTTTCCGGGCCGGAAGTATGCATTCGTTCGCAAGGAGGGATACCGATTCACCGGCATCAAGGCCGATCAAGACGCCGATGGCTTGACCATCACGCTGAAGAAGAGCAGCGAGCCGCTCCCCGTTTGGAAGCCTGCGTCGGTCTCAAGCTACGAAGACCAGCGTGCCTTCGCCAGGGGAGTCTTGATCCGGCTGTGGGAAAAGTACGGAGCCGACCCGGAAAAAACCGGCGCGTCCCAGTGCATCGAGGACATGGCCCTGATCGATCCTAAGCTCGCCTTCGAGTGGTCGTCGCAGCATGGCCGCCGTTACGACGACGCGGTACGTCTCGCTCAGGCCCGGGGCCTGGCCGAGACCGATGCGCCCGCCGCACTCGCGCTGCTGAAAAAGGAGCCCGTTTCCGCCAGCCAGCCCATCTTGCAATCACTGGCCCAGCGTTACGCGGAGAGAGACCCGAAGAAGGCAATACCATTCGCTGAGGAAGCGGCGGAGCAGGCGCGGCGGCTGATCGCATTCGAACGGCCCGTGGCGATGGCCCGGGCTGGTGCGGTCCTCGTCAAGCTGGGCCGTGCCGATGCCGGCCGCAAGCTGATCGAAGACGCGGCCCGGGACGCGACCAAGCTCCTCACCAAGGATCGCGCGGGCTATTACCGCTCGCTCGTCGCCGAGGTGCTGGCCCCGTTTGATCTGAAACAGGCTCTCGCGCTCATCGAGCCGATCGAGGACGATGACAAGATGCCGACGGCAAAGAGTGCCCGTTACGCGCGGATCGCCAGCGCCATCGCGAAGAGGGATACGACGCGGGCCGTCGCGATGCTCGACTCGGTCGATGGACCCTCGTTCCACCATGAGCTTGCCCGGACGGAGATCGCCTACAAGATCGGTGCCGACCGGCCTGATACCGCGATCAAGATCATCGAAGGGATCAATCGCGACCGGCGGGCCGCCCACTGGCAAGCGGCGGCGTTCGGCTGGCTGGCGGTGGCCCTGGCGCCGCGCGATCGAGCGCGAGCCTTCGGGCTGATCGAACGGGCCCTGGCCATGATGGTCGATCATCCGGATGGCGGGAATCGAGCGGACGATGCGATAGCCGTGGCCGCCCGCATTGCCATCTGTGCGCGGCGGATCGGGTACCCCGACATGGAAAGCGTGGTCATGCAGGTGATGGCGACCCGCTCTGTCGTCGACTCACCCTGGGAGCGCAACTGGCTGTTGCGGTGCGCCACGCAGGCCGCGCTGGCACTGGCCCTGGTCGATCCCGACGCGGCGCGAACCGTGCTCGAGGAGACGGAAGCGCGGAGCGGCCCCGATGCGACCAAAGAACATGACGTCCGAGAGCAGCGGCTCATGGCCTGGGCACTCGTCGACCTCAAGCGGGCTGAGGCACTCGTCGATGCCGGGCTCACCGAGCTCGACGGGGCGAAAGAGGTAAATCTCTGGGGGACAGGCATCTTCCAGACGGTCGAGTTCCTGCTCAAGCCGCCCCATCGCCGCGAAGAAGTGCTGGGCGAGCACTCGTCTGGGGGCTTCTGGTGGCCGGGTTATGAGTAACGGACCACGAACACAGCCGGCCC
The DNA here is from genome assembly GCA_963823665.1 of uncultured Planctomycetota bacterium. GTDB lineage: Bacteria > Planctomycetota > Planctomycetia > Isosphaerales > Isosphaeraceae > CAVXHV01. Next base: position 1,499,739 of record CAWGMQ010000008.1, read on the forward strand.
AGTGATTCGGACGGGCCGTGCTCTCCACCCTTAACCTTGCCCGTTGCCGCAATTCCGTGTTCGCACACAGGAGCATGTGCTACATTTACCGAGTGCGGTTCGCCACCTGATCGACCCGGCCGGCGCAAGGCCCCTGAAAACCGTGAGTATTCCAGCACTCGTCGTGTGTCAGTTTGCAACTAGGTGACGAATGATCGAAGCACCGGAGAACCGGCCTCGCTTGCCCTTTGCCCAGCGCAAGCGCCGTCGCGGCGCGAGCGCTAGCGGTTTGCAAGCCCGGTCGCGGAGGATCCGGCCGTGCGCTCGATATTCTTGAGAATCGCACGACGCCCTCGACTTTCCTGGTCACAAACGCCTTCGACCCGGCCGGGCGGCTCGTTCCCGGATCGCTGCGCTGGGCTATCCTGAGGGCGAATCGCTCTCCCAGCCGAAACCCTATCGTCGAGATCACCCCCTCGGTTGGCGGCTCGATCACGCTTCGCGCCGGCGAGCTTCGGATCAGTAACGGCCTGACGATCGAGAACGCCGAGCGCGCCGCCGTGACCATTCAGCAGGCCACGCGCAACTCGCGCGTCTTGCACATCCTGGCCAATCCGCGTTCCAAATTCGTGACGGTCACGGGCCAGGAGTCCGCGAGTCCGATTATTCTGACCGGCGGCCGCATCCATAACGGTAACGGCGGCGGGATCCTCGTCGACAACCCACAGAACGTCCTGACCCTTCAGTACGCGAGCGTAGTCGGAAACTCCGCGGCCGAGGTCCGCAACCCCTTGTTGGGTGCCCGGGGCAACGGAGGTGGAATCTATTCGAGCGGTACGCTGACGCTCGATCACGCCACCGTTTCGGGCAATATCGCCCTCGGGATCAACAACGCATCCGGCCACGGCGGCGGCACCTACACCGATCGGGGCATCACGCTCTTCGACAGTCACGTCGACGGCAACAAGGCGCGGAACAGCTCGGGCATTTTCAACGTTTTCGGTTCGGTGGAAGTCGTAAACGGCAGCACCGTCAACAACAACTCCCCGACCGGCAACGGCTTACCCTTCGGCGACCTTGGCGGCGGCGGGATCGGCCAGACCGACGGCAACGTCGTCATCGCCGACAGTCAGGTTTCCAACAACCGCTCAAACGGAATGTACAGCGGCGGCATCGGGATCCTCATCGGCGGCATTACTGTCACCGACGGCAGCCAGATCGACGGCGATAGCAACAACGGCCCGGGCGGCGGAATCGCCGCGAATTTCGGCGGCGCAGTCGTCATCAACGACGGCAGCCAGGTCGACGGCAACACCGCCGCGGGAATCGGGGGCGGAATCGTCAACTTTTCGGAGAACTTCGGGATCGACATCGACGACAGCCAGGTCGCCAACAACACAGTGACAAACGTGCAAGACACAAGCGCAGCCGCGGGTCTCGCCACGCTCGGCGAGAATCCCGTGATCGCAAAGATATTCGTCGGCATCGGCCGGGGTGATCCCAGCCTGAAGCAGGCGCTCCAACTGTTCGTGAACACCTGTGCGCAGCGGGTCGGCCTGATCAACACTGCGGTGAGCGCGTTTCCCTCTGGCGGTCAGATCCAGATCGGCGCCGGCGTCGCCAGCCCGCTCAACGGCGCGATCGTGATTTCAGGCGGCAGCACAATCAGCGGAAACCAATTCACCGCCGTACGATCATCGACGATCCCGGCGGCGGGCTACGGTGGCGGTATCTTCGGCAACCTTGGCTCAATCGCGATCGACGGCAGCACGATCAGCGGAAACGTCGCCTCGGTCGACGCCGGCGGGATCTGGAACGGGTTCTCCCTGACCCTCGGCAACAGCACCGTCACCGGCAACAGCGCCGCGCAGACGGGCGGGGGAATCTATAATCAGGGAACCTTCGTCTCCATGAACAATAACATAAGCGGCAACCTGCCCGATAACATCTACCCCTGACCGTCATGCGAAGCATGGGGCCGATGCCTGGTACCTGGTGGTGGGCCACCAAGGCCCGGGCGGTCGGATATGTGGTTCGCCGGGCACCAAGACCTTTACTCTGCGATTTGCCGCGGTATGATCAGCGGAATTCTGAAACGAGCCAGACATCTCGCGTGCGTCGAACGTACTCAGATACGCGGTAGACCCTCAACAGCGGAAAGCAACATGAGGACGATCGCATTCACCATCGCCGCGCTGATCGGGCTCGCCAGTACAGCCCACGCTCAAGACCGAGTAAACCGTCGCTACACCCAGCGAACCGACCACTACTCCCAGGTCTTCAACTACTGGGCCTACCACCTGGGAACCGACAGCGGGTTCACTCCCGTCGCCACCTTCGGCGGGTCAGGAATCGTGGTCGGAACCAGACTCACGTGCAACGCCTGTGGGGCGGTCGGGCACACGAGCTGCGGAGCCAATGTCCCGCTCTATGCCACACACTACACTTGGGAAATGATGCCCTGAACCTTGAGCCGGAGTGGCTGCTCAAGTTCCGCCATCGGTGCGATACGAGCGTAAAGCACGACCAACCAGCGGGACACACGCGCCCTTGAATTCATTGCACGCATGACACGCGAGCCAGAGGTTCTGTTCAACGGTCTTCCCGCCTCGGGATTCAGGAATAATGTGCTCGATGCTCAAACGAAAGCCCGATATGCTCTGCGGTGTCCGACAATAAGCGCAACAGTAGCCGGCGGTCATAGCCACGCGCTCGCGCAGCCCGCGCGGGATCCGGGCTTTGCCGGGCATCGCTAGAAACCCTCGGGCTTCGGCAGCGGATGCCCTCGGTACTTCAACAACAGGATGGCGTAAGACCGTTTGAGCATTAGACGGTCGCCCTCGGCGCGAAGCTCACCGAGCACCCTCTCTCTCAGTCCGTCAACGCACCTCGCTGGTTCGACTCGAGAAGGCGTTCCAGTCGGTGCTGTTTAGCCGGCACCAGACTGCTCTTCGCAATCTTCAAGAGAGCTGCATCACCCAAATCTTCCATCGCATCGAGTTCCGCACGGTACTCGACCGGCACTTTTTCCAGTGATGGCGTCGCGGCCCGGACGATCTTCACGAGGGCCTTTCCCATCGGTCAGTTCATCCCTTTGGCAGCGCGGCGGAGGCGCTCGTAAACATCTTCAGGTCGCTGAAGCGTTAGCACCGGCTGCCTCATGATTCCGGCCCTTCCCCTGCCGATGACTGCGATTGGAACCGCGCCCATTGTAAGGCTCGTCGTGATTTGTTGGGAATGCCATGGCGCGCGTCGCGACGAAAGGGCATAGTGTCCCTTCCCGAAGCGACGGGCGAGAATTGTAGTGGAATTGATTGCGATCGGCCGACCAACGCGCGTTCATCGCAGCCGAGCTTAGCGGACGAGCTCTTCGACCGCATCACGGAGTTGCTGAGCGTGGAGGTTCTTGTGCCGTATGATGCCTGCGCCGTCAATTACGTACGTCACTGGAATATCCGACACGTTCCACTCGTTAGCGATCGAACGCTGCTGACCATCCCACCAACACGGCCACGTCACTTCTCCACTCTTGATGATCTTGCGGAGAGTCTCTTTTTCAGGGTCCGCGTTGACGCTCACGACCGCGAAATGCTTGTCCTTGAGTCTTTCAAAGAGATCGCGCTCGAGCGGATACATCGCGCGACACGGCCCGCACCAGTTTGCCGAGAAGGTGAGCAAAACGACTCGGCCGCGGTAATCCGAGAGCTTGAACTGCCTCCCGTCGACGTCATCGCCGACGATTTCCGGGGCAAGTTTGCCTGGGACTAAGTCCCTGAGCTCATGCAGTTGTCGCGCTGCGTCCTCGCCAAGGGCGACGTCGTCATGTTTCTTGCCAAACATCGGCACGTCGGCAAACTCGCTTAAGGCCCGCGCAAAAAGGCATTCAGCCTCCCGAAGCAATGCGGCCGGGTTCGCACTCTTGAGCTTCTGCACTGCTCCGTTGCCCCAGCGCTTCTCAAGGCGGACCTCTACTTTTGAATCCTCCCGGGGATTTTGCATCTCGAGCACGAACTCAGCTTGGTTCTTGAGGAACCTGCCGAACCAGTAGCATGCCATGCCACGCACTTCTCGGTGAGGGCTCTTTGCGAGCGCTTCCCGGTATAGCTTTTCAGTGGCGTCAGAGGCTGCGTCGAGAAACATCATCCCACCCATCGCTAAACCGATCCTTTTGTGGTCGATATGGTGGCTGGCGAGCAACCGCCGGGCCCGATCGGCCGCGACCGAGAGCGCTGGCTCCTTTGAACCCCATGTGGGTGACATCTTGCTGACCCAAACCAGCGCGTCCACATAGTCAGGGTTGGCAGCCCGTTCGACATTCAGGAGCGTCATGAAGCGAATCAGTCTCGCTGGATTCCTGCTTTCGTCGTGTACGCGCGCGAGTTCCTTCATGTCGTCGTTCGCCTCCCAGACGCGGAGAGCGTGTGAGTATTCCCGTGCAAGGAATGTGCACTCGTCGTCGGCCTGATTCCATGTATGAAGTTCGACGAGAATGAGGACCGATACGGTAACGGTAAGCATGTTTGCGCTCCAAATCGAGCGAACGGCACAGGCCGTGGAAGCTATGGTACACGTTGTGAGCGCTATCGGCACTCCTGTCGCCTTTCCGGGCATTGCCGAGCTGTCGGGACGACGGACGGGCCTTAGGGATCGTTCGGGACGCGGATCGCGGCGTTGATTGCAAAAGCCGGTTCCTACCGATTGGGTGATGTGTCGGCATTTTACCAAATGTCGCCGGGATGGTGCGGACAACAAAGGATACCTGCCTTCGAGCCGATGTCATGCCGGTGCTTCGCGAATCCTCATCGATACCCGTCGGAGGCACCAAGAAAGGAACAACGCTCCTACCCCGAGGCTGAGCAACCAGTATACCATCCCTTCCGCCCTCCGTTTGCCACCGGTTCGATCGATCTCGGGAAGGCCGTATGCCCCGAGCTTGAAGTCCGCCTCGGAGAGGTTTGCCGATTCTAGCATGGCGAGCTCGAAGACGCTGACATACGTGTTCTTCGGATGCGTGACGGTAACTCGCCGTGCAACGTCGATTCCATCCGGCGTTCGCTCGTACTCTACCACGCGGTGGAATGGGCGATCCTTTCGCCCCGGCCGATAACACTCGGACTCGACAGTGCGCCATCCGTCAGTTGGCGAGACGACCACCCAGCCGGAGTCGAAAAACACTCGGGTAGACGGTTTAAGCTTGAATTCCAATTTTAGCAGGCGCTGCGCACCTCGATCAACCGGCGAAACGCTCGTTATTTCGAAGCCATCGCTACTAACAACATCGCGAGCAAGGTACTCATCGATGCATTCCGGGGCAAACACGAACTGACCGACACGCTGCACGAATGACTGATCACGCTCGGTTTCGGTAGCATCATTGACCCCTGCGAGCGACCAAACGCGGTCGCGCGTCAATCTACGGAGACTAAACGCGTAGCTCGCGGTCGTCGAATGAACTTCCTCAACGTGAAGAGTGGAGTTCTCACGTTGGTCGTCGACGCAAAGCTCAACCTTGTGCAAATCCTTTCCGATGCTAAATCGATAGGAGTGGAAGAGTGCCCTCTTCTCCTGTCCTTTCGAGGCGGGAAATCGCGTTGTCCGGGTCGCCTTCCCCACTAGGTTTTCATCGTCGAGCCGGCCGTCTTGGCGACGCGCTTTCGCAGCCGGCGTGGCATTCGGGCCTTACCGGGCATCGCTAGAAACCCTCGGGCTCCGGCAGCGGATGCCCTCGGTATTTCAACAACAGAATGACATATGAGCGTTTGATCACGAGACGGTCGCCCTCGGCGCGAAGCTCAGCAAGCACCTGGCGCTCCCGGTTCGTCAACGTACCGCGCTGGCTCTTCTCGAGAAGGCGCTCCATTCGGCGCTGTTTAGCCGGCCCCAGACTGCTTGCCGCGATTTTCAGCAGCGCGGCATCCACTAAATCCTCCATCGCATCGAGTTCCGCACGGTGCTCGACTGGTACTTTCTCTAGCGAAGGCGTCGCGGCCCGGACGATATCCACCAGGGCCTTTTTCCATCGGTCGGTTCATCCCTTTGGCAGCGCGGCGGAGGCGCTCGTAAACATCTGCAGGAAGCTCAAGCCTAAGCACAGGCTGCCTCATGAATCCGGCCTTTCCGCTACCTGTGGATGCAATTCGTCCCGCACCCATTGTACGGCTCGCGATGAGCCAATGGGAGCGCCACCGCTCACATATTGAAAAACGGCACGGGCAGCAGGAAGGCGTGCTGCTCATACAGGCTACTCGCGCCTCCCCACGACGTGTACTGGGCGAAAAAGACCACCAGTGTGTAAAACACCGCGGTGACCACGATCGCTACTCGGCCCAGCACGCGGAAGATCCAGTGCCGCGGGATCGTATGGCCGACAATCGATGAGATCGTCTTGATCGTGCGACGCTTTTCGCGCCGCGTCAGCTTGCGCTCCGGCGAAGAGTCGTCGAGTTGCTTTCGCAAGCCTTCAATTTTTCCGTCGTGAGCGGTCAGCGGCGCGCCGGCGGTGTCCACGACAACGCGGCCGCGGCGGTCGAATACGCGGAAATAGAGCGACCCGTTCACGGCAGCGACGACGATCATCCGCTTGCCTTCCGCCGGAACATCACCAACATCCTCGACACCGGAAAGGAACCGCAGGCTGCACCCCCGCGGAAGCTCGCCGCGCCCGGATTGAGCGTACGCCCAACCGGTCAACAGCCGCGCAGGCGCGAGGAAGATGACGAACACCAGGCTGGGCAGCCAGGCCGCCTCGCGGGGAATCATCTCGATCTTCAGCAGGTACAGCGGTATCGCGGCGAGCAACAGCACAAAGAGCGAGAACGCGAATGCCCAGGGCGCACAGCGGAATCGCTGCCGGATGGCACGCCGCGAAAACAGAGCCGAGAGCTTTCCCTCGAGCGCGTACCGCACCTGCAAGAACGGCAGGAACGGCACTATAATCGCCAGCAGCAACATGCCAAACGGAGCCAGCAAGGGTGCCACACCGGTGAGCGCGATCAAGCCGCCCGGTATCGCCAGCCAGACCAGCGTGCCCAGAAAACCCACCAGGCCCAGCCGAAAATAATACGGCAGGCGCAAGCTAGCGGCAAATGCCCAAAGCCCGTCGCGGGCCTCGGTGTAAAGCCCACCGCGCCCAGTCTGCGCCAGAGCCAGAACGGATGTCCGAAAGGCCACAGAAAACAACGGATTCGCCCGCCGCGCAGGCATGAGACGCCGATATGCAACATCGCCAGGAGCGTCACCGCCACAAAGACACCGCGCCATAGGATAGCGGTGCGGCCGCCAGGGTTGATCAGCTCGGCCGACCGCGCGTAAGCCCCGGCAAACCACGTCGGCACGAGCGAGAGCCAGATGCCCGCCGCGACTCCCCCGACACGGGCCGCCTTGCGCACGCCCACGAACCCATCGCGGATTCGGCCGGATCGCGCCACTCGCGCTGACGATTCCAGGAAATAACCGAGAGTGAGGACGTTGACGATCGGAATCGCCGCCAGGAACGAAAGGCCGAGCACAAGTGAGATTGCGCCGAAGATCCACTCGAGAAACGACGCGATGCCGCGCTGGAGCGCTCGCAAGCCGGCCCAAAGCCTCGTTCGCAGCCTCCTCGGCCGCGCAGGCGCGACCTCCGGCTCGTCGAACTCCGCAATGAATTCCCGTTCATCATCGACCAGCAGCACGTCTTCCATGCAGGGTACTACCCGGTGCGCCAGACGCGGGTTTCGCGCGATGCAGAACAGGATGGCTCAATCCGTCACCGAGAGGCCGCATGGGCGATCGGCCAGAAGTCGCCGCGGCGGGTAGCCGTGCGCTGAAGTGCGCGTTCGCGCTCGAGCCGCGTTTGCTCGTAAAGCGCGCGGTAGAGCTGCTCATCCGCCTCGCTGAAGGCTTTCCCCCGCCGGCCGACCACCGTTCTGGCGGTCTCGAACATCTTGTCGAGGGGGAAGCCCGGCGCCACGCGGCCATACGAGACGGCCGTGAACGACGGCACGTGCTTCGGCAGCAGGATCCCGGCGGGCAGAACGTTGCACATCACGCCGATCGACGTCCCGGTGTTCAACATGCTCCCCATCCCCGTGCGCGTGTGATCGCCGATGAAACACCCGACCTTCGCCTGTCCGGTCGGGATCGGGTCGCCCTGAAGCGGAACCGAAACCTCGCCATAGTCGTTCCGCAGGTCGCTGTTCGACGTGATCGCCCCCAGATTCACCCACTCCCCAACGTACGCGTGCCCCAGAAATCCTTCGTGGTATTTGTTCGAGAAACCATGCACGATCGATGCCTCGACCTCGCCGCCGATCCGGCAGTTCGGCCCGATCGTCACGGCGCCCCGCAGGTTGGCGCGGAAAAGCTGTGAATCGGCCCCGATCGAACACGGTCCTTCGATACGCGTGAACGGCTGTACCCAGACGTTCGGTCCCAGCGTGATCGGGCCGTTTACCGTATCGAACACAGTGTACGGATCAATCCGCGCGGTTCTCGTGAATCCACAGTCGATCAACCGGCCCCACGAGCGCAAGTTTTGCCAGGTGCCGGTTACTGACGCCGGACTTGCCGGCCGAGGTGAAATCGCGTTGCAGATGATCGGCGTTCTTCGAGACAAGGTCCCACGGGCGCTCGATCCATTCGCCGCCCACCTCCAGACCCCCGTGCGCAGAGGCCATCCGCTCAAACCACGCGTCAACCCCTTGCGGCTCGAGCGAGACCGCGTCCTCCGGCCCCACCCAAGCGAGCGCCGGCATCCCGTTGCAAAGCCCAACCCACGAACCGAAACATTCGGGCATTGCAAGCCCCACCGGTGGTACCCACCGGCTGTTCGCAACGATCACCGGCCCTCTCGCCAGCCAGTCTCGGTCGTTGACCACCATGTGCGGTACGCGCTCTCGCTCGACTTCAACGAGGTGCGACCGAATCACACAACTCCGTCGCTGAGGTCCCGGACCAATTCCTAGCGTGCGAGATATCTTGCACTCAATTGTTGATGCTCCGAGCATCAACTCGTGCGCGGGTCGCGTCAGAACGAGGGGTTCGAGCCGGCAGACTCCGTGATCTTCGGCGAGGCAGAGACGCATAATCCCTCCGTGCATCGTGACTTCCGTCTGGGAGTCCGATCGAAAGAATGTTGATTCTCCAAAGAGCGCTGGCCAGGATACGGGAGACAGGTGATGCCGGCTCTTGATGTGGAATGGGTGCAATCCATTCTATGCCGATTCCGCTATCGCTGCTAGATCGGCCGGCGCAGAACCCGCATTTTTGGATGGTTGAGCTCAGGCAACGGCCGAGGCCTGGATGACGATTATTCCGGCTCCAACCGCAGTCTGACGGCTGGCCGGTGGCTGTTCCGGGCGGTACACTAGTTATGTGAGCTGATGGAGTCGCCCTGCGCAATGCGGAAGCCGGCTCAGCCGGATTTGCGCGGGGTGAGTCTTTCGGCTCGGGCGTTCGGCCGGGTTGGTCGAACGCGCGACTGGTCGCGAACGACGGCCCGTCGCGGGAAGTGTGCCTGATCATCGAGATCGGCCCGACCGGTCTCCAGCACGATCGGGTATGACTTCCCTGGCTTTTCCCGCGTCGCGCGGGGAGGTGTCTCGTGTCCGTCTTGATCAAACCAGAGAAGATGAATTCGTCCGTTCTTGACGGCGTTTCGCCCAATCGTGTCGCGGGCGCCGAAGAAGCGAGGTTGTCGCACAGCATGCGGCCGCTTCGCCGCGAGTACGAGCCGCTCGAAGAGGCCTTCGAAGACAGCGAGGCACCCGAGCGTGGCATCCTAGTGCGTGTGGAAGCGCCCGACGCGGGCGAACCGCAATTCCCTCATGATGATCGGGAGTTCAGGCATGGCAGAAGTAGGGGCTGAGCGGTCGGGCCAGGAGCCTGTGACGGACCTCGTGGTCCCACCGCACGGCTCTGTTGGCCCGCTCTTTCCGTGACCCTTTTGCGAGGGCGAGATGCCGGCAGCGCACAAGTCGCTGTGTTCAGGTTCTTGCCCTCGTTTGCGTCTCCTCCCAGCCGACAAGTGTGACGGCGCCAGGAGTCGGGAAATTGCGCGATCACCGGCGATCGCAGCGCTTACGGTGTGCCGCCTCCAACCACCGCACCGGGCGCAACGTGCGCGTAGATCCAAACGATCACACCCACGATGAGCGCAAGCGCGATGCTGTGCCAGAAGACCGTGCGCAGCAGCTCTCCCTCCCGCCCGCCTTCCCCCGTCGCCGCCGCGGCAACGACGATCGATTGAGCGTCGATCATCTTCCCCATCACCCCACCCGTCGAATTGGCCGATGCCATCAAGATCGGATTCAGACCCAATTTCACCGCCGTGATCTTCTGAAGATCGCCGAAAAGGACGTTGCTCGACGTGTCCGAGCCGGTGAGTGCGACCCCGAGCCAGCCGAGCAGCGTCCCGAAGATGGGGTAGATAAGCGGACCCGTCCTGGTGAAAGCCAACCCGAGCACCGCATCCATTCCGGAATACTTGGTCACAAAACCCAGCGAAAGCATGCAAAGGATTGCTGCCAGGGCCGGTGCCATTCTCCGCACCACTCGCCAAAGGAGACGCATCATCTCGCGGGGCGAGACCCCCAGGAACAGCCCGCTGAGCACGGCCGCGACGAACACGGCCGTGCCGGTGCACGAAACGGGAACGATATCGAGCACGGCCTTTTCCACGTCCTGCGGCTGCGGCGTCAGATGGCCGGTAACGGCCGACCCCTTCGCAACCAGAAGGTGGAGACTCGGCATCGCCGGTTTCCACGAAGTTTTGGCGTCAAGCCATTCCTTGACGGCGGGAGTTCCCAGCGATTTGATCGATGGCAGGCCCCACATGAGCACGGTCACGATCAGCAGGCCGTAAGGCAGCCACGCCCGAGCGACGGCTTGGGCAGAGAGCTTTGGACCTGCGGTCGAGTCTGGGCTCCCCGTCGTGAGGACACCGCTCGTTTCCGGCGCGGCCTCTCGATCGAACCGCCACGTATCCCGGGGCTTCCAGAGGTGAATCACCGTGACTCCGGCGGCCGCGCTCGAAACGGCCGCAACGATGTCGACAAGCTCGAACCCGACGAAGTTGGACCATAGGAACTGCACGGCGCCAAAGGTGCCGCCGATGGCGGCCAGGGGGAGCCAGACCGCAAATGTCGCGCGCCAGCTCGACATCACACGGACGAGCCAGAACGGAATCAGCACCGACAGAAACGGCAGGATCCGCCCGGAGGTTGCACTCAGCGACTCGACATCGAGCCCGGTGACCTTGCTCAGGGTCAGGATCGGGGTGCCGATGCTTCCCCAGGCCACGGGAGCGGTGTTGGCGATCAGGCACAAAAGCGCCGCCATGAATGGCTCGAAGCCGAGCCCCACCAGGAACGCCGCCGAGATGGCGACCGGAGCGCCGAACCCGGCGGCGCCTTCAACGAACGCTCCGAAGCAGAAGGCCACCAGGACCGCTTGAAGCCGCCGGTCGGCCGAAAGGCTGGCGACCGAGGCTTTCATGATCTCGAACTGGCCGGTGACCACGGTGATCTCGTAGAGAAACACCGCGGCGACAATCAGCCAGACAATGCGAAAAAGTGCGAACACAAGACCGACGGCCACGCTCGAGACGACCATCCCCGCCGGCATGTAGAACGGCCGCCAGGCAACGAGGCAAGCGGCCAGGAGCGCCGCCAGAGCGGCCTTCCACGCGCTGTGCCGGCCCAGGGCAAGGAGGAAGAGCAGCAAGAGCACCGGCACGGCTGCGAGAGCAGTCGAAAGCCGCCAATCCTCAAGCGGATCATAACGTTGAATCCACACCGCAAACAGCTCCCAAACGCCCTGCTCCAAGGCCGACGAATCGTCACACAATACGGTCGAACACGTTCTCGGAATAGAGGCATGCCCCTGGAGATTACCCCCACGGTCCGGAATGAGAATCGCGTGCTCGAGACAGGCGATCCGGTCCGAAGTGCTGTCTTGACCGGAACAGTCGAATGGGTTTAATTCTAGTAGTCGCCTTCGTGCGTGAATGACGAGGATGACACGACGACCTACCAAGGAGCTGCCGGGTGCAAATTGAGATATCAACGCGTCACGGTGGGCTCGAGGCGGTGCAACATCAGTACTTGCATGACAAAGCCGAGAAACTGCTCAAGTACTTCGGTCGGTTGATGTCGATCGAAGTCGCGGTGGACCATGGCAAGCACGGGTGGGAACTGGAAATACTGGTATCGGCCGAACACAAGCACGATTTTGTTGCCAAGGAGACTGGTTCGACGCCGGAGGCCGCGATGGATCTGTGTGTTCACAAGATCGAGCACCAGCTTCGCCGCTACAAGGAACGTGTCCAGCACCACAAAGGCGATCTCACCCATGGCGGTCCATTTCCCAGGTCGTCCGAGCAACTCCAGGGAGGCGAGGCGGCGGAAACCGATTCCGACGAGGGTTGAGACCACAGCGATTCTTCCTCGATCACCTCTCGGTCGCAGTCTTTTCTCACAAGGGCCCGCGCACGAATTGCTCGCCGCTTTCGTGTCGTTGACAGTGCGCACGACCGTCGTAGACTGGACACATAGGAGCGGGCCGGCGGCGGGGCGTCCCGTGTGGGGAGTGGGCGGATGAAGTTACTGGACTTTGTTGCTCGTGAGTCGATTGTCGTTGACCTGTGCGCCACCGCGAAAGAGCAAGCGATCCGCGAGATGGTCGGAAGCCTCTCCGCGTGCGGGCGGCTCGCAACCGACGACGTCGAGAGCATTATCCGCGCGATCCTCGGGCGCGAAGAGCTCGGCTCGACCGGAATCGGCATGGGCGTGGCCGTGCCGCACACACGGCATCCTACTCTCCAGCGCCTGGTGGGGACGGTGGCCCTCTCCCGCCGCGGCGTCGATTTCGCCGCACTTGACGGTGAGCCGGTCGATATTTTCTTTCTGCTCGTCTCGCCCCAGAACCAGCCCGGCGACCATCTTCGCGCACTTGAAAATATCTCCCGGCATCTCAAGGATGAGCGGTTCGTCAGCTCCTTGCGCCAGGCGCGGTCGCAGGAGAGAATCATCGAGGTCCTGGAAAAGGCCGATCAGGGCACACTTTGAAAAAAACAAAACAATGCCGGAACGTCGCATCGGTCTGAAAGTCCCCTTCTGCCGCTTGTCTCCGGCCCAGGCCGATCGAGCCGCCGATGAGCCATGACACGACCATCAGCCGCCGACAGGTGGAGATCACCAACAAGCTCGGCCTGCACATGCGGCCGGCCAACAAGTTCGTCGAGCTGGCCTTGCAGTATCAGTCCGAGATCCGCGTCCATTACAACGGAAATGAATACAACGGAAAAAGCATCCTCGAGCTGACGTCGCTGGCCGCGGAGTGCGGCAGCCAGCTCGAGCTCGAAGCACGAGGGGCCGACGCCTCGGCCGCCATCGAGGCCCTCGCCGAGCTGGTCAAGGCCCAGTTTCACGAAGAGGAAGAGCTGGAAACGTAGCGCGCACCGCACGCCGGAGGAGGTGAAGTTCGTTTCAATCTGTACGAATGGTTCTTTTCTGGATACGCTTGGTGTTGACCGCACGTAGGAAACCGTCGCCGGAGTCTCTCGCATCGCCCAGCCGCCGCCTTCACGCTGGCGGCAGGGGCGGCCACGAGCCAGCGGCGGAGTCGAAGCGTGCGGCGGCGATACGATGAGTGGAGAGCGACAATATACGATGCTCCGTTTGAGTCCGGCCCTGAGAGCGGTCACCTTACCTTCGCAGCGATCTCCCGCGAATTTGCGGCTCTTCTTCGGCAGCCGGCTCGAAAAGGCTCGAGCCCTGGTTCTGAAGCGCGTTCCTCTCACTACGGCTCAAGCGGCAGCGAAACGAATTCCAGATTGCCCTGTGTCAGGTCGTTCCCGAGAGACAAAGTCTGTGCATGCGGGAGTGAGCACCGGCTCGCCCAGCCGCAGACCCTGCGGCGCTGGCTCGGCGTGCCGCCCGTTGCGGGGCGACCTGCTTGCAAGCAATTCCGATCCGACACCGGCTCACACTCCCGCGCATCGATCGCCACAGTGGAGAGTAGCTCAAAGATAACAAGACAACTCGGGGCAGCCTGCTCCGAGCCTCTCTGATCGCAGACGGCAGTCGACCCCTGACGGTCGGAGAAGGCCAAGGATCGGCATCCCCGGACGGGTTAACGCTCTCAATCTTCGCGAGGCCATCACTTGAAAGCGAGCCTGCGCGGCGATTGAGGTTAGAAGCGGGCTTCACGCCCGCCGTTTATGACACAAGCTACCAAGGTTCGCCTCCGATTCGCCAAACGCGGTGATTTCCGCCTGGTCAGCCACCGTGACCTCTTGCGCTGCCTGGAGCGAATGCTCCGTCGCGCGCAGATCCCCGTCACACTCACTCAGGGTTATTGTCCCCGACCCAAGATCACCTTCGCACTGGCGCTTGGTCTGGGGATCGAAGGTCTTTGCGAGGTGGTCGACCTCGAGCTGGCAGCACCGCTCGAGCCGACCGAACTGTTGGAACGGTTGAAGGCCGAGTCCCCGCCCGGCTTCGACTGGACCGACGCGTGTCCGTTACCAGCGGAAGCCCGGCCTCCCCGACCTGGGGCGGTCGAGTATTGCTTCCACGTGCACGAGGACCGCCGCGCCGCGTGCCTCGGCACCCTGCAGTCCCTGCTCGAGAGTCAAAGCTGGCCTTTGACCCGCAAGCGCCCCGAGCGGGAGTCGGTTTTCGATCTGCGCCCGCATTTGATCCGCGCCGATCTGTCCGCCGACGGCCTGCTTCGTTTCTGTTTGAAAGTCGCACCCGATGGCTCCGCCCGCCCCGAAGAGCTGCTCGAGGCCCTTGCCTTGCGCGACCTCCTCGACCACGGCAGTGTTTTGACCCGGACGGGCCTCGAGCTTTCGGATGCCTAGCCCGATCGATCTGTTTTGTCGCTCCCAATGGAAACCCACGGCCGCCATGCGGCAAGCATACCCCGTGAGCCTGTACGAGCGATTAACCCACGACACTCACACCGCACCAGAGCGCCCTACACCGGGCGCAAGTACCGGAAAGAGATCGCATGAAGAAAGAAATGCTGATCAACGTGAAACAGCCCGAAGAATGCCGGATCGCCATCGTCGAAGACGGTGTTCTCGAAGAGCTTTACGTCGAGCGAACCAGCCACGAGAGCTTCACGGGCAACATCTATAAAGGACGCATCGTCAACCTCGAGCCGGCCATTCAGGCCGCGTTCGTCGATTTCTCGGTCGGCCGCAACGGCTTCCTCCACGTCTCGGACGTCGAATCTCAGTATTTCGATCGCGGCGCTCCGGCCGCCGGCGATCAGGATCCGGCGCCGCGCGATCGCGAGCGGCGCCGCGAACCACGACGCGAAGGCGACCGGGGCCGGGGCCGGGAGCCTCGACGCCGGCCACCAGCACCCGAGCCGGTGGACCCCACATTCGGGCCGCCCGATAGCGACCCACCGCCACCGCGCACGGAGGATCGTTTCCCAGACAGGCCTCGGGACCCGCAGCGAGATCGGGAGCGAAGCCGCGACCGCCCGCGCGAGCGTGAACGCCCCGATCAGTCCATCAAGGGCCGCAAGGATCGCTCCGAGCGTGGTCCGCGTCGCTTCGGCGAGGGCCTGATCTCGCAGCCCGAGCCCTGGTCGGAGCCGGAGCCCGTCCTTCCCGTCGAACCGGACGCGTCGCAGGCCGAGTCTCCGTTCGCGCAGGAGGTCTTGGAGCCCCCGGTCGAAAGACACGAGAGCGTGCTTCCGCCCTGGCCCGAAGCCCTGGAAGATCGGGCCGAGGACCGGATTGAGGAATTGCCCGCTGATGAGTCTTCTACCGGCTGGCCACCGGCGCAGCCTCGGCGAGCCGGAGCCGCCGCTCGAGGAGCTCGCAGACGCGGATTTGATCGCGCGGCAGTTGCTCGATCCATTTGAAAGGGACCTGCCCCCCAGCCGCACCCAGCGCAAGTTGCAGCCCGCCCGGCCGGACGACCCTCCCGGTGCGGAATGGGACCACTTCCGCTCCGAAGCCGCCTCGCACCGAGCTTCCCGATGATCGCGAGTGGCCCGAGCGCAGAACCAGGGGCCTTGAGGACGAGCCACCGGGGGGCCGCAGGGGCCGCAGAGGCGCACGCCCGCGCGGCCGAGCGCCGGCTCCACCGCCTCGGTCCCAGGCTGACGATTTTCCGTTCGAGCGTCAAACGCCGCCGGCGGATGATCTCGGAGCGGCTTTCGAGCCCGATCCACGAGACCGGATTCCCGATCGCGGAGAGACTTCGCCGCTTGAGGGGCCGCCTCCGCGGGAGCACGGCGGCCGCGCTGCGATTCGCGCTCGAGGCGGCAACCTGGACCGGCCGCGAGATCCTCAAGCGCCCTCCGAACCCGCGCCCCCACGCTACGCGCGGGGCCACGCAGGCCCAGGCGGATCCGATACCGAACGCCGGCCCCACGGAGCGCCTGATCGTCACGCCGAACCAGAGCGAAGACGCCCGAGCGAACCCCCCCGCGATCGCGACCGAGACCGGGACCGAACGCCCCCGCACGCACGCGCCGGCGAGCCCGGCTACGTACCGCGTCGCGAGCGGCTGCGTTCTGCCGATTCGGCCTTCGGTTCCGACATCTTTCCTCCAGACTCGGAATGGCCCGAGCGCGCGGCGGAGGCCGATCTTCCCGGCGATACCCGATCTCGCACGGGCGACACCGCCACGGATGACGCCGACTTCGAGTCCGGCGCGGCCGCGCCCGGCCTTCCCGGCGATGCCAGGAATGATCCCCGGCGTCGGCGGCGCCGTGGACGTCGGCGTGAGCGTGATCGCGGCCGGCCGCCAGACCGCGCCACCGGCGCCTTCGGCTCCGGGCGACGATCTGGCCCCCGGCTTCGAAGATTTTCCTGCGGATGTCGACTCACCTTGGTCCTTCGACCGCGAAGAAGCTCCCGCCGCCGATGCTCTGCACGATCTCGACGAGCTCGAGCCTGGGGCTGCACCACGGGCCAGGCGCCCGCGGCAGGGCGACGACGAATTCGGACCGCGCGAGCCCGGCCGCGAACGTCCCTCGCCGGCCGATGACGAGATCGACGCCGAGCTCGAACAGGAAATTCAGCGCGAAATCGACGAGATCGCCGAGCTCGAACGCGAGATGGGGCTCCGCGGCCCGGCTGAAGCGCGCGGTCGCCGCGAGGACGCGTCCCGCGGAGGAGGCGCTCGGTGCGCGGAAGGGGGCTCGCCAAGCCTCCGATCCAGGAAATCTTCCGTCGCGGCGACGAAGTGCTGGTCCAGGTCATCAAGGAGAGTATCGGCACCAAGGGTCCCACCCTCTCCACCTACATCAGCATCCCCGGTCGCTATCTCGTGCTCATGCCCGGCCTGAACCGCGTGGGCGTTTCACGCAAGATCGTCGATGAAGGCCAGCGCCGCAAGCTGCGCGAGATCATGAACGAGCTCAACCCCCCCAAGGGGCTGGGTTTCATCGTCAGAACCGCCGGTCTCGAACGCACCAAGCGCGAGCTCGCCCGCGATCTGGCCTACTTGCTGAGGCTCTGGAAAGTCATCCTGCGCCGGATCAAGAAGTCCAAGGCGCCGACGCCGATCTATCAAGAATCGGACATGATCATCCGCACGATCCGCGATATCTTCAATTCCGAGATCGACACCATCTGGATCGATGAGCCTGCGGCGTTCGAGCGAGCGCATGACTTCCTCAAGGTCGTCATGCCCCGCTTCGTCAATCGCCTCAAGCTCTACGACGAGAAGGTGCCGCTCTTCCACAAGTACGGCATCGAGGATGAGATCGCCAAGATCCAGCGCCGGCACGTGCCCCTTCCCGAGGGCGGCTCGATCGTGATCGACCAGACCGAAGCCCTCGTCGCCATAGACGTCAACTCGGGCAACTTCCGTGTCGAGGACGACGCCGAGCGCACAGCTTACGAGATGAACTTGCGGGCAGCAAAGGAGATCGCGCGGCAACT
The DNA here is from genome assembly GCA_963823665.1 of uncultured Planctomycetota bacterium. GTDB lineage: Bacteria > Planctomycetota > Planctomycetia > Isosphaerales > Isosphaeraceae > CAVXHV01. Next base: position 1,517,614 of record CAWGMQ010000008.1, read on the forward strand.
CCGCCTGCGAGACCTGGGCGGTGTCATCGTCAACGATTTCATCGACATGCGTGAGGAACGGCACTGCCGCGGAGTCGAGCGTGCCCTTCGAGAGGCCATCAAGCGCGACCGGGCCCGCACCAAAATCCTCCGCATGAGCGCCTTCGGCTTGATCGAGATGACGCGTCAGCGCATCCGCCCCAGTCTCAAGCGGTCGATTTACGAAGACTGCCCGCACTGTGGCGGCGCCGGCGTGGCCAAGACCGCCGAAAGTATGGCCATCGACGTCACGCGGCTGCTGGCACTCGCGAGCCACCGCGAAGAAATTCGCAAGATCGTGGTTTCGGTCCATCCCCACGTGGCCACCTACCTCGGCAACCGTAAACGCCAGCAGATCGCCAAGCTGGAATCCGACTCCAACCTGACGATCCAAATTGGCTTCGCTGACGACGCGCCCGCCGAATACTTGAAAATCGAGTGCCATGACGCCAATGGGAACGAGATCCGACCGTTCCCGACGTCGTCGCCAAGCCACAAACGCGCCCCACATTGACGTTACCGATCTGGGCCACCCCCTCCCGCGCGCATTACCCTTTGTGGACCGTGCGCCGCGGGCGGGCGCGGCTCGCCTCACTCGATCATCAAACACCCGGTCGAACTCCGGGCGGATCGCGCCATGACCACGAAGCCCGCCGTCGGTTACCCCCTGCATCGGCCACGCCGTCTCCGCGGCCATCCGCGGCTACGCGACCTCGTTCGCGAAACGCATCTTTCCGTCCTCGACCTGATCTACCCGCTGTTCGTCTATCACGGCCGGAACCTCCGGCGCGAGATTCCGTCGATGCCGGGCCAATATCAGCTCTCGATCGACCGTCTCGGCGAAGCTCTCGCCGAAATCGCCGAGCTGGGCATACCGGGCGTCATCCTCTTTGGCATACCGGAGCACAAAGATGCGCTGGGCTCAGCCGCCGCCCGCGACGACGGCGTCGTGCAGCAGGCCATCCGCCTTGCCAGGCAGGTCGCGCCCGATCTCCTGGTGATCACTGACCTGTGTTTTTGCGAATACACCGACCATGGCCATTGCGGGCCGCTGGCCGAGATCGGCGGCCGGATCGACGTCGACAACGACGCGACCCTTCCCCTGCTGGTCGAGCAGGCCCAGAGCCACGCCCGTGCCGGCGCTCGACATGATCGCGCCGTCGGGCATGATGGACGGCATGGTCGGAGCGATTCGCCAGGGTCTCGATCGCACGGGATTCACGCACATCCCGGTCATGTCGTACGCCGCCAAGTTCGCGAGCGGCTACTACGGTCCGTTTCGCGACGCCGCCGAAAGTGCGCCGAGCTTCGGCGACCGCCGGACGTACCAGATGGACCCGGCCAACGCGCGACGAAGCCCTGCTCGAGGCCGCGCTCGACCTGGCCGAAGGGGCCGACATCCTCATGGTCAAGCCCGCCCTTGCCTACCTCGACATCATCTATCGAGTAAAAGAGACATGCGGCCTACCTCTGGCGGCCTACAACGTCTCGGGTGAATACGCCATGATCAAGGCCGCGGCGGCCAACGGCTGGATCGACGAGCGCCGCATCGTGCTCGAGACGTTGACGGCCATCAAGCGGGCAGGGGCTGACATCATTTTGACCTATCATGCCCTCGACGTCGCGAGGTGGCTCAAGCAGGGCTAGTCCGGATCAGAGAGGCGGCGACGTGGCCAAACCGTTTGATGCTGTTACGAAAGAGCTCCTCGAGAAGAACCCACGCGCCTGGCTGGAGCTGCTCCTTGGACGCGAGCTCGGCGGCGTCCAGGTGGTGGATGCGGACCTGTCCACGATCACGACCGAGGCAGACAAGATTCTGCTAGTCGAACAGCCGCAACCGTGGATAGTCCATGTGGAATTTCAAACCTCGTACGACGCGCAACTGCCGCTTCGAGTCCAACGATATAACATCCTCGCGCGATACCGGCACGGTCTTCCCGTGCAAAGTGTCGTTGTGCTCCTTCGTGAGAGCGCCGACGGCAGCAGCCTCACTGGCCTGCTGGAGGATCGGCTACCGGACGGGTTTCTTTATCACCAGTTTCGGTACAATATCGTCAAGGTGTGGGAGCTTCCGATCGAAGACATTCTGGCCGGCGACCTGGCGACCTTGCCGCTGGCGCCTGTAAGCCAATTCCCCGTCGTCGAACTGTCTCGCATCATTCACCGAATTGATGAAAGAATCGAGCGGGAAGCCAGCGCCGAAGAGAAGCCAGACCTCTGGACAGCTACGTTTCTTCTCATGGGTCTGATTTACCCCGAGAATCTCGCCATTACCCTTCTGCACGGGAAAACTTACATGAGAGAATCTACGACGTACCAATTCATCCTTCGTGAAGGCGAAGCCAAGGGCAAAGCCGAAGGAAAAGCCGAAGGAAAAGCCGAAGGAAAAGCCGAAGGAAAAGCCGAAGGAAAAACAGAGGAAGCCAAAAACCTCCTTCTCCGTTTGGGCCGCAAAAACCTCGGATCGCCACCGGCGGACGTCGAGGTCAAGATCCAGTCGATGGCGGACGTCGACAAGCTCGAGCAATTGGCTGAGCGGCTATACGATGTCGCGAGCTGGGATGAACTTCTCAACGAACCCTGATGAGATCCTGCGTCGCGAGTCTTCCACAATGGACTTGGCACCCACAACAATGGACTCACCCACTCCCGCCCGATCCCGCCCCGAGCTTCCGGCTTTCGCAAAGCCATGAAGCATTCACCCGGGCCAACCGCGTGATCCCCGGCGGCGTCAACAGCCCTGCGCGGGCGTTCGGTGCCGTCGGCGGCGAACCGCCATTCATCGCCCGCGCCGCCGGTGCCAGGCTCTACGACATCGACGGTAATTCCTATATCGATTACGTCGGATCATGGGGCCCCATGATCCTGGGCCACGCTCACCCGGCCGTGCGAGCGGCGGTAGCCGGCGCGCTCGAGCTCGGCTCGAGCTTCGGCGCGCCGACGGTCCGGGAAGTCGAGATCGCCGAGCTGGTCGCCGGTGCGTTTCCATCGATCGAAAAGGTGCGGTTTGTCTCATCCGGCACCGAGGCATCCATGTCGGCCGTCCGTCTGGCACGTGGCGCCACCGGCAGGTCGAAGATCATCAAGATGACGGGACACTACCACGGCCACGTCGACGCGCTTCTGGTGCAGGCAGGTTCCGCTGCCACGACCCTCGGCACTCCCAACAGCCCCGGCGTGACCCCGGGATCGGTTCAAGATACGATCCTCTGCCCGTTCAACGACGTGGCAGCCGTCGCCGAAGCGCTGGCGCGCTTTCCCGGAGAGGTTGCCGCGGTCATCCTCGAGCCGATTGCCGGCAACATGGGCTTGGTCCCGCCCCGGCCACAATACCTCGAAGCGCTTCGCGAGCTTACAGCCAGGGACGGCTGCTTGCTGGTCTTCGACGAGGTGATGACCGGTTTCCGGGTCGCCTACGGCGGCGCTCAGGAGCTCTTCGGGATCAAACCTGATCTGACGGTCCTCGGAAAAATCGTTGGCGGCGGCTTACCGGCGGCGGCCTACGGAGCCTCGGCCGCGCTCATGGATCATGTTTCGCCCGCCGGCGCGATTTACCAGGCGGGCACCTTGTCGGGCAATCCGCTCGCCATGGCAGCGGGGATCGCCACCCTTCGCTCGTTGCGCGACGATCCTCCTTACGAGCGACTCGAGACGCTCGCGGCGCGACTGGCCGAAGGCCTCGACCGCGCCGCCGCCGATGCCGGAGTTCCGCACGTCGTACAGCGAGCAGGAAGCATGCTCACCCTCTTCTTCCACGACGGGCTGGTCCACGATTACAACGACGCACTCCAGAGCGATACTCGCCTCTTCGCGCGGTTCTTCTGGGAGATGCTCGCCCGCGGCGTTTATCTGCCCTGCAGCCAGTTCGAGGCGGCTTTCGTCTCGGCCGCACACACCACCGACGAGATCGATCAGACAATCGAGGCCGCGCGCGAGGCCCTTCGGCTGTCCCGAGCTTGAAAACGACAAATAGTGCCGGCCAGTCCCCGCCCGGCTCTTGGCGTGCCGCCTATCGATCGCCGGCGGCGTCGGGTGGCTCCAATCCGTCGAGCAAAGCCCTGAGCCGCGCGACGGCACGGCGCGGGCTCTTCGAGCGCAGCACGGCTCCGCTGACGGCAACCCGCGAGGCACCCGCTTCCAGAACGCGGTCCACATTCTCTTCGGTTATTCCGCCGATTGCGAACCAGGGAAGCGAAGTCGTCTCGGCTGCAAGTCGTACGTAACCGAGCCCTGCGAGCTCGGGTTCCGAGAATTCCTTGGTGGCGCTCGGGAAAACGGGCCCAACCCCCAGGTAGCTCGCGCCTGCCAAGATCGCGGCCTCGAGCTGTGATCGCTCGTGGGTCGAGACGCCGATCAAGGCGGCCGGTCCCAGGACTCGCCGGGCATCCCGAGGCGTGAGATCCTCCTGGCCAACGTGCACGCCATCGCAGCTTGCAAGCCGGGCGAGGTCAACCCGGTCGTTCATCACCAACGGCACGCGCGCCTGGGCTGTCAGGATGCGAATCTCCCGTGCGCGGCGAAGCAGCTCGCGGTCTGAAACACCCTTTTCCCGGTACTGGATCACCTGGGCGCCGCCGGCAATCGCTTCATCCACCATCCAGGTCAGATCACCGATCGTCGGCAGCCCGCCCAAGAGTACCATCAGCCTGGCGCTTCCCAGCCCGCGGTGGGAGGCAACCGCAGTCATTGTCAGTTTTTCAAGTGTGTAGACGTCGTAGCGCAGCACCTCGAATCGGCCGGCCAGCCAGATATCAATGAGCTTTGAGTATTCTTCAAGAGACCTGAGTGCCTCGCCGATCCGCTTGAAGTTCGCCGCCAGCACCGCACGTGGGTTTTCTCGGATCTGCTCGGACGGCGTCATGATGTGGGTGCCCACGTCCTCGCGAGTGTCACGGGCACCGAGAAGCAGATGAGCGTCAAGACCCCGCTCGGCTTCGGCGAGGCGATGGCGCACTTCCTTGAATCGCTTGGTGAGACCCGGGATCATCGAGCACGAAGCGCACATAATCTTCCGCGACCCGCAGCCCTTCCCGCGCGCGATTGGCTGAAGCGTCGAGAATCCGCGCCAAATCGGTGCCCCCGCCCGGCTCGCCCAGGTCTGGCGGTGTCATTCCTTCCGCGAGCGCCAGTGGTGACGTATCCGTGATCGTGGCTTCCATCATTCGCTCGCGCAACAACTGGGGCTCGAGCCCTGCGGCCTTGAGCAGCTCGGCAGGTCGCCCGGCCGTTGTGAGCAGCGCCGCCAGAAGGTGCTCCGTGCCAACTTCTCGTTTGCGGTCGAAGCCGCGAGCATGCGTCGTTGCTTCGCCCAAGACGATTCGCAAGCCGGACGAGTACGGCAGCTCCGGGCGGACTGACTCGTAGGAATACTCTTCTTGATCGAGGTCGCCGGCTTCGAACTCCGCCAGCAGGTCGGGCAGATCCGGGTCGAGCTCCGCCCATAGCCGCTCTCGCTCGACGCCGAACTCCGTCAAGAGCTCCGCAGCGCGGCTCTCCGCCTCCGCGGCCAGTGCGGCCAGCAGATCGATGGGCTCGATCGCGGTCGAGCCTCGCCTTCGCGCCAGCCGATCGGCCCGGATCAAGGTGCGTTCCGCACCGGCCGTGTACGACTCGAACATCTCGCTCCTCGTCTCTTGAATTTCCGCGGGCTGCACCACATGATGAACCGTTGTGCCCGGCGAGCTCTCGCCTGAACCGGGATCGCACCCGCCCCCGCGCGGTGGAATCAACTTCCGTCGCCACCAGGCGAGCCTGGCCATTTATCCTCCCTGTAGAGCCTCACGCACAAGGACTCGCAACGTGTTCAACCGGCTGTGCCTTTCCGCTTCGCTTGCTGTACTCTCGGCTCTGTTCCTGCTGTCTCTGCCCGCAGTCGTTTCGGCCGCCGACGGCGCCAAGAAGCCCGACGACGCCAAGAAGAAGACCAGCGTACTCGATTTTCATGTCAAAGACATCGACGGGAAAGATGTCGATCTCGCCAAGTACAAGGGTAAGGTCCTGCTGGTCGTGAACACGGCCAGCAAGTGCGGACTTACTCCACAATACAAGGACCTCGAGGCCCTTTACGAGAAGCACAAGGACAAAGGACTCGAGATCCTGGCTTTTCCGGCCAACGAATTCAACAAGCAGGAGCCCGGCTCGAACGAAGACATCAAGGAGTTTTGCTCGTCCAAATACAATGTCACCTTCCCGCTCTTCTCCAAGATCGTCGTCAAAGGCGAAGGGATCGACCCGCTCTACGACTACTTGACGAGCAAAGAGACGAACCCCAAGTTCGCGGGTGAAATCAAGTGGAACTTCAACAAGTTCCTGGTCAACAAAAAAGGCGAGGTGATCGCTCGATTCGAGCCCAAGGTGAAACCATCAGAGAAAGAAGTCGAGACCGCGATCGAAGATGCCTTGGCCGAAAAGTGAATGAATAACGCCAGATTGTCGACACGCACACGGTCCAGCCAGTTTGATCGTCGACTGTCGCTCCGCACGACGGTGTCTCCTCCGCGCTCCCACGCTTCCGCGTGGGAGCGTCGGCGGTTGCGTGTGCTTGAAAGTCGATCCATGGCCCGGGGAGCCGCGCCGGGATCTCGGCCGGCTTCGCATGGAAGTCGGGGCTTGCCGCGGGGGCCTTTTCTGGCCGAAGTCGTGGCGTCTTGAGTGAAACAGATTGGGAGCTCCGCCTTCCGACTGCATCACCTCATTGTCGCCCTTCGCTTCGCCAAGGGTCATTTTGTCGCGCTCGTGGACCTCGGGAATGCGAAGCTCCTGCTGAGCCGTGTTTGTCGGAGGAGACTGCGCCTCCCGACACCGGGTTCTAGCGGCATGGCCGGTCACTGTTTTTTCGTACAGTCCACCGAATTGTCATCACCTGGGGAAGTTTCAGATCCATTCCCACGAGTCGCTTGACCTGCCCCGCACAAGTCCAAACCCGACGTGGATGTGCGTTCCTGTCTCACCGGGCTGGGATTACGGTGTGATCGTCCTACGGTCACATTACGCTCGCTTGATCGCCGCAAATGGAATCGTCCCCGTGACCGCAGACCATTGGATGAACACTCCTGAGACATTTGACAGGTATTTCATGCTTGGGTTGCCCGGCGAAAGGATTGACCCACTGGAAAACGGAGTTTACACCGCCCGACCCGCCATGTTCTCGATCTCGCGGTTAGACCAGAAAACTCAGTCATTCGGGTACCAGACCGACCCGACGGCGACCACCTCGATGTAGTGGATGTCGTAAAAAGAGTGCACCAGGGTGCAGACGGTTTTCGCGTCATCCCGCCAGAGCAGGGAAATAACGGAGCTGTATCAAACTAGACTCATTCGCCGCCAAGCCTCATCCCTTCGCGCTCGCACCACCACTTTCATCCTTGGCTTCCAGGGGAATCTTGGGCTCATCGTAGAGCCGCAGGTAGCGATAGTAGACCTCGAGCGTGAGTGCAGCGAGGGCCGTGCAGTAGATCCGCCCGCCCTTCGATCCGTACAAGCTCGAGTCAGGCTCCCAGCTTCCGGTCTGGTGGCCCCGGCTGGTTTGCAGTCCGACGATCTTGTCGCGCAGGCGGCTGTTCCACCGCGTCCACGGCTCGCCCCCGTGCTGATAGAGAGCCAGCGTGGCGTAATACCAGTAGTAGATGTTCGTCGCACCTCGATCCGACTCGTGCTCCAGCAGGAAAGCGGCTGCTTCGCTGCTGGCTTCACCCGGTCCGCCAACTCCCAGGAACTGGCGGCAAACCCACGCTTCAGCCGTCATCGTGGGCGTTTCCTTCTCGGAGGGCTGATACCGTGCGAGGCCTTTGGCTTCCCCGGTCGCAACCTTGTCGAGCCAATCCAGCGTGCCCTGGCGCACCGATGTCTCCTCGGGGATCGGAATGCCGATTTCTCTGGCCGATTTGAGACCCATCACCACCCACCCCAGAATGCTCGTATCGCCAACCGGTGCGCCGGGAGCGTAGCGCCACGCCATGCGGTCGGCTGCCCGGCGCTGACCATGAACGCAACCGCGCGCGCCGCCGGATCGCGCAGCCGGGCATCCCCCGAAAGGGCGTATGCCTCACAGAGCGCCAGCGTCGCCATCGCGTGACAATACATCCCCACAACCCGGCTGCGGCCCCGCAGATCGCCGTCGCGCTTCTGCTCGCTGAGCAGGAAGTCGAGCCCTCTGGACACGTTGTCCGCGTATCGCCCTTGCACGTGCGTGTAGCCGGCCCCGAGGTACGTGAGCAGGGCTAATCCCGTGAGCGCGGTATCGGCCTCCCAGTAGGCGCATTCCCCAAAACAGGTTTCTCCGGGCGGACAGTGCACGGTGAAGTCGTCGTCGCCCGCAAGCGGTGAGCCATCGGCATACCGCGCCGTCCCCGCATCCCAGCGGCCGTCCTTGTCCTGGTGCCGTGACAACCAATCGATGGCCCGCTCGACGGCCAGCTCGCTCGCCGCGTTTGCTCCAGTCCGCTGCGCCTGGGCGAACCGGTCCGGATCGAGCCTTGGCTGGTAGATCCGCGGAATCTCGATCGATGGCTGCCGGCGCGCGCTCGCCGAGATCCGCAAGCCCGGCCCCGCCGCTCGAGAGTTCGCGGAGCGTCGGCGTCGCACGAACGCTCGGGATCGAATCGGCTCTTCCGGCAGCGACGTCCAGACCGGGCTGACCGGCGGAAGATGCAGCGTCTCCGATTCCCGCCGAGCCCTTCGTGACCGGTTGACCGCCGCTCGTTCGGGGCTCTCTCTGTCGTCCGGCACCCCCGGCCGCCGTCGAATCCGGCGAACCGCCAGTCCTCGCGCTGCCAGGCTCCGGTCGATTCGGTCGCAAGCGACGATCGAATCGCAGCGCCAGCGATCGGTCGCGCGTGTGGATGACCCGAGTCCTTCGTCAGGAGACCGCGCATCCGTTGCCTGTGCCGGCCGTCTTCGTCTCGTCGGGTGTTCTGTCGAGCTCCAGTGCCTCCTGAGGAAGCGGATCCGCGGCCGCCGGCGGGTCTGCGCTCGATTTGGTTTGAGCCAGTGCACGCGGCTCCGGGGCGCGCAGCTCGGTTGCCAGAGGCGAACTCTTCGGTACGGCGGATGCCACGGCGGCCGGGGTTTTCTCGACCAGATCAGGTTTGAGCAAGCTCGCCATCGCTTCCGCTGCGGCCGGGCGCCCGACTTGAAGATGCGGGTCCGCAAGGTGCAGTGGCAGATCGACCAGGTCCAGACGCGCTCCTCGCGCGCTCGTCGGGCCGTCGTCCTTGCGCTTCGTCGTCAGGCTGGAGCCGAGCGATTGCCCGGCGCGATAGGCCGCCGGATCGGCCAGCATCGCCACCCGGATCTCGCGGATGTGTGGCCGGTCCGTCCGGTCGCGGCGGTTCGGACTGAGGGCCGAGCGCAGTCCGGGAACGGTGCTGCCAAAGATCAAGAGCGCCAGATGTGCCGCCAGCGAGACGACCAGGCAGTTTCGCAGCGCACGTCGCGAGCGCCAGCTCGACCAGACCAGAAAGGCCAGAGCCAGGATCGCAAGCCCCAGCATCAGCCAGACGCCGAGATCGGCACGCAGGAGCAATAAGAACGACTCTAAATCCAGTCCGGTCATCGGGAATTGTCTCGGATTGACGGACGGGTTCTTCTTTCGATCCGGTCATGTGGCCGGCTCGAGCGCGCTGGCGCTGGCAGACTGCCGGCGAACGCCTCACCATGATAGCCAAGAGTAAGCTCTGGTGCAGTGCCTCCGAGCCGTTTGACCGGGCCCGAGCTCCCGAGGGGCGATTGTGGAGTTTCGTTACTGGTCGTTTGAAAGTTCACCGGATTGACGGATCATGCCCGTTCCATCGTCCAGACGAAAGTACGATTGATGAGGAGATCGCGCCGCCGGGCCGGGCCCGGTTCTCCCCGCATCCGGCCGCAAGTGAGTCGGGCGCGGCTCGCCGTGGGCCAGTAACATGGTCGGTGCCGAGAGAGGCGCCGCCACGGCGATCGCGTCGATCGTTTCGGCCCCCAATCGGTCCAGGCCGCTCGCCAGTTTCTCGATCCGAATCGAAAGGGCGTCATACGCGATCAGCGATAAGGTGGCGAGTACGACGCCCGCGGTGAGCGGCGTGAAAACAGGCGCAACTGCCGGACCCCACGCCAGCGATTGCGCGTGCAGTGAACCCAGTGCACGCTCGATCGCAAACAACGTCCCCAAAAGGCCCAGCAGCGGAGCCAGTACGGCGATCCGGCGCAAGGTTCCCACGTTGCGCCGCAGGCGATCGGTCTCGACCCGATGTGCCAGCGCGACGGCGCGCTCCAGGTCGCCCGCCGGCCGCCCCCAGCGCCGCACCGCCGCGAGCGCGACGTTCGCCGCCGGGCTCGGGTTCAGCTCGCAAAGGTCAAGCGCCTGACCGCAGTCAAGCTTCCCGCCGTGAAGCCGGTCCAGGAATCTCGCGATGAACGCCCGAGGCATGATCGCTCGCCGGCGAAGCCTGAGCATCCGCTCCAGGATGACAAGGATGCCGAGCCCGCCGCAGGCAATCATGCCGCCCCAGCTCACCCGCTCCGCCGGCGGCGTCCGCCAGTACCAGACCATCAGCCGCCGGGCAATCCCTTCCAATCGATCGGTCAGAGCGCGCGGCTCGGAAACGCCGCCAGTTTCCGACTGGCCTGCGAGATGGCCAGAGTGATCGCTCACTCGGTGCGCGCCAGTCGAGATAGGGCTTTCGCTCTCTGGTCCCTGCGCGGTCGCCGGAGGGCCAAGCGCAACCACCAACACGATCGTGCTTGCGATGGTGCGACTCACCACGGTGCGCGCCGTTTTGCCGCAGCGCATGGCTCTGATCCTTCCCGCAGATTCGGAAATCTCGACCAGATCCGCCGAGATTTCCGGATTGTTTCTGTTCACCCGATTGGTCTGGCTGACCGGCGCCTCCGAATGCGGTTTCTGGCCACCGACCGAGCGCCTACTTTTTTGTCGCCGAAGGATTTAAGGAGGCACGACTGCTGGCAGTTGCCTGCCGTCGGACCGCTTCGGCGGCCGGCGCCTCGTCGGGAAACCGCGCCACGAGCCTTCCATAGGTTTCGGCGGCATCGGCCCATTGATCGAGTCGCTCATAAACTTTTCCCGCTTCCAGCAGAGCGGCAGCCTGCCAGCGGGGGGCCTTGAACAGGATATCCACCTTGAGAAAGTCCCGGAGAGCCTCGTGCAGCTTCTCCTGATGGAAATAGGCTTCCCCATGCATCAAGAGCGCGTGGGCGCCCAGGTCTCCCTTACCGGCGGCATCGATCACACGCTCAAACGCGGCCCGAGCCTCATCGAATCGTGCCAGCCCGATGAGCGCTTGCCCAAAGGCGAAATCCAGCTCGACGGGCACCGCGTCCTTCGGTGCCAGGGTTTTCTTCATTGCTAGGGCGCCGTCCAGTGCGTCCTTCCATCGTTTCAGGGCGATCCACGACTCGATCTGCTTCAACCGAACAGTCGAGTTCCAGCCCTCCTGGTCCGTCGCCACCGGTTTTTCGGTCAGAAGCGCCGAGAAGCCGGCAAGGGCCGCGGCCGCGTCGCCGCGCTGGAGGGCGCACTCCGCGCGAAGATAGCGCGCTTCCCGGCGGTACGCGCTCTCCGGGAACTCGGTCAGCAGGCGGTCGAGCGTGACAGCCGCGGGCTCCCAATCCTTGATTTCGACCTGGGTTCGCCCCAATCGATAGAGTACGGCAGGAAGCAAGCGCCGCAAGGAATCCGGCGAATCACCGGGACCGACCTTCGTTTCCGTCGAGTTTCCTGCCTTCGCGACCGCGTTCTTGCCGTCTCCTGGCTTCTGCGTGGCAAGTGGGGCCAGGAGCCGGATCACCTCGGCATGGTTGTGCGCGAGGTTGGCTGATTCAGCCAGGTTGAATCGGGCATCCACTGCATAGGGACTATCCGCATGCTCTTTGAGCAAGCGCGCGAAGACGCGATCGGCTTCGGCCGGCTTTTCCGCATCGATCAAGCTCCATCCCCATTCGGCGAGCAAACTTTCGGGCTTCGCCCCGGCCTCTGCCAGGTGTTCTCGAGCGTGTTCGTCTCCGATCAGCCGCTCGTATTCTCTTGTTGCCTCGTTATGCCGCCCGGCTTTGCTCAGCAGGCGCGCGCGCCAGACGGGCCAGCGCGGCTGTGCTCGAGCTCGCATAACGATCCGGAATGCGAGCGTAGGCCTTGAGCGCGGCGTCCGTCTGGTGGCCGTCCTCGAGCACCCGTCCCTGGGCGAGCGCCACTTCCGGCGCCGTCGGGTCCTCAGGTGCCAGCTCAAGCGCTTCACCGAAGGCGGATGCCGCTTCAGCCGATCTGCCAAGCTCGGCCAGAGCGCGTCCCAATCCGCGGTAGGCTCGTGCCTGGAGTCCCCGCGCGGTCGCGTCGACCGATTTGAGGGCCGACGACGGATCACCGCCCGGCGCCCGTTTCGGATTGCCCGCCACGAGCTTGAACTGCTCCACGGCTCGCTCTGCCTGGTGGGCCCTCAGGGCTGCCTCGGCGGCCCGCAGCCGTGTCGGCGGCAGGCTCTTACTTTGGGGAAAGTCTTGCGCCAGACGAACCAACATCTGCCAGGCGCCGTCGGACTGACCGAGGGCGAGCCGGGCCGTGACCAGGTGTGCCATCGCAAATTCGGCGACATCGCCCCGGGGATTGGCGGCGAGATATCCTTCGAGCGGCGCGACGGCTTCCGCGTACCGTCCAGCGTCCAGATGCGACTGGCCAATCAGGAACTGGGCCGCCGCCGTGATCGGCCCGGCCTGCGATTTCGCCAGGGTGGCAAGGATGGCGTCGGCTTCGGCGCCACGACCCATAGCCCGGTACGCGAGCGCGAGGTCATATCTGGCGGCTGCGGCCAGCGCCGGCGCCAGGGCAGGGGCCGCTGCCTTCTTCGCGCCGTCGTTTGAGCGGCCCGGCTCGGGCACGCCGCTGCCTTCCGCGCGGTCCGCCCCGGGGCCGACGAGCGACTCAAGCATGGCGACGGCATCCTTGGGCTGCCCCGATAGCGACGCGGCCCGCGCTTCGAACCAATCGCATCTCGCTGCGAAGCGGGCTCTGCTTGAACTTCGCCGCAAACGCCTCTGCGAGCCGCCGAGCTGTTGCAGCGTCACCACGCTCGAGCGCCGACTGTGCCCCACCAAGCATGGCATCGTCGGCCCAGGCATCGTCTGGAAAGCCTTCCGCCACTTTGAGGAACCGCGCTTCGGCTTCCGCCGGGCGATTCAGCTTCCGCAGCGCCTCGGCCAGTCGGTACTCGAGCGCCGCCGTGTCGAGGCTCTTCGGATATCGCTTCAGTGCATTCTCCAGAGTGCCGGCTGCCTCCTGGGATTGCGCGCCCGCGAGCTGGATCGTCGCCAGCTCGAGCGCGGCGCGGGGGCCGATCGATTCGGGCCCATTTTCAGCCAGCCCTCGCAGCAGCTCGAGAGCTTCGCCCGCCTTGCCCAGCCCGGCAAGGGCCACCGCGCGGTGAATCCGGGCCTCCGGAATGAGCGGACTCTTGGGCGCGACCCGCTCGAGCGTGCTCATCGCCTCGACCGCCTCGGCGAGGCGACCCGCTGTTTCCCGCATCAAGCCGATCTGAAGCCAGCAGCGGTCAACCCATTCGGGCGACCCTTTCTTCACAAGCTCGTCGAGCAGGCCCAGTGCCCGGTCACGGTCACCGGAAGCGGCCAGCGTCGCGTGCCAGGCCGTAACGCGCACGATCGCTCGTTCGCCCCTTGGGATACGCGGCGAGCGACCGCTCGTAGGCCACTTTCGCTCTCGGCAAATCTTCAAGTGCGAAACAGGCGTCGCCCAGATACGTCCAGGCCAGCTCGAGTGACGGGTGACTCGTCTTCGCACTCGTGAACGCCTCGAGCGCCGTTCGCGCTGCGGGCAAATCGCCGAGGAGATACGAGAGCTCTCCCTGGCGAAACCGGGCTGACAGCGCCCGGGGATCATCGGGCGCCCCCTTCAAGAAGTCGTCGAACGCCCCGCGGGCCTCGCGATAACGGCCCATCGAAAGCCAGGCGCTGGCCAGCCCAAACCGGGCGTCATCCCGCTCCGCCCCGGTCGCGCCCGCCTTCAGTAATCGCTCGTACTCCTGGGCGGCGAGGTCAAACTTCTTTTGTCGAAGCAGCCCGTTCGCAAACCGCAAGCTGTCGGAAGTCTGCGACTTGACGGTCGATTCGACCTGCGCGCGTTTCGGAGCGGAATCCTGGCCGAGCGAAGCGGACGCACAGATGAGAGCGCCGGAAAGAGCGACCCATCCCGCGCACAGATTGGCAAAACGAATCGTCAGGCTAAAGCCTGACCTACGAGCAATCCATCGGCCGGTCCTCAAAATCCTCACCACCGTTGCAACACCTCCTACCGGGATTTTGGTCATTATCGCAACATATTTCGACCCCGGCTGAAACGCCATCCCGACTGAAACTCTTTTTCAAAAAATGGGTAAGAGGGGCTGGCTTTTACAAATTGGGGGGTTTATTCTACTAAGAATTCGCAGATTTCCCCAAACTCGCAGTCAGTGTCTTGTATATTAGCAGGGGAGAGGTCCAAGTTGGCGAAGTTGGCGCGAACTTGGATTCAAGGTCTAGTCGTTCCGTTCACGGTTTCCAGTGGAGAAAGCATCGATGATGTTCAACCGGTTTGTAGGTACTTCCGCAGCGACGTTGCTGAGCCTTGGCATCGTCGTGCCGGCGTTTGCACAATCGCCGCAAAAGACATTGCCCGCCGCCCAGGGTCCAGTGACTTCGAGTCAAGCCCCCGCGGCGCCTGGGAAGGTCGTTCCCGCTGGTCAGGCTCCTGCCGCTCCTGGAAAGGCCATGCCTGCTGGTCAGGCTCCCGCCGCTCCTGGAAAAGCCATGCCTGCTGCTCAGACTCCGGCCGCTCCTGGAAAGGCCATGCCTGCTGCTCAGGCTCCCGCCGCTCCTGGAAAAGCCATGCCTGCTGGTCAGGCTCCGGCCGCTCCTGGTAAGGCAATGCCTGCCGGTCAGGCTCCCGCCGCTCCTGGTAAGGCAATGCCTGCCGGTCAGGCTCCGGCCGCTCCTGGTAAGGCAATGCCCGCGGGTCAGGCTCCGGCCGCTCCTGGTAAGGCCATGCCTGCTGGTCAGGCTCCGGCCGCTCCTGGTAAGGTGATGCCTGCAGGTCAGGCTCCTGCCGCTCCTGGAAAGGCGCTGCCCGCTGGTCAGACTCCTGCCGCTCCTGGCAAGGGAACCCCTGTCGTCTCGGGGCAGGCCCCGGCGACTCCGTCCAAGACGATCCCGACCGCAGCACCGCAGGCACCGGCCAAGTCGGTTACGCCGACATATCAGTCAACGCCGGCGCCGGCACCCCCAGCCCCCGCGGCTGGGGAAGCACCGCCTGCTCCTCCTCCGATTTCGACCATCAAGAAGTCATGATTCGGCTCCGGTCCGGATTCATCCCAAAGACCAGCTACCCCGGTCCGCCCCGACCGGGGTTTTCTTTTGCGCCAGGCTGTTCGCCAAAGACGGAAACACTCCAAGTTGGAAGCCAGCAGGATGAAAACGGATCTAACTGCTTCGCTTTATCATCGTCTACTTAACGTCGCCTTGTCGCTTTCGCAGTACGCGCCGTTTTCCCGGAATGTTGCCGGACTCCGTACAATCCCACACCTGGAGATCGCCGCGAGATCGTGCGCCATGAACATTTTGTCCAACCAATCCTCGTTGGGATATGGTCGGTAATATCTCAACCATCGCCACTCGTCGATCTTGACGTCCGGTTCTCGCTCGTTGAACTCCTGGATCGCCAACGACTCGCCAGCATACCGGTGAACACAAGGGATATGGATATCGTCAAAATACATCGGCACGTGATTCAGCATTCGCTTGTCAGGTGGCGCCAGGATTTTCAATGCCGCCGTGGTGGAGGAGTAGAGGTCGACGTCGACTGCGACGAAACCAAGCGGCGGTGGATCGTACTCCGCGAAGAACTTCGGCACTGTAGATCGAATGTCGCCGATCACCAGTTTGGTACGAGGGCTCAATTTGGCCTCAAGTGCTCCGACATCCATCGGAAAATCGCCCGCACGCCAGATATCGGGGCAATCGCGGTAATCGCCGATCAACTCCGGCAGACCGCTGGGTCCCGCGTCGAAGCCGTAGACGTCGATCCGGACGCCGCTTGTTTCTTCGACGGCGGCCGCAATGCGCTCGAGCGCCAGCAAACCGGCGCCAGTCGCAACACCAAACTCGATCACCGAGATCTTATCGATACTCTCACTTTTCGCCTGCTCGGCGGCGTATAGCACACCATTCAGGTAGTGAGGTCGCTCCGACTTCTCCCAAATTGCCTGGGTCTGAAGCGAGATTGGCAGCCATTTCATGGCACACCTGACGAAGAACCGGAATGGCGGTTCGTTCGCCAGCAAGGATAGCTGGTGGAGAACTCGGCTCAACGCGTTAGTCGTGTTAGACGGTTTCTCACATGCGTGAGCAGGAGACCGTAATGACTTTGAGAGTTTTCGCCGCCCACGCGGAATTGCGACAGTTCCATTGTGGATGAGCAAGTGGTGGCGAAGCTTGAATTGTAACCAATCTGACGTCTTCCTGCGAGGTGATTCTGACCAATGTTGGTGCTCGCCGCCCCTGATCATTCCGTTCCGGCTGAGCAACATCCGCCGGACTCCAGTCGCCAGCGTCATTCTAGTTTCGCCGAACGGGAGGGGCCTCGCAAGCGGCTGGTGGCAGAGATCTTCTTGATCGCGAGATTGGGCGCGAATCTTACGTCGCCGACGGAGGCGGCGTGAGCCCGCTTGCGGCCCGCGTCACCGGGAAGTCCAGACCAAGTAGATGACGCCGGCGACCGGGATGACCAGAAGCCCAGCCAGGATGCAGAGGGTCCCAACGACTTTGGCTGAGGTGCCCGTGACAATCCGCGTCTGACCCAAGCCAAGCCCGCTCGCCGTGAACCCGGTCATCCCAATAATAATCAGACCCGCGGAGACGAAAGTTAGAGCGGCCCCAACCATGTCGCACCTTTCAAATCCGCCCCCCGAAGGGCGCCCTGTAGTCCCCGCCGACGCTCATGACCTGGCGAAATGCGCGAGCACGGCAACCAGGCCCAGCACTCTACGATCCGCGTCGCTCCGCGGGCCGGACGGATTCTAGCTTCGCTGAGCGCAACGGCCATCGCAAGCCGCTGGCTGGCTCGCCACGCTGCGAACGGGGTAATGGAGGGGCCGGAACGCGGGAGGGCGGCGCTCGAGCGTCAGGGTCAGAGCCGACGGCGATGGCTTGTTCGCACATCCGCCACGCTTCACCGCGGGCCACTCAGAGAACCTGAATCAGCTCAGCAGTGCGCTACCCGACTTTGAACCAGATGGAAAATCACGGAATCCGCCAACCTGACTGATGAGGCGCGCCAAGGCCAGCACGGCGACTTGGCGATGGCGACATGCCCGTCGATTTGGCTCAGTTCCCAGCGGTTCTGCCAAATGCGCACACGCGCCGACCGGCCTGAGGACAACCCGTGGCTCCAGCGACGCGAGACGACTGCGCTCCATCCGGCGCAGGCGGCGGAGCTCGAGGCACTCAAGATGGAGCACGAGCTTGAACGTCGGATGACCAGGGACCTGGAGACTCAGGCTGATCCGTGGAATCCGCGGTGGCGGGGTGACGATGACGATTGGTCGAGCGTAGAACCAGAATTCGCTCGAAAGGAATACCAATGAATTGCCCAAGATGTGGAAACCCTGCTGCCCGGTCAACGAAGATGTCCGGGCACAAGTGGTTTACAGATGCAAGGATTGCGATAGGTGGACAATCTCCGACTGCGATGTATGGATAACGCGCGGCCCGGGGATGGTTGATCAACTCCGGCAACTGGCGGTGAACCGGGATGACCAAGATCGACGGTGGAAACACATGATGGAATCCGATATTTCGGACACTATCTGGACACAGCTCTCCTGAGGGCGAGCAGATTGGGCCCGACTTCCGGCCGGAGTGCGCGGGCTTGGACCGCCTGTTCGACGGACCTTAATGGCGCGCGTGAGCGGTTTCAAGCCGGGGGACTCTCAGCCGCGGTATCGGGGCGGTCGCGGTCGACCTTAGCCGTCCGCTTGGGGGCCGCCTCAGAAATCTCGCTGAACGTAGCGAGGCAGCGATCGGTGATGTAGAGCAAGGTGAGGTTGCCGCCGGCGGGGGCGTCGGGGCTGGCGTAGCCGCCTTTCCCCTCCAACATCTTGAGGGCCGCCTCATATAACCTTCTGCCCTTAGGGGCGCGGCCAGTCCGTAGGTCGGCGCGAGCGGGGTCACGGGGGAAGACGATCAGTTCGGGGCTGGCGTAGCCGCCTTTCCCCTCCAACATCTTGAGGGCCGCCTCACGTATGTTGCTGCCCCATGCGGCGCTGGGAGCGGACACTAAGTCCCGGAGGATGTCGTCGCCGCCGGCGGGAAGTTTGGGACCGCCTTTCGCCGCCATTTGCTTGAGCATCGCGTTCTGTATTTCGTCCGCGAAGAGCGCATGTAACTTCGAGGCCTCAGCGGCGCTGGGAGCGTAGATGTAACCTGAGGCAGGGTCGTTGTCGCCGGCGGGGCTGTCGGGGCTGACTTTCCCCCTTAACAACCACTTGACGGCCAAATTAACTAGCTTCCTGATCACACCGGCGCGGCCGGCCGTGGCGGCCCCGGAGGGGTCCCGCTCTTCGTCCGCGCTCGTGGTCGCGGCCACAAGTTCCTTGATCTGCGCGATTAGGGCTGGCCGCGCGCTTTCGCGCACGCTCAACAGGTCTAGGTAGAGGAATCGGCCTCCCCCTTCGGCCGTGCGAATGTGACCGACACGCGGTCCGGCCGACACCGGCATCCCGCCCTCTGCTTCCGCGGCGAGTCGAAATCGTTCTTCGCGGGTGAGTTGCGTCATTGGGAAGCTCCGATTCTCACCAGAAACTCGGCCGCCTGTTGGCTCGAGAACTCAAAATAGGTTAAGTGCTCGCATCCGGCGTCCGGTCCGAAATCCGTCATTCGGCACTTGTCTCGATAGAATGGCTCGGCCTGTCTTAGCGAGTGTAGCCCGATCCTTCCTTCGAGTCCCAAGTCGTGGCCGAGTGCAATAGCTTCCCCTATTAGTATTGTACCAACGCCAAGGTACCGAGGCTCGTTTCCGCCGATCCTGAGATTCCAGGGAGCTGATTCCAAATAGTCGACATAAACTATATGCTGCCTCGAGAATTCGGAATACTGTGGAGACCTGAGTACGGACATGAGCCCTTGCACGTCGTTCTGACACTGAATCACGATCAGCGTATTCCGGCCCGTTTCTATTACTATCAAGTTTATTCCCCCAATCCCAATCAGCGTGTTCGGGCGGTCCGCCTCCCATTTCCAACGAGCGGGACACCAGCGAACTTCGCGCAAGGTTCCATTTTGATTGAATTTCGTGAAACTCAGCCGGAGAAAAATGGGCGCCGCGTGTGACGGTAGCTTGGACGATTGCGGGGCGGCCCGGCGGCAGGTTGCTTAGTATTGCATGGTCGTGGCAGATCGGTTCGCGATGTATTGGGGTGCTCATCGTGCCGTCCCTAGGGCCGCAATCTTGGCCGAGATGCGAGCCGGCGCGAGGCCATAGCGTCGCAAGCGATTAACTAGGTCATCACGAAAGCGTCTACGACGACATGTGGGAGAAATCGATAAGCCGCCTACGTGTGATCGCCAAGCGCCGGCGCGAAGGTGTTCCTACTATCGATGGTCGGATTGAGCCCCCGACGTGCCCCAATGATAATCGACCATTCAACGGAAAACACTCACCCAGAAACCTCAGGATGATCATGCCACGCCGCACTCCCCTCCGTTCATGACTCGTCGCCGCCGTTCATGACTCGTCGCCGCCGTCGCTCTCCTCGTCACCGTTCAAACTTGGACGCCCGCTTGGCGATGGGGCCGGCTTGGCCATCGCGTCATCCCGCGGCTCGCCAAGAAGCACATGACCGAAAAGGCCCGCGATGCGTTGGCGGAATTGCTCGATCAGCGCGAGACGATCGCGAGATCAAAGGCGACAAGGAGGAGCAGGCCCGAATCCGACAAGAAGCCTCCAGCCAACAGATGGGACTACTTTTTCTCTCCCAGATTATCCAGAACCCAGAAAACCTCGAGAAGCTCATGCCTGGGATCGAGAAAATGGCCGAGTTTGGCGCGGCGCAACGACGAAGTGACGAGCAAGCGGCGAAGCGCGGCCGCAAGAAAAGCTGACAGCGGTAGAATCCTTCTTAGCCATCCACGCTAACGCCCTGGGTTTGTGGACCCGCAGCGCATGAAAACGCCGCTGATCGAGCTCGTCGAGACAGGTGGCTACTCACTGATGGCCACGGATCCGGTTCGAGCGCGACCGACCCATTCCCCGTTTGATCCCGACACCCCAGCAGCGCGAAATTTAACGACTGGCAGTGGATTGGCTCAAATGTTGATTACGGATGCATGCGAGCGATGCTGCTTAACGCGGCTTTTTCCGCGCGACCGACCTGCCCAGCCTGTGGAAAACGAGCGACCGACTCCCCGGTCCCGTGCAAAAAAAGCGACCGATCAATCTGACCGCCTCGGAAGTGAGACGGATCAAGACGATCGGTCGCGAGTACTCCGCGGCGCTGCCGACCATACTTCAGGTCGCAGCCACCACGATGTGTCGTAACGCCAACCTCAACTCTTGGCCGGAGCCTGTGGCGACGCTGCGGGAAGAGTCGCCGGGGCCGGCACCAGCACCCGCCTACACACCGCAACCTGCCGCGGGACCTGCCGTGTTTGAGTCGTCATCACCGTGACAGGCACCTGTACCGGAACGCACACCGGGATCTGGCGAGTCACGGTTTCCGTGACCTGGCGGGCCTGAGTCTTGCACACCGTGATCGGAACCCGGGTCGTCACCGTAAAGGGCACTTGCTCGGTCACTGTCTCAGTGACCTGACGGGGCTGGTACTTGATCACCGTGACCGGCACCTGGACGGGCACGCTCAACGGGTATTGCTGCGTGACGCTTTCGGTGACCTGGCGCGACCGGGAGGTCATCACGGTCACCGGCACCTGGAACGGCACGCTGACCGGATACTGCTCGGTGACATTTTCGGTCACCTGGCGATATCGCGTCGTGGCAACCTTCTCGGTCCTCTGCTCAGGCACGCTGATCGTGGTTGTGACCGGCACGGTTTCGGCCACCTGCTTCGCCACCATCACCGTCACGGGTACGGTATACTCCTCGACCTTCTGCTCCGGAACCGACACATTGACCGTCACCGGCACCATCTCGATCCGGGTTTCGGGCACCTCGACCGTTTTTTGGACCGGCACGACCCGCGTTCGCGTTTGCTGCACGTAACACGTCTGGGGCACTTGCCGCACCACCGGTTTCGAGACGAAGACTTGTTTGGTGGAATACGTGGTGAGCGTGGTCGTGCATCGCCCACAAGACGAGTGGCCTCCGCGGCACGACTTCGCGCCGCACCCATGGTTGCAAGCGACGGGCACGACGCAAACAGAGGGTACGCAGACGTTCTGGTAGCATCCCTGCTCCTCGACGACCCGGCTATAGGTAGTGACCGGCACCGGCTCGGTGTACGACTCGGGGACGAGCGTCGTCTCGACCCGCGACGTCGTGAACGACACCGTCTTCGGCTGATACTCCGTTTGACGCACCGTTTTCATGACAGTGGTGTAGCGATACTGCTTCTCGGTTTTCGCCACCGGCTCGAGGACCGTCTTCCAGATCTGCTGATTGATGATCTTCTGTTGCGGCACGTAGACCGTGTACGTGCGCGGCACGTTCACGACCTCGGGGATAGAACGGCTGACGGGCACCGTCCGGCTCTTGTACTCCGTCCGATACCGCGTCTGCATCTGCGTCGTCGGAACCTGATCGACGACGGTGCGCGTGACGGGCACGTTCCGCGTCTTGTATTCCGTCTTGAATTGGGTCTTCATCTCGGTCGACGGAATCTGATCCATGACGGTGCGCGTGATCGGTACGCTTCGCGTCTTGTAATCCGTGCGATACTGGGTTTGCATCTCTGTCGAGGAAACCTGGTCGAACACGGTGCGGGTGACCGGCACGGTCTCGGTCTTGTACTCCGTTCTGTATTCGGTTTGCAGCTTGGTCTGCGGCACGAGAGTGCACTCCGTGTCGTAGACCGTCTCATAGAAGACCTGGTCCTGCCACACCATCGGTGCCGTCGCCGCGGCAGATTGCGCCGATGGTGCCGCACTGCTTCCCGATTGGCCCGAAGCCGTCGCGGGCGTCTGCGAAAGTGCCATCGCGCCCGCGGCGTGACCAATACACAATCCCGCCGCGACTACCGCAGCGGTTCTCAATCGCATCCTCGATTTCATCGTCGCTACTCTCCACGCTGTTCGATTGCTTGAGACCGCTCCTTCACCGAATACGCGCATCCCTGATCAAAGACCGCCTTGCGGCCTCGCACCCGACTGTGATGAAGCAGGAGCGCTCTGGGCAGAAGCCGGCCCGGCGACGGGCCGAACCTGAGTGGTCATGACCGTGACGGGCACCTGGTAAGGCACGCACACAGATCTCTGCTGCGTGACCGTCTCCGTGACCGGCCGGCACTTCACCACCGGAACGGTCACCGTCGAATAGTTCGGAATCATCTTCGTCTCACAGACCGTCACCGTTTCCGTGACCGGTTTCGTTATCACCTTGGTCACGGTGACGTCGTACGACTGCATTTGATACTCGGTCACACACTGATTGACCGTCCCACATGGCACGCGGTTGACTTTAGTCACCGGTACCGTGACCGTTTGCTGCACGGGGTTGAATTTCGTCCGCGTTCGCTGCACATAGCAAGTTTCCGGTACGAATTTCACCGCCGGGCGGGTGACAGGCACTTGCTGGTAGGTGCAAGTTGTCACCGGGCGGTAGCCCACACAGGCCGTCGCACCGCCACACGCACCGCAGCCTCCGCCGCCACAGCGGTGCCCGCACGTGTGAGCACACGTGACAACCGGAACGTACGAGGTCGACGGAATGCGCTGCGTCACATAACAGACTTGCGGCTCGACAACCTTGCGCATCTTCGTGACCGGCACGGTCTCGGTCACGCACTCGGGTATCATGCGCGTGATGACCTTATTGACCATCTCGGTCGTGCAATACGTCTGATAAATCGTCCGCTGCACCGTCTTGGTCACCGGCACCGGGCGCCAGCACTTCTGCACCACCGTCGTCGGCTCGCACACGATTCGCGTCACCGGTTTGTTCACCATCTGCTGCTGCGGTGTGTAGCGTGTGACGGTGCGCGTCTCGTTAACAACCTCGCGCACCATGCGTGTCACCGGGACGTTCTCCGTCCGGCATTCAGTTCGATAGAGCGTCTGGGTGTACGTCACGGGCACTTGCACGTATTCATACGCCTGCGCCGAACCCGTTTGACCGGCCGGAACCACCGGTGTTCCAGCTTGCGCGGAGCCGGCCGCCGGCTCCTGCTTCGATGCCGTCTGGATGGCCGCCGCCGCCCAACTGGCCGACATGACCAGACCGGCAATCATCACCCCAACACGCGCGAGCACTCGCTGACGAATCAATCGCTGCATCACCTGGCCTCCACCTTGCGGAACGCGAATCACCTCGACGTCAGAAATGGCGGACCACGCAAATCGAGAACATGCAGCGTAGCCCGAAAAATTGCTGTAGAGACCCAATACTACCTAGAATATACACTCTGTGCAAGCTTCTCAATCTGTTGCACGAAATACTCTTCACAGGGCAACGCCTTCGGCACGTGCGCAGAAATATGGACAAACGTACCGATCCGCGCCGTGGCTCGAGCTCATTGGCCCACGATGTCATCAGCTTGGTGTCAGTTGGTCGCGAGCATTGATTCTTCTCATGCAGCTCGAGCGCGCATTCGGTTCCTGGCACCTTTTCTGGCACCGTTTCGCAGGGGTCGCGGGACGGACGAGTTTTGCGTATGCTTTAGAGAGCCGGCGGGAGTGTTACGATTTGAATCCACCGAGAGCCATCTGACGGATTGCCCGCCGGAACCGTCCTCGACGCCGGAAAAAGCTCCATTTCGCTGTCCCGAATGAATCGGTTCCACGTTACCTCCATGACCAAGATCGAGCGCGAACGCAATCTGGCCGTATTCATTGATCTGGAAAACCTGGCGATGGGCTTCCAGAATCAGCGCAAGATCCGATTCGAGGTGCAGAAGGTGCTCGAGCGTCTGGTCGAGAAGGGAAAGCTCGTGGTCAAGAAGGCGTATGCCGACTGGAGCCGGTTCCCGAGCTATACGGCTCCATTCCATGAGGCCGCCATCGAATTGATCGAGATTCCCAAGCGCTCGCAGACGGGCAAGAATTCGGCGGATATCCGGCTGGTCGTCGACGCCATGGATCTGGCCTGGAGCAAAACGCATCTCGACACGTTCGTGATCGTCTCGGGTGACTCTGACTTTTCGCCATTGGTCTCCAAGCTCAAGGAGAATGGCAAACACGTCATCGGTCTGGGGATGAAAGGGTCGACTTCAGACCTGCTCCGGGATAACTGCGACGAATTCATTTACTATGAAGATCTGGAGCGGCAGGAACAAAACGAGCAGCAGCTCGTCACCGATTTGAACACTTACTTGCCCCCGAACTTGCCCGAGCGCCAGCGTGAGCTCTACAGCCTCCTGATCGAGGCCTGTCACGCGCTGCGGCGTGAAAATCACGAGGTGATCTACGCCTCGATGATCAAGGACACGATGAAACGAAAGAAGCCGTCGTTTGACGAGAGCTACTACGGATATCGCAGCTTCACCCACTTGCTCGAGGACGCCGATAACCTGGCGCTGGTGGATATCGAGCGGAACCCCAAGAGCGGTACGTACGTCGTGACCGGCTTCAGCGGCGAGCGCGATCGAAAAGCGCATCGCGGCCAACCGGGCGCCAACAACACTGCGGCGCCGCCGGTTGTGGATCCGGCCGCGAAACTCGGCGCGCGGCCAAGCCGCGGCCTGCCTCGCCGCCGGCGCTGAGAACACCCTTCCCATGGGAGATCGTCACACGAGTTTCTCGCAAGCCTCACCGAGCTTATTCCGGCAGGAGAGACCGCAATGTTCCTTGCTCAAAAACTCCATCGTTCCGGCCCAGACCTCGACCGCGGGCGGGCAGACCGCCATTCTCTCCGCCCACGCGGACGAGCGATCACCCTCGCCCTGCTGGCAGTTTGCGTGATCGGCGTGCCGGGAAGAGCCGCCGATGAGCCGCAGAATGAAACGCTCGCACAGCACAAGCTCAAGGCAATGGGCTCTCTCCAGGTCCTCGAGGACGAAGGCGAATTCAAGACCAAGCTCACGGAAGCGCGGCGGCTCCTGCGGCAGTTGAACTACTCGATCTTGCAGCAGAAGGGAACCATGAGCCCGCAGCAGTATCAAAAAAACCTTGAGGGAATGAAAGAAGAATTGAACCAGATGAGGTCGCAGATCAACCAGGCCAACCAGCAGATGAACTCGCTTCCACGTTTCCGCGGCCGGCTCTCAAGCAGCTACGCACAAGAGGCGTACAACGAGCTCATGGTTTATCGAAATCAGCTCCAGGTGCAGGTCAACCAGGAATCGGCCTGGCTGAATCAGCTTCAGAGCCAGAAGGCCGACCCCAAAGCCAAGGACAAGATCGACGCCGAGGTGAACGACCGGCGCGACGCCTATCACCAGGCGCTTCAAGACTTGCGCACACTGGCTGACTCGGTCACCAAGAAATACGCCGATCTGGAAAAAGACTCCGAGGTGAAGGATGCCATTGCCGCGCTCGGCAAAGGCAAGCGAGAAAAGCCGAAACTCGGCCCGTCTCATGATTTTTTGAACAACGTGAAACTTCTCGAGAAGCTTGAGAAGGCTGAATCCTCCGGCGATGCATTCCAGGAGAAGCCCGCGCGGCGTTCGCGCACCAAGAGTCGGTCCAAGACGAAAGATGCGGTCTCCACCACGCCCGCGAAGGGTAAACCCGGCGAGTGAAGCTCGACATGACACGGTTTCTGCCGACGGTCGTTTGTCTGGCCTTGTATGGAGGGTTTTGCGGGCAGTGCGCCGCCGGCGAGGGTTCGACCATGGATGCCAGCACCGAGGTCGTCCGTGACAACAACGCGTTTGCGGTGGACCTCTACGGACGGGTCGCGCGGGGCGACGGCAACCGATTCCTGTCGCCCTTCTCGATCTCATGCGCCCTCGCCATGACCTATGGGGGCGCACGGGGCGATACCGCCGTCCAGATCGCCAAGGCCCTGCATTTCAAGCTGCCGGCCGAGCAGCTTCACTCCGCGTTTCATCGCTTGATTGCCGATTTGAACCATCAAAACGACTCCGGGACCGACCCCAATACCCCCCGCGCCGTTGAGCTGCTCACTGCGAACGCGCTCTGGACACAGTCGGGTGAGCGGATCCTCCCTGAATTCCAGAAGCTGATCGAGAAGAGCTACGGAGGCGGGCTCATTCCGGTCGACTTCCGCGACGCGCCAGCCGCGGCGTGCGAGTACATCAATCACTGGGTCGAGGAACAGACCAGAGGAAGAATCAAGGACCTGATCAAGCCGAACCACATCGACTCGCGCACCGTGCTCATTCTCACCAACGCGATCTACTTCAAGGCGCTCTGGGCCAGCCCGTTTCCCGCGACACTCACCCGGCCTGGTGATTTCCAGGCATCGTCTGGGGAAAAGGTTCCAGCGAAGCTGATGCACCTCACCGGGAAATTCGCTTACGCAGAAGACACCACGGCGCAGGCACTGGAGCTGCCTTATCAGGGCGCGAATCTCTCGATGGTCATCGTCTTGCCCAAGGCTTCAGACGGGCTCAGCTCGCTCGAATCCTCGCTTTCGCTTACAAAGCTTGATGGCTGGGTCAGTTCGCTGCTCCAGCGCCGCATCGAGGTGATTCTGCCCCGGTTCAAGCTCACCGCGGAATTCGAGCTCAAAGACACCCTTTCTTCGCTGGGAATGCCGGCGGCATTCGCCGGAGGCGACGCCGACTTTTCCGGAATGAACGGTTCCCGCGATCTCGTGATCTCGGCCGTCGTGCACAAGGCATTCGTTGAGGTCGAGGAAAAGGGAACCGAAGCCGCGGCGGCCACCGGGGTCGTGATGGCCCGAGCTTCCCTCGCGATGGGGCCGCCGGTTGTCTTCCGCGCCGATCATCCTTTCCTCTTCCTGATCCGCGACAAATCGACCGGCAGCATCCTCTTCATCGGGCGCCTGGCGCGGCCGTAAGTCCCACCAACCGGTGGAAACCCGCCGGCGCCTCCGCTAGGATAGTGCCGTCTGTCGCACATTAATCCCGTCGGCCGTCACGTCAGGCGAGAGCAACCATGATCCTCGGCAAACTCTGGAAAGCCATCGCAGCACAGTTCAACAAGCTGGCCAACGCGATCCGCGGGGTCGACCCGATCGCCGAGATGCAATATGAATACGACCGCTCGGTCGAGCAGATCAAAGAGGGCCGGGAGGGCCTGGCCCAGTACCGCGCCTTGGTCGAGCGGGTTTCGCGCCAGGTGGAGAATGCTCGCAAGCAGGTTGCCATGCTCGAAGCCAAGGTCAAGGCCTACTTGAATGCCGGCGACCGCGACAACGCGGGCCGGATTGCCCTCGAGCTCAAGCGTGCCAGGGACGACCAGGCCGAAAACGAAAAGCAACTCGCGCTCCACGAGCAGGCTTACCAGAACAACCTTCTGAAAATTCAGCGCGCGGTCAAGAAGCTCGACGACGTGAGGCACAAGATCTCCACATACGATGCCGAGCTGAAGATGAGCCGTGCCGAGGCCGAGATGGCCGCCCTCGCGAACCAGTTCCATTTCGACGTCACAACCGACTTCGGCCAGGCCGAGCAGATGCTTCAGGACCAGATCGACAAGAATCGCGCCAAGGTCCGCGTAGCGGCTGACCTCTCCGGCGAGGGTGTCGAAGAGATCCAGCGCGAAGTGAACGTTGAAAAAGCCATGGCCGATAACGCCTTGCGGGAATTTGAAATCTCCCAGGGCATGGTCACCCCCGAAACGAGCAAAATACCCCAGGCGACCAAAGAGCTGGGCCCGGCAGCCAAAACGCTCGCGCCGCTCCCCGAGATCTGAGCCGAGCCGCACCCGAGTAAAGGTCGATCGATCGATCGAGGGACGCAGACCGTGGAGACCCGGCCGCAATCCTCCCCCGCTGAGTCCACCACGCTCCGGCCCCCGTCGGGCGATGGAGCCGGTGACGCCGTACCCTGGCTGCCACGCTGGGCGCGTGAATTCTCCGACCAGTTCTTTGCCGGCACAACCTGCGTCTTTCTGCTCCACGGCAACGTGCATGACCTCACCCGGCAGGAACATGACGGCAGCCCCGCGTACGGCGGCGTCACCGAGTTCCTGGCAACCCAGCTCTTTGGCAAGTGGGACGTCGTCCTCCAGCACGACTTGAGCCTGGGACTGAAGGCCGCATCCGGCGGCGACGCCGACCGCCTGCGCCGCATGCTCGCCATCCTCTCCGAGCGCATCGGCGAGCCCAAATCGTGGCCGCGCGATCCGGACATGATCCTCTCGCTCCTCGACAAGCTCATCCAGAGCATTCTGATGGAGGTCGATCCGGCCAAACGGATCAGCCTGGGAATCATCCTCGACTACGCCCAGTACTTGATCCCTTCCGCCGAGCTTTCGCAGATGGCCGCCGCGCAGGGAGCGCGGCTGGTGCGGCTGTTGTCCTGGGCACAGAACCCGTACATCAAGCGGCACAATATTGCTGTGTGCTTGCTTTGCGACCGTCTGGCCGAGATCAACGAGCGGTTGATCGGCAGCCCGCATCTCGCGACGCTCGAAGTCGCCATGCCCGACGCCGCTGCGCGGGAAGAGTTCGCCACCTGGTACGACAACCGCGACGCCAGGCTGGGAAACCTGACCGACTTCACTCCCAAGCAACTGGCGGAGCTGACCGCAGGGCTGAACCTGGTGAACATCGAGCGGCTGCTCGCCGGCGCCGGGCAGTCCGGCCAAAAGCTGGATTCCCAGGCCCTCAAGCGTTTGAAAAAAGGCCTGATCGAGCGCCAGGCCCGGGGCCTTGTTGAATTCGTCGAGCCGCCCCAGACACTCGACGACTTCGTCGGCAACGACGCGATCAAGCACCGTCTCGTCGACGACGCGGCCCTCTTGACCAAGGGCCGACTCGACGCCGCGCCGATGGGGTACTTGATCTGCGGCCCAGTGGGCACCGGCAAGACCTACCTCGCCGAGTGCTTCGCCGGCTCGGTCGGCCTGCCGTGCGTCAAGCTCCGCAATTTCCGGTCCAAGTACGTGGGCGAGACTGAGGGGAACCTCGAGCAGATCTTGAACGTGCTCCGCGCGATGGGGCCGGTCGTCGTGGTCATCGACGAAGCCGACGCGGCGCTGGGGAATCGCGAGGCCGGGGGCGACTCGGGCACCTCGAGCCGGGTCTTCTCCATGATCGCCGCGCAGATGGGAGACACGCGCTATCGCGGCAAGCTGCTCTGGATGCTCCTCACCAGCCGCCCCGATTTGCTGCCGATCGATCTGAAGCGGCAAGGACGCGCCGAAGTGCACCTGCCCCTGTTTGCGCCGGCCGATGATGCCGAGATCGGCGTCATGATCAAGGTGCTGGCGCGCAAGAACAAGACCAGCCTGGCCGAGGAAGCCTTGCCGAAGGGCCTCTCCGGCCACGGGTTCAGCGGCGCCGACATCGAGAGCATCGTGCTTTCGGCGAAGAGAACCGCGCTGACGCAATCTCGCGAAGTGATCACCCGCGACGATCTCGACAGTACCATCAAGGATTTCATCCCCTCGGCGCAGGGCCTGGAAAAAGAGAAACAAGAGCTGGCCGCCGTGCTCGAATGCACGTCGATGTCGTTTCTGCCCGCGGCCTGGCGGGCGCGCGTCGCCTCCGCCGACGGCCGCACCAAGCTCCAGGAACGAATGGCCGCCATCCGGCAACTGATAGAAGAGTGAACCAACACGAGTTAACCGAAGATTTCACCCGAGGCCCAACTCATGAGCGCAAAGACGAATCGCACTCACTGGCTCGATGAAAAGACGGACGCACCGCTGATCGATGACTACGTCCAGCGCCTGAGCACGTTCATGGACGCCATGGCCGACGGCAAGATCGACGCGAGCGAGCTGAAATCGCAGGAGGCGCGGGTGACGGCGCTCATGAAAACCGTCGAGCCGGCCCTCGACGACAAGTTACATGAACAGGTCACGCACCTCCTTTGCGAGCTTTCCGCCTACAACATCATGAACACTCTGCACCAGATCATGGAAAGCAAGCCAAAGACGAAATTTCGGGGATGAGTGGGGCGTCGGAATGAACGCGACGTGCCCAGGTGGGGAGCAAAGGAGTCGATCCGGTCTGCCACCGAAGCGGCTCGGCGCGTTCTCCTTGCACAACACCGTGAGTCGGATGAGCGTTGCGTGGCGTGGGATTCGCTGAAAAAATGGCTCCGGTCCGGTCCCGGCAAGGACGCAGGCCGCGGCGCGGTTCCGCCCGCGGTCCGCTGGCTTGGCCCGGACGAGAATCCCTGGGGCGTGCCGGTGCTTGACGTCCGGCCGGTCACGCTCGGCATGATTTCCACAACTCAGCATGAGCAATGCGCCCTCAATGCGATGTCATTCGCGCAAGATGATGGGACAGGTTTCATAGGCGCGGAACCCAAAGTGCCGCGACGGAGTGCGGTCGGGCTAAGATTCCGTATCGACCGCTTTCTCGCCGATGGCGCGCTCTTCTTGCCAACTGAAATGGAACACAAGTGGGCGCTTTATTTTCGTGGCGGGAAGATCATCTGCATCCGAAGCTGGAAGCGAGAGGTTGTGGCCGTCGCGGATTCTCGGATCGCGGGCGACCTCCTGGAAATCACCACGATTCGCGGAGCGCTCGTCTCCGAAGACGACGAACCTGCGTTCGCCGTCCGCGTGCTGGATTTCCTGCTCTGCAGCCATGCCCTTGACATGATCTATCCAGCGCCGCTGCCTTCGGGCATGGAATCCGATCCATCACTAGCCGCCTTCTGGTGCATGTCGTGCTTCGGCAACCGTGCCCATTTCGCCACGCCGTATCCGCTTCCGGAAAACCTGCCGGAAAAGCCATTGCGGACTCACTCTTTGCTGCACATCGCGGTGGCGCGTGGAGATTCAGCCGCGGTCAGGCGGCTGCTCGATTCCGGCCTGCCGGTCGACCTTCTCGCCCGTGATGGCCTCGCGCCTCTGCACTGGGCGATCGCGCGCGAAGACACCTCCATGCTCAGCCTGTTACTTGAGCGCGGCTCTCCGGTTGACGTGCGCTCGATTGAAGGCGCGACACCCCTGATGAACGCAGCTCAGGGACGGAGCTTGCAGAAAGTCGCTTACTTTCTCGACCACGGGGCTGACCCGAACGCCACGGACGGACGGGGATTCACGACACTCCATCGCGCGGCCGAGATGGGCGAGATGGAAATCGTTCGCATGCTGCTTGATAGGGGAGCTTCGCGCCATGCGGAAGCGCAGGGACAGACCCCACGGAGCCTTGCTGCGTCGCGTGGTGAATCGGCAATCATTGAGCTGCTGGATGGCCCGTAAAACATCGTTCGCGTAAACAGCCCCGGAGAGAGAACGTTGCCAGCTTTGCAAGCCTTGGCCCGCGAAGTAGGCCGCTATAGCTTTCGTTTCCTGCTCTTCTACTGGATTTGCTTTGCATTTCCGTTTCCTCTGGATCTCGTCGGCCTCCCGCTTCAACTTGTTGATCCGCAGAATCAGCCAGCTTGGATGACGGCCGCCGGCGGGAAGTACGGCGAGGCCTATTCGTGGCTTAGCCGGGTTCAGAACGAAACCTGCACATGGGTTGGTGGTCGAATTCTGCACGTCGAGGTGATTATTCAGCCGACAGGCAGCGGCGACACGATGCGGGCGTATGTCGGCTGCCTTTGCGCGGTCGTCATCGCCGCCGTTGCGGCCGCGTTGTGGACTGGTGTCGTGCTGCTCGTGCAGCGGTGGAAACCTGACTGGGGGCCGGACCGGCGCCTGCACGCGCTCATCCGGGTGCACGTCCGCTTCTTCCTGTGCGTGATGCTTCTCGGCTACGGATTTGCCAAGGTATTCCCGCTCCAGTTTCCCGAGCCGAGCTCCTTTCGACTCGGTCAGCAACTGGGAGACATGTCGCCCATGGGCTTGCTCTGGACCTTCATGGGCTTCTCACCACGATATCAGATCTTTACCGGAGCGGTCGAAGCACTGGCCGGGCTCTTGCTCACAACGCGGCGAACGACACTGCTGGGCGCGCTCGTCACGCTGGTGGGGATGACGCACATCTTCGCGCTGAATATGTGCTTCGATGTGCCTGTAAAACTTTATTCGTTCAACTATCTCATGATGGCTGTTTTTTTGGTCGCTCCGGAACTCCCTCGGTTCATCCGTGTGTTGGTGCTGGGCAAGGCCGCTCCCGAGGAACCGTTCACGCCGTTGCTCGGCAATGTCAAGCTCGATCGACTCGCCGTCGTGCTGCGGACGCTCCTCGTGGTCGCGTTGCTCTATGGCCAAATCCAGAGAGGCTATAAGCGCTGGAGTGACATAAATGGTGGCCCCCCGGCTCCCGTGGTTGGCCGTTGGGAACTCGTCACGATGCAGGTCGACAAGACGGAACCGGGCAATGACGACCCCCTGAACTGGAGCTGGCTCGACTTCAGCAACAGGAAGACCATGAGGCTCGCCGGGCCGAAGCCGCCGACCGTGGCTTACTTAATCACCTGGGATACCCCAGGAAAGAAGCTCACCCTGGCCAAGGTCAGGGATCCCAAGTGGTCGGCGACGTTCAAGTACGACCTACCAGAGCCGGAAAAGCTGGAGCTCGAGGGTTCAATGGATGGCAAGGCGATAACCGCGACGCTGAAACGCGCGCCGGAGAAACGCCACGAGCTCATGAACCGCGACTTTCACTGGATTTCTGAGCTCCCGTACAATCGCTGACCCGCGACTCCATGCTGCGCTCAATCTGTCACTTGATGAAATTGTTGACCTGGCCATTGTAGTAGACTTCGAGTGGGTCGCGATCGACGGCACCTGGGCCAAGGTCGGTATCGGGATTCGGGCCGAGGTTGGCTGTGAGAATCTGCTCGTCGCCGGATAAGGCTCGCTGAAGCGGCCCAGTCACCCTGGCCGTCCGGGCGACGACGTGCACCTGAGCGATCGTCTGACTGATGAGCGGAGCCGAGCCCGGCACGTCAGCCAGGTATTGTTCGAGCGTGCTCTCGTCGTTGGACCAGGTTTCGGGCCGATCCAGAGTCGGGTGGAACGCCTCGTCGACCGCGTCTTGCACGCGGTTCTTGTCGCTCGCAGTGGCATCGGAATCGAGTCCCGCGGACTGGACCAGATCGTCGAGAGCGGCTTCGTCCGTGGCGAGCATGCCGGCCTGGTTCTGGCTGACGTGCGAATGGCCCTCGGCACGAGCCAGCGCGGACTGGAAACGCGCGAAAATCTTTGGGTCGAGGGACTGGAGAATCGCGGCCGCATTCGACACGGCCGTCGCCGCCGGCACAGGGAGGACAGCCGCTGCGCCTGAGAGAAGCTGGCGGCAGTCAAGCGCCTCGCAGCCGATTACCGCCTTGCTGCGCGATACGCGGCGCATTTCTCGTTTGACGCCGGCTTGACGGAACAAACGCAACCAACCCCATGACGAGCGATCCATCGCGATACCTCCGTGTACAAGCGCCAACAGGTGGCGTTTCTGAATGACGGCCGCCATGCGAGCCAAAATATACAATTTCCTGATTTCGGGAAGCGAAAGTCCCGTTTCTTGGCTTGCCGAGAGCCGGGGCGCCTTCCCGACGCATGGACGCTACGCCGTCGTGACGGCCAGGGTTCGAATCGGGGTTTGGTGTAGTCAGCAAATTGGTGACGGCGGCCGTCGCAGCCCGAATCTTTGATTCCACCGGCTGCCAGCAGCTTGAGTTGGCCCGCCGTCGCAAGTAGAATCCCTGGCAGAGCAACGGCGAGAGCTGGTTGCGAACAGAACCACAAGAACCTGCTTGGCGAACGGGAACCCGGTGCGAATCCGGGGCAGACGTGCTGCTGTAACGGCCGAAAGTACCTCGACAAATGTGCCACTGCGAGAGCGGGAAGGCGTCGGGGCGGCCGAAGCCAGAAGACCGGCCGGGCGGGGGCATCGTCGTCCTCACGATCTGGGAACCGATGCAACTGGGCCCGCCGCGATGAGCCGGCTCCCGGTTGTGTCCTTTTCCTGAAGGACATGTCCGGGAGCCGGTTGCTTTTGATGAGCGAGCGGGGAGATGGGCGGATGAGCACAGATCATGGCAAGCCGACGCCGGTGGTCATGTCGTGGAGCGGCGGCAAAGACAGCGCGCTGGCTTTGCACGAGCTTCGGAGCGACCCGCGTTACGAGGTCGTCGCCCTGATGACGTCCGTATCCGAGGAGTTTCGCCGTATCAGCCATCATGGCGTGCGCGAGGAGCTGCTCGAAGCACAGGCCGAGGCCATCGGGCTGCCGCTCACCAAGATTTACCTTCCCTCGGGCAACACCACGCCGTGCACGAATGAGGTTTACGAGGAGATCATGGCGAAGGTCATGGACAACTTCCGGTCGCGCGGCGTCTACACCGTGGGCTTCGGCGACCTCTTTCTCGAAGACCTGCGGGCCTGGCGGGAGGCAAACCTGGCGAAAGCCGGCATGACCGGACTTTTTCCGATCTGGAAACGCGACACGCACCAATTGCCGCGGCAGATCATCGCAATGGGTTTCAAAGCCATCCTTTCGTGCGTCGAAGGAAAGGTCGGAACGGGGTTCGCCGGGCGAGCGTATGACGACGACCTGCTCAACGATCTACCGGAGGGCATCGATCCCTGCGGCGAATATGGTGAGTTTCATTCGTTCGTGTACGACGGGCCGTGTTTTGGCCGGCGGCTCGCGGTGAACGTCGGCGACATCGTGACGCGGGACGGCCGGGAGTATGCGGACTTGCTCCTGGCCGAGACCCTTGTGCAGGCGTCGTGCGCCGCGAGTGAGATCCCGCCGGTTTGATGAAAGACATGAGCTTTCGGAGATTGGAGGCTTTGACATGAACAAGAGATTGATTGTGCTCGTGGGGATTACCTTGGCGGCTGCGCTTGCCAGGCTGCTGCCGCATGAGCCGAACGTCACGCCGATCGCGGCGATGGCTCTCTTCGGTGGAGCGTGTTTCCGGAATCGAAGGATGGCCTACTTGCTTCCGCTCGCCGCCATGCTGCTGAGCGACCTGGTTCTGGGGCTCACGCGATACGATCTGATGCGTCTGCTTGCGATTCAGCCGGTTGTCTATGCATGCTTCCTCATGACGACGGCCTTCGGGCGCCTCGTCACGGACCGGAGGTCGATTTTGCAGGTCGGTGGGGCCATGCTGGCCGGTTCGATCTTATTCTACGTGGTGACGAATTTCGCCGTGTGGGCCGGGGGCGAGATGAGCAACCTGTACCCGCTGACGGCGTCTGGCCTGGCGGATTGCTACGTCGCGGCGATTCCCTATTTCCGCAACAGCCTCGCGGGTGATTTCGGCTACGCCGTGATTCTGTTCGGCGGCTTGGCGGTGCTGGAGAGTCGAGTGGCCTGGATGCGCGAGGGTGTCGCAAAGGCGACGGCAAGCGCGTAGAGCGGGGGGCTGCATGCGCGTCATTTCCTTGCTGGCCAGCGGTACCGAGATCGTCTGTGGCTTGGGCGCCGGCGAGTGGTTAGTCGGCCGGTCGCACGAATGCGACAACCCGGCCTGGGTGTCCGAGCTTCCGGCGTGCACAAAACCCACGTTCGACATTTCGATGTCGAGCCGTCAGATCGACGAGGAAGTGCGGCGCCGGTTGAAGGCACGCGAGCCGCTTTATCACATCGACACGGAGCTGATCAATTCGCTGGACCCGGATCTGCTGATCACGCAGGAGCACTGCGAGGTGTGCGCCGTGACGCCGGCTGACGTCAAGCGGGCTGGGTGTGTTTCCGCCAAAGAGGTGCTGGCGTTACAAGCCGGTAGCGTGCAGGGGATTTTCGATGGCATTTTTTCGATTGGCCGTGCCTTGGGCCGCGAAGAGAAGGCGAGCAACCTCGTGCGGACAATGAGAAACCGCATTGATGGAGTTCATGCTGCGGTCAAGGACCGGCGGGCGCCAAGCGTCGTGGCGCTGGAATGGACCGAACCGATCTTCGCGATGGGCAACTGGGGGCCGGAGCTGGTCGAAGCGGCCAATGGCCGGCTGTTGCTGGGCGAGAAAGGTGCCTATTCGACGGCGATCGACTGGCAGCGGGTGTGCGACGCCGACCCGGAGTTCCTGATCATCGCGCCATGCGGATTCGATCTGGATCGCACCCTCAGCGAGCTGCCGATGCTTGAAGCACAGCCGGGCTGGTTTGACCTGCGGGCAGTGCGCGAAGGGAAAGTCGCTTTCGCCGACGGCAACAAGTACTTCAACCGATCCGGCACGACGATCGTGGAGACGGTGGAGATCGTCGCGGAGATTCTCCACGGCTATGCAGCCGGCCACCGGGGCAGGGCGTGGGTAAGCTACGCCTGCCTCGGGCAGACACGATTGATTCGCGAAGCGCATGCGCGGGCATGCGCAAAGAACTCGCCAACCTATGTCGATCCGGTGACGGGATACGACGTTTTCACGGCTGATTTCTTGAGGCGACGTAGCGAGTGCTGTGAGAGCCGGTGCCGGCACTGCCCTTACTCGGCGGGGCACGTTGATGAATCAAGCGCACGCAAGAACTGCCAGACTCACACGAAAGATGGCAAAGAGTCGGTGGCGTTTTGACCTGTCGCTGAGAACCGCCACGCGCACCGTCTGCGGGACCTTTTGCGCGGTCGGCCGTCGTTTCCAATCTCAAGCGCCGGCGCCATCCCTGGCCGTGCCCCCGGCGGCGAATTAGCGATCTCGCCGCTGGAAAATGGGAATGTGCTAGGGTATAAGTGAAAACTGGAGATCTGAGGGACAGAATCCCGATAATCGAAGGTCCTTATCGCGGGGTTTCCGCAAGAGCCGCCCACTTCCGAGACGTCGCCGAGTATGTCCGTTGCGAATGGGATCGGCCCGGAGTTCGAGTTAGATGGCCAGGGAAATCTGCTTCTCAGATCGAAACGTCGTCCATGATTATTTTGGTACATTGATCTGTGAGCTCATTTCTACGGAGGAGATCTCGGAGAGAGTCAAGGAGATGGCGGCGGAGATAGGAACGGACTACGCCAACAAGACCCCTCTGGTCGTCGGCATGTTGAAGGGCGCCTGGATCTTCATGGCGGACCTTGTGCGTGCAATCCCTATCCCGGTGGAGTGTGATTTCTTGAAGGTGTCCACGTATGGACTAGCGACGTCTTTCTCGGGTCACGTCGACCTGCAGCTTGACCTCCGACGGGACATCCGGAACGAGCACGTGCTGATCGTCGAGGACGTGATCGACACGGGGGAGGGCACGACCTGGCAGCTCAACCGCCTTCGCGAGAAGGGCCCAGCGAGTTTGCGTGTCTGTGCTCTAATGAGCAAACCTTCACGACGAAAGGTTCCAGTCGAGATCAACTATTTGGGGTTCACGATCCCTGACTGTTTCGTGGTTGGCTATGGCATTGATAAGGGCGAGCGATTCCGCGAGCTCGATTACGTTGGGTATTGCGCCGCGGTCGATGTAGTAGTGGCCGACTGACAGCGCTCAATGCACCCGACCAAGGCAGGGCGCTTCTTGCTGTCTCGTGGATGAGAATCATCAGCCGGACCGCGCGAGTTTCCCACGCAGGTGGTGAAGGATGAATACCGCACACGGGATCCCAGCATGCCCCTTTTGCCTGTACATCATTAAGGGGCCCGTGACGGTGTTGTCGGAAGACAGCACCTGTGTCGTCCAACGAGGGTCGCACTTCGCCCTGATACCCGACGACGCGCCCGTCGTTCCCTTTCACCTCTTGGTGGTTAGTTGTAAACACTCGTGCAGGAGCATAATGGCGAAGCAAGACCAAGGGGGCGAACTCGCGGATATGAAGGAGGCCGTCAGGCTTTTTAATCGCCGGACGACCGGGTTCGAGACAATGTTCTTTGAGCATGGCAGTTGCGTGGAAGAGAGCGGCTCTTCGTGTCTGGTTCATGGGCACCTCCACGCGGTGCCGCTCTCACAAGAACATCGCACAGCAGTCTTCCGCGAAGTATTGCGCCTCTTGGGCTGCCCTGACGCCGCGCAGATAGAGTCCTCGGCTTACCTTTACGCTGAATTCGTTGAAGGTCAAGGTCTGTACTGGTCAGACGTATTGAAAAGGCGACAGTTTTTCCGACTCCTTATTGCGCAAGCGACGGGCAATGCAGATCGCGCCAGATGGCAGACTTGTTTGTCCAACGAGAGGCTGTCTGAAGCGGGCGCACGATGGAAGAATGAGTGTGTAAAGGCTTGGAGAGACGGCGCGAGCTAGGGCAGATCTCGACTCGGCGCTCGACGAGCGCTGCGAACGATCAGGGGCGTCGCAATCCGCACGGGTCGCGCTATAGAACTTGGCCCTCGTTAGTCACTCGTGAGTTGTGCCTGCGATGCACTCTGCCTGATTAACCCCGGTGTTCTCAGAACATGACGTTTCCAACGGGGTTCGCGGTTGATTATGACGGGAATGGGATCCCACGGAAACTTCCGTTGATCGAGTTTCTGGCGCGATCCCTCGGCACGACGGTCAGCCGACCACTCCGTGACTTCCTCTTCCTCGGAGTGCAACACCTCACCGGCTCCGCCGTGCCACTCTTCCACGCACTCGCCGATGCCGGCATCCCGTACCATCGAATGTTCCTCGTCGGTAAAGCATACTCTTCCCACCCGAAAGTAATATCGTGTTTGACCGGGCTCGGTTGTCGGCTATCGAACGACGCTACGATGCTCTCGCCCTCAAACCCGTACGAGGACGAGATCGAGTCCGAGATCGAACGGCAATTGACAAAAGTGTCGGGACTCTTGGACCGGTCGGCCGATATTTCCGCTCTGGTATTCGACGAGGGGGGCAAGGCGGTACGCGCCATTCATCAGACGTTCCGCGGCCAGGCACGACGGTTTCACTGCGTTGAACAGACGACGCGGGGCCTGCGTGAATTTACGGGCGGGTCATTGCTTTGCCCGGTCATCAACGTGGCTCGTAGCAACGCGAAGATGGAAATCGAAGCGCCGATCATCGCCAGGTCGATGGTCGCGGCGTTGGAGGAGGCCCGTTCTGAATGGCGGCCGATTTACGACGCTCCACTCAACGACGCCCTGGTGATCGGTTACGGAGTCGTTGGGCGAAACCTCGTGAAAGAACTCCTTTCGCGCGGCTACCGGGTGCGAGTATTCGAGAAAGCGGAATATGTTCTCGACTCTCTCCCTTCGGGGGAAAAGGCGTCCCGGGTGGAGAAACTCGAAAGTGAGCTTTCCGAAGTACCAATCGTAATGGGATGCACGGGTGGCCTATGCTTATCAGACGCCGCCTTTTGCGCATTACGTGACGGCGCGCTTCTTGTTAACTGCGCTTCCTCCGACCTTGAGTTCGCGGCGTGGAGGTTCCGGACGATCGGTAGGGTGATCCACACGCGTTCGACTTCCGGAGATCACGAGTTGCAACCTTGGAAGAATCTGTACTCTGTGCAGAGCGGCCTGCGGACGTTTTACCTCGCCAACGGTGGATTTCCTATCAATTTCTCGGGTAAGCTCGACCCAATTGCTCCAGAGGAAATCCAGTTAACGCGGGCATTGATGTATTCGGCGGGCCTTCAGGCCGTCGCAACGCAAGAGGCCGGACTGTTGCCGCTTTCAGAAGGAGCCCAGGTTATGATCAGTGAATGGATCCGCGGCCGGGAAGCGCACGAACACCACTAATGCTCTCGGGGAGGTTTTGCCCGGAAACTCACTCCCGCGGAGAACCGAGCGTTGCAGCGTGTTACGATACTCTTCCTGGCAGCGAACCCGTCGGACGAGGCGCGCCTGCAGTTCGACAAGGAGCGACGCGCGATCGAGGATGAGATCCGAAAGAGCGTTTACCGTGACTGGTTCAAGCTCCCACTGTCTTACGAGCCAAACATCAATTCCGACCGCCTTATTGAGGCGTTCAGGCAGCACAAGCCTCAAATCGTTCATTTCGCTGGCCATGGCACGAGTTCGAGCGAGATTATCCTTCAGAACGCCGCTGGGACGTCCCGGCGTGTCCAGTCCGACCAGTTGGAGGAACTATTCCGCCTCCACGGACAAGGTGTCAAGCTCGTCGTGCTTAACGCCTGCTATTCCAGTTCCCAAGCTAAGGCCATCACACGCCACGTCCCCTGCGCAGTCGGGATGCAGCGTGCCATCCCTGACGCGACGGCCGTCGCCGTAGCCGTGACCATGTACCAAGGTTTGGCAAA
Organism: uncultured Planctomycetota bacterium; assembly: GCA_963823665.1. Taxonomy (GTDB): domain Bacteria; phylum Planctomycetota; class Planctomycetia; order Isosphaerales; family Isosphaeraceae; genus CAVXHV01. Next base: position 1,557,871 of record CAWGMQ010000008.1, read on the forward strand.
CGGCGAATCAGTCCAAAATGTTTTCGATACCGCTCAACTCCAGTTGAAGCTTCAAGATCCTGATTCGGATGGCGCAAATCGCGACCTCATTCGGCTGGGTGGAAGGGCTGTTGAGTCCGAGAAGCTCCTGGTACTTCATGTCAGAGCCGGGACCGATGCGCACCGCATGTTTGTTGTCAAGTCGGTCGTTGCCGTGGTGGACGGAAAACGCGAACCTCGCCGTGAGGATGGCGGATCGGTAAGCGAAGACGCACGTGATGCAGCGATGGGCGCTGCGGAAACTTCTTCCAGCCCCGCAGCCAGGGCAGGAGAATCTTGCCAACTCGCGGGGGTGTCAACCGGCAAAAACCGGTTCGAAGCCGACAGGCGGACGACACCCCGGGAGGACTGTGACGAGATCGTCGACGTCTCGATCTTCTTCGGCCGGACGCGCGAGCTGAAGGAACTTTGCCGGGCTGTGCGCAAGCGGCGAGTTCGAGTGATCGCGATTCTAGGGTTCGGAGGGATCGGAAAGACCGCGCTTTCAGAAAAGTTGGTGGAGCGTGTAAAGCCGGGATTCCAGTTCCTCTTCAGGAGGAGCCTGAAAGACGCTCCACCAATCGAGCAATTGCTGGCGGATTGCATTCGGTTCGTGTCGGGCGAGCCTGACATCGCGGTTCCGAGAGACGTGAACGGGTTAATCGGCATGCTGATCAAGTACTTGGGCCAGCATTCCTGCCTGATCGTCTTGGACAACGCTGAATCGATCCTCCAGACGGGCCGTCGTGTGGGAACATACAGGGACGGCTACGAAGGCTACGGGGTTTTGATGCGCAAGGTTGGAGAAACGGTCCATCGGAGCTGTTTACTGATCACTAGCCGAGAGAAACCCGAGGAAATCGCCACGCTTGAGGGCGTCGGATCCTCGGTCTTTTCACTGAATCTGGACGGTCTCGGAATGCGGGATGCGATCACGCTCCTGAAGCGGAAGGGACTCTCCGCCCCACGGGGTGAGTTGGAGACCGTGGTCGGCCGGTACAAGGGGAACGCGCTTGCGCTCATGATCGCCGCGAGCTACATCCAGGATACCCCGGGGGGGAGTGTCGCATCGTTCCTACGAGAAAACGTCTCCGTCGTCGGGGACATCCGCGAATTGGTGTGCCAGCAGATTGAGCGGGTTGCGCCACTCGAGCGCACGGTTGTGTTCTGGCTGGCGATCAACCGCGAACCCACATCCCTCGATGAGCTTCGGTCCGACCTTAACGATGTTCTGAGGTCGGGGGCACTGGTCGACGCTCTACACTCGCTCAATCGACGTTCATTGATCATGCCGACCGCTTCCAAATTCACCCTGCAACCGGCCGTCATGGAGTTTGTCATCGAGATGCTTATTGAGCGGGTCTGCGAGGAGGTGACCGGAGGCGCTGGCGATCTCCTCGAGACGCACGCTTTGATGAAAGCTCAAGCAAGCGACTATATCCGAGAGAGCCAGGTGCGTCTGATAGTGAGGCCCCTGGAACAATGCCTGTCATCCAAAGGAAGATCCCGGATTCCAGCACTGGTCAAGACACGGCTTCAAGTCCTACGCGAAACCCAGCGGGACGGCTTCGGCGCCGGAAATCTCCTGAACCTGCTCGTACAGGTGAATGCCGACCTCACGGGTTTTGACTTCTCGCACCTTACAATCAAACAGGCCTTCCTCCAGGGAGTCTCCCTCAACGACACAAACTTCGCGCACGCACGCTTTGAAAAATCCGTCTTCACCGACACCTTCGGGAGCGTTACATGCGTGCGATTCAGCCCGGACGGGAGCGTAGTCGCGACGGCCTGCGGTGATGGTACGATCCGCTTCTGGGGCGACGACGGCACCCACCTCCGCGTCATACTGGCCCATAGCGACTGGGTGCGCTCGGTCGCCTTCCACCCGGAGGGCGCCATCCTGGCAAGCGCGAGTGACGATAGGACCATCAGGTTGTGCCGGGTTGATACCGGGGAGTTGATAAGAGAGTTGCGCGGGCACAGCGACCGCGTCTTCGCGGTAGCCTATTCGCCGGATGGCGACCTGCTCGCGTCTGGAGGAGGGGACGGTGTCGTCCGAATTTGGCGGTCGGTGTCCGGAGAGTCGCTTGCGGCCCTGCAAGGGCATGTCAGAGCGGTGCGTGCCGTGGACTTCAGCAGGGTTAGCGACAAGCTGGTAAGCGCCGGCGAAGACGGAGTAGTTATCGTGTGGGAGCTGACCACTCACAGCAAATTGGCGACATACAAACAACATTCCGGTCAAGTGAGCGCGGTCGCCTTCAGTCACGACGGGCGGTTTATCGCAAGCGGCGGCCAGGATCGAGTCGTGAGGATTTGGAACTCGGAAAGCGGGGAAACCGTGGCGGAATTGCGCGGACACACCGACGCCATCCTGAGCCTTGCCTTCCGCGGAGATACCCTGGAACTCGCCAGTGCGGGCATCGACCGCCTCGTCAGGATCTGGGACGGCGCCGAGCGGAGCGCCCCCAAGAGCCAGGGAATTCTGAGGAAAGCCTTGGAGGGCCACATGAATTGGGTGAATACTGTCACATACAACCGGACGGCAGACGCGCTCGCCAGCGGCGGCGCCGACCAAACAGTGCGGATATGGAACGCAGATTCGGGCAACCGCCTGAGGACGCTGCAGGGGTACGGGAGCCCGGTGTGGTCTCTCGCCCTGAACAGCAGCGACGCAGTGCTTGCGAGCGGCCACGGTGATAACACCATAAGGCTCTGGCAGTTCGACTCTCGCACGTGCTGCCGGATTCTCCGGGGACATTCCAACTGGGTCTGGGCCGTCACATTTTGCGACGACCAACTGCTGGCGAGCGCGAGTGGTGACGGGACTGTACGCTTGTGGGATATCGGGACTGGTAGGTGCATCCGGCAGCTGCTCGGACATTTCTCCGGCGTACGCGGCCTCGCTGTTTCGCCAGACGGCGCCCGCCTCGCGAGCTGCAGCCACGACCAGACAATCCGCATTTGGGATCTTCGGACGGCCGCGTGCGTGCGCGTGCTCGAAGGGCACACGAACCTAGTCGAATCGGTGGCGTTCCACCGAGACGGCAGCACGCTCGCTAGCGGCGGGGCCGATCAATCCGTCGTTCTCTGGAACGCCGATACCGGCGAGCGGAAATGCGTCCTTGGGCGAGACCTCGGCAGGATTCGGCTCACGAAATTCAGTCCTGACGGCGTGGGAGTGGCTGCTTGTAGCGACGACACAACGGTTCGTATCTGGGATATTCGAACGAACGAGTGTGTTGCACTCTTGCGGGGTCATAGCGATCGCGTCACTTCCCTCGACTACAGCCCAGACGGCAAATTCTTGGTCACGTGTGGTGTCGACTGTACTGTGCGGCTCTGGAGGACCGCCACCAGCGAATGCGTCGCTATCCTTTACAGCCATCTGGCCCACGTCCGGACGGTCATCTTCGACCATGCCGGTCGGTCGGTCGCCAGCGGGGGGCTCGACGAGTCGATCAAAATCGTCAAGATTCTAACATCAGAATTACCAGTCACGATAAGAATAGAAAAACCATATCATAATATGAATATTACTAATGTTCGTGGCTTAACAGAGGCACAGACGATGGCCCTGAAATCGCTCGGCGCGATCGACGATCGCTCGCCCGCCTAGGCACGAGAACCGAGGTAACACCGTGAAAAGAGTTGGTCCGCGAGCACGCATCGAATGTGTTGTCGTCGATCTCGACGGTACGATTTTGGACCGCCCGGCCTCTCTTCCGGGCGAGGCCAATTCCGCGGCGTTGAGCTCTCTCTTATCGAAGGACGAGTGCCTTCACGACCTGAGCGAGCTCATGCGAAAAGTATCGACAGCCGTGACAGTGGGAAAGGGAATTCTGGCTTCCAAGACCTGCCAATTCGAGACGCTCCTCGACCATCTAGGTCGGAACGACCGCGGTCTGGCAGACCGCCTGTTCAATCAGTATATGCAAGTTTACCTCTCGCGCTGCCAACTGTACCCCGAGGTCAAATCGGTACTCGAAGCGCTCGACGCGCGCGGCGTTCGCGTCGGACTCATCACGAATAGCCCCGACGACATCGTCACCGAACTCTTGCGGCACTTTCATGTCGATCGACATTTTGATTTCATCGTCGCTGCGTCCCTAATTCGGCATCCCAAGCCGTCACAGGCGTTCACTCGCGCCCTAGGTGAACTGGCCGGTGTGCCCCCGAACGTTCTCGTCCTTGCTGGCGATGGCGACGAAGATGAGGCCACAGCCGCGGCGATGGGAGCGATCTTTTATCGCGTGGTTAGGGGCCGTAACCAGCCATCATCAGCCGCTCCTTTTCAAGTGGCCGACCTCGCGCAGCTGTTCGACACGTGCTTCCCGAACGGTGTCTGACCCCCACAGAGGCCGCACCCCGAGTCCCTGAGCCGCTCTTCGCTCGACGTAGCGCACCCAAGACCGACGCCGCAAAAAAACCTCGCATCTCGTGCTAGGTTTCTGGCCGCGCTCGGCTACTCATTGGTGACCGAACGAGAAGCTGAATCATTCACCCGTTACGACGGGAGACGATCACATGAATCCGCGGAAAGCGCGCCATTCGCACCGGAACCCTCTCCTGCACCTCTGGCAGATCGCACCTTATCGTGCCGGATATCGCGAGCGCCGCTCGGCGTCCTGCAAATCAAGGCGAACGTACCCGCGACAGTTTCGGGCGTCACGATAAGCGGTGGCAAGGCGGAAATCGGCGCAGGGGTGCTGAACAGCGGCAACGTCAACCTGTCGGGCGTGGCGGTCAGCGGCAACGTCGCCGGGATCGACGGTGGCGGTGTGTTTAATAGCGACGGCGAACTCACGATGAACCACTGCACTATCTCTGGAAACTCGGCGCAACACGGCGGAAGTGTGTACGTCGGCAGAAGTACCGCGCTCACGGATCTCGACAACAGCACGGTCAGCGGCAACTCTGCGTATGATGGCGGTGGCTTGTATAGCGGCGTCGGCGCTCCCCTCGCGATTTCCGATTGCACGATCAGTAGCAACACCGCCCAGAACGTGGGTGGCGCCCTCGACAACGGATGGGGGGGACCGCCTCGCTGACTGACCGCACGATCAGCGGCAACGTCGCCGACTCGGAGGGCGGCGGCTTCTACAACGGTCGTTATACAACTCTCAGCGAGACCAACTGCACGATGAGCGGCAACTCCGCCTCCGCCAACGGAGGCGGCGCTTTGAATAACTTCTACCACGGCAAGGTGTTCCTCACGAACACCATCGTGGCGGGTAACACCGGGCCAGGAAATGCACCGAGCGATATTACTTTTAGCCTTTTCTTAGGCAGAAGGACGCCCATCCGCGGCCAATACAACTTCATAGGACCGGGCGGGTCGGGCGGAATCCATGGCGGCGGCGGAAACATCATCATGACGAATCTCGCCAAACTGGACCTGGGTCCGCTGGCCAACAATGGCGGGCCTACCCAGACAATGGCCCTGTTGCCCGGAAGTGCGGCGATCCACGCCGGCATCACGGTCACTGGTCACACCACCGACCAGCGTTTTTCACCAATCGACTCGCCCCCCGACATTGGCGCGTATCAGACTTAGTTCGCAAGCGACGCTCAAACCCATGTCACCGCCGAGGACGGAACGACTTCCGTGGCCGATCCAGATGGTCGTGATGGACCTCGACGGCGGCCACCGATCGAAGATCCACATGCCCGACGCGAGAATAACCGACATGCCGGACTCGCGATGATGCCGGACCTTGGTCGATCGCACTCTCGCGTCGAGAGGCCTGACTGAAGAATGCGGAGCAGTCGCACTCTGGCTGCATCGACCAAAATGCCCCTGGTCCGATCTCTCGAACCAGGGGCACAGTCGCAATTCGCGTCTGCGGTCACAGAAGGTTGACGACCTTTTCGGCGAGGCCCTTGTCGCCAAGGACAATGTTGAGCTTGCCGCCGGCGGCTACCTTCTCCAAGACTTCCAGCTCACGCAGCCGCATGAGGGTTGGGCTCTCCGCCAGCAACTTGGCCGTGTTGGCCTGGCTGCGAATAGCCGCCGTCTCCTCTCGACGCGCGATCAGGTTGCTCTCGGCTGCCTTCCTGGCTTCCGTCACCTTGTTCATCAGGTCCTTGATCTCCCCGGGCAGAATCACGTCACGAATGCCGACCGTGGCGATCGCGAGACCGAGCTCGCCGGCCCGACGCCGGAGGGTCTCCTCGATCTCGCGGGCAACGGCGTCCTTGTCCGTCAGGAGAACGTCGAGCTCCCGTGCCCCGACCGCGGCCCGCAGAACGAGCTGTGTGTCGCGATATAGCGCCTGCCGTACGTCGTCGGTCTGGCTGATCGCCTTGCGAGCGTCGACGATCTTGTAAGTCGCCACAGCGTTCAACCGCAGTGTGACCTTGTCGGCCGTCATGATCTCCTGACCGCCGACGTCGACCATCGTCTCCCGCAAGTCGACCTCGACCACCCTGGCGTCCGCCGGGCCCTTCCAGAACGCGTATTCACCCGGCTCGAGCGTGCCAGAGTAGCGGCCGTCGATCGCAGAAGGTGAAGCGTTCGCGGCTCACACGAGAAAGCACGGAGAAGCGCTTGAGCCGTGGTCTCCCCCGGATCCGAAGCGCGAGAAGCATGGCCTTCGTCCCAAAGCGAGCCTTGAGATCCATCAGCCAGCCGCTTTGCGCTGCTTTGCCGAGCGAGCGCCGCGGCGGAACCTGCGTTCTGCAAGGTGCCTGCGCGTGCTGCCAGTAACCCCGGCGAACCAGAGTTGTGGCCGAACCAACGAACGTTCACCTCCTTTGGGCTTCGTGGTCGAACAGGTCTTGCGACCGTTTCGTAGAGAGTCGATTCAGCGCCGACGTGTGGTACGGGAGTCGAACCCGTGACAGCCAGATTATCGGTCTGGTGCTCTACCCCTGAGCTAACCGTGCTGATGACCTCCGTTCAGAACCCATGTACGGTACAGGCGGAGCCAAACCCTCTCGGGTGACTCGCCTGCCGCTGGTCGGATGCCATCACTTCATTTCAGATCCGCGGCGGCCTCGAAATGTTCGCGGAACAGAAAATAAGACTCACCCTCGAAGCGGATGAGGGTGTGCACCGCGCCGAACATTCAAGGGGACTTCTTCGGCCGGGCAAGAGATGTCTCGTCTAACTCTTCGAGCAGTTTCTTGAAATCCTCCCGCGTGCGAAACGCCTCGAGTGCCGCCTCGGTGCGGAAGGCGCTCGCGTTCCGGAAGCCGACTGTCGACGGCCTTTCTCAGCAGAGCCATCGCCTGGGCCGCTTCGGCCTTGCCGTCGTCGGCCGACACGCCGGCTCCGTCCTTCCCGGCCAGGCCGGCGAGCGCCGCGCGGCAGCACGCTGTCTCGAACCGCTCTTCGCCCGACCGCGAGGTGAGCCCGTCATACAGCCCCAGTGCGCCGGCGGGTATCGGCCGACCCACCCGTGAGGTCGCTCAGTCGCGCAGGGCCAATCCGCGCCGTCGCAACGAGTGGGCCAGGAGGCTGCGGTACCACGGATTGGGGTTTTCCTTGACCAGCTTTTCGTGGATGGCGATGGCCCGTTCGTAATCTTCGCGCGCCTCCGCGAGCCGGCCGAGCGCACGAATCACGTCGCCGAGGTAGTAAAGAGCGCCGGCGAGGCCAACCTTGTGGCCTGGGGCATTGGGGTTGTCGTCGCTCAGCTTCTGGTAAAGCGCGATGGCGTTGCGCTCCTCGGCCTCAGCCTCCGCCGCCCGGCCCGTCTGCGACAGCAGGATACCGAGATCGAGGTGATTATTCGCGAGCTCGGCGCGAATGCGCGGTGACGGAGGGATCAAGGTCGGCCAGCTTTTGATAGATCGCCATCGACTTGCGGTATTCCGCTTCCGCCTCAGGCAGCTTGCCCGACTCGCCGAGCAGATAGCCCAGATTGTGGCGGCTGCGTGCCAGATCACTCTGGAGCTTGGTGACGGTGGGGTTGTCGTCGGCAAGCTTTTGTCTGATCGCCATCGCCTTCTGGAACTCAGCCTGAGATTCCGCGGGCCGGCCCGTTTGATGCAGCAGGATCGCGAGCGAAGAATGGCTGTCCGCCAGGTTGCCGCGGTAATCGGCGACGGTGGGATTCTCTTCGGCCAGCTTCTGATAGATCGCCATCGACTTTCGGTGCTCGACTTCCGACTCCGAGGCGCGGCCGGTCTGGCTCAGCACTTCCCCGAGGTTTCTGTGGCTCAGCGCCAGGTCGTTCCGGAATTCGATGACGGCGGGATTATCGTCGGCGAGCTTTTGCTTGATCGCCATCGCCTCGCGGAACGCGGCTTCCGAGTCTTTGGATCGGCCCGCGATCGTTAGCAGCAGGCTGCCGCGGTTGTTGGAGATGATCCCCAGGCGACGCCGGATTTCGGAATTAGCTGGGTTTTCCTGGGCCAGCTTCTGATAGATCGCTAGCGCCTTGCTGTATTCGACGTCGGCCTCCGACGGCCGACCCGTTCTTCCAAGCAGATTGCCGATGCGGTTGATGGTGTTCGCCAGCTCGCGCCGGGCCTCCATCGTTGCGTCGGGCGCCTCGGTCAGCACTTCCTGGTCAGACCGAGCCTGGCGAAGGACCTCTAGCCCGTCGGCGGCGTGGCCTGTGCTGTAGAGCAGGTAGCCAAGCCGAGACCGGCAGTCGGCCAGGGCGGCCCGTACCGGGGCGGTCGCCGAGGCGCTCGCAGCCGGGGCTTCGAGCAAAGCCTCGGCCTCCCGATACGTTGCCACGGCGTCGTCGGTCTTGCCGACTCCCTCGAGAAGGGTCGCGACGGCCGTCAGGCTGCGACCGACATCGGCGCTGGTCTCGGCGTCGGCGTTCGGGCTCGGCCGCCAGCGCCTTCCTTGCGGCCAGCACCGCGCGGTGCGCCGCCAGGGCCTCCTCCTTGCGTCCGACCTTGTCGGTCAGGTCGGCCAGCTCGAAGTTCGAGCGCCGTCAGCGCCCGCCGTGAGGCCAGGTCGGTCTCGTTGCCGAGCAGGGCCGACAGCTTGCCGTAGAAGTCGGCAGCCGATTTCAACAGCCGGTCGCGCAGCTCCTTGAACTGGTTCTGCTTGAGCAGGAAGTCCTCGCTGACACCCGTGTGGAACGTCTTGATGGCGTCGACGGCGAGATTGTAACGCGCCTGAACCTTGATGTTGGCGGTGGTCAGGTCGGCATTGGCCGCGGCCAGCGCCGTGTTGGCCCGTGCCGCACGGATCAGACCCCAGGTGGTGCCCACCATCCCCAGCACGAGCGACAGCATGACCAGGCCCGCCGCCACAACCTGGCCCTTGTGCCGGCTGGCGAACTTGCGGAGCCGATAGCCTGCACTTGGCGGCCGCGCCTCCACCACCTCGTTGGCCAGGTAGCGCTGGATGTCGCGGGCCAGGCCGCTGGCCGTTTCGTACCGTCGGTCGCGCTCCTTTTCCAGGCACTTCATCACGACCCAGTCCAGGTCGCCCTCGCAGCATCGTCATCAGCTTGCGCGGCTCGGTCTGCCGCAGCGCCGCCTGCGACGGCAGCGAAGCGTCCGATCGACAGCCGCGTCGAGGGCTTCGAAGGCTCTTCCTCGCGAATGATCCGGATCATTTCCGAGAACGCTGCCTTCTTGAGCCGTGCCGCGTCGGTCGGGCGTAGGCCCGTCAGCAGCTCGTACAGGATCACGCCCAGCGAGTAGATGTCGGACCTCGTGTCGACGTCTTCTCCCGAGAATCCCGCCTGCTCGGGCGACATGTAATCAAGCGTGCCGACCACCGCGCCGAACTGCGTGGCCAGCGTTTCATCGGTCAGCTTGCCGGCGGTCGCCTTCGCCACTCCGAAGTCGATGACCTTGGGCACCGGCTTGCCGTCAATCAGCGTGACCAGGATGTTGGCGGGCTTGAGGTCACGATGGACAATTCCCTTCTGATGCGCGTGCTGCACCGCCTGGCAGATCGGTACGAAGAGCTCGAGACGCTCCGTCGGCGTGAGCTTCGCGTCGTCGCAGAATTTCGAGAGCGGTAGGCCGTTGACCAGCTCCATGACGAAAAAGGGCTGTCCGTTCGGCGTCAGACCGCCGTCGAGCACCTTGGCGATGTTGGGGTGGTCCATGAGCGCGAGCGCCTGGCGTTCCTGCTCGAACCGCTGCAGCACAGCCCGGGAATCCATCCCCGGCTTGATCAGCTTGAGCGCGACCTTGCGTTTGACGGGCTCGGTTTGCTGGGCGACCCAGACTTCGCCCATTCCGCCTTCACCGATTCGCCGTTCGAGAGTGTAGCGCCCCGAGATGACGACGCCGGCCGAGGCACCCTTCTCTCGGAGGGCGGCGGCTGCGAGAATCGACGCCGGATCGGGCCCCGGGGTGAGCACTTCGGTGAGATCGCTGCCAAAATGCGGTGCGTTCGAATCGATGGTCGCCCCGACATCGCCTCCTGGCAGGTCGAGGAACCCTCCCGTAGCTTCATGCGTGGCCAGAAGCCCCTCGACGGTGGCACGGAGGTCGGGTTTGCCGGCGCAGGCTGCGTCAAGGAACGCGGTGCGCTCAGCGGGCGGTTTGTCCAGGGCATCGCGCAACAGCGTTTCTTCGTTCATCGTGATCTCCTGGTGGCGAAGCCGTGGTTCGGGCGTTCACTGGCTAAGGATTTGGGCCAGGGTCGAATTGCGTGACCCGTTCGAGAAGTCCATGTCGACCAGCCAAGCTCCTATAGACTGGCTGACCGGGCACAACAACTTTCGCCATATCCAACGCTAGATTCTGTTCGCGGTGGAGAAATGCGACGATCTGATCGACCGCCCATATGACCGGATCGCCATATGACGAATATGGTACTCGCACCGAGGGTACGAGGTGATTTGCCAGAACATCCGGTCCCTCAGTCACCAAGTGCGTGCGGGGAGCTGAGGGACGCCGGAATTCGATGCGCGAGGCTTAGCCGTCACAGCGGAGATTAATTGCTCGCCGAGATCGGTTGGGTGAGCGAAGATCCCGTTCTTAATCTTGATGAACCCGTTGTCGGCCAACTGCTCGCAAGCGTCCTGCACTTCTCCGAAGCCGTATCCCTCACCGCTATTGGCAAAGTGCATGGCTAGTGTCTGAAATGCGATGCCATACCCTGCTCTGCGGCCAGGTTCGATCGCGGGAAAAGCAGCCAGAATGTCGCGGTAGATGGGAGGAAGTCCTTTCGCATACGCGGAGATTTCAGCATCAGTCGGCATGACTGCTCCTTTGTTGAAAGCGCGCCACCAACCTTCGCAGAACTGAGCTATTCTTTTGCTTCGATTGTAGGCCCAGCACGCTAACGATGGCAACCGCGAGTCTCTCCTGGGGACAGCCCGTCCTGTGTTGGGTGGCTCACGCCGGCGTCGGCTCGATGAGTTCCTTGAGCATGGCGGGAAAAACCGCCCAGGCTTCTTGATAGGTAGCTTCCAGCGGGGCGGGGATGTAGCGAGTCTCGGAGAGGAAGATCGGCAGCGAAGGGAGCGGATCGCCGATGAAGAGCGCTAGCCCGGGTAGATGGTCCCTTCTTCCACGAAGCACATCGGGTTGTGCCACCTGTCCTCGGCGTAGAATGACCGCTCGCCCCAGGGTCTCACGCTGATCTGGCCGCCAGGCTCGCCGTGGACCTGCTCCTGCGACAGGCAACCCAAGGACTTGGCCCGCTCGAAGATCGCATCGAGGTCGCCTACGACAAAATACAGGGCCTTTGCGGCCGGGTGCGGCACGCGCTCGGATGAGACATCGACGACCTGCAATGTGACCGGGCCGCACGTGAAGTAGCAGCGCGAGCCGGCTTGCAGCCGCCCGGTGAGGCCGAAGAGCGTTCCATAAAACTTGGCCGCTTCGTCGAGGTTTCCGACTTCGACGTTGATGCGGAATAGGCTCGGGATGTCGAGTTCGTCCTGGCCGCCACTTCTCTTGCTCGTCTTCTTGTCACCAGCCATGTTGTCCTCCAGTGGTTTCAGCTTGGGGGTTTTGAGAACCAGGCGAGCCAGTCTCGCACCAGGTTCAAGCGACGACAGTCGATGCGGTAGCGGCGCGTCCGGCCGTCGCGCTCATGCCGGAGCAGCCCCGCCGACTCAAGGACCTGAAGATGCCGTGTCGTCGTCGGCCAAGCGTGCTCGAACGTGCTGGCGATCTCGCCGGCCGTCATCGACCCGCCCTTGAAGTACACCGTGAGTAAGATCCGGCGCCGCACCGGGTGGGCGAGTGCCGTGAATACGGCCTCGTACGCATCCGGCCGGCCCTTTGGTTCGCGTTGGGACACCGATAATATTTAGCATAAATGCTAAATGCGGTCAAGGGCGGGCTCGCTTTCCGAGCGTTCGAACGTGCCTACGACGAATCCTGACTCGAAATCGCCTTGGAGGGAAGCTTCTTCAAATCATGCCGCATGATCAGCCGAGGCGGCACGTGGCGAGCAACGGTTTTGAATCCGGCGTGCGTGAAGGTCGAGGCGTAGCCTGTCCCTGAGGAACTCGGCGTCAGGCTCGCATCAAGCGGATAAGCTTCGAGCGCGGGTGCGCCGGCTTGCTTTGCCATTTTGAGCGCAGCCGCGATCAAGACGGATGTGACGCCTTTCCTGCGGTAACCCTTCCGAATATAGAAACAGGAGATTGACCAGACCGGGACGTCATCCACTCGCCTCAGCCGCCAGGTGCGATCGAGCCACGGCGCGGCATCGCGCGGGGTAACCTGGCACCAGCCCACTGCGCGGTCGCCGTCGAAGGCGAGTAACCCTGGCGGCGGTCCGGAGTTGACGATCTCTCGAATCGCCGCCTTGTTGTCCTCGCCTGGCCTGGAGCGATAGGCGCTGCCAATCCGCCAGTACATACACCAGCAGCCGTTGCAGGCGCCGTTGGTGCCGAACAGGTCCGCGAACGCAGGCCACAGGTCCGGTGTGAGCGGGCGAACCGACAGCTTCATGCGACCTCCGCTGGAGTTTCAGCCGGGCTCCTGATTGAGGTAGATCTTGTTGCCGTAAAGATCCTGCAACATGACGCCGGTGCCATACGGCATGGTGACCGGTTCTCCTTCGAATTGCACGCCATGTCGCTTCATTTGTTGATAATCTCGATTGGCGTCATCCGTGCAAATGCTGAACAGCGGCTGGGCCGCGGCCTGGTGGCCGACGAGCGCCTTCTCTTCGTCGGTCTTTGCAATTTCGAGGTTGATTGAGAAGTCCGCGTTATCGGGGGCCTTGACGAGAAGCCAGCGATAATCGCCGAGGCGTTTGTCTTCGGCGACTTCGAATCCCAGCTTGTCGACGTAGAAAGACCGCGCCGCGTTTTGGTCGGTCACGTACAGCTTGAACAAGGTCACCTTCTTCATGATCGACTCCGGGGTTTGTGGAATGCGATGAATGACGCTGCGACGTGGATCATCATCGCTTTGGCCGGCGGCGCGAGTCTTGAACAGATCGGACACCTTGCGCCGGTCCGGACTCACGCGCGATCTCGGTCGCGCCATACCACTCCGGAGTGAAGAGATGAGTCGGCGGCTCGGCGCCGAAGGTGCGAAACTCGCGCACAAGGTGTGCCTGATCGGCAAAGCCGTGCTCCGCGGCCAGACTGGCCCAGGTGAGGTGCGGGCTCATCGAGGCGCTTTGCCAAACACGCGCGAATCGCATGACTCGCATGAACCGCTTGGGAGTCATGCCCACGGCGGTGAGAAAACGTCGTTGCAACTGCCGCGATGAGAGATGGAGCTCACGCGCGATCTCTGTGACGACCGGCATGACATCCGAGCGATTAAGCCGATCGACCGCGGCAATTACCTCGGTATCGGAGGAAAGGGCACGAGGCAGTTGCTCGAGGAGCACTTGATCGAGCGCTTGCCGGAAGGCGTTTGTTTCCGTGTTTGGGTGTTCGGCGAGTCGCTCTGCAAGAGCATCGTCGAGCTTCCTACACACCTCGGAGAGCGGAAGCAGCCGTTCGGCGAGGTCGGCGGCGGATCGTCCGAAAAAGCCAGCGCCTCGCGCGGGATGAAATCGGATGCCAAAGGTATGAACCAGCCCCTGGTAATCCAGGCGAAGGGCTTTTGACAAAGGACCAACAACGGCGCGGTCGGGCTGGAGACCCTGGAACGCTGGTCCAACAAGCCCGACAGGATCGCCCAGGTTGAAGACCAGCTCGACGTGACCGTCGGGCAAGACAGCAGAAGATGGCATCTGGCGGCCGTCACCGAAGACTCGCCAGTACGCGGTGATGATGCCCGCGAGGCCGGGGGAATCAGGAAGCCATTCGTCGTAGCGAATGTCCATGCGATTGACGCCAAGCACGCCGCGCAGCGGCACGGGCGTTCCCACGTGGAGCGTAGGAACGAGGATTCTGTCGTTCAGGTAGCATCTGTCTCGGCCGAGCCGAAGCCGAGGAGGCTTTGAGTGAGTGAGCCGCCTTCGACGACCAGCTCGTGAATGGCTGCGTCCAGGTGCCGGCCTTCGACGCGGTCGCTGGATTCATCCGCGGCAAAGAGGGCAGCCTTGCGCATCATTTCGCGGATGAAGGCGGCGCTGGCGCCGCCTGTTCGACGGACGAACGTGTCCCAGTTCACCTGGCCCAGCGGCAAGTTGTCTGAGTACAGCTCGAACAGGCGCCGGCGGCAGGATGCATCCGGGAGCGGGATTTCGATGGCCTGATCGACGCGGCCCGGGCGGGCGGCGAGTGCGGGCTCAAGGATGTCCGGCCGGTTGGTCGTGAGAAGGAAGAGCACGTCGGCATCGTCGGCGAGGCCGTCCATCTGGTTGAGCAGCTCGAAGAGCAGGGGGCCTGCGCACGCGGCACCGGGGCGGGTGCGCTCTTCGGCGACGAGGTCGACGTCTTCGAGAATCACGATCGCCGGCTGCAAGGCGCGTGCCAGGGCGCATGACTGCTCGATCATTGCCTGACCGCGGCCGGTGAGGAGCAACACGGTGCGATTTCGAATGGCACGGGCGACGTACATGGCGGTCAATGTCTTGCCCGTGCCGGGCGGCCCGTGCAGCAGGATGCCGCGCTTCAGATGGCGGCCTTCGGCAACCAGTATGTCCGAGAGCTCGGAGAACCGAACGGTCTGGCGCTCGATCCGTTCGAGCAGTCCCTTCGGCAAGATGATGTTCTCGCGCAAAACGTCGGGCAGTCGATGAAACTTGATTTCGGTGCTTCCTATTTGCGATTGTGTCAGCGAGATGACGTGACCGCGGTAGACATTGCGCTTTCGCATCGCGGTGCGCAGACCAGCCAGAAACTTCTCAGCGCTATCGCGAGTCGGCGCCATCACCTGAATAGTGACCTGGGCCATCGGATGAAACTCCCTTGCCGGGCCGGACATCAGGATGGCGAGTGGCTCGCCACCGCGCTTTACGAGGAACAGACCGCTCTGCACACACGCCACGATGCGGTCGTCGTCGAGTGTGATATTGGCGTATTCGACCGGGCCTTCGGCTGTCCCCCCGCCGCCCATCAGGCCGGCTTTTGCCGGGGCAGCCAGCTCGGTCAGTGTGGCGCTCATGAACGGGTGGGGATTGATCACACCATAGGTCGCGACCGAGCCGTCGGCGGTTTCGAACTCGGCGTCGATTGCCTTTTGCAGGTTGGCGTGGTCATACGCTGGAAACTTCTCACTCAATATGGCGAGCTCGGTGGGCTCGCAATCGAAGTGGTCGCGCAGGCGCCGGCGAAAGACCGGCTCTTCCGCCGGGGCAGCGGCCGACATCTGGTCGAGGAAGCCCTTGAAGGATGCGCCGAAGGCTTGGGGGGAAATGTCCATTGGGGTGGTTTCCGTCAACAGGCGGTACTTCGGGCGTTTGTTTGCTCGCGCATGCTGTGCGCACGGCGCGCAGCCGATGCTGTTGTTTTACCATACCGCCCGGTGGGCGTGCTGTGATGAGCGTGAAACTTGGCTCAGAAAGGAAGATGCATGAAATTGAAGAAATGGAGCATCGACCCATCTGCGCGATCGTCTGGCCTCACTTCGAAGTACTGGCTGGTGCCTTCTTCAAGAGTGTGTCGGCCGCGGTCCAGAGCGCGGCGATGGCTTTCTGTTCGTCGTGCGGCAGTTTGGCCAGGGCTGCTGGATCGCGAACTCCGGCGAGGTCGGGGTCGGTTTTCCAGTGCTGGAGCGTTTGGGTGACGGCTTGCCGCGACTGCTGAAGGCCGTTTTCCAGAATCTTCGACCACGCCGCGAGGTCGGCCTTGAGCCAGTCGATGGCCTGTTTCCGCCAGCGGGCTTTGGCGGTGTCGTCGAGGGGAGGTTCATCCTTGCCTTGGCCGCAACCGGCCAATGCCGCAGCGCAGGCGGCGTTATAGCGGTGCTGGACTTGCATGTCGTCGGCCAGCTTCGGTTGGGCCTGGAAGGCCTCGGACCAGAGACGGGCGGAAGCAGCGTGGAGTTTCTTGTCGTAACAGAGTTGGGCGAATTCGAGTGTTTCGGCAGAATCGACTGGCTTGAGCTTTTTGGCAAGGACCGACGGAAGCTGCTCAGCGAGTGACGCTTGGCGCTCGGTCAGCGTCAAAACCTGCTCGATCTCTTGGCGAAATTGGGGGTTGCCCCGCGCCAGGTCACGGGCAGTGCGGAATTCGGCGAGAGCTTGGGCGAATTCGCCGCGAGCACGAAAAACGCGGCCGAGGTCCCTATGAGTTATTGAGTCATCGGGCTTGAGGCGGAGTGCAACTCGGAATTCGCGGATCGCCTCATCGAACTTACCTTGTGCCGCAAAGGCGACACCGATATCGGCCTGCGCGTCGAATAAAGCCGGATCGAGCCGGAATGCCCCGCGATACTCGGCGATCGCCTCGTCGAACTTCCCCTGTTGACGCAACGCATTGCCGAGGTTGTAGCGGGTGACGGGATGATCGGGTTTCAGGCGAAGCGCCTGTCGGAACTCGGCGATCGCTCCATCATAGTCGTGTTTATAGTCGCACAGAATTGCACCCAGGTTGAGGTGCGCCTCGAATCGCTCGGGCCGGAGTCGCAGCAACTCTCGATATTCGGCGATCGCCTCGTCAAGTTTCCCTCCAGCGCCGAGGACCATGGCCAGTATCCCGTGCGCGTCTTCCGAATTCCTGTCGACCCGAAGCGCTTCGCGACACTCGGCCATGGCCTCCTCCAGCTTGCCTTGTTTGATGAGGAATTGGCCGAGGTTGATATGGGAAATGGCCAAGTCGGGTTTGAGGCGGATCGATTCGCGCATCTCCACGATTGCCTCGTCGAGCTTCCCACCTTTCTCGAGCGCGATGCCGAGATGGAGGTGACTCAAGAAGTGGTCAGGCTTTAGCCTGATCGATTCGCGGTATTCGACGACGGCCTCCGTGGGCTTCCCTTGCTCCGCCAGGGCGATGGCCAGGCTGCCGTGGGCCCTGAAGTCATCGGGCTTGCAACGCAGCGCTTGCCGGTACTCGGCGATCGCCTCGTCCGCTTCCCCGTTGTCCTTTAGCGCCAAGCCAAGGTTGTAATGAGCGTCGGCAAAGTCGGGTTTGATGCGCAGCGCTTCGCGGAACTCGGCGATCGCCTCGCGCAGTCGCCCGCTCTTCGTGAGGGCGATGCCAAGGATGTTGCGAGCATCGTGATCGTCGGGCTTGAGCCGAAGGGCCTCGCGGCACTCCGTGATCGCATCGGCGTGTTTTCCCAAGGTGCCCAGGGTGACCCCAAGGTAAGTGTGCACGAGCGCGAGATCCGGCTTGAGCCGCAGCGCAACACGGAATTCGTCAATCGCATCGTCGTACGTCCCCTTGTGATGCAAGGCATTGCCGAGCGCCACATAAGCGATGGCTTGCTCCGGCTCGAGCCTCACCGCTTCCCGCGACTCGGCGATCGCCTCGTCCAGCTTCCCAAGCTGATAGAGAGAAATGCCGAGGTTTAGGTGGGCGTCGGACCCGTCAGGCTTCAGGCGAATGGCAGTGCGAAACTGGGCGACGGCCTGATCGTCCTTCCCTTGCTTGCTTAACGCAATTCCGAGTTGGTTGTACGCGTCGACATGGTCTGGCCTGAGCCGCAGTCCTTCGCGATAGGATTCGATCGCCTCGCCGAGCTTGCCCTGCATTTTCAGGGCGTTTCCGAGATAAAAGTGCGCGTCGGAAAGGGGGTCGTTGACTCGAACTGCTGCGCGATAATGGGCGATCATGAGCTCCAGCACGGCGTTGGCCTCCTCGGTTCGACCACGACTTTGCAACGCAACCGCCAGACAGTTGAGGTGCCGACCATCCCCAGGGCGTCGATGCACAAGCTCCTGATACAGAGCAATCGCCTGGTCCGTCTCCCCCTTCGCACGGAGGGCGTCTGCCAACGGATGGGCGGTCTCGGGCTGGAGCGAGCGTGCCACCATGTAATACCGAATCGCCTCCTCACGCCGCCCGACGCGTTCCAAACATCGTGCGAGCGTAAGGTTGAGCCAAACATCGCTCGGGAACAACCGCTGGCCCTCGCGTAGCAGTTTTTCCGCGCGCCTCGGATCTCCCCCGTCGAGAATGGTCCCGCCCAATAGGTGAATGCTGACTGCCGGCAATTGGTCAATGTGCGCCGAGCTAGCGAGCTCGTGCAGCCTTGGGAGTAGTTCCGGGCTCGGAGAACTCTGGAGCAGCGCGCGTAGCCGGCTGCGCCATGGATCGGGATCGGCCAAGCAAGCCGCCTCCGTGAGCCGGGCTGCGCCGACTTGGTCGCGGCGCAAGACCCGACGCACCACCGCCCAGTCATCGAGCGCCTCCGCGATGGCGAGGCGCACGGCGCACGGCCGAGCGTGGAGCTTCGCGCTTACGGCCGCCGGCGGTAGGTCAGCGATATCGATTCCAGCTTCTCGGACGGAAGCCGCGTACTCTGCATCGATTCTCGGGCCGTCTTGGTCCTCGCCCCTTTGGGCGCGGATCCCGAGGAGTTTTCGCAGTAGGTTCTGGTCGTTCTCCACGAGCCGAGCTGAAACGGTCAGGTCCCGAACGAGCTCGGTCAGGCGGCTCCTGATCGGCTCGTCACGGACGTCCGCCAGCAGTCGTTCAACCGCCTTCGCCGCGTCGCGTGCCTCAATCCACCGCGCAAGGTCGCCCCCTGCCCGCACGGCGTCGTCGCGCAAGATCTCGACCTCCCGTAGTACAAGAGCCGCAGCAGTCGTCCGCTCCATTCTTTGCCGGGCCAGATAAGTCCAACCTCCGCCCCCGAGCAGGACCAAGCCCACAAGCGATGCCGCGAGCGCTACGGTGCGCCGCCGTCGGGACAGCTCGATCCGGGCTCGTGCCTGTGCCTCCTCGGCCCGCGCCTGCGCCTCCTGGGCCAGCTCGTCCGCGAGCGCTCGACGTTTTGCTTCCTCCTGCACCCGGGCCTGTGCCTCGACTCGAGCCAGCTCGGCCGACCTGAGCCGCTCCTGCACACCGGTCAGGTACGACGTCACGCTTTCCACGAGAACGCTGGCGTTTCGCGGCCGTCGCTGCACCTCAGGCAACAGGCAGGCTTTCGTCAACGAAACCAATTCGGTATCCGCGCCGGCGACGTCGAGCCGGCACATGGCATCGGCCAGGTCGCCCCGGGCGGATTGGGCGCGGATCTCTTCACGCGACGACCCCGAGAAAGGTGGCCGACCCGTCAGGATCTCACAGAGGATCGCCCCCAACCCGAACACGTCGGCTCGCTCGTCGATCCGCTCGACCTCGCCGCGGGCCTGCTCGGGCGCCATGTACGATGGCGTGCCCGAGTACGCTCCCGGCCTGCGACTCGCTGCCGCTTCCCGCCGGGCCGCTGCGGACTGTGGCGATGACGGTTTCGTGCACGGGCTGCGAGGCCGCTTCGTCAGCGATGCCCCCGGAGGGCAATACCTTGGCCAGGCCCCAGTCCATCACCTGCACCTCTCCGAAGGAGCCGACCATTACGTTCGAGGGCTTCAAGTCGCGGTGGATCACGCCGCGCGCATGCGCATAGGCCATCGTCTGGCACACCTGCTCGAAGATGGCGAGGAAGCGCGGGAGGTCGGCGGGAGGCGATGGGAGAACCTTCGGTCACAGGAAGGGCGGGGTCAGGAGACCCGCGCCCAACGCTGCGCAGGGCGCTCGGCCAAGAGTGCAGCCAGAGTCCGCCCCTTGACCAGCTTCATGGCGAAGTAGGGACGCCGGTCGGGAAATGCGCCCAGCTCGTAGACCGGCACAACCCCCGGATGTTGCAACTGGCCGCCGATCTGCGCTTCTTCGATGAATCGATTTACGATGTCGGGATTGCCCTGGTGCGATTCAAGCATCACCTTGATGGCCAGGTCGCGGCCCAGATCGACGTCACGACCTTTGAGGATCGCGCCCATCCCGCCCCGCGCAATCTCGCCCTGAAGCTGGAACCGCCCTAGGCTCGTGCCGTTTTCCCTGGGCATCTCGGACGACCGTGCTTTGAGCAGTGGCTCGCGGTCATCGGGCAGCTCACGCAACTGGACGCGGGGGGGAGCGCTCGAGCTTAATTGCAATGTCGTCGTGAACCTTGCATCGCTGGCACTGCGGAGACCGTGTTCGCGGGGAAGCGGCGATAACTTTGGGGAATCGCCACCATCGGCCAACCTATCGGCCAGGCTCATCACCTCAAGGCAGGCACGCAACTCCCCGGCGATCTTGGGGTGGTCGGCGATCAGCCGGTCGGGATCGACGGCTCGACCGGCTTCGACGTCGGCCAGGTAGGCGTCGAAGACACGGGCGACTTCGGACTCGTCGAGCGCATCGGGGCCGGCATCGTCGGGTGGCGGCAATTCATTCTCATTTTCTCGATTCATGGCGGCAATTCCTCCAGCGTTCGCTTGAGTGCCAGCATGGTCCGCGTCCAGAGCTTGCGGACCGCACCCGATGTTCGACCCATCCGCTCGGCGATCTGGTCGAAGGGCATGTGCTCCAGATTACGCATGATGAAAACCTCGCGGTAGTCGGCAGAAAGTTTCTCGAGGGCGTTGGCCAGCAGCACGACTTGCTCGCGACGGCTGGTGTGGGCGCTGGGCGACGACAGCGGCGCGGCCAGGCGTGATTGAATCGCCAGGCTGGATCGATCGAGGATGACTTCCATGGGCTCTTCGCGACGGTAATCCCGACCCTTGGCCCGGTGCCGCTTCAACTGGTCGGCCAGGCTGCGGACCTGGATCTGCCTCAGCCAGGCGATCAGCTCGGGCTCGGTCGAGCCCAGGAACTGCGCGAATTCGCGATGGGCCTTAAGAAAGGTTTCCTGCACCAGGTCGGAGGCGTCGAGCCGGACGCGCAAGGGCTGGCTGATCAGGGCGCGGGCCATAAGACGAAGGTAGTTGCGATAGAGCTCGAGCAAGTGGCCGCGCGCCGACTCGTCGCCGGCGCGGGCACGTTCCAGCAGCACCACGGGGATCGCATCGGGCGCGGGCATCGGTGGCGTTCCTTGATCACGCCTCAGTGGCTCACGGCGCGCAGAGGCTTGATCTACCCCACAAGCGTTACCGTCATAAGCTCGGGCGCTTCTTGAGCCCCAGGCTATCCAAAAAACCGGGGCTGTCGAGCACCAGCGGCGCCATCAGCAGATCGGGTGCACTGGCCGCGGACGCCGCGACGATCGCACCGCTCGCGCCGTTCTTGGTCACGTTAATGGCGCTGGTCACGGCTGTGCTGAGACCGCTGCTGGAGACCCGAAGAGTGTACCCGGATCCCACCTTGTTGATCTTCAGTCCCGAGAAGGCAACTACACCCTGGCTGGCTAAAATAGAAAATGTGCCACTGAGAGTGGCTCCGGTCGGGTTGCTCGCAAGGGCCATGCTGACGGTATTCCCCGCAGTCGTCACCACATTGCCGTACTGGTCCTCGATCGAGGCTTGCAGACCGAAGCCGCTATTCACCTTAACCGTGGCTGGCGGCTGCTGCGTGATGACCAACTGCGCGGCCGCTGCGGGGGTGACGGTGATCGAGTTGGTGACGCCCCAGCCCAAGCCGCCGCCGGAGGCCTCGAGCGTGTACCCCGAGGCCGTCTTGGTGAGCGTCAGACCGGAGAAGGTGGCGATGCCGTTCGATGCGGTCGCGGTCAGCATGCCGCCGAGGGTGGCGCCACCGGGGTTGTTTGCCAGGGCCACTGTCACCGTGCCATCGAACGAGGTAATCGGGTTGCCCGAGCTGTCCTCGGCGTCGACCGTAAGGCCGAAGAGGCTACCTGCGGTGACGCTGGGCGGTGGTTGCTGGGTCACCACCAGTTGCGAGGTGGTCAGGGTGGCGACGCCGATCGCATTATTGGCGTAATCCGTGAACCAGAGGTTGCCGTCGGGCCCGGCGGCGATTTGATTGAGGCCGTCGTCAATGGGATACTCGGAAATCGCGTCGGTCGCTGGGTTGATCGAGCCGATCTGGCCAGCGGCCGCCTCGGTGAACCAAAGGTTCCCATCGGGGCCCAACGTGATCCCGTAGACATTAGACTTGGCCGTCGGGACGGGGTACTCGGTGATGGCATCTGTGGTCAGGTTGATCTCTCCGATGGCGTTGCCATTGTAATCCGTGAACCAGACGTTGCCGTCAGGGCCGGGCATTATATGATAAGCGTCGGCATAACCTGATGAGGTCCCGGGGGCGTCGAAGACGGTCATGACATGGGTCGTGGGGTTAATCCGTCCGATCGTGCGGCTAGACGCGCCGGTGAACCACAGATTGCCGTCGGGACCGGCGGTGATCCACATGGGCTCGTTCAGAAAACCGCTGGGCTTGGGGAACTCGGTAACCGCATGGGTCGTCAGGTTGAGCACCCCAATCCCGCTCCCGCCGGCGAACCAGATGTTGCCATCCGGGCCCGCCGTGATGCCGATGGGAGCGCTCTCAGGGGACGAGGAGTATTCGCTGACAGCGTGCGTGATCGTATTGATCACACCAACCTTGCCGCTGCCCCTCTCGGTGAACCAGATGTTCCCATCGGGACCGACGGCGATGCCCCAGGGGTTGGAGTTGGCTGTGGGGATCGGAAACTCGCTCGTGGCGTGCGTCGTTGGGTTGACCATCCCGATTTTGTTAGCTGAATTCTCGATAAACCAAATGTTGCCGTCGGGCCCCGCCACGATGCCAGTGGGCGCGGCTGAGGGGCTTGTGAGAGGGTACTCGTTGTAGCCGGAGATACTTGACAGCAAGCACCGCTCCTCCAGCCCTTCGAGCCGGAACCGCGCCCGCGTGTCGCCAGAGCGGCGGTGAGCCCTGCGTCGATCTCTCCCAATCCCAGCGATACCCAGACGGTCCAGGCGATTCTCAATGGTCGAGGGAACAAACATCGTCGGTTCTCCTCTGCGGAAGTAGGGTGCTCGGCGAGCAAGTGGACACTTCGGGAGGCGGCGGCCGTTCCCGGACATCGGGCATCGTTCGTTCCGTTGGCCCCGTCTTCCTCCCTAGACAGGGACGACATCGCCGCGCGAATGTCCCGCGGTCGGAGATTTCCTCGCGCCCCCGAGCCACCGGACTACGCACCGGCGCGGCTCTCGGGTCGTGGGACAGTGCGACGGACCGGATCACGGATCTGCCGGCAATGTTCGTCGCGTCAAGAGCACGAACGGTCGCCCACCTCACCGTCGCGACAGAAATCTCCGCGTTCCAGCGCCAATCTTTTCCGTGTTTTTGGCGAGAATGCGTTCCGAATACTCCAGCGTCACGCTGTAAGCATTTATTCCAAAACCAGTTAGATCCGAAAAGCGTGGAGTTCCGAATAATCCAGTGTCACGCCGTAACCTTGGACGCTTTTCGATGTTGGGGCGAAAAACGCTCAGGTCCGATTATTCCAGCGTCACACCTAAATGCTTTGCTGGCAAGGAGGTGACGCAAAACCGTGTTTTTCGAGGGGCGGCAGGTCTACGGCGCCCCGACTCATGGCGCTCAGTGGCCCGAATACGGAATCGTCAGGCGGAAGGCCTGACCGACGCGGATGCCTCGCCTCGAATCGGACGGATTGAACTCCTAACCCGGTCGAACCGGTTGGCTCGTTGAGTTGTCGGAATCGGCGGACGGACGTAGAGTAGAGGTAGAGGTGCGTGGCGGGCGCGATGATCGCCGAGGCGCTTCGATGTGTGCTCCAAGGGCGGGTAACCGCCCCGAAAGCTCACCTCGAAGGACATGCCGCGGAGGAAAGTCCGGACTCCAAAGGGCGCGATGGTGGGTAACGCCCACCGTCCGAGGCTGTTTGTTCACATGAGCAAGCAGCACCGGATAGGGATAGTGCCACAGAAAATAAACCGCCTCGGCTGGGGTGCTTGCACCTCGGCCGGGGTAAGGGTGAAACGGCGAGGTAAGAGCTCACCAGCAGGCCGGGTGACCGGCTTGGCTCGGTAAACCCCATCGGGAGCAAGACCAAATAAGGGGGCAGGGCACTCGAGCTGGCTTTGCCAAGCGGTTCGCCGCGATGCGATGCCGGCACGATGCACACGGATCGGCCCGGTCCGTCATGACTCCCGGGTAGGTCGCTCGAGGCGCTGGGCAACCGGCGTCCCAGAAAAATGATCATCCGGGTTTTCCGAAGGCCGCGAGAGCGGGCGATGGAAAGCTCGACAGAATCCGGCTTAGGATGCCCGTCACGAACCTCTTTTCACACATACGATGCAGGGGCTGGGTAGTCCAGGCGCTGGAAGTTCCAGGGGCTGGAAGCCCCTGGCTATTGCCCTGCGCCCCGTTGGGGCGGAGGAACCAACTCGAACACGGCTGGAGCCCTTGCTGGCGCGGCGGGTTGGTGGGGAGGCTGAGCCGTTGGCTCAGAAGGCGCTGCCGGCCACGATTCTCACGCTGGCGTAGGGGCTGAATTCGGCGGAGCGGATGATGCCCTTGACTTCGAGCGCCTGTTCCTTGAATTCATGGAACGGGACTTCGTCGACGTCGGTCTCGCCCACGATTTTGAGGATCTCTTGATAGATTCTGGGGCTGAAGTCTTTGATCTCGAGCGGGACGGCAATCGAATCGACGACAAGCTCTTCCGTGACTGCGCAAGACGTCGAGCAGGCGCGGAATTCCCGGGGTGAGCGTGAGGTCGATGACATGGCCGTCGGTCGGAAGCGGGTAGGCGGCATCGACGATCAAGAGCTCGTCGGATTGCCCAAGCTCGGCCAGGAGAGAACAGATTGCAGGATTGAGAATGCCGCCCTTCTTCATCGGACTTAATCCTTTGCAGCCAAGCAGCTCGCCAATCCACACCCGCAGAAAGCCCGAATAAGATACGAATGGCCGGACATCAATTGTGGGCTTCGCTGCCTCGCGCGAAGATCGACAGAGTGCGTGTCCCTAGATTCTTTTCGAGTATAACCATTATCCTGGCCTCTCTCTACCCAATCATCGCCGCGGGTAGGGTACAAACCAACAGATGACGCCTCGGATGGAACCGCGCGTGGCGAGCAGGTCCGGCCCCGCAAGGTTAGATGAAATTCTCCCGGGCCACCTTGAGGACATGCAATGACCAGGAGCGGGTCGCGGATGGGCTGGTCGCTCGTCATTCCAGCCATTCTGCTGGGAGGCTGGGCGATTGGAAGCGCCATGCTTGCCCGGCGCAGCGATGTGCGAATGAGCCGTTTGATCGGCGGCCAGCGTGGAGCGACATCCGAAGCGGAACACGGAAAACCCGCCGGAAAGGAGCTCACGCCCGCAATAGTTGAACACATCGACGACCCTCGGCTGGTCGCGCTGCGCCAGGCGGCCGAGCGCCTGGCGCAGGCCGGCTGAGCCGCGCCGCGTTGTTGTGGACCAGGTTTGCCTGGTACCTGATCTCCCTACGTTTCTCGATGCGATCGCCGCCTGGGACGAACGGCATTACTTTCCGATCTTGATCGATGAGCCCGCCTGGACGCTTCCGTTCCTGCGGGCGTTTCGTCCGGCGCGCGTGGTGAGACACGCGGGGAAGAAGCAGCAGTCCGGCTCGTCACCCGAGCTGAAGGGCGGCATTGGGGGTTCCAGTCGAGCCGAGACGGCGTGGCTGAAGGCAATCGACGCGGTGCGCCGGGCGTGCTCCACGCCGCCTGAGGCACGCGGCGAGGCCAAGGGGGCTCCAAGCGGCGATGGCCCCGCGCCGCAAACTCCCGGGCTGGTACTGGCAGATCCGGACGCCGCCACCATCGGGGCCGCGGTCGCGCTGGCCGCTGGGCACTTCCAACCGCTCATTCCTCTTGGAACGTTCCACCTGCCGCGCGGTGTTCCGGGTGCCTCGGAGAGCACGCGGCGGTTCGGCGACGGGCTCACGCTGGTGGAGGCCTGGGGGTTTGCACGCGGAGTCGAGGCGCGCGTTTCTGCGGTGGTCGCCAAGTACGACCAACTGGGCGATGACTGCGATTTCCTGACGCTGGCGGGGGACTGGCCTTTTCGCTATGAGGTCGAAGAAGGGGAGTACCCTGCCCGCGGTACGTACGCGATCGATGACTTGATCGGGCGCACGCTGGCCGGAGGCCCAAGCTTGCGCGGAATCGAGCGATCGCGGCGGCGCTGGGCGTACACCGGGCGGATCGTCGGTGATCCAGCGGCGAGCGTGGCGCGGGCAATGGGGGCGCTTTTTCTTCATCCGCGCTCGGCCCTGTTATGGAACACATACGGCGGCGGACCGCCATGGTCGACGTACACCATGAAAGCGGCGAGCGCGCGACTGAGTGGAGTGTTGCCGGGGCCAGTGGAGCACGTCGAAGGACCGCAGTCTGACCTGAAGCACTGGCATGAGATGTTCGCGCCGCTGAACCCATTCGGGCTGCTGCTCGTCAACACCACCGGGGGACCGGAGATGTTCTCGATTGCCGGAGGGCCGGGCCGGCCGGGGGACGTACCCCGAGGCGTGTTCAGCGCCGTGTCAATGATTCACAGCTTCTCGGCCGCCAACCCGGCCGATCCCCAAACGATTGCGGGCCGGTGGCTGGCGAACGGCGCCTACGTCTTTTTTGGGTCAGTGCACGAGCCTTTTCTGCCTTCGTTTCGGCCACCCGGACTGGTGGCGGAGCTGATCGCGGCCGACGTGCCCCTGGTCGCCGCGCTGCGGCAGGGTGAGGGCGAGCCGGGCGGATTCCCCTGGCGACTGGTCTACCTGGGCGACCCACTCTACCGCGCCGGCCCCGCGCCGCGCGAAAACGCCGCTGCCGCCATGACCGGGAGAAAGGACGCATCCAAAGGCCCCAAAGCGACAGCCTCGCAGTGGAGCTGGTGGTCCGGCACGAGCCCCCAAGCGACCCTGCCCCCAAACCACGAAGGAGACCGCATCGACGTCGGCCAGTGGGCCAAAGCCGCCGCGCCTCACGACGTGTTACCGGTTGTGGCAATTCTGGCGATGGACGCAAAGGCCAGCCCGGCAGTCAGTGTGCATGAAGATGGACACGACGCCGAAAAGCTGCATTTGTGCACCGATGCGGCGATCGCCGAGGCGGCAGCGGAGAGCACCATCAGCCACAAGACCAGCGGCCCAACAACCTCGGGCCGCCCGAGCAACGAATGGCGATCGCTCTTGCGGCAAGTCCGGCGGGAGAGACTCGACGAGGGGCTGCGCAGCACCTATGATGAATTGTTGATCGATGCGCTCGAGCAGGTCGGGGCGAT
Source organism: uncultured Planctomycetota bacterium (assembly GCA_963823665.1). GTDB lineage: Bacteria > Planctomycetota > Planctomycetia > Isosphaerales > Isosphaeraceae > CAVXHV01. Next base: position 1,585,254 of record CAWGMQ010000008.1, read on the forward strand.
CGAGGAATTGCAATCGCGTCTGGCGAAGATTCCGCCGGAGGAAGCCGGTGCCCGCGTGTGGCAAGCACAGGAGTGCTGTGCCTTCCTCCGACTGGCGCGGCTTCCGCAAGACCGAACGAGCGAGCCGTTCGACTCAGCACTACGGCTCTGGGACGAAATGATGGGCCTATCTTGGCCCAAGGGATCGCGATTTCCCGGGCAGCTCACGGAGCGAGTGGCCGCCATGACCGGAATCGACCCGGGTCGTCGCCTACCGGCCTGGCAGGAACAGCTCCAGAAGACGGCCGGGCGGCTCGGGGCGCAGGGCGATCGATTCCCGCACGTCCGGGCGATCACAGCCGAACAGGCGCGTGTGGAGGCGCAGCGGACGCGGAGGTAGGGCGCGCGGAAGTATATACCGACCAATAGTGTGTGCCGGTTCTAGAATCGACCGCCCGCGGAATGAGGTGGTTCAATTCGACGTTCAGAGATTGCTGGCGTAGAATCAGTACGCTGACTGTTCTCACCGAGTCGAGGGGCGCATTCCGTAAAACGGCGCCGACCAACTGCGAGCGCCGCGAGTTCAGACCTTCGGAGCCGAGGAAATGGCGAGTGCTAAAACGTCGTTGAGAACTTCGCGAGGCGTCACTGGTAGCGAACGGCCTCTAACTGCGGGCGACGACGTCGCTGCGGTCTCACTTATACTGAAAAACGCAAGCGATCCAGCGCGGCTTATGGTTCTGCTCGCGCTCGCGGATGGCGAGCGGGAATCTGTCGGTCTCGCTGACTCGCTCGAAGAAGGCCTCCCGAGCTTGAACACGAATCTCGCGTTTCTTACGCATGCAGGCATGGTCGCCAGACACAGACGTGGAAACCGGCAGGTTTATTCGCTTACGACTCGCAGTCGAGGGATAACGGCACTTGTCCAAACTCTGCTTCGCGAAGAGCACGCGAAGACTTCGCTACCGATTCCAATTGACCCAAAACTTCTGGATGATGTGCGAGGATTCGTCGACGATCCCGACGAGTGGTTCCGCACACCAAATGTCGCCTTCGAAGGACGACAACCCATCGAATTACTTGGGACGGCTGACGAGTCGAGGCTCAGGAATCGCATCGAGGCGGCAAAGCACGGCATGTTCTCATGAAGCTCGCGGCCTGTAAGCGGCTCGGGCTGTAGTCAATTAACGGAATCTGGTATCGGGCCATCGCCGCGCGGCATTGGAAGACGGCACTCAGAACCGACCAGACCGCTGAAATCCCCGGGCGATTCAATCCGGGAAAAGCTGCGACGACGCCATTCGAGATTCTCTACCTTGCCGAGAACCAACTGGTCGCTTTATACGAGGTCCAGGCGATTTTCGGTCCACCGCATCAGGCGATAGCCAATCCACACGAAAGCAAGCGAATCACAGTCGACACGAGCGTTCGATTGAGCTCGGTGGCGGATCTCACCGCGATCGATCAACAGGCTCTGCTCGAAACTTCGATGCAGGAGTTGACTGGCAACTGGGACACGTACGCACCGGGCGAGGCGCCGACTCAGCGCCTTGGCAGCGCTTCATTCAGGACCAAGAACGTCGAGGGGTTTTTGGCGAATTCGGCCCGAATTCCGAAGTGCAAGACGCTGATCGTATTCCCGTAAAAACTGCGCAAAGGAAGCGAAATCGTGTTTGAGGATCACATCACCGGGAAGGTTCACCGGATTGGTCCTCCGTGATCGGTAGCTGGTCTAGCAGACTCTGGGATGGGAACTCAATTACTCGGTTAGAACCCTTGCCATATCGTGTCAGCGTTGTTGCTTTGAGCGGTTCGTTCGTGTTACCTTCGTCTGTATCCCGCGATGCCCCGACGACGAACGAGGCTCGGGCTAATTTGTCCAAGAAATCCGGCATTTTCGTGCCGTAGAAAGATTTCCTCTTCGTCGAGGATCACCTGTGAGCGCCGCGATCCTTCCGAAACGCGCGCTGCCGACCCAACGGCCGCGCCGCATGCGTCGTAGTGCCAAGCCGGTTGCGGAGGCCCTGGAATCCCGGACCGTGCTCGCCATCTCGATCACGGCGAGCATCGCTGGGCTTGCGCCTGCGGTGATCAGCATCAGTCTCCCGCAGCCAAATGCCGCAGAAATGCAGGACGTTTCGCTGATTCTGAAGGCATCGACCGCGGACGAGCAACTGGCGCGCGATGCCGCGTTCGGAAGGAGTCTGCACGACGTCAAGATCACGCTGAGCGACAGCGCGGATGGTTCGGACACGATTGAGCTGACGGACGCTTTCATCACCTCGTTTCGGCTGATTCCGGGCGAGAGTTTGGATGAACCGGAGATCGCGCTCGACCTGGAGGGGGAAACGGGGCACACGGGCTCGATCTCCGCAGATCTCGACGGAGTCATGCCGCGCGTGGTGAGCGTGACCATTCCGCAAGCGACGAACAGCGAGGCGGCACAGCCCATCACGCTGGTCGTGAAGCTCTCCGCGGGCCTGCCGAAGCTGTTCCAGGACGCGGCGAGCGGCAGGGTCATTCGCCAGGCCGAGATCACCCTGGACCAGATCGGCAACGGCTCGACTTACACGATTGACCTGAGCCAGGTTTTCATCTCTTCGATCCAGTTCGTCGGCGGCTCGGGCGGGGAGATTCCCGAAGCCGAGATTACGTTGGTGACCGGCCAGGGGCGGTCGTGAGTGAAGCCCCAACGTAAAGTCTCGCATTGGTCGCGATCGCCCACCCTTGGCGTGATGGGTAAGAGCGATGTCAGACACCGATCGGCTGCTGGAATTGATCGAAGACGGCGTCGTTGCGCACGGCGGGGACCTGGGGGGCTGGACGCGGCGCGGTGAAGAGGGGCTGCAGCTTTTTGACGGGCGCGTCACTTTGCGGGCCGAGTTGCGCGACTACCAACCTCCGCGCGACGGCGTGGTGCACATCCACGTCATCACGAGGCTGCACGACCACGACGACGAAGTGCTCGATGCGTGCCTCGTGGGCCTGGGCGGCGACCGCGGGAAGGCGCTCGCCGAAGCCGCCATGATCTGGATCACCTGCGTGGCCGGGCCGATCAAATCGTTCGTCGACGGCCGGCCGGTGTGCATGACGTGCCAGGCCGGTGTGCAGGGGGGCGACGCGTCGGCCGGTTATGTCGAAGGGGACTATGGAAGCCAAAGCCGAAGTCAACGGCGCAGAAGAAGCCGTGGTGGAAGTTCTGGTAATGTAGTTTTTTCGCTCCGCCGGGATGAGGTCTGTGGTCTCCCGGCAGGATTTCGACCCCAAGACGTCCGCGCCGGTCAAGCAGGTTTCCTCGGCGCGAGGCTCTCGCCCTCTGGCTCTTGGCCTCGACGTGTGGGCTATTGGAGTATGTCCTTGATCACATGCCCATGCACATCCGTCAAACGGCGGTCGATGCCGTTGTGGCGGAAGGTGAGCCTGGTGTGATCGATGCCCAGGAGGTGCAGCACTGTGGCGTGGAGATCGTAGCAGTAGGTGACGTTGTCAACGGCCTTGTATGACCACTCATCGGTTGCGCCGTGGGTCGTGCCTCCCTTGATGCCGCCGCCGCAGAGCCAGGACGTGAAGGCGAACGGGTTGTGGTCGCGGCCTTTGGAGCCCTGGCTGCACGGCATCCGGCCGAATTCGGTCGTCCAGATGACGATGGTGTCGTCGAGCAGGCCGGTTTTCTTCAGGTCGGTGATGAGAGCGGCTGCGGGCCTGTCCATGCTCCTGCCCATGTCGCCGTGGTCGCGGGCGATGTCTTCGTGCGAATCCCAGTTGCGGCGTGGAAATCCATTGTCGGCGCCGCTCCAGACCTGGACGAAACGGACGCCGCGCTCGAGGAGCCGCCTGGCGATCAGGCAGTTGCGGCCGAAATCCTCGGTGACGGGGTTATCGAGGCCATAGAGCGATCGGGTTGCGGGCGACTCGCGCGAGAGGTCGAGGACCTCGGGAGCGCTGAGCTGCAACCGTGCGGCCATCTCGTAACTGGCGATCCGGGCCTCGAGCCGTGAGTCGCCGGATCGAACGGATTCATGGGCCCGGTTCAAGCGATGAAGGAGCGCGAGTCCATCGCTCTGCGCTTCGGCGGACGGCGCGCGATCGTCGGGCGGGAACAGGTCGAAGATGGGGCTCTTCGCACCAGGGCGGACCATCGTGCCCTGATTCGCGGCGGGCAAGAAGCCGGCGGACCAGTTGGCCGGGCCGTTGGGGGCAAACCCGCGCGAGTCGGGCAACACAACAAAGCTGGGTAGGTTCTGGCTCAGATCGCCCAGACCGTAAGAGACCCACGCGCCCATGCTCGGGAACCCTGGAAGAACGAAGCCGCTGTTCTGCATGAACGTCGCCGGGCCGTGCACATTCGACTTCGCCACCATCGCCGGCAAGAACGCGAGGTCGTCGACACAGCGGGCCAGACAAGGCACCAGGTCGCTGACCCACTTGCCGCACTGGCCGAACTGGCGCCACTTCCATGGGCTGGCCATGATCGCGCCCGGCTCGCTCTGGAACAGCTCGACCTTGCCGCCGGGATCAAATTTCCGGCCGTTCTGCTGCACGAGGATCGGTTTAAAATCGAAAGTGTCACACTGACTGGCCGCGCCGGACATGAAAAGCTGTACGACTCGCGTCGCCCGGGCGCGGTGATGAAGGCCGCCATTCCACTGGGGGTGCGCTCGCTGCGCCCCACTGGACGAACCATCGTCGCCCCGAGATCCGTCCGTCCCCAGAAGGTGCGCCAGTGCGAGTGCTCCGAAGCCACCGCCGGTCTGTGCCAGGAATGCGCGGCGATCGAGCGCAGACGCATCACGTTGTGGCGAGTGATTTACCGGGCTCACGGCCTGGCTCCGGCTGGAGCAGCTTCGCCTTTAAGCGGCATCTGGACAGAAGGTGAGGCCGGGCCCGGGTTGGCCTGTTCCGGCGCGTGGGCGGCGGCTGGCGATGGAATCTTCATTGCCTTCAAATGCCGGTTGTTTTGCAGAAGCGTCAGGTGAGTGACGTCGCCGCTCGACCGCCTCGCGAACTCGACCGTCACGTCGGCTTCCTTCAGGTAGAATTGCGTCGTCTGGCCGTTCCGAGCGAGCAGAACCGAGCCACTCAACCGAGAATGCTCGGCGCGGGCGGTCAGATACTCCTCGATCCTGGATGCGAGCTTCTCCGATGACGGCCGATCGGGGCGAGCGTGGGCCGGCAGAAGAGGGAAACAGAGCCAGGCAACGAAGCACGCGGCCGAAGCCGTCAGGGCCGACCTCATGGTTTCGACTCTCCGAAGGACTTCAGATGTTGCCGCACGTTGAATTCGCAGTGACGCTCTCAGGAACCGTTCCGCCGGCGATTAAACCGCCGATTCACGAGATCATCGCGCTCGCGGATCTGGCATTGCCAACGGGTCAGGGCGGCGGGTGCGGAGATCGGGCGCGATCGTCTCGTCAGGATCTCTCGCGCGCTGGCGGCTGTCACGTAAATTGCGCCGGCGACGGCAAGTCCTGACGGCCGGATCTCGTCGCTTTGCAATCGTTCGTCGTCGTCCAGTCGCCGGACGGCCGTGATGCGATCGGCGTGTGCGACGACTTCCTGCGGTGGAGTGCTCGGCGTTTCGACTCTTGGACCTTTATCGGTCGAGAGCAGCGAGCGCACGGCCCTCAGGCTTCCTCGGCTCCAGGTGCCGATGGCGAAATCGATGGCTTCGATCAACGTACGTTTGGCCTTGATGATGCGGCCCGCTTCGATTGCGGCCTCCTTGACAAACGCGGCTGGGGTCTTCCGGCCGGCGCCGTCATCCTCTTCGAGGAAGGATGTGCCAGGCGTTTGGGCTTTGGGCTGCTGTTGCTCCTCCTGGAGGCGTGCATCGGCCTCGCTGCGAACCCGTTCGATCGCCTGATCGACGCCGGTAACGAATCGAGACCACGAGGCTTGAACGGGCACTCCGGGGCTGGTGAGCGGAGGCATTTCACTCATTTCCGCGAATTCGTCCTGGCTAGACAGCCGGGGGTACAGGCTCTGGCCGGCACCGCCGGACCCGCTGGGGGCCGAACTGGCGCCGGCCTCGACGCCACCTTCTTCGCTGGTTGTCGTCTCGAGCGTGATCGTCAGCATCGTGCCCAGCAGGGCGAGTGACGATTCGTTCAAGGAGACGAGCGAAGCGGAGGCCCCGGAGGCGCTCGCGGTCGAAACAGCGCTTGACTCTTCGAGCTGGAAACCGACGACAGACGCCGATGCGTCGCCGTCATTGGTCGCGTAGAACTCCAGCCCGTTGTTACTGAAGCTGGCCAGGGCCAGGGCCGACGGATTGGGCAGCCCGGACGACGAGATGACCGACGTCAGGTTGAGCCCGTCGTCACCGACCTGGAAGAGCGAGAAGTTGCCGTCGGCATTGTTGCCGACCACAAGGTCATCCAGGCCAGTGGCCGGCGAGAGTACGGCGAGGGCAGACGTAGGGTCGGTGCCTCCGCTCGAGAGTGTGGACATGGTTGCGGAGCCCGTTCCGACACCGGAGATCATCGTCAGGTCGTTGGATACCGAATTGACGGTCACCAGGTCGAGGCCCCCGCCCGGGGAGAAGTTGCCGAGCAGAAGCTGAGTCGGGTCGGCGCCCACCGAGTAGACGATCGGCGACTGATCATCGAAAAAGCCGTTGCCGAGGCCGGGGAGCAGCAGGACCTGGTTGCTGCCGCTGTCGGCGACCAGGAGACTGGGCACGGTTTGGCCGGGGAGGGTCATGACCGCGGTCGCGACCGGCCCTATGCCCGCTGCGAAGGTGGGACCTTCGACGAAAGTGGGCTGGCCGTCCGGCCCGGGCTCGTTGATCAAGGTGGAAACGTTGTTGGAGCCTTCGTTGGCGATGATCAGGTCGGGCCGGCCGTTGCCCGTCAGGTCGGCAACGGTGATTCCTACTGGGTTCGTGCCTGTAAAGTAGCCGTTACCGTCGTTCAAGGGAGTGGTGTTGAAAGTCCCGTTTCCCAGTCCCATGTAAATGAACACGTTGTTGCTGCCACTGTTGGCGACGATCAAGTCGAGGATTCCGTTGCCGGTGAGGTCGGCCAGCGTGACGGCGCCGGGGGTCACCAAGCCGGTGGCCGCACTGCCCAGGACGGTCGTTCCACCGCCGACAGTTTGAACGATGATCTGATCTGTGGCCTGATCGGAGTAAATGAACGCGGCCGGCGTGCTGCCGTGCTGTGCATACACCGCCAGCGACACTTGCTGGTCGGCGTTCTGAGGGGGCTGGAACGTGCCGTTGCCGTTGCCGATCAGCACCTGCACATCGCCGCGGGGGTTGCTCACGAGCAGGTCGGCGTCGCCGTTGCCGGTCAGGTCGGCGACGGTGAGGCCGTTGGGCTCGAACCCGACGTTGATCTCGGTGGGGGGGAGGAAGCCTCCGTCGCCGTTGCTTTGTTCGATGTAGAGTCCATCCGAGGTGAGGATGGCGAGTCCGGCCGGGCCGCCGTCGCCGAAATTGACGGAGCTCACGACCAGCGGGTTGCCCGGCGTCGGGAAGATTGTGGGATCGGCGAAGCGGCCGTCGCCGGTTCCCGCGAGCACGCCGAACGTATTCGAGCCAGGGTTGAGCGCCACGATCGAGGGGGCGCCGCCCGACGTGAATATCCCGGCGGTAACGCTCACCGTCTGCTCCAGGCTCGCGACCGGCGACGGCAAGGGCGTTCCGGTCTCGCCATAGGGCCCGGCCCCGGCAGAAAAGAGGATCGGGGAGCTGAACGCGCCCCCTCCCAGATTTTCGAGGACGCCGACCTCGCCGGAGAGCCTGTCGGTATAAAGGATGTCGAGCCGGCCATCCTGCTCCAGGTCGGCCACTTCCACGTCGGAAGCACCCTGGCTGACTGGCAGATCGATGCGGGGCGCGAACCAGCCGTGTCCGTCGCCGGGGAAGATCGAGATCGTGCCGTTGCCGGCATTGCGGACGATCAGGCTGGTGTAGCCGTTGCCGTCCAGGTCGGCGGCCAGAATCTGGGCGGGCTCGGGTCCGGTGGGAAGCGTGGCAACCTCGACGAAACCGGTCGATTCCAGGCGGAAGAACGAAAGGTTGTTGTCGTCGGCGTCGACGCTGATCAAGACCGGGCCCTGGTTGGTGACGGCAAAAGCGACGTCGCGTGAGGGATCGCCGGGGTTGACGGTGACCGGTGGTGCAAAGATGCCGGGCTCGCCAGACGCGCCCGCGCGGTAGAGGATGTCGCCGGCGGCGTCGACGACAACCACATCGTCTGTGCCGTCGCCGGTCAGGTCGGCGACGAGCGGCGTTTCACGCCGCGCGAGGTCGTCAACCGAGGGAGACGAGAAAGTGCCGTCACCGTCGCTGAGCACGACTTCAACGTTATCAGGATTGATGCGGGCGATCGCCAGGCCGGGGAGGCCGCCGCCGGTGAAATCGCCCGCCACGATCGCATTCGAACTTCCACCCGGTGTACCGAGCGTGCCTTGAATCGGAAGCTGGAATGTGCCGTCGCCGTTGCCCATAAGAATCGAGTAATCATCGCTTCCACTTCCGTTGCCATCGGCGGTCGCCAGGTCGAGGATGCCATTGGCGGTGAAATCGGCGGCGGTGATGGAAACGGGATACACGCCGGAGCCGAGGGGAATCACATCGGGGGCGTGGAACGTGCCGTTGCCGTTGCCCAGAAGCACGGCGACCGTATCTCCGTAGAAGAAATTGGAGCTCGAGACGACCAGGTCGGTGAGCCCGTCATTGCGCAGGTCCCCGGCCCAGAGCGTGAGGCTTGTCGGCGCGAAGACGGTTTCACCGAAGGAGATGGTGGAACCCTGGGTGAACGTGCCGTCGCCGTTGCCCAGGAGCATGGTGACGGAATCGAGGGTGGGCTCGGCGACGACCAGGTCCAGGTCTCCGTTCTTGGTGAAGTTGCCCGCCACGATGGCAGTCGGGTAGATGTACGGGTCGCCCGGATTCGCAGTATTCGTGATCTGAATCGTCTGGCCGAGCGTGAATGTCCCGTCGCCGTTGCTCACGAGGATCGTGACCGAGCTCGAATCGGAATCGACGACGGCCAGGTCGACCCGCCCGTTGTTGGCGAAATCGCCCGCGACGATTCCAGTGGGACTGCTGCCCGGCGGCAAGGCGATGGTGGAGCTCTGGAACGTGCCGTCGCCGTTGCCCAGGAGGATGGAAACCTCGTCGAGATTGTTGTCGGTGACGGCCAGATCGGTGCGGCCGTCGTCGTTGAAGTCGGCGGCCACCATGGACGTGGGAAAGCTGCCTGGCGGCAAGGCGACAGTCAAGGGTTGTTGAAACGTGCCGTCCCCATTACCGGGCAGGATGGTCACGGTGCTATCGCCCTGGTTCAGGACGGCCAGACCGACGTTGCGATTGCCCGTGAAGTCGCCGGTGACTTCGGCAACCGGGTCATTGCCGACAGGGGTGCCGGCAGGCTCCTGGAATGTGCCGTCGCCCTTGCCGAGGAGTACCGAGATGTCGGACGAGCCGTAGTTTCCGGTGGCGAGGTCAAGGCGGCCGTTGGCGGTGAAGTCGCCCGCCACGATCTCGTACGGCCCTGTCCCTGCTGGCACGCCGGCGGCGCTCGTCAAGCCGCTGCCGGTCGTCGCACTGTGGATGGCGGGCTGGAATGTGCCGTCGCCGTTGCCGAGGAGAACCGAGACGTCCTCGTTGCCGTACTCGGCGACAGCCAGGTCGAGATGGCCGTTGCCGAAGTCGCCCGCCACGATTGAGTATGGGGTCGCCCCGACGGGCAGAATCGCCACGGGCGTATTCTGGAAGGTGCCATCACCGTTGCCCTCGAGAATGTCGACCGCGTTTACGCTCGCGTTGGTCAGAGCCAGATCGGTTTCACCGTTGCCGAAATCGCCAGCGACGATCGACGTCGGAGAGCTGGACGGCAACTCGATGGTTTGCGCGACAGAGAAACTCCCGCCGCCCTGATTGGTGAGGACCGTGACATCCCCGCTAACGTCGTCGGCAACGGCGAGGAAATGGCCGTCCTGGCCGAAGGCGCCGGCTGCGATTGACGTCGGGCCCAGCCCGACCTGAATCGGACTCGACTGAGTGAACGTGCCGTCGCCATTGTTCATGAGCACGATCACGTCATCGCCGGCACCGCCCGTGCCGGAGACGCCCACGGCGAGGTCCGTCTGGCCGTTGCCGAAGTCACCGGCCACGATCGCGTCGGGCGTTCCGGGCACCGACGACAAGCTGATGGTCGTAGCCGGAAGGAAGGTGCCGTCGCCGTTGCCGAGGGAGATCGAAACGCTGTCCGTATAGGCCAGCGTGATGGCCACATCGAGCTTTTGATCGTTGTTGAAGTCGCCGACCGCGATCGCGGACGGTCCAGAGGCAGGATTGACGAGCATGGCGTTCGGGTCCGGCGACTCGAACGTCCCATCGCCGGTTCCGATGTGGACGCCGTCCGAGGTCACAATGTCCAGCACGCCGTTGCCCGTGAAGTCGCCGACGCCGAGCGGCACGTAGCCGATGCCCTGGTAGTTCGGGGAGAGCGTCACGGTCTGATTGGGGTCGGATGACGGCGTGAAGGTCGTTGTCAGGCTGTAAGCACCCGAACCCGAAAGGCTCTGCACCTCGAGGAATTCGTCGCCCGCCACGACGTGGAAATCGATCGGGTTCACGCCACCGCCTGACTGCCCGTCGCTTTCGACGAGCAAGTCGCCCTGGGAATCGTACAACGAAAGCTGGAGCTCGAGATTCAGGGGCGCCCGCAGATGTCAGCGCGATGAGACGGCCGTCCGAGGTGGGCTGGATCTCGTAGAAATCGGCCCCACCACTGGACAGATTTCCCGGCGTGGTCGAATCGATGTTTGTGATCAGGGTTGCACCGGAGAGGACCGATGGCGGCAGAGTGGAGAGCAAGACCCGGTCTTCAAGCCGCGTAGCGGCCGCCGACCACCAGAAACGGACGTCGCGGAGCAACCCGCGGCGGTTCGTCACGGTCTTCGGGGCAAGTCGGGGGGACTTGTTGCGAAACATGTTGGCAGCACCTCGTAGTGGGCTCGGCGCGATCGACTGGGCCGCCTATTCGCCGGGTCTTCTGTTGGACGCAATCAACTCGTCGTAATTGAGGCGTCGCTTGATCAATTTCATGGCGGGGTCGAGCTGGATCTTCTCGCGCAGAACGCCGGGCGCTCCTCGGGAGGTAGTTGCTCGAAGCATTCCCGGATTAATTGTACGGCGGAATCAAAATATTGGGACGCCAGAACGCCGGCGGCTCGACCTTTTTCGCCAACTTCGGACGCGGCCAAGGGAGCCGCAAGTGCGTAGATGCGTGCAGAGTTGTACTTGACGCGCGGGTCGGTCTTGTCGGCTTGAATCGCCGCCCGCGCGTCGGCGACTGCCGCGCGGTGGTCGCCCAGATTGGCGTGCGCCGAGCCCCGACCGGTAAAGGCGTCGGCGTCGCCGGGTTTGAACTTGATGGCCGCGTCGAAGTCGGGAAGGGCCAGTTTGGGGGCGTCGGCGCTCAAATACGCCCAGCCCCGCTCCTTGTGCAGCGTCGGATCTTGCGGGCGGAGCTCCAAAGCAAGACCAAAGTCGCGGATCGCGCCGGGGTAGTTCCCGTTCTTGGTGAGGGCAAGGCCGCGGAACTCGTAGACCACGGCGGATTTACGTCCCTTCGAAAGGGCGGTGTCACAAGCCCGGATCACTTCGTCGTAACTCCGCAACTGGAGCAGAACCTGAAACTGCAAGACGGACGCGTTCGGGTCATCGGGAGCAGCACGCAGGGCACGCTTAGTCTCCTCGAGGGCGTCCTCGAGCTGAGCGTCAAGATAGTAAAGTCTGCCGAGATCGGTATGGTCGCGGGCGAGGATCCGGCTGTCCTTGTCCTCGTGGCGAATGGCGAGTTTCAGATCAGCCTGAGCGGCCTGGCGGTCCGCAGGGGTCGCATTGGGCCGCTTTGACAGGAGGTCGGCGCGGCCGCGATAGAACGGGGCGTAGTCCGGCTTGAGCGCGATTGCCTGACCGAACTGCGCGACGGCCTCGTCGGCCTTGCCCTGTTTCGCATAGACAAAGGCGAGCTCGGCGTGGGCGTTGGGATGTTCTTTGGTGCGGATGGCTGCCAGGAAGTCGTTCTCTGCTTTATCGAGTTGGTCACGCCGGAACCGAACCAGCCCGCGGTTGACGAACAGGATGTACGAGAGGTCGTTATCTGGCGTGCGCTCGAGGAGCTTCTGGGCCGATTGAAAATCCGCCTCGGCTTTATCGAAGTCGGATTCCGCCAGTTTGAGAGCGGACTCGCGTGCGGAACCGCTCGGCAGCGAACTGACGTGGCTGGTGGCCTGGCGGCCAGCGGTGAAGCCTCGCAGCAGATAGAGCCAGGCCGAATCGGGCTCGGCATCGAGGCAGCTTATCAAGTTCGAATTGGCCGCGTCGAATTCCTCGGTCTGGATGAAGCAGATCGCCTGCAGGCACCTGGCCCAGAAGTGGCCCGGCTTGTCCCTCAAGGCCGATCCGAAGTCATTGATCGCGTCGTCCCATCGACCGCGCTTGTATTCGTCCTGGCCGATCAGGAAGTAATCGAAGGAGGTGCGGGGTGGCACCAGCGCTGCGGCGGCGAGCTCGCGATCGGCGCCGGCACGGTCGTTCTTCGCGGCGAGCAACGAGGCTTTCTTCAAGTGGTAGACGCGGGGGTGGTCGGGCCTCAACCGAGCGGCGCTATCGAGTATGCGGAGGGCGTGATCGACCTGTGCGGGCTGCCCTCCGGCGGCGACGTTGGCAAGCACCATGAACATTTCGTAGCAACCTTCGCGGACTTCGGCCTGATGCTGGGTGGAGAGAAAAGCGGGCAGATCGCCCAGCTTCCACTCGTCCTGGCTGTTGCGCTCTGCGAAAACGCCGAGTGCTCCTTCGGCCGCCTGGCGTGTCAGTTCGAGGTTGGTCGCGGGCAATACTCCGCTGAATTGGGTGTCGCGGTAAAGCGCCTCCCGCCGCTGCTCGAGGAAGCGACGATAGTGTTTCTGGACCTCGTTTTTTGCCTTTTCTTCGGCCTCAAGTGCGTCCTGGGACTTGAGGGAGCTCTCGACTTCCGCGAGCATCTGGCCGGTTTGTTCGGTCAAGCTGGCGAGCCTGGGATTCCGCTCGGCCTGCAGCAATGTGTTTCGCTTTTCCAGGATCACGCGGGCGGAATTCCAGTTTTTGCCGGCCATGGCTTTACGGGCGCTGTCAAAATCCGTTTCCGTTTGATCGCGAACGGCGGCCTGGTGTATTTCGGCGAGTCGTTCGAGGCTGCGCTGCCGGTTCCAGTACCAGGCGCCGTAGCTCACCAGTCCCAGGAGCGCCGCGGTCGTGAAGGCCAGTGCGGTTGCTTTGGCGGGGCGGCGCTTGACCCACTTCACAGCGCGTTCGACGGGGGGTGTCCGACGCGCCTTGATCGGCTCGCCGCGGAGATAGCGAGAGAGGTCATCGGCCATTTCCTTGGCGGTCGAGTAGCGCTTCTTGGGCTCTTTCTGCAGGCACTTCATGCAAATCGTTTCGAGGTCGCGCGGGATGTGAAACTGCACGCGCGACGGTGAAACCGGTTCTTGCTCGAGGACCTGCTTCATGGTGTCCATCGCCGAGACGCCCTTGAACGGCGGCCGGCCGGTGAGCATCTCGTAGAGCATCGCGCCCAGGGCGTAGATATCGGCGGGGGGACCGGCCATTTTCGTGTCGCCCCGGGCTTGCTCGGGAGCCATGTAGCTGGGCGTTCCCATCACCTGGCCGGTGTGGGTCTGGCCCTCGTCTTCTTCCAGGCGCTTGGCCAGGCCGAAGTCGGTGATCTTGGGGATGCCGTCGGCGCTGAAGAGGATGTTGGCCGACTTGAGGTCGCGATGCACGATGCCGGCGTTGTGGGCCGCGTCCATCGCCATCACCATCGGGACCATCCACTCTGCGGCCTGCTTCGGGGGCAGCAACGTCCCGCGCATGCGATCGAGCAGGCTGCCGCCTTCCAGCAGCTCGAGTGCCACGTACGGCGAGCCATTGTGCTCGCCGATGTCATAGATTTGCAGAATGTTTGGGTGGCGCAGCGCGGCGACCGCCTCGGCTTCGATCTTGAAACGCGCGACCTGAATATCGTCGGCATAGGCGCCGCGGATCATCTTGAGCGCGACGAGCCGGTTCAGCCGGCGATGGCGAGCCTTGTAGACGACGCCCATGCCGCCCCGGCCGAGCTCGCCCAGGATTTCGTAGTCCGGCGGCTCGCAGGGTGCCCCGCTGCCCGTCTCCGGCGGCGGAGTGCGCAGAGTCCTTTGAAAAGAGGGACCTGCCTCCCCACCGAAATCGGTGGTCATATCGGAATGGTGGACCGGGGCCGGTCCGGGGAGAGTGCCGAACTGGGTTCCGTCGTGGTCAACCGAGCGCTGGGCCGGACGGTGGCCCACGGTGAATGCGGCAGTGACCTGCGAACCGTTTTCTGGTTCGGCCGACACCGAGCCCGGAGCAGAGCTATCGATCGTCTCCATGAATGCCGACTCGCGGTGCATTCGCTCGAGCGTGTGCGGAGAGTCGGCCTGCGTCTGAGCCGACTCCGATGACGCGCCAGGCTGCGCAGCGAGCGGCTGGCCGCTCTTTGCCTGGGGCGGGGTTTGAGTATCCATGGTTTCGTCGGAAGACATCGATTCCATGATCTTGCAGCAATTCAGACACGAGGAAAGGTGCCAAGTGATTTCAAGGCCGTCGATGCCGCTGTGCTTCCCAGCACCGTTGCTCGCAAGCCGTTCTAAACCCGCACACCATCAGGCGGCAGTTTTCCCCGAGGCCTCGTTTGCCTCGCCGCCTCAAACGCAGCCTTTGTTCGCTAGTCTCTAGATTACCATGCCGCGCGCTTCAAAATCCATTTGTAATATCAATCTAAAACGGCCTTTGTCCTGCCAGGGGCGTCGATTGTTTCAAGGTGTGAACGCGGGCCTTCGCAAAAAGTAGCCTAACGCCACGCAGCAATTTGCTTAACAAAGGAAACAACGCCCTCCTCGCGGTCAATTGATTCTTTCGATCAACATACAACTTTTTTTTCCCGAGGCCGTATGAAAGGGGGGTGTGAACCGCTATGCTCTTATCTTATCACGACGCATGCGTTGCAGCCGAAGTCGAGAAGCAGACAAAAAACAGAATCCATGTCATTTCCTCTCCTCAGCGTCCGAGGCGTATCATGAAAAACTTTGCACGAGCATCGATCCCGTCGGCATTGCTTGCGGCCCTGATGGCCGGGATTCTGGTTCCGAGCGTGGAGGCCGCCGGCGTCCTCGTCATCGGCTCGAACTATGCGGGTTATGTCAGCGGTACCGCGACAGGCACGTACCCAGCAGATGTCGCAACCAATGACCTAATTTCAAACTCCAGCACTTTCGACTATGCGCCCTCGCAAGCGGGGCTGCCCACAGGTGGGAAGTACATCTTCACGACTACGACTCAGCAACAAACCGCGTCGGTGGCTGTAAATTACCCGACTCCCAACGACTTTAACTCGAGCGGTTGGTCCGCTAATTATGTGGAGGGGGTCAGCGGCGCGTCATTCTACGTCCAGATGTCCAAGTCGGGCTCGACAGTTACCATGGAGATTTTTGCCTCTACCAACGGAGGCACAGGAACCACGAAAAGCGGTGCTTACATCGAGTTGTTTCTCACGAGCACTACATACACAACGGCAACCCTCCCGACGACTCAAGCCGAGCTCAACGAATTCCTGACTACCACTGCCAAGCTGGTGTGGGACCCGCCGCCGATCAGCGGTCAAGGAAACCCGCCGGGATTGGACGGTGTTGTGAACTATTTTAGTCAGACCGGCAGCGTGCCCGAGCCGTCGAGTTTCGTCTTGGCGGCGATTGCGAGCTGTGGCCTGGGGTTGGTGATCTCCCGGCGAAAGCTCCGCGCCAGGGTTTCGTAGAGTCACTCTCAGTCGACGAAAATGAACTCACTGGTGTTGAAAAGCACCCGGCACGTATTGGCCAGGCCATGCTTCGCTGCATAGTCAAGCAGGGAATCGAGCTCGGATTGAGCTGGCTCGCGAGCGACTACGACGCGAAAAGTAAACGCGAGCTGGACACGAATGCTGGGTGACATCTGCTCCGCCCGGAGCGCGAGCTCTTGTGACTGCCGCAGAATGAAGACGTCGTTCCAGAGCGCGAGAGCTTGGAGTGCGGTCAGGGTCTGGCTGCGCACCGGCGTGTTCAGGTTCGGGTCGGCACAGTCGAGTGCTTCCATGAACGGGTTGGGGACGCTGCGGACGATGAAGCGATAGATCGCGCGGCGGCGCACCTCCGGTGCATCGATCCTGGCGGGGTCGGAATGATCGTAGATCGGTGAGTGGTCGTCCTTGAACGAAAACGCTTCGAATCCGGGCCCGCCCATCCTGCGGTCGAGGGTGCCGGAGACGGCCAGCACGCTGTCGCGCACGGATTCGGCGTCAAGCCGGCGGCGATTTTGGCGCCAGAGGAAGCGGTTATCTGCGTCGATCGCCGCGCAGGCGGGGTTGTCGTTCGACACCTGTCGATAAGCGGCGCTCGAGACAATGAGGCGATGGAGGGCCTTCAGCGATTGGCCGTTATCGCGGACCGCGGTCGCCAGCCAGTCAAGCAGCTCGGGATGACTGGGCTGCGCGCCGTTGCGGCCGAAGTCGTTGGGCGTCTCGACGATGCCGCGGCCGAAGTGATAGTGCCAGAGACGGTTGGCAATCGAACGCCAGGTGAGGACGTTCTTCGGACTCGCGAGCCATTCGGCGAGCGCGGAGCGCCGACTTCCTTCGTCGGAAGGATTGGGCAGGTCAAACGAAGCCGGAAGGAATGGCATGCAGGCGAGCGCCCCCGGAAGGGCAGGTGTTCCCGGCTGATCGACTTCCCCGCGGCGCAGGACGGCGATCGGACGAGGAGCGTGTTGCTGGATGGAATAGACCAGGTCTCCCTGAGGAAGGGCCTTTCGCTCATCTTCGAGAGCGTTACGGCGGGTGCTCAGCGTCGCGATTCGGTACGGCCGGTCGCCGCGATCGACGCCGGAGAAAACGGCCTGAAGTCGGTAGTAGTCGGATTGAGGGATCGGGTCGAACTTGTGATCGTGGCAGCGGGCGCAGTGGACAGTCAAGCTTACGAACGTTGAGATCGTGCTCGAGACCATGTCGTCGCGGTCGAGGAGCCGCGTTTTGAGCTTGTCGATGGTCCCTTCCCGCAGCTCCACATGGCCGACGAAATCCCACGGGCCGGCGGCGATGAACCCGGTTGCGATCACACCGGTCGGGTCGCCCGGGAACAGCACATCGCCGGCGACTTGCTCGCGGATGAACCGGCCGTAGGGAAGGTCGCGATTGAAGGCCGCGATCACGTAGTCGCGATACGGCCAGGCATGGTCCCGGCGCTTGTCCTTGTCGTAGCCGTGCGTGTCACCGTAATGGGCCACGTCAAGCCAGTGCCGCCCCCATCGTTCGCCATAATGAGGGCTGGCCAGCAGCCGATCAACCAGGGTTTCATAAGCGTTCGGGGAGTCATCCTTCAGAAACTGCTCGACCTCCTCGGGCGCGGGGGCAGGCCGATCAGGTCGAATGACAGCCGGCGGATGAGCGTGCGCCGATCCGCCTCGGGGCTTGGCTTCAGACCATGTTTTTCGAGGTTCGCCAGAATGAACGCATCGATCGGCGTGCGGATCCAGGTCGAAGGTGAACCGGGAGGCGTGGGGGTTTCGAGCGGCTCAAACGCCCACCAGCTCTGGCCTTCGAGCCGCCGATCGACGAGCTTCAGCCCCGCGGGCCAAGCCGCGCCGGCTTCGATCCAGTTGCGGATGCCGGCCACTTCTTCCCTGGAGAGCGGCTTACCCTTCTGGGGCATCGCGGGCTTGGCGCCGGAGATCATTTCCAGGAGGAGGCTCTCGCCGGGTTTTCCCGGCACGATCGCCGGCCCGCCGTCGCCGCCTTTGAATGCTGCGGAGGCCGTCGCCAGGGACAGGTTGGCCTTCTGTGTCGAATCGCCGTGACAATGGAGGCGGCGCTGTTCGAGGATCGGAGCGATCCGGCTGCGGAAAGCATCGTCGTCGGCTCCGGAGGCAAACGGCGCATTCGAAAGCGCGATCACGGTCACGAGACCGAAGCCGAGGATCGCCTTCATTACGCTGAGCATCAAGCTTCGAGACACGGAGTCACGCCGGAAGCAGCGATAGTACCGCGTGCGGGTTTGCATCATTCGACCGTAAGTCGATGGGGCGGGAGAGTCGATAGACCCCGGAAAGCTGGACACAAACCAACATCTTACTGTAACTCGGGCTCAAAATATCAGAGTCAGGCGTGGTGCAGCTACCTTCTTTGTCATCGTTCCGGCCTCAACACACGACAGGCGAAGCAACCAAACTATTATTTCGTGGCCGCGCCAGATTTCGCAACCTGATCGGGCAGCTCTTCGCTCAAGCGCCAACGCCCAGGGCCGGTGTATCGCAGACGGACGTCCGAAGCCTCAGTCATTCGGCTGCGTGAGCGGCCCGATGCGGTGGATGTTGTTATTGATGATCACGCCGTTGCGCCCGGCGACGTCTCGCTTGGGCGACATGGCCAACACATGTGAGCGAATCCCGATCTCGAGGTGGCCGATGGGCTGACCGACGATCGACGAGTAACTCATCGACTTGAACTTGACCAGGTTCAAGTTGCCCGTGTCATTCAGGACCATGCCTGTCGCCGTGCCGCCGCGGACGGACTGTACGCTGCCCTGGATATCGATCACGGCCGTTCCCGCCAAATCGGGACGGAAGGTCTCGGAGAGGCCCGCCAGCGCGTTCGGGTAGTCGAACGTGAAGTAGCCGTTTTCCGTATCGACGGTGTTGGTGCCGCCAGAAGCGCTCAGAACCAGAGCAAGGCTTTGATCGATGCTGCCCAGGGCAGGGCCTGGAGGGCTGGTGGCCGGTTGGTCGGGGGGCACGTTGATGTAAGCGTTGAACTGTTTGACTGCGGTGTTCGCGAGTGCAGTCAGCGAATTACTCAGGACCGAGCCCTGGCCCTTGACGGTCGCGACTGACGCCGTGCTCACGGCCTGAATGCCGAGCTGGGTCTGGTCCGGCTGTGTGCTGTCCAGGTGAGCTGCAACCGTCGCAAAGACACTGTTTGTGCCGGGCGAGCTGGTAAGTCCTCCCAGCAGCGTGAATTGCGCTTGGGGAGTGAACGGCTGCGGATTGCCGGTGGCCTGGTGGGCGATCCCGGATGAAAGGCTCGCGGGAAGGTTGATTGCGTAGAGTTGGTTGGTCTGGTAACTGCCGAGCACGGTCAAAGTGTCAGTTCCAGCGACCGAGTTGATGGGCAGAGATCCGATGAACGAACCCACATCCGTGAACGACCCTACGAACGCCTCCGAGGTTGCGTTGTATGCGTACACGGTCGTACCCGAGCTGACGAGGAGGACGCGCTGGGAGCCGTTCCAGGCCAGGTCGAGCCCGGCGGCCGCGGGATCGCCGGGGACGCTGATCGGTGGGGCCGACGTATCCACAACAGCCGTCTTCGTGTTCAGGTTGAGATCGAAGCGGATGATCTCGCCCGTCGTGGGATCGTAGCCGTAAATCTTGGG
The DNA here is from genome assembly GCA_963823665.1 of uncultured Planctomycetota bacterium. Taxonomy (GTDB): domain Bacteria; phylum Planctomycetota; class Planctomycetia; order Isosphaerales; family Isosphaeraceae; genus CAVXHV01. The sequence continues at coordinate 1,604,715 of CAWGMQ010000008.1, forward strand.
GTCGGTCTGGAGGTTAACGGCGCGCTGAGCTTGGCACCCTGGACTCGATTGACCTTGAGGATGATACCGGGCGGGGCAGGGGGCACCGTGTAAATTGAAGACCCGGTCGGCAGCGGCTCGACGATGTTGCCGGCGGAAGCGAATTCGCCCGCGACACCGGTGAGCGTCTGCGAGCCGTTACCGTTGCTGACGTAGGTGGTGGTGACACCGCCTGGATTAGTGATCGAGGTGGATTGGAGGGCCTCGAGCGTCGTGATTGACGAAGACGAGGTGCTCGTGGTGGTCGCGAATGCACGGAATATGGTGATGGTGGCGCTGCCGCCGCTGGTGGTGCCGCTACTGCCGGTGGTGGTGCCGGAAGTCGAGCTGCCCGCAGCCGATGTGCCCACCAGCAGCGAGCTGGTCGGAAGGGTCGTGGTGGTCGACGGAGGCGGCGGTAGCGTGCGGAGGTTGATCTGGGTGTCCGCGCCGATCGAGTCGAGGTTCAACGAGTTCACACCGGGCGTCAGATTGATTCTGCCGCCATCGATCAGGTCGAACGGGCTGAGCAGGAACGACTCCGCCACGTCGCCGCCCTGGCCGCTCAAGCTGTTCGAGGCCCCGGCGGCGATGAGCCGGCCGTTCTGGATGCTCTCGAGCGGCGCATGGCCGCCCCCGCCGGTTACCGTGCCGACGATCTTCGAGTAGGCATTGGTGTCATCGTACACCAGCTCGAGTGCGCCCGAGGGAGTCAGACCGGTTCCCAGCAGGTTGCCCAACCCGACCACATGGATCACCGCGTGGCCGCGGGTGGGAGTCGTGTATGAGAAGATGCGATTGTCGCCCGAGAACACCCCGCTCGAAGCGCTAGCCGCAACAGCGGCCGCGGACGCCCGGCTGAGGAGCTTGCGTTCTTCCAACCCTTCGAGAGTGGGCCGGGTTCGTTTCGCCTGTGTTTTCCGACTGCTCGACGACCTGAGCGTCATCGCGATCCTCCCGATGACCGACTCGCCAACTGGTCACGCACCGCCACACCCGGCGGGACATCCTGGTTCGACCTCACTAATCAATTCGGCAAACGGAACCCCCGGCATAACCCAACTTCCAGGATTTCCCCACACGACGCACACTGCGGTCCAGTCATCCCGGCGACACTTAAACTCGAGCGATGAGAAAGCCGACAGCTCGAGTTTTGCGTGCTCGCCGTATTACCCAAGCGCAGACCTCTCAAGGGCATAAGCACGGCGGGACAGCTTCATCGCGGGCTGCGAGGTGGATGTCGCGACCCCCGATTGCGTGGCGCACGAGAGCCGCACAATCAGCGTCGCCGGGCGCGATGTCCCTAGCACACGGGCCGTCGCAGGGGTAAACTCGGCGAAAACCCCTTGTTCCCAAGCGCGGGAATGGAGAGGCGCCAATCTGCATCGAGGGGATCGCGCGAAGACCATGCCGTGGGTATGGCATCGATACGAGATGACAAAGTTAAAGGAGAATCGATAGTGCTGCGCCGTTGTCTCACACTCGCCGTTTCGTGTTGCTTCGTACTGGCCCTGACCCTCTTACCCGTCGAATTGCTGTCTGCGCAGGACGCGGTCAAGAAAGTGGATCAGGCGCCAGCCGTCAAAGCCGAGGTAGTTCAGAAAGAAACCACAAAGCCCGACGCACCCAAGAGTGCCGAACCGGCGAAGGATGACGCCGCCAAGAAGGATGCAGGAAAGACGGAGCCCCCCAAGGCGGCCGAACCGCCGTTGCCGCCGATTCCGCCCGAGGTCCAGGCGAAGATTGACGCAGCCCGCAAGGCTGTTGCGGAGATGATCGTCGCTTGCCAGGACGCCGGTCTGGTCGAAACCTCAATCGACCCGCCACCAATCCTCGACATTCTGATCACTGGCCGGGCGGTCGACGCTCGCATTCTGAAGGGCCCGAAGCCGCCGGGCCTACCGTACGGCTTGACCCCCGAGGTTTTCGGCGCCTGGTTCACCAGCTACGGGAAAATGGACGAGATCAACTACAAGGACGACGTCCGAGTGATGCAGCCGAGCGCTGGGCTCAAGCAGTGGTACGACCAGCGCGCACGGATTCTCGAGCAATACATTCAGGAAATCCGCAAGACCAAACCCGCTCCTACCCCCAAGAAGGACGAAACCAAGCCGGCCTCGACCAAGCCCGCCGACGCAGCCAAGCCCGCCGCGACCGCGCCGGCTGAGCCAGCCAAGCCCGCCGCGCCACCGCCGGCTGCGCCAGCTACGAAAGCCGCGGCGCCCAAGGCGGCCGAGGTGAAGAAGAACTGAGCCCGGACGCTAATCAATCTCAAGGAGTTGCGACCACATCCGGACGCGGGGCGGCCGAGAAACAAAGTGCCGACCCCGCGTGCCGGCGGTTTTTGCACCTTTGGTCCCTGTGAACGGCGCTCTGAGCCAGGCGCACGCGACGCTGCGCGGGTGGATCGAGCCCGGCTCAGCCTGCACTTTGGTGAATTCGTGCTTGAAAGACGGGCGCCTGTCCACGAGAATGGACCGTGCATCTTTCCGTTCGTGAGCCATCCCGAAGGAATGAGCGAAGATCAAAGGGCGGCGCCCCGCCGCGCTCTTGATCGTCGGACGCTCAACCCTCGTTTTGCTCCCATCGGTGTTTGATCGCGCCGACATTCCCAGATCGAGTGTGCCGCCGTGATGCCGAGTGTCGTGTCCAGAACGACTGCGCCTTTCCCGTTCTTATCGCTGGCGTGCGAAGCAGGCCGGCGATTGGGGGCGGTGGGCGTGCTCATCATCGCCGAAGGACCGGTGGATTGGGACATCGTGCGGGTGATGAGCAGCAGTGACATGCCCATCCTTGTTGCCAGCGATTCTCCGCGACAGATCGAGGCAATTCGAAAAGGCGGATTGGTTGCAATCGAAGTCGAACCGAGTGAGGTGGCGATCTCCGAGAGAATCAGCCTGGCTCTGATCGAGGCCGTTGCGAACGATCTGCTTCAGGCGGGCGCGCGAGTGGTCGTGGTGTACTCTGGATTCGAGGCCGAGGAACTCGACTCACTGACCGTGATCCGGCTGGGAGAGCACCTCGAGCAGCTCACGGCGCGCGATCTGAGGGCGCTCGAGACGTCGGTTCCATTCGAAACGCTCAAGGCGGTGGTTGACACTGCGATCGAGATCGGACGCGAAGGGCGCGAGGGCAAGCCGGTCGGAACCCTGATCGTGGTGGGTGATGCACGCAATGTGATGCTGAGGACGCGACAGCTCGGGTTCGATCCGTTCAAGGGATACAAGCGCAAAGAGCGTAATGTACGCGACTTTCGGGTGCGCGAGGCGATCAAGGAAATTGCCCAGCTCGACGGCGCGTTCGTGGTGACGCGAGACGGAACGGTTGAAGCGGCGTGCCGGCTCATTGACGCTCCGATGAGCGGGCTCACGCTGCCGAAAGGGCTCGGGAGCCGGCACTGGGCCGCGGCGGCGATCACCGAGGTGACGAAGTCGGTCGGCGTGGTGGTCAGCCAGTCGAATGGCACCGTCAGGCTGTTCCAGAGCGGAGACATCATCCTCCGGATCGCCCCCATGCGACACGCCCGGGCGATGAAGTGGCAGGACGCTGAGATCGAGCCGGCGCCGGCCTGAACGAAGACTTTCGGCGAGCGAGCGCCAGAGGCATGGTCCCGCGCGTCGCTGGTGTGAGGGAACCGGGCCCCGGCAACTCAAGGTAAGAACTGCCAAAATGATTTCGCCCACTTCGCGACTGGTCGAACCGTTTCTGCGGCTGGTCTACGGCCCGCCACTACCTGGGAGGACCGCGCAGGCGGCGGCCGACGGCCAAGGTGCGCTGAGAGCGGCGGGGGGTTTGGTGCTCGTGGCCGACGGTGTGGGCGGATTCGACGTGTGCGGGACCGCGATGCGTTATGTTCTGGCGGCGGAGAAGCTGCCGTATGCCGTCGAGATTGTTTCGTGGGGCCATGGCTTCGGGCGCTGGCTCGCCGACCTGACGAGCGCTCGCAATCGCGACGAGAAAGCCGGGCTCCTGGCCAGGAGCGTGCAGCGATACAAGGCGGAACGGCCGATGGATCTGGTTTACCTCGTGGCCAAGTCGGGAGGAGCGGGCGTAGTAGTCAAGGCGCTCGAGCTGATCGGGGAGAAGCAAGTGGAACGGGCGGTTCTGCTTGCGCCTGCGCTTTCGCCTGACTACGACCTCTCATGCGCGCTCCGCGCGGTCCGCCATGAGATGGTTGTTTTCTGGTCCCCGCTTGATGTGTTCATGCTGGGAATGGGAACGAAGGTATTCGGGACGGTTGATCGCGTGCGGACCGCTGCGGCGGGGTTAGTCGGGTTTCGAGTGCCGGCCGCTGAAGAAAAAACGCGTGAAAACAATGGCGGAGAATACGACAAACTGCGCCAGATACGCTGGCGTCCGCAGATGGCAACCGCGCTCTATCTCGGAGGCCATTTCGGAACGGATAGTCCTTTATTTCTGCGGAAATACGTGGCGCCGCTGCTTCGGCCTCCAGAGGCTTCGAGAAGTTGAATCGGTGGCGAGTGTCAAGCTCTGCGCGCGGTGGGTCGATATCCCTATTGCCCGGGCAGCGCGAGTCCTCGTGGCTTATCGCTGACCGGTATGTCGCTCAGGTTCGATCTGACCCGTGCGCGTCGCAGCCAGCGGGGAGACGCCTCAAAAACGTTTCCGCCGGGTTGTGTGCGGCCGGGTCCGGTCGGACTTATCCTCCAGGAGCGACAGATCGACCCGCCCGGGTCGACGAGAGCGCCCAGGCCGCCGCCAGCGACGCGATCGCGCGTGTACAAAGCCGGCTGCGGCCCGGGCGCTCGTGACCTCGAGGGCCGAGAGAGCGTGCATTTCGCGATCGACGACAATTCGGCGCCCTCCAGAACTGGCACCGTGAAGCCGCAACGCGCGGCGGCCTCCGCCTTTTCAGCGGGACATCGTCCTTGACCCTCGCGCCATGAAGGTGCGGAGCCGCCCCGCATTGATTCCCCACTCGCGCTGGAAGATCACCGGCGTCTCCACTAGCCGCGAGAGCGGGAACACAGCGGATTCCACACGATCTAAAGTATGAGTCGCCTTGTGCTTAACGTCTTGCGGCGGACGCCGTCGGCGAGAGCGATCTCGACGCGGAGCACGTGCGGCGGTCTTGACCGCGCTCGCCTGGTGGCGGATAAGATTTTCAGGTGGCGGACATTGCCGCACCGATTCGACTTCTTGGAGCGCGATAAGAATCATGACGCAGCAAGGGGCCCCGATCGCCGCGGTGCGCGGGCGCGAAATTCTCGACAGCCGTGGGAATCCGACCGTCGAGGTGGATGTTGTACTCGCGGACGGCACATTGGGCCGGGCGGCCGTTCCCTCGGGGGCAAGCACCGGAATTTACGAGGCTGTCGAGCTTCGCGACGGGGACAAAACGCGATACCTCGGAAAAGGCGTGACCCAGGCGGTGGCCAACGTGAACGGGGTGCTTGCCAAGGCGGCGATGGGTCGCGATCCGTCCGACCAGGCGGGGCTGGACCGGGCGCTCGTCGAGGCCGACGGAACGCCCAACAAGGGAAAGCTCGGCGCCAATGCGATTCTGGGAGTGAGCCTGGCGGCTGCCAAGGCGGCCGCAGCGTCCCACGAACTTCCACTCTACCGTTACCTGGGCGGGCCCAATGCCCGGATGCTGCCGGTGCCCATGGCCAACATCATCAACGGCGGCAAACACGCGGACAACAAGATTGATTTCCAGGAATTCATGGTGATGCCGGTTGGGGCGAAGTCGTTTCGCGAAGCGATTCGAATGGTGGCCGAAGTCTTCCACCACCTCAAAAGCGTGCTGAAGAAAGCCGGCCACAATACCAACGTCGGGGATGAAGGAGGCTTTGCACCCAATCTCGACAACGAGGAGGCGATCAAGTTCATCCTGGACGCCGTGGATAAGGCGGGATACCAGAGCGGCCGCGATCGGGACGTTGCGATCGCGCTCGATACGGCATGCTCGGAGCTTTTCGAGGAAGGCCAGAAGAAGGGGTACAAATTCTGGAAGTCGGCCCCCGAGAAGATCTTGAGCAGCCAGCAGATGGTCGACCTGTTCGCGTCGTGGGTCGAGAAGTATCCCATGATCGTCTCGATTGAAGACCCGCTGGACCAGGACGACTGGGCGGGGTACGCCGCGCTGACGAAAGCACTGGGAAGCAAAATCCAGATCGTGGGCGACGACTTTTATGTAACGAACACCGAGCGGCTGGCGAAGGGGATCAAGGAGGCGTGCACCAACAGCATTTTGATCAAGGTGAACCAGATCGGCACGCTGACCGAGACGCTTGAGGCTGTCGAGATGGCCAAACGCGCCGGCTGGACGAGCGTGATGTCGCACCGATCGGGCGAAACGGAAGATACCACGATCGCGGACATCGCCGTCGCGACAAACTGCGGCCAGATCAAGACCGGAAGCTTGAGCCGCTCGGACCGGATCGCCAAGTACAACCAGCTTCTGCGGATCGAGGAACAACTGGGATCGACCGCCATTTACGATGCCGGCTCGCTGAAGTGGTGCTGAGCTCCGCATCGCGCCGATTCAAACCCCAGCGGAAACGACCGAAGGTGCTCGCGTCGGCTGGCTGGGATCGGTGCGCGCAAGGAGCCGGCGACGGAATTTGAGGTGTCGGCGCCGGGTGGTCTCGACCAGGGGCCGCCAGACCCGAGCGGTCAGCTTGCGACGGATCAGGAAGTGCCAGAGGAAGTCCCAGTACGACACCTCCCATTCAGGCTGAGTCGCGCCCGCAATGCTCGTCAGCGCCAACGTCGGAGTCAGAACGTGTTTACCGAAACTCGCATAACCATCCTTGGGATAAAACGGATTGATCAAGAGAGCTCGTCGTGGCCGTACTGGGCCAACCGCAGCCCCGAGATCCAATCGGGGCGGAACGCGCATCTCCCGGGGAATCCAAGGTGCTTTCACCATGAGCGCCAAACCCTCTTGCATCGAAATCGCCGGAAGCTCGGATAAACGAGCCGAGTCGCACGGTCTGCAATACAATGTACTTTGTAATTCAAAGTCATTTGTGTCAAGGGGCGACTTGCCGTGATCTGGGACAGCACGCTGGTGCGTGACCTTGCCGTTCGAGGATAGAATTCAGGGTTGCGTGGTTTGGGGAATGTGAAGGAATTCGTTTGGGTCGATGCAGGGCGGGGTTCAAGGGCGAATTGTCAGGAGCGGCGATGGAGATCGTTTACAAGCTCGAAGCCTACCCGGAGCTGCATCCGGACGAATTCATCGACCTGCTGGAGCGGTCAACGCTTGCCGAGCGGCGGCCGGTCGAGGAGGCGGAGACGGTCCGCGGCATGCTTGTGCACGCCGACGTGATCGTGACGGCGCGAGCGGGGGGATTGCTGGTCGGGGTTTCGAGGGCGATCACGGATTTTCACTACTGCACGTATCTTTCAGACCTTGCGGTAGACGAAAAATGGCAGCGCCGGGGGATCGGCCTCGAATTGATCAAACGGACGCATGAAGCGGCGGGCACCCAGACGACGTTGATCGTGCTCGCCGCGCCCCAGGCGCACACGTATTATCCGCACGTGGGGTTTTTCGGTCACGACTCGTGCTGGTACATTCCGCGCCAGCCGGCGCCAGTTCCAGGGGCTGACGCTCCCTGGCTACGTGCTCTCGCCCCCTCCGGGGGCTCAAAGCATACGGTCGCGGGTTGGCTCTGGTCATTCCGGCGACAAAGTGGCATACTCAACCTGATTGCATCGGTTGGCGAGCGCGTGCAAAACGCGATCGCGCAGCCATTCGGATTCATGACCGGGAAAGCCGAGGCCGATGATGACAGCGATGAAAAGAATAATGAGCTGTGCTCTGGGTCTTTTCGCGCTCGCGGGGGGTTTGCAGAGCCCGGCGAAGGCACAGATCGCATACGTGCCGGACATTGGTGCGATTCCGATCGGCTCAACGATGACGGTGACACCGGCCGTTTCGGCCGATCGTCGATACGTGCGGCTCACCGTCAATGCGTTCTTCAACGACCTCAACAATATCCAGACGATCTCGTTCCCCGGCGGTGCCGTCGGCGGAAACTTCGGAGGAGGGTTCGGGGGCTTCGGTGGAGGAATCGCCGCAGGGATGAACGGAGTCATTGGTGACGAGGGCTACGAGAGCGGTGTGCAAGTCGGGAACGGAATGAACGCACCGATGCAGGCCCAGGTTCGGCAGCCCGGCTTGATGCGGGCTGGGGCATTGCCTGGAGATGAAGGTGGTCTCGGGGTTGATCCGCTACCGAACGGCGCCGGCGTGGGGCAAGGTCAGGGAGGTGAGCTCGGGTTCATGCCCGGCTTCGAGGATGAGGCCGCCCTGATGATGGCCATGGAAAACGGCCCGGGACGACGAAGCGTTCGAGCAACGGGCGCGAGCCCAGGACGTCGTCCTCGCCGATCATCGACCCGGAAGGCAACCAGATCGAGCCGCCGTTCGAGCTCGACCTCCGTGCAGAAGGCGGGTTCCAGCTCCGGTGCGGTCAAAACGGACCGCTGAGCGACAGCAAGTGCCCGCCTCCCGAAATTCAATGGGCCGGCTCGACGGGCGTCTCATTCTGGGGCTTTGCGCATCGGATCGAAGTGCTTGACGAGCGTCACTTCGTTGCCAAGCTTGTTGTAGCGAAATTCGTCGACGAGGCCGCGAGCGAGCATGATTCCGAAGCCTCCTTCGCGGAGGCCGAGCTCGTTGCGGATCTCGATATGGCCGATCGGGTCTTCGTCGGAGGCGGCGTGCGGTAGATTGCGCGGGTTAAAGCCCGGGCCCTGGTCGGTGATGATCAGGGTGATCGACGATGGGTTGATGCGATAGGTGATTCGTAGCACGAGATCGGTGTTCTTGCGGTGGCCCCACTCGATGGCGTTTCCGCCCATCTCCATGATGGCTTGTTTCAGGTCCTTGATGTGGCGGTCGGTCAAGGGCGTGTGGGCGAACAGGTCGGCCAGCATGTCGCTGGCCTCGGAAAGGTACCTCAGCTCGCTGCGCACGTCGAAATTGATCTCGCCGGTCGTGCCGCGTTTGTTATGTTCTTCGTTCCAGGCAAGCGCGGCATCCATGGTCTCGTAGAGCTGGGCGGGGGTGAACGGCTTGGTCAAATAGCCGTTGGCGCCGACCCGCACTCCGGCCGCGCGGTGATGGGCGTCGTGCGTGGCGGTGACCATCACGATGGGAATGAGGTTGGTCTCGCGAGCACGTTTGAGCCGGTCGCAGAGCTCGAACCCGCTCAAGTCCTCGAGCATCAAGTCCATGAGAATCAGATCGGGTTTCTGCTCGGCGACGGCCTTGAGAGCTTCCGCACCCGTGAAAACCTGGATCGGTTGGAAATTACGCGCCTGCACCAGACCGGCCAGAATGTCGTTGGTGTCGCGCTCATCTTCGACGACCAGAACGGTGCGCGGCATGGGCAAAAACTCTAAGAGCCTACGGGAATCCGACGATGCTGCGGTGCGTGAGGCGATCGCCAGAACAGTTCAATGCATTCTCGCGCCGAGCGAAGCGTGGCAAGGCTTTACACGAGCGGAGTGCCGCATCACCCTCGCGGCGGCAACTCGTCAGAAACGTTTGATGGATAACGCGAGGGCGCCTGCAGAGCAGCACAGCCCTTGCCCTGGCGAGCACACCCCGGCACAATAAACTAGAACATCAGCGAGCTTTGGAGCCCCGCGCGGCCGAATGGGCGTGTTGTCCTTCCGCGGCTTGTCTCTGAGCTCCTCCCTCCTTCGCCGACAGCTTTGGGGAACTTCCTGCCATGATGGTCACAAGGATAATTGACGCATTCGGTTACGTCATTTACGCTGCGCTTGCAGGCCTGGCCGTGTGGGGTGTGTATAACGGCATCCTCCTGTACCGGACGTTGATGAAAAAAACGATTCACGAGCCGGAGCAATTCATCGACCAGCTTCGCGATCTGTGCGGGGCGAAGCGTTATGACCAGGCGCTGAACCTGTGCCAGAGCCCGCCGCAGTGGCACACGGCGCTCGCGCAGCTCGTTGCGGTTGCGTTGCGAAATCGGGGCAGGGGGCTGGCCAAGATCAAGCAGTTGGTGGTGACGGAATTTCACGCCGAAGTCATTGCGGGGATGGAAAATCGCCTTGGCTCCATCTCGACGATCGTGCGGATGGGCCCGCTTCTGGGGCTGGTCGGCACGGTGGCCAGCATGATCGCGGCCTTCGGCCGCATCGGTGGTTCCGAGAAGGCAGATCCGCATGCCCTGGCTACTGACATCAGTCTGGCGCTCTGGGCCACGGGCGCGGGGCTCCTGATCGCCAATCCGATGATGCTTATTGGGAACGATGTGCACGCAAAGCTGCGTCGGCTGCGCGACCGGACCGAGCGGCAGCTTTCGGACGTGTTTGAATTCGTGGAACCCAAGAAATAGGGGCTTGCGACTGAGATGCTATTTCGCCGCGAGGACAACGAGGACCGGAACGAACACATCGACATGACTCCGATGGTGGACGTCGTATTTCAATTGATGACGTTCATGTTGTTTTCGGTGCAGATGACCGGTGGAGAGAAGGTGGATGTGCCGCCGGCACGGCATGGTATCGGTGTCGAGGAGACGGCCGCGACGTTTCTGAGCATGACCAAGCCGTCCGGCCCGGGGAATGAGACGAAGCTCTTGCTGGGTATCGGCGAAGGGCCGACTGTCACGCTCGAGCAGGCGAGGAAGGCGGTAGCCGACGGAGTGAAGGACGGTCGCGCGAAAGTGGTAATCCAGGCCGACGGCGACGTTCCGCACGGTGAGATTGTCAAGGTTGTCGGTGCTGTGGGGCAAGTTGAAGGGGTCACGGTTCACCTGGGCGTTCAAGAGCCGCGCGGCCGATAAGAAAGAGCGCGCGGCCCGGTTTTGATCGACACAATTCTCGGAGGGCCCATTGGCGAACTGGGATGTCTTCCACGCAGACCGCCTCGAGCTTGAGCGCGGTCTCGAGCCGGCGGCCATACGCCGGGCTTTTGAGAGCGGCAAGCTACGCGATGACGATCTGGTGCGCCCTGCGGGCACGACCGTGGCCTGGTCACGTCTGGCAGACATGCCGGAGCTGACCCGGGCCGCACCGGCTTCAGTCGAGGTTGCGCAGAGCACGCCTGTCTCGAATCAGGCCCCCGTTCCACAAGCCGCGGCTGCCTCGCCGCCGCTCTCCGATTACGAGGTCGAATCGGATGATTTCGGACCGGAGCTCGCCGATTCTCCGGCCACCTTGCGCGCACCGGACTTCGTTCAACTTGGGGCGGAATCGGATGTGGCTTTCCCCGTGATCAACGATCAGCCGCGCGCAGCAGAACCTTCGGCCCGCGCCTCCAAAGACGCCGGGCCGGACGCTCCGGGCGGATGGCTCTGGGCGGAAGAGGTCGAAGAAGATGATTACGACTTCAAGGAAGAGAACAAGCCGGCGGCCGTACCAGCAGCGGCTGCCGGCGGGCTTGAGATACTCGAGGACGAATCCCTGGACGCCGTGCCGGTTGATGATGCGGACGAGGACGAGGGCGTCAACCTCGGCGAACAACCCAGCCGAGTGGCTCTGCCGGTCATCGATTCACGAGGTTGGGACGACATTCCGGACGGACCCGAAGAAGAGGAGGAGGGCGACCTCTCGCTTTCGCGAAGCGGGCCGGCGACCGTCGAAGAGCTGGACCTAGCTCCGATGGTCGACGTGGCGTTTCAGCTCGTGTTGTTCTTCATGGTCACGGCGACAACCGTCCTTTACAAAACACTCGAGATCCCCAAGCCGTCGCAGGAGCAGGCGCCCACGTCCGTGGCCCAGGGAAGGTCGCTTGAAGACCTTCAGGACGACAATGTGCTGGTCGAGGTCGACTCAACAGGCGGCGTGAAGATCGATCGCGAGCCGGTGCGCAACACCATGGAAGCGATTGTCGAGCAGTTGCGCACAGCGCGTGAGAAGACCGGCCGTAAGACGATGCTGCTCTCGGCCGACTACGCCACGAAACACCGGCACTGCGTGCTGGTGATCGATGCGGCCCACGAGATCGGGATGAACATCGTGATCGCCAAGCCAGCGGCTCCGCAGGCAGCGGCGCCGAGTATGTTGTCGGCACCGGCCGCACCGGCCGCACCTACGGCTCCGCCGTGAGACGAAAGTCGAGGTAGGGATTGCGGCGCGTCCTGGGGGGGGTGCTGACGGCGGCTGGAATTGCGGCGATCCTGGGAATCTCGGCGCTGGCGATCTTCTTCCTTCAGCCATACGGCGAGCGGCAATGGATCTCGCTCGCGCTAGCCGCAATGATGGTGGGCTTGATCGTGGCCCTCAGGCGCAAGCGCACCGAGTCGATTTCGACTGTTCCCCGAGCGGTCCCGAGCGCTGCTCGATTTTTGCGGCTGGCGGAAATGGTGCTGTTCGGCGTGCTCGGCGGCTGGCTGGCGCTCATCGGCTGGTCTGCCTTGAGCCCAGGCGGAACAGTGCCTCAGGCGAAGTCGCAACCAGAGATCATCCGCGTCGTCACCTGGAATATCCTCCACGGAACGGAGAATGGTACGCCCTGGAGCCGTTTCGGCTGGCCGGTGCGGAAGCGTGCGCTCGAGCAGGCGCTGCTGGCGACGGCGCCGGAGATCCTCTGCGTGCAGGAGGCACTTGACGACCAGGTGAGCGGACTGGCGAATCTTCTTCCGGGATATGGCCGCGTGGGGGTTGGGCGCGATGATGGACGCTCTGCCGGCGAGTTCTGCGCGGTGTTTTTCGATCGCGGGCGATTTGAAGAGCTTGACGGTGGGACATTCTGGCTTGAAGAGCCGACGGCCGCGCCACCCCGGCATACGTATCTGGGGCCGAAGCGCATCTGCACGTGGGTACGGTTGCGAGACCGGCGGAGCGGGGGCACATTCCGCGTTTACAACTTGCATTCGTACCTGACGGAGGGGGCGCGTCTGGCGGCGGCGCGGATCATTCTGGGGCGGATCGCGCAGGGAGGTCCTGCTGATGGCGTGCTGGTCACGGGTGATTTCAATGCGGTTCCAGGATCACCCGACCGTCTGATCTTTGAGGACGCGGGACTGGAATCGAGTGATGCGCTCGTGGGTGGTGTGACGGGCGCTGCGACGTATCAGTTTTACGGCATACGTCTGAAGAGTCTGGACGACGTGCTCGTGAATCGAGGCTGGCGCGTTCTTGCGCGTCGGGTGCTGGATATGAAGCCGGGGAATGCGTTTCCCTCGGATCATTTTGGGGTGATGGTGGATCTCGTTTTGCAGAAGGATCGATCGCAGGTGCGCCGCGAATCGACGGAATAGAGAATGTGGCGGACGGGCTTGCTTCGGCGGTAGGCTATTTGTAATGCCGCAGGTTTCATTTCACTGGCCGATGTCGTTCCATTATCTCCCGGAGGATTCGGATGACTCAGCCTGCATCACAACCCGATGGTTCGCCTCCTGTAAGCCGCCGCGACCTTTTGCGCCTCGGGGCGGCTTCGTTGGGAGCCCCGTTGCTGGCTACTCCGACGGCGTCTCCAGCGTCGGCCGATCGGCCCGCTGCCGAGGCGACTGGCCTGCCCGACTTCCCCGCGTGGGAGGCCTTTCCCCTATGGGAAGGCGAGGACTATCCCGAGCATCCCGACCTCCGTGCCAGGACGGTCAACAACCTCAAGTTCATGGGCGTGGCCATGCACAATTTCGCGGCGATGTACGGCGGGCGGTTCCCGGCGGCCGCGATTCGCAAGGGTGGCCAGGCGATCCTGAGCTGGCGCGTGGCGATTCTGCCGTATCTCGAACAGTTCGCGCTTTACGAGAGGTTTCATCTCGACGAGGCCTGGGACAGCTCGCACAACGCGTCGCTGCTGAATGAGATGCCGCGTGTCTATGCGCCGGTCGGCCGAGAGGAAACGCCGGGCTACCACACGCACTACCAGTGGATCGTGGGTCCGGGATCGCTTCTGAACGGGGACGAAGGCACGAGGGTAGACGTGAACATCTTTGGAAGGCCTACCCTGATGATCGTCGAGGCGGCCGATGCCGTCCCATGGACGAAGCCCGCGGACTTGCCCTACGACGCTGGGAAGCCGTTGCCAAGACTCGGAGGGCCGTTTGAGAACGGCTCGTATGCGACCTTCGGCGATGGGTCGGTACGGTTCCTCGGCAGGGAGCTTTCTGCCGAAATGGTGCGAGGCCTGATCACGGGGCGTCGGGCGTAAGGTCGTAAAGGTCGAACAGGATGAAGTGATCCGTTACTTTTTCCCTGGCATCGGGCCGCTTGCATCTTGGCCGGTGGGATGCCGGCCGCTACAATCGTCTGCAGGGCTGAATACGTCGACACGAGTGCGACGAACCGGTAAACAGGCAAACAAATCGCTCGACGTACTTTCTTACTGCAGCGAAACTTGCGGGCGTAATTCAGTGGTAGAATGCCAGCTTCCCAAGCTGGACGTCAGGAGTTCGAATCTCCTCGCCCGCTTTGAAACGCGAAACCGTTTTCCGAGGGCTCTTGCGCTGGGAGGTCGATCGTTGCGGTTCAGGTCTCTGTGCGCTTAGAAACCGCTAGCTTCCGGGGCGATTACTGGGATGGCGTTCGTGGCGTCATTCGCGGTGAGCGGGAGCTTGTGCCGTTTTCGGGCAACTCGGTCCCGATGGCCTTAACCCCCTTCGTAGTCTGCGATTGTCCACGGCGAGATGGACATTTCGGCGGGGGCGATCTCGTACAGATGGTGGTGGCGAAATCACGCTGTCAGAACGCATGGCTCCGCGCGTCGTCGGATCGGGCGAGCTTGCGACTCGCGTCGCGAATACCGAAGGTTATACTGGAGTGAGTGCGAAGTCCGTTGCGTAATACTGAGCGGAAGCTCTCATGGCTCGACATCAGTACAAAAGACCTCCCGTGGCGGAGGCCATATGCCAGATTCAACTGCCTCCCATTGCGGGGTCGAGCGCCGCTGAGCTGGCGCGCCTAATTGAGAGCATTTCCGCGATGTATCCCGGACAATCGACTGAGCGGATTGAAGTGAAGGCGGATTGGGCGGGCGGAGTCTCCGCGGACGGAAGTCCCGAAGTACAATCGACATATAAGATTGTTCGGAAAACTCTGTTCCCGTCTGAGCATGGCACAAGGTTCGTGGCCGTCAGCGCGAATGAGGTTAGTATCCACACGTTGAGTCCTTATGACGGCTGGGGGCCGTTCCGCGAGAGGATTGCGCAAGTTCTTACCGCCTGCGGGAGAGCGCAGACTCTTCGGCCTGCTCTCCGCGTCGCGGTGCGTTACATCAATCGGGTGGCCTTTCCAGGGTATAATATTCCTTTGAGCGCTTACTTCACGAAGGCGCCGGAATACCCGGATGAGGTCCCGGTGCAGGGAATGCAGAGGTTCTTGAGTAGGGTTGAGTGTCTGTACGCAGATCCGTCGATTAGCCTGACGATAGTCATGGCGGACATCGAGCCGAAGGGGATTCAGTTCCCTTCCTTCATTCTTGATCTTGAGGTCGCGTGGGCGAACTCGACCGGAACCCTGGCCATCTCTGCAGCCCTTCCGTTGATCGAGGACTTGAAGGAAAGGCTTTCGGTTGCATTTGAGAACTGCGTCACCGAGGAAGCGCGGAGGGAGTTCGATGTCGAGTAAGTTGGTGATCGGGTGCCCACAGGATGGGGGATTGTCGCCCGGTGAGAGTCTTGCGATCGCGGGTCGGACTTCCAAGGATGGTCCTGGCGGATCGCCAACGCTTTCAGAGTCCATCGATGCGCGCCTACGATTGCTCAGCGCCAGAGTGATGGATGATATTAACCGCGCCACCGAAGGGGCGTGGGACCGGTTAAACCGGCGTCGGCTGAAGTTGATCGATAAGGACATGGAGCATGGATTGTCAGCGGTGGAAAAGGCGGAACTCGACGAGCTCGAAAAGGAGGCCGAAGACTACGTAAATAGAGTAGCTCCGCTGCCTTTCGGGATGCTCGAGAAGCTTAAAGAATGTGCGGCCAAGGACGGGTTTATCATCAGCTTGGATTAAAGGGGTTCAGTGGGATCGTGATGTGTTACGACTATCCGTCGGTGCCGCACGAGCGAATCCATGGACCCGCGGGCTATA
Source organism: uncultured Planctomycetota bacterium (assembly GCA_963823665.1). Lineage (GTDB taxonomy): Bacteria > Planctomycetota > Planctomycetia > Isosphaerales > Isosphaeraceae > CAVXHV01. Next base: position 1,620,718 of record CAWGMQ010000008.1, read on the forward strand.
CGGACTATAAAAGCTACAAGGAATGGCTAAGGGACGAGTTTGAATTTCGCTGTGTCTACTGTCTGACCCGGGAGACCTGGAACCCAGCCGGCGCTGAAGTGTTCGGTGTGGACCATATACTCCACAAGGCAGTGCATAAGGAGATCGCATGTGATTATACGAACCTTGTGTATTGTTGCAATCGTTGCAACACGCGCAAGTCGACGGGCGTGCTTCTTGATCCCTGCCGCGAAGCGTATGGCGTGCACTTGTTTGTTGAGCGAAGTGGAGAGGTCAGACCTCGAACGGCTGATGGGGAGTTGATCGTCAAAAAGCTTGGCTTGAATAAGCCGGAGCCGATGAGGTTCCGCCGAGGTTTGATTCGACTAATCGCGATTGCACTAGAACAGCCAAACGGAGAAACCGCGAAGGCAATTCGAGAATGGATGGGCTATCCTGCAATCCTGCCGGATCTAAGCAAGTTGTCCGTTCCGCAAAACCTCAAGCCCGAGGGGATCACGAGAAGCCATTTCGAGCGGAGAGCGAGAGGCGATCTGCCCGAGATCTATTAGGCGGGTGCTGGTTCTCAGCGCTACGGACCTGCGAGATTGGTTTGCCACGGATCGGGCTCGATCGCAATCGCACGGGCATCGGAGCACTGGCAAAGCCAGTGCCACCCGATGGAGGTGGCTGCGACCATCGGCAACCTTGGCACGCAGGCTCCGTACTTTCGCGGACCGAAAGACGCCGATCAAAAAGGGAGTCCCATGCGACGTGGGCGCGAGACATCTAAAAGCCCGCAATTCTTGCGGTGCGCTCCAGCTCACCTTATCGCTGGCGATTGCAGACAGGTAACGCATTTTTGCGAGATGGCGAGACGACGGTAGGATGCGCTCCTATGTGATCTCACGATGAGGCCGACTTCATGATGATCGACTCATGACAATTGCCGCCCTGGGACTCATTCTCATCGCGGCCGTGCTTCACGCTCTCTGGAACCTGATCGCCAAACAGGCGGGAGGGGGGCCGGCGTTCGTGTGGCTGTATGGCACGACCTCGGCTCTTTTGCTTTCGCCGCTGGCGGGGGCCCTGATTTTCAGTCAGCATCCCCAGCTCTCGTTCGTGGGATTGTCATTCACTTTCACCAGCGCATTACTCCACGCCGGTTATTTCGTCGTGCTGCAGGAAGCTTACCGGGAAGGTGAGCTATCCGTGGTTTACCCGGTTGCACGCGGTACCGGACCGGTCTTGAGCACGGCGGCGGCGATTGCCGTGCTGGGGGAGCGCCCTTCCGCGCTGGCACTCTGCGGGGCGGTGCTTGTCGCGCTCTCGGTTTTTACGCTGGCCAGGCCGGCTCGCGCTTCGGCTGCCGACGTCAAACGCGCCATCGCGCTGGGACTCATCACCGGTGTATTGATCGCCGGCTACACGCTCTGCGACAAACAGGCGGTCGGACCTTTTGGCGTGCCGCCGCTGCTCCAGCAGTGGGGGGCCAGCGTGGGGATGTCGGTTGTGCTCGCGCCGGCCGCTCTGCGCCGTGCGCCGAGATTCGGCATCACTTGCGGCAGGACGGCAAGGCGATCCTGGCGATCGGGGTGCTGGTGCCGGCGGCGTATATTCTCGTGCTCACCGCGATGAGCTTCACCCTGGTCAGCTACATTGCTCCGGCCCGCGAAGTCAGCATCTTGATCGGTACGGTCATGGGGACGCACCTGCTCTCGGAAGGGCAGGCCGGCAAACGCATCGCGGCGGCTGTTGTGATGATGGTTGGGCTGGCGGCGCTGGCGTTGGGGTGAGCTGATCACAATCGCGGGTCGACCGGCTCGCTTTCAAGAGCCAGGACGCCGAAGACGCATTCGTGCACTTTGCGAAGAGGCTCACGGCGGACGAAGCGCTCGAGAGCCTCGACGCCGAGGGCGAACTCCGAGAGAGCGAGGGATCGTTTCCTGCCGAGACCACGGTTCCGCAGACGGACCAGATTTTGCTCATCCGTGTATTCTGGTCCGTAGATGATGCGAAGGTATTCGCGCCCCCTGCATTTGAGGGCTGGCTGGGCGAGCCCGCGGCCGCTCTGGTGAATGAAGCCGAGCGGCTTGACGACCATGCCCTCGCCGCCTCGGCCGGTGAGCTCTTCCCACCAGGCGACAGCCGTGGACTCGGCGGCGGGATCGGCGAGATCGACGACGAGGAACGGAGTGGGAACGAAGAGCTCCGGGTCGGCCTCGGCTAGCCGGGCAAGTGTCGTGATGTGCCAGAGGTGATCGTTGCCGACATGTACCCAGCTCTCGGTGGCCAGGAGATGAAAAGGGGCCAGCTTCAGATCCGTCAGCGATTCGACACGCCAGCAATAGCGGCGATAGGCGTCAACGAACCGGCGGACATCTTGCTCGCGACCACGAGCGGATTGTTCGATCGAGGATGCTTTCTCCTTCTCGAGGCCATGCAAACGCGCGGCTGCACTGCCGAGCGCCGCGATGGCCTTTGGAAGGGCTGCCAGGCCGGAGGCGCCTACCGGAGCATATTGAACACGCAGCAGCTCCTGCGCCTTGGCGGACCAGGGCATGAGCTCGCAGTCGAGGCAGGCCCAGTGCGTGTCAAGCTCGGACCAGAGTCCGGAGCGATCCATCGCCGCGGCGACGCGATCCAGAAATGCTCGCTCGAGCGTCTGGTCGCTGAAGAACCGCCTGCCGGTGCGAGTGGCGACCATGCCGATCTCGCCTGCATCGACACCGAAGCGCTCGCGCGCGGATTTTTCGTCGCGGCAGATGATCACGACAGCACGCGATCCCATATGTTTTTCCTGGCAAATCACCGACGTGACATTCTGGCTCCGAAAGTAGGCAAAGACTTCTGCCGGATGTTCGAGGAGGCCGGGGGCTTCGCTGGTTTCGCACGGAGACATCGTGGGCGGCAGATAGATTAGACAGCGCGGGTCGACGGCGAACCGGCTCATCACCTCGAGCGCGGCCGCCGCGTTTTCTTCGCGGATCGTGACGTTGCCGCGCAGGCGAGTCGCAATGAATCGCTTGCCGAGCACATCATCGGCATCGAGCAGATCGTCGCAGGCCTGCTGGGCGGTCAGCGGGGCATCCGGCGATTCGCCCGGAAGGAAGGGGCGGACCGGTTCGCAGTAAATCCTCGCGGCGGGAACCGAGACGAATTCACGTTCGGGGTAGCGCAAGGCCGTGAGCTTGCCGCCGAAGACGCAACCGGTGTCGATGTTGACGGTCTGGTTGAGCCACTGGGGCGCAGGGACAGGCGTGTGGCCATAGACGACGGCAGCGCGGCCACGATAATCCTTGGCCCAATCGCAGCGAACGGGCAGGCCCAGGTCGTCGGTTTCGCCTGTTGTTTCGCCATAGAGCGCGAAGTCGCGCACGCGAGCCGAAGCCCGGCCTTGCATCTCTGCTTTCATTCCGGCGTGAGCGACCACGAGCTTGGTGTCGTCGAGGACGTAGTGGCTGACCAGGGAGTCGAGGAAGGCAGCCAGCTCGGTGCGGAGCGAGCCACGGTCCTCCTCGGGAACGGTTTCAATTTCGGTGAGCGTGAGGGCAAGCCCGTGAGCGATTTTCACGTCGCGGCCTCGAAGCTTCCTGAGCAGTTTCTCGTCGTGATTGCCTGGGACGCAGAGGGCGGAGCCGTGTTGCACCATATTCCGAACCAGGCGCACGGTGTCGAGAATGCGCGGGCCGCGATCGACGAGATCGCCCACGAAGACAGCTTTCCTTCCCTGCGGATGGGCGTAGACGAGGCCGGAGTCGAGGGTGGGGCCTCCGGGCACCCTCGCAATGGCCTGATAACCCAGCCGCGCCAGCAGCGTTTCCAGCTCATCGCAACAGCCGTGGACGTCGCCGATCAGATCGAATGGGCCGTGGTCATCACGTCGATCATTCCACAGAGGCGTTCGCTCGATCGTTGCGAGCTCGGCGTCTTCGAGTCGCTCGAACGTGAAGACGTAGCGGAAGCCCTCCTTGGCAAGTCGTGCAAGGGAGCGCCTCATTTGTGACTGCTGATGGCGGATCACGTGCGGACCGAACGTGCGGTCGGGACGGGCGAGGTTTCGGTCATGACAGATCTTTTCGGGAAGGTCGAAGACGATTGCTACGGGAAGGCAGTGAAAGCGCCGGGCGAGCTCGACCAAGGGCTTGCGGGATTCGGGTTGGACGTTGGTGGCATCGATCACGGTCAACTTGCCGACTTCGAGTCGTGCGCTGGCGATGTGGTGGAGGACCTGGAAGGCATGGACCGTGACCGACTGGTCGTTTTCGTTGTCGGAGACCATCGCGCGGCATGCGTCGGAAGAGAGGACTTCGGTGGGGAGAAAATGCCTGCGCGCGAAGGTTGTCTTGCCGGAGCCGCTGGGGCCGATCAGGACGACGAGGCTGAGGTTGGGGATTTTGATGTGCATTCGCGGCGGTCTGGATCCTTCAAGCCGTGCGGTTAAAGATCGCCATCTGTGTGGGCGAGCCGAGGGACGCGTCCTCTGGACCAACGGGAACGAACTGGACTGCGTAGCCGTGCAAGGCAGCGACATGCCCGGCCCAGGAGCGAAACTCGGCGCGCGTCCATTCGAATCGATGGTCCGGGTGCCGCAATTTTTCGCTTCCAACGTTTTGCCAGGTGACATTGTATTCGCGGTTGGGGGTGGTGAGCACGACTGTCGCCGGGCGGGCGAACTCGAATACGGTTCGTTCGAGCGCGCGAAGCCTGGGCGGGTCGAGGTGCTCGATCACTTCGACCAGCGCGGCTGCGTCGAAGCCTTCGAGGCGGCGATCGCGGTATGTCAGCGACCCATGAATCAGCCGGATCCGGCGGGACTGAGTCTCGGTGAGGCGGTCAAGACGAAGCCGTTCGCTTGCTCGCTCGAGGGATCGAATGGACACATCGAGCCCTACGAGCTCGTCGAACTGATTTTCGCCGAACAGCCGCTTGAGCAGATTTCCTTCGGCGCACCCGAGGTCAAGGATCTTTCGAGCGCCACAGTTCTTGAGCGCTGCGAGGACAGCTTCGATGCGCTGCTCGTTCAGGCTGAGCGGCTGCTCGAGGGAGAGCTCGGCGAGATCACTCTGGTTCTCGCCGACTTCGGGCACGGAGTCATCCGCGCCCTCGGTCAGCCGTGCGAGGGCCTGCCGGTAGAGGCTGGGCTGGAATTTCAGGTAGCGGCGTGCGATTTCCTCCTTGTGAGGATGGCCGGATAGCCACGTGCCACCGTGTGCCAGGAGCTTTTCGAGCTCGTCGTCGCCGACGTAGTAGTGCTTGTGGTTGTCGAAGACAGGGATCAGCACGTAGAGGTGAGCGAGCAAGTCGGAGAGTCGCGCAGTGATCGAGAGCGTCACCGAAAAGTACGGTCCATCGCCCCACTCGGGGAACTGTTCATCGAGCGGATGACGGACGGCGTGGACCGTGTAGCCGAGCGGCTCGAAGAAGGCTGCGAGCAAGCGCTCGCCGCCGCGGACGGGGAGAACGTCGATGCTCGCGGAGAGGGGAATCGGCGTCTGGGTAAGCTCGGGGCGGTCTTTGCATCGTCCTTGCAAGGCGGAGCCGTAGACCTGGGCGATGGCCACGCTCAGGAACGACGTTGCGGCGTATGAGCGATCGTTGACGTACTGGGAGAGCAGGCCGTTGCCTGTTCCCTTGCCACGGACCAAGCCGACGGGGTCGACATCGAGCAGCAGGCAGGCCGTGCAGCAATCGTCTGCGACCTGCGGGTAGAAGACATGGGCTCGGCCGAAGCTCAGGTCGTAGGTCTGGAAGCGGTCGGGGTGTTTGTGGAGCAGATAGCCGAGATCCGTCGCGCTTGAGTGCCGGGTTGTGATTGAGAGAAGCATCGGCGTTTTCCTCAATCGGGCGTTGCGGAGCGTGGAGGGTCTGGAGGGTTGGGATCGATCTTGAAATTGACACGGACTCGGCGTTGGGGGTTCGACCGAACCTGAGACTCGTCGCTCCGGGCCAAATGGGGCTTTGTGACGCAGGGAAATCCTTTCGCGGAGCGAAGGGCGACAATCGACGCTCGAATCGGGCCACTCCCGGCGCAGTGCCGTACAGAAATCCCTTCGCGGAGCGAAGGGCGACAATCGACGCTCGAATCGGGCCACTCCCAGCGCAGTGCCGTACAGAAATCCCTTCGCGGAGCGAAGGGCGACAATGGACGCTCGCGCCGCTACGCGGCCGGTTTTTTGTGGGCGGCGTGGTGTTTTCGGAGTTGGATAACCAGGTAGGCGACGATTGCGAGGTTTACAAGCAGCACGGCGATACGGAACCAACTGTGTTTTTGCACGATCTCGTAGATCTCGAACGGGATGAGCGAGCTGGTGGCGAGCACGACGAGGTATCCGGCCCAGTCGCGTTCGAGAATGAGGCCGATGCCCTCGATGAGATGGAGAGCGGCGTAAAAGAACGTGCCGGCCTGGATGGCGCGCAGGCGCGATCGATCGATTCCGGTCAGCGTCGAGATGATGAGATTGATGAAATGGTTATGCGGATCAAGGCCCAGGTGGGCGCTCCAGCGCTCGATGGACTGGCCGGGATCACGGCTCACCCAGCGGACGAAAACCAAGCCGAACACGACGGCGATCAGCCCGCTGGCGAGCTTGAGGAAGCCGATTACCCGGAAACCCATGTAACCACTGCGCGAGGGGAGATGCATGCGAGTGTATGCTCCGTCGGGACTCACCAGCGCGAGTCCCTGTCGTCGTCGCCCGACTCGAACCGCATGTGCTTGACCGAAGCGCCCGAATCACGCAGCTCGATGAGCGAGTCGATCCCGATTTCCAGGTGCTTGCGGACGAACCGCTCGGTGACCGCCTTGTCGCTTCGACTGGATTTCACTCCTTCGGGCGTCATCGGGCTGTCCGATACGAGGAGAAGTGCGCCCTTGGGGATGTGGTTGACGAAGCCGACGATGAAGATGGTGGCCGTTTCCATATCGATGGCCGAGGCGCGGATCTTTTTCAGATACTCTTTGAATTCCTGGTCATGTTCCCAGACCCGGCGATTGGTGGTGTAGACAGTTCCGGTCCAGTAGTCGAAGCCGTGCTTGACGATCATCGTCGAGACCGCGCGCTGGAGGCGGAATGAGGGAAGTGCGGGAATCTCCTCGGGCATGTAGTCGTTGCTGGCGCCTTCGCCTCGTATGGCGGCGATGGGGAGAATAAAGTCGCCGACCTTGGTCTTCTTGAGTCCGCCGCACTTGCCCAGGAAGAGCACCGCTTTGGGTTCGATGGCCGCGAGCAGGTCCATCACGGTGGCGGCCATCGCGCTTCCCATGCCGAAATTGAGGATGGTCAGGTTCTCGGCCGTGGCGGATTGCATGGGGTGGTCGCGGCCGGTGACCTCGACGCCGAACCGCTCGGCGAACATCTCGACGTACTTGATGAAGTTGCTGAGCAGGATGAACTGACCGAATTCCTCGAGCGAGCGCCCGGTGTATCGGGGAAGCCAATCGCGCACGATTTCGGCCTTGGTTTTCACGATGTCGGCACTCGCGGAATTCCGGCGCGGCTCGAGCTCGAGACAGATCGAGCCGGCACGTCGCTTGCTCAGTCGTGTTGCAAGCCGCAACGTGGATATAGTAAGGGATCATCGCACGTCAAGCCTAGACCCGGCAAACGAGATCGAGGCCTTCTCATGGAGCTTGAGGAATTGATCGAGGGCCTGTCTGAATCGAAGGCCTATTCTGAGCCTGTTGATTCGGTGGAGCTGCGCCAGACGCACATCTCGCTGGTGTTCCTGGCGGGCCGGCATGCCTACAAGATCAAGAAGCCGGTGGACCTCGGTTTCTTGGACTACACCACGCTCGAGCAGCGCCGGCATTTCTGCGAAGAAGAAGTGCGATTGAATCGACGGCTGGCACCTTCCGTCTATCTGGGGGTTGTGCCGGTTACATTCGATGGCACTCAGATCAAGATGGAGGGCGCGGGCGACGCTATCGAATGGGCGGTCAAGATGGAGCGACTGGCGGATTCGGCCACGCTTGGCGCGCACCTCAGATGCGGCGAGGTTGATGCCGGTTCGATTCAAGAGCTGGCCCGGCGGCTTGCGAGGTTTCACGCTCAGGCTGAAGGTGGGGCGAAGGTCGCGCTGGGCGGCTCGTTCGAGGTGGTGGCGCAGAATGCGAGAGAGAATTTCGAACAGTCGGCCACGCATGTGGGCGTGACCGTGAGCAAGTCGACCTTCGAGCGATTGAGGGCCCTCACGGAAACTGCGCTCGCGGAATTGCGCCAGCTCATCACCGGTCGTGCATCCCGAGGAGTTCCACGCGACACGCATGGAGACCTGCGCCTCGATCACGTCTACTGGTTCCCGGAGAGACGCGCCGCCGGACGATTGGGTTGTGGTCGATTGCATCGAATTCAGCGAACGGTTTCGCCATGCCGACCCGATCGCGGAGGTTGCATTTCTGGCCATGGAGCTGGCGGTCGAGGGCCGCAGCGACCTGGCGGACCCATTTGTCGAGGCCTACCTGCACGCCACCGGTGATGAGGAAGGGCGTTCATTGCTGCCGTTCTATCGGGCATATCGGGCGGCGGTCCGGGGAAAGGTTGAGGGGATGAAGCTGGCCGAGGCCGAGGTGCCGGAAACGGAGAAAGCTCTGGCGCGAGCGAAGGCCCAGGCTCGCTGGCTTTGTGCACTGAGCGAGCTGGAAGTGCCGGGCCGCAGGCCTTGCCTGGTCCTCGTGGGTGGCCTGCCTGGAAGCGGCAAGTCGACCTTGGCCCGCAAGCTGAGGGAGGGAGCCGGATTCTCGGTTCTACGATCGGATGTGGTGCGCAAGGAGCTGGCTGGCCGGCGCGGGCCCGTAGGTGGTCAAAGGGAACTTGGCGAAGATTTTTATACGGAAGAATGGAACGATCGGACGTATCGAGAGTGTCTGCGCCGAGCCGAGAAGATCTTGTTCGAAGGAGGCCGTGTGCTGGTCGATGCGAGCTTTTCCAGTGAGGCACGGCGGCGGTTGTTTCTGGACGCGGGCCGGCGGTGGGGAGTTTCTGCGTGCTTGATTCTTTGTCGTGCGGATGCGGAATTGGTCCGTGAGCGGCTTGAGAGACGGAAGGGCGACGTCTCTGACGCGGACTGGGAGATTCACGGCACTCTGGCGCGGCGGTGGGAGGAACTCGGGACGGAGACGGCGGCGGTGGGGGAGTGGATTGATACCGGTGGGACGGTGGACGGCGCTGTGGAGCGAGCGCTTGATGTGCTGCGGGGGTTTGGGGTCGTTGAAAAGTGAAATCGTCAGGCTAAAGCCTGACCTACTTGCGGTCGAGAGTCAGCCGCTAGTACGCCGCAGAGCGGCTCGAGGGACGTTCCCACGGGGACCGTGGGAACGAGGAGGCACTCACGCCAGCACGGGTAAGGGGTCGAAGGGGGCGCCCAGGATCTGCCGGGGGGGGACGGAGAGCCAGCGGTCGAGAAGGGTGGCGTAGATGCGGCGGAAGTCGATGGCGTGGCGAGGGTCGCCGTCGTCCAGTTGAGTCAAGTCGGGGTAGGGGCCGTGCAGGCCGGGTTTTACCGGACGGCCTAGCAGGAAGACGGGTGCCGCGGTGCCGTGGTCGGTGCCGGCGCTGCCATTCTCATTCAGCCGGCGGCCGAACTCGGAGAAGACGAGCACGAGCACGCGGTCCGCTTCGCCTGATTTCTCGAGGTCGTCGAGGAAAGCCGTGAGCGATTGGCCAAGGTGGCGCATGAGCTGGGCGTGCTGCTGAAGTTGAGCGCTGTGGGTATCAAAGCCGTCCAGGTGCGTGTAATAGATCGAAGTGGACAAGCCGCCCTTGATCAACTGGGCAATCAGACGCAGACGGCGGGCCAGGCTGTAGAAGTCCGGATAGTTTGGAGGTGCTGATGCCTGGTTCTGTTGCAGGCGTTCCAGTCGTGCGCTGCTGGCATACGTGATGACGGAACAGCGCTCGACGAACTGGAGAAGCGATCCGCTCGTGCCCGAGTTTTGCCGGGCGAGCTGATCGAGGGCCGCGGCCTGCGCGGCGGGGCCGGCGGCCGAGGGCACGCCCAGGCGGCGGCGGAACTGCTCGAGGCGGTCGAGCGATGGGATCACGTGTTGGCCGCCGGAGAGCGACTGCGGTAGGAGCATGGCGTCGTGGATATGCAGGCCGGGTGCGTCGCCCTGGGGGGCGGGGCGCTCGTCGATCGCGCGGGCAAGCCAGCCTGGAGCTGCCTTGTCGTGGTCGAGGCGGGCCGTTTGCCAGATCGCCATACTTTCGAAGTGCGACCGGTTCGGGTTGGGATAACCCACACTCTGTACGATCGCCAGCCGATGCTGATCGAGCAGTTTGGAAAAGGGTTCGAGCTGCGGATGCAAGCCGACGTGGTCGTCGATTTTCTTGATCTCGGCCGCGGGAATCCCAATGGTGGGCCGTTGCTTGCGATACTCGTCGTCGCGATAGGGGACGACGGTGTTCAGGCCGTCGTTGCCGCCGTCGAGCTGGACCACGACGAGGATGCGGCCGCCTGCGGCGGTTTGTTTTTCGTCGGAAAGCGCCGCAGCCGATCGGGCCAGAAACAGTGGGACAGTCTGTCCGCAGGCCAGCAAGGTCGAGGTGCCGAGACCGAGGCGGATCATTTCGCGGCGAGTGGGGTGCATTGTCATCTCCCGATCAAGCGAGTTGAAATTCCGGGCAATTCGCGACGAGCTGAAGAGCCTTGCGCAAGGCAACCGGGCTGTTGCCACTCGCGGCTTCGAGCGTGAGGCGGCGGGCGTCCTTGCCGAGATCGTCTTGCAGCAGAAGATCGCTGATCGACTGCGCACACTGGTCGACCTTGATCTTAAATCGCGCTGTCCATTCGACCGGATCAAACGGCGAGAGACCGTTTTCGGCGCGGCCCCAGATGACGTCTGAAGCCCAGTTGGTTCGCTCGAGGAGTGTGGCGCTGTTGATCCAGTTTTGGCCGCCAACCCAACCCGCGACGTTCGGGGGCGCGAATAGCTCCTGGCCTTGTGCATCGCATGCCGCGGAGAGAGCCAGTGGGTTTAATGCAGGCCGGGGGATTTCGAGCATGCGTACCAGCCCCGCGCTGTGCTCCACGGGCGACTTGATCCGAGTGCGATAGGCCGCGGGCGAGTAAAAGTGCCGTGAGCGGAGGATGATCTCGACCACCGGGCCGATGGCGAAGTGATGCGACCTGATCTCGGCGGCCAGGGGCTCGATCAGCTCGGCGGACGCGGGACCGGCTTCGCTGACGAAGAACCGATAGAGCTTCTGAGCCAGGAATATCGCGGCCTGGGGGCGATCGAGCACGATGCGGACGATGTCGGCCGCTTGCCAGGGGCCGGTCTGGCCCAGGAAGGTTTTGGTTCCGTTGTCGACCTGTGCGGGCTCGTGGATGAAGCTGGCGGTCTCGCGGGAACCGCGTGCATCCTGGCGGACCCAGCCGGTGAACGCCCGGGCGGCTTCGCGGATGTCGCGCTCGGTAAAGTTTCCGGGGCCCAAGGTGAAGAGCTCGAGGAACTCGCGGGCGAAGTTCTCGTTGGGCTTTTCCTTCCTGCTGGTTCCACCGTCGAGCCAGACGAGCATCGCGGGATCAGTCACAATGGCTTCGAGGAGCGGCGCAAAGCTACCGAGGGCTTTTGAGCGCAGCGTCTCGTTCTGGGCGTCCATGAGTGCGACGGACTCGACCTTCTTGTTGCTGGTGGCGAAGTGTCCGTGCCAGAAGAGGGTGAGCTTTTCGCGGAGCGGGTCTGGACCATGGAGGATGCGGTTGAGCCAGCAGACCTTGAGCAGCTCGATGTTCGACGAGGTGCGCGCCGTCTGCCGCAAACTATCGATGGCTTCCTGGGCGTCGGTGGGGAGCTGCGCCGGGTGAAAGAGATTCTCGACGCTACGGGCGGGGCCGGCCTGGAGGTCGCGGAGCAGCTCCGCGCGGGTGGCGCCGAAGCCGGCGCGGCGGTGCAGGTGGGCGACCTTGCGGAGGTTCCAGGGGGATTCTGGAGCCGGCTCGTACGGGGACCAGGGGGATTGGTTTGACACGGTATGCCTCACGTGGTTCGGCCAGTCATTCGCACTCGGCCCTCACCCGGCCTGCGGCCACTTTCTACGCGGGTTGGGATCTCATCGAGTTTGTGGTTTTTCGACCAGGATGTCACCAAGGTCCAGCGTTTCGCCGGGCTTGACGGTGAAGTCTTTGCGGATCTGCAAGCCTTTCTGGTCATTCGCTAGCGACCAGTCGACGATGCGGTACGGCGCGCGTGGGATCAGGTCAGGTAACGTGATTCTACCGTCGGAGTCGGTTACGGGGCCATGCGGGCGCACGTAGTGGTCTGGATCGATGCTGGCCACCCATGTCTCATCGGCTGCTAACTGGCTTCCTCTGTCGATTGAGCCGGTGTGAACCGATCCTGGAGTCATGATCAGCTTGAAATACGACCCCATCTCGAGCTTCTGGATTGGCTTGCCGTCGGGCCCGACGAACCGGGCCTTAGCCTGGCCGCAGGGCTCGAGGCGGACTGTCAGTTCCTCGCTGGCCTGCTTGCCCGAGATTTCCACCGCCGCGCCCCATCGGTGCTCGGCGTCGAGGAAATAAACCGGCGATTTCTTGTCGGGGTCGAATCCATGCAGCTCGAACCGGCCGTGATGAGCCTGAGTGTAGTTGTGCGTGAGCCACACGAGGTTGATGGGGTCGAGCTGCTGGCGGCTGAGCATGACAGCGTCTCGCACCTCCTCGCCCGACGGACCGGACACACGGCCCCGCAGGGTCTTGCCGGGGTTCAGGGTGGAAGAGATCGTCAAGAACGAGTCACCGGCCTTGCATTCGTAGGCGATGATGTCGTGGGCGTATAATCGCCAGCCGCCGGGCTGACCGCTTGCATAGAGCTTTCCGCCGCTGATCTCCTGGGGAATAAAGTCGAGGGTGGGAGCCACGATCATCAGGTGTCCCTTGCCGGGCGGCACAGCGACTTGAAACGCGCCATCGTCTTTGCTCCTCACGATGGCCTCAAAACCATCGATGATGTCGGGCGGTGGCTTGATGGGGACGAACTGGACGCTCGCCCCCGCGACTGGCCGGCCGGTCCCGTTCTCGGTCACCTTGCCGTGGATCAAGACGCCGCGCGGCAGTGTGAGGTCAAGTTCCTTCTTGACGGCTCCCTTTGTCCAGGCGAATTCGTGCTCGCGGGCGAGATAGGGCTGGCCCTCAGGGGGAAAGGCTCGCATGCGAAAGTAATCGCCCGAGAAAGGGCTGATCTTGAACCGGCCTTCGTCATCGGCCCGGAATTTGGTTGTGAACATCCCGCCAAAGGAGCCGAAGCTTGCTCGTACGGAGATCACGGCGCCCTTGATCGGCTGGAGGGTGTCGGCGGCCAGTGCGCGGCCTTCGATGATCTTCGCGGGATGGAGGGCCAGCGTGACTTCCTTCGAGTCGTCTCGATCCGCGGCCGGGAAGTCGAATCGCTGCTGTGCGAAGCGGGGGTCCTGGATGAACAGGATGACGGAGAGGCCGCGGCCGATGCCGGCGAGTGTGAATCGGCCCTTGGCGTCGCTCTTGACGCTCTTCGGCCAGGCGCGAAGCTCCTGCGGAGGAAGAGCCCAGGGGTAGCCGAAACCGAGGTAGAAGCTGTCGAAGTTTCCGGCGCCGGCCAGGGGCGAGACGCTCTGCACGCGATTGAAAGAGACATCCACTCCCGCGGCCGGCTCACCGCTCAGATCGACCAGCCGGCCGCGAATGAGCTGTTCCGGCCGGAGGCGCAACTCGAGCGCGGTCTCCCCGGCATCGGGGTGCACGCGGAGGCATCCGAAGCCGGAGCCCGGGCCCGCGGCGCCGGCCAGGGCGTACACCTCGAGGAAACGAGCCGACGAGACACCCGCCGCCTCGATGCGGAAGCGTCCATCGGCGTCAGTCGCCGCCTGGCCGAGCAACACGAAGGCATTCTTTTCCACGTCGGTTCCCGCGGCCGGAGTGCGAGACACGCCGATCACGTCGATCGGCACGCCTGAGGCGGACTTGCCGGCCGGGTCGAGAACACGGCCGGTGAGCGTCATCCGGCCCGGCGTCGGAGTGTCGGGCATTGGCGAACGAGGGCTGTGCGGTGCGGCGATCGGCAACGTTCCGGCCAATAAGGCGCTCATGCGTTCGTTCTCCGTCGCGAGCTGGCGATTGACGTAGCCTGCGCCGGTGGCGATGCTCCCAAGGAGGAACAGGGACAGCAGAGTGAGTTTGAGCTTGGTCGCCAGCATGGACCTCAGCACCTCCTGGGCCAGGACCGAGGCCAAGGGTGCGGCGGATTGGCCGGCGACGAACCGGATCGCGGCACGCGCGGTCATCTCGCACAGGTAGGATGAGACCGACGCCGAGGCGTAACGCGCGGAAAGGGCAGCGGCAATTCCAGCGGCGGGCAGGACGACACCGCGCCGGGTGAGCGCTCGCTTGAGCTTTTCGCGGGCGCGGGCCATCCGGCTGCGAAGTGTTCCGTGCGAGCAGCGGAGCCGGCGGGCGGCCTCGTGGACGGTGAGCCCTTCGAGGTAGCACAAGACGACGGGAAGCCGGAATGCACGGGGTAGACGCTCGATCTCGTTGTGCAGCAGCTCGGCTTGTTCGACGCTCAGGAAAACCTTCTCGGCTGAGGGGGCGGCGACGCGCGACGCAGCGTTTGACATCAGGGCGGCCTCCTCGTTCTTACGGCGACGATCGAGCTGGTGCCTGGCATGCCGGCAGGTGCGGAGAGCGACGCCGTAGAGCCAGTTCCCGAGCAAATCGGCATCGCGGATCGAGTGTGCCTTTTGAGCCAGAATGACGAAAACCGCCTGGAATGCATCTTCAGCATGCTGGCGGTCGTGCAGCAACTCGGTGCAGACGCCAAGCACCAGCGGGCCGTGACGGAGCACGAGCGCGGCGAACGCGGACTCGGCGGCCGCGTCTCGTCGTGCGGTGAAGCGGTCGAGGAGCTGGCGGTCGGAGAGTCCGGCGACGGAGCGGCCCTCGAAGAGGGCTTCGATCTGCCGGACCACCGAGCCGGATGCTATGGTCGACATCGCCGCAGGCCTCCTCGACCCGTCGTGAATCTCTTTCTTACATCAGGTACTGCCTCGCTCTCGGATATCGTATCCCGGTTTGTGGGTGAAATCGCGGAGAGACTGTGCGAGAGACAAGAAAGGGGGGGCGAAGTCTTAGCGGCCTGACGGCTTCTCGATCAGGATGTCGCCCAAGTCGACAGTTTCGCCGGGCTTGACGGTGAAGCTCTTCCGGACTCGAGAGCCCGACGGACCGCCCACGAGGTCGACGATTCGATAGTTCGCACCGGGGATCAGAGCTGGGAATCTGATGCGGCCCTCGGGGTCGGACACAGGCGCTTTCGCGTAATTGATGGGATCAATGGCGAACAGCCGACCCACCTGGCCGCGGAGGCTGTTCGCGTCCGCGGGGGTGCGGCTTCCTGGGTCTCGATCCGGAATGATGATCGTGGAGATCATGTACTCGTGGTGGTAGCCGGCGATCGGCCGGCCGTGAGCGTCGAGCAGGCGAGCTGTGGCCGCGCCGCAAGGCTCGAGGCGAATGGTGAGTGGTCCGCCGGCGGCGGACTTTCCCGAGAGCTGCGCCGTTGCGCCGAGCCTGCGCTTCGGGTCGAGGAAGTACACAGGAAGTACCCGGTCGGGGTCGAGGCCGTGCAGCTCGAACCCGCCATTGACGGCGTTGCCGTGATAGTTATCCCGCCAGATGCGCCATGCCGGGGCACTCTGACCGAGGATCTGCTGGCCGATGATCCAGACGTCGTTGACAGGTTTCTCGTCCGGCCCGACGAAGCGGCCGGCAACCGTGATGCCACGGCGAAGAGTGACGCGGACTTCCAGTGCGAGCCCGCCCGGCTGTGGGTCGCAGGCAACGAAGCTGTGGGAATAGATACGCGTGCCACCTTGCTGGCCGCGAAAGAACTCGCGATTGCCGATTTCGCGAAGCACAAAATCTTCGGTTGGCGCGAGCACGGCAAGATGACCCGCTACCGGTGGTGCGGCAAGCTCGAACGAACCATCGGCGCCCGTCTCCGATTGGCCGTCGCTCTGGTAGGCTCCGCCGTCCGCGCGAGTGTGTGGCTTGAAGTGCACCGATGCACCCACCACGGGACGGTTCGATCCCTCCTCCGTTACCTTGCCACGAATGACGACACCCTTTGGAAGGACGAGGTCGATCGACTGCTCGATCGCGCCCTTGGGCCAATCAATTCGCTTCTGAGTGGCGAGGCAAAGTTGACCGAGAGGAGGTAAGGCGGTTACGAAAAAAAGTTCGCCCGGCCAGGGGTTCGCGCGAAACCGGCCGTCGGCATCGGTTGTGAAGCTGGCTGACCGCGACCCGCGCTGCGCCTCGCCTGTGGAAGTGATTTCAACCCGTGCGTGCGGGACGGGTCTGCCGGAGTCGGCAAGAGTCACGCGGCCGGTGATGATCTGGGCGGGCTGGAGCGAGCTCGAAACGGCCTTTGCGCCACGCGCATCGTCCGTGGCGAGCTCGATCATCTGGGGAGCAAATCGCGGGTCGACGACGTTAAGCCGGATTTCGAGCCCGCGACCGACGCCATGCACAGTAAACCGTCCGTCTGCGTCGGTCGTCGCGGGCTTGGGCCAGCCGGGAATGTCGTTGACGCGGGCCCACGAGAAGATCGGTCCTTCCGACGTGATGCGACCGTCCAGTTGAGGTCCTGAGTCCGGAACGAGGACGCGCCGGATCCCGACGACGGACACCACGACGCCCTGGGCTGGCCGGCCGGTCAGGTCGAGCAGGCGGCCGTGGATAAGCTGTTCGGGCTCGAGCGAGATATCGCCCGCGGGCTGGTCTGCGTCAGGGTCGACATTGACCCAACCGGTGCCGTAGCCGGGGGCCAGCGCTACGACAGTGAATTCGTCACTCCGCGACGACGAGGTGCGAGGCGTGTCGAGCCGGAACCGACCGGATTCGTCGCCATTCGCATGCGCAATCACAATCGCATAACGTCCTTCGTCACCGGCGCCAGGCCGCAAGAACTTGGGCCTGGCGGATGCGATCACCGTTGCACCCGGCACCGGTTTGCCCTGCGGATCGAGCACTCGGCCTACCACGAACATGCGGCCGGGTGCGGGCTTTGCGCTCGTGTCGTCCGGCTTCACCACGGCAGGTGTTTGCCGGGCAGGCTGAGGCGATTCGGGCGAGTTCCTCGCCAAAGCACGCGTCAGATAGCCAGCGCTTACGGCCACGGCGCCGACGAAAAGCATCGCCATCGAGACGAATTTCAGCTTGTGAAAGAGCATCGATCGAAGCACCTCCCGGGCGAGGACTGCTGCCAGCGGCGCGGCGGACGGGCCGACGGCGAAGGAAATCGCGGCACGCGCGGTTGTTTCGCACAGATGGAATGAAACCGATGCCGAGGCGGAGCCCGGTGACAAAGCCGCGGCAAGTGCGGCTGCCGGCGCGATTATGCCGCGGCGAGTGAGGCCGCGCCTGAGCTTTTCGCGGGCGCGGACCAAGCGACTGTGGATCGTTCCTGCCGGGCAGCGGAGGCGCAGGGCGGCCTGGTCCAGCGTCAGGCCCTCGAAATAGCAAAGCACGACCGGGATGCGGAACACGCCGGGCAACTGCTCAATCTCGGCGTGCAGAGTTTCGGCATGTTCGTGGGCTATTGCCACCTGTTCGGCCGTGTTCGATGTGCTGGCTTCTGGTTGGATCATGGTACGGTTCTCTTCGTTCTTACGCTGGCGGGCCAGACGGGCTCTGGCTTTGCGCGCGGTGCGAAGCGCGATTCCGTAGAGCCAGTTGCTGAGCAGGTCCGGATCGCGGATGGAGCGGGCACGGCTTGCCAGAACCAGGAAGACGGCCTGGAACGCGTCTTCGGCGTGCTGTCGATCGCCCAAGAGCCTGCGGCAGATGCCAAGGACCATCGGACCGTGCCGAGCGACCAGTGCGGCGAATGCGTCTTCGCCGGTCGAGTCGCGCTCGGTGATGAAACGCTCGACGAGCTGGCGGTCGGAGAGGCCGGCGATGGTGCCGCTGTCGTAGAGCGACTCGATGTGCCGGACTATGGAATGAGTCGTTACGTTGGACATTTCGCTCGCTCCGCGTCGCACTCTTCATCACTTTCCACCGCTTCTTCAAGCGGGTTTTCGCGATTCCGGGACACGGCGCTCCGCGCTCTGGCGAGCGCCGGCGCAGCTCGGCGGGAGCCTCGCACTCCCGAAATCATGAGCGAGCGCCGGCGCAGCTCGGCGGGAGCCTCGCCATCCCGAAATCATGAGACACCGCTGCATACTGCCCGGACAGTGGTCCATTTGTCCCACTTTGTTTGGCAAGTCGCCAGAGAAAAGCGATTGACCGCCGAACGCGGCAGCCCGGAGTCGGGAGACGGAGCTCCCTCCTACAAACCAATCACGAAGGGGCAGGCGCTGTCGGGCGACGTTTCTAATTATCGCAGGTCATTTGAAAGTCAGTGATCCGCGGGTCATTCACGGCATCGCTTATCGCGATGGCTTCTCGATCAGAATGTCGCCGAGATCGAGCGTCTCACCGGACTTGACGGTGAAATCTCTACGCACCTGGACGCCTTTGTTTTCGTCGTTCACGGTCGACCAGTCGTTGATCCGATAGGTCGCACCGGGGATCAGGTCCGGAAGCGTGATCCGGCCGCCCTGGTCGGTGAACTGGCCATTCCAGTAGTGTTTGCGGTCGAGGTTGATGACGGCGGCCGCGTCGGCGGCGAGCTGTGCTTGTGCTTCGGCGGTTCTTGTCCGCGAAGAGGGGCCGCTGCTGCCGAGGATTTCGAGCTGGGGAGAGATTCTGGGGATCGGTTTGCCGTCTGGCGTGACGAAGCGAGCTTTTGCCTGGCCGCATGGCAGGAGCTGGACCTCGATGTCTTTGCCGGACTGCTTGCCCGAGAGATCGACGGTCGCGCCCCACTGATGATCGGCGTCGAGGAACGAGACGCGGGTGGGTTTTTCAGGATCGAGCCCGTGCAGCTCGAAGGATCCATCGCGGGCGTGAATTGTGAGATCGCCGCGCCAGTTGACGTGGAAGTAGTTGAAGTGAAGCAATGCGACGATCTCGGCCTTGTCGACTGTTTGACCGGCCGGACCGATCAGGCGCCCCTTGACGATCATGCCCGGGCGAAGCTCGGAATGGATCTCGTGCGGTGAATCACCGGCCTTGACTTCCCAGGGGATGATGTCGTGGGCGTAGTAGCGTTCTCCGCCGGGCTTGCCCGAATAGCGGATGCGTTCGCCGATCGCTTCGAGTACGTAGTCGGGAGTCGGGCCATAGACGAACAGATGCCCTTTTCCGGGAGGGACGACGATCTGATACGAGCCGTCATCCTTGGTGGTCACGACGTTTTGCCAGCCCTGGATCACGCCGGCCCTTGAACGAGCCGCGAGCCATTGCACGCTTGCGCCGGCGATCGAGCGGCCGGAACCTTGTTCGATCACCTTGCCGCAGAGCAACACACCGCGCGGGAGCTTCAAGTCTTGCGTCTTCTTGACCGTTCCCTTGGGGCAGGACACATCCTGCTCGATTGCGAGATAGGGACTGCCTTCTGGGGGAAACACTTCGGCACGGTAATGGGTGACTGGGCGAACGTTCGTTGTGTATTGTCCGTGCTCGTCGGTGCGGACGTGCACGCCCGAGGACATCGAGATCACCGTGCCGGGAATCGGTTCGCCCGTGTCGGCGGCGAGGACCTGGCCGTCGATGATGGTTGCGGGCTGGAGGGTCTGTGAAAACTCCTTCGGGCCATCGCGCGTATCGGTCTGGATGCGGAAGTTCTGGCCGGCGAAACGGCCGTCGCGGACGCTGACGGCCACCGTGACATCGCGACCGATTCCTGAGAGCGTGAGCCGGCCCTGGTCGTCGGTCGTTACCGGACGAGGCCAGTTGCCTAGCGCGTCGGGTACGTGGGAGCTGCCAATGTTGACGCCGTCAAACGTGCCGATCTTGGTAGGACGGCCGACGCTCGAGATCTGGAGCTTGACTTTGGGAATTGGCTGTCCGTTCACGTCGAATAGCTTGCCGCGAATGACCTGCTCAGGCAGGAGGCGGATCTCGACTGTGGGCGCGCCGGCATTGGCGTTGAGCTCGGCCCAGCCGAGGCCGAAGCCGGGTGCCGCGGCCAGGGCGTAAACTTCGAAGAACCGTGTGAACGAGGTGCGGGACGCTTCGAGGCTGAAGCGGCCGCCGGCCGTCGAGAGGCCGCGGCCGAGCACGCGATGGCGCTCCGGGTCGACCACGGTGCGTACCCAGGGCTCACGAGGGCGGCCGATGATCTCGACCGGAACGCCGGCCATTTCCTTGCCGGAGGGATCGAGGATTCGGCCGGTGACAAACATTCGGCCGGGTGGTGGAGTTCGATCGATCGGCAGAGCCGCGTCAGCGCTTTTGGCGACAGGTCGTGTGATTTTCCGGTCCTGGGTCTGCGCCGCGGCCGGTGCCAGGCAGAACGCGCACGTGGCACCCGCGGCAATCAACAGTAACGAGAGTGCGGTCAGCTTCAACGTGTTCACGAGCATGGATCGCAGCACCGCTTGCGCGAGAGGCGCAACTGAGAGGCCGGCAGCGAACTCAACCGCGGCGTGAGCGGTCGTTTCGCACAAGCGGGGCGCCACGGACGCGGAGGCTGCACGCGACCAGAGCGTGGCGGCCAGGGCGGCTGCGGGCAAGACGATGTCGCGGCGGTTGAGGCCATGCTTGAGCTTTTCACGCGCGCGGGCCATCCGGCTGCGGATCGTGCCATGGGAGCAACCGAGGCGCCGGGCGGTCTCGTGAACGGTGAGTCCCTCGAGGTAACAGAGCACGACCGGGAGTCGGAATGCACGTGGCAATCGCTCGATCTCGTCGTGCAGCAACTCGGCCTGTTCGCAGGTCAGAACCGCCTGCTCGGCTGATGAGGCGGCGATGCTCGAAGCGGCACTGAAGACGGGCATGGCCACCTCGTTCCTGCGACGGCGGACGAGCTGGTGGCGGAGATGACGGCATGTGCGGATGGTGACACCATAGAGCCAGTTCCCGAGCAGGTCGAGATCGCGGATGGAGTGTGCCTTGCGAGCGAGCACCAGGAAAACAGCCTGGAAGGCATCTTCTGCGTCGTGGCTGTCGTGTAGAAACTCGTTGCAGACGCCGAGGACCAACGGGCCGTGCCGTCGTACCACGGCGGCGAACGCCGCCTCACCGGCTGCGTCTCGCCGCGCGGTAAAACGATCGAGGAGCTGGCGGTCGGACATGGCGGCGACTGAGGTCCCGTCGAAGAGCGACCCGATTTGCCGGACGAACGAGTTTGTCGCTATTGATGTCATTTTCGCAGACTCCCTGCGCCGTGAATCATCGTACCACGGCAGGTACTGCCTCTCTCGAGAATAGCGTATCCCGACTTTCCGAGTTTGGCGAGAATTAACGAGCGTCATTCACGGGCGAGGGATGGTGACGTCCGGAAGATCGATTGTCTTGCCGGCCTGGGCCGTGAATTCGAAGTCATGGCCGCGGAGGCGGTATTTCGCACCGGGGATGAGTGATGACCAGGTAATGCGGCCGTCGGCATCCGTGCGCAAGCGCCGAAGACGCTCGGAATCGAGATTCGATTGGTACTGCATATCGGCCATGATTTGATCCGGCCGCGCGTTTATATCGGCGCCGGGCGTGATGATCAACATGAGCTGGTCGCCCGTGTGGCCCGCGATCGGCTTGCCCTGGGGGTCCTTGTATCGAACGATTGCCGCGCCACATTTCTCGAGCTGGATCGTTACCGGTCCGTCCCGGGCCGATTTGCCGGAGAGCTCGACGGTTGCCCCGAGCTGGTGCTCGCGGTCAAGGAAATGAAACGTGTAGGGTTTCTCGGGGTCGCAGCCGGGGAGCTCGAACCGGCCGTCTCGCACCTTGATCTGGGGCGCATTGCCTGTGAAGAAGGTAAATGGTGTGCCGGTCAGCTTGTTGTGAATGTAGGTTCGGCCCAGAGCGATCGCACTCGTGATCGGGTGGCCGTCAGGCCCGATCACACGCCCGGCGACGGTAACTCCGCGCCGGAGTTGCAATTTCACGTTTTCGGGCGCCGAGCCGGGCTTGATATCGATGTGAGCCAGCGCATCGGGGTACATGAGCGCGTTCGGCAGGGATCGAACTCTCAGCTCCTCGTTCGTCGTTGTGATGTGCAGATAGTCGGGATTCGCTGCCCGGATGAGCAGGTGGCCTGGTCCGGCGGGAACAACGATCTGGAACTTGCCTTCGGGATCGGACACTGTCTCGCTGTGCCGCAGTTCACCACGTCGAAGGAGAGGGTTGTTGATTGTCGTCTGGGCATAATGGACGAGTGCGCCGGCAACCGGCTTGCCGGACGCTGCTTCTGTGATCGTGCCGGGTACGCGCACGCCGCGGCTGAACTTGAGCTCGATCGATTGCGTCACGGCGCCTTTCGGCCAAACGAGATCCGCCCGCGCATCGAGATAAGGCTCGCCCGCAGGTGGATAGGCAGTGATCGAGAAGGATTCGCCGGACGCAGGGATGATGCGCGCGAGGCCCTGATCGTTGGTGGCAGCACCGGTCGCTCGTTCTGTTGACGGGCGCTGTCGCCGCACGCCGCGAACGCTTACCCAAACGCCTGGCAGGGGCTTGCCGTCGTCGGCGCGCGTGGTGCGGACCTCGATCACCTGGGCGGGAGACAGCGTCAGGGACAGTGCGCCCGTCTTCGGCTCATCCACGGGATCGATCGAGAACGTCTGCCGAGCGTGGCGGTCACTGCTGGCTTCAACCATGATCGTCGAGCTTCGACCCAGTCCGCGAAATGTGAAGCGGCCCTGGTCGTCGGTCGTCGCCGGTTCAGGCCATGCGGGGGCTTGGCCGGCGCCATCAAACGGAGCGGTGTGATACCGACTCACGCGCACGGGGACTCCGGCGATTGGTTGGCCCTGAACGTCAAACAACCTTCCCCGAACGATTCGTTCGGGTTCCATCGTGATCGTCAAAGGCGAGCGGGGTAGATCGTCGCCGATGTACTTGCCCGTGAGCGCCCATCCCGTCGCCCCGGCGACCAGATTCAAGCCGACGCGATCGGTTGCGATCCGTGGGAAATCAACGCGGAAGCGGCCATCTGCATCGGCGGCGGCCGAGCCCAAAACTTCGTAGTGCTCCAGTTCGCGCACAAGGCGGCCTTGGGGAAGCGGCGGCGGCATGGCCACCACGGCGACCCGGGCGCCGGGTACCGGCTTGCCATCGGGTGCGAGAACGCGGCCATGAATGGTGACCTGGTCCGGGTCCTGGCGCGAAGACGCTGCTTGTTGAGTTAATGCTTGGCCCGGGCGAAGTCCGGGCGGGGACGGATTGGGCTCGTCGTTCCTTGCCAGAGCCCGCGTCAGATAGCCGGCGCTCGTGGCGAGGGCGCCGAGCAACAGGAACGACAGCGCGAGGAGCTTCGCCTTGTGGAATAGCGTGGACCGGAGCAACTGCCTGGCGACGGCCGTCGCCAAGGGTGCGGCGGACTGGCCGGCCGCGAACTCGATCGCGGCTCGTGCCGTTGTTTCGCACAGGTGCGGGGAAACCGATGCCGAGGCGGAGCGCGTGGAAAGGGCCGCGGCCAGGGTGGCGGCGGGTAGGATGATGCCGCGGCGCGTGAGGGCACGCCTGAGTTTTTCGCGGGCGCGGGCCATCCGGCTGCGAAGCGTGCCGTGGGACCAACGGAGCCGGCGGGCCGCTTCATGGACGGTCAGGCCCTCGAGGTAGCATAGAACGACCGGCAGGCGGAAGGTGCGTGGCAGGCGCTCGATCTCTTCGTGCAGCAGCTCAGCCTGCTCGCGGGCCAGGAGCGATTGCTCGGGGGATACAGTGGCGGCGCCTGATCTCAGGTTCGACATCTGGGATGCCTCCTCGTGCTTGCGACGGCGAGCGATGCACAGGCTTGCCTGGCGGCACGTGCGGAGGGCGACGCCGTAGAGCCAGTTGCCGAGAAGGTCGGGGTCGCGGATCGAGTGCGCCTTTTGAGCGAGGACCAGGAAGACAGCCTGCACGGCGTCTTCGGCGTCGTGGCGATCGCCCAACAGCTCGTTGCATACGCCCAGGACCAGCCGGCCGTGGCGGAACACCAACCCGGCGAATGCCGCTTCGCCGACTGCGTCTTGCCGCGCGATGAAGCGGTCCAGGAGCTGGCGGTCCGATAGGCCGGCGACAGCGCTACCCTCGAAGAGCGACTCGAGCTGCCGCACCATCGAGCCGGATGCATGGGACTGCATCGCCGCTGGTTCTCCGCATCATGAAACTCGTTACCACGCGAGGTACTGTGTTGCCGGCTGCTATTGTATCCCAGGTTGCCGTGGAAGTCGCGACAGAACGCAGATCTTCCGCGGTACGAGTGATCGATCGCACTCGGCCCTCACCCGGCCTTTGGCCTCCCTCTCCCAGGGGGAGAGCAGGTTCAGCTCGCGGTTGTCATCGGGCTTGGGGCTTCCCGATCAGGATATCGCCCAGCACGGTGGTTTCGCCGGGCTTGACGGTGAAGTCTTTGCGCACCGGAGCGGCAGGTGGATTGCGGACGACGATTCGATAGTTTGCGCCGGGGATCAGAGCGGGGAATGTGATTTGACCCAGAGCATCGGACTGGGGGGGTACCGGATAGTTGATCGGGTCGATCCTGGACAGGTATCCACTTTCGGTTGCAAGGTCATTCGCGCCGACTACGTCGCCGCGTGCCGGATCTGGTCCGAATCTGACGATCATCGAAGTCATTAACTGGTCGCGGTACCCGGCCACGGGCTTGTTACCGGCGTCGACAAGCCGGGCGACGGCCGAGCCGCAGGGCTCGAGGCGAATCGTGATAGGCCCGCCGGCCGCGGACTTCCCCGAGAGGTGGGCCACCGCGCCGAGCTTGCGCTTCGGCTGAAAGAAATAGACGGGGATCTCGGTATCGGGATCGATCCCGTGCAACTCGAATCGGCCGCTCGGTGCCGTGCCGTGATAGAAACCCGACCAGACGCGCCAAGCGACGGAACCCGGCCCGAGTGCGGCCCGGCCCATGATCCAGGTATCCGGAACCGGCTGATCGTCGGGACCGACGATTCGGCCCGAGACCGTCTGGCCGCGGCGAAGCGTGACCTGGACCTCGAGGCCGCTGCCGCCTGATTTCGGTGCGCAGGCGATGAAGCTGTGGGAATAGATTGGCCGGCCGCCTGGCAAACCCTCGTAGAACTCGCGATTGCCAATCGCCCGCAACACAAAATCCTCGCTGGGACCCTGAACGGCCAGGTAACCGCCGGCGGCGGGGCCCACGGCGAGCTCGAAGGATCCGTCGGCTTGGGACTCTGCTTGACCGCTCCCACTGGCATTGGCGCCGGGCGCGGAACGTGGGACGAACATCACCCACGCGCCTGCGACCGGAGCCTTCGAGCCTTCCTCGGTGACCTTTCCGCGGATCGGCACGCCGCGGGGAAGAGCCAGGTCGACCGACTGCTCAGCCGCGCCCTTGGGCCATTCGATTCTCCTGGAAGCGGCCAGGTAAGGCTCCCCGACCAGCGGAATCGCTGCGATGGCGAAGACATCACCGGGTAATGGATTCGCGCGAAATCGACCGTCGGCGTTGGCTTGAAAGGGGATTGTCCGGAAGCCTCTTTGACCCGCCCCTCCGGCAGCGATCTGGATCCGAGCTTCCGGGACAGGCTTGCCCGTGTCAGCGTATGTTACGCGGCCGGTGAATATCCTGGCGGGTTGCAGGGCCGCGGCGAAGGACTTCGCGTCCGGGGAATCGTCGGTCGCGACATCGATCATCTGGATCGCAAATCGCGGGTCGATGATGCTGAGCTGAGCCTCGAGTCGATGGCCGATGCCGTGCAGCTCGAACCGTCCTTCGGCGTCGGTCGTCACGGGCTTGGGCCAGGCTGGAATGTCGTTGACACGAAACCAGTACGAGGGCCCGTCGAGGTGCGCACGCGGAAGATCGCTACCCTGTGGCTCCGGAGCGAGGACGCGCCGGATTGCGGAGACCGAGACGACGACGCCCTGCGCCGGGCGCTCTTGCAAGTCGAATAGCCGGCCCTTGATCACTTGCTCGCGGCGGAGCGATATGTCGGCGGCGGGCTGATCGAGATCAGGGTCGATCTCGGCCCACCCGACCGCAAAGCCGGGCGCCAAGGCGATCGCCATGAATTCGTCATTTCGCGTCGACGACGTGCGAGGAGCATCGAGTCGAAACCGGCCGGATCCGTCGGCTGCCGCGTGTGCGATCACAGCCTGGTGCTGTCCTTCGAGCCGGGCGACTCTGGGCGACAGCTTGGTGCGGGCGGAGGCGACCACGATCGCGCCGGGCACCGGCTTGCCTTCTGGATCGAGGACACGGCCAACCACGAACATTCGCCCCGGAGCCGGCTTGGGCGCTGGATCATCCGGACGAGCAGCAGCCGGCGATTGGCGACTGGCCGCCAGGCGTTGGGGCTCATCGTTCCTCGCCTGAGCGCGAGCAAGATAACCGGCACTCGAGGCAACGGCGCCGACCAAGAGCAACGCGAGTGCGAGGATCTTCAACTTGTGAAAAAACATGGTTTGCATTACCTCCAGAGCCAGCGCCGCCGCCAGGGGCGCGGCGGATTGGCCGGCGGCGAACTGGATTGCGGCACGGGCGGTTGTTTCGCACAGGTGGGGTGAGGGCGATGCCCTTGCCGAGCTGTGTGACAGAGCCGCGACCAGCGCGGCGGCGGGCAAGACGACACCGCGGCGGGTGAGGCCGCGCTTGAGCTTGTGTCGTGCGCGGGCGATCCGGCTGCGAACCGTTCCGGCGGGGCAGCGCAGCCGGTTCGCGGCCTCGTCGAGCGTCAGGCCTTCGAAGTAACAGAGGACCACCGGCTTGCGAAACGAAGCTGGGAGCCGGGCGATTTCGCTGTGCAGGGCCTCGGCCTGCTCGCGATCGATGGTGGGCTCGAGCATCGAACAGAGCAGCGCAGGCGAGCCCGGATCATGTTGGCGCACGAGGCCAGCCTCTTCTTTCTTGCGGCGGCGGTTGAGCTGGACCTTTGCGCAACGGGCCGTGCGGAGCGCGACTCCGTAGAGCCAGTTTGCCAGAAGATCCGGGTCG
Organism: uncultured Planctomycetota bacterium; assembly: GCA_963823665.1. Classification (GTDB taxonomy): domain Bacteria; phylum Planctomycetota; class Planctomycetia; order Isosphaerales; family Isosphaeraceae; genus CAVXHV01. The sequence continues at coordinate 1,647,677 of CAWGMQ010000008.1, forward strand.
CGGATCGAGCGCGCCTTGCGAGCCAGCACGAGGAAGACGGCCTGGAACGCGTCTTCGGCGTGATGAAGGTCGCCCAGAAGCTGATGACAGAGGTCAAGAACCATCGGGCCGTGCCGCGCGACGATCGCGGTGAAAGCGGCTTCGCCGGCGGTGTCGCGCGCCCGGGTGAAACGATCCAGGAGCTGGCGGTCGGAGAGGCCGGCGACCGAGCGGCCATCGAAGAGCGACTCGAGCGACTGGACCAGACACCCCGGTGCGTTGCGCGACATGTGTTCCGGATCTCTCGTCTTCTACATGGCTCGGCCGGAGAATCCCGGCGTGAAATCTTCCCACGCTATATACTGGGCAGTCGACTACGATGTTATCCCAGGTTGCGGTCGAAGAGGAGAAGCCGCAGATGAACAAGCAGGCGATCGCCCTGCTTTCGCTCGGGCATTTTCTGATCGACTTTTGCCAGGGCGTGGTTCCGGCTCTGGTGCCGTTTCTGGTGGACGAGAGGCGATTCAGCTATGCGATGGCCGCGAGCCTGGTGTTTGCAATCAGTGCGACTTCGTCGATCGTGCAGCCGCTCTTCGGCGGGCTCGCTGATCGCATTGGCGTGTGGTGGCTCTTGCCGGGAAGCGTGCTGCTGGCTGGCGTGAGTCTGGCAATCGGGACTCAAGCGGAAAGCTACCCGGTCGTGCTCGCGGCTGTGGGACTGAGCGGCCTGGGGGTGGCGGCCTTTCATCCCGAGGCCGCGCGCAAAGCTCACATCGCCAGCGGCGACAAGCGAACGACCGGGATGAGCTATTTCTCGGTCGGAGGCGGGTTGGGGTTTGCCCTCGCGCCTGTGATCACGACAGCGGTGGTTGTTTCCTGGGGCATGCGCGGAATCGCGGCCCTGCTCCTGCCGACCGGCGTGGTCGCGCTTTTGATCGGCTGCTTGATCGGCAGAGCAGGTGCAAGACCGCATTCCGATGGACATGGGCCGAGCTTCACGGGGGAAGACGACTGGCGGGGCTTCGGAATCCTCTCCGGCGCGACGGTCTGCCGTTCGATCGTGTTTTATGGCCTCAATACGTTCCTGGCGCTTTACTTCATGAACCGCTGGGGCCAGACCGCGGCGGAAGGAAACCGGGCGCTGGCCATTTTTCTGGGCACCAGCATCGTGGGAACGCTGACAGGGGGCTATCTCGCCGACCGGCTGGGGCGACGGAAAGTGATCCGCATGGGCTTCGCCGGGGGCGTGTTGTTCCTGGCGCTGTTTGCGGTCAGCACCAATCGATCGCTGGCTCTCGCGCTCCTGGTTCCGCTGGCCGTCTTTTTATTCATGCCCACCTCGGTTCTGGTGGTTCTGGGGCAAGAGTACTTGCCGCGGCGGGTGGGGATGGCCTCGGGCGTGACCTTGGGCCTGGCCGTGAGCGTCGGCGGGATGTGCGCGCCGTTGCTAGGGCGGCTGGGCGACCGATACGGATTGTTCAGCGTCATCATGGTGCTGATCACGCTCATGATCGTGGCAGCATTCCAGACGCTTGCTTTGCCCCCGGCGGGCCGGCACGATCGACGCGCGGCTGAGGCGGGCGCGGCCGACAGGGGGCAAACTGTGGCGAGTGGTGAGCGTGTTGGGGCGCGCGACATGGTTTGAGTGGCGGAGGCGGGAACAGGACAAGGCGTGCGCCGCCGTAACTGGATTGCGACCTACCCGCAATTCTTGACCGCTACGATCGCCCGGTCGTGAGCTTGGCGGTATTGTGCGACGAGCAGCGGAGTTGGCGGCCCGACCGATTCGTGTACAATAATTTGGGCGTGGTTCAATTGCGGGTAACACCACCGGCGAACTGGCGCGAAGCGGGAGCAAGACTAACCGGAGCCCTCGCTTGCGCTTCGGGTTAGTGTAGTTGCCAGGACGCGTCTGCAACGTGTCACCCTAACAGCGGCCCGATTGAACCACGCCATAATTTGGGCTGTGATCTCGACTTTCGGTTCCCGATGGTCAAGCTGATCGACTATCGCCGGGACGAGGCGGCCCTTGAGCAGTCTGGCAATCCGTTTGCGGCCGTCATCCTGGCGCAGCTCAAGGTTCTCGAGACGCGGGATGCGCCCGCGACGCGGTGGCAATGGAAGCTTCGCCTGGTCAAGAGCCTTTACGATCGTGGGCTGAAACGAGAGCAGGTGCGGCAACTTTTTCGTGTGCTCGACTGGATGTTGGCCCTTCCGCCGGAGCTCGAGCAGTCGTTCCGAACTGACCTCGAGCGTTTTGAGGAGGCTCGACGCATGCCTTATGTGACGAGTATTGAAAGACTGCGCGCGAAGAAGGACACAAAGAAGGCGTGGCAGAAGGCCTGCAGATCGCCATCCTCAAGCTGCTGGAGCTCAAGTTCAAGAAATTGCCGGCCAAGCATGAACGAAAGCTCCGCTCGATCAGCGAGATCGAGCGGCTGGGCGAACTGTTTCAAGCCGCGAATGACGCCGAGACGCTCGATGATGTCCTCTCGCAGCTCTAAGGAGGCTCGACGCATGCCTTATGTGACGAGTATTGAAAGACTGGCGCGAAGAAGGATATCGTGAAGGATATCGGATAGGTTTTCGGATAGGACTTCGCGAAGGAATCGAGAAAGTATTCGAGAAATGACGTCAGCAGGGTATAGCCGAAGGATTCCAGGCTGCCATCCTGGAGCTTCTGGAGGGCAGCTTCAAGAAAGTGGCGGCCAAAGACGTGCAATCTGTCCGCTCGGTGCGCGACATTGAGCGGCTCAAGGCGTTGCTGCGAGCCGCGGGTGACGCTGACACGCTCCAGGAAGCCCTCTTGTCGCTTAGAGATGATTAGCAATGATCAAGAAAACTCTCGCACTGGTGGTGTGTGGTGTGGCGCTGGCCGTGGCCTGGGCCGGGCTCAGAGCCCGTGGGGATGACAAATCGGACGCCGTCGTCCGCGACGTGCGTGCGGTTCTCGATCAGCAGGTCGTCGACTGGAACAAAGGGGATCTCGACGGATTTCTCGCCGGATACTGGAATTCTCCGAAGGTCGTGTTCATGTCGGGCGGGCAGCGGTTTGACGGGTATGAGGCCATGCGCGATCGGTATCGCCGTCGATACAAAGCCGAGGGGAGGGCGATGGGGCAGCTCGCGTTCTCGGAGCTCGAGATCGAAGCGCTCGGGGCGGAATCGGTGTTTGCGCGGGGGCGATTTAATCTGACGATGCCTGACGGCTCGAAGCCGACAGGGCTGTTCACGATCATCCTGCGGAAGTTTCCGGACGGCTGGAAGATCGTGCATGACCACACGTCGGCTGAGGAGGCGCGCCAGCCGACTGCGGTCAAGAAACCCGCTGAGCCGTGAGCGGGCGGACGGCTCGAACGCGAGATGACTTTGGGCGAGCCTTGATGCACCACGTCAGTCTATGCGAGCGCCGCTTTCGGGGCAGCCGGGCGCACGATTGCTGCGAGCGCCAGACCGGCCAGGAACCAGCCGACCGTGTGTTCGATGGCCTGGGCGATCGTGAAGTCGAGCGGGAAGCCGTACCAGTTCCAGTATGGTATGCAGACCATCACGAAACCGAAGACGCCCATCAACGTGACGCACAGCACGCGGATGACGAACCCGGGCCTGAGCTGGGTGACGAGAAACGCGGCCAGGATGCCGCAGACGACGTTGGTCAGAAACTGTGGCAGCAAGTACTTGGGCAAGGCTGTTTCGACGCCTTCGGGGTGGATGATCAGGAAGCCGGTCGGGCCTTTGGCGGCCTTTTCCTGCAGGAGCTTTTGCTCTTCCGCCGATCTCGATTTCATCATCGCCCGACCGGGAAGGAGGTAGATCCCGGGCTCCTTTACGGAGTCTTTGACGGCGGAGGAGACGGGCGCTTCCTGCGGGAGATTATGGATTCCGGTTTCACCAAGCGGCAGCGCCTCGTGCGCCGCGAATCCCCAGAAGAAGATGATGATTCCGGCGACCAAGCCGCCGAGCAAGATTTTAACCATCGCTTGTTCCCCGCAGTGGACAGACGGTTGCAGCCCTGGTTTTATCACGTGACGGTCCGAGGCATCACGCGATATACTGTACAGTCGCATCCCATCGTCAGCAAGGGGAGCGGTCGAGTTTGTTCATCGACTTTCGAACCGGGCGATGCGCCCGCGCCTCGCCGACCGCCCAGCCTGCCTTGGCCGTGCTGAACGCCACGGCATGGAAGCCTTCCGGGCTGAGCTTCGTCCAGTTTTCGCCGCCATCGGTCGACCGGTCGGTTCCGGTAGGGCCAACGGCCAGCAGGGTTGGTCCGGGAGAGTCCGGTACGCGGATGACGGCGGAGCGATAGCCGGTGGGTTGCGAGCCCCTGAGGACTCTCCACGTTCGCCCGCCGTCGGAAGTGAGGGCGCAGAGCTTGTCCGCCTTTTCCGGCTCCTTAAAATCGCCACCGACGGCGACGCCATGGTCCGCATCCCAGAACGCGAGCGAGAATATTCCCGCGGAGCCGTTGCCGGCGCGGATGGGGGTCTGGTGGGCCGTCCAGTGCTGGCCACGGTCGGTGGTGTGGAAGACCCGTCCGGCGCCGGTGGCGAACCAGGCGTTTTTGTCGCCCTGAACGACGAGGCAGGTACCGCTGGCGGCGAATGCACCTTCCCCGGTCAATGCGGCGGGGATGCCGTTCGGCCCAACACGTGTCCAAGTCTTGCCAGCGTCGTCGGTCTTCAGCACCACAAAACACCCGTCTACCGGGTCGCCTAACGCGAGCCCAAGGTCTGCGTGCCAGAACGCGAGGGCGTCGAGAAAGCCCGTCGGATCGGGGTTCGTGTGTTCGAGCGCCCAGGTTGCGCCGCCGTCAGATGTCTTGTAGATCCGCGAGAGATTGCCGGCACCAATCGACAGGATATGCGCGGTGCGCGCGTCGAACGCCTCGATGTCGCGAAAATCGCTCGCTTCCGCGCCGGGGACCATTCTGCGATTCCAAGTTTCGCCGCCATCGATGGTGAGCAGGACCGTGCCGCCGCTTCCGCTGGCCCACGCGACTTTTGCACTTACAGCGCTTACTCCCCGAAGTCGAGCGGATGAGCCAGAGCCCTCGAAGACCCACTGGGCGGCCGAATTCGCATGCAAGCACTGAGCCGCGAAGAGCGCGAGCGCCCATCCCAGGGCGACGCGTGCTCTCAGCGTTTTGAGAAGAGCTGGCCGAAGTTTGCAAGGACGCGGACGAAGCCACTTGGCGGCGGCTTGGTTTCGGGCGTGCATTGGCGGAAGAGATCCTCGAGAGTCCGACGGAATCGCCAGTCCAGGCTGATCGCGCTGAGCTGGTCAAACTCGGCCTTGCTCATGTAGCCATGGAAGACGAGTTTGTGCGCCTCGGCGTTATATTCTAGCCGACTGCCGAACTTGGGAGGCACTGCGAAATCGTCAGGCAGCTTCTCCAACGTGACGAAGTGATCCATGGGATCATCCATCAATCTATGGGCATACGGCGTCGCGCCGGTGCGTCCTGACCAGCGTGTCGCGACGAATGTGAGGGAGATTCATCCTCCACCCCATGTCTATTGTTACTATTCGTCGAAAGACAGCGACAGGCGTCAGGGTTTGAATGGGTTTTGATTCTGCTGCGGCGATGCGGTGCGGAGGAGGAAGGTGGTAACGAAGAGGCGAAGGGACCGAGAGTTGATCGACGCGGCGGTGGCGCCGGGGTTTTCATCTGCGCCGGGCCGCGTTTACGGAGTGAATTTTCTTTCCTAATCGATCTCATCGCTGGAACCCGGAAACTTTCTGGAAAACTCCAGGTCGATGGCGTCTTGAATCGGCAAAGTGGTCGCATATTGTATGTGAGCGAGTGCGCTGCGTGCTGGCGTTTTGGAGCCGGCGCGTGGCGACATCCGCGTCATGGAGGCTCACCCGGAGATCGGAGGAATTCATTCATGACCGAGGGAAGTGTTGCAGGGGCTCGAAGCGTTCCTATTGACTTTCGCCCCGTTGGGGCGGGAACTGGCCGGGGGAGTGGCCGACAGGAGTGCCGGCCTTGCGCCGTCCGCGCCGGCGTGTGCGCACGGACTCAATTCCGATCAAGTTCAGGATTCAGAACTCGGTTGGTTTACACTAGTGTACGGATGCTGAAGGACCCCCGTAATATTGCCACTTTTTGCCATTTTTTCGACGGGTTCAACGATCGTTTCGTGTGGAGTAGCTGCGCTGCAAGTCTAATGGATATAACCAAATAGGAACAGAGCGATGGCATTCTTCGGCGATGGTAAAAGCTCGTGGCACGGGTCACCGAAAATTGCCATTACAAATCGATGGTGTTGTTCACTATGTTTTTGGCCCTTTTTTCAGTGAAGTCCAACCGAGATCCGCACCGCTACAGGTACAGGCGAGTGCGCGAGGTTTTCGCTGGATCAAGCTCCAGTTTCCACCACTCCGGACGGACGCTCGACTTTGCGCGTCGGGACGGTTGGAATGGTAAACGGCGGTGGAGCGGACTCGAGCTCAGAAAGAGGGAAACCCATGACTCGACGGCACGCGGTGGCGTTTGCTTTATCGGCGGCAGTTCTGACGGCGCTGGGCTCGCGCGGAATTGGCCAGGATGAGCCCAAGGTGGGGTTCAAGGACACCCCGATGCTGCCCGGCGGGAAGTGGCATGTGCATGACGGCGATCGGCCTCGCCCGCCGGTGATCACGCCGGGGACGTGCAGCACTCAGCAAGAACCAGGGCAAGCGCCGTCCGACGCCGTGATCTTGTTCGACGGCAAGGACCTCTCGCACTGGCGGGGCCGGCGGGGGCAGCCGGCGGACTGGAAAGTCGAGGACGGGGCGATGGTGATCAAGTCGGGCGCGGGTGAAATCAGGTCGACGGAGGAATTCGGAGACTGCCAGCTTCATCTCGAGTTCGCGGCACCCGTGCCGGCGCGAGGCCGGGACCAGGGACGGGGCAACAGCGGGGTGATGTTCTTCGGGCGGTATGAGATCCAGGTGCTCGACAGTTTTGAGAACGTGACGTACGCCGACGGGCAGGCGGCCGCGATTTACGGGCAATATCCGCCTCTGGTCAACGCGTCGCGACCGCCGGGGCAGTGGCAGACGTATGACATCATATTCACCGCACCAAGATTCAAGCCGGACGGATCGCTGGAATCGGCGGCGTTCGTGACGATGCTGCACAACGGCGTGCTGGTGCACAACCACGCCGCGGTTATTGGCGCCATGGCGTACCGGGCCGTCGGAAAGTACTCACCGCACGGGCCAAAGGGGCCGATCTTGCTTCAAGACCACGGTAACCCGGTTCGGTTCCGTAACATTTGGGTTCGGGAGATACGCGAAGTGCAATAACAGCAATCGGTTACGACAAGGCGTTTACACCGCCCGAGGACATGGGCCTGGTTCAACGGGAGCGAGGGCGAAATTACACCTTCAATGGTCCGCAGCACGTAGGGTGGGTGAAACCCACCGGCCGTAGTGTTATACGGGATGATGGGTTACACCCACCCTACGAAGAGAATGGTAGTCCCGTTGCACTCCAACCGCGTCCAGGAGTGTTACGTGCGTTTGAACCAGGCCGACACATGGAAAGAAACGTGCGTGCGAGTCCGGAGTTCCTCGCACTGACGCTTAACATCATAGAGAGCACGACCTCAGGGCGGCCAATCACCGGATTGCAATTTTTGTTTAACCGAATCGCCCTTCCTGATAGATTATTGAGTTGTCGCCACTTTTTCGAACGACGACCCACCCCGCAAGAGTCCCTCCGTTTTTCGGTCAGGCCAAATTGAAAAGTTGGGCAATAGCCATGCGTGATCGGGCGCGCCGCCGCGGTACGTGCCACGGCGTCTGTGCACTGCTCGCGACCCTCGCACTTTGCGGGAGCGCGGCGGCGGGTGATGGAAGCGCTGCCATTGCCCGATTCGAGGAGACGGTCCAGCCCATCCTCATCGACTACTGCTACCGCTGCCACGCCGACGGCATGAAGAAAGGCGATCTTGCGTTCGATCAATCACAGATCGGCGACCTCGTCAAGAAACGAGACTTGTGGCTGGCGGTGCTCAAGAACGTGCGCTCGGGACTGATGCCGCCGGCAGGTAAGCCACGGCCGAGCGAAGCGGAGGTTCAGCAGCTCGCGCAGTGGATCAAGTCCGACGTGTTCGAGATCGACCCTGCCAACCCGGACCCGGGCCGAGGCACGATCCGGCGTCTCAATCGCGCTGAATACCGCAACACCATCCGCGATCTGACGGGATATGACTTCAAAGTCGAGGAAGAATTCCCGCCAGATGACTCGGGCTACGGGTTTGATAATATCGCCGACGTCCTCTCGGTTTCGCCGCTGCTGCTGGAGAAGTACATCCAGGCGGCGGAGTCGATCGTCGCAGCCGCCGTTCCGACCGTCTCGCGACTGATTCCGGAACGGAGCTACCGCGGAACCGAGTTTCGCGCTGTGGAAGGACCGGGCAACGGCGATCGGATGAGCGTCTACAACAAAGCAAAAGTCAGGCGGATGATCATCGCCGACATCGACGGAGACTACCGTCTGGCGATGGAAGTTGCAGTACATGGCTCGTTCGTTTATGACCCCGGCCGGTGCAGGATGGTTGCGCGGCTCGACGAGAAAGAGCTGGTCCGCGACACCTACGCGTGGCAGGACGGCAAGGTTTATCGTTATTCGTTCACCGAACCGCTCAAGGCCGGCGACCATCACGTGAGTTTCGAGATCGAGCCGCTTGCGGACCCGCAGGTGCAAAAAAAGGCGTCGAACACGTCTGTTGATGTCCGAATCGTCTCGGTGAAGTTTCAAGGCCCGCTTGATCCGAAGCACTGGTCGCACCCGAAGAACTACGATCGGTTCTTTGCGAAAGAAGAGCCCCCGCAAGGGGAAGCCGAGCGGCGTGCGTATGCCCGGGAAGTTTTGTCCCGGTTTGCGACGCAAGCGTTCCGCCGCCCGGTGGATCCGGAGGCACTCGAGAAGCTCGTCGCGATGGCGGAGAAGATCTACCGCCTGCCCGGCCAGCGGTTTGAACAGGGCGTGGCGCGGGCGATGGTCGCCGTGCTCGCGTCGCCGCGATTTGTCTTCCGGGTCGAGGCAAGCGGGCCAGACGCGAACGCGGCGGGCCAGAAATACCTGCCGGTCGATGAATACACGCTCGCTTCTCGGCTCTCCTACTTCCTCTGGTCGACAATGCCGGATGCCGAGCTTTTTCGCGCGGCCGAGCGCGGCGAGCTCAGGAAGAATCTGGCGGCCCAGATCAAACGCATGCTGGACGACCCGCGCAGCGAGGCGCTCTATCGCAATTTCGTCGGGCAGTGGCTCCAGGTTCGTGATGTGGACGGGTTTACCATCAACACCCGCGTCGTCCTGAGGCAGGAGGGAAGCAGGGCGAGGATCGAGCTCGACGGCCAGACCCGCCGCGCGATGCGCAACGAGACCGAGATGGTATTCGCCCACATTGCGCGTGAAGATCGCAGCGTGCTCGAACTGATCGATAGCGATTACACCTTCTTGAACGCCAAACTGGCCGAGCTTTATGGGATCAAGGGCGTGAGCGGGAGCCAGATGCAGAAAGTGACGTTGCCGAAAGACAGCCCGCGCGGGGGGGTACTGACCCATGCGTCGGTGCTGCTGGTGACATCGAACCCGACCCGAACGTCGCCGGTGAAGCGCGGCCAGTTCATCCTGGAGAACTTGCTGGGGACGCCCGCACCGCCGCCGCCGGCCGTCGTTCCGCCGCTGGAGGATGCCAAGAAGGAATTCAAGGATCGAGAGCCGACCGGCCGCGAGCTACTGGCGCTGCATCGCGCGCAGCCTTTGTGCGCGTCGTGCCACGCGCGGATGGACCCGATGGGGCTCGCGCTTGAGAATTTCAACGCAATGGGTCTCTGGCGTGATAAGGAGCGCGGGCAGCCGATTGATTCGACCGGGAAGCTCCTGAGCGGTGAATCGTTCCGCGACGCGAGAGAGCTCAAGCGCATTCTGAAGGAGGGGCACAAGGCCGATTTCTATCGCTGCATCTCTGAAAAACTCCTGACTTATGCCCTGGGACGCGGACTGGATTATAATGACGTCGAGGCCGTGGACCGAATTGTGGAGCGGTTGAATGGTGCAGGAGGGCGGTTTTCCGCCTTGCTCGTGGGAGTGATCGAATCGACACCGTTTCAAAAGCGGCGGAGCGTTTCCACCGTGAGCACCGCATCGAGCGGGTCTCGAGAACTCAGTCAACAGGCACGGTCAAAGCCATGAACCAAGTCCATTCGCGAAAAGAAATGGCGGGAGCCGCAACCGCGAGCGAGTCGAGCCGTCGTGCATTCCTGCGAGGCGCGGGGGTGGCGCTGGCCCTTCCCGCGCTCGAATCGATGCTGCCCGCCGGCGTGGCTGCTGCCACGAAAGATGCGAGCAAACTGGCGGTGACGGCGACGGGGGCTCCGCTGCGGATGGCGTATGTCTACGTGCCCAACGGGGTGCACCAGAGCTACTGGTGGCCCAAGACGGAAGGCAAGGATTTCGAGCTGACCAAGACGCTCCAGCCGCTGGAGAAAGTCAAACAGCATATCCAGATCCTGGGCGGCCTCGATCAAATCAATGCGACCGCCGGACCTGACGGGCCTGGAGATCACGCCCGAGCCAGCGGCTCGTTTCTCACGGGTGTGCGGGTGAAGAAGACGGCCGGTGCCGACATTCATGCGGGCATTTCGGTCGACCAGTTGGCCGCGCAGCGAATCGGTCACTTGACACGATTTCCATCGCTCGAGCTCACGTGTGACGCGGTGCGGAAATCCGGGTCGTGTGATTCGGGCTACTCGTGCGCCTACCAGTACAATCTGTCGTGGAGCGGACCGACCCTGCCGGTCGCGCCTGAGCCAAACCCGCGGCTCGTGTTCGAGCGGCTCTTCGGAGCCGGTGCTCCGGCCGAGCGGCGCAAGAACCTGGCGCTGCGCCGGGAGCAGCAGCGGTCGATTCTGGACTTCGTGCTCGAAGACACGCGCAAGCTCGAGAAAGAGCTCGGCGGCGGCGACCAGCAGAAGCTCGATGAGTACCTGGCGGGCGTGCGCGAAATCGAGCGGCGGATCCAGGAGGCCGAAAAGTTCAAGGAAACGCCAAATCCCAACGTTGAAACGCCGACGGGAGTTCCGGGCAGCTTTCCCGAGCACATCGGGCTCATGTTCGACATGATGGTCCTGGCATTCCAGACCGACTCGACCCGCGTTGCCACATTCTTGCTGGCGAACGAAGGGAGCAACCGGACATTCCCGGAAATAGGAATCTCGGAGGGCCATCACAACTTGTCGCATCACTTCGGCAAGAAAGACATGATGGAGAAAATCGGCTCGATCGACCTCTGGTATGTGCAGCAACTGGCGAAGTTCCTCGAGAAGCTCGAGTCGATCAAAGATGTCGATGGGCATTCAATCCTGCACAATTCCATGATCATCTACGGCAGCGGAAACTCCGACGGCAATCGGCACACGCATTCGAACCTGCCCATCATCCTGGCCGGAAAGGGTGGCGGAGACTTGACCGCCGGCCGCTACTGCAAATTCAAACCCAAGCCACTCAATAACCTCTACCTCAATATGCTTGACCGCATGGGCGTCGACGGCGTCCCTCGACTTGGTGATTCCACGGGCCGACTCGAAGGGGTTTGACGCGTCCGATCGGACGTTCGATTCCTTCCTTTCAGCGCACCGGCAAGCGCGCGACGGTGGTCGTTCCCTGCGCCCCCGGCGTGAGATTCACACAAATCGCGACCATGGAAATGTGCGAACTGTTTGGCGATTTCGACCAAAACAATCCGGGGAAATTCCCCAGCCGGGTGTTGAAAGCGGCGTCATTCGTGCTCATTCTATGGCGTGGATTGCCTCGGCGCGTGACAGGCGGATTCTGGTTCCAGCGCGAGCCGATTGAATGCCGCAGATTTTTCATCCGAGTGCCAACACGTTGTCGCGGCTGACGATTTTCGGCGCCGTCGGGATCGTGCTCGGCCTCTTGCTCTTGAGCTACCTGATTCTTCAGTCTCCGTATCAAACCCAGGTGCGCGTGGTTCGGCCTCAGCCGGTGCCTTTCTCGCACGAGCACCATGTCAGCGGCCTGGGAATCGACTGCCGCTACTGCCACACTTCGGTCGAGACCTCGTCGTTTGCGGGTCTGCCGCCCACCCATACGTGCATGTCGTGCCACTCGCAGATCTGGGCGGCGAGCCCGATGCTCGAGCCGGTGCGCGACCAGCCTGGCTCAGAACAAACCGCTGGAATGGACGAGGGTCCACGATCTTCCGGACTTCGTCTATTTCAACCACGCGATTCATGTTCAGAAGGGGGTGGGTTGCGTGTCGTGCCACGGGCGCGTGGACAAGATGCCCATGACGTGGAAGGAGGAGCCGATGACGATGAGCTGGTGTCTGGATTGTCACCGCCATCCGGAGCGGCATCTGCGGGAAAAGAGTGAGGTGCTCGTGATGGACCTGCGCTCTCACCTCGGCGCAGCAAACCAAGAGAGGGCGAGAACTCGTCAAGCGAAACCATGTCGAAGTCGATCGACTGACCAACTGTTCGGTGTGCCACCGATGAAACAGCTACCCGAATTGACTGTGCTCGACAACGTGCCGCCCGATCGGAGGCTCGAGCCTGCGCTCGGCGGTGCGATCGCCGGTTGTGTGGAGGAGCCTCGAAGAGCTAGCCGGGGTCGCACAGGAGGAGGAGGTCTCGAGCGCCCTATTTCTGGCGAGGGTGGAAGGAATCGCTGACCGGGCCCAACCGGCGAGATTTCCTGAAGGTTTCGGCTGCGTCACTGGCGCTGGCCGGTCTTTCGGGGTGTGCCTATCAGCCGGCCGAATCGATCGTTCCGTACGTGCAGGCCCCCGAGGAGATCGTTCCCGGCCGGCCGCTTTTTTTTGCTTCGGCGGTGCCGATCGACGGATTCGCCTGCGGCGTGCTGGTCAAGAGTGAGATGGGCAGGCCGATCAAGATCGAAGGCAACCCTGCGCATCCGGCGAGCCTGGGAGCGACGGATATCTTCGGGCAGGCTGCGCTCCTGGGGCTTTACGACCCTGATCGGTCTCAACTGATCACGCGCGGCGGTCGGATCGAGATCCTGGGAACATTTCCAGAGCCTGGTGCTCGATACTCGGGAATCGCTGCGCTCGAAGAAAGGCTCGGGTTTACGAATCCTGACGCAGACCGTGGCCTCGCCGACTCTGGCCGATCAGCTTCACCGGCTGCTCGAGCAGTTTCCCGAAGCCAGGTGGCACGCGTACGAGAGCGTGTCGCGCGATGCAATTCGTGCGGGCACGCGACTGGCATTCGGGGACGAGCTCGAGCCGGTGCATCATTTTGAGAAGGCGGACGTCATTGTGTCGCTCGAATCCGACTTCCTCGCGTGGGGACCGGCGCGGCTCAAGGATGCGCGCGCGTTCGCCGCGCGGCGGAACGCCATCGACGTCGGCACGGCCGGCTCGATGAACCGGCTGTACGTCGTCGAATCCACGCCGAGCTTGACCGGCGCCGCGGCCGATCACCGGCTGGCGATAGCCTCGCGGGACGTGGCGAAGGCTGGCGAGTGCGGTTGCCGATGCGATCGAGCAAGGGAACGCGGGCGGGCCCGCAAATGGCGACCTTCCCAAGGGACTGTCTACGCATTCCGGCTGGATCACGGCCGTCGTGCGCGATCTGACTGCGAACCGCGGCAAGAGCCTGGTCATCGCGGGCGACAGTCAGCCGGCGTGGGTTCATGCGCTGGCCCACTTCATGAATCAGGCGCTGGGCAATATCGGCAAGACCGTGGAGTTATTTCCCGCGGGCAGACGTTGGGCCGGCGGACCAGATCGGCTCGATTGGCGAGCTAGTCCGCGACACCCTAGCCGGCCGGGTCGAGACGCTCTTCATCCTCGGCGGCAACCCCGCGTATGATGCACCGGCGGATCTGGATTTTGCCCGGGTGCTGGCATCGGAACGGACGAAGCTGCGCATCCACCTGGGGCAATACGACGATGAGACGGCACGGCTCTGCCACTGGCACATCCCTCAAGGGCACTTTCTGGAGACATGGAGCGACCTGCGAGCGTTTGATGGCACGGTTACGATTCAACAACCGCTTATCGCTCCTCTGTACGAAGGGAGATCGGCGCACGAGCTACTGGCGCTCTTAATGGGGCAGCCCGAGCTTTCGGGACTCGAGATCGTGCGCGACTACTGGAAACGACAGGGATTGGGCGGTGAATTTGAAGGGAAGTGGCGAGAGGCGCTCGAGGCGGGTCTGATCAAGGGGACGACCGCGGAGCCGAAATCCGTGGGTGCGGCCAAGAGGCCGCCGAAACCGTCTTCGGATCCGGACGACGAAACGGGAAACCTGGAAATCGTCTTCCGGCCCGACCCGACGATCTGGGACGGGCGGTACGCCAATAGCGGTTGGCTTCAGGAATTGCCCAAGCCGCTTGCGAAGCTCTCGTGGGACAACGCAGCACTTCTGAGCCCGGCGACCGCGCGTAGACTCGGGGTGACAAACGAAGATGTGCTGGAGCTCGACTATCGCGGCCGCTCGACGAGAATGCCGGCCTGGATCATGCCGGGGCAGGCCGATCAATCGATCACTGTCTTTCTGGGGCATGGACGTCGCCGGGCGGGAAGGGTCGGGACGGGCGTGGGTGTCGATGTGTCTGCGATGCGCCATTCAGACGCGCCATGGTTCGGCAGCGGCCTCGAAGTCAGGAAAACCGGGGAGCGCCGGCGGCTGGCCGCAATGCATCATCACTTCAACATGGAAGGAAGGGATTTGATCCGCACGGGGACGCTGGAGGAGTATCGTCGTGAGCCACGCTTATTCCAGCGCGCAGAGCACGAAGCGAATCGCGGCCAGAGCTTGATCGATGAGCCAAAGCCACAGGCGGAGCATGAAAAAGGGGAGGGAAACGCCTGGGGGATGGTGATTGATTTGAACACGTGCATCGGGTGCGCGGCTTGCGTGGTGGCCTGCCAGGCCGAGAACAACATTCCGGTTGTGGGCCGCGAGCAGGTTCTGGCGTCGCGCGAGATGCACTGGCTGCGTATCGATCGTTATTTTGAAGGCGAAGACGCGGCCAACCCCAAGGTCGATTTTCAGCCCGTTCCGTGCATGCATTGCGAGAAGGCTCCGTGCGAGGTTGTCTGCCCCACGGGGGCGACAACGCACAGCGCGGAAGGGCTCAACGAGATGACGTACAACCGCTGCGTGGGCACGCGCTACTGCTCGAACAACTGCCCGTACAAGGTGCGGCGGTTCAACTTCCTGCATTATGTAGACGACGAGAGCCCAACGCTCAAGCTGATGCGAAACCCGGACGTGACCGTGAGGTCGCGCGGGGTGATGGAAAAGTGCACGTACTGCGTGCAGCGGATCAACGCGGCCAGGATTGCGGCGATGATCGAGAACCGGGCCGTCGGCGGTGACGAGGTGGTGACGGCGTGTCAGGCGGCATGCCCGGCCAGTGCGATCACGTTCGGCAATCTCAACGATCCGCAAAGTGCGGTCGTGAAGGCGAAGGGCGGCCCGCGCAATTATGTTCTTCTGGAAGAGCTGAATACGCGGCCACGGACAAGTTATCTGGCGAAGCTACGCAATCCCAACCCCGAGATCGAGGCGAGCGAACGCCATGAATCGCAGCGATCCTGAACCAGCCGACAGCGCGGCTCGAGTGCCGATTCTGGCGCCGGGGCATACGTATGCCACGGTGACGGACAAGATCAGCGCGCTCGTGCTGGTGCGACCGTACAACTGGCGATGGTTCTTGGGCATGGCGATCGGCTTCTTCCTGACGATGGTCCTGTTCACGTCGCTCACCGTGTTGCTCTTGCGCGGGGTGGGGATCTGGGGAATCGATGTCCCGGTGATGTGGGGTTTTGCGATCGTCAATTTCGTGTGGTGGATCGGGATCGGCCATGCTGGCACGCTGATCTCGGCGATCCTGCTGTTGCTCAAGCAGGATTGGCGGACGTCGATCAACCGCTTTGCCGAGGCGATGACGCTCTTCGCCGTCGCGTGCGCGGGGCTATTCCCACTCTTCCACATGGGGCGGCCCTGGCTTTTTTACTGGTTGACGCCATACCCGAATACGATGGGGCTCTGGCCGCAGTGGCGCAGCCCGCTCGTATGGGACGTATTCGCCGTCTCCACGTACGCGACGGTTTCGCTCTTATTCTGGTACGTCGGCCTGATTCCCGATCTGGCGACGCTCAGGGACCGGGCCAAGAATCGCTGGGCACAATTTATCTACGGATTCCTGGCGATGGGCTGGCGAGGGTCGGCGCGGCACTGGCATCGCTACAAGACGGCGTACCTGCTTCTGGCGGGGCTGGCGACACCGCTGGTCGTTTCGGTGCATACCATCGTGGCCTTCGACTTCACGATCGCCATACTGCCAGGCTGGCATTCGACGATTTTCCCGCCGTACTTCGTGGCGGGGGCGATCTTCTCGGGGTTTGCCATGGTGATCACGCTGGCAATTCCCTTGCGGAGAGCGTTTGGTCTGGAAGATTTCATCACGAGCCGGCACCTGGAAAACATGGCCAAGGTCATGCTCGCGACCGGAATGATCGTGGCTTATGGATATATGATGGAAGCGTTCTCGGCCTGGTACGGGAACAATACGTTCGAGAAATTCGTGTTGCTCAAGAATCGGCCGACGGGGCCTTACGCACACACTTACTGGATGATGATGACCTGCAATGTCTTCATCCCGCAGTTGCTGTGGTCGGCCTGGGTGCGGCGGAACGTGCAGCTTTTATGGCTGATTTCGATCGCGGTGAATATCGGCATGTGGCTCGAGCGCTATGTGATCGTGATCACGAGCCTGCACCGCGATTATCTACCATCGTCCTGGAGCATGTACCACGGAACGATCTGGGATTACGCGACGTTCTACGGCACGCTCGGCCTGTTCCTCACGCTGATCTTCTTGTTCATCCGCTTCCTGCCGGTGATCTCGATCACGGAGATGCGCGAGCTGGTTTACGAGACGCAACCGGAGGGAGGGCAGGGCGGTCATCCGGCTACGGCGAAGGAGGCCGCACCATGACGACTCGAGCGGCTGATCCGGCTGTGTATGGTCTCCTGGCGGAATTCGATAAGCCGGAGGACGTGGTCGCGGCGACTCGAGACGCTTACGCGGCCGGCTACCGGTTCATGGATGCGTACACTCCGTTTCCCGTGGAGGGGCTGGCCGAGGCGCTTGGGTTTCATCGCGACGGGATCGCGCGGATTGTCTTGCTGGGCGGGCTCTTTGGCGGTCTCGGGGGGTTTTTCATGTTGTGGTACTCGTCCGTGGTCCACTTCCCGCTTGATATCGGCGGGCGCCCTTATAATAGCTGGCCGGCGTTCATGCCGA
Source organism: uncultured Planctomycetota bacterium (assembly GCA_963823665.1). GTDB lineage: Bacteria > Planctomycetota > Planctomycetia > Isosphaerales > Isosphaeraceae > CAVXHV01. The sequence continues at coordinate 1,664,962 of CAWGMQ010000008.1, forward strand.
TCACATTCGAGCTCACGATCCTGGTGGCTGCTGTTTCGGCGGTGCTCGGGATGCTGGCGCTTCAACGGACTGCCGCGGCCGCATCATCCTGTGTTCAACGTGCCGGACTTTGCGCTGGCGTCGCGCAACCGGTTCTTTCTGTGCTTGCAGGCGCGCGACCCGCTATTTGACGTCGATCGATCTCGAGTGTTCCTGCAGGAACGAGCCCCACGGACGATTTCTATTGTGCCCCATTGACTGACCGCTCGACATGAGTAGATCACCGATGAGTCGCTCAACTTCGGCTTGGTTGTTTCTGGCGACGCTCGTGCTGTGCGGATGCCGCAGCGAGATGTACGACCAGCCGCGCTACAAGCCTTATCATTCGAGCGGGTTCTTTTCCGACGGCACCTCGGCGCGCCCGCTGGTTGCCGGCACGGTTCCGCAACGGGATAGGAAGGAGCTGGGCAAAGCGTCGGCGGAGCATTTCGACACCGGCAAGATTGCGGGTGTGCTCGCGGAGACCCTGCCATTTCCAGTCGATCGCGCGGTCCTCGAGCGGGGGCAGGATCGCTTTCGTATTTTCTGCACGCCTTGCCACGGCGAGCTGGGCAACGGCCGGGGAATGATCGTCCGGCGCGGTTTCAACCCTCCGCCGAGCTTTCACAGCGACGAGCTGCGGAAGCAGCCCGTCGGCCATTACTTCGACGTGATGACCCGAGGCTTCGGCACGATGTATTCCTATGCGTCGCGCATCGCGGCCAAGGACCGCTGGGCGATTGCGGCTTATATCCGAGCGCTGCAATTGAGCCAGAATGCGCGGGTCTCGGAGCTATCGCCCGATGATCGCGGTGTGCTCGAGGAGGGCGCTCGATGACACTGCTCTCCGATCATGACATGAGCTGCGGGCCGGAGCTGAGGCGGCGCCTGGACGTTTTGCAAACTCGAGCCTTGGTGGCGGGAGGTGCGGGTCTGGCGCTTGCTCTCGGCGGTTGGGTGCTCTGGCCGCGGCAGATTTTCGCAGCCTACCTGGTGGGGTATCTGTTCTGGCTGGGTATCGTGCTGGGCTCGCTCGGCCTGACGATGCTGCACCACCTGGTCGGCGGCTCGTGGGGGCTTGTGATCCGGCGGCCGCTCGAGGCGGGTGCCGCGACGGTGCCGCTCATGGCTCTGCTTATTCGTGCCGGTTGCGCTCGGCATGCCGACGCTCTATCCCTGGGCGCGGGCCGGAGCGGCCGAGCACGTCGGCGCTCATCTGAGGGAGGCCTACTTGAACGAGCCGTTACTTCCTGGCGCGGGCGGCCGGCTACTTCGGCGTATGGACCGCACTCGGGTTCATGCTGGCCGGGTGGTCGAGCCGGCAGGACCGTACGAGCGACCATCGGCCGAGCGGACGACTTCAGCGCATGAGCGGGCCGGGGACGGTGATTCTGTTTGCCGCGAGCACATTCGCTGCGGTGGACTGGGTGATGTCGCTCGAGGCGCCGTGGACGTCGACCATTTTCGGCGCGATGTTGATCACCGGCGAAGCGATGGCGACCTTTGCCGCGATGATCGTCGTGACCGCCTTCTTGAAAACCGGCAAGCCGATGTCCGAGATTGCGACGCCGGAGCGGCTCAATGACCTGGGAAACCTTCAACTGGCTTTTGTGATGTTGTGGGCTTACATGTCGTTTTGCCAGTACCTGATCATCTGGAGCGGCAACTTGACCGAGGAGATTCCCTGGTATCTGAAGCGAACCCGCGGTGGCTGGGAATGGGTGGCGCTTGCCTTGATCGTCTGCCAGTTTTTCCTTCCCTTCTTCCTGCTTCTCATTCGCGAAAACAAGCGGCATTCCCGGTCACTGCTGGGTGTGTGTCTGCTCATTCTGCTTTTGCACTGGGTCGATCTGGTGTGGCTGGTGGTCCCGGCTTCTTCCGACGCGGCGAGCCCGCGGATTCCCTGGACCTGAGACTTGCTTGAGCGCAGTGACGCTCGTGGGTGTGGGCGGAATCTGGGTTGCGGCTTTCGTGGCGCGGCTGAAGCGCTTGCCGCTCGTGCCACTCAACGATCCCAGCTTGCTCAGAGCGCTCGAACACGCGGGAGCATGACGAACGTGGATGACGCACAACCGCAGGCCCGATTGCTGCCTGACTCGAAAACTGCCCACGAAGCGCAACAGGCTGAAGGTGCGCGGCCTGGTCTGGTTCGCCACTGGACTTGTGGTCGTGACGGTGCTGGTTCTGGGGGCGATGGCGCTCGTGATGCGGGGCTTAACCCCTGAAGAGAGAGACCTCGAAGCGCTGGCTCCACCCCGATTTGCGGGGGACACCGGCGAGTACCCTGCGCCCAGGATCCAGGCAGACCCAGCGGTCGAGCTCGATGAGATGAAAGCGGAAGATCTCGGCCGGCTGAACACGTACGGATGGATCGATCGCAAGACGGGCATCGCTCATATTCCGGTCGACCGCGCGATCGACATCCTGGCCAAGAAGGGGCTGCCGACTCCGGAAGAGCGGGGAGTAAAGCCTGGAGGGCCGGCGGAGAAGGACAGTTCTGGGGCGCGCAAGGAGCAGTCGAAACCGGAGGCTGGAGGGGAGCCCAGGCGATGAGTATTTGCAGAATCAGATGCATGTTCTCTTCGCTGTCCATGGAGCGCCGGCGGCTTGCGCCGAGGCCCCACCGCGGCCCTGGGCGGCACCTCCCCCAGAGGGGGAGAGGGATGCTTGTGATCGCGATCACCCTTCTGGCGGTTGCCGCGCACGCCCAGCCGCCCTCGTCGAATCTGACCAAGGACGTCGGGTTTGACCAGATGCTCGGCGCCAAGCTTCCGCTCCAGGCGCGGTTTCGGGATGAATCGGGGCGCGAGCTCGCGCTGGGAGAGCTTTTCGGGAGGCGACCGGTGATCGTGGCGCCGGTGTATTACGGGTGCCCGTTGCTGTGCGGCCAGGTCTTGACCGGGCTGGCACGAGGGTTGAAGCCCTTCGCTCTGGAGGTGGGCAAGGATTTTGACGTGGTCGCCTTCAGCATCAATCCCGACGAAAGGCCCGCGCTCGCCGAATCGAAGCGGACGGCGTATGTTGAGCGTTATGACCGCCCGGGCACGGAATCGGGCTGGCATTTCTTGACTGGCGAGCAAGCCTCGATCACCGGTTTGTGCCGTGCGATCGGTTTTCGCTACACCCAGGACCCGAGAACCAAGCTGTATACGCATGCCGCCGGGGTAGTCGTCGTGACGAGAGACGGGGTTGTTTCCCGCTATTTCTTCGGGATTGACTTCCCGCCCAAGGAGCTCGAGCGCGAGCTCAAGCAGGCCAGCGCCGGCCGCGTGGGCTCGCCGATCGGCCGGCTGCTGCTCTTCTGTTACGACTATGACCAGGCGACGGGGAAGTACACGCTTTCGATTTTGCGGCTGATCCGGGTGCTGGGCACGGCGACGGCCGTTTCGCTCGCGGGATTTCTGCTCGTGATGGTTCGCCGCGAAAGGCGTTGCCGACGTACGGCGATGCGAGAGGGTGGTCAAAACCAGGGTTCGATGGAGTTGCGGGGCGAAACCGAGGGTTCGTGAGCTCTCTGGAAGGTGGCGACAATGTGGAACTTTCCCTTGTTTCCCGAGCAAGCGTCGAGCCTGGCGGGGCAGGTCGATGCGCTTTACCTGTTTGAGCTGGGCGTCGCCGGCTTTTTCACGGTGCTGATCTTTCTCTTGATCGTGAGCTTCGCGATTCGCTATCGCCGGCGGATGCGGGTGGACCGGTCAAATCCACCGACGGCGAGCAAGCTGCTGGAGGCGATCTGGATCGGCGTGCCGCTCTCGCTGGTCTGGTGATGTGCAGCCTGGGGGTCGCGCTCTTCTTCAAGGAGTACGACGCACCGGGCGACGCGCTCGACATCGCGGTGGTGGGCAAGCAGTGGATGTGGCATTTGCAGCATCCCGAGGGGCGGTCGGAGATCAACGAGCTGCACCTGCCGGTGGGAAGGGCGGTCAAGTTGACGATGATCTCGCACGACGTGATCCACAGCTTTTACGTCCCCGCGTTCCGGGTGAAGCAGGATGTGTTGCCCGGGCGCTACACGACGATGTGGTTCGAGCCGTCGAAAGTCGGGCGCTATCACCTCTTCTGCGCCGAGTATTGCGGAACGAACCACTCAACGATGCGGGGATCGGTCACGGTGATGGAGCCTGTCGACTTCGAGCGATGGCTGTCAGAGGGGGGTATTGGACCGTCGATGGCCGAGGAAGGGGAGCGGCTGTTCGTGCAGCATCACTGCGCGGGGTGCCACCGCGGCAGCCAGACGGTGCACGCGCCAAAGCTGGAGGGGGTTTTCGGGCGGCCGGTGCCGATTCAGGAGGGTCGCGAGGTTCACTTCGTCACGGCTGATGCCGCCTACATCCGCGATTCGATACTCAGGCCGAAGGCGCAGGTGGTGGCGGGATATGAGCCGGTCATGCCGTCGTTTCAGGACCAGATAGCCGAGCAGGATCTCTTGAAAATCATCGCCTACATCAAATCGATCGGAGCGGAGGGCTCATCGCGATGAGTGCTGCCGAGGCCACCTACCAGGAAGACTATCTGCAGGCGTACACGCTCAAGTCGTGGCTTTTGACCACGGACCACAAGCGGATCGGCCTGCTCTACATGGCTTCGATCACGTTCTTCTTCTTTGTTGGCGGGGCCGCGGCGACGGTGATGCGGCTGGAGCTGATGACGCCGCAGGGGGACGTTCTGCACTCGCCGGACGCGTACAACCGGCTCTTCACGATGCACGGCGTGGTGATGATCTTCTTCTTCCTGATTCCGTCGATACCGGCGGTGATCGGCAATTTCCTGGTGCCGCTCATGATCGGTGCGAGGGACCTGGCCTTTCCGTGGCTCAATCTGCTTTCGTGGTACATTTACATGATCGGCGGGTCGATTGCGCTTTATATTTTGATTTTCGGCGGGATCGACACCGGCTGGACGTTCTATACGCCGTTTTCCACGATGTTCTCGAACACGATGGTCGTGCCGGCGGCGACGGCGGTGTTCATCACGGGGTTTTCCTCGATTCTGACGGGGCTCAACTTCATCGTGACGATCCACACGATGAGGACCACGGGAATGACCTGGTTTCGCCTGCCGCTCATGATCTGGTCGCTCTATGCGACCAGCCTGATCATGGTGCTGGGGACGCCGGTGCTGGCGATCGCGGTGGCCTTGGTCGCGGTGGAGCGGATGCTGCACGTCGGCATCTTCGACCCGGCCCTCGGGGGCGACCCGATCCTGTTCCAGCATCTCTTCTGGTTCTATTCGCACCCGGCGGTGTACATCATGGTGCTGCCGGGGATGGGGGTGGTCAGCGAAATTGTGCCGTGCTTCTGCCGGCGGCCAATCTTCGGATACCGGCTGATTGCGTTTTCGAGCATGGGGATCGCCGTGCTGGGCTTTCTGGTGTGGGGACACCACATGTTCGTGTCGGGGCAGTCGATGTACGCCGGGATGGTCTTCTCGGTCTTGAGCTTCCTGGTGGCGATTCCGTCGGCGATCAAGGTCTTCAACTGGACGGCGACGATGTACAAGGGTTCGATCCGGCTGGATACGCCGATGCTCTACGCGCTGGGGTTCATCGGCCTTTTCACGTTGGGCGGGCTCACGGGGCTGATGCTGGCGACGCTGGCGATCGACGTGCATGTGCACGACACGTATTTCGTGGTCGCGCATTTCCACTACATCATGGTGGGAGGCGCTGTGATGGCCTACATGGGGGCGATTCATTTCTGGTGGCCGAAGATGAGCGGGCGGATGTACTCGGAGCTATTCGGCAAGCTGTCGGCGCTGGTGGTCTTCGTGGGCTTCAACCTGACTTTTTTCCCGCAGTTCGTGCTCGGCTATCTGGGCATGCCGCGGCGCTATTATGAATATCCGGCTGAGTTTCAAGTGCTGAATGTGATGTCGACGGCCGGGGCTTCGATTCTGGCCGTGGGTTATGTTTTGCCGCTTGTCTATCTGCTGCTCTCGCTGCGCAAGCCGCCGAACGCGGGCCCGAACCCTTGGAACGCAACGGGGCTCGAGTGGCAGACCGATTCGCCACCGCCGGTGCACAACTTCGAGGAAGTTCCGGTGGTGACGTGCGGCCCGTACGCTTATTCTCCCGAAGCTGCCGAAGGCGCGACCTGAGATGACCATCGGATCGCAGACAACCGAGCGAGGTGCCGGCGCGGAAGACGAGCCGATCCTGTCGCACCAGTTTGACGACGTGGAGCAGCAGAGCGAGGCCTCCACGCTGGGGATGTGGCTGTTCCTGGCGACCGAGGTGATGTTCTTCGGGGGCCTCTTGACAGCTTTCGCGGTGTATCGCACGACTTCACCGGAAGCTGTGGCGCTGGCGAGCCGGCATTTGAACGTGTGGCTCGGGTGCCTGAATACGGTGGTGCTGCTGTACGAGCAGCTTGACCATGGCGATGGCCGTGCGAGCGGCCCAGTTGCGGCAACACCGGCCGCTTCTCTTCTGGCTGGTTGCGACGATGGTGCTTGGCACCGGATTCCTGGGGATCAAGGCCATTGAGTACACGCAGGAATATCACGAGCAATTGATCCCCGGCTGGAACTTTCAGGTGCCAGAAGATGACCGGCCGCTGGTCGAGCAAGAACACGTTGACCCGCGGCGCATGGAGATGTTCTTTGTGCTCTATTTCTTCATGACAGGACTGCATGCCGTGCACCTGATCATCGGCATCGGATTGCTCGGGGTGATGGCTTATCTTTCGTGGAAGCGGTGGTTCTCCGGAGGGGGTGCCGTGCAGATCGAGGTGACGGGGTTGTACTGGCACTTTGTGGACGTGGTCTGGGTGTTTCTCTATCCGCTGCTCTACTTGATTGACGTCTACCGATGAAACAGCACGTGGCGACCGTTCGCACCAATATCGTAATTTATGTGCTCTTGCTGCTGCTTCTGCTGGCGACGGTGGGGGCTGCGTACATCCCGATGGGGCCGCTGAATTTTCCGCTGGCGATGGCCATTGCCGCAACGAAGGCGGTGCTCATCGTGTTGTTTTTCATGCATGCGCTCCATAGCCATCGGCTCACGCTGGTGATCGCTGTTGCGTCGCTCTTGTGGCTGGCGATCATGATTGCGCTGACCTTGAGCGACTATCATTCGCGAGGGTGGCTCGATATACCCGGGAAGTGACGTGTGGTAAGCTGACCGGCGTGTGATGCGCGGATCGCACGCACTGCGTCCGAGGCGGGCGACGGGAGTTGAAATGAGGCATCTTCGAATCGGTATAGCGTGCGTCGCCACGATCCTTGTCGTGTCGATCACGGAATCAATCGCGGCTGATTCCGCGAATCTGCTGGCTGACCCATCGTTTGAACAGCCGAAAGATCGCGATCAGTTTGGTCTGGTCTTCGCCAAATGGGGTGGGTGGAAATACGAGGGAGACTGCGAGTTCCGAGTCGGTGACTTGGGGCACATCGGCAAACACTCGTGCCTGCTTTCAGGTGGCGTGGGAGCCAAGATCCGGATCACTCAGAATGTCGAGCTGGAGCCTGGGCGGTATCAGGTTACGGCTTACCTGAGAGGGCTTGATATCACCACGGGGACATACAACGCGTCGACCGAATTCATGTTCGACGGGAAGTACATTCAACTGAACAAGCGAGGGACGTTCGGGTGGAGCAAGCTCACCTATGTGGGCGAGATCAAGGAGAAGAAGCAGGCCGGGCCGTCGTTCGGACTGTTTGCACCGGGGTTTCTCTGGATCGATGACGTGACGCTCGAACGGGTGGGCCAGGACGTGGCTCTCACGGAGGCGCCTGTATTTGGCGGTGAAGAGAGCCCGATTGCACCGCCAGGCGAGCTGTCAGGGGAAGCCGTGCGTTGCTCGCAGTGCGGGTACCGGAACAACGCGACGTGGAAGATGTGCTATGCCTGTGGGGTTGCGCTCGAGTTGAAGGCGGCGAGTGCGGCGGGGCCAAAGGTCAAGCTCATCGCGACGTTTGAGAGCGGCAACCCATTCTCAGGCGGCGAGGTGGTCGGTGCGCACGCGAGCGAAGGGCGGAAGGCGCTGCGCGTGGAAAAGGGGTATGCCAGCCTCGAACAAGCGCAGGATTGGCTGGGGTATGATTTCCTCAAGGCTGACCTTTTCGTGGAGGGACGAAAACCGCTCAATCTTTACGTCGAGATACGCGACTCGGCAACGGACGGTTACTGGACCCGGGTCAATTATTCGACGGTCGTGCCGCCGGGAAAAAGCACGTTGATCATCCCGGTGAAGCAACTTTATGTGGGTGAGAAATCGCGGCCAGGGCGGATGCTCATCCTGAACGCAATTACCAGGCTCGTCTTCGGGGTCGGCGATCAACCGCCAGCGCCGCTCTTCATCGACAACCTTCGTCTGGAACGCGACGATGCGCCCGAAAAGGTGAGATTCGACGGCCTTTTTGCGTTCGACTTCGGCACGGGCACGAGCCCTCTCATGGAGGGGTTCACACCGATCACGCCCGCGACAGAGTACAGTCGCGGCCGGGGATACGGGCTCAAGGATGCGCGGATCTGGCGGGCCTTTGATGCATTGCAACCGGAGCCGCTGTATCAGGACTTCATCTGCATCGAGGCGGGGGGCCTCGCCGTGGATGTGCCGAATGGCCGTTATCGCGTGTTCGTCAACATCGACAGTCCATCGGGGTTCTGGGGAGAGTCTCAGACCTACCGCCAGCGTACGATTGTGGCCGAAGGGATTCCGGTCGTGCGCGAAGGGATGGATTTCGACGCATTCCGGAAGAAGTACTTCCGGTTCTGGAATGTCGAGGATTTGCCGAGCGACAACACGTTTGACAAGTATCAGAAGGCCTATTTCCGAGAGAAGCGGTTCGACGTCGACGTGAAAGACGGGCAGTTGAACCTGGAATTTCAGGGAGAGAACTGGGGCTGCTCGGTGTCGGCGGTGGTGATCTTTCCGGTGACGAAGGCGGCGACGGGCGAAGCGTTTCTCAAATACGCGGAAGGGCGGCGCCGATTTTACTTCGACAATTACTTCAAGCGCGTTCTTCCGGAGCCGAGCGGCGAGCCAGTGCTGCCGACCGCGGAGGACCGACGCCGCGGGTTCGTTGCCTTTCAGCGCGACTCGATGGAAGACGTCTCGTACAACGATACGCCCAGAAAGAAAGACATCGTCGATCGCGTGAGAGGCGAGGCCTTCGCGGGTGAATACGAGCCGATGACCGTGGCGCTGTTGCCGCTGCGCGGCATGGGCAAGGTTCACGCGAGCGTGAGCGACCTTGCGGGGGAGAGCTCGACGATTCCGGCGTCGGCGGTTGATCTTGGTTACGTCTCGTATCGCCTCAGCCGGGTGACGTCCGAGGGGACCGTGTACACGATCGCGCCGCGGCTGATCATGCCCGGAGGTGATGTGGAAATGCCACAAGGTCTCACGCGGCGCTTCTGGATGACGGTCAAGACACCGCCAACGGCGCGTCCGGGGCTATACAAGGGGACGCTGTCGATTCGCGCCGAAGGCGGCGGCGCTTCGCGCATCCCGCTAGAATTCCGGGTGCGGTCGGGGAAGCTGCTTGCCGTCGACATTCCTGCCGGCCCGTTCGGTTACACGACGGGGATTCCCTGGTTTGGCGAGGACGCCAAGGCGGCGGCGTTCAATCAGCAGATGGTGAGAAAAAGTTTGCAGAAGATGCGCGATCATGGATTCACAGCTTGCAGCGGGCTGCCGTCGATCGCGTACGGAGGATTCAACCAGGGTAAGCCGGTACTGGATTTCAGGGCGGCTGACGCGTCGATGAAACTGCTCAAGTCGCTGGGATTCCTGGGTGTGAGCAGCTATGGCGGCGGCGTTTCAGGGTTTGACGCCTACCATCAGGATTCGGGTGCGATGGGATCGGCAGGCGTCACGGAATACTCGGCTTTCGTCAAGGCGATCTATTCGCAGGTGCAGCGGCATGCGGTGCAGCAGGATTGGATTCCAGTCTATTACAATCTGGCTGATGAGCCGATCGGCGATGAATTGATTCGCTCGGCGGAAAACGCGGAAGCGTACCGGAAGGCTTTTCCGAAGGGGCCGCCTTTCTTCACGGGGGCGAGCAGCTTGACCGGCACCAATCGAGACGATCCTCATTTCCGTCTGGCCAAGGCACTGAACGTGGTTTCGTGGAACGACCACGATGAGGCTTCGGTGAAGTTATTGCACAGCCTGGGAGCGGATTGGGCTTTTTACAACGGCGGGAACCGGTGGACCTACGGCACTTACATGTATAAAGCGGCCAAAGAGTTCGGCATGAAGTTCCGTCTCTCATGGCACTGGAATGTGGTTGCCGGCGACCCGTATTACGCGCTCGACTGCCGGGAAGACGATTACGCCTGGTGCAACACGTCGCCTGGCGGCGATCTCATTCCTTCGGTCGAATTTGAGCGGCTGCGTGAGGGGCTGGATGATTACCGGCGGCTCTTGACGCTGGCGCGGCTTGCCGAAGAGCGCGGGAGTGCACCGGCCGCGCGAGCCGCCAAAGACTTGATCTCGAAGCGAATGGCTGCTTTCAGGCTGGGTCAGCGCGATCATGATGCACTTTTTCCAGTAGAGGACTGGGGGCAGTTTCGACGGCAGGTGGATGACTTGATCGAGGCGCTACGAAATTGACTTGGGCCGACGGGGAGTTGCCATGCGAAGAGTGAGCAGCATGATCGTCGTCGCGGTAGTCGCGGCGTGGCCGGGTTTGATCTCGGCGCAGGAGCGCACGATCGAGGGGGGCCGGTTGAACGGATTGAAGGTGCTTTCGGACAAGGTCGACGACGTGACGACGGTTGAGAATATCGTCAAGTCGTTCGCCAAGCGGGGAATGAGCGAACAGGATCGGGCCAAAGGCTTGTGGACGGCCATCATCCGGTATCGCCACCAGACAACGCCGCCGAACGAGCAGCTCGCCGGCGACTGGGAGGCGCATGACCCGGTGAAGATCTTCAACGTCTACGGGTACTGCATGTGCTGCTGCTGTTCGGCGCTGGTCGAAGCGCTCAATCGCGAGGACGGGCGGGAGGCACAGGGGCGAATTCTGAACGGGCACAGCGTTCCCGAGGTTCGTTATCGCAATGGCTGGCACATGTTCGACGGCTCGCTGATCAACTATTTTCCAAGGCCCAAGGACGGTGTGGTGGCGTCGGTCGACGAGGTCGCCGGTGCCGTGGCTGAGTGGTATGCCAAGAACCCGGGCTACCAGAAGAACGGTGAGAAGATCTTTCAACTGATGCGGCAGGATGGCTGGGAGGGATGGCGGCTAGCGGGGCCGCCGCTCTTGTCGAATTGTCCTTTCTATCGAGCGGGCTATCTGCCGGCACGCACGCACGGGTGGGATGCGACGATGGCCGAATACGACCGGAAGAGTGAAGTTTACGAATATGGCTACCAGGTCGGCCACCGCGCCTTGTTTTCCTTGCGCCGGGCGAATCGTTCGTGCGTGAGGCGGGCAACCGGGGGCTGCACGTGAACATGGACGTCGACCCGAAGTGGGAGGGTCTCAAGGCCAAGGCGCCGGAGAACGACCTGGTTTATGTCAAGGAATATCTGCCGGGATACCGCGGCGGCCTCGTTGCCAATGGCGTGCACCGTTATGCCCCCGCAGTGGTGAAGGGCGATCTGGAACGAGGAGCGGAGGTGTACGAGAACCTGACTTCGGGCGCCGGATCGGCGATTCGCGCCAGGGAATCTGGTCGCCCAGGCGTTCTGGTGATTCCTTTGATATCGCCTTACGTGTATCTGGGCGGAAAACTCAAGCTCGTCGCATCGGGCCGCTCGAGCTTGGATGTACTTAAAGTCTCAATTTCGACGAACAATGGGCGAACGTTCGTGCCGGTCTTTTCCGAAACGCAAGGCAAGCGCCGCACGGCGACAGTCGACCTCAAGGACAAGATCTTCAGACGTTATGCATACTGGCTTCGGGTCGAGCTTGAAGGTGGCACGGCGCTCGAATCGCTTGAAGTCGAGAATGATTTTCAGCATGCCCCGCGGACGGTGCCGTGGCTGGACAAGGGAAAAAACACGATCACGGTTGCGGCGGACCGCGACACGGCGATCGCAACGCGGTCGATTGCCTGCCGGATCACTGCGGACCCGGCGTTCAACAAGAATGAGACGAGCACAACGATGGGGGTCGTGTTCGACAACGTTGACGTACGCGGCGATGCGTGCTGGTGGAAGGGGGGTACGGGCACGATGACGGTGCCGGTTGAGGTGCCGGGCGATCTGGTCAGCCTGAGATTCAGTACGCAGTTTCGGGCGCGGAGCCCGAAGGATCGCATCCGGGTGACAGCGAGTGCCGACAACGGCCGGGCGTGGCGCGAGGTGGCCGTATTGCAGGGGCCGACTCAAGGCCGGACCGAGCACGTTCGCGCGGAGAAGTGGCCGGTCAAGACCCGCAAGGTGCTGCTGCGGTTCGAGATGACCGGGAATAATACTGCGGGCGTTCAGAGCTTTCGGATCGACGCCGACTACCACGATCCGATGGCTGCCCGGGCGCTGCGTCCATTTCGAGTCGTCCATCGGTGGAAAGAGGGTGCTCGCGAGAAGATGCACGCCGAGACGATCGCTCGCTTGCCGGCGAAGTATACGATTCAGGCGGCGAGCGAGCCGGAGATGGTGTCGGTGGGGTATGAGATGGAGGGGAGCCGGTGAGTCTGAACGTGCTATTCTTTGAGCGGCAGGAGCTCGACTTTGCGGAATTCGATGGGGTGGCTTTCTGATTGAAGAGAGATCGTGCCCCCGTGGAGCATTTTGTCGCCGTTCTTGATCAGTTTCTTGCCTTCGGCGTCCTTGTCGTCGAGCTGGGCTTTTTCGTATTCGATCACCGTCTCGCCGTCGACCATGTGCTTGATCAAGCCATTGCCGTGCACCTCGACATCGACCGAAACCCATTCGTCTTGGGGATAGGTCTTGGAGTGAGAATTCGTGCAATGCTGGGTGATGAGCCGGTCGCGCATGACGATGTTTGTTCCGGGTGTGCAGACGTTGCAGGTCGGGCGCTTGGCCTTACCGTCACCGCCCAGGAACTGCACCTCGATCGAGACGGGAAAGTCCTGGTCTTTTCTCATCGACTCGGGCGACTGACCGTGGATCATCACGCCGCTGTTGCGCAAGGCCCAGCTCGGGCCGCCGGGACATTGCTCGCCGACAAAGCGGTATTCGATGTGCAGCTTGTAGTGCGAGAACGGGGTCTTGTAAAAGAGGTGGCCGAACTTGCCGTCGAATCGGGAGTACTTGTCGTACGAGACTTTCAGAACACCGTCTTCCACGCGGAAGGTGTTGCCGAAATTGTCGCCTGCTTCGTAGCCGGTGATCTTGGGTTTCCAACCGTCCAGGTCTTTGCCGTTGAAGAGTGGAATCCAGCCGTCCCTTGCGGGCTGATCCTGGCCGAGAGCGCGAGACAGCCCAGGTTGGAGGAAGCCCACGGCGATTGAGAGAGCGAGCGAGCCGCTCAGCGCGATGGCGGTGGTTCTTGCATGCGATGCTCTGTTTGTCATGGTGTTACCTCGATTTGAAATCACAAGCGGGGCGGCGCGGGCTTGATAGGAGCGTCGAATACTTCCGGCGCCTTGTACTGACGGCCGTCTTGTTTGACGTAGAGGCAGGCTGGTTTCGCGGGATCGTATTGCCGGGGCACGTAGACCCAGTAGTCGCGCACGGTGCCGGGGAAGATCTTGCTGTGATCGAACGTGTATTTCTTCACTTCACCGCGGGGCGGCGCGTCGCCTGGTTGGAATTCAGCGGCGCGGAGATTCGTGGGGATCGCGAGCACAAGCGGGGTGAGGAGGTAGGCGAGGAATCGCAGGTAGGATCTTGGCATGGATCGATTCCTGGGGGAGGGTGAGCAGGATTTACGATCGATCTGGGGCGGGGATGATTTTATCCGACGCGGAGACGTGAAGACAGGATGGTGTGGAGGAAGAGTGCGAGCGTCGAACGCGGGCGGGATTGGATGTGAGCAGCCGCTGTATTGAGAATGAACCGCAATGGCGGACCCTACGAATTGGGGATTTTCTCGGAGGAAGCATGCACGGCGGAGTGGTCTCGAGGGTTGTGCTTCTGGTAGAGTACAATGATCCAACCGACGAGAGTCCCTTCGCGGAGCGAAGGGCGACAATGGGGTGGGAACGGGGACGCACTTTCGCGGAGCGAAAGGCGACGATGGGGTGGGAACGCGAAGGCCCCTTCGCGGAGCGAAGGGCGGCACTGCGTGGATGTTTAGAGTGCTGGAGGTTTCGATGTTCGGTTTCTTGACGGTTCTCGCGCTTCAGATCGCCTCGGGCGGAGCGAGCAAGGACGATCCCAAGATTTCGGATGTCGACTTCCGGGCATATTTCGACGCGGCACGCGCGGGGAAGTTGACGATCCCAGACGAAGCGATTGAAGAAGCGCGGCGCTATCGGTATGTATTTGTCGGCGGATTTCATAACGAACGGCTGCCTGGTTATTTTGCGCAGAATGCGCGGGAGCTTCGCGCGAAGGGAGTGCCGAAGGAGGCAGTCCATTTTATATTCCCAAGCTCGCACCACTCCGTGGCAGGCAATGCGCGGGTTGTGCGCGAACAGTTTGAGGAGATTGCTGGCGCGGGCCGCGAAAAACTGGTCATCATCGCGCATAGCCGGGGGTCGTGCGACACCTTGGCGTTTGCTTTGCAAAACCCTGAGTTCGTCGCCGAGCACATCCACGCTTTATTCTTGATTCAAGGTCCTTTTGGCGGGACTGCGCTGGCTGACTATGTGGTGGGCGAAGGACCGCCGATGGACCGGCGAATGCCGCTGGGATACCGCGTTGCCGGGCATACGCTGGCGAACATCGAAGGCTTCATGCTCGATCACGGCAAGCACGGCGGACTGGCGTCGCTAGCACGACGAGCTTCGAAGGAGTTCTGGGAGGACATGCTCAAGGAGAGCTCGGCGGCGATACCGATCGTAAGCCCCAAGACTTTTTACATCACAAGCGAGATCCCAGCTTCAGGGCATCGGTTGTTCCAGCGTCCGATCGCATCGTATCTGGAAGTCCATTTCGGAGAGAATGACGGGGTGGTGGCGCTCGAGGACCAGAATCTCGCGGGTATCGGCAAGGTACTCGCCGTGCTCGATGCCGGGCACACGGATCTCACGAACCGCTTCCCGTCGGGTCGCGCTGCGCAACGGATGAGGAAAGCGATCGTCGACGCGATCATCATGAGCGTCGGAGAAGAAAAGGCGGCGCAGTCGCGGGAACGGAAGGATCTACCGGAGACGGGATCGGGTGGCGAACGAACGATCGGCCAGGGCCGATCCCGAGGACTTTTCAATATTGGTCGGCGCTAACGATTTCAGCGCCGGAGCGGGTCGACAGCGCCTGGTAGACTCCCATGGGCGGTCCGGCGGTGAACAGGCCGGTCGAGGAGTTGTACGAGACGTTGGTCGGTGCACCGTTCGCCGGATTAAACGGCCAGGTGTTGACCGAATCCTTGATGAAGCGGACCGAGCCGTCCAGGAAGGCGAAGTTGCAGCCGCCGGGATGATAGCTCGAGGCGGCGATGGAAAAGTTGTCTTCCTGGGCGTCGTAGCTGTAGAAATAGTCGCTGCCGGGATCGTCGCCGATGCGGCCGAACGGGTTCATGGGATAGAGTGCGGTGAAGAGTGTGTCGCCGAAGTTCCCAGAAATCCAGGCACCGTTATACAAGTAGTCGATTGAATAATTGACGTCGGGTGTCTGACTGAACTTGCCGTGGGCTTTCTCGCCGAAGGCGAAGGTGTTGCTCAGGCCATCAGTAACCGAGGCGAGCGTTGCCGGGCGCACGCTGCCGGGATTGAGGGGGGCGATCGGGTTGGGTGCGACGGGCGGGTTTGCGTCGGGCCATCCGAGGTAGAAGAAGACGCCGTTGGCCTGGTTGAGGATGGCGAGATGCTGGGCAGGGGAGGTGATCGAAATCGGCACCTTGCAGAAGGTTCCCATGTTGCCAGCGTAGCTCGTGTAGGTCAGGACCTGCGTGGAACCGTCCCAGCCCCAGCCGGCGAAGGGGACATGGAGGCCGGCGATCGACGCGTCGGACGGACACCACAGGACGCTCAGGCCGACCGCGCCGACGGTTGCGTTGTCAGCGGTCCAGTTGATCAAGCTGTAGTTGTATGCGTTTGCCATGGTCTGCTGTTCGAAGAAGGGGAGCATCCGGGCGAAGATGCTGCTGCCGACGTAATAACCGTTCGGACTGTACAGGCAATTGGGCCCGCAATTCTCTCGAGCCATTCCGTAGGGATAGCTGCCGTTACCACTCTCATAATTTGCCAGCGCGAGCGCGAGCTGCTTCAGGTTATTAACGCACTGAGCGCGGCGAGCGGCCTCACGCGCTGACTGGACTGCCGGCAGCAGAAGGGCAATCAAAACGGCGATGATGGCGATCACCACCAGGAGCTCGATCAGGGTGAAGCCACCGCTACGGTGCGATCGGCCGCGGCGCGATCGCCCGCAGCGGTGACGGTTCTTGGTGAGAGAGCTGTTGAGCTCGAGTGAGATAGTCATTCGACTTGCTCCTTGATGATGAGATCGTGATCAGCGCCCGGGGGCGCGGCCCTTGGCGGGAGCCGCGCCCGCCCGTGATGACCTGGCCGTTCCGGGCGTCACGTCGACTTTCCTCTGGATGATCGCTTTCCTGGATTGATCGGGAATCTCGCTCGGGGTGGTCGACGAGCCGCAACCGGCAATCGGAATGATGATGACGGCGAACGAGGCGATGCCGCGCGAGAAGTTGAAACGCGAGAGAGCCCGTCTTCTTCGCCACATGGTTCGTTTCCGGCTGGAGATTCGTTGGTCCGCCCTGGCGCAGAGGCAGCGTCCGGGGGCGGGAGCGATTCATTGGTGACGCGCGAGCGATGAAAGCTCGAGTCGCCGGGAGGAGAGCGGCGCATGTCGATGGCGAAACCGGTTTGCCGGATTCGGGCATCGAGCAGACCACAACCCACTGGCGGCGGAAGCCTATGCGCGTGCGTGGACGTTCAATGTCAGTTCGTAACGTAGAATCAAGGTTTGATCAGGGCACGCCCTTCCCGCGAGGGCGTGAACCGTATGGATGCGGGTAGGTCTTCGGACTCCCGAGCTGAGGTGTCAGGCCTTCTCATCGGGCCGCCCGCAATGGGACGGACCAACAATGGCAACAAGAGGGGTAACACCCGTAAGCGCTCGGTCACCGCGGCGGGGCCGTTCCGGATTCACACCGGATTCCCTGTTCGCCGGCTTCGGCAGGCTGCCGGGCCGGCCACCAGCATCTCGTGACGTGAGGGAATCATAGCGGGCCGCGCTGAACTTCGTCAAGATAGAGCTCTGGGATGAGTGGCTTGCCCGAAAAGCAGCCACGAACGAAGAAACACTGTCCCCGGAAGTGTTCATCGACGAGTTGGCGAAGAAATCGCCGGCCGAACCGGAGCAGAAGCCGTGAGCGAAGAGTCGTTATTCCAGAAAGCGCTCTCACGAGCACCCGAAGAGCACGCGGTCTTGCTGGAGCTGGCGTGCGCAGGGCGGCCCGAGCTGCTGGCGGCCGTCGAGGCAATTCTTGCGGCCCACAACATGGCGGGCGACGTACTCGACAGGCCCCCGAACGATCCGGCTCGGACCGAGCTTTCTGGCTGTGGTCTGTGTCAACCGGGCGAAAGTGTTCTTCGAACCACGAGCCGTGAGGAAACTTCGCTGGCCGCGGCAGCGACCGCCGAAATTCGCCCGACGTCGGAGGCCGGCATGGTCATCGCCGGGCGTTACACGCTTCAAGAAAAGATCGGTGAAGGCGGCATGGGCGAGGTCTGGGTTGCCAAGCAGACCGAGCCCGTCAAGCGCAACGTGGCGCTCAAGCTAATCAAGTCGGGCATGGATTCGAAGGCCGTGCTGCAACGCTTCGAGCAAGAGCGGCAGGCGCTGGCGATGATGGATCATCCCCAGATCGCGCGCGTGCTCGATGGGGGCCTGACGCCGACCGGCCAGCCGTTCTTCGTCATGGAGCTGGTGAGCGGGCTGCCGCTCAACAAATTCTGCGACGAGTCTCGGCTCTCGACGCGAGAGCGGCTGGGGCTCTTCGTGCCGATCTGCCAGGCGGTGCAGCATGCGCATCAGAAGGGCATCGTCCACCGCGACTTGAAGCCAGCGAACATCCTGGTGACCATCATTGACGGCAAGCCGATTCCCAAAGTCATCGACTTCGGCGTGGCCAAGGCGATCGCCGGCAAGCTGACCGATGAATCGATGTCGACGCAGTTCGGCCTGGTGCTGGGCACGCTCGAATACATGTCGCCGGAACAGGCGGCGTTCTCGGGCGAGGACATCGATACCCGGGCTGACATCTACTCGCTGGGAGTGATCCTGTACGGGCTGCTGACCGGTCTGCGCCCGATCGACGCCGAGCGTCTCAGGGAGGCCAGTCTCGCGGAGATGATCCGCATCATCCGGGAAGAAGAGCCATCGAAGCCAAGCACGCGCCTTTCGAACGAGGAATCACTGCCGTCCATCGCGGCCTTGCGAGGAACCGAACCGCGGAAGTTGATCACGGCGTTGAGCGGCGAGCTCGACTGGGTGGTGATGAAGTGCCTGGAGAAGCAGCGCGAACGGCGTTACGCGACGGCGAATTCTCTGGCACGCGACATCGAGCGCTACCTGGCCGACGAACCTGTGGAAGCGCGGCCGCCGTCAGCAAGCTATCGCCTGCGAAAATTTCTCAAGCGCAACAAGGGTTCGGTCATCGCGGCGAGTCTACTGCTCCTGGCTTTGCTCGGTGGCATTGCGGGGACGACCTTTGGATTGATCCGGGCCGAGAAGGCTCGTTCCGCCGCGGCGGAAAAAGCCGAAGGAGAGCGGCTGGCCAGGCTGCAGGCTCTGGCAGAGCGGGAAAAGGCGGTCGCGGCCCAGAAAGCCGAAGCGCAGCAGCGTGCTCAGGCGATCGTCGAGCGCGACAAGGCGGTCGCGGCCGAAACGAAATCGAATGCGATCAACGAGTTCCTGGCTGAAGACCTGCTGAGGCAGGCCGAGCCCTCGAATAACGCACCCGAGGACCATGTGACGCTCGTTGAGGTGCTCGACCGTGCGGCCGAGAAGGTCGGCAAACGGTTCGCGGAACAGCCTGATCTCGAACGAACCCTGCGTGCAACGATCGCGTCGGCGTACCATGGACTCGCTTACTGGGAGAAGGCGGAGAAGCAGTGGCGGTCGCTGCGCGATGCAGCGTGGCGGCGTAATCCACAATCTCCCCAATTCTACTTCTGCGAGGGGCAGCTTGCTCATATCCTGAGGCACCGGGGCCGGCGCGACGCCGAGGTCATGAAGATGGCAGAAACGGCCGCTCGTGGACTCGAGCGCACGGTGGGCAAGGACCACCGCACAACTCTGCAAATCCTCGGACTCCTCGCCGTAGCGTACCGGGAGGACGGCAAACTCGCCGAGGCGATCTCGCTGCTCGAACGCGTCCTCAACGCCTCGATCTCCGAACTTGGACTGGACCACGCACACACCGTCACCGCGCGTGGCAACCTTGCCGTGGCGTACTATAGAGCAGGGCAGCACGAGAAATCCGTGCCGATGTTCGAAGACCTGCTCGAGCGCAAAGAGACCACGCTGGGCCGCAAGCACCCGGACACGCAGTTGACGGTGGGCAACCTCGGAGCCAACTACATCGAAGTCGGCCGGCTCAAAGAGGCAGTTGCATTGCTCGAAGAGGTCGCCGACTCCGCGCACAAGTACCCGAGCCTTCGCGTGTTTGGTGTTTACCTCGCCGATGCCTACGTGAAATCCGGCAGGCTCAGCGAGGCGATCGCGCTTGACGAGCGCTTCCGTGACGCCCAGCAGGCCACGCTCGACGCCGACAACCCCAGCGCTTTAGCCACGCTCAACAATCTTGCCGTAGCTTACTGGAATGCGAAACGACTCGACAAATCCGTACCCTTGTTCGAAGACGTCCTCAAGCGGAGAGAGGCCAAGCTTGGCCGCCCGCACCCGGAGACGCAGGCGACGGTGGGAAACCTCGGCGTCAACTACAAGGATTCCGGCCGGCTCGACCGGGCAATTCCGCTGCTCGAGGAGGCCTACCACTCGAGACGCACGTTCCCGACCCTTCGCAGCTTTGGGCCTCCGCTCGCCCAAGCCTACGGGAAGGCCGGCCGGTCGGCCGAGGCCATGAAGGTGGCTCAAGAGTTCCTGGCCGAAACCCGCAAGACCTCGCCGAAGGACAGCCCTCGACTCGCTGTTGCCCTGGTGCAGATCAGCGTTGTGCTGCTGGAAGTCAAAGCCTATGGCGACGCTGAGCGGGTCCTCCGCGAATGCCTGGCGATCCGCGAGAAGACGGAGCCCGATTTCTGGACCACGTTCAACACGAAAGCGATGCTGGGCAACGCGCTCTTGCACCAGAAAAAGTACGCCGGCGCCGAGTTGCTGCTCGAGGCCGGCTATCTCGGAATGAAAGAACGGTTTGGAACGCTCCCTCCGAAGGCAAAGGACCAGATGGCGGTCGCCCTGCGACAACTCGTCGAGCTCTACGAGGCCACCGACAGGTCCGCTTTAGCCGCCAAGTGGCGGAAGACACTGGAAGATCACACGTCGGCCGCGAAGCCGCTGGAGAAATAGCCAATGATCAAATTCCTGGTTCTTTCGTTCGTTCTACTCGCTCAATCCGAGGCTTCCAAGGTCGGGCCTTCTTCAGGCGCTCTGGTTGTCGACGGAGGCGGGGAAAATGCAGAGACGATCAAGAGGTTCGTGGAGCTGGCTGGTGGGGTGGATTCACCGGTGGTGCTCATTCCCACGGCACTCGAGACCGAGCAGATCGATCTCAAGCGGCAAGGGCAGGCGTTTTCGCGCCGGTTCGGATTCAAGAACGTGACGGTTCTGCACACGCGGGACCGGGGCGAGGCGGATAAGGCGGAATTCGTGGCGCCGCTTGAGCGGGCCCGGGGAGTCTGGTTTGGAGGTGGAAGGCAGTGGAGGCTTGTGGACGCCTACATGGGCACGCGCACCCAGCGCGCGATCGAGGGGGTGCTGCGCGCGGGGGCGTGGTCGGCGGCTCATCGGCCGGCGCCACGATTCAGGGATCTTACCTCCTTCGGGGCGCTCGCGAGGGCAATCACATCATGATGGCCAAGGGGTACGAGGAAGGCTTCGGCTACTTGAAAGGGGTGACCGTCGACCAGCACCTGATCGTGCGCAGACGACAAGATGACCTCGTGGGCGTGATTGAAAAGAAGCCCGAGCTGATCGGGCTGGGGCTGGATGAACCGGCCGCAATCGTGGTGCAGGGAGACCGGATGGAAGTGATCGGCCACAGTGTCGTCGGCATATACGACGGCAAGGATCATGACGGCAAGCGGTACTATTTCCTCGCACCCGGCGAAGTTTTCGATCTCGCCACACGAAGGCGGGTGGATAAGCGAGCGAAGGCGGACGAGCGCACGAGCGACCCCAGCAAGAACACGGCTGGACAACAGAAGTGACACCTGGCGGCCAGACGTCAACGAGTGCCATCGTTCGCTTGAAGGGCACCGACGTGACGCTCTCTGGCGAACTTACCTAGCAACGTATAAATGTTGAAAAGCGCTTTATCCATCATGCGCTCACCGCCGCCGATCTCGACCAGGGAGACCCCTGCGTCGGCGCCGTAGCCTCCTTCGTAGACGGCTTCGATGGTCGGGAAGTACATGCCGTGGCCGTTGCAATAGCCAAAGAACAGGGTGTGCTTCACGTATGCACGCGCTTTCAAGCGATTGGCGTGGTTGCAGAAGAACTCACCCGAGCCTCCGACCAAGGCTATCTCGCCGTTCAACAGCACGGTGTTGAGCTCGGCAACCAGGTTTTCGCCGTAAAGCTTCTGGTACGCGTGCGTGATCTCGGGAAAATAGCCGCGCTCGAAGGCGGCGGTGACTCGCGGGTCTTTGAGATCAACGCGGGTCTGGAAATGGAATGTGTCGACCACGCCCTTCACGCTCGGGGCGGCTGGCGCCTCGGTTTTTACTGCACGAGCGAGCGCGATGACGTTGTCGGCCAGGGTTTCGCCGAAACCCTTGGGGCCAGGCGGGCCCGAGCCGACGTTGGGGCTCATGTCGCCGGCAGCACCTTGCATGAAGACGCATTTGGTGGAGAGCTCGGATTCAACCTTGTTCTTGAGAAAACCGGGGTAGTCGGCCGAGTACTTGAGGACCATTGTTTCGGTCATCACCGGGTGCGCGGCGAAGTTGACGAGGATGGCGATCGGCTTGCCTTCGGAGTCGTCGAAGCGCATGACGATCAACTGGGGGTCGGTGACTCGCAGCTCGCGTTTGGTGTGTCGGTTTCGATTGAGCGTGACCGACTCCGTCGCGACGCCGAGCCGGGCGGGCTTCCTGGCCTTGTCGGCGGCGAGAATTGCTTCGATCAAGAGATGGGGCAGCTTCTGAGAATATTCAATCGCGGCGGGGAACTTCCCCTGGCCCAAGCCGGGCTCGTCGACCAATTCGATGACCGGTCCGTGGTGGGTATGGCTGCCGGTGATCAAGACGTGCTTGATGCCTGCCTTGTCAGCGATTTCGCGGCGGATGATCTTCATCATGGCTTCGGTGGGCCCACGGCCGATATCGATACCGACCAACGCGACCTTGTCGTCGCCTGCGGAAATCACGACGGCCTTGGCCATCAGGGGGTCGAGGGTGCCCTCCGCGGGCTTGTCGTGGCGCGCACCATAACCCCACATGGGGATGCCCGGCGGGGGGGTGATGTCCTTATCGGCGGCGCCGGCCTGGAAGTCGGTGCCGGCTATGGCGGTGGTTTCGACCAACATGAGCAGTGCCAGAAGCCCGGAGGCCCAGCTCAAGCGACGCGTGGCCATGGAGAGGATCCTTACCTTGAGCCTTTTCGAGAAGGTGCGTGGTTATGTCCGATCGATTGGCCAACCAAGACGTCGGCATCTGATGGTGGGTTTCACCCACCCTACGATCCTGCGGTGCGGCCGAGATAGGCCACGATGGCTCGCTTGAGTTCGAGGGGGTCGATCGCACCTGTTTTGCGGTAGAGGATCTTGCCGCCGGGCGCGACCAGGAGGGTGTAGGGAACGGGGCCGGGCCATTCCTGGTCGAGGGCCTCGGCAAACTTGTCGCGGTCGTCGACATTCAAGATGGCGTTGGATGCGGCGACATGGTTTTCCTTGAGCACTCGGAGGACGTCGTCCTGTTTGGCGATGTCGTCGAGACTGATCGTGACCAGCTCGAAGTTACGACCGCGATACATGCGGTTCATGGTGACGAGCTCGGGAAGCTCTGCGACGCAAGGGCCGCACCAGGTTGCCCAGAGGTTGATGAGCCGCAGCTTCTTCGTGTTGTTTTTTGCCAGCAGGGCGACAGCGGGCAGATCGATGGGCGCGAGTGCGACGGGCTCGGCGTTCCAGCGCTCGAGCGACTTGCGAGCGTCGGCCTCTTTCTCGGCCCACTTGGTCGAGCAGCCGGGTACGCGCGTGGTCTTCACCGCGACTTCGGTACCAGCGAGCACGGCGTCGATGGCGTTCTTGGCGTCGTGGGACTTGACCGGCTTCACTTCTCCATCGTCGAACCGGCCGGTGTAGCGGAGCTTGCGTCCGGCATCAAAAATGAAAACCTGCGGAGTTGCGATAACGCCGTAGGCGCGCGCGACGGACTGGGTCTCGCCGTCGTAGAGATATGGATACAAGTAGTCATGGTCTTTCGCTCGGATTTTCATTTCTTCGAACGAGTCGCCCAGGTCAGTGTAGCCGAGCTCGTCGAGCCGGACCGCCCGAGGGTTGTTGGGCGAAATGGCGACGACCGCAACGCCCTTTTCGCGATAGTCGGCGCAAAGCCGGGCGATGCGTCCTTCGTAGGCCTGGGCCGTTGGGCAGTGATTGCAGGTGAAGACGATGAACAAGACCTTGCTCTGGGCGAAGTCTGCGAGGCTGTAGGTTTTGCCATCGACTCCCGGCAGCTTGAAGTCAGGGGCCGGCGAGCCGATTGCCAAAGGCGTCACGTCCGGCGGCGCGGCGGGAGCCATAACGGAGGGGAGCAAAAGGGCCATCACACTCAGGAGCAGCGTCCAAGAGAGTCGGTTCATCGCCATCACCTCGCGTTCTTTTTTTGGAGTAATGCGGAGCTCCATAGGGTAGTGTGCCAGGATGGCTGGTCGAATCCAAGGGGGTTATCTGAATCGAGAAGGGGGCAATGATGCTGGCGCTTGAATTGACGATGGCCGTGAGCGTCGTGTTTGGTGATTGTGCGGGGTTCAGGGAAGGTCCGCCTTGGCGCGAGGCCAACGTCAGCGCTGCTGGTGCGCAGGATGCGGCCAAGAAGCCGGAGCGGTGGACGCCGTTATTCAACGGGCACGACTTGACGGGCTGGTACACGTTCTTGCAGCAGCACGGCAAGAACAGCGACCCGGACCACGTGATCGCCATTGAGGACGGTTCTATTCACTTATACAAGGAAGCACCGGAGAAGAGCAAAGTGGTGATGGGGTACATCTGCACGGAGAAGGAGTACGGGAATTATCATCTGCGCTTTCAGTATCAGTGGGGGACGAAGAAGTTTGAGCCGCGGTATGCGCTCAAGCGTGATGCGGGGCTCTACTATCATCTGAACGGACCAGACGCGGTTTGGCCGCGGGGCCTGCAATTCCAGATCGAGCAGACGAATGTCGGGGATCTGATCACGCTTTTTGGGTTCGCGATGGACACCTGGATCGACCCCAAGACGCGCGACAAGGATCAGGCCATGTTTCAGGATCCCGGACAAGGAGGCCAGCCGCGGGTGCTGGGCGGGAAGGGGATCGCGTATCAGAAGCATGCTGCGGGGGAATTCGAAGTTGACGGCTGGAATACGGTCGAGGTGATTGCGAAGGGCGACACGACGGTGCACAAGTTGAATGGGCACGTCGTCAACCGGGGTGAGAACATCCGGTTCACGGATACGGAGAAGCCGGGAACAGCTCAGCCGGTGACCAAGGGGCGGATTGCACTCGAGATCGAGGCGGCCGAGATCTTTTTCCGGAAGGTCGAGATTCAAGAGCTGGAATAGTTTGCCGCCGTAACAGAACCGGAAAATCCGAAAAAGTCTCATGTTTGCTCTCGAAGCGAGCCGAAGAGATCAGGTAGATGCTCTCTAACAGGAACTGACAACCCTACGAGAGAAGGCGCAACGACGGACTGCCAGCACCGCGGCGCGACATGAATCCGGCAGCGGCTGCGGCATTTCTGCCTGTTTGCGGCTTTGGCTCGATGCCGGCCGGAGGGCCATTACTCTCCGGCGGGCGTGACAATTTGACTAGACCCGGCCGTTCGACAGCAGCGTCATCTTTTAGCCTTCCGTGCGACTGATTCGTGGGTGGATCACACCCGGGATCAACGTCCGGCAGGGCAGAAGCGGTGGTGCGCGCCCGGCTCGAGGCGACGATCATGTGCGGACTCATCGTGAAGTGCGCCTTGCTGGCGGTTCTGATCCAGGTCTTCCGCGCGCTCGGCAAGTTAGGCGGGCCGCGGTACAGCGGGTTGGCGCTCGGGCTGCCGAGCACGACGGCGGTTGTTTTGATTTTCTGCGGGTGTGAGCGCGGGAGCCTGGCCGCCACGGAAATGGCCGAATCGAGCCTGCTCGGGCTGGTCGCAGCGGTATCGCTGCCGCTGGTTTTTACCGGGGCGGTGCGGCTTGAATGGCCACTTTGGGGGGCGATTGGAGCATCTGTCGGAGGATACCTGCTGGTGGCGGCGACGCTGGGATGCCTGCCGGCGATCGGGGCTATGTCGAAGGTGATGGTTGCGGCTACCGCACTCGCCGGTGCAGCGAGCTGGGTGGGACGGATTCACGGGCCGCAAACGTGCGGAGACGGTGGTCGGGTGGCTCCCTCTGGAATTCGGACGGTGGTCCTGCGCACGGCCACGCCTGTCGTGTACGTGATTCTGCTCGGGATCTTTGAAGGGATGGCAGGTCCGAGCTGGGCAGGGCTCATGAGCACGTTTCCGAGTTTGTCCCTGGTTGTCCTGGTGGTCACGTATCTGGAAGCTGGTCCGGGCGAGTCGAGCCGGGTGGCGCAGGTTTTGCCTTGC
Source organism: uncultured Planctomycetota bacterium (assembly GCA_963823665.1). Taxonomy (GTDB): domain Bacteria; phylum Planctomycetota; class Planctomycetia; order Isosphaerales; family Isosphaeraceae; genus CAVXHV01. The sequence goes on from CAWGMQ010000008.1 coordinate 1,690,939, forward strand.
GGGAATTTGAGCACGCTCGCTTTTCTGGCGGTCTTCCGGCTGGTGTGCGAGGGAGCGGGGGTCGGGTGGGCGACGGCCGCTGGGTATGGCGCGGCTCTCGCGGCGCTTTTTGTGATTCAGCGACTCGCGGGCGTGATCGAGGTTGCGCGAGCGACGGTGATTGGCATTAACCCAAGCCGTGTGCTCGGGCGAATCGTGTGGCGCAGCGGAGCGGAGGCGGCTCCGTGGCCCAGGGGGCTGCACATTCGCCTGCCGGGCGCTCATGTTTGTGGGGCGAATCGCGGGCGGCTGGCGAGGAGAGCGGGGCGGCGGTGTGGATTTGAGCCGCTGGTTGAGACGCTGGCGTGGTGAGTGCACTGGGTTCAGTTGGACCGTCCCTCACTGCAGCGTTTGCATGCCCCGGCTCACGACAACCGATGCCGGTTTTGCCAAACAGACGCAGGCGAAGTGGCCGAAGAGCCGTGGTCGTGACCCGCATCTCACCGTTGCGCGGCGGGCTGATCGATGACCTTCCGGAATTCATTACTCTCGCGCAGGATCTCGAGGTCGGGATCTTGCCCGGCGTGCTCCCGAATGGCGGGCTCGCGAAAGAAACCTGCATTCTTGGCGCACTTTAGCCATCGCCATGCGGCCGAGAGGTGTGACTCGACGAGGGGCGATTGCTTGGCGGCGCTGGGAGACGAGTCCTTGCGGGCGAGAGCGGCGCAACGTGCGAAAATGCATGCGAGGTTGTAACAATCTTCGCCGGAGATGTCCGGAGCCGTTTTCACGAGCTGAGCCTGGCTCAGGGCGCCAGCGACGTCGTTATCGCCGACTAACTCGATAGCCCATCGCACCCGGTACGCCGGCGGCACCGGGTCTTTGGAAAGTTCCACCACTCGCTTCCAGTCATCAGCCGCTTCACGGTGTTTTTCCTTTGCTCCTAACGCTAATCCGCGATTTCCGTGCAGCTTGAGGCAAACTTCACGGGCCACGGAATCGTTCGGCTCGATCCGAAAATACGGCTCAACCTCTTTGAGCCCGGCGGCCGACCGCGCGATGGCTTCATCAAAACGACCCAAGTTGTGCAGCATGCCACCCCAATTCAGATTGATTTGACCTAGCGTGATCACGGAATTTCCGCGTTCGTCTCGACGGTCGGGCGGAATGGACAGTACCACTTGCTCAGCCTCGTGAAAACGCTTTTCAGCCTCGGTGGGATTCTGACCCCAGAGATTAACCCCCTCGTTCATAAGGGATGCCGCCAGCCTCAGAGTGACGCCAGGTAACACGGAAGGATCGATGCGTTTGCGAATCTCAGTGGCCCTTTGATAGTGGGCCGTGGCCATAGAAGCGTTCGTTGAGGCCTTAAGAGCGATTGCGAGATTGGTGTGACACATGGCCAGTCGCTCCTGGTGCGCCATGTCGTCTGGCTTAGCCTTGACCACGCGTTCGGCCAACTCCACGGCATGTCGACTGATGTCGACGATATGTTCCCTTTGATTCAAGTCGCCCAAGCAAGCAGCGAGCATCAATAAGCAATCGACCTGGAGCGCCATGTACCCGATGTCGCCGGGTTCTTCTGCGCAGGCCCTCAACCAACCCGATCGCGCGGCGCACCGAGGTCTCGGCCTGTTTACCCTGGCCGAGCGCGTGCTGGAGGATGTACGCATCGAGTAGCGCGCGGGCGGTGTCCGCACGAACGAACGGATCTTTTGAATCGTTCTCGAGAAGGATCTGATCGTAAAAGGTCAACGCCTTTCTCTGCAGCTCGCGGCGGAGTTCAATAAGTCGCGGAGAACCGGCGACCCGAGCGTCGTAAAGCAGAGCGAGCATCGCCTGAATGGCTTTGCGAGCCTCCTGATAGTTGCGGCGAGACTCGGCGTCCTTGGCCTGCGTCCGTTTCACTTCCGCGACAAGTTGAGCGTTGTGGCGATAGGTCTGGGCGATGAATGAGGATGCGGCAATGAGGATGGTTGCCGCCAGTATCGCCGAGACCGCGGACAGTCTGGGATTGCGTCGGCACCAGCGCCAAAGCCGTACCGCGGGTCGCACAGGCCGCGCCAGCGTCGGGCGGCCGTCGAGAAATCGCCGAATGTCCTCGGCCAGCGCTACCGCGGTCGCATAACGGTGACTCGGAACTTTCTCAAGGCACTTGAGACAGATGGCATCCAGATCACGCGGAACCTCAGGCTGATGACGGGACGGCGGAATAACGGTCTCAAAGAGGACTTTCTGGACAATCTCCCCGGGTGTTTCCGCCCGATAGGGCGTTTGGCCGGTCAGGGATTCATAGAGAATCACCCCCAGGGCGTGAATGTCCGCTGGGGCGCCGACCGCCGCTGAGCCCGGACCGGCTTGCTCGGGCGCCATGTAGGCCAGCGTTCCTACGAAACTACCGACTTCGGTTCGCGTCGAATTATCCTCCACGCGGGCCAGGCCAAAGTCCGTGATCTTGGGCTCGCCCTCCGTCGTCAAGAGAACGTTTGACGGCTTGAGGTCCCGGTGGACCACCCCGCGGCTGTGCGCGTGGTCGACAGCCCGCGCGAGCTTTTCAACGAGCCTGGCCGCTTCTTGAGGGGGCTGGGGGATTCCCGCAAGGGCCCTGGCCAACGTAACCCCGTTGATGTACTCCAATGCCAGGTACAGCTCGCTCTGATACTCCCCGATGTGAAAGATCTGGACAAGATTCGGGTGCTGGCACTTTGCAAAGGCTGCCGCCTCGCGTTCCAACCGCGTGCGATGGCCAGAGTCGTGCTGATTCTCATGCCGCAAAAACTTCAGCGCCACCTTCCTCTTTAGCGCAAGTTCATCGGCCAGGTACACGACTCCCATTCCCCCGCTTCCCAGAACACGTTCAGTTCGATAGCCGGGGATTTCCGGTAACCCATTGGGTGCGCAAACTTGCGAAGCTCCGTCGTTCGTAATCGGTACCAGCGTAGGAGGGCGAGATTCAGTAGAGAATGAGATCGCATCATAAATCTCGAATAACTGCGACAATGGCTCTGCCAGATCGGGGTAATCGCACAGGTACTCTGCCGGCGTCGGCGTGTCGCCTCTTCTGCGGCGGAGGACGATCTCCTGATTAATAAGCTCAATAATCGACTCCGGCTCAGCGGCGAATGATGCCTGCCGTTCGAGGTAAAACTTGAAGGGTCTGCATTCCCCACGCATCCAGTCCCTGACCTGTTCAGAAAGAAGCTGCTCGAGGGACAGGCCGAGCGGGCTGACCGTGGCACTTGCAATCTCATCCTTTACGTCAATCATCGGGCAGTCCTTCAAGGTTCAACTCGCGAGCGATCCGGTCGAGTGCACGGTGAAATCGCTTCTTTGCCGTGTCGGCCTTGCCTCCAAGCTGCGCCGCGACCTCATCCCACTTGAGGCCCTGCGTGCGCAGATCCGATACCTTACGTTCGTCGTCTGTAAATCGCTTTCGCACTTCCTCAAGCAAATCCTTCCACATAACCTGGCTCGCTGGTCCCTTCGCGGGATCGGCGGGCTCGATGCCAGCAAGGCCCGGAGCAGCGACCGGAACCACACTGGTCCGGCGTTCGGGGCTCCGTGCCAGGTCGGCGACCTTGTTCTTGGCGATTTTCCTCAGGAGTGCCGTAAGTTGAGCCGGCCCTGCAATATCGTACTGCCCGAGCGCTGCCCGAATGAAGAAGCTCGCCATCACCGACTGATAAATGTCGGACGGATCAGCGACACGCATGATCGATTCGACGCGCATGACGGCCGCCACCACTCTCTTGACGGCGGGTCTATACGTCTCGAACATTTCTGCTGCGGCCGCCTCGTCGCCGACCCGCACGCGCTCGAGTAAGTCTTCGAATCCACTCATGCAGACGCTCCGGTAGCGGCCCAGGAACACGACGATGAGCGCCGCGATGCGCCCGGCTTCTACCCGCGAACCGAGCCGACGACTGGCTGTCGTGATCTTTTCGGGGCGTTTGCGGGAATCAAGTGATGGGGCCTAAAACGGCTGGTCACGCCGGAACCCGTTTCATCCAATGGCTTTAGGGGCTTTCCGCTTCCGTCTCAATGTCCCGGACACCGACTATGATCTCGAAATCCGGTGACGGCTTTCCACGATTTTGTCCCCTTCTTCGTTTCCGCCCCGATGGTTACAGACGAGGCGCCACGGCGGCAGCCCCTAATGGCTCGATCACGGAAATGGTGAAACCGAGACAGCAGGGCGTGCCGTCACGCCTCGCCGCGCATCCCGGCCCACCTAGCATAAGCCAACAGGGAGCCGTCTTCCATGAACGTCCGACGTCATCGATCGATTTTCCGTGCGGTTACCGGCTTTGCTCTCTCGCGGCCGCGCAGGCGAAATTCAATTCCACGGGTCGAGCCACTCGAAATCAGGCAGCTTCTCTCGACAGTAAACTGGATCTCCACTACCAGCGGCTCCTGGGACGTGGCCAGGAACTGGAGCACCGACAAGGTCCCGGGACCGACGGACGACGTGGTCATTGATGTCTCGGGCGCGAGTCCGACCGTGACGATCGGCTCGAACGTCGAATCGGTGAATAGTATTACGGCCGACGATCCCCTGGTCATCTCCGGCGGCGGTTTGACGGTCGCGGCCAACTCGACGATCAGCGGCGGCCTGGCGATGACTGGCGGCTCACTGACAGCTAACGGGTCCGACGTTTCGTTGATGGTCACGGGGACGACGGCAGTTTCCGCGGGGAATCTGTCCACCCAAAATGGCGCGATGCTCAGCCTTCTACAACTGACGAGCTATACGGAACCGACTTTTGACAGCTCCACCACGCTCCAGGCATCGGGAACGGGAAGCGTGCTGTCACTGCCGGCTTTGACCTCCATCGCCACGACGTCCGGATTCGACACGACCTACGTTGAGGCACTGTCGGGAGGGGACATCGAGCTCCCCGTGGTGACGCAGCTCAGTGGGTCGATCGATGTCGAAAGCGAAAACGCCAGCAGCAGAGTCAACCTGTCGGGCCTCGCCGACTTTAATGGCGGGTCGCTCACGGTCACTAGCCAGGGGACCGTCCTGGATCCGGATCTCACGACCCTCAACGGAGTGAGCGTGACCCTCGACGGCACCGGGACGATGGCGACCGCTCAGTGGGCCACCCTGACCGGCGGAGGCTTGACGGTCACAGGGGGGACTTATCCATTCAACTTGACCGACATCTCCAGCGCTGGAGTCCACGTCAGCGGCGGGGCGCAAGTCTCGCTGGCGGATGTCACCGACGCCGACTTCGCCAGCATCTATGTTGGCGGCGGGACGACGCTCTCTTTGCCGGCACTGACCAGCTATACGGAACCGACTTTTGACAGCTCCACCACGCTCCAGGCATCGGGAACGGGAAGCGTGCTGTCACTGCCGGCTTTGACCTCCATCGCCACGACGTCCGGATTCGACACGACCTACGTTGAGGCACTGTCGGGAGGGGACATCGAGCTCCCCGTGGTGACGCAGCTCAGTGGGTCGATTGATGTCGAAAGCGAAAACGCCAGCAGCAGAGTCAACCTGTCGGGCCTCGCCGACTTTAATGGCGGGTCGCTCACGGTCACTAGCCAGGGGACCGTCCTGGATCCGGATCTCACGACCCTCAACGGAGTGAGCGTGACCCTCGACGGCACCGGGACGATGGCGACCGCTCAGTGGGCCACCCTGACCGGCGGAGGCTTGACGGTCACAGGGGGGACTTATCCATTCAACTTGACCGACATCTCCAGCGCTGGAGTCCACGTCAGCGGCGGGGCGCAAGTCTCGCTGGCGGATGTCACCGACGCCGACTTCGCCAGCATCTATGTTGGCGGCGGGACGACGCTCTCTTTGCCGGCACTGACCAGCTATACGGAACCGACTTTTGACAGCTCCACCACGCTCCAGGCATCGGGAACGGGAAGCGTGCTGTCACTGCCGGCTTTGACCTCCATCGCCACGACGTCCGGATTCGACACGACCTACGTTGAGGCACTGTCGGGAGGGGACATCGAGCTCCCCGTGGTGACGCAGCTCAGTGGGTCGATTGATGTCGAAAGCGAAAACGCCAGCAGCAGAGTCAACCTGTCGGGCCTCGCCGACTTTAATGGCGGGTCGCTCACGGTCACTAGCCAGGGGACCGTCCTGGATCCGGATCTCACGACCCTCAACGGAGTGAGCGTGACCCTCGACGGCACCGGGACGATGGCGACCGCTCAGTGGGCCACCCTGACCGGCGGAGGCTTGACGGTCACAGGGGGGACTTATCCATTCAACTTGACCGACATCTCCAGCGCTGGAGTCCACGTCAGCGGCGGGGCGCAAGTCTCGCTGGCGGATGTCACCGACGCCGACTTCGCCAGCATCTATGTTGGCGGCGGGACGACGCTCTCTTTGCCGGCACTGACCAGCTATACGGAACCGACTTTTGACAGCTCCACCACGCTCCAGGCATCGGGAACGGGAAGCGTGCTGTCACTGCCGGCTTTGACCTCCATCGCCACGACGTCCGGATTCGACACGACCTACGTTGAGGCACTGTCGGGAGGGGACATCGAGCTCCCCGTGGTGACGCAGCTCAGTGGGTCGATCGATGTCGAAAGCGAAAACGCCAGCAGCAGAGTCAACCTGTCGGGCCTCGCCGACTTTAATGGCGGGTCGCTCACGGTCACTAGCCAGGGGACCGTCCTGGATCCGGATCTCACGACCCTCAACGGAGTGAGCGTGACCCTCGACGGCACGGGCACGATCGCCACCGCCCAGATCACCAGCTTCACCAGCGGCACGCTGAGTCTCAGCGCCGGGACCGTCAACCTGTCGGCATTGACCGATATCGACGGCTCCGCGTTCCAGGTCAGCGGCGCGGTTATGGTCACCCTGCCAGCCGTCACCAGCGCCACCGGTCCCAGTTTCGAGGTCAGCGGGGCAGCCTCGCTCACAGTGCCCGCCCTGACCACCTATACCGGGGGCAATGGCGGCGCTGACACATGGGAGGCGACGGGCGTCGGCAGCGTGCTCTCACTTCCCGCTCTGACCTCGATTACCGAGAATACGAGCTTCTACGCCTTGACCAAGGTCCAGGCTCTGGCCGGGGGAGACGTGCAATTGCCCGCGTTGACCCAGCTCAGCGGCGGACCGTTCCAGTTGGAGAGCGACGGCACGGGGAGCCAACTCAAGGTCGCAGCCTTGAGCAGCATCCAGGCTCAGAACACCATAACCGACCAGTCATCGCTCCAGGACACCAACGGCGGCACGGTGCTCGACGGCAGCCTGACGAGTCTGAACGGCACCAACGTGACCCTCGACGGCACGGGCACGATCGCCACCTCCCAGATCACCACCTACACTAGCGGCACGCTCAGTCTCAGCGCCGGAACGGTCAACCTGTCGGCATTGACCGATATCGACGGCTCCGCGTTCCAGGTCGGCGGCGCGGTCACGGTCACCCTGCCAGCCGTCACCAGCGCCACCGGTCCCAGTTTCGAGGTCAGCGGCGGCGCCTCGCTCACTGTGCCCGCCCTGACCACCTATACCGGGGGCAGTGGCGGCGCTGACACATTGGAGGCGACGGGCGTCGGCAGCGTGCTCTCACTCCCCGCTCTGACCTCGATTACCGAGAATACGAGCTTCTACGCCTTGACCAAGATCCAGGCCCTGGCCGGGGGAGACGTGCAGCTGCCCGCCTTGACCCAGCTCAGCGGCGGACCGTTCCAGTTGGAGAGCGACGGCGCAGGGAGCCAACTCAAGGTCTCAGCCTTGAGCAGTATCCAGGCTCAGAACACCATAACCGACCAGTCATCGCTCCAGGTCACCAACGGAGGCACGGTGCTGGATCAGGATCTTTCCACGGTCAACGGCGTGAGCCTCGTCGGCGATTCTACGGGTACGTTCACCGTGTCGGCGACTTTCGGGCTTTCCATCACGGGAGGAACGAGCACCGTCCAAACCGGAACTTTGATCGATCAGGGCAACCTCAACGTTCAAACCGGCGCCACGCTCAATATCGAGGGCGGATTGTCCGTCAACGGGTCCGGGATTCTGACCACCGCGCCAGGAAGCACCATCCAAATCAGCGGCGACCTGCTCGGCACGACCCAGAACGCCGATGATTTCAACCCCCGGGGGTTGGTTGAGTTCGACAGCGGTACCGGCACGAGCGATCCTCCGCAGGAACTGGAGGCCATGTCGGCCGATCTCGGGGCCGTTCAGGCGGGATTCGTCAACAATTTCGCTTATGGCACGATCAGCCTGACCAGCAGCACGTCGGTCGAGGTTGTGGATCACTCGCACAACACCACGAGCACAAGGCCCGAAGCGGTCTATGCCAACGAGCTGATCGTGCCGAGCGGCGCCACGCTTAACTTGAACAACCTGCACGTCTACGTTCGCGGCGACCAGATCAGCGGCACGATCGTGGGAGGAACGGTCATTCTGGTTCGCTCGGGCGGCTCGATCGCTCTCAACACGCCGACGCCAGGGACACTCTCCCCGGCCGGTGCTGTCGATGATTGGACGTTTTACGCAATCGCCGGAGAATCGATCACGGTCCAACTCAATCCGGGCGGGAGCGGCTCGTCGCCGGCTCTCTCACCCTTACTGAACTGGGGCCAAGTCGAGCTGCTCGACCCGAACAACGACGTGCTGGCTTCGGCCTCAAGCACCTCATCGGGTGCAATCGCGACGATCAGCGGTTTCAGCCTGCCTGCAAGCGAAACCTACACCATTCAAGTCCAGGCGCCAGCCGGCCACCCTGCCAGCACCGGCAACTACGTCCTCTCGACCTATAACATCACGCCCAACGTCTACCCCCTGACGGTCAATCAGTCATCCACCGGCACGATTCGCAGCGGCTATGGGGTCGACCAGTGGACCTTCACCGGCGCGGCCAACGAGCAGGTCGAGGTCAACGTGATCAGCACGGCCGACGGCAGCGTGGCGTTCGATCTGACTGGCCCGAGCGGAACGGTCTTCAACAACCTTCAGACGAACTCCGGCCCGGTTACCCTGCTCTCCAGCGGCAACTACGTTTTGACCGCTCATGGCACCGGCGGACAGGGAGGGGCCTACGCCTTCGAGCTCGAACAGACTTCGTTCAACAGCCTCACGCTTGGAACTCCCTACAGCGGGACGCTAACCGGCAGCGGCCAGGCCCAGCTCTTTTCTGTCAACGTGACATCCACCCAGTCGCTTTTTGTGACGCTCCAGGACACTTCCTCGGCTGACGTCAACCAGATCTATGCCAAGCTCGGCTCACCGCCTACACAGTCCAACTACAACTTCCAGTCCTCCAGCGGCGTCTCCTCCAACCAGCAGTTACTCGTCCCCTCGGCAGCGCCGGGCACCTGGTACTTCTTGGTCTATTCCGTGTCGGTGCCGTCGGCGAGCACATTCACCCTCTCGGCATCCGGGGAGCTAGTGACGCTGACTGCCGAAGCCCCCTCCAAATCGGCGGCTGGAAACACCGCGACGCTGACGCTCACCGGTTCGGGATTCGACAAGACATCGTCGGTCCAGTTGGTCTCGATGGCCAACACGGTCTTCAAGGCAACCAGCGTGTCGCTCGACACATTCACGCAATTGACGGCCACGTTCGACCTGAGCAGCGTGCCGCAGGGAACCTATTCGGTTGTGGTAACCAATCCTGGCGCCCAACGTGCCTCGCTCGCGGGCGCTTTCACGGTCACGCCGGCTGGGGAGGCGCACTTTGTCTCGCACCTGATTCTTCCAAGCAAGATGGGCCGTCACATCTCTTCGACAATCTACGTCGACTACGCCAATACGGGGAGCGAGGCCATGCCGGCCCCACTGCTTGTGCTCGAGGCGCCTCCGGAGGTGATCGACGGCCAGACGATCACCAACCTGCCTCTGTTCACCCTGAACCCGTCGTTGGTGGTCTCGGGCTACTGGACCTCGGCCATTCCCGAAGGATACTCCAACAGCGTGGAGATCCTGGCCACCGGGAGCGAGGTGCCCGGCTGGCTCGAGCCGGGCGAATCTGAGACAGTGCCGGTCTATTACGCCGGCATGCAACAGCCTTGGAGCTTCGCGGAGACTAGCTTCCAGTTCGCACTCGACTATTACAACCTGCACGATACCACGGCTCTTGATTGGAGCAGCCTCCAAGCAAGTCTCGAGCCACCGGGGATCTCCACCACGGCGTGGAATGCCATCTCGAGTAACCTCTCGACCCAGGTCGGAGGCACCTGGGGCAGCTACGTGACGATGCTGGATAACGAGGCATCGTACCTTGGCCAGTTGGGCGAGGACGTGCAGGACGTCAGCGAGCTCTGGTCTTTCGCCATGATGCGGGCCGACGGCTTGACCCCCACGCCAGAGCTAACCGGCGCCACCGACATCGACGTCGCGGTTCCGGGTCAGGTGTCCCTGGATTTCAGCCGGGTAGATCAGGAACCACTCAGCGCCCGCGACGCGGTCGGACCACTCGGCTACGGCTGGACCGACGCCTGGCAGTATTCGTTGAGCGTGGCGTCCGACGGCACCGTAACCGTGACCATGCCCGGCGGCGAACAGCGGGTCTTCCAGCCCGACAGTCGAGGCAGCGACTACTTCGATCAGCCGGGTGACTACGGCATCCTCACCGAGGGGACCGGTGGAACTTTTTCGCTACAAGAAACCGACGGTGAGATCGAGGAATTCAACAGCAACGGCACGCTCGACTACATCCAGGATACCAACGGTAACCGGATCACGGCCGGCTACAACTCAAGCGGCCTGCTCAACAGTCTCACTGATACGTCCGGCGCATCCCTGTCGATTGCCTACAACGCGCAGGGTTTAATCGGGTCCGTCACGAGTTCCGATGGACGCACTGTCAACTACGCGTACGACTCCGGCGAGCACTTAATCTCCGTGCAAAGCTACGACGGTGACGTGACCCGGTTTACGTACGAGTCCGGCTCGAATGCGGCAACGGAAAATGCCTTGACGTCGATCACAAATCCCGATGGGACGTCCCAGAATTTCACGTACAACTCGTCGGGTCAACTCGCCGGTACGTCGCAGGCGGGCGGCGCCGATCCCGTGACCTTCAGCTACAACGCCGGCGAGGTGACCGTAACCGACGCCGCCGGCGACGCCAGCCAGTACTACTTCGATGAGAACGGAGAGCTGTTGAAGACCGTCGACCCGTTGGGCAACGTCACGTTCGCCACATTCGACAGCAATGGTAACCTGACGAGCTTGATCGGCCCTACCGGGCTGACAACGAAATACACATACGATTCCAACGGGAACCTGACCAGCAGCACGGACGCTCTGGGGCAGACCACTTCGTACACCTACACGTCCTCTGACAACGTACTGGCAAGCGTGACCAACGCCCAAGGAGATACCACCAGTTACAACTACGACGCCAGCGGCGATTTGACCTCGACCGAGAACCCGGACGACTCGGTCGAGAGCGCCACTTACGACGCGCTGGGCGATCCACTCTCTCTGACCGATGCAGACGGCCAGGTGAACAACTACACGTACAACGCCGCCGGGCAGGTCACAAGCGCCACCCTTGCCGGTGGCTCGACGATGACCTACACCTACGACCCAGACGGGAATCTCATCACGGCGACCGACTCGTCCGGCGTCACGACGCTAACTTACAATTCGGCGGACGAGCTTACGAGCATCGTCTATCCGACGGGGTTGTCCCTGCAGTACACCTACAATGCCGGTGGCCAGCGCACCCAGCTGGCCGAGCTGTCGGGTTCGACAATCACGTACACGGTCAATTACAGCTACAACTCGCTCGGCCAGTTGGTCCAACTGACCGATGGTATCGGTGCAAACATCATACAATATACGTACGACAACATTGGCGAGCTGACTCGAGAGGACAAGGGAGACGGCACCTATTCGACGTACACCTACGACGCCGACGGCAACGTCCTGGACCTGGTGAACTACGCCGCAAACGGCACGGTCGACAGCAGCTTCGTGTACACCTACAACGCTCTGGACGAAGGAGACCAGCATGGCGACAGTGGACGGCACGTGGACCTACGGGTACGACAACGATGGCGAGCTCATCACTGCCTCATTTGCCTCGACCGACTCCGCCATCCCCGACCAAAGCCTGACCTACGTCTATAACGCGGCGGGAGATCGCACTCAGATGATCATCAACGGTGTAACAACCAATTACACCAGCAACAGCGTCAACGAATACACCACCGTCGGCGGCACAACCTCCGAGTACGACGCCGACGGCAATCTGATTTCGATGACCGATGCCTCGGGAACAATGACATACAGCTATAATTCCCTCAACCAGCTAACCGGTGTCAGCTCGCCAACCGCGAGCTGGTCCTACCAGTACGATGCGTTCGGGAATCTGGTTTCCACGACCTCGAACGGCCAGACGACCGACAACCTGTTCGATCCAGCCGGATTGGGCAACCTGGTTGGCCAGTACACCACCTCGGGAAGCCTGATCGCCAGTTACGCGTACGGTCTGTCACTCGTGAGCCAGGTCACGCGGAGCGGGGCGAACTACTACGACTTCGACGCGCTGGGCTCGACCGCGGATCTGACCAGCACGACCGGTGGCGTGGTCGCCACGTACAGTTACCTTCCCTCCGGCGGCTTGCTCGTCGGCACGGGGAGCGTCGTTAACCCGTTCACGTTCATCGGCGAGTATGGTGTAACCAGCGACGGAAGCGGCCTGCTCGACATGAGGCATCGGTTCTACAATCCGAGCACAGGCCAGTTCGTGTCGAACGACCCGCTTGGGCTCGGTGGCGGCCAAGTGAATGTGAGAGAGTATGTCGGCAACGATTCTGTTGGCGCCATCGATCCGAATGGACTTGCGTCGCCGGGCAACTCACTCGGCGCGGCCGTCGCTGGCGCTCCGAACTCGCTCGGAACCGCGACCCCGGCGTCGACGACTGACAGCGTCGAAATCAATACCGGTGGCGAGATCAACCCACTGGCAAGCAATAATGCGGCTCTTCTGGCATGGGAGAAAGCGGTATTGAGCCATTTGCAGGGTCCTCGACTCAGCTCAAAACCCACGCCGCCTCCGGCCAAGGTGGTGTGCAAACCGCTGTCGGAATCCGACACCGGCTACGGTTTCTTCAGTGGCTCACTTGGCAGCACCACAATGTGCAAGAACCCCGGCAGCGGCGGAGGTGGTGGCGGAAGCCCCTCCACAGCCGGGGCCTACGATCCCAACTCGATGCTCGGCCCGACCGGCTATGGTGGCCAGAATTTCGTAACGGGTTCGGCTCTTACGCTCTATCCGTACCAGATCAACTTCGAGAACTCGCCGTCGGCTACCGCCCCCGCCCAGCAGGTTGTAATTACAGACACACTCGACCCAAACCTCGATCTAAGCACGTTCCAACTAACCGAGATCGACTTCGGTGACACCGTGTTGACAATTCCGCCCGGCAGTCAGGATTATCAGACCACGGTTTCGATGACCTACAACGGCGTGACCTTCGACGTCGTCATCAGTGCGAGCCTCAACTATCAGACCCGGGAACTAACCGTCACGTTTCAGTCGATCGATCCCAACACGCAGCTCCCACCCAACGTGTTGACGGGCTTCCTGCCGCCCGAGGACGGTACGGGCCGGGGTGAAGGATACGTCAGCTTCGTGATCTCGCCCAATGCGGGCCTGGCCACCGGCACACAGATTCGCAACGTGGCCAACATCGTATTCGACGGCAACACGCCGATCGCCACCGACCAAGTGAGTGACGAAGACCCCAGCCACGGGATCGATCCGACCAAGCAGGCTCTGATCACAATCGACAATACAGTGCCCACGAGCACCGTGGCGGCACTGCCCGCCACCGAGAGCTCGACGAGCTTCACCCTGAGCTGGTCGGGAAGCGATGGCGACGGTTCGGGGACTGCTTATTACAACGTCTACGATTCCGAGGACGGCGGTCCATTCAGCAACCTTGTGATGAGTACCACCAAAACCTCAACGACCTTCACCGGCCAACCTGGTCACGAGTATAGCTTCATCAGCATCGCGACCAGCAATACCGGCATCAACCAGCCCGCGCCGAGTGTCGGCCAGACCACGACCGAAATCGTCACCACGCCTCCGCCGTCCCAGCCCGCTCCTCCCGTGCTCCTGCCAGCCGATGACAGCGGCATAAAAGGCGACGAGATCACCGACGACGCCAGCCCCAGCCTCACCGGCACAACCCAGGCGGATGCCACCGTGCAACTCCTCAACAGCTCGAACACGGTCGTCGCCACAACCACCGCGAATGCCAGTGGCAGCTACACGGTCGCAATCCCCGGCGCGCCTCTCAGCCCCGGCGCCTACACATTCACGGTAGCGGCGAGCAACGCGGGCGGCTCCAGCCCCGCCAGCAACCCATTAACTCTGACCATTGTCGCCGCACCAGCAACCCCCAGCGCCCCCACGCTCCTGCCCGACGACGACAGCGGAATCAAGGGCGATGGAATTACCGATGTCACAAGCCCAAGCCTCACCGGGACCACGATTGCCGGCGCCATCGTCCAGTTGCTCGATGTCAGCGACAACATCATCGCGACGACGACGGCGAATGCCTCCGGAGTGTATGTCATCCCGTTGAGCTCACTCGCGGTCCGGACGTACCAGTACAGCGTGCAGACGGTTGATCAGTACCGGGACGTCAGCGACCCAAGCCCGGCGTTCTCACTGACGATCGTCGCCGCGCCAACGACGCCCAGCGCGCCCACGCTCCTGCCCGCCGCCGACAGCGGAATCAAGGGCGATGCGATCACCGATGATGCCAGCCCCAGCCTCACTGGCGCCGCGTTCGCCGGCGCTACGGTGCAATTGCTGAACGCCGGCGGTGTCATCGCGACGGTCACTGCCGGCACTTCGGGTAGCTACGTCATCCCGATCCCCGGCCCGCTCTGGCCGCAAATTTACCAGTACAGCGTGCAGACAATCGACCAGTATGGCGACGCCAGCAGCCCGAGCGCCGCATTCTCACTGATGATCGTCGCTGCACCGGCAACACCGAACGCCCCAATCCTCCTCCCAGCCGACAGCAACGGCAGCCCCGGAGGCGAGACGACCGACGTCATCAGCCCATCTTTAACAGGCACCACGTTTGCTGCCGCGACCGTGCAGCTTCTGAACGCGAGCGGCGCCGTGCTGCAGACCGTGAAGGCCAGCAGCACGGGTGTCTACACATTGCAGGTGCCGGGCCCGCTCACCGTCGGCTCGTACACGTACAAGATCGAGACGACCGACCAATACGGCGACATCAGCAGTCCGAGTCCAGTGCAGACCATCAACGTGGTCAGCCCCCCGCCTCCGCTGGTCACGGCGCAGTCCTCGTACGCGGAAACAATGAAGGTCGGCAAGGGGAAGAAGGCGAAGAAAGAGACAGTAATCGTTCTCCAGTTCAACGGAGCACTCAACGCAACTGCCGCCGACAACGCTAACGCTTACGACCTCGCGCCGGTCATCACCGTCAAGGCGAGTGGCAAGGGCAAGAACCGCAAGCCGGCGACAACGAAGCTCGGCGCGCCCGTGCCCGTGGCTTCGGCGTCCTACACTTCCTCGAACAATCAGGTGACGCTCACTCCCCGCGGCACGCTCAGCGCGTCGAAGCCTGAGGAGCTCATCGTGAGCGGCGCTCTCTTGACCGACACGCTGGGCCGTGAGATCGACGGCGACCACAGCGGCCAACCTGGCAGCGACTACATCGCGACAGTCAAAGGATCGCGAGTAACCCCCGGCGGGATCCCGCTGGCGCGATTGCAAACACAGCCGGCCTCTGCGTCAACGGTAATCGACGCCTTGCTCGCCCGCGGCGAGTTAGCCGAGATCACACGCTCCCTCCGCGCCCGCCACGAGCACCCTGCTCGAAGCGCAGTGACGTCAACCGCTTCCACATCGCGAATCGATTGACGTCATTAACTCGCAAGGTCAGACAGCTCCCTCATTTGTCGACGTCAGCCCCGGTCCAGGTCGAACAGCTTATGTGCAATTGCCGGAGACCAACCCGTTACGGCACTCGTGATAACAGATCGCCCTGTCACACACCAACGACGAGGGACACACCATGCACCACGCTCGGCGACAGATTGCGCTTCCGTAACTTTGAACCGGAAGCCCTGGAGCCCCGCCAGTTGCTCGACGGCGGCGGAGTACCGCCCGGGATGGATCTCGCGCAGGCGAACTGGTTCTATCAGAACGTGTTTTTGCCACCGGCGAATGTCGCGCCTGAGTGGAACGGCAACGTCGCGACCGATGACGCGGGGACACTCGGGCCAGGCTACCTCGCGGCAATCGTCGCCAGGGTGAACGCCTATCGCTGGATGGCGGGCCTTCCCGGCGGCATCACACTCGACCCGACGGAGAACGACGAAGCCCAGCAAGCTGCACTCATGATGGCGGCTAACGGTCAGCTCAATCATGATCCACCCCCGACCTGGATCGACTACACGGCCGAGGGCGCGAACGCGGCGGGCCATTCCAACCTCGCACAGGTAAACGGCCTCCCGTCCGGCACAAATTCAATCGATTTGTTCATGAGCGACTTGGGAGACAATAACACCTCCGTAGGCCACCGCCGATGGGTATTGTACCCACCAACCCAGACGATGGGCGTAGGCGACATACCCGCCGCGACCACCGCACTCTACGTAATCCAGCCAGACGATCCGCCCGCGCCCTCCGTGACCGTCGTTGCCTGGCCACCCGCGGGCTTCGTACCGGACGCGTTGATCCCGGACCGGTGGTCCCTTCAGGCCCCGTATGGCTCCGACTTCTCCAATGCGACCGTCGCCGTCACGGAGAACGGGGTCTCGCAAGAGGTCGAGATCCTCAGCAACAGCGGGCCGGAATACGGCGGCCAGGCC
Organism: uncultured Planctomycetota bacterium; assembly: GCA_963823665.1. GTDB lineage: Bacteria > Planctomycetota > Planctomycetia > Isosphaerales > Isosphaeraceae > CAVXHV01. The sequence continues at coordinate 1,707,722 of CAWGMQ010000008.1, forward strand.
ATCGTCTGGAACATGCCCGACGCCCCGGCCCCACAACCGGGCCAGCAGGCCGTCTACGCGGTCCAGGTCGACAACGTCCTTATCAATGGCCAGTCGCAGTCCTTCTCTTATACGACCACGTCGTTTGATCCATCAGCAACGACGGAATCGACGCCTGTCCCCGCCGCGGTCGGGTTCCTTCAGGCGAGCGCGCAACCTGACACGACGAACGGATCGATCACCATCGATGTCGCGCGCGGCATGAACGCCGACCAGCAGTTTTCAGTCGATTATTCCACGGTCGACGGCACCGCCCTGGCGGGGACCAACTATGTCTCCACCAGTGGAGTGCTCACTTTCGGGCCCGGGCAGTTCTACAGCCAGATCGTCGTTCCGATCCTTCCGGGTAACACGGCGCAGCCGGGTGGAACGTTCTTCGTCACCCTCTCCACGCCGACGGACGCAAGCGTCGGGCCAATCAGTTCGTTCGAGGTCGAGATCGATGGCCTTCCCCTCGCACAGCCTGCCCCGCCCGTGCTTCTCCCCGCCGACGACAGCGGCAAGCAAGGCGACGGGATCACGGACGTCGCCAGCCCCAGCCTTACAGGCATCACGTTCGCCGGCGCCACCGTCCAATTGCTTGACGGCAAGGACGACGTTATCGCCACGGCCACCGCGAACGGTTCCGGGGTCTACGTCATCCCGCTCTCGGGTCCCCTCACGCCCCAGACGTACCAATTCAGCGTCGAGATGGTCGATCAGTACGGCGACGTCAGCAGCCCAAGCGCCGCGTTCTCGCTGACCATCGTGGCCCCGCCTACCACGCCCAGCGCCCCGGCACTCGTTCCCGCCGACGACAGCGGTAAGCAAGGCGACGGGATCACGGACGTCGCCAGCCCCAGCCTTACAGGCATCACGTTCGCCGGCGCCACCGTCCAATTGCTTGACGGCAAGGACGACGTTATCGCCACGGCCACCGCGAACGGTTCCGGGGTCTACGTCATCCCGCTCTCGGGTCCCCTCACGCCCCAGACGTACCAATTCAGCGTCGAGATGGTCGATCAGTACGGCGACGTCAGCAGCCCAAGCGCCGCGTTCTCGCTGACCATCGTGGCCCCGCCTACCACGCCCAGCGCCCCGGCACTCGTTCCCGCCGACGACAGCGGTAAGCAAGGCGACGGGATCACGGACGTCGCCAGCCCCAGCCTTACAGGCATCACGTCCGCCGGCGCCACCGTCCAATTGCTTGACGGCAAGGACGACGTTATCGCCACGGCCACCGCGAATGGTTCCGGGGTCTACGTCATCCCGCTCTCGGGTCCCCTCACGCCCCAGACGTACCAATTCAGCGTCGAGATGGTCGATCAGTACGGCGACGTCAGCAGCCCAAGCGCCGCGTTCTCGCTGACCATCGTGGCCCCGCCTACCACGCCCAGCGCCCCGGCACTCGTTCCCGCCGACGACAGCGGTAAGCAAGGCGACGGGATCACGGACGTCGCCAGCCCCAGCCTTACAGGCATCACGTTCGCCGGCGCCACCGTCCAATTGCTTGACGGCAAGGACGACGTTATCGCCACGGCCACGGCGAACGGTTCCGGGGTCTACGTCATCCCGCTCTTGGGTCCCCTCACGCCCCAGACGTTCCAATTCAGCGTCGAGACGGTCGATCAGTACGGCGACGTCAGCAGCCCAAGCGCCGCGTTTTCGCTGACCATCGTGGCCCCGCCTACCACGCCCAGCGCCCCGGCACTCGTTCCCGCCGACGACAGCGGTAAGCAAGGCGACGGGATCACGGACGTCGGCAGCCCCAGCCTTACAGGCATCACGTTTGTCGGCGCATCCGTCCAATTGCTTGACGGCAAGGACGACGTTATCGCCACGGCCACCGCGAACGGTTCCGGGGTCTACGTCATCCCGCTCTCGGGTCCCCTCACGCCCCAGACGTACCAATTCAGCGTCGAGACGGTCGATCAGTACGGCGACGTCAGCAGCCCAAGCGCCGCGTTCTCGCCGACCATCGTGGCCCCGCCTACCACCCCCAACGCCCCGGCACTCGTTCCCGCCGACGACAGCGGCGAGCAAGGCGACGGGATCACGGACGTCGGCAGCCCCAGCCTTACAGGCATCACGTTTGTCGGCGCATCCGTCCAATTGCTTGACGGCAAGGACGACGTCATCGCCACGGCCACCGCGAACGGGTCGGGAGTCTACGTTCTCCCACTCCCGGGCGCTCTTGCGCCCCAAACGTATCAATACAGTGTCCAGACAATCGATCAGTATGGCGACGTCAGCATGCCGAGCATGGCCTTCGCGCTCACGGTCGTCGCGCGGCCGTCGACTCCAACCGCACCGACGCTCCTGCCCTCCGACAGCGACGGCAGCCACGGCGGCGAGACCACAACGTCGATCACCCCACTCCTCATCGGAATGACGATTCCCGGCGCGACCGTGCGACTTCTCGGCCCCAATGCGACCGTTCTCGAGACCACCATCGCCAGCGCCAGCGGAGGATACGAGATCCAGGTTCCCGGCCCGCTCGGCGCCGGCGCCCACACCTACCAGGTCGACGTGATCGATAAGTACGGCGACGTCAGCGGCCCGAGCCCCGCACAAACGATCACGGTGGTCAACCCCCCGCCGCCGCCACCCCCGCCACCCGCTCTGGTCACAGTCGGGTCATCGCAGTTGGAAAAGATCAAAGTCGGCACGGGGAAGAACGCAAAGAAAGAAACCGTATTGGTCGTCCAATTCAGCGGAGCGCTCAACGCCGCTTCCGCCGACAACGCCAGCGCCTACGAGCTCGCGCCGATCATCACGGTCAAGGCCAAGGGGAAGGGCAAGCACAAAAAGCCGCCAACAACCAGGCTCGGCCCGCCCCTGCCGCCGGCCAGCGTGGTATACAATTCCTCGAATAACCAGGTAACGCTCCTGCTCCGCAGCACGCTCAACCTGACGAAGCCGGAAGAGCTGACCGTCAACGCCACTCTCGTCACCGACACGCTGGGCCGCGAGATCGACGGCGATGACGACGGCCAGCCGGGCAGCGACTACATCGCAACCATAAATGGGAGTCGAGTGACGCCCGGCGGGCTGCCACGGGCGCGAAGTCCGGAACGATCGACCACCGTCCCCGTCACGATCGACGCTCTGCTCGCTCGGGGCGAGCTGGCCGACTGGACTCGCACCCTGCGTGCCCGGCGCGAGGGGCATCACCAAGATTCGTGAATCAGCTTGCGCCATTTCCGACGACGATTAATCTTCGTGGAGTTCTACCGGAAAGGAGAAACCTCCGATGAATGCGCGAACGCTGTGCCTCGTTATCCTCTCGATCGTGTTGGAGTCGAGCGATTGTTGGGGCCAACCGCTCAGGAACCCTGACACAGGAACCCTGTGGCTCTACGGTCCAAACGGCCGAACCGTGATGGGCGACCATTTGCTTTTTAAGCCCGAGACGTACAACCGCAGTCGATCAACGGCAACCCGGCGAAGCGATCAGCGACAGTCCCTCAAGCCGACTTCGGGCCATGAGTACTTCGCGCCGAATCTGGGTATTCGCTACACACTAGTTCGTGTCGGCGGTGCCAGAGGAGCGAAGCTGACCCGCCAACCCGCGGCGAATTCCCCTGCGACACAGCGGGGCCTCGAACCGGGGGACACGATTTACCGCCTGGACGGGTTGCCCATCTTCACGTCGGACGACGTGCTGAACCATTACGGGCAGACTGATGTCAACTTCATAAACGTTCGGACCGGTCGCGCAGAGCGATGTGTATTGGTGCTACCGGCATTCGTTCCAACGCAAGCCAAGATACCCGCTGGAAACTACGCCGCTAACCTCGGAATATACTATGAACTCGTCCCGTACGGCGGCGCGTTCGGCGCTCGTTTGAGCCGGGATGCGTCCTCCAATACTCCTGCGGGCTCGCTTCGGCTTGAACGCGGCGATCTGATCGTTAGACTTGACGGTCAGCCCATCCGTGAGGCAAGCGATGTCCTGAGCCACTATGCCCAGACGAGCGTGGAATTCATCGACATCCGCACGGGCCAGCTTCGAATGGCGTATGTGCAACTGCCGGGAACTGTGGCAATTCAACAAGCTCAATAACATGAGCGTCTTGCCGCATTACAGTGAGGAATGCACCATGCGGTCCGCGCGGCACAGGTACTGCTTGCGTCGGTTGGATCTGGAAGCCTTGGGTCCCCACCAGATGCTCGACGGTGGCGTGCCGGCCAGGTTGGACTTGGCGCGGACGAGCCGGTTCTACCAGGACGTGTTCTTGCCACCGCGGAGTGTCGCCCGTTGAACAGTATCGACTGTACGACCGCGGGCGCCGATGCGACCGTGCGCAATTTGCAGTCGGCAAGCCGAAGCGCAGCCCGGAATCGCGCCAAAGCCCTACGATGTCGGCGCCGCGCGCACTCAACGCTGCAATCCCGCCGTGCACCCCTTTCCGACCGGGCCAGTGGTGCAGTTCTATGGTACCGTCAGGCTTGAGTTGACGCAGGACGAGGCGATCCAAGCTACGAAGCGGCGACCGCGTATCGTGTGGTGGCGTCGGCCCGGGTCCACTCGATTTAGACACTTTTTCGAGCGAGCTCTGCCCATGTACGGTTTGCTCATGGCGATTTTCGTTCTGATTCTGGTCGGTGCAGCGATTCTCAAGGTAAGAGACCTTGTGTTCAACGCCGCCTGTCCCTATTGCCGGTCAAGCATCGCCCGCGGGGCCGTGAAATGTCCCAAGTGCCAGTCCGATCTGACGACAGGGCGATAAGCCAGCAACCGGGCGCGGGATTGGCTGTCAACGTGGGACCATCAGGCGGTCTGGACCTGGCCGTCTTTCATGCGGATCTGGCGGTCGGCGGCCTGGGCGACTTCGTGGCTGTGGGTGACGATCACGAGCGTAAGCTTGCGCGAGTCGCGCAGGTGGTGGAGGAGCTGGATGATCTCGTCCTGGCTCTTGCTGTCAAGATTGCCGGTGGGCTCATCCGCCAAGAGGAGGGATGGGTCGTTGCCGAGCGCGCGCGCGATGGCGACGCGCTGGCGCTGGCCTACGGAAAGCTGCGCGGGGCGGAATGCGGCGCGATCCGCCAAGCCCACTTCCTCGATCAGGCGCCGGGCGCGGCGGATGCGCTCGGTGCGTGGCCAGGGAGCCTCGAACATCGGGATCTGGATATTCTCGAGCGCGGTCAGGGTTGGCATCAGATAGAAGGACTGGAAGACGAAGCCGACCTCGGTGGCACGGAAAGTGTCGATATCAAGCCGTGAGAGGGCATTGCCGCGGAAAAACACGTCGCCCTCGGTGGGGCGGTCGAGACCGCCCAAGATGTGCAGGAGCGTGCTCTTGCCGCAGCCGCTGGGACCGGTGATCGCCACGGACTCGGCCTCGTTGATGTCGAGCGAGACGCCGCGGAGGGCCTGCACGTGGCCGTCGGGGTAGAACTTGACAAGGCCCCTGGCGGCGAGCAACGCGGCCGGCGCAGCGGCCTGATCAACGTCACTCATAGCGGAGGGCCTCGGTGGGTTCGAGAGCGGCCGCCCTGGCCGCGGGATAGAGGCCACCGAGGAGGCTCAGGCCGACGCCCATGGCGAGCGCAATCAACAGGACCTCGGGCGGGAGGTTGGGATTAATGAAGCCCCGAGCCGTGGGGGCAGTCGTGATGGCGCGAAGCCCCGCGACCGCGAGCACCATGCCCAGGATCGTGCCCATCAAGGCAATGACCAGGGCTTCACCGAGCACCATCGTGAGCACACGCGAGCGCCTCCAGCCGACCGCGCGGAGGATGCCGATTTCACGTGTGCGCTCAAAAATCGACATCAGCATCGTGTTGAGCATGCCGACCGAGCCGAGGATGAGTGCGACGGCGGCCGTCGTCCAGGACATAGCCTTGGCGAGCCGGATCTGCGTATCGCTCTGCACGTGGTCGCGGGCGGGGGTCGCGGCGACGCCGGCAAGGGTCGACTCGATTCGATGGCGCAGACCGGCGATGAATTTGGTATCGGGCGAAGCGGCTCGCACCAGGAAGCCGGTGACTTGCCCCTCTTTGCCCATCATCTGCTGAAGCGTGTGCAGGGGCATGATCATCGAGCCGTTTTCAAACCAGCTATTGCTCTCGAAGATGCCGGCGACCGTGAACGGAACGCCGGCGATCTGGAGGGCGTCCCCAGCCTTCTTATCGAGGGTCATGGCGACAACACGGCCCAGGATGACCGCCTTGTCGTCGCCGTCTTTGAGAGCGCGTCCGTCGACCATGTTGATGCCGCGGAAGAGCACGCTTCCGGGCAGCCAACCGTTGACCAGGACGGCGACCAGGTTTTTGTCTTCGAAGCCGACGGTGTCGACCAGCGACGCCGAAACTTCGGACACGCCCTCGATTTTCCGCAACGTTTCGCCCATGCGAATATCCAGGCTGCTCGAGAGCTGGTTGGAGCTGCCGGCCCGGACGACCACCAGATCGATGCCTTTGGATTCGTAGATCGCCATGAAGGATCGTTCGAAGTTCCAGGAGATCCCGACCAGGATGACGACGGCCGAGATGGCGACCGCCAGGCCGACGGTCGTCAGGACCGTGCGAACAGGGCGATGGATGACATTCTTGGCGACCAATGTGGTGAAGCGCACGGAATGGCCCTTGTGCGGCCGGCGTTCGTCAGGCAGGCGGCGCGACCAACGAGAACGTAGCCAACGCCGTGCCAGACTTTCTCGAATGTGAACTCGCCCAGAACTCGACCGGCGATGGCCTGCACATCCAGATCGCGGTGACGTTCGACCATGTCGGTGAAGGAATCACCCAGGTGCATCAGGTGTGAGACGATCCAGCGGTCCATGTTGGGAACTCCCAGTTTGTGACCGAGCATGCGATCCGTCAAGTTGGGCAGCTCGTCGGAGACGACGATCGGCGCGCCCGGGCGAGCGACTCGGACCATCTCACGCAGGGCTCCTTCTGGGTCGTTGAAGTAGTTGAACGCGCCGATGCTCAAGACGGCGTCGAACTGACGGCTCTCGAGCGGGAGATCCTCGGCTTCGCACTGGGCCAGCCACACGGAACGGCCGGCGGCGCGGCGGCGACAGGCCTGGAGCTGGGAGCGGGAGATGTCAACGCCCACGATCTGCCAGTCGCGGGGCAGCCAGTCGAGATAGACTCCGTCGCCGACGGCGATGTCGAGAAGTTGAAGGCCGGGCGTAGTCGGCAGATGGCGCAAGACCCGATTGCGTGCGCGGCGCTCGCCGCCATTGCAGAGCCAGGTGAACCACTCCCAGAACCGGAACTTGGGCCAGAGGGGGCTGTCGTAGAAGCTCTGCGCAACCTGGTTGTTATCGGAAGTCCGATCCTTCACGACCAGGATGCCATCCTCAATCGGCAGACGAACCGCACAGGCCGTGCAGCAGAGCGCGGCCGGGGTTTTTTCGTAACGCAACGGGGAGCGACAGCTCGGGCACTGCCAGGTTCCCTTGCGGTTCCAGTGTTCGGCGTGATCCGTCGAATCAACGTCTGGATCGAAGAGCGTTGCTTTTTCGGGGCTGGCGGTTGACATGATCTTCTCCAAGTGAACAGGCGAGGGTTGATTTCAAGTTTCGCTTCGTTCGACCATGCAGTAACCCAAGCGGTGCCAGATTCGGTGGCGCTGTGCGTTGGGCCAGACACGTTCGAAGAGTGCGGGCAGGTCGATGTCGAGGCTCAGGACCATCTTGACGAAATCGGGGTCGAGGCCCAATCGCGTCAGCCACCAGGCGTCGATCGAGGGTATGCCGATCAGATGACCCAAGCCGGCGCGGTGCAGGGAGGGCAACTCGTCGGCAACGACCACCGGACCGCCGGGCTTGGTGACGCGGCGCATCTCGCGGAGCGCGCGCTCGTGGTCGCCATAGTAATTGAAACCGCCGACTGACCAAGTTGCGTCGAAGGTGGCATCGTCGAACGGCAGGTCTTCAGCCTCGGACCAGGCGAGCCGGCCGGCCATCTCGGGATGACGCTCGCGGCAGAGCTCGAGCTGGGTGCGGGCGATGTCCACGCCGTAGACGGTCCAGTCCTCGGGCAGGAACCGGAGGTTCTCTCCGGCGCCGATGCCGACTTCCAGCCCACGGGCGCCGGGTAAGCCCAGAGCGTGAAGGTGTTGCAGGATCTCCATACGTGCGCGGCGGACACCGCCCTGAAGGATCAAGAACCCCTGCTCCCAGGGGCAGAATTTCACCCAACCGCGGCCGTCGTAGAACGCGGCGACGATGCGATTTCGCCCGGAAAGCGGGCCGATTGCTTCGAGGATGCCGCCGGTCGTCTGGTCATCTCGCGCACAACGAGGGCAGCGCGGCTCTCCACCGAGCCGAGCGCCACAGGAGATGCAGCGCGCGAGGTCGGCGATCGAAGGAGCCGGAGCGGACGAAGCCGGTGGGGAAAGAGTCATCGCACACGATCCGCGGTTTTCAGAAATCGACGTACAATGCCTTGGGGCCGGCGAGGCGCATCATCCAATCAAAGAACCAGTCCGGCATGTACTTCAGCAGGGCCAGACCGAATCTCATGCTGAACGGGAAGACGCAGTTGCGCGGCCTGCGCTCGACGGCGCGGACCAGGTGCCTGGCGGCCTCTTCGGGCTCGATCATCTTGACGGGGCGTTGATAGGGCACGTCAGTACACATCTTGGTGCGAACGAAGCCGGGGCAGACGGTGGTCACCGTCACGCCGCGGCGCCGAAGGCCGGGGCGCATGGCCTCGAGGTAAGCGATCAGGCCGGCTTTTGATGCGGAGTAAGAGATCATCCAGGGGAATCCGCGATAACCGGCCATACTGGCGATGCCTACGATGTGACCCTGGCCCCGCTCGATCATTTTTGGCAGAACGGCCTCGATCGACTGGGCGACACCGACCACATTGACTTCAAGTGTCTGCCGAAGAGTCGACGTGTCGAGCTTGGGGACGAGCGTGAGGGAGCCGATACCCGCGCACGCGACGAGGACGTCGAACGACCCTAGCTCGGTCGCAAGACGATTAACGGCCGCGATCAGGCTTTCTCGATCGGTGACGTCGACCGCGGCACTAGCGACGGGAGCCGTGCTCTCGTGCTTCGAGCGCACTGGCAAGCTCCGCCAGCGCCTCAGCATCGCGGTCGATCAAACCCACCGGCATGCCTTTCTTGACCAGCGCGATGGCCGTGGCGCGGCCGATTCCGTGGGCGGCGCCGGTCAGAAGTGTGGTTGGTTTGGCATTCATCCTACGACCTTGGCCAGCTTGGCCGGATGACAGAGTGGCGAATGAGAAACTCGTTGACGATCTCGACGAACGCGGGCCCGTTTTCCTCAGGTGCACGATGTTTGGCACCAGGGACCTTGCGAGCGACGCAGTTGGCGAGATGCTCGGCAAGGTAGTCCGACGTCGCGAGGAACGGAGAATGCTCGCCGAAGATGGCGAGCACCGGCTGTTTGACGCTTTGAATCAGTTCTTCGGTCAAGCCGGCAGGAACCTTGGCGTCGTTGCCGCATGTCGTGTCGGCGAGCCGCAACAGTCGGTTGAAGCCAGGGAGGCCGACGGCCTGACGGAATCGCAAGAGGCGGTCGCCGTCCAGGTGAAGGACCTGGTCGAAAAACCTGCCGAGGTCGTACCAATGTTCATCCGAGAGAGTGACTCCCGCGTCGGCGGCTTCCTGGCGAAAGTTCTGCCAGTGGCCCCAACGGCTGACGTCTTCCAGATGGCGCAGGGCGGGGAAGCAAGGGTCGGAGAGCACGAGGGCGTCGACTCGATCCGGGAAGAGCACTGCGGCGTGCATGGCGATGACGGCACCAAAGCTGTGACCGGCGAGTGCGGCGTGCTCGATTTCGAGAGCGTCCATGATCGCCAGCACATCGGCAGCCTGGTCGGAGGAGGTGTAACCGTCCTTGGAGAGGCCGCTGTAGCCGTGGCCGCGGAGGTCGAACGCCGTCACGCGGAACGAGCGGCCGAGGATTCCCATGGCCTCGCAGAGGAACCAGATCGAGAGGTCGCCGGTGACGCCGTGGATCAGGACGACGTCAGGCCCGGTGCCTGCGCGCTGGTAGTGAAAGTCGATGCCGTTGGCGACGAGCTTGGGCATGGTGGGTATCCGCTTCACTCAAAGGTGCGATTCGAGGAATGCGACGAGCTCTCCGATCGAGAGATCGCGCTCGGTCCTGCGGCCAACCTCGGCGATCAGCTCATGAAACGGGAGCGTGCGACCGTAGTGTTTCTGCAGGGTTTCGGTGAGGACGACGGCGTCGATCGAGGCGAGCCCGAGGTCGGCGAAGAACCGGGTTTCCTCGGTCAACGTGCCGGCGAGAGGAGCCGCCGGTCTGCTCGGAGAGGATCGCGGTGATGTCGTCCAGGATTTCGGGTCGGGATGGGACAGAAGTCACGAGTCTGCTCCTTCGCAGATGCCAGGGTCCAGGCCCAGACGTAGTCGCCTCGACGCTGGGTACGACACACAGGGACATGAACGGCTGGACGTCGAGCGGACGATCGGCATGTGCTGCGACGCTTAATTGCACAATGCCCGATGACTCGTCGACGTGGGTGATCTCGACAGTTGCACGGCCCGGGGCCGAACGCCATTGCCTGGTCGGCGGCTCCCTCGCGCAGCGAAAACCGCGCGATCCATTCGGGCCGGTCTGCGGCAGGCGATGCGGGAGAGGATTTGCGTTCGACAGCCGCGATTGAGGGATGCGGCTTCGAGCGAGTCGAGGCTTGTCAGCGATCGACCGGACGGCGATTCCCACTCGGGCGTGGGGATTGGCGTGCGCGATGGCGACGGCGACGCCTTCTGAGCAGGCGATCGAGACGGCGGCGACGGGAACTTCGGGATTCGCGAGCGAGACGAGCTTGGTCGGGCCGTGCGGGTCAGACGCGACGGCCAGATCGGCCGGGTAGACGGGAGGGTTTCCGGCCTCGAGCCAGAGACGTCGGGCTGCTTCCTTGGCGGCGATTCTGCCCCAGAGCTCGTGGGATGCGCTGTCGCTCGTTCGTCACAGAAGCAAGAATCGCGGCTCGCTCGTCCGGGCCGAGCTGGATCTGCTCGAGCACGTCGCGCCAGACCGGCCGGCCCATGTCGGCGGGGGGCTCGAGCCAGATCGCCTTGACGGGCTTGACCGGTGTGCTCTCTGGGCCCGTCGAGCGGGAGTTCTTCGCCGAGCAAGAAGTCTCGAGGCTGGCGCATGACGTCGCGATAACGGCCGGCCAGTGGAAGCGCCAGTCTTCCCAGTCGCGGATGCGCATCCAGACTGATCCATCCGGGCGAAGGATTTCTGATTCGACGCGGAGGCGGTGGCGCTCGATCTCGGTGACGGCGATGCGGCAAGCCACTTCGGTGCCTTCCTCGGGCCGGTCGCCAAAGATCTCGAGCTCATCCATCGAAAGCGGGAAGACGACGTCGCCCTCGCTCAGATAATCCAGTCCCCAGCAACCGAGGAGATGCGTGAAGTTATCAACGACGATGAAATCGGTGTGGAACAGGGGAAGCTCGCCCTGCTTGACGAGAGGACCCCAGGGCAGGACACGAATTCTTCCCTCGATTCCGTCGCCGGAGAGGTCGCCGACATGGGAAACGGCCTGGAGGGCTGGGCCGTGAAAGAGCCATTGCTCGTCATAGACGGAGTGAGCGGTGAACTTGCTGGGGCGAGGTTTTGAGAGCGACCAAGCCGACTCGAGTGGGGCATCCGGAGTGGCGACGTCGAAGATGACGATCGCCTCGAAGACCGGGCGGAGCGCTTCGGACTTGCCCAGCGCACCCCGGTTGAAGATACCGACCCAGAAGCGCTCATCGCCGCTGGAATTGGCACGGCGGCCGCGAAGCTCGAGGAAGACGGGCTCGTCTTCATAGCGCACCCATTTGTGGGCGCGGACCTGCGTCAGGCCGGTCAGCACGAGACCCGGCGTGACGGCCAGGGCGGCGGCCTGGGCGGTCATCTCGGCCATGACGGCGAAAGGCAGGACCGGAAGACCTTTCAATGACACGTCGAGCGCGGAGACCTTGCGGCCGCCCAACGTGTGGTGGTGAGCAATCGGATCGTCGTGGACGCTCGAGGACGACGAGGGTCTCGATCTCGTGGCCAGGCACGAGGCGGCGGACCTCGCCGGCCCACGGGCCGGGACGCGGGCCGGATGTGACGCGACTAGTTGCACGGGAGGCTGACACCTGGACCGGATCGCAGGTGGTTAGCCGGGCTTGCGACGGTTCCAGGTCTTCGCCGGGATCAGGAACGCATTCGGTGAACGCGGCGGGAGAGGCTCCAAGATATGCGGATATGATCTCTTGTTGTGTTTGCAGGAATTCCTGCATCGTCTGCTGGAACCCGAGCATTGCGTCTTCGTAGGGCGATGGAAGCTCGGGCGCTGCATCCGAGAGTTCATCGAGGAGATGCGCCACGGCAGGATGAAGCGGCGTATCCCGAAATCGCTCTTGCAGGGCATCAAAACGCGGTTCGTCGGGGGCAACGACCGCGGCGGGTTGTGGCTCTGCATCGTGGTGTCGCGACGATCCGTTGCGGGTGGGATGGTGGTTCGGGACCGGGAACAGGCCGGCGTGCGTGAGGGGCTCGTCGCCGTTGGGCTCGGGTCCCGGATCATCTGGCCGGGCGGCGCGGAGGCTGGCCAGGAGCGGCTCTGAAAGCCGCATCTCCGGAAAGCCGATTTTCAGCTCGACGGTTGCGCGAGCGGGCGGCTCGGCGGCGTTCCAATCGATTGCGCGAGGGCGCCTGCGGGCGTAAAGGTAGTCGGTATTCAAGGGAACGCCATGCGCGAAAAGCGAGGCGACCAGGTGGTTCAACTGGGCCAGACCGCTGCGGCGGGGGAGGTTGGTAGCGACGGCGAACGATGGCTTGCCGCGGAGGATGTCTTCGACGAAGCCGGCCAGGTTGCCGCGAGCGCCGACATCGACGAACAGGCGAAGGCCGTCGGAGTGCATAGTCTCGATCGTCTCGCGGAAAGCAACGGCCGTCGTCCACTGGCGTACGGCCAGGTCGCGAATCGAGGTCAGGTCGTCGGGCATCCGCCGGCTCGACGCGCACGAATAAATCGGAACTTCTGGCGGATTGAAGGTCATCTCCGCGAAGAAATCGGCGATCGGAGCGACAACCGGCTCGAAGCTCGGGGTGTGATAGGCGCGGGAGAAGGGCAAGTCTTCCCAGAGGATGCTCTCGGCGCGGAGGCGGGCGACGAGCCGATCGAATTCGAGCGTGGGAACGGCCAGGACGACCTGATGGGGGCAGTTGTCCATGGCAACGGCGGTGCCGCCGGCGGCAACGGCGCGGCAGATGGCCGCGACTCGCTCTCGATCGGCGGCGACGGCGACCAGGTGAGCCTCGGGCAAGTCACCCGACGTCTCGAAGTTGCGAAAGATCGCACCGAGCCGAGCGAGTTTCTGCTCGAGAACGCGATCGGCGGGAAAGACACCCGCGGCGGAGAGGGCCAGCAGCTCGCCGCTGCTGTGGCCGACCACGGCGTCAGGACGCAGGCCGAGCTGGAGTCAAGAGCTGATACATGGCCCACTGGGCGTTCAAGACGACGTTCACGGCGGTTGCCGGGGACCACAGCTTTGTCGTCGCGCTGTCCTGCGGGTGCGAAGAGATACTCGCTGGGGGGAACCTGGTCGCCCACGTCGCGGGCGAGGCGGTCGGCCGTGTCGAAGAGCCGGCGCACGACCGGGAAGTGGATGCAGAGGTCGGCCATCATGCCGGGATACTGCGAGCCCTCGCCGGGGAAGAGGAAGGCGATGCTCGAGCCGCGGGCGGTGGAGGGGCTCGTCCCAGTGATAGACGCCCCGGGCGTCGCGGATGAAACGGCAGGAAGGGTCGCTCAGTCGGGCGAGCGCCGCGGAGAGGCGATCGGAAAGCTCGGTGAGCGAGGATGCGACGATTCCCAGTCGGGTGCCGCCGCTTGCGTGTTTCTCGACGCTGTTCGCGGTGTAGGCGACGTCCTTGAGCGTGACGCGCCGGGGATGGCTGAGCCAGTCGAGGAGCTCGCGGATGCGGTCGATCAAGCCGGGACGATCGGGCGCGGAGAGCAGGATGGCTTCGGAGTCCCAGGTTCGCAGCGCGCCCGGGGCGTCGCCGTCGGCGGAGGGGGTGTGTTCCTCGAGTACGGCGTGCGCGTTGATACCGGCGAAGCCGAAGGCGTTCACGCCGGCGCGGCGGGGCGAGCGGGGCTCGCCGTGGATCCAGGGGCGCGCCGCCGGATTCAGCGTGAACGGGGCTGTCGGGGCGATCGAGCAGCGGGTGTGGCTGCTCGGCGTGCAAGGTGGGCGGAAGGACGCGATGGAAGAGGGCGCAGGGCGGTCTTGATGAGCCCGGCGATCCCGGCGGCCGGCATGGCGTGGCCGATCATGGACGAGACGGCGCCCAGGAAGCGATGGCCGTGCGCCGGTTTTGGAAACACGGCACGCAGCGCGCGGAGCTCGGCGCGATCGGCGGCGGGAACGCCCAGGCCGTGGCCTTCGACCAAGCGCGACGGTGGCCGGATCGATACCCGGAACGACGATAGGCACGGCGGATGGCGCGGGCATGGCCGCGGGCGCTGGGCGCGGCCAATCCCTGGCCGCGGCCGTCGCTGGCGACTCCGACACCCTGGACCGAGCGCGTAGATCCGATCGCCGTCGCGCTCGGCGTCGCGGCGGCGCTTGAGGATGACGACGCCCGCTCCCTCGCCGGGCAGCATGCCGTCGGCGGCGGCGCTAAAGGGCCGCGCCGTTCCGGAGCGAGCGAGGGCGCCCAACTGGCGGAAGACGAGCGGGAAGTCAACGTCGGCCTCGAGGTAGACGCCGCCGGCGATCGCCAGATCGGCGCGACGCGCGGAGAGCGCGCTCATCGCGAGGTCAAGCGCCACCAGGGATGAGGCGCTCGCGGCGTCGACGACATAGGTCGCGCCGGAAAGATCGAAGCGGTGCGCGAGCCGGCCGGCGGTTGCGTTGGTAAGCTGGCCCGGGATGGTTGCGGCTTCGAACGGCGGCAGGCTCGAGCGGAGATCGTCGGCGATGGCCGCGCGCTGCTCGGAGACCATTCGGGGTGAATCGCGTGCAAGAGCGCGACGAGTCTGGGCGATCATCCGGCCGTGGGCAAGGCGAGTGAGGTTGCCGCGATTGAAGTAGTTGCCTCGCCCGATCACGACTTCGACGCGGTGGCGAGCGAGTCGGGCCAGGTTCAAGACCGGCGTCGGCCAAGGCGGCGGTCGCGGCTTCGAGGATCAGGAACTGCTCGGGCTCACCGCCGGAGACGGTGCGCGGCATGATGCCGTGCTCGGCGGCGTCGAACGCGAGTGGTGAGTCGAGATAACCGCCGCGGCAGGTCGGAACGCGATCGCCGGCGGGAGAATCGGGGTCACAGAACGTTTGCTTGTTCCAGCGATCGGCAGGAACTTCGCGAGTGGAGTCTTTTCCGGCGAGGATATTCTCGAAGTACGCGCTCGCGTCGGAGGCACCCGCGAAGCGGCAGTCGAGGCCGATGATCGCAATTTCGGCGGGGCGTGGCCGATTCATGAGCCGATCTCCAGAGGCTCAGCCGCGGTCTCCAGGGCGATCGGATCTTCGAGGGTTCCCAGCTTGCCGGAGAGGATGACCTCGACGTCGCCCTTCTTTCCATAGCGCAGCTCATCGACCAGGAGCGATGGGCCATCGAAGGGAGAGATCATGCCCAGACCGCGGCGGCCCAGGTGGTTCTCGAGCTGAGAGACCATGCCGACGCCGGACCAAGGGCCCCAGATCACCGAGAGGACACGGCCGCTCGAGCGGCGATCGAGCCAGTGAGCGAGCTTGTTCAAGATCTCGTTGGCGGCTGCGTAGTCGGACTGGCCGACGTTGCCGAACCGGCCGGCGATCGACGAGAAGAGCACGGTGAACTTGAGGGCGTCCGGGCGCGTGAGGCGAATCAGGTTGAGGGCGCCGTAGAGCTTGGTCTCGAGAACGCGATCGAACGACTCGATCGTTTTTTGACGGATGAGCTTGTCCTTGATAAGACCCGCGCCGTGGATCAGGCCGACGGGTTCTCCGAAGCGGCCGCGCCACTGGTCGAGAACGCGAGAGAGGGCGGCGGGATCGCGCACGTCGGCCTGAGCGTAGGCGACGGTCGATCCGGCATTCCGCAAGATCTCGAGATTCTCGCGGACTTCACGAGCGCGGATGAGCGACTGATAGCTCGACTCGATCTGAGCGGGGCTTGCGCGGTGCCCGTCGTGGCGAAGCCGCGCATGCAAGGGCGGCCTTGATTTCGGCCTCGACGTCAAGCCGGCGGTGTCAGCCGTTTCGTCGTCGCCGGGCAGGGGGGTTGTTCCGACCATGAGCAGGGTCGCTCGCCAGGTGCGTGCCAGCTCGGCGGCGACGAGAGCGGTGATGCCGCGCGCACCACCGGAGATGAGCACGGGGTCGCCGGGTTTCAGGTCGAGATGTGGGCTGCACGTGGAGGAGCGGGCGTGATGACGGAACGAAGGCGGATGCGGCGATCGCCCTCGTAACCGACCTCGGGGTAGCCGTCGCTCACGAAGATCTCGTCGGCCAGTTGAGAGGCGATGGTTTCGCTGGCCGCGTCGGGAGAGAAGTCGACCACGCGACAACGAATCGACGGCCACTCTCGCGCCAGTGTCTTGACCAGACCGGCCACGCCGCCGGAGCCGGGAAAGAAGTCGCGAACAGCGGAGCCAGTCGAGGCAAACCGGCCACCCAAGCCGGTGGCGGCGATCAGGCATGAGCCACCGGCTCGTGCAGCGGATTCGAGATCAGCGGCGACGGCCTTGGCCAGAAGGAAGAGCCCTCTGACCTCGGTGCCCAAGCGTCCGGCCCAATCGGGATCAGAGCTCTTAGCCCTGGCGGTTGCGACCCAGCGGCAGCGTGTGGACGATGCCGGCGATCGGGCCCTGCGAACGCAGGCGTTCGACGACCGAATCGACAGCCGAAGGAGAGGTCCAATCGACCGGCTGGTCCGGACCGCCCAACCGGTGTACCGCGATATCGGCGGCCTCCAGGAGCGAAGCCAGCTCCGAGCCGCCGCACCCGAGCCGATCGTCGGTGATGATGACCCGACCGCCGGGCATCAGGCCGAGACGTTCGACGGGCAGGCGGGGAATCAACCGGCTCGAGAAGCCGGCGCTGGGTGAGCTCGTGCGGCTTGCCGTTTCCACTGGATGAGCGGCTCACGGGTAGCGGCGAAGGCGGCGGAGCGAGACACGACTGTCAGACGTTCCGTTCATCGTCTCGGCAAGGGCGGCCATCCGGTCGACGATCACGCCGAGGGTGCGTGCACGGGCGAGCGCGTCCATCGCCTCGGCGGAATCAGACAAAGCCTTGAGCGTCGGGAATTCGTCGCGCATCTTGCCGAGGATCTCGACTCGCTTGATGGAATCGATTCCCAGATCGGCTTCCATATCGAGGTCGAGCCCCAAGGTCTCGATGGGATAGCCGGTGCGATCGCGAACGGTCTCGAGCAGACGCGCGGTGATCGTGTCTCGGCCCAGCTCGGCGACGGCGGCGGCCGGGGTGTGGGCGCGAGCGGTTTGCCGTTAGACGCTGCGTGCAAGCGCTCGGAGGCGCGAGGTGCGCACAGACTTCGAGCGGAAGTCTGGCTGATCGCTCTCATGCACCGGCTCGTTCGGATCTGGTTCCGGCGCGAGTGGAGGTTTGCGCCGGCATGACGGCGACGGGCTGCGAGTGAGTCGGGGCTCGATCGCTCGATTCCGGTTTCGAGTGAGGGGGCCGGAGGAGTAGCTGCGGCGGCACTTCGTCCCGAGAGATAGGCGAGCATCGTCGATCGCTCGACTTCCAGAAACGCCCGCATCGTCTGCTGAAAGGATTCGATGACACGATCCGCGTTCGTGGTTGGAGCGGTTTGCGGTTTCATGGTTGTCGATCTTTCCCGATCGGCGAGTCGGCCGGGGCGAAGAGAGTGACGACTTCGCACCGTCTCCGTTCACGTGATCGGTCGCAGCGACCGCGCCACGACGCGGGAAATGGGTCGCGGCCGGCGACGAGCCGGCTGCATTCGAAGGTGACTGAGCCGGGATTCTGGGGTGAGTGACCGCGAGATCGCTGCGGGCACGGCGACGGGAGAACCTGGCCCTGGCCCAGGCGGCTGATCTCAGGGTCGTTGATCGGCCGGGCGCGGCTGCCGTTGACGAGCCAGGTCGAAGCGGTGGTGGGCTCCTGGTCTTCGCGCGAGGGCAAGGTTCTGCAAGTCGAGATTGCGAGCGACGCGGTCGCGAGTGAGCCGATCGAGGCGAAGCGGAACACCGGCGACGACCAGCCTGGCCACGGTATGGAGCCAGCCTGTGAGACCGCCGGGACCGAGCCGGCTGGCCGGCGAGGGCCAGATGGGGACGGTCACCGAGCACGGAAGCGACGAGCGGAGTGAGCATCGGAGCCGGGACCGACCTCGATGAAGACACGGGTTCCGTCCCGGTACATGGCCTCGACCATTTCGCCGAATCGCACGGGGCTGGCGAGATGGGCACCCAGACGGGTGGCAATCGCCGACGGGAGCGCGGGATGGGGTGCGGCGTCGAGATTGGAGTACACGGGGCGGTCGGGCGAGCAGGCAGAGCAGGCGCTCGACGGCGCGTTCAAACGGCTGACGTGCCGAGGCGACCATCGGGGTGTGGAACGCGCTCGAGACCGACAGGAGACGGCCGGAGATTCCACGGCTCGAGGCCAGGTCGATCGCCTGGCGCACAGCTTGAGCGGGCCCGGCGATGACCGTCTGCCTGGGCCCGTTCCAGTTGGCGGCGAGGACATCGGGAACTTCACGGATCAGACGATCGACATCGGCACGCCCGGCGCGAGGGCCGCCATCGCACCGGTCTGGCCGGCGCCGGCTTCGCGCATCAAGCGGCCGCGCTCACTGGAAAGCTCGGCCAGGGCGGCCGCGTCGTAGACTCCGGCGGCGTGCAGCGCGACCAGCTCGCCGAAGCTATGGCCGCCGAGCGAAGCTCGGCTCGCAGCCGAAGCTGCGGAAGAGGCGAAGCATGGCCAGGCAGGCCGCGCCCATGGCCGGCTGAGCGACGTCGGTTTCCGTCAAGAGGCGGGATGCGTCTTCGCGGTCGGCGTCTGCGAACGTCGCGGGTGGAAAAACGAGCGGGCCGACGGGCGAACGGCCCGCGGCCGCGAGGGCGCGGTCGAATTCGTCGAAGGCCTGGCGAACTTCGGGGAAGACGACGGCCAGTTCGCGGAGCATACCGGGCGACTGGGCGCCCTGGCCGGGGAAGAGAAAGGCCACCGGCGCGCCGGACCAGGGCGCCCTGGCCTCGAAGAATACGTCGCGGGGATCTCTCAAGCCTGGGCTTGCCCGAGGAGACGGCTGCTCTGGCGAGCCTCAGTTTCTCGCGCAGGTCGTCATGCGAAGTGGCGACGATCGCGAGGCGGGAGTCGGCGGCGGACGCGGGCCGGGCCGCGCGGTATTCCCAGGCGCGAAAGAGTGCGTGCGAGAGGTCACAGAGATGGGGCCGCGCGCCGGCTGCAAAGGCGGTCTCGAGGTCGTCGAGCCTGCGTCGGCGAGCCGGGCCGAGGATTCGGCCCGCCAGAGGAAAAGCTCGACCGGCCAATCGCGGAAGCCGACAGATGGACCGGACGCGACGTTATTGTCGTAGGCCTCGAGCACAGCGTGGAAGTTGGTGCCGCCGAAGCCGAACGCACTGACGCCGGCGCGGCGGGGCTGGTCTGGCTCGAGCGTGGAGCCAGGGCGAGCCTCGGTGCAGAGGCGGAACGGGCCGTCGCGGAGGTCGAGATTTGGGTTGGGCGTTTCGATGCCGATGGTCGGCGGCAACACCTTGTGGAAGAGCGTGAGGGATGCATTGATAAGCCCGGCAAGGCCGGCGGCGCATTTGGTGTGACCGATGGACGACTTGACGGAGCCCACGACGCAATCACCAGGGGATGCGCCGGCATTCTTGAAGAGCTGCCCGAGGGCCTCGATCTCGACGACGTCGCCCAATGCGGTGCCGGTGCCATGCGCCTCGACGTAGCCGACGGTGCTGGGGGAGATACCGGCCTTGTTGTAGGCGCGCTCGAGGGCGCGCATCTGGCCTTCGACTACGGGGGCGGTGAGCCCGCGGGCGCGGCCGTCGCTTGAGGCGCCGACGCCCTTGATCACGGCATAGATGCGATCGCCGTCGCGCTCGGCGTCAGCCAGCCGTTTGAGAACAAGCGCGGCGACTCCCTCGCTGATGACAATGCCATCGGCACTTGAGTCGAACGGCCGGCAGCGGCCGCGCGGCGAGAATGCCTGGGTCTTGCTGAAGGCGAGATAGGTGAAGGGATTCTGGACTGTGTCGACACCTCCCAGGATGACCATATCGGCCGCGCCGGTTTCGAGCTCGCGGACGGCCAGAGCAGCGGCGGCCAGGGACGAGCCGCAGGCGGCGTCGACAGTGTAGTTGGAGCCACCCAGATTCAAACGGTTGGCGATCCGGCCGGCGGTGACGTTGAGGAGGAAGCCGGGGAACGCGTCCTCGGTCCAGTCCGGAAGCAAGCCCTGGCAGGACTGCAAGGCCTGGCGGCCGGCTTCGGGCAGGACCGTGTCGAGCATGGGGAGGTACGAGCGGAAAGCGTAGCCCATGGCGAGCTGGGCGGCACCGCCGCCCATGCCGAGCACCACGCTGGTTTGCTCGCGGGGGAACGGACGCTCGGCGTAGCCGGCATCGGCGAGAGCCGTGCGAACGACCTCGAGCGCGATCAACTGGGCGGGCTCGATCGATGGGAGGCTCGAGGGGGGCATGCCGTATCGAATGGGATCGAAAGGGATGTCAGGGAGGAACCCGCCCCACTTCGAGATGATCTTGTCGGGAGCCTTGGGATCCGCGTCGTAATAGAGCCGCCAGTTCCATTTGTCGGGTGGGATTTCGGTGATGGCATCAACGCCCTGAAGCGTATTGGACCAGAACCGGGAGGCGCTGGCCGCGCCCGGCATCACCGCGGCCATGCCGATGATGGCAATGTCGGATGGCTCGGGCGAGGGCCTGGGAGCCGGGGGAACAGCCGTCGCACGGGCGCAGGCCTGATCAACGAGATCGTTGCTCGAGGCTGAGAGCTCGTGGTGCAGGTTGGCCATGGTGGTCGTCTCGCTGCGCAGCGCGGCGACCTGGCCGAGCATGTAAAGGCCGTTGGCTTCCTGGTAGTCATCGCCGACGGACTCGAGTGCCGATTCGCTGGCGAGAGAACGGTCGAGCCCCTTGGTCGCGACCCGGAGGCGGCCGACGTTCAAGCTCTCGAGGGCGTCGCGGATGGCCTCGGTGGAGAGGCTTTCGGCGTGGAGGCGGGCACGTTCTTGCTCGAACCGGCGAGCGAAGGGAGTGGGGCTGACGCGTACCTGGTGACCGGGTCCGGATTCGAGCAGGACGGTCGATTCGCAGCGGAGGACTTCATCCTGGAAGCGAGGAACGATGGCGCCGGTCGCGACGGCCTCCTGGGTGAAAAGATAGGCGGTGCCGACCAAGATTCCGATTTTTGCGCCGCGGGCGGCGAGCGGACCGGCGAGCGCAGCGACGAGTGCAGCGGAGCGAGCGTCGTGGATTCCGCCGGCAAAGACGAGGCTGATGGAATCAGCGGTTATTCCCCGGTCGAGGGCTTCGGTGACCGTGGCGAGGGCCTGTTCCCAGAGAACGAAGCTGGACCTGGGCCCCACGTGGCCACCGCACTCGCGGCCCTCGAGGACGAAGCGGCGGGAACCGTGGCGGAGGTACTGGTCGAGCAGGCCTGGGGACGGCGCGTGCAGATAGGTGATGATGCCGTCGCCCTCGAGTGCCGCGGCCTGGTCGGGTCGCCCGCCGGCGATCAAGGCGAATGGGGGTTTGACGGCGCGAACCGCGGCAAGCTGCTCGGCGCGTAGTTCGGGGGGCACGAAGCCGAGAATGCCGACGCCCCAGGGGCGTGCGCCGAGAGAGCGCGACGTTTCGCGCAACAGGCTCTGCACTTCTGGTTCGCGCAATAGCGCCAGGGCGAGGAAGGGGAGCGCGCCTTCCTGCGCGACCGCCTGAGCGAAGGCGGCAACGTCGCTGACGCGGGTCATCGGTCCCTGGAGGATCGGATAACGCGTGCCGTGATCGGCGGCCAGCGGAGAGCCTTCGGCGAGCGGGCGGGCGGCACGAGCGCTTGCCAGCCCGTCGGTGATGGCTCGCTCGACGGCCTGGACGACTCCGCCGGTCGTGACAAACTTTCGGGACAATCGCTCGGCGAAGGCGATGTCCTGGCCTACGGGAGCGCACTGGGCGTCACTCCAGCCGACGTGGCGCTCGACCGCTTCGGCCCAGGCAGGTGCGCCCTGGCCGGCGGCGGCCCTCAAGCCTGCGAGCGCTTCAGAACCCAAGGGGGCGAAGACGCTTATGCTTGCGCCTGAGGGCGGCGCGATCACCGCGGTTTCACTGCCGTCGCTGCGGGCGATACGCTCGCGCCAGACCGGGGAGATGGGTGACTCGCGCGTCAGGAGCAAAGCGCCGTCGAGGACGACCCCGCTTGCTCCCGCGGCGATGCACCCGGCCGCCACGCTGGGGCCGATTCCTCCGCGCACCCAGACCGGCAAGTCGCTTTCCGCCAGGACGCCCTGTAACAGGACGAAGGAAGACTCGGCGCCGCACCACCCGCCGGACTCGTGGCCGGAGAGAATCAAGGCGTCAAAGCCGGCCGAGCGGGCGAGCGTGGCCTCGGCGCGGGAAGTCACCTCCGCGATTGCGATCCGATTCGCCGCCCGGATGACGCCAGCCACCTGAAGCAGTCGATCCGCCTCGGCCAAAAGGACGGGTATACAAATGACGTCCGGGGAGGCTGGGCCGAACTGAAGTGCGGTTCCGGGAAGGACGTCGCGCGGCTGGATTCGGACGCCGAACGGGCGCGCCGTTCGCACTCTCATGCTATGGAAGGCTTCTTGCGGATCTCGAAATTCACCGAAGCTAAAATCGACGATCCCGAGAGCATCCGCGCGTGAGGCCGCCGCTGCGATCGCCAAGCCTTCGATCCCGATTGGTGCCAGGGCGAATACGCGAGGAAGGCTGTTACTGGTCACCGATGTGTGCTCCCAAGTTGCCGTAATCTGATGGAACTATAACTGACGGATGTAACTATGGAAGATGGGTGAGAATACCATAACAGGGTTGTGCGAGGTTTGTGCAGACCTGGCGGAGTTTGACGGTCTGGTGGGACGGACGGGGCCTGCAGGTTGAAGCGAATCTGCCGATGAGCTTTATCGCCAATCGTGGTAGAGTCGCGGTCGTTGGAGCTTTTGAGAAGGATGTCTCATGGCTTCTAAGCCTCTGTCTGGGGAGGGATACATGCTGGTGGGCGAACGACGGATCTCTCGGCCCAAGCGGGTTTTGTACGTTGCAATTCTGATACCTCTTCTCGGAGCGGCCAGCACGGCGAAAGAGATCACGGGCCCTTCGGCAGGTGCTCTTGCGCTCGCCACCTTGGCGGCCGGGAATATGCAGACCAAATTGGTGTATCTGCAACCCGGACTGCTAATTGGAGACAAACCGCCAGAGGGGTGGAGTCACCTCGTGGTGAAGTCTCTGCCACGCCTTGCCTCCGGCGACAAGGATAGTTTACCGAAGGGGGCTGCGAAAACGGCAGCTTATTTCCGGACGGTGATTCTGGCGAATGTGAAGCCCGTGGACGTCGACGAGAAGGAATTCGAGCTAACTCAAATTGGAGTAGGAATTTGCGTTCCTCAAAAGGGCCAAAACAAGGAGATTGTGGTTAACGCCGACCGTCAGGAAGCGCTTGGGCTTCATCTTTCGTGGGTCGAAAAGAAGACGCTCGACGCGATCGAGGCTGGAATGGCAAAGGGCAAGATCATCGCCACGACGCCGACCTTCGCGCTCTTTCGCTCACCGGCGACGGTGGTTGCCGCGGGTGATGAGCACCGGGAGGTCAACTTAAATTATGCATTCTGCGTCGACCGCGGAACGGGCAAGCTGCAGGTCGGGCTCTGGACTTCGGCGCTCGAGGCCGCGCAAACACGTTCACCCCAAACCATGTTGCGGCTGAACTCGAACCCGATTTTCGACTGCAAGATGGATGTGCAGACAACGAAGGTTTTTGGGGTGACGGTTCCGGGCACGTGGTCGTTCGCGATGAGCGTGTTGCCGCCCGGGAAGCCAGTCGCCGTTCCGAAAGACCTGGGCGAGATGATCGTCAAGACCTCGCGAAGGCCGAACGAAGCCGACGCTGAAGCGCTCGAAGAGGCCTTGGATCAAGTACTTCTGACTGTTGCGGAGCCGGAGAAGATGCCGGAATCGGACAAGAGCGTGCGGAGGACGGCGATTCCGCCGCCGTTACGGCGGGTGGCGCGGGGGACGGATACGGAAGAGAAGTAAGTGCGTTGCAAGCACTTGAGGCGAAGGCCAGCACTTCTTGACCAGACATGGGTCGGGAGGACTGGCCGTTTTTTATTGAATGGGATCTGGATTGTCGTGTTTTGAACAATTTGCTGAGAGCGAGGCGCCCGAAACTGGGGTTCAGGTGGGACCGGGCAACTGGGAAAGACGATTGGGTTGGGTTGCTCGAGGAGTTCCGGTATTCTGCGGCGGTCTTTTGGGGAGCCGATGGTGCCTGTGAGTTGACGGTAGTCATCTGGGATTCAGAGAAACTTGGAGGGTTCGGGCCGGCGGGCGGCATAGACATCATTGTGGTGGCAACCCAACTCGAGGCGCCCTGATACGGCGAAGATGATGTTGTCTGAGGTATCGGAAGACCTGCAGACGCTGTTCGGGGCGGGAGCATTCGGGCCGCTCTCGGACGCTGAGCTACTAGCGCGGTTTAACACCCGGGACGAGGCGGTCGGATCCGAGGCAGCGTTCTCGGAGCTTGTGGCACGGCACGCTTCGATGGTGATGGGTGTTTGCACCCGTATGGTACCCGACTCGCAGGGCGCCGCCGATGCGTTCCAGGCGGTGTTTCTCGTGCTGGTGCGCAAGGCTTCCGTGGTGCGCGTTGAGGATTCACTCGGGCGGTGGCTCTATGGTGTGAGCGTGAGGGTGGCGCGGCGAGCGCGGCGGCGTGCGGCTTTGGCGCGAACGCGAGAGAAGGGTCTCGAAGGATTCGACCGTGCCGGCGGGGCTTTGCCAGCGGAGGAGTGCGAGCGCGGCGAGCTTCGTTCTGTGATCGACGAAGAAATCGCCCGACTGCCCAGCCGGTTTCGTGCGGCCGTCGAGTTTTGTTACCTGGAAGGGCTGACGCAAGAGCAGGCCGCGCGTCGGTTGCGTTGCCCGATCCGGACGGTGGAGAGCCGCTTGCAGCGGGCGAAGGAACGCTTGCGATCGAGGCTCGAGCGGCGTGGGGTTGCGCCGCTGGGCGGAGTCGCGGCGTGGTTATCGGGCGAGACCGCACGGGCGCACGTGCCACGCCGCCTTGCTGCGGAGACGATCGCCGCGGCCATTCATAGTGCCAAGAACAAGGCCGTCGGGAGCGTGGTTCCGGCAGCCGTATCGTCGCTGGTCCATGAGACAATCTGGAGCATGATGATGATGAAGGCGTGGCAGATCGCGTTGGTGCTGCTGGCAATCGGACTTCCCGGTGCCGGAGCGGTCGCTTTGCAGCGAGCAGACAATGACGCAACGGCCCCTGCTTCCAAGACACCAACTGTTCCCGGGAGCGGCGCCCGAACCGAGCCGTCGATGGCCGACAGATTCGCGAGGATTCTCGCCGAGTACTACGCGAAGCAAGAAGCCATTTCGCAAGCGCTACAAAAGGTAACGACCCAGCGCGAGGTGAACGAAGTCTACGCGAAGATGTCACCCGACGAGGAGGCTTTCACGCGACGGATGATCGATCTGGCGAATCAAGCCCCTGACCACCCGGTAGCGCGTGACGCTTTGATCTGGGTCGTCAACAAGCGGGGCATGTTTGACGTTGGGGAGTATGGCGATGAGTTTGCGCGAGCGGCGGCGCTTCTTGTACGGCATCACGGCAACGACCCCGAGGCTGTCCGGATCGGGCTGGTGCTCGACAACATTGTGTCGCACCATCACGATGCGCTGTTGTTCGGCTTTTACGCGGCGGCGAAGGGGCACGAAGCGAAGGGGCTGGCTCGTCTGGCGTTGGCACAATACCTCGAAGAGCAAGCGATGTTCGCCCTGGCCAGTCAACAGTTACCGGGCCGGCAGAAAAAGAGATTCGTCGGGGTGATGGGCGACGACGGCAAGCTCGTTGATAAAGAGGTGGAACAGAGCGACGAGGAATACTCGTACATCCTGCAGCTTCGCACGCGCGACGCCGGCGAGATCCGAGCGCTTGCCGAGCGGCTCTACAGGGAGGTGGTCGCCGAGTACGGCGATGTGGTTTATCGTACCGTCGAGCATCGCGAGCTGGAGGCCGTCCTGGCGAGTGAGGAACCCCGGTGGAGAGGCAAGCTCTTGACCGAGGACGAGCTTGGCAAAATCAGGGCACTTGTCGGCAGCAAGCAAACGCTCGCCGAGGCGGCCCGTGCTCGGCTCGACAACATGCAAAACCTGATCGAGGGTAAGCCGGCTCCCGAGATTGACGGTGTCGATTTGCATGGGAAGCCATTCAAGCTCTCCGATTACCGCGGCAAAGTCGTTGTGCTGGTCTTCTGGGGCACCTGGTGCGGGCCGTGTATGCGAGAACTTCCTCACGAGCGCGCGCTGGCCGAGCGACTGAAGGACAAGCCGTTTGCCGTGCTCGGCGTGAATTGCGACGACGATAAGGAAGCGGCGGTGAGTGCGACCAAGTCAGAGCGGATTAGCTGGCCGAACTGGCACGACGGGGCGCCAGGCGCGGGTCCGATTGCCAAGCGGTACCACATTCGGAGTTTCCCGACGCTGTTCGTCATCGATGCGCAGGGAATCATCCGGCACAAGGAGATCCTGGGCGAGGGGCTTGATAAGGCGGTTGATCAGTTATTGAACGAGACACAGCCTGGGTCCGGGGGAGGCTGATCGTCAGGATGACAACAGACGGATGCGCGCGCCCCGGCCCGTTATTCGGCACTGGGCTTTGGCTCGGCCGGGGAATCCCTCGGGTTCTTTGGAGCTGACGAAGCAGGTGCGCCGGGCGACCCGGCGCGTGACAGGGGCGGCAGGTCATGGATGATTGGCGGCGGATCATCGCGCCGGAGGATGAATCGCTTGAGGACGGTCACCACGCAAGCGCGTGATGGCGAGGAGATTTCTGTTACTTTGTGCTGCCGGGTTCCGAAAGGTCGGCGAACCGGTATTCCAAACGCAGCAGAGACTCCTGAATCTGAAGCGATGCCTGCTGGACGCTGGTGCAGACCATCATTACTCCGGCGGCGATCAGGATCACGAGCCCGCAGAAGAGGCAGAGAAGGGCGTGGAAGTGATCGGGGAATGCGGGCGCCAGGAGAAGGAAACAGGTTTCCAGCAGCACAGCGAAGATCCAGGAGAGGGCCGCGATTGCTGCCGGCTGGGTCCGCAGCGGCAGGCTACCCCTGCGCAGCGGCCACGCGGACAGGCCGGCCCAGGCGAGGGAGAAGAGCACTCCGCCGCCGAGTCCGATGCGGGCCAAGAGCGGTAGTTTATCCTGGATCAGTGCGTTTGCGCCCAGGAAAATCGCGATGGCGACTGAAGCGACAGATACCAGACCGAGGAACACTTTCATCGGTAGTGGGAGTTTCTTCTCCAACATGTCTTGCAACTCCTTGTTGTACCGCTCGCGAAGGAGCGGGTTTTGGGGTTCCAGATCACACAAGCGATCACGCAGAGTCGGGTCGAAGGCCACGGTTTATTCCTCCTTCCCCAGAAGGTCGCGCAGCGCCTTCTTGGCGTGATACATCCTGGACTTGACGGTCCCCGCCGGGATGTCCAGGACCTGCGCGATCTCGTCGACGGAAAAACCCTCGAGAAAGAAAAGGGTCAGCACCTCGCGGTGGGGCACGGGAAGTTGCACCAGCCCGCGGTGGAGGACTTCGGCGTTTTCGAACTCCTCCGGGCCGGGCGCCTCGTCGGCGGGCGGGAGCATCTGGTAGTTCTTGAGGAACCGCTGGTAAGTGGCCCGGAGCTGGCCGTGATTGAACGCAGCGTGACGGGCGACACGATAGAGCCAGGGACCCAAGCTGGCCGGCTCGCGCAGCGCGGCGATTCCGGACAGGACGCGGAGCCAAGTTTGCTGGAGGATGTCCCAGGCGTCTTGCTCGTCATCCACCAAGCGACGGATGAAATAGAGCAGCCGTTTTTCCCAGCAATGAACCAGCTCCTCGAGCGCGGCCTTGTCGCCGCGGCGGCAACGCAGGACCAAAAGCTCTTGATAAATCGCTGCCGCTGTGCGCCGCACGAGTGTTCTCCCTCCCGGCTTCAAGCATATAGACCGGGCTACGGGCACAGCGGTTCAAATTCCGTGGAAGCTTCGGCCTCCTGGGAACGTGCGTTCAACGTCCACTAGCGCGATTGGCGGCCGGCGTAGACTGTGGCGGCGCGGCTGCCGTGGTCGGGGTGCTCGTCATCGAGCGGGAGCTCTTCGATCAGCTCGGTGTCTGATGCGGTGTGAAAGGAGACGACGGCCCAATCGACGTCGCCCATCACGGGGCGGTGCCAGACGTTGGTTGGAATCGTCAGCCAACGGTTTTCCAGCGGCTGCTCGGTTTCACTTCGCAGCACGTTGGAAACCCAGTGCCCGCCGTCCCAGGTTTGCATGTCGGCCCATCCTTGGTAGGACATGACGCGCTGGATGCTGTTGGGATGACGCTCGGCGCCCGAGGAACAACCGGCACGCAAGACGAAGACCCAGCTCGAGGCGATGCCGTCTGGCAGATGGTCGTAGATTTCGAGCGGGACAGTGCGCCAGGCGAGGCGCGAGGCGGGATCGCGCTTCAGGAGAGCACCAACCTCGGCGGTGAGGGCGGAGAGTAACGATGAGGCGCGTTCGGCGCGGATTGCGCGGTCTAACGATTCGACGATGGCTTGTTCGGAGTTCACGGTTGTTCTCCCGATCGCGATTCGTTCATGCGTCTGGCTCCCAGAGGCGCGTGCGGAAATACTCCTTCCAGCTCTCGGGGAGGATCGATGACCGGGTCGCGCGGCGAAGAAGATCCTGGTTCTCCGAATCGACGGTGTAAAGGTTCACGACTTCGGCGACGGTCAGGCTCTCATCGGGACGGGCAAGGAGCTCGATGGCGTCGCCCTCGCCGACTTCGCCCTGGCGCGTGACGGCGAAGTAGAAGCCGGAGCGGCCGCTCTGGAGGAATCGCTTGACGATATCGGGACGGCCGAAGCGGAGGCCGAGCTTGTAACAGGGCATGCGCGGCTGGGTGATGACGAATTCGGCGGACCCAATCCGGAAGCGGCTGCCGATCCGCATCTCGGATTCGAGCAGGCCTTCGGTGGTGAGATTTTCGCCGAAGACTCCGATCGGAAGGTCGGCCTCGGGAAGCTCGTTTCGCCAGTACTCGTAGTGCTCGGACGGGTAGGCGTAGACAGCCTTGTCGACGCCGCCGTGCACCGTCAGGTCAGATTGCTGGTCGCCTTCGAAGTTGAGCGTGCTCACGCGAAGCCGGCGATTGACCGGCGTCTTAAAAATGGAGGTGAGGACCGTTCGTCCGCGCCATTGGATCTCTTGCGGGAGCCCGACGTTTAACGAGATGACTCTCACTTTCGGCTCCATTTGGAATGCCGCGAAAGGCTACAACTGCTCGAGATTGGGCTGCTCGTCCTGGATCGTGTGAATTGACTGCGGCAGATTGTTGCGCTGGTCCATCCTATCCGGCCGCATGTCAACCGGCTACGCTGGGTTGGCCTGAAAGGGGGGGGAACGGAGGTTACGAACGGGACCTCCCAGGGCGATTTCCACCGGTTTCTCATGGAGATGATCATGACTGCGGATGCGCTTACCCCGAACCCATCGACGGTGATCGCTCCTCCGTTCACGCTTGAGACGGCCACGCTCAAGGTGCGGTCGGCCGAGGATGGATGGAACTCGCGCGACCCGAACCGCGTGGCCCTGGCGTACAGCGAGGACTCCGTGTGGCGGAATCGCAGCGAGTTCGTGACCGGCCGCGACGCGATCCGGGCTTTTCTGAGGGGCAAATGGGAGCGGGAGCTTGATTACCGACTCTGCAAGGCCCTTTGGGCCTTCACGGACAATCGGATCGCAGTGCGGTTCCAGTACGAGTGGCATGATGCGGACGGCCGCTGGCACCGGAGCTACGGCAACGAGCTGTGGGAGTTCGACGAACGCGGACTCATGCGTCGCCGCGAAGCCAGCATCAACGATGTCGCGATCGCGCCGAGTGATCGCAGGTTCTTCTGGCCGGCGCCTGGGCCGCGACCGGCAGATCACCCGGGTATTGCGGACGTCAAGTGACCTCCGCCGGGCGTTTTCCCAATTGGGAGTCAGGCCTGGAACGATGCCGCAGCGGGACCAGGGGGATTCTGAAGCACGGGGACCGGTCGTGCTGTTGACGGGAGCATCCGGCTACGTCGGCGGCCGGCTGATACCACTGCTCGAGCAGCAGCCGGTGGCGCTGCGGTGTCTGGCTCGCAGTCCAGAGAAGATGCGGTCACGCGTCAAGGAATCAACGCAAATCGTCCGGGGTGATGTTCTCATCGCCCAGTCGCTCGAACAGGCGCTCTGTCGGGTGCACACAGCGTACTACCTCGTCCACCTCATGTCAGGGTCGAGGGACTTTGAGAAAGACGACCGGCAGGCGGCGACGAACTTCGCGGAGGCCGCGAAGAAAGCCGGCGTGCGGCGAATCATCTACCTGGGCGGCCTGGGCGACGATGCCGACCCGAAACTGTCGCCGCACCTGCGCAGCCGCCATGAAGTCGGCCAGATCCTGAAGGGCTCGGGCGTCGAAACGATCGAGTTTCGAGCGTCGCTCGTGATCGGGACCGGCAGCCTGTCGTTCGATCTGGTGAAGTCGCTGACCGATCGTCTACCGGTCATGCTCTGCCCGCGCTGGCTCACGACGCCCACCCAGCCCATCGCCGTGGACGACGTCCTGGCCTACCTCCTGGCGGCCAAGGACTTGCCTGCCGGCGAGAGCCATGTGTACGAGATCGGCAGTGAGGATGTCACGACCTACGGGGAAATGATTCGAGAATACGCACGCCAAGTGGGATTAAGGCGCTGGCTGATTTCGGTGCCGGTGCTGACGCCATACCTATCGAGCTTGTGGCTGGCGCTGGTGACGCCCACCAGCTTCGAGGTGGGGCGGCACCTCATCGAGGGACTGAAGAACCCCACGGTTGTCCGGGACAAGAAGGCTCTGGACGTCTTTTCGATTCGTCCGATGTCAACCCGGGAGGCGATCCAGAAGGCGCTGCTCGGGAGGGTTCTATGATTCCGTCGCGATCGAGGGCATCGGCTGCGATCCAGCCCGACATCAAGACCATCGGCATGCCCGGGCCTGGATGCGCGGAACCCCCGGCGAAGTACAACCCCTTTACGTCCGGACTTTGGTTCGACGGCTTGAAGGCGCCGAGGAACTTGCCGTGGCTGGCCAGCCCGTAAATAGCCCCGTTCAATACGCCGAATTGATCGTGGATGTCCTGAGGAGTCAGGCAGCGCTCGAAGCGGATGCGTTGTTCCAGGTCTGCGAGCCCGGCTGTCGATGCGAGCTTGTCGAGGATGACGCGGCGGTATGCCGGCAGGAGCTTCTTCCAGTCATGGTGCGGACGGAGGTAAGGCGTGTGGACCAGCACGTAAAGCGCTTCGCCGCCCGGTGGCGCCACGTCGGGATCAGTCCGGGCCGGCGCCGCGAGGTAACAGGTAGGATCGGAGGCGGGTTCACCGTCTCGATAGATCGCCTGGAACTCGTCTTCCGGGTTGTGAGAGAAGACGAAATTATGATGCGCGAGATGCTCATACGCTCGATCAAGACCAAGGTAGAGCACGACGCCGGAGCAGGCTGGCTCATAGCGACGCCGGCTCTCGAAGCGGCGCTCGGGCACGCCGCCAAGCAGGTCGCGGTGGGTTCGCACACAGTCTGAGTTCGCCACGACCGCCGCTAGCTCGATTTCCTCTCCGCGTTCGGTTTCCAGGCCCCGCACACAGCCGCTTGAATCCAGCAGGATGCGCCGCACACCGACCCCGCAGCGCAGCACGACGCCGAGATTCCGCGCTAGCGACTCCAGGGCCCGAGGCACGGCTACCGTGCCTCCGCGGGGGTACCACACTGCCTCATTTGTTTGCATGTGGGCGATGCCACAGAGTACTGCCGGGGATTGATCCGGGGCTGATCCGACGTACTGGGTGAAGTGGTCGAGCATTTGAGCGACGCGAGCGTCGGAAACATGGCTTCGTACCGTGGCCGATACCGACCGACCCGGGCGCATGTCGAGAAGAGCCCGCAGCAACGAAGGCTTTAGGATGCTCCTCGTATCGACGATGTCCCACAC
Organism: uncultured Planctomycetota bacterium; assembly: GCA_963823665.1. Lineage (GTDB taxonomy): Bacteria > Planctomycetota > Planctomycetia > Isosphaerales > Isosphaeraceae > CAVXHV01. The sequence goes on from CAWGMQ010000008.1 coordinate 1,739,975, forward strand.
GGAGCCGACGCTGCGCCAGAAGAAGAAGCGCTCGGAGATTTCGTTCATTCGTTCCGACAGGTCGAGAAAGCGACGGTAGGCTTCGGCCGATCCAGACTGGGGTGAGAAACTCGCGAGCTCGTGGGCCATTGTCTCGGGTGACTGGCGCAAGTCGAGGACGGACCCGTCCGCGAAGAAACAACGCCACTGGGGGTCGAGCCGAATCAGCTCCAGGTGCTTCTCGAGCTGCTGGCCAGCCTCGGAGAAGATGCGACCCAGAACGGAGGGCATGGTGAGAATGGTCGGCCCCTTGTCGAAGCGATAGCCCTGTTCTTCCAGGCGGGCGGCCTTGCCTCCTAGCCAGTCGTTCCGCTCGAGCAGGACCACTGAATAACCGCGGGCGGCGAGTGTGCACGCAGCGGCCAAGCCCCCCAGGCCGCCGCCGATGATGCCTACTCGAGCCGGTTTGCTGCTTTTCATTGGTCACGTGGCCTCGACGGGACGACGATCGGCCAGTTCGCCGGGCTCCGGCTCCGGACAGCGGCTGGACAATCCCAGGTCTTCAACCAGGAGGCGAGAGGTGATGCGAGCCGACTCAAGAATGACCGGAAGCCCGCTTCCCGGGTGGGTTCCTCCGCCGACCAGATAGACGGCGTCCAGATCTTCAAACCGATTGCGCGGGCGGAGGTGGAGCATCTGAGAAAGGTTGTGGGCCAGATTGAAGGTAGCGCCCCGGTGGATTTCGTAGTCGTGGTCCCAGTCGGCCGGGGTGATGATGTGTTCGAAACGGATGCGGCTCTGAACGTCCGTGATCCCGACCTTCTGCAGACGCTTCAGCGTGAGCAAGCGGAAACGGTCGCGCTGCTGCGACCAATCCACATTCTGATGCTGGTGTGTGACGGGCACCAGGACGTAAAGGGTGCTCATACCGGGTGGGGCGAGCGCCGGGTCGGTGACGCAGGCGTTCTGGACGTAGAAGGAGGGCGTTTTCGGGAGGACATGGAGGTCTTCGGTCTCACGCAAATTGCGTACGTAGTCCTCATCCAGGTAGATCGTGTGGTGGCCAAGGTGGTCGTAGCGTCCTTCGATGCCCAGGTAGAGCATGAAGGTGGAGCACGAGAAGCGCTTACGGTTGATCCGACGGTTTTTCCAGCGCTTTCGCAAGCGGTCCGGCACGAGGCGGGTCATCGCCCGGGCAAAGTCGGCGTTCACGACCAACGCGTCGGCTGGGTAGGTGTGTCTCGCGGTGCGAACCCCGACGGCCTTGTGGCCGTCGAAGAGGATTTCCATCACTTCTGCTCCGAGACGGATTTCGACGCCCAGCTCTCGGGCGATGCGCGCCATGCAATCGGTGACCGCTCCACACCCACCGATCGGGTGATACACGCCATGCTCATATTCGAGGAACGACAAGATGGAAAAGAGACTTGGGCAGCGGTAGGGCGACATCCCGAGGTACTTCGATTGGAATGAGAAGGCAAGGCGAATTCGGGGATCGCTGAAGTAGCGGGCCAACTCTTGATCGAGCGAGAGCCAGGGATGCAAAGAGGGAAGCATCTCCAGGATCCGTCGCGAGAACAGGTCGCGCCATCCCAGGAAGGGGGTCTCCAGACAGGGCTTGAACCGCTGAAATTTGAGCCGGTTGTCTTCCATGAACCGGCGAAACGAAGCGGCATCGGCGGGACACAGTGCGGAAATCGCCTGTTTCATCCGGTTGAGGTCAGGCGTGGCATGCAGTTGACCTCCGGCGCCGAAGATCAGGCTGTACTGAGGGTCGAGCCGGATCAACTCCAATTCGTGCCAGAGGTCCTTGCCGACCGCCCGGAAGATCGCTTCGAGGACCTGGGGGTAGAGAAAAAAGGTGGGGCCCAAGTCAAATCGGAAACCGTTGGCGGCCAGAGTGGACGTACGGCCGCCGACCTGGGACTGGCGCTCCAGGACCGTGACGCGGAGGCCTGAGCGGGCGAGCAACATGGCGGCCGCCAGGCCGCCGGGGCCGGCTCCGATGATCACAATACTCTTGTCCGATTTCCGCATCGTGCCTCTGTCATGCGGAGCTCATGAGGAATGGGTTACCGAGTAAATCGTTCAAATCGTTCATTTATCTTGTATGCGAGTCGACGCCAGTCGTCAACGGCAAGTCAATCATTTTTCGAGAGCCAGCGCCTGGCTCGCGATGGCTATTCGCTTTCTGGAAACGACGCCCGTTTGATCGGGGAAATCAGAAAGTCGCGGTTGAACCGACCGGGGGCGGATGCGTACATTCAGTGTTGAACGTCCGAATCGTCCAGCAATCGACGGCGAGTGGACACGCATGCCGGAACTACAATATGTCAGCACGGCGAACGTAGCCCGGGCTCTGGGCGTCGGCGTCTCGACGGTCAAGCGGTGGGTGGACGAAGGAATCTTGCCTGCGCATAAAACAGCGGGCGGGCACCGGAAGTTGCTGGTGGCGGACGTGCTGCGTCTGGTGCGGGAGGGTGATTTTCCTCAACTTGATTTGAGCGAGCTTCAGTTTGCCGCAAAGACGAAGGGGCGCCTCGAGCCGAAGTCCCTTTCGCAACAACTTCTGTCTGCGCTCAAACGAGGGGACGGAGATACGATTCGGTCGCTCATTCACGGTGCGTATCGGTCGGGCGTTGCGATGGAGACACTGGCCGACTTCGTGATCGCGCCGGCCATGAACCAGTTGGGGCATGAGTGGGAGGCGGGCCGGATCGAAGTTCTCCACGAGCATCGAGGCACTCAGCTCTGCGTGTCGGCACTTTACGAGCTCAAATCGGTGCTGGAAACGCAAGCCGATCGAGGTCGGCCGCTGGCGGTTGGCGGAAGTCCGGAGCTGGATTATTACGTGCTAGCGAACCTTCTGGCGGAGATGGTTCTGCTTGACGCCGGCTGGCGGGCGACTGACCTTGGCCCGCACACACCGATCAGCTCCTTCCGCCAGGCGCTCGCGGAGCTTCGACCGCGGCTGTTATGGCTCTCGGTGAGCGAGCTGGTGGATCGGGATCGATTCGTGACGGAGTATCGCGAGCTGTATCAGGAGGCCGAGCGGGCCAGTGTGCCGGTTGTGATCGGCGGTCGTGCGCTGGGTACCTCGCTCCGTTCGGCCATGCCGTACACGTGCTATGGCGACGGGCTGAGGCACCTGGCGGCTTTTGCTCGATCGCAGCACGGGCCTGCGCGTCGTCCGCGACGAGGGCGGCCTGCGGCTGGTTCCTGAGCAGGAAGCGGGGGGTGGGTCTGGACGCGCGATTCGCATGATCAGTAGACCACAGAGGCGGTTAGCCCAATTGGCCACGGCTCATCGTTTCTGAGAACCGAAGAGAACCCGGATCGTGTCGATCGTAAGATATAGGTGGAAATCTTGAGCTGGTAAGGAAATGAATCCGTATCGTTCGTAGAAGCGCTTAGCCTCGGCGTCGATGGCGTCCACTTCAACGGCCTGAACTCCGAGAAACTGCGAGAGCTCGAGCGACTTCTTCAGTGCGTCGATGAGGAGCTTCTGGCCCAGTCGCTGACTTGCATGGTCTGGTCGACGGCCAACCGTCCGAGAAGGATTACCGGGATGGGATGCTTCGGCAGCTTACGCGCGAGCTCCTGAGGTAATTCTTCGAACGCCAGCGCACTGCTCGCGATCGTGTAATACCCCCAAACCCTCGGGTTTTCTCGTTTAATGGCGACATAAGTTCGCCCGAGATTTCGCTTCTCGTACTGGCTGGCGCGCTCGAATAAAGTCGTCGAGGCACGACTTCCCACAAGCAAACCCATCGCGTTTTTGGGCGCGGCTTAGGGGCTCTATCAGCCAATCATCCATTTTTCGCGCCGTGCCGACGAGCGGCCCGCCGTAACGCGGCGTTGGGCTCTGGCGGATTGTCAAGTAACTTAATAAACCGATCGCGCGCTTCGTTCGAGAGCACGGTCGGCTTCTCTTCGCGGAACGGAAGCTCTTCTTCCGGGACAACCCGAGCCTTTCGGACGCGAAGCTCGGTGTCGCTCAAGTGCTCGATGATGACGGTTGCGTTAGCAAAATCTCTGGGCAGGGTAACCCTACCCTTGGAGTCCGTTGCTCTCGTGTGGATGGCCATATTTGTGTCGGCTCCTGAACTTTTGTTACTCGAATGATAGCGGTTGAGGGATTGTGGTCAAGCGGGATCTACCCACATTACCTTCCGGGGCGAAGAAAGGGCGCTTCCGTTTGACATCCCACTCCTCGGGAAGTCGCTCGCCCTCCGTCAGGCTGAAGCCTGACCTACGGTTTCCGGCTGACCCGATCAGGCAACTGGCGGACCGGAGCGGAATGGCTTATCGTGATGCGAGCTTCAAGGGGTCGCAGACGAGCTGAGGAATCGAGCGAGGCGCGAACGATGGACAAGCACTACAAGCAGATGACCGATTTCCTGGTCGGGATGGGGATCGACGAGCTTCCGCATACGCACAAATCGTATCTGGCGCACTTGATCGCCGTGTTCCGGGACCTGGAATCACTGGGGTGCCCGGAGGACGTGTGCCGGGCGGGGATGTTTCACTCGATCTATGGAACGGAGAAGTTCCAGGGATTCACCTTGCCACTCGAGCGACGGGGCGAAGTGCGTGCCCTGATCGGCGACCGGGCGGAGCGGCTGGCGTATTTGAACTGTGCGATGGATCGGGCGTCGTTTGACCGGGCCCTTGAAACGGCCGAGGGGCCGTATCGGATCGTCGACCGCATCACGGGAGAAGCAGTCGAGGTTTCTCGGCCGGAATTCGACGACCTTTGTCGCGTGCATCTTATCGACTGGCTGGAACAAGTTCCCCGATCGGAAGAGTGGGACTATCGGCGCGCCGGTTATCAGAAGATGGCACAGCGATTGGGTGGCGAGGCGGAAGAGCGCTTTGAGCGGGTTTACGGCCGGGGTGAAATCGCGATGAGATCGTAGATTTCACGCAGTTCCAAATGGAGATCTTTTTATGTTCTCGCAACATGGCTCGGTCAACGTCACTCCGGCCAACGTACAGGAGACGGTGAAATTCGACATTCTGGGCGATCGGAAGCTGCAATTCACTGATGACGCCGTGTGGTATTTCACCGAGGAAATGATGGTGGTGCCGCTCCCTGCAGTCATCGCCACCGGCATTCTGGTGCGGAACAAGCCGATCTTGTATCGCGATATCAAATGGGTTGGGCCGATTGTCAAGAGACAGTGGGGGATGCTCGCATTGGGAGTCCTGGGGTTTGCGGGGGGGCTCTACTGGACCCTCGTCACGTTGCAAAAGGGGCGCGAGGGGGTGATCTTCTGCTTGTTCATACTTGCGTTCTTCGGGATCATCCCACTCTGGATCTTCGTTCAAGGGCGGAGGTTTCTGGCCATCGCCTCTGACAAGGAGGTGATCAGCTTCCCGATGGACCGGAAAAAGAAGCAGGTTCGCAAGGCAATTGAGGTGCTCAAGCGGTACTGCCCCGGTGGCCATGTGCGCTGGGAGGTTGGCTGATCGCGAGTCAAACGACAAACTTGAGGAGGCGGCGAAAATGCGTGAGGGGAATCGCCGGAGCTTCATGACGGATTGCTCGGCCGGGGCCGCGGCCCTGGCGGCACTTTCTGGAGTCGAAGCCGCCGCTGGCAGTTCATCAGAACCAGCGCGCGAGGGGATGTCGTTTCTGTGTGTCACGTGCGGGACGCAGTTTTCGGAGACGATGCAGCCGCCGGAGCACTGTCCGATCTGCGAGGATGAGCGGCAGTATGTCAATCCCGATGGGCAGAAGTGGACGACGCTTGCGGAGCTGCGGTCGTCACACAAAAACATTGTCAAGCAGGAAGAGCAGGGCCTCTTCTCGATCAACACGGAGCCGCGATTCGGGATTGGCCAGCGGGCGTTCTTGATCCAGACCGAGAAGGGGAACGTCCTGTGGGATTGCGTGTCGCTTGTGGACGACGCGACGATTGCTCGGGTGAACGAACTGGGTGGAATCGCCGAGATCGCGATCTCACACCCGCATTATTATACTTCCATGATCGAATGGAGCCGCGCGTTCGGCGCCGTGCCGATTCACTTGCACGAGGCTGAGCGGCCGTGGGTAATGCGGCCTGATCCGAGCATCAAATTCTGGACGGGCGCGACTCATGAGCTGCGCGAGGGGCTCAAGCTGGTGAGCACCGGCGGGCATTTTGAGGGATATCAGGTGCTGCACTGGCCGGCCGGAGCGGGGGGCCGCGGGGCACTCATGGCGGGCGATCAGCCGCAGATCTGCATGGACCCCAAGCAGGTTAGCTTCATGTATAGCTATCCCAACTACATTCCGCTCAATGGGGCGCAGATTCGCCGCGTGATGGAATGCCTTCTACCTCTGACGTATGACAGGGTTTACGGGGCTTTTTTCATCCGTGGCAAAGGCGTCATTCCGACCAAGGGAAAGGAAGTTGTGCGGCGGTCGGCGGATCGGTATCTGCGGGCGATCGGGGCGGAGAGTGGAAAGTGAGGTGGTCGTCTTCAAGTCGGATTCGCATCTCTCGCAGGACACCAAGAAACTGCCGGCGAAGAATGGGACGCTGCCCAATTACGACGTCTGGAAAACCGCACTGCGCGACTTTGACGTGCGGCGGAATCGCTCGTGCCTCAACGCGGCTTTTCTGATCGGTTCTCGTTCGGCCATTTCGTCGAGTAGAACCGAGACGGCTTTGTCCAGTTCTCCGCGGCCGTGGGCAAGTTTGTATCGGATCACGCCGTCGCGGTCGAGAACGTAGATGATGTCTTCGCTGGGAGCTGAGAAAGCCCATCGAATCTTGCTGTAACTTTCGCTTATTTCCGGGTCCCACCAGATGCGTATTGGAACGTGTTGTTCCTGGATCGCTTTCTGGTATCCGTCGCGCTGAGATCCGACAACACCCAGGAGCGCGACGGGTTTTCCCTGGACGCTCTCCGCGAGTTGACGGAATCTTGAGAGGGTCTGCTTGGGAATCTGGTCGGGAGGGATTAATCCGAAGTCGAGGTGTCCGCGAATGTAGAGGACGACGATTTTGCCGCGGTAATCGCTCAGCTTCATGGTGTTGCCGTCGAGATCAACGCCCTCTATCTTTGCGCGAACTTGCCAACCGACAAACGCTGCAGGCGCGCCAAGAGGAACTTGGCGATGCCCGCGAGGGGCGTCTGAGGAAACTTGCCGCGTCCCATGTCAACTTTGACGGTTGCGAAATCCGTGATCACGCGTTGGTAATGCTGGGCCGCCTCATCCTCGAGCTTCTTGGGATCGCTTTTCATGAGTCGCTCCCTGACATCGAGAGCGATTGCCGCTGGTCCCAAGTACACCGGCTCGGATTTGCCCATCAGTTGCCAGCGGCGGACGTATTGCGCTCGGTTCTCGAGAAGCTCAGCCAACTGAAAAGTCGCCCGCCCGCGGATCTCGAGCGATGGGCTCGACGCGATCAGCCGGCGCAGGAACGTCTCGGCTGCGCTCGAATGCCAGAAAAGGACCGATTTGGGGAAGAGCAGGTCTTTCAGGCCGTCGCTCGTTGCGTGGTCACGAGCCAGGATGGTCAGGGCCGTTTCGGCCTCGGGCCGACGGTTGACGCCAAATGTGGAGACCAGCCAGATTAAGGCCTTTTCGGCCTTGGCGGTGCGGGGCTCCTTGGTCGCGACCTCGAGCACGCGGCGGGCAAAGCGATCGACGAAGGATTGATACGTCTTGGCCGGAGGGCCCTCCTTCCTCGCCTTGATTGCATCTCGAACCGCCTTCATGTGCGACTCGTCCGCTTCCGCAAACTCACGGAAGATCGCATCGAGGTCGTCGTCCGGCGCGAGGTGGGCGGTAGCGACCGGGGGCGGACTTCGCTCTTGAAGCGGCTTGCCCTGGTCAGGGGTTGGTGTTTGGCCGGCGGTGAGGCCGGCCTGAGTCGACTTCGATTGGAGTTGTTCGGCCGGATTTGATGCGGTCAGAGGGCAGAACGAGCCCATGACTACTGCGATCAGGAACGGGAAGGTGGCGCGGATCGCTGCTGATTGTACCGATGCTTGATGCATGTATCACGGACGTCCGGCCGTTTCCGCGAGAGGATGGCTCGCCGCGCACAACGCACGACACACTGATACCAACTTGTCAATGCTGGATCAACCGTTGTGTGCTGGCTTTCGCGGTGGCCGACTCGAAATAGAAGAATTCTACCCCGGGCTATTTGATGTCGCCCCCGTTGGAGGCTCAAACAAGTATCACGGTTTGGGGGGCACCACCGGCAGAAGGAGATGCGACGGGTGGTCCTTGTCGTGGTAGATGGTTTGATCGGCGCGTTTCAGCTCGGTGGATTTGCCGAGGGTTTCGCCGGTGTTGGGGTTGCGGTCGTATTTGGGGAATGCTGTCGAGGCGATTTCCAGGCGGATCGAATGACCCTTTTTGAAGAGCTGGCTGGTGGTCCAGCAGTCGATCTCGTAGGCGTAAATCTTGGCGGGCTCGATCAAGGTCGGCTTGTTCAGCCCTTCGCGGAAGCGGGCGCGGACCATGCCGTCACTGAGGCGCTGGGCAAATCCGTCGGGCCAGACGTCGAGGAGCTTGGCGGTGAAGTCGGTGTCTCGGGCGCTCGATGCGGCGAAGAGCTTCGCGCGGATCGGGCCGGTGACTTCGGTGTCGTCGGCGAGTGGCTCGGTGGTGTAGACGAGCACGTCGTCGCGGCGCTCGACGGGGCGGTAGTCATCCGGGCCGCCGATCTGGGCGAACGTGGGCTCGGTGATGAACGGGACGGGGCGCGCGGGATCAGAGGAATAGTGGTCGGCGGGTTCTTCCGCGGGTTCAGAGGACGAGAGTGAGCCGTCGCCGAAGAGGCTGTTGGCGCGGCCCTTACCATGCAGGAAATATTTGACGAACTTGGCCCGAGCGGGCGGCCATTCTTGCTCGTCGCGCCAGCGGTTGGCGCCCATGACGAAGATGCGCACGGGAGGCTCGCTCAAGATGCCGGTGTCGATTCCTTTGAGCCAATGGTCGTACCAGCGAAGAAGCGTGCCGGGGAGGTCGATTTTTGCCGTCGGGCCGAAATCGACTTCGCCGAGCTTGGTCGGCTGGGCCGTGACGTTGTGGGGCCAGGGACCCATGATCAACTTCTGGGATTTGCGGACCTGCTCGGTCGGACCATGAGCGACCATTCCAGCGAAGTTGAGGGGGGTGCCGACTTGTTCGTCGTCGTACCAACCCGACAGGTGGAGAACGGGGACCTTCACGCGATCGAATTTGTTCTGGTAGCGCAGGGGCTCCCACCAATCATCGAGCTGGGCGTGCTCGAACATCTGGCGCCAGTAGGGGAGCGGGCGGCCGACGGCCTCGTCCATGGTCAAGAGGGGCAAGTGGCGGTGGACCTTGTCCCAGGCGACGGCATCGAGGTTCTGAAGTGCGTGGCCCGATGTGAAGTGATACCAGGAGACGTCCATAGGAATCGGCACGCCGGTGGGCCACTCGACGAACGGGTCGGAAGGAGTGACCATGGTCACCATGGCGGTCAAATGCGGGGGCTGCTCGATGGCGGCGAGCCACTGATTCTTGGCGGTGTAGGAACCTCCCACGGTTGCAACCTTGCCGGTCGACCAGGGCTGGGCGGCACACCATTCGATCGAGTCGAAGCCGTCATGGCCGTCGGCGCGGTAGGGCTCGAAGGTGCCGCCGGAATCACCACGGCCGCGGACGTCGGCGACCACCATCACGTAACCCCGCGAGGCGAAATAGCGGAGGCGTTCGAGGCCTTCCTTGTCGCGCGGTGATTTCAAATAGGGCGTGCGGGTGAGGATGACGGGGAATCGACCGCCCAATTGCGGACGATAGATGTCGGCCGAGAGGGTGACGGCGTCGCGCATCGGGATCCGGACATCGAATTCGATCTTGACCTCGTGGGTGGGCTTCGACGCCTTCGACGCTGGTTCGTCGGCGTGGGCCGGCGGAGCGGAGGGCAGGAACAGACATGAAAGAACCAGCCAGGGCCTGAGACGGACTGACGCTTGGGATGCACGCATCGACCACTCCACAAGGAGACTGTATGTTGCAGTAGGATGAAACGGTTCGGGAATCACTACGCGCATCGACGGCCGGCGCACCGCGGAGCGGCATGATAACCGTTACCACGCAGAGCGTGGTAACGAGGTTTGGAACGTGGATTATCATCGGGGCGGGCATGCCCGTTCAATGGTGGGGCGAGAGGAATCGCGCATGGATTTGACGTGGGTTGACCGGGCGCTGGGGAGCGGCATTCCTTATATCACGTACGCGGTACCGATCTTTTTCCTTTTGATCGGTGTGGAGCTGGTGGTGGCGCTCTGGGAGCAGAAGAAGGCGTACAGGCTGCACGATTCGATCAATGACCTTTCGTGCGGCATCACCGAGCAGATGGTGGGGATCTTTCTCAAGGGGCTCTTGTTCGCGGGATACCTGGGGACCTTTGGATTCGCCACGCGGCGCGGGATCAATCCGGTTGACGTGCAGAGCTACTCACCGGCGGGGAAGTGGGTGGCGGCGATCTTGCTGTTCCTGGGCGTGGACCTCGCGTACTACTGGTTTCACCGGATTGCGCATGAATACAACGCGCCCTGGGCGGGGCACGTGGTGCATCATTCGAGCGAGGATTACAACCTTGCGGTGGCCTTGCGGCAGGGGACGTTTCAGGGGGTATTCTCCTGGGTGTTTTACTTGCCGCTGGCGCTACTGGGCTTTCCCCCCGCGTGGTTTGCCGCGATGTCGAGCTTCGACACGCTGTACCAGTTCTGGATCCACACCCGATTGATCGGCAAGCTGGGGCCGCTCGAGCTGATGCTGAACACGCCGTCGCACCATCGCGTGCATCACGGGCGCAATCCCAAATATCTGGACAAGAACTATGCCGGCACACTCATTATCTGGGACCGGATGTTCGGCACGTTTCAAGTTGAAGAGGAAGAGCCGGTGTACGGTCTGACGAAGCCGCTCGACAGTTGGAATCCGTTGTGGGCGAACTTTCACGTGTGGCGCGACCTGTTCCGGGACGCGTGGCTGGCACCGCGGTGGGTTGACAAGCTGCGGATCTGGTTCATGCCGCAGGGCTGGCGGCCGGAGGGTTTGCCCGCCAACCCGGCTGCTGCGGAGGTGAACCGGGCTACTTATCAACCTTATGACACACAGGTGTCGCGTGGGTTGGATGCTTATGCGTTTGTGAACTTTGCCGGTGCGCTGGTACTGGCGGTTGTGCTGCTAGCGGCCGGCACCACGATGGGGCGTGGCGAAGTGGCGGTGCTGGTGGTGCTGGTGCTGTGGGGTCTGCTCAATGTCGGCGGTATTTTCGAGCGCCGGCGGTGGGCGCTGGCTTCCGAGTTGTTGCGGCTGCCGGTGACCGGAGTTGCGCTGGCCCTGGCGCTGCCCGGAGCGGCGGGGCGTGGGGTGTTGGTGCTGGGGCTCGTGGTTTTTGGCACGGGGTTGTTGTTCTGGCTGCTGTGGCATCGAGGGCACGTTGAACGGGCGGGGTCGTGAATCATTTCTCGCGTTTGCTCGCCAGGGTGCGGCGGAGCGAGCGGATCTGGTCCTGGGCGACGGCGCTGAACTTCGAGCGCAGGATCGGCGCGCCCTGGAACCAGCCGTCGGGCTCGATAAACGCCATGTGCATCTCGACCAGCAGCGCGCCCGGCTTCAATGCGAGCCGGCTGACCTTGGCGTAGCTCATGCCACCTTCGTAAGGCTTGGGAGTTTCATCGGTCTTCGCGGTGGTTTGTCCTTGCCGGGGACGTGCTTTCCAACGGTTGGGAAGGGTCGTGGACGTGGCGAATGCGGGGTCGGTATGTGAGGCAACGACGATCGAATCGGGGGACTGGGAGGCGACGATCCGGTTGGTCACGTCAAATTCAATGCGGTCGAGAAGCCGGGAGTGCACGTGGGCGAACCACTGGTTCTCACCGCTTGCGGGCCGGGCGGTTTTGACGGCGGCGGCGCGGAGATCGTCTTCCTTCAGGAGCCGGGTCTCGAAGAACATATTGGCGACGTCGACTGCCTTCTGATCGGTGCGCGACGCTTCCTGGGCGAAGTCGACCTGTTTGAGCTCGGCGTGGACGATGAACCAGACGTCGGCAACCCGGATTTTGGCACCCTTTGCCTCCACGTCATGGACCTTGATGATGAAAGGCGAGAAGACCGAGTCGCGCAGCAGGTTTTCAAGCGCGGTATTGGAGCCGGCGAGCTCGTGGAGAACGGCGCGCTGGGACTGGGCATTCTGGCCATCGGAAAGGCGGGGTCTGGGCAGGGTGACTTTCTGCCCGCCGGATTCGAGGCCTTTTTCCAGGACCTCGTTGAACACGATGTTTTGAGCGTGAGCCGGCTCGATTTGAGTCTGTCCGGCGGTTTGTCCGGCGAGCGCAGCGGCCAACAAAATCGTTGTTGTGATCATGAGATTTACTCGGGTCCTTCCGGATGTAATGGTGTTGAGGACAAGTTTGCCCAGAAGGGGGTCGATAGTAAAGAAGAGGTCACTCGAATCCTCTCGAGACAACAAGAAGCCGGTTAAGGCTGGAGAAATTGAACGGCAAACGGGGTGCCATGATGGCTGAACGGGGACGGATGCGCAAACTCTGTGGGGGCGCGGGTTGGCTGTGGTGGCTCGCGACGGGGCTGGCCGGCCTGGGCGGGTGCGGACATGCAATTCCCATCGCGGCGCAATTTCAGGGAGGGGTCGGAGCAAACGTGGTGGCAAACGCGACGTTCAAGGGGGACGTCGAAGTGAAGCTGCCGGCGGCAACTGATCCGGGGGAAATCATCGCGACGGTCGTTCGTGCGGGTCAATCGCAGTCGCCTTGTGCGCGGATTGCGCTCGTCGATGTCGACGGGGTCTTGCTCAACCAGAATTACGGTAGCCTTGCGGCCGTGGGAGACAACCCGCTGGCGGGGTTTCGAGACAAGCTGGAAGCGGCCGCGCGGGATCCTCAAGTTGTGGCGGTTCTGCTCAGGGTGAACAGTCCGGGAGGGAGCGTGACAGCGTGCGACATCATGGCTGAGGAGCTTCGGCAATTCCGGGCCGAGACGCACAAGCCGGTTGTTGCCTGTCTGATGGATGTCGCCACATCCGGCGCGTATTACGTTGCCGCGGGAAGCGACCGGATCGTGGCGCACCCGACGGCGTTGACCGGTGGTTTGGGCGTCGTGTTCAATCATTTCAATCTGGAAGACGCCATGGCGCAGCTCAATGTCGTTTCGGATCCCGTCAAGTCGGGAGAGAACATCGACATGGGAACCGTTACCCGCGTGCTCGACGACAACATGCGACCGCTGTTGCAGAAGATGGCCGACTCATATCGCGAGCACCTGGAGCGCAAGATCAAGGAACGGCGGACGACCATGACGGCTCAGGACCAGCAGACGCTCAAGGATGGGCGGATCGTCGTCGCATCCGAAGGTCTGGCTCTGCACCTGGTCGATCGGCTAGGCTACCTGCATGACGCCATCGCGCTCGCCGAACAAGTCAGCGGTGTCTCGAATGCCGAAGTCGTGCTGCTGCATCGATCTGGGTATCCCGCGCATTCGCTTTATGCGATCACACCATCGCCGGCCCCACTGACCGAGTCGCTTCCGTTTAGCTACCCTGGCCTTGATCGAACTAAACTACCTTCGTTTCTTTATTTATGGCAGCCAGATCCAACGCTACCGCGACTGGGCTCGCATTGACGGCACCGGCGCGGCCGGATGATGTTCCGCCGCGGCCTACGGGAGGCCGTGGGACCGTGGCGGACCCAGAGCCGGCTGATTGGCCGGTCTTGGTGACGGGGGCTGGGGGATTTGTCGGGGGGCATGTTGCGCGTCACCTTGCGAGCTCCGGGCATTTCGTGCGGGCGGTGGCGCGACGGCCGGTAGCGGCCGAAGCGGGAGACCCTGCGATCGACTGGGTGGTGGGCGACTTGTTGGAGGCCGATGTGAGGGCCCGGGCGCTGGCAGGGGTGCGCGGGGTGATTCACGCGGCGAGCTGGGTGTCTCTGGGACCGGATCGCCAGGGGATCAGCCAATCCACGAATGTCGAGCTCACGCGGGACCTGCTCGCCGAAGCGCGAGCGGCCGGAGTCGAGCGGTTTGTGTACACGTCGAGTCTGTACACGCTGGCGGCGGGAACACCCGAGCAGTCGGCCGACGAGTCTTCGGAGTGGAACCTGCAACGGGTCGACTCGTCGTACACCCGCACCAAGCGGGAGGCAGAACGGCTAGTTCTGGAGGCGAACGGCGAAGGGTTCAGCACGATTGCGCTCTGTCCGGGGATGGTTCTGGGCCCGCGGGACCCGAAGCCAACGTCGACGCAGATCGTCAAAGGTTATTCGCGGACGATGATCGCGATCGCGCCCTGGGGTGGGATACCGATCGTGGATTCGCGGTTGCTGGCGATTGCGCATCGGCGGGCGCTGGTCGCGGGTGGATCGGGCCAACGTTATGCCGTTGTCGGGCCTTACTTGAGCTATGGGGAACTGGCGAAGCTGGTAGCTGCGATCACCGGGCGGCCGCGCTGGATCGTGCCGTTGCCGAAGCTGGTTGAACCGCTGGTCGTGGGGGCTGCCGTCTGGCTGGGACCGCTGCTGCGAAGGTCGTGGCCGGACGTGTCGCGTGCGCTCGTGGGAGGGGGATTTCTGCAGATGTATTTCAGCGGCGAACGGGCAAATGCATGCCTGGGGCTCGAGCATCCGTCTGCGCGCGAGACAATTGCTTCTTGCTTTTCGCCTTAAAGAAGGGAGGCCGTTGCGTGCGAGGTGTCTGACCGAATGCATCACGGCGATTGTGCTTGACAAATGTGAACGTGGCGACGGTCACCGTGCTTGCACGGCTGATCGGAATCAGGCAAGATCGTAGCTATTGCATGTGCGGCAGCATTCGAGACATGCGTGACTGCGGGGTGGTTCCGATCGTTGGCCGCTCGGGTTCGCCGGAGGTTCTCAAGATGCTCGAAACACCGCTCGTTTTCTTGACGCTTCTGGTCGGGCAGACTTCGGCGGCGACGCAACCCGCGGTCAAGCAGAAATCGACGCCGAAAGCCGCCGCGCCGGTGGATCGCGACAAGGCGGTGTCGGAATACAACTTCCTCAAAGAGAAGACGCCAATGACCGCCGCTGCGCGGTGGAAACTGGCGATCTGGTGCGAAGAGCATGGACTCGCGGATCTCGCCTTTGTGCACCTGGGCGAGGTGATTTCACTTGACCCGGGCCGCGACGTGGCCTGGCGCAAGCTTGGATTCAAGAAACTGGGAAACCGCTGGGCGAGCGAAGCGGAGATCGCCGAGGACCTTGAACGGAAGAAGGCGGACAAGCGGTGGGGGCCGCAATTAAGGAAGGTGCACAAGGACATTCACGGATCCAACGGCAAAGCGAAGCGATTGCTGGCCGAGGCCGAGCTCGACAAGATCACCGATCCGAGGGCTGTTGTGTCGGTTTACCGCGAATTTGGCGCGGGCGGTGAGACGGACCACTGGATTCTAGTCGACTTTCTCAGGCGGATCGACAAGCCGATGTCTTCAAAGGCCCTGGCCTTGATTTCTGTCTACGGGAAGTCGAAGGACATTCGCCGGGCTGCGACCGATGTTCTGCGTGGCAGGCCGAGCGACGACTTCATCGACGTGCTGGTCGGGCTGATGACCGACGAGTACAGGTATGAAGTGAGGCCGGTCGGCGGCCCGGGCTCGCCCGGGGTGTTATTCGTCGAGGGCGAGAAGTTCAACGTGAGCCGGTTTTACGCGCCACCCGCTGCGCCCAATATCGTGCCTCAGCCCGGCGACATGATCACGTATGATCAATATGGCGAGCCGATCATCAACCGTCCCATGCGGCGGGTCGCGGAGATGGGCCCGATGATCATGGAAAAACCCACGGCGACGAAGCGTGTGACCAAGCAACAGGAGGAGGATGTCACCGAGTATGCTCAGATCTCCCCGTCCCAGCTCGCCATGGAAGCCCAGAGGGGTGCGCTCGGGGCCAAAAACCAGCTCGAGGACGACGTCGAATTGATCAAGTCAATCAACAAGGAACGGAAGACATTCAACGAGCTGGTCATGGCGGTTGCGAAGGACGTCACCGGGAAGGACGGCATCAAGACGCCGAAGGAATGGCGCGAGACGCTGGCCGGGGGCAAAGGCTTCAGCAAGCGGCCCTCTTCGGCCAATCCAACATACGGTGAGATGGTGGCCCTGGCGTACAACCCGGTATTCGGGCCGGCGGGCTTCACCGCCCGAGGCGAGTTCAGAGTGCATGTTCGCGCGTGGGAGATCCCGGTCGACAACTGACCGGAGCTCCATCGATAGCTTCCGGTCCGGAAGCTTTAGCGCCTTGGTTGCGGAGGTTTTGAGATGATCGGATCACCGCTCGTCGTGCTGGCGATTCTGGTCGGTCAGACCGCGGCCCCGAAGGATTCAGGGGAGAAGAAAACTTCTGCGGCGAAGCCAGGCGGCAGGATTGTGTCCGACAAAGTGATGTCGGAATACAACGTCCTCAAAGCCAAGACGCCAATGACGGCTGCTGCGCGGTGGAAACTGGCACTTTGGTGTGAAGAGCATCGCTTGAAGGATCTCGCCTTTGTGCATCTGGGCGAGGTGATTTCACTTGATCCGGGGCGCGACGCGGCCTGGCGCAAGCTTGGCTTCAAGAAGCAGGGAAACCGCTGGCTGAGCGAGGCGGAGATCGCGGAGGAGCAGGAGCTAAAGAAGGCCGACAAGCGGTGGGGACCGATTCTGAAGGCGGTGCACAAGGACATTCACGGGACCAACGGCAAGGCGAGAAGAGTGGCTGCGGAGGCCGAGTTCGACAAAATCACGGATCCCCAGGCGGTGGTGCCGGCATACCGGGAGTTTGGTGGCGGGGGCGAGACGGACCACTGGCTGCTGATCGACATTCTCTCGCGGATCGAGGCGCCCGCGGCTTCGAAGCTGATGGCATTGATGGCTGTCTACGGCAAGTCGAAGGAAATTCGCCGGGGTGCGACCGAGGAGCTGCGCAAGAGGAAAAGCGATGAATACCTCGAGTTGTTGACCGGGCTGATGGCCGACGAGTACAAGTATGAGGTCAGGCAGGTCGGCGGTCCGGGGTTGCCCGGGATCTTGTTCGTGGAAGGTGAGAGGTTCAACGTAAGGCGGTTTTACGCGCCGCCGGCGGCGCCCAACATCGTACCGCAGCCTCGCGACATCATCGCCTACGATTCAGTGGGCGAGCCGATCATTATCCGGCCGATCAGCGAGCTTGCTCTCGCGGACGCCGAATCGATCCCCCGAACCGGCTTGGCCGCACAGCCGAGGTTGGGGGAATACACTGAGATTTCGCCCTCCCGGGTCCAACTGGAAGCGGAGAGGGGGGCAGAGGAGGCCGGGAGGCAGCTCTCCCGAGATGTGGATATGATCAAGTTGATCAACAAGGAACGGAAAGAGTTCAACGAGCTGGTGATGCGGGTGGCGAGGGACGCGACCGGACACGACGGCAAGACACCGAAGGAGTGGCGGGAGAAGGTGCTCGGAAAAGGTTTCAGCAAACCGCCCGGAGACAAGCCGACTTATCCTGAGATGGCGGTGCTCGAGTACAAGCCGGAATTCCAGCGCGTCACGACCCGATTGATACTCAAAGTTTGGATCGACGACGGGTGACCTGAGATGCATTGATCGCTTCCGGTTCGGAAGCTTACACGCTTGGTTGCGGAGGTTTTGAGATGATCGGAACACCGGTCATTGCACTGGCGCTTCTGGTTGGTCAGACGGCGGCCCCGAAGGACTCGGGGCAGAAGAAGGATCCGGCGGCGAAGCCGGGTGCCAGGATTGCTTCCGAGAAATTGATCTCGGAATACAACGTCCTCAAAGCGAAGACGCCGATGACCGCTGCTGCGCGGTGGAAACTGGCGATTTGGTGTGAAGAGCATCGCTTGAAGGATCTCGCCTTTGTGCATCTGGGCGAAGTGATTTCACTTGATCCGGAGCGGGACGCGGCGTGGCGCAAGCTTGGTTTCAAGAAGCAGGGGAACCGCTGGGTGAGCGACGCGGAGATCGCTGAGGACCTCGAGCAGAAGAAGGCGGACAAGAGGTGGGGGCCGGCGCTCAAGAGATTGCACAAGGACATTCATGGGACCAACGGCAAGGCGAGAAGAGTGGCTGCGGAGGCCGAGCTCGACAAAATCACGGATCCCACGGCCGTGGTGCCGGCATACCGGGAGTTTGCTGGCGGGGGCGAGACGGACCACTGGCTGCTGATCGACTTTCTCTCGCGGATCGAGGGGCCGGCGTCGTCGAAGGTGATGGCCTTGCTCGCTGTGTACGGCAAGACGAAGGAAATTCGCCGGAGTGCGACCGAGGAGCTGCGCAAGAGGAAAAGCGATGAATACCTCGAGTTGTTGACCGGGCTGATGGCCGACGAGTACAAGTATGAGGTCAGGCAGGTCGGCGGTCCGGGGTTGCCCGGGATCTTGTTCGTGGAAGGTGAGAGGTTCAACGTAAGGCGGTTTTACGCGCCGCCGGCGGCGCCCAACATCGTACCGCAGCCTCGCGACATCATCGCCTACGATTCAGTGGGCGAGCCGATCATTATCCGGCCGATCAGCGAGCTTGCTCTCGGAGAAGCAGCATCGATCCGCGGAACCGGCTTGGCCGCACAGGCGAGGTTGGGGGAATACAATGAGATTTCGCCTATCCGGGGCGAAATGGAAGCGGAGAAAGGGGCAGAGGAGGCCAGGAGGCAGATCGATCGCGATGTGGATATGATCAAGTTGATCAACAAGGAACGGAAAGTGTTCAACGAGCTGGTGATGGGGGTGGCGAAGGACGCTAGCGGAAAAGACGGCAAGACACCAAAGGAATGGCGGGAGAAGGTGCTCGGAAAAGGTTTCAGCAAACCGCCCGGAGACAAGCCGACTTATCCTGAGATGGCGGTGCTCGAGTACAATCCGGCATTCCAGCGCATCACGACCCGAGTGATACTCAAAACTTGGATCGACGACGGGTGACCGGAGATGCATTGATCGCTTCCGGTTCGGAAGCTTACACGCTTGGTTGCGGAGGTTTTGAGATGATCGGATCGCCGCTCGTTGTGCTAGCGATTCTGGTGGGTCAGACCGCGGTGCCGAAGGAAGCAGGGGAAAAGCCGAAATCGGCGGCAAAGCAGGGCGCCAGCGTCGAATCTGAGAAAGCGGTTTCGGAATACAACATCCTGAAAGCGAAAACGCCGATGACCGCCGCGGCGCGGTGGAAGCTACGCGCTGTGGTGTGAAGAGCATGGCTTGAAGGATCTCGCGTACGTGCATCTGGGCGAGGTGATTTCGCTTGATCCGGGCCGGGACGCGGCCTGGCGCAAGCTTGGATTTAAAAAGCAAGGCAACCGCTGGGCGAGCGAAGCGGAGATCGCCGAGGACCTTGAACAGAAGAAGGCGGACAAGCGCTGGGGGCCGGTGCTGAAGAAGGTGCACAAGGATATTCACGGCGGCAATGGCAAAGCCAAAAGAGTGCTGGCCGAGGCCGAGCTGAACAAGATCACCGATCCCAATGCCGTTGTGCCGGCTTACCGTGAGTTTGGTGGAGGCGGCGGAGACCGACCAGTGGCTCATGATCGACTTTTTGCGGCGGATCGAAAAGCCTATGTCTTCAAAGGTTTTGGCCCTGATTTCTGTCTATGGCAAGTCGAAGGACATTCGCCGGCGCACGACGGATGTTCTGCGCGGCAGGCCGAGCGACGATTTCATCGAGGTGTTGGTCGCGCTGATGACCGACGAGTACAAGTATGAAGTGAAGCCGGTCGGCGGCCCGGGGTCGCCGGGAGTCTTGTTCGTGGAGGGCGAGAAGTTCAACGTGAGCCGGTTTTACGCGCCACCCGCTGCGCCCAATATCGTCCCGCAGCCTGGCGACTTCATCACGTACGATCAATTTGGCGAGCCGATCATCAACCGGCCAATCGCGGAGTTCAAAGGCGGACCTGCAAAACCGCTGGGCCCGCGCGGCATGCTCGGGCAAAAGGAGATTGTTGATTTTGCTCAGATTTCGCCGTCCCAGCTCAAAATGGAAGCGGAGCGGGGTGCGGTCGCGGCAGGCAGGCAGCTCGATCAAGACGTCGACATGATCAAGTCGATCAACAAGCAACTCAAGGAGTTCAACGAGCTCGTGATGGCGGCGGCGAAGGACGCGACTGGTCACGAGGGCAAGACACCGAAGGAATGGCGGGATAAGCTGCCCGGGAAAGGCTTGAGCAAGCAGCCCGACGAAAAGCCGACGTACCCGGAGATGGTGGCGCTCGAGTACAACCCCGTATTCCAGCCCGTGGGGATCACCACGCAGACTCTATTCAAGGTCTTTTTCAACGACGGGTGACCGGAGATGCATTGATTGCTTCCGGTCCGGAAGCTTCGTGGTTTTTGCGTTGTGGCTAATCGTTCCATGCGGGGGGTAGTTTCCCGCCTCCAGCGACAGACGTACGAGGCTGGCACGTCTTTTGTCAACTTCGCCCGGCTGATCGGGCGCTCACCCGAAAAAGTCCCCTGGTCGGGTTGAAAGCTCGATGATGGGCAGAGGAGGGAGTCGAGGGGGAGCATCGCGTACCGGCGCACGAGGGCGATTACCACGATGGCGTATCTCTTTGATCTGCGAGGGCGTTTCTCGTTCAGCTCGAAGTCGTTCATCGTGGCCGCCTGCCGGGTTGCGAGGTGGATGGCTGTCAGCGTGAAGACGTGGCGTGTGCTCCCTGTCGAAATCGAGAGTCTACGCTGCGGACGTACGCTCATCGCGACCATTGCGCCGGCACTGGCGTGCACTCATCGGGTATATTCTATTCCGCGGTCGGAAGTGCGTGAACGGCGGCTTGATGGATGCGAAGGTCCGCGCACGTCATCTGGTAGCTGGCTTCCAGATCAAGGGGCACGGAGAAGTCGGTGGCGATCCACAAAGGGAGGGTCGGGAGCGGCTGGCCCAGGGCGAACGGTGCCGGCCAAACCTCGAGTTGCTGCGACGCTTCTTCACGCGGCACGGCTCTATAGGAAACTGCCGACAGGCTCGACGGCGGCAGGGCCGCCGCGCCCATATCGACCCCGAGGAGGGACAGGATGGTGCTGTTCAGATCTGCTCGTCGCGTGGTGACGGTGTCCACGACGACGAGCGCTACTTCCCTGTTGCAGGTAGCCGACACACTTGACCGCGAACGCCTGCCTGGATGCGGAGCGGTCCTTGTTCGGCGGGCTGAGCAGCTCGACGGCTGCCGCGAGGCGGGGGTCGCCGTCGTCAGCAAATATCTGAACCTCGACGCCATCAACGTTGGCCAGATCGACCGCGACGGCGAGGGCGGGTGCCGGTGCCTCCCAAGTCGAATGCTCTGCCCCGCCGCGCACGCAGCCAGGGGTTTCCCGATCTTGCAGTGTGGCGACGTCGATCTCGATGGGGCCATCGCGATCCACGAGGGGGACGGCGTAATAGCCTGCGGGCAAGACCCTCTGGTTGAGTAGCCGGGCCATGGCTGCGGCCCACGCCCCATGGAAGCTGCGCCAGGGATGAGTTCGGTTCAACGGGGGGTTGAAATGGTCCAGCAGCGGCATAGGAGGCCCTTCGCGGTATCACTGGCCATCCGCAATAGAGGTCAGTGTATCCGGAGTCCGCATGATGAGGAAGATTGATACCAGCCGCTGAGGTAACGACACCATCGTAGGTCAGGTCGCCGTTCTCCGTGAGCGAGCCGTATGTCGAGGGTGCGTACTGGTACGAGAACGAGCTGCCCGCGCACGAGCCGGTTGTCGCCGAGCCGAAGCTGGCGCTGATCTGCGCCGAGCCGTCGAGCGTGCCGGTGATCGTTTTCCCGAGCGAGAAGTTGTCGGAGCCCGTCTCGCCCTCGGTGAACGTGTACGTGTCGCCGCTGGTACCCTTGGTGCCGGAGGCTTTCATATTCGCATTGTCATTGCCGGAGTCGGTCCAACCGACGGAGTTCAAGCCGCTCTCGCTTTGGCTGTTGGTGTTCCCGGCGATTGAGTGGTCGTCGCTGACCGTAAACGTGTCGAGCGAAGTGGTGGTCGTATCGCCGATTGTGATCACGCCCGAATCGCTGACGCTGTGGCTCCTCCGTGTAACGCCTCCCCAGGAGATTCGGTGGGTGTCTGGCTCCTTCCGGACTTGCTGGTGGTCGTGTCGCCGATTGTGATCACGCCCGAATCGCTGACGCTGTGGCTTCTCCGTGTAACGTCTCCGCGGGAGATTTGGTGGGTGCCTGGCTCCTTTGGTGTCTGGCTCCTTCAGGAAATTGGGTGGGTGTCTGGCTCCTTGGTGTCTGGCTCCTTGGCTCCTTCTGTGCGTGTTCGAAGTGATCAGAGGCCCTGGTTTTGCGCCGAACGTGCGAGCCGCGAATGAGTGGATGCGGGGGGCCGTGATAAAAGGATGGGTGTCTGAAATCTCTTCTATTCGGTCGACGTACGCAGGCGTTCACTCTGTTCACATAGCGCGTCAATGTACAGTTGTGCGCCGATGCTGTTCGCAATCGATCGAGCGTTTTGTCGGCACAGGTCGACATAATCATTGTCGAAGTATCCACGACTGAGCATGTGCTCAGCGAGCGGTATGCAAGCCTCGAAGATTCGGTCGATCTTGCTCTTGCCCTGGGCAAGCTGACGAACGGTCTCCACAACCGCCAGCACGGTTGTGTCGTTTTCCTTCGCCACACGCAACACGGTTGCGAGTGCTTTTCGCTCGATGTGGTAGCTAAAATACCGGCGCGTATTAAATGCAGGTTCGGCGAGCTCGGACCTGATCGGCGCGACAAAGCACCTCACACTCGGTAGTAGTGTGATAATCCTTTTTTGGCAGTTAATGAAGAAATGCTCGTCGACGTTGAACTCGCTGCCAATTCGGACCCTGTATCCGACGTAAAGCGCGTCGAGCCCGTCACCGGGCTCGTCAGGCGGGGCCACCCACAAATTGACGTCGACATTGGCGTGCGAGGGCCGACCATCGGACACGAAGAGGTACACAACGATGTCCGGAGCGTGACTTTGAACCATGGACGCAAACGTTTTCCCAGATCCCGCTCGCGCCGGCACGAACCGATGAAGCTTCTGCAAATCGCTGAATATCTGAAAAACACTCTCTGCGAAAGAGGCCATAACGGTTGCTCCAGTAAAGAGTCTCTCCTTCCCGTTTGCATTTCCGCACGGTTCGCGCTTACTTTCCGCTGAGTCGATCGGCCAACGGCCCTCGCGTCAGCTTCCGGGCGCATCAGGGCCCCAAGTCCAAGGAATCTCTCCCCCGTCAAGCTGGTCCAATAGCGGGCCCATCTTTGGCTCAAGTTTTGGATCGTTTTCAAAATGCCAATGCGGGTTTGCGCGCCCCATTTGGAGGTTGTCAAGATCTTTGCCGATCTGAACCTCCATCCTATCCGACCCCTCCTGTGATAATGGCCGTTTTCCGAATGCATTGGCTTTGAATTCGACGTCCTTGCCATTAAAAAGCTTGTCATAATTTCGACCGCCGATGTTCTGACGACCTTTCCCGGGCCCGAAGATTTTCGTCGCCCGATTGTCGTGCCACAGCTTCGCCCAATTCAGCCACCCGCGCCCTTTCTTGCCATCACCATTGCAGGTCGCACTCATGTTATGCGACCAGACCGCGAAGCCCCAGATCTGGTGGCCGATGAAGTATGTATGATATTCCGCCACGCACATGTTGTAAACAGGTGCTGATGGCTTCGGGCCTTCAAAGCCGTCCACCTTCAGCCAGCGGCCGTCGTGGCGCGGAGCTCGTCGCCTGCCTCGAGCTGGTGCGCGGCGACCCAGCCGCGGTCCTTCACCCAGAATGGGTGCTCGGCCGTTGTGCGGATCGTCCGGCCGTTTACGTACAGGTCGAGCAAGGGCAGGTAATTCTCGAAGGTGGCTTCGACCTGCCTCGGCACTGGCTCGGCGTCCGGGTCGTCGTCCGGGGCGGTGATCACCCAGTCGCCGGGGCGGATGTCTTCGATGAACTTGCTGCCCTCCGGCGTCAAGATCGGCGTGCCCGCGGCGAAGCAGCCGCCGGAGAAGATGTCATAAATCGCGCCGCCTAGGGATAGGATGGCTTTGAGGGCGCCGAAGCTGTCGTTGTTGGCGATGGCTGTCCTGAGCGCGTCCAGTGAGTCGATGGCGGTCTTGGTCGCGTAGCCCAGCCGAACGAGCTTCAATCCGAATGCCACCAACTTCGCGGCCTGAGACGCGTCTTCACCGACACAGCCCAGGGGCCCCAGGATTTTGCCGATCGTCACCTGAATGGCCGCTTCGTCGGCCATCGGCGCGATCACATTGGCGCCCTGGTCGAAGTCTTCTCTGTTTCCAAAAACCGGATCATTCGGTAGGTATTGCAGTTGCGGGACCAAGTACTGCAGCAGCTTGCTGTGCTTGGCGAGACCTTGAAATGTGTCGAAGGATTGGCCGTTGCCAAACGTCTCGCCCAGGGCACCTGGCATGTTCTGGAGCGTCCCTCCCAGCAGGCCCGCTTCGGTTTTCGCGCCCTGCCATAACCTGCCGAGCTGGTAAGCGGCGTCGTCCCAGAATGAGCGCTTCGGCGATCCCGCAGGTCCCGGACCAGCCGCTCCGGAGGGCGTGGCATTTCGAATCGCCACGACTCCCGGGTCGGCGGCAGAGCCGTCTGCCGGGAGAACAAGCAGCAGATTCGAGGCCGGCAGGTCCGCATCGGGATCGGTAAGGAGTAGGTTGGTGACCCCAGGCGAGCCCGCTGGGAACATCGGCAACGCAAGCTGCTGGCCTCTGCTGATCGGCCCTGGCTGCATCGCGGTCGGGTTTTCATTGCCGCCGGCGTTGAAATTGCTCAGGCGGTTGAGCTCGCTGGTGGTGCCGCCGTCGCTCAGGCCGGTGTCCATCGATGGGGCGTTGCCGGGAATCGGTGGGCCTTGCGAGGTTGACGCGCTGCTGCCTGAGCCGGTCGTGGTTGTTATTCCGGGAAAGCTGCGGCGGTAGCCGATTCCCGAGGGGTGCGAGACCCAGTTTGTGGCGGTTTGACCGACCTCGTTGGATTCTGCGAGCCAGACCTCGGTGCCAGCGGTGTTTGCTTCGGGGAGGATGTCGGGGCCTGCGAAGGACATGGCGTGTACGCCCATGCCGCCCAAGGCGGACATGAGGCCGGAGCTGGTGTCGAGGCTGCCGGGCGAGGTGCCAAGGTGCAGTGCCAAGGGCTGAAGCCCGTGGCTATTGACCGGCGCCCCTTTGGGGCCGAAGACGATGCCGGCGTGACCGGGTTCGTCCTCGGTGAGCGAGTTGCATGTCGAGGGTGCGAACTGGGGGGGATTGCAATGCTTGTCTATGCCCTTATGCCCTTAGCGATAACGCCGACGGTCACCATTTCTCGGGGAGGCACAGATTTTGAGCCAGGGTTCGACTGACTGATCGCGCAAGTCGCTTGCAGACGTCTGGGTCACCAGAGTGCGGCCGTCGGCTGAGAGGCACAATTGGCGGCATTCCTGCAGGTTCGGGCCGCACTCAACTGTGCCCAGGACTTTGCCGGTCTCGAGGCTGATGATACTGGCAAGGTTGAAGTTTGGATATCGACCGACGGCCAAGAGCTTTGCGCGCGACGAGATCGCCAACACGCCAGCCTGGTTCAGGGTCGTCGGCGGAACGATGTCGAAGCGCTTTGCCACTTTGCCGGATGGCACTTCAATCATTGATAGTTCTTTCTCTCCCAGGTGGAAGACGTTCGAGCCGTCATCGGAGAAGGTGAAGGCCCCGCGCGAGGGCAGGTCGAGTTTTCGGGTACCGGTCGCGAGTTCATAGACTCGTCGTTGCTGGTCAAGGAAATCGTTGACAACGGCGTATCGGCCGTCGGGCGAAATTGACTCGATGGACTGGTTGGCCCGAAAGTCAACAACGCTCAGACGTTTTCCCGACCCGATCGCCCATCGAATGACAACCGGGCGGTAAGGCGGCAATCCATCGTTCACGCCTGTGGGAACCGTTCCCACCGCGAGCAGCGTTCGATCACTCTCGGTGAACGTCAGGTTCACGGCGCCTCCCTGCTCAACGATGTGCGCCGATTGCTGTCGCCCCGGAAGTGCGAAGATGGTGATGCCTCGGCCGTGTGCTACCGCGAGCGCCCGACCGCTCTTGGAGAATGCTGCAGAGAAGGAGCCGAGGAGGCTGTCGGGCGATTCCGGCAGCATGGTTGACTTGGCGGAGGTCAGGTCCCAGAGCTCCACTCCGTGCCGCACGGGCGGCCGCGGGAAGGTTGTCGATATGCTCGAATCGCCTCTGTACGGCAGCGCCAGGGTTCCTGCGTCTGGAGAAAGGTCCCACTTCGCGTCGTAGTAGTGCGGTGCCGCGATGCCTTCGAAGATTTGCCTGATTTTCGCGCCGTCGTTCGGCCTAACTTTGGCGCCCTCCGGCTGCCTGGTTTTGGCGCTTTCGACCTGGTCGGGCGATGGTCCTGGACAACCGGTGGAAATCGCGGCGAGCACGAAGGTGATGGTGATTCGATGAAACACCTGGCGGGTCATGAGGAGTTGCTCCGCTATCTAGGCCGCATCGGTCGGAGCGATTGGTGACTGCCATCGAGGGCACAAACGGGTCAGACGCTCTACGACGGTGGCGGCGGTATAGGAGTGACGAGTTTCCCCGTTGGGTCGACGCCGATCCTCGGCACGTTCGGAATCCTCACTCCGTTGAGCGGGTAACTGCCTTTGGGCAAAGGTATCGGGGTTCTGTTGCGAAACTTGCGAATGCTGCCAGCGTCCCGCGGATCTGCTGATGGCCACGACTCGCTGGGGTCGGCGAAGACATGGCGGGCGACCCTCGTGCCCCACGCCGAGAGGCGACTAAGCCAATTACTTTGATATGTAGCATCATCTTTGTTAGTCGGGTTTCGAGCCCTGAGCACGTCGGTGTCCGGAACCGGCGACTTCCCAGTAGTAGCCGCACGTTCCGAGGATCAGCGTACCGTTGGCCTCAAGGGCGTTCTGGATTGCGAGAACCAGGTCACCGATTATATTTGCCCCGGTCACTTTCACTGGCACATCTACCGGTTCACCATTCACCATTAGCGGTTCGCCGTTGAACATTGCGTTAGAATGCATCGTGATCGATGGGCTCTCGCTCTCGCCGCCAGCGTGCGACAGGATGAATATTCGCCTGAATGGCTTGCCTCCGTTCGCTGCGACCGCGTCATTGATTGCCTTTTCGAGCTCCCGTTGATTCTTCGGCTGAATTGGCGACAGCATGAAGTGGTTCGGCTTGGACGCCAACTGGAATTCCGCGTATGTAGAGCCCCGTTGCGGGCCGGTCTCGACGGTATTCGGATCCGGTGGTTTCTCGGTTGCAGGCGAACCGGCGGTGACGATCACGAGGTCGCCAGGCCCTGGTGGCGCCTCCGGATCGACGTAGCCCTGGCGCGCTGGCGATGGCGCCGGCGTAGGTGTGCCGCCGGGCCCAAGCATCCGATTATCGGCGGGCGCGCTGACCGGAACGGATGCTAGCCCCCCGCCGTAGCCTCGCGCTGCCTGACCCGATTGCGATGAATCGACGTGGTTCGCCATGCGCGAGGCGGAGTTCTCTGGGTAATAGAGCGGGTTACCGTACGGCGTCCAGATTCCGGGCGTCTGGTCGTTCATCACAGCCGAGTCGAGCGGGCTGAGGCCGCCGCAGCCGACTTGCTCCACCCGGCTGATCGGCCCCGGCTGCATCGCGGTCGGGTTTTCATTACCGCCGGCGTTGAAATTGCTCAGGCGGTTGAGCTCGCTGGTGGTGCCGCCGTCGCTCAGGCCGGTGTCCATCGACGGGGCGTTGCCGGGCAGCGGGGGGCCTTGCGAGGTTGACGCGCTGCTGCCTGAGCCGGTCGTGGTTATTATTCCGGGGGAGCTGCGGCGGTAGCCGATTCCCGAGGGGTGCGAGACCCAGTTTGTGGCGGTTTGACCGACCTCGTTGGATTCTGCGAGCCAGACCTCGGTGCCAGCGGTGTTTGCCTCGGGGAGGATGTCGGGGCCCGCGAACGACATGGCGTGTACGCCCATGCCGCCTAATGCAGACATGAGGCCGGAGCTGGTGTCGAGGCTGCCGGGCGAGGTGCCGAGGTGCTCGGCGCTGCCGCGGGTCGAGCTGCCGATCTGGCCGGCCGTGTCAACGCCGGCGGTGTCGCCCTGGCCGGCGTATTCGGTCTCGGTGAGGTTGGCACCGTCGTCCGAGCCGGAGGTCGAGGTCGAGCTGTAGGTTCCGAGCGGCGTAGTTACGGCCGGGGCGCCTGTGACCGCATATGCGGTCGAGAGCGAGTGGACGTTCAGCGTGGCGAAGGTGCTCGTCACCCCGTCGTACGTCAGGTTGCCGTCTTCCGTGAGCGAGCCGTATGTCGAGGGTGCGTACTGGTACGAGAACGAGCTGCCCGCGCACGAGCCGGTTGTCGCCGAGCCGAAGCTGGCGCTGATCTGCGCCGAGCCGTCGAGCGTGCCGGTGATCGTTTTCCCGAGCGAGAAGTTGTCGGAGCCCGTCTCGCCCTCGGTGAACGTGTACGTGTCGCCGCTGGTACCCTTGGTGCCGGAGGCTTTCATATTCGCATTGTCATTGCCGGAGTCGGTCCAACCGACGGAGTTCAAGCCGCTCTCGCTTTGGCTGTTGATGTTGCCGGCGATTGAGTGGTCGTCGCTGACCGTGAACGTGTCGAGCGAAGTGGTGGTCGTATCGCCGATTGTGATCACGCCCGAGTCGCTGACGCTGTGGCTTCTCCGTGTAACGTCTCCGCGGGAGATTTGGTGGGTGCCTGGCTCCTTTGGTGTCTGGCTCCTTCAGGAAATTGGGTGGGTGTCTGGCTCCTTTGGCTCCTTGGCTCCTTCTGTGCGTGTTCGAAGTGATCAGAGGCCCTGGTTTTGCGCCGAACGTGCGAGCCGCGAATGAGTGGATGCGGGGGGCCGTGATCAAACGATGGGTGTCTGAAATCTCTGAAATCTCCCACAACCCAAAAATGTTCGTCGCTTTCCACAGGAAACGATTTGTACCGTCCCTGGTAAACATGGCCCAGCCCCGCGTAGCCCCGATGCTGTTGCCACCGTCGCACATGGGTGACCGTCAGCCGCTGCATGAACGCTGCCAAGTCCCCATCGCTCGCCGGCCAAACCAGAAGATGCCAGTGGTTCGGCATCAGCGCATAGGCACACACCCGCATCGGCGATTCATCGCGTGTTTCCCGCAAGACGTGCTCAAACGCCTCGTAATCCGTTGGCTCTTCGAACAACTGCATGCGCGCCACGCCTCGATTCAAGACGTGGAAGACCATCCCGCCTGGGGCGACCCGCGCTGTTCTTGGCATCGAACCAAGTTACCAACAGACCACCTATTTTGCCAATATCGGACCTGACCCCGTTTTCCTCCCGCATGATGTGCGGGGGCCGTGAGTTGATGTGAGTTCTGATGCGCGGCGAGCGGATCACTGTGGGTGACGCCCTTCACCCCCTGGCCCCCCTTGGCAAGGGGGGGAAAGGGACGGGTGGAGGCTTCCGCTCGAGCGCGGTGCTTCGAGCGGAACGCTGGCGGATTACGGGGCGTTGGCGAGGCGCTTGACTCCAATCACTTACCTCAGGTATTTCAGTTTGATAATCTGGATGTCGTCGACTCGCGGTCGCTCTGGTTCAGGAGGCACGGTTTCCAGGACGATGACCTGCCCTCGTCTGTCGGGCTCCCGCGAGGCGGAATGCGAGACGCGCCGAATCGATGCGCGGAGGCGAGAGGGTTCCTCCTGCCAGAACTGTGAGAGAAACGAAGCAAGGGTCGTGACGAGGCGGGCGCGGCGAAGTGAATTGCCAGGCATTGAGATGACATCACCAGGGGTCGGGTGAGCTGCCGCAGCAGGGCGTCGAAGAACAACTTCGGGGTTGCATCATTCGCTCGTATGAGAGGACGAATTGTGATGCGCAAAGCCGCAATTGGATCCGGGCGTTCCAGGACTCGCACTCTTCGCAGGACACTGACCCGGTTCCGGCTCGAGTGGCTCGAGCCTCGTGAACTGCTCACGGCGTATACCGTCACCGATACGAGCGACAACACGAGCATGGGCTCGCTGCGGTGGGCGATTACCCAGGTCGATGGTGACTCAAGCCTCGACACCATCAAATTCGCGATTTCGGGAACGGGGGTCCAGACAATCGACCTGGGCTCACCATTGCCCCAAATCACCAATTCCGTCCTCATCGACGGCACCACGCAGAACAATTCCTCGGGACCACCGCAGATTGCGATCAATGGGGCCTCCCTATCTTCCTCTGCCTCGGTCCTTGATGACACGGGGGGATCGTTCACGATCAAGGACGTGGCGATCGTCGGCTGCCCGGGGACAGGGATCGAGTTGACCGGGGGCGCGAACGATTTGATCGAGGGATGCTACGTTGGAACGTCCGACGGCGCGCATGCCACGGCCAATGGCACAGGCATCGAGCTATTCGGTTCAGCGGATGTCACGATCGGAGGGACGAGCGCCGCCAGCCAGAACGTCATTTCGGGCAACACGCAAAATGGCATCGAGCTGGCACCCGGTTCAAACAATGACGACGCCATCGGCACACTCATCGAGGGAAACATCATCGGCCTCGTGGCGGGGGGCACGGCGCCCTCGGGAACGGCAGCGACGGCATCTTTCAGAATGGCGCCAACAACACGACGATCGGCGGCACCACGGCGCTTCAGCGAAACATCATCTCTGGTAACTCGGGAGATGGGATCTCCCTCGGTACCGGTATCGACTCGCTGGTGGAGGGTAACTATCTCGGCACCGATACGACGGGTATGGTGGCCCTGGGCAACAACAACGGCTTGAATTTCACCAACGCGTCGTATGCCACGATCGGCGGGACGGTGAGCGGGGCCGGCAACCTGATCTCGGGCAATAACGGCGGCGGGATCAACTGTTTTGTGCTGGGCTCGACGGCTGAGCTGATCGAGGGGAACCTGATCGGGGTGGACATCACCGGCAGGCGTGCGCTGCCGAACAAGAGCCACGGCCTCCGGATCGCCGGCCCGACCAACTGCACGATCGGGGGTACGGTCGCGCGCGCGGCGAACGTGATCTCCGGCAACGGCGGTGACGGAGTAAACCTCACCGTCGGCCCCGCCAACGGGACGTACGTTCTCGGCAACTTTATCGGCACCGACTCCTTCGGTGACAACCTCGGCAATGTGGGCCGCGGCGTTGACATTGGGTCCGACGACGTCACGGTCGGCGGCACCGCCAGTGGCGCCGCCAATGTGATCGCGTTCAACGGAAGCTCAGGGATTTTCGTTGGTGGCAACCTCGATCACAATTCCTTTCTTTCCAACTCGATCTACGACAACACCGACCTGGGCATCAACCTGGGCAACGGCCCGACTCCGAACCATCTCGACGAACAAGGCTTCACCATACCTGCACCGAACGACTATCAGAACTATCCGGTCTTGACGTCGGCGACGTCCACATCAAAGTCGACCGAGATCATCGGCACGCTCAATGCGTCGGCCAGCACATCTTATCTCGTCCAGTTTTTCGCGAGCCCCACCGCTGATGCCTCGGGATTTGGACAGGGCCAGCTCTACCTCGGCAGCGCGACCGTGCCGACCGGAGCGAACTTTAACGCAAGCATTAACGCCACAGTGAACACCGCGACTCCGGCCGGCTGGGTTGTCTCGGCCACCGCGACCGACCCGCTGGGCAACACGTCCGAGTTTTCACAAGACGTCATTCCGGTGGCCAGTGCCGACATGGGCGTCGCGATCACCTCGTCGCCTACTTCGGCGGCGTATGCAGGCAGCAACCTGACATATACGGTGACGGCCACGGCGAACGGGCCGGGGACTGCTCAGGGCGTGACCGTCACCGATACGCTGCCGGCGAACATCGGCCAGAACGTGATCGCAAGCACGTCGGTCGCCGGCGTCACGCCGATCATTTCCGGGAACACAGTGACCGCCGATTTCGGCGCTATGGCCGCGAACACGTCGGCAATGCTCACCATCACGGTCGTGCCGACCGCCGCCGCAATACCCCAGATCACCGATCAGGCGACGGTCACCACCCAGGGTAGCATCGACCCCAACCCGAACAACAACTCTGCCTCGCTCACGACCACGATCGATCCCGCGGCCGACCTCGCACTTTCCCTGGCGGGGCTCCCGAGCACGGTCACCGTCGGCAATTCAGTCACATACACATTGACCGCGACGAACGCCGGTCCTTCGGATGCGGACGACGTTGTCGTGACGGATATCCTGCCACTGGATATCACTTCGTCCGTGACGGCGAGCACGTCGGTTGGCGGCGTGACGCCCACGGTTGCGAACGGTCAGGTCACGGCGGACCTCGGTACTCTCGCCATGGGCGCGTCGGCCACGGTGACGATCACCGTCGTGCCCGACGGCGCGGCGGTTCCCCAGATCATCGACAGCGCCTTCATTTCCAGCAGTACTTATGATCCTGACCAGGGCAACAACTCGCCCCCCGCGGTGACAACGACGGTCAACCCTGTTCCAATGAGCGACCTGTCGATCACGATGTCGGGCGCGCCCGACCCCGTCTACGCCGGCAGCAACTTGACCTACACGATCAAAGCAACCAACAGTGGGCCGTCGACCGACCCGGACGCAGTCGTCACCGACACGCTGCCGGCCAACGTGACCTTCGTGTCGGCCACCGGCGGGGTAACGCCTTCAGGCGACGTTTTGACGCTGCCGCTGGGCGGCCTGGCTTCGAATTCCACAACCACGGTGACCATCGTCGTGACCCCGACGGCTGCGGCGGCGGGCTCCGGTAGTGCCTCGATCACGAATAGCGCGGTGATCACCGGAGAGTACAACAGCAACCTCCAGAATTCGGCCTCGACGTCGACCACGGTGATGGCCTCGACAGCCATCGCGATCCAGGTCGCGCCGCAGCCCACAACGGCCCAGGCCGGCCAGGACTTGACGTACACGGTCACGGCCACCAACAACGGTCCGTCGAATGCCACCGGCTTGGTCTTGACCGACACGCTTCCTTCGGTCATCGGGGCAAACGTGTCCGCGATGACCTCGGTACCTGGTGTGACTGCTGTCGTCTCAGGTGGGCAGGTGACCGCGAGCTTCGGCGAGGTGGACCTCAATGATTCGCTTACGTTGACGATCACCGTTGTGCCGACGCTTGCGGCGGTGACTGATTCGCCGCTGGTCGACACCGCAACGGTCACCAATAACGAATTCAATTCCGACCCGAATACCGCGATGAGCTCGGTGCCCGTGGCGCCGGTGAGCAACCTTTCGATCACCATGTCGGGTCCGCCCGGCTCGGTCGGTGTCGGGAGCGACGTGACGTATACGATCAGTGCGAGCAACAGTGGGCCCTCGACCGACCCGGACGCGGTCGTGACCGACACACTACCGGCCAACGTGACGTTCGTGTCGGCCACGGGCGGAGCGACTCCGTCCGGAGGCGTGCTAACCTTGCCGCTGGGCAGCATGGCGCCAGGCGCCATGACCACGATGACGATCGTGGTGACGCCCACCGCGGTTGCGGCCGGCACGGGCACCGGTTCGATCACGAACAGCGCCGTCATCACGTCGCCATCGGACGCCAACCTCGAGAACTCGGCGTCGGTGCAGACGACGGTTACGGCCGTGACGGCGATCGGGCTTCACATGACGGCGACGAACGGCCCGAATTACGTCGACGGGGACCTGGAGTACACGATCACGGCGACGAACAGCGGCCCGTCGAACGCCACCGGCGTGGTGCTGGCCGATACACTTCCTGGAGACATCAGCTCGAACGTGACGGCCACCACGTCGGTGCCGGGGGTGGGTGCCTCGATCGCGGGCGGTCAGGTGACCGCGGACTTCGGTGCACTGAACGTCGATGAGTCTGTCACGCTGACGATCACGGTGGTGCCGACTGCGACCGCGGTCGCCGACTCGCCGCTGGTCAATCTCGTGAAGGTCACGAACAACGAGTTCGACGCGAGCCCGAGCACGGCGACGCTGTCGACGACGATCCTTCCCGTCTCCGACCTGGCGATCACGCAGTTCACCGCCGCGCCTGCGGCCGTCACCTACGGGAGCGCGGTCACGTATACGGCGGCGGTCATCAACCACGGGCCGTCGCCGGCGACCGGTTTGACAGTGACTCTGCCGATGCCGGCGTTCACCACATTCGCATCGGGGTCGTGGACCATACCGTCGCACCCAATCGATCTCGCTGGGACCGTCGATCAAGAGGGATCGAACCTGGTCGCCGACATCGGCAACCTGGCGGTCGGCTCGACTGTGACGGTCACTATCGTGGTCACACCCCAGCAGGATGCGGTTGGAACGCTCAATGCGACGATCACCGCCTCGGCCGACGGATTCAACGAGACGGCGAGCGCCGCCACAAACACTTTGCAGACGACTGTCGAAGATCAGCCGGGGAACTTGCAATTCAGCGCGGCCGGCTACGAGGTGCCCGAAACCGCCGGTTCCGCGACCATCACCGTGATTCGGACGGACGGGCTGCGAGGGCAGGTCTCGGTGAATTTCACGACGGTTCCGATGAGCGCGACCGCCGGCCTCGATTACACACCGGTCGCCCAGACGGTCGTGTTTCCGGCGGGCGTGGCGCGGGAGACGATTCAGGTGCCGGTGCTGGCCGACCCGTACGATGACCGCAATGAGCTGGTGGGGCTTGCCATCAGCGATCCGACCGGGGGCGCGGCATTGGGCGCCGTGACGACAGCGACTTTGACGATAGAGGACACCGACCCGAACTCCACCGTGCCGATGGTCTCGGCCGTTCAGTGGACGGGGACGGCACGATCGATCACGAGCCTGATCATCAGCTTCAACGAGCCACTTGCGGCCGCGACTGCCGACAACCCCGCCAATTTCGAGCTGGCCGGGGTGGGCAAGAAGGGTACGTTCAGCACACAGCACGACATGCCGCTGGCTATTGAGCCGCCGGTATACGACCCGTCGAACTTTACGGTTACGCTGGTTCCCACTCACGCGTTGGGGATCAATCAGTTTTACAGCTTGCTTCTCAAAGGCACGCCGGGTGGAATTACCAATGGCGGCGGCATCGAGCTGGCCGGCGCAGGGGCTGGCCAGATCGGAACGAATTTCACTGCGTTGTTTGCGCAGGGGACGAACCTGAAATACACGGACGCGGGCGGAAACCAGGTTTCGTTCGGCGTCAAGGGGGGTGGTTACCTCCAGGATCTGCTCACGGGCTCAGGGGTAGGCCAGCGGCTTGTGCTCGTCGGCGAGGTGCCACACCGCACGATTGTTAGCGGCAGTGTCAAGCAGGGTAAGCACGGCACCGGCCGGGCCTATCTGGGCTATTCGTTTTACGGGCTGGGCCAGTTCGGAAATGTGCGGGTGACGCTCAAGAGCCCGCCGTTCCAGATTCAGCGGTATCCATTCTCGCCAGGTTTGCCGCTGGGTCCGCCGACGGAGCTTGCGCGGGTGAGCAGCGCCGGGCCGGTCGCGGCCGCGCGGAGACAATCAGCCGGACGCGGGTAGACGAAAATGCGTCAGGCTGAAAGCCTGACGTACTTGGTGGAACAGAATTGTCAGGCCGAAGCCTGACCTACTAACTGGGCGATTGAGGCGGTTCCGGTGGTTCCAAGCTGGTGGATGACGATGGAGGCGGCGGCCATGGCGAGCTCCATCGCTTCGCCGTGCCTGGCGCCTGAGGCCAAGGCGGACGTCAAGTTCGCGGTGACGGCGTCGCCGGCGCCGACGATATCGATTTCGGCGCGGACCGGGTGGGCCGGGACGTGCTCGGGATCGGCGCCTGGGTGCGCTCCCACGATTCCTTGCTCGGCCAAGGTGACGAAGACGGGCTGGCGAGTGCGGGCGCAGACACTGGCAGCATGCTGTTTCACGGCGCTCAAACCGACCACCGGGTTGCCTGCCATTCGCGCGAGCTCGGCGGCGTTCATCTTGAAACCGAGTGGTGGGAAATCCGTGAGGCCGCGGCGGCTGTCGGCGAGGATGATCAGGTTGGGATTGGACTGAAGTGCGCGGTGAGCTGCGTCTTTCACGCGAGCGGTCACGACGCCGGTTTCGGGCTGATCGACCTGATCGAGGAGGATGAGGGCGTCGACGCGTTCGGACAGACCGACCACAACGCGTGCCAGCTCGCGGTCGATTGCTTCGGGCGTGGTTGTCCAGTTCTTGGAATCGAGGCGGTTCAACTCGCGCGGGGGACGGCTGGGCTCGATCAAGAGCGGCTTGCAGTAAACGGGTGTTCGGCGCGAGGGGGTGGTGAGGAGGCCGTCGAGAATCACGCCGGGGCTGGCGGCCAGGGCCTGGCGCAGCTCGTAACCTTCGCCGTCGTCGCCGCAGAAACCGATGGCGTGGATCTCGGCGATTCCGAGAGCGACCAGGTTGCTCAGGATCGTGCCGGCCGCGCCCGGCTGGCTGCGGACGGAGACGACGTTATAGACGGTCAAGCCGGTTTCGATCGAGGTTTCATTTTTGGATGGGTCGATATGTAGGTAACGATCCAGGAAGTAGTCGCCGACGACGGCGATTCGCAGGTGGTGGTAGCGATCGGTGATGGCGGTGAAGCGATCGGGTGTCATGCGTCCTGGAGCCGATGGTGGAGATGATGGACAAACATCAGATTATCGCATTGTACATAGTGGAGGGCGCCTGCCATGCGCGAGTAGCTCTTGCAGAACCTGAGATAATAGGCGGGGTTGTCCTTGGGGGGCTCGCCGCGGGTCCAATCCCAGTTGCCGCCGTCCTGGAGGTCGACGACGTAGATGTGGTGGCCGCGGATGATATCGAGATTGGATTGGAGGCGCAGGTTGTTGACGCAGCTCAGGGCTTTCTCGAAGACCTGAGGACCCATGATGGCCGAGCCGATCGAGAGGACGACGCCGCCTGCCAAGCTTCTGAGCGAGCCGCCGAAGAGCTTGAAGTCGAGCTCGCCGCGCGGCCGATTGCCGAGCCGCTGAACACGGGATGATTGGCGATGATGTCGTAGCCGATGCCGGGATGGACGGAGAGCGGAACCTGGTGGCGCGCGGCCTGGGCGAGGATCGAGGCGTGCTTGTGGCGGTGCTCGACGGTGATCCGGCCGGCGGGCCATTTTTGCTGGTGCATCGTGCGAAGCAGATCGGCGCGGGCGGAGGTCAGCGGGTGGCCGGGCTCGGACGCGATCAGGAGGGTGAGGTGCTCAGGATCCGGGAGAGTGGCGCCATCTTGGAGGATGAATCGGCCCAGGGACTGGCCGTAGCCGAGGCCATCGAGGCGCCGGCCATGAGGGCGAGGTGGATGTTCGACGCGGTCTCGTGCCAGGTTCCAAAGGTGCCGGTGGCGACATTCTTCTCGACGGATTCGGTTGATGCGCCGAGCCAGGCATATTCCCAGTCGTGGATGGTGCCGGCGCCGTTGGTGGCCAGATGGGTGAGCCAGCCGGCGGCCATCATTTGCTCGAGGAGGCGCGCTGCGCCGTTGCGCAGCAGGTGGGCGCCGTAGATCAAGACGACGGCGGAGCCGCGGGCGCGGGCGGCTCGGATTTCTTGGGCACAGCCGTCGATCACGGCGGCGAGATGATCGGGGCAGGGGGGAGGGGGGAGGGCCGGGTCGATGAGGATCTCTTCGGCATTCGTCAAGCTGTGGCGGCTGGCGAGGGGGAGGACTTTCAGTTTGCTGAGGTCGAGGGGCGGGGGGATCACTGAGGGTTCCTTTAGCGGCCGAGCAGATAATTGACAAAGGGGATCGCGTCGCGATAGTCGGGGATGACGGCGTCGGCGCCGACGCCCAGGAGGCGCTGGCGCTTCCATTCGTCGACGCGGCCGGAGCCGTTGTTGGCCTCATCGCTGGCGACGGCGACGGCCAGGCCGCCGGCTTGCTTGGTGTTTTCGATCTCGACGTAACCGTCGCCGAAGGAGAGCAGGTGACGGCCGGTAATGCCGTGCTCCTGGAGAATGCGATCGATCACGATTTTCTTGGAGAACTGCTTAAAATCATCAACGGCTCCAAAGATATGGCCATTGAAATATCGGGTGATGTCGAGAAGGTCCGGCCTCGCGCTCTACGGCGGAGAGATCGGTGCCGCTGGCGAGGTAGAGGGGGAGACCGAGGCCTCGGAGGTGCTCGAGCAGGGGACGGACGCCGTGAACGAGGAGCGCATCGGGCGCGACAGTCCGGCCGGCTAGCGCGGCGGTTCGGGCGCCGATGTGCGCTTCCAGGCGCCGGAGGTATTCGTGCTTGTAGGCCAGGGGCTCGTCGGGCCCGCCGCCGCGCTCGCGGATGCGGTCGGCGAGCTGGATCATCTGGTAGATCGTTTGCTTGCCGTTCAAGCGCATGATGTCGTCGAGGACGAGCTGGCGGAGGGCATCGTCGGTCTCGCCGGGCTGGCGGGGCAGCGCTTCGACGAACATGGGGACCATGACTTCGGGCCAGCCCTGGCGGATCAGGGAAATGGTGCCGTCGAAGTCGAAGAGGACGTGGCTGATCTCGGGGCGAGGGGACAAAGGACGAGGAAGCTCGACGGACGGCCAATCGTTTTGCGGGTGGGACGACGGGTGGAGAGTGGAAGTCATTGGCTTAACCTGTGAGGGACCATTCGGGCAGAGCGGTACGCAATGGCCTAGCGTACGAGCAACCATTTGGGCAGGCCACGAGGAGCACTGCGCGGGGTCATGCGGGGGGGCCAAGACCGACGAGGAGTTTTTCGGCGTTTTTGTGGTAGAGCTTCTCGAGGACGTCTTTGGGGAGGAAGACGCCGTAGATCATCCAGAAGCCCTGGCGGTGGTGGCCGCCGGCGGGGTCGAAGTACTCGTCGTCGGTTTCCAGGAATCGATAGTACATTCGATAGGCCTGGCGGCCGGGGGATGTGTCGGTGCCGAACATGATTCGATCCTGGTATTTCAGGAAGAAGCGGCGGGCGGTGTAGGGCTGGCGGCCGAGCTCGGAGATGCGGGCATCGATATCGACATACATGTTGGGATATTCGTCGAGCCAGCGGGCGACCTCCGCCAGGTCTTCACCGTCATTGGCCATATGGGCGCAGATGAATGTTGTTCTGGGATGGCGGGCGATGACCTTGATTCTCTGGGCGTGGAGATCGGATCGCTTGGGGAAATCCTTGCCGTAAAAGAGCCACTCGGGGTGCTCGTTCAATTCGTGCCAGCGCTCGCTGCTGCCATCGAGCGGGGTGAAGAATGCGCCGGGGTCTCCGGTGTGGATCTCGACCGGACGCTTAAAGCGGGCACAGACTTCCCAGATCGGGTCGAGCTTGGGATCGTCGACTGGGAGGAACCGGCCATCGCGATAGCGGACTCCCAAACCGAGGGACTTGTGAAACTTGAGGCCCTTGGCGCCGGCTTCGAAGCTTTCGGCGAGGCGGGCTGACTCGCGGTCG
Source organism: uncultured Planctomycetota bacterium (assembly GCA_963823665.1). Taxonomy (GTDB): domain Bacteria; phylum Planctomycetota; class Planctomycetia; order Isosphaerales; family Isosphaeraceae; genus CAVXHV01. The sequence continues at coordinate 1,779,190 of CAWGMQ010000008.1, forward strand.
GACCAGCTCGGGTCATCGATTCCGGAGAAGTCGAGCTGGGCATAGGTCAGGAATCGACCGGGGTGGGCCTGATCGAGGGCGGCGAGCGTCTCCTTGAGTCTTTCGCCCCAGCCGCCGTCCAGGTTGACGACGGTTTGGACGCCGGCTGCGTCCATCTCTTCGAGGTAGCGTTTGACTCGATCTGCGGTGAGGAACGCCTTGCCGGCTCCGAGGTGGTTATGGACGTCGACGACGGGAAATGCAGGTTTGGGTACCTCGGTCGTCTTGGTGATGAGCATGGACCGAGGGTGCCAATCGCGGAGCTTCAATTCCTTGATGTCCTGGGAATCCTGGGCCGAGGCGATCTGTGTGCAGACGAGCGCGATGACAAAAAGGCCCGCGAGCGATCGGAGCATGACGGCGATCTCCCTGGATTGGAATGGGGCCTGAGAAGGAAATCCGGCCCAGTGCACTCAGCTTCGGCGAAGCAGGGAAGAGCGTCAAGCGGCAATCTTATTTTGCGGACTTTACTCCGGCTTTGAACGCTGGGTTCTCCTCCATCATCTTCTGGTGCCGGGCTTTGATTCGTGCAAATTCGGCGGGGTGGTCGCCGTTAAACCCAGATGCGGAACGAGCAGTCGACGATCTTGCTGCGCGGCGAGCGGGCGGGGTCAACCGCTTTGAGCACGCTCGTTTTTTCGGCCGCCGTGAGCGCGGGCTTCCCTGCAATTGTCACGTCGGCCTGCCGATCAGTGTGCAAGGTCACCTGCAGGACGATCGTGCGGCGCGCCTGTTCGTTCGCGAATTGAGTTTCGAGCGCACCGATGGCGGGTTTTACCCAGGCGACGAGCGAGTCGGTGTCAAGCGCGACCTCCGCAATGTTCATCTCCGTCAAGATCTGGATGGAGACTTCGACGTTTTCAGGCTTCTGGGCGAGGCAGGTGGCGGAGAGCAGGAAGAGCAGAGCGATCGCCATTGAGCATCGGCTGCGAATATGAGCGTGGTCCATGGCGCGGGCTCGTTTCGAAGAGAGGATATCCGGCGAAGGGCCGCAGCAACGACAATTGTCACATTTGATCGTAATCTTCGCGGGAAATCGGCTCAAGGTGGTTGTCTCGGAAGGCCGTTTGCGGAAAGCGGAATTCATTTGCCGGGGTTATGGACAGGACGTATCATGAGCCTGCGGCCGGCCAATCTCGCGGCTGAGCCGATTCCTGCCTGACGATTCCCTGCCGACGACACACCAGGGGTCTTTGATCATGACCCGATTGCTGCGCACGGCGTGCTTTCTGTTCACACTTTTTGGGCAGGCGTCAATCAGCCTAGGAGACGATCCGCCCAAGCCGGGCGGGGATGTAACGAGGCTGGTCTACGGCGAGTGGCGCATCCGGGTGCGGCCGGACCAGGGGCCGGCGTACGACGCGCTCATTCAACAATCGGGACTGCCGCTGTTTCGCGCTGCGGGGGGGCGGATGGTCGGCTGGTGGAAGACGCTCGTCGGGGACCTTTACGAGCACGTCACGATCTGGGAATACGATGATATGGCGGCGTTCGAGAAGGCCGTCGGCTTCCTGTCGAAGAGCGCGGATTTTGCCAAATTTGTTGCAGCGCGCGACCCGCTGTTATCCGGCGAGGAGAGCCGATTTTTGCGGCTGGCCACATTCTGGGCGACGCGCCCGAGCCTGCCTGAGCCGGCGGCTTTTGTGGTGCACGAGATTCATCGGGTGCCACTTGCGCACCAGGCGGCTTACTTTGAGCACATGGGCAAGCAAGGCATCGGGTTTCTCAAAGCCAACGGTTATCGACCGGCTGGTCCGTGGGTCGCGGAGGTCGGGAAGTGGTCGGAGGTGACGTATCTCTACTCGTTCGACAGCCTGGCGCAGCGACAGCAGACAATGGAGAAGCTCCGTTCGGACCCGAGCGCTGCCGCTTATTCGGAGAAGCTGCGGGAGTTCACCGAGGAGATCAGCTCGCGGTTGCTGATTCCGGCGGACTTTGCGCGAGCGCCGGCCGCGGGAGCGGCCACGAAGGGTGAGTCTTCTGCGCTGACATTGCCGCACCGGGAGGAGATTGCGCCGGGGGTGCATGTCGCGGGGTTTGCCGATCGTTACCACTCGGCAAATTGCGGGTGGGTCGCGCTCGCTAGCGAGACGCTGCTCATCGATCTGCCGCGGGGGATGGAGGTTGGTCACTTTTTGAAGCTTGTCGCCACCACGACGGGCAGGCCTGCCAGGACGGTCGTGTTGACTCATGCGCAGGACGGGGATTGGCCGATCCTCAGGTCGCTGCGAGAGCGAGGAGTCACCCGCATCGTGACGTCACCGCTGGTGCGCACCAAGCTGCTGGCGGGGCCGGGGGCGCTCGATCCCGGAATGGTCAAGGCGGTCGGCGAGCGATTGTCGCTCGGCGACGGGTCGATCGCGGTGGAATTCCTACCGATGGATGATGCCGCCGGGCTCGCGGGAGGGGCCGTTCATGTGGCCGGGCGGCGCGTTCTCTTTGTCGGGCCGCTTGTGGTTCATGGGCCGCGGGCGCGATTGCCCGGCACGAGGACAGGGCGCTGGGCGGACGCGCTGCGACAGCTTGAAAAGCTGGATCTCGCCGGAGTCGTTCCCGGGATCGGGACGTGGGGCGGGCCGGAGCTGCTGGTGCGGCAGCGGAGGTTCTTGACGGAGCTGAGGCGCCAGGTTGGATATCAGATCGCCCAGGGCCGGCCTCGTGTGGGACTGACGGACCGGATCTGCCTGCCGGCGGATTGTCTGGTCTGGACGCCGTACGGGAACCCGACCTCAGAGGACATCGAGCACGTTTATACCGAGCTCACGGTTCCGAGCGCGCCGTTTGAGGGCCGCGAGCCCGGTGGCTCGCATTCGCGGCCGCACGCGCTTGTACTGATCGGGGATGGGCCGCACGAGCCGGGGCATCTCGAGGAGGGGCTGCGACCGGTGTTCGAGTCGACGGGAGTGGTTGCGCATTTCACGGTTGACGTTCGAGCGCTCTCGGCCGAGAACCTTGCGAAGGTGGGATTGCTCGTGATCCTGCGCGACGGGTTGCAGCGGCCGGGGGCGGATGCGCGATCGTATTACAAATGGATGACGCCCGAGCAAGAGCGGGCGGTCGTTTCATTTGTTGAAGGAGGCGGGGGCTTCTTGAACCTGCATAATTCGATGGGGCTTTATCCGGAGCATGGGCCTTATCTCGAGCTCGTCGGTGGACGGTACATCGGCCATGGGCCGCTGGAACGATTTCGCGTCGAGGTTGTCGACTCGGGGCACCCGGTCACGCGTGGTGTGAGCGGGTTTTTCACGGCCGATGAGCAGCATACTCCTCCCTATGATGAAGGGCGCGTGCATCTGCTGTTGCGCAATTGCTCGGATGATGGTAAGTCTGCCGCGGCCGGATGGGTGCGCGAGGTGGGGCGCGGGCGGCTTTGCCATCTGGCGAACGGGCATACGCTCGAGGCGCTGCTGCATCCTATGTATCAGCGGCTCATGTGTAATGCGGTTCGGTGGTGTTTGCGGCTGGATGACAAGGCTGTGGCGGCAACAGTTGTGAATTGAAGTTGAGATTGCCGCAGAGCGGCAACCGGAGCGTTCCCACGCAGAGCGTGGGAACGAGGGAGCACGCGATGGAGCGGCGTGCGGGGCGCGGGCATGGGGAGAGAGCGCACTTTCGCGGAGCGAAAGGCGACTTTGCTACGCGCTGACGATGAATTGTTTGCACTGGATGGCGTTCAGGCCGGAGCGCTGGTGGAAGGGGCGCGGCTCGGGCTGGGCGAAGCCGTTCTTATCGATGGTGCGGACGCGAAACTCGTAGCCGCCGGGTTTCAGATTCTGGAGGCTGACGGACCAGAGTGCGACGCTGAAGCGCATGGGCCATTCTTTGGGCTTGCCTTCGGGGGTGAAGCCCCAGATCTGGGCTGGCTTGACGTCTTCGGGAAGGCCGCCGCCCCAGTTGGAGGGTGGAGGCTCGATGGTGCAGGGGCGCCACTGGGCTGTGTTCCAGGCGGGATCGTCGTCAGCGATTTGGCCGTGGGTACCGGCCTCGGGGCGAAGCCAGTATTCGATATGGTCCAGTCCAGGCCAACCGACCATTGCGGTTCCCTGGATCGTGAAGGGGCGGCTGGCGGGGAAGCTGCCGGGCTCGGGGTTGTCGATGTATGCGGCCGTCTTCAAGTAAGATTCGGGGTCATTGTTCTGAAGAGCGTAGGTGTCGTTGGCGCGATAGTCGTTCGTCAGCGTGATGTGCTGGAGCCATTTCACGGATTTGAAGCCGTGGGCCCAGGGAATGAGCATGCGCACCGGCCCGCCGCGCTCGAGCGGGATGGGCTGGCCGTTGAGCCGATAGGCGATGAACGGGGGCAATTCACCCGGCGGCGTATCGAGGACCTGGTTGATTCCGAGCGATGACTGGAACGTCTGGTTGGGGTCGTTGTTGTGAAAGCCCCAGTAGTAGACGCGGCGGACGTCGCGCATCTTGCCGGTGGTGCGTAGAACCTGGCGCAAGGGGACGCCCTCCCATAGCCCCTGACCAAGGGGCTGGGCGATGTTGTTGCATTGCATGGCTTTCAAGAACTTGACGCCGTGCTTTTTGCCGAAGGCAAGCAACGCGGGGAGATCGAGGGCGGTGCCGTCGGCGAGTTTCTTGGGGTGATCGATCTTGGCGACGCCCTCCGATTCGATCTCGAGGCGCCAGGTATCGGCGGTGAGCCGGGCCTTCGTGAGGGCCTCGCCGGTGAGCGTGTGAGGTTGGGGATTGCCGCGGCTGACGTCTGTGAAGTCGTCGGGATTCGTCAGGAACGAGCGACGGTCGGTCATGGGAACTTCTCCGTGTGCGGCGCTGCGCGTTCTTCACGCGTGGTCGCCCGGGTGGATCCAGGGTCCGCGATAGGGGCGAGTGAGCAGGTCGTTGGCCTCTCCATCGCCGGAGACCTGACCGGTCTGGGCATCCCAGGTGAGTGCGCGGCCGAGTTTCATGGAGAGATTGGCGAGGATGCAGGTTGCGGTGGAAATATATCCTTCCTCGATATCGGCGACCGGGCGGGAGCGCGAGGCGATGGCGGCGAGGAGGTCTTTCATGTGGCCGCGGATCGCCGGTGCGACGTGGCGCTCGAGATCCTTCTCGGTCTTGTCCTCGGGAAACTGCTCGAGTTCCATGGTCACATCGCGGTGAATGGGAGTGCCGCCGCCGGAGGGGATGAAATCGTAGCCGTTGACGCTGGCTTTCAAGGTTCCCTTGTCGCCGTAGAAGGTGGCGCCCCAGGGGTATTTGGGGTCGGCTGGCTCGCCCCAGGTTCGATGCTGCCATACCACGTCGAGATCGCCAAAGTCGAACGTGGCGGTCTGGGTGTCGGCGATGTTGGCCTTGGCGCCTTTCTGGACGAGGATGCCGCCGCTGGAGCTGACGCGCTTGGGCCAGCCGAGCTCGAGCATCCAGCGGGTCATGTCGAGCATGTGGATGCACATATCACCCATGATTCCGTTGCTATATTCCATGAAGGCACGCCAGCCTCTGGGGTGGGCGATCGAGTTATAGGGGCGGAGCGGGGCCGGGCCGGTCCACATGTTCCAGTCAAGGTAATCGGGGGGGTTGGAGTCTGGTGGGTTGGACGGGTTTCGCATGTGGTAGTAGCAATAGAGTTCGACCAGGCCGACCTTGCCGAGCTTTCCTTCGCGGATGATGCGGTCGCGGGCCTCGATCAAGTGAGGCGTGCTGCGGCGCTGGGTGCCGACCTGCACGACTCTTTGGTGCTTGCGGGCGGCGGCGAGCATCGCCTTGCCCTCGTTCACGTCGATGCTAATCGGCTTCTGGACGTAGATATCAGCGCCGGCCTCGACGGCGGCGATCATCGGGAGGGCGTGCCAGTGGTCGGGGGTGGCGATCAGGACGATGTCGAGGTCTTTTTCTTTGAGCATTTCGCGATAGTCGGCGTAGGTGCGAGGGGTCTTCTTCGACGCCTGGCGCTGGGCGACCAGATCGGCGGCATCGGCGAGCATTTTCTTGTCGACATCGCAGAGCGAGACGACCTCGACGGGGGCAACCTGGATCAGGCGGAGCAGGTCGGCCTTGCCGTACCAACCGCTGCCGATCAAACCCACCCGCTTGGCTTCGCGGCCCTCGAAGGCCGGAGCGTGTTTACCCCCGATCGAGAAAGCCAGCCCCGTGGCCGATGAGGCCGCCAGGAAATCGCGACGGTTCATGGAGGTGATTCCTCTGATGGGTTTGGGTATGATTACTGGATCGTCAGGCCAAAGCCTGACCTACGATGCGCGAATCGCTTGGACCACAATAAATCGAAAGTTAACGGGAACCACTCGCGTTGTCCACGGGGCTGGTGGACACCGACCAGAACGCGCTTGCCGGCAAGCCGGAGTTCTGCGGGCTTCGGCGACCGCTGTCTCTTCCTCTCTCTACGAGTGACATTCTACTACCCGGGGGGAAGAACGGCGCGCTTGAACAGGTGGTGCCGGGAAACTGGCGGGGCACGATACAGAAGCATCGGTTACGGGCGAGTAATGACGTCGAGAGAAGCCGGAGGGTGATCCGTTTCCTTTTCAGGAACTGGCTGGCGCAGGTTGACAAGCCAGACGCGGAACGCGCACGGCGCAGGAGGGTCGAGGACTTCTGGCTGTACGAGTTTGACCGATCCGTGCCCGATAAGGCTCGCGAGATCAGCCCCGAGACGATCGATCGGGCCATTGACGAGACGCTTTTCGCCCGATTGGTGTTCGGACAGGATGACCGGGCCGCGAACATGAACCCCTCCGCCATTGGCGCGTGGGAAGGTGACGGCTTTTTTGCGCGTGAACGGAAGCGGCGGTCCGTGCTGCTGGTGAAGCTGGCGGCGGAGCTGTATCGGCGGGAGAAGGGGCGGGCGCCGGCAACCGCAGGGGAGTTGCTTGGGGGTTATCTCAAGGAATTGCCTGAAGGGATCTCGGGCGACGACGCCATTCCGGCGCGCGTGGAGTGAAGAACGAACGGTCAGGAGACGGGTGACGCGGAGAGGGGCTGCGCGCCTTGGCCGTTGCGCTCGAGGTCGGCTTGTGCCTCGGTGTCCGCCGCCGCAGAGATATGGGTGCGCAAGGGCGCCCTTGGGAGCGATCGTTCGGCGAGGACGATGGCGGCGGCGATAGTCCAGAGGCCGACCGGCAGCGTGACGTAGTGGGCGTAGGCATCGGCCGCGCCCAAAACCCAGCCCTGCGCGGGCAACAGCAGGAGAAGGGCATAGACGGACCCGGCGAGCAGCGAGGCGGCGGCGCAGGACATGGCCATAACGACAACCATCGAACCGCCGCTCGAGACGAGAAATCGCCTGAACCCGACGAGCGAGCCCCAGATCGTGCCGCGGCTCCAGGCGACGATGCCGGCGAGCCCGGCCATCACCAGCCCGACGGCTTGAAGATCGGTCAGACCCCAGCCGAGCTGCCAGCGTACGTAGCTACCGATGGGGGTGACATTGACCCAGGTCGGGAAGTAAGCGGCGCTCAACCATACGAAGCTCGCCAGATAACGCGAGGGCAAGACGAAGGCGCATAGCATTGCGGAAGCGGGCATCAAGGCGATTGCCTCGCGGATGTCGAGCTTGTCTTCACCGGACCTCGTCAAGCCGGCGTTCCGAAGCTCTGTCAACACCCAGCCGAGCAAGAAACCGTCGCAAATCAGCATCAAAATTGGTACACAGGCGGCCTCGACGACCAAGCAACCGCCCAGAGGCAAGTCACCACTGCCGGCACCCCAGCCGACGGCCCGATAGAGTGCGTAGAGCGCCGCACTTCCCCAGATTGCCGTGGTCCAACGGCTGGCTGGCTGGGCCTTTGCTCCTTTTGCTGAGTAGTCGGTGGGGATGCCCCAGCCGGGTAATTCGAGGGACGCGCGGAACACGACGACGACGACGATCAAGAGGAGGGTCACGTTGTCGCCGAGCGCAGCGACGTCGCGGAGGGGGGTGAGCCCGGCCAGGAGGCCTTGTTCGACGGCGAGCTCCCAGAGGGCGCGAGACTTGGTCAGGAGGGTGAGGTCGACGCGCCGGCCGTCGTCTCGCATGAACACCAGAGCCTGGGCGGCCGTCCAGCCGAGGACGGTGAATCCGATGACGACGGCGATCAAGCGACCGGCCTGCCAGACGCGCCAGGCGGCGTCTCGGACGAGCCTGAAGTGGCCGGGAAGGTCGAAGAGCTGCTTGAGGACCGCGAGGGGCCCCTGAAAGAGCAACGCCAGAACCAGAAGGGCAGCGAGTGGAGTGAGAAGAGCGAACAGCGGGTGATGAAAATCGGGAAGCGCCTGCGGGGACGACAGTGTGAGCCCGCCGAACCAGCGGCGCAGGGATGAGAGCGCCATGGAGGTGTTCGTGGCGGGCGCGGGTTGATTTTGCGCCCAGACGAAGGGGAGCGTCTGCCAATCCATCAACCCTGCTCCCTAGGGTGACTCATGAGTCAACATCCCGCGCGGTGATTCTGGCGGCGCGTTCGAGGGATCAACTGGACCTCCCCGCTCGACGTGCGGCGCCGCCCGAGTTGGCGAAGCTCGTCACGTGCGACAATTGTACTCGACGTGAATCACGATGGCGAGAACGGACTCGAGCCTGGCCGGATTTCATTGAGCGGGGTCGCTTGCAGCGCGATCCTTGATGTAATCCTTGAGGTAGCGCAGGAAGGTGGGGAGGCCGGCGCGATCCCACTCGGCCTCGATCGCTTCTTTGAGTCGCTGATTTTCGGCCTGAAGGTTGCGGAAGGCCTCGGCATCGATCGCGCAGAGATCGACGCCGGTCACCTGGTCGTGCGTGTTGACGGAGACCAGGAAACCGGCCTCATTGGGCCAGGCCTCGATCTGGAGCTTCATATGTGGGTAGCGATGGTTGCCCAGCCGCAGCGCGTAGATCGGGGATGGGCGACCGGGGGCTTTTCCGGCGCGCTCGAAGGGGGGCCCCTTCAAGAGAACGTCGGTCGTGCAGTCCTCGCGCCAGATTGTGCGGCGCACCACAGTTTCGGGAAGATCGCCGGAGGGATAGGCGAGTTTCAAATAGATCTCGGCGGCCTTGCGCAGGAGGTCGACGCGCAGCCCACGTAAGTCACAATGACCTGCCGCGCCCATTGGCTCCATGAGCAATTCCTGAGTTGCAGCCACGGGGTTACCCCTCATTGCTTCCCCAACTTGACTCAAATTCTCCGCAGACTCAATACCGATTGTCATACGACCCCTCGATTGGTGAGAGCGCGTGAGGACCGGTTGCATCGGGGAAGCGAACATGGTCGGGAGAATCGGGCGATAGCGGACGCGGACACCTCTATCTACAGAATGACGCTCGTATCTATAGGATGACGCTTGTCGCAGTAAACTGTGACCACGGCCCCACGGGGACGTGCCGGAAAGAGGGCACGGCGCGCAGTTCTCTACAGCTTTGACGACATTCGGGGGTGATTTGTTCGCCTCAGGGGCTGGCAAGAGGCGTTGCAGGGCGGCCGGCGCTGGTCAGCCCAAGGTTTCCATCGTGAGGGAGAACGTGTCGTGGCGGCCATGGGCGAGGAGGCGCAGGCCGGCGTCCTTGCCCTGCGGCTGGAGGTTGATCGCGTCGGTCGTCTGCGTGTAGGGCTCAACCGCAAGCACATCGGGCTTCCGCGGAGGCGTGTACACGACCAGCTCGCGAATTCCGTCGTCGAACGTGAGCCGAAACTCGGCCTTTTTCTCCAGATCGACCAGCCGGGCCACACCGCGGCGATCCTGATACTGCAATCCGGTGAGAACGTCGTCGAGCTCGAGCCCATTCCGGGGCTTGCCTGTGCGAAAATCGAGCCTGGAATCGACCGGGCGGATCTCGCCGGTGGGCAGGAAATCCTTGAGGACCCAGTACCTGGACGCGGGCAAGATGACCTGGGTTTGCGCCGGATCGCCTCCCGGTGAAAACGGGAGACGAAAGTAAGGGTGGATGCCAAAACCGTAAGGTAGATCGGCGGCGCCGGGGTTCGAGACAGTGACGGTCATGGAGAGCTTGCGGCCGGCCAAGGCGTAGGCGACCTGGAGCAGGGCATCGGCCGGCCAGAGTGAACGCGACTCGGGAGAGTGCTTGGAGATCTGGTAACTGGCGACGATACGAGCACTATCGTTACCGGCTTTATGCTCGATCACATCCCAGGCCGCGGTCATGGCGAAGCCGTGAATTGCGTTGGGGCCGTTGGTTGTGGGCAACTGGTAGGTGCGTCCTTCGAACGTGAAGCGTCCGTCACGGATGCGGTTGGGGAATGGGAAGAGGATCGGCGTGCCGTTGCCTGCGGGGTGGGCGGGCTGATCCGGGAAATCCGGAGATGCGACCAAGACCGGCCGGGGCTCTCCCGCGAGGGGGAGCCGGAGATCGAAAAGATTGAAACCATACGCGGGCAAGATGGATGCGGAGGCCCCGGTTGCATCGTCGTGGAGAGAGTAGACGGTCCTGCCAGCGTGGTCGCGGGTTTCGATTCGGAACGACATCAGGACACCCCATTTCACGATTTGCGCCTTGTCCGGTGGGCGGACGGTGGCGCTTGACATGTCAACTCCACCCGATTCGACCATGCCGGGCGCGCGATTGCAAACGGTGCGCGGGAGGATAAGATCGGGCCGCTGACCCGGCGGGCGGCACACGGAGTGTGCCTGCTACAGAGGTCGGACGACTCTTTCCGCACTTTTCTTCTTGAGTGAGCTGCGCATGGCCGACATTCCTGCATCGACTCTGATCGAATTTGCGACTGCACTCCTGGCCGGAGCGGGTGTACCGCGAGAGGATGCCGTGGTCGTGGCGACGAGCTTAGTCGGTGCGAATCTGCGCGGCCACGACTCGCACGGCGTGATGCGGGTGTTGCAGTACGTTGAATTCGTGGAGCGTGGCGAGATCCGGCCAGGCGTGGACCTTCAGGTCGTGCAAGAGACAGCCGCCATGCTGGTTTGCGACGGCCAGTGGGGCCTGGGACAGGTGCAAGCGCAGCGGCTGCTGGACCTTCTGGTGCCCAAGGCGAGGGTACTCGGAGTAGCGGTCGGCGCGGCGCGTGATTGCGGGCACATCGGCCGGCTGGGCGAATACGCCGAGCGCGCCGCGTCTCTGGGACTGATGCTGCTGGCGGTCGTGAACAATTGCGGAGGGTGGAAGCGAGTCGCGCCACCTGGCGGAATCGAGCCAAGACTGAGCACGAACCCGTTTTGTGCGTCTGTTCCGACCGAGGATCCCGATGCGCCGATCGTCGCGGACTTTTCCACGAGCGTGGTCGCCGAGGGGAAAGTGCGGAGGCATTACATCGGTCAGCGCCCTGTTCCCGAGGGATGGCTGCTGGATCACAGAGGCCAGCCGACGACGGACCCGGCGGTCCTTTACGAGCCGCCGCTGGGCACGATTCTTCCGCTGGGTGGAGCTCAATCATACAAGGGCTTCGGGCTGGCGCTGATTCTCGAGTTGTGGGCGGGGGGTCTTTCCGGCGGGCGGTGCAGTGATCCTGAGGTACGCGCGGTGGGCGGGAACAACATTCTGTTCGTGGTCTTCGACCCGGAGTTCTTCGCGGGCAAGGAGTACGTGATCGGACAAGCAAGCCGGCTGGGTGAATTCATCCATGCGACGCCACGGCTCCCGGGCGTGGATGCAATTCTTTTGCCGGGAGAGCCCGAACGCATCATGTTCGAGCGACGAAGCGTGGACGGAATTCCGCTCGACCCGCAACTTCGTGCCAAGTTGGCTCAACTCGCGCAGAGGCTGGGAGTTGCGCCTCTTGATTGATAAGTCTGGCGGCCGCTACCGAGGAATGACGATAGCATTCATGTTATCGCGGTCGCTCCCATGGCAGGCTGAGGACGGTTGCATTGATTCAATCGAGTGCACCTGAATTCGCCTTGTCGTACCTCCAATTGGGAATATAGTCTGGGTTTTACGCTAAAAGAGGCACGGAGATAATGACTATGCGGCAGGATAAGCGCGAAAGCGAGGAAACGTGGTGCGTGGTTGGCTTGGCGCAATCTAGTGTAAATTGATGTTGACCGACAAATTCTTGGCTGCTATGATGGATGTGAGCGATCGATAATGAAGGGGGGAAAGCGATGAGGTTGAATAGCGGCGGGCCAGGGAGTCGGAGAGAGGAGAGTGCGAGGATGGACTCTGAAATGGTGGTGGCCGGCGCAATCATCGACTCCTGGATTGAGCCGACGCGGTCGAAGGCGGATACGACTCGCCTGGTCTTGCAAGTGGCTCCGCGCGAGCGGCCCAAGGATCTGGTGATCGTCGAGGCCGAGCCTTCGCTTGTACCGGATCGCTTCTGGCTGGAGGATCTGAGCGAGAACCTCTGCCACGGGAGCCCGGTGCTGGCCGTCGGGCGGCAGTGTTTCAACGGCTTTTTCGCGGCGACGCGGCTGCAACTGGCGCGGTGATCAAGATCGTCGTCACGACATCGTGATTGCTGTCGAAGGCGCTCTGGCGGTTGCTCGTTGCCGAGCGTCGCACGCCATTCGGCCTCATTCCTTGCCGGGTTCTGTGGACCGGGGGAGCAGGTCGCGGGCGTCTGTCGGATCGAGGAGATCGTCGGGCTCGGCATGGGCTCGGAGCAAGGCTTCGACGCGGCGCCGCAGCCGAAGATCGCCGGCGCAGGCCTCGGCGAGGAAGGCGGCACGCTCGGCTTCGTTCGGCATGTCGAGGGCGGCGATGAAGATCGCGGCTTCGCTCATGATCCTGGCCCCTTTCGCGTCGACGGCTCACGGTCGACCCGAGAGTCAATGCGCCTTCGGCGGAGGGAAAGCACCATGCTCGCGAGAATTTTTCTTGCGAGATCTCGGTGCGGAGCGGGGCCCGCGCGGGCGCCGCGGAGCCGCCGCGGCGTTCTCCGTTGCCCGGCGGCATGAACAGGGCCTGCCTCAGAGGGCTTCGCGCTTGGATGGCGGATCCGGGTCGGGGATACCGAGTGAGTGGGATGCTTCGGCTCGAAACTGCGCCAGCTCGCGCCGGGTGGGCTGACTGGCAGTCTCGGCGGACTGCACGGCCTTCGCGTACCACTCGCGTCCCTTCTCCTTTTGGCCCAACTGGCAGTAAGCCATCGCCAGGAAGAAGCCGTTGGCGGCGGTGAATACACCGGGGACCGCGGCCTCGGACTTCTCGAGCGCGGCGATTGCGTCGTTCCAGGCTCCGGCGCGGTAATGGGCGACTCCGAGGGTCGTCCAGACGTCGCGAACCTTGGGCGAGTTCTGGATCAACTCGTTCGCCAGCTCGATCGCACGGCGCGGGTTGCGGCAGCCGGGGTCGGTGGCGGCGGCTAGCATCCAGGCATAATCAGCCATGCATCTCTGCACTTCGGGAGTCCTCGCCGAGAGTATGCGTCGCAGGGCGGCGAGGGCCTCCTCGTAGCCCTTCCGAGCCACGTCGAAGCGGCCCTGGTCGCGGGCGATGCTGGAGAGGATGGTGAGGCCAAAGAGTGTTTGTGGGTGCTCGGGCCCGATGGTGCTGCGGTTGAGCGCGCTGGCCTCTTCAGCGAGCTTGCGTGCCTCGTCGAGGTGCCCCTGGAGGCGTGCGGTATCGGCGAGGTTGATCATGGTCAGGACCGTCTCGTCTCGTTCCGGGCCGAGGACGTTCCGCTGGTCCTTCAGGGCCTCCTCGAAGAGCACCCGGGCCTCCGCCGGCCGGCGCTGATCGAGCAGGAGCTCGCCCAGGCCGTTCACCACCCGGAGTGTATCCTGGTGGTCGGGGCTGAAGGCGCGGCGGAGCGTCTCCAATGACTCGTCGAACAGCGGCCGCGCCTCGACCCACTGCCCGAGGTGGCGCCGCATGATCGCCAGGTTGTACATCGAGCGCAGCGTTCTGATCGACTCGGGGCCCTCGACACGGCGCTGGATTTCCAGCGTTTGCTGCGCGAGCTTTGCCGCGTCTTCGAGGAGGCCTTGCATGGCCAAGTTGGTCGCGAGGTTGCTCACGGACCGGAGCGTGACGGGGTCTTCGGGACCAAGGGTCCGCCGCTTGACCGCGACGACTTCCTCGAGGATCTTCTGCTCCTGGTCGAACTTGCCCATGCGGTTCAGGACGATGGCGAGGTCGTTCATGGCGCCGACGGTCTCCGGGTCCGTGGCGCCGAGCTCGTGCCGGCGGAGCGCGACGGCGCGCTCCTGCTGCTTGAGGGATTTCTCCTGGTCGCCCAGGTACCAGTAGCTCACGCCGAGGGTGTTTCGAATTGACGCCTCGACGAGGGGCTCGCCGGCGAACGCCGTGGTGATCTCGGGCTCGGCGCGGTCGAGCGCCTCGCGGACCGTGGCGTCGCGGCTCAGCCCGCCCTCCTGACCCTTGGGCCGGGCGGCCGAGAGCACCTTACCCTGGAAGAACTTGAGGACGGCGCTGATCCGCGCCTCGGACCGTTTCGCCTGGCGGAGCTGCTCGGCCGCGTTATCTCGCGCCTTGAGGGCAGTGCGCTCCGCTTCGCGGGCCCGCAAGGCTTGCCAGGTGCTCACGCCGGCTCCGGCCGCGACGAGGAGGATAAACCCCGCGGCAGTGGCGATCAATCTCCGGTGCTTGCGCGCGAATTTCCGCAGGCGGTATCGCCGCGACGGCGGCGAGGCCTCGACGGGCTCGTCGTGCAGGTAGCGCTCGATGTCTCGTGCCAGGGCGCTTGCGGTCTCGTAACGGCGGGCCCGATCCTTTTCCAGGCACTTCATGACGATCCAGTCGAGATCGCCGCGCACCAGGCGGGTGAGCTTGAGCGGCTCGGTCTGCCGGCTCACCGCCAGGCTCGGCAGCGCGTCGCTCGACGAGAGCCGCATGCTCGGCCGCGGCGGCTCGTCCTCGCGGATCACGCGGCGCACCTCCTCCCAAGTGGCCTGACTGAGCTTCTGCCTCTCGAGCGGCGTCGTCCCGGTCAGCAACTCGTAGAGGATCACGCCGAGCGCGTAGATGTCGCTCCGCGTGTCGACGTCCAGCGCGTTGATGCCGACTTGCTCGGGAGCCATGTACAACGGCGTGCCCACGACGGTTCCGAAGGCGGTGTAGAGCGTCCGATCCGTCAGGGTGCCGACGGCACTCAAGGCCTTGGCCAGGCCGAAGTCGATGACCTTGGGGACGGGCCGGCCGTCGTGCTCGGTGACCAGCACGTTGCTCGGCTTCAAGTCACGGTGGATGATCCCCTTCTGGTGCGCGTGCTGGACTGCGGAGCAGATCAGCACGAAGAGGTCGAGGCGATCCTTGATGCTCAGCCGGCTGGCGTCGCAGTATTCGGTCAGCGGGCGGCCCTTGACCAGCTCCATGACGAAATAGGGGCGGCCGGGGCTGACGCCGCCGGGTTCGTCGAAGGTCGTGCCGCCGTCCAGGATCCTGGCGATATTGGGGTGGTCCATCAGCGCCAGTGCCTGCCGCTCGGCGTCGAACCGGGCCAGGACGGCCTTTGAGTCCATCCCCGGCTTGATCAGCTTCAGGGCCACCAGTCGCTTGACCGGCTCGCGCTGCTCGGCCTTCCAGACCGTGCCCATCCCCCCTTCGCCGATCGCTTCGAGCAGCTTGTAGCGGCCGGCCACCGAGGACCCGGCCTGTTCGCCGTCCGGCACAGAGGGGCTCGTCGCGCCGGGCGTCTCGGGCCGATCGGTCGTGGGATCGAGGAGATCGTCGGGTTCGAGCGTGGGCCCGCAGCAGGGCCTCGACGCGGCGCCGCAGCCGCTCGTCGCCGGCGCAGGCCTCCGCGAGGAAGGCGGCGCGCTCGGATTCGGTCGGCTTGTCGAGGGCGGCGATGAAGATCGTGGCTTCGCTCATGATCCCGGCCCTTTTTCGCGCCGAGCACCCCGGGTCGGCCCGTCAGTCAATGCGCCATCAGCCGGCGGAAGGCACCGGGCTCACGAATCTTTTTCCTGCGAGATCTCCGTGCGCAGCCAGGCCCGCGCATACGCCCACCAGCGGTCGGCGGTCGTTGGTGAGATGCCCAGGACTTCGGCGGATGCGGCGAGGCTGAAGCCTCCGAATGCATGGAGCTTGAGGAGCTCTGCCTTCGCCGGCTCGATCGCGGCGAAACGTTCGAGGGCCTCATCCATGGCGAGCAGTCGTTCGTCGCGCTGGGGCGTTTCCAGGGCGTCGCCCTCGAGCTCGACGCGGCGGAGGCGTCCCCCGCGCTTGGCACGGCCCTTGCGACGGGCATTTTCCACGAGGATCCGACGCATCGCTTCGGAGGCCGCCACGAAGAAGTGTTTACGGTTGGCGAAGGTGCGGTCGGTCGAGGAGCCGACGAGGCGCATGTAGGCCTCATGCACCAGGCCCGTGGCATCGAGCGTCTGTCCGGGAGCTTCGCTCGCCATTCGCACCGCGGCGAGCCGGCGCAGCTCGTCGTAGACCAGGGGCAGAAGCTGCTGGGGCGCCCCGGTGTCGCCTTGCTCGACGGAGTAGAGGATGCGCGTGACGTCGTCCATCGATTCGGCTGCCGACGGCCGCCCCTGAGGCATTCCCGACCGGAGCCCAGGCGGTGCCGGCCACCGGCGCCCCACCCCGGCCGGCATGCATTCGGCGACGGCTCGGCTCAAGCTTAACCGGCTGCTCCGGAAAAGGACAGCCACCCGACGTCCACGCCGGACGGGGCGGCCGTCGCCGCCGTCGCAGTCATCTTTGAAGCCCGGGGGTGCGGGCGAACGGGTCGTCCGGCATGGCCAGGTCCATAAGCAGCAGGGCGAAGTCGGCCCGGTCCCGCAACGCCGCCAGGTCTGCTGTATCCCGGATTCGGGCCGTTTCTTCACGATAACCGGCAGCCACCGTGGCCTTGAGCGTGCCCATCGCCCGGTCGCGAGCGGCCTCAGCCTCGCGCGCGGCTGCCCTGCCGCCTTGGCCGTGAGCCGGCTCGGAGACAACGGACGCCAACAGAGCCAGCCCACATGCCTGATCGAATCGGGCCTCGAGGCTCAGGTCCGCGATCGCTTCCCGCACCGCCGCGGCCCGCCGCAAGGGCGCCTCCGCCTCGGCGCCGCGGCCGGCGCGGTGGAGGGCGCGGCCCAGCGCGGTCAGGGCGAACGCCAGACCACTGCCGTAGTCAGTGACTGCGGGATAATCCGCGGCTAGCCGCTCGTGCAGCGTCACGCTTTCGCGAAGGCGGTCGGCCGCCGCGCCAAGACGGCCGGCCTCGATGTCCAGGTTCCCGAGGTTAGCCAGGCTCTTGCCGATGTCCCTCCGCCAGCGGGGGTTGGCCGGTTCGGCCTCGCTCAGCCTGCGGTAGATCTCGAGCCCCGTGTGGTACTCAGCCTCGGCCTCCCGTCTTCGGTCCGTGTTCGAGAGCAGTTCGCCGAGATTGAGATGGCTGGTCGCCAGGCGAACCCGGAAGCCGGAGACCGCGGGGTGGTCGTCGGCCAGTTTCTGAAAGATCGCCAGCGCTTGGCGGTAGTCGGCCTCCGCTTCACGCGACCGGCCGATCTGGCTCAATGTGTGGCCAAGGTTCGAGTGGGTGGTCGCCAAGCGGCTACGGAAGTCGGAATCGGCAGGCTGGCGGTCCGAGAGCGCCTGGAAAACCGCCAGCGCCGCGCGGTACTCGGAGGCAGCCTCGCGAGCCCGGCCCGTGTCGGCTAGCGCGGCGCCGAAGTTGAGGTGGGCCGTCGCCAGCGAGCTCTGGAAGTCATCGACGCCGGGTTGCTCGGCGGCGAGTTTCCGCAGGATCGCCAGCGAGGCGCGGAACTCGGCCTCAGCTTCGCGCGGCCGGCCGGTCTTGTTAAAGAGGCAGCCGATCCAGTCATGCATATCCCCCAGCTCGCGCCGCGCCTCGCCCGGCGCTCCGGGGGCCGACGCCAAGGCCTCCTGGTCGCCCTGTGCAAGCCGGAAGACGGCCAGCGCCTCGTCGTTCTTGCCGCTCGAGTAGAGGAACCAGCCCATCCGCGACCGGCAGTCCGCCAGCATCGAGCGGGCCTGTGACGACTCTGCCGCCGGGCCGGCCAGCACGGCGTCGGCGTCACGGAAGGCTGCCAGCGCCTCGTCGGCCTTTCCCGTCTGCTGGAGGAGCCACGCGATGGCGACCAGGCTGCGGCCCGCCTCAGCTCGCACCGCTGCGGTGGCGCCCGGCGCTTCCGCCAGCACCCGCCGCGCCGCCAGGACCGACCGATGCGCCTGAATCGCGTCCTCGATGCGGCCGACATTCGACGTCAGCCCCGCTAGCTCGAAGTTGACTTGCGCCAGCTCCCGGCGCGAGGTGAAGTCGCGCTCTTCGCCCAAAAGCGCGGAGAGCTTGCCGTAGAAATCGGCGGCCGATTTCAGCAGGCGATTGCGCAGGACCTTGAACTGCTCTTCCCTGAGCAGGAAGTCTGCGCTCACTCCGGTGTGAAACGTCTTGATGGCTTCCGTCGCCAGCTCGTAGCGTGCCCGGACTTTCGCGCTGGCCGACGCCAGCTCAGAGTTCTTCGCCGCCAGCGCGGCGCGGGCCTGGGTCTGGACCACCGCAACAGCCCCCAGCCCTACCAAGAGCGCGAGTCCCGCCGCAGCGACGCCGGTCACGCCGGTGCGGTGGCGAGCCAGCCACCGCGTCAAGGTTCTCGACCAGGGCTCGCGGTAAGCCACGACCGGCTCGTCGGCCATCCAGCGCTCGACGTCATCCGCCAGTGCCCTGCATGATGCGTATCGGTCGACAGGTTTCGTCGCCATCGCCCTGGAGCACAGCGCCGCGAGCGCCGGATCGATCGAAGGCTCGAGGTGCCGAGGTGGCGGAAAATCACCGCCCTGCACCCGGCGGAGTAACTCGCCGACTTCGTCCCCTTGAAACGGCGGCTTTCCGGTCAGCAGGCAGAAGAGCGTTGCCCCGAGGCTGTAGACGTCCGAGCGCGGCCCGAGCTGGTCGAGGTCGCCGCTTGCCTGCTCGGGGCTCATGTACGAGGGCGTGCCCAGCGCGACGCCGGGAAGCGTCTCGGCGCTGCCACTGGCAGAAGGGGCTATGAGGGTCCGTTCGGCGGATGCGCTCCCCGGCTCGAAGTGGCCCAGCGGCTTGGCCAGTCCCCAATCGACCACCAGCGTCTCGCCGTGCTTGCCGACGATGATGTTGCCCGGCTTGATGTCGCGGTGCAGCACGCCGCGCGAGTGGGCGTATTCGATCGCATTGCAGACATCCGTGAACCGGCGCAAGAGCTTGCGTAACTCGAGCGAGCGCTCGCCGGGGTTTTTCTTGAGAGATTCGTCCGTGTGGAAGCGCTCGATCGCTTCTTTCAGATTGTCGCCCTTGATGAACCGCATCGCATAGTAGGGGCGGCCGTCGGTGTAGGCGCCCAGCCCATAGACCGGCACGATCCCCGGATGCTCCAGCCCGCCGGTGATCTCGGCCTCGAGCAGGAAGCGGGTGCGGCTGGTCGCGTCGTCGGCGTGCTTTTCGAGGATCTGCTTGAGCGCCACCTCGCGATGCAGCTCCTCGTCGAGGGCGACGAAGACGGCGCCGAAGCCACCCCGGGCGTGGGGGCGGAGGACGCGGAACCGCTGGCCACCCGAGCTGGCCGTGCCGACAGCGTAGCTGGCCGTACGGTCGGCGCTGCCCTCGGAGCCGGAGTTGAGCTGTGTCAGCGTACGGTCGAGCTCGGGGTCGGCCAGCGCCCTGAGCGATTCGCGGGTGGAGGGGCCGGCGGGCATGGCGGCGAGGCTGCGCTCGAGATCGCGGTGTTTCTTCAGGTGCAGGCCCATCATCGCCTCGACGCCCAGGCGCTGCTCGGCGTCCAAGTCACCGCGCGCGACCAGATGATCGGCCAGCGGCCGGGCGCGGTCCCGGGTCCAGGCCTGGAAGGCGGCGACGAGCTGCACCTGGTCAATCAAGCCGTTCTGCAGCGCGAGCAGCCCGAAGAGAAGATTTTGATCAGCGGACATGGCTGCGGCTCCCCGGCGCCTTGCGCACCAGCGTCATTGGTCGGCCCGTCATTCAATGCGCCATCAGGCGGTGGAAAGCACCGCGGCCGCGCATCATTTTGTGGCAAGATCGGCGGAGGCGGCTCGCCCGTTGCGGGCTGGGCGAGAGGCCGAATCGCGAAAAACTGGGGCAGCGCTGGGGTAATTTCCGGCCAGATGGCGCTTTGTGGTTAGAAGCACTTCACGATTCCAAATGCGTGGCCCGTCGCGGTTGGGTGACCCGGTTCGCCGTGCCGCTTGGAACAAGGGGGGTGAGCGATGTCTGTCTTCGGCAGGCAACAACAACGCAATGACAGACGGAAGGCAAATCGGTGGATCGAGTTGGAGCTGCTCGAGTCGCGGGTCGCGCTCAGCACGTTTCGGGTCAACACTCTGCTCGACACCGTGGCCGTGAACTTGAAGACGGGTCAGGACGCTTCGGGCCACATTTCGCTGCGCTCGGCGATCATGGCGGCCAACGCCAAGCCCGACCCCGACACGATCATTCTGCCGGCGGGCACGTTCACGCTGACCATTCCTGAAGCGGGAGATGACGACGATTCGACGGGCGATCTCGACATCGACACCAACGTGACGATCAAAGGCAAAGGCGCCGGCGCGACCATCATCGATGGAAACTTTCTGGACCGAGATTTCCACATCTTCAGCGGCAAGGTCACGATTTCGGGCGTCACGATCGAGCATGGGAATGCATCTGACGGCGACGGAGGCGGAATTCTCAACTCGGGGGGCAAGGTCACGCTCTCTTCGGTGGATGTCGTGGACAACGTCGCGCGCGGCTTCGGCTACTCCAAGGGGACCGGGAGCAGCGGAGCAGCCCCCGCCGGTAAGGACGGACTTCCTGGAGGCAACGGCTCCGGCGGTGGGATTTTCAACGCGGCCGGCTCGCTCACGATCATGAATAGTTTGATCAAGTCTAACTCGGCGATCGGAGGTAACGGCGAGATCGGCGGTGAGGGGCTGGACGTCACCGGTGCCAACGGTAAGACGGGCCAGAGCGGGCAAGCCGCTTCCGGCGCCGGGGGTGGCAGCGGGGGTGAAGGGGGGCAAGCGTTTGGTGGCGGCAACGTTTCCGGAGGCAACGGCGGCGCGAGCGGCCTTGGGGGCTCGGCCTATGGAGGTGGCTTCGCCGACGACGGAATCGTCACACTCAACCCGCGTCTCGGGGCCAAGAAACGGTCGAATCAAGCCAAGGCGACCGACACCGTCACGGCGAACTTCGCCAACGGAGGGCAGGCAGGTCCAGGAGGTGACGCAGGGGGCACAATCCCCGGGGGCGGAGGGGCACCCTCCGGGTCGGGAGGCCGAGTCGTCACCGCCGGCGAGCGTGGCTCGGTGAAGGACGGTGGTGTTGGAAGCGGCGGCGGCGCGGCGGTCGACAGCGACACAACTTATGCTAATACAAACATTACAGGTAACCACGCATCGACGAGTGATCCAGAGGTGAACACCGATATCAACGGGCCGTGACAGCCAGAACAGGGGGCGACCTCGCGGTTCAGACGAGCCGGCGGGGACGGTGCGCCCAGTGAGAATCACCTGACTCCAGAGGGGCTCGTGGGGCCCGCAACACTTTTGTTTTCCCGAGTCGCTTCTGTTTTGGAGGTCATCGCCATGCTCGCACTGCCATTTCGATCACAATCGAACCGCAAGCCGAATCGGTCGAAGTCGTGCCGGCCACGAATCGAATGGATGGAGCCGAGGACGCTGCTCTCGGCCGTCACCTGGACGGGCGGCGGCGGTGACAACAACTGGGACACCGCCGGCGAACTGGAGCACAGACAGCGTCCCGGGATCGGGCGACGACGTCACGATCGACATCGCCGCGAACGTCGTTCACTCGAATAACGTCACCGACTCGATCAACAGCCTCACCTCGACGGAACCGCTGACGATCTCGGGCGGCACGCTCTCGATCGCCGCGGCGTCGACGATCGACAACACCCTCTCGCTCACCGGTGGCACGCTCACCGGCACGGGTGACGTGAGCGTCAGCGGCCTTGTGACTCTGACTACCGGCACACTTTCCGGGGGAAGCGCGCTCAATGCCAACGGTGGGATGCTGATCAACGCGCCGACCCAGGGCTTGAACTTCGACGGCCGCACGATCAATAACCCAGCCGGCCAGACCGTCATGTGGAACTCGCCCGGCAACAGCAACATCCTGGTTTCGGATGACACCGTCTTCAACAATCTGGGCACGTTCACGGCCAGCGGCAACGGGTCTTACAACGAAGCGGGGGCCGGCGACAATTCCTCGTTTAACAACATGGGGACCTTGACCAGCTCGGGATTGCCGGGATATCACCGTGCCGTTCAATATGGTCGGCGGGTCGCTCGACGTGACGGGTGACGGCAGTGTCAGCCTCCAGAGCGGGACGAGCACCGGCGGCGCGTTCAACATCGCGTCCGGAGCGAGTCTCGGATTGGGCAGCACATTCACCGGATACTCCGTCGACCCGACCACAACCATCAGCGGGACCGGCAGCCTGAGCGTCGGTGCGAACCCCACAATGGTCTTGCCCGCAAACTACAGCTTCGCTGGTTCCACGAAGTGTCTTCAGCGGCGTGCTCCAGGTTGACGGCTCACTGATCGGCAGCCGGAATCAATGTCTCGGGCGGCACCTTGAGCGGGACCGGGACGGTCGGCGCGATGTCCGTCGAAGAGGCGGAGGTGAGTCCGGGTGACGGCGGTGGCCCCGGAATCCTGAACGTTCAGGGACCGGTCGATTTCGCGGGGAATTTCGACGATGAAGAAGGGCAAGAGTTTTCCACGTTCACGGTGCAACTCAATGGCCCGACACCGGGAACCGGCTACAGCCAGCTCAATGTCAGCCGGGGCGGTCGATCTGGCAGAGTGTTCTCTCGAACCCGTCGCTCGGGTTCACGCCCACAAGCGGTGAACAATTCACGATCATCAAGAGCACCGCACCGATCGTCGGGACGTTTGATGGGCTTCCCGAGGGCGCCTCGTTAACGATCGGCAATACGCCGTTCACGATCAGCTATCACGGCGGGGATGGCGACGATGTCGTGCTGACCCAGGCGACACGCGGCCGCGCCGACGGTCACCGGCATCAGCCCGAGCAGCGGGCCGGCGGCCGGCGGCACTCTGGTGACGATCACCGGCACGGCTTCACCGGCGCCACGGCCGTCGACTTCGGCACGAGCCCGGCGACGGGCGTGACCGTGGTCAACGCCACCACGATCACCGCCGACAGCCCGGCGGGCAGCGGCGCGGTCGACGTGACCGTGATCGACCCCCGGCGGCACGTCGGCCACCTCGACCGCCGACCAGTTCACGTACACCGCGGTCGCCGCGCCGACGGTCACGGGAATCAGCCCGAACAGCGGGCCCGCGGCCGGCGGCACTCTGGTGACGATCACCGGAACCGGGTTCACCGGCGCCACGGCCGTCGACTTCGGCACGACGGCGGCGACGGGCGTCACCGTGGTGAACGGCACCACGATCACGGCCGACAGCCCGGCGGGCACCGGCGTCGCCAACGTGACCGTGATCACTCCGGGCGGCACATCGGCCGACGTCGCCCGCCGATCAGTTCACGTACGTTGCCGCTTCACCGACGGTCGTCTCTGTGTCACGCTTTGGCTTTCATATGCAGCCAACGTCCGTGGTCCTGACCTTCAGCTCGGCGCTTGATCCGACGCGGGCTGATGACGTGAACAATTATCAGTTTGTGACGATGGGTGGGCGGGGGAAGAACGGAAATCTGATCGGCCACGTCACCCGTGTCAGGGCCGCGGTTTACGACCCGGCGACGCTCACCGTGACGCTCTATCCGAGCAGCCGGCTCAATATCCACAACGTGTATCGACTCACGGTGAACGGCAAGACATCGAAGGGGCTGATGGGCGCAACGGGCGTTCCGCTCGATAGCCAGGGCAAGGGCACGCCGGCGCGAACTATGTCCGGTTGATCACCGGGAAGCTGCTGGCGGGTCCGGCGCCGTCGCTGCCGGCAGCTCAACGAAAGAGGCTGGCCGCGTACCTTCGGCAGATTGACGGCCGTTCCGCCTCGGGTGTCGATGCGGGATCGGCCTCCGGGAAGTTGGACGCCAGGGTGAACGCGGTGCGAATCCAGGGGGGACAGACGTGACGATCCGCGCGAGGTGAGAGGGGCCGGTGTCTCGCAGTGAGGGTGGCGCGAAGGCATCTGGAAGATGCGATCGACGAACGAGAATGCAAAGAGTGGCTCACGCGAAGGCGCAACGGCGCAAAGAAGAAAAGGCGCGAATCGACAGACAGACCGAGGGCGAGGGCACGCGTCGCGATTCGGGCTTGGAAGGTGATGCACTGCCGACTTGTGGCAAGAGTGCGATGCATGTCCTCGTTATTCCGAATCGGGTTCGACCGGATCTCTGAAGGCGATAATCGGTTCCTGAGAGGATCTTCTGGACGGTGGAAGTCACCTTCGCCCGGGAGTGGGCGAAATGCTATGATGACGTGTGCCGGGAAAGCCGTTTTCGGTTCCTGGCACCTTTTCCCGGTTCCCTCAGCTCACGAGCCCCGCGATGATCAACGAAACACACCGTGCGCTGGCCGCCTTGGTGGGCCTGTGCGCCTTCATGCCGGGAAACGCCCTCGGCGGCCCCGTCTCGGCGGCGAACACGACCGTGTTCGGCCCGAACGTCTATGTCTTCGACACGAGCATGCCGCCCGCGGACATCCAGGGCACCGCCGCCGGGATCTTCTCGAAGATGGAGTCCAACCAGTTTGGCCCGGCGCGGTTCGCGCTGCTCTTCAAGCCGGGGAAGTACAACGTGACCTTTGACGTCGGCTTCTACACGCAGGTGGCGGGGCTGGGGCGGAGCCCGGACGACGTCCGCATCGACGGGGGTGTGAACGTCAATGCCCGGTGGATGCCTAACGCCAACGCGACGTGCAACTTCTGGCGGGCGCTGGAAAACTTCGCCGTCACTCCTTCGGCGACCAAGGGCATCACGCGGATCGCCGTCTCCCAGGCTGCTCCCCTGAGGCGTCTTCACGTCAAGGGGGATCTGCATCTGTTCGACTTCAACGCGAGGGGGAACGCGGGCTGGGCCAGCGGCGGTTTCCTGGCCGACTCGGTCGTGGACGGGAAGGTCGTCCCCGCCTCGCAGCAGCAATGGCTTTCTCGCAACAGCAAGTGGTCCGAGTGGAGCAACGGGGTCTGGAACATGGTGTTCGTGGGCTGCTCCAACGTCCCGGCCGGAGTCTTTCCCGACCCGCCCTACACCGTGGTCAGACAGACGCCCATCATCCGCGAGAAGCCCTACCTCTACGTCGATCGCTCCGGCCAATACTTTGTCTTCGTCCCGTCGTTGCGGAGAAACACCCAAGGCGTCAGTTGGGCCGACGGCCCCACGCCGGGAACCTCCATTCCGATCGACCGGTTTTACATCGCGCAACCCCCGACGGCCAGCGCCGCCAAGATCAACGCCGCCCTGGCGGCTGGCAGGCACATCCTCATCACCCCGGGTGTTTACTCGCTCGACGACTCATTGAAGGTCACCAAGGCCAACACCATCATCCTCGGGCTCGGTGTCCCCTCGCTTGTTCCGACGAACGGCTTGCCGGCTATCTCGGTTGCCGACGTGGATGGCGTGACCATCGCCGGCCTGATCGTCGATGCCGGTGTGGTCAAGTCCGCCACGCTCCTGGAGGTGGGCCCCGCGGGGGGCAAGGCTGATCATTCAGCCAACCCCACCTTCCTCTACGACCTGACAGTACGAACCGGCGGCCCGAGGCCGGGCAAGAATGACGTGGGAATCACCATCAACAGCGATGACGTCGTGGCGGATCAGATATGGTTGTGGCGCGCGGACCACGGCGCGGCGCCGCCTGGACCACGAACCCCACGAAGAACGGCCTGGTCGTCAATGGCAACGAAGTGACAGTCTACGGCCTGTTCAATGAGCACCACGAGGAATACCAGACCCTGTGGAACGGCGACGGCGGGCGTGTCTACTTCTACCAGTCCGAGATGCCTTACGACGTGCCCAACCAGTCCTCCTGGATGAGCGGCAAGACAAACGGCTACGCGTCATACAAGGTTGCCGACACCGTGACGGGCCACGAGGCGTGGGGCGTCGGCGTCTACGCCTATTTCCGCGATGCGGCAGTAAGGGCCGACAGCGCCATCGAAGCCCCCGCGGTCGGGGGCGTCAAGTTCCATAACTTGACGACCGTCTGGCTCAATGGCCGGGCCGGCAGCGAGATTACCCACATCATCAACCGCAGCGGTGGCCGGGTTCACGCCAACTCGCCCGCCGGAGCGATGCGGCAGACCTTTCGTGAATTCGCGGGCACGCCACCGGGTGGTGGCGCGACGAGTGGCACAAAGCAGCGCTAATTCGATAGGATGCGTTACTTCTCGCCGATTCAGGGCATGCCCGCAAGCTTGTATAGCGCCCAGCCCTCGGGGGTCGATCGGAACTCGTAACGACCGCCGGGCGAGATCCGATACCGGCGCTGGCCGATCGATCCGCCGGCGTCGTAGGTGATGTGCGAGTCGGCGGTCACGGGCAAGTCCTGGCGCGAGCCGCCGGCGGCCTGATAGGTGATGCCATCGATGGAGAAGGCGACGCCGGCCCCCGCCGGCTCGGCATTGACGATCGTGACCGGGATCGTCGGGGCGGCGACCATCATTGCCGGGGTCGGGAGAGACTGCCGGGGGTAGGGAGATGGTATCGGGTGGGTGGCCTGAGCGATGAAGGCGCACGACACTTCATCGGTGCGGATCGGGTAAAAGCAAGGGTATTGGCGCGAGTTCCACCGGGCGAGCCATTCGTGGATCGCGATGCGATACTTGACGTTGTCGATCTGATGGATGTCGTGTTCCACGGCGGCCATGTCGCCGCTCTGGGCATCGAGCATGAGCTTGGCCTGGAGCTTTTCGAAACGCCACTGCGCGTGCGCCTCGTTCAGAATGTCATACTCAGCCCCGGTGATCACGGCTCTGCAGAAGCCTGGATGTTCTCGGGGCGGGCCCGGGTCGACGCCGATTTGCGCGGCGGCGGGCGTTGACGAGAGCAGTGCGACCACAAGGGCCGCCCCAGCGATCGAGCCTCGGCAGTGGAGCCTGGACATGCGTTTTCTCCGCCATCGAGTCCATTCGATATCTCCGACGGGAGTTTACCACACGAATTGGGGGGCGGCGCGGACGATGGCGATTTGGGCTGGACTGGCGACGGGCGCGGATTTGAGTCCGCGCCGATCACATGTGCGGATCGTATTGAAAGAGGGCTCTGAGAAGAATGGCGAGGATCTCGCGGTCGCGGATTCCGGGCCGACGTTCCGGGCTATGCCGCAAAGAGTGGCTCACGCAACGGCGCAACGGCGCAAAGAAGAAAAGGCCAGAGGCGATAGACAGACCGAGGGCGAGGGCACGGGACGGGGTTCGGGCTTGGACGGTGATGTTTGGTGGGTAACGCCTGGGGTGCACGACATTCGCTGTTTAGCGGGGAGCACGTCCACCGAGATTGGCCAGGTGGTGGACGCCCCGGTCGGCGGCGACTGTGCGCAGGCGGCGCTGCTGGCGGGGAAGAATTGGCCCAATAGGTGACCCTTCGTCAGTTTCTCGTGCCTCGTCGTCCAGCTTTCGGCGGTCGAGCTGATTCGTTCGAGGATCGGATTTGCGGTGGCGGGTGATGGGTGGCGGGTCGGCTGAGGGATTCCGGCGGCTTGGTGGATTTGGCGTCGCGGACGAGGCGGCCGGTGTGTTCGACCACGAGCAGATGGTTACCGGGCGAAAACCTTCGAGCGTTCCTTCACGGGATGAATTTGGCTTGGTTTGGTCTTCGACTGGGCGGGGCTGGATTGATTCGCGATGCTTGCGTTGCCGGGTTCTGAATTGATTTGAAATCAGGAGGTGACCGGCGTGGATTGGGGTGAGAAACGAGGTGAACCGCCGTTGCTGTGCGCTTTGGGGGTGGATAATTACCTACGTCCCCTTTTCGGTTGATATGGACCTGCGCGGATGGTAATTTAGGAGTCCACTGTCAAGTAATTGATCAAGCGATGAACGGCGGGAGGGCAACGATGACAGTCGCCCTGAGGTCACCACTCGAGATCGGGCAGCTCGTCGAGGTGCGATCGCGGCGCTGGGTGGTGAACGAGGTGGTGGCGAGTACGCTGCCGGCGCGTTCCCTCGAGGCCGCGCCGGGCCCGCCACAGCATCTCGTTTCGTTGCTTTCGCTCGAAGATGACGCCCTCGGGGAAGAGCTGCGGGTGATCTGGGAGATCGAGCCGGGTGCCACCGTAGTCGAGAAGGCGGCTCTGCCGCGGGCGACGGGTTTTGACCCACCCGAAAAGCTCGACGCGTTTCTGGACGCCGTGCGCTGGGGGGCTGCTTCGACGGCAGACGTGCGGAACATCCAGTCGCCATTCCGGGCCGGCATCGACATCGAGGACTACCAGCTCGACCCCGTCTTCCGAGCGATCCAGATGCCGCGGGTGAACTTGCTGATCGCCGATGACGTCGGGCTGGGGAAGACCATCGAATCAGGGCTGGTCGCCCTCGAGCTGATCATTCGGCACAGAGCGCGGCGGGTGCTTGTCGTCTGCCCGGCATCGCTCCAGGTCCAGTGGCGCGACCAGATGCGAGACAAGTTCGGGCTGGATTTCCGGATCGTGGACAGCGAGCTGCTGCGAGATCTGCGGCGGCGGCGAGGCATTCATGTTAACCCATGGTCGCACTTTCCCCGGCTGATCACCTCGCTCGACTTCCTGAAGCGAGAGCGGCCGCTGCGGCTGTTTCGAGAAACTCTGCCCGCCGAGGGCGAATCGATTTATCCGCGGCGCTACGACCTGCTCATCGTGGATGAGGCGCACAACTGCGCGCCGGCCGGTCGCGGCAAGTATGCCACCGACTCGCTGCGCACGACCACCATCCGTACGCTGGCGCCTCACTTCGAGCACAAGCTCTTCCTGACGGCAACGCCCGATAACGGGTATTCGGAGAGCTTCACCGCGCTGCTCGAGCTGCTGGACAACCAGCGATTTGCGCGGGGCATGGCCACCGATAGCAAGGAGTTTCACCGCCAGAAGGATGCGGTGATGGTGCGCCGGCTCAAGTCTGAGCTGCCTAAGGATGACTATGGTCAGGACCGGTTTGCCAAGCGGGCTCTCGAGGCCCTGGAAGTCGACTACCCGGCCGAGGAACGACGGGTGCACGCGGCGCTGAAGCGCTACTCCGAGCTGCGGCAGGCCAACTGCGCCGACCATGCCGAAGAGTTCGCCACGGATTTCGTGCTGATGACGCTCAAGAAGCGGCTGTTCTCGAGCCCGGCGGCTTTCCTGCGGACGCTCGAACAGCACGAATCGTCGCTGAAGACCGCCAGGAAGCGCAAGGGCATCTCGAAACCCACTCGCGGAATTCTCCAGCGGCAGATCGATCGGGCGGAGGAGGATTACTCGGTCGATGACGAAGCTGAAGAGGCGACCTACGAGGCGATTGACTCGGCGGCGCTGCTCTTTCGGGAGCCGTCTGCCGAGGAGCTGGCGCTGCTGAAGGAGATGAAGTCGTGGGCCGGGCGTGCTATGGCCGGGCTCGATGCGAAGACCAAAGTGCTGACCGGGTGGCTGAATGAGCGTGTCCGGCCGGGGGGAAAGTGGTCGAACGAGCGGGTGATCGTCTTCACGGAGTACAGGGCCACGCAGAATTGGCTGCACGGGGTGCTGGCTGCCGAGGGGCTTGCTGGGGGCGACCGGCTTTTGACGATGTATGGCGGAATGGAGTCGAAGGATCGCGAGCGGGTGAAGGCGGCGTTTCAGACGGACCCGAAGCAGAGCCCCGTTCGGATCCTGCTGGCGACGGACGCGGCTTCGGAGGGCATCGATCTACAAAACCACTGTTCGCGGATGGTTCATTTCGAGATCCCGTGGAACCCGAACCGATTGGAGCAACGCAACGGGCGCATTGACCGGCATGGGCAGAAGGCAAAGACCGTGCAGATCGCGCACTTCGTGGGCAAGGGCTACAACGATCGTGAGCGGCGGCTGGTTGAAACGGCGGTCGGTGATCTCGAGGCCGATCTCGAGTTCTTGATGCGGGCGGTGAGGAAGGTCGAGGCGATTCGGGAAGACCTCGGCAAAGTCGGCCCCGTGATTGCAGACCAGGTGCAGGACGCGATGCTGGGGCGGCGGTCGAAGCTGGACACGAAGCGGGCGGAGGCGGAGTCTGAGCCGGTACGGAAGCTGTTCAAGTTCGAGCGGGATCTGGCGAAGCAGATCAAGGCGCTCAAGGATAAGCTTCAGGAGACCAGGCAGGAGCTGCGGCTCGATCCCGAGAATGTGCAGAAGGTCGTCGAGATCGCCCTGGAGCTTGCTGGTCAGCCGCCGCTCGAGGAAGCGAAGGTCGCGGGCCTGTGGCCTGATTCGAGCCTGAAGGCTTGCCCAGTCTTTCGGCTACCGGCTCTTTCCGGGAGCTGGGGGCAGTGTGCGGAGGGGCTTGCGCATCCGTTCACGGGGGAGCCACGGCCGTTCGTGTTCGCGCAGGATCTGGCGAAGGGCGCGAGGATGTCGTGCTGGTGCATTTGAATCACCGGCTGGTGCAGATGAGCTTGCGGCTGTTGCGGGCGGAGATCTGGTCGCTGGCGGGTCAGAAGAAGCGGCTGAATCGAGTGACGGCGCGGGTGGTGCCTGACTCGGCGCTCCAGCACATCGCGGCGGTCGCGCATGCGCGGCTGGTGGTGATCGGCGGCGACAGCCAGCGGCTGCATGAGGAGATCATCACGGCGGGGGGCGAGTTTCGCGAGGGGCGGTTTTATCGCTTCGGTGCGCTCAAGGAGACGCCAGCGGCACTGGCCGCAGCCGCGGACCAGGAGCCATCCGATGGTGTGAAGCAGAAGCTTCTTGATCTCTTGGTCAGGAATACCGAGCCGCTGCATCAGGCGCTGGAAGCCCGCGCGAGGGACCGGAGTGAGGGGCTGACCAAGATGCTGACGGAGCGGGCGGAGAAAGAGACATCGGATATCACGGCGATTCTGACCGAGCTGGAGCGAGCGATTCGGGATCAACTGGACGATCCGGACTACAGGCAAGGGTTCTTGCCGGGGCTGGCGCCGGTCGAGCAGGAGCAATTTGAGCGGAATGTTGACGCGTTGCGCCGGCGGGTGGGGGAAATTCCGGGTGAGATTGAAAAGGAAACGGAGGCGATTCGGAAGCGGTTTGCTAACCCGCAGCCTCGGATGTTTCCTGTTGCGGTGACGTTCCTGGTGCCGGCACGGCTGGCCAGGGGGGGGCGGTGATGGGGCCGCGGAAACGGATCGGGGACGATTCCCTGGTCGTCCGCTGTGGTCAGCCTCCCTTCGATCTTCCGATTCCGCTTTGCAGGCGCTGTGTGCAGCATGAAGGCGTTTTTGGTTACTCCGTTCAGTGTGACGATGTGGTTCCGTGGGAAAAGCTCGCCGGTTGGTGCCCGAATCAGAAGGTCGGTGTCACGACTGTCGGAGAAATCCGGGCTTTAGGGTACGATGTCATAGTCACCAGTGGTCGGGGGTGCCATGCGACTGTTGTCGTCCCGGTTGGCTGGGACCACGACACGTCGCAGGACTTGATCTTGCTGTTTCGTGAAGAAAGCAATCCCACGCCGAGGCGGCGACGATGAAGACGATATTTGCCGACTATAACGCGGCGACCGAGGACGGCCACCTGTGGTTAACTTTCGAGGCGTCCCAGCAAGCCATCCGGGATGCGAAGCTCCATCCTGGAGATTGGGCGTGGTTGAGCGACGGTGAAGTTTTGGTCGGCGCTCAGTTGAGGATGGACGAGAAGTATGGGCTGGTCGGCGTTCCTGACTGGGATACGTTGGTGCCTCTCGACGAAGACGACACCCGCGATTACTTGAAGCACCTATCCGAGATTCAAAGACTTCTCGGTAAGAGCGGCGAACCCCTTCCGGATCCGAAGCGTGCGTTTGAGTTGTCGACGATCTTGGAAATCGTTGCACCGGCGGATGTCAAAGCGGCTTTCCCACCTGGGTTTTTCTCAGCCCGGCGCGCCGAGGCGCTGGCGATTCTTGGGAAGCTCGAACTGGCGCTCGTGGAGATCGAAGAGGCTCGCCGCCTGAATCCGGATAACGCGGATGACACTTGGACTTTCCTCGAGATTCTGCGTCGCCATGATCTTCCGCGAGCCAGGCGCGAGGCGGAAGCGCTGGCCCCGAGGGTGGACGTCCCTGCCAGCATTTTGGCGCAGTGCGTGAACGTGCTGGCGACCTGCGCGGACAATTTGACCGACGACCAGTTCGAACCAGTTGCCGAGAAGATCCTCGATTGGGCCGGTCGGTTTGAACGAGCGCCGGGCCGAGGGCGGGTGCGTGCGGGGGTGTTCGCTTTGTTCCAGTTTAACCTAGGAGTCGTTCTGCTGCGGCTCGGTCGTGGTGAGGCGGCGCGTGAAGCACTCAAGCTCGCGCGTGATGTGGATCCCATTATCCCTGAGATCGAAGAGGCGGCACGATTGACGGTTTACGACGAGCGCGGCCGCGAGCTCGCCGTCCGGGTCCGTGGCAGGCCGATGGCGGCGTGAGCAGTCCTCGTGCTATCGCGCCGCAGCGACGAGGGGCTGGGGAACTTCGGGCGGAGAATACACAACGTGGGCATTGGCATCACCGGGATGAGCAAGGCGAAGCGTGTCGCGTGTTCGGGCGAGTACGTTGAGGGCGAGTACGACGTCTGCCTTGAGAAGCATTTCACAATCGATCCACTTTCGCGGCGGCGAGGTGAGGTGAAGCCGGGCTGTTACAAGGTCGATCGAGGCGGTCGAACCTTCGACCTTGAGTTCGGTTACGCTGCGTATGATGGGTGGATCAGGCGACTCAGCTTGTTGGCTCTGGGTGTCGAGCCCGAAGAGGTCTGGCAGCACCGCCGCAGGTTCCGTGGCGAACCGTTCGTAGAGCTGATCAGTTTTCCGGATGCCGGCGGCGGTGCGATCGGACCGGTTGCTTCGGCCAATTTGTACTGCGATTTCGTGGCTTTCGCGCATCGGGCCAAGAGATATTATGCGATGTGCACGCCCGACGAGTTCAAACCGCCTCTAGCCAGCAAACCATCTGCGAAGGAAAAGCCGCACCGAAATCGGATGGGGTTGTCGGACGTGATCGGGGTGACCGAAGCGCTCGGTGGGGGCGAATTTGTCTGGAGTGAAGGGGAAGACCTCGACTGGATGTGGCAGAGCTATCGGGACTTCCGGCAGGCATTCCGGCTGGCGAAGAATGACGGCCTCGTGGTTTTCTATTGAGAGACTTTGTGAGAATCGCGACTGATGCCCGCATCCCGCCACCACAATGAATGGCTTTCCCTGATCGATGTCTCGGGGCCGTTTCTTTCGGTTCCGGTGCTGACCCAGGTGTTTCCGCAGGGGTTGGATGCTCATGATGCGGAGCATGCTCGGCTGCTGAAGCTTGCGTTTGAAGAGTGGGAGGATAATCAGCAGGGCGAGCGGGCTAATGCGGCGATTCACCGGGAGTGGATCAGCTTCGTTCTGAGGCAAACTCTCGGCCTGCCGGATGAGGTGATTGCCGAGGGGCAGGCGATTCCGCAGACCCTGCGGGTCACGATTGCCGAGCACGGGGAGACTCTTAGGCCAGACCTTGTTGTTCGGAATCCGGAGGGTGGGGAAGGTGCGGGGACGGCTCGGCTGCTGGTGCAGGTTTATCCGGCCACGCAGGAACTTGAGAAACCTGTGCATGGCCGGCATTGGAAGGCTTCGCCGGCGACTCGGATGATGGAGTTGCTGCACGCGACGGACGTGCGTATCGGGGTCGTTACGAATGGTCAGGACTGGATGCTTGTTGATGCTCCGAAGGGGGAGACGACTGGGTTTGCTACGTGGGATGCCCAGTTCTGGGGCGAGGAGCCGGTGACGCTCAGGGCGTTTCGCAGCTTGCTGGGGGTCCAGCGGTTTTTTGGAGTGGCTGAGGGCGAGATGCTCGAGGCAATGCTCAACGATAGCGCCTCGAACCAGCAGGAAGTCACTGATCGGTTGGGGTATCAGGTTCGGGAGGCGGTTCAGGAAATCGTCCGCGCGCTGGATCGG
The DNA here is from genome assembly GCA_963823665.1 of uncultured Planctomycetota bacterium. Taxonomy (GTDB): domain Bacteria; phylum Planctomycetota; class Planctomycetia; order Isosphaerales; family Isosphaeraceae; genus CAVXHV01. The sequence goes on from CAWGMQ010000008.1 coordinate 1,813,019, forward strand.
GTTGATCAGGATGCCCATGGGGAGGTCCTGGCGGGCATTCCGGAGAGCGAGATCTACGAGGCGGCGCTGACGGTGATGATGCGGCTGGTGTTTCTGTTTTCGGCGGAGGAGCGGGGGCTGCTGCTCCTGGGCGATCCGCTTTATGACGAGCACTATGCCGTCTCGACCTTGGTGGCGAGATTGCAAGAAGATGCTGATCAGCACGGAGAGGAGGTGCTCGAGCGGCGGCATGATGCTTGGGTGCGGCTGCTCGCGACTTTTCGGGCTGTTTATGGCGGGGTTGTGCATGAACGGCTCAAGCTGCTGCCGTATGCGGGGAAGCTGTTTGATCCGGATCGGTTTGCATTTCTGGAGGGTCGCAGATCGGGCACGTCGTGGCAAGATCCGCTTCAGCAACTGATTGCTCCGCTAGCAATTGATAGCCGGACTGTGCTTCACTTGCTTCGGTCGCTTCAGTATCTGACGCTGCACGGCGAGGCGCGTCGGCTGAGCTTTCGGGCGCTTGATATCGAGCAGATCGGGCATGTCTATGAGGGGCTGCTTGATCACACCGCCAAGCGGGCGACGGAGCCGATGCTGAGCTTGACGGCTTCGAAGGGGATGAGCCGGAGGTGGCGCTCGCGGAACTGGAGCGGCTGGCGATCAAGGGTGAGGCTGAGCTGATCAAGTTCCTGCGTGACGAGACGGGGCGATCGGAGAAGTCGCTCAAGAGGGCGCTGGATTCGCCCGTTGGCGGGGACGCGGCACGGAAGCTCAGGGCGGCCTGTGGCAATGACGAAGCACTGTTCAGTAGCGTTTTGCCGTTTTCGGGATTGGTGCGTTATGACACGTGCGACCGGCTCGCGGTGATTCGCAAGGGCTCCGTGTTCGTGACGGCGGGAACGGACAGGCGGTCGAGCGGGACGCACTATACGCCGCGGAGCTTGACCGAGCCGATTGTGCAGTACACGCTGGAGCCGCTCGTTTACTTTGGGCCTGCCGAGGGGAAGTCGAAGGAGGAATGGAAGCTCCGGACTGCGAAGGAACTGCTCGATCTCAAAGTGTGTGACATGGCGTGCGGGTCAGGGGCATTTCTTGTGCAGGCGTGCCGGTATCTGTCAGAGCGGTTGGTTGAGGCGTGGGAGGAGGCGGAGAGCGGACACTTGGGCGTGCCGAGCGTCGTGTCTGAGGGAGCGGCATCTGCTGGGGTTGTGAGCGAGCAACTGATCCCAAGGGACAGCGACGAGCGGCTGGCTTACGCGCGGCGCAGTGTGGCGCAGCGGTGCCTGTATGGTGTCGACAAGAATCCGCTCGCCGCCGAGATGGCCAAGCTATCGCTCTGGCTGTTGACCTTGGCCAAGAACAAGCCATTTACGTTTCTCGATCATGCGATCCGGTGCGGCGATTCTCTGGTTGGTATCCGGGACATCCGGCAGGTTCAATACTTCCAGTTGGATCTGGATCAGGCCGACCGGAGCCTCTTCGCGGGTCCCGTCATGAGCCTCGTGGAAGAGGCTGCCTCAGTCCGGAAGGAGCTCGAGTCTCTGCCTGCGAACACAGTCGAGGATGTGCGGGAGATGCAGAGGCTATTGGCGGACGCTGAAGATAAAACGGCCCGACTCTGCCACGCGGCGGATCTGCTCATCTCGGTCGAATTCCAGCCCGTCTCCTCGGCTGGTGAAAAGGACGACCTTCACAACAGCGTGGCGATTCAGGCGGGACATTATGTCCAGAGCGCGGCTCTGAAAGACTTTCGCGTAGCTGCGGAGCAGGCCTTGGGCGGGCAGGCGACCTTTCACTGGCCGCTGGCATTCCCTGAAGTAGTGGTCGAACGAGGTGGATTCGATGCGTTCGTTTGCAATCCGCCGTTTCTTGGTGGCAAGCGAATAAGCACGATGCACGGCGCGAAATACGAACGTTTTCTTAAGTCGGTAATTACTAGAAAAAAAGGCGCAGCAGACCTTTGCGCGTACTTCTTCATTCGGGTTTTTTCACTTCTTCGCAACGAGGGCAATTTTGGGCTTCTGGCAACGAACACAATTGCTCAGACGGACACCAGGGAGATCGGCCTTCTGACTGTCGAAGCTGAAGGAGCAATAACTAAAGCAGTTCCGTCAATGGCTTGGCCCGGAGCAGCGAATGTTATTGTCGCCCTCGTCCACGCCCATAAAGGCGCATGGCACGGCCCATTCATACTTAACGACTCGGTTGTCTGTGCAATCAACTCCTACTTGTCGAGCGGAGATACGCTTAAGGAGCCCTACCGTCTTGCTCTAAACAAGCATTCATGTTTTGGAACTAAAGGGACGTACGTTCATGGAAAGGGATTTGTCATTTCGGCCGAAGAGGCAAGGGATTTCATTCAGCAAGACAACAACAATGCAGCGATACTGATGCCTTATTTGGTTGCTCAGGACTTTACCACTGATCCAGAACAAAGACCAAGCCGATTCGTGATTAACTTCGGTGACATGAATCGCCAAGAGGCAATGAACTATCGCTCTCTGTGGGATCACTTAGTTTGCACCGTTCAACCCATACGCGATGCTTTGAAAGGTCAAATTCACGAGAAGTGCTTTTGGAAGTTTTGGGATCGAAGAGACGACTTGTACGACCGAGCAAGTCAGCTCGGTCACGTCTTGGTCTGCCCTGAGGTGAGCAAGTACAGCGCCTTTGCCCTCGTCATCAACAAGTATGTGTTTTCCAGCATGGTTAATGTAGTAGCTTCCGACAGCACAGGCCTGTTTGCCTGTGTCCAATCCTCTGTGCATGGCACATGGGCATGGCATCATGGCTCAACAATGAAAACCGATCTACGTTATACGACAAGTGATTGTCTTGACACGTTTCCGTTTCCTGAAAATTGGTCACTTGTTGATGATATCGGCGAACGCTATCATTTCTCCCGTCATGGGATCATGGTTTCGCACTGTCAGGGCTTGACGAGAACATACAATCGTTTCCACGACGAAAGTGAGTCTAACGCCGATATTCGGAAACTGCGTCGACTCCACGTCGAGATGGATACCGCCGTCGCCGCTACCTACGGGTGGACCGACCTAAATTTTGACCACGGCTTCCACGAGACCAAGCAGGGCAACCGATTCACGATCAGCGAATCGGCTCGACGGGAAGTGCTCGCGCGGCTGTTGACGCTCAACCACGAACGCTATGCGAAGGAAGTGAAACAAGGCCTCCACGATAAGAAGACTAAGGCCAAACCTGCATCGAGCGGCCGGGGTCGAATATCCAAGGCGTCTCCCAGCGCACCGAGCCTCAACTTTGGCGACGATGAAGACGAGCCCGACCGGGCGGCGGCCACGGACGATGAGGGTGCCGACACTGCCTCGCACGCCGAAGACGCCGCGTCGAGAGCGGCGCGAGCCGACTGCCAGATTGCGCCGGCTCCCGCGGCGGATGACCCTCCCCGCCCGGTGCCGATTGATCAGATCGAGACGGACGCCGTCATGGCTGCGTTTCGGCAGGCTGCGCGGGGCCGGGGTCGGATGGAGCGCGATGAGCTTTTGAAGGAGGTTTCGCTGATTTTGGGATACCAGCGGCTTGGGCCCAGGATTGTTGAGTCGCTGCGCGGGCATCTGCGGGCGGCGATTCGGCGCGGGATCATTGAGGCTGAGGGGCCGTCGCTTGTTCGTGCTGGGACGGGGACGATGTCGGATTATGGGCTTGAAGCCTTGCGCGAGACGTTTCGGTCGGTCATGAGACAGGGCACGAACTACGATCGCGAAGATTTGATCCATTCCCTTGCTCATCACCTGGGGTTTGTTCGGGTTACTGACACGATTCGGGAGCCGATCAAGTCGGCGATTAATAGTGCGATTCGGCAGGGGTTGCTGGGGTGTGAGGGTACTGCGATCTGGAGGATAAGCTGAGAATAGATTCAGGTTCAGGACGGCGAACAGTTTCAGGCGCGGTTTTGAGCGGAGCCCATCCCAGAGGATTTCAGAATGCGGTACTTGAGCGAACTCTATCGGCTCATCACCAAGCGACATACAGACATTGTTGTCTTAATAGATGAGGCACACCGCGGATGGAAGCAAGGTGCCGATGAGAGGTTGCTGAATATCGTCGAGGGGTATCGCAAGGAGGACATCGAAATATCGCCGTCATACTTGGAGCAACTCAACATCGAATCGTCGCTCTTGCAAGAAACGGAGCGAGTAATGTTCGCTGGCCTTGCGGTCGCGATTGCCTCTGTAACAGAGAACATTGTTGGTGGAATGTGTAAGCACCTCAACCTGCCTCTGGTTAAGAGCGACGGCACTCGAATCGAACGACCAAACTTCGGTAACAAGCAGACTGCAATTGAGAAACACCTCGGCATCAAGTTCTGCCGTTTGACGGGATTTGACGGGAATCGCCTGGCTCGGCTTCTGGCCAATTGCTACAAGCATTCCGAGGGCAGGGTCAATCAAGAACTCGCAAAGGCGTTCAGAAGGACGAAGGGCGAGGTTATCGCATACGAGAAGGAGAATTGGGGGCACATGATTAGCGAGACTAAATTGTTCCTCGACGGGCTGGGTGCGAGGCTCTAGTACGGCCTATGCCACGTGCCGACCGAGCCGGACGTTCCAGAAACGACGTGCCGTTGTTGCCGCAAACGGCCCCGTCGGTCTTGGACAGCGCTTACGGTCATCTGGCCGACTGCACTAGCTGCGCGGCCGCCGGCGCGAGTTGAGTCCGGCGGCTACGAGCTCTGCGAGGTGATGAATTGAGGATCGTCGCCTGGAACATTAACCACCGCATTCGAGAAAAGGTCATCCCAGATCAGATGATCGAGGCGATCGTCTCACTCGGCCCCGACGTCATCGTCTTGACCGAGTGCGTCCACGGGCCTTCCCGCAGTGCATTTCTCGAGAAGCTAGCGGATCACGGTTTGTGTCGATGGCTCGTTTCCGAGTGCAGGAAGCGCGAGAATCACGTGCTGATTGCGTCACGGACGGCAATTGAACAGGGGCCAATCCGGGCGCCAGAGATCGCCCCTTCAGTGCCATCGAACGTGCTTCACGTTCGTCTGCCGGAAGAAGGGCTCGAAATCCTCGGAATTCGTGTGCCCGACCTCAGCAAGGATCCGAAAACCAAGCGGGCCTGCTGGAATTGGATCATCGAAACGGCGAAATCCGTGAGGGATCGTCCGTTTGTGATGATCGGCGACTTCAACACCGACCCGAAGTACCCGCCGAGCAAGTGCGGTGGTTGCATCAAGACGCTCGTTGCTGGCGGCTGGCAGCTCGCTTCTCCTGCGGACGGTGCGAGCTTCTGGACCTTGAACGGCCATGCGGTCTGCATCGACCACGCGTTCGTGAGTGGACTCTTGCGCGTCGATGGAGCGTGCTACGTTACGAAGCGCGACGGGCACATTTTCGCGGGGAAGGAGCCAGGCGCACTGTCGGACCATGCTGCCCTATTGGTCGATGTCACGCTGGGCGCGTCGTTTCTACGTGACGCGCACGCGGGAGAGTAGAGAAAGCCGCGGTGGCGCCTGTCGATGATCAAGCAGCGAAGACTTCTCTCATTCGGCCGACTCTTTTCACGAGGCGCCCTCCGACTCCTCTCACAAGCTGGAAAAGATTCCGCCAGGATGAGCTTACGAGGCTGAGGCCGATGGCGGTTCTCGCTTCTGGCGGGACGCATTTGGCCCTTGAATTTGTTGGATACGTGACAGGGCGGGAGCGATCGTGCGCCGTCGACGGGTCGTGCGGGTCGGACCGATCGTGCTGGCGCCTGGCACCGTGGTGCGGCTCGTGAATTTGGACGGTCGCGGTCGGCGGTGGTAAGATTGAGGTTCGGATACGTTGAAGCACCTGGGCCGGCTCGTGTGGTCTTGGTTCGAGATCTGCCGTTCGGTTGCTCTGTCTCTGGCCCCCGGGAGCGAACGAGATGCCCCCCGTCAGCCCACCTCCGATCGCACTGACATCGCTGAGGATACGCGACTTCCGGGGAATTGAATCACTCGAACTCGATTTCCAAGGGCCGGATGGCCTGCCCAATCGCCTCGTCGTACTGTCCGGGCCGAACGGAAGCGGCAAGACGGCCGTGCTCGAAGCCGCATTGATCGCCGTCGGCGGTTACAAGCTCGCCGTCGGACATCGTGGAAAGCGGGCCGTTCGGCGAGGAGCCGAAGATTACGAGATTCGAGCGGAAATCCGCGCACGCACGAGCACGTACGACGACGATGAGGTGTTTGTGGATTCCTCTGGGGGTCTACCGCCGAGGAATGACCCCAGGTTGCCTTTCTGGTACTTCTCTTCCTGGCGTGCACCGACTCTCGTCGGAGCGGTCAATGTGAGCGTCGGCAAGCGGGGGCGGAGTCCCGCCACGACGGAACCGAATCGCTTGCTGCACGTGAAACAGAAGCTCGCGAATGCTGCCGCCGCGGAAAGCTTCCCCGGGGCTAACCCGTCTCAGGGGCGCAGCTATTCGGAATGGATTGCCAGGATCAATGAGGGTTGGAAGAAGTTCTACCCCGATCGCAACGGCGAGTTCGTCGTCGGCCTCATTGAGTCGGAGGGGGCCGGTGATGGGGCCTTTGAGGTGTTCTACAGGCGGGAGGGCTCGGCATCGCTTTCGGTCGATGAGTTGAGCGCGGGGCAACTGGAATTGTTCATGTTCCTGACGACACTCGTCCTGAACGACGATCGAGAGGGAATCGTGTTCATCGACGAGCCCGAACTGCATCTTGATCCCCAGTGGCACACGCCGATTGTCCGTGCATTAATGCAGTTGCAGCCCCGAGCGCAATTCATTGTTGCGACGCACTCTCCCGGCATCTACGACGCGGCGATGTCTTATGAGCGGCATTTCCTGGTCGCCGAAGACGACCCGCGCGCACGCGCATGGCCGAGAATCGGCGCAGGGGCGTAACCGGCCATGCCGCACGACGTTGCCCGCGATGCGCTCTACAACGGCCAGATCAACATCTGGGTCGAAGACGAGGTCACGCGTGCCTACCTTTCCGCCCTCTGGGATACGCCCGCCGTCGCGTTCTTCATCGGTGGCGGCAACGAAGGTGTCCGCGCCATCGTGAAGGACGCAGAAGAGTCGGGTTTCACAAATGTGTTCGCTCTGATCGACCGTGACTTCCGGCGAACGAATAGGCCGGACTGGTTCGCGACGACGAAAACGTTTCGCACGTTCGTCCCGCCGGTCCACGAGATCGAGAATTACCTGCTGGACGCTGATGCGTTGGCCGCGAGTCGTTTCAACAACCTGAAAAAGTCAAAGGTAGAGATCGAATCGGTGATGCGTGTGGCCGCCGGTCGGCTATTGTGGTGGGCCGCGTGCAGGGATGTTGTCGCGGAGTTGAGGCGGCGGTTCCGGGAAGGGTTCCTGCGCGATCCCACCTGCGACGTGAGCAGCGACATTCAGGCTCGAGACCACATTTGCTCATCACCCTGGTTTCGGAAACTCGCACACGAGTGCGAGCGGACAACCGAGGCGGAGGTCGACCAACTGTTATCCACCGCTCGCGCCGCAGCAGACCAGGCCCTAGCTGACGGGAACTGGAAGTCCGAGTTCGCGGGCAAGGAAATCCTCCGCGATGTCGGCAGCCGGATCTGCGACCGCACGAAGATTCGAGGGTATAAGCCGAGCGCGGCTGAGTTCGATGGTGATCTTGCGAAAGAGGTCGGTGCCTGGCAGAGGGACAACGATGCTGTTCCGTCTGATCTCACCGATCTGCTTGTCGCGCTTCAGATTCGGATTGCACGTTCTTGAAGAGCGCTTTGAAATGGGGCAGAAATCATTTCCTGCAGTCGACGTCAAGCGCGCCGCAGAGCGGCAGAAAGGCCGTTCCCACGCAGAGCGTTGGAACGAGAACGTTCTCGTTCGCGAAGGGCATGATCCGAAATCGGGAAGGTCATTCAGGCCTGTTCTCGGCCTCACTTCTTGAAGGGATCTCATTCTCGGGATACCGAAGCCGACCTGGGACGATTTGAAGTACCAGGAGTTTCCTGGTTGGCGGACGAGAGCGCCGACGCTTTGTGCTCGCTCGGTTAGTATGATTGGTGCGATGACGTCTGTCCCGACATCGGCGTCGAATCGGTGAGCCTAGTGCGCCTGCGGTTTTGAGAAGCCCACTGAAGGAGCTACGGCCGTCATGAGCGTCCTACAATCCATCCCATCGCCAACCAAGATTCGCGAAGAGCTCGAGCAGATGGTTCTCAAGGATCTGCTTGGGCCGGCGGGTGGGGCGGAGGAGGAGATTGACGAGCAGAGCGTTCGGGACCGGTACCTCGTCGGGATGCTCGCGCCCACGCGGCAGGAGCTAGCGCCTGAGGAATTTGATGAGCTGAGCCAGGGGGGGAGTGCGCCGGTCGAGGACGGGTCGGCGGAACTCACCGCGCCGAGCACCAAAACGATGTTTCCCTCGTCGTTCGGGATGACGTTTGCTGTCAATCGGGAGGCCAAAGAACTACGCGTAACGGCTCGGTGGGGGCATTACCGGCGCGACCGCAGCGAGAATCTCACAAACGCCAAAGGCGACAAGAAACTCATCTGGAAACGCTGCCAGAGGGAAGCTGTCTCGGAGCCGATTGCCCTCAAGGCCGGCAAGATCAGGTGGACGCCGGATGTCGAGTTTCCGCAGGTGCAGGTGCACGGGCTCGTCCGCAAGCGCGAGGACTTCTGGAGCGTCACGCTGTTCCTCGTCAACGGGCAGCAGGAACCGCAGAAGCTGAGGGACACGGCCTGGTTGTTTCAGCCTGTGCTCAGCGTCGAATCGCCCGACGGGGAGCCGATCTTCCACTGCCAGCCGACCGGGCGGGATTCGGGCAGGGCCGATCCGGTGGCGTTTGCCGAGGAGCAGGAGATGGCGATGCTGTATCGCCGCCGCGTCGAGTTTGCGGTCGGGCACGGGGTCAGCGTGAGCGCGATTTGTCCGGATGGAATCAGCGACCGGGCGTCGCGTTTGACGACCGAGGTCGTTCCCACCTATGAGGTCGCGCGGACTACGCCACCCGCTTTGGCCGAACGGCCTGGCATGCATGGGCTCGTAACGGACATGAAGGAGCTGGGCGAGACGGAGACTCCGCAACTGGAGGCGAAGCTACGGCCATTGATCACGGCCTATGCAGCTTGGATCGCGGAACGAGGGGCTGACCTTCAACAGCCCGATATGGCAGGCCACCAGGAGCCGGGGCGTGCTGCGCTCGCGCGATGCCGGGAGACGCTGCGCCGCATCGAAGACGGCATCGAGCTGTTGCTCGAGGACGCGCTGGCGGCGGAGGCGTTCCGGTTTGCCAACCTGGCCATGTGGCAGCAGCGCATTCACACGATCGTTTCGCTCAAGAGGCGGCGGGATGAGCAGGTCGACGAGCGGTCGATCGATGTTCCGGCGAATCGGTCGTGGTATCCGTTTCAGCTTGCGTTTGTGCTGCTCAACCTGCGCGGGATCACCAAGCTCGACCATTCGGAGAGGTGCGGGGCGCTGACGCTGGTGCGGACCTGCTGTGGTTTCCGACCGGTGGCGGGAAGACCGAGGCTTATCTGGGGCTGTCGGCGTACACGATGGGATTACGGCGACTGCAGGGGATGGTGGCGGGGCGATCGGGCGAGCACGGGGTTGCGGTGCTCATGCGGTACACGCTTCGCCTTCTGACGATCCAACAGTTCCAGCGAGCGAGCGCGCTGGTCTGTGCGTGTGAGGTGATTCGCCGGACCGATGAGTCGAAGTGGGGGAACGAGCCGTTCCGCGCGGGGTTATGGGTCGGGCAGAAGACGACTCCGAACACGACGGAAGCGGCTGCGGAGGCGATTCAGCAGGAACATGGCGGGAAGTACAAAGGGCGAGGGAGCGGCTCGCCGGCGCAGTTGACGAATTGCCCATGGTGCGGCTCGAAGATTAACCCGGGGCGTGACATCAAGGTCGAGCGGTTTGCCAAGGGCCGGTGCCGGACGATTTCGTTCTGCGGTGATGTGCTGGGACGGTGTCCGTTCAGCGCGAAGAATTCACCGCTGGAGGGCATTCCGGTGCTGGTGGTCGACGAGGAGATTTACCGCCGCTTGCCAAGCTTGTTGATCGCCACTGTCGACAAGTTCGCCCAGATGCCGTGGAACGGCACGGTGCAGATGCTGTTCGGCCAGGTTGACGGATATTGCACGCGTCACGGTTTCCGCTCGCCCGAGATCGAGGACAGCGACACGCATCCGAAGAAGGACAGGTTTCCATCGGCGAAGACAATTCCACACGCGCTGCTTCGGCCGCCGGACCTGATTATCCAGGACGAGCTCCACTTGATCAGCGGGCCGCTCGGGACCTTGGTCGGGCTCTACGAGACGGCCGTGGACAAGCTGTGCTCGTGGACGGTTGACGGCAAGACGGTGCGACCGAAGCTGATCGCTTCAACGGCGACGATTCGCAAGGCGGGCGACCAGGTGCATGCGACGTTTCTGCGGAAGGTGAGTGTGTTCCCGCCCAACGGGCTGGAGGTTGGGGACAACTTCTTCGCTTTGCAGCGCGCGCCTTCCGAGCAATATCCAGGGCGGCGGTATCTCGGCATCTGCGCGCCGGGTCGGCGGCTGAAGGTTGCCCTGATCAGGGTGTATGTCGCGTTGCTTTCGGCCGCGCAGGCTCTTTACGAGAAGAAAGCGTATGGGCTCGAGGTTGACGCATGGATGACACTGCTGGGCTATTTCAACTCGATGCGTGAGCTGGGCGGGATGCGACGGCTTGTCGACGACGATGTGCGCACGCGACTGGGGAAGATGGACCAGCGGGGGCTCGTTCGCAGGACGCTGTATTCGATCGACGAGCTGACCTCGCGGAAAGACTCGACGGATATTCCCGACGTGCTCGACCATCTCGAGGTTGCATTCGACCCGCAATCGGAGGCACGGCGGAAAGAGCTGCAACGGAAGGGTCACATCAAGGAATTGCCGAAGCGGCCGCTCGACGTGCTGCTGGCGACCAACATGGTTTCGGTGGGCGTCGACGTGCAGCGGCTGGGGTTGATGGTGGTCGGAGGGCAGCCGAAGACGACGGCCGAGTACATCCAGGCCACGAGCCGGGTTGGTCGAAAACACCCTGGCTTGGTTTTCACCGTGTACAACTGGACCAGGCCGCGGGACCTTTCGCACTACGAACGGTTCGAGCACTACCATGCGACGTTTTACAATCACGTGGAGGCGCTGTCCGTGACGCCGTTTGCGCCGGGGCGCTGAGCCGGGGGCTGACGGCGCTTCTGGTCTCGTGCATCCGGTTGCAGGGGACGGAGTTCAACGCCAACAAGAGGGCGAGCAAGATCGACCGGAACCATCCATACGTCAAGGAGGCGATCAAGACGATCGTGCGGCGGGCAGAGCTGGTGGGAAGCGGCGACGGGGACGAGTCGTTTGTAGCGAACCTCAAGACCGAATTGAACGAGCGGCTTGACCAGTGGCTGGCCGAATCGCAGAAGACGGCGGGCGGGCGCGTGCTTGGCTATGACGAGGAGCGCGACGGGATCACCGTGGGGCTGCTCCACCGGCCGGGGCTCGAGCCCTGGGATGATTTCACGTGCCTGAACTCGCTGCGCGATGTTGAGCCGAACGTGGGATTGATCCTGCATGACGGCGGGCTCGACGCGGACCCGGGTTTCGTCGGCGAGGCTCGCGATGACGAAGACGGAGAGAACGACGAGGAGGAAGCGGAATGACCGGGTCGTCTACGACAGAGCGGCGCAAGATCGGCGACATCCGGCCGAACCAGTTGCTGTTCACGGGCGGTGTGGGGGCGATTGTCGAGCTGCCGAATCTGTCGGTGATGGTGATGGGTCTTGATGATTGGCCCGTTGATCAGGGTGTGGCGGAGATCAGCGAGCCGCGACTGCTCAAGGCTGTGCAGTATGAGCTTGGTCCGCAGGTTGCGAAGCTGCTCACGCCGCCGGTTGCGAACGAGTCGGTGGGTGTCGCGGCGAGCCCGTTTGATGATACGGCGAACCTGGGCGTTCCGGTGGCGCCGTTTCCGCGCTGGCAGGTTTGCCCGCACTGCCGGCTGCTGGCGCCGATCCAGTCGGGTCTGTTCGAGCTGCGGCTGGACCCTTATCGCAAGGACCGGAGCCGGTATGTGCATCGCAACTGCCACAAGAAGGGGAAGCCTCCGTCGGTCGTGCCTGCCCGGTTCCTCGTGGCGTGTGAGCGCGGGCACCTGGATGATTTTCCGTGGGTGGAGTTTGTCCATCGTGGGCATACTGATTGCCGCTATGAACTGCGGCTCTACGAGCTAGGTGCCTCGGGAGAGGTGGCCGATGTCCAGGTGGAATGTGTTCGGTGCGAGCAACGGCGGCGAATGAGCGATGCGTTCAGCGAGGAGGGGCGACTTGAGCTGCAACGATGCCGAGGCCGATGGCCGCATCTGCGAAAATACGACGAGGCCCCTTGCGAGGGAACTCAACGAGCGATTCTCTCGGGCGCGTCGAATAGCTGGTTCCCGATCTTGCTGACGGTGCTGTACATTCCAAGCACGCCCGACAGGCTGAGCCAGCAGATCGAATTGAACTGGGCGGAGCTGGAGGAATGCGAATCGGCGCGGGATATCAAGCTCAAGCGGAAATTGCTCAAGGGGCTGGCGACGTTCTCCGAGGAGCAGATCTGGGAGGCGGTCGTCAAACGGAAAGCGGGGACCGACGACGGGGCTGTAGAAGTGCCCGATTTGCGCGAGCCGGAATGGGCGGTGTTCTCGAACCCTGACCCGAATTTGAATAGCCGGGATTTCAAGTTGCGGGTCGTCGAGCCGCCGGCTGCGTACAAGAAGGTGATCAGCAAGGTGGTGCTGGCGGAGCGGTTGCGGGAAGTGCGGGCGCTCGTCGGGTTTACTCGAATCGAGTCGCCCGGCGACTATACGGACATCGGCGATTTTCCGAGGGACCAGCGGGTGTCGCTCAGCCGGTCCGCGCCCAAGTGGGTGCCGACGTGCGAAGTGCGTGGCGAAGGGATTTTCCTGCAGTTTTCCGAGCAGGCGATTGGGGAGTGGATCAAGGAGACAAGGGAGCGCGAGGCCGAGTTTTTCGAGGGGCACCGGAGGTGGCGGCAGAAACGGGGACTGGAGCCCGACGATGGGTTTCCGACGATGCGGTACGTTCTGCTGCATTCGCTGGCACATGCCTTGATCCGGCAGTTTGCGATCGAGTGTGGGTATACGACGGCGAGCATTCGCGAGAGGATTTACTCGCAGGCCCCGGGGGGCGATGCGGAGCCGATGCCGGGAATTTTGCTCTATACCGCCGCGCCGGACAGCGAGGGGACGCTTGGCGGCCTGGTGGCGCTGGGTGGGCCGAAGGTCTTGGGGCGGCATCTGGATCAGGCGCTGGACTCGATGCGGCTGTGCGCGTCGGATCCTCTCTGCGCCGAGCATCGCCCGATGAAGGATGGGCTGACCTTGCATGGCGCGGCGTGTCATGCGTGCCTGTTCCTGCCAGAGACGAGCTGCGAGCGCGGCAACAAGTATCTGGACCGGAGTGTGCTAGTCTCGACCGTCGAGTCGGACGGCTTGGCCTTTTTCACTGAATCTTCCGAGCCGCTTCCGAAGGCAACGATCATTGCGCACACGGATGAGCTGATCACGCCGCCGAAGCCGATCGAGGTGGGTGTCACCGAAGGCGATGAGCCGGGAGAGTGACGATGTCGAACGGGCTTTCCCTGGTCGCCGGGCGTGCGGTCACGCTCGTCAAGAGTTTGCCGATGGGCCTGGTCGAGACGCTTGTGGCGCGGCTGGAAATTGGTGATGCTCAGGATCGGAAAACGCTGAGCGAGCGGGTTCTGCTGGCAATTCCCGGAGCTCATCAGCGGGAACTCGTCGGCGATTTCTTTCGGGAGTGGAGGACCCACGCAGCTGAAGTGAATCCGTCTTCGGTTGCCGCCGCGCTGCTCACCGCATCTTTGGCGAACGACAACAGGCGCGAGGAAGAGTCTCTTGAGTTGGTCTGGACGGGGCCGGATGCGGATGCGGGCCCGATCCGGAGGACCGAGCAGGTGATTCTGGAGGTCATCGATTCGGCCAGCCAGCGGGCGACGATTGTGAGTTACGCAGTGTATTCGATCCCTCATATTTGTGGATCGCTTGTGCGCGCGGCGGGCCGTGGCGTTCGGATCAATGTGATCGTCGAGACGCCGGACAAGCTCGAGGGCAGGAACGAGTACAGCACGCTTCGAGCGCTCGGTGCCGAAGTGGCGGATTGTTCGACCGTCTATTACTGGCCGAAGCAGAATCGTGGGGTCGATCGGAATGGCAAGCTCGGAAGCCTGCATGTCAAGTGCGTGGCCGCCGACGGTCGATGGCTGTTCCTCTCGTCGGCTAATCTGACCGACTATGCGTTTTCGATCAACATGGAGCTGGGATTGCTGGCGCGGGGTGGGGACTTGCCCGGGAGGGTTGAGAAGCATTTCGACCGGCTGATCGAGCGCGGGGTGCTGGCGAAGCTGTGAAATGAATTCGTTCCCTTAATCGTTGCAGGGTAAGGGCGCGCGACGGATTTACAAAGCGAACGGTGATGTCTAAAGGGGGGGTCACCTAGCCCCATGAAAGTGCGCGAATGCACGATCCAGCCGCGGGAGCTCAATTTTCAGAGTAACTTGCCCTAACATTAGGACGGAGGGCGGAGGGCCGAGGAATCTCACTCGAAATGGACGAATTCCACACCTTCGGCGTAAACGGATCAGGGGTTTTGTAAAGCGTGTGTGCGAATTGCGGTCGTGTTCGGAGGGTCCCTCACCCCGGCGGTCTCCCGGAGGGGCCCTCACCCTGGCCCTCTCCCAACGGGAGAGGGTGCGGTTGGTCGTCGCCGGATTCCTCAACAGGTCTTGGATTTTGTGGCACGTTGGATTCGCAGACACGCTCTCAGGAATTTCGGCGGTCTCGCCTCATTTCGTTTGCCATCGCGTACTCCGCCGCAAGGTCGAATCCAATGTCGGCGGTTGGATCGGTGATTTTGAACGCCGCGTACATCAGGCAGACCATGTGCAAGCCGCTGAAATGCCCCGGCAGGGTGCGGAGCTGGTATTTCTGAGTGGAGTCGTTGACGTCGAAGCCCTTCATTCCCAGCGTTGCGACCTCCACGTGAACAGGACAGCCCGTCAGGGATTCGACTTCTTCCACAGTTCGCTTGACGGCGGTCTGTAGGTCCATCTTGCTATTATCGCCGGCGTACCGGCTTTTTCCCAGACTGGGCTATGAACGGGGCGGGCTTCGTCGGCTCTAACTTGGATTGTGCGATTTCGTTGCGGCGGGTCGTCGTCGAGGTTGTCGTCGCCCGCGATTAATCGGGGGACGGGGCTGGAGCGGTGGTGGTTCGAGCGGATCACTGGCGGGTGACGCCCTTCACCCCCCCTGGGCCCCCCTTTGCAAGGGGGGGGAAAGGGACGGGCGGGGCTTTCTTTTGCCGGCTTCTTAGCCGCGGCGCGCGCAAATTCGCAGGTTCGATCGAATTGGTCGTTGCATGCGTTGCGACGTGAAAAAAATTCCAGGTTTTCTGGTCGACGAAATGGCTAAATCCGGGAAACCCGTCGCATATTATCTGTAGCTCAAAGTCGATTGCCGACACTGGTGTCGGCGCGATGGGCACCCACGTCTCTACATCCGAGAATTGACACTGATATGGCCTCTGATGCACAAATCAATGCGAACCGGCGCAATGCGTTACGCTCGACCGGGCCTAAAACTCCGGAATCCCGGGCGAAAAGCGCTCGCAATAGTCGGAAGCACGGTATTCGGTCGGAGCGGGAGAAGCTCGCGCGGGAGGAAAGCATCGCGTATGAAGCGCGATACTTTCGCTGGTCCGCGCATTATGGGGTGGAGAGTGACCCCGAGGAGTTTCTATTAAATGCCAACCTGTTCCTGGCGTCCGACATGGATCGGGTGAGGGGTGCCTACCTGGAACTCACTCAAAGCCAGATCGACAATGCCGAGGACGACGAGATCAAAGAGGTGCGCGAGACGGGCGACTTGCTGTTCACCGATTCACGAGGCGTGCCGGTTTCGTTGTATGGCACCCGTCGGTTTAACAACAAGAAACCAGGGGGACCGTCATGGGGTAGCGAAACTGCGCCGGCGATCAAGCCCGACGAACTCATGCGCAAACTGGAATCGAGCGCGATGGGGTGCTACTGGATCCTTGAGGTTCTTGAGGAACTGCTGGAACGGGCTCGCAAACGTTTTTGGTCCTCCGGCGATCGGCTGATGATGCTACGGTTGCTGGGGCGGCATCCTGTCGATGGCCCCACAGACCGGCGGGTCGCTGAGGTTTTCGCGGCGAGCCACGCGCTTCGGCCGATGGGCAAGCCGTTTGACGATCTGCTCAGCGATATGAACGAGCTGATGCTCGAGGCCCACGTGAAGGCGGTCGTGGCGTTGTGGCCTGACCTATCGCAGCGCGGTGAAAAGGAGAAGGCCAGGCAGAGCCTGATCGAGCTGGTGGAGGGCGAGATCGAGCGGGTGTGGGCCATTGCGGCGGAACATGACACCCATATCAAGGATGAACCTGCGCGGACGAGGCGACGCAAGGGATTTGTTTATACCAAGGAAGCTGAGGCGATGCGGCGATGGTTCGCGCGCGCCAAGGGGTCGGTGGAGCGAGGGGGCAAGGTAATTCGGCAGGAGGTACGGGCGCGGAAGGCGGATAACCATGCGGAGACTTTGCCGCCGGTGCCTGGGAAAGATGTTAGCCCGTATGATGGGCGGCCGGCGGCCTGGTGGGCGGAGAGTGTGGGTGGCGGGAAGAAGGGAGACCTGCGGTCGCGGGGAGGGCGGGGTCAGGAGAACCCGCGCCCAACACGGCGGGCCGGGGCGGGATGTGGAGACTCGCGACCAACATGGTGAGACCCGCGCCCAACATGTTGACGGAGGGACGGGGCGGGAGAGTGGCGATCAGCTCGCTGAGTTTGGGGGGACGGGAGACCTGCGGTCGGGTGGAGGGCGGCGACCCTTCGGGTGCCTGGAGACCCGCGCCCAACACGCGGATGGGGAGGCGGATTCGGGTGAGTGTGGGAGCGGCGGGCCACTCGCTGATGGTGGTTCGGGCGCGGCGGTTGAGATTGGCCGTGAGGCTTGGGCGGGCGGCACACGGAGTGTGCCTGCTACTCCAATTAGTGCGGACGGCACACGGAGTGTGCCTGCTACTTCGAATGAGAAGCGCCGCGGGTGGGATTCGGTCGTGGTGGAGGAATCGGACGTTCTGACGTGTGGGGGGTATCTTCCGGAGAAGTACGTTCGCGGTGAGGGCGATGGCGGCCGTGAGGAGGAGGCTCCGGCTGCGCTTGAGGACGGGGTTCCGACTGCGATTGAGGACGAGGCTCCGGCTGCGCTTGAGGACGAAGTGCCGAGTCTTGAAACCTTGGGTTCCGAATCTGAGGACGCCAAGCGAGTCGACATGGATCTGAATGCAGGAAGTGTGAGTGAAGTCACGCAGGAGGGGATGGCGGAAACGGTTGATCGGCGCGGGAGGATGGGCGTGCCGCGGGCGGCGACGAGGGTCAAACCGGTGAAAAAGCGCCGAACGAAGCCAATTTGCGTGATGACGTGTGCATAGCACAACCTCAAGAGATTATTGGTGTTCCGACGAATTCCGGTCGTGATTCGGGACTTGACGGTTGTCAAACGAAGCCAATTTTGCAAACGAAGCCAATTCCGGCGGGCGGTGCGGAGATGGGCGCATCTGGAGGTTCGACTCAGCCGGTTCGACGGGCATTGACGGATAACGAGAAACGGGACGCGTGGAAGGAGAGAAGGCGGCGGGAGTGGATTCGTGCACGTGCGGAGAAGGCGGCGCGGGAGCGGGAGGGCTTGGCGAGGTTGAATGGGGGCGTAGCGAATCCTGGGACGACTTCGTCGCCAGCGGGGGAAGCCGTGCCGCCGCACGATGTGCGGGGGCCTTGATGTGGGATCTTGTGCGCGGCGGGCGGATCACTGGCGGGCGGCGCCCTTCACCCCCCCTGGCCCTGGGCGGATCAAAAGCGGGCCGTATTGGCGAATTTCGCCGTGGACGATTCGGCGTTTTCTGTTGCGCGGCGGTTTGGTGCTGGCGGCCGCCGGGACGGACCCCCCCTGGCCCCCCCTTCTTAAGGGGGGAAGCTTGGCGCAACATTCGCGGGGGGAAATCTCCGCTCCATACTCTGCAAGTTTTCAACAGGCCACCCTGGCCCCCCTTTGAGAGGGGGGGAAAGGGACGTGTGGGGCTTTCTTGATTGAGACGCGGCGGGGTATTCTCCAATAACTTCGGGCGTCGTGGAAACTTGAGGTTGGTCCAACGAGTGGGAGTATAGTAGACTTTTCCACATGAGATACCGCATGAACGGCGTAATGGTTGGTCGACTGCGGGAGCGGTGCGGCCGAATTTGGCTCGTCCTGGTTGTCGCTGGGCTGTTTCTGCTCGAGCCGACGGCTCGTGCGCAGAAGGCGGCGCGGAGCTCCGGGAACGAGGCGGTGTCGCAGCGGGTTGAGGCGGTGCTCAGCACACCCGGGTATCAGAAGGGGCATTGGGGGGTTCTGGTCGTCGACCGCAAGACGGGCGAGGTGATTTACGAACGAAACGCCGATCAGCTTTTCGCGCCGGCGTCGGTCACGAAGCTGTTCACTACGGCCGCCGCGCTCGTCGAGCTTGGGCCCGGGTACCGGTTCCAGACGCCCGTGGTGCGACACGGCGAGGTGGATGCGGCGGGCAAGCTGAACGGAGACTTGATTCTGGTGGCGTCGGGCGACCTGTGCATGGGCGGGCGCACGGGTCCTGAGGGAGTGCTCCTGTTCAAGGACGAAGACCACACGTACTCCGGCGGTAATTTGAAGAGTGAAATCGTCGGGACCAATCCGCTTGCGGGATTGGACCATCTGGCGCGCGAGGTGGAAGCCTCGGGAATCCGCGAGATTGCCGGCGATGTGATCGTGGATGACCGACTCTTCGCTCCGGCGCTTTCGAGCGGGAGCGGCCCTAGCCGGGTCAGCCCAATTCTGATCAACGACAACGTCATCGATGTTCTGGCGCGGCCGGCGGGCAAGGCAGGTGAGCCGGCAGTGGTCACGTTTCAGCCGGCGACACAGTTTGTTGCGGTCGACGCATTGGTGGAGACGGTTCCAGAAGGCAAGCCGGCGTCGCTCACGGTCGGGCGGATTGGTTCAGCGAAGTACGCGGTGCGCGGGCAGTTGCCTGTCGGGCACGGGCAAGTCGTCAAGATCGGCGAGATCGAGCAGCCAGCCTCGTTTGCCCGCGCGCTGTTCATCGAGGCGCTGCGGCGGCATCGAGTGCGGGTTACGGCGTCGCCGCTGGAGTCGAACAACACTGGCGGCCTGGCGGCGCGCGGCGACGTTCTCAAGCTGCCGAAGGTAGCCGAGTACACGTCGCCCCCGCTCAGCGAGTATGCGCGAGTGATCCTGAAGGTGAGCCACAATCTCCATGCCAGCACGCTGCCGCTTCTGATCGCCGCACATCATGGCGAGCGCACTCTCGAGGAGGGGTTGAAGCGCGAGGGGAAAATTCTCAAGGGCCTGGGACTGGAGCCGGGTACAGTCTCGTTCGGTGGCGGGGCCGGCGGGTCGCGATCGGATCTGGTCACTCCGAGGGCGACCGTCACGTTGTTGCGTGCGATGGCGACGCGACCGGAATTTGCGGCATTCGACCCGGCGCTGCCGGTGCTTGGCCGCGACGGGACCCTTGCCAAGTCGGTTGCAGCCGATAGCCCGTGCGCGGGCATGCGCACGCCAAGACCGGCACGTACTTCGTTGAGAACGAACTGGAGGGAACCACCGTGCTGACAAGCAAGGCGCTGGCGGGCTACCTTGAAACGGCATCCGGGCGATCGCTTGTGTTTGCCGCGTTCGTGAACAACGTGCCGCTCGACGCACCGAAGCCCACGAAGTCGGTTTCCGACGCGACAGCGGAGGCCGGCCGATTGCTGGGCAAGCTGTGCGAGGCCCTTTACACGGATTCAGGCGACCGAGCTGGGGAGCCGAAGGACAAACGAGCCGCGATCAGTGGTGCAGGTCGCTAATCGTGCAGGTCGAGATCGCCGGGGCCGCAAACTGGGAGCGGTTCTTGAGCGTCGGGCCAAGGGCTCGAATTGGCGGCCAGTGCAGGGCGGCCGTGTGTGCGGCGTGTGCGCTTGCCGAAACGGGCCTCCTGGGCGATGACTGCGGCGGCGTCAATCTCTTTCATCTTGGAGCGGAAGAGATCGAGCATGTGCGATTGTTCATGCGAGGCGACGAGATTGCGTTTTTCGGAAGGGTCGAGCTTGTGGTCGTAGAGTTCTTCGCTGCCGTCTTTATTGCGGACGTATACCTTGCCGCGATGGAGCAGGGCTCGAGCCCTGGTTGCGCTGGCGGGCGTTCTGCTCAATTCGTCGGAGGTCTCGGTGAGCAGAAATTCGTCAAGGGCCGGCTGCGCGGACCCGGGCGCCCAGCGGCTTGCGAGAGAGCGGCCGGGGAACGGCGAGCGGCCTTCGAAGCCCAGGAGGTCGACGACAGTCGTGGGGAGATCGCGCAGGCTGACTGGCTCGGCAACGGTCGTGCCGCGAGGAACGGGCGTGGGGCCGACGACCAAGAGGGGGACGCGGGCCACTTCGCGATAGAGGTGCGAGCCGTGGCCGTAGGCGGCATGTTCGCCGTGCAGCTCACCGTGGTCGGATGTGATGATGATCAGGGTGTTGGCGAGGAGCTCGCGAGATTCGAGCGCGGCGAAGAGCTGGCCCAGGTGGTCGTCGAGGTAAGCGATGCCGTCGTCGTATCCATCAATCGCCATCTGCAAGAGCCTGCTCGGGACCTTGGTCTTATCGACATGGAGCCAGTCGCGGAGCGCGGCGACTTCCTGGGGGGTCTCGGGCCGCAAGCCGAAGTGCCGCTTGGCTCCTGCTGCGGAAATATAGGGGTCATGAGCATCGTAGTAGTTCAAGAAGGCGAAGAAAGGCTGTCCCTTGGGCTGGGCTGCGAGCCAGGCGAGCATGTCGTGATTGATCGTTGCGGCATCCTTGCGATTGAAGTAGGCATACGGTCGGTCGCGGGTGAAGATCGAGGGAGCGATCCTCGAGGTGAGAAGCCTGCCCATATCGGAGCTGCGGAGAACCTCAACGAGGCAGACGGCGACGTCTTCGTAATGGAGGAAGCCGCGGGCGAGGCCGAACCAACGGTTACAGAAGTAGGTATTGCCGACGAAGCCCGCGGTGTTGTAGCCGCGGTCGCGGAGAAACTCGGCAAGGGTGGGGAACGCGGTATCGAGGGGGTGATCGGGTCGGGTGGAGAGCTCGTAGGGCCAGCGACCGGTGAACATGCTGGCGTGCGAGGGGAGGGTCCAGGCGGCGGCCGTGCGGGCACTGTCGAAGCGCACTCCGCGCTGCGCGAGTTTTGTGAGGTTGGGCGAGGTGTCGCGCTCGTAGCCGTAGAGGCTCAAGCTCTCGGCGCGAACGGTGTCGAGGACGATGAAGAGAACGTTCGGCGACCCCGCGGGTGCAGGAGCGGGCCGATGCTCGGCAAACTTTTCGCGTCCAAAGCCCAGGCAGGCGAAGGTGGCCGCCAGCGCCAGGGATGCGGGCAAGCCGAACCGCACGAGACGATCAGCGCGGCCCAAGCGAGCCAGGAGCCGGTTTTTGAGCTGAATAGCCAGGCCGGCAGCGAAAGTCGAACAAGCGAGGAAGGACAGGCCGCGGAGCGTGAGCAGCACGGCGAGCGCGGACAAGAAGAAGAGCCCGAAGACACCGACGGCGCAGAGCCTGCGGGAGCGGACGAGGGCCGCGGCGAGCAGGGGAAGGCCAGCTACTCCGAAGAGGATGAGGTTGGAAACAGGGACCATCCAGTAGGCTTGCGGATTCAACTGAAGCGGGCCCATCGAAGTCGGGTTGATGAACTGTCTGCGGACGAAATGCATGACCAGCTCGATCAAAGCGGTGGCGAGGGCGAGCATCACCGCCAAGCCCAGCGCTGTGAGGGGATGGGGCAAACCGCCGCCGGCGCTCTTCGGTTCTGCGCGACTCGTGCGGAGGATCCGGCGGGTCAGGCGAGAGCCTCGTTCCAGAGCGAGCTGGGGCATTCGCGATCACTCCTGCGTTCAAGAATCCGATTCGTCCGCTCGCATCGTGGCGTCACTGTGACTCGCCGTGGCGTAGCCGGCGCCACCTGAATCTTGCTCGCCTTGCTGCTGGAGCCGGAAGTGAGGCCGGCTCACTCCGGCGATCCAAGCGGACGGCCGAAAGACGCGCTTGAAGGAACGAATGAAGAAACGCAGAGAGCCGCGGCCCAGCATCATGACGACACCGAGGACGGTGGCCACGATCGAGCCCACCGGTAGAAGCGTTTCGGGAGAGAAATACGCGAATAAAATGTAGCTATTAAACATTTTTTCAGCACTCATTTATGGGAAAAGGGTTATGCGAGTGATCTTTCTTACGGGCGCGGTACACGAACGGCTGGGCAGGAACACCGGCCGCAGGCGAACGAGTGAGCGTGGACGGGATTGCGCCCTTGGCTCGGCTCTTCTGGCGAGGAACCCGTCGCGAAAACTGGGCGTTTGAGCCGCGAATCGCGCAGCGAGTCTCAGCAGATCATGCGGCCGAGTGAGCGGAGCGGACCTTCGACGACGGAAGGCACGCGTCGCCTGATGCGGCCAGAGAGCGAAGGCTGTTCAACCGGCTGGGCCGGCGGTAGCGTGAACGTGAGCCCGAAGACCAGCGGCGAGCCGAGATCGTTCCGGCAGGCAGCAGCAACGCGTGACGCCGATGGAGCCGGCTCGCACACGTCGTCGGGCCACTCGTCTTGTTGCAGGGGCGAATCGAGGTCGGTCAGCCCCGGTGCGATCCGTTGCAGAGCCTGAAGGGAAGCAAGATCCTGGCAATCGGGCGCGACCGACTGGATCGCGAGCGCGAACAGCAGGAGCAGAAGAGAGAGTGAACGTGATGGCCTTCCGTGGCTCATAATTGCGCCTGCTATCAATCCGCCCCACTCCAGACGGCATTGCGGGAAAGCGGGTCCTTCCTTTCAAAGGCTATCGGCCGCCGGAGCCGACGGGCTCTACAAAGTTTGTGCGATTTTGTCCTTAATTAGTGTTAAGCCGCGGAGATGCGGAGATTTCCGGGCGGTCTGCCAGCGGCGCGATCGGCACCATCGCCGTCGAGGGAGTTTTCGGCGTTTAACTGGGTATGATGGCGATCCAAGAGAGGACAGGTCGAATGAGCTGATCGCGGAAGAGAGGTCAGGAATCGATGCGATCGTGAGCTGCTGGTTCTCGGTCGGGCACGACGGCGGAGTGGAGTGGCGGGGGAACGCGTCCTGGGGGGTCGAAGCGATGGGGTGGAGTTTCGCGTTGGTCGTCGTCGCGGCGGTAGACCAAGGCGCGGGTGAGGTCGGCTGGAACGCGGTTGACGTGAAGCTCGTGGGTCGGGAAGGGCATCACGATTCCTTCGGCTACAAAACGGCGTTGCACCTCGGAGCAGAGCCGGTGTCGGACGTCGCCGACCAAACCGGGGTCGGGGACGAATGCATAGAGACCGAAGAGAAGGGCCGAATCGCCGAAGCCTTCGAGGGCGGCGGATGGCGCGGGGTTCAGCAGCACGTTGGGATCTTGGCGGGCGATGGAGAGGAGGAGGGTGACGACACGGTCGGGGTCGGTTCCGTAGGCGGCGCTGAGTTTGATTGCGACGCGAAGGATCTTGTCCTTGAGCGTCCAGTTGACGAGGTTGCCGGTGATGAATTCGCGATTGGGAACGATCATGCTCTGGTTGTCGCCGTTGACGATGGTGGTGGCCCGAATGTTGATGCGCTCGACTTTACCGGTGGTGCCCGCGACGGTGACGACATCGCCGATGCGGATTGGTCGTTCCAGGAGAAGAATGATTCCGCAAACGAAGTTGGAGACGATTTCCTGCAGACCGAAGCCGAGACCGACGCCCAAGGCCGCGAGGACCACGCCGATCTTGGCGAGGTCGAGATGCACGGCCGAGAGTGCCGCGAGGGAACTCAGACCGAGGACGGCATACCGGCATAGAGTGACGACGGCGAAGCGGACGCCTGGGTCGTCGGGCATTCTGGGGAAGATTGTCACGGCGAAGAGGGTGCTCATGTATCGCCAGGCGAGCGCACCGAGCAACAAGAAGGTGCCGGCCTCGAAGATGTTTCCCCAGGTGACGGGGGCGGGACCGTCCGCCGACCAGACGGGCCTGGCCAGGAGGAAGCGGACGAGAGCCAAGTCGAGATCCCAGATCCAGGCGATTGCCAGCAGGGTCAGGGCGATCATTGCGTATGAGCAGAGGCGGAGGAGACCTGCGGCGAGATCTTCGAGGGGCACTGAGTCATCGACGGCGCTCGAGGAGTCGTCGGAGACTGCGGGCGCAGCGGTGAGCCCGCCGACGACTGCGCGGGAGCGGGAAGAAGCACGGAAAGCCATTGCCGAGGTCAAGGCCAGCGCCCAGGAGTGACTGGGCCGAGCCCAGCGCCAAGCGTTGCGGCTGATGGTCCGGCCGATTGCGCGATAGGCGAGGGTGGCCAGTGCGACGGCGAGCAGAGTCTGGGAGCCGCCGGCGGTGAGACGGCGGGCGGTAAAGCTATAGCCGCGAACGTCGAGGACGATGACGGAGCCGAGAGCAGCGAGCGAGAGAGTAGCGACCAATTTGCGGCGTCGGCCGAGCCAGGCCAGACCTCTGTGCAACCTCAACGGGACGTTCCAGGAAGCGGGCGACCTTGGGGGTGGGGATGAGGTGTCTGCGTGGTCGGCAGAGGAGACGCTGGTGGCCATCCAGTCGAGCAACGGCGACTTCCGCGAGAGCAGACGAACGAATGTTCCCCAGACCAGAAGCTCGTACAAGATGACGGCGAGACGGCCGAGCGAGGGGGCAGTGAACGGGCGCCCTTCAGGGGCGATCAACTCATGTTCGAAGATATAAACCGGCAAAAGCGACAAGAATGCAGCGACGAGAAGGAACCGGCCCGAGTGATGGAGCTGCGCGCGACGGACTCGGGGACCTTGAACAAGCGCTCGGATTCGGTCGACGGCCAGACGAGCCATCGCAACATATCACGAGCAAAGAATCCGATCGCGGCGGCGGTGAGAAGTGCAGAAACGAGGATGGCCAGGCTGCGGGGCCAAGGTGCGATCCTCGAGGTGTAGGCCAGCAGCAGGAAATACGAGGGCCAGAGGAACGCTCTGGCCAGCTTGAGAGCGAGCGATTGGAGGGCTTTCATCCGGTTGCTTCTCCCATTCCGCGGCGGATGAGCACTCCGAGTGCCCGGCGTAGTTTCACGAGACCAACGGGCAGGACCAGCATGGCGAGGGCGGTGACCATGAATTCACCGGAGGGCCGGGTCCAGAGAGCGGGCTTCATTGTTTCCGCTGCCAGCTTGAGGAGCGCCTTGAGCAGAATATTGAACTCACGGGCCCCCTGGACGAAGGTGCCGGCGGCGACTGGGTCCTGGTCGCGGACCCAGAAGATCTGGGTGCGGATGAAGCCGTATTCCTGGTCGAGGATCGTGAGGCGGCGAGCGATCTGTTGATGGGTTTTCGAGGCTTGCTCGGCGAGCTTCTCGAGGGCCTTCCGGCGGCGTACGAGGACTTCGCGGTGTTTGCGCTCGAGGTCGAGGAGGAGGGTTTCGCCGACCAACCAGCGCTCGGCGGAGACACGTTCTTTCAAGAGATCGCGTTCCAAGCGATCGTGGAGTGAGTCCTGGAAGAGCTGGATCTCGACCTTGGTCAAGTCGTCTTCAAAGAACTGCAAGCGAGCTTCGACGAGGGCCATTTCGTTGCGGACCAATCGCTCGCGCTCGGGCGCGATGCGTCGGAATTCGTTATTCAGACGGATCGCGTCGAGGCGGCTGACCTCGCCGTCGTCAAGGAGCTCCTTGATCTGAGCGAAATCCTTGTCGGCGTGGTCAGCCAGGGATTGCTGCTCCTCGAACGACGGCGTAGGGTTGGTTGCGAGGGCCTGTTCGATCTTGAGGACCTGCGACTCGAGCTCGAGCAACTCAGCCGTCCGGCGGGCGCGAAAGCGTTCGAGCGGATCGTCGGACGACTGTTCCTTGTTTTTTTCGTCGGCGGCATCGCGAATCAAGTTATTTTCCTGTTTTTCGGATTCGGCGCGAAAGTGAAGTCGCATTTGCTCGAGCGAGCGTTCAGCGAGCGAGATGTGGGCGTGATACAGATGACCCTGGAGCTCGTGGATTCCGGTCAGTTTGGCCTCAAGGGCGATCTGGGCTTCGATCACCTTGAGCCTGAGGGATTCGACTCGAACCTCCCACTGATGATTGACGAGTTTTTCCTGGGCGAGGCGACCGTCGACCGCGCTGCCGGCCTCGGCCGCGGCTTTTTCGTATTCAACGCTCTTGGCGGTCAAGCTCGTGACCAGCTTGAAGAGATTATCTCGCTCGGCGGCGCGTGCCTTATTCTTGGTCTCGCGATCGGTGCGAGCGCTTCTGAGGGTCTCGATCTTCCTTTTCCATTCACCGAGCTCGTGCGTGGTCGCATCAATCGAGTCTTTCAACTCGGAGACAAGAGCCGAACGGTCTTTCCCGGCGGATTTGTGAAATGCGGCAGGCAGCATTGTGTCGGGATGTTCGTCGGCTTGCTCGAGCACCGCGTTGACCTGGCTCAGCTCGGCCTGAAGCTGCTCGGTCTGGCGCTCGGGGGAGAGTTCGGGGCTGATCGCTTTTTTAAGAGCCAGCGTGAGCTTTGCGTGCTCGTCGAGCAATTGCAGCCTAGTCTGGAGGAGCTTCTGGAGCGGCTGCTGGACGACGAGATCGCTCGCCATCGCGGAAAGACCGGGCGATCGCGCCGGCGCGTCGGCCTTGGTGGCGGCCGAATCGGACGGGGCGTGCGCGGGGTCGGGAGCCGGTGCGGCACCGAGGCCCCTCAATCTTTCGATCGTCTCGGCGCGCACCGTGGCCGCCTCCGATTCCGACGTGGAATTGCTCGAGGCCGCCGGAGTTGAGGGGGCCTGAGCTGGGGGTAGCTGGGAATTCACGGGGGCGGCGAGCGACTGGCGCTCCTGTCCGCGGCCGGTCGAGCCGAGGATGATTCCGCCTGCGATCAGGGCGGCGACGACGCGCTTCAGGAAGTTCTCACCGACGCGTGGCCGGCGAGCGAGGGTTCCCGAGAAGGCCGTTGGGGCCTTCGTTCGGAGCGAATTGCACGTTTCCCTTGGCATTGCGCGGGCTCCATCCCGACCAGACCGCCGGCCGCGCTGGAGATCGACTCCGGCGGGGGGCGTAAGGTAGCTTGAGTAGCGAGAAGCGGCAAGGTGAAATCGAGCGTGTGAAGAACGCTGTTTGGAGTGAGCGCGGTGGAATCCGAGGAAGGTGAATCACTCTTGACCTAGCCTTTCCCGGCGCTATTATTGGGACGAGCAGATTGCATCAATTGAGCCGATGGAGGAAGAGCTTCCACGCGGCCAATCCCCCGCTTATACGAATTCATTCGACGTTCGCCCGCGATTGCATGCTCCTCATCGTCCCGATGCGGCGCTGGGGTGGTATTGCGCTCCCGATTGTCATCCATTCGAGACGTGAGTTCGGCACTAGGTTGCTCGCAATCCGATCTCACGGAAAAGTCGTTCAAAGGAGCAAGTGGGGGCGGACGGATCGCGCCAAAACATTTACGGGACGGGCTTCGGAACGGTCATGAATGAGTTTCCGCGCTTGGCTCTTGCGACACCAGCCGAGGGTGCTGAACCCTCGGTGGCCTGCCTGGCAATGCTGGCTGGGTTGACCGAACGACGATGGCGTGTGCAGCATTTTCGCACTCGTGCGTGCCCGACCGCCACAGAAGCGGTGGGGCAAGTGACGGGATTGCCCGGGCGGCATCTGGACGCCTGGCTGATGCCGCCAGCCGTTTGCCGCGGGCTGTTCGCCCGAGCAGCGATGTCGGCAGAACTATCGATTGTGGAAGGGACGCTCGGCGAGCCAAAGGGTAGCATTTCGTACACTTCGTGCGATACGTCGGGAGACTTGCTTCCGGTTGCGCAGGCGCTGGATCTGCCGGTGGTCGCCGTCGTGTCGTGTCGAGCGAGCGCGTCCGAGTCGCTGCACCTACCGCGGCTGCCGGACGGAATCGACGCGGTGCTGATCGACGAGCTGACCGATCCCAACGCGCTTCCGCAACTCAGGCGCCTGATCGGGCTCGGCGCGAATCTGCCGGTGATTGGCGCGATCGGGCTCATGCCCGGGGTGCGAAGCGTGCTCGAGAGAGCGCCCCGAGATCGCCAGTTGCCGGAAGAATTGATCGTGGCGCTGGCTGCGGAATTCTGGAAGCACGCCAATCTCGAGGCGATCGAGGCACTGGCGCAGCCGGCCGTTTTCGGAGGGGCTGGAAGTGGATCAACCCTGTCGTGGTCGAACGCGGCGCGGGTTTCGCGTGGCGTATGCGCAGGACGAGGCGTTCGGACGCTATTTTCCTGACACGATGGAGGCACTCGAGGCTCTCGGGGCCGACCTGCTCGAATTCTCGCCGATCCGGGACGAACGGCTCCCAGACGGTGTCGACCTGGTGATGATCGGCTGCGGGATGCCCGATCCCCACGCGGATGTGCTGGCATCCAACGACAGCATGATGGCCGCACTTCGTCAGCACGTGTGCCACGGTCAGCGGATCTATTGCGAAGGGGGCGGGGCGGCTTACCTGGGTCGGAGCATGATCATCGGCGGGAGGCGGGTTCCGGGTGCGGGGATTTTTCCGTTCGATGCCGAGCTGCTGGCGGATCCTCTGCCTCCGGTCCCGGTTACGCGCACATTGCTGCACGACACGTGGCTGGGCGCTCGAGGGACGGAAGTGC
This sequence comes from uncultured Planctomycetota bacterium, assembly GCA_963823665.1. Classification (GTDB taxonomy): domain Bacteria; phylum Planctomycetota; class Planctomycetia; order Isosphaerales; family Isosphaeraceae; genus CAVXHV01. The sequence continues at coordinate 1,841,714 of CAWGMQ010000008.1, forward strand.
GCGGATACCGAAGCGGACGATGGCGACTGACGCCCAGAATGGAGCGATTTGAATGCCCGGAATGCGTGGGACCGCTCTCGGCGGAGGGCGACTGGTACTTCCACCACCACGCGGTTGGCAGCCTGCTTCACCTGCACCTGGGAGCGCTGCCGGAAGTTGTTGATGCTTTCGCATGCCCACACCCACCGTCGCTGCGCCGTCCGTCGACACACGGATGAAGCGTGTGGTGTGGTCTTAACGCTGGCCGTCGGAATTGATCTCGGTCTCGAGCATTCGGATGAACTCGCGGAGGGGCGGGTGGTGCGGCTGGATCTTGAGGCCGCGCTTGAGCGATTTGAGGGCGTCTTGCGGACGCCTTAGCTGGACTTGCGACTGGGCCATGCCGGAGATTGCGCCGAAGTGATAGGGATTGCGAGCGAGGACACGCTCGCAATCCTGGATGCTCTCGGCGAACCGGCCCTGAAGGAAATAGATGATGGCCCTCTGGTTGTATGCTTCGGCGAAATTGGGAGCAGTCGCGATCAGGCGGGTGACCAAGATCTCGGCGTGGTCGAGCTGATCGCGGCTGATTGCCAGCGCCACCTGGCTGAGCGTCTGATTGTGCTCGAATGTATCGGCGCGGAACCAGATTGCCCAGAGCGCGTCTTCAGCCATGCCGCGCACGATGGGATCGTCGTCGCTCAAGGCTCGACCCAATACCGTGTTGCTGTGAGCAAAGCTCCCGACGATCCCGAGCGATAACACGGCGGCACGGCGTGCGGCGACGTCGTTCGAGTCTGAGAGAATCCGGCCGAGGGTTCCCTCGTTGTAACGTGCGCTCACGCGGCTACGAAATGAGTCGAGATCGCGGTCGGTCAAGAACGCTTTGAAATACTCGATCAAGAGCGACCGATTATGCGCTTCGGACATGGCAGAGACCCCCATTCCCGGATGCGAGGCCCCGGCTCCATCAGAGGCGCTGGAACACGTGTCGAACGACAGCGACGAGAGCCACAAGCACGCGGCCCATTTTATCCAACGGCAAGGCTGCACTCCCGTCATGGTACTCTCCGCACACTCGGTCGGCCCGTGATCGTGGAGAACTGGTCTCAGTCTAACACCGCAGGCCGGGCGGTTCCAGTTCCTGTCTCATGCGGTTACGGATGGTGCTCTGCTGCGAAATGGTTTTCCTGAAAAGGCTCAATGGTGCGAATGTCGGCCAATGGGAGCGAGGTCACGCGGGGAAGCTCACCTTCTGATTCAGCAGAGCTCAGCTCGAGCGTCACTCCTGTGCAAAGGCTGAGATCGACCAGGCGGCCGACGACACGATTTCGAGGCGTTGAGACCACGATCAGGCAGCCGCGATGCTCGCTGCGCTGGAACCAAACAGCGCTCACGGATTCGGGGCCGAGCGCCCGGATTCGGTCGTACCAATGATCGAGGCGGCGAATCAGGTCGCGAGCCAGCTCGGAGCGATCGACGCCGGCACCGTCACGCTCGATCTGGAGGGACGTGGCGAGCTCGGCGAGCTCGGGCGTGAAGTCGTCATGTCGCAGGTTTGCGTTCAAGCCGATGCCGATCACGGCGCCCCAGGCCGGCTCGGCGATAGCCGCGCGGTTGGGCGCCCGGGAGCGCTCCACCAAGATGCCGGCGATCTTTCGGCCGTCGACCCGGACGTCGTTGGGCCATTTGATGAGGGCGGTCCGGCCGGTCCAGTCGGAGACGACTTCGGCCGTAGCGATGGCGCCCAGTGCCGTCAACCAAGCCAGTCCGGATCCGCCGGAAGAGTCGCCGGGCATCAACTCGGGCGGCGGGAAGAGCAACACTGACATCAGGATGGACGTACGTGGCGGGGCCGTCCAGGACCGGCCCTGGCGGCCTCTGCCGGCGGTCTGTTCCTCGGCCAGGATGACCAGGCCATCGTTGGACCGGGAGTCTCCAGCCCGACTCGCGAGGTCATTCGTGCTGGTGACCCGGTTCCAGACCACGATACGCCGCCCGACCCGACGCGCCGCCAGGTCGTGTTCGATCTGATCGGGACAGAGCCGCTCGGCGGGAGCCACATAGGAGGCACCTCGGTACGGGTGCTGCTCGATCCCGAACCCAAAATCGACCAAGGATCTCAGGTCGCCTCGGACTTGATCCAGGTTTGGACCCAACTCGCAGAGCGGCACGTAATCACCCGGGACCGCGCGGAGGCGGTCGAGCAGTCGAATATTCAAGCCCGATTCTCCGTGACAGAAAAGATTGATTCTCCGCTTGGTGTGAATGAAACGATGACTCAGGGGACCGATCGATCGTGATCGTAATCGAGTGCGATGTCGAGTGCGGGAGCGGAATGGGTGAGTGCTCCGACGCTGATGCGATCGACACCGGTCTCGGCCAGGGCGCGCACGGCATGGAGGTTGACACCACCGGAGGCCTCGAGCTTGATCTGCGGGGCGGCGGCATCACGACGCCGGACGGCCTCGGCGAGCTGGTCGGGCCCAAGGTTGTCGATCAGGATGAGATCGGGAGAGCACTCGAGCGCGCGATCGAACTGTTCGAGGGAATCGACTTCGATTTCGATGGTGGTGCCGGGGGGGGTGAAAGTAAGGGCGGACGTGATCGCGGTTGCGACCGGATCACGGCCGGAAGCTTGGGCGGCTTCCTTGATCCAAGCCAGATGATTGTCCTTGATAAGAACCGCGTCGTAGAGGCCGAATCGGTGATTGGATCCGCCGCCGCAGCGGACTGCGTATTTTTCGAGGAAACGCCAGCCCGGGGTTGTCTTGCGCGTGTCGAAGATGGCCGCGTGGGTGCCGTGGACTTCCGCGACGTAGCGCGCGGTCAAAGAGGCGATTCCGCTCAATCGCTGGAGGAAATTGAGTGCGGTACGCTCCATGGCGAGCAGCGAGCGCATGGGACCGGCGAGGCGCCCGATCAGGCTACCAGTTTCGAGGCGGTCGCCATCGGCCATTCGCGGTGTCCAGATCGGATTCGGCTCGAACTTCCTGGAGAGCATCTCGACGGCGGGCAGCCCGGCGAGCACGCCAGGGGATCGGGCGACGAGCCGGGCGGCTCCTCGGGCACTCGCGGGAATTGTCGCCAGGGACGTTATATCGCCTCGCTCGAGGAGATCTTCCTCGAGCGCAGCGCTGATCAAGAACTCAAGGTTTTGCCGCTCGCGCTCGCCGAACGAGTGACGCAAATCGCTCACGAGGCGCCCTCCTCCCTCAAACGCACAGCACCGGAAAAGGCCAGCGTGTGCGAGTCGTGGTCAGGGGGCTGTTTTCGCATTCGGACCCGATCTGGTTTTTTTGTAGTAGACCGGCGACTGCGGCGTGGTCGATTTTTCGTCCGAGTCGTAAAATTCGACGGGAACGTCGACGCGGGCGGGCACGCTATGGCCCTGGGAGAGGCTGACCGCGGTGGAGATCGCTTTACGCACGACCCGATTCGGGGAGTACGCGGCGACGGCGGCGAAATCGGCGATCCTGATCATATCCGTGTAGTTTCCGTCTGATGGAAACGCAGCCTGGACGTAGAGACGATCCGGAATCAACTGAGCCATCACCTGCCGGGCAGCGGTCGTGCTCAGCCCGTCGGTCGCGAAGACCAGGACGGGCTTGGGATTCGTGGTGAGTTTCTGTTTCAGCAGTTTTGCGCCGGCCTCGGCTGATTTCGAGAAGCTGATTTCTTCGACGCTGGTGATTCCAGCGTCCTTGAGGCGCTCCGGATGGCCGTGATTCGCTCGAGGGCGAAGAGATCGCCGAATTGATTGACCAGAAGCACTGCGCCGCCTTTGGGATCGAGCCGCGCGTTCGTGGCGTTGCGGATCGCCGAAGCCACGAGCTGACGGGCGGACGGCGCGAACGACGGCGGAGCGACCAGAACGAGACTGCCAAAACCGGCAGACTCAGGGGTGCCGGATGGGCCTGGTCGCGCCGCGGCTGCAGGCGCGGTGGATTCCTTCAGGGCGGCACCGGTTGCTTTCGCGGCATCGGCATTTGAAGCTGTCGTGGCGAGCGGCCGGTTGAGCAGGACCACGGGGATTCCATCCGCTCGAGCTTTCCGGATGACTTCGGCCATGCGGGTGTCGGAGGGGTCAGCGGGCTCGACGATCAGCGCCAGCGGATGGCGCGCGAGCGCCTCGCGGACGAATTCGACCTGTTGTGAAGGCGGGTCGGCATCGCCCAAGACTTTGGGTCTGAGCCGGATCTTATCGAGCCCCGCCTGCGTGCGAGCAGCGGTCAGGACGATATCGATCTCACTGGGATCGCGGTGGTCCAGGATCATTTCGACCGAACGAGCGCCGGAGGCGGAGCCGTCGAGTGCCTCCGGGGCGGGCACGTCGATCGAATCTTCGGACGCGGAACCGCGGAGACCGTCGGGCGGCGGCGGGAGGAATGTGCTATTTGAATCGCAGCCGATCGAGACGAAGGCGGCGGAAACGGCCAACACGGCTCGTGCGAGAACGACGAACAGCCTGGGCAACGGGGATTGGCGTGGCTTGTACGCACTCGAGGGGAGCCGGAAATACCCGAACATGGGATTCTCTCTTTCTGCAGATTCAGCGAGACGCTCGTGGACGGTCGGCAAAAAAGATACCGATGATGGCGTTACCAGGAGATGCTCGCGGATTGACACTTCGAGTTGATTCTACTGCGAAACCGGGTGGGATGGCCACCGAATTGAGGGACGGGGACGAAGCGAACCGGGGGATGCCGCTACTGTTTTCGGCGGGCGGTGCGGGCCTTGGCGCGGCCGCGTTTGCTCTGGGCCTGGGGGCTTGCCGCGGGAAGTGGCGGGCCGCCCGAGCCGGCGGAGCGGAGCTCGAGGATCTTGTCGCGCAGGGCGGCGGCCCGCTCGAATTCGAGCTTTTCCGCGGCCTCGAGCATTTCGGCTTCCAAGGCGCTCAGATATTCCTCGGTGTTGTCGGTGGTTTCGTCGCGGCCGACGGCGCGTCGAGCGATGCTTCGTGCCTGTATTTCTTCCTCGATTCCGCGGCGAATGGCTTTCTTGATCGTTTCGGGGGTGATTCCGTGCTCAGCATTGTACTTGAGCTGGAGCAATCGCCGCCGCTGGGTCTCGTCGATCGCACGCTGCATGGAATTCGTGACCTTATCGGCGTATAGAACGACTTCTGCATTGACGTGGCGGGCGGAGCGGCCGATGGTCTGGATCAGCGACGTGTCGCTGCGCAGGAAGCCCTCCTTGTCGGCGTCCAAGATGCAGACCATCGAGACCTCGGGGAGGTCGAGGCCCTCGCGGAGGAGGTTTACGCCCACCAGGGTATCGAAGGCACCTTCGCGCAGCTCGCGAAGGATTGTCACTCGCTCGAAGGCGTCGAGCTCGGAGTGCAGCCATTTGCAGCGAATCCCCTGTTCCTTCAAGTAACGTGAGAGATCTTCGGCCAGCCGTTTGGTGAGCGTGGTGATCAGCACACGCTCGCCGCGGGCGGCCCGCGCCTTGACCTCCTGGACCAAGGCGGGAACCTGGCCGCGGGCCGGCTCCACGCGTACAACCGGGTCGACCAGACCGGTGGGGCGGATGACCTGTTCGACGACCTCGCCGCCGGAGACGGCGACTTCGTACTCGCTGGGGGTCGCCGAAACGAAGAGCCGCCTGTGGAATTTGCGCTCCCACTCGTCGAAGCGCAAGGGGCGGTTGTCGATTGCGCTGGGGAGACGGAAGCCGTGCTCGACCAGCGTGCTCTTGCGGCTGAAATCGCCGGCGAACATTCCGCGAATCTGAGGCACCGAGACGTGCGACTCATCGAGGATGAGCAGGCTGTCCTGGGGAAAAAAGTCGAGCAGCGTGGTGGGAGTCTCACCTGGCGCGCGGCCCGCCAGATGGCGCGAATAATTCTCGATACCCGAGCAGTAGCCGACTTCCATGAGCATTTCCATGTCGTAGCGCGTGCGTGCGGCGAGCCGCTGAGCTTCGAGGAGCTTCCCCTGTTCCTTGAGCACCTGGAGCCTTTCTTCGAGCTCGGCGGCGATGCTCTCGACGGCGCCTTTGATCCGTTCCTCGGGCAAGACGAAGTGCTTCGCCGGATAGACGTACATTTCCTGGTGAGTTTCGAGCACGCTGCCGGAAAGCGGGTCGATGATCCCGAGACGCTCGACCTCGTCACCGAAGAGCTCGATCCGGTAGGCGATTTCGTCGTAAGCAGGCCAGAGCTCAATCACATCGCCGCGGACGCGGAATTTACCGCGCTCGAACGAGACGTCGTTGCGGTCATACTGGATGTCGACGAATTTGAGAAGGACCTCGTCGCGGTCGATCATGTCGCCGACCTGGAGGCGCACCATCATCTTGCGGTAATCATCGGGTGAACCCAAGCCGTAGATGCACGAAACGCTGGCCACCACCACGACGTCTTCGCGGCTGACGAGCGCGCTTGTGCATGCCAGCCTGAGGCGCTCGATCTCGTCGTTGACCGCGGCGTCCTTCTCGATGTAAATGTCGCGCTGGGGGATGTATGCCTCGGGCTGATAGTAGTCGTAATAGCTGACGAAGTAGCGAACGGCATTGCGAGGGAAGAAATCCTTGAATTCCGCGTAAAGCTGGGCGGCCAGCGTCTTGTTGTGCGACATCACGAGCGCGGGCTGCCCGTATTGTGCGATCACATTGGCCATCGTGTACGTCTTGCCGGAGCCGGTGACGCCCATGAGTGTTTGATTCGACTGGCCCAGACGCAATCCCTCGACCAGGCGCTCGATCGCCTGCGGTTGATCGCCGGCGGGCTGAAACGGACTGACAAGCTCGAATGCAGGCATGAATCGTCCTATCGAATCGCGAGAAGCGGGGATCCGGTCGAATCTTATTATTCTCGACGACCGTGAAAGAGGCTAGGGGGGCCGGGCTGAGGGGTCTTGGGAGCGGGGACCCCTTGAGAGCCGCGTCTGGGGGAGCTAAGTTGCATTCAGGCCTTTGCCGAAACACCAAGTCAACTGGTCAAGAACCAAGGAGATCTGACATGCCGATCAAGAAATGCGTTGCCGCAGTGGCGACTGGCGCGGCTCTTTGCTTTATTGTGCTGGGGCTTCGCAGCCTGGACGCGGCACAGCATGACGACACCAAGGCGGAAGGGGACATCACCAAAGCGGTCGCCCAATTGCATTCTGCATCGGGCAGCGAGGTTACAGGCACGGTGACCTTCACCAAATCGGCTTCGGGAATTCATGTGCACGCCGAAATCAGCGGGTTGAAACCTGGCGAGCACGGCTTCCACGTCCATGAATTTGGCGTGTGGTCGAAGGACGGCATGTCGTCAGGGTCGCATTTCAACCCCGGCAAGGCGCCGCATGGCAGCATTGACAGCAAGAAACGCCATGTCGGTGATCTTGGCAATATCACGGCGAACTCCAACGGGAACGCGACGCTGGACGTGGATGACTCGCACTTGAGCTTCCACGGTGCTCACTCGATCATTGGCCGGGGCGTGGTTGTCCATGAAAAGGTCGACGACTTCTCGCAGCCGGTAGGCAATGCCGGTGCGCGGCTGGCCGTTGGCGTGGTGGGGATCGCCAAGCCTTGAAAAGATGACGCGATTGCGGCGAGTGAATCAGGCGACTTCGTAGGTTGCAGTTGGTCGCTTTGATCACTCGCCGTTCACGATGCGCCCGAGGCGCGCTCGATATCCGACAGGACGTCGGCGACGGTTTCAAAGCCCGGCAAGAGGACGATCCGTTTCTCGGAATTGAGCCATTTATTTACTTTTCTTTCGGCGGCGATGACCGTCGTGTGATTGCGCCCACCGAAGTAACGACCGATCTCGCTGTAGGCTGCGCGTGTGTGCTTACGGCAGAGGTACATGGCGATCATCCGCGGGTAGGCCAATGCCTGGGCTCGGCCCTCCGCTTTGAGCGCTTCGGCTTTCACCTGGAAGAGATTGCACACCACTCGCTCGACGTCGCGCACGCCGATGGACACGGTCGTGTGGCGAATCGAATCCCGCAGGGCGGACTGGGCGAGGGTCAGGTCAAGGCGCCGGCCGGTGAGAGCGGCCTGAGTGATCACGGTGTGGAGGGCCCCTTCGAGCTCGCGAACGCTGGCCCGGAGGTGCTCGGCGATGTAAGCGACCACCGCCTCGGGCACTTCAACGCCGTGTGCGGATGCTTTCGCCTGGAGTATGGCCTGGCGCGTCATCAAATCTGGAGACTCGATCCGGACTACCATGCCGGCCAGGAAACGCGTCACCAGCTCATCGGTCAGGCGCGAAATCTGGCGCGGGTGTTGATCGGCCGAGAGGATAATCGGTGCTCCCTTGTCGTACAGAGCATTGAAGGTGTAGAGGAATTCGACCATTGTGGCTCGTTTGGCCGCGAGGAATTGAATGTCGTCGACGATCAATCCGCCGGCGCCGCGGAACCGGGTGCGGAAACCACTCAGGGTTCCGGAGCGCATCGACTCAAGAAAGCCATTGGTGAATGCCTCGGCGCTCATCTGAACGATCTGCAATCTCGGGTGCAGTTGCCTCAGGCTGAGGTTGATTCCTTCGAGCAGATGGCTTTTCCCCAGGCCGATTGCGCTGTGGATCATGAGCGGATTAAACGTTTGTCCAGCGATTCGCGACATTTCAGCGGCGGCGGCATGTGCCATGCGGTTGCCCGGCCCCGTGACGAAATCTTCGAGCCGACGAAGCGGCCGGCGAGACAAGCCCGGTAGGATCAAGCCGGCGGGGGCAGCACTGGATTCACCTCGCCTGGGTTGGTGGATTTCGGAGCGGTTGAGCGGTTGATTTCGCACGGCGGCTAGACCGTTCGATGCGGCGGGCAGCGGCACCGGGTAAGTGGGTTCAACGGGCAGCGGAAGTGGAGTTTTCGCGAGCAGGCTTGGACACTTGCCGGTTTCCGGAGGACTCGATGGCGGCGCTGGCACATCGGCCGGGTGCTGGTCGCACACCCCAGCGACCTCGATCGAGACGCGGAGCCGCTGGCCGATGACGGCCTCGACGGCATCGAGCAGGCTGGGGGTATAGTGGCGCTCGATCCAATCGCGGAAGAACGAATCGGGAACCCGAACGATCAAGGAGTCGCCTTCGCGGTTGAGCCCGAGCCGGACGTTGCCGCCGAACCAGAGTGCGAATCGTGTGGCACCCACGCGGTCGGAAACAGCCAACCGTAGCGCTTCCTCAAGTCTTGCCGGAGTGTGAGCGCCGGCGTCCGGACCGATTTGATCCCGGCCCTCTGTCGAGTGCACCGCCATGCTGCGTTACCTTGGGGAGCCACAAAGCTCGGCGCGATTAACCAGCCTCAGGCTTATGCGCTCTGGCAGCAGGGTTGTCAAAGAAAGCAGGGCGCTATCTCGGAAAATAGTCTGAGCAATAAGCAAGCCTTAGCGGATCTATCGGCGAGGGCAAGCGAGCATCGTTGCTTCGGAATGCTTCGAAAATGTTGAGGGGAGTGATTGAGCGCCGCGGAGAGCCACCCGTGAGATGAGAAGCGCGAGGCGGTCGATCAGCAAATTTTGGGAATCTGCGCGATCGATCGATTCAATCGGCGAGCCAGATTCTCCGGATCACAGCTAGCTTGCGCTCGACCGAGCGCAAGCCGCGACCTAGGCGGCGGGCGATCTCGTCGTTGCTCTCCCCCTCGAGCTTCCAGATTGCGATGCGGCGAAGGTCGTGGTCGCGAAGGCGGTCGAGCCTGCGCCGGCAGTCCTCGTCCTGAAGCAATGCGGTGTCCGGAGCGGGCTCACGGTCGACGGCCTGGGCGAGGGCGTCGTGTCCGTGCTGGTCGACAGCCGGGCAATCGCGACCGCCGCCGCGTTTGCGGCGCCGATTGTGGCGCAGTTGATCGACGGCTTTCTGACCGGCGATGGCCGCAAGCAAGCGCCAGAGGTCATTCCTGCTGGCGAATTGCGGGAACCGGCCGGCGGTAGCGCCTCGCCACAGGCAGTGGAAGGCGCTCAGGGCGACGTCTTCCTCGTCGCTGACTGTGCGCGGGGCACTGCCCAGGCGCTTGCGAGAGAAACGAACCAGGCTGGCGGAGAATCGGCTCCAGATGGTGTCAGCCGCGTTTTGATCGCCAGCCTTCAACAATCGAAATGCTAGCGTGACTGAACCCGTTCGGGTGTCATTGTTTGTGTTCATTGGAGGCTCCGACGCCGCGGTGGGTGCGCGGCTCAGCACGGTGCGGGTTTCCGATCCGCGTTAAAGTTCTCATCGCTCGCGACAGCGCGAACCTTAATCGATCTTTCGCTCGCTCGGCCCCGGTCGGGGCCGAAAGCCAGCAGGCGAGGCGGCGACGCTTGGCCGCTCGCTGCTGCTGGCTGGGACGGGCTGTGTCGTCCGGCGGAAGGGTGCGCGGCAGGCGTCTTTGCCGGTCGCATCGGGCTGGCGACGTGGATCGGCCGGGTGGCCGATTCCGCACGGCGTTGCCCCGCGTGTCATTTCGCCAAACCGGTGGGATGTGACACGCCGTAAACGAATTTGGCGGTGGGGAGGGGATCGCCGCCGATGATGATCTTGGCGGTAGGACGGGGATTGGTAGGAAGCGGGTCGCCGTCGTTGGTGGCCGTTGCTTTGGCCGAGGAGTCCGGGTCGCCTTGTTGAATCGCATCCGCGACGAACACGCCCGTAGGCCGCGGTTCACTGCTCAGGACGGCCTTGGCTGTGGGCAGCGGATTGGTCGGCAGCGGGTCGCCAGCCAGGACGGCCTTGGCTGTGGGCAGCGGATTGGTCGGCAGCGGGTCGCCTTCGTGGGTTGCATTCACGAACAATATGCCAGTAGGCCGGGGGTCGCCGCTCAGGATGGCCTTGGCTGTGGGCAGCGGATTGGTCGGCAGCGGGTCACCAGCCAGGACGGCCTTGGCTGTGGGCAGCGGATTGGTCGGCAGCGGGTCGCCTTCGTGGGTTGCATTCACGAACAATATGCCAGTAGGCCGGGGGTCGCCGCTCAGGATGGCCTTGGCTGTGGGCAGCGGATTGGTCGGCAGCGGGTCACCAGCCAGGACGGCCTTGGCGGTTGGGAGCGGGTCGCCGGCAAAGATGCCGGTGAATTCGACCTGGGCAACAGGACGGGTGCCGGCGGGTCGACCGCGACCGCGATAGGGGCCATTGCGACAGAGGGAATCGTGCTCATCACGACCTTGGTTTCGCACTGTTCGAGCACGACGGTGCGACGGCGGCGGTTGGCGTTCATGACGACTTTTCTCCTTGGATTGGTTGAGGGTTCTCGATGCGCCCCGAACGGTCGGGGCGTCGTGTTTTTCCGCGAGTGACGTCCGCGGAATACCCTTCAACCGTCAACGAGCTGGGCGAGCCGCCATGCCGGATGAGCGATCTTCCTGCCGGGAGCCGGATGGTGCTTCTGGGGGTGCTGGGTGTGGTGCTTGCTGGCGCTCTCCGGGTGAGCGTGAATCCCAGATGCGGACGGTCCAGTCTCCAGAGCCGGAGACGAGCATGGTTCCATCAGGGCTGAACGCGACGGCGTGCACGTAAGCGGAATGGCCACGGAGCTCGATGACCTCGTCGGATGTTTCCGTGTCCCAGAGGCGGACAATGTTGTCGATGCAGCCGGTGGCCAGCCGGGAGCCTTGGGGGTCGAACGCGGCGCAGAAGACAACGCCCGGGTGTTTGAGTACGGCGATGCTCGAGAAGGACCTGGCATCCCAGAGCCTGGCCGTCGAGTCGAACGACGCGGACGCGAGCTTGCTGCCGTCGGCGCTCCAGGCAACGCGGACGACGGATTTTGCGTGGCCGTGTAATTCCGCGGCTACGGTGCGCAGGGGGACGTCCCAGATCCGGATAGATCCGTCGGAGTAGCCACAAACCAAGCGGGAACCGTCGGGACTGAACGCCACGTCATTGGCGCCGGCGCCCGGCCCGACGAGGTCGAAAGGGGGTGATCCTCCCGAGGTCGTGAAGAGCTGCACCGATCCGTCCTGACCGCCGGTCGATGCCGCCAGATTGCCGTAGGGGGCGAAGGCGACCCGGTGTTCGACGAGTGGTCCGCCGGCCATTGGAGCGCTTGTGCTGCTCTGCCCGGTGGCGAGGTCCCAGATGCGGATGCGCCGGTCGCGGGCGACCGAAGCGAGTCGCCGGCCGTCGGGATGGAACGCGATCGCGTGCACAATCTCGACGGGGTGGTGGTTCAGGACCTGAAGGGCGTGGTTGGTCTGCGGGTCCCAGAGCCGCACGGCGCCGTCCCATCCGGCGGAAGCGACCTGGCGGCCCGACGGACTGAACGCGACGTCGTAGACGAAGCTGGCATGTCGACCCAGCACGCCCGCGCTTTTCACGCGATCAAGATTCCAGATGTGAACCGATCCGCTCGAGCCGATGGTGCCCAGGAGCGAGCCATCGGGCCTGGAGAGTGCGAAATTCTGCAAGTCGGTTTCGCCGAGGAAAACTCCGACGAATTCGCGGGCGTGCGTGTCCCAGAGCCGAAGTGTGCCATCGAGAGAAGCAGAGACGAGATGACGGCCGTCGGGATGAAAGGAAGCACCCGTGACGGTGGCTGCATGGCCTTGCAGTCTGGATATCGATTGGCCGGTCGCGCCGTCCCAGAGCCGCACGGTCTGGTCGAAGGATGTCGAGACGATCCTGCGGCCATCGGGGCTGAATTCGACGCCGCAGACGATATTCGTATGCCCGTCCATCGTGGCGAGGAGCCGGCCGGTGGCGGTTTCCCAGAGCCAGACGCGATTCTGAGGGTAATCAGTTCCGGCAGCGAGCCGAGCGCCATCGCGACTGAATGCCAGGGCGAACACTGCGGCGTTGCCGAAGCTCAGCGGAGGGCGCTCAACACCGGAGTCGACATCCCAGAGCCGAACCCGATGGCGGCCGCCGAACGCGAGTCGCTTCCCGTCCGGACTGAACGTCACGACATCCGATTCGTTCGCGCCCCGCAGTGTGCTTTGCAACGTGCGGTGGGCCAGGTTCCAGACTTGCACATCGGGGCTCGTGGATCGGATCGCCAGGCGCGACGCGTCAGCGCTTGAGTACATCTTGACGACAGGCCGGGCGTGGTCGCGGAGAACGGCGATCGGCTGGCCGGTCGTTCCGTCCCAGAGCCGTAAGGTTGCGTCGGCCGATGACGATGCGACACGGCTGCCGTCCTTGCTCCACGCGATGGACTGGACTTCGGCCTCGTGGCCGACCAAAGTGGCAACCTCGCGGCCGGGGATGACGTCACGGAGGTGAAGAACCGAATCGCCCCCGGCGGCGTAGAGCACGCGGGTACAGTCGGGACTGATGAGGACCACGGCGGGGGGAGCATGGGGCGGTTTGAAGGCAGCCAGGGAGTTGTCGAGCTGACCGGTCAGATACCGCCACTCCCAGTTGCGTAATTCGCCTGGGCTGGCCTCGAGCAGGCGGCGGGCGGTTTCGGTCTGGTTCAACTGCAATGCGGCGGCGGCGGCGGTGATATCGGCCCGATAGCGAGCCCGGCGCTCGGCATTGCCGCTGCGGCGGGCGAGGACATTCGCGCGTTCAGCCGCCAGCCAGAGCGTGGTGAGGCCCGCAAGCGCGAACGCCGTGACGAGAGCCAGAGACGCGGCCAACGCGGCAAGACCAGGCTGGCGGCGAGCCCACTTGAGCAAGCGCTCCCAAACGCGGGGCGGCCGCGCGTGGATGGGTTCGCGCGCGAGGAAGCGACGGAGGTCTTCGCCCAGCGCCGAAGCAGTGCGATAGCGGTGTGCGGGGTCTTTCTCGATCGATTTGAGCACGATGGTGTCAAGGTCGCGAGGGATGCGGCGGTTGATGCGGCGCGGTGCGACCGGCGGGTCGGACGCCGAGACACGGAGGACGGCTGCCGGGCTCTCGGCCCGGAACGGGGTCCGACCCGTCAAGAGCTGATAGAGGATCACGCCGAGCGCGTAAATATCGACCGCGGGGCCGACCTTTCGCGAGTCTCCGGCGGCTTGCTCGGGAGCCATGTACTCGGGCGTACCGACGACGAATCCGGTCCTGGTGGAGACCGGATTGATCGCGGAGGCTGCGTGCGAGGCCGAAGTCGGTGATCTTGGGGGTAATTCCGGCGAGGGGGCTGGCCGTCCCGGGCGGCTTTTCGCGAGAGGGTTCGGCTTGATCGCCGGTCTGCATGAGGATATTCGCGGGCTTGAGATCGCGGTGGATGACTCCCTGGCGGTGTGCGGCGTCGATGGCCAGGGCGAGCGTTCCAACCAGGTGCGCCACCTGATCCGGGGGCCAGGGGGTGCCGTCGAGCCGGTCGGCGAGCGTGCCGCCGTCGACCCACTCCATCGAGAGATAGGGACGGCCCTCCAGATGGCCGATCTCGTGCACCTGGACGATATTGACGTGCTTGATGCGGGCGGGCAGCTCGGCTTCGCGGAGGAAGCGGACTCTCTCCGATTCGGCGGCAAACTCGCCGGCGAGAATCATCTTGAGGGCGACCAGGCGGTTCAGGCGACGGTGCCGGGCCTTGTAAACGACGCCCATGCCGCCGCGTCCGACTTCGGAGAGGATCTCGTAATCGCCGACCCACCAAGGCGCGGTCGCCGGCGACGCGTCGTCGTGGGTGGGCGCGGTTGGCTGGGGAGTTGGACCAAGAGGTGCCGATCTACGACCGGTCATGGCCTCGCGCAGGCGGCCTCGCTGCAGGGCACGGACGGCGGAAATGCGACCGGCGGGGTCGTCGGGCGCGTGGACATCAGGAGATGTCGCTTCCCTTAGCCGATTCACGATCGGATCGGGTGCGGCGAGACGCTCGAGGGTGGCGCAGCAAGACTCACATAAGTCCAGATGAGCAGCGAGCCATTCGAGATCCGCCCGGGCGACCATTCCGAGGGAGAATGCGTGCAATTGTTCGGGAGTGGGATGGCCGGAGGCCGGCTCGGGCATGACGGGAACTCGGATAAGCGAATGGAATCGTCTCGTTGCAGTTGAAAGCGGGCTCGGGGGGTGCGAAGCTCAGACGAATTCTTCGCCGCTGCAATCGATCAAGCCCGCGGCCTCTTCGCGTATGCGCTGCAGCACACGTGATTTGGCCACGTAGACCGCCCCGACGCTCATTCCGAGCTCGGCGGCCACCTCGGCGCCGGTGGCATTGTCCAGGGTGAGGCGGCGAAAGGCGCGGAAAGTCACCGGCTCGAATTCTTGCTCGACCAGGTCGAAGAGGCATCGGAGGACGTAGCGGTCGTGTTCCTCGTTCCACTGGCGATTGAGCGCGCTATTGGGGTCGGCGACCTCGTTCAAGATATCGGCCACGGTGCTGCCACCGGTGAGCGGCGGCCCTGAAGCGCGGGACCGCCAGTAATCGCTGAAACGGTTCGCGGCGATGCTGCGGAGCCAGGACCGGAAGGCGCCGGGATGGCCGGGGTGCTGGAACGACGGCAGGGATTTCACGACCGAGACGAGGATTTCCTGGGTGAGGTCGTCTCGGTCGTGCTCGGGGAGATTCTGCTGCCTCAGCCAGCCGGCGAGGAAGGGGCGATACAGACCGGCGAGGTCTTTCCAGGAAGACTCATCGCCTGCCTGCGCCCGGATCAGAAGGCTCTGTCGAGTAACGCCCATATTGTTGGATCGACCCTCGTCGGATGGTCAATTGTAACAGTTTCCGGCAGCGAGGGCAGGCTGGCGGAAATCTTGCACCGCCTGGCTGGCGATGGCGCCTGTTTGCGCGCGGCGCCGAACTGCTGAAAGGTTTGCGAGGTCGCCAACGCTTAAGTATGCATGCGGATCGGTCGTCAACGTGAGCGCGACCGGAACGACGCTTTCTGGCGTCGGGGGGATCCGCGATTTGCCTGCTCTGTCTCCAATTCATCGCGGAGCCACGACGTGAAAAGCTGCTATTCCCGTTTCAGCTTCGAGTATCGGATGGAATCCAGCGCGGACGAGCTGCGCGTTTACCTGCGCGGCCAGCTTGTTTACGAGACGCTGCAAGCGACCGAGTCTTGCTGGGGAGCCGTGCGCGCCGGAGCGATGCCGAGAGTGGTCCTCGATCTCTCCGAGGTGAGCTTCATGGCGAGCGCGGCGCTGGGGTCGCTGCTCTCGCTTCGGCATTCGCTTGCGTCGCGAGGGTGTTCTCTGGGGATCTCGGCGATGAGCGACGATGTGCGCGAGATCATGGAGGTGAGCGGACTGAAACGGCTGTTCACAATCGATGCGGCGATTGACGAGAAAGTGCACGAATCCGCGGCGTGAGCGGTCGCGCGTGAAATGAGGGAAAGCGGCGTTCCACTCTTCGTTTCGAAGAGAATCCCTGGTGAGCAGAGGGGCTGGATTCGATGATCCGGATTGCACTGCGGATGATTTTCGGTGCACGCGGCCGGTATGCGACGCTGGTGCTCGGGCTGGCGTTCGCAGTGTTGTTGAGCACGCAGCAGGTCGCCATCTTGCTGGGCGTTCTGGAGCGGGCTACAGGACCGCTTCAAAACATCGGTGTTGCCGATCTGTGGGTAGTCTCGAGGGACACGATTTCCATTGATTTCCTGCGCGACATGCACGTGCGTGAGCTGATGCGGGTGCGGTCGGTGTCCGGCGTCGAATGGGCCGAACCGCTCTTGAGCTACAAGGCCGCGGCCAACCTGCCGGGCGGAGAGTATTTCAACATGCATCTGATCGGGATCGACCGATCGAGCCGGATCGGCAGGCCTCCGGAGGTGCTCAGCGGCGACCTGGCGAGTCTTGATCTGCCCGACACGGTCTTCGTCGACGTGGCGGATGGCAGGAGCGTGCCGCGGCTCGGGATCGGGGACGTGGTCCATATCGGCGGGCGGCGCGTCCGGGTGGCCGGCACGTGCCGAGCCCGGGGCGGGCTGGAGGGGCGAGTTATCCTGTTCACATCGGTCGAGAATCTCAGACGTTTCATTCCGCCGATCGCGCAAAGCATCAGCATGATCCTGGTCAAGACGAGGCCGGGGATTGACGTGGGAGTGGTGGCCGAGCGGATCGGCAAGCTGCCGGACATCGTCGCCTTGCGGGCGGGCGAATTCCGGTGGCGGTCGATGAAATTTCTGATGGTCCGGACTGGGGTCGGGCTGAACTTCGCGATCACCGCCTTGCTCGGCTTCGTGGTGGGAGTGGTGCTGGCCACGGTCGGCTTTTACCAATTTGCGTCGGACAATCTCCCTTACTTCGCCATGATGCGTGCGGTGGGTGCGCGGAATTCCACATTGGCGGGCGTGGTGCTGGTGCAGGCGGTTGTGGCCGGACTCATCGGCTACGGGGCCGGCATTGGCCTGGCGGCCCTGGCCACGCTTCCGGGACTGGCTCCGGGCGCGGTGCTGACGTCCCGCTTTCCGTGGCCGCTCGTGTTTTTCGGCATGGTGCCGATGCTGGCGTGTATCAGCGCGGGGAGTCTGATCAATCTTCGTCGGGTGCTCAAGGTCGACCCTGTGATCCTTTTTCAGTGAAAGCTCAACAATGAGTGGCGAAGCTTCGGCGCTCCAGCTCAGCAAGATCACCAAGGTTTACGGGTCGGGACCGCGCGCGGTGCACGCACTGCGCGGGGTTGACCTGCGGGTGGAACCGGGCCGGCTGGTGATGCTGGTCGGGCCCAGCGGGCGCGGCAAGACGACGCTGCTTTCGATCATCAGCGGCCTGCTCAAACCCAGCGGCGGCGAAGTCGAGATCTTCGGCCAGTCGTGGAGCAAGTGGGGTCGCAACGGATGCGCGAGGGGGTCGATGGTCGGCATGGTGTTTCAGAAATTCTATCTGATCCCCACGATCACGACGCTCGACAACGTCGCGATGGCGTTGCTCGTGCGCGGACTGGGGCGGCGCGAGGCGGAGACGAGGGCATCGCGGACGCTCGAACGAGTGCGGCTCGGCGGCAAGCTGCTCGCGATGCCGGGCGAGCTTTCCGGAGGCATGCAGCAACGGGTGGCGCTGGCACGGGCGATCGTGGGCGAGCCGCGACTTCTGGTCTGCGACGAGCCGACGGCGAACCTCGATTCGGAAACCGGACACGCGATCATGGAGCTGATCCTCGAGGCGAATCGGGGCAGCGACGAGCGCGGCCGGCCGCGGAGCGTGCTCGTCGTGACCCATGACCCTCGGGTGCTGCGATTCGCGGATGTGATCTATCACCTTGAAGACGGCAGGCTTCGCCCGGCGGGCGAGGACATGCTGTTGCGGGTGTGGCAATCGGGTCTGGCTCTCGCTCAATGACGCACTTTTTCCGCCGGCTTGCGCCGGGCCAACACAACTGGAGTGACAGCGATGATCAAGTGGACGACCATAATCGCGGCCTTGCTGGGAATTCCTCTGACCTGGTGGGCGGTGCAGGCGTCGACCGTGCCGCCGCCGGTACTGGCACCTGATGAATCTCCCCCCGTCAACCCGTTTTCGAATGGGATTGCCGCGCCGGGAACGGTGGAGGCGGCCAGCCGGAACATCCGGGTGGCGGCTCCTGAGCCCGGTCAGATCGCAACGGTGTTTGTCCGCGTGGGCGAGCAGGTCAAGGCCGGAGACCCGCTCTTTCGGCTCGACACCCTGTTGACTGAAGCCGAGCTAGCCAAGGCCGAAGCGGCGGTGGCTGTCGCCGAGCGAGAGGTGGAACGGCTGCGCGGCATGCCTCGCCCAGAAGAGATTGCGAGGCTCCAGGCGGCATTGGACGAAGCAACGGCGAGGCTCGCGCACAAACGTCTGGAGCACGAACGAGCCCTGCGGCTTTATTCACGCAACGTTCTGAGCCATCAAGAGCTCGGTGACGCGATCCTGGCGCTCGACGTGGCGGCGGCCGGGCAAAGGCAGGCGCAAGCAGACCTGAAGCGCGCACAGGCGGGGCCGTGGAAGCACGATCTGGCTGTTACCGAGGCCGCGAGCCGGCGTGCCCAGGCCGAGGCCGACATGATCCGGGTGCGACTCGATCGTTTGACGGTGCGGTCGCCGATTGCCGGAACGGTGCTGAAGTGCTACGTGGAACCCGGTGAGATTGCGCCGATGGGCGACAAGCCCGCGATCGTCGTCGGAGACCTTTCGGTGTTGCATATCCGGGCGCAGGTTGACGAGCGGGATGCGCCGAGGCTCGCGGCTAATTGTCGCGCCTTCGCGTTCGTGCCGGAGGAGGCCGGGCAGTCGCGCAAGCTGAACCTCCAGATTCTGCGCATCGAACCGCTGGCCGTGCCCAAGAACCTGGCGACGGCCTCCAACGCTGAGGTGGTCGAAACTCGCGTGGTCGAAGTTCTGTTCCGTCTGGAACCCGGCAAGGCGATGCTGCAGCTCTATCCAGGTCAGGTGATCGACGTATTCATCAAGGCGGCGAGCCCGGCAGGACGGGAGAGCATGGGGCAGTGACCAAAGGTATAATATCCAGGAAACGGACTACCATGCAGATCACGGGCCCGCGTCCTGAAGAGTGGCTGCGCATCACGCCGGATGGGCTCTATTGCTCGCCCGGAGATTTCCTGATCGACCCGGTTCGCCCAGCAAGCCGGGCACTGATCACGCACGGGCATGCAGACCACGCGCGTCCGGGTCACGGCGCTGTGCTGGCGACGGCGGGAACACTCGCCATCATGCGAAGCCGGTTCGGAGAGAATGCAGGCGAGGGCCAGGCAATAGCTTACGGCGAGAAGACCGGCGTGAACGGGGTGGATGTCACGTTCCTGCCGGCCGGTCATGTGCTGGGAAGCGCCCAGATCGTGCTCGAATACGGCGGCAGCCGTGTTGTTGTTTCGGGCGATTACAAGCGGCGGCGCGACCCGACGTGCGAGGAATTCACACCGCGATCATGCGATGTGTTCATCTCGGAAGCGACGTTTGGACTGCCCGTTTTTCACCATCCGCCAGACTCGACGCAAATCTCGAAGATTCTGGAGGCTCTCGAGCGCGAGCCGGAGCGCTGCGTGCTGGTTGGCGCTTATGCACTGGGCAAGTGCCAGCGCGTGATCTGCCTGCTGCGCGAGGCAGGTTATGATGACACCATCTACCTGCACGGGGCGGTGACGGCCTTATGCGAACTATACCGCCGGGCGGGCGTCGAGCTTGGCTCGATCGAGCCGGTTCAAGATCTCGATAAGTCTTCGCTGCAAGGCAAGATCGTCATGGCTCCGCCTGGGGCGCTTGCCGATCGCTGGTCAAGGCGTCTGCCTGATCCGATCTGCGCGATGGCTTCCGGGTGGATGGCGATTCGCGCGCGGGCGCGGCAGCGAGGGGTCGAGCTGCCGCTCGTCATTTCCGATCACGCGGATTGGGATGAGCTCACGCAGACGATCAGGGATGTGGGTGCATCCGAAGTATGGATTACACACGGGCGCGAAGACGCGATCGTTTACTGGGCGACGCAAAACGGTTTGAAGGCGAGGCCGCTCGACATTCAGGGCTACGAGGATGAGGGAGATTGATGGAGGCCTTCGCGAAGCTTCTGGATAGCCTGTCCACGAGCGGCTCGACTCTGGCCAAGCGGCGTCTGATGGCTGATTACTTCAAGGCGACGCAAGATCCCGAGCGGGGCTGGGCGCTGGCGGCGCTTGCAGGCACGCTCTCCTTTCCGACGGCGAAGCCTAACGTGATACGCGAGCTGGTCGCGAGCCGTATTGATCCGGTGCTCTACGCGCTTTCGCGCGACTATGTGGGCGACATGGCCGAGACCGTGGCGCTCATCTGGCCCAACGATCGACGTCGCGAAGAGCCGCTGCGCCTGAGCCAGATCGCTCTTGTCCAGTCGCAAACCGATCGGAAGGCGTTGCAAGCCGAGCTTGGTACGTGGCTCGATCAAATCGATCCCGTCGGCCGTTGGGCGTTGCTCAAGCTGATCACCGGCAACATCCGCATCGGTGTTTCCGCACGGCTGGCGAAGACGGCCTTGGCGGACGGGTTCGGGAAGGACCTCGATCAAATCGAGCAGCTCTGGCATGGCCTGGCGCCTCCTTATCAATCACTGTTCGCGTGGCTCGAAGGCCATGCGGAAATGCCGGTGCCGGCGCGGTGCGCGGCATTCCTGCCGATGATGCTTTCTCATCCGATTGAAGACAGCGAGCTTGAGGCGATTGATCTGCACGCGTTTCAAGTCGAGCCAAAGTGGGATGGCGTGCGGGTGCAGCTTGCGCGATCGGGCGAGCACATTGCGCTCTACTCGCGAACAGGCGACGACATCAGCGAGACGTTTCCGGACATCGTCAAGGCTACGCTGGCCATCGATGAGCAGGAGTTCGTGCTCGACGGTGAATTGTTGACCAAGGACCAAGACGAGATTGCGCCGTTCAATGCGCTGCAGCAACGACTTAACCGGAAGAAGGTCACGCAGGCCATGCTCGCGGATTACCCCGCGCATATCCGGCTTTACGATATCCTGATTGATCGGGGTGAGGACATCCGGGGCCTGCCGCTGCGTGAGCGGCGGGAGCGGCTGGAAGGCTGGTATATGCGGTATACTTCGCGGTCGATGGATCTATCGCCGGTGCTCTCGCTTCGAAGCAAGGATGAGCTGCAAGCATTCCGGGAAGAGGCGCGAGCGAATCCACAGAGCGGGGTCGAGGGCGTGATGATCAAGAGGCTGGAGAGCCCTTACATCGCGGGCCGGCCGCGCGGACATTGGTTCAAGTGGAAGCGGAACACGCTGACGCTCGATTGCGTGTTGCTTTATGCGCAGCGTGGCAGCGGCAAGCGATCTTCGTTCTATTCGGATTACACATTCGGGGTCTGGCATGAAGGCATGCTGCTGCCGATCGGCAAAGCGTATTCGGGATTTACCGATGAAGAGCTTTTCAAGCTGGACAAGT
This sequence comes from uncultured Planctomycetota bacterium, assembly GCA_963823665.1. Taxonomy (GTDB): domain Bacteria; phylum Planctomycetota; class Planctomycetia; order Isosphaerales; family Isosphaeraceae; genus CAVXHV01. Next base: position 1,863,311 of record CAWGMQ010000008.1, read on the forward strand.
GGATCCGGGCCAACACGATCAATCGGTTCGGGCCGGTGCGCGAGGTGAAGCACGAGCTGGTGTTCGAGATCGAGTTTGATTCGATCCACGAGTCGAGCCGGCACAAGTCGGGGCTGGCCATGCGGTTTCCGCGGGTGCAGCGGATCCGGTGGGACAAGCCGGCTGGCGAGGCGGATTCGCTTGAGAATGCGCGGAAGCTGGCGGTTTGAAGCGGGGGGGCGGCGGGCCCCTGGTCATGGCAGCTCGGCGTTAGAAGCCGCGCTCGGCGATCTTGTCGGCCACGAAGGCGAGCATGTGGGCAACGAAGTTCGTCTTATCGGCGCTTGAGGCACTGCTCTGGTTGATGATGTGGGCGGCTGCCAGGCCTGCGAGTAATCCGGCGTTGAAGTCGTCCGATTGCAGCCCGGTGAAGTTCTCGTCGTAGAGCTGGCGCTCTAGGTCGGAGAGATGCTCGACCTGACTCGCAAATTGCTGGATCTGCTTGGCGTCGAAGCGGGTGTCGATGGTGAACACGGTGCCTCCAGAATTCGTCAGCTCGTTCGCGGGGCGAAGAGGATGAGGGCTGCGCCAGCGAGGCAGATGGATGCGCCGAGCAGATCCCAGCGGTCGGGGCGAATGCCTTCGGCGGCCCAGAGCCAACCGACTGACGCGAGGATGTAGATACCGCCATAGGCGGCATAAGCGCGGCCGGCGTGGCTTGAGTCGATGCGGGTGAGGGCCAGGGCGAAAATGATCAGAGCCGCAAGACCCGGGAGAATCCAGAGCGGGCTCTTCTGCATTCTGAGCCACGCCCAGAACGCGAAGCAGCCGCTGATTTCGCCTGCTGCGGCCAGGAGATACCAAAGAAGCGATCTCAATTGTGTTCAGCCGGCGCCTAAGCAATGGATTCAAGAGTCAGCACGAAGATCAGGGTCGAGTGTCCGGGAATGGGTCCGTTCGCCTGATTGCCGTAGCCTTCGGCCGGAGGGATCAACACGATTCGCGTTTCTCCGACCTGCATGCCGGTTGCTCCTTCGTCAAAGCCGGGAATGACCTGTCCCGTGCCGAGTGTGAAGCTAAAGGGCGCTCCACCGTCGTTGAGGGAGTCGTCGAAGATGTGGCCATTTTTCGCGAGATAGCCCGTGTAGAGCACACTGGCCGTTTGGCCTGACTGGATTTCGGGACCAGATCCTTGCGCGATCGTCTCAATCTTCACGCCACCGGCGAGCGTAGTGTAGGCGGGCTTGCTGACCACGAAGGACTTATTCGCGCGGCTCTTCGAGTACGCACCGACGGGGTTGAAGGATGCAGTGATCGGGTATTTGCCGAAGAAGAATGCGGGCCCGCCGGGCGGTTGTGTCAGAGTGTATGTGGCGTCGCTGAAGGCAAACTTGGGGTTCGTCGACGTTTCCGGCGACAGGGTGAGCGACTGAATGATCGCGCCGTGCTCAGTGATATTCACGGTTCCTTGCGGCGAACCCGCGCTGGCGGGTGCCCGCACCGTTACCGTGAACGTAATGGGTTGGCCCAGGGTTCCGGCGCTCACCGCAATCGATGTCTGTGTTTTCGCCGCACGCGCAGTCCGCGCGGCGATCTCCGCAGCGGATTGATGAATGATGCTGGCAGGGGCAATTCCTGAGAGAACAACGCGGCTTTCAAGGACATTGGTCGCGAGCGAAAGAGCCGGCGCGAATTGCAATCGTCTTTTGTTCATGCGAATGGTCCTGCGGAACAGATTGGGAACTCCGTGCGTCAAGAGTATACAGAACGCTCGAAAACGGAAAACCGAGCTTTTGGAAACGCGCGCCGGACAATGTTAAGGGAGGGAAGATAGATGCGAAGTCGTTTGATGCTTTCTGTCGTTGGTTGTCACGCCGAGGGTGAAGTGGGCGACGTGATTATCGGGGGCTTTCTGGCGCCCGCGGGCGCGACGATGTTCGAGCGGATGAGGACGATGGAGCGCGACTTTGACCATGTGCGCCGATTTCTGCTGTGTGAGCCGCGAGGAAGCGTGTGCCGGCATGTGAACTTGCTGACGCCCCCGATCAATACCGGTTGTGACGTCGGCGTGATCATCATGGAGCCGACGGAATATGTGCCGATGTCGGGGTCAAACCTGATCTGTACGGTTACGGTGATCCTGGAGACCGGAATCGTTCCGATCAAGGAGCCCGAGACCATCGTGATGGTCGATACACCCGCCGGGGCGGTGAAGGCTGTTGCGGAATGTCGAGATGGGCGGTGCCTGTCAGTGGAATTCGAGAATGTGCCGAGCTTTGTCGATCGCCTGGATGCGGCGATCGACGTGGCGGGACTGGGGACTGTCAGCGCGGACATTGCCTACGGGGGAATGTTCTACGCGATCGTTGATGCGACGAAACTGGGATTCCGCGTGGACGCCTCGGAGGCGCGGGAGCTTGCTGTCGCGGGTGAAGAGATCCGGCTGGCGGCACGCGAACAACTGGAGGTCATCCACCCTGAGAACCCGGGAATTCGGGGTGTCTCCATCGTCCAGCTCGCGCGACCGTTCGAGGGAGCCGGCAACGTGACGCGAAACACGTGTATCGTCGCGCCGGACGGTCGGACCGGAGCCCGACCGGCACCGGCACGTGGCGCGAATGGCCGTTCTTCATGCCCGCGGCCAGATGGCTGTCGGCGATTCGATGATCCACGAATCCCTGATCGGAACGCAGTTTCGCGGGCGGATCGTCTCGACGACGTCAGCCGGAGGCCGGTCGGCGATCATTCCCGCCATCAAAGGACGAGCCTGGATCACCGGGTTCAGCACGTACCTCCTCGACCCGGATGACCCGTTCCCCGAGGGCTATTTCCTCCGCGATAGCTGGGGCGTGACTGGCGAGATCACACAGTAAAAAGTCGGGAGTAGAGTGCCTCATTGACATTTGTCGGAAGACTCTTACAATTGTCGTGAGAGACTCACTTCGTCCCCTATTTCATGTAGGAGGCCGCCGATGAAACGATCGATGATCGCGGTGTGCTTGCTGCTTCTGTCACCGGGCACGGTGATCGCGTGTTTCGAGGATCACAACGCGGGTGCGGGCTGGTTCGATGCACAATCAGTGCGTTTTGCGGGCTACGGGAATGATGGCCGAGCGATGCAGCGGGATCGGCTGATGGAGATGGCGCTGATTGCCGCAGGGTCGGGGGCGTTGATCGTGTTCTGCGTGCTGGGCCGCGCGATGTTTCGTTCGGCCCGGCGCAGGGAGATTTCACCGTTCGAGGAGAGCGAGCGAGTACCGCTGGGGGTGCCATTTGACGAGCCGCCGTGGGATCCAAGCTGTGAATGGTCGCCGGGGGACAGACTTGCGCCTAGCTCGCCGGGAGTGTGAGCCTGGTTGCCTGGCCGCTTTTGAGCTCGATGGCAAGCGGCTTGCTGCCTTGGTTGGCGCTCGAGGGATTGGGGCGGCCACGGATCACGTAGCGGCCCGCGGGCACGTCGCGGAACATGACCTGATTGGCGGCATCGATATTCGAGGAGCCGCCCCACGATCCGACGACGGATCCGCCCTCGGGCAGCATTTCCACGATGTTTGTGCAGGTGCTCCCAGTTCTTCGGTTGCCAAACCATGAAGACCCTGTCCATTCTTGCGCCTTGCCGTTTGGCTGGCTCGCGGTTCATGTTGAGCCAGAAGCTCGCTCCGACGCCGTCGTGGAGAATCACACGTTTGTTCTTGACTTCGAGCGTGGCGAAGCCGGCCAGGATTTCGCTTAGCGCCCTGGCGTCACCGCGACACTCAGAATGCCACTGGCCGCCGCCATACGGCGGGCCCTCCCACCAAGCGATCCGGCTTTCGGTGTTGAAGATTGCGGCGGCGCCTTTGGGCCAACCGGGATCGGCGAGACGTTTGTTGCCTTCGCCTCCGGTGATCGATGCCAGCGCGCTCGGTGAAGATAACGACGTAATCGCCGCGATGAGCAGTAGTAAAGTGACGGTAGGAGAGAACCTGTGGGCGAGATTCTTCAAGAAATTCGGCATGGCAGGAATCTCCGCTGGTCGAAAGGGTTTCGCCGGCCCCATTCTAGCAAACGATCGTCGAGATGCTTTCTTAGGAACGGGTCGGGAACGAGTGCTGCCGATTTATGTCAAGCACGCTGCGGAGCGGAACAAACGCCGTTCCGACGCGGAGCGTCGGAACGAGGGCGTTCAGTCGTGGTGGAGTAGATACCGAAATCGGGAAGTTAATTCCGGCGTGTTCCTTATCAGAAGGCACGAGTGACCGGTGTCGATGCGTTCGTTCTTGGTGTATTCTGGTTCGTCTGAAGCGTGTGTGTGCTTTTTTGCCTCGGGAAGAGACCGATCGCCGGGGCGACTGTCAATTCTCGGAGCTCGGAACATGACACCCGTCTTTGCACTGTCCACCGTGGCCACAGCTCTTCTGGGTGTGGCGCTGGTTGTGGTCTTTTTCGTTTTTTACGGGATATCTACGTTCAATACACTGGTCGCGTTACGGAACCGCTACAAGAACGCGTTCAGCCAGATTGATGTGCAGCTCAAGCGGCGGTACGACTTGATTCCAAACCTTGTGGAAACTGCCAAGGGATACATGAGTCACGAGAGGGAGACGCTGGAGGCGGTCATTCACGCGCGGAACCAGGCGGTCACGGCACAGCAAAAGGCTGCGACGAGCCCTGGTGATCCGTCGGCGATGACGGGTCTAGGCGCGGCGGAGGGCCAACTGACCGGCGCACTAGGCCGCCTGTTCGCGCTGGCGGAAAGTTATCCCGATCTGAAGGCCAACACGACTATGCTGGCGCTTCAAGAGGAGCTGACTTCGACCGAAAACAAAGTCGCGTTCTCGCGGCAATCGTTCAACGACGCGGTCATGACTTATAACACGCAGGTGGAACGATTCCCGGCATCACTGATTGCGGGGATCGGCGGTTTTGCGCGCGCAGCTTTTCGAGCTGGAATCGCCCAAGGAACGCGAGGCGCCGCGCGTTTCGTTTTGACGGGTGCTCATCGGCGTAGATTGACTGAAATCGTTGAAGGCACCGATCAGGGAAAGCTCCAGGAGACGGGTCGTCGATGGACTTTTTTCAGAATCAGGAGGTCGCGAGGAAGAAGACCGGCCGGTTGATCGTGTACTTCTTGCTCGCGGTCATCTTGATCATCGTGACGGTGTATCTGGCGATTGCGGCGGTGCTGCACTGGGCGGAGCCTGCGGCCCGGGAAGGCGGCGTGGTCGATCTTCCCTCGCTGTGGGATCCCCAACTTTTCGTGGTGGTTGCCGCGGGAACTGCCGCGCTTATCTCCGGGGGAAGCCTGTACAAGATCGCATCGCTCTCGGGTGGCGGGCACACGGTGGCCGAATTGATGGGCGGGCGACTCTTGCACCCCCAGACGAGCGATCTTGACGAGCGGAAGATTCTGAACGTCGTCGAGGAGATGGCGATCGCGGCGGGCACGCCGGTCCCGGCGGTGTATTTGCTCGAGAACGAGGAGGGTATCAACGCGTTTGCTGCGGGGCATTCTCCCAATGACGCCGTGATCGGAGTGACGCGGGGCTGCGTGCGGACTCTTTCGCGCGACGAGCTGCAAGGCGTGATCGGGCATGAGTTCAGCCACATTCTGAACGGGGATATGAAGCTCAACCTTCGACTCATGGGGGTGCTCTTCGGCATCTTGTTGATCGGGCTTTCGGGGTACATCCTCTTGCGAAGCACGTCGGGTTACAGGGTGCGGGCGAGCGACCGTGAGGGCGATCGGGGCGGGCGCAATATCCTGCCTTTGATCGGGCTGGCGCTGTACGTGATCGGGTACGTCGGTGTGTTCTTTGCAAACCTGATCAAAGCCGCGGTCTCGCGACAGCGGGAGTTTTTGGCCGACGCCTCCGCGGTGCAGTTCACGCGCAATCCCGACGGTATCGCCGGGGCGCTCAAGAAGATCGGGGCGATTGAACAGGGCTCGGCGATCCGCGAGCCGCGGGCCGCGGAGGCCAGCCACATGTTCTTCGGCAATGCCGGGACGGCGGGTCAACTTTTTGGACTGCTGGAAACGCACCCGCCACTGGTCGAGCGAATACGGCGGCTGGACCCATCGTTCGACGGGGATTTCTCGAAGGTTCGGCTCGATTCACCGGGGGACGAGCCGCAACGAAGCTTGAAGCCGGATCGCCAAGCTCGGCCGAGGTCGTTTTCATTCAACCCGGCGGAAGCGGTGGCGCGGGTGGGGACGATTGGCGCTCCTCAATTGCTTCATGCTGCGGGGTTGCTCGAGGACTTGGCGCCGGCAATTTCGACGCAGATTCAGGACCCGCTTGGAGCGCAGGCCACGGTTTTCGCGATGCTGCTGGACCCGAGTGAGGCAGTTCTGCAGCAGCAGCTTGCGTGGCTCAACCAGTTTGCTCATCCGGCCGTGGTGCGGCAGATGCGTGTCGTGTTGCCCGAAGTGAGGAAGCTTTCGCCCGAGGAGCGGCTGCCACTTGTGGAGCGGGCCATTCCGGCGCTGCGGCAAATGACGCCGGCTCAGATGCGTGAATTCTTGAGCGGAGTGAAGGCACTTGTCGAAGCCGACAACAATCTGGCGATTTTCGAGTATGCGCTGCAGCGGCTGCTGTTGCGCCATCTGGTCGCGTATTTTGTGAAGCGCCCGTCGAATTCGCCGAAGTACGCGACGGCCGAGCCGCTGGTCGAGTCTGTCAAAGTTGTTCTCTGCACTCTGGCTCGCGGCGGTCAATCGTCGTCTGAGGCGGTTGCGGCGGCACTTTCCTCCGGTGTGAAGGCGCTCGGCTGGCCGGGGGCGCGATTCGAGGTATCGGCTGAGTACGCGACGGACCTGATTCGACTTGACGCTGCGCTTCGCACGCTTGACCAGGCAAGCAAGCCGCTCAAGAAACAAATCTTGCTGGCGTGTGCGGCGACGGTCGGCGCCGACGGCCGAGTGACAGTCGAAGAGGGCGAGCTGCTGCGAGCGATCTCTGATTCGCTCGATTGCCCTATGCCGCCGCTTCTGGACGCAGAGGAGCGAAGTTGAACAGGACGTAGAGGCGAGAACTCGGTTTCCGACTGGAGGTTCAAGGTGCGACTCAGGAAACTCATCGAGGCCCTCACGGAGCTATCGGTTCAGCGTGGGCCTGATGTCGATATCAAGACCATGCCAGTTTTCATGTTTGATCCGTCCAAGGGAAGGAAACCTGGCGTCTGCTCGTTCTACGTGGGTGAGCAGACGGGTTTATCCAGCCAGTCGAAGCGCGTCAGAACGACTCGAAGTGTCATCATGGAGGTGTCGTGAATTTGCACGAGCATATCGCCTGTACGGTTTGCGGCTGCGTCTGCGACGATCTGCGGATCACGGTCGACCGCGGACGGATCAGCAAGGCCGAGGGCGCTTGCCGGCTGGCAGAACCGTGGTTTCTTGGTCAGGAGAGCCGCCAACCTCCGGTTGCTGTGATCGAAGACGAGTCAGCCCCGCTCGAAGTCGCTGCGGTTCGGGCCGCAGCTCTCCTTCGAGCGGCTTCCTCACCCCTGATCTACGGCATGTCGCGCAGCAGCACCGAGGGACAGCGTGCCGCCATCGCCCTGGGTGAGCGGATCGGAGCCACCATCGATACAACCGCCTCCTTGTGCCACGCCCCATCTGTCATCGCGGTGCAAGAGGTCGGTGAAGTGACCTGCACCTTGGGTGAGGTCAGGAATCGAGCTGATCTGGTGATTTTCTGGGGATCGAACCCGGTTGCCAGCCACCCCCGCCACTTCGAGCGCTACTCACTTTTACCCCAAGGCCGAAATATCCCTGGCGGACGGGCTGACCGTACACTCGTCGTGGTCGACGTGAAACCGACCGCCACCACGGAAGTGGCGGATTTTTTCTTGTCGATCGAACCAGGCAAGGATTTTGAAGCGCTCACGACGCTACGTACCCTTGTCCGGGGTGAGTCCGTGGACGCAAGCTGCTCGACCGGCGCGCCTTTGCGCGTGCTGGAAGACCTGGCCGAACGGATGAAGACGTGCCGGTACGGGATCGTCTTCTTCGGCCTGGGCCTGAGCATGACGGGCTTGGGGCAGCACAACGTCGAGGCGCTTCTCTTGTTAGTGCGTGACCTGAATCGCTACACCCGCTTCAGTGCCCGAAAGATGCGTGTTCCTGGTGACGTGACCGGGGCCGACATGGTTCTGACATGGCAGACCGGCTACCCGTTCAGTGTGAACTTTTCAAGGGGCTTTCCCCGATACAACCCCGGCGAATTCTCCGCCCAGGCGATGCTGGAGCGGGGTGAAGTTGATGTTTGCTTGCTCGTGGGCAGCGAGGGACTCACTCGGTTTTCCGAGAAGGCAATCGCTTGCTTGTGCCGGATACCCACGATCGTCCTGGATTACCCCACAGTCGAGTCGTTGATCGTACCCACCATCGGCTTCACAACGGCGGTCTACGGCATCCACCGGCCTGGCACGGCCTACCGAATGGACGGAGTCCCGATCCCGCTCCGGGCGTTCCTTCCCAGCGACTATCCGAGTGACTGCGAGGTACTGACGATGATCAACGACCAGTTCAAGGAGGACTAACTTGCTGCGGTCGATTCGAAGGCCCTGCCGCAGTCGATCGGCGCCGTCTGAGCTGAATGGCACGTCCTGAGATCTCAAGGCCAGAGAGGAGACCCGGCCAAAGACCGGCGATTCAGGGCGACTCGAGCACGACGCGGATCGTCGCGGACCGGGGGGCGTCGCAGGTCAGGAGCCGGCGCGAGGGGTCCCAAAGGCAGGTTGCGTCTCCGGGCTCGGCCCTCGGCCGTGAGCCAGGCGGGAACAGCCCGGCCGGCACGATGATCTCCGTGGGCCCCAGTCCGGGGCGGTGTGCCCAGACGAACTCGAGGCGCGGACCTCCCCGTGGCGGCGCCGTTGCCTCGAATCGGAAGCACACGGGCACGCCGGCTACCCGATGCGGATAGGGGCGTGGCCGGTAGTTCGGCCGCGGCCGACCGGCGGCGTCGAGCAGGCTGAAGTCTTCGCGGTTCCACCCCTCGCCGGCCTGGAGCGCCAGGCGGGCCGAGATGGTCCACTGCATCCCCGAGGCGAGCGCCGCGTCGAGTCGGTCGTAGTGATAGTCGACGTAGACGCCGGCCCGCCGCGCGCCGCCCGGGATGCCGAACTCGCCGAGCAGTAGCGGCACGCCCCATTCCGACGCCTTCGTCTCCATCCGAGCGAAGGCCCGGTCGATCACGGCTGTCCGACCACCCCCGTCCTCTCGCACGATCGCCAGGGGCCTGTAATAGTGCGGTGCGAACGCGATGTTGTCCAAGTCCGGGGGCGGCAGCCGGGTCCGGAAGCCCGTGGCGGTCGGCCCGCGCCCCTCGAGGAACAGGATGGCCGTCGGGTGTCGGGCGCGCAGCGCAGAGGCGGCGGCGCAATACAGCGGGGCAATCTCCCGCCGCTCGTCTCCCCAGGGCTCGTTCAGCGGGTCGTAGCCGACGACCCCCGGGACCGCGACGAAGGCCCCCGCGACTCGCCCGAGCATGGTGAGGTAGCGCGTGCGGACGCCGTACGCATCGGCGTAGAAGTCTGCGAACGAGCGGTACACGCCCGGGTCCAAAAGCTCGAGGAGTGGCCAGCGCTTGCAGCCGCAGCCGTTGTCGGGCGGGTGCGGCGTGGCGCGGGGCGAAACGGCCCACAAGGGGAAGCCGGCGCCGCAGCCGTAGCAAAGGGTGCGGGCGAAGCCGTCTTGGTGAATGTCGATGATCACGTAGAGCCCGCGCGCCCAGGCCATTTCGGCGACGGCGACCAGCCGCGCGAGATACGCCTCGTCATAGCGGCCCGGCTCCGGTTCGTACGCCTCCCAGATGAAAGGGAGGCGGATCGCATTGAAGCCCAGCTCGGTTAACCGGTCGATGAGGACCGGGTCGTCCGGCGTGGGGAAAGGGGGGAGTTTGCCATCGCCGCCGAGGTTGACCCCGCGGAGCAGGACGACGCGGCCATCCGGGCCGACGAAGTGCCGGCCCACGACCCGGAGCACGGCCGAGTCTGCGGCGTGGCGCGCCGGGCCCGGGGATGCGGACTGGGCCGCGGCGACGGATTCGCTAGGGGAGATGCTCGCCATCGGGCAGGCCGCACAGGCGAACAAGAACAGGGCCGAAACCGAGCCCCGCGCCCCGCGGTGTCGGCCAGCCTCAAGCCGCATGGGCATCGGCAAGGGGAGATCCATGTGAGAGGCAGCGCTCCCCCACTCCGGCACTCCGCCCCTCGGCCATTCAATTCATCCCGCCTGCGGGACCCGCCCCCGGGGCTATGGGCGCGTGACTACATCTAACTCGGAATTCGATCGAGTGGAAGACCAATTCCCGGGGGCGGGAAGGCCGAACGGCTTGGCTCTCAGCGGTTAATTCATGCGTATTCCGGGAATTTTTGCACGCGGCCGGCGAATCTCCCTGCGCAGCGACTAAACGGGTGAAACCAGAGCCTCGTTGTTAACCAGGGTGAAGCCGTGAATTGGTTCCTGCACAATTCGATCGCCGATCTATACGGCCCCTATTTCCTCGTTTTTTACGCCGGTACAATCGTGACGCTGGTCGTGACGTGCTTTCGCTCGGTTCGCGGGGTTGACCGAACGATTGAGCTCGATCTATCGAAGATCACCAGCAAGGTCGAGCCATACGAGATCGCGTAGGGAGCGTGGCTGTGGTGTTTCGGCACCGTCGTGATTGTTGGTCTCGGAGGTTAAAAGTTGATGGTCGCAATCGCCAAAGGTCACCGCAACGTCGCATTCCTGGTGATTTTCGCGGGAATCGGACTGATCGCGCAGGCCATCGTGTGCTTCGCCCAACCCCGCGCCAGCCGTCTGGGCAAGGCCCATCTGGCGCGGGCGGCGTGTCCATCGGACATCTCGCCCCACCCCCTGGACTCGCGAAGCCGTCGATGTCGTCGCGCGGAATGTGGAGCGCGTGAAGTCTCGAATTCACTGTCCGCTCATCCTCGAGAACATCACGTCGCCAATGATCGTGCCCGGCAGCGAAATGGATGAGGTCGAATTCCTGACTGCCGTGCTCGATCGCACAGGATGCGGCCTTCTTTGCGACGAGCCCGCACGATCGGGAGGCAACACGCGCGATGGGACTAGCCGAGGTCCAGAAGGTGATGGCCAACTGCACCCCGCCCGACTCTAGCGATCTGGTGGAGACCACCGTGGCGGAAGAGCGTCCGACACATCGTGATTTCTGCGCCGGTGTGGCGGTTCCGACGTCGGAATGCATGCTCGAGGCCCTCCGCGTAGCCGAAAGTGGACGAGTATCTGCTTTAGAGGCGGCAGGCGGCGCGAGTCGCTATAATCGAGCTTGTTGTGCGAATGGTTCGGATTCAGTGCCGGTCTCACGGAGCTCTTCGTTCACTCACTTCAACAGGGGATTGCCGATGAGGCTTCGCGCGGCGTGGCTTGGCGCGGTCGTCATAATTGGCCCGCTCATGGGTTCGGTTGTCGCCAAGACGATTGCGATCGGTGAGGTCGTTCCGAACCTCGAATTCAAAGACATCCGCTACTTGCGACGGACACTGTCTGACCTAGGTGCGCACAAAGGTCTTGCACTGGTCTTTCTGAGTACCGATTGCCCCGTTTCCAAACGCTTTCTCCCCAAGTTGCGAGAGCTTTCTGAGTTCTACAGCCAGAAAGACATTCAGTTCGTGGGCGTTTTTTGTTCGACCCAAGATACCGTCATGGAGATCGCCTCTTTTGCGCTTGAAAATGACTTACGATTCGCGGTGGTGAAGGATGAGGAGAACGAGGCTTGCGGCGCCCTGGGCATTGATCGCGTGCCGCAAGTCGCCGTCCTCGATCGTGAGAACCGGCTGGCGTATCGCGGTCGGATCAACGATCAATACCGGGTCAGCGGCACGCAGCCAAGCGCCAGCCGCGAAGACCTCGCTACAGCGCTCGACGAGCTGTTAGCCGGTAAGCCGATCTCTGTAAAGGAGACCCCCGTCGACGGCTGCAAGGTAACGCCACCTTCTGCCCGTAAGTTTGAGCCACCGCCAACCTTTCACGGCGACGTCGCGGCGATCCTCGAGCGGCGGTGCCAGCGCTGCCATCATGCGGGAACGCCGGCGCCATTCGCTCTCTGACCAACTACGACGAAGTCAAAAGCCACAGCGAGATGGTGGCCGAAGTTGTGCGCGATCAGCGAATGCCCCCTTGGTACGCGGACCCGAAGTACGGGCATTTCATCAATGCGCCCGGGATGACGGCGGACGAACGCGACAAGGTCGTGGCCTGGGTGAACGCGGACTGCCCCGCGGGCGATGAGGCGCGCGCGCCAGCGCCACGGGTCTTCGCCAAGACCGAATGGCGCATCGGTGAACCCGATTTGAAGGTCACCATGAACGCGCCCGAGAAGATCCCGGCGCAGGGGTTCATTCCCTACAAGTACGTGGTCTTGCCGCACGTTTTCAAAGAGGACACGTATGTCAGCGCGATTGAAATCTTGCCGCACAACCGCAAAGTTGTGCACCATTGCAACATGGCCTATGTCAGCGTCGCGAAGATGAAGGGGGGCGACGACACTTTCATCACCGGCTATGTACCGGGCGGACAACCGATGGACTTGCGGCCGCAGCAACCATCCGACCCTGAGGTCGCATACAAGATCCCCGGCGGTTCGACGCTGGTGCTGCAAATCCACTACACGACGACGGGCAAGGAGGAACAGTCGCTCATCTCGGTCGGCTTCCGCTACCCGCAAAAGGGCGTCGACAAGATTTCGCATCACTTTGTTCTGGATCCGCACGATATCGCGATCCCGCCCGGGGACCCGATGTGGCGGATGTCAGCGGCGAAGACGATTCCCCAGAGCGCGACGCTGCTCGGCATGTTCACGCACATGCACGTCCGCGGACGCGACATGACATTCATCGCGGAATACCCCGACGGCAAGCGCGACACGCTGCTGGAGATCCCCAACTTCAATTTCAACTGGCAGCTTGCCTATCTATGCCGCAACCGCCTACCTGCCGGCACCAAGATCGAAGCCGTAGCCCATTTCGACAACTCGAGATTCAACCCGTATAACCCCGACCCCACCCGCACCGTCCCGTACGGTCCTCAAACATACGATGAAATGTTCAACGGGTTTGTCTTCTGGACAAACGACGACGAAGATCTCAAGCTGAACATCGATGCCAAAACGGGTCGCGTTGTAAAGTGAGGGCCGGACGATGGGCGGTACGGGTTTGGTCGGGGTCATGGCGCTCTACAGCCTACTTGGGACGGGCGAACCGGCGAAGCCGACGGTGAGTTTCCGACTGCAGGACCATCGGGGAGCCTGGCACACGCTCGACGAGGCGCGCGACCGAAAGGTCGTCGTCCTGGCCTTCCTCGGGACCGAGTGTCCGCTCGCCGAGGCATATGCTCCCAGGCTCGCCGAGCTTGCCCGCGATTTCTCTAAGCGAGGTGTCGCCTTCTTCGGCGTCGACGCCAACGAGCAGGATGGGCCGGTCGCGATGGGTCGGTTTGCGGAGAGGCATGGCCTACCATTTCCGATGCTGAAGGACGTCGGCAACGGCCTGGCCGACCAGGTCGGGGCCGAACGGACGCCCGAGGTCTTCGTCCTGGATGGGTCGCGGGCCGTCGTCTACCGCGGCCGGATCGACGACCAGTACGCCATCGGCATCCATCGACCCTCGTCCACCCGGCACGACCTGGTCGACGCCCTCGATGCGGTTCTCGCCGAGCGGCCGGTCGCGACGCCGAGGACGGACGCGGTCGGGTGCAAGATCGGCCGGGTTGCGAAGCCGGCCAAGGGCGGCGCCGTGACGTACGCGAAGGAGGTCGCTCGCATCCTCCAATCGCACTGCGTGACCTGCCACCGACCCGGCGAGATCGCTCCGTTCTCGCTGACCGACTACCGCCAGGCGGCCGGCTGGTCGAGCATGATCGAGGAGGTCGTCGATGATGGTCGAATGCCCCCATGGCACGCCTCGCCCAAGCATGGCAAGTTCGCCAACGACGCCCGGCTTTCAGCCGAGGAGAAGAAGGCGATTCGCGACTGGGTCGCCGCCGGCTCGCCCGAAGGAGACCCGGCAGATCTACCCCCGCCGCCTCATTTTGTCGAGGGATGGCAGATTCCCCGGCCCGACGTTGTCCTGGAAATGCCCCGTGAGATCGAGATCCCTGCCGAGGGATCGATGCCTTACGAGCTGGTCGAGATCGACCCGAAGCTCACGCACGACGTCTGGGTGCGCACCTCGCAGGTCCGGCCGGGGAACACCGCGGTCGTCCACCACGTTGTCGCCTTCGCCCTGCCTCCCGGTGTCGAGAAGATCGACGAGGCCGGCGGCGATTTCCTCGCCGCCTACGCACCCGGCATGCCGGCCCGCGTCATGCCTGAAGGCGTGGCCAAGCGCATCCCGGCCGGGTCGAAGATCGTCCTCCAGCTCCACTACACTCCCCGGGGAACGAAGCAGGTCGACCGCAGCCGGATCGGCCTCGTCTTCGCCGACCCGGCGACCGTCCACAAAGAACTGATGTCGGGCATGGCGCTTAACCTCCGCCTCCAGATCCCGCCCGGAGCGACCGACTACGTCTCGCGGGCCGATTTCCGGTTCTCGCAGCCCTCGTTGCTCCTCTCGCTCTTTCCGCACATGCACCTGCGGGGCAAGTCGATGAGGTTCGTCGCCGAATACCCCGACGGCCGCCGCGAGGTCATCCTGGACGTACCCCGATACGAGTTCGACTGGCAGAACCTGTACGCCCTCGACCAGCCCAAGCCGATGCCGGAAGGGACGATCCTCCACACCGAAGCCCGCTTCGACAACTCGGCCGAGAATCCGAACAACCCGGATCCAAGACGCGCCGTCACCTTCGGTGAGCAAACGCGCGATGAGATGCACGTCGGATACCTCAACTTCGCCCTCGCCGACCAGGACCTCACCCTCGGCATGCCCACCTCGAAGCGACTCGCGAACGGCCAGTACGAGGTCACCTTCCACCACCGGCCCGCAGCGCGGGCAAAATCGGTCGCACTCGTCGGCACCTTCACGGACTGGAAGGAACGGCCTCTCGCGATGACCGGTCCGGATGCCCTGGGGAACTACTCGACGACAATCGCGCTCGACGCCGGGTCGCACGAGTACAAGTTTCTGATCGATGGGGAGACCTTTTGCCATGACCTGGGCAACCCTGAATCGGCCGGGTTCTTTCTTAACAGCTTGATCCGGCTGCCCTGAGCGAGCGTGGCCGATCAGTCGTGCCGGAGCGCCGAGACGGGGTCGAGCTTCGCCGCGCGCCGGGCGGGATAAACTGCCGCGACGATCGTCACGCCGACGGTGAATACGAGGACCGTCACGCCGATCCAGCGCGGGAAGGCGAAGATCGAGCCCGAGAGCTCGATGTTCATGTCGCGGTGGATCATCGAGCGGACCCACGCGTCGCCCGGGAACGAGATTAACCAGGCCAGAAGCAGGCCGAGCAACCCGCCGATCAGGCCAATCAAGCCCCCCTCGATGACATACAGGGCCTGGAGCTGCCAGTTTGCCGCGCCGACGGCCTTCATGATGCCGATCTCCCTCCGCCGTTCAAGGACGCTCATCAGCATCGTGTTGGCGATCCCGAGCGACGACACGAGCAGGGCCACCCCGGCCACGCACGTCATCCCGCCGAAGATGAGCAGGTAAGTCAGCCGCTCTCGCTCGATGCGTTCGACGATCGACGAGCCCTGCATGCCGAGCGCTTCGACGTTCTTGACGACCTCCTTGGCGTTCCTCATGTCGTCGACGAACAGTACTACCTGGTCGACACCCTCCTCGCGACGGGCCGGATCGCGGAACATCAGCTCGACCGCAGTTCGCCGGGGCAGCACAAGGTCCGTGTAGGCGGGGAATTGGCTCCAGGCTTCCTTGCGCTCATCGTCGGTCAACTCGCGGAAGATGCCGACGACCCGGAAGTCGTCGACGACGACGACCGAGTCAACCTTCGCCGATTCTCGCCGGATCGCTTTCCGCAAGGCTGCACTCTCCTCCGTGGTCAGGCTAAATCTGTCGAGCGCCCCGGGATCTGCCAGGCAAGCTGGCGGAGCGCCGCATGCTCCTCGGGGCTGCCGCTGGATTTCGACCGATCAGATAGCATGACACTCACGCTCGGCCCATCTTCCTGGCCTCGAATCTCGATCCGCAGGGGCTTGCCGAGGACCTGGTCCAGGTCTGCGTCGTCGATCAGCCCGATGCGGTGCGCGAACATCTCCGAGAGTAAAACCGATCGCTCGTCGTCCGAGTCAAACGACCGGCCGAAGACGACCCGCTTACGGAACTCCGGGTCCTCGCCGGCGCCGGAGGAGACGCTCGCCTCCTCGGGCCGGTTGCCCAGCGTCGCGACGACCATGCTTCCGACGATCGGAACCATCCGCCCGACATGCGCAATGCGCGAAAGCTTTTCCAGCCGGTCCTGGTTCAGGCTGATGCGCTCCTCGCGGGAACGAGTGTGTCTGGCACGCTGGGCGAGGACCTTGTGGATCCGCTCGCGGCGATCCGGCGACATCCGCCCGGCAACCTTCACGTCGCCAGCCGCCGCGGTCTCGACTGCCCGCCACCCCGGAGAGACCGTCACCTTCCGCAGGGCGTCTCCCTTGTTCGACTCGCGCTCTATCGTCTGCTGGACCCCCTCGTCGATCGACAGGCTCGCGGCGAGAACAAACGCGCCGAAGACGACACCCAGGGTCGTCAGGCACGTGCGCAACTTCTGCTGGCCGAGCGAGGCCAGGGGCAACCGGAGCAGGTCGATCCACGGCACGAGGCGATCCTCCAACCAATCCCGATCAAATGCCCCCTGCCGCGATCTGGCCGTCGACCAGCCGTACGATCCGGTCGGTGCAGCTCGCGGCCAGCTCCTCGTCGTGGGTGACGAGCACGAGGGTGGCGGCGTGCTCGCGGACGTGGTCGAGGATCAGGGCCATGACCTGCCGCGCCGTCTGGCTGTCAAGGTTCCCGGTCGGCTCGTCGGCCAGAATGACGCGAGGCCGGTTGACGAGCGCCCGCGCAATGGCGACCCGCTGGCTCTCGCCTCCGCTCAGTTGAGCCGGTCGATGATTCAGCCTCGCCCCGAGCCCGACCGCCTCGAGGGCGACCCGGGCCGCGGCGAGCCGTTCGCGAGACGATCGGCCCGCGAAGACCATCGGCAATTCGACGTTCTGGAGAGCCGACCTGGAGCCGATCAGATTGAACGACTGGAAGATCATGCCAACGGTCGTCGACCGGAACCGGGCCATCTGGCGCCCCGAGAGCTGGTGGAGGTCCCGACCGCCGACCCGCAGTCCGCCCGAGCTGGGCCGGTCGAGACCGCCCAGGAGGTTCAATAATGTCGACTTCCCCGACCCCGACTTGCCCAAGAGCGCCACGCGCTGCCCGCCGGCGATCTCGATCGAGATCCCCCGCAGCGCGTCGACCTGGGCTTCCTTCGTCCCGTAGACCTTCCGTACGTCGACTGCCCGGATCGCCACTCCATCCCCTCCGTTGCGATCCGATCCCATCGCGGTTGCATCCTGATCCGAGCGGCCTGTCTGACACCTGTCAACGGCCAATCATCGTACCAGATTAGCCTATCGCCGCCAGAGGCGGGCCATCACGAAAGAGGGCCGGGCGGATCGGTAACTGATCGCGATGCTGGCCGAGGGCCGATTAGTCCGTTTCTCGTGGGTCAAATAGGTTGGCGGCAGCCATGTAATCGCCCCAGAGATGGCTGGGGCTGGTAAGGGCCGGACAGTGTGGATTTCTGACGTTCAGGCAGCGTGCCCAGGTTCAAGCGCGTCGGAAAGGCCCGGCAGGAGCACCACAGCGCCAATTTTCGCAAGACGCGTTAGCGGATGGACCGAGGAGTAAGGATAATCGGTCAGGCGGCCCGCGATTGTCTGGACCTAAGCAGGCGCTGAGGGACCGCCTGGTGGCGTGATTAGGATTGAGATGGGTGTCCGGAGAAGACCTCAAGCGAAGGCATTGTCTCCGTAGCGCGCGTCGGTATGGTCGACCAAAGCGTCGGAAGGACTCTTCCGCCTAACCGGCACGCGGCGAGGTCGGCACTTGCCGCATCACACGCTCCAGACCGGTCGTCATGTGTCGCGAGACTCCGCCGCGACATACTTGTAAAGCGTCGGCCTTGAGATGCCGACCGCTTTGCATATTTCGTCAATCGCGTGTTTCTTCTGCCGGTAAGGATTGACGGCCACGGCACGCTGCTTGTCGCCGAGCTTTTTTCGCCTGCCGCCTTGCCTGCCGCGTGTTCTCGCGGCTGCAAGCCCTCCGTTCGTCCGTTTGCGGATCAGGTTACGCTCGAACTCCGCAAGCGCCGGAAAGATAGGAGACACGAGCTTGCCGCCCGGCGTGGTCGTTTCGATGGATTCGGTGACGCTCTGGAATCCGATCCGCTCGGCCTACAGCTCGGCCATCAGCTCGATCGGTTACTTCAGCGACCACCCCAGCCGGTCGAGCCGCCAGACCGCCAGTATGTCGCCAGATCGGAGCGTATCGTGCACTCGCTCCAGGGCGGGGCGTTGTGCCTTGCCGCCAATGAGCGTGTTCTCGATGATCTTCTCGCACCTGGCCCGCTTCAGGGCGTCACGCTGCAAGTCAGGATTCTGCTCTGTCGTTGATACTCTCGCGTAGCCGATGATCATGCCCCACCCCCTTGCCGCTCGAGTTGAGAAACCCGTCGGAATGTTTGGGAGCGGGCTTTTTGCGATCACGCCGCCAAGTCACCGGCGTGTAAAGAGAACCTCGGTTTGATTTACAGCCGGTCAGGGCTGTCACCGCCGACCGTTCCTGAGGTCGAGTGATGATTCGAGCTCCTTTCCGTCGTCGCGTGGGACATCATGCGCGCGTCGGTATCGTCGGACCGAAGCGCGCAACGCGAGAGCCCGAACTTTCCCTCGGCCGCGCTCAGCAACCGAGATGTCCACCGTGCGGCTCCGCCGGCTGCGGGAGCCGGGCGGTATGGTGTGGTCGTCATGATCCCCCCTCGAAAGCCGCGCACCTTTTTGAGCAGCCCGTGCGACGTTGGGCGCGTCGATGCAGGGTTGTCAGTACATCGCCTACTCCGCCCCGATGTGCTGCCCCGGCTCGGCCACGGATCGCTTCATCAGGAGCACGAGGAGCACGAGCCCCAGGCTCAGGACGGCGAACAGCCAGAAGACGTCGAAGTAGGCCAGGGACGCCGCCTGCTGCTGACGGAGGTCGGCTAGCGACTGGAGGGTCATCCCCTGCGACCGGGCCGGATCGCCCGTCCGCTGCATGAAGTAGGCCCTGCCAGCTCGGAAGAAGGTCTGCACGTGTGGGTTCAGGGGGCCGAGGTTGTCGCCAACGCGGGCCAGGTGAAATTGCTCGCGCCGCTGCTCGATGATCTTGTTGATCGACATGCCCACGCTGCCCCCCTCGTTGCGCAGCAGGGCGAACAGGCCCACGGCGGCCGCGCGCAGGTGCGGGGGCGTGTAGCGGAACGCCGCCACGTTGATCGGGGCGAAGATCATCGAGAGGCCGACGATCAACACCACCCGCGGCCAGATCACCTGCCCGGGGCTGATGTACAGGTTCATCCGCGCCATCCAGTAGTTTCCGGCCGCCATCACGAGCAGGCCCGCGGCGATCAGCCAGCGGGCATCAGTGCCCCGACTGATGAGGATGCCCACCACAAGCATCATCAGGATGGAAAAGACGCCCGAGGGTGACATCACCAGGCCGGAGACGAAGGCGTCGTAGCCGAACAGGGACTGGAGCAAGGACGGCAGGCACACGCTGGCGCCGTAGAGGACGCCGTAGGCGCAGAAGATGATGACGCTGGAGGCCGCAAGGTTGCGCTCGCCCATCGGCCGGAAGTCGACCACCGGGTTGGCGATCGTCAGCTCCCGGAAGACCAGGGCGCCCAGGCAGACGACGAACAGGACGGCCAACGTCTGGGCCTGCCAGAAGGGGTCGTTGTACCAGTCCCACTCCTGTCCCTTGCTGAGCAGGATCTCCCAGCACGCCATCATCAGGGTGAGCAGCCCCAGGCCGATGTAGTCGAAGTTGAGCGGCTGGCGACGCAACTCCGCCCGCTCCTTCTTGAGGTAATCGGGGTCTGTGACCAGGAGGTAACTCGCCAGAAAGCCGATTGCGCCGATCGGTAGGTTGATGAGGAACACCCAGCGCCAGTTGTAATTGACCGTGATGTAGCCGCCCAGCGTCGGTCCGATGACCGGGGCGATCAGTCCCGCCACACCGAACAGCGTCATGGCTGTGCCCTGCTTCTCGGGCGGGAAGCTGTCGATCAGGATCCCCTGGCTGGCGGGCTGGAGGCCGCCGCCGGCGATGCCCTGGATCACCCGGAAGAGGATCAGTTGTTCGAGGCTGGTGGCCATGCCGCAGAACACCGAGGCGACAGTGAAGACGGCGATGGAGAGGAGGAAGTAGTTGCGGCGGCCCAGGCGGGCCGAGATCCAGCCCGTAATGGGCAGGATGGTGGCATTGGCGGCCAGGTAGCTGGTCATGACCCAGTCGCTGTCGTTCATTGTCGCCGACAGGCCGCCGGCGATGTACCGCAGCGAGGCCGTAGCGATCGTGGTGTCCAGGATCTCCATGAACGTGGGCACAACCACGGCGACGCCGACAAGCCAGGGGTTGACCGCCGGACGGCTGACCGCGGTCAAGTTGACGGCCGCGGTGCTCATACAGGTACTCCTTCGGAATGGTCGAGGGTTAAGGGTGAATCGTCATCCACGCCCGTTGGATCCTCGGTCCGTCACGAGCCGGGGCGGCCATTGGGGAGAGGTCCCGCCGGTTGCGAGGCGCTCCCGGCGCTGGCCACGGCGGGGCCTGGCCGCAGCGGGCGAAGCGGCTGCAAGACAGCACCGGCATTCGGCCCGGTCGCCGGCTCTTTGACGTAGACGTAGGGGACCACCGACAGCCCGGCGAACAGGGGGGCCTTGTCGGGGTCGTAGTCGGCCAGCTCGATGCGGACCGGCAGCCGCTGGACGATCTTTACGTAGTTGCCGGTGGCGTTCTGCGGCGGCAGCAGGGAGAGGGTCTGGCCGGTCCCCATGGTGAAGCCGGTGATGCGGCCCTCGAACTCCTTCCGGCCGCCGTACATGTCGACCTCGCAGCGCACCCGCTGGCCGATGCGCAGGTCCGCGAGCTGCGTCTCCTTGAAGTTGGCATCGATCCAGATCTCGGTGAGCGAGCGGACGGCCATGAGGCTCTGCCCCGCGGAGAGGTGGTTGCCGGGGTTGACGCTGCGGCTGGTCACCACGCCGTCGATCTCGCTGACGATGTCGCAGTAGCGGAGGTCCAGCTCGGCCTCGGCGAGGTCGCGCACGGCCTGGAGTCGCTTCGCCTCGGCCCGCCGGACCGCGGGCGCCTCCGGCACCATCCGCTCCAGGATCCGATCGATGTTCCCGTCCCGGTCGCGCTGGACAAACTCGTCGAGGGCCTGCTGGGGGGTCTGGGAAGCGGAGACGAGGGGGAAGCCGAGCTGCGCCATGCTCTGGTTGACATCGGCCAGCGCCTGGCGGACCCCGGAGAAGGTCTGGTTGATGTCGGCGGGGACGTCCGTCAGCTCGCCCGTCTCGGGGTGCGGGCGCAGGCCGAGCGCGACCCGCGCTTCATGGACTTCCTCGAGGGCCTGCTTGACCCCGGCCGCGGCCGTCCGCTCGGTCTCGACGTATTTGTCGTACTCTTCGCGGGCGATGGCGTTGCGGCTGAAGAGGCCCCGGGCCCGCAGCAGGTCGGCGCGGGCGCGCTCGAAGGACGCCTCCTTGCTCCGCAGGGCCGCGACCCGGGCCCGCAGCATCGCCACCGAGTCGTCGACATCCTCGATCGACCTCTGGAGCTTCCAGCGCAGGCTCCCGGCCTGGGCCAGGATGCCCCGGACCTGGGCCCGGGCGGACATCAGGTCGGCCTCGGCGGCGACCAGGGCCGCGTTCTTGATGTCGACCTGGACCTGGTACGGCTCGTTGTCGAGCTGGACCAGCAGGTCCCCCTTCTTCACCCGTTCGTTGTCGTCCACCAGGACGCGGCTCACCTGTCCGGCGACCCGGGGGGCCACGTAAGTCACGTGGCCGTTGACATAGGCGTCATCGGTGGTGACCGTGTCCAGCATCGTTTTCACGGTCGGGGCCAGGTAGTATCCCCCGAGCGCCAATCCGGCCACCACCCCCGTCCACAGCAGCACCTTCCGCCAGGGATGCGTTCTTCCCCCTGTCATGGCGAGCGAAGTCGCCGAGGGGGGCTCGATTGCCCGGTCCGCGGCTCGGTCGCCGGGGCGAGCGGCCGCGTCGGCTGGCGGCCGACCTGACCCATCAGGCGCCTCCGCCTCTGCAGCCCCGAGGGCAGTCGGCCTTGCCGCGATTGCAGTCTCATAGCCGAGATCAGTGCTTTCCATGTTGATGCTTCCTCTTCAAATCGGCTCGTACCGCGACCTGGGTGCCAGGGACCAGTATCAGCCGCGGACGGCTAAGTAAACCGCCGTTGACTTAATCCTAGATGGCTTGACTCTCGAAGTCAACCGTTGTTTACTTGGAATGGAAGGGAAATAATTCAGAGGGACCAACCCATGCCCGAGCGTCGAGTTAGTGCCACGCCGAGACGGCGGCGGGATGCCGCCGCAACCCGGGATGCCATCCTTGAGGCGGCTACCCGCCGCTTTGCCAGCCACGGCTACGAGCGTGCTGGGGTCCGAGAGATTGCCGCGGACGCCGGCGTGACCGCCGCGCTCGTCAACCGCTACTTCGGCTCCAAGGAGGGGCTGTTCGCCGAGGTGGTCCGGCGCGCCCTCGACATGGGGCACCTGCTCCAGGGCCCACGGGACGACCTGGCCGACCATCTCGCCCGGCGCGTGGTGTACGGAGGGGGCGACGCACGGGACGGGGTACTGACGCCGCTCTTGCTCCTCTTGCATTCCGCCACGGCGCCCGGCGCCGTCAAGCTGTTCCGGCGGGACCTCGACCGCACCGAGCTTCCGCTCCTCGCCGAGCAGATCGGCGGCGACGATTCCGCGGTCCGGGCTGTCATGGTCATGGCACAGCTCACGGGGTTCGCGATCATGTATCACGTGCTCCGGCCCAAGGCGTTCGCGAATGCCCGCGGCGAAGAACTGGTAACCCTCCTGTCCGCGGCGCTCGCCGCTTGCATCAAGTGAGGCCCTAGGGGTACGGCTCCGGTTCCTTATTTGCAGCGCCCAGCGCCCGACGACCTTGATCACGGAAAGGCGGTCACTCTTGGTCTGGCTGTTCATCGTCGCATCCCATGTTGTGAGTCACCCCGGGGCTGGATTGTTTTCCGGTGCGAAGCGGTGCGGTCTAGTCTGGATTCGAATCGGCAACGGATCGACGGGCCTCTCATCCGGATTCGGACCGGACCGCTGGCCGGACACCTCCGTGGACACGCCACCCCGATAGACCTGGCCGGGGGGAAGGACTTCGGAGCGATCCATCGACACACGACCGATCTTGGGCGTGGCATTGACGGCGTCGTTGGCGATGGTGTTGCGTGTGACCGGCGGGACCACAGGGGCGCTGCCGTCGTCGGCTCCCGAGCCGACGATGATCGTCACGGCGGCTCCCCTATTCGATCCGGTCGGCGCCATCGTGGCGGAACCGTGGACACCGGTACTGTTCGCCGGCAACAGGCCGGAGACGCCCCCCGAGCCCGTCATGGCGGATGGCGTGAGGAAACCGGGGCTGCCCGACGCGCCGTTAGGATCGGCGACGCTGACGGGGAAGGCACTCATCACGAGGACGTAACCGCCCGTCGTCAGCACGATCGTGCCCACACCGAGGTTGGGGCCGACCGGCACGAGACGATCCTCCAGCACGCAAGCCCGGAGGTCGGGACAGTACTTCAATTTCGCCTTCATCATTACATCTCCGGAGGAAACCCTCCCGCGTGATTCATCGCCAGCCGATCGGGTTACCGGGACGTCGGTGATCCCTCTACCGCTCTGGGCGTGGCCCCTGGACAGCGGAACTGTTAGAATCCGGTGCGGCGCCCCGATACGTGTGCTGGGCATTCGCCATGAACACGGAACACACCACTGCCATCGTGCAGCGTTACCTGGAGGCGCTCGGCGGGGACGAGCCCGCCGAGCCGATCGTCCGCGCGCTCTTGGACCGCTCGGTCCGGCGCCTGCAGTTGCTCTGCGGAAATCTCCTGTACCGCGAGTACCGCCGCCTGACGCAGCCGCCGCTGAACCTGCAGCCGGACGAGATGCTGTCCGCCGTGGTGGAGCGGCTGCTCAAGGCGATGCGTTCAGCCCGCCCCCGGACCGTGCGCCAGTTCTTCGCCATGGTCAACCAGCATATGCGCTGGGAGCTTAATGACCTGGCCCGGCGCCTAGATCATCAGCCGGTCGCGGCGCAACTGAGTGAGTGGCTGGTGCCGGCGCCTGAAAGCAGTGGCTCGGCTCTCTCGCCGGAGGGCCGCCGCATGCTCGAGGCGATCGACAGCCTCCCCGAGGAGGAGCGCGAGGTCTTCGAGCTGGTCCGGGTGCAGGGCCTGACCCAGCCGGAAGCGGCCGGGGTCCTGGGCGTCGTACCCAAGACCGTACAAAGGCGACTCAATCGCTCGCTCTTGCTGCTGGCGAAAGAGCTGGATCACCTCCGTCCGTCGTAAGGGGCGGCCCGCGATGACCGACGACCCGCGCGTGGAGCGACTGCTGGAGGAGCTGCTCGAGTCGGGCGGCAGCCCCGAGGAGGCGTGTCGGTCGTGCCCCGAGCTGCTGCCGCAAGTCCGCGCCGACCTGCAGCGGCTGCGGCGCCTGGAGGGCGAGGTCGATGCGATCTTCCCGTCGTCCGAGCCAGCGGACGGCCGCGGCGCCGCGGACCCGCTGACCGCCGAGCTGCCACGGATCGCCGGCTACGAGGTGCAGGAGGTACTGGGGCGCGGCGGGATGGGTGTCGTGTACCGGGCGCGGCACCTGCGGCTCGATCGCCCCGTCGCCATGAAGATGCTCCTGGCCGGCTCCTACGCCGGTCAAGAGGAGCGCGAGCGCTTCCAGCGGGAGGCGGAGGCGGTGGCTGGCCTTCGCCACGCGAATATCGTGCAGTTGTACGACGCCGGCGAGCTGGACGCCCGGCCGTACTTCACCATGGAATTCGTCGAAGGTGGCAGCCTCGCTCAAAAGATCGCCGGCATGCCGCAACCGGCACGTCCGTCCGCCGCGCTGCTTTCGCAGGTGGCGGAGGCCGTCCATTTCGCGCACCAGAGTGGCATCGTCCACCGCGACCTGACGCCGGCCAACATCTTGCTCGCCACCGACGGCACGCCCAAGGTGACGGACTTCGGCCTGGCCCGCCGGCTCGAGCGAGGCAGTGGATTGACGCTCAGCGGCGTGCCGATGGGTACGCCGAGCTACATGGCCCCCGAACAGGCTCGGGGCGAGAAGGGGGCGGTCGGGCCGGCGACCGACGTGTATGCGCTGGGGGCCATCCTGTACGAGATGCTGACCGGGCGGCCGCCCTTCCGGGCGGAGACGTCGACGGGGACCTTGCAGCAGGTGCTCCACGATGATCCGGTGCCGCCGTCGCGCCTCAACCCCGGGGTGCCGCGCGACCTCGCAACCATCTGCCTGAAGTGCTTGTCCAAGGAGCCGCAGCGGCGCTATGCAAGCGCCGCCGCGCTGGCGGAAGACCTCCGCCGCTTCCTTCGGGGGGAGTCTATCGCGGCACGTCCGGCAGGGCCGCTGGAGCGCCTCGCCCGGTGGGCGCGGCGTAGCCCGGCGGCCGCGGCGCTGCTCGGCGTCACGTTGCTCGTGGCGACCACCGTGCTGGGCGCCGGGGGCTGGCTGATCGGTGGGCAGATTCTCACCGCGCGGGCGGTGAAGGCGGACTTGCGGGATGCGGACCGGTGGCAAGAGCAGTCGGCCCTCCCCGAGGCCGGCGCCGCGGTGGAGCGGGCCAAGTCCCGGCTCGGCGAAGGCGGGCCCTTCTGGCTGTACCCGGTTGTCGAGGCGGCCCGCCGCGATCATCAGTTCCTGGTCCGGCTCGAGACGATCCGCCTGAATCGATGGACGCTGGTCGAGGGGCATTATAACCATGCCGCCCTGCTGCGCTTCAGCAAGGCGCGGGCGGATCGGGACTACGCCGAGGCTTTCCGGGACCACGGGCTGGGCGAGCCTCCCAACGACCCGCAGGGAGTCGCGGCGCGAGTCCGGGCCTCCAAATGGGCTGCCCACATTGTCGCCGCGCTGGACGACTGGGCGGTGTGTGCCGTCGACCCGGCCCGGCAGTATTGGCTGCTGGGCGTGGCCCGCCGGGCGGACCCCGACCCCTGGCGCGACCGGGTGCGCGACCCGGCGGTTTGGAGAGATGGGAAGGCCCTGGCCGAGCTAGCGCGGGCGGTGCCACTGGCGGAGCAGCCCCTAACGCTGCTGCTGGCGCTGGGCGAACGGCTGTCCGCGACCGGTGAGGACGGTCTCGGCTTTGTCCGGCGCGTCCAGGAGCACCATCCCGAAGACTACTGGGCCAACTTTACGCTGGCCCTGGCGCTGCACAACGCGGGAAGGCGCCGGGGGGTGATTCTGCACCGGCACTCGCCTATTACGAGAGGGCTCTGAAAATCCGCCCTGACGCGCTCCCCGTTCAGAACGATGTCGCCCTCGTACTGATTGACAAGAACTGGCTTGGGGACAATGAACGCCCGGGGAGGGGACCCGGGGGCGTTACTGTCTTTCATCAGCTGGTGAGGAACGCTCCGCACTTCGCTCCAGGCTTCAACAACCTCGGCGTGGCGTGGAAGAATAAGGGCGATTGGCAACAGGCGGGGCTGGCGTTCCAGGACGCCTTGTGGAACGATCCCGGGCTGGCCCCCGCGCATATCAACCTCGGCGAAGTCCGGGCTGGTTCGGGAGACCTCATCGAGGCGATCCCCGACTACCGGCGGGCCCTGGAGCTTGACCCCGATAATGCCCGGGCCCACCACTTACTCGGCGTCGCCCTGGTCGCCACGGCTCGCGGGGACGAGGCTAACGACTTCTACCCGGAGGGCGTCCAATCCCTCGCCCAAGCCCGTGGTCAGGCCTTGACAGAGGGGGTGGCTCATTATTGGCAAGCACACGACTGTGATCCCAGGTGGATCTCGGCCCGGAACCCGCTCCGCATCCCTCCGCAGGGCGAACTCCGACTGACGGAAGCCATCGACCACTTCCGCGAAGCCGTCCGGCTGGAACCTCAATTCGCCCAGGCCCATGGGTCGCTGGGCCAGGCGCTGCTCGCCCGGCGGGAGTTCACCGAGGCCGAGGCTGAGATCCGGCGCGGCCTCGCCTTGGTCCCCGAGGGGGACAAGCAGCTCCGCGCCAACCTGGAACGCCAACTGCAGCGCTGCCAGCGCCTGCGCACCCTGGAAGGTCGTATCCCTGCCGTCGTCCAGGGGAAGGACGGGCCCGCCGCTGCCGACTGCCTGGACTTGGCGGAACTCTGTTTCGTCAAGAAACACTACGCCACGGCCGCGCGCCTGTATGCCGAGGCGCTCGTGGCCACACCACAACTGACCGAGGACCTGCGCCGGCCAACGATTCAACGCTGCCTGCGCCGCGGCCCTAGGCGGAGGCGGTCATGGCGACGACGTGGACGGACTCGGGGAGCCGGAGCGGGAAGCGTTGCGCAAACAGGCGCGAAACTGGTTGCGCCTCGACCTGGCCGCCTGGGCCAAGAGGGTGGACACCGGCACGGACGCGGATCGCATCCAGGCTTGGAAGACGTTGGCGCCCGGCGGGACGACCCCGACCTGGCTGGGCTGCGCGACGCGGAAACCCTCGAGAAACTGACTCCGTCCGAACGGCGGGAATGCCGAGCGCTGTGGCAAGACGTTGCAGCCCTACTCCGCCGTGCTCAAACGACCAAGTGAGCATGGGGTTATGCTCAACTCAACAGGCGTCGCGCGGAACTGACTACGGCGCCTGGTTCCCGGCTGCCTCGCTCCGGTACCCGGTTTCGGTGCGTAGGCGATGGGCGACCAACTGGCTCATGATCGCGAACAACACAGCTGTCGACATTCCGAAAAACAGAAGGCCGTTGGTTGCCTCGAGGGGGCTGAGCAACCGCCACCTCTCAGGCAGCGTGACGTCGCCATAACCGAAAGCCGTGAAATTCTGGGCGGAAAGGCAGAAAGCCGTCTCGAAGGTCGAGACCTGCCCGCACACAAGAAAGGCCACCGCCCAGAGGGCGATCTGGATGAGGTGCGCAACCGCCGTGATCAGCGTAACGATCGCCAAGACGGCGGTGCCCCTCCAGAATCCCAGATCGCTGGAACCGCGTCGGAAGACCTTCACCATCACACGCACGATAAGTTGCATCGCCGCGCCGTAGGCGAGCAGACCGCCGAAAAGCAGGACGGTGGCGACCGCGAGGGGCAAGATCATTTGCGGCAACTCCCCTTGAATCCATTGTCACTTCCGCCTTGCGCCCGATGCGGGTGAGGGCGTGGGGTTCGTCGGGCCCGCCGGAGGAGGGACGAGGGGTCGCAAGACGGCTCCGGCGTGTGGGCCGGTCGGCGGCTCCTTGTAATACACGTAGGGGACGACCGACAACCCGATGAACAACGGCACCTTGTCCGGGTCGTAGTCGGCCAGCTCGATGCGGACCGGCAGCCGCTGGACGATCTTCACGTAGTTGCCCGTGGCATTCTGCGGCGGCAGCAGGGCGAGGGTTTGACCGGTGCCCATCGTAAAGCCGGTGATGCGGCCATCGAATTCATGCCGGCTACCGTACATGTCGAACTCACAACGCACCCGTTGGCCGATGCGCAAGTCAGCCAGTTGAGTCTCCTTGAAGTTGGCGTCAATCCAGATCTCGGTGAGCGAGCGCACAGCCAGGAGGCTTTGCCCGGCCTGGACATTGTTGCCGGGGTTGACGTTGCGGCTGGTCACGACGCCGTCGATCTCGCTCCTGACGTCGCAATAACGGAGGTCGAGCTCGGCCAGCGCGAGGTCGCGCCGGGCCTGTTGAAGCTTCGTCTCGGCCTGCTTGATGGACGGCGCCCGGGCGATTAGATTGGCAAAGATGCGATCGAGATTGCGCTCTGGGTCTTGCCTCTCGAATATGTCGAGGGCTTGCTTGGGGCTCAAGACCCACGAAGGGGGAGCGAACCCCAGCAGCGAGGCGCTGCGATACACTTGTCCCAGCGCCTGCCGGATCGCCGAGTAACTCTGGTCGAGGTCGTCGGGAACCTCGCCCAGGTCGTGGCCCGTGGGAGGCTGGGCTGGCAGACCCAGGCCGACTCGCGACGCCCGCACTGCCTCGAGCGCTTGATCGAGAGCCGCCTGAGCGACCTTGACCGACTGGCGCCGCTGGTCGAGCTCCTCCTTGCTGATGCCTCCACTCGGCAAGAGCTCCTCGCCCCGCCTGGAGTTGTTCCCCGCCAGCTCCAGAGTCGCCTGCCTGCTCTTCAAGGTCGCGATGTTGGACCGCAGGTTGGCGACCTGAGTGTGGACGTCCTCGATGGCGCGCTCGAGCTGGAACCGATCGGTCTGAAGCTGAGCTATCAGACCGCGCGTCTGCGCTTGGGCGGCCGCCAGGTCCGCCTCGGCCGCCGTCACGGCGGCCTTCTTGACCGCAACCAGGTCCTCGAAGGGTTCCGTGTCGAGCTGGACCAGCAAGTCCCCCTTCTTCACGCGGTCGTTGTCATCGACCAACACCCGACTCACCTGGCCTGACACGCGGGGAGCAACCAGGGTCACGTGGCCGTTGACGTAAGCGTCATCGGTGGAAACCGTGTTCAGCGCCGTTTCCACCGCCGGCTTCAGGAGATATCCCCCCACCGCCAATCCGCCCAACGCTCCCAGCCCCAGCATTAGTTTTCGCCAGCGGTGGGATGGCGGCCTGGCCTCGGCTGGTTTGGGCGTTTCATTCGTCGCCAGCGTCTTGGGAGGGTCCGTCCTGGTATCCGTTACCGTCTCCGAGATCTCGTCATGCGTGCTTGCCATCTAAGTAACTCCCCTTCGGACTGCCAGACATCATGTCCGACCTCCTTTGATCGAAGCCTGCCCCGCCGCCGAGCCTGTCGACTCGAAGATGTCCACCCACTCTCGATAGCGGCGCGCGATTTCGCTGACCGCGACCTCCCGCGTAATCCGACCATCCTTCCAGTCAGCCAGCGGGCCCCAGAAGCTCGTCCGGCCCACGGCGAAGCCGATGAACCCCGTCACGGCCGCCGCGGTCTGCAGCCACTGGCGGACCTTCGCGTCATCCTCACCGCGGCCGAGGACGATGCAGCCGACGTGGTCTCGCCCACCCCGCCGCACCGAGGCGACGACCTTCAGACAATCCTCGGGCCCGTCGATCCCCTCGATCTTCCAGACGTCCGGCTCGACACCCGCGGCCTGCAGCTTCGTGATCGCCCGCACCATCAGCTCGGGCCGAAGTCCCCGATCGTATTCCTTCTTGTCACCGCCGGAACGGCTGAGCTGCCCCGGCGTCGGGGGCACCAGCAGCTCGAACATGAAGCGGCTGCGACTCCGAGAATGAAGATGGTCCGACAATCGCCTCAGCCGCTCGGCCTGGCGCCGATTCAGAGACGCGTCGCCCTCGGGGTTGTATCGCACGAGGACCTTGCAGAAGGTCGGACAGAACTCCTCGATGTGACGGGCGAAGTCGTCGCCGTACTCGAAGTCAAAATCGTCCTGGCCGCTCTTCTCGGCCGGGCAGGCGGTGATGTATCCGCGGGTCGCCGCGTCGCGCAGGATGTCGGCGCCGAACTGCTCGTCGACCAAGATGCCGGCGCGATCCCCTGGAACCCCGAGGGCGAGCGCCTCCTTGAAGCCGTCGTAGATGACGAGCTTCATGGCGGTGATCTGGCCGGCCTGCCCCGGGGTCAGCGACCCGTGCCAGCCGAACATGTTCTTCTGGAATGTCCCCCGGTGATCGAAGGGCAGCACGTAGAGCGGTCGGTCGTATCCGATAGTCATGATGATCGGTTCTCCTCGGGTTGGGTTCGGGATGCTGAAGCGGGCGCGAAGGAGCCCGCCGGGCTGTCCATTCCACCGGGTCGTCACGCAGAACCGTCTCCTCCCACAAGGACGACAATAGAGCGTGATAGGACCCGGTATCGCAGCGAGGCCACCGCGGCCTCCTCGCCTGGGTCCGCGATGTCGAGGGGGCTATCGAGCCCTGTGTCGATCGCACGGCGCCAGCCGCCCGGAGGGCTCTCCTGGATCTCGAAGTCGAGCGGCTCGTGGTACGCATTGATCATGACGTAGAGGTCGCGGTCACCCAGGGACGCCCCGTGCAAGCAATAGGCAAGGCTGTGCGATTCGAACGACAGGTCGACGTCCGGCCCGACGCCGTACCAGCGGACATCCTCGCGCCAGAAGGACAATCGGCCGAGACTCGGATGAGCCTTGCGGAAGGCGACCATCCGCTTCGCGAAGCGGTGAAAATCGGCATGCCGCTCGATGCACGACCAGTCGAGCCATGATGTCTCGTTGTTCTGGTTGTAGGGGTTGTTGTTGCCGCGCTGCGTTCGAAGAAACTCATCGCCGGCGGCGAA
Organism: uncultured Planctomycetota bacterium; assembly: GCA_963823665.1. Taxonomy (GTDB): domain Bacteria; phylum Planctomycetota; class Planctomycetia; order Isosphaerales; family Isosphaeraceae; genus CAVXHV01. The sequence goes on from CAWGMQ010000008.1 coordinate 1,894,718, forward strand.
CATCGGCACTCCGTTGGCCAGCAACAGGAGGCAGAAGATGTTCTTCGCCTGGCGCTGGCGCAGGTCCATCACCGCGGCGGGCACATCCTCGTCTCCCTCCCAGCCGCAGTTCCAGGTCAGGTTGTCCGCGGCTCCGTCGGTGTTGCCGTGGCCGTTGGGCCAGTTGCGTTTCTCGTTGTAGGAGACGGCGTCGTAGAGGGTGAAGCCGTCGTGGCAGGTGACGTAATTCACCGACTCGAAAGGCCGGTGCGCATTGCGGGAGTTGTCGGGGAACAGGTCGTCGCTGCCGTAGAGCCGGAGCATGAGCGCCCCAACCATGCCGGGATCGCCGCGGACGAACCGGCGGATGTCGTCCCGGAACCGGCCGTTCCATTGGGACCACCCCGGCCCGGGGAACTGAGTCCCGAGCTGATAGGCCCAGCCGGCATCCCAGGGCTCAGCGATCAGGTGGACGTGGCGCAGGACCGGATCGGTGCGGATGGCGGCCAGGAGCGATGTGTCGGCGGCCTCGAGCGCGCCGCCGGGCCCACGGCCCAGCACGGAGGCGAGGTCGAAGCGGAAGCCGTCGACGTGCATCTCCGTCACCCAGTAGCGCAGGCTCTCGAGGATCAACGTCCAGGTGCAGATGCTGGCGCAGGCCAAGGTGTGGCCGCAGCCGGTGTAGTCGCGGTAAATCGCTCGCGGGTCGTCGGACATCATATAGAAGGCGACGTTGTCGATTCCGCGGTAACTGTAGGTGGGCCCGTCCGGGCCGGCCTCGGCGGTGTGGTTGTAGACGACATCGACGATGACCTGGATGTCTGCCGCGTGCAGGGCGCGGACCATCGCGCGGAACTCGTCGCGGGCTTCACGGGCATCCGACGCATAGCCGGCGTGCGGGGCGAAGAAGTTCAGAGGCATGTAGCCCCAGTAATTGCCCTCCTGCGGGTCGAACTGCTGCACGGGGAGCAGCTCGACGATGGTGATCCCCAGCTCCTTCAGGTAGGGGATCTTGTCGATCACACCGGCGAAGGTGCCCCTGCGCTCGGGCGGGACGCCGCTGTTGGGATTCCGCGTGAAGCCGCGGAGGTGCATCTCGTAGATGATCATGGTGTCCGGCTGAAGTGGCGGCGTCCGGTCGGGAACCGGGCCGGGGCTCGGCCCTGGTCGTGGCAGGACACCCAGTGGCGCCCGCCCCAGGTTCGAGCCCGGCCGCCTGGCGGCCTCGCGATCGAAGTCCGGCGGGAAGAAGACCTCCTTCGCGCAGGGGTCGAGCAGGATTTTCTCCGGATCGTACGCGTGCCACATCCCCGGCCCGGCGGCGCGGGGCCCGTCGATCCGGTAGGCGTAGTACCGCGCCGCGCCGATATCCCCGCCGACCCGGCAATGCCACATCACCCAGGTCTTGTTCACCCGCGGATCCAGGCGAAATTCGAGGAGCGGGCGGCCGAGGTCGTCCTCGGCGAATAGCAATAACACCACGCTCTCGGCGTGCTTGGCATAGAGCGAGAAGTTGTAGGCTTGCTCCGCCTCGATCCATGAGGCTCCCGGCGGAAGGATCTCCCCTTGGGACCGGGCAACGATCGCCGACGGGGGATGAACCTGACCGCGGCGTGCCTGCCGATTCGACGTGATGAGAGTGGTTTCCGCTGTCATGAACATCGCCGGACGCTGCCGGCTCCTACGAGGATTGTGGACATCTCGGATCGAGGGATTGCCGCCTACAGCTTCCCGAGCGGCCCCGCGGGCGACGGGTCAATCGGCTGGCCGACGTCCGGATAGACGCCCAGCCCGAGTTTCAGGAGCGTTCGATAATCCTGCATGGAACCCTTGATGAACTCGTCGCCGAAGCCGGCCGCGACGGCCGCATCCACGGCCGCGGTGAAGGCGTCCCGCGCCGCCAGGTCCGCCCCCACATTCGCCAGTTGCGAAAAGGAGTTCGGTTGTCGCGTGCCCATCAAGTCGACTTCCGCCGGCTCGTCGCGCAGGCCAAGGGATTCCATCGCGGCCGCGGCCGCGTGGGTCGTCCACACGACCGCCCCGACCGCCGTCTCGCGCACGTACTCGCCCTGCGCGATCGCCCGACAGGCCTCGACCTCCTGGATCGCGGTGGGCACATCACGGCAGGGCGAGCACCTCGCGAAGTCCTCCGCCAGGCGGATGGCACCGTCGATGGCCGTCCGGCATCGATCCCTGTCCGGGTGGCCATCGGGCAGGAGGCCGAGGGATTCCACGCGCCGAGTGCAGCGGGCGGCCAGGGCGACGATCGCCCGGAGCGGTAGCTTCTTCAGGTCTTCTGTCGAAATATTCGGGACGATCATGATTCACCTCTCACGGATGGGGCTGGCATGGTTTGGTCGCTCCTCGATGAGTTGTGGATGACGGATAACGGAGACGGATTCACCTCGGCCCGATATCTTACCGGCCGACTGGCTCAGGGTTGGTCCACGGGGCACGGCTCGGCGCCCCAGATGTCGCGGGCGTATTCCTGGATCGTGCGATCGCTGGAGAACGTCCCGGAGTGTGCCACGTTGATGATCGCCCGCCGCGACCAGGCGTCGGGTTGTCCATAGAGCCGGCCGACCTGCTCATGGGTCGTCAAGTAAGCCGAGAGGTCGGCCAGGTGCATGTAGTAGTCGCCATGGGTCAGCAAGGCGTCGCGGATCGGGCCGAAGACGCCCGGATCGCCCCGGTCGAAGGTTCCATACTGGATCAAGTCGAGCGCCCGGCGCGTCTCGGGCTCGTTATCGTAATGGCAGCGGGGGTTGTACCAGCCGCGGCTGCTCTGGACCTGCTCGGCGGTCAGCCCGAAGAGGAAGAAGTTCTCCTCGCCGGCCGCCTCGGCCATCTCGATCGTCGCGCCGTCGCGGGTGCCGACGGTCAGGGCGCCGTTCATCATGAACTTCATGTTGCTGGTGCCGCTGGCCTCGAATCCGGCGGTGGAGATCTGCTCCGAGACGTCGCTGGCCGGGATCAGGCGCTGGGCCAGCGTGACGTTGTACTCGGGTAAGAACAGCACCTTGAGCCGCCCGCGGACCGCCGGGTCGGCGTCGATGACCGCCGCCACGTTGTTGATGAGGTGGATGATGAGCTTCGCCAAGGTGTAGGCCGGCGCCGCCTTGCCGGCGAAGAAGACCGTGCGCGGGGTCACATCCAGGCCAGGGTCGTCGCGCAGGCGGTTGTACAGCACCACCAGGTGCAGCACGTTGAGCAGTTGCCGCTTGTACTCGTGAATCCGCTTGATCTGCGAATCGAAGATCGATTCCGGGTCGATCACCTGGCCGGTCGCATCGCGCAGCCAGCCAGCGAACCGCACCTTGGCCGCGCGCTTGGCCAGCCGAAAGGCATCGCGGAACGAGGGGTCTTCGGCCAGGGGGAGGAGCTTCTCGAGCAGCGCCAGGTCGACAACCCAATCCTCGCCGATGACATCGGTGATGAGCTTCGCGAGGTCTGGGTTCGCCAGCAGGAGCCAGCGCCTCGGCGTCACGCCGTTGGTCTTGTTGTTGAAGCGGCCAGGGAACTGCTTGGCCAGGTCGCGCATCACGGTCGTCCGTAGCAGTTGCGAGTGGAGCGCGGCGACGCCGTTGGTGCTGTGCGAACCGACGACGGCCAAGTGGGCCATCCGGACCCGCTTTTCCGCCTCTTCCTGGATCAGGCTGACGCGGCGGACGCGCTCCTCGTCGCCGGGGTGGCTCCGGCGCACGTCGTCGAGGAAGCGGCGATTGATCTCGTAGATGATCTCGAGATGCCGGGGAAGGCCGATCTCGAAGAGGGTGATCGGCCAGGTCTCCAGTGCCTCGGGCAGAAGGGTGTGATTGGTGTAGGCGAGCGTCCGGACCGTCAGGTCCCACGCGTCGTCCCAGCCCAGTCTGGCTTGATCCAGTAGGATCCGCATCAGCTCGGCGACGGCCAGCGCCGGGTGGGTGTCGTTGAGCTGGATCGCGACCTTATCGGGTAGCGCGTGCCAGTCGTTGCCCCGGCGGCGGAACCGCGCGACGATATCCGCCAGCGAGCAGGCGACCAGGAAATACTCCTGGACGAACCGCAGGCCCTTGCCGCGGGGCGTCGAGTCGTCGGGATAAAGGACCCGTGTGAGCGACTCGGCGGCGACCTTTTCGTGGACGGCGTCGAAGAAGTCACCGCGGCTGAACTCCCGGAAGTTGAAGTCCCGATGCGTCGCCGCGCCCCAAAGCCGCAGCGTGTTGATCGTCCGGCCGCCGTAGCCGACAATCGGCCGGTCGTAAGGCAAGCCCACGAGGGTCGTCGGGACGTCCCGGACGACCTCGAGCCAACCCTCCTTCAACTGGAAGTCGCAATTCAGCCCGACTTCCACCGCCTCGCCCGGTCGGCCAACCTCCCAGGGATCGGGGCGGCGGAGCCAGTGGTCCGGGTGCTCGACCTGGCGGCCGTCGGCGATCTCCTGGCGGAAGATCCCGTACTCGTACCGCAGGCCGTAACCGATCGCGGGGAGCTGGAGCGTGGCCATCGAGTCCAGGAAGCAGGCGGCGAGCCGGCCCAGTCCGCCGTTGCCCAGGCCGGCGTCGGGCTCCGTCTCGGCAAGTTCCGCCCACTCCAGACCCTCGCGCTCGATGAACTCCCTCGCCACCGATTCGGCCCGGAGGTTGAGGATGTTGTTCGTCAGCGACCGGCCGATCAGGAACTCCAGCGAGAGATAATACACCTGCTTGGGGTTGGCCTGATGGTACGACTCGTCGGTCTTCAACCAGCGTTGCGAGAGCAGGTCGCGGAGGGCCCCGGCCACGGCCTCGAAGCGCTGGCGCGGGTCGGACTTCTCCGGACGGACGACGTGGTCGAAGATGAGGTGTCGCTCGTAGGACGCATCGGGCGTCCCGCAGATCGCGACCGGCCCGCATTCGTATTGATCGAGGAGGGCCTGGGTGAGCGTGAGGGCCGGCTGGGCTGCCGCCTTTCCCTTGGGCCCCGCGGCGGTGGTGCGTTGCGTCTTCATGCGATGTGGTCCTTCTGCAGAGGGGAGGCTCTTCGATCGTGACCGACGGCGGCGGCCATGCCGGGGCATCTCGCCTCGGCCGGCACGGCATGACGATCGTCGTTCCAGAGGCAGATGGCCGGATCCTCCGGCCCGTGCTCGTAGCCCAGGATCGACAGCGCGGCGGTGCCCAGCACGAAGCGGCAGGCGTCGCCCGGCGGCAGTCCCACCCACTGCGCGGCCAGCACGCGGAAGAAGTGGCCGTGCCCGAAGATCAGCGTGCGGCCCGGCATCGGACGAAGCCGCGCGATGACCCGATCGGCACGGGCGCCGACCGCTACGACCGATTCGCCGCCCGGGCAGCCGTCGCGGAAGAGGGACCAGCCCGGACGCTTGCTCCGGATCTCGGCCGTCGTGAGGCCCTCGTACTCGCCGTAATCCCACTCACGTAGGTCCGCGACGGGCACGGCCTGCTCGTCGAACCCGGCCAGCAGGCACGTCTGGCGCGCCCGTCGCAACGGGCTGACGAAGACCCGATCGAAGGCCAGGCCCCGGAGGCGGTCGTGCAGGCCCCAGGCGTTGTCCTCGCCGCGCTCGGTCAGGGGCAGATCCGTCCGGCCGGTGTGCTGGCGGCTGATCGTCCATGCCGTCTCGCCGTGCCGTGCCAGGTAGACTGCCGGCAGTGTCGCGCTCATCTTGCGGCCCTCGACGTCGGTTGTCCGGCATTCGGCCGGTCGGGGAAAGTCGCCTCGCCGTGAGAAATCAGTCGGAACGAGGATCTTCTGGATGGTGCTCATCGCGCGTCTCCATTCTGGAGGCCGTTACTCACCCGCCGGCAGCCTCCACTTCCAGTCGCGGATCTCCGGCATGTCCTGGCCGTACTTGCATATGTACAGCTTGTGCTCGATCAGCTTGTCGCGCACCGCCTGCTTGGCGTAGGCGGCCTTGCCCCCGAGCTGCGGCAGGCGGTCCACCACGTCGGCGACCAGGTGGAACCGGTCGAGGTCGTTCATGACCGTCATGTCGAACGCCGTCGAGATCGTCCCCTCCTCCTTGTAGCCGCGCACGTGCAGGTTATTGTGGTTCGTGCGGCGGTACGTCAGCCGGTGGATCAGCCAGGGGTAGCCGTGGTAGGCGAAGATGATCGGCTTGTCCTTGGTGAACAGCGTGTCGAAGTCGTGGTCCGAGAGCCCGTGGGGGTGCTCGGACTCCGGCTGGAGCTTCATCAGGTCGACCACGTTGACGACCCGGATCTTGAGGTCGGGGAGGTGCTCGCGGAGGAGCTGGACGGCGGCCAGGGTCTCCAGCGTCGGCACGTCGCCGGCGCAGGCCATGACCACGTCCGGCTCGCTCTCCTTGTCGTTACTCGCCCACTCCCAGATGCCGATCCCCGCCGTGCAATGCTTGATCGCCTCGTCCATCGTCAGCCACTGCGGCGAGGGGTGCTTGCTCGCCACGATCACGTTGACGTAGTTGCGGCCGCGCAGGCAGTGGTCCATTACCGAGAGCAGCGTGTTGGTATCCGGTGGCAGATACACGCGGATGATCTCCGCCTTCTTGTTGACCACGTGGTCGATGAAGCCGGGGTCCTGGTGAGTGAAGCCGTTGTGGTCCTGGCGCCAGACGTGCGATGCCAGGAGGATGTTCAGGCTGGCGATCGGCCGCCGCCAGGGGATATGGCGGGTGACCTTCAGCCACTTGGCGTGCTGGTTGAACATCGAGTCGATGATGTGGACGAACGCCTCGTAGGTGTTGAAGATCCCGTGGCGGCCGGTCAGGAGATAGCCCTCGAGCCAGCCCTCGCACTGGTGCTCGCTGAGCATCTCCATGACGCGCCCGTCGGCGGCGAGGTGGTCGTCGCTGGCGATGACCTCGCCGAGCCACTGCTTGTCGGTGGCCTCGAAGACGGCGGTCAGGCGGTTGGACGCCGTCTCGTCCGGGCCGAAGATCCGGAAATTGCGGGTGTCTTGATTGAGCTTGATCACGTCGCGGAGGAACTTGCCCAAGGTGCGGGCGTCCTCGTTCATGACGCCGTCGGTCCGCGACACGGCGATGGCGTAATCGCCGAAGTCGGGCAGCCTCAGGTCGCGGAGCAGGATGCCGCCGTTGGCGTGCGGGTTGGCCCCCATCCGGCGCTCGCCCTCGGGGGCCAGCTCCTGCAGCTCGGGGATGAGCCGTCCCGTCACGTCGAAGAGTTCCTCGGGCTTGTAGCTGCGCATCCAGGCCTCGAGGATCTTCAGGTGCTCGGGATGCTCGGTTGGCTCGGACAGCGGCACCTGATGCGCCCGGTACGTCCCCTCGACCGGCAGGCCGTCGACGACCTTCGGCCCGGTCCAGCCTTTGGGCGTCTTCAGGACGATCATCGGCCATCGCGGCCGCTCGGTGACGCCCCGCTCCCGCGCATCGGACTGGATGCGGAGGATGTCGGCGAGGACGCGGTCGAGCGTCGCGGCCATGAGCTGGTGCATCGCCTCGGGCTCGTGCCCCTCGACGAAATGCGGGGTGTAGCCGTAGCCGCGCAGCAGATGCTCGAGCTCCTCGCAGCCGATGCGGGCCAGGACGGTCGGGTTGGCGATCTTGTAGCCGTTAAGGTGGAGGATCGGCAGCACGGCCCCGTCGTGCGCCGGGTTGAGGAACTTGTTCGAGTGCCAGCCGGTGGCCAGCGGGCCCGTCTCGGCCTCGCCGTCGCCGACGACGCAGGCCACGATCAAGTCAGGGTTGTCGAAGGCCGCGCCGAAGGCATGGCTGAGGCTGTAGCCAAGCTCGCCCCCCTCGTGGATCGAGCCGGGCGTCTCCGGGGCGACGTGGCTGGGGATGCCCCCGGGGAAGGAGAACTGCTGGAACAGCCGCTTCATGCCGGCCGCGTCCCGCGAGACGTTCGGGTAGAGCTCGCTGTAGGTGCCCTCCAGGTATGTATTGCCCACCAGGGCCGGCCCGCCGTGGCCGGGGCCCGAGATGTAGATCATGTTCAGGTCATATTCCTTGATGACTCGGTTCAGATGGACGTAGATGAAGTTCTGCCCCGGAGTCGTCCCCCAGTGCCCCAGCAATCGGGGCTTGACGTGCTCGAGCTTCAGCGGCTCGCGCAAGAGCGGGTTGTCATAGAGGTAGATCTGCCCGACCGCCAGGTAGTTGGCGGCGCGCCAGTAGGCGTCCATGAGGCGGAGATCGTCCGGCTCGAGGGAAGCCCGTTCGATGCTCGCGCGGGCCTCACCGTAGGCGCTCAGTGAATCTCGTTCGGTTGCGACGGTTGCCATGGTTGCCTCCGGAAGGGAGCGATCTGGATGTTCTCGTCGGTGCGCTGTTAACTCGCGGGCTTCTAATCTCCTATGCGTTCGGGGAGGACACCGTGGTGCGAGGACGTAATTACGCCGCGAGTGCGAGTGAGCCGGCATGCTCGAGGAGCACGCCCCGACGTCCCGCAACACGTCCGGGGGTCGCAGGCACATGTCGTGGGCCCGCATCACGACCTTGGACTGGACACCGCCGACCCGGTCCCCGGCGACCGGCACGAGACCGTCGGTCGCGCCCGTGGCCGTCGGATCGCCGAGGGCCGCGATGATCAGGTGGCATCTCCGACCGTGTCGATCGCTTGATCCCCTTTCGACGTCCGGTCGTGCCTCCCCGAGTTCTCCGGACAGTCACGTCGGGGTCCGAAAAACAAAAAAGCCCCGCACCGCGATATGTCGCGGAACGGGGCCACTCTAGAGCCGGGACCGCATTCCCGCCCTGAGAATGCGATAGTCACACATCAGCATGCCAGGAACTGCTTTGTTTTGTCAACCCATTGGATTCAGGACGGGTAACGTCCAACAAGCAAAACGTGTTGCTTCCTCTCTACACTGACCCACTGCTGTCAGTGGTGCCTCGTACGCCGCGGCTCATCAACCCGATTCCCAAGGGTACGAGCCGCCGATGAATCCTTCGACTCACATCAAGCAACGGCAGATCCTGTGGGCGCTCCGGGATGGCAAGCGCTTCGGAAGCGAGTACGGCAACCACCCGGACCCGGCCCAGCGGGCCCGGGTCGAGAGGTCGTTCGTGTACGAACTTGACGACAACGACTTGAAGCTGCTCGGCGAAGCAGCCCGGCAGGAATTCGAAGCCGGTGATGGGGACGAACTCGCGGTCCGGCCGGCATCCAGCGCCCCTCGGCAGGCGGGCGGACAATCGCGGGCGACGCGTTTCAATTCCGCGCTGTGCGCGTCGGTTGGATCGACGAATGGCACGTGCGCGCGTTAGACCGGGCAAGGAGACGCGTGAGTCTGGGGTCTTTGGGGAATGCCCAGCTTCTTCATGTTTCGAACTCTAAGTGCCATTCGTCGGATCGACCGAGGCGTTGAATGCCGGCTTGAGGTCATCATGCCGCAAGCCGAGATTTTGCTCCGTCGTCGAAACCCTCGCATAGCGGATGATCATCCTCCACCGGCTGGCCGCTGGAGTAAAGAAACCCGTCGCAGTGGGTTTTTTGAGATGATGTGGCTTAGCGGCCGACATGCCTGCTGGCGCGCGATGCGAATAGAAGGGGTGCTCACGGTAGAGTAGCGGAGGGGCAGGCAAGCCTGCCTCCTCCGCCCTCCTCAAACCGGACAGACGGATTTCCCGTATCCGGCTTTACCGACCTATCTCGCTCACAGGCAATTCACAGGGGGATCAACTAGACATTCACAAACGCCGCAGGCCGAGGCGTTGCAGCTTGGCATAGAATGTCTGGCCTTCCGCTGGGCGGAAGGGGCGTTGACTCCTCCTGTTTGGCCTTGTGGGCCAGTTTTCTTCTCAGTTCAGAGATTTCTTCCGTAGTGGGACTTTCGTCCAAGCGGATCTCCTTACTTCTGATGGAAACGTTAGGTCGGCAGGGGTCCTTCGCTCCACGGGAGTTACCCGGCTTCATCGCTACTACGGCCCCCTCCGACTCCCGGCCGTGCCCAGTGACGGTTATTTGTTTCCGCCACTAGTTGGTTGGGCCCCATGCCATAGGGTCGTCCCACACCGTCGGGTCTCTCAGGGTTTCTCGCGGATCTTTCGACGCCCGCTGTCCCCAACCACCCCGGGTAGCCCATCCGCTGCTTCTGCTCGTTGCTTCGCGGACGGTATCAGGTTTCAACATCTTTGGGAGGCTGACCACTACCATTGAAGCGTAACGAGGCCGAATCGGGATCGCTTTCGCTACGGCTGACGTCTTCGCCTTCTCGGACTCCGGCGAGTGGGGTCACCCCCGCCGCCGCCGAGTTGGCTTCATGGTGAACGAGCAATTGCCATGGCCAGTTCCTTTCAACTGACGAGATCAACGAGCCTAAGCCTGACGAACCAAAGGCGCCAAGGTGGAGCAGGCGCGAATCGAACATGCAGGCTCTGTGGTCAGGTTCAGTTGAACGGCGGGAGTTCAATTCGACGGGTTTCAGGGATCTGAGGGATGGCATCCGGGACGTCGTTCGGGCCCAAGCTGGCACGGTGCAAGAATCGCGGGGCGGAGCGAGTCTGTTTATCGTAGCTGAGGGAGGCACGCCGTTCTTGCACGAGGTGGACGAGGTAGGCGCGGACGTCTTCAGGGCTAAGGTGCTCCGGTGAGGAATTAAAGAAACGTTTGAAGCGGGCGATGCATTGGACGTAGGTGTCGATGGTCTGCAGCGTGGAATTGCGGAGACTCATATCCCGCTTTTCTCAGCGTCAAGGAACCCGTCGCATTATCAGAGATGTTGACAGTGTCCTTTGTGTCCGTCTTCTCCGCGTCTCGGCGTGATGCAATTAACGCGGGGCTCGCGCCGACTCATCCTTTCGGTCCCCATCACGGCCGGCAAGAGCCTCGATTCGCGCTGCGGCGATCCGGGCGGCGGCCGTGTCGGGTTCATCCCGGACGATCTCGCGGTAGAAGACGAGGGCGCCCTCGGGCTTGCTCATCCTTTCCAGAGACTCGGCCATCTTGAGCCTCGACGCCGCAAGCCGCTCCTGTTGCGCCCGGGTCTTTGCAACGCGCCGGACGGGCTGGCCGGTCTTTCCGGTCGTCGGGGAACTTGACGAAGGGCCACGCACCGAATGGCCGTTCCCAGGATCAGCTTCCAGTTCGGGTTCGGCCGAAGGCGGTGCCGCCAGCGACTTCAGGAACTCCTCGATCTCCGCTCGCTGCCTCGACGATAGACCGGCGAAGCGTGCGGCCGAGTCGCTGGCCTGGCCCTTGTGGAATTTCACCGCGTCGTAGACATTCTCGGCCCGGCCATCGTGGAGATAAGGGCCCGAGTCGCGGTAGCCCCAGAGTGGCGGCGTGCGCCACTCCGACCCGTCGGCGAGGCTGGCCGCTGTCGGGAAATCGACCACGTGCGTACCTTGATAGTAGATGTCCATCGTGACACTGACCAAATCGGGTCCCATGTCGTGCATGAGCAGGTCGCTGTAGATCCCGTCGATGTTACCGAGACTCGGGCGGTGACAATCGGCGCACCCGATGGACAGGAACGACGCCCGGCCGGCTTCGATCGCCTCGGGATGGGGTGAATCCAGGCGCACCGGGGCGGGGAGTGATCGCACGTAGGCGACGAGGGAGTCACACTCCTCCTGAGTCAGATCCAGGGCCGTCGCCTTCACGTCCGGGGCCAGCGGAGAGATCGCCTGCTTATGTCCGGGAACCTCCAGGCCCAGCTCGCTGGCGCAGGCGCCCAGGACGAATTCCCGCAGGCTCGTCGTCTGGGCCTTCCAGCCGAATTTCCCGATGCGTCCGCTCTTCATGGTATTGGCCCGCCCTCGAACCGGACCCGGCTCCTTCGCGGCCGTTGCGAGCAGCACCTGGTCGGGAAGAGCCTCGATCAGTCCCAGACCGAAAAGGGGTGGTGAGTTACGCTGGGAGGCGACGATACTGCCCCCAGCAAGCGTCAGTTGCGTGGTGTTCCTCGATCGCGGGGCCGGGAGCCGGGCTTTCAGGTGAGACCGCCACTTCGCGTAGCGGGGATCCACGCCGAAGTGATGCAGCACAGTACTCGGCGTATCAACCAGCGCGGGATGGATCATCCTCAGGGCATCCTCGTCGGGTTTGAGGGTGAACGAACTGGCAGTGATCGAGCCCTCGGCGCAGGAAAGGTTGTAAACGCCACGGGCATCCGTCGTTTTGTCGATGACTTGCCCGCTAACTGCGTTCGCGGCGCTGATAAGGTCAGCAGCGCCACTCAGTTCCGTCAGGTTGATCCTCACGTCGAATTCCTGGGTTCTCAAGGTCGTGCCCTTCGCCGTGATCACAAATCCATTCCGGAACCAGCCGAAGGCGGGATCTTTTGAAAAGTGTATATTTATCGTTTTGGCAGTTCCCCCGTTGCTCAAGAGTTGAGATTGCTCAGGGGTAAGAGGCGGCAGCGGCGAGTGACTCGAGTCCATTCTGATCTCTACTTTCGAAGTTCCGTCCTCGATGCGCGTGATCTTGGCAGCTCCGGGAATATGGAGCATCCCGGTGCCCAACTCCCTGCCGATCGAGGTCAGGACTTCGACGTTCATACCCGCCGGCCCACCGCCCCCGACACCACCCTGGCCGTGGCAGGCCACGCACGAGGTCTCGTTGTACACAGGCCCCAGCCCGTCGCCGCCGTGGCAAAGCGGGTCATTGGGCTGCCACTCGTGCGTGAAGAGGTCCAGGCCCAGCTTCAACTGTTCGCGGGATGGTCGGGACGGCTCCTGGCCCAAGGCCCCGCCCGCGACCAAAAGGCCGACGATGATCGCCAAGGGTGCCCGGGCCCGTCTCCATCGACGGCAGATCCCCCTAAGAAGTCCCACAGCCTTGGCCGCGTTCGCGCCGGAGGGGCATGTCATGGAAGCCTCCCGCATCAGAGGGTGAGATCCCGGAGCTCCGACTCGAGCCGACTCGCCGGGCCTCGACAGTCTACCACCTTCTGATCATACGATGCGACTCCTGGATGGGTGCGAAAATGGCTCACGCCACCGCTCTTGGTAGACCCTCGACACTTGCTGCACTGATGTATCGCGTGAGAAGTGATGCGCCGACTGGTTCTGTCGTCACCAGGATGTTTCCCGCCGCCACGTTGAAGCCACTCGGCCCCGACGACTATCTTCTGCTTTGCCACTTGAGGCTCGCCCCCGTGTTGGGCCTTGCCGGAGGCGTCGTCGCCCGCACCTTTGCCGGTTGGCCGCACGGACATGAGGCGACAGGCAGCGGCGAAGCATCGTCCGACTAGCCCCAGGACGTCGACATGATGAAACCGCCAGCAAGCCGGACGTTCGCTTCTCCCCCGCGTCGATAGCACGGCGACTGAGTACTATTCCAGTACGGCCCCGATTCAGTGCGGCAAATACGCGATGAAGTTTCTGATTCATCCGCCACCCGACGTCACAGCCGCCCGCCACGAAAGCGATGACAACTATCTTCGCCGTGAACTCGCTGCTCGTTTGCGGTCGGGCGACGTCCACTTCGATTTTTCCGTGCAGTTTTTCGTGGATGCTGAACACACGCCGAAGCCAGCGTTCAAGAGAACGCAGGTTTGAGCAACGGCCCCTCAGATCGAGCTCCGCCGCCCGTTCCTGAGGTCGATTAATGACTCGAGTTCCTTTCCGTCATCGCATGGGACATCATGCGCGCGTCGGGGTCGTCGGACCGACGCGCGCAGCGTGACTGTCGCTACCGATAGGCTGCGTCCACGTGACCGCGAGCGATCCACGCTCATGCGCCCGAGTCTCGCTGGACGCCCCGGGCTCGCGGCAGGATCGTGAACGTGCCGTTGTCGCCAGGCTGGCCTTCGTCGTTGCCGTCCAGAAGCACGCTCGCAGCGCTGCTGACCCCGCCAGGCGGAGTCGAGATGACGGTGATCCGGCCGCCCTGCGCAAAGGCCTGTTTTCCGCTCAGCAGCAGGCTCACCGAGTGGTCCAAGGCGTCGTAAACCACCCTGATCGGGAGGGGATGCAGGATCTGGACCTGCTTTCGCTTGACGTGTTTGGTCGAGATCCAATCGACCTGGTAGTTGGCCGCATTGCCCGCGGTGGCTGGGTCCATCGCGGCGCTGTAGTCGATCGCGAAACCCGTGAGGACGGGCTTGCCGACCGGCTTGTGCTTCTTGTTCAGCTTGCGAGTGAACACGGCCTGCTCGCCGATGATGGTCGGGCCATCGGGCGAGACGCGAATGGTCTGCGAGATCGACACGGTTGAGCTGGCGGCGAAGTTGGCGTCGCCGTTGTACAGCGCGGTGATCGTATGAGTGCCGACCGTCAGGCCGGGCAGGACGAGCGTCGCCTGATCGCTGGTGAGGACCTGCTGGAGCGCAATCGTCGTCGGTGTGCCGCCATCGATCGTGAAGGTGACCGTGCCTGTGGGCGTGCCCGTTCCCGACTGCGGGGCGACGACCGCGGTCAGGTCGACCGTCTGTCCCAATGACGACGGATTGGCCGAGGCGTGCAGGGCGATCGTTGTCGCCTGGGTCGCAGGGGTGCCCACCAACACGGAGAACTCGCCGAGCGAGCTGGTCGCGATCGCGTTGCCGGCCAGGTCCGTGACTGGGGCGCCGGCCAGAATCACCGAGTACGTTCCCAACGGCGAAGCCGCCCACGTTCCGCCCGGCGGGCTGATCTGATACGCGGCCACCAGCGACGGGGCATCGCCCAGGGCGTCGGCGTGCCCCGACGGCGTCACCGACTCGAGGTCGGCGTCGATCGCGACGCCGTTGGGAGCCACGACTTGCACGTCGGCCCCGGTGAGCGAAGCGAGCGAGACCGCACCGTTGTCGGTGAAGGTGATCGTGAAGGGATAGGGGGACAGGCCCGCGGCGTTCGCGGCCGTGACCGCCGGGGCCGACAACGCGGCCGTGGGTGGCGTGGTGTCGGCCACCGCGCCAACCTGGAAGGCGCCGATGTCCGGCGCGGCGCCGCCGGGGAGACTGTAGCCGCGCTGGTCCGTGTACAGATCGCGGGGATTGCCGGCTTTGCCCAGGGCTGGGCTGGTGCTGGTCAGGGCGATCGTCTCGGTCGGTCCGCCAAGGTTCTGCAAGCCGGCGGGGTTGAGCCCGGGATTGACTCCGGTGAGGTTCTTCGACCCGGTCAGCGTGCCGGTCGGAGCGGTCTGGAACAGGCTGTTGGTGGCGTTGATGTTGCCGGCGACGTCGGCCCCGTCCGTGGCGGAATTGCCGCCGAAGAGACAGCTCGACGCCGTGACTCCGCCACTGCCCGACGCGAACACCCCACCACCGGAGAACGATGATCCGCCGGGCGGGTCGACCGCCTTGTTCAAGGCAACCGTCGCGTGATTGAGCGTGATGGTCCCCGAGTTGATGAAGATCCCGCCGCCGAGCGCCGCCCCCAACTTGCCGGGCACCCCGCCGTTCTGGGCTGTGCCGGTCTGCCCAATGTCGCCGCCGGCTCCGGAGGCGCCTTTCTTGCCCCTTGCTCCGGTGCCCCCACTCCTGTCTGGAATCCCTCCGAATCCACCGGTACCGCCAGATCCCGCATGGCCCCCAAGACCGTAGTTTCCCCTCGTGACGACTCCCGAGGAACCGTCGGAAAGCATGAAGATCACGTTCCCGGCGCCGCCGCCGGCACCGAACGCTCCCGCCTGAACGGTATTGCCGGCGACGGTTCCATTGACGAACGAGAGCGATCCACTCGCGACATAGATCGCGCCACCCCGGCCCGTACCGCTCATTCCGCCATCACCGCCGACACCGGCCTTACCGCCGTTTCCTCCTACTCCGCCATTGCCGCCGTTGCCCCCATCACCACCATTGGCGCCGTTAATGCCATTGCCGCCGGAACCGCCCCGGCCTCCCCGGCCTCCCGGGCCGCCCGGACCACCGGCACCACCATTGCCTCCCTGGCCGCCGATTGCACCAGTCCCGCCCGTGGCGATGTTGGTGCTGAAGGTATTTCCGATCAGCGTGACGCTGGTGGTCTTACCATTCATCGCCATTGCACCGCCATCGCCATCACCCCCCGCGCCGCCAGCTCCACCTGCGCCACCGGCTCCCCCGGTCTTGCCCACACCGCCGGCACCGCCAACCCCACCCTTGCCCCCAATTGCAGGCTTGCCCACGCCTGCGCCGGTTACAAGAAACTCTGGGCGGCCCGCGCTACCACCCAAAACGCCCTGCCCACCAGTTCCGCCAACTCCACCTAGTCCTCCGCCGCCGCCCTCGGCTCCCGCGCTTCCTCGACCGCCGTGACCACCGGCGGCCTCGTTGCCGGTGAGCGTCGAGGTGGTAAGGGAGAGCGTCCCTCCGCCGATGTAGATCGCGCCTCCCATCCCGTTACCACCATTTCCACCTTTTCCTCCAGCGCCGCCATTACCACCTTTACCGCCCTTACCGCCGACACCGCCGGTCCCGCCGTTGCCGCCGGTCGCACCGTCACCGCCGCTGCCGGTTTTGCCGCTGTTGTTAAGTTCACCCTCACCGCCACCGCCGCCGGCGCCCCCCTTTCCGCCAGAGCCGCCGCCACCGCCGTTACCGCCTCCGAATCCCGGATGGGCGATCCCGCCGAGTCCTCCAACTCCGCCCCCCGCTTGATTGTTCTCGAATTGGTCTGAGGTGAGGATGACGGTCCCGCCGGAAACGTAGAGGCCGCCGCCAGAGCCATTCCCGCCGGCCCCGCCGGCTCCGCCGGCCGCGCCATTGAATCCGGTGGCCCCCGTGCCTCCGACGCCGCCGGTGGCGCCGTTGCCGCCTTTGCCGCCGTTACCGCCATTCGTGCCGGCGCTGCCGAGGCCGTGCCCCCCGCCGCCACCGATGCCGCCGGCTCCTCCTACGCCTCCCTGACCGCCCCTGGCGGGCAGCGAGTGCCCGTTGTCGATCCCGACGGCGCCGGCCGCGCCGCCTGCTCCGCCGGACGCGCCGAGGGCGAAGTTATTTTGGATCGAGCTTCCCGAGATCACGACGGTACCGCCCGCGACGAAGATCCCGCCGCCGCTGCCGTTGCCTCCGGCGCCCCCCGCGCCGCCGGCTCCGTACTTCAGGGGAGGCTTGGTCGCCTTCC
The DNA here is from genome assembly GCA_963823665.1 of uncultured Planctomycetota bacterium. Lineage (GTDB taxonomy): Bacteria > Planctomycetota > Planctomycetia > Isosphaerales > Isosphaeraceae > CAVXHV01. Next base: position 1,911,591 of record CAWGMQ010000008.1, read on the forward strand.
CTGCCTTGCCGCCTTTCGTTCCATTGCCGCCGGGGCCGCCATTGCCGCCATTCTCACCATTGATGCCGGCCTTGCCGGCGGCCCCCGCGGAGCCGGCGGAGCCGGTCTGGCCGGCTGAGCTGTTTCCCGGGCCGCCGCCACCGCCGGTGCCTCCGCTGCCGCCATGGGCGGAGTCATCATTGAGGACGGAGCCAATCAGCGTGAGCTTCCCTCCGGCCAGGTAGATACCGCCTCCCTTCGCGTTTCCACCCGCGCCGCCGGGCCCGCCGGGGACGCTGCCGACGCCGGGAAGCCCGTGCGCACCGTGGCCGCCGCGGGCCGAGTTGGCATTCACCCAGACATCCTTGAGCGTCACGTTGGCACCTTGAATCAAGAGCCCGCCGCCCAGGGCCGCGGTGCCGCCGACCGCGCCGCCGTCACGCGCCCTGCCACCAGAGATCTGGAGGCTCGAGAAGACCACCGAGACGCTCGCGCCCGTCTTTCCGATGACCTGGAAGATGCGCGTCTGCCAGCTACCCGAGGCGGGCTCGATGAACGACTTGGTCTGGCCCGCCCCGATGATGTTGAGGGTCTTGCTCGGAATGCCCGCATCGTCCTGGATGAGCAGGTTCCCGTCGGTCGTATCGGTCAACTGATAATTGCCGGCCGCCAGGTTGATGGTGTTCTTGGCGTCGTTGTTGCCGTTGGCCTGATCGATTGCATACCGGAGACTCCCTACCGATCCGTCGGTGACGGTCGGCAAGACATTGAAGATAGCCGGGGCGAGCCGCTCTTCGAGGAGCTCCGCGATCGGCCACATCGTCGGGCGACGGCGTCTTGGGATCGTGCCTTGCCATCTCATTCTTGCGTTCATCCGGCATGCTCCACGGCGTCGAGATCAACGAGCGCGCGGCGAGAGACGAAGCCCCAAGGAATGCGCCATGCGTCGGACGATCGAGGCGCCTCAGATGCACAGGACGGGATTTGCGACCTCGACATCATCGCCGCGGAGATGCTCGGCCCGCCGTGCCGAACCCTCCGGCGCTCGTAATGTCGTCAACCATACAGGAGACGGCATCGTGACGTCCCGAACGGACACATTTTTTCCAAGATTCTTCCCGGAGTGGTGTGCGGGCCTGGACGAACCGCCCATAACTCCTTGAGTGCCTGTTGCAGGAGAGGCAGCGAGCCGTGCTCGTCCGCGGGCGTTCGGCACCGCGGTGGCAACCTGGTCGACCAAGTTCCGGAGGGGATTGGCACCGGGCAGGATCGTGATCCGAACGGCATCCTAGAGTCGAGGCAACTCTCTGACGGCGATCGGCGTTTGCAACCCGGCACGCACGAGGGACGACTTGCCGGAACCGGAGCCGCCGATCACGGCGACGAACGGCCAGGACCTGAGCGGACCGCAAAGCTCCGCGATCTCGAGGTCGCGGCCGAACTGGCTGCGTCCCCGTGACCGCGAGCCTTCCCACCTCAGGTGCTCGAAGACCGATCGACGCCTCGGCCTCGCGGGAGGATCGTGAACGTGCCGTCGTCGCCGGGCTGGCCTTCGTCGTTGCCGTCCAGCAGTACGCCCGAGGCGCCGCTGACCCCGCCCGGCGAGGTGGCGGTGACAGTGATCTGGCCTCCCTGGGGGAAGGTCTGTGTTCGGCTCAACAGCAGGCTCACCGAGTGGTCCACAGCGTCGTAGACCACCCTGATCGGAACGGGATGAAGGACCTGGACCTTCTTTCGCTTGACGCGCTTGATCGAGACCCAATCGACCTGGTAGTTGGCCGCATTGCCCGCGGTGGCCGGGTCCATCGCGGCGCTAAAGTCGATCGCGAAGCCTGTGAGGACCGGCTTGCCGACCGGCTTGTGCTTCTTGTTCAGCTTGCGAGTGAACAGGGCCTGCTCGCCGGTGATTGTGGGGGGAGTCGGGGGCGGCGGGTTGTTGACGGTGGTCGTGGCTCCGGCGGCCGTCGGCGCCGGCTGGACGAGGCCGAGCGGATCGGTCGCGATGCTGTAGAAGGAGTAGGTGTGGCCGGGCTGGCCGGTGAATGTGGCCGAGGTCGTCGTCGTCGCCGATTGCCAGATGGTGTACGGGCCGCCTTGGTCGGAGACATAGACGTTGTAGCTGGCGATGCCCGGGCCGGCGCCGTCGGAGCCCGACCAGCTTACCGTGAAGGTCGTCCCCGAGGTGGCCGGCAGCGGGGCCACGCTGCTACTCGGCGTGGTAACGTCGATCGTGTTGACCACCACGGTTGTATTGATCGGCGCGTTGGTGTCGAAGACAACCGACGCTTGCTGATTGATCGCCGTTCCCGTCGCCAGGCCCGATCGGGGTTCGATTGTGTATTGAACATAGCCCTCGCCGATGCCGCTGCTGTTATCCGGCGGCAGGAAGCCATCGGTGACACCGGTCGGCGCCTGGCCGGTGATCGGGTCGAGCGAGGTGAACGTGACGGTCAATAGGCCGGTTTGAACGTTGAAATTCAGGGCGACCAGCACGTTCAGCGGCGTTCCGTCGACATTCTGATACGACACCGTCGTCTGGTAATCGGTTAGCCCAGGGGGGACATTGACATGGATCGAGCCGAAGGCGAATGAGCCGAGCTGGAATGTGGACCAGTCGAGGTTGGCGCTGAGCTGCTCGGTCACAGTGACATCCTGCGCGGCGACGCTGCCGTCGTTTTCGAAGGCGACAGTGTACGGCCAGGGACCGATCGGCTGGAGGAAGCCCTGTGTTCCGTAGCCCAAGGGGCCGATCAGGGCGTTGGGGTCATGGGGCGCATGGTTGGGAATCGGGATGGTGCCCATCGGTGTCGACGGCAACAGAGGCGGGTGTTTGGGGGGGGTGCAATCCGGCAATTGCAAGGTATAGTTGCGCAGGTAGTAAGCCAGTGACCCGGGCGACCAGACGTACGAGGGGATCTCGTACCCGCCGGCCTGCAGGACCGAAGTTACACCTTCAGCGCAATTATTTGTGAAGTAATTGAAAGCCGAGTTATTGAGCGAGTTGATCTCACTGGTCATCCCCGCGGCCACGTTGTCCGGCACGGAGAAGGAAAAGGTGGTGGCCGGGATGTGATGCTGACGCGAGCTCACATCTTCGCCAAAGCTTTTTGGATAGTTCGCCGGGCTCCCTGGATACTTCGATAGATAATTTCCGTCGACGTCGATGGTCGCGTGCATCCCAGCTTCACCAATTCCCCAGCCCCAGAGGAAAATGGTCACGTCCTTGCAATCGGATTTGGATAGGCCGAGGGGATCGCTAAAGGCGATCGGGTCGTTCGCGGCGTATTCTCGGATGTTAGTCCCTCCAGCGATTCCCAGGGGATCGTTGCTCAAGAACTGCTCCGTCGCCGGCGTGTAGACCCGCGCCCGCATGGAGAACACGTTCGTGCCGATTTGCATGACGCCAAACTGGCCGGCGAATGTGAACGAGTTGGGCAGAGCGGCCGACACAGTCGCGGTCTCACCGAACGGCAGGTAACTGTACTGGTTGACATAACTACCGCTCGAGCCGGTGAGACCAACGGTGTTGCCGCTGACATCGAAATCGTAATAACCGGTGCCACTTGGGCCAGTCTGGTTCACCAGACCGAGGCCGTAGGTGTAATCGGCGATTAGCGAGCCGCTGCCGTCGTACGATGCCACGACATTGCCGCCACCCGCGGGATCGACGAGATCATTCGTCTGCGTGCCACCGACGTTCTCGCCAACGAGAAAGCCGAGCGGGCTGTACTGGAACGTCGTCACGGTGCCGTCCGGGCTTGTGATCGATTTAAGCTGGCTCAGATCGTTGAAGCCGTAGGTCGTCGTGCCGCTGGAATCGGTGACGCTGGCCAGGTTGCCATTGGCATCGTAGGTGTAAGTCGTCGAGCCGGCCTGGGTGATCTCGTTGTCGTCGTTGCTGGAATAACTGGTCGTCGCGCCGCTGTCGTCGACCGCGGTCAGGTCGCCGGCCGCGTTGTAGACGTAGGTGATGGTCGCGCCTCCCGGGAGATCCACCTGGATCAACTGGCCGGTAGCATCGTAGCCGTACGAGGTCTTGCTGCCGGCGGCGTCGGTCATCGAAGTCACTTCGTCGAGCACGTTATACGTATAGATGAACGAGGAATTCACGGTCTTGCCACCCGGCGCGTAGTTCACTTCGCTCGTGAGATCGCCGTCCGCATCGTATGCATAGGTCGTGGACGTACCGTTGCCATTGAGCTTATTCACCAGCTCGTTCAGATTGTTGTAGGTATACCGGACAATCAAGTTGCCTGAGCCGTCGGTGAGCTCGGAGAGCTGACCGAGCACATTGTAGGTGTAATTCACTGTGAAGCCGTCCTGATCGACGCTCTGAGTGCGCTCTCCCGCGGCGTTGTAGCTGAACTTGAGATTCAGCAGGTTCGGATAGGTGATCGAGGCCAGCTCGCTGCCGATGTCCTGCCCCTGGGCGTCGGTGTTATAGGTGAGTGTGGTGGTGCCGGTGAGCGTGCCCGTGGCATCGAAGGTTTCGGCAGTCAGCATGTTGCCCTGGGCGTCGTAGGTGAAGGACTCGCCCGTCCCGTCGGAGAACGACTCCTCGGTGACCAGCCCCTGGGCATTGTACTGGTAGTTGACCGGATCGCCGTCCTGCTCGATCGTCTCGGTCATGTTGCCGAGCGGGTCGTAGCTGAACGACTGCTGGGTGCCGTCGGGAAAGGTGATCGAAAGGAGGTTGCCGGCGGCATCAGCTTTGTACTGGGTCGTGCTGTTAAGGGCGTCAGTGATCGAAGTGAGGTTGCCCAGCGCGCCATAGGTCATTTGCACCGTCTGGCCGAGCGGATTGACGGTCTCGGTCAGGTTGCCGTTGCTATCGTAGCTGTACTGGTAGATATCGCCGGCCGCGTTGGAGTAGCTGACGAGGTTGCCGTTGTTGTCGTAAGAGAAGGTCGAGAGGCCGCCCGAGGGACCTTCCTCCCGGGCAGGCAGGCCGAGCGACTCAAACCAGATCGTGGTCTGATCGCCGGCGGCGTCAGCGGCCGTGACCTCGGCCCCGTCGCCGTATGTGTAGGTGATCGGGTCGGCGCCTCCGTTCTGGCTCACTACGCTGAGACGGCCCTGGGCATCGTAGCTGAAATCCTGCTGCGAGCCGTCGGGATTGGTGATCGAGAGCAGGGCGTTGGCGGTCTCCGGATTGCTGCCGGTGGCGTAGGTGTAGGAGGTCGTCAAGTTGCCCGGAGCTGTCACCGAGAGCAGATGGCCGGCCGAATCGTAGCTGTAAGACCAGGTATCGCCCGTGCCATTGGCAACCTGCGACACGAAGCCTTGCGGGTTGTAGGTCAGCGTCAACTGCTCGGTTGGCTCGGAAGCGTCCGAGGGATTGGAGTAGGTCAGGCCGATGAGCTGATTCTGAGAATTGTAGTCCAGCGTAATCCGGTTGCCGTTGGTGTCTTGCTCGTAATTAAGCTGGTCGTTGGGAAGGAAGACGTACTGTGCGCCGGAGGTGGCCGTGAAGGTGTAAACGCCGCCGGACTGGGTCAGTGAGCCATACTCGCCGTCGGTGTCGAGGTAGTCGCCGTTAGCCTGCTCGACGAAGTAGCCGGCGGAAGCTCCGGACGTGATCGTGACGTTGCCGGAGTCGTCCGTGCTCAAGGAGGTCTGCCAACCAGACACCCAGCCAAGGCCGAACATTCCGGTCTGGTCCCGGCCGTTGAGCGTCGCGATAAACGTCCGGTCGACGGCCAGCGCCAGGCTGCCCGGCGTGGGCAGAGAGGCATCGATGGCCGAGCTCAGGCTGGGAGCCGGAAACACGGCGTCGGCCTGCTCGGCGAGGAACGCCCAGAGGTTGTTGACGTCGCTAACCTGGGCCGTCGTCTCACCGAGGTTGCCGAGGTAGGTGGCGGCCTGCGCCAGCGCGGCATTGTAAGAGTCGGTCGTCGTGCCGACGATCGCCATCAGGTTGCTCCAAATGGCATTCCAGGCCGTGGTGGAAACGTTACTGGGCTGGAGCGATGATTTCTGGGCTGACCAGTCGATCGGCTGGCCGGCTTCGATCTGGTCCACCTCGATGGGGATCGTGTCGTTATCAATGGGGTCGTTGGAGAGGATGGTCAGGCTGAGCTGGCCGCTCTGGCCGGGCCGCAATATGCCTGTGGGGCCACTCGGCGCCGCTGCCAGCACAGCAGCCAATGGCGAGAAGTAGTTGGGATCATCCGGCGTACTTAAGAGGACATTGGCATTCGTGGTCGAGATCGACAGGAACGGAGCCAGGATGTCGTTTTGGGACGTGTTGGCGTAGCTGACCACGATCGTACCGGTCCGCCCCGGGCGCACGAACTGGGGCGCACTCACACTGATGCTCAGCGTTCCTACGGCAGCCGCAATGACGTGGAACGACGTCGTCGCCCTAAGCGCCTGGCTCCCCTGCTGAACGCTCAGGGTGTAATTGCCGACGGACGCACCGTCCAGGTCGAAGGTGGCGTAAATCTGGCTCGCGCTGACGAAGTCGATCGACGAGGCGGCGATCGATTTCGAGCCCAGGGTCAACGTGGCGGTATCCAAGGGCGCCAGGTTGGTGCCGTCGATCGCGACGGTGACATTACCGGCATTACCGCCCGAGGTGGTCGAGAGGGACGAGATGGTCGGGGCACTCCCCTGGGTGACGGTCAGCGTGTAGCCGGCTGTGGCCGCCGCGCCGGAGATGCTCTCGACCAGGATGTTGTAGGTCCCCGCCGTCAAGACTTGCGGCACCACGGCCGTCTGGCCCGGCTGATTGGGGACGGCCGAGGAGTCCTGATAGTTGTATGGCGTCGGCAGAGTCCCCAGGCTGACATAAACCGCTAGCGAACCGGAGGCGGCCGCGCTCGCGGCGGAAACCACCAGCGAACCGCCGGCCGGCACGGTCACCTGGTAGTAGTTCTCTTGCTCGGCTTCCGTGAACGAGCCAGTGGCGGCCTTGCCGAGTGTCAGGGATGGCAGGCTGACCGCGAGCTGTCCGCTCGCGGCCAGGGTGTTGTTCGCGCGGTCGGGGTCGGCGATCTGGTAGAGGCTGTCGGCCTCCACGATGACGTAGTAAGATCCCGGCGCCAAGGCTGGTACGGGCGCGGTCAGGCTGCCGGTGTAAGTGGCGCCGGCGCCCAGGCCGCCCGTATGCACCACCGAGCCCAGCAGGAGCGAGCTGCCGGTGATCGTCGCGGTGGGTGAAAGATAAACGCTGTCCTGCCAGTTTCCGGCGGCGGCCGTGGTATCCACGTCCGTCACATTCCAGCTTACCGCGATCGCCTGGCCGACGGCTGCCGTGGACGGAATATTCACGCTGGTGATAGCCAGGTCCGCGCCGACGGCGGCCGTGTCCAGGTCGAGCGCCGTGGCCGTCTGGGTCGCGGTCATTCCGGAAGGCAGACCCGTGACCGTGGCGAAGCTGCCGGTCGCACTCGCGAACGCCAGCACCGGATAATCGTCGCCGAACGTCGGGGTGAAGCCGTTCACAAAGTTAACGTTCAGGTCCCCGCCCAGCGCGGCCGAGCCGGTGACGGCGACCTGCCCGTACTCGCCGCTTGAGGGCGTGCCACCGATTTGCAGCGCGAGCGATCCGGCCGAGGTCTGGGCGAAACCGCCGCCGACATTGAGCTCACTGCCAGCGCCCAAGGTCAGGCTGCCGCTGTTGCTGAACGCGCCATCGGTTGACAACGCGGCCCCGCCGGTGAGGCCCAGGCTGCCGCTGTTCGACGTCAGGCTGTCCAGACCGGCGATCGTGGCGCCGGCTCCGCCTGAGGCGATGGTCGCGGCACTGCTGGTGATGCTCGTGCCGTAGGGGAATTCCAGCGTGGCGCCGTCGAGTGCGTTCCAGGTGCCGCCGGTCAGGCCGCCGCTCGAGAGCTGGGCAAACGAGGTCGGCTCGAGGTCCAGCGTACCCGAGTCCGCCTCGATGGTACCGGTGTTGGTGAGGAGCCCGTAGATCGACAGCGTCGACGTCCCGCTGCCCGCCGTCTTGCGGATGGTGCCGGCGTTCACGACGGCCATCTGGTCGTCCACGCTGTCGATGCCCGAATCGGATTCAATCAGGTAGGACGCCCCCGCATCGTTCTCCAGGGTGGTGGTGGAGACGGTGTCGCGTTCCAGGTCGAGGTTGCCGCTGCCGGTCTGGATTATGGTCCCTTCGTTGTAGAGCGTGCCATCCTTGAGTGCCTTGTCGTTGGAACCGGCGAGGTTGATGGTCCCCAGGTTGGTCACGTTGCCCAGCGAGGCGTAGAAGTAGCCCCCGGTCCACTGGAACATGGTGCCGGAAAAGTTCAGCGTCAAGCCCGCGCCGGTCGGGCCGTCACCCGAACCGATAGCGGGAAAGATCTCGCCTCCGCTAAACTGCACCGTTCCGCTCCCGGAGCCGGTGAGCGTTCCGCCGTAGCTTCCGTACATGTTCATGTTTAGGTCCGTCAGGTCGACCACGGCTCCCTGGCCGACGTTGAAGGTGACCCCGCCGGTATAGGTGCCGCTCTGAATGTCGACGGTCGCGTCCGCACCGACGTTGAAGGTCGTGCCGCCCGAGAACGTGCCGGACGGATTCAGGTACAGAGTCATCCCCTGGGGGAACTGGGGCACGTTGAGCGTGACGCCAGTCCCCGAGTCCGGCAGTGGGTCCAGGATACCGCTGCCGATCTGGATCGAAGACCCGGCGCCGGTCACCGAGACGCTGCTGCCCGTCGCTGTGAAGGCGGTCGGCGCCGGCAGGATCAGCGTGCTGCCGCCGCTGACATCGATCGTGACGCCGCCGGCGCTGGTGAGGCCGGGCAGGGTGAGCGTGCCGGCGGTGAGATTCAGCGTGCCGGTGACGGTCGTGAGCTTGGGAAGGTTCACTGTGGCTTGATTGGTGGCGCTGAAGCTGACGTCCGGAGAGGCCAGGGTGGCCAGGGCCGACAGGTCGATCTCGCTGCCGGCGCCGGCGGCGACGATCTGCAGATCCTGGTTGGTCGAGGTGACCGACGATAAAGCCGGCAGGAGCAACTGGCCCCCGTTGCTCGCGTTCAAATAGAGTGAGTTTTGCCAGCTTCCCAGGCTGGTCAAAGCCGGCAGGCTCAAGGTAGCCCCGCTGCCGGTGGCCTGCAAGATCGCCGGCTGGCCGCCGCTGGGGATGCTGACGCTGGTCACACCGGAGAGCGTGGTCGTGCCCCCGGTGACGTCGATGCTGGTGTTGGTCAGCGTGGTCCACTGGCTCACGGCCATCGTGCCGGTGCCGTCGAGCGTCACCGTCTCGTTGGTCAGGCTGGTGAGCTTGGGGTCGAGGACCGTGGCCTGATCGGTAACGCTGAATTCGCCCAAGAAGCCGGGCGCCAGGCTGGTCAAGCCCGACAGGTCGATCTTGCTTCCTGCGCCGGCGGCGACGATCTGCAGATGCTGGTTGGTCGAGCTGACCGACGATAAGGCCGGCAGGAGCAACTGGCCCCCATTGCTCGGCTCGAAATAGAGCGTGCCTTGCAGGCTGCCCAGGCTGGTCAAAGTCGGCAGGCTCAAGGTAGCCCCGCTGGCGGTGGCCTGCAAAATCGCCTGTTCGCCGCTGGCGACGCTGACTTCGGTCACTCCGGAGAGCGTGGTCGTGCCCCCGATGACGTCGATGCTGGTGTTGGTCAGCGTGGTCCACTGGCTCACGGCCATCGTGCCGGTGCCATCGAGCGTCACCGTATCGTTGGTCAGGCTGGTGAGCTTGGGGTCGAGGACCGTGGCCTGATCGGTAACGCTGAATTCGCCCGAGAAGCCGGGCGCCAGGGTGGTCAGGTCCGACAGGTCGATCTTGCTGCCTGCGCCGTCGGCGAGAATCTGGATGTCCTGGCTGATCGCGGTGACCGACTCGAGCGCCGGCAGGAGCAACTGGCCCCCTTGGCTGGCCTCGAGATAGAGATAGCTCGTCAGTTGGCCCAGACCCGTCAGGGCCGGCAGGTTCAACGTGGACCCGGTACCGATCGCCTCGAACACGCCGTAACCCGAGCCCGCGGGCATGGTGGCGGTGGTCAATTGCGGCAGGCTGAGCGTCGCCCCGGCTTCGGCCTCGAGGATCGCGCCGGCGACCGTCGTCGTCCCCGTGACGGTCAGCGAGACGCCCGAGCCGCTGGCCGTGAGCGAGCCGCCGGTCATGGTCAAGCCGCCGCTCAAGGTCGAACTCGCGGCCACGGACAGCGAGCCGCCGCTGATCGAGATCGGATCGGTACTGCTGATCGAGTTGACCGACTGCGTCCCCGAGGCGATCGCGATCGTGGGATTGCCGCTCATGCTGATCGTGACGTTGTCGCTCGGCCCCGGCACGGCATCATCCGACCAGTTGCTGGCATCCGTCCAGGTTGTCCCATCGCCTTGGCCCGTCCAGGACACATTCGAGAGGAGCGTCCGGGGCTCCAGGAATTCGACCGTCCAGTGAACCGCTCGGTGACGCGGCCGGCCGGACCGTGGAACTCCGCGACGAGCTGCTTCACGAAGTGTGCGCACCATGATCCTCGCTCCCCGGGACGAAAACCCTTGCACTTGCGGCCTCGACATCAACGCCGTGGAGACGCTCGGCCCGCCCTGCCGAACCCTCCGCCCCTCGTCGCGTCGTCAGCCATACAGGAGACGGCATCGTGACGTCGCGGACGGACACGTTTTTTCCAAGATTGTGTTCTCCGAGGCCGTGAGACATAATCGTTTGCTGGTAATCACGCAATCAGGCATGTTCAGGCCGAGGCATGTGCGAGCCGAGGGGATTCCCGGAGCTGATCCGTCTGGCCCGGTGCGGCGACGAGGACGCGGCGGCCCGACTGACGCGCGAGTTCGAGCCGTTCATCCGGCGGTTCGCGCGGTTCCGGATGCGCATCAGGCCGGACCACCAGCGGCTGAGGCCGGAACTGGACTCGGCGGATATCTGCCAGTCGATCTTCAAAAGCCTGTTCGTGGGCCTGCGGGGTGGGCGGTTCGAGCTGGATCAGCCCGAGCAGTTGCAGAAGCTGCTCAGTGCGATGGTGAGGCTCAAGGTGGCGAACCGGGCGCGGCGGCTGAGCGTGACCCTGCGCGAGGTGCTGGAGGTGGACGCGCCGCGAGAGCGGGTGGATTCGGGGTCTGGGCCCGAGAAGGCCGTGGATGACAGGGAGTTCCTGGATACGATCCTCAAGCAATTTGCGCCGGATGAGCTGGACCTGCTGATTCGCCGGCTGGACGATCAGCCGTGGCCGGCGATTGCCGAGGCGGCCGGCGGCACGGCCGAGGCCCTGCGGAAGAAGCTGGCGCGGGCCCTGGAGCGGGTTCGGGACCATCCGGCGCTGCACGACTTATTCACGGGCTGAGACGCCGCGAGGGGACGGGATTTATCCATGAGCGGAAATGAGGCTCGCGCGCGGACGGCTGGACGCTCCTCGACTCGGTGCTCGAGGAGCAGGAAAGTCGCTGGCTGCGCGGTGAACGTCCGACGGTCGAGGACTACCTGGCCGGCCACCCGGCACTCCGGGACGACACCGAGGCGGTGGTCGACTTGATCTATCAGGAGTACCTGATCCGGCTGCGGTTGGGCGAACCGGTGGAGGACGAGGAATACATCCGCCGGTTCCCGGCGTGGTCCGACGCGCTGATCAGGCAATTCGCCGTGGACGAGGCCATGCGGCCGGCGGAGCCTGGGACCGTGTTCGTGCCCGACGGTGTGCCGACGGGGGAAGGCCAAGCCCCGGCACCCGTTGAGGGCGAGCGATCGACGCCGCTGCCGGCGTTCGACGGCTACGAGGTCATCGATGAGCTGGGCCGGGGCGGGATGGGGATCGTGTACAAAGCGCGCGACCTCCGGCTCGGCCGGATCGTGGCGATCAAGCGGATCGCCGAGTCGGCCTACTCCCATCCGGCCCAGCTCCAGCGATTCGTGGCCGAAGCCGAGCTGGTCGCACGGCTGAGGCATGCGAACATTGTCGCGATCCACGCGATCGGCCAGCAAGGCGGGCGTCCGTTCTTCTCGCTGGAATTCGCGGAGGGGGGTAACCTGGCGCAACGGCTGGCCCAGGGGCCCATCACCGGCCGTCAGGCCGCGGAGCTGGTCGAGGCGCTGGCGCGCGCCGTCGGCGCCGCCCACCTGGCCGGGATCATCCATCGCGACCTCAAGCCCAGCAACGTCCTGCTGATGGCCGACGACATCCCCAAGATCAGCGATTTCGGCCTGGCCAAGCTGCTTGACGACGAATCGGTCCGGACGCTCTCCGGCGAGGTACTGGGCACGCCCAGCTACATGGCGCCCGAGCAGGCCGAGGGTCATTCAGGCGCCGTCGGCCCGGCCGCCGACATCTACGCGCTGGGGGCGATCCTCTACCAGGCGCTCATGGGCCGGCCACCGTTCCTGGGTGCCTCGGCGATCGAGACGCTGAAGCTCGTCGCCACCGCCGAGGTCGTGCCGCCGCGGCGTCAGCGGCCGGAAGTCCCGCGCGACCTGGAGACGATCTGCCTGAAATGCCTGGAGAAGGAGCCGGGCCGGCGGTATGCGGGCGCGGCGGCGCTCGCCGACGACTTGCGCCGATTCCTGGACGGCCGGCCGATCGCCGCGCGGCCGGTCGGCGCAATCGGCCGCCTCGGGCGGTGGGGCCGGCGTAATCCCACGCTGGCAGCGACCACGGCCGCGCTGGTGCTCGCCTTCGCCCTGGGCACCCCGACGCTGTTGGGCCTCTGGCTCCGCGCCCGTGCCGATCATGCCCGCGCCGAGACCGAGCGCGACCGTGCCGAACGGTCCCGCGACCGGGCCATCAGCGCCGTCGGTTTCCTGCTCCGGAACGACAATGGGATCATGCTCTCGGAAGAGCTGCGGCCTTATCGCAAGGCGCTGATCGATGCGGGGATGAAAGAGTCGGTGGGCCTGGTCCAGGACCTCGAGGGGGACCCCCGAGCCGAGGTTCAGCTTCTCGATGCCTACATCGCCCTGGCGAAGCTCCAGCACGACGGCGGCGACCAGGGGGCGGCCGCCAGTACGATCGGCAAGGCGGTCGCCCTGGCCGAGAGCCTGCTCGCCCGCGACCCTTCCGGCGCCCGGGCCCGTCAGAACCTAGGGGCGTCCCTCCACGTCGCCTCGGTCGTGTTGACGGACGAATCCGTGCGCCGCGAATCCGCCCGGCGGTCGGACGAGGTCCTGCGGTCGATCCCGACGGGGGACGCCGGCATCGGACCCGATGACCGGCTAACCTTGACGGGGATGAATCGTTACAACGCCGGCAATGACCACGTGGCCAGGGGCCGGTGGTCCGAAGCGCTTGCGGCTTTCCTCGACGCGCGTGCCGCATTTGACCAGGCGATTACGCAGGGCGATCGTCGCCCCATGACCCTCGACCACGCCGCGCGGAACCTGATGTATCTCTGCCGGATCCTCGGCCAGGAGCGCCTCGACGAGTCGCTGGCGGCCGGTCACCAGGCCGAGACGACCTTCCAGGCGCTCGTCCGCGACCATCCCGATCACTTCGAATATGCCTGGCAACTCTCGCTGGCGCAGGAAGAGCTCGGCCTTCAACTCGGCTTGGCCGGGCGCTGCGCGAAGCGGTCCCCTGGCGGGAAGCCGTGCGCCACACGCTCCAGCAGATGGCCGCACGGCACGGCAAGCTGGTCTCGCGGATGGCTCAGATCCAGGAGCGGATCGCCGCGGCGAACTCCAACCTGGTCGAGGCCTATCGGGCGCTGGACCCGGCGAAATACGCCCCCGCCATCAGGCGACTGAGCGCTGAGGCCGACGAGATCTGCGACAAGCTGAGTCTGGTGGAGCCCCTACCGTGGAACCTCCGGATCGTCCGCGCTCTCGCCCTGTACAGCCTGGCCGAATTTCAGGCGGAGGACGGCTTGCGGCCCGATCTCGAAGGTGTGTTCGAGGCGGAGCGCCTGTGGAAGGGGCTGCTCCAGCAGGCCCCGACCTACCCTCTGGCGCGGGCGAACCTCGCGATCGTCCGACGACGGATCGTCCAGGAGCTCAAGGACCGCGGCCGGCCTGACGATGCCGTCCCATGGGACCGCAGTTCACTCGAGACGGTCCGCGGCGATGCGGATCTGCTCTACGAAATCGCTCTCATCTACGCCCAGGAGGCGGGACGGGTGGGACAATACCCGACGAAGCTGGATGCCCGGCAGCTCCGCGAGCGGCGCCGGCGATTCGCGGCCGATGCCGTGGCGATGCTCCGCCAGGCGGTCGCCGACGGCTTCCACGACGCTGCGCGCTTCAAGAGCGAGTCGCTGTTCGACGCGATCCGGTCGGATCCCGATTTCCGAGCGACCGTGGCCGACCTGGAGTTCCCCGCGGATCCGTTCGCGCACCGCTGACTGGGTCCCGATCTGGACCTGCTTCGCTGGGCCGAGGAGTCGTAGGAGGCGATCGTCGGCAACAATGCGGTAGAGATGAGAGCGCGAGGGGCGGATGTTGACTCGGTTCAAATCCAGTCGCCCCGACTCGTTGTAAACAGAAATCCCGTCAACAGTTCCTGTTGCAACTGTTGACGGGATTTGAACTTTCAAGTACTTCTATTGCGACCAGCCAAGCGCGCGATCACGCCAGTAAGCCGCTCAAACGTCTTCTCACGACGAACTTCTGCTCCGCGGAGCTTGGCGTTCACCGGGCAGCCCTGCTGAACGCCCGCCCTACCAGCGCCCGAGCTGGGTGATTTGAATGAGGTTGCCGCAACAGTCGTTCAGCTTGACGATGGTCGCGCCGGTCACGTCGGATGGCGCCATGGTGAACTCGGCTCCGCGCGCTTTGATGCGCTCGTAGTCCGCCTTGACGTCATCGGAAAAGAACATGGCCGCGGGCTGGCCCTGCTGGAACATGGCCTGCTGGTAGGCCTTGGCCGCCGGGTTGTCATTGAGTGCAAGCTGGAGCTCGGTTCCGTCCGGGTCCTCAGGTGAGGCCACGGTGAGCCAGCGATACGGCCCCTGGCTGAAATCTGACTTCTTGGCAAAGCCCAGCACTTCGGTGTAGAAGCGCAGAGCCTTCTCCTGATCGTCCACGTACACGCTTGTCAGCTTGATCTTCATTGGTTTGTCGCTTTCTTCACGGTTGTTGGTGCTTTCTTCATGGATAACGTCACGCGCGCGTCACCTGGAGGGCGGTCGACAGCCGGCTGTGCGCGGTCAGGCGCTCGCCTGAGTGGCGTGCAGGAGGCGCCAGAAGAAGTACGAAAACCCCCAGAGCACCCCGGTGCCCGCCGCCCAACCCCACGCCTCCGGGCCGTCGCCGACCGCGAGGTGGGCGATGAGGGCAGAGCCGAGGTTGATGGCGAAGCCGGCGTAGGCCCACTCTTTGAGCCTCGCCGGCGCCGGCGCAAGCAGCAGCACCACGCCGAGCAGCTTGGCCCACGCAAGCTCCACGCGGAAGTAGGCGGGGAAGCCGAGGTGATTGAACGCCTCCGCCACCTGTGGCAGGCGCAGTTGCGCGTAGGCCGTGAAGCCACTCTGCAGGCAGAAGAGCGCCGTGACGATCCAGAAGCTGATGACTATCCCTTTGGTGCGAGGCACGTGCAGGCCCGATACGACAGTGCTCACGATTTATCTCCTTTAAAGAAAGTCTGAAGAGTCCAATGGAATGGTGCTTGTCACACCCTCCCCGTCTTGTTCGTCAGTATGATGACGGATGACCGCGGGAAAAGGTGACGAAGATGGAGAGTCAAAATGACTGAGGATGCGTGGCTGGCCGAGAAGTTCGAAGAGAATCGTCCCCATTTACGGGCAGTCGCCTGCCGGATTCTCGGTTCGAACTGGGAAGCGGACGACGCCGTCCAGGAGGCCTGGGTGCGCCTCATGCGCTCCGACGCCAAGAGTACTGAAAATCTTGGCGGTTGGCTCACGACCGTGGTGTCCAGAGTTTGCCTGGACATGCTTCGGTCGCGCAAATCCAGAAAAGAAGAATCCCTTGAGGAACAAATTCTGGAAGAATCGGAGAACCCGCGCCAGGCCAATCCCGCTGAGGAAGCCCTGCTGGCTGACTCGGTTGGCTCCGCCCTGCTGATCGTTTTAAGCACCTTGACTCCCGCCGAACGGGTAGCCTTCGTGCTGCACGACTTCTTCGACCTGGCCTTCGAGGAAATCGCCCCGATCGTGGGCCGATCGGAAATTGCCGCCCGGCAGCTCGCGAGCCGTGCCCGGCGGCGGGTGAGAGGAGGCCAGGATGGCCGGGAAGATGAAGCGAGGAAGCGGGAAATCGTCTCTGCCTTTCTGGCCGCCTCCCGCGAAGGCAATTTCAACGCCCTGCTTCAATTGCTCGATCCCGAAATCTTGCTTACCGCGGATGATGTGGCCGTCAAAGTCACCGAAGCCAATAAGGCCAAGGGCGCGCTGCCCCTCCACAGCGAGATGCGGGGCGCGACGGTGGTGGCCGAAGCCTTCAAGGGCCGGGCGTTGGGCGCCCAGCTAGCCCTCATCAATGGCTCCGTGGGAACCACCTGGATCGGCGGTGGAAAACCCCGGGTGGTTTTCCTGTTCTCCATTGAAGATGGGAAAATTCAGGCGATTGACGTGGTCATGGACCCGGAGGATTTGAAGGAAATGGAAGTCGAGCCTTTGGGTTAGCCCGGTGTTGTCGCCGGAACCGAGCTGTTTGGGCTCACGCAAAGGCGCATCGGCGCGTACAAGAATCGCAGGGCAGATCGTCCAGGTCGGTTGAACGGCGTTCGTCTCATGATCTTGCGCACTGCACCGAGACGCTGCGCGATCATCAAGAATGAGACGGCAAGCAGTTCACTGACAAACGTGGCTTCTCGGCCCCATCCAGCGGGGTTAACAGGTCTCCACGCGGCTCTCCGCGGCGTGCTGCAAGCAGGGTGGACGTAGGCGGGGTACGGGTCACGTCGGATGGCATTCGAGAACAGGTCGATCACCGTTTGGATCTCCCACACAAAGGGGCTTGTCCTGCCTCGACACCCTGCTCACGCTGATCACGCGATCGCAGTCGTTTCATCGCCTGGGGTTCTGAGCAGATCGCGCAACGCGTTTTCCAAATGAGGAAACTGAAACTCGAACCCTTCCTGTTGAAGACGTTCCGATACCACGTAACGTCCATACAACGCGAGCTCCGGGTCAGTTCGCATGAGCAACGGTGCGCCGATGCGAACCATCCACGAAAACGCCGGCAATCCTATCGGCATTCCAACGACGCGTCGCAGCGTTTTCATGAACTCTCGCTGCGAAACCGGGTTGGGAGATGACGCGATGTAGGCCCCTTGCATGCGGTCACTCGTGAACGCGCGTTCGAAGAGGCGATTCAGATCGGCTTCATGAATCCAGCTCATCCCCTGCATGCCCGATCCAACAGTGCCACCCAAACCGAATCGCACCAGCGTGAGCAGGCGAGCCAACGCACCACCGCCCGCGCCGCGGTTGCGACCGATGACAAAGCTTGTCCGAAGAACAACTCGACGCTGCGTGGGCAACGCATTCTGTTCAAATTCACATTCCCACGCTCGGCCGACAAACGGTGCAAGACCAAAGCCGAAAGGCGAATCCTCGGTGCAGGTGATTCTGGGCGGATCACCGTAGATGTGCGCCGTACTCATCTGTACCCAGGTCTGAGGCGGTACCATTACGGACCGGACCGCGAGGCCCAGTGCCCGTGTCGCTTCCGTGCGAGAGCGGAGAATCTCATCCTGATGGTCCGGGGTCTTGATGCAATCGACGCTGCGACCGACCAGATTGACCAGACCGCACGAGCCCTCCAGTGCTCGACTCCACTCCCCCAGTGTGCGAGCGTCCCAACTGAAGTGCGACCAGGGGCCGGCGCGGCGCGGCGGATGGCGAGAGAGGATCGCGACGGACCAACCCTTGTTCGTCAGATGCGAAGCAAGGGATAACCCCAGGAATCCACTTCCTCCGGCGATAACGACGCGGCCACGATCAGCATTCGCCTGCATCCCGCGGTACTCCAAGAAACGGAGAAAAAGGCGGACACCTCTCGTAACCGGACTCAGGCTGTCAGCCTTAACAAGAATCTCATGCCGATGCTGACAAACTTCAAGGCTTCAATCGGTGTCGTCGGACCTTCTGGGCTCATACCGCATCGCCACCGCCCCCGAGCCGAACTCCAGCCGGCTCACGAGCTTCAAGTCGACATACTTCGATAGCCCCGCGAACAGCGTTGGCCCATGGCCCGCTAGCCTGGGATGAACCATGAACTCATATTCATCGATCAATCCCAGCTCCGCCAGCGCCTGCGGAAGCTTCACGCCCCCTACGAGCATTCCTTGACCAGACTCCTCCTTGAGCTGCTGAACGGCCTTCCCCAGATCCCCGCGGCACGAGCTCCGCGTTCCAATCGACGCCCTCCAAAGTGCTCGACACGACGTACTTCTTTTTGGCGTCGATCGTCCGGGCGAAGGGTTCCATCCAATCAGGTCTCGCTCCCGTCCGTTCCGACGGCCGCCACGCTGCCTCCATCATTTCATAAGTCACCCGGCCAAGGACGAGTGCATCGGCCTGGTCGAGTTTCTCAGTCGCGTGACGATGCAATTCTTCGTCCGGGATCATTGCACGATGATCGCAGCACCCGTCCAATGTGACGTTGATGTAATACCGAAGTGGTCGCATAACGTAAGGCTCCCGATAGTGCATTGGCTACTGGTTTCGGCTCTGGAAGCGCTCGTCCAGATTCGCGAGCTGGCTCGCGAGCCCCTGAGAGGCCAGCCCTGTGAATTCGTCGTCATGCATGGGGCTGAGCGTGACCACCATGCGCACCCATTCGCCGGACGGGAAGAAGTCGACCATGATTGCGCTTTCATAAGGCTCGACACCCGGTACAAAATCGATCATTTGAGTGAGCACCAATCGTTCCAGAGGCCGAAACTCGGAGAACCGGCCCACTCATGTGTCTCGCTCCTTGTGAGAGGTTTTCGATTTCTTGCGTTTCTTTTCGAGCGCTTCTTCGAGTCGGTCAAGGCGTGCTTCCCAGAGGTCGCGGTACTGGGCCAGCCACCTGTCGAGCTCGCGAAAAGGCTCAGGCTTGAGAGAGTAGAGCCGCCGCTGTCCCTCCGGCCGCACGGAGACAAAGCCCGTGGCGTGGAGGATGTGCAGGTGACGCGACACACCCGACTGGTGAATCCCTGCCCTGGCGACGAGGTCATTGACCTGCTGCTCACCATGCCGCAGGGCTTCCACGATGCGTCGGCGCGTCGGGTCGGCGAGGGTCTGGAAGGTGTCTAGTTGCGTTGGCATGTATATACAGTACGGTGCATATACAGGGCGCGTCAAGCCCCTTGCCGACGCGTTTTCCGCGACTTTTCATTTTGCGGGCATTTCGCCGGTCATTCGCCGCCGCCGTCGGGCTGCAATGGCGTGGTCCCGATCGATGGACGACATTTTAGCGCGAGGACGCGGTCGACGCCGAGGGTGCCGCGCTACGCGCGGTCTTCGCTGCGTGGCCTGTCGCGGCCGGCCCGCTGCGCCGACGACGAAGTCAACGGAGTCGTGTCCATTGGGCCATCGCCGGGATGCGGGTGACGCGACCCAAGGTCATTGCCCCGCAGCCGGGTTGATCCGGGGGTCGTCGGCATCGAGGCCGAACCGGGCGCAGTAGCGGCGCATGCTGGCCTGCGCGTCGACGTTGTCGGGGTCCACAGCCAGCGCCCTCCGGTACTCGTGGTAGGCTGCATGGTCCAGGCCCCGGCGTTCGAGCAGCAGGCCCATCAGCGCGAGGGCCTCGGGGGCATCCGGGTGGGTGTCGATCACCCGATCGAGCAGGGTTGTTGCCAGGTCGAAGTCGCGGCGATCCATGGCGACCTTGACCGCCGTCAGGTCAACGGCCGGCCGGCCCTGGGCGACGGCGGCCGCGGGCCCGGTGCGTCCCTCCGCCGGGCGGGGTCCGGGTCCGCGGCCCCGGGCCGCCTGTCGCTCGACGACGTCCGAGACCACCCGGCGTAGGTCCACCGGCGTCAAGGGCTTGCACAGGAGGTCGACGGCCCCGAGCTTCATCGCCTCGACGGCGTCGGGGACCGTGCCGTAGGCGGTGACGATGATCACCGGAGTATCGTCGCCGATCTGTCGGAGGTGGCGCAGGGTCTCCAGCCCGTCGAGCAGCGGCATGCGGAGGTCGAGGAGGATCAGGTCCACGGGCGTATCGCGTAGGGCCTTCAAGGCCGCCTCCCCGTCCGTGGCCCCGATGACCTCGCAGCCGTCGGCCTCGAGGGTCGCCCGGGCCATCAGGTGGATGCCCGGCTCGTCGTCGACGACCATGATCCGCGGCGCGCGGTTCGCGGTTCGGCCATCACTCCCGACTGGGCCTACGCCGGGGTTCGACGGGGAGCCACCGTCCGATCGTTGCGAGGCCGTCGCGGGTTCGACCCCGCGGCTCGCCGGCCCGTCCACGGGTGCGCTTTCGAGACGCCCCAAGACGAGGACGTCGCGGGAATGTCGTTGAAGTTGGTGCAGCCTGGCCATGTTCCACCTCGATCCGCAAGAGAGGAGCCCAGCGACGGCGTCGACCGGCCGCCCCCCCGCCCGACCGGTCCTTACACGACCGAGTATAGCTGCTGTGGGACGGCCGACAACTCGGAAGCGACGGCGAGGCCATCCGTAGCGGCACCGGACGGCTACGATCCACCGGCATCCAGTGACTTCAGACCGTATTGGTGCACGCTTCGGTCTGATCGACCGAAGCGTCGGCAGGACACATACGCCTGAGCGGTGGCCGGCGGAATCAGCACTCTCCGAACCGCATGGACCCGAGCGGTCGTCATCTGTCACGAGCGGCCGCGACATACTTGTAAAGCGTCGGCCTTGAGATGGTGACCGCCTTGCAGATTTCGTCAATTGTGTGTTTCTTCTGCCGGAACAGATCGACGGCCATGGCAGGCTCCTTGTCACCAAGCTTTGCCGCCTGCCACCTTTCCTGGCGCGTGCGCTCGCGGCGGCGAGCTCCGCGTTCGTCCGTTCGCGGATCGGGTTAGGCTCAAACTCCGCGAGCGCTCCAAAGATGTGAAACACCGGCTTGCCGCACGGTGCGGAGAATCAGGTATGTTGTCGCCGGAACGGAGTTGTTGGGGGCTCACGCAAACTCGTTACAGCGCGGAATGAAGCACGGAGTGAAGAGATACACGGAACGAGGAAGCGAAAGGCGCAGAGCGATAGGCGGAGATGGGCTCACGCAAAGGCGCCAAGGTCGAGAAGGCGCGAATCGAACATGCAGGCGCTGTGATCAGGTTCTGTTGAACGGCGGGAGTTCAATTCGACGGAGTTCAGGGATCGCACTTATTCTTGTCATGCACGGAACGGGGGAGTAAAAGGCGCAGAGCGATAGGCGGAGATGGGCTCACGCGAAGTCGCAAAGGCGCCAAGGGGGAGAAGGCGCGAATCGAACATGCGGGCACTGTGATCAGGGTCAGTTGAATGGCGGGAGTTCGATTCGACCGGTCTCGGGGATCGGAGGGATGGCATCTGGGACGTCGTTGGGGCCCAAGCTGACACGGTACAAGAATCGCGGGGCGGAGGGAGTCTGTAGGGTAGCTGAGGGAGACACGCCGCTCTTGCACGAGGTGGAGCGGACTTACGCGGACGTCTTCAGGGCTCTAGTGCTCCGGCGAAGACTTTGAAGTAGGATGCGAAGCGAGCAATGTATTGGACGCAGGACTCGCTGGTCTGTGGCGTGAAATTGCGGAGGGTCGCATCCTCGATCATGCGGCGGCGCAAGGGTGTCATGTGGGGCTCCTTTGCGCGTGAACCGGATTGAGTGAGAGACAATCCGTTCACGATGCCACAACTGAGCAGAGAAGGGGCACATCAAGACCAGCGCACGGAGAAGGAAGCCGCGCGCAGCGAGGCGGACGACAGCAGCACAGGGAGAAGACAGTCGAGGAGAAGCGCAGATGCGCCCAGAGGTCGAGCTGAAGCTCGTTCTAGCCCATCGCGGAGCGGTTTAGTTCAACACCGATTCGAGAACGCCAAACGTTGACCAAAATTCTGGTCTGGTCTACAATTTCCCGCATGGCGTGGAGCGTGGAACTGAAAGAGTCGGTGCTCGACGACCTCCGCTGGTTTGGGAAGAAGAACGCGCGTCAGCTTCTCCAGGCGGCGCTCGAGCGGCTGGAAGAAGACCCGCTAACCGAGACTCGCCAAATGAAGACGTTGCGGCCGAATTCCGTCGCTGGACGCGAACTGCGGCTCTTCGGAAAGTACCGCGTGCTGTTCCGGGTCGATGCGCCCTCGCGGGTGGTCACGATCGTTCTTGTCGGAGAGAAGCGGGGCGAGGTGTTGCTCGTTCAAGGGAAGGAGTATGCCGAACACCATGAAACTGATACCTTTGAGTGAAGCCAAGGCGCACTTGAGCCAGTACGGGCGATTGTGCCACGACGAGCCCGTTATCGTCACGGTGAACGGTGTACCCTCATTCCAACTCGTTCCCCTGGAAGAGGACGACGACCTGATCGGCCGCTTGCTCGAGCATCATCCGTCGTTTCGCAAGATGTTGGAGGCCCGGCTCCGGGAGAGGAGCGTCACGGCTCGTGAGGCGCTAAAGCGGCTGTGAAGGCGCGGGAAATGTCACGGCAGTGATCGCCTAATTTTGACCCCCCATGCTCGTCTGAAACTGACCCCCTCGGTTCTTGAAATTAGCCGTTCTGGGCAAACGCGGCTGTTTGCTTCTTACTGCGATCTCTTTCCCTTCTTCTGTTTCATCAACTCACAGAACCGATACGGGAAGTGTGCGCGGCTGCTTGACCGGAGGGATGGCATCCGGGACGTCGTTGCGACCCAAGCTGACACGATACAAGAATCGCAGGGCGGAGCGAGTCTGCTGGTAGTAGCTGAGGGAGACACGGCGCTCTTGCACGAGGTGAACGAGGAAGGCGGGGACGTCTTCAGGGCTGATGTGCTCCGGCGACGATTTGAAGTAGCGTGCGAAGCGAGCAATGCATTGGACGTGGGATTCGATGGTCTGTGGCGTGAAATTGCGGAGGGTCGTATCCTCGATCATGCGGCGGGGCAAGGGGGTCATGGGCGGCTCATTTGCGAGTAAATGGGATTGAGTGAGAGACGACCCGTTCAGGATGCCGCATCGGAGCAGAGATGGGGCACATGATAGTTAGCGCGCGGAGAAGGAAGCCACGCGCAACGAGGCGGACGATGGCAGCACGAGGGGAGGACAGTCGAGGAAAGATGCCGGTGCTGCAACGGTCGAGCGGGAGCTCTTTCGTGCCCACCGCGGAGCGAGTTAGCTTAACCCCGGAACCCATGATTTGTTGCCATGTTCCCTAGCGGACCTGATCCAGGTCGAACCAGTTAGCGTCTGCCCCTTCACATCTAGATGAGTGAGGAACGCCGCGTCTACCGCGGTCGACTGACGGCGCGAAAGCCCGCTCGACTTCGCCAAGCAACGAGCCGATGTTGCGGGCGGCACAGGAGCCGTAGCGATCAGAGGACGTTGTATCTATCACAATGACTTAGAGTCCGAGTGTGACATGCGACGTCTCTGATTGATTGCGTTTAAAAAATGCCTGCATTCCCTTTTTTTTGTGGACCTCCAGCACGATCTGATCGTAACGAGGGTCTGTGAGCTCTGGCGTCTGGATGACTTCGCTTATCCCGTGTTCTCGAAGGTTCATGGCACCATCGTGGCTTAGGGGAGAAAGGAATAAGCTGCTTACGCCAGATCGGAGACGAAGGATCGGAGTTTGCTCATTACGGCCGGAATTACCTCGGGTTGCCATATTGGACATAAAGGTAGGATAAAGCTGACGTTCCGCACATCTGCCCCTGATTATCTCCGAATTACCGCCGCCCAAGTCAGTCGACGAGGGCTGGGCAGCGCCGATTACACCGAGGCTGGCCCAGGGACGCGATGTGACTCGCGGCCGCACGGCCATTGCCTCGCGCACGCGTCCGGTGTGATCGCCGCGGTTCGCGCCCGCTCGCCGGTAGGCCACTACGCCAAGACTCCCTGCCTGACATCGACATCTTCTCGTCAAGTCAAGCCTAACCGCAGTGTCCAATTCCACGAGCCAGAAATTTCTGTAATTCTTCAGTTGGCCGATCTTCGACGTAAGTCTCGCCGAGTGTGACAACCCAAGTAGCCAGTCGAGAACATCTTTGTCCTTCCCCCAGAGAAAGAGCTGTTTTTCTCGGGAAAAAGCGCTTCTCGAAATCACCAAGCGCGATTTGACCAACCGTTTGTCGAAATCGAGTCCCGACGTAGGTCCAATTCGACGCGACTTACGTCAAATTACAACATCATACTTAAGGTGGCGGAATCCGTGGATGCCTTGAAGATTTCTCCTCCAGGACAATCATGTCCGCAGGAATCTCGGCGAGACAGTCGCTCTGCTTCATGTGTCCAGAGCGGCCCCAGCGTATCTTGTCTATGCCGATCACACGCGTTCCTAAGGAGCAACACGGATGCAGAAGCCCAAGAAACGACACGTTCCTTCTTCGACTGTCCCCCCACGCCCCGGTGAGATCGCTCGCGCCAAGGGACAGGCTCTTAGCTCGTACCGAATCGACGCCCTACCTGTCGTCAGTCAACTCCTCGAACGCATGCGCCTCGACGAGTTTCTCCGATCGTATCTCCCACGCGCCGATCGGCGCTGCCGAATCGCTCCTACGCTGGGAATCTCGCTCCTGCTCAAAAATGTTCTCCTCTCCCGCGAGCCTTTGTACGGCATCGGAGAATGGGCGGCGAGGTTTGCTCCTGAGGCACTCGGCTTCAACGACAGCCAACTGCCTTCTCTCAACGACGACCGGATAGGACGCTGTCTCGATCGCTTGTTCCAAAGCGATATCACCTCATTGGTCCTGGCGCTGGTGGCCCATGTGATCAAAGAATTCGACGTGGACCTCGACGAGCTCCACAACGACTCCACCACCATCACCTTCCATGGTGCATACGCTGACGCGGCCAAGGAAGAAATGCGGGGCAAACGGACCAGGATGGCGATCACCTGGGGTTACAACAAGGATCATCGCCCAGACCTTAAGCAACTACTTTACATCCTCACAGTGGCCAAGGACGGTGCCGTTCCGTTGTACTTCCAGGTTGCCAGCGGCAACGTGGCGGACGATCAAACCCACCGCGCTACCTGGGATCTTCTCTGTCGCCTGACGGGAAGGCGAGATTTCCTCTACGTCGCGGACTGCAAGCTGGCCAGCGCCGAGAACATGGCCCATATCCATCAACGCCAAGGCCGGTTTTTAACCGTGCTGCCGCGGACTCGGTCAGAGGACGGCATCTTCCGAGACTCACTCGGCAGTGGCCAGATCCAGTGGCGGCACATCCATGACAAGCGAAATGACGACGGCAAGATTGTGGATAAGTACTCGATCTCCGAGCCGGGTTCGCTGAGCGTCGAAGGATACCGACTGGTTTGGTACCACAGTACGCGCAAAGCCGAGCAGGATTCCCATGCGCGTCATCAACAGGTCGAAAGAGCCTTGATCGAATTGTCGGAGCTGCGTTTGAAGCTCTCATCTCCGCGGACGCGGTTTTGACAAGAGGCGAAGGTTGTGGATGCCGTTCAGGAAATCCTCCGGGCGCGGGCGCTGAGAATTGGATCGTCACGGAGATCAAAGAGCGAACCGAGGAGAGGTTCCGCCAGGACCGGCGAGGTCGACCGAATGATCAAACGCGATACGTCAGGAAGACGAGCACTCGCTTCGAGCTGGCGTATCACATCGATCACGAGAGACTCGTCGCGGAAACGGCGGGTGACGGAGTCTTCCCTTTGATCACGAACGACCATTCACTGTCGGGCTTGGAAATGTTGCTGGCCTACAAGGGCCAGCCGGCGCTGGAGAAACGGTTTTCGCACTTGAAGACGGACTTCGAAGTCGCCCCGGTTTATCTTAAGGAGGCCAGCCGGATTCAGGCGTTGCTCTGTGTCTATTTTCTGGTGCTCCTGGCTGAATCGCTACTCGAACGCGAGCTGCGTCGTGCCATGGACCGCGAGGCGATTGAAAGCCTGCCTCTGTATCCAGAAAGTCGGAAGTGTCGCCATCCCACAGCTCGTCGGCTGATCGACCTGTTTGAGGATGTGCAACGGCACTCGCTGCAAGTCGGACGGCGACCGTCAGTGGTTTTCACAACTCAATTGAGCCGGCTGCAACGGCAGGTGCTGCGTCTGCTTGGTATGTCGAAAGTCTACGATGGCTGATTTGGTCAGCCAGCGTGCGACTGTTCTCGACGGCGCTGAACCGCAAGACATAAGCGTGAGCGGATAACAACTCTTGCGATAGTCAAGCAGTCGAGCCCTCAAATCGACCATGGGTTGCGAGCGGTAATCGACTGCTGACTTGCGTGAGAGACCCCCAGCGCCTGCCCGATTTACCGCCGGGCGATATTCCGGGATAATCAAGGGCAGATGTGCGGAACGTCAGCACGATCGACCCTTCCCTTCCATTTCTCGAAGCTGGCGACTCCGCTTTTGTCAGATTCTTGAACGTCGAACTGCGGGAATGTTTGTTCGACGTGCGAGTTTAGCTCGATGAGGGCTTTCTCCGCAGAGCCAACATGGTTGCGGAATTGTTCGCGCCTCTCTAATATCTCGCCGGAACTTGAGAAGTTCCGATGCAAAGTTGCTACGCCTTGCTGCTCGTAGTCATGGAAAAGCTCTTCCGACATGGACGCTGCTAGCGCCCAATCCCCGAAGAAGCGTCTGAAGAGTGTGAATAGCGTTCTGTCATAGAGACTAAACGATAGTGAGTTTACAATTTCGGCAGAAGGATCGATAACCGTGAGAATCTCAAGGTGGACTCGATCCTCCATTGCTTCCTTGAGGAAGAATTTGACCAGTGGTCCGGGTAGATTAGCGTAGATTCTCTTGACGGATCTCAGGTCGGCGACGCGATGCTCGCCGATGTCAAACGCGTCAAATCTGCTACCTAATCCCTCAACAGTTTTCTTGATGGCGGGATGATATTGCTTGATATTGTATCCGCGGAACTCCTTCAAAGAGTCAGTCGCGTATTCTGATATCATTTCGGCAATGGGGAGTGCCAGTTCAATTGTGGTCACTTTCATAAGGTAATTGCAGAAAGTCGACTGTGGCGCATATCTTCCCAGCTTGTCGGCACTGGTCATCAAGGCGCGAAGTGCGAGGACTCGTGTGGACACCGCTGCCGAATGCTCATATATCGCTTTCATCCGTTCGCAAACATCATCTGCAAAGGGGAATTGATAGCCGCCGACGCGCTCTTGAATTGCCGTCGCATAGGCGAGCAGAACGGGATTCAAAACAGAGTCACACGCCCTCGCAATGTCGGGTAGCCACTTTACAGGAACGCGATGGAAGCTCTCGAGCACTAAAGCGTGGTCCAACAAAGACGTGTACGACAACACTTCCATCAGCCCACTGAGCCGCTCATGCGATGGAATAGCATTCGGGAATGCGTCTTCTAGGGCAGTTATGATATTCTCCAATGCTTCGCGTGGGTTCGCTCTCGCGTCCATTGAGACACGATACGTAGTCAACGACGACAACAAGCTCTTCACATCTTGATAGCGGCCTTCGGGGTTTTCCGCGGTCGCTCGGCGAACAATGTGATCGAGTCCACCAGGCAGCTTAGTGGAATCAACCCATCTGGGTGTCAAACCGGTCAGTAAGTGATACAACATTTTCCCAAGTTGATAGACGTCAGTGCGACGCTCTGTTTGAGCGCCGCCTCCCGATTGCCGCTGCTCTGGGGCAAGGTAGTCCTCGGTGCCGAGTTGCTGGATGCCTGTGGTAAGGACCGTCGTGTCCCGGTCCTCAAATGTTGCGAGGCCAAGATCCGATATGACTACGGACCCATCCAGTAGTCTTAAGATGTTCGCTGGCTTCAGATCACGATGCACGACATTTCGATCATGAATGTCTATCACGCCTTTGCAGATTTGCTCAAACATATCTAAGACCAGCGTTTCATTGCCTTTAAAACTGGCTTTAGCATCTTCTAAGGACTCCGCGCCTAAAGGCATAACGAAGTATGGCGGCTCATGTTCCAGGTTCACATCGAGGATAGGAATTACAGATGGGCTGCTGATGCTCTTCATGATTCGCACTTCGCGGGCGAATCGCTGGCGAGACACATTTTCGCGGCAGTACTTCAGGGCGACCGCGGGATTGCCCCGAGCATCTTGAACTTTGAGAACATCGCCCATTCCGCCTCTGCCGATTTTGTCTCGAACGACATATATACCATCGACAGTGTCGCCGACCTGGAAACGATAGGGCTTCGCAGACGCCGAGTCTGCTGTTTTGCCCGCGACGTTACTACTACCCAACGCGCCTTCAAACATTGCAATCGCCCCAACGCGCCACGATACATGTACGCACTCATCGCCGGAAGAAAATGCGGCATAGCTGGATGCTCATTTTCCAAATGACCTCTTGACCGTGCAAGCGACTGCGCTGATAAACAGTCACCGTGTCCTGTTCATCGCGCCACAATCGCCCGTCAACTCTTGAAATAAACCGCCTTATCGAGTTGTCGATAGAGGAACGAGATAAAACTCAGAATGTCCAAGCAGTCGGCCATCTCGATTGGCCAGTCTGCGGCGGGCTCGTGGGAAGTTGGATTTCTAATCGCGCCCATCAGGCCCGCCGAGAGGAACTTCACTCCATCCTGAACATTCTTGTCGGTGTCGGTCTGGCACGCGGTGATCTTGAGGCAACCCTTATCCCAGCCCCAGACCTCGAGCATCAGCGATTGCCCGTCCTTCGCGCTCTGGGCTTTCTGTCGAACCGCCTTGTTGTATGCCTTCGCGGCCTCAAAGACGGCATGAAACAGGTGGCCGTCCATGAACAGGGCTCGCGCGTGCTTGATCACCTCGGCGTGGAATCCCCTCCCCATGAATAGGTTGTGGTCCTCGCGATTCAGCTTGGCAGCCGCGATGCCGCAGCTCTGCAGCACCTTCGATACGCGGGGCCAACCGTCCTCCCCCGACAGCTCTCGGAAGAACTTGATGAGACGGCCTTCCCGCTCTTCCTGCGTTAGTTCGGCCTTGGCGAGGGAGAGCACCCAGTCGTGGACTCCCTGCGCCCGCACGGAAGTGATCGCGTCGTTCGCGAAAGCCTCCTTTCGCACTCGCAACACGGCCGCCCCGATCCGATCCACCTCGTTGACCGTGGTCGAATATTTCAGGGCATCGCCAGCTTGTACGGCGATCAGTCGGGCGTTCATGAACGGTCTGGTCCTGGCCAACTCAACTCGGCTTTAGTGTGCTTTCGTCAATGCTATCCATCATCGCGTTTAGGAACAGCAGCCCGCGATTAAATAACCCAATCAACTGGGCGCGGTCCATACAGGTCTGCTTAGCACCGGAGAGCTGGTCCATCAGCCTGTCGGCATCCTCCCCGAGCCGAGCAAAGTGACCGGCGGATAAGGAAGCGCGGGCGCATTGGCTACCGACCGAAACCAATTTCGCGCTCCACCGTCTAGCTTCTTCTTGTTTGGGGCGTCGCCTGACGAGTTCTGTAATCGCGGCGCCGATGCACTCGCGCAACGAAATCAGGACCGAGACCGCTCCCCCATCCCCGACCACCGGCCGTTCCATCGACCCTTTCGCCTCGTGCAGCAGGTCCAGCGCAGGCCGTGAATCTCCGCCGCGACGATCGAGCCCGATCCGACGCATCGATGACAGGGCTTTTTCAAACAGCGGAAACCGCTCCAGAGTCTGATTAATGCTCGTCATCGCCGATGCCGCGGCAGGGGGTGCTTGAAGCGCGCCGTGGAAAGGGGCGAACCACGTCACCGCGCCGGCGACTGCGGAATTGGCTGAAGACATTGCCATGGCGCTGAAAGAGTTGACGCTCGGCTGTATAGCTTGAAGGCGCGCCGCCATTCCATGCCAGCTTATCCAACCCTGCTTTTGTCGCGTCCATTCTCCCGTAGGCATCTGGTCTGCCGGGATTTCCCTGTAGACCTGAGCAAGCGGCTTGGCAATATCCTGCACGAAACGGGCGGATTCCATGATCGCCTGGCCCATGCTTTCCACGTGTTTGGCCGCCGGCGCCGCATCGTGAAGCAGTCGGATCAGCTCTTCTTTTTCCTTCTCCGCGTCGTCAGCCACCGAATCACCCCCGCATTTCGCGGTTCAGATCTCGCCCCATCACATACGACACAAGTCTCGCGGGCGATGTTCGCCTGTACGCTTCATTCTACCAAACCGGGCAGACTCGGCGGCACGCGGACCTGCTTACGCCCAGCTAAGGTGCGAAACGCGAGCTAACCGCCTAGCGTCCAACTCTCGACGGGGTTAGCCAAGCTTCGTAACCCGATCTCTAGGCATCCCGCCCGCTCGGTAGCTCGATCAGTTGTATAAGCGAAACCGCGGCCGGTGGGGCCGCCAGTCCGCCAGCACGTTGCCGGGTCGGAGCGCGTCGTGCACACGCTTCGGGCCGGGGCGTTGCACCTTGCCCCCACTGGCCGTGTCCTCGATGATCTTTTCGCACCCGGTCGGCTTCAGGGGGTCACGCTGCAAGTCGGGATTCTGCTCCGTTGTCGAAACTCTCGCATGGCCGATGATCATACCTCATCCGCTTGCCGCTCGAGTTCGGAAACCTGCCGGAGTGTTTGGGAGCGGGCTTTTTGCGATCGAGCAGCCAAGTCACCGGAGCAACGAAGGAAACCTCGGTTAAATTTACAGCCCCCGGTGTCGACAACCGTTGGCCGCGCCGCCATCGCACGCACCACAAGGCGCGCGTCGGTGAAGTCGGATCGAAGTGGAGAAGAGTGGGTATCAACGCGCACTGGTCAGGGCCGTGTAATTGCTTCACGGCCGTTCAATCTGGACGAGCGGCAGGCCAGTTGTCCATCATGCCGTCGGCACAGCGGGAGAGAGAATTGAGATAACGGTATCTCTCAAGGCCGTTGCCTGCTCCCCCTGTGCAATGAGATCCGCTATCTCTGGATCCGCCAACTGTGTGTAAAGCATGGTCACTTTGTCCAACCGACCCTTCCGCCCGAGAAGCGCAGCCAGGGTCTTGTGCGGAATCAGCAACCCCTCGTCCACAGCCGCTGGCGGAACAGGCTCCCCAAGCAGGCGCTCCAGTGCCGGAAGTGCCTCGAAGAATATCACTTCGATTTCTGGTACGAAGGCAAAGACCCCGACCTCGCGATCCCTGCCATTCATCATGCCGGGAATGAGGCTTTCAACGGCTGCGCGTGTAGAGCGCCTTCTGCTCCTCGACCATATCGTCCATGGTCGTGTCCGCATCCATCACGATGAGGACCGGACCACCTTCGTGGAAGAACAGGTTTCGAGCAACGGTGACGAGGGAAGTGCGGCCCTGGGCGGCGAAAACGCGTGCTCGTCGGGCCAAATCGGCCCCCAAGATGGCGCGGATAGCCATCGCGTCGGTCTTGCCTTCCACCACGACTAATAGGTTGGAGTCTGCCACGCTCATACTTCCAACTCTTCGTAGTAGGGGGAGTGGTCGGAAAGGCCGTACTTGCACAACTGGCGGTATTTATCCTGGAGCACACCCGCAAAGTTTCGATTCTTTAGACCGCCTTCAATATCTCCCCTTGACCACAACAGGATTCGCTGAGGAGTGGCGAAATCAGCTACGATAACGGCTGCGGTCGTAAAATGCTCTCTCGTGAAGACACATCCGAGCGTAGTATCCGGTCTTCTCATGAGCTGATTTCGCAACTTGGCGATCGCCGCGATGTCCGTGGCCTTCTCATCCTTGCATTCCAGTAGATAGATATGGTGGGGGAGATAGATAATGCCATCGATTTGCTCAAGGGGGTTCCCCGCTGGAGGTACGTGATAGGGATACTCCACCTCCAGACCACCAAGCTCGAAAGCGCGGACCACCAGATGCTCCAGTGCTTTGCCGTCACCCCAGCCTGGGGTGTTTCCGCTCGTGACATTCTCCCAAAGGCCATACAACTCCGGCCATTCCATCGCCCTGATCCAGCCGATGTATTCGAGATCCTTCTCGCTGGGCTTGGCCACCGCAACCTCGCTCCCCTAGCACCCCGCCCGTCTCTATTAACGCCATGCTCTCGCGCCAGACGGGGCTGGTCAAGGGTAGTTCCGATCCTGACGGTGACCATCGGCGCCTTCCTTTCGACCTACCTGCGGGATATCCACTACGGTGGACGACGCAATCTTCCGGTCCAAAGCCAGTGCCCATGAACGCGTCGGTCTGACCGACCGAAGCGGCCTACGGTGTGCTCAGGTAATCATGCTACACGCCGAGAGTTTGCTCCGTCGTCGAAACCGGTGCATCGCCAATGCTCATCCTCCGCCCCTCTTGCCGCGAGCGATAAGAAAACCGTCGCAGCGGATGGAAGTGGAGTTTTTGAGACGAAGTCGCTAAACGACCGGTGCAGCAAAGAAAACGGCCGTTAGCCTTTACTGCCGCCGAAATGGCCAGCCGAGTCGCCCCGGGGGTCACTCCCTCGGGCTTACGCACAAATTTGCGCCATTCTGGACAATCTAGTAAACCTAGATAGTTTTACGTAGTATTGTCAAAATGGGTCGTCCGGGTTAGGTTATGCCCGCCTTGCATGACGCACAGGCCGATGAGCACGCTGCTCGATCTTCACCATCGGATGGTCCTATGCAAGAATGGATTCTTAAAGAGACCGCTGGAGTCGATCTCGGCGACGAACGCCTCGACCGACGATTTCAGACTGTGCTCGACACCATGAGCCAAAAGCCGTCCCTCAAATTTCCCGCCGGCTGCAACGGCCGCGCCGAAGTAGCGGGGGCTTATCGCTTCCTGGACAACGACAAAGTCGAGAAGGATCAAATCTTCGCCCCGCACTTCAGCGCCACGTTGGAACGAATCCGCGCGCAAAAGGTCGTGTTGATTCCTCAGGACACGACCGAGCTCGACGTGACTCGGCCTCACGAGATCATGGTGGGAGCCGGACCGCTGAGCGACGAGTCGCGCGTGGGCTTCTTCGATCACGCGCTCCTTGCCTACACGCCCGAGGGCGTTCCGTTGGGGCTGGTTGCAGCGGAAATTTGGGCGCGGGACTTCGACGCCTCCGACAAGAGCGCCGACCAAAAGCGGGCCGATCGCCGCGCCAAGTCTATCGAAGAGAAGGAGAGCCATCGCTGGCTGGAGGGATATCGCGAGGCCTGCCGCATCGCGCAGGAGCGCCCGACACGCTCGTCGTCTGTCTTTCCGACAGCGAGGGGGACATCTATGAGTGTCTCTTGGAGGGCCAAAAGGAAACAGAGGGTCCCACGGCCCAATGGATTATTCGGGCCTGTCAGGACCGCGCCTTGATCGTAGACGACGGCGCACCTTCCGATTGCCCGACGACGCTGCGTGCCCGACTTGCGAGCACCCCCATCCTGGGTCACCTGACGGTTAACGCCCGAGAGCGCGAGCCCAAAGTGAAGGACAGTCGCAAACGGAAACAAGCTCGAGAGGGCGCACAGCTGAACTGACCGTTCAAGCCGCTCGGGTGAAGCTGCGCGGGCCCGCTCGCCCGGGAGGTAAGCTGCCGGACATCGAAGTCAATTGCGTGCTGGTCACTGAACCCAATCCGCCCGAGGGTGCCGAGCCGATCGAATGGCTGCTGCTGACCAGTCTGCCTATCGATACTCTCGAGCAAGTGCTCACGATCGTAATTTTATTGCCTCCTCAGCAGAATCTGTGGGTAAATTCTGGCTCAGGCAGGGCGCCAAGGCTGTGATACAAGGCGTTTTTCACTGCATCGAACGTCCGAAAACCGTACGCCTTTCTCGTCGTCAATTTCACCTTGTTGTTCAGGCCCTCTGCAATGCCTGCGGAAATCGTCCCACGGGCCTTGAACCAATTCAGGATCAATTCTTCATGGCTGCGAAGCCTTCGAGCCACTTTCTTCATTGGCTCGATCTTTGATCGCATCGTCCTGGTGCACCACTCGTGCAGAAATCGACTCGCCCAGCCGTGATATTGGTAAGTCCAGAAACGCTGAAAATCCTCCCGCAAAAGATAGCTTCTCACGGACTTTAGGTTGTACTGCACCAGTTCGGCCAATCTCACGGTCTGCTTCTTTGTTAGGTTCTCCGGCCGCTTCAGCAGGCACCATCGCGCCCGTTTCAGGACTGGCTCGTAGCCATCTCGCTTCAGCCGGCGCGCTTCCTCGGCACGTACTTCGTCGATCGCCTTATTCATCGCTTGCATGATGTGAAAGCGGTCGAGCACGTGGATCGCGCCAGAAACCTCTTGGGCCAGCACGTTGAGGTACGGTTTCCACATATCGCTGCATAGATAGCGGATCGAGTTCTTGGTCTCGTCGGTTATGGTTTGGAAAAAGCCACGCAGGCTTTCCTCCGTCCGGTCCAACCCAATCCAGAGCAACCGCCTGAACCCAGCGTCAATCTGGTAAACCAGCGTCAGGTAATGATGGCCCCTTTGCCACTGCACTTCGTCTACAGCGATGGCCTTGATTCCGGTCATCGTCCGTCTCGCCAAGCCCCATGCGACTGCATACTCGACCGAGCGGTACACAGTTTCCCAGGTAGTATGGAATATCAAGGCGACTTCCAGCCACGAGAGCCGCTTGGCCCAACCGGCTAGAAACCATCGGTAGGCCGTAGTCACCGGGCTCTTGCCGTCACTCCACGGGACCTCTTCGACGATCACACCGCACTTCGGGCAGTCAACGCGCCTCATTGCGTAGACAAAGAACACAGCGATCTGCCAGAGCGGCACGAACTCGAACCTTCGTACAGGTAGTTGATCATACCCGGCTCGCTTACGGTGGCACCCGGAGCAAACAGCTCGGCTGTTGCGGCGGGCTTCAATTTCTACCTCCAAGGCAAGTTGCTTTCCTTTCGAGACCAAACTTACCTTGCCGTACACGAAGGACTTTTGCGGTGCAATGCGATTGAGGATAGTCTTGAGGAGCATCGTGTGGGGCCTCTCGATTGGGATGGTCTTGGTAACCCTTCCCTAACCGACGGCCGCGCACGATGCACTACCCTACCTTCTTCAAAAAAACCTTTCTCAAGAACGAGTCCGCGAAGAGCTATTTAAAACTGAACCATCAAATGTGAACTTCGCCTACCCCTCCCGCCTTCACCTTCGCTTCGCCCTCAACCTAGCAGGGCGGACCGAATGTGAAGGTGGGAGGGAGAACCCTCCTGTCGAGCCCGAGCCGAGCTGCTGCATCGTTTTTCAACCCACAAATTCTGCCGAAGACCCAAATTATTACTGTGGCCGCTGGGGGATCGAGATCTATTTCCGGATTCTCAAATCCGGGTGCAAGGTCGAGGAGTCCCAATTGCAGACGGCCGAGCGCTTCCTGCCGTATCTGGCGTTGTGCATGGTCGTGGCGTGGCGTATCCAGTATCTGGTAATGCTTGGCCGGGAATGTCCGGACCTGCCCTGTGACGTTGCTTTCGACGACGATGAATGGAAGACGGTCTACGCGGCCGTCAAAAATCAACCGCCTCCCAAAAAGCCTCCCTCGCTCAAAACGATGATCGGCCTGGTGGCATCGTTGGGGGGATACCTGGGCCGCAAGGGGGACGGGGAACCTGGACCGAAGGTTCTTTGGGTCGGCCTTCAGCGTATGACAGATCTGGTTCGCGGATGGCGAGCTTTCGCCCGGCACGGCCAAGTCCAAGCAGAGCCGGTTCCGGCAGCCGAGCCTCCGGCAGGCCAGCCACCAGGGTGACCGTCGGTTTTGCTGCCCGCCTGACCTGCGGCTGATCACGCCCGCGCCGGGACGGTTGTTTCCAACCAAAGGTTGAACCGCCCTCGGCGAAGTGGCCAACCCTTCCACCCCTCCCAGTAAGCCCGACGGTCTGACACCCCCAGCATCGCCTGGGCCGCGGCGGTTGCGCTCCCCCCACCGCCATGGCCGCGCTCCGCGTTCATAGCACCTGGTCCCATTGCGCGCCGACCTGCCTGGCTCGGGATCGTTGAAGCGGGGGCCGCGCCGGCGCCGCGCACTTGTGCGTAACCCCGAGGTGTCTTGGTTCACCGTGAAATGGAATTTCGTCCGATTGGCGTAAATGAATGGGGAACGGCATCGTGGCCTGGATGTCGCGGCATCGTGCCGCGAAGGTTTGTCGCATTGGTGCCAATCCCGGAGCTGTCGTGCTGCGATCGAGGAGAGAGCGCAGAGCCGAGGTATGCTCGGCTCTGGCTCCGGTCTTGGCCCCTGGCTCGGCGCTCGGGGTGCTCCTCAGCAGTGCCCTATCCTCCGCCCAGGTCAACATCGTTTGTAGCTCGTCCGCGATCTTCACGCAACCTCTTGTGACCCGTGTCTAACTGTTGCTCGACGCTCGCGCGCCTCCTCCAGCTTGCGGTCACGCTCAGCGAAGATTTCTTTTTCCAGCCCGATCAACTTGTCGGCTGGGGTCAAATAACCTAACGCGCTATGCAACCGTATATTATTGTAGTGATCCACATATGATGCAATGTGACGTAGAGCCTCATCGAACGAAGACACCGCCGCTGGCCGTACGCACTCGCGTTTCAAACTGCCGTGCCAGCGCTCAAGTTTTCCGTTCGATTGCGGATAATACGGGCTCGTCCGAACGTGCGTTATGCCCGTCAGCCGGATGAATTCCTTGAAATCCCGGGCAATGAACTGCGGGCCATTGTCACTGATGATCCGTGGCTTTTCTCCTGGATGCCGCTCCAACGCCCGCTGGATGATTGTCTCGACTTCGCGCTCGGTCATGCTCTCACGAATCTCCCAGTGCACAATGTATCGGCTGCAACCGTCCAGCACGCTCGTCAGGTAGTAAAACGTCCCCGAGACGTTGATGTAAGAGATGTCCACATGCCAGTGTTCATGAGGCACCAGTGGTTGCACGAAGCCGGTTCCCTTCTTCGACGGTGAGAACCGCCTGCGATCGAGCCGGTTCGCTTGCTTGAGCACGCGATAGACGCTCGCTGGGCTGACGGCCACCACGTCGTCGTCGAGCATCATGAAGGTCAAGCGGCGATATCCTTCGAGAGGATGGCGATCGTGAAAATCGACGATGGCTCGTTTTTCCCAGTCCTCGAGCCACCAATCGCGCGGGACCTTGCCGTTGTGCTCGTTGACTTTGCCGTAACGGTGCTTCCAGTCGTGGAACTTACTTGTGCCCAGGCCGAGCCAACTCAGGAGCTGACGAGCCGGAAGCTCCGTGCGGTCGACCCAATGCTTGACGTAGTCGACGACCTGGTCACGCGTGTCGTGGGGAACCCAGGCTCCGTTCAGAGTTCCCCAAGTTCTTTTTTTAGCTGGACGTGCTCCTGCATCAGCTCGGCGATGACCTCGTTCTTCTTGACGAGACTGGATTGGAGCCGCTCGACGAGCTTCGCTTGAAGCCGCTCTGCGCGGGGCGGACGGCCTGCTGCGCGCTCCAAAGCATGCTCGGCCTGGTCGAGTACCTGCTTAATCCAGTTGTGGATCTGGCTGGGTTGAAGGCCGAACTCATCGGCCAAGTTGGAAACAGGCTCTTTGCCACTGATATGGCGACGGACGATTTGAGCCTTTTGCGGCGCTGAGAAATGCCGGCGCGACTGTCTCATGGAACTCACCTCCGATAGGGTTAATTATAACCCAACCGGCGCGACATTCTATTTTCAGGTGAGGCAGGACACATTCGGTTTCTGTCTGCTGGCAGTGATAGAAAAACTCAAAGTCGTCGGCGCCACGATCAACTACGTGAATCCAGGAGGTTCCCGACGGCGGGGATCCCATTTGGATGACAAGATCACCCCAGATCTGTGATTCGCGATCGTCACGCTGCAACCGTTCGGTCCGCGTCTCCCCCTTACGAACGCGCTGACGATGATAGATCAGTTGTCCGGCCAAGCCGTGAACCCGGTCGTCTTCGGGGGAAACCATCAAACCCGAGTGAAGGTGAAAGCCTTGTCCGATACCCGAACCAACCGGCGAAAGACCTGTGACCTGTCGGCACGGCCCGTAATCGATTTCGGTCGTGTCTGCGATGATCAATTGACGCTCACCTGCTGTCTTCTTGGTAAGCTCCCAATGGTGACTGGCGATCGCTTGAAAGGTGACGTCCTCACAATCGAAGAAATTGTATGCGGCCCTCAGATCATTCCAGGATTCGGTTTGCTGAGGAAAACTCCCGGACGGATCTGCGGCGATCTGCGTTGCCAACAGAACGAGTCGTTTGGTACGGCGTTCGTCATGAAGATCAGTGGTGGCGAATTGGGTCATGGCCCAAGTCTGCGCATCTGAAAGAAAGGTGTCCATCCGAGGCTCCGGCGGTTGAAACGCGATCCCTCCCCCCCACCTCAGCGTGTGGCTTGGCTTGATATTACCAGGTGCGAAGCGAGAAAAGCCGGGAAAAGGCCGGGGAAGCGCACCTATGACCACCAGAAAATGATGGTAAGGACAAAGGCTCACGCCCCGAGCTTTACGATGCCGCCCCCAACGGGGGCTTGGGTCGTCGGCAATGGCGGAGCCTCCATTGCGCAGCTTGCTTGACCGATTATTGCCCGCGTTCGTTACAACCCGCACATCCGGACGCCACCTCAGAAGTTTCCGGGACCAAGCGGGGATTTTGCGCAAAAATTTTGACCGTTTTGCAGATCGTCTTGTTTAAAGAGACCTGCTCGATCGTCGGTCGTGGGCCGGCGAGGGATTTTGGGCAGGGCTTGATCATCCCGAAGACGAAGAGGATACGATCATGACTTCCGCGGCGAGAATTGCTGCTAGCCAGGCGAATGGGCGGAAATCTCGAGGGCCGGTCACTCCGGAAGGGCGCGCGGTCGCAAGCATGAATGCTTTGCGCCATGGCCGGCGATCCAAGCGGATGGCCCTTATCGAGGACATTTCTTACTCGTACGAGGAACGCCGGCGCAAGTGGATGGCCCGGCATGATGCCAGTAATGATGTCGAGGAATTCATCATGTCGCGGTGCGCCTCGATGGCATCGAAACTCGAACGCATCGAGCGCGCGGACGCGGAAGGGTTTCGCACGCAGATTGAGAAAGCGGACGACACGGAATACGCGGAGGTGCTCGCGCTGGGGAAATGCCTCGTTTTTAATCGCTGCGGATCCATGGGAACCTATGGACTGAAACCGAGCTTTGCACTCAAGGCCAAGACTTCCTTCAGCGGGCAGCCGCTCGAGCCGGAAGAGCCGTTCGTAATTGTCGGGAAACTGGAATCTAGCGAGATGGGGACGAGGCATTTGCTGGACATTTGGGGCGGGCTGCGCGCACGACTCGAGCCGGGTAAATTCTGGCAGGCTCCCGATCGGTTCCAGGCCATCCGCCTGCTCGGGCATCAGCCGATTGACGCGCGGTTCGACGAAGCCTGCGCCGCGATCTTTTATGCCAGCGCCAAGCTCGAGCGGGGGAAGCCCGAGCCGTTCAGTGAACTGCGCAGCGATCTTGATGCCGATCAGCTTACGGAGCTGCGCAAGGACGTGGCCAAACGGTTTCCCGAGCTGGCGGCGCTCGAGGATCGAGCCGAGTGCAGGCAGATCTTGCTCGACATCGTCGATCAGAAAGTCGAACGGCTCGAAGAGATCTTGAAAAAGCATGAAGAGAACGCGGACGCTGAGGCCGAGCGAGTGGTCGCTCAGAAGGGATTTGATACCAGCCCGCGGGGCAAGCAACTGAGTGACTACGAGTTGAAGTACGATCGGGCGTATCGCCAATCGCTCGCTGTGTACGAGAAGCTGACGGGTGAAAGGCGTGGGGCCTGGAACGGCAAGGATGAAACTTGGCGCGGAGGGCCGGCACGCCCCGAGCCGAGGGTGCCGTCGCCTTACGGCACGAAAACTGATGAGTGACGTCTCCGACAAAAGTTCGTCGAGTTTAGTTTTCTGCGCAAGTTAATGTAAAATTTGAGTTTATGTCCATTTCTCCCTTGACTCTAGCGAGGCGCACCTCTACATTCAAGTATCCCCTGCGAAAGGAGTTGCGCCCGCCATGATCCACATCGTTGACCCGCGGCAAAACCGCCTGTTCGACCCCTTCGAGGGCGTCATACCTCCCGCCGGTCAACGGATCATCAGCTCGGGCTGGCAGGGAGTCTTTCGACACGTCCTCCTCAAACTGATGCCCGTAGGTCAACTGGCCCAGCATTTCAGCCGGGAACTGGGAGCCCCCACCAAGGAACTGTACTCGATGGCCGGCTTGGTCTTCATGACCGACTTCTTCGACTGGACCGCCCAAGAGGCCGCCGAGGCTTACATCTTCCGCAGCGACGTCCAATACGCCCTTAACTTGGAGCCCGGCGTTGAAGTGTCGTCGCGCACGGTCGAGCGTTACCAAAAGCTCTTTCGCGAGAACGAACTGGCCGCTCAGGTCTTCCACGACGTGACGATTGGACTGGCGGAAAAGCTCGAACTCGACATCTCCCGCCAGCGGCTCGACTCGACCCACGTCTTTTCTCACATGGCCAGCTTTGGTCGCACCAAGCTGATGGCCGTGGCAATCAAGCGGTTCCTGACCCAGGTGATCCGGCATGCCCCTGAGCGGTACGCCGCGTTGCCCGCGGAGTTCTGCGGGCGCTACGAACCGGCAGAATCGCAGTTGTTCGCCGCCGCCAAGGATGCCGAGGCTCGACAGCGGTCGCGGCAGCAAGCAGCCGAGGACTTGTGCTGGATCATCGACCACTTCGCCAATTGTCCCGACATGACGGCCCGGTCGAGCTACAAGGCCCTAGTCACGATCTTCAGCCAGCAGTGCGAACTGAGTGAGGGCAAAGTTGTCGTGAAGGCCAAGACCGGCGGTGACTGCGTTCAGAACCCGTCCGACCTCAGCGCCGGCTACGACGCCCACAAAGGTAAGGGCTATCAGGTGCAGATCACCGAGACGTGCAGCTCTGAGAACGAGGTGCAGTTGATCACAGGCGCTCTGCCGCAGGGTGCCGCGGAGCACGAC
Organism: uncultured Planctomycetota bacterium; assembly: GCA_963823665.1. Classification (GTDB taxonomy): domain Bacteria; phylum Planctomycetota; class Planctomycetia; order Isosphaerales; family Isosphaeraceae; genus CAVXHV01. The sequence goes on from CAWGMQ010000008.1 coordinate 1,952,258, forward strand.
GGCACGGCGGTGGTGCCGATGCTCGATCAACTCGAAGACTCGAAGTTGTTGCCCGAGGAGATGCTGGCTGACACGCTCTACTGCGGCGACGAGAACGTACAAGCGGCCGAGGACCGCGGCGTGGAGCTGGTCGGACCGATCCCCGGTCGGGAGCCGGCAAGCGACCCTGGGCGCTGACGCTGGACGACTTCGCGGTGGATGAACGGACCGGGCGGGTGGAAGCCTGTCCGCAAGGGCACATGCCGCTTGTGGTCGAGCGGAACGAAGAAGTAGGCACGACGCGAATCCAGATGGCGGCGGCAGCGTGCGAAGGATGCCCGTTCCGCACGTCGTGCCCGATCCACCAAACGCGGGATGGTCGCTACGAGCTGGATTTCAGTGACAAGGATCATCGGATGGCTGGGCGTCGCCGGGAACAAGAGACACCGGTATTCGCGGAGCGGTACAGGATGCGCTCGGGCATCGAGTCGACCAATAGCGGCTTGAAGAATCGGCTGAGGTTGGAACGTCTGCGAGTGCGAGGCCGCGGGAGTGTGTTCCGTGTGATCCTGCACAAAGTGGCGGGCTGGAACGTGCTACGGGCGGCAGCGTCGAAGAAGCTGCGCGCGTGGGTGAGCCGCGAAGTGGCCCAGACGCTGAAAGGAGCTGAATCTGGGCCAACTGGGCGACTCTGCGCGCTCGTTCTGAGGCTGTGGGACGGTTTTCAGATGATTTTCCGCGGTTCTCACGGCTGTTCGGTTGATCTTGGAGGCTGTTGGGCCGCTTGAGCGTGCATCACTGACAATTCACAGGCGGCATTCTGTCGGCAGCGTCATGAGTATTATGTGGAGCCTTTGGTCAAGCCGGCGGGGCGAGGTGTGAACGCTGGATCGAACGAGTCTGTGCCGGCGGCCAGCGCGGGAGCGGACGGCTCACGGAGTGAGCCTGCTACTTTTGGGAGTGGTGTGGACCAGAATCGGGGGGCGACGGGGTTGGCGGCGGGCGGCTCACGGAGTGAGCCTGCTACTTTTGGGACCGGTGCGGACCAGGAACGGGGGGCGACTGCGCTGGCCGCGGGCGGCTCACGGAGTGAGCCTGTTACTCTGGGCGGGGCGGAGAGAGGGTGGGAGTCGGTCAAGGTCGAAGCTGAGGACGTTGTGGCGTGTCAGGGGTTCCTTCCGACACGGTGCGTTGGCTTGGACGGTGACGATCGAGACGCTGGCATAGGCAGTGCTACCCGAGACACTGGCGTAGTCAGTGAGACGCAAGAGTGGGATGCTGGTGTCGAAGGCGACGACCCAGATGGGGACACTGGTTTGGGCGGTGACATGTATGAGGATGCTGGTTTAGCTGGTGGATTCTTTCCTGTGCGACGACCCCCCACCGCCGCCGGAGGCGGCATCTTCCCCACGAGGGGGGAGGAAATCGTGACGAACGAACCTAAACTCGATCAGGATGTGATCACAGCACAAAATGAGGAGTCTGTTGAGGTTGTGGCGAATTCCGGTGTTTTTTCGGGACTTGACACGTTACGAACGAACCCAAAGCCGGGGTGCGGCGGGGAAGAAGAGGAAGGTGCAAGATCGAAATCCGTAGATCTCAATTCGAAGCACGAATCGCGAAATTCGGAATCCGAAGAGGAACGAGATCCCGGTGATAGCGGGAACGAAGACCAGCCGTTGGACGTGCGGCGTGCGGATATCTTGAGTCGAACGACTTGGGCGGAGACCCTCACCCCGGCCCTCTCCCGGGGGGAGAGGGAGCGTGATTCGGAGCGTTCGGCTTCCGCGGAGACCCTCACCCCGGCCCTCTCCCGGGGGGAGAGGGAGCGTGGTTCGAAGGACCCTGCGAAAGCTTTCCTACGCGCGAACCCCCCACCTCCGCCGGGGGCGGCACCTCCGCCGCGAAGGGGGAGGACGTGATGGCGGACGAGAGCGAAGATTTCCGGGGGTTGATGGACGCTGTGCTCAAGGGGAATGGAGATGCTCTGGCATCGCTGTTCTCGATGTACCGGGAGCGGCTGCGCAGGATGGTCGAGCTGCGGATGGATGCCCGGCTTCGGGGTCGAGTTTCGCCGTCGGACATTCTTCAAGAGGCGTATCTCGGTGCGCTCAAGCGATTACCGCATTATCAGGCGAGCCCGGAGGTACCATTCTTTGTGTGGCTGCGGTCGGTGACCATGCAAAGGCTGATCGATGCTCAGCGGCGGCATCTGGGGGGGCAAGCTCGGGACGTGCGGCGGGAGGTTCGGCTGGGCCAGGTTGAGGCGATTGAGGCTCAATCGGGACAGATCGCGGAGCTGATCGCCAACACCACTTCGCCTAGCCTGGCGGTGCGCCGGGGGGAGATCATGATGCTGGTGCGCGATGCCCTGGAGCAGCTCGATGCGATCGACCGCGAGGTGCTGGTGCTGCGGCACTTCGAGCAGATGAGCAATCACGAAGCGGCGGCGGCGCTTGAGATTAAACCGGCTGCTGCAAGCAAACGGTATGTGCGTGCCGTTGAGCGGCTGAGGAGCGTGCTGGAGCAGATCACGGGTTTTGAAGGTGAAGGAGGCTCGCCGTGAACGAGGCGGATGCGCGGCCAGGGCCGATCGATACGGTTGACATCACCGGTGACGGCGAACGTGAGCCGTTCGAACGCGTGGCTGAAGAGTTTGTCGAGCGATGGCGGCGCGGGGAATCGCCATCGGTCGACGAGTACCTGGAGCGCTATCCGGAGCTGGCGGAGAAGCTTCGCAAGCTGCTGCCTGCGGTGGCGATCATCGAGCGTCTGGGGCGAAGTGCGCTCCCACAGGCGGAGACACCGCCGTCTCGGTCGATACCGTCGCAGCTCGGCGAATTCCGGATCGTTCGCGAGTTGGGGCGCGGGGGGATGGGCGTCGTCTACGAGGCAGTCCAGGAATCGCTCGAGCGCAACGTGGCGCTCAAGGTCATGCACCAGATGCAGATCGACGGCCGAAGACTGGAACGCTTTCATCGCGAGGCTCTGGCCATTGCACGGCTGCATCACACGAATATCGTGCCGATCTTCGCCGTGGGCGAACACGAGGGACTGCCGTATTACGCGATGCAGTACATTCGAGGGCGCGGGCTTGATGCCGTGATCGAAGAGTGGAAGCGCGACAAGATGCCGCTGGACGGAGAGCGGCGGCAGTTCGTGGCCCGGGTGGGAACCCAGGCTGCGGAAGCGCTTCACTATGCCCACGAACAAGGAATTCTGCACCGGGACGTGAAGCCAGCGAATTTGCTGGTCGACGAGCATGTTTCGGTGTGGATCACGGACTTCGGTCTGGCGAAGCTCGCCGGCCAAGACGACCTCACGCGAACCGGCGACGTGATCGGCACGCTGCGGTATCTGGCGCCCGAAGCCCTGCGCGGACGCACGGGGCCGGAAAACGATATCTACAGCCTGGGACTGACGCTTTACGAGCTGATCACGCTGTGTGCTCCATTTGGCGACGTGAGCGCGAGCGAGCTGCTGCGCCAGGTGAGCGAGAGCCAGCCGACCCGACCGCGCAAGCTCGACCCGACGATCCCGCGCGACCTTGAGACCATCATACTGAAAGCGATTGCTCCGGAGCCGGAAGACCGATACGCGACCGGGCTGGAGCTGGCCGATGATCTGCGCCGATTTGTCGAGGACCGGCCGATCCGGGCGCGTCGCGCGACGGTGTTCGAGCGAGTTTCGCGTTGGAGCCGCCGTAACCGGGCGGTTGCGGCGCTTGGGGCGACGGCGGTGGCGGCGCTTTTACTGGCCGCGATTGTGGGATGGGCGGGATATGCGAGCACCAGGCAGGCACTCAAGCGGTCCGACGCGAATGTGAAACTCTCACTGGCGGTTTTTGGCGAGCTATTTGACAGGCTCTCGCCGGAGGAGGACTTTTTCCCGCCACCGACCGGGCGCAGGGGTGCGCGGCGGAAGGGCGCTGGTCCGTTCGAACGCGGGCAGCCGCGTGGCGGGGAAGGGGGGTTTGGTCGGGCAATCGAGGCCGGGGGCGAGTCAAAGTCTCGCCGGGGCGATGGACCGGGGCGGCGGCCTACTCACGGCGAGGGTCCCGACGGATTCGGACCGAGGGGCGGGCCGCTTGGTGCAAACCCGTTTGCGAGCGATCGACCGAAGGCGGGCGACGGCTCCGGTCCGCCGCGAGCCGCAGATGCGGAAGCGGACTCTGCTCTTTTGCTCTCGGTTCTCGATTTCTACGAACAATTTGCTCAGCAGAACGAAACCAATGCGAGTCTTCGGGCCGAAGCGGCACGAGCGTATTTCAAAGTGGGCTCGTTGCTGGCGCGGCTGGATCGGTCTCGAGGAGTCGGAGCAGGCGATGGCACGGGCGGTCTCGAACTTTGAGGCTCTGGCTGCGAGCTTTCCGAAGGTGGCTGAGTATCGCTCGAAGATCGTTGAAATTGCGATCATGACTGACCCGTGGTCGGTCGATCCGTCTTCATTGGTGACGCTGGAGAATCGGCTGCGACTGGGGCGCGAGCTGGTGGATCAGCTTGCCGGCGAGGTGCCGCGAAATCTTGAGTATATTCAGTCGCAGATTCACGTTTACGCGAAGCTGGGCGCCGTGCTGCAGCGGCTGGATCGGCCGGGCGATGCGGAAGCGGCTTATCGACGGGCCATCGAGTTTGCGGGGTCGTTGATGGCAAGAGCGAGCAACCCGGCGCGGGCGACGATCGACCGGGCTGATGTGCGGGAGGCGCTGGCTTCACTGGCTCTCGAGGAGGGCAATCGAGACGCGGCGCGTGGGCTGCTGGAGGGGGCTGTGGGCGATTTGCGATCGCTTGAAGGGTCGCCGCAAATTCGGCCATTGCTGGCGGAGAGGTTTGCGAGCCTCGGGGAAGGGTTCCGAAAGCTTGGCGACATCGAGCGGGCGGAAAAGGTCGCGAGCTGGGCTGGCCCGGCGGGCGCGGGGCGCCGAGAAAGCCATCGGGGGGACTTGGTGAGCGGGGGAGTGCACTCAAACCGAGGGGTGAATCTCGTTGAAAGGCGATCTCTGTGGTCAGTTGCGGAATGCACCGAACCCGATTGGCGATTCTCGTTGAAAGTGCAAAAGCGCACAAGGAAGCTGCCGGGCGGGGCACAGAAAGCGCGCACTTTTATCTAAAGGTGGCACTTCTACCGGCCTAATCGCCAAAACCCGAAGTGGGCCCAGAAATATATAGACATTCTTCGTTGCCGATTGCTGTCGGATGGCGTATACTAAACGTAAAGAGAATGTACGCGCCTCATTGTCAGAGACGTAGCCTCATTCTCTTTCTCTTTCCCACCATCTTTGCTCTGGTTCAATGAGGGGTTTTCACCCATCGACCTTCCCGTCTCGAACACGTCCGTTCTTTGGCCTACGAGGGCGCGCCGGAGCGGCCTCAGCGCTTCGGAGATCCGCGAGTGTGGCCGGATGGAAATTCGCCGCAAAATTGATCACGGATTATCATTTTTTATCACGTCCGGTGAAGCTCGTGACCGCAAGGAAATCCAACTCGCAGTTGAACTTGCGCAAGGAGTTTCGATCTCCGGGTAGGCGCGGACACTTAAAGCACCCAGGACCTCGTTTAATCGGTGGGCGCGCGCCCCGATCGCGATCTTTAATGAACGATATTCGACGATCGGAGGTCCGCTCGTGGGCGCGGGGGTCGTCAGGCTGAAGCCTGACCTACTTGGGGTGTGGGTGCGGGGGGATTGTCAGGCTGAAGCTTGACCTACTTTCACGCGTGGATCGAGAAGCCCCTACGGTAGTCGCGCCTGATGAACTGGTCGGCGGACGGGACGTTTTTGGCTTTGAGGGCGACGGGGTCCCACTCGATGGTCGTGCCGGCTTTGAGGGCGACGACACCCAGCAGGACGGTTTCGGTGAGACGGCCTGCGTAGTCGAAGTTGGACATTGCCTTCTTGGGGTCGCCGGCCTTGATGGCATTTACCCACTCGGTGAAGTGGCCCGGTGAGCGCGGGAGGGTTGGTTTGGGTTTTTCCACATCCTTGAATTTGTCTTTCGGAAGCAGGACGTGTTCGGCGCCGTAGTCGTTCTGGGAGAAGAACGAGCCCTTTTCACCGATCAAGAGCAGTCCGCTGTCGGGAACCTCGAGGCCTTGCAGGTGTTCCTTGTAGATTTTCTTGTCGTTCGGGAATTTCTCACCGCCGTCGAACCAGGTCAGGGTGAGTGGGGCGCGGCCGTTGCGCGCACCGAACCGGGTGCGGATGATCGACCAGAGCGGGTAGCTTTCGCGATCGACGATGCCGGAGGTATCGACTACTTCGATCGACTCGGGGTCGAAGAGCTCGAGAGCCATGCAGGCTATGTTGATCGTGTGGCAGGCCATGTCGCCGAGTGCGCCTGTACCGAAATCGAGCCATCCGCGCCATTTGAACGGTTGATAACTCGCGTGGTAGGGGCGATCGGCGGCGGGGCCGAGGAATTCGTACCAGCGAACGTGGTTGGGGATTCCGTGTGTATCCTTGGGGCGGCCCATGCCTTGGGGCCAGATCGGGCGATTGGTCCAGACCAGGATTTCCTTGATCGGCCCGAGGATGCCCGAGCGGATGAGCTCGACGCCCGAGCGAAACCCGGGCTCGACGGTGCCCTGGTTGCCCATCTGGGTGCAGAGCTTCTTTTCGGCGGCCAATGTGCGCATCAGCCGCGCTTCCTCGACCGACCAGGTGAGCGGCTTCTGGCAGAAGCAGTGTTTGCCCATGCGCATGGCCATGACACTGGCTGGAGCGTGGCTATGGTCCGGCGTGCTGACGGTGACGGCGTCGATCTTGTCTCCCAGGTCTTCGAGCATCTTGCGGTAGTCGAAGTACTTCTTCGCCTTGGGATACTTCTTCCCCATCTCGTCGAGGACTTTGCTGTCGATGTCGCAGAGGGCGACGATTTCGCCGTGAGCGCCGGCGTCGTTCGTGTCGCTGTCTCCTTTGCCGCCCACACCGATGCAAGCGAAGCGCACTTTCTCGTTCGGCGACTGCGCGGCGCTCAGTACGGGAGCACCGCCCAGGAGCAGCGAGCTGGTACCGGCCAGAGCGGATGTGCGGAAGAACTCACGACGATCCATGGTGGAGACTCCGAGGGCGAGTGTGGTGGGTGGGCGAGTACGGGAATCCTGGGAGGGGCCGGGGCTTGGGCGCGGAGGCACCGGTTGAGAGCCACGCAGACGCCGGCGAGGTTCCAGCGGCTCTTTCAGCATGCCGTTTCGCGGCGGCGGTTGCAACCTGTTGCTGCGAAAGTTGTCTCAGCGTTTGTTTCCGGCGACGGCATGGAGCAAAGCGGCCATGCCTTCAAAAAGGGCGCCGAGGGTCGACGCAGACTCCTCGGGTGCCTCGATCAGGACGTTTCCGCTGGGAGCGCGGCTGACCTTGAGCTGGGAGAAGAACTGGCGGACTTCGGCCGCACTTGGCATGGCGGCGACGGCCGCGGTCGTCGCTGTCGCATCCGGCGTTGTGGGAACCGTGGAGCGGGACGCTTCGAATGGCACCGCCTGAGCCACGGCTGCCGGCGCGGGCTCTCCGTTGGCGGCGGCACGGTCGTGGGATTCGTCGGCTGCCTCGACCAGCTCATCGAAGGGATCGGCGACGGAATCGTCGAGACCGGCATCGCTCGAATCAGGATCGTCATCGACGGATTCGTGTGTGTCAGCGGCATGCTCAGTCGCCTCGACTTCGTAGAGTTTCTGGACCTTGGCCAGGAAGCTCGCGGACTGGTCGAACTGGACCGAGTCGCTTTCGCCGTCGAAAAGGCCCTTGAAGAACGCCTGCTTGGATCCGACGAGTGCGGAGATGCGCGATTCGATGCCCTGCTCGCAGACGAGATTAAAAACGTCGATGGGGAGCTTCTGGCCGAGGCGGTAGATCCGCCCGATGCGTTGTTCGAGCACGGCGGGGTTCCAGGGGAGCTCGATGTTGATGACGCAGTTGGCGGCGTGCTGGAGGTTCAAGCCGACACCGCCTGCATCACTGGTGAAAAGGATCCGGAAGCCGGGATCATCGTGAAATTCGACGATGTTCTGCGTACGGCGGCGCTGGCCTTCGGCGCCGGTGAAGAAGCCGCTGCGGAGGCCGTTATCACCCAAGAGGTCACTCACTGCCCACTGGGCGAGGGAGAGCATCCGGCGCCACTGGCTGAAGACGACGACCTTGCGTCCCTGATCGACCACGAGCTGGCGAACGAGCTGGCGCAGCTCGGAGAGCTTGGGCGAGGAGATCCCTTGCAATGTCGTTTCATCGGGGCGGCGTTTCTGAATTGTCGGCCAGAGATCCTCGAACTGAAGCTGGGCCATCCCGTTGGAGATGATTCGCTGCGTCGCGAGATAGCCCATGAGCCTCAAGAACTCGACCTGGGTAAGCGGGCGCTTGAGCGAACGCTGGACGAGCTGGGCGATCGGTTGATTCAAGTCGTCGTGCGCGGCCTGCTGCACTTCGGTCAACTCGACGGGGACCCGGGTATCCGTTCGGGGTGGGAGCTGGTCGAGGACATCCTGGCGGACGCGGCGAACCATGCAGCTTTTGAGGCGGTCGCGAATGGTGTCGAGGTTACGGGCGCCGATCACCTCGTGGCGGCCATCGGAGCGGATGGAGTGCAACGAGCTCAGGCGCCATTTGGGCTCGAGGGCCATGTCGTCGACCCACTCAACGACGGAGGCCAGCTCGTCGATGCGGTTTTCCATCGGCGTGCCGGTGAGCACGAGGCGATACCGTGGGGACAGGCCCTTGACGGAAAGGGCGGTTTTGGTTGCCCAGTTCTTGATGCGTTGCGCCTCGTCGAGGACGACGAGCTCAGGGTCCCAGCGGCGGACGGTATCGAGGTCGCGGAGGAGCTGTTCGTAATTGATGATGAGGAACGTGGCGGCGCGGCTCGAGTATGCGGCCTGCCGTTCGTCGGGAGGGCCGTCGACAACCTGGATGGGAAAATCAGTGAACGAAGCCCACTCGCGAGCCCACTGAGGCTTGAGGCTAGCCGGCGCAATGATCAACCCGCGGCGGATGCGGCCGCTGTGCCGCAGGATATGACAGCATGCGATCGCTTGCGCGGTTTTGCCGAGCCCCATATCGTCGGCGAGCAGCAATCTGCCGGTGGCGAGGAAGCGATCCACGCCCGTGCGCTGGTATGGGTAAAGTGGGCGCTTGAAGTGCTTGATGGCATCGCGAATTTCGGCGGGACGCAATGTGCTGCCCAGGCGCTCCTTGAGGGAACGACGCTCGTTCTCGAGCAGAAGGCGCAGGGCGGGATCGTGCAGCGACTCGGTGGCCGCGGCAGGAAGAACCCTGAGCAAGTCTTCGACGAGCTCGAGGCGGCGAGCGGGCTGATCGAGGAAGCTGGACTTCACGCGAGCGATACCGTCGCCATCGCACCGAAACCAGCGAGCGGCCTGGGCGGCGCGAGAAGAGCGTGCCTTGGCGATCTCGAAGTCTCCGTTCCAGTGGACGCGATCCAACCAATCGCCGACTCCGATGAGTGGACGAATCGGGTCCCAGCGGAGGCTACCTGGGGCGGGGCGGCCGTTCCATTCTTGTTCCTTGAGCGCTTGCCGCAGCAGGCGCGGACGGGAGTGGAGATGCTCGAGCACGACGAGGACGTGCTTGCAGATGCCGAGCGAATTCTTGAGGAAATCCGGACAATTGCAGCGAGCATCGATGGGATCAAGGGCGTGCAAGGCGGTTCGATACGGCCGTGCTTCCTTGCCGGTGCGGCGGGTGAGGTAGAAACCGAAAAGGCGGCCGCCACCGGGGCGTGCCTCGACGCGGAGGCTATCGCGCCGGATCGACTCCAGACGGCGCACGATTGCGTCCATCGCATCGACGCGGGTCTGCCATTCCTGAGCGGGGACGCAGGCGAGGACGTGCCGGATGAGCAGTTCGGGCGGGATACTCCCGGTCTTGCGCCCGTGGCGGCCGAGCAGTTCCTTGTAAGCCTCGGATTGCTCGAGTGTCGTCTGAAGTTCGGCAACGGTGTCGATCATGGCAGCAACTCCTCCATGCTCATGGTGGGAAACGAGCTTTCCAAACGGGCACCATTATTCCGAGCCGCCTCGCGTCGTGCCAGAGCAGGCTTGTCCGATGGACAAGAGTACGGCAGTTCGTTAGGCTCCCTGATGCGGGGAACGAAGCAGCAGGCTGGTCGTCACGGGCCGCGGATGCGGCGCGTGAAGAAGCGTGATCCCATGGCATTTTCCGACGATCTTCGCCGCTACGGGCCGGGCACCAAGAATCGACTCTCGCGTGAGGCGTCGCTCGAGTACTGCGCGCGCCTGGCCGCAGTGCACTACGAGAATTTCAGCGTCGTGACCTGGCTGACTCCGCACGAACATCGGCCGGCCTTTCGAAGCATTTATGCATTCTGCCGATGGTCCGACGACCTGGGTGACGAGGTCGGAGACCGCCAGCGATCGCGCGAGCTGCTTTCATGGTGGCGGGACGAACTGCGGGCGATGTATCGGGGTCAAACCAGTCACCCGGTGATGATCGCTCTACGGGAGACGGTCGAGCGATACGGTATTCCGATCGAGCCGTTCGAGCGGCTGATCTCGGCGTTCGAGCAGGATCAGGAGGTCACTGAGTACGAGACTTTCGCGCAGTTGCTCGACTATTGCGAGCGGTCAGCCAATCCGGTGGGGCATCTTGTCCTGCACGTGGCCGGAGCGTTTATTCCCGAGAACGTGTGTCTGGCCGATCCGATCTGCACGGGCTTGCAGCTCGCCAATTTCTGGCAGGATGTGGCTCGGGACCTGGCAATCGGCAGGATCTACCTGCCGCGCGAGGATCGGAACCGATTCGGCTGTTCGGAGGCCGACCTGCGAGCGGGAGTGTGTACGCCGGGGATTCGCCAGTTGATGGAGTTTGAGGTTGAGCGCGCGCGCGGGTTCTTTACCCAGGGGCGCTCCCTCGTTCGCCGGATGCCGCGCTCGCTGGCTGTCGACGTCGACCTTTTCGTGCGCGGGGGTCTGGCCATTCTTGATGCGATCGAGGCGCGAGGCTTCGACGTGCTGGGCGCGCGACCGAGTCTATCGCGCTCGACCAAGCTGCGTTTGATTGCGCGGGCGGCCGCGGTGCAGGGAGTGAATACAGTCGCGCAGACGTTGCTGCGTGCCCGCCCGAGGCTGGGCAGAAGCGGCGGCGATCGTGACACGCGGGATCGCGATCTTCAATCGCGCTCGAAGATGGTGCCGCAGTCGAGCACGGAGGAATCGCGGTGAGCGCAACCAAAGCACTTCAGTCGAGCTATCATTTTTGCGCGGATTTGTCGCGACGGGAAGCGCGGCATTTCTTTCATGCGTTCCTGCTGTTGCCAAGTTCTCGAAGAAGGTCGATGTGTGCGCTTTACGCGTTCTTGCGGCATACGGACGACCTGGCTGATGCGGCGGGTGCGGCTGAGTGGAAAACGGAAGCGATCAGTTCGTGGCGACTTGAGCTCGATGCGGCGCTGCAAGGGCGGGAGTGTCAATGGCCCGGACTGCCGGCCGTGGCCGACACGGTTGCCCGCCACCGGATTCCGATACATCTGCTCCATGAAGTGATCACGGGGGTGTCCATGGACATCGAACCGCGCGGATACGCGACGTTCGCGGACCTGGCGGGATACTGCTATCGGGTCGCCTCGGTCGTCGGCATTTGTTGTCTGCACATCTGGGGGTATCGTTCCGAGGGGGGACGGGCCGAGAGTCTCGCCGAGAAGTGCGGTCTTGCGCTGCAGCTCACGAACATCATTCGCGACGTGCGAGGCGACGCCTGCAACGGGCGGATCTACCTGCCGGAAGATGACCTCGAGCGTTTCGGCGTGGCGGCCGGCGAATTGACGGCCAGTGGTCCGCCGAGCGAAAGACTGCGCGCTTTACTGGCGTTTGAGGCCCAGCGCGCGTTTGGCTACTACGAGGCAGGGCGTGAGCTGGTACCGCTCATCGCGGCGGTGGGCAGACCGGTCCTTCTGGCAATCGTCGGCACGTACCGAGGCTTGCTTGATGAGATCGTGAGCCGGAACTACAACGTCCTGGACGGTCGCATTTCCGTATCGCACTGGCGAAAGGCAACCGTGGTGCTGCGGGCGCTGGCCGCCGGCCTGGGCTCGCCGCGCGACGCGGGCCAACACACCGACAGGACAAGCGACCATTCCGCAAATCCCCCATACCACTGAGATGCCGATCATTTTGAAGCCTCCTGCTCCGCATGTCGTGATTGTCGGCGGCGGACTCGCGGGCCTTGCCGTCGCCTCGTGTCTGGTGAATCGCGGCCTGCGCCTGACGCTGCTCGAGAGCCGTCCGAGGCTCGGGGGACGCGCGAGCTCTTTTCAAGATCCGGTGACCGATGAGCTTGTGGACAATTGTCAGCACGTCAGTATGGGCTGCTGCACGAACCTCGCAGACTTTTGCCGGAGGGTCGGGATCGATTCGTTGCTGCGACGCGAGCGAGAACTGGTGTTCCTGGATGGCGACGGGAGAGTCTCACGATTCCGAGCTGGTCTGCTGCCCGCTCCTTTTCACCTTGCGGGCAGCTTTCTGCGCGCTCGCTTTCTGGGATTTCGTGAGAAACTACAGCTCGCTTGTGGCCTCGCGCTCCTGGCTTGCCGTCGCGATGAACGGGCTGGAGAGTCGTTCGAGAGCTGGCTCGTGCGGCACGGGCAAGGCCGCCGCGTCATCAAACAATTCTGGGAGCCTGTGCTGGTTTCCGCGCTCAACGAGCGGATCGGTCAGATGGATGTCGGGTACGCGCGCAAGGTCTTCCTCGACGGCTTTCTGCGAAGTCGCGATGGTTTTCAGCTCGAAATCCCGATTGTTCCACTCGGCGAGCTCTACGGAAAGCGGCTGGAGAACTGGCTGGCGAAGCAGGGCGTGACGGTTCGTCTGAAGACCGGGATCGAGAAAATCGAATGTGACGAGGAGGGCTCGGTTTGCGGAGTGTCGTTGCGGACGGGCCAAGTGCTCGAGGCGGACATGATCGTTCTCGCCGTTCCGTTCGATAAGGTCCTGCGTCTGGCTCCCCCGGCATTGCGCAAGAAGATTCCCGACCTGGAGCGTCTCGATTGTCTGCGTTCAGCGCCAATCGTGGGGGTGCATCTTTGGTTCGACAAACCGGTGTGCCCTTTCGATCACGTGGTGACTCCAGGGCGACTGATTCAGTGGGTGTTCAATCATACGGCGATTCAAGGTCGAGGCGTGCCGGCTTCCGATCAACGGCCTGAACTCGGGGCAGGGGAGCAAGCTGTCGCGCCGGGCGCAGCAGGCCAGTATCTGCAAGTGGTGATCAGCGCGTCGCACGACCTGGTGGCGCTCGACAAGGTTGCAATCCGCGATGCGGTCGTGGCGGAACTGGCGGAGATCTGGCCGGAGGTCAGAGGGGCGAATCTACTGAGATTCTGGGTGATTGTCGAACACGGTGCCACTTTCTCGGTGAGACCAGGTGTTGATGCGTTTCGCCTCGCTCAACGAACCGGTGCCGATGGGCTGTATCTCGCCGGAGATTGGACCAGTACGCGCTGGCCCGCCACGATGGAAGGAGCGGTTCGAAGCGGATATCTGGCAGCGCAGGAGGTGCTCTCGTCACTCGATCAGCCGGCTCGGCTGATCCGACCTGGGCTCAAGCAAGGGTGGCTCGCGCGGTGGTTGTTCGGCGGGGCGGAGTCCGCATCGTCTTTGACTACCGGCAATGGGTCATGAACTGGGGAGATGGCAGCCGTGACGCGGGAGTGGAGAAAGGAGGGGAAGAGCTCAGGCTATCCGAGCCGACCGTACATGTCGCGCTCGCAGGAGCCGGAAGGCGGCGAATCCGACGGCGGCCAGGCCCCACATTGCCAGGGTGGCCGGCTCGGGAATCGGAGGAGGATTAACTTCCTGAGCACCGAGCAGGCTTGTGGATGCCGGTTGAGCTTGCGATGCCAGGGCCTGGTTGATCGCCTGGGCGGCCGCAGTGCTGAACGTCGAGTTCGGATTCACCATCATCGCCCAGCTCGCAATTTTGGAGTCAATGAAATTGCCGGTCGTGTCGTAGTTCTCAGGCACTCCGAACGCGAGCATCAGCTCGTGAGAGATATTGTGAGCGACGATCCATTCGAGCTGGTCGAGGGACTGGGCAGAATGTGCGATTTGATCGATGAAGCTGAAACCGCTGCTTCCAACCTGAGTCATTCCGATTGCGGTCGAGAGTGCGGAACTGGCCGTATTCGAGACGAGGCTGATGGTGTGAAGTGCGGGAACGTTGGGATTCTCGGTCAGCGAGACGGAGATGCCGCTTTGACTGAAGGTTTGCTGCACTCTTTGCAGGACCGTGTTATCGAAGCTCTGGATCTGCTGGGCTGTGGGTTGGCCGCCGAAGAAGCTGGTCAACTGGGTGCTGTTGTACCAGGGCTGAGCACCACCCGTGGTGATGGCGGCCGCCAGTGGGTATGTGCCGCTGCCGACGTTGATAAACGCCTGGACGGGTGCAGCGACGACTGGAGCGGACGAGATGGCCGAGGGGCTGGTGGTGGTCATTGCGACGGGCTGACTGCTCATTTGCGTGGTGTTTGGGAGAACGGCCGACGGTGTGTGAGGCATGGCTTGCACGGTTGACGGCTGCGAGGAAACGGGCTGGATATACGATAGAGGCTGAACCGTCGATGTCTGGGAAGTATTGGAAGGAGAATAGGTCGATGGCGGTGAACTGGTGGGAACCGTGTAAGTCGATGCGGGTGAACTCGCGGGCGGAGTGTAGGAGGGAGGCTGAACCGGCGCCGATGGCGTGGAAGCGATCGGCGGATCAGACGGCAGCACTGCGCTGGCAGCGGGTGCTGTCTGGGATGGTGGCGATGAAGAGTACGCGTTCGTGGCCGCCTGAACCGGGGCCGACACTGATGACGCCGCGTCGGGAGCGGCGAATGCGATTGGGGTCGGAGCCGGGGAAGTGGCCGCCGGCGTGGCTTGGACCTGGGCCGGGGCGGCTTGCGGGCTGGAGTAAGGCAGGGGACCGGTGCCAGGAGCCCCGGCGGGCGCCGCGAGGTAGACGACCCAATTATCCAGTCCGCTTGGCCACGAGATGGCATCCGCGTGTGCAGTTGCTACGATCGTTCCGTAGATGACGAGAGGCAGGATGATCGATTTGCAAGCGGACATCGCGAACCTCCTGTTCCAGCCGAAGGGGGGCGCCCTCATGACGACCCCCGCTGTCACTTCCGATCCGCCCGCATCGCTCTGGCCGCCCGGGTTGTAAGCGCAAGCATTCTCGCTGGAGGCTTTCGCGATTCAACCTGGAGCATTAACCCGGACAGGAAAGAAGTGATTTGAGAACGAGCAGCGAATTCAGCAACTGCCGTGCCAAATACCGGGCGAGCTCTTGACATCTTGGAAATTACAAGAACGTTTGGGCGTCGACGTTGCTTTAACTAACGGATCTAACGTTTGTTCAGAAAACGTGCACGGGCATTCGAGTGAGCGAGCGAGCCGGTGGCTGGCGCGGATTCTCCGAATTCTGTCGGTGTGGCGGTTCTTACAAAACGCGAGCGTTGTTGCAATCGCGTTCGCACGAACAAAGAAAACTGAAGTCATGCGTGATTCTTACCGGGCTGAGCCCGATCGGAAGCTGAACGTCGGACTCTGGCCGTCAGTAAGCAGCGGGACGTCGGCCGGCGCCGAGGATGCTACAGGCCTGGATCACGTTGAGGCCGAGGCTCTCGGCGCGGGCAACAATTTCTGGAGACTCAGAGCCGGGATTGAGCCAGAGCTCACGGACGGCCTTGCGCTGAATTTGCTCGAGCAAACTGACACCAATGGCGGGAGGTACGTAGAAGCTCACCTGGTCGAGCGCGGTTACGGGCAGGGAGTCGAGGTTCGGATAGGCGGCAAGCCCTCAACTTGCGTGAGGACGGGGTGGATCGGAAAGACGGTCCAACCCGCGTCGTGAAATGCGCGAACGGCCTTGTTCCCGAATTTGCTGCGGTCGGCGCTGGCACCAACAACGGCGACCGTCTTGGCGGACATTATCGCGGTCTCCTTCGCTCGTCGCGCTTCGAGAGCGCGAGTGAAATGGGCATGAAAGTCACGGTCGGGCATCGAGGGCAGGTCTCACTACACCCGCACTTGGTTCGATGCGCCACGAGCGACTTCGGGTACAATAGTATCAATCCAGGACCGGCGGTTCGCGAAGATAGATGGATCTAGCCGCAGAAGAGATTATCTCTAACTCGTATTGGATTCGGCAATGCACGACGAACTCTCGAGGATAGACGATGCCTTGCAGGCGCTTCAGGCTGGCGGGGTGGTGATCGTTGTCGACGATGAGGACCGGGAGAACGAGGGTGACTTTGTTGCGGCCGCCGATAAGGTTGGTCCCGAGACAATCGAGTTCATGATCACACACGGGCGAGGTCTGTTGTGCATGCCGATCCTGCCCGAGGTGGCGGCTCGGCTTCATCTCGGACCGATGGTGGAGAGAAATACTGCCCCGCACCAGACCCCTTACACCGTTCCGGTCGACCATGTCACGTGCCGAACGGGCATCAGCGCCCAAGAGAGGGCTCGGACAGTTCGAGCGATCATCGACCCGGCGACACGGCCAGAGGAGCTAGTTCGCCCCGGGCATCTGTTTCCGCTTGTCGCGAAGGAGGGAGGCGTTCTTCGTCGGGCCGGGCATACGGAAGCCACTGTTGACCTGGCACGCCTGGCTGGGCTGGCTCCGGCCGGCGTGCTTTGCGAGGTGCTCGACGGAACGGGAGTGGCCAGTCGGCGGCGGTTACATGAGATCGCCCGAGAGCATGCTCTGCCAATCGTTTCGATCGAGGGCTTGATCCGATATCGCCGAATGCGGGAGAAGCTGGTGCACCGGATCGCCGAGGCTGAATTGCCGACGCGCTATGGTCGCGGGCGCCTTATCGGCTATCGCGTGCAACACGAGCCCGGGAACGAACCGATCGCAATCGTGATGGGCGATCTTGGCGCGGTGCAAGCGCCGCTCGTGCGACTTCATTCGTCGTGCTTTACCGGCGACCTGCTCGACTCGCTGAGGTGTGATTGCGGGGACCAGCTTCACATGGCACTAGCGATGATCGGCAACGAGGGGGCAGGGGCACTCATTTATCTGCCGCAGGAAGGTCGGGGGATCGGGCTGATCGAGAAAATCCGAGCGTATCAACTTCAGGATAGCGGGCTGGATACCGTGCAGGCGAACGTCGCTTTGGGTTACCGCGCTGATACGCGGGACTATGGCATCGGGCTGCAGATCCTCAAAGACCTTGGGCTCTCTCGCGTGCGTCTGTTGACGAACAATCCGAAGAAGACGGACGCGTTTGTTTACTACGGTTACGAATTGAAAGTTGTGGACCAAGTTCCGATTGTTGCGCCTGACGTTGCTGAGAGGCGCAGATACCTGGACGCAAAGCGCGAGAAGTTGGGACACGTGCTACCGTCTGCCGGGTACTGCGAATCGGCCCAGGCGGCGGAGCATTGACGTCCGGCCGCAGTTTTATCACGCAAAGGAACCTAGATGTTCACGAACCGCAACGAACGACCACATCGGACGGAGCCGAGCAAACTCGCAGTTCTGCTCTGGCTGGGTGTGGCTCTTGGATTCAGCTCATCAGTCTGTGCCCAGACGGTCGCGAAGAGGACGATCGAGCCGGGCGTGAGAAAAGACAACCCCAGAGCACGCGCCCTTTTCGACGAGGTTGTGAACGCGTACCGGGCGCTTAGTTTTTATTCCGACAACGGGGAATTCGTCGTTGCATTCAAACTCGGCGGCACGATCCAGAAGCAAGTGCTGCCAATGAAGATGACATTCGCGCGGCCCAATCGATTCGACTTCGATAGCGGACATGTTCGCGTTACGAGTGATGGCACAACCTTGACGACGGCCGTCGTCCCTTTGAAGCGCTACACCGTGACCGCGGCACCGACAACGCTAGGAATCGACGCGATTCGTGAAGGCCCGATCGGAGCCATGATCTTCGGCGGTCCTGCTAGTGCACCGATGTTTGTTCTTGTGAATCTTTTAACGGCAGTGGATCCGGCGGCCGGGATCGCTCAACTCGGCGGCACGCTGCGTTTACCTGAGGCGCGTTCCACCGATCCGAAGGCAGCCGGCGAGACGGAGAAAATCTCGGCAATCACGATCGACTTCGACAACCCAAAGAGGCAGTTCCTGTTGAAAGTCGATCCAGTCAGTAAGCTGATATCTTCGATCGAGATCGGAGTTGATCCCAAACAGCTCGCTCTGGGAGTACAAGACGGACACGAACTTGCAGTTGAGCAGCTTGCTTGGAATTCCGGCAAGATTGTGACCGATCTTCCGAATGGGCTGAGGTTCGTGTACGCGGCCCCCAAAGGCTTTACGAAGGTCGACTCGCTTGGCGACCGAGAGCGCCCTAAAGAGAATCGCTTACTCGGCAAACCCGCGCCCGCATTTACTCTCACCGTGCTCGACGGGGCGGGTAAGACGAAGACCATCACGAAGGCCGAACTCGCTGGAAAGGTGGTCGTGATCGACTTCTGGGCCACGTGGTGCGGGCCGTGCATGCAGGAGCTTCCAGAGATCCAGAAACTCGTCGAGTTGTATGTGGCTTCAAAAAAGGACGTGGTGATCGTAGCGCTGAGCCAAGATGATGATCCGGCCGAATTGTCACAAGTTCGAAAACTTGTGGAGAAGACGATCTCGGAAAGGAAACTCAGTTTGTCGGCGGCCCCCGTGGGCTTGATCGGACTGGATCCGAGCAAGTCGGTGGGCGAAGCCTTTGAGCTTGAGGGTTATCCCACGCTCGTGATCCTTGACAAGCAGGGAATCGTGCAATCTGTGCACGTCGGCTTCGATTCGACTTCCAGCGTGCCGCTCTACAAGGCACTCGCCAAGGAGATCGACACGCTGATGAGCGGCAAGTCTCTTGTGACGAGCACTGAGATCGGCAAGGAAGCTGAGAACAAGATCGAGAAGTAATCTGCCTGAATCAGCGCCTGGACTCGACCGCTTGAAGATCACGTACAGTGATGAGGCGCGACTGCAACTCTTCGTTGTAATGGGCGACCCCTCGAACGCCCACCTTTCGGGCGAGTATTGGCTCCGGGTCGAGGCCTGGTGGGATGTCGAGGTAAGCAAGAGTTTCGCCATTCCTACCGACCAAGAGGAAAAGCTTGTGGCCGTCGATTTTTTGAGCGGAGGACTGCATGAAGCCGATGGCTTCATAAGTGCTGGATCGAGCACCGTTGGCGGCTGATGTCCGGATCCGCAATTGACGGCTTAACTGAACGATTTCACGGTCGCGTTTGTGAGTTTGGGCCAGGATTGCCTCGAAGGACACAGCTGCTTTTGCAGCCAGCTCACGCCGGGCCAAGCGTTGGAGACGATCGCGGATGACATTTTCAATGGCGGGCTCTGCCGGCAGAGACTTCACCAGGGCTTGATAGCGGGCGCGAAGGTCGTCAAAACGCCAGCGATCGATTGGCATGTCAATTTCGATTTTTCTCTCCATCGCGTCGATCTTCTTGAGCTCCGATAATATCGCAGGTGGAATGTCGTGGGTAAGTGCGTCTTCATCCTTTGTGGGACTCTGATGGGCCTGTTCCAAGAGCGGTCGCTGTTCAACGGCAAGCGCAGATGGCTGGGCCCGCGAGAGTTGGGCGGCGGCGCTGGCGCGGCGAACCTGGCTGGGCGGAGGAGTGGCATTCGCCGACGGCAATTTCGCTGACTGCGCCAAAGCCCACGTGGTCACGACGGCCATAGAAAGCCGGGCGCATTGGATTTTGTTTGCGTTGGAATTCCTCATCGCCTTCTGGTCTTTCTCCTGGCAGACGGAGTGAGCAGGCGTGGTTTGGCCCTGGGATCAAGATGGAATCCACCGATCAGCGGTGAGTGTATGTGCGGAACACGGTGTGCGCTCAGGGTTCGAAGTGGTTCTCGGCCTGCGGCTTGTAAACGGGATCAGCGCTCTCGTCAATCCGGGTCTTCTCTTTTCTCCGACCAACCATTAAGATAGGTGTTTGCTCGCGAGTCGCTTTCGTCAGCGAAGTGGATGACCGATCCAATTGGCAATCACCCCAGGAAGTTCGAGAAACCCGGCACCGCTAACCAGTCCTTGTATTGAGACAGTGGTGTGAGTTCGCGCAAGGAGTTTTGAAGGTATGTACGCAATTATTGAAGAAGGCAGTCATCAATTCCGCGTTCGGGAAGGTGACCGGATCTGCGTGGACCGGCGTGACGGAAAGCTTGGTGACGAGCTTGTCTTTTCGACGGTATTGCTGATGGCGGGAGAGGACGGGGTTACAAAGATCGGTCAGCCAGTTGTGCAGGGCGCTCGCGTGGCCGGAAGAATTGTCAATCAGTTTCGGGCGAAGAAGTTGATAATCCAGAAGTTTCGGCGGCGTAAGAACGTGCGTCGAAAGAAGGGTCATCGGCAGCCGTTCACTCTGGTTCAGATTACAAGTCTCATTCAGCCGTAAAGACCAATCGTCGCGTGGTGCTTCGAAGTGGTTAGATTTGCGCCCATCGATGTGTTTCAACTGCCATTATCGGCGAGAAAATGGATTTTCTAATTTTTGGCCCGTAGATGGTTTTCAGCGGGCTGTCAGATGCTTACGATATGCGGGCTCCGGTTGGTGGCTCTCGGTTGGAAAACGAGGGGGTAAGACGGATCGACGCGGGAGTGACGAAGCTCAGCGTGAGCGAAAGAGCGATGGATCACGCATTTTTCTTCGTTGCCACGGAACAGCGGGTGCGTGTTCGAATTCGCCAGTTGCTCGACGCTATTCCGGAGCGCACTGTGTGGCTTCTACGTAAAGCGAGACCTGTTGCCGAACGGTTCCCGGCAATGATGTTTCGGAGCGCTGGCCGGCATGAGTTGCGAGCTCGCGGTTGCGAACGCGGATTGGAGGACAAGGTCGACAACGAGTCGACCCGTTCAGTGGGTGCCGCAGGGGGGGAAATCGCATGAGGGTCGTGGTCGAATATCGGTAGATTCAACTGGATCGCCCCATCTGCCGATCTTCGGGGTTGGTGCGCGATGTTTGACTCGACTCCAGTACATCTATGGACTTCAGAACACCAACGATTTACCCTGATGGGAGTCGGGTTCCTGGAATGACCCGAGGGGTGAGTCGAGACGCGGAGAGCGGACATGGCAACAGTTAGCGAACGGGCGGGCGTCGTGGGGCCGTCGGAACTTCGGGAGATCGCGTGGGACAATGGAACCGAGAACGGACAGACCGCGGTGCCGGGGATGGTAATTCCGCGGGTCTTCAGCAAGGAGGGAACGAGCCCTTACGATGAGGTTGAATGGGAGCTGCGCACAGCGGAGATTAAGGACGAACGTGGACGGATCATCTTTCAGCAGACCGGGTGCGAAATCCCTCGGGCCTGGGGTCAGCTCGCGACGAACGTGGTGGTGAGCAAGTACTTTTACGGCGATCTGGGCAGCGGCAACGGCAGCCCGGCTACAGGAAATCGTGAGTATTCGGTTCGGCAGTTGATCGATCGAGTTACTCGGACCATCGCCGACTGGGGAAGAAGCGACGGTTATTTTGCCACGGCGAGTGACGCCAATCGATTCTACGATGAGTTGACGGCACTGTGTTTGAACCAGTATGGCTCGTTCAACTCGCCGGTTTGGTTCAACGTGGGCCTCTTCCATCGATACGGGATTTCCGGGCCGGCTAACAATTGGCGATGGGACGAAGAGAGTCGGACAGTGAACAAGGCGACGAGCGCCTACCAGTATCCACAAGCGTCGGCCTGCTTCATCCAAAGTGTCAGCGATGATATGGAAGGAATCATGCGCTTGGCGACGAGCGAAGCGATGCTCTTCAAGTTCGGATCAGGAACAGGCACCGACCTCTCTAGCTTGCGTTCGAGTCGCGAAAAGCTCTCCGGTGGAGGCAAACCGTCCGGTCCAGTTAGCTTCATGCGGGTATACGATGCGGTCGCCAGTGTCGTCAAGTCGGGGGGTAAAACGCGTCGCGCTGCGAAAATGCAAACGCTCAAATGCTGGCACCCGGATATTTTGGACTTCATCGAGTGCAAGGCGAGAGAGGAGCAGAAGGCACTTTCTCTGATACATGCAGGGTACGAGGCTAACTTTAATGGCGAGGCATACAGTTCGGTTATGTTTCAGAACTCGAATTTGTCGGTCCGCTGCACAGACGCCTTTTTAAGCGCCGTTGTGGCCGATTGGGACTGGACGACGCGAGCGGTGACGACAGGCAGGCCGATGGAGACTTTCAAGGCACGGATGCTGATGAACAAGATCGCCGCGGGGACTTGGCTTTGCGGCGATCCTGGCGTGCAATACGAGGATACGATCCAGCGGTGGCATACGTGCCCGAACACAGCTCCGATCAATTCGTCCAATCCGTGTTCCGAGTATATGTTTATCGATGATTCAGCGTGCAATCTCTCGTCTATCAATTTGATGAAGTTCCGGCGAGACGATGGGAGTTTCGACGCCGAGCGATTCCGAGCCGCAGTGACAATACTTATCACCGCACAGGAGATCTTGGTCGACCACGCGAGCTACCCGACTGATCGAATCGCAGCGAATAGCCACAGATTTCGGCCGCTCGGGCTCGGCTACGCCAATCTGGGAAGCCTTCTGATGGCCTCGGGGCTTCCATACGACTCAGACAGCGGCAGGGCGCTGGCGTCCGTTATCACTGCGATTATGCACGGGCAGGCGTATTTGACTAGCGCGGAACATGCAGCCCACCTCGGAGCTTTTGACGGCTACGCGATTAATGAAGAACCGATGTTGCATGTGATGGAGATGCATCGCGACGCAGCCACCGCAATAGACCGATCGGCGCCGGCAGAGTTGTTGGCCGAAGCACGATCTGTGTGGGCCGAGTGTGTGGAACTCGGCCGCAAACACGGCTACCGAAACAGCCAGGTGACCGTTTTAGCTCCGACCGGGACGATTGCTTTTATGATGGACTGTGACACAACCGGGATCGAGCCGGATATTGCCCTCGTTAAGTACAAGCAACTCGCCGGTGGAGGAATGTTGAAGATCGTCAATCGAACCGTCCCAATGGCCCTCCGCAAGCTAGGTTATGACGACGTCGCAGTCCGCGGGATTTTGGACTACATCGATTCGCACGATACGATCGAGGGATCTCCCGGTATGAGGGACGAGGACCTGCCTGTCTTTGATTGTGCGTTTGCCCCGCCTCAAGGTGGTCGAAGCATCCACTTCCGCGGACACCTGCGCATGATGGCCGCGGTTCAGCCGTTTCTATCAGGAGCGATCTCGAAGACGTGCAACGTGCCCCAAGAAGCGACCGCAGAAGAAATTCGTGACGCCTATCTTGAGGGCTGGAAGCTTGGGCTCAAGGCGCTTGCGATCTATCGTGACGGCTCGAAGGGAAGCCAGCCGCTGAACACGAAGGTCGAATCAAGCGACATGGCTCGCTCCCCTGGATCACAGTCGTCTTCCTCTTCCGATGCAATGGGTCCGAGGAACCGCTCGGCTGGGGGGTCCGGTGGGCCTTCCAGCCAGCCGCGTCGCGAGCGATTGCCACATACGCGGCGGAGTTTGACCCACAAGTTCGATATTCAGGGCCACGAAGGTTATATCAACGTCGGCTTCTATCCCGATGGACGGCCTGGCGAGCTCTTCATCACCATGGCAAAGGAGGGCTCAACGATTGGTGGCTTGATGGATGTTCTGGGCACGGCGATCTCGATCGGATTGCAATACGGAGTGCCGTTGGAGGTGTTTGTCAATAAATTTGCGCATAGCCGCTTTGAACCGGCGGGCTTCACGAAGAACCGGGACATTCCCATCGCCAAAAGTGTAGCCGACTATATCTTCCGATGGCTTGGCATGGAATTCATCCCCGGCTACCGTGAAGCCAACGCCCCGAAGCGTCCGGCCGCGGAGGCAGAGGAGGATGGTGTGTCGACTACTGCTGCGATTCTGAATGTCAACGGTTTGCGAGCCGCGACGATGGCCGACCTCGAACATGCTGAGGCCGTGATGGGAGCGGGGTCGAACGTTGTGATGGCTGAACCTCATTCCTATGTTTCAGAGGAACGCCCGCCTGAAGGACTCACCGAGCAGGACCGACAGTTTGCGCACTTCCAGTGTGATGCTCCGTCTTGCGATAACTGTGGCGCCTTAACGGTCCGTTGCGGCACTTGCTATCGTTGCTTTAACTGCGGGAACAGCATGGGCTGCTCATGAGGATTTGCACGAACGCGTCGTCACAGCTTGGCGCTGGCGAGTTTTGTGGGGTTGACTAGTGCCCCGTCGAATCTAAATCTTGGGGTTGCCAAGAGCGTCGGTTTTGGAGAACTTCCGCAGTTACAAGGAGGTTCCCATGAACAAAAAGTATATTGTTCGGCTCACGGACGAGGAACGCGCAATCTGCGAAGTGACGGTCAAGAACGAGAAAGGTAAGTCGGAGAAACTGCGGAGAGCGGTGATCTTGCTCAAGGCGGACATGGACGGTCCGGGTTGGAATGACGAGAAGATCAGCGAGGCCGTGGGCTGTCGAATTCGGACCGTGGAGAACGTGCGTCGGGAGTTCGTTCTGGAAGGCTTCGAGGCCGCCCTGGTGCGCAAGAAACGGACGACGTCTCCCACTCCCAAGTTGCTGGACGGAGCCGCCGAGGCGAAACTGATCGCCCTGCGGTTGGGGAAGCCGCCAGTCGGCTATGGCCATTGGACGCTACGATTGCTCGCCGACCAACTGGTGGAACTGGAGATCGTGGAATCCATCAGTCCCGAAACGGTCCGGCAGACACTCAAAAAAACGGCGTGGTTCAAAAAGGGCCTTTTTCGGGTATCAGTACGAACCTTCGACGGGCCTTGACGGGCAAGGTTCTCGGTGGCTCGCCAGGGGACGACTACGTCATCCGCGGGCAAAGAGCGTGTAGCCGAGCATCTCTAGCCAGTGCGGGTGAGGCTGGCCAGTTAATAGCTCGGCGGGTGTCTTCCCCACACGCGCAGGGCGATGGCTGCGCTCCAACCGTCGATGGTTTAGGTAGAACTGCAGTAGGGCCAAGTAGTCCGAGCCCAAGTGTCAGCGGAGGAAAAAGTAGCTTCGGAGGCGACTATTGAGGTTCTCCACCAACGAACTAGCCCTGACCGTCTCTTCCGCCAGCGCGTTTACTGCAATCTGAACCACATGGAACCGGCCCTGCAGCTTTTCTCGCGCAACTGCTTCCTCAGCCCAGCGCCGTGGATCGCGCTCGTCGCGCGACAGCGTCTTGAGCAGGCGTCGTCCTAGTTCCGTGGGAATCTGCAACTCCTGCCCTAATTGCTCCAGATTCTCATCGAGCCGGCGTGCGAAGGCGAGTAGGTCATCGCGTTGATTTTGCAAAACGCGGCAGATGGGCTCCAGCCGATGGGGGCATTTCGAGGCGCGAGCCTTCAGCTCGGCCACCACAAAGTCGTACAGTTCGCAACGGTCGGTGTAAGACGGGCCGGCGACCGCGAAAATGTCGTGACGAAGCCAGCCGACCAACAATGTGACGTCCTCGGCCAGTGCCACCGCTTCATCACTGGCACTGCGGGCTCGACGCAGACGCTGCGCCGGGCCGGCCGTGCGCTGACTTGCCGCGCCGGCGCTTAGTCGGTCGCCGCAGACGCTCGCGCTTTCGATCGCATTGTTCGGTGGTCTCGAAAGTGTCGTACGCGCGGTTCTCCAGGAAGCTGGCCACGACATTCAGGTCGCGGACCATATGGAAAATATCACCTCGGCAGGGGACATTCGGGAGAGCCAGAGCTTGGCCGGCGCGGAGCCTGCTACCCGCGTCGGCCACGGTTGCTTCGGGATTGAAGCCCTGATCGACTAATTCGAGCAGGCGGACGCCCCAGGTGTCGGCATCGCGATGTTCTTCCGGGCTAAGCAAGTAGCAATAGGTGGACGCGGGGTCGATGCCCACGAGCACTGGGTCGCCAGCCTGGAAGATCTCATCGTGGGCACCGATGCGCACGCCGCCAAGATGGTAACCGCGGCTGATCGCTCGAGCCGCCTCAACTGCGCTGCGCACGATATTGTGCACCGTGCCCAGTGAGTTATGCCAGTTAAAGAGGTCGCGAAAGAGCTCGACGACAGCCCGATATGGGGCATGGCCAACCAACACCAGTGCAAGGACCAATTGACGCAACCACGCCTTGGTGACGGGGAGGTAAAAGAGAACATCCTCGTCCTTCGGTTCAGGTTTGAAGGCATGGGTCAGCGCCGCGCGGGCAGTGTCGGCCTGCTGATAGAGGAAATTGCGGCTAACCTCATGCTGTTGGGCCAACTCCGCGACCGGTTGAGCCCCGGCGAGCACTTGTACAGCCAGCTCCTGCCGTTCCTGGGGCAGCAAACCTCTGGGCGGGCCAGAAAGGCGGGCTGGGCAGTTCCGCAGCCGGGCCGACATCGGATTGCGGGAATGAGCACGAGAACGTAGCTTGGGCGTCCATGCCTGTTTCCTTTGTGATGGTGTGGGTTTGATACTCCCGACGCCAACATGGAGGAAACAGGCATTTTAGAAAACCCCACCTTACTCAGCCTTGTGTTACCTCACTCTGAACCAGGCCAAAAAGTGGCATGACCAAGCGAAAGATCGAGTATTGGGTGATCCCTCCCGATGCAAACGGCGAGTTCGTCGCGCACATGGAGGAGGTGCTGGAGACCTACGAAAAAGCCCACGATCCCGACTGCCCGGTGGTATGCATGGACGAGCAGCCCGTGCAACTGATTGGCGAGACGCGCGTGCCGATTCCCGCGACCAAAGAGCACCCCAAGCGCGTCGACTACGAATACGAACGCAAGGGGACGGCAAGCATCTTCATGTTCGCCGAACCGCTGTCAGGCTTCCGGCAAGCGACGGCGCGACCGCACCGCACCAAAGACGATTGGGCTCACGAAGTCGCCCAATTACTCGACACTCGGTACGCGAATACGCCGCGAATCACGCTGGTCTGCGACAACCTGAACACGTATACGAAAGGGGCGTTCTACGAAGCGTTCCCTCCCGAGAAAGCCCGCGAGTACGTGCGACGGATCAACTTCGTCTACACCCCCAAGCACGGCAGTTGGCTCAACGTGGCGGAATGCGAACTGAGTTGCATGGCCAGCCAATGCCTGTCCGACCGCCGTATCGGCGACATCGTGACGCTGCAATCGGAAATAGCCGCCTGGGCCGCTCGAACAAACATCAAGCAACGGGCCGTCGACTGGCAATTTACTATCGAGAAGGCACGCATCAAACTGAAGCGGCTTTACCCGAAAATTTAGATTGGACGAGGCACTAGGCTGGTGGGAATAAGAAGGTTTCTATCGAGGGTTATACATCGTCCGACTCACAGATTACGAGCGAGACGAGCTTCTCGACGACGTCAAGAAACTGAAGAAAAGCAGTGAAGATAATAGTGCGTCTGGCTCTGATCTTGGCCGAGGCAGACGTCGACGGAGCCGAACTGGCTGGATCGGCAATTAGCCGATGCTGTTTCTTTTAGCTTGCGGACGGTGAAAACGCGCGACGGCGTTTTGTTGAGCACGGCTTCGAAAAGATGCCGAACAGAGCCAAGCGTGCAACCGTTGACCGGGAGTTTCTCGGCGGAGACCAAACTGAAATGGTTCTGCGTGAAACGGAGTTTCTCGGCACCGGAGAAGCACCAGGAGCGAAGGATTGCCGCGCTTCAGGACAAGCTTCAGCGCAAGAACGAGGTCGTGGCCGAGTTGTTGGAGGAGCACGTGAAGCTAAAAAAAGTACTTGGGAAACTCTGACTGGAGCCTGGCTTCCCCATGACATTCGCGACCAGGTCGTCGACTACGTTCGCTATTGGTCAGACCGGACGGAGACCCCGACCAAGCAGCTCGTCCAATGGATCGGCCTCAGCCAGAGCAAGTTCTATGACTGGCGGAAGCGCTACGGCAAAGCGAACGAGCATAACGGCTGGATTCCCCGCGATTGGTGGCTCGAAGACTGGGAAAAGCAGGCCATCGCTGAGTTTCACGACCAAAACCCGCTTGAGGGTTACCGGCGTCTCACCTTCATGATGCTCGATGCCGATGTGGTGGCAGCTAGCCCCTCGAGCGCCTACCGAGTACTCAGCGACGCTGGACTGATGAAGCGGCATAACACCAAAGCGTCCCTCAAAGGAACCGGCTTTCAGCAACCACTCGGTCCGCACGAGCACTGGCACGTCAACATTGCCTACATCAATGTTCGGGGGACTTTCTTCTTTCGCCTCCTCAGCAGAATCTGTGGGTAAATTCTGGCTCAGGCAGGGCGCCAAGGCTGTGATACAAGGCGTTTTTCACTGCATCGAACGTCCGAAAACCGTACGCCTTTCTCGTCGTCAATTTCACCTTGTTGTTCAGGCCCTCTGCAATGCCTGCGGAAATCGTCCCACGGGCCTTGAACCAATTCAGGATCAATTCTTCATGGCTGCGAAGCCTTCGAGCCACTTTCTTCATTGGCTCGATCTTTGATCGCATCGTCCTGGTGCACCACTCGTGCAGAAATCGACTCGCCCAGCCGTGATATTGGTAAGTCCAGAAACGCTGAAAATCCTCCCGCAAAAGATAGCTTCTCACGGACTTTAGGTTGTACTGCACCAGTTCGGCCAATCTCACGGTCTGCTTCTTTGTTAGGTTCTCCGGCCGCTTCAGCAGGCACCATCGCGCCCGTTTCAGGACTGGCTCGTAGCCATCTCGCTTCAGCCGGCGCGCTTCCTCGGCACGTACTTCGTCGATCGCCTTATTCATCGCTTGCATGATGTGAAAGCGGTCGAGCACGTGGATCGCGCCAGAAACCTCTTGGGCCAGCACGTTGAGGTACGGTTTCCACATATCGCTGCATAGATAGCGGATCGAGTTCTTGGTCTCGTCGGTTATGGTTTGGAAAAAGCCACGCAGGCTTTCCTCCGTCCGGTCCAACCCAATCCAGAGCAACCGCCTGAACCCAGCGTCAATCTGGTAAACCAGCGTCAGGTAATGATGGCCCCTTTGCCACTGCACTTCGTCTACAGCGATGGCCTTGATTCCGGTCATCGTCCGTCTCGCCAAGCCCCATGCGACTGCATACTCGACCGAGCGGTACACAGTTTCCCAGGTAGTATGGAATATCAAGGCGACTTCCAGCCACGAGAGCCGCTTGGCCCAACCGGCTAGAAACCATCGGTAGGCCGTAGTCACCGGGCTCTTGCCGTCACTCCACGGGACCTCTTCGACGATCACACCGCACTTCGGGCAGTCAACGCGCCTCATTGCGTAGACAAAGAACACAGCGATCTGCCAGAGCGGCACGAACTCGAACCTTCGTACAGGTAGTTGATCATACCCGGCTCGCTTACGGTGGCACCCGGAGCAAACAGCTCGGCTGTTGCGGCGGGCTTCAATTTCTACCTCCAAGGCAAGTTGCTTTCCTTTCGAGACCAAACTTACCTTGCCGTACACGAAGGACTTTTGCGGTGCAATGCGATTGAGGATAGTCTTGAGGAGCATCGTGTGGGGCCTCTCGATTGGGATGGTCTTGGTAACCCTTCCCTAACCGACGGCCGCGCACGATGCACTACCCTACCTTCTTCAAAAAAACCTTTCTCAAGAACGAGTCCGCGAAGAGCTATTTAAAACTGAACCATCAAATGTGAACTTCGCCTACCCCTCCCGCCTTCACCTTCGCTTCGCCCTCAACCTAGCAGGGCGGACCGAATGTGAAGGTGGGAGGGAGAACCCTCCTGTCGAGCCCGAGCCGAGCTGCTGCATCGTTTTTCAACCCACAAATTCTGCCGAAGACCCCTTCTTTCTTTGCAGCTTGCTCGATGGTTACAGCCGATCGATCGTGCACTGGGAAATCCGCCCGAAAATGGAAGAAAGCGCCGTCGAGACGATCTTCCAGAGAGCACGTGAGTGCTATCCGGGTGTCTCTCCCCGGATCATCAGTGACAATGGTCCACAGTTCATTGCTCGAGAATTCAATGATATAAGTTACATATGTTGTATTATACATGTTCCAACTTCGCCTTACTATCTCCAAAGCAATGGCAAGATCGAGCGATGGCATCGTTCGATCAAATCGGAGTGCATCCGTCCTCGCACACCACTTTCAGTGGACGATGCCGTTCGCCTAATTGACGGCTATTTCCGGCACTACAATGAGGCGCGGCTCCACCGTGCGATCGACTATGTAACTCCGGTGGACAAGATGTGCGGTCGCGACAAGCAGATCTTCGCTGACCGAGATCGTAAGCTCGACGAAGCAAGGAGCCGCCGGCAGGCGGTTTGTGTCCAGCAGCGTCAAGCTGGTTGACGTGATTTGGGAGCAGTTGTTAATGCCAGCGCGTGGACTTACGATGGCCAGTGGCCCGGGGCGGAGGATAGGGCTCCGTGGCGACATGACCTGAGCGCCGTCCCAGGGACCAAGACCGAGGAAGGGCGGCAGGAAGCCGCCCCGCATTCCACCTACGGGATTGGTACCAAAGCGCTAAATCGCTCTTGCTCGCTTTTTTCTCAACCACTACCTAACGCCGCAAACCGGAAACTCCATTTCACGCTGAACCATTACATGGTTTGGAGAGCTGCGGCACGAGGGTAAAGTCGTACGTGTCGAAGTCCCGCAAGAGCGGGAACTTTGCATTCCTGATCCGTGTCGCGATCGCATCGGCAGCCCGCGTCGCCAGCTCGGTCTCAGTCAGACCGAGCAGGAACTGGAAGAAGCTCTGATTGTTCGCGGTCGCATCCCGTGCCAGCCTCTCGAACTCACGGCCCATCGTCGGCAGCCGCAACTGCCGGAAATGCGCCTGGAGCAAGTCGATCACTGCATCCGCCATCGGCATGGTCTATCCCAAGGAAATGTCGAAGAACGGTTCGAACTCGCCAATCGAGTCCGAGACGCATCGGGAACACTCCGTCAGGTGAAAAACATGGTGACCCGTCTCTCAGCAGAAGCCTCGGCGGCCACGACAACTCCTGGGTCATCGGGTTTTCCGTAGTACGCCGAACCATCGAGGAGTTGATTGAAACAGCTCAATTCAGGGAGTGGCACTTGAATTTGTGGTGCCGTAGTCAGCTCAGTCGTCCACGGTGGCGAACGACGCGGCTGTGCTTCATGAACTGCCTGAGTGAGCGTTTGCTGAATCACAGATTCGGCGCTGATCAGTTGGCGCATCCGCAAGTCTCAATCGCCTGACGTATGCGGGTAATAGGGTGGTCGACCAGAAGCTGCAGCACTCGCACGTAGCGTCGTGCGCCAGCTATGGCGCCATGATTATTCCTCAAGCTCCGCGCGGTACGCGGCGAAGCATCCTGGGAGCTTCCATTCCCGGTACACCGGAGCATCCTCAAGGGCCCCCGGTTTGCGGTCCAGAGTCGCAAGATAGTGCAATGGGTCATGGACCATTGTGTGCGGCTGTAAACAGCGCGTGTGCGTGGCGATGACTTGACCGCCGGACACAAACACGACGCGGTCCACATAGCCCTTGATGGTCACCATCTGGAAGGCGGAGCGTCTGGGAACGCCGTAACGATTACGCTCGAACGCGATGGTTTGATATTTATCCAGAGGGGCGGCGGGGAGGATCACACACGGATCGAACCGGTGTTTCGGAAGCGGGGCCACCGAGGCTTCTTCCTCAGAGAAGCGAGCGCCGATCACAAACAGACCAAACATCGACCGAACAGTCCGCTCCCGTTCGGCCTCACAGCGCTGATGAAAGTACCGGTTCAATTCGTCGAGGTCGTTTACGCGCGGGACCGGAGTCGAGAACCGACGTTGCACAGCCCGTACGGTGCGCTCGGCGTCGGGCTTCTCATTACCCCAAGCGGGCATGCAGAAGAGAGGCTTGAAAGCGTAGCGGCTGGCCAGCGCCGCATATCGAGGATGAAGCTTGCGTTCGCGACCGAGAAGAATCGTGGTGCCGCCGGTCTTCGGGTTGTCCAACCAAACCTCCTCGGGAATACAGCCAAAAAACTCGAAGGCTCTGACCATGCCTTCGAGGATCGCCTCAGTTCGCTCAAAGGGAACTGCCAGAACAAACGGGTAATTGGAATAAGCCTAGGTGGTCATCAGGAATGGAACGAGCTTACGTCAGTCAGGAAAATCAACGTGAATATGGCCGAAATCGGCTTCAAGCCGCTGGCCTGGAGGATGTCCCAGCGGAATGAAGGATTCTTTCTCTCGCCGGCGATTCTTGAACAGGTAGCATTGCACCTGGGCGTGGCCGCCGCAGTAGCCGTGCTCGTCGCGGTGGCGACAGCGCACTTGAGCGGCGCATGCCGCTGATTTGGCGGCGCGGACTCGTCGTCTCGAAGGATCTGGTCAACGATCGCAAAGAAAGGTCCCAGGACAGGTACGATTCGGTTCCTCACCTGGGGAATCGGATTGCGCT
Organism: uncultured Planctomycetota bacterium; assembly: GCA_963823665.1. Taxonomy (GTDB): domain Bacteria; phylum Planctomycetota; class Planctomycetia; order Isosphaerales; family Isosphaeraceae; genus CAVXHV01. The sequence continues at coordinate 1,984,491 of CAWGMQ010000008.1, forward strand.
CGGGGTTCGCCAGTACCTTGCGGATCGTGTTGCGCGAGTGTTCAAACTCACGAGCGATCTGTTTGATAGAGACCCCATTGCGATGGGCTCTGCGGATGTCACCATAATCGTCCACCGTAAGCTTTCATTTACCTCCATGCATGGCGAGCGTTCCTTGATGAAACGTTCACTGTACAGGAGGCGCTTATGGGGGTCGTTCTTAGACGATCAAATTGCCCGGAAAGGGGTCACTTTTTAGAAGATCACTGCCAGGCGACAGGAAACTCAGAGTAGTCGTCCCCGGTTCATTGCTCTTGGGAATTCACAGACGCGCGCGTACGATGTTTGGTCAAGAGGGTGATTCTGACATAATGGAGGTGATTCGCCTTCGACTTCATCGCGTCGCGAGAGGTGGCAACGTCATCGAGCCCGGCGGTGCTCCGGTAATAATTAATAGCTCCGACCCAGATTCGACAATGAACAAAGCCGGAGCCAGAACCTCGTACGGGACCCGAATCCGCAAACACGCTGCCCACCACATCGACTGACGGTGTGGAACGAGAAGAGCGGGCGATCACACCAAGCGAGGACTGTCCCGTGTCACACTGACAGTTTCGTCGCAGAAAACTCTTGTTCTAATCTACGGATCGGGGTTCAGTGACGCACACGCGTTATCTACGTTGAGTCCAGAATCGTGGGGTATCGAGTGGATGATGAGTTAACACTCCCGGGTGTAATCGGCTGCAGTGCAGCCTTGCGCGAGGTCATTCGAATCACGCGTCAGGTATCACCATCGCGAGCCTGTGTGTTGATCATTGGCGAGACGGGAACAGGTAAGGAACTAATAGCTCGAGCCATTCATGATCTGAGTCCACGGGCAACGGGACCGTACATCAGGGTAAATTGCGGCGCTTTAACAGAGAGCCTACTCGAAAGCGAGTTGTTCGGCCACGTCAAGGGCTCGTTCACTGGAGCAGTGGATAATCGCACTGGTCGGTTTGAGGCTGCGCACGCCGGCAGCATCTTTCTCGACGAGATCAACAGTACGTCACCCAAGCTGCAGGTCAAACTCCTTCGTATCTTACAAGAAGGAGAATTCGAGCGGGTAGGCGACAACAATACTAAAAAGGTTGACACCCGAATCATTGCTGCTACCAATCGCGATCTCCTTGATGAGATCGAAGCCGATCGCTTTCGCGAAGATCTCTTTTACCGCCTTAACGTGGTGCCAATCTACCTGCCGCCGTTGCGCGAGCGGCGCGAAGATATTGAACCACTAGTCTTGTTCTTTCTCGAACGCTATGCCGAACAAAATCAACGCACAATGCGGCGTGTTCACACGAGTGCCATGCGCCTCTTGCGTGAGCACGATTGGCCAGGGAACGTCCGTGAGTTACAGAACTACGTTGAACGGGCTGTTATTCTTGGTACGGGACCCGAGTTAAGCGTTGAGCACTTGCCGCCACAACTTCGAGGACAACCTGTGCCACGACCGGTCCGTCCTAGGGTAGGAGGAGCTGATTTCACGGTCCTTTGCGCGGCACTTGTTCGCCAGGGTATCATTACCGCCGGACCAGGCGCCAATGACTTGTACGACCGCATTGTGGGACAGGTTGAACGCGAATTGATACAACAGGTTCTTCAAAACTGTGACCGCGTGCAGATCAAAACCGCCTCAAGACTAGGCATTAACCGCAACACTTTGCATAAAAAGCTCTCCGAGTATCGACTGGACGAAAGTGGATTTCGGGCTACGGGTGACACTGCTAATCCATCTGGCACTAAGCAGCCAAACGGCGATATCGACGACACAGCCTCTAATGAAAGTGCCGAGAACGTCAGTGACTCTCCGCCATATGCCCGGTCAATCTAACCCGACTTTTGTAGGCAAGAATCACGAGACGGACCATGTAGTAGCTACCCTGAACTCCGTGTTCAGAGGCGAGAGCTTGGTAAACGCGCTCACGGCTACGAAATTCACCGGCGTGATTGAAGAGCCACCACCGGTGGCATCCGGGACTACGATAAATAGTCCTTGCAAGCGTGATCAGCGACAATTATGATTCCCCAGCGTAGCGCCACTGCGAACGCGCGTTTGGCCTGCCGTCTCGTTCGCGCTGTCGCGCAAGCTAACACTAACACCGGAGGCTCGAGATGATCAGCCTCCCTCATTCCATCCGAGTGTTCCTCCACGCTCCAGCCTCAGATCTCCGTAAGGGCTTCGATGCGCTTTCTGGTCTAGTAACCACCGCCTTTTGCCAGGATTCGACATCCGGCCATCTGTTCTTGTTCGTTAATCGACGCCGCGACCGCCTCAAGATCCTCCACTGGGATCGCGACGGTCTGGCGATCTGGTACAAGCGACTCGAGACCGGCTCATTCGAGCTTCCTGCGGTCACCCGCGATGCTGTGTCGATCGAAATGAGTTCTACCCAATTGACACTGATTCTCTCCGGTATCGACCTACGCTCTGCCCGGCAACGTAAGCGGTACCAGCGTCCCAAACCAGAAGCTGAAACTTGGCCGGTCACCTCTTATAACGTTGAATGATCATGATATCATCTATATGACGATTACTCCAAAGTCATGGCCGACTGATCCTCGCGAGTGTCACGACCTGCTGAACCGGCTCGCTCAGCAGGTCGAAGACCTCCAAGCCGCGCTCGATGAAGCTGCGAAACTCCACAATCAGATCGTCCAGAGCACGAACAGTCCCTGGAAGAATTGCGTCGCCAGATCGAACTCTACCGTTGCTACGTCTTCGGACCACGGCGGGAACGGCTGGTTGATGCCCCGGGCAAGGCCACCTCTTCCAGTTCGAAATGGCCGAGAGTGTCGCTTTACCTCCCGAACCGGCACAGCCGCAGGCGTCGGCATGCCCACGCCGATCACGTGAGCTAGACGACGACGGGCGACGCGCGATGCGTCAAGCAGAGGCGGTGCCGATTCTAGAGCGGCTCCGGCAGGAACTGGATCGACTGTCGATCAGATTGCTACCGAAGTCGGGTTTGGCCCAAGCGGTGACGTATGCGTTGAACCAATGGCGGGCATTGTGTCATTACACAGAGGACGGCCGTTTAACGATCGACAACAACGTATCGGAACGTCGGCTTCGCGATCAGGCAATTGGCCGCAAGAACTGGATGTTCCTGGGGAGCGTCGAGGCGGGACCCCGAGCGGCCGTGCCGTGCACGATCATCGCAGGAGCGAAGCGGCATCGGCTCGACGCTCCCCAGGAACATCCGGTTCTTGCGGTTATGTTGAGCTGACGAAGAGAATTGTATCCGAGGTGCTTACGCACGCGATCGGCGATCCAAACGGCCGTCGCGGCAATTTGGGTACAATTCGTTGAGCTGAGCCGCGCGGCATGGCGGAGTTATGGAGTTTCAATCGGCGGTATCTCGCGTCGGAGTGGGATGACGAGGCGAAGAACCTGCCGAATCCAGTGCCGTGTTGTCGAAAGATACGGATTGCCTGGCATGTTTTCGGCCTGTTCTCGTCGCCGCGGCAGAACGGTTCGCCGTCATCTTACTAATACGACGAGGAATCCTCGTCCCACTGCGAGGAGTGGTTTCCTTTTAGGCCTGTCTTGGTCTTACCTCCTGGTCTTTGACACTCATATCATACTGACTTCGAATTCTAATCGTTATGCAAATACCCCTGATCCGCACAATGTCACCGGGCGCTTCAAAACCAGCCAATTATGGGCGCTTATCGGTAGTTCAAAACCAGCCACCCCGTTCGGGTAGTTACATTGGTCAATTCAATACAGCTCTACGGTAATCACGACTGACTGAGAACTTGCTTTGCTTGGCCGAATCGGTCTTTGACTTTTCCGGCGGAGCCGAATTGGCTCCTCATTTTAACGCTTCGTTGTGGTCTTGCCTCCTCCCTTTCCGCTGGCGTTGGAGCCAGATGGCGCCTTGGCTGGTTTTGAATCTGGTGGGTTCTCTTCCGACCCGGAGGGCGCTTTGGCTGGTTTTGAATTCGAACCACCATGCTCAGAGCCGGAGGGCGCTTTGGCTGGTTTTGAATCTTCAAACCCGTTTCCGCCCGAAGCCGATTGGTGCCGCAGGCGGTAACTTCGGCCCTCCAATCGCACGAGCTCGGCATGATGCAGGAATCGATCCAAGATCGCCGTGGCACTCGGCACATCCCCGAGAAGCTTTCCCCAATCCTCGAGCGGACGGTTCGATGTCATCATCGTTGACCGTGTCTCATACCGCCGCATCACGACCTCGAAGAGACATTCACCGGAACGCCTCGGCAATTGCTTCATTCCCATGTCGTCGATGATCAACAACTCGGGCTTCAGGTACATCGTCAGCATCTTGTCCTCCTGCCCCAACACCTGATCATGCAGGAAGTCCCGGACCAGGTCGAAGACCGAGCGGTAAAGAACCGTGTAACCGGCCTTGACGGCTTGATACCCGATCGCTTGTACGAGATGGCTCTTTCCGAGGCCGGGCGGTCCCAGCCAGAGCACGTCGCGCCCTTCGCGGAGGAACCGACAGCTCGCCAAGTCGTACACCTGCTTGCGGGGGATCGACGGGTTGAACGACCAGTCGAAGTCTTCCAACGACTTCCGCTCGCGAAACTCAGCCGCTTTGAACCGTCGCTGGAATTGGCGATCGGCTCGCACCGCCAGCTCGTCTTGAAGGATCAGCTCAAGGAACTCGCTGTGGCTGAGGCCGTGGCCAGCGGCCTCCTGTAGGCGAATCTCCAGGCTCTCCAAGAGTCCGGAGAGCCGTAGTTGCCTCAATACATTTCTCAGTGGTTCATTCATGGAGAAAACTCCTGGTGTGGTGTGGAAAATGTCGTGCTCGATCTCGATCGCCGATCACAGAATCAAAATGTCATCTCCGTCCCTCCCGCCTTCGCCATCGCCTCGCCCTCACTTGAACTGGGCGAGGCGATGGCGAAGGTGGGAGGGAGCATCCCTCTTGCCGAGCCGGAGCTGAGCCCCGTCCCCTCTTTTTCGCCGGAAACTCGGTAGCCACTGCAACGTTGTTTGCACCGTGACCGGCGGAGGTCTGCCAAGTCGATTCAGGCACTCCCGCTCAAAGCAACTCTGATTCATGAGTTGTTCCCCTCGTATCGAGATTGGAATGCGTCGCGGACAAACTGGCCATATTCACTCATTGGTCGGATCATAGGATGCTCGCTCATGAATGGCAGCAACTCTTGCTTGGGTCCCTGGCGCTTCAGGAGCGCACGGATTGTCCGGAGGCGATACTCGCCGTAACCGTGCGCAATTTCGCAAGCGTGATCGATTGCCGAGGCGAGATGCCGGCTGGAAAGGTTCAAAAGGCCGATCAACACTCGCACTCCCTCGACTCCGCGGGCTCGGATCATCGCCTCTGCCCAAGCGGTGCTCTTGAGTCCCAGCCGAGTGGTCACTCTGCGCAGAAGCCAGGCTGCCCCTTTCTCGACCCCGCTGATCTTATTGGGGTGAATCAGTTCAGGCGGTGTGCTGAAACGACCTGGTTCCTTCCTGAGATGCACGGCGATCTTCTCCATCCGATCGTTGTAGATCGACACCAGGCGGCTGTCCCAGCGCACCCAGACGTCCCGGTCCCGGTATTCCGGCGGCACCGCATAGTAGGCCCGCTTGACCTCAACATGGCCATCGCGGTGGACAGTGCGGCGGCCCTCGTGGAACGACGGGAATAGACCCAATGGCAACGGTACCAGTGCCTCGCGCTCGACCTCGGCGAAATGCTTGCCGACCTGGCGACGGGTGGTGCCATGGATCCGGGTGTCAGCGACGGTCAGCTCCCAGTTCAGTAGGAAAGCATTCTGCTCCTCCAGGCTGGGGAATCGCCGTGCCTTGAGAGCGTTGCTCTGGACGTAGTCGACGCTTTTTTCGACCTTTCCCTTGTGCCGAGGTGTCCGGGGTCGCGTGGGCCAGAAGACAAAGCCGTAGTGCTCTCCGAAGGAGCGGACCTTGGGATTGAGCTCGGGATCAAACCAGTCGGCCTTCGTCACGGCGGCCTTCAGGTTATCCTGAACCAACCGTCTCGGTACGCTGTCTTGGTTCACCGTGAAATGGAATTTCGTCCGATTGGCGTAAATGAATGGGGAACGGCATCGTGGCCTGGATGTCGCGGCATCGTGCCGCGAAGGTTTGTCGCATTGGTGCCAATCCCGGAGCTGTCGTGCTGCGATCGAGGAGAGAGCGCAGAGCCGAGGTATGCTCGGCTCTGGCTCCGGTCTTGGCCCCTGGCTCGGCGCTCGGGGTGCTCCTCAGCAGTGCCCTATCCTCCGCCCAGGTCAACATCGTTTGTAGCTCGTCCGCGATCTTCACGCAACCTCTTGTGACCCGTGTCTAACTGTTGCTCGACGCTCGCGCGCCTCCTCCAGCTTGCGGTCACGCTCAGCGAAGATTTCTTTTTCCAGCCCGATCAACTTGTCGGCTGGGGTCAAATAACCTAACGCGCTATGCAACCGTATATTATTGTAGTGATCCACATATGATGCAATGTGACGTAGAGCCTCATCGAACGAAGACACCGCCGCTGGCCGTACGCACTCGCGTTTCAAACTGCCGTGCCAGCGCTCAAGTTTTCCGTTCGATTGCGGATAATACGGGCTCGTCCGAACGTGCGTTATGCCCGTCAGCCGGATGAATTCCTTGAAATCCCGGGCAATGAACTGCGGGCCATTGTCACTGATGATCCGTGGCTTTTCTCCTGGATGCCGCTCCAACGCCCGCTGGATGATTGTCTCGACTTCGCGCTCGGTCATGCTCTCACGAATCTCCCAGTGCACAATGTATCGGCTGCAACCGTCCAGCACGCTCGTCAGGTAGTAAAACGTCCCCGAGACGTTGATGTAAGAGATGTCCACATGCCAGTGTTCATGAGGCACCAGTGGTTGCACGAAGCCGGTTCCCTTCTTCGACGGTGAGAACCGCCTGCGATCGAGCCGGTTCGCTTGCTTGAGCACGCGATAGACGCTCGCTGGGCTGACGGCCACCACGTCGTCGTCGAGCATCATGAAGGTCAAGCGGCGATATCCTTCGAGAGGATGGCGATCGTGAAAATCGACGATGGCTCGTTTTTCCCAGTCCTCGAGCCACCAATCGCGCGGGACCTTGCCGTTGTGCTCGTTGACTTTGCCGTAACGGTGCTTCCAGTCGTGGAACTTACTTGTGCCCAGGCCGAGCCAACTCAGGAGCTGACGAGCCGGAAGCTCCGTGCGGTCGACCCAATGCTTGACGTAGTCGACGACCTGGTCACGCGTGTCGTGGGGAACCCAGGCTCCGTTCAGAGTTCCCCAAGTTCTTTTTTTAGCTGGACGTGCTCCTGCATCAGCTCGGCGATGACCTCGTTCTTCTTGACGAGACTGGATTGGAGCCGCTCGACGAGCTTCGCTTGAAGCCGCTCTGCGCGGGGCGGACGGCCTGCTGCGCGCTCCAAAGCATGCTCGGCCTGGTCGAGTACCTGCTTAATCCAGTTGTGGATCTGGCTGGGTTGAAGGCCGAACTCATCGGCCAAGTTGGAAACAGGCTCTTTGCCACTGATATGGCGACGGACGATTTGAGCCTTTTGCGGCGCTGAGAAATGCCGGCGCGACTGTCTCATGGAACTCACCTCCGATAGGGTTAATTATAACCCAACCGGCGCGACATTCTATTTTCAGGTGAGGCAGGACACCCTCGCCTCCAGCGTCCCCTGCTTTGCCCACTCAGTCGACGACAGGTTGCTCGAATGATCTACCATGCCGTCCGTCGGCACCCCAACAGGCCCAGATACGTCAGCGACGAATGCTCATAGCCAACACAGCACACGAAATCATCGAGCGTGTCTGCGGGGTTCGCACACGACGGGGGGCCGGCCCGGGGTGGATTGTTGTTGAAAGCCTCTCCGTTCCCCACCTGGAGGTAACTCACATGGTTCTCTTTGAGGACTGTCTGAACGAGCGCGGCCGTCGCCCCGACTGACAGCTTGAGTACCGGCGCTTGCGGGATGCCCGAGTCGGCGATCCGTTCGATGTCCGCGTACGCGTGCGGCAGCACGCCCTGCTCGTTGAAGACGCGAAATGCCCGCCACCAAAGATTGCTAAGCCCCGAGCGGCTGTATTTTCCCTCCAGTAAGAATATGCACCGGGTTTCGAATCAAGACAACGAAAGCATCCCAACAAAGTGCAATCACTCAATTGACATGGCTGCAACGCCAGGAGTTACGGCCTTGCACGATTTCTTTGTTAATCGTGAACACGCGGCTGATCCGATCCCCATCGGAAAGATCCCGGCAAGGCTTGCCCTGGGTCCACGGACGCTCGAACCTGAGCCCGCGGCTCCGGCCAATCGCGACGACCTGTTCGGATCGGGTGTTCGATGGGAAGTGACCTGCATTCGGCGTGATGGACAGGGAACGTCCAGCCCACCCTCGAGCGAACCCGGCCGTCGCGCCGGGCCGTTCGAGCGGCCGATTCCTTGAAGAGCGGGCTCGCGTCGACCCGAGTCTCTGACCCAGAATCCGAAGGTTGTAGGTTCGAATCCTACCTGGCGCACTTCCTGACTCCCCCCGTCCAGAAGCGTCAAATCGCGTCCAGAGCCGTCTTTTCCAAGGATTAGTGACACTTGGGGAGTCGAACCGTCCGATACAGCCATCGTGTCAGGATGCGACACAAAAACGACGCGAAACATCTCCTGCTCGCTGACAGAGCGCTATCACGTCGGGACGGGTCGGCGTCGCAGGGTCGGTACCCGTCGCGGACAAAGCCTCTGATTGCTTGCATGTGAACGGATCGAGGAGATTTTCCACCGTCGAGGCGATGTCGGCCAGGCGGGCATGGGCGTAAACCCCGAACGTCAAGACGAGCGCGCTATGCCGCGCCAACTCTTGAGCGCTCTTGACCGTGGCGCCGATCGCCACAACGTTCGACACGAATGTGTGTCGTAGGCTGTGAAGGTCGATCACCCCCGAGGCGGTCTCTTGTTCGATCCCCGCCATTCTCAGGTCGCGATAGAGCATCTTCTGGGGCTTGTCTGGGAGATTGAATACCGGAGCGTCCAGGGGCGCTCGATTGACGACGAGCCCGGCCGCTAAACATGCCGCCGCGATGGAACAGTGGCAAGCGGATCAAATCGGCCCCGATGGCAAAGAGAAGAAAACGAAGCCCCCGCCGCCGCCGAGGCCTCGGAGGATCGATATCAACGATGCCACGATGGAAGTGTTGCCCGGCCAGCTTCAGCCAGTTAGCGACAACTAGCTTCTCTGCCGTCGGTGCGAGCCCTGGTAAACAGGCTGTATTGGGCCCAGACGGGATTTTCCGATGGCGCCTGGGTATAAGTTTATCGTGGTATTTACAGTCCCCCTTCACACGGGATAGGCTTTGCCAGTCGCGCATAGCTTCCGCCTTCCTGCCGCACGGTGCCTTTCTGGAAGGAGGAGCCTATACCATCTCTGAAAGAGCGAGGAAACCATGTGGAAACGAATTAAGCGCAGGATACGTAATGCCGCAAAGTATATCGTCAAGGAGGCGATTGAGGAGGCATTGGAGGACGACGCATCCAACATGGAGCGACAGATCCAGCGAGGCGCGATGATTAAATCGTCGGAGTTCATTTGCGAGAATATCGAACTGAGCAAGCTGTTCGGCGATCGATACAAGTTGATGAAGCGGTGCCTGGAACTAATCTCTCCCTCGGGACTGATCCTCGAGTTTGGAGTCTACAGGGGCAACTCGATCCGTTTCATCGGTGAACAGGTTAATTCCCGTCTAGTGTTCGGCTTCGACTCTTTCGAAGGTCTGAACGAAGCCTGGGGTTTCATGCCTCGCGGTGCATTCGCGGATGTTCATCAACTGACTCAAATCCCACAAAACGTGACCTTGATCAAGGGATGGTTTGACCAGACGCTTCCGGGTTTCCTTGAAGAGCATGCCGGTCCTGTCGCCTTGGTTCACATTGATTCCGATCTCTACTCGTCGTGCTCATATGTGCTGAGCACGCTATCGCCGCGGCTGATTTCCGGCTCGGTAATTGTCTTCGACGAGCTCTTGAATTATCCCACCTGGCAACAAGGGGAGTTCCGAGCCTTCAACGAGTGGAAAGATGCGAACGGAGTCAGGTTCGAATTCGTCGGCTTCGTTCCGCGACCAGGAATTGGGGCGTCTGGGCACCAGGTTGCAATTCGGATCGTAGAGTGATCTGATTCATGGTTGTGCTATTGCGATCAAAAAAACGTGCGGCCGCTGGCCTGCCGTACAAATCAACGTCGCTCACCTGCAAGTCAATCAACCCAACGCCGGGGCTCAACGTGAAGCCTGTAGAACATCGAATTTTCGCGAACTCGATCAGCGATGGGGATTCCAGTCTTTCCATCGGATACTATAGCCCGCAATGGCCTCCTGAAGGATCTGCCAACGGGATCGTCACTGCGATCGCCACCCTCACTCCGGCACTGAGGGCCCAGGGCCACAAAGTCACGATTCTAACCCCGCACAATCCGGTGCCAAAGAAGGAAATAGTTTGTGCAGCCCCGGTTTATGTGTTGACGGACTCCCAGCGTGATTGGAATCTAGTCGGGGGAGCCGTTCGTAAGTTGGGGCATCGCCTGTTCCCCAACTTTACTTTCAACTATGTGATGGGAAATTTGATCAAGGCGGCGCTGAGACGAGCCCAAACCGAACAGGGGATCCAGTTGTTCGAGATGGAAGAAACGTTCGGTCTGGCGCAGCGGGTCTGCTCAGAAGCCTCGATCCCGATTTGCGTGCGTCTCCACGGGCCGAGGTTCCTCAACCATGCGATGATAAAAGAAGCCGCCCAAACCGCCACCTTACGGCGATGCATCCGCCTCGAGGGGGAAGCGATCCAGGCCGCTCATGCGATCACAGCTCCTTCAAGGGACGTTCTGGACCGAGTCCGCCAGTTCTACGGGATTACACTTCCCGATGCTAAAGTGATCCCGGGCACAACGCCCGCGGTTCCCGTAGAGAGCCGGTGGCGACTGGAAACTGCCGAACCCAAGACAGTGCTGTTCATCGGGGATGGCACCTACAGAAAAGGGTGGGACCTGATCATTCAGGCTTGTGTTCGCGTCTTCCGAGAGGTTCCCGAGTCGCAGCTCTGGCTTGTCGGTCGGCCGGGGTTATTCGTCGGCGAGGATGGACGGCGATGGACGCATGAGGACTACATCAACGATCGACTCCCCGGCGCCCTGCAACGCAACCGGGTCAAGTCTCTGGGCTACCAGCCACCCGCTGAACTCGAGGCGCTGCGACGAAAGGCTTTCCTGACGGTCATCTGCTCGCGGTACGAGACGTTCTCCTCGGCAACGCTCGAGGCGATGACACACGGCTGCCCCGTCGTTGCAGCAAGAATCGGTGGGATGACTGAGATCGTTCAGGAAGGGATCGACGGATTAATGCATCGTGCGGGGGATTCCGAAGACCTCGCTACCCGGATCATCGAACTGCTCGAAGATCCCGACCGTGCCGGGCGCTTTGGTCGAGAAGCCGGGGAATCCTGCGAGCGACGTTTCCACCCCCAGGTGATCTCCGCCCGGATGACCGAGTTTTATCGGGACGTGATCCAGAAATGGAAATCCCCCTGAACTCGTCACGCCGGGGGCAGACATATCCGACGTGTGCGACCGACCGGCTCTCGATTCGCAGCGCAGCCAGATCGATCGACCGCTTCTGATATACCGCAGACAACTACATGGATATCGACTATCCGGCGGTCCTTCTTACGATCGTCGAGAGCGACGCGCTGGGGTTAATGACCGTGATTCGGAACGAGAATCGATGGGACAGGAGCATGTGCTATTCGAGGACGGCCGTCTGCTCTGCTATGATAAGAAGGCACCCACGCCCGTGATGAGGTACATCGACTATGTCAAGGCCCTCCAGCATGCCAAGTCGATCGGGGCCGACATCTGCGGTATCGTCGGCCGCGACGGCGGCTACACTGCAAAAGTCGCCGACGCCTGCATTGTGATCCCCACCGTCAATCCCGAGACCATCACACCTCACTCCGAGGCCTTTCAGGCGGTGATCTGGCATCTGCTCGTCTCGCACCCGTCCCTCAAGGCGGTTGGCACAAAGTGGGAGTCGATGCGATGATCTCCCACTGCGCTGTCTTCCTCGACCGCGACGACGTTTCCTGCTATAACCTAACCGAGATGGAGATCCTGCCCGGCGTCGCGGAGGCGATCAACCGTTTCAAAGACCCCGGTCTGCTCCGGATAGTGGTCACCAAACAGCCCAACGTCGCCCGCGGAACAGAGACTCGCGAGGCCATCGGGGCCATGAATCTCGCGCTCGTGGAGCGACTGCCGCTGGATGATGTATTCACTTGCGATCATGATACTCCCGATCGATGCTCCTGTCGAAAGCCGTTGCCCGGGGCTTCTCCACCCCAAACCGCCGAGAGGCACGGGATCGATCTGGCCGGGAGTTTCATGGTCGGCGATCGCTGGAGTGACGCCGTGGCTGGACTGACTGCAGGCTGTCGGACCTTCCTGATCGCCGAGTCCTGCAGCCAGCGCGAGTACCGCGGGCCCGACTTTGAAGTATCGGACGTCGCCACCGTCCCCGATGTGATCTCCCAGTTCTTATCCCAAGACACCCCCGAGCGATGAATCCACCATGTCTCTGATCACGAACCTGCGCACCAAGATCTTCGCGGACGGAGCCGAGCTAGCAGGTATGCTTGACATGGCCCAGAAGCCATACATCTCTGGTTTCACGACCAATCCCACGCTGATGCGAAAGGCCGGCATCACTGACTACCGGGCCTTCGCCAAGCAGGTCGTCGCCGCGATCCCAGACAAACCGATCTCGTTCGAGGTTTTCTCGGACGAGTTCGACGAGATGGAGCGGCAAGCACAAGAAATTGCCACTTGGGGCCGGGAGGTCTACGTCAAGATTCCCGTGACGAACACCCGGGGCGAATCTGCATGTCCGTTGATCGAGCGGCTGGCCGCCAGGGAGGTCAAGCTCAACGTCACAGCGCTGATGACCCTCGCACAGGTCCGCGCCGTCTCAACTGCCCTCGAGGCTCACGCCCCGAGTTGCATTTCCGTGTTCGCCGGCCGGGTTGCAGACACCGGGCGCGACCCTGTACCGCTGATGTCCGAGGCGGTCGCCGTTATGAGGCCCTATCCGTCACAGCAGCTCATCTGGGCCAGCCCACGGGAACTGCTCAACATCTTCCACGCCGACTCGATCGGCTGCCACATCATCACGGTGACCAACGACATCCTGAAGAAGCTGACGCTGGTCGGCAAGGATCTTTCGGAATACTCTCTCGATACCGTTAAGATGTTCCACGATGACGCCAAGGCGGCCGGATTTAGCCTCAGACCTCCTGATCCGCGAGCCGAGAGTGATAAAGATAATTGACAGCTGCGGATCCTCTCCAGTGCCGACTTCGACGCCAAGTCGCTCTTGACGGTGGTGTTCTCGGGGGACGGGCGACACACCGATCGGGACTCACGATCGGCCCCGCTCGCGCGTGTTATGGCCTGGCTTTCCGGCGCCCAGACGCCCGGACCATCGCCACGATGCCGGCGCGGACAGCCTCGGGCAGTCGATCCCACGCCTCGATGACGGCGGTCAAACCGGGGTCATTCGATGCCTGCGCGCTGTCCCTACGCTGTCAACGCGGGTTGTGCTTGCCCTAACTTCTTGATATTCCTCGTGGTTGCGTCGAGCGAGTCGCGGACTTCGAATCCGCGAGCAGCTTCCTGCGCGGGGCTTCGTCTTGGCGGCTTGGCCATCCTCCTTGCAATCCATGAGACCAGGTACGCTTTAGTTGAACAAACCATTGTTTACCTGATGCACAATCCGCGCGCGAAATCCGGATGAACCTTAAATTCATGGTGAACTCGCACAAGAGGCCAGTCCGAGCACGCGTTTTGATTCGACCGCGTGTTCACAATTAACAAAGAAATCGCGCAAAGCCGTATCCCCAGAGTTAACAGCCGTATCCATTGAGTGATTGCACTTTTTTTGGAGTGTTTTATGGCCGGGAAGAGGAACCCGTCGCATATTATACACAGACGATGAGGTGAGCCTGAAGTCGACGCCCGACAGAACGCAGCATGAGAAGTGCGTACCCAAATCACGCAAGGCTATTTAGGAACTGGAACGCAATTCCGGTTGGGTTCCAATGAATCCAATCGGAGTCAACATCCATGAACCAGACACACAAGCACTTTGTCCGCGGCGGCCAAACAATGCAAAATCTTCTTCCACGAGCTGCCGCGAAGACCAGTCCCTTCAAGCGAAAACCCAAATTCGATACGTCAGTCAGCGAGTATGTTTGGCTGTCCGAATCGGATTCTGGTATGAACGCAAGGAAGCCAGTGGTTCGCGCGAGAAACAGAGTGCAGAAAATTCCCTCTGCAGCCGGTCAGGGGCGACTAGCGTTTCAAATCTTTCCGCAAGCACCGCGATTGGTGCCTTTATTTCCTATCGGAAGCTATACGCCTCACTCAAAATGTCGCACTCCGGACCAATCGAACGCGGTTCAGTGTTTTGCTGCATGGTCTGCCATACTTCCGGACAAGACGACCATCCTGCGCTCAAGTACAGCCGTGCTGTTGATCTAAACGCCGAACTAGAACACAAGCGCTTGCTGGTAAGCAAAGCATATTCGCAGCAGCCACTATTTAGTGTCACTCGAAGACAGCGCAGACAGAAGCTATTCGGTGCTCATCCGAGATAAATGATCTCAGCGAGACTCCGAGATCGGCTAAACCGACAAACGTTACGCCAGAATGTCGCGATCGTATGCCGAGAGGATGCCGTAGATTCTTTTGCGATCACACCAGCCGGCGTGATTTCCGATTCGAGGCAAACCAAGACCGGATCTGATCGCTTCCGCTATTGTTTACAACCCCGAGAACAATATGTCCCTCGAAATGCCACCGACTACACTGCTGGCAACGCCAACTTCGACGCCAGCTCCAGTTGCAGCGCCCCCCCCCAACGTCCCAACACCAACGGCGACTCAAGCCGCCGCCCCGGCGACCGTCACGATCCCGCTCGACCAGCTTAACGCCTTCACGGCGATGCAGGCGCGGCTCGTGAAGGTCGAAGAGGAACAACAGAAACGCGAAGCCGCGGTGCGCGAGGAGCAGGTCAAGATTCTCGCCGCCAAAGGGCAGGTCGAAGAGGCGCTCCGTCAGCAGCGCGAAGAAGCCCAGCGGGCCATCGAGGCCGAGCGGGTGCAGCGCGCCCAGACCGAAGAACGGGCCAAGCGGTACGCCCTGGACGGCGAGCTCGCCCGGGCGCTGGGATCGCAACCGCTCGTCCCTGGCGGCGCCGAGCAATTGACGCACCTGCTCCGCGACCATTTCGTCGTTGAGCAGGCCGGGAACTCGTTCCAGGTTCGCACGCAAGACTTCCGGTCGGTCGGCGACTATATCGGTGCCATGCTCGGCCGCTCCGAGTTTGCCCATTTCCTGCGGGCGCAGAACCCCGCCGGCGGGACCGGCGGCGTCGGCACGCAGTCGGCTCCGTCGTCGCCGGCCAATCCCGCGGCGCCGGTCGAGCCGAAGAACTTCTCCGAGGCCGTCCTGATGCAGTACGCCGCGACCGCGAAACAGTCGGCCGACCCGCGGCTTAATCCGACGGTGCCGTTCGGGTTGCGGGGAGTCGGACCGGCGGCGAAGACGGGCTAAGCGATGCCAACCCCCCAAGCCCAGTGGCTCACTCTGGCGTTCCTCCTACTCGTCTCGGCGACCGTCGTCGCTTACGACGTTTTGATCATCCGCGCCGCCGGCCCCGACGCTTCGATTTCGCGGGTCCTCGGCCGTCTGCTCGAGCTGCCGTCGGCGTTCGTCGTTTTCGTCTTCTGGCTCGGCGTGCTCGTCGGGCATGTTTGGGTTCCCGCAAGATAATCGCCCCTCGAGGGCACTCCGGCCGGGCATCGCAGCCGACCCGAGACCCGTGCACCGCTGCTCTGAGACGTTCCCATGTCCGCCAATTTCCTTCAAGGGTTCCTCGGCACCCAGCAAGCCGGCATCGAAGCACGGAATGACATCACCGTCGCCGTGCGCAACTGGTTCGCCAACCGAAACCCGCTCGTGACCCGGCTGCCGTACGTCCCGGTCGAGCGCGTCGACTTCCTGATGTACTCCCACCAGTACCGCAATCGGTCGACCACGCTCGCCACGGCGATCTCGGCGTCGCACGACGACCGGTCTGGTGCTCGGCGACTCGACGTTCCTGATGAATCACGACGTCCTCGAGCTGGTCGACTCCAACGGGACGACCGAGCGTGTCCAGATCAACGGCGACCCGACGTCGTCGCTCGACGATCACGGTCATTCGCGGGGTCGCCGGCACGACCGCGACCACGACGCTGTCAACCGCGACCGTCGTCAACCTGATCGGTAACAGCCGGACGGGCGCCGAGGTCAACCAGACCGGCCTGACGACGATCGGCGTGTCCCGCACGCAGTATTGCCAGACGTTCCAGTTCCCGGTGCAGATCGGCGGCTCGGCCCAGACGGCACGGGCGCAGGTCATGCCGGGCGGCATTCAGTCGCCGTTCGACTTCAACATGACGATCCAGCTCCAGAACATGGTCGACGACATCGAGAACACCTGCTATTACGGGATCTCTCAGGCCCCCGTCGACTGCCGCCGGCACGACCGCCAAGATGAACGGGCTGCGGTACATCCTGCAGACGAACAACATCAGCCCGGCGACCAGCACGACGCCGACCAACGCCTCGGCCTACGGCTCGACCGACCTGATCCGCGACACGCTCCAGGCCGCCCGCAGCGGCGGCGGCGAGCCCGACCTGCTGGTCGTATCGACTAACTTCATGAGCGGCTTCGCGACGTGGGGCCAGGCCGTCCAGCGCATCCCGGCCGGCGAGACCGTCTTCGGCACGCCGATCAACGTGCTCGAGGCGCCGTTCCTTCACGGCGTGACGATCGTCGAAGCGCCGCTCTTGCGGCCGTACACCGCGATCGCCCTGACGTCGAGCGAGGTCTACATCCGCAACAAGCGGAACCCGTACTGGAACCTCCGCGGCAACCGCGGCGACATGGTCGAGGGCGACTGGATCGCGGAACTGGCGATCGAGGTCGTCAACGAGTCCCACCACGCCTGGGTCGAGGGCATCACGGCCTTCAGCGCAAACTGAAGTAGCGTACCGTCCGTGCCGGCCGACTGCCGGCGGCTGATTAACGGCGACCATGAAGACGCGGCGCCGCGGCGAAATCACCACCCCTACGGAACACCTTATGCTCTGGCGCTTCCGCGGCACACCCCACTACCTCGGCCAGCAGGCCAGCCGGCTCGGCGTGACTCCGGTCCTCGCCGACCGCGCCCGCAACAACCAGGAAATCTACCGCGTGTCGGTTCTGCTAGCCCAGCTCTGCGAGCGGTACCACAAGGCCCGCAAGGAAGACGGCCGGCCCGTCCTGCCGCTGACCGAACTGGCGCAGGTCCGCGGGACGCTTCAGCAGGCCGAGCAGGAATGCGCCAAGCTGCACGCGCTGGCCGCGACCGCCGCCGACATGATCGACGAGGCGTACCGCGCTTTCGCGACCGAGCAGCCGCGGCGGCACGTTCCTCGTCATGAGCGATTACGACATCCCCACCATTCCGCTACCGCTCGGCGACGGCACCGTCGGGATTTCCGCCGCGGTCGGCGACTAAGAGGTACAGCCCATGTCCTACACGGCACCGAGCGTGGTCGCGAGCGGCATCAACTTCGCGACGTTCCAATCCGACGGCGCCTCAGGCCACCTCGAGGCCCTGATCACCGCCCAGGCCGCGACCGCGGCCCCGACGGCGGCGCCGACGCTTTCCGAAACCGGCTCCGGCGGTACGCTGCCGGCCGCCACGTATTACGCGGTCATCACGGAGTCGAACGGCTTCGGCGAGACGACCGCCAGTCCGGCCTCGACCGGCCAGGCGATCACGCTCGGCCAGGACCTGGTCGTCACGTTCCCGACGCTCAAGTCGGGCAACGTGTCGCGCAACACGTATGTCGGCACGGCGAGCACCGGCCCGTTCACGCTGGCCGCGTCCGGCACGACGGCCTCGACGGTGACGATCTCCGCGCCACTGCCGATCAACAGCTATGCCGCCGCTCCGCCGACGATCAACACGACCGGATTGACGTACACCGACGCGAACGGGAACGTCCATAACCGGCGGCTCGAGCTGCTACGGGCCGTCAAGGACGGCAACCTCGAGATGGTCTACCAGTTCCTGCGGCAGGTCGTCTACGACTTTAATCATGGCATGCCGATGTCGCTCGCGGGAACGATCTCGCGGTTCCGCGACGCGCATTGCGTGTTCGCCATCCTTTCGACGCTCTGCTCCGAGGCCGGTACGCTCGTCGACGCCAACGCGGGGACGCTCGGGACGTCGACGAACGTGATCGGGAACGTGACCAACAAACGGACCTGGCCCTAAGAGATGAAGCAACCCAAACCGCTATTCCGCCGCTCGACCCCGACGACCGAGCACGAGTCAGTCCCGATCCCGCCGCCGGTCGACGTACCGGCGTTCCAGCCCGACCGCCACATCGTGCACGTCCCGGTCGCCCGGTTCATCGAGCTCGATTGCGACCATTGCCTGCGGGCGCTCGAGCATCAGTACGGCGTCCGGGTCGATCGGTCGAAAGGTTCGTCGGCGATCGATATCGCCCGCAACATCCGGGCAACCGAGTCGATGGTCGAGGGATTCGAGTCGGTGCTGTTCATCGACTCCGACATGATGTTCGACCCGGCCGACGCCGTGCGGCTCTTTTGTTCGCCGGAACCGGTGATTGCGGGCCTGTACGCCGCCAAGAAACTCGGCAACGGTCAGGTCAATTGCAACTTCGAGGACGGAATCGACTCCGTCAAGATCGGGCCGTGGGCCGACGAGCCGTACCCGATCCAGGCCGTCGGCGCCGGCTTCCTGCGGATCAAGACCAGCGCCCTGAAACACGTTGCCAAGACGCTCAACCTGCCGTACTGCAACATGGCCGAGCGGCGGGCCTACCCGTTCTTCCAGCCGATGATCGTCGAGATGGACGGCGTGCCGTGCTACCTCGGCGAAGACTACAGCTTCATTCACCGTTGCCGCCTGGCCGGGCTGCGGCCCGTCGTCGACACGTCGTTTCGGCTCTGGCACATCGGCGATTACGCCTTCGGGATCGAAGAAGCCGGCGGCCAGTACATCGAGCGAAGCCGCAACCTGCTTTATCAGATCGGCCGCCAAAAACTCGGCAACGACCCGCGCGATACGGCGCCGCCTTCATTGGATTGACGCATGCCGAAACCGCAACTCACCCGCCGCCAGCGCTGGGCGCCCTACGTCCGGCAGCTCGGCGACATCCTACGTCTACGCGACTGGCGGCTCGAGGTCGCCGAGGACGCGCCGGCCGATCCGACCGCGATCGCGTCGTGCTGCCCCGTCGATGGCCGCAAGTATGGCGTCATACGTCTTGGCGAGTCATTCCTGACTGACGATCCGGCGGAACAGCGGCACACACTGGCTCACGAACTCATGCACTGTCACCTTGGCCCGATGTGCCGAATGATCGAAGCACATGACGGAATGCCGCCGGCCGCCAAGCTGGCGATGGAATACTGCGTCGACGGCCTGGCCGACGCGATCGCGCCGCTTCTCCCGTTACCGCCGGCAAGCACCCGCTCCCAATACTGAAAGGACCATCCAATGGCCAACGTAGAACGCGGAGTCGTCAAGGGCTCCAACATGGAAGGCGCCGGCGGCGACCGGCGCGCTAACGGCTTCATGCCGCTCGGCGGCGGCGCCGCGACCGTGCACCCCGCCAACCGCGGCGCCGGCGGCGACCGACGGGCCGGCTCGTTCCCGCTGACCGCGGGCGGCGCCGGCATCACGCCGCCGAATCACCGGTTCGACGTCGGGATGGTCAAGATGCCGCAGCCCGAGTCGGCGATCGAGCCGGGCAAGGGAACCGTCCCCGTCAACCCGTTCCTGCCCGGCGGCGCCGCGGCGCGGGTCGCGGGGCAGGTTGCGGATGAGGGAAAGCCGCGTTGATTTTAGATTTCGGATTTTAGATTTGCGATTGAAAGAAGACGATGACTTCCCTAATCCAAAATCCAAAATCGCAAATCCAAAATCCAGCAGCTCCGAACCCGGAACTGCTAAGGGCTCTCCGCCCCGAGGCCGACCGCGCCGCCGGCATCGTCGCCCGGCGACTGGCCGACGCGAAGACCCACGCCGCCGCCGGCAACCTGCCGACGGCGAACCGGCGGCTGGCCGAGCTGACCGAGTCGTTATCGCGGCACGTCGCCGATACCCGCGGCCATTTCTACCGGGCGGCGTTCGCGCAGCATCGGCGGAACGGGCTCGACCCGGCGATCCACCAGGTCGACCTGACGCCTGACCCGGAAGGGGAGGCCGTCGTTCGCAAGACGCCGGTCCTCGGCCGAAATTACGTCGCCGACTTCCTCGATATCGTCGCCGACGCCGAAGCGGGGCTCCAAGCGGCCGTCCTGGCCGGCGGCGGCGATTACCTCGAGGCCTGGGAGGCCGAGCACTCCGACCGGCTGACGGGACGGGCGACGGCGGAGCTATCGAACAGTCAAATTGCGATCTTTGAAGCGGTCGGGCAAATCTTGGTGAAGCCAGAGTTCCGATAAGGTTATATCCTTTGTCAGTTATCAGCCGCACCTTGCGGCTGGTTCAACCTCATTCGGAGTTACCAGATTGCAACGAAGATCAGATCGAAAACGTCGGTAGGTCGCCAGACGACCAAAGCCAGCCGCGGCGGCGCCAGCGCCACCGCCGCGAAGAAAAGGAGCATGGCAAGTGCGACTCGAACAGCGGCCCAGATGAACAAGGGCGCCGTCGGCGCCAGCCCGAAGTCGAAGCCGATCGCTCGACCGTCCTGCGGAACGAAGACCGGCGGCGGCAAGGCTCCGGGCGGCAAGCGGGGATGCTAAAGCGCGACTACTGACGCGCAACCTTCGGGTCACGTATGAGCCGGCCGGGTACGTTCCCGGCCGGCGCCTTTCGCGGGAGAATTTGATGAAACGCCGCACGCTTTTCGGTCTGCCGCTCATCGGGCTTTTCGGCTTCTGGCCGCGGCGGTGGGGCGCCGACGAACCGCTCCCCGTACCGCCCGCCGCGCCGATCGAGCCGTACATGGCGTGGGCTCGGCTGCGGTCGAGGACCGGGCCGACGATGGATCGGCTCATCGACCTGGCGGAGAACGACCCGCACGCCCGCGGCGATTACGATCGTTTGCTCAGCATGGCACTTCAACAAGTCGGTGTGCCGCTCCTCGGCCACGAGTCGACCAATCTCGGCATCATCTACCACTGCGGCGAAATACCAGCCGCTCCATTCGGCCATAGGAAGGCGCTGAATACGAAGGGCGTCGTCCGTCCCCGTCCCCGAATCGCTGCTCTCCTACTTCCGGCCCGAGAACCGCGGCGAAGACTTTCCGCGGGGCGTGCCATACAAACACATGCCGTGAGGCAATACCGATGGCCGACAAACACTCCCACTGGATCGGACTCGCACACCTCGACAAAGGCGCCTTGCGCCGCGAGACGCACACCGCCGCCGGTAAGGACATCAGCGAGAAGCGGCTTCACGCCGCAGCGCACTCGAAGAACGGGACGATCCGCAAACAGGCCGAGCTGGCCGAGACGCTGAAGAACCTGCACCGCTAATTTTGGATTTTGGATTTCGGATTCTAGATTGGCGGAACCCAGTCGTTGCTAGTCGCGCTTGCAATCCAGAATCGCAAATCCAAAATCTAAAATCGACAAGTGGCCGAACGACAAATCATCTCCGGCGAAGAATGGGTCAGGATCGCACAGTCTCGGTCCAAAGCTCTCCGCTCCCGCCCGTTATACCGACAAACGAGCCGACCGCCGCGGAATGCCGTCGTCCGCGAATAGAAATGGTCGGCGAAGTCGTCGCCGTCGGGCCACGTACAGCGCGCCATCACGCCCGAGGCCGACAACGGGATCGTCTCCTCGACGCCGTTGCGCGGGCCGCCGTCAAGATAGACACGCAAACCGCCGGTTGCTCGTTTGCAATCGACGATCGCAAACCGCTTGAATTTGTGACCTGCCGGAGTCGTCATGAGTAACCTCCCTGAGCTGACCTCTCCCGTCTATGCTACTGACGAGGACATCCTGGTCAACGCCAGTGGCGACTTCGCGACGCTGGCTCCGACCTGGCAGTGCATGGCAAAAGGGACGGACGGCGTCTTCAATTCCGGCCAGCCGTGGATCCTCAACTCGGCCTCCGTCAACTTCGCGTTGCAGGGCGTCGCGCCCAATCAGGTTGTATGCCTGTCGGGTCCGAAATCGTCCTATCCCGGCGGCGGCGATTTCCTGGCGATCGATTCCGTTTCCACAAATACGATCACGCTGCGCCGGCCGTACAAAGACCTGAACATCGGCTCGCCGCCCGGTCCGTCGGCCGGCCTGACCGGCGTCACGTTCAACATCACGACGTTCGACCCCCAGACGGCCGCTTCAACGTTCGACATCAAGCGGCGGTTCGGGATCGACGAGAATATCACCTTCCGCGACTCGAGCTGGATCTACGATATCCAGGACCTGCGGATGGCCGTCGTGTTGTCGGTTCTCTATGACCGCTACACGGCCGAGCTCCGATCGGACCGCGGTGACTGGGTTCGCAAAATGGGCCACATTCGCAGCAAGCGGGACGAGATCATCGACCGCGTCCAGGTCCGCTGGGGTCCGTACGGCAACTCGGCCGAGCCCTCGACCGTCTTCTCCTGCAAGATCAGCCGATGAGCACGCTCACCGTAAAACCGAGCAAGATCCAGCAAAACCCTTCGGCCTATCAATCGCTATCGAGAACGCCTCGATATCGACGCTACGTGAGTCAATAGCCCATGTCGATCAGCTATCAAGACGCCGTTCGTAATACGCGGCTGAACGCCGTCACAACGGCGCTCGGCACGACCGCGTACCTCGAGATTTTCACCGGTGCGCCGGCCGGCAAAACCGCCGGGGTTTTCAACGCCGATCCGGGGACGAAGCTCGCATCGCTGGCGTGCTCGAACCCCGTCGCCGGCTCCGCATCGGGCGGCGCCCTGACGTTCAGCTCGATCTCGCCGGCCGCGGCGCTCGCCAGCGGGACACCTGGGTCGTTCCGGTTCAAGACCGCGGCCGGCGGCGCACCGTCGACCGTCATCATCGAGGGCGACGCGGCCGTCGGTTCGGGCTCGCTCAACTTCGCGTCGACGATCTCCAGCGGCGGCACGGTCACGATCACGGCGGGGGCGATTACCGAGGGCAACGCATGACGATCACCGAACCGAAGGCGACGGCGACGCTCCGCGGCGAGTGCACCGCCGGCCGCGGACCCGATCTATCGAAGTACCCGCTGCTCGCCTTTGTGCCGGGTGAGGGCGTACGGATCGCCAGCAGTGGAACTGGCGCTGTGCGAGTCGCCATCGCCGCGCATCTCGAAATCTACTCGGCGGTCGCCGCGCGCTTCGGCATCACGGCCGAGGAGGCCGAGCAAGCCTACCGTTATTACACGACTGGTGGGAGCGGCGATTAATGCCTGGCGGCTCCCCCATAAACGGCGCCCTATCGGTGACCGAAAGCCGCGACATCTTCGCCGGCGCCGCGACGTGCGGCGCCAGCGGCAGCTTGTCGGGCACCGAGCGGCGCGACGTCTTTCTGGGCGTCAATACTGGCGCTCTCTACCAGGTTTTCTCGAACACGGGGATCGGCGACGCTATCAATTACGGCGTCCCGATCGCGACGACCGCGGCGCTTTCCTGGACATCGTCACCGCTGGCCTATCCCGGAACCTGGCGGTTCGGCGTGCGAGCTTTTGACACCGGCGGGGAAGAAGAGAACCTCGACTGTGCGCTGACCCTGATCCTTTCCAGCTCGGGACTCGACGTCTCCCAGCAACCGGCGCCGCCGTTCGGCTTGCGGGCGTTCCCGACCGCGAACGGCGGGATCCGCGTCGAGTGGGCGTACAACACGATCAACCCGAAAGTCATCCCGACCGGCTTTCATGTCTACATCGGAACCGGCGGAACCCCCAGCTACGCCATCCCGGCGGCGACCGTTTCGTTCGCGACCGCGATCGCCGCAACGTTCGTCGCCAATCTGACCGGCCTGTCGAGCGGCACGACGTACACGATCGGCGTCCGGGCCTATAACGCCGTCACGGAAGAACCGAACACGAACACTGTCAACTGCACCGCCGACTCGACCGGGCCGTCGGCCGTTGTCTCGCTTACCGCAATGGCCATCGTATAGAGGGATACCCCATGTCGCTAAGTAAACTGAGCGGCTCACAGCAGCTCGTGACGGGCCTGACGGCCGTGGGCTCGAGCCAGACGACCGCACTCCAGCTCGCCGGCCGAAACTCCCTGCAAGAGATCACGACCGTCGGCTCGAGCACCGGCGTCATGCTGCCGGCTCTGACGGAACTGCCCGCGCAGGTCACGATCTGCAATCAGGGAAGCAACGCGCTTTCGGTCTACCCGGAAGTCGGCGGGACGATCGATAACGGGATCACCAACGCGGCGGCGATGCTCGGCGCCGGCAAGGCGGCGACGTTCGAGGCTTCGAACCTGACCAATTGGTATACGGTTGCGACGACCAACGCCGGGGGCGGCACGGTGAACTCCGTCGCCGCCGGGACCGGCCTGGCCGGCGGGACGATCACGACGACTGGAACGCTTTCCCTGGCGGCGATCGCCGACAAGTCGGTCCTGGGCAACACTAGCGGCGGGACCGCGGCGCCCGCGGGCGTGACGCTTTCCGCGATGATTGATGAAGCAATCGGCAACACGCGGGGCGATATCCTCTATCGAGGCGCGTCGACTTGGTCGGTACTGGCGCCTGGTAGCTCGGGCAACGTCTTGACGTCGGGCGGCGCCTCGGGCAATCCATCATGGTCGAGTGCTGCCAGCGGCACCGTGACCTCGGTCACGTTCACGGGCGACGGGATCGTCCTTAGCGCAACCCCCAGCTCGGCCGTCACCACCAGCGGGACCCTGACGGCGGCGCTGGCGGCCCAGTCGGCCAACGTTATCTTGGCCGGGCCCACCACCGGCTCGGCCCACGTCCCGACGTTCCGGGCTTTGACGGGAGCCGACCTGCCGAACCCCGGCGCCAGCAGCCTTGGCGGCGTCGAGTCGTACGCGGCTGTTTCCCATCAGTGGATCAATGCGATTTCGACGAGCGGCGTCCCCAGCTCGACGCAGCCGGCCTTCACCGATATCTCAGGGCAAGCCACCCTTGCGCAGCTCCCCTCGATCGGCACGCTAACGATCCTGGCCAACACGACCGGCGGATCGGCGGTCCCCGCCGCCGACACACTGACGTCGATCATCGATTCTTGCATCGGCTCGACTCAGGGCAATATTCTTTATCGCGGAGCGTCGAGCTGGTCGGTACTGGCGCCCGGCACGTCGGGCCAGGTTCTTCAGACCGGCGGCGCCTCGGCCAACCCATCGTGGACCAATGCCACCGGCGGCGGGACCGTGACCTCGGTCACGTTCACTGGCGATGGGACCGTCCTTAGCGCAACCCCCAGCTCGGCCGTCACCACCACCGGGACCCTGACGGCGGCGCTGGCGGCCCAGTCGGCCAACGTCATCTTGGCCGGGCCCGCCACCGGCTCGGCCCACGTCCCGACGTTCCGGGCTCTGACGGGAGCCGATCTGCCGAACCCCGGCGCCAGCAGCCTTGGCGGCGTCGAATCGTACGCGGCTGTTTCCCATCAGTGGATCAATGCGATTTCGACGAGCGGCGTCCCCAGCTCGACCCAGCCGGCCTTCACCGATATCTCGGGGCAAGCCACCCTTGCGCAGCTCCCCTCGATCGGCACGCTAACGATCCTGGCCAACACGACCGGCGGATCGGCGGTCCCCGCCGCCGACACACTGACGTCGATCATCGATTCTTGCATCGGCTCGACTCAGGGCAATATTCTTTATCGCGGAGCGTCGAGCTGGTCGGTACTGGCGCCCGGCACGTCGGGCCAGGTTCTTCAGACCGGCGGCGCCTCGGCCAACCCATCGTGGACCAATGCCACCGGCGGCGGGACCGTGACCTCGGTCACGTTCACTGGCGACGGCACTGTCCTGTCGTCAACCCCCAGCTCGGCCGTGGCCACCAGCGGAACCCTGACGGCGGCGCTGGCAACCCAGTCGGCCAACGTCATCCTGGCCGGCCCCGCTTCCGGCTCGGCCCAGGTCCCGACGTTCCGGGCTCTGACGGGAGCTGACCTGCCGAATCCAGGTGCCAGCAGCTTGGGCGGCGTCGAGAGCTATGCGGCCGTCAGCCACCAGTGGATCAACGCAATTTCGACGAGCGGCGTCCCCAGCTCGACTCAGCCGGCCTTCACCGATATCTCGGGGCAAGCCACTCTTGCGCAGCTTCCTTCGATCGGCACTCTGACGGTCCTGGCCAACACGACCGGCGGATCGGCGGTTCCCGCTGCCGATACGCTGACGGCGATCATCGACTCGTGCATCGGCTCGACCCAAGGTGACGTCCTCTATCGCGGCGCCTCGGCCTGGTCGGTCCTGGCGCCGGGTACCTCGGGGCAATTCCTTCAAACCGGAGGCGCCTCGGCCAATCCATCGTGGGCCAATGCCGCGGCCGGCGGGACCGTCACATCGGTCACGTTCACGGGCGATGGCACGGTCCTGTCGTCGACGCCCAGCTCGGCCGTCACGACGACCGGAACGGTCGCGGCATCGCTTGTGAACCAATCGGCGAACGTCGTACTCGCCGGCCCGGCGAGCGGATCGGCTGCGGCCCCGACGTTTCGGGCTCTGGGCGCCGCCGACGTGATCGCGGCCAACAATTCGTTCTACTTCGGTTCGGGCCAGGACTCGGCGGCCACGATCAGCAGCGGCACGACGACGTTGACTCGTGATATGTACTACACGAACCTGACACTGTCGGGCACCGGTGTGCTCAAACCGGCCGGGTTCCGTGTGTTCGTGAGCGGCACCCTCGATATTTCCGGTGCTCAAGCGGGCGCGATCGTATTCAACGGCGGCGCGGGCAGCAACGCCACGTCGGCGACCGGCGCCGCTGCTGGCGCGACTTCGTATGGATCTAACACCACCCTCCAAACCGCGGCCGGCGGGACAAATTCCGGCGGCAGCGGCAGTACAACAAACGGTGGTGGCGGCGGCAACCCTAACGTGGGGCTGTTGTGGAACGTTCAGTTCTCCGCGCAGGCCGGCGCTGGCGGCGCTGGGACCGGAGGTACGGGCGGCGCTACCGGCTCGGGAACGGGGCCGAATCAAGCTTCCTATCCCTATCGTTACGTGACCGACTT
This sequence comes from uncultured Planctomycetota bacterium, assembly GCA_963823665.1. GTDB lineage: Bacteria > Planctomycetota > Planctomycetia > Isosphaerales > Isosphaeraceae > CAVXHV01. The sequence goes on from CAWGMQ010000008.1 coordinate 2,011,747, forward strand.
CAAGTCCCCCGTGGCGGTAAACAACGGACAATCAGGCGCCGGCGGCGGTGCGGGCGGCGGCGATAGCACGAACCCGGGTGGGGGGGGCGGGGGCGGCGGCGGCGCCGGTGGACCCCTCTGGATTGCCGCCGCTACGATCGCCCGCGGCACCAATTCAACGGTCGGGATCATCCAGTCAAAAGGCGGCGTCGGCGGCAACGGTTATACGCCGACGGCGGGCAACTGCGGTGGCGGCGGTGGCGGGGCGGGCGGCCAGGGCGGGCCGGTCGTCATCTATTACGGAGCCGTAACCGGATCGACGATCACGGACGCGATCGACGTCACGGGCGGCGCCGGGGGCACCGGTGGCTCGCTGGTCGGCTCAGGTAGCGCCAACGGCAACGGCGGCGGCGGCGGACCGGGCGGTTACGTGCTCGTTACGAACCTGGCGACCAACACGCTAACCCAGACCAATGGACCGGCCCGCACTAATGCGGCATCGGGCGGCACGACCACGGGCTCGAGTGCCACCACGTCCCAGGCCAATCTGTGAGCAATCACTTCCCCCGCCAAACTCCGCGCTTTTGAGCAGGCACTTCGTCAATGGGCATCCAGTTTTCGACGGTCTCCTCGACCGACAACTTCTACATCGCGACCCCGTCGAATTCGATTGGCGCGAGCCAGTCGTCGATGTCGGTCCATTGCGCGTTCCAGATCGACGACGTTTTGGGCGCCGGCGACGTGATCTACCTGTTCGGCCAGGGAACCTACAACGGTTTCCTGGTTCTCGCTTACCGAAGCCGGCGGCAACAACGTTGCCTATTTGATCCTCGACGGGCCGGGCGGCGCTGCCGAAGCCTCGAACGTCGCGCTCGAGCTCAATACCCCGTATTTCGTCGACATGGTCTGGACCTCGGGTACCCAGACTTTCTATCTCAACGGGCAGGTTATCGCCACCCGCTCGATCAGCGGTAACACCCAGGTTGGCCAGCCGATCCATATCGGGTGCTACGGCGGTTCGACCGGGCTCACGATCACGTTCAGTGCTCCCGCGGTATGGGACGGATACGCTCTGACGGCGGCCGACGTCGTCAACCTGATGACGGCCCAATACACGCCGCTGACGCTGGTCGGATCGGTTACGACGACCTTGGAAGCCGCGGCCTGGTGCCCGACGCTCGAGGGGACGCTCAACGCCACGCCGCAGGCCGGAGACGCGGGCCTGGCCAATCCTGGCACAGCCGGCGCGGGCGCCGGCAACATCAACGTCCTGTCATCGTTCACGACGACTTCGGGCGGCTCGGCCCATTACGTCGCCGATCTGGTATTCACGCCGGTCTCGATGACGACGTATGTCAACAGCTCCGGGACCGGCCTGGTTGTCGGCTTCACGTCGACCAGCGGCCAGCCCACAACTGACACGGTCATTTCGGCCGTCTCGGCGACGCTGCCGACAGTCACCGTCACGCACGCCGACCTGACCACGACCGCGTCGACGCTGTACGGTCCAGTCTGGGCCGATACGTCGCGCGACATGCCGTGCGTCGTGTATCAGTTCACGAAGACCTCCGACGGTTCGCAGCTCTACATCTTGCCGACCGACACCGTCACCTGCACGATCCCCTTCGCCACGATCACGACGACCGGCCTCGGACCGAACGGGCCGGTCACGAACGCGACGGTGCCGAATTACGTCGGGCAATACGCGCCGGGTTTCAACGGCTGCACCGGCTTCACGCCTGACCCGACGATGGGAGTCGGCTACTGCGCGGTCGGTGGGTTCATTCCCGCGTACGACATCAAGCCGGCCCGCAACGCGCGTCTGAGCTTCGGCAAGATGGGCACGCCCGGCACTACCAGTTTCTACGACGCCAACAACCAGCCCCTGTACTGGACGCCGGGCGGGACGTTCAGCGCGGCGTTCTGGAACGTTGGCTATCCGAATTACCTGGACAACAACACCTGGCCGACCGCAGTAGGCGTCTATAGTTTCGTCTTCAAAGACGCCAACGCGCTGAACTCTGGCCAGATGAAAGTCTGGATCACGGCGTCGTCCACAACGTGTCACGGCCAGGATACGTCGGCTCCTGGCAACGGCGCCACGTCGACCTACGTCCGCACGGTCGCCGCGGACGGCGTCACCGTGACGGTGTCCTACTGGCTCACCTATGCCAGTAACCCCAATTTTGCGCACGGGTACAACCTTGCGTTGAACGTGAATTTCTCGAGCACCTCCGGGTACTGGTCGCAGGCCGGGGCGGGGGGTTCTCCCGGCTCGGGACCGATCAGTGACTTCTGGATGTTCGTTCCGGGCGACTCGACGACGACGGTCTATAACCAGACTTCGTCGGCGACGTCGCAGACCGTGGCGCCTTGCACGACCGGGTACAGCGGCACGACTCCGTACACCGGGCCGTTCCCGAACACGGGCGGCAACGACACGTCCGACCCGCTGGCGATCTCGGCCTATCTGAAATTGATCCTGACCGCCGCCAACGGCAACGGCCCGGCGACGCTGCGGTCGATGCCGCTTAGCCAGGGTTTGCTGAACTGGCAGGTCCCGGCCGATCTGCCGACCGCCAGTCTCTGGTCTTACGCGCAAGACATCGTCACGAACGAGCTCACGATCACGAGCATCCGCGCTTACAACACCGACCCGACCAACACCAATTACGATTGGTCGAGTACGAAGATTTATCACCCGCTGCTTGGTTTCGACGGCAACGACTACCCGACTGTCGGCGGCAACAACTCGGCAGCCGGCAATTACGTCGACCTGACGCTGCACAATAACGCCACCACGGGGTTGCCCGGCACCAAGGACATGGGCGCCTGGATGGGTTGTTGTATGGAAGCCGTGTGCGCTACGGCGCACGGTTACCGCGGCGGCGACATGATCACGTTCCCGAACTCGCCGGTCGTCGTGCTCGCGACCACGGGTTACCCCTATACGGCCCTATCGGGCGACTGCACGGTCACGCAGAACAGTACGACGATCACTTTCGCGACCAGCCAGACGATCATCAACAACACGTGGCTCACGTTCAGCTCGGCCGGGCCAGCGTATCTGATCGCGACCGGCGGGACCGGGACCACGTTCACCATCAATCCGGAATACGTGGGATCGACCTCGAGCACGGCCACGGCCAGGGTCATATCGGGGACGCCGATCTCGGGCGCGACGGTTAGCGCGACAAATAACAACACGTCGATCACGTTCACGTCCGGCCGGACAATCGCGAATAACACATCTGTCACGCTTGATTCAAGCGGCTTGGCGTACGTGATTGGAACGGGGGGAACCGGAACTGCTTTCACGATAGCGCCCGCCTACCAGGGCACGACGGCCAGCGGGCTCACCGCCACGGTCGTCGCGTCGATTCAGACCTCCCAAAACGTTTCGACGGTCTACCCGACCGGAGCCGACACTTTTACCTTCGTCAGCGGCGAGCTCCGCGGATACGTCAACGGCCCGATCCAGCTCCTTGCCACGTCGCCGGTAACGATCAGTATCCCGCTCGTGACCCCCTACACGAACCAGGGAGTCGGACCGCCAGAGTTCTGGGCCAACATATCGGCGAGCGTCGGCGCGGACCCGTGGCTGTTCCTGATGCCACACATGAGCGACGGCTGCCTTCAGCAGTTCGCCGCCAACATCGCCCCGTATTTGCCGTCCGGGTCGGTAGTGAAATGTGAACTGGGTGATGAGCACTGGAACAATACGGAACTGCTCGGCGAATACTGCGGCTCGTACGCCGGGCTGCTGAACTACATCACGCCCGGTACGGCCGTCAATGAGTTTTACACGATTCCTTCGTCGGGCTCGCCGGTACTGAACAACGACGAAACATATACGATCATGGCGGCGCATCAACACGCCGTTTTGCAAGCCAAGTTCGATGCTCTGGGCTCGGGCATCCTGGTCGAGCCGGTGTTTGGCTCATGGTGGACGGGAGGCAGCGGGACAACCGGGAACATAATCAGCGCGGCAACCGGCACGTTATCCAATGGGAAGACGTTAACCCAGAAAGTGCCGATCGGCAGCATCGCCGTTGCTCCATACGAGGAAACCCGAACGACCAACGTCACGTTCAATGAGGCCATCTCGACGAGCGGCACGAATCCCGGTTCGTGGCCGGTGACCCTGATCGACGATTTCACGGCCCTGTGCTTCAAGTATTCGACGTTCCAGTGGGGATTGTTTGCGGGCCACAACTCAAAGATCATTCTATACGGGACGAACGGCGGCCCCGCCGCCCGAGCCGGCCAGGTCAACGGACTGCCGAGCCTGATCGGCTACGAATCGGCGATCGACGGATCGGTCGGGCTCAACACCCTGGCCGGGCACGATCAATTTTACGCTCCCGGTCCCTACCCGCCGTATACCGGCATGGCGGGTCTGATGACCGCCTATCTGCAAGGACTCCAGATCGGCGATCCGCGAACCCCTGGCAGCGGCATGACCGCCACGTGCTACCAGAGCCTCGAGGGCGTGCTGGGCTCGACGCCGGTCGACTTCTGGGGGATCGTGATCTTCAGCAACCAGCCGGCCGGCGACGGGTTCGGCAACCTGTATTCGACGTTCCAGGGCCTCAACCTGCCGTCGGGCGCCACGCCGGCGCCGGCCGCGAATCAATTCTCTTCGGCGCAAGGCGGCCCGGCCGGCGGCAACGGATACGGGACCGCCTATGATATGCAGAACCAGTCGATCGCGCTCAACGCGCTCCTGGACTGGTCCGCCGCCGCTAACGGGGCTCCGCCGCCGCCGCCACCGCCGCCACCACCGCCACCACCGCCGCCGCCGCCGCCGCTGACAGCGTCGTTCATCGTCAAGCCGAGCCGCATCCAGCCGAAGATCTCGACGCCGCGGACGCTGACACTCGTCGGCAGCGAGACGAGCTGGTCGAGCGGGTCGGTCGTCTCGATCACGAATTCCGTCACTGGCACGACCACCGTCACGGCCGGGACGTGGACCGCGATCTCGACGACCTCGGCAACGTTCGCCGTCACGACCTCGGCCGGTACCGGCGAGTTTACGGTCACCGTCGACGGGATCACGTCGGCGCCGCTCATCGTCGGCGCCAAGCGTAATGGCTGGTTCGGTCAGATGGCGAAACCGAGGTTCGCATCATGAGCCGCGACCGCGACGTTCGTAACGCGATCCAGACGGTGCTTCAGGCGACCGACGCTTTCGACGGCGTCTTCGTCTGGGGCATGCCCGAAGACTACGGTAGCGGCGCGTCGAAGGAAGCCTTCGCCGCTGTCGTCCCGATGTCGAGCCGCCAGGAGGACCTGTGGGACGCGGCCCCGGCCGGCGGACTCGTCATCACCAGCCGAGTCGCGATCATCCTTGCCTACCGCCACATCGACCCGCAACTGCGCGATGAGGCGGCCGAGCTGCTCCTCGACACGACGGCCAACGCACTGAACGGCCAGAGCCTGGCCGGCCTGACGCTACCGCAGACGGCCCGCGTGATCCAGTGGGATTGGCAGCCGCCGACCGTGCCGGAGCGGCGGATCAATTGCGTTTTCAGCTACCAGTACATCGTCGAGGGATGGGACGACTACGACACGACCCCCTGACCGGAGACCCGCACCATGAGCGCCACAAAAGCAAATATCAACTGGACCAGCGTCAGCTTTAACAGCGTCACGCTAACCCGTGTCACCAACGCCAGCTTCGGCCAGGGCGGCCAGTTGATCAAGTTCAAGGGTGATACCGATCAATATCCGACCGTCATCGCCAACGTCGATAACGAGCCCCACGCCTCGATCACGACGGCCGACGTCGGGACTGTGCTGGCGAACTTCACGCCCGGCACAACCTCGACGCTCGTCGCGACGCTGAACGACGCTAAAGGCCAGTCAGGCGGCGCCGTCGTGTTCACGCTCTCGAACGCGATGTTCGAGAACGCCGACGCACAGGCGCAGCACGCTCAGTTCGGCTCCGTGACCGGCACCTGGCAGGCGTTCAGTACCGACGGCTCGACCGCGCCGCTGGCGATTACGAGGGTTTGACGTGCCGCGTCCCGACGCATTGTTCTTGCCCGAGTCGGTAAAGGCCGGCGCCCGGATCTTCGACCGCGTCGGCGCCGTCTGCCGGGTCGCCGAGCCGCTGCTCGAGGTCGATTACGCCGCCGGCGAGCGGGCGTTCATTCGGACGCAACCGCACGGCCGGCTATTCATCACCCGCGACCCGGCCGACACGATCCTGTTTCCGACCGATCATCCCCGGAGCGGCTCGCCGCGGTATCGGTGGGAGAAGCGGGACGGCGGGGTTGAGGTTGGCTTTTTACTCGAGGAAAAACCATGTCCGCAGACCTAATCATCCCGATCCATATACACAAGGACGAAGCCTCAATCCGCGTGCCGATATCGATCGGACAGACGGCCGATCTGTCGCGCGACTGCTCGCGTCGCTACGACATCAAGATCCCGTTTAGCGAGTTCGTATCGCGTTGTAAGGGTTCAAATGATCGACGAAAAGACGAAGCGTAAGCCCAACTTCGACGAGCGAAACGCGGCGCCGGTCGTCTTCGCCGACGGACAGACCTGGTTCGTCCCGAAGCCGTGGCTCGAGATTCGGCCGGTCTTTCGGGGCGGCAAGGCGACGGCAGCATATCCGGTCCCAACATGCGGCCCGGAACTCGACGCGCTGATCGAAGCGGTCGCCGATGCGGAGGATCGCGTCGCCCAGGTCGCGGCCGTCGCAACGCTGGCCGCTGAGCTGATGAGCTGGCATTACGATCTCGCCGATGCCGAGCTCGACCAGCTCCTGGCGTTCCGCTTGGCTGACGAAGCGTCGATGAATTGGATTCGAGAAGTCTTCGATATCGCGACGGGGCAATCCGGCCCAAAAGCCTACGGCGCTGGCGGCGACTGACGCTGCTGGCGCAAGGCCCGATGCCTCCGATGATGTTGCTCGAGGATGCCGAGGATCTTTGCGATTTCCTTCTAATAACCGATCGAACCGTGCGGCCAAGTCGCTGGGCCATCGAGGCCATCGATGCCGCCAACCTTAGCCAGATCGAGGGATTGTTTTAGTGGACGCACCCGATCTGATTATCCCGGTCCGGATGGATACGTCGAAAGCGATCGCGGGGCTCACGAAGGTCGGCGGCGCGGGCAAGAAAGCCGGCGACGACGTCGCGGCCGGAGCCGCGAAGGGCAAGAAAGGGCTCGACGGCGACACGGGCGGTGCCGACAAGTTCGGCTCGAACTTGGGCGGTCTCGCCAGAGCGGCAATCGGTCTCCAGGCGATCAAGGCGACCGCTTCAGGAATGGGAAGCGCATTCAACGACACCGCGAAATACGTCCAGGAGATGGCGAAGGAATTCCAGGGACTGCGGAAGTTCATGCGAGAGGTCGCGACGCTCAAGGGCAAAGCCAACACAACAGAATTCACGCTCGAAGAGGCGGAGCAGGCCAAGACGTTTCATCTCACGCCGCAGGAATACCGCGATTTCCAGGCGGAGTTTCGGAACTATGTGGGTTCGCAGGTCGGCACCGACGAGGCGACCGGCGGGATCGCCAAGGGCGCCAAGCTCACCGAGAAACAAGGCGAGGAATATGCCGGTCGCGTCGCGGGGATGATGAAAGCCTCGGGCATCGCACCGTCCGTGGGCGCCGAACTGGCCGGCTCATTGCTGGCGCAAAAGCAAGGGCCGCAAGAAGTCGACGAACTTATGAAGGAACTCAATCGTACATTCACGGTCCTCGAAAAAGGCCGCACGCCGCTCAAGCAAGCGCTGCCGCAAATGTCCCAGATCATGGGACACGGCGTCGGCGCGGAAGAGGCGGCGAAGTTATTCAGCGTGATCGTCCCGGCCAGTCCAGGCGATCCGGGAGTCGCGGTCGAATCGGCATTGAAGGCGATTGAGGAGATAAAAGCCAAAGGGACCGGCGAGGAATTCGGCGTCAAGCGCGGAATGGGCCAATATGAGTCGTTCAAGGCCTTTGCCCAGAACGTGAACGCGCGAAAGCAAAAACTGGTCAGCCAAGGCAAAACAGGGCAAGAAGCCGAAGACGAGGTCACCGCGCTATTGCAGGAAAGGGGCGTCGACGCACACGTCCGCGAGAAACGCGGATTGATCGCGGGAGCCGCACGCCAGGGCGTCGAGCTCGGAGCATCTAACCGTTACGAAGAGATCGCCAAGGCCACGCCCGAAGATCTCGACGCCCAGCGCAAGAGAATATACGAAGCATCCGAACGAGGGCGACAGGACGCGATCGACGTCGCGGAAGCCATTGCTGATGCAAAGATGGGAGCGAGAAATGCGCCCGTCGCGAAATGGCGGAAGATCGCGGAAATCGAACTGAAGGAAGGCGGAGCATTCGAGAAGGTTCAGCCGGCCGCCGAGGCTGCATCGCACCTCCCTGGCGCTTCCGATGCCCGGACGATCCTGATCAATCAGCAGGCGAACCACCGAGTTCGTGCGATGCTCGGCGAATCGGGCGCCGCTACTGATATGTTCACCGCGACCAATCAGGGGCTGACTGATCAGCTCCTTCGGGAACTGCTAAAACGCCTCGAGAGCATCGACGAGGAGACCAAAAAGGCCAATGCGAAAAAAATGGCCGGGGCCGAACCCCCCCGTCGCGCGCCCGGCGGCGCTCCGCCGGGCAAGCCGCTCGATGCGCGGCCGCCGGGCGGAGACAACAAACGACAATGAACATTTCCAACGTCGGTGACGTTGTCGGTTTCCTCGAGGCTTGCGTCGACTCGTTCGACTTCAAGCGAGTCGGCATCGAGGGATGGCTCGGCGATGACGTTAAAATGAAGGTCGTCAAGTGCATCTACGATCGATCGCTCGACACGAAGGGCGGAATTTCGGGGCATTGGGACAAGAACGAACCAAAATACAGGGCGTGGAAAGAAAAGAAGTACGGCATCGTCGATGACCCGAACGTCCGCACGGGCCAGATGCTTTCGCAGAAATCTCTCGATGGCCGATCGACTCGAAGCAAGTCACGATGATCTAAGGCGCCGGCGATAAACCCCTGACGACGAATACGGGCGTACTGCCTCCCGTCCGCACGCGCGGCCCCAAGCAGGGCGAGCCGATCGACGACAAGACCGACATCGAAAAGGCGTATTTCGCCCACACTGACCAAAGGCCGCACGGCGTCAAGCAACCCATCTATGAAGTCGACGAGTCAGACGGAACGGCCGTCGCCGAGCTGTGCCAGGAAAACCTGAACGACCTGATCCGCGAGACGAACGCCAGGCACGACTACTAATTTAACCGATGGCCATCTACACCCCCACCTACGGCGGCATCCCGATCTTCGGCCTGGCCGTCAAGATCGAAGAAGTCCCGATGCAAGCGTCTCAGCAGCTCGAGGCCTTCTTCGGCGTCCCGGGCCTGCTATCCGTCTTCGGCGGAACCCGCGGCCGGACTTTCAACGTCTCCGGCGTCCTGTACGATGTCGATATTCCGACGCTCAACTCCGACGAAGACATCTTCACTCCCGGCGTCTCCGGCTCGATGGCCGACGGCATCGCCCGGCCGCTGTTCGACACGCGGGGCCGGACGTGGGCCAACGTGATCTACCTCGGCCAGTTCCAGCCCGAGCCGATGGGACCGCGGCCGGCGGCGTGGGGCGGCTCGAGCGGGTGGGCGCTGCCGTACCGGGCGGTGTTTCACGGGTTATCGTAACACGATAACAATTGATATCAGGCACGCATGTCGTTCAGTCAATCAACCATCACCAGCGTCAACCCGCCGATCTACAGCGGCTTCCAGGTCTACATATCCTGGACAACGACGTCGCCGGCAGCCACGTGGTTCCAGATCTACCTGAACGAATCGCTGGCCTGGTGGGGCCAGGCGACCCAGGCGACGCTGATCCTCGGCGATACCGGACCGATCCGCGTCGATATCGGGACGGTCGCCGCCGGCGAGGAGCAGACCGACTTCTCGGCCGACCTGCCGTCGGCACCGGCTCGGCGCGCCGAGCTGTCCTGGCTCGGCGGGACGTTCGAGGCCGCCGACATCACCGGGTTCTACGTCTACGGCTCCGACTCGGCCGGCGGGTATGGCGTGAACGGTTTCGGCGCTGGACCGTTCGGCGAAGTCGACATGTCGACGCCGCTCGCCGACATCACAGCGTACCCGTCGGCCATTCAAACAGACGGCTTCGGCTTCGGCGGGTTCGGCTACGGCGGTTACGGCCAGGCGGCCGGTACGTACACCTGGACCTCCGACTCGCTGACCCGCGGCAACTGGTCATACGCCGTCGTCCCGTACGACGCGGCCGGCAACGCGGGAACGGTGACACAAGTCGGCGTGACGATCAACTGCCCGCCGCTCGAACCTGCTCTTTTCAGCGACAACACGCGGCTTCATTACACGTATTCGGCGTCGACGCACGAGATCACTTTACTTTGGAGCGCTTCGCCGGGATGACGGCCGGTTTGCATCGACCGACTAAGAGATACCAACGATAACCGGCCACGCGGCCCCAATTGTGTTTCGCGTTGTAATCCTGAGATGCGCCGCACTGCCTGCAAATTCGCCGGCGAATGACGAGAGCCAAATGCCCGAGGGTCGAATCCGGAATCCAATCATGTTTCATTAAAAGAGACCAATGAGCACCACGTATACCCCGAACACAAAACTCGGCCAGCCCGCCCTCGGCGACACCGGCTGGTCGACGCCGATCAACAATAACGCGACGACACTCGACGGTCTCGCGACGGTCGGCGCCCTCTGCGTCACGCTGCACGAAGTGCCGTCGACGTCGCTAAACGTTGCCGTCGCGGCTGGGATGATCAAGGTTCAAGACGGCACGACCGTCAGCTTCGCCGGCTCGGGGTCGCAAGCGATCACGGCCAGTTCGACGAAGGTCCTCTATCTCGACGGTACCGCGTCGTGGGCGCTGACCGTCGCCGCGTCGTATCCAACGACGCCGCACGTCCGTCTAGCGACCGTCGTCGCCGGCAGCTCGACGATCACGAGCGTTACCGACAACCGCCAATGCTTCAACGTCGCCGGCTCGATCGCCGACGGCGTCAACTGGTCGTTCGGCTCCACGACAGGGACGCAGATCGGGACGGCGACGACCCAGAAGATCGGATTCTACGGCGCGACGCCCGTCGTCCAGCAGACCGGCGGATCGGCGACTGCAGGATCGTCATACACGACGAACGAGGAAGGGATGATCAACCGCATGTATACCGCCCTGCGGGCGCTTGGACTGCTGAGCTAACCGATGGGCCAGCCCGCCAGTTTCGACCTCTCCCCGACCGCCGCCGGCATCACGACCAACGCGATGCCGATCGCCGTCGCGCTCTATCTGCCCGGCTCTGGCGGCGGAGGCGAAGACGATAGCAATAGCCCGTACACGATTCTCCCGAACGTCTACTGCCTGCGGATCGATTACCGGGAAGGCCCAGAACCTCCCGTCGCTCGGTTCCAGTACATGACGGACGACGCCCTGGCCGCCACGATGAACTGGCCTTCCCAGTTTGAAAAGCTCTGGCCGATCGACGCCCAGGGCAATTACGTCGTCATCAACGACGACCGAATTGTCGTGATGACCCAACTCCCCCCGTCGACGCCCGACGGCGATTCGCAGACCGTCGTTCTGTTCGACGGCTTCGCCCAGATTCCCCAGGTTGACCTGTCGGCCCAAAGCCAGGCGATCACGTTCGTCGCCATCGGGACGGCGATCCGGCTCTGGGATACGCCGATCGCGGGCCGCGCCCAGCGCGATGCCTCGGAGGCCGATGATACGACCGGCGACTACGATCGCCGCATCGCGTTGCCGTGCCGGTTCAATCCGTCGGACACGTCGATCGGATCGCAAGGCGGCTACATCGGCAACTGCGTCGCGACGGCCGATTACACCGTCGACGGCGACGACAGCTTTCCGGTTTTTCTCGATCCCCTGGTGCTCGAGCGGGGCGAGAATAGCACGTCGTTCTGGTACGTCAGCGATGCAATGGCGTACCTGATCGAGGAGGAACCGAGCCCGGAAGACGACGGCGGAAACCCGTTCGTGATCTACCCGACGCTGAGCTCGCTCAAAGCGCTTCTGTCGTGCTACTCGCCGCCGACCGGCCAGCTCCTGAACTCCGGCGACGCGCAGGAAACCGACATCGTCATCCGCGACTACGACGCCAGCAACAAGGCCGTCCCCGACGTCATGGCCGAGCTGCTCCGGTACTGCGGTTTCGTGATGGTATTCTTCACCGATACGAATACCGACGGAACGCCGGAGACGTACCTGAAGGTCATACGCAAGGACGCGCTGGCGACGACCACACCGAAGGTCCTCTATCTCGCCGCGAACGGGGCGTCATCGCTCGACCTCTCGTCGAACAACGTCACGTCGCTTCACCTGGCCCGCGATACGAATCAGCTCGTCGACCAGTGGACGATGGCGACGGCGCCGCAGCAAGTAGAGATCAGCGTTTACCTTGCTCCGGGATTCGAGCCCAGCTCCGGCGATGTTTCCAACCGCAAGCCGTTCCTGAAATCAAACCTGACCGGAGCGACCAACGATCAACGCCGCATGTATCGCTGGTTCATCGCCGACGAATGCGCCGACGGTCACTGGAACATGCTCGACGCCGCGTGGGTGACGGATAAACCACTTGACCTCACGTCGGTATTTCCATTCGACAAGAACGGAGATTATACCTACGTCGACCGTTACCGCCCTGGCTCTCAGACCTTGATCTCAAAGGACGTCAACGGCAAGCCCCTGAAGTGCGTTCTCGAGATCGCCCAAGACGGCTATTACTCACAAAATCCCAAGCTCGAGGCCGCAGCCGGCAGCGACGGATTTATCACGATCCCTCATGGCACCTGGCGACTACTGGACGACCGCCTCGGCATCGAGTTCATAGGTGAGGATCCCGGTCAGTGGGACTTCAAATCCAGCCCCACGACGGGTGGATCGGCGTCGAAGGTTAGTATCGATATCATCGCCGGTACCGCGGCTCCGACCGACTCGAACGTCTTCGTCCTGCGCCTGACGACCGTCATCGAGGCCGACCAGCGAATCGGCGTCCCGAACACCGACACCGAGAATGCCGTCACCGCGTTGGGCCGCAAGTCAGTCCCGACCCAGTACACCCGCGAGCGGTCCGCCGACGGTCGCGACCATTTCCAGTACTGCACGATCGCACCGGGCAGCCTGAATTACACGACGCAGACCGATATCAACGGCGCAATGAGCGACGGCACACATCCGCTCGTGATGCGCGACGACACGGCCGCGGCGCTCACCCACGCCGAGCAGCTCCGGTCGGCCCATGAGTTCCCGACGCTGGCCGGCTCGGCGACGCTGCCGTTCATCACCGACTATTACCAGATCGGCGACCGAGTGAAGATCATCCAGGGCCGCAACGCCAACTTGCAAATCAACGTCGGCGTCGACCAGGGCGAGACGGCGTGCTATCCGTGGGTGACCGCGTTCGCGTGGGATTTCTCGGGCGATAAGCAGCAAACGATTATCCAGTTCAGCGACCGGCGAGCGGAACCTCAAGGCGTATGAACGACCTGCGGGTGATGCGCGAACGACAGTCCGCAGCCGCCGAAGCCCTCGACCGCGCCTCGGCGCCGAGCCGTCGGGCTCCGCGGCGCTATGCGTGATCACGACGACCGTCACGACCTACCCGACGTCTGCCGGCGTCTTCTACGCATGCAACCCCGAGCTGATCTACGGCAACGAAACCGAGGGCGCGACGCCAACGTTCACGGCCGACGGCTCGACGATCGTCTATGCGCTCAATCTGGGAACGTCGATTCCGCCGAACGGGACGATCCTCGTGATTCACTCGGTCGGCGGACGGTGGGTTTTTCGATTCGATGGTTGATTCAATTTTGGATCTTGACGTGCCCGATAGAACTATGCCGCGTTCAATTCTTTACACAAGCTCTTTTAAAGAGTGCGTTTATGTGGACTATCGCTTGCAATCTATGGGAGGCCCGTTTATACTTATTCGATCGCTGCGAAAGGAGTTGCGCCTAATCTGATTCACACCGTCGACCCCCGACAATAGCGGCTCTTTGACCCCTTCGAGGGCGTCTTCCCTCCCGTTGGGCGGCAGTTGATTACGGAAGGCTGGCAGGGCGTCTTCGGACATGTCCTGCTCGAATTGATGCCCGTCGGTGAACTGGGCCAGCATTTCAACCCGGACTTCGGCGCCCCGACTAAGGAACTCTACTCAATGGCCGGGCTGGTGCTTCTGACTGACTTCAACGACTGAACCGCTCAGCAGGCGGTCGAGGCTTACATCTTTCGGTCTGACGTCCAGTACGCGTTGAACCTTGAGCCTGGCGTTTCGGTGTCGGCCCGAACCGTAGAGCGCTATCAAAAAATGTTTCGCGAAGACGAACTGGCTGCCAAGGTCTTTGAAGATGTGACTGGCCGGCTGACCGACGCGCTCGAAATCAACGTAACACAACAGCGGCTCGGCTCCACTCACGTCTTCAGCCATATGGCCACATTCGGTCGCACCAAGCTGATGGCGGTGGCGATCAAGCGATTTCTCGCGCAAGTGAAACGACACCCCCCCCGAGCAGTACACCGCCCTGCCTGTGGAATTCCGCCTCCGTTACGAGCGTTCCGAATCGCAGCTATTCGCTGGTGCCAAGGACAACGAAGCACGACTGCGGTCGCGGCAACAGGCTGCCGAGGATCTGCTTTTCATCTTCGAGCGATTCGCCGACTGCGCCGAACTGAATAACCGCTCGACCTATAAGATGCTCCGCACTATCTTCGATCAACCATGCCGGGTAGTTGACGGCAAGGTGACGGTTCAACAGAAGCCCGATACCAACAGAATTCAGAACCCTTCCGACCCCGACGCGAATTACGACGGTCACAAGGGGGCAGGCTACCAAGTGCAGATCGCCGAGACCTGCGGCTCGGCCAACGAGGTTCAGTTGATTACGGCCGTATTGCCACAAACGGCCTGTGAAACGGACGAGGCGGGGGTTGGTCCGATGCTCGATCAACTCGATCGGTCTGGGCGCCTGCCGGAAGAGCTGTCTGCCGACGGAATGTACGGCACTGACGAAAACGTTCAAGCGGCTGAAAAGCGGGGTATGGAGCTCGTGGCACCAATTCGCGGCCGAACGCCGGAGATCGACCTCTCGGACCTGTCAATCGATGATTTTGCCTTGGACCAGCGGACCGGAGAAATAACCGCCTGTCCAACGGGACACAAGCCACTGGCGGTCGAGCATGACGACGCGACGGAGACGACTCGGGTCGTGATGGCGGCGGAGAATTGTGAGGGATGCCCGTTCTTCAACGCCTGTCCGATCCACAAGAGTTGGAGTGGTCATTATGCGGTGAGTTTCAACGCCAAGGATCAGCGCTTGGCCGGAAGGCGTCGCGAAATTGAAACCGACGTGTTTGGGGCGCGATATGCTCGACGCGCGGGCATTGAGTCGATCAACAGCGGCTTGAAGAATTGGCTCGGCTTGGGCCGTCTGCGCGTACGAGGACGGGGAAGCGTGTTTCGTGTGATCTTACATAAACTGACTGGATGGAACGTGCTGCGAGCGGCGGCCTCGAAGAAGATGCGCGCGTGGATAAGTGTTCAAGCGCCTCAGACCCTGCAAGCGGGACAATCTGCGTTGAATGCGCGCCTTCACATAGCCTGGTTGTGGCCAACAGACACGTTCACGACGGCTATCATGGGTTTCCGCGACCATTCTCATCGTTTTTCAGGCGCAAACGCGGCCTGAGCGCCGCGCGGCGACCTCGCCAACGTCAAGTTCTGTCGGGGACATCAAAATCCAAAATTGCAAGATGGTTGACCGCGCCTTATCGACTCGCCAGAATGCCGACATGCTCGACGGCGGCCACGCCGCCGAGGCGCGGATCCTCCGCGACCGGATCACGGCGCACGAAAACGCCCTCGACCTGCTCGGCGCCCAAGACCTCTCCGGCACGCCGAGGCTGCTCGTCCAGGTTTACAACGGCGGATCGATGCCGAACGTCGTCCCGCGAGTGTACTTCACGCACCCCGTTTTAGCCTACGGCACCGAGACCGAAGGGGGCACGTACACGCTCTCGGCCGACGCGGCGACGACCGTGCCGGTGATCGTCCTGAACAAGGTCCCGTCGGTCGGCGACTACCTGACCGCGTATTCCGTCGGCGGCCGATGGGTATCGGAAGAAACGAACGGCGGAAGTAGCGGTATCCCGTGCTCGCCGTGCAGTCTGCCGGCAACCAACCTTACGCTTTCGTGGACGAACCCGCTGCTCGGCAACGGATCGGCCACGATGACGTATTCGGCGAGCCCGCAGGAATGGACGACGGGATGCTGCGATGGCGGCCTCTATTTCCGGCTCTTTTGCACGGGCGGCAACATCGAGCTTCGAGCGTATTTCTTCACCAGCGGATCATGCCCGACGGGGACGACGTCTTACTGCTCGAACCTCGGGAGCGCGCCACTCGAGCTGGTCCTGAGCAGCCATACGTGCTCGCCACTTTCGCTGACGTTCACCGTCAACGGCACCGACTGCCCGACGCTATTCAGCGATGGGAACACGCAGTTCACGGTGACTTTCTGACTTTGCAAAAGTGCCAAGAAAGAGGTTTTGTCTTGGGTCACCTTGAGTTGTGATTAGGACCGGTGGGTGTAGTAGAGAAAGCGGTGTGACATGTTTTCGACAGGCAATTCTCGGCGGCTCTCCGAAAAGCAGACCAGCGGAGATTGGAGTCCATCGATAGTATGAACCACGGAGATGTATCGACGAAAATGAAGTGCCATCGATAGTGATGATAGCAAACGCTTGCGGGCGTCCAAAAGCGCACTGTGCCGGTAGCGCCGACCTTGGCGCGGCGCGTGCTGTCGAATCGGGAGTATCGTAAGCGGGTGTACGGGAAGTAGGGTTTTTTCGACCATGCTGTTTCAGTCGTGCGTCTCCGACAGTCGCGCCGCCAGACGTTCTTTGATCACCAGTTCATCTTCTCTTTTCGCGGTGAGCCGGAAGCTTCCTGCAAGATTTAGCGCCTCGTACATCGGGAGACGGTGGATTGCGGCGATCGGTGCAGCACATTCTTTGGGCCCGACAATCCGCCTGAGAAGGCTGAAAGTTTTTTCCCGAATGGATGGAGATGGATGGCTTCTGGTCCACGGCGTGACTGTGCAGCGAGCAGGCCCGCGGCGTTGTTGCCCTCGCCGTAGTAAGCTATTAAGAGCGCATGGATATGTATGAAATAAATATACTTATTAATAAGATATACTAAAAGAACGTCATGTGCAAGATAGAGGAGAGCGTCATATTATGAGCTGACGCAACGGGCGGCGCGATAGTGAGAGTGGTGGCGACCACTATTGTTGCACGCGACTCGTGCTTGTAGCCCGCGGCTTCCTTGTTGGCAGTTGTCGGGTCAGCGTTCGGAACTTCCAGTCTTCATGCGTCTGGTAGGCTGCAGAGCGGACCAACTCATCCCTTGGCAGGAGACCACCAGATCGCGGCGACCTGCGCGATAACCTAAACCGACGAACCGGCCTCCAGTCTGCATTATGCGGTGACAGCGGGCGTGTTTTGAATCAGTTGGAAATGGAATGACCACGGTTTCGAGTTAGCTTATAACTCGAATGGGAGGTCTTCCATGAGCAAGCCACGTAAGCACTACGATGCGGTCGAGAAAGTTGCCATCCTGCGACGCCATCTCATGGAGCGTATCCCCGTCTCTGATCTTTGCGATCAGTACGACATCCAGCCATCGATGTTCTACAACTGGCAGAAACAGTTGTTCGAGAACGGGGCCGCAGCCTTTGGGCAGACTCGCTCGGCACCGGAGAAGCACCAGGAGCGCAGAATCGCTGCTCTTCAGGATAAACTGCAGCGCAAGAACGAGGTCGTGTCCGAGCTGCTGGAAGAGCACGTCAAACTAAAAAAAGTTCGGGTCTTCGGCAGAATTTGTGGGTTGAAAAACGATGCAGCAGCTCGGCTCGGGCTCGACAGGAGGGTTCTCCCTCCCACCTTCACATTCGGTCCGCCCTGCTAGGTTGAGGGCGAAGCGAAGGTGAAGGCGGGAGGGGTAGGCGAAGTTCACATTTGATGGTTCAGTTTTAAATAGCTCTTCGCGGACTCGTTCTTGAGAAAGGTTTTTTTGAAGAAGGTAGGGTAGTGCATCGTGCGCGGCCGTCGGTTAGGGAAGGGTTACCAAGACCATCCCAATCGAGAGGCCCCACACGATGCTCCTCAAGACTACCCTCAATCGCATTGCACCGCAAAAGTCCTTCGTGTACGGCAAGGTAAGTTTGGTCTCGAAAGGAAAGCAACTTGCCTTGGAGGTAGAAATTGAAGCCCGCCGCAACAGCCGAGCTGTTTGCTCCGGGTGCCACCGTAAGCGAGCCGGGTATGATCAACTACCTGTACGAAGGTTCGAGTTCGTGCCGCTCTGGCAGATCGCTGTGTTCTTTGTCTACGCAATGAGGCGCGTTGACTGCCCGAAGTGCGGTGTGATCGTCGAAGAGGTCCCGTGGAGTGACGGCAAGAGCCCGGTGACTACGGCCTACCGATGGTTTCTAGCCGGTTGGGCCAAGCGGCTCTCGTGGCTGGAAGTCGCCTTGATATTCCATACTACCTGGGAAACTGTGTACCGCTCGGTCGAGTATGCAGTCGCATGGGGCTTGGCGAGACGGACGATGACCGGAATCAAGGCCATCGCTGTAGACGAAGTGCAGTGGCAAAGGGGCCATCATTACCTGACGCTGGTTTACCAGATTGACGCTGGGTTCAGGCGGTTGCTCTGGATTGGGTTGGACCGGACGGAGGAAAGCCTGCGTGGCTTTTTCCAAACCATAACCGACGAGACCAAGAACTCGATCCGCTATCTATGCAGCGATATGTGGAAACCGTACCTCAACGTGCTGGCCCAAGAGGTTTCTGGCGCGATCCACGTGCTCGACCGCTTTCACATCATGCAAGCGATGAATAAGGCGATCGACGAAGTACGTGCCGAGGAAGCGCGCCGGCTGAAGCGAGATGGCTACGAGCCAGTCCTGAAACGGGCGCGATGGTGCCTGCTGAAGCGGCCGGAGAACCTAACAAAGAAGCAGACCGTGAGATTGGCCGAACTGGTGCAGTACAACCTAAAGTCCGTGAGAAGCTATCTTTTGCGGGAGGATTTTCAGCGTTTCTGGACTTACCAATATCACGGCTGGGCGAGTCGATTTCTGCACGAGTGGTGCACCAGGACGATGCGATCAAAGATCGAGCCAATGAAGAAAGTGGCTCGAAGGCTTCGCAGCCATGAAGAATTGATCCTGAATTGGTTCAAGGCCCGTGGGACGATTTCCGCAGGCATTGCAGAGGGCCTGAACAACAAGGTGAAATTGACGACGAGAAAGGCGTACGGTTTTCGGACGTTCGATGCAGTGAAAAACGCCTTGTATCACAGCCTTGGCGCCCTGCCTGAGCCAGAATTTACCCACAGATTCTGCTGAGGAGGCCAAATTTCAAGATGTCGGCCATGGCTGTGGATCTAATCCAGTCGGGCATGGCGTACTCGGCCGCGGGATGGATGAGTCGATTGAGCGTCATCATGCACGTAACCTTGATTATCCAGGCCGAGAACCCGAGCGATTTCAAGATCTCGTCGAGCCCCAATCGCTTCCAGAATTCATAACCGACATGAATATGCCCAGCCGGCCGGGGATCCTCGAACGTCAGTCGATTGAAGTGCACCGACACGAGGTCATCCGGCGAAACCGTGGTAACCTCGGACGTGGAACTGGCCCCGCTGGGCGTGGTCGTTGCGGGGAGGCTCTTTACGAGCCGATCCAATTCTGGGTCCTCGTCCGCCATGCCCGGCAAGGACATCTGGCCGGTGAGCGCATCTTGGAGCTTTCGAGCCAGGGCCAGCCATTCTTCGGGTGGCTTTGGCGAGAGGTCGCCGAGGGAACACACGACCTTCTGACGAGGTCCTTTCTCTGTGAGGACCGACTCGACCAGAAGATAATTGACGTATGTTCGATCTTTATATCGACGGACGGTTTTTCGAACGTACATGGTCACTAGAGATGACAATTCGAGCGTGCAAATACAAGACTGATCGAAACGGATTTAGTCACTATTTCTGACGGTGGCGTTTAAAGTGGACTGAAGCCAGTCGCCCATGCTCGCCAATCCGCGCAGATTTAACTGAAAATATCAATATACATATACTGCGACGAATGCGCAAAGCTATCTCCTAATTCCTTCCTGCGAAAGTCGGGCTAACGTGCCCCGCGCCACCGCGCAGCGGTGGTCAAAAGATCCCGAGGTCCGAAAGATGGCCGAGGAACTTCGGCGCCGCGCGCTCGATCGAGCGGTCGGCAAGGTTGCCATGCGTTCGACCTGGGTGATGGATCGGATCACCCGGATCGCGACGGAAGGCGACTCGGACGAGGTGTGCCTGAAGGCGCTCCGCGGCCTGCTCGCGGAGATGATCACCGTTTCCAAATACAGCGGGCTCGAAACCCGCCTGGCCGGAGTCGAGGAGACGCTTGATGCGCGGCGTGGACACGCGGGTCGAGCGGTGTAAGGCCCTGTCGGGGCCGACGACATGCGCCGATGTCGCCGACCGCTCGCCGTGGCGCTGGTACGCGCACGACTGCCCCTGTGGGTTTCCACCCGGGAATGCCGCGAGCATCCTCGGGCGAGAAACCCAGCGACCGCCGCCGGGTGACTGGCGGGTTTGGGGCTACGTGGCCGGACCGCGGGGCAGGCAAGACGCGAGCTGGGGCCGCGTGGATCCAGCAACGGGTCGAGGACGGCGTCAGACGTCCAAACCAGCACAGCAGCGATAAATGATGTCCATCGGCTGCTCAATTGCGACCAGTCCGCGCCGGCGGGTCGACCTCGCGCGTAGAGCAATTTACTCTTCGTGCTCCCTCGGGACCGAGGGGCAACAAGGTGGGGTTCGACATTGATGTCAGGCACAAAGCCCGCTGAATCGCTGCCGTGAATTGATGCGAAGAGTAGTCCGGTCGTTCGCCGTTACTGACACCAATCAAGCTGAGCAGTGCACACTAAACAAACTCACCGAGGCGCAGGCTGGTTCTTTGCAAGATCGGATACGTCGCTCCGGAAAGGGGCGGAACCGTCAGTCGATACTGCCGCGTGTGCTGTTCCGTTCCTCCGTGTTTTTTCCGAGGACCAGCCTCTCGCCACGGCCAGCGCCGATGCGGCTCTTATAATTCCGTCAACGTCGAGACTGACTTCTGCAAGTTGCTCCTCGCGCTCGGCGTGGAGGACAAAGCGGTCGGGTAATCCGAGTCGTCGAACGTGAGCGGTCGAAAGACCAGTCTCGTTCGCTAATTCGAGTACGGCCGAACCGAAGCCCCCCATTAGCGAGGCCTCTTCGATTGTTAGCACGAAACCGCATTCCTCGATCGCTTTGCAGATCGTCTGACGATCCAATGGCTTGACGAATCGAGCATTAACCACTCCAACTCTCATTCCGTACTCGTTTCGTAATGACTCAGCCGCCTGGAGGCAACTGCCAACCATCGCTCCGCAGGCTAGGAGCATCCCATCGGTTTCCCATTCGAGAATCTCAGCCTGTCCGAGTTCAAATTGTTGAACCTCTCGATCGATCCTGTAAATGTTGGCTCGGGGATATCGAATCGCAACCGGAGAGGTGTGTTTTAAAGCAAATGCGAACATAGGCGCGATATCATCCTCGTCGCCTGGCGCGATTACCACCATGTTTGGAAATACTCGCAAGTACGAAAGATCATAGATGCCGTGATGTGTCGGGCCATCCGGTCCGACAAGGCCAGCGCGATCGAGACAGAATACAACCGGCAGATTTTGGAGGGCAACTTCTTGGAAGATCTGGTCATACGATCGTTGCAGAAAGGTACTATAAATATCAACAACCGGTCGGGCACCGGCCTTTGCCATGCCTGCTGCAAATGCGACAGCGTGGCTTTCACAAATACCAACATCAAAAAACTGATTAGGAAAAGTGTCTCGAATCTTTTGCAGCTTGTTCCCTTCACACATCGCAGCTGTTATCACAGCTACTTTCTGATCACGACGGCAGGACTCAAACAGAGCTTCGCTCACGGCGTCCGTATATGTGCGGTTCGACGAGGGTTTGATCGAAACGACGCTGTTGCCGAGTTTCTCAAATGGTGCGGGTGCGTGGAATCTAACTGGATCTTTCACGGCTGGTTCGAATCCGTGTCCCTTGTTTGTCAACACATGCAACAAGACCGGCCCATCTAACGTCTTAACCTGCTCAAGGTAGCTGCGCAGCGTCTTCAGATCATGGCCATCGATAGGCCCAAGGTAAACGAATCCCAGCTCCTCGAACAATACTCCGTGGCGCAGCGACGCCTTTATTGCATCCTTGAACTGCTGAAGCCAGCGATCAGCGTGCTCGCCGACTACCGGGATGCTTGCCAGAACTGACTTAAGCCGCTTCTTCCAATCATGGTAGGTCGTCGACATGCGCGTACGATCGAGGTAGTTAGCCAAACCTCCGACTCGTGGGCAGATCGACATTTTATTATCATTTAGAATTACCAATAGTTTCGTCCCCAGGCCACTCGCATTGTTAAACGCTTCGAACACAATTCCAGAAGGCAAAGCACCATCGCCGACAACAGCAACTGCGTGTCGATCATAGGCACCTACGAGTTCGTCGCCAACCTTGAGACCAAGTACGGTGGAAGGCGCACAACCCGCGTGTCCAGTCATGAATAGATCGAACGGGCTCTCCGATGGGTCGGGATAACCCATCAGCCCTCCTCGGGTACGAATCGTATGCAGGCGTTCAGCACGCCCTGTGATGAGCTTTTGCGGATAAATCTGGTGACCCGTGTCCCAGATCAAACGGTCGTGGGTGAAGTCAAATGTGAGATGAAGTGCCAGACAGAGTTCGACAACACCGAGGTTGCTTGCGAAATGCGCGGAGCGGCGCCCAAGTACGCCAACGAGTTCGCTGCGCATCTCAGACGCAAGCTGATTAAGTTCGGCTTCGCTCAATCGCCTGAGATCAGTGGGTGAGTGGATTCTATGAAGCACCGATTCCACGTGGCTCATCAACGATCCCTTTCCACGAGAGCTAACGCCAAGTGTCTCAAATTGTCACCGAGTTCGCCAAGCGACTCAATCGCTGAACTCGCTTCCTCGGCTAACTCCCGAGCCCGCCGGCGGCTAGCGTCGATACCCAAAAACTCTGGGTACGTCCACTTGCCTAACTCAGTATCCTTGCCGACCCGTTTTCCCAGTTTGGACTCCTCGCCCTGTACGTCAAGAAGATCATCGACGATCTGAAAAGCCAATCCGATTGCGTTTCCGTATTGGTCAAGTGCATTCAGCCACTGTTCGGAAGCACCGACGATGACAGCTCCCATCTGCAGTGGAGCACGAAGCAGCGCCCCGGTCTTTCGGCGGTGGATGGCCTCTAACATGTGCAGTGTGCCAGTCGTTATTGCCGAGATGTTTTGATTGGATCCACTGTTTTCTTGCGCATTGCACGCAGCCGCCTGAAGGTCTGCCATTTGACCGCCTACCATCCCGTTAGCCCCCGATGCCTCAGCGAGAATCGTCAAGCACCGTAACGCAATCATTTCGGGTCTAATTTCACGAGCTAGCACTTCAAATGCGAGTGTGAGGAGACTATCTCCTGCTAGGATGGCCGTAGCTTCGTCGAATGCTCTGTGACAAGTCAAACGCCCACGACGTAGGTCGTCATTGTCCATCGCCGGCAGGTCGTCGTGTATCAGTGAGTAAGTATGAACCATTTCTAACGCACAGGCAGCCGGAATCGCTGCTTCGCTGTCGCCGCCACATGCATCAGCAGCCATGAGACAGAGGATACCGCGAAGCCGTTTCCCTCCGTTTAGTACACTGTATCGCATCGCCGAAGCTAGCCGCGCTGGACATGCAGTGTCGGGATCGTTGGTGACTTCCGGTAGATACGCCTTCAAAGCTATCTCGATACTACGACGTGTTTGCTCGACATAAACACATAGCGGTGATCCTTCGATCAATGTGGTGGCCGAATTCATGATCGCGCCATACGTCAGTACCTCGGATAACACCGAAGCAATAACTCAGCGTTCCTTCGTCAAAAGGCAACTCGAGCAAAAATTTTTATCAAACTTCGGCAGTGGAGCGTGTCGGTTCATTGTTTCCCACTGGGTCCCGAATGTCTACAGGAGAGTCCCAATTCCGTACCCGTTTCGCATTGAGTACGTAGTTGAGACGTTGTACGCCATGAGCACGCGTCTCAACCACTTCCCGCCAAGATCGTCTGTACTTGGCGTACTCTGCAGCCCCGTCAAGAGTTCTTATACCGATCCTTCGACCGTTCGCCGGCCTCTGTGGGTCTGTGTTGCGTCATACTCATAGAGGACTCGGTTGCCTGTCACCGTCCCTCAGGTCAAACCCTCTGATGATCATTCACGCGGCCAATCCCCGGTTCGCGTCGCACTTACTCGAACACAATCCTTTGTCCCGAACCAAGTTCGCAACGGCTCGCGTGAGCCGATTTCGAGCGGTCTGGCGTCGGTCTCAACGATCCTCCATCGATCCGCGTGAGCGTTCCCCGCGCCCTTTCGTCTGTGGACTCCCTGTCAAGATCAAGTCGATTCTCAGCTCTGACATTGCTCGTTCGAACAGTGTCATCGCCTGGTTCTGTTTACCACGGGATGCGATCTCGAAAATACTGTCGTAGTCAGTGTAGAACGCCATAGGACGGCCGTCCTTTGCCAGTCATCGGCCAACCAGGTCAAAGTATGCTTCCACCGTCTCACCGGGATAAAAGCGCGCCATGACTCGATTTGTCGCTTCGCCGATCATGCAAACCAGCACCACCTCTTCAACACGGCGTTCGGGTCAGGAATGCAACGACGCGTCCATATGGACCAACTCTCCAATGCACGATCGTCGTGGCCGACGACCTCGATGTTGATCGCGTCGCCGCTGTGGTGACACACCCATCCGCTATCAACCAACGCCTCAGCGTGTCTGCTGAGACCTCCAGACTTCGATAAGCCATCACCTCACTGGCGAGTGTCGGTCCGAAGTCGGTGAGTTCCTCCTGGTATAGTTCCACGGCATTCAGTCGAAGCTCTTGGTTAAACTGGCGGTTCGATGCTCGTCCTCTCAGACGATGAACAATGCCGCTATCACCTTCGGCCTCCAGGCGTCGCTGGAAGCGACGCACTTGCCGCTCGCTCTCACGCAACAACCGTGCTGCCTCTGCCTGCGTGCGCTCACCACGAAGAACAGCACTCATGATCTTCAGCACATCTCGCTCTCACTGGCTCATCGAGATCCGGTTCTCCATATGACCCTCCTTGGCGCTTCGCCATGTTGGGTCGATTGGAACCGGACATTTCTATTGTCCTATGACAAAGTCCAAGACTAACATTGACTAAGCAATACATGCTTGATCACCTGGCAATTCTGTTAGTCAAAAGTGCCTCCTTGGGAATCCAGGCAGACCAGCCGGCCACGTTTAGTGTGTTGATGCGGGCGCCCACGAGCGCGGGGTGGCCGCAAGGAATCGGGAATATCGTCGACGATGGTGCAGTTACTCAGTCGCTCGCACTGTCGCCGACATCGTCGACGAACCGCGAGTATGCCTTCATCGCTGCTACATACACATTGACTCAACCGCCCGGCGGCGCCTCCTATTTCTTCGGCAAACTCTCGGGCAGCTTTCTTCGGCAAACTCCCGGGCAGCGCCAAGTTCGTCCCCGCCTGTGCGTTTTCGACGAGCCGCGCGAATGGGTCATTTGTGCTCAGGAAGCCCATGTATAGCACTCCGGCTGGTGGCGTCAAAACTTCAACGATTGTGCAACGCTCAGGTCCGCCGTTCAAGACGGGACAGACTGCCACCGTCCTCTATACGGGATACCTCGCGAAGAATGACCATATCTTCGACGATTCGCTGAATCACGGCGGAGCGTTTTTCAGCTTCACGCTCGGAGCGGGGCGGGTGATCTCCGAGTTAGACGAGGGAGCCACCGGCAAGCAGGTTGTGTAGTGGTTCAGCGTGAAATGGAATTCCCGGATTGCGTCGTTAGCTACTGGTGGAGAAACGATTGAGTGGAACGATTTAGCGCATTGGTACCAATCCCGAAGGTGAGGTGAGGGGCGGCTTCCTGCCGCCCTTCCTTCGGTCTTGGTCCCTGGGACGGCGCTCAGGTCGTGTCGCCACGGAGCCCTATCCTCCGCCCAGGCCATTGGCCATCGTAGATCCATTCGACGGGGCTGACAACTGCTTTGCCCTGCGTCAACCGACTTGACGCTGCTGGGCACGGACTTCTTTTCGGCGACTCCTTGCCGCCTCGAGTTTGCGATCTCGGTCAGCAAAGATCTGCTTGTCTCGACCGCACATCTTGGCCAGTGGTGTTACGTAGCCGATTGCACTATGAAGCCGCACCTCGTTGTAGTGCCGCACATAGCCCTCGACCAAGCGGATGGCATCCTCCACTGAAAGAGGTGTTCCCGGACGAATGCATTCTGACTTGATCGAACGATGCCATCGCTCGATCTTGCCATTACTCTGGGGATAGTACGGTGAGGTTCTCACGTGCGTCATACCGCAGATGCGGATGAATTCCTTGAAATCTCGAGCAATGAACTGAGGTCCGTTGTCGCTGATGATCCGGGGAGACACCCCGGGATATTGCTCGAGAGCTCGCTGGATAATTGTTTCGACGTCGCCTTCTTCCATCTTGGGCCGGATTTCCCAGTGCACGATCGATCGGCTGTAGCCGTCGAGCAAACTGCAAAGGAAGAAAAAGGTGCCGAGGATGTTGATATAGGCAATGTCGACGTGCCAGTGCTCGTGCGGACCGAGCGGTTGCTGGAACCCTGTTCCTTTGAGCGAAGGCTTGGTGTTGTGGCGGTTCATTAGACCGGCGTCGCTGAGCACTCGGTACACGCTGGAAGGGCTGGTCGCAACAACGTCGGCATCGAGCATCATGAACGTAAGCCTGCGGTAACCCTCAAGCGGATTCTTGTCGTGAAACTCGATGATCGCCTGCTTTTCCCAGTCTTCGAGCCACCAATCGCGGGGAATCCAACCGTTGTGCTCGTTGACTTTGCCGTAACGTTTTCGCCAGTCGTGGAACTTGCTCAGGCTGAAACCGATCCACTGGACGATTTGCTTGGCCGGGATTTCCGTCCGGTCCGACCAATAGCGAACGTAGTCGACGATCTGGTCACGAGTGTCGTGGGGAACCCAGGCTCCGGTCAGAGCTCCCCAAGAACTTTTTTTAGATTGACGTGCTCTTCCAGCAGCTCGGACACGACCTCGTTCTTGCGCTGCAGTTTATCCTGAAGAGCAGCGATTCTGCGCTCCTGGTGCTTCTCCGGTGCCGAGCGAGTCTGCCCAAAGGCTGCGGCCCCGTTCTCGAACAACTGTTTCTGCCAGTTGTAGAACATCGATGGCTGGATGTCGTACTGATCGCAAAGATCAGAGACGGGGATACGCTCCATGAGATGGCGTCGCAGGATGGCAACTTTCTCGACCGCATCGTAGTGCTTACGTGGCTTGCTCATGGAAGACCTCCCATTCGAGTTATAAGCTAACTCGAAACCGCGGTCATTCCATTTCCAACTGATTCAAAACAGTTGGAGAAACTCGAATTGTGCTAGTCCCTTCGGCCGAAGCCTACGGCGCCCGCGCTTACGGGTCCATTCCGAGACACTCGACCCTTACTTTGTGCTGACACTTCAATCAATTGCGTCGCAGTTCTTGCGCTTCCCGCCGCGAATAGCCATCAAGAACCGCAGCGAGTCGGACCTCCCAGCGCAAACAGTTCCCATTGCTCGGCCCGCCGCGAGTGAAGGCACCGAGCCAATTGGAGGCGGCGGGAATTGCTCCCGCGTCCCGAGAAGCATCAACGACGGCCTCTACGTGCGTAGCCGATCATTTGATTGTCGGCCTCAAGGCCCCGATCGGCAGGGTCCTGTTCGGCTTAGCCAGTCATGAGTTTAACCCGAGCAGCAACCAGCGGTTAGGCTCGAGCGATCCCGAATTGGCGTCCCCGGCCGCGTCTCTCGGGCGAAAACGCAGCGCGAGGCCGTCGCTGTTTTTTAGGCAGCGAGACGGAGTGGCGCAACATTGCTGTTGGCACTTAAAGTTTTGGTCGGCTTTTTACGAGGCCCGCTGACCAACCTCGGCACGCCACCAGTCGCGTCAGACATCCGGTCGATCCTGGTTCGCCCCCCGTAAGTGAAACACATCGTGGATCTAAGCTTTCGCTCAGCTACTCTCATTATGGGCCGTACGCCCGACGTCAAGCAACTTCGCCGGCCGCTCCCTGCCGCAGCCAGACCCCAACAGAGCTGAATTTCAACTCGACACTCACAACAGCCCACCTGTCCAGCTCGGCTCGATTCGTTTCATCAAAGTCGCGTCGTCGCGCCCGGTCATGCCACACTTGACGTACCACTCCGCCCCACGCGCTAGCTTGTCCTGATCAAGCGTGACACCCGAACCCGGCCCGGTGGGTACCGCCATCCGGCCTTCCTTGATCACAAGTTTCGGTCCCTCGATGATGTCCGTCGCCTCCGCGAGCCATGGGTAATGCGTGTCACTCGCGAGTGTCAACTCCGGAATCGACGCAGCAAGCTGAATCATCGCGGCCATCGTTACACCGGCGTGATTGTTGCTGTGATGGCTCATCGACCAGCCTACCGCCCGGCAGATCGGACAAGCGCCTGGCAGCCCGCAAATCCTCCGAAATATTGGTGGTCGCATAGCAGAACATCGATCGGTTTCAATTCAAGCGCCCGGCAATGTGCTGGAATCGGGTGACGCACATGTTCGTGCTCATCTTCAATCCCGTTTGCCTTCGCACCTCGGCCAACGCTTTCTGGCCGTTGACCGGATCTTCATAGTATTCCAGCTCGACTTCGGCGAGCTTCTTCCCGATACGCACCGCCGTGTCCTCCCGCCACCGCCCGTTGGGATAGATCCGTAGCAATGCTTTCGGGCTAAGCCGCGCCGCCAGCTCCTTCATCGTCTGGAGCTCGAGATCGGGGTCGAGCACCCCGGCCTTAAGCCTGAACACCCGAAAACCCCACTTCTCGCGAAATCGCGCAGCCATCGCAGCCATTGCCTCTGGCGTGCGAACTTCGCCCCATGAGTCCAGGGCGCGATCGCCCCGTCCGCGCGAATCGACCAACCGCGGGTCGCTCAATATCACCGGATCATCGGCGGCATAGCGGAAAAAGAGATAAGCCGCAATCTCCACCGAGTCGCGTACCGGCCCGCCAACCAGCTCACAAAACCGCCGGTCGATCGCACGTGCGCATGCGTCAACACAGGCCATCTCGATCGCCGCATGCGCCGCCATACTCCCCGCTCGAAGCTCCCGGGCAACCTTTCGGTAAGCAAAGGCATTTTGGACGAGCAGCAGCCCAGTGGCCTGATTGAGCGCTTTCGTTACATCGCGGCCCCTGTGCGTTTCTCCAATCCCCACAATGCCGCCATCGGTTCGCAGCTCCACGACATTCCGCAGAAAATACGGCCCACAACAACCGCTGGCCGCGAGAATGGGCAGATCGGGCAGCGCAATCGGCGCCACTTTGAGCCCGGTGATCACAAGCGGGGAACCCTTCGGCGCCAGAGCACGCGCACGACGTCCCTGCACCGTCTCTCCCGCCACGGCCGCAACGAGCACCGCCCTTAAGCCAGTCGCGACGATTCGGTCTCATCAATCGCTCCTGACCAGCAGGTCACCCGAGCAAAACCCCGCCAAATCGGACGCTTTATTTGCGCGAAAGCTAGCGGCGCCGCATCGCGCGGTCAATGTCGCGCTTGGCGTCCTGTTTCTTGATCGCCTCCCGCTTGTCAAACGTCTTCCGTCCTCGCGCGTAAGAGAGTCTCAATCTTGGCCATCCCCTTCTTGAAGTAGATCGAAAGCGGTACCAGCGTGATCCCTTTCTCGCCCGTCTTGCTTGCCAGCTTCGCGATCTCGCGCCGATGCAGGAGGAGCTTACGCGTGCGCTTCGGAAGGTGGTTCTCCCTGTTCCCTTGCACATACTCGGGGATGTCGCATCCCTTGAGCCATACTTCACCACCGTCGACTTCGGCGTAGGCATCTTCCAGACTGGCCCTGCCGTTTCGGAGGCTCTTGACCTCCGTTCCCGTAAGCACCATTCCCGCCTCGACTCGCTCCATCAAGTCGTATTCGTGCCGCGCGCGGCGATTTCGTGCGACGATCTTCACTGCCGAATCGTCGGCTTTGCCAGCGATTTTCGCCTTGGCGGTATCCTTCTTGGCCATAGCAAGCCCAGGAGTCGAAAGCGTGATCGTCACCACTGAATGAACGCTGCTGCCATCTGTGAACGCATCATAGAGGCCCGTTTCCTGGGCGACAAGAGTTCCGATGCAGCGAGTTGCTCAGCCCGACCTCTCTTTCAGCTCCGCCAGGATCTCCGCAAACGGCCGGCGCGTTTCCGGATCGACCGCCTCCGGAGCCACCTCGACCAGCGGCTCCAGAACAAATCGCCGCACGCGCATTCGCGGATGCGGTACGCATAGCTCCGGTGTTTGCAGGACTCTGTCCTCGAAAAGCAGCAGGTCTAGGTCCAGCGTCCGCTCGCCCCAGCGAACCGTCCGGTCGCGTCCAAACTGAACTTCGATTCGCTGGAGTACGCCGAGCAACTCGATCGGCTCGAGTTCGGTCTCGAGCAGAGTGACGGCGTTCAAAAACAACCCCTGGCCCGGCGAGCCGCCAACCGGCTCGGTCTCGTGAAGCGAGCTAACCTGCCGGACGGTCACACCCGGTGTATGCCCAATCGCTGCAATGGCGCCATTGATATACGCCATTCGGTCACCGAGATTGCTGCCTACGCCGACGAAGGCATTCACAGTTTGAGCTTTCCAATCCGTTCGACCGCTTCGAGCAGCCGCGGCGTTTCCACTGTCAGTGCAGCGCGAATGTATCCGTCGGCGGTCCGCCCGAATCCGATGCCCGGTGTCGTTACGACGTTTGCCTCATCCAGCAATCGCGTGCACAGCTCCGCCGATGTGTATCCCGCAGGGCAGGGGATCCACACATAAAAAGTCGCCTCTGGCGTCGGAACTCGCCAACCGATGTGCCGCAGCGCCCCCACGAATGCATCGCGACGCTCTTTGTAAAGTGCTCGAATCGGAGGACCAAGTTTGTGGTACTCGTCCAGCGCCGTCATGCCGGCGGACTGGATGGCCGTGAACACCCCCGAATCCGTGTTCGCCTTCACCTGGCCAAGAGCCGCGACGAGTGGGGCTCCTCCGATCGCAAATCCAATCCGCCAGCCCGTCATGTTGAACGTCTTGGAAAGACTATGAAACTCGATGGCCACGTCTTTGGCCCCGGGTACCTCGAGAATGCTGAGCGGCGCTGTCTCATAATACATCTCGTTGTAAGCCGCATCCTGCGCGACCACGAATTCATTGGCCCGCGCGAGCTCGACCACTCTCTCGAAAAACGATCGATCAGCCGTTGCCCCGGTGGGATTGTTAGGGTAATTCAAGAACATCAACCGCGCGAGAGAGAATACGTCAACAGGAATCGCTTCAAGGTCGGGCCGAAAGCCCAGCTTCGATTCCAGCGGCATCGTATGGACTTCGCCGCCAGCGAACATGCTGCTGGAACGATAGACAGGGTAACATGGGTCCGGGACGAGGCTAATGTCGCCGGGGTTTATCACGGCCAGAGGCAAATGCGCCAGCCCCTCCTTCGAGCCGATCAGTACGAGCACCTCCGTCTCCGGATCGAGGTCGATGCCGTACCGGCGCTTGCAGAATGCCGCAATTGACCGCCGCAGCTCCGGCGACCCTTGATCCAGGGCATACTGGTGAAACGCAGGATTCTCAACATGGTGCTGCACGCTGCGGATGATCGCTTCCGGAGTCGGATGATCGGGGTCGCCCACCCCGAGGTTGATCACGTCACGCCCGGCGGCGATCGCCGCCTTCTTCTTCTTGTCAATCTCGCCAAACAAATAAGGTGGAAGCTTCCGCAGCCGTTCCGACTTTACAAATTCCATCGCCATTGCCCGGCAAGACCTCTCTGCTGTCAACTCGAGCGGAAACAATTCGCGCGACTCTCACTGATATTTTGCATCGCGATCGCTGCATCGCTGCGCTCACGATGCCATCGCCTCGGCAGGAATGTTGTCATTGGCGTAAACGTTTTGTACGTCATCATTGCTGTCGAGCAATTCTTTGAGCTTGCGCATCTTGCGGCCGTTCTCGACGTCAAGGTCAACGTACGTCGTCGGAATGTACGAAGTCTCGGCGCTTTCGAGGGCAATTCTTTGGTCCTCGAGACCCTTCCGCACAGACTCGAACAGCTTGGGGTCGCAGGTGACCTCGAAATACCCGTCCACCAGTTGAACGTCGTCCGCCCCAGCCTCAAGGGCGACCTCCATTAGCCGTTCCTCGGATACGTGCCCGGCATCAACCACGAACAACCCCTTGAAATTGAACAGATAGCCGACGCACCCGCTGGCCCCGAGATTACCGCCGGCCGATTCGAACAGCCGGCGAAGCTCGCTCGCCGTCCGATTCCGATTATCGGTCAAGGCCTCGCAAAGAACAGCGACGCCGCCTGGGCCATACCCCTCGTAGACCACTTCCTCGAAGTTCTCGCCGCCGAGTTCACCGGTCGCCTTCTTGATCGACCGCTCGATGTTCTCCTTGGGAACGCTGAACGACCGAGCTTTATCAATCGCGTACCGCAGCCGCATGTTTGCGGCCGGGTCACCCCCTCCATTGCGCGCGGCCACATAGACGGCCCTGCAGAGTTTCGTGAAGAGTTGCCCGCGCTTTGCGTCGACCAAGCCCTTGCGGTGGGCGATGTTGGCTGAATGCGAATGTCCTGCCATTTCTTTTCACTCATGGTGTTCGGGCGGCAGGTGACTTGGGTATCGGACCAAGCTGCTCGAGCGACCCGATCTTCTTCCGGATCTCCGGCAATCGCTTTTCCGGGGGAACAGCCTGTTCCGCATATTTCGCCGCCTCACCCCAGGACTCAGCCGCCTTTCGCACGTCATGGAGGTGAAAGTACACGTCGCCCAGATGTTCAAAAATCGTGGCATCCGGGTTCGACCCGTCCCGCGCGGCTTGCTCCTTCGTCTTCTCCGCCGCCTTGATGAGCGGCTCGAGAGCATCCTTGGCTCTGCCCCGCTTGAACAACACCCAACCCAGGCTGTCGAGATATGCCTGATTCTCCTGTATGGCAAGCGCCTTGCGAATCATCGCTTCGGCCTTCTCGAGGTTCTTCCCTTGCTCTGCATACAGATACCCCAGGTCGTTGTTGGGCTCCGCCTCATCGGGAAAACGCTCCAGCAGCCGCTCGAGCTCCGCCTCGCCCTTGACATAGTCTCCCTGATTGACATGCACGATCGAAAGGATCGGACGAATCACCTTGATAACCTCGTCATTGTCCGGAAAACGCTTCAAGACGCCCTCTAGCACCTTGATCGCTTCCTCGTTCCGGCCATATCGAGTCAGGATGATCCCCAGCCGCCAATCATAGTCAGGATTGCCCGGTTCCCGCCGCGCGGCATCATGCAACACGCGCACGGCATCGTCTACCTGACCAATCTCGCTCAAGAGTGCCGCCAGACTCGCTTGGGCTGACCCTTCGCCAGGGTCCAGCCGCATCGCCTCGCGTAAAGTCGACTTCACAGCCTCGTTGTGCCCGGCCCGCCGATGCAGATCGGCCAGCTCCACCAATCGCTGAACCGATTTCGTGGCAGGATGCTGAGCCATCAGTTTCTCAAGGGCGCTTGCCGATTCGGCATATCGGCCCAACTGTCTCAGCGTGTCAATCATCTCGTTCTGGACGATGGGACCAGGGTTTCCCTCGGCGTAAAATCGCTCGATTCCCAGCAGCTTCTCCAGCCGGCGATCCTTGTTCTGAGAGCCTTGGGCCGGATTATTGGCGATCAGCGATAACACTTCGTAAGTCGATCTCGATACCGACTTGGGCGCGGCCGTGATTTTTTTGAGACCGGCCTCAAGCATGCCTTCGGCCATCTCATCATCCGCGGCAGCCGTGGCGAGCTGAGACTTGATCGCGTCCAGGCTCTCCGGACGCTTAATCGCCTCGCTCATCACCTTGAGGAAGTCAGCGGCCTTCTTACGTTTCAACAAGGAACTGGCGAGCGCTCGGTAAGTCTGGGGAGTCGGCTGCGACGATAGCAGCGACTTGTAGAGCGCCTCGGCCTTGTCGTTCTCACCTACCTCCCGATAGCGATCGGCGAGAACGTACTGGAGCGGAATATTCTTCGAATCCCGCCGCGCAGCCGCTTCCAACCGCTGCGTGATCTCGTTCTCACGCTTCAGCGCCTTGAGGATGCGCGCCAGTAGCTCATATGCTTCCACAAACGGAGTCTGCCGCTCGATGTGGCGATCGACGAGCGCCAGCGCCTGCTCCCCCCGGTTAAGCTTGAGCAAAGTGTCGGCCAAGATCAGCGAGATCTGTGTATTGTCTTCGTCGTATACGAGCCCGTGCTCGAGCGCCTTCACCGCTAGCTCATCCCGCTTCGCCGCCAGAAAAACCGTGGCGAAATTGAAATAAGCCGTCGCCGGGCTATCGCCCAGAATGCGGAACACTTCGACAGGCGTGAGTCGATTGGCCGACTTGTCGTCTAGCTCCTCCACTACCTTCGCAAAAGCGTCCGCGGCCTTGTCCGTCTGATGGAGCCGCCCCGAATACAGCCGCCCAAGCTCGTATTGTGCCAGTAGCCGCCCAAATGCATGCTGTTCCAGCTTCGGGTTCGCCAGAACCTCGTTCAAGATCGACACAGCCCCGGCTGGATCGCTTCGACGGTAGTACTCCACGAGCTGGCCGAGCGTCTCGCTATCCCCGGGCTCGGCCGCCAGCACCCGCTTCCCGTATTCAACCGCCAGATCCGGGCGCCCGATCGCCCCGATGTAGAGCCGACATAAACGGCGGGCCACAGCGATCGAATCGGGCTCGAGCTTGAGAGCCTCCTGAAGCACCGCAACCGCGTCGTTCCATGCACGACGATCTTCGAGCGCACGGCCCGCGGCATAGAGCCGTACGACCTCCAGCCGGCGACGATCGTCGGTCGTCGCGGGCCGAAGCGGTACGAAAGGCCGCGGCGGTTCATCACCGGGCTGCGCGAAGAACTCCGAGACATCCAGCCGCCCTTCCTTCGGAGCTTCCGCCCCAGGCCGCTTTGCCTCCTGAGCACCCGCGCCTTGCGCCAGGCTCGCTCGACCCGCCCAGTTTCGCGACCGGCTCGAGTGCCCCGGCTTTCGCCGGAGCATCGCCAGCACCTGGCCAAACCGCTAACCCGACAAGCGTCAGGGTCACTCGAACCACTCGAATCGACCCCAGCATGACCATGTCTCCTCGTCCAGAATTCTGTCGCCGCGCTGCGTGAAACGGGATGATGAATCTTCCCAAGATCCTCGGGCGTCGACCAGCAGGTCCGTCCCGGCCCTCGCGACGCTCCTTCGTCCCCGGAAGAGGGCCAAACGGCCCACCGAAGCCATCATAGTAGCACGGCGCCACGAGACATGCCAAGCCGGAGTCGCTCAATCGACGTGTCGCCAGACGAAAGAACCGAAACCCGTCCTCGCGGCGGTCGTCCCCGCTCACTTGCCACCGCGACGCTTCTCTCCACGCGATTTGCCCGAGCGAGGCGCCGCCTTGGCAGACCTTGACGCCGGCTTCTTCTCAGCCGTTCTGGTGGCCGCATGGTCTCCCCCCTTCCCACCCTTCGCCGTTTT
The DNA here is from genome assembly GCA_963823665.1 of uncultured Planctomycetota bacterium. Taxonomy (GTDB): domain Bacteria; phylum Planctomycetota; class Planctomycetia; order Isosphaerales; family Isosphaeraceae; genus CAVXHV01. Next base: position 2,047,430 of record CAWGMQ010000008.1, read on the forward strand.
CGCTTCCTCCTTCACCACGCGGCTTGAACCCTGGCGCCCGGCCAGCCGCACCTCCGTCTTGCGATTGAGCGCGAACACGCAGATCTTGCGCAGTTCACACCGCGAGCAATCCGGCTCGACCTCAACGCAGGTGTCGTTGGTCAGATCCTCCATCAAATCCAGAAACTCGGCGCCGCGGTTCTTGGGCACCGCGCGCTCAAGCACGGCACGCAACACAGGTACCTCGGGTTCCGAGAAACCCAGACGCTGCAAGGCACGCTGGCCCGGCTTATCGACCGGTATCGCATGCCCCCCGAGCGCGTGTTGGATTACCGTCGCTGTCACGTAGTCCGACTCGAAGGCATCGTACGTACGCAGCACCTTGAGCGCTTCCTTGAGCGGCTTCTTGGCCAGCACGTCGAGCGTGAACCCGTACGTCCTGTTGAAAAGCTGCCGCAGGAATCGGCGGATGCGCTGCGCCCTTGTCTCGGGTTCGGGAACCCCGGCAAGCGTCCTTTGAATCTCGTCGACGCTGCTCACCCGGATCTCATTCCAGTCGAAAAAGTCGTCGTTGAACCGCGACAGGGCCTGGTTGGCATGCTCGCGAGTCGTGTCTTCGTGACAGATCCCATACACCACGGCGCTTAACACCGAAAGCTTGGGAGCACTCCGATCGACCTTCGGCTTGTATCGCCGCTTGAGCAGGGTGTGAATGTTGTTCAGGAGCTGTGTCTTGCTTTGTGATGCCATTGGTATCAATGAATGTTTAAATGGTCTTCAGGCGCGGCTACAGCCGAGCCCTCAGGAAAAAACGAGCTCGGCCGCCATCACAAGGTCGTTGAATCCGCCAACTGGACCCCTTGCGCGGTTTCCGGGTCGACCGCGACTTGCTCGTGCTGGCTCTCGAGAGCGGCTCGAGCTGATTCATCCCTCATCCGCAGGTCCGATGCAACCGCGTCGTCGATCAGGCGACCGAGCTCGGCCGATTTCCTCACGCTGTCGTCGTATTTGAATGAAAGCACCGGAGTGAACCGAGTTTGCAACCGGGCCGCAACCCGAGCTTGAAGAAAGCCCGCGGCATGGTCCAGTCCCTTTAACGACCGCTTCCTCTCGCTCTCACTCCCCATGATCGAAACAAAGACGGTCGCGAACCGCAAATCAGCCGTCACTTCAACACGCACCACCGTGACGGAGCGTACCCGAGGGTCCGCGACTTCGAAGAGAATCGACGTCGCCACCACCTCTCGAATCGCTTCTCCTACCCGCAGGTTTCGATGCGACGCCATTCCACCACCCCTCCCTCCGACCTCCGCGGCGAGCCAAACATGATCGCTCCGCCGCGCAGTTCAGGCAAGCAACTCGCTCGCCGACCGATTCCGGTTGTTCGTTTTTCCCGTCCCCTCGCCGGCCGCTCTAGAGCGTCCGGCGAATCACGTCGACTCGATAGGCTTCGATGACGTCGTCAACCTTGATGTCGTCGAAATTGCCGATCTTGATTCCACACTCAAAGTTCTGCGGCACCTCTTTCACATCGTCCTTGAACCGCTTCAGGGCGTCGATTGATCCCTTGTAGATCTCGCGGCCCTCGCGGATCAAGCGCACCTTCCCGGCTCGCTCGATGGTGCCCTGTGTAACGAAACAACCGGCGACTGCCCCGACCTTGGAGATCTTGAACACCTGCCGCACCACCGCGCGCCCCAGGTGAACTTCCTTGATCTCCGGCACGAGCATCCCTTCGACAGCCTTCTTTATATCATCCGTCACCTGGTAGATGATGTCGTAACGGCGGATCTCGATCTTCTTTTCCTCGGCGAGCGTGATCGCCCGGTCCTCAGGTGCAACCCGGAACCCGATCACGATGGCCTGCGAAGCGTCAGCCAGCACCACGTCGCTTTCGGTGATCCCACCGACTCCCTTGAGGAGAATGCGAATCGGTACTTCCTCATTCGTGAGCTTTTCGAGCTCCTTGGTGAGCGCCTCGATCGACCCCTGCACATCCGCCTTCAAGATCAGGTTCAGCGATTTCAGCTTCCGCTCGGCCATCGTCGAGTAGAGGTTTTCGAGCGTCACGGCCTGTCGATCCGCGTGCAGCGCCTCCCGGGCACGGTTGCGCCGCGCTTCGGCAACCTCTCGCGCACTGGCTATGTCGTCGACGACGGCGAAATTCTCCCCAGCCGTCGGCACGACGTCCAGACCCGAGACCTCAACCGGCGTGGACGGGCCGGCCTCCTCGACCGAGATTCCTTTGTCGTTGAAGATCGCGCGAACCCGGCCAAAACCATCGCCGCACACGATCACGTCGCCCACCCGCAGCGTTCCTTCTCGGACCAGCACCGAAGCAACTACACCCCGGCCCTCGGAAAGAGACGCTTCCAGGCACGTCCCGGTCGCCGGCCGGGTCGGGTCGGCCTTGAGTTCATGCAGCTCGGCAATCGTTTCCAGCGTGGTGAGCAGATCGGCGATGCCCACTCCGCTCGTGGCCGAAGTCTTCACGACCTCCGTCTCCCCCCCCACTCAGCCGGATGCAGCTCCTGCTGCGAAAGCTCACCGTAAATCTTGTTGATATTCGCCGAAGTATCGACGTTGGGCAGATCGATCTTGTTGAGCGCAACCACGATCGGCACGCTCGCCGCCTTGGCGTGGGCGATTGCCTCGATCGTCTGGGGCATCACGCCGTCGTCGGCTGCCACGACCAGCACCACAATGTCGGTCACGTTGGCGCCGCGGCGCGCATCGCGGTGAATGCCTCGTGGCCCGGCGTGTCGACGAATGTGATCGCCCGGCCGTTCGATTCGACCTGGTACGCACCGATGTGCTGGGTGATGCCTCCGCTCTCCGAATCCACGACGTTGGATTTCCGGATCCGATCCAGGAGCGACGTCTTGCCGTGGTCGACGTGCCCCAAGATCGTGATCACCGGCGGCCGAGGCCGGAGGTTCTCGGAATTGGCCGTGCTCGCAAAAGCAGCCAGCATCTCGTCCTCGGCTGTGTGCGGATGAACCACCACCAATTCGCTGCCGAACTCGATGGCCAGCACAACCGCCAGCTCGTCGTCGAGCGAGGCGTTGATATTGACCATCTGGTTCATTCCCATCAGCTTCCGAAGCAAGTCCTGGGCCTTCACCCCGATCGCCTCCGAAAGGCTGCGGACCGTGATCGGAGGCTCGATCTCGATGTGCGTTCTTCGCGGCGACGCAACGGCGAGCCGCTGATTGCGGTTCTTCCGGCTCCCCGAGCGGGTCCGCCGCGTCTCCTCTTCGTCGACCAGCAGGGCCGAAACCGCCACCGGAGAAGTCACCCGGCGCTCCCCGGCGCGTTCGCTTCGCCGTGCACGGCGGCCGGCACGGTCCGCCGCCGACCCCAGTCGCCCTGCCTTCGACTTGCGGTCTTCTTCCTCGTCGATCATCACGGGCGCGACCGGATGCGGGCCTGGCGGAGATCCAGGCCGGCGCACGGCCGGACCACCACCCAGCAGCGGCGCGCCCCCGGGACGCGGTGCACCCGGAAACCCGCCCGAACGTTCTGGATGGCCGCTCCGCTCACCAACCCCCGGTGCCGCGGTCCCACCACCGCCGGGCGATTGAAGATGCCCGAGCTGCCCGGTCTTCATCAAGCGCAGCAACTCGTCCTTCGTCATCGATTTGTCGGGACGCTGCGTCTTGAGCGCTGGACCAGGCGCACTCGGCCGCGACGCAGACGGAGACGGCCGCGGAGCACTCGCCGCCGCCACCTGGGGCAGCGGTGGTCCTTTCCGCGCGCCGCTTCCACCGGAGTCTCGCCGTCCCGATTCTCCCCCGGATTCGCCGGCAGGCCGCCGCGACAGCGATGAGGGCGGCGGTGCCGGGCTCACTCGCGGCGTCATCGTGCGAATCCCCGCCGAAGACATGTAATCCCCAGGCTTCAAGGGCTGGAAACCGCCGGGCGTCTCTCCCGTGGTCGACCCCCCGAGCGAGCTCGCCTGTCCCCCGCGCGGCTCCATCCGGCCCGAAGGCGCTGGCCCGGAAGAGTCCTGCCGACCGCCCGATCCGCGATGTGGTGTATGCGCCGACAACGGCCCGCCACCAGATCGTGAGCTCGAGAATCCGCCGTGGCGCGACAACGGCGCGGCCGACGGCGAAGCCGGCCGTGCCGGTCCCTGCGATCCCCCCTGGCCCGCACCCGGGGAACTGACGGTGCGCCCGAGAGCGCCGGACCGGAGGCCGCCTTGGCCACGGGCGCCGCCGCCGGGCTGCTCCCCGGCGCCAGCACTTGCGAACCCGCCGCCGAGCCTCGAGCCGTGGTTTCCGAACGAACTTGCGTTTGTGGCGCACTCGACGAAGACGACACCGGCGATGAGGGCGGAGAGATCCCCGCAGACTTCATCGGCGGCGAATCCTTCGAGCCTGGCCGGGATGGCTGCGGAGCGGCCGAAACAGCCGGCTGCGCCGGTGATGCCGCGGGTCGCGCGCCCTGCGACCCACTCGAGCCACCAGCCTGGCCTGACGCCGAGCGAGCGCTCAAGTCCCTGATCCGGTCAACGGTCGCCTGATCCAGACTGGCGAAGTTGCTCGCCTTGACATCAAGCCCCCAGCTCAGAATCCGCTCCAGCAGCTCCGCGCTCTTCAAACCTAGCTCTTTGGCCAGCTCGTGCACTCGCGTCGACAAAGGCAGCTCCTCCAGAATCGAGTTCCGGTGTTCCGGGTCCGTCACAACCCGGGTGTATGCTCGATGGTTCAGGTAAATCTCTCGCCACCCCGCCCCTTGGTCACATTCTCTTTGACTGAATCTCGGCCCGCGTCGTTCCGCCGGGCCCGCCATTCCTCCGGGCATTCCCTCTAGTATGCAGCGCCGGCCTCGCAATTGCGAGCCGAACGGTCCCCGTTCTCAACCGATCCTCGCGGATGTCGACAAAGCGGCGGGACCCCGGTAATCGGCTGACCCGGAGCCGCAATGTGCGCCCGCGAGCCGGTGTCAGGGTTTGTCTCCGGACCGGCCGCCTGCGCTTTCGGCAGCGCGATCCGCCCGGGAGGTTGGCGTGGATGCACCCGAGCCGCGCTTGGGTGCGGTTTGCTCGACCGCCTCGGTCACGATGCGAATCCCCTCGCCTTGATCATTCTCGCTCGGCGGGAAAGTCACCTCGTGACCCTGCGGGGAATAATTTGAAGTCTCGACTGCCAGAGCCACATCGTGGATCTCTGCTTCACTGGCCTCGTCACGCTCCAGATCCGTGTTGTCGTCAGGGGAAGGCTCGCCGGCGACCGCGGCCGGTGGCTCGGTAGGCAAAGCCGAACCTCCCTCCGCGATCGCGTCATCGGCACCGGCTGCACCGGAATCGGCGTCCACGTCATCGAATTCCTGGTCACCTTGCGACTCGGTCTCGGTCTCGAGAACGGCCGCCTCGGAATCTCCCGCGTCGGCCGACTCGATCGCCGGTGCCGGCTCACTGGCTGACGCCCTTGATCCCTTCCGGCGCGGTAGCTCCTCGCTTTGCTCCTCGGCGAGAACCTCGGCCCTCGCAACAATTTCGACAGTTTGTTCTTCGGTTAAACCCTCAATTGTGTTCACCAGATCACTGATTTCCATGACCGAAAGATCATCAAAGCTCAGAATCCCTTGCTCGACCAGCCGCTCGGCAAGCTCGACATCCACCCCGTCAATCCTCTCGAACGCCTTCACCGCCTTCTCGATCACCTCCTCGAGTTCCTCCGCAGTCATGATCTCGATGTCCCAGCCGACGAGCTTCGAGGCCAGCCGCACGTTTTGACCACGACGGCCAATCGCCAGTGAGAGCTGATCGTCACGCACCAGAACGATCCCACGGCCCAGAAGATGACACAACATCACCTCGTCGATCTCGGCCGGTTGAAGCGCGTTCGGAATCAGCACCTGAAGCGACTCGTTCCACCGGACGATGTCGATACGCTCCCCGCCCAGCTCGTCGACAATATTCTTGATGCGCGTGCCGCGAACACCCACGCACGCTCCGACGGCGTCAACCTTGGTGTCGATCGATGTCACCGCCACTTTCGAACGATAGCCAGCCTCTCTCGCAAGCGCCCGGATCGCGATGATCTGATCGGCGATCTCGGGAATCTCCAGCTCGAACAGCCGTCGCACGAAGTCGGGGTGAGTCCTGCTCAGGATGATCTTGACCCGCTGGCCAACCTTCCTCACGTCCAGGATGATGGCCCGGATCCGCTCGTTCGGGTGATAGCTCTCACCCGGAATCTGCTCGCTCCTGGGTAGGATCGCATCCGTCTTTCCCAGGTTCACGATGACGGCCCCACCCTCGAACCGCTGCACCGTCCCCGTCACCAGATCGCTTCGCTGGTCCTCGAACTCGTCAAACAGACTGTCACGCTCCGCTTCGCGGATCTTCTGAATGATCACTTGCTTGGCCGTCTGTGCGGCAATCCGCCCCAGCAGGGCCGGGTCCATCTTGACCCCGTCCTTCGTCGCTTCGATCGCCCCCGAATCCGGGTCAATGCGCACCTCGATCTCGGCCGCTTCCGGATAGTGCTTCCGCGCCGCAGTACTGAGGGCCGATTGAATCCCATCGAAAAGAATATCCTTCGAGATATTCTTGTCGCGGTGAATGCTATCGACGATGCGAACCAGATCGACGCTCATTCGTCTCCTCCGAGGTGTGCTCGATGCCACTGGGCGCCGGCCTGCTCCTCGACCGGATCGAACCCGTAGAGGCGCAAACCGCCGGAAATCCTCCCCCCAAGACAGGGCTCGGACTTCCGATTCTGGTGCGCCAGCGAGCAACACCTCCTTGGAACCACCCTACCGCTCAGAGACACGACAAGCTGAGCGCAGGGAGCGAGCCAAGCCCCTGACGGGCCGAGCCCGACGAACGAATTCTCCAGCCCCGGCCCCGGTTTGCTATTTAACACGACGTTGACAGGACTGTCAAGCAGCCCAAGAATGGAAAGGTAATTGCCTTGAAGGGATTGCGGCCAGCCCCTCACGGCTCGAAACCCACTCAAATCTGCCCCCCGCACGCCCCTCGCTCCCGAAACATGAATCCCCCGACGCCGGGCACCTACCCCGGACCACTCGTTGATACCCACGCTCACCTGGACGACCGGCGACTTCGCGCCGACCTCCCCGCGATTCTCGAGCGCGCGTCGAGCGCGGGAGTCTCCCAGATCATCGCCATCGGCATCACCGCAGCCTCGAGCATCGGCTCGCTCGAGCTCGCCAGAGAAAACCGGGGAATCTTCGCCTCCATCGGCATCCATCCCAACGAGGCGGCCGAATTTGGCCAGGAAGACTGGCCCAGAATCCTCGACATACTCGGCAGCCCCGGCGTTGTCGCCATCGGCGAAACCGGCCTCGACCGATACTGGCACCACACCCCTTTCACCCAGCAACAAGAATGGTTCGATCGACACCTCGCCCTCGCTCGCGACCATGACCTGCCAATCGTCATCCATTGCCGCGATTGCCAGCAAGATATCATCCAACAATTGCAGCGATTTGGTGCTCCAATACGTGGGGTAATGCATTCATTCACCGGGTCCTGGGATGATGCAGAGGCCTACCTGTCTTTGGGGTTACATCTTTCCTTCGCCGGAATGATCACCTTCACGAACAAGGCACTCGACCCTCTGCGCGAAGTGGCCGCTCGAATGCCGCTTGACCGCCTCCTGGTCGAAACCGACAGCCCCTATCTCACGCCCCATCCGTTCCGCGGCAAGATCAATGAGCCCGCGCGTGTCGCATTGACCGCCGCAAAGCTAGCCGAAATCCGCGGCCTCACTTCCACAGACCTGGCTGCACTCTCCACACAGAACGCCCGTGCACTTTTCCGCCTGCCCTACGACGAAACGCTCTGATTCTCGTCGGCCGGTGATCATCTCGGTCGGATCTCACCCTACAGACTCCCCAAGCCGCACGATCGGTCCATTCATCGCGAGCGCGCTCCAGAATTGCACCGTTTCGCCTCGACGCAGGTAGTAATCTAGTTTGTAATCGTGCGCCGCGGCATGGAATGTGCCCTATAGCAGGCTGTTCAGTTCGCCGTAAATACCTCTGCCGAGGTCTTTTCGGCGTCGCATTTCGTTTGTCGAGCAAGTGAGTGAGAGAGGACCGCCATGAGTCTGAGCAGCGTGCTCAGTGAGGTGTGGGAGATCGTACCGGTCGTCATTCTCCTCTCGGTGGGTGGCTTGATCGCTCTGCGCAGCGGTGACGAACGCTCAAGCTCAGGATGGAATCTCCGCCAGACCGCCCGCAACATCTCACAGATGGTCCTCCGCGTAGCCGGTTACGTCGCCGTCCTCTTCGCCCTCCAATACTTCGTCGGCCAGCGCCCCATGCTGGGCTGGTAAACAGCCGGGCGTGCAGCGGGGATTTGCGACGATCTCTCGCTCCCTCTCCCACCGGGAGAGGGCCGGGGTGAGGGTCCGTCCGCACGCGACCGCAAATCGCAGACACGCTCTCATACGCCGCGAGCGGCAGGGTCCCACAAAATCTTGTGCTGCTGAAGCTGAAGCCGGATCGGCAGGCCGGATTCGAGGATCAGCTTGGCCAGCGCGGTCGGATGGAACTGACCGAATGCCGCGCTCACGAGGACCGGACACTTTGCCGTGAGACGGCGCGTACGGATCACATCAATCGACCAGTCGAAGTCGTCGCGATCACACACGACGAATTTCACTTCGTCGGTCGGCTTCAGATGTTCCAGGTTTGCCCAGATGTTGGAGGCCGCCTCGCCCGAGCCTGGCGTCTTGACGTCGAGGATGATCCGCACGCGTGCGTCCACCGCGCCGGTGTCAACGGCGCCGCTGGTTTCGAGTAACACGGTCTTGCCCAGGTCGGCAAGCCGGGTCATGAGCGGATAAACCTCGGACTGCAAGAGCGGCTCGCCGCCGGTGATTTCGACCAGATCGTCGCCGAGCGCGAGCGCGCGGCTGACGACCGTGTCCAGCTCGATAATCTCCCCCTGCGCGAAAGCATGTGGCGTATCGCAGTACACACACCTGAGGTGGCAAGCCGTTAACCGGATGAAGACGCACGGCAAACCCGCGAACGTGCTCTCGCCTTGCAGACTCCGGTAAATCTCATGAATGAGCAGCGTCCCCGCAGGTTTGCCCTGCAGCGGTTGCAACCGATAGGCGCGCGCGATTTCCGGCACCGGCGCCGCCCCATCGATCGCCTCCGCCACCTGGGCAGCCAGCGTCTCGGCGTCCCTCTTTCGATCCTGAAGTAAAACTTTCGTCATCATCAGTCCAGGCTCAATTCAACGTGATATACGGATTTGAAATCATCATAAGCCACAAGCACCCTCCCGCCCAGAGCAGCGTGCCGCCGCAGGCGCCGCGCATTCCTCCCCTCTCGTGGGGTAGGTCCCGCCGCGGGCAGTGGTGGGCGCTCCGCACGCGGCCGGCTTCCCTCCACAACCGACGCAGGGTCCTTCGAACCTATCTCCCTCTTCCCCCGGGAGAGGGCCGGGGTGAGGGTCTCTGCACAAGCCGTGCGACTCAACATATCCGCGCACCCCGCATCCAACTCGTGGTCGCCGTCCCGGATCTCACCGAGATCTCGACCACCTTCGGATTTCGAATTTGGAGTTTCGGATTTCGATTCTACACCTTCCTCTTCGTCCCTGCGGCACTCCGGCCTTGGGTTCGTTCGTAACTTGTCAAGTCGCGAAAAGTCGCCCGAATTCGCCACAACCTCAACATTCTCTTCGTTTTGTGTTGTGATCATATCCTGACCAGGTCCAGGTTCGTTCGTCGCGTTTTCCGGTCCCTCGCTCTCCCCGGCGAAGCGCTCAACGTCCCCACACACATCCGCTTCGGCCAGCCCATATCGCTCCCGCGCCGCATCCTCGCCGCTCACTGGCGGGTCGGCATCCGACAGCCCAAAGCACCGTTCCGGCAGCAACCCCTGACACGCCACAACGTCCTCAGCTTCGACCTTGACCGACTCCCACCCTCTCTCCTCTCTGCCCAATGTAGCAGGCTCACTCCGTGAACCGCCCGCCGCCAACCCCGTCGCCACCCGATTCTGCTCGCCACCACTCCCAGTGCCATAAGCCGGCGGCGCGATCGGCTCCCCGCGCGCCGACCCTCCGCGCCACGTCTCATCCTTGCCGTTCCACGCCCCCCGCCTCTCACCCGTCAGCTTCTCGTACACCACGATCGATTGGCGAAGCTCTCGATGGTACTTCAACTCGTAGTCATTAAGTTGCTTGCCCCGCGGGCTGGTATCAACTCCCTCGCGAGCAACCACTCGCTCGGCCTCGGCGTCCGCGTTCTCTTCATGCGTCTTCAAGATCGCTTCCAGCCGTTCGATACTCCGATCCACGATGTCGAGCAAGATCTGCCTGCCCTTGGCTCGATTCTTGAGCGCGGCCAGCTCAGGACACCGCTTGGGCACCTCCTTCCGCAGTTCCGTAAGCTGATCCGCATCAAGATCGCTGGCCAGCTCTCGGAACGGTTCCGGCTTCCCCGGCTCGAGCTTGGCACTGGCATAGAAGATCGCAGCGATTTCTTCATCGAACCGCGCATCAATCGGCTGATGCCCAAGCAGGCGAATGGCCTGGAACCGATCGGGGCCCTGCCAGAACTTCCCCGGCTCAAGCCGAGCGCGCAGCCCGTACCAGACGTCAAGAAGATACATCGTCCCCAGCTCGCTCGATTCCAGTTTCTCGACGATCGCGAATGGTTCATCCGGCTCGAGTGGCAGTCCGCTGAACGAAGTCTTGATCTCGAGTGCAAAGCTCGGCTTGAGTCCATAGGTTCCCATGGATCCGCACCGATTGAAAAACAGGCATTTCCCCAGCGCAAGCACTTCTTCGTGTTCCTTCTCGTCGGCTTTCTCGATCCGCGTGCGAAATCGTTCCGCGTCCGCCCGCTCGATGCGCTCAAGTTTCGATGCCATCGAGGCGCACCGCGACATGATGAATTCCTCGACATCATTACTGGCGTCATGCCGGGCCATCCATTTGCGCCGGCGTTCCTCATACGAGTAAGAAATGTCCTCGATGAGGGCCATTCGTTTCGAGCGCCGGCCATGGCGCAAAGCATTCATGGATGCGCTGGTGCGCCCGGCGGGAGTGACCGGTCCCCGAGATTTTCGCCCATTCGCCTGGCTGGCTGCAATTCTCGCCGCGGATGTCATGATGGTTTCCTCTTGGTCGTCGTGATGATCCAGTCTTGCCCAGGATCCCTCGTCAGCCCACAACCGACGATCGAGCAAGTCTCTTTAAACAAGACGATCTACAAAACGGTCAAATTTTTTGCGCCCGGTCCCCCGAATTCCCCGGATTTTCCTGGGGTGGTGGCCGGATGCGCCGGTCGTAACGATGGCGGAAAAGAATTGGTCAAGCATGGTGCGAAAATGCCGCTCCCGGGCCAGCGAAACTTCGGCCGCATGTCTCACGGGCATGCCACGACCGTGGCGCCATCCGTAACACCAAAGGCGACTTGAGTTTCCGATCTCATCGAAGGCCTTTCACCCGTGATAATATTTGATAATCTATGATAATCCACGCGCGAAATTATTCTTGGGGAGTCCTCCCGCCACGGAGCAAAATGATCACTCTTGATCCCAAAACAAAGCTCTCTTCCGATCCCCCCGCGCGCGCTTCTGACCCCGGGCACTAGACATGCCGTCGCACCCACGACGGTGTGGTAAATGACGCGATCGAGTCTGACGTCAAAGGATCGGCTGACGCTCATCGGGATTGAAGATTGGAAAAAGACATCTCGCAATGTGGTAATGGATGAGATGAGACCAGATTCGAGCCACGGACCAACCAGCATGGTTGCCCAGGCTTCGGTCGGCGTCGCGACGCCACACCGTTTGTCCGCGACGACGACGCACTGTCCCCCTGCTAATATTATGCGTCGGTTTTGGGAATTGGCCATTTCTCGATCGCGGTTGTGAACTTTTCTAGAAAGCGCAAGCTCAATCGCCGTACGGGATTAACTGCCGATTTGGGGTGGAACATTTACACTTCAGATGAGCCCGTTCAACACGCTTTGAAAGGTGCCGCGCACGACATGGCGCGCACCACACCGGCGCCTCCACTAAACCCGAACGCCCGCACCCATGCGCGCGAGCCGCGCCAGCTCGCTTCTGGGCCCCGGGTCGTTGGGCAGCAGGCGGGCCGCTTGCTCGCACGCGGCCCTCGCCTCCGTCAGCCGTTTGCCATCGGCAAGGGCGTAGCTCAGGTTGAAAAAAGTCGGGCCATAGTTCGGCCGATACCGCAGTGACTGCCGATACACCACCACCGCTTCCTCTCATGCCCAAATTGATGCTCGAAAACTGGAATGCGCCGCTAGCCCCGTCGTCGAGCAGAGCCATATACGCATCGCGGGCCTCGGCCAGTCGGCCCAGCTCTTGCAGTGTACCGGCCTCGCGGAACCGAAGCTCCACGTCGTGCGGCTGAAACTTCAGGCCCTGCCGGCAGGCCGCGAGCGCTTCCTCGGGCCGCTTTTGCTGCATCTCGGCCAACGCCAATAACGCAAAGGCCTTCTTCACGTGGGAATGGTGAGGCGGGGAGACGGCGAGGCTGCGGCGCAGGTAGTCAGCCGCATCCGCGGGACGGTTCAGGTGAAGCTGCGTCATCCCCAAGTTAAAGAGCGTAAACGGGTGCTCGGGCCGCTCGGCCAGCTCAAGTAACAGCAGCCGCATGTCGCGCTTCAGTTTCTTCGCCTGCCCGGCGGGGCTTCAATCGGACCCGGAGTGAACGACGTGCAGCTTGGTCACGGCAACGCGGGCGTTCATCCTGTTGATCGCGGGCAGAATCTGTTCGTGCATTCGCCCGTCAAACCGCAATTTCGGCAGGTTGCGAAACAGCTTGACGTGATCAACGGCGCCACATCGTCGTGCTTGCGATGGACTCCAGGATCACACGCCAGCGGGAGCCATGAAGCGGATCGAACACCGATGCCGCGGAGTAGATCGACCCCGTCTCGCTGGGCCGCAAACACCAGATCAAACCGCGGCGCCTTTTCAAGGCAGCGGTCGAAATCGAGGTGAGTATCGATTGCCCAGAAAGCGCTCGGCCTGCACTCCGGCCGCAGGTGATAGCGCAGGCCGTCATCGATGTTCAGGTAGAGATCGAAGCCGGTGCGAGGCATACGCTCGAGCTCGTGAGGCTGAAAATGCTGAACCTCGACGAAGCGCTCGAGCGCGCGGTGGCAATAAACGCCGGCAGTTTCCGGCCGCAGGTTGGTATCGAAGATGATGGCGACGCGTTGGATTTCCATGGCTGTGGTCCGCAGAGTGGGGTGATCAAGGGAGAAGACGTCGGTCCGCAAGTGGACGGTCAGGAATTCAGCTCATCTTCGGGTGAAGGCGAAATTGGAGAATTCGGAACTTGGTCCGCAGATGACGCAGAGGAACGCAGATAAAGCCGGATCAGACTCTCAGGGACGACTTGAGCGAATGCTGACGCGGCCGTGTCGCTCGAAAGTCAAATCCCCGGTCCGCAAATGGCGATCAGCTCAGATCAAAAAACGAGTCACTCGCAAGCGGAAGCGTCGCTTCGATTTCATCTGCGTCTATTTGCGTCCTCTGCGGACAGATGTCTTCTTTCCGCCCTCTCCGCTCACTCACCCGCGGACCCGTTCTCTCAGCAGCGGCCGCCAATACCGCTTGATGACATCCGGCCACATGAAGTCTTCTTCAAACCGCCTGCGCCCCGCCAACCCCATGCCAACCCCAAGCTGAGGCTCATCCAGCAACCGCCCAATCTTCTCAGCCAGATCAAACGCATTCCCCGGCTCAAACAGCAGCCCGGTGAGTCCATCACTCACCGTATACGGCAACCCCCCAATCCGGCTGGCGATCACGGGTTTACCTGCCGCCATTGCCTCAACCGAAGTAATGCTCAGCGCATCCTGAGCAATCGTGGGCACCAAACAAATATCCGCGTTCCGATAATGCCCGGGCAATTCATCCTGGGAGCACCACCCAACGGAACGGGTAAACTCATCAATCGGCCCCGCCGGATCAAACGTGACCACCAGTTCAAAGTCATTCCGAGTCTCGCGCAAAATCCGGCAAGCCTCGTGAGCGACATGAAAACCCTTGATCACTTCACCCGCGACGGCCGCCATAAAGAGCGTGGCCTTGGCCCCCGCACTCCCATCTTCCTGTTGGGCGCGGGTCTCCCGACCCCGCCCGTGGCGTGACCGAAGGTCTCCCGCTTCCCCCGCGTCCCGGATGCCCGCAGTGACGTCTTCTGTGCCACCGTTGACGCCAGTGTCATCCCCCAACCCCGTCACGATCCGCAGGCCAAGGAAACCGCGCCGGATCAATCCCCCACGGCACGATGCAAACACGGCGTGCGAATGGCTCGAGGAGTGCGGCTGTGATCGGATTGAGCACGAGCACGGCCTCGGCGTCGTAGAACATCTGGCGCATGAGGGTGTCGTATTCAGGCGTCCCGACTCCGGCGAGGGCGCGTTCCACCTGGTGAAGGGCACCCGAAGGCTGGCCCCGTTCGGCGAGGCACTGGTGGCACACGTGTGGAGTGGCGAGCTGATTCCTGGGGCATTGCTCGGCCTTCACCGGCCCGATGCCAAGCAGTCTCAGGTTGTTGAGCGGGCACAGGCATTCCTGCGCCTGCATGAGCAAGATGGTCGGATACCCGCGCATGGCCTCGGCCAGGTGAGGCTTCATATTCCAGGTGTCGGAGATCACCACATAGTCCGGTGCAAACCCATCCACCGCCGCCCGAAACCGCTCCCGAATCGAACCAACACTCCACTCCCGCTCAGAAAACTCAATCCCCTCGCTATTGGCTGTTGCCGTTGTTCGGCGCGGGTCTCCGACCCCGTCGTCTCCCTGACCGAAGGTCTCCGCCTTTCCTCCGCTCTCCGTCCTCCGCCCTCCGTCCTGATTCCCGCTCGCTGTTCGGCGCGGGTCTCCGACTTCGCCGTCTCCCTGACCGAAGGTCTCCGCCATTCCTCCGCCCTCCGTCCTCCGCTCTCCGTCCTGTCGCGTGTCTCGTCCGATCCCCCAAGCCGGGTACCGTGCATAGAAGTGCCGCACCTCGAACCCATCGCGCCCGAGGAAGTCAACCAACCCCGCCGTATGCATATTGCCGCCACCAGTCGACGGCCAGTTAAACAGCAAGCTGACCACAGCCACGCGCACCGGGCGCGGCTCGCGCGCCTCCGGCTCCCCGCCATTCGAATTTCGAACTTCGAGTCTCGAATTTCCGTGCGCAGTCGACCAGCTCATTTCCGCGCGAACAAGCCCAAAGTTGAGCCGCGCCGGCAGACACGCCTCATCGGCTTCAACCACGCCGCGCCATTGCTCGCAAGCCTCGTCAAACTTGCCCCCCATCGCTTCAAGAACCGCGAGATCATTCTGAACGAGCGCCCGAAGCCGCGGGCTTGTGCCTTTTTGGAAGCCGTGCGCGAGCCGCAAATAACCAGCCCGAGCGTCATCATACCGCCCCGCGCGTGCCAGCTCGCAAGCCTTCCAATACCCACCCGGCAGCCCATTCCTGGCACCGCTCGCCGCGCCATATCCCATGGCCACCTGCGGCTCGTTCGCCTTCTTCTCACCCCTCCCAGATGCCTTCCCGCGCTTAGACACCGCTGCCCCCGACCAATTTTGGACTTTGGGTTGCTGAGCCCAATCTGCGATTCGGTCCAACTCCACGGTTCCTTCGACGGCCCTTTCGGCATCGCCCGGGTCAGTGACAACCCAGGCCCAGATCGATCCGTTCCGTCCCTTCCCCCGAATTCATTCGTGAGGATTCGCCCCATTCGTGGTCAACCAGTATTTCAGTCCTGCATCTTCCCGGCACCCTCGAATCTTCCTCGCCCGTGCCAATTCATCTGCGCCCCATCGGCGTCATCTGCGGACAAATCTCCGTTCTCCATCGCTTTCTCATCCCCGTCCAACCACTTATCCGGCATCTTCCGTTCGCTCAAGTCGGTTCCTTCTGCGGACTGGGCCAGTTCGCCAGCGCATCCTTCAGCGCCCCGATCGCCAGCGCCGGGCAATGCAGCTTATCCGGCGGCACTCCGTCCAGTGCCTCGATCAGATTCTCGACCGTCAGCTTCCAGCATTCTGCGATCGATTTCCCTTTGATCATCTCCGTCAGCATCGACCCACTCGCAATGGTCGGCCCGCAACCGACTGTGTGGTATTTCGCCGACGCGATTCGCTCGTCCTCAACCCTCAAATAAAGGATCATGAACGCCCCTCGACCTGGCGCGCCAGCATGGCCGGTCAGGTCGGGGTTCTCGATCGCCCCACCGTTTCGGGGCGACATGACGTGCTCTGTCAGTGTTTCGGAGTACTTCCCCATCTGCGAATTCCAACCTTCCCTGTACCAAGCAGCGACGGCCTTCCCCACATTAGTGCAAGGTCAGCGCACACATTGGACCTTTCGAGGACTGCTCAACGTTCACTCGTGTTACGGCCTGCCTGCTCGCTGCATCGCCAAAGCGACACATCTGTCTCGAAGGCGCCGACGGTTTCGTTACCTCCACCGCCGCTCCGATAGCTACCGGCTGGAGCCACCCAGTTGCCGGGTGGGAATCACACCCACTGAAGACCAACATGCACAGCGCTCAATAGGTCTGACCCCAGGCACGAGGACGATCTGAACCACAACGGTAAGGACCCGTATGCCCTGTGGTGTGGGTGAGGTCGAGCCGCGATTAACGCCCTATCCCGAACAACCTCGAACGACTTGTGAATTGGGCACACATCTCCTCTATTCTCCGCGAATCACTTCCTGAACTTTGCCCTCCGGGCTGATCAGCACCACGCAAGATCCCCCTGGAACCGCCGGACGACGGGACACCTTTACGCGCCACCCAGAGTCAGCCTGGCTCGCCTCTGCATCCGCGTCTCGCTGAGCAGACCCGCTCAATTGTTCGACGTACTCGCGTGCGATGGCAATCGCTTCCGCTTCGTCGATGGGGTTCCGTCCTTCAGGACGTGATGGCTTGGATCCTTCGCGAGTTGCGGACCCGCCCGTTTGACCCCGATCCCCCTGCGTGCACGCGCACAAACTCGCGGCGTAGATCGCTCCTATGACAGTCGCATTTTCCCATGCGGGGCTGAGGCCTCGCCACCACACCCGACTGTTCCATTTGTTGCTCATGTGCAGCCCACCCTTGAGTGACATTCCGCCATGCAGCTGATCTGCTGCTGTTTAAGGCGGATATCGTACTCGACAAGACAGAAGATTTTCTCCGCGCCGGCGAACGAATCACACTCGTCACGTTTACTTCTTAATGCACTTGAGACCAGCTCTGGCCCCGGCGCACTCCTCGGTCGCAGGGTCCTTGCCACGGCGAAACGGCGGACGGTGCAGTCCAGCCGTGGGACAGTCTGTGTCGTCCAAGTGCGTTCGCTCGTGTTCCAACGTACACTCCCATTGGAAGCTATATTTCGTGGTCGGCCACCATGCACAAATATACTTGCGACGTAACCGTCCGGTGTGTAGTGGTTCAGCGTGAAATGGAATTCCCGGATTGCGTCGTTAGCTACTGGTGGAGAAACGATTGAGTGGAACGATTTAGCGCATTGGTACCAATCCCGAAGCTGAGGTGAGGGGCGGCTTCCTGCCGCCCTTCCTTCGGTCTTGGTCCCTGGAACGGCGCTCAGGTCGTGTCGCCACGGAGCCCTATCCTCCGCCCAGGCCATCGGCCATCGTAGATCCATTCGATGAGGCTGACAACTGCTGCGCCCTTCGTCAACCGACCTGACGCTGCTGGGCACGGACTTCTTTTCGGCGACTCCTTGCCGCCTCGAGTTTGCGATCTCGGTCAGCAAAGATATGCTTGTCTTGACCGCACATCTTGGCCAGTGGTGTTACGTAGCCGATTGCACTATGAAGCCGCACCTCGTTGTAGTGCCGCACATAGCCCTCGACCAAGCGGATGGCATCCTCCACTGAAAGAGGTGTTCCCGGACGAATGCATTCTGACTTGATCGAACGATGCCATCGCTCGATCTTGCCATTACTCTGGGGATAGTACGGTGAGGTTCTCACGTGCGTCATACCGCAGATGCGGATGAATTCCTTGAAATCTCGAGCAATGAACTGAGGTCCGTTGTCGCTGATGATCCGGGGAGACACCCCGGGATATTGCTCGAGAGCTCGCTGGATAATTGTTTCGACGTCGTCTTCTTCCATCTTGGGCCGGATCTCCCAGTGCACGATCGACCGGCTGTAGCCGTCGAGCAAACTGCAAAGGAAGAAAAAGGTGCCGAGGACGTTGATATAGGCAATGTCGATGTGCCAGTGCTCGTGCGGACCGAGCGGTTGCTGGAACCCTGTTCCTTTGAGCGAAGGCTTGATGTTGTGGCGGTTCATTAGACCGGCGTCGCTGAGCACTCGGTACACGCTGGAAGGGCTGGTCGCAACAACGTCGGCATCGAGCATCATGAACGTAAGCCTGCGGTAACCCTCAAGCGGATTCTTGTCGTGAAACTCGATGATCGCCTGCTTTTCCCAGTCTTCGAGCCACCAATCGCGGGGAATCCAACCGTTGTGCTCGTTGACTTTGCCGTAACGTTTTCGCCAGTCGTGGAACTTGCTCAGGCTGAAACCGATCCACTGGACGATTTGCTTGGCCGGGATTTCCGTCCGGTCCGACCAATAGCGAACGTAGTCGACGATCTGGTCACGAGTGTCGTGGGGAACCCAGGCTCCGGTCAGAGCTCCCCAAGAACTTTTTTTAGATTGACGTGCTCTTCCAGCAGCTCGGACACGACCTCGTTCTTGCGCTGCAGTTTATCCTGAAGAGCAGCGATTCTGCGCTCCTGGTGCTTCTCCGGTGCCGAGCGAGTCTGCCCAAAGGCTGCGGCCCCGTTCTCGAACAACTGTTTCTGCCAGTTGTAGAACATCGATGGCTGGATGTCGTACTGATCGCAAAGATCAGAGACGGGGATACGCTCGATGAGATGGCGTCGCAGGATGGCAACTTTCTCGACCGCATCGTAGTGCTTACGTGGCTTGCTCATGGAAGACCTCCCATTCGAGTTATAAGCTAACTCGAAACCGCGGTCATTCCATTTCCAACTGATTCAAAACACTTGGGGCTCCCGAAGCGCTTTGCCGACGATTCCATAAAGGCACTGGGCGGCTGCCTCCAAGACTGGGCGCGATACCTACAAATCGATGCGCTCTGATTTGATGAAGGCTCGATCCTGGCTGGCCTAGGAACAGACCTGCGAGGCAGGGTCATGCTCCGATGAAGATGTTGAACCGTCCCCGGGAAGACTGCCGAGCGTCATCGGTCGGCACGGTCGGCGGTCAGCGTAAACAGCTTTTGGCTTGGATTAGTGCCTCGGCAGATTTCGCTTTTGGATATCCTTGATCGCGTCCCAAGTGAGCGGTTTCGTAGGGTCGGATGATCGAGTTGAACGTCTGAGACTTGCTGCTTCGGTCCGACGACACCGACGCGCGCATGATGCCGCACGCGACGACGGAAAAGAGCTCGAGTCATCAATCGACTTGAGGAGCGAGCCGCGGTGCTCGTCCTCGGGGCCAGTCAACCAAACCTGCGATTGTATTACCTCTCGCTCGTCGCCGCTGCCCTCTCGAGTTGCCATGCCTTTCTGACTGAAGAACGTGCAAGAGCGGCGGCTCCGGGACTTACCACCGTGACGCACGTGGTACACGAACCGGGCGAAATCACCTGGTCTCACATGCAACACGGGGCGTCGTGCAGGACGTCTTCGAGCGTCACCCGCTGTTCCCAGCCAGAAATGCCCGAGGTGTGCGACAGGATGTGCCGGACCAGTGCGCCCGATTTGCCAGCGGCGCAGGCACCACTTACGGATGAGGTTTGCCGCCGAGCAAGCCAGGCGGGCATATCGCTAAGCTGAGCTGGACCACCTCGTCGCCGTCGAAATAGCCGTCATGATCTCGGTCGAAACTTCGGACGAAGGACAGGTCGACCTCCCGGAAGTAACAGCCGAAGGGGGTAAGTAAGCTCGCCACGCTTGTGAACGTGCGATCGGGCCCGTTGCAATCTCTGAGCATGCGGAGCGCTTCCTGGACGGTTCCGCATTCTTTGAGCACGCGATCCAGGAGATTGAGGCTGACCAGATCCAGAGTGCTCTTGCCCGGGCCAGCCGAGGGACGTCGGGCGAGGGGATTCTGGGCCGTGGCATCGATGAAGAGTCCTGCGTCGTTCATACCTCCCTGCACACCGCCGAAGCGGAACCCGAAGACCACTCGACCATGTGCGCCTGGGGCCGCGGCGACGAATCGGAGCCGAGAGTGGCTGTCAATCCAGTCCTCGTTGTTCCCCACGAGAACTTGTCCCCCACGGCATGTCGTGAAAATCGTGCAGGCCCTTCCGGAATCCGTGCACGAAAAGAATACGCAGAAGATCATCAAGGCCCCACGGGTACCATACGGCATATTCCATCCCTTCCACTGTTTCACTTGACTACCAAAGCCTCCCGTTGAGGATTCGTTCCGGACGGTAACTTATTCTCGGGAGTTTGTTCAACGAACAAGGCTTCAGGCACGCCGAGGCCAGCAGGTTCGCACCCAGAACCGCTTCGTCAGAAACGCACGCGACGAAGGTCATCGGTGGATCGAAATCGTCGCCGTTCGGGTCCGCCACGGTTCAGGTCGTGGCCTCAGGGCCGCGCGACGCAAGCAATGGAATCGCCTGCTGACCAATAGCTCGTCAATCCGGGCCCACTCGGGCACTACAAGCCCGCCCGCCGCCCCGGTCGGAGCAAGAAGTAATAAACCGGGATCCCCGCCAGGATGCTCAGCAACGAATAGATCGACACCCTCGGCCGCTCGACGAACGCGGCAACCGTCAAAATCGTTGTGACCGTGAGGAAGACCGCCGGAACAACCGGATAACCCGGTGTGCGGAACGGACGTGGCAGGTCCGGCCGGGTCCACCGTAGAACGTAAATGGTGCTCACCGTCAGCATCGAGAACAAAGCCAGGCCGACTCCCGCATAGATCACGATACTCTCGAATGACCCGGTCCACAACAGCACCAGGGCCCAGCCAACCTGCAAAGCCGTCGCGACGGCAGGCGTTCGGGAACGGCCCGTGAGCCGGCCCGCAATCGCCGGGAAGTGCCCGGCCCGTGCCATCGCGTACGCCACCCGCGGTCCAGTCAGCACATACGCGCTCAGCGAGGCCAGGAGCGTCAGGCCGATGGCAATTGAAAATGGTGCGGCCAGCGCCGGGCCGAACAGACGCCGCGCGGCCAGTTCAGCAATCGGCGCCACGGCTTCGAAGCCGTGACGCTTGGCGATCTCCTGGATCTCGCCGGCCGGCAGAGCCAGTGCGTACACCAGGTTCAAGCACAGGTAGAGAACGATCACGGACACGGTTCCCAGCAAGATGGACCGCGGCAGGCGACGGCCGGGGTCACCGATCTCGCCCGCCAGGTACGAGGCAGCGTTCCAGCCCGTGTAGCCATAGGAGATATATACCAGCGAGAACATCATCGCGCTGACGACGTGGAAATCCAGCGGCGGCCGATCGGCCAAACTTCCCCCGCGCGGCCAGCCCACCGCCAGACCCGCCACCACCAGCGTGACCAGAACGCCGACTTTGAACACCGTGATCGCCGAATGCACCCACGTCGTGCCGCGCCGGGTCGTGGCATGAATCACGCCGAAGGCAACGATCGCCACCGTCGCAAGCCCCAGGCGGGCGCCCCGAATCGTGGCCGCATCCAGATCGAGCGGGGCCAGCAGGTAGGAGGCCGCGGCAAACGCCGCCGCCGCGATCGGCGCCGCGAAGCCGATCAGGAACGAAACCCAACCCGACAGAAACGCCACCGCCGGGCCGTATGCCTCGAGCAGATAAACGTAGTCGCCACCCGACGCGGGCATGGCAGCCGCCAGCTCGGACACCGTCATCGCCCCGCACAGCGCGACGATCCCGCCCAGGAGCCAGAGCCCCAGCATGAGCTGGTTGCTCCCGACGGCCGCGACGGTGTAACCCGATGTGGTGAGCACGCCGACACCGACCATGCTCGAGATGACCACGAACGTCGCCAGTGCCAGGCCGTATTCCCGAGGTTTCGGCGCTTTTTCCAGCCCCTCGTATATGGCCTCGTCAATCCCGAGCTCCGGCATCGTCATCTCGAAAGGTCTGGTGAGATATCGATCCCCATCGCGCGAGCCTCGGCCGGCAACGCACGACCACTCTCATCCAAAAAGAGTGACATGAAAATCGAACTTTCAGTTTCGCTTATTCTAAGGATTGGGAGAACAGTCGTTCAAGTAGGGCGGCTTCCTGCGACGCCGCGCCGCAATCGGCGCACCAGAGGGCGCCGCTTTCAGCTCTGCTCCACCCGTGTCGCGATCGGCTGGCTGAATTCCGGCCGCGGCCCTTCTTCGTCGCCTTGACGATTTGGTACCCGGCCACACCATCGTCCCGCCGCGCCGGCGCCGCTTTTTCCTGCCTGTGCCTTCCGTCGAGTCGCTCGTCTCGGGCGATACTTGAATTCTGAGCTTTTGGGCAGCCCTCAGCTCGATCATACGCACGGATTCCTTGTTCACACCCACGATTCGCGCGATCCTGGCAAGGGTCATCGGGCCGTCCTTTCCGAACCCGTGGCGCATGGCAAGAACTTGCTTCTCTTGTTCGTCCAGACACTCCAGGCGAGACTGCAACGACAGCGCATCATCCGGTGATTCATCCGCCAGCTTGTGTGGCTCGGCTGGATCCAACACCATGCCCGACGACCAGCCACCCTTCTCCCGCACATTGATGCTTTCCTGTTGAACGTTATGAACCATTTGCGCTCTGGCCACTCGCGATTTCAGCAATTCGCTGAATCCCAATGACGCAGCCACCTCGTCGAAGGTCGGCTTGCGGTCCATTTCTCGCGCCAGATCACGTTCCGCCTTGCGGACTTTGTGCAGCAGTTCCAACATCTGATGGGGCAGCCGAATGATCGCTGAAGAGTTCGCAACTTCCCGCCGCATCGCTTTCTTGATCCAAACACTCGCATACGTGCCGAATCGGACTCCATGACTGGGCTCATACTGCTCCGCTGCGCGAATGAGAGCGAGGTTCCCCTCACTGATCAAATCATCGACCGTCGCGCCGTGCCCCGCACACTCTGTTGCAATTTTCACGACCAGTCCCAGGTTGCACTCGACCAACCGCGACAGTGCGCCTTTGTCGCCTCGCGCGATCGCCTCGGCCAAGCTCGTCTCTTCGGATGCAGACAGGCGCTTCCATTGCCCGATCATCGCTAGATAAGGTCCCATCTCACGGTACTTCGCTCTGTCGGCCCGTCGCCTCGGCTGTAGCGATTCATGCCCGTGACAGCGAGCGGTCTGAATCTCTTTCTGTTTCAGCTTGCCGGTCGGTTCGTGTTGCATTGATAAAATCTCCTTCGAGCTTCCCTCTGGTGTTCGATGTCGCTGGTCTACCCGGATGTCATGCTCCAGCTTCGGGTCCGGGTGCTTGAGAAAGGAATCTGCCGGCGGAAATCCACCAGCCAGCAGGCGCACGCCCGGTGCTCGGGGCTTCCCCCTTGGTGTCACTCCGGCCGCCGCCGTAGAGCGGCGCCGAGCGAACCCTCTACCTAAACGATCTACAAAAACACCGAAAAAATTGTATAAAAATTAACAGATTCGTTCGGCGCACATAACATCGTGCGAGATAAAGGTTTACATCTTTCGCCTCGGAGTGATGGTCAGTGACCGTCAATTCGCGAACTTCCCGTCCGTGCTATCCGCGATCCCCGGCGCGGTCCTCGGGCCGGCCGGGCGCGCTCAAAACGAGGCGAAAGAACTTGATAAATCGTTACTTCCCCGGCTTCCCAGACCTTTCTCACATCGTACGGATGCGCATGAACAAATTGCGCCAGCGGACTTCGGGCGCGCGGCTGTATCGTTCCCGGTCGACCAGCAGGTATGCCACGCGGTATTCGGCAATCGTCCTCGCGATCGACTCAGGGCCGGCATCGTGCTCCGTGCGCCGCTCCTCGGTCGAGACCGCGAGCCCCTGCCGGCCCGTCTGCCAGAACACCTCGCCGGGATGCCGTGACAGGATCGCACCTGGCCGGTCACCGTGATGAACAAGCCAGTTGCAGGCGGAATCAAAATCCCGCTGAGCTGATTCCATCGCTTTGGCCCGTCCCGCGATCGTTGCGTAAACCGAGTAAGGCAGCGATCCTGCAAGCAGCAAACTCGCCGCAATCCGGCGAACCTTGGACGGTCTGAGCTTGAGCCCTCGCCACCTTCCCAGCGAAACGAGCGGCCCCGAAAGCCCTTCGAGCCCAGCGACCAGCAGGCACGGAACCAGTGGAATCAGAAATCGACCTGCTTCCGTGAAAGGCCACGGCAAAATGATCAAAATCGTCAGAATCGGAATCAGGGCGATCAGCCGCGCTCGTGGTCTCCACAATGCAATCACCAATCCCAGGGCGATGACTGCTGTCGCCACAAGACCCCACAGACCCGCCACGCTCCGCGCTACGCCGGAGGTCTGAAAGCGTGTTCCAACTTCGACGACAGGGCCGGTAAGCTGGTCCGGAATGCGCATGACGTAAAAGAGGAGCTGGCGACCGATCAGAACGGGCCACGACGAGTTCCCCGTGAAGATCATTCCAACCTGGGTGCCCCTATATCCCACCACCGCCAACCAGACAACCCACGGAAGAACGAGGAGCCCCGTAACGACGGCGATTGTCAGCATCTCTCGCCAGCGTCTCGCCAGAGCCCGGTCGAGCAAGACCGCCAGCACGAGCCCGATCGCTATGTGCCGCGTCATGAGACAACCGGCCAGAAGCACGCTGAGTGCGAGGGTCCTGGAAACGGTCGCTCGATGTCGGGCCGGCGCGGGCTGCCAACGGCTCGCCCGCTGCGCCCCGTGGCACTGGCTCCGCCAGTGCGCCGGCTCTCCGTCGCTTGCCGCTCCACGCGGCGAGAACGACCAACTGGCAAAGCAGCATGTAGAGTGGCTCGGACAGGATCGCGCTGCCGGTTCGCGCCCAGAGCCAGTTGACGCTCAAGGCTATTCCGAGGATGAACGCCGTGTTACTTCCCACGAGGCGCCGAAACCACCACCACGAGGCGATCGTCGCGCCGACGGTACACACGACGGATAGAACATGAGCCGCGCCGGCCGAGATGCCGGTCAATTTCCAGACCCCGGCGAGCAAGAACGGGTATCCGGGCGGGAAGTGGCCGTGGCGGGGCTCGTCTGGATGGTCGATTGCCCGATAGCTGTGCCGCTCGAGCAGAGACCGCGCGAGCACCGCATAGCCGGCCCCGTCATATCGCGGCGGCGCAGACCAGCTCGCATTGGCCACGATGAATGCCGCGCTGGCGATCCCGACCAGTGACCCCGCGCTCCACTGCGAGCCCATCACCGTGTCCTATCGCCGCTCCCCTTTGATCCGGTTCACCCGCGCGGCCTCCGTCTTGATGAACGCGACGTCAAGGAATGGATCGGCCGAAACCCGCTGGAAGCGGACGTCCCCTCCGGCGTCAATCAAGAACGTACCGTGCAGCGGCTGGCCCTCGAAGTCATCATAAGCTTCATAAATCTTGAATAGCTCCAGCTTGGGGTCGGCCAGGATCGGCATGGGGAACTTGATGCCGTCCTTGTTGTTCTTGAGAGCCTTCGCGGCTTCGACGTCGTCCGTCCCGATCGCCACCACCTCGACGTTCAATTTCTTGAGCGCCTCGATCTCCTTGCCAAACAGCTCGAGCTGCTGCATGCAGTGGGCGCATTTCCCTCCCAGAAAGAAGATGATCAAGACGTTCTTGCCCTTCCGCTCGGCGAGACTCCAGGCAGCACCGGCCGTGTCGGTTCGCCAGAACGGCGCGGCCGGAAACGCCGACCAGGTGAGCGGCCCCAGCGTCGTCAGATCGATGCGGTTGACGGTGTTCTCGTCGGTGTCGCCACCGCCGGCCGGCTCTCCCCGGGATGTCCACGCGTTGTCGGCTTTCCAGCGGGCGACAATCGCCTCCAGCCGCCGGAAGACCGGAAGGTCGCGGTCCGCAGACCGCGCAAGCGGCTCGAGAGTGCGATAGACCTCGCGCGCTTCCTTGTCCTTCCCGCAAAGATGCAAGATCTCGACCTGAGATGCCAGCGGCGCGACTTGCTTCGGGTTCTTGGCGACGGCCTCGCGGGCTTTGACTTCCGCAAAGCCGAAATTCCGGGCCTTCAGGTGCGCCCGCGCCAGATTCTCGGGCCGCATCGTCGTGGCTTTCGCGAATGAGTCGAACGCAGGCCCGATCTCCCCGCGAGCCAGCATCTGTAGACCTTCCAGCTCGGCAAGTGCCGATTTCGCCCCGGGGCTCGTCAGCTTGCGCAAGGCCTCGATCTGCGCGGCAAGCTTGCCCTGGTCGTTCTTGGCAGCATAGGCGAGCCCGAGCGTGTATGCCTTCTGCTCGAGCTCGATCGGCAGACTCGACCAGTCGAGTGCCCCGCTCGTTGTGGCCGCAATCAGATCATCCCATAACTCGTACCGGATCAGTATCTCCGACCAGCGGGCGCGCCCGCTGCGCTGTGCGGAACCCCCGTCGTTGGGCCCGTTCTTGGCGGGATCACGCGGCTGCTCAACCAGGTTCCGCGCCACCGCAATCGCATCGTGCACCCGGCCGATGTGGCTCAAGCTCGTGCAAAGCCACTGATTGTTGTGGGCGTAGTTGTGGATCTCGAACGGCATCACCCTGTCCCTGATCATGTACGCGTGATCGACCCGGGCCGATCCCTCCTGCTGATACGCGGCGTCGGCATAACGCTTGAGCTCGGTGTAGGTGTGCCCCGGCATGTGCCACGCATGCGCAATGCCCGGCGCCGTCTTGGCGTAAAGCGCAGCCGACTTCTCGGCCCGACGCGGCTTGGACCCATCCCAGAGATGAATCCGGTAATGGTGCGCCCCCGGGTGCATCGGCTCGGTTTCCATCACCGTGTCCAGCACGACATCAACGGCCTGCCGGCTGCCGATTCCGTCCCTGGAATTCTGCCAGTTCTGCCAGGTCACCATCGCCAGCCACGCGCGTGCATCGATATCTCCCGGAAACTCCTGCACGATCGATTCCAGCCCTTGCAGCCAACCCTGGCGCTTGGCTTGGTCGGTTGCTCCATCCTTGAAGAACGCTTCAAGCGCGGCCAGATAATGCGATTCCCGCGAGCTGATCCCCGCAGCCCGCTTCCGGGCTTCGCTCAAGAACCCTTTCGCGCGCCTGGGATTATTGATGTTCGACATCGCCATGCCCCAGTACGCCATGGCGCAGCGGGGGTCGATCCTGGCCGCTTCCCGGAACGATCGCTCGGATTCGAAGTAGTAAAAGGAATGAAGCTGCGCCACCCCTTGATCGACGAATTTCTGCGCATCGGGCTTGGTCGTGGTCACCGGAAAATGAACCTTGCCCATACCCGGTATGATATGCGCCGCACGCCGCGGGCCGTCGTTGAACGCCTCCCCATGCAGCGAATGGCCGGGTGGCGGCACCGCCGGATTGGCCTCCGTCGCCGACGCCGTCGGCTTCACCGGCTCCTGAGCGCCAGCCTGAAGAGAAGCGGAAAAGACCAGCCCCGCCGCGGCAATGAGCATCGCATAACCACTTTCGGCCCCGCGCATGAGAAGTTTCCCCGGTCGCCGCCACGGCTGTGATCGATTGTTTTGACTCTGACTCGGCTCGACGACACCGCCTCTCTCGTCACCGAGCCAGGCGCCGCGCACTGCCGAGTCCAGCTATTCTCGCCCAACTAACGAATAAAAGCGAGCCTTCGCGAGCGAAAAAGCCCGGCGAACCCTCCCGGATCCGCCGGCCTTTCCCCAAGCCTGAAAATACACTTCCTCGATCTGCGACAGGCCCATCGCTCAGATTTCCCATCCCTTGCGAATATAGGGCTTCAAGTACTGGCTGGCCTCGGAGTTATTCGCGACCTCGCCCGTTTCCGGATTGTATTCAATCGAGCCAGCCCACTCAGCCGGCTTTTTCTTTTCATCGATCAGCTTGCCCGAGCGCACCGCCACGTTGCCAAGCAGCATCGACTCGGTCAGGGTCGCCGCGTAGTCGAAATTGGAAAGTGCGAGGGACGGCTTCCCCGCGCGAATCGCCGCGACCCACTCTCGCTTCTGGTTGCCGTCGATGTCGCCAGGGCGCTCATGCCGCGGCAGCGTCTGCGCCGGAACCTTGAGCTCGACATAATCGCCCTTCGGCCAAATAACTTGCTTGGCGCCGTAGTCGTTCGGTGAATACATCCGATAAAGCGAGCCCACGATCACCGACCCGCTGTCCGAAGGTGCCAGTCCCCGGTCGGGGAAAATACTCGCAGGCGGCAGGTTCCGCTTGCCGTCCTTCGCCCCTTCGTACCAGGTCAGCTTGACCGGCGGCAGGTTGCCACGCGCGGGGAACTCATACGTGATCGTCGCCCACGCCGGGTACGTCTCCTGGTTGATCGCCCCGCTCTTGCTCGAGACGCGCGTCGGCAGCCCGAGCTGAAGCGCCATGAACGGCAGATTGGTCGTGTGACAGGCCATGTCACCGAGCGCGCCGGTCCCGAAGTCCCACCAGCCGCGCCAGTTGTGCGGATGATAAACCGGGTTGTACGGCCGCTCGGGCACCGTCCCCAGGAAGAGGTCCCAGTGCACGTGCTCGGGAATCGCCACCGATTCCTGCGATCGCGCCACGATGTCCGGCGCCTGCTTCCAGTAGTTGAACGGGCGATTGGTCCAGACGTGCACTTCCTTCACCTCGCCGATCGCCCCGGCACGAACCAGCTCGACTGCCCGGCGCAACCCGGAATCCGCCGTTCCCTGGTTCCCCATCTGCGTGCACACGCCCTTCTGCCGTGCCGTCTCGCGCATCAGACGAGCTTCCCACACGGTGTGTGCCAGCGGCTTCTGGCAATAGACGTGCTTGCCCATTCGCATTGCCATGACGGCCGCCGGCGCATGCGTGTGGTCGGGCGTCGACACGATCACAGCGTCGACCTGGTCACCAAGCGCGTGCAGCAGCTCGCGATAATCGTTGTACTTCTTGGACTCCTTCTGCCTTCGGGCCATGTCGTCCAGACGTTTCTGGTCGATGTCGCACACCGCAACAACCCGACCGACCCGTGCGGCGTGCTCCGTGTCGCCCCCCCCTTTGCCTCCGACGCCAATGCAGGCAATGTTCAACGTGTCATTCGGCCCGACACCCCAGGCGAGGCTTCGCTTGCCCTGGACCAGAACACCAAAGCCCGCGACCGAGGCGCCGAACAAGAACGACCGACGGTTCGTCGTCATACTCATCAACGATGCTCCTGTTGATCAAACAAGGTGGGAGGGCCAACTGTCGCAGTCAGCGGCTCACTCGAAGGCGGGAATTCAGATCACTCGCCGCTGGCACAGTAACCATTCCGTTTATTGTGGCCAGAACACGCATCAATTGCGAGCCGGTTCCGCAACCGTCACCACTCGAACGGGTGCAATCAATCACGCGGGGCGAGGCGCCGCCGGGTGCGACGACAATCCGCCCCCGCCCTTGCGTTCCAGCCGACGACGACGATAATGGCAAGTGCTCATGCAGAACTCGAGCCCCAAGGCACACAGCACCGCTTCATTGTCGCCCTTTACTCCGCACACAGCACCGTATACCTTGATTGGCCGCCGGAAGAAAATGGAGCGATACCATGAAAAATCTCAGCCTGATAACTCTGTTTGTCGCTCTTCTGGCGACCGCAGATACTCGCTCCGTCTTCGCCCAGCAAGGAACCCATTTCCAGCGGGTAACGACAACGGCCTCAAGTGCTTCGCACTCGCCTTCCGCGCGTAGCCCAAGGTCCACTCCCGCACGCGACGTCCAGGCTCCGAGAGTGGCAAGCCGCGCTTCGAGTGCCAGGGCGTCCAGGGTGGCGGAGCTTGAACGCTTGCGGGCGCAGTCCGACGTGCTTCACCCCTACTCGAGTCGCTCCGCGGCTGTGGCCCAGTCGGATGATCGTGGATCCGATGGCGGCCGGTTCTCCACCTGGCGCAACCAACCGCAGCCGGCCGCTCCCGCCCCCCGAGTTGCGGCCGCACCGCGATCTCATAACTATTACCCCACCTTGCGGTCCGGCGTTTATGCCGCGCAGCCGGTCCAGCTCACGGCCAACCAGGGCTTTCTTCTCCCGCGAACGTGCTGCTCCGCCAGCCGCTCTCAGTTGATGGCCGCCGCCGGCTCTCAGTCATTATCCGGCATGGGTGCGCACCATCACTGAATTCCGGCAACCTCGGCCGCCCCGCCTCGAACCGCGCTTTGTCTGCCGGCCCCGGCGTGTTATGATACGGACCTGAATAGTGGCCCGGCGAATTCATTCGCCGCGCTCGGGGACCGAGCGCACTGGGTTTCCTTTGGGTTTCTACAGCCTCGATGAAACGGAACAGCGAGATCCAAAAGATCGCATTCGTCGGCGATTATCTGCCGAGACGATGCGGCATAGCGACTTTCACCTACGACGTCTGCACGTCGGTTGCCACCCAGTATCCCGGCTCCGATTGTTTCGTCGTGCCCATCAACGACGTTCCTCAGGGTTACGACTACCCGTCCGAAGTCCGCTTCGAAATCGAGGAACAAGAGGCTCGATTCGTACCTCCGAGCGGCTGATTTCCTCAATTTCGCCAACGCCGATATCGTCAGCCTCCAGCACGAGTACGGCATCTTCGGCGGCACCGCCGGCAGCCATGTCGTTCGTCTGCTTCGCGACCTGCGCATGCCGATCGTCACGACGCTGCATACCGTCCTCAAGGATCCCAGCCCCGAGCAGCACCGCGTGCTCTCTCAAATCGGCGAGCTCTCGGCCCGCATGGTGGTCATGTCCGAGCGCGCCGCGCCTTCCTGCGCGAAGTCTATGACGTGCCGGACGCCAAGATTGATCTGATCGCGCACGGTATCCCCGACATGCCCTTCGTTGATCCCAATTTCTACAAGGATCAATTCGCCGTCGAAGGCAAGCTGGTCGCGCTCACTTTCGGTCTCCTGTCGCCGAACAAGGGAATCGAGCGAATGCTTCGGGCCATGCCCGCCATCCTTCGTGAATTCCCGAACTTCTTCTACATCGTGCTCGGGGCAACTCATCCCAATCTGCTGCGGGAGCAGGGGGAGCGCTATCGTATCAGCCTCGAGAGGCTCGCCAAGGACCTGGGCATCAAGCCCAACGTCAGCTTTTACAACCGGTTCGTCGCGATCGACGAGCTGATCGAATTCATCGGCATGGCCGACATCTATATCACCCCGTATCTGAACCCGGCTCAGATCGCCTCGGGAACGCTTGCCTATGCCTTCGGCTGCGGCAAAGCCGTCGTCTCCACGCCTTACTGGTATGCCGAAGAGCTGCTGGCCGACGGCCGTGGCGTCCTCGTGCCGTTCGACGACTCGGCGGCCCTGGCCCGCGAAATCTGCGCGCTCCTCCACGACGAGCCCAGGCGCCATGCCATGCGGAAAAAGGCCTACATGCTCGGCCGCGAGATGATCTGGAGCCACGTCGCACACCTTTACATGGAATCGTTCCAGCGCGCCAGGCGCAGCCGGCTCGACATGCCGTACAAACCGCAGGCGGTTCGAACCCTGGCCGAACAGCCCATGGATCTGCCGAGTTGGCGGCTCGATCACCTGGTTCGAATGACTGACTCGGCCGGAATGCTCCAGCACGCCCACTCCACGATCCCGAACTTCGCCGAAGGCTACTGCACCGACGACAACGCCCGGGCTCTGCTCTTGACCGTCCAGCTCGAGCAGCTCGGTCAGAGCACGGCCCAGTTGATCCGCCTGGCGACGACCTACTCGGCATTCTTGAACTTCGCATTCGACCGGGGAAAATGCCGGTTTCGCAACTTCCTCGGCTTCGATCGCTGCTGGCTCGAGGATGTGGGCTCCGACGACTCCCACGGCCGCGCCCTTTGGGTGCTCGGCGCCTGCGTGGGCCGCTCGCGCCGCCGCGACCTCCAGCTCTGGGCCTCGCAGCTTTTCGATCTCGCCCTGCCGACGATCGCCGAGACCACCTCGCCACGCGCCTGGGCCTCCGCGATTCTGGGCGTCTGCCTCTACCTCCAAAGATTCGGCGGCGCACGGCCACCGGGCCAGGTGCGCGACACCCTGACGGAGCGACTGATCGAGCTCCTCGAAAAAAACTCCGACGACGACTGGCCCTGGTTCGAAAACGTCCTGAGCTACGATAACGCCAAGCTCCCCCACGCGCTCATCGCCAGCGCCCGATCGAGCGGAAACGACCGCGCCTTGTCGCTGGGCCTGCAATCACTCTCCTGGCTCCTCGAACAGCAAAAGTCGCCGACCGGCCGCTTTCGTCCGATCGGTTGCAACGGATTTTACGAGCGCGGCCGGGAACGCGCCCAGTTCGATCAGCAGCCCATCGAAGCGCAGGCCACGCTCACCGCGTGCATCGAGGCCTACCACGCCACCGAAGACCCAGTCTGGCTTCAGGAAACCCGGTTGGCCTTCGAGTGGTTCCTGGGCGCCAATGACCTCGGGCTCGACCTCTATGACCCCAAGACCGGCGGCTGCCACGACGGTCTCCAGGAAGATCGAGTCAACTCGAACCAGGGGGCCGAATCGACCCTCGCCTTTCTGCTGTCCCTGGGCGAAATGAAGCTGCTGGAAAGCACTCTGGCGACCTACCGTCAAGTGCAGGTGACTTGAATCACAATGAATACCGTCGCCCTTGGCACCGCAGATCGTAGCGCCCGGCCGAAAATCCGCCGCACCGGCATCGTTTTGAAACCCACGAACAGCCGGGTGGTCATCCGTCCGTTCGAGCCGACCAGCGTCCATCGAGTCGAGCGAATTCTTGCCCGGCTGATGTCGCTCTCCGAGCCCGAAGTCGACGGCCTGCTCGGTGACGTGATGAGCGAATTTCACAGCCGCCATCAAAAGACCCGTCACTTCTTCCTGCACCGCTTTGAGCAGGTCAAGCAACACCTCTTGACCGATCAGCATCTGAGCGAGAACCGCCGCATGTTGATCGGCGCCTACTTCACCCAGGAATACGCGCTCGAATCGGCCGCTCTCTTCAACCCGTCCATGGTCTGGCACCCCGATCAAACGGGCCTTGATCCCGGCTCGCGGCGCTTCCTGCTCTCCCTCCGGGCCACCGGCGAGGGACATATCTCTTCGATCACCTTTCGCAGTGGTATCGTCGATGCCGATTGCCGCATTCGCATGGATGAGCCAACTCGCTTCGTCACCGCACCCGAGCAGGTGCCCAACGCCCTCTATGAGAAAAACTTGTTCTACCGCAAGCTGCTCGAGCTGGGCGTCGACAGCCCGTTCGTCGGCAAGGTACTCGCCACGCTCAGCGATCAGTTCACGCTCGAGCATCTCGAGCTCGCCATCACCTCCGCCATCAACCAGAGCAGACCGCGCCACCTCGAGAATGAGCCCACAGTCCAGGGAATGCGCACCCTGGCGAAGGCCAACTACGAGATCAGCTTCTCCCCCGAGCAGCATATCTCGGAACGCGTTGTTTTCCCCTCTTCACCCACCGAGGCCAACGGCATCGAAGACGCCCGCTTCGTCGCATTCCACGACGAGGACGGCTCGATCCGCTACTATGCAACCTACACTGCCTTCGACGGCAAGGTGATTCTCCCCCAGATCCTCGAAACCGACGACTTCCTCCATTTCAAGATCAGCACATTGAATGGCCCTGTGGTGCAAAATAAGGGCTTCGCCCTCTTCCCACGCAAAGTGAGCGGCCTCTACGCCATGCTCTCGCGGCAGGATAACGAGAACATTTTCTTGATGTACTCCGACCTGTTGCACTTCTGGCACACCAAGGAGCTGATCGCCAAGCCGACGTACGCATGGGAATTCGTCCAGCTCGGCAACTGCGGCTCGCCCATCGAGACCGAAAAGGGCTGGCTCGTCCTGACCCATGGCGTCGGCTCGATGCGCAAGTACGCACTCGGTGCATTCCTGCTCGATCTCGACGATCCCACCCGTGTGATCGGCCGCCTGGAATCGCCCCTCTTGGAGCCCGACGCCAACGAACGCGAGGGCTACGTCCCTAACGTGGTCTACAGTTGCGGCGGCGTGATCCACAATCGCCAGTTGATCATCCCCTACGCCATGTCCGATTACGCCAGCACCTTCGCCACCGTGTGCCTGGACGAGGTCCTCGACGCCATGACGCGTCTGTGAATGCCGGGGCTGGGCGCAGTGACATTCTTCATGTAGCCTGGCGACAACGCGAAGCGATGTTGGGCGCGGGTCTCTGACCCCGCCCCAGCGGCGTGACCGCAGGTCTCCGACACGCGTCCAAAGCGTCTGTTGGGCGCGGGTCTCTGACCCCGCCCCGGAGCGTGACCGCAGGTCTCCGACACTCGCCCGCAACGTCGAATTCTTACGGGCACAAATTCCAGATTTCCACGGAACTGTTCTGATGCAATCCTGGTTGATCGGCAGCGGCTCAGAGTGCGATGTCGTCGTTGACTCGCCGGCGGCCTCCCGACGTCACTGCCAGTTAGCTCGAGGCCCCGGCGGCCTCATTCTCGAAGACCTGGGCTCGACCCACGGAACTTATGTCGACGGCAAGCGCATAACCGCAGCCACCCACATCACCCCCAGCCAGGAAATCACGATCGGCCAGACCATGCCGATGCCGTGGCCGCCCGACCTCGTGAAGTTCGTCCGCATCGGTCGCGTGGAAGCCAACGACATCATCCTCGACGACCTCCGCGTCTCGAGCCGCCACGCCCGGTTGATGATCGTCGCCGGATCCGAAGCATTGATCGAAGATCTCGGATCCTCAAACGGTACCTTCCTCAACTCGGTCGACTCCCGCGTCACCCGGCTCACGCCACTTTCAACCTCCGACACGCTCTACTTCGGCAGTATGGCCGTCCCGGCCTCCCAGCTCTTGGCCGGGCTGCTCGTGGCTCCCGCTGCGTCACGGTCCGGGCCCGCTGCCCAACCTCCGCCGCTGCCAGCTTCGAATAGGCCACCTGAAGAACCATCCGCGCCCGGCCGCTTTCCGCGGCTCCCAGAATCGAGCCGCCCCCGGCGCAAGTCGGAGCATCACCGGGCGTCATCTTCATCGAGGGGAACCGCTGGGTGCTCTCTGCGCTGGCCCTGGCACCCTTCTTGGCGTTCCTGATCGTCTTGATCTCCGGTCGCCAGGCCGGAGTCGTCCTCACCGACTCAAACGGAGCATCGATCGCTCAGGCAGTCACCGCGACAACCTTCGAGTTGGCCGTCGCAGCGGCGTGCCTCGGTTGCGCTCTTGCCGTCGCAGAGCTCGCGGAGGGATCATGGCCGACGTATCACTCGCAAACCAGCGTGGAGTCGTACCTGGTAAGAATCGCAGCGCGTCTCGGCATCCTCGCCCTGGCCTGTGCCTTGGGCTGCGCGCTGCTTCTCGCCGTTGTTTACTGGGCTTCCGGGCTCAAGGGCCCGTGGGTCCCGATGTGGTGCGTGATGGCAATTGCCTCCGCCGTCTCCGTCGTACTGGGCCTCTTGTTTTCAATCGCGATCAGGAGCTGGCTGATCGTCGCCGCGGCCGCCGTCGCCTGCTTTGTGCTGATGACGGCGCTTGGAGGATGGTTCTGGTCGCTGCCGCGCTCGGGCCCGCCCGTGACATGGGCCATGAGCGCCACGCCCACCCGCTGGGCGTTCGAGGGACTGCTCCTGCTCGAGGCACCCTATCACCCCTCCGGGCAAAGCGCAGCCGACGCAGCGGCCGCCGACCACGATTGTGCCGAAGCCTACTTCCCTGCCGAATCACTGCGCATGGGCCCCGGCGCCGATCTGACCGCGCTGGGATCGATGCTGGTCGGCATGACCCTCATTCTACTCGCCCTGGCGGCAACCAGATCGAGCTAGGCGCCGGGCGTTTTTGGCTGGAAGCGGCTGACGGGCGCCGTGTATACTCGGGCACGGCCACAGTCGACGTCGCCGAGTTGAAACTACCTGCGGGCGCGCGATCACAATCGGCCACGTAATGGCGCCGCGGTCACGTCCTGTCCGATGATTTGGCCTTGTTCGATGCGCGGAGGGCTGGACTATGGCGATCGGATCCCAGGAATGGTCTGGACTCACACTGGCTGGCGGCCGCTACCGGGTTACCGCCAAGCTCGGTGAGGGCGGAATGGGGTTTGTCTATCGCGCCCTCGATCAGAACATCGACGCCGACGTCGTGATCAAGGTTCCCCGCCCGTCAATGATGGACGACCCCGAGTTCGCCGCCCGCTTCACCCGAGAGATCCGCTCGCTCGTCAAGCTCTCTCACCCGCACATCGTCAAGGTCTCGGACGTCGGCAACTTTGACGGAATCCCCTTCGCCGTGATGCAATACCTCGCGGGCGGAAGTCTCGAGGATCAGCGGCCGGTCGGGCCAGGCGGCCAGGTTCTCCCATGCGATCCCAGAAACATCTCGCGCTGGCTGCTCGCGGTCGCCGAGGCGCTCGACTACATCCACACCCAGGGTTACGTCCACCGCGACGTCAAGCCGGGCAATATCCTCTTCGACACGCAGGGTCACGCGTTCTTGAGCGATTTCGGCGTCGCCAAGGTGGTGGCATCCGCCAAGAACCCCGCTCCGTCTCAAACCGCAATGACGGGAGCCGGGATGGTCCTCGGTACGCCCGAATACATGGCGCCCGAGCTGATCATGGGCGATCCGTTCGACGGCCGCGTCGATCAATACGCTCTGGCGATCACGGCCTACGAGTTGCTCTGCGGCCGGCGCCCGTTTGAAGACGAGACCAAGACCAAGGTTCTTGTTCTCCATACTTCGCAAGCCCCGTCTCCACTCACCGCGTGGTGCCCGACGCTGCCCGTCCGTCTCTCCCAGGTCGTGATCAAGGGCCTGGCCAAGGATCCAGGAGAGCGCTACGCGAATTGCGTCGCGCTTGCCAGGGCGGTCGCATCAGCAGCCGAGAACGCCGGTGCTCAGGATGAGCGCGCCCGATTGAAATGTCCCGCCTGCGGCAAGACCCTCGCGATTCCCGTTGCCGACCTGGCCCGGCTCAAGGCCGGCGGCCGCCGCGCCGCGTGCCCGGCATGTAAATCGCCCATCGACATCGGCAACGCCGTTCAAGTCGCCCCCGGCCCCTCGACCGGCGGCACGATGAAGTTTGCGACTTCTCCAGGCGGCACCGGCGAGTACGGTCTGGCAGCCGCACAAGGCCCGACGGCCGGCGGCACAGCGGGGTTCAGTCCCGTCGGCGGATCCAGCGGCGGCCACGCACGGCCGCCATCCCCGCAGCCCGAGCGCGGCGGCACGATGGCGATGTCCGCGCCAGGCGTCCAGACGCCTCCGCCTGTCCCCGGTCAAGCCAGCCCACCTTCACGCGCCGCCTCCGGCACGATCATCGAGCGCACCCTACCACGCCCCGACCATACGGCGGCCGCGAGGGATATATTCAACACCCTGGATAACGCCGGCCCGAAGGCCTCCGCGTCCGGAAACCGCGGCAGATCCGCCGAAAGTCCAGAGCCGGGCACGGATCGAACCCGGATCTGGATCGCCGCGGGCGCAGCAACAGCAGCCGGACTTCTCATGCTGGTGGGAACGGCATTATTCTTCACGTGGGTTTCCAAGAAAGATCCCGATTCGCCGTCCACCAGCCGCGCCGCCGGAGCCGAGCCGCAACCACCAATCGATTCTCGAACGTCGGAAGTCACTGCGCCACCGCCGCATGCCGAGACTGAGAAATCTCGGCTGGCAAAGGGCCCGGTGCCGACCAAGAAATCCGGCCCCACCCCAAACCTCAAGGCCGCGCGCAACAACCAGGAACGGAAGAACGCAGCCCCCGTGCCACCCTCAGACAGCCCCGAGCTGGTTCTCGCACGACCAGCCTGTTTCGTCACCAACTGCCGATTCAACAGCGCTCACGAAAGCGGCGATGTCTGCCGCAAGTGCCGCGCCACCACCCGCACCTGCCGGTATGTTCGCGGCGAATAACTTCAACATCGCCCAGATGCCGAAGAGGCCAAGGCAGCCCGAATATTCAGCCGGAAAGAACCTCGCCAAAGCGAAGTCACTTGGCGAGAGATTCGTGATCCCCGCGGGAATGTATCGCCTCAGACACTCCCCCCAAGACAATCGAGCCGGAGCCAGGAAATACACGGTCATCGAGTGTTCAGTCCAGGAAAAAGGCAGAGCCCTCGCGCTAACAGAACACGGTTCATCCGACTTCGAGGTCGAGCCTCGGCTTGCAACAAAGCTCGACAGGCTGCCTGGAAGGTTTCTGGCCCAGTCGGTCGCCATTCTGACGCTCTGGATTGACAACTCCGGACAGTGCGGCGTCGTCTGCGCCGAGCTGCTCGAGAAATGCGAGCCTCGCCTCAAACCGGGATTCGGCATCGGTCAGGCCGACGTTGATTACCGTGTCCGTTTTCTGAGCCCCGAAGAAGACAAAACCGGCAAGGCGCCCGACGAAGATTGGCAGAAGGTCGGTCGAATGAATCACTTCTATACTCACTGGAAGCATCACGTCGATGGGTTGAGAAAGCGACAGCAAACCGCCACAATGGCCGCCCTCACAAACACCATGGGTGGCATGTATGCCAATGCGATGAAGGGCGCCGCCGCGGACGCAGCAGCGCAGGGGGCCCGGCAAAGTGCCATCAGCGGCCGCCCGTGAGTCGGGGACGCCCGCGTCGAGCGTCGAGCGAGCAGACCTCTCAACTCAAAGCACCTTGAAGAAAAACCGCTGCTCGCCGCACTGGAAGAATCCCCCGCGCCCCAGGCTCACTTCTTGAACCCGTGCCCAGATCCCGTTCCGCGACCGTGCATTCGCGATGATCCACCGGTTCTTCTCGTCGCGATAGACCCGGGCGTGCCGTCGATCCACCATCGGATCATCGACGACGATCGAGCACCCAGTCCGATCGCGACCCAGCCAGTTGTCCTGGTCGCGAAGCGGGAACCGCTGCCCGGAGCGTCCCGGAGAAATCTCGACGATCGCCGGCTGCAACACGGCCCCAGCCTGAGACGGGGCAAGCGATTCCCACTTCCGCGTCGCATTGCTCGCCCATTCCGGCGCCGCCTGCGGCTGCTCGGGCGCCGCCGGCACCTCGAAACGAAAGCGACGACCGCCAATCAGCAGCTCCTGCTCATGATTCAAAACGACGGTCGAGGCGCGAACGAACGTTCCGTTGGTGCTTTGCAGGTCCTTGAGGTACCAGCAGTACTCGCCGTTCTCGTGGCGCCGGCTGATCTCGACGTGCCGGCCCGAGATTCCGCCGTCGTGCGGAATGGTGAGGTCCCCTTCAACCCTGCCGATGACAAACGAATTAGGGCGAATGCGCACGATTTCCCCCGCGTCGTCGCCGTCATCAAGTACGTGCAGAACCGCCATCGACGGTCTCAGAGTCGGCCGGAACGCCGCGGTATCTTGATCCCCGCCCGTCCCGGTCAACGTCCCCGTTGCCGTCGCCGTGCCGGCGGCCGGCGCTGCACTCGGCTCTTTGAGCGCTCCAGCGCCGCGGATCTGCGCGCGAATCTCCTCCACTGATTCCAGCACGGTCCCTTGCCGCCGCGCCATCCCGGGGCCTCTCCCAGCGTCTCCCGGATTCATCTCGACAACCTTTCTTCGATCGGGACCACCACGCGAGCCCCCCTGGTGTCATGTCGCTCCAACCGCTCGCGGAGAGCAACAGATCGATGCCGTTACTTGATTTTTTCCTTCAGATTTTCCAGCCGCCGCCACGCCGCTGTCTGCCTTCGGTAGTGCATATCAAGGAACGACGCCGAATCCGCACCCAGACGCACCTTTCCACGGCCGTCCCCGAAGCCGTGCCTCTTGGCGTATCCATCGAGCTTGTACAAGAACGCAAGCGTCTCCCGCTTCGAGCGTCCGAAGCTGCGCATCCGGTTTGCCGTCCATTCGTCCGCTTCAAAATCCTGATTGATGGTCTCCGAAACCAGGTAGCCAAGCGGAATGACCACCCAGTAAAGCTTCCTGATCGTCCCGCCGTTCATTTTCTGCAAACCCGGGTCTTCCAGGCACCGGATCGCGTGCCCGAGGTCGACATGCGCGATCTCATTTCCCACGGCAAACTGCAAGGCGTAGTCTTCGTCCTCGCCGATCAATTCGAAGAGGCCGCGGCTCACGTAGACATAGCCGCCAGGGTGCGAGAACGCGTTGACCTGGTCGCTTTCCATGATCTCGAAGTGATAGTGAATCTCTTTGCGCTGAAGTGCCGCGAGAAACGGCTTGGCCGCATCTTCGACGCGCTGCCGCCAGGGGCCATCCGCTGCAACCGGGTTGAGCTGCACGATCACATCGTGAAGCTGTGCGCCGAGCTTTTGCTCGTCCGCCGCACTCATGTTCACAACATCCCAGTTCCGCATCATCTCCGGCTGCGTCCAGAACGGATTGGCCGCGAGTGGGTCGCCGCCGGCCGCTGTTTTCCCTGACGGATTCTCGGACGATTCGTGAGCGGTCGTCGACTCTGCAGGCTTCGTCTTCGGAGTGCCCTTGGCCGTCGTCGGTCGTCGTTGTTTCGTTCGCTCCGGTGCTTTCTTGGTCGAAGGTGTCGAAACAGCAGGCTCCTCGGGCTGTGTTGCGTGCGGTTCAGTAGCGGCAATTTCATGGGAATCTGCCGCGACCGCTTCGTTTTTCACCTCCGGCTCAGGCGCCGCGGGTTTCTCACCCTTTGCCGTCGCGACGCGGTCGCGACGAAGTCCGTCGCGGTACGCCTGGCCCTGTTTGCCGACGAGCCAGACTGAAAGCGCCAGGTAAAACAGGGCCGAGACCGCGATGATCGAGTAGCGAACCATGGGACAATTCCACCTCACTCACTCTTTCGGGGCCTTGCCGCCTCCAGCGAACTTTTCTCGCTGGATTTGAAGCGCTTCGTAAAGCTCGGGATAGAGCTTCCGCTCCTCGGGAGTTTCGGCTTTTCCGAACGTCAGGTTGTATTTCCGCATGAAGATCCTCAGGTCATTGACGGTGGTGCCCGAGTACTTGTCAATCTCGCCAAGGGCCTGTTGAACCCCCTGGGTCTCGAACTGCCGCGCCGTGGTTCGAAGCGACTTGAGCTGGAGCGCCGCCTCATTGAGAGCTCGCCGATCCGTGTCCGGATCAATCTCCCGGGCGAGCTTCTGTGCAAGTTCCTCGACTGCCCTCTGAATTCTCGCAATCTTGCTCATCTGCGATTTCCCCTCGATCGCTTCTTCGAGCGCCTCGTCGACGGCCGTCTCGAATTCCTTGAGCTCCTTGACGAACCGCTTGTCCTGAAACGCCACCGGCCACTTCCCTTTGCCCTTGACCGTCAGCCGATGCATCGAGAAATTCTCACCGCGCTCGCCCAGCCGGAACGGAATGCGCCTGACCATATCGGCCGACAGCGGAACCTCGGCATAACGGAAGCTCGATTCGGAGATCTTGGGATCCACCAGCTCGTTCATCGCAGCCGTCAGCGCATCGCCGCTGAGCACATCGCGCGCTTCGGGATGATTCTTGATGCGATCCTCGATCTTGTCGTTCATCTCTTTGTTGCGTTCGGAAAGGTACATGCGGCGCTCCACGTACTCCTTTCGCTGCTCGTTCGCCACGGCCGCCATGTATTCATTCCAGCGAATCATCGTGTCGAGATTGATCGAATTCGCGATCGCGGTCCGCTGGTTGTACAACCCCATCCCCGCCGCCGCGATGCCGGCCCCGCGCAGGTAATCCCCCCCAGGAGTAGACCCGGCTCCGATCCATTGCGCCCGCGCACCACCTTCCGACGCCGCCAGCACCACCACTCCCGCCACAACCCACCGAACAAACGCCGTGATCCTCATGAGCAACCCCTTCGTTGAATCGTCGATCGTGAGTCTACTAGGTGGTCGATTCGCGTGTGCTTTGCACCCCTTCCGGAATCCCCGAATAAGACCGCGCACCTCATGAAGTGCTGAGCAGGCTGTCCCAGTCGTGGATATCCGGGTCAACAATCCGCTCGCCCATGGCCTCGAGCCGCTCGACATCTCGAATGGCCTCGATCGCGGCCAACGTCGCGGGATCCGGTTTTCCGAAGCGCTTGGACCCCAGACGAACAAGAATCCGCTGTTCGCCCGTGACACGGCCCTCAATCAGGCCCTCGTTGCGCCCTTCGATCAATCCTTCGTTGCGCCCTTCGATCAATCCTTCGTTGCGCCCTTCCCTCAAAATCGCCTGATAAGTCGTCGATTCCTGCATCTCGTTCACCCCTTCCAGCAACTGCGAGACCAGTTCTTCTGAGTAGCATAGCCCCATGAGCAAGTACGTGGCCGTCCAGAGTTTCACAGATCGCGGCCGCGGCTCGGTGTTGATCCGCGCCGCCATCCGCTTCACCAACCCGGGCAAATCCCCTTCGGTGACATTTGCCAGAGGCGCAAGTGGCAAAAGGTTGACCCCACCGGACAAGTACGGCTCAGGGTCTTCCCCCCACAATCGAACGACCCGGTAATTATAACGATTCGTCAGCCATCCGTCTGGCATCTTAATCTCAAAACCGCCGGTCAAGCTCGGCGAGTTCGCCTCTCGCCGCAACAAGATAAGCACCGTGAGCACGGGAAGCCGATGCCGATGAAAGAGCGCCGCCTGCCGAAACCACACCGTCTCGGCCAGATCAGTCTGATGGCTCGACTGAAGCTCGACATTGACGAGGTACGGCTCCGCCCCACCAACGTGAATGACCTTGTCGGCCGCCGCCGTCAGTGTCGTGACATCCGAATCGATCACCTCAACCGGCCCAGCCGGCCCGATCCGCAGCCACTCGAGCCACTCAGCGGGCCCGTCCCAGACCAACTCCTTCGTCGCGACATCGAAGCGGTTGTATTCCACGCAGTGAATTCCTCTTGGCCAATTGATGCCTCCCGCTAAGCCGCCGCATTGGCCTTCCGGGCGGGCGAAGCTCCTGTGCCAGGACGTTCCTCTGAAATGGTAAGAAATGGTAAGAAATGATACTCGGTTGGAAGAATCTCAAAACGATCCACATTTCCCAAATCGCGTATCTCGCTCCAAACCAAAGTCTTGCACGCTAGCCCGACGGCGACGCCGTGGAACGCGGTACCCCGGTTGAAAACCGCCCGCCATTCGGGCGCTCGAACCCGGGGCAGCCGCCCATCGCGCCAGCATCGCGCGATCGCAGACTCTGCCCTATGTATGATATGCGACGGGTTTCAGTGATCGGCAACAAAAGCACCCAAAAAAAGTGCAATCACTCAATTGACACGGCTGCAACATCACGAGTTACGGCTTTGCGCGATTTCTTTGTTAATTGTGAACACGCGGTCGAATAATGACTCGTCAAGGGCGTGCTGAAAGTCAAACAGATCACCTCGGAGAACCTGAATCAGCTCACCAGTGCTACCCAACTGAAGCAGCAACGCCATTCGCTTCCCAGAAAACCAACTGCCCAGGACGACACCAAAAAGCCCGCCTCGGGCATTGGCGCACCGGAGCAGGGGGGATGCACGTTCCAATCGGCCGAGCTCGGATTCGTTCGCGCATTTCAGCCACGTTGTCAAGTCACCGTTCATGGGTGTTTTCGTGATCCAACCTTCACTCCAATTCCAAGTTACGCATTTCCAGCCACCTTAGCTGAACTGGGTTCGTTCGTCACATTTTGCGATTCACGGGATTGCCGTTTCTGTACCAGCCCGGACCTGAATTGCCGAGCCGATTCTGATCCCGGGAGAGCGAAGCTCCCGCTGAGCCGCAACGCGCAAACACCGTATCTGACGTGCCCCGCCACGACCGAGAGGGCCACCGAAATCCACGGAAATGACAACCGTTAGGCATAGTG
Source organism: uncultured Planctomycetota bacterium (assembly GCA_963823665.1). Lineage (GTDB taxonomy): Bacteria > Planctomycetota > Planctomycetia > Isosphaerales > Isosphaeraceae > CAVXHV01. The sequence goes on from CAWGMQ010000008.1 coordinate 2,091,053, forward strand.
AACAACCCCGGAGATTGAAAGTGGCAATTTTGCGTGGCACGTGCCATCCAACTTTTCGATCGCCCAAAATCGCGGAATTCAGTTCCGATCCATTTACACCGATTGGAGTTACGGGTGAAGTGCTTCGCGTGGAAACAACCGGTCACCGCCTCGAAAAATGGCAAAAAGTGGCAATATTCGGAGGGTCTTCCAGCATCCGTACACCAGTGTAAATTGGCAGCGCGGACATGCAGTACATGACCGTCGGCCGTCCTGCGTCGTCCATCGTTCCAAACGATCGATGAACGCGGCGGAAAGCCGCTGCCGTGACCATTGAGTTCACCACAGAATTTCACCCTGTCGACTCCCGATCCGGGTATCGTGTCATTCCCTCGCCTTGCCGATCACTAGGTGCGCCCTGGAAGAACCTCGGCGCAGAGTCTTCTTGACGAACGACGCACGTCGCCCTCTCTACCTGAAATGATCTACAAAAACGCCGAGCCAGTTTCCTGAAACGAGGCAAATTCCGGCTGTTTTTTCCAACCGCGGTCCGATTGTGCGAGTCGTAGGCAAAGTCCCGGAAAAACAGGCATTCAAGCGCGACGGACTAGCCTCCCAGGCCGCACCTGAGTCCCACACTTTCCAGAGTTTCGCCGCTCGAGCCTGCGTACCCCCAGCCGCTCCGACACCGCCGCCGGATCATCCCAGATCAGCTCCTTGGTCGAGACTTCGCAGCGGTTGAATGCTACAGAGAGGTCCCCGAATTCGTTCGCCCCGAGCTTCGAGAAGATCTCTCTGCAGCGTCGCTTCACTTCACCCTGAGCTGAAACCGCTGCTCGCCGATCTGGAATTGCGCCAGCGACTCCACGGTAATCTGCGGCATCCGCAGCCACAGTCCATTCGGCGTCTTGTGATGCTCGGCGTGCCAGTTTCCTCGAGGCCCGCGGTAAAGCCGCACGTGCCGCAGCTCGCAGAACGGGTCGTCAGCCCGACAGATCGGGCACGTTGGGTCGGCGCCGATCCAGTACTCATTCTTGACAAGGAGGATCCGGTTTCCGATGTCCTTTCCGATTAGCTCGGTCACAGCCGGCGGCCGGGTCGGGCTTGCGCCCTCGTCCAGCCCCTGAGTTTGGCCGAAACCCTGCTCGTTTCCGGCATGGTCGATCGTCGGCCCCGCGTCGACGACTGGTCCCTCGAACCGGTAGCGCCCGTTGCCGACCAGAAACTCCGCCTTCTCGGCGAGAACCGTCCTGCTCACGCGGACGAACATCCCGTGCGTGCTCTGGAGGTCCGTGACAACCCAGCGATGCAGCCCGCCGACGACCTGGTGCGTGATCTCAACATGCCGCGCCGACATCCGCCCGTCGAGCGGAATACAGAAATCCCCTTCGGTTCGTCCGATGATGAATCGATGATCGCGGATGCGGATGATTTCACCATCGGTCTTGCCATCGTCAAACACGGTCAAGACGGCAACCGGCGGCCGCGCCGTCGGGTGGAACGGCACGGCCGAACGCACCGCGCCGGGCGATGGCGGCGCCGAGACCGGGGCAGAGGATTCGACCGCGACCGGCGGGCCGGGCTGCCGTCCCTTGTGACCCGACAGCAACGCATGTCGGATCTCATCGTCAGTTTCGATCAAGGTGCCGGACCGTTCGACCTGAGGGTTCGGTTGACCGGGTTCAGTTGGCTGGGACATCATTCACCTCCTTTCCGCGGGCAATCCACTCCAGCGACAGAATCGTTACACACGCGCCTGCATTCCACCTGTGTTCAGCGGCCAAACTGACCCAGGACCACGCGGAAGCCCAAGTTGCCCCACCGCCAGTCCGGAGCGAGCGCCTCGCCGAACGCCGATCGGCAGTCGCGGGGCCCGCCGTACCAGCTCCCGCCGCGGAATATCCGGTTCGAACCCCTCGCCGGGCCGGTCGGGTCGTCCGCCGGCGACTGATTGTAATAGCCCGCGCCCTGCCAATCCCAGCACCATTCCCAGACGTTCCCATGCATGTCGTACAGCCCGAAACCATTCGGCTTTTTCAGGCCCGTCGGGTGCGTTCGCGAATCGGAGTTACGTTTGAACCACGCATAGTCGTCCAGCTCTCCCGCATCATTACCGAACGAGAAGCGCATCGGAGTGGACGCGATCGCCCGGCAGGCGTATTCCCACTCCGCCTCCGTCGGCAATCGATACCCCGGCCCGTTCCAGTCCGGAACGCGGATCTCTTTCCCACCGATCTCATAGAACGGCTTCTTACGCTCCTTCTCGCTGAGCTTGTTGCAGAACTGAGTCGCCTCCAGCCAGGTGACGTTTTCCACCGGATGCCGGTCGGTCGAGTGCCCCGCGACCAAGTCCTTGCCCGAACCATTTGCTGAGAACGTGCTCGGATTGTTCCCCATCACAGCCTCATATTGCGCCTGGGTGACCTCGCAAACGCCCAGGTAGAACGGTTTGCTGATCCGCACTTTGTGCTGCAGCTTCTCGGGGGCACTGGAATCCTTGTCGCCGTCGGACGGCCCCATCAAGAATTCACCGGCCGGAATCAGCTTGAGCGTCACGCCGATCGAGTTCGTGATTGACTCCTGAGTTGAGGGAGTCTTGACCGCGCGGACTGCGTCGGGGCGGCCAGACTGACCCAGAGCCAGACGGAAGCCCACGTCGTAAGTCCGGTATTCTGGAACGTGCCAGTTGCGGCTCGCTGACCGGTGTTGGCCGGGATCGCTGAGCCAGCCCCCGCCGCGGAACATTCGGCACTCGCCGTCCCCACCACGCTCGTGGACCCGGGTGATCGAGGCCCCCGCGGGGCCGGTTGGGTTGTCCGCGGCTGACTGAGTGTAATAGCCCTCGCCGTACCAATCCCAGCACCACTCCCAGACGTTCCCATGCAGGTCATACAGCCCAAATCCATTCGGCTTTTTCTGGCTCACCTGGTGCGTTCGCAAATCGGAGTTACCCTTGAACCACCCATATTCGCCCAGCTCCGGCGCATCGTCACCGAATGAGTAGCGCGTCGGGGTCGGCGCGTTCGCCCTGCAGGCGTATTCCCACTCCGCCTCCGTCGGCAAACGATAGCCCGAGCCCGTTCCAGTCCGGAATCCGGATATCTTTCCCATCGATCTCATAGAACGGCTTCTTACCCTCCTTCTCGCTGAGCTTGTTGCAGAATTTGACCGCGTCGAACCAGGAAACTTGCTCAACCGGATACTGGTCGGTCGACTGGCCTGCGACCTCATCCTTGCCTCGACCATTTGCGGAGAAGTAGCTCGGATTGTTACCCATCACGGCTTTGTACTGCGCCTGGGTCACTTCGTACACGCCCAGGTAGATACGACTGCTGATCCGCACCTTGTGCTGCGGCTTCTCGCTGGGATCGGCATCCTTGTCGTCCGTCGGGCGAGCCCATCAGGAATTCGCCGCCAGGAATCAGCTTTAGCGTCATCCCGATCGAGTTTTTGATCGATTGCTGAGATAGAGCGAGTCTTGACCGCGGGGCCTGCGTCGGAGCGGACGTCTTTCTTCGCCGTCCGGGTTGAATCGGCACCGTCATCTTTCGGAAGTTCGTGGGGCAGTTTGGTGGAGGCTACAAACCGCACCGTGAACTTCTCTCTACCTGCCGCCTGCACGGTCACCTCGTCGCCGGATATCTCAAGCCCATCCTTCTTGACCATGATCTTGTGCTTGCCGGCGGTGACCGTGACCACGGCGGGCTTGCCGCCGCCCGGCCAGGTGATGGCAACCTCCTCGCCGTCGACCAAGACCTCGGCATCCTTCGGGAGATTCACCAGCTCGATCATCCCGTTCGCGGTCTTCACCCTGATAACCAGCCCCCAAGCGACGACGAAACCGAGCAGCAACAAACCGGCCAAGGCCCACCAGGCGCGGGCCCCGAGCCGATTCAGCTTCTCAACCGCAGTCGACCAGAGCGCGAGGTTCCTTCGACTCGCCGGCGGAGTAGCCACCGGAAGCGGTGTATCCAGAACCTTGTCGAACAGCGGATCCGTCTCGCGCGAGCTCGACCAGACCCTCCAGGATCGAACCCGGTTGCATGGGCGCCGGCGTCCTCCGCACGGCCGGCCGCGGTGGCGCCGAGGTCGTGGCGGGACTCGAATGTTTCGCCTCGGGTTGACCCGTCTGAGAGATCTCGGGATCCACGCCTTTCAGCGCCACGCTCCCCTTCTTGAAAAAAGGCGTCAGCGCCTGGGCCACCTCGCCGGGTGTCTGAAATCGCCGGCCCGGCTCCTTCGCCATCATCTTCGCCACCAACGCGGCCAGCTCGACCGGGACCTCGGGCCGGACAAGGTTCAGCGGCCCGGCGTCCATCGAGAAGTGGGCCTGGTACACATCCCATAGATGCTCGCCGCGGAATGGCGGTCCGCCGGTCAGGAGATAGTAAAACGTACAGCCCAGGCTGTAGATATCGGCGCGGATGTCCGCCGACTGGGCGTTGCGAATCTGTTCCGGAGCGATGTAGTCCGGCGTGCCCAGCATCTGGCCCTCGCGGGTCAGGCCGCCGTCGACCTCGCCCTCGCTGCTCACCTTGGCCAGTCCGAAGTCGAGAACCTTGACGACCGCTTTCTTCCCCTCAGGCGCGAGGATGAGGTTCGCCGGCTTGATGTCGCGGTGCACCATCCCTCGCTCGTGGGCGTGCTGCAACCCGAGCGCCGCCTGCTGAATAAAGTAGCAGGCGTGAGCCACCGGCAGCGGCCCCTTGGTCTTGACCATCTTTTGCAGGTCGAGACCCTCGACGTACTCCATCGCCAGCACAAGACCCTCGCCGAGCCGCAGGGCCGAATAGGCACCGACGATGTTGGTGTGATGCAGCTTGGCGGCCGACTGCACCTCGCGCAGGAACCGGTCGCGAACACCGGGCCGCTCGACCAGGTTCGCGCCGACAACCTTGAGTACCTCCAGACGCCCCATGAGCTTGTTGCGGGCAAGGTACACCACCCCCATCCCGCCTCGCCCTAATTCGCGCAGGATCTCGTAGTCGGCAAGGTCCGCCAGCCCCGGAGGCAGCGTGTCCGCCGGCGGCGGTGCAGTGGAGACGGCCGCCCCAACGCCGGCCGGAGATCCGCCGAATTGCAAATTCTCCGTGGCCGAGATCCCCGGCTCTCCCTGCGCACCGCGAAGCCGCCCCAGAAAGCTGTCGGACGACATCTCGGCAACGCGGCGCTGACACTCCGAGCACGAGCTCAAGTGCGTGTTCACCGATTCTGCCGAGGCCTCATCAAGCTTGCCCAGACTGTAGGCCTGCAACGTCGGATCATTCGGGTGGACGGCGGCTGTGGCGCCCATGGCAGGATCTCCGGAGGCGGAACAACTTCGACTTCGATCGCTCAATCACTAATCAAGAAAGGCCGCATCAGCGCGAAACCTGCCGCGAAAACAACAGAATATCCCGAGAAACGTTCGAGCTCTACCCGTAACTGCTTGAAATCTCACGACTTGGCCTGACGATGAATTGTGCGCCAGCGCGACGAACCAGAATACGCTCGTCGCCGCCCGACGCTCGGCAGCCCTCGGCAGGCCCTGGCGGCTCACGGTGCGCTGAGCAGATCCTGCCAGCCATGGAGTTGCCGGAGTGCTCGACCGGGGCATCCGGCTGCTCGGGCTTCGGTTGTTCGGGCACGCTGCGCCGCCTTCCCGGGACAGGAAACTCGCCTCAGGACCTGGCCGCTTTACGACCCACGGCACGCGGTGATCGTTGGGCGCGGGTCTCGTGTTCCGCGCCCAATGTCGACTTTCGCTCCGCGAAAGTTCCTCCTCGTTGGGCGCGGGTCTCCCGACCCCGCCCGGAGTTCGACCGAAGGTCTCCCTGGTTCGCCGGCTTCTCGTTGCCAGGAGTCTCGGTCGGACACGACATCCCGACCAATTCGAGCAGCCCGTTCGGATTCTGCCGGTAAACCTGGATCAGCCGAAGCACCGCCTGCGACGGTTTCCGGTTGCCTTGTTCCCAGCTCTGAACGGTCTTGGTCGACACGTTGAGCAACAGTGCGAAAACTGCCTGCGACATTCCACTCTCGTGGCGGAGCCTGATTAGCTCCGACGCATCGACCTCCGGCGGCCGGTCAGGCAGTTCGAGGGTCGTGGTCTTCAATGTAATCTCGCCCTTTGCATGGCGGATCGCTTCCTCGAGGCCCTTCCGAATCTGTGCTGCAACCGGAAGTCGCTGACGTTCATCTTTCACGTTCGCTTTGATCCGCTTCGGTGGGCACAACCACTTGTTCAGTTTCTGAACGACCCTGTGAACCTTAACCGACCGAATCTTTTCGACGATTGGCCCTAGCCACATCAGAACGGCGCCGGCCCCTTCAACTGCAACAATTTGACCTCGATCTTGCGAATCTGAAGGGTCCCGCCCTTCGCAAGCCGAATCGCAATCTGACCCTGTTTCAGCATCGATCGCGTGTCCTCAAACGCGGACACCTCGCGGCCATTGACGCGCATCCGGAAAACGTTTCCCTCCGCGATGATCTCTACCTTTTGCCACTTACCGTTGGGAAGACCGGGGAGCCCCGGCGCGGTGATTTCTCGGAGACCGTCCATGGTAGTCTGACTCCTGTCAGTCGCCCCCCCTCCGAACTTGAGTCTGTACTCGCCCAACAAGAGTCTTTCGCCGTCGAATGTCGATCCCCCCGCACAAAACCTGTAATACTTCACGGAACCCAGGGAATGGAACGCTCGAACAAGAAATATGTTATCCAAGCTACCGCTCACACGAACCTCCATGCGCAGGTGGAAGTTTTCGTAATCGAACCGTTCTGTGGCAATCGTGGAAGCGTCAGTCGAACCCGAGCCTTGGATCGAACCATCATCCGCCACCGTCCAGTCGTTTTCGTCGCCAACGGGAAAAGTCCAGCCTGAGAGATCCCTCCCGTTGAACAATTTAACGAAACCAGGCTCCCCCGTCTCATGGTCCGCCTCGAATGACTTGCCATCAGGCGCGCTGAACGTCGCCACGTCCTTGTCTGTTTTGATGTAAACAACGACGCCCGCTGCGATGAAACTGAACAGCGACGCTGCGGCAGCAACCGCCGGCCACCGCCACCGCGGCCGAAAACGATTTGCCTGCACGGTGGTAGGCAAGGGCTCCGTCTCGTTGAACTCGACCAGACCATCCCACATGGGATCCCGGTGCGCCGCTTGCGTGGGGATCGCTTTCGCCGGCGCAGAAGCAGGAACGGGAGCAACATCCGCACTCGTCGTGCGGTGTGCCGACGCGCAATCTATGCCAGCCTGCGCCGGCCTTGCTTTCGACCGACCTGCCTGCGAGATATTGTGGCCAGATCCGCTCGATGCCGGGCTCCCCTTCCTGAAGAACGGCCCCAGCGCCTCCGCGACCTCCTTCGGCTCCTGAAACCGTCGCCCCACGTCCTTCGCCAGCATCTTCGCAACCAGCGCCGCCAACTCCGCCGGAACCTCCGGCCGAACAAAATTCAGCGGATCCGCATCCCGCGACATGTGCGCCTGGTACATGTCATACAACGAGCTGGCCTGAACCGGCGGTCGACCCGTGAGGAGATGATAGAGCGTGCCGCCCAAGCAATAGATATCAGCCCGGATGTCGGCGGTCGTCGCATCAACAATCTGCTCCGGAGCAATGTAGTCAGGCGTGCCGAGCGCTTGCCCTTCCGACGTCAGCCGCAAGTCAACTTTCTCTTCACGCGTCACGCGGGCCAGACCGAAGTCGAGGATCTTGACGGTCGACTTGTTCTTCTTATACGAGAGCATCAAGTTGCCGGGCTTCATATCCCGGTGAACCAAACCCTCCTCGTGAGCATGCTGAAGGCCCAAGGCCGCTTGGTGCGCATAGAAGCACGCATGGGCGACCGGCAACGCTCCCTTCGCCTTTACCATTCGCGATAGATCCAATCCCTCGACGTATTCCATCGCAAGGACGAAGCTCTCACCAATCCGCGTCGCGTGATAAGCCGTCACAATGTTGGGATGGCGAAGCTTCGCGACAGCCCGGATCTCTCGCAGGAACCGCTCAAGCACACCGGGCCGTTCCATGATGTGCCGGCCCATCACCTTGAGCACCTCGTCGCGACCCATCAGCCGGTTATGAGCCAGGTACACCACCCCCATGCCGCCGCGGCCAAGCTCCCGCTTGATCTCATAGTCAGCGTGGTCAGCCAGACCAGGCGGCAACGTCTCAGCCGGCGGCGGCACGACCGCGACAGCCGGCCGTTGGCCCAGCAGCGATGCACCAAACTGCGACTTGTCCGTGGCCGACATCCCCGGGCCAACGCGCGCCTCGCGAAGCCGTCCCAGAAAACTGTCGGACGACATCTCCGCAACCCGGCACTGACACTCCGAGCACGAGCTCAGATGCTGATTCACCGATTCAGCCGAAGCGTCATCGAGCTTGCCCAGACTGTAGGCCGGCAAAGTCGGATCATTCGGGTGGACGGCGTCTGTGGCGCCCATGGCAGGATCTCCGGAGGTTTAACAACTTCGACGTCGATCGCTCAATCACTAATCAAGAAAGGCCGCACCAGCGCGAAACCTGCCGCGAAAACAAAAGAATATCTCGAGAATCGTCCAAGCTCTACCCGTAACTGTTTGAAATTTCACGAGTTGGCCCAATGGACGATTTTGCGCCCAGGCGATGGAAGCGACTACATTCCACTCGATCTGGTGCATCCCAATCACCAGCGGCTTCGGGGGCCCGTCGGCGATCCATTCACGAACCGTTAAGCAGGTCGTTCCAGTCGAGGACATCAGGGTCGAGGACTCGCTCACCGATGGCCTCGAGACGGTCGATGTCCTTGATCGCCTCGAGCGCGCTGACGGTTGTTGCGTCAGGCTCTCCGAATCGCTTGGTCCCCTGACGAATCAAGAACCGTCGCGCCTCCTCCAACCGTCCATCATTGATGATTTTTCGATAGGTCGTCGACTCGTGCATCGTCTGAACCCCCCAAGAACTGAAAATGTAAGCTCGTCGGGAAAGCGCAGCCCCATCAACGAATACGTCGCGGTCCAGAGCGTGGCGGACCTGGATCCCGGCTCGCCATTGATGCGTTCCGCCATTCGCCGCACAAGCCTTGGCAAGTCACCCTCCGGCACGTCGGTCAATGCTGCCAGCGGCACCAGCCCGACCCCGGCCGTCAGGAAAAATGGGGGCAAGTTCGTGATATCCGAATCGATCACCTCAATCGGCCCAGCGGGCCCGATCCGCAGCCCCTCCAGCCACTCCGTGGGCCCATCCCAGATCAGCTCCTTGGTCGAGATGTCGAAGCGGTCGAATTCCACGATGTGATTTCCAGTTAATGCGCGCCGCCATCGTGATCCATAACGTCTTTGCCCCGCGGTTCATTTCACCTTGAGCTGAAACTGTTGCTCGCCGATCTGAAACCGGACTGGTGATTCCACGATAATCTGCGGCACTCGCAGCCATAGTCCGTTCGGCGTCTTGTGGTGCTCGGCATGCCAGCTTCCTCGCGGTCGGCGGTAAAGCCGAACGTGCCTCGGCTCGCAAAACGGATCATCCGCCCTGCAGATCGGACACGACGGGTCCGACCCAATCCAGTATTCACTCTTGACGAGGAGCATCCGGTTGCCGATCTCCGAGCCAACGAGCTCAGTGACGGCTGGCGAACGGACGGCACTGGCGCCGTCATCCCAGCCACGAGTCCCGCTGAACTCCGGTGTCCCGAGCGAGTTGTCGATCGTTGGCCCGGCGTCGGCCACGGGCGCGTCGAACCAGTATCGTCCGTTCCCAACCAAGAACTCGGCCCTATCCGCCAGAATGGTCCGGGTGACGCGCACAAACAGCCCATGCGTGCTCTGGAGATCAGTGATCACCCAGCGGTGCAGCCCCCCGACAACTTGGTGCGTGATCTCCACATGCCGCGCCGACATCCGCCCATCGAGCGGTATGCAGAAATCCCCTTCGGTGCGCCCGATGATGAACCGATGGTCGCGAATGCGAATGATTTCACCATCGGTCTTGCCATCGTCAAACACCGTCAGCACAGCAACCGGCGGCCGCGCCGTGGGCCGAAACGGAACAGCAGAGCGCACCGAAGCCTGCGGACGCGTGGACGCCGGGGCAGGGGACTGACCACCCGCAGGTGGCGGCCCCGGCGGCTCGCCCTTGTGCTGCGACAACAGCACCTGGCGAATCTCCTCGTCGGTCTCGATCAAAGTGCCGGAGTGCTCGACCGGCGGATCCGGCTGCTCGGGCTTCGGTGGTTGGGGCATATTTCCCTTCTTTCCCGCGACAGGAGACTCCCCTCAGGACCTCGTTGCTTTACGACCCACCGCACGCGGTGATCGCTGGGCGCGGACCTCGTGTTCCGCGCCCAATGTCGACTTTCGCTCCGCGAAAGTTCCTCCTCGTTGGGCGCGGGCCTCGCGACCCCGCCCGGAGTTCGACCGAAAGTCTCCCCGGTTCGCCGTCTTCTCGTTGCCAGGAGTCTCGATTGGACACGACATCCCGACCAATTCGAGCAGCCCGTTCGGATTCTGCCAGTAAACCTGGATCAGCCGGAGCGCCGCCTGCGACGGTTTCCGGTTACCTTGTTCCCAGCTCTGAACGGTCTTGGTCGACACGTTCAGCACCCGCGCAAAGCCAGCCTGGGACATCCCACTACTAAGTCGGAGCTCCGTCAGTTGCGAGGCACCAATCGAGGGCGGTGGTTCGGGCATTTGGAGGGTCGTCGTCTTCAACGTGATCTCACCCTGCGCGAAACGAATCGCTTCCTCTAGACCCTTTCGGATTTGCGCTGCAACGGGAATTCGCTTACCTATCAACCTCATGTATGCTTATCCCTTTCTGATTGGTCCTGAGTGGCGCTCAAGAAGCTCGACAAGCTTTCGATAAGACTTTTTGTCGGCGGCCGTCTTGTTATCTACCGGGCAACCTGCGATACACGCCGATCCACTAATCGATCAGTCCGGTAGCTCCTCAATCAGAATCTCCTGGAACTGAATCACCGTCTTGCCCAGGACGAGCAACGAAATCGCACCCGAGCCATACCACCAAGACGCGTCCCGATAATCGGCGACCGTTTTTCCATTTATCGACGTCGTGACACGATCCCGGATTGCGGTGATCTCGGCAGTATTCCAAGAATTCACCGGAACGGGAGTTGGCTCAGCTCGTGCATCCCAAGCGATATGGTGGAATCGCTGGTTTCTCATTTTCGTGATACTTCCGGCGGGTATTTGCCACTGATCCGTTCTGGGCCACGAGTTTAGGTTAACCAGATAGCCGCTTCTGTTGTCGCCACTGCCGGAAAATCGGACTTCGATCAAACTATTGCCTCCTTGTTGATGCCGAAACTTTGTCCGCAACCGGTAATTTGTGAAGTTTCGACTATGCGTAACGAGGTTGCCCGCGCCCGCTTCGCCAGCACCACGACCTTCGAGCAACCCGTCCACGACTTTCCACTCGCTTCCATTGGTGAGAACGTCCTTCCAGCCATCGAGGTTCTTGCCGTTGAACAGGGCGGTAAACTCGCCGTTCCTCGACAGAACACGCGGCGATACCGAACCGCCAAGTTCTATTGCGCCGCCACCTGCATTCCTCGCGACGCGAAATCCCTGCTGGGGAACGTGAATACCCGGATCCTTATGGAAGTTTGGCCAGCTCCCTCGAAAAAGCGAGCTAAACAACATCCGGGTGTTCCACGTGTACGCACAACCGCGACTAACGCGGCCTATTCCCGTTACCGGACCGGTGGGATCCTTCACAGGCCCCCCGTCGTCTCGGTATTTGCCATACCAATCCCAGCACCACTCAAACACGTTCCCCGTCATGTCGTATAATCCGTAGCGGTTCGGCTTCAACTCACCAACTGGGTGGGTCTGCTTACCGCTGTTCGTCCCAGTCCACGCGAATAGATCGACGCGCTCCCAGTCATCACCGTGGGGATAAATCGTTTGGGTGCCGCCTCGGCATGCGTATTCCCACTCTGCCTCGGTCGGCAGGCGGTAACCATCGCCACCGATGATAGACACCTCGTTACGGTCGATTCTGTAGAAAGGCGGGCGGCCCTCCTTTTCGCTCAGTCGGTTGCAGAACTCGACCGCTTCGTACCACGACACGGAATCAACCGGAAGATTTCGCTGACCGCGAAACTTGCTGGGTTCGCTGCCCAAGACCAGTTGGTACTCTTCCTGGGTAACCTCGTATGCACCAATATAGAATGGCTTGGTGATCTGTACCGCGTGAGCCGGACGAGCACGCTCAGTCTCAGAGAGGTGCATTTTGGACACCTCGGGATTGTCCGGGGCACCCATCAAGAACCCACCGGCCGGGATGTGTTTCAGCTTCATGCCAATCGAGTTCGTCAAAGTCAGTGGCAGCGCGGCCGGCGCCTGCCCATGTCCTGCGTCCCGCAAAGGTTCCAGCCGGACTACGATCTCTTCCGACCCTTCCACGGCAACCGTCACAGATTCTCCGTACGTTTTAAACCCTTCCTTCTTCACCTCGATCCTGCGCTCACCTGGAAGAGCCCGAATCACGATAGGTTTGCCACCGCCAGGCCATGAGACCGTAACCTTGTTTCCGTCGACATAGACGTCCGCACCGTCTGGCACATTTTCTAGTACGATCACTCCATCGGGCGTTCCCACGCGAATCACGCTGGCAACCCACCAACCGGCGAAGCCCAAGACGACTGCCGCGATGCACACGGCCGGCCAGAGCCACATCGGCCGACGATTCGGTTCGGCGCGAGCGGCTTTGAGTATGGTAGCTGCGTCAGCCCCCACGTTAGCGAGGCTGTCCCACCGCGCGTCGGCCTGCGCCCGCTCGGCCGGCTTTCCTAGGTCTACTCCCGTGGGTTCGCTCGCGGCGGTCGTTTTCGACGTAGGGCCGGCACGTCGAGCTCCATCGCCAACTGCGCGCTGTTCGATCAACGAAACCTCGCCAACCGCGGTGTGCGCGTTTCGAAACACCCTTCTTGAAAAACGGCAGAAGCGCGTCCGCCACTTCCTTCGGCGTCTGAAACCGCCGCCCCGGATCCTTCGCCAGCATCTTCGCAACCAGCGCCGCCAACTCCGCCGGCACCTCGGGCCGAACAAAATTCAGCGGATCCGCATCCCGCGACATGTGCGCCTGGTACATGTCATACAGCGAGCTGGCCTGGAACGGTGGTCGACCTGTGAGCAGATGGTACAGGGTGGCGCCGAAGCTATAGATATCAGCCCGGATGTCAGCGGTCGTCGCATCAACAATCTGCTCCGGAGCAATGTAGTCAGGCGTGCCCAGCGCCTGCCCCTCCGAGGTCAGCCGCAAATCAACTTTCTCTTCACGCGTCACGCGGGCCAGGCCGAAATCGAGGATCTTGACGGTCGACTTGTTCTTCTTATACGAGAGCATCAAGTTGCCGGGCTTTATATCCCGGTGAACCAAACCCTCCTCGTGCGCATGCTGAATGCCCAAGGCCGCCTGGTGTGCGAAGAAGCACGCATGGGCGACAGGCAACGCTCCCTTTGCCTTCACCATTCGCGACAGATCCAATCCTTCAACGTACTCCATCGCAAGGACGAAGCTCTCACCAATGCGCGTCGCGTGATAAGCCGTCACAATGTTGGGATGGCGAAGCTTCGCGACAGCCCGGATCTCTCGCAGGAACCGCTCAAGCACACCGGGCCGTTCCATGATGTGCCGGCCCATCACCTTGAGCACCTCGTCACGACCCATCAGCCGGTTATGAGCCAGGTACACCACCCCCATGCCGCCGCGGCCAAGCTCCCGCTTGATCTCATAGTCAGCGTGGTCAGCCAGTCCAGGCGGCAACGTCTCAGCCGGCGGCGGCGCGACCGCGACAGCCGGCCGTTGGCCCAGCAGCGATGCACCAAACTGCGACTTGTCGGTGGCCGACATCTCCGGACCAACGCGCGCCTCGCGAAGCCGTCCCAGAAAACTGTCGGACGACATCTCCGCAACCCGGCACTGACACTCCGAGCACGAGCTCAAATGCTGGTTCACCGATCCAGCCGAAGCGTCATCGAGCTTGCCCAGACTGTAGGCCTGCAAAGTCGGATCATTCGGGTGGACGGCGTCTGTGGCGCCCATGGCAGGATCTCCGGAGTGGTAACAACTTCAACGTCGATCGCTAAATCACTAATCAAGAAAGGCCGCACCAGCGCGAAACCTGCCGCGAAAACAAAAGAATATCCCGAAAAACATTCGAGCTCTACCCGTAACTGCTTGAAATTTCACGACTTGGCTTGACAATTAACTGTGCGCCAACGAGCCGAACCACCACACACTCGTCGCCGTCGAAAGCTCGGTAGCGCTGCCCCGCGCCCGCGACTCACGGTCCCTGGAGCAGATCCTCCCAGCCATGGAGGTCAGGATCGACGATTCGCTCACCGATGGCCTCGAGACGGTCAATGTCTCTGATCGCCTCGAGTGCGCTCACGGTCGTGGCATCAGGCTCTCGAAATCGCTTGGTCCCTTGACGAATCAGGAACCGCCGTGCCTCCTCCAATCGTCCATCGTTGATGATTTTTCGATAGGTCGTCGACTCGTGCATCGTCTGAACCCCCTCAAGAAGTGAAAATGTAAGCTCGTCGGGAAAGCGCAGCCCCATCAACAAATACGTCGCGGTCCAGAGCCTGGCGGCCCTCGGTCGCGGCTCGCCATTGATGCGTGCCGCCATTCGCTGCACAAGCCCCGGCAAGTCCGCTTCCCCCACGTCGGTCAATGGGGCCAAGGGCACCAGCCCGACTCCAGCCGTCAGATAGGCCTCGGGATCTTCCTTCCACAGCCGCAGCACACGATAATTGTACCGATTCGTAAGCCAGCCGTCTGGAAGCTCTCGCTCGTATCCACCCGTCAAACTCGGCGAGTTGGCCTCCTTGCACAGCAACACCAACACGGTGAGCACAGGCAGATCATGGCGATAGTCAAGGGCGACCTGGCGGAACCAGAGCGTTCTTTGCAGATTCGTCTCGTGATAGGAATGGAGCTCGATGTTGACCAGATAGGGCTCGGACCCTCCGATCCTGAGCACCTTGTCCGCCGCAGCCGTCAGCGCGGTGATGTCGGAGTCGATCACCTCGACGAGCGCGGCAGAGCCAATGCCGAACCGTGCAAGCCAGGCCGCGGGGTCGTCCCACACCAGTTCTTTGGCCGAGACGTCGAATCGGTTGAACTCCATGAAGCGACTCCAGTCTACCCTTTTCTAGCCTTGCCCCGACCGAGCACAACAATCGTCGCCGCGGCACCCACAGCCGCGTGCGCGAGCACGATCATCCAAGCAGGAAACCACTCCCCGCCCTCTCGTCCGAGCGATTTCAAATATCCGTCCGGCAATAAGCGCTGGATCGCCTCCTGCCCCCAGTAGACCGTCACAAACGCCTTCGCGATCCAGAGCGCAATGCCGCTCAGTGGAGCGCTTACCCCGGCCAGGATGATCTGTGGGATCACGGCGACCGGGACCAGCGCGATCGCCACCTCCTCGGATCGAGCCACGGCCGAGATGAGCAAGCCGACCGTCGTCCCGACCACCGCGAGCGCCGCAAGCGTGGCCAACTGAAGTAGCACGTTACCCTCCGGCCCACACCACATCCTCACAATCGTGAACAGCAGCGTCGCCTGCACAATTCCGATCACGGCAAGCACGAAGAATTTGGATGCGAAGTAACCCCCGACGCGCAGGTTGAAGTCGCGCTCACGCAAGTAGATCACCCGCTCCTTCACCAGTTCCTTCGCCGCCGTGTTGCACCCAAACCAGAGACACGACACGGTCAGCAGCAACAGCAAATTGACCGATCGCAGCGCACGTTCATGCAATTGGGACACATCGCTGAGATTCCCGTAAACCAATCCCAGCAAGAGCGCCACCAGGACGCTCTGCCCCAGCATCACCCCGAGCGCTTGCCGGTCGCCTCGCCAGATCGACACATACCGCCGCGTCAGAACCATCGCCTGCCGCAAGCTGCTCGCGCCGCGGCCGCCCGGGCGAACAAGCGGCGTCGTGCCGTCGCGCTCACTCAGCGTCTCGGACGGCAGTCGATCGATGACGTACTGTTTGAAAAGAGGGTTCGCTCGAAACCGATTGTGCCAATCCTCGGGTGTTTTTTGGGCGAGCTGCCGGTACACATCGCCAAGCCGCGAGATCTGGAAATACGCCTTCGCCTCATCCGGCGTGCCGACGAACGCCAGCCGCCCGCCCTCCGTGAGGATGACCACGAGGTGGCACGTCGCTTCGACATTGGCCAGGCTGTGCGTGATGCAGACAACGGTCTTTCCCCCCTCGGCGACCTGCCGGAACAACTCCATCACTTCCCTGTCCGTCTGTTCGTCAAGCCCTGAAGTCACCTCGTCCAGGAACAACAGGCTCGGGCGCGACACCAGTTCGTTCGCCAAGCTCGCACGCTTCACTTGGCCCCCGCTCAGGTGGCGGATCAGCATTTTCCTCCGGCTGGAGAGCCCGACGACATCCAGAATATCGGAGACGCTCGACTCGACCTCGTCGCGCGACAGATCCTCAGGCAGCCGCAGCTCGGCCGTGTAGCGCAGCGCCTGCCCAACCGCGAGCGAGTCATGCAGAACGTCCTTCTGCGGCACGACGGCGATGTCTTCCTTGAGGGCCTCAAAGTGTGTGTACAAGTCCTGGCCGTTGAGTGTCAACATCCCGGCATCGGGCGGGTTTCGACCGCTCATGATGGTGAGCAGCGTCGACTTCCCCGACCCGCTCGGGCCCAGCACGCAAACGAATTCCTTGGGGCGGATCACCAGGCTGATCTGATCGAGCAGCTTCAGCGGCCGGCCGGTGTTCCTGTCTTGAACGACGCGACTCACACCGCGCGCAGCAAGCTCGACGTTATTCGACCGCGACCGGCTGACCAGCCTCGACCCGTCGAATCGAAGTGAGAACGGCCCGATATCGATGTTGTCGCCGGGATTGAGCAAGGTTGGGCCGGTGAGCCGGCGGCCGTTGACAAACGTTCCGTTCGGGCTTCCCAGGTCGGCCAGAGCAACCCGCTGCCCATCCACGGCCAATCGGGCATGTGCCCGAGAGACGTGCGGGTGGTCGAGATGAAACTGGACGGTCGTGGCATCGCGGCCGATGACACCTCCCTTTCCCAGCTCGAACTGCTGAGCCCGGGCCGTGCCGCGCAGCAAGGCGATATGCCGCGAATCGGCGAGGACGGTCGCATCGAATTGCCGGGCCGGCGGCGTGCTGGTTCGATCCGGCTCGATCGAGAGGACCACGATACTGGGGCCAGTAAAGCCCAGGCGAACCCGATCGCCGGCCTTGATCGGCGATGACGTATCGAGTGGGTTGCCGTTCAAGAGAGTCTTGTTGCTCTGGCTCAAATGGACCAGAACGAACCCCGTCGCCGTTGGTTCGATCCGGGCATGAAAACCGGAGACTTTCGGAAATGCGATCGCATCGATAGCTACCTCGCACCCGGCGTCGCGGCCCAGGCGGATGTGCGAGCCCGTGGTCTCGACGATTTGTGTCCGCCCATCAGGCTGATCCACCTGCAGCCGAGCTTGCATGGAATGCTTCCCATAAACCTACGCAGCCGACGCGACGCCCGCTGACACTGGCTGCCCTACGGTTGAACCCGGAATTTGACCCTTCCGCCGTGTGGGAGCCACTTAGTCGCCGGTCAACGGCATCGTCTGAGTACCAACGGGCTGTGCACAAAAACCGAATCTGCACGACGAGGCGAGCCGCACCGACTACCGTTTCCGCTTGCAGCAACCTGGCAAATGGAGTTTCGCGCATCCGCGGCAATGCGGTTTCCGGAGGCCTTTTCTACTCGCCAAGCTCTTCTATCCTGATATCTTTGAACTGAATACGTGAGTCCCCGCGGGCGGCAATCGCAATCCCTCCAGACCCGTACGATCCAACGGCGTCGGTGTAATCCGCCAACGTTTTACCGTTCATCGAACTGATAATGTGACTCCTGAGCGCCACGATTTCCAAGGTGCGCCACTCGTTCACCGGAACACGGTCGGACTCGGCCCGCTTCTCCCAGGCAAGCCCAGTGCCATATGCGTAGTTACTCAATTTTGTAATGCTACCGGTCGGCGGTAAACCGCCGTCCGTGGTCGCCCCTGAGCCGATATAGACCATGTAGCCATTGGTGTTGTCGCCAACCGGCGAGCGACGCACCTCGATCCATCCCCATCCCTCCTCCGGGCAGCTAAACTGAACGCGTAAACGAAAATCCGCATAGGTTTGACGCTTGTAGATGAGTAACGCTGGTTTTCCGATACCGCCTCCTTTACCCTCGAGTATGCCTCCAGAGACTTTCCATTTGCTACCGTTCGTGAGCAATTCTTCCCACCCATTCTGAGTACCGTCAAATAACGGCACGAACTTGGACGCCGCCGCCTCTGTCACCAAACCCCCAGCCTCCGATTCGGTGTTCGAATTCCTTTGGACGTCCTCCGCCTGCGCCGGCCCGTTCAACTCGGCCTTATCCTTCTCCTCAACGCCCTTCAACTTCGTCTCAACTGCCTCTCGATTGCTGATGTTCAGCTCGCCTTCCTCGACGTAAAATGCCAAGTCGAGCTGCCGCAGCAATAGGCGCAGCGTCGTCTTAAGTGGAACGCCTTCAAGATCGAGCATGCGCACAGGTGATGCCTTCGTTTTGTCTGCCGCGCTGAGCCCGTCCGGATCTAGATAGATCTGGAGACCAAAGTCCTTCTTAACGGCTTTCGTGGCCTGCTGGATGAACTTGATCACGTTCTCAAGCGGCGTTTCTTCTTGAAACGCCATGCCAATCGGCATCTCAAGGACTTGCAGCACCTCTTGAGTCTCCGGCGTCGCATCGACGGCCAGTGCAGGCGAGTCCTTGCGTTCTCGCTCCACCCCGGCTGCTGAGCTGATAAAGAGAACCCCATCCTTCACGCAGTAATCCAGGTTCAATTGGCCGAGAATGTTCCGAAGCGTTGTCTTCAACCGTAATCGATCGAACTTAACATTTCTAAAGGGCGACGCCATCGTCTTGTCGGCCTCAGAAAGTCCGACGGGGTCGACGTAGATCGGTATGTCCGGTTGACCCGGCCCTTTGGTCGCCTCTTTGATGTATTTGAGCCCGTCCTCGAACGGCGTCTCATCTTCAAAATCCATGGAGATCACTTTTTCGAGCGCCTCGCGGATCGCCTTTGTTGTATCTAACTCGTAAGCATTAGAAGACGACTTTTTCTGCTGCGGCGACGACGCGGTCTTCACCCTCAAGATCCAGGCGACCGTCAACGCGACGACGAGCCCAAGTACCAACGCCCCCGCCACCACCGATCGCCACGTGCGCCGCTGTGTCTTACCTGGAAAGGCAAGCGCATCAGCCAAAACACGCGCGGTCTCACTCGCGTCGTCCGGGCCCTGCCGATCTCCCGTCACGGCAATCTGGCTCGACCGATCCGCAGACGGCTTGCTGATTGGTCCCGAATTCGGAATGGATTCGTTCGGTACGGAGATAAGCGATCGTCTGCGTTCGATCTCCCTGGTCTGGTCATTCTTGGACAGAGCCGAATCCAAACTCTTTACCACTGCAACCGCTTTCTTGAAAAAAGGCGTCAGCTCTCGCGCCACGTCGGCCGGCGTCTGAAACCGCCGCTCCGGCTCCTTTGCCATCATCTTCGCCACCAAGGCCGCCAGCTCGACTGGCACCTCCGGACGCGCCAGGTTGAGCGGCATCGCGTCCATCGAGTGATGCGCCTGAAGGATCTCATACAAACTACTCGCTGCGAACGGCGGCTTTCCCATCAGCAAGTAGTAAAACGTGCACCCCAGGCTGTAAATGTCCGCCCGGATGTCGGCTTCGCGCGCGTCCCTGATCTGCTCTGGTGCGATGTAGTCCGGCGTGCCCAGCATCTGGCCTTCATGAGTCAGTCCTCCGTCAACAGCGCCCTCGCTCTTGACTTTGGCCAGCCCGAAATCCAGTACCTTGATGATCGCCCGATTGGCCTGCCGGGCAAGCATCAGATTGCTCGGCTTGATGTCGCGATGGACCATTCCCAGCTCATGCGCATGTTGTAGCCCCAGGGACGCCTGGTGGATGTAATTGCAAGCATTCGCGACCGGCAACCCGCCCTTGGCCTTGACCAGCCTCGAAAGATCGAGCCCCTCGACATATTCCATCGCGAAGACAATGCTCTCGCCGACGCGGCTCGCGGAGTACGCGGTAACGATATTCGTGTGGTGCAGCCTCGCCGCATTGCGAATCTCTGCTGAAAACCGCTCGCTAACCCCGCGCCGGTTCATGAGGTGGCCACTGACGACCTTCAGAACCTCGAGCCGGCCCATCAACCGATTCTTCGCGAGATACACCGTCCCCATCCCCCCCTGGCCAAGCTCGCGAATCACCTCGTAGTCAGGGTGCTCCGCCAACCCCGGCGGAAGCGTCTCGGCGGCCGGCGGTGGCCCAGCGTCGTCCGCCCGGTTTTGGATCAGCGACGCGCCGAACTGAGACCTGTCCGTCGCCGACATGTCCGGCGATTCCGGTGCCTTGCGCAGCCGCCCAAGGAAGCTGTCCGGCGCCACTTCGGCCACGCGACGCTGGCACTCCGGACACAGATCCAGGTGCTCATTGACCGATGCGGCCGAGGCATCGTCGAGCTTGCCCAGGCCGTACGATTGCAAGATCTGGTCCGTGGGGTGGTTCACAAGATCGCTCATCACATACCTCCTGACCGAAGATTCAAAACGTCGTCGTTTCAGCGCTCGATAGAAGACGCAGTAACCGTCCGGAACTTGCGCGAATTGGAAAATGACCTGAAAGAGCTGTTCAGTCATGAACTGCACGCTCACAACCCGCGGCGCACGCACCTGACCCATGTTGTCCGTCGACACGAACACAGCGGCTCAAGCGCAAGCCACCGAAAGTCCGAGCCGGTTCAGTGCCAGTTTTCCCGTCTCCCCGTCAATCAATTGCCTTTCAACTCAATGACGATGTTGCCAACCGTGGGATTGCCATCGGTTTTGATTCCCTGCATCGTAAGAAACCCGAGGCTGCCGACAACCTGGCCGGAATACTCGAACTGCCGCGGTTCGCCGCGGATCATCCGTGTCATTTGCATCTCCAGATTCACGCCGTCAAACTTTCCTTCGACTTCGGCGATAAATCCACCGCCGCTCTGCGAGACCTCACCGATGAACCCGTTTCCCCTGCGCTTGGTGACCTTGAAGTTGAAATCCACATTGACGGCTTTGTCTTGCTCGAGATGCCACCGGCGCATCCAGATGCCGTTGGGCACGAGTCTCGGCGGCGGTTTGAAGTCGCTCCGGAATCCGCGCCAGGTCTTTCCCGGTTGCAGCATATCGATTCGATTCACCTCAACCGTCAATCGGGCAACATCTTTCTCTATTGCCTCGCGCTGGCTATCGCCTGCGGCCATGATATGGAGCACCTGGTCGTAACGCTCCAGCAAAGAGTAATACCCGGTTCGCACCGCGACGATGTACTGGATGTAAATACCCTGCATGAACGGCGAGGGGGTGAGGGTTTGGTTCTTGTCAAAACGGTCCCTCGCGTCCCGAAGTTCCTGGAGAATTGCGGCTCTTTCGGCCAAATCGATGTCATCGATTCGCTGCACATCCTTGATGAGTGCGTTGAATGACGCGGAAACCCGTTGAGCTGCGGACTTCTTCTTGAACTCGAAGGCATCCTTGTCTCTGGACAGCCTGTCCAGCAATTGAGGCAAGTCGACACTGCGCTTGCCTCGGGAGCGAGATTGCCTTTGGGCGTGCACTGGCTCCGTGCAGAACGTGATGATGACCGTGGACGCGAGAACCACCAGCCAAGAAAATCGTGCGTGGTACCTCATAAACTTGGACTCCGTTTAGCCTCGGCGCTGAGTTGCCTGTGATCCGCTCGATCACTCACTAACAAAGAAAGGCCGCAACATCGCCAGACCTGCCGCGAAAAAACAAAATAATCGAGACCTCCTCGGTTCTCCACTCCTAACCGCTTACAAATTTGCAAGTTCGATCAATCCGAACAAACGAGACAGTTGCACCGAATCTGGCTTTTCAGGCCGATCAATGAGAAAATCGATGGCGCCAAGCAACCCAGGCGCGGACGACACGGGAATGACGACCAGCACCGTAAGTTAGCGCATGCACTCTGCGGAATACCGTTCGCGCGACCCAGTTTCTTGAAGTTTAAAACGTCTGGCTTGCCGAGGACCCGCTGATGAAAAGCCCATTTCCCGGCGTGGACCCCTACCTCGAACGTCATTGGGGTGATGATCATCAAGCCTTCGTCACCTATATTCGCGACGCCCTCCAACCGCGCCTGCCCGACGACCTCCGGGCGAGAATGCAAGAACGCGTCTACGTCGAGATTCCTGAGGTGCGGCGCGG
Source organism: uncultured Planctomycetota bacterium (assembly GCA_963823665.1). GTDB lineage: Bacteria > Planctomycetota > Planctomycetia > Isosphaerales > Isosphaeraceae > CAVXHV01. The sequence goes on from CAWGMQ010000008.1 coordinate 2,113,322, forward strand.
GGAATACTATCCCCAGTTTCGCGCCGTTGAACGTCCATCGCTCTCGCCGCTACCCGGCTCGGCAACTGCGGTGGCCGAGCCCCCAAGCGCGTCAGAGATCGACGGCGAACGTGCCGCATCCGAACCGATCCTGATCCATGTCGACATCGAGCCGACCACGGAAAGCTACATCGAGATCATCGACGTCAAATCCGGCCACCGCGTCGTCACCGCGGTCGAAGTCTTGAGCCCGACGAACAAGCGGCCGGCGGAGGGCCAGCGCCTCTACCTCAAGAAACGCCACGATTTCAAACTCGCGGGCGTGAACACCGTCGAGATCGATCTCCTCCGCGGCGGAGACCGCACGCTCATGGTACCTCAAGCACTCGTGCCGGCTGCCCATCGCACTGCCTATCAGGTGTGCATCTGGCGGGCCGCCGAGCACGACACATTCGCCGTTTACCCGATCACGCTCCGCGAGCGGTTGCCCGTGATCAAGATCCCGCTACGGCCAACCGACCAGGACGTGCTCCTGAACCTTCAGGCGATTCTCGACCAGTGCTACCGCAATGGCGGCTACGACGATATCGACTATCGCGACGAACCCGACCCACCCCTGCCGCCGGGCGATGCAGCCTGGGCCGATAAGTTACTTCGAGAGCACGGCCGGAGGTGAACCGAGAATCTCGTCACGCCAGCAGTTCGCCCGCTTCCTCCCTCAACCGCTTCAAAATCCGCGACTTCGCCTGAATCACAGCGTTCACGCTCAGCTTCATGTCCTCGGCCACTCGCGCCGCAGGAAGCCCGTCCACGGCAAACCGGCGAAACGCTTCCCACGTCGTCGCGGCGAAATCCGGCTGCACAATGGAAAGCAGCTTCTGAAACACGTGTCGATCGTGGTCGGCATCCCATTCCCGCGCCAGCTCACCGTTCGGGTCCGCCAGGCCGTCCAGAAACCCCTCGGCCGGGTCGATTCCGGCAACGGCTCGCTTCCGCCCCCTCCGCTGGTGCGTGCGCACCCTGTTCACCGTCACCTGCCGCAGCCACGCCCGGAACGATCCCTCCCGCCCGCGCTCGAACCGTGGCAGCTCGCGAATCACGACGACAAACACCTCCTGTGCCAGATCGTCAGCCTCGGCGCCAAGACCCGGCACCCGGCCCAGCCACCGTCTGATCAGCGGCAGATAGATCGCTTGCAGCCGATTCCAGTCGGATGCATCCGGCCGGGCGGCCTTGAGCCGATCCAGCAAACTGACCGATGTCGAATTCATGACCTCGGCCCATCAGGAGCCAACGAACAGGCCGCTCCAGTCACTGACTTCCGGGTCGATAATCCGCTCGCCGAGGGCTTCGAGTCGCTCGATGTCGCGAATTGCCTCGATCCTAGCCAGGATCGCGGGGTCAGGCTTCCCAAATCGCTTGTTGCCCAGACGAACCAGCAGCAGCCGTTCACCCGCAATCCGCCCCTCCTCTCTTCCCTCCTCTCTCCCCTTCTCTCGCCCCTCTCTCAAGATCGCCTGATAGGTCGTCGATTCCTGCATGTTCTGCACCCCTTCGAGCAACTTTGAAACCAGGTCTTCCGAAAATCTTAACCCCATGAGTAAGTAAGTCGCTGTCCAGAGTTTCGCCGCTCGAGCCTCCGGTTCGGCGTTGATCCGCGACGCCATACGCTGCACAACGTCAGGAAGCGCCTCTTCCCGAACATCGGTCAGCGGAGCCAGCGGCACGACGTTAACACCCCCCGTTAGGAACGGTTCAGGGTCCTCTGTCCACAACCGAACCGTACGATAATTATAACGATTCACAACCCACCCGTCCGGCAACTTGATCTCAAAAGATCCTGTAATGCTTGGCGAGCTCGCCTCCCGGCGCAGCAGCACCACAATCGTCAGTACCGCGAGCCGATGCCGGCGAAAGAGCCCCGCCTGGCGAAACCACACGTTCTCAACGAGGTCTGCGTCATGGCTCGACTGCAACTCCAGGTCGACCAGATAAGGCTCCGGGCCACCGATCTGAATCACCTTGTCGGCCGATGCGGTCAGCGTCGTGATGTCCGAATCGATGACGGTGACCGGCCCGGAAAGACCGATTCCCAGCCGTTCCAGCACCGCCGCCGGATCATCCCAGATCAACTCCTTGGTCGAAACGTCAAAGCGGTTGAATGGCACGGCGTGCTCCTTGAATTCGTTCCCCCCGGGCTTTCACAAGGATCGTTCCGCAACGTCGCGTCAATCTTTTCAGAGCGTCGCCTTCCGCAGCCGCAGCGCATTCACAATCACCGAAACCGAGCTCAGCGTCATCGCCAGGCTCGCGATCATCGGGCTCAGCAAAATCCCGAAAAACGGATAAAGAACCCCCGCCGCGATCGGCACTCCCAGCGCGTTATACAGGAACGCAAACGCGAGATTCTGCCGGATGTTCGCCATGGTCGCGCGGCTCAATCGCCGGGCGCGGACGATCCCCTTCAAATCCCCTTTGACGAGCGTCACCCCGGCGCTCTCCATCGCCACGTCCGTGCCCGTGCCCATCGCAATGCCGACATCCGCCTGTGCCAGCGCCGGCGCATCGTTGATGCCGTCGCCGGCCATGGCAACGACCCTCCCCTCCGCCTGAAGTCGCTTGACTTCCAGTGATTTTTGATCGGGAAGCACTTCCGCACGCACCTCGTCGAGCCCAAGCTGCCGCCCCACAGCATCCGCCGTCGTACGATTGTCGCCCGTGAGCATGATGACCCGAAGACCCTCTTTCCTCAGGTCGTCGATGGCCGCCGCTGCCGAGTCCTTGATCGGATCGGCGATCCCAAGCAGACCGGCCGGCCGGCTATCGATCGCAATGTAAACAACCGTCTCACCATTGCGGTGCAAGGCTTCTGCTCGTTCTGCGAGCGATTGCACGGCAATTCCAAGACCATCGAGCAACGATCGATTCCCGACGAGCACCGCCCGCCCATCGACTTTCCCTTCAACCCCTTTGCCGGTGTGCGAGCGAAACGATTTGGCCGATTTGACCTCGAGCCCTCGCTCCGCGCGCCGCCGCGGCAACCGCCGAAGCCAGCGGATGCTCGCTTGCAACCTCCACGCCCGCCGCCAGCCTCAAGAACTCCCCTTCGTCTTGTCCCGGCATCGCCACCACGGAGACCACGCGAGGCTTGCCCTCGGTAAGCGTACCGGTCTTGTCGATCACAAGCGTATCGACCCGTTCAAAAACCTCGAGAGCCTCGGCGTTCTTGATCAACACGCCCGCGCTACGCGCCGCGGCCGGTGCCGACCATGATCGACATGGGCGTGGCCAGCCCCAGCGCACACGGGCACGCGATGATCAGCACCGCAACGGCGCTCACAAGCGCGTCCGCCAGCCTTGGCTGGGGCCCGAACACAGCCCACGCAAAGAAAGTGATGATCGCGACGATCACGACGGCCGGCACAAAGTACGACGAGACAACGTCAGCCAACCGCTGAACGGGTGCTCGCGTACGCCGCGCCTCGCTGACCATGCGAACTATCTGCGCCAGCACCGTTTCGCTCCCCACTCGCTCGGCCCGCATGACCAGCGTTCCTGTACCGTTCACCGTGCCGCCGATTAGTTTCGCGCCCGGTCCTTTCTCGACCGGGATCGGCTCGCCGGTGATCATCGACTCGTCGACGGCACTCGAGCCCTCGATCACGACTCCGTCGACAGGCATCTTCTCGCCAGGACGGATCCGCAGCCGATCCTCGGGAACAACCTGATCGAGCGCAACATCCACTTCCCGACCATCCTCGAGAATCCGGCGAGCCGTCTTGGGAGCCAGCCCGAGCAAGGCGCGAATCGCGCTCCCCGTCTGATGCCGGGCTCGCAGCTCGAGCACCTGACCCAGCAACACGAGTGTCACGATCACCGCAGCCGGCTCGAAATAAACCTCCACTTCGCCGTGATGCCGGAACGAATCGGGGAAAACGCCCGGCGCAACCGCGGCGAGAGCGCTATAAACGAACGCCGTCCCGGTTCCCAACGCGATAAGCGTGAACATATTCCAGTTTCGGTTGACGACCGATCTCCAGCCGCGCTCGAAGAATGGTAGTCCTCCCCAGAGGACAACAGGCGCCGCCAGCAGAAACTGAATCCAGACCACGCTCCGGGTCCGCATCAAGGCCGAGGGAACCAACCCCGGCACCATCTCCGCCATCGACAGCAACACGAGCGGAGCCGTCAGGATCAAGCTGATCCAGAACCGCCGGTTCATGTCGACCAGCTCGTGGTCTTCTTCGTCATCCGCTGAAACCGTCATCGCTTCCAGCGCCATCCCGCAAATCGGGCACGAGCCGGGGCCATCTCTGACGATTTCAGGATGCATCGGGCATGTATACTTCGCCCCCCCAAGGTCAGCCTTGCTCGGTTGTGCCCGAAGCGGCGGGGCTTCCCTTGGCGCCTCGATCACCGTGAGTGTCGGAAGCGCGCCGGGCGATGCAGCATCCCGAGTTGTCGTGAATCGATCCGGGTCGGCTCTGAACTTCTGAGCACAGTGCTTGCTGCAGAAGTGGTAAATGCGCCCTTCGTGTTCGACCGAGTCCGCGGCTGTGCCAGGGTCGACGTCCATGTGGCAGACAGGATCCTTGACCGCTTGCCCGCTCTCGGTTCCATCGTGATGCCGATGCGCAGCGTGAGAATGTTCGCTTGGGTCCATCGAAGGAAAGTACCCGGAGACTAAACGAGAAGTGGGTTCGATCGGAAGCCCGTTTTCAAGATCCGCCATCCGTGACGCCGTGAGCACCGGCTCGGCTGCGCGGTTTCATCCATCGACGCAGCTTCTTGCGATCGAGCCTGGACCAGATCTTGAAGAAACGGGACCGCGCGGCGACCGCGCGCTTTCGCTGGTCTTCGATCAAGAGGCCGATGCGCTCGACCAGCGCGGGATCGCTGGCGCCGCCCTTGGCAAGCGCCGACTCAAGCTCTCCCAGCGTGATCAGGGCATCCTGATGTTCGCCGAGAGTGTCCTGGAGGCGTGTGGTCATTCGGATGAATTCGCCCGCTCCCCGCGCGGCCCGCCGGCCGAGTAAGGGTGCGATCAATTCGGCTGTGTATCGAGTGCTCTTGGCTCGTTTGCGAGCTTCGTGGAAATCTTCGTCAACGTCATCCGGGCCCAGGTCTCGCGCTACTTTCTTGAGTCGCCGCCATGCGGCCTTCGCCGCCGGCGGCAAGGCAACAGAACACGCCTCGCCCGCGGCATCCTCAAGCGGAGGAAGCGCGCGGCACGCTCAAGCGCCCCGAGCAAGGCACCGTAACGCTCACTCTCAAGCACGTCGGACATCGTTCTCGCCGCCCGAGCGCGCCGCCGTTCCAGCGCCTTCAGGACTGGTGAAAACGCAACTCGCTCACCTTCCGGCCGTTCAGCTTCCACGGCGCCCGCACGCACTCGAGCAAGCAAGATATCAAGGTCGCGTACAGCCCCGAGCACCCCGGCCAGCCACTTGAGTTCAATCTCAAGGTCGTCTCGCCATTGCTCGTCCACCAGATTCTTCAACGCGCGAAGCTCGCTCCGCAACCGCCGTGAGGCCGATCGGAGGCGGTGTACCCCTTCCGGTTCGCCCCGCCTGGCCTCCGGCTCATGCGTTGCAATTCTCGAAAGTGCGGTGCGCAGTGCATGCCTGACCACTTCGCCCGCGGGGTCGCGCGGCCTCACGCGCGGCTCCGGTGTTTCCACCGGATGCGGTGAACCCCCTGGCGCCGTTCCACGCGGCCGGCCGCCACCCAGATCAGTCATCACTTGCTGCGACATCTTTCGCACTGCGGAGTTTCCCTGCCCCGGCACCCGTCCACGTTTCCGCAATTGCATCCCGGTCGGGCGTCCTGATCTTCTCCATTCTCCTCGCGCGTCCACCTTACAGGAGCCAGCGCTCCCGCTCAAGCCGCCTATCGCCGAACTGACGGCTCAATCGAGCCGGTTCAGAACCTGCCTGGACAAATATGACTGAAAGTCGCAGGCAGCCGTGAAATTGGGTACCTTCAAATGGCGTACGGCCGTCACTCACCGCTGTTCCGCGCTCGGCTGGCTGTAGACGTCCAGGTGCTTTCGACTTCTCAGAGCCAGCGCAACGGGCATGATGATTTCGAACGCGAAGAAGCGGCGGATAGTCTCGACAGCGCAGCCCGAAAGGACGATTCGTATGCAAGTTGATTCGACAACAACTATGGAGAAACCCCAGAACGGTTTGATGGGTCTGAAGCATTGGCCATACGATCTCCGTTCGGGGTTCATGGTGTCGATGATCTCACTGCCTTTTTCGATGGGGATCGCCATAACCTCCGGCGCGCCGGCGATCTGCGGGATCGTCTCTGCGATCATTGCCGGCTTCGTCCTCCCGTTCCTGGGTGGGTCGTACGTGACGATCAGCGGGCCCGCCGCCGGCCTGGCGCCGCCGTTGTTCGCCGGAATGATCTGGCTGGGGGGCGTTGACGTGGGCAAGGGCGCTCGCCAAGACGAGATTCTCAAGGCGGGTTACCCTCTCGTCCTGGTGGCCATTTGCTTCGCCGGTTTGGTGCAACTGGTCCTCGCCAGGCTGAAGGTGGCCCGCTTGAGCGCCATCTTCCCGGCGGCCGCCATCGAGGGCATGCTGGCGGCCATCGGTCTGCTCATCATCGCCAAGCAGATACCCCTGTTCATGGGCGTGAATTTCGAAGCCCATGAGTTCTGGCCCATGCTCCAGGAAGCACCCCACCACTTCGCGACGATGAACCTCCAGGTCCTGGGACTCGGGATCGCCTGCACGGCTCTTCTCTTTATTCTGGCCGCCATCCCCTGGCGACTCTTCAAACTCATGCCGCCTCCAGTGTGGATCTTCATCCTGGGCACTCTGGTCAGCCTGTTCTTCCTGCGCCTGGACCCACAGAACCTGATCAACGTCCCCGCGAATTTGCTCCAGAACGGCATCGTTCTGCCCCATTTCGGCAAGGCGCTGGGCAATTACCACTTCTGGTTGCCGCTCGGGTACCTCGTTGTCCTCCTCGTACTGATCGACGGCACCGAGTCCCTGGCCACGATCGCCGCTGTGGATAAGCTCGATCCCTATCGCCGCCGGTCCGACCCCGACCGCACGTTACTCGCGATGGGCGCTTCCAACATCTGCTCGAGCACAGTCGGTGGTTTGACCATCATTCCCGGAATCGTCAAGAGCACTGCCAACATCATGGGAGGCGGCCGCACCCAGTGGGCCAACTTCTTCAACGCGTGTTTCCTTTTGGCTCTCCTCATCTTCGGCCGCGAACTCATCAACATGGTCCCGAAAACGGTGCTGGCGGCGATCCTGGTCTTCATCGGCTTCAAGCTCTGCCGACCGAAAGTCTGGGCAAAAGTCGCGCACATCGGGATGGAGCAGTTGCTCGTCTTCGCCGTCACCGTTCTGGTCACCGTTTCGACCGACCTGCTCATCGGCATCTTCGCCGGCATCGCCATGGAACTGGTGATCCGCATGTGGTACCTGGGCCTGTGGAGCAGCCTGCGGGATGATGATTCAACGGCGCCCGTCGACGCGCGTCTGCGCACCCGCTTCGTGAGCCTCTTTCGCAATCCAGTGACCCGGCGGGAACTCGACGGCGACAAATGCCACCTGTTCGTGAACGGCCCTCTCGTCTGTTTCAACATCTTCCACATGATTCGCGAGCTGAGAAACCGGCCGCCCACCTCGCGGGAGATCTGCCTGCACCTGAGCCCGGCCGTGCCCCTCATCGATCACACGACATTCGAGTATCTCCGGTACTTGGAGGATGATCTCAATTCTCGCAGCGATCGGCCCAAACTGCAGATCGACGGATGGGACCATCTGCGACCGCTGACCAAGCACGAGACCAGCACTCGGGTCGCCCTGATATCCACTGCAACCCTCTACGAGACCGCTCGAACGGAGGAGGAGCTCCGCGAAATTCAGGGCACGGACTGACGGCTCTACGCTCATCCTGATAATCTAATTGGTTGCTCTTCAACCGGTTCGCGCAAATCCTGAAACCGCTGCACCGCAGTCGGGGTAATACCACGATGACCGGCCTGATGGCGGCAGCCGGCAGGGCGGCCAAAGATAGCAGCGAGATACCGATGGATGACGTGGCGCTGGTCGAAGCGCTCCGGTCGGGTGACCAGCAGGCGCCGCGCCTGTTGATCGAGCGATACCAGGGGGTTATATACGGCCTGTGCTACCGCATGTTAAATCACCAGCAGGATGCGGAAGACGTGGTGCAGGAGACGTTTATTCGCGCGCTTCGGGCAATGGCGGGGTTCGATTCCGCCCGGCCAATCGTTCCTTGGCTGCTCGAAATCGCCGCCAACCGTTGCCGTACGGCCCTCGCACGGCGCGCCCGCAAGCCGATGCTCGCGCTGGCCGAGCACGCCGACAGCCTTGCCGATCCACGCGGCGGGCAGACAGACCCAGATGATCTCGCGGGCGAGCTTGCGCGGGCGCTGGACGGCCTGCGGCCTGAATACCGGTTGGTGTTCATTCTGTACCACTCGCAGCACCTATCCTATGACGAGATCGCACTGGTCGTTACCCGGCCAATCGGCACCGTGAAAACCTGGCTGCATCGCGCACGGGCCCAGTTAGCCGAAGAGCTTGTGAGACGCGGGATAACAATATGAACTGTCGGGATTTTGAGCGGCTCTGGAACGAATTGATCGACGCAAGTTCACGGTCGCCGGGCGACGATCACTCCTGCGTGGATACCGAGCGCAGACCGCGCTCTTCCAGCATGCGGCCACTTGCCCCGCCTGTCGCCGTTCGGCCGCCGGCTATCAGGCCCTGCAGCGGGCCATTCTTGCGTGGGGAAAAGCCCCCGAGCCGTCGCATGGGCTCACCGATCGAATCCTCGCGGCAGTCGACGCACCGCCCCGAGCCTCCCGTCTGACCGCGCGCATTGTCGCGCCAGGCCATTCTCAATCGATGGCCGATCGCGGCCGCGGCGTCGATCGTGGCACTTCTGGCTTTAGGAATCATCATTTCGAGAGTCAATGTCAACCTCGCGCGAGACCGCGGTCGCCTGGTTGAGAGCGAACCTCTCCCCGCCTCGAACGCCGGAGGTAACCCATCCGAGAGTCCCAGATTGAACGAGGCCCTCGCGAGCGCAAGCGAGGCCACGTGGGACCTCGCACGCTCGGCGTCCGAGCCAGCCGCCAGGCTGAGCCGGCAATTCCTCGACGTCGCCGGCGAGCTCGACAGCCCACGCGAGTCAAGCAACTCGGCCGCGGTATCCGTCCCCTCGCTCGACTCGTTCGCACCCGACTCGGCTTCCGCGGTGGAAACAATTCAACAGGTCGGTGATCGCCTGGCCAGCGGTGTTCGACCGCTCTCGTCGTCGGCCCGCCAGGCCTTCGGCTTCCTGCTCGGCCCGCCCCCTCCGAAACCCGACATTCGTGCCAATCCACCCGCCGCGAGGGGAGCCTGATGCAATCACGATTCGCAACGTGCGCCGCTGCCACCAACTTGCATCGCCTGAATGGTTCGCGCTTCAGGAAGGGCGAGGCCTGGCTGTTGAAAACTTGCGATCGACGAAGCGGCGAGTTCCCGCCGTGTGCGTTGCGCAAAGCTTCCCCCCCTTCAGAAGGGGGGGCCAGGGGTGGGATGTTGGAACCTCGTAGTATGCGGACCGGAGATTTCCCGGCGCGAATGTTGCGCCAAATTTCCCCCCCTTTGGAAGGGGGGGCCAGGGGGGGTGCATTCCAGCGGCCGCCATCACAAAACCGTCGCGCAACAGAAAACGCCGAGTCGTGCACCTCGAAGTTCGCCAATACGGCCCGCTTTTCACCAGACCGCTCTGGCCCTTCCCAGCACCGCCGCGCCACGCGGTCGTGCCGCGTGCTTGCCCTCTGCGGCATGCTGCTAGCTACCGCGCTGCCAGCAGCCGCTCAGGACCCTGCCAGCACGGCCAAGGTCGACGCTCTGCTCCGCCTGGTTCCTTCGGACGCGGCCGTCGTTCTTACAGTCGAAGGCCTTCGCGAACAGCTTCATGCCTTCACGTCCTCTCGCTTGTTCGCCGGCTTGAAGCAGCTTCCCACGGTGAAAACCTGGATCGAATCCGAAAAGGCGCAGCAGCTCAGGCGCTCACGTGACCAGATCGAGACGGTGCTCGGTATCAAACTCAAGAACATCTGCGACGACCTGATCGGTGACGCCGTCATCCTGGCCCTTCGGCTTCCCCCGGAGGCACCGGCTGATTCGAGTCAGGCCCGCGGCCTTTTGCTCTTCCAGGCGAGAAATCGGGCTCTGCTCGAGCGGTTGATCGAGGCAGTCAACGACAAGCAGCAAACTGGCGGCGAGCTGGCCCGCGTGGTCGCGCGGGACCATCGCGGAACCGCCTACCACATGCGCGAATTTCCTCCGGCGGCTTCACGGCCGTCCGAATGGTACGTCACCTATCCCGACGGAACGTTCGCGTTCTCCAACTCCGAATCCTTGATCCAGTCGGTGATCGACCGCAAGGATCGAAATCCGGCGCGAGGCACCACGGCACCCCCGCGCGACGCAGGCAACCCGGGTGCCACCCTCGACGGGGGTTTGAACGCTCTGCCGCGTTTCCAGGCCGTCAAGCGCCGCCAGAACGCGAAAGCCCTGGCTCGCCTGTTCATCGAACCACGGCAGGTCGAACGGCTCATCGCCGCATCGCCGCGATCCGGGAAAGCCTCCGATGCCAGAATCATGGAAATGCTCGAGCGTTATCTGAAAGCTGTCGAATACGCAGGAGCAACGCTTGAGTGGAGCGACGCCGGAATCGTCCTCCACACTGTCGAAACCCTCGATCGTTCCAAGCTCGAGCCCTGGCTCGTGCGATGGGCGGGCGATCAAGCTCAAGTTGATCCCACACTGGCCCGCGTGCCTGCCACCGCGATCGCTCTGGCCTCGGGCCATCTCGACCCCCCCGCCTTCTACGAGGCACTTTGCCAGATCGTCCCCGAGCAAGACCGAACCAAGCTCACGAACCTGGAAACCCTCTTTGGCGGCCTTCTGCTCGGTCAAGATCTGCGCACGCGAATCCTGCCGCAGCTCGGACCGGGCGTGATCGCGTATCTGGAGTCGCCCCCGGACGAACCCTCGAACGCCGGTGTGAGCGCGGCGATAGCGCCCGAACCAGCTTCATCGTCCAGCGTCTTCGCCGGCGTGCTCGTGACAAGTCTGCGAAAAGGCAACGGTGCACCCCCCGAAGCTGAGCCATCCGCGAGCCGGGTTACAGCCGCCGCGGCAATCGAAAACGCCCTGCACACCGTGCTCGCCCTCGCGGCGCTCGATGAAAAACGGAACAACGGCCGGTCGCAGATCATCACCCGCCCCGTAGCCGACGCGAACGTGACGGCGCTGAGCTCGTCCACCCCGTTTGCATACGCGCTTGACGACGCTGGTTCGCGCTTGATCCTGAGCACGTCTCCCGAAGCCGCTGCGCGCTACCTGGAAACCGCCTCGAAACGCGAGGCCGGAGCACGGTTTCGCCAGTTTCGGGCCAGAGCGTTTCCCGACGCCCTGACTTTCCTGTGCGTCGATCTGAGCGCCCTCTCAACCCTCGCCGGCCGCCGTCACGACCAGCTTGTCGAGCTTCTGGCAACCCGCAAGAACCGGCCCGCCGCGGACGTGGAGCGAGACCTCGCCCAGGTCGTGGCCTTGGCCAGATTGTTCGATGCCGCCTTCCTGACAAGCCGCTTTGAGCCCGAAGCCGCCGCCGTGCACCGGCGGGCCGGGCTCATCATTCTCGATCCGGGCGGAAAATGAGTCCTGCGACCGGGTACTGTCGCACTCACTCAAGGGATGTAAAGGACCAGATCGCCGTTGAGAACCGGGGTTTTCGACCGCAATCGGGCTTTGAGCTCCTCGATCGTCGTTCAGAGGACGTAGGTTACGATGTCGACCCATGAACTACGTCGGTTGTCGAGCACGACCAGCTCAAGCCACGAAAGAACGACCGCTACCGTGGCGCTCGGCCGGATAACGAACACGCCCGGGGAAGTTCGACCGAGACGAAGATGTGCGGCCAGCTCTGCAGGAAAAGTCGCCATGTCTTCCGTGAGTATGATTCGATCAACGCGCTCCGCCCAGATGAGGATGTCCGCATCGATGGAGCCGAGAGGTAGATCACCCGGGTCGCCAACCCGAGTTGCATCGATCGGTGGCCGTCCGGCAAGGTTATAGTGACGGATCACCGGCCAGAGCGGTTTTCCGCGCAGCTTCTCGTCGAGCACGAAGGCGATGGCCATCGGTCAGGATTCCGGCTGCGATGCCGGGGCCTTTCGATCCGCGACGAGCCGCCCGATTCGCAACGCGGCCGGGCTGGGTTGATAAGCCGCGTACTGCCGGTCGAGCTCAGCTTGATAGTCGGCTACGTAAGGATCGACCAGAGCGCGGTTTTGGTCGGCAAAAGCCAGCACTTCGGCTATCAGATCCGGCGCCAGCTCGAAGTTCGTGGCGATCGTCGCCGGCGACTCGCCAAGTCCACGGTGGGCTTTCACGATATGGAAAAGCCCGATCCGCCGGCCCGACACACGCACCTCACCATCCGGGCTCCAGTGCAGGCAGGACGGAAGCGCGCGGATCAATGCCTCAGGCCGGTTCATCATTGGTTCCTCATGGAATCGCTTCTCGCGAGGAGGCCAGTTGTTGAGAACTTGCGAAGATTCATGGCGCTACTCGAACCTCGTGCACTCTCTATATGCCAGTCTACGCAAAGCGACAAGTCTCTGTCAGTGGCGTGTCGGGAGATGAGCAAAAGGCTCCGATGAACCTTAACCCTTCAGCGGTGTTCGCCACCCTCACCCCGGCGGCGGTGTATCCGGCTGAATCGTGCTGTTGACCGTTCCATACGCGATGTCGACTCCGCTGATACTTCCCCCTGCGCGGATGTTGGCGTTGATCAGACTGTTCTGGGCCGTATTTCCTCCCAGGATGCTGAGCCCATTGATGGTCAGCCCGACCCCCAGGTCGAAGAACGTTGGCGCAGCCGTGCCGCCCTGTCCTTGAAAGAGACCCTCGACGACCATGTCGCCCAGCACTCCGTTCACGACAATGCCGCTGCCGCTGGGATCGACAATCACGTTGCCGTTCACGGTCAGGTCGCTAAGATTGCGGCCAACCATGAGCTGGCCACCGGAATCAAGCTCCAGGTTACCATTGACCGTGAGCGAATCGTCGAGGTCTCGGCCTACCGAAAAGAGACCGTCGTGACTGATGGTCATGTTGTCCAGAATCGAGATCGGCGCCAACGAATCCTGACCGATCACGAACCGCCCACCATCGAGGTCCAGACTGCCGATCGTCATCACGCCGATCAGCGAGGCCGTGCTGGTCGAACCTGTGGGTAGAGCGGTGTTCAGCCCTCCCGAAATCGAGACCAGGCCCGTGGGACCGAGATTGATCGTCGAAACTGCCATCACGCCTACGCTGCCGTCAACCTCCACATGCGCTCGGGGCCCGAGCTCGCCGAGCGTGAGAGTTTCCATCGTGTTCATGAGCGGAGTCATGGTCCCCGTCAGTTTCGCTGCGGAGGCATCCAATCCGCCGAGCTGATCAGACGTGACAGTCAGCTTGTCGATCGAAAGAAGCTGACTGGGGAAGTGGTAGCGCGGGCGCACCTGGCTGACACTGAGGGTGGTATCCGCGTTCGTCCCGAATGCCGTCAAATCAATCGCACCCTTGCCCGCGGGATGCACCTTGAAGACGCCCGGACCCTCTACCTGGATCCGAAACACCCCGCCGCTGGACAAGATGTTCCGGACCGCCGACGGCCCGGTATAAACCGAGAGCAGTGCCCGCCCCTCGAGAGTTTCAATCGCGGGGGTGATCCTCGATCGCCGCCGCTGCGGCCGAGCCCGCCCGAGGCGATGAATCGCGACCGTCGCGCCAAGTGCACTTCGCTTCGCCCACGGAAACATGCAGCCCGCTCCCTCCTCGGCACGCAATCCGGCATTTCCTTGAACCGACGGCGCCGTTTGCGTAACCCGCAAAGTCGAGCAATCCGGACGATTCCGTCCTTTGCCGGGTTTGCGGGCGATCTCCTCGTCTTCATTCAATTCGGTCACCGAGGCGCTCCGACTTTTCAGTTGACGCGAAAGTCTTTGGTTCCGATGCCAGGATCAAGGGGAAGAATCTCCTGGCCTGGCGAGGCTTCCGACGGTATCTTAAACGGTAGTGTGAGGACCCTCCGCCCTTGAGACTTGCCCGCCGGAATCTGAGCCCTCAGAGCCTCTGACCGAATCTGATCCCGGGCTCGATTTTTCGGACGGGCGCTTGCCGAGCCCGCGCGGCGCCACCGCGCGTGAAAACTCATCCGGGAGACGTTGCATGCTCCAGTTGACCGGTAAAGGAAAGACCTTCACTTGCAGCGGCGTCAGCCGGCGAGATTTCCTGCAGGCCGGCACGCTCGGCGCGATCGGCTTCGGCCTGCCGCAGTGGTTCGCCGCCTGCGCCTCCGGCGCGGTCAAGCCGGAAGCCGACGACCGCGCCTGCATCATGATCTTCAACCTGGGCGCACCCAGCAACATGGACCTCTGGGACATGAAGCCCGATGCTCCCGCCGAGATCCGCGGGCCATTCAAGCCCGTGTCCACCGCCTCGACGGCGATCCAGGTTTCCGAAATCCTGCCCCGGATGGCCGCGGCCGCCGACAAGTTTTCGCTCGTGCGCTCGGTCCATCACGGCGGTGCCGCCGTCCACGACGCCGGCTGGCAGATGATGCAAACAGGCCGGCTTTTTAGCGGCGGCGTCAACACGCCGCATGTCGGCTCGGCGGTCGGTTACCTGCGCGGCCGCAAAACCGATTTGCCCCCCTTCGTGGTACTCCCCGAGTTGATGGGCCGGGGCGGCGGCAACCTGCCCAACGGCCAGGCCGGCGGCTTCCTCGGCAAGGCGCATGACCCGTTCGCGCTCAACGCCGATCCCTCCAAACCAGGCTTCCGCGTGCCCGACCTGCTCCCTCCCAAAGAAATCGGCTCGGTGCGCCTGGAACGCCGCCGCAAGATTCGCGAGCTCGTCGATGACGCGGTCGCCACCTTTGAAGCCTCCGAGAACGCCGCGCTTCTGGACGGCAACTTCCATTCGGCATTCCGGCTCATGACCAGCCGGCAAGCTCGCGAGGCATTTGACCTCTCCCAGGAGACAACCGTCACCCGCGAGCGCTACGGCATGACTCGGCTCGGCCAGTGCTGCCTGCTCGCTCGCCGGCTGATCGAGGGTGGCGTGCGCTTTGTCACGATCAACGCGTTCCTCACCGTGTTCGACGAGATCACGTGGGATATACACGGCTCAAAACCCTTCACCTCGATCGAGGGCATGCGCGACATCGTCTGCCCGATGTACGACCAGGCCTACACCGCGCTCCTGGAAGACCTCTCGCAACGGGGCATGCTTGACTCGACCCTCGTGTGCAACCTGGCCGAATTCGGCCGCACGCCGCGGGTCAACCCCGCGGGCGGGCGCGACCACTGGCCGCTCTGCTACACCGTGGCGTTCGCCGGCGGCGGCGTCAAAGGAGGCAGGGTTGTCGGCGCCAGCGATCCGATCGGCGCCGTGCCCGCCGATCGCCCCGTCGAGCCAGCCGATATCGCCGCCACGATCTTCCACAGCCTGGGCCTCAACCTCGAAACCAATCTCCCCGGACCGGCGGGGCGGCCGTTCCCTCTGGTCGACGCCGGACATCGCGAAATTCAAGAGCTTTTCTGAACCACGCAAGGCGAAACCCGCTTATGACCCGCCATCCCCTTGTGCTCGCCGCGCTCGTAGTCGCTTTCCCATGCCTGACCCACGCCGCGGCCGCCGAGAATCTCACGCTGTTGCCATCCAGGTGCGAGTTGACCACGCGAGAAAGCCGGCAGCGCCTGATCTTGCAGGAGCTCGAGGGCGACGAAGCCGGCCGTCAGATCACCGAGAAGATCGCCTGGTCTTCGAGCGATCCCCAGGTCGCCACCGTTGTCGATGGCCTGGTCATCCCCGCCCATGACGGCCAGACCACGATCACGGCCAAGGTCGGCGAGAAGCACGCGGCGGCTCAGGTCATCGTTTCGGGCATGAGCCGCCCGTTCGAGTGGAGCTTCCGCACCCACGTCGAGCCCATGCTGGCCAAGCTCGGCTGCAACTCCGGGGCCTGCCATGGCGCGCTGGCCGGCAAGGGCGGCTTCAAGCTCTCCCTGCGCGGTTACGATCCAGCGACGGATTACTTCAACGTCGTCAAGCAAGATCGCGGCCGCCGCGTCGAGCTGTCTGACCCGGGCCGCAGCCTCGTCCTCGCCAAGCCATCCGGCGCGATCGCCCACAAGGGCGGCATCCGCTTCGCAACCGCCTCGCTCGACTACCGAGTCCTCGCCGAATGGCTGAGCACGGCGCTGCGCCCCCGAAGGACGATGACCCCCGTGTCCAGCAACTCGAGATCCTCCCGTCGCGATCGATCCAGCACGTCGGCCAGACGCAGCAGATCCTGGTCCGGGCCCGCTACTCCGACGGCCGCACCGAAGACATCACGCGCTCGGTGAAATGGTCATCCGCCGATGAGGCTGTTTGCCGCGTCGACGAACAAGGCAAAACCTCCGTCATCGGGCCGGGTGAAGGCGCCGTCGTGGCCTGGTACGCAAGCCGCCTCGCGATCGCCCGCGTCACGGTCCCTTACGACAACAAAATGCCCGCGAAAAGTGATATTGCTGACAAGCGCAAGCCGCGCAACTTCATCGACGAACAGGTCGACAAGCAGCTCACGCGGCTCAATCTGCCGGCTTCGCCGGCCTGCACCGATGCCGAGTTCGTGCGCCGCGCCTATGTCGATACCATCGGCCGGCCGCCCGAAGTCGACGAGGTCAAGGCCTTCCTCGCCGATAGCTCTCCCGCCAAGCGTGATGCCTTGATCGAAAGCCTGCTCAAACGGCCCGAGTTCGCCGATTACTGGACTTACAAGTGGTCTGACTTGCTCATGCTGAGCGGCACGCGGCTGCGGCCCGCTGCGCTCAAGACTTACTATCAATGGATCCACAAACAAGTGGCCGATGGGGCGCCGTGGGACCAGTTCGTCCGGGCGATCGTCACGGCAACCGGCGAGAGCGTCGAATACGGCCCCACCAACTTCTACGCGCTCTCCCAGTCTCCCGAAGACATGACCGAAAACGTCTCTCAGGCCTTCCTCGGCCTGTCGATCGGCTGCGCCAAGTGCCACAACCACCCACTCGAGAAATGGACCAACGACCAGTACTACAGCATGGCGAGCCTCTTTGCCCGGGTGAGAGCAAAAGGCTGGGGCGGCGAGGGACGCTCCGGCGACGGTCGCCGCACGCTGTACGTCGCTGAATCCGGCGAGCTGGTGCAGCCGCGAACGGGCAAGCCGCAGCCTCCCACGCCGCTCGACGGCAGCCCGCTCGCCTTCGACGACCCGGCCGACCGCCGCGTGAGCCTCGCCAAATGGCTCACCGCGCCGGAAAACCCCTATTTCGCCCGCTCGATCGCCAACCGCGTTTGGGCCAACTTTCTCGGCGTCGGCTTGGTCGAGCAGGTCGACGACATGCGAGTTTCAAACCCCGCCAGCAACGAATCGCTCCTCTCCGCCGCGGCGGATTATCTGGTGAAGCAAAAGTTCGATCTGAAAGCCCTCATGAAGGCCATTCTCCAGTCGAACACATACCAGCGCACCAGCCGCCCGCTACCGGGAAACCAGGCCGATCGCCGTTTTTATTCCCGGTATTATCCCACGCGGTTGATGGCCGAGGTGCTGCACGACGCGATCGTGCAAGTGAGCCAGGTGCCGACCAAGTTCGACACGATCATGTTCCCCGGCGGCGACGTGCAGCAAACCGACTTCTATCCCCTCGGCACGCGGGCCGTGCAGCTCTATGACTCGGCGGTCGAGAATTATTTTCTGCAAACCTTCGGCCGCAATGCGCGGCGCATCGTCTGCGAATGCGAGCGGTCTAGCGAGCCCACAATGGTCCAGGTGCTGCACCTCTCCAACGGCATCACGCTCAACGACAAGCTGAAAGCACCCGGCAACCGCCTCGACAAATTGATCAAGCTGCGCCGGGAAGGAATGTCGGCCCCAGCCTTGATCGACGAGATCTATCTGGCCAGCCTGGCGCGCTATCCCAGCGACGCCGAGCGCAGCCATCTGATCGCATTGCTACCGCCGCCGGGTGACTCGAGCGAGCACGAAATCGTTGAAGACATCTTCTGGGGCCTCTTGAGCAGCCGCGAGTTCCTGTTCAATCATTGACGGAGAGATGCTGATGCGAAGGCTCCTCGTGCTTGCGCTTGCGGCCGTTTCCGTGATCGGCTCAACTGCGCACGCCCAGACCAAGACCGCGCCGGACTACCGCGGCCAGATCGCCCCGATCTTCACCAAGTATTGCACGGGCTGTCATAACGACGATGATCGCGAAGGCAAGTTCTCGCTCGAATCCTTCCGCTCGCTTCAAAAAGGAACCGAGAAGGGCCCCGTGATCTTGCCGGGCGATCCCAAGAGCAGCTTGATGATCCGTGTGCTCACCGGCGCCGCCAAGCCGAGCATGCCGCCCAAGGGCGAGCCGCGACCGGAAGCACGCGAGATCGCGATCATTGCCGCGTGGATCGAAGCCGGGCGCACGGACCTGCGGGCGAAGAGCCCGACCGATTAGCGTTGATCGTGCCCAAGATTCCCTCGCACGCGAAAGTGCGCCCGATCGTCGCGCTCGACGCCTCGCGCGACGGCAAGTGGCTCGCGGTCGCCCGCGCTGCCGAGGTCGCACTTTACAAAATGCCGGTGCAGGGCAGGGGACTGCCCGAACGTCCCGAGCGATTGATCGGCAAGTTTCCCGGCAAAGTCACGGCGCTGCACTTCACAAGGGATGGGTCGAAACTGATCACCGCCTCCGGAGTCGCCGGCCTGGGCGGGGTCGCTGCAATCTGGAACGTCGCCGACGGTGCGCTCATCCGCGAGTTTCCCGGTCACCGCGACATCCTCTACGAAGCCGAGCTCTCGCCCGACGGAATGCGCCTGGCCACCTGCGGCTACGACAAGCAAATCGAGGTGTGGGATGCGACTTCCGGCAAGCTCCTCCGAACGCTCGAGGGCCACACCGGCGCGGTCTACGACATCGCCTTTAGCCCCGACGGCCGCACGCTGGTGAGCGCCAGCGCCGACGACACCTGCAAGGTGTGGCGAGTGGAGGATGGCCAGCGCCTGGACACGCTGCCCCAGCCGCTCAAAGCCGAATATGCGTGTGCGTTCAGCCCCGACGGCCAATCCATCGTCGCCGCCGGCGCCGACAACAACATCCGTGTCTGGCAGTTCGTCTCGCGCGACAAGCCGGAAATCAACCCGATGGTGATTGCCCGCTTTGCTCACGAAGGACCGATCACCCGGCTGGCGTTCACGCCCGATGGCTCCAAGCTCGTCTCGCTGGCGGAAGACCGCACAGTCAAGGTGTGGCAAACCAAAGACTACAGCGAGCTGCAGCTCTGGGACAATCAGCCCGACGTGCCGGCGGCGCTCGCATTCGCAGGCGGCGGCACGATCTTGATCGGGCGCATGGACGGATCTCTCGCAAACTACACGATCCCCGCGGCGGCCCCAGTTGAGGCCGCTGCGGCCCTTGCAAAAACTCCGATCGTTAAAGTTGCCGAGCCTGAAAAGCTCGGCGAGCTTTCCGAACATGAGCCCAACAATTCACCCGCCCAGGCGCAGGTGCTGGCCCAGCTTCCCACTCAGATCAAGGGAACGATATCGGGCGCAGCGAATGGGCCAGTCGATGCCGATCTCTATCGATTTACCGCCAGGGCCGGCGAGCAGTGGGTGATCGAAGTGAACGCCGCGCGTTCTTCCTCGAAGCTCGATTCTTTCCTAGAGGTGCTGGACAGCAAGGGCAATCGCGTGCCGCGCGTGTTGTTGCAGGCCGTGCGCGATTCTTACTTCACGTTCCGGGGAAAGGACGACACCGAGTCTGGCGACTTCCGGGTGTTCAACTGGCAAGAGATGAAACTTGATGAATACCTTTATTCTAATGGCGAGGTTGTCAAGCTCTGGCTCTATCCCCGCGGCCCGGATTCCGGTTTTGGAGTCTATCCCGGCCAGGGAATGCGGTGGGGTTATCTCGACACGACTCCGCTCTCGCACGCCCTGGGAGAGCCCTGCTACATCGTCGAGCCTCATCCGCCCGGAACGAAGCTCGTTCCGAACGGGCTCCCGGTTTTCCTGATCAACAACGAAAACGATGACGACAGCCATCGCGAACTGGGCAAGGACTCGCGCCTGTTCTTCACGGCACCAGCCGACGGTCAGTATTTGATCAAGATCAAGGACGTGCGCGGGCTTCAAGGTCCCGAATTTCGGTACACTCTCACGGTCCGCCATCGGCACGAAGACTTCAAGGTCACGCTCCATGGAGCCGACCTCACGGTGGATGCCGGCAGCGCCAAGGAGTTCAAGCTGACCGCGCAGCGGCTCGACAATTTCCAGGGGCCGATTCGCGTCGACATCACCGGCCTGCCGTCCGGGATTCTCGGCGACCACCCCGGTGACGATCGAAGCCGGTCAAATAGAGGCCTTCGGCGTCATCACCGCCGCCGAGAATGCCGAAAAACCAGCAGCGGATGCGGCCAAGCAGAGCAAAGTGACGGCATCGGCGTTGATTGCAGATCGCGACGTCACCCATCCGATCAACAACCTTGGAACCATCAAGCTCGGCGCGACGACTCCCAAACTTCGGGTGAAAATCACCGCCGCGAAAGGTGGCGCAGCCCCGCTGAACGCGTCATCGAACGGCCCGCTCGAATTTGCCGTTGCGCCCGGCCAAACAATCATGCTCAAGGTGAAAGTCGAGCGCAACAGCTTGAAAGGCCCGATCTCTTTCGGCAATGAAGGATCCGGCCGGAATCTCCCCTTCGGCGTCATCGTGGACAACATCGGCCTGAACGGGCTCTTGCTGCTCGACAACCAGGACGAGCGCGAGATCTTCATCACATCCGACGGCAACACCCGCGAGCAAACGCGGCAGTTTCACCTCACCACCGGCGCCGGCGGCGGCCAGTCGAGCCACCCGGTGACGTTGTACGTGCGTAGGCCGGTCCTGCGCGCTGCCAGCGCGGCAAAACGAAGCGCAAACTGAATGACTGCTGGGCCCGATTGTACATTCACGGCGTCATCGAGCGGGACGTTCACGACGTCGGCGTGACTGGCCTGTCCAAGATGCTATAATCGAATTATGATGCCCACAAACAATGCCCCCGTGCTCGACCGCCTCGTTACCCCGCTTGGTGAATGCTTGACCCCGGAATCCGCCAGGCGGGTGTTGGCGCTGCGAGCCGACGCTACCCTGCAGCCGCGGGTGGATGAACTCGCCGACAGGCACAACGAAGGGCTGTTGACTCCGGACGAGCTGGCCGAATACAGCACCTTCGTGAGCTTCGGCACCTTCGTTGGCATCCTCAAGTCCAAAGCTCGCCAGCTTCTCACAGCTCGCTCGGATGATTGATGGACGCTGCACTCCGAGCCCTCGTCCGTGAACGCGCATGCAGCCGCCGTGAATATTGCCAGCTTCACGAGGACGATGCGGCGTTTTTGTCGTTCCATATTGAGCACATCATTGCCAAACAACACGGCGGGATCGACGATCCCGAAATCCTTTGCCTCGCCTGCGCAGAGTGCAATCTGGCAAAGGGGCCTAATCTATCGGGGCTGCTCGGCGGCAAGCTCTACCCATTATTCAACCCGCGTAAGCGCCCACCCAAGGCCGCCTTGTGAGAACTCGAACCTCCGGGCATGATGGAATTCAGCCGAGGCACCGCGGCTTGGACGACCGGAAACCCCTCGAAACCGATGGCCAGCGAACCCAGGAACAATCGTGTCGCACAACCATTGCCACGAGGTGACGGCCAGCAACCCACGACTTGGACTCTCGATCGCCCTGACGCTCGCCTTCGTCCTCGGCGAGGCCGTCGTCGGCTACCTCTCGCATAGCCTCGCCTTGATGTCCGACGCCGGCCACAACTTCAGTGACGCGCTCGCACTGGCGCTCTCCTGGTACGGATTCCAGGCCGCAAAGCAGCCGGCGTCCGCCAAGCGGACGTTCGGCTCGCATCGCGTGGGAATCCTCGCCGCGCTCGCCAACGCCCTGACCTTGGTCGCGATCGGGGCCATCATCATCTGGGAAGCCATCGAGCGGTTTCGCAACCCGAAGCCCGTCCAGAGCGGCCCCATGATCTGGGTGGCACTCGTGGCCGTTGTCTTGAACGGCGTGATCAGCCTGTGGCTCCGTAGCGGTGCCAAGCGCGACCTGAACCTCCGAAGCGCCTATCTCCACATGCTCGGCGATGCCGTATCGGCGTTTGGAGTCGTTCTCGCGGGCATCATCGTTGCCTTCACCGGCAGCCCACTCGCCGACCCCGTGGTCTCGCTCCTGATCGGATTGGCGATTATCTGGAGCTCTTGGGGCATCATCACCGAATCCGTGGGGATCCTGCTGGAAGCTGTACCCAAAGGCGTCGATATGGAGGCCCTCGAGCGGTCAATCAAGGGAGTTCACGGCGTTCTCGGTGTTCACGACTTGCACGTCTGGACCGTTGCCTCTGGAATCCACTCGGCAAGCTGTCACGTCCTCGTTTCGGAGCAAAGCATCCGGAGCGGCGAGCAGATTCTCAAGGCCGTGGCCGAGATGCTCACGCACGACTTCGCCATCGGCCATACCACCATTCAGGTTGAAGTGGAAGGGTGCGACGCCGATTCGCTTTATTGCACGATGACACCTCTCGGGGCTCATCATCATCACCGTCACCAGCACTGACATTCCACGATCAAGTGCATCTCAGCGTCTACCACATCGGAACTAGCACGAACGCCTGACCGATCGCAAACAGCAACCACATCACGACTGCGGTCACTCCCAAAGATCGACCGGCGATTGCTAAACTACCACGCCCGCGCACGCTCAGCCGCAGCCCGCAAGCGGCTGCCCAGAATACACAGGCGAGGATGATCGCCGTGCTGATGCCGTGCAGCCGGGCATCCGACCGGCTCATGATGGTGCGGCCCACCGAAGCAATCAAGACGTTGAATACCATGCCAACGGTGGCGGTGAGCATCAAGAACCCGCCGATCAACGTGGAAGCCAGCCCGGATTCCCACCCTGGTTCGCGCTCCGGGCCAGATTGCAGATCTTTCATGGGCGCCTCCGCATTTCTCCACCCCCTGAACGCTCACGAACGGTTTCTGTCATCCCTTCCTTCCTTGCTAGGCGCGCTTTTTTGCGGAGAGTAGATCGGAACACCATTGGCCCGGGCCGCTCTTTCAAGATCCTTGTCGAGAGTGGCCAATGGGACGCCGAGGCGCATGACCAACTCCAAATACGCGGCATCGTATATTGTGAGCTTGTGCACACGCCCGAGGTCAAGAATTGGGTCGAAAGCCCGCGCGGACGCCTCAGTGTCGATGGCGATCGGCAATGCACAGAGAAATCGGAGCCACCTGGTGGCCTTTGCCTGTGTCGAGCGTTTGCGGCGCTCACCCATGAGCAACACGTTGGCGACTTCCAGCGGCCAGAGAGCCGGGACGGCGGCTCGTTCGGTGGCGAGGCTCGCCCGAACGGCGTTCGTGTAGGGTGTGGCTTCGTCCTTGAAGTACCAAGCCATCGTGATGGAGCAATCGATAACCAGAGTCTCGGTACCGTCGGTGATTCGCATTAGGCACCTAGCGACGACCTTGATTCATGAGGTCGCGGACCGAGAGCTCGCTACCAAGCGACGGACCTTCTTCCTCCTGAAAGCGGGCCATGGCTGCGATTGTCTCGGCGACGTTTGGACGTCCTGCTGTCGGTCCGGCGGGCACAAGGCGCGCGATGGGCTTGCCGTGGCGGGTGATTATAAACGTTTCGCCGCCCTCAACGCGCTCGAGCAAATGCGGCAGATGTGTCTTGGCCTGGTACGATCCGACTGTTTCCATTGTGATCTCCTTCTTTAGACCAGTCTAGGCTAGTCGAAATAGCGTCGGAATGCAAGGCTTCCGTGATGTCCACCAATCCCATGATGGAACTCCCGTGTCGAGTGCAATCAGCATCGCTGGAGTCGATGGCGAGTGGAAACCGTATTCGCTTAAACTGTCGAACTGCTTTCGCGATCTGGCAATGCGCGCAGTTCGGTCAGACCAAAAGTCCAATCGATCCAAGCGTCGCTTTCAGTGCGAACGCCGTCTGGATTGATTTTCATCGGCGCGAGCGATGGAGTTTGCAACTCTTACGGTGTACCAAATGAATGAAGTTACGCGGATCCTTCGAAAGATCGAAGAAGGCGAGGGCGTCGCTGCGGAGCAACTCTTGCCCCCGGTTTACAATGCATTGCGCCGGTTGGCGGCTCAGCAGCTCGCCGCGGAAAAGCCGGGGCAGACGCTGGACGCGACCGCTCTGGTGCACGAAGCGTACCTGAGGTTGCTGGGCGGACAGCAATTCGAGAATCGCCGCCACTTTTTCGCTGCTGCCGCTGAGGCCATGCGACGGATTCTCGTCGAGCGGGCACGGGCAAGGCGCAGCTTGAAGCGTGGCGCCGGGCACGCACGCGTTGATCTTGATGGCGCGGCCGAATTCGCGCCCGAGCGGAGTGATGAATTGCTCGCGGTAGACGCGGCTCTCGGTCGACTGGCCGCCGTCGAACCTCAGGCTGCGGAACTCGTGCGACTGCGGTATTTTGCCGGCTGCACTATGAACGAGGCGTCGGAACTGCTGGGAATGTCTTTGCGAAGCGCCAACCGCCTTTGGGCTTATGCAAAAGCATGGCTGCTTCGGGAACTTCGGCCCGATTAGCTTTCATTAGATTTTGGCACGTTTCGCGCGCCGATTTCGCATCTTGGGATGGGCAGGGAGAATTCGTGCTATGACCGAACGCGAGTTGTTCGAGGTTGCGCTGGAAACCGCACCGGCGGAGCGCACGCGTTATCTAGACGGGGCTTGTGCGGGCGACGTCAGCTTGCGCTCTCGGGTCGAAGCACTGTTGGCCCGGCACGCCGAAGCGGAAAGCTTTCTGGAGAAACCGCCCATGTCCGTAGACCTCACCGGTGCTTACCAGCCGATCACGGAAAGACCGGGTGGAATTATCGGTCCGTACAAGTTGCTCCAGCAGATCGGTGAGGGCGGGTTTGGGGTTGTTTACATGGCCGAGCAAGGGCGGCCGGTGCGCCGGATGGTCGCGCT
The DNA here is from genome assembly GCA_963823665.1 of uncultured Planctomycetota bacterium. GTDB lineage: Bacteria > Planctomycetota > Planctomycetia > Isosphaerales > Isosphaeraceae > CAVXHV01. The sequence continues at coordinate 2,138,421 of CAWGMQ010000008.1, forward strand.
GAAGATCATCAAGCCGGGCATGGATACCGCTCAGGTCATCGCCCGCTTCGAGTCCGAGCGCCAGGCTCTCGCCCTCATGGACCACCCGAATATCGCTAAGGTCTTCGATGCCGGAGCGACAGAAAGCGGTCGGCCCTACTTTGTCATGGAATTGGTCAAGGGAGTACCCATCACTGAATTCTGCGACAAGAACCAAGCGGCGCCCGTGGCCCGGCTGAAGCTGTTCGTCGACGTATGCCACGCAATCCAGCACGCCCACCACAAAGGGGTAATCCACCGCGACATTAAGCCGTCGAACGTCATGGTCACACTGCACGATGGAGCGCCGGTGGTCAAAGTCATCGACTTCGGCGTGGCCAAGGCGACGGTGCAGAAGCTGACTGAGCGGACGCTCTTCACCGTCTACGGGCATATGATTGGCACGCCGGCCTACATGAGCCCTGAGCAGGCCGAGATGAGCGGACTGGACATTGACACCCGCTCCGATATTTATTCGCTGGGAGTCCTGCTTTACGAACTCCTGACGGGAACAACGCCGCTCGAAAGCAAGCGATTGCGACAAGCCGGGTACGCCGAAATGCAGCGGCTGATCCGCGACGAGGAGGCACCGCGGCCGAGCACCCGGCTCTCGTCCCTGGGCAATTCAGCGACCGTGTTGGCCGGCAACCGCGGTCTGGAGCCGAAGAGGTTGGTCCAACTCTTGGCCGACGATTTGGACTGGCTCGTGATGAAGGCGCTGGAGAAAGACCGCAGCCGCCGTTACGGCACACCAGGGAGCTTTGCCGAAGACGTCGAGCGTTACTTGCGTCGTGAGGCAATCCTCGCGCGCCCGCCGTCAGCCTCTTACAAGCTCAAGAAATTCGCGCAGCGTAACCGTGCGGCGGTATTGACGGCGGCAATGATTTCATTGGCGTTGTTCGGTGGTGTCACCGGAACAACGATCGGATTGATACAGGCGAGGCGAGCAGAAGTAAATGTCCGCCGAGCCCTCGAACAAGTCACTGAAGAAAAAGCACTAGCTCAGGCAGCGATGACGGCAGAGCGTGCCACGAAGCAACGCGTGTTTAAGGCGCTGGACGAACTATCTCAATCCGTGATCCTAAGAAATCTGTCCCAGATCACGGTGGCAGGTAGAGCGTCGTTCGCGGGAATGCCCGGACAAAAGAATTCTCTACCCGTCCACGAGCGCAAGCTACTCGACAAGCTTGTCGAATACTACGAGAATTTCTGCACACAACAACCGGGTACAGTCGACGATCCAAGACTTCGTGCCGAGAGCTACATGAAGATCGGAGCAATGCGGAGGACGTTCGGCGATCACGCTTCGTCACTGGATGCCCACCAGCGTGCATTAGAAATCTGGGAGCGATTGACAACAGGGTCGTCGGGAGCGCCTGAAGATCGCGACCGGCTACAAACATCACATTTGTGCGTTGCTGAAGCGTTGACAGATTTGCGTCGCTACAACGAGGCGCTCGCTCATTGGCAGCAACTGGTCGACCTCTCTCGCCCCGATGAGAAAGGATCCAACCTATGGCTGCGGGCGTGTGGCATGGCTCGCGCGGGGAAGGTGGTCGAGGCGGTCGCCGAAGTCGATTCGCTCACTCGCGGGGTCAAGACCTCGCACGCCGATCTTTACAATGCGGCCTGCGTTCTCGCGCTCGCCGCTGGGGTGGCGACGACCGATGAAGCCTTACGGAATTCCCTCGGAAACCGCGCCGTCGAGATGCTTCGACTCGCGCAACGTAGGGGCTTCTTCCGTAACGAGCCAAAGTTGACTCGTTTAGCGACGTTAAAGCTTGACCCCGACCTAAGCGCAATTCGCGGCCGCGCCGATTTCCGCCAATTCGTCGCCGAACAGGAATTAGAGGCATTGAGCGCGCCAAGGAGTGAAGCAGCCTGGGTATCCAGAGATCTAACCGCAATGGCGCAATGCGGGTTATCGAAGAGTGACACCGGCGGGCAGTCGCTTGGGTCCTCCGTGGTACTGCCGCCCTCTCGTAACAGTGCCCCACCCCGAAGGGCAGTTCCTGACGACAGCCGCACCATTGCCACAGCAGGTGCGCCAGAGGGTTCAGTCATATTCTCGGCGCGGTCGCAGGACCCTACTTCCCATGCTTCTTAGGCCAGATACGAACGCACCTAATCCGGATGGGCTGGTGGCTCCGCGAAAGGCTTCCGTCTGGGTAGGTGCCGCTACCGTCCTCGGCTGTGAGCGGACCGCACGTGCCCCTCCAAATCACGCTTTTCATCCAAATTCGGCGCCTTGTCGCGCGACCTCCTCTAGCGACCCTTGGTCATGCGACGCCGACGGTCACTGCGGCCTAGAGTTTTTGCTCTTCCGCCTGCGGCACGTCGACAACAACGAAGCGGTGGGACGGATAAAGGTAGTCTTCGCCGGAGTCGTCAATGATCCGCATCACGTTCTCGTCCGCCGCCGCAACGTCGGGCAGCACACGGTAGAGCATACCGACAGCCAGGTCATCGCACCCATCGTTCGCCACGCAGATGGCGAAGACTGGTCTGGTGTGTTGGGCTGCCATGGATTCGGACCAATACCCGCCTGAGGAATCGTCAGGCTGATCGCCTGACCTACGCTGCGCGATCAAGCAAGGATTTCTGTCGCCACGCGCCCGCTCACGTCGGTCAGCCGAAAATCGCGGCCGCTGTACCGATAGGTGAGCCGCTCGTGATCCAGCCCCATTAAATGCAGGATCGTGGCATGAAGGTCATGCACGTGCATCCGCCTATCGACCGCTTGCATCCCCAGCTCGTCCGTCGCGCCGTGGACGAAACCCCCTCTGACGCCGCCGCCGGCCAGCCACATCGAGAACCCCAGGCTGTGGTGATCGCGACCCTTTGCCCCTTCGGAATAAGGCGTCCGGCCGAATTCGCCGCCCCAGATAACCAGAGTATCTTCGAGCAGGCCCCGTGCTTTGAGGTCCTTGACGAGCGCGGCGATCGGGCGATCGCTCTTGCGAGCATGATCACGGTGTTTGTTGATGTCTTGATGGTCGTCCCACGGTTGGCCATCTCCGTAGTAGACCTGAACCACGCGCACTCCGCGCTCCACCAGACGGCGAGCAATCAGACAGGCGCTCGCAAACTCGCCGTCGCCGTATTCCTGGCGGGTGAATCTCGATTCGTTTGCCAGGTCGAAGGCTTCGCGCGCCTCGAACTGCATCCGAAACGCCATCTCCATCGACGCAATCCGGGCCTCGAGTGCGAGATCAGCAGTGCGCGCATGAAGGTGCTCGCGGTTCAGTTGTTGAACCAGGTCGAGCATGCCGCGCTGCTCGGTGCGGGACAGGTGGCGACTGGTAATGTCACGAATGATCCGGTCGGGGTCGATCGACTGGTTGCGGATATGCGTTCCCTGGTAGATACCCGGCAAGAAGCTGCTGCTCCACAATTGCGGGCCGACGACCGGCTTGCCGGGGCAGAGCACCACGAACCCCGGGAGGTTCTGGTTTTCGCTGCCCAGGCCGAATACCAGCCACGAGCCCAGACTGGGACGAATCGGCTGCATGTTGCCCGAGTTCATCATCAAGAGCGAGGGTTCATGGTTGGGGTTATCCGTGTACAGCGAGCGAAGAACGCAGATTTCGTCAATGCAGCCGGCTACATGCGGGAAGAGATTTGTGAGCGAGATTCCGCTCTGCCCGTGAGGCCGCGCGGGAAACGGCGAAGGCATGATCTTGCCGCGTTTTCGCCGCCCGGTCGCCACGGAGTGCGGGTGGGTCTTGCCCGGCATATCGCTCGAGCGCGGGCTTGGGATCGAAAGTGTCGACGTGCGATGGCCCGCCGTTCATGAACAAGAAGATGACGCGTTTGGCGCGAGCCGGAAAGTGTGACGCTTTGGGTGCCAGGGGATCGCGAGCAACCGTTTCCTCGTTGCCGCCCGTTGCTGCGGCCCAGGCTGATTCGCCCCTGACCGGGATACCGGCGCAAGAAAGCACCTGCGCCAACCCCAGCGCACCGAAGCCTCCACCGATCCTCGAAAAAATCGCACGGCGAGAGAAGAGGCGGAGCGAAGCAATAGACTCGTCGTTCGAAGCCGGTCTGCGTGCAAGATCATCACTCGTCTGCATCGCCGGATCACTCCGCGTGAGTCAGGCGCCGAGGCGCCACAATCCTCGTGATATCCAGTTCAGTCTACAAATAAAAACTCGCTTGTGGCGAGCAGCGCTTGCGCATAACGCTCACAGCGGCTCATGCCGGTATGGCGCGAAGGACTGTCATCGGCACCCAGGAGATAATGTAGGCCGAGAATTCGTTCACGTTCGGTCGCCGGCCGGCCGAAGCATAGCTCGTAAGCGCGGCGGATCAGGTCGTCGTCAGCGTCGCGAATTCCGGCGGACGCCGACTGCTTCAGTCGAGCGGCCACGGCTCGGGCGTTCGCGATCATGAATTCGCTGTTCAACACGAAGAGCTGCTGGATGGGAACGGTCGTTTCGACTCGTGCACCGCTCGTGATGTTGGGGTCGGGAAAGTCGAACAGCCGCAGCATCCAGGCCAGGTCATGACGGCTGATGGCGGCATAGAGAGTTCGGCGCTCGTTCGCGGGTAAATCCAGGCTGAGCGACGGCCCACCCATCTTCAAGTCAAGACGCCCGGCCACGGCCAGGATGGCATCGCGCCATGCTTCGACGTCCAGCCGGCGCCGGTTCATCCGCCAGAGAAGCACGTTCTGCGGGTCCTTCGATTGACTGGTCGAATCAAACCGGCTGCTCTGGCGGTAGGTCGAAGACAACATGATCTCGCGATGCAGTGACTTGAGCGACCATCCTGAGGCGATGAATCGCCGAGCAAGCCAATCGAGCAGTTCGGGATGGCTCGGCCGTTCGCCCAGGGCGCCGAAGTTGCTCGGCGTGGCGACGAGCCCGTTGCCGAAGTGGTGCTGCCAAACCCGGTTGACCATCACCCGCGCGGTGAGAGGGTTGCCTTCGCTGGCGATGGCAAGCGCCAGCTCGAGGCGTCCGCTCCCTCGAGCGAACGGCCTCTGATCGCCTCCGAGCACAGTCAGAAAGTGCCGCGGCACCGTGGCACCGGGCGTGGTCGAGTTGCCGCGGATCAAGACCGGTGCATCACCCGGACGCGATGCCTCACCGAGGGTATGGATGACGGGGAAGGGGGGCGGAGCGTGCTTCTTCAAGCCGGCGAGCTCGGTCCGAAGGCCCGCGAGCTTTTTCTTGCCTTCATCAGAAAGCTTGGATTCGACCTGCTTCAACTGATTGCCGGCTACTTTAAGTCTCAGGCGATCGGCTTCTCCCTTCAGGAACGCGTTAATCTCCTTATCCTTGGCTTGAATCGCGGATTGGGCCGCCTTGTAGGCGTCGACAACTTCCCTGGGAACGGCCGGCTCCTCGACGTACTCCGTGCTGGCGAAAACACCTTCGAGCGCATAGAAATCGGTCGTTGGAACCGGGTCGTACTTGTGGTCGTGGCAACGCGCACAGGCCACGGTGAGCCCCAGGAATCCGCGGGTCAAGGTGTCGATCCGATCGGCGTACTGGTCGTGCTTCTGGGCATCTCCGTAATAGACCGGCCCGCACGCGAAGAACCCCAGCGCCGCCAGACGCTCTGCACGCCCGGGCCCTTCGATCAGGTCGCCTGCAATCTGTTCGCGAACAAAGCGGTCGTAGGCGATATCTTCGTTCAAAGCCCGGACCACCCAATCACGGTACCGGTATCCATTCGGGTAAAGCCGCGGCTGAAATGAGTGGGCTTGGTCCTCGCCATACCGCGCGACGTCGAGCCAGTATCGGCTCCATCGTTCGCCGTATTGCGGAGATGCCAGCAGCCTCTCAACGAGCCGAGCATATGCACCCGGAGATTCATCCGCCTGAAACGCTGTGACCTCCGCAGGTGCAGGAGGCAGTCCAACGAGATCGAAGTAGGCGCGTCGGATCAATGTCGCCTTATCCGCTGCGGGTGCCGGCGCGAGGTGGTTTTCCTCGAGCTTGGCGAGCACGAAGCGGTCGATCGCCGAAGCAGGCCATGTTTCGTCTTTGACCGGCGGTGGCGCCGGATCTCGCAACGGTTGAAACGACCAGAATGACCGTTGCGCGGCGCTGATGCTGGGGCCCGATGCGAGGGACGACCCGGATGATGGCGGCGTGGAAGTCGCTGCCGGGCCGGCCGCACGGCGTGGGGTCGCCGGCCAGATCGCACCGCGCTTCACCCATTCCGTGAGGGCGGCAATCTCATCATCCTTGAGTTTTCCCTTCGGGGGCATCTGCACGTCCCCCTCATAGCGGATCGCTGCGATCAGCGGGCTGGTGCCCGGCTTGCCGGGAACCACCACCGGCCCACTTTCGGCCCCCTTGAGAACCGCTTCTCGCGAGTCGAGCCGCAGGCCGCCTTTGCTCTTCTCGCTCCCGTGACATTCGAGACACCGGTTGAAAAGCACCGGCCGGATCTTGGTCTCGAAAAATTCCTCCTGTGCGCGGTGATCGGCATTCGCCGTCGCGGGCTTCTGCGCAGACACGGGCCTCGTCAGGCCTGAAAGCGCCCCGGCGAGCAAGAACCACAACAGAAGCAAGGCGCGCAAGCTCGAGCTTCGTGAGCCGGCCATCATTCTTACCTGCGGTGGGACAAGCGTTTAACCAATATTAAACATCGGCCATTTGTGGGCTGGTGTCAAGGAATAATGCGGACGTGGGCGAACATGACAGGTGCAGTAGATGAGACAGGAGGAGGCCGGTTCTGCGGCGTCACACTCCATCAACGCTTGGCCGGGCGATTGAACTTTGCTTCGAAGGCTCGCAGGCGTTTCAGGTTCGCTTGATCGCGCACGAAGATTTCGCATGCCATCTGATACGAGGCGGTGGTCTTGGTACATATCAGCGTTTGTGGACTGCCAACTCGCAGAGTTTCGTGCGTCAGGTCGCAGCCATTGTTCTCGATGATCTGGTGCAAATGACGACGACGCTCCCTGCGAACAGGGAATCGGTGCATCGATTCCTGAAGGTTGGCAAGAAACTCGCTCAGTTCCCTGCAGTCGGGGCATGTGCAAGAGAGCTTGGCCGGACGGCGAAAATCGGCCGGACGCGTTGGGGCATGCTCTGTGCGTTTCTCGAACTCAGCCCGGCAGCGCCCCAACCACCCCTTCACCACACGACCGACTTCACCCTTGATTCGACCCAGGCCCGATTCGAGCGTAAAGATGGCGGCCGCGTGGGCGCTCGTCAGATCGTATGTGCGCGCCTCAGCGATCGTATGATCCACGAGCCGCTCGAGCGATGTGCTGGATTCGATCGATATCATCGATTTGACGAGCGAGGCCAGTAGCCCACCGCGTTCAATTCTCTCGACATCCCAGTCGTCCGGCGTTCGCTTTTTGTCAAAGAGCATCAGCGCTGTTACGGCATGATCCGCAAGATGAGTGCACAGTTTCGTGCGCGCGACATCCTTGTCGCGCAGCAGGCAAAGTGTTTCCAGGAGCGACGCGTTGCGCACCAGCGTGTCGGACGTCACCCCATCGATGACAGAGGTCAAGCCGTCCTGAAAAAGAGCCCACCCGTGCCGTTTGCAAAACGATGGAAAGGATTTTCCAACGTGAATGTCACCGTCCTTCGAAACGACCTCAATGAGGAACCGGTTCATCAATTTCGGATCGCCCAAATCCTCCAGCACTTGCGAGAACTGCGAGCGGTCCAGCTTGGTCTCCGGCGTATACGTGTGGTAGCTGAACTCCGGCGGCCCCCAGGTCTTGATGATGGCGCTCGCAAACTCTGTGCATTCCTTTTTCAGTTTCTGTTGATCGGAGCGTCGGACGCGCTTCAACCGCCCGACAAGTTTCTTGATTCCGGAAATCGCGGCGTCGGTGCCGGCGCCGCATAGAACTTCGAAGTTCTTCTCCTCAGGCCAGATGATAACCGCCGCGCGGTGATACCAGCGTTCGAGCGTCATCCCGGCGTTGCCCGTATAGCCTTCGAAATCCTCGCGACCCAGGTCCCAGTCCTCAAGCGGACAATTCGAGACGATCTCCGCTTCACCGAGCGCCATCTCGCCGAAAGCGATTTTGTTTCCTTCACGGTCCGACCAGTGATTGACGGATAGCCCCTGGTCGTAGATCTCGCCCATTTCGTGGCCGGTACCTTCGTCGGGCTCCTCGTCTTCTTCGCCGTACGACCAGCTCTCGTAGTCACGATAGCCACGCGAATAACCGTAGTCACCCCCCTCTGCGCTGCCGCTTTGCCAGCGAGTGATCAGAGCCAGATGGGCGGCGCAGCCGGCGTGTTCCGCGGCGGCGAACAACACATCAGCGCGGGCGCGATCGACGCCCTTGAGCGTGCTGATGTTTAATCCCTCGGGAGTGTACTGATGCTCAAAGGTGACAGCCAGCTTCGATATCCCTCCGGTCGACGGCCAATCCGCGAGCAATTCGCTGATCGAGGCGATGATCGGGGCGGATTGCGGGGCCGAGATTCCGCTCTTGTGGCGCGAGCCGGCGACAGTCAAGTTGTAGACGAGACAAAGGCGATAACCTTCGCGAATTGGCTTCACTTCGTGCTCGCAATCCGCATAAAACGCAGCAAAGCTGAGCTCATATCCCGACGCGGCACCGGCGAGCGCCACCTCGTGGCGCTTTCCTTCGTGAGTCACAACCAGCTTACCCCCCTTGTGCGGTGAGGGCAGACCGATGATCAACGTCGCGACCATCCCATCAAGCTTTTCGCCGTCACGATGGGAGAGGAAGAAACTCTCTCTCTCATACACCAGCAGCTTATAGAGCCGCGCGGCCAATTTGCTGCCTTCAAGGCCGAGCGCGACGCGTGTTTCGTCGGTGATCGTTGAGACCACCTCGTCCCACTTGGGATTGGTCAACTTGAATCGGGCGGGGTCGAGCTCCCACACATGGCGCACATTCGTGTCGACCAGCGTCTCGGTACCCTTGCCGTAGGGCGCCTGAGAACATCGTCCGATCAACTCACGTGCCTGCGATTCCCCAAGTGGAAGACGGATCGCGCCGAGCCCATCGACTTCCAGCCCGGGCATTGTCACCGGAAGGTCACGAGAGACGCAGATCGATCCTGGACGATCGACCTTCCTGAGGATCTCGAGCAATCGCTCCTGAATCGCTGCTTGGGCCTTTTCCACGGTTGCCATGTCGGTTCCTCCGTGTAGTGATTTACTCGTTTCATCGCCAGGCAGGGTTGCTCCACAGCCCGGCAGCGGTTGTGGCAGGCTTGCCATCGTTTTGTCCCGCCGAAAAGATCAGAGGCTCCGGTGCTTTACCCCGCTGGAAGTGCATCATCAGCAATCGCTTCCCGTCCGGTGATGGCGCGGGGAACGCGCATCCCTTCATCCCGTCGACGTAAGGTTTCTCGTCGCCACCTTCGAGGTCGCAGGTCTTCCACAGATGTGACACCAGGTCTTGATACAAGAGTAGGTAGTCGGTACATCGAGGGGTGCCTCGAACGGGCGATATTTCCCTGTTTTCCCTCGGTCATTCACATACCAAACATTGTCCTTCTGAGTGATGCGAGCGATTTCCTCGCGGCGGCCTTGAAACTCAGCCGAGCGTACGGAGCGTCTCATGCCTGGAGCAATGATGACCTCGACGACGAACTGGTAGCCGCCGGGCACCAAGGTTGTCGTCGTCCACGACGCAGTCTCTTTCTCGAGTCGTTTCATCGAGGCTTTGCCGGCGCGCGCGATGGCGGCGCGGTCTGCGCCTGGGGGACACCCTGTCCAAGAACAGGGCAAGCCAGTGAAATCCAGCAGATTCCGATTTTCCAGAGCGGGCGTGTCATGCGTGGCGCATATCCTGCTGAAGTTCCGGTGGCGAGTTCGATGTTCCCAACATGGTATCGCGGCATGCCAGGGAGTCAAATTGCCGCTCAAATCGATCGGCGGGCGGTCGAGCAGTCGCCTTGCGTCAGTCCCAATCCCAACGCGGCCTTGCTCGGTACGACAGACACACGAGCCACAGCAGCCCCAAACCCAGCCATTGCAGTAGCGGAAATCCGACCTCGATCAATGGTCCACCGCAGTTCATCACGATCTCACCGGTGTAACGAGCTTGGACGAACGGCAAGATATCGTTCGCATACACCGCGACCGCCAAACCGGCGCTAATCGCCGTACCGGCAAAGACAAGCCCGGTGCCAAGCCGCCGGTGCCGCGAGAATGCCAGAATGCAATGCCCGATGTAGGGAGCACTTGTCCAGCAGACGAAGAAGTGAATGGATCGTGCGTCCATCCCGGCGGCCACGCATAGTGCGAGCATCGCACCGATCGCGATGAGGCTCGCACAAATGCTCAATGCGGTGTACATGAGCTGTCTTTCCCTAGCTCCCGAGCCGAAGCCTGGCAAACCGGCTTGGCGAGAGCGAGGGTCATTTTACCAGAAAACCATGTTTCACTTGATCAGAATGCGCATCTCTTTGCGGAGCACGCCGGATTTCTGCGGCCAGTTCGTTTTGGAACGGCTCCGAAGTTCGCAGGGGCGCGACGCTTGCCTGGGCCGCGCGATCGATTGGCCGGATGCCTGCTCAATCCTTCGCGCTTGCAGCTCGGTCCAGTCGCTCGGCCTCAGCCTGCTGCGCGGTCGACTGAAAATGGGGCTTGAGTAGGGGCTCGACGTTCGGCGGTACTTCCGGCACCGGATCGGTTTCGGGAATACCGCCTCTCTCAAGCAGTTCATTGAGAATCGGGCCGTGCAACATGTCTTCAAGGTCGCGAAGCCGGCGAGCAACGTACGCGCCGTCCAGAACGCGATGGTCGTAAATCAGTTTCACGATCACCCGCCCGGTATCCGGATCGATCGGGCCGTACGTGAGCGTGGTTGAAAGCGGTGAGATCGGGTGAATCTGCTCAGCCCCCAGCGCTCCGTAGCTCGAAAGCCCGAACGTTCCGAATCGCTTGCTGCGCTTGAAACCCGAGATATTCAGCGTGCCCCACCACAAAAGCCGCCGTAGCGGCGTCGGCGCCTTGCTGAACCGCAGCGCCATGCGGTAGAACCCGACCTTCTCGAGCGTCTCGTTCTTGTACCAGGCTACCGCCTGTTGAAGCTGACTCAGAGTTTGCTGCTCGGGCGCCCGGAAGATTCCGACGAAGACACCTTCTTCGCCTTGATAAACGCGCTCGATCGCCATCGCACAGTTCATCCAGGGGTGCTGATACAGCCGAGGCCATGGGAATTCCAGCAATGACCGCCGCAACGGCGGATTTTCAGCTCCCACCAAAGCATAAGCCTTCATGAAAACACACGACCAGGACGGCCGCGCGGGATGCCGGACCCTCGCATCGGAGAGCGCTGAAAGATCAATCGTTCGCGCAACCGGCGCCGAGGGAATCCGGCGCGCAAAATGAACCAGGTCGCCGATAAATTTCCGCGGCCCCGGCAACGGTAGATAATGTCCGGTCGGCTCGCGCATCCATGCACCCTTGGAAGAACTGGGAGGGGTAATCGAAACCTGTGTGCCGAAGAAGGGCGCATGGGCAGTGCGGTTGCTTCGGCGATAACCGGCGACAACGAGGCGGAGACTACAGGAAGTCGCCATTCTGGGGAAGCCGAAGGTCACGATCGTGGTCGCATGCATGGTCGGGTAAAGAGATCGTTCGTGTACTCCGTGAATGTCAAATCTGTCGTTTGCCGGCGCTCGGCCCGGTTGGGAGCGTTCGATCAGGGATGGATTCCCGCAATCGGGTCGCGTATACCATAATCGTTTGCATTTCTCCCGGCTTACTCGGGCGGCGTGGTCATGGACGTGCTCTCGTGCGACCATGGTCAATGGCAACAGCGAGTTGTTTGCCGGGATTCGTTTGGCGATCCTGCAGCCGAGCACGGCCTTGCCTCCAGAAGATCAGGCACACGTATTCGTTCACCTGCTGCCGAGGCTCATTCCGCACGGATTTCTACGGGGCGGCGTGGCCGTCGTCGTTGACGTGCTGCGAGCGACCACCGTGATGGTGCATGCGCTCGCGGCCGGTTGCGCGGAGATCATCCCTTGCGGTGAAATCGATGAAGCCAGAGAAATCGCGGTCAATCTACCCGAGGGCACGGCGTTGCTCGCCGGCGAACGCCAGGGACTGCCGATCCCCGGGTTCGACCTGGGAAATTCCCCAGACGACTTTACCGCAGAAGTCTGCAAAGGAAAAACCCTGGTCATGACGACGACCAACGGCACCCGGGCGATTCTGGCCAGCCTCGATGCGGAACGCGTGTACATCGCCAGTTTCGGGAACTTGCGGGCGACTTCGACCGAGCTATCCGTTCAGTTCCTCAAGAAGGACCACAAACATCCAGTGCACATCATCTGCGCGGGAACGGATGGCCACATCAGCCTGGAAGACAGCCTGCTGGCGGGCGCCCTGGCGGCTCAACTGGTCAACGTGCCCGCAGAGCATGTCTCAAGCTGTTTCGGCAACGACGAGGCCCTTATGGCCGTCTGTCAGTGGAACGATGTGGAGCGATTTTTGGAGAGACGTACTCTTTCGTCTCTCCTGAGTTTGGGTCGAGGTGGAAGGAATCTAGACGGGATCGGCTTGGCGGTGGATTTCGACGCTTCGAGCCGGGTTGACCATCTGCCTCTGGTCGCGATGCTGGAGCGTGAACCCTTGCGAGTTGTGGCGGTCTGAAGCGAAAGCCGGACCACGCGGCGAGTGTCGCCGCGTTCGTGCTCCCTTTCAGGAAGGTGACGAAATGCTCGACGATATGGACAAGCTGGTCTCACTCTGCAAAAGACGGGGATTTGTCTTTCCCTCGAGCGAGATTTACGGGGGCATCAACGGATTCTGGGACTATGGACCGCTCGGTGTGGAGCTGAAGCGGAACATCAAGGAAGCCTGGTGGCGCGACAACGTCCAGATGCGCGATGACATGGTGGGGCTCGACTGTTCGATCATCATGAACCCTAAGGTATGGGAGGCGTCAGGTCACGTCAGCGGTTTTTCCGACCCGATGGTTGACTGTCGCGCGACCAAAGAGCGTTATCGGGCCGACCAGCTTTTCGTCTTCGCGTATGTCTTCCCGGCCGTCAACCACAAGGGCGAGCCGACGGAAGCGTGGCTGGCTGGCCACGGCAGTTCCGCGGGCGAGGCAACCGAGCAGCCCGAGAAGAAGGCGGTGAAGCTCGCCAAGCGATTCGGTCAGCCGGTCGCGCCGCCGTCGGTCATTCCCTACCTGCAGCTCGATCCGGCCGATCGCGAAAAAGTCGTCGGTCCTTCCACCGACGAGCGCGGCACTCTGACCGAGCCGCGTGCCTTCAATCTCATGTTCAAGACGTTCGTCGGGGCACTCGAACATGAGTCGAACGTCGCCTACCTTCGCCCCGAGACCGCGCAGGGGATTTTTGCCAACTTCAAGAACGTAGTCGATACCGGGCGGGTCAAGATTCCGTTTGGAATCGCACAGATCGGTAAGAGCTTTCGCAACGAGATTAACCCGCGCAATTTCACCTTTCGCTCGCGCGAGTTCGAGCAGATGGAGATCGAGTTCTTCTGCCGTCCCGAAGAGGCCAAGGACTGGTATGCCTACTGGCGCAAGACGCGATTCGAGTGGTACGTCGAGCTGGGGCTCCAGTCGGACAGGCTGCGGCTGCGCGACCATGACGCCGACGAGCTGGCCTTCTATTCAACGGCGACCGCCGACATCGAGTATGCCTTTCCGTTCGGGATCAGCGAGCTCGAGGGAATCGCCCACCGGGGCGACTATGACTTGACCCAGCACATGAAGTCGAGCGGCAAAGACCTCAAGTATTTCGACGAAGATCGCAAGGAGCGGTTCGTTCCGCACGTGGTCGAACCCTCGGCAGGCGCAGACCGGGCCACCCTGGCTTTCCTGTGCGAGGCTTTCGCGGTCGACGAAGTCGGCGGCGAGTCACGCACGGTGCTGAAATTCCACCCGCGGATCGCACCGATCAAGGCCGCGATCTTTCCGCTCGTCAAACGCGACGGCATGCCGGAAAAGGCCGAGGCGATCTATCGCGAGCTCAAACGACACCACAACGTCGCCTACGACGAGAAAGGAGCCATCGGCCGGCGTTATCGCCGCCAGGATGAGGCCGGAACTCCATTCTGCGTGACCGTCGACAGCCAAACGCTGACCGACGATACTGTCACGATTCGTGACCGCGACACCTGCCGCCAGTGGCGCGTGCCAATGGCGGGCATGCGCGCGGCCCTGGACGACCTGTTGGATGGTCGCGGCATGCCGGAGGCAAACCCTTGATTTTGGCAATGGCATCACCCTGGAGGGGATCGTCGAGTTCTGAATCGATACCATGAAGCCCTGCATCAGCCAAGCGACCACCTTGAAGAGCCCCTTCGAGGCGGACCCAGCCATCTTCTCGCGCAATGGCTGGACCGACGTCGAAATCTGGTTGACCAAGCTCGAGACGTTTCTCCAGGACCATACGCTTGCCGAGGCCAGAAAAACGCTTGAATCCGAGGGCATCCGACCCGTCGCCGCGGCTTCCCAGGGCGGGCTGCTCTTATCCCGCGGGGACGGGCGAGAAGCTCACTGGAAGCACTTCGCGAATCGTTTGTCCATACTCGCCGAGCTCAAAGTGCCCGTGCTGATCGTGACGCCGGATTTCGTGGCGCAGCCGAATCACGACGATTACATTCGCGCGGCCGCTTCGCTCGGTGAAGCTTCCGAGATGGCGGCGACTTTCGGCGTGCGGTTGGCTCTCGAATTTCAAAAGACTTCGTCGTTCTGCGCCTGCCTGGAAACGGCGCTCGCGCTCATCGAACAATCCGGCGCCTCGAGTGCCGGCGTTTGCCTTGATGTGTTCCATTTCTTCACCGGTCCGAGCAAGACGGAGGATCTCGCGCATCTGAACGCGCAGTCAATCGCGTGGGTCCAGGCGAGCGACCTGATCGGTACGCCGCGCGAACTGGCCACTGACAGCGACCGTATTTTGCCGGGCGAGGGCGACTTTCCACTCGGCCCATTCTTCGAGCGCCTCCGCCAGACGGGATACGATGGCCACGTCTCGCTCGAAATCCTCAATCCACATCTCTGGCAAGTCGATCCCGATCGCATGGCCGATCTGGGACGCCAGGCCCTCCTCCGCGTGCTGGGTCCATGGCAAACCACGCCCGCGGAATCGAAAGGAGGGTGCTAGACATGTCATCGCTGGTAACCCTCCAACCCGCAGCGGTCATTTACCGCGAGGAACAGTATTTTGATTGGCGAATCTACAGTTTCATCGCTCTGGGCGAGACCTTGACTGGCTTGGCGCTCTCACGCGGGCGAGTGATGTCGGTCGAATTCGGGCTCGGATTGGCGCTGGGGCTGGGCCTGCTCATGGTCGTGATCGTCTTCCTCTTGCACATGACGACCGAGGTCACGCCGACCAATCTTCGGGTGTGGTTCGGCTGGATCCCAACCTATCGCCGCGCGCTTCCAATCGACACCATTCGCTCTGTTGAAGTGGTCACATACCGCCCCATCGCCGATTACGGCTTCTGGGGCATCCGGTCCGGGCGAGACGGCGAACGTGCGCTCATAGCTCGCGGCAATCGCGGAGTTCGACTCGAGCTGACCGACGGCTCAAAACTCTTGATCGGCAGCCAGAAGCCCGAGCTACTCGCCGCCGCGATCGACCGGTCGTTGAGGAGCGTTATCTGAACACTGCGGATTGGATCAGTTCGTCGGCGGAGAACTCAACCACGGCCGTGCAGCTATCCGCTGCGCCATAGTATACGAGATACGAGCTGGCCGTCTCGATGATGCCGGTCGGGAAAACAACGTCCGGTACAAAGCCCGATCGCTCAAATTCAGCGGTAGGCTCGAAGATGGACGTTGCCGTCTTGCGGAGAATCTTCGCGGGGTTATGAGAGTCGAGCACGAGCACGCCGGTGGAATACATGCCCACCTCCCCCGGCCGGGACGGCTGGCGGTTGCCATGGTAAATCTCGACCCAGCCATCGGACGACCGCACCGGCGGTGTACCAGCCCCGACGCGGCCCGTTTCCCATAGGGCGCCTCCGCCGTGCAGGCATTCGTGCCGGCCCCAATGAATCAGGTCGCCCGAGCGCGAGAGCCACATCTCAGGCCGGCAAAACGGCGTCGCTGCGTTCGGGCGATGCAGCGCGACGTACTCGCCGGCGATTCGCTCCGGAAACAGCACGACGTCCTTGTTTTCCGGGCAAAAGATCATCCCGTGGCGATCGAAGCTCTTGAAATCGGTCGTCGAGGCCAGTGAGGTTCCCGCGCCGTGACGCGATACCGAGACGTATGTGATGTAAAACCGGTCGTTGAGGGCCGTGATTCGCGGATCCTCAACGCCAAATTCCTCGAGTTCCGAGCCGGGCAGAAACCGCACGTCGGTGATTTCACGCACGGACCTGCCATCTCCACAGCGCACAACGCGCAGATGCGAGATGAACGTCAACCGCACCAGTCCATCAGCCTTTCGTTTGACAACCCGTGGATCGACCACTTCGAGGGTATCGTCCGCGACCCAGTCGATTTCCAGACCCACCTGCGCCGACCAGCGCGGCAGCGCCGTGTAGCCGGCGCGATGCTCGATGGGCCGCTCGGCCACGCGAACCATCAGTATAACTTCACCATTGACCATGATCGCGCCGGGATTGAACACTCCGACAACTCGGAAATCACCCCGCAGCGGCTCGAGATCAGCGGGGCAGAGCAGCAACCGCCCGAACTGGCGTTTCAAGAGCACTGGGAAGCTCCTTCGCGTGTAGACGAACATCCATCAAGATCTGGCCAGGCGATCTGCGGCACAGGCAGCCGCCAGCGAATCTCGACCGTTCGCCTCGGTGATCTTTCTCGTGTGGGAACGGTCGCGAATCCAGGCGATCTGGTCGGCCATGAGCGCGCGAAGCAACTCGCCGTATCGGTGCGACTTGTTGGTGCCCTCGCCCCAGGAAAGTTCGATGGTCTGGTAGACATCAAGCGGATTTCCTCGCGCGAAACAGGCCCGATCCCTGGGCGAATAGACGGCGGAGACGTCAAGCCTGGCGCCAGGAAACAAGTCGCAAAGAGCGCGAGTCTGCGCCTCATCGACGATCGCGTGAATGCGAACGTGTGTCGGAACCCAGTCATACAAGGTCACATCGCCCCAGTCGAAGAGCAGGCGCAGCTCCTGCCTATCCATGCGGCCGGCCTGATGGAAGCCGTGATAGAAGTTGACGAGGGTCGTCGGACCGTAACGCACCGTGCAATGGACGTGCTCCTCGAGTGGGGGTGACGATCCGGGGCGAACCCCGCACTGTGCGGCCACGACGGTGCCGGGGCCCAGCCAGCCGGCAAAGAGGTCGAAGAAGTGAACACCATGCTCGATGAAAATGCCGCCGCTCTTGGCTCTGTCCCAGAACCAGTGTTCGTGCGGCAGGTTTTCATCCGAGGCATAGTTCTCGAAGTATCCATGCAAGAGATCGCCCAGCAGTCGGGATTGGATCAGGTGTTTGACCGCATCAAAAATGGGGTTGTACCGCTGCATCAGGTTGACCGTCAGAAGCAGGCCTCGTTCTCGCGCCGTGTCGTTCATCGCGTCAGCCTGCTCGAGCGTGATCGCCAGCGGTTTCTCGCACACAACGTGCTTGCCGGCCTCAAGCGCCTTGAGGCCCTGAGGAGCGTGAAGAAACGGCGGAGTCGCGATATAGACCAGGTCGACATCGTCTCGCGCGAGCAGCACATCGACGTCCTGGATATCCGGAACACCGAAACGCTCCGCCGCGGCATGTGCCGCCGCGCGGTTCGTTCCCGCCATGCCGACCAGCTCCAGACCCGGTATCTGCGTGAATTGCTGCAGCGCATAGAGGCCGAATCCACCACACCCGATGACTGCCAGTCTGATTTCGTCTTGATTCATCAAGCGCTCCATGAGTATCGAATCAAGCTAGGGCGAGTCCCGTCGTTGATTCTGCTAGTTCGATCCTATGTGGTCAATTCGCCCGCAGTTAAGTTGGATCGTCCGGGGGATCATGCTTCAGGTAGAATAGACACCTTGAAGACCGCCGGCACGAAACATATTGGACGAGGCTAATCCATCCGGAACGACATGGCAAAAGAAACATCGGAAGCACCGCTCGTCGGCGTCGTGATGGGGAGCAAATCCGACTGGGAAACGATGCGCCATTGCAGCGAGCTGTTAGCGGAGCTGGGAATTCCTCACGAGTCGAAAGTGGTCTCCGCGCACCGGACTCCGGAACGGCTCTATCGCTACGGACAAGAAGCCGAGGGCAGGGGCCTGGAAGTGGTGATCGCCGGCGCCGGTGGTGCCGCGCATCTTCCCGGGATGCTGGCAGCGATCACGATGTTGCCGGTTCTTGGCGTACCCGTGGAGAGCAAGACACTGCGGGGGGTGGATTCGCTGCTCTCAATCGTGCAGATGCCGCGTGGCGTGCCGGTCGGCACGCTCGCAATCGGAGCTTCGGGGGCAGCTAACGCAGCGATCCTGGCGGCGGCGATTCTGGGTCGAAAGTACCCGGAGATCCGCCGAAACCTGGCCCGATTCCGCCAGGCGCAAACGGATGCCGTGGGAGAGGCACCCACATGAGCCGCCTCTCCTCACAACGCGCAGAACCGGTACAACAGGGCGTGATTTATCCGCCGGCGGCGCTGGGTGTCGTCGGCAGCGGTCAACTCGGCCGGATGTTCATCCAGGCTGCGCAGCGGATGGGTTATCGCGCGGGCGTCCTCGCGACCCATTCCGATGACCCGGCCGCGCAAGTTGCCCACTGGCAAGTGATCGGATCTTCAGACGATCTGGCGACGCTTCGTGAATTCGCGGCGCAAGCCGATGCTGTCACCGTCGAATTCGAAAACGTTCCTGCCCACGCGCTGCGCTGGCTCGCCCGCGAGCGAGTGGTGCGCCCAAACTGGCAAACGGCCTGGATCTGCCAGAATCGACTCCGAGAGAAACAGTTCCTCACCAGTGTAAACCTTCCACACACGCCCTGGCGCGCCGTGCGGAGCGAGCCCGAGCTGGAGAGCGCCGTCAGAAGCCTTGGCCTGCCGGTGATTCTCAAGACAGCCTCATCGGGGTATGACGGCAAGGGACAGATCTTGATCAAGACCTGGGCTGAGGCTGCGGATGCCTGGGACAGCCTGGGACGAACTCACTGCGTGGCGGAGGCGGTGGTCAATTTTGCAGCCGAGCTTTCGGTGATTGTCGCTCGTGGTGTGGACGGACAAGCCGTCTGCCATCCCGTAGCCATGAACCGGCACGAGCGCCACATTCTCGACGCGACCACCATGCCCGCCGCCGTCGGACCGATTGTCACAAAAGAGGCACATCAGCTCGCGCTGGCCGTCGCCGGCGCACTGGGCACGGTAGGTGTCTTGACTGTCGAGTTCTTCTTGAACGCGGATGGAAGCCTGCTTGTCAACGAAATCGCACCCCGGCCGCACAACTCCGGCCACTTGACGATCGAAGCCAGCGTGGCGAGCCAGTTCGAACAGCAAGTGCGAGCCCTGTGCGGCCTGCCGCTGGGTCAGACGGACCTAGTCTCACCGGCGGCGATGGTGAACCTCCTGGGTGACCTGTGGATTCGTGCCGGCGGTGAGCCGCGCTGGGAGGCTGCACTCGCGCTCGATCCGGGCGTTTCCGTGCATCTTTACGGAAAGCAAGCGGCGATCCCCGGTCGCAAGATGGGCCACATCACCGTGATGGACCAAGATCCCGACGCGGCGCTTTCTCGCGCACTGGCGGCCCGAGCGGCCTTGGTGTCCGGCCGCACCGCCGGAAAGCCGCGCAGCTCTTCGACGAGGTAGATGTTATGCGATTTGCTCAACCCGGATGGCTGTGGCTCATGATCCTCGTGCCTCTGCCGTGGCTGCTCGAACGCGCAAGGCCGCGGATCGCCTGGCCGAGCCTTGACGGCTTTCCACTCAAACGGCGAATCAGTTGGGTCTGGCTGCGAAGACTGCCACCATTTTTGTGCGGATTGGCGATCGCTGCGCTCGCGGCGGCGCTCGCCCGTCCGCAAACCGTCGGCGGCACGACCAGGATCGCCGGGCGAGGAGTTGCAATCGTGGTTGCACTCGACCAGAGCTCGAGCATGAATACGCTCGATTTTCCAACCAACCGGGGAACCAGTAACTTTTCACGCCTGGATGCGGCCAAGAAAACCTTTATGCAGTTCGTCGAAGCGCGGCCGGAC
Organism: uncultured Planctomycetota bacterium; assembly: GCA_963823665.1. Taxonomy (GTDB): domain Bacteria; phylum Planctomycetota; class Planctomycetia; order Isosphaerales; family Isosphaeraceae; genus CAVXHV01. The sequence continues at coordinate 2,158,509 of CAWGMQ010000008.1, forward strand.
GATCTGATCGGTCTGGTCGTCTTTGCAAATTATCCCGGACTGGCGTGCCCGCCGACACTCAACCACCCGTTCTTGATCGAAAGCGTGGCGAATGTCCGCACGCCTTTGGCCGGGGACGACGGAACCAACATCGGCGACGCGATTGCCGTTGGTCTCGATGCACTCCTGGTCGCGACCCCGAAGAAGAAGGTGCTGATTCTCTTGACGGACGGTCATAACGAGCCGTCAGGCCCTAAGCCGCTTGATCCCGTGGAGGGAGCGATGATCACCCAGAAACTCGGGGTTACGATGCACACCATCGCGATCGGCCATGTGGGTGGACCTCCGCGCGGAGTCGATCCAAACCGCGACCGCCCGCCGGGGGGCGAGATTGAGGGCCCGAATGTCCCGCTGCTGGAAAAACTGGCGGAGCTCACAGGGGGGCGTTCGTTCGTCGCAACTGACGCGGATGCGCTCAATGTTGTTTTCAGAACGATTGACTCGCTCGAGAAGAGCCCGATTCGCGGCCAGATCCTCACACGATACGATGAACACTTTGCCGTGTACGCGAGTCTCGCCTTGACTCTGCTGCTGGTGGAACGTTTCCTGCGTTTAGGGAAGCTGGGGCAATTGCCATGACAGTTGGTCGCCCCTCGTTGCACTGGTCGCGGTCGACTGGTTTGAGAAGGCAAGCCCCGAAAAATCGGTCTGAGACGGCCGGGAGCTGGCGATGAGCTTTGCCCATCCCGAATTACTGTGGCTGCTAGCCCTCTTGGTGCCGCTCTTCTTGTGGACGGTGCGGGGTCGGTGGCGACGGCGGAAGCGGTGGCAGTCGCTGGCTCAGCGCGGCCGGCCATCGAGGGATGGAACACCAGCGATCGTCTGTTCGATTGCGTGTCTGATCATCGCGGTCACTCAGCCGCGGTGGGGAAACCTACCGTCACCGAACCTTCCACCGGGCCATGACCTGGTGGTCGTCATGGACACCAGCCGAAGCATGGCGGCTGAAGACGCTGTTCCAAACCGGATGGCCCTAGCAGTCGAGGTCGCCGGAAGCCTCGTGAAAACGCTGGGGCAAGACGCCTCTAACCGAGCAGCGGTGGTGGCGTTTGCAGGGCGCGGCGTGCTGCGCTGCCCGCTCACGGAAAACCTGGGTGCAGTGCTTGATGCGCTCGATCGGTTGCGGCCCGGGTCAGTCACCCCCGGCGGCACCGACTTGGGCGCGGCCCTTGACGCCGCCATCGAAGCAGTGGCCGTCGATCCCCAAGAGCATGCTCAAGGACGGGCCGTCGTGATCTTCTCCGACGGAGAAGACCATGCCGATCGATGGCGCTCCCGGCTGGAACGCCTGGGGCAGCAGGACATCGTCGTTCATGCCGTCTCGATCGGCGATGTCAAAGAAGGTCATCCGGTGCCGATTGGCAAAACCGCTGAACCGCTCATGTTCGAGGGAAAGAAAGTGCTCTCGATGCGGTCAGATGCCGCCTTGGAGGCGATCGCGCAGGCAACCGGCGGCACGATCGTGAAGCTAGGGTTATCTTCCGCCGATCTCGGCACATTGTATGAGTCCAAGATCGAGCCGTTGGCTCGCCGGCAGCATCAGGCAGCGAGGCTCGCCGGCAAGGCCGAGCGTTTTCCCTTGTTCCTGCTCACGGCTTTCGCATTGCTCATCATCGGATGCTTGCCGGCCAACCGGAGCTGGCACTGGCGCATGAGCTGGCTTGGAAGCGCGCGTTGGCGTCGTCAATTGCGAGGCCTTGGACCTGCCGCGGTGGTTGTCATTGCTGTCTTCGCCGCGGGCGCCGCCAACCATCCGCCACAGGCCCCCGCCCCGGCGGAATCGGCGCAGTTGGCCGTGGCCCAGGGGCGGGCATTGTATGACGCCGGTCGGCTCGAACCGGCGCTTGAGTTATTCGAGAAGGCAACCGCGCTCGCTCCACGCTCGGCGGTCGCGCGATACAACGCCGCAGCCGCGCTCTACCAGCTCAAGCGGTACACGCAGGCTCGTGACCGATATCAGGAGGCCCGCCTGCGGGCTGACTCTGTTTTGCGAATGAAGATCGATTACGCGCTCGGTAACACGTCACTCGCCCTGGGTGAGGTGAGTGCGGCGATCAAATCCTACGACGACTGCCTCGGCTCAACCGCCGGAGGTGCGGCGGTCGAGCGTGTCCGCCGGGATGCCGAGATCAATCGCCGTTTCGCCATCGAGCAGGCACAGGCACCGGCAATCGCCGACGGCGAAAACCCCGACGGCCAGTCCCCTTCGACGCGGCAGAGCGGACGCCGAGGCCCGAATCCGCAACAGAACGGCGCCGACGAGCCGCCAGACGGACAGACGGACACCGGCGCATCCGGAGGAGGCGCAAACCCCGACGGCGACCAGCAAGACGAGCGATCCCGCCCGCCGACTCGCCGCCGCCGAATGGGTGGTGCCGGGCGCACAGGACAAGCGCCCCAGGGAACCCGTGGAGACTCACCCGAGGATCGCCTCGACGCAGCTCTCGAGAACATTCGTGAGGCTGTCGAAAGCCGGCGTTTGCCCGAAGAAGCCCCTCAGGAGTCGCCAGCCCAGGGTAAGGACTGGTGATGACGCACCACTGGAGCCGAATTTGGCCGTGCGAATGCTACCAAAAAGTGTCGAGCGTTGCCTGAATCGTGTGAGGTCAATCCGTAGCAACAGCCTTTACCGTCGATGCTTCTGGTGCGCCACGCTCGCGCTCGCTTTGCCAGGGGGGATTTCCGCAGCGTCGGACGATCCCGTTCACGTCCAGGCCGAGGTCGGCCGCGGACCCTACTTTGTTGGCCAAGGAATCGAATTCCGGATCAGTGTCGCCGGCGGGCGTCACCCGCCCAAGATCGAACTGCCCACCATCCCATCCGCACGAGTGTGGCAGACCGGCACCGACAGCAGACCGATCAGTCGCTCGGAGATCGGCTCGATCGTCGGCGAAGAGAACGCCTTCGTAACTAAATTCCGCGTGGTTCCGACTCGCCCGGGAATGCTCCAGATTCCGTCCGTTCCAGTTCGGGTGGACGAAACTTCGGGGCGAAGCCAAATCTTCAGGGTCGAGGTTCTCCCAGTGCCGGCTGCGGGGCGCCCGGCCTCGTTCCTCGGCGGGATCGGGCGTTTCACCCTCCGGGCTGATGTGTCGGCCAGCGCGGTTCGCGTGGGCCAGGAGTTTGATTTCCGGATCACGGTCTCCGGCCCCGCTGCCTGGGGCATGACCGAAGCTCCCGAGTTGACGCGTTACGATCGCGTTCCACTCGGCTTGCGAATCCGGACCGGGCCGACCCAGACCAAGGACGAGCCGCCCGAGCGTACCTTTACTTACCATCTCAGGCCGACGCGACCGGCCGAGGCCATGCTTCCGCCGATCTCGATCGCTGCATTCGACCCGGCATTGTCGCGGTTCATGACTCAGGTGACACCGAGTGTGCCGATCCGCGTCGTCGCGGCCTCGCCGTTCGATCCCGCCACAATCGACGACGGGGCTCGTCCATTACGTGCAAGTCAACCGGCCGACGGGCGGTGGGGCGCGTGGACTTTCTCTGCCTTCGCGCTCGTTGCAGTGTGTGTTTCCCTCGCGCTGGTGCGAAAACGTCTGCGCGACCGGCGGCGAGCCGGAGAGTCTGCGGCCCGGCATTTTGCGGCTGGGCTGGCGCGAAGCCTTTCGCCTGACGGTTCTCTGCAAGGAACCGCGGAATGCGATGAATCAGGCGTTTCGCTGCCGTTGATCGATGCTCAGGAAGGGCCACTTCGCCGCACAGCACGCCGGGTGAGAGACTTGCTCATTCGCTACCTCGAACTGGGCATGGAGCGACCTCCCGGCGCGCTGACGCCGGATGAAGCCTCCCACGGCGTTGCACTCGTGACCCGATCTGCGGATCTGGGGGCAAAAGCCGGTCAGCTCATGGCGTGTAGTGACCGGGTTCTGTACCGTGAATCATCCGCAGAAATCGGGGCGCCCGAGTTCCTGGCAGAAGCCCGAGCGCTCTTTGAAGCGCTCGGCAATGCGAAGCCGTCCTGACGAAGCGAACCTGACGTGCCGACACCGACTAACGAGCCGACACCGAGAACGACCTGTTTACGGCGGTGTTGAATAACTCGCGCGCGACCGGCTCGGCTCTTGTTCGTTGCTGCGTGAATCCCTCGATCTCAAGTGCTGGAATCACTTTGTTTACCAGGTTCTCGATCGCCGTGAGCGGGTCTCCCTGATCAGGGCAAACGAATAAGTAGGCAACGCCGTCCTTACCCATGCGCCCCGTCCGGCCGATCCGGTGTACATAGTTCTCGGGATCGTCCGGCATGTCGTAGTTGATGACATGGCTGATCCCCTCGACATCGATGCCTCGACCGACAACGTCGGTAGCGACCAGCACGGAAATCTGGCCGCTCCGAAAGCCTCGCATCACCCGATCCCGGGTGGATTGGGGAAGCTCGCCGTGAATGGCCGAAACGCCTTTGACCACTCGGTGCAGTCGATCGGCGAGCCGGTCGGCACCGCGCCGGGTGCGTGTGAAGACGATGCACTGCCTGGGCCGGTCGCGCTTCAGCAGCAGCAAGAGCAAGTCGAGCTTCTGGTCACCAGAGACCGGAACGTAGTACTGCTTGATGGACTCGACCGAAATCTCGTCCTGAGACAAATTGAGCTCGACCGATTGGTACATGTAGCGCTGGGCGAGCTTTCGAACGTCCGCGTTGATCGTGGCCGATAACAGCAACGTCTGACGCGGCGACGGCAGCTTGCGCAGGATGCGCTCGATATCAGGCCGGAAGCCGATGTCGAGCATGCGATCGGCCTCATCGAGGACGACGTGAACGATATCGCCCAGATAGAGGGTTCGTCGCTCAATGTGATCGAGCACACGGCCGGGCGTACCTACGATCAGGTCAACGCCGCGCGCTAATGCCCGAATTTGTTTTTCGATCGGCTCGCCGCCAAAAATGCCGCAGACCGCGACAGGAGACCCCATTGCGAGTTTCTGTAACTCCGCGACGATCTGCTGCGTCAGCTCACGAGTAGGCGCGAGCACAATCGCTTGCGGCCCCCGCGCTCTGGCTTCAAGCATCTGGATCAACGGAATCCCGAACGCGGCGGTCTTGCCAGTACCCGTTTTAGCCTGGCCGATCACGTCGTGACCTTCGAGCGCTTCAGGGATAAGAGCCGCTTGGATGGGGGTGGGAGTCAGGTAGCGGCAGTCCTTGAGAGCCTGAAGCATCGAGTGGCTCAGGCCCATGGAACGGAACCCGGCAACGGGCTCCTCAACACCTTGTCGAATCAATCAATCCTCCAGGAACATTCGTCTGTCAAGATGACCCTTTAGAATCATCGTCGTCGTTTAAACTTCAGATTATCTTATCCGTTTAACCTGAGTTCGTCAAAGGCAATACCGCCTGAGCAGCCCAACAACGGCTGCAACCGCTGGACTTTCCGATCGCCGAATCACCGCGTTTCTGCGACTCGTGCCAGGCCGCACCCGCCAAAAACGTCACGGACGACTTGCCCGAATCAACTCGGCGCGCTAGTGTCTATAGTTGGTGATTGCAACCGTGCCGGGTCGCGAGGCCCGGGCCGCCCACCGCCCGTTGTTTTTCCCGCTCACTTTCCCTGCCAATCGGATGACGAAGCAAACCGGACTGCACGAGGGATCAACCACTTAACCAACCGGGAATGAGGAGCCGACGCCGTGGCCGACCAGACACCAGCCAGTAATGATTTGCAACAGAAGTACAGACAGTTCTTGGACTTGCTTCCACTCACGCTTAGTCTCGCGGGATTACCTCCCAGCGAAGGCAGGCTCTTCGGTGAGGAGCAGATTGAAGCACGGGGCATTACAGTCCGGGCGGCGTTCCGCGTTGCCCGCACGGTCGCAAGGGATTGCCTGGGCGGATCGTAAGACCGTTGCCGGTCGCGTCTACGCCAGTCGTTCGATTCTCCCAGCATGCGCTGTTTGATTGGCGAAGAGAATCCGATAACACAATCGCGTGACGAGTTGGACGACCGCCTTCCTTGGAACCGGCGTCTCCGCTCGGTCAGGCGTTGATTCTTGCACCCCCCACGCGAAAGGTCTCCTGAGCGATGATCCTGATGCAGCAATCTAGCCCCCGGCCTCGTCGCCTCCGCGCCGCATTCATCGGATTCGGTCTGGACAGCGGCGACGACGAACAGCGCCTTACCCGCGGCGACCAAACTTTGATCTTCGGCGGCTCGGCCGAGACCCATGCCGAATTGCAGGCAACCGCGCTCAGGATGGAGCGCGAGCTCAACCGTCGAGGCCAGGACCTTGGCGAGCTCGACCCAAAAGAGCTCGCCGACCTGGCCGCCATGATCGACTCTCCAGAACTGCACGAAATTGCGATGCGACTCCAGCAAGGGCTGGAACGGCAGGGGCGAGCCTTCGAAGACCTGTCTGCCGAAGAATTGACCGCACTATCAGGTCCGAACGATCTCTGAAACGCGTTCTGTTGTCCATGCTCTGTTGACTTCCGCCAAAGGCCAGCGGTCCTTCTCAGAGAAGGTCCCGTTGGCCTTTCTTGCGACGTTCCTCGTTGACCAACCGCAGGGCCCGCGGTTCGTCCTTAATAAGCTTGATCAACTGCGACGGCGAGCATGCAAGTGCCAAAGCTGCGGTCCTGGGTTCGAAAGCACCGGCGTACAACACGTCAAGCGCCTCTGCCAGCAGTGCTGGGAATTCATCGTGATCCCGGTTCACGACAATACGTCCGCCGCGGCAACGCTGCAGCCAGAGCGCGCTGGGAGCATAAGAAACACCGGGCTGGCTGAGATCGATCGTCCTGCGAATCGAGATTGCCAGCTCCAACCGGAGCCGTTTGAGCGCGACTGCGCGATTTTCGCCCTGCGACCGCCGTTCGCTCGCCTGAGCCCGTAACCCGGTCGGACCGTGGATCAATTCCACCGCCGTCTCGACCTTGTTCCGATGCTGGCCCCCAGGGCCCGACCGTCGCGTCGTCCGTACTTTACACTGGCTCGCGAGGACTGCCGCATCGAGTGCCGCGGGATGATCAATGCGTGCCGCTCGATCCGGTGTTTGGTCCGAGCCATTCATGGCAATCGACACGCTGACACGCTTCGGTTCCTTTCGCTCGAGTTGACTCTATGGCAGGTGAACCTTCTTGCCAAGCCGGGAATGCGAAGAGGAGGCGAGCCGTCTCGTCTCTTGCTCGCGCCTGGACAGGCCGTTACTTTGGGGGCAGGGTCTGGTGGTGACAGGCGGGAAATCGGCCGGCGGCTTTTTTCTCGCGTCCGGCGCCGGCCGAACCCTTGATTGACACTCCCGGCCAGATTGCTGCGAGGTCGATCCGGAGGTGCTCCCCATGGTTCGGCCGCGCTGGAGGTCCTTGGCGATCACGGCTGCGAAATCGGGCGTCGCAATCATCGTCCTCTGGGCGGTTGGCCGTCACGTGATTCGCACGTACAGCGACCTGCGAGGCCGGAGCGAATCGCTCCATTTTGAGCCGATCTGGCTAACGGCGGCGGGTGTTCTCTACCTGGCTGGACTGCTCGCATACGCTGTTTTCTTCGAGCTTGTGCTCCGATCGGGCCCGACACCCGTGCCTCTTCTTCCCGCCTGGCGAGCGTACATTGTGAGCCATCTGGCCAAGTACGTGCCCGGCAAGGCGATGGTTGTGGTCGTGCGCTCGGGGATGGTTGTTCCGTACGGCGGGCGAGCATCCACGGCGGCTGTTGCCACATTCTACGAAACACTGGTGATGATGAGCGCAGGCGGACTGGTTGCTGCGGCGGGCTTCGCGGCCGCGACCCGAACGGATACGGTCGCGCTGAGTCTCTGGGTTCTCGGCCGCATTGAGCTTCCCGTCTATCGATTGGCCAGCCTCGCGGCCATTGGTCTCGGACTGGCGTTTCTGATCGTCGTGCTGCCACCAGTCTTTATACGTGTTGCGCACCTGGTAACACTTCCCATCAAGGGTGTCGGTCGCGATGCGCTGCCTCGCGTCACGGGACGGCTCCTGGCCCAAGGGCTTTTCTGGTCCTGCGGTGGTTGGGTACTCCTCGGGCTGAGCCAGATCTCGGTGATTCGCGCGTTCGATCCCGCCGGCGCCGACGCAGTGGCCGCACTCGGGCTGGCACCCGTGGTCATTGCCAGCGTGGCTCTGGCCACCGTGGCTGGATTTGTCGTGGCGGTTCTTCCCGGCGGACTCGGCGTGCGCGAGGGTGTGCTGATGTCGGCTCTGGCACCGGTCCTGGGCTCGGACCACGCTGTCGTCGCGGCACTCCTATTGCGGCTGGTATGGGTGGCCGCGGAGCTTGTCGGCGCGGCGGTCTTTTTTCCCTGGTTCCAGTGGGCTTCCGCAGCGAAACGCCTGCTCCCCGATCGAGATCAACCCAATCCATGATCAGCGTTGTCATCCCCGTGCGTGACGAGGCGGAGAGCCTGGCCGAGCTTCACGGCGAGCTGAGTGCCGTCTTCGCCGGAATGGCGCGCGGCCCGGTCGAATTCATTTTCATCGACGATGGCAGCCGTGACTGTTCCTGGAGCGTCATTCTCGCGCTTTCGGAGAGTGATCCTCGCGTCAGCGCAATCCGGTTCCGTCGCAACTTCGGCAAAGCGGCGGCGCTCACAGCGGCGTTTCAGTCTGCGCGAGGCAGCCTGGTTTTCACCCTGGATGGCGACCTTCAAGATGATCCGGCGGAAATCCCGCGGTTTCTCGACCGGCTCGATGAAGGCTACGATGTTGTGAGCGGCTGGAAGAGAACCCGTCACGATCCCTGGCACAAGGTGTATCCCAGCCGGGTATTCAACTGGCTTGTCAGCCGGCTCACCGGTTGCCGCCTGCACGACCACAACTGCGGCTTCAAGCTTTACCGTCGCGAAGTGCTTCGCGAGATCGGCCTGTATGGCGAGCTGCATCGTTTCGTCCCGGTACTGGCCCACGCCCGCGGATTTCGCGTTAGCGAGGTCGAGGTCCGGCATCGCCGTCGTCGTCACGGGGCTTCAAAGTACGGGTTCTCGCGGTTCATGAAAGGATTTCTCGACCTGCTTACTGTCCGTTTCTTGACGCGATTCCGCGAGCGCCCCTCCATATGATGGGGGGAATCGGTCTTTCGCTCTTCGCCCTGGGTGGGCTCGGTATGCTCTCGCTTGCCGTGATGTGGCTCGATCCGGCCAATCGGCCAATCGGCACTCGCCCATTGCTGTTTTATTCGATCGCACTGTTGCTGGTCGGTCTCCAGCTCGTGACGATGGGAATACTGGCCGAGCTCGTCACCGCTTACAACATTCGCACCGAGGATGTTTACAGCATTGCCGAGCGGATTCCGGGTAACGAAACCGATAAGATTTCCAGCGCCGCCGAGTCGCACGCCCCGCCGTCTTGTTGACCTCGCATCCTTTTGCAGACATGCTCGGCTCATTCCGAAAAACCGGCACGTCCGCGGTTCACCGGTACGACGGAGATCGATCGATGGACGAGTCCAAACCGCTTGAAGCAAAACCCGAGCCGCGACGGCTTATGGCCCAGCTCGTCATCATCTCCGCGACCTCGCTCGCGCTGGGGCACTGCTTGCGCCAGCCAGCACAGATGGGGGCCAACGACATCTCGCGCTGGTGCACCGTCTGGAGCCTTCTCGAGCGAGGGTCCTACGTCATCGACGAATGCCCGTGGCAGATCGAGACTCAGGACAAAGTCTTCCATGAGTCCAAGGAAGCAAGCGGCTCGTCGTCCGGTAAACACTTCTATTCCAGCAAACCGGCGCTCTTGCCGACATTGATCGCCGGCATTCTCTATCCGGCGCGATGGGCCACCGGCGTTCCCCTCGATCGCGTCATCTTCCAGGAGCGCCTGCCGCGCTGGACGCAACAGCCCGATCCCACTTCGCCAAACAGGGTCAAGGGCGTACTCGAGACACCCAAGGAACCCGCCAGATGGCCAGTCTACATTTACTACTTCAAGCCGGTCATTGTGCTACTCAACGTCATCCCGTACAGCATCTTCCTGGTGTTGTTCACTCGAGTCCTGGACCGCCTGGCGCTCGGCGACTGGACCTGGTTCTTCTGTTTGATAGCCGCGGCGTTCGCTACCTATCTGTTGCCCTTTACACAGACTCTGAACAACCACTCAATCGCCGCCTCGAGTGTGTTCTTCTCGGTTTACTCCTTCCTCCGCATCTGGGACGAAAGATTGCTTTCCGGTTGGCGGTTCGCGGCCTCCGGTTTCTTCGCTGCCTTCGCAGCCGCCAATGAGTTGCCCGCGCTCGCCCTGCTGCCGCTGCTCTTCTGTCTGCTGGTCCTGCGCCATCCCCGCCAGACACTGGTTTGGTTCATTCCAGCCGCGCTCATTCCGATAGGCGCGTTCCTTACCGCACAATACGCGGTCTTCGGCGAGCTGAGATTGGCGTACGAATCCTTTGGAAGCGACGAGTATCTCTACGAAGGAAGTCTCTGGAAGACTCCCCTCGACCTCGACGCGTTCAACGACCACCCCGAGCCGTATCCTGTTTACTTATTTCACATGACCCTGGGACATCATGGTGTATTTTCGCTGACCCCGATCTTCTTTTTCTCGGCGTTTGGAGCCGCCCGACTGGTCATGGCCGGAGGCCGACTAAAATCGGCCTCCGCCGCCAACCGACAGCCATTGGTCACACTGGCCTATCTGACGACGGTGCTGACCATCATCGTGCTGGCGTTCTACACCTGGAACCCGAAAGCGCGGAACTACGGCGGCTCGACCCAGGGTCTGCGCTGGCTGTTCTGGATGATTCCACTCTGGCTCCTTTTGTTGCCCAAAGGTGTCGAGCCGGGTGAAACAAGACACTGGGTTCGCCCGCTGGCGCTTTCGGCACTGGCGGTCTCGATCATGTCGGTCGGATACGCTATTCGCAATCCCTGGACCCACCCCTGGATCCTGGACGCCCTCCAGCACCTGGATTTGTATCCGTTGACTCGGTAGGTTTGCTGTAATGAATGCCGCGTCCGGAGAGGAGACGCAGACGTGAGCAAACCGTTTGCGGATCGAGCCGATGCAGGCCGCGTTCTGGCGGAAGATCTCAAGGAGTATTCCGGCCGCCCGGATGTGATCGTCTTGGGGCTGCCGCGGGGTGGAATCCCCGTCGCCTACGAGGTCGCACTCGCCTTGCATGCACCGCTCGACGTTTTCCTGGTGCGAAAACTTGGCGCCCCGGGGCAGGAAGAACTGGCAATGGGAGCCATCGCTTCCGGCGGTGTCGTCGTCGTGAACGATGAAGTCATCGACGCGCTTGGAATCTCTCAAGAAGAACTGAAGGCCGAAGTCGAAACCGAGACCCGGGAGCTCGAGCGCCGCGAGGCAATGTATCGAGGCGGATCTCCGCTCGCCCCGATCAACGGAAAAACCGTGATCTTGATCGACGACGGCCTGGCAACCGGCTCGACAATGCGCGCTGCCCTGGCCGCTCTCAAACGCTTTGAGCCCTCGCAGGTCGTGGTCGCAGTTCCCGTCGGTGCCAGTTCGACTTGCGCCGAGCTCGAAGCCATCGCCGATCGCTGCGTGTGCTCCATTTCGCCGGAGAACTTCCGTTCGGTCGGCTTGTGGTATGACGATTTTGCCCAGACGACGGACGAGGAGGTCAGCGAGCTGCTCCGCCGCGGTGCCGCCCGCTTCATCGGAAGTGCGCAGGACAATCCCGCCACGCCGCTGCACACTGGGCTCGAGCGCGACTTGACGATTGACACCGACGGGCGAACACTGCGCGGAACGCTTGGACTTCCCGAGCGCGCTGCCGCGGTCGTCCTCTTCGCGCACGGCAGCGGCAGCGGGCGGAAGAGCCCGCGGAACCAGTACGTCGCGGACGTCTTGCAGAATGCCGGGCTGGCAACACTCTTGATCGATCTTCTCGAAGAGGAAGAAGCCAGCGATCGCTCCAAGGTTTTCGACATCGCGCTCCTCGCTGGACGCCTACGAGCCGCGGCCCAGTGGCTCGCCGGCAGGCCCGAGACAGCCCACCTTCGGCTCGGATACTTCGGGGCAAGCACCGGCGCCGGGGCGGCACTCCTCGCGGCGGCGCAAGCACCCGAATCGGTTGGTGCCATCGTCTCACGCGGGGGGCGCCCTGATCTTGCAGACCTGGCGCTGCCACTCGTCACAGCACCCTGCCTGCTCATCGTCGGCGGCGGCGATCAACAAGTCCTCGAGCTCAATCGCCAGGCATACGAACGCATGAAATGCCTGCGCCGACTCGTTGTCGTTTCCGGCGCGACGCACCTGTTTCCCGAACCTGGGGCGCTCGAGGAAGTCGCCCAGCGGGCCAAAGAGTGGTTTGTTCAGTATCTGGTTAGCCCGGCGGACGTTCGATGACAACGAACTGCCTCGATCACGTTCGAACTACGCAGGACCCCCAACGAGAAGGTTTGCTCACGCCCGACGGTCGACTACACTGGACGTTCCTTCCGGACCATCCCACCATCATTCGATTTCAACCGGGAACCCGCCGTGCTGCTACAGGAGTTGAGCTGGCCCAGCGTTGCGGCCGTCGCCACGGAGGTGCCGATCGTTGTTCCAATCGCCGCCATCGAGCAGCACGGGCGCCATCTGCCCGTCTTCACCGACAGCATGCTGCTCGGCGAAGTCTCCGGGCGCGCTCGAACCGTACTGGGTGACCGCGTGCTCTGGACGCCTCTCCTCTGGCTGGGAAACTCTCACCATCACATGGACTTCGCCGGCACTCTTTCAGCCGCGCCTCGGACTTACCTCGACCTTCTCGCCGATCTGATCGGCAACCTCGTCACCCACGGTTTCAAGAGGATCGTGCTCTTGAACGGGCACGGCGGCAACATCGTTCCAGCCGGGCAGGCCGTTTTTGAAGCCCGCCAGCGCTACCGGGCTCGTAATGACTTGTTGCTGCTTTCCGCGACGTACTGGCTATTGGGCTCCAGGCCGAAACAAGCCGATCCGTCACTCGTGCAGGATCAAATGGGCCACGCTTGCGAGTGGGAGACCTCGATGATGCTGCATCTCGCGCCGCGGTCAGTCGGCGACCTGAGCCAGGTTGAGGCGGTATCGTCGCGAATGCCGTTCGAGGCGGCGGCGCAGGGCTGGATTACGAAGGATCGAAGCTCAAATGGCCACATTGGTGATCCAAGACACGCGACAGCCGCCAAGGGTGAAACCCTGTTCCGGTTGTTTGCCCAGGACGTCGTCACCTTTCTGGAGCGGGTGATCCAATGGGATGGCCGTTCCTGGGATGGATGATATGGATGGGAGTGAAGCAACTGCGAAAGACCCGTTACAGCGTGCGTCACCGCGAACCTGGGCTATCTGCGTTTTGATGCTGCTCGCAACAATGCTCAACTACATGGACCGGCTGGCGCTTTCGCAGCAGGCAACCGAGATTAGCAGCGAGCTCGGGCTCACAAACAAGGATTACGCCGCTATCGAGCAAGGATTTGGACTCGCTTTTGCGATCGGAGGCGTCGTCACAGGTCTCGCGGCAGACCGAATCAGCCCGCGCTGGCTCTATCCCGGTGTGTTGCTATGCTGGTCGCTCGTCGGATGTGCAACCGGCTGGGTGACAAGCTATCGCGAGCTGCTCGTTTGCAGAGTGCTGCTCGGCTTCTTCGAGGCCGGACAGTGGCCGTGCGCTTTGGTCACAGCCCAGCGTATGCTTTCACGCCGGGACCGCCCGCTGGGTAACAGCATCATCCAGAGCGGCGCGTCTCTGGGCGCGATCGCCACGCCAATCGCCGTACTGTATCTTGCGACCGCTTCCACGGGCGGCTGGCGGCTGCCGTTCCGCGTCATCGGCGCAGCCGGTGTCGGCTGGGTGGCGGTCTGGTTGGCCACGGTCCGCTCTCGTGACTTGCATCTTGCAGAGTCGGCTACGCCCGGCTTGACAGAGGACGGTCATTTTGTGGGAGAAAGTGCAGAGGCTGGAGCGAAAAAATCGCCATTTTTCAGAAGCTCGACCTTCATCCGCCGGTTTCTCGCCCTGGGCATCGTTGTCGTCGTCATCAACCTTTGCTGGCAGTTCTTCAGGGCCTGGATGCCCAAAATGCTCCGGGAGCAGTATCAGTATCGCGCAAACGATGTCCAGTATTTCTCAATTGGGTACTACATCGCGGCCGACGTGGGGTGCCTGGCGATCGGGTTCCTCACAAAATGGCTCTCGGGCCGCGGCATATCTGTGCACGGAGCTCGCTTGGCCACCTTTTTCCTGTGCTGTCTCCTGACCGCGCTCAGCGTCGTGGCCGCGGGTTTGCCGGCCTCTGCCTTGCTGTTGGCCACACTCATGGTCATCGGATTCGGCTCGCTCGGGCAATTCCCAAACTATTACGCCTTCACACAGGAACTCTCCGCACGTCGAATGGGAAACATCACCGGTGCGCTCAGCTTTCTAACCTGGATGGTCCACGCGCTCGTGCAAGACCCGATTGGCGCCTGGCTCGACCGCACCCACCGCTACGCGCCAATCATGCTGCTGGCCGGTCTGATGCCGCTTGTCGGACTTCTTGCAGTCGTTTTACTTTGGAATCCATGGTGGCAGCGTGCCCCGCGTAAAAGCGACACTATGAACAAATGAATTACATAACTCTACTTCCACCCTGCTTGATGTTCTTGGTTGTACCGCTCTTCGCAGAGATCGCCCGCGGAGCAGACGGTCCACGATCGCCAGCCGAGTCGATGAAGGCGTTCGTGCTCGCCGACCCCGATCTCACGATCGAGCTGGTTGCGTCCGAACCCGAGCTGACAAGCCCAGTCGCCATCGCCTGGGACGAAGACGGCCGGCTCTACGTAGCCGAGATGAACGACTACCCGACGGCCAAGGCAGCCGGACGCATTCGCCGTTTGGAAGATCGCGACGGCGACGGACGCTACGACCATTCGACGGTCTTCGCCGACGGGCTGCCGTTTCCCAACGGCGTGCTGCCGTGCTTCGGCGGCTTGATCGTAACGGCAGCCCCGAATATTTGGTTCTTGCGAGATACCGACGGCGATGGACGTGCCGACGAGCGGCAGGTAGTTCTTACCGGCTTCGGCGAGGGCAACACGCAGCTCCGGGTGAACGCGCCCACTTGGGGGCTGGATAACTCCATCTACGCTGCCAACGGTCGCAGTGACGGCGACGTCGTCGTGCCGGATATCCCAAACTCGAAACCGGTCTCGATCCGACGCCGCGACGTGAAATTCACTCCAGTGCCGATGCCTGGAGCGCCCGGGCATTTCTTCTACGCCTCCGATGTACAGCCCATCGCAGGATTCAGCCAGTTTGGTTTGGCTCACGACAATTGGGGAAACCGCTTTCCCTCGTGGAATACGATCCCGATCCGGCACGTCGTGCTCGAGCAGCAGATGCTGGACCGAAATCCCTACTTGGCCGAGACATCGTCGGTCGCCTCGATTCTGGATCTCGCCGACGGCGGGCGCATCTTCGCCATCAGTCCGGCACAGGCACGTTTCAATCGTGAGTCGGTCGCATTCTTCAACGCCAGTTGCGGACCGGTCATCGATCGTGGCGGTCTGCTCCCCACCGCATATCATGGTAACGCCTTCGTGTGCGAGCCCCTGACAAACCTGGTGCACCGCCGGGTTCTCGAACCCTCGGGCGTCACCTTCATCGCCCGTCGAGCCGAACAAGGCCGCGAGTTCCTTGCCTCGACCGATCCTGCATTCCGTCCAGTCAACCTGGCCACCGGTCCGGATGGAGCACTCTACATCGTGGACATGTACCGCGAGCTCGTCGAGCATCCTCAGTTCGTCCCAGAGCCAGCCCGCGGAACCGTCGACTTCAGGCGGTGGCATGACCGAGGACGGATCTGGCGGATCCGACCAAAAGCCGCGGCAATGGCGAGACACGATTACCCGAACTTGAGCAAGGCTGATGTGCCCCAGCTTGTGCGGCTTCTCAGCCATTCCAATGGATGGTGGCGAACCACCGCGCAACGGTTGCTGGTGGAGCGGTGCTTCCGGAACGACCCGTCACAACCAACGAAGCTGATTGCGGCACCATTATTGATCGACGTGCTGAAAACCAGCTCCAACCCACTGGCACGGCTGCACGCTCTCTGGACATTGGCGGCAATGAATAGCGCGGACGAAGCGGTTCTGACCCAGGTCGCCGCCGATCCGCACCCGGCCGTGCGCGAGCACGCCCTGCGCGTGGCCAACGATATGGAAAGGCGATTTCGCAAGCGACTCGTTCCCACTTCGACGCTCGTCAAGTTCGCAGAAGATCCAGCCATTCGAGTTCGCCTGCATGTGGCCGTCGCCCTCGGCGACCGCTGCGGTAATGAGCCTGCTGCGCTTCGGGCGCTGGGAAGGATCGCGGCACAAGACGCGGACGATCCCTGGATGCGACTGGCGATCTTGAGCAGCCTGGCCGAATCGTCCCTCGCTTTTCTCCCGCTCTGTAGCCACATTGCTTCACCTCTTGGCCGCGCCGAATTGCAATCGCAGGCCGCTGCGATCCTTGGTGTGCGTCGCAGGACGGATGAGTTGACCGCCCTGCTGAAACTCATCGGCGTGCGTGCGAAGCGCGCCGATCGCCAAGCCCTCGCGGATTGTCTGGCCTTGATGAAGGGGATGGCCGAAGGCCTCGAACGATCCGGCGCTCCCCTCTCGGCACTCATCTCGACGCCACCACCTGAACTGAAATCAGCCTTCGAGCAAGTGAATAGCCTCTGGAATGCCGCGACCGCTTGCGCCACGTCGAACGATCCGGCCAGTGAACGCCTCACCGCGATCGAGCTACTCGCTCGCGCCCGCCCGGACATCGCCGAGAATGTCGTCCTGAAACTCCTCATGACTGCACAGCCGGCAGAAATTCATAAGGGCGCAGTCAGGGCCGTCGCAATCGCTCGCCGGCCTTCTCTAGCCTCACAGGTTCTCGCCAGTTGGAACAAGCTGGCCGTCGCAATCCGCCGCGAGTTGCTCGCTGGATTAGCAAGCAACCCGGTATTCGCACCGGCGCTCGTCCAGGCTCTCGAGCACGAGACCATCACTCCCGGCGAGCTCGACGGCCCCACCCGCACCATGCTCGAGCGTCTCTCGGATACCGGCCAGCGCGAGCGTGCCGCCAAGATCTTGGCCAGGTTTACCCCGCCCCAGCGTTCCGACGCCCTGGCACGCTATCAGGCTGCACTCAAGCTCCCGGGCGATGCCACCCGCGGCGCCAGCGTTTTCGCCAAGAATTGCCTCACATGCCACCAGCGCCAAGGGCAAGGGCACCGGGTTGGCCCCGACCTTTCCGGCATCGCTGGCAAAGCGCCCGACGCCCTGCTTTCGGACATCATCGACCCCAATCGCGAAGTCGCCCCAGATTATGCCACGCTCGCAGTCGCGACCCGCAATGGCCAGTCTTTCGCAGGCCTGCTTGCCGAAGAAACGGCAACCACGCTCAAGCTGCGCCGGGCAGACGGAGTTGAAGACAACCTGCTTCGCACCGAAATTGATGAAATTCGCTCCACCGGAAAGTCCCTGATGCCCGAGGGAATCGAACAGAATATCAACTTCCAGGAAATGTCCGACTTGATTTCGTTCCTGCGCGAGGGACGATAAAGACCCGCGCCGATACAACCACGGGGGAACCGCCATGAATCGCTTGAAAGGAAAAGTCGCCGTGATCACAGGCGCAGGCGCAGGAATCGGCCGGGCAACCGCTGAGCTGTTCGCCGAAGAAGGTGCTGCCGTGGTGATCGCCGAGCGAGATGAGTCAACCGGCCGGGATGCACAGGAGCAGATCAAGAATGCCGGTGGAAGAGCACTCTTCGTGCGCACCGATGTTTCCGACGAGACAAGCGTCAAACAGATGGCTGCCCAGGCCGTCTCGGCATTCGGGTCAGTCCAGATTCTGGTGAATAATGCCGCGATCTTCATTCTTAAAGGCATTGATGCAACTCCTGAGGAGTGGCGGCCCATGCTGGACATCAACATCATGGGCCCCGCGCTTGTTGCCAAGCACATCGTCCCGGCGATTCGCTCCTCCGGTGGCGGATCCATCGTGAACCTCGCCTCGATCTCGTCGTTCATCGCCCAGCCGAATTTCGTGACCTACAACACAACCAAGGCAGCCATTCTGGGCATGACCCGGTGCATGGCCATGGATCTGGCGCCTGACAACATCCGCGTCAACTCGGTCTGTCCCGGCGTCGTCTGGACACAGATCGTGGAAAAGCAAGCCAATGCGATGGGGCTGGACAGGGCCGCTGCGGACGTTCACCCGCAATGGGCCGGCGCTCAGTTGATTCAGCGCTGTGCCGATCCTCGAGAGATCGCACACGCGATTCTGTTCCTCGCGTCAGACGACGCATCCTTCATCACAGGCTCCCACCTGATGGCCGACGGCGGATACACAGCAAAGTAATATCGTCATCTTATGATATGAAAATCAACAACCAAAGGAAGGTGATCAGACGCTTCGCGCGCCAGCCTGGTGTGGACGATTCGCGCGTGCCGAATCTCGAACGGGCCTCGCACAAAGGTCTTGTCCAGCGAAACAACCGGCCAGTAAGCGGGGAATGACCGGAACCGGGCTCGTGGTGCAGTCACTTGCACAAAGCCGTGCGACGCAAACGGTCCACGAGCCAGCGTGTTGAGCCAATCATTGAAATCACCGGCTATCACCGTCGGCAGGTGAGCCGACGCGCGGAAATCTGCGTGGTTGAGCAAGTGCCGAACCTGCCAGTGCCGCTCGCGCTCGGCCAGTCCGAGATGCCAGTTCACAAGATGAATCAGCCCCTCCGGTGTCTCGACCACGGCCATCTGCGCACCGCGAGGCTTGCGACGTTTTCGGCGCAGCGAGATCTGCTGACATTCCCGGAACGGCCAGCGCGACAACACGAGGTTTCCATACCCACCGTTCTTGAGTCGCACGTTGCTCTGGTAAACGTGTGCCGTTGCGTTGAGCGCCTCGCTGAGCCTCCGCGGCTGGTCCTCGTGCCGGGATCGGGCCAGGTGACGATCGACCTCCTGAAGGCAGATGAAATCCGGGTCTTCAGCCAGGATAACCTGGATGATCCGCTCGAGCCGGTACCGCCGATCCCGGCCGCCGATCCCTTTGTGAATGTTATAGCTCAGAAGACGCATCGTTGCCTGTCTCGGGTTCAGTCGGGCGGTTCACGATAGGGGTCGCTTCCTTTGTTGCCGGCTGGCTCTCACTGCGGCTTGTTCGCGGAACTCCGAAGAAGGACCGGCGACACCTCGACACGTGTTGGCCGAGCTTGAGATCGGCACCTTCCAGTGCGGCGTGTCGCGCCTTGCCGTCGCCGTCGTGAGCAACAGGCTGATCAAGCGACTCTACCGAATGAAGCTCTGTCGGGATCTGGTTCCGTTGCGCGCGGCTTATTCCCCAGACGACGATCATGTGGTGAACGGTCCGATAAGCGAACCAGAACCCGATCACATTCGGTCCCGGTAACAGGGCGAGTACGGTGGCGAACGGCGTGATCAATGCGTTGACACCCAACCAGAAATAGTGGCGCCTCCCCTGTCTGGTCAAATAGCTCTGCCATTCGTCGAGGACATCGGCTTCGCTTCGCCCCGCCGGGTGGTGCAGCTTGATCCGCCGCGCGGAGCGAAGCCGCGCCAGCATCGCTTCGTCCGGACGTGCCAGAGTGTGCAGCCAGTCCCACACCTCGCGCACCCAGTACAGTGCCCCCGAACCGGCGTCATGCCACGCCGCCTTGAACCTGGCAATACGGTCAACCACCCATTTGCGTATCCCCGACCGCGGCTCCTCAGGTGAACCGCTCTCGTCGTCATCGTCGCGATCGGGGTCTGATTCGTCCGCGAAGAAGAAGAATCGTTCCTCATCGATCAACACCATGTAGATCTTCACCGCACTCCGCTCTCGACTTCCCGCAGCGCGTAAAAGATTGTAGCGATCACGCCACGATGTCGCGAATGACGTGCCCAAAATCGATTTCCAGACGCTTGTGCCCGGGCACCTCGAGCCGATGAGCGTCAAGCCCGAGCTGATGGAGCAACGTGGCGTGGATGTCCGTCACATAATGGCGGTCGACGACGGCATGATAACCAATCTCGTCCGTCGCACCGTGAACGATCCCTCCTTTGATCCCGCCACCGGCCATCCAGACCGAAAACCCATACGGGTGGTGATCCCGCCCGTCTTTCCCCTCGGAGCCGGGCGTTCGCCCGAATTCGGTCGCCCACACAACGATTGTCTCGTCAAGCAAACCACGCTGCTTCAGATCGGTGAGCAACCCCGCAATCGGTTTGTCCACCTGAGCGCACTGGATAGCGTGATTCTGCCGCAAGAGCCCGTGGGCATCCCACGCGCCGGCCCCTCCGTTCGACCCGTGGAACACCTGCACGAACCGCACTCCGCGCTCCACCATCCGCCGGGCCGCAAGACACATCTGCCCGAACGGACGAGTGACATCCTCGTCCAGCCCATACAGGCGGTCCATCGCCTCAGGCTCGCGTGTAAGTTGCATCACCTCCGGAACCGCCGTTTGCATGCGGAATGCCAGTTCGTACGACTTGATCCTCGCTCGCAGTACCGCATCATCCGGATACCTGGCGGCCGACAAGCGGTTCAGTCGGCCCAGCAGCTCAAACTCGCCAGCCTGCTCTTCGTGAAACACGCCCCGGGCCGGCGTCGCAAACGGCAAGGGGTTCTTGGGATCGACTGAGATCTGAATTCCGTCATGCTCGGGGCCCAGGTAGCTCGCCCCATGTCCCCCCAGTCCGCCGCAACAATCCGCAATCGGCGAACCGATCACGACGAAGCTCGGCAACTCATCGCTCTGTGCGCCAAGCCCATAATGAATCCACGAGCCGATCGTCGGAAACTGGCCCTCGAGCATGTGCCGCCCAGTGTGGAATTGAAGCTGCGCACCGTGATCATTGTCTGTCGTCCACATCGAACGAATAACAGCCACTAGGTCGACGCATGAGCCCAGGTGTGGCCACCAATCGCTGATCTCGGTCCCGCACTCACCCCGCTTGCGATAGCCGACCTGCAGCGGATAAAGGCTCCGGCGAATGTGAAGCTCGGGTTGGTCCTGCAAAAGCACTCGCAGGTTGCCGCTGAACTTGCTCTTGAGAGCATCCGCAAACGGCGTCTCGGCGATCGTCTTTCCCGCGTACCGATTGAGCGCAGGCTTCGGATCAAAACTCTCGACGTGGCTGGTACCCCCGATCATGAACAGCCAGATCACGTTCTTGGCCCTGGGAGCGAAGTGGGGTTTCCCATCCGGAGGCGTGTACGCCCGCACGTCGTGATCGCCGGCTTGAGCCAAGCCATCGCGATGCAAGAGAGCGCTCAAGGCCACGCCACCCAGCCCCAGCCCCATTTCGTTAATGAACGCACGTCGCGTGATCATGTCATCAGCGGATCGTGACAAAGTCGTTGTGATTGAAGAGCACGTGGACCAGGTTCTCCCGAGCTCGCTCCGCTGCTTCGCCTGAGGGAGCGACTAGGGTGGCGGGACCGCTTGAGAACGGTACGAGCCCCGAAGGATGGGCGAGCTGCTCGGTCGTTTCACGCAGATAGGCTTCACATGCGGTCGTTTCGTCGTTCGTCGGTGATCGGCCCAGCACCCGCTCAAACGCCGCAACCACAAACGCGGTGTTGTGCGATTGGTCCGATCGGCAGGCAATCCCACGTTCCAGCACCGCAGCCAGCAGCCGCGCCTGCTCCAGGCAGAGCGAGCTGTTCGCAAGCGCCAGCGCCTGCTGCGGCATCACGCTGTCGCTTCGGCGGTAACATGAAAGAACGTTCGGCGAATCGAACAGCCGCAGAAACATCACTCGCTTTTCCTTGGCGTGGCGAAAATACAAGCTCCGGCGCAGGGATTTCAAACCCATCTCCGGATCCAGATCGGGGCCGCCCAGTCGCTCTTCGAGATTGCCCGCAACCTGCAAGAGATTGTCGCGCACGAGCTCCGCTTCCATGCGCTTCGGGTTCATCCTCCAGTAAAACACATTGGCCGGATCGCGGATGAGATTCGGATCGCCCGGGCCCGAGCCGGATGATTCCATACGATAACACGCGCTGGTGACAATCAACCGGTGAATCGGCTTCATCCGCCACCCGTCGGCTTGAAGCTCGATCGCCAGCCAGTCGAGTACTGCCGGAATTGTCGGCGGCTTTCCATTCCGGCCGAAATCGAAGACTGTCGAAACCAGCGGCGCATTGAAGTGGTGCATCCACATCTGGTTGATGGCCACCCGCGCTGTCAGCGGGTTATCAGGATGTGTAATCCAGCGCGCCAGCGCACGCCGCCGGCCCGTACTGCTCGCCGGGTAGACGGGCGTAAGCGAGGCGTAGTCGGCGCCATCTTCTCTGACGACTTTCTGCGCGGCAGCGACCGCCTCGCGAGCTTTCTTCAGTGACGTCGCGGTGTCGGCCGGCGGCGATTTCGATTTGCCGGACGGTTGCGCCGCGCTCCTGCCCTCGAGATCGGCGATCTCGGCCTTGAGCAGCGCTTCCTCGGCCTGGAAAAGTGCGCATTTCCGATCGAGCCGCGCGGCAACCCGCACGAGCGCGGCCGCATCGGCACGAGGCGGCGATGAATAACGAGCGAGGTCAGCGGCCAATCTGGCGTCGAGCGCAGCTCGAAAAGCTTGCGCCACCTTCAAGCTCTTCTTCGCAAGCGCGACGGCGTGCGCAGCCTTCTCCGTAGCGGCCGCATCGCGAGCATCGACGAGTACACGTTCGGCACTGGCAAGGGCCGTGTTCCCAGCGGCGATCGCGTCTTCGGCTCGCGCGTTCGCCAGCGCGCGAACGAATGCTTTCATGCCTGAATAAAAGGCTTCAGGCGGCAGCGACACCGGCTTGATCGCCTCGAGACCAGTCTGCTTGCCCAGGAATCCGGGCACCGACGGTACGAGCGGCTTGGACTTGATCGGTCGTTTCTCGTCGCCCCGCTCGAATACAAAGGTGGGCGCACTGGCCTGCGCGTCAAACACCCTCACTAGGCCGGCCTTCGTGAGATCCGGCTCGCCCGGCACGGGGTCAGTCCGCACCGTGTAAGGCTCGAAGAAAGCACGGAAGGCATAATAGTCGGTCTGGGAAATCGGGTCGTACTTATGATCGTGGCATTTCGCGCAATTGAGCGTGAGTCCCAGGAACGCTTTGGCGGTATGCTCGACCGTATCTTCCAGCCAGACGTTGCGATTGAATTTGTACCAGTTGCGTGCCAGGAATCCGGTCGCTCGCAGCGATGCCGTGTCACACGGGTCCGTCTCGTCAGCGGCGAGCATCGACACGATCATCTGATCGTACGGTACGTCGCGATTGAGCGACTCCACGATCCAGTCGCGCCATCGCCAGATGTGCGGCTGGCTTTCTCGAATCTCCGCGCCGAAGCCATCCCAGTCGCTGTAGCGCCACACGTCCATCCAGTGCCGCCCCCAGCGTTCGCCGTACTCCGGGCTTGCGAGGAGCCGATCGACCAGTGCTTCGTACGCTCGATCGCTCGGATCAGCCACGAAGGCACGAACCAACTCCGGGCTCGGTACTAGTCCTGTCAGATCCAGGCAGACCCGGCGAACCAGTGTGGCCGGATCGGCAGCGGGTCGTGGCTTGAGCCCGTGCTCGTGATGTTCTACCGCCAGCAGCGCGTCAATCGGGTTGCGGACCCATCCAGCGCGATCACCCAGCTCGGCCGCAGATGGCACCTTGGGACGAACCGGCGGTCGAAACGACCAGTGGCGCCTGGGGTCGGGCTGCGGAACTTCGTCGGCAGGGCTCTTGGCCCCCTGGTCGATCCAGGCCTTGATGCGGCCAATCTCATCCGCTGAAAGGGGCGAGCCCTCGCTTTCCGGAGGCATGCGCCAGCCTTGTGCACCCGTGATGGCGTCGATAATCAAGCTCTCGCCGCTCGAGCCCGGCTCAACGGCCGCACCGCTATCCCCCCCTTTTTTCATTAGGGACGCCGTATCAAGCCGCAGCCCAGCGCGTTGCTGCAACGCCCCGTGACAGGCATAGCAACGTTTGCTGAGCACCGGCTTGATGTCGCGGGTGTAGTCGACCGCGCGCCGCCCCGGCTCGTCGGCGCAAAGCCAACCGGGCAAAACTCCGACGATCACCGAGAGTAATCCCACTCGACTCGTCGTCATCGCGTGATCCAACCCCCGTGATTCCCGATCGTCCGGCGCGTCATCGACCTGCACCAGCATGATGTTAAACAATCCTTGAAGCAGAAGCGAGCGCAGCGAGAAGACCGCCGAAGCACTTCGTTACGCTCTCGCGCCAAAGAGATCGAGCCTCGAATTCCAGAATCTCAAGTGTTTCACAGCTCTCTCCCAGGTATAATCGGGCGAACTTGCCGGTTGACCGGCGACGCGTCGCTTCTCGACCGAGATTCGGACTTTTTCAGTCAGAGGTGTTTCATGCGTAAATATGTTTGGACCGGGCTCTTCGTCGTGATCATCGTCGCCGCTGTCGGTATCGTTCACGCGCGCGGCGGCCTGATTGGCTCGCACGCGGCGCCCGGCAGTTCGTCGACGACATCGGAAAAAACTTCGACCTGCCCGTTGCAGTGCATCATGAACTTCTGCGGTCTGGGCGACTGATCTCACGCCGCACGAGCAAAAGCCCCGCACGTCCATTTCCCCCCCTTGCAAAGGGGGCACCCCTAACTTTCCCCCCCTTGCAATGGGGGGCCAGGGGGTGAGGGCGTCACCCGCCAGTGATCCGCTCGAAGCACCCCGCTCCAGCGAACGCCCCGCACCTCCCTTTGCCCCCCCTAACGAAGGGGGGGCCAGGCGGGGTTAACGGCGCCACCCGCTAGTGATCCGCTCGAAGCACCAAGCTCAAGCAAAAACCCCGCACTTCCCTCTCCCCCCTCGCCCTCGGTTTGTCAGCTTGCGCCTTTTTCCTCTTTGCGCCTTTGCGTGACCCACTCTTTCTCCCCCGACTTCTTTGCGCGGTCGCGCCCTTGGCATGAGCCACTTTTTCAAAAAGGAGGCGAGGGCCGGTAAACGGCACCACCCGCCACTGATCCGATTCGCCGCGCCGAAAATCCCCCACCCGCCCCACCTCACGGCCCCCGCACATCCCGCGACCCCGTCACGTTCCCCGCCGCCCTACCCGAATCCACCCCACCGTTCGCCACCCCTGGATCCACCCTCGCGGTCCGCTCCCGCTCCCGCGCCTCCGCACGCGACCGAAGCCACTCCCTCCGCCTGAGCTCCTTCCACGCCTCCCACCGCTCGTGTTCCGTCAGTGGCCGTGCTTCCGGCTTGGCCGAACCTCCACTTCCAACCACCTCCCCACCACCCGCCGGAATTGGCTTCGTTTCCAAAGAAATTGGGTTCGTTTGACAACCGTCAAGTCCCGAAACATCGCCGGAATTCGCCGGAACTTCAATAGTTACTTCATGTTGTGCTGTAAGCTCGTCATCACACAAATTGGCTTCGTTTTCGCATTTTTCCTCCGTTTCGGCGGCGGCGCCGCCCTCTTGGGCACCGGTGGCGGCATGCTCGCGGTCGACCCGAGCTGACCAGTCCCCAGCGCCGTCGCCCATCCCTTCATCGCACCCAAGATCACCACCTTCCGCCAGCTCCTCCTGCGTGACTGCACCCACACGCTCCGCGTGTGTCCCGCCTTTCTCAGGATCAGAGCTCCCCGCTCCAGGACTCGGCACATCGTCCTCCACCGCAGCCGCAGGCTCGACCTCGCAGTCGCCGCCACCCGCAACGCCGATGTACCTCTCGGGCAGATACCCCCCGCACGCAAGAACGTCCGATTCCTCAACCACAACCGACTCCCACCCGCGGCGCTTTTCCTTCGAAGTAGCAGGCACACTCCGTGTGCCGTCCGCCGGAGTCTCACGGCCGCTTTCAACTGCCGCGCCCGAAGTGCCATCCGCGATTGGCCCCCCGCTCCCACACTCACCCGCATCCGCCCCACCCTCCGCCTGTTGGGCGCGGGTCTCACCATGTTGGGCGCGGGTCTCCAGACCCCGCCCTCCGCCCGACCGCAGGTTTCCCGCCCCCGAGTCCGCGTGTTCGGGGCCAATCTCCGCCCCCGCCCCACCCTGCGTGTGTTGGGGGCGGGTCTCCAGACCCCGCCCTCCG
>CAWGMQ010000009.1:0-25219 GCA_963823665.1 uncultured Planctomycetota bacterium
GCCTGATTCGACCGCTGGCGACGACCGTGGTGCTGGCCGGCCTGCTGCTCATCGTCCGGCCGGCCGCAGTGGCGAGGGACGACGCCGGATCCGAGAAGGGCGTGACGTTTTCGGGCCGGGTGGTCGATGTGGAGACCAGGAAGCCCGTGGAAGGCGCCTCGATCGTGGTGGTGCGATCGATCCCCGGCGTCCCGCCCGAGGCGCTTCCCTCCTGGGTGGGCGAGACGACGATCCGGACCGATGCCGACGGTCGGTTCCGGCTGGAGTTCCCGCCCGATCAGGTGGCCGAGCGGAGGCTGTCGCTCACCCTCCGCATCCCGCATCCCGGCTACGTCCCCCGGAAATCCCTGGGTGTCACGCTCGCCGAGGTGATTCGCGGCGTGGCCAAGGGCGACAGGCCCTTCTTCGAGACGATTACGCTCGAGAAGGGGGTGGAGTACACGGGGCAGGTCGTCACGCCCGCGGGCAAGCCGGCCGCCGGCGTGCCCTACCAGTTCGAGAATTGGGCCTGGGGGAGCAATCGCTCGCCCACTTTACCAACGACGAAGAAGGCCGGACCGACGACGAGGGCCGGTTCCGCCTGCGGATGCCGAAGTCTCACTCGGTGGCCCTCTACGTCACAACCGCCCCAACCGGCCCGGGCGAGTTTCCCGTATGCGCCCTATCAGCATTTCTGGGGCACGGATCAGCCCAGCCAGCATCCCGATGTCTGGGCTCCCGACCGACTTCGGCCGGATCGTCCTCTCGCGCGGCGTCCGGCTCTCGGGACGGATGGTCGACCTCGACGGCCGGCCGATCGCCGGCCAGACGATCCAGGCGTATGCCGTCCGGGGCCGGGACAAGCACTTCGCCACGACCGAGACCGACGGGACCTTCGCGCTGGGTCCGCTCCGCCCCGCGAATTATCTGGTCTACGGCCAGGGGCAGGATGGATTCGGCGGCGTGTCGCCGGATCTTCCCGCACTTTCGAAGCCGATCCGTGTCATCCAGCCGGTGAGGGTGTACGTGCGGGAGGGCGTCCTCCCCCGCCGCTGGTGCTCCGCGAGGTCCCGACCGTCGAGGTCGAGGTCCGGTTCGTCGATTCTCGGGGCCAACCCGCGGCCGGCAGCCCGGCCAAAGTCTGGGGCGTCATCCCCAACGAGCAGGGCCAGGCCAATCCCTTCGGCGCCCACTCGACGCTCGGGGGCGGTCTCGCGTCGCAGATCAACGACCCCGAACCGCAAGACACCGCCGACCGCATCGACTGGGCCATGCAGGACCGCCCCGACGAGAACGGCCGGATCGTCTTCCGGGCTCCCGAAGGATTGCGAGAAGCCGATCTATCCACGTTCCCGTTCGATGAGACCGTCGCTTACAAGACCCGCCTGGAGGAGAACGGCCCGCTGAAATACTGGGGCGGCGGTCAGCTCGGGACGCTCGACCGGGACCGCAAGATCACGGTGGTCAGCTACCGGGCGCCCACCGTGATCGCTACCGTCCGGACCGAGGACGGGACGGTCCTGCACGACCCCCAAGTCAACGCGGGGTTCAATCGGCGGGGCGGCGACTATGGCTCCCGCTTCATCCAGCAGGCGGACGGCAGGTATCGCAGCCAGAGCCTCATGCCCGACCACGAGTATGAGATCACCGCCTGGGACCGGGAAGGCGCCTACGTCCCCCGGGAGCTGCACCGCATCAACCTCCCGGAGGGCGGCTCCGCCGAGCTGACCTTGGTCCTCCGGAAGAAGCCGAAGCCGCCCGAGGTGGGCAAGCTGGCGCCGGCGTTCGCGGTCAAGACGCTCGACGGCCGCGAGCTGAGCCTCGCCGGCCTGCGCGGCAAGGTCGTCCTGCTCCACTTCGGCTACCCGGTCCACGGCCTCCAGGGACTCCCGACCCTCAAGAGGATCCACGACCGGTTCGGCCGGGATGAGCGGTTCGCGATGCTCGGCCTCAATCTGGGCAGCGACCCCGCGGACGTCGAGCGCATCATCAAGGCCAACGACATGACCTGGCCGCAAGCCGTCCTCCGAGACCGCGGGGCCGATCCGATCGTGCTCGACTACAACGTCGGGCCGCCGTACCCGACCTTCCTGATCGGCCCGGACGGCAACCTGATCGCCAGGGGCCTCCAGGGCGAGCCGCTCGAGAAGGCCGTGGCCGAGGCGCTGGCCCGTCAATAAAGTCCGGGAGCGGAAATTGGTGTCGAGGGAATTTCGTGGCATTTCAGGGGGAAATCGGTGTCGTTTCATGAATTCCGGGGTCCGCCTCCGATTCCCCGGGTGATGGGAATCCCGGTCCCCGCCGGCTCACCGCGGACCAACCTGGCCGAATCACCCGGGGTTTCAAGACACCCAGCGTTTTGGCGAGTTTGAGGCAGTCATTGATGGTTCCGCGGCGAGGGCAACTGACCATGAACCGGCGACGGTTCGCCCGTTCGACCGTGGTGCGACGGACGTCGCGGCGCGATATCATTTCTCATTTTCTCGACGATGACGAGGTACGCGACGAAAAATCGAACCCGTCGCTGTACCAAGGTCCGTTTGCAGCGTTCACTTTCTCCAGGATCGAGGTGCGCAACTTCGCCGCCTGGAAAATCGCATCGATCTTGAAGATGAAAGCCGAGCCCGACGAGGATTGGAATCCCGCGAGGTGGGCCGAGCTGCGTGCTCGCGCCCGCGATGCGCTGGCGCACGAATTAGACCCGAACTCAGCGAAAGCCGTTCGCTAGATTTGCGCTGTTTCCGAGGAGTCGCGCTGAGTCCTTGTCGATGATTCCGCTGGTAGGTCTTTCATAGGACGGAGTGTTATGCTTCGACTATAGTTCAACTCACCGCTCTGGCAGGCGTGATCATGCAAGTTCCTGGCTTTCTCAGAAAAGATCCTACACGGGTGCCTGGTCTTCCAGGGGATTCAAGACACCCAGCGTTTTGGCGAGTTCGAGGCAGCCATCGATGGATCACTCGGAGAGAATGGGTGTCTGGCCGCGCCTTTGCCCGCACGGTTTCATGTTTGATTCCCGACGAATGGGTGGCTGTCTTGCTTCCCCGAAGGTGGGCTCACTCCTTCCCCCCGCGCTCGACGATCGCCGAGAGCGCCGGGGCGTTCACACTACGTCGGTCGGAGTATCGGCGGGCATAGCCGACGGGCGTAACGCCGTGAAGCGCGTCGGTGGGGACCTTGTCGTGGAACTGGGCGTCCCGCCGGAAGGTCGCCCGGGCGTTGGGATCGGCGCCATGGTCGAGGAGGAGCCTCGCCTTTGAGTCGTCGAACAGGCCCATTCCCGCGGCCAGGTTGACGACGGTGTGGAAGAGCGGCGTGTGGCCCCCGGAGCCCTCGGCGTATCAGCGATCTTGGCCCAGGTTTTGCGAGCGAGTCCAAAGCCAGGGTAAAGGGGAGGCGATGAATGCAGCGGCGGTGATTGATCGCGGGACATTCCGGTCAAACATACCCTCGCGGCTCGACCGCTTGCCGTGGAGCGGATGGCATTGGCGAGTGGTTCTAGCACTCGGCATCACCTGGGTCATCGACGGCCTGGAGGTCACCCTCGTCGGGGCTGTTAGCCCGGTGCTGCAACGGCCAGACACGCTTGGTTTTTCGAGCAGTCAGAACGGGTTGCCAGTACGTATGCGGTCTCGGCCTCGCTGCTGGTTGTGACGGGTTTCCTGTTCGAGCGGGGCGTGCTCACAGCGACAACGCAGACCGTCGCGTGGGGCATCATCTTTTTCTTCGCCTCGGCGGCGGCGAGCTCGGCGTATCTGACCGTCAGCGAAATCTTCCCGCTGGAGCTGCGCGGGCTGGCGATTGCCTTGTTCTACTCGACCGGCACGGCACTGGGCGGGCCGCTGTCGTCGTGGCTGTTCGGCCGTCTGATCGACAAAGGGGCGCGGATTTACATTCTTTACGGCGACCTGCTTGCGGCCGCGATGCTCCTCGGTACGGTCATCGTGGTTCTGAACTTCGGGGTCAAGGCCGAGCGGACGTCGCTCGAGGAGGTTGCTGAGCCGCTGTCGGCGGCGGCCCCCGAGGCAGACGAGCCGGCGACTATCTAAATCCCCAGACTTCCGAGCCAATGCGTGCTTCCTTATGCGAGCGCGCGTCCGCTAGCTTCCCATTGCGCTGCTCACCGAGCTGAACGTGCCGCTGACGGTCGTGGTGAGGTTCGTGACGACGCCGATGGCGGCGATGACGATTAACCCCAGCATCACGGCATACTCGACAGCAGTCGGTCCGTCTTCGCTGTCCAGAAATCGACTGATCAATCGAACGGCGCGAGACATGGGCAGGGTCTCCGAGCTGAGCGATTCGAACGATGCGAGGTCGCATTCGATCGGCCTCTTACTCAAACCCTAGCTCAAACTGCCGGGCGACACTCCAAAAAACGGCACGTTGTCGATTCGAGTAAGCTTCTGTGCATTTCCGTCGCTTGTCCCCGCCTACCTGCACGCTGTCACACCCCGTCGATGCCGACAGCGAGCATCCGCGTGCCGCGGCCGAAACGCAACAGGCGATCCAGTGTCCTGCATTGGATTTCACGGTCCGTTACCGCCGGATGGCGGATTGGCCGCGGGGGCCGGCGGAGGCAGAATGTCGCTCACGGCGATCTCGCCGAATCTGACGCCACCGATCACAACGGGGACCCCTTCCCCTTCTCGATAAACCTGGCTCGAACCGTATCCCTCCGGCCCTGGATTGGCAAATGCCTCCACCTGGCGATCCGCTAGATTGATGATCCAGTACGCCGGGATCCGACCACGCGAATAAGCCACTCGTTTTTCGCCCCGGACTTGCTCGAGCGTTGTGAGCGACACCTCGACCAGGAGTTCGACGTCATGAGGGTCGGGTATCCGATAGGCATAATCCTCGGTTGACCCCCGCACGATCGCCACGTCCGGCTCCGGCTCATCGTATTCCGGTATGCGGACCGGCTGCTCCGAGCGCCAGGTCAAGCCCGGCCCGATCAGGCTCACGAGCCCATCAAGGGTTTTCCTCGTCGAATAGCCATGCTGCGGGCTCTTTGCCATCTTGTCCACCATGTAGCCATTCACCAGCTCAATTTTGTCGGGATCCTTGAGGGCGCCCGAAGGGATGATCCGCTCGTACTCATCGACGGTGAAGCGATGCATCGCCCGAAGCGGGAGCGGCTCCGGGATGATCATCGTCGTCGTCGAGACCGTCGACATGGGAAACCTCGTGATGCCTGGACAGATGAGGATAGAGCCCGTCAGTTGAGAGACTTCTTCTTCTCGAGCAACGTTGGAATCATTTCGTCGAGCTTGCCTCGCGCCTTGACGGAGAATAACTTTCCTTCCGTATCAATGATGAACACCGCTGGAATCGCATCGATTCCCCACGATGTCGAGAACTCACTGTTCCACCCCTTCCCCTGGTAGTACTGCGGCCACGCAATCTCTTGCTCCTGGACGAACTTCTTGAGCTTGTCGAGACCACCTTCTTCCCTGGTTTCATCCAGGCTGACGCCAATGAACTCGACACCCCGGCCGCGGTATTTGTTATAAAGCACCCTCATTCGGGGCATCTCGGCGACGCACGGGCCGCACCAGGTCGCCCAGAAGTCGATGACGACCACCTTGCCCTTGAGGTTCTTGATCGAGACTGTCTTGCCGCCGATCGCGTCGTTGAATTCGAGCTCGAACGGCTTGCCGATCGCTTCGCGCTCGCGGCGAGCTCCAACAAGAGTTCTGGCAAATTGTGTCTCGGGGAAGTCCTTGATAATTCGATCCTCGAGAGCACCCTTCGTTTTCTCATCGGCCTGAGTCACGAGTCTCGTCAGCATCCTGCCGCCTCGGTAATCATCCGCCGGCGCAACTTTGAAGAACTCCGTGAGTGCCGTCAGGTCCGGGAAACCGTTCGGCCGACTCTCGAATAACTTGAACCGCGCTCGGAGATAGGCCCCCTCAATTTTCAAGTCTTGGTTGCCGGTAGCAGCCGCGACCTCGTCGACCTCCTTGAATAACTTGACGGCAGACTCAGCGTCGGCCGTGCGCCAGCTTCGCCAGCGCTCCTGCATCAAGGCGGGGATTCGTTCGTGTTTCGGGGCAGCCTTGTACAGCTCGAGTGTGAGCTTGGCCCGCTTCTGGTTCGCCTCGCGCAGATTGCTGAAGTGTTCTTTCCTGTACGCCGGATCGGTACTCATTCTCTTCTGGTCCGGGGCCGGCGTCTTGAGCGAGTCGAGCTCCGCAACGATCGCCGCCACCGGCCGATCCGCGGCGCGATCGCGCCCGCCGAGATCACCGCGCCCGCAACCATCACCGCCGTCCAACCGGAATTCGCGAGCCTGCTCATTGTCTGGCCCTTTGAGCTGGAGAATCGCTGAACCTCGAATTCCAATATCCTACATTGCGCCGAGTCGTCAGACGAGTACGATACTTCAAGAGCCAGTTCCCGGAGGATGCGCGATTTCCATGTCGAGAAACACGGCTTTGTTTTCACTCCGGCTCAACCGTTCTCAGGTTCTCTTCGCCTGCACGAATATCGCGTTCTGATCCAGCCAACCGAATCGGAAATCATCCGCAATTTCCCGTTCACTTTGAGTAGCTGCTTGCCTGGGAGCTGGCGCCTGGATCGCGAAGGCTACGGAATTGGTCTGACAACCCAGGGCCCTAAGCTGAAGTCCGGCCGTCGCAGCGCGAAGCGGCGCCTGGTCAGCGTCGATGTTGCCTGGCCTCACGACCCGTGGAAGACGATATGATTCCATCGGCTTACCGCGCCGCATTTCGAACCGGGACGCTTGTTTCATTCGCCCTCTGCGACCCCGGGCGCACAAAGCAGCCCGAAAAGCGTCGCAGAGGGTGCTGTGTTCTGGTGGATGGTGAACTCGCTGTTGAGCGGTGAGCAGCGGTTGTCAAACCACCGCTCGTTGCCCGGCCAGGAGTCGATGGGCGGGTAGACCGTCTTGAATGGCCAGGCGACGTCCCATGGTCCCTGGCCAACGTCATGATCCTTCCGCCAGGGCCCATACGGGATGATACCCGGATGGGGCAGGCCCTTGCCGTTGTACCAGGCGTCCATATGAAAGACCTGCTCCGGATGCCGCGGCCCCAGGCCCGTAGCCCACGTCATGTTCAGCGCGTTGCAGCCAAGAAAGTAATCGCACGTGGTCTCCAGTGTGGCGAGATACCGTTTTGCTCGCGCAGGGTCGGACCGCTTCGACAAGGCATGAGCAACCGCGAGCTGAAGCACCATCGGAGTCGTTTGCTGGCCCACCAGCATCGGCATGTACCAGTTGCCTCCCCAGCGCAGTGGCCGTTTGGCGGCCACGTCGGCGATCGTGTCGGCCGTGAAAAGGACCGCGGAGCGCATTTCGCTCGAGCGCCGCCGCCTCGGGCTTGCCCCTTCCCCCGGCCAGGGCATAGAGCTCGGGGCCGTACTGGCTCTCGTCCCAGAGGCCCGAGTTTGGCGTGATGTCGGCCGTGTCTTCGAGAAACTGCGCCTCGTAGGCCTTCTCGCCGGTCTGGCGGAAGAGCGCCGCGGAGGCATAGGAGCGGTGAACCTTCAGCGAAGGCTGCCGGATGAGATCATCAGGACGCGTGTTCTTGCGGGCCCACTCAAAAGCCTCGCGCGCTTCGGCCGTCCAATCGATTCGCTCCGGGTCGGCGACCCTGGCCAGGTCAAGGCAATAAGCGAGCTGGGCTGCCGCGCCCGCGTAGCGGTAAGTGGACCACGGGTCCTCGCCCGAGGCGGCCCACGTGCGATTGACGTCTTCCCACGAGCCCTGGCCAACCTTCTTGCCGTCGGGCAGCATCTTCTCGTCATCTCCGAAGGCGTCGCCGGCGATACGCAGGCCGATGCCGCCGGTGCCATATCCCTTGCGCAAGAGCTCGTGGCGCAGCCGATGGCCGAACCGCGGCAGCCACGCGGCCTCGTCAATCAGGTCGGGCACACCGTTACCGCTCTCGGGGATATTCAGGTCGCCATCGCGGAAGTTCCGCGGGGCCAGCTCATACGCCAGGAGCAGCTCCTGGGCGACCCGCAGGTGGGTCTCGTAGCCGTCCCAGTCTCCCGCGTCCTGGTACCAGCCGGCCGACTCGATCGGTCCTTTCGAGTGAGCGAGCAAGTCTTTCGCCGTGCCTCCCTCCGAGCCCCACTCAGTGTAGCGGACGGTCGTGTAGATGAGCTTGCCGGCAAAGCCCGGCGTGAGCTTCGGGTTGTGCGGCGCGGGCCGGGTGAACTCGGTGAAGGGAGCTTCGAGCGCGATGCCGCTGCGGTTGTGATAGAGCCCCCGTGCGACCGTCCGGAAGGCTTCGCGATAAACATCCGCGTCAAGGCGGAACGGAAACGAGGCGCCGATCCCGTCGACGACCACGCGATACTGGCCGTGCCTGGTGAACGACGAGAACTCGCATTCATAAACGTCGGCCCTCAGGAAGTTGCCGTCGGGCGGCGAGTCGCTCTTGTGGAATGTTTCTTGCTGGCTCGACGCGGCGCGAAACACCAGTTTTCCCGTGAACGCCGGCTTGCCGGTCGCCTGATCGATCAAGCGAAATGTCCGGCCTGCGTAAGAGCGGAGGTCGAGGGAGCCACGATCGCCCATCCAGTGGTAAACATAGGCAAACTTCTGCGTCGCGCCTGGCACGTACCCGAGGAGGTTTACATGCACGGCCTCGGATCGCAGGGTTGCCTCGTCGAACTTGAGGGTCCACCTCCGCCCGTTCGAGGCAAGACCGCCGGTGTCGACTGTGTAGGTCTTACCGCGAGCCATGGGCCTGGGAAGTTGCAGGTAAAGCCAGTGCTCCTTGGCGTGGTCGGGCCGGGTGTTGACCGCGTGGCCGTTCTCCCAGCGGTCGACGAACCAGGCGAAGTCGGTCCCCTTGCTCTTGCGGCCAACGCTCTCGGGCGAACGTGGCCGGGAATAAGCCGGGTCGTCCGAGCTGGTGATGCGATAGCTCCCCGGCCGGCTGGCGGCGGCTGTATCGAGCGGGCTGGCGACGACCCGCTCATCCGACCGCGGTTGGCCGCGGCCGTGGTGGATGACATGGCCTTCGTCGAAGTGGAGCATCAGCACTCGATCGACGAGCGGCAAAACGTCGAGGAGCTTGGGGCCGGGTGGGTCGGCCGGTTGACGAGCCTGTTTTTGACGGCTCTCGTGCACCAGAACGCCGCCGGGCGGTTGATACCAGGCCATCGCCACTGCCCAGTCCTCGTGCGACGCGCGCGCCTCGAATTCCTCGCCTGCGCCGGCCTGGCCCGGCGCGCGTGCGGCATCTCCTCCGGCCAAGGCCAGATCCGACACGGCAAGTGCGGCCATTCCGATGATCGCGACCAGGCAGAGAGGGGCAAGCGCGCCTGGGGCAGTTCGATCCGATTCGGGCACGTCTTGACCCTCGATAAGGAAAGTTCACTTGCCCCTTTGCTATCGTTCGGTGCGAAATCCAACAGCGCATCAGTTGGATGTCCGACCGACAAAGGGACCGACAAAGGTGTCAGGAAACTTTTCCGCTTCCAAGGTACCCCGAAGTCCGCTCTTTGAACTGTTTCGCGCTGATCTTGGCTCCCCAGGTCGTCGGGATCTTGAGCAGCCGTTTGACTTCGTCGTACGACAGCCCCGCTTCGACCAGCTTCGTCATGGCCGGCAGAAACACGTCCACGAAGAAGCGGCCCATTTTGCTGGCGACTTGCTTATCGAACGACTCGGCCGTGATGGTGGTTTTTTTCTTCTTCTCGGCCGCTTCCTTCTGGGATTGGAATTCGTCGTGGTGATCTTTCCGGACACCGAGGCGTGCCTGCGCGCCCATGATCGCTGCCACCATGCTGCGCTGTTTCGCCTCGTTGTCGTCCAGCCCGCTCGAAAGCGCATGCGCGTACGCGTAGGTGGCAAGGATATCGAACTTGCCGATGGAGACGTCGCCCTCGGGTTGGGTCTTTCTCGTCAATCGTCCCCCTCCAGCTCGAGCACTCCCTCTTGTACCATGCGTTTGGCTTTGCCAGCGAGCTTCTCTCGAGCGGATTCAAGATCCGGCGAGAGGGCACCGGCGGGAATCTCCGCAAGCACGCGCAGTGCGGCCGCAGGGCGCTGGCGCTCGCGAATCAAGATCTGTGCGAGTTTGAGTCTCATCGCGGCAGATTCGTTGGGAAAGCACTGGCAGTGCTCGCGCATCAGGCGGATCGAGTCGCCGAGAGCACCCTGGGCGTGCATGGCTTTGATCATGGCGTAGAGGTCGGGCTGGCTCGGCCAATCGAACAGAATGCGGGCCGACTTGTCGTAAGCCGCCAGGGCGCCGGGAATGTCTCCGTCGTTGATCAACGACTCCACCCGCCTGACAGCCGCGGCCGAGCGATCTTCCTGCTTGGGAGCAGGGGCGTCGCCGCCGTCATCTCGGTCGCGCCTGGGCCGCTTCCGCTTTTTGCTCGCCTTGACCGACGATCGTTCGCCCATCCGCTCGCGATCGAGCCGCTTGCCGCGCTGCTCCCAGTCATCGGCAAGCTTCCGCCGCTTGGCCCAGAGCGAGAATAAATCCCATTTCTCACAATCGACCAGGCCGGCCTTGAGCATGACGATCCCGACCACCGCCCCCCAGAACGCACCCGAAAGATGGCCCAGCTCCGTGATCATCACTTTGCCGCCCAAAGATCCCCAAAAGACCAGCCCGAAGAGTTGTTCGCCGACGTAAAGCAGCGCCACGGTGGTGTAGTGCAGGTCCCAGTGAAACACAAACGTGCGGAATCCTAACAGAAGAATCGCGATGCAGTTCAGCTCGTTCCTGGGCGCCCAGATCATGCAGATCGCGAGCAGCCCGTACACGGCGGCCGAGGCTCCCGCGGCGTGCGCGCCCAGGCCCGACTTCACCAGAAATATCTGTGTAAACGCCCCGTGCAGCGCTCCAATCGCCAGATAGGCGAGTAAGTATTTGACTGCCCCGAGCTTGCCTTCGACCACGATGCCGAACGCCCAGAGGAACACCATGTTTCCCACCAGGTGAATCAGTCCGTAGTGCAGGAAGTTGTGCGTCACCCACTGGAGCGGGTGCAGTCGGCCGTCGCCGATCGCCAGCGAGTAGCGATCAAAGTTCGAAACGTGTTCCACGTTCACGACCACGTCGCCTTCCTCATCCAGTTCCGGTGCGCTTGGCACCGCCGGGACAGCGAAGGCGAGCACGACGTTCAGCACGATCAGCCCGACCGTGGCGTAAGGCCAGTGATAGATCGGAGCATCGGTACCAATTGGAATAATGATCATGTTCAAAAGGCTCCGAACCGGATGTGGGCCGCGCATTGACTCGGCGCGGTGCCGGCGTTACATTCCAACTCCGTTGAGCGATAAAAGCAATTCGTCCCGATTTCGACTGGATTCCAGGGATTCGAATACCGTGGCACCGCGCTGCCCCGAATCGCGAGATTTGGTGCAGCTCCCAGGGAGGCATCACCATTGTGCGCACTCGATAAATTACGGCGGATCTCCGCCGTTTGTGTTCTTCCATTGTTGTTCGGGCTCTCGGGATGCGGCGGCTCCGTCCCCGCGCCGACCGCCTACGTCTCGTATAACTCCACGGCCGGCTGGTTCGCGTGCGACTATCCCAAAGGCTGGGAAGTCTCAGACGGAGCCAAGCCCGAGTCGCCGTATTCCTCGACGAGGTTCACCTCGGGCAATGCCGAGATCCGCGTCGATTGCGACTTTGCCGGCTCGCTGTTCGGCGATATTGCCAAGGCCGGTGGAGCAGGGGCCGGTGGCGATGCGGAAGCGCCTGTCGCCAAGGTTCACCCGCGCGGTGTTCGTCACATGAAGGAGGAGTACAGCAGCTACACGGAGCGCGAGCCCACGGTGTTCCAATCCAAGGGCCTGGGGGAGGGGCGCAAGGCCATCTGGATCGCCGATCAGTCGTTGGGTGGCAAAATCTACGGCTACCGCGCCACGCTTCTGACAGGTGATCGCCGGATCACTGTCCTCACGTTTTGCCCTGCACCCAACTGGCAGACTCTGAAGCCAGCATTTGACAAGTTCATCTTGGGCCTTCGTCGCGTCGGAGGCTGACGCGCAACTCCGCACCAGAAACGTCAAGTCTTTCGCTTGCCGGTCAGCCTGAGAGCGAATTCGTGCTCACCGCCCACGTCCGTCAACCGTTGATCGCGGCCGTCGAAGAGGTACGTGAGGTCTTTGTGATTGAGCCCGAGCAGCTTGAGGATCGTCGCGTGAATGTCGTTCACATGCACGGGCTCCCGGACGGCTCGTAGTCCGAAGTCATCCGTCGAGCCGATCGCCTGGCCGCCCTTGGCTCCGCCGCCGGCAAACCACACCGTGAATCCATAAGGGTTGTGGTCGCGTCCGGCCGGCTTGTCGGGATAGCGGCCGTCGGCAACGGGAGTTCGGCCGAACTCGCCTCCCCAGATCACGAGCGTGTCCTCGAGCAGGCCCAGAGTGTTCAGGTCCGCAAGCAGCCCGGCGATCGGTCCGTCGACGCGATGGGCCATGGATCGATGCGTCCCGTCGTTGTCCGCATGCGCTGCGTCCCAGTCGTCGGCCCCTGCGCCGCCCGTGAAGATCTGCACGAACCGAACGCCGCGCTCGATCAGGCGGCGGGCCATCAGGCAGTTGGCACCGAATCTTGCGGACGTCCTGTCGTCCAATCCGTAAAGCTTGCGTGTCGCCGCGCTTTCACGGCTCAGGTCGACGGCATCCGGAACCGCGGACTGCATCCGGAATGCCAGCTCGTACGACGCGATTCGCGACGACAGTTCTTCGACTTCGCCTCCCCTGGCCGCGCGATGCTGATGGTTAAGCCACTGAACCAGATCGAGTACCTCGCGCTGGCCCGTGCCCGCGCGTCCGTCGAGTTCGTCGAGATAGAGCACCGGCGAGCCCGAATTTCGCAAGACCGTCGGCTGGTACGTGCCGGGCAAGAACCCTCGGTCATACACCGGCGGACCGCCCTTGAGCGCGCCCGTCGTCGTCATGACCACGAAAGCCGGCAGGTTCTCGCTCTCGCTGCCCAGGCCGTACGTGACCCAGGAGCCCAAGCACGGCTTGCCCATCCGCGCCGAGCCGGTGTTCAGCATGTACTGCGCCGGCGCATGATTGAACGACTCGTGATA
Organism: uncultured Planctomycetota bacterium; assembly: GCA_963823665.1. Classification (GTDB taxonomy): domain Bacteria; phylum Planctomycetota; class Planctomycetia; order Isosphaerales; family Isosphaeraceae; genus CAVXHV01. The sequence goes on from CAWGMQ010000009.1 coordinate 13,024, forward strand.
GCACGAACGCACGACCGCCAGCAGATCGGCGCATTTCTGAAGTCGAGGATACGTGTCGGCGATCTCGAGCCCCGATGCGCCGCACTTGCGGAAGGTCTGGGGCGAGCCGAGCACCTTGGCGCTGGCCTTGGTGAACTGGAGCTGGAGCCCGGCACTGATGCTCGGCGGCAGCGGCTGGCCGTGATGTTTGGCCAGGAGCGGCTTGGGATCGAACGTGTCGATCTGGCTGGGCCCGCCCTGCATGAAGAGCGAGATTACACGCTTGGCTGTCGCGGGGAAGTGGGGCGGCTTGGGCGCGAGCGGGTTGTCGGCTTCGCGGGCTGATTCCTTCGCCATGAGCCCGTCGCGCCGCAAGAGGTCGAGCAGAGCCCAGGCGCCGAATCCGCCTCCTGCGCGGTGGAGCATGTCACGCCGCGAGATGGGCCGGAATGAGGTCAGTCCACAGCAATGCGGCTCTTCCTTCATCACGGTTACTCCGTCTTCAGTCGATGTAGACGAACTCGTTGGCGTTGAAGAGCGCCAGACACATTTCAGCGACCGCCGCGTGCAAGCCGGCCGCGCCGGTGGATTTCTGCGCCGCCGTTCTCTGAGTGAGAAAATCGCGCAGGTGCTCCTTCTCTCGGGCTGTCGCGGCGCGGCCGAAGGCAAGCAGGCAGGCTCGCTCGACGATGCTCTCTGGCCGCGCGCCGTAGTCCCGCAAGAGCCGGTCGGCGAAAGCGGCCGACTGCTGGCGCGAGAGCGGGCTATTCAGTAGGACCAAGGCTTGCGCTGGGACGATTGTGCTCATTCGCCGGGCGCAACTGGTCATCACTTCCGGCGGGTCGAAGGCGGAGAACGCGGGATAGACGAACGTCCGCCGCGCCAGAATGTACACGCTGCGCCGGTCGTGCTCCCGCGAGCCTTTCGTCACCGGCCATTTGTCCTGCGCATCGAAAAGCCCGGTGAGCTCTTCCTTCGTGAGCGGAGGAACAACCGGTGGACCGCCGGGGCGGAGGTTCAAGCGTCCCGAGCAGGCGAGCATCGCGTCACGAATTGCCTCGCCCTCAAGCCGGTGCCTGAGGAAGTGCCAGAGCAAAACGTTCTCCGGATCGACCTTCTGCCCCGACACGGGGGCGGCGATGCTCGACATCCGGTAGGTGCTCGACGTGAGGATCAGCTTGTGCAGACGTTTCAGGCTCCAGCCGTGATCGACAAAGTTCCGGGTCAGCCATTCGAGCAGCTCGGGATGGCTGGGCGGCTCGCCTTGTGCCCCGAAGTCGCCCGGAGTGGTCACGATGCCCCGGCCGAAGTGCCAGCCCCAGACGCGGTTGACCAGCACTCGCGCCGTGAGCGGGTTATCGGGCGAGGTGAGCCAGAGCGCCAACCGGGCGCGGCGCTGCGACGATTCGACTGACGGCGGGCTCCCCGCTGCGCCGACCCGGCCCAGCGCGAGCGGAAAGCCCGGCTCGACAGCTTCGGCCGGCTTGCTCAGCTCGCCGCGGCCGAGCCGGCGAACCTCCAGCGGCCGATCGCGGTGAAAGAGAAAGTACCCGGCTTGATTCTCGGTCTTCACTTCGCAGCGCGGATCACTGAGCACCTCCTTGGGCACGGGAGCGTCCGACTGCATGCCATTGAGCGCCTTGATGCGATTGATCCTCACCTTGTCGGGAAACGGCCGGTCGCTGGCGGCGAAGATCGCCTGCATGGCATAGTAGTCGCGCTGACTGATCGGATCGTACTTATGGTTATGGCACCGCGCAGCCAAACGTGAGGCCGAGGAAGGCCGCGCCGGTCGTATCCGCTGCGTCGGTCAGCCATTCCTGTTCGAGCTGTCCCAGCGCACTGGCTGACTCGGGCGTGACCGGCCCGACGCAATACAACATGGTGCCTGTCGGCGCGTCACGATCTCCGGGCCAGAGCTCGTCGCCCGCGACCTGCTCCTGGATGAAGCGGTCGAATGGCTTGTCCGAGTTGAGCGAGCCGATCACGTAGTCCCGATATCGCCAGGCATGAGGATAGAACATATCAGCTTCGAACCCGGACGAGTCGGCGTATCGCACGACGTCGAGCCAGTGCCGCCCCCAACGCTCGCCGTATTGCGTCGATGCCAGCAGACGATCGACCAGCCGCTCGTAGGCGTCAGGCCGACGGTCGGCCTCGAATTGCTCGATCTCCTCCGGATCCGGCGGCAGCCCGATCAGGTCGAATTTCACCCTGCGCAGCAGCGTGCGGCGGTCGGCGGCCATCGCCGGGCCGAGCCCAACACGCTCGAGCCGATCGATGACGAACGCATCGATCGGGTTTTTGATCCAGTCGCTGCTCCGCGGCGCCGGGACGGGTGGCAGACTGATCGGCCGGAACGACCAGTGGGTCTCGTCCTTGGCAACTGTGGGCTCGTCCGCGGCGGAGGGGCCGCCCGGTCCGGGAGGAACTAGTCCGCTCGCGATGATCCCCGCCAGGCCCAGCAAGAGCGCCAGGCCGCGGTGGCGACGCCGGTAGACGAGTGGAACGCTGGTCGTCGATTGAATGACCGGCATGGCAAACTCCGGGAGGCGCCGGCGATGCGAATACGGTGGATGTCGTTGCCAGTGTCGCCCTTCGCTCCGCGAAGGGATTCCCTCAACTCAGAAATCCCCTGCCGACGGCCGTTTCTGCTGCCGGAGCGCGGGCCAATCGGCAAAAGCCAGGAAGAATAGCAGAAACAGATTTGCGAGCGGAATGAGGGCGAGCAGCGACAGTGCGCCTGCGAAGCCCGCCTTCGAGCAGATGCGCCATACCGGAAGGACGACCAGAATCGGCAAGGCGACGATCATCAGGAGCTCAAACGGGCCGATGTTTGGAACCATGGGAATCTCCTTGTCTCCGGCGGCGAGGGGGCGTTCAGAGTCAATGCTATCCAACCGGGCCGCCGAATTCGATCCACGCGCGGATCAAGAAGGGCGCCGAGGGATGGCTGACGTCGCAACGAATTCACGGGCACGATCACGTACGACCCAACGGCTCGTCCAAGCTACGGCCTCTCCATCGAAGGGTCGTCCCAGTTGATCTTCTCGAACTCGCCCTCCTACCCGGCGCCGTCGTTCGGCGGCTCAAACCTGACTCTGAGCGTCGGTGGCCAGAGCGTCCTCGCGAATTCTGGGGGCATTCAGCTATCCGTGTCCGAGATTCAGTTCCCTGGACAGTTCGGCTACACCGATGCCGACGGCAATCCGCGCGGCCCGTCGACAACCGTCGGGTTTTCAACCGAGAATGCCCCTGGAAATCCGCTCGACGTCTGGGTGGGTCTGACGAATCCGACTCGGGCGCCGTTTCCGTCGCTGGCAGTCCCCAGTGTGCTGAGTCTCGCAAACTTCCCGCAGGCTCAGCTCGAGGTCAGCGAGCTGACAAATCCCGGCTCCAAAACACTGTACGCACGCACCATCGACTCTCTCGTCGAGATTCCTGTTCCGGAGCCGGCATTTACAATTTTGCTCTGTCTGGCATCAACTGGTTAGTTTGCCAGACGGCACAAGTTGTCGCTTGCGCAATTGCGGTAATCTGAACTACAACACGCGAATCCGTCGAGGAGCGATCCCATGCGCCCCATCCGCTTCACCATCGCTCAATCGATGGCGGCCGTGCTCGTGATCGCGTTCGGCTTCGCAGCGCTGCGAAATGCGAATGCCTACTGGGCGAGTGCGACCTATACTCTCGCGATCGCAATGCTGGCCGCGGCGGTTGCTGTTGCGATCGCTCGGAAAGGCCGGCGTCGCACGACCTGCGCGGCATTCGCCGTCTTCGGGTGGGCCTATCTGTTGGTCTCCGCGGCTCAATATTGGACCACCGCACGCACCAACCTTGCTGCTCGAGTGGGGAATCAATGCGATGGAACCGTTTATCACACCGACGGCGCCCGGATCAAGTTTCGTTTACTATATCCAGGTCAGCCATTCGTTCGGCATTGTTCTCTTCGCCTCGATCGGGGGTGTCCTGGGCCACGTTCTGACCGCGAAGGACGACTCGCCGGCCGCCTGAGAAACGGTCGACGGTCCCTCGGGCGATGACGCTCTAGCGGATCTACTGGTCCTCACCCGGATGGCGATCCGAACCATCCGCATCCTCCGGCCCGACGGACCGAACCCACGCATCGAGACCCGCCGGATCGATCTCGTCCGTCACCGGCTTCACGAGCGAAGCCGCCGAGCGGGCAGGGGGGTTCAGGAACCGGCGAAGCTGGAAGATCCAGCGCGTCAGCGATGCGAAGAAAAGGATCCCCAGGATGATGAGCGTCCAGCGGAGGGTTGGGTTCTCGCCGGGCTTGGGCGCCGGCTCGCTCGGCTGCCAGCCGATCCGGCCCACGAGCACGGGAGCCCGGTGCGCGGTGCCGTTTGCCTCGTACGTCATGAATTTGAGGAAGTAGCCGTTGAACACCACTCGCTCGGAGACATTGGCGCCGATCGGGAACCCCTCGGGGGCGTCTTCGAATATGCAGCAGAAAGGGGCTCGCCTGTTCTCGGGGGTGATCACCCATGCTTCGTAGAGCCAGTCTTTCGGGCTGAGCTTGGACGGGTAGCGCAGCACTTTCAGGGCGCTGCCCAGGATGTGGATCGGCACGCCGCGGTAGAGCTTGGGGGTTTCCCAGAGGTGGGTGAGCAAGACGTCGCGGCGGGCAACGGCGGCGATCTCCCCGGCCGCACGCCCGCGCGCACGCTCCAGCAGCAGCGAATAGGCGGCGTTGTCGCGGAACCCCATCGGCGTGCGGTCCGTCACCGTTTCGAATTCGATGGACTGGTCGGCCACGACCGGCTCGGGCTTTCCCGCGACCTTGAGCTCTTGCTCGGCGGCCTGGTTCAGCTTCGTTGCGTAATTCCAGACGAGGGTCCAGCCCACGATCGTGATCGCGGCGAGGAACAAGAGCCGGGGCAGCTCGGAGCCACGAAAGAAGCTCGAGGTCCGTTGCACGGGTGGTCTTATTCTCCTTCCCCGGGTATCAGCTCTTCCCAGGAAATGTTGGGCGGCTTCTTGGCTTTGGAGAACGCGTTCATGAACGCGTTCACGACGCGCATGAACTCGGAATAGCGCAGCCGCGGGTCGACTTTGAGCAGGGTCTGCTCGAAGGGAAGATCCGGGTCGCTGAGGTATTTATCGAGCTCGGCCTCGAGTGCTTTGGTGTCTGTCGCCAGCGGCGTCTCGCCAACCACGATCTGGTCGAGGCGCCCGCCTGCGCCGGCCTTGAGCACGGTGGGCAGGGTGCGCAGGGTTGCCGGCAGGGTGTCCGCCGGCTTGTCGCTCGGTGCCTCCGCCGAGATCGCGGTCGCCGGCTGGGGCGGAAGCAGGTTCATCACGAACTGCCCCTCCGATGGCGCGGGCTTGTACGTGAGCACGAAGAACGTCAAAAGCTGGAACGCCATGTCCAGCATCGGCGTGATGGGGACGTCAGGCCCCTCTGACTTCTGAATGTTCTTGCGTTCCGACAAGGCCGGTTCTCCGCCAGGGACTCAAACATGATCCTACGGTGCATTCATTGCCTTCAATGCGAATTTCCGGAACCCGTTCGACTGGCAGCCCTTGATGAGCGGGATCACGGTTCCGAACGTCGCGTCTTTATCGGCGCGGAAGATGATGGCCGTCGGCAGGGCGCCGGAAGCCGGAACCTTCGTGCCCGCGGCTTTCAGGTTGAGCCGGACGAGGTCTGCCTGGTGCTTGATGGTCTGGAGGGCCTGGTGCAAAGGCTGAACCTCGCCCGCGATCAGTAGATGGCCCTCGCTGTCGACGTTCAAGACCAGGCGGTCTTCGGAGACCTGCTCGGGCTCTTCGATCGGACGGGCCGAGTCGGCGACGGGAAGATGCACGCGCTGATCGTAGTTCTCGCTGCTGAAGTTGATCACGAGCATGAAGAACGTGATCAACTGGAAGACCACGTCGAGCAGTGGCGTCAGGTTCGGCTCGGCCTTCATCTTGTTGGACATCGACGCGGACATGGGCTGGAACCTCTTCCTGCTTGGCCCGGGTCAGGGCGCCTTGACGGCCTTGGCCGCGGCGACCAGGGAGTTGATCGTGCGGTCGGCGACGCGGGTGGCTTCCATGGTCATCTGCGCGATTCGGTTGCGGAAGAATGCGAAGAAGAAGATGGCCGGCACGGACAGGCTCACGCCTTCGAGCGTGATGAAGAGAGCCGTCGAGATGCCCTCGGCGACCTTTTCGGGCTTCGGCTGGGCGCCGGCGGCATTGGCGATTTCCTGGAAGCTCATGATCATGCCCCAGATCGTGCCGACGAGACCGATCATCGGGCCGAGTGTGCCGATAATCGCGAGGTAGCTGATCTTCATCTCCAGCGTGGTGACGATCTCTTCGGCCGCGTTTTGCATGGCCTCCTTCGCCTCCGGCCGGCCCTGGGGGAGATTGGCGATGCCGGTGCGCACCAGCCGGGCGAGGAAGCTCTCGTTGTCCTTGCACGAGTCGTACGCGTCCTGGAACTTCTTGTCGCGGATCGCGGCCTCGAGTCGATCGACCAAGGCTGCCGGCACGGCCTCGCTCACGCGGAATTCCATGAAGAGCCGGATCACGAGTGCGCCGAAGTAGATCGACAGCAAGAGGAGCAAGCCACCGATCGGCCCGGAGGCGTGAATGGCCCACTGAAGCATGTTGCGGCGGGGCGGCGGAGTGGCTCCCGCATCCGCCGCGGGGGCCGCAGCGGTCTTGGCGGGTGCTTCAGCCTCGGCTGCCTTGTCCTTGGCCGGTGCATCACCCTTTGCCGGTTCCTGGGCGTTCGCGAAGCCGATACCTCCCCACGCCAGGCAGACCAGAAAGGCACTCGCCAGGGAAAACATCAACCACGCCCGGTCCGAGCCGTCGCCCGGGCGAGAGGTCCAAAGCTGCCGCATCGAAGGAGTCTCCGCCTAGAGGTGCCATCGACCAGGTCCGTATTCTTTAAATATCGGACGGATCTGGCGCACTGTCAACTCCTCGCGGGGGTTGTGTCGTCAGTTTCTGCGCCGGACGTTCGAGCGTTGATTGACGTCGCTCGGCGTGATGCTCACTACCCCATTCTTGACCACGTACGCGAGATCGAGCTGCGAGAGGAGGAGCCGCAGGCTCGTCTTGAGCGGCACACCTTCGAGCGTGACGACCAGAAAGACGGGTGACATCATGGTTTTTTGCACCTTCTGCAGCGCAATCGGGTCGACACTGATCATGAGGTCGGGCTCGCCCGCCGACTTCTTTGTAGCCGTCTTGATGTACTTGAGCACGTCATTGAGTGGGGTTGCGTGTTCGAACGACATGGTGATCGGCTGTTCGAGCTTTGTGTGCGTTGCCTTCGTCGCTGAAGAAGCGTCGACGGCAACGTTTACCCTCTGTCGCATGATCGCTTCGAGTCCCCTCGGTGAGCTGATGATCAGCACGTCATCCTTGACGCGGTAGACCAGGCCGAGTTGACCGACAATCTGCTTGAGCCCTTCCTTCAAGGCGACGCCGTTCACCTCGATCCTGACCGTCGACGTTGCGGCCCTTTGGACCTCCTCTAGCCCCAGAGGATCGACGTAGATTGGAACACCCGGGTCATTCGCACCCTGCTTGGTGGCGTTCTTGATATAGCTCAGGACATCGATAAGCGGTGTCGGCTCGGGAAAGTGCAGCGCGATTCGATTTTCAAGTCTCTTCAGGATCTCGTTTGTACCGACCGGGACCGGTGGGGTCGTGGGCTTCGCCGCCGGTGTGGCTTGCACGGTTGTCTTGGCGACCGTTTTCCCCGTTGTTTCATGCTTTGGCTCCCCGACCACGGCGGGCGCCGGAACCGCATAGCTGTAGCACTTGAATTGCCCCTGATCGTGCAGGCTCGTTAGTTTGACGTACGGCGTTCGTCCGCTATAGCCAGGAAGTCTCAACCCGTCGGCGGCATAGGCCCACTGAGGTTTGGCGGTTGCCGAATCCAGCACCACCCACACGCCATCGGCACCGAGGTAACAGGACGCCGCGGTGGCATAGCGGTTCGCGAGGGTTTTCGAGAGGCCGGCCGCCGTTCCCGTCTCGTAGAAACCGTCCCGGCCAAAGAGGGCCACGCAGGCATTCCCTGGTCCGAACGCGACAGACCGGATTTCAAGCCCGTGGCGCGCGCACATTGCCGAGTGCATTGACGACGTCATCCGGCAAACTCTGCTGCTCGAAGCCGTTGCGTCCGTGAAGAATCAACCAGCCCCCTTCCTGACGGAACACGATCGACTTGATCTCGGCGTCCTTGTCTCCCAGCGCAACGATTGCCTCGTACGCCGGGTCGGGAATTCCGTGGCAGTCGTACCCGCTCCGCCCATAAAGAAGCGCCCAGCCCCCGCCTGGTGCGAAGGCAACCCACTTTGCTTCGTCGTTATTCTTGGCCAGGTCTGCTAGCTTGCGGGTCATATCGTCGGGAATGTGCCCTTCGAATCGGTTACCCGCGGCTAGAAGAATCCAGTATGGCGCCCCTGCGGTCGACTTGAGTGACGCAAGCGTTGCGGCCGTCGCGTCTCGCTTTGGTTCCCGAACAACCGTCGCGGCGCTGCCCACGGGCGGCGACGGCTTGGACTCCGGTGGTGGTTCGGGCACGGGCGTGCGCGTGGCGGCCACCTCCGGCGCGGAGCTGGTTCGGTCGCGCGAAAACAGAACGCCGGCAGCGATCGCGAGCAAAGCCACGGGCGCGGCCACGCCCAGGATCAAGCGGGCCGGGCTTCTCCTGGTGCGCCGCGACGGGGCCTTCGAGAGCCGCTTGAGCGGCGGCGGCGCACTGCCGCTACTTTTAGCCGCCGGCAGCGGCGGCGGGTGCACTTCCGACCGCACGTCCATGACCAGGTCTTCGAGCGAGATCTCGTTCCCTAGCGAAAGCCCTTCATCCGGTTTGGGGCGCGCGAAGATCGACGGCTCCGCCTTGGTGCGAGGAGCTCCAGCGCGTTTGAGCACCGCTTCATCAAAGACCTTGAGCTCGGGCTTGGACCCAGCCGTGGGCGCCGGCGCTGCGCATTCTTGGCCGCTTCCAGCAGCGAAACCAGCTCGTTCGTCGACCCTGGCCGGTCTTCGGGCCGCTTGGCCATCATTTTTTGATACACTTCTTCAAGTGCGAGCGACACATCGGGCCGCGCCAGCCGCAACGAAGGTGCCGGCCGTTCCATGTGGGCCATCAAACGCTTGAGTACGGTCTCGCCCGGGAAGGGCTCTCTACCGGTCAGAAGGTAAAAGAGCGTGCAGCCCAGGCTATAGATATCGGCCCGGTGGTCGACGCGGTGCGAATCTTCGGCCTGCTCGGGGGCCATGAAGTCAATCGTGCCCATGTACATGCCGCTCTCGGTGAGGCGGCGGGCAGCCGTCTTGTTGAACGGGTTGGCGGCGTCGGCAATCCGGGCCAGGCCGAGGTCGAGCACACGCACCGCCCCGGCTTGATCGAGCATCAGGTTGCCGGGCTTGATGTCGCGATGGACGATTCCCGCTGCGTGGGCTGCCTCGAGGCCGCGGGCGGCCTGGATCAGGCAGTCGACGGCCTGGCCAACTGGCAGCGGCCCGCGCTCGCGAACGATGTGGTCGAGGTCTTTTCCCTCGACGTAATCCATGACCAGAAAATGGACGCCGCGATCCTCGTCGGCGTCGAGTGCGGCCACGACGTTGGGATGCTTGAGCCGGCCCGCTGCCTCGACCTCGCGGCGAAACCGCAGCACGGCGCTTCGATCGCGTGCGAATGACGGCGGCAGAATCTTGAGTGCGCCCACCCGGCCCAGCCGACGGTGTCGCGCTTTGAAAACCATGCCCATTCCGCCCTGTCCAAGCTTGTCGAGGATCAGGTAGTTGCCGATCAGGAGCCCGCGGCTTTTTTTCTGGTACACCGCCGCGGCCTGATAGGCAGTGAGCTTGCCGGCCTTGATGAGGGCGCGCGAAATCCCGACCACGCCGTCGGCGGAATCGGCGGCGAAACCTTCGAGCTCAGTCTGCTCGATCAGCCCGATGTCGACCAGGTCGCGCGAGAATGCCGCGAGGCTCGCAAAGCCCGCGGCCGCCGAACGATTCTCGGAGTCGGCCGGGTCTCCTCCGGCAGCGTGATTCTGTCGCGACGGCGCGACCGTGGCGGCGTCTTGAATGCCTCGCGGCGGCACTGTGACGGCCTCTGCGGTTTCATCGTGATCGGACATGGGAAAGTCTCCGATCCGAGCAGGGTTTCACCGCTTCACGTCGATGGATTCACGGAGAGCGGGCGCTCTGCGATCCCCGGCGCACGTGAAATGGGATTCTAGCGGGATTGATCGTGCGATTGCAAACAGATTGACTAGCCACGACGTGGCAAATGCGGCGTCAAGACGTGCGAGAACGCGCGCCAGCACGGTTCCTGACACCAACCCGACTCGTGGCGAGTTGACCTGGCCGATCCTCAAGAGAATTCGGGACCAGTCATTGCCGCTATCGTGTGAATCGATGGGGATTCAGCCACGACGCCCTGCGATTCGCGGGTTTCGGGCATGGCCAGGGCGTAAGAGATCGCCGCGCCAGCGGCGATCGCCGCGAGCGTGATGAAGCCGGCGTCGAACCCAGCCGCCTTGACCACGAAGCCCGCCATGAGGTTGCTCAGGCCAGCACCGATCCCGGTCGCCGTGGCGAGTGCCCCTTGCGTGACGTTGAACCGGCCGGTCCCCTTCGTCAGGTCGGCCACGACCAGCACCGAGACGACCCCGAAGATGCCCGCTCCGATCCCGTCGAGGAGCTGGACGCCGACGAGGTAATAGGGGTTGACGCTGAGGCAGTAGAGCAGGCCGCGAACGGGCAGTACCACGAAGCCGATCAGGAAGACCGGCTTGCGGCCCCAGCTCACCGCCAGTCGGCTGGCGGCGAGGGCCACCGGCACCATCACCACCTGGGCCGCGATGATGCAGGCCGACATCAATAGCGCTGCCCCCTCCTTCAGGCCGTCGCCCGACTTCTGGCTGACCAGGGGCAGCATCGCCGCGTTGGCGAAATGGAACAATACGACCGACGCGGCGAAGATTGCGATCCGGCGGTCTTTGAACAGATCGGCGATCCCGATGGCCTCATGGCTCCTTCCGTCGCCATCGTCGGCGCCGCAGGCGAGAACGTGGTCGATGTCCGCCTCGCGGATCAACATGACCGCGGTGGCGCCGGCGGCCGCCATGGCAGCGACGACAAAAAACAACGCGCCGTAGCCGAAAAGGTAGGCTGAACCCCCCATGAGGGCCGCCGCTGCGACGTTTCCGCCATGGTTGAACGCTTCGTTCCGCCCCGTCCGCCGCGGCATGGCCGCACGCCCGACCAGCCCCAGAGTCAGGGCCGCCACGGCGGGCGGAAAGATCGCCGCCGCCACCCCGATCGCCGCTTCGGCCGCGACCACCACCACAAGCGAGGGCACCAGATAGACCACAACGCAGCCCGCGGCGACCGCGACCGCCGCGATCGCGACCGCCAGTCGCTTCCACCGAATGCGGTCGATGACGGCACCGGCGGGGGTTTGAGCCAGCACCGTTCCGATCTGTGACGCCGCCAGCGCGATCCCGACGTTTCCCGGGTCCCAGTGATGACTCTCCCGCAGGAACGTGCCCAGGAATGGCCCCATCCCATCCCGCACGTCTGCGAGGAACACGTTCAGGCCGTCGAGCGCGCGGCGGCTCGTCTTCGACGGGTTTGGCTCATGGGAATCGTGCGTCGTTGTATCCGTGTCGGCCATCGTTCGGCTCTCCCGTGTTAATAGTGCACCAGCGCGAGCCAGGCGACGCCGACGAGTGTCGTGAGCATCGTCAGAGGGACACCGACCTTGAGATATTCCAGAAAACTCAGCTCGGTGCCCGCGCGGCGGGCGTTCTCGACCACGATCAGGTTCGCCACCGAGCCGAGCACGGTCAGATTCCCGGCGAGCGTGCTCGACATCGCAAGGGCCAGCCAGGCCAGTTCCTTCTGAGGCATGACTTCCATGAGCGGCTTGAACAAGAGCACGGCCGGGACGTTCGACACGAGGTTCGACAGAAGCACCGACAGCCCGCTAACCAGCACCACCGGCGACTCCAGCAGGGCATGGCACTGTTCCAGGCCCAGAGTTTGGACCACGCTTGCCTCGAAGGCGTGGACCACGACGAACAGGCCGGCGAACATGACCAGGAGCGGCCAGTCGACCGAGCGGAACACTTTCTCAGGGCGAACGCGACCCAGCAGCAAGACACCCGCCGCGACGAGCGCCACGAGTGCGATCGGCTGTCCTGCGAAGAACAAACCGACCGTG
>CAWGMQ010000010.1:0-2677472 GCA_963823665.1 uncultured Planctomycetota bacterium
CCCGGTCCGGGAGGAACTAGTCCGCTCGCGATGATCCCCGCCAGGCCCAGCAACAGCGCCAGGCCGCGGTGGCGACGCCGGTAGACGAGTGGAACGCTGGTCGTCGATTGAATGACCGGCATGGCAAACTCCGGGAGGCCCGGCGATGCGAATACGGTGGATGTCGTTGCCAGTGTCGCCCTTCGCTCCGCGAAGGGATTCCCTCAACTCAGAAATCCCCGCCCGACGGCCGTTTCTGCTGCCGGATGCGGGCCAATCGGCAAAAGCCAGGAAGAATAGCAGAAACAGATTTGCGAGCGGAATGAGGGCGAGCAGCGACAGTGCGCCTGCGAAGCCCGCCTTCGAGCAGATGCGCCATACCGGAAGGACGACCAGAATCGGCAAGGCGACGATCATCAGGAGGCTCAAACGGGCCGATGTTTGGAACCATGGGAATCTCCTTGTCTCCGGCGGCGAGGGGGCGTTCAGAGTCAATGCTATCCAACCGGGCCGCCGAATTCGATCCACGCGGATCAAGAAGGGCGCCGAGGAATGGCTCACGTCGCAACGAATTCACGGGCACGATCACGTACGACCCAACGGCTCGTCCAAGCTACGGCCTCTCCATCGAAGGGTCGTCCCAGTTGATCTTCTCGAACTCGCCCTCCTACCCGGTGCCGTCGTTCGGCGGCTCAAACCTGACTCTGAGCGTCGGTGGCCAGAGCGTCCTCGCGAATTCTGGGGGCATTCAGCTATCCGTGTCCGAGATTCAGTTCCCTGGACAGTTCGGTCACACCGATGCCGACGGCAATCCGCGAATAGCCCGTCGACAACCGTCGGGTTTTCAACCGAGAATGCCCCTGGAAATCCGCTCGACGTCTGGGTGGGTCTGACGAATCCAACTCGGGGTGCCGTTTCCGTCGCTGGCAGTCCCAGTGTGCTGAGTCTCGCAAACTTCCCGCAGGCTCAGCTCGAGGTCAGCGAGCTGACAAATCCCGGCTCCAAAACACTGTACGCACGCACCATCGACTCTCTCGTCGAGATTCCTGTTCCGGAGCCGGCATTTACAATTTTGCTCTGTCTGGCATCAACTGGTTAGTTTGCCAGACGGCACAAGTTGTCGCTTTCGCAATTGCGGTAATCTGAACTACAACACGCGAATCCGTCGAGGAGCGATCCCATGTGCCTGATTCCTGTTCACCATCGCTCAATCGATGGCGGCCGTGCTCGTGATCGCGTTCGGCTTCGCAGCGCCGCGAAATGCGAATGCCTACTGGGCGAGTGCGACCTATACTCTCGCGATCGCAATGCTGGCCGCGGCGGTTGCTGTTGCGATCGCTCGGAAAGGCCGGCGTCGCACGACCTGCGCGGCATTCGCCGTCTTCGGGTGGGCCTATCTGTTGGTTCCGCGGCTCAATATTGGACCACCGCACGCACCAACCTTGCTGCTCGAGTGGGGAATCAATGCGATGGAACCGTTTATCACCTCGATGTGCCCGGATCAAGTTTCGTTTACTATATCCAGGTCAGCCATTCGTTCGGCATTGTTCTCTTCGCCTCGATCGGGGGTGTCCTGGGCCACGTTCTGACCGCGAAGGACGACTCGCCGGCCGCCTGAGAAACGGTCGACGGTCCCTCGGGCGATGACGCTCTAGCGGATCTACTGGTCCTCACCCGGATGGCGATCCGAACCATCCGCATCCTCCGGCCCGACGGACCGAACCCACGCATCGAGACCCGCCGGATCGATCTCGTCCGTCACCGGCTTCACGAGCGAAGCCGCCGAGCGGGCGGGGGGTTCAGGAACCGGCGAAGCTGGAGATCGAGCGCGTCAGCGATGCGAAGAAAAGGATCCCCAGGATGATGAGCGTCCAGCGGAGGGTTGGGTCTTCCGCCGGGCTTGGGCGCCGGCTCGCTCGGCTGCCAGCCGATCCGGCCCACGAGCACGGGAGCCCGGTGCGCGGTGCCGTTTGCCTCGTACGTCATGAATTTGAGGAAGTAGCCGTTGAACACCACTCGCTCGGAGACATTGGCGCCGATCGGGAACCCCTCGGGGGCGTCTTCGAATATGCAGCAGAAAGGGGCTCGCCTGTTCTCGGGGGTGATCACCCATGCTTCGTAGAGCCAGTCTTTCGGGCTGAGCTTGGACGGGTAGCGCAGCACTTTCAGGGCGCCGCCCAGGATGTGGATCGGCACGCCGCGGTAGAGCTTGGGGGTTTCCCAGAGGTGGGTGAGCAAGACGTCGCGGCGGCAACGGCGGTGACCTCCCCGGCCGCATGCCGCTCGGCTCCAGCAGCAGCGCAGGCGGGTGTTGTCCGCGGAACCCCATCGGCGTGTGGGCGCGCTACCCGTTTCCATCGATGGACTGGTCGGCCACGACCGGCTTGGGCTTCTCCGCGACCTTGAGCCCCTCGCCGGCGGCCTGGTTCAGCTTCGTTGCGTAATTCAGACGAGGGTCGAAGCCCACGATCGCGATCGCGGTGAGGGCAACAAGAGCCGGGCAGCTCGGAGCCACGAAAGAAGCTCGAGGTCCGTTGCACGGGTGGTCTTATTCTCCTTCCCCGGGTATCAGCTCTTCCCAGGAAATGTTGGGCGGCTTCTTGGCTTTGGAGAACGCGTTCATGAACGCGTTCACGACGTGCATGAATCGGAACAGTCGCAGCCTCGGGTCGACTTTGAGCAGGGTCTGCTCGAAGGGATATATCTGGGTCGCTGAGGTATTTATCGAGGTCGGCCTCGAGTGCTTTGGTGTCTGTCGCCAGCGGCGTCTCGCCAACCACGATCTGGTCGAGCGGCCTGCCTCGCCGGCCTTGAGCACGGTGGGCAGGGTGGCCAGGGTTGCCGGCAGGGTGTCCGCCGGCTTGTCGCTCGGCGCCTCCGCCGAGATCGCGGTCGCCGGCTGGGGCGGAAGCAGGTTCATCACGAACTGCCCCTCCGATGGCGCGGGCTTGTACGTGAGCACGAAGAACGTCAAAAGCTGGAACGCCATGTCCAGCATCGGCGTGATGGGGACGTCAGGCCCCTCTGACTTCTGAATGTTCTTGCGTTCCGACAAGGCCGGTTCTCCGCCAGGGACTCAAACATGATCCTACGGTGCATTCATTGCCTTCAATGCGAATTTCCGGAACCCGTTCGACTGGCAGCCCTTGATGAGCGGGATCACGGTTCCGAACGTCGCGTCTTTATCGGCGCGGAAGATGATGGCCGTCGGCAGGTGCCGGAAGCCGGAACCTTCGTGCCCGCGGCTTTCAGGTTGAGCCGGACGAGGTCTGCCTGGTGCTTGATGGTCTGGAGGGCCTGGTGCAAAGGCTGAACCTCGCCCGCGATCAGTAGATGGCCCTCGCTGTCGACGTTCAAGACCAGGCGGTCTTCGGAGACCTGCTCGGGCTCTTCGATCGGACGGGCCGAGTCGGCGACGGGAAGATGCACCGCGCTGATCGTAGTTCTCGCTGCTGAAGTTGATCACGAGCATGAAGAACGTGATCAACTGGAAGACCACGTCGAGCAGTGGCGTCAGGTTCGGCTCGGCCTTCATCTTGTTGGACATCGACGCGGACATGGGCTGGAACCTCTTCCTGCTTGGCCCGGGTCAGGCCGCCTTGACGGCCTTGGCCGCGGCGACCAGGGAGTTGATCGTGCGGTCGGCGACGCGGGTGGCTTCCATGGTCGATCTCGGCGATTCGGTTGCGGAAGAATGCGAAGAAGAAGATGGCCGGCACGGACAGGCTCACGCCTTCGAGCGTGATGAAGAGAGCCGTCGAGATGCCCTCGGCGACCTTTTCGGGCTTCGGCTGGGCGCGGCGGCATTGGCGATTTCCTGGAAGCTCATGATCATGCCCCAGATCGTGCCGACGAGACCGATCATCGGGCCGAGTGTGCCGATAATCGCGAGGTAGCTGATCTTCATCTCCAGCGTGGTGACGATCTCTTCGGCCGCGTTTTGCATGGCCTCCTTCGCCTCCGGCCGGCCCTGGGGGAGATTGGCGATGCCGGTGTGCACCAGCCGGGCGAGGAAGCTCTCGTTGTCCTTGCACGAGTCGTACGCGTCCTGGAACTTCTTGTCGCGGATCGCGGCCTCGAGTCGATCGACCAAGGCTGCCGGCACGGCCTCGCTCACGCGGAATTCCATGAAGAGCCGGATCACGAGTGGCCGAAGTAGATCGACAGCAAGAGGAGCAAGCCACCGATCGGCCCGGAGGCGTGAATGGCCCACTGAAGCATGTTGCGGCGGGGCGGCGGAGTGGCTCCCGCATCCGCCGCGGGGGCCGCAGCGGTCTTGGCGGGTGCTTCAGCCTCGGCTGCCTTGTCCTTGGCCGGTGCATCACCCTTTGCCGGTTCCTGGGCGTTCGCGAAGCCGATACCTCCCCACGCCAGGCAGACCAGAAAGGCACTCGCCAGGGAAAACATCAACCACGCCCGGTCCGAGCCGTCGCCCGGGCGAGAGGTCCAAAGCTGCCGCATCGAAGGAGTCTCCGCCTAGAGGTGCCATCGACCAGGTCCGTATTCTTTAAATATCGGACGGATCTGCGTGCTGTCAACTCCTCGCGGGGGTTGTGTCGTCAGTTTCTGCGCCGGACGTTCGAGCGTTGATTGACGTCGCTCGGCGTGATGCTCACTACCCCATTCTTGACCACGTACGCGAGATCGAGCTGCGAGAGGAGGAGCCGCAGGCTCGTCTTGAGCGGCACACCTTCGAGCGTGACGACCAGAAAGACGGGTGACATCATGGTTTTTTGCACCTTCTGCAGCGCAATCGGGTCGACACTGATCATGAGGTCGGGCTCGCCCGCCGACTTCTTTGTAGCCGTCTTGATGTACTTGAGCACGTCATTGAGTGGGGTTGCGTGTTCGAACGACATGGTGATCGGCTGTTCGAGCTTTGTGTGCGTTGCCTTCGTCGCTGAAGAAGCGTCGACGGCAACGTTTACCCTCTGTCGCATGATCGCTTCGAGTCCCCTCGGTGAGCTGATGATCAGCACGTCATCCTTGACGCGGTAGACCAGGCCGAGTTGACCGACAATCTGCTTGAGCCCTTCCTTCAAGGCGACGCCGTTCACCTCGATCCTGACCGTCGACGTTGCGGCCCTTTGGACCTCCTCTAGCCCCAGAGGATCGACGTAGATTGGAACACCCGGGTCATTCGCACCCTGCTTGGTGGCGTTCTTGATATAGCTCAGGACATCGATAAGCGGTGTCGGCTCGGGAAAGTGCAGCGCGATTCGATTTTCAAGTCTCTTCAGGATCTCGTTTGTACCGACCGGGACCGGTGGGGTCGTGGGCTTCGCCGCCGGTGTGGCTTGCACGGTTGTCTTGGCGACCGTTTTCCCCGTTGTTTCATGCTTTGGCTCCCCGACCACGGCGGGCGCCGGAACCGCATAGCTGTAGCACTTGAATTGCCCCTGATCGTGCAGGCTCGTTAGTTTGACGTACGGCGTTCGTCCGCTATAGCCAGGAAGTCTCAACCCGTCGGCGGCATAGGCCCACTGAGGTTTGGCGGTTGCCGAATCCAGCACCACCCACACGCCATCGGCACCGAGGTAACAGGACGCCGCGGTGGCATAGCGGTTCGCGAGGGTTTTCGAGAGGCCGGCCGCCGTTCCCGTCTCGTAGAAACCGTCCCGGCCAAAGAGGGCCACGCAGGCATTCCCTGGTCCGAACGCGACAGACCGGATTTCAAGCCCGTGGGCGCGCGCATTGCCGAGTGCATTGACGACGTCATCCGGCAAACTCTGCTGCTCGAAGCCGTTGCGTCCGTGAAGAATCAACCAGCCCCCTTCCTGACGGAACACGATCGACTTGATCTCGGCGTCCTTGTCTCCCAGCGCAACGATTGCCTCGTACGCCGGGTCGGGAATTCCGTGGCAGTCGTACCCGCTCCGCCCATAAAGAAGCGCCCAGCCCCCGCCTGGTGCGAAGGCAACCCACTTTGCTTCGTCGTTATTCTTGGCCAGGTCTGCTAGCTTGCGGGTCATATCGTCGGGAATGTGCCCTTCGAATCGGTTACCCGCGGCTAGAAGAATCCAGTATGGTGCCCCTGCGGTCGACTTGAGTGACGCAAGCGTTGCGGCCGTCGCGTCTCGCTTTGGTTCCCGAACAACCGTCGCGGCGCTGCCCACGGGCGGCGACGGCTTGGACTCCGGTGGTGGTTCGGGCACGGGCGTGCGCGTGGCGGCCACCTCCGGCGCGGAGCTGGTTCGGTTGCGCGAAAACAGAACGCCGGCAGCGATCGCGAGCAAAGCCACGGGCGCGGCCACGCCCAGGATCAAGCGGGCCGGGCTTCTCCTGGTGCGCCGCGACGGGGCCTTCGAGAGCCGCTTGAGCGGCGGCGGCGCACTGCCGCTACTTTTAGCCGCCGGCAGCGGCGGCGGGTGCACTTCCGACCGCACGTCCATGACCAGGTCTTCGAGCGAGATCTCGTTCCCTAGCGAAAGCCCTTCATCCGGTTTGGGCGCGCGAAGATCGACGGCTCCGCCTTGGTGCGAGGAGCTCCAGCGCGTTTGAGCACCGCTTCATCAAAGACCTTGAGCTCGGGCTTGGACCCAGCCGTGGGCGCCGGCGCTGGCACATTCTTGGCCGCTTCCAGCAGCGAAACCAGCTCGTTCGTCGACCCTGGCCGGTCTTCGGGCCGCTTGGCCATCATTTTTTGATACACTTCTTCAAGTGCGAGCGACACATCGGGCCGCGCCAGCCGCAACGAAGGTGCCGGCCGTTCCATGTGGGCCATCAAACGCTTGAGTACGGTTCTCGCCCGGGAAGGGCTCTCTACCGGTCAGAAGGTAAAAGAGCGTGCAGCCCAGGCTATAGATATCGGCCCGGTGGTCGACGCGGTGCGAATCTTCGGCCTGCTCGGGGGCCATGAAGTCAATCGTGCCCATGTACATGCCGCTCTCGGTGAGGCGGCGGGCAGCCGTCTTGTTGAACGGGTTGGCGGCGTCGGCAATCCGGGCCAGGCCGAGGTCGAGCACACGCACCGCCCCGGCTTGATCGAGCATCAGGTTGCCGGGCTTGATGTCGCGATGGACGATTCCCGCTGCGTGGGCTGCCTCGAGGCCGCGGGCGGCCTGGATCAGGCAGTCGACGGCCTGGCCAACTGGCAGCGGCCCGCGCTCGCGAACGATGTGGTCGAGGTCTTTTCCCTCGACGTAATCCATGACCAGAAAATGGACGCCGCGATCCTCGTCGGCGTCGAGTGCGGCCACGACGTTGGGATGCTTGAGCCGGCCCGCTGCCTCGACCTCGCGGCGAAACCGCAGCACGGCGCTTCGATCGCGTGCGAATGACGGCGGCAGAATCTTGAGTGCGCCCACCCGGCCCAGCCGACGGTGTCGCGCTTTGAAAACCATGCCCATTCCGCCCTGTCCAAGCTTGTCGAGGATCAGGTAGTTGCCGATCAGGAGCCCGCGGCTTTTTTTCTGGTACACCGCCGCGGCCTGATAGGCAGTGAGCTTGCCGGCCTTGATGAGGCGCGCGAAATCCCGACCACGCCGTCGGCGGAATCGGCGGCGAAACCTTCGAGCTCAGTCTGCTCGATCAGCCCGATGTCGACCAGGTCGCGCGAGAATGCCGCGAGGCTCGCAAAGCCCGCGGCCGCCGAACGATTCTCGGAGTCGGCCGGGTCTCCTCCGGCAGCGTGATTCTGTCGCGACGGCGCGACCGTGGCGGCGTCTTGAATGCCTCGCGGCGGCACTGTGACGGCCTCTGCGGTTTCATCGTGATCGGACATGGGAAAGTCTCCGATCCGAGCAGGGTTTCACCGCTTCACGTCGATGGATTCACGGAGAGCGGGCGCTCTGCGATCCCCGGCGCACGTGAAATGGGATTCTAGCGGGATTGATCGTGCGATTGCAAACAGATTGACTAGCCACGACGTGGCAAATGCGGCGTCAAGACGTGCGAGAACGCGCGCCAGCACGGTTCCTGACACCAACCCGACTCGTGGCGAGTTGACCTGGCCGATCCTCAAGAGAATTCGGGACCAGTCATTGCCGCTATCGTGTGAATCGATGGGGATTCAGCCACGACGCCCTGCGATTCGCGGGTTTCGGGCATGGCCAGGGCGTAAGAGATCGCCGCGCCAGCGGCGATCGCCGCGAGCGTGATGAAGCCGGCGTCGAACCCAGCCGCCTTGACCACGAAGCCCGCCATGAGGTTGCTCAGGCCAGCACCGATCCCGGTCGCCGTGGCGAGTGCCCCTTGCGTGACGTTGAACCGGCCGGTCCCCTTCGTCAGGTCGGCCACGACCAGCACCGAGACGACCCCGAAGATGCCCGCTCCGATCCCGTCGAGGAGCTGGACGCCGACGAGGTAATAGGGGTTGACGCTGAGGCAGTAGAGCAGGCCGCGAACGGGCAGTACCACGAAGCCGATCAGGAAGACCGGCTTGCGGCCCCAGCTCACCGCCAGTCGGCTGGCGGCGAGGGCCACCGGCACCATCACCACCTGGGCCGCGATGATGCAGGCCGACATCAATAGCGCTGCCCCCTCCTTCAGGCCGTCGCCCGACTTCTGGCTGACCAGGGGCAGCATCGCCGCGTTGGCGAAATGGAACAATACGACCGACGCGGCGAAGATTGCGATCCGGCGGTCTTTGAACAGATCGGCGATCCCAATGGCCTCATGGCTCCTTCCGTCGCCATCGTCGGCGCCGCAGGCGAGAACGTGGTCGATGTCCGCCTCGCGGATCAACATGACCGCGGTGGCGCTGGCGGCCGCCATGGCAGCGACGACAAAAAACAACGCGCCGTAGCCGAAAAGGTAGGCTGAACCCCCCATGAGGGCCGCCGCTGCGACGTTTCCGCCATGGTTGAACGCTTCGTTCCGCCCCGTCCGCCGCGGCATGGCCGCACGCCCGACCAGCCCCAGAGTCAGGGCCGCCACGGCGGGCGGAAAGATCGCCGCCGCCACCCCGATCGCCGCTTCGGCCGCGACCACCACCACAAGCGAGGGCACCAGATAGACCACAACGCAGCCCGCGGCGACCGCGACCGCCGCGATCGCGACCGCCAGTCGCTTCCACCGAATGCGGTCGATGACGGCACCGGCGGGGGTTTGAGCCAGCACCGTTCCGATCTGTGACGCCGCCAGCGCGATCCCGACGTTTCCCGGGTCCCAGTGATGACTCTCCCGCAGGAACGTGCCCAGGAATGGCCCCATCCCATCCCGCACGTCTGCGAGGAACACGTTCAGGCCGTCGAGCGCGCGGCGGCTCGTCTTCGACGGGTTTGGCTCATGGGAATCGTGCGTCGTTGTATCCGTGTCGGCCATCGTTCGGCTCTCCCGTGTTAATAGTGCACCAGCGCGAGCCAGGCGACGCCGACGAGTGTCGTGAGCATCGTCAGAGGGACACCGACCTTGAGATATTCCAGAAAACTCAGCTCGGTGCCCGCGCGGCGGGCGTTCTCGACCACGATCAGGTTCGCCACCGAGCCGAGCACGGTCAGATTCCCGGCGAGCGTGCTCGACATCGCAAGGGCCAGCCAGGCCAGTTCCTTCTGAGGCATGACTTCCATGAGCGGCTTGAACAAGAGCACGGCCGGGACGTTCGACACGAGGTTCGACAGAAGCACCGACAGCCCGCTAACCAGCACCACCGGCGACTCCAGCAGGGCATGGCACTGTTCCAGGCCCCAAGTTTGGACCACGCTTGCCTCGAAGGCGTGGACCACGACGAACAGGCCGGCGAACATGACCAGGAGCGGCCAGTCGACCGAGCGGAACACTTTCTCAGGGCGAACGCGACCCAGCAGCAAGACACCCGCCGCGACGAGCGCCACGAGTGCGATCGGCTGTCCTGCGAAGAACAAACCGACCGTGACCAATGTCACCGTGACGCTCTTGATCAGGAGAGAGCGATGGACGCGGGGCCGCAACGATTCGTCGGCGTGCAGGATAACCCGCCCCGCATCGCTCAACCCCTTGCGATAGACGATCGCCACGACGGCGAAATTGAGGGCCAGGCCGATCAGGGCGATGGGGGCCAGTCGGGCGGCAAATCGCAGGTAGGAGATCTGCGATAGCGAGCCGATGATGATATTTTGGGGGTTGCCCGTGATCGTGGCGACCGAGCCGATGTTCGACGCCGTCGCCAGCCCGACCAGGTACGGGATCGGCGGCCGCTTGAGTCGTTGGCAGAGGTGGAGCACCAGCGGCGTCAAGGCCACACAGACCACGTCGTTGACCAGAAACGCTGAGAGGACTCCCGAGAGGGAGATTGTGACGGCCAGGAGGGTCAGCGGTCCCGAGAACCGGGCGGCGATCCGTTCCGTCGCCAGCGCGAAGAAGCCGGCCAGGCGGAGATACGACACCACGACCATCATGCCGAAGAGCAGGACGATGGTTTCGTAATCGACGGCCCTGGCCGCGTCGTGCATCGAGAGCACACCGCAGGCCATCATGGCGGCCGCACCGACGAGCGCGATCCCCGCCCGGTCGATCCGCAGCCCCGGGATCTTGCCAAGGGCCAGGCCCAGATAGGTCAGGCCGAAGATGGTCGAAACCAAGGAAATCGAGGTCGGATGCGTCGTCACGGGCCGGGATACCTCCGGGGTTCAATGTCAAGCTAGAATATATCTCCAACTTTCTTCGTACCGTCATTCGAATTATAGGACGACCGAGAGCTCGGATGTCGTGGCCATCGGGTCGACCATCCGGCCGTCGATGAGTTCTTCGTGCTTGGCCAACGTCTCCGGGACCAAGAAGACGACGATCGCCGTCGCGACGGCGCCGAGTGCCGCCAGAGCAGCGAATAGTCCTCGGTAACCGAGCGGCCCAACGAGCATGGCCGCAGCAGCCGGCCCGAGTGCCGAACCGAGAACCAGGCATGATCCGACGAGAACCTGCGCTTCGCCCGAGCGCCGCGGGTCTGCCAGGCGGTCGGTCACCCAGGCGGCGGCCATGACCGCGAAAAGGCCGTTGCCCAGTCCGTCGAGCGCCTGGTTCGCCACGACCAGTATCGGGGCCTGGACGACCGACACCAGGCCGAGCCGGACAGCCATGATCGTCCAGCCGGCGATCAGAAGCGGCTTGCGGCCGCAACGGTCAGCCAGCCAACCCGCCGGCCAGACGACGAGCATCCAGGCCACCATACTCACGACGAAGGCGTATGCCAGCATCCGTTCGGGCGCGTGCAGGTCTCGCTTGAGAAAAAGCCCGAGATAGATGCCCCCAGGGGCGTTGGCTGCGTGGTACAAGACCATTGCCACGATAAAGGCCCACAACCCAATGTCTTTCGGAAACCAGCTCGTTGTGGTTTTTTGCTCGGACTGGTCGAACTTTATCGCAGGATTGCCGTTAACGGTTTCTTTGCTTCCCGTCGACCGTGGTTCGTGAATCAGGAGCGCAGCCGCGACCGCAAGGCTCTGTATGATTGCAAGCGGCATTAGGATCGCACCGACGCCATACTGCTCCGCCATCCAACTCCCGAGGAGTGCCATCAGCACGATACCGATCGGCTTCCAAAACCGTAGAGCTCCGATTGCTGCGCCGACACCTCCCTGCCGAGCCAGCGCCGCGGCCGCCGCGCCAGAAAGGCTTTCTACAACGGCGCGGCCGATTCCGTTCTCGGCGAACAAGATGACAAGCAGACCGACCCAGATTGTTCCTTCCGCCCCGCGCAGAAGCCACGACGAAACCGCCACAACGGCGAGCGCTGCGACGAGGAACGGCTTGCGCGAGCCCAGGCGATCCGACCAGAGCCCGATCGGGAACTGCGCAAGACTTGTCAATGCCGCCAACGTCGAAATGATTCCAATGGCCGAATCCGAGAGCCCCCTGTGTCCGAGGTAGAGCGGCAGGTAGGGCAAAGTGAAGCCGATGCCGGCCATACCGAGGAAGTAGGAACCGTAGAGTCCGATGCGATTCCGCGTATCCATGGTGCGCACATTCTCCGGGGCATCCCGCCTCGGCCCGGAAGCGGGCCGAGGCGTCTGGATTAAGGTCGGGGTTAGAGTAGCCTCACACGGATTGGTCCGGCTGCGGATCTGGTCAGGGCAGCGGAGGGGGCAGGCTATGATTACGGGTCCCGGACCGCTCGCCCTTCGGGCCGGGCGGTGGGTCGAACGCGCCTCGGGCCGGATCCCGGTCCTTTTTCTTTGGCTCCGGAGGCGTCGGATCGAACTCACCTCGCGCCCCGGGGCCTCCGGGCCGTCCGGCCGCCGCGTTACTCAGGTGTTCTGGCACGTGGGTCATCGCCTCAGAGGCGCGGGCGAGCTCGCCGGCGCGTTCGTCCCGACCCGCCTCGACATCGCGTCGCGCGGCGTTGTAAAGGTCACGTGCCCCATCGAGATAGAACTTCGCCTCAGCCTCCGGGCCGTATTCCCCCGCAGAGCGAATGCGCTCGTAGGCCCGGTAGAGGTCACGGCGGGTTCGGTCATCGTTGTCTTCGGGACCGGAGCCTTCGGGAGGAGAGGGCAGGTCCGGGTCCGGTCTATCGAGTCGAGCTGCGTTCCTGGCATGATCGACGGCACGGGCCAGATCGTGCGCCGCGGTGCCAATCTCACGGGCGCACGCAGATCGCCCTGTTCCCTCGTTCGGATGGCCCGGCGGTAGAGGTCCGTCGCCCGGTCCGTCCAGTCCTTGATGCGTTCCTCCGTCCGTCCGCTGCCCGTATCCGAGCGGACCCGCCGCAAGAGATCGTAGGTCTTTCGCAACGCGTCGCCGGGCGCCGCTTTCTTGCCCTTGGCCTTCGGCGGCGGCGCTGGGCCCCCGCCGGGCGGTGTTGGTGGTTCCTGGACAATTGCCGCCAGGCCGAGGCCCAGCAAACTCGTCAATCCCATTGCGATCAGTTTCAACATTTCATCGCTCCCGTGATAATGGAGGTTTCGAGGATCGTCGTCGCGAATCTCTCTCGGTCCTGAGCGACAAGAGCACCTTGGATGCCAAGCCGGGAAATGACGAGATATTGGGCTAATTTCGTTGGTTTCACTCCTTGGTTGGGAACAATTCCCCCACCGGTGGGCGGGGGAAAATCGCCCACCGGTGCGTGGAAACACCGTCGCCTCGGGTGCAAAACGCGCATTTGAGGCCGCGCAAGGGAGTGGAGGCTGTTGGCGCGGGGATTGCCATTCATCGAAGCGGAATGGAAAGTGATGGCGGAGGGGTGCGAATGGGCCGATTCAGGTTGGAGGTGCCGTTGGCGATCCAGATTGGCGCGGTGGTCGTCCTTTTCGCCGCCGCCCTGGGGACGCTGTGGTACACGAGCTCCGCAGTAGTCGAGCGTGAGGAGCGACGGGCTCGCGCCAACGACCGCTTGAAGGAAGCGAGCGACCAGCTCGAAGCGCGGGGCAATGACGCTCTCGCCGCTGTCCGGCAGTTCCCCGCCTTGATGGAGGCCCGCGATTGGTCAGCGCTCGATCGCCGGCTCTCCGAGGAGGCCGCCCTCATTCGGGGGCGCCACCCGGGCATCGAAGGTGGTTACTACGTCCCGTCGCGTCCCGTGCAGCCGTACCTGCCCGCCCTCCCAATCGAACCGCGCCAGACCGAGGCCCGCGAGGGCTTACGGCTCCCTGTTTCCCCTCCATCACCCCCGCGTCGCAACCTCTACGACTACGTCGACACCCAGGTCGACGCGGCCTACCGGAAGAGGAACGAATTCTCGGTGGTCGAGGACATCCCCCCTTACACGATTGCCATCCGCACGGCCCCGGTTCGTGTGAACGGTCGGGTCGTCGCCGCCACCTGGACCATGACCCGGCTCGTCGATCCCATTTACATCGACCAGTCGGCCCGGGGTTACCGATGGTTCGCGGGCCTGGCGCTAGCCGGGATCGCCCTTTCACTAGTCCTGACCGTCCGCCTGGCACGGACGGTCGGACGACAGGCGACGGAGCGCGAGCGGCTCCGGACCGAGTTACGGCGGAGCGAGCGCTTGGCGGCGCTTGGGAAGCTCATCGCCGGAGTCGCCCACGAGGTCCGAAACCCCTTGGCCGGCATCCGGGCCATCACGCAGCTCTGGCGACGCGGACTCGGCCTGGGCAACGAAGGTTTCGACCACCTGATCGACGAGGTCGATCGGCTCGAGGGGATCGTCTCACGGCTTTTGCAGTTCTCGCGGGCCGACGCCCAGGATCTCACCCCGGGCGACCTCAACGTCGTGGCGGCCGAGGCCGCGCGCCTCGCCGAGGACCGCGCCGGCGAGCAGGAGATTCGTGTCGAGCTCGACCTGGAGCCCGATCTGCCCCCGATCCAGATGGCCCCGCCGGCATTGGTGCAGGTCCTGCGTAACTTGACGACCAACGCCTTGCAGGTCATGCCTCGAGGCGGCGTGCTCCGGCTGGCTACGCGGCTCGACGCCGCACGCGGCACGGTTGTGGCGAGCGTTGCTGACGACGGGCCGGGCCTCTCGGACGAGGTCCTGTCGCATCTGTTCGAACCATTCTTCACCACCAAAGCGGAGGGAACCGGGCTGGGCCTGGCGATCGCTCGCGAGATCGCGCTGGCCCACCGGGGTGACCTCCGTGCCCAGAACCGCCCCGGCGGAGGCGCCGTCTTCATCCTGACGCTCCCCGTCGCCGAGGTCGCTGCCTCGAGAGGAGAACCACGATGAGCACCAGCCCGACCACCGTTACGACGATCCTGGTCGCTGAGGACGACCGGGCGATTCGGTTCAGCCTCGCCTGTTCGCTGAAGGCCGACGGTTATGGCGTGATCGAGGTCGGCGATGGCGACGAGGCCTTGGCCCGGATCGAACAGGACCAGCCCGACGCCGTCCTCTTAGACCTGAAGATGCCCGGCCGCGACGGCCTCGCCGTGCTTGCTAAGCTGGGGCCGGCACTCGCCGACCTGCCGGTGATCGTGATTACCGCCTACGGCGGCTCCGCCGCCGCCATCGAGGCGATGCGCCGTGGGGCCTACGATTACCTGACGAAGCCCTTCGATCTCGATGAGGTGCACCTGACTCTCAAGCGGGCGTTGCGGCAGCGTGCCCTCGCGTTCGAGGTCAAGGCGCTCCGGGCCCGGACCAAAGTGTCGAACGAGGCAGGCGACGAATCGGCGGACGCCGAGCCAGAGCTCGTCGGCCAGAGCGTCGCGATGCGTGAAGTCTTCAAGGACATTGGCCTCGCTGCTGCGACAGACGCCGCAGTCTTGATCGTGGGCGAGAGTGGCACCGGTAAGGAACTCGTCGCCGCCGCCTTGCACCGCCATTCGGACCGCGCGGCCGGTCCTTTCATCCGGGTCAATTGCGGTGCGCTACCCGAGGGCCTGATCGAGAGCGAGCTCTTCGGCCACGAGCGCGGCGCCTTCACCGGAGCCGATCGCCAGAAGCCCGGCCGATTCGAGCGTGCGGCCGGCGGCACCATCTTCCTCGACGAGGTGGGCGAGTTGCCTCCGTCGGCCCAGGCCAAGATACTCCGCGTCCTCCAACAGCGTGAGTTCGAGCGCGTCGGTGGGACCGAGACTCTCCGCACCGATGCCCGCGTCATCTCGGCGACGCACCGCGACCTGTCCAAAGAAGTGACGGCCGGCCGGTTTCGCGAGGACCTCTTCTACCGCCTCAACGTCGCCCGGATCGTCATCCCGCCGCTCCGCGAGCGCCCCGAGGACATCCCGCCCCTGGCCGAGCACATCCTCAAGCGCGTGGAGAAGAGGCACGGCTGGGGCGAGCTTTCGCTCTCCCCCGAGGCCCTCGCGACCATCCGGGAAAGACCATGGCCGGGAAACGTCCGGCAACTGGAGAACGCCCTGGCACGGGCGGTGATCGCCGCGCGGGGCCGGCCGATCCTGCCCGAGCACCTCGACGCCGAGGAGCCGCTCGACCCGGCAATCCCCGCGGCCGGCGACCCCGTTGAGTCCCTGCCGCTCCGCGCCCTGCTGGCCGAGGTGGAGCGTCGCGCGATCCAGCGCGCCTTGGTGGCCTGCGGCGGCAACCGCACCAAGACCGCCGAGCGACTTGCCATCAGCCGCCGCCAGCTCTTCGACAAGATCCGTGAATATGACCTTCATCCGTGAACACTCCGGCTAAGGCCACTGCGGACGGTAGGCCGGTAAGTTCGCCGCGGGGCGGCGCGCGCAGCCCGGCGCACAGCGTCGATCGATCGAGCCCTTCGGCCCAGCCAGCCGACCAGCGCCTCCACCGCGTTCATCACCGTCAGGATCGCAATACCAGCAACGATCCCGAGGAACGTTCCCCAGAGCACCGGTATCAAGATGATCTCAAATGCAGACGAGCCCATCGGTAAGCCTCCCCGTCATCAAGTTAGGACCTGGTCGTCGGCCACCGGATTGAAAGCACCCGGTGTACCGATCGACCGACGAGGAGTCCCAAAGCAGTTGGTGTGCCAATGGCAGAAAACGCCGATTATCCCGCTATTTCAAGGGTTTGTGCCGCGATCCCACGGATTCTTGTGCGAATTCCCCCCGCCCGCGTCGGGGACATTCCGCCCGAACGGGGGCCTGAAACGACGACGCGGCCGGCGCAATTGAAAGGCCAAATTCGGGGTGCATGAGTCAAGTCTCATGTGGGTACCTTTCGTTTCGCGATCCATCGCTCGATCAGTGCGGCGGCGTGTCACGGCGCAGCGCCGCGCTGGGTGGCGAACGACATGGTGGTGGCCCCGGGCGCTGTCGTGTTCAAGAGCACCGGCACCGTGTTCGGCCCGTACTTCGCGACCATCAAGTCGGGCAGGCCATTGCCGTTCAAGTCCGCCGCAGTCACGGATTGCGGATAGGCGCCGGTGGGTCTGCAGGGCGGCCAGCGTGACCGGCGGGCCCACGACATTGGTAATCCCGGTCAACTACACCGAAAAATCCAGGCTGGGGTTGTTGTAGACCCCATCGTTGAAGATCGGGATGCCGATCGTCGCCGTGGCCGAACCCGACGCGATCGTCGTCGTGCCGGTGGTCGGCGTGAAGTCCGTCTGCGGCTGTGCGGTTCCGGCTACCGTGGTATAGCCGACCGTAATCTGCGAGGTCAGGTCGCCTGAGCGCGTGACCGTGAAGTCCATGTCTACCGTACCGTTCCGCAGCGGCTGCCTTTTTACCTGTGCCCTTCAGGCGTGGGGGGCAAAGTGCGAACAATCCAAACCGGCGCGTCGGGCCGGGATGCGGATCTTGGACGGCGGTGGCGGTGAAGAGCGCCCGCGCCCGCCCGCATCAAAACCCCACCATCTCGATCGACGGATTGAGGCCCTTCATGGTCAGAAGCAAGTCCACGAGCTTCCTGAAGCGGTTCGGCACGCGCACTTCTCCACCTGAATGCTTGACGCGCAATGCCCTGCGTGAGAATGTGCGGCCGATCGAGCGGATATCGGCGGCCTGCACCCGTGTGCTGCCGCGCCGGCTCTGGAAATTCACCCAGCCGTCGTCGGTCACAGTGATCTGGGTGGGCATCTTGGGGAGCCGCACGTAGAAGAGCCAGCCGAACAGGGCGATGCCCGCCAGCAGCCAGAGCCGCGCGGCCAGCGGCGTGGGGTTGGTGACGGCCGCGACGTAGAGAGCGCCGGAGACGCCGGTCAAAACGACCTTTGCCCCGAGCATTGACCAGCGATAAAGTCGTGAAACGCGGTATGTCTTCATTGGTCAGCTCCTTGCGTTACCTCTGGCGTTTGCGGCCCACACTCCTTATTCGGCCTTTTGAGCGAAATATTGATGGCAACCGGGCGCACGATCAGTCGGCCACACAGTTCGAATCTCACGGCCGGCCAATTCCGCTTGCCTCGCGGGGACCGTAATGGGGCAGGGGATCTCCCAGCTCGTACGCACCCAGATCGGGCGCTTTGCCGTGAAATCCGTCGTTCAAGCCGCTCAGAGGCTCGCCCGTGTCAACGCCCTTCGACCGCGACGACAGCCGCAGGTCGATCGTGTTTGCCACTTGCGCGGCGACGTCTTCCGGCGGCCGCGCGCCCGAGGCAAACGCGGTGGCGGAATCAAGGAGCACAGCGTGCTTGAGCACCGGGGCTTTCTTGCGAACTTCTTCCAAGGTTGCATACCGCACGCCGTTCCATTTGAGGAACAGCTTGAACGGGCCGCCGCCGAATCCGTCGTAGTCAAAATCGCAGTCGACCATCTTCGCCGAAGATTCGTACGCGTAGTTCGCGTCCGTTCCGATAAACAGGTTGTTGCGCGACCAAACGTTCCGCACCGGTTCGGGCGTCATGAGCACGTTCGGGGGGCCTTGCTTCACCGTCGTATTGTGGCTGATCAAGCAGCCGGATGGACTGTTGTGCAGTTTGAACGGCTCGGCGGCCACGTTGTACATCACGTTGCGGAAGACGTAAACCGGCCCGCCGTGCACGGGTTGCATGGAGATGCCCTGAAAGACGTTTGTGAGCCGGTTGAAAAAGCAGCGTGTGTTCCGCTCGGAGAAATCCAGCTCGATTCCGTCGTCGGTCAGCTCGCTCAGATCGTTGTTGTGGAAATCGATCGCGGCGCACCGTGACGAGGGTAACGTGTCGATCGCATCGGCAAACCCTCGAATCCGGTTGTAGCACACGACATGTCCTTCACCGGTGATCTGGATGCCGCGGGCGTTCTCGATGCCTTTCGTGCGCGGCCAGGTGGAGGGACCTTCGATCAAGTTGTCTGCGATGAAGTGGTCTTGCGCGATTCCCTGCGTGTCGCGCGCTGCGTTCATGCCGTATTCGACGCGGCGGATGTGGCAGCGACGCACGACAATCCGGGCGCAGTCGTGGAACGTCACTCCGTGGTGCGCGTTCTGGACGGTGAGACCGTCGAACCAGACATCATGTGTTCCGGAAGCCTCGATGGCGTGCGCGGGGAGATCGGCGGCATTTGCCTGGCCGTCGATGACGGCCGGCCCGTCGCCGGCGGCACGCCACACGATTGGTTTCCCGGGTGACCCGCTCTTATGGACGACCCACGCGCCGGCGTAAGTTCCCGCGTGGAGCAGGAAGATGTCGCCGGGCACCGCTGAGGAATGCGCGGCTGGCAGGCCGCGAAAAGGATCGGCCTCGGTGCCGCGACCGCCGCCTGAGCCTGGCACCACGTGCTTTTTTCGTGCCGCGGTGGAAACTCGCGGCTCGGCCCGGGTCTGCGCACGGAGCACGCGGGAGATTCCCGGCGCGGCCCGCTTCCCGGTGTTCCGGCCTTGTGAGTCGACCAGCGTGAACCGCAGCTCGTAGGCTGTCGCCGGTTCGAGCAAGAGCGCGCTTCCAGCGAACAGCCAGCCGTCGGCCGGGACGTCGATGCGGCTGCCTAGCTTCTCCCGCAAATGAGCGCTGTGCTCGACGCGGAACAGCGGAGCCCCTGTCCGCCAGGCGGTCGCGCCGGCCTTCCGGTATTCGAGGCGAACGGACGAGGTTTTTGCCGGATCGTCGCGGATGATCCAGTAGGCACCCAGCGAGTGGAGCGTGGGCCGTTCTAGCTGGGGCTCGCCCACGGGGCGAGCGGCTTCGGAACTGGGTGGAAGTGTAACGCCGAAAAGAGTGGCCAAGAGTAGCGAAACGAACGGCACGGCCGGTGCTCGGTGTGCATACGCCATGACGTCAACTTTGCTCCGCTCGTTGCGCGAGGTCGTTATCATTGCTTTCGGTGTCGCCTTCCCGTCTTCTTCTTGCGGCGAGGTTTCGCCCATTACGCCTCTCACGCTGGAGCCAAAAACCCACCCGAACAGTTCCTACGATCAGACAAAGACGAACTCGATACAAGAGCGTAGAATGGGCACGCGGTTACGACACCCGATCCGGACTGGACATGGCGCCATGCTTTCTCGCAAGACTCTCCACGACACGGGAGGCGCTGCAACCCAACGGTCCTTCTTACGCGACGATTGGCCGTTGCTCGTTGGGCTTGCGACCTTGTCATGGCTGATGATATTCGGATATTGGTCCGCTGAGCGGCGCCCGATGCTTTCTGCGGTCGCCGTTGCGTCACTTCAAACGGTCGCCGGACTGCTGGTATGCAAGATCCATTACACCTTCGCCGGCCGGCGCGGGGCGGGTGCGGTTTTCATCATGGCGAGCGGTGGGGGCATCAGCATGCCCGCGAATACCGGACCTATCCACTGGCTCGTCCGGGCCGTCGTCTTCGTCGGGTTCATGGCAATTTGTTCCCTCGTCTACGGCTGCTGGCTCCGCCGGCGCTCAGCCCTTCCAGGGCAGCCCACGCCGGTCCCGCGCAACGTAAGGACAGAGCCGTAAAATATAACCGGGAAAATCCGAACTCGAATCGCATGGCGGCGAGCCCCGCAGGCAGACAACTGACAACGGACAACTGACCACTGACAACCCCCTGGGGTTGCCGATCGCGGCCTGACAGGGAATGATGGATAAAGAGCGCTCGCGGCTCTCGTGGCTGTTTCCCGCTCTGATTTGCTAAGTCTGATCGCGTACCGGGGTCTCGTTCATGTCCACAGTTGTCTTGACGTCGTGCTTGCTGCTGGGTTGGCTCCAGCCACAGGATCCGCCCTCGCACCCACCCGATCCGCAAGCGCTCGCCGTCGTCGCTTCGGTCGAGAAGCTGCTTACCGATGCGATCGCCAGGGCTGAGCCCTCGGTCGTGACCATCGCTCGAATCAAGAATGAGAGCGGCCCGGAAACTCTGGCCGTTCGTGGTCGGAGGCGGACGCGCGTTCCGCCCATGTTCCTGGAAGCGCGCGATCATCGACAGGCCGACATGTGGAAATTGATCTCCCTCGATAACGGCGCGGGCGTGGTGATCGGCGATCGCGGCGAGATCCTCACCCTGTTTCACGTCGTCCGCGGGGCAAGCGAGCTGATCGTCCGCGCGACCGGAAACCAGCAGTTCCCGGCCGAGATCATTGCCGCTGACCCACGTAGCGACCTGGCCGTCCTCGTTCCGGCCTCGAGTGATGGCGCCGAGCCGCCGATCCTGAGGCCCATCAAGATCGGCGACTCGAGCGGCCTGCGCAGGGGGTCCTTCTTGATCGCGCTGGGAAACTCGTTCAACGCCGCGCGGAACGGCGAGGCCTCGGCGAGCTGGGGCATTCTGTCGAACATCGCCCGCAGGCTTGAGCTCGGTAACGACGACGCTTACGTTCCCCCGCCCACGAAGCCGTATGGGCTCGTGAATCTTCCCACGTTGCTCCAGCTCGACACCAAGCTGAATCTCGGGATGAGCGGCGGCGCGGTGATCAACCTGAAGGGCGAGCTGGTCGGCATCACCACGATGGCTTCGAGCGTCGCCGGTTTTGACGCGATGGCAGGCTACGCCGTCCCGATGGACAAGCTCATTCGCCGGGCAATCGCCACGCTCAAGGAAGGCCGGGAGGTCGAATACGGGTTGCTGGGCCTGAAGGCGGATGAGAAGTTCTCGAACTTCGTTTCCACTCTGACCGAAAACTCACCTGCTTTGCTCGGGCAGCTTCGAAATCAACGACCAGATCATCGCCGTCAACGATGTTCCCGTGACCGATTTCTATTCGCTTGTTCTGGCGGTCAACATCTATTCCGCCGGTGAAGCGGTTCGTCTCAAGATTCTGCGCGATGATAAACCGCTCGAGCGGACGGTCGTGCTCGCCAAGCTGGCGGTGGAGGGGGAAGTGATCGCCACCAATCGTCCCAAGCCCTGGCGGGGGCTGCGCGTCGAGTACACGTCGGTCTTGTACCGGCGGGATGCATTTAATTTCCCCGAGCGGGCGCTCGCCGGCGTCGTGGCCGTGGAAGTTGAGGAAGGATCACCGGCGGCCGCTGCCGGTATCAAACGGGGGCAGTTGATCGTCCGCGTGGGTGACGATAACATCCGCTCTCCCCGCGAATTTGCCGACGCCGTGGCCCGCCATGAGGGCCCGGTCACCCTCGATACCGACCTGGGACAGGTCACTGTCAAATGAAAATAGACGAGCTCCGCGAAGCGTTCCTTGAATTCTTCGAATCCAAGGGATGCATCAGGCGCCCGAGCGACGTGCTCGTGCCGAATGATCCTACCGTGTTGTTCACCCCGGCGGGGATGAACCAGTTCAAGCGCGAGTTCCTGGGACTGGGAGACCCCAAGTTCACGCGGGCCGCCACCTGCCAGAAGTGCATCCGCACCGGCGACATCGAAAACGTCGGCCGCACCGCGTTCCACGAAACGTTCTTCGAGATGCTGGGAAACTTCAGCTTCGGAGACTACTTCAAGCGCGAGGCCATCCACTGGGGCTGGGAGTTCTTGCAGAAGAACCTCAAGCTCCCGGCGGATCGACTCACGATCACCGTCTACCTCGACGACGACGAGGCCTATGCCATCTGGCGCGACGAGATCAAGATCCCCGAGTCGCGGATCTCGCGGATGGGCGAAGACGACAATTTCTGGCCGGCCGGCGCGCCGACCCATGGCCCCAACGGAGTCTGCGGGCCGTGCTCGGAGATCTTCTATCACGGCGCCGGCTCGAAGGAAGTCGAGATCTGGAACCTGGTCTTCACCCAGTTCAATCGCGTTGGTCCCGGCCAGCTCGAGCCTCTGCCGAAAAAGAACATCGATACGGGTATGGGTCTGGAGCGCGCTGCGACGTGCCTGCAAGGCGTCTCGTCGGTTTTTGAGACCGATGTCTTCAAGCCGATTGTCGCCGCGGTTGCGCAAACACTTGGATTGGAATACAAGAGTGCACATCCCGACGGCGTGCGCATGCGCCGGATGTCCGATCACGTCCGCGCCTTGACGTTCTGCATCCACGAGAACGTGCGCCCCGGCCCGGAGAAGCAAGGCTACGTGATCCGCCGCCTGCTGCGCCGGGCGGTGCTTGACGCCTATCAGATGGGGCGCCGCGAGCCGTTTCTCCACCAGATCGTGCCGGTGGTGGCCGACGTGATGAGCAGGCCCTACCCGGAGCTGCGTGAAAGCGCCAACCGCGTCGCCACCACGATCAAGCAAGAGGAAGAGCAGTTCCTCCGCAACCTCGAAAACGGCCTGCGCATCCTGAACGACACGTTCCAGAAGACACGCGCCGGCGGCTCCGACACGATCTCGGGTAAGGATGCCTTCACGCTTCACGCCACTTACGGAATCCCCGTCGAAGTGGTCGAGAGCCTGGCGGCCGATCACAATCTTCGCATCGACCGCGCCGCGTTCGAGGCCGAGCAGAAAACGCATTCCGCTGTTTCGCGCGGAACGACCGAGGCCGCCGCCGTGTTCTCGACGGGCCCGCTCGATGCGCTCAAGCGAGAATACCACCACGGCAACGAGTTTCTGGGATACTCCGGAGTCGAGGCCGATGCACGCGTGATCGGCATTATCGAGCAGAATCGGCTGGCCGAATCGGCGCGGGCGGGCGAAGGCTCGGGGCTGGCCCTGGTTCTCGACAAGACGCCGTTCTACGGCGAGGCGGGCGGTCAGGTCGGCGACACGGGCACGATCAAGGGCCCGGGCTTCTCGTTCGAGGTGCAAGACACCAAGAAGGAGAACGAGTTCATCTTGCACGTGGGCCGTGTGGTGGACGGCGTGGTGAGCCTGGACGCGCCGGTTCACGCCGCGGTTGATGCTGATCGCAGGCAGGCGATTCGCCGCGCCCACACGGCGACCCATCTGTTGCACCACGCCCTGCACGGTATTCTGGGCAAGCACGCACAGCAGGCCGGCAGCAAGGTCGAGCCCGACCGCCTGCGGTTCGATTTCGCCAACCCTGAAGCTGTTGGCCGCGAGCGATTGCAGGGGATCGAGAAGGCCGTGAACCTGAAGGTGCTAGAAGCCGCGCCGGTCACCTGGTCCACCATGCCGATCGCGCAGGCCAGGAGCCTGGGCGCGATGGCGCTCTTCGGCGAAAAGTACCCCGATATCGTTCGCGTGGTGCAGATGGGCGATTACTCGCGCGAACTTTGTGGAGGCACGCATCTCGACAGTGCAGGGCAGGTCGGCCTCTTCAAGGTGATCGGCGAGGAGTCGGTCGCGGCCGGCACGCGGCGGATCACTGCGCTCGTCGGCAAGGCGGCGCTTGACTATGTGCGTGAGGAGGAGGAAATCCTGGGCAGTCTTTCTTCGCAGTTGAAGGTGCCCGCGGCCCTGATTGGCGAGCGGGTGAGCAGCCTCATGGAAGAGGTGAAGACGCTCAAGAAGCAGGCGTCGCAGCGGCGGGTGGAGAGCCCGGCGCGCGTGACGGCCGAGGACTTGCTGGCTGGGGCTTTGGCGCTCGGTGGGGCGACCGTCGTGATCCAGGCACTGGAAAACGTCACGCCCGACGAGATGCGGCAATTGATCGACGTCATGAGGCGGAAACGGGAGACGGGCCTTGCTGTGCTGTTGGCGGCGGCGGCCGAGGGGAAGGTGCAGCTCGTGGCTGGGTTCTCGAAGGACTTGATCGATCGCGGTTTGCACGCGGGCAACTGGCTGAAGGAGGTTGCACCGGTGGTGGGAGGCGGGGGAGGGGGGCGGCCTGACCTGGCACAAGCGGGTGGGAAATCCCCTGAGCAGATTCCTGCAGCGCTCGAAAAAGCACACGCGACGATTCGATCGCGGCTCGAGGCTTGACGATCAGAAGCCGCGAGGGCAGCGGATCGAGAATGCCGCGCACACCAACCCGAAGCGTCAGCGAGGTTCGCTCACGGCGTCGCAAAGTCAGGTCAGTGCCCCGCGTGATTCGCGAGTTAAGCGACTCAATTCAGGCCAGTCGTCAAATCGATCAAGTCTTGTGGCAGGATGTCGTGGCGGGTAAGAATCGCTCTTTGCTCTGAGTGCAGCACAGGTGCGATTCCGACATACTGCGTGGTCCACCCTCGATATCTTGGCATCGTCCGCAGAAAACGCTCGACATGCTGCTTCAAGTTGCTCACGTCCGTCAGCAGCTTTTTGGGCGAGCGTTTGCAAGATCCGAAGCGGATGCATTTTTCGGATTCGTTGACGGCCACCAGGTCAATCTCGGTGTCAGACTTATCCCAGAATCCTTGAACCCGATGCGTGATCGGAAAATCCCCGATCCCCTTGCGGCTCCGCTCCTCGTAGAGCTGGCCGGCGAGTTTCTCGAGGGCGGCGCCCTCGACGTCAGCCAGGTGCCGATCGGCTTCGGCAATCAGTTCGGCCAGCGGGCGAAAGGCGATGGCGGAAACCGGGTTGGCCAGGGCCGCAAGCCACGAGCGAAGGAAATTATCCGTGACGTAATAGCGGCTGCGCTTCGCTTCCGGTCTGGCGAACACTGGTAGCTTTCGCTCGATCAGCCCGAACCGCTCGATGAGTACCTTCAAGTAGCCGCCAATTTGCGTATCAGGGCTGCCGCTAGCTTCTCGAACCGCCTGTACGAGCTCGTTGTGCACCCGCCCCGGGTGACGGGCCACGAATTTCAGGATTACGTCATACCGGCCGCGTAATTCGCGAAGGAACCAGTTTTCGGCCTCGGACCGAAGTGGCGATGAGCTTTCGAAGAAAATTCGCCGCAGCAGAGTCTTGCGCTCGGCGGCAAGCACGTGCTGCTCGTAGCAGTCCCTGTAAAACTTGGGTACTCCTTCGAAAAGGTTCCAGAGGAAAAGCAACCGCTCCGGGGCCGGTTCAGCATGATCTCGAAGGATGGAAAGAATCGAGCCGATGTCGAGGTGCGTGAGGTCAATTATGTCGGTCACTCGGTTGTAGAGCGGCGCGGTACGATCTTCGAGCAGGGCCATCATCTCGGTGTGGATCGAGCCCAGGACGATCAATCCTCCTCGTACGCGACTCGCCTTGGCAGCCAGCCGATCGACAACCGCCTGCAAGTACGAGCAGAACTCTTCGTAACCCTTGCGGTTGAAGTACTGAAACTCGTCGAGGATGAGGATATAACCTCCTTCAGCCATCGCCCCGAGCAATTTCGCGAGTTCTAGCAGGTTGGTCGGTCGATGATACTGCTCGGCAGGCACCGAGAATGTTTCGAGCGCATCGTTCACCGCCGAAAGCACACCTGCGGGCTCGGAGTCCGGTATCTGCACATAGAACACGGGTTGGTTGCTGCGGATCTCCTGCATCGACTTCAAAATCAGGGCTGTTTTGCCAATTCGTCGTCGGCCGGTGACTTTGGCGAAGAACCAGCGTTTGCGGTTGAGCATCCGCTCGAGATCCGCAAGCTGTTCCTTCCGACCGTAGAATTTCCAATCAGGCATGGCGTGCCATCGAGATAAAGCGGCTTTACCAAAAGGAGATAAAGCCAGTTTATCTTAACCAATTATGCCCTGCAAGTGTGCTGGCCTCCCGGGACAATTTCGAGAAGCGGATGCCCGCCTCTCGAAGGGCGCGCACGGGCTCTTTCGACACGACAAAAACGTGGTCCGGCAGAGCGACTCCCGGGGAATGCCTGACCAAGAGCGCCCAAGCCTTGGCGCTGTCGCATAGGGTAACTCGAATCACAATTCTCATCGTGCGGTGTCTCCGGCGTACTCAGCGATTGGTGCGGCGAGCAAACCCTGGAACAGCGCCTCGTCTTTCACGGTTGTTTCCCCGTCCCGGCCGCGGCCTTCCTCCCCATCTCCAGAAGCAGCTTCTTGAAGTCGTCCCGATCGCGAAGGGGGTCGAGGTCCGTATCCTCTACCATTAGGTCGGCGTCGTGCATTCCGGCCCTCACCGCCTGCTTCAGTAACTCAATCGCCCGATCGGCGTACTCCTTCTTCTTGTCGGCGAACTTTGCGCTCGCGAGCGAATGGACGCACGCGAAGTCGTACCACTGCCACTGGTCCCAGCTTGATGCCTTGGTCAGTTCGGCGGCCTCGTCCACAGCTTTGGTTAACTTTCCGGCCCGAGCCAGCCAGATCACAGCGTTTGCGCGACGGATTCGCTGCTCCTCAGCGGTGATGGCCTCCTGTTGCCGCTTGCGTTCCGATTCGGTGTCGATGGCCTCGATGCACCAATTCAAGTACGTTCGTTCCGCGTTGTCGTGGCTCTGTTCCAGTGCGACCTGAAATTCCCGGCGGGCCTCGGCATACCGCTTTAGATTCCAGTAGCAGCGCGCGAGTGATAGCGGGGCTACCGCGGCGCCTTGATCGCGGGCGCGGACGAGAAGATCGATCGCCCAAACATCCACACCGCGGAAAGCGTACCATTCTCCAAGCGTTGCCTGCGCAGCGGGCTCGCCGGGATTCCGTTGCAATTTGGCCTGGGCTGCTGTCACGAGTGGTTCGAGGGCGCGACGGGCTACGCCGCGGTTGAAGTACCACGCCTTCAGCGACTTGTCGTTTCCGACCGAAAGTAGAGTTCGGCCGTCTGCGCCAATGGCTACGTTTTTCACGCCGCTTTGGTACGCGCTGACCGTGCGCAGCTCTTTTCCCGTGGCCAAGTCCCAGAACTTCAGCGTGTCGTCACCGCTTCCTGAGACCGCCGTCCTGCCGCTCGGGGCTATCGCAACGGCATACACCGGCTCGGAATGCCCGGTAAAAGTGCGCAGCACATTCCCGCTACCCAAGTTCCAGAGCTTCAACGATGTGTCCGCACTTCCCGAGAGCGCGGTTCGGCCGTCTGGGGCGATCGCAATGCTGGTCACCGATCCGGTGTGCCCGTCAAAAGCGCGGAGCGTCTCCCCGGTCGCCAGATCCCACAACATCAGCGTGCAGTCACTAGACCCGGAAAGCGCGGTTTGCCCGTTCGGGCCAAATACTACGTTGTTTACCTCATCGTTGTGCCCGACAAGCGTGCGCAGTTCGTTGCCGTTGACTAGGTCCCAGAGCTTCAGCGTGGAGTCCGAGCTACCGGAAAGCCCGGTTCGGCCGTCCGGGGCGATGGCGACACCGTTTATCCGCCGGGCGTGCCCCGTGAATGTTCGCAGCTCTTCACCGCTCGTTAGGTCGCAGAGGCTGAGGCTGTCATCCCAGTTCGCTCCGAGCGCGGTGTGGCCGTCCGAGGCAACGGCAACGCTCGTCACGAATCCGGAGTCTCCACCGATTGTGCGGAGTTTCTTTCCTGTCACGAGATCCCAAAGCGTGTTCATTACCCGATTTGAGGAGAGCGCGGTCCGTCCATCCGGGGCGATAGCGACGCTGACCACCGAGGGGAATCCCCCGTTCAGTGAGCGTACTTCCTCCCCAGCGGACAAGTCCCAGAGTTTCATCGATCCGTCCCCGCTCCCCGAAAGCGCGACTCGCCCGTTGGGGGCGATGGACACACTACTCACCCGGCCAGCGTGCCCACTGAAGCTGCGAAGCTCTTCTCCGGTCCCCAGGTCCCAAAGCTTCAATGTCCAGTCAGTGCTCCCGGACAGCGCGGTGTGCCCGTCCGGGGCAATCGCGACGCAGGACACCGGTCCATAGTGCCCGCTCATTGAACGCAGTTCCTTCCCGCTGGCGAGGTCCCAGAGCCTCAACGTACCGTCGGAACTACCGGATAGTGCGGACCGGCCGTCCGGGCTTATCGCGATGCAGAGCACCGCGCCGAAATGGCCTACGAGCGTATGCAGCTCCTTTCCGCTGGCCAGGTCCCAGAGCTTGAGAGTTCTGTCTTCCATTCCGGACAGCGCGGTCCGGCCGTCCGGGGAAATCGCGGCGCAGAGCGCTTTGAAGTACCCCGGCCAAGGACCAACTAGTTCGCGCAGCTCACGGCCGCTCGACACCTCCCAGAGCTTCAGCGATTCACCCCCGGAAATCGCGGCGCGGCCGTCGCGTGCAACCGATGCCGTGCTCATCCATTGATCCATGGCGAAGGTGCGCTGTTGCCGCCCGGTCGCCAGGTCCCAAAGTCTCAATGTCTGGTCGGCGCCCGCTGAATATGCGGTCTGGCCGTCTGCGGATATCGCGATCATGACGATCGTGTCCGTGTGCCCGGTGAACGAACGAACCTCTGTCAAGGTGGCCAGGTTCCAGAGCTTCAACTTGCCG
Organism: uncultured Planctomycetota bacterium; assembly: GCA_963823665.1. Taxonomy (GTDB): domain Bacteria; phylum Planctomycetota; class Planctomycetia; order Isosphaerales; family Isosphaeraceae; genus CAVXHV01. The sequence goes on from CAWGMQ010000010.1 coordinate 28,626, forward strand.
TCAGATCCGCCGGAGAGCGCGAGTTGTCCGTCTGCCGCAATGGCGACCGCTTCCACGGCCGGGTGGGCTGCGACACTTAGCAACGGCGAGGCTGTCTGATGGTCGATACTCCAGAGGCCGATCTCAGGTGCTGTCACTGGCGCGTTTAGTTCGAGGAGCTTGTCGTAAGCCTGCGAATAGAGACGGTGCGCATCGGCCACGCGGCCGTCGAGCCTCATCGTATCTGCCTGCGAAATGAAGACCTCAGCGAGGTTAAGCTCAGCCTTCCTGGCGTTCTTATCCGATTTTCGCGCGTTTTCAAGAGCCAAATCCTTCTGCTCATTCGCGGTCTTCTTCTGCGCCAGTGCCTCGACGGTCGCCTTGTCCGCGATCTTCTTCTGTTCCAAAGCCTGGCTTTGAGCCTTTTCCGCGAGATCTCGCTCGGATTTCGCGCGCACAAACCCATACGAGGCGAGAGCAAGACCCGCCACCAGCGCCAGCAGCACGAGGCTCGCTGCAAGCACTGGCCCTTTATTCCGATGCAGGAATTTGCTGAGGCGATATCCAGCGCTGGGCGGCCGCGCTTCTACCGGCTCATCGGCGAGGTACCGTTGAATGTCTCGAGCCAACCCGTTGACAGTCTCATAGCGTCGCTCGCGGCTCTTCTCCAGGCAGCGCATCACCAGCCAGTCGAGCTCGCCGCGCAAGAGAGCGATCAGCCTCTTCGGCTCCATATGGCGCAACGCCGCTAGCGACGGCAGCGACTCATCTGTGGAGAGCCGCGTCGAGGGCTTCGACGGCTGCTCTTCCTGGATGATTCGGATCATTTCCGCGAGCGCGGCTCCCCTCAGTCGCTTCGCATCGATCGGACGAAGGCCCGTCAAGAGCTCATACAGGATCACCCCGAGCGAATAAATATCCGCCCGCGTGTCGACATCGACTCCCGAAAACCCCGCCTGCTCCGGCGACATGTACTCCAGCGTCCCGACCACCGCGCCAAACTGCGTCGACATCGATTCATCAGTCAGCTTGCCGCCCGTCGCCTTGGCCACGCCAAAGTCGATCACCTTGGGTACCGGCTTGCCGTCGATGATCGTGACCAGAATGTTGGCCGGTTTGAGATCGCGGTGAACGATGCCCTTCTGATGCGCATGCTGAACGGCCTGGCAGATTGGCACAAAGAGCTCTAGCCGCTCTTTCGGAGTCAGTTTGGCTTCATCGCAGAATCTCGTGAGGGGCAGGCCGTTGACAAGTTCCATCACGAAGAACGGTTGACCAGATGGCGTCAGCCCCCCGTCGAGCACGCGCGCGATGTTGGGGTGGTCCATCATCGCCAGGGCCTGGCGTTCTTGCTCGAACCGCGCAAGGACGGCTCTCGAATCCATGCCGGTCTTGATGAGCTTGAGTGCAACCTTTCGCTTGACGGGCTCGCTCTGTTTGGCGACCCAGACCTCGCCCATACCGCCTTCGCCGAGCTTCTCGACGAGCTTGTATCGGCCGGCGATCAAGACGTCTGGTCCGGCTGTAGCCTCATATGCGTCCGTGCTGGAGACTACGGGCGAGGAAGACTCGGGTATTGGCGTGCCGGGGGGCTCCCCTCCATCGCCCAGCAGTTCATTCGCTCGTTCGTGAGCAACCAGCAGAGCTTCGACCCGCCGCCTCAGACCGGCATTCTCACCGCACGCGGCGTCCAGGTATGCGGCGCAGGGCGCACCGGGTTCATGGTCGATGGCCGCGATGAAGATTGCCTTCACGTCGTTTGCGGGTTGGGCCACGATCCACCTCGATCCGATGGGTTCATTTCGATCTCTGTCTCTCAATGCTCCGTTTTTTTGGTGAGTGCGCCAGCAGGGTCAAGATTTTTTCCCGCCCGTGCACTCACCGCCGGATCGTGGTCGTCGAGGGTTTAGGTCAAGCGGTCGGTGAATAGAGGGATATCGTTCCGGCCGCTCTCCAAAGATGCTTCATTAATTCGCAAATCGCGTTCGGTGGCTCGCTTGCCTCAACCAAAAATCTGTAACTTCAGGGCGAGCGTATCGTAGAGGTCATCGAATGTGATGCAGTTGACTTGTCGGGAACCGACTCGCACCTCTTCACTGCGCCAGACGAGGCGCTCGTACTGAGATTCATCGAGATCGTGGCGCCTGCCAATGACGAGCAAGCCCACATACTGGATCAGATCCAGCTCGAATTTGGATTTGTGCAGCCCGGTTCTTTTCATATCTTCCAGTACGAGAAACCAATCGAGGATCTGACTGAATCCGTGATCGAACCGACTTGACCACTCGGGTGTGCTCTTGCCTTTCTTCTTCGTGAAGACGCTCGTCGGCGAAGCGTCCTCGAATTCGACAAAACAGAAGTTGTGGCTGACCGAATCGCCGACCACCAAGTCGCAGGCGTAGTCTCCGAAGAGGCTGAACTCGGTGGCGATGCGGTCGAAGCGATTAATCTTGGGGTTGTAAGCACCCACCATCGCTGCCAAGTGCTTGTGCGCTTTGAAGAATGGGAGGATGTCCTTGCGCTCGCTTAGCGCCGTCTTGCTGTCGAGGAGCGCTCTGAATACACTGAGCTCTTTCTTGCATTTGGAGAGGCTGAGGGTAATCTTCTCCAGCGTCTTCATTTCTCGGCAAGATCAACAAGCTTCCTCGTCTTGGTCTTTGACGCTGCCGGTCGGCTGCTCTTTGCGCCCTTGTCGCGCTCGACCGCTTTTCCCGACTTCTTTTGTGCCAGGCGGTCCATGGTCGCTCGTTCCACCAAGTCCAGGATCTGGATGCTGTCGCCTGCCTTCGAGTAGACGAGCCGGATCTGAGGCGTGACGGTCATGACGTAGAGTTTCTCGCCGCCAGGCGCGAGTTTCTCGACGCTGGTCAAATCATCCGCGTGATCAGTGAAGGCACTCGGCGAAGAAAGCACTCGGCTCACGGCAGTCCGCTGGACGTACGGCAACACGCTCATGGCGATCCCGACCCGGCGATGGACTGTCAGTTCTTTTTTTCGCGGCATGATCATGGCCCTCCCTTTCACGCGGCAGTTGCTACCTTCAGACCGAACGGCCGCTTTCTGTTATTGTATACTGAATCGATCACCGTAAGAATGGCTGGCTCCCGAGCGGCTCCATCTCATCAAAGTCGGCGAGGTAAATCTCACGGTGTTGGATCACGCGCCCTCCATCAGGCGCGCCTTCGCGTTCTTTTTTGCTGCCCGCAGAAACGCGGCCTGCTCCCGGCGATCGTCGGCTTTCACGAGCAACCGTTCAAAGACCTCGGCACTGACGAGCGCGTAGGCTCTCTGTGTCTCCGGGTCCGTCAACCGAACGGTAGAATCGCCGGCTTGCTCGATGGCCTGTCTCAGCTCGGGGGTCAACGTGTCCATGCGGCCTTTTCACCCTGAGCAAACTCACGGGATCCACCTGCCCGATATATGGGCACAACACGCGAGATTGTAGCAGATTCTTGCCCACTCCGATCGTAGCGATCTTCGATTGAGGAAACATCGCCTTCAGAGTCAGCGCGACCTTGCCAATTCGACCGTAGTTGGTGACGTCGGCAAGTCTGCGGCGTTTATTGCACAGAATCGTCAGGCTGAAGCCTGACCTACGAGAGGGCGTCGCAGAGCCAGGCTCGGGCGTAGGCCCAGTAGCGGTCGGCTGTGCGACGGCCGATGCCCAGCACTTCGGCGGCCTGGGCGAGCGTCAGGCCGGCGAAGGCACGCAGGCGCACCAGCTCGGCGCCGGCGGGGTCTTCGCGGGCCAGGGCTTGAAGCGCCTCGTCGAGCGCCAGCAGGTCGTCATCAGGTGGGTTGTGCAGCAGGGTATCGAGATTGATCTGGACGCGGCGGTAGCGATCGCCGCCTCGCTTCTGCCGGCGGCGATCGCGAGCCCTGTCTACCAAGATCCGGCGCATGGCTTCAGCCGCGGCGGCGAAGAAATGGCCGCGGCCATCCCAGGGTTTTTTGGCGTCGTCACCGACCAGCCTGAGATACGCCTCGTGGACCAGGGCTGTCGCTTCGAGTGTCTGACCCGGACGCTCGTGAGCAAGTCTGTGCGCGGCGAGTTTTCGCAGCTCATCGTAGACCAGCGGCAGAAGCTGGCTGGCGGCGCCAGGATCACCCTGTTCGATCGCGGAAAGGACGCGGGTGACGTCGGACATCGACCTGGCCTGCTGGAGCTTTACCACTTTGCCCTCTCGGTCTTCCATGCCTTCACATCGTCGGGCTTGCCGGTTGCCTCCGCAAGCACCATCCGTGGTATGAGATCTCCTGGCGTCGACCCCTGTCAGGATACACCTGAACATCGCCAGGTTCCCCGAACTGCTTGACCCATGGCAAGATCATGGTACGATGGGATTTTCGTCGCAGCGGAAATGGACGGTTCGCGGCGGGTTCGTCAGGGTCAGTGAAACAGGTACAACGCATCCATGAAGTGTTATCAGGCGAAGACGGGCGAGCTGCAGAAGCACTGGTACTTGATCGACGCCGACAATCAGGTCGTCGGCCGGCTGGCTGCGCAGATCGCGCCGATTTTGATGGGCAAGCACCGGCCCACGTACACGCCCCACATTGATACCGGTGATTATGTGATCGTCACCAACGTCGACAAGGTTGTCTTCACCGGCGACAAGTGGCATCAGAAGTTCTACCAGCGATACTCGGGTTATCCCGGGGGTCAGCGAGACGAGGCCGCCTGGAAGCTCTTCGAGCGGCAGCCCGAGCGAATCTTGCAGCTTGCCATCGAGCGGATGATGCCGAAGAACAAGATCGGCGTGCACATGATGGCCAAGCTGAAGCTGTACACCGGGCCCAATCATCCGCATCAGGCTCAGTGCCCGATTCCGCTGGAAGCGCTGTCGGGCCGCCCCACTCCCACCGGTGCTGTTTTTGTTGTGCCGCCAGGGAGCATGAAGGCAAGCTCGGCGGCTGCCGCCCCCGCGCCGGCGCCGGAGGAAAGCGATAGCCCTGCGGATGAGCCGGCTGCAAGCCCGGCCGAGTGAGTGACAAACGATACAAACGGATTCCTGGCTTTTTGACCCGCCCTGACTGAATGGGCGAGCATTCACGATCGAGGGAAAGAACGACACATGGCGGCGACGACGCAGAATCCCTTCACGTGGGGTACCGGCCGGCGCAAGACGGCGGTTGCCCGCGTGCGCATTCGCGAGGGCACCGGTCAGTTCCTGGTCAACGGCCAGGAATACAACGTTTATTTTCCGCTGGAAGTGCAGCAGATCGACGTCAAGTCGCCGCTGGCGCTGACGGAGATGGGTGGGCGAGTCGATGTGTTTGTCAACGTGCGAGGCAGCGGCAAGCTGAGCCAATCTGGCGCGGTCTTGCTGGGACTGGCCCGCGCGCTCAAAGACTACCGGCCGGACCTCGAGGTTGCGCTCCGCGATTCCGGGTTCCTGACTCGTGACGCTCGAATGGTCGAACGCAAGAAGTTTGGCCACAAGAAAGCCCGCAAGAGCTTCCAGTTCTCCAAGCGGTGAGATTCAAGCCTCAGCCGCGAAGTGCTGGCGGAACTGTTGCAGATTGTGTTGCTGGCCCATCAGGACGATGCGGTCACCCGGCGTGAAGACCTCGTCACCGGCTGGAGGAAATTCCAGCCGCCCGTCGGCGTGTTTGATCGCGATCACGACCGCTCCTGTGAGTCGTTTGATGTCTGCGTCGCGTAGACTCTTGCCGGACAAGGCGGAGTTGGGCGCGATCAAGAGCTCTTCCATCTCGATCCCCACGCTGGAACGATCGGTCACCAGCTCAGCGAGCTTCACTGCACCCGGGTTGGTGAGAAGTGAGACGATCCGATGCGCGCCGATCGCGGCCGGCATCACGATGTGGTCTGCACCGGCCTGGCGGAGCTTGTTGGGTGTGCTGGCGTTCTCAGCCCGTGAAACGATCACCAGGTTGGGCCTCATCTGCCGCGCGGTCAACGTAATGAACACGTTCTCGGCGTCATTCGGCGTGACGGTCACCAGGATCCCGGCGCGCTGGATGCCCGCTTGCTCGAGCACGTGCTCTTCGGTGGCATCACCAGTGACAACCAGGAAGTCGCGTGCTTCGGCCGCCGCCACGCGGTCGTGCGCCTGATCAATGAGTACGAAATCTTTGTCGCGTGCTGCCAGCTCGTCGCAGATCAGCCCGCCAAGATGCCCGTAGCCCGCGACGATGATGTGGTCTTTGAGAGTGTGGATGTTTTTCATCATGCGATGACGACCAATGAAATCGATGATCTCGCTTTCGGTGAGGAATTGCACGAACGAGCCGAGCGTGAAGGCGACCGAGAGCATGCCCAGCCCGATCACCGACATGGTGAAGACACGCGAGCTGGTAGAAAGCATGGGCTCAACTTCGTTGAAGCCCACGCCGGAGACGGTGATCACAACCTGGTAGAGGGCGTCGATGAATGTCCAGCCCATGGTGAGATAGCCTGCGACGCCATACGCCACGACGACCTGGATCGCCGCCAATCCGTACGCGACCCTTCGGACCGCCTTTCGTTTGAAGAAAACCGCGATGATAGACTTGTGGTGTGAAGCCGTCACGGGATCAGATGGCCTTGAAATCTCCGAGGGCTGCTCGGCCTAGAGTGTGCTCGCGATCATGGCCACTCCACACGGCGATAAGCGGCGCCGATGATGATCAAGCAGCCGATCACGGTGGAAAGCGCGAGGCTCAGAATCGAAAAACGGGCCGCGACGGCGGCGCGCGATGTTCGGGTGGTCGCGCGCCGCTTTGCCAGCCAAAGGCCGATGAGTCCGGGTGCGACGGGCAAGAGCGCGAGTTGCAGGATGTATCGAAGCACGATCGGGCGCGTCAGCTCGTACAAGAGAGACTGCGTGCTGTTTCGATTCTCGGCGATGTTGAGTGCGACACCGTATGCGATCAGCATCGTGATGGCAATTCCGGGGACCGCTGATGCGAGTGCGAGCGTTGCGGCCAGGGCGTCTAGCAACAGGGCACGAACGGGCTGTCGAAATGGCCACGCGGCCAGGAGGGCCACGACGCCGCCGGAGGGGACGAGCGCTGGAATCGTCCACAAGCTCCAGCGAGCCGGCGGCAAGATGAAGCCGAAGAGGCCGAAGAGAATCACCGCCAAGAGCGGCAGCAGACCGACCTGAATTGCGAGGTTGATTTTCCAGTCAGCCTGTTCAGAACCAGTGGACATGGCCGATCAGCTCCTCCCACCCCGGAATCGCTGGTTGAACGCCACGGCCACGAGTACGACCGTGCCCAGCACAAGGCCCTCGATCTGGGTGCTGTCGATACCTCGCGGAGTGAGGATGCCGGTGCCTTTCAAGACGATCTGGGTCAAGAGCAGGCCGAGCACCGTGCCCCGGATTGACCCGACTCCGCCGGCAAGACTGCAGCCGCCGACCACCGCGGCGGTGATGGCCGTCAGCTCATATGCGTTGCCCATCCGGCTGTCGCCCTGGCCGCTGAAGCCGGTGAAAAGGACGCCGCCCAGGGCCGAAAGAGTTCCCGCCGTGGCGTAGGCAATGGCCTTCAAACGCCGGGTCCGCAGTCCGCAGAGGCGCGCGGCCGTCTCGTTGCCGCCCAGGGCAAAGAGGTGCCTTCCGAGCACTGTGCAGCCCATCACGATACTCATGAAAATGGCCACGCAGGCGAAGATGGACAGCGACATCCACTGTTCTTTGCCCAGGGCCCGATAAGCGGGAAAGGGCACCGTGATCGTCTTGTTCTGGCAGAGCACGGTCGCCAGGCTGCGCAGGCCGGCCATCGTGGCCAGTGTCGCGATAAAGGGAGGAAGCCGCAGAAAGTTGATCATCAGCGCGTGACCCAACCCGACGCTCGCTCCCATGAGCACGGTCAGGCCGATGGCCAGCGCGATGAGCGCGGTCGACGGTGGGGGCGAGGACGCAGTCCGCAACCACTCGGTCAAGAGCTTGGCGCTGACCACTGACGCAAGCGAGACGACTGCCCCGGTTGAGAGGTCGATTCCGCCGGCGATGATCACCACGGCCGCACCCACCGACAGAACGCCGAAGAGTGCGACCCGATGCAACAGCGTTTGAAGGCTGTAGCTCTGATAGAACGCGCCGTCCTTGTCCATCGCGTAAATCACCAGGAGCACCGCCAGGATGCCGGCGCAGAGCGCCCACTCCTGTGCCTTGAAGAGGCTGCGGAGGCGCGGCCAGATTCGGCTTGGTTCGTTGGCTGTGGACATTCTTGGTCAGGTCAGCAGGGAGCGGGCTCGCACGAGTTCATTCCGGCGGGGCGGCTCTTACTTTCACGTGAGCTTCAGATGCGCTGCAATCAAGTTCCTCTGGATATCATTGGTCCCCGAGAAGATCACGCCGCCGGCGCTGTCGCGCAGGTCTCGTTCAACGGGGGCGCCTGCCTGGAACCCGGAGGCACCAAACAATCGCAGAGCATCGAGGCTGTTCTGGGCGAAGCACTCCGAAACGTGCAGCTTGGCCATCGACGACCAAGCCGCCGCGTCCTGGCCGTGCGAAGCCGCCCAGGCATAACGATAGACCATGAAGCGGCTGGTTTCCAGCCGCAGTTTCATCTCGACGACGCGATTCGAAACCGATTGGAATTTTGCGATCGGCTGGCCGAACTGCTTCCGCCGCTTCGCGTGAGCGATGCATGCTTCGAGCTGGCGGCGCATTGTGCCCAGTATACCTGCCAGAATTGCACCTCGCTCCCACTCGAGAGCTGCGTTGAAAACAGATGACCCGCGGCCCTCGCGGCCGAGAATCGCATCTTCAGGAACGACGCAATTCTCGAACACGAGTTCTCCCAAGGGCGCCGTGCCGCAGACCCAGAGTCGGGATCGCCCGGCCATCCTTGAATCCGGGAGTACCTCGCTCCACCAAGAACGCCGTGATACCCATCACTCCCTTGGGCGGATCAGTGCTCGCAAGGCAAACGAAGACGTCTGCACATTGCGCGCTCGTGATCCAGGACTTGCTGCCGTTCAACACCCACCCTTCGGAACTCCGGTCGGCCCGCGTTTGCATCGAGAAGATGTCTGATCCCGCCTCGGGCTCGCTCGCGGCGTTGGCGCCCAGCAGGCTGCCGTTGCAAAGGCCAGGCAGGAACCGCCGTTTCTGTGCCTCGCTTCCGAATGCGAGGATCGACATCGTCGTGGTCCATAGGGAGGCGCCCATCGCGAAGACGAGGCCGGTATCGCTACAGCCGTAGCCCAGACCTTCGAACGCTGCCGCGGTGGTCAGCAGATCGGCTCCGCCGCCACCGAATTCCGTCGGCACGGGAAGGCCCTGCACGCCCAGTTTCGCGCATCGCAGGTATCCCTCGCGCCAGAATTCGCCATTGCGTTCGCGCTCGGCTGAATCGGGGTCGGACAACTCTTCTCGCGCGAACTTGATGGCCGCTTCATACCACTGCTGCTGCGACTCTGAAAATGCGAAATCCATGACCGGGGCGGTCTCTCTTTTTTTCAGCTCGGATGTCTTATTTGACTGTGGCCGAAGGCGCACACGCTCGCGGGACGATCATGTCGCAAGCGCGGCCAGTCTTCAAGCCCAGTCGATTCGTCCGCTGATTCGCGCCCGGATCATCAGCGATTGTTTGGAAAGAAAATCAACCTCGACTTGGCTCGGCCGGCGCATCCCTTATCATTTTTCTTGCAAAAACGATGTCTTCGCGTGTTTCAGGAGATGGGATGAATGAAGTGTCTGATCGTATACTACGCCGCCGGGCAGTGGATTGGTGAGGAAGTGTCTTGGAAGCGGCGGGGAGCGGGACTTACCGCGAGACCTCGCGAATTGAGATCCCGCAAAGCAAGGCCGAGATCGAGGCGTTTGCGCGCGCGAACCGCTTCGTGGTCGAGTGGCGCGGGGTGATTCCGGCTGAGACAGCGCAGGCGAGCTGAGATGGCACGAGGAGACCTGCGGGCTGGCGGAGGGCGGGGTCTGGAGACCCGCGCCCGACGCGTGTGGGGACCCGCGCCCGACGCGTGTGGGGGCCCGCGATGAACTCGTCAACTCTGGCAGAGCCAGTGCTACCCAATCGGCAACTTCGGCGGGCGGCACACGGAGTGTGCCTGCTACAGCGGAGCACTGGCCGAGCCAGGTCGGCCCAGCCACTCGAGTCGCGTGACCGTGCAATGCGGCTTAGCGGATGTTCGTTTTTTGCGCGACGGCCAGCACGGACGTGCCCAGTGGGATCGGCAGACAACCGAGCAGCCGCTCCTCCAGAACGCAGAGGCGCTCGAGCGCGCGATTGATCCGGGGACCGGGAATGCCGTGCTGTGCCACTTTCCGCGTTCGTCCGGTATTCCAGAGTCGAACCAGGAGCTTGGGAATGAACAGCGCGGGAACAGGTAGCGCAGCTCGATCACGTCGACTCCGCAGGCGGCGAGGGAACGCTTCAGGCCGCGTGCCGTGTATCGGCGGCGATGATGGTTGAGGGTGTCGTGACGGTCCCAGAGCAACTCAAACGCCGGGACGGTGATCACCATGAGCCCGCCGGGATTCAACATGCCGGCCATGCTGGCGAGGGCATGACGGTCGTCATCGATGTGCTCGAGCACGTCGAGCGCCGTGATCACGTCGAAGCGCCAGCGAGGATCATCGTATAACGGCGCACCGAGGGGCTCGGTCGAGATATGCGCGCGAACGGGCCTCGAGTCGTCCAGCAGGCGCGCGTCGACCTCGATCCCGCGCACGGTTCCGAATTCCGCGAGCGCCGCGAACGAGAGCGCATTGCCGCAACCGACGTCCAGGATGGCCGCGCCGGGTTTGGGCCGCCGCCGCCTGAGCACGCCGATCAAGATGGCCTCGCGTGCTCGCCACCACCAGTGCGCCCGGTACAATTGCTCGTACTCTGCGCGATAGTTTTCCTCCATCGCCCGTCGCCTCTGGCCGCTCTGCGCTCGAGCCCGATTCCTCATCACATCACGGCGTCGTCGTCATCCGAGAGCGGTGCTTCGTCCAGAAGATCGCCGCGCACGATCTCGCGCACCAGGGCCACCGGGCGGCCTCGACCCTCGTCGCAGGTGCGCACGACGTATTCACCGACGATGCCCAGGCAGAGCATCTGGATCCCGGCGAATAACCAGATCGAGATGATCAAGCTGGCGAAGCCCCGGGGAAACTCCGTCGGTGCGATGAGGTACCAGACGAGATAGCTAATTGCGATCATGATCGCAAAGAATGATAGTATGAACCCAGCTATCTGGATGAACCGCACCGGGAGCTTCGTGAACGAGAACAATCCGTCGTAGGCCAGGGAGAGATTCTTGCGCAGGGTGTACTTGGGGCGGCCGGCGAAGCGGGCCGCGCGCTCGTATTCGACGCCGACCTGCTTGAAACCCACCCAGGCGCGCAGGCCGCGGAGGAAGCGGTTCCGCTCTGGAAGTGAAAGCATGGCCGTGACGACGCGGCGGCGCATGCAGCAGAAGTCACCCGAATCGAGCGGGACGTCGATCATCGAGACAAATCGGAGCAGGCGATAGAAAAGGAAGTAGGCCCATCGTTTCAGGACTCCTTCCTTCCGTTTGCGGCGCACACCGTAGGCAACGTCGTTTCCCGCTTCGAGCTGTGCGACCAGAGAGCCGATTGCTTCGGGTGGGTCTTGCAGATCGGCGTCGATGATCGCAACGACAGTGCCTCTGGCATGCGAAAGGCCGATCGAGACGGCCGGCTGATGACCGAAGTTGCGGGTCAAGAAGACCCCGAGGAATCGCTCGTCGCGCTCCACGATCTCGGCTATCATGTTCTCGGAGCGGTCGCGACTGCCGTCGGATACCAGCAGAAACTCGAGTGCGCGGAAGCCGAGCCCCTCGAGTGCGCCGAGGCAGCCTGCGCTCGAGCTCGGGCAAGGTTGCCTCCTCGTCAAGGATCGGCACGATCACCGAGAGCATTGACTTGTCGAGCTTGGTGCCGGCCGGCGATCGATCGAGCCGGGTCGCACGGCGCGTGCGTGTGGTCGTTTCAGAGGCGATCATCCGTGATGACCTCCTGACTTTCTGCGTTTGGGCTACGCTCCGAGCTGCTTGCGCCGCCAGACGATCTGGCAGCGATTGCCTGAAGGGTCCTTGAAGAACGCGGTTTTCAGGTCGTCGGTTTCCACCAGAGTTTCGTCTTCGAAGTCGACGCCGATGCGTGCGAGCTGGTCGCGCATCATCACAAAGTCGTCGACCCAGTATGCGAAATGGCAAATCCAGCGCTGGTTCGTGTTCGACTCGCCTTTCGGCCTTGCCAGGATCTCTACGGCCACTCCGTGGTCGTCGGCGAGAAAGTACGCCGGCGGCGGCCCGGCGTTCTCGACGATCACACGCAGACCGAGCGCACCGACATAGAAGTCTTTGAGAGCAATCGGGTCTTCGGCGTAGATTGCAAAGTGCTCGATCCGGCTCATCTTGAGATATCCAATATAATGGATGTTTTGATAGGTACCGAACGCCGTGCCTATTTCTTTTTCTTCGTGCTGGGTTTCGCGAGCCCCATTATGGCCTTCCACTCTTTCTCGGTCACCGGCTGAATCGACAGCCGGCTGCCCTTACGCAGGAGCTCCATCCCTTTGAGGGCGGCGACTCCCTGCAAACCCGGAAGGCCTAGCGGCGGGTCGATCGCGCGGACGGCCTTGATCGAAACCTGGAACCACGTCGGTGAATCGCGCTTGCTCTTGGGGTCAAAATGCGAATCGTCGGGGTCGAACGCCGTGGGATCAGGGTGGGCAGTCTTGACGACTTCGGCGATGCCGGCGATGCAGGGCGGGTCGGCACTCGAGTGATAGAACAGCACTCCGTCGCCGAGGGTGACGTCGTCGCGCAGAAAGTTCCGCGCCTGGTAGTTCCTCACGCCGTCCCAGCCGGTGGTGCGATCGGGCTCGGACCAGAGGTCGGCGAAGGAGTAAGCGGTCGGGTCTGCTTTGAAGAGCCAGTATGCCATGGACTGCAAGATCCGTCTTACAGAAGGTCGGCCACTGCGAACTTGAATCCGGGGAGTGCTGCGATTTCCACTTGGTCGCCGGGCGCAGGACCGCGATGTCGCGGTACTGGCCGTCGGGCGTGGGATCGCGATGAACTTCGAGGCAGCGTTCGATCAGGTTGACGATCCAGTATTCACGCACTCCGGCTTCGGCATATAGCGGACCTTTGACCTCACGATCAATCTCCAGCGATGTGTCCGCGACTTCAACCAGCAGAAGGATGTCGACGGCCCGCGGCTTGCCGGATTCGTAGAAATCCTCGCGAGGAACCAGCAAGCTGATGCCGGGCTCGGGCTCGCTGTCGAGCAGGCGAATGGGATCTTGCACGCCGACCATGACGGCGTCGCCAAAGGTCCTGCCGAAGCGGCGGTTCAATTTCTTCACGGACGCAGAATGCGAGTCACCGATCGGCATCTTGTCGATGATCTCCCCTCGGATAAGCTCGAGCCGATCCTCCTCACTGAGGATGCCGGTGTCGATCATCTGCTCGTACTGTTCGACACTCAAGCGATGGCGGACTAGCGTTTGAGGCATGGGATTGCCGCTCGTACGGTTGATGAGCACAGCTTATCTACAGTGGAACGCAGTGGATTCTACTCCAGATGTCGATTTTGAGGGAGGCCGGAAACGCGAGAATTCTTCGGGCTTGGAGGGGGTCTTCTGAGCGAAGTGGCGATCGAGTCCGAATTGCCCGAGTTTCGGATTTGGATTACACTTGAGGCAACCCCTGGAACGCCGGCATCGCCCGGATGTCGAGGTCGTGCGAGCCGAGAGTTTGGTCATCGTGAAAAAGCCGTACGCTTGGGAAAGGATCCTTGATGCGTCCCGAAGATCTGTTGTTTTGGGTCCAAGCAATACCGTTCCGGCCGTTTCGGTTCGGCCTGAACAGCGGTCGAACTTACGACATCCGGCACCCTGAAATGCTCCTCGTTGGCCGGTCGAGTGTGAATATCTATTCCTATGCAGGCAAGCCCGAGGACCCGTACGAGCGAGTGGAGATGGTTGGGCTCGTCTTGATCGAGCGCATCGAGCCGATCGAGAGTCCGATTCCGGCCTGAATCAAGGATAGGCAAGGAGGCAGCATGCCATGGATGGGCGCCGCGAGGTCTTCGCGTTTGGGCTGTGCCTGGCGGTATGCGTCTCGGCGTTTTTTTACGAAACGCTCTTTCTCGGCAAGGTGCTGAGCCCGGCGGATGTGCTCTTTGTTTCTGCGAGTTTTCGGGGCGAGTCGGTCGCGGAATACGAGCCGGCCAATCGGCTCTTGATGGACCCGGTGCTTCAATTCGAGCCGTGGCTGGAATTTAACCGGCGAATGATCCGGAGCGGGCGGCTGCCGCTGTGGAACGGCTCTGCGGGCTGCGGCGCACCTCATCTGGCCAATGGCCAGAGCGCGGTGTTCGACCCGTTCAATCTGCTGGCGTACTTCGGACCGTCGGCCGCAGGCGCGATCGCCTGGATGGCGGCGTGCCGGTTGTGGGTGGCGGGGCTGGGGATGTTCCTGCTCGCGCGTTCCTGGGGGCTCGGGGCGTGGGGGCGGTGGTTCGCCGGGCTGGTTTATCCCTTTTGCGGTTTCCTGGTGCTGTGGCTGCTCTACCCGGTGACGAATGTGGCGATCTGGCTGCCGTGGCTGCTGCTCGCAGACCGATCGGCTGTTCCGTAAGCCGACGGCGAGGGGAGCCGCGGTGCTGGCGATCGTGGTTGCGCTGGTCGTGCTGGGCGGCCACATCCAGACGAGCGCTCACGTGCTAGTGGCGGGTGGGCTCTACGCGCTCACGCGGATGGTGTGGCAACCCGCGACGGGCGTGCCGCGCCGGCGCCCTGCGGTCTGCTGGGCGCTCGGGGTGTGCCTGGGATGGCGCTCGCGAGCGTGCAGATTCTGCCGCTGGGCTCGTATCTGGCGAGGAGCCCCGTCTGGAGCGCGCGGCAGGGCGAAACGGCACCGTGGTGGAAGATCACTCGGCCGCGATTGCTGGAGATGGCGTGCACCGCGATTCCTTATGCCTACGGCAGCCAGCGCCGGGGCCAGCCCAACATCGCCAAAGCGCTGGGCGTGAACAACCTCAATGAGTCTGCGGGCGGATTTGCGGGTCTGGCGACGCTGCTCTGGCTGGCGCCTCTGGCGGTCATCACGCGCGGGCGATCAGTGCATGTTCGGTATCTGATTGGCCTCTTTATCGCCGGCGCCATGGGCGCCTTCCGACTGCCGCCGGTGGATAACTTGCTGCGCGCCTTGCCCGTGCTGGACGTCACGGACAACCGGCGGCTCACGCTCTGGATTGCGTTCGCGCTGGCGCTGCTGGGTGGGATCGGCCTGGACCAGCTTGCATCCTCCGGTCGGCTGGCTCGCTCTTGGATCATGACCTGGCTGCTGGGTGCGGTCGGGCTGGCGGTCGCGGCCGGATCGATCGGATCGCTCGAGGGCCAGCTCCGCGAGCGGGCGCTGGCGCATTATCGCGACGCTGCGGCGGCGACCGCAGGTGCTGACGGCCAGGTTTATCGAGAGCGGGCCATGCGCCAGGTGCGGCAGGTGCTGACGTTTCGTGCCGCGGTATTACGGGCTGGTCTCATGCGAGCTTGCCCTGCTTGGCGGCGCTTGCCTGGCGGCTCAGGCGCAGCGGGGCGAGCACACGGTGGATTCGCCCGGGCGTGTTCGGGCTCGTGCTGATCGACCTGGCGGGGCTCGGCTTTGGCGTGAACGGGGCGATCGCGGCCGAGGAGCAGCGATCGCACGAGCCGCCGGTGATCGCCCGGCTTCGTCAGCAGATGAAGCCCGGCGGCCGCGCGGTGGGGCTCGGCGAGGAGATACCCCCGAACGTGCTCATGCGATTCGGTCTACGCGACATTCGC
The DNA here is from genome assembly GCA_963823665.1 of uncultured Planctomycetota bacterium. Taxonomy (GTDB): domain Bacteria; phylum Planctomycetota; class Planctomycetia; order Isosphaerales; family Isosphaeraceae; genus CAVXHV01. The sequence goes on from CAWGMQ010000010.1 coordinate 44,364, forward strand.
AATTACGACTCGATCGAGCTGGAGCGAAGCCTGCGCTGGTTCACGCCGCTCTACGATCGAACCGGGCCGATCACCAGTCGAAGCGAGATCACGTGGGAGCGCGTTGTTGCCAATCTCGAACTCTTACGCGAGTCAGGGGTGGATGCGGTCGTGGCGGCCTCGCCGCCGCCGGAACACAGCTTCGCGCGGACCGAGCGGGTTGGAAGAGTGTGGGTCGCCTGGCTCGATGGCTTGCCGTGGGCGGAGGCCAAGTCGCCCCGAGCGGTTCTCGAGGTCGGGCGCGAAGACGGCGGCGCTCGAATTCGAGTTCACTCCGAGGGAGCCACGAGCCTCGACTGTGAGAGAGACGTTCGACCGCGGATGGACCGCGATGCTGGACGGCAAGAATGCCGATTTGCAGGCAGAATCCAGTGTTTTCATGCAGATCCAAATTCCCGCAGGCCAGCATGACTTGATTTTGCGGTACGATCCCGTGGAGGTTCGCGCGGGGCTTGCGCTTTCGGTTTTATCGTGTATTCTCGTGATTCTGGTGTTGACAGGAATTCGATTGTTTTGGATTCCTGGAATAACGAAGAGAGAGGGCTTGGACGGAGCTGAGCCCGCTGGTTAGAATCGTTTCTATAGCATCTTCCGGACTCGTTAACCGGCTCATCATACTGAGGGATGTATCGCTGATGGTCCACTTCACGTGCGATCTCTGCGGCAAGGAATTGACTGGTTCCGGCGACGGCCGATACGTGGTCAAGATTGAGGCTTACCCCGGCTTCGACCCGACGGAAATCAAGGAGGATGATCTCGACGATGATCCGATGGAGGCGGTTGCTCAGATCCTCTCCCGTGACGAGGCACTCGTCTCCGAGGACCTCGCCACCCCGCTGCAAAAGGGCTTTCGGTTCGACCTCTGTTGTTCGTGCCACAGCAAGTATGTGAAAGACCCGCTCGGGAAAGATGCGATCCGCTCTTTTGATTTCAGCAAGAACTGATCGAGCTCCACAATCCTTTGCGACCCGCCGGCTGCCAACCCTGCCGGGCCCAATTCCCGGCCCGTCACCCCAATGAAACGAATGTGCGAAGGGGTGGCGAAAAGGTTTGCCGGTTCTCTCGAATTTACCAATCCAGGTAATTTGACAATTGTCAGGCGCAATGATGCGACTGACGGGAGTTCGCGTGCGCGCGGTCGCCGGAACCGAGTGCTCGCGGCGAGAGCCTCCTCATTGCGACGCTCCGCGAGGGGGACGCACTTTCGCGGAGCGAAAGGCGACTATGGGGCTGGGTGGGGAGGCACTTTCGCGGGGGAAAGGCTGCGTTTGCGTGCTTCGGCGTGGGAACCGCTTCTCGTCGCGTCGGATTCCACGACGGTCGTTGGATCGTGCCGCACGTTGAGTTCACAGACACGCTCTTAGCGCGCGACGAACATGATCACGTTCGTTATCACGGAGACGGCGAGGAGCGTTGCGATCGTCAGGATGATGTGATTGCGGTTATTGACGTAGGACGCCAGCTCGACGAGTTGCTCTTCGGATGCGCCGCCGCCGCCGCCGACGTAGTCTGAATCCGACTCACCCTCGGCCAGGGCCAGGAGTGTCTCGGGCTTCTGACCCGCGATCATCGGGCTTTCGCCACGCTGAAGGCATTTGAGGTCGAGGATCAGGTCGTCGGGCGTTTGATAGCGGTGTTCGCGGTTCTTGGCCATCATCGTTTCGACAACCATGCCCAGCCCGCCGGAGAGCTGCGAATTCAAGTGGTCAGGGGGAACGATCTGCACCTTGACATCGACGTGCTTGCGCATCACGTCGTTGGGCGTCTCGCCCCCGTAGGGCACCTTGCCGGTGACCATGTGATAGAGGGTCGCCCCCAGGCTGTAGATGTCGGCCCGGATGTCGATGTTGGTCTCGCCGCGCACTTGCTCGGGGCTGATGTAGTACGGCGTGCCGATTGCCATCCCGGCCTCCGAGAGCCCCCATTTTTCGTCTCCGGTCAAACGGGCGAGCCCGAGATCCGCGAGCTTCACGCCCCCCTCCTTGGTGAGGATCACGTTCTCGGGCTTGATGTCGCGGTGGATGAGCCCCTTCAGGGCGGCATGCTTGAGCGCCTCGGCATATTGCCAGCGTGATCCGGATGGCTTCCTTCTCGTCGAAGACCTTGTGCTTGTCGAGGAAGTCCTTGATCGTCGGCCCTTCAATGTATTCCATGACGAAGTAATAGTGGCCGTCGATCTGTCCGGCATCGATGGCATTCACGACGTTATTGTGTGAGAGCTTGGCGGCGATCATGGCCTCACGCTCGAACCGCTTGATGAACTCTTTGTTCTGGGCGAGGGGATCGAGCAGGATCTTGATGGCGACAATCCGGTCGACGGAAATCTGTTTGGCTTTGAAGACCACGCCCATGGAGCCTTTACCCAGCTTGTCGATCATCTGGTAGCCGGGGATCTGAAACCGCTTGTTGGCCTCGCCGCATTCCTGTTTGAGCCGGGTCATCTGGCTGCGAGTGAGGACCTTAGCATCGACCATGATCTCGAGGAGGCTCTTGGACTGTTCGCCGGTCTTGGCGGCGAGACCCTTGCGGTGTGATTTGCAAGCCTCGAGCTCAGCGGGGGTCGCCAGCCCGCGGCGCAGGATCGATTTCTCGAGCTGCGATTCTTCCACCTTGGAATCGCTTCGCGGATCTCCATTTTGCGAATTGCTCTTCGCCGAACTATCCATCAGGAGCTCTCCCGGATCACTCTTGAGGTGCGCGGTGATCGAGTGATCTGCTACCGCGCCCGTGCGTTTTCTTCGAGGTGCCCAGTCTTATCGAAGCAAGCAGCGGCCACCGAGGGCTTTGATCCTCAACGCCCGCTTTGGTGCATGAAAGTATGTTTCCCGCGATCGCGTTGTCAACGAAATTCTTAACTTGTCGCTTTACGGCAGCAAAGACCGTTCAAATACCCTCGGATACCGGGCTGGAAGTGACTTCGAGCAGGCGCTTGTGACGTGCCATGTTCTCTCTTATTATGAGGGTTGCGCTTCCCTTTTTCTACGTATCCGCGGGCAAATTAGTGACGATGACGATTGTGAGGCCGGTCCGGATCCCTGCCACCTTGCAGGAGAGGCTCTCTTGATGCTGATCGGGGTGGTTGCCGGCGATGGTGTCGGCCCGGAAGTCCTGGCGGAGGGCCTGGAAGTCCTGGCGCTCGCCGGCAGTCTTGAAGGTCTCGAATTCGACCTGGCGAGATTCGACCTCGGAGGAGAGCGCTACCTGCGCACGGGAGAAATCCTGCCCGACGACGAGATCGGGCGGCTGCTCGGGTGCGATGCCATCCTGCTGGGTGCGGTGGGGCATCCGCGGGTTCCGCCGGGGATCCTCGAGAAAGGGATTCTGCTGCGGCTTCGGTTTGACTTCGAGCAGTACATCAACTTGCGGCCGGTGCAGCTCTATCCGGGCGTGGAAGGTCCGATCCGCGGCAAGGGGCCCGACGACATCGACATGGTGGTCGTGCGTGAGAATAACGAGGATCTCTATGTCGGGGCGGGGGGGTTCACGCGGAAGGGAACACCCCATGAGGTGGCGATCCAGACGTCGATCAACACCCGAAGGGGGATCGAGCGCACCATCCGCTACGCATTCGATCTGGCTCGGCGACGGGCCGCTTCGGGGTCGTTCCGGGGCCTCTCCGCTTCCGAGCGCGGGCAGGGGCTCGTGCGCCAGGTGACTCTGGTCGCCAAGACCAACGTGCTGACCTTCGCCCACGACCTGTGGATGCGTGCCTTCACCGAGGTTGCCGGCGATTACCCTGAGATCAAGAGCGACTATCAGCATGTAGACGCCTGCTGCATGCGCATGGTGGCGGCCCCCGAGCGATTCGACGTAATCGTTACAACCAATATGTTCGGCGACATCATCACCGACTTGGGGGCGGTCATTCAGGGGGGGATGGGGCTGGCGGCGTCCGGGAACTTGAACCCGGAGCGCACCTTTCCGAGCATGTTCGAGCCGGTGCACGGTTCGGCGCCCGACATCGCCGGCAAGGGGGTGGCCAATCCGCTGGCGGCGATCCTTTCGGTGGCGATGATGCTCGATCATCTCGACCAGCCGCGAGGGGCCGCGCGAATCCGTGGGGCCGTGCGGCAGGTGCTGGCGGCCGGCGCACGGCGCACGCCTGACCTGGGGGGCGACGCAACGACCTCGGAGGTCGGTCACGCTGTGCGCGAAGCTCTGCTCGCGAACAGCCAGGGCTAGCCGCCGACACGAAACTGTCTTACAATCGTACTGTGCTGTGGGGTGCTCGATTACTCGACGCTGGGTTCGCCGGCCAGACGCGGATGCTGGGAATCGTGTATGGAAAGCGAGCAAGCCCGATGGCAAGTGTTAATCGGATCGTGTAGGCTGGATTGTCAAGGGAAGTCGCCGAGCCGCGAGGACGTCCGATCGCCAGATGCCCGAGGGAATTCTGATGCGCACCCAACGTATTGATCTCCGGTCGCGAGCAGCCTTCACCTTGATCGAGCTGCTTGTCGTCATTGCTATCATTGCCGTACTCGTTGCCTTGATCATGCCGGCGGTGCAAGCCGCGCGCGAATCGGCGAATCGCGCCAAGTGCCAGAACAACCTGAAGCAACTGGGCCTGGCCGCCCAGGAATACCACGACGCGTTCAACTCATTTCCGGCCGGCTGGTACTGTTATGCGCCGACGTATGATGCGCAGGGCAACCTGATCAGCGGCGACACCAACTGCCAGTACGTGTACTCGCCGTACCAGGATTACATGTGGAACGGGATGATCGGCACATTCTTGAAGATGGAAGCGAACAACCTCTACAACGAGATCAACTTCAGTCTGATGACGAGTGACCCGTCGAACGTGACGGCGATCCGGCGGACCATTGACGGATTCGTCTGCCCGTCGAATCGTCGCCCCACCACCGTCCAGAATTCGCCGAACGCGTACCTCACGCTGGGCCCTTCCGACTACCGCGCCAACATGGCCGCCGGGCAAGTGATTCCCTCGAGCGCCACCGGCTGCGCGACGATCGACGTGACCAATCCGCTTTGCTTTATCTACGATAACGGGATGATGTATCAGAACTCGGCGGTCAACATGGCCGACATCCTGGACGGGACGACATGGACCGTTCTCTTCGGCGAAAGCCTGAGCCCCACCGGCACCTGGTCGCAGGCGACGAGCTGCTGCGTGCGCACCAGCCTGGAGCGCACGATCAACAAGCCGATTCTCTACAATGGTCTGAATTACTATACCTACTGGATGAGCCGGCACCCGAGCGCGGTCAACTTCGCGTTCTGCGACGGCAGCGTGCGGCCGGTGACCCAGATGATCAACAAGGTCACCTTGAACAAGCTCATGACGCGTGCCGGAGCCGAGACGGTCTCTGCCGACGAAGTGAAGTGATTGGTCGATCGGGACGGTGGCAACACAGATAGAGAGTGACGACCTCTCATGGCGCGAACATCGGCGGCGAGCCAACCGGCGCAGCCAGCGCTCACGGAAGATCTCTTCCACGAATGGGTTTCCGAGTGGTGTGCCGGGATCGGGCCCACGTCAGATCCAGCCGAGATCGTCGCTCATCCTGCGTATCGGCGAATCGTTGCCGCGGGGCAGGACGCGGTGCCTATGTTGCTTCGCGAATTGCGAAAAGAGCCGAGCCTTCTCGTTTTTGCGCTTCACGCGATCACCGGCGAAGACCCCGTGCCACGCGGAGCGCGCGGTAAGATCCGGGAAATGTCGAAAGCATGGGTAGCTTGGGGCAAGAAGGGCGGCCTTTTGATCTGAAGGCGCTACCATCTGCGGGCAAGACGACGACGTCGGATGAATCGAGAAAGCGCTACTCGGTCACGTGGTGAATCGCAAGACAGAAATTCAACGCTGGTTCCCGAAGCTCCTCCGTGACTCATTCCAGATCATTGGCGATTCTAATCAGGAATACAACTGTATCGCTTGGGCGGCCGGGGATATGTCCGCTTGGTGGTGGCCCGATCCCGCGAATATGTGCTTCTGGCCTGAAGGCGCGCCGAGAGTGACGACGCTCGTTGCGTTCGTGCGCGCGTTTGAAGAAATCGGGTATACAGTCTGCGACAATGCGGACACCGAAAAGGGGCTCGAGAAGATAGCAATTTACGCGAAGGATGGCGTGCCGACGCATGCGGCCAGACAGATGACAAACGGCCGATGGACCAGCAAACTCGGTGCGTGGGAGACCATCGAGCATGAATTCGACGCGCTCGAGGGAGCCGAATACGGCCAGATCGCCGAGATACTCCGTAGGCGACGACGCAGGGCGTGATGGCGCATCGACCCACGGGTTCGCCAGTTCTGGGACCGTTCGCACATTGCCGAGCAATCGAAACGGCTTGCGACCATCGAGTGGCATTCGCCCTTCCAATCGGGTAGTATTCTATTGTTCGCTGGTCCCCGATTAATGGCCCGGGCTCAGGCTGGGGTGGTAAAACGGGGACTGATTGACGATTTATGCAGTGATTGACGATTTATGCAGTGAATGATTCGGCGCTTTTTGTTGTGTGACGGCTTCGGGACGATGGCCGCCGGAATGCACCCCCCCTAACCCCCCCTTCTTAAGGGGGGAAGCTTCTAAGCCCCCTCTCTAGAGAGGGAAGCTTCTAACTCGCCTTCTAAAAGGGAAGCTTCGCGCAACATCCGCGGCGGGAAATCACCGCTCCTTGGATCGCAAGTTTCAACCGCATAGCTGCTCTCGCCCTACTCACGCCCGAACCGCCTCCTGACGATCGCGGAGCCATTCCGCATGTGCGCGGAGAAGCCACTCTTGCCCAAGAGCCTCCGGCGAGATGATGCGTTCGCACACCGCCTCGCGGGCGCGCCCCGATGCGCGTGGTGGGGGTATCTGCTATGTGTTTTGACAGTACCGGGGCTGACAACCGGCGCAGCCGATGGGGTCGAGCCCGGCGAAACGCAGCTAGAAATCGAGCCTGGAGCCGTTCAGCTTATCGGCCATCGGGCTCAGCAAATCGCCGTCACGCTTCGCGGGGCCGACGGCTCCGCTCGCGACGTGACGCGAGAGTGTGAATTCCGCGTCGAGCCCGCTACGATCGCGGAAATCGGACTGAACGGCCTGGTCTCGCCCAGAGCCGACGGCGAGGGGTCACTGCTTGTCCGATTGGGAGACCGACAGGCCGCTGCCAGTTTGCGTGTTGTGCGTGCGGGCTGGGTGCCACCGCCGGGTCTGCGAACCGACATCGTGCCGCTTTTTTCCAAAGCCGGCTGCAACGCCGGGGCGTGCCACGGCAATTTGAATGGGAAGGGGGGCTTTCGGCTCAGCCTGCGGGGGGACGATCCGGCACTCGATTTCGCCTCGCTCACACACGAAGCCATCGGCCGCCGCGTTAGCCTGATCGCGCCTGAGAGCAGCCTGGTTCTGCTCAAGCCTTCAGGCATCGTTCCCCACGAGGGTGGCTTGCGTTTTCTGCGGAGCTCGAACGAGGCCGCGGTGCTGCTCGACTGGATCAAGCAAGGGGCTCGGGACGAGCGATCCAAGGCGCCGACCGTTGCGTCGCTCCGGGTCTTTCCCGCGGAACGAATTCTGGCGCCTCCGTCGCGCGAGCAGCAGCTTGTCGTCACGGCTTGCTTCTCCGATGGGACGACTCGCGACGTCACGCGGCAGGCTGCCTTTGACGTGAGTGACCCCACCCGCGCGCAGGTTTCCCCGTCGGGTCTGGTCAAGGCGACGCGAAGCTGCGAGACGGCCGTCAGCGTGCGGTACATGAACGGCCGCGGTACGGCCCGCCTGGCCTTCCTGGCGGAGAATGCCAACTTTGTCTGGCGCGGCGCGCCCGCGAACGGACAGATCGACGAGCTGGTCTTCGCCAAGCTCAAAGCCATGCGGATCAACCCCTCGGCGCTCTGCGACGATTCGGTGTTCCTGCGCCGGGCGTTCCTCGACGCGATCGGCCGGCTTCCCGAGCCAGCGGAGGCTCGCGCGTTTCTGCAGGATGAAGATCCCGCGAAGCGCTCCAAGCTGGTGGACCGCCTGGTGGAGCGGCCTGAATTCGCGGATTTCTGGGCGCTGAAGTGGGCGGACGTGCTGCGCAACGAAGAGAAGACGATGGGCGAGAAGGGTGCCTGGGTGTTTCAGCGCTGGCTGCGCGACCAGATCGCGAGCGACGCGCCGCTCGACCAGATCGTTCGCCAGATCGTGGCCGGGACCGGCTCAACCTGGCAAAACCCGCCGTCGAGCTTCTATCGCACCAACCGCGACCCGATGAGCGCGGCGGAGACCGTGAGCCAGGTGTTCCTGGGAATTCGCCTTCAATGCGCACGCTGCCACAATCACCCGTTCGACGTGTGGACGCAGGATGATTACTACGGCCTGGCGGCGTTTTTCAGCAACATCGCCCGCAAGCAGTTGAACAACACGCGGCGCGACCGCCTCGACCTGCACGAGATCAACGGCGACGAGATGATCTACGTCGCCGGCAAGGCCGAGCTGATTCAGCCTCGCACCGGGACGATGCTCGAGCCCAGATACCCCGGCGGGGGGCCGTCTGGTTGTACCACCGGAGAAATCGACAACGCGCTCGACCGGCTGGCGAGCTGGCTCACGAAGAACAACCGGCAGTTCGTCCGGAACCTGGCTAACCGAGTTTGGTTTCACCTGATGGGCCGGGGAATCGTCGAGCCGGTTGATGACTTCCGCGACTCAAACCCACCGTCAAATCCCGCGCTCCTCGATGCCCTCGCCGCCTCGTTCACCGCTGGAGGCCTGCGGCTCAAGCCGCTGGTCGCCGAGATCATGAAGTCGCAGACTTATCAGTTGACCGCGACGCCTCTGGCGGACAATGCCCTAGACGAGTCGAATTTCTCCCATGCGGCGGTGAAGCTGCTTGCCGCCGAGACGCTGCTGGATGGTATCAGCCAGGTGCTCGGTGTGGCCGAGCAGTTCCCGCGGGCTCCGGCTTCACTCCGCGCTTGCCAGCTTCCGGGGGCCATGCAGGGGAGCGCGTTCCTCAAGTCGTTCGGCAAGCCCGACCGCCTCTTGACCTGTGAATGCGAGCGCTCGGAAGCCACCACGCTGGCGCAGGCATTCCAGATGATCAACGGTGAGACGGTCCGAAGGAAGCTCGAGTCGCCGTCAAACCGGATTGCCAAGCGGCTGGAGCAGGGCACAAGCGATGCCGATCTTCTCAGTGAGTTTTATCTCACTGCGGTTTGCCGGGAGCCGAGGGCGGAGGAGCTTTCGGCGATCAAAGCGCACGTGAGCGCGGCGCGGGATCGGCGGGCGGCTTGGGAAGATGTGGTGTGGGCACTGATCAATAGTAAGGAGTTTCTTTTAAGGCATTGATGGGTGGGATGAGATCGGAGGCGATCGAGATGTCGCGAGCGTGCCCTGAATTCGTGTTGGATGAGCGGCTCACGCGCCGGCGGCTTCTGCAGGCGGGTTGTTCGGGAATTGCGGGGCTGGCGCTGCCTTCGCTGTTACGGGCCGAGCAGACAGGAGCGCATGCGGCTCGCGCCAAGCACATCATTTTGCTGCACCAGTTCGGCGGGCCTTCGCACCTCGATACGTTTGACATGAAGCCCGATGCCCCGGATGGGATTCGGGGCGAGTTCAAGCCTATTGCCACCGGGCAGCCGGGGCTCTCGGTGAGCGAACATTTGCCGAGGTTTGCGACGGTTATCGATCGCTTTGCCCAGGTCCGGTCGGTGAACCACCGGATGAAGAACCACAATTCGGCAACGTATTACAGTCTGACCGGCCACGCGCCGCCGATTGATGACATTCGCCTGCGCGACACGCAGGAGCTGTACCCCGCGTATGGCAGCACGGTCGCCAAATTGAAGCCGGTCGAAGATCCGTCGGTGCCGGCTTTTGTCTCGTATCCTTACGTCTTGCGCGATGGCAGCGTCACGCCCGGCCAGCACGCGAGCTTCCTGGGCAAGGCTTTTGACCCGTTTTTCATCGCCAGGGACCCCAATCAATCGCGATTTCGCGCTTCCCGAGCTGAGCCTGCCGTCCTCGTTGCCGCTGGCGCGCCTCGATGATCGCCGCGGCTTGCAGAAGCTGATCGACGGCCAGACCGATCTGTCGAGCTGGTCGGAGACCGCGCGCGGAATCGATGCGTTTTACTACGCGCGCGATGACCATGCTGGGCTCACCCAAGGTCAAGCGTGCGTTCGATCTCAGTGAAGAACCGGACCGGCTGCGTGACCAGTACGGACGAACCAGTTATGGCCAGAGCTGCCTGCTGGCGCGGCGGCTGGTGGAGGCGGGCGTGCGGTTCGTGTCGGTTTATTATTCGGCGACGATCGGCGGCAAGGGGAACGGCGGCTGGGACACGCACGGTGACAATTTCAACCAGCTCAAGAACCGATTGCTACCCATCACCGACCAGGCCGTTCCCACGTTGATCCAGGATCTTCAGGCCCGCGGCTTGCTCGACGAGACGCTGGTCGTGTGGATGGGCGAGTTCGGACGCTCTCCCAAGGTGCAGACCACGAAGCAGTTCGGCGCCGATGGTCGCGACCACTGGCCTTATTGCTACACGGTATTGATGGCGGGTGGGGGCATCACGCCCGGCGCGGTTCATGGCTCGAGCGATCGAATTGGGGCGTATCCGGCCACTCTTCCGGTGACGCCGGACGACATCGCCGCGACGATGTTCTGGGCGCTCGGCATCGACCCGGCCACCGAAGTTCAAGACCCGCTCGGGCGGCCGTTGCCGATTGCCGCGGGCAAGGCTCTTACGGGGTTGTTTTCCTGAGCGTTCAAAAGGCCACTGCGAATCCCAGGAGCGCGATCGTCGAGGGTGAGAACTTGGTCAGGCCGAAGTTGTAGCTGCCGAAGATTGCCAGGCGGTCGTTGACTGTCCAGATCGCGCCCAAGCCCGTCACCACCGCGGTGGGGTTTTCGTGACGCTCGCCCGGCGATACGAGATTTGCGAAATTGCGCAGCCGTGGCAGCGCAGCGGCGTTGTAAAATCCCTGCCAAAACATATCAAAATCTTCGACGATCTGGCGCTGGATGGACCACTGATAGCTGAACTGATAGACGTTCTCGCCCAGAATCCCGCGATTGCCGCTGATTCCAAAATTCTGCTCGAAGTTGAGGCCCAGTGGCAGCGTCTGATCGAACAGCAAGGCCATCGACGGCTGGGTGCCGCTGTTGAAGGACGGCGATCCCAGGGTGGTTTGCAGGTAGATTTCCGCGCCCATGGCCGGGAGGAAGTACCTGGTATTCTCCTCCCAGAAATTGGCCTTGAAGTCGAAGGCGAGCGGCGACATTCCCACTGCGCCGTTCTTACCCTTTGTGGCGGTCAGGCCGTTGGAGAAGATGCGGAATTCGAGGTTATCGGTCAGCCCGTAACGGATCAGGTATTCCCAGTTGTATTGAGCGGGAGTGATGCGGCTTGCGCCCGTAGAATCCGACGGGTGAATTCTCGATGTAGAGGCGGCCTTTGGGGAGCGTGTAGGCACCGTTCGGGAAGTTCGCGGTGTCGGGGTCAGGGTCGCGGATGTCGACATTCAGCCTGCGCTTGAGCTGGTTCTGCAGGGCGATGGCCGGGTCGCGCTCGGAGAGCAGCCATCGATCCTCGAAGATCAGGTTCACGATCCAAGGGAACAAGAAGCGATCCTGCTCTTCGTCCTCGAAAACGCCGAAGCGGTCTCGATAGATCTGCGCGGGGTCTGCATGGATGTCGGGATAAGTGTATTCGGGCGCCTCGCCGCCGGCACCGACCGTGCGCTCGAGCCGGTTGCGCAGGATCGAGCTGACACCGCCTGGTCTTGGTCCCGTGGCGCCGGCGCGAGATGCGCCCGCGGCGGGCGAAGCGAATGCGGCTGCACTTGCGCTGGGTTGGCCAAAGACCCGATTGCGAAGGCGGTTTCTGGCGATGGAGCTGAGGCCTGGTGGGATTGCGGAGCCATCGGAACCAGCAGGCGCCATTTGCTGGAATACCGGGCCGGCATCGGAGAGGTCGGGTGTGTAGTCGGGCGGCGCTGGAACCAGATCGGCGAGCGGTGGGGGGAGCGACGATTCCGGGTTTGGGTCGGGAGGAGGTGGTTGCGACGGCGAGGTGGGCTGGGTTGATGGCCCTGGCGCGGTGCGCGGTGTGGCTTGCGCGTCCGCGGAGTCCTGGGCGCACACCACGGTTTGGGATTCGGAGTTTGTGAGCGGTTGCGCGTTCGAGGCTACGGCACACGGAGTGTGCCTGCTACACATGACTTGGGCTTCGGCGGTCGTGAGCGGCTGCGCGGCGCGATATCCCAGAGTTGGTTGGGAGCGACCGTCGCACACCCCGGGGCGATCAGAACGATGAATGAGCAGAGAAAGGCGGTGGGAAACATCGGCCGGCGTGCGGATCGCGCGGAGTTGGGCACCACGCGTCGCGAGCAGATAACGCGGAAGGACCGCGCCGGAGGTGGCATGAATTCGTACTCTCCTCCGGATCGCCCAAGTGGGAGCGGTCCCGGGCCATCGCGGCGCGTTCTACGAACCCGGCCAAATCGATACTGTTTCCATCGTCGTAAATCTTGGATTAATTGATTGTTTTTCCCAAATCGTCAAAGTCGGGGTGTTGAGCCACTGACACAGCAGTTAATGGTTGGGTGCATGAGTGTCGTGACACTGGGAGGTGGTCGGTTGAATTGAATCGGCAGCACCGGGAGCAGGGGCCGGAGATCGGGCGGAATCGTTACAGAATGCTTAAACGGATCGGGTTCGCGAAATTCTCCAGAAAACTTCGCCCTGCGGCGCAACTGGATCGGGGCTTTTGAACTGAAGGGGAGGAAACGAACGTGGGAGGGGATTTGTTGCCGGAGGCGGCGTTCGTTTTGAAGGACCATCGAGAATCCAGAGCACAGCCGGGTGGGGCCGTGGCGGGAGCGGGTCTGGAATTGGGGCGCGGTTCGTCGTAAGGTCTTATGGAAGGTTCGAGCAGCAATGATGTGGGTCTCGGTGGAGACGTTGGGGTTCCGCGCGATGGACCTGACATCGGTCACTTCGAAGGTGTGGATTCCGAATCCGGCCGCGACGGCTGGCCGGTTGGCGAGTCGCGTGCTGTCGGCCGTTCGCCCGGCGCTCGCGGTTTGGTTCGTTCTCAGCGTTGGCATCGCGATTGCGCATGCGCAGTCCAACGCCGACTGGGTCGGCAAGCGCGTGGTGCAACGAACGAGCACCATGGAGGTTCGCTCGCCTGTCGCGATACCAAAGGTGCCCGAAGCGCGGTCTCCATTCGACCCGGATGTTGCCCAGTCGCCCGCCGCTGCACGAGTTCCTGCTGACTCGCCGAGCGAGAAGACGGTAACGAAGACGGCGCGCGTTCCGAAGGTCTACCAGGTCGACTCGAGAGACGGGGATTGGCTCCTGCTCACCGAGGGCGATGACGGCGAGATCGTCGGGTGGGTTCGATCGGATCAGTTGGTTCCAATTGAAAACGCGATTGAGTTTTTCACGAAGCAGATTCGCGCGAATCCCAAAGACGCTTTCTCATACGCGACGCGGGCGATGGTGCACCAAGAGAACAACGAGCTTGCTGCGGCGGTGGCGGATTATGATCAGGTGATCAAGCTTGATCCCAGGAGCGAGTTTGCCTACCTGGGCCGGGCTCGGATCAGGAGCGGCGAGAACGAACACGAGCAGGCCATTGCCGACTTCAGCGAGGCCCTGAAGCTGGTTCCAAAAGATCCGGATGTGTACGCGGAGCGTGCGAGCCAATGGTATGCGAGGAAGGAATTCGCCAAGGCCATTGCCGACCTGGGCGTGGCCATCGGGCTCAAGCCGGATGATTCTCACCTCTACAAGGTGCGGGGCGACTACTTGTACGAGCGGAACGAGCTGGAAAAGGCTCTGACGGACTTCGATAAAGCCATTGAGCTCGATCCACATGACGCTTCGGCATTTGTCAGTCGGGGAAACGCCTGGTCGTTCGCGGGTCAAGCAGAAAGCGCCATTGCTGATTACACAGACGCGATCCGGCTCGATCCGGACAATGCCCATACCTTCTACTGCCGAGGACGCGAGTTTGCCTGGCGAGAAGAGCATCAAAAGGCAATCGCCGATTTCGACCAGGCCATCAGCCGGGACTCCGAAACATCGGACTATTTCTACGAGCGCGGCGTTGCGTTGCTCAAGAGCGAGAACTACGACAAGGCAATCGCCGATTTCAACAAGGTGATCGAGGAGAAACCGAAAGACATTGAGGCCCTCCAAAATCGCGGGCGCGCAAGGGATGGCAAGAAAGACTACGTGAGAGCCATTGACGACTTCAGCAAGGCGCTGGCGATTGATCCGCGAAATCCCGCAATCTGGGTCGATCGTGGAAATGCCCGGCGGTCCGCGGGGGACTTCGACAAGGCAATCGCCGATTACACGGAAGCGATCCGGCTTGATCCGGAAGACGCGGACACCTATCAGAACCGCGGGTATGCGTGGCGCAAGTTGCGAGAATGGCGGAAGTCGATTCAAGACTTCGATGAAGCGGTTCGACTCGATCCATCGGCCGCATTTGCGTTCTGGAACCGAGCGTTTGCCCGCGCAGAGCTAAAGGAATTTGCTAAGGCGATCGCCGATTACACCGAAGCCATCCGGCTCGATCCCAAGGACGAATCGAGCTACCAGAACCGCGCTGGCCTGGACCAAATTGAAGGACTGGTGCAAAGCCATCCAGGATTACGACCAAGCGCTTCGGATCGATCCGCGAGACGCGGACAACTTCCGCGATAGAGGACTTGCTCACTCTCAGATCAAAGAATACGACAAAGCGATCGCCGACTTCGTCGAAGCCATTCGCCTCGAACCCAAACACAGTCGGGCCTACAACGGCCTCGCGTGGCTCTGCGCAACGTGTCCGGACGCGAAGCTTCGCGACGGTAAGCGTGCCGTCGAATCAGCCACGAAAGCGTGTGAACTCACCGAGTGGAACAATGCGTACTTGCTGGATACCCTCGCCGCGGCATATGCCGAAGCCGGCGACTTTGACGGCGCAGTGAAGTGGCAAATCAACGCGAATGAGCTGTATGGTGCGGTCGAGGACCGCGAGAAGGGTCTGGCGCGGCTCAAGCTCTACCAGGACAAGAAGCCTTATCGGGATGTCGATTGATCGGGATCATCGGTTCGTGCTTGGAGGCGAGCGCGTGACGGTTCCCATTAATCAGGTAGCACGAATGCGAAACAATCACCGAGCGGCTAAATCGGGTCTCGCGATCCCGGGAGTGCATGGTTCCCGCCGAGCCGCGTGGGGGTTGGCATCGCGGTCGCAGGTGCAGTCCTGGAATCGAGCGATCGGATGCGATTCCTCTACCGATGGAGCTGACTCCTCGACAACGCTCGCGCGGAGATCCGCGGTGACACTCCGTCGGCGATCGATCGGCATGATGCTCTTCCTGGCTTTGCTTTCCATGCTAAGTGCGCTCTTCACGGCCCCAGCTCTCCGAGCCCAGGGCGCGAGCGACTGGGTAGGGATGCGAGTTGTGCAGAAGACAAGCACGATCGAGATTCGTCGCGAGGCCGTCGGGATACCCAAGCTGCCGGATGCGCGTTCCGCTTTCGACGCCGGCGCTGCCGCACCGCCCTCTGCTGCCAAGACCGGTGAGGATCGTCGGGTGGTCGTTGGAATACCCAAGCTCCCGGATGCGCGTTCGCCATTTGACGCGGATGCTCCTGCGCCTCGGGCTGCCGCCGAGGCGGGAAAGGAGACGATCGTGAGCAAGACGGCGCGGGACCCGACGATCTACCATGTCGCGGCGAGGGACGGCGCCTGGCTGTGGCTCATCGAGGGAAACGAACGCGCACCAGTCGGCTGGGTTCGAACAGACGGAGTCATCGCCATCGAACGGGCGATCGAGTTTTTCACGAAGCAAGTGCGCGCGAATCCGCAGGATGCTTTCGCCTTCGCGATGCGCGGGCTGTTGCAAAACGACAGGAATCAGTTCGAGGCCGCATTGAGCGATTACGGCCAGGCTATCAGGATCGATCCCAAGAGCGCATTCGCTTACATCGGGCGCGCTCGCGTCTGGAGCGGCCGGAACGAACTCGATAAGGCAATTGGCGCCTACACGGAGGCGATCCGGCTCGATCCCAAGAGCGTAGCAGCTTACCGAGGACGCGCTGGCGTCTGGTCCGCCAAGTCTGACCACGACAGGGCGAGAGGCGATTATGCTGAGGCCGCGCGCCTCGATCCGCGGTACGGGGAATCGTTCGATGGTTTGCGCGCGACGTGGTTCGATCTTGTGAGATTGAGTCCGATGGTCAAGCGCGATCCCGAGGGCGCTCAAGCGCGCGTCGAACAGGCTCATGTCTGGAAGAGCAGGAACGAGCTCGAAAAGGCCATCGCCGAATACGACGAGGCGATCAAGCTTGATCCAGTCGATGTGTCGATTCTCGTCCTACGCGCATTTGCTTGGGAAGCGAAGAAGGAATACGACCGGGAAATCGCCGATTTGAGCGCGGCTATCAAACTCGAGCCGGAAGAAGCGTTCTTCTATGAGTTGAGGGGCTCGGCCTGGAGCCTGAAGAACGAGTTCGAGAAAGCGATCAGTGACTTCGACAAGGCTATCAATCTCGAACCCGAACTTGCTTCGGCGTTCAACAAGCGAGGAGACGCATGGTGGGGCCTGGCTCAGTTCGAGAGCGCGATCGCCGATTTCACGGAGGGCATCCGTCTCGATCCGGATGATGATCACCCTTACTTCAGTCGAGGCTTTGCGCTGGCTCGTACAGACAGGTATCAACAAGCGATCGGCGATTTCGACCAGGCGATCAATCGACACGCGGGGGATGCGGAGTATTTTTACGAGCGAGGCGTTGCGTTGCTCGAGACCAAGAGCTACGACAAGGCCATTTCGGACTTCAGTGTGGTCGTCGACCGAAACCCGAAAGACGTCGAGGCTCTCGGAAAACGCGGGCTGGCCTGGAACGGCAAGGAGGACTACGCGAAGGCTATCGACGACTTCAGCAAGGCATTGGTGCTTGATCCGCGCGATCCTGCGCTCTGGGTCGAAAGGGGCAATGCCCGGCGCTCGAAGGGAGATCTCGACAAAGCGATTGCCGACTACAGCGAAGCGATTCGACTCGAGCCTGGAGACGCCGGTACTTATCGCGACCGAGCCGACACCTGGCACAAGCTGAAGGTGTACGACAAGGCGCTCGCAGATTTCACGGAAGCGATCCGGCTGGACCCCCAGGACCGTTTGAATTACTTCCTGCGCGGCACAATGTGGGATAAGCTTCGAGAATATGATAAATCGATTGCAGATTACACCGAGGCGATCCGGCTGCGTCCGCGAGACTCTCTTGCCTGGCAGGGACGAGGATTCGCTTGGTATCAAAAGAAGGAGTATGAAAGAGCGACGAGCGATTTGACGGAGGCGATCAGGCTGGACGGAAAGAATGGCAATGCCTACTTCGCTCGCGGGGCGGTGTGGAGTGACAGGCGCGAGTATGACAAGGCTCTTGCCGATTTGAACAATGCCACCCGGCTGACCTCGGGACGTGCTGGGTACCATTTTCAGCGTGGGTGGGTTTACTCGGAGAAGAAAGAGTACAAGGAGGCAATCAATGACTTCACGGAGGCGATCCGGCTTGATCCCAAGAGCAAGGGGTATTACCACTGGCGAGGATTCGCGCGGAGAGCGCTCGCGGATTTCGTGAAGGCGATCGAAGACTTTGACGCGGTCATCCGGATCGATCCTCATGACGCTGGCGCGTTTCGCGACCGGGGCCTTGCCTATTTTGAGACGAAAGAGTACGACAAGACGATCGCCGATTGCACGGAGGCGATCGGGCTGAACCCGCGGGATGCGCGCACGCACTACCTCCGCGGTATGGCACACTCGAAGTTGAAGGAGTTCGAGAAAGCGATTCTGGACTATAGCGAAGCCATCCGGCTGGACTCGAAAGAGAGCTGGGCCTTCAACAACCGGGCCTGGATCTGGGCGACTTGCCCGGATGCGAGGGTCCGGGACGGCAAGCGCGCCGTCGAATCGGCCACGAAGGCGTGCGAGCTCTCCGAATGGAAGAACGCGTTGCAGTTAGGCACCCTGGCCGCGGCTTGCGCCGAGGCAGGTGAGTTTGAGGCCGCCGTGAAGTGGCAGACGACTGCGAGTTCGATGTATTCCGACGCCGCCGATCGCGAGAAAGGCGAGGTGCGGCTGAAAGTCTACGAGGACAAGAGGGCTTATTGGGAGGTTGATTGAGGGGGATTATGTGGTCACGCGTCGGCGCGTCCTGGTCATGATTGCTGCGCAGAAGGTGACACGAGTGAGCGATCCGCAGAGAACCGCTAACTGGCTGTTCGGGATCCGGGGAGTGCGAGGCTGCACGGCTGACAGTTGGGCCTCATTGACGACCTTCGCGGTGGACGATTCAGCGTATTCTGTTGCGCGATTGCTTTGTGATAGCGGCCGCTGGGAGGGACCACCCCTGGCCTGGCATGATGAAAAGTGGGCCGTAATGGCGAAATTCCATGTCGACGATTCGGCGTTTTCTGTTGCGCGACACATCTGCGATGGCGGCCGCTGGGACAGACCCCCCCTGGCCCCCCCTTCCAAAGGGGGGGAAGCTTGGCGTAACGTACGCGGCGGGAACTCAGCGCTGCGTCGATCGCAAGTCTTGAACCGGCCAGTGCGACGCTCAGGCCTTACCGCGCGGGCCGTTGCCATCTGGCCTGGCGCGCTGGCAGCACATCGCGGAGAGCTGTTGAACTCGGACATTCCCCGACGTGAATCGACGGTGGACCTGGCAACACATGCGGCTGATGTTCGTGTTTCGCGATCGCCGACCGTGGTGATCGTCGCGGTTCTGGTCTCGTGGGCGTTTGTGCTTATCGGAGCGCCGACTCTCCGCGCTCATGCCGACGACGACTGGGTGGGCAAGAGGGTTGTGCAGAGGACGAGCACGATTGAGATTCGGCCGGAGGACGTGCCGGCACAGCCGGTGATACCTCCACTGCCTGACGGTGCTGGCGGGCCATTTGGCAAGCCGCCCCCGCCGCCTGTCGGCGGGAACCCACCCAGGGACCTGCCGACGCCTCGAGTGAAAGTCGCAGAAAAGCTGCAGAGGCGGTCGACGCGCTTTCCTGTGATCTACTTCGTCATCGATAAACGCGACGACTTGCTCTGGCTCAGCAGTGAAGACGAAGGCGTTCCGAGCGGCTGGGTTCCATTCAAGTACGTGATCCCGGTCGAAGGGGCGATTGAGTTCTTCACGAAGCGCATCCACGCGGCCCCAACCGACGCCTTCGCTCTGGCGTCGCGCGCCGTATTGCGCAAGATAACAAGGACTTCGATGCTGCGCTGGAGGACTATGACCGGATCATCAGGCTCGATCCCAAGAGCGGATTTGTGTATCTGCGTCGAGCGCGCATCTGGAATCGCCAGAACGAACGCGACAGGGCCATTGCCGACTGCAACGAGGCCATCAAGCTCGACCCACGTGATGCGCGGGCGTTTCGGGAACGCGCGGACGCGTGGCACAACAAGAAAGAATACGACAGGGCGGTTGGTGACTTTAGCGAAGCGATTCGGCTAGAACCCGCGGATGTTGACAACTACACCGGGCGGGCGTTTTCATTTCTCCAGAAGAAAGAGTTCGACAAAGCCATCTGCGATTGCAGCGAAGCGATCCGGCTCGAGCCGCAAAATAACTCGGCGTTGACTCTTCGCGGATTGGCCCGCTTCAGAAAAAAGGAGTATGACAAAGCGATTACCGATTTCACCGTGGCCATCGAGCGTGACGCAGAGCATGCCTACCCATACAAAGCGCGGGGCGAGGCCTGGTACGGCGAGCAAGAATTTGATAAGGCTCTCGACGACTTTGACAAGGCAATCAAGATCGACCCAAGCTACGCCGACGCGCATCTGGCACGTGGCAACGCTTGGGAGGCAGCAGGGCAGTTCGAGAGCGCGCTGGCTGACTACACTCGGGCCATCGAGCTCAATGCTGATGGTTCCGCCTACTACTGCAGTCGCGGGAGTCTTCTTGCCTTCATGGGCGAGCATGAAAAGTCAATCGCCGATCTTGAAAGCTCCATTCGCCTTGACCCGACGGACGCGGATTGCTTCTACGAACGGGGTGCTGAGTACGTGGAGACGAAGCAGTACGACAAGGCAATTGCCGATTTCAATGTGGTGCTGAAGCGAAACCCCAGCGATGTCGAAGCGCTCAAGAAACGCGGGCTTGCCTGGCACTCCAAGAACGAATATCAAAAGGCGATTGACGACTTCACCAACGCGCTTGCGCTGGATCCTCGCGATCCTGAGCTCTGGGGTAACCGCGGCCTGTCCCGGGGTGGGAAAAAAGATTTCAACGGGGCCGTCGCCGACTTTACGCAAGCGACTCAGCTCGATCCCGAAGACCCGTCCAACTACAAGGGTCGGGCTATTTCCTGGCTGAAAACCGAAGAATTCGACAGGGCGATCGCTGATGCCACTGCGGCCATCCGGATCAATTCCGACGACGCATTTGCTTACTCGATTCGCGGCCAGGGCTACAGCGAGAAGCGTGAATACGAGACGGCAATCAAAGACTTCAGCGAGTCGATCAGGCTCGATCCACTTGATGCAGTTGCATTTTATGCCAGAGCGCACGCATTCATCGCGAAGAAGGAATACGACAAGGCCGTCGCCGACTATAGCGAGGCCATTCGGCTGGATCCGGAATTCGCCGCGGCGTTCGTCGGGCGTGGGCTTGCGTGGTCACGAAAGAAGGAGTTTGAAAAAGCGATCATTGATTTCACGGAAGCCATCCGGCTCGATCGGAATGACGCGGGGGCGCGCTATAATCGCGGCTGGGCGCATTCGTCTCTCAAGAAATTCGCGAAAGCCATTCTCGACTACGGCGAAACCATCCAGCTTGACCCCAAGCACAGTTGGGCCTACAACAACCGCGCCTGGATCTGGGCGACTTGCAAGGATGACAAGGTTCGGGACGGGAAGCGGGCCGTCGAGTCGGCGACGAAGGCGTGCGGGCTGACCGAATGGAAGAACGCATCGCAGTTGGACACGCTCGCGGCCGCTTACGCGGAATCCGGTGACTTCGACGCCGCAGTGAAGTGGCAAATCAACACGAACGAGCTTTACGGTGCCGTCGAGGATCGCGAGAAAGGCGAGGCGCGGCTGAAGCTCTATCAGGACAAGAAGCCGTATCGGGCCGATGATTGATCGAAGAACATGGGATGCTTATCGTTGCGGGGCTCGACTAGGCCGGTACAGTCATGAGGCGTTGGCGGACTGACATTTCTCGGTCTCACACTCACCGGCTTTGGCGATGCGGGGATCGGGCTCACGCCCGAGGCTGGAGGACTTGCGTCCCGTCCGAACCACGCACTCACGTGCGTGGTCACCGGGGAAGGCGCTCACTCGCACGCTCGCGGACGGGCCGCGGGCTCGGCCGAACGCGTGACTGCGGTCGTCATACCGTGCATCGAACGGCCAACTGCCGATTTCGCGCGGCGGTTCGATCTTCAATCTAGAATTCGGAGCTGCTGCTGTCAGGAATTCACTCGCTGCGGCAACTCTCTAAGCGAACGATGAACGAACCGAGGCCGCAAACGATGTCTGAGCCCGAGGGATCCGCTTCGATCGACTGGGGCGCGGCGCTGGCTGCCCATGACGGGTGGCTGCGCAAGGTCGTCGCGGCTCGGTTGGGGGAGCCGCAGGCGGTTGATGAGGTGATGCAGGAGGTTGCGCTGGCGGCTGTTACGCAGCGATCGCCGCTGAACAACCCGGCGCGGGCCACGGTGTGGCTCTATCGTTTGGCCGTGCGGCACGTGCTGCTGTATCGCCGCAAGACAGGACGAGCGCGCTCACTGGTCGGCCGCTATGCCGCCCGGCAGGCGCCCTATGCCGTCGACGGGTCAGCATCTCCGCTGGCATGGCTCCTCTGCAATGAGCGGCAGCAACTGGTTCAGGAGGCGCTCAAGCGGCTGCCGCCGCGGGACGCCGAATTGCTCATGTTAAAACACGCCGAATCGCTCAGCGCGAGAGAAATTGCCGAGCGCCTGGGAGTTGCCGTGGCCACTATCGAGACCCGTCTTCACCGCGCCCGCGGCCGGCTTCGCGCCGAGCTCGCTGGGCTAGCCGCCGAATTCGAGGAAAAAGATCATGAAACTCAGTGAGCCCGACGACACGTCCGTTGATGACACCCTTATCGACCGAATTGTCGATGGTGCCCTGACGCCGGAAGAACTCCGCGCGGCGGTTCTTCGAATCGAGGCTGAGCCCGATGGCTGGAAGCGATGCGCTCTGGCATTCGTCGAGGCGCGGGTATGGAGCGATTCACTGCGTGCGATCGGGCAGGCGCAGAAGAGTGAGCCAGCCGGCATGCCGATTCCGCGCACCGCGCCAGCGGCGAAGGGCCGCCGGAATCGCTGGCTTCGCTCGATTGCGGCCGCGGTGATCGTCGGTCTCTCGTTCGTGGCTGGTTGGATGACGCACGGAACGCGGCTCGACTCGCGGCCGGAGCCGCTCTTGGTTCGAGATTCGAAAGTGACTCCCGTGCCGCGGCCGAGCGAGCCTTCCGACGTGGAGGATGTTGTGACTCAGAGCGCTGGATTCCCGGAGGATCGTGCGCCTCGACGCGTCGCGGCGGCTCGAATGGTCAGAACGGTCGGATTGATTCGTTTTGGGCCCGAGAGCTCGCCGGCGGAGGTGCCGGTTCTGGCCGGGCCCGGCATCACGAAGGATTGGCTAGCGGCGCAACCGCCGCCGGTCTCGGAGTATGGGGAGGTCGTCCTGGCGCGCGAGGGGTATCGAGTCGAGCAGCAGCGACGATTTTTCACGACCGTGCTGGCTGATGGACGGCGCGTGGCGATCCCCGTTGATCATGTCCAGATTCGGTACACAGGTAACGAGCGGTTTTGATTTTGTCCCGAGGTCAATTCCAGGAGGTCTTTCATGAAATCCGTCAAGACGTGGTCCGCAGCCGTTGGCTTACTTTTTCTTGGAGGCACGATCTTGTCGCCGGCGGGGCGGGCACAGAACGCGGCCGAAAAGCCAGCGCAGGGCGCGCTCCGAATTCTCAGTCGCCGGGCGCTCACGATCGGCGCAACTGGAACGGGCAGGGATCCAACGGCGAGTTCTTACGCTGGCTGGCGTAT
Organism: uncultured Planctomycetota bacterium; assembly: GCA_963823665.1. Taxonomy (GTDB): domain Bacteria; phylum Planctomycetota; class Planctomycetia; order Isosphaerales; family Isosphaeraceae; genus CAVXHV01. Next base: position 67,425 of record CAWGMQ010000010.1, read on the forward strand.
CCGTCGTGGGGTGACCAGCAGAACCGATGGGACACGCTAGTTGCGCCGGATGGCACGCTTCGTGTTTTGGGCTCCGGCGGGCCCCCGGATCTCAGTCTTGCCGCGCCGGACCAAGCGTTGCGGGATCACTTGAATCTGCCGAAGGGTCAGGGTGTGGTCGTAATCGCCGTCGATCCGCACTCGTCTGCCGCGGCCGCCGGAATCCAGCAAAACGACGTGTTGCTCTCACTGGGCGAAAGCCCGCTCGAGCAGCCCAAGGATCTCTACGACCTGCTGAAGAAGACGGGCGAGGAGCCGGTGGCACTCGTGCTCTTGCGCGGCGGCAACCGCGTCACGCTGCAAGTGCAGCCTCAGGTGCATGTGACGCTCGGACCCGCCGCGGCCAAGGCGCCTGCGCGTGACTTCTGGATCGGTGTTTCCGTCAATCTCATCGGGCCGGTCCTTCGCGCTCAGCTTCAGCTCACGCAGCCGGGCGCTGTGGTCGTGAATCAGGTCGTGCCCGATAGTCCGGCGGCGATGGCGGGAATCGCGGTTAACGACATTCTGCTCGCCATTGACGGCAGACCTATCGTTGACCCGCAAGACCTGGCGAAAGCGGCGCAATCCTCGGGCGGCAAGCCGCTGGTGCTCGAGCTCATCGGGAAGGGGAGCAAGCCGCGGAACGTCACGGTTACTCCGGCACGAAGGAAGAACGTGACAGCCGTTACGCTCGACGCGCCCGGCACGGTCACCTACGACGTTGTGCATCCCGGCGCGGTCCTTGTAGACCAGGAGTTCGTTGCCGAGGCTCTAAATCAGATAGAGCGCCAGCCTATGACCAGCTTTCTGGTCGGGAATCAGTTGAGTCAAGCTCAGAAGCCACAAGAGGCCGCGGCGGGGCTGACCAAGCGCCTCGATTCGCTCGACTCGGATCTGAAGGAGCTGCGGAAGCTGGTCGAGGAGCTTCAGAAATCCGCAGCGAAAATCATCGAGCGGCAGAAGAGCAGCGCAGATTCGCCGAAGGACTGACGCGGCCTGAATTCACGGAATGTGCCGCGCGGAAACTGCCGGGCACCCTCGGTGCGGGGTGCTTCGAGTCAGGGCAATGACTCGGGGCGCTCGACCAAGGCGAGCCCGGCGTTTTCGATCCGGCTTCTGATCACGGGCCAGTGCCTGGCCAGGCTATGCGCGTCCATGGTGTGGGTGCAGAGGATCGTCGCACGATCGAATCGCCCTACGACCTTGGCACCACCCGGTGCGCGATAAAGAGCTCGGCGCACGGAGCTGATACTTGTGCGCGGACGTAGAAGCGGCGCTGGGAGCGGTCGTGGTCGGTCTCGGGTGTGTCGATGGCGTTGTCTGTGGTATTATGCATGGTGGGCGGTTGTTATTCGTATTCGAGGCAAAAGGTGCATGAATGTCAACGGATGACTCGGCAACCAGAAAGTTCGTCACGCCGCTTGAAGCGATTCGATTGGACAAGACGGCGTTTTCCGTGATTTCCTTGCACGATGCGGATGCTGTTGACAAAGCATACTGGAAGGCATAGAGCCCGCACGCGCGCTTGGAAGCCCTCGAATTGATGCGGCAGGTGATGTATGGATACGATCCGATTTCCGACAGAGTTGAGAGAGTTTTTGAAATCATTGAGCGACCATCATCCCGATGAGTGATCCTCCCACCAATATCCGGGCGCTGCAATCCGACCAGGTCCTTGAAATCACCTGGCCGGAGGGAACGCTCAATCGGTTGCCGTATCTTCTGGTGCGCAGCGAGTGCCCGTGCGCAACGTGTCGCAACGAGTGGACGGGCGAGCGGGTGCTCGACCCTGCTTCGATCCGACCGGACCTCAAGTTGACTGGTATGGAGAATATCGGCACATACGCGGTCCAGTTTGCCTGGAGCGATGGTCATTCCTCCGGCATCTTTACCTGGGAAACCCTGCGAGCGCTGGGCGCTCCGGCGCAGGGCTAGACCAGAGATCTCAGCGGCGATGGCCATTTCACCCAGCAGCTCGATCGTGACGGTTGCCGTTCCCACCTTCAACGGCGGCCGCCACCTTGCGGAGGCGCTGGGCGGTATCCTGGCGCAACGCGGAGTCGCGTTCGAGCTTCTCGTCTCGGACGATCGATCCGATGACAACACGCTCGAAGTGGTTCGCGCGGCCGCTGGCGATCGGGTGCGGATCGAGGTTAACAGCGAGCGGCTGGGGCTGGCGGGGAACTGGAATCGGTGCGCGGCGCTGTGCGCACTCCTCTGGTTGCGATCTTTCACCAGGACGACGTGATGCTGCAGGGTCACCTCCAGGCGCACGCCAGGGCACTCGGCTCGGACGAGTCGGTCGGCCTGGCCGCGAGCGCGGCGCTCGTGATCGATGAGCGCGGCGAGCCGATTTCACCAGGTGTCGTGGGCCCTGGCGGGCTCGGCCCCCTGGACAGGCTGTTCGCCCCCGGGGAGCTTGCGCCGGAAATGGCCTGCGGCAACCCGCTGAGATGCTCAGCGGTGACGATTCGCGTTGCTGCGCATCGCGATGCGGGCGGGTTCGACCCGTCGCTTCGGTACGTTGTGGACTGGGATTTCTGGCTGCGGGTATCACGAAGCTGGAAGGTCGCGTGGCTTGCGAGGCCGACGGTGCAAGTTCGCTGGCATACGAGTAGCGAGACGCACCGCTTCCAGTCAGGCACGGACGACCTCGACGAGACAGCGCAGATCCTCACGCGGCTCGTCGAATCGGATTGGAGCGATCGTCCGGATGTCGCCGCGATGCGGCGGATGGCCAATGCTCGAATAGGCCGTGCGTTTTTGAGTCGCGCGTTTGACGCACTCGGGGAGGGCCGTCCGGAGCTCGCGCGGGTCGCGCTTCATCGGGCGATTTCTCGTTCCCCTGCGGTGATCGGCGCGATCTTCCGCGACCCTCGCCTTTGCATCAAGTCGGCGGCCCTGGCCGCGTCGCCCCGATTGGCGGCGAAGCTGTTCCGGCGGCGGAAGAGCCGACCGGAGGATGACTTCCCTGCTCGGCGCCAGGCGGACAGGCCGTAGTCGGCGCACGATCTGAGGGCGGCCGCACCCGGTCCGTCACATCGATGAATTCGTAGGGCTCGTCCCAAGTCGAGAAGTAACTGCGATCCGGGAGCAGCTCGAGGCCTGCAGCGAAATATGCGTTGAACACGACCCGGAACGAATTGACGGGGGAGATGCTCTGGTAGAGGGCTTCCCGGCCCTTTTCGGGTAGGTAGTAGGCGTTCAGAATGCTCATCCGCTCGTGCAGGTCGGTTTGCTCGACGCTCTGGGTCGAGAGGCCCAGACCCGACCCGTGGTCGGACTGAAGGATGATCACGGGAGGCTGGGGCGAGTTTGCCAGGATCTGATCGATCATCCGCTCGGCCTTCTCCATCAGGAAAGCGGCCTGTGCGCGGTAACCGGCCACGTAGTCAGCGCGGTCGCCGTACCAATCGCGATATCGCTCCCCGTCGGTCAACCTGTAGGGCAATTCGCGACGGCTGACATCTTCCCCGTTCTTGCCGAAGACGAACGGAGGATGCGGCGAGAGGATGTGGGCGAACGTGAACGTCGGCGCTGCCCAGCGGGCGATGTGCGGCACCTTGTCGAAGACGTACAGCGTTTGATCGCGTGTGATCGTGTATGAGTCGCGCATCTGCGGAACCGGTGCCAGCGGCGCCAGCGGCGTGAGGTCAAGGAGCATGTGGTGGAACGGACTGAAGTAGCCGTGCGGCGAAAGATAGAATTCAGCCTCCGGATTTTCGGTCTGCATGAAGCTCGTCGCAAACGTGACGAAGCGGTAGCCCAGCCCCTTGAACGTTCGCACCACCGCGCCATCGCCGATCCAGCGAGAGAGCGGGCTCGTATCGTGCCAGTCGGCGGGCATCAAACCGTTCAAGTAGGTTGCGTTCATTGACGACGACAGCGCCAGCGGCGTTTGACAGTAATTGGCCGTGCTGCGTCGTGCGACGTAGAATCCCTTGCTCTCGAGACGCTTGAGGAATGGCTCCTCATCCAGACCGTAGAGCTCTCGCATCACGTCGGTTCGCGCGTAACCGTCAAGAATGATGTAGTAGACGTCGGGTAGCCGGCCAACCGGTCGAGCGCTGGCGATCGCACGCGGCGCGATACCCTCCCCCTTGACCGGCTGAGTCAATTGGCGGGGGTGTTTCGTCCAGGTCCTGACAACGCTGACGATGGGAAATGCAAGCAAGATGAGCGCGAATATGTTAAGCTGAGTGGTCCAGGCCTGCGGTTTCTTTATTCGTGCGACGAAGTAGGCCAACCACGCGGCGAGCGCCAGCTCCGGCCCCATCACTAATGGTCGCCAGACATGGACATCCCGCACGACCCAGACGCGGCTGAGCCAGGTCAGTGCCGCGTCAACCCATCCGGGAGCGACGGCGATCGTGTCGAACACAACAAGTGTCAGAAGCGTCAACAAGCCGGCCTTCGCCGGCTCGCGCACCGCCAGCCAGAAGAGCAGCCAGAGGAGCAGAGCTGCACTCGTGATCAACCCGACGGGCAAAAGGACGTCATGCCATGGCGTCGAGCCAGCGTTCTGCGCATAAAGTGCAGCGACTGGGTACATAGCGATGAGGAACGGATACAACATCGGCCGCCGCGACTTCATCCATTCCTCCGCCGCGCCAGTTTGTAGGCGCGCGCGTTCGACCGATCCCACGCCCGATCCGGGCGAATCAGAGGCGAGACCCCCGCCCCGATTTCATTAATTTATAGAAGCGACAATGGTGATCGACAAGGCCCGTGATCTTTCAATCAAATGCTCTCGCTATCCACGACGTGGGGAAAACGGATACAATTCTTCACGGAGCTAAATCAATGACCGTTTCCTGTGCTACGCCAGCCGCGAATTCCAACGCGGCCCCCACCATGTTGCCCGATCTGCCGGTCGTTGACGCCGCGCGCCCTCACCTGCCGGCGAGCCGCGCCGAGATGGAGGCTCGCGGCTGGGACGCCGTGGACGTCGTTTTCGTCACCGGGGATGCCTACGTCGATCACCCGGCTTTCGCCGCGGGCATTCTGACCCGCGTGCTCGAGGCGTCCGGCTTTCGAGTCGCGGTGCTCAGCCAGCCCGACTGGCACAGGCGCTGCCCTGGCGGCAGTTCGGCCGTCCTCGCCTCTTCTTTGGAATCTCCGCCGGCAACATGGATAGCATGATCAACCATTACACGGCCAACAAGAAAGTACGCAACGACGATGCCTACTCCCCGGGCGGGCAGATCGGCTTGCGGCCCGACCGTGCCACGATCGCCTACTGCCAGCGAGCGCGCGAGGCATTTCCGGGAGTCCCGGTGATTGCCGGCGGAGTCGAGGCTTCGCTCCGCAGGCTCGCGCATTACGACTACTGGAGCGATACCGTCCGCCGGGCAATCATGCTCGACGCCAAGGCCGACCTCGTCGTTTTTGGCATGGGCGAGCATCAGATCGTGACCATCGCTCGCCGATTGGCCCAAGGTGCGACCGTGAAAGACTTGCGCGACATGCGCGGCGTCGCCTACGCCCTGGGTGCCAGCGAATCGCAGTCGATCCCTGACGACGCGATTGTCTTGCCCGCGTACGAAGAAGTGACGGCCGACAAACGGAAGTTCGCTCGTGCGACCAAGATCATCCACCAGGAGACGAACCCGCTCAATGCTCGAAGGCTCGTTCAGTTCCACGATCGGCAGGCTGTTGTGTGCAACCCGCCGCCGCTGCCTGTCAGCCAGGAAGATATGGACAGGATTTATGGACTGCCCTACACCCGCGAGCCGCATTCGATGTACCAGGGGCGAAAAATCCCGGCGTTCGAGGTGGTGAGGGATTCGGTTACCTTGATGCGCGGCTGCTTCGGCGGATGCACGTTTTGCTCGATCACGGCGCACCAGGGCCGCATCATCCAGTCGCGTTCACCCCAATCGGTGCTCGAGGAGCTGGGCAAGATGGGGCGTGACCGGGCCTTCAGCGGGGTGGTCTCCGATCTGGGCGGACCGACGGCCAACATGTACCAGATGAAATGCAGCAAGCCCGAGGTCGAGGCCAAGTGCAAGCGGCTATCATGCGTTCATCCCACGATCTGCAAGCTGCTGGATGCAGGTCACGGCCCACTGATTGACCTTATGCGAAAAAGTCGAGAAGTTCCCGGCATCGAGACCGTGCTGGTCGCATCCGGAATCCGCATGGACCTCGCGCAGAGATCGCCCGAATACCTGGCTGAGCTGGCCAAACACCATGTCGGCGGGCACTTGAAGGTTGCGCCGGAGCATACCGACTCGAACGTCCTCAAGCTGATGAAAAAACCCGATTCAAACGATTTCGAGGGATTTGCCCGCGCCTTCGAGCGAGCCAGCAAGAAGGCCGGCAAGAAACAATATGTCGTTCCCTACTTCATCGCGTCGCACCCCGGCAGCGATCTGAACGCGATGATCGACCTGGCCGTGTTTCTCAAGCGCAATGGCTACAAGCCCGACCAGGTGCAAGACTTCATCCCCGCGCCATTCGATATCGCCACCTGCATGTACCACACGGGTCTTGACCCGTTCACGGGTGAAGAGGTCTACATCGCCAAGCATTTGCGTGACCGCAAGCTCCAGCGTGCGCTGCTGCAGTTCTTCAAGCCTGAGAATTACTTCGAGGTGCGCAAGGCGCTGCTTGCGGCCGGCCGCTCCGACTTGATCGGCTCGGGCTGTGACTGCCTGATCGCTGCCCAGCCTCCCAGGGCGGCGCGAGAGGCCCGCATGGCCAAGGCCGCTCGCGAGCTGGGCGAAGGCGAGTACGTCCATCAGATCGGGCAGCCCGCAACCCCGCGACCTGCGCGCCCGCGGGGCAGCGATCCCGGGTATCGTCCTCATCGGAAATCGAGCCGGCGCCGGCCACGGTAAGCCGGCATGCCCTTTAGAAGTATGGAAGACCCCTCGCCGGAAAGTGGCCATGAACAAGAACGCGCACCCAGGAATCCGAGAAGGCCGAGCTCGCAATGCACGTCGGGGCCCGCGAGATCCCTCCGCCGCCGAGCCTGCACACGTTGCGCTCGCCGACCTGACGGCGGCGATTGCGCCGGAGGTGCTGCACCGTGTCCTGCGCGAGCACAAGTGGTTGGCGCCGTCGATTGCGCTGGCCTTGCGCTCTCGTGCCCGAACATCGGCGGTGTGGCGCGCGTCGATCGGCCGCAGCCTGAGCGCTTTAGTGCGATGGTGGGGCTGGATCGAGCCACTGCGGCTGGGCCAGATCGAACAGCAACTGCTTCTGGCGTGCCTGCTCGATTCCGCGGAGCTCAATGCCGTCGCCCGGCTCTGGGCGCAGCGAGCGAGACTCCGCGCCGATAGCCTGGTGCCGGTCGGCGACGCGCCGAACTGGACTGCTCGCGCTGAGGGACTCAAGCGCTGGACCCAAGGCCGAGCGGTGAGCGCCGATCCGTGGATGCTTTTTCCCGCATGGCTGCGAAAAGAGCTCCCGGTGCCCCCGGGCGTTGCCAGTCCCAAGCTGCGCCGCCTCGAGTTTCTGGCGGTGCTTCAGACCCGTCCGCCGCTCTGGCTTGGTGCTCGAGGCTGCAACGAAGACACCGTTTGGGCGGTATTGCGAGAGACCGGCTTGAAGCCGTGGATCCATCGCCGCGTTCCGAGTGCCGCCAAGCTTTCGCCGGAGACTGACCTCGCTCAGCTCGACGACTATCGCGCGGGACGTATCGTCGCGCAGGACCTGGCATCACAAGCGGTGGCACTCGTCTGTGACCCGGATCCCGGTGAGCGCTGGTGGGATTCAAGCGGCGAAGGCGGCCTGCATGCGCAGCACCTCGCCTCAATCATGCAAGGCAAGGGCGTGGTGGTATCGACGTTTGATCAGCCGCGACGGCGGGAGGAGGCAGCCCTCCGTCTGCGGGGCGGTCCGCTGCACAACATTTCGACTCGTGTCTGGGACGGCCGCCACGTTCCCGGAAAGTCGGCGACTTACGACGGCGTCGTGTCGGGTGGTGAAAGCTCGGCCGTGGGGAGCTGGCGAAGGCACCCCGATGCGCGATGGACGGTCACCGCTGAGCACATACCCGAGCTGGTCGCGCGGCAGTTGAAGAGCCTCGCCCGCGCAAGCGAAGGTGTGCGGCCAGGCGGCACGCTGGTGTACACCGTTGCGACGGTGACCCGGAGCGAAACGGTCGAAGTCGTACAAGCTTTTCTGGGTGCTCATCCCGAGTTCGGGCTCGAGCCGTTTCCGCACCCGCTCGAAGAAGGCAGCACGGGCGGCATGCTTCAGATCTGGCCGCAAGCGCACGACTGCGAGGCGCGGTTCATCGCACGGATGGTCCGGCGGGCGGGCTCGCGACCTCAAGCCGACGCAGAGACTGCTGTGGTCGCCGCGGAGTCGTGAGCGCGATGCCTGCAGGTGTCAGCGTGGGCGAAGCGTTTGCGAGGCGAGTAGAGGATCACTTTCATGACAGGCTCATGCCGCCTGGTTGCGACGTATGCAGTCTTCTGGTGCTTGGCCGGCGTTGGCGAAGCAACTGCGCATGCCCAACAGCCGCCGGTCGATCTCTCCGGCTACCGCGCCGATAGCGGCGTCGCCGTTTCGAATGCCGGCAATCGTTTGACGGTCGAGTGGCCGATGGAAACGGAGCGCGGCCGGCTCATGCTCGACTTGACCGCTGGACGCCCGCTGATCGCTTCCATGTCCGTCGGTACGGGCGACGGCCGAGATTTCCGGCCCGTGCTCGAGGCAGCCGATCCCGAGTGCTTCCTCGTGGTTGGCTCGCGGAACGCGCCCGAGGGGCGTCCTCCCGGCATGAGCGTCTTCAATGTTTTCTTCGATGCACCGGCCAAGCGGCCGTTTGATTCCTATCGCGCACGACTCGACTTGAAACGTGTGCGCGTGAAGTCGACAGGGCGGGCCGTGACGGTTGCGATCGGCAACGTTTCGGCCGGCCCATTCTCGGGGGAGCTTCGTTTCCACGTTTATGTCGGCGCGCGTCTGATCCATGTGGAGACGGTGATCCAAACGGACGAGGATCGCCGCGCCATTCTGTACGATGCCGGGCTCGCGCTCAATTCGCCTGGCAAGCTGCGATTTGCCTGGATCGACATCGAAGGAAAGCAGCTTACAGCGGAGCCCGCTGCGACCATCAAGGATCAGCACCTGGCTGTCCGCCACCGGACTCTGATCGCGGAATCGGACTCCGGCTCGATCGCGTGCTTTCCTCCACCGCACCAGTATTTCTTCCCGAGAGACCTGACCGACAACCTGAAGACAGTCTGGTACGGGCGCGATCATCGCGGGCTGGAGGAGCGGTTTGGCTTCGGAATCCGGCAGGCGGAGCAGGGGGGAGGGTCCTTCGTCCCGTGGTTCAATGCGCCGCCGCACACAGAACAGCGCCTTGGTGTTTTCTATCTGCTCACCGGCGGCAATGCGGAGAAGGCACTCGAGCAGACTCTCCGCTACACGAACAGCGACCGGTTTCCCAGGCTGCGCGGATATCACACGCTCAGCAGCCACTGGCACATGGCTGTCGCCGACGCGGCTCTCAAGCGAAAGAAAGGGGGCGCTCCGCCCGCAGCGCCGGACTTCGTGCAAATGTTCAAGGGGCTGGGGGTCGAAATGGTGCATCTGGCCGAATTTCACGGCGACGGTCACCCCCGAGATCCCGGCCCCGTTCGGCTGGCGGAATTGCAAGCGATGTTCCAGGAATGCAATCGCCTCTCGGACGAAGAAATCCTGTTCCTGCCGGGGGAAGAGGCGAACTCTTACCTGGGAAACGCACGCCCCGGCAAAGAGGCCGGTCACTGGATGTACCTGTTTCCGAAACCTGTCTACTGGACGACGGATCGCAGCCACGGGCAGGCCTTCACCGAGGACATCCCCCCGTACGGACAGGTCTATCATGTCGGCTTGGGCGACGATATGCAGAACCTGCTTGAACGCGAGGGCGGCCTGATCTGGACTTCCCACGCACGCATCAAAGGATCGAGCTGGACGCCCGACGTGTACCGCAACTCACGGCTCTTCAAATCCGACAACTGGCTGGGGGCCGCGTGGAAAGCCATGCCGGCCGATCTCTCGCACGAACAGCTCGGCCGCCGCGTGCTGGACCTGATGGACGACATGGCCAACTGGGGCGAGGCCAAGTACGTGCTGGGAGAGGTCGATGTTTTCAAGCTGGACCATACTCACGAGCTCTATGGTCATATGAACGTAAACTACGTTCGTCTCGAGCCCGACATTCTGCCGAAGTTCTCCGATGGCTGGGGCTCGATCCTCGAGAGCCTGCGCCTGGGCCAGTTCTTCGTGACAACGGGCGAGGTGCTCATCCCGGACTTTCGAGTGAATGGCAAGCCGAGCGGGTCAGGCCTGGTCGTGAAGCCGGCGGAGAAGGCCCTAATCCGCGTGGATCTGAGCTGGACGTTTCCGTTGCGGTCGGTCGAATTGATCTCGGGCGATGGCTTCAAGGTTTTCCGCGAGCGAATCGATTGCTCTGACGCCGGGCCGTTCGAGAAACGAACGATGCAACTTTCTCGTGAGTTGCAGGGGCGCACCTGGGTGCGCCTGGAAGCGTGGGATATCGCCGGCAATGGCGCTTTCACCCAGCCGGTGTGGCTCGGTTCATCGGTTCGATGATTTCGAAATGGGAGCCTCTTCGGGCACCGTCTCCTCGTCGCCCTGTCGCGCGGCTTTCTCCTGATCGACATTTCGGGGGGATCGGCCCTCGCCCGGCCTCGGCTCACGCACGACGCCGCCGGCGCGAATCAACCGCTGCACCGGCTCCTGGCGATGGTCAAACCCGGGAGTTCCATCAGGAATATCCATGCCGCCGAGGCTGAAGACAGAATCCGGCAGGTTCACGGCTCCGTTAACCCGCAGGTTCCGAACGCTCAGATCGACCTCCTTCACGGGTTTCATGTCGACGCCGAAGTATGATGTCTTGACCTGATGAATCGGATACCAGACTGCGGAGAGCTTTTGCCACTGCGCACTTCGAGCTCGAGCGAGACGAGCCATTTTCCTGCCCGCATTTGACCGGAGCGCAATCGGGTGGGTAGCCAATCCACGGCCTTATCGCAGGTGATTTCCACACGGAAGTCGTTGTCGGCGCGCAGGAAACGCAGCAGCACAGTTCCCCCTGCTTCCTCGGATTCGATTGTCCCGCAGCTCTCCGCGAGCTGCCGCAGCGTGGCGGAATCCTGACAAAACGGTTCCGCGTAATGCAGCAGCGGGTCGAGGTAACGCAACTGCGCATGACCCCCTCGCTCCCATTCTGCGGCGGAACGGGGCGGATTCGTCACGGTGAGCAAGAGACCCCATGTGGAGTCTTGCTGGGTGTATGCGAACACGTCGCGGGAACGAACGACGCTCTGGACCCAGGGTTTCTTGTAGAAGAGCCTCCGGCCATCGGGTGCAAGTTTGCCCTCCGGATGATGGTCGTACCGTACGATCCCGTCCTTCCAGTAGACGGTACCGTGAGAAAAGCCGCGGTCGACGCTTCTTAGCTTCCCGGACGCATCGAGGGGAAGTTCCGGGGTTTCATTCTTCAGGTCGTAGTCAAAGATCAGGCGGTGGAGCGAGGCAAAGTTCGAAGTGGCAGAAGCACCGCACCGCTTGAGCCGCTCTTTCGTGGCCTCGTTGGCGTTCCGCAATTCGTCCACCCAAGCCCAGTCATCGCCGATCGCGCCGGAGAATCGAGACGTCCCTGGGCCTGCCCTTCGCCAAGCACGGGCGGCTCCGCCGGCGGCGACGGTGACCGCGCCGAGAGACAAGCATACGATCATCGAGATAGCCATCCCTTTGGATGTGAGCTTCGCAAGCAACATGGTCTTGAGCATTCCGTGCGTTAGCGTCGCGAGGTACGCCGGCAGAATGCCTGCAAGGTTGCTACCGGCCGCGAATTGGGCCGCCGCGCGGGCCGTTTTGGCGATGAGCGCAGGCGGAACGAACATGGCAGTTTTGTCGCGCGGCGGATCGGCGTCCGAAGGATTCAAGCCGCGGCGCGCAAGTCGGCTCCTCAGCAGGCTGCGACCCCGTACCAGCCGGCTCGAAACCGTGCCGACGGGCACGCCGAGGATCCGCGCGGCTTCCTTGTGGGTTTTTTCCTCGAGGTCGCAGAGGACCACCGCGGCGCGGAACGAAGCCGGAAGACGGCTCAGCTCTTCGTCGAGGGCCGACATGATTTCGTCGTCCTTCCCGTCAACGGTGACGTTGTCGCGGAGCCTTTCCTTCATCTGTGCCTCCCGTTCTCGGCGGCGGATGGTGCTTGCGCGGAGCTCCCGGGCAGAGCGGACCGCGACACCATAAAGCCAGTTCGCCAGCGATTCGCGCCGGGCGATGCCTTTGGCCTTGCGGGCCAGTACCAGGAACGTGACCTGGAACGCGTCCTCAGCGTCGTTGGGCTCGGACAGGATCCGGCGGCAGACGCGAAGAACCATCGGGCCATGGCGTGCGACAACCGCCGCGAACGCGTTCTCTGCCTCGGCGCCCCGCCGCGCCACGAAACGCTCCAGCAACTCGGCATCACTGTCCGCCCCGGTCGTGCCGAGATGGAACAGCGTCTGAATGTCCCGTATCACCGTGCTTGCCCCGATCGCCATGACTTTGTCCTTCGTCGGCAGACGTCTCCGATCTCCGCTATGTACTGGGACGGTCGGGGCGAATTCATCCCGATTTCTTCAATTTGGGCTACGGATTTGCGCCCCCGCCGCTCGGAGCATCGTTGGGCGACGGCAGGCGGCTTGGACTCCTTCCGGAATTCGATCGCCTACTGTGAGAGCTGATAGTAGGCGAGCCTCTCCTTGCCTGCCTCCAGATCCTCGGGGTTCTCGAACAGCCCGTTGGCCTTGTTTTGCCATTTCGCGGCTGACGCGAAGTCACCCGACTCGGCGCAGGCGCCCGCTAGCGTCTCCATGAATGCCGGAACTTTCCAGTCGGAAAGTTCGCACGCGAGGTTCGCCGACTCGACGGCCCGTTCGGCGTCGCGGAACGCCGGGTCGGCCGAAAATGTCCAGATCCAGGCGATCGAGTTATGCGCGTAGGCGTTGCCGGGGTCGAGCCGGATCGCCTGGGACAGATCTGCGATGGCCTTGTCATATTCGTCGTTTTCCAGGAAGGCGCTGCCGCGATGGATGTAGGCCCCGGCGTCATCTGGCGCAAGCCGGATGGCCTCGTTGTAGTCGGCGAAGGCTTTGTCGCGCTCGTGCTTCTTGTGCCAGGCGTAGCCTCGCGCGTAAAACGCGTTTGCGTATCCCGGGTTGAGCCGGATGGCCTGGTTGCAATCGGCGATGGCCTTGTCGAGCTCTTCTTTTTCACGATAGGCGTTTCCGCGCGCGCACCAGGCCTCGGCATCTGCCGGTTTGAGCCGGATGGCACCCGTGTAATCGGCGATTGCCCTGTCCATTTCGTTCCTCTCGAAGTAGAGACCGCCGCGGTTCATGTAAGCCGCGGCGTACTTCGGATTGCGTCTGATGGTCTCCGAGTAATCGGCGATCGCCTGGTCGGGTTGTTTCTGCTGGCCCCGGACGTAACCGCGTGCGAATCGCGCGTCATCGTAGTTCGGATCGAGCCGGATGGCCTCGCTGAAGTCGGCGATTGCGCGATCGAATTCGCCCTTCATGGCCGACGAATGGCCGCGGGGGTAATAGTAGGACCGGGCCATCACAGGTCCAAACGCCACGCGGACCGAGCCGTACACGATTGCGACGACGAGCGCAATCGCAGCAATCACCACCGCGATAACGGTCAGGCGGAATCGCCATCGCGCGTCGTCGTCGTCCTGAGGTAGACCTTCCATCTCGCATTCCCTGATGACGGGGCCGACGGTCTCCGTGATGACGATGATCAACCGTGATCATACCCGCGCGGTTCTGCAAGGTCAGCCCGGTGGTCCGGTATGGTTCAAGTCGCGTCGGGTCGTTTCAGGCGACCAGCCTGGTCGAAATCGGCGTTCGCTTTCTCGTGCTCCCCGATCTGGTTGTAGAGGTTGCCGCGATTGACATAGGAATCGGCGTCGCCCGGCGCGATCCGGATGGCTGCGGTGAAGTCTGCGATCGCCTTCATATACTCAAGCTTGCGGGCCCAGACCCAGGCACGGATGCTGTAGGCGCGGGCGTCATCGGGGGCGATCCGGATCGCTTCGGTGCAGTCGCCTGCGGCCTTCTCGAATTCGCTCTTGCTCGCCCAGGCGTAGGCACGGCTGATGTAAGAGAGCACGTCGTGCCGATCGAGCCGTATGGCTTCGGTGAGATCAGCGATGGCTTTGTCGAATCTTCTCTTCTCATTCCACGTGTAGCCGCGGCATTGGTATGCATGGGCGTCATCGGGGTCAATTCGAATGGCCTTTGCACAATCGGCGATGGCCTCGCGGAACTTCTTCTGGTCGTACAACGCCTTCCCTCGGCGCGAATAGGCTTGCGCAGGTGGGATCGATCCGGATCGCCTCGGTGAAGTCTGCAATGGCCAATCCACACTCGTCTCGACCGTGCCAGACATGCCCGCGCCAGAGATATGCATGAACGTATCCGGGTTCGAGCAGAATCGCGGCGGTGAAATCAGCAATGGCTTTTTCGGGCGCGTGGCTCTCTGCCCACGCGCAGCCGCGAACGAAATAAGCGTATGCGAGGTTGGGATCAAGGCGTATGGCCTCGCTGAAGTCCATTATCGCCTCGGCATACTCCCCCTCCTGTGCCCGCACGCAGCCGCGCCCGGCGTATCCATACGGTTCGTTGGGACCGAGTCGGATGGCTTCGTTGAAATCGACAATGGCTTTGTCGATGGCTTTCTTCTGACTCCAGACGTACCCGCGGCACGCGAACGCGAACGTGTCCTGGCGATCAATCCGGATTGCCTCCTCGCAATCGGCAAACGCCTTGTCGAGCTCTTTCTGCTCGTGCCAGGCGTGGGCGCGGGAGCAGTAGGCGGGTACGTTCCTCGGGTCGAGCCGGATTGCTTCGGTGAAGTCAGTGATCGCCTTGTCCAACACGCCTCTCTCCTGCCAGGCCAGGCCACGGTACAAGAAGGCGCGGGCTCAGCGCGGATCGAGCACAATCGCGGTCGTGTAATCGGCGATTGCGTTGTCGACTTCCTTCTTATCCGTCCACAAGAGCCCCCGCATCAAGAAAGGGAATGCATCTTTCGGATCGCCGCGAATGCCCATGGTGAAAAAGTCAACTGCCTCTTCAACCGCAACAACCTGGTCGGCCGCGGTCCAGCCACGCAACCCGCGCCGCTCGGCTTTGAGCAAGAGCGCTCCGCCCTCGACCTGTTCGACGACGTAGATCCGAACTGGTGCCTCAGTCGATGCGGCGGGACGATCGTCCGATTCGAGCACGAAGTCGTTCGATCGCTGCACGACGCGCTTGAATAACCAACCACCATTCTCCCCGCTGCAATCCGGATCCGCGGCCAGCCGCGAACGCGCCAACTCGACAGCCGCAGGAATCACGCGCTTGGGGATCGCTGCATGCCGCCCGGACCATCGCGCGACCAGATCCGTCACCAGGTTCCAGCCCGCCAATCTGCTCAGAGACATTCGCCACCTCAGGCGATGACGTCTTTCAGAACCTTCCCCTTCACATCCGTCAGCCGCATTGCGCGGCCCGCATAGCGATACGTCAGCCGCTCGTGGTCAAGGCCCAGGAGACTCAATATCGTCGCATGCCAGTCGTGCACGTGTACAGGGTTCTCGACCGCCTCGTATCCATAGTCGTCCGTGCGTCCATACGATAGCCCGCCCTTCACACCGCCTCCTGCCATCCACAGGGAATAGCCCTTGTTGTTGTGGTCGCGGCCGTCGCCGTTCTGGGCGTGCGGCGTGCGCCCGAACTCGCCGCCCCAGATCACCAGCGTGTCGTTCAGGAGCCCGCGGTTCTTCAGGTCCGTGAGCAGCCCGGCAATCGGCTTGTCGACTGCCCGGGCGTGCCGCCCGTGGTCGGCCTTCAGGTTCCGGTGCTGGTCCCAATCGCCGTGGGAGAGCTCCACGAACCGCACGCCCGCTTCGACGAACCGTCGCGCCAGCAGGCACTGGCGGCCGAAGTCCGCGGTATCCTCGTCGTCAATTCCATACAGTGCCTGGGTCGCACTTGATTCGTTCGCCAGGTCCATCACACCGGGAAGAGCACCCTGCATCCGGAACGCCAGCTCAAATGACTCGATCACTCCCTCGACACCAGGCTGCACCTTCTCTCGCGCGAGCAACTCCCGGTTCATCGCCTGCATCAGATCGAGCTGCATCCGCTGCGATGCAATATCGAGCCGCGCATTCTTGATGTTGCCCAGCTCCGCGCTTGAGACCGGCGCCGCCTCGTTGCCGATCCGCGTGCCCTGGTAAATCGCCGGCAGAAACGCGCTGCCATAGTTCTGCGGACCGCCGTTGCGAGCGACCGGCTTGATGGCGATGAAGCCGGGCAGGTCCTGATTTTCAGTTCCCAGACCGTAAAGGGTCCACGCGCCGAGCGACGGCCGCAGAAGCTGGGAATGCCCCGTGTGCATCATCAAATAGGCTTGAGGATGGGCTGGTAAGTCGGTGTGCATGCTGCGGATCACACAAAGCTCGTCGGCGTGACCGGCGACCTCGGGAAAGAGCTCCGAGACCCACTGGCCGCTTTGTCCATGCTGCTTGAATTCCCACGGCGAGCCCAGCAGCTTCGCGCCGAGCAGCCGGCCGTTCGTCGACGGTTTGCCGGTATCGGCAGCAAGCCTCGGCTTGAAGTCGAACGTGTCCACGTGCGACGGCGCCCCATGCATGCACAAGAAGATCACTCGTTTTGCCCTCGCCGGAAAATGCGGCGGCTTGGGCGCAAGCGGCGAGCTTCCGCGAGGCACGTCGCCGGCTGATGCCAGCGAAGAAAGCCCGGCGAAGGCAACGTACCCGAACCCCGATGACACGGTCTTCAAGAGCGAGCGGCGCGATAGAATGAAATTAGGCTCATACATGGTGAACGTGTCCTCTTGATGGATAGTAATGGCTCGCGGCCCCGTCAATCGAGGTAGCGGAACTCGGCGCACGAGTAAAGGGCCTGGCAGAAGGCCGTCCAGGCCGCTCCCGGGCGGTTGCCGGCGTCTTTCGGGGTGGGGAAATGCGCCAGGAATTCACGGGCGCGGCTCGCCTCGGCCGCGGTCGGGTTACGTGCGAGAAACCGCACGTAGGCAGCTTTGATGCGGTCGTCGTCGTTGTCGGCGGCTGATCGCACCAGTCCAGCGGCAGCCTGAGCCTCGCGGACGACGAACGGGTTATTCATCAGGTAGAGCGCCTGGGTGGGCCCGCTCGTCGACGATCGATCGCCGGTCACCAGGCTGGGATCGGCAAAATCGAAGATCGCAAGCGAGTCGCTCACCTGATCGCGCACGACCGGCAGATACACCGCTCGATGCAGGTTTTGAGCGTCCTGGTTGAACCGGCGGTTCGGCCCGGCAACTCCTTCTCCGGCCTGGGCAACGGCCGATCCCACCGGCGGCTCGATGATCAGCCGCCCACTCGCGCAGAGCATCGCATCGCGGATCGCTTCGGCCTCCAGACGCTTCTTGCTCATCCGCCAGACCAGCGTGTTATCCGGGTCGGCTTCGAAGTTCTTCTCTTCGTGGCTCGAGGCAAGCTGATATGCACGGCTGAGGACAATCTCGCGGATCAGCTTCTTGACCGACCAGCCTCCGTCCATGAACTTGACCGCAAGGGAATCGAGCAGCTCCGGGTGGTCCGGCGGCTGACCCGAGGCCCCGAAGTTGTCGGGCGTGGCGACCAGTCCTCGCCCGAAGAGATGCAGCCACACGCGGTTCACCATCACCCGGGCGGCGAGCGGGTTCTCGCGCGAGGCGATCCAGCTCGCCAGCTCCAGGCGGCCGCTCCCACCGCTGCGAGTCGACGGCTTCTTGAGCCCGGCCAGTTGAATCAGCCCGCGAGGAACAACTTCGCTCGGAGACTCAAGCTCGCCGCGAGTGTACAGCGGGCTGTCGATCGGCTCGAACCGCTCGCGCACGCCCATCGCATAGGTGCGCGGAGTGCCGTCCGGCTTGAATGAAGCCAGCCGGAACCGCAGCATCGCCAGTTGGGTGCGCGTCCGAATTCCCTTCATCGTGAAGTTGCCTTCCATCGTCAGCTCGTCGCGATCCTTGATCAACTGCGCCAGTTGCTCCTCGAGCGCCCTGCGCCGCGCCGGCGGAAGCTTGGGCATGGCGGCTCGCTCACCCGTCTCTCCCGGCAGCTCGATCAAGGGCGACGGGTTGATGTTCTGCACCACACCCGGCAGCGTTCCGTAGCAGGTCTGCGTGCTCTGGAAAATGCCTGAGAGCGCGTAATAATCGCGCTGGCTGATCGGGTCGAACTTGTGGTCGTGGCAGCGGGCGCAGGCAACGGTCAACCCGAGAAAAGCCTGCGAGGTCACGTCGATCTGCTCGTCGGCCAAGTCGAGCACGAATTGCTGCCGGTTCTGCGTATTGTGCGTCTTGCTCCCGATCGCCAGGAACCCGGTCGCAATCGCCTGCTCGGCGCGCTGGCGGTCGTCGCCCGCCTGAAGCAGGTCGCCGGCAAGCTGCTCCCGGATGAACGCGTCAAAAGGCTTGTCATTGTTGAACGCGGCGATCACCCAGTCGCGGTAGCGCCAGGCATTCGGATACATCATGTTCGCCTTGCCGCTCGATTCGGCAAACCGCGCCACATCGAGCCAATGCCGTCCCCAGCGCTCGCCGAACCGCGGTGATGCCAGCAGCCGCTCGACAACCTTTTTGAATGCGTCGTCGGTGCTGTCCGCGATGAATGCCGACCCCTCCTCGGGCGTCGGTGGCAGCCCGGTCAAGTCGAAGCTGAGCCGACGGATCAAGGTGGAGCGCTCCGCATCGCCGACCGGCTTGAGCCCCTTGGCCTCCAGTCCCGCGAGCAAGTATCGGTCGATATCCGATCTCGGCCAGGCCGCGTCATTGACCGAAGGCGGTTTCACCAGTTTCGGCGGTTGAAACGACCAGAACTGCCGGGCCTTCTCCGGATTCACCGACACCTTGGTCGCGGCCTTCGCCGGCGACGTTCCTCGCGGATCCGGTGCCCCCATCTTGACCCACTCCTCAAAGTCGGCCACAACGGCCTCCGGTAGCTTGCCGTTCGGCGGCATTTGCAGCGACTCATCCGTGTAGCGGATCGCGGTGATCAACAGGCTCTCGTCCAGGTTCCCGGGCACGATCGCCGCTCCCGTGTCACCCCCCTTGCGCAAGCTCTCGCGACTATCCACCAGCAGCCCGCCCTTGAGCTTCTCGGCCGTGCTCGAATGACACTTCGCACACTTGTTCATGAGCACGGGCCGGATTTTCGTCTCGAAGAATTTCGCCTGCTCGGATGTGACCGGCCGCTCAATCGCGGCAGCCGGCGCGGGCTTCGCCTTCGCGCCGCCCGCGCCGCGTGCTGCCGCCTTTTTCTTCGCCATTGCCCCTTTCATGAACGGCCCGCCAGCCTTCTTTGCGAATGCCCCGGCGCCGCGAAGCTCGTTGATCCTCGCGAATTCCTTGACGGTCACTGAGCCGTCCCCATCGGTGTCCAGCCGTCGGAAAAGCGGCGCCAGCAGGGCAGGGGGCACCGCTTTCTTCGCCGCGTTCTTCTGCCGCGGGCCGTTCAATACCAGCTCGCGGAACTCCTCGAGCGAGAGCTTTCCATCGAGGTTCGAATCACCAAAAGAAACCGCGCGCTCCGGGTCTTGCCGCACGGGTTGCTGACCGCGGGCCACCACCAGCGCGAAAACGAGCACGCTCCCCGCCGAGACACCGGTCAAGAGAAGCTGCGATCGACGTGTGGTCATGCCATCGCCCTTTCGTGAGAACGTGTCCAGATCACTTCTCATGCTCAAGCATGGGGAACCGGCGGCCGGAGCGAGGCGCGAACCAGCGGTTGAGCAAATCCCTCCTCCGCTCCGGATGATTCTCTCGGGTAAAGATCTCGTAGGGCTCAACCAGGTGTCCCTCGAGCTGGTAGTCGGCGGGATCAAGCGCATCGGTCTCGGCCAGCGTATAGGTAACGGTCGCGAACGGCTCGCCGTTCGAGACCCTGCGCACCACCATCCTGCGCACGACCTTCGTCTGTGCGTCGATCTCCAGCTCAGCGGACGACACTGTGGGGTATTGCGCAACCGCCGGCCGCGCCTTGGCCGTGGCCCGCACCACAATGGTCGAGGAGTCGGCGTCGCCAGGCTTCGTTTCCCGCGTCAGCTCGAAGCGGGCCAGCACTTCTCCCAGCCACTTCTCAAAGTTCAGCGAGTGGAGATCACAGTGAACGCTCAGCCAGAACGGAACCTCCCCGGCCTCCAGTCGCACTGCCGAGTGAGGCCCGAACGCGATCCAGAAACGGTTTGCCTCGTCGCGGCCCCAGGCCCAGCGCTGCTCGGGCCGAACAGACTCGACCCAGAACCGATCGCCCCGCGTCCAGAGCCGCGTCTGCCTGACCTGCGTACCGGCCGGCGAGAGCTCGGCGACCAGTGACGATTCGCGCCTCACCTCGACAAGATAGCACCGGTCAATCGGCAGCCGGTGCGCCCGACGCGCCTCGCGGACGACCGTCTCACCTTTCGCCAGCGCCGTTCGCTCGTGCATGAGCACGGCAAATCCGATCACGATCGCCGCCGCCGCGGCGACCGCACCCGCCCATTTCCAGGGCGCTCGGAACAACAGGCGGCGACCGCCCTCTGCCGATCCCTGCGGTGCCGGAGACGATAAGCTCCGCTCAATTCGGCCGAAGAGCACGCGCGGGTCGATCGCCTCCGCGCCGCGCTCGAGCTCGGCGCGCACCAGACGCTCCACATCCAGATCCGCTTGATGCTCAGGCTGATTCATCGGGCGGATCCTCCAGGAACCTGGCCAGCCGCTCGGCGAGGATCTTGCGAGCGCGGTGCACCAGCACCCTCGCATTGCCCGGGCTCGTGCCGAGCGCCTCGGCGATCTCCTCCAGCGAGTAACCCAGGCTTTTCAGCTCCAGCGCACCACGCTGTGCAACCGTCAACTGACCTAGCTCGATTCCCAGCGCCTCTTCCAGCTCGCGGCAAGCAGCCTGCTCGTGCGGGTCGCCACTCTGTTCGGCGTGCAGAATTGGCGTGCCCGTCATCTCGCCGAGGGCTTCGGCTTCCAGGCTCACCATGCGGCGTTCGCGGTAGTTCTTGTCGATACATGCGTTCGTGATCGCCTTGTAGAGGAGCTTGGTGCCGTCCCGGGGCAGGTCGTAGTTGTCGGCTCGGGCGAGCAATTTGACGTAGCAGTCGTGGATCACATCCTCCGCCACGGCCCGGTCGCGAAGCAGCGACGTGGCGTAGGCCAGGGCACGCGGAAGCGTGGCCAGGACCCAGGCATCTCTCATTCCATCAGGGTCTGGCCGACCAGACACGATCACCTCGAGCCGGTCCAAAGCCGTCCACGGGCTTGCCCCGCGCGGTCCAGCTTCGGTCCTTATTAGATTACAACGGGATCGACGGTGTTTTGTTACAATTCTGTCCCGGCAGACCGCCACCCTTGATGAGCCGCTTGATTACTGAGATCAAATTAACCGAGATGTTATTTCACCTTGCCATCGATTCTCGCCAGCGCCTCTTTCGCAATAACGGTCGGCCGCGCTTCGGCATGGCCGGTGGCCATTTCTTTGAGGATGGAGATGGCCTCGGGCGTGTGAATGTGCTCGAGCAGCACGATTGCGCGCTCCGCCCGCGTCCACTTTCGTTTGACTATTCCCCACGAGTTTCCGTTGATCTCGGAGACCCGATTCTCGGCCCACCAGGAACTGCGGTCCGTGAAGAAGTTGAAGAATGCGCCCCGCCGCAGCTTGATCTCTTTTCCATCGAGCCAGGCCGGGTCGCGCTCGCTCAGCACGGCCACCATTCGCTGGCGTCCAGGTGATTCGGTCACGCGATCCATCAGCTCCTCGAGCCCGATCGCCAGGCGCGGGTCGAAGTACTCGAGCTCTGCGAAGGCCGATTTCCAGAGGTGTTCATCCGCGCTATTTAGCTTCAGCAACAGCGCCTTCACCTGTCCGGAAGTGATCGTGAGCGGTTTCAACTTGTCCTTGAGCAGTGCCACCGCCTCGGGCGCGCGGCTGTAAAGCTCGAGCGAGGCCCGCGAGGCTTCGGCGGCGCCTTTCTCCAGGTCGTCCCAGCACGATTCGAGCGGTCTCTTGGCAGCCTTCAACCTTGCTAACGAATCCTTGGCGAGCTTCGTCGGCACCGCCTCGGGATGCCCTGTCGCCATCGCTTTCAAAATCGACGCGGCCTCGGGAGTGCCGATCTGTTCAAGAAGGACGATCGCGCGCTGCGCACGAGTCCATTTCCTCTTGAACGTGCTCCAGCGATAGGAGTTGATCTTCGAGACCTTCGGCTCAGCCCACCAGGAACCGACGCCCTGCGAGAAAAAATTGAAGCCATCGCCGACTGGGCTCAAATCGATCTGCTTGTCCTTGAGCGAGCCCGGTTCCCGTTCGCTCAAGACTTCGACCATCCGCTGCCGCGCAGGCGACTCCGTCACACGTTCCATCAACTCGGGAAGCTCGATCGCGAGGCGGGGGTCGAAGTACTCGAGCTCTGCAAAAGCCGGCTTCCAGAGATGCTCATCCGGGCTGTTCAGCTTGAGCAGCAGCGCCTTCACTTGGCCCGAGCTGATCGTGAGCGGCCTCAATTTGTCCTTGAGAAACGGGACGGCCTCCTGGGCATGATCGCAAAGATCGAGCAGCGCGCGTGAGGCCTCCGCTTCTCCTTTCTCCAGATCGATCCACCAGGAATCCATCTGGCTCTGGTTCGCGGCGACGGTTACGCTCTGCGGCCCTGCGGATTTCCCCGACGGGGCGAACGTGAGCGCGACGGCTGCGAGACTGACCAACAGGGCACAGTGGCTGCCGCACACTCGCCAGTGAATTGACATGGGTCGCAACCTCCCGAACCAGTATCTTATCATGCAGTTGTTCATCCACGGGAAGAAGGTGACTTTGCGAGGACC
Source organism: uncultured Planctomycetota bacterium (assembly GCA_963823665.1). GTDB lineage: Bacteria > Planctomycetota > Planctomycetia > Isosphaerales > Isosphaeraceae > CAVXHV01. The sequence goes on from CAWGMQ010000010.1 coordinate 90,312, forward strand.
GTAGACCTCCAGTGCCAGGACGTAACGCTCGATGAGTTGCTTCATCGCGTCGGAAACGATGGCATTCAGGTCACGAGTCAGGACGGCGAGGAGTATGTACTTGAGGCAGCGGATGCGTTTGAACGCGAAGCGCGCGAACTTGGGCAGAGCGCGAAGCTCCCGGAGTGTCTTTCCGAGCGCTCGTCGCAGCCCCGCGGTGTTCCACTCGAGGAGATCGAAGCTCGGCTGTTCACAGTGGATCCGGTAACCGGCAGGCCCGCGCATAACGTCGACCCGTCCGATGGTGCGGCGTCTCACGTCGAGTCGCATTGAGCCAATCGCACCGAGCATGCTCCGATCGCTGAAAAAACTCCTGGGACACATTTCGATGCACTCGAACGGGCTTCAACCCGAAGCCAGATTCTCGGTGGTTGTCACGGATACGGAGATCATCAACCATCGCCCGGAGGGCAAGATCGAACGTGTCGCCTTTGCGGACTTGCTCGCCGTGATCATCGAGACCAATGACTCCGGACCGCTCGGCACCGATGTTTGGTGGATTCTGGTCGGCCGCAGCGCCGGCAGCGGCTGCGTATTCCCCGGCGGTGCCACCGGCGAGAAGCAGGCGGTCGAGGCACTGCAACGACTCCCGGGATTCGATAACGAAGAATTCATCAAAGCCATGACCTGTGTGGAGAACGCGAGGTTTGTGCTCTGGAGAGCACCCCAAGCCCATTGATCACAACGCCACGTCCGGCAATCCCAGAAACGCTGAAGGCTAAGCGATCCGGTTCGTGTGGTAACCCGCCATTTCTCAAATCTCGGTCCCGTCCCAAGGGAGTTACTCTGAAAACTGACCCTCCACATCTGGCTGGCCTCAAACCGCAGCACGGACGTCCACGAGCATAACTCAGGCCAGCGCCATTTTCATGGGGCTGCGTGCCCCTCCCTCCGGCGACGAGCTTCGCCTTCTGCGGATCGACTTCCGCAAGCCGATTGAGCGCCACGTCCAGGGCCGCGAGATCGAGCTCCGATTCCGATCGCGCTTCCGCTTCCGCTTCTGCTCCCGCTCCCGGGTCGGGCAGCGCGTCGGCGTCGAGGGCGTCCAGGTCGCTGCGGCGCCAACCACCGCCCTGCTTGGAGCTCAGTTTACGGTGCGCGTTGTCGACCAAAACTCGCCGCATCGCTTCGGCGGTGGCCATGAAGAAATGACGGCGATTATTCCAACGAGCATCGTCAGAGTCGCCGACAAGCCGTAAGTACGCCTCGTGCACGAGCGCTGTCGGCTGAAGCGTCTGGCCCGGCCTTTCCTGGGCGAGCATCGCCGCGGCTAACCTCTTGTTACGCGGCGTCTTCTTGCGGAACCGGCCACGGCCACGACCGCGGCGCATCCGATCGCCAGCAGGATCATCGCCGAGGGCTCGGGTATCGAGGCAATGGTGATCGATCCACCCAGAGGCGTAAACGCGACGGGCAACCCGGTGGCGTCCGCCAGCGAGGTATCCGGGCCGAACGCGAGCGTGCCTGAGGAGCCAGGAGTCGCATTGGCGGCGACCGAATACTGAACGTTCACCAGGCCGAAGGTGTCGCCCGTGTTGATCGTCTGGGCGCCCGTCGAGAGGAGGAAGTCGAAGGTTTCGAATTGCGTCCCCGGAAACGTACTAAAGGTGAATGTCGATCCCGCAGTCGTTGCCGAAAGCGCGCCGTAGATGTAAGGCGTTGCCGTCGCGATCGACACGTTGGTGAAGGAGACGCTGCTCAGACCGGTGAGCGAGAGCTCGACCGTATCGCTCGCCACATTGAAGCTACCTCCCGTGCTCGTGATCAGCACATCGAACGATCCGGAAGAGCCCGGATTGACGGTGAGGTTCGGAGCTTCGATGACCAGATCGGCCCGACACGAGGCGCCGAAACCGAGGGCGATCGTCGCCACGATCGCCGGGGCGAGCATGGCTCGAAGATGGACGAGGAACGATCCGCGTCGGAGACGAAACGACCGGCAGATGGGCCCTGGGTTTTTCATGGGTTTCTTCTCACCTACGAAACAGGGTAAGCTCGGATGGAAATCTATCTGATCACACGCGGCGTGAGCTCGAGATGGTCAGGCCGGAGGCCCTAGAGTTGGAAGCTTCTTGCCGATGAAGCGACCGACCAAGTTGGTATCGTTGATATCCACAACACCGTCGCCGTTGATGTCGTCGAAGATGTTGTAAACGCCGCCCAGGCTCGCGAAATCGTTGCGGACGTCCACAAGGTCCTGCGCATTGACCACGCCATCGTCATTGACATCGCCGGGGAGGACGTCCAGGCGCCGGGTATAGGTCGTGATGCCCGCGTTGCCGATGGTCACCGTCACGCGGTCGGCCGTCGTGATCGCCTGGGCGAACGTGATCGTGTAGTTCGTCCCGGAGCCGGAGATCGTCACCGGCCCATAATTGGCGACCGTGATCCCCGTGACGCTCACGTCGCCCGGCGAAAGGGTCTCGGCTTGACTGAGCGTGATCTGGAGCTTGTTGATCCCATACCAGGGGAGATCGGTGTTGCGCCCGGCGGGGAGCAGCACCTGCACGCCGTTTTCCATCACGGTTTGCAACGCGATCGTGCCCGTCGTGCCCCAGTCGGCCGAGACCGCGGTCACGGTGGCGGCGACCTGGTTCACCGTCACGAGGAACTGCACGCTGGTCTGGTCCACCCCGCCGTTGGCCGTGCCGCCGCTCTCCATCACGGTCACCGTGATGGTGGCTGAGCCAAAGCTGTTCGCCGCCGGCGTGAAGGTCAACGTGCCCGTCGAATTCGGGCTGGTGTAAGTGATCGACGGGTTGATCAGGGAGGAGTTAGTCGAGGAGGCCGTGACGGTCAGGGTCTCACTCGCGCCACCGCCGGCTGCGATACCCGTGAGGTCGACGGTCTGCTCACCCGCATTCTCATTGATCGTCACATTCGCAGGCTGGATGATCGTCGGCGCCTGGTTGACGAAGTTCACGGTCACGGTGAATTGTACGCTGGTCGTGTTCGCACCGCCGTCGTCCGAAACGGTGACGGTGATGGTGGCCGACCCGTACATGTTCGCCGCGGGCGTGAAGGTCAAAGTGCCCGTCGAATCCGGGCTGGTGTAGGTCACGGCCGGATTATTGATGAGGGAGGTGTTGTTCGAGGAGGCCGTGACCGAGAGCGTCACGTTCCCGGCGGCGCCGGACGTGATGCCCATGAGATCGACGGTCTGCTCGCCCGCGTTCTCATCGATCGTCAGGTTCGAGGGCGTGTTGATCGTTGGCGGGACGTTGACCTGGTTCACCGTCACTTTGAACTGCACCGCGGTCTCGTCCACCCCGCCGTTGGCCGTGCCGCCGTCGTCCATCACGGTCACGGTGATGGTGGCTGAGCCAGAGCTGTTGGCCGCAGGGGTAAACGTCAACGTGCCGGTCGAATTCGGGCTGGTGTAGGTGATCGACGGGTTGATGAGTGAGGAGTTGTTCGAGGAGGCCGTGACCGTCAGGTTCTGGGTCTCGCCGCCGCCGGCCGCGATGCCCGTGAGGTCGACGGTGTGCTGGGCCGGGTTCGCATTCTCATTGATTGGTCACGTTCGAGGGCGTGTTGATCGTCGGCGCGTCGTTGACGTGGTAATAAAGCCGGCTATAGACTTCTGCGTCGTTGTCTACTGGTCTTGCTCTGCCAGACGAAGATGGCGTTGCCGTAGGGATTGGAGGCAACGTCCGATGTCAGTCTGGCTGTCGCCGGACTGGGTCGATGGCTGGAACAGGGTTGTCCCGATCAGCGTCCCCCCCGAGTTGACGCGCTGGGCGAGGATCGTGCCATTGCGACGAGCTCGTCCCAGCAACGCCGTCACTCTCCCACGCCACGACGAAGTCGCCCTCGCTGTCGATCGCGACGGAGGGATGGGTCTGGAAGTAATTCTCGGGACTGCTGACTTGGACCACGCTCGTCAGCGCGTTCCCGCTGCCATCGAACCGCTGGACTTCGACCCCCGGATTCGTACCCGTCTGCGTGAATTGCCAGGCGATGACGAACTGACCGGTCGGCTCCATGGCGACCGAGGGGTTCGCCGCGCCGGCGGCCGTGCTGATTGCGGTATTGGTCCCGTTCACCGTCGGGCCGCCGGAGCCCGAGGTATAGGTGTAGCGCTGGGCGTAGACTCCCGCGGTCTGAGCGGACCCGCCGTCCTCCCAGGCGATCACGAAGTTGCCCGAGGTATCCATCGCGATCGACGGGGCACCCTGATTATCCCCCTGGGGGCTGTTGACGCGGAAGACAGAACCCTGGGACACCCCGGACGCGTTGAATTGCTGTGCGAAGACACCGTGGCAGTTGGAGTCGTACCCCTGATACGCGATCACGAAGTCGCCGGCCGAGTCCATCGCCACCTTCGGCAAGTTGCCGGCCGCAGCCTTCGTGCCTCCCGGCGTGACGGTTATGGTGCTCCCCTGAGCAACCCCGGCGAGGTTGTACGCGCTGGGCGTTGATCGCGTAGAAACTACCGGTACTCGTAGGTCTGCCAGGCTACGACGATGTCGCCATTGGCGTCCATCGCCACCGAAGGACGGGTGCTTCCGGTCGTCTGGGCGACCTGCGATCTCGCCCGTCTGGGGGACCCCGGCGGAGTTGTAGACGCGTGCCTTGACGTCGTAGATATAACTCGGGCCCAGGTGGGTTTGATTGTTCCAGGCCACGACGTAGTCGCCGTTGACTGTCCATCGCGACCGAAGGCTGAGTATCGTCCAGCGGAGCCGACGTGTTGACCTTTGCGTCAGTGCTCGAGACGGCGACCAAGCTCAAGACGATTCGCTCCTCCATCGCTTCCAGCCTGGGCTGCACGACCCTGCTGCGCCGCCGGAATCGATCTCGCTTCTCTAGGGAACTCGGGAGAGGTCGTTTCATCGGAAGTCCCATCTGGTACAAGCAGCACGAGTTACGGAACCATACCGAAACCGCGAAACATCTCGGGACTGACTGAAAAGAGCGTTTCTGCGCTCAAACCGTCACGTCGGTTGGGACGAGCGTAAAGCGCGTGAAACCAAAATGCAACGGGGTCACTGCGAACCGGACCTCGTCTGATGCGAAAACTCAACATGACTGTTTCAATAATTGCGTCATTTGGGTTCGGCCACCACCGCGCTGGGCCGGAGCCAGTAGGCGAACTCGGGGGCGGTGACGGCCTGGCGCGTCGCCTCTTTCTCCGCGTTCAAGATCATGGGGCGCTGGAGGTCGGGCAGGAACCGCACGTCGAACAGCTCGGTGCAGCCCTCGGTGAACTCGAACAGCCCGAGCTGGCGGCCGGTGTGCAGCTCGATGACGGCCACGCCGCAACGCAACCGCGGATATCGCTCCTGGACGGGCAGGCCGCCGAAGATGTGCTTCTCGCGAATCGTGCTCAGGCCGACCAGGGCGACCGGTCCGACGAAACCGAGCCCGCGAACGTAGCCGGGCAGGCTGCAAACGACTTCGTGCCGGAACGATTCGAGGTCGACCCGCCACAACTCCCCCGCGCCCGAGTTGAGCACCCAGAGCGATCCGTCGTGGAGGCGGGGCGAATGCGGCATGCTCAGCCCGCGCAGGACGATCTCGCCGGTGGGCACGTCGATCACCAGGCCGCCATCGGCCTTTCGCTCCCGCCAGCCGCCGACCGTGTCTGTCGCTCCCATTGCCGTGACGAACCGCGGCCGGCCGCCTTCCATCGCCAGCCCGTTGAGATGACACCGGTCCTCGGGGACGACTTCCGAGATGAACGGGGGCTGCCATCGCGGAATGAAGCTGTAGTCGCGGCTCGGGTTGCACAGGCAGGAGAACCGGGTGTTGACCAGCCAGAGGCACTCGCTGCCGAAGGCCACATCATGGACGGCGAGATCGCCCACGTCGTACGTGACCCGCGGAAGATAGAGCGCATCGTACCGGCCCGGCTGCTCTTCGAGGAATTCGTAGGCCAGCAAGGGGGCGTTGACCAGCTCGAGGACCTGATAGCGCGTCGCCAGGAGCAGCCGCGGGCCGTCGACGTCCAGCCCCATCGGCTTGGGGAAGTCGCGGAAGAGCAGGGTCACCTGCCGGCCGTCCCAGCCGATCATCCCGACCTTGCCCGCCTGGTAGGTCGTCAGCACGATCGAGCCCCCAGCCTGGCTCAGCCAGGAGGGGAACGACTCCGAGACGTCGCATCGAATCGTTTCGGACATTCCGTCGCGCGGAGGGGGTGTGGTGGCGCTGTCCATGAAAACGGCGCTCCGCGAGCTGGGCGACATCCGGGGTCTGATCTAAGACCGGGCGGGGAAGACGCCTTGCAAGGCGATGATGTAATTCAGGACCAGGAATGGCTGACGGTTCTCATGGGGTTGGCCGCCGCCAGCGGAGGTGGTCGCCGCAGCGGACATCGCGCCAGGCGGCGTCGAGGTACCGTAGGGGGTGTCCGTCCCCGGTCGGGCCCAATCCGCGCCCGACGGCGAATTGGTGTCGCCCACTCGGCCGAAGGCGAGCGCTCCATGGGAATGTGCGGCCAACTGGCTCAGACTCAGCGTGACCGAATCGGAGCCGCCGGTTTGACCCAGGTTGTAATTGCTCAAGCCCGTCCCCTGACCCGCGCAGGTCGCCGTTCGTCCTTGGAGATTCGGCAGGCCGAAGGTTGACTTGCCGTCACCTCCGAAGTTGGTTCCCAGCAGCGAGAACAACGCCGGATTCTGTGAGATGGGGAGAATCTGGCCATTGCACAACGCCCACCCCTGCGGGGCAAAGTTATAAGGGACGGGAATTACCTGGCCGAGGAACGGCGTCTGAGGCATCGCATCATCTCCTGGTTTTTTCGTGGGGAGTCGTTTTCAATTTGTGGGCAATCTGCTCGCGCACCCACGGTCAGCCACCGCGCTGGCCCTGGTGTCGCGGCAGGGGCCCCATCGGCGGCGGGAACGTTGGGAAGGTCAATTCTGAGTTGGGAAGATTCCCTCCAGAGCGATGATGTAGTTGAGTGCCTGATAAGCCATCAAGTTGGCGTGCGGCTGATTGCCTCCGGCCAGACCGATCGCGCCCGGGGCCATGCTGGCCGCGCCCGTTGTAGCGGACTTGTAAGGGTTGTCGTTAGAGGCCTGGGCCCAAAGCGCGTTCACTGGCGATCCGCTGTTGCTCCCCCCGGTGAAACACTGGGCTTGGTGGGTGTGACTGGGGACCTGGCCGCTGGTGAGCGTCACGCTCTCGGACCCACCGACTTGGCCGATCGTGTAATTGCTCGTGCCGTTCCCTTGACCCTGGTGCAAAGGAATGCGGCTGCGCAGGTCGGGCAGGGCGAACGTTGTTTGCCCGTCACCTCCGTAGATCGTGCCGATCAGTTGAAACAGCACCATATTCTGGTCGATCTGCAGGAGCTGGCCGTTGCAAAACGCCCAACCCACCGGCGCGAAGGTGAAGGCCACCAGGGTGATCTGACCAATAAAGGGCTCCACTTGTCGTGCTCCTTCCGATCGTCGCGGGCGGCGCAGGCCCCGCTCGAGCCTCGCTTCCACGAGATCAAGAAATTAGTTTCTAGAAGGGAAGATGCCCTGAATCGCGATGATGAAATTGACGACGAGAAAAGGCTGAAGGTTGGAATGCGGCTGCGAGTTTCCGCTGGGAGTGATCAGGCCGGCGGCCATCGATCCGTTGGGATTGGATCCCGTTTGATAGAGCTTCTCGCCTGAGGACGACCCGGCCCATACCTGACTGGCTGGATCTCCGACGGTCCCTGCCTGCGTGGAACACATCGGCGCGTGCGAATGGAGCGGGATCTGGTTGCCATTCAGGGTCACGCTTTCGACCCCGCCCGTGCTGCCCAATTGATAGTTCGGGCCGCTCTGGACGCTGACGCGCCCCCTCAGGTCGGGCAGCGCGAAGGTATGGACCCCATCGCCGCCATAAGTCACTCCCAGCAACGAGAAGAGGGCCTGATTCTGCGCGATCGGTAGGATTTGACCGTTGCAGAATGCCCACCCTTTTGGAGGAAACGGGAATGCGACTGGAGAGATTTCACCGAGGAAAGGGTCTGCCATCGTGATCACCTCGTGATATTCGTTGACCTCGGGGAGCAGATACCGCCATCCGCCTCCAGATTCGACTCGCACCGCAGTGAAAAACCATCAGTTGAAAATGGCCTGATAGTGCAAGCCGTTCGAGCTTCCCTCGGGCCCGAGGGGAACCAGGAAAATCCCAAGCGTGCCCCGCGTGGGGTGCTCGATCGGATAAATCTGCTGCGGAAGGAGCCGGTCGCGCGGGCCCCTGAAGATCAAGGAAAACGCCTGGGCCCGGATTTCGGGTGAAGCCGGCCGGTGGCACTCGCCGATCGTGTCGGCCTCGATCAATTCGAGCTCGAGCACGTCTCCCGACCCAAGTGACACCCGGAACGTACGATTCACGTGTCCGATGAAGTCAGAGACAGTCAACTGATCGAGCATGTGGCACCCTGCGGCCTCAAGCCGCGGAGCAGAGGGCGGAGGCCCAGATTCGCCTCGGATCCGAGCGCCCAAAGGCACCTCGTGCTCTCCGAGGGGCCCTTGCTCATCGCTGTCTCGGGCAGCATAGTTAATATCACGCGAGAGCGACTGTCAAGGACCATGTGGATTTCGAGCGATCTCCATGGCGAGTTCGGCCCGATGGGTTTCGACCCCGGGTCTCGCACGAAGGGAGTGATGAGGTCGCTGACCTACAACAGGACGGGACCGCCATGCTAGGTCGAACCTTGACGGACCGTGTGCGAGGGCCCCTGGCCGGCTCGATCGGTCTCCGGCCCGCCGTCGCGGCGGATGAGCCATTTTTGTACCGAGTTTTTGCGAGCGACCGCGCCCGAAGAACTCCGGCTCGTCGACTGGGACGACAACCAGAAAGCGGCCCTTCTGAGGATGCAGTTCGTCGCGCAGAATGCCTCCTACCGCCAGGCTTTCCCGGGCTCGGCTTTTGAGGTGATCCTTAACGGCGGTCAACCGGCCGGCCGCCTCTTCCTGCACCGCGGCACCGAGTTGATCCGCGTCGTCGACATCGGCCTCTTGCCCGAGCACCGGAATCAAGGGATCGGCGGCGCGCTCTTGAAGGCGGTGCTAGACGAGGCCGCCGAGGCCGACAAAACGGTGCGGCTCCGCGTCGAGTCGTTGAATCGGGCCGTGAGGCTGTATGAGCGCCTCGACTTCGCGTCGATCGGTACCGACGGAGCCCACATCGAGATGGAGTTCGTTCCCAGGATCCCGAACGAGGGCCACTGATTTGTCACCCCTTAGATCCTGGATGCGCAGCGCTCGCCAAATTGCGAACCGCAACTTCACACCGCTTGAGTGGCAGCGGTTTTTCCCTGACATCCCCTACCGAAGCACTTTCGACGGGGTGCCTTTGCCAGCGAACATCGACACCAGCCAAACACGCCCGCCGGTGTCCGCGGGCCCGAACGTGAATGACCCCAAACTGAAGTGATGTCATGACTGGCGAATGGACGCCAACGGGGCCACGGTCAATCGCCACGGGCTTCAGCCCTTGGCTCCTTGGCTCCATTGCCCCTTTCTCCGCAATGTCGCGCCGGAAAACACGACATCGCGCGAGGTCGTCCAACCCCAATCCAGCTAACCAGTGCTTCAAATCCCCACATGTGGTATCGTATCTCGCTCAAGCCACCATCGCGACCGCAGCGTCGCGGTCCCCTTGAGGAGCCGCACGTGAAGATAACAAGCGCGTTTCTGGCCGCGTGCGTCGTCTGGGCGGCGTTAGTCGCCCCGAGCATTTCCACGTCCGCCGGCGAGCCGACCCGCCCGCGCCCCGACGTTATGATTCTCGAGCGATTGAAAGACGTCGGCTTGAGCGGCGCTCAGACAGCCGCGATCAAGAAGTTGTCGGCCGAGCTCGATTCGCGCCTCGGCGAGCTCGAAGCGAAAGCCGCGCCCACTCCCGCGCAGCGGGCTGCCCGCGAGCGGGCGCTTCGAAAAGTAATTGCCGAGGGCAAGCGAGGCACCGAGGCAAGACCAATCATCGCGGCCGCCTTCGCGCTCTCGAACGAGCAACGCCACGCCGCGGCGCAGATCGGTATCGTGCGCGACGAGTTCAACCGCTCCGTCTTCTCACTCCTCACCGAGACGCAAAAGAGAATGCTCGCAGCGTCGGAGCACCGACTCGACGAGTTCACCGGCTTCATCATCGTGCGATTGGCCGGCGACGTACCCAGAGAGGCTCGACGACGCAAGAAGCCTCGACGACGTCGCCCGTGCGCAGAACCTGACCGGCTTGCGCGAGGTGATCGTCGCCTTGGGATTGAACGATACCGAGCGCCTGGTTCGCTTCGTCCCCGATTCGCACGCGCCTGACCCCGACAGGCAGCGCGACGTCGATGCACTGGCCCGCCGGCTCCGTTCATACTGGCGAATCGATGCTCGCTCGAAAAACGCGCCGGTCGATACAATCCTCCGCCGGCTGCAGGCCACTCCGGGAATCGATTTCGCTTATCGTGAATCGGCGATCGGCACTCCATCACAGATTGATCCGAACGAGAACCCATACTTCCCGCTTCAGGGTTATCTGGACGCTGCACCCACCGGCATCGATGCCCGCTTCGCCTGGAGGAAGCCCGGCGGCGACGGCGCGGGCGTCGGTTTCGTCGACGTCGAGGACTGCTGGAATACAAATCACGAGGATTTGAAAGGACAATCGCCGACCCTGATTTTCGGCGACGAAATCGCAGGTGACCACGGCACCGGCGTGCTGGGCGAGTTGGTCGCACAGGACAACAAGGTGGGCATAATCGGTGTCGCGCCGTCTCCTGCATATGTATTCTTGACGAGCTGGCTCGAGATCGGCGCGGCGACGGATCGCCTGGTGGAAGGCGTCGTCCTGTCGGCGATTCTGATGAATCAAGGCGACGTCTTGCTTCTGGAAGTGGAGCGCTACTACAAACCGGTCGAGCTCTGGGCCGCCGACTTCGACGCCTTGCGGTTTGCGACCTCGCTCGGCATTGTCGTGATCGAGCCGGCCGCCAACGGCGACTACGATCTCGACGGCACGCCGGATCCCGCGGGCCGATTCGTCCTCAATCGGGCCTCGGCCGACTTTCGCGATTCCGGGGCGATCATGATCGGCGCATCTGATCCGATGGACTCGCACAACCGTGCGCCGTTCTCCTGCTATGGCTCGCGCGTGGATTGCTTCGCGTGGGGCCGATACGTGGTCACGTGCGGGGGGGGCGACCTCGACGCTGGCGGCGGCAATCCCAACAAGACATACCGAAAGGCGTTCAACGGCACCAGCGCCTCGGCTCCGATCGTGGCCGGCGCAGCCATGATCTTGCAGGCGAGAAGAAAGGTCCGCGGCAAGCGTCCGCTCACCTCCGAAGAGATGCGTTCGCTGCTCGCCGATCCCCGTACCGGCACTTTGCAGGGCCCGCGCGTCCCCGGTAACATCGGCGTCATGCCCAATTTGCTGCGCCGTCATCGACGCTGAAGACGCTGGGCCCAACCGCAAGAACAACCGTTAGACCCTCTTTCACCCCGACGTCGAGGAGCTCTTCCCATGGCTTCAGTTGACATCACCGTGGCAACTTCCGTTCTCGCGCTCTTGCGCCGTGATGTAACGGCGAGCTGCATCGCCGATCGCTATGGCGTCACCGAGGCCCAGGTCCTCGAGTGGCAGGATGTCTTCGTCCTGGCCGGTTCGCTGGCGCTGGCCGAATTCCAGCGCGGTGGCAAGGTCTTTGCGCATCTGGGCGAGGTGTGCGATCCTGACACAGATGGCGACAACGGCAACGGCGGTCTGGGCCCGCCGACAACCAAGTCATACCTTCGCCATGGCAAGGGCGGTCTGGGCCCGCCGACAACCAAGTCATACCTTCGCCATGGCAAGGGCGGTCTGGGCCCGCCGACAACCAGGTCATACCTTCGCCATGGCAAAGGCGGTCTGGGCCCGCCGACAACGAGCTCATCCCCTCACCATACCAAGGCAGGTCGAAGGCGACGAACATGAGCCGTCATGCTCTGACAATCGGCATGGCCGCATTCGACGACTTCGAGGGCGTTTACTTCACCGTCACGTCGCTCATGATCCATCACCCGGGCGCGATGGATGATTGTAACATCCTGGTGGTCGACAATAACCCGGCATCACGCCATGGCAGGCTCATCGAGGAGTGGATCGCCGATCTGGCGCCGCACGCAGAGTATCATCCGTTTGCAGACGCGACCGGAACCGCCCAGGCACGAAACGAAGTATTCCGCTGCGCCACCGGCCGCGCCGTGCTCTGCATCGATTGCCACGTGCTCCTGGCTCCCGGCGCTTTAGAGCGGCTGATCGACTACTACGCGGCCAATCCGAACACTCGCGACCTCTTGACCGGCCCTTTGCTCGACGATTCGGGCCAGATCGCCGCCACCCACCAGCGGCCACAGTGGAGCGACGGCGCCTGGGGCGTCTGGGCACTGGACCACCGGGCCGAGCTGCCCGACTCCGAGCCTTTTCCAATCTGGCAGCAGGGAATGGGCCTCTTCTCCTGCACGAAGGAAGCCTGGGTCGGCTTTCATCCCGCCTTTCGCGGATTCGGCGGCTGTGAATCCTACGTCATGGAGAAATTCCGCCAGAACGGCGGTAAGGTCCTCTGCTGTCCCTGGCTTCGCTGGACGCACCGATTCGAGCGCCCGCATGGCGTCCCTTACCGGGTTTCGCGGCAAGACACTCTGCGAAATTATTTGATCGGTTTTCAGGAGCTCGGCCTGGACCCTGCGCCGGCGCTGGAACATTTCAAAACGTTGCCCGGTGAAGGGCGATCACCGTTCCAGCTCGCCGCCCCGGCGACGACAAGCGAGTTCTCTGTCGTCGGCGAGCCGGCTTCCGGAGCGGTGTTGATGCGCGGCGAAACGCTGGCGCGCCATCTCGCTTGCAGACTCATTCGTCCCGCAGAGGTGAACGGCGAGTCGCGCCGCGAGGCGATCGTCGCCGTCAAGTTAGGCTGCGGTGCCGCCCGCATCCGCGACCGGTGCGATCGCCTGATCTATGACCCGCTCGACGCGTTTTGCGATGACAGTGCCGATCTTGATCCCGCTCTTTACTGGCGTGCCCGTTATCGCGAGCTTGCGTTTGACGATATCATTGCGACCAGCCCGGCCTGTGCGGCGGTCATGCGCGACGCGCTGCCGGAGCGCGTCTCCGTCCATCTCGCGCCGCATCACGCAGACCCCCGGATCAACGCGAGCTGGCGAAACAAGGACGGGCCGATCGTCTACGCCGGCCTCGAGCGCTTCATCGCCTCGGGTTTGGATCGAATCCGCCAGGCATGCCGGATGGTCGGAAAAGAGTTCATCGCCGGCCCGGACTGCGACGTTCTCATGGGTGCCTCGCTGGCGCTGGCGCTGCGGCTGCCGCCGCACGACACCGAGCTCAACCGACGATGCAAGCCGCAGATCAAGATCGCCAACGCCATCGCGGCCGGCATGGCCGTCGTGGCGACCGACTGTCCGGCCGCGACGTCGCTCTATCCCGAGGTCGTCACGGTTCCGGTCGATTTTTCGGCCGCTGGGCTCGCCGATGCGTTCCGCCGCGCACTCGCCGCCCGGTGCCGGCCGCGTCACTACGGTCTCGGCGATTTCCTGGCCTCGATGGACCGGATCCTCGGGCGCGAGGCGCTCGTCGTCTACACAGCGGTCTTCGGTGGTTACGACGTCCTGCGCGATCCGGTGGAACTCACGCCTGGCGTTCAATACGTCTGTTTCACCGATAATCCCCGATTGCGGTCCGACACATGGCACATTCGCTACTGCCCGCCGTCGGGCAATCCGCTCATGCAGGCGAAGGAGTGCAAGATACTGGCGCACGAGTTTCTCGACTGCGACATTTCGCTCTGGATCGACGGTCGCACTTTGCTTCATAGCTTGAACGGAGTCTTCGACCGGCTCAGGGCCGATCTCGCGCTGTGCCGCCACCCCACGCGCGATTGCATCTACGCCGAGGCCGAACACTGCAAGCACGTGCGGCGTGGCGATCCGCAGTTGATCGACCGTTCGGTCGCCCGCTTCAAGGCCGAAGGGCATCCGCCCGGATCTGGGCTCTGGCTCGGCGGAACGCTATTGCGGCGCCACACGGCCGCAACCAGAGTCTTCAATTGTGAATGGTGGCGCGAGGTGACAACCGGCACGTCGCGCGATCAGATCAGCCTGCCGGTGGTTCTGCGCCGGCTCGGCTTTACGGTCGACGTGCTGCCGCCGGACGCGCCCCTCATGGAAGTCGGTAATCACGCGCGCTGACCCTCGCCGCCACCCCCGAAGACCGTATGATTGGGCACAGAGACTCTCCTCATGAAATGCAGCATCATCCTGCCCGTGCTCGACAGCCATGAAATCTTCCGGCGCCAGATGGTCCGATTCGAAAAGATTTTGCCGGCCGATTTCGAGGTGATCGTCCTCGACGACGGCAGCGACATACCTCTCACGTACGACAGGCGCGTCCCCTTCCCGTTCAGGTTGCTGCACACCAATGACAAACGCCCCTGGACCAACGACCTCGCTCGCAACAAGGGCGCCGCCGTTGCATCGGGCGAGTACCTCCTTATGATGGATGTCGACCATGTCTTGACGCGGGAAGCGCTCGACCTCGTCCTCCGCTTTCGTGGTGACATGCTCAAGTTTCACCGCCAGGTCGCTGACCTCGACGAGCATGGCGAAGTTCGCAATATTCGCGAATCGCTCGCCCCGCACCCCAATACCTTTGCAATCAGGAAGTCGCTCTTCGAGCGAATGGGTGGATACAATCCCGAATACCTCGGCTATGGCGCGCATGATTCGCGCTTTCGGGAGCGATATCAGGCGCTCGTCGACCACGGCCGTGCCGAGCAAGTCGAATTGGCCGGAATGATCTATGTCGTCACCGAAGCAAAATGGTTTCACAACCTCGAACGGCAGCCGGCGCGTGAGTCACCCGCCCACGTCGGCTCCATTTCTACTCACGCAGGAGATCTCGTGAAAAGCCCGAGTAGGCCGGAAATCACAGGCCCGCCGCGCGAGCTTCTCGGTGATTGGACGTCGTTTCGGCTCGAGGATTGGAAGGAAGACAGGAACCACAAGTTCTTGAACCGAAACGACCACCTTGAAAGACAGTGGCGCCGCCTTCATGAACTCTTGCCCGAATACCTGCCGCGGGAACCGCGGCGCCGGTTCCTCGACGTCGGCTCCGGTAATGGCGCCTCGTTGGAGATCCTCCGGTATCTCGGCCACGATGCTGAAGGTTCTCGACTTCACCCCGGGTATCTCCGACCTGGACGGCACCGACTGGGTGTACCGCCCGTTGATCGAGTCGCAACGGCTCAAATGCACCGTCCATGACGGTGCAGTCGTTCCCTATCCCTACCCCGACGCTCAATTCGATGTGGTGATCTGCTACGGAGTCCTCACATGTTTTCAGCCGTGCAGTCTCTGGCCGCAAATCTTCGACGAGTTTGCCCGGCTAGCGAAGTCATGCATCCTCCTGGGCGTCAACGTGGGCGAACGCTACGACATCGGCAAGTCAGTCATCGAGAAATGGCGACATCGGGATCTCGAATTGACCTATAACGAAGGCGCAATCTACAAGTGGCAGCGAAAACCCGTTCGCGCCCCCTCCGCCGCCGTGCAAGGCCGGCAGAAGAGAGCAGCTCGACTTCCCCTGGTGTTTTCGGGATCGCGCGTGCGGCCCACCTAGCTGTGATCACCCACGATTCGACCGCGCCACGCGAAATCCGATCGTAATACTTCGATACAACGGCTTGTTTCCGTCCCGCCTCCCCACCGAGGCGATCAGCGCCGAATAATCGAAGGCGCCGCCGCGCAGCACGCGTTCCCCGTCCTTGGGAGGCGGCGACCGGTCCTGGCACCATTCATACACGTTGCCGTGAAGATCGAACACGCCCCAGCCGTTCGGCAGCTTGCTGCCGCAGACCGCCGTCTGATTCGACTCGAACACCGCGTACCGCGCGAGCAAGCCGTCGTCGTTTCCCGAGGCGAACTGTGTCGTTGCTCCGGCGCGACAGGCGTATTCCCATTCCACTTCGGTCGGCAGTCGATATCCGTCCGCCGCCCCATCCAGGGCCCAATCTCCCTTTGATGCGACATAACAAGGCGTGCGCCCCTCGATGCGGCTGAGCCAGTTGCAAAACAGGATCGCATCGTACCAACAGACGTTCTGGACCGGGTGACTCATGGTCGGGCTGCGCGCGGGATCCGCCCCAATCCAGCCGCGCGGCTTGGCGTCCGCGGCTGTGTCCGGATCGTCGATGAACTGCTGGAAGAGCGCGCGCGACGTTTCGCAATCGCTCAGCCAGAACGCCTCGATCCGATCGGGGTGCTTTGCGTCGTCGCGCGGTTCCAGCGCCGCCGGCCGGCCGGCGGGAATAAGCAGCATCGTCATCTTCACGCGATTGACGTGCCATGGAAAACCCGGTTGCGGCTTGTTGGACGCGGCAATCTCCGGCAACGGCTGTTTCCACTGCCGAAGCGCCCATCCCGCCGCGCTGTGCGTCCCTCCGTCGCGCTGAGTGCGATACCATGCCACGAGCGTCGCCACCGCTGCGCCCATCTCGCTCGGAGACATCGCGGCGGGCGGAATAGAGCCGATTCCCGAACAGACCCCCGAGCGAAACCACGTCGGCTCCAGATCGGCCACGTGGTCAAGGAGTCGATTCACGGCGCCGTGCCAGGTCGAAAGTGATTCGATGAGCAGCGTTCGCTCAGCCGGATCTTCCGCGAGCGCGAACATTTCGCGCGCCACGCTCGGCTCGCCGAGCTGGAGCAAGAGGACCGCAAGTCGAGCTTCGAGTCGAAAGTCTTTCTCCGCGTTCGCTCGAACGGCCGATTGCACAAGCGGTCCGATCGCGACGCCCCGGCGGTGCTGGAGTGCGGCCACCAGGTTGGCGCATTCGTTGGGTGGGGCCGTTCCTGCGCTGTCGAGCAGATCCTTGAGACGTACGTCGCCGAAGGCGGCGAGCAACACGGCCGCACGGAGTCGGCGCGGCGAGTCCGGCGCCGCTCCGTCAAAATCCCGCTCGAGCATTCGGACGACATGCTGCCCTAGCGGATCGAGATTGCCAATCGCGTAGGGAACCGCGTCGGCCGGCGCGTTCAGCGCGGCGTCGACGGCGAGCCGGTGCGTTCCCGGTCGCTCTCTCGTTTCTGCTCGGCAAGAATGCGGTCTTGCTGCGCGACGTACATCCGCAACGACGCCCCCAGGGCGGCCAGCAAGAGGAGGGCCGCTCCGAGGCGGAGGCCGTGAAACCTCGCCGCCGCGCGCATGATCCGTCGTTCGGAATCGCTCCAGGTCCGCCGGCGAGTCAGCAAGCGCATCCCCAGGTATTCAATCGATGTCGGCAGCCGCTGATTCGCGGGCCTCGCGCCCCAGTTCGCCGCGCATTCCGAAAGGCGCAGCTCTGCCCGGCCGCGCCACGTTTCCTTCCGCTTCCGCGTCAACCAGTCGCGCAGGCTCTGAACCAGATAATCGTGGGTCAGTTGGTAATAGCCGTCGGCCGCGTCGTGGCTCGAATCGCCCTCGAAGCCATCGGGGTCCGTCGGTGTGATCAGCCGCAATTCGCCGTCGAGGATGCGCAGCACATCGTCAAACTCGTTGGTGTCTCGGCAGCCCGATGCATGCAGCAGGTCGCGGTACGAGCGCATGTTCGTCTTGATGTCGGTGCCGGCTTCCGGCAGCAGCGATTGCAGCACGGCGCGCGCCCCAGCCTGATGGGCGAGATGTTCCGGGTTCGCCTCGCGCGCCGCAAACGACTCTTCGAGAAAATTGACGCCGACTCCGGTCGCACCGCCGACGGCGTCGAGAGTGGCAGGGACCCAGGGTTTGCCCTTGACCATTTCCGCGAGCAGCGCCAGGCGCACGCAAATGACTTTTCCTTCGTGTGCCAGACCTCTGGCGGCGTCGTCGAGGAACCGCTTGTGCTCTTCGGCAAGCTCGTTGGAGCTCCTCGGCAGCCGGCCGAACGCCCGGCCGAACTTGGCGAGGACGTTCCGCGCATGATCGACGTCGAAGAGATCGACGGCGGCGAAGTTGTCCCCCTCGATGATCCGCGCTTCCAGCTCGCGCATGAACCGCCAGGCCGCCATCGCAAAGTCGTCGCGAACCATCACGACCACCTGCACATGTTCGCCGTCGCACTGTCGCAGCGCGCTCACCAGCTCCGTATTCTCTTCCCCACGCCTCGCATGGAGCCACTGCTCGAACTGGTCCAGGATTAGCAGCACCTTGTGCTCGCGCGGCAGCACTCGCCCCCGTCGAAGGGTTGCCAGCGCAGCGACCAACCCCAGGTCTACAGCGAGTTCAGGGCAAACTTTGCGTAAACCCTTGAGCAGCCGTGCCTCTGTCTCCTCCGCGGTCGCCTCGACGTAGACCGAAAGGATGTTCTTGTCGAGCCGAGGCAGAAGTCCTGCCTTCACGAGCGACGACTTGCCGCAGCCTGATGGACCGTAGATCAACCCCACCTTGAACGTCCGGTCAGGATCGAGCTGCTCGATCTTCCGTTTCCAGAATCGGAGGCTTTCGGGCAGTCCCTCCCGATCGCGCGGTGCCGGCAGCAATTCCAGAAAGAATTCGGCATCCCCCTCGTCGAAGGATCGCAGTCCCTTGGGCACGATCGTGGTCGATTGCCCGCCCGAGTCGGACGGCTTGGCTGTTGATGGTGTCAGCAGCGCTTCCTGAGTGGAGCCGCCCGGCGTGGATATTGGAGCCGCCGGAGCGGCCGGCGAGACCGTGCCCCCTGTCGTTTCCCGGAACAGAAGCAGGTCTTCGGCCATGTCCATGGCGGTGTTGTATCGCTCCGAAGCTCGCTTGCTCATCGCCTTCAGGCAGATCCGTTCCAGCTCCTTCGGAATCCGGTCATCGATCTGGCGCGGTGGGCGAGCTTCGACCGTCGCGATCAGGTCCAGCAATTCGTTCCGGGCTTCGTCCGTGTCCGTGGCCTGGGCGACAAACGGCCGCCTCCCGGTCAGCAGCTCGTAGAAAATGACGCCCAGACTGAAGACGTCCGAGCGGCCATCGACTCGATGACCCTCCCCTCGAGCCTGTTCGGGACTCATGTACGAAGGTGTTCCCGCAATCCCTCGACCCTTGCCAAAGTCCTCGTCTCTGAGGGCGGAGACCGAAATCGGCGACGAACGCCTTCCCCGTGCCGTCGACCAGAATGTTGGCGGGCTTGATGTCCCGATGCACCAGCCCCTTTGTATGTGCGTAGTGCAGGGCTTCGGCGACGGTTGCCACCAATCCCACTGTCTCGTGGAAACGGAAACGTGTTTCCTTCATCCGGGCGGCAAGGTCACTCCCCTCGATGCACTTGGAAACGACGAAGCACAATCCATCCTCGGTGCGCCCCACGTCATAAACCGGCACGATGTGGGGATGGTCAAGATTGGCAACGATGCGGGCTTCGGTGAGGTATGCCTCGATAAGCTCCGGCTGCGAGACTCGCTCCCGGCGCGGGACTTTGATCGCAACCCGCCGCCCGAGCTCCTCGTCAATGGCCAGGAAGACATCGCCGAACCCGCCCTTCCCAAGTCGACTGCGAATCGCGTACCGCCCGATCTTGAGCGGATCGAGAAGAGATGAATACTCTTCGGAGTCTTGAACGGATGGGGTGAATCCCTGAGTGGAAGCCAGATTCTCGGAATCGTCCATCACGCCAGCTCCAGCAATGGCCGCTGTCTGATTTCAGCCGGCCGATCCCATTCTCGCATACTGAACTGGCAAGGCATAGAACGAACTGCAACGTTCGTGCGACTGAGTTCACAGTCCACTTCGCATCGACCACGTTGACCAACCACTGAGGAGACTGAGCCGAAACTCATCCTGCCGCGTTACTTCTTCGCGGATGAGCCAACGCGGGCAAAGATCGTCTTCATCGTGAGCTGTGCTTCGGTACGAACGCCCAGGTCCGGATCGGCCTTGGCCGACTTCATGAACGTGAGCGTGTCTTTACCTCCCACCACTCTCAAGATGCGACAGGCTTTCATGCGAAGGATCGGGTCGGGGCTCTTCAGAATTTCGATCAGCGCTGGCTCGGCGGCGGGCCCGAGCCGGCGCAATGCTGGGTCGGCGGCGATGTCATCCTCCTTCAGGCGCTCGGCGATCGGCCCGGCGGCCCGCGCGTCACCCAGCTCGCCCAGGATCTTGATCACCTCCCAGCGCACGCCGTGGCGGCTGTCCGATAATTTGCCAAAGAGCGCGGGCACCGTTTCGGGCGTCAGCCACTTCGCCATCGCCCGAGCCACCTCGATGACGAGAAAACCATCCTGATCATCCAGCAGCGGTAAGAGGCCGTCGCGCACCGTCTCGCGCAGGTCGTCGACGGGTGCCGTTCCACGCAGCTTTTCGACGGCTTCGCTGCGCGTCCCGGCGTCAACAGACTTCAGGTCGGCGAGTGCCTTTTTTACACGGTCGGACTTTGAGGCAGAGCCTGTTTTGGACGCCGAACCACCCTCCGGCGACTTCTCTGCTTCCTTCGAACTCGACTTTTCGGGGTCCGCCTTTCTTCCGGATCCGGCTTGAGCGGTGTTGTCGACCGGAAGCGGTTTGCCCGCGGCGACGATCTTGTTTTCCGTCGCGTCCCTGATCGCCCCCTCGATGCGGGCAATTTGAGCACGCTGCGCGGGCGCTGCGGCACCCTGCTTGGGGGCTTTTATCGCCTTGATGTAGGGAATTGTGATCGCCCACACAACGACCAGCCCTAGAATGCCCGTGAGATTGCCGAGCAGAAGCGGCCCTGTTTCTCTCAGGTTCTTGAGTACCCAGACCAGGTTGCGAAACGGCGTAAACAAGGGCAATCCGTCGTAGCCGGCGGCATACCCCATGAACATGAGCTTCACGTTGCAGACCGCCGCGAGACCCCCGAAAACGCCGGTCGCTAGTTCAGCCATTCCAATCCAGACCATTTCAGGATGTCCGGTGGTGATCCCGAAGTAGATGATCACTGCGCCACCGAAGACCAGCAGCCCCCCGATCAGCGATAGCCCGATTTTGATGACGGGTGAAAGACGGCTCGCCGAGGCTTTCTTCGCCTTCGGACGGGCACTGCCTGGCCTGTACCCCATTCGAGGGGGCGGAGGTTGGTCATCTTCATACTCCGCGGATCTTGCTCGAGCGGCTGGCTTGACCGGTGCCGGCCGCTGCTCGAAACGGTCATCCGATCGGGAATGCTCATGCTCCGCGACCGACGACAGTGGCACTCCCGTCGCCGGAATCGCGATCACCGCCGTGCAGTGCTTGCATTTCACGCTCTTTCCCGCGAGCGCGGCTTCGAACGAATAGCACTTGCCACAGCTTGAACAGGTGCAAACGATCGCCATGGGATGGTCCTGGAAAGTCGCCGTGCCAGGTCAACTGTTCCTGCGAGGAAAGCGCAACCAAGACCCGGTCGCGCTTCACCACTGATTCTACCAAGTCGATCGCCGCCGAAAAGGAGCGATCGCTCCAATCCGGAACCTTATCTGGGAGCCGGTCTCTCAGTCGAGTGGCATCGACGCCCCGACACGGTTACCATGACATCAGAGACAGCGAATGGCTTCTGAGTCGGGAGTCTAACCCATGCTGGCGACCTTGACCGCCCTGACCGTGATCGCCCTCGTCAGTTCCCCCCAAGACAAGGAACCACCCACCAAGGACGAGCTCGCCGCGATCACGGATCGTGGTCGCGACCTCGCCGGATACGATGCCGCGGCCTGGCACGCCTCCGACGCCGTGCAGGCCAAGGAACCGAAACCCGGGAGCATCGTTCGCTACATTGCCCATAAAACCGACAAGAAGTGGACCGTCGCCTTCGGACGGCTCGACGAGAAAGGGGAGAAATTCCTGATCGCGTACGAGGCAATCCAGGGCGAGAAGCCCGACGACTTCGACGTGAAGGAGTTGACTCCGCCCAAAGAAGACACAACGTTCTTCCTCACGGCCGCGAAGGCGATTGACGCCTCGCTCAAGGACTTCGTGGAACATTTTGCGGGGCGGCAGCGTCCCTACAATGTCGCTGTCCTTCCCGCCGAGAAGGGGCAAGCCTGGGTCTATCTCGTCCCGGCTCCGACCAAACCGAAGATATGGCCGCTGGGAGGCGATGTCCGCTACTTGATGTCAGCCGACGGCACGAAGATCGTGTCCAAGCGCCAGCTTCACAAGTCGGTCATCGAGGTCGAGCCCCCGACGGACAAGAATAAGCAACAGGTGGGCGGGATTCACACGCACGTGCTGGATGACACACCCGAAGACACCGACGTCTTCCACGTCCTCGCCAGAAAGCCCGCCGTGCCCGAGATGATCATCACAAAGCAATTCGTCTTCGAGGTCAAACCCGACGGGAGCATCAAGTACGTGGGGAAATGCGAAGATGTGCTGAACAAGAAACAACCGCAATCACCCGAGTGACCCACCTCATTTCAGCGTCGTCGTGTAATTCATCCCGCCATCGAGCGGGCGCCCTAGCAGATCGAACAAACCTGCCGCGTTGACCGTCAGCTTGACCGGCGGGTTCAGCACCAGCGCCTTGCGCGTCGTGAGCGTCACCGTTGTGGCGCTCGCCGTGTAGCTCGCACTCGTCAGAGCGACTGCTGCCGGCTTTTGCTTCTTCTTCGCCGGCACCGTCACCAGGCTGTACTCATTGATGTTCTGCGCGTCGGCCATGTTCAGCCCGCCGCTGAACTGCACCACGATCACCTCGACTGACTTCTTCTTGACCTTGGTCTTCTGGATGGAAACTCGCTCGACGGTGACGAGCGCCGGGTTCACTGTGAGCTGACCGGAGACGAAATCCGCCGGCGGGAACGTGTAGTTCGCGGCCGCGAGCGTGCCGGCGCTCGACACCATGATCGTGTACACGCCCGCCGCGGTCGACGACGTGACGGTCGGCGAGGTCGCCAGCACGGGCGCTCCCAGCACCACGCTCGCCGGGTCGCTGTTCACAAACCCGGTGATCACAAATGCCGAGGGCCCCGTCAAGCTCGGCACCGGCCCGCCCTGAGACATCGAGGCGTTCTGCGCTGTCACGAAAAGCGGCGCCGGCTTGACCGAGAGCATTCCGTTGGCCGTCGTGAACGTGTAGTTGTCGGCCGAGAGCGTTCCCGAGTTGACCGTGATCGGATACGGTCCGCCTGCGACACCACTTCGCGAGGTGGCCGTTGTTGAGAGCACCGGCGCTCCACTGACGACGCTCGCATCATCGCCGGCGACGAATCCCGTGATCTGGTACGCGGAGGGAAGATTCAAATTGGGCACGGTCGAGCCGTAGAGCATCGACGTGTTCTGCGCCGTGACCACAAGCTGCGCGGGGGTGACTGTCAGCTCGCCGTCGAAGACATTTTCATCATCGAACGCGTAGTTCGAGTTCGAGATCGAAACGCTGCTGACATCCACGACGATCGGATATGTGCCGACCGGGCTTGCCGACGTCGCGGTCGTCGTGACGAAAGGGTCGCCGGTGAGGATGCTCTGGTCATCGTCATTCACAAATCCTTCGACCTCATAATCATTGCTCACGTCGGGAACCGGATCGCCATAGACCATGGAGATAGGCCCGGCCGAGACCGAGAGAATCACCGGTGTGACCAACAGCAAGCCCGGCAGAAACGTGAACGTGTAATTTGCGGCGTTCAGCGTGCCCTGCGCGATCGTGATGGGATAGCCGGAATTGCCGTTGTCCAGAACCGGGCTCATGGATGTCGCGGTCGTGGTGAGCTGCGGCGCTCCGGTGAGCACCGTGTCTGTCTCGTTATTGACAAATCCGCTGAACGAATACGTCAGGTCCGGTAGCGTGGTCGAGCCGTAAGTCATCGAGCCGTCGTCTGCGGTCACGGTCAATTGGGCAGGTGCAACGCTGACGTGCTGTGTGGTCACCTGGTCCGCGACCTCCTGCACCATGTTGTATCCCGAGTTGGCGATGAACACGTCGCCCGCGCGGTCCACGGCGATCCCGTCCGAATCGCTGAAGAAGACGCCAAAAGGCGATCCTGTGTACGTGGGACTGCCGGAGCCGAAGGTACTGCCGGCGAACGCGCTGGTGGCATGAGTCCCGGCGTGAATCTCGTAAACAAGTGAATTGCCGGCGCAGACAAAGACGTTTCCCGTGGCGTCGACAGCAATGGCAGACGTGCCATCGTAGTTTCCGCTGCCGATCGCAATGATCACGCCGGGCGCGGCCGCGCTGACCTCGCAGACAGAAGCGTCGCCATTGTTCGCGATGAAGAGGTCGCCCGCCGCATCGACCGCCACCCCTGCGGGGTCGAACAGTCCACCCGACGGCGGGCCATCGTCACCGGAGGCACGAGGCGTGCCGGCAACGGTATTGATGATGCCCGTGGCGGCGCTCACTTCGCGAATCACGTAGTTATAGGTGTCGGCAATGAAAAGATCGCCGGCGGCATCCACGGCCAGTCCCTCGGGCCCATCGAGCTTGGCAGATGCCGCAGCACCGCCGTCTCCGGAGAATCCGCCCTGGCCGTCGATGCCGGCGAAGGTGCTCTCTGTGCCGTCAGAAAGCAGGCCGTCCGGCCCGGGAGCGACCTTCATGACGTAGTCGTCAAGAGAGAATGAGATGAAGAGATCTCCCGAGGAGTCCACCGCAAGCCCGTACATGTCGTTAACAAGCCCGCTCACGACCGTGGTAATCGTGCCGGTCGCGGCACTGATCTCGCGAATCTCGCCGTTGTAGGTGTCGGCAATGAAAAGATCGCCGGCCGAGTCAGTCGCCAGCCCGCGCGGACCATAAAGCGTGGCCTTGACCGCCGGCCCGCCATCGCCGCCGCTACCCTGATTGTCGTAGCCTTGCCCGGCCACCGTGTGGATGACTGCCGCGGCCGGCCCGGTCGAAGTACTCGGCCCATACGTGGGGGAGCCGCCATACGAGGCAAAGACAGAGTCGTTCCCGGCCGGAAGCAACATTGTTGAGAATGTCGCCATGCCGGTGACGAGCTCGGCCGTCCCGATCGTCTGGCTCCCGAGGATAAAGCTGACCATTCCGCCCGCGGGCGTGGTGGCGCCGGCCGGATTGGTCGTGACGGTGGCTGTAAAGGTTTCCTGGTCGCCGTAATTGATCGAGGCCGCCGAGAGCGCCAGCGTCGTGAGCGTGGGCGTTGAACCCATCGCAGCCGCGATCGTGAGCGTGCCTTCAACCGGTTTGGTCAGCGCGTAATTCATGTTGGCCAGCGTTCCCATGCTGGAAAACTGGATCGGGTATTGTCCTGCCATACTCGAGTCGACAGCCGAGGTTGCCGCAACCGGGAAAGCACTGAAGACGCTGGCCTCCGTGTCGCCATTGACAAATTCGTCCGCCGGAATCGTGTAAGTGAACACCGGCAGTGGCGCGCCCACCGAGATCGACTGGTCGTCGGCCGTGAGCGTCAAGGGAGCTGGCGTGACGGTGACCGTCAGGGGCGGGTTCGTGAACACTTTGCGGACTCTTCCACTTCCCGGTCCGCCGATGAACACGGTGCCGTTGCGGGCCACGGCGACGGCTTGCGGCTCATCGAGCCTTGCGGACGTCGCCGGGCCGCCGTCCCCAAGGTCTCCCAAAACGCCATTACCCGCGACTGTCGTGACCGTCCCGTCATTCAAGCGCAGGTCCAGTCCGGGTGTCAGCTCACGGACGACGTTGCCGTTGAATTCAGCGACGAACATGTCACCGGACGAATCGAACGCTACCGATCTCGGACCAGAAAGGCTCACGTCGAGGGCTTCGAGGGGTTGTGTAAGCGAGGTTGCACTGCCGCCGCCCACAGCGGTCGTGATGATTCCGTCGGTGAGCAGGCCATCGCTCGCGGGCGTCACCTCGCGAATCCGGTCATTGAAGTAATCTGCTATGAATAGATCACCTTGTGAGTCGAGCGCGAGACCGTAAGGACCGTTGAGCGAAGCCTGCTTTGCGCTAAATCCATCGCCGGAGAATGCGCCCCGGCCATTGCCGGCCACGAGCGTGATCACGCCGGTCGAGAGGATGACCTCACGGACCATGTTATTGCCAGTGTCGGCGATGAACAGGTCTCCGCGCGAGTCGACGGCGACACCGGAGGGGTCCTGAAGCCTTGCGCTCGTTGCGGCGATGCCGTTGCCGTTGAATCCCGCCGTTCCCGTGCCGGCAACCGTCTTGATCAAGCCGTCGGGTGTCACTTCACGGACGACGTTATTGCCTGTATCGGCGATGAAGATATCGCCCTGGCTGTCAACGGCGATCCCTTCCGGATTAAGTAGCTTAGCCGCCAAGGCAGATCCTTGAAAGCTCGGGGAAGCCTGGGAGCCGCCGCCTGCGACCGTCGTGGTGTCGATGCCTGGACCGTTTATTACGCTATCGAATGCGTCCTCGACAACGACGCCGCGACTATCGTCGGCGACGAAAAGGTCGCCGGCATTGTCTAATGCCATCGCCGAGGCGCCTATGAGTTGGCCGCTATCCAGCACCTCCGTGATGACGGCCGCACCGCTCGTGGTATCGCTCGGGGCGTAGCTCGAGCTGCCGCTGTAACTGGCCGTGAGCGTGTCTTTTCCCGCCGGCAGTACCGGCGTAACGAATACTGCCTGGCCGTTCGTCAAGTTCTCTGTGCCGAGCGTGATATCTCCAAACTCAAAACTCACCGTTCCGCCGGTCGGATTCGTGTCGCTCGGTGGATCGGTCGTCACCACGGCGTCCAGCCTTTCCTCCTGGCCGTACGTCAGCGTGGTGTACAGTGGAATGAGCGTGATGATCGTCGGAGTCAGGTCCGCAAGCAGCCTCCGCGGCTCGAGAGCCACGATCGCCGGCGTCGCTCTTCTCCATGACGGCCTCCGCGCACTGTGCCTTCTGGACCTTTCCCGCAAGCTGCGCGCCCTTGTGCCCGATACCAATCGAACCAGACCAGGAATGGTGATCATGGTGCGTTCTTCCTCAATGAGGCGTGGTTGATCAGCCCTGAGCCAGCCGAGCCGCGCTCGTGACCGTGACTCCCGATTTCGCCAGTACGGCCGAGAAGTTCATTCCGCCATCGAGCGGGTCGCCTGCCGAATCCAGAAGCCCGCTCGCCTTCACCGTCAGCTTGATCGGGCTCGAAAGCACAAGCGCCTTGCGTGTCGTCAGGGTGACGGTGAGCGCCGTGGGGTTGTAGCTCGCCTTGGCCAGCGCGATCACCTTGCCCTTCTGCCGTTTCGACTTCGGGGTCGTGACCAGGCTATAAACGCCGATCGTCTGCGCATCCGCCGCGTTGAGCGCCTCGTTGAATTGTAGCACGATCGCTTCCGACGTCTTGTGCTTTCCCACCTTGATCTTTTCGAGCGCAACCGATTCGACCTGGGTTGTTGTCGTCGAGCCGCCCCCGCCGCCCCCGCCGCCCCCTCCGGAGCCGGCCTGCGAGACCAGGATCGTCTGGCCGCCGCCCGCCGGGGTGACCATGCGAATCACACTGTTGTCGCTGTCGGCGATCAGCAGGTTTCCATTCGGACTCATCGAGACGCCCTCCGGATAGCTGAGCTCCGCGAGCGCGGCCGGTCCGCCGTCTCCGGAATCGCCCTCACCGCCCGTCCCGGCGATCGTGCTCAGCTCATCCGTGGCGAGGTTCACCTTGCGGATCACATTGGCCGCGCTGTCGGCGATGTACAGGTTTCCCTCGTTGTCCAGTGCAAGGCCCTGTTCTTCGCCGTTAATCAGGACGCCGGTGGCCGGCCCGCTAAAAGTGGGCGAAGCATCAGTGCCTCCGCCGGCGATGGTCGTGATGTCGCCCGTAATGGCGCTGACTTCGCGGATCAATCCGTTGCCCGAGTCGGCGATGAAGACGTCCCCGGTTGCGTCCACGGCCACGTTGCTCGGCATGAAAAGCTCGGCGCTCGTGGCCGGCCCGCCATCCCCGGAATAACCCCTGGCGCCGTCGCCCGCGACGACCGACACGTCGCCGGTCGCGGCGTTCAGCTCGAATACCTTGTTGGCATTGTTGCTGGCAAAGAAGAGGTTGCCGTGTGCATCCACAGTAACCCCGTCGGCAGTCAGGTAAGGCGACGGGCTTGCGCCGCCCGTCTCGACCGTCGTGGCCTGGTCCGTCGCGAGATTGACTCGGTAGATTTCGCTGTTGGCGGCGACATAGGCGTCTCCGCCGAACAGTGCGACGCCCGTGACGCCTTCTCCCATGTCCAGTCCCGTCGCCGGCCCGCTGTAAACCGCGGCCGTGCTGCTGCCATCGCCGGCGAGCACGCTGAACTTGCCGCCTTTCTCCATGACCACATCCGTCTCGAACGCATAGGAGACCGCGATGTAAAGCGTGCCGGTCGAGTCTTCCACGACTGTATTCGGCGGGGCCGAGAGGCTCTCCATCCGTGTAACGGTCGAAATCGTCGGCACCCCGGTCGCAGACGTGCTGCCGGTAAACGCGCTCGTGCCGCCATAATTCGCCGTGACCAGATGCGAGCCAACCGAGAGCGAGGTCGTCGCGAACGTCGCCGTCCCGTGGTCCAGCGGCGCTGTACCAAGCCGGGTTGACCCGTCCATGAAGCTCACCGTGCCGCCGGAGGGCGTCGTGCTGCTCGGCGGGTCCGTGGTCACCGTCGCCGTCAACACCTCCTTCTGGCCATACGTGAGCGAGGCGGACGAGAGCGCCAGGCTGGTGGTCGTCGCGGTCGAGAGCACCACTCGCTCCTCGAGCGCCGCGACCTTGGGCTCGATCCGGCGACTCGATCGTCGCGCACCAACGTAGCTTCGTCTGAATTGAGCCGCGCCACACGACAGCGTGCGTATCCCCGAACGGTTCTCGTCCAAGAATAGTCATCGAACAGCCCCCAACGTAGGTGACGCGCGGTGGATCAACGCCGTTGCGGCGAACCGGCGATCGAAACCGTTTGAAGCAATGGAAGATGCGTCGTTAGCTTGATCGCAATGCGTCGCGCAAAGATCCCCTCTATTTCACGAGGCTCCAAACGGCGGAGCTTTGAGCCAGCGTTCC
This sequence comes from uncultured Planctomycetota bacterium, assembly GCA_963823665.1. Lineage (GTDB taxonomy): Bacteria > Planctomycetota > Planctomycetia > Isosphaerales > Isosphaeraceae > CAVXHV01. The sequence continues at coordinate 119,168 of CAWGMQ010000010.1, forward strand.
GCAAAAAATATTTTCCGGCCCGGCCTGTCTCACCGTCAGCCGGGCCCAATTTTGCGCGCAACTCGCGCCGCGAATCGGTCCACACGGATGACCTGAAGCTTGTGAAGCCCTCGGGCGATCAGTTCATGGTCGTCATGTGCCTCGAGGTGAAAAGAAATGGCCGTTCCCTCGGCCCGTACGACACGGGCGCGGCAGGTAACCGCCTGCCCAACCGGCGTGGGGGCCGAATGCCGAACTTCGACGAAAGTTCCCACCGTGCTCTCACCCGGTTCCAGAAACGGTAGGACCGCCTGTCGCGCCGCATGCTCGAGAAACCAGATCAGCCACGGTGTGGAGAGCACCGCCGGCATCGCGCTGTCCGCGAAGTCAATCGCGTGACTGAGCTCGACCACGAATCGCAGCTCGCCCGTCGTGCCGGCCTTCGGGCTTCCTTTCATCGCGTCTCCTTGATCAAGGCCCCATTTGCGCTGCGCCCCGCCATGGCCGCGGGCCGCCTTCACTTTGACGGTCTCGTTGATCGTGCCCGTGCCATCCTGACTGTCGGTCACGATGACCGAGATCCGGAACGAACCGGCGGAAGTCGGTGTCCCGCTCAGGATACCGGCGGATGACAACTTCAGCCAACTGGGTAAGCTCGCAGCGGTGAATGTGTAGCCTCCGCCCGAGCCGCCGGATGCGGTCAGTCTCGCGGTATACGACTTGCCGACGGTGCCCGCCGCGACAGTCTTGGGGCCGAGTTTCAGCGGCGGATCGATCTTCAGCGGATACGTGGCGCCCGCGGAGTCATCGCTGCTGTCGGTCACCGTGACCGTGATTTTAACTTGCCCTTTCACCTTGGCCGGCGTCGTGCCGCTGAGCACGCCGCTGCTTGAAAGATGGAGCCAGCTCGGTAAGCCGGTTGCCGTGAATGCGTAGCCTCCGCCGGAGCCGCCCGAGGCGCCGAGCGTCTGGCTGAATGCGGTTTTCTCGGTGGCCGCGTGGAGCGAGCCGGGTTGAATCGCCAAAGCTGGCGGCGAATTGACGGTGAGGTGATAAAGGAGGCTGCCGCTGTCGCCGGCGGCATCCGAAGCCGTGACGGTGAATGAGTAGTTGCCGGCCTTGGTGGGCGTGCCGCGGAGGGCGCCGGCGATGCTCAGAGTCAAATTCGGCGGCAAGTTGCTGCCTGGCGCTAGCGAAAACGCGTACGCGCCGGTGCCGCCGGCGGCTGTGATGTTCACTGCGTAGGGAATCGTCGCAGTGGCGGCCGATAGAAACGGCGGGCTGAACGTGAGCGGCGTGAAGTACGTGAACACATCGCCGGGCCGGTTGATCAGCGAAGTGTCCCCCGCCACCGTTACGGTCACGTCCACCGCCCCGACCATGGTGACGGACGGGCTCGTGACCTCAATCGTGGAGCCGTCGTCGCTGATGATCGTCGCCGGGTTGTTGGGCCCGAAATCGACGCGGGCTGAGTCAGGGTCGCCCAAGTCGCTCCCCGTGATCGTCACCTCCGTGCCGCCGGCCGTGGGGCCGGTGGGCGGACTGACCTCCAGGACAACCGGCCCATTGCCGCCATCGATCGTCAAGGTATAGCTTTTCGTGTCCGTGGAGCCGACGGTATCAGTGGCCGTCGCGCTAAAGGTGACTGTTCCCGTAGCCAGCGGCCTGCCGGAGATGTCGAGCTCGTTGGTGCCGGTGGCGATCATCACGCCGTTGGGGACGGCGCCGGAAGTGACGGTATAGGTCACGTTGATGTCGCCGTTGCCGCCGCTGGCGGTGATGGCAAAGCTGTAATTCTGGCCGGCCTGGCCCGTGGTTGGCTGGGCGGGGTTGAGACTCACGCCGGCGTAATTGATCAGGCCCGATATCAGAAGGTTGGCGTTGGGAGAACCGAGGCCGACGACTTCGTTGTAGTTGCCAGGATCGGTGAGCTGCGCGTTGGGAGCGCCGTTGGCGCCCATGATGTTCTTGTGCCAATCTGCGGCAGGCAGGCTGTAAAGGGCCCGGAGGGTCTCCTGGTCGGCGTTGGGCTGATTGGGGTTGCTGGGGGTGTTGAGCGCGGCCTTGCCCTCGGCCTCGCGTCCCTGATTCACGAGAGCGATCAAGCCCGCCCAGCAGGGCGCCCCCAAGCTATCGCCGCCGACATTGTTGAGGGGCGAGTTAAAGCCCCGGCTGTTGAACGAGTCTAGCTCCGTCACGCCCGTGTGGGGGTCGCCGACGAACGTCACGTCGGGACCGGTTCGTTGGCCGGTCGATTGCACATTTGCCTGGTAAGAAGGCTGTTGCTCGAACACACTGACTCCGCCGCCGCTCCCGGCCCAGGCCAATTCACTGTCATACGCATTGTACTGGTCCAGGTACAGGCTCGTGCCGCTGACGGAGACGACGTTTGGGGAGTAGGCGGGGTAGCCGCTGGGCGCTCCGTCGTCGCCCGAGCTTGCGACGAACGTCACTCCATTCTTGTTCAGATCGATGTCGTCAGACAATTCTCCGCTGAACTCGGCCTGGTACAAAATGCTGGAGCCGATCGACTCGGGTCCGCCGAAGCTCATCGACACCACGGAGACTCCCGGGAGGCTGCTTGCCGCGGTAACACCGGACAACATATCGATCAAACCGGCACTAGTCGTCTCGACTAAGTCAATTCTGGCCCCTGGGGCCATGGCGTGGGCCCATTCGACGTCGAGGGCTTCTTCCCCTTCCCAGCCGCCGGAGGGGTCGATCGGAACGTTAGTGGCGGTGGGGTTGATGACGTTGCCGTTCTGGTTAAACACCGTGAAACCAGGCGGGGCGGGAATGCCGTACGTCGTATCGAATGCGGTCAGGTCCGCCACGATGGTCGGGTCGTTGAACGCGTCGACGATGGCAATCGTCTGGCCGGCCCCGGTCTCGGAAACCTGGTTGATTCCATACGCGGAGCGGATCTGCGCCGGGCTGTAACTGAGGTGGAAATTTCCCGAGAGACCGTCCAGGCCGCCGCTTGAGCCTTCGAGGTCGGTGAAAGGCTCGCCGTTGTCGATCTGGACAGAAGAGAACATCGCCGAGCCGAAGTTCAGGTCGGCCTGGGCGATCGGGCCGAGATATTGATTGAAGGTGCCCAGGTTTGCATTCGCCACGGAGTTGGCGGCAAGGGTCACGGACCCGCCAAAATTTGGGTCGACGTTGCCGTTGGCGTCTTGGGCGACCACATAAACCGGGTACGGGAAAGCGACGCCGCCACTGGCGGAGGGGAGCACGGGCGAGACAACGAGCTGGGTGGCTGGCCCGGCGGGGCTGTTCGCGGTTGTAGCCCCGGAGACAGCAGGAAATGCTGGTAGCACAACCATGCCGCCATTGCCCGGTCCTCCGGGATTGCCCGGTTTTCCGGCCTTGGGGGTGCCGAGAGGTCCCACATTTCCGGGCATTCCCCCAGCTCCAGCGGCCATGCCGGGATTTCCGGCAGTTAAATTGCCGAGAGTGCCCGCGGGAGGGGCCGCTCCGAGGATCGCGAACGTGAAATTCGGCTGAACGTAGACCGAGGCACCTTGCTCCTTGCCGGTGTCGCCGCCGTTGCCTGCGTTGCCGCCGTTGCCGCCGTTGCCTGCGTTGCCGCCGACCGCGTTAGCCAACCCATCGACGCCTGGGCCACCGTTGCCGCCCATGCCGCCGAGCGCGCCGTTGCCTCCGTCGCCGCCGTCTCCGGCCTGGACCGTATTGGCGGAGGGGAAACTGCCGCCATACAGATTGACAGTCCCGGCGATCTGGCAAATGGCACCACCGTAGGCTTTCCCGCCGTTGCCGCCGGTACCACCCGACGCCTTTCCGTTGCCGCCGGTGGCGTTGCCGCCGTCGCCGCCCTGGCCACCGGTCCTGCCCTTGCCGCCGATTCCGCCTGGCTGCGCGGAGAGAAATGGGATGCCGCCCGTGCCGCCTTTGCCACCTTGTGCGATGTTGGCAGCGATTGTCGAGGTGACGAGCGTCAAAGTGCCTGCGACCACGTCGCACCCGCCACCCTGTCCGTCGCCGCCGTTGCCGCCATTACCGCCATATCCGCCGTTGCCGCCGGGACCGCCCTTGCCGCCATGCCCTGTGGTGGCATGCTGGATCGACGTTCCGCCGGGACCGCCGTTGCCGGCCTGGCCGCCCTGTGCGCCGATTGCCCCGGAGCCGCCGTTGCCGCCTTGTGCGATGTTGGCGTTGATGGTTACGGCGTCGAGCGTCAGCGTTCCGCCTGCGACGTAGACACCACCGCCGCCGCCGATGCCGCCAGCGCCGCCGGTACTCCCCGCGGCAGCGCGGCCTCCGCCGCCACCGCCGCCGCCGCCGCCGCCGGGAAGTGCTGCGATCCTGACAAGAGAGCTAGCGCCGCCGCCAGGGGAGTGCCCAGAGGTGTTGCCCGTTTTGCTGCCGGTGCCGGAATCGCCACCAGTGGCGCCGGGATTACCACCTTCCTCGTCGCCGCCGGCGCCGCCGGCGCCGCCGCTTCCCGCAGGGATGCGCTGTGTACCCGAGCCTGAGCCCGAGCCTGAGCCCGAGCCTGAGCCCGATCCTGAGCTGCCACCTGAAAAGCCGCTACCGCTCAGGTCGGGCTGCTCGTCAACGACGACGCTGCCTTTGGCGATACTGGGCGATTCGCCCCCTCGGCCGCCCATGCCACCAGCGCCGGGTATGCCGTCAGAGGCGCCGACGACTCCGTTGCCGGCCGCAGCCCGATTGTTATGGATGGTCCCGCCGTATATCGCAACACGCGCCGCGAGACTCACCGCAACCGCACCGCCGTAGGCATTTCCGCCGGCTCCGCCCGTTCCGCCGAAGCCGGCGTTACCGCCGGCGGCGCCGGGCTGGCCGGCGTGACCAACGGCCCCCGTGTTGCCGTTTGCGCCGCGGCCGCCGGCACCGCCTGCGCCGGCCGTCCCACCGGCGCTCCCGAGCGCCAGATTGAGCGTAAAATTCGAGGAAACCAACTGGATCGTGCCCGCGAGGAGATAACAACCACCCCCCTGGGCCGAGCCACCCGCGCCCCCTGGGCCGCCTCGGCCTCCGTCGCCGCCTTTGGCCGGAGCGCCTTTCGCGCTGGGCGCAGGCGCATCGGCGCCGTTGCCGCCGGAGCCGCCCCTGCCCGCCGTGCCGCCGGTTGCCCTGTTTGAACTAAACGGTGAAGAAATCGCTGTTAGATGGCGCCCGACTCAAGTCGTACAGCCCGGCGCCCAGCGCACTGCCGCCGGCGCCCCCTGTGCCTCCGCTACCACCAGGCCCGGGGGGCGATGCTCCGTTGATGGCGCCATCTCCGCCGCGTCCGCCGTTATTGCCCAGTCCTCCCTTTACGGTGTTGCCCCGAATAGTCGTTTGGTCCAGCAAGACGGTTCCTGAAGCCACGAAGATGCCGCCGCCCTCGCCTGGTCCGCCTGGCCCTCCGTTACCGCCGTTTCCGCCAGCCCCATTGGGCAAGCCGGCACCTGGGATGCCGTCACCGCCTTGTTGCCCCATTCCGCCCACCGCGTGGTTGCCGCTGACGACGGAACTAATGAGCGTCAGGCTGCCGCCGACGCTAAAAATTCCGCCGCCCTCGGCACCTCGACCGGCGATGCCGTTGGCACCCGCGGCCGCGTTTCCAACAAGGGTCGATCCCACGTGTGCGCTATTGCCTGTGACATTGGCATGGCTGAGGGTGACTGAACCGCCATTGTTCAGAATGCCCGCACCCACCGCGTCGGGGGTAGTCTGGCCACCGTTGTCGGTGGTGTTGCCCCGCGTGACGGTGAGATTGCGCAGAACCAAGGTCATGGAATTCACGTTGTTGCCATTGACGTTCACCATGCCGCCGTTGACAACGAAGATGCGATTAGCCCCTCCGCCGGTGATTTGCACGGCCCCGGGGTTAAGCGGCAGTGCGCCCATGATCGTGAGCTGCTTGGCTGGAACGTCGGCATTGGCGGCCTGAACCTGGACGTCATCACTGTTAAGGGGGTATGAACCGGGTGCGGTGATGACGATTGTATCCTTCGTATTGCCGTCGCCGTCGGCCTGTGTGATGGCAGCGGCGAGCGTTCCGATCTGTCCGGGAACCATGTACGTCGCCGGCGCCGTGCGGTCTTCAAGACCCTGGACGTCAGGCCGCAGCCCGATGTCGGGCCGCGAACGCCGCCGCTGCGAACGCCGAGGCCGCGCACGCAGCAAGGGAAACAATTCGTCCAGAAAACTCTCCCAGACACGCCGGCTGGAGTGCGCTGTGAACGCCATAAGATGCCTCGCAGAAGGGTGTTATAACTTCGTTGTTGGTGAGGCTGCGCAGCCGGGTCGACCCGCCCGGTCTGGTGCATCTGGATCTTTATCGCGAAAGAAACCGAGACCGGACAAAATCTTTCGGAAACAGATCGTCCTGTCGATCTGGCGAGCGACTCCGCTCTGGTGCGCCAGCGCCCGGTCTATGGCTCGATTGAAATTACGGCGGCGCCTTCATGGCGTCAACTGCGCATCTTCACAAAGCTTCCGTCACGTTGACTTTCGGGAACGTCGCACCACGCGGTCGATGATGCACCGCGGCAGCGCTCGTCACTCGGCCAGTGCGGCGATGGCAGCTCACCCCCCGGGCCGCTGCTTCAGCAATTTTGGGGAACGCCGTTTTCGGTTCCTGGCACCTTTTCCGGTCGCACCATGGGCATTCTTCGATCGGGATGGGAGACGCAGCGCGGCTGCCGTTCTTGAAGTCGATGGTCTTGCGCGGGCGGACTCGGAATCGTTGTCGCCCTTGTGTCCCATGCGGTTTGGGGTTGCGGCGCGGCCGACCCAGAGCCCGATCTCGAACGGCCAATCGCCGAGCTTCTCGACGTCTTGCTGGCGCTCGAGCTCCAGGGCACAGATGAGGGTTGAGGCCCGCCCGAGCTGGTCGAAGGTGAGGAGGCGGAGGGTGTAGCGCATCAGCACGCCGAGACCGGCGGAGGCGACGCCAGGGTTGCGCAGGCGACGGAGGGTGAGTGTGAAGGCAGCCAGGCCGAGGTATGCCTCGGTCTTGCCGCCGCCGGTGGGGAAGAAGAGCAAATCCACGACCTCGCGGTAATCGCTCGTGGGCTCGGCGATTCCCTTGAGGTTCATGTGGAGGAATGCGAGCTGGAACGGCCGCCATCGCGGCTCGATCGATTCGGGGCGATTGTTCTGCATTACCCCCATGCACACTCTTGCGGCGGTGGCCATCGCTCGGTTAGTGATGCGGAAGGCTTCCAGACAATGCGGGTCGTTCAGCAGCGCGATCCCCTCTTGCATGCGGCGGGCGGCGACCTGGGCGCGCTGGAGGAGCTCCTGGCCGGTCTCCTTGCGGCGAAGTGGGTACTGAGGCATTTTCGCCCGCTGATGTTCGATCCACGAGCGGTAGTGGATCACGAGGTTGCCGAGTTTCGTTTGAGCGTCGGCGCCGTCGGCGACCTGAGACAGGGCGTCCATCGCGAGCTCGATGTCCGGCAACTCCGCCGGCGCCACTCGTTCCACCTCTGCTTCGGGGATCCAGCAGGTTCTGACCTCGTGACAATGCGCGTCGGTGAGCACGACCTGGGTGGCGACGCTGTGGCCGACGGCGAATTCGCAGGCGTCGCGGTATTGGAGGTCGGCGACGCGCTCGTCCCAGTCATCACTTCCGAGGCTGCGGAGGTTGGGGCGCGGCACGAACGGCTCTTCGCAGCTCACCTCCAGTTGGGCCTGGAAGGCGAAAGCTTCGTCGCGGGACTCGTCGGGCGCGGGGTCGCGGCGGTTGACGAGGAACACGGAGACTGAGCGCGTTCCCGTGGGTAGCGCACCCTCGGCGCCGTCGCTGGCGACGGGCCGGACTGACAGGGCGACTTTGAGCCCGTTGCTGCTGTTGACCTCGGTCTCGCGCGGTTTCGCCGTTGATTTGGGGACTCGCAACTCGACTTGTTCGGTCCGTTGTGTGCGTTTCCATTCCGCGCCGGTGCCGAGGCCATCGGGGGGCTTCCGGAGCTTGTAGTCGCCCCAGCGGACACGGACATTCAGGCGCGCCGTGGCTTCGGGCACGAGCACGCTGAGGCCGATTGATGAGGGCAAGAATCGTTTGCGCGCTGAGGCGGGCTAGGTTGCGGTGGCGTCGTCAGTGCCCCCGGCGTCATTTGCCGAGTCGACTTCGTCGTTGCTGTCTTCGTCGACCCGCTGTTCGTCGCCGGCGTCGAGAGGGACGAGGAAGCCGGTGAGGTAGCAGCGGGCGGGGGCTTGGGTGAGGACTTCAGTAGGAGAGCCGAGGTCTTCGGCGGGGCCGACCAGGTCCAGACGCAGGGCTTTGACGAGCTCAGTTCGAACATCGACCGACGTCATGCCGCGTGTTCCCCGATCGTTCAACTGCGATCGATCTGTTGACGGCGTCGTTGTTGATCCCAGCCGTCCGCTATTGTCCAATAGCTAGAAGAGTTCGTCGAGTGCCGGCTCGGTTCTCGCCGGCGCGTTTTATGTCTCAGTCGATGAACCGTCGCGAGCGAACACCCGTCTAAACGTCAGGGTCGCCCACGAATGAACTCAGATGATTGGGAGGTTTTATTCGAAGTCGCGGGCCAAAGTAAGCCGAATGTGACAAGGGCGAACACGTATATCCGGTCATGGGATTCGGCGTGCCGTGCCGTCCAGGTGGGTTGTGACGATGGAAATGATTACGTCGTCAAGGGATCTCAAGTGGGCAGATCCGCCTTCAATGATCAGGTTGTTGGGCGGCTCGCGTGGGCGCTCGTGCGCCGGTCGCTGAGGTAACGTTGGTGCAGGTCGATGAGGAGCTCGTGGCCAGCAACCCGGATATGGCTCACGTATCTGCTGGGCTCGCACACGGTAGCCTCTTCGTTCCCGACTGCAGCGAGTGTGCGTGGTTTCAGTTTGTGGATCTTAAGCAGAATCGACTCCGATTCGGGTTGCTGTCGGTCTTATACGGATGGATGGTCGGGGCGGAGAAGCAGTTTTTCTATTCCATCACGCCGCCGAACCTGGTCTATTCCTTCGATCACGACGCGTTCTTCCCTTCCGGGCCGGCTTGGTATCTCGAATCCCTCGGCCTGGCGCCGTACCCCGACGTGGATGATGTTATCGTGGACCAGTGCGGCCTGAGACGGCGCGAGGCTCGATCAGGCCTGCGCCTCTCGTCAGAAAATCTCGACCGGCATGATCGCATCGGCCATCGCGTCAGTCCCCGTCGGCTGGGGTGGGGTTAATGAATCAGAGCGGCTCGCACTCGCCCAGTACCTCTGGGGCCGGTGCGAGACGATGCGAACGTAATGGAGCTGGATTCAATGGCAAGCTTCTACACCGTAGTTCAGTTCGTCCCGGATCCAGTCGCCGACGAGCGCATTAATGCCGGCGTCATTGTCTTCGGCGATGGTCGGATTCTCGTGCGCTTCGTGGAGAACTGGAACCGTCTCCAGCGGTTCGGTAACAAGGACGTCTCGTTTTTGAGGCAATTCGCTTCGGATCTGAGCGAGCGGGCTCATGGCGGAGAAGCGCACCCTCAACTCACCGAGCAGATGCTGCGGGAAATGGTAGCTACGTGGAGAAACGCCATACAGTTCACGCCGCCCAGAGGCTCGCTCCTAAGCCTGGAAGAGCTACTCGTCGACGCCGAGGCTCGGTTCCTGGCGAACGACCATCCGCAGCAGAACCGTCCCGTCACTCGCTGGTACATGAAAAGGTTGGCCTTCGACGCCACCTGCCTTGCTTTCGTCCAGCGCGGAGGCGAGCGAGCGCGGAGGCTCGTCAAACGGAACTTCAACATCGGAGGCGCGATCACGGAGCACCCGTTCTCCCTGGCGATCGCCAACGGCAAACCGCTCGTCGCCGCCGAGGTCTTCTCGTTCGTGGGAACCGATCGCAAAGCCCAGGAGAAGGACGTCATGGCTACCGCCTGGGCATTTGAGGATGTCCGAAAGCGACATGGCTTGCTCGAATTCGCGGCGCTGGTGCTAACTGATGAAGAGCCGTCTCCGACGTTCGGAGACGCCGAAAAGATCTTCAACAGCTTAGGAGTGCGAATCGTGCCGAGAGACCGCGTGGAAGAGTGGTCGGATGAAATCGCCGGGAAGGTGCTGGTCGATGTGAAGTTGAGGTAGTGGTGGAGCTCGATGCGGCTGAGGCCCCAACTTCACCCACGATTTCAAGGAGCAAGTCGTTGGTGAGTGGGTCCGGGCGCTGGCGGCAATAGTCCTGACGCGGCGCGGCGATTTGTCGGTCGTCGGGACGAAGCAGGTGTTCGGAAGTTCTACACTCGAGTCCAAAACGCCGGCCTGTTTCCGACTATCCTCCGCACGCCGGCTCGGCCTCCGGATGAGGCTCTGTTCGAGCGACAGATTGAGGACCTGGAATGAGCGTCGCTCAAGAACAAACCCTCGCGGAAAAGATCCGAGCGCGCGGCTACTGGCGCGTCGTGATCCGGCCTGCGAAATTCGAACGGAATCACATCGGAGCGTGTACGGAGCTTTTCGAGATCGTCGAAAAGAATACCGTGCGTTTCCGAGGTTGGGAGTACCCGCGTGTCGACCGCCAAAGGCGTTTCTCGCGAGGGTCATTCGTGGGATGCTCGGCATGGCCAACCGACGAGACGGCGGCTACGTCATCATCGGCGTGGAATCGACGAAGCGCGGGCCTATCGGCACTGAATTCAATCCAGTCGGGCTAAGCGAAGAACAAGCTGCCTCTTGGCTCGATTACGATGACCTGTCCAGTGCCGTGAACGAGTACGCCAGTCCAAGCGTCACTTTCGAGCCGATACGCCTGATCCACCAGCAACGTGAGTTCGCCATTATTCGCGTTCACGATTTTGCCGACATTCCGATACTGTGCACCAAGGATTACGGCGGGTCCGGAGGACGCGTCCGTGGGGTGCCGGCCAAACTGCGCAAATCCTCCGTCGGGGGGCCTGCTACGTCCGGTCTCGTAACAAACCCGAGACGTCTGAAATTCCGTCTGAGGAGGAAATGCGGGAACTGCTAGAACTCGCGATTGACAAGGGTGTTCGAAAGTTCGTCGCCCGGCGCAAACGGCAGGCTTATTTCCCTCGATCAGTGCAACAGTCCGCCGGGGTGACGAGACGCGATTGGACGAGCAAATCGAGGGTCTGAAATGAGCACGATCAGAGCGCAGACGACTTTGAGCAAACTGCGGATGCGGGGTCATTGGCGTGTCGTAATCAGGCCCACGATGTTCGATAACGAGCATATACCGAAGGACGCCGATCTCTTCTCGATCGTCGAGAGGAGATCGGTGCGACTGCGGGGTTGGGATTATCCGCACATTGATTACCAATCCCAGCCGTTACGAGGAGTGGACTGGGTTGGCCAGGAATATGATCGGGAGGATGAGATCGAGGTCTGGCGTCTCTACACGAGCGGTCAGTTCATCCACTTCTTCGCTCTGGCCGGTGAATGGCGGGACTATTCCACGGTCTGGCCTCCGGAAGGGGACTGGGAGCCTGGCCGCAACATGTATTACCTCCAGACGGTTTATTCCTTCGTCGAAATTCTTGAGCTCGCTTCTCGCCTCGCACTCTCGCCTGCCGGCGCGGCTTTCATGCGTGTGGAAATTAATATCAAGGAGCTTCAAGGGCGCCGTCTTGTGGAACCAGACCGCGCGTTCCGATTCAGCCGGGATTACATCGCCGACTCGCCGGACTGGAGACATTCCTGGGAGGGCACACAGACAGAATTAATCGCGCGGCCTCGTGAGCTGGCTGCCGAGGCTTCCCAGAGTTTATTCGCTCGGTTCGGGCTCGACATCAGCCCGGAGATCCTGGCGAGGGTCCAGGCGCGAATTGGGCGTTGAGTCCGCTCGGGATTCGGCGCCTTTTGATCACGGCTTTCGCGTATCCGGGGTCGCCGGACGGAGCCGGCTCCAACAAAGTCGTTTGCTCGGCTCGCTCGATTTGGTGATCTGTTCCTGACGACTCTTCCGAAGCACGTTGCGGCACGGTTTCGGAGACGGATCACCACTCTGGCGGCAAGAAGCTGAAGAAACGGCACAGATGCCCTCGCGCCGTACTGATGGCTAGCGGTTCTGCCTTCTCGTCGCGTTCGTGCACCAGGCTGTTTCGAAAGTCGCGTACCAAGTGACCGTTGTCTCGTTGAGGGTCAGGAATCCGACATCTGGCGGCCAGAGCGTTGAGAAGGTCCACGGTGTTCGGCTCTGTTTTCCAGCATCTCCGCGAGGACCCTCTCCAATGCCTCCTTCGAAAGCGGCACTGCATCCGCCTCAGAGATTGTTGCGACGGCCGTGGTACCTGGGAACATGTAGTGCAGGTTCCAGCGGTTCTCATGGTAGTAGAGACTGGCGATGTCATCGTAAGCCGGCGTCAGGTATAGATCGACGACGCCCTGAACGCCCGAGGAGGACCGCCCCACCGGCTCGAGCAGGATACGGCAAGTGTCTTCCTGCATCAGCAGGGCTGGCACGCGGTGTTTGCCGATCCAGTCGTCGTCGAGCTTCTTTTCGACACTGCGGGTGGACCATTGCAATTCCCTGGCCCAGCTTTCCACTTGATCGACGAGGGACTTAACGGAGTCGATCCAGACGGTACGTGCCCTGATCCGCTCTTCGGCTTCTTTCTCCATCTCTTGCTTTGCGGACTTCGGGTCATCTGGCGTATCGCTCCAGTCGAAGTTGATGATATCCCCTTCTTGCCGGGCGGTGAGGATGAACCGAGGTGCTCGCTCGGGCGTGCCGTTCGGGCTGCGTTTCTGCTCTGGCCCGTTCGGAGTGAAGGTAAAGACCAGCAATCCACCTTTGCCTTCGGGTTCGTAGACGCTGGCCTTGTAGCGCTCTCGATCTGCCGTTTGGTCGCTCATTGCGGTTGTTCCTTCCAGGCAAGAATGCCGGTCCTTGTGAGGCATAGGCCGCGCTGGAGCTCGTCACTTTGTCTGCCGGGTGCCTTTTTAATCATTGTACACCGTCGGGGCGCCGAACACTCCGCGAAATGGACGCTATGGTGTCGATCGGTTCGTTCATGGCCCCTAATTTAGCGATGATTGCATCAGGGTCCTCGGACTGAGCATCTCTGCACCGTGGGCGCATCTCGCAGACCTGGGGTGACGCCGGGGTGTCGGGAGCTCGCGTCGCCGGCCAGTCAGGATCTCTTCGCGAGCTTCGGGGAGACGTTGTCACTCGTGAGTCTGCGCCTTGCACAGGAGAACGCAACCCGCGGAAGGTGAGATTGAAGTGGCTCTGCGTTACGGAAATAATTGCATTGGAGGCTCTGCTGAGGGGTTGCTAGCGGGTGGCCCCGACTGCTTTGCCTCTTTTTTCATCTGCGGCGGGCATGGTGTTGAATGGATGTCGGTGATCCGGTCGGGCATTCATCGCGAGGTTGGTCGCATGTGGGAACCCAAGGGCGAAGTCATTGAGGCGGGGTAATCGGTTCCTGAGGGGTTTTCTGGACGGTGGAATTCACCTTCGCCGGGGCGTGGGCAGAATGCTATGATCGTGAGGGGATTGGGGCGTTCGGCCGGAGTGGTCAGGGCGCGGTAAGCTCGGGCGGAAGTGGTATCCAGTGGAGGCGCGGCTGATGAGTCAGTCGCTGGCGGTGGAGCTCCCAGACGAGCTCGCGCGGCGCGCGCGGAGTGCGGCCGCAGCCGCCAATCGCCGGCTTGAGGACGCGGCGGTCGACTGGATTAGCCAGGCCATCGCGGAGCATGAGATGGCGGGGGTCTCCGACGGCGAGGTATTGGCGCTTTGCGACGCGATGATCGACGACGAACTTCAGGCGGAGTTAAGTGGTTTGCTATCGGCTGCCGGAGAGGGCGCGCTGGAGGGATCCGAGCGTGGGCGGCTGGATGAGCTCATCGCGCTTTATCGACGCGGGCTGGTGCAGAAAGCACGCGCGTGGAAGGAGGCGGTCGCGCGAGGCATCCGAGCATCGGTGGACGATGCCGGTGCGGATGCCGATCATGCCGCGCGATTGGATTTCGCCGGACGTTTCAGAGCGGACGTCGGCACGAGATCCCGAGTCCGGCATTGAAACGGTCCTGATCAACCCGCGGACGCAGCGTTGGTCCGAACACTTCTGCTGGTCAGCGGATGGCATTCGAGTGGTGGGGCTGACGCCGACAGGGCGTGCTACGGTTGCCGCTCTGCATCTTGCGGACGATCCTGATGCGCTGATCGTGAGAGCGTACTGGGTGCTCGCGGGTTGGCATCCACCAAGTGACGTGTGACGGGAGCGCGGTTTTCGGTTCCTGGCACCTTTTCCGCTCCGGAAGAAGCGCTGAGGGTCGAGGATCTCCAGCAAGGCGGTGAAGCTGTTGGAGTGGCCGTTGTGGGGCGTGGCTGAGAGGAAAAGCCGGTGCTCGAAGCGCGGGGCGATGTCGCGGATGGCGCGGGTGATGTGCGAGTCGATGGCGTACTTCTGGCCGCTCGAGGGGGCGGCGTGGTGGGCTTCGTCGAGGATGAGCAGTGTGCCGCTACGGAAATCGCCCAGCCAGTCGCGGAGCGGACCGACGTATGCTTCGTCGATCAGGAGGCGATGCGAGACGAGGAAGCGGGAGTGGGTGCTCCACGGGTTGACGCCGAAGCCGCGTTCCAGGCGGATCTGCTTCATGTAGTCTTTGTCGAGCACCTCGAACGTCAGGCCGAACCGGCTCTCGAGCTCGTCTTTCCACTGGTAGATCATGGACGGCGTGCAAGAGACGATGATCTCGCGGGCCTTCTTGCGCAGCAGCAACTCGCGGGCGATGAGGCCGGCCTCGATGGTTTTGCCCAGGCCGACGTCATCGGCGATGAAGAGGTTGACCCGAGGGAGACGGAGTGCTTTGCGGAGGGGCTCGAGCTGGTAAGCATCCAGACGAATCCCCGCGCGGAATGGGGACTGGAACAACCGCGGGTCCGTCGAGGTGACGCAGTTCCAGCGGAGTGTGTTCAAGTAGGCTGCGAACAGTTTCGGCTGGTCAAATCCGCGCTTGGCGATGGATTCCCAGGCCTCGCCGGTGATGATCTCGCGGTCGATCTCGCGCTCCCAGAGCACCTCCAGAGGCTGGCCCTGGGCGTCGTCGTCGACGCACGAGAGGCGGACGAGTGTTCTTTCGCCTTCGCGCTGGGGAAGCACAATCTTCTCGACGAGATAGAGGCGCTGGCGCACACGGGCTATTTGTCCGGATTCTGGGGCAGCGATCATGGTGCTCACGTCGTGGTGCGCTCCAGGTCAACGAGCGTTGTTTATCTGGCCGAGGATCGAATGCCGACATTCGCCGCTGGCGGCTCGCGGCTGTGCGTGAACTCACTTTGCGGTGAACTGCCGGGCTCGGCGTCGGTGTTTTCCATCGGCGCGCGATTGGATCAGAGGATACACGGTGGTGGAGGCTGTCTGCGAGAAGTATCCCGTTCCGCGAATTCTGCTTGGACGCGCAAGGCGAGACTGCCGCGCAGCACCGGATTCGTTGGGGTGGTTTTTATCGCTGTGGTGGGGGATGCGGAATCGGTATTAGCTTGCGAACGGAGCCGGGATGCCCCTTCGCTGAGCGAAGGGCGACATTGGGATTGACGGCGCCCGCAAGCTTCTCGATCGCTCCAGCGAGGTACGTCACGGAGTCCATGCGCTCGGCGCCAGGGGTTTTGGTTCGGAGTGTCTTCTGGGATTTCGGCGAGCCGGGCACGGGCACGTTCTGCAATGTTGTTGTTCGCGTCGATCTCGATCACCTTGCACCCGCAATCGCCGGCATCTTCACGCCGGTCGTCGAAACTTGAAACACGTGAAGTACGCAGCCTGCCTGGCGAAGTTCGGGTAGATACGGATTCGATGCAGGCGCATGGGGCCGCGGGCGATGTCCAGACGCGCCATGTTCATGGACTAAGAATACGAGTACGAGCAGGAGTACGAGTATGAGCAGGAGTCGGAGTGGTGCGGTCGTGCGACTCTCAGTACGCGGCTGCGGGGACGGACGCCCCCTGGCCCCCCCTTCTAAAGGGGGGGAAGCTTGGCGCACGATTCGCGGCGGGAAATCTTCGCCCCTTACTCTGCAAGTTTTCGACAGGCCACCCTGGCCCCGCCTTTGCAACGAGGGGAAAGGACGGGCGGGGCTTTCTTTGCCAGCTTTTTGGCCGCGGCGCGCAAATTCGCAGGTTCGATCGAATTGGTCGTTGCATGCGTTGCGACGTGAAAAAAATTCCAGGTTTTCTGGTCGACGAAATTGCCAAATTCGGGAAACCCGTCGCATATTATCTGTAGCTCAAAGTCGATTGCCGACACTGGTGTCGGCGCGATGGGCACCCACGTCTCTGGATCCGATTAGTTGCGTTCACATCTACTTATGAAATTCTCGAGGTCGCGGGACTTCGGGCCAGGCTTCCAAGCTCATTTGAATAGGAATTTATACTGATATGGCCTCAGACGCACAAATCAATGCGAATCGGCGCAATGCGTTACGCTCGACCGGGCCTAAAAGTCCGGAATCCCGGGCGAAGAGCGCTCGCAATAGTCGGAAGCACGGGATGCGATCGGAGCGGGAGAAGCTCGCGCGGGAGGAAAGCATCGCGTATGAAGCGCGATACTTTCGCTGGTCCGCGCATTATGGGGTGGAGAGTGACCCCGAGGAGTTTCTATTAAATGCCAACCTGTTCCTGGCGTCCGACATGGATCGGGTGAGGGGTGCCTACCTGGAACTCACTCAAAGCCAGATCGACAATGCCGAGGACGACGAGATCAAAGAGGTGCGCGAGACGGGCGACTTGCTGTTCACCGATTCACGAGGCGTGCCGGTTTCGTTGTATGGCACCCGTCGGTTTAACAACAAGAAGCCGGGGGGGCCGTCATGGGGTAGCGAAAATGCGCCGGCGATCGACCCCGAGGAGCTCGTGGGGAAACTGGAATCGAGCGCGATGGGGTGCTACTGGATCCTGGAGGTTCTGGAGGAACTGCTTGAGCGGGCGCGCAAGCGATTCTGGGCAAGCGGCGATCGGCTGATGATGATCAGGTTGCTGGGGCGGCATCCTGTGGACGGCGTGGCGGACCGGAGGGTCGCTGAGGTTTTCGCGGCAAGCTACGCGCTTCGGCCGGTGAACAAACCGTTTGACGATCTGCTCAGCGATATGAATGAGCTGGCGCTCGAGGCCCATGTGAAGGAAATCGCGGCGGCGTGGCCTGACCTTTCGCACAAAGGTGAAAAGGAGAAGGCCAGGCAGAGCCTGATCGAGCTGGTGGAGGGCGAGATCGAGCGGGTGTGGGCCATTGCGGCGGAACATGACACCCATATCAAGGATGAACCTGCGCGGACGAGGCGACGCAAGGGATTTGTTTATACCAAGGAAGCTGAGGCGATGCGGCGATGGTTCGCGCGCGCCAAGGGGTCGGTGGAGCGAGGGGGCAAGGTAATTCGGCAGGAGGTACGGGCGCGGAAGGCGGATAACCATGCGGAGACGCTGCCGCCGGTGCCTGGGAAAGATGTTAGCCCGTATGATGGGCGGCCGTCGTCTTGGTGGAGGGCGGACGTGGGGGGCGAGCGGAAGGCAGGACGGAGGGCGGAGGACGGAGGGAGGGGTCAGGAGACCGGCGCCCAACATGGTGAGACCCGCGCCCAACATGTTGACGGAGGGACGGGGCGGGAGAGTGGCGATCAGCTCGCTGACTTTGGGGGGACGGGAGACCTGCGGTCGGGTGGAGGGCGGCGACCCTTCGGGTGCCCGGAGACTCTCGCCCAACACGCGGATGGGGAGGCGGATTCGGGTGACTGTGGGAGCGGCGGGCCACTCGCTGATGGTGGTTCGGGCGCGGCGGTTGAGATTGGCCGTGAGGCGCGGGCGGGCGGCACACGGAGTGTGCCTGCTACTCCAATTAGTGCGGGCGGCACACGGAGTGTGCCTGCTACTTCGAATGAGAAGCGCCGCGGGTGGGATTCGGTCGTGGTCGAGGAATCGGACATTCTGGCGTGTGGGGGTTATCTTCCCGAGAAATACGTGGGCGGTGAGAGCGATGGCGCCTGTGAGGACGAGGCTCCGGCTGCGCTTGAGGACGAGGCTCCGGCTGCGCTTGAGGACGAGGCTCCGGCTGCGCTTGAGGACGAGGCTCCGGCTGCGCTTGAGGATGAAGTGCCGAATCTTGAAACGGCGAGTTCAGAATCTGAGGAAGCCGGGACCTGCGAGAGGGAACAGAAGGCGGAAGATGTGGTCGAGGTCACGCAGGAGCGACTGGCGGAAGATGGTGGTCGAGCGTGTGACGAACAGGTGGGCGATCAGACCAGGGAGGGCTCAACACTTGTCATCCGCGAGCACCCCCCCACCGCCACCTGCGGTGGCACCACCCCCACGAGCGGGGAGGAAAATGCGCCGAACGAAGCCAATTTTAGTGATGACGTGTGCATAGCACAACATCAAGATATTATTGAAGTTCCGACGAATTCTGGCGGTGTTTCGGGACTTGACGATTGTCAAACGAAGCCAATTTTGGAAACGAAGCCAATTCCGGCGGGCGGTGAGGAGGCGGGTGGAACCGGAGGTTCAACACAGCCGGTTGGACGTGCCCTGACGGACTACGAGCGACGGGACGCGTGGAAGGAAATCAGGCGGCGGGAGTGGATTCGTCAACGTGCGGAGAAGGAGGCGCGGGAGCGGGAGGCGCTTGGCGAGGTTGAATTCGGGGGTAGCGAATACTGGGACGACTTCGTCGACATCGGGGGAAGCCGTACCGCCGCACGACGTGCGGGGGCCGTGAGCGAATGTGGGGGCTGGTGCGCGGCGAGCGGATCACTGGCGGGTGGCGCCGTCTACCGGCCCTGGCCCCCCTTTTGAAAAAGTGGTTCATGCCAAGGCGCGACTGTGCAAAGAAGTCGGGGGAGAAAGAGTGGGTCACGCAAAGGCGCAAAGAGGAAAAAGGCGCAAGCTGACAAACCGAGGGCAAGGGGGGGAAAGGGAGGTGCGGGGGTTTCGCTGGGAGCGGGCCGTTTCGGCCGCGTGTCACTCGGCTGCTGCGCCGGCGGTGACTCGTTCTGTGGCGACTGCGTCAGCCATCTTGCGCAGCGCACGCAAATCGAGCTTTCCCGTGCCCAGGATCGGAATCGCGTCGATCTTGTAGAACTGGTCGCGCTTGGGCACAAACAGGTTGGGAAGATCCTTTGCGGCGAGCGCGTCGAACGCTTGTTCGACCTGCTTCTCGCCGGCCGTATGGAGGACGACGAGCCGCTCGCCTTTTCGTTCGTCGCCCACTGCGGATACGGCGAAAAGTTGCGTCGCCGCTGGGACGGCCTCATTCAAGATCTCCTCGATCAAGACATGCGGCACCATCTCGCCGCCGATCTTGGAAAATCGCGAGAGCCGCCCTGTGATCTTCAGAAAGCCGTCCTCGCTGAGCAAACCCTGGTCGCCGGTGATGTACCAGCCGTCTCGAAACGCCTCCTTCGTGAGGTCGTCGCGCCCCAGGTAGCCGCGCATCACGTTGGGCCCCTTCAACAAGATGAGACCCTGCTCATCAGGGCCGAGGGTTTGCCCTGTGTCGTTCGAGACGATGTTCACGAGCACCCCGGGCAACGGCTGGCCGACATAACCGCGGCGAGAACCCGGTTGGAAGTAACGCGGCTCGCGCCAGTCGAATGTGTTCACGGCCACCACCGGCGAGCATTCGGTAAGGCCGTATCCTTCCATCGGCCGGATGCCGAATGCGTCCTCGAAAGAGAGCCCCAGCGATTCCGGCAGCTTCTCGGCCCCGACCAGGATCAGCCGCAGCGAGCCGAACTGGGCCGGCGTGCACCGGCGCTGGTAGAGCTGCAGGAATGTGGGCGTGGCCAGGAGCACCGTGCCGCGGAATCGCTCGACCAGCGAGCCAATCATCGCGGCGTCGAGCGGGCTGGGATGACAGATCATCCCCATCCCGGTACTGGCGGCAAACCAGAACATCGTGTAGCCGAACGAGTGAAAGAACGGCAGGATTCCCATCAAGCGATCGGTTGGAAGCACCCGGTAAACCTGGGAAATCGCCTCGATATTGGATCCGATGTTGAAATGAGAGAGTACAACGCCCTTGGGGTCGCCCGTGCTTCCGCTGCTGAAGATCACGGTCGCCGTATCGTCGAGCTCGCACTTCCGCTCCGCGCCGCAGCGCGCTCGAGCATCCGGATGGGCGCCACGAATCCCAGAAAGAGGCAGAGCAGACGTTCCAGGCGAGATATGCTCGGCTTCACGTCTTCGAGGAATACGAGCTCGAGCGCCCCGGGCGGTTCGATCTTTCCTTTCGCGAGGAACTCGCGGCTCGTGATCAGGATCTTGAGCCCGGCGATCGCGGCTGCGCGCTCCATGCCGGCTCGGCCGGTCGTGAAGTTCAGGTTTACGGTGGTCTTGCCCGCGAGCGAAGCAGCCAGGTTCGCCAGCGCCCCTCCGGCGCTCGCCGGCAGCAGGATGCCGATGCTCGTTTGTCCCCGCCAGCGCGATTTGAGGGCGCGAGCGATCGCCACCGCGCCGGCAAGCGACCTGATGAACGAAAGCGGAGGCGTTGCCGCATCGACGAGCGCCAGACGAAGCGGGTGCCGTCGCGCCTGGTGAACGAAGCCGTGATGAAGCGGACGCAGGTCCTCCTTCCGGAAAGCCCAGGCTTCCTGGTCGAGCCGGCGGATCGCCTGGCGCATGTCGAAGAGGGAAGCGTCGGGGGCCAGGGCCGGCCCGAACGAGATCGTCATGGGGTAGGGCAGGCGCGCCGGCACTCGCCTCGGGTTGACCGGGCTGAACACGCTGCGGTTCAGCCGGTCGAGGTGCACCGGGATGATCGGCGTGGTGCGCCCCTTCACGATCCGCTGCAGTCCGCGCTGAAATGGAGCCATCAAGCCGGTGCGGGTAAGCTGGCCTTCGGGAAAAATGCAGACGATGTCACCTGCGTCAAGGGCTTTGCCTGCTTCACGAAAGGCCTGCAAGATCATCTTCGGGCCCGCCGCTCGAGGTGATCGGAATCGCTTTCATCGATCGCAAGACCCAGCCGATGAAGAACCTGTCGAAGTATTCATTGTAGACCATGAAGCGCACGGGCCGGTCGATCGTGGTGATGATGAAGAGCCCGTCGGCGAACGTCACGTGATTGGGGATCAGAAGGGCGCCCCCCGAGGCCGGCACGTTCGACCGGCCCACCACTCGCACGCGATAGACTGTATGTGCCAGCCCGACCATGAGGAATCGCAGAAACGCCTGGGGCACAAGGGTGAGCGACCAGAGAAAACCGAGGCCCAGAACGACCGACGTTCCGCGAAACGTTCCGCGGGCACCGATGCCGCGGTCTCCCAGAGCCAGCGCCAGCACCGAACCGGTCAGCATGCCGGCGTAAACAAGGGCATTCGTAACCGCGAGGATCGCGCCTCGCCGGTCGGGCGGCGATCGCCACTGAATGATCGCGTTGAGCGGCACGATCAAGAATCCGCTGAAGAGGCCCAGGAGCGCCAGCACGATGACGGTGCCGAGTATGTTCGGGCCGATCAAGGCGAAAGCGAGCGTGGTCACAAAGAGCCCCAGCGCGCCGAACGGGAGCAGCCCGTATTCCACCGTTGCACCGGAGATCTTGCCGGCGAGCAGGCAGCCGATTCCGACACCGATGCCCATCGCGGCCAGAGGAAGGCTCACCTGCCAGTCGCGCAGTCCCAGTTGCGCGGCGTCATAGGCCATGATCGGTGGGGGAACCAGCGTGCCGATCGTCCAGACGAAGATCTGTCCCAGCAAGGCCAGACCGAGCACGCGGTCCGCCCTGATCGAGCTCCAGGCGATTCGAATGGTGGCGACCAGCCCACCTTCCGAGCGGGCCGGCGAAAGCAACGGAATCTTGAGTGCCGCGAGCAACCCCATCGTCGAAAACACCGCAAGCAAGAGGGGTGCCAGGAAGAGATGCCCGCGAACTCCGTTGTAAATGAATCCGCCGCAGACAAGCCCGCCCAGCAGCGTCAAGTTCGAGACCGTCTCCAGCAGCCCGTTCCCTTCAGAGAGATCCTCGTGGGGCAAAAGCTCGGGCAGGATCCCGTATTTCGCGGGCATGAAAAGCGCTGTCTGTACGCCGACCAGGAAAAGGACCGTCATCGCCGGCCAGCCGCCGCTCGGGTGCAGATAGAGCGCCGCCGCTCCTGTGAGCATCAGCACCAGCTCGAACACTTTCATGGCGACGATGACCGTCCGCTTGCTCACACGATCAGCCAGCACGCCGGCCGGCAGCGAAATGAGAGGCAGCGGAAGCATGAGCGCGATCTGTGCCAGCGCCGTCATCCTGATCTTGGCGGCTTCTTCGACCACCGCGGCCATCGCCAGGATCGTCACAACCTGCTTGAGCGCCTGGTCGTTGAACTGGCCAAAGGCCTGGGCCAGCAGAAGGCCTTGCAGCTTGCGCCAGATCTTGCGGTATCCCTCGGCTTCATGCGTCTGGGTCCCATTGCCGTCCATATCCGCTGTCCTCTCTCAGGCGACGAGAACCGGCCCGTGGCTCTCGCCCGGTTTGCGCAGCTCAAGATTGTAATGAGAAGTTCATGGCGATTTCGAATGAGTTTGAGCCACGGTCCGGCTAACTTCACTGGAAGTGGGTCCGCAACGAGCGATTGTTCTACCCGCCCCGAGTGTTCTTTCCAAGCGCGATGTCACCGACTAAACTTGGCGATTACTGAACTCTCGCCATGAATCCGTTGAAAGAGGTGGATAGATGGGTGCTACGCTCGAGAGCCCGAGGGCCGTTGTCCTGCGCTTCGACGACACAGTGGCCGTCGCTGCGCGGCCGCTGCCGCGCGGCTTCCTGCTCGCCTCCGGCGGCCAGACGGTCGAGATCCGTGAGCCGATCGGGCTGGGCCACAAGGTCGCCCTGGCCGACATCGCTCCCGGTGAACCGGTGCGGAAATACGGGCAGATCATCGGATTCGCCTCCAAGGCGATCCCCGCCGGCTCGCTCGTCCACGTGCACAACCTGAAGGCCGACCTGTTCGAGCGCGATTATGCCTTTGCCACGGAGACACCCGCACCCGCCGCGGCCGGGGAGCCAAGGACCTTCCGCGGCTACCTCCGGCCCGATGGCCGGGTCGGCACGCGAAACTACATCGCGGTGATCAGCACCGTCAACTGCTCGGCAAGCACCTCGCGATACGTCGCCGATCGGTTCCGCGACAACCTCTGGCGCAAGGATTTCCCCAACGTCGACGGCGTGTTCGCCATCACCCATAAAGGCGGCTGCGGCCTTCCCTTCGAAGGGCCGGACCACAACATCCTCGAACGTGTCCTGGCCGGATTTGCCAATCATCCCAACGTCGCGGCGTATGTGCTCGTGGGCCTTGGCTGCGAAGTCAGCTTCGCGCAGCACCTGGTCGACGCGCAGGACCTGGTCACGCTCGGACCATCACGCGGAAACGGTCATCAGAAACCGGGCCCCAGGCCGCGGATGCTCAACATCCAGGAGGAAGGAGGTATCACGCGGACGGTCGAAGCGGCCGTTCGCGCCGTTCTTGACCTGCTGCCCGAGGCCAATTCGTGGAAGCGGACGGAGCAGCCCGCGGCCAGGATCTGCCTGGCCATGGAGTGCGGCGGGTCCGACGGCAACTCCGGCGTCACGGCCAACCCGGCCCTGGGAGTCGCCGCCGACTTGCTCGTCGCCCAGGGAGGCTCGGCCGTGCTCGGCGAGACTACCGAGATCTACGGCGCCGAGCACTTGCTCACCCGCCGGGCCGTTTCGCGTGAGGTCGGCCAGAAGCTTGTCGATCGCATCAAGTGGTGGGAGTGGTACACCGGAATCTTCGGCGCGCAAATCGACAACAACCCTTCACCCGGCAACAAGGCCGGCGGCCTGACCACGATCTACGAAAAGTCGCTGGGAGCTCTCGCCAAGGCCGGTTCGACCGCCCTGGTCGACGTCGTTCCCTACGCGGCCAAGGTTGACGGACCAGGGCTGATTTTCATGGACACGCCCGGCTACGACCCGCCGTGCACCACCGGGCTGATCGCCGGCGGGGCCAATGTGCTGGTCTTCACAACCGGTCGAGGAAGCGTTCTGGGCCTGAAGCCGACCCCTTGCATCAAGCTCGCAACCAATACGCCGATGTACGAGCGGATGATCGCCGACATGGACATGGACGCCGGTCCGATCCTGGAAGGCGAACCCGTTGACGCCGTCGGGCGCCGGCTCTTCGAGATGATTCTCGACGTGGCCAGTGGCGAGCCTACCAAGAGCGAACAGCAAGGTGTCGGCGAGGAGGAGTTCGCGCCTTGGACCATCGGGCCGACACTGTGACGACGATCGCCCCGCTTCGCGAGGCCGCCGGTCGGGCATCCGCGCCAACGGCCTTCTGGCGCATGATCGCCGGAATGATTTTCCTGGCGATCGTCGAGCTCTTGTGGTTGGCATGGTTCTTGATCGAGCCCTTGCCCAATGTCAACAACACCGGCGTGGCAACCCCGTCGCCGTGCGCAGAGGCTTGCTCGTGCTCAAAGCGCTTCCCGAAGTCGTCCCGGGCACGTCGTTCCGCGAGTCGATCCTGGGAAACGCCCTCGTCGAGCTCTCCCACCTGGAAAACCTGTCCCAGCGAGTGCCGATTCTCATGGCGGCTCTCCTGATTGCCGCAGCAGCGATCGGCCTGGGCGACCTGGTGCTGCGCTTGCTCAGGCTCGAGCCTGGAATCTCCCTGTCCCGAGCGCGTCGCCCTCGACTATGGCCTGGGAGCCGGGCTGCTCGGCGTGCTCACGCTCGTTGCAGGAAGGATGGGGTGGCTGAATCCCTGGCTGGTGCGCAGGGCTCGCCGCACTTGCCGCCGCGGGGCTCTCGACGTCTCGGATCTGGACAGCGCCCAGAGGCAAAGTCGACTCGTCGTTGTGGTGGAAAACGCTTCTGTTCGGTCCGTTCGTGCTGCTGCTGATCCTGGCCTCGATGCTACCTTCAATCGACTTCGATGTGCTCGAATACCACCTGCAAGGGCCCAAGGAGTATTTCCACTCCGGCCGGATCAGCTATCTGCCTCACAATGTTTATACGAATATGCCGTTCAATGTTGAGATGTTGCACTTGCTGGCGATGGAGGTGATGGGCGACTGGTGGTGGGGCGGACTCTCCGGACAGCTCCTGGTCGCGCTCTTCGGTCCGGCAGCGGCCGTGTTGATCGCGGGCGCGGCCGGCAAGCTGGCATCGCCGCGCGCGGCCTGGCTTGCGGCGCTGATCTATCTCTCGACACCGTGGGTGTATCGCATGGCGGCGATCGCTTACGTCGAAGGGCCGCTCTGCTTCTATCACGCGGCGCTCGATCTGGGTGTTGATCGAGGGCAGGGGGGTGATGGCTGCGAAGCCTCTGCGAGCGTGGGGTTTGCTGGGGTTGCTCGCCGGCTGTGCGATGGGCTGCAAGTACACGGGATTGGTATCGGCGGTCATTCCTTTCGGGCTGCTCGCCCTCGTGGACGCCGTCCGGCGACGGTCCGTCGCTCTGGTGGGATATTACGTGCTCGGCTGGGTGGTCATCATGACGCCCTGGCTGGCCAAAAACGTGCTCGACACCAGGAACCCGGTTTATCCGCTCGAGTGCCGAGTCTTCCCCAGTCCGGACTGGGATGCCGACCGCGAGACACGATGGCAAGCGGTGCATGGCCCGCGCCCGACTCGATCTCCGCGAGCTGAAAAGCTCGATGGCCGACTTCCGGCACCGCCGAAAGCTGCAGCCCGACTCATTCAAGGTGGTGCGTCAATTCTGGAGCTCGCTGGTTGACGTCGCGGGTCGCTCGGACTGGCAGTCGCCGCTTTACCTCGCGCTGGCGCCCCTCGCACTACTTCGCCCCGGCTCGCGACGCCCGGCACGCCTCCTCTGGTTGTTCGTGGCTTACCTATTCTTGACGTGGTGGTTTGCCACCCACCGGCTCGATCGATTCTGGCTGCCGATCCTTCCCGCACTGGCGATTCTCGCTGGCTTGGGTGCGGATTGGAGCCGCACCCGAGCGTGGTCAGTCGTGCTCGTCGCTCGTCGTGACACTCGGCCTGTTCACGAACCTGACCTACATCACGACGGCGCTGCCGGGCTTGAACGAGTGGACCGGCGACCTGGTCCGCCTCCGGCGCGAAGTCCCCCGGAGCTGGAATCCGCCGCTGGCGCGCTTGGATGCCGAGCTTTCGCCGGGCGCCAGACCTCTTCTGGTCGGTCAGGCCGCCGTGTTCCACCTCGACCACGACGTTGTCTATAACACGGTATTCAACCCCGAAATGATCGAGCAGCTCGCCAAGGGAAAGACGCCGGCCGAGTTCCGGCGCGCCCTCGAAGAGCGAAATGTGACCCACGTTTACGTCGATTGGAAAGAAATCAGCCCGGCATCGCGAGCCCGGTGGATATGGCTTCACCGACTTTGTCGTTCCCGGCCGGTTCACCGCCTGGGTTGCCGCCGGCGTGCTCGCACCTGCCGAGCAAGATGGGGCCCGACCAGGAGCTCTACAAAGTTCGCTCAGCCGGTAGACTTCGACCAACTGCTCCAGAATCAGGACAGAAGGTCGATCGAGGGCGCGTCTCGCGGGGCGATTCATGGACGGATTGACAGTCGTGACCGGAGGTGCCGGATTCATCGGTAGCCATCTGGTGACCGAGCTGGTTGATTCCGGCCAGCAGGTGCGCGTGATTGAGAAGCCCGGCGCGGCCGTTGATCATCTGCCCGAGCGGCGTGGAGGTTCGTCTTTGCGGACATTCGCGATCGCGGCGTCGCTCGCCGGGGCGTTTGACGGAGCGCATTGGGTTTTTCATCTGGCGGCGAATCCCAACCTCTGGGTGCGCGATCGCAGCGAATTCGACGCGGTCAATCACCAGGGCACGATCAACGTGCTCGATAGGGCGCTTGCCTCGGGCGCCCGAAGCGTGCTCCACACCAGCACCGAGAGCATTCTCACCAGGCCCGAAGCAAGCGGGACCAATCGATGAAAATGTTGAAATTCGAATTGAGTGACGCGGTCGGGCCATACTGCCTTTCCAAGCTCCAGGCCGAGAATTATGCCATGGCCTTGGCCGGGCAAGGGTCGTCCGGTTTTGGTCGCCAACCCCACGATGCCCGTGGGTCCGGGCGATCTGAATCTCTCGCCGCCGACCCGGCTCGTACTGGATTTCTGTCGGGGAAATCTCCCGGCGATCATGAAATGCACGTTGAATTTGATTGATGTGCGAGACTTGGCGCACGGCCTTATTCTGGTGATGCGGCGTGGGCGTCCCGGGCGACGGTATATCCTGGGAAACCAGAATCTGACGCTCGAGTCCTTGCTCGAGATTTTGAGCGAGCTCTCGGGCATGCCGGTGCCCACCCGGCGGGTTCCCTACACTCTGGCACTGTCGTACGCCTGGCTCTCGGAGCTATGGGCCGACCGGGTGACCGGCGTGCCGCCAAAGGCGACAGTAACGGGTGTGCGGCTTGGTCGGCGAATCATGCATTTCGACACGGCACACACCGACCGCGAGCTGTCCTTTCGAAAGCGTCCGATCCGGGAGTCGCTCGCCGAGTTGATCGACTGGCTGGACCTGCGAGGGCTCTTCCCTGTCACGTCTCGGACAGGACAACGTAAGGGGAGAACGATTCTCGGAAATCACCAATCTTCACCGTCCGGAGAGGCGCTGCTGGCATTTCGGTAGCGCGGTTGTGTTAAGGTTCGGACATTTCCCAAATTTGGCGGGCTTCAAATCTGAAAAGCAATTCCCTGACGAGGTGCATCGATTTTCTTCCGCGAGACCTGCTTTTTCGTTCGGCAATGCATGATAGTTGTTGATCCTTATTTGGCATGACTGCAATGAATGTCGATCGCGAGTGTCGTGCTGTTCGACTCTTTCGTGCCGAGCATGCGGGAGATAAAAGAGGTTGCGGCAAAGAATCCGAGAAATTCGGTATCCTTCCCGGATTTCCCAACTTATATTAGTAGAGGGCCTTCGACGAGATCGGGAGTGGGTCTGGGGTGATCCAAAGGAAAGGTGGATCAGCACAAACGTCGAGCGAAGGAAGCCGCGGCAGAGGATCGGAGCGATTTGGCGATTTCGTGCTAGCGGATGGGAATGGAGTTGATCTATAATAGCAATTTAGCTTCTGGTTGACGAACGAGGATGGTGTCGCCGCCGAGGCTCGTGCCGGAGGATGATAGTCGATGCCCGTCAGACTGGTGGCCCTTGATGAAGGTCCAGACATTGTGTTGGACCGCGCCATGGTGGTCGTGGGCCGGCATCCTTCGTGCGATACACGTCTCGACTCATTGCGTGTTTCGCGTCAACACTGCTGCATGAGCCAGGATAAGGGCGAAGTCACCGTGCGTGACTTGGGCAGCACCAACGGCATCAGGATCAACGGGCAGAGGGTCGAGCGCGGACGGTTGCGTCCCGGCGACGAGCTTTCGATCGCGCACATTCGTTTTCGTCTCGAAAATGGTCAGGGGCACGAGCAGACAATCGTCGAATCGGATGGAATATTGGGCGGACCCCCTCAGCCCAAGGAAGGTCCTTCGAAGCCTCCGGTCGCCTCAGCGTCGCCCCTTGAGATCAGCCCGGAGTGCGATCCCTCTCCGTTCGAAGTGGGAGGAGAAAACGCATTCGCGGCCGCCGTGCGCAAGCTGCTCCCCAACGGCGTCGCTGATAAGTGCCGGATTCAGGTCATCGTCCAGATGCCCGGCGAGGGAAAGCCACAAGTCGGAGAGAGCCTGAACCGCTCGTCGCATCTCACGCCTCGGAGAATGCGGGCGAATGTCATTCCGCATCGTCCCACTCGTGAAGGGAACGGCCCCGGCGATCGCACTTTACCGGCCCGTGCTCTTGATTGGCCGGCACCTCGAGTGCGACGTTCGCCTTGATTCACCCAAGGTCTCCCGTCGCCACTGCTGTGTCGCAACCGCCTATGATCGAGTGTTGATTCGCGATCTCGGCAGCCGCAACGGCGTGCGCGTCAATGGCCGCCTGCTCGACGAATCTCGGCTGCTGCCGGGAGACGAGCTGGCGATCGGCCCGATCTTGTTCCGCCTGGAACAAGAGGAGGAGAGCCGCGCCCGGCCCCGGCCCTGCCGGCACCGCCGCCTTCGGTGCCGCGCCACGCCGGTTGCACAGAGACCGCCCGCAGTGCACCGGCAGCCTCCATCGCACCGGAGCGCCGACTCGGACGTCGATCTCGTGCCCATCGACGACATTTGAAAATTCGAGCTCTGGGTTGACTTCGCAACTTACAATGTTTCGTGGTCTTCGTTCGATTGGTCCGATGGCTGCCTCTGAATTCGCAGGATTCGCTCCCGGAGGCGGCTCTTATCGTACGATGCACCGCGAGTTGTATGATATAGAGTTTGTAGGTCGTTGCCGAGACAGCGACGCGTGGCTTCACTGACTAGGCTTCTGACGACACTGACGCCGGCCGACGCATTTGCTCAGCCGCCAGGAGGTTCACGATGCTCCGATGGATCCGAGTTCCACTGGGATTGGTCTTGATCCTCTCGGTCTCGGGAGGATACTGCCCGCGCTCAATACGGGTGGGGCTGGGGTGGCTGGGGTGGCTGGGGCGAAACCCCGCAGGGCTCGATCGCCCGGGGGCTGGGTGCCCTGTACGCCGGCGCCGGAATGTACAACGAGCAGACGGCCGTCGCCCGCAGTATCAACGAGGATACCTGGCAGCGATGGAACCAGTATCTCTACCTTTCCAACGAAGAGGCGACCCGCAAATATCTCGCCAAGAAGTACTTCGACATTCAGAACAACAAGAACGCATACAACTCGATCATGAAGCGGCTCCAAGATAACCCCACCTCCCGTGACGTCGACGACGGCGACGCTCTGAACGCCGCGCTCGACCAGTTGAGCGATCCTCGCATCCAGAGCTCGTCGCTCAAAGCGGCTTCGACCCCCATTCCGGCGAAGATTATCGCCGATATTCCGTTCCGATATGCGTCCGAAGCCGTCACCATCATCATGACCAACCTGAAAGGGGCCAAGCAATGGCCGCCCGCGTTGGAAATCGGCCGTTTCGCTGAGGACAAGAAAGAGTTCGAGGAGGTCGCCGAACAGTGCCGGAAAGAGGATGAAGACGGCGAGCATCTCCCCGCAGACGATCAAGCGGGCAAAGGACTTGGTCGCGCGCATCCGCGGAAAGCTCGCACAAGACCCGCTCCCGGATCCCAGGGACAACAATGCCGCTGAGCGGTTCGTGAAGACTCTTGCGGGATTGGTGAAGCTGCTCGAGAAGCCCGATACTCGGGAAGTGCTCGATCAGTTGCGAAAGGCTCCTCCCAATACGACCGTCGGCAATTTGATCGGTTTCATGCACGTCTACAACCTGCGCTTCGCCGCCGCGACCACTCCGAGTCAAAAAATGATCTATGAACAGCTCTATCCGTTGCTTGACCAGGCGCGCGACAAAGTCGTGAAGGCCATCGACGAGAGTGTCGCCGTCGAGGGAGACCCCAAGCACGTCGGCGACTACTTCAGCAAGATGAATCCCGACGACTTCGAGGGCAAGCCCAAGAAAGACGCACCCAAACCGCCCGAACCGAAAGAGTGAGCGGCCCGGCCCCTCGCCGCCCACACGTTGACCACAGGGACGAGCACCCCATGCCAAAACGGGTGCCCGTCCCTCTCATTTTCAGGGATGGTTCAATCGCGCCCCAGTTCGGGTAACACGTTGCGCAGTCGTCCTGGCGACTACACTAGCCCGAAGCGTAAGCGAGGGATTCGGTCAGTCTCGGTCCCGCTTCACGCTACCTCGCCGGCGGTGTCTCCCGCAACTGAACCAGGCCCTTTTTCATCCACGCGACCTATAGGACGGAGCCAGCGTCTTCCGACTCTCACCTCGAAAGCCTAACCACTCGCGGGCAGATCGCGCACCGCGAAGGCCGCGAACGCCGCCAGGATGCAGGTCGTGCCGACTCCCGCCAGGATCGCCAGATGAAGCTGATACGTGTCGCCGCCGCTCACGGCTTGAACCGGGTTGTAGGCCTTGAAGATCGACATCTTCTCGACGTAGGGCTCCCAGTTCTGT
Organism: uncultured Planctomycetota bacterium; assembly: GCA_963823665.1. GTDB lineage: Bacteria > Planctomycetota > Planctomycetia > Isosphaerales > Isosphaeraceae > CAVXHV01. The sequence goes on from CAWGMQ010000010.1 coordinate 150,011, forward strand.
GACTGTAGCACCGGGATCAAGGAAATGATCAGCCCGATGTAGCCCAGGAGCGTCAGCACACTCCCCACCAGTGTGGCCCTCCAGCGCACCTGGTCGAGTGCCGAAGCCAGCAGCGTATATCCGTAGATCGGCAGGCCCAGGACGGCCAGATTGATCGCCGGGTACAGCATTTCCAATGTGGCCGGCCGCACACGCAGCACGTTGTAGTGCACCGCGACTGCGGCCCCGGCCATGAGCGCACCAGCCAGGAGCACCAGCCCGGTCACACTCACGATCACGCCGGAGGCCAGATACGCCCAGCGCGAGATCGGACGCGACAAGAGCAGATCCATCGTCCCTCGCTCCACCTCTGCGGCAACCGCGGCTGATCTACGACCGACCGCCCAGATCGAGAGAAGCAGAATGATGAACGGATGGCTCCACGAAGCCATGATCAGTGAGATGGAGGCCGGCTGCTCGCCGATACCCATCATCCGCAGCATCCCGATTCGCCCTTGCTCGGAATCGTCTCCCAATCGCTTGACGATCTCGGCCTCGTTCAGCGACGTCACCCAGACGAACAACCACCCCAGCCCGAAAAGGACCGCGGCCGAAAGCCCAAGCGTCCATCGCGATTCGTGAATCTGCTTGCGAAGCAGTGCCAGGAACGGTCTCATGCTAGCTCGTCCTCGTCCGGCTTGTCGTCGGGCACATTCGGTCCGTGAAACTGATCGTACAGGCTGCGCAGGTCTTCCGTGCCCACGGCCAGGTCGCGCACCGGAACTCTCGAGAGCCACCCGAGCAGCCCCGGCAGATCGCCGTGGTGCTCCAGCAGCACCGTTCCGTCGTTTCGCTCCCGCACCGCCAGCTCTAGCTCATCGGGAAAAACAGGCTCCATTCCCGGGTCGAAGCGTAAGAGCAGCATGCGCAACCCGCGCCTGGCATGCATGTCCTCGACATGCATCAATCGTCCCTTGCGCATAATCGCCACACGGTCCGCCACCTGCTCAACTTCCGCCAGCACATGCCCGGAGAAGATCACCGTCTGCCCCTGCGACCGCGCCGCATGCACGAGCGAGATCACGATGCTCCGTGCCGAGGGGTCCAGCGCCGAAGTCGGCTCGTCCAGGATCAAGACCTGCACTGGATCGCTGAAGACCTGCGCAAGCGCCAGCTTCTGCTTCATCCCGGTCGAATATGTCCTCACCTTCCTGCCCAGGTCGAGCTTCATGATTCGCTCGGCGATCGCCACGGCACGATCGAGCCCGATTCCGTCACGCAGGTCCGAAAGCATCTTGAGCGTGGCGTAGCCAGTCATCGACCCGTACATCCGAAGCTCGCCCGAGAGATACGAAACCAGCCGTCGCACATCGAGACTTTCTCGCCAGCAGTCAAATTTGCCCACATTCGCCGAACCCGACGTCGGCTTGAGCAAACCCAGCAAGATCCGAATCGTCGTCGTCTTTCCAGAACCGTTCGGACCAAGTAATCCATATACCTCCCCGGCTCGCACCTCCAAACTCAACGCCTTGAGCGCATTCACCCGCCCGTAAAACTTCGTTAACCCCTTCGTCTGAATGAACGCGTCGTCTTTCTCCACCTTACAATCCCTTATCGATTTCCGACATTTGTTCGCTTACTATTTCTGGTCGGCCGTTTCGCGCATCCAAGCGATGGCCATCGTCCAGACTTCGCCAAACGCCAGTCGCAGGTGATTAATCTTCCAGTTGTTACACGGATCGCCCCGTATGTCCGCCGAGCAGTAACCAGCTCTGAAATGGGAATAACTTCGCGGTCCCACGAGAACTAGATGGTCTTTTATGGCGATTCGTCCGATACACTGAGTGCAAGCGAACGAGGATCGAGTATCAGCATTGCGAATGCGCTGGTCAATGGTCGTCTGTGGAAGTTGAAGACCGAGAAATCGTCCACCGTGTGCCGCAAGCAGTTTTTCGAGGAGAGAACCCGAATGAGTTTGTCGCTGGGGCATCGGCAGCCGAATCGTCCGCGCGCCTTCCTCCGACTGTGGCGCGGGGCCGCGACGGATTCGTCTCCGATCGTGTGGCGCATCAACGGCTATCGAGCCACGCTGCTGGTCTGGACTCCGGAAGAGTGGGCCGAGCTGGATGTCCCGCCCGCTGATGCCCAGTATCATCCGAGCGGAATCTGGTGTGCGCTGAGAGTCGAGTGAGCGGAAGCGCTGGGTTCAGAGGAACGACGCTCGTGTCTCGAATCCCTTCATCCGCGGATCACCAGGGAAGCCCGATGCCGGACTGCCGGTCGAGGTCATTGGGTTCCCGGCGCTCGCGCCGCCGGTTTCGCCTCCGGCTTTGCAGCCACCGGTTTGACAGGCCGCGGATAAAGGGCAACCAGAACCTCGGTTCCCACCTCCGGTACATGCGCCGGATTGGCCATGAACGTGCGCTCGGTGTCATTCGCCGAGCTTTCGATCGGCAGGTCCAGAATCGCATTCGAAAAATTCGCAACCGTGATCAGATCGCCATCGTCTGCCGCATATCGCTTCTTCTTGCTGAACGGATCGTCATAGAAAAAGCTTCCGGCGAAAACCCAATCCCGCGAAAGCGGTTTGCCGTTGTCGCCCTTCACCCACTCCCTCGCGTCTTGAGTCCGCAGCTTGCCGTCCTGCAACCAGCGGACTTCGATTGCGACCGCACTCCCGGTCGGGGGCTCGAATTTGGGCACGAATTGCACCGGCTTTCCCGCATCGGCGCCCGTCAGAATGAGGCCGGTGTGGATCTCAAGCGGAACTGCATCCGTCGACAGGATCGCCTCGTGTTCCTTCGTTCCCTTCAAGCACATCAGGTGCTCGAGATTCCCGTCCCGCAACACAACCCGTGCCTTCAGGTACAGTCGCTTTTCCTTGGGGTCGAACCAGAGGCTTCGCCCCAGCTTCTTCCACGACGGGTCGGGTGCAGGCGCAGCCGCGACCGTCTTGGCGGTCGCCTTCGGCGGCGCCTCATCTTGATATCCGACCAGAACGGCCAGAACGAGAGCGACGTGCATGGTTCACCCGCATGGTCTGAGTTGACATTCACGATCCCGTCTCAACATCAGCATCGCCAAAACTCCCCACGGCATCAAGCCGCCAGCGATCCCCACGCCGTCCTGCAGCCCTTGCTCGTCACTCCGGTCATTCGCTTTTCGGCCAAAAAAGAAGAGGCCGCCGGAACCAGGATTCCGACGGCCTCACGCCTGTTTTTAACCGAGCTCGTTCAGCCGAGCTGCCTTTGAACCCTTGGCCGGTTCAGAAGGCGACCGACGGAATTCCGAGCTTTTCTTCTTCTTCCTCGAGGATCACAATTCGCGGCGTGACCATCAACATGACGCTGCTCGTCACACGATTGATGCCCACGTTGCGGAAGAGACGGTCGAGCACCGGGATCTTGGAAACGACCGGCACGCCAAACTCGTTCCTCGCCTCGTTCAACTGCTTCACACCGCCCAGGAGCACGGTGCCACCGTCGGGAACGGTGACGGTCGTCGTGATCGTCGTCGTGGTTGTGTTGGGGAGCTGAATCGTGGTCTGGATCGTCGTGGCACCGCCGCCTAAACCGCTACCGCCGACCGCACCGCCGGGGAACGTGAAGGTCTGGAGGCTGTTGAGGGCGTTGAAGAATGGCGTCAAGGTCATTCGCACATACCGGCGGTCAGCCGACACGACCGGGGTGACGTTCATGGTCACACCGCTCGGGATCAAGCCGACCGTCGGCGAGTACGCCACCGCACCTGGGCCGACAATCGGCGTCAGCGACGCGATGTAGTACTGCACGATGTTGTTGAAGATCGTCGCATTAGCACCGTTGAACGTTGTGACCTTGGGTGCCTGGAGCACGTTCGCTCGCTGGTCGCCTTGAGCCGCCGTGAGGAACAGATAGACTTCCAGGTCGCTCAGGAAGGCGATGCCAAATGTACCGCCCGCCCCTTGCTGGAAACTCGAAGGCTGAGCGAGGCTGGCCGTCGGCCCCGTGTACGGCAGGTCGAGGTTCGGCGAGAAGTTCGCCAGGCCGCCACCCTGCGTACCCACGATGATCGGTTGGTTATTCCCCAGAGCGTGGTCGCGAATCGGGTTCACCAGATAAACCGGCTGTTCCGTCACACCACCGCCCCCTCCACCCGTCGTGCCGCCGGTGCCGCCGGCCGTGCCGCCGGCCGTGCTGCCGCCGGTTCCGCCGCCGCCGGTCGTGCCGCCGCCGGTTGTGCCGCCGCCGGTCGTGCCGCCGCCGGTTGTGCCGCCGCCGGTTCCTCCGCCGCCGGTCGCCGTGCCGCCGCCACCGGTCGCCGTGCCCGTCGCCGAGCCGGTGATCGTTCCGGTCGTGAGCCCCGGAATCGGGAACAGCGACGTGGTCGGGTTCGGAACCGCGAAGGTACTGTGCTTACCGACCGTGTCCGACTGGATCTGGAAGTCGAAGTCCACACCGATGAACTCGAAGAACGTGTCCTGAACTGTGATGAATCGCACTTCAACCGAGACCTGAAGGTCCTGCAGCCGGCGAAGCTGACGCAGCAGGTCGGCGACTTGCTCGTGCACCTCGGCAGTGTGCTTGATGATCAAGCTGATGCTGAGGAAGAACGGCACGATCGCTCCCGGCTGCCGCTGGGTGTCGATGCCACCCGCGTCGCCGCCAAACCCGCCGCCCATGCCGTATGCCGGCGGCACCGCGTGCCCGTAGCCGTCCTGGATGTTCCAGGTGCCCGGCGCGATCGACGTCGTGATCAACTGGATGATCGGCATCAGGTCGACCATCGGCCGTTCGCCCTTGGCCACACCCTGGCCGGGTGCAACACGGCTGAATCGAGGGTCGCCGACCGCGAAGGCGCCTTGTGTCTGAATGCCGTTCGCGTCCATCTGCGCTTGTTCCTCGAGCGGGCTGGGTTGCAACACCGTGTGCGGCAGTCTGGCGTCGCCACCGCGATCCGGCGGAATCACCAGGTCGCCGACATAGTACGTCTTGGGAAACGTCTGCGAGCTGTCCATCTGCGGACTGGTAATCAGCACGACCTCTTCCTCAAGCCGGTACGTCAGTCCCAGTGGCTTGAGCAAGAGCTTGAGCACGCTCTTGAGCGGCACCTGGTTCACCTGCAGGCTCACCGGCGAGCTCGAGGTCAGCCCTTCCTCGCCCAGTGCCTTCGGGTCCAGAACGATGTTCAGCCCCGTGTAGTTCTGCAGGAACGTGATCGCCTCGGAAAGCGGCTGCTTGTCCATGTTGATCGACACCCTGTCCTTCAGCTTGGCCTCGATCGCCAGCACGTGCGGGTCCTTCTTGGGCTCCAGCCGCGCGTTCATTTCCAGCCGGTCGCGCGTCAGGTCCTTGAAGTTCTTCGCATACGTGATCCCGCGAAGCTGGAGTTCCGGGTCCATGATCGACGCGTTGTCGACTGCCTGGAACGCCGTCACGATTCCGTTTTCCTTGTCGGCGTTGTTCTGCTTATCCGTCTTGAATCGCCGCTCCATCTTTGACTTGTAGACCAGAATGGTCGCGGCCAGCTCATTGGGATCGATCTCCTGCGCCCGCTTGGCAAGGGCCTCGGCCTCGACGTACTTGCCCTCGGCGTACGCGGCCATGGCCTTGTCCATCAGATCTTTCATCTTGGCTTTTTTGGCCTTGTCGGCCTCCAGGATGCGTAGCCGCTTCATTTCGATTTCGGTGCGGGTTGCCTTGTCGGCCATCTTCCGCTCGAAGTCGACCTTGTCCTTCTTGGCAAGCTCGATGGCCACTTCCAGCCGGCGAATCATGGGCCGCGTCAGGTCCTGCGAGAGGCCCGAGGCGTGCACCGCCTGGATCGTCTGCTCGTAGATGGCAATCGCCTTGTCCGGATCGGTTTCATGCAGCCGGCGGCCTTCACCGATCTTCGTGCCGACCTCCGCATTGAGCTTCTGGGCCGCAAGCGCCTCCGCGTCCTGAGCGTTGCGGGTGGTCGCTTTGCCGTCGCCCTTGACCTTGTCGTCGGGTTTCTGCTTGTCGTCAGACAGCTTCGCCAGCAGCCCCTCGACCTTCTCCCGCAGGCTCTCGTCCAGCGAGTCGCCCGCCGCCGATACCTCCGTGAGCAGCAGCCGCGCTCTGGCCTTGTCGCCGGAACGAATTGCCGACAGGGCCGTCTCGTACAGGCTAAGCGCACCGCCTTGCTCGGCAAGCTTCGTCTGGGCGATCAGCTCGTCCGCCTGCGCGTCGACGCCGAACTTCCCTTCCTTCGCTTGTGTGGCAAGCTGCTTGGCTGCCTCGTAATTTCCGTTCTTGTACAGAGCCTGGGCTTCACTCAGCAGTTGCATCCCGCGGTTCCCCGCCGGAGCGGCCGCAACCGGCAGCGAGGCAACTGGATCCAGAGCACCCGCAGCGGCAGCCGCCGGTGCCGGCACTGCCGCCTGCTGCGCTCCCGGGTCCGTCGGCGCCGAAAGCGCCGGGCCAGGCTCAGCAGCCGGAGCACTCACCGAGCTCTGCCGGACCGCCGGGTCCGCCGCCGGTGCCAGCTCGATGCCACCGCCAGCCGCGACGGCCGGCGCCGCGCTCGCCTCGGCAGCACTGAGCTCCTCAGCCTCCACAAATTTCTTCGCCGCGGCCACCGGCTCGCCCTTGGCCAGCAGTGCATCGGCTTCCCGCTCGGCGACCGCGCTTCGGGGAGCATCGGCCGGAAGCGTGTTCACAACCGGCTGGCTCTTCGCCGCACGGGCCATCACGATCTCGTGCAGCACCGCCTCGGGGCGATCGGAAGTCACCGGCGGCACGACGTTCATCCGCTCAGCCTTACGCGCCTTCGCTTCCGCCTCGTCCAGCTTGCCCACCTTGATGAGCTGACGTGATTCCTGCAGCAGCACGTCGTAGACCGCCAGGCTCGACTGGTCTCGCGCCGGCGTGTTCCGGATCTTGTCCCGCCGCCTCAGGGCGCGGGCCGCCGCCGCAACCTTGTCCGGGTTATCCTCGAATATCCCGTATGAGAGCCCCCAGCCCTTGACATCCAGCGCGATCGCTTCGGCCTGCTCGAAATGGCGGTCGCCGATCGCCGCACGTGCCTCGCGAAGCCTCGCCTTCGCCGCACGCCGGTCGTGCACCTCGATCGCAGACCCAGCGCGACTGGCAACAGCTTTCGGCCGTGCTTTCTTGATGTCTTCACCCACGCGGGCGGGCGTATCGTCGAACAGCCCCCACTTGACGTTCAAGGCCTCCGCCTCGTCCGCCTTGTGCTGGGCCTCGTCGTACTTGCCCTGAATCAGCTTCTCGCGAGCCTCGTGCAGCAGCCACCGTGCTCGGGCCCGCGCGTCCACGCTCGGGCCAATCTGGTCCGGCCCCGCTGCGCCGCCCGGAATCCCTCCCGTCCGTGTCAACGGCACGTCTTTGGGCGCCGTTGATCGCGGCATCGGTGCGGCCGCCGCCGCCCCGACCGGCGCACCCGGCGAGGGTGCCACCGGCTCGACAGCCCCCGCAGCCTTTGCCCTCGCCTTCGGCAGCTCATTCAGATAGGCGTCGAGCGCGGACTGCTCGTCCGTCGACAGCATGTCTCGGTACCGATCGGCGGCTTCCAGATACTTGGAAGCCTGCTCGAGCTTCTTTGCATCGCCGGCAGCCGCCGCTTCGTTGTACAATCGCGACCCGGCTTCCAGGTACTTGATCGGGGGCGCGGGCGGCGGCTTTCGGGTCGCCGAAGTCGCGTCATCGGCGGCAGCCACCGCAGTGGCACCTCCGCATGCGCCCAGGATCAAGATGAGACTGACCGTTCTAAGCCTTCCCAACGCGACCTCCTTTCCGCCGCTCGCGACGACGGCCGTCGACGTCCCTGGCGACGGCCAATTTCTCGTCATCACAAGTGGGAGACTACTAGCCTATGGGGTTCGTCGTGCCACTCCGCTCGGGCGGATTGGCCGCTTCACCTGATCACCTGAAAGCTGGGCGAATGTGACTTGCCGTCGCGATTTGGTGCACTGAGAACGGGTAGAAGATGGGAACGCTGTGTACCGGTAAGGTCCACCGCGGTCAAGGCGAATCCCCTTGCACCAATCGTTTCGTCCATATCTGATCGGCAAAACACCCTGTCAAACTTTGCCCACTCGTCGTACCGGTTACTTTCGGCATTTCCGGCCTCGATCGTTACAACTCGTAATCCCTTCACAACACATTTCTTGAAACAATTCGCCAAAACCCCACCTTCCGGAAAAAAAGAACCCTCGCTCGAACGAGGGTTCTTGATCAGAAAGTCAAAATGGGCGAAGTAGAACCCCGCACGTCAGCGCATCCCACCTCCCATGCCGCCACCACGCATTCCACCTCCCATGCCGCCGCCCATCATTCCGCCCATACCCATACCCGCGCTGCTCTCGCGCCTCTTGCCCGATTCCTTGACTTCATGTTTGTAGTTCGTATCGATATCACGGCGAACCTCGTTCACGACGTCGTCCGCCTCGGTATGCACCGCCACCGACCCATCAGGCCGCAACAGCAGCGCGATGGCAGGCTTTTCAATCGGCGGCCCGATGAACCCGGCCGGCAAGTGCTGATAACCCCCCGTTCTCTTGTTCGCAATGAGATCGAGCACGAGCTGCCGGCTATTGAAATCGATCAAGCTGCTCTTGGGCTTCGTTCCGTCCGACGAGGGAATCATCGCCGAGCCCGGCTCGCCGATCTCCTCGCCTGGACCCGCCGTCACATTCTTGGTAACGGTCACTCCGTCCGTCGGGCGGAAGCGGATGATCTGGAACTTCAACTTCATGTCCGAGCTGCGAGCGGGCGCTTCGGTGCTCACGGCGTACGGCATCACATCCGGCGGCATGTGCACTTCGTCTGTCGCATCACACCACGGCCCGCGCATCGTTTTCGACTTCGTGTCCACCCCGTGGTTCACGTCCTCCCGACTCAGATTCGGGTTGTGAACGACGATGCGTGCGCGATACCGGTAACTGTTGTCGGCCTTGACCGTGAAGTCAAACGCACGGATCATCACCCTCTTCTCGGTCGTCGTCCAGTAATTCGAAGGCGTCTCGCTCTGACCTCCGCCAAATCCGCCGATCATCCCGCCGCCAGCACGCCCCCCGCGCCCGCCGCTTGCCATCTGCTGCATCATGGCACCCATCTGATCGCCGTAACCACCGCCGCCTCCGGCTCCCCCCCGATCCACCGAGCGGGTCATTCCTCCACCCATCATCGCCCCCCCCCCCGTAGCCTCCCGCGCCGGCAGCTTCCGTCTTGATCTGTTTCTTTTCCTTCGGCACCAAGCTACCGACGTGCACTTTCTCCCAGAGCCCCTGCTTCAAGAACGGCAGCGGGTCGACCAAGGCCTTCGGCCTCACCGTCTCCGGCGTCAACTCCTCTTCCTCCTCTTCCGGCAGGTTGTCCAGGATCTTGAGGTTCTCCTTCGATGAAACCGCTTCCCAGCCCGACCAGCTTCCGTCCGGCTGCTTCGTTTGTCGCTCCAGGTCAACCCGGGCATAGTTCGGATGAGCAACCGCCGGGTTCTTGAGCGCCGTCCGATAGTTCGCCACGAGCTGCGCGTGATCGAACACGCCCGTGATCGCAACCCAGCGATGGCCCTCGACCTTTTCTTTGAAATTCTCCAACTTCTCGGCAGCCTCTTCCTTCGCCGCTTCCTCCTCCGCGCCTTTACCGTCGTCGACGATTGCTCCTTGGCGTCTTCGGTTTGCAATATCCTCTTCTCTCTTCCGCTCAGCCGCGATCTCCTGCGGGCTCCTGGCCTTCTTCTTGCGGACACCGCCCCCCATCATGCCGCCCCCCATCATTCCGCCCGCAGCTTTGCGCCGGCGTCTTCGCGTCGGCAGGTCTTTGGGCACGTCCTTGCCGTCGTCCGGCAAGCGGTTCCCCTCGGCATCCAGCACAAACACGAGGAAGCCTCCCCGTCCCGGGTAAGCGTACAGCTCACTCGGCGCGATCAGCACCGGCGTGTCGCGAATCAACCCCGCGCCCGGCTCGGGCGAAACATATTCCCGCGCAGGCTTGAAGTCGCTCGCCACCAGCGCCGTCTTCACCTGCGCATCCACGTCCTTGGCGAATTGACTGTCCTTGATCTTCATCGCTTCCAGGTTCTGGATGATCTTTGCCGTGTCCTCTTTACGGTTCAAATTGCTCTCGGAAGCCTTCGTCGCCGCCTTGATCTTGTCCGGGTCGGTGTCGATCGTCTCCTTCTTCGCGGCCAGCCCGATACAGAAGATAAACAACGCCGAGGCCACGGCCACACCCAGCTTCTCGCCGTGGCGCAGCCCAAAGTCCTGGAGTTTTTCGGCGATCGCGTTTGCGTTGGCCATGCCCGCATCTCCTCGTCACTGGTCCAGAATTCGGTAAGATTCCAAAAATCGATCAAGGCTTGGTTTCCGACCCCTTGCCAGGGGCCGCATCACTCTTCGTGGCAGGCGCGGCCGGCTTCTCCGATCCCGCCGGCTCCCCCTTGGCCGCATCAGCCGCGGTTCCCTTGGCTTTTTCAGGCGCAGTCGCCTTGGCTGCATCGGGCGCAGTCGTTTTCGTCGTATCAGGTGCGGCTAGCGCGCCCTTCGCGCTCTCCGCCGCCTTGGAATCCGGTGCACTCGCCTTCGCGGCCGAAGTCGCATCCTTGGAATCAGGTGCAACGTCCGCCGCTGCCGTCTTGCCCGGTGCTTCCGCTTTCTCGGCGGCTCCGCCCGCCTTCCCTTGAGCTTGCCCGCCCTTCGCCGCTTCGTCCGCCGCAGGGCTCTCCGCACCCGTAGCCGCTTGGCTCGTGCTTGGCTCAGGAGCCGCCTCGGCCGGCGGAGCATTGAAGAACCGGGCCTGCCCATACACCTTCACCTGCACGAGATCAAAGTACGCGTCCGTGTACACCGGCCCCTTGGCCGACTCGATCTGCTTCTGCGTTTGATCGCGCGTGCCCTTGCGATCCTCACGTCGCTTGTCCGTCCCCTTCTTCACTTTTCCCGCCGGCGCACCCCCGGCCCCCGATCCAGATCCCGCCATGTTCGCCATGCCGCCCATCATTCGTGAGTTCTGCTCCTGCATCATCTGCATCTGCTGCATCTGGCTGGCCATGCCGCCCATGCCGACCATGCCGCCCATATTCATACCGCCCATGCCGCCCATGCGTCCGCCACCTCCGCCGAACATCCCGAACGATGCCGCCGCGTCACCCTTCTCGGGCTTGGCGACCTTCATCAGCGGGCGCGAAAGCTCAAATTCCTTCACCTGGATCGACATCGGCGAGTTCTCCAGCTCGACCAGCAGATCCTGCACCCGGTCCTGGTCAATCAGCACCGTCACCGCGAACGGGAGAACCTTGTATTTGTCACTCTCCGAGTGCACATAGAAGATGCTCTCCGGCGCTGCCGCCGAGCTTCCGCCGCCTCCCATACCACCGCCCATACCACCACCGCCCATACCACCGCGGCCGCCCATCATTCCACCGCCTCCTCGGCCGCCCGCCGCCGGCCCCGCCCCCGCGGTCTCATCCGCTTTCGGCTCCTCGCCCGGCGCGTAAATCCCCTTCGATTCGTCAAGCTTCTCGTTCTTCGCGGCAGATTTCTGGTCCTGGGAATCAGGGCTGCCGACGTCCAGCCTCAGGATCTGGCGGATGACCGCCTGGTCCCAGCTCTTGGCGTCCTTGTTCACCACCCGGATCACGTCGAGCACCGTGTGCTGAATCCACAGCCGTTCCTGCGCGGCCCAGATCTTGCCGAGATCGGGAAGCTTGTCCTCACTGAAGTGTACCGGAAGCAGCAGATCGCCTTCCGAAGGCGCCGCAACCACGCCTTCGCCGGTCTCGTAGTCAAACGGATCAAACGCCTTGTACACCATGTTCACGTACGCTGGATACGCATAGATGTAGTCGACGATCGCCAGCTCGATCGTCTTTGGGCTCACTTTCTCGGGCCACTTCTGACCCCAGGTCTGGAACCGCTCCAGGTTTTCAGGCCATGTCAAGAGCGGCGCCTGCCGCTCGTAGAGCGTGCGCCACGCCGTGTTCACATCACTCGCCACGACCTTCGTCTTCGATTCGACGATCGGCTTGTATTCCCTGGTTGGAATCTTTGGATCTTTATATGTTAGTACTTCCTTCTCGGCACCGATGATCGTATCGATCTGTCTCTTCGCCTCCGCCTGCACCGGTCCCGCGCCGACCACATAAGCAATCGTCGCAAACAGTGCCGCGATACCCATCGAGATCCAGAACCGATACTTGATGATCTGCCGCAGAACTTCCTTGGCAGTTTCCATTGCGTCGGTTTGAGAAGCCATGGTCGAAATGCGCCTTCCGGTCAAATGAGTGATGGTGAACGGATCTGCTGGACTATTTATTTCGCCGCCGGACCGCCGGACTTCGGTGCTGCCCCCATTGTCGCCTTTCGCTCCGCGAAAGGATTCACTATTTATTTCACCGCCGGACCGCCCGCCTTCGGTGCGGCAGCCCCCCCCGCCGGAGCCGTCACCCCGGGCAAGCCCGCCGCAGGCACGCTCCCCGGCGTTCCCGGTGCACCCGGCGCATTCGCCCCCGTCGCCTTCTCGAGCGCCGACTCGAATGCCTTCGACTTCTTGAGCGACTCCGCTTCAATCGTCTCCTCGAGCTTGGCCGATGTCGGCTCGGTTGCATACGCCTTCTCGGCTTCGCTCAGCTTCTTCGCCTCGTCCTCGAGCTTCGTCTTCAGCTCCTCGGGAGTCTGCGGCAGCGACTCCGGCTTCACCGGTATCCACACGAATTGCAGCAGGAAGTCGGTCCGCGTCAGCAACCGCATGTCCTTCTTCGTGACCGCGCCCGCAGTGCCGCCCCCACCGCCGCCCATCATCCCGCCGCCCATCATCCCGCCGCCCATCATCCCGCGCCCCATTGACGCGTTCATATCTCGCATCAAGCCCGCGTTCCCCTGGTTGACCTGGCTGCCCATGCCGCCTCCCATCATGCCGCTCCCCATCATGGCGCCGCCGCCGGCGTTGCGCCTCCCACCCGTGCCCCCTCCGGCTTCCGGACCGCCCCCTTCTGCGGCCGGTGGCGCTCGCCCGGTCGAGCAGCGGCACGGTGTTGCTGGCCAGGTTGTTGGTCTGTGTCCCCTTGTCGCTCGTCCACTCCCGATCGGGAATCAGCGAGGCGACCGCAATATGGTCCACGCCGAAAAGCCGCAGCGCCGGCACGTTCAGCTTCGTGAGCACCTTGTCCGTGATGAATTGATACGGCCCGAACTCGACCCGCCGCGGGTCTGTTGGCTCGAGCGCCCGCTGGGCCCGCGACGGATACGGATTATAGTGGTGGCACACGAGCTGGATCACCCACCCCTCTCCCGTCGGCGCCGTCTTCGCATCCAACGGATGCATCAGCTTCAAGAACGTGGTGTCGATCTTGTCGAACCACTCGGCCTTGACGTCGTTACGCCACACCGGCTTGATCGCGTCGATGTGCACGCTGAGCTTCTCGATCGCGGACTGGTCTGCCGGTGCGCTCGGATCAAGCCCGTAATCGCGCACCGGGTCCGGGAAATACCCGCTGATCGTCTTCAGGAACTGCGGCCACATGGCCCGATCCTTCGGGTCCACGATCAGCGCCGTTCCTTCGCTGTACTTGGCCTCGAAATCCTTCTTCGCCGCCTCAAAGGCCTGCTTCTGGGCCGCGCCGTTCTTGCTCACGTTCTTCGCCTGGCTCGACCGCGTCCTTGAACTGCGGCGTGGTAACGCCCGCGAGCACCCGGAAATCACCCAGCGTGAACAGCAGTGTGAGCCCCAGCAGAATGAGCGCCGATGCCGCCAGCGCCCACGGCTTCTTGGCCCGGATCAGCCGCACTCGCTCGATCTCCGGCGGCAGCAGGTTCGTACTCAGTGCCCCGCGCGATAGGCCCTGGACTCCCAGCCCGTACGCCACCGCGAACGAGGCAAGGTTGTCCTGGAATTGCGGAGCCGACTTCACTTCGTCACCCAGCAGCTTGTCAAAGCCCTCGAGCTTGCCGACCTCGTTGCTCAGGTTCTGCTGCAGGAACTTCTGCAAGCCCGGCAGTTTGAAGCCGTTACCCATGCCGACGATCTTCTTGATCTTGGCCGTGCGGTTGATGCTCGAATAGAAGCCGATCGACCGGTTGATCTCGCTGGCGAAGTCGTTGAACACCCCACGCATCGCCGTGAAGATCGCCCGCGGATCCGGTGCCTTGGTCGCGTTCCGCTTCAGGTGTTCGGCCTTCGCGAAGGTGAGCTTCAGCTCTTTGGTAAGTGCCCGCGTGAAGTGATTGCCGCCGATCGGCACGTTTCGCTGCCAGATCCGGGCGCCGTCCGTGATGATCAGGTCCGTGTTGTCGGCCCCGATGTCCAGCAGAACGATCGAGTCCTTCGACCCGCTCCCCTTCAACTGGTCGAACGTGACGTAGTTATAAAGCGCGATCGGGCTCATCTGAACCATGTCAACCTCGATCCCCGCCACCGCAAACGGCAGGATCGCCCGGTTGATCTGGTCACGCTTCATCGCGAAGAGCCCCACCTCCGCCATCGTGAAATCTTCCTCGTTGACCTCGTCCTCCGTGCCGATCTGCTGGTACGCCCAGACCACCTCATCGAGCGCAAACGGAATCTGCTGCTTGGCCTCGAACTTGACAATGTCCGGGATCCGCTTCTTCTCGACCGGCGGCAGCTTGATGAACTTCACCAGCCCCGACTGCCCCGGCACCGCGATCGCCACCTTGCATCCCTTGAGATCATTCCGCTCGGTGAAGGTGGCGAGCGCCTCGCGCACCAGTTCGTCCGGGTCGGCGTCCGGCTGGCTGAGGATCTTCGGGTATTCGATGAAGTCGAACGCCTCGGCCACCACCTGCTCGGCGGTCTCGCCCGGAACGAGCTTCAGCGCCTTGAGAGCGGCCTGGCCGATGTCGATGGCCCATACGGCCTGTATCTTAGCCATGCGGACGAGCTCCTTTGCAGCATGCGCGACGAAAAGCCAGTGACGCGTCCGATCGCGCTCTGCGGAACAAGGTTCCCTGATTCAAATCACATTGCTGATTCAGATCACGTTGCTGATATTGCTGTTGTGAAACGTCGAACTACCCGATCGACCCAGAGTCGCCTTTCGCTCCGCGAAAGTGCATCCCGATATTGTTGTTGTGGAACGTGGAACTACCCGATCGAGAAAATCGGCGAGATTGTAACAACCTCACGCCGTCCTCGGCGAGCCCCTACGAGAGACCGCTGGCTTGCCCCGGCTGGTCGAACCCAGACGAAGCCCTCAGCCCGGCGAAGCTGCCCCTCGCCCGAGATCCTTAACCCTTTTGACGACCCGCTTTCCCAAAAAGTTCCGCGAGGGAATGCGGAATTCCCCCCGGCCGAGTGGCCGGGCGGCTGAATGGGTCAATCCCTGCTGCCGAACCAGTTGGTGCGATCGTTCTTGCCGGTGAAGTTTAACACACGTTTCGGCATTCCTCCCCCCACCGTGGGGGAGGTGCCGCCACAGGCGGTGGTGGTGGGGGGTGCGCAGGCGAATGACCGCGGAGCCCAGCGGCGTTCTTGTCACAGCCACCCTCAGTGGAGGGATCGTCCACAGCGACGGTAGCCCTGGGCTGTTGAAAATATGCAGTGTAGCGAGCCGAGATTTCCCGGCGGGAGTATTGCGCCAACTTTCCCCCCCTCGCAAAACAACGGGGGGGTGAAGGGTGTCACCCGCCAGTGATCCGATCGCAGCACCTCGCACCAGCGAATGCCCCGCATTTCCCTTTTCCCCGCTTGCAAAGGGGGGGGCCGTCCCGGCGGTCGCGGACCGAGGGTCGCTCGACCGCATCACTCCCACTCCGTCTCCTACTCCTACCCCTACTCCTCCTCCCCTTTTCCGCCCTCTTGCATTGCCAGAGCCAGCGTGCGCCGAACACAATGGCGTATAAAAAAGATCCAAACCTCAAGAATCGCCCGATACTCGCCATCCCCTTCGTTTATAAAGACTTACGCGTGTCGAGGCCATTCGAGCAGATGCCACGATTTCGCCCATTTTTCGCTCAAACTCCTTGTCAAAACAGACGTTAAGTGCGTGTCGATGTCGTGTCGATGTCGTGTCGAGGCGTGTCGAGAACGTGTCGATGTGTGACGAGAACGATTGCTTGGACAAACCCGCGACCTTACGTTTTCAGCCCCCGGGAGGGGGCAAGAGCACGTAGCCAGGCCCTGGAACTCAAACATAGTGAACAACCCGGTGCCATCGATGTGGCAATTTTGCGGTGGCAGCGCCACGAGGGTTTGGCAATCGCCGGAACATACTCACGCAACGCCCGATCCCTATATTCGGATTGGACATGCGGAGCAACCGTCTCCACCCTGGATGACTGTTGTGGCGTGGCGCAAAGCGGCGCAAAGCGGCGCGAATTCGAGGGTGTTCCAGCATCCGTACACCGGTGTAAATTGGCGGATTCCAGCAACCGCCAATGGTCGTCATCCAAAGGTTGTCGAAGCTCGTTCAATGCAGTTGGAATCACGCTCTCGTCTCCGGATGAATGGATTTGGATAAAGGACCGCGCCGTCATGCTCCCGGCTAGGTCAGGCTTTCTCACGCCGCCCGCGAGCGCACGCGCGGCACCTATCTAGATGATCTACAAAACCCCCGACCCGTTTGCGCGAAAGATGTGGTATTCGTCCATTTCGAGAGAGATTCCTCCGCCCTCCGCCCTGATTCCCGGCCTTGGCCCTGATAATCGGGCGAGTTCGTTTTGTAGATTTGACGATGCTCCTTTGCCTGTAAACATTAAGGGAACGCCGGTGATCGCCGTCAGCGTGCCTGGGCTGGGAGTGGCCGCGTGCCGGTTCCCTGCATTGCCGCAGTCAATCTCCTTTGCGCCGTTCCGCCTTTGTGTGAACTCATCTTCGTCTTCCATCTCAAGAGTCCGGCACGGCCGAGTCATTCCTGTAACCGGCCTCCGCTTCTTTGCGCCTTTGCGTGAGCTCATCTCCATGTGCAATTTCAAACGAAGAGTACCGGTTGTAACGCGTTGATGCCCCCTTTTGTGTGCGCGCTGTGCCACGCGGACGTGCTCCGCAGCCCGACTGGCCTGCTGCCCGGACACCTGGCCAGTCTTTGCCAGCCGGCAACTCCGTGCCTCACCCGGCAACGCCGCCATGTTCCGTTTCCGATCCTCGATCTTCTTTCCGCATCACGAAAAACTCCCGTTACTGCGCCTGAAAGGATGCGGCGATTTGGAGCGAACTCGAGCCACTGGACTGGCGACCGAATCCGATGGAGAATGGTGAACATGCGCCACGTTGGACGCACCCTGACCCCGGCCCCCCGCTACGATGCAGTGGCCGAACGTTGAGTCCGGCCAGGCTCACAAAGAAAGTAAGATCCGTGTACCAGGATCTCCACGATGAACGATGACAAGCAATCGGTCCGGCGTTGGAACTTGCTGAAGATGCTTTCGTCTCGAAGGCACGGCGTCAGTATTGGCGACATGGCCGATGAGATGGCTTCAGGCGAGAAGACGATTCGTCGCGATCTCGACTTCTTTCGACGACGCGGCGTCCGGCTCACCGAGGAGGTAGCAGATCGCGGCCGAAAGCACTTTAAGCTCGCAAAACTGCCAGCCGAAGCGGACCACTCGCTCGACTACCTGGAGGCCTACGCGCTTTATGTGAGTCGCGAGTTTCTCGAGCCTCTCGCCGGGACAAATCTGTGGGACTCCGCGCAATCCGCCTTCAGGAAAATCAAGTGCTCGTTGAACAACACGGCGCTCAGCTACCTGAGTCAATTCGGAGACATGATCCATCGCACGGTCGCCCGGGCTGACTATTCCAAGAAAGCCGAGGTGATCGACGCACTGATGGTCGCGATCGAAGACACACAGGTGGTCAGCGTCGCCTATCAATCATTGAACGCCACCGAGCCAAGTACGAGAGAGCTGCACCCGCATGGTTTCATGTACAATTTCCGAGCGCTCTACCTGGTCGCCTACGCGCCCGAGCACCGCGCGATCCGCACGTACAAGGTCAACCGGATCGAGGATGTGCAGCCGACGAAGAAGACATTCGAGAGGCTCGCGAATTTCGACATACGCAAATATCTCGAGGGCTCGTTCGGAGTCCACTCCAGCTCGGGCGAATGGTTCGATGTCCGCGTGCGATTTGACGCGGTGGTCGCCCGATACGTCTCCGAGACATGCTGGCACCCGACCCAGCGTCTCGTTCCGCAGCGCGATGGCTCTCTCATCGCCGAGTTTCGCCTGAACACCGCGGAGGAGCTGCGAAGCTGGACCCTCGGCTTTGGTTCGCACGCAACGGTCTTAGAACCGCTCGCACTCAGAAATTCGTTGCGTGATGAGCTCCGCCGCGCACTGGAATCCTATCCGGACGCCCCGCCCGCAGGCCAGGGCGATTCGACGTGCGACGAATCCAAGCCCTCGCCGCTGCGCGACGATCGCGAGACCGCCGAGATGAAGGCCGAAGCCAAACCCAACCGCCAGCAAACCCGCACCAAAATCGCAACGGCGCCGAAGCGAGAAACCGATCGAGAAAAACCTCGGCTTGCTCCAGAACATGGCTGATCGATGACTCCTGGGCATCGTATACACATGATCGAGTTTAGCGAAATCTTCAAAAAACTGACGGACAATCCGCCGCTCTCGTGGCAGTCACGGCTCTACGCCAACCACTTTGTCGGCGAAAACAGCCTGCCCGCTGTCATCGACCTGCCGACCGGACTTGGCAAGACGATGGTCATGGCGATCTGGTTGATCGCCCGAGCGACGAACCGCCGACTACCCACGCGGTTGATTTACGTCGTCGATCGGCGAACGGTCGTGGATCAGGCGACCGACCTGGCGGAGAGGCTGGTCAAAAACTGGAAGGAAAAGCGACTCTTCGCGGAAGACCCGCCCGCCATCTCCACCCTGCGCGGCCAACTCGCCGACAACCGCGAATGGACGCGCGACCCAACTAAACCTGCGATCATCATTGGCACGGTCGATCTCATCGGATCGGCCCTCCTCTTCTCGGGCTACCGGTCCAGCTACAAGCGTCGACCGCGCGAAGCGGGCTTGCTGGGACAAGATTCGCTACTTGTCTTGGACGAGGCACACCTGTCCAGACCGTTTGAAAAGCTCATCTGCGCCATAAACACCGACGGGCCATTTCAGAAAAACGGCGATGAGAAAACAAAAAGCAAGCCCATGTGCGTCATCCGCATGTCGGCCACGAGCGGTGGCTTGATAGACTCGAAACCGCCGTTCATGTTGCAATTCGATTCCGATGGAAATCTGACCCGCGAGGATGCCAAAGACGAAACCACGATCAAGCGATTCGGCGCGTCAAAGACCTTGTCGATTGTCGAAGACGCGAAGTTGGTCGAAACCATCGCCAAGTACGCCGACAAACTGGCGACCGACAAGCCCGGGTCGCGAATCGTTATCTTCGTCCAAACACCCAAGCTGGTTGGTGATGTTCGTAAGGCGCTCGAAAAGAAGAACAAGGATTACGGCAGACGCACCGCGCAGTTGACCGGCACGATGCGTGGACTGGAACGCGATGAGCTCGTCGACACTGAAAGGCTGCCCGGCGAAGACGAGCACGAATGTCGGGCGATGCGACGGTTCCTCAAGCCTGACAATGACTCCTCACTCGGTGAGTGTTTCCTCATCTCCACCAGCGCCAGCGAGGTCGGCTTTGATCTCAACGCCGACCACATGGTCTGCGACGCCACCACGATCGATTCGTTCATCCAGAGGCTCGGGCGAGTGAACCGTCGCGGCGACGGTGCGGCGACGGTCGTGCTCGTCCGTGAGCCAGCGAAGCTGAAAGACGGCAAGCCGGTCGAGCTCAATGGCCTCGGCCTCGCGATCGCCAACACGCTCAAGCTCGTCGAATGCGTGACGGATGTCAGCCCCAAGAACATCGCCGCGCTGAAATCAGACAAGTGGAGAGACACCTACGCGGCCGCCTGCTCGCCGGAGCCAAAGATGGTCGAGCTCACTGACATCCTCCTCGATGCCTGGAGTATGACCAGCATCGTCGAGCCCATGCCCGGCCGGCCAGAGGTGGGACCGTGGCTGCGCGGGATCGACGACGAGCTGCCGCAAACCACCATCGCCTGGAGGACGGAAATTGATCTTGATGGCTTTGCCGACCTCGACATCGACGACATCGAAGAGTGGTTTGACACGCATCGCGTCTTCACGCACGAGGCGCTCAGTGTGAAGACCAGCGATGCCGCCGCATGGTTCAAGGAGCGCTGGGATGCGCTTCTCGAGGCGCAACAACGCGAACTCGATAAGCGGGCTGTTGTTATTGATCGCGCCGGGATTCAGGTCGTCCCGCTGAGGGAAGTCATCACTCGCCTCTTACGCAAAGCTGCCGACGCCGATGCCTTCCTGCGCGGCGCGGAGGTTATCGTCCCCGCGTCCTTTGGCGGCATCCGGCGCGGAATTGGCCTGCTCGACCACACTCAGCCGAAGCTCGATAAGGCCGAAGCAGAAAAGACGCTCGAAGAACAATCGGCGATACTCAAACAGCGGGAGGCTGACGTCGATGTCGCCGACGTCGCGCCCGGGCGCCCGCGGCTTCGGGAGATCATCACGACGACCGAAGACGGCGACAAAGAATCGAAAACGATTGGCAACGGCACAAGGCCACAGAACGCAGTGCCATTCCGCCTCCGCGTTGAATCCGACGACGACAAGGCTGTCCGCGTCGTCAGCTACATCTCGCGCCGGGAGAAGCCTGAATTAGGATTGCAAAGGCAGACTCTGCGAGAGCACGTCGGAGCGGTCCGCAAGGCCGTCGATCACATCCTCGCCCGACTCGCGCTCGCGAACCCTATGGAGCGAACCATTACGCTTGCCTCCCAACTCGCGGCCGACTACCACGACCACGGGAAGAACCGCGAACTCTGGCAACGGACAGTGAACGGCGAAGCAACCCCAGTGGGCAAAAACTGGCTCGATCACACTCTCGGCAAGTCCGGCGGCGAGATGAAGCGCGACCCTCGCGGCTATCGCCACGAATTTGGCTCACTTCGGGAGCTCACGGAAGCCTTCAATGCCGGAAAACTCCTCGAAAATGCCGACAAACCGATCACCGAGGAAGTTTTTGATCTCGCGATGCACCTCATCGCCACCCATCACGGCCGCGGTCGGCCGCATTTTCCCAGAGGGGCGTTCGATCCAGATTGCGAATCGCAATCGGATGCCATCCACACCGAATCCATGCGCCGTTTCGCACGCCTTCAGCGCAAGTACGGCTGGTGGTACCTCGCGTGGCTGGAAAACCTGCTCCGCTGCGCCGACGCTCTAGCGAGCGAACAACCCAGTGACGGCGACAACAAGGACAACCGCGAGGCAAAGAAATCCGACGGAATCGAAACATGAACCGACAACTGTGCCCACACCCGCTACGGCAGAATCGTGCAGCGAGCTCGTTGATACCGGCCAAATCCTTGGTCGAAGGAAACGACCTCGAAGCCGCTGAGCTCGGCGAACGCGGCCAAATAGGCATCGTTCCAAACCTTCGGCGAGAACTGCTCGCCTTGCGTATGGGAGCGCCAGATCGCCTCGACGCCGTCCGGCTCGTCGGCGAATGCGACATTGGGGTCGGCCAAGAATGCATCGTAGGCAAGCCAGGCATCAGACATGGTGACCGCGGCCGGCCCCATGGCGGCCGGGTTCGACGCCAGGCGCAGAAAGCCCGCTTGCGTAAACCGGCAGAAGCAACGCGGCGCGGTCGCCGCGCCAAACCAAGCGACCGCCGGCGCGTGATGCACGTGCCGCTTGAACGCCAGCGCGAGCCAGACATTGACGTCAAGCAGATGCATCGTCGCGATCCAGTATCTCAGCGATGCGCTCGTTGGTCAAATCAATATCAGGCCGCCCGTCATAGTCGAAAATCGGCAGCGCGACCGGCCGCCCAGCCCTCGCGGAACGTGGCGGTTTCGCTGGAAACGAAACAGAAACACGCGTGCCTTCGGGCAATGGCACCGGCAGGTCCAGCACAATTACGCCATTCTCAACCCGGCCAAGTAAGTTCATGCCCTCATTGTCACTTCTTGCCCGGCTGGAATCAAGCGCAGCCGCGGACGCAGGGAGAACAACCGTGACCACTCCCGAACCCAACATCAATATCCCCGTTGACCTGACCAATCCCGGCCAGTTCTTCGCCTCCTGCGGTCTACTCGAGCTAGCCGACCGCCTCTGGCCGGGGGCTGAAGGGGTTCCCGGAGTGGTTGGATGGTTCGAGCGACGGCACTTCTGCATGCTTACCGAGGACCGATCCAAAACGCTACAGGAACTTCTGGCACAGGCGCGGGAGGTGACGTTCGATGTCGGCGACGACTCAGAGAGCGAGGAGGACGACGAGGAAAATGGCAAGAATCAGCAAGTCGAGCCGATCCGCTTGCATTGGAGTAACGAAAAACACGCGATCCATCTCGATTGGTGGTCGGAGAAGGCCCTCAAACCATGGGCTGGCTCGATGAAGGAACGTGTGATACTTCGGGCAATGCTCACCGCCATTGATCCAACGAAAGATGACCCATTTAACCATCTCAAATTCGTTCCCTACCAATCGCCGAAACTGACGAAGGCGGGAAAGAAGTCGAAGCCGGAGAAAAAAGAGCCGTTCTATTTCGATCCTCGCCGCGGAAACAAATCGCATCCCCTTGACTGCGGTTTCTCACCTAACGCGCACGGCATGGAGGCTGAGTGTTGTCCAGCCCTGGAATCGCTCTGTTTCATCGGCCTACAACGCGCGCGGCCGGCGCCGACCGCAGTTGCGAATCAATCCCGCTACACCGTCTGGCACCGGGTGTCGGATGAACAGCCCGGGATACCGGCGAACCTCGTCGGCGCGGTTGCTTGTGCCGCCATTCGCTTGCCGCGTTCGAACGATTACATCTTTGACAATTACTTCCGCAGCGACCAACGCAAACACAAGACCTTTTCCCAAGCGATCCTCGAAAGGAGCCTCCATGTCTGAGCAATCCGAAGCCCCGCGTACCGTCACCGATTTCGCGGCAGAATTCCTCGCCGACAATGCGGTGGCCATGATCGTCAAGCAGCACCTTTCGCCGGACGACATCGAGAATCCAGTGATCTTTCCACCGACGTACTTGAGATCCAGAAACAAGGGACAGGCTGAAAAGGAGCCTGATGGAGAAGACAAGAAGGATAGGAAGAAGGATCAACAGCCGCAGTCTGTCTACAACCTCAGCGACCTCGGCGACAGCCGAAATGTCGTCGATATCGACAGTCCACAGTCGGACGGGAACCGAAGCGAGCCACTCTTCAGATCCGAAGCGCTCAAACACCTCGTGCCCCAAATTGTCATCGACGTCAATGGCACCCCGGTCAACATTCTTGATGCGGGCCACCGCGCGGGAGATGCCGTGGTTCGACTGTCGAGCCTCGCCGCTGAATTTCACACAGCATTCGAGCGTGCTGGTCTTGGCGACCACTCAGTGCTTGCCTCGCTCGCACCGACTTCGCTGCTCTACGGGGTTTGGGATTCCCGATCAACTCAGACGAAGCTCCAACGCATCATCAAGGCGAGCGTACGCGCTGAGAATGTTCGAGAACTGACGCGGTCTGCAACATTCATCCCGGCAGCCGACTATGTTGCGGTCGGCGCTGTGAAGGAAGAATTGAACGCCGGCGACGGAGACAGCAATCCCTTGTCGTCGGAGGGAATGCTGCATGCACTCGCCAGTCAAACGCTCGGTGGCGTGCGCCTCACGAACCCAAAACTGCTCGTTCGATCAATAAAGATTAATCTCGTTGCGTTGCGACAGCTCAATGCGATCGTCGAACCAGGCAAGCCGCCTGCTCCCCCCGCACTAAACAACGCAACCGAAGAGCAAAAGTTGACGTACACGAAGCAGATCGAGGAGTTTGAGGCTGCCAAGAAGAAGGCGGCTCTCGACTCACAACTTCGTACCGACGCGCTGCGCAAGTACATCCTCGGT
Source organism: uncultured Planctomycetota bacterium (assembly GCA_963823665.1). Taxonomy (GTDB): domain Bacteria; phylum Planctomycetota; class Planctomycetia; order Isosphaerales; family Isosphaeraceae; genus CAVXHV01. The sequence goes on from CAWGMQ010000010.1 coordinate 173,858, forward strand.
CTGGCGCTGACTGTCGCAACGTCTGATCCAGACCTGAACCTTCGCGAAGGCTGTAATCTCCGCATTGTTGATGATCAGTTCCTTCTCATTCGGCATCGGAAAAATGATGAATCCATTGAATTCGACACGAACTTGGTGAAGACGTTCGCCGACGACGGGGCTAAGGCGTTCTTTAAAGCAATGAAGATCGAGTTCGACAGGAAAGATCACCTTGACGCGAGGTTCGAGAAGGACGTCGCGGAGGAATTTCTCGGCTTAACGGACTCGAAAGGAAAGCTCAGCGGTGGAGAACGAGACAAGGCTCGCAAGATCGGGCCGATCACACGCGCAACAATGGATGAATACTCGCGACAACGGAGGAAGCGGGAGAACGCGGGTGATCCGATGGTCAAACTCCGCACGTTGATCGAGAAGGTGAAGCCGGTTTCCGGAGGAAGGAAGCTAAGTGCAGACGCGGAGAGACTCCGCGTCCACCTAACGGACAATGCGCCTGACACAGAAGATCTTAAAGACATACATGAACGGATACTCGGTATTCTCGATTGCAACGATCCGCCCGAAGCAAAGGTCACGGCATTGAAGTCGGTCGTGTCGCCAGCGGAAAATCAGCCCGCTCATGCGCCAAACCCGGCAACTTCTGGGGTTAGCCAATGACGTATCTACTCCTCACTGTCCGTTTCCTCGACGACCGTTACCATGGTCTTCTCGATCGCGGCGGGCCGCCGGAGTGGCCGCCTTCGCCATTTCGATTGTTTCAGGCGTTGGTTGCCGGCGTGGCACGGCGGGGGGAACTTGTCTTTGGCGAAGATGTCCCGTCGAACGCGAGATTCACGCCCATCGGGCGAGCGCTCGTTTGGTTGCAGCGGCACACGCTGGAGCATCCCCCTATCATCATCGCGCCGAAATCAAAGCCCGGCCGGGCAATCACACGTTTCGTGCCCAACAACGACGGCGACACGATTTTCGATCGGCAAGAACGACTGACCGCGAAGCCGACGTTTCCAACATTCTTCATCCTCGAAAGAGAACCAGACGCCGGAAGTGCATTTCGTCTGGGACATCGAAGGCAAGAGCGGTTGTCCAGTGGCGGGCATCGAGCGGGCCGCTCGCTCGCTGACGACACTCGGCTGGGGCATTGACATGGCTTTCGCCGACGCGCGCCCGGCGACCGAAGAACAGCTTCAACAACTTAAAGGCGTTCGCTGGTATCCCAAGAAGGCTGCCAGCCGGGGCGAAGGAATGCTGCGAACGCCGACCTACGACGAGAAGACGGGAGAATGCACCCTTTCCAATTTACGGCACTGCCACGAGAACCTTCATGAACCGAATCGAACATGGGCAGCCGCTCAGGACGGTGGATAAACCGAAGACCTTCGACCGAGTTCTGTACGCCAGCGTCGAACGGCCGCTCGGCAAGCCGCGATGCGTATTCAAACTCATCGACCAAGACGACGACGCCTACCCCTACGCACACGCGAAACTGATCCACGTGGCGGGCATGCTGCGCCACGCGGCGATCAAACTAATGACTCGCAACCTACCGGCGCTCGTACTTGATCCGGATTGGGTAAATCGCGTCGTCCGAGGGAAGCGGGACGAGTCGACCGCAGCCGAGCACAAGCAGTTCTCTTATGTTCCCCTTCCCACGATCGGCCATCCGCACGCCGATGCGATGATCCGCAACGTCATGATCGTAGCGCCGCTCGGGATCGAGCGCGAGTTGAACTACCTGGCCGACCAACTCAACGGCCAGGCCCTCGAGCCCGAAGGCGAAGATGAACCGCGCAAGAGGGACTCGGCTCCGGCTGTGTCACGCCGCATCGAGCTCCAAAAGTTCACGCCGCCGCCCGGAAAGTTCATCGACAAGTGCTACCTCGGCACGTCCCGCGTCTGGCAGACCGTCACCCCAGCCATCCTGGACGGACACAACGATAAGAAAGCCGAAAAGACGATCAAACTCATCCAGGCGGCGCTTCAACGGTCCGGTATCGAAACCCCGTGCACCTTCACTTGGCAATCGACGCCATTCCTCAAGAATTGCCTCAGCGCCCACAAGTACGATCGAGACGGCCGGCACACCGGCTACCACAGACCGGCGCATCTCCGCGACCAGACCGCCGTCCACGTGCGTCTGACATTCGACCACCCCGTTCCCGGCCCTCTGACCATCGGCGCCGGTCGACATTGCGGCTTTGGACTTTTCTCCGCGATTCAAGACAACCAGTAGCGTCCATCGCGCTCAATCGCCCGCGAAATCACCCCCATGCCCACCACCCGCCTCGGCACCCGCGACCTCCTCGCAACTGACAACTAACAACTGACACCCCATGCGCAACACCTTCCTAGTCACCTACGACATCCGCGACGACAAGCGCCTCCGCAAGGTCTTCAAGGCCATGCGCGACTTCGGCGACCACCTGCAATACTCCGTCTTCGAGTGCCAGTTCACCCCCATCGACCTCGCCACATGCCGCCATGTCCTCGCCCAGATCATCCACCACGACAACGACCAGGTCCTCTTCATCGACCTCGGCCCCACCGAAGGCCGCGGCGAGCGCGTCATCACCGCGCTCGGCCAACCTTATTCTCCCTTCAACGCTCCCTGCATCGTCGTCTGACCACGACCCGTAGCAGGCACACTCCGTGTGCCTTCCGCCCCCTGATCGTCCTCTCACTGACCCGAGTAGCAGGCACACTCCGTGTGCCGTCCGCCCCCTGATCGTCGTTCCGAGCAGCAGGCACACTCCGTGTGCCGTCCGCATCCCGCATCGTCGTCCCGAGTAGCAGGCACACTCCGTGTGCCGTCCGCATCCCGCATCGTCGTCTGACTGACCTGAGTAGCAGGCACACTCCGTGTGCCGTCCGCGTCCTGCATCGTCGTCTGACTCACCCGAGAGGACCCAACAATGTCGCAACTTCCAATCATCCCCGAACCAGGCACGAATGCCGCCCCCGTGCCCGACCCTCTCCCCGATTACCTCCCAGCCCGCATGCTCAACGAATTCGTCTACTGCCCGCGCCTGTTCTACTACGAGTGGGTCGAAGGCCTTTTCGCCCACAACCGCGAGACCGTCGAGGGCGCGCTCCGCCACGCCAAGCTCGACAGCCAGCAAGACGCGCTCACACCGGCCGATGAGCTGGCCCCCGAAGATCGCGCCCACTCCCGCTCGGTAATGCTCTCCAGCGACACACACAAGCTCATCGCAAAAATCGACCTCGTCGAGGCCGAAGGCTCAACAGTCACCGCCGTTGACTACAAGCGCGGCGCCCCCCGCCAGCGCACCAACTCCGGCGACCTCGAAGCCTGGCCCGCCGACCGCGTCCAGGTGGCCGTCCAGGCGCTCGTCCTCCGCGACAACGGCTACTCATGTCAGGAGGCCGTGGTCTACTACGTCAAAACCAAGCAGCGCGTCCGCGTCGCCATCGACGACGCCCTGATCGCAGAGACGCTCGCCGCCGTCGCCGACGCGCGTGCCGCCGCCCTCGGCGAGATCCCAACACCGCTCGTCGACAGCCCCAAGTGCCCCCGCTGCTCATTGGTCGGCATCTGCCTCCCCGACGAAACCCGCTTCGTCCAGGCCGTCGACGAAACCACGGCTGCCTCCGGACCCGAAGCTTCCCCCATTGTCGCCCTTCGCTCCGCGAAGGGACCTCTGCCGTCCACACACCAACCCGAAGCGTCAGCGAGGACTCTCATTGAATCCGGCTCCGCCAGTGTCCGATCTCACATTTCCACCACACCAGAAACCGCCGAATCCGACCCACCCGCCCCCCGCCGCTTGGTCGCCGCACGCGACGACCTGCGCCCACTCTATCTCAACGCGCAGGGTCTCACGGTCGGCAAGTCCGGCAACCTCTTGAAGGTCAAGGAAGGCGATTCGGTTGTCCAGGAAGTTCGCATCGGCGAGACCTGCCAGGTCAACGTCTTCGGCAGCATCCAGCTCACCACGCAGGCGATCCAGACCCTCTGTCAAAACGAAGTGCCCATCGCCTACTTTTCCCAGGGAGGGTGGTTCTACGGCATGACCCAAGGGCTCGGTGTGCGCAACATCTCGCTCCGACGCGAGCAGTTCCGGCTCGCCGACGATCCGGAGTTCTGCCTCGGCATCGCCCGCAGACTTGTTGCCGGCAAGATCCGCAACCAGCGCACGATGCTCCAGCGCAACCATGTTCAGCCGCCCGCCGTGGCGATCGCTCAACTCAAGTGCCTGTGCGACGACGCGGAAAACGCCGAGTCGAGCGCCACACTCCTCGGCATCGAAGGCAACGCCGCTCGCATCTATTTCGAGAACTTCTCAGGCATGATCAAGGCCGGCAACGCGCGCACGCCCAATGAGGACCTGGCCGAGCAGCTCTTCGCACTGGTCTTCGGAGAGTCGGCGACCGACAATCCCATCCCAGAAGACGATCAGGGCAGCAGCACGAAGCCGGTTGCAAGCGGAATTCGCGACGATGTAGCAGGCACACTCCGTGTGCCGCCCGCGCCGAGCAGCAGCACGAAGCCCGATGCAAGCGGAATTCGCGGCGATGTAGCAGGCACACTCCGTGTGCCGCCCGCGCCGAGCAGCAGCACGAAGCCCGATGCGACCGGAACCGGACACCAGAGTGGCCTTTCGCTCCGCGAAACTGCGTCCCGTACCACTTCGAAGCCCAAAGCAGCCGCAATGGGAGGGCAAGGCCCCGACCAAGCCACCGCTCGAGACGCTACCGCCGTGACGAAGACCGGTGCAGGCGCCAGGGAGCCCGAGCTCAACTTCGACTTCACCCACCGCAACCGCAGGCCGCCGCGCGATCCGGTCAACGCTCTACTTTCGCTGGCCTACAGTGTGCTGGCGAAGGACCTGACAATCGTGTGTCACGCGGTCGGCTTCGACCCTTTCATCGGAATGTTTCACCAGCCGCGCTTCGGCCGCGCTCCGTTGCCGCTCGATCTGATGGAGCCTTTTCGCCCGCTGATCGCGGATTCGGCGGTCCTCTCGGCGATCAATACGCGCATGGTGACGCCCAAGGACTTCATCCGGGCCGGCCAGTCCGTGGCGCTGCGGCCGGACGGCCGCAAGGCTTTCTTCCGCGCGTATGAGCAGCGGATGGATACGCTTGTGACGCACCCACTCTTCGGCTACCGTTTGAACTACCGGCGCATGCTGGAGATCCAGACACGTCTTCTGGCTCGAACGGTGACAGGCGAGATCAACACGTATCCGGTCTTCGTCACTCGCTGATCTGATCTGATCCGCTCCGGCTCAAAACGGGAACCCGCCAGCCATCGTCGCCCTTCGCTCCGAAGGGATTTCTTCCGCTGATCCGCTCCAGCTCAAAACGGAGCCCGCCAGTGTGGCCCATTCGAACCTCGGTGCGGAATCCTCAGCACGCCAGTTTTTGTCCCAGCCGTCGCGAGCGGCGAGGTGGCGCAAAAAACCCGGGGTCTGCTCGCACGTTGTAAACCCGTCAGCGACAGGATCTAATGAATGCCTGCCCCAGCCGAACCGCTCCCAGCACCACCGTTTCGCAGCGTCGCTCGCAAACGCAAACCTAGCTCATTGGAAATTCGCAAGTTACAATCCCGCTCTTTCCGCGCTCAACCGAGCGCGGCTCCATTGAAGCGAGACGCCGAAGAACGAGAACATCGAGGGCGGACGACTTTCCGCGCTCAACCGAGCGCGGCTCCATTGAAGCGGTATCGACCCCCGCGCGGCCCAGCTTAATTCCTAACTTTCCGCGCTCAACCGAGCGCGGCTCCATTGAAGCCATCTAAAAGATTTCGCGGACCGCTTGCATGCAGCGTCTTTCCGCGCTCAACCGAGCGCGGCTCCATTGAAGCCGGCGAGATCGCAGGCGCTCGAGCTCTCGCTCGAGCCTTTCCGCGCTCAACCGAGCGCGGCTCCATTGAAGCCAGTCCATCGTTCGCGCCGCCGTGAAGCGCGAACTCCTTTCCGCGCTCAACCGAGCGCGGCTCCATTGAAGCGACCCACGCGATTTCGATCCCGTCTTTCTGGTGCGCCTTTCCGCGCTCAACCGAGCGCGGCTCCATTGAAGCTCAAAGGCTTCGTTCCACTCCAGCTCCCCGGCCTGTTCTTTCCGCGCTCAACCGAGCGCGGCTCCATTGAAGCCCGAGTCTCTCCGAGCTGTGGGGGTGGTCGGAGTTGCAGCTTTCCGCGCTCAACCGAGCGCGGCTCCATTGAAGCCTGGCCGCTTCAGCCAGCAAATCATCGCAAGGGCCCCTTTCCGCGCTCAACCGAGCGCGGCTCCATTGAAGCCGATCGCCCGGACACGCTGCACTATTGCGACCCGCCCTTTCCGCGCTCAACCGAGCGCGGCTCCATTGAAGCGGGTCTGCGAGCTGCTCGCGGGTGAGACCCTTGCCGCCGGCTTTCCGCGCTCGAACCGAGCGCGGCTCCATTGAAGCGGGGCTGAGTTTCATCGCACTCCCCGGGGTCGTGAAGTCTTTCCGCGCTCAACCGAGCGCGGCTCCATTGAAGCTGGCTCGGGTCGCAACGGCAAGAACACGGTCCTTGACTTTCCGCGCTCAACCGAGCGCGGCTCCATTGAAGCGCACCGCGCCCAACGCGCCGGCCAGCCCCCGGGTGCCCTTTCCGCGCTCAACCGAGCGCGGCTCCATTGAAGCCGATGTAACCGCCCTGGTTGCCGATCGAGGTGTCGGACTTTCCGCGCTCAACCGAGCGCGGCTCCATTGAAGCATAAAGGGTTTCCGCGAAGGCGTCGGCGCTTTCACGGAGCTTTCCGCGCTCAACCGAGCGCGGCTCCATTGAAGCGTCTGCCGGTTCATTCCGCGCGAGCCCGCGAGACATCCTTTCCGCGCTCAACCGAGCGCGGCTCCATTGAAGCCTGGCCCACGGCCTGATTGCGATGCCATTCGATTTCTTTCCGCGCTCAACCGAGCGCGGCTCCATTGAAGCGTGGCATGTGGCGAGCCTGGCAGCGGAGAGATCGAGACTTTCCGCGCTCAACCGAGCGCGGCTCCATTGAAGCTTGATTACCTTATCGGCGTGGTCGGCTGGCCACATCCTTTCCGCGCTCAACCGAGCGCGGCTCCATTGAAGCGGCTCCGCTCTGGCCGGCCTGGGCCGGGGTTCGCCTGCTTTCCGCGCTCAACCGAGCGCGGCTCCATTGAAGCAGGGCGGCTCACGCTGGCCCAGCTCAATTTCCTCCTCCTTTCCGCGCTCAACCGAGCGCGGCTCCATTGAAGCAAGATCAAGCCCCGCATTGACTCCGCGGAAAAGATGCCTTTCCGCGCTCAACCGAGCGCGGCTCCATTGAAGCATGCAGCGCTAGAGGCACTGGCCACACACCCGCACATCCTTTCCGCGCTCAACCGAGCGCGGCTCCATTGAAGCGACATGTTGTTGCTTGGCCTCCGCCTGGGCGAGACGAACTTTCCGCGCTCAACCGAGCGCGGCTCCATTGAAGCCTCGCGACTCAGCAGCTTCCGAACAACTTCACCAAGGCTTTCCGCGCTCAACCGAGCGCGGCTCCATTGAAGCCTTGTGCCACTTCTCGGACGCTGTTGCTTCCAAGTCCTTTCCGCGCTCAACCGAGCGCGGCTCCATTGAAGCTTTGACCTCCGCCTGGCCTCGGCCGCGACGCTCACCCCTTTCCGCGCTCAACCGAGCGCGGCTCCATTGAAGCGAACAGCTCGTCGCGCGTCTTGGGCAGCCCTAAAAGCCTTTCCGCGCTCAACCGAGCGCGGCTCCATTGAAGCCTCGAGTCTCATAAACACTTGGTTCGCTATCGATGGGCTTTCCGCGCTCAACCGAGCGCGGCTCCATTGAAGCTCCGAGTAGCCGTAGCAAGCCGTAGCGTGCCCGCCAGCTTTCCGCGCTCAACCGAGCGCGGCTCCATTGAAGCATGAGGCTGTAACGATGCTTGCCGTTCCGCGTGTTGACTTTCCGCGCTCAACCGAGCGCGGCTCCATTGAAGCTGGAAAGAGACTCCGCGGAGATTGGCCCCGCTGAAATCCTTTCCGCGCTCAACCGAGCGCGGCTCCATTGAAGCTGATCAGGTGATATTCACGCCGCACACGATCGGTGCTTCTTTCCGCGCTCAACCGAGCGCGGCTCCATTGAAGCCCCCTTTAACGGGAGCGGGGCGTAGATCCCCTGCCATTCTTTCCGCGCTCAACCGAGCGCGGCTCCATTGAAGCGCCACTGATCAGCACGGGACCGTCTACCAGGCCATGCCTTTCCGCGCTCAACCGAGCGCGGCTCCATTGAAGCCTTGATTCGCTCAGCGGATTCGTGGGCAACGAGTCCCTTTCCGCGCTCAACCGAGCGCGGCTCCATTGAAGCACCATCGGATGGGCGGGGAAGCCATACCGCAGATCGACTTTCCGCGCTCAACCGAGCGCGGCTCCATTGAAGCCGGCCCACTCTCGCGCGTATCTCTGGAGATCCGCTTCTTTCCGCGCTCAACCGAGCGCGGCTCCATTGAAGCTTGGCGTATGTGCTGTCCGTGGTTCTGGCCGTGGTCGACTTTCCGCGCTCAACCGAGCGCGGCTCCATTGAAGCTCCTGATCAGCGCACAGGCCCTTGCGGGTCCGGTACTTTCCGCGCTCAACCGAGCGCGGCTCCATTGAAGCGGCGAGCTGCTGAGCAAGGTGCGTGCGGCGATCCAGGCGCTTTCCGCGCTCAACCGAGCGCGGCTCCATTGAAGCCGCCCTGACCGACGCGGATCTCTCCGAGCTGCTCTACTTTCCGCGCTCAACCGAGCGCGGCTCCATTGAAGCGGGCAGGCCGCCGAACGCCGTGATCAGCGTCTCGATCTTTCCGCGCTCAACCGAGCGCGGCTCCATTGAAGCGAGTCGCTTATTGGGAAGGGAGCCGCCCCACCGCCCCTTTCCGCGCTCAACCGAGCGCGGCTCCATTGAAGCGGCATAGGAGTCGGCGATGGAAGGCCCCGCTTGCGGCTTTCCGCGCTCAACCGAGCGCGGCTCCATTGAAGCGGGTCCGAGTTCGTGCGACCGGCCCGACACCTTCATCCTTTCCGCGCTCAACCGAGCGCGGCTCCATTGAAGCCCGACGAGCCCGGTGGCGGGGAACGGCACTGGCCGGGCTTTCCGCGCTCAACCGAGCGCGGCTCCATTGAAGCTGATGGCCGGGATGTCGACCAAAGAGCAGGTCATACGCTTTCCGCGCTCAACCGAGCGCGGCTCCATTGAAGCAGCTACTACCCCAATCGGATATCGGCATTTTAGCATCTTTCCGCGCTCAACCGAGCGCGGCTCCATTGAAGCGTCATCACCACGGCCGGTGAGGAGGCCCAAGGCCCTTCTTTCCGCGCTCAACCGAGCGCGGCTCCATTGAAGCAGAGCATCGCGCAGTGGGGGGACTGTCCCGAGACCGAACTTTCCGCGCTCAACCGAGCGCGGCTCCATTGAAGCGATGGATGGGACCGCGGCCGGTTTGGCACAAGTCATACCACCTTTCCGCGCTCAACCGAGCGCGGCTCCATTGAAGCTGATGCGGCCCAGGAAATCCCGCTTTACGTCGACTCCTTTCCGCGCTCAACCGAGCGCGGCTCCATTGAAGCGGCTGTTTTCGGCCGCAGAATTGGCGAAAAACGAGCGACTTTCCGCGCTCAACCGAGCGCGGCTCCATTGAAGCGAGTTGTCTACCGGGCACTTCCAGGAGACGACCTTGACTTTCCGCGCTCAACCGAGCGCGGCTCCATTGAAGCGCCCACCTGCCCCTTGATTGGAGCCGCCCCATTGCTCCTTTCCGCGCTCAACCGAGCGCGGCTCCATTGAAGCTATCCGGGCATGTTCCCGAACAGTACGGGTGTGCTTCTTTCCGCGCTCAACCGAGCGCGGCTCCATTGAAGCATCTCGGCATGCTCGCCCGGTGGGAGAGTAATATTGACTTTCCGCGCTCAACCGAGCGCGGCTCCATTGAAGCCCGGCGACCCGCTCCACATTCTGCTGGTCGTCTCCCCGCCTTTCCGCGCTCAACCGAGCGCGGCTCCATTGAAGCAACATAGGCCTGCTCGAGCAGTTCAGTGTCGCCAACTTTCCGCGCTCAACCGAGCGCGGCTCCATTGAAGCGGACAAAGCAGTACTCGATCAGTTGTCGGAGTCGGCGACTTTCCGCGCTCAACCGAGCGCGGCTCCATTGAAGCAGGAGCCCGGCCTGCTTCCCGTACGCTCGCGTTTTCCTTTCCGCGCTCAACCGAGCGCGGCTCCATTGAAGCACGCGGGCCCCGAGGCACTCGTCGAGGCGCTTGGTCTTTCCGCGCTCAACCGAGCGCGGCTCCATTGAAGCCCGTAAGGCCTGCGCCGGTTTGTGCCACTGTTCGGACCTTTCCGCGCTCAACCGAGCGCGGCTCCATTGAAGCTGATGAGTCTTGAATCAGCCGGACGGGCCTCCCAGTCCTTTCCGCGCTCAACCGAGCGCGGCTCCATTGAAGCCGACGTTTCCTCTGGCTGCGGTCTCGCCTTTGCCATGCCTTTCCGCGCTCAACCGAGCGCGGCTCCATTGAAGCTCGATGAAAACCGAGAGGGCAACCCGAAAACGGAGACTTTCCGCGCTCAACCGAGCGCGGCTCCATTGAAGCGAGACGCCGAAGAACGAGAACATCGAGGGCGGACGACTTTCCGCGCTCAACCGAGCGCGGCTCCATTGAAGCGTTTCTGATACATGCAATAGACGGGCCAGTTAACGCTTTCCGCGCTCAACCGAGCGCGGCTCCATTGAAGCTACGAGTCGCCCAGGTTCATGAACAGCGTCCCGTCATCTTTCCGCGCTCAACCGAGCGCGGCTCCATTGAAGCCGGCTAAGAAGGTACCAGAACTGGCGCTCGCTGAACGTCTTTCCGCGCTCGACCGAGCGCGGCTCCATTGAAGCCGATAGTCGTCCACGTCCCGCCGATATCGACGCCGACCTTTCCGCGCTCAACCGAGCGCGGCTCCATTGAAGCGGGCGTGATCGTGCCCGGTTCGATGAATGCCGCGTTCTTTCCGCGCTCAACCGAGCGCGGCTCCATTGAAGCATGCTATCCTTGATGACCTTCCGTGCGAGCTTGACCCTTTCCGCGCTCAACCGAGCGCGGCTCCATTGAAGCATATCGGCCCAGCCGTCTGAATCTCAAACGCCTTGAGCTTTCCGCGCTCAACCGAGCGCGGCTCCATTGAAGCCGAGCTCGGTCGCTATCCGCTCTTGCGTCCACCCTCGGCCTTTCCGCGCTCAACCGAGCGCGGCTCCATTGAAGCATTGCCATGCGCTCGGCTTGCGTAGCTCTTCCAGCCCCTTTCCGCGCTCAACCGAGCGCGGCTCCATTGAAGCTTGATACTCGCGAAACGATTGGAAGGCCGCGGCATCTTTCCGCGCTCAACCGAGCGCGGCTCCATTGAAGCCACTCACCCCACTCGACCACGCCGCCTGCGTTCTGCTTTCCGCGCTCAACCGAGCGCGGCTCCATTGAAGCGACTGCTGGCGACAGATAGAAAGTGAACGATTCGTACCTTTCCGCGCTCAACCGAGCGCGGCTCCATTGAAGCGAGCAACGCCGCTGGCCAGCCCAGGACGTTGCCGTTGCTTTCCGCGCTCAACCGAGCGCGGCTCCATTGAAGCTTCGCGGGCACAACGCCGAACTGGGTGGCGGCTTCCTTCTTTCCGCGCTCAACCGAGCGCGGCTCCATTGAAGCTCGTCGCACCGTTCAGCGCAAACGAGTCGGCCGCGTCCTTTCCGCGCTCAACCGAGCGCGGCTCCATTGAAGCGCACCGTTGGCGTGATCGTGACGACGCCGTTGCCGCCGTCTTTCCGCGCTCAACCGAGCGCGGCTCCATTGAAGCTTGATCGCCGCTGAACACGCCGTCGAGTGTGGCACCTTTCCGCGCTCAACCGAGCGCGGCTCCATTGAAGCTTGACACGTTCGTGCCGTTCGCGAGCACGGTGCCGGTCCTTTCCGCGCTCAACCGAGCGCGGCTCCATTGAAGCGGACGCGATCATAAAGCGCCGCCTCTTCATCGGTTTGAATACTTTCCGCGCTCAACCGAGCGCGGCTCCATTGAAGCACCGCCCGCCCCCCCAACCCTAGTGGGAGGATGTGACCTTTCCGCGCTCAACCGAGCGCGGCTCCATTGAAGCTTCCACCACGCGACGAGGTCCGGCGGCCCCTTCCGCTTTCCGCGCTCAACCGAGCGCGGCTCCATTGAAGCTGCTCACACCGGAAGAACGTGAACGAATCCGCAAGGCTTTCCGCGCTCAACCGAGCGCGGCTCCATTGAAGCTGCCTTCAACGCGAATTACAACTCTCACGGTGGCGCCTTTCCGCGCTCAACCGAGCGCGGCTCCATTGAAGCCTTTGCCATCGCGTACCCGTTGATCCCTTTCTCTGCCCTTTCCGCGCTCAACCGAGCGCGGCTCCATTGAAGCTGTTCTGTCTTTTCTCTTTTACTGTGGTGTCGTAGAGCTTTCCGCGCTCAACCGAGCGCGGCTCCATTGAAGCTGGTGCGCCTGCCAACCGCCCGGCATGGCCTCGGAGACCTTTCCGCGCTCAACCGAGCGCGGCTCCATTGAAGCCATCGACTCGCTCTCCTCGTAAGTGAGATCCAATGGCTTTCCGCGCTCAACCGAGCGCGGCTCCATTGAAGCTTCATCCGTGGCGCCGACCTGCCGGCCCTTCCCGAGCCTTTCCGCGCTCAACCGAGCGCGGCTCCATTGAAGCGCGCGGAGCTGAAGCTGGCTGGCTTGCGTGAGCGATCTTTCCGCGCTCAACCGAGCGCGGCTCCATTGAAGCGCCTCGTTGCCGCGCCGGCGCATGCCCTGGCATGTCCTTTCCGCGCTCAACCGAGCGCGGCTCCATTGAAGCCTCGTGCCATCCCTTTCTTTGCGCCAGGAAGATGTTCTTTCCGCGCTCAACCGAGCGCGGCTCCATTGAAGCAACAGCGAGGACGTGGCGGCGTGCGGACTCAAGGAACTTTCCGCGCTCAACCGAGCGCGGCTCCATTGAAGCCTGAATTCGGCCACCGCCAACACTGAGTCGTGAGCACCTTTCCGCGCTCAACCGAGCGCGGCTCCATTGAAGCGCCCAGGTCACAACCTTGAACCCCGCGGGGCCATAGCCTTTCCGCGCTCAACCGAGCGCGGCTCCATTGAAGCATTGGTTGGGGCGTCACGGGCATTGCTTGGTCTCTCCTTTCCGCGCTCAACCGAGCGCGGCTCCATTGAAGCATGAAAAAGCCAAGCCGGAAACGGGCGCGTCAATTGACCGCTTTCCGCGCTCAACCGAGCGCGGCTCCATTGAAGCGCTGCCGTCAGCAGGCACCCACTCGGGGTTGAGCCGTCTTTCCGCGCTCAACCGAGCGCGGCTCCATTGAAGCCGTGAGCCCCAATTGCGGGTTAACGCTGCGATCATCAACTTTCCGCGCTTAACCGAGCGCGGCTCCATTGAAGCGCCGACCAGCTTGAGGATGTCATGCCACTTGTCAATCTTTCCGCGCTCAACCGAGCGCGGCTCCATTGAAGCCGCCCGACGACGTCGCACCCGCACGCGATGCTTCAGCTTTCCGCGCTCAACCGAGCGCGGCTCCATTGAAGCCGGTATCCCAGCAGCCCGGCCGGGACCTGGGCCTGCGCTTTCCGCGCTCAACCGAGCGCGGCTCCATTGAAGCCGCGCGCCCCCCAAGCGCTAGGCCAGGGAATCACCGCCTTTCCGCGCTCAACCGAGCGCGGCTCCATTGAAGCCACGTCGTGCCTCCTTTCGCGGCCTCGATCAAGGCCTTTCCGCGCTCAACCGAGCGCGGCTCCATTGAAGCTGCGGCACCCGGTCCAGGACCTCGTCGCCGGTCGAGCTTTCCGCGCTCAACCGAGCGCGGCTCCATTGAAGCGGAGGGCACTGAGATGGCATGGGTCGGTACTGAATATCCTTTCCGCGCTCAACCGAGCGCGGCTCCATTGAAGCTCCTTGCACTTTTCGCACGGCATATCAAATTCGACTTCCTTTCCGCGCTCAACCGAGCGCGGCTCCATTGAAGCTTCGTCGCCGGCCGCGATGACGCCATTGGTAACCATGCTTTCCGCGCTCAACCGAGCGCGGCTCCATTGAAGCTATTTGTAGTCGCTCGGATAAAAGCCTGGCATCTTCTTTCCGCGCTCAACCGAGCGCGGCTCCATTGAAGCACCGACACCACGAACATCGAAGAACGCAACCGTGAGCTTTCCGCGCTCAACCGAGCGCGGCTCCATTGAAGCTGCTTTTCGCGGTGAATCAAGTCAACCGAATCAACGCCTTTCCGCGCTCAACCGAGCGCGGCTCCATTGAAGCGGGCAGGGAAAGGCGCATTTTCGTCGGCGATTTGGAGCTTTCCGCGCTCAACCGAGCGCGGCTCCATTGAAGCATCAGGGCTTGGCTGACATCGTCACGAAGATGTCGGACTTTCCGCGCTCAACCGAGCGCGGCTCCATTGAAGCCCTCATGGGCAACGGCCAGCTCACGGGGCTGGAGAAGGCTTTCCGCGCTCAACCGAGCGCGGCTCCATTGAAGCATCAAGTTGGCTAACGCTGTCGGGCCGCACGATCCGCTTTCCGCGCTCAACCGAGCGCGGCTCCATTGAAGCCAGGAGGCGTTCCGAGCTGACCAATCCGCGCGCGACCCGCTTTCCGCGCTCAACCGAGCGCGGCTCCATTGAAGCGTGATCTGCACCGCCGCGTTGGCCGTTATCTATTCGACTTTCCGCGCTCAACCGAGCGCGGCTCCATTGAAGCGAGGGCGGCTCCCTCTGTTCCGGCCAGAACGATCGCCTTTCCGCGCTCAACCGAGCGCGGCTCCATTGAAGCCGTCCACTCTTCGCAGTCCACCGATGGCGACGTTGGTGCTTTCCGCGCTCAACCGAGCGCGGCTCCATTGAAGCCCTGAACCGAACGTCGGTTACCTTGCTTTCCATAGGCTTTCCGCGCTCAACCGAGCGCGGCTCCATTGAAGCCGCTTCCGTCGCGTCGGCGACAACGCGGCAGACACGTCTTTCCGCGCTCAACCGAGAAGAAAGGACATGCATTGTATTCTTGACACAACCCGGCAGTTTAGGTAACCTCCGTCGATCGATCACCTACGGAGCCCCACCCATGACAATGCCCCGCGCCCATCTGGTCGATCCCGCCGTAACCCGCTGGTATCACTGCGTCACACGCTGCGTGCGACGCGCGTTCTTGCTCAGCGAAGGCCCGCTCAACCGCCGAGAATGGATCGAACAACGGCTCCAAGAACTTGCGGGAATCTTCGCGATGTCCGTCGGCGGTTTCTCGGTCATGGACAACCATCTGCACGTACTCGTGCGCCTCGACCCCGAAGTGGCCAAAGACTGGTCAGACGAAGAAGTCGTCCGGCGCTGGGCCCGGCTCTTCCCACCACGCGACAAATCCCGCCAGCCCCTCCCGGTCACCAAGGCCTGGGTCGAGTGGCGCTTGCAAGACCCCCAGTGGGTGGCTACAGCCCGCGAGCGCTTGCAAAGCCTGAGCTGGCTTATGAAATGCCTGAAAGAACCACTCTCTCGCCTCGCCAACCGCCAGGACAACGCCCGAGGCGCATTCTTCGAGGGACGCTTCAAAAGCATCGCCATCCTCGACGACGAATCCCTCCTGGCAACCTGCGCCTACATCGACCTGAATCCCGTCGCCGCCGGCATCGTCGAAGTTCCGGAAGCAAGCCCCCACACCTCGATCACCACCCGAATCGAACACGTGAAGGAACAAGGCCGACTAGCCGACCTGACGCCGGTTCCAGCCGGCATCCTCCATGGACCCAACGGGGCCGAGGTCAATTGCCACGGGCTTCAGCCCTCGGCACCAGACTCAAACGCCGCGTCCGGTCTCGAAGACTCAATCTGGCTCTGCCCGATCGAAGATCGCCGTTCGCTCGATTCATCACGTGAAGGAATGATCGAGGGCTTCCCGCTCAGGACCTATCTACTCCTGGTCGAATACACCGGCCGGCTCTTCCGCGACCGCAAGGCCATCATCTCGGCCGAGCTATCAGGCATCCTCCAACGAATTGGCTCGAGCGCAGAGACCTGGTGGGCCCGCCTCGAAAAGCTCACCAAAGGCCGCCTCCTGGGCCGTTTCTTCGCCGCCAGCCGCTCGCGCCTGCGAGAGACCGCCGCTCGACTCGGCGTCCACCACTTGGCCAACCTCGCCGGATGCGCGGCACGATAAACAACAACCGCCGGAGTGAAACCGGGACGCGGACGGTTTTGCGTTCGAGGGGAAGGGAAACGGACACGCGCGCTGCACGAACTTAGCGAGCTGGATCGGACCCAGACTGGCTTACCTTACGCGGCCGTCCCTCCGGGCGAACGGTGTGCTCCAGGCCGAGCGCTTTCACCGTTCGCCGCACACACTCGTCACCGCCGTAGGGTCGTCCTCTCTCGATACCAGACGCACTCGGTCTAGTTCTTTGGCCGTCAACGGCGCATTGAGCCTTTTCTTTGAACCTCAAGTCTTCGTGACTCTGAACAGATAGTTTACTATTGGGCTTCCCACCCTCTGGTTTTTTGTTCAGTTTTCACTTGAGATTGACCGAAGAAGCCGCGTACAACGAGGGTCGGTGTTAGTCAAGACCGATTCAGGCTTGATCCCCGAATGAGGTCGGTATGAACTTCAGGTTCGAGCCGCTCAAGACAACGCAGGCAGCAGCGCACCTCCTCACCTTGGAGGGAAGAGTGATGGACCGCTTGCGACTGCTCAAACTACTCTACATCGTAGATAGAGAGCTTCTAGCGGCAAAAGATCGCACGCTGACGGGTGACAGGGCGGTCGCTATGAACTACGGACCCGTCCTAAGTCACACCTACAACTTGGTCAACGGCAAGGAACAGTCGCCGGAAGACTGGAATAGATACATTCGCTCGGTTAACAAGAAAGTCGTCCTGATGGGAGATCCGGGACGAGGCGAGCTCTCCAAGAGGGAGATCGACAAACTCGAAGAGGTCAGTAGTCGCTTCAGAGATATCTCGACGAGCGGGCTTTCTGCCTTCACTCACGAATTCTTGGAGTGGGTAAAGAACTTCAAGCCGGATACGTCTCGGCCGATTCCTTGGACGGATGCTCTCGCAAGCATGGGAAGCGAAGGTAAGATCGCAGCTTTCGAGGAGAAGCTTGCGGAGCAGGAGGTCATCGACTCGATCTTCGGTTTGCCGACCGAGAGCAAGGTCGAGACAGGAGCCTGAAGGTGAAGGGCGGGACACCTTCAGGCTTGTCGGTGTCGCTGACCGACACACGTGGGTCGTCTTAACCGATCCTGAGAAAGACCCAAACCAGATCCTCATCGTAAGCTTCACCAGTTTTACGCCGGGAGTTGGAATGGATGACGCGTGCGTTGTGCAAACGAGTGAGTATTCGATTCTGACAAACAAATCTTGCATTTATTATGAGGACATAAAAGAACTTTCGCTAACCGACTTGGAGAGACTTGGAGCGAAAGGGCTGTTGCAGAAGCGCACGCCGGTTCCCGCTCCTCTATTGCAGAGAATCAGAAACGGCGCTATGAACTCCGATGACTGCAAGCAGAAGCATAAGGAAGTCCTTCGGAAGCAGGAACTTATCTCCTAGCTCTGGTGGTCGATCTGCCGCAATGCCTGCAACCGATGTCCACGGGAGGTGAAACCGCGACGCGGACAGTGTGGTCCGCATCGAGTTGAGCGAGCGGCCGGGGGACGCTTCCGGGCTTTGGTCGACCCCGACGCTGGGGCCCGGTTCTGGGTCGGTGTGGACACCGGCAACTGCGTATAATAAGATCGTCAGCGCACCGATAGACCCGGCCAGAGTTGGGGGAGGAAGCCATGGGAGATTGCGCGGCCAGTCGGCTTCAGGTGTATCGGGTCGCCAAGACGGGGATCCAGGAGTCAGAGGCTCATCGACTGGCGGAAGCTCTCAGGATCCCCGCCAGGGGGTTGAGATGGCTGGATGGCGAGGCTTCGTTTGTCGATCGCGATAAATACCTGGCTGTTCCAAGCGTCCGGATCGAGGACCCGGATACCGTTGCCCGCTTCACCGAGGCCACCACGAACCACTACCCGGAGATCCCGATCGCCATCACCGGCATCGACTACGCAGCGCTCGACCGGCACGTGCCGTTTGCCGACGACTTGGCATTGAGGTCGGCCACCGCAGCCCTGGAGACCGCAGGGCTGACGCCGGCTTCGGCCCGTCCGATGGTCGGACACACGGTGTTCATCACGGTCGCGATCGGCGACGAGCAGAAGCAACGGCGAACGCTGCTCGACACCCATGTCAGCTACCGCTTTGTCGTGGACGGATACCCGCTCGTCGGCCCAGGCGCCCAGATCCAGTTCTCGTTCGCTCCCGATGGGGAGGTTACCCGCTTGATTCATGCGACGCGGTTGCTCGAGCCCGGCCCGTCGGTGGCGATTATCGACCCCGACGAGATTCGCCGCCGGATCTCATGCTCTCGGGCCGACGATGTTGTGGTCGACGTACGGCTCGTCTACCTGGCGCCGAGTCTGCGCAACGCATTGAATGGCGCCTCCTACTGGCGGCCAAGCGACATCATCCCGTGGTACGCGGTCACCGTCAGGCGGATGGTGACCCATCCAGACCGGGGCGTCGAGCATCCGCTAACCGCCCGGGTCCGCCTCATTCCCGCCACCGATGATGCTCGGTTCGTCCCGTCGGTGGCCGTCGCCGCGAGCGCTCCCGAACGGTCTCGCGTCACGGCGCGGGCAACCGTGTCGGGCGGCACGCCGCCCTACTCGTTCCTTTGGGGGGGATCGAACCCCAACACCTTCGCCGAGCGCGGCGCTGCGGTAAGCTACGAACCGCTGACTCGAGACCTGCGTGGCACTCTCCCCGCCCAGTCATTGAGGCGGACCGAACACGTTTCGGTCACCGTGGTCGATGCGAACGGCGTGTCGGCGCAGGCCGACACCTCACTGCTGGTCACCGCCCGGCCCGCACCGAATACGCACAACTCCATCACCTACGGGTGCGAGAGCCCGAACGACCCAGGCGCGTGGACCGGGGACCGCGTCGCGTGGCAGAATGCGATGAGCACTTACGGCGGCGGGTCGGAGCGGTTCTGCTGGCTCGCCGACTCCTCCTGGCCCGGCGACTACATCGAACCCACTCCTCCGGGCACGCTCGGCGCGAATCCATGGATCACCGGGGACGCCGACTACAGCAATTGGGGCATCAACACAGCGAACATGGTCTTCTATATCGGCGACGCCAACCCCTATGTCTTCGAAGAGATGTATCCGGGCGCAACCCCGGCCCAGTACAACACCCCGGCAGGCGCATCCGTTTTGGCGCCAAACTCTTCAATTACCGTGGAGATAGGTAGCCAGAACTACAACGTCCCCTACGCCGGCTCGTGGGGCGCACCCTACCCGAACGACCAGCTCCAATGGCTCCCGATGTACGCCTGCAACCTCCTCGAAAATGATGCGAGCGCGTCGTCCCCTTGGCTGAGCTGGGGCCTGGCGTTCAACGGCCTGCACAGCGTCCTGGCGTTCGATACCGAAGCGGCGGATAGCCACCCCTTCGTGTCGGACTTCGTCTTTGGCTTCCTGGGTTTTCAAATCCTATTCATCACTTTCGAGCCGCAGACGATCGTCCAGTCCTGGCTGAGCGCCTCCAACGCAACGGACATCGGAACAGCGGCGGCCATGGGCCCGATCGTCAATGTTGATGTGGGGGGCTTCACTATCGGCGTCTGCGACTACGGCGACTACTACTGGGGCAAAGGCCCGGTTGGACCCACCATCCCTCGAAACATGATCGACGCCTGGTGGTACATCCAGGGTACGGACGCGGTTCAGACCTTCCCGTAGCCGCAGCGTGGCTTCACATGTCACTGGCCGCGGTGACCGGCGTCGGCGCGTCTGGCCGTGAAGTCGTGGAACCTCTTCGAGAGACGAAGCGAGCGCTAGGCCACGAAGCTAGTCGTGCTCTTCGGAACATCTTCTAATTTTCTTCATGTCTGCCACGGTGCGGTCGTGGGCACTCGACCGCGCGGGCAGCGTAGCGGGTGAGGTGTGACCAAGGGATTTCATGTGGCCGGACGTCATCAAGCGGTATTCGCGGCCATTGCTGAGAGAACGGGTCTGCGGGTGAGCGAGCGGAGAGGGCGGAAAGATGACATCTGTCCGCAGAGGACGCAGATAGACGCAGATGAAAGGCTGAGATCGGGGCAAGAACCGGGAACAGGCGCAGGCGGGTCGGTGAAACGCTGAACGGGCGGAGAGATGTCCGCAGAGGATCGCGCGTTCCTCTGCGTCATCTGCGGACCAAGCTCCGAATTCTCCAACTTCGCCTTCACCCGAAGATGAGCTGAATTCCTGACCGTCCACTTGCGGACCGACGTCTTCTCCCTTGATCGCCCCACTCTGCGGACCACAGCCACGGAAATCCAACGCGTCGCCATCATCTTTAATACCACCCTGCGGCCGGAAACTGCCGGCGTTTATTGCCAGCGCGCGCTCGAGCGCTTCGTCGAGGTCCAGCACTTATAGCCTCACGAGCTCGAGCGCATTCCTCGCACCGGCGTCGATCTCTACCTGAATATCGATGACGGACTACGCTGCGGATGCACGAACGGATTCTGACCGCGATCAACAGTGATTCGCTATAACGAACGGGCCTGAATTCAATCGGTACTTCCTACCCAAGTCACGCGAACCCAGCCCTCCCTGATGCCCGCGGTAAGATGGAGCGTTCGCTCAGGAAATCCGGGCTCGACAGTGATCCTTCTCGCTGGCACGCGGTTTGCTCCTTTCCCCGCTCGCACTTCAACTCGCCTCCTTGACGCAGTGTCCGTGCTCTTGAATCCGCGTCGTCGGTTTCATGAGCTTTCGTAGTTCAATATATAAGGCGCTCCTGCGCAGTGATCGGAATTGTGTTGGCATGGGAGGATTACCATGCGAAATAGCCTCGTGTTGCTCTCGGTCGTCGTCCTGAGCGGATGCGCCCAAACCGACGGCGTTCGGTATGTCTATCAAGATCGTGATTTCGGCGTGATCGGCATGCCCGAGAATTCGAATCATTGGCCTAGATACTACCGGACCCACGGCGAGAAGCTCATGAATACGCACTTCCCGGAAGGCCACGAGATTGTGCGTGCCGAGGAGGTCATTCAAGGCGAGCGCACCTCGAAGTTCGAGGGGTCGAATTCCGCCGAGGTTTCGCCGCAGATCAGCGACTCGCTTCTCAAGGTGGTCAAACTGGGGCATTCCGCAAGCCGCAGCGAAGCTGAAACGGTGAAGGTCAAGGAGTGCCGGATCATTTACCGGCGGGTCGGTACGTTGAAGCCGAAGGACTATGCCGTGGCGACGACGCTCACCCCGGCGCTTTATATCGATCCTAATGCTGTCGAGCGCCGGAAGGCCACGGAGCCGTCGACTGAGAAGACAGCGGCGCGGGTTGAGCCAGCGCCCAAGCATGCGTCGGCAGTTGAATCGATCCTGAAGTGACCATCTCCCGATCCCGGCCCTTGCCGACCATCCCTTTGCCGATCGCGGTTTCTCGGTCCTGGACCGCCGTTGATCCGAACGCGGTTAGAACTGGCAACGTTCCCGGCCCCGACGCGGCCCCGGTCAATAGCCACGGGCTTCAGCCCTTGGCACCTCATATGGCACTTCTTATGGCACTTCTTATGCCACCCCGAACTTCAATCCTTCTTGAATTCGTTCTTATCAATCTGATAAAGCGCCAGCTTCTCCGTGATGGTTCGCCGCGACAGCCCCGTCAGCCGCGCCGTGCGCCCGATGTGGGCCCGCGTGCGCTTCGAGCGCCCGGCGCAGGTAGCGTTCCTCAAACGCAGCGGTCATCTCCGTGAGCTGCTCGGTCAGGGGTCGCGAGACATCCACAGGAAGCTGGTACCGCGGACGGCCTGGCTTCAACACCTCCGCAGGCAGGTTCTCCGGGCGAATGACGTCATCGCGGCTGGTCACGCACGCGCGCTCGATCGCATTCTCGAGTTCGCGAATGTTCCCCGGCCAGCGGAACTTGATGAGCACCTCCATCGCCTCCGGAGAGATCGTCTTCGGTGGCGCTCCCGGCCTGCTGAATTTCTTCGCGAAGTGGCTGGCCAGCAGCGGAATGTCCTCGGCACGTTCGTACAGGGGCGGCAGATCGATTTTCACCACGTTGAGCCGGTAGTACAGGTCTTCGCGGAACCTCCCTTCCTTGGCTAGCTTGAGCAGATCGCGGTTCGTCGCAGCGACCAGCCGAACGTCGGTTTCAATCGTCAGAGTGCCCCCCACCCGCTCGAACCGGCGCTCCTGCAGCACCCGCAGCAGTTTGGCTTGCATCGACAGAGGAATCTCGCCGATCTCGTCCATGAAGATGGTCCCTCCATGGGCCAGCTCGAACCGTCCCTTGCGTTGACCGATCGCGCTTGTGAACGCCCCCTTCTCATGGCCGAATAGCTCGCTCTCCAGCAGCGACTCCGGCAGCGCCGCACAGTTCACCGCCACGAACGGCAGCTTCCGCCGCGGCGAAGCGTCGTGCACCGCCCGCGCTACCAGCTCTTTTCCTGTCCCTGTTTCACCGAAGATCAGCACGTTGCTCACCGTCTCGGCCACGTGGCTGATCAGCTCGAACACGTCGTGCATCCGCGGGCTCTTGGAGAGGATGCTGTGAAACGCCGATTGTTCGTGCAGCTTCCCGCGCAGGGTGGCGACTTCGTCTTCGAGAGCCCGCTCGCGCAGCGACCGCTCAACCACCAGTTTCAGATGGTCGAGGTTGATCGGCTTGGTCAGGAAATCGGCGGCGCCGCACCGCATCGCCTGCACCGCATCATCCACCGTGCCGAATCCCGTCGTGATGATCACGTCGGCCGGCAATCGTCTCTTCTGGACCTCTTGCAGCAGTTGAAGTCCGTCCAGCCGCGGCATCTTGAGGTCGGTCACCACCACGCTGTACGGCCGTTGGCACAGCGCCTCGAGCGCCTCGCTTCCGTTGCACGCGGTGTCCACCGCGATCGTTTGATCGGATTCCAGGAAAATCTGGATCTGCTTGCACGCCGTTGCACTGTCGTCGACGATCAGCACCCGCCTTCTTGCAGTCGCTCGCTCGCCGTTGCTGGGCGCGATCGACCTCCGCTTGGCGGCTCCGGGCTGGGCGCTGCCCCCTTCTTGGCACTCACGAAGCGTCTCCTCTGCGCACCACTTGACGTACACGGCAGACCGGTTGACCGTCGGATTGAGAACCCAGCCTAGTATACATGGGAAACTCGTCCCTCACAAGCAATGCCACGCCGCCCATGCCGGCGGGTGACCGCCCCGAGAGACCCTCGATTTGTGCGGCTCCCGCCCAACGGCGCGCCGCTTGCTACAGAATTCCCAGGCGAGATTGGAACCGCGTTGGCTCCAGTCGCTAGTAAGTCGCACGCGGTCAAGAAGGATCGGCTGATGACCAAAGGCTCGGGCGGATCCGACTGGCAGCGATCGATCGTCTTGCTATCGGGAACGGTGATCGCTGTCGTGGCCGTCACCGTACTGTACTGGGCGCAGTCAATCTTTATTCCGGTCGCACTCGCGATTTTCCTGACGTTCCTCTTGAACCCCGTCGTCGCCAGACTGCGGCTCTGGGGCGTCGGCCGCACGCCCGCGGTGATCCTCACCGTGCTCACGGCCGCATTCGTGCTCGGCTCGGCCGGCTGGGTCGTCACCGCGCAGATCTCCAGCCTGCTGCGCGAGCTGCCCGAGCACACGACGACGGTCAAAGCCAAGGTCAAGTCGCTCAAGAAGTACTTTGGCGGCTCCGGCCGCGTCACCCGCATGTTCGAGGAAATCAATCGCGAGATCGTGGGGCGCAGCCAGCCGCGGAGGGACAGTCCGCACCAAGCCCATCGGCTAACCAGACGTTGCCCGCCTCGCAACGGCCCCAGCCCGTGGTCGTCGAGCCCGAATCTCCAGTTTGGCTCGGCCGGATCTCCCACTTCTTGACCCCGATGATGGAGTACCTCGGCGAGCTTGCCCTGGCGATCATCCTCGTGATCTTCATGCTCCAGCAGCGCGAGGAGTTCCGCAACCGGTTGATCAGGCTCGTGGGCTACGGGCGCATCGCGCCGGCCACCCGGTTCGTTGACGAAGCCGGCCAGCGGATCAGCCGTTTCCTGCTCATGCAAGCGCTCGTCAACGGCTCGTTCGGGCTCGTCCTGGGCGCCGGCCTCCTCGCCCTGGGCGTCAAGTACGCGGTCCTCTGGGGCTTCCTCGGGGCCATGCTGCGATACTTGCCCTACGTCGGCCCGTATCTCGCTGCGGTGCTTCCCGTCTCGGCCGCCCTCGCATTCACCGATGGCTGGACGATAACCCTCCTCGTGATCGGCCTGTTCGTCACGCTCGAGCTCGTTGTTGCCAACCTGATCGAGCCCAAGATCTACGGCCAGAGCATGGGCGTCTCCGAGATCGCCCTCCTGGTCTCGGCCGCATTCTGGGCGTTTCTTTGGGGGCCGATCGGCCTGATCCTCTCCAGCCCGCTCACGGTCTGCCTGATGATGCTCGGACGCTACGTCCCCCAGCTCGAGTTCCTCGCCGTCCTGCTCGGCGACCAGCCCGCCCTCGACCTGAAGGACAGCTTCTACCAGCGCCTGCTCGCGCGAGACCAGGATGAAGCCGAAGAGCTGATCCTCGAGCGCCAGAAGACCGAGCCTGCCGAGGCCGTCTTCGATACGATGATCATACCTGCCCTGTGCGCCGCCCGCGGCAGCCGTATTCGCGGCGAGATCACCGAGGCCGACGAACGCTCGATAACATCTTCGCTTGCCGAGATCGTAGACGACCTGGGCGAAGTACACGCCGGTTCGCCGCGGCCGAATCCGGATCCACCGGGCTCAGAGCCCGCTGCCGGGCCCGATCGGCCCCGTCCGATTGTCATCTTCGGCTGCCCCGCACGCGACACAGCCGACTGCGTCGGGCTCCAATCACTCGAAAAGCTGCTCGACCCCCGCCGCTGGCGCATGACGTTCATCGCCCCGGAAACGTTGACGGCCGAGCTGCTCGAATTGACCGCGCGCGAAACCCCCGCACTCGTCTGCATCGCGTCCCTTGCTCCCGGTGGCCTGGCACACACTCGCTATCTCTGCAAGCGGTTGAGCCGGCGCTTCCCCTCGCTCCGGATCGTCGTCGGGCGGTGGGGAGAGGAGCCCGGCGGAACGCGCCGCACCGATTTCGACGACGCCGGTGCCACCAGCACCGCCCTATCGCTCGTCGAAACCCGCCAGAAGCTGGAGGCTCTGCTCCCCCTCCTCGATTCATCGCGCGACGACTGCCTCGCACCGGATCAGCCGGTCCCGGCTCACGCCGCCGCGCCGGTTGGCTCGAGAAGATCGCTCAATCGCGCCGCCGCCAAGGACTTGACCGGCAAGGCTCCAGCACTGTAAATCGAGCAGCCGCCGGGTCGCGCGAACCCGCAAGAGAGGCCCCGAAGATCCCGGATTCGTCGTTCTTTCCGACTGGGTCGCATGTTCAGATCACTCACGATACTCCAGAAGGCGATCCTGATCGTTTCGATCCCCGTGCTTGCGCAGGGGATCTTCATCGGCATCCTGCTCACGTCCATGTCGGAAGGCGCCAGGGCGCAGAAGTGGGCGGTCCATACCAAGGAGGTGATCGCCAGGACAGAGGAAAGCTACCGCCTGTTGATCGGAGGTTATGCGGGCATGCGCAACCTGATCGTCCTCGAACAGCCGATCGAGCGCGATCCGTTCGTCGATGACTTTATTCGTGTAAGCGCCACCCTGGCCGAGCTCCGAGAGCTCGTGGCCGACAACCCTGCTCAGCAGGCTAGAGTCGATGACATCGCTGCCCGCGCCCGCGCGATCTCCAGTGGACTCGCCGGCATCGGGCGCCAGCTAAGAGCCGGGCAGCGCGACCACGCCGTTCTTGGCCTTGATGAAGCGGCTCTGGCGATCGCAAGCGTGCGAAAAGAGATCGACGCCATGCTCGAGGACGAATCGCGGCTCGACCTCGCGCGAATGAGCACGATGCGCCGCTCGAATTCCTGGCATTTCTGGATCTTGATCTGCGGCGGCGGCGCCATCCTGGCGCTGACCCTCCTCCTGGCCCTGGTCTTCTTTCAAGGCGTGGTCAGGCGGCTCGAAGTCTTGACCGAAAACTCCCGGCGCCTTGCCGAGGGCAGCCCGCTCAATCGCCCCTTGAGGGGCGGCGACGAGCTCGCGGTCCTGGACCGAGCTTTTCGGGAGATGGCTTCGACCTTGCTCGAGCAGAGAAAGGAGAACGAGATGTTTGTCTATAGCGTCTCGCACGATCTCCGTTCTCCACTCATCAATCTTCAGGGCTTTGCTGGCGAGCTCAAACTGGCCGCCCAGGAGCTCGGCCGGCTTTTCGACGACGACGAGATGCCGCCGCGCCTGAGAGATGAGGGCCGCAAGCTGATCACGGGCACTGTGGCCGAATCGGTCAGGTTTCTGCACGCGGCCGTCGATCGCCTGGCGGGCATCATCGACGCCCTCCTGCGCCTTCGCGCGCCGGCAGAGTGCCCTTCCAGTGGCAAATGCTCGAGGTCGGTGCGATCGTTCAGAAAGTCGTCGACGCACTGCGCGACAGCATCAAATCGAAACGGGCCGAAATAACGATCCCTTTTCTGCCGACGGCCTGGGGCGACCCCACCGCGGTCGAGCAGATCTTCGCCAATCTGCTTGATAATGCCGTTCGCTACCTCGACCCGGCTCGGCCGGGCCGGATCGAGGTGGGCACCATTCCGCCGGACCGGGGAGACGGCCTGTCCGACCTCCGGGTCTACTATGTGAAGGACAACGGATTCGGCATTCCGCTGGCCTATCAGAACCGGATCTTCACGGCGTTCAACCGCCTGCATCCCGACGCGGCACAGGGCGAAGGGGTCGGGCTCGTTCTGGTGCGCCGGATGGTCGAGCGGCACGGAGGAAGGATCTGGCTGGAATCGAACGCCGGCGTGGGCACAACGTTTTTTGTCGCTCTGCCCGCCCGGCCCCTCGAAGGCGTCCAGTTCTCTCGTGGACAAAAGAATTCGGAACAACATACCGTGCAGGAAGGCCTTGGGCATGACACCAGAACCAATCTTGATCGTGTTGGCCGAGGATGACGACGGCCACGCGACACTCGTCGAGCGCAACCTCGTCCGGGTGGGCGTCGCCAACAAGATCCTCCGCCTGAAGGACGGCCAGGAGGCGATCGATTTCTTCACGGCGCACGCCAGCGTCGCCCTGACTTCGCCGCGCTCGATCCTGCTTCTGCTCGACATCAAGATGCCGCGGGTCGACGGGATCGAGGTGCTCCGGCACCTCAAGTCCGACCCTCAGACGGCAACGATCCCGGTGATCGTGCTCACGACAACCGACGACCCCCGCGAGATCCAGCGCTGCTACGAGCTGGGTTGCAGCGTGTACATCACCAAGCCGGTCGACTATCAGGCCTTTGTCGAGGCGGTAAACCGGCTGGGCCTCTTTCTTCAGGTCGTTCGCATTCCCGACTTCGGTCAGACCGGACCCTGAGGGTAGAATCGCACATGGGAGCACGTAGCCAGGCACGGATCCTGCTCGTCGAGGATGATCAAGGCGTCGCCCGGCTCGAGCAGCTAGAGCTCGAGCGCGCAGGCTACTCCGTGGTCACGGCGACTACAGCGTCCGCGTGTCTCGAACGAGTGGCCGCGGGAGGCATTGATCTCATCGTCCTGGACCAGCAGCTCGATGCCGGCTTGACCGGCTTGGACCTCTTCCGCCAGATCAAAGAGGCCGGCCAGGATGTGCCCGCCATCCTGGTCACCGGTCTTCAGGACGAGAATCTGCTCGTCGAGGCGCTGCGCGCGGGAGTGCGCGACTTCGTCCCCAAGACTCCCAACTTTCTCAATCACCTCGAGCCGATCGTGAGCCGCGTGATCCGCCAGGTGAGCACCGAGCGCGACCTCGCCGAATCGCGCATCCTGGCCCGCGAAAGCGAAGCCCGCCGCCGCGAGCTCGAGCACGAGATCGCCAGCCGCAAGCGCGTCGAGCAGGCGCTTCGCGAGGCGGAAGAAAGCCTGCGGCTCATGGTCGAGAGCATCAAGGATTTCGCGATCTTCACCGTCGATCCCGACGGCAGTATCGTCACCTGGAACTCGGGTGCCGATCAGCTCTTCGGTTATGCAGAAGCAGACATCATCGGCCAGAAGATCGCGGTGCTCTTTCCCCCCGAGGATCGCGCCGCAGGAATCCCCGAGCAGGAAATCGCCGCCGCCGCCGCCACCGGCCGCGCAACCGACGAGCGCTGGCACATCCGCAAGGACGGCAGCCGGTTCTTCGCCAGCGGCGTGCTCGCACCGATCTTTGACGAAGACTCGAAGTTGAGAGGCTTCACCAAGATCGCTCGCGACATCACCCGACGAAAGCACGCCGAGGAGGCCGTGCGCGAGGCCGCCGTGCGGCTCGAAGGCAATCGTCGACACCGCCGCCGATGGAATCATCACGATCGACGAGCACGGATTGGTCGAGTCGATCAACTTTGCCGCCGAGCGGATCTTCGGCTTCACTCGCGACGAAGTGGTCGGGTCGAACATCACCATGCTCATGCCCGAGCCCTATCGCAGCGAGCACGGAGGTTACCTCCTGGCCTATTTGACGACCGGCCAGCAGCGGATCATTGGCTCGGTTCGCGAAGTCATGGGCCTCCGTAAGGACGGCTCGACGTTTCCCATGGAGCTGGCCGTGAGCGAGACCCTCCTGGGCCAGCGCCGCATCTTCACCGGCATCGTTCGCGACATGACCGAATTCAAGAAGTCGCTCGCCGAGCGGAACCGGCTGGTCACCGAGCTGGGCGCCGAGCGCGCCTTGCTCAACAGCCTGCTCGACAAGGCCCCGGTCGGCCTTGGCTTTTTCGATTCCGATCTCCACTTCCTGCGCATCAACCCCGCACTCCAGGAGATGGCCGCCCTTGACTTTGCGGATCGACCGGGCCAGACACTCCAGGACGCCTTCCCGGCACTCGCAAGCGATTTCTGCGAAGCCCTTGAAGAGGTGCTTTCAACCGGCCAGAGCATCATCAACAAGGAAATCGCCTTCGAGACTGCAGGAAAAACCGGCCCCGCTCGCTACTGGCTCTGCAGCTTCTACCCCGTAAAAACCCCCGACGGCACCATCTTGGGCGTCGGCTCCGTGGTTGCCGACATCGACGACCGCAAGCGAATGGAAAAAGCACTGCTGGATGCCGACCAGCGCAAGGATCACTTCCTCGCCATGCTCGCGCACGAGCTGCGAAACCCACTGGCTCCCATCAGCAACGCCGTTCAGATCATGCGCATCGAAGGACCGGGCGGGGCCAACCTGGAATGGTCGATCGACGTCATCGCCGATCAGATCAAGCACATGACCCGCATCGTCGACGACCTGCTCGACGTCTCCAGGATCACCCGAGGAACGGTCTCGCTGCGCAAGGAGTCGATCGAGCTCGAACGGGTCGTCGAGCTCGCCGTCCAGGCCAGCCAGCCGGTGCTCGAGGACTATGAGCACGAGCTTCGCATCACGCTTCCACCGCAAACCGTCGTCCTCGACGTCGACCCCGCGCGCCTGGCGCAGGTACTCAGCAATCTGCTCAACAACGCCGCCAAGTACACACCGGAGGGGGGCCGGATCGAGCTGACCGCGGCTCTGGCGGGCTCCGATGTCCTCGTGACCGTCAAGGATAACGGCATCGGCATCGCGCCCGAGCTCCTCCCCAAACTCTTCGATATGTTCGTCCAGGCCGATCAAACCCTCTCGCGCTCGCGCGGCGGCCTGGGAATCGGGCTCACGGTCGTCCGCTCCCTGGTCGAGATGCATGAAGGAACCGTGAGCGTGCACAGCGACGGACCCGGAACAGGGAGCGAGTTCACCTTCCGCATCCCCCTGGCGGAATCATCGGCCGTCGCCGTCGCCAAGACGAAAGTGCACCCCGAGGGCCCCGCACGCACGCTACCGCGACGGCGAATTCTCGTCGTCGATGATAATCTCCGAAACGCGGCGAGCCTCGAAAAACTGCTCACTGCGCTCGGGCAGGAAGTCCACACTTCATACGATGGACGCGACGCCCTGGAGATGGCCCGCATCCACCATCCCGACGTCATCCTGCTCGATATCGGCCTCCCCATCATGGACGGCTACGAAGTGGCCCGTCGCTGCCGCGACAATCCTGCCTTGTCGAAAATCATCCTGGTCGCCATGACCGGCTACGGCAAAGCCGAAGACAGGCGGCGCTCGCAGCTCGCGGGATTCAACGCACACCTCGTCAAGCCCGTCGGCCTCGAAGACCTTGCACTCCTCCTCGAGCACACCGCGACGAACGCCCCATCGTGTTGAGGCCCCCGACCCTGGGCCCCGTCGAACCTCAGTCTCCGCCCGCCTCACCAGGTCCGCATCCCAACTGGCGGACGCCCGATTCACTTGGCGCGCTCGCACGCATTCGCGCATGGTTCGCCATATGACGCAGATAGCACAGCCACGAACAACACTCCTCCGAGCAATGCCGGCAAAAAACACCGTTGCGCAGCCCCCCGCCACACTCCGGGCACTTATCGCCATCCATACGAGATTGGCTGTCCACCGTTTCTCCTGGAAAGCTCCCTCACAAACGCACGGCCATCCTCACGCCCTCCGCTATCCCAACCTGCTCTCTCCCGAGAACCACCTCCAGAACCCCGCCACATATTAAGCTATGCACCTCTCGTGCCGTGACGAAGAGCGCACCCACCCGAGCGCTTCACGACTGCCGTCCACCTCGTCTCACGATCCTGAGGAACAGGCTGACATTAACGTCCTGATTTCGACATCAACCCTACCCCGAAGCAAAGCCCTCGTTTGGCGCATCCCGTCGGAATGATCTCCCGCTCCGCGGCCCGCTTCATGTGAATCGGCGGAAGTTGTTCCCGACTCGCTCCTAAGAATGCAAGCGTGCATGGTGCCATGAAAGGCGGCCACGCGGCGGTTGAGAAGCAATATAGAACACAAAGTTGCTTCCGGGGCTCGGTGTTGGTTTAGTGCCACATCGGGCGTGGTTTCCGTTGTAGGAAAGCGACTTCGTGCGGGTTTATCCGGAAACGTGCCTTGAATAAGAACTTTCTCGGGCTATTCTCGACCACTGCGACGCGGTGATGCAGCTTATTCTTGCACTCCGGGTACGAAGGGAATCGGCTTCCGCCTCATGTTTCATGACGCGCTCGCGTGTGTTGCTAGAACCCCCGACTCGAGACATTGGCGTTCGCTCGCTTCTTCATTTGAACCGGAGGGAAACCATGCCCAGACATCGCGCCAGACGTGATCGCACCGGTCCGCCCACCAGCCGAAAACGCGCCCTTGCGCCGATCCCCGAGATTCTGGAGGGCCGCCTGCTCCTCTATGCGGCCTTGGGCGACCAGTTTGTCTACAGCAGTCGCATCACCTATAGCTTTATGCCCGACGGCACCAACGTTGGTGGCGTGCCCAGCGCCCTCTTTGCGACATTGAATGCCAAGTACCCGACCGCAACCTGGGAGGCGCAGATCGAACAGGCCGCCTCGATCTGGGAAAACGCCGCCAATCTTAACCTGGCGCTCGTTTCCGACGGCGGCGAAGCCGTGGGCAGCTCGGGCGACCAGCAAGACGATCCTCGATTCGGAGACATCCGCATCGGTGCCGTCCCCTTGGGCTCCGGCACGCTGGCAGTGACGTTCCTCCCTCCGCCGGCCAATGGCGGAACCGATGCTGGCGACATCCTGCTGAACTCGAACATCAACTGGCAGGTCAACTCGAACTATGACCTGATGACCGTGATGGCCCACGAATTCGGCCATGCCCTCGGGCTGGGCGACGTGTCCAGCCCCACGGACCCTTACCCGGTGATGTATGGCGAATATGAAGGAATCAACCAGGCGCTCACCGCCGACGACACCGCCGGCATCCAGGCCGTCGACGGGGTGCGCCAGTTCGACGCTTATAATGTCGGGGGCAAGCGCAACCTTTCCTACCTGACGGCGCCGAACATCTCGGGCAATTTCGGCAGCAACGCCCAGCTCGCGATCCCGTCGCTGGATATCACGACCGGCGGCGACAGCGAGTGGTTCTACCTCACGGTTCCCTCGACCACGACAGGCACGATGACCGTGAGCGTCCAGTCGACCAACTTGAGCTCCCTCTCACCCAAGCTAATGGTCTACAACTCCTCGCTGGGTCTGGTCGATCAGGCGCTGGCTGCCAATTCGATGGGCGCCACCGTCAGCG
Organism: uncultured Planctomycetota bacterium; assembly: GCA_963823665.1. Classification (GTDB taxonomy): domain Bacteria; phylum Planctomycetota; class Planctomycetia; order Isosphaerales; family Isosphaeraceae; genus CAVXHV01. Next base: position 206,028 of record CAWGMQ010000010.1, read on the forward strand.
TCAGCACCAGCGTCGCCGCGAACCAGGGCTACTACATCAAGGTACTGGCCGCGCCCGGTTATGGGTCCATCGGCAGCTACGGGCTGCTCGTCAACGCCGGCTCGCAGTCACAGGCCGCCATTCCTCCGCCGAATACATATGTCGCACAGCAGCCCGATCAGAGCGGCGGCTCAATCACCAACGGCGTCACGCCAACCGGTGGCGCAAACACGCCCCCGCTGCCTCCGGGCGCGGTCCTCATGACCATCGGTAACCTGAGCGGATGGGCCTTGGGCTTCACCAGCCCGCCAGTTGCGCCGACGACTTCACCCCCCGAATCGCCGTCCAGCCCGGCGCCTCCGCCAGCAAGCCCGAGTCCGACCGCTCCTACTGTCCCTATCGCCGCGCCCAGCCCGGTCCCGGTCACGCCGGTCTTTTCATCCTCCCGGCACCACGCCAAGGTGAAACACCACAACCTGCCAAAAGCTGCCGTCACGCACCGGATCAAGCTCGTGACCGATCACCATCACAAACCGAAGTCCCATCGCGACCACTAAAAAAGATCACCCGCGCCGATCCGGGGCAGGCATGCCCTGTCCCGGTTCGCACGCGGGTGATTCGTTCCCCGCTTTGTTCATCTCCTCAGCGATTCGCCCGGCTCTCCCGCTCGACCGCGCCTTGGCTCGCTGAGCCCGTTCGTGTGCCCGCGCCTTCCTGCACCATCTTGCGGCACGATTCTTCGCACCGCCGGCACTCATCCGCGCACATCTTCATTTCATCACCAGAATCGCGCACGACTCATCAGTCTTGACCGCTTGTGCAGTCGCCCGGAACCGGTCGAACGCAGAAAACGGCGCGAGCCAGCGCTCGTGAACACTGGCTCGCGCCGCGATGTCACGGCTTCGGTTGATCGGCTAGCGGGAGCGCAAAGCCAAGCCGACCACGACGCCCAGAAGGACGCCGGCTCCGAACGCCGTGGCGACCGATCGGGTGGGATTATCGCGGATCATGTCCCGCGACACTTCGTATCCCCGTTCGAATTCGCCGGAAATCCGGTTGTACCCTTCGCGCGCCTGGTGGGCCACGCGATCATACCCCTCGCGGGCGCCTTCCGCGGCCTGACGTACATACTGGCCAGCGCTTTCCGCGGCTTGCGAGATCGCCGAGGCACCCTGCGCGGTCAGTTCGTCCAGGAACCCCTCGACTGCTTCTCGGGCTTCTCCCGTCTTGTGCTGAATTCGCCCGATGAGCTGATCGATATTTCCGTTGGCGAATCTCAAGTCGTCGTCGGTCAATTGACCCCACTTCTTCTTGAGCTGCCCGCGCACCTGGTTCCACTGACCTTGCAATACTTGTGTGTTGACCATGGAAACGGTCTCCTCCCCATTGATTGCGTTAGAAGCCTGGATTCCTGCTGTTCCCTGCTCAGGGGCCGCTAGTTCTTCTTCTCCGCCGGTGCCAGCGGCGGATTCTCACCCTTCTTGTCGATCGTCGTCTCGGTATGCTGGCGCGTGGTGCCGTCAGGCGTCTTGATTGTCGTGTCCGTCTTGACGCCACTCTCGTCGGCGCAGCCGGAGAAGGCGATCGTGAATCCGCAGAGTACCGCCGGAGCAAGAAGAGCACTGATAGCTTTACGCATCTCTTTTCCTCAGATGTTAAGCTCTTGACGGCATGCAACCCCGCTCGGAGTCCGTCATTTGCCGTCATCGCCGGGAGATACATTGCAACAACCGTGCCGATCGCGGCGATTCTCGAGCCACCGCCGGCCAACACGTACACTGATCCCCCGCGGACCGCGCCACATAATGACGGCGCCAATCGGCACATGGCTTGCATAGAATAGAACCAGCAGGCCGCGCAAGTGCGGGCAGGCACCAGAGCCCGCCTTTGATACGTTGGCGGCACACAGCAAACCCGAGCGAGCCCAGCGATGGCAACGTCGAGAGCGGGTGGTGGAACAGATCTGAGCGAGCTGCAGCGGCAGATGGCCCAGATCCGTCACGAAATGCACGAGGAGGTCAGAGGAGCGGTGCGCGGCGCACAGTCCTTGACCGATTGGCGACGCATCGTCGCAAATCACCCATGGGCCGCGCTCGGAATCGCCGCCGCCGCGGGGTTTCTGGTCGTCCCCTCGCGCCGCGCCAGGCGCATGGATCAGTCGCTGCCCACGACGGCCCTTGCCCAGGCAACCCAGAGCCCGGCGCCGTATCGCGGCGTACCTTCGCCGGTAGCGGGTCTGGGCGTGCTGCGTACCGCGCTCGGGCTCCTCACTCCTGTCATCGCCAGGGCGGCTCAGAACTACGCGCTCAATCAGATCGAGCACTGGCTCGCCGAAAATGCGTTCCGATTCAAGGAAATGGCGGAGGCTCGCGCGGCCGAAACGGTGCAAGCCCCGCGTGCGGATCAGAGTCGCGTCGCCCCAACGATCCCTTTTCGAGACCGCCTCGAGCGACCTTGACCGAGGAACGATCACCTTCGCCGGCAAGAGTGATCGCCGGCCTTTCCAGCAAACCCTCGTTCAAAAGGAAAAGATCATGTTCTCATTTTCTCGATCAGCGCATTCCGGCAATGGAAGTCACGGCCATTCAGGCACAGCCGTTGATCTCGCTGACGAAGCGCGGCAGGCACTCGATCAAGCCGGCCAGCAGGTGCGAGACCGCTTCGGCGACCTCGAAGAAATGGTGGAAACGTGGGTGAAGACTCGTCCCGGACTGACTCTCGGAGCCGCGCTAGCGGTAGGAGTGGTGATCGGATGGCTGATCAAGAGGCGCTGAGCCAGCACAACGGATCGGGCAGCTCGGCGAGATTCGCCGCCGGCCTTCGCGACTCCGGTGGTCGCTCGCCTCAGCCGGTGCGAACCGAGGCGGCGGCCGGCGAAGTGGTGAGCAATGTCGCCGGCTTCGGCGAGAATCTGCTCAATCTGGCCGAGCTCCAAGCTCGCATGGCCGCGGTCGAGCTGCGCCAGAACGTGAGTGCCATGAAGGCCGCCGGCACCGTGCTCGCGGCCGCCGCGCTCCTTGCAGTGGCCTCGTTCCCGGTCGTGCTGGCGGGCATCGCCGAGCTTCTGGTCTCGGAGCTCGCGTGGCGACGCGGTCATGCCCTCCTCACGGTGGGCTTGGCCACGATCGGCATCGCCGCGCTTGTCGCCGTCACAGCGGCCGTCTGGCTCAGGCGCCAGCAATTCGGGTTCCCGTTGTCGGCCGAGGAGTTCACCCGAAACCTGAACTGGGTGCACACGGTGTTGCGCTTGAGCGGGCGCCGCCCGACGCGGTGAAGCTGAACGACCGGAATCAGGCCGGGGTCACCGCGTCCCTGACCACCTGTCCCATCATCCGGTCCGAAAGAACCGGCGCGATATCGGCCCAGCCGATGATTCCTTGCACTTCGCCCCGGGAATCGACGACCAGAACACGCCTCACTCCCTGGGCTCGTAGCACACCACAGACCTCCTCGAGCCGGTCATCCGCTGCCACCGAGACGATTCCAGGTGTCATGATGGATCCCACGGTTTGACTGGAGAGCTCCGGGAACTCCGAGATCGCCAGCGCAACGTCACGATCGGTCAGAACGGCCACGGGCTTGCCTTCTTCCAGGATCGGCACCGCCCCGCAGTCGTTGTCCCGAAAAATCATCACCGCTTCCAGGACCGTGCTGAACGTCGAGCAAGTGCGCGGCGCGGCCGTCATCACATCGGCCGCCCTTATCAAATCGAGTGCCTTCCAGTCCTCGCGGTCGTTCATGAGGGGTCATTCCTCTCGAGTATTCGATTGCGCAAACGAGCAAGCGCACGTTGCATCTCCTGTGCACAGAAGCACCAGCATATCCCATACCAGATTGTTCGCCTATCCGCGGTCCCTTTGCGCGATTTCGCTCCCGCCGGGCGCGATGGCACCACATTTGCCCTATTTGCTCCACTGACAGGAGGGCGCGCTCCGAAGTGAGAGCGCGTGCTCGATTTCGCAATGAGGAGATCAGCGATGGATACAGCCTTCGATGTGAGATACCCGAAAAATATGGTCACGGCCTCCGGCGCGGAAAGTGTCAATTGGGCCGAGTCGACAATTCATTCGGTTGTCCACTGCCTCGAGGATTATGCGCGAGCGCGGCCGTTGTCGTTCGCAATGTGGACGTTCGGCATCGGCTTCGCGCTGGGTTGGAAGCTGAAGCCCTGGTGAAGCCCGACGCGTGTGACCGCGGCGGGTCTTGACCAGAACCGACCCGTGGGGCCGAACCGGCTCGACTCGGTTGAATGACGACCTCATTCGAACGCCTCCCGCCGGCCGGCCACCACGGCGGCGGGACCGCCGCTGCCCGCTGTGGCGGCGGCGATCTGGTCCCATGATCCGGCGAAAGAGCAGCTCCGGTCGCCGGTCCATGCGCGGATTTACCCAAAATGCAATCTAAATACACTCATTCCATCAATAAAGAATAAAAATTGGTTTTAAACCATTTGGCACTGGGTTTGCATTTATTAGCCAGGTGTCGGGATCGGTCGGCTCGAAGCAGCGGACCGGGTCCTCTCATTCTTAGATGAACAAGGAGCCAATCGATGTTGCACTATGCGGTGGTATTTCTGGTGATAGCGCTTCTGGCCGCGATCTTCGGATTCGGCGGCATTGCCGGAGCGGCTGCCGGCATTGCGAAGGTTCTGTTCTTCGTTTTCCTGGTTCTGTTTATCGTATCGCTCATCTTCGGGCGCACACGAACACCAGTTGTTTAAGCGCCGGCCTCTTCGCAGGCCTCGGCAAATGGCCGCGGCGGGCCGGCCGGATCGTCACCACCGGCGAGAACCTGCGGGAGATTGATCCAGTTCGGATCCCTTCCCTGCGTGAGGGGAGGGAAAAACACCTTTCGAGAAGGAGTAAGCAATGAATTGGGATACGGTCAAGGGTGACTGGAAGCAGTTCCAGGGCAAGGTCAAGGAAGCTTGGGGCAAGATCACAGATCAGGAGCTCGACGTGATCGCCGGCAAGCGAGATCAGTTGGTCGGCGCGATCCAGAAGAGTTACGGAATCGCCCGCGATGAGGCCGAGCAGCAAGTCGCGCAGTTCGAGCGCTCCTGCGGCGACGGCCACTCGTGCTCGACAACGACTGAGCGGCCGGAGCTGTCCAAAGCCCGCTGACGAAACGTGCGCGTCGGCGACACCGGCACCTACCGGGGTTGCCGTCGCGTATCCGTAGGCCGCGCGGCGGAGGCCGGAGGCGACGGATCCGGAGGCTCGCGGAGCGTTCATGGTCCGCGGCGAATCGGTCCGGCGCACCAGGTCCGGCGCCGCCACGGCATTATCCTCTTCGACGACCTCAACCCGGAGGTCGTCGAAGAGGGCTTCCCCGTATCCGGCGAGCCCAAGCGTGACGGTGAACGTTCCGTCGCCCGGCGCCTTCCGGAATAAGAGCACGCGTTGAAACTCCGGAATGGGATCGCTCGTACGAAACTGGAACTGTTCGCCGCCGATCGAGTCGCGAACGATCACGCCGCCTGCCCCTTGCACGCTGGGGAAGACTCGTTTCACCAGCACGGAAATCCGGATCAAGTTGTTTCGCTCGACGCGGATCGGCGGCGACCGGATTGCGGCAACCGGGAAATCGAGAAATGGCTGAATGGTGTCCAGGTCCTTGGGTTGCTCGGCCTTGACCTCCAGCTTGATGACCCGCCCCGAATTGGCTCCGTCCAGCTCGCGGATCGGCCGCTTCTTTTTCTCTGCCTTGGTCGTTGGCGGCGGCTCGGCTCGCGCGACAACGGAAACCTTGCCGACCAGGCCCTCTTGTTGATAGCTCATGTCGACCCAGCCTGATGCGCTGACGACCTGCGGGTCATCGAAATCGCCTGAAGGAACACGATTCCGGCCGAACCGGTACCCCGGCATTCCCTTGATCCAGTCAATCCAGATGTAGGCCTCCGGCAGGGTGAAGAACGAAATACAGGGAGGGCAGCTCACCGGCGAGAGCAGGAGCGTGGGACGACGTGAGACCTTCGGTATCTCGACTTTCTTCTTGGGCTTCAAGTCGGTGTCCTCGTCGATTTCGACTTCGCCCTCTCGCAACGGGTAGATCTTCTTGGCAGCCTTCGTCAGCGCGGCCATCGCCTGCTCCCAGTGCCCGTGCATCACCATCCGGAGAGGTCGCTGTGCTCTTCGTGCTTGAAGCCAGGCTTCTTCATAATCCTGTCGTTCCATCGCCTCGCGTGCGCTGTTGATCCCCTTTTGCGAGTCGGCCAGAAGGTCCGGAACGTCGGGTGGCGCCCCTTCGATGCCCGCCTGCCGGCGCCGTTTGAGGTCGATCTTGCTGCGGAATTCGTGACCATCGGCCGCCAGCCTGCCGTTCGCCTCCGTCACGGCTTGCAGCAGGATCTGCGACTGCTCGATTGCCAGCGCGACGGCCTGGGGCCGCGTTCCCTCGACGAGCACCCGCAGCCGCTCCCCCATCGAGAGTTCGGTCGTGCAAAGAATAAGGCTCGTGGTGTCGAACTCCCTGAGCGTGACCTTTCTGCCGTTTTGGTCTCGCTCGCTGTCCAGCACCTTGACACCACCCGGTGTGATCTCGAACGCTTGTGCTCCCTCGGGCAGGGCGGGCGTGACCCTCACCTCGTTCACCGCGAGCTGCGGCGGCTGGAACTGTGAGCGCCACGCGAAATCCCCCACCAGGAGCAATACGCCTCTTCGGTCCGGCGTCGGGATCGTCCAGGCCTTCATACCCGGCGCGGGGGTCTGCTCCTTGACCCGCACCGGCCGGCGGCTCGTCAATTGCGTCGCATTGGAGGGCACCAGCAGCGGCTCGGGATCGAAGACGTTGTAGTCGCGGGTCTTCAGCTCGTTCTGCGCCAGAATGTGCTCACACATATCCATTTCGAAGTTCAGGAACGACATCTCGATCGCCAGCGCCCGGCCGAGGCCGCCGCTGCGCGTCAGATCGGCGTCGCCGGAATAAGCGATTCCCCGGCAGCCGGCCGCAAGCGCGATGTATGTCATCTGCCTGAGCTGGGCGGGCTGCACCGGCGGCGTCCCCCACGCGGGAGGCGTGTCGTCTCCCCAGATATTCCGGGTCACCAGCTCGGGTGTCGACGCCGGTACCCATCCCCAGAACAAGAGCCCAAGGTTCGAGCGAACGGTGAGCGCTCGCCGTTGCCTTATGTATTCATAGTTTTCGAGTAGCTCCTGACTGGCGCCCCAGAACAGAGGCTCGATCGCGATCATGTCCAGGCCCGATGGGGCGCGAGCGAACAGGTTCACATCGCCGTCAACCCCCGCCAGCGTCAGCCGCGAGACCTGGTCGTCGAGGTTCCGCACCGCGGCGATTGCTTCTCGAACATTGGCCAGCTCCTCCTGACGCACCCCGGTCGGCCGTCGCCGGCCCAGGTGGTTGCCCAGGTGCCAGAACGCGACCGAATCTCGCAGCGCGTAGTCATTGATCTCCTCGAGGATCTGCTGGGGTGCGTCCGCTTCCGCCGCGCCGGAGAGCCGCGCCATGATCAACGCACCGCGCGCAATGGCGGGCTTCAGCCGCTCGGCATCGCCCTTCAGCGAGTCGATCAAAACGTCGAATCCCGCGTCCCGCAGACCCGCTGCACTCGCACCGGGCGCTTCGATCGCCGTGGGAAACCAGGGCCGATACACGCCGTCGCGCCCTCGCTTTTCCAGGAGGTTGCGCTCCAGGCGAATCGGCGTGGAAGCCGTCGCGGCCCGCTTGGGATCGCCCCGCGGGGCCGTGCCGCGGGACCGGCACTTTTTCCGGACTCATCGCCGTTTGGCGCGGCCCCCAGCACCGATTTCGGCACGGGCTCGATTGTGAGATCGTCGAGAAACACCTCCGATTCGCCCGGACCACCCAGCAGATTGACGACCACGCGCTCCAGGTATGCTCCCTCGAGCTTGACCGGCCGCCGGGTCGTTGCCCTCAGCACGCGTGCCTGACGCTCGATCGCCAGCGTCATTCCCACCAGCTCCAGTTTCTGCCAGCGGTCCACCTGATCGAAAACAGTGCCGCTGACCAGTACATACGACGGAGCGCGGGTGTCGGGGTCCACGTCCGCCGGCAGGATCACCTTGGCGTAAATCTTCACACCCGCGCGATCCGATCGGACGTACAGACCAATGTTTAAATCATCCGACACCGGAATCTTCGGTGTGGCATAGCTCACGAAGAACTGACTGCCAGGGCCCGACTCGAAATGAAAGTGCTCGGAAAGCCGCCCGCCATGAGCGGCCCGTTGTGACCGATCTTGCGCCAGCAGGCGAATCACGGTGTCGGTCTGCTCGCGCTGCCAGACGGGATCGGGCGTTTCAAAGCCGTCGCGAAACACGCCGGTCGCGGCTGCTCCCGAGTCGCGGAGCTGCCTTTCGTCGTCGCCGCCCATCAGCGCCGACAAACCCCGCGACGATACCGGCCAAGACCCCAACCAGCGCCAATCGGAGTGCTGCCGTCATCGGTTCGAGACCTCCCTGTCCGCGAACCCCACCATTTCGTCTCGTCAAACTCGATCAGTTCAAGCGAGCGGCCACTTGCTATATCGTTCTTTCGGCAAATCGCTTACGACAACCGCAATCTCGAGCCACTAACCCCGTCGAATCGGCCTGTCGCACACACGCTACAGACGACGGGCGCGAAAGTAACCGAGTTCCCCACGCCACGGAAGCCCAAGTCCACTTGAATTCGCGTATGCCGTCCCACCAAGAACGGCCGACTCTCCACGCTTGCAGCGGGTCTTCTTGCCGGTGTGTCGGCTCCGGATCGCACATGGCAATGATATGAATAGTTCGGTTACTCGGCGTAACCGCTACATCCGGCCGTCTTTACTCAATCAGACAAGTTTCGTTGATCTCCTTTTCTTCCCCAGTTTGTATGTTAGAGTTGAGCACAACACATCGACGAGGTGCAACTATGAGTCTGGCAATCACCGAAACGAGCGGGCAAGTTGAGTCGACCGGGCAAGTGCCGATGGAGCTGATGGCTCTCAAAGGCCGAATTGCGGACCAGCCGCCCAAGGTTCGAGCCGAGCTTGAGCCTCTGATCGACGAAGTTCTCGAACACGCGATGTTCCGCAGCCGGGTCATGCTGATCGCCCGCGACGCACTAGAGCGCCTGCGAGTGGACATGGCGGCGCTTCGATTTGATCTCGAAGCCACCCGCCGCGAGACAAGGCAGCGGTCGTATTGATGCAGGTGAGCTTACGGCGATTCAGGCTTCCCGGGTTTTCCCAAGCTCGGGGCCGCCACGGTAAGCCACGTGGTGACGACCCGGCCGACTTCCTCGAGGCTTTCCGCCGAGCAGTGCTCCGGCAAGTCATCGGCCGTGTGCCAGAACGGATAATTGAAATCGATGATATCGATGGCCGGGATGCCCACGGCGAGGAGGCTCAGATGGTCGTCCCAGACCGCTTCGCCCGCACGGAAGTCGAATGACTTCGCCTTCAGGGAAGCCGCCACGGACCACACCTGGTTGACGACCTGACGCGCTCGCACTCTGCTGAAAGCTTCCTGCTCGACCTCGAGATCGCTTCCACCCACCATGTCGAGCACGATCCCCGCGGTGTAGCGAAATCTCTCGCGTCGCGCCGCATATCGCCGTGCGAATTCGATTGAGCCCAGAAAGTACTCGCCCTCGGGTGGGTCGTTGCCGAAAACGAGCTCCTCGCCGTCGAAGAGCACGAGGTCCACTCCCCATCGCGTCTCCAGATCGCTCACGTGATGCGCGATCTCCATCTCGAGCGCAACCCCGGAAGCCCCGTCATTGGCGCCGATGAACGGCAGTGCACGGCGAATCGGGTCGACTTCTTCATCCGGGTGCGGCCGCGTGTCGTAATGGGCACCGATCACTACCCGCTCGAGCCGGTCGGGATGCCAGCGGCCAATCAGGTTCGTCATTTGCAGCCGCGCACCGCAGAGTGGATGCGATGCGGCGAACGGCTGCTCGATCAGTTCCGCGCCCAGCTTCCGGAAGTGCTCCTTCACCAGCTCGAGCTGGCGAAGGTTGGCCACTGACCCAGCCGGCCGCGGCCCGATTTCGCAGATCTTTTTGAGGTATTCGTAGGCGCGCTTTCCATCGATCTTGGGCGCTTCGACGACCAATTACACGCTCCTTCTCACCGCGTTTTCCGCTTCCTCGGTGCGGCCACGGCTGGCGCGGGTACGGTCAGCCAGGTAGCGATAACACGGCCCACTTCCTCGAGGCTCTCGGCCGAACAGTTCGCGGGAACATCATCGGCCTTGTGCCAGTACGGATAATCGAAATCGATGAGATCAATCGTCGGAATGCCTCCGATTTCGTTGAGCGACAGGTGGTCGTCGCGCACTTCGCGTCCTTCGTAGTTCTTGAATGACTTCGCTTTGAGGCTGTCGGCCACGGACCACACCTGCTGCACCAGCCCGGGGGCATACCGGTTGCTGTTCGGTTCTTGCGGCAGCTTGAGGTCGCGGCCGCCCACCATGTCAAGCACCATCCCGGCTACGTAGCGGTACTGGATCCGCCGCGAATCGCGAAGCTGCGCGTATCGCGTGGCGAATGCAATCGAGCCCAGGAAGTACTCCCCGACGGGCTGGTTATTTCCGAACACCAGCTCCTCACCGTCGAACAGCACCAGGTCGACGCCCCGCTCTGTCTTGAGGTCTTTGAGAAGATGGGCCAGCTCCATCTGAACTGCGACACCGGAAGCCCCGTCGTTCGCGCCGATGAAGGGCATTGCATGGCGCGCCGGGTCTCGTTCCTCGTCGGGGTGGGGCCGGGTGTCGTAGTGGGCACCGATCACCACGCGATCCCTGCGCTCGGGATGCCACCGGCCGATCAGGTTCACCAGAATGAGCCGCTCGCCCGTCTGCGGATGCGCGATCGCCCACCTCTGCTCCTCGACGACGCCCCCCATCTTGGTGAAGTGCTCGGCGACCATCTTGCGCTGCCGCGCGTTGGCCTCCGATCCCGCCGTGCGCGGGCCGATATCGCAGATCTTCTTGAGATAGCCGTATGCCCGCTTGCCATCGATTTTGGGCGGGTCGTCGAAGACGAGCGCACTGGCCTCCGTGACGCTCGTTGCCTCGAACGCCCCCGGCCATGAGAGCATGCCCGAGCTCCCCAGGAAAACCGCGGCCAGCGGCACGACGAGCAGACAACTCGCGATCTTCCTGGATCGCATGAGCCTCAGCCGGAATGATCCCATTCGTGAATCTCCTGTTGGCTTGACCGCTGCCTTGATTGCTGCGGGTTCTCCGAGGCAGTAGGGCAGCGGCCCGCGGCCACTCCTATCTGTGTTAACGCATGAGTGCAGGATAGTCTTGAAGCAATCGGGCGAGCCGCTCCAGCGGCAGCCCCACCACGTTCGAATAACTCCCCCTGATCACCTCCACGAACGGGTCGGGGTCTCGAAGTCCGTAGCCGCCCGACCTGCCTTCCCATCGATTCGAGTCGAGGTATTCATTCCGCTCCGAGTCCGAAAGCCGCCGGAACCGTATCGCACTGACTTCGACCGCGCCCACCCATTCGTGTGATCCCACGCGAAAAAGGCATATCCCCGAGACGACATCCGTATCATGCCCTTCCTGAAGCCGGATCATCCGTTCGGCATCGCGGCGATCGAGCGGCTTGTTGAGTATCTCGCCGCGAACCTCGCACACCGTATCCGCTCCCAGGACCAAGCCGCTCTCGCGGCGCCGGGCGACCGCCGCCGCCTTCTGCCAGGCCAGATGCGCCGCGTAGTCTTCAGGCGATGCTTCTGGACCCGGCTCTGGCTCTTCAAACCCCGACGGTTCCACCTCCAGCGGATATCCAGCCTCCTCGAGCAGCAACCGCCGCCGCGGCGACGCACTGGCCAGAATTAGCCGCGGCTTCATAAGTCTCCCCGCTCGACCAGCGCAGACCAAGTAGATTCAACACGATACGGCGAAACACGATCGTATCGCCACCGGGCACTTTCGAGCAAGCTGTGATCGACCTCCGCCCGCAGCAATTCTCCCGTGCACGGCCGATCGGGCGTCTGACTGCGGGTCAGCCGCGGCGCAGGGCCTCGATCTTCCGCCGGAGGCGGTCGTTCTCGTCGGTAAGGCGCTGGCGTTCGTCCACCGCCTCCTCGGCGCGGCGCACGGCTGCTTCACGCCCCTCGCGCGGCGTGAGCAAGCGCTTGCCCGTCGCGGGGTCGAACAGCCGGAGCTTCTGTCCCTCACGTTCCAGATGCAGACCCAGAACCTGGCTGGGCAGCCGGCCGGCGAGCGGTTTGACGGGGACATACTTCCCCCTCGCCAGCCGGAAACCCTGGAGCGGGGGGTCGAGGTAGTCCTCGGTGGGATCAAAGAGCATATACTCGGAGACCCTCAGGATATCGCGGTAGATCTCGAACTTCTTCTTCATGTCCTCTTGCTTGGTCGACTTTGACGTGATCTCGACGACGAAATCGGGGGCCTTCCCCTCTTTCCAGACGAGGTAGAAGTCGCGCGGAGGAAGTTTGCGCACGCCAAGCGCCACAAAAACGTCAGGGGAGACGTGCATCCGCGGGTTCCCCTCCTCGTAGTAGAGCAGGAGGTTGCCCCAAATATAGACGTTCGGTTCAGCGGCGAAATGATCCCTGAGCACCTCGATCGCGACGATCATCTCATCCATGTGGAGCTGGGTTTCCGCCATGAGTTTTCCATCCCTGCTGGGATATTCGACTTCGGGCGTTCGTCGCCGTCGCCGGACCGTCGACATGGCCTCGCTCCTTCTGTCTTGCGATTCCCTCGGAGCGAGCGTCTTGGAAACATCCATTCGTCACCGGCGGGGGATCCTGCTCGATTGTAACATCATCTGGCGGGCGAAAAGAACCGCGTGCAGGTTCTCCAGATCATCCGCGACCACTTGAGTAGCGGCCAGCGCGTCTTCGTTGGCGTCGTCGCGCCGATCGACCCGCAGGTCGAAAGTCCCGAACAGGTTCGGGACCGAATCCTCGAGGCGGCGGAATTTATCCCGCTCGACCAGCTCGGCACGACCGATGACTGCGGATTCTCGCCCTTCTGCGACGATACCTCAACCAGCCGTGAGACTGCGTTTGCGAAAATCCGGGCGCGGGTGCTCGGCACCGAACTTGCATCCAAGATTCTCGGAGGCAAGTGATGGCGGCAGATGACGGCGAGGACCAGATGCTACGCACCGTTGCCCTGCAGAATGCCAAGAGCATCCTCCAGGCTCGTCAACGGGCAGAGGAGGCTCTGCGGAAGCAATCAGACTGGTTGCGAACCACACTCGCCAGTATCGGTGACGCCGTGATCAGCACCGACGCCGAAGGCCGGGTGACGTTCATGAATCGCGTCGCGGAGGAGTTGACCGGCTGGCCCGAGCCCGAGGCGGTCGGTCATTCCCTGGCGGACGTTTTCGTGATCGTCAACGAACGCACGCGGCAGCCGGTGCAGATCCCCGCACTGAGTGCCTTGGAGCAGGGGACCGGCGCCGGGCTGCCGAGCCATACCCTGCTCATCTCTCGGGACGGTGCGGCGCGGCCAATCGACGATAGCGCCGCGCCCATACGCGACAGCTCCGGCGCGGCGCTCGGTGCGGTCCTGGTTTTCCGTGACGTCACCGAGCGCAAGCGAGCAGAGGAGTCGCGGACCCTGCTTGCCGCCATCGTGGAAGCGTCCGAAGATGCGATCATCAGCAAGACTCTCGACGGCGTCATCCGGTCATGGAACGCCGGGGCGGAGCGCCTTTTCGGCTACACGGCGTCGGAGGCCATCGGCCAATCGATCACCCTGATCATTCCGCCCGAGCGCCACGACGAGGAACATTCGATCGTAGAGCGGCTCCGCCGCGGAGAGCGAATCGAGCATTTTGAGACCGTGCGGGTTGCCAAAGACGGTCGACGCATCAATATCTCCCTTTCGGTCTCTCCGCTTCTCGACGAGAACGACCACGTCGTCGGTGCCTCCAAGGTAGCGCGCGATATCACCGAGCGAAAGCAGGCGGAAGCCGTGCTGAGAGACGCCGACCGCCGCAAGGACGAGTTCCTGGCGCTCCTCGCGCACGAACTGCGGAACCCACTGGCACCGTTGCGGAACGGACTCCAGGTGCTCCGGTTATCCGGCGGAGACGCCGATACCGTCAGGCAGGTCCGTGCCATGATGGATCGGCAGCTCGGACATATGGTTCGGCTCATCGACGATTTGCTGGACATCGCCCGCGTCAGCCAAAGCAAGATCGAGCTCAGGCTGGCGCGCGTGCCGCTTGCGGCCGTGATCGACTCGGCAATCGAGACGGCCCGTCCCGCCATCGAGGCAGAAGGCCATGAGCTCCACGTTTCGCTACCCGCAGAGCCGCTCTTCCTCGACGCCGATCTGACTCGGCTCGCACAAGTCTTCTCGAACCTTCTCTCGAACAGCGCCAAGTACACGCCGCTGGGGGGACACATCTGGCTCACAGCCGAGCGCCAGGATGATCACGCAGTTATCACGGTGCGGGATGATGGGATCGGCATTCCAGCACCCGCCCTGCCGTGCATCTTCGACATGTTCTCGCAGGTAGACCGGAGCATCGAGCGCGCCCGCGAGGGACTCGGTATCGGCCTGGCGCTCGTCAAGGGCCTGGTCGAAATGCACGGCGGCCGGGTCTCGGCCGAAAGCGCTGGCCTCGGAAAAGGCAGTGCGTTCACGGTGCGAATGCCTGCCCTTGCGACGATATCCGATGCAGTGGCCTCCTCACCCCCGGAAGTCGTGCTCCAGGCGCCGGGAAACGGGCGGCGGATCCTGGTCGCGGACGACAATCGGGATGCCGCCGCTACGCTGGCCAAGATGCTCACGCTTCTGGGCAACGACGTCCGCATCGCTCGCGACGGCATCCAGGCGGTCCGCACCGCAGACGAATACCGGCCCGAGATCATTCTCATGGACGTCGGCATGCCGGGCCTGAACGGGTACGATGCGACGCGGCGGATTCGCGAACAACCCTGGGGACCTGGCGCGATCATCATCGCGTTGACAGGTTGGGGCCAGGCAGGCGATCGCATTCAATCGAAAGCAGCCGGCTGCGACGGCCATCTCGTCAAGCCCGTCAGCCTGCCCGACCTGGAGAGTATGCTCGGCGAGCTCGACCGGGCACGGCATTAAAAGGTGTCAGGACGAATTCCAGTCTGCCGCCCGGGGAATGTGGAAGCCGCGGTCAATCCGGCCATCCCCTTGACTCAGTGTTCGCGTTCTTGAAGCGTTACTCGGGGCATAACCAGGCTCCTGCATCCGGGCAAATAACACAACTGGCATTCTCGCGGCTCGATCCAGGGCATGCAAGACCGCCTCGCGCTACACCGCCTGCATTCGACAGCAACACCGCGTAGAAGCGAACCCACAGCTCGTGTACCCTGTACGTCGGAACGTGCGGATGGAGTTGATCCTCGTCCCTTTGCCCGTCTCCGTCCGGCGCATCGTAAGGAGGGTTGCCATGCAGCGTCTCGCACTCCTCTTGGCGTGCATTTCCCTCACGGGAGCCATCGTCCGCTCCTCTGAAATCGCCGCCGAGCCCGAGCAACAAGAAGCCCGGGCAAGCCAGCCCACGAACTGGAATCCCTACTATCCGAACCGCGATTCTCCCCGGTTGACGACACCCACCTGGGTCGGCGAGCCCGGCGTCGAAGGCGTCGTCGTGCTGGCGATCGACGACATGCGCAACACGGCCGGCTATGAGGCATTCCTCCGCCCGATCCTGAACCGGCTCAAAGCAATCGACGGTCGCGCCGCCCTCAGCATCATGACCAACCAGATTCGACCCGACGATCCTCAGCTCCAGTCGTGGCTGCGAGAAGGTGTCTCGATCGAATGCCACACGCTCACCCACCCCTGCCCATTCTGGGCGAAGGGCGATTTCACCGCCGCGGCGCGCACTTACCACGATTGCGTCGATCTGATCAGCCAGATTCCGGGTAACAAGCCGGTGGCATTTCGGATGCCCTGCTGTGACTCGATGAACACCGTGAGCCCACGGTTCTTCTCCGAGATCTTCGCCCGGAAGAGCAGGGGGGGCCATTCCCTCTCGATCGACTCGTCCGTGTTCACGGTTCTGACTCCCGATGATCGAGCCCTCCCGCGCGACCTCGTCTTCGACGCCGGCGGCAAGGAGCGGTTCCGCAAGTACATTCCGTTCCCGGGTTTCGTGAACACCATCGAAAACTACCCTTATCCCTACCGGATCGGCGACTCCTGCTGGGAGTTTCCCTGCATCGTTCCCAGCGACTGGGAAGGCCAGAACCTGAACAAGCCCAGGAACCCCAGAACGCTCGACGACATCAAGGCGGCCCTCGATTGCGTCGTGCACAAACAGGGCGTTTTCAACTTCGTGTTCCACCCGCACGGCTGGATCAGCTCCGATCAGGTCGTCGAGCTGATCGACTACGCCGTGAGGGTCTACGGCACGAAGGTCAAGTTTCTCAACTTTCGCGAGGCCCTTGATCGCTTGAACAAGAATCCGCGATTGGCCGAAGCGTTTGCACCTCGTCCGCCGGCAGTCCCCGCCGGCGAGCTGCCTCCCCCCCGTTTCACTGATGAGAAAGGCCGCGACGCCGGGCTGCGACTGGTCGATATCGACGAAGACGGCTACAAGGACGTCGTCTGGTCAAACGATCAAGACTTTGGCGTCTATCTATACGATCCGGCAACGACAGGCTGGACCCGCCGGGTGATCGCGGGCCCCTCGGCCGCTCCCGGCGCGCTGCCGAAGATCGTCCGCGACGGCACAGACAACGGGTTCTTCGTCCACTCGCGGCAGCTTTGCTGGCAGAACGAGGAGACGGTCGCTCAGCCCAGCCTGGTATTAAGCCGCTCGTTCAACGATCTCTTGAAGGACATTGAGCCTCGCGGCAAGTCAATCGCGGCGTCGCTGAATTCGATCCGCGTGGCGCCCGGCTTCAAGGTCGAGCTCGTCGCATCCGAGCCGCTGGTCAAGGATCCGATCGCCTTCGACTGGGGGGCCGACGGCAAGCTCTGGGTCCTGGAGATGGGTGATTATCCCCTGGGATTGGACGGCCGGGGGAAACCGGGCGGTGTCGTCCGCTATCTCGAAGACCAGAATGGCGACGGAATCTACGACAAACAGACGACCTTTCTCGATGGACTCGGTTTTCCCACCGCTCTCTTGCCCTGGCGGAACGGTGTGCTGGTCGGGTGTGCCCCGGACATTTTTTACGCGGAAGACAAAGACGGCGACGGCAAGGCTGACGTTCGCGAAGTGCTCTTCACCGGATTCACCGAAGGCAATCAGCAGCATCGGTTCAACGGCTTCGAGCTTGGCCTGGATGGCTGGGTTTATGGCGCCAACGGCGACAGCGGCGGGCAGGTGCGTTCACTGAAGACCGGGAAATCGACCTCGTTGAGCGGCCGCGATTTCCGGTTCCATCCCGATACCGGCAAGTTCGAGGCCGAGAGCGGCCAGACGCAGTACGGCAGGCACCGCGACGACTGGGGGCACTGGTTCGGCAATAACAACCCCAACTGGGCGTGGCACTTCGTCCTGGCCAACCACGACCTCGAGCGCAACACCACCTTCGCCCCGCCCGACCCTCGCCAGACGCTCGAGCCCGACACAAGGCTCTTCCCCACAAGCCGCACGCTCGCCCGGTTCAACGAGGTCGGCATGGCCGGCCGCGTCACCTCGGCCAACAGTCCAACGCCCTATCGCGACGAGCTTTTCGGGCCTTGGTTCGCCTCGAGCCTGTTTGTCAGCGAGCCCGTGCACAACCTCGTGCATCGAATCGTGCTCGAGCCGGCTGGCGGCACTTTTCGCGGCCGCCGCGGGCCGAATGAATCGGATCGCGAGTTCCTCGCCTCGAGCGACAACTGGTTCCGGCCGACGATGCTCAAGACCGGCCCCGACGGTGCGCTCTGGATCGCCGACATGTACCGCTACGTCATCGAGCATCCGGAATGGATTCCTGACGATTGGGAGCAGAAACTCGACCTGCGCGCCGGCAGCGAACAGGGCAGGATCTACCGCGTTTATCCGGTTGACGCCAAGCCACGGTCGATCCCTCGGCTGGACAGGCTCGATACAGCCGGGCTCGTGGCCGCACTCGAAAGCCCAAGCGGCTGGCAGCGCGACACGGCGCAGCGCCTCCTGTTGCATCGGCATGATCCCGAAGCGAACGCGCCGCTTCGCAAGCGAGTGCGCGACACAAAGCACCCCAAGACGCGAGTGCAGGCGATCTGGACACTGGCGGACTTGAATGCCCTGGACGAACTGTCGATTCTGGCGGGCCTCGAAGATCCCGATCGCAGGGTGCGCGAGAGTGTGGTCCCTGCGGTCTCGATGATGGAGCAATCGACCGTAGAGGTGTTCATCGCCTTGATCAAGCTGAGCGGTGACCCGAATGCTCAAGTCCGATTTCAGTTGGCGCTGCGCTCGGCAACTTTGAGGGCAAACTCGCCGGTTCAACCTTGGCATCGCTTTCCGTCCGCGATCGGCACGACCCCTGGATGCGGGCCGCGGTCATGAGCTCGGCGGCGCATCACGCGGGTGAGCTGCTCCTCACCACCCTGTGCGCGAAAGCGGGCGGGCAGGTCGAACCGGAGCCGTCCGCGGATATGCTCCCACCCCTCTTGAGCCTGGCCGTCTCACGGCGCGATCGTGCCGCGATCGATCTGATCGAGAAGGCAATCGCCAAGCCGGACGGACCGGATGGACAATACACACCGTGGCAATTCGCCGCCCTTGCGGTGCTGCTCGAAGCACGCGACCGGGTGAACGTTCAGCCGGCGGTCGACTTCGACGCTCCCTTTCTCGCCGTCTGGCCGGCAGCGCGTGCCACACTCGCCGACGAGAAGGCCGACGAAGGATTGCGTGCCGCGGCCGCTTCGCTCGTCGGTTACGGCGCCAGTCGCGCGACGGTGGGGCGTGCCGCCAATGATCGTGATCTGCTGCTCGGGCTTCTAAGTCCAAGGGTATCCGTCGGTCTTCAGCGAGCGGCAGTCGTGGCATTGGGAAAGGCAACCGACCCCAAGATCGGCGATATGATGGTGCGTGATTGGAAAGCGCATTCCCCACAAGTACGAGACGTGATCCTCGATACCTTGCTCAGCCGGCCGGCGTGGATATCGTCCCTGCTTTCCGCGCTCGAGGACACGTGTGTTCCGCCCGGAGAAATCGATCCGGCCCGGCGGCAGCGGCTGCTCACTCTTCGCGGTTCTGACTCGCTTCGGGCTCGCGCCGAGGCCGTCTTCGCGCACCAGGCGCAGTCGCGTAAGGCGGTGGTGGATTCGTTCCGCCCGGCACTGGCGATCGTGGGTGACCGGTCAAAAGGCGCCGTCGTGTTCAAGAAACTCTGCGCCTCATGCCATCGCCTGGGGAACGAAGGCGTGGAAGTCGGGCCCGACTTGGCGGCCCTGGCGGACAGATCACCCGAGGCGCTCTTGATCGCCGTGCTCGACCCGAACCGGGCGTTCGAGACGAAGTACGTCAGCTTCACGGTCGCCACCCGCGATGGCCGCATCTTGAATGGAATGGTGGCGAACGAATCTGCAACGGCCGTGACGCTGCGCCGTCAGGATGGCAAGGAAGACGTTCTGCTGCGATCGCAAATCGACGAAATGGCGTCCTCGGGGCAGTCGCTCATGCCCGAAGGAATGGAAAAAGACTTGAAACCGCGCGACCTTGCCGACTTGATCGCCTTTCTAGGATCGAGCGCCGCCCCGAAAACGTCCGAGTGAACAACCATGTCCAAGCCGACTGACGTTCGACCGGTTGCCGTCGCGCTGTACTTCCTGCCGATCAAGAGCCGCGTGCCGCTCAAGTTTGGGCCGGAGGTCACGACCGAGGTGACTTGTGCGCGTGTGAAGATGACCGTCGAAGACCGCCAGGGAAAGCGCGCATCGGGCTGGGGCGAGACGCCGCTCTCGGTCCAGTGGGTCTGGCCCAGCCAGTTGAGCTACGAAGAACGCCACCAGGCGCTGCGCAGCCTTTCGCTCGACATCGCCCGGGCGTGGCTCAAATCACCCGTTGCTCCCGGTCATGCTATGGAAGTGGGCTATCGGTTCCAGGCCGAACTCCTGCCCACGCTCACTCATGATTTTAACGCTCAGGAATCGCGCGAGCGCGAAGGACTTCCCCACCTCGCCGCCCTCGTCTGCGCCTCGGCTTTCGACCTCGCCCTGCACGACGCCTACGGCGTTCTTCATGAGGTGTCGACCTACGAGACTTACAATCAACAGTTCATGAATGTGCCACTGCACGTTTTCCTGAAGCCCGCCGAGGGCTCGGATGTCAGTTTCACCGATCGTTGGCCTCAAGAATTCCTGGTCCGCCCGCGGCTCGAGTCAATCCCAGCTTGGCACTTGATCGGGGGGAAGGACCCGGTCGATCCCTCCGAGCTGACGGGAACCGAGCCCGACGATGGCTACCCTGTGCTCTTGCGCGATTGGATTCGCCGCGACGGGCTCAAGTGCTTGAAGGTGAAGCTCCGCGGCGACGACGCGGCCTCGGACTACGATCGGCTCGAAAAAGTCGGCAAGCTGGCGATCGACGAGAACGTCGACTGGCTCACGGCCGACTTCAACTGCACGGTCGGAGAGCCGCAGTACGTCAATGCCATTCTCGATCGCTTGATGAAAGAGCATCCGCGCGTCTACGGCATGTTGCTCTACGTCGAGCAGCCGTTCCCGTATGACCTGGAAGCGCACCGGATCGACGTGCGCAGCGTTTCGGCACGAAAGCCGCTCTTCATGGACGAAAGCGCGCACGATTGGCGGTTTGTGCAGCTCGGCCGCGAGCTGGGCTGGACCGGCGTCGCCCTCAAAACGTGCAAGACCCAGACCGGCGCGATTCTCGCGCTGTGCTGGGCGAAAGCGCACGGGATGACGCTGATGGTTCAAGACCTGTCGAACCCCATGCTCGCCCAGATTCCACACGTGCTGCTGGCCGCCCACGCCGGCACGATCATGGGGGTGGAGTCAAACGGCATGCAGTTCTACCCCGATGCGTCACTCCCCGAGGCGGCGGTCCATCCGGGTCTTTACCGGCGCAGCGGTGGGATGCTTGATCTATCCTCGGTGCGAGGTCCGGGCTTCGGCTATCGCATCGGCGAGATCAAGCGAGAGCTCGTGGACGCAACGTTTGCCGATGAGGTGTGAGGGCACTCGAGCCGAGCTCGATCGATGTAGGGTCCGCCGTTGCGGACCGTCCGGCCGATAATCGCGCTCGCGAGTTAACCTGAGCTCTCTCGGTGGATCAGCGATCGAAGTGCTTGATTAACGGCTTCGTCGGTCGGGAATGCCTGGCGAACGTCAGGGGCGAGAAGCGCCAGGTTCGTTCCGGCGCGGTACCGGCTCAAATACTTTCCCCGAATGCCCCCTTTCAAAACACTGTCGTCATACTCCGGTCGGAGGCTGTCGTCTTCTTGCTCGAAGTCATCCTTCGTCATAAATCTCTCTCTCCCTGCGGACCGCGCGGCGAGCGCTGATGATCCTTGTTCGCTCTTCGCGATCGGTGTGAGACACGATGAGTAAGCGGTTGGAATTTGACATACCGATTGTCAGGAAACGATCCTCCTCGTGTGAGTGGTCGGGGTCGGAAAACGTGATCGCGCGAGCATCACCAAACACGGTGGCAGCCTCGTGAAAGGAGATTCCGTGCTTCGCCAAGTTCCGCACGGCCTTTTGGGGATCCCACTCAAATTCCATTCTACGCACCGAATGGCGGTTGGGCCAATCATCCGACCGACCGACGATTCATCGTACGGACGTTCGGTGCTTTCGCCAAGAGTTCGTCCGGTGTGTAGTGACGGCCATTGCGGACATGCTAGAGTGGTACCGCCAGATGAAGGTGGTGAGCGGCTGCTTCTTCCAGGCGGCTCCAAGCGAAATCCCGACTCCGGGCCAGGGCCCCGCCATCCCTGGCGCTGGCACTCAGTCTCCGCGTGATCGTCCTCTTCTGACGGAGCCCACACTCATGCCCACGCTGCTCGCCAGGAACGCCGAAGTACTGGTGACCATGGATGGCTCCCGGCGCGAGCTGAAGGGCGCCGGACTCTTCACACGGGACGGAATCATCGAGCAGGTCGGTGCGACAGCCGAGCTGCCCGATACGGCCGACCTGGTGCTCGATCTCTCCGGCCAGATCGTCTTGCCCGGCTTCGTGAATACACACCACCACTTAGACCAGACGCTCACGCGCAACCTGCCGGCCGCGCAGAACAATAATCTTTTTCCCTGGCTCAAGGTGCACTACCGGCTCTGGGCGCGCCGCACGCCCGAGGCGACGCGCTGGTCGACGCTGGTTGGCCTCGCCGAGCTGGCGGCATCCGGCTGCACGACAGTCTTCGATCACTCGTATGTCTTTCCAAACGGCTGCCGCGTCGACGACCAGATCGCCGCGGCGCAGGAAATCGGTGTCCGCTTCCACGCCTGCCGCGGCTCGATGTCGCTCGGCGAGTCGCGCGGCGGTCTGCCGCCGGACGACTGCGTCGAGGGTGAAGGAGCGATTCTCAAGGACTGCGTGCGCGCGATCGAAGCCTATCACGATGACCGCAAGGGCGCAATGACCCGCGTCGTGCTCGGCCCGTGCTCACCCTTTTCCGTCAGCACCGACTTGCTCAAAGAATCGGCCAAGCTGGCACGCGCCTACAAGGTGTCGCTGCACACGCATCTTTGTGAAACCTGGGACGAAGAGCGCTACACGCTCGAGCGCTACCGGCTTCGCCCGGTCGCCTGGATGGAGACCTTGGGCTGGCTTGGCGATGACGTATGGTTCGCGCATGCGGTGCACGTTGATGACGACGAGATCCGCCAGTTTGCCCGGAGCGGAGTCGGCGCCGCGCATTGTCCGTGCTCGAACATGCGTCTCGCATCCGGCATTGCCCCCATCAAGAAGTACCTGGCCGCCGGCGTGAAGGTCGGCCTGGGTGTGGACGGCTCGGCCAGCAATGACGCGTCGAATATTCTGCTCGAGGCGCGGCAAGCCCTGCTCCTGGCACGGCTGCGGCTTGGTTTGTTTCCACCCGAGGGACCGCGGCAGTTCTTCCTGCTTTCGCAGTCGGATCCATTGCGTGCCCACGAATGGATGACCGCGCGCGAGGCGCTCGAGTTTGCCACCCGCGGCGGTGCGGCGGTGCTGGGCCGCGACGATATCGGCTCGCTCGAGCCCGGCAAATGCGCCGACTTCTTCAGCATTAACCTCCACACAGTTGATTATGCCGGAGCCCTGAACGATCCGGTCGCCGCCACGCTGTTCTGTGCGCCGCAAAAGGCACGATACACAGTGATCGGTGGCCGCGTCATCGTGGAGAACGGCGTGGTCGTCACCGTCGACATGGGGCCGGTGATCGAGGCGCACAATCGTTTCTCCCTGTCGATCGCCTGACGGAATTGATGTTCTATGCTACGAGTGGCCGCGGTCGCCGGCGCGCTCCGTCAAACAGACAGGCGCGCCCCGCATTGAACGATTCTGGATTCTTATTCCATCGATCGGGCGGAAAGAATAGAATCTCTTTGGTGTCGCTTGGGCTTTGCTTGCCCGGAATTCACGCACCATCTCCAGCCATCTGGCGGCTGCCATCCATGGACCTGAACACAGTCAATCGAGTTCGCCGCCCCGCTCGCGCCGAGGAGATCGCCTCCTGGGAAGCCGGATTTGCCTGGCTCGCCGGTGGTACCTGGCTCTTCTCGGAGCCCCAGGTCGACGTCCACACGCTTGATCGATCTCGAGTCGCTCGAATGGCCGTCACTGCAAGCCGTCGGACGACGGCCTGGAGATTGCCGCGACGTGCCGGGTTGTCGAGCTCGATCAGTTCGTCGAGAAAGCACCCGCGGGCTGGACCGCAGCTCCCGCTCTTCCGCCAGTGCTGCCGGTCCTTTCTGTCCTCGTTCAAGATCTGGAACGAGGCGACGGTGGGCGGAAACATCTGCATGTCGCTGCCGGCGGGACCGATGATCTCGCTCACGGCTGCACTTGAGGGCGTCGCGACGCTCTGGCCCAGGAGCGGTGCACCGCGGCAGGTCGCCGTGGTCGATTTCGTCACCGGCAACCACCAGAACGTCCTCGCACCCGGCGAGTTACTGCGATCGATATTCCTGCCCGCGCACGCGCTCCGCAAGAAGTTCGCCTTCCGGCGGTTCACGCTCACGCATCTGGGGCGATCTGAAGTGCTCCTGATCGGCACCCGCTGCCCGCGAGAGCGGTGAATTCCTGCTCACGATCACCGCCGCCACTCTCCGCCCGGTCCAGCTCCGCTTTGAAGGCGTGCCGGCCGCGGACGAGCTGAAACGCGCGATCGACGACGCCGTGCCGTTCAGCCTTTACCTCGACGACGTGCACGGGTCGCCTGCTCACCGCAAGCACTTGACGCATTACTTCGCGCGAACAGATTCGCTCGGAACTCGCCCACTGAACGCTCTCGAAGCGGGAAACCGTCATGAACTATCGGATCAACGGCAAATCATTCGCGGCGGAGCCTCGTCCCGGCCAGTGCTTGCGAACCTTTCTGCGCAGCCTGGGCTGGTTCGGAGTGAAAAAAGGATGTGACGCCGGCGATTGCGGCGCATGCACGGTCTGGCTCGATGGCAAGCCCGTCCACAGTTGCCTCGTTCCCGCATTCCGGGCCGAGGGCCGCGAGGTCACCACGCTCGAGGGGCTCGCCAAGGGCGGCAAGCTCCATCCGATGCAGCAGGCGTTTCTCGACGCCCAGGCGTTCCAGTGCGGCTTTTGCGCCGCCGGGATGATCATGACGTCGGCGAGCCTCTCCGAGAATGCAAAGCAGGATCTTCCCTTCCATTTGAAGGGAAACCTCTGTCGTTGCACCGGCTATCACGCGATCGAGGATGCGATCCGCGGCATCGCTTCCGTCGAGGAAGACAGCGCGGGCCATGCCTGCGGAGCCAGCCTTGCCAGCCCGCTCGCAGCGAGCCGATCGTCACCGGCAACGCCCGTTACACGATGGACGTCGAGATGGAGGGGATGCTGCACCTCAAGGTCGTGCGCTCACCGCACGCGCACGCACGCATCACGGCCATCCGCAAGGAAAAGGCGCTCGCCGTTCCGGGCGTCCACGCCGTCTTCACCTGGCACGACGTGCCGCGGCGGGCCTTCACGACGGCCTGTCACGACGACTTCCGCGTCGATCCCGACGACACCTACATGCTCGACAACGTCGCGCGGTTCGTCGGCCAGCGGGTCGCCGCCGTGGTCGCCGAAACCGAGGCCGCCGCCGAGGAGGGCTGCCGGCTGGTGGAACTCGACTACGAGGTGCTGCCCGCCGTGTTCGACCCCGAGGAGGCCATGATTCCCGGCGCACCGCAAATTCATGGCGACAAGGACATCAACTCCCGGATCGAAGACATCGCGCACAACGTCTTCAAGAAAATCGAAGCCGAAACCGGTGATGTGACCGCGGGATTCGCCGAGGCGGATGCAATTTACGAAGGCACGTTTTCGATGCCCAAGATCCAGCACGCGCACATGGAAACCCATGGCACGATCGCCTGGCTCACCTCCGACCAGCGCGTCCACGTCCGCACCAGCACCCAGACCCCTCACCTCGTCAAGAATCAAGCTCGCCCACCTGTTCCACATGTATCCGCAGCAGTTCCACGTTTTTTCCGAATTCGTCGGTGGCGGGTTCGGCGGCAAGCAGGAGCTGCTCACCGAAGACTTGTGCGTACTGGCGGCGCTCCAGACCGGCCGCCCGGTGAAATGGGAATTCACGCGGTCCGAGCAGTTCACCGCGTC
Source organism: uncultured Planctomycetota bacterium (assembly GCA_963823665.1). Lineage (GTDB taxonomy): Bacteria > Planctomycetota > Planctomycetia > Isosphaerales > Isosphaeraceae > CAVXHV01. Next base: position 231,648 of record CAWGMQ010000010.1, read on the forward strand.
GACCTCGCGCCATCCGATGAAGATCACGATCAAGCTGGGCGCGAAGAAGGACGGCACGCTCACCGCAATGCAAATCCACACCGTCTCCGACACCGGAGCCTACGGCAACCACGGCGGCGAGGTCCTGGCCTCGTCGCTCGGCTCGTCGATGGCCACCTACCGCTGCCCCAACAAGAAGGGCACCGGCTATGCGGTCTACACGAATACGGTGCCCTCGGGCGCCTTCCGGGGATACGGCGCGTCACAACCGGCCTTCGCCATCGAGTCGGCCATCGACGAGCTGGGCCGCAAGCTGGGCATCGACCCGTTCACGATGCGGCGCAAGAACATGATCCGCGCGCACGATCCGGTGCACAGCATCTGGCCCTTCCCGCACGACGGCGTGATCGGCAGCTATGGCCTGGATCAGTGCCTCGATCTCGTCGAAAAAGCCCTGGCCAGCGGCCGGGGCGAGCCCAAACCCGATGGCGACGAATGGCTGGAAGGCAAGAGGTGTCGCCATCCATGCCCAGGACTGTGCCCCCCCCACGGAGCACCGCTCGGAATCCCACCTGTCGCTGCTGCCCGACGGAACCTATCACCTGGCGGTGGGCTCGGCGGAATTCGGCAACGGCATCCGGAACGCGCAGCGGCAGGTCGCCGCCACCGTGCTCAACTCGCGGGCCGCGGCCATCTTCAATGGATTTTGTCGACACCGACAAAACGCCCTACGACACGGGCACCTTCGCCAGCACGGGCATCAGCGTGGCGACGCTCGGCGTCCAGAGGGCCGCCGAAGCCTTGCGCGAAAACCTTCTCGACCTGGCCAGTGAGGTTTCCGGCGTGCCCGTCGAACAATGCCGCCTCGAGGACGGGCATGTGCGCTGCGGGGATCGATCGCTCTCGTTGCAAAAGCTCCACGACGAGCGCACCGCTTCCAGACAAGCTCCACGTGTCGCGCAAGGTGTACGGGTCGCCTCGTTCCACGGCCTTCATGGCCCATGGTTTTCGCATCGCCGTGCATCGCGTCACCGGCGAGATCCGCATCCTGCAGAGCGTGCAAGCCTTCGACGCCGGCAAGATCATCAACCCCATGCAGGCGCAGGGACAGCTCGAGGGCGGAATCGCCCAGGGGATCGGCACGACCCTGTTCGAGCGGATGGTGATCGACGCCTCGGGCGCCGTCGTGAATCCAACCTTCCGGAATTACCGCATTCCCGCTTTCGCCGACATCCCCCGATCCGAGGTTTTCTTCGTCGAGACTCACGACCGCTATGGTCCGCTGGGTGCCAAGCCCTTCGGCGAGGCCCCCATCATCCCCGTCGCTCCCGCCATGGGCAACGCGCTCGCCGACGCAACGGGCATTCGCTTCCACAGCCTGCCCTTCAGCGCCGACCGAATTTTCTCGCGCCTGGCAGAGTTGCAGTGAAACGGGCGATCACGGATCGCTCTACCCGGGAGAAACGCATGAGTCCCGCACCCGCACCCGCGACCGATCCGATTCTCCCCGGCGATATCGTTGTGCGCGGGTCTCCACGGTCGTGGTTCAACGCGTGCCGTCGGACCGCGTGCCGCGCTTCCTGGAATGCCAGCGCGCTTTGATCGGCGCCGCCAAGGGCTTTTCCGGCTACCAGTCGACCGAGCTGATTCCGCCGTCCGAGGATCGGCCGGAAGAGTGGGTGGCGATCCTTCACTTCAACGACAACCCATCGCTTGAACGCTGGCTCGACTCACCGGTGCGCGCCGAGTGGGTAAGAAAACTCCGCGACGAAATCGGCGACTTCGAGCTCAAGACCTTGCCGTCCGGCTTCGGCGTCTGGTTCGCCGGGCTCGCCACGGGCCCCGATCGCCCGCCTCCTGCGTCGTGGAAAATCGCGATGACCGTGCTCCTGGGACTCTATCCGATCGTCATGGTTCTTGCCGTGTTCACCGGGCCTTTGATTTCCCTCCTGGGAATGGCTGCGGTGATGCTCATCAGCAATGCCATCAGCGTCGCCATCGGCCAATGGATCACGATGCCGCTCCTGACCAACCTTCTGCGCCCCTGGTTCGACGCGAATACACCCGACAAAGGGGCCTTTTCGATCGGCGTGCTCATCCTGATGTGGCTGTTCCTCGGATGTCTCGTCGTGCTGTTCCGCTTCGCGACCGGCTAGATGTTCAGAACCGATCGCACCCGTAGGTCAGGCTTCAGCCTGACGATTCCGTACTCCGGCGTCGGTCCAAAGCCTGACCAACGGGATGACAGTCTCCGCAATTCCACGTGTCACACCGGACTTCCGCACCATGACCACCCAGCCGACATTCTCCGCAGCAGGGCTCCCCGAAAATCTGATCGCTCCCGACGCCCGCACCGCGGTCGCGACGCGAACCTGCCTCCTCGAAGGCCCCGCTTTCGACTCCGACGGCAGCCTGTATTTCAGCGACATCATCGGCAACCGCATTTACCGTTTGGCGCCCAACGGGTCGCGCACGATCTTTCGCGAGGACAGCGGCCGCACGAACGGCAACACGTTTGACGACCAGGGGCGTTTGATCAGTTGCGAGGGAGCCGAGTTCGGACCAGGCGGCCGCCGCAGGATCGTTCGCACCGAATTGAAGACCGGTGCAATCGAGGTGCTCACCGAGCGATTCGAGGGAAAACGCTACAACAGCCCGAATGATGTCGTCGTCGACAGTGTGGGCCGCATCTGGTTCACCGACCCGTACTACTCCGAGGATCGCAGCTCCCTCGAAATGACCGAAGAGGCCGTCTATCGAATCGACCCGGACGGCTCCGTCGAACGCGTTGTGACCCAGCCCCAGATCGAGCGGCCCAACGGACTGGCAGTCACCCCCGACGACAAGACGCTCTACTTGATCGACAGCCATACCCGCCCCGGTGGAAACCGCAAAGTCTGGGCGTTCGATCTTGCCCACGACGGCACCTTGAGCGGCCAGCGCCTGGTCTTCGACTTCGGCCGCGGCCGCGGCGGCGACGGCATGCGGCTCGATGTGCGCGGCAACCTCTGGGTCGCCGCGGGAATCCTGCTGCCTCGCCACGCCGGCGAGACCGATGACGTGCTGGCTGGCGTTTATGTGATCACACCCAAAGGCGAGCTGCTCGGGCGCATTCCGATTCCCGAGGACCTCTGCACCAATCTGGCCTTCGGAGGGCCGGAGCGAAATCTCCTTTTCGTGACGGCGGGCAAGACGATTTTCAAGATCCACGTGGCTGTCTCGGGTTACGCTTTATTTCCGCCGTCAAAGTAGGCCGCTAAGTAGACTCCGAGCCGCGTCATGCCAAACGAACTCGCTTCGAGAGAATCGTGGCGCTGCGGCGAGCGAGTCATCCTCAAAACGGATTGTCCGTTCGAGGCAACGTAAATAGGCCAGATGCTAGTCGCCTCACTTCAAATCGGTGTCGTTCAGGCAAGTTGCCCGCAGGTTGCGCCCGCTCTGCACCTCGGGCCGTCAAATGTCGTCCCCCGGACCTTGTTCCTCATCAGGTCGCCTGTCATCTCGCGATGCATTTTTCACTCATGCATGATCTGAGAAAGTGCGAAGATCGCGTTAAATAGGCGAGATTAGTTGACATCGACCCCTCTGCCTACTAGCATGATAGTGTGCAGGTAGTATCTTGCGGCGAGTTTTTTCCCCCAAGCATTCCAGCTACGAGCGCGTCGAAGCAGCTCAACTGTCAGGATCGTCGAAGACAACTGAAGATGTCTGCGACACCGGATGCGTCCGTGGCCGTCCTGCCGGGGCAGAGCACGTTCGCTCAAACTTCTCGGTGATCCCTCCGCGGCGAAGTCTTCCGTTTGGGCTGACCAATTGCAGTGAGGCATGCCGCGCGAGTTGGTGTTCTATGGTTTGAGCGGTGAAAGCTCGAGACCGTCGAAGATCGGGTTGATGTTCACGAGGCAATATCAGCGTTGAGGCGCCCGCCTGCCGATCGACCGTTTCGAGTGGTCGACGATCGCTTATTGTCTCTTATTGGTGAGGAGCTTGGCCATGTCCGTGAGCAGACGGCGATCCTGGCTTACAACCCGAGCGCGCTCCACACAACGTAGGCGCCGCCGCCGCTATAGCCCACTGTCGCCATGCGGGCTCGGCGACTGGATGCTCGAAGTCCGCTGCCTGCTGAGCACAGCGCCAAGCTCGATCACATCAGAGTTTTCCGTGGCGCGTGGGCAAACCGAAATCATCAACGTCAGCACGACACCGGTGATTCACCTGAAGGGCAACCTGGATGACCAGGGCACTATCTACCTGGTCTCCACTGATCCGCTGGAGCAGAGCGCCACCATAACCGCTCAGAACATAATCGAAGGCGCCGGAGCGATGATTACCACCGTGCTCCCGCCGGGCGGTTTGCCCGGCTATAGCAACGCCATGAACAATCTCAGTCTGACGCTCGACGCTCAGCATAATGTCGTCATCAACGGCGCCATCACCACCGATGGTGGCGCGATTTTAATCAACGCCGGCGGGATGTTATCCGATCGAGCCGTCATCAGTAGCAGCGGCGTGGAACCGGGGCGCGACGCCGGCGACATCGACATCATTGGCGACTCAATTATCATTGACGCGCCTCTGCTGGCCGTCGGCAGCAATGGGGCGAGCGGAGCAGATGCAACAGCGCCCGGAACGGCCGGAGCAGACGGAGAACCCGGCGGCAAGGGAGGCATGATTACGGTAACGGCTACCAACGGTATAACCATCCACGCCGATATTCGAGCCGACGGGGGCAACGGAGGCAACGGAGGCAACGGCAGCGATGGCTCGACCCTCTCAGGCGGCGCCGGCGGACGGGGTGGCGATGGCGGCGGAGCCCGATCGATCACGTTGACGACCAAGAACGCTGCGATCGACCAAGCTGCGGGCTTCGTGATCACCGCCTGGGGTGGCAGCGGCGGCAACGGCGGTGCCGGCGGAAAAGGAGCTACCGCAATCGACGCCAGGGCCGGCGACGGCGGGCGAGGCGGCGACGGCGGCCTGGCTACGCAGGGCGGTAGCCTTCGAGCCGACTCCGGCGCAGGCAGTATCAAGTTCAGTGGCACGCTCAACTTCAATGGCGGCTCCGGTGGTGGTGGCGGCTCCGGTGGCGATGGCGGGAGTGGCGTTTCAGCAGGCTTTGCCGGCGGCAACGGCGGCGACACAGGCGCTTCCCAGGGTGGCGCCCTGGGCGGCATGATCGACTTGAAAACCAAAAGCGGCGCCATCAGCCTGGCATCGGCCACGGCAAACGGCGGCAATGGCGGGCAGACCGCTGCCAGCGGCGGCGGTGGCGATGGCACCATGGGCGGCGCCGGCGGCCTCGTCCTCGATGGCGGAGGCGGCGGCCAGGGCGGGGCGCTGCAACTTGCCTCAAAGAGCGGCGCGATTACCGTTACCAACAGCATTGAGTTAAACGGCGGCGCTGGCGGCAGCCAGTTCAGCGATGCGGGCGACGGGGGTGCCGGATCGATCTCGATGGGCGGCGCCGGCGGCACCCTCGGTAATGGCGGCGGTGGAGCGAAAGGCGGCATGTTCTCAGCCAAGACCAAGGGCGCCCTCACCATCTCCGGTGCCGTGAGCGCCAAGGGCGGTGCTGGCGGCAGCTTGTTTGCGCTCGCCGGAAACGGGGGCCAAGGCATAGGCCAAGCGATCGGCGGCGCCGGCGGCGGCCTTCTTGACGGCGGCGCGGGCGGCGGCGGCGGCTCGGTTACCATCCAGGCGAAGGACAACATCAGCGTTTCCTCACCTCTCGACCTTTCGGGCGGCGCCGGCGGCGCAATGAGCGGCACCGGCGGCAAGGGCGGCGACGGTCCCAAAGGCGGCGTCGGCGGTAGCTTGGGTGCCAGCGGCAGCGGCGGCGATGGTGGTTCGCTCAACGTCAAAACAAGTAAAATCCCGCCGAATCGCCTGGAAACCATCACGGTGACTTTCAAGAGCGCTGTCAATGCAGGCGGAGGCGCAGCCGGTATCTATTTCGGCAGAGCCGGAGACGGCGGCGACGGATCAAGCGGCAACGGCGGCGACGGCGGTGGGACGGGCAATCAGGGCAGCGGCGGCGGCGGCGGCACGATCGAAGTAACCGGACTGAACTTGCACATCACTTCCACTGGCTTGCTCTCAGCCAACGGCGGCAGCAACGGTGCGCGTCCCTCAGGCGGAACCAGCATACCTGGCTACGCCGGTATCTCCGGTGACGGGGGCAACGGCGGCGACAACGGCAATGGCGGCAATGGCGGGCTTGTCGGCGACGGCGGCTCCGCGGGGAATGGCGGCATGATCCGGCTCGACATACCAGCAAACCTGACCGTCGACGAAGACATGTTCGGTTCCGACCACATCTCCGCGCGCGGCGGACTGGTATCAGATGATATCGCTCAGAGCGGCAAAGGTGGCATGGCTGGCCCTGACGGCAACGACGACTCCGTTGGCGGCAACGGCGGCAGCATCGGCAATAACGGCAGCGCCGGCGACGGTGGGCTGATCCTGATCAAGGGCGCTGCCGGCGATATCGGCGGCGGCGGCGTTCTGGCGGTAGCCGGCGGTAAAGTTTTCGATATGTCCGCCTCCTCAGGAGCCGGCGGTGATGCAGGAGATTTTGGCGCCGGCGGGCGCAGCGGCAACATCGGCAATAACGGCGACGCAGGCGATGGCGGCAAGATCATCATTTCGTCTACGGGAGGTACCATCGGTCTGAAGAACTTGATCGCACCCGGTGGCGATATCGACGGCACGTTCAAACCGCAAACCGGCAACGGTGGCGCGGGTGGCAGCATCGACGGAAACGGCGGCTCGAGCGGCAACATCGGCGACAATGGCCAGGGAGGAGTCGGCGGATTCATCCAAGAAACCAGTAAGAGCGGCACCATCGGCGTCGTCGGGAAAGTCGAAGGTAAGTTTGCGAATCTTGTAGCCGCCGGCGGGGTGGTGGCACCCATCATTAAATTGGAAGGCACACCTAGCAGCGTTCTGAACCTTGATATCTATGCACCCTCGCAAGCCAAGACCGGGAATGGCGGTGGTGCGGTCGTCGGCAACGGCGGCAGTAGCGGCGACATTGGCACCAACGGCTCCGGTGGTGACGGCGGCGAAGTGGTTTTGACCACAGTTTCCGGCAATATCAACATGCCCAAAGGAGTGATCGTAACGGCTGGCGGCGATGGCGGCACCGCCTTCAACGTGACAGGCAACGGTGGATCGACGCAACAAGGCATAGGCGGCAACAGCGGCAATATCGGCCAAAATAGCGATGGCGGTAAGTCAGGACCGATCACGCTGAAGTCGACATTCGGCAGCATTGCCCTCGCTGCCCCCTTGATTCTGCGCGGCGCTATCGCTTCAAATTCAGGCGACCGCACCGGCGATGGTGGCACCTCGATGGACGGCACGGGCGGCAACAGCGGGAATATAGGCACTTTCGCATTCGGAGTATTCTTTGCCGGAGGCATCGCGGGTGACGGCGGAAAGCTGACGGAGATTGCCGGCGGCTCCATAACAACTTCGGAAGCCAGCGTCGCGACCGGCGGTGATGCCGGCGCCCTTTCCCCGTCGCCTCCGCCAGGGTTCATGCCAGTGTCCCAGTACTATCAGCCTGTAACCGGCGACGGCGGAATCGGCACCAGCCAGGGCGGCGACTCGGGCAATATCGGCAGCGCCGGCATTGCCGGCGATGGCGGCGAGGTCGTTTTCAAGACCGTAAAACCGCCGCCCGAGTCTGGCATAAAGCCCGCTTCACTGAACATTGAACCGGATCGCATTAATGTCAACGGCGGTAACGCCGGTACCCAAGCCCCCCAACCTCTGGAGGTCGACGTTTTTGGTGTAACGATTACGTTAACGATTACCATCCCGGCGGGCGACGGCGTAGAGCGCGGTGAGAGCGGCAGTGGCGGTAGTGGCGACGCCGGAGGAAGCGCCGGAGATGTCGGCGGCGGCGTGGCCGGCGGCGGTGGCGGAACCATTCAAGTTTCTTCGGATGGTTCAATCACCAAGTCTGTCTACTTCCTGACCGACGGTGGTTACGGCGGCGACCAGGCCGGAACGGGCGGAAGTGGTGGCAAAGCGGCGGGGCCATATGGTGGCGGAACCGGCGGCTCTGTCGACGGAGCAGGCGATGGTGGGAATGCTGGCAAAATCGAATTGACAGCCCAGAAGGGCATCACCCTTAAAGAGGTTGAGGGCTTCGGCGGCGCCGGCGGCAACGACGGCCACGGCGCCAGCACCCCGGCCGCCGGCAATGGTGGCGATGGACTGCTTCCAGCGGGCGACGGCGGATACTTGGGTGGCTCCGGTGGAGGTGGCAAAGGCGGGACCCTGGTCGTGAAGACCCCCCCCATCGTGACCCCCGAGACCAAGGGTCAGACCATCGACGTCGAGGGAAACACGGGCATGAATTTCTACGGCGGAAATGGTGGCAGCATGGCCGGCTCCGCGGGCAAAGGCGGCAACAGCACGGGGGACGCGGACTCCGATGGCGTCGGCGGTAACGGCGGCAACTGCTTGCCATCCGGAGCCGGCGGGCCAGGCGGCTCGATAACCCTTAGCTCACCCGGCGCCGGCGGCAGGGTCGACCTGTTGGAGGGTGCCAGTGTCAATGGGGGCGATAGCGAGTCTTACACCGCGACAAGCGGCGCGGGCGGTAACGGCACCGGCAGCAAACCCGGCGGCAAGGGCGGCGATTCCGGCGACCAAGGTGATGGCGGCGGCCCGGGCGCCAACCCCACCATCATGAGTATCAAGATCGAGACCGGCACCTTCACCCTGGCCGCGCGCCAATTCCTCGAAGCCAATGGCGGCGCAGCCCAAACGTACATAAACACTCCCGGCAACGGCGGCGGCGGCGGCGTTGTTGGTGGCGACGGTGGCTCCGGCGGCAAGACAGGCACCGGCGGAGGCGGCGGCACTATCCAGATAACGACAGACCGGGCCCTGCAAGTCAACGGCGCAATCTCCGCCAACGGCGGCGAACGCTACGCCATGTCGGACAGTTCCGGCAGCGGCGGCGATGCGCTTTCGGGATCCCGCGCCATGGGCGGCAACGGCGGTATGATCCCGATTGCCGGCTCCGCCGGTGGCGGCGGCGGCATATCGCTCACGAGCAAGTTGAGTGACGTGAGCGGTGCAGGCTCGGTGTCTGCCAACGGCGGCATGGTCCAGAACCACCTTGTTGGAGTGCCGCCAGCCCCTGTCATGATCGGCGGTTCCGGCGGCTCAGGCGGCGCGCTCGGCACGGGCGGGGCCGGCGGCTCGACCGGCGACGGCGCAGGCGCGGGCGACGGCGGTAAGATCACCGTGCAAGCGAAGAATGGAATCAGTCTAGCGACCTACTCGGCAGACGGCGGATCGGTCTTTGGCACTTACGATGCTAAGGGCGGCAAGGGTGGAGATGATGCCGACGGCGGTGACGGCAGCACCGGGGGCGCCGGCGGCGGCGCAGGAAACAATGGCAAAGGCGGCGACGGTGGCGCCATTACTCTGGGGAGCTTTGGCGGCATTACCATAAACACCGCATCGGCGATCGGCGGATCGGTTGGCGATATGTCGGCTATCGGCGGCGCCGGTGGCAATCAGGTCAGCGGCACTGGCTCCGGCGGCGCCGGCGGCTCCGTCGCCAACAACGGCAACGGCGGCACCGGCGGCAGAATCAAAATCTCCAAATTATCATTATTTGGCGCGACAAAAGTCGGCCCAATAAAGACAACCGGTCGCATCGATGTAAGCGGGGGGTCGGTTGGCGTCTACAGCGCGACAAGCGGCGCCGGCGGTAACGCCGGTCCCGATGGCGGAGCAGGCGGCTCTGGCGGAATGTTGGGCAGCAATGGTAGAGGCGGCGATGGCAACACGATTGAGATACTGGGCCATGATTTCGCGGTGACGGTCGCTGGCGCATTGGTCGCTGACGGCGGCAGCGTGGCAGGGCCTTATACCGGCAAGGCCGGTAACGGCGGCGACGCCACAGGCAGCGGTCTAGGCGACGTCGCCGGTGCCGGAGCAAGTCTTGGCAGTAACGGTAGCGCCGGAGGCGGCGGCTCAATCACAGTCTCGTCCAACATCGGGTCAATAACAACGCAGTTGATCTCAGCCAACGGCGGCAGCACATCCGCTCAGCAGGGCACCGCGGGCAATGGCGGCACCGGAGGACTACGTGGCGGCATCGGAGGCGCGGTCGGCGGCGACCAGGGCGCCGGCACCGCAGGAGGGCTCGGCGGCACGCTTGATATTGAGACCGCGTTCGGCCCCATTACGCTCAACGACGATCTCGTAGCCAATGGCTCCGCAGGGGGTGATGTCAACGCCACGGCCGGCGCCGGGGGATTTGGCACACAGAAAGGCCTCGACGGAGGCGCCGTAACGCCAGCCGGCGACGGCGGTCGAGGCGGCACGATCACCGTCAAGACCAAGAAAGGCACCCTGACCATTAACAAGAAGAAGTCCGGCGACCCCATTGTGATATCCACTAACGGGGGCGCCGGCGGCAGCCAGTTGGGCAAGGGGGGCAAAGGAGGCGACAGCGACCCCACCGACGGCACCGCCGGCAACGGTGGCAGTGCCGGCAAGGCAGGCAACGGAGGCTCTGGTGGCAACATCACCATCAAAGCGACAAGTAAACCGGCGATCATTAACACGACGGCTGCAGGCGGCGTCAAAGGCAATCTCAACCTGATGGCCTACGGAGCCGGCGGCAACGCCGCGACTCGGGGCAATGACGGCAAGGTCGATGACTCCGCAATGAATGGAGCTGCCGGTCACATCGAGAAATAAGCTGTTGGCGACGACAGAGGGCACAAGCGGCAAGAGTTGTTCGGCCGCCCGGGAGTCGCCCTGTTCGATCGCCCTCAGGATCCCGGGCACCTCACCCATCGTCACTCGCCTCCGGCGTTCGTGGTAAACTGCGTTTGCTTTGATTGCCAAGATGCTGAAGGAGCCGCGAAATGACGTCGAACCGAAGAGAATTCCTCGCCCTGACCGGGCTCGCCGCCTCATCCTCGCCGTTGAAAATGCTTGACCCGCTCGAGCCGCTTCAGGAGCCGGCCAAGCCGCCCGCCCGCAACCCCCGCGCGATCGGCGTTTCGTCTTATTCATTCTGGCAGTTCCGCGGCGAGCGGCTGGGCATACCCGCCTGCATCGACAAGGCCGCGGCCATGGGCTTCGACGGCGTCGAGATCCTGCACGTGCAGATGGAAGACGAATCGCCCGCAGCCGTCAACAAGATCAAGCGGCAGGCCCACTCGCTCGGCCTGGCACTGATGGGTTTCTCAACGCACCAGGGTTTCGTCTACTACGACGCCGACGTCCGCCGCACCAACGTCCAGAAGACGCTCTACCAGATCGAGCTGGCCGCCAGCCTGGGCATCCCCACGATGCGCATCAACACCGGCCGCTGGGGCACGATCAAGTCGTTCGACGATTTCATGGCCAAGAAGGGAATCGAGCCCGCTCTCGAAGGCTACACGGAGGAGCAGGCATTCGGGTGGGTGATCTCCTCGATCGAGAAGCTGCTACCCAGGGCCGAGGCTTGCGGAGTCGTCCTCGGCTTGGAGAACCACTGGGGCCTCGGCCGGACGGCCGCCGGCGTGCTGCGAATCGTCGAGGGCATCAAGTCACCGTGGCTGCAAATGACGCTCGACACCGGCAACTTCCTGGAAAACAGCTACGAGCAAATGGAAAAGATGGCCTCCAGCTCCGTGCCCATCACCCTCGTGCAAGCAAAGACGTACTTCGGCGGCGGACGATGGTACACACTCGAACTCGACTACGCGCGGATCGCGAAGATCCTGGATAACCACCATTACCGCGGTTGGATCTCACTGGAATTTGAGGGGAATGAAGACGCCGAGACAGCCGTGCCCAAAAGCCTCGCCATGCTTGAGCAAAAACTCGGCCGCTAAACGTCATTTTTCAATCTAAATGACATTACACGATGATGCGACCAAGATGCGTCGCACTGGCTTTGCCAGTGCGCCGTTGTAGCAGGCACACTCCGTGTGCCGTCCGCCGAGCGTGCCGGTCGGGTCGCACTGGCTTTGGCAGTCTTCCATTCTGGCGTGAATCGCGGTCCCACAATCGCGAAAAGCCGTTCAGGGCGTTGCTGCAGGAATCAGCCACGGCGCCACGAACGAGTAAAACGTCACGATCGCCCCAACCAGGCACGCCAGGGCGATGCTGTGCTTGATCACCGCCTTGAAGATCGCCGCTTCATTGCCGACCTGATGCGTCGCCGTGCTCGAGACGACGATCGACTGCGCGTCGATCATCTTGCCCATCACCCCCCCGCTCGAGTTGGCCGAAGCCATGAGGATCGGGCTCAAGCCCAGCCGCTCGGCCGTGACCTTTTGCAGGTTGCCGAACAGCGCGTTCGATCCGGCGTCCGTGCCGGTCAGCGCCACGCCCAGCCAGCCCAGAAGCGTGCCAAAGAAGGGAAACGCAGGGCCAGTGCGAGTCAGAGAGAGGCCCAGGATCGTATCCATTCCGGAATACCGCGTGATATACGCCAGGCCGACCATGAAGCTGATCGCCAGCAGCGAGGGCACCAGACGCACGAGCGTTCGGACGAATGACAGAGCGATCCGGGCTGGACTCATGCCCAGCAGCAGCCCCGCGATCACGCCACTCAAGAAGACCGCCGTGCCCGGCACCGCGAACACATTCAGGTCGGCGATCGCCTCCTCGGGCGTTGCTTCCGGCACGACCGGCGGCATGCGCAGAACACCTTGATGAAGATAGGGCACCGGTTGCTTCAGAGCCTGAAACGTCACCGCGCGGCTGATCTCGGGCCTCGCCCACAAGAAGATGAGAATCGACACCAGCAAAAACGGCGACCACCCCTTGATCACCGCGGAATACGAATGTTTGCGCGCCGTCGCTTGAACCCGTTCCGCCCGGACGGAAGTCAGCCGCTCTGATTCCGGAACGGCCGGACTTTCCATGCTGTTCCTCGGCCGCCAGAATTTCAGGAAGACCACCATCGTCAAAAGCGAGACCATCGCCGCGATGATGTCCACCAGCCCTGATTCCTGAAAGTTCGACCAGTAAAACTGCGTTGCCGCGAACGAGATTCCGCTGACGGCAAGCGCCGGCCAGACCTCGCGTGTCTGCCGCCAGCTCACCATGCTGCGCACCAGCCAGAGCGGCAGGATCGCCGAAACCGGCGGCAGGATGCGCCCGGTCATGGCGCTGAGCGATGCTTCGGAGAATCCGGTTACGCCCGACAGAACGCGGATCGGCGTGCCGACCGCGCCCCACGCGACTGGCGCCGTATTGGCGAGCAAGCAGAGCGTCGCGGCCTGAAACGGTTCGAATCCCAGCCCGATCAGAAATGAGCCGGCGATCGCCACCGGCGCGCCTCCACCGCCAGTTCCCTCGAGAAACGCACCGAAGCAGAACGCCACCAGAATGAGCTGAATTCTCCTATCGGTCGAAAGGCCCGCGATCGACTCCTTCATGACCTGGAACTGCCCCGTCTCCACCGCCACTTGATACAGGAAGAGCGATGCAACGATGATCCAGGCGATGCGGATGAGGCCGAAGACCGTTCCGTGCGCGCCGCGGAGGCCACCATGGCCACCGGCATTCGGAAGACCACAAGCGCGATGGCGAAAGCGACCACAAACCCCGCGAGCGCCGCCACCCAGACACGGGTCTTGAACACGATCAGTGATACGAACAGCGAAATCACGGGCAGCGCCGAGACGGCCGTCGAGAGCTGCCAGGCGCCGAGCGGGTCGTAGTTCTGCGGCCAGGCCATGGTGCGAAGTTCCTGGGTCAGAGGAGGCACATCCGGTCCGACGTAACCGCTCTGTTGGTGGCGGGACTGCGGTCTCGCCGCAAGGCGTGACTTATTTCGAATTCTTGAACGCGCCGGTCGCCTCGCGGCCAGTATTCTACGGCGGGATGAACTAGAATACTGGAATCTCGCTCTTCCCTGAAAGGACCAGCCGAATGGCGATGGGCTCGGCAAAGAGTGCCTTCCGGCAGATCCGGACGCTCTACGCGCTCGGTGCGCTCTGTGCCATGACCGACGCCCAGCTCCTGGCAATATTCCTCACCCACGGCGGAGATGATTCCGAGGATGCGTTCTCGGCTCTGGTCGACCGGCATGGTCCGATGGTACTGGCAGTCTGTCGCCGGATGCTGAAGAGCACGCACGATGCCGATGACGCCTTTCAGGCAACATTCTTCATTCTGGCTCGCCGCGCGGCGTCGCTCGCGCGGCGCGAGAAACTGGCAGGCTGGTTGCACGGCGTCGCGGTCCGCACCGCGAGCGAAGCGCGACGCCGGTCCGCGCGGCAGCGCAGGCGAGAGAGGCGGTCGATCGAAATGTCAAACGCTCAATCAACTCCGAGCGCCGATCAGGGCGATATCCTTCCGATCCTTGATGAGGAGCTCGCCCGACTGCCGCAGCGATTCCGGGCCGCGCTCGTGGCTTGCGAGCTACAGGGTAAATCACGACGTGAGGCGGCCCTCGAGCTCGGGCTTCCGGAGGGAACGCTCTCAGCCCACCTCGCGCGGGGTCGAAAGCTGTTACGCGAGCGTCTGCTCCGCCGCAACGTCAGCCTTGGCAGCGGACCGGCCTCAGTCGTAACTCCCCCGCTCGCCCTTGCGACGATTCCGGAACAGCTCAAGTTCGCGACCCTCAAGGCGTCGCTGGAGTTTGCCGCCAGCAGCGGCGCTGCCGGGACGACTGCCGCCGTCGCAGCCGCCTCACTGGCCGAGCGCGTGCTGAAGACGATGGCCCTGAGCAAACTCTGCCTGGTCTGCGCGCTCGCGATGGCGGCCAGCGTCGCAGCCGCGTGCCTGGGAATGACGTTCGCACCGGCGGGCGGATCAATCGCCCAGAACCGGCCGGGGCCCGCTGACTTATCCGGTCGTGTCATCGACGCCACCGGCCGCACGGTCGCCGATGCGACGGTCTGGGCCGTGGTTGGCAACTTCGACGCGCGAGTGACGTTCGCCTCGGCAAAGACCGATGCCAGTGGCCGATTCATTTTCCCGAGAATCTGGGACCAGGAAGTCGTGAAGGCGGAGTCCGCGTCTGGCCGGCTCGGGTTGTTTGCCCGTGGCCCCGATGGCCAGGTCGGCTGGCTGGCAAAGGTCGACAAGGGCAATGCCGGCGAAGAGGAGCGCAACATCGGGATCACCGTCGGCCCCGTCGGGGATGTGCGTGGCCGGGTGATGAGCCGGAGCGGAAAGCCGATCAAGGGTGCACCCGTCACGCCGCTCTTCGTCTGCCGGCGAGGCGAATCGCGAATGGCCGATTCCTTCGCACTCGACCGGGACACGGCTGCTGCGTATCGCACCACAACCGGCGAAGACGGGTCGTTCGTCCTCCGGAATATCCCGCGCGGCGCCTGCATTCAGGCAGCGGTTGACGCTCCTGGCGGGGGCTGGCTGCATTTCTTCTGGGATACGACTCAGCCGGTGACATTCACCTTCGACGATCGCACGGGTCGGATCGACGGTCGCATCGACCCACACGCCGCGGCTGCTTACCCGGGCCAGTTCTCAGTCTCTGCGCGATTCTCGGAATCAGCCGGCATTCGGGCTGGGGAATCGTATCGAACGTTGTTCGAGAAGATGGCAACCGTAGCCAACGATGGCTCGTTTCAGTTGGGCGCCCTGCCGCCGGGCCGGTACGACCTCGAGCTCAGATTTGGCCAGAGTCTTCCGTTCGAAGCGATTCCGGTCCAAAACCTCGTGGTCAGACCCGATGCTCCCGCCGAGGCTCAAATCACGCTCAATCGGCTATTCACCGTTACCGGCCGGGTCGTTGATGCCCAGACCGGCAGGGGGATCGCGCGGGTTCCTGTCCATTCCTATCGATTCGACACGCAGACGTACCACAAGGACGCGCGGTGGGCCGAGACCGACGCCGACGGGCGGTACACGATCATTTGCGCGCCGGGCCACATCAAGATCCTCCCGGATGCACTACCGAGCGAGCGTCTCGTTCCGAAATACAGCGACGCACCAGAGAAGCACTTGCAGTCGGACGAGGCCTGGCCTGATCTCAAGCTGGGCGCGGCGACTGGCTTGGACGGCATTGTCGTCGACCACAACGGGCAGCCGGTCGCCGGGGCCCATGTCTACATGATCGAGTCGACCCGCGGAGGTCCCCGGCGGCAAAACGAGAGAGTGACGACCGGCGCCGGGGGCAGGTTCCACTTCGATCAGCTCGACCCGGACGACATGCTATCATTGTGGGCGCGGACCAACATTGCAGCTACTGACGGGGCGGTGAACGTCCGGCCCGGAGAGGCCCGAGGCGGGATCAGGCTCACGATCGATCCCAGAGTTTCCTGCGACGTCCGAGGCATGTTGGTCGACACGGCGGGCAAGCGGATCAAGGGCGCCACAGTTCAGTTGTGGTGGGGCCGGCAGTATAACACGGGGGACGGCATCAGGATCGAGCCGACCAGTCTGGAATCTTACGTGACCAAGGAAAACGGCTGGTTCGTTTTTCGTGGCCTCTGGCATGGGTATCATTACTCGGTCGAGGTTCTGGTCGACGGGCAGCGCCAGTGCCTGAAGCACCTGCTGGTCGACGCGGCCGAAGAGACTCGCGACGTTGGCAAGATCGTCGTCCCGAGCACGGAGTCGTCCCTCGACGATGCGCGTAGCGAGAACGGTGATCGTTAAGCCAGCCCTCCGATCTGGCGACCAGAGGCGACGGCGATGTAGGATTGCAGCATCCCACCGCGCTCCTCCGGAAGTCAAAGGCTGCTCATGGAAAAATCAAATGTTGCGACCGTGAGCCTGATTTCTTTTTTTGCGTTGATCGCGGGCACCGCGGCCGTGGGCCCGGGTTTGATCGTGTTGGCAGCCGGAGGATCGAGTGTCCAGAGCAAGCCCGGGCCGAACGACCTCTCCGGCCGCGTTGTGGACGAGGCAGGCGCGGCCGTGGCGGATGGCGACGTCTGGGCTGTCGGCGGCCCATGGAGCGAGCGGGTGACGATTGCCACGGCGAAAACGGATAAGCAGGGCTCGTTCGTCCTGGCGAATGTCTGGGAACGCGAAGCCGTGCAGGCGGCGATCGTGGCCGGCAACTTTGGGTTGTTTGCCCGCGCTCGAGACGGCCGGGTCGGCTGGCTCGCGCCCGTTGATCGTCGCGGATCTGGACTTCGGGAGGGGGCGGCCGAGATCACCATTGGCGCCTCGGAGCAAGCCCACGGCCGTGTGGTTGACCACAGTGGCAAGCCGATCAAAGGCGCGTTTGTGACGCCGGTCATGATCAACCGGAGGAGCCCGCCGGGAACGGACGATCTCTTCGTCTTGAACGCCGAGGCGATGGCCGCTTACCGAACCGCAACCGCGGAGGACGGCTCGTTCGTGCTCAAGAGCTTCCCGAAAGGCGCGCGCCTTCAGGCGGCCGTCGAAACTCAGGCACTCGGCTGGCTGCACTTTCAATGGAACGTGAGCCAGCCGGTGACGCTCGCGTTTCATGATCACGTGGGGCAGATCAAGGGACGCATCAAGCTGCCGGATGCCGGCGGGTTTCCCGCCGGAGTCTCGGTTCTGGCGCAGCTCTCGGAACGATCGGCCGGACCGGCGACTGGCTCGTATCAAAGGTTGCATTCGAAAACGGTACCGGCCGCGAAAGACGGCTCGTTCGAGCTGGACGGCTTGCCGCCGGGCCGTTATCAGCTTGACCTTGTCATCGACCAGAACGCTCCGATCGCCCAGGTGCGAGTCGAGCACGCCGACGTGCGCCCGGACGCGGTCGCGGCGGTTGAGGTTGCCGCGGAACGACTCTTCTTGATCACGGGCCGCGTCATCGACGCGGCGACCGGACGCGGCGTCGCGGGGGTTCCGGTACGCTGCTATCGACCGGAGAGCGAGAAGTCGACCAACCAATCGCGGCTGGCGAAGACGGACGCCCAGGGGCGGTACACGATCGCTGCCTGGCCTGGTATGGTCACGATTGTGCCCGATCAGCTACCGCGCACGCATCTCGTTCCGAAATATCAGGAAATACCGGAGGAGCAGGTCCTGGCCGATCGCGCCTGGCCGGACCTCAATATGGCCAAAGCCAAGGATGTCGATGGCGTTGTCGTCGACGAGAAGGGGCAGCCGGTTGCCGGGGCTCAGGTGTACTTGTACCGGACGGCTGTCGCGGGGCTGAACGACCACGCCGAGACAGGTCCCGGAGGTGCTTTCCGCTTTGACCAGCTCGACGCCGACGAAACGGTGTCGCTATGGGCTCGGACCAGGATTGCGACGACCGACGGGGCAGTGAGCATCAGGCCAGGGAACCTCCAAGGCAAGCTCACGCTCACGATTGATCCGAGCTTCGCCTGCGCGATCCGCGGCATGGCGACCGACACGGCGGGTGGCCGGATCGAGGGAGCGAGAGTCAGGCTCTGGTGGGGGCGCGGCGACGCGGCCAGCCAGATCCCGACGATCCTGGATTCCTATGTGACCAGCACGAACGGATGGTTCATCTTCCGCGGTCTCTGGAAGGGATTTCGGTATTCGGCGGAGGTCGAGGCTTCGGGTCACACCACGGCCGTAGCGCATACGATGCTCGCTGAAGCCAGAGAGACTCGCGACGTGGGCAAGGTCGTCCTGGCCAGCACACGCGGCCGTCTTGCCGGACGGGTCATCGGCTCGGACGGCCAGCCGCTCGTCGGTGCGGCTGTATTCAACCGAGGTGACGGACCCGAGATTTCCAGGGCCATCACAGATTCCAACGGGAGTTTTCAGCTCGGCTTGCTCCGGGCGGGGACGAAATACGCCTTTGTTCGCGCGGATGGTTATCGTTTCACGGGCGTGAAATCGGACGGCGACGCCGATGCGATGCGGATCATCATGCTCAAAATCACCGTGCCGCCGCCGCAGTGGAAGCCGGCCGCCGCACCCAACTTCGACGAGCAGCGAGCCTTTGCGAAGCAGATCCTTAGCAGGCTATGGGAGAAGTACGGCGCCAGAGCCGACGGCGACGGCGCACTCCCGCTGGTGTCGATCATGGCACGGATTGACCTGGAACTGGCCGCGAAGTGGTCGGCGGAGAAGGGGCACCGACACGACCGCCTGCTGCGCCTGGCCCGTGCGGAGAGAATGGCCGAGACCGATGCGCAGCGGGCAATCGGGTTGCTGACGAATGATCGTGGCCGCGATGTGCAGGCATTCTTGCAGGCGATGGCCGTGCGGTTCAGGCCGACCGACAGAGCGAAGGCAGTCGTCTTCGCGGAGGAGGCGGCGGTACGTGCGCGCGAATTGCCGAAGAAGGAACAGGCGGCCGCGCTGGCGACGGCGGGTGCCGCGCTCGCGCGATTCGGCCGAGCGGAGGCCGGGCGCGCGCTGATCGCCCAGGCCGTTCTGGCCGCCGGCGAACTCGGCAATGAGGACATCGAGGCGCGCGATCGCGCAATCGTTGCCGGCGCGGTCGCGCCTGACGATCTGAAGCGGGCACTCGCCTTGATCGAGCCCATCCAGGCCGACGACAAGGACCGCTTCGTCGCGTACGTCGCGCGGGCCATCGCCAGGACCGACACGACCCGCGGCGTCGCTCTGGCTGACCTGATGAGCGGCGAGACGCCCGTCCCCGAGCGAGTCAAAACGGCGATCGCCTTCAGGATCGGAGCCGACCAGCCGGATGAGGCGATCAAAATCATCGAAGGCATGAAACGCGAACATCCCGGCCGATGGCGGGCCGAGGCGCTGGGCTGGCTGGCAGTGGCGCTTGAGCCGCGCGAGAAAGCACGGGCTTTTGACCTGATCGACCGCGCGCTGGACATGCTGGTCGATGAATCGGGCACCGGTGCCGCGGCGACGAAATCGAGCGACGAGCGGATGATGGCCGCCGCGCACGTTGCCGCGCGCCCAGCAGATCGGCTACCCGGATATGGACAGCGTCGTGATGCGCGTGCTGGCGGCGCGGCCCGACGACGGGACGAGGGGTGCTCGTCGAGAGGTCCGGGTCATGGTGCTGGCGACGATATCCCTGGCACTCGTCGACCCCGGCGCGGCCCGCGACGTGCTCAACCAGCTCGAGAGCGAATTCGATCCCACCAAATTCACCGGCGCCCGGGCACCCTGGCTAACAGCTTGGTCTCTCCTCGACATCAAGAAAGCCGCGGCGGTTTTCGAGGCGCAGCTTGCCACCGTGGAAACGGATCGGAACCCCGACTCACTGCTTCGCGGGTTCCTGAGCACGGCCGAGCTGTTAACAACTCCACCAATGCGCCGGGAAGATGTGCTGCAGGAGGGGCTGTACGGCGGATCCTGGCGGCCCGGTGAGGCGCTTGGATACAGGCTCGGAGACCGCTAAATAACATCGCCACGGGCAGCGTCACGGCCGGATGACGGTGCCGTCGCGCCGGCGGGTTGTGCCCCAGCGATAGTCGAAGCTGGGGCTTTCGGTCACCGGATACTTCGCGGCGAGCTTTTCATCGATGTCGATGCCCAGACCCGGCGCTTCATTCGCATACATGTAACCCTCCTTGATCTCCGGACACCCCGGAAAGACCGCGCGAGTCTCGGGCGGAAAGGCGTTGCCTTCGTGAATTCCGAAGTTATAGCTGGCGAGCTCGAGCGCGAGCCCGGCCGCATGACCGACGGGCGAGCAGTCGCTCGGGCCGTGCCACGCGGTCTTGACGCCGAAGAATTCGCAGAGCGCGGCCACCTTGCGCGCCATCGACAGCCCGCCGATCTGGGAGATGTGAATGCGGATGTAGTCGATCAGCCGCTCGGCGATCAAGGGAACATATTCTTGTTGCGTATTGAATAGCTCGCCCATCGCTAGCGGGACGCTCGAATGCTGGCGAATGAGCCGGAAGTGGTCTTTCTCCTCGGGGGGCAGGGGGTCTTCCAGGAAGAACAGGTGATACTTCTCCAGCTCCTTGCACAGGCTGACCGCCTGGCTCGGCGAGATTCGCTCGTGAACGTCATGGAGCAGCTCCACCTCCTCGCCGAGCGTGGTGCGGAGATGCTCGAAGAGTTTGGGAAGCATGCGCAGATAAGGCACCGGCTCCCAGATCGCTTTCGGCTCGGTGGGACCGCTCGCGCCCGGAGCGGAAGGCTCGGTTCGCCCCGTATCACCCGCGGCGCCGTAGGTCGCCATTCCCGGAACGCTCACCTGCACGCGGACATGTCGATACCCGCGCGCCATCGCCTGCCGCGCGCTGTCTTCAACTTCCTTGACGTCCCGCCCGCGCGCGTGCACGTAGCACGCGGCCCCAAAACGGCACTTGCCGCCGAGCAATTGGTAGACCGGCATATTCGCACGCTTGCCCTTGATGTCCCACAGGGCCATGTCGACGCCGCTCATGGCATTGAAGAGCACCGGACCATTGCGCCAGTACGAGCTGACGTACGATGACTGCCAGATATCCTCGATCTCATCGACGCTGCGCCCGGTGAGAAACGGCTTCAGGTATTTCTCGAGGGCCGTATGAACGGCGAATGCCCGTTGGGTGAACGTGGCACAACCCAGGCCATAGAGCCCGGGCTCACTCGTCAAGACCTTGACGATCACGAGCCTGGTGCGGTTGGGAGCGGTGAGGATCGTCTTGATGTCGGTGATCTTGAGCGGAGGAAGTCCGCGCTTTTGTTCCGTGCTCGGCTGGGCGGCCGCGGAGAGCGGAGCACTTCCCGAGAGCAGCGTCGCACAGCCGGCGGCAGCACCGGCTGACAAGAAGCCGAGGAGATTGCGCCGATCCATGATCGAGCTCCTTTGCGGTGGATGAAACGTGGTGTGAGGACAACGGTGGGAACCGAGAGAATCGATTCGCGTGCAGCGTTCTTTGGGTGGCACTGGCACCGTCCTCAATCTAACGGCGCGACGGCACTCTTGACAGAGCCTTGCTCGGACTTGACGATATCTAAACGCGAGCTGGCTCACCTCCGGAGCCGCGACCACGGTCGTTGCCTTTTGTCGGTACTGTCATGCGCTCTCGCCCCCGCCACATCCGACTCGATCGCACGAGCCTCGTGCTCGCGCTGGCCGTTGCTCTCCTGGCCGGCGGCGAGCACGTCCGCGCCGACTCGCTCTCATCCGGTCAGCGCGCAGAGGAAACTCACGCCAAGGTCTGCAAATGCGAGCGCTGCCACCGCGATTCGTGCTGCTGCGGGCGCTCGAGCGGCTCCCGGTCTCCGAGCGGCGAAAGCGGCGCGCCGGCTTCCGATCGAGAAAGCTCGCCCGGCGCAGGGAATTCCTGCCTCGTCGAAGCACCATGCGGCGACCCGGCTGTTCCCGGCTCTGCGCCGTCGGCGCCCTCTCTGCGGGTCGCAGCTCTCCCACACTTCTTTCATTTCCGTCCTGCGACGACGGGCGATCGGCTCGCCCCGCCGGATTCCTGCCGCGCGGCGACGGGTGAGTCGTCGCGCATTGACCGCCCGCCCAAACTGGGCCGTTCGGCCTGATCTCTGACACCGCATCACGATACGCGTCTAGTGGTATGCGCCCGAGATCTCCTCTTGGGCGCCGCGCTGTCACGTCCTTTATCCGAGATCACGCCGGCGAGTGCGACCATAGCCCGTTCGGGCTTGCGTCGCGCGCGCCGCAGAACCGAGCGCCCCTGTAACGGAGTCATCCTTCATGCATCCTCGTCGAGCGTTCACCCTGATCGAGCTGCTGGTGGTCATCGCCATCATCGCCGTCCTGATCGCATTGCTTCTGCCTGCCGTGCAGGCCGCGCGCGAGGCGGCGAGGCGTGCGTCCTGTATCAACAATTTGAAGCAGCTTGGGATTGCGCTGCACAATTATCACGATGCGGTCGGGTCGTTCCCGCCGGGCTATCTCTCGCTCATGGATCCGGTCACGTTCGACAATGACGGCCCGGGCTGGGGCTGGGCGGCCCGGTCTCTGAATCAGATGGAGCAATCCTCGCTTTACAACAGCATCAACTTCGTGCTGGGTATTGAGTTCCCCGCCAACCAGACGTCTCGATTGACCGTGATTGCGTCGTTTCTCTGCCCGTCCGACGCCTGGATTCAGAACACGTTCACCGTTGTCGATTCAACGACCACCGGCACATCTCCCGGGGCTCCCATCTGTAATGTCGCGTCGTCGAACTATCTGGGGTCGGTGGGCAGCGGCGACCCTTCGAGCCTTTACCCGTATATCATCGACTCGGACGACGGCCCGCCGGGCCGAGACAACGGCAACGGGATCTTCTTCCGGAATCATTCCGTAAATATCGCATCGGTGACAGATGGTACCAGCCAGACATTTATGGTGGGTGAGCGAAGCCAGAATCTTTCTCGAGGGAGCTGGACCGGCGCGGTGACGAATGCGGCCGTGCCACTGGTGAATCTGCAGGCAGAGGCCGGTCTCGACCCCGAGGGCGGCGGCGCGCTCGTCCTCTCGCACACCGGCGAGGGCCACGGCCCGAATTCCCCTTCCGGCCTGGCCCACGGCGACCAGTACTGGTCGCTCCATCCCGGCGGCGCCAACTTCCTGTTTGTCGACGGCAGCGTGCGGTTCATCAAGGAGCAAGTGGGCTTCTTCGTGTTTCAATCGCTGGCAACGCGCAACGGCGGTGAGGTGCTGTCATCGGATCAGTTTTGAAGTGGCGGGACGCGCCCCGGTCGCTATGATGGCGCCCGGGAGGTTGCGCGATGAGCCGGGGCGCATCGAGACGACTCGTTGTTCGCAGGGAGCCCGTTCTCTATGCCACGGTACTCCTCGGGCTGTTGATCCTTCATTTCGCCCTCTGCTACCCGGGCGCCGTCGCACGCGGCTATCCGCCATTGGAAGCGTTCTGGATCGTCTCGATCTATCTTGTATTTCCGGGCGTTGGTGTCGCCGCATTGTTCGATGACTTCGCCTATGCTCCGCGCGTGCGCTATCGCTTGCTCGCGGCCTTTTCAGTGGTGGCGACGCTCATGATTGGCGTCGTCTGGGCGAACGGGATGATACGGCCGAGCATAGGCCATCTCACTGGATAAATGGGCGTAATTCACGTCCAGTTGGGATTCATTCTGTTCGAATCGCTCTTCATGCTCGCAGTGACGTTGCCCTTCGTATTCTGCTGGGAATCGGTATGCCGAGGCACTTGGAGTTGGATTCGTGAATTCTCTTCGCCGCAACCCACCCGCATCGGTGTCGGCGGGCTCGTGCGACTGGTCATTGCGGTCGGAATTCTGTGCGCCGCCATCAAGTTCGTGGTCTCGCTCGACCCCTGGTATTTCAGCCGGCCGTTCCTTGAGCACTGAGCACGAAATGTGAGCACGGTCGTGAGACTACGGTTCGAACGGGCAACCCCCTGCATTCCGCTGACAATTGACGATTCCATTGACACTTGTAAGACGCCTGGCTAAGCTCGAACGAATCAGTGCCCAACTCCCTCTTGCGAACTCTCGTCGTGTGCGTCGGCGATTCGGTTGGATCGATTCGAGGCTGCGCCGGCCGCCGTGCTCTTGGCGTCTGCGCTACCGCAGGGCGGCGATGGCGCGCGTGTCGTACATCAACCAGTCGCCGGTGCGCTCGAAGAGACGATTTCCTGCCGGAGTGGACATGAACGCCGAGAACCCCTCAGTCCGAAAACTCGATGGCGTCTCGACGCTCGACCTGATGTTCTTCACGGCCGGGTTTGCCTGCGGCTGGGTGATGCATCAGTCGTTCAGTACGCGAATCGCGCGATACTATTCGGTGTGGTGGGGGGACAGCTTCCAGTCGCTGCTGGGCACAGCCTGGGTCGGCTGGCTCTGGGCATATATGACCGGCCTGGCGTTCTTGATCGTCGCTCGCCCGTTCCGTTACGGCTCTCGCAACCGTCCCGCCGAGTGGCTCGGCGTCGCGCTGGCAATCGTTCTCTTCGAGTCGTGTTATCCATATTCTCGGTCCGTTCACCCGGGATATCACGGGGAAATGCACGCGGATTACGACTGGGACTGGCCAAGCAGTCCGTTCCGGTTCGAGGCCCAGTTATTGCTTGGCGGTCAGCTTTATCCGACCAATATCGCGTCCGATCGTCCGGTCACCTTCGTCGTGCGCTGGCTGCCGCAATGGGAACCGTGGGACGGTCCCTGGTGGGCCCCCGGGTTGCCCTTCACTGTGGCGGCTGTGATCTACGGAGTCGCCGCATGGTGCCTGCGCGCAAGGTCAACCCGGGCTGGGTCGCGCTTCTGGTGACTGCGTTTGCGGTCCTGGTCGCTTTGGGACCGGTCCGGCTTGCCGAGGCGACGTCGAGGGAAATCACCTATTACGTCTACGATCACAACGATGGCGCGATTCTGCCCTCGCTCGGGGGGAAACCTTGGCGTTGGATGTGGCTGTACGTTTATCTCGACATCCGCGCCTGGGCCGGTTACTCGATCCGCGCCTTGGCGCTGATGATGCTCGCCCTACTGGCGACCGCCAGTTTGGTGAAGCGATGGCGGCGCTGGCTCTGGACGGAATGGGCGGCATTTCTCTCCGCGTTGGTCATCGCCGGCTGCTGGATCTACGATGAGTTCGTCGCTCGACCCGCGCTGGATCGAACAGTTCGGGTAACAGTCCTTGCCACCGGGCTTCTCGTGATCGCAATCGTCGCGGCCGTCGTGCTGTTCGTTGGCTCCGTGATCGCGCGGCGCGTCCAGAGATTCCACGTGGCCCCACCGCGGGCCCATGCGGAATGCACGACTTCGTAACGGAGTCGCGGCGTCCGACTTTCGGTGAAACGGAGCCGCTTGCCGACCGCCGTGGCGGATCGGGCTCACGCCCGAGGCTGGAGGACGTGCGTCCCGTCCGAACCACGGTCTCACGACAGTGGTCACGGGATTCGCGTTCCCCGTGCAATCTCCATCAGTCCCCGCCATCACGCGCAAAGACCACAAACCCATTCGCCGGAATCACCACGCTGGCCGAAGCAGGAAGCCCATGCATCGGCGGCCCGGACGCAGTCACGCCGTCGCCGTTGCCGGCGGTGATCGGGTTCACCCAGTTGTCGTAGACGTCGCTGTTGAAAACCTCCCGCCAGAATCCGGGTCCGGGGAAGCCGATCGAATACCCCCAGTACGTCGATTCGGCCAGCGTGGCGGCAACCACCACGTCGCGGCCGGCGCCCACCACCCAGCGCTGGAAAGCCACAACTCGGTTCTGATCGTGCACGTGAAACACGTTCACCGCATCCGCTCGCAGCGCCGGCTGGTGCATCCGAAGCGCGATCAGCTCGCGGCAGAATCGCAGGTAATCTTGCATCACCTTGTCGGTCTTTAATCCGTCCCAGTAGATGAGCAGGTTTTGCTCGCTGTCGCTCCACTGTTTGTCTTCCAGAAACTCTTCCCCCATGAAGAGCATGGGGATTCCCGGCGACGTCATGAGCAGGCCTGTCGCCACACGTGAGCGACTGCGCGCGTACCACGAGCGGCTGTTCGATCCATCGGCCAGGTGGGCGATGCGGGGGCCGCTGCCCGCGAAGACAATGTCGTGATTTTCCAGATGGGTGACCGATCTCCACGCCGCCGAGAACCCCGGCGGCGGGTAAATGTTGTCGCCGATCGCGTCGAACGAGACGGGTGCACTGGCGCCCGAGGAGGCCGCCCCCAGCGCTCCCCGCACCGCGCCCCTGAGCCGGTCCGACCAGGTCGCGTCAAACCCCGCACCGCCCTCTGACGTCGGCTTCACAACCCAGGTCTGATCGGGGTTCCAGTATTCGGCAATGTGAATGCTCTGATCCTTGACGAAATGTGCCGTGTCGGTCAGGTTCTGGCAGAAATTCCAGCCACCGAAGCGATCGATCACGGTCACCTCGTCGTACCGGAAGCCGTCGCAATGGCACTCGGTCATGAAGTAGTTCGCATTGTCGATCAGGAATTGCTGGACATCCTGGTTCCAGTATGCAAACACCTTGCCGCCGGCCCAGCCCTGGTCGGTGAAATAGAGGCTCCGGTTGTCGTCGCCGCCGGGCTGGCGGTCGTAGTAGTACATGCTCTCGTCGTCGAGAGAGCCGCCGGCGTGGTTGTAGACGACGTCGAAGAGAACGGCGATCCCGTAAAGGTGAAAGAGATCAACCATCGCCTTCATCTGGCTGATCTGTGTGCTGAGCTGCTCGGCCTTGACGGGAGCTTTCCCTTTGGCCTGGAGCAGCCGGTTGACCACGCCTGTCAGTCGCACCAGGTCGGGCCCCGGCGGCAGGGTGTAATCCATTTCAGGTGAGAAATAGTCCGTGTAGTTGTAGCCCTCGCTGGTGGTCGTCGGAAACTCGATCACGGGCAGCGGCTCGATGGCATTGATTCCCAGGTCGACCAGATACTCGAGACGGTCGACCACGCCGAGGAACGTGCCCGGCCGCTTCAGGCGCGCGTCATTTCCGGCCGAGTCAGCGGCGTAATAGACGCCGATGTGAAACTGATAGACGATCAGGTCGCTGAAGTTGGGCATACGAAAACCCTGGTCGTGCCAGGGATAGTCGCCGGGATTCCGCACGATGCAGTTGCTGCTTGGAAACGGTGGGTCCAGCGAAAGCTCGCGCGCGTAGGGGTCGCGCTTCCAGCCCGTGGATCCGGTGCCAACCACCCAGAACTTGTATTCAGTGCCGTCGCCGGCCGTTGAAACGAAGCCGGACCAGACGCCCGCGCTGTTCTTGACGAGCAGGAAGGCCGGATCAACGACCTTCCAGTTGTTGAACGCGCCGACCACGTACACGGCCGTTGCGCTCGGCGCCCAGGTGCGGAAGGTGACTCCGCCCTCGGGCACGATGCTGGCGCCCAACGGCGTCTTGTCGTCGATGTGCGCTTGAGAAAGGGGCATTGGGTTCCTCCCAGCTTATCGTCCCGGAATGCGATCCGCGTTCACCGGGGTGAGCGTCGGCGTAGCCACGCCGTAGACATCCACGCGGCCGTCTTATGTGGCCACAACCGTCGCCAGACAGAACCAACATCATGAATCGGTTCCGCCACCCGAAGGGGCTCGCTTGGATCGCCTGTTCTTTGAGCTCGTCCAGGTTAACCGGCGCCGCGGTTCTCGGCCACTGTCTCAATCTACATAAAGAAAGGCGTTTAGGTTGATCAGCGCCAGGCAAAGGTCGGTCATCGACCCCCCGGCGAGAAACTCGGCCATCATCCGCCGCTCGGCGTCATCCGGTGCTCGACCCAGTGCCAGTCTCGCCGCCGCTTCGGATTGACCGATGGAGCTCGAATTGAGCCGGCAGACACGCTCCGCGAGCTTGCCGGCCGCTTCGTGGGCCAGGCTGCTGTTCAAAAGCGAGAGCGCCTGCGGCGCAATCGTCGTGACCGGCCGCTGCGGGCAACTTGCATTCGTGTCCGGGCGATCGAAGACCTCGAAGAAGGGGTAGCGCAGATTGCGCCGTACGAAGACATAGAGGCTGCGACGGCTGCGGTCGGCGGGTCCGGGCGAGACGGGCCAGACCGCCCCCTTGCTGCTCAATTTGCTCAGCTCAGGCGGCAGCTCGGGGAACCCCGAAGGCCCCCGCATCGCGGGATTGAGGGCGCCCGAGACAAACAATAGCGCATCGCGAATCGCCTCGCCGTCCAGCCGTCGGCGGTTCTGCCGGCTGAAAAGCAAGTTGTCTGGATCAGCAGCGAGGATTTCCCGATCGGCGACCGACGACTGCCGGTACGTCGCGCTCGTGACGATCAGCCGGTGCATCCTCTTGAGGCTCCAGCCCTGGGCAACCAGCTCGGTGGCCAGCCAGTCGAGCAGTTCGGGGTGAGACGGCTCTTCGCCCATCGTGCCGAAGTCGCTGGCGGTCGCCACCAGGCCGCGGCCGAAATGATGCTGCCAGAGGCGATTGACGATCACACGCGCTGTGAGCGGATGATCGGGCCGAACCAGCCAGTCCGCCAGCGCGCTGCGCCGGCCGCTCGAGCGCGACGACGAAACGGGCTTCGTCGCCGCCGCGGTCGCGAGGACTGCCGGAACCTGCCGGCGCCATCTCGGGGCCTCGCGCTGTGTAGTCACCGCGGCGGAGCAGATAAGTGATCGGAGCGGCCGGGCCGGTCTCGTCGATTCCCCGCGCCTTGGGCAGCTCAGGTGGCGGCTGCCGCATCATCCGATCCAGCTTCGTGAGCAGCTCTTGCCGCTGCGACCAGGCCCCGGGGTCAAGCGAGCTTTTCCACACACCGGGCGCGATCCGCCGATCGGCCTTGAGTGCGTCGAAAACGAGCTTGACCTCATGTGCCGACCGCTCGGCCGCGGGCTTCGCGAATGCGGCCGCCGTCTCGTCATTCAATCCAGGAGGGTTCCCAGGCGCCATCTTCTCTCGCACGGGCGCCTCGAGACGAATCAAGGCGGCTTGTACCTCGGAGAGCTCGTGCTCCCAGGCGGTCCGAGCGAGCAAATACTCCTGACGCCTCCGCGCGGTGGCCAGCGGAAAGTCGTCGCGGAAGCGTGATCCGGCGAAGAACGCCTGGAGCTGGTAATAGTCAGTCTGCTTGATCGGGTCGAATTTGTGGTCGTGGCAGCGGGCGCAGCCGATCGTCAGCCCCAGGAAGACAAGCCCGGTCGTCTCGGTGATGTCGTCCAGAGCATTCTGCCGGCGAAGCTGCTGATCGTTCAGGTCGACCATGTCGGGGTAGCAGCGGTTGAATCCCGTGGCGATGAACGCCCAGGAATCGTCGGGCTGAATTTCGTCACCGGCAAGCTGAAGCCGGACGAAACGGTCGTAAGGCAAGTCGCGGTTCAAGGCATCGACGACCCAATCGCGATATCGCCACGCATCAGGCCGAGCCTGGTCGAACTCAAAACCGTCGGTTTCGGCAAACCGCGCCAGGTCGAGCCAGTGCTGCCCCGCGCGCTCCCCATACTGGGGGCTTGCAAGCAGGCGGTCGACCAGCCGCTCGTAGGCATCCGGCGACCTGTCGGCGAGAAACGCCTGCTGCAGTTCGAGGCTCGGTGGCAATCCGATCAAGTCGAAGCTGAGCCGCCGCAAGAGCGTCGAACGATCGGCTTCGCGCGCGTGCTTTTGCTTTTGCGATTCCAATCGCGCAAGGATGAAGCGGTCGATCGGATTGCGCACCCAGGCCAATTCGCGCACGCGCGGCACCGCCGGGCGCACAGGCGAAACGAACGCCCAGTGCTTGTCGTCGTCCGCACGCGAAGGTGGTGCGGCCAGAAGCACGAAGGCGCAGCACAATGGAATCAGAGCGTGCTTTCGTTTCATGGATATTCAAGCAAGGATCGATCGAATCACGGTGCCGGAAGTATCGGTGAGGCGGTCGTCGCGGCCGTTGTGCGGGAAGGTGAGCCGGGTGTGGTCGAGGCCGAGTAGATGGAGAATCGTCGCATGCAAGTCGTGCACGTGCACGCGATCCACGGCGGCCCGCAGACCGACTGCATCGGTCGCGCCGTGAATCGTGCCGCCTTTGACGCCACCGCCGGCCATCCAGTAGCAGAAGCCATGCGGATTGTGATCGCGTCCCTTGCGGCTCTCCGACATGGGCATCCGCCCGAATTCGCCACCCCAGATGACGAGCGTGCTGTCGAGAAGTCCGCGGCGCTTCAAGTCTTTGAGCAGACCGGCGACGGGTTTATCGGTGCGGCCGCACATGGTGGCGTGATTCACCTCGACGTCGTCGTGGGCATCCCATCCGTTGACGTCCCCCGAATAAAGCTGAACGAATCGCACGCCGCGTTCGACGAGCCGACGCGCTAAAAGGCAGCGGGTGCCGAATTCGGCGGTCTGGCGGTCGTCGAGTCCGTACAGACGGCGAGTTTCTTCGGTTTCACGGCCCAGGTCGACGGCTTCCGGTGCGGCGGTTTGCATGCGGAAGGCCAGCTCATAAGACTGGATCCGCGCCTCGAGCTCGGGGTCGCCGCCGCGCTGTTCGAGATGATGACGATCGAGCCGATCGATCAAGTCGATGACGTCGCGCTGGCTTTTGGCTGAGCGGCTCGCGGGGGGCAAAAGGTCAAGAATCGGCCGGTCGCCGCCGCGCATCAATGTCCCCTGGTGGCCCGCGGGCAAAAACCCGGCACCATAAGCCGGCGGCCCCCCCTTGATACCGCCGCCGGGGTCAGGCAAGACCAGAAACGACGGCAAATCCTGATTCTCGGTCCCCAGTCCGTAGCTGACCCACGACCCCAGGCACGGCTTTCCCATCAAGATGGTGCCGGTGTTCATCTCGTAGACGGCCTGCGGATGATTGACGCTATCGGCCCAGCACGACCGGATGACGGCGAGGTCATCGGCACATTCGTGGAGATGCGGCAGAAAATCCGAGATCTCGATCCCGCTCTGACCGCGCTTGCCGAATGTGCGCTTGGTGGCGAGCAGCGGATTATGAGCGACCTTCCGCCGGGTGGCGACGGCGCCAAAGCTGGCGGGTAGCGGCTCTCCGGCCAGCCGCTGGAGATCAGGCTTGGGATCAAACGTCTCGAGGTGGCTCGGCCCGCCGTGCATGAAGAGGTAGATGACGCTGTGGGCTTTGGCGGGGAAATGGCCGGCCCGTGGGGCGTGGGGGTGTTTCGGCCCGGGCGAATTTGCCGCAGCTTCGTGCTCGAGCAGCCAGTGCAAGGCGAGCGCACCCAAACCGCCGCCGGCTTGGTGCAGGAAGTCGCGGCGGCCAACACCGGTGTCGGCGTGGCCGCGAAATGGTTGCTGCGTCGGCATTTCGCTGGAATCCCTAGGGACGACGATCGAGGCGATGTCATTCTACTCTGTAACGCCGTGTGTCTCCAGCGGGTGAGCTCCTGCCGGCTTGGCGTGGTAGAGATGGAGGCACGGCTCGGTTATTTCCGACTCGGCGGGCTCAGATTCTAATCCTGGACGCGGACCCCACGAGATGCGGATTGTATGACGGCGGCTGTTTGTCTGCACGGCCCTGCTTCGATCGGCCAGGTGCAGAGGGTTGCTTCGGTGCGGATGTCCCAAGCGGATCGTCGTCGCCATGACCTTCCAGCCTTCGAGTTGATATTGGCGAATGACTTCCCGGTCTGGTAGGCCCGACCGTGTCCCGGATGAAATAGCCGCCGTTGCGCGGCCCGATGCCGGGTGAATCGATCTGCACACCTCGCTCGAATGCGAATCAATCGAACCGTGGTGCGGCACTTTGACTGCGTGGAATTTAGGTTCGTGCCCGCGTTCCGCACAGCATTCGCGCCAGGCGGAGATTGCCCGATCGAGGCTCGCGACGTCTGCGTCGCCCGCGAGGAGGAGATTCAGGTACTCGCCGTCGAATCGGACCGACAGTGCGACGATGATCGAGAGCGCGTTCGCGTTCAGCGTCGAATTGGGATTGCGGTAGAGCTTTTCCAGATCGCGTTGGATCATTCCTCGCTTTGCCTGGTAGTCGGGCCCAATCGGAATGAAATCGATCTGACCCGAAAAGCCGAATGGTGAGATGGGCGGACGGTCAGCGTCGAGCTCCCTGAGTCGGACTTTTCCAGACTTGCTCCAGGCAGAGAGCTGCTGTTGCAAGTTGGCGTATTCCCTGCCGCCGACCCGACCTTGCATCAAGCGCCTGGCGTCATGGGCGTTTACTCCGGTGTCGACATAAGTCAATTGCTTCTGTCCGCGAGAAAGAAACTCGGCGATCACGTTGGCCATGCCATGGTAGTGGTCGAAGTCGGGGTGTGTCTGGATCACGAGGTCCAGTGCCTTGATCCCCTTTTCTTCAACGAAATCCAAAAACCTCTGCCGCGTCCCGTCCCATTGTGGGAGGTAGCAATCGATCAAGCACCATCGGTCTCCCGGCAGCCGAACCAGAATCGTGTCGCCGTGCCCACAATCGAGCAGAAACATCTCGATCAGGCAGTCGTCAGAAGACCATTGGGCCGGTGATTCGATCTCGGGGGTTGTCGGTAGCGTCGTCGCCAAGGCCTTCCTCTGGGTCTGTGTCCTCGGGTGATTTAGGCTCTAGCACGGCGACAGTGACGACAGTAGCGAGTCGCTGGCCAACTTCAGGGAGGAGCCCGCCGATAAACTGATCGCGCTGATAAGTCTGCTCGACCAGATCGTCGCTGATCTCGTAAACCACGACGACCTCGTCACCGTCAACGCTGACTACCTGGCCTTCGTACGACTCGTTCATCAACACCCGGTGTGGCTCACTATCGGGATAGGACATCGCCTCCTTCTCGGGCTTTGTCGGGTTTTTCGTCGCTGGCCGAGTTGGTGTTGCCATTTCGCCCTCCACCGGCAATTCGAACTTACATTATTGTACCGCGTGTCTCCGTGTGTCTCCAGGCTGGCTCCGCGAGGTCGGACCAGCGGCGCAGAAGCGAATCTGGATCCTGCTCGACCAATCGGCACCGGATGCCGGGCGATACGACCTCGTTCACGTCGTTCTCAACGCCAATGGCGACCTGACCGAACCGGCGGAACGCTTCGCCGGCGAGACCGAGGGCAACGATATCCGCTTTCGCCTCCCGGACGTCAAGGACCCGGTCACCGGAGCCACCCACACCCGTTTCACCGCCCGTGTTTCCAATGCCAAACCGGCCAGCCGGGCGCGGGGAAAGCTCATTCTGGGCATTCCAGGAGCACTTCTTGCCGGAATCCGAGGCGGTGAAGGCGACACTCATCTACCGAGATGCCCAGGACAAGCAACAGCAGGTTGTCTGCCGGGTCAAAAAGCGATGCTGAGGCATGCTCCATCACGGCCCGGTTCGGGTCCCCGCGCTTGCACGTCCTGGCAAGGCAATTGTCCGCGTCGAATTTCCCGAGGGAGCCACCTACCAGTCGATCGCGACGGACATCGAAGTAGAGCTGGTAAAACCGCGACGAAGACGGAATGACTAACTCAGGCCCCGTCGGGCCCGCCGCCCACCAGGTTTGCAAGCGGCCCCGAAATATTTCGAGATGCTGTTGACCTCTCAGACGGATTGTCTTAGAGTGTCTATCAGACATGTTGTCTTGGAGGTAGGGCTGGCATGAACCGGCAGCAGCATGATGTGACCGAGGCCGAGCTGGCGCTTTTGCAGTCGCTCTGGGACGCGGGGCCTGCGACGATCCGGCAACTGGTTGACCGGGTCTACAAGCAGGAAGGGCCGTCGGTTTACGCGACCGTGCAGAAGTTGCTCGATCGGCTCGAATCGAAGGGGTTTGTCCAGAGGGACCGGGGTGCCGCGGTGCACGTGTTCCGGGCGGCCGTTGACCGTGAAGAGTTGATCGGCCGGCGGCTCCGCGCCGTCGCCGATTCCCTTTGCGGCGGGTCGCTCTCGCCGCTTCTCTCCCATCTGGTCGAAGACAAGGGCCTTTCCGAAGCCGAGCGGCGCGAGCTGCGCGGCTTGATCGAGCGGCTCGATCGCAAACGGCGATCGCGCTAAAGGTACAGGCAGAGCGCGGCGAGCTGCGCGCACTGGTTTCTCGGGCGGTAGTGGAACGATTGACTTCCATCGATTCTGCGTGAGGCTGAAAGGGGTCCGGCCGTGGAGACGCTCTTGCACGCCGGTTTGAACAACGCCGTGTCCGCAACGATTCTGGCTCTGGTCGTCGCGTGCCTGTCACGCCTGCTCGCCCGGCGCCCTGCCGTGTTGCACTGCCTCTGGCTGCTGGTTCTCTTGAAGCTTGTCACGCCCCCGCTCTACTCCGTCGCGATACCCTGGCCCGAATCGCTTTCGCCGAGCGAGGAGGCCGCCGCGACGCCCGAAGAGACGCGACTGGCCTTCCAGCTATTGCGCGTCGACATCGATGCTCTGCCGGAAGCCACGGTGTCGGCCGAGCGCGATCTGGGGGCGGTCGCGATCACCGCCCCTGAGCCCGCCGCGGAAACGGACTTGGTCGAGCTCGCGCGTGCGGCAATCGGAGACGTCTGGAGCCGGCTCTCGCCCCATTGGGTTCCGATTGTGGGGTCGCTCTGGCTTGCGGGGAGCTTGATCGCCGCGTTCGTATCGCTCAAGCGTATCGTGCGCTTTCAGCTCGTGCTCCGCGCAGCGACGCCGGGTTCCGAAGAGATCCAGAGCTGGGTCGACGAGCTTTCGGCCAACCTTGGTATGGATCGTGCGCCCCAGGTCTGGTGCATTAGCGGCAAGCTCTCGCCGATGCTGTGGGCTCTGGGCGCCTGTCCGCGGCTGATCATCCCGGTCGAGCTATGGAAAGGCCTCGACCAGCGCCAGCGAGGAACTTTGCTCGTTCACGAGCTCGCGCACCTGAAGCGCGGCGATCATCGGGTGCGGATCTTCGAGCTGGTCGTGACCGTGCTCTACTGGTGGAACCCCGTCCTCTGGTGGGCACGCCAGGCGCTGCGCGACGTCGAAGAGCAATGCTGTGATGCCTGGGTCGTCTGGGCCTTTCCCGAAGCGGCCAGGTCGTATGCGGAAACCTTGCTTGAAACCCTCGACTTTCTCAATCGATCCCGAGTCTCCGAGCCGCTTCTTGCGAGCGGTTTCGGAAAAGTTCAACACTTGCGAAGGAGATTAACCATGATCATGAGCGGTACGACCCCCAGGCTCCTCGGTCTGCGTGGGGCGTTGCGGCGCTGTGCGCCGGTGTGCTTTTGCTGCCGGTGAATGCGAGCTGGGCCCAGAAGCCCGAGGAACAGAAAGACGTCCGGGTTGTCGTCAAGATGGATGACGGCGACGACGAAACGGTGGTGAAGCCCGACGACGGTCTGAATACCTCCGTATTCGCATTTAGCGACGCCACCATCGAGGCTGACGACGTTGTCGTTTTCTCCGAGGCACCGGTCGCACACGACACTGAGAAGTTCTCGTTTGGTGATAGCACGTTCGTCTATTCTGACGACGAAGCGACCGCGGGCACAAAGGCCCAGATCAACGTGGTTCTCAAGAATGACGACTCCACAATCTCGGTCTCGGCCGATTCAGTGGACGAGGCAATCAAGAAGATCCAGGAACAGATCAAGGTTCTCAAGTCCAAGTCGCCGGGGGGCGAAAAGGCCAAGGCGCAGCAAGAGGCGCTCGAGCGAGCGGCCAAGGAGCTCCAGCAGCTTGCAAAGTCTCCAAAGGGTGTGACGACGTTCAAGATGGGTGGCAGTGATGGCTCGGGTGGTTTCACCACTACGAGAAATGTCATGATCCGCAAAGTGGACGACGTCAAGTCGGCGAAGACACTTAGCCCTGAAAAGAAGGCCGAGATCGACAAGATGCGCAGCCGGATCAAGGAGCTGCAGCAAGGAGCTCGCGGCCAGCCAGCGCAAGCTCGCGGAGCTCGAGGGAGCCAACATGTCTTTTCGCGTGGTGAATGTGCCATCCGTCAAAGTAAACCCGCAAGTGCGATTCAGAGTGACGGAAAAGGCCGACGCCGGCGACGCGAAGACCAACCCGACTGCGAAGTTTGAGGCCAAGGACATCAAGGTGATGGTCGTGCCCAAGAAGGTTGAAGCGGACGTAGCAAAGCCCGCCACGAAAGCCGTCAGAAGCTTCACCATCAAACAGGATGAACCGAAAGTGGTGACCGGCAGATTCACCGCCGAGGGAGTCAAGTCCCTCAAGGCCGATAACGATCGAATTGATGCCCTCGAGAAGAAGCTCGACAAGGTAATGCAGGCGCTCGAGTCCCTGAAGAAGTCGAAGGGCGACTGATCGATCTCAAGTCGTCGCGATCGCACGTCTCTTTTGCCCGCCTCGGTGACTGCCGCGCCGGCGATTCCACCCGCCGGCGCGGCAGGTTTTGCACGATCAATCGTCGAGCGGGATTGCTGTTGCACGCCACAGCCATTTCCACCGTTTTTCCGGTGGCATTCCCAGCACCTGTGCGAGCCTGATCCGAGCCAGTTCCCTCGGATCTGTGCGTCCGGGGTTGCGGGGTGATGATGCGGATTCCAGCAGAGCCACCGCAGCCCGGGGATCGATGCAGGCCTTCGCGGTCATGAAACTGGGATCGAGCTCGTCGCGCCGGCCCGTTTCGGTGGCCAGGGCGCGGATGTAGGAATCGAAGGGCTCGAACAACGCGGCGGCCACCTCGCGGTCATACCGGGCGAGCAGCATGCACTCGAAGCTCGCGTTCGAGCGTTTGAGCAGGTCTTCGTGTTCCGTGTCCACTCGAGAATGAAGCGCCACGGCTCGCCAGTAAACCTCTGCCAGTCGTTCGGGGGCAACCCGCTCGACGACGGGCAGAATGACGGCGGCTGGGTTGGTTGCGTGCAGATAGAAGACGCCACCCATGCTTGGTTCCGGGCTCGGAGCCAGTTCCCGCAGCCGATCGATCTCCCGGATCGCGCGATCGATCGCATCGTAGGCGGCGGCCCTGTCCTTTTCAGCCAGCCCAAGTGCCACATGGGCGAAGCCGGAGGCGCGCGTCGCGGGATCGCGTGCTGAGTCGACCACGCGCATTGCGCGCTGCGGATCGACACTGGCAAGGCGACGGCAGAATCGCAGTAGATCGAACAAGGAATTTGTCTGGTTATTGCCAGCGTCGCGCAAATTGAAGACCTGCTCGGCCAGCGCCGGGTGGTCGATCGCTAGCTGGCACGCGACCTGCGCGAGGGCATGATCACGCGTACCGGCGTTCGCCTGAGGCGTCGGTAGCTTCCGCAGGCGTTCGACGATGCCATCGGGCT
Organism: uncultured Planctomycetota bacterium; assembly: GCA_963823665.1. Taxonomy (GTDB): domain Bacteria; phylum Planctomycetota; class Planctomycetia; order Isosphaerales; family Isosphaeraceae; genus CAVXHV01. The sequence continues at coordinate 268,944 of CAWGMQ010000010.1, forward strand.
CGAGCCTGGCAAGCTGGCTGAGGAATTCGGTCTGAAACACGGTAGTTGACATCTTGACTTCTTCGAGCAGCAGCCGGGCGCGATCTTGCTCGCCCAGGTCCAGCCACCCTTCGGCGAGTGCGGAGACCTGTTGCAGGTGACTCACGTCGCTCACGCGTTGGGCACCATGCTTGAGCATTGCGGTTGCTCGTTCCAGGATCGCGCGCTTCCGGATGCGCTCGGACGTGGGCAGGGCTTTGACCACGCCCGCCAGAGCGCTGACTCTCGTCGCTGGGTCGACGAGCGAATCGGCCATCGCCTCAGCCTGCGCGGGTTCCTTCACCGCAAGCTTGGCCGCTAGGGATTTCCGGACCAGTTGATCAATGCGATCCTCGTCGCGGAACTCGCCAGCGCGTAACAGTTCGAGTGCCCGGCTCAGGTCAATCTCACTGAGCGCGGCGATGGCCGCGGGCCTGGGCGCGTTCACGCCATTTTCCCCAGGGATACGCAGGTACGGGTCGAGCAGCCGGTTTGCCAGGGCTCGTGACTCGTCGAGGGAGATCGGATCGGCCAGCGGCTTCATGTTCGCTGTGATTGATTCACTCACGCGCACCAGCGTCAATTCCCCCACATCGGCCGTTGACGACGGATCGACCAATTGACCGTGAAGTCGGAAGCCCTTCTGCTCGACCAGAATGACGGCCTTACCGGGGGCGATGCCGGTAAGAGTAAATCCCCCTTGGGCATCGGTCAGCGCGGACGGGCCACCAGCCGGGATGAAGACCCGGACGCCCGCGAGTGAGCGTCCCTTTTGGTCCTTGATCCGGCCCGTCAACTTTTGAAGCGGCTGAAGACGGATGGGAGGAATCGCAGCGCGATCGCCACTTAGCGTGACCCAGTCGGAGACAAACGGTTGGAACCCCTCGTGCCGGATTATCACGCGGTAGGTCGAGCCGGAGAGCAGAGTGGCGGGAGTCTGGAACGCGCCTTGAGGTCCTGTTCTAAGCGGCTCGGGTTCGAGCCGAAGTATCTCGTCCGGCGTGATTCGTCGATTACCGAATGGGTCGCTTGCGCTGAAGTCGCTCCGCAGAATCTTTGGCCCTTGGACCCAGACCTGCACCGGAATGCCGGCCAGCGGCGCACCGGATGTCGCACGGACGATTCCGACCACTCGCCCTGGACGGCCAAGCTTGAGGACCGCGTTCGACCCTTCCGGTGATTCGAGTCGAAGCGTGTGCGGCGCAACTCCTTGACCAGCGACCCGGACTGACACGGGCTTCATGATTCCGGGTAGGTAAGTCAGCGTGGCCACGCCCGTGCCGTTTGTTGTCGCGGTCAGCCGCTCGTGCCATGACGCTGGAATCGTGGCCCACACGGATTTGCCCGGCACCGTGCGCCTGAGCATGTCTGGAGTGACGCGAAGGTCTGTGATGGGCCGGTTATCCTGCCCGAGAACGTTGATGGTGAACTTAGACTGGTCGTCGAGGGTCACGAGAACCACGAAGGGATTCGCATTTCTGGCGAATGAGACATCCTTCGTCGCGATCGCACGCCCGGGCTGGTAGACCCAGATATTTGCGGAGTGGACTCGCGCCCCGGGGCGCTGCTCGAGCAACTTCGAGCTGCGCATTGCCGGTGCCGTCGGTGTCGACACGCTTGACGACCGGCTCGAGACTTCCAGCGCGCTGCGCGCATACCAGAGCGTCACCGCGACATCGGCCCCGGAGAGCCGCCGACCCGCCGAATCGGTGACTTCCACCCGGAGGACGAACGGACCTGAATACGTGGCCGGTTTCGCGGCCGGAGCGCGGGACTGGGCCTCGGCGGCCGGAGAAGCCGTCGGGCGCTCGAGAGCTTCCTGGCCCGGTTCGCCGGTGGGTGCGGGATTCTTGTCGCGAGCTGATGAAAACCCCATCACGCACGCCCCAGCGGTCAAAAGCCCGGCAATCAAAGCCGCGGCGGCCATGAGAGTCAGCTTGGCATTCGTCATCGATTTGATCGTCGCTTCCAGTAAGACAACGGCTTCGGACGACACGACCCCGACCAGCGATACCCTGTCGATCCCCGCCAGGAGCGCGCCACGCAACGTCGTATCCGCGAGACGCGCTGCAAGCAGCACCTGGGCCGATTCCGTGTCTCGCGATGAGTCTGCTGGGTCGAACGGAAGCACCGCCGGGCCGACACCGCGCTGGATCAACCGCATACGCAGTCGCTCGCGTGCCCAGGCCAATCGGCTTTTCACCGATCCCACCGGCCAGCCCAGACGCTCGGCGGCCATCTCGTGGGTCAGCCCTTCGAGGTAGCACAACACGACGGCCGCCCGGTATTTCCCGGGGAGTCGGCCGATCTCTTCGTGGATGGCGAGGGTCAACTCTGCGTCACACACAGGATCGTAGAGGGACTCCTGGGTGACGGTTGATTTCATTCCAGCTCGCGCCAGCTCGTGCCGTCGGCGCACGGCCGCTCGCGAGCGCTCAGAAGCCGCGACTCGAAGCGCCACACCGTGCAACCACGACGCCACCGAATCGCGTCGGCGGATCGAACGCGCGCGGACGGCGAGCACGAGGAAGGTCGCCTGAAAGGCGTCCTCGACCTCGTGCCGATCGCCAAGCACACCCCGACAGACGCGAAGCACCATCAGGCCGTGTCGTGCCAGAAGCGCGGCAAAGGCGAGCTCGGCGGTCTCGTCGTGTTCGCTCCGGCGCGACTCAAACCGTTGCAAGAGCTCCTCGTCGCTCAGGCCGGCCGGCGAGCCATAGCGCAACAGATCCGACAGGAATCTCGGTATGCCGTGGGAGGATTCGGTAATGATGACTCAACCGCCCTCAAGCTTGCGCCTCGAAATCCAACCTGTTCGAAATAGTCTCGCGCGGGATGGTGGGCGATCAGGTTTTTTACGGCGCACCCGCCGATTCCCGGCTGGCGGCGACATATTCGGCCACGTACGCCAGAGTGCGATCGAGCTGCGACTTCAAGTGGCGCACCCGCAGGATGCTGCGGATGCGGCAGAGAAGCTCGGTCTTGTTCACTGGCTTTGTCAGGAAGTCGTCGGTGCCCGCCTGCACGCCGCGCTCGAAATCGGCCGCTTCGTTGAGCGCGGTGACCATAAGGATCAGCAGCTCCTTGGTCTTGGGATTGGCGCGGATCTTCTTGCAAACCTCGAAACCCGATAGTCGAGGCATCATCACGTCCAGCAAGCAGAAGATCGGGCTCGAACTCCTCGACGACGTGCAATGTTTCCTCGCCATCGGCAGCGGTACGGATTTCGCATGGGAAATCGCTCAAGTAGGCCTCGAGCAGTTCGACATTCTGCAGATTGTCGTCGGCGATCAAGATTTTGGGAGGGGCCGCGGATGGATCCAATTCGTTTTCCCCAAATCACGGAGGAAGCCTGCGGCGCGCAAGCGATTGCCGAGATCCGGTGCGACGGAACCGCTCGCCCCATGCCGATTCGCTTCAGCCCGCCTGCGATCGCACGAATCGTCAAACCGCGCAACTTCGTGGAGCAACGCTGCTTGACGCCGGCGGTCGCTCATTCTAACGGAGATCGCGGTCCAGCGCAAACCACAAAATTCCTGGAGAAAGTCGTCCCGGCCTCACCACTGGAACTCGTGACAAGAAAACGTCATGCCGCCAGCAGTTGCCGCGACACAGTATTGTGCTACAATTGTAGAGTTTAAGAGCCTGCCGAAGGCTCGTTCTGCCCAACCCGATCGACCTGAGCATACATCGCTTGAAGGAGGCACCGCCGTGCCTTTGCGCGACATCGACAGCAAGCTCATCGATCGCTGCCTGGGCAAGGAGCCCGGGGCGTGGAACGACTTTGTTGACCGGTACATGGGCTTGATCTACCACGTGATCCAGCACGTTGCGTATGCCCGGAGCCGTCTGCGTCAGCACCGAAGATGTCGAGGACATCGCCGCCGAGATCTTTCTGAAGATCGTCGACAACGACTACGCCGTCCTCAAGAAATTCAAAGGAATGAGCTCGCTGCCGACCTATCTGACGGTGATCGCGCGGCGCATCTGCGTGAAAGAGCTCATCAAGCGTCATCGCGAGCAAGAGCTCGGCCATGCGAACGCCCACCGGGCCGCTGTCGACGACGGCGGTTCAGACGAAGTCGAGGCGATCGTCTCGGCCGAGGAAGTCGACAAGATGCTCGAGGACTTGACCGAGACCGAAGCGGAAGTCGTCCGGCTCTACCACTTGAAGTTCCTGAACTATCGCGATATCGCCAAGCAGCTCGGCATGAAGGAAAACTCCGTCGGGCCGATCCTTGCGCGTGCACGGAAGAAGCTTCGCGAAGCTGCGGAACATCAACAGAGCGCGAGCTGAGCGGTGGAGTGCTCTGCTGGAAATCGCGGTGCGCCCCTTGGGAGCGCTGCGGAGTAGCGAGCATAGCGTTCCCACGCGGGGCGCAGAAACGTGTTATCGCCCGACCGGTGAGTCGTCGGCCGCGGTCCAGCGGGCCGATTCGTCGGCGGGGCCAGACGGCATCGGAGCACGCACCACGTCTTCAAGCGGGCTGGAGATCCGGCCGGGAGCTGCGCGGCGTGCATCAGAGGCACGGGCGGTCGGGGTCGAGTCAGGCTCATCCGTTACGGGAGTCGGCCGCCCGAGCTTCACTCCATTTCGCGGCGCGGGAGCTGGCAGCGTTCGCCGCACGGTCGTCCGGTTATCTTTCGCTTCCGATCGGGCCATATCGGCCAGGTTCACGCGCTTATATCCGGGAATGGACGGCTCGACGAAGAGTCTGGCCGCCTTGGAGCTATCAAACTGATTGACGATCACGTCCTTGAGGGCGACATCCAGCATCAACTGGTCTCTCTTCCATTCGAGTCTGAGTCTTTCGGGCAAGTAGCAGCTTTGAAAGGCGCCCGACTCTGATCTCTCGATGTCGAAGTCCTTGTATCCCGGGATTACCGCCTGGGTCAGCATGGTGTTGATGTGGCCGACGACACAGATCCGGTACTCCTTGACGCGCCGGGTGTAGTTCGAGACGATCATCACGCGCTGATACGATTCGCCCCGGCTCTTGGCAGGGGGAAAGACCACGGCGCTCAGATTGGGATTATCGGTTTTCTGCACGCGGATCGAGTCGGCCTCCTCCGGCGTGATCGGCTTCAAGCCGAGGGCTTCCATGATCCAGTCCGGCTGATAGGTGACCGACAGAGCGCTCGATTCCAGGTCGTTGTAGTTGCACCAGTAGATCGAGCGATCTTCGTCACTCTGCACCCAGAACCAGAATTCCTCGTCGTTTGACCCGATGTCGGCTTTCTTCTGGCCCATGTGCGTGAGCTCGAGCTTGAAGCTCTGCGGACGGACCATACCCAGCTTGCCATCGGCCTGGACTTTCATGATCTTGCTGTGCACGGCGATCGTGGGCCTGGCGTCCAGGCTCTGAATCAAATCGGCGTTCCGGTTGTGCTCGGCAACGAACTGGTCGATATCGAGCGTTCGGTCGGCAACCGGTCGCGATTTCGGAGCGAGCGTGCTGCGGTTGAGCGCGGCACAACCTCCCAGACCGAGCGCGGCCATCGCCAGCAAGACATGCCGCGCGGCGATCATTCAGCACTCCCTCTGCGTGGAACCAGCCCGCGCGCGAACTCCGCGCACCGCTACTACTTAATGATTCGGCAGCCAGAGATGTGGCCGTGAAGGGGCAGGCAACTTATCCCAAGTGCCCATATTGAACAAGGGCGAATCCGAGGATCAGCGCAGGAACCGCTCGAGCGCGTCAAAGCCTTTCTCGAGCGTCCGGAGGCTGGTGGCGAACGACATGCGGGCGTATCCCTCAGCACCAAACGCAGAACCCATCACGAGAGCCACGTTAGCTTGGCTGAGTGCGGCCATGCAGAACGACGTGGAATTCTCGATGAGTGTGCCGCCGATCGTCCGGCCGAAATGGGCCGAGACGTTCATGAAGGCGTAAAAGGCACCGTCCGGGGGGGTGCAAGTGACATCCGCCAGCGTGCTGATGCGCGACATCACGTAGTCCCGTCGCTTTTGAAACTCGGCTTTCATCCGGACCACCGAGTCCTGCGGGCCGATGACGGCCTCGAGTGCCGCCCACTGGCTGACGGAGCAGGGGTTGCTGGTTTCCTGGCTCTGAATGTCCCCCATGAATTTCGCGACGGGCTCGGCCGCGACCGCCCAGCCGATGCGCCAGCCGGTCATCGCATACGTCTTGCTGACGCCGGAAATCGTGATGGTGCGATCGGCCAGTCCAGGGCGAAGCGTGGCAAAACACGTGGGTTTTGCGTCGCCGTACGTGAGCTGCTCGTAAATCTCGTCGGAGAGGACTCCGGCGTCCGTCTGGAGGATCACGTCGGCAAGTGCCTCCAGCTCATCGCGTTGATAAACGACCCCAGTGGGGTTTGACGGGCTGTTGATCATGAAAAGCTTGGCACGTGGCGTGATGGCTTCTCGCAACTGGCGAGGCGAAAGCTTGAAGCCGGCGGCCTCCGGCGTGGGAATGATCACGGGCGTTGCGCCGGTCAGTTTAACCAGGTCGGAGTAGCTCACCCAGTACGGCGCTGGAATCACGACTTCGTCACCCGGCCCGCAGACCGCCATCAGTGCGTTATGCAGGGAGTGCTTCGCACCATTCGAGACGACCACCTGTGCGGCTTCGGTCTTCAAACCGTGATGACGCGTGTAATGCGAAGCGATCGCCTGGCGCAGCTCCGGAATGCCGGCGGGGGGCGTGTAATGCGTCAAGCCGCCCGAGATCGCTTTCCACGCCGCCTGCTGGATATTGTCCGGCGTATCGAAATCGGGCTCGCCGAGCGCGAAGTCCAGCACCTCGATCCCCTTCGCTTTCAAGCGACGGGCTTCCGCCCCCATCATCAGCGTTGCCGACGGCTCGATCAAACTCGAACGCTTCGCAAGTGTTAAAAACACAGCCTATCCTCCCAGTCGACGCTCACCGGTCAACCCGTCGAATGGACTCACGCCGGCCCGCCGGAGTTCGCCCAGAACGACAGCAATCATCAAGTTGCCGTAACGCCGCAGTTTGCCTAGAGTGCGAACGAAATTTGCTGGAAACTCCGGGGTGTGGTAAATTATGCTGACGGGGCAAATGTTACCGATCGCGAGTTCGGTGGAAGCTGTTCGTTGGTGGAATTTGCATAATCCGGGGAACCGGTTTCTTGTGCTTGAGCCGCCGACGGACAGCGTTTGCCTGGTCACGATTTTCAGTTCGAGCGAGCCCGGCACGGAGGGACGGCAGAGCCAGTCCTTAAGCGGGGCGCTGCGTGGTCTCGGATTCGCATGCATGTCTTTCCCGTTCGGGTTGAGACTTCGTCGAAACGCGACCTAGTGTAACTACGCGGACCATGGAGGGATAAGAGCGAAGAACTGGAAATCACCCGCACCGCACCCTTGAGCTTCTGCAACGATTGAGCGTGGGGGAAAAAATGCACCGCGTGGTGGTGAGCGGAGTCGGCGTTGTCGCGCCCAACGGCGTGGGCCGTCGCGACTTTTCCGAAGCAATCTTCGAAGGCCGATCCGGAGTTGGTTTCATCGAGAGCTTCGACACATCCGGCCAGAGCATCAAGATCGCCGGAGAGGTCAAGCACTTCGACGTGCTGCCTTTCCTGGGCGAGTACAAGAAGAACCTGAAGATGATGAGCCGGGCCGTGCGGTTCGCCGTCGGGGCCGCGGCGCTGGCCGTGGAGGATTCCGGTGTCGATACGAACCGGCTGGACCCCGGCCGATTCGGCGTTTGCATGGGGACCGGGATCACGCCGGTGGATGTGGGCGAGCTGGTCGACCCGATCATGAGGGGGGTCGGCACGGACGGTGAGTTCGACATGGGCCGGTTTGCCCTGGCGCGCGCCGAGTCGATTTTCCCGTTGTGGCTGCTCCAGCACCTCCCCAACATGGCGGCGGCCCACATCTCGATTCTTCACCACGCGATGGGACCCAACAACACGATCGTGACAGCGTGCGCGGCCGGGACGCAGGCCGTCGGGGAAGCCTTCAGGTTGATCGCCCGGGGAGATGCCGACATCATGCTGGCCGGCGGCTGCGACAGCCGGCTCGATCCCCACCTCATGGTGGCCTACACCGCCATGAAGGCCGTCAGCACCTCGGCGCGACCGCCGAGCGAGGTGTCGCGGCCGTTTGACGCCGAACGGAATGGATTCGTGCTGGGCGAGGGTGCGGCTGTCATCGTGCTGGAAAGCTACCGGCGAGCCAAGCGGCGGGGGGCGACGATCTACGCCGAGATCACGGGATACGGCTCATCGTTCGACGCGTTCGGAATCACCCGGCCAGAGCCCGAAGGGAAGGGGGCGGCGCTTTCGATGTCGGCGGCGCTTCGCGAGGCGCGGGTCGATCCCTCCGAGATCAATTACATCAACGCCCACGGCACCAGCACGCGGCTCAACGACCTGATGGAGACGGTCGCGGTCAAACGCGTTTTCGGCCACCGGGCCAATTCGATTCCGATCAGCTCGCAGAAGTCGATGATCGGCCACTTGATCGGCGCCTCGGCGCGGTTGAAGCCGCCGCAACGGCACTGTCGCTGCGCGAGGGCGTGGTGCCCCCGACCATCAACCTGGCGACGCCCGATCCCGAGTGCGACCTCGATTATGTTCCCAACACATCGCGAGAAATCCCGGTCGAAACAGCCATTTCCAACAGCTTCGGTTTCGGTGGGCAGAATGCGTCGCTGGTGATGACCAGAGTTTGAGCGCTCTCGTCTACGCCAGGTAGTCGAGAAACTAGCCCGACTCGCCTTTTCCGCTGCCAGCCAGCCGCGCGGCCTGGTGTCGCAATGCGATACCGCGGCCAAGCCGCCAAAGCGCGAGGAAAGCGATGACGCCGCCCAGCGCCGGTAACCGTGCACGATTGTGGTCCGGCGGTCCAGCATTTCGGCCGCGCTGTTGAGGGTTTTCGATGAATTGGACCACACCGATGGCAAGAATGGGCACTCCGGCCAGCAACCCGATCACGCCAGTCACCAGATCTCGCCGCGCCTTGATTCGAATCGGCCGGGCGACGTCACTTCCGCACTCGAGTCGTGTCTGCTTCCGATAACTGTCGATCTCTCGAATCAGAGGCTTGGGCGCCAGGAACCAGTAACAGGGAATCTCCGCGGCTCCCCATCGTGTGATTTTCTTGGCTGCCTCGAAGATCTCCCCTGTCGAAACATCGTGTAGGTCGTCTTCGGGCGGAGACCACTCGTCTGTCGCCACGCCGAGGTGCTCGCCGCTGACGAATCCGGGCAATCGAATGCCCAACTCGGCCCAGCTCCGCGCAAAGCGGCTTGCACGCGAACCGTCCGGGCGGATCAGTTCGCAATGGGTCTTGCCCAGGACGAGCTGCCAGATCTCGTCTCGACCTCCGATTTCGGCATGAATCAATCGATACGTCGGTTCCAGGGCGTCGATGACCCGGAAATCCGGAAGGTCTTTCCGTTTCCTCTCCCGGAGGAACAGCGACACGATGGAGCCGAGCACGCACACGACCGCCAGGATCCACATGGCCCGCTCGCTCGGCCCGCCAAACGCCACGGCGACCCAGACGCAAAGAGCGGCACATATGGTCATCGAGGTGGCGAAGATAATTCGAGAAGGAAGGCTCATCGCGTTGACAACCCCGTGATTTCCCCGTAAGACCCATCTCAGTGAAAAAGGCGACGCGAACGCGAAAACAGCCCATCGAAGCGACGCCTCCGGCGTCTCTTCCATTAGAATCTAACCACCGCCCGGGAACGATGGTCAGCCGTCCCCACGCCGCTGAGGGAACATTTGATGCCCGAGCGCCGGTTGAGCTTGCTCCAGGCCGTCAGCCTCAACATGTCGATGATGGTCGGGACCGGCATCTTCATCACGCTGCCGGACCTCATGAAAACTCTCCACGGCCCCCAGGCGATGATCGGCTGGGTTCTGGGGGGATTGATCGCCCTGGCCGACGGCATGGTCTGGAGCGAGCTGGCCGCTGCGTTTCCGGGGTCGGGCGGCACGTATCACTTTTATGACGCCGCTTACGGTCAGTCGCGGGTGGGTCGAATTCTCAAGTTCCTGTTCGTCTGGCAGTTCTTCTTCAGCGGTCCGCTCGAGATCGCCACCGGGGCGATCGGCATGGTCAAGTACCTCGGGTACTTCGTGCCGATCCTGCGGGCACCCGTCTGGAATTGGGGGCAGATCCTTCCCGGAGTCAACGCACCGGTGACCCTTGGCCAGGTGGGTGCGATGGGCGTGATGCTGCTCGTCACGGTGCTCGCCTATCGCCGGATCTCGGTTGCGGCGCGAATGATGGTTGTGCTGTGGGTGGGGATGCTGATCACGGTGGTTTTGATCATTGCCGCCGGTTTCACGCACTGGAGCGCCGCACTGGCTTTTGATTTCCCGGAAGGGGCGTTCCACGTCGATCAGCGGTCAGCCATGGGACTGGGCGCGGCACTCTCGATCGCCATGTACAACTACTTCGGCTACTACCAGGTCTGCTACCTCGCCGACGAAGTCGCGGTTCCTGCCCGGACGATTCCGCGCTCAATCTTGATCTCGGTGCTGCTCGTCGCCTTCATGTACGTGGCGATGAACCTCGCCATTCTGGGTGTGATACCCTGGCGCGCCGTGATCGAGTCGCACCACATCGCCAGCGACCTGGTGCTCCAGGTTTACGGCTCGTGGGCGGCCCGGCTGGCGACGTTGCTCATCGTCTGGACCGCCTTCGCGTCGGTGTTTGCCGCGATGCTGGGATATAGCCGGATCCCGTTCGCGGCGGCGCGGGCCGGTGATTTCTTCAGGGCATTCGGCAAGCTCCATCCCGTGGGCGGGTTTCCGCACCGTTCCCTGGTCTTGATCGGCGGTCTGGCGGCGCTGGCGTGCCTCGCCGAGCTCGAGACCGTCATCGAAGCCCTGGTGGCGGCGAGAATCCCGATGCAGTTCCTCGCGCAGATCATCACGGTGTTTTATCTTCGGTCGAAGTGGAAAGGGCGTCCGGCGACCTTCGGGATGCCCCTCTACCCGCTGCCGGCGGTCGTGGCACTGGTCGGGTGGCTCTTCGTCTTCTGGACTCGAACGCCGGTCGTCATCGCCTTCAGCCTGGGTTCGCTCGTGGCGGGCGTGGCGGCGTTCTTCATTTGGGACCAGGCAGCGCGGCGTATGGACAAACGTTCTGGAACCGCGGGTTCGCTTGCTTCTGAAACGGGCACGGAGTAACATCGGCGTACCGAGAATTTACGGGTGACATGGGATTGCGGATGGCGGGCCGGCCGGAATCTCCCGTGGGTCGAATGCGATGCCGGCTCTTTCCAGGTAATGCTTGAGGAAACGATGTCGCTTGACAAGAGTTTGAAGAAGGGCGGAAGCCTGGCGCAGGCGCGCAACGTTTTGACACGTGCCGAGCGGATGGCCTTGTTGCAAGAAGACGACCGCTGGAACCCCGAGAAGGGCGTGTACAACCTGCCCAAGACGAAGTACCGCCGCCTGGCTCCTGGTCAATCCGGCCCGAAGAGGCCGGCGCCAAAAGGTTGAAGCTGCCGGGGCGGCGCAGTGCCGTCTCGTCTTGTCGTGCCCGGTCCTGTCCTAGCGGTCGGTGGGAACCTCGTTGATCAGTGCGGCGAGCGTGAAATCGCGATCGGTGAGACCGCCAGCATCGTGAGTGGAGAGTTCCATTCGAACGTTGCGATAGCTGACGATCATGTCCGGGTGGTGATCGGCCTTGTCACTGATGGCCGCCACTTGATTCACAAACTCCATCGCGCGGCGGAACGACGGGAATTGCCACGAGCGGACGAGCATGTCTCCGTGCCGTTCCCAATCCTTGGCCTTCGGCAGTCGTTCGAGGATCTCGGTTTCGCTGAGCTTCTGCATGAGAGCACCTTGGTCGGGCCTGGGTCAAGCGCGGGTTCGAGCGGTCGAAATTTGAACCACCGCAAACTCCCGCGCCGGACGCACTGGCTTCCAAAATGTATTATTTCGTTCGACGCCAATCGGGCACAAGGGTCGTTCGGGCGGGCTGGCCGCCGGACGAGTCGAGCAGCTTTCGCGGCGCATTGCCGGGAATGAACAAATGACGCGCGGGCTGGCCGGGGCAGGTGCGGCAAGGCGAACGACATGACGATCACGCTCGTTGCGACTTGCGTGGCCGTGCTGGTGGCCAGCGTCCTGGGTGGGATCGTTCCGCTGGCGACGGTGCTGAACCACACCCGGCTGCAAGTTTACCTCAGTTTTTCGGCCGGGACGATGCTGGGCGCGGCATTCTTCCACATGATGCCGGAAGCCGTGCGGGTCGGTTCGGCCGCGACGATTCCGTGGGCGGCGGCGGGTCTGCTGGCGCTCTTCTTTCTGGAGCGGTTCTTCTCATTTCACCACCACGAGTCGCAAGAGCGTGCGACCCACTCTCATCACGCCGGCCACAATCGTCACGAACCGCGCGAGCATTCGCTTCATTTACATTCGGAAGCGTCGACTGCGCATACACCGGCTGGGGCCGGCCATGCACTCGCGTGGGCACCCGCGGCTTTTGGTCTGGCGGTTCATTCCCTGGTGGGCGGCGTGGCTCTGGCCAGCGCCGTCGCTGCGGATTTCCAGGAACATCGTGGCCTCGGTGAAGCGGGAATTGGCGTGTTGCTGGCCACTCTGGTGCACAAGCCGGCCGATGCGCTGACGATCTCGACGCTGATGGTGCGGGGCGGATCGGCCCGCTGGTTTGTCCATCTGGTCAATCTGGGATTCGGGTTGATGATCCCGCTCGGCGTGGCTCTCTTCGTGATCGGTATGTCGGAATTCACACCCGGCGCGGCGGCGTCATTTGCGGCCGGAGCACTTTCCTTCTCCGCCGGCACGTTTCTGTGCATTGCGCTTTCGGACCTGCTTCCGGAGCTTCAATTCCACTCGCACGATCGGCTCAAGTTATCAGTGGCGTTGCTCGTCGGGGTGGTGTTGATGGGGGCGACGGCGATCTTGTCGCCCGGGTAGACGAGGGCGGATGCGGCGAGACGAAAACACCAAGACTCGTTGCGATAAGAGATGGTGAACATCGGCGAAACGTCGTGGTTATATTGCGACCGCTCGAACGACGCGCTGGTGGAGATGGCGACGCCCCATCTGGTAGAATACCACCTCAACGATTTGGCCATCGAGTGCGACCACGGATCCAGGAATGGCGAACATGGATCAAACCATTAGGTACCCCGCGCTCACTGAGGGGCTGCTCAGCGAAGTAGTACAGCGCGTGCTTAAGGTAGGATCGCCGCACAAGATCGTGCTCTTCGGTTCGCACGCGCGCGGGGACGCGCGCCGGATAGTGACCTAGACCTGCTCATTCTTGAAGATTCGGAGCTGCCGAGGTATCAGCGAAGTCCACGCTATTACCATGCATTGGCGGGGGTTTTCCCAGCCAAGGATATTCTGGTATACACGCCCGACGAGGTCAAAGTGTGGTGCGACGTTCCGAACGCGTTTGTGACGACCGCGCTGCGCGAAGGAAGGGTATTGTATGGCGACGCCGGCTGACCTGGCGCGAGGGTGGATGCAGAAAGGGGATAGCGACCGTCTCAATGCCGACCGTACCACGCAGACGCCCGGCCCTTATGACACCGCGTGCTTCCATGCCCAGCAAGCCGTAGAGAAATACCTCAAAGCGGTGCTCGCTTTTTCGGGGTCGCCGATCCTTCGCACGCATGACCTGGAAGACATTGACAATTCGTGTCTCGCCGTTGCGCCTGCGCTCGTGCTTGACCGCATGGAGTTGTCGACACTCACGCCGTACGCAGTGCAACTCCGCTATGATATGGGCTTCTGGCCAGACCAAGCGACGGCGCATGAGGCGCTCGCAACGGCTGATCGAGTACGCGCAACGGTGCTTTCGGTCCTGCCGCCTTCAGCGCACCCTTGAAGGCTTTGCAGTCGCTGGTCAATTCCAGGCCGGTCGGCAGGACATCAGATCGCGCGTCGGAATGTGAATCGCAGGAGCAAGGAATCATAATGGAACCAGCGCGCATTCTGCGGACACTACTGCAGGAATCGCACAAGACCTCCTGTACGATTGGTTGTCATGGCAAAAGCTCGAACGAGATGCCGTTACGCTCACACGCTGTTCAACCTCGGGTCGTTCGGTGCCTTGCCCGACGGTGAGCTACTGAGCCTGTTCGCTTCGCGGCGCGATGAAGCCGGGGAACTGGCATTTGCCGTACTCGTCGAGCGCCATGGGCCGATGGTCCATCGTGTGTGCCGGTCAATTCTACGCGACGAGCATGACGCCCAGGACGCTGTGCAAGCGACATTCCTGGTGCTCGTGCGCCGCGGCGGCACAGTACGTAATCGGGGCTCGATCGGAAGCTGGCTGCACGGAGTGGCGCTTCGGGTGGCCTCGTGCGCCAGGGTTTCGGCCGGCCGGCGATGGGCGCGCGAACGCCGGGCCGCTGCACTCGTGCCGGCGGAGTCGATGGGAGCAATGAGCGAATCCGGCCTCACTGAAGCGCTTCACGAAGAGCTTGAGCGTCTGCCGGAGCGTCATCGGGCGGCAATCGTGCTCTGCTACCTCGAGGGCCTACCTTGCGACACCGCGGCGAGCCGGCTCGGCGTGCCAGTGGGCACGGTCAAAAGCCGGCTGGCGCGGGGCCGGGAGCGTCTGCGAGACCAATTGATCCGCCGCGGATTTGCGCCATCCGCGGGGTTGTTCTCGCCTGCGGGATGGCTGGACGGTCCATCGCCCGGGCTTCCGGCTGGTGCTGTGGAATCGATCGCCCGAACGGCTGTCGCCTTTGCCGCGGGAGATGAGGCGAGCCTGGGGGCCGTCTCCTCCTGGATTGCTTACATCGCTAAACGGGTGCTGTTCAGCATGTCCTTGCGCGCGCTGGCGCGGGCTGCGGGTGTGGTGCTCACCGTCGTGGTTGCATCGATCGGCCTGACGGCGTTTGCGCAGAGGACTTCAGCCGATCGTGCCACAACACAGGCCGCCGGCAGGAACGAAGCGTCGCGCGAACCTGCCCCGGCGCGCGTTGAACCGGAGTCGGTAATCAAGCAGGCGCTCCGCGCGGCGGACGAGATTCCGGTTCCCTGGACGAAGGCGTACGCACTGGCCGATATCGGGGCGATCCAGGCGAAATTCGGGCAGGCTGAGCCAGCGCGGGCGACCTTTCGCCGCGCGGCTGAGATCATCGAGGGAAATCGCGGCAACCAGTCTTTGCACACCACGCAGCTCGCGTGGCTGGCCAAGGCGCAGGCGGCCGGGGGTGATCGCGCGGGCGCTCGGGCGACGATCGTCAAGATCATCGAGAGCGCCGGGCTCATCGGCGACGCGGCGAACCGCGACCGAGCGATTGACAACGCCGCGCGATGGCAGGCCCAGGCAGGCAACCCGGAGGGTGCACTCGCGCTACACGAGGCGATCAAGGACGCGCCGGCATGGATGCGAGCGTTTACCTTGTCCGAGATCGGTGGGGCGCAGGCCGGGGCGGGCGACTTGGCCGGTGCCCGCGCGACGATGGCGCGCGCACTGACAGCGGCCGAGCGCGCGGAAAACGAACCAGGCGCGAACAACCATGATGCCATTCGCGCGCTCGACGCCATGCGGCTTGCCCATGTGCGCGGGATCGCGCCGTTTGCCAGGGCGGAGGCGAAGACCGGGGACGTGAAGGAGGCTCGCGCCACGCTCGCGCGGGCTCGGATTGTCGCCGCTCGCGTGCGCGACCAGTGGCGGCCGGCTCCGCTGGCCGAGATCGCGATGGCTTATCGTGTCGCCGGTGATGCGAAGGCCGCGGACGAGGCACTGAAATCGGCCGTCGCAATCGCGATGGGATTCGCGGAGCCAGGACAGCGGATCGAACAGTTGCGCGCGTGGCGATCATCCAGGCGGAAGCCGGTGACCGAAAGGCGGGGCGCGAAACTTATGATCAAGCCTTATGGATCGCCGCGCAGAACCCGCCGGCGCCGGGCAGTCTAGCTTACCAGTGCCTTTCGGGTGCAAAGGCGCGCGTGGGAGATTGGTCCGGGGCGCGGGAGTTCGCATTGGGACAGACTGATTCGTTCCTCAGGGCGACGCACGCGGAGGGGGCATGCTTTGAGCAGTCGAAGGCGGGCGAAACTCGCGATGCGCTCGCATGGGCTCTCGGGCAGTCCGATCCGATCAATCGGGCGCGGGCGTTGCTTGGGGTCGTCCGTGGGATGATGGAGCAGAAGCAAATAAAATAGTCGTGGCCACTCGAGCCGGGTCGAGCGATCGCGCAAGCCATTTGATAAAGAAAAACGCACTTTCGCGGAGCGAAAGGCGACTTTGTTTCGCTGTCGAACGCAGACCGACTTGACCTCTGCGCGGGCGGCTCAGGTTACCCACCATCGAATCAAAAGCGTGCAAATCAATAGCAGCACGAGAGCGACGCCTAGCCCCAGGGCGATACGCTGCCGACTGCTTAACCCGCGGCGCAGTGAGGCGAAGTCGGTCTTCAACTGTTTGAGCGTCCGCTCGAGCTCGGCGTCGTTGGCGGCCGCGTGCCAGAGGTGAACGTAAGCACGCATCCGTTCCCTCCACGCGTCTTGAAGCACGCGCCGCTCGGCTTGATATCCGGCGGGGTCAGGGTGCTTCGAATCAGACGGAAGGTCGAGCTGCTCGAGCGTCCGGTCGTGCGTGCAGCCGTCTTCGGCAGACAGCAGCCAAACCGGCTTGTTGCGGCGACGGGCGTAGAGTAGCTCGTACTGGGTGTAAGAGACACGCTCGAACTCGGGATCGGGCGCCGGCGGCTCAGCGCCGTAGGCTCGGCCGATGATCTGAATGAGGCCCTGACACGGGTCAATCTGGAGGCGGATCACTTCCTTCAAGTCACCGGACTCCGTGCCAAGAAAATCATGCCAGACCGGCTCGTAGCCCATTCGGCGCAAAACCTTCGCCGCGAGTTGCCGGATCGACCCCAGCTCGGACGGCACCGTCGAAAGATAGATTCGGGGTTTCACCGGGGACCTCGGAACAACAGGAACGAGTCTTGATTGATTATAGTCAGTTGTAAGAGCGGACGGTTTGCAATGCCGAACCCTACATAGAGCATGGGATTTCTCGCGGCGTATACTCCCTGGCGCGTTGATTTTTGTGGCGAGCGACGAATCGTGTCTACACCTGGAAGCGTGAAGCCGCGCCGCGGTCGCTTTGCTATCAGCTTGCGGGGGCTGATTCTGGTTGTCCTGATCCTGGGCGGCTGGATGGGGTGGATCATCAACCGGGCCGAGTCGCGTCGTAGCGCGGTCGCCGCGCTCAAGAAGAACGGGGCGATCGCGCTCTACGACTACGAGAGCATGCGCGGGATCAAGACGCCGACGTCGCGGCCGTGGGCGCCGGGCTGGCTGCGGAGCAGCCTCGGGGACGACTATTTTCAAAGTGTGACGTACGTCAACATGACGCCGGCCGTCGGCCACGACTATCAGCTCGTTGATCGCGACTTCGCGCCCCTTGCAGCGCTCGACCGGCTTGAAGAGCTCGTCGTCCTTGACACTCCGCTCACCGATGCGGGGCTTGCGCATTTAGAAGGACTGACCGATCTCAGACGACTGATCCTTATCAATTTGGACCCGGCCAAGCCCAAGATGCGGTTGACCGACGCGGGCGTTGCGCGGCTGCGAGGGATGACCAAGCTTCATACGTTGGACCTGACCGGCGCGAGCATAAGCGATGGCGGGCTCGAGGCTCTTCGGCGGATGACCGACCTTGAATCACTCGGCCTCCGAAGCACCAAGATCACCGGCCCAGGGTTGGTTCACTTGCACGGGATGACGCATCTCAAGGCGCTTCGTGTGAGCCGCACGCCACTCACCGATGCCGGGTTGGCACAACTGAGCGACATGGTGAGCCTCGAGGAATTGAGGATCGACGCGACGAATACGACGGACGCGGGTCTCAAGCATCTGGTGCGGCTCACGGCGCTTCGCAGGTTAGACCTGGGGCTGGAGAACAGCTCGGACTCCGGGCTCGCACACCTGGCAGGTTTGACGAATCTGCAGGTGCTCGAGCTCAGTGGCGAGCGCGTGACCGATGTCGGGATGGTGCATCTGTACGGGCGCAAAAACATGACGGAGCTCTACATGATCGACTCGAGGGTCACTGACGCGGGGCTCGTTCATCTAGAAGGCTTGGACAAGCTCACATCGCTCGCGGTCGTCGGTGCGCGTGGAGTGACGGATGCCGGGCTGGCTCACTTTCGCGGGATGAGCCAGCTCAAGGAACTGCACGTAAGCGGCACAAGTGTGACCGACGATGGATTGGAAGAGTTCTACGCGGCGATGCCGGCGGTCCGCCGGACTGCGAAGAGGCAAGTAAAGAGTGTCGCGGGGAAATGATGGCTTCTGGTGCGGTGGCTGTCCGGCTTATTTCGAAGTCGCAGGCGTGGGGTTGGATGTGGGTTGCGCGGCTGCGTGGGGCTTGTCCTTGGCAACCTCGAGCACTGCGGCGGCTTCTTCGCGGAAGCGCTGGAGCTCCCGGTTGTTGGGATCGCGCTGACGCATCCATTCGATGGCTTTCGCATACCACTTCGCTGCCTCGTCATGCTGGCCGAGCCGCGCGTGGGCCATCGCGAGGAAAAAAGCATTGTGGCTTTCGACGTCACTGGACTTTTCGCTGAGGGCGAGCGTCTGGATCGCGCCTGCAAAGTCGCCCGTGCGATAGCGCGCGATGCTCAGCGTGTTCGCCTGACCGGTGTTCTTCGGCTCTGCCGCCACGGCCAAGCTCGTTGATCAGGCGATATCGCTCTTGAAGCACGGTGCCTGGCTTGAAGTCGTCGAAGACTCTCTTGAGCGCCTCCGGCTCGAGGGCGAGGTGGCGCGGTCTCCATTGCCGCCACCGCGCGCAACGATGTACGAGACGGTTGCCTTGGGATCATTGAGCGTTGCGGCTGCCTTCAGTTTCGAAAACCAAGGCGTTCGATCCGGGGGGATCGTTGCCTTCTCGGCGATCGAGGTTGATGCATCGTCTTTGAATGGCTCGGTGGCTGTGTTTGCAACGGGCAAGGAGGCTCGCCTCCGCTCAATGCAATGCGAAACCGAAAATCGTGTAGCACGATCGGATTTATCCTGGTGGAAAACGCGCGTGCACACCACCTTGACAGGCAGGGTGCAAGGTGGAATGCGGAAGGCTGAGCCTTGTCTCCGATCGCCGCGCGGGCTGGCCTTCGCTCGCTAGCGTTCGACTGCCGACGTGATCGCGTCCGACGAGGATCACCGCGGCTCGGAACCAACCCGCTTCCGGGCCTGGAGCATCACCGAAAGCATCGCACGCGCCATGTCGTCCCGCCGTTCGGCATACTTCGCCTCTTCAAATGCACCCCCGTCATAAATCTTGGGATCGAGATACGGCATCGACACACGCAGGACCGAGCCCGTGACCGAGGGGCACGCGGCATCCGCTTCGCCGCAGACCATGAGCGCGGCAAAGCCGTGTTGCGGATTGGTGGAATCGTCGTAGCGCTTGGAGAACTCCGTCGTTTCCAGGGACACCTCGCCCGACTCGGGCGTTCCCCAGCACAACCGGTAGATCGGATTGGCCGTTCTGGCCTCACCTCTGGGCGCTTCCTTGCCGGTCGGCTCGACTTCAACGCCGATCGTCTTGAGCGCATGTACTGTCCGACTGTTGAATGCGCTCGCCGCGGTGCCGCCGCTGTGAAAGCGGATCTCGGGCATCCCGTAGTAGGCCGCAGCGATGTTGCCCATCGTCTCCCCCAGAAAGCTCCGCCGGGAGTTGGCCGTGCACACCGCGATCACATCAAGCTGCTTGCCCGGACGGTAGTTCGCGGCGATCCACTCCGCCAGCTTTTGCCCGGCGAGGCGGTGCTTTTCGTCGATCATGTCGAAGGACGTCGTGAGAAAATCAGCGTGAGCCCTGACCCTGGGCAACAGCCGCAGCCGGCTGCGCGGAACATCCGATTCGAGCACTCGCTCGACCTCCGCCGGATTGATCCGGCCGTCGGCGCCGGCCAGCTTTTTGAATGTCTCGCGTTCCATGAGCCCATCCAGACTGGAAAGCTCCAGCTCGCCGTCCTTGCCAAGAGCCTTGAACAAAACTCCCTTTAGCCGCGGGTCGTTCGCGGGATCGGCCGCCTCGGCTGTCCCGAAGCGCTGAAGCAACCACAAGGCCCGCACGAAGGGCCCGGTGTCGCCGGCCGATTGCGGGCCAGCCCCCAGAGCCAGCGCCACGATGAGCGAATGGTGCATGGCGAACGATCCTCCTATTTGGTGGCCGTGATGTTCGCGCTGCCGGAGTGTACCAGCACTCGCAATATTCATCCGCATGGCCGAATATAGTCGGCCTGCCGGAGTCGGTCAAGAGGCTACCCGAACGGCGCAATCGGCGGCATCGGGGATTGCGATGTGTCTTGCAGCGGTCTCGGGCATTCGGCCGAAGCAGCGGTTGAAGGTCATCAGCGTAAGCGCTGCGAGGGCCGACGCGCCGAGAAGGTAGACAATGATCCAGAGGATCCAGGCGCTGCGCAGGGCCGCCCATTCGTGCGGTTGGAAGATTTGCATTGCAAGCGTCGGGAAAGCCAGGCCAATGATCGGGCTGCCGGCAGCGAAGCTGGGAAAACTGCGCCCCGGGCCCAATAGTCCGACGACGAAAAGCCATCCGATGGTCACGCCGCCGAGAACGGCCACATTCAGGGCGACTGCGAGATCGATCCGGGTAATCCAGGTTGCCAGCGCCAGCCCGAGGCTGGTGACGGCCGCGCCATACGCGAGAAACAGCCCGACGATCAGCAATGCACCATCCCAGCGGCCGCTGTCGCGAGCCAGCGCGGCGGCCAGCACGCCGGGACAGATGGCCACGATGGGAACGGCTCGATACGCGCCGCACCATTTGCCCCAGACGATTGACCTGGTGCGCAGCGGCGTGGCGAGCAGGACATCCAGGTTTGCGCGGACGCGCTCCTCCCCGAGCGAAGTGGCCGCGGCGACGCTCAAGAGCAACAGGCCGATGCCGGCCTGGAACCCATTGGCGATCGACGCGACTTGACGGGGCACGGGCCTGCCACTCGAGATCAGGACGATCAAGGTGACGGTAAGTCCGATCGACATTGCACCGTAAAGTGACCAGACACCGGCCGCCCAGCGCGACGGACTCAGGCGGTGCCACTCGCGCCAGAGAACGGGGTTGGTGTCAATCGACGGGCCCGGCAACAGCTTGAGCATGAAAGCGGATAGAATGGGCGCTCGAAGCAAACGAAGACCCGGAAATGGCGCCGATTCGCCGCGAGGCGAGACACGGCGGAGCTGCGTTGTCGCGACCGTGATGAACGCGGCCGAGACGATCACGCTGACGGCGAGGAAAGCGATGTAGTCTTCGATGCCGACGGCGTTCGGCCAGAGGTAAGGGGCCGCAACGAGCCAGACGGGATTGGCCTTTGGGAGCCAGTAGGGCGGTGCCGGGCCCCCGCCCATGACAAGCAGGTAACCCCACCACATGGGCAGCGCGAGCAGCCAGAGCGCCCAGGCGGCGTAAGTAGTTAATAGCACCTCATGCGTCTTCGTTCCGCAGGCGGAAAATGCCAGCGCCGCAGCGCAACCGCTGATTGCGACTGCCGTTGTCACGAGCATCGCACAACCGATCATCGGCGCATCGACGCCACCAAGCAGCGACTCAAGCGCGAGAATCGGCATCGTGCAAAAGAGGATTCCGAGCACGGGCACGAGACGCGCGGCCAGCTTTCCCACCACGATCTCCGCGGACGTGAGATCAGTTGCGAGCACGTGGACGAGCGTCCCGCGGGCGCGATCCAGGCAGATCGCGCCGGCCGTCGCCGCCGGCGCCGCCAGCAGCACAACGGCTAGTTGGGTCGCGGTCATCGCTGCCCAGAAATTCCGGCCGACGGCGGCCTGCGCCTGTACCGACGATTCCGAGCGGCTTCCAACTCGCACCCACCAACCCACCGTCAGGACACATAGAACGCCGAGAACAAACACCGATCGCGCGATGTACCATTGCCATCGCCGGCTGACGCGCAGCCATTCTGACAGAAACACCGGGCCAAAGGCCGTTCGCTTTGCCATGCAAAGTTCTCCTGGGATGACTGTAACAACGATCGCGGCGGCCGAACAGCCGAAGTCGGAGAATTCGCGGCTCCAGCCTCCTCCGTGCGTGTTCGGCCGGGAATCGACGGGCCGGTGCGTGCGGCGCTCGCGGCCGTTGCCCCGCGGCAGGCGTCATGACATAATGTGGCTCATCCAATCGTGAACGATCGCCTCGATCCGACGCCAATCCATTGATTGCGCGTGACAGAGGCTCGAGGAAACGGCCCACAAATCCCCGGAGTGAATTGCCGGAGCTTCAGGTGACGAGCAGCGTACCGGCGCGTCCGAGTCGAG
The DNA here is from genome assembly GCA_963823665.1 of uncultured Planctomycetota bacterium. GTDB lineage: Bacteria > Planctomycetota > Planctomycetia > Isosphaerales > Isosphaeraceae > CAVXHV01. The sequence goes on from CAWGMQ010000010.1 coordinate 291,216, forward strand.
GAGAACCGACCGAAATGAGATCGCATCGTTTCCTGGGCAGCATCGGAGCCTTGGCGGGCCTCGCGGCCATTTTCAGCTTGCCGCCTCGCGCCGCGGGGCAGGAAGTCAAGAGGCCCCAGGCTCCCGCGGCCGCCGGCGACAGCGTCAAGTCGATCGACGACGAATATGATCAGGAGCTTCTTCGACTTGACCGCCGGCGGTTGGAACGGCTGGAACGGCTCGCAGCCGGCCAGAACCCCCCGGAGGCTGCCGCGACTTATGAACGGCTTTTCCGTCTGGCGATAGCGGGCAACCTGTTCCGCGACGGGGAAGGGGCGGCCAAGACGCTGCTGGGCCGCGGCAGCCCCTCGCGGACGGCGATGGCGCTGGCCCACATGGTGAAAATTATTGCCGAGGCTGATCGGGGTGCGCACGACGACTCGATCGAGAGTTTGCGGACGGCGGTCGCCGCGAATGCCGAGGCGGCCAAGGGTGGTGCGCCGCGGGCGGAGCTCGCGACCGGCGAGATCGTGGGAATCTGCGAGGCCTATTATCAGCGGCTGATTCACGCAGGCCGGTACGACACGGCACGACAGGCCCTGGGGATGATTCTTGCCCAGACGCAGCGTCCGATCCTGAAGGAGTTCCTCTCGGACCGTCTGGCGCGGCTCGACCAGGTCGGCAAGCCCGCGCCCAGGATTACCGGAACGGACCTCGAGGGAAAGCGGTTTGACCTGGCCGATGCCAAGGGCAAGGTCGTTCTGGTCGTATTCTGGGCGAGCTGGTGCCTGCCCAGTGCCGCCGAGGTCGAATCGCTCCAGAAAGTGGACGAGGCTTTTCGCGGCCGAGGACTTCGAATCCTCGGCATCGATCTCGACGCATTGCAGGAAAGCGGTCAAAAGCCAGATGCCGCTATCGCGAACGCACGGCGGTTCCTGCTGGATTACAACGTCACCTGGCCCACCCTGATCAGCGGCGAGGGGGAGACCGACTACGCCAAGTTATATCGCGTGACGGAAATCCCGGCGAACGTGTTGATCGCCAAGGATGGGACGATCGCGCACATCGACCTGGTTCATAAGAACCTGGAAGACATGGTGGCGCGCACGCTCGGCGACTGAAGCGATTCCGTGGAGCCGATTACCGCCGGTGCGGCTGTTGCGAACCGTTCGACCGTAGTCAGGGCAAAGGCGGTGCCGGCGGGATCTTGCGCGGTTCTGGCGGTGCCGCGGATTGAGCGAGCGAGTCGTAGAGTGACAGCAGAAACATGTGGAAGGCGTCGGAGACCGCGGGCGTGGAGCTCGAGCGAATCTCCTGGAGGGCAGGGCGGCCGTAGTCGAGCAGCTTCTGCCGCGCGAATGTGGCGCTCGAAACCGACGCAGTGATTTGCCGTTTCGTTTCCTCGAGCACCGCGAGGCTTGCCTGGTCAGAGACTTCGCGTTTCCCCTGGAGCTCTCCAGCGGTGGGCGATTCGCCGGGCCAGATCAGCTTCTGGGCGGCGTCAAAGAAGCTGGTGAGCGGCAGGATGGGGTTGCCGGCCAGGAGCTCGCCCCGCCGTGACTGCACCTGGCTCGTGTTTGCGGCGGAGGCAGCTGCGGTTCGCGGCTGGTAACTCGGCGGCCGCCGCCGGCGCACCTCGTAAGTTGATTGGAAGCCGGGATCGCGAAGCTTGTTGATAAACGAGTTGGGGTTGTTCGCATAGGGGGTGCGCGAGGGAACGCCTTCACGCGGTCGGTTTGCGGCGGCCAGGGCCTGCTGGTTCAAGTACCCGGTAGGAGACGGCACCTGATGAAAGCCGAAAAAGCCGCCCATACCCATACCCATGCCCATGTCGAATTGAGCATGGGCGTCGCTCGCGCCGAGCAAAAGCGCCGCGATGGCCGCAGAGAATCCCAGCAATCGCGGCAGATGCCGATCGGTCCTTAACATTGGAAGATCCTTGGGTGTGCTTCGGAAATCGCGGCCGACGGGTCACTTCGACTGGCCCGAGGCCGCGGCTCGAGCAGGCGCCTTCTTTTGCAGATCATTGTAGTCCATCTTCGAGAAGAAGTCGCCGAGCGCGGCGGTTTCAACCTGGTGGGGCCGGGTGTTGGCCAAGGGGATGTTGCGAATGGTCTCGCCGCCGATCTTCGCCTTCGAGCCCTCGAGCGCCCGGCCGTAGACCCTGGGGTCGTCAATCTCATCGACGGCCACATTCAGGGCATCTCCCGAGAACACGTCACGCTGCTCGGGGCTGTTGCGGAGCCGCGCCTGGATCTTGTCGAGCTCGGCGCTGGTGCGCGCACTCTCTGGCTGGCCTGGTATTGCCGGTTGGCTTCTTTATTAGATTCATAAATATATTAATTAAATCGTATGATGGTGTCGAGGTTGATCGAATCGGCGATGGCGGTTGCCTTATTGTAGCAGCCGGCGCCCTGGGCATAGGCGCCCATTCCTCTTGCCAGGCTTCCCTCGGGAATGTCGACGCCCCAGCCGCACATGCCGAAGCCGCCGGGGTAACCCCATTGCGCTTGGGCCGTCGCCCCTTGCCCCGCCAATAGCGCCAGCGCGAGCACCGGCACCCATCGAACCTTTCCTCGCATCGCGATTGCTCCGCGCAAAGTGCCATTCCGGCATGGTGCAGCTCGGCAGCGCAATTGACGATGGACCGATCGATCGGTCAAACAACCCATCAACAACCGGCACTGTTCACTGTGATCTCGATATGCCGAGCGGACTCAAGATTAACCCGGTAGCCAGCCGCAGGCAATGGGCCGGCGGGCAGCCGGCGTCTCCAGCGGCAATCGCACCGGCCATTACGCCCATCAGGACGGGAATGTCATTCAGTCATATGTGAACCGTTACAGGAGACGCGATCACGAAGATTCGCTCGTTTCGAGCGACAGAGCGGCGCGATCAAGGCACTTGGTCTTGACCGGCACCCTCTCGATCGGTTTGACTCAATAACGTATTCTTAAGGAGATGACATTCAGGCGAGACTCAAAGGCCTGTCGGCCTCGCCGTCACAATCTCAATCTTTCGTTCCGGCGGCTCGGCAGAAGTGTGAAGCCGCAGCACCACGAATGGTCTCCGGTCGAACGGGCCGGAAATCGCAGCCGGGAACGAACGCAACAGGAAAAAAACACCATGGATTGCACGCGTGTGATCGCTGCCGGCGCCAGAGGAGCGATACTCCTTGCCCTCGTTCTTATTTCGGGTGCCGGCAACTTGCCCGCCCGGGCAGCCGATCCGCCCGAACTTTCGAACGCGACCGTTCACGGCCTGCAGGGCCATCGCATCAAACTGGCTGCCCCGCAAGGCGGAGCGACCGTGCTGATTTTTTATTCCACCGAGTGCCCGATCTCGAACAGCTACAGCCCGACTCTCAATGGCCTTGTCGAGGGTTTCCCCGCCGAGAAGTTGAAGTGGATCGGCGTGTGCATTGACCCCGACCTGAGCGACGCGGACGTGAAGACCCACGCCCGCGACTTCAACTTGAAGTTCCCGTTGTCGCGCGACAAGCACGGAGCCCTGGCGCGAAAGCTCGGTGTGAAGGTGACGCCCGAGGCAGTTGTGATCGACGGGCATGGTCGCGTGCGGTATCGCGGCCGGATCGACGACCAGTTCGCCGCCCGCCAGAAGCGAAATGCGAATCCGACCGTAAATGATCTGAAGAATGCGCTCGAAGCGCTCTTGAGCGGCAAAGAACTGAAGACGGACTTCGTGGAGGCCGTCGGCTGCCCGCTGCCGGAGATCGCGCAGGCGGCGCGGCCGACCTATTGCAAGGATGTGGCACCGATCATTCAGAAGAACTGCCAGGAGTGCCACCGGCCTGGCCAGGTCGGCCCATTCCCGCTGGAGACTTACGACCAGGCGCGGAAGCGTGCGTCGGACATCGCGGGCGTGGTCGATGATCGAACGATGCCCCCGTGGAAGGCCAACCCGCACGTCGGTCCCAAGTTCCGGGACGTGCGCACGCTCTCGGAGGCAGAGGTCGAGACCATTCTCACCTGGGCCGAGAACGACGCGCCGGAGGGAAATCCGACAGAACTGCTTGCAGCCCCCAAGTTTTCAGACGAGTGGGAGCTGGGCACTCCCGATCTGGTTCTCGATATCGGCGCCGACTATGAAGTGCCCGCCAGTGGTGAGGACATCTACCGTTGTTTCGTCGTGCCGACCGGCCTGACCGAAGACAAGTACGTCTCGGCCGTCGAGTTCCGGGCGGGCAACCGCAGCGTGGTTCATCACATACTGGCATATGTCGACATTTCCGGCAAAGCACGCGAGCGCGACACAGCGGACCCGGGGCCGGGGTATTCCTGCTTCGGCGGTCCCGGCGACCCGATTCACGGCGGCCTGGGCGGCTGGGCGCCCGGCAATCGGCCGAGCTTTCTCGACGAGGGGGTGGGCCGGTCGCTGCCCGCCAAGAGCGATGTGATCATCCAGGTGCACTACCACACGCGCGGCAAGGCAGAGACGGACCGCAGCAAGATCGGCATCTATTTCTGCAAGAAGCCGGTCAAGCAGATCCTGCACTGGAGCGTCGTGATCAACCCGGAGCTGGTGCTGCCTCCCGGGCAGTCCAACATCGAGGTCAAGGCTGCGTGGGAAGTTCCCGTCGACGTTACTCTACGCAACGTCTCGCCGCACATGCATCTGCTCGGCCACGACATGCAGATCTCGGCGAAGTTCCCCGACGGCAACGTGCACGACCTGATCCGGATTGACGACTGGGACTTCAACTGGCAATACACTTACCACCTCGAGACGCCCATGGAGCTTCCGAAGGGCACCGTCGTTTACCTGGTTTCACACTTCGACAACTCGGCGGCGAACCCGAGAAACCCAAACCATCCGCCCAAGGAAGTGCGTTGGGGCGAGGCGACGACGGACGAGATGTGCATCGGCTTTCTGGGCGTCACCAAGAAGGGCCAGGACCTCACTCGGCCCGGCGAAAAAGACGACTACATGGACATTCTCCGGAAACAGCAGGAGCAATACCGCGAGAAGTACGAAAAGATGCGCCGGGATGCAAAGGCGCGCAAGGGAAAGAGCTCGTCTTAGTCTGGCAAAAAGTCGTGACGCGTGGGCGATCTGGCGAGTCAGGAACGTGTCCGTTCTCGTGCTGCCTTTCTGGGCCCGTTCACGGACTTCGATTCGACAATGCCGGCATAAACAGGAATAAACTTGCTTTTCGCTCGCTGCGAGGTGTACCATGGCGACTGTATTGTCGGGAGTCGACATGAGACAACCGACCCGCGGCTCCCGGAGATGATCTGAATTTGTCGGATGACTGGACGAAGGGCAGCTCGGCAATCCCGGGTGGTCCGTCGAAAAGTAAGCCGGCGTGGTCGAGGACCTTGAGGGTTCTCGACCACGCCGGCTTTTTTTTTCGCTCGCGCTGACTTCGCTCGGCCGCTATTCGCCAACCACTGACCTGAACGACCGGCCCGGTACAGCAAACGCGCAACTGCTCACTGGTCTCCGCGTCAACAACTGCTAATTTCACCAAAGTTTAGCAAGGAGGAATCAGATGATGTCAGAAAAGAACTCGGTCGTCGCGATCTTCGAGTCGCACGGGCGGGCCGAAGACGCGATCCGCGAACTACAGCGAAGCGGCTTCGACATGAAGAAGCTGTCGATCATCGGTAAGGATTACCACACGGAGGAGAACGTCGTCGGCTACTACACGACCGGCGAGCGCATGAAGTACTGGGGCAAGCTGGGAGCCTTCTGGGGCGGCTTCTGGGGGATTCTGTTCGGTTCAGCATTCTTCTGGCTGCCCGGCATCGGGACGGTGCTCGTGGCTGGTCCGCTCGTGGTCTGGATCGTTGGCGCGCTCGAGAGCGCCGCGGTGATGGGCGGGCTCAGCGCCATGGGTGCCGCACTGTACAGCATCGGCATCCCGGAGGACAGTATCCTTCGATACGAAACACACGTGAAGAACGGCAAACTCCTCTTGCTCGTCCATGGGACGCCCGAGGAAGTGGAACGCGCCAAGAACCTCCTGGATCGGTCCGACGCAAATTCAACGACGGTCCATGGCGAACAACTGGCCACCGCTGGCGCGTAACTCAAGGAAATCCGTGCAACACAAAGTTCCGGTCGGCCGCCGACCGGAACGTTACACAGAAACATTCTCACGGGGAGGAACGAAGTGAGTTATGTAGAACGCTTCAGAGTGCCTCCCAGCACCACCGTCAAGCTTGCAGACATCGACCCGAGTTTCAAAAACCATCACGAGGGCCACAAGGAGGCGGCCAAGGAGATCGAGCACTACCGGCTGAGGCTGAGAGAACTGCAAGAGTTGCTCTATGCCGATGGACGGCGATCGCTCCTCATCTGCCTCCAAGCGCTCGACGCAGGGGGCAAGGACGGGACGATCGAACATATCCTGGGTTCGATGAATCCGCAAGGCTGCAAAGTGGTGGGGTTCAAGCAGCCTTCCGCCTTGGAGTGTGCGCATGATTTCCTGTGGCGAATCCATCGTGCCGTGCCTGCCCGTGGTGAAGTGGTCATCTTCAACCGTTCACATTACGAGGACGTCTTGATCGCTCGCGTTCATCACCTGGTCCCACATGAGATTTGGGCCCGCCGTTACGATCGAATCAATGCCTTCGAGAGTGGCCTCGTTGAGGACGGCACGGGCATTCTCAAGTTCTACCTCCATATCTCGAAACGCGAGCAACTGAAACGCTTCAAGGATCGGCTCGACGACCCTGCCAAGCAATGGAAGATCAGCGAGGCCGATTACAAGGAGCGAACCTGCTGGGGCGACTACACGGCGGCTTACGAAGATGCGCTCGCCCGTTGCAGCACCGAGCATGCCCCGTGGTTCATTATCCCTTCCGACCACAAGTGGTTCAGGAACCTCGCCGTGGCTCGGATCGTCGTGGAGCACCTGGAAGCGCTGAAGATGACATTCCCGCCTCCTTCGGTGGACATCGAGCACATTCGCAAGGAATATCACGCAGCGAAGAAGCATAGCCACTGACCTGGAAGGCAGCGTTTCGAGAGAATGCGCCCGCGGCGGATTTGCGATGCTTGAAGCGGAGACACGAAATGATCAGAGTGCCCATGTATCCGTTGCGATTCGAACCGATTTACCAGTATCGGCTCTGGGGCGGCCGGCGTTTGGCCTCGTTGCTGAAGGCGCCCCTCCCCGGCGACGGACCCATCGGCGAAGCCTGGCTGCTCTCCGACCGCGATGACCATCTCAGCACGGTCGCCGACGGACCGCTCAAAGGATCGACCATCCGGCAATTGATGGAGCAGTCGCCGGAGCAGTTGCTGGGAAATTTGGCGGGGCGATTCCGACGGTTCCCGGTGCTCCTCAAATTCCTCGACGCACACGACAAGCTCTCGGTTCAGGTGCATCCCCAGGATGAGCAGACCGACTATATCCCAGCCGGCGAGAGCGGCAAGACCGAAGCATGGGTCGTGCTCGACGTGGCAAGGGACAGTTGTATCTACGCGGGCCTGAAGCGAGGCACCACTCAAGGTGATCTCGACCGAGCGCTCAAAAACCGGGCGGTGGCGGACCTTCTGGCAGGCTTCACGCCGACGGTCGGCGACGCCGTCCTCGTCCGAGCTGGGACCGTTCACTCTCTCTCTGACGTGGTGGTTTTCGAAGTGCAGGAAAATAGCGACGTCACATTTCGCCTGTACGACTGGGATCGAACTGATCCCAAGACAGGCAAGCCTCGACCGTTGCAGGTCGAGCAGGCGGTTGCCTGCATCGATTTCGACCAGGTCGCGATAGGTCCGCTCAAGCCGGTGGTCGAGCAGGCGGCGCCGGTCCGGCGCGAGCGACTCTTTCAGTGTGAGCATTTCTCGGTGTGGCGGCACTCGGGACAGTCGCCGTTCACAGTCGGCGCGGCGAGCACGCCACGCGTGCTGGTTTGTCTCGCCGGCGAAGGGGAGCTCGAGCACGGCGGCGCCGATTATCCCCTCGGCCGCGGCGACGTCGTGCTCTTGCCGGCGGAGGTCGGCGCATGTTCCTGCCGGCCGCGCAATGCCGTCAGCCTGCTGGAGGTCGCGCTGCCGGAATAGTTCCGCGCGGAGGGCACAATGAAAAAGCTCGTGGTTTTCGACCTGGACGGAACCCTTGCCCAGAGCAAGTCATCGATCGATGCCGAGATGGCAGCATTATTTGATAAGCTGCTCGTGATCATCAAAGTTTCTGTGATATCCGGTGGTAACTGGCCGCAATTTCAAAAACAGGTGCTTTCTCACCTTGCCAGTGACCAGCGATTGAAGAATCTTTCTCTCCTGCCTACTTGTGGAACACAGTTCTACAAATACGAAAGTGATTGGACTCGGATTTACGCGGAGGATTTTACCCCTGAACAGAAAGAGAAGATTATCAGCTCACTCAAGAAAGCGATCGAGCAATCGGGCCTGAAGGCCGAAAAGGTCTGGGGCGAGGTGATCGAAGACCGGGGAAGTCAAATCACCTTTTCCGCGTTAGGTCAAGAAGCGCCGCTCGAAGAAAAGGTGAAATGGGACCCTGAGTTCGCCAAGCGGAAGAAGATGAAAGGTTTTCTTGACACGTTGATCCCGGAATTTGCAGTCCGCCTCGGTGGGTCGACGTCCATTGACGTCACGAAGCCGGGCATCGACAAAGCATACGGGATCAGAAAGTTGCGAGACATTCTTGGCATTGCCATCGAAGAGATGATCTTTGTCGGCGATGCCTTGTTTCCCGGCGGCAACGACTATCCGGCCGAGCAAGCCGGTGTTGTTTCGATCCGGGTCAAGGATCCGCATGAGACGAAACGCGTTATCGAAACAATCATCGCTTGTCTGGGTTGAGTCCGGCCGAGCGAGACCTTGTGAGGGGAGCTAATGGCAGGATTCCAAATGAAGCGACTCGGGATGCTGATGGAGCCCGAGCCGGGAAATGCCCTGGAGGTCGAAGGCGTCTTGAACCCGGCGGGGATTCGCGGCCCTGACGGTCAATTTTACCTTTTCCCTCGCCTGGTCGCGAAGGGGAATTTCTCGCGCATCGGCATCGCACGCGTGAAGTTCAATGAGGCCGGCGATCCGATGGGCGTTGAGCGCCTGGGCATCGCGCTCGAGCCCCAAACCGATTACGAGCTGCGGCCTGACGGCAGCGGAGGCTGTGAGGATCCGCGAATTACTTTTGGCGAAGACATCAAACGCTACGTCATGACTTACACGGCGCTTTCGCCCGAAGGCCCACGGATTGCCCTGGCCCTATCCGAGGACCTGTTCCACTGGCAGCGTTTGGGGCTGGCGACCTTCCGCCCGTATGAGGGCATCGAGTTCGACGGTGTGGACAACAAGGATGCCAGCATCTTCCCAGTGGCCATTCGCGATCCTGAAGGGAAGCCGGCAATGGCCATACTCCACAGGCCACTCTTTCCCGGAACTCGTCCTGAGGAAACGGTCTCTCAACCGGCGTCCCGCGCGGTTGATCCGCAGCGAGAGAGCATCTGGATTTCCTACTGTCCACTGGGCAGGGTTGACGATCTTCCGTATCACCTCAGCCATTTTACTCTGCATAACCGGTTGGCCAGCCCGGTGGCGCCCTGGGAGCAGCTCAAGATCGGCGGCGGCACTCCTCCCGTCCTGACCCGGCACGGATGGATGGTTATCTACCACGGCGTCCGCACACTGGCGGGCTCGACCACGGCAGCGCGCAAGTTATGTTACTCCGCCGGTGTGATGGTGCTCTCCAAAGAGCTTCCCCGTTTGATTCGTTATCGCTCGCCTGAACCGGTGCTGACGCCGGAATTGCCGCAGGAATGCATCGGGACCGTTGCCCACGTCGTGTTTCCGACCGCCATCGACCGGCGCGATGATCTCGGCCTGCCCGATCGATTCGACGTTTATTACGGGATGGCCGACAACCGGATCGGAGTGGCGCGTCTCGACGTGCCGAAGACCTTGCCCCCAGGGGGACTCGCCGACCCGCCCCGAGCCAATCGCTCAATTCCCATCGATCGTCAATCCAAGACGGAGAGTCGCGAACGCGTCCCGGTCAACACTAAAGGAGGTTCCTCGCCAACATGACTTACTCAGCCACCATCGCTCCGCCGGAACTGGACGAGCTCTGTGTCAATACGCTGCGCTTCCTGGCGGTGGACGCCGTGCAGAAAGCCAAGTCCGGCCACCCCGGCCTGCCTCTGGGTTCCTCGGCGATGGCTTATGCACTCTGGGATCGCTTTCTCAAGTTCAACCCGTGTGATCCCATCTGGCCCGACCGCGATCGCTTTGTTCTCTCGGCCGGCCATGGATGTGCGCTCTTGTACGCGCTGCTTCATGTCACGGGCTTCGATTTGCCGCTGGCGGAGCTCGAGAGGTTCCGCCAGTGGGGAAGCCGTACCCCAGGCCATCCGGAATATGGAAAGACGGAAGGCGTCGAGGCCACCACCGGTCCCTTGGGGCAAGGCCTGGCCAACGCCGTCGGCATGGCCATCGCCGAGGTCGCTCTTGCAGCGCGCTTCAATCGACCTCGTCACCAAATCGTGGACCACTACACTTACGTTTTGGCCAGCGATGGCGATCTGGAGGAAGGGATATCTTCCGAGGCTGGATCAGAAGCCGGTCACCTGCGGCTTGGCAAGCTCATCGTCCTCTATGCCGACAACCACATCACGATCGAGGGCAGCACGAAGCTCGCCTTTACCGAAGACCGTTCGGCCCGTTTCGCCGCGTTCGGCTGGCATGTCCAGCGGGTCGAAGCCAGCAACGACGTTGACGCGATCGCTGCCGCGATCGAGGCTGCCAGGGAAGAGACGGGTCGGCCGTCCTTGATTCAGGTTCGCACCCACATCGGCTTCGGCAGCCCCCACAAGCAAGACACCGCTGCGGCCCACGGCGAGCCACTCGGCCTGGAAGAAGTTCGTCTGACCAAAGAGGCGCTGGGCTGGCCGGTCGAACCTCCCTTCCATATTCCCGAGGAGGCCCTGGATCATTTCCGGGAAGCAGTCGCGCGGGGAGCACTGCGCACGCGGAATGGAAGTTACGTCTCGAACTTTATGCGGAGGAACACCCCGACCTCGCCGCAGAGTTCGAGCGGGTCACGCTTCGGCAACTTTCGAGCGGCTGGGATGCCGACCTCCCGACATTCACCTCAGGCGAAGGCCCAATGGCAACCCGCATCGCTTCGGGAAAGACGATCGCGGCTCTGGGCTCTCGTCTTCCCGAGTTGATGGGAGGCTCGGCCGATCTTGCTCCCAGCACCCATACGAACATGGACGGGGCCGGCAGCTTCGAGCCTGAGACCCGATCGGGACGCAACATGCACTTCGGCATCCGGGAGCATGCCATGGGCGCCATTCTGAACGGTATGGCGCTCCACCGCGGCCTCATCCCGTATGGAGCAACCTTCCTGATCTTCAGCGATTATATGCGTCCGCCGATGCGCTTAGCGGCCATGAACGGCCTGCCGGTGATCTATGTCTTCACCCACGACAGCATCGCCATGGGAGAGGACGGCCCAACCCATCAGCCTGTCGAACATTTGCTGGGACTCAGATCCATCCCCGGCATGGTTGTCATCCGGCCGGCCGATGCGAACGAGACGGTTGCCGCCTGGCGTGTCGCGATCGAGCACAGAGAAGGTCCGGTCGCCCTGGTGCTCACGCGCCAGGGACTCCCCGTGCTCGAAATTGCCCGATATCCGGGCGTACCCGCTGGAGTGCCCCTGGGTGGCTATGTCCTCGTGGACTCTCCTGCCAGTTGTTTACCCGATATCATTCTGATTGCGACCGGTTCCGAAGTGCATCTCGCGCTCGAGAGCCGTGAACGGTTGGCGACCGAGGGCGTCCAGGCCAGGGTGGTGAGTCTGCCGAGCACCAACCTCTTCTCGATGCAGTCGGAGAAATATCGGAACAAGGTCTTGCCCCCGGGCGTGCCCCTCTTGGCCATCGAGGCCGGTGCGTCCCTCGGCTGGAAATCCTATGTCGGTCCCCAGATCGCCGTGATCGGCGTGGACACCTTCGGGGCATCAGCCCCCGGGCCAGTCGTGATGCAGCATTATGGCTTCACAGTCGAGAATGTCTGCAACCAAACCCATAACTTGCTCGGCCAAGTCAAGGAGAAACGGTGATGCGCGTGGGAATTGCCGCGGACCATGGAGGGTTTGCTCTCAAGGTAGAGATGGCTGAGGCCCTTCGGACCGCCGGGCATGAAGTCGTCGATTTCGGCGCACGCATCCTGACTTCGGGGGATGACTACCCCGATTACGTTGTACCCCTGGCTCTGTCGGTGGCAGAGGAGAAAGTCGAACGTGGCGTGGCCTTTTGCGGGAGTGGCGTGGGAGCGTCCGTCGCCGCCAACAAGGTGCCCGGCGTTCGTGCCGGTCTGATCCACGACGTTTACTCGGCGCACCAGGGAGTCGAAGACGACAACATGAACATGCTTTGCATGGGTGGACGGGTAATCGGCCCGGCGCTGGCGTGGGAACTCGTCCAGGCGTTCGTGGCCGCCCGCTTCAGCGGAGCCGAACGCCACCAGCGCCGTTTGGCGAAGGTGGCGGCCCTGGAGAACGACTGAGGAGAATATCGCCGTGGAAGCGCAGATGCGGTCCCGGACGCGAAGATGAAACCTCGCGATCAAGGACAATTCACTTTCGATCGTCCTGTTCGTGCTCTTTCTCATCTGCATTTCCGCACATAGCATTGCCGGCCGGTGGCTCCAAAACGATATTCTTGCGGCACACGGGCGCTCGTCGGTCGGCTACTGGCGTTTTCTGTCAACCGGCGCCTTCCTTGAGGGCCTCGCCTCAAACTGGCAGGCAGCCGTCCTTCAAACAACCGGCAAGGCGAACAAATAATCAGCACGGATCAAGACGTCGGTTCTCTTGACACGGCGAGCCACTTGCGCGTCAGCGGCCCGATCAGGTCGAAGGTCCGCATGGTGTCAGCGCTTGGCTTGGTGGCAAGGGGGTGGCTCGGCCAGCGTCACGACAACAAACGCTTCGCCGGTTACCGTGCTGATGTCGTGGTGCAGACTGACCACCTTGACGTCGGTGACATCCTGGACCATCGCTTGTATGAGCGGCTTCGCCGTTTCGATCAGTTGGGTCCGTATTTGCTTGAGCAAATCCCTCCCCCTATCGGATGGGAATTTGGCAAGGTGCTGTTCGGCGGGTGTCAACATGCCCTGAAGCCGGACGACGATGAAATCCCCGAGCAGGAAGGCGCGAATGTTTTTGGGGCCTCGGCCCCTGTATTCCTGCTCAAAGCGACTCATCACGTCGCAGATGGCGGCCTCGATTTCTCCTTGGGTTTTCATCGTGCCGGCAACTCCGAGACGGTCGCCAAGATTTGCAGCACCTTCCCGAAATCGCCCGGCTTGACCAGGTGGTGATCGAACCCCGCATCGAACGAACGCTGAAGGTCGCTCACCCCTCCGTACCCGGTCATGGCGACAAGCACAGCATTCTGGAGAGCGGGCTGCTGACGTATCTGCTTCGCGACCTCAAAGCCATTGAGCCCCGGCAAGCCGATGTCGAGCAGCACCACGTTCGGCCGGTAATCGAGGGCCGCTTCCAGGACGGCTGAGCCGTCGTAAGCCATCCTGACATCGTGGCCGGATTCATTCACCAGCAATGCCAGGGTCGTCACGGTATCCACGTTGTCATCCACAACCAGCACGCGCAAGGATTGTCCGCTCGATTGGGCCGACTGGGGAGACGGCGATGCCGGCTGCTGCTGGGGAGGTGACACCACCGGCAGACGCACGACGAACTCGCTGCCTTGCCCCAAAACGCTAGTTGCCGCCACCGTTCCACCGTGCATTTCCACGAGGCGCTGCACCAAAGCCAGTCCGATGCCCAACCCACCTTGCGAGCGGTCCAGGGACCGTTCCCCCTGGGTGAACAGGTCGAAGATGCGGGGCAGTGTTTCGGGGGCGATGCCGACGCCCGTATCCCGCACACGCAGCACCGCCTCCGTGCCCTCTTGTTGCAACGTCAACCAAACGTGACCGCCTCGCTCCGTGTACTTGGCGGCATTGGTCAGCAGGTTCACCATCACTTGTTCCAACCGGGCAGCGTCGGCGTTTAGCCAGATCGCTTGCGCGGGCAGCGACACGGTGAGTTCATGCTTGCGCAGGTCGATCAGCGACCGGACGGTCGCAACCGCGTGTTCCACGACGACGCCCACGGCAATCGGTTCTTGATGAAGCTGAATCCTTCCGGTGGTAATGCGAGAGACTTCGAGTAGTTCATCAACGATCTGCGTCAGTTGTCCGACCTGACGCTCAATGATGCTGGCGGATTGCTGAAGTATTGGGTTCTCGATACCGTGCAGTCGATTCCGATTGCTGTGCAGGCGCAGGAGAAGAGCGGCATTGAGGATGGGGGCAAGGGGGTTGCGAAGTTCATGGCTGAGCATCGCCAGGAACTCATCTTTGCGGCGGTCCAGGTCGGCGAGTGCCGCTGCCTGCTCCTGGGTCAGTCGCTGCAAGCGTCTGCGTTCGGTGATGTCGCGGATGTTGCATTGAACGACCTGGTGTTGGTTCTCCGCATAGACGTTGCTGACGAACTCGACCTCGACGTTTTGGCCACTTCTGTTCTCGAGGGGCAGGTTTTCATAGCGGACGTAGCCCGTCTTTTGCAGTTCCCGGTAGGCGGCCTGGCTCTCTTCGATATGGCGGAACAGACCGATCTCCCAGAGTTCCTTGCCCAGGAACTCATCGTGCGAGAAGCCCAGCAAGGTCGTCATGAACGGGTTGGCGTCGATCACCTTACCCGTGAGTGCGTCGAGGATGAGGATGCCGTCCTTGGCCATCTGGAACAGCCGCCGATACCGGACTTCGGAGTGCGCCATGGCGGCGTCCGTCTGCCGGCGAGCAGTAACGTCCTCGATGGCTAGAAGGACCAATTCCGGCTCGTTGCTCTCCGGCGGGAACCTGCGGGCGTTAAGCAGCATTGTCCTTTGCCCGAGAGTCGGGAAGGTGTGTTCAACCTCGACGTCTTCAATGGGATGGCTGTTGGAAAGAACTTGGGGCAGCAACGTCCGCAGTTGGGGGATGTCCCACTGACCGTTGCCCAGGTCATAGACGAAGCGGCCCTCCGTGTCCTCTTTCGAGGCATGGAAATCCCGGTAGAACGCGCCGTTGGCGGTGCGTACCCGCAGGCTCTTGTCGAGAACCACGAACGGCTCTCTCAGGGTCGCGATGATGTTTTCAGCGTACGCAAGGGCGAGCTGCAGTTCTGTTGTGCGCTTGTCAACGTTCGTTTCCATGCCGTTTCCCATCTCCTGCCGTTTTCGGAGCTTAGCCCTTCGATCTAAAGGCTGTAACCAGAAAGTACATCTTATCGGGGGATCGGATGTGCCTCAACTAACGCCGATCCTATGCCCGCCTGGACGTCTTTGACCAAGGCGGATCCTTCGGTTGGGGAAGGTGAGGATTCAAGATGTCGGCGGCTCGTAGACATTGATGTGGTCCGGCCCTTGGGCGGCTAGCAGGCTGTGCGCGCGGGCCACGACCTCCGGAATGGACCGGACGATTACGAGAAACTTGCCCCCCTTGACGTGATTCTCGTAGTTGATCGCCCGGTCCTTCGGAACACCCCAGCCTACGAGCGCGCCCGCGAGGGTGCCCAGCGCGGTTCCCGCCAGCGCCCCTTCGATGCCCGCCAAGAGCGCCGCCGCGAGTGGACCGGCGACCCCGACGAGGCCCAGTCCCGGCAAGACCAGGAATCCCGCTCCAACGCACAGGCCGAACAGCCCCCCGAACAAGGACCCGCTTTCCGCCCCGGCCGTGACATAGTCGCCGCGGCTGACGAAGCCGCATGGCACCTCGGTCACCTGAGAGCCGCGGCCCACGATCGAGAGATCGTCGAGCGCGAACCCACCTACGTGGAGCTGCCGCACCGCGCGCTCGGCGGAAGCATGGTCGGGATAAACCGCCACGACGCTGGAAACAATCGCAGTTACCGCCTGGCTCATGATCGATTCCTTTTGTCGGGATTACTGCCCGGTTGGACGCCAGTGAAAGTCAGTTGGTTTCAGGGATCTCCTTCGCTTCCGTGACGGGACCGCCTTGAGTGAGGATCGACAGGTTTCCCAGGATCATCTGCTCCGTGCCGTCGATCGGCGTCCAGGGTTCATCGCCGCTGGACGCCGCGTCGGAGCCTGAGCCGCGGCGATTGGTGACCTCGATCCACTCGCCGTCGCTGACCCCGGTCTCTACTTCGATCCGTTTCGCATAGCCGTTCTCGCAGATCCAGCAGAACGACCTCTCCCCGACCTGCAATATGGTCTTGTCGCCGAGGTGCATGAGCGCCGAAACCGGCAGAGCCCACACGCCGGGCCGCTCGATTGTCACTTTGGCGTAAGCGTACATCCCTGGAAGGAGCTGGCTGCCTGGGTTGGTCAGGTCGATCTCGGCGCGGAGAGTGCGGCTCTCGATGTCGAGCGCCCATGCCGTTCGCGTGACGGTGCCGGGAATCGGCTGGTCGCGGAACGCCCTGATGAGCACGGTGGCCTTGGAGCCAACGTGGACGTAATTCGCGTAATGCTCCGGGATGTCGACGAAGATGCGGACGATGTCCGTGCGGTCGACCACATAGATCGGCGCGGCGGAGCCACCGGGCGAGAGGTAGGGACCGCGGCGATTGGCCGAGGGGTCGCCCGTGCTGGGCAGGACGAAATCGAAGGTATTGGCATTACGGGCCACGATGACGCCGTCATAGGGCGCGGGAAGTACGAGGTAATCCACCCAGGCCTGGAGCCGCTTCTCTTCGCTCTGGGCGAATTTCAGGTCGGCTTCGGCGACACCGACGTCCACGTTGGCCTCGGATAGCGCGGCCCGCTCGGAAAGCAGTTCGGCGCCGGCCTTCAGGACCGTTGCGGCCGCCGCGTCCCGGGACGCGACGGACGCCTTCCAACGATTCGTGGTCTGGAGGACATCCTGGGGATTGACCACGCCCCGCTTGAGCTCCTTGTCCAGCCGCTTGGTCTCCGAGTCCCAGCGCTCGGCCTCGGCCCGATAGCCGGCGTGTTCCGCCCGGGCTTCCTCAAGCCGCGCCTGGGCCGCCTCGACGTCGGCCTTGGCCACTTTCACGGCCGCCTTGGCCAGCTCGATCTGCTCCAGGTCGAGCGCGACTATCGCCTTCTTCGTAGCGTGGTCCTCAACCAGCTCGGGCGCGAAGAGGTTGGCGAGCACATCGCCTTTCTTAACCTTGTCGCCGATGTCTACGATCCAATTCAGGATGTAAGCGTTCATTTTCGGATAGACCGACGAGCGCTCGTAGCTCTGCGTGAAGCTGGGCTGCCCGATGACCCGGACGATATCCCGGACCTGCGGCTGGACCAGCCGCACTGTCGGGGGTCTGCCCACACTCGTATAGTGGGACTCCGCCTTGTGGTGGCACCCCGACGGCACCAGGACGGCCAGAAGACCGAACGGGAGCTGGAACACCAGGCGGCGGCAGTGCACCAGGCTATCCGAACGGGCGGAGAACGTGAATCGGCGCATCACTGGCCCCCCATCAAGGTAGGCGCCTCGCCAGGCGCGAAGTGTCAGGAAGTCGGGGATCGCCCGGGGACAGTCGTGTGCCTGGATCATGATCCGGCGCGGGCGCCTCGATCGCGATTTTCGTCGCCACCGTCGCGGCGGTGATCTCAACGGCGCCGCCCTCGGTGAGCGCTGACAAATCGCCGAGGATCACCTGTTCCTTGCCGTCGATCTGCGCCCAGGCAACCGAGTCGCGGGGCGCCTCCCGTGGGACCGGGGGCCGGCGATTGCTGATCTCGACCCATTTGTCGTCGCTGACGCCCGTCTCGACTTCAGTCCGCACTGCCTTGCCGTTTTCGTAGAGCCAGCAGAAGGTCTGGTCGCCGTTATGAACGAGTGCCGAAAGCGGCAGCGCCTGGACGTCCGGACGCTCAATGATCACCTTGACGTAGGCGTACATCCCGGGCAGGAGCTGGCCTTCAGGGTTGCTAAGGTCGACCTCGGCGCGGAGCGTTCGGCTCTTCATGTTCAGCGCCCAGGACGTGCGCGTGACGGTGGCCGGCAACTCGGTGTCGCGGAAGTCCCGGGCAAGCACGCTCGCCTTTGTCCCGATTTTTACGAAGTTGGCGTCTCGTTCCGGGATGTCGAGAAAGATCCGGACGATGTCGAGTCGCTCGACCACGTAGATCGGCGCGGCCGTGCCGCTGGGCGAAAGGTTGGGGGAGAGGTAGTAGGCCGTGGGATCGCCTGTAGTGGGTTGGACAAAGTCGAAAGTGTTGGCGTTGCGGGCTGAGATCACGCCGGTGAAAGGGGCATTTAGCGTGAGATAGTCCACCCAGGCTTTCGCATATCTCTCTTCGCTGTCGGCCACCTTCAGAGTGGCTACCGCGACCCTGACGGCGACCTGCGTCTTTTCGAGCTTGGCCCGCGCGCTGAGCAATTCCGCCTTCGCCCTCTTGATGGTCGCTTTCGCCTTGTCCAGCGCAGAGATGCTCGATTTGAGTTGATTGGTCGACTCGAAGAGGATCAAGGGATGGATCACGTGCAGGGCGACCTGTCGAGCCAGCCGATCGACCTCCGTTTGCCAGCGGTCGACCTCGGCATTGTACTTATTGAGGATCGCCTCGGCCGCTGCAAGGCGCGCCTCGGCCGCGTCGACGTTGGCCCGGGCCACCTCGACCATCTCTTTGGCCAGCGATATCCGTTCTCGGTCGAGCACGACGGCTGCCTTCTTCGTTCCGAGCTCCTCGACTAGCTCGGGCGCGAACAGGGTGGCAACCACGTCGCTTTTCTTTACCTTGTCGCCGATGTCGACGATCCACTTCGTTATGTAGGCTGTCGGCTTGGGATAGATCGACGTGCGCTCGTAGCTCTCGATGAAGCTGGGCTGGCCCACGACCCGCACGATGTTCCGAGACTGCGGCTGGATCAGCCGCACGCTCGGCGGCTTCGTGTTGCCTTCGAATTCGATCTTGTGTTCGCTACGGCAGCCAGACGCCGCCAGGGTGACAATGAGCCAGGGCACCAGCCGACGGCGGCCGGCGGCCCGATCCGAAATCGCGGGCGAGAGAATCCGGCGCATCAAGGACCTCCGGGTGAGAAAAGTGCGGGCCCCGGCGAATGTCCGCCATCAGGGGACCGGCGGTGTTCGTCCGTTTGCGGCTGAGACAAGGCCGAATCGGCAGCGTCTTCATCGTCAGACATGCTCTGGCCGGCGGCGGCAGGCGGGACGAAGTGCTCGCTGTCGGGATCGTCCGGATGAATCGACGACGAGACGGCCTTCTTCTTGCCGATCACGATCGCAAAGATTGACGGGACGATGAGCAAGGTGGCCACCGTCGACATCACCAGCCCGCCGATCACCGCGCGGCCGAGCGGGGCCTGCATCTGGCTCCCGCGCTCCAAGGCCAGCGCCATCGGCACCATGCCGGTGGTCATCGCGCAGGCCGTCATCAGGATCGGCCGCATACGCTCGCTGGCACCGAGCACCGCCGCCTGCGCTGACCGGTTTCCGGCCTTCCAGTGATCGTTGGTGAAAGCAACGAGCATGACCGAGTTCGAGACCGAGACGCCCAGGCTCATGATCGAGCCCATGAACGACTCGATGTTCAGAGATGTGTTGGTCACATAGAGGATGATCGCGATGCCGGCCAAGACACCCGGCACGGCGCTGATCGATATCAGGGCCAGGCGCAGCGACTGGAAATAGGCGGTCAAGAGCACGAGGATCACGAACACAGCGACCCCCAGCCCGATCCCGAGCGACTCGAACATCTCGTCCATCGGCGGCAGCTGGCCCATGGTCTCGACCCGCACGCCGCGGGGCGGATCACCGACGGCGGCGAGCGCCTGGGCGACCTGCCGTGACGCCCGGCCCATGTCCTCGCCCTCGACATTCGCCGTCAGCGTCAGGTAGCGCTGTGACATGTCGCGGTCGATCTCGCCGGGCCGCACGCCCCTCTCGACCGTGGCCACGTCACGGATCATCAGATTGACCAGCGGGTTGATCGATTCCAGCGGCAACGTCTCGATGCCTTCTGGCTTGTCGATCCGCAACGGCGGTATCTGGAGCTGCACCAGGTAGTCGAAACCCGTCTTCTCGTCGATCCAGTAGTTGAGCGAGGCGAAGCGGGTCGACGCCGTCGCCATGACGATGGCATGGGCCACGTCGGAGACCTTGGCTCCGGAGAGCCCCGCCTTTTCGCGGTCGATGGTGACCTCGACGGTCGGGTAGTCGAGCGACTGCACGAACTCGACGTCGCGGAGGAACGGGATGCGCCTCATGTTGGTCGCGATCTTTTCTGCGTGCTGCCGCACCAGCTTCAGATCGGTGCCGACGATCCGGACCGCGATCGGCGTCAGCGAGCCGAAGCTCATGACCTTGGTGACCATATCGCCCGGTTCGAAACCGAAGGTCGACAGCGCCGCTTGCTTTTCCGCCTCCTCCTTGGCCAGGCCACCCTGCTCCAGCCGCTTGGCCAGCCATGGAATCACCCGCTTGGGCAGGACCTTGCGCAGGCGCTCGCGGAACTCGTCGAGCTTGATCCCGCTGTCCTCCGTGAGCGCGATCCGCAACTGGCCGTCGTCGGGCCCGCGCATGAACAAGACCATGTTGTCGATGCCGAAGTTTGTAGCGACCTGGCCGACGTAGCCCATCGTGATCTTCATATGCTCGGGCGTTGCCTCGCGCTCGATCTCCTCCAAGCACTTGATCGCCATCTGGCGCGTCAACTCGAAGTTCGAGCCGGGCGGCGGCCGGAACCGCAGCACGAATTCCCCCGAATCGATCTGCGGGAACAGCTCGGTGCCAACCTGCAACCCGACCAGCCAGAGGATCAGGCCGCACGCCCCGAGATATCCCGGCACCACAAGCCAGCGCAGGCGAACGAGCCAGGTCACAACTTTGGTATAAGCATCGAGAAACCGATCGAACAGCCCGCGCTTTTTGCCATGCCCCTTGTTCTTGACCATGTGCACGCACAGGATCGGTACCAACATGATCGTGAGCAGATACGCCGAGATCATGGCGAACCCAACCGCCAGTGTCAGTGGCATGAACAGCGACCGGAGCGGGTCTTTCATGATCAGCGCCGGTGTGAATACGGACAGGATGCATAACAGTGCCAGCAGGATCGGCACGGCCGTGGCGTTGGCCGCGCCCAGCACCGCCCTGGCAATCTTGGGCGTTTGCCCCATCTGCACATGCAAGTTCTCGATGTTTACCGTCGACATATCGACGAGGATGCCGATCGACAGCGCCATGCCGCCCAGCGACATGATGTTGATCGTGTTGCCCGTCAGCCAGAGTCCGACGAACGACCCCATGAGCGCCAGCGGGATGGTGGCCACGACGACGAGCATGCTCCTCAAGTCGCCGAGGAACAGGAAGATCATGAGTCCGGTCAAGCCCGCGCCAATCAAACCTTCTGTAGCGACGCTCTCGACGGCCGCCACCACGGCGGGCGACTCGTCGAACTCGAAGTTGATCGAGACGTCCTTGGGGACCGCGTCGCGGAACATCTTCATCGACTTGTGGACGTCGGCCACGACGGTCAACGTCGATCCAGTGTCTTTCTTGATGACCGGCAGGTAGACCGCGTTCTTGCCGTTGACGAGCGCGTATCCATACGTGATATCGACATAGTCCTGGATAGTCGCCACGTCGCGGAGGTAGACGTTCCTCTCCATCCGGAGCGGAATATCGCCCAGCTTCTGGATGTCGCCCACCGTCGCGTTATTGGCGACCATCGGCATCGAGTCGTGGATGTAGACGTTCCCCGCGGGGATGACGGTATTCCCAGTCGCCAGGGCATCAATGACCTGCTGCGGCGTCAGGTTGTAGTCCAGGAGCTTGTGCGGGTCGACGTTGACGACGATCGACCGCATGTTCGGGCCGAACGGCGAGATCGCCACCGTGCCGGGGACGTTCTTTTGCACCAGCGGCCGGATGACGTTATTGGCCAGGTCCCCCATCGCCCCCAGCGAGGTGACGTCGCTCTCGAACACCAGGTAGCCGACCGGGACGGAGCCTGAGTCCATCCGCATGATCATCGGCGGCAAGGTCCCCTTGGGCATCCACGACATCGCCCGGTCGGACATCGCCACGACCTGGGCCATCGCCTGGCCCATGTCGGTCCCGGGGAAGAACGAGAGCTCGCACAAGGCCACCTGCTGGATGTTCCGCGTATTGATATCCTTGATGCCATCGACGTACTGGAAATACAACTCGAGCTCATTGACGATGAAGCCCTCCATCTGGTCGGGGCTCATGCCGATGTAATCGAGGAAGACGTAAATCTTCGGGACGTTCAGCGAGGGGAAGATATCCACCCGCATCCTGGTGAAGCCCAGAAGGCCACCGCTGATCAGGGCCACGACCAGCATCATGATCGTGATCGGGCGCCGCATCGCGAATGAAGTCGGGTTCATTTCCCATCCCTCCCGTCCTGGCTGTCAAGGTCGGTGTGCGGCTGAAACGAACCTGAATCGAAAGCGTCCTCTTCGTCGGAGGTGCTCTCGGCGCCGGCGGCCGGCGGGTCGTAGTGGGTACTATCGGGATCGTCCGGATGAATCGACGGCGAGACGGCCTTCTTCTTGCCGATCACGATCGCAAAGATTGACGGGACAATTAGCAAGGTGGCCACCGTCGACATCACCAACCCGCCGATCACCGCGCGGCCGAGCGGGGCCTGCATCTGGCTCCCGCGCTCCAAGGCCAGCGCCATCGGCACCATGCCGATGGTCATAGCGCAGGCCGTCATCAAGATCGGCCGCATACGCTCGCTGGCACCGATTACGGCCGCCTCCGCTGCCGGCTTTCCGGCCTTCCAATGTTCGTCGATAAACGTCACGAGCATCACCGAGTTCGAGACCGAGACGCCCAGGCTCATGATCGAGCCCATGAACGACTCGATATTGAGTGAGGTATTGCTGAAGTAGAGGATGGTCGCGATGCCCGCCAAGACCCCGGGCACCGCTCCAATCGATATCAAGGCCAGGCGCGGCGATTGGAAGTAAGCCGTCAAGAGCACGAGGATCACGAACACGGCGACTCCTAGCCCGATCCCGAGCGACTCGAACATCTCGTTCATCGGCGGGAGCTGGCCCATGGTCTCGACCCGCACGCCGCGGGGCGGATCACCGACGGCGGCGAGCGCCTGGGCGACCTGCCGCGACGCCCGGCCCATGTCCTCGCCCTCGACATTCGCGGTCAGCGTCAGGTAGCGCTGTGACATGTCGCGGTCGATCTCGCCGGGCCGCACGCCCCTCTCGACCGTGGCCACATCGCGGATCATCAGGTTGACGAGCGGGTTGATCGATTCCACCGGCAAGGTTTCGATGTCTTCCGGCTTGTCGATCCGCGATGGCGGTATCTGGAGCTGCACCAGGTAGTCGAAACCCGTCTTCTCGTCAATCCAGTAGTTGAGCGAGGCGAAGCGGGTCGACGCCGTCGCCATGACGATGGCATGGGCCACGTCCGAGACCTTGGCTCCGGAGAGCCCCGCCTTTTCGCGGTCGATGGTGACCTCGATCGTCGGGTAGTCGAGCGACTGCACGAACTCGACGTCGCGGAGGAACGGGATGTGCCTCATGTTGGTCGCGATCTTTTCTGCGTGCTGCCGCACCAGCTTCAAATCGGTGCCGACAATCCGGACCGCGATCGGCGTCAGCGAGCCGAAGCTCATGACCTTGGTCACCATATCACCCGGCTCGAAACCGAAGGTCGACAACTTCGCTTGCTTTTCCGCCTCCTCCTCGGCCAGGCCACCCTGCTCGAGCCGCTTGGCCATCCAGGGAATCACTCGCTTGGGCAGGACCTCGCGCAGCCGCTCGCGGAATTGGTCGAGTTTGATCCCGCTGTCCTCCGTGAGCGCGATCCGCAACTGGCCGTCGTCGGGCCCGCGCATGAAGAGCACCATGTTGTCGATGCCGAAATTCGGGGCAACCTGGCCGACGTAGCCCATCGTGATCTTGATATGCTCGGGCGTTGCCTCTCGCTCGATCTCCTCCAAGCACTTGATCGCCATCTGGCGCGTCAACTCGAAATTCGAGCCGGGCGGCGGCCGGAACCGCAGCACGAATTCCCCCGAATCGATCTGCGGGAACAGCTCGGTGCCGACCTGCAAGCCCAGCACCCAGAGCACCAGGCCGCACGCCGCAAGATAGGCTGGCACGGTCAGCCATCGCAGCCGGACGAACCAGCCTACCGCCCTTCCGTAGACCTTGAGGGCCCGGTCGAATAGCCCGGGCTTCTTCTCGCCATGGCCCCCGTGGTGCTTCAGCAGGGCCACGCTCATGATCGGCACGAACATGCTCGAGAGCAGGTACGACGAGATCATTGCAAACCCGACGCCCAAGGTCAGCGGCATGAACAGCGACCGGAGCGGGTCGGTCATGATGAAGGCCGGGATGAACACCGACAGGATGCAGAGCAGCGCCAGGAGACGCGGCACGGCCGTGGCGTTGCTCGCGCAGCATCGCCATTGCGACGTTCGGCGCGTGCTCCATCTGGACGTGCGTGTTCTCGATCGTCACCGTCGCCTCGTCGACCAGGATGCCGATCGACAGCGCCATGCCGCCCAGTGACATGATGTTGATCGTGTTGCCCGTCAGCCATAGCCCGACCAACGACCCCATGAGCGCCAGCGGAATGTTGGCCACCACGACGAGCACGCTCCTCAGATCGCCGAGGAACAACAGGATCATTAGCCCCGTCAATCCCGCGCCAATCATGCCCTCGGTGGCCACGCTCTCAACCGCTGCCACCACGGTTGGCGACTCGTCGAACTCGAAGTTGATCGAGACGTTCTTGGGAACGGCGTCGCGGAACAACTGCATCGACTTATGGACGTCGGCCACCACGGTCAACGTCGATCCCGTGTCTTTCTTGATGATCGGCAGATAGACCGCGTTCTTGCCGTTCACGAGCGCGTATCCATACGTGATATCGACATAGTCCTGGATAGTCGCCACGTCGCGGAGGTAGACGTTCCTCTCCATCCGGAGCGGAATATCGCCCAGCTTCTGGATGTCGCCCACCGTCGCGTTGTTGGCGACCATGGGCATCGAGTCGTTGATGTAGACGTTCCCCGCGGGGATGACGGTGTTCCCTGTCGCCAGGGCATCAATGACTTGCTGCGGCGTCAGGTTGTAGTCGAGGAGCTTGTGCGGGTCGACGTTGACGACGATCGACCGCATGTTCGGTCCAAACGGCGAGATCGCCACCGTGCCGGGGACGTTCTTTTGCACCAGCGGCCGGATGACGTTATTGGCCAGGTCCCCCATCGCCCCCAGCGAGGTGACGTCGCTCTCGAACACCAGGTAGCCGACCGGGACGGAGCCTGAGTCCATCCGCATGATCATCGGCGGCAAGGTCCCCTTGGGCATCCACGACATCGCCCGGTCGGACATCGCCACGACCTGGGCCATTGCCTGGCCCATGTCGGTCCCGGGGAAGAACGAGAGCTCGCACAGGGCCACCTGCTGAATGTTCCGTGTATTGATATCCTTGATGCCATCAACGTACTGGAAATACAACTCGAGCTCATTGACGATGAAGCCCTCCATCTGGTCGGGGCTCATGCCGATGTAATCGAGGAAGACGTAAATCTTCGGGACGTTCAGCGACGGGAAGATATCCACACGCATCCGGTTGAGGCCCAGAAGGCCGCCGCTGATCAGGGCCACGACCAGCATCAGGGTCGTGACTGGGCGCCTCATGGCGAAGCCGGTCGGATTCACAGTCCACACTCCCTGTCTGCTGCGCGACCGCGGCATTATTCTTCAGGACGGCTCGGTCCTTCGTCTGTCGGGTTGCCTGCTTTGCTCCCGCCCCTCGAGGAGGTGGGCGCGGCGGACCCGGCTAGAGGGGTGAGACCGGGGATCCGATCGCCATTCGAGTGAGCTTGCGCCGCGTCGAGGCGCTCCCGCAGAGTCTTGAGCTCCTCCTTGAGGGCCTCCAGTTGATTGTCGAACTGTCGGTGTGCCGCCGGCAGCGCGGCGACTTCAGCCATCGCATGAGTCAGCTCGCTCAGCTTTATCTGCATTTTTCGCAGCGCCGGCGGCGTCGCGTCGGTGGGCAGTGTTACACCGTCCACTCGCTCGCGCAAGTGGTCGACCCGGCGCGACAGGTCCGTGATTAGCTGCTTGAGCATATCCGCGTCTTTGGCCGGCGAGACGCCGGGAATCGAGTTCTTGGTCGATGCCTGCGCGTTCGATCCCTTGCCCGACTCCTTACTTTCCGCACTGCCGGACTTCTTTTCAGGGCCCGAATCCTTCGTCGAGCCCGAATCGCTCTTGCCCTGCGACTCTTTCGACTTGGGTCCCGCGGACTTCGGCCCGAAAAAGTACGAGTAGCCCATCGCGCCGATCACACCGCAGGCCAAGGCGACGCCAGCCGTGATCAGAAGATTCTTCATCATCGAAGGCTGCTGTTGCCGAGATCCGTCTTCGCGAAGGTGTTCTTGATCCTGCACTCGATCTGCGTCATGCTGGCGAGCCTGCTGACCGCCTCGATTCTTACTGTGGCCGTTCTGGTCCTGAGGGCGGTCTTGAGAATTGCCCTGTTCCTTGTGAGCGAAGACCGTCCGGACTCCCGTGGCGCCGAGCAGGTCCGACTCGCTCACCTGGGTCGTCTCGACGCTGATGGTGGCGTCCGGGTTAAGCTTCCGGTCTGACGGGTGCTCGACCACCTTGTCAATAACCGGATCAGCGGTGTCGATGGTGATCGGCGCTGGGTCCTCGTCAGGAAGCTTGCCCGCCTGTGAGTGCTCGTCAACCCGGTGGGATTCGTCGGTCGAATTGGATTTGTCCATCGGTTCGTCCCTCGTGAGTGTCACCACCCGTCGCCGACGCAAACAAAAAACCGGCGTGGCGGAACACCCTGAGGTATTCGACCACGCCGGCTTACTCGTCAACGGGCCCCCCGGCAAAGCCGGAGTGCCCTTTATCTAGTCGTCCGACGAAATCAGCTCATGTCTTGGTGGGATCTGCCTGCTCGCTCGCGCAGGCTATCCATTCGGTCTCCATTGTCCTATTTGGAGCGTAAATAGCAAGGCCATTGTTGCTATTTCTCACATGAAAATCTTCAGACTCTTCGGGTAGTCGCGCATGCGGGCATGAGCTTTCTCGCCGGCCTTTTCGTCGGCGAGGGCAAGTTCGAGCAGACCAGAGACAATCTCGATCTGGAGCGATGGTTTCGCTTGCCCAAGAGTCACGAGCGGCGAATCCACGGTCATCCCCACGCGGGCATTCGAATCGTTCTCCGCAGGCATCGTCGGCCAGGCCGATCGGGAATCCCGTCGAATCTCCCGATCGAGCGTCTCGCATCGACAAATCAAATTATTCTAAATATTTTTTGCGTAGAATCTGCATATTCATTACTTTGGGCGTGGGAATCGCGTGAGAAGCAAGCTGCGGTCCAGAACGCGACGGGGGGATTTCCCCCTTCGGAATTGTTCCGCGGGTTCACAACACGGAGTGCAGCGATGATTCGGTTCCTCAGATTCTCCCCGAGAGCGATCAAAGCGACAGCGCTGGCGATGACGGTCCTGGCGGCCTCGGCCTCCTCGACATTCGCTCATGGTGGAGGCGGTGGCGGTCACGGCGGTGGCAGTCACGGCGGTGGCGGCCGCATGGGCGGCTACGGCGGTGGTTATCGAGGCGGCTACGGTGGAGGCGGCTACGGCGGTGGTTATCGAGGCGGTTACAACGGCTATGGATACGGCCTCTTCGGTCTCGGGATGGGTGGATACGGCTACGGCGGCTATGGCAGCGGGTATGGCTACGGCGGCTATGGCAGCGGGTATGGCTACGGCGGCTATGGCAACGGGTATGGCTACGGCGGCTACGGCAATGGATATGGCCTCTTAGGCGTCGGCCTGGGTGGATACGGCTACGGCGGCTATGGCAACGGGTACGGCTACGGTGGCTACGGCAATGGATACGTCGGGAACAATTACTATTCGAGTGGCTACAACTCGGCTCCGGTCGTCAACCAGGCTTCCTCGGCCCCGTACTTGACCACTCAGACCTACGAGCCGGGCGACGGCTACCGTTACCCGCTTTATTACAACCCGGCCACCGGGGGTCACATCTATTACCCTTCGGCTCCGGTCGTCAACCAGGCTTCCTCGGCCCCGTACTTGACCACTCAGACCTACGAGCCGGGCGATGGCTACCGTTACCCGCTCTACTACAACGCGGCCACCTCGCGTTACATCTATTACACGGTCGCCCGCTGATCGAGCGGAAAAGGGGGACGGCTGGCAACCCCGCCGTCCGACGGCACGAGCACGCTACCGGCCGTTCCCTCTCGCCGTTACCGGAGTTGTTTCGACTCCCGCGATCTTCTCGGATTGGGCCGGCTCCGTCATTGTCGGGGATGCGTCCGCGGGCCGCCCATCAACCTCGGCACCCGCGCCGTCCCGGTGATGCTTCAGGAATGGCCCCAACAGTTCCAGCGGCAACGGGAAGATAATAGTGGAATTCTGATCTGAGGCCACGTCCGCGAGAGCTTGGAGGTAGCGCATCTGCATCGCCATGGGATAGGGAGTCATGATCTGGGCGGCTTGCCGGAGTTTGTCGGCGGCCTGGAACTCCCCCTCGGCGTTGATAACCTTGGCGCGCCGTTCGCGTTCGGCCTCGGCCTGCCGCGCCATCGACCGCTTCATCGCCTCGGGGAGGTCCACGTCCTTGACTTCCACGACGGAGACCTTCACCCCCCACGGCTCGGTGTGCCCATCGATGATCTCTTGCAAGCGGCGGTTCACTTTCTCCCGCTCAGTCAAGAGGTCATCGAGCTCCGCCTGACCCAGCGTGCTGCGCAATGTAGTCAAGGCCACCTGGGAGGTGGCGAACAAGAAATCGGCCACTTCCAAGACCGATCGCATCGGATCGACGACCCGGAAATAGAGCACGGCGTTGACACGGACCGAGACGTTATCCCGGGTGATGATGTCCTGAGGCTCGATGACTCTGGTGATGGTCCGCAAGTCGACGCGCATCATGCGATCGATCGGCCAGAAGACCATGATCAGACCCGGTCCCTTGGGCTCGGGAATGACCCGGCCCAGTCGGAAGACAACCCCGCGCTCGTATTCGTTCAGGACGCGAATGCAGGAAAACAGGTACAGGGCGGCCAATGCGAGGACGCTCCCCAAGGCCATTGCGGTCTCGATGATCAACATGGCTGAACCTCCCAAAAATGGAATCTGATGCGCAATTGCTCGCAAGCGCCGGCCGCTTCGGCGATGTGTTGCGCCCGGGCAGAACTCGATTTGTCCATCGGTTCGTTCCTCGTAAGTGTGATCGTCTTCGGTCCACGCAAAAAAAACCGGCGTGGTCGAAGACCCTGAGGTATTCGACCACGCCGGCTTACTCGTCAACGGGCCCCCCGGCAAAGCCGCAGTGCCCTTTATCTAGTCGCCCGACGAAATCCGCTTATGTTTTGCTGGGATTTGCCCGCTCGCTCACGCAGGCTATCCATATCGAAGGCCATTGTCCTACCTTGGGGGTAAATAGCAAGGGAGGTTTTTGTATTTCTCACATGAAAAGCTCCAGATTGATTGGTGATTATCGATTCAGTCTCGATCGTGATCGCTCGCACGCACTGGGTGCGGCCGCCGATCAACTAGGCAGACGCGCTCAAAGTCGCAGTGCGAATGTTGCGTCGGTCAACATTCCCGGTGGCGATCCGGTGTCAACGTTTCCGGCCAGCAAAAGGAATAGACTTGCTTTCCTCTCGACGGAGCGCCTACCATGACGAGTAATGTGCGGGAGTGAGGATGGCACAGCCGCCCGTCGGCTCCCGGGAATGATTTGAATCTGTCGGATGGCTAGACGAAGGGCAGGCCCGGTACTCCGGGTGGCCCGTCGAAGAGTAAGCCGGCTTGATCGAGGACCTCAGGGTTCTCGATCAAGCCGGTTTTTTTTCATTACCGCTGACCTGGTACGGTTGAAGGTACAAACTTCTAACGCGATCGAAGAGCTCGATTCAGAATGGAGAGTACACGCCGCTTCGTCTACAAAAACGCGGAAGGAAGCCGTCAATCGTGGAATGTGTTCCCGGGTATCCGGGAGTTGTTGTCGAATAAATACGGGAGTACTGTCGATGGTGTTTTCCGACACACCGCCGTTCCAGCCCTTCGGTGAGCACCCCAGAGCGGAACAGGACGCTCGCGCCCCGGTCCATGCACAGAGCCCGGAAGACCGCCGCCTGGTGGAACGTGTGGAACGCGCACTTCATACGACCGGCCACGGGGCGCTGCGCAGCGTCGCGGTCTCCGTCAACGCCGGGATCGTCATCCTCGTGGGTCGAGTCTCCAGTTATTACCTCAAGCAGGTCGCGCAGGCGACCGCACTGGCGGTTGCCGGATCGCACCAGATCCGCAACAGCGTGGATGTCGTCCGACCGAACTCAAGCCACCAAGCTGTTATTGTGCGCCGTTCGCTGCCAGTTCGGCAGCCATGAAGAAAAGGCCGCTGCCATGAAGGGAAGTGCCTGATGACCGCCTCCCGTTCGGACGCGCTGGTGCTCTTCGGCGTCACGGGCGATCTCGCCCACAAGATGATCTTCCCGGCACTCTATGCGATGGCGAAACGAGGCACGCTGAAGGTCCCGGTCATCGGAGTCGCCTCCCCGAAGTGGAGTTTGGCGGATCTGCGCGATCGCGTGAAGGACAGCCTGATGCAATCGGGCGGGATCGAGAGTCAACGCACCCTGGACCACCTGATGGCCCTGCTGAGTTACGTGAGCGGAGACTATAACGATCGAGGCACGTTCACCGCGATCAAGAAGGCGCTGGGAAGCGCTTCGCGGCCGGCGCACTATCTCGCCATCCCACCCTCGCTCTTCAAGACGGTGATCGAAGGGCTCGGTGCCGCTAACCTGGCCGAGCATGCGCGCGTCATCGTCGAAAAGCCGTTCGGACGCGACCTGGCCTCCGCGCGCGAGCTCAACCGCGTCGCGAGGTCGGTGTTCCCGGAAGACTCGATCTTTCGCATCGATCACTTCCTCGGGAAGGAAGCGATCATGAACATCCTCTATTTCCGCTTCGCCAATTCTTTCCTGGAGCCGATCTGGAACCGCAACTACGTGGCCAGCGTCCAGGTAACCCTCTCTGAGGATTTCGGCGTCAAGGACCGCGGTTCGTTCTACGAAACCGCCGGCTGTCTGCGCGACGTGATCCAGAACCACCTCTTCCAGATCGTCGCGCTGCTTGCCATGGAGCCGCCGGCCGTCAGGGACTTCGGAGCCGTGCACAGCGAGAAAGCCAAGGTTTTCGAAGCCACACGCCCCTTGCAGCCCGACGACCTGGTGCGCGGCCAGTACGACGGCTACCGTACGGAGCCAAACGTTGCGGAGAACTCCGACGTCGAGACTTTCTGCGCGCTGCGGCTTTTTATCGACTCCTGGCGCTGGGAGGGAGTGCCCTGGTACCTGCGCTCCGGCAAATACTTGGCGGAAACGGCAACCGAGGTTCTGGTGGAGCTGAAGCCGCCGCCGCAGAGGCTTTTCGCCGACTCAGCGCCAACGACCGGTCCGGCCAACTATCTGCGATTCCGGCTTTCACCCAGTTCCGCCATTGCCCTCGCCGCTCGCGTCAAGAGCGCAGGGAAAGAGTTCGTGGGCGACCAGCGAGAACTCTACCTGCTCGAAGAACAGGCGGGAGAGGAATCGCCCTACGAACGGCTTCTGGACGACGCCATGGCCGGCGACGGTGCGCTTTTCACCCGTGAAGTCGCCGTTGAGGCGGCCTGGTCGGTGGTCGAGCCGGTCCTTGAGAGCCACCCCGCTGCGCTTCCCTACAAGCGCGGTAGTTGGGGGCCGAAAGAGGCTGATGTTCTGATCGCAGCCGATGGTTGCTGGCAAAACCCCATGCCTGCGGAGGTTTCCGGATGACGCAAGTTGCCCCAGTCGTATTCCTGCTCGATGTCGATAGCGCCCTTCTCGAAAGGCACAGAATTTGCACGTGTTAATATTTAAGTTTACTGGTCGCGAACCGGAGCAAGAGCGAGGCTGGCGAAGGGCTTGATCAGGCTAACAACAACCTGAGCCCCGGTCCGAGGATCTTTTCACCAGTGAACCATCGGTCATTTCACTCACCTTTGACAATGAGGAACAACAGGATGTCAGACAAGAATTCAGTCGTCGCGACTTTCGACTCCCACGACCGGGCCGAGAACGCCATCCGGGAGCTTCAAGAGAGCGGCTTCGACATGAAGAAGCTGTCGATTGTCGGTAAGGATTACCACACTGAAGAGAACGTCGTCGGCTACTACAACACTGGCGACCGGATGAAGTACTGGGGCAAGCTGGGAGCCTTCTGGGGCGGCTTCTGGGGATTGCTGTTCGGCTCCGCGTTCTTCTGGGTGCCGGGCATCGGTCAGGTGCTCGTCGCGGGGCCGCTCGTCATGTGGATCGTCGGCGCGCTCGAAGGCGCGATCATGACGGGGGGACTCACCGCACTTGGAGCAGGTCTCTACAGCATCGGCATCCCGAAGAACAGTGTCCTGCAATACGAGACCAAGGTGAAGAACGGCAAGCTCCTCCTGGTCGCCCACGGAACGGCCGACGAAGTGAAACGCGCCAAGGACCTCCTGGATCAGACGGAGGCGAATTCGTCGACCATCCATGGCGAACAACTGGCTACCGTCGGCACTTGACTCAACATGGCCCGTCTAACGAGGCTCCGGTCGCTCTCCGGCCGGAACCTTCGCCAGACGTGATGTGCATTTCTGAATCATTTGAACCGAGGATATCACGGCGATGAGAGACCTCTCAATGACCCTGCCTGAGCTCGCGCTGCTCGTCGGCACGCGGGCGGCGCTCGGCGTCGGGCTCGGCCTTCTGGTGGCGGACCGCCTGCCCGAGAGCCAACGAAAGGCCGTCGGGTGGACGCTCCTGCTGGTTGGCGCCGTCACGACCGTCCCGCTCGCGTTCGAGGTGCTCGGGAAGGTCCATGCCTCGACCCCCGTTGGTTTGCCAACGGGTGCCGTTTGACCGTCGGGCGGAAGAGCAATCGGCTGGCCCGCTCTTTTGATATACAGCGAACGCAGCGCGAACCGGATAAGTTATCCCGGGATGATGACCCGAAGTTTACCGACGGGAGTTGACGATGAAGACAGACGCGGAATTGCAGAAGGACGTCATGGACGAGATCAAATGGGAGCCATGCGCCACGGCAGCCCAGATCGGCGTTTCGGCCGCGGATGGGGTGGTGACGCTGAATGGCACGGTAGGAACCTACGCCCAAAAATGGGCCGTCGAGAGGGCAGCCCAGAGGGTTCAGGGCGTCAAGGGCATTGCCGAAGAGATCACGGTGAAGCTGGACGGGATTCATGCCCGGACCGATGCCGAGATCGTCGAGACGGCTCTCACTTCCCTCAAGTGGCACGTCTGGCTGCCGAATGACATCCAGGCCATCGTGTCCCAGGGATGGGTCACACTGAAAGGCCAAGTGAACTGGGAATATCAGCGCTCCGCCGCGCACGACTCAGTGTGCTTCTTGCCCGGGGTGAAGGGAGTCACGAACGAGATCAGCCTGAAGCCGAAGGCTCAGCCGACTGCCATCAAAGACGCGATCGAGAAGGCGCTCGTGCGTAGCGCCGAGGTTGACGCCGGGCATGTGAACGTCGAGACCAACGGCAGTATGGTAACGCTTTCCGGCAGTGTCGGATCCTGGAACGAGAAGAACGAGGCCGGGATGGCCGCCTGGAGCGCCCCCGGTGTCAACTCCGTACGGAACAACATCGAGATCGCTTGCGTGTGACGGTCTAATCCGTCCGCTCGTGGTCAAGGGCATGAAAGCGGCGCTCATCATCGCCGCGCTCGCTTTCCTCTCCCTGCTGCTCGTCCACCTGGAGTGGTGGGACACTGCTCTGAGCTGGCTCGGACACGAATCGATCCATTTGAGCTTTGGTTTTTATGTCTTCTTCTCTTCCCTGCTTTGTTTGGCTTGGTTCATCAGCGTTTTCGTCATTGACCACCTGAGTTTCTGGAGGTTCCGGCCGGGACAGGTCACCCACGAGTATCTTGGGGGGATCGTGAATAACAGTTATGAAACCGACAACTTGACGGCCTCGTTGAACCGGCAGGACGACTTCTTCCGCCACTGGATTATCGGCGTCGGGTCGGGTGATCTGCATATGCATACGATGGGCGGCCGCGGCGTGGAAATGTACGTGCTGAATGTCCTGTTTGTCGGCGGCAAGATGTACAAGATTCAGCGATTGATCGCCACCAAGCCCGATGTGCCCCAGCAAGCTTGATGTGCGTGAGGCATCCGATGCGGCCCCGGACAGAAAGCCTCGTGGATGGACCGGCCCAAGCTGCCTCCGGAGAAGCTGAACGCACTAGAGCGCGAAACATTCCAAACCGCATCGGGCCCTACAGCAAGAGAGAAAACATGAAAGCAACCCAACAACTCCACGAAATGGGGCAGAGCCTCTGGCTCGACAACATCACGCGCGGTCTGCTGAAGAGCGGCACGCTCGACCGCTACATTCAGGAGCTCTCGGTTACGGGGCTCACCTCGAACCCCACGATCTTCGACCACGCCGTCAAGAATGGCCAGGACTACGACGACGCCATCCGCCTGAAAGTGAAGGAAGGCAAGTCCGGTGAGGCGCTGTTCTTCGAGCTCGGGCTCGAGGACCTGAGGCAGGCGGCCGATCTCTTTCGCCCGATCCACGACGAGACCGACAGCGTGGACGGTTGGGTGTCGCTGGAGGTCTCGCCTCTGCTGGCCCACGACACGGCCGGCACCATCGCCGCGGCCAAGGCCCTCCATGCCCAAGCCGCACGCCCAAATCTCTTCATCAAGATACCGGGTACGAAAGAGGGTCTCCCCGCCATCGAGGAAGCCATTTTTGCGGGCGTGCCGGTCAACGTGACCTTGCTGTTCTCCCGCGAGCAATACGTGGCCGCGGCTGAGGCATTTCTGCGAGGCATCGAGCGGAGGATTGCCGCCGGGCTGAAACCCAACGTCGGCTCTGTGGCTTCGATGTTCATCAGTCGCTGGGACGTTGCAGTCACTGGGACGGCGCCCGAGAATCTGCGCAACCAACTCGGCATCGCCGTTGCAAAGCGCACTTACAAGGCGTATCGCACGCTGATCGACTCCCCGCGTTGCCAGCGGATGTGGAATGCGGGCGCCCGGCCGCAGCGCCTTTTGTGGGCCAGCACCGGAACCAAGGACCCCTCGGCCTCCGATATCCTCTACGTCAGGGCCCTGGCCTCACCGTTCACGGTGAATACCATGCCCGAGGGCACGTTGAACGCTCTGGCTGAGCATGGTGAGCTCGTCGGCATTCTTCCCGCGGACGGTGGGGATTGCGAACAGGTGCTCACCAGGTTCGCCAAGGCCAGCATCGACATCGATGCCCTGGCCAATCGGCTCCAGGATGAAGGGGCCAGATCGTTCGTCAAGTCCTGGAAAGAATTGATGGGGTGCATCGCGTCCAAGAGCGAGGCGCTAAAGTGAGCCATCCGACGATGTCAGCTCCAGGAATCAACCACGCGAATCACGGCGTGATCACGTCGGTGCGTGGAAGCGTGGTCGATGTGCGGTTCGACAACAGTTTGCCGCCCATCTATTCGTTGCTGCGCGCGGGGAAGGATGCGCGGGTCGACGTCGAGGTGCTGATGCAGCTCGATGAACAGCATGTCCGCGGGATCGCGCTCAATCCCACGCAGGGTCTCGCTCGCGGCATGGCTGTGGAGGACACCGGCGGGCCTTTGAAGGTGCCGGTCGGTAAAGGGATTCTTTCACGAATGTTCGACGTCTTCGGCAACCCCATCGATCGCCAGCCGGCGCCGTCCGATGTGGAATGGCGCACGATCCATCGAAACCCGCCGCCGTTGGCCAGTCGTTCCACCAAGTCCGAAGTCTTTGAAACGGGCATCAAGGTCATTGACGTGCTGGTGCCCCTCGAGCGCGGCGGCAAAGCCGGACTCTTCGGCGGTGCGGGCGTGGGCAAGACGGTGTTGCTCACCGAAATGATCCACAACATGGTCGGGCATCAAAAGGGCGTGAGCATGTTTTGCGGCATCGGCGAGCGCTGCCGCGAAGGGGAAGAGCTCTACCACGACATGAAAGCAGCCGGCGTGCTGCCCCACATGGTGATGATGTTCGGCCAGATGAACGAGCCGCCTGGCGCCCGTTTTCGCGTCGGCTTGGCGGCGGTCACGATGGCCGAGTATTTCCGGGATGACGAGCATCGCGACGTGCTGTTGCTCATCGATAACATTTTTCGCTTCATCCAGGCCGGCATGGAAGTCTCCGGGTTGATGGGGCAGATGCCTTCGCGGCTGGGCTATCAACCGACGATGGGCACCGAGCTATCGGGATTGGAGGAGCGCATCGCCAACACGGACACGGGCGCGATCACGTCGATTCAGGCTGTGTACGTGCCGGCAGACGACTTGACCGACCCGGCGGCGGTGCACACGTTCTCGCACCTTTCCGCGTCGATTGTTCTCTCGCGCAAGCGAGCGAGCGAGGGTCTGTACCCGGCCATCGATCTGCTGCAATCGAACTCGAAGATGGCGACGCCGAGCATCATCGGGCAGCGGCATTACCTCCTGGCGCAGCAAATCCGCAAGACGCTGGCGCAGTACGAGGAGCTGAAAGACATCATTGCCATGCTCGGGATGGAGCAACTCTCTCCAGATGATCGTAACGTGGTCGGTCGCGCCCGCAGGCTCGAGCGGTTTCTCACCCAGCCGTTTTTCGCGACCGAGCAGTTCAGCGGTATCAAGGGAAAGGACGTCAGCCTGAAGGACGCGATCGACGGCTGCGAGCGCATCCTGAGCGACGAATTCAAGGACTATCCCGAGAGTGCCTTCTACATGATCGGGTCGATCGACGAGGCCAAGGAAAAGGCGAAGGCTGCAAAGCCCGCAACTCCTGCTGATCCTGGACCCAAAGCCAAGGTTCAAATGAAACCGCAGGCGGCAGGTAAACCCAAAGCGGCGGCCAAACAGGGAGCCAATGCCCATTAATCTCAAGGTTCTCCTCCCCTTCCAGATTTTTGTTGATAAGACGGGCGTGAAACGGATTGTGGCCCAATCACTCCAGGGTTCCTTTGGACTCCTGCCGCACAGGCTCGACTGCGCGGCGGCGCTCGCGCCGGGGATCCTGACCTACGAATCCGAAGTGGAAGGCGAGGTCTATCTGGCGGTCGATCAAGGGGTGCTGGTCAAGGCGGGCATGGATGTCATGGTCTCGGTCCGGAATGCGATCGGCGGAACGGATCTCGACGAGCTCCATGAGGCGGTGAAGCGAGAGTTTGAGAGCGTGGACGAACAGGAGAAGAGCGTTCGACAAGTACTGGCGAAGATGGAGGGCGGATTCATCCGCCGCTTCATGGAATTTCAACATGAATGAAGACCAAAGATCGAATATCGCCAACCAAGAGACCCGCTTCAGCCGGCAGGTCGGCGCACAGGCAGCGCGCAAGCTGAAGGCGCGGCGCGAAGCCCCAAAGAGCGTCTGGTTCGGCCTGGGTATGTCGGGGCTGGTCGGCTGGTCCGTGACGATTCCGACTCTGATCGGCGCTGCGCTCGGTATCTGGGTCGACAAGCGATATTCGAGTCAGTATTCCTGGACGCTCATGTTGCTTCTCATGGGCTTGATCATCGGCTGCCTCAATGCTTGGCTTTGGGTCCAATCGGAATACAAGGAGATGCAGGAGGATTCGGATGAGTGACACCCTGGCTCTTGGCCTGGCGCTCTTCGCCGGCGCCTTGCTCGGAGTGTTTTTCTTCGGCGGCCTATGGTGGACCGTCCAGAAGGGTGTGAAGTCCGAGACGCCCGCGCTCTGGTTCCTCGGCAGCTTGCTGCTGCGAACCAGTCTGGTTCTGGCTGGGTTTTATCTTGCTGCGCAAGGTCATTGGTCAAGGCTCGCGGCGAGCCTGTTTGGATTCTTGATCGCGCGCTTGATCATCGTGAAGCGGCTCACGCGAGCGCCGGCGGAAGAGCCGGCTCCATTGGAAGAGGAGACCAGCATTGCGCCTTTCTCCCGATGACCTCGTTTTCTGTCGGTACGGCTTTCTCGAGCTCAATCTCACCATCGTCACGACCTGGGTGCTCATGCTCGTGATGACTGTTGGCTCGTGGCTGATCACGCGCAAGCTCGTGACCGAAGTGCACATCTCGCGCTGGCAAGGCTTCCTTGAAATCGTAGTCACGACGATCGAGGAACAGGTCAAAGAAGTGGGACTTGAGAATCCTGCCAAGTATCTAGGTTTTCTCGGGACCCTGTTCCTGTTCGTCGCTGTGTCCAACCTCTGTGCGATTATCCCGGGATACGATGCACCCACCGGTTCGCTCTCAACCACGTCGGCGCTGGCGATCTCGGTGTTTGTCGCGGTGCCGCTCTTCGGCATCGAAGGGCAAGGGTTGGGCGGTTACTTGAAGTCGTACCTGAAGCCAACGTGGATCATGTTGCCGTTTAACTTGATCAGCGAGGTCTCGCGCACGTTTGCACTCGCCATGCGTCTGTTCGGCAACATCATGAGCGGGACGATGATTGTCGCCATCTTGCTCACGATCACACCTCTCTTTTTCCCGGACTTCATGTACCTGCTTGGTCTGCTCACGGGCATGGTGCAGGCTTACATTTTCGCCATTCTCGCGAGCGTTTATATCGCGGCCGCCACGCGAACCCACGCAGCATGAACCAAGACCACCAGCAACGAAAGGAAACTTATGGACAGCATGACGATTATCGCGATCGTTTCGATCATTACCGCCGGAGTCACGATCGCACTGGGGAGCATCGCGCCCGCGGTTGGCGAAGGACGGGCCGTCTCGACGGCCTTGAGCTCGCTGGCTCAACAGCCCGATGCCTCTAGCACCATCACACGAACCTTGTTCGTGGGCCTGGCGATGATCGAATCCATCGCCATCTACTGCCTCGTGATCTCGATGATTCTGATTTTCGCCAATCCGTTCTGGAACCATGTCATTGAAAAAGCCACAGGAAAGTAAGCGATGCTCATCAACTGGTTCACCGTCGGCGCCCAAGCAATCAATTTCCTCATCCTGGTGTGGTTGCTGAAGCGATTCCTCTACAAACCCATCCTCCACGCCATCGACGAGCGAGAGAAAGGAATCGCCACCCAACTCGCGGACGTCGAAGCGAAGAAGACTGAAGCCCAAAAGGACCGCGACGACTTTCAGCACAAGAATGAGGTCTTCGACCAGGAGCGTGCGGCGCTCCTGAAAAAAGCCACGGATGATGCCAACTCCGAACGTGAGCGGCTCATCGACGAAGCAAAAAAGGATGCCGATGCCTTGCGTGCCAAGCGCCAGGAGGTGTTGCGCAACGAACAACGCAACCTCAATCAAGAGATCATCCGCTGGACCCAGAAGGAAGTCTTTGCCATCACGCGCAAGACTCTGGCGGACCTCGCCGGCACGGGCCTCGAGGACCGCATCGGCGACGTATTCGTCCAGCGCGTGCGTGGCTTGACCGGAGAGGCCAAGGAGCAATTGGCGGCCGCCTTCAGGACGTCAAACCACACGGTGAGCGTGCATAGCGCGTTCGAACTGCCGCCGGCACAAAAAAGCGCGATCGAAAAGGCGGTGAAGGAAACGTTCGCCTCGGACGCTCAGGTCCAATTCGAGACCGCGCCGGAGCTGGTCAGCGGCATTGAACTCTCCTCGGGCGGACACAAGGTGGCCTGGAGCATCGCGGATTACCTGACGACGCTGGAAAAGAGCGCCGGCGAACTTCTGCACAATGATGCCAAGCCCGAATCCAAGCCGGACGCAAAGTCCAAGCCCGAGCCAAAGGCGGAGTCCAAGCCCGAGCCAAAGGCGGAGTCCAAGCCCGCGCCAAAGGCCGAAGCCAAACCCGCGCCAAACGGTGAAGCGAAGTCCGAACCAAAGGCTGAAGCCACGCCTGAACCAAAGGTTGAAGCCAAGCCCGCGCCGAAGCTTGAACCGGTGCCATCGGCCCAAAAGGCGGACCATTGAACCGCTCGACCGAAAGCCTGCATGCCGTCTTTGACCACGCGTTCGCGGGGATAAGCCGCACGCGTGAAGCCTTCACGCCGCAACTGACGCCGCGTGAGGTGGGCACGATCACGAGCGTCTCCGTCGGCATCGCCAAGGTCTCGGGCCTGCCGGGAGTGGGCTTCGATGAGCTGGTGAAGTTCCCCGGCGATCTGTACGGCATCGCGTTCAATGTCGATTCGGACCAGATCGGCGTCGTGCTGCTTGGAGAATGCGAGCAGCTTCACGCGGGCGATGAGGTCGAGCGCACCGGCCGCGTGATGGACGTGCCTGTGGGCGATGGGTTGATCGGGCGCGTCATCGACCCGCTGGGCGCGCCACTCGACGGCAAAGGACCGGTCGCCTCCAGCGAGCGTTTGCCCATCGAACGGCCGGCCCCGCCCATCATGGACCGCGCCCTCGTTTCCGTGCCTCTGCAAACCGGCATCATCGTCATCGACGCGCTCATTCCCATCGGACGCGGCCAGCGCGAGTTGATCCTCGGCGACCGCCAAACCGGCAAGTCTGCCATCGCGATCGACACGATACTGAACCAGCGCGACCAGAATGTGCTGTGCGTCTATTGCGCCATCGGCCAGCGAGCATCCTCGGTCGCCAAGGTCGTCGCTAAGCTGCGCGACAACGGCGCAATGGATTACACGGTCGTCGTCGTGACCGAAGGCAACGACCCGCCCGGGCTCGCCTACATCGCCCCCTACGCCGCTACCAGCATCGCGGAGCATTTCATGGAAGCGGGCCGCGACGTGCTCGTCGTTTACGACGATCTGACGCACCATGCCCGTGCCTACCGCGAGATATCGCTGCTCTTGCGCCGGCCGCCGGGTCGCGAAGCGTTTCCCGGCGATATCTTTTACATCCACTCGCGGCTACTGGAGCGTGCCACGCATCTTCGCGACGACCTTCACGGCGGCTCGCTCACCGCGTTGCCCATCATCGAGACCGAGGCGCAGAACATCTCCGCGTACATTCCGACAAATCTCATCTCCATAACGGACGGTCAGATCTACCTGTCGCCGACGTTATTCGAGCTGGGCGTTCTTCCCGCCGTCGATGTCGGCAAGTCCGTATCACGCGTCGGTGGCAAGGCGCAACGGGCGGCTTACCGGGGGGTGGCGGGCGATCTCAAGCTCGCGTACGCGCAGTTCTCTGAGCTGGAATCCTTCGCCAAGTTCGGCACCCGGCTTGATGACCACACGCGCAAGATTATCGACCATGGCCAGCGAATCCGGGCCATCCTCATACAACCGGAGCTCGAACCGGCGTCGGTCCCCGAACAAATCGTCATCCTCGTGGCGCTCACCGCCGGCGTCCTGGACAGTGTGCCGATCGACAAGATGCGTGATGTCGAGGAAGCTCTGAGAAAGGCGGCCACGGAAATCCCTGCCGAGATTCGCAAACGCTTTTCCTCTAATGACAAGTTGAGCGACGAGGACCGCAAAGCGATCCTGCAAGTCGTTGGCAAAGCCATCGCGCCCTTCCAGCCAAAACCCGATCCCGAACCCAAGAAGAAGCCATGAGCGATACACTGGCGAGCCTGCGCCGCAAGATCAGCGGAGCGGGAGATCTGAAATCGGTGGTCCGCTCGATGAAGGCCCTGGCGGCCTCGAGCATCGGGCAATATGAGAAGTCGGTCCTGGCTTTGGCGGACTATGATCGCACTGTGGAACTGGGCTTGGCCGTGTGCTTGAGGAATCGGGAGGCCGCCGCTCTGGAAGCCGGGCGCCCGGCAGGCGGTGCGACGATCGTGACCGCCATCGTCTTCGGCTCGGATCAGGGGCTCGTCGGCCAGTTCAATGATGTGCTGGCAGATTTCGTCGCGAAGGCACTCCATCCTCTACCGGGCGAAAAGAAGGTCTGGGCCGTCGGCGACCGCATCCACTCGCGGCTGGCGGATGCCGGTCTCAAGCCGGCGGGACTTTTCGCCGTTCCGACGTCCGTGAACGCCATCACGCCGCTTGTCGGCCAGATTCTCGTTGAAAGTGAAGCACATCACGACAAGGGCGAGATCGTTCAACTTTACCTGTTCCACAACCGCCCCAAGCAGGGGGCGGCCTATGAGCCCGTCGGTCAACACTTGCTGCCTCTGGATGATCAATGGGGACTCAGGCTGGCCCATCTCCCCTGGCCGACCAAGAACCTGCCCGAGGTGATCGGTGACCGTGAGCGAACGTTGCAGGCTCTGGTACGGGAATATCTCTTTGTCTCGCTCTTCAAGGCTTGCGCCGAATCGTTGGCAGCCGAAAACGCGAGTCGCCTTGCCGCCATGCAGCGAGCGGAGAAAAACATCGACGAGCTGGTGGGAGACCTGAATCAGAGGTTTCGCCGCCTGCGCCAGACCTCCATTGATGAGGAGTTGTTCGACGTCTTATCCGGCTACGAATCATTGTCCAAAACAAAGAAGCGCTGAGGTGCACGATCACGACAAAAAACACCCTATCTCGCATCCTGACGATCAACGGTGGATCATCGAGCCTCAAGTTTGGGCTCTTTGAGAAGACCGATCCATCCGCGCGCCTCCTGTCCGGTCGCGTCGATCGGATCGGGCTGGACCAAGCCCGCTGGGTCCTGGCCGATCCGCGCGGCGGTTGCGACGAGGATCGCCGGGTCGATGCCCCGGATCAGAAGGCGGCTGTCCGCCTGCTGATCGATTGGCTCGATCGCGCAGTCGGTTTCACGGAAATCGCCGGCGTCGGACATCGAATCGTTCATGGCGGGAGTCGCTACCATCAGCCCGAACGTGTCACGCCCGAGCTGATCGAGGAACTGCGAAAGATCAGTCCTTGTGACCCGGATCACTTGCCGGGCGAGATCGAGTTGATCGAGGCGTTCCGAAACCGTGATCCCGACTTGCCCCAGGTTGCGTGCTTTGATACGGCATTTCATCACGACATGCCCCGCGTGGCCCAGATCGTGCCGATTCCCCGCCGGTTCGAGGCCGCCGGTGTAAGGCGCTATGGCTTCCATGGCTTGTCGTATGCGTTTCTGATGGAGGAACTGGCCCGGGTCGCCGGCCCGGAGGAAGCCCGGGGCCGCGTCATCCTGGCGCACCTGGGCGCCGGCGCGAGCCTGGCGGCGGTCCGCGGTGGCCATTCCATCGACACGTCCATGGGATTTACACCCGCCTCCGGGCTGGTCATGGGGACGCGCACGGGCGACCTCGATCCAGGCCTGGTCCGGTTCCTGTCGCGGACCGCGGGGATGACGGCCGACCAGTTTGACAGTCTCGTGAACCACGAGTCCGGCCTGCTCGGTGTCTCGGAAACCAGCTCCGATGTGCGCGATCTCCTGGGACGGCAGAATGCCGATGTCCGGGCGGCCGAGGCAATCGAACTGTTTTGTTACCAGGCGAAGAAATGGATCGGCGCCTTCGCCGCCGCGCTCGGCGGGATAAACACCCTGGTGTTCGCCGGCGGGATTGGTGAGAACGCGCCCGAGATTCGCCGCCGGATCTGCGCC
Organism: uncultured Planctomycetota bacterium; assembly: GCA_963823665.1. Taxonomy (GTDB): domain Bacteria; phylum Planctomycetota; class Planctomycetia; order Isosphaerales; family Isosphaeraceae; genus CAVXHV01. The sequence goes on from CAWGMQ010000010.1 coordinate 334,592, forward strand.
GGACTGGCATTTCTGGGGATCGCCCTGGACGAAAACCGAAACGCATCGAGCGCCCTCCTGATTTCGACCGACCAAGGGCCGGTCAAGGTCCGGGTTATCCGCACCGACGAGGAGTTGATGATCGCCAAAGCCGCGGCTCGTCTCATCGCGCGGCGATCATGATCTCCTGTTATCCACGAATTCAAACCGATCGAACCCAATGAAGGAGACAGCCGATGTCAAGACTCGAAGTCAAGAAGAGCACCGTTGCGCAGGAACGACCCCGCCCGAGCCCGTCACAGACCGGAGTGGCGTCGCGATCGATGGACAAGCAGGTTCCGCTTGATCCCGAAGAACTCCGCAAGATCAATGCCTACTGGCGGGCGGCCAACTACGTGTCCGTGGGCCAGATCTATCTCTACGACAACCCTTTGCTCCGCGAGCCGCTCTTACTCTCGCACGTGAAGCCGCTGGTGGTCGGACACTGGGGCACGACGCCTGGCCAAAACTTTATTTATGTGCATTTGAACCGAATCATCAAGAAGTATGACCTGGACATGTTCTACGTCGCCGGTCCGGGTCACGGTGGCCCGGCAATCGTGGGCAACGTTTACCTCGAAGGCACGTGGAGCGAGGTGTATCCGAACGTCACCCAGGACGAAGCCGGGCTGCAAAAGCTGTTCAAGCAGTTCTCGTTTCCCGGTGGGATTTCCAGCCATGTTGCGCCCACGACGCCGGGGTCGATTCACGAAGGCGGCGAGCTGGGGTACTCGGTCAGCCATGCCTTCGGGGCCGCGTTCGACAATCCCGGTTTGATCGTCGCGTGCGTCGTCGGCGACGGTGAAGCGGAGACGGGCCCCCTGGCGACCGCCTGGCAGTCCAACAAGCTGCTCAACCCAATTAGCGACGGAGCCGTGCTGCCGATCCTGCACTTGAACGGCTACAAGATCAGCAACCCGACCGTCCTGGCCCGCATCGAGCACGAGGAACTGGAGCAATTCTTCCGAGGCTGCGGCTGGACGCCCTACTTTGTGGAAGGTGATGAGCCGGAGAAGATGCATCAACTCATGGCCACCGTCTTGGAAAAGGCCGTTGAGGACATCCGACAAATCCAAGAGAACGCGCGGAACAAGAACGACGCTTCTCGGCCGCGGTGGCCGATGATCATCCTCAGGTCACCCAAGGGCTGGACAGGACCGAAGGTCGTCGATGGACTGCAAATCGAGGGCACCTTCCGGGCGCACCAGGTGCCAATCCTTGTGGATTCCGACCATCCCGATCATGTCAAGGAACTCGAGAGCTGGATGAAGAGCTACAAGGCCGAGGAGCTCTTCGATGAAAATGGCCGGCTCGTGCCGGAACTCGCCGAGCTGGCGCCGAAGGGCGACCGACGGATGGGCGCCAATCCGCACGCCAACGGCGGACTTCTGCTCCGCGACCTGCGTATGCCGGATTTCCACGTTCACGCGGTGAATGTGCCAACGCCGGGTGCCGTTCTTGGCCAGGACACGCTCGTACTGGGCAGTTTCCTGCGCGATGTGGCCAAGCTCAATCAAGATCAGCGTAATTTCCGCATCTTCGGTCCTGATGAGACACTCTCGAATCTCCTGGGCGCGGTTTTTGAGGTCACGAATCGTCAGTGGGACGCCCGGGAAGTAAAGAATGATGAATTCCTCGCGCCCGCCGGACGCGTGCTGGACTCGATGCTCAGCGAGCATCAGTGCGAGGGTTGGCTGGAAGGGTATCTGCTGACCGGGCGGCACGGACTGTTCAACAGCTATGAGGCCTTCATTCGCATCGTCGATTCGATGTTCAGCCAGCACGCCAAATGGCTGAAGGTCACGCTCGAGCTGCCCTGGCGCCGGAAGATCGCGTCGCTGAACTATCTGCTCGCCTCCCACGTCTGGCAGCAGGATCACAACGGCTTCACGCACCAGGATCCTGGTTTCCTCGACCACGTGATCAACAAGAAGGCCGACATCGTGCGCGTTTACCTGCCGCCCGATGCCAATTGCCTGTTGTCGGTCTTTGATCACTGCCTCCGCAGCCGGCATTACGTCAACGTGGTCGTGGCCGGCAAACATGCACTCCCGCAGTGGCTAACCATGGACGCCGCAGTCGTGCATTGCACGGAAGGAATAGGCATCTGGCAATGGGCCAGCAACGACCAGGACACGGAGCCGGACGTGGTGATGGGCTGTTGCGGAGACACGCCGACGCTGGAGATTCTGGCCGCCGTTTCCATTCTTCGCCAGTATCTGCCCGATCTGAAGATCCGGGTGATCAATGTCGTCGATCTGATGAAGCTGCAGCCCAAGAGCGAGCACCCGCACGGACTCCCCGACACGGATTATGATTCGCTTTTCACCAAGGACAAGCACATCATCTTCGGCTTCCACGGATATCCATGGCTGATCCACCGGTTGACCTATCGACGGACCAACCGCAACCTCCATGTCCGGGGTTACAAGGAAGAGGGAACCATCACGACCGCCTTTGACATGAGGGTGCAGAACGACCTGGACCGCTTTCATCTCGTGCAAGACGTGGTCGATAGACTGCCGCATTTGGGTTCGCGCGGCGCCTATCTGAAGCAGCAGATGCGGGACAAGCTCATCGAGCACAAGCACTACATCGATCAACATGGACAGGATTTACCGGAGATCCGGAATTGGAAATGGGGCAAGTCCAAATGAATGCAAAAGAGCTTATCGACACCGCGAGGACGCTCGTCGCCGGCGACAAGGGCTTGCTGGCGATGGACGAAAGCAATCCAACCTGCAACAAACGATTTGCCAAGTTGGGGATTCCCCAGACCGAGGAGGCCCGGCGCGCCTATCGCGAGTTGCTTGTGACCACGCCCGGACTCGGTGAGTGGATCAGTGGGGCGATCCTCTACGACGAGACGATCCGCCAGAGGAAGAAGGATGGCACGCCGTTCATCAAAGTTATCATCGATGCGGGAATCGTTCCCGGCATCAAGGTCGACATCGGTGCCAAGGACATGGCAGGTCACCCGGGAGAGCGAATCACCGAGGGTCTGGACGGATTGCGCGTCCGTCTTCGGGAGTACGTTGAGATGGGTGCCCGTTTTGCCAAGTGGCGCGCGGTGATTGCCCTGGGCGATGGCATTCCCAGCCGGGGTTGCATCGAGGCCAACGCGCAGGCGCTGGCCCGCTACGCCGCATTGTGCCAGGAAGCGGGACTCGTGCCCGTCGTCGAGCCGGAGGTGCTCATGGACGGTGAGCATTCCCTGGAGCGGTGCGGCGAGGTAACCGAAGAAGTCCTGCGAACGGTGTTCAATCAGCTTTACACGCAAGGGGTGATGATCGAAGGGATGATCCTGAAGCCCAACATGGTGCTACCGGGATTGACCTGCGCCAAGCAAGAAGCGGCGGACGAGGTGGCGGACGCCACGGTGAAGTGTCTTTTGCGCGCTGTCCCCGCGGCCGTTCCGGGGATCGCGTTCCTGTCAGGCGGTCAATCCTGTGAGCTGGCCTCGGCCCGTTTGACTGCCATGAATGTTCGATTCAAGTCGCGACTGCCTTGGGCGCTCTCATTTTCGTTTGGCCGCGCCCTCCAGCAACCGGGCTTGGAGATTTGGCGAGGCGAGGAGGGCCACGTGCCGGCGGCACAGAAAGCCCTGTGTCATCGAGCCAGGTGCAACCAGGCGGCGCGCCGTGGCAAGTACGATGCCGCGATGGAGACGCGTGGGTAGGGGAACTCGCCGAGTGGGAGATTATCTTCCAAAGGCTCCGTGAGCGCCCAATGGAGACCGGAAATGCGTCAGAAATTCATCGTCGGTAACTGGAAGATGTACACCACTGCCGCCGTTGCCAGTCGGCTGGCCAAGACGATCGTCGATGGGATGGGCGTGGAGGACCGTGTATCCGTCGCGATCTGTCCCCCTTTCCCTTATCTGGCCCTCGTGGGGGAGATACTCAAGGGCAGCCGCGTCGCGCTCGGGCGCAGAACCTTTATCCCGAGAAGGAAGGCGCGTTCACCGGCGAGGTCAGCCCGAAGATGCTCCTCGATGTCGGCTGCAAGTACGTTATTCTCGGACACAGCGAGCGCCGGCACACGCTGGGCGAATCCGATACGTTCATCAACCAGAAGGTACGCGTTGCCCTTGCCGCTGGCCTCGACGTGATCTACTGCTGCGGCGAGACTCTGGACGAGCGCGAGGCCGGCCACACCGAATCGGTGCTCGGGCGGCAACTCATGCAGGGATTGGCCGGCTTGTCAGTCGACACCTTGACGCGCCTGACCGTTGCGTACGAACCGGTGTGGGCAATCGGAAGGCTCGGACACCAAGCAACTCCGCAGCAGGCCGAGGAGGCGCACGCCGTCATTCGGCGCCGCTTCGGTCTGATGTTCGACGAGAAAGCGGCTCATACGGTTGCCATACAGTACGGCGGAAGCGTCAAGCCCGAGAACGCCGCCGCACTGCTTGGCCGGCCCGGCGTGGACGGCGCCTTGATTGGCGGCGCCAGCCTCCATGCCGACCAGTTTCTGGCCATCGTCCGGGCTGGGATCAGTGAGCGGCAAACCGAAGGCAGAAGGTGAAGAAACGAATGAGCAAACAACCACGTGAGAGCCGCACAAATTACGGTCTTCTGCCCACGGAAGTCGAGGGGTTCGCTCCCTTGGCCGAGCTTGCCCTGGACCTGCGCTGGTCCTGGAATCATTACAGCGATGAAGTGTGGCGGCAGCTTGATCCTGCTCTTTGGGAACGCACGCGGAACCCCTGGGTTCTTCTCCAGACTGTCTCGCGGGACAAGCTCCAGCACCTGTTAGCCGACACCGTATTCCGCCAGAAGGTGGATTCTCTTGTGCAAACCAGACGGCAGGCGGCGGAGACACCCGCGTGGTTTCAGCAGACCTACGCGCAATCTCCCCTGACCCGTGTCGCGTATTTCAGCATGGAATTCATGTTAAGCGAAGCTCTCCCGATCTATTCAGGCGGCCTTGGCAATGTGGCCGGCGATCAGCTCAAGGCCGCCAGTGATCTGGGGGTGCCGGTGGTTGCCGTGGGGCTGCTGTACCAACAAGGCTATTTTCGCCAGGTGATCGACGAGGACGGAGCTCAGCAGGCCCTTTTCCCGTACAACGATCCCGGACAGTTACCGATCACGCCGTTGCGCCAGCCGAACGGGGAGTGGTTGCGGCTAGAACTCGACTTACCTGGTTACCCGGTCTGGCTCCGCGCCTGGCAAGTCCAGGTTGGCAGAGTCAAGCTTTACCTCCTGGACAGCAACGACCTTGCGAACTTTCCCGCTCACAGAGGCATTACCAGCGAGCTTTACGGGGGCGGGCCGGAGTTGCGGCTGCAGCAGGAAATGGTGTTGGGAATCGGCGGATGGCGACTGCTCCAAGCGCTCGGCATCCAGCCGGAAGTCTGCCACTTGAATGAAGGGCATGCGGCGTTCGCCATTCTGGAACGAGCCCGGACCTTCATGAACGAGACCGGGCAGCCTTTTGAAGTCGCGCTGGCCGTCACCCGAGCGGGGAACCTTTTCACCACCCACACGGCGGTGGCCGCGGGCTTTGACCGCTTTGCTCCGGCCCTCATCGAGCAATACCTCGGTCGGTACGCCCAGGACGAGCTTGGCATTGCCGTCCACGATTTGCTGGCCCTCGGCCACCAGAACTCGAACGAATCGTCGGAGAGTTTCAACATGGCCTATCTGGCAATCCGCGGAAGCGGCGCGGTCAACGGCGTGAGTCGCTTGCACGGGAAGGTAAGCCGGCAACTCTTCGAGCCGCTCTTTCCGCACTGGCCGGAGGACGAAGTGCCGGTCGGCCACGTAACCAACGGAGTTCACATGCCGAGCTGGGATTCGGCATCAGCCGATGATCTTTGGACGGAAGCCTGTGGAAAGGACCGCTGGCTGGGCACGACGGAAACTCTGGAACGGGACATTCGCCGCGTCTCCGACGCCAGGCTCTGGCACTTTCGTAACGCCGCCAGCAAGGCCCTCGTTGAATACGCCCGCGAACGATTGTCGCGGCAACTGACCTCATCGGGCGCGCGCGCGAGGCGATCGACGGGGCGAAACATCTGTTCGATCCCAACTCATTGACACTCGGCTTTGCGCACCGCTTCGCCACCTACAAGAGACCGAACCTGCTGCTGCACAATCGGGCGCACTTACTGCGGCTTCTGGCTAACCCTGAGCACCCTGTGCAACTCATCATCGCCGGCAAGGCCCATCCGCAGGACCAAGCGGGGCAGGCATTGATCCATGAATGGATCAATTTCATCCGCCAGCCTGAAGCCCGACCTTACATCATCTTCCTCAGCGACTACGACATGCTGTTAACGGAACACCTGGTGCAGGGGGTGGACGTTTGGATCAACACGCCACGGCGACCCTGGGAGGCGAGCGGAACGAGCGGCATGAAGGTGCTCGTCAATGGAGGCATCAATCTCTCGGAATTGGATGGCTGGTGGGCCGAAGCATACACGCGTCGGGTGGGGTGGGCGCTGGGGGACGGCCAGGAGCATGGTGACGATCCCGCCTGGGACGCTGTCGAAGCTGACGCGCTCTACGACCTGCTGGAGCGCGAGGTGATCCCAGAGTTTTACACCCGAGATGAAAACAGCATTCCCACCGCATGGGTCATGCGGATGCGGGAAAGCATGGCGCGGTTGACACCGCGCTTCTCCGCCAACCGCGCAGTGCGCGAATACACCGAGCAACACTACCTCCCGGCTGCGGCCGCCTACCGAGACCGCGCGGCGAACAAAGGCGCGATGGGCAGCCAAATGGTCGATTGGCAGCATGCGTTGGATCGGAATTGGGGCCCGTTGCGCTTCGGAGACTTGAGGGTCAAAACCAACGCGGAACACCACGTGTTTCAGGTCGAAATCTCGATGAACGATCTTGACCCGAATTCGGTGCGAGTTGAGCTTTATGCGGATGGGATCAACGGTGACGATCCCGTACGGGAGGAGATGAAATGCGCGCGACCGCTGCCTGACGCGTCACGCCGCTGCGCCTATCAGGCAACGGTGCCGGCTTCACGTCCCGCGAGAGACTTCACGGCACGAGTGATACCGGACCGCTCCGGCGTGGCGGTACCACTCGAATCGGCTCGAATATTATGGCAACGATGATAAAAGCGCCCGAACGCGACTTGCACGATTATATCTCGGAAATCTCCGAGCACGCTCATGTTCGGGCCGGCGCTCCGCTGCCGTTCGGAACCCAGGAAACGGAAGGAGGGGTTAATTTCGCCATTTTCAGCCGCAACGCCAGTCGCGTTCGACTGGAGTTGTTTGACCATCCCGAAGACGCAGTCCCAGCGCGGGTGATTGAGCTGGATCGAGCGCGCAACCGCACCGGCGACGTCTGGCACGTTTGGGTGGAGGGAATCGGTCCCGGGCAACTCTATGCTTACCGCGTGGATGGCCCTTACGAACCGGCCAACGGACATCGTTTCAACTTCAATCGGCTTCTCCTCGATCCCTTCGCGACCGCGATCTCCCGGCTGCCCCCGTGGGATTTTGCATCGGCACGGGGATACGACCCAGGGGCGCCGGAGCAAGACCTGACTTGTTGGGCGCTGGACAATTCCGGGTCGATGCCGAAGTGCGTGTTCGTCAACGAGCCGTTCGAGTGGGATGAAGACCAGCCTCCCCGGCATCCGTTGTCGCAGACCATCATATACGAAACGCATGTTCGCGGCTTTACCATTCATCCGCAGTCGGGCGTGGACCATCCGGGAACCTACCGAGGCTTGATGGAAAAGATTCCTTATCTCAAGACCCTGGGAGTGACCGCTGTGGAACTGATGCCCGTGCAGGAGTTCAATGAAACTTCTGTCACGCGCAGGAACCCGCAAACAGGTGAGCCGCTCAGGAATTACTGGGGATATGATCCCATAGTTTTCTTCGCGGCCAAAGCTTCCTACAGCAGCTCGGGAGGCTTGGGTCAGCAGAAGCTGGAGTTCAAGGAAATGGTGCGGGCCCTTCACAATGCCGGCATCGAAGTGATCCTGGACGTGGTGTTCAATCACACGGCGGAGGGAAACGAGCTGGGCCCGACGCTCTCCTTCCGTGGGATCGATAACTCGATCTTCTACACGCTCTCGGGCGACAATCGCTACTACGAGGACTACACGGGCACAGGTAACACCATCAACGCCAACCATCCTGTCGTGCGGGACCACATCTTGCACGCGCTCCGGTACTGGATGGTCGAGATGCATGTGGATGGATTCCGATTTGACCTGGCGTCGGTTCTCGGACGCGACCGTACCGGCAAGTTGCTCGCCAATGCCCCGCTTCTGGAACGGATCGCCGAGGACCCCATCCTGAGAGATGTCAAGATCATCGCCGAGGCCTGGGACTCCGCCGGTGCATATGAGGTGGGTAGTTTTTCAGAGCGGCGCTGGGCGGAGTGGAACGGCCGGTACCGAGATGATGTCCGGCGTTTCTGGCGAGGCGATGATGGGATGCTCGGTTTGTTCGCCAGCCGCATCTGTGGCAGTGCCGACATCTACACCAGATCCGGCAAAGGCCCCGAGAGCAGCATCAATTACGTCACGTGCCACGATGGTTTCACTTTGAACGATCTGGTGAGCTATCGCTGCAAGCACAATGAAGCAAACGGCGAAAATAACCATGACGGGACCGACGCCAACTTCAGCGAGAACTACGGTGCTGAAGGTGAGACCAAGGATGCCGGGATCGAGAACCTGCCGGAAGCACCAGATCAAGAACTTCCTTCTGACGGTCTTGATCTCGCGCGGCGTGCCCATGCTGCTCGGCGGCGACGAATTTCGCCGCACGCAAGGCGGCAACAACAACGCCTACTGCCAGGACAACGACACGAGCTGGCTTGACTGGAGCCGTCTGGAACAGCACAGGGAGATCTTCCGGTTTACCTGCGGCATGATTGCCTTTCGCCGTGCCCATCCGATCCTGAGCAAGGAGCAATTCTACACGGACGCCGAGATCCATTGGTTTGGCGCACGAGGAGGATTGCCCGACTGGGCCGACCCGAAAGCGAGACAGTTTGCCTGTTTGATCGATGAAGATGAGCAGCACTCACTCTGCCTGATGTTCAATGCCGGCCCAAATGCGGTTGATTTCAATTTGCCCGCCGTACCGCCGGGGGCTCGGTGGCACCTTGCCGCTGACACCTCTCGTGAGGCGCCACAAGATCTGTTTGCCGCGGGTGAGGAACCGCTTTGGGAGTGGCAGCACATTTACCACGTGAGCCCCCGATCCAGCGCCATACTTTTGGCGCGATGATCGACGTGTCAATGGTGGCAGACCACGCCGAGGAACACAGCATGAACAAACCACTTCCTGATGTTTACCTGGCTCGACACGGCGAGACAGCGTGGTCGCTGTCGGGCCGGCACACGGGACGGACCGATATTCCCCTGACCGAACATGGCGAGGACAACGCACGGAGGCTGCAGGGACGCCTCGAGGGGACCACGTTCACCGAGGTCCTGGTCAGCCCGCTCCAGAGGGCGCGGCGGACTTGCGAGCTGGCGGGCTTCGGGGCCGTGGCGTCGGTCATCCCGGATCTGGTCGAATGGGACTATGGCGATTATGAAGGCCGGCTCACCTCCGACATCCGCCATGAGCGGCCGGGCTGGTATCTCTTCCGCGACGGCTGCCCGGGGGGTGAGTCGCTCGCGGAAGTGGGTGCCCGCGCCGACCGCGTAGTCGCCCGTCTACGGGCGGATGGCGGTCGCATCCTCCTCTTCGGACACGGCCATTTCTTTCGCATCCTCGCCGCGCGCTGGATGGATCTGCCTGTGGAGGACGCGAGGCACTGGATGCTCAGTACCGCATCGCTGAGCATCGTGGGCTACGAGCATACCTTGGCCGACCCGGCCATTGTCCTCTGGAACGACGACCACCACGTGAAAGCTGGTGCGTGAATCGTTCTCATATACTGGGAGAGTGACCCGATGGGCGATCATCAAAAGAGATGGCATCACAGGGACCACCATGCAAATCCCAAGGAAGGGGAAGATCGCGCTGCGTGGAGAGGAGCTCACAAAGACTGGCGTCTCTGGGTCGTCGTGGGTCTGATGCTGCTGGCGATGTTGACCTACGTGATGACGATGGATGAAGCAGTCCGACCTGGAGGAAAGGTGCAGCAGGCCGTACCGGCAGCCCCCTGATCGTGAGCCGGCGAGTTGGGCACGGGAGCCCGCAGCCATTCGGTTCTTCGATCAAGGCCAGCGGGAGACGGCGTGGGAGTGGATCGAGGAGCCTCTCCATTCAGGGATACTCAGTTCATAACGGGCTCGAGCGGGCCGGCGAGTGCGCGATGGAAGAAGAGGCGGCCGGGGAGAGTGGGCATGAACGAGCTGGGCACCCAGGGGTCCGGGCCATAGCGCAAGGTCATCCAGAGGCTCGCGCCTTGCCACTGCATTCCGCGATCGAACACTCCTTCCGCGCCACCGATGATGCGGTCGGCCTGCAGAAAGAGGCCCGGGCCGATGGTGTTGGCGAAGGCGGGGACGAGTGTGGTGCGGCTCTTGAAGCTGGTGAGCGCGTTCTGCTCGATCGTGAGCGGGTGCAGGCGGGCGCCCAGTCGATGCGTCTGGGACTTCCATTCCTGCACTCCGGCAAACTCATCGGCGAAATGAGGCTCCCAGAAGGCGATGTGACAAACGCGTCCGATGCCGAAGATGACGTGGAGCCGAGCTCCCTGGGCTTTGAGCTCGGCGATGCGGCCGGCGTAGAGCGGAAGCCGGGCGGGCGTGGCGAACCAGCGGTTCTCGGGCGGGACGGTGAGCGCACCCAAAGGCCCGTAGAAGGCAGCCTCCATCGCGTTCTGGAATGAGCCGGGATGATCGGGAGCAAGGGTGTTGCCGCTCGAGTCGCTCCATTCGTCCATGTTGAATCCAAAAACATGGTCACAAGGCAAGTTCCATTCCTTGAGGAAGTAGACTGCCCAGCGGTACATACCCATCGGGCCGACCGGGAGAATCATCGCAGCTTTCTGGCCGGCCTCGCGCGCCTGCTTGATCGCCAGTGCGATTTCGTGGCCCATCATGACGTCGAAATCGGCGACCGACTCGCAGGCAACCGGCTGGAATGCTGGGTGCCACCAGGGCTGTCGATCGCCTATGGACTCGGGCGGGTAGGAGCAGCAGCGGTCGATCCGGGCGAGATCCCAGCCGCGCGGGAGAAAGCCCTCCATCATCGAACCGGCGTAGGTGGTGAGGAGATTTATCATTTGATTGTGATCACAACCTTTCCCGTCAATGCCCCGGCGCCCTTGAGGGTGTTTTCTTCGAGGAATCGCTGGGCCGTGGCGGCTTCTGCCAGAGGGAAGGTCCGGCCGATCAGTGGTTTGAGGTTTCCATCTTGAATCATCCGGATCATCCCATTTGCACAATGTCGTTGTTCGTCGGGCGGGGAATTGAACATCGCGAAGCCAAAGATCGCGCAGTTCCGAGGATAGAACGCGCCCAGCGGCAGAGAAGGTTTGGCGGTGCGGCCGGCCATCAGGATGAGCCGCCCGTGTTTGCGGAGCAGGGGGATGGCCACTTCGAGGTTCGGCTCGCGCTGGGTTTCAAACCAGACGTCGACTCCTTCGGGTACGAATTCGCGAAGGCGGGCGGGGACATTATCGGTCTTGTAGTTCAGGGCGAGATCGGCGCCCTTCGAGCGACATAGCTCGACTTTCTCGGGACTACCCGCGGAAGTCGCCACCTTTGCGCCGGCGGCCTTGGCCATCTGCACGGCGACCGAGCCGACGCCACCGGAGCCGCCGGGCACATATAGCGACTCACCGCTCTTCAACTGGCCGAAGCGGAAGAGTCCGAGGTGGGCGGTGATGCCGACCAGAGCCATGGCCGCGGCTTCGCCTTCGGTGAGCGTTTCGGGAGTCGCGTAAAGCCACTCTTCGTCGACGGCCGCGAACTGGGCGGCCACGCCCTGACGCCCGAGGAGTCCCTGATTCGAGCCCCAGACGCGGTCGCCGACTCTGAATCGGGCGGCGCCCGGGCCGAGCTTGGCGATGGTGCCGGCAAGGTCGCAGCCGATGACGTAGGGGAAGGCGAGCGGCATCGGGATGAGCCCCGAGCGGAGGTAGAGGTCGATGGGGTTCAGCGCCGCCGCATGCACCTCGACGAGCACTTGCCCGGGGCCGGGCTCAGGTTGGGGCAAGTCGCCGACCTTGATGACCTCGGGCGGACCGGTTTCCTCGATGTAGGCGGCTTTCATACGACAGTTCTCCGGTTATTCCACGGCGACCTGGATGAGGTCGCCCTCGACTCGCACGGGATAGGTGCCGGTTCGGGTGCGGCCCGACGGGCTGTCGACCGAGCGGCCGTCCTCCAGGCTGAAGCGCCAGCCGTGCCAGGTGCAGGTGACGGTCTTGTCGAAGACGATGCCGTCGCAGAGGGGTGCGCCCTTGTGCGGGCAGGCGTCGTCAATCGCGTAGTAGTTTCCCTCGTCGAGAAAGACTGCGATCACGCGTCCTTCGATCTCGACCGGTATTCCTCGGCCCTCGGCGATCTCGCCCACGCGGGCGACAGTGTGATACATTACGGGCGCCAAGGCAATGGCCTCCTCCTCACTGGCGATGGCAAGGGCCCCGTGCCCGCTCCCGTGCGCCGCGAACCGAGACCCCAACTATCATACTCATGGAAAAGAACGTCTGCGTATACTGCGGGTCGGCAAGCGGAGTTGACTCGCGGTTTGCCGAGTCGGCGAGAGACGTGGGGCGGGCGATCGCCGAGCACGGATTCGGCCTGGTTTTTGGCGGCGGCCGGGTGGGGCTGATGGGTATCGTCGCCGATGCGGTGCTCGCGGCAGGAGGAAGGGCGATCGGGGTGATCCCGCAGCCACTGGCGGTCAAGGAGATTGCACATCGGGCGCTCACCGAGCTGCACGTCGTGCGCGACATGCACGAGCGCAAGGCCATGATGGCCAGCCGGTCAGCAGCGTTTCTGACCTTGCCCGGGGGAGTCGGAACGTTTGAGGAATTCTTCGAAACCTTGAGCTGGGCGACGCTGGGGCTTCATCACAAACCCATCGGCATCCTGAACGCGGCCGGCTACTTCGATCCGATGATCGCACTTCTCGACCACGCGGTCGCCCAGAAATTCCTCAAACCCGAGCATCGCCGGCACCTCTTGATCTCGACGGATGCGGAGCGGTTGGTTGCTGAGGTGATGAGGCATGCGGGAACTCGAAGCCCTGCTCAGAGGATAGATCTGGGGGGGAAGTGAGTCGATCGCGGCGTTCATCTCATTGGGCCGCCTTTCCCTATCGGCTAAGATTTAGACGATCTTCTAAATAAATGACGGGCACGAGCGAATTGACCAGGGATGATGGCGATCAACGCGGTTTTCAAGGCGCTTGCGGACCCGACCCGGCGTGAGATCCTGCGGCTTTTGTCGCGGGGGAGCTCACGGCCGGCGAGCTGGCGTCGTCGTTTGATATGACGAAGCCGTCGATGTCACATCACTTTGCGGTGCTCAAAGAAGCAGACCTGATCTACAGTCGACGAGATGGCCAGCAAATCTATTACTCGCTCAATACGACCGTGCTCGAGGATGTGCTGACCCGGCTCTGGGACCATCTTGGACTCAAGAACTCGAAAGGATCCGGAGAGAAATGACGCGCGTTTACTGGGCCGGCTCGATCTTGCTCGTGGCGCTTGCGGCGGGGGCCGCGGCGTGGCTGGCGCCCACCTTGCCCGACCAGATTCCGACGCACTGGAATATTCGGAATGAAGTCGATGGGTACGGCGCCAAGTGGACGCTGTTCGCCTTGCCTGTGATGATGGCGGCCATGCTCGTGCTCTTCTATTTCCTGCCGGCGCTTTCGCCCAAGCCATTCTCGGTGGACTCGTTCCGGCCAACCTATCTCTACATCATGCTGCTTGTGGTCGGGCTCTTCGCCTACATACAGGGCGTGTTGCTCTACACGGTGCAGCAAAGTGTGGCCAAAGGGCACGCCGTGCCGCTCGGTCAGATATTCATCGCGGGGATGTTCCTCTTCTTCGGTTTGCTTGGCAATGTGTTGGGGAAAGTGCGCAAGAACTTCTATATAGGGATCCGGGTGCCGTGGACGCTGGCGAGCGACCGCGTCTGGAACGACACGCACCGCATGGCAGGCTGGCTGTGGGTCGTTGCCGGATTCGCGGGATTCGGGCTGGTGATTCTGGGTGTGCCGATCTACATCCCGATCATTCTGCTCGTCGTCGTCGCATTTATTCCGATCATCTATTCATTTATTCATTACAAGGCGCTCGAGCGCAAGGGGGCGTTGTGAACGCCTTGGGAGCGCCTGAAGGGTCATCGCCCCTCGTCGACCCAGAGGGCGATCTGGGCGGGGGACGGCGTGTTTTCTTCCATCCTGAGCATGGGCGTTGCGCCGGCCAAAGCGTAAGCCGCTTTCGGCCAGCTTGGTTCGATCGCCGCGATGTTCCGATAGAGCCAGAGCTGCGACGGCGCGGCCAGCGCCGCCGCCGCCTTGACGCCGCCGAACTGCTCCAGGCCGGGGAGATCGATCGTCGAGGGCCATTCATCGGGCTTTCGCATCTGGGTCATGCCGGAAAGCTCGATGACGGTGCGCGAAAGCCCTTCGAGCATCGGGCGTGCGACCAGGGCCTGGTAGCCGGCGTCGTCCTGCGCGATGAGATTCACGAGGTCCACGTCGGGCTGGCTCTTGGCCCAGGCGAGGACCGTCGCCAGGTCTTGCATCTGGTCGGCGGCTGCTACCGGATTATATGTCTCGAAATGGGTTGAAGTGGGCCGGTGTGGCGCGGGGTTCCTGGGATCGAGCGACTCGCCGACGAACAGCGGGTCAAATGCAACGACCGCGTGGCCACGTGCGAGCAGCGCCTGCGCAAGCTCATTGGGACGGCCCGAGCCATCGTCGAGAGCCGCCTTTCCGCGGGAATGGACCAGAATCGTCAGGCGATTCTTGAACTGGCGGGGCACAATCTTCACCACGGGGATTGCGTCGCCGCGCGCCTTACGGCCGACGGTCAAGTGCTCGATCGCGACATCGTCACGCGAGATGGAGCGAACTTCCTGCTCGACAATCGAATCATACGCCGGCCGATCGATTCCCGTGCGGATCTTCAAGCTGGTTTGCAGAAGCCTGCGCGAGGCTTCCCAGCGCGCGGGGCTTGTTCCCGGGGCAAGCTCGTCGAGCATCAGGTTCAGGTTGGCGATCAGATCGTTCTCGAGCTGTTCGGGTGTTTTCCGATCCGGCGGCGCGGGGTGGCCGGGGCCGAAGGTCCAGAGGTCCTCGGGCTTCTCGAGTTTCTGGTCGCCTTCCCTCGTCTTGGCGGCGTCATCGACGCGGAAGAGCCAGTGGCTCATGGCTGCGTAAACGGCGTTGCGGCTCGTTTGATTGTAATTATGGGGGAAGTCAAAGATCTGGGCACTCACGCGATCGGGGGAGCCGATCAACGAATAAACGCCTCGGATCGCGGGAAAGACCCGATCCATCGTGCGCCGGGTCCAGTCGCCGGTGGCGCCGACTAAGACCAGTGGACGGGGAGCGGTCAGTGCGGCGAACTCGATGTTATCCGTGCCGTGCCGAAGGCCGGCGGCGTTTTCACAGACACACCCGCCCTGGAAGTAATCGGAGACCATGACAACCGGTGCGGAGACGGTCACCCGGTTGTCCAGGGCAGTGAGCAGAAATGTTTGGGTGCCGCCGCCGGACTCACCGGTGCAGCCGATGCGGGTGGAATCGACATACGGAAGCGAGGTGAGCCAGTCGAGCGCGCGAATGCTGTTCCAGGTCTGAAGGGTCGGCAGGCTGAGCCCCCAGTGTCTCAGGCGGTCATTCAAGAACTCGTGCGGAAACGGCTTGCTGTCGTTGTATCCGACCATGTCGTACATGAAGACGGCACAACCGAGCTTCGCCCAGCGAATGCAGCGGGGCTGCACTTCCGCGTTCACGCGGCCGTCGGACCAATGGCCGTGCGGGCAGAGCATTCCGGGAATCTTGCCGGTGGAGTGCGCCGGCCGGTACAGGTTGCCGCTCAGGGTGAACCCCGGGAAGGTTTCGAGCACGACCTTCTCGATCGTGTAATCGCCGCGGTCGAGCTTTCCAGTGATCCTGGGGTTGAGCGGGGTCTTGTGAAACATTGGCCAGAGCCCCAATGTAACGAGCATCTGTTCCCGCAGATGCTGGGCACGGTCGTGCCACGCGGCTGCGGAGGCGGGCGCTTGAAAATCGACCCCTTCGTTGTTGGTCCGGGCACGGGTTCGCCGCGAGTCGTGACTCGGCTCGATCGAGTCGACGCGGCCGCGGACCAGGTCGAGTGAGGCCGGCGCGGCGGAGTCTTTTCCCGCAGAAACCCAGAGCAGCGTAGGGGCAGGCGCAGGGCGCCCTTTGTCTTGGGCGCCTCATTCAAGACGAGCACCTTGAGCGGGCGGTCCTTGGCGAGGTTGATTTTACCGAGCGGTTGCCAGCGCGGCGTGGTGGAATCACCCGTCCGCGGCTCGACCTTGAAAGTGATGGCGCCGGCGACTTCCTGAAGCTGCCAGAAGTCGGTTGCGGGCGCCCAGACCGACACCAGCGCCGTGCCTGAGAATCCCGGATCGACCCCGGCGGCGAGACGTTTGAAATCGCTGGCCGTGTAGATGGCACCTTGGGATGGCTCGACTGCCGCTTTCGTGACGGCGTAAGGCGCGAGCAGGATGAAGTATGCCGCCGCGGCTGACTTGAGGCCCTGCGATTTGACGCGTGAACGATCGCGGAAATTCACGGTTTAGCTCCGGGGTTGGAGAGTGGCGAGAGCGCGGGGGCGGGGTCATCGGATGGTGACCGGTTTCACCCAATATCCTACAAGCTGTGGATCAAACTGCCAGGCCGTCGGCGGGATGCACGCATTTCAGCAGCGACTCGATCGACACCGCTCCGGTTGCGGGGAACAGACAATAGCACGGGTGAGGATATGTTCCATCGATGATGATCTGGCGGTGGTTTGCCTGGCGAAAGCCTTCGTCGCAAGCTTGATGGCCTGTAATGAAAAAGTCGGCGTCGATCATGGCGGCGAAACGGTCGGCCGTTTCGGGCGACGTGTCGCGGCCCCAGGTCAGGGCGTAGATGGTGCCCCGCCGCTTCATGGCGGGCTCGGGCCAAAAGTCGGCCTTGAGGAGATCGAGATCGAGCGTATCGAGGTCGGGTGCGTCGGGAATGGTGTGGCAGACATAGACGCGATTCTGGGTGCGGATAGCCAGCGGCAGCGCGGCGAAGAGGGCCTTGTAGGCATCGTAAATCTCCGTAGCAGCAGAGCCGTACGCGGTGGTGACTCCGTGCATGAACTTGGCATTCAATGTTTCGCCGTCCTTGCCGATTGTGCGGCCGGTCAGCTCGGAGAGCTCGTGATTGCCCAGGATCAGATGCGCGCGGTGGGGGTACTGGCATTTGAGCGCGGCGACGACGTCAAGGACCTGATGCGAGCGGTCTCCGCCATCTCCGGGGTAGGAGGCGGGCCCGTGAATCAGCTCTTGAAGGACGAGGTGTCGTGTGGGGTGCTTCTCGAGTGCCGCAGTGACGAGTACTTTCTTGAATGTCGGAATGTTTCCGTGCAGGTCGCCGACGACCATTACATCGGACGCATCTTCGAGGGAAATGATGCCGCCAGATCGGCCCGGGGTGTTGCGAAACAGGTCGGTCGCGCGGCGGATTGTCGAGAGAACTTTGCGTGGGTCGGGCATGAATTGGGCTCATCAGACGGTTGCGCGGAGCGGCTGCCGGCGATCTGGTGCGTGGCTTTGCGGGCGGAAAAAAGCTCATCTTCACCAGTTTGCTTCCAGCGCGGTCTCCCAATGCTCGTACAGGGTTTCCAGCCTGATTTTGAGATCGCGATGGCGATCCTGGGTGTTGACGGCCTTGAGTGGGTCGCGCCAGATCGAGGGCTGGCCGAGCTTGTCTTCCAGCTCGGCGACTTCGAGCTCCAGCTCGGCGATCTCGCGCTCGATCTCGGCGGCCTTTCGGTAAGCGAACTTCCGTTTGGTCTTTTCCCGGCCCGGGGCCGATCGCGGCTGCGACTGAGGCGACGCCGGGCCGCCCGCGCGTCCGGAAGGCGAACTGAGGGCGAGCTCTTTTTCTCTCGCGATCATGTGCTGGAACGTGTCGTAGTCGCCTTCGATCACGCGGGCCTCGCCGTCGGCCATGGCGACCAGCCGGTCGACGACCTGATTGAGAAAGTAGCGGTCGTGGGTGACGACGAGGACCGTGCCCTCGAATTCGTTGATTGATCGCTCGAGCGCTTCGCGAGACCAGATATCGAGGTGGTTGGTCGGCTCGTCCATGACGAGCACGTTGGCCGAGGTGGCACAGAGGCGGGCGAGTGCGGCCTTGGCCTTTTCGCCGCCGGAGAGCTGGCCCACGGTTTGAAACGCGAGGTCGCCTTTCAAGCCGAAGCGTGCGAGCAGGTCGCGAACGTCTTTTTCCACCCATTCGGGATCGTCTTCGGGCCAGACGGCGCGGACGACGGTGGTCTCCGGGTCAAGCGAGCGCAGGCCCTGGTCGTGGTAGCCGACCTGGACCTTGTGTCCGAGCTTCGACTCGCCGTGGTCAGCCTTTTCGCGACCGATCAGGGTCTTGATCAGCGTGGTCTTGCCTGCGCCGTTGGGCCCGATCACGCCGAGGCATTCGCCCCGGCCGATGGTGAGGCTCAGGTCACGGAAGAGAGCGGAGGCGAAGCTTTTCGATAATCGCCTGGCTTCGATCACGATATCGCCGGATCGCTCGACTTCGTCGAACCCCATGACGGGCCCGACGACGTCGCGCAGCGTGTCGACGCGTTCCCGCTCCAGCCGCTCGAGCTTCCGCTCGCGGTCGTGCGCCTGCTTGGCCCGCTGCCCTGCGCCGTACTTGCGGATGTAGGCTTCCAGGTCGGCGGCCTTCTCGTCCTGGCGCTGGGCCTGTCGCTCGAGGACCTTGGCTTTTTCAGTACGCAGCTTCCAATACTGGGTGTAATTGCCCGGATAGACGGTGATCCGGCCGAAGTGCATCTCCCATACCTTGTTGATCACCTTGTCCAGGAAATAACGGTCGTGACTGACGACGACCATCGCCACGGGCTGGCGCGCCAGGTAGTTTTCAAGCCATTCTGTAGTGGCGATATCAAGATGGTTCGACGGTTCGTCGAGAAGCATGAGGTCGGGGCTTTCGAGGAGCAGTTTGGCGAGCATCAGCCGCGACTGCTGGCCACCCGAGAAAGTCGCCGCCGGCCGATTGAATTCAGCGGGGCCAAAGCCCAGCCCGGTGAGCACCTCTTCGACGCGGTGATCGAGCGTGTACGCGTCCTGGTGTTCGATCTGGCGATAGAGCTGGTCGTAGCGGCGCTGTGCGCGCTCGAGGTCGGCGTCATCCTCGGCCTCCGCCATTTCCTGGGCCGCTTCTTCAAGCTCGTGCTGGAGGTCCAGGAGCGAAGCCAGCCCCGATTTGGCGACCTCGATCAACGTCTGCTCCGGCTGGAACTGGACTTCCTGGCGGAGCAGACTCACCCGGATTCCGGGACGCACGAAGAGTCGGCCGTAATCGGCTTGATCGAGGCCTGCAAGGATCTGCATCAGCGTTGTCTTGCCGGCGCCGTTGGGGCCGACGAGCCCGATCCGCTCGCCGGCGCGGACTTCAAATTCCAGCTCGCTGAAAATCGGATCGCCCGAGAATTGGCGGCCCAGTCCTTGAGCGGAGATGAGGATCATTTATGGAGATCGCAGGATGCTGCCCGGGAGATGCCCCTTCGCGGAGCGAAGGGCGACTCTGGGATGAGGATCGTTTAGGGCTCAATTGTCGCAGATCGGCCTCGACAAGGGCAAGCTCTCTGGCTGCAAGGCCCGCACCAGTTGGGATCGAGGGCCAGCCTTAGATCGGCGATAATAACGATCGAACCCTGAGGGAGGTCCTCGATGGCAACCGCCGAGATGCTCGAACGGATGACGGCCGAGCAATTTCGCCAGCGACCTGATCCTGGCTATCCCGAAGAACTGGTACGGGGGAGGATCGTCGCCATGTCGGTGCCCGATCGAAGGCATGGTTATGTCTGTGGCAGGACCGTGCTCATTTTTGGAGGGTTTGTCGACGGGCACCGCCTTGGCCGCGTGATGAGCTACGACTCGAGTGTGGTCATCGATCGCGATCCCGATACGGTCCGCGGAGCGGATGTTGCCTATTACAGCTACGCCCGGCTCCCGAAGGGCCCGGTGCCGGCGGGATACGGGCCTGAGCTCCCGGAACTCGTGGTTGAGGTTTGCTCGGAGACTGACCGTTGGCCCGGAATCCTCGAGAAAGTTTCGGAATACTTGAATGCCGGCGTGCTGGTCGTGGTCGTGCTTGATTCCGAACCGCAGGTTGCGCACGTCTTCAGCGCGCAGGCGCCGCCACGGACACTTGGAGCGGAGGATGAGCTGACGCTCCCCGGTATCCTGGAAGGCTTCGGTGTTCGGGTGGGGCGGTTCTTCGAATAGCACGCTACCTTAGCTCGGCGGCAGGATGTGTTGCCCCAGCCATAGAAGCATCCGCTCCATGTTGTCGCGCAGGTAGGCGCAGGGAATGCGTTCCCTGGGGGTCGCGATCAAGCGTCACGGCAATTCCTCTGGTGGACGCCAGCCATGCGAACGACTCGACCTGGGCGTCGAAGTTGAAGTTGTCGCGTCCGCCGTAATTCGCGTAGATGGCGAGCTGGCCGGGCTGAAGATCCGACCGGAACAATCTGTCAGCGGGGTTCGTCTGGGCGACCTCGGGAAGGATATCGCCATCACCGAACACGGGAGCCATGAACCGCTTGGCGCGTATCCGCATCAAGCCATGATAGTAGCTCCCGATCACAGCGTCGGGATCATAACGCTCATTCCACCGGTAGGTCGACGGGTCAAAGTCGTCAAAGTAGTATCCCTCGGCGTTGAAGTAGCGGAGGTTGAGCGCACCGGCCAGAGTGGCGACCGCACCGAAGTAGTCGTGATGGCCGATGGCCATGCTCACGGCGCCATATCCCCCCGCCGAGATTCCGATCAAAGCATGCGCTTCACGTTCGGGGCGGATCGAGAAATTCGCCGTCAGGAATGGAATCACTTCCTGAATGATGTGGTCTTCGAAGCGGCCGTTGGGGCTATTGATGAACAGGGAATGCTGCTTTTGGTGGAGCGGCGCCGGCGTACCGAAGATTCCGTCAGGGGCCGCGACGACGACCGGCGGGCACTGACCGGCCAAGATCAGCCGGTCGAGGGTCGTGAGCAGGTCCGAGTGGGTGAAGTAATTCTCGTCGAAGCCGGCCATGTGAAAGAACAGGACCAGCGGATACGCTCGGTGGGGGTCGTACCCTGGCGGTAAATAGACGCAAAGGTCTCGCCGCATCCCGAGGATCGGCGAAAAAATGCGGCGGTCGGTGCCGTGCTTGTTCGTGTAATTGACCAGCGTGCCCTGGAGCCGCCTTTCGAGGCGCCGGCTCGACAAATCCCAAGCTTGAGCTCGTACGGCCGAGACCATCGCGAGTCCGATCCACACCGCAATGACCGGCCGCGCCAACCAAGTGGTCAAGGACGAGCTCCTATCAACAGTGAGTCGTGCTCTTGGCATTCTCTGTGAGCAATATCGGATGCACCATTGCATGAGAAGCAATTCTCGTCCGGCAAATCGCGTGCTTCCGCGCCGGACGATTCCGTCGCGACGATCGTCCGACCTGAGCGGATTTTTCCGCTATGTTTCGTCGTCGAACGTCCGTTTTTTTCTGAGCAAGTGGTGATAGTGCTGAGCGAAACGATGGGCCTCGTCGCGGACGTACTGGAGGAGCCGCAAAGCGAAGGAACGGCGGGAGAGAACGATGGGGTCGGGCCTGCCTTGCACAAAGATCTGCTCTTCGCGCTTGGCCAGGGCGATCACGGTTGGCGGCACGATCTTGAATGTGTCAAAGGCGGCCAGTGCAGAAGAGAGCTGGCCCTTGCCGCCGTCGATCAGCCAGATGTCCGGCAGCGGCTCATCGCGCTCCTGCAGGCTTTTGATCCTTCGGGAGACGACCTCGCGAATCGCCGCAAAGTCGTCGATTCCTTCCACGCTCTTGATCTGGTATTTGCGATAGCCCGGCTTGAAGGGCAAGCCGTCAACAAACCGCACCAGCGAGCCGACCATCTCATTGCCGCCCAGGTGGGCGATATCCACGCCGTCGATGGTGCGCGGCGTGGAATCGAGCTTCAACACGCGCTTCAATCCCTGCAAGCCTTTGCGGGGATCGACGTAAAACACCTCAGGCTGAGCGTGCCTCGCGAGGTTGCCCCGGAGGCTGAGATTCTCCAGCGACTTGATCTCGTCGCGCAGCCGGGCGGCTTTCTCGAACAGAAGCTGCTTGCTGGCCTCACGCATCTCGTCAGTCATTTCCTTGAGCAGAGCTTTCTTGTTGCCGTCGAGGAACATCTGGAGCCGGCGGATGCCTGCCCGGTAGCTCTCGCGATCGATCCGCAGGTTACACGGGGCCGTGCACTGGCCGATCGACGCCAGCAGGCAGGGCCGGAACCAGCGCCAGCGCGGGTCGTCTTCCTCGATATCCAGCGAGCACGTGCGGAATTTGAAGACGCGCTGGAGGACCTGAATGGCCCCGCGCAGGGTCTTGGCCCGCGGGAAGGGGCCGTAAAGCTTCACGCCGCGGTCGCACGGCTCGCGGGTGAAGTTCACGCGGGGAAAGTCTTCGCCGGTCGTGATCTGCAAGTAGGGGAAGGTCTTGTCGTCCTTGAGGACGCGATTGTGCTTGGGCTGGATGTCCTTGACGAGGCGCGCCTCGTACAAGAGCGCATCGACTTCGCTGTCGGCGCTCAAGAACTCGATGTCGCAGACTTCGGAGATCCAATCGCAGATCCGGCGATCGCCCGTGGCCGTCTTGTGGAAGTACGAGCTGGCGCGGCTGCGCAGGTTCTTGGCCTTGCCGATATAGATCACCCGTCCCTGGGCATCCTTCATCAAGTAGAGACCGGGTGTCGTGGGGAACTGCTTCACCTTCTCGGCTGGGGAAACAACCGGCGATGGAGTGTCCGACATACGGCCCCCCGCGGACTTGAGACAGGTACGACACTCTGCGATTGACGTCAAGGTCGCCGCCGAGCGGCACAAGGGACGTACCCACGCGGGGCGCCGGAGCGACCATCGCCGCCGCCGGGATCTCGCGGCCCGGTAGCGGTTGGTCCAGCCTGGTGGTATTTTTCGCTCAGGCAAGATGATTGGTCAAGGCGTGATGACGTGCACCCAAGCGAGCGCGGCGCACGTCAGCTCTCGCGAGCGTCCGTGGATGGGTAAATTGGTCAATCGAAGGGTCGCTCGCATCGCCCCCTCGTTCCGATGCTCCGCGTCGAAACGTCCCCGGTGCCGCTCTGCGGCGACGCAATCGTGGCCATCCACCCTGTCTCCGGCGCCCAACCAGTTCGTTTTGTATATTCGACGCGCAGCCCTTTCGCAGTAAGGATTAAGGGAACGAAATCCTCCACGCTCGTTCATCGGAAACGCACCGGCAGATCCGATCCGATGGTCGCCTTTCCTCCGCGAAGGGATTCTGAAGTTATCCAGATTATTGCCCTTCGCTCCGAGGCTGTGATTTTTTCGGCGTTGGGGTTGATTTTGTATAGTGTTCACGTTCTAATACCATGCATGTAGTCCGCCGCATGAGCCCCACGCAGCCCCGGTGTTGCAGGACGAGCGTCATGACACTTCCTCTCTTTAGCCCAGAAGACTTGCCCGATCAGCCCTCTCCCGCCCAGGCTGCCCAGTCGATGCCAACTGGCAAGCCGCGGCTGCGGTGTCCCGTACGCGACCAGATCGAGATGCGCTGGGCATCGCTCGATGAATTGCTCGAGGCCGACCATCCGGCCCGGGTCGTCTGGGCGGCGGTCTGCAAGCTCGATCTGAAGGCCTGGCTCGGCGAGATCAAGGCCGTCGAGCGACATGTCGGCCGAGATGCCACCGACCCGCGCTTGCTGGTCGGATTGCGGGTTTTCGCCACATTGAAGGGAGTCGGCAGCGCCCGTGAAATCGAACGGCTGTGCGAAAAGAACCAAGGGAGTCTGCCGTACCAGTGGCTGTGCGGCGGCGTAACCGTCAACCACAGCATGTTGTCCCACTTCCTCGCTTGTGGGGGCGAGAAGTTGAACGAACTGCTCACGCAGATCGTGGGCACCCTGCTCCATGCGGGGTTGGTGAAAATGGACCGGGTCGCTCAGGACGGAATGAGAGTGCGTGCCAGCGCGGGCAAGAGCTCGTTTCGTCGTCGCGGTAGCCTGGAGGAGTGCCTGAAAGCGGCGAAGGAGCAGGTTGAGGCGCTGAAGAAACTGGCCGAGGAG
Organism: uncultured Planctomycetota bacterium; assembly: GCA_963823665.1. Lineage (GTDB taxonomy): Bacteria > Planctomycetota > Planctomycetia > Isosphaerales > Isosphaeraceae > CAVXHV01. The sequence goes on from CAWGMQ010000010.1 coordinate 358,859, forward strand.
GACACAGCAGAGCTGACTCGACGGCAGCGAGCGGCGCGGGAGCGTGCCGCCAACAAGCGACAGCAACGGATCGAAGAAGCGATGCGGCAGTGCGAGGAGCTGCAACGCGAACGTGACGAGTCCTACGGCCGCAAGGGGCGGGAAGCGCGTGCTTCGACCACCGACCCCGACGCGAGGATCATGAAGTTTCCAGACGGAGGATTCCGGCCGGGATATAACGTTCAATTCACAACAGACACCGAAAGCGGTGTGATTGTGGGTGTGGAGGTGACCAACGCAGGGAACGATGGCGAAGAACTTCCGCCCATGCTCGACCAGTTGGAGGAGCGTTACGAACGAATTCCGGATGAGGCATTGGTTGACGGTGGCTTCACGACCAAGGACTCGATCGATCAGGCGGCCCAACGCGGCTGCATCGTATACGGGCCGATCAGAGACGAGAAAAAGAAACAGGCAAATGGAGAAGATCCCTACACCGCAAAGAAGGGCGACAGCGAAGCGGTTGCCGCTTGGCGGATCCGAATGGGGACCGAGGCCGCGAAGCTGATCTACCGGCTGCGAGGCCAAACAGCCGAGTGGGTCAACGCCCAGGCTCGCAATCGAGGATTCTGGTTTATGCCCGTGCGTGGCCAACCGCGTTGCCGCGCCGTCGCATTGTTGTTTGCAATTGCTCACAAGCTGGTTGTCGCAGGGAGACTGCGCCCAGCGATGGGCAAACTGGCGGAATGAGCGGTACTTTGCAAAAAAGGGACAAAATAGGAAAGCGCGTTTGCGTCAACGGCTGGGCTATTGGAGAACTGGCGTGAATCGGCGGCACTAACCGAGCGACCAAGCGGTGAATCACAGCCGACTAGGCCCAACGGCCGAGTTACCGCAACGCGGCCAAAAGATGACAGCCTCTCCGCGAAGTGACCTCCCCGTTCCCGTGCACTCCATCGGAATGACAATTGGAATAGGACATCTCGCGACGTGGTAATGGATGAAATGGGATTCGAGCCGCGGACCAACCAGCATGGTTGCCCAGGCTACGGCCAGCTTCACGACGCCTCGCCGGGCCATCCGCGCCGACTGAATGCCTCCCCGCACCGTGGGGGAGATTCCGCAGTCTGCGGCGGTGGTGGGGGCGTGCGGGCAGACGGCCGCGCAGCCCAATGGTGACTCGACCACAATGCCCGCACCCGGCCCGCTGTTATTATTATGCGACAGATTCTTGGCATTAGCCATTTCTCGATCGCACTTGTCAATTCTCGTGTAAATCGCAAGCTCAATCGCCATAGGTGATTAACTGCTGAAGATTCTCACAATGTTGTGCCCGTTCAATACACTTTGAAACGCCATCCCTGCCCCCCACCGTGGGGGCCATGCCGCCGCACGTGGCGGTGGGAGGGCGGGCAGGCGTGAGGCCATAGCCTCCGGCAGCGTGACAAACGCGAGCGGATGTGAGACATCTTCCGCTTCCTCGCAGCATCAACGCGCCTGACAATGCCCGCTGCCGAAGCCTCCAGCGCGTCGCCGACGGCGAATTCCCTTGACCGGGCATTCGCCGGGCAGATAATGCAAATAGTTGAGCGAAAGCTCAGAACCACGTTCTGTTCGATTTACGGGGGGCGAACCAGGATCGACCGGATGTCTGACGCGACTGGTGGCGTGCCGAGGTTGGTCAGCGGGCCTCGTAAAAAGCAGACCAAAACTTTAAGTGCCAACAGCAATGTTGCACTCCGTCTCGCTGCCTAAAAAACAGCAACGGCCTCGCGCCGCGTCTTCGCCCGAGAGACGCGGCCGGGGACGCTAATTCGGGATCGCTCGAGCCTAACCGCCGGTTGCGGCTCGGGTTAAATTCATGACTGGCTACGCCGAATAGAACCCTGCCGATCGGGGTCTCAAGGCCGACAATCAAACGATCGGATACGCACGTAGAGGCCGTCGTTGATGCTTCTCGGGACGCGGGTGCAATTCCCGCCGCCTCCACTATCTGACCCGGCTTGCGGAATCGCAAGCCGGGTTTTTTCATGGATTTACATCAATGCCATAGGCTGCGAAAAGACTTACGGAAACGCACTGTGTCAGATAACGTGTCAGATAAAGGGCTTGAAGGTGTCAGATAAGAGCCGGTAACATGGTCCCGTTTGGTGGACAGAGACCCAGATGGACCAAAATCATGGCGACACGCAAGCGTGATCTCCGGCCGGATGCCAAAGGGCGTTATCGCCCGTACATCGGGTGGTATCAAGGTATCAACGACGACGAAGAAAGGAGGCAGCCTCGGTTCAACCTCGGCACCGATCTGAAAGAAGCCGAGCGACGGCTCACGAGGATCAGGGAGCTTTACGAGGATAACTGCCGAGCGGTCAATCGGGACGGGTGGTCGACACAGGCGCTTGGATTCGCAAAAGAGATCGCTCGGGGTGACCGGCGTATTGTGTACCCGACATTCTCGGATGTGATCGACCAGGACTACCCGCTGCTCGAATTCGCCCAGATGCATCACAACATCCGGGACATGTACCCCTCTGTCGAGTTCGTCGCAGATCCGCAACTCTACAGCGAGTCGCTTGAACTCAATAAGAAAAATGTCTCCGAGCGTCTGAGATTACTAGAAGGCGAGCTTCGGCAAGAGGGTTTCCTTCCGCCGAACGCTGAACTTCCACACGAAATTATCCCCGGCACGCTACACGAAGCCCTCAGCGCCTACATGCAGGATATTCAGAGGCATAACGTTGCTCCGGGAACCAGCGAAACGACAAGCTATGGTCTGCGAAGGCTGGAACGGATCGAGACGTTCAGAGAACACCATCCTGACATCGACCTGCATTCACTAAACTACGACGAGTGCAAAGCGATGGTTGACTACTGGCGTAGCCGTCCTCCTCGGAAAGACGGCAAGCCGTCGAGCCATGCCAACTCCCGGCATAATGTCGGAGAGTTGATGCGGTTCTTTCGCTGGCTCGACTCGTCTTCGGCGTTTGGCTGGCAGATGCCAAGGACGCTGGAACGAGTGGAACGCAAGGTTCCGAGAACTGATGGCGAGCGGCGGCTCTCGGCGATCACGAAGGAAATTTATACTGTCCATGAACTTGCAGAAATAAACCGCCACGCCACGCCCGTTGAACGGCTATTGCTCTATCTGGGACTGAATTGTGCGATGGGTGCTGCGGAACTTGGGCGACTGGTCCAGTGCGACTTTTTCCTTCGCCAACCCCATGAGCTTGCTGACCGTCTGCACTTTCAATCGACACCCGAAGACTCGTTCGCCCGATTCCTACGTCCCAAGACGCAGGTTTTCGGTGAGTGGCTCCTTTGGGCCGAGACCGTGCAGATGGTCGAATGGGGTCTGAACGAATCCAGACGCCTCAAGTCCGACGTACTCTTCGTGTCTGAACGTGGACAACCCTGGTATCGGGAACGAACTCAGAATCCGCACTCGAAGTTCACAAACGTTTGGGACAGATTGATTCGTCGAGTGCAAAAGTCGGACTCTGGGTTCCGACGCCTGCCGGTAGGGACATTGCGGGATACGCTTCCTGATCTGCTTCGCCACCGATGTACCGACGAGATTGCGTCATTGTCGCTGGCGCACGGCTCCCCGTTCCACGGGGACAGCCTCCTGGAATGCTATGCGGGCAGGCCGTTCGGGCGATTGCACACGGCCTTGAGGGAGATTCGTGCCTACTTCGACCCAGTCTTTGCTGCCGCTCCTGCTGATTCGACCGAGGAGGGAAAGCACTATCTGCCGATCGCTGTTCACGAGAAGGTCCGAGCGTTGATCGCCGAGGGCAAGACCGCACCCCAGATTGCCAGGGAATGCGGTGTCTCAGCGATGACCGTGTATCGAGCGATGGGACGTTACGACTACTGATTTTCTTTGAAACCGACACCGTCTAGAAGGGCGTTCGACCAATCAACGTGGTTGGTCCTGAAACCCTCTGATAACGGTGTCTCAATGTCCGAAAACCAATCCGTTTGCTGCGCCTTCTGCTTCAATCACGATGTGCCGCTCTTTGAAGGCGGCTTCGATCCACCCGTCCACATCTGCGCCTTCTGTGCAACCAGAGCCCTTGCCGAGATCTCTCCCCAACCAGTCCCAGAACCAGCCCCGCCTCCTGAGCGCCCAACCAAAGAGGCACGCCTCGCCTCGATCCCATCCCCGAAGTCATTGGTTGCCCATCTCAATCAACACGTTATCGGGCAGGATGTCGCCAAAAGGCGGCTGGCTTTGGGCGTCAGCAACCACTTCAAACGTCTCGTCGATAACTGGGATCGTGACGATCCCGATCCAATCATCGCCGACGCCGATTTGCACAATGTGCGAATTGAGAAGAGCAACATCCTGCTCATTGGTCCATCGGGCAGCGGCAAAACTCACTTGGTGAAGTCTCTGGCTTCCCACCTCAACGTCCCGGTCGCCATCGGTGATGCCACGTCACTGACCGAGGCCGGATACGTCGGCGAGGACGTGGAGAGCCTGCTCTCCAGATTGATTCTGGCAGCCAACGGCGACCTCAGTGCCGCCCAGGGCGGCATCATTTACCTCGACGAGATCGACAAGATCAAGGCAAGCGGTTTTGGCTACAAGGACATGAGGCTCGGCGTCCAACACGGCTTGCTCAAGATTCTCGAAGGGTGTATCGCCACTGTCCCACCCCTTGGCGGCTACAAACATCCGATGCAGCCGGGCATTCCCTTCGACACGACCAATGTCCTGTTTATTTGCGGCGGGGCGTTTGTGGGGCTGGAGGAAATCATCGCCAAGAGGCTCGGAAAGGGTGGTTTCGGATTCGATCAGTTGTCTGAAGATTACCAGGTAGAGGCTGATGGGTTGCTGCGGTTGGTCAAGCCTGAAGACTTGGAGGCGTTCGGCTTGATCCCGGAGATCATCGGTCGGCTGCCGGTGATCGCACCGCTGGATGCCTTGGACGTTGAGGATCTGGCCCGCATTCTACAATCCACGAAAGGGTCTTTGATCCAGCAGTTCAGAAAGCTCGTCAGGTTTCACGGTGGGGACTTGTCGTTCACCGATACTGCGATCAAAGAGATCGCCAGGATTGCCTTGGAGCGTGGTACGGGAGCCAGGGGCGCTTCGATCGGTCGTTGAGGAGGTTCTGGAAGGGGTTTTGTTCGATGTCGAGGCGGGCGTGAGGTACATCGTGAACGAACAGACTGTCAGAGGCGGGGAGCCAACGACGCAGAGCATGGCGTTGCCCAGGGCACCATTGAATTCTTTTCTGATCAAGAGGCGAATCTCTAACAGATTGTCTTGAAATAGTTTAAATGCACAATGGCTCGTGGCGTTGTTCCAAATCATCACTTGCACGCCAATCTCTAGATTGTATTCTGCGTGATTAATTGACTTCAATGAATGCATTCAGTATTATTCACGGGGACAAGAGAGTTCTTTCAGGAGCGCAGAGATGGACGACACCTCGAAGAAAGATTCGATCGCCTGCTATCTGGGGGCAGTTCGTGAAGAGGCGGGACTGACCCAAGCCCAGTTGGCTGGGAAGATCGCTTACAGTCCAGCCAGCATTTCCCGAATTGAGTCCGGTGATAAGGCAGTCACAGCGGAAGAATTGGATGCGATCCTGAAGGCGATTGGCACGCCGAAGGCTCGTCAGCTTATGGAGTTCACCAAACAAAAATGGGATGTCCTGGAACGTCCCGACTTTGCTCATCCGAACCGTGATTCCTTATGGTCTGCGAATGTCGGCCTCCGTAAACTGCGAAAACTCCGCAATAACCCAAAACTCAAGAACGTCGTCGTGCGTCAAATCGACCTGTACGAAAAGGAAATCCGGCGACTGGCCGGGTTTCTTGAGTCCTGCGCTCACCAGATCGCATTCATCGGCAGTATCGGTGTCGGCAAGTCCACCGCCATCTGCAAACTGGCTGGGTTGCTCAAGCCAGATGAGTCGAGATTAGAGCGAGAGATTGTCCTGGACACGGGGGCGGGTGGGACGACGATCTGCCAGGTCCACATTAACCAGGGTCCGCAGTACGGGCTTCGTATTGAGCCCAGGTCGGATGCGAGCATTCGACGAGATGTCGAGGATTTCGCCGAGTACCTCCTGTATCTAACCCGTGGCCCCTCACCAGTCCCGAAGGCAGACGGAGCCCAAGATGATTCGCCCGGCATCTCAAAAGAGGTGGAACGGGCAATCCGCAATCTGTCTGGTCTCGTCGAGAAAAAACACAAAGATGAGACGGGCAAAATAATTCGCCACGATCCCGCACGAGAGTTGGCGACTGAATTCGCTCAGATCGACGAGCTTACGATCGAGATTCTCACGAGGATGGACTTGGTGCGTCGGTCAAAGAGGGACGCCTGGTTTCAACAGGATTGCGGCGTACCTCCGATGCAGTGGCTACAGAAGATGTTCTCAGATGTGAACAACGGCAGAAGTCCAGAGTTCACCATCCCAGACAAAATCGAAGTGCTATTGCCCGAGCACGTTTTGTCATCGCCCGACTACTCGTGCGAGATTATCGATACAAGGGGGATCTCACAGGACGCCTACGCTGCTCGCCAAGACTTGGATTCACACTTCGACGACCCTCGCACTCTGGTGGTGCTCTGCTCCACCTTCCTCCAAGCACCAGAGGTCAATGTCCAGACGCTGCTGAGACGTGCGAAGGAAGGTGGGTTAAGAGACGTGGAGTCGAAGACCATAGTTCTCGTGCTTCCCCACGATGATGAGGCTTGCAAGGTCAAAGACAACGCAGGCAATTTCGTCGAGACTGATGAAGAGGGTTACGAGTTGAAGGCTGAAGCGGTAAATCTCGCCCTAACGCAGATGGGGTTCGGTCAGGCGATTGTTCGGTTCTTCAACTCGAAGCAGGATTCTCCCGAGCCGGTGCTTAAGGCCCTTTTGGCGCAGGTAACCGAGCTTCGCCGCATTTACGCCGCCAGGATCGTCCAATTTGTCCAGGCGGTCGATCTTGTGATCGAGGACCAAGAGAACGAAGAGGTAAGGCACATCTTCGAGACGGTTGGACACCATCTTTCCGCTTGGGTGGAAAGCCATCGAGAACTGCGCTGGGACGGTCGGCCTGTCCAGGAATCGCTGATCACTGCAATCGACAACACACCACGTGCTCCCACTGTCTGGGCTTCCGTGAGGCGCAATGGCATCTGGGATAACCTCAATTATTACCACCATCTTGGCTTCGGCGCACGTCGCATCGCTGTAGGCGTGGTTGGCAGTAAGATCGAGGATTTGAAGAAAAACCTTCAAGACCTAATGAAAAACGATCAGTTTTCGCCCGCCCAAACCTTCGTCGGTGGAGTGCTTGCCCGCTTAGAGAATGAAGTTGACGAGGTCTACAAGCGAATGCAGTTTGTCGGTGCTGAAGTGTTCAAGACCGACGTCCAGCGGGACTACGACTTCTGGAACAAGTGCAATCGTCGTTGGGGTCAGGGGCGTGGTTTTCGGGATGCCATCCGAGACTACACCGCTAGTCAATTCAAGTCGAATTACGAGGACGCTCACCTCCGCATTAAGGAATTGATCGGCCGTGAGTGGGAAAAGCTCGTCAGCCTCCTCAACGGGATGATTCGGGACGAGGTGAAGCAGCTTGAGGCTGTGTCATCGGGGGCGCTAGAGAACTGATCCCCGAACGAAGTGCGAAGCGGTGTGGATCTAGCGAACCGCCCATAGCGCTTTGGCTTCAGTAGATGGGAGTTGCTCGTCTCAGCACCTTCGTTTATGAGAAAGCGTCTTAAGAAATGGCTGATGAAGTTCGATGCGCAAGTTGCAACAGCATGGTTTCCGAAGAGTCTTCGCCTTGTCCGAAGTGTGGCGATACTCACAAGACCATATCAGTCTCCGCAAAAACTGGATTCAGGGTGTTCAATGAGCTTGGAATGCAAGCCCGAGATGTGGGTGACCGGCTCCGTCGTGAATATCAATCGAGGGCAGATGGAACTAAGGAGGGAATCATCGATCGAGATCTCTCTGGCCCCGAGGAGATCATCCGCCGTTTTGGTACCCGCTCTGGGCCGCTCCGGAACTTCGATGAGGAGATCAAGTATGTCGAGACGTTCGTCTCGGCTCTCAACCTGCATTTGGGCCGCTCGTATGAGATTGAGGCCAAGGCAAAGGAGGACTCAGACTTCCCCGATCGCTGGCTGATTGATCAAGCCCTCCCTGAAGAGTCGCCCGATCGCAGAGTCGGCGTCGAGGTCACTAATCTCGACCAGAATGCCATCGAAGGGCTCAATCGAGACGAGCGATTTGATGCTTCGGGCTCGATCGAAACGATCGTGGATTCGACCGCCCATGCGGTCCTAAAGAAGTGTAAAATCGAACCGGCAGCCGCATCTCGCACCTATCTGCTTCTGACGTGCCCTTATCCAATTACGCCGACCATGCACGACGAATTCAGAAAGCACTTCCTGTTCAAGTCACCCAAGAAATACTTCAGGGAGGTCTGGGTTGCGCCCTTCAAAGAACCGGCCTTCCGAATCCTATAAAACTAATCTGGCGGAAGACGGGAGACCGGCCCAGAGCCAGACAATTGGGGCGTGCGCTTGTTCGTCGCAATGACTGCTGGGCGGACCGGTGGACCGGTGTCTCCCACGGTTCAACGGTGTTATTATGACGTCTGTAGCCGTTTTGATTTGAGCGACGGAAAAAATCGAATGTCAGACAGAGATCCAGATGACAACGAAGCCGGCCCAGTCAAAGCTCGGGGAGCATCGCTTCGTGCGTTGGATGTCGGGCTCACGATTAGCGAATCGACAGTCAGGGACTTGTTTGAGGAACTGCGTCGGCTGATCAGGGAAACGGTAAGAGAAGAGTTTTCACAACAAAACTCAAGGGTCCATGAATCAAAGAATCAGGACGCCTTGCGAGATCAGCCGAAGCCGCTCCCAGGAGGGATTGAACTGCCAACGACCGAGCAATTGAAGGCAAAGGACCTTCGGATGGCGCTGCTCCTCGGCAAGTTGCCAGAGGATTCTGGTTTGCTGATCGATATGAACACGACCGCCAAACTCTTGAGCATTACCAGGCGAACGCTCGATCGTATGGTCTCGGCGCACGAGATTCCCTCGCCAATCTGCATCACCGGCAGAATGAAACGTTGGCGGCTAACTGAATTACTCGAATGGATTGAGGCGGGTTGCCCGCACCCGAACCATTGGTCGTATAGCTCGGACTCCGGGGTGCGTAGGAAGGTGAAGAAGTAAAACGGAAGGAGAGGGTTGATTCGTGGGATCTCGCACGTACCGTCACATTCTAAGACCCTCGGTAGACTGCCTTCGGCAGCAAGGCAAATTCTTGATCGGCACCAAAGGCTTAGCCGAGTTCCTCGGCGTCGAACGGAAGATCATCCAGCAACTCATTTACTGCGACCGAATCCCCCTTCCAGTGAGTCTTGGACTTGCGGAATGTCATCGTTGGAGCGTGATCGAGCTACTGGAATGGTTAGAGGCGGGTTGCCCCCGTCGAACCAAATGGATCGAGGCACGGGGCCAAAGCGGATGGTCTCCCTACTGGCGAACACGACCTTGATGACATGGAAGAGTTCCTGCCACCAGACTGCGTTTTTTTCGGCGGCGGATTTTCCGGACCTCGACTTTCTGGTGATTCTTGTAGCCCCCTGCGGAAAGCTCGGAAGTTTGAAGTAACAAATAAGGAAACCACCTCGTAACTGTTCCACCCGCCCCCCATCGGTATCCTTTTTTTCACAAATAAACCTGGAATTGTTGCTTCAAAAACTACGGTACAGACCCGCCCTCGTGGTGCCCTCTCAACTCTCACACATATCTCCTTGGTGTCAATTGGTAGCCTGATTTCCCCGCTCCTTGCTGTCGTCTAGGTGCAGGTGATCCTGCCGCCCGGTCAACCTCAAGAATCGACTGAATAATGTTCAGCCGATTGCGTTACTCGGCGCTGTGCGTATGGCTCAGTACCCGGTAGATCGTTGGCCGAGAGAGTCCGGTAATGCGGGCGATTTTGGCGATCGGCGTCCTCGCCGCTTTCATCTCTTGGATCGCACTGACTTGCTCATCGGTAACCCGCCATCGCCAACCCTTCTCGCTCCCGCCCCAAGTTTTGCCTTTCCGCCTGGCAACCTCTTGCCCGGCGTGAATCCGCTCTCCCCTGACCTCCGTCTCATACTCAGCGACCGATGCAAGAATTCGGGCGTGAAGCCGCCCGGCCGGTGATGAAAGAGTGAACCCGTCCTTGAGAGAGACGAGATCGACTTTCCTTTCCTGGAGTTCGTCAAACAACTGGCAAAGCCCTTGGGTCGTTCTCCCCAAACGATCCAGCCGCCAGACCACGATGCGGCTAAGTCGGCCGGCTCGCAATTCCGCCAGGAGCCGATCCATACCCGGTCTGTTCATCGTGCGCCCGGTGAACGTGTCTCGGAACCACTCAACGGGACCATCATGAGCTTCCACCCACCGTTCCAGGTCGGGCAACTGGCTGGCGTGGGTCTGATCTCGATGGCTGACCCGGACGTAGTTGGCGGTGATCTTGGACATCTATGTGAGACCCGAATTGTAAACTGTCGATTACAAGCGACACGATGCGCCGACTCTGACTATGAGATCCCGTTTTTTCCAGCGTCTGGACGAGCCGTTTTGGAGTATAGTGAGACGTTACACTTTCAGCTTGTCTGAATTGATCGGGCAGGCATCGCTTCCTGCCCTTGTCGTTGGTGTCATTCTGCCGGCGTACCGCTCCAGGTGATGTGACAGTTGTTGATGAACCGGCAGATCCAAGGGCCACCCTTGCCCTTTTGTAGTGCTTGGAACACCACGTCTCCATCGTGGTAAGCCTTGGCTGTTCCACCAGACTTGTCGTGTTCCACATAGCAGCCTTTGCTTACTGCATCACGCAGGATCGATTCGACTGCGTTGGTCGTCAAAAGTGCGACTGGCATAGGTCTTTCTTCTGGTAAGAGGGGCGTCGTTCCCAACGCCCCCTTCACCGGTGTCACTTTTTATGCGGCTCGAAGCCGTAGTAGAACCGAGGACTGTGTTGGAAGAAGAGACTGCCCTTTTGGTTGTCGGACTTCCTTGTCACCACCACGACTGGTGCCATGAATCCGATGACGTCGAAGTCATCGGACAACTTGGACGTGTTCCACACTTGCCCGTGCTTGGCTTCCAAGTACTCCCTAGAGCCGGGTTCGGCATTGATCTCGGCAACCATTTCCTTGCGGATCGACTCGGTTGAATCGGTCATACGTATTCCTTTCGGGTTGAAGGGCGTTGATCTCACATCGCTCTCGACGGTGTCAGTTTGAAACGGGACGGAACGGATCGCCGGTTCAATATTCCTCGGGCCTCAAAGTCGTCGTGCAATAACGGAGACCGACCTCGTTGACCGCCTCGGTGATGACCCAGAGGCGCTCCCCCTTTCGGGTCACATACGCCGACAGGATTCGGCTTCCATTGATCAACGCCGCATCGTTGGCCTGGCGATCCTCTTCGTCGAGGTCGCCCCAATCGCCGGTGACGTGCCTGGCGAGGAACTCGCCCGCCGTTTGACCGGCATTCTGAAGGGCTTCAAGGGCACCAGGCGTGGCGACGATCCGCCCGATGCTGAATTTCTTGGTCTCATTGGGACTCACTTTGTCTCTCCTGAGTTGGACTTGTCGTTGTTTACGGTTTGAAAGGCGGTGTCGGGTGGGATGCTGCTACCACCGCCTACCCGTGACTTGTTAGCAGTCGGCGTATTCGCTCTCGTTTGGTTCACCGTGCAAGGATCGGCCTCATCCTCGGCGTCGATCTGTGACCAATATTCAGCCAGGGTGAGCGCTTCATGGCGGGCTTGGTCTTCGGTCGCAATCCGTCAGTAGTTCACCACGGAAGAGCATGCCGTCGTCGCCCAGGGCGTAGCCGATCACGAACCGACCATGAGTCAGCCTGAACATCAGGGCGATGGAGCCGTCGTGAAACTGCCGAATGATCTTCGCTGCGACAGGCGAGCATCGTGCTGCCGTCCCAGCGGGTCAGGCTGATGAACCCATGACGGTGGCGGGTGTAACCCGTTACATTGCGACCATTTATCGATGAGCCGAAGGCGGCGAAGACATGACCGTTATGGGTTACGATCCCGATCTCAAGTTGCCCACGCCGTTCGCACTTTGTCTGCATGGTGATCCTCCCGTTGAGGTGTTGTTGGTTACGGGAGGATCGGCGGTGTCAATTGCTGCGTTGCTTGGCGAGCAGGCGGAAGAACGAAGCCCGGCTCTTGCCGGTGACACGGCACCAAAATGCCTGTTGATCACTTACAGAACTTGGGAAATGTTCGATGGCTTGCTCAAGAGTGCGAAGTTCTTGAACCTTGGCGTCGATTCGGCGTGATGTGTCTTCCTTGTGGACCAGGCTCTTTAGTTGCGTGAGTACCAAGTGTCGCCAGTCGAGAACCCTCTGATCGGGCGTAGAGAACTTTCTTGAAGGACGGTTCCAGCAACCGCATCGAAAGCGCCCGGTCGTCGCCGTTGCGTTCGATAAAATCGACCACCTCCAGACAATCGCCTGGACTCAAAGATTCAAAGCCCGCCAATGCAATTCGTCGCATCAACTCCAGAACCTCTTCCCGGCTCGCTTCCAGCGAGAAGATATCGACTCGGGATAACACGGCTTTGAAGGCGTCGTTGCGCTTCGGGACGATATTGGCACAAAATATGAGCCTGCTCTCGAAGACAAATGAAGCAGGCAAGTCATCCAACTGGCTTGACGAGTAGGTCAAGATGCGGGGAGTACCCCACAATGCCGACCGTAACAGTCCGAGGTGCGCCATCGAACTGAAGATGCTGTCAACGTCGTCAAAAAAAATCACTTTGCCCTGACGGTTATGGTAGAGGCATGCGTATAAGCTTAGAGGGGTTATGTGACTGTTCACAAGAATCGGTAATACGCCTTCGTCGGCAAGCGTGCGAACAACAGTCCGTGATTTTCCAAGGCCCCCCGTTGAGCCATACACGAACAGCCCCACGCTCATGCCACGTGCCAACAACCGAACGTGGTGCGCCAAGAGGTCCTGGCGTTGCTCAAGGGCGGTTAGCGGTCCCTCGTCTGTGACTAAGTTGGCGGTATCGTCTTGGATTTGCGTGATCAGGTTCAAAGTGGTCTGCATGGCGATGGTCCGAGTTAGATTGAAAGGGTGTTCCTCTCAGCCCTTTCGTCGGTGTCAGGCGGCGTGCTGGACTCGCCGGATGATCAACGGGCGACGAACAGTGGTGGGCAATTCCTTTGTCAATTCCCGCCTCTCCCGAACGTGTGAGGGGACAGGAACGGAAACGGCGATGGCAGCTTGACGGCGGACAACCAAGGCTTCAGCGGGCGATCCGGGGCGAATCTTGATCAGCATCTCTCTGACTCCAGGGGTGATTTCCTCACACCCCTTTCGTCGGTGTCGATCGGAGGATTCTGGGGGGCGTTCGTTTCGCCCCCCGTGTCTCCGTTGTCACCCAGGCGTTTCACCGAAAGACTTATCCCAGTACTTGGCCATCTGGTCGTCCGACTTCTTACCCGCCAAGTAATCCAGCACATACGAGGCAAGTTTGTGTCCCGGATCGGCAGGACCGGTCTTACCTTCCAGGAACGCCCTCAATTGCTTGAGGTTCCTCGTAACGGGTCCACCGTGACCGGTTGCCTCATGGTCCTCCTGACGTTTTTCTTTGATCTTGGCGGCCGTGACTTTTCCGCCACTGGACGCAACTTCGTCGAATGTCTTGACTTGTTTGTCGGTCGGCACTTTGGTCAATTCCAAAGCAGCCGATACGGGGGTTTTCCCTTTCGCCACACTTTCTTGGATATGCGTGGGCAACATCACGAGGTTGAGCAGGTTCGAGAGCCACTTCTCAGACCGCTTGAGCCGTCCCGAGACTTGCTTGAGGGTTAAACCATAGTCCTCGGTTAGTGACCGAACTGCATGGGCCAACTGAATCGGTTTGGGGTCTTCCCGTTGTATGTTCTCACTAATGTTGACGAGTGCTGCCTCGGCATCGGAGAGGCGGGAAATCGAGTATTTAATCTTGAAATCGGGACATTCGCCACTCTCGATCAGCCAGAGGGCTGCCCGCATACGTCGAAACCCGCCGATGACTTCCAATCGACGATCAGGAAGGGGACGGACAAGGATCGGATTCAACTGCCCGCTGGTGCCGTCTTCGGTGTCGTTTGACCCTTTCTTTGGGAGCATATCCCTGCCAAGTTCGACGAGTGCATCGTCGATCGGCGGTTCTTCGCCACCACGGCTCAGATTCTTCTTCCAGTCGATGACGAGCGCCTTGGATCGACAAGGAAAATGTCAGAACGTGTAACCTTGTGGTCGCCGGTGTCTGCTGCAAAAGCCATAAATCAGTCTCCTGGGTTGTGGTTGTTTGTCTCGTTTGTCGTCGGTGTCAGTTTTCTAGTGGATTCGTCGTCGCCTTGGTTCGTTGCTGTGTTGAGCCTGCGGTGTCGAGATCGCCGCTCCCTGGATCGGAATCGGCGATGACTTTCTGGTCGATTGGCGTTGATTTGCATGGATGACGCTCCGTCCAACATTCGTAATGTGTGTGAATAGTCCGAGGCGGTTTGATGGCTGTCCCGTTCGCACTTCCTTCGACGGTGTCAGTTGATCTGCCTGGGGCTAGGGACGGCGAATTTCACCCGCCGAGGTGTAGCCGTAAATCTTGCGGAGGAACTCGATGGCCTTTGGATCGAGATGAGCTTGGTCGTTGGCGGTGCCGATGATGGTGCCGTCTCGCAGAAATGTGAGATGCCAACCGGCGTGTTCGTTTACCTGGACGGCATCCAGGCTGGGGTCGGCAGCGAAGGCTTCCCTGGCAACCTGGCTCATCAGTTCATTGCCCCACTCTGACGGTCCCAAGTAGATCCAGAGCTTCTTCGCATAGACGTTTCCATTTCGCTCGATGAGCGCCATTACGGGCTCTCCGGTGTTGGTCGAGATCATCAGATTCGTCCAATTTTTGTATTTGTGGTCGTTGGCTCCGTACGGTGATCGTCGGTGTCAGTCCGTGTCCCAATCTGAGAGTTGTCTTGGGTCGATGCCTTCGGCGGGCATCCCCTCGCCGTGGTATTTCACCGGGAAAGGCACTTCCGACCGTTCCGCACCGTGGATCAGCAAGTGATCCAGGTCGATAACTCGCCCTGACCCGTCAAAGTGGCGGTCGTTCTCGGGATAGTCAGAGAGGTCGCTATCGGGGACGTGAAGTTGATGACCGTAAGTTGCGTCATCGCTGAGTTCGTCGATGGCATCGGACATGGAGTCGGCTTCGACGATGAGGAATAGCGGCGTGTAAGAACCGCCGAGTTCAAGGAGCCACGTCTTGCCGAACCAGCCATCGGGGTTGAGTACGGGGATGTCGGTGAGGTCATGTCCGTGGAACTTGCATGAGGCGGCGATCTTCATGGGTTTGCTCCGTCTGGGTGAGTGTTCTTCACACCCACCCCTGCGGTGTCGGTTAGCCTCCCTCTTCAACCTGCACATATCCCAGGGCATCAAACGCTGCCCTCAGATCGTCTTCTGACGGATACCCGCCCTGATCGTCACGGTTCTCCACACTGCTGGAGCGGTTCTCGCTCAGCCAGGAATAGACTTCACACTCCCAGCCATCAGGAAGTTCATACTCGTGCTTGACCCGCCATGCGGCATCATTGATGTTTTCGAGGGTCGCTTCGTATTCACGCCGGGAGTAATCCTCTTCGCTGAGAATCGGGTATCCATCCATTTGTTCGCATAGTTCGTGATAGGTCTTGAACGCTTCCGTAACCTCACCGTCCCGGTAGACCCTGATGGAAAAACCATCGACGTGACCGACCGCCCAATGACTGTGAGATTCGATCACCACGTCCGGATCGTCTTCGTCCGTGAACGGTTCCATCGCATCGGCGATGGCATCGGCGTTGGATTGGTCCAGGAGACCGCTGTCACGATTGTGCGTGTAGATGATCGCCCAGTTGTCAGGGTCGTTGAGATCCCGCTCTCGGTCCCAAACGAAACACTGAAAATGCTGCCAGTTGCCAGCCGCTTCCTTGGCGGCATCTTCGACGGTTAGTTCACCAAGTGCGGTCATCTTGATCTCCGTTGGAAGGGGTTTTTTCACGCCCCTTTCGGTGGTGTCGGTCATGCGTGATCAGAGACAACGAAGTCGCAGGCGAGATGCGCTCTGCTATTCGATTCGCACAAGCCCGTAGTGCACATTCCGGACTCGCTTGTGGTAGTGCCGGGGCACGCTCTTCCAGGACCCGTCTGGGAACTCGATCTTGATTCGTCCATTGGCGAATACCTCTGTGACAGTCACTCGCTGTTTCCTGGCCTGCGGGGAAGCGGGAAAGTAGAACGCCGAGTCGCCGAGTTCAGGTAATGCAGCGACTTCCAGGGTCATTTCACCCACGCTCATAACTACCTCCGTTTGAGGGGTAGTTTGCTTTCATGCCCCTCTCGTCGGTGTCGGTTGAGAAGAGACCGAACAGGGAGCACCGTCGTCGATCCGAGGCGGCTTCGAGCGTTCGCATGGGCAGCAGAATACCGCCCGCCGCTGGCCAGTCGGGAGCGATTCACGCTGCTTCTTGATCGCAGAAGCCGAGCCGCAACTTGATCGACTTGGGTGTCCCTGTCAGGTTGCCCACGATCGGGACGATTCGCACGGCGGTGTCAGTTGTCGACACTCTGTTCTCGCAGGGGTCATGCCTGGACAAGCTCTTCCGTTTGCTCGGGCACGTCCTCGGGCTTACGTGAGAAATCGAGGATGTAGGAAGCGGCTTTACTGGCTTGTGCGGAAGCCAAAAATATAAAACGAGGGTCGCCCTTCATGCCTCTGAGCCAAGAGGCGAGGTATGCCGTGTGGTTCGACAAGTCCTCGGAAGACGGGACGTTCAACTCACGGCAGACATAAACCCCTCCCAGTTCGGCGATCAACTCTCCGAAGCCGTACGAGTTTTCCTTGATCTTCCGGCTCCAATCGAGCCGTGACGGGTGTTCCGTGGCATGAACACATTCATGGAAAGCAGTGGCGTAGTACTCATTCAGCGACTCGAACGTCGCTTTGGACGGCATCTGGATGCAATCTCGTTTTGAGTCGTAGAACGCTCGTCCCCCGCCATAACGAAGGCTGATGCCCATGCCACACGTCGCAGCTTCGAGAGCTTCCTCTGCGGGCAGGTAATCAATTGTTAAGGGTCCGGTGCCTTCGGCCTGCTCGGCACAGAGATGGGCGAGTCCTTCCGTCTGGTCTGCGTTAAAAATCGTATACATTCTGAGTACGAAGAACCGGTCTTCGGTTTCATCACCGTTCTCGTCTCGGTCGGTCTTCGTGACCGGCGTCCAGAAGCAGATCTGCGTTCCCCAACGCCCAGGTGGCACATGACTTGGACGAGGCAGCACTCTGCCTTTCAAGTTCTTGATCTGTTGAAAGGTTCCCCACCAGTGGGAGGTAAACCCATGCGTCTGCGAGGCGAGGTCCAGCAAGATAGGATTCAAGCCCCTGTATGCCCGCTTGCTGATAATGTTGCGTTGAACGGAGTTATTGGATCGCCAAGGTCTTCGCCACGGAGGCAGCGACCCGCTCTCAAGTGCGGCGATGATCGTGTTGGTGATCTGCTCCCGAATCTGATTCTGGTTCGCCATGACTGCTCACCTCCGGGTTGGACGTGGTAGGTAACTCACGTCCCCTTCGTCGGTGTCAGTTCAAAAAAGAGGATGATTCCCTGAGATCGGCGAGAAGTAAGAAAGGGCTTGTCTCACAATGTGTGTGAGACGCTTTCGCTGCGATGGGATCGCCGGATAGAAACTCTGGCAAGAGAATGAGTTGAGTGGCGATGGTCTAGGTCGCACGTCAATTCAGGTACGCCAACCGGTTCCCTAGATATAGAGAAGGCGACCGCCGCAGCACGTACGCAAACCGACACCGACGTCATAGACTAGGGGGGAGCGTCGAAGAATCATTCATCCTCAGACGATTTGTAACCGCACCATGTCCGAGGTGAAAAACGCTAACACCGAGGCAAGCGGCGATCCGTGATCATGAGGCATCTGGACAAGTTCTTCCGGACACGGCAGATTGAGAAAGGCTTTTCCCCTCGTCAACTGGTCGCACTGGCTGGTTCCACAAACTTGAACAAAGGCACCAACCTCATCCAGAAGTTCGAGTCCGGTGGCACGATCGCACCCGAACCGTTCACCAAGCTGTGCTCAATCCTGGAGGACGTCCGTCGTTGACAGAGGCGGCAAGTCGCTGATTCAACGGGTTAGACGATCAGCGTGAATAAGAAGCCAGCCCTGTCCGCTGGTCTGGCGCAAGTTGCGTCACCCGATTTGCTCAATCTGAGAGTCATGCACGCCGAATAATGTCTCATCCTGAAGAGCGGCTCGGACGATTATTGCTCGTTCTTCGACGTCCTCATCGGGAATAAGTTGCATCGCCTGAGTGGCCGTCACATACGCCGGCGATGGGTTTAGCCAAACTCGATGCTGCCAAATCTCAAGGCCACCAGCCGGATGAACTGCCGCCACGAGCGTGCCTAACTCTTGTCTGTAGTCATGCGGATCAGCAGCGATACCAAAGAGTTGATAGACCATGACCTTTCTTTGGACCGGCATTGAGCAGACGGATGCCGTTCGATGGAGCATTTGGTAAACGACTTGATTGACTAATCCTCGGTCAACTTGCCCGGTTGTACCTTCTATCAATTGAATCCAATGCTGAAGAACCTGCGGCTTCCGACTGCGGGCGTTCGCTCTAGCCAGCCAAACGCCTACTGTCTCGTACATCGGCTCGGTGGACTTGCCCTCTACTCCAATGGCCGTTTGGGTCGAACGGTACATAATATCGGTGTAGGAGGGAGTTTCTCCCTGAAATGAATCGACTTGGAACTCGCAATGGACGATAAGATCGGTTTCGAGTGGAACACTTAAGTCGTTGAACAGGTTATCGACTCTAGCCTGCTCGCTCCAGTAGAAAAGGAGTGGGACCGTCGAACGAGTGATCTTTGCAAACTCTGCGGACGGGTAACGACCGAGTATTCCAGCGAAATCGCAGACGTTCGGTCTACCGTAGTGATATCGCATGATCATGTTCTCGCTTTCGCTACCATGAAGTCCATGATCTCCAGATCAAAGTTGTGCTATTCGGTCTCGATCGTCTCAGTCGGAGCAGGCATTGTAGTTGCCTGCCCCCCGCATAGAGTTGAAAGACCTCACGATCGGCTTCCTCTAGCACGTCACGCACTTCCCCACATTCGCCCCAAGCAGACTACAGGATGCTTCGACATCAGCTATCACACAAAGATAAAAGGTAATGCGTTGTTGCGTGATTATGCGAGGCATCATTAAACTCCGG
The DNA here is from genome assembly GCA_963823665.1 of uncultured Planctomycetota bacterium. Taxonomy (GTDB): domain Bacteria; phylum Planctomycetota; class Planctomycetia; order Isosphaerales; family Isosphaeraceae; genus CAVXHV01. The sequence continues at coordinate 378,161 of CAWGMQ010000010.1, forward strand.
GAAATGGTGGCAACATGACTCGTCGGAGCTTGCACGATTCTGTATGCCGAGGAGCCAAAGCCACAGGTGATACGCCCTCGGATATGACACCACCGCTCTTTAACGAGGTCAAACAATTGTATCTGGGTGTGCATCAAGCCAAGTCTTCACGCTGTAAAGCTTGATGCAATAGTCTGGGAATACCATGAGTAGGGCATACATCTCCTCGTGAGATCGAGCAGCAGGCGGATCTTGCGGGTGACCTGCCTCATTACGACGATCTCGGATCAGATCGGCAATTTTGTTGATCAGGAGTGGACGCTCCTGAGTGCGCCATTCATCCGGAAGTTGATTCTTATTTTGCGACAGCCATTCCGTGACGGCTCTTACACGCTCAACCATGTTGCACTTCGGCGCAGTCCGCTTCCCAAAATTCGCACGAGATTGAGTATCCTGAATCGCCCCGGAGATTGCGGTGCAGACCTCAATGAATAGCATCTCCGACGCTGCCCCAAGCATGACCGCCGAAGCTAAGTAGTTTGAAGATCGGAACGTGGAGACTGCCTCCTGCAAGTAACGGTGGATTGTGGGGCTCAATCCCCCAGTCGCTTTCTCAAGGCGTGCGAGGTATCCATCGGGGTCGTAAGGTACGGGATGACGTTCGCCGACGACCTTCAAGCCGTGATCCGTCAACGACAGAAAAGGCCACCCCGAATCCGAGTTCGGCGTTCCGGGGATCAGGATTCGATCGATGATCAGATCCCAAACGACGTGCTTGAGGCGGTTCATGTCCGCTCTTGGAATTTCCCAGTTTGGGTCGTGGGACTTGTTTAACTCCCGCCGTAAGAGGTCGGAGACGTTACGAACACAGTCATTCCACTGGCATCGACCCTCGTCCTTGATCGACGCCAGATGGACGAGAAGGAATGAACGCAGTTCTTCAGTCGTCATCGATCCTGCACACCTCAATAGATCTGAATCAACGAATTCTGAGAGGTCACCGAATAGTTGCTCGTACTTCTCGATCCGGCATTTCGTGCTTGTACCAACTGTCCGAGCGCCTCGCCCAGCTTGACCTTCGCTAGCTCGAAGCGGCGGGTCAGCACATCGGGATAGGTTTCACGAAGGCGGATGTAGTTCGGGTCGTCGGATCTCGGCTGCATGTCCGAGACATCGACGAGCTTCAGGGCACCGGCGAAGGGGATTTTGTGGCGTTTGAGGCGACGGATCGCCTGGTCGGAAAAGTCAAGCGGCATGACCTCACCATCATCAAACAACCCACGGTTCGCAGTTTGGGCAAGCTCGACGTAAGCCGCTTGAAGGAGTAGCTGCCGGATGGTTTCCTTGAGCGAGGCGACGTGCGCCTTCTGGTTCTGCTCGGCAACCAGGGCGTCTTGGGCACCGTACCGCTCGATCGCTTCGAGGAAGCGTCCCCGTATCTGAGCCAACTGGTCGGCTGAGAGCTTCGGCGGGGAGGCGTCATCCAGTTGCTTTCGCAGTGAGGTGAGGGAAAGGATGGGCTCGGTTTCACCATCCTTCATTGGTCCGTAATACCCGACCAAGGGAACTGGCTCTCCCACCTGACACCGTGCCAGCAACCCGTCCGATTCCCTCGCAGTCGGTGGCTCTACAGCTTGCAAGATCTCGTCCAAGAGTTCGGAGCCGAATGACAGAAGGGTCAGCGTATTGGGGTGATCGTCGAATAACTCGGGATTGAACGTGACCTCTTGGTCCTCTCCGTTCCAGTCCAGCAGGTGCGCCCTGGGATCGATGGATGCGGACGGAACCGTGAGCCCAGGGCCTTCGATTGAATGAGGGCCCGTTCCATTTCCGTCAGCGTCAGGGGCACGGGCAGATCCGCAGGGGCTTCCACGGCGTCACCGGAAATTCTGTCGAGCCCAATGCCGGTGGTTTCCCCCTGCCCGACCATGCGGTTGATTTCTTCCACCTGGTCCCGAATCAGAGCCTCCCGCTGTTCGTCACCAGCCATGACCGCCGACTCGATAGCACGGGCGACCCGACTGAGGATCGGCTGAAGTTCGCCCACGACGTTCTCGAACGAACCGATTCGGTCGTCGAGGCGCTGGTAGATCGTTGCTTCGACGGTCTGATCGTAAAAGTAGTTGCGGACCCAGACCCGTGAGTAAACCTGTCCGATGCGGTCGATACGTCCGATCCGCTGCTCGACCCTCATGGGGTTCCAGGGCATGTCGTAATTGATGAGAACGCCGCAAGTCTGGAGGTTGAGACCTTCGGATGCGGACTCGGTGCAGAGGAGGATCTTGACCTCCGTGTGCTCCCGGAAGGCGTTCTTGATGTTCTCCTTGCTAGTCCCCGACCAGGCTTTGCCATTCCACTGCTCGCCGCCCCGGCCGCTGTAGCAGGCGACCTGGGCACCGTAAACCTGACGGAGCTTGCCACGCAGGTAGTCCATTGTGTCGGTGTATTGAGTGAACACGATCACCGAGTCCCGCCACTTCAAGAACTCGTTGAGCTGCTGGACAAGCCGCTGGAACTTGCTGTCGGTGCCGATAGTTCTCAGCCCGGTAAGAAAGTCCTCGACGTACTGGATCTCGCCTTGGAAGAGCTTGCGGGTCTCCGAGGCCGCAAACGCAAAGGTCTCCGTCACGTCCGATTCGAGGTCGTCTTGGTCGGTGTCGTCGTCGTCGGTCAACGATGTGTCCATGCCTTTCAGGAACTCAAGCCGACGCTCTAGGCTCCGCTGGATGGCGTAAAAGCTACTCGTCAAGCGGCGGCGGTAGACTGTCATGATGAAGCCGAGTCCTTTCCGCTCGGCTTCATATTTCTGGTAATTATTGCGGATGTACTCTTCGATCTGGTCGTAGAGGGTCTTCTCCTCCGACCTCATTTCGATCCATTCGGACTTGGGGTCACGGTAGGGAACGCTTTCCTTGAGAAGCCCCTTCTCGTGATAGAGCCGCAGCAGACGCCGGGTGTTGCGGAAGACGAACCGCTGGAGCGGCGTGTGCGCCCGTGCTACCGCCACCAGGAGCTTGCGTCCGTTAGCGTCGAGCCCCCTGATGGTCGGCTCGGGGTTGGACGACCACGGGAGGTTCTTGATTTGATCCCAGATGACCGGTCCCACCGACCGCTCGGCGTCTTCGCAGAAACGATCGTCCCACTGCCCGCCCGTGCCGAAAAAATCTCGCAACATGGCGAGCAAAAACACCCAATCCATGTCAGCGAAAGGAAGGCGGAACTGCTGGAAATAGCGGACGAAGTTCTCCTCCCCGGCACCCCAGCGACCGCCCATCCCCAGGAGCTTCAGGAGATCCCAGACCTCAATCGGGTCGATCTGCATCGGGGTCGCCGTCAGTAGTAGCAACCCCTTTGTGCGATCCTTCAGTCCCGGCTTGGCGTTTGTGCCCTGGAGCAGTTCGAGGAGGCGGTTGGGGCGGTACTGCTCCCGGTTCAGGAAGTCTTTGCGACGGGCGTGGTGCGCCTCATCGACGACGATCAAGTGCCAGGGTTGAGCCTCGCCCAACTGATCCTGGCGTTCACGCCGCTTCGCTAGGTGACTGGACGCCAGGAACACCGGATGGGCGTCCCATGGGTTGGTTCCCGTGGGCACCTTTAGCGCCCTGCCGAATACGTCGTAAAATGCGCTACCGTCGTATCGGGGGATGTTCAGGACGAACTTCTCGTAGAGTTCCTCCTGCCACTGAACCAGGACGCTCTTCGGAACCAGGATGAGCGCTCGCTTGACCCTCCCCGAGAGAATCAACTGGCGGATCGCCAGACCCGCTTCCACAGTCTTTCCCAGACCCACTTCGTCGCACAGCATGAACGAGTGGGGAAACCGTTCGATCACCGCATCGCTCACCTTGATCTGGTGGGGCCACGGTTGGACCGTGCTTGTTGCCATTCCGAGACGATGGGCGTTCAGGAGGTGAGGCGCATCACGAAGGAACTGGAAGACGATCCGCTCCTTCTGCGTGGCGTCGATCGGCGGTCGAACGGGTGGTGGTTTGACCGGAGCCTCGGGCTCGCCTACCTCTCGGGTGGGCGGCGTCATGGTGCGGTACTTGAGAAGCTCTAGCTTGACCGCCTCGGGTATCGGTAAGGCGATCCAGTCTTTCTCCTTGCCCTTCCAAAGCTTGTCGAACTTGATCTGGATCTGCCCGAGAAAGGGCTGGCTGGTGTCCCAAGAACGGAAGACCATGAAGGACTCGTAGTTGTCCTCTAGGGCGGTGGCGGACTCGTTTACACTGCCCGAGAAGCCGACTTGATTTCCCTCGGCGTCGGTGAAAAGCCCCTCTTTGGGGTGATAGTAGCTTTCCGTCTGAGTGGCGGGCAAGGGCGTCCGATTTTCGTCCGTGGGCAGGACGACCTTGATCTCCATCTGACCGGAGCCGACGAGCCACGCCAAGGCTTCAAGGCGTTTCTGGACGAAGGTACTCTCCGGGATCGCCCGGTACGTCCTCACCATGTTCAGCGTCAGAGTGGCTTCCAGGTCAGCTTCGCCCTTGCGGATCGCCTCAACGTCCTCATCGGAGAGTTGCGCTCCGCACAACAGCCGCATCTTGCCGCCGTTTGCGATGAGACGTGTCACACCCGCCGCCGCCACGGCAAGCATGGTGCTGGAGAAGTAGCCTGCGGAGCGGTCGTAGCGGATCGAGGCGGCAAGAGCCGGGATGAAGAAGGCACCGAGCCGGTCATCACTCGGCCCGTAGGCGATGTGAGGTGGGAGATCCCGGAGGTTCGTCATCGCAAATTATCCGCTCTCATCAACGGGAATCGCATCGGAGGTTGGCTTAGCCTTGACCCTTCGCCAGTGCTTGAGTCCGTCAAGAATTCTCAGCAGATTGGACGACGCCCCTGAATCTCCCTGTGCGTAGAGCACCTTTGCGAGTAGCGGAATGATCTCTTTGAATTCGTCCAGGTCAAAGTCGGACTTCATGTCGTTAATTGCAGCAGCAACCACGAGCCATCCGCCGTGCCCTTTTCCTGGGGCGGTATGTTCCAAGGTCGGATAGCGGGGAGATTCCGGTGAATCCGGCCGCAATGGCACCCCGCTCAACATGCAGCGAAAGCAGCGAGCATCGCTATCCCAAGAAGTGCGGAGCACGTCGAACCATTCACGACGAGATGGGATCTCGACGATTCTATCTCGCTTGCTACCTCGCCTCTTGTTGAACGAACGAAAGACCAGATTGCCACACGGCTCGCATAGTGCAATCCGGGCACCCTTTCCCTTCCCAACGGAACGGCTGCGCTCTACTTCCGGGGTTGCGCGAATAGCGCAAGTATTCTGGGACTTTGGCACCCTTACTCCTCCGACTCTTCGTCCTCGGCGTCTTCGTCAAGTTCCTCGTCGGCAACGTCGCCTTCCTCTTCATCGACATCGGTCATGCCTGGCAACAAACCAGTCTTTTCGATCTTGGGTATCTCCTCCTCGGGCGGTGCGGGGAGGTCTTCCCAGACCAGCAACCGCAGAGCATCGAGAATGGTCATCTCGGGGCGCAGAAACTTACCGTCCTTGCCTCGGGTCGTGGGAATCGCCTGCATCGCCGCCTGCACGAGTGCCTTGATCCGGCTGTCGTTCCGCAGCCCAAGTCGGTCGATGAAGACTTGGCACGCTTTCGAGCCGTCCTCCTCGTAGACCAGCATCGCCGTATGCAGGGCGTCGATCAGATGCGTGAATGACTCGGATTCCGGGTCCACCACGCCCTTCTTGCGCCGGGTCGTCGGGAGAGCGATCGTGACGTTCTTGCCTTTCTTCGTGACGAGCCGTTTGTCACGGATAAGATGCGCTTCCAAGTCGAGCCCGAGAGCCAAGGCGAGCTTGCGAGCCTCGTCGGCGGGAAATTCCTGGGCACGGAAGGCGTCCCACGCCATGAGATACCAGTCGGTCACTGGGTCGAACTCAACGGAGCGACCGAGCAACAGTCCCTGCTTTCGCAGGCTAATAACCTCACTACGGGCCAAGTCAAGGGCTTCACCCGGCAGGAGCGGGACGGGGTCGCCGGTCTTGGGATCGGTATTGCTTGTCAAGACAGGCCAATGTTCTGAGATGATCGAGAGCACGGGACCGAAAGTGCTGATGTAGAGATCGACTCCCCGAATACCTTCTCGCTCAAACCGCTTCGCAGTTTCACGGGCGGTCTCTCTCACCTGGCCTTTGAGATCGTCCCACCAGGCGGATTCGCCCGAGGCTTCTCTCTTCCGACAAACGAGAAGAATTGTGCTGGCGGCAGCGTTTTTCTTTGCTTGGTGGAGGCTCGCCTCGCTCTCGGTGTGGACTGGCCAGGAAGCATCGATGCGGAAACCGGCACGCATCAACGAAGATCCGAGCGTGTCCCATGCTTGCACTTGTTTGTGAGTGAACATGACGGTCAGCACACCATCTGGGTGCAAAATCCGGTCCATCTCCTTGAAGCAGGCGAACATCTTGTTCTCGTAGTCCGCAGTCGCCAAGGGCTTGGCTTTCTTGCCCATCGACTTGAAGCGAGCCGCATTCATTACGGCCTCGTCTTCGTCATTCGTGAGTTCGGACGAGAAAAGGTGAGGGAACTGGTCGCCTAGCGTCCGCTTCATCCAAATGTAGAAGAAGTTGGAGCACTCGGAGTACATCACATTGTCGTAGTACGGCGGATCAACACAGATGCATCGGACTTGTCCCTTGCCCACTTCGCTCATCGCTTGCGCCGGTCCAGTCTCGATTCTCAGGCGATGGACAGGCTGCTGGATTCCTGTTGAGAGCCACGTGTCCTGTGGGAAGGAAGACAGTTTGACCAATCCCTGAGTCGCATCGCAAACCTGAGAAACCGTCCACGGAAGCAGGTTCCGGCTCGAATCAAATTCAGCGAAGCTCCAACGCATGCTGAGGTCATGGCGAGCGAACGAGTTGACGATCTTGTTCCTCGTGCTATCCCACCGTACCTGTTTGGAGTTGTAGTCGGCTGACTTGCCGATTGCGAGAGTTAGATAGGTTCTGACTGCGGCGAAGCGATCTGGAGCAAGTTCTCTTGCCTCCTCAGCAGAATCTGTGGGTAAATTCTGGCTCAGGCAGGGCGCCAAGGCTGTGATACAAGGCGTTTTTCACTGCATCGAACGTCCGAAAACCGTACGCCTTTCTCGTCGTCAATTTCACCTTGTTGTTCAGGCCCTCTGCAATGCCTGCGGAAATCGTCCCACGGGCCTTGAACCAATTCAGGATCAATTCTTCATGGCTGCGAAGCCTTCGAGCCACTTTCTTCATTGGCTCGATCTTTGATCGCATCGTCCTGGTGCACCACTCGTGCAGAAATCGACTCGCCCAGCCGTGATATTGGTAAGTCCAGAAACGCTGAAAATCCTCCCGCAAAAGATAGCTTCTCACGGACTTTAGGTTGTACTGCACCAGTTCGGCCAATCTCACGGTCTGCTTCTTTGTTAGGTTCTCCGGCCGCTTCAGCAGGCACCATCGCGCCCGTTTCAGGACTGGCTCGTAGCCATCTCGCTTCAGCCGGCGCGCTTCCTCGGCACGTACTTCGTCGATCGCCTTATTCATCGCTTGCATGATGTGAAAGCGGTCGAGCACGTGGATCGCGCCAGAAACCTCTTGGGCCAGCACGTTGAGGTACGGTTTCCACATATCGCTGCATAGATAGCGGATCGAGTTCTTGGTTCTCGTCGGTTATGGTTTGGAAAAAGCCACGCAGGCTTTCCTCCGTCCGGTCCAACCCAATCCAGAGCAACCGCCTGAACCCAGCGTCAATCTGGTAAACCAGCGTCAGGTAATGATGGCCCCTTTGCCACTGCACTTCGTCTACAGCGATGGCCTTGATTCCGGTCATCGTCCGTCTCGCCAAGCCCCATGCGACTGCATACTCGACCGAGCGGTACACAGTTTCCCAGGTAGTATGGAATATCAAGGCGACTTCCAGCCACGAGAGCCGCTTGGCCCAACCGGCTAGAAACCATCGGTAGGCCGTAGTCACCGGGCTCTTGCCGTCACTCCACGGGACCTCTTCGACGATCACACCGCACTTCGGGCAGTCAACGCGCCTCATTGCGTAGACAAAGAACACAGCGATCTGCCACAGCGGCACGAACTCGAACCTTCGTACAGGTAGTTGATCATACCCGGCTCGCTTACGGTGGCACCCGGAGCAAACAGCTCGGCTGTTGCGGCGGGCTTCAATTTCTACCTCCAAGGCAAGTTGCTTTCCTTTCGAGACCAAACTTACCTTGCCGTACACGAAGGACTTTTGCGGTGCAATGCGATTGAGGATAGTCTTGAGGAGCATCGTGTGGGGCCTCTCGATTGGGATGGTCTTGGTAACCCTTCCCTAACCGACGGCCGCGCACGATGCACTACCCTACCTTCTTCAAAAAAACCTTTCTCAAGAACGAGTCCGCGAAGAGCTATTTAAAACTGAACCATCAAATGTGAACTTCGCCTACCCCTCCCGCCTTCACCTTCGCTTCGCCCTCAACCTAGCAGGGCGGACCGAATGTGAAGGTGGGAGGGAGAACCCTCCTGTCGAGCCCGAGCCGAGCTGCTGCATCGTTTTTCAACCCACAAATTCTGCCGAAGACCCGTTCTCTTTTTGCACTCTCGGTAGCCTCTTTCAGTGTTTCGGTCAACGTGGTGAATGAAAGGAGTTGTCGTGGCGAGTAGGTGTCACACCATCGATTCGCCCCATAGATCTGGCAGGCCCAATCCGCTCGACCCTCTCGGCGTGGCTCTTCGGGGATCATGCCCTGCGCTTCCCAAGTATTCCATTTTGTCTTGACCTCCTGCTCTGCCCGCTTGACGGCTTGCTCGTCGGCATCAGTTGGCGCACGGAACGAAAAGTCGCCGTCCCTCTTGATTCCCAAGGCGTAGAGTTGCTGCCCCATTCGTCCCGCTTGGGCTTCAGACTTGATGTAATCGCCGTCGATCGTGTCTCCCGTCCACGGGCTCAGGCCGGTGCCACGCTTGACGGTGCCCCTGTCGGGGATCACTTTCTTGCAAGCAGCCGCACCACGAACGATCTCGAAACGGCACCGATCCGACTTCGGGTCAGCGATGACATTGACCGCCATAGGCGCAGTGCCCTTTCGTAGCCACCAGTTCGGTGACAACGGCACCTGCTTTCCCGTCTCGGGGCATGCGACGGTGCGAGCCCAGAGGTAGCAGAAGATGTTCTCGTCAGATTTTGCGAGCGGGAAGTAGGGCTCAAGCCGTTCTCGAACTCGCTCGGCCCAGATCTTGCCGTACTTCCTGATGTTCTCGACCAGTGACGGACCAAAGCGGGCGGGGAAATCGAGGGTCGCCTTTAGAATCACGCTGGCGACGGGATTCAACTCGTTGGCATGGACAGTGAGTCCGTAGCGAAGAGCCTCGAACGGGATCGAACCGCCTCCCGACATCGGATCGCAAAAGGTAATCTCCCGAGATCCCCAGGTCCATTCCAGTAGGTCGTAGAGCTGCTCTAGCTGCTCCTCACTCGGGTTGATAGTAAAAGCACGAGCGTAACCGTACGGATTGACCTTGAGCTTTATGTTCCCCTTCTTCGCCCACTCGACGAGCTTCTTTCCAGCTATGGGGTCGCCCAAGATACCAATCAGACGGATGAACCATGCCTTATAGCTATCGAATTCGGGGAACAACGATCGAAACCGATCCGGCCACGGACGGCCATCCGAGGCTTCGTCTGTGGGATATGCGGGCAACAGACTCGCCAGGATTGCCGCCCGGCTCACCGTCAACGGACGCCGAGCCCACCAGACGTGAAGGAAATAGAGGGGCGGTAGCGCCGAGGACGCTCCCCGCTCCCGCATGCACTCGGCACCGATCGCCTCGATGGGGAGCCACTGTTCGATAAGGAGCTTGGGTGAAGTACCTGACATAATTTCTTCTATCACGCTACTGGTGTTGGTTTCATTTCGAGGTCTTCTATTGCTTTCAGGACTTCCCGATGTCGGACCTCGAATGCGGGGAGTGAGTACGGTTCAAGGGCCTTGTCGTATTGTTCCAGGGCTTTCTCTTTGTCACTCCTCTGTGCGTAGATGTCGCCGATCGACTTATAGGACTCTCCCATGAACATCACGCTTCTGGGCGTCTGGATGAATTGGGCGACCGCAAGATCGTATTCGATGAGGGCATCATCATCTCTGGCGAGCCTTCTGAGGCTGTGACCCTTGAAGAGATGCAACCTCCCTAAGTCCATCGGATCTCTCGCTACGCCTTCCGCTCGAGATTCTGCTTCGAGCAGACGATCGAGCACTTCGAGGGGAGGACGCTCTGCATGGAGCGAGGCGACTGCGAGATTGAATCTCGGCGTGAAGTTGCTCGGACCAATCTCGACGGCCTTCCGATTCGCTTCGATTGCCTGCTCGTATCGGCCAACGTGGTCGTAGAGAAATCCTAGATTTGTCCAAGTGAAGAAATCGTTAGATCCGAGTCGGATAGCCTTCTCATAGTAAGAGATTGAATCGTCCACCCGACCCCCTCGCATCAGTTCGCTCGCTTTGAACTGAATCCTGGCCAGTAAGTCGCCATGGAAGAGTTCGAGCAGTTCGGGGTCGGATTTAAGGAGTTCCAATACTGATAACCGGCGAATCTCCCCTCCAGGCGACTCCGATTGTCTCTTGTTGATTTTTAGGTGGCCCAATCGCCGTAGACCATCATTGTCAGTTTTTCCGCTGATAATCCGAGGAATCCAACCCCCACCATGGCGGTCGTAGCGCCGTAACCATACCTCACCACTACCACTGTCCAGATCGATTCGGACGAAGCTGTAGCCGTTTTCTCTATCGGAACGATCATAACAAGCGGCTGAGGCGATCCTCACGTGTCCGTCCGAGGAATGATGGACCCATGCCTGATGTTCGTGGCCGTGGAGACAAAAAGCAAAGTCCTTCTCGATCTCCTGGAAAATGAGCGGATCTTCATCTGCTCTAAACCAGTTGACTGGATGGTGTATCAGAGCGATCGAGAATTGAACCTCATCAAGCTGTCCGAGCAAGTTCTCGATTTGCCACCTGCCCCCTAGCCATAGCTTCGCCTTTTCATCTTCACGGCAACACGACCAAGCCGAGTTGAGTCCTGCAATGCCAACCTTGATTCCATGGAACTCCCTGATGTTTGCATAGGTAACTCTGTCCTGGTCTAACAAGAGATGGGCGTAACCAGCTTCTTGAAGAAATGATTTATAAGAAAATAGCCTCTCCATGTATCGTTGCAACTGGAGGCCGTTTTCGTTCAGCATCCTCTCGATGGGATCAACCTCTTTTTGATTATCCAGCCATTCCGTCTGTTCTGGTGTCACCTCGTTGCGGTTCACATCGTGATTACCCGGTATCAGGAAAACATTTGACACTGAGATCGGCCTGCTAAATGAATTACGCACGCTTTCTAAGAAAAGCTGAGCATCACTGAATTGATCGGCGATCGACTCCCCACGTTTCGTCCCGACGTTCCCGTATGCCAGATCCCCTGTGAAGAATATGAGATCCGGTAGCAGACCATAGCGATCTTCCATGCTCTTCAGGTCAGGAACGAGAGTCTTGAGCACTCGTCGAGCATCCCAGCCAGTCCGAGGCAGGCAAGTGTGCAGGTCGGAGAGGTGAAGCCAAGTCAGAGTTCTAGCCATTACGATCTGCTCCCCAATGAGCGCTTCAATCGCCCGAATCACTCCTCAGCCAGCAACAGCCGCATCGCCTTTTGTGCTCGCCGCCCGGTGTTTGCCGAGGTCGTCTTGCTGAACCAGTAGTAAGCTTCTTCGTCTGTCATCCCCTGTACGTGCTCGGAGATGTCGCCCATTCGGTTGGTCTTGCGCAACGGCTTCACTGCCAGGAACAGGAGCCCCAGGCGCACGCCAACGTTCTCGTTCAGATGGAATGGTTTCTCCCGACTGCGTGACAGGTCGGATGCCTTGTAGCCTGCCTTCTTGATCGTTGCCAAGACCTGATCGAGCACTGCCTTCATCGGCTGACCGTGGACCCGGACAACTAGCCGCCATTCTTCGACCTTGCCGCTCCGGTCGAGGTCACGGTGGGGCTTTTGGAAAAGGGCGAGCCCGTAGTGAGAATCGCCGTTGGGTTGAACTCGTAACTCAAACGCCTCGTCAGCCATCACTCGTCTCCGGATTCGCCGGAACGGCCTCAACGGCAATCTTGCCAATGCTCAGGCTTTCGAGCACGTCTCGGATCATGGTGAACTGGTCGCCGCCCACAACTAGGTCCGAGTCGAATTCCGCTCGAAGAACGAGTTTCACGTTTGCGTTCGATGCTTCCTTGCTGAGTTCGTCTGTCAGCGTCTTCACCCGCTTGTACCGGTCTCACGACCCGGCGAAGGTCACCTTGAAACTCTCGCCGTTGCCAAATTCCAGGACCATGTTCTGATCCAGGGTGAACTTTGCTTTGCCCATCTGCGGAATTGCCAGACCAAGTGACCGCACGGCGGTTGCGGCGTTCTTTCCCGGACCCTCGACCCTGATGAACAGCCGCTTCAAGCCCTTGATCTTCTTATCGTGGCACTTGTCAGCAATTGCCTGAAACGTCTGGGCTGGGGTTCCATCCACAGTGATGCGGGTCAGGTTCTCGCCGTGGTCATCGTCGTCATCGTCGTCGCAGACGCAGGGGAATTGACCGCAGACAGGACACTTCTCATCGACGACCGTCTCCCCTTTGATCTTTATACCGACACGCTGAGCTTCCTCGGGCGTGTAGAGGGTGACGTTATCGCTGATCTCGACAAGCGGGGCGGGTGACACGGTGCCGTATCCAATCTCTTCCTCAGAGGGGTAATAGATCCAGATTCCTTTTGTCACACCGTCCTTGACGGTTTTCTTGAGTTGGTTGATGTCGAGCAGCATCTTTAGCCCGAGCCGCTGGGCGAAGGCTCGGCGCAATTCTTCCGTAGTCAGGGAGGGCGTGTTCGTGGGCCACGCCTTCGCCTTGAGGTACTGCGGGTTTAGAGGGTTGTCGTCGGCGGTGAGGACTTTATCGAGGCTCTTCAACACTCGCAGGAGCACGGTGGTTTGGTCGGTATCGACCTCACCTTGGTCAGCGGGCTGAAGCAGGTGGTGCGCAAGGTTGCCGTTCTTCTTAGGGGCATCGGCAGACGGGTAGTAGAGGTGCCGGTACGCCTTCGTGATGGCGACCCGAAGGTCGAGTTCCGCTGCCTCAGCCATCTTCTTGAGCTTGCCGACCTGCTCCTTGTTGAACTCCATCATGCGATCTTGGTCGCTGACGATCCGGTGGACAGCGAGGTAACGTTGGGCAACCTCAATCATCCGTTCGACCTGATCGGCGTCGGCCAAAAGGAAGACGAGATTGTTCTTGTAGGTGCGGTATTCCTCCAAGCTCCCCTTGTGCTCGAAGAGCTTGAGAACGATGTCGGGGGGCGGGCTGGTCTGGGTCGCTTTCACGCTGGAGGCGTCGTAATGGATGACGCCTAGCTTCGGGGCCGCAGCATCGTCATCCAGGTCCATTGCTTCGGTCGGGAAGAAGGTCGGCGTGAAGATCCCCTTCTTCCACACTTTACGAATGCGGTCGTCGAGTTCCGACTTCGCCTTGACCTTGCCCACCAACCCCATCTCGTCATCGACGATCTTGCGGAGCGATGGCTCGGTCTTAAAGCGGTAACGAATTCCGTCGTAGTCGAAGAACCAGCAGCGATCCAGGAGACGCTGCATCGCCTTGTCGATGAGGGCGGGGTCGTCACCCGGTTGGAGCACGGCCAGCCGAAGGTCACCCGGCTCGACGCCGCTCTGCCCTGTCTGGACAATGCTGTGCAGGAACGCCGCCGTTGCGACCCGCTGCGCATACGGCGGTTTGCCTGCCTCTATCCAATCTCGATCGATCTCTTGAGCATGCGAAAGCGACCCCTGACGGGGGCTCACGATGTCGGCTTCGATGACCTGCTTGAATTGCGGTCGATCCAGGCGGCTGGTGAGGTCGTTCGCCGTCTGATCCGTCCCGAGGCTCAGTTGATTTGGGCCAATCAGAAAGCAGTCATCCGGCCGGTTCTGCCAGAGGTCACGGATCGTTTGAGCCAAAAGTCGAAGCACACCACGAGTCTTCTGGAAGTTGGGGATCGTCGACGTCTTGCGGTTTAGCGTTGTGAGCAACTCGGGGTGGAACGGGTAGTCCTGAACAATCTCGGCTTCGTACTCGGAGCGGGTCGCCCGTTGTGGCAAGTCGGCTCCCTGCTCGATCATCTTGGCGAAATAACGCACGTACTCTTCACCGACTTGTTCGGCTGCCCCGTGGTTCAGGCTAACGAACATTCGGTGGCTAACGATGGCGCTGATCTCGTTTTCGGCAGTGGGCGTCAGGATGTGCTCCTGCCGGGACGACACGCTTCGAGCCTCGGCAAGCTCCTCCCGCAGTTCGTCGGTCTCCTTGCCGAAGGCATCGGACGAGTCTGTTAGCGTGTAGACCAAAACAGCCCGCTGGCTCTCGGCTGCGAACTTGATGAGCGACATAAGGAAAGCCACAGTCTGCTTCGCCAGACTGGTGGAGCCCACGATTGTGCCTTTCGCTGCCCGCAGATAGGCGGCGATCTCATCGATCATGATCAGGGCGGGCTCGTCGCCGATCAGCTTCTCCCACACCTGGGTGCCCGGCGTGGTGCGCTGTTCGTCGCTCTTTCGCACAATGTCGTAACCCGCCTTTCCCCCAATCTGGTAGGCGATGTCTCCCCAGATGGTGTACGTCCTGACGGTCCCATGATCGATCCCGTTAGCCACATCCATATCGGGACCGACGATCCCGGCGATCTTCTTGACCGGCTGTCCGGGAAGTAATTCGGACGACACGAAGCGAGCTACCGCCTTGGGAGCGATCCCGCCACGGCAGAGATGGAGCAAAGCAATCAGATTGTGGGTTTTGCCGCCACCGAAGCTCGTTTCGAGACGGATGATCGGGGCGTTCGACGGTTTCATGGCGGTCAACCGACCAAGGGCTTCCCCGAGCAGGGATTTCAGACCGCCTGTCGGATACGTATTCGCAAAAAACTTGGGCGGATCACCATAGACTTCGTCAGCTTCGTTGCGCAGTACCTTGGTGAGCGAGGCAGCGAATTGCTGTTCCCGCAACTCGCCCTTGAGCACCTCATCACGAGGTTTGCATGTCTCGAAGATTGTCTTCAAGGACGTAGCCCTAAATCCTTATTCTGAACAGTCGTTCGACGACTCTGGTGGCGATCTGCGACCGAGCCCATATTGTCCTAGAATGCCAAACAGCGAGTCTCGCACGCCGGTCAAGGTCCAGCAAGAGCCTACTGAACAAATGAGACCGGGGCGTTTAGAATGGTGGAGATGAAGGACCCGAACGTGGTCGAAGTGTCGAAAGTTACGCCGATGGACGATCTCGAAGTGCGAAAGGGAGAAGCCATGCTGAAAGTGCTGCCTCTGATGCCGCACACAACGGCAAAACACTTGTTGCTGAGACGCAACCTTGATCGCTGGTTCCCGATTTTTGGAAACCATGAGAAGGCAACTATCTACCTCGTTGATTTTGCGGGTCCAGGAGAACTCCTGATTGGCGATGGGTCCTCGTCATTCTGATATGGTCGCCTATACTCTTGGAGCCGAACAATGGATCTCGATGTAAAGGGCAAAGTGAGCAATACGAAGCTGCCTTTGTCCAACGGCTTATATCCGGTGTTTGAGGCGATCAGCAATTCGATTCATGCGATTGAAGAGAACCAAGGAGAAAAAGGGTTTAATCGAGGTCGAGGTTGTCCGGGAGACGCCGCTTCGAGGGCTCTATGGCGGCGACACATCAACGAACCTGCCTATTTCCGGCTTTGTGGTTCAGGACAACGGCGTCGGTTTCAATGATGCAAACTTCAAGTCCTTCGAGACATCCGATAGTACGAGGAAAAAGACCAAGGGTGGTAAGGGCGTGGGGCGATTCTTGTGGTTGAAAGCCTTCGACCGGGTGAAGGTCGAAAGCGTATTTGACCGGGACGGTACATTCTTCAAGCGTAGCTTTGAGTTTCAGTTGACAGAAAAAGGAGTCGACAAGGAAAAAGTCGGAAAAACGGATGCTACGTCCCGCAAAACAACGATCTGGCTGACCGGCTTCAAGTCTGAGTTCCGACAACATCAGAGTTGCCCGAAATCCGCTGTGACCATTGCCCGCCGCATCGTTGAGCATTTTCTGGAATCGTTCATTCTCGATACCTGCCCGAAGATTAGAGTACGTGACGATACCGAGCAAATCGACCTCGACCTGAACCACCTCTTCAAGTCTGAAATGAGGCTCGACATTGCTGCCAGAGACTTTCAAGTCAAGGGGCAGAAGTTCCACATCACCCACGTCCGCCTGCTTGTTCCGCAAGAGTTGCAACACTCGCTTGCTTTCTGCGCCCACAAACGCTCAGTAAAGACGGAAGTGTTATCGAAGACCCTGCCGAACCTCGAAACCGCCCTGACTGACCCTGAAGGCGAGAATAAGTTCATCTACGCCGGATATGTGTCGGGGACGCTGCTCGATAGTTGTGTGAACTCGGAAAGAACACGATTTGACATACTCGACGAGACGACTAATACCTTGCTTGCGAACGAATTGGGTTGGCAAGACATCCTGGATGCTGCCGTAGCCAAGGCGAATGACTTTCTGGAACCGTTCACCCGACCACTTAACGAGGCGAAGAAAGAACGCATCAAGGAGTTTGTTGCCACTGAAGCGCCACAGTACCGTCCGCTTCTCAAGCACAAGGCCCAACAGATTGACTCACTACGGTCGAATCTGACGAACGAACAGCTTGACGTTGAACTCTATCGCATCGGGCAGGGATGGGACCTAGAGCTTCGTGCCAAGTATCGAGAACCTCCTAGCCGAAAACGATGAGAAGGCCACGTCACAAGAAGAGTTTCGCCAACGTTACGAACGATTTCTCGAAGAATGGAACGAGTCTGGGATTTCAAAGCTGGCACGATATGTTGTGCACCGAAAAGCGACGTTGGATTTCCTCGATGAGCGCCGAGGAGTAAAGGAAAATAACAAATACCATCTTGAAGACGCCATTCACGAGATCGTGTTCCCCCTCAAGATGACAGCGGGCGCTCAAAACCAGCCACCATGGGGCGCTTCAAAACCAGCCACTAATGAGGAGACGCGGATTCGACATGTAGGCTTTCGGGAGACCCCTTTCCTGGAGCCGCACCATGTCGAATTGCCTCAAAGTGGCCATGATAGACGCTATCTTGTCCCTGCATCGCAGGGGATGGTCCCAGCGCCAAATCGCCATCGAGCTGGACATCAATCGTGAGACGGTCGCTCGCTACCTCAAGCAGGCCAGAGAGGCGCCAAAACCAGCCATTGCGCCCTCCGGCTCGAGCGGCCCTGAAATTGCAGCAAGCGCGGCTGTCCCGACACTCGCTTCGGCCAGCGACCGCGGCAGCCAAGCTCGCGGTCGACTCAGCGATTGCGAGCCTTGGCGAGACATCATTCAGTCCAAGCTTAACCAGGGCCTGAGCGCCCAACGCATTTACCAGGATCTCTCGTCCGAACACGGCTTCCAGGGGAGCTACTACACCGTCCGTCGCTTTGTTCGCCGCCTCGAGCCGGTACAAGAGCTTCCCTTCCGGCGCCTTGAGTGTGAGCCAGGGGAGGAGGCCCAGGTCGACTTCGGCACTGGTGCTCCGGTTTACACAACCGACGGCAAGCGCCGCAGAACCCATGTCTTCCGCATCGTGCTGTCCCACTCTCGCAAGGCCTACTCCGAGGCCGTCTATCGCCAGACCACCGATGAATTCCTTCGCTGCATTGAAAGTGCCTTTCGCCACTTCGGTGGCGTACCGAGACGGTTGGTTCTGGATAACCTGAAGGCCGCCGTGACGAAGGCCGACTGGTTTGATCCCGAGCTCAATCCCAAGGTCCGCTCCTTCGGAGAGCACTACGGCTTTGTCTTCTGGCCCACGCGACCCCGGACACCTCGGCACAAGGGAAAGGTCGAAAAAAGCGTCGACTACGTCCAGAGCAACGCTCTCAAGGCACGGCGATTCCCCAGCCTGGAGGAGCAGAATGCTTTCCTACTGAACTGGGAGCTGACCGTCGCTGACACCCGGATCCATGGCACCACCCGTCGCCAGGTCGGCAAGCATTTCGCCGAGGTCGAGCGCGAGGCACTGGTACCGTTGCCATTGGGTCTATTCCCGTCGTTCCACGAGGGCCGCCGCACTGTCCACCGCGATGGCCATGTTGAGGTCAAGCGGGCCTACTATGCGGTGCCGCCGGAATACCGGGACCGGGACGTCTGGGTGCGCTGGGACAGCCGCCTGGTGTCGATCTACAACGATCGGATGGAGAAGATCGCCGTGCATCTCAGGAAGGAACCAGGTCGTTTCAGCACACCGCCTGAACTGATTCACCCCAATAAGATCAGCGGGGTCGAGAAAGGGGCAGCCTGGCTTCTGCGCAGAGTGACCACTCGGCTGGGACCCAAGAGCACCGCTTGGGCAGAGGCGATGATCCGAGCCCGCGGAGTCGAGGGAGTGCGAGTGTTGATCGGCCTTTTGAACCTTTCCAGCCGGCATCTCGCCTCGGCAATCGATCACGCTTGCGAAATTGCGCACGGTTACGGCGAGTATCGCCTCCGGACAATCCGTGCGCTCCTGAAGCGCCAGGGACCCAAGCAAGAGTTGCTGCCATTCATGAACGAGCATCCTATGATCCGACCAATGAGTGAATATGGCCAGTTTGTCCGCGACGCATTCCAATCTCGATACGAGGGGAACAACTCATGAATCAGAGTTGCTTTGAGCGGGAGTGCCTGAATCGACTTGGCAGACCTCCGCCGGTCACGGTGCAAACAACGTTGCAGTGGCTACCGAGTTTCCGGCGAAAAAGAGGGGACGGGGCTCAGCTCCGGCTCGGCAAGAGGGATGCTCCCTCCCACCTTCGCCATCGCCTCGCCCAGTTCAAGTGAGGGCGAGGCGATGGCGAAGGCGGGAGGGACGGAGATGACATTTTGATTCTGTGATCGGCGATCGAGATCGAGCACGACATTTTCCACACCACACCAGGAGTTTTCTCCATGAATGAACCACTGAGAAATGTATTGAGGCAACTACGGCTCTCCGGACTCTTGGAGAGCCTGGAGATTCGCCTACAGGAGGCCGCTGGCCACGGCCTCAGCCACAGCGAGTTCCTTGAGCTGATCCTTCAAGACGAGCTGGCGGTGCGAGCCGATCGCCAATTCCAGCGACGGTTCAAAGCGGCTGAGTTTCGCGAGCGGAAGTCGTTGGAAGACTTCGACTGGTCGTTCAACCCGTCGATCCCCCGCAAGCAGGTGTACGACTTGGCGAGCTGTCGGTTCCTCCGCGAAGGGCGCGACGTGCTCTGGCTGGGACCGCCCGGCCTCGGAAAGAGCCATCTCGTACAAGCGATCGGGTATCAAGCCGTCAAGGCCGGTTACACGGTTCTTTACCGCTCGGTCTTCGACCTGGTCCGGGACTTCCTGCATGATCAGGTGTTGGGGCAGGAGGACAAGATGCTGACGATGTACCTGAAGCCCGAGTTGTTGATCATCGACGACATGGGAATGAAGCAATTGCCGAGGCGTTCCGGTGAATGTCTCTTCGAGGTCGTGATGCGGCGGTATGAGACACGGTCAACGATGATGACATCGAACCGTCCGCTCGAGGATTGGGGAAAGCTTCTCGGGGATGTGCCGAGTGCCACGGCGATCTTGGATCGATTCCTGCATCATGCCGAGCTCGTGCGATTGGAGGGCCGAAGTTACCGCCTGCGGCACCAATCGGCTTCGGGCGGAAACGGGTTTGAAGATTCAAAACCAGCCAAAGCGCCCTCCGGCTCTGAGCATGGTGGTTCGAATTCAAAACCAGCCAAAGCGCCCTCCGGGTCGGAAGAGAACCCACCAGATTCAAAACCAGCCAAGGCGCCATCTGGCTCCAACGCCAGCGGAAAGGGAGGAGGCAAGACCACAACGAAGCGTTAAAATGAGGAGCCAATTCGGCTCCGCCGGAAAAGTCAAAGACCGATTCGGCCAAGCAAAGCAAGTTCTCAGTCAGTCGTGATTACCGTAGAGCTGTATTGAATTGACCAATGTAACTACCCGAACGGGGTGGCTGGTTTTGAACTACCGATAAGCGCCCATAATTGGCTGGTTTTGAAGCGCCCGGTGACACTCAAGAAGACGAGCGAGGATGTTCGCATCGAGAACATGAACTTGTGGATCATTGACGAGAAGTTGGCCTACCACTACTTCCTGGCGTCAGACAAGCCGCTGAACCAAATTGGTGCAACGATCGAGGTAGCGAGCGAGGACCGACCCGACTTGGTGATTTTCAACCGCCCATTTGCCTTTGCAGATTCCGGCCCACCATTCTCAGCAATTGTCATTATCGAATTCAAACGCCCTGCCAGGAATGACTACAGCGACAAGGAAGAGAAAAATCCCATTCTTCAAGTGTATGACTACATCGGGCTTCTAAAAGAAGGGAAGGCGAAAGACAGACGAGGCGTTCCGATCACCGTGCCAGAGCACTTACCGATCTACGCCTACATCGTTTGCGACCTGACACCAACGCTTCAAAAGCAGGCCAGGGATTACCAACTCAAGAAGACGCCTGATTCGCTCGGATATTTTGGCTATCACACGGAGTATGGAGCATACATCGAAATTATTTCATTCGATAAATTACTTGATGATGCGAAGAAGCGCAACAAGATTCTGTTCGACAAGATGGGGCTCCACGGCGAGGCTGTTCCGTTACCTAATCAGCACCGATGACCCTCGCTCAAAGCGGCGTTGAGGATGAGTTGATCGTGTGATCCTTTGCCCTTGAAATAGTCGAGCCCGTATTGTTGATCAAGAGGCTCGTCGACGACTACAGGCATCGATATTGTGTACCACCGAAACTCCAACGAGTAGAAAGACTGATTGCACTTCAATGAACTACTGGCTTGATCTGTTTACGGTGAAAACCCTGGAGGAGTTCCAGAAGGCTGGGGCTCACGTCTCTGGCTTCCGGGAGCGGCGGTTCCACACTTGCGAGCAGATCCAGCCGAACGACAAGTTGCTTTGCTACGTTACCGGGATCAGCCGCTGGGTCGGCGTCCTGCGGGTCACCAAACCCGTTTACCGATCCGAGGAACGAATCTGGGACATGGAGGTGTTCCCTATCCGACTGGGCGTTGAGCCGGAAATCCTCCTCCCCCCGGAACACGGAATCCCGCATCAGCTATTGCAACCCACACTGCACTCCCCCGCCCGCTCTTGGTCGGGCTACTTGCGAGGCAGCCCGACTCGCCTCCAGAAAGAGGATGCCGAAGTCATCCTCAAAGCCATCGAGGCTGCGCAACAGACTCCGGTCTTGCGTCCCTACGATAAGAAAAAGGCTGGGCGGGTACCGGTCGCTAACAAGCGGACGAAGATTGGCGGCGGGGAAGCTGCGCCAGCCGAACGCCCTGGTCTGTGTCCCTGGCTTCCTACGTTTTCGCAGCTTCGGGGTTACCTCACGGCAGTTGAGGGTACCCCTGTCGCTGACCTGGAGTCTCTTGGAGCGGCGATCATGCGACTCCGGGGTACGCCGCAGGAGCCGGTTAGCTGGGAGAACCCGGAGACATGGATCGATGAGCGGCTGAAGGGTTCCGATCAAGTGTTAGCCAAACGAATCTGGTCTATGTCAAGTCACCGTATCAATCCTCGTTACCTCCGAGGACCGGGCATTGTCGCCGATCGGTACGACTTGATCGAAGAAAGCGACAACAAATGCGTCGTCACGGCAGCCGGTAAGGATCTGCTCTCTTCCGAGTTCGGGGCGACGGAACGGGGAATCGATCTTCAGGAAGGCATGGGCGAGATCCTCAAGCTCATCCAGGTCAAGCCGAATGCTCGCCGTGGTGATCTACTGCCGGGGTGGCGTGAGTTTGTGGTCGGTCATTCCAACGTGCGGCAGGAATCCGTCGTCAAGGACTTTCTCTATAAGCGATTCCAGAGCCTACGAGATCGCAAGCTCATCGAACGGGATGGGCAGCGCTACCGCCTGACTCAGCGAGGCGAGGAGTATCTCGGATCGCTGACATCAGGTCTGCCCGATACGGGGCAGAGTCGTACTACGGAGCTTCTGGCAACAGTCGAAACATTCAACCGAACCCAGCGGGAGATGCTCCGAGAACGGTTGGAGAACATGGACCCCTATGCATTCGAGCAACTCATATGCGACCTCCTGACTGAGATGGGGTACGAGGATGTCGAGGTAACGCAGCGGTCCAATGACAAGGGGGTCGATGTCAAGGCGGTCGCCCAGTTCGGAATCACCACGATAAACGAGGTCATCCAGGTGAAGCGACACCGAGCGAACATTCAGCGACCGGTCTTGGACATGCTTCGTGGTTCACTACATCGGTTCAAGGCGCAGAAAGGGACTATCATCACCACGGGTGACTACGGCAAAGGTGCGAAGGACGCCGCCTTCGAGATGGGCGCTGCACCGATCACCTTGATCAACGGCGAGACCCTGATCGATCAGTTAATTCAGCACGAAATCGGCGTGAAGAAGAAGACCGTGGACTACTACGAGTTTGATGAGACCGTGTTCGAGGCTTCGGAACCGGACGAGCCTGACGGCTTAACTGGAAACGACGCAGATGAAGACATGGGCTGAATAGGAACTGGCGTCTTTCCACGGCGATCTCTACTCATAAGAGTCATCGACTTCAGCGACTCTTGGGCAAACTGACGATCAACAGGAAAGCTCGTCCGATGCTTGACGACCGGATAAAGACTCGGATTCTTGAGGACCACAAGAAGCTCACCGCAGACGGAAAGCTCTATTCCAAATCGCAACTGGAGGGGTTCTACCGAAACTTCCGAAACAGGTTCGGCCCCGACGCCCTGGCGAAGCTCGACGGCGAGGAACTCCTCGATTCGATGCACGCCATCGGAACTAAGGACAGCCTCGTCTATTGGCTGGAATTCAAGAACGACGACGAATTCCCCGGTCATTTCGGCAGCATCGCAGGGGGAAGTGCCTTCAAATTCGGTGTCTTCCGAGGCAAGGAGACCGGCACATGGGTGACCGGCTCCCCCAACGCCGTAAAGGAACTGACTATTCCCGAAGCGGTTGAGATTGCTCGCAAGCATCGTGATCAACTCGTACAGGGGGTTGAACGAATCGGGAAACTCCCCGATCTCGCTGATGATACCGAGTACCGCAAGCTCCAGGATGACCTGGACCGGATCGCCCCATCCGTCAGCAACCTCGCCTGGGGGCATAAGTACTTCAGCCTGCTGGCACCCGAGAAGCTCGACGATTACCACAACGCCGATTACCAACGGTTCTACCTCATCAAGATGCTCCAGGTGCCCCCCGAGGGTGACGGTCGTTACGTGTGCGGAGGTCGATACGTTGCCGCCGCTCACGAACTCGGCATTCCGATAAGTCAACTAACGACTACCCTCGACCACCAATACCCCCTACCACTCGCTTATTGGCGGATCGGCACGTCAAACGGGGAACAGCCCAGGAACCGATGGATGCTTATGCGAGACGGATCGTGCGTAGCCATCGGATGGGCTGACCTGGGTGACCTCTCAGGCTACGAGAGGGACACTGCGACTAGGGAGAAGCTTATCAAACTGCTCGGGGAGCGATATCCGGGGAGTCCCAAACAGCAGGGAAAGTCGGCAAGCCAGATCCTCCAATTCGTCAAAGGAATCGCTCGGGGCGAGACTGTCTTGGCGTGCGACGGCTCGAAGGTTCTTGGGGTCGGTCGGGTCACCGGGGATTATCGCCATGAGCCGGGTTCCGATTTTCCACACCGCCGACCAGTTGAATGGCTTTCCCTCGAAGAGTGGAAAATGCCGGAAGCCGAAGGACTCCAGACCACAGTCCATAAATTGAAGAAGTTCCCAATCAACCTCGTAGAAGCTGAGAAAAGAGTGCTTGGGACACCTCCGATCGTCCAGTCATCTCTCGCTGGGAAGCCGGTGGCCAAAGGTAGCGAATCGCCGGAATTGAAGGGCATCTTCGGTCGCATCCAGTCCGTGCTCGAACGGAAAAGCCAGGTGATCCTCTACGGTCCTCCAGGGACCGGCAAAACATACTGGGCCGAGCGATCGGCGATCGACCTTGCCGCATACTCCCTGGCGGGGAAGCCCTTCGAGGAACTGTCTCACGCCGAGAAAGCCATGATCGAGGGTGAAGCCGAGTCCCTCGGTCTCGTCCGCATCTGCTGTTTCCACCCGGCCTACGGCTACGAAGACTTCATCGAAGGCTACCGACCGGAACTTCAAGACGGGCGGATGTCGTTTGTCCTGCGGGACGGCATCTTCAAGCAGTTGTGTCGGGACGCAGAGAAACAGCCGAAGCGGCAGTTTTATTTGATCATCGACGAGATCAACCGGGGCGACATCCCTCGAATCTTCGGTGAACTGCTGACGGTCATTGAGAAGGACAAGCGGGGCAAACCGATCATGCTGCCGTTGAGCGGATCGGCGTTCCGGGTGCCCTCGAACGTCTTTCTCATCGGGACGATGAACACGGCAGACCGGTCCATCGCACTCCTCGACACCGCCCTGCGGCGGCGTTTTGGTTTCGTCGAGTTTATGCCCGATTCATCTTTGCTGGAAAATGCCAACGTCGCCGACATTCCCCTGGGGCCTTGGCTGGAGGCCCTGAACCGCCGAATTTGCGAGCACGTGGGGCGAGACGCTCGCAATCTTCAGGTTGGTCACTCGTTCCTTTTAGAGCATGGCAAGCCCGTAAAGGAAGCCGCCCGCTTCTTCCGGATCGTCCGGGACGAGATCATCCCGCTCTTGGAGGAGTACTGCTACGAAGACTACGATGCTCTTCACGCCATCCTCGGAAGCGGCTTGGTCGATCTGCCGAACCGCTCCATCCGTCATGACTTGTTCGAGGAGGCCATGCATCAGGAACTCGCTCAGGCTCTGCTGGCTCCGTGCCCCGACATCCTTACCTCGCTCAAGGCTGCCACGTCCCTTGAATTCGACCAGGGCGTGACGGAGCCCGAAGAAGGTGATGACGACGATCCGGAGG
The DNA here is from genome assembly GCA_963823665.1 of uncultured Planctomycetota bacterium. Lineage (GTDB taxonomy): Bacteria > Planctomycetota > Planctomycetia > Isosphaerales > Isosphaeraceae > CAVXHV01. The sequence continues at coordinate 403,114 of CAWGMQ010000010.1, forward strand.
TAGCAACCTCGTGACCGCCGTCGCTGTCCGACTCGCCGAATGGCAAACAGTCTCTCCCGTCCCTGGAAGTTCCACAGAGAATGTCAACCTCGGTTCTGATCCCGGCGTGCTTGATCTGGCTCGACGCCTTACTGAGAGCGGCATTTTGGAGATCTTGGAGCTTCGCAACGGTTTGACTGTAAGATCGACCTCCTTCGTTGGGCGATTTCGGCTCGGGGAGATCGACATCACGGTTTTGCCCAAGTTGCCCTCAGACGCCCTCTTGAAATTGCTTCGGTACACTTATGGGCTGAGGGATCTGCGGCTCTTGCCCTCCACCACGCATTCGACGCAGGATCTGGGTTTGCAGGACATTCTTGTCTGGCAATTGATCGAAGAGGCGAAGGAACTTCTGGCGAGGGGACTGCAACGAGCCTACGTGCGCCGGGAGGAAGCTCTGTCGTCACCCCGAGGCCGGATCGATTTTCAGACCATCGTTGCGCAGAGCACCCTCGCCGAGCCGAGCCTGCCGTGCGTTCACCACCGCCGAGAAGAGGACCGGTTGATCAACCGAGTCTTGCTGGCGGGTTTGCGGCTGGCATCGTCCTTAGACGTTGAACGTGGACTGCGAATGCAAACGGGTCGGCTCGCCGATCTGCTCGCTGAGTCCGTTTCCTCTCTTCGGCTTGACCGGCGAATCTTCCAGCGACTGGAGAGTGAGATGGACCGCACGACGAGGGCTTACGAGCCTGCCATCTTGATTATTCGGATACTCGCTGAGGCTGGTGGGCTATCCCTCGGTGGCGAGGCCGGGCCAAGACTCCCCGGCTTCCTCTTTGATATGAACCGCTTTTTCCAGGAGTTGTTGGGGAAATTCCTTGTGGACAACCTCCCCGACCATACTGTGTGCTCGGAGCACCGGCTCAACGGGATGCTCGCATACGTGCCGGGCTGGAACCCTCGTAACCAGCAAGCACCAGTTCCCCGACCTGACTTTCTGGTGGCGAAGGGGATGCAGGTCTTGGCGATCCTGGATGCGAAATATCGGGACCTTTGGGAGAACTCGCTGCCCAGGGAGATGCTCTACCAACTTGCGATTTATGCCACAATCCACGAGTGCAGCACCGCCACTATCCTCTACCCGACCAGTCATGCCCAAGCGAGGGAGGCACGAATCGAGGTGCGTGACCCGCTACTTGGTAGTCGGCGTGCGTTGATCGTCTTGCGGCCAGTTGCGCTTGATCGGCTGGAAGGGCTCGTCTCGGCCAAGCAGACGGCGGCGGCGCTGAGGGAACGAAATTCGTATGCTCGTGAACTGGTCTTTGGGACCAAGCCCCTCTGATGGAGAAGAGCGACAGCACGACATCTTGCTTTCAGATCGACACGGCGTATGGCTTCTTCGCCTGGCTTTTCCGATTACCGGAACACTGCACGAATCAACCACATGACCAAGCTCAACACGACGCTGATCACGAACGATACAAGTCACGATCGGAAAGTAGTACCGAGCGTTCCCCCCTTCGATCCCGGTACGCTGGGCGAGCTTCACGAAGTTCTTCAAGTGGTCTTGGGTTGGGAGGCGTGAGAGCGCTATGAATCCCTGTCCTTCAATCAAGGTGATCAAGTGGCTGGTCGTATCTACCTCCTGAAAGAAGATTCCAAGCTCCTCGCAATGGAAGAGGCTTCGTACGACTCGGAGAGCCTGTTGCAGACGCTCTTGGCTGATCACCCGGATCTCCTCGCTGGGGATCAGATCGACGCCGAGGAGCCGAGGCGTTGGCTGCTTGTCACCCGTGAAATGGCTGTTCCCGGTGAACAAGATGGGGCGGCTCGATGGTCGCTCGACCATCTCTTTCTTGACCAAGATGCGATACCCACTCTCGTTGAGGTCAAGCGAAGTTCCGATACCCGCATCCGGCGTGAGGTCATCGGTCAAATGCTCGACTACGCCGCCAATGCGGTCGCCTACTGGCCGGTCGAGGAGATCAAGGCCAAGTTCGAGAGCCGGTGCAAGGATGACGGCGACGATCCCGAGACCGAACTCATGGGGCTCCTTGGTGAAGGGCAAGACATTTCGACCTTCTGGCAATCAGTGAAAACGAATCTCCAGGCAGGGCGGGTCCGATTGCTTTTTATCGCCGACGAGATTCCAACCGAGTTGCGGCGGGTCGTCGAGTTCCTCAATACCCAGATGGACCCGGCAGAGGTGCTCGCCATCGAGGTCAAGCAGTTCGTGGGTGAGAACCTCAAGACGCTCGTTCCTCGTGTCGTGGGGCAGACGGAAACGGCTCGTCAGAAGAAGAAGGTGGAGCGGGGCGAACCACGGCAGTGGGATGAGTCGTCGTTCTTTTCGGATCTGAGTCAAAGACGGGGTGAACAAGAGGCGGCAGTCGCTCGGCGACTTCTGGATTGGGCGAACAAACACGGTCTCCGTATTTGGTGGGGTCAAGGCAAGAAAGATGGATCGTACTTTCCGTCATACATTAGCAAGTTCGGCCAGCACCTTCTTTTCTCCGTCTGGACATACGGGAGCGTCGAGCTTCAATTTCAACACATGAAGAGACCACCGTTCGCCGAAGAAGGGAAGCGGAAGGAACTTGCCCAGCGGCTCTCGGCAATCGGAGTCTCGATATCCGACGAGGCGCTGAAGAAACGACCAACATTCGGTCTCAGCTTGCTGTTGACGCCCGGTCACTTGGACAAATTCGTGGGAGCCTTCGACTGGGTACTGTCGGAGATCAAGACGGTTGAGCAAGCCGGGACAACACCTTCCTGACGTCATGTTCGGGCTCCATCAGGCAGACTGGTATCAAGAGACAGTACGAGAAGGAGCGACCCGTGTGGATTTTCACCAAACACGGTTTCTTCAGTGCGGTCTGTGCTCGACAGGGTGACGGGAAGCACGGCCAACCCGTCGATCTTGGCCGCATCATGGTGCGGGCAAGAATTAGAAGTCTTCTCGAAGCTCTCAAAGAGCGATTTCCCGACCTCCTTGACGAGTGCGAAATCCAAGAGTCTGCCGGGACCGATTACGCCTATCGGTTGTTCGTTCCAAAGTCAGCCTGGACGCACGTGGTTGCGGGATTAGCTTCGGAAACCGACTACGACAATTTCAAGTCAGAAGTTGCCCGCCATCAGGGAAAAGAAGGAGCGGCCTACGAGCACTCGCTCCACGAGGTCTGGTCCGTGATGCACAGATTGCAGAAGTAGGGGCATGAATAGTGCTTAATCTAGAGCCAATCGACCGTGACGTCTTGCTGAGGGAACTCAGAGAACTGCTAGGCGTTTCGATCCGTGAGGAAACGCAGCTTGATGGCGCTATCGTCATGGTCGGCGGTGATACTGGTGAGGTCATTGTCCGGGTCGGCGGAAGCAGGGTGTCTATCGCCCTTTTTCGTGTCTGTTGGGATGGGCCGCACACCCCGGTCGTGCGACCGATCCACTTCGCAACCTTGAATTGGCGACGGCTTCCGGCTTCTACGCTGATGATGACGCTTCACCGCCTCATCAACGCCGCCCGTGAAGTGCGTACGATGACGTATCGGCGGTGCGACCGATGCGGTAAGACAAAAGCGCCCGAATGGATGCACGACCAGAAAACGTGTCAATCATGTGCCGAGCAGCATTTGGATGTTGTTCATTGAACGTTGGGCATCGAATTGACTCACAAGGCCCCTACCCATACAGATCGACGAGCATGACAGCGCCGGAAACAAGTCGTGATTGACCTCGCTGCCGAAACTCTCTTGACCATTGAGAAAGCCGCAGAGCGTCTGCTCGTTTCGCAGTCCACGCTCACCAGGTGGATCACCAAAGGTTCCAACGGCGTTCGGTTGGAAGCGGTAAAGGTCGGGAGTCGATGGCGCACGAGCGAGGAAGCCGTTCAACGCTTCAGCGATTCTCTCACCCCAAGCCATGAATCAACGACCTCCCAGCAGGTTCCCGTTTCCACGTCCAAGGAGATGCAGCGGCGTCTCGATTTGATGAATCAACAACTCGACGAGATGTACGGGACACGGCGATGCGAGACCTGCAAAACAGAGATCAAGGCTCCCGGTCGGGTGCTTCCCAAGCATGAGCAACTTTGGTGCTCCAAATGCTTGGTCAAACGCAAGTCGGCCACTTTGGGTCAGCGGATTCGCACGTTCCGGTGGGCGGCGTGGCTGACACAGGAAGACCTGTCCAACCGGACGGGGATCAGCATCGAAAGTATTCGGTCTTACGAGTACAAGCGGAAAGAGCCTTCTGATTCTCACCTTGCGAAACTGATCGAGGTCTTGGGCGAAGAATTGGTGAGCAACTACCACGGGCATTTGCAAGGTGACCAGAAGCCCGCAGAGAATGAGGATTGAAGTCCATTGTGGGGCTTATGGGTTGCCCGAGGGAGTCGGCGATCCGGCTGCTCCTCCGGGGTATTGGATCGTTCCCGAGCGACGAGGCGAGCGGCTCGTCCAACTTTTGTAAGTCGGATGGGAGTTGTCCAACTTTTGCACCGCACTGGGATAGGGCGCTCATCGCCTTCCTGATTCGCACAATGTGCGAGTCAAACCGTGAGAGTCTTGCCCGTGGGGCTGGCCTGAGCAGAAGCGGGTGACCGTTTGTCGGGAAGCGCCCGAAATCGCCGCTGCAACTCCTCCGGTAGTTCCTTGAGGCGCTCGTAGAAGGCGGTCTTCTTTTTTTCGTTCGCCGTCATCCAGTCTTCGACCACTGCTTCCTTCGACCCACCAGCCTCTGACATCTCCTCGATCAGATCGAGGATGTGATCCTGCTCGTGGGTCTTCCGTTCTTCCCGGCTGAGAGTCGGTATCGGAGCGTAATAATCCTGCATGCTTGATACGACTAACTGCTTCCAATGGATGCTCGCTTCGCCTCGCCAATATTGCTCGAAGTCACTGAGTCCGTGCTTGAGCAGCCGCAGGTCAATCTGTTGTTGGGAGTTCTCAGCTTCAGCGATAATGAACTCGCAGATCTCACGCCTTTCTTCCAGGTCCGTGTAGGAGTTATCGATTGTCTCGGCGAGGTGCCTGAGCATCGCTATCAGTTCGCTTGTGGTCGGGCGGAAGTGGTATGTCCGAATCCTGCCCTGGAGCGCCCGTAGCACGGGCATGTTGGCGAGTCGCACATTGTTCGAGATGATGACACTCCCCGTGAATAGACAAGACTCACGGGTCTTCGACTTCACGTTCGTGATGAGCCGCTCGTTCCGGCCGGTCTCGGAGTTGTGCCTGCCGTCACCGCATAGATGGAGGAGGATCTGCTGGGAGAGCCGATCCTGGACAAGCGTCGGGTCGTCATCGATGAACAGTATGGCGTCGGAAAAATCCCGAGCAAGCTCGTATAGCCCGAGCGGAGAACATTTCCCCGCCAGCTTCCGGAATGCTCGGACCCCTCGCTCCTGGGCGTCCTTCAAGGTCACCTCGATGTTCCAGGTCTTGCCTACGCCTGTGTCGCCCCAGACGTAAAGCCCGTTGTGACGGCGGTTGATGATCCCGTTTACACGGTCGATCACCGTCTGCTGCTTCTGCCGATACGAGGCGAGATGCTGATGGTCGGTCTCTTTCATAGTCCGCTCTCTTTGAGGCGGAAACCCGGAAAGTCGGAAAACGGCTCTCCGGGTTTCCTCGAAGTCGTGATTGGTCCGTCCACATCCACGATCACGGCGTGAGTAATTCATGCGTCACGCCCGATAAACGACACGCACTCGGCGATTGATAAAGACGACAAGGCGCTGCCATCGACCGTGCCCCCGCACGGATAGACATTCCCTCCCGGCCTGTAGAATCTCAAGTCGATGTCCGGTCCCCGAACGAAGTACTCAGCATCTAAGTACCTCTGCTTCAACCAACGAAATACAAAGTCCTGAAGCCGACCGTGATCACGTGGTCGTTCCCGCCGATCAAAAGGCAATCGTCCTTGTTCATAGAGTCTTGACTCATACTGGGTCGGAAACCCGGAAAGACGGAAAACCGATCTCCGTCTTTCCGGGTTTCCGAGTCTCGATCAGCCCCGCAACTTCCACGGAGCATTGATGTAAGGCTCCAAGATCGGGTGGTCATGGAGCAGCTTCGCCCGAAACCCGGCGTCGAAGTGAGCCATGTCCAGGACGCCGGTCTCGGTCAGGTCCGTGATTTGATGGACCTGGGTCTCCTCCCCGGTTGCCAGGATGATCCGCATCGACGGAGGGCGATTCCGGCTATCGGCGAGTTTCGACGCAAGCCAACCGAAGTTGGGTGCGTCTTGGGTATCCACGGCGAGGAAGTCGAAGTCCGCCGCTTGCTCAACACCTCGCTCACGGGCAAGCCTGGATCGCTTGTGGACGGCGACAACGATAGGGTTCTTGATCCCCTCCTCTATGTACGCCTTCCACCACCGGGAGCGGATCTCCTTCGAGCAACCCTGGAGGTCCGAAAGATCTGGGTCACTAAGGATGATGGGTTTGTCTTGATCTTCGGCGACAACCACGACATCCCAGTCCTGATGACGGTTGCGGAACAGGCGTCTTGGCTTCTTCATGCTGAACTCCATCGCTAAGCAGACGTGAAAGCGCACGACGATCGAGCCAGCGCAAAGCTGGTCTTTCGCCTCTTTCCAGGTCGCTCCCTCATGGCAGGTGGGATGGGCCGTCGCATACCCAATCGACCCCTGACTCGATGTTGCTATGTTACAAGTAGGCGTGGATTGGATCAAGCATAAACAAACTCGGATTGCGTCGATTCTGTGTGCCGCCTTTGAGCCGAACCCAGATCCATTGGTTTTCGACCCGAAACCAAGAAAACTTTCGACTTCGGTAAGGTTTTGAGCCCAAAAGGTACATTAGTAACTCGATCATGGTGCGTGGTCGGCGGCGTGTCGTTCTGCGAGGGATTTGGCATGTTCCATCGCCTGCTTTCCCGAGTCGAACACGGCTTCACACTTGCCTTGCGGTCGGCCCGAAACACCACGATCAATCGTCCTCTGCTATCTTGAAATTCAATCATAATATATTGTAGTATGGACATACAAAAGTTCTGTCGCAAAAAGAAGACGGACTGCATAGATAGCAAGGAGGCACTATGAGAGATCATTTCTTACTGGGCGAGGTCGCCAAGGTGTTGGGTCGAAGACCCCATCAAATCATTCACCTACTGACAAGCGGCAAGATCGCCGAGCCGAAGGCACGGATCGCCAACAAACGACTATTCGTTCCTGAAGATGTCGTCAGGCTCGCTCACCATTTCAAGGTGGTGCCAAAATGGGATGTCGTCGAACCGGCACCTGCGGATGCTGACGAAGATACATCGGAAAGACTGAGACTCCGACCACCGTTTGAGGTGGTATCAACGGGCCAGACCGCTCACGAGATCAAGGACGGGGATGGGGTGGTCTTCGGTTGGGCCGGGGATCGAAGCAAGGCGCTGGTCTTGGCTGGGCTGCTGGAGGCAGCGGCTCGGGGCTGATGCGCAACCAAGAAGACAAATAAGAAGTCGGACGCCGTGGCGGGTTAGGTCACGGCGTCCATAGTCCCTATTGAAAGGAAAAGTCTAATGTATATACGTAAAATGTCCGGGATTTCCCCGGAAAGGAGAGTCCTGACTTGGATCAGAAAGCGCATTCACCCCTATTGCTGGGGGAGAAGCAACCGCTTCAAAAAGGGGTTCAGCCAGACGAGTAGTCGTCAAATCCTGGAGTTCTTCGGCTGCCTACGCTATGAACTGCCAAAGCGGTTCCTTCCCAGCATTAGTAACAAGGACTTCATGACCCACTTCACTGGTCAGGAGATCCTTTACTTTCAATCGAATGGTCGCTGGCGTGTCCCAGAGACCCTTATCAAGATTGACATCGACTGCCACACAATGGGGTCATACCAGGGGGCGCTGGAATGCGTTGAGTGGTTGAGAAACAATTTGTTCCCAGGGTTGTTCTGGTGTCGATCGACGAACGGCCGGGGAGCGCACGCATACATTGTGATCAGGAAGGCGGGCTCCGGTGACGAGATGCTCGACAAGGCCATCACGAAGCTGGAGCGGTGGCTTCAGTACCAGCATTACCTTCACGGTTGGGACTTCGAGATCATCGAGGTAAAGGGTAGACCTCCGATCTTTCGCTGGGCTGACGAGAAATATGAGTTGAGGGACGTGAGGCTGGGAACGTTGGCTAAAGTTCCGGTGGACGGCCTACTTCGCCCAGAGGAATTGATGGCGACTACCTCTGTGAGCATTCCCTGGCTCAATCGACTTGGGCTGGAAGTCCCGAAGGGTTGGAACAAGAGTGATATATACTGTTCTACTTATAGTTTGCCAATAAGCGATAGTGGCTTTGGTGACATCAACCTTGAGGATCTCAGGCTGTGGCAACCTGAAACTGGGAGCCGTGTCTGGTGCCCGTGGATTGAAAGGATGGCCAAGACCGGGTTGGTTGAAAATGACTCAATGAGCAAGGTTGTTTATGAACTTGCGAAGTGGTTGCTCTGGATTGAACTATTTGATAGTGACGATCGTCAGGAACTTGCGACCGAGTTGCTTCAATCCTACGTTATTTACAAACACAATGGTCATGTGAGTCGGTTAACTAATGGGCATGAAGCAGAGGTGTTGTCACAGGTTCAGCGAATTGTTGCTTCTGCTGTGGTAATCAACCCGGATTCTAACGAATTGTTCGCCCGAATTCGTGAAGGCCGAGACAACGGGAAGTATTGGCGTCCGATCAAGATAGTTCCCTTGCTCTCAGGAACCAGGGCGACTAATAGTGGTGACGATACACATATAATATGTACTACTTATAGTTTGCCAATAAGAGAAGACCTTCTACCCCACATCATCGAAGACAAACTTCTCCGATATGCGACGTCGAAGCGAATGAGACGATCCCAAGGTGATTACCCATTTGTTCGCTTTTCTCGACGACTACTGAATCACCTATATGATCGGAAGGGCTCGGCACGGCTCAGCACAGAGAGTCTAACCACGCTGGTTACTAACGTTCATCAACAAAACGATTTCAAAAAAGCGCTTCGGGATCTCAATCTGCTGCGGGACTGGACCGGAACCTACCGAGCCAAGAGCGCCTCTTGCCTCTATCACCTGACCGATGAGGCACTGACTCTTATTAGGAAGCACCAGTCGGACGTCGGATCTGAACATTCTGATCCGGTTTCCCTGTGCGGCTAATTCTCAGTGCCCCACCCCCCAAACCCCCGGCCCCGCCGCCAACGTCGTTAATAATCGACTCGTAGAATGTGCGAATTGACGACTCGATCATGAAGATTGACCATCCAGCACGGGTTGACCGTGGCACCGGAGCGCTCCTCGCGCACGAGGTCTCATCGTGAGCCCCAAGAAATTGATAAGGATTTCTTTCATCTCGACTCGGCGAAAGCCGTTAGCGAGATCGAACTCACACGGGCGACCCTCGTGAGCATTTACGGCGTGCCGCTTATTAGCGCTGATGGCGAACGGCAGGTACAAAGGTTGAACGGGCGTCGTTATTAGCCACCCGGCTTGCCGGGGTGCTTCCTGCGAGCCCGGCCGGGGCTAATAACGACCAAGAATCCTCCATTTCTCGCTGCTGGTAAAGATCTCAGCGTTACGTGGAATAGCGTCGGGTTGCGTATTGATGCGTGGACGGACGACGATCGCCCGGCTGGGTGAGCACCGAACCGTCCACGTTCAGTCGGTTAAATGCGGGTAGCTGGACCTGGCGGTCGTCAGCTACACCGGTCGGGCATCGTAGCCCAGGTGGGAAAGGTCAGGCGCTCAATCCAAGAGTCATATTTGCCAGCCGCCTTCGGGCATGTCCGACCGCCTCATCCCAGGGTTCAAAAAGGAGGTACTGACGACCAGCCATCAGTGCCGCCACACCTGTGGTGCCGGTTCCCCCACATACATCCAGAACCAAGTTTCCTGGACGTGAGTAGGTTCGGATCAGATCATACGCAAGTTGCCAGGGCATGATCGCCCCGTGGCGACTCTGCACCGCCTCCAAGTCTTCGCACGACTTGCCCCATCCGACTTCGTACTCCTTGATGCCGTCGTCTTCGTCGTATTCCCATACGTCACCACTGTAACCCATCTCCCTGGTTCTACGAATCATTCGTCGTTCGATCGTCCCATCGGGATTTCTGAAGTTCTGCCTATTCGTTGAACCAGCAGTGGAATTCCGAACGATCTTGAGCCGGGTCACTACGCCGGGTGTTCCTTTCGACAACACATAGACCTGGGACACCAATCTGTAAAATCGCCGGGGAGTCGGTTTGTAACTGTGAAGGATGATCGTTAACGTCTGGTGGACCCGGAACCCCAAGTGACGAAAGTATAAGAGTTGGCGGCAACGATCTAGGGACTCCGACCCGTCTTCGATCTGATCCTGATGGTGCCAACAAACCACCCCGCCCGGTGCAATCACCCGCCATAATTCGGCGGCGATCGGTTCAAAGTCGAACCGGTGCTCCCCGTAGGTGCGGGTCTGGCCCCAGGGCGGTGACGTCACAACCAAGGGGATCGATTCTGACTGGACATCCGGAAGTCCTTGCAAGGCACCACACTGAAAGAGTTCATTCATATTTATCAAACCTCCTTAAGTAGAGTGAAGTGGGGCTGGGGAACAATCCCCAGCCCCGGAGTCATTCAAGCCGAAACATCAACGGTGAGCTTCTGGATCAGATCGGTGACCTTCGCCGAAATTTGAGCCAAGACTTCGTTGCAACCGGGCGTCATGCCAACCTTCTCTGCTTCGATGAGCAGAGAGTACGCCTTACCCAGTACTTCTGACGCCGTCAGAGATGCTCCAACGTCTGACGTTGCGTATTTCTCAAGTCCGGGCCGATTGTAGTCGGTCGTCGTCATCTTCCGAATCGTCGTCTTTTCTGGGGCGACTTCGGTGGTCTCATCGTTCGCCACTTCTGGGGCGATATCAGTGATGTGATCAGTCCCAACGTCCGAAGTGGTCGGAATGGGTGTCGCCCGACGACGCCTTTGGGGAGGGGGCGACTTGATGATCTCAAGTGCCGACTTCATGTCAGTGACGGTCATGTCATTGAACTGATTCAAATCATCGAAACTGACCCGTTCATACACTTTGATGGAATTCGTCGCCGTACTGAGTGAGTAGGGTTGGGTCTTGACCCAGGTCATCCACTCACCCTTCTCCTTTTGTTTTTCCCGGATCAGGGACAGGGACTCCCCAAATAACCAGGTTTCAATGATCGTTTTTCGTCCGAAGTTGTTGATTTCGGACGCCCGATCCAAGGCGTACTCTTCCAGGGTTTCCAGAGTCCACGACTTGTCCGGACGGCCGTTCGTTGTGATGGTGGTATTCATCGGAGTAGGTGTCCTTTCGTAACGTTTTTCGTCAGCCTCTCAGTTGAGCCGATGACCCCTCGGTCGGTGTCGGTTTGACCGGCAAAAAGCCGCTACTAATGACGCACACAATGGACAACAGTCCACAAAACAGTCCAATAAAGCGGAAAAGAACGCCAAAGCCGGCGAAAACGGAGCGTCAGCAGAACTTCGTACGGAATCTGCGCTGGGCGATTGAGCGACTTGGGCTGACGCTCAGAGCTTTGCATGAGAAGGCAGGCGTGGACGAGTTGTGGTTGAGGCGTGCCGCCACTCGGGGGATCAAGTGGACGAAGCCCTCGGGCACCGAGGCGGTCAACAAGCTCGAAGCCTTCCTGGGTTGTCCCACTGGTACTTTGTGGGACGAGGATGGTCATCGCTTCAGGTCTGCTGTCGCTGACAAGCACCTGCGGGGACGTGACCCGGTGAGCAACTTTGAGAAGGTATTTCGACACTTCGAGGCGAGCCCACCGCCTCTGCTGTCGAGGGTGATCGAAAACATAGAGTATCTCAGACGCACTATAGAGGAGCCGGGCGTTGAGCCCCCGAAAGAGGAGAATCCGCAACTACCGAATCAATCGAGTGGTGGAACGGCTACCTGGGATCAATCCAGCGGATGGCGCTTCTCCGAAGCTGGAATTGACTATCTTATCGCATCTGTAAACGAAAGAAGTAATTACGCTGATAAGATAGGAGTGCCTGGAGCGTCAGACATGCATTTAGGTCGAGAGGAAATCGAGCGATTGCTAGCGGGTCTTGATTTTAATCTCTCTGCGCTTGCCTACGTAATTTGGATGGATTCATATGAAGCAAAGTACGGGATTCCAACAGATGAAGTTGATCGACTATTCAGACAGAGACAGTCAGCGTACGAAGCCAGTTTGGCTGAGCAAACCGACCAACCAGCGAGGGAGGTCGAAGCGCCTCGGACACTCGAAGCCACTCAGCAAGAGAAGCGGCCACTCGCCGATAAGATGAAAACGAGACGTGCTACTGAAGGTGGGAAGACGTGATGTGATCATCGGAGGCGTGACGCACCCGACCTCACTTTATAGAGTGTCAGATAACGTGTCAGATAAGAAATCAATCTATCGCCGTAAGTCCTTTGGTTTCAATAGTTCGGACGACGCAGGTTTGTTCCCGCCGCCTCCACTTGAGGCCACTTGCGCTTCGTCGCAAGTGGCCTTCTTTCTTCAAAAATCGTGTTCGCTTGGGTAGGTCGCCGGCGGTTGCACGCCTTGATTGCTGCGAACCGCTCGATATCGACGCCGGCGTTTCCACGCTTGCCCCGCCGGCGAAAAGGACGACGCTGGCTGGCCTCGAATCCAATCGAATTCCGGGCCTGCTGCCGCGACCGGGGCTCGCGAGCGAGCCGCTTACTTATAGAAACGCGACTTGCGCGGACGCCTTGCCCTGAAACCAGCGCGGTGAGCAACGCGGTGCGGCGTGCACAAGCGAGAGCTGGTCCTGCTCTTGCTGGTAATGTTGCTCGTGCTAGCGTTCGAGCTTCTTATCGCGGTGGCCGCGCTGCCGGGCCGCCTTCTGCAACGAAGCCGTCCAGCGACCGAGTCCTTCGCAAAATCAGCTTCTTCTTGACGGAGCTTTGCTCGGGCCGCAACATGATGGTGTCGCTTGGAGAACGATGGCGTGCTCTTACATTTCCATGCACCATGTTTTGATGGGATCGTGTCCGCGGTTCTCGCGGCTCACTGGTTCCGACGGGAGTTTAGTCGGTCCGAAGTGTGGTTCCGCGAGGTCAACTACGATCTCAAGGATGAGTGGCTACAGAATGCTTTGCCGCCAGATTCGGCAGTCGTGGATTTCCTGTATCATCCGGCGGCCGAGTGGTGGGCCGACCATCACGCGACAACGTTTCTCACTCCGGCGGCTGAGGCCGATTACCTGGAGCGCCGGTCAAGTCATTTCCTCGAGTACGACGCACGAGCGCCGTCGTGCGCCGACGTATTATGGAAGAGATTTGGCGACCAGGGCGAGCAGCTCAAAGAACTCGTGGACTGGGCGGGGGTCATTGACGCGGCCCGCTATCGCTCCGCTGAGCAGGCTATCTTCGCACGCGAGCCCGCACTCCGCCTGAGCGCGGCCCTCGAAGCCACCGCGTATCCCGGCTTTCCCACGCAGCTCGTGCAACGGTTGTTGGTTCGCACTCTCGGGGAGGTTGCCCAGGACCCGCTGGTTCTGAATCTGGCGAGGCGGTACGACGACTTGACCGAACGCGGCATGAATCGTTTCCGGGAACTGATTGCGAGAAACGACCCGGCCGGCGAAGTCCTTGTACGCCTGGAACCGCCCGGCATTGTCGTCTTTGACCTCACCGAAACGGCAGGTTTGGCGTTTCCGCGCTACGCCCCATTCTTCTTCTTTCCCGAGGCTGCCTATTCGGCGGGACTGACCCGAACGAGCCATTCCGCTAACCTGACGACGATGCGGAACCCTTGGCGCGACTTTCCGTGTGTTCACCTCGGCAATCTGTGTAAACACTGGGGCGGGGGCGGACACTCCCGCGTCGGTTCAATCCACTTGAGCGGCGAGCGGCTTGCGGACGCGTCGGCGCGGTTAGCAGGCCTGGTTGAGGAGATCCGCCGCTCTGGCTTATTCCCCGGAGATGACTCGTGAGCGACCCCGTGAAACCACCCGCTGTGAGCGAGCCACGGCGCTATCGCCGGGATGTCGACTTCGTATTGCGCAAGTCAGACTTTTATCTGAATTCAATCAGCCCCAGTCGATTCAGCCGCTTTTTTGGGATCACAGGGTATCCGCCAGTCGTCGTCCCTCTGTTCCTCGGATCTTTATGGGTGATATGGCACGGTCCTTCCCTCTTCCGAGCGACCTCCGCTCATCTCGGTTTCCTGCTCATGGCTTCGCTCGGGCGTCTACTGGCGCCCTCGTTCGCTCGGCAGCGATCGTTGCTGCAGTACCTCGCGCTCCTGCTGTTCTTGTCCTGGCTACTCGTGTGGATCATTGCCGGGGATGCGACTGAAGCCGACGGAGGTTGCTATCGGCACGCGCCGGCCATCGTCATCGCTTTCAGCTCATGCGCGGCTGCCGTTGTCGCTCCACTCCTCGCGAAGCTTTTGATCGGCTGGTTTCGAGGCCAGTTCGAGCGCAGGCAAGATCTGGTCGATTCCGACAATCCGGCGGCGACGCTACCCTGGCGGTTTTCGACGTTCGGCGAGCTCCTTCCCATCACTGAAATGTTCTTCATCCCGGTCAAGCCAAGATTTGCACTCGCAGGTTTTCTGGTCACTTTGTTACCGACTCTCACTCGTTATGCGCTGCCCATATGCTGGGCGGCGGCCGTTGCATGTATTCTCGTTCCGCAGCAATACATGCTCATCGGCATATGTGGAGCTGGCGCCGGTGGGATGTTCTTTTTTTCGGTCGGCAACCTTCTGGGTGAGCGTTTCCGCACCATGTTCGATAGAGTGCATCTTTACCTGTTCAGCGGCGCGCCGCTGGCTCTGTCTCTGGGCGTGATCATACTGGCAGTCTGTCGCTGGGAAGAATTTCAGTATGTCTCTATACTCTTGAACTCAACGCCTGGGCCGTTCTTGATTCTGCTGTTGCTATCCAGTTATTGCTGTTTATGGCAGTATCAGCTTTGGACTCGAGAGGTATTGGCCGAACATCTGCTGGGATTGCTTGAGTACCCCATCACGCTGCGGATGCGTGCTCGCGTCCTCTATCCATTTGATAAGAGCAATCAAGATCCTGCCTACGCTACCAACGCATTGGCTGAACATCGGTATGTTCAGGTCCATGGCGGAGGGCTGGCCATCATGGGCGAGTACATCGACCACAGCGACGGCCAGACGCATACTTGCTGGGAGTCGTACGGACCCTTTGAATTCTTCGATACCTTGGTCTCCAGGGCCTTTCGCCGCACCGACGTCAAGCAGGCGGTCCTGCGTTATCGCTTGGCCTTGGACCTCTTGATGCTCGGGATCAACTCTTATCTGGCTGTGCTGAACCTGGCACTCGTGTTCTCGTTGGGCGGAGCAATCTACTACTACCTGAATGTGATGGAGCCGGACCCTGCCGTGAAGCTGGTGCAGCAGGCACCTGGAGATCCCTCGCAGAAGACCGTATCCAAACTGTTGTTCGACAATTCGCCGAAACGGGTCCTCATGGTCGCGGCGTCCGGAGGTGGTTCGCGCGCGGCGCTCTACACCGCGTCACTTCTTCATGGCCTTTCCCGCATCGGCGCCATCGATGACGTCAAGCTCACGAGCGGCGTTTCCGGCGGCGGCGCCGGTCTTGCTTACTTCGGGCTCCATCACCAGGAGCTGTGTCAGAAGTCCGCTGATCAAGCCTGGAATCGAGCCTACGAGGCACTCGGCGCCCCGTTCATCGATGAGGTCGTGCGCGGCAGCATCGAGACGCGCATCATTCGTGGAGGGCAGCTCGGACTGCTGCTCACCGAGAGCTTCGAGCGACACATGGACGCCAAGAAGTCGAATACTGCGACGCTCGGAACAGCTCCCCTCGCGATGATATTCAACACGACTTTGTGCGGCGAAAGCGAGTGGCGTGATGGGCGCTGGTCTCCACCGAATGCGGAAGATGCCGGTGGACGCGTTCTGTTCACGAACCTCTATCCGCGCAGCCTTTTCCCGCACCCGGATAGGGCCAATCCGCAAACGATTGCCTGGCGATTCGAGGTGATCACCGATCCCGCTGTCCGCCTGACGCAGGCCGCCGCCGCCAACGCGAACTTTCCTCCGGTCTTCGGCAACCTGGGCGTGGCGATCCAGAGACAGCACCTGTTCTGGATAACCGACGGCGGGGCCGCCGACAACCGCGGCCTCGAATCGCTGTTGCTGGCCCTGAAATCCGCCCTCGTTGATGAAGCCAAGCAACCGAACGACGTTCGCCGCAAGCCCCCGGCGCTCTATCTGATCGTCGCGGAAGCATCAGGATTCAGTCTGGACTACTCGCATGATCAAGGTTTGGGCGCCAAGATGAATGCGTCACAACAGATCACCAATCAACTCATATTTGAGCTCCTCGATGAAATTCGCGATCTCTACGAAAAACTGGGGGCGGACCGAAGTGCCGTGCAATTTCACTACCTTGCCATGCCGCGCGTGTATTGCACTCGCGGCGGGATTGCCACGCACTGGATGCTGCCAAGTTCCACGACCTTGGTGGATCCCCGGGAGCCAGATGCGACCCGCGCCATATCCGCACGCGTGACGCAGGATGAAATCGTCGAGTTGCTCAAAGAGTTGCATCCCGCCACCGACCCGCCTCCGCTCGGTGATCCGAAGCAGAACATTGACCAGGTGCGAACGTGGGTCCGGCAGGATCCGCATGGCGAACGTTGGCGGCAACTTCGAAAAGCATTGACGAACGAACAAAAGTAGAATCGAGGGCCGCCGAGTCGGAGGGGTCCGGCTGCAGGAGCCGGGCCGGAGATTCGTAGACCCGGCCCACCCGGACGCCCTGATTCGACGTCCCCTGTGACTTTGATCACTCGGACTGACCATGACAAACGACTCGACCCCCGCCGCAGAGATGCCTCGCAAGGGAGCACTGATCGCCGGGGGAACGCTCTTTTTGCTCGGGTGGATCTGCCCGCTTTTTGTGCCGCTCGTGGCTGCCTCGAATCTCCCCATCGCGTGGAAGGCGGCCGCGTCGGGCGCCCTGCTGATCGGGCTCCCCGAGCTGCTCATCGTGGCCTCGATCGCTGTCCTGGGCCAGTCCGGCTATCGATACGTGAAAGGACGACTGCTGACGGCCCTGAAGCGGTATGGTCCGCCCGAGGTCGTGGGACCGACGCGCTACCACATCGGCCTGGTCCTGTTCGTCCTGCCTCTGTTCCTCGGCTTCCTCGAGCCCTACCTGGGACACATGGTGCCGAGGCTCGCCGAGAACCGCATTGTTTTCTGCGTGGCGTGCGACCTGGTGTTCCTCTCCAGCCTGTTCGTGCTCGGTGGCGAGTTCTGGGACAAGCTGAGGGCGCTGTTCGTGCACGGCGCGAAAGCCCGATTTCCGGAGACTGGGGCGCCATCAGAGCCGGCCGGCACTTGAGCGGCCCCATGGTGACCATGCGGTCCTTCGTCTCCGTGCGCCCGGCCAACCTGCGGGGACACGACGTCCTCCCTCATTACATCAATGGAACGCTTTTTGCGGGATATTGATCCTCGAGGGGGCGGCCGCACGATAAATACCGAACGAGGAAGCTCGGCGGCACGGAGGCACCGAGAAAACCATCGCCCCCATTCGGGCCTCGACCATGAGCGTAGATCGCCGCGATTTCCTGCGAATGGCGACATCCGCGGCCGCGCTTGTCGCGACAGGAAACGAGATTGTCCAGGGCGAAGACCGCCCTGCAACGCTTCCCGATCGCCAAGTCGACGTGGTGGTCGTCGGGGCGGGGCTGGCGGGCCTGACGACGGCGCGTGAATTGGAGAAGGGCGGCGCGTCGGTCTGCGTGCTCGAGGCCCGGGATCGCGTCGGCGGCCGTACGCTCGATCACCCGATCGGCGGAGGTCACGTCGCCGAAGGGGGCGGGCAGTATGTGGGTCCCGGCCAGGAGCGCGTTCTCGCGCTCGCGAGTGAGCTGGGCATCGCAACCTTTCCCACCTACCTAAATGGTAAGACCGTTCTGTCGCTCGGCGGTTGGAGATTCGCACTGGCGTCCTCCGAAGCGGAGTCGGCCGATCTCAAGCGTGTGAAGCAACTCCTGGAATCGCTCGCGGCGACCGTCTCCACCGACGCCCCCTGGGCTGCCAAGCATGCCCGCGAGTGGGACGACCAAACTGTCGCCGGCTGGCTCGACAAGAACACTCGCGACGTCGCGACCAGGCTGGTCTTCGACATCAGCATCAAGACGGAACTCGGCCCGCCCTCGAGCATCTCGCTCTTGTATTACCTGTTCATCATACGCTCGGCGGGAAGCATTCACGCCCTCGATGTTGATGCGCAGGAGCGACGGTTCTTGGGCGGGTCGCAATCGATCTCGAAGGGGCTTGCCCGACCGCTGTCCGATAGGCTGGTGCTCGACTCGCCCGTTCTACGGATCGTGGACGAAGACGGGGCGAGGGTCGAGGTTGAATCGAAGCGAGTCAAGGTGCTGGCCCGGCGGGTGGTGGTTGCGATGATGCCCGCGGACACGCGACGGATCGCCTTCACGCCCGGATTGCCGCCGGCACGGCGTGGCCTGGTGGAGGCATGGCGAGGCGATCAGTCGATCAAGGTGAACGTCGTCTATGACGAGCCATTCTGGCGGAAGGACGGCTTGAGCGGGCTGGGTCTGTCCGACCGGCCGCCGATCGGTGTTACGTTCGACAACTCTCCGCCCGACGGATCGTGTGGCGTTCTGCTTGCATTCCTGACCGAGGGCGACGTGCCCAAGAGCCCAGACGTGCGCCGCGCCGCCGTGCTGGCGAAGCTGGTGGAGTTGTTCGGCAGGCGCGCGAAGACACCGGTCGCCTACCTCGAGAACGACTGGTCGTGTGACGGCTGGACCACTGGATGCGTGTCCCCCGTGCCCCGAAACGTCCTGACGCGGTTTGGCCACGCCCTGCGTACGCCCGTCAGCCGGATCCACTGGGCCGGGACCGAGACGTCGGAAGCTTGGTGCGGCTACATGGACGGTGCGGTGCGATCGGGCGAACGGGCCGCGGCCGAAGTGCTGGCCTCGCTTCGGGGCTGATCGAATCGGCCCTACTTGTCGGCCAGCGCTTCAGCCACAGCCTTCTCAAGCGCGGTGCCTTGGAGGGATGTCAGACATCCACTCCACTTCGCCAAGCCCTACAAGGGCGCCGTGAAGGTGACGGTCCTCGCCGTTATCACGGCTGCCGACGCTGCGTCAAGTACGACTGACTACTCGGCGGTCGTCGGCTAGGGGAGGTGACGCTGATCGCCTGACCCGCGGTCGGTGAAGTCGCTTGACCAGGCGCTCGCCGGGCACATAATGAGAATAGCTGTGCGAAAGCGCAGCTCCAGGTGGTGTTCGACGTACGGGGGCGAACCAGGATCGACCGGATGTCTGACGCGACTGGTGGCGTGCCGAGGTTGGTCAGCGGGCCTCGTAAAAAGCAGACCAAAAACTTTAAGTGCCAACAGCAATGTTGCACTCCGTCTCGCTGCCTAAAAAACAGCAACGGCCTCGCGCCGCGTCTTCTCCCGAGAGACGCGGCCGGGGACGCCAATTCGGGATCGCTCGAGCCTAACCGCCGGTTGCAGCTCGGGTTAAATTCATGGCTGGCTAAGCCGAAGAGAACCATGCCGATCGGGGTCTCAAGGCCGACAATCAAATGATCGGATACGCACGTAGATGCCGTCGCTGATGCTTCTCGGGACGCGGGTGCAATTCCCGCCGCCTCCACTGTTTGCGTTGTAACTCGTTTTCTTGAAAAAACTTGTGCGCACGATGGACGCGGGCAAGTAACCCGCCGCCATTGAGTACCTTAAACCGGCGACGTTCATGATAAACATTTCGCCAATAACAGTTTAGGCCGTCGATGTCGGAACAACTCTGAGTCAAGACGTATTGTAATTTACCTGCGTCGCTGCCGGAATCCCGACCAATTCGTACTTCGCCCATCAAAAGCGAAGGCCGATCACGTTCCAGTAGATCATGTACGGGACAAAGAGGACCAAGCAAAGGACATCAAGTGAGAACCGGATTTTTCTCGCTGCCGTCCAGCCGTGGTTGCGGGGAGTCCTGGCAAGCACGATCAGCAGAGCGACGGTCGCCAGCGTGGAAACGGTCCCCAGCAGTGGAACGAACAGCAGGACGGAAGGACAGCTCGGGTGCAGTTGGTCAAGCACCAACAATGCGGTGATCGAAAACGTGACAAGAATCAGAAAGTTCAGGGCGGCGATCGCGCGTTTCAAGTTCACAACCCTGTTGGATGCTGGTAAAGCCACACTTTGCCGACGGCGGAATAAGCGGGTCAAAGAGCACCGGACACTTGCGATCGCGTTGGCACTGAAACTGATGAGGAAGAGAATCCATAGTGCTGCCTGGACTGTTCCGTTGCCATACCATCGCAGGCTTTCGTAGCTTGCCAACCTGGGAAGAATCCCTGCTTCCGGGGCGACGCCCTCCTGTTTCATTTTGCCGATCTCCGAAGGGCGATCGATCGCGCTCCAGGCCCAGTCGGTCATCGTTAGTAGAACATCATGCCCTCGGCGACGGATGCCCCCACGACAATGACGAATCGAATGTCCTCGGATCGAGACGTCGCGGCGGCGCCGATGTAGGCACCCTGACTGAGCCCCAAGCTGCCAATCTGTGATTTTTCAATCTCGTGGCGCTGCTTCACGAAGGCGACAGCGGAAAGAGCGTCATTGACCAGGTTCTCGTAGGGCTCATAACTCTCGTAAACGCCGCCGGACTGACCCGTTCCGCGCTTGTCGTAGATCAATGCGGCAATACCCCGGCTCGCAAAATACCCACCAATCTCACGGTACGGCTCGCGAGTCTGTGGGCCCGCGCCATGGACAAAGACGACGGCCGGAACAGGAGTTTGGCTTCTCGGCAAAAGCAGACTTCCGGCAAGCTTGACGGCCTGGTTGTGGAACTCGACGGAGTGCTCTTCGAACCTGGATTTCGGCCCGATTTCATCAGCATGGGTCGCCGGATCTGTCACTCCTATCACAAACGCGACGACAGGTATCGCGGCAGCCATCGTTGGTAGGTGGTGGCGCCGCCAGGACGAACCGATCCGGGACACTAAGTCCGCCATAGGCGCCTCGGTAGCTCGAACGGATACGGTTGGCGGGGTGGAACACGGGACGACCTGGCCCATCAGTTTCCCCCCCCGATCTGTTGCGATCTTGACTCCGTTGCTTGGTCGATGCAATAGAAAGAACCATAGAATGTTACGCCATCAGTCGCCGCCGCAACTCGGCTTTCCAGCCTTGTACACCGACCACAAAAAGTTCTAACGGTGTCCAGTCGCCCCGACGGTTTCGCAAACTCAAATTCCGCCTCTGGTTGCGGAAGCAACTGGCGACGGGTTTGAACTTTTGAGAGGCAACGGCGGATTCCTTTGGCGACACGAATCGAGAGATTGACTTCTTAGCAATTCTTTTGAGAAATTCTGCTCTGTGTGTCGATTTCGTCCTGGCCCGTTCGACCATGGAGTGAGCGCTCGGCAAATAAGCTACTCGACAAGTTGTCTCGCATTTCGAAGGAAACCTTCCATGCCGACTATCCCAAAGACACGCTGGCTACTGGTTCTCTGCCTGCCCGCGCTGCTTACCCCCATTACCCACGGCCAGTCCGTGGCGAAAGTAACGCCACAGGAAGCCGGGCTCTCTTCTACGGCGCTACAGCAGATCGATGTTCTGCTCGAGCAAGCGGTCGACCGCAAACAAGTTGCGGGAGCGGTGGCCCTGCTCGCTCGCGACGGAAAGGTCGGTTACCTCCGGGCAAAGGGTTTTCAGGATGTCGAAGCTGGCAAGGCGATGACTACAGACACACTCTTCCGCATTGCCTCGATGAGCAAGCCGGTGACCAGTGTCGCCGTCATGATCCTGGTTGACGACGGCCGGCTGACGGTTACCGATCCGGTGTCCAAGTATCTTCCCGAGTTCAAGAATCCGAAGGTGCTCTTGCCGGGATCCGGAGGCGATTCCAAACTGGTTCCGGCCAGCCGGGAGATCACCATCCACAACCTGCTGACGCACACCTCGGGCCTTACCTATCGCTTCATGGCGCAGAAACCTTTCGATGAACTCTATCACAAGGCCGACATCTGCGACGGGCTTACTCGGCCCTCCTTCACGTTGGCCGAGAACGTGCGTCACCTGGCCTCATTGCCGCTCGTCCATCAGCCGGGGAGTGCCTTTCAATACAGCCTGTCGACCGACGTGCTGGGCAGGCTGGTGGAGGTGATCTCCGGCCAGGATCTTGAATCTTTCATGCGCAGACGGATCTTTGAGCCGCTCGGCATGAACGACACTTACTTCGATCTGCCTGCCGACAAGACCAGCCGTCTCGCCGTTGTTTACGAACCGGGACCGGACAAGCGCATCCGCCGCCTCGGCGAGGAACCGGTGCAAAAGGGGGAGCTCGTTTACTGCGTTACCTGCCCCTACCGAGGACAGTGCGCCTACTGTTCCGGCGGAGCGGGCCTGACTTCGAGCGCTGCCGATTACGCTCGCTTTCTCCAAATGCTCTCAAACGGCGGCCAATGGAACGGCACTCGCATTCTCAAGCCGGCAACCGTCCGGGAAATGACTAGCAACCAGATTGGCGACCTCAATTTTATGATGCCAACTAACCGCTTCGGTTACGGTTTTGCCATCGTGACTGGTGGGGACAAGGACGAGGCGGCTTCGGTTGGGTCTTACGCTTGGGGCGGTTTCTACAACACGGGCTTCTGGGTCGATCCGGAGAAGAAACTGGTCGGCGTCTTCATGACGCAGATTTATCCCTCGGAGCAGCCCGGGTTGTATGGCGATTTCATAAAATTGGCTTCTGCGGCGACGCAGTAGTTCTCCTTGGTGAACACGAATGGCTTACCGAGAAGGATGTTGTCGCCCTCGATCTCGGTCTTGCCGAGCCGGCCGGCGTCGCGAAGCCCCTGAGATGGCCGCGATGTGGCACAGCACACAATGGAGGAACTGGCGCACCCCCGCGCCGGGATCGTAGGGTTCGCCAATCGCTTCCCGCCACGGCTTTGATCTCATGGGTCGAGAGGGTTGCCCGCAGCCCCTCGTGCTTACTCGTCAATCGTTTAACGCTTACGATTACCCGTAAACGGCATGATTTTGCGGGTTTTTGTTGACTTAGGCTTTTGCGTCGGTTATTGCTGCTGCGTACCGACTCTTCCCGTGTTCGATTCGGGTCGGCAACGGAAGCGGGCGGATCGACCCTTGCCGCCGGTGGGATGAATCCATCGCGCGATGCGCTCCGCGGCTCCCTGTCACAGGCTTTGGCGCGCTGCTTTACCGGATTCCGAGCCGATGCCTTATATCAACGTGCTCTTCTGGAACATCGAGAACTACGGCACTTCCAAGCACAAGGCGTCGAACGGGGGCAAGGAGCTTTACGCCTTCATCGTCGAGGTTCTCAAGCGGAACGAGGTGCACATCGCAGGCTTCGCCGAAATCCGCTCGAATCTCGGCGCAGATCGGCGCTGATCTCAAGCAGAAGCTCAACACCGCAATTTCCGGCTCATCGTGGGAGTACAAGGATAGCGCCCAGTTCGTGCCGAAACGCCTGGAGCAGTACCTGTTCCTGTACGACGAGAGAAAAGTCAAGGCCTACGGGGCCACCAAGTTCCAGCATGTGTTCAAAGACCCTGCCGATCAGTCGGTGCTGGGCTTCCCGCGGAAGACGAAGGACCGGCCGCCGTACCTGGGCTACTTCGAGACGCAGGACGCCAAGAAGAAGAAGATCGTGGTCGGGATCATGCACTCGCCCAACCCATCGGACAAGAAGGGCGTCAAAGAAGCGCCGCAGAAGATCGCCTTGATCGACGAGTTGAAGTCAGGCGACGTCTGCGTCGTCATGGGCGACTTCAACGTCAAGGCGGTGTCCGACCACAGATCGCCTAATTCGGTCGGCGAAGCCGCCTTCCTGAACCTCGTCAACAAGGGATTCGAGCAGCGCCTGCTTGACGATGTTCAGTCCAGCCTGATCAACAAGAAAATGGCTTTTGCCGGGATGGAATATGACGATTGCCGGAGCCAGCCGTACGACCAAATCTTCCTGTACGCCGCCCACGACCGGCCGTTTCACCGTGGGCGATGACGACGACGGGATTGACGCTTTGATCGACAACTGTTCAACCATCGCCCCCGCGGGCTCGACCACGTCCGCGAATTCTGACACGTATCTCATGGAGCCTTTGAGGGCGATCCAAAACATCAATTATGGCGAGAGCGAAACTGAGTATGACAACGTCGAGGATGCGTTCGTCGCTTTTCGCGGTTATGTGAGCGACCACTACCCGGTTTTCATCAAGCTAACGTACCCGTGAACGTCCGGTTGTCGAGGAGAGTTTCCGCCTGCTCCGCAACCGATCACGAGGGAGCCATGCGCCCGATCAGAACCGACCCGGCCCCGGCCACGTACAGCGAGCAGGCTCAGCTCGACCGCCGGGTCGTGCTCGTCGAAGGAACCGGGAGCGGTAATGCAGGCTCGAAGAGGCAAAGGAAGTCACAATCAGCTCGCGACTCGACGCGATTGAGACGGCGATCGCCCAGCCTCGTTCTCGCGACGAAGATATTCCGAATATGGCGAAGGACCTCACCGGATACGAGGCGGCCACGCGTCCCCTCATCACGCAGACGGGCCCCTATTGTGCTTACTGTGAGGCACGCGTGGCGTCGGACCTGCGAGCTGAGCCGGTGCTGCCTGTCACCGCGTATCCAAAGAAACTGTTCGCCTACGACCGCCTGCTCCTCGCCTGCCCGGCGTGCCGGAACGCGCGGCGCCACCGGCCTGCTCGCAACGAAGGCCAATCCGACCTCGAGCTGCTGAACCCCGCGCGATTCGCCTGGCCCCATCGGTACTGGCAAAGCCTTCACGACGGCGACCACTTGCCGTTTTGCTATCGGCTCGACTTCGAAACCCCGGCCGGCGGAACTGCCTTGCCCCCGGAGGACGATCTGGTTCACGAGTACCGCTCCGGTCGCGTGTGGGTCGAGCGGTCCGAATCCCTGGACCGCGGCGCAGTGATGCTGGGTCCGCCACCGGATCAGTTCGAGGACGACGACGACCTCGCAGATCGGCCGCGACCCAAAGCGATTGCCGTGCGGATCATGCCGACGGATCCCAACTCGGCCCTCGGTCGCGGCGTGGCCGCAATCATCGACCTGTTCAAACTCAACGATAAACTGACCGACCCGTCCGGCGCGCCAAACGCCCTCGACCGTCGCGTCGAGCTCCGCACGATGGCTTATGTCCGCGCCGTCGACTTTCGGTCCCGCCTGTCCTCAGCCCAGCAGCGCGGCGAAACCAATCTCGAGGCACGGATCAAGGAGCTCGTGAAGGACGCAGCCCAGGCAACCGGATTCTGGGGGGTGTGGATGAGCGTCTTCCGCATCGATCACGGCTGGCTCGACGACCTGCTGCCCGGGACTGCGCTGCGTACGTGGGCGCCCTGACCAGGGCCAGGAACCCGACGGTTCGCGCGATCGCCCGGAGTGATGCATGGTCCAGGTTCTCTCAACACACGAGACTTCCCGATGCGACCCATCATGAAGGTGCCCATGGGGCTGCTATTGAAGTCGGAGACCCGCGACGCATTGCGCCACATGTTGCTCGAGTCGGTGGGCCCCTACTGCGCCTACTGCGAGTCGCCGATCGGGACCGATTTTCCCGCCTCGGTCCCAGACCCTGAGTTGCCAGATCAATCGATCCCCTCGGTACGCGTCTCGTGGGCGGCGCCCTTGAATCCGGTCGACGTCCATCAGAAGAAGGTCCGGGGAAGGTTGAGCTCGCGGCGGTTCTCCGCGGCCTGGGTCAATCAGCACGTCGCCTGTGCCGCGTGTGCGCGGGCGAAGGGGGACGAGCCGGGGATGGTGGCGGCCTACCGGCGGCTCGCAACGACCAATGACCAAAAGTTCCAAGAACTGGCGCTCAAGCTGGGCAACCGGCGTTCGTACACTGAGGACGACTTCGACGACTTGTTCATCGCCGCCCTGCAGTCGTGGGTTTGGCCCGACACATCGAGCGATGAGGACGGCATCATCGTGCGCGTGGGTGACCCGACCTACGACCTGTTTACCTACAGGGAAGAAACCGTGAGCCAGGTGGATCTCGCCGGACGGCGACTGGTGCGAGGGGGCCGGCTGCCCGCGGGCGCCAACCAGCCGTGCGCCGGCGTGTGGGTCATCCCGAATGATTCGTATATAAACAATCAAATGGACCACGATGACCTGCGCGATCGCGTGGTGTCGACGATCCTCGGGTTCGACCTGAACCGGTTCGACCCGACGTCGCTCGACCGCCGCGTCGAGAACCGCACTCTGGCGCTTCCTGTCGTCAGACGCAGTCTCGACCGCCTCAGGGATGTGGTGAGGTCGACCCCGAGGGACCAGACCGATCGCGACAGCGATCTCGACCATGTAAACGTAGAGGTTTTCGCCGGTGCGCTGCGCGAGACGATCCGTGCCACCGGCTTCTGGACCATGTGGGCACAGGAGTTCCAGAAGGGGATCATGAGCCTCGCTGATGATGTCTGGCGGCTCTACACCGTCCCTGCGCGCCACCGCCTCCTGTACCGCATCTTCGTGCAATACGAGGAAGACAACCGCACCCTGTTCAACCGGCAAGCGTACCGGCCAACGAAGGCTTCCCCGATCCCGCGCGACGTACCAAAGGACGAGATCGTGTTCCAGATGGTGCTGGCCGGCACCGATCCGGAACGCCTCGACTTCTGAGCGGAACAATCCATGGCCGATATCGACCCGTCCAGCCCGTTGCTCCTCGCGCTTCGCAACCGCCTGAGGGCCAAGGGCACCGCTTTCGAACTCGGTCCCGAAGTCGTCCAGTCGCGCAATATCACCTCCCAGTTCCGTGTACTACTTGGTGCTGCCGGCGACAAGCTCGGCGTGCGGGACGCGGCCCCGCCCGCCACCACGGCGGCCTCGGTAACGCTTACGGCCACGCTCGACCTGGCAGGCGTCACCGGCGGGCAAGGGACCTTCGTGTTCACCGTGCGGCGGTCGGTCTTACAGCTCGACCTGACGTATCGAATGGGCACGCGCACGATTGCCCAGCTCAAGGCCGCGAAGCTCGTCCCCGACGACATCTTCAAGGCGGGCGCGGCGGCGCGAGCACCTGGGCAGACAGTCTGGTCGCGATCGACGGGGCCGTGCTCCAGCTCGACACCGCCGGGCGTTCGCTGACCGTGACGAGCGAAGGCAACGGACCGACCTGGTCCGTGGTTGTCCTTCCCGGCGTCACGCTCCCTGCGGTGAAGCCCGACTTCCGGGTGTTCTCCGACCACGCCGCACGGCCAAACCGATATGTGCCCCGCGTGACGGCGAGGATCGACCTCGGTCTGGCCGGGAGGCTGCCACTGCCGGTCTACCTCCAACTTCCCTCCGGCTACGCCCCCTGGGAGCTCGGGCTTACCGAAAGCTGGTACGTCGGCAACATCACCGACCTCGCCAAGCTCTTCGCCGGCCGGAGCCCGGAGCTGCCGGACGGTCTGGTGAGCCTCGGCCAGGTCACGCTCGAATCGTTCACGATGACCCATCCGCCGGGGGTCGATATCTGGACCTGGGACCTCGCCGCCAAGCTCGGCCGCGTTCCGGACCAGCCCGGCTCGAACGAGCCGCGCTGGTCGATCATCAAGGACAAGTTCGAGCTCGAAGAGCTCCGCGCCTGCGCTGCACGTCGCCGTGATCGGGACCGGATCTGCTTCGAAAGCGATCACATCCGGATCGGTGTCGGCGAAATTCAAGCTCGACACGCTCGACCCGATCGACGCCATGCTCAGCATCCCCGGCTCCGACGGTGGCTGGACACTCGTCGCCACCACGAAGCAATCGCTCCGACTGGAGCAGACGGCCCCGCTCCTCGGTGGCGACCAGAATGCCCTGAAGTCGAGCGTGGACACGGTTGGGAGCACCGGCGGGTTCACGCTCGAACGGCTGGAGATCTCGTTCAAGCCGGCTTCGGACCCTTCGCAGTTCGTGCTCTCGCGGCTCGTGATCGCGGCCTCGGTCACGTCGTGGACGGTGCCACACCAGAATTGGTTCCGGGTGAAGGGCATTTCAGCACGGCTCTTGGTTCTGAACCCGACCCGCGCCGACAGCGTTATTACCGGTGAGCTGTGCGCGATTCTGGCGCTGGGCTCTGTCGAGGCTGGCGTCCTGGCGTCGTTCGACCGCGACGCCGTCTGGAAGCTGAGGCTTGCCGCGCGGGCGGTGAACCTCGCCGGGCTGAGCGACCTGTCGGACCTCGTTTCCGAACCCACGATCAAGGGCGACGACAACCTTCCAGCCGAGCTCCCGACCTCCGGCGGCTTCCGCATGGGGGCGTTCGGCTTCAGCTACGACAGCCGGAATGAATACTTCCCGGAGATCGCCTTCGCCCTCCAGAGCGAGCTCGGCTGGACGATCGTCCCCGACGTGCTCGAGCTGGGCGGCATCGACATCGCGATCGAGGTCAAGCAGACAAGTAAGAACGCCAAGCCGGAGGTCAGCGGACATGTGAGCGGTTCGTTGACCCTCGCCGGGGTCCCGATTCGGCTGAGCGCCGACAAGCCGAAACTGGGGGGCCCCTGGACGTTAACCGGCCGACTCGAACGCGAGGTCAAGATCGACTTCAACACCGTCCTGCGCGAGCAGGTGGCGCCCGACTACTCAATCCCCGCCGGCTACCTTCCCACGTCCCTGTCGATCCGCGCAGCCGAGGTCACGCTCGTCCCCTCGACGCGTGAATTGGAGTTCACCGGCGCCGCGATGATTGAATGGCCGTTCAACCTCGGCGCGGCGCCGTTTCAGGTCAAGTCGCTGGGCGGAGCGATCCGCCGCGCCGTGGGCCCCGGGGGAATGCAGACCAGCGGCGAGCTGTACGGCACGATCGCCTTGAGCAACAGCCTCGAGGGCGACGCGACCGTTGCGCTTGGAACGGCGGGCATCGACACGGTCGTCCAGGTCACGCTGCGGAGCACCGCCGACTCGTCGCAGTTCCGGGTTGGCGCGGTCGCCGAGAGTCTGAGCGGCACGGGAGCGAACGCCCCGGCCGCGTTCGCAGCTCTGGTGCCGGCGGCCTTGCCGACGGAACTGACCGGCGTCGCCGTATCCATCAATTTGACAAAACGCGTTTACCTCGCCACGGGAACGCTGAAGAACTTCGGGTGGGCCTACTTCTTGTACCAGGGAGCGGACGCGCCGCGTCCGCCGGGGGGAGGAGGTACGGGACCTGCGGCAGGGGCCGCGACTGCCACGGGCGGCTCGGGCTACCTGTTCGCGGCCGGCCTGGGAGACAATTTCAAGTTCGAAAACCTGCTTTCGGGGCTGAAGGGCGTGGACGAAGTGATCTCCGTGAAGGAGGCGATGCTCGCCGTGTACGCGGCGCCGGGCGGAGCTTTGGAAACGCTGAAGCAAGCGGTCCGTCCATTCGAGAACCGATCCGCGCCGATCCGCTGGCCGCTGCCCGAAGAGTCTCCGCTCGGGACGGACCTCCCGAGAGAGCGCGGGTTCGTGCTCACCGCCGCGATCGACATGCGCCCGGAGAAGAACAGAGACAACCTCTTCGAAAAAGTACTTCGGATCGGAACTCTGGGCGCCTCCGACGTGCGGCTGCTGGCGCTCGTCAACCGCGACGCGCCGGACCAGAGCGTCTACAGCGTGAGCCTGCACGACATCACGATTCTCCAGAATATGATCACGCTGACCGGCGTGGTGGCGACGTTCCGCCCCGCGAAGAAGGCCGAGCTGACGCTGGCGGTCGCGATTCTGGTCGAGAAGATCTTCGACAATAACTACCGCTTCCAGGGCGAGCTGAAGCTGACTTCGACCAATATGATTGGCCGGATCAGCCTGCTTGCCACCGGCACGCAGAAAGTGACCGAACCGTTCAAGCTGCCCAATATCACGATCGACAGGCTCGAGCTCGGCGTGGAACGGACCTTCGGGGCCCGGGTCAACGGCCAGGTGACGGACCCGGCGACGCGGTTCGCCCTGTGGGGCAAGGTGCTCTTGGGCGCTCCACCCGCGACGGGGGCGCAAGATCAACGCCCTGCCTTCGAAGCCAAGCTCGCCCTCGCACAGGGCAAGCCGGCGCTTTTCAGCGTCGCCCTCACCAGCAATCTCGACGTGGGCGCCCTGCTGGCGCAGTGCTTCACGGGCGACGCCAGGAACTGGCCGGCCGATTTCATCAATATCGTCTTTCTTAATGGCAGCCGCGTCTATTACTTCAGTGAAGTCGAAGGCTCGGAAGCCTGGAAGACCGAGCCCGCCGTAGGGAACGTGCCGGCCGTCACGTACAAGCCGGGCTTCAACGTCGACGCACATATCGTGCTCAAGCTGGTCGAGGATATCCCGCTCCACTTCACGCTCGAGTCGGTGCCCGGCGCCGAGGGCAAGCCGGGGGGCGTGAAGGCGACCGTGGCGCCGGAGACGCCCATCAACCTGTTGTTCATCGAGCTCGCGAGCGTCAGGCTCGAAGGTGATAAGTATGTCGGCGGCCCGACCCTCCAGTTTGCCACCAACCCCAAGACCTTCGGCTTCACGACGGGCGTGAACTTCTTCGGCAAGGGCTTGCTCGCCGCCGACGTCGGCATCACGCGCAATGCCGCGAACGACGACACCGTGGTCAACGGGTGGATTCAGCCTGCGTTGCAACCCGACTTCGGCAATCTGTCTTTCAAGTTCACCTATACGCGCAAGGCGGATGGTAGCAGCAGCTTTTCGATCAGCGACTGGCCGTCGTTCGATGTCGCGCAAAAGATCATCGAAATCGCGGCTCTGATCCAGACTGCGGCCGGATCGAAGGTCGGTTGCGAAGCCCTCGCCGAACTGGTCGACAAGGCGCTCTTCAAGACCAAGTACTCGGTTACTCCCTCGGCCAAGATGGTGGGCGACAAACTGGAATTCTCGCTCACGGTCTCCTGCTCCATGTCGATCGGGGACGACCCCGCGTTCCTGAAATGCGACCTGCCCGAGATCAAAGTCCAGATCCCGAAGAACACGGGTTTCTCTGAGTTGCTGAACAAGTTCATCGACGGGATCCGCCAGGCCGGCCCGGATTTCGTGCAAGACCTCCTGCGGAGCCCTGATAAGATCGCGCTGTTCCTGGCGATGATGTACAAAGACGAGGCGCTCGGGATCGCGCTCAAGCTGGTGTGCCGATCGCGCGTGAATGCGGGGGTGGCCGCGGCCGCTGGCGCGGCGGCCAAGGCGTTCGCGGACGCGATCGCCGCGGGGCTCGCATTCACCGCGGCTATTGGCGCGGCGACCGGGGTGATCGCGTCCACGCTCGCGAGCCAGGGGGACCAGCAGGGCAGCGATCAGAAGCCGGGCAAACCAACGATGCGCAGCTTCAGCTTTCACGGCGCCACCTTCCAGGGCGGTTGGACCGCCGCCGGCGGTGCCGCCAAGTATGAGTTCAAAGTGGCCGGCCCGCAGTTTGACCCGCCGCCGGCGCCGGCCGTTGCGGCGCTCGGGAGCTCAGTGCCCGCCAATCTCGCCACGCTCGCCGGCACCTACTCTGGCTCCGTCCGCGGCGTGCGTGGTGCGGACAATGGCGACTGGAGCGTCCCGTTGACGCTCACCCTGGAGACGCTCGCCACGCCCATCGTCCGGCTCTCGTACGACGGGACGGCGGATCTCTTGGCCGAGTGGACGCCGCTGGTGGGCGGCCCCTACACGTACGAATTGAGGCTCTTCCGCGACGGGGCTCAGCTCACTCCGCAGGACCGCACCGCCCAGACTCCCGGCTCGCAGCGCTGGCCCCTGGCCAATCTGGCAGCCGGGTCATATACGGTGCAGCTCGCCGTGAAGGGCGGCGACGGCACGCGCCTCCCGGGCGCCTGGTCGGGGCCGAGCAACACCGTCGTCAAGCTGGCGCCGCCAGTCGTCCAGTCGCTCTCCTACGCCAACGACCGGGTGACGGCAAGCTGGACCGCCGAGCCAATCGCGTCGGCGTTTGAAGCGCAGCTCGTCGTCGACGGCGGGACCGGCGCGGCCGCGACGCCGGCGTCGCTCTCCGGGTTGAGCGCCCAGTTCGACTCGGCGCCGCTGGCCGTTGCCACCTATCGTGCGCAGGCCCGGGCCACGGCCGCGACCTTCCCTGCGATCAGCAAAACGACCGCCGCGCCAAGCGACTGGTCGGCGCCCTCCACCCGCAGCATCGCGAAGCTGCCGCCGACGGACGTCTGGTCGGTGGGCGTCGACCCTTACGAGGAGAGGATTGGCGCACTGCTGCGTGACGTGCCAGGGGCCGACCTCCTCCTCGCCCGACTACACGTCGAGGGTGCCGACCCGGGGCCAGCGGGTG
Organism: uncultured Planctomycetota bacterium; assembly: GCA_963823665.1. GTDB lineage: Bacteria > Planctomycetota > Planctomycetia > Isosphaerales > Isosphaeraceae > CAVXHV01. The sequence goes on from CAWGMQ010000010.1 coordinate 435,349, forward strand.
GGGCCGAGCCGCCGACCAGGTCCGTGGGATTGCAGATCCCCGCCACCTGGCAGATCGGGCCCGCTCGCGTCGAGGGGCGCGCGGCACGCTCCGACGGATCCGCGATTGCCAGCAAGTGGACCGCAAAGACGTTGGTCCGGGTTCACGCTCCGGTGCCTGGCGCGATTTCCTTCGACCATAACACGGGGACCGCCCGTTTGACGTTCTTTTTGGTCCCTCCTCCTCCGACGAACCTCTCCGACCTTCCGAGCCGTCCGATCCTTCCTACCGCTCCGCCCGCCGCGCCCCCGCAGCGGTATTTGGTCCGGTTCTTCGTTGGCACGCCCGCGCGGCCGTTCGAGCGGATCTCCGAGTTCGGCGACTCGACTGACATGGGCCCGATGAGTGTTTCGATCAACGTCGTCGACTTACCCGCCGGGCCGGTGCTGGCGCGGACCTGCACGGTTTCCGACGGCCCCGAGCTGGTGCGGAGCGTCTGGCTCGACGTCGCGCCGGCTCTCACGAAACTGGGAATGGCCGCCGTGGTGCAAGCCAACTATGGCATCCAGGCCGGCGTCATCGGCGTCACGCTCCAGCAGGCGGAAGGACCGGTGTCTGAGTACCAGGCTCAATTGATCGCGATCAATCGCGGGCCAGTGGGGCCGGTGGGCCGCTCGTCTTCCCCCGTGGTCTCAATCGACTTGCCGGAACTCGAGGCCGGCGCCTACACGCTGCGCGCGGCCAACCTCGACTCTTCCCGAGGTGATCGATGGCGACTGGACCGAATGGCACCCCGCGACACCCTTCAACGTGCCGCCGCCGCCCACGAACCTGGCCCTGGCGTGGGACCCTTCGCAGCCTCAGCACGGCGCTGTGGTGGTGACCTTCGACTCCGGCGCGGAGGTCCTTCAGGCGCAACTGGTAGTAAACGGCGTGCCGACTGGCGGTTCGGCCGGACTCTATGTGGCGCCGGGGGATGCGCACCGGCTGACGATGAATCTACCTCGGCCGGAACACCTGGCGGCGGGCGCCATCGGCGTGCGCGTGCGGTCCGCCGGAAACCCTCCGTTCACGATTTCCGGCGCCTGGGTGAAGTCGCCCTCCACCCTTGCGAACCCGGGACCGGCCACCGTCTTGAGCGCTCGATATGACCCGGCGTCGCAGGGCGTCCGAGTCACTCTCCGGCCACCGAACGGAGTCGTGTCGGAGTACCAGGCTCAGCTCGTCGCGATCGATCGCGGGCCGGTCGAACCAGTGGGCCACTCATCCACGACGGAGGTGTTGATGAGTGTGGCGCGCCTGACGCCCGGCAACTACACGGTGCGGGCACGTGCGACCTCGTCGATGGATGGCGACTGGAGTTCGTGGCTCCCCGCCACGCCACTCACGATGCCCCCGGCGCCGGGCCACGTGGACCTGGCATGGAACCATGAGTTCGACGCCGTCGTCGTGAGCTTCGACCGCGCTCCCGGCGTTCCGACTTTCGAAGGGCAACTTCTGATCGGTGGTGTTGCGGTCGGCAATCCCGTCGGCATTGGCATGGCGCCTGGGGATCCGGCCCGGGGCACAGTGAACATCCCTCTGCCCGACACCCTGCCCGACAACCTATCTGCCGGCGCCCTAGGCGCGTGGGTGCGCTCGAGCGGACCCACCCCGCAGACGATTCCCGGCGTTTGGCTGTCGTCGCCGAACACGCTCACTCGGCTTCCGGCGTATGGTCAGCCGAGCCTCCGACACGAGAGCGACTCGGCCGAACTCGAGGCCGTCTGGCCGACGGCGGCGAGCGCAGTGCGGCTCGAGGTGCAACTTCTTGCGGGCCAGACTCCATTCGGGTGGAAGATGGTCGTCGAATCGCCGCGGGAGCCCGGGCCGATTCGCGCCTCGTTCAAATTTGGCGACACTCTCCCGGGCGGCCCGGTCCGGGTACGGTTCCGCCTGGTCTCGGCTGACGGGCAGGGCGTTCCCGGTCCGTGGACGATCTCGGACGCGCACATTACTCGCCTCCATCCCCCGAGCATTGCCGGAACGTCGTGCGTAGACGGGATCTTGACTGTGAACGTGAATGTGACCCCCGACCCCGGCATGTCGCGCTGCGGACTGGAGCTTTCGAGCGGGTTCCTCCCGCCGGGCTTCTTCTACTCGGGACTGCCGGTCTCCTTCGCGATCGACACGGCCAACGGTTTTCCGGGCGATTACTGGCCGAAAGTTTGGGCGATCGGTCGGAAAGACGTCGCGATCAACAGTATCACCGTGGACGGCGCCTCGGTTGTGACCCTGCTGGGAAAAACGTCGATCAAGGGGGCCAGATTCGGTTCCGGCAAGATCTACCTCTCCTGGAACAAGGTCGAAGGGCCCTTCCCCGGTACTGCCGGCGTGGGGCCGCCCGACGCCTACGTGGTGAGGGTCGTTGACGGGAACGGTGGGTCGGTCGCGGGGCACCGTGTCGAGGCAGCGGGCGGCGTGCCGCCAGCCACCGCAGCCGCATTTGATGCCGCGCTTCAGCCAGGTGCCGTCTATCGGGCTTCGGTGCAGCTTGTCGGCCGGTCCGGCTCGGGGCACTGGAGCGATCCGGCGGATCTGCTCGCGTTCGACCCGGCGGATGTGACGGTGCTCGACCCGCCGGTGGGGCTGAACTTTACCTACGAGAACCCGAACGCGCGGGCGCGCTGGACGGCCCCGCCGATCGCAGGCGCTGTGAGCTATGAGCTGGAGCTGCGCGACGGTGATGGCCGGCCGGTGATGCAAGGCATAGGCGTTCCATCCGGGACGGAGGCCCTGATCTATTACTTTTCCTTCGCGCAGGTCGACCTGCCCTATACGGGAGTCGTCCGCACGAAGATCGGCACGGGCGCAAGCCGCTGGAGCAGACCCGCGGTGCTCTGGAACCCGGCGAGCCCGTCATATGCGCTGGCGCAAGGCCTGCGAGGGCAGCGGGCTGAGGACGTCGCCATTCAGATCCGGGGTGCTTACCCGTTCATTACCGCCACCGCGACGGCCCACATCGTCTTGTACTTGTTCCCGGATTCGGCTCGCAACGTGATCGAGGAGGCGCTGACGCGGGCCTCATTTTTCCTGGGCCAGATCTATTCGGCGATCGCCGCTGTGTTCCCCGGCAACTGAGGGGTGTGCGCCTTCTGAAACGAGAGCCCCCATGTGCAGAAACATCAAGACGCTATTCAACTTTGAGCCGCCCGCGACGGAAGCGGAGATTCGGGACGCATCGCTCCAATTCGTGAGAAAGATCTGTGGATTCACCAGTCCATCCAAAGCAAACGAACTTGCGTTCGAGCGCGCGGTCGAAGAAGTTACGGCATCAGCCAGAGCACTTATTCGATCGTTGGTCACCACGGCTGAGCCGCGCAACCGCGAGGTTGAATCTGAGAAACTACGGGCCCGGTCCGCCGTGAGGTTCGGGCCGAAGCAATGAGAGTCCGTTCATCATCTTCACTTTCACTTGTGTTTCGGCGCGTGCCGTGCAGAGAATTGACGCAGGACAAGTGATTCCGTACTCGCTCCTCGACGCATCGATTATGTCACCGATCAGAATGTGCCTGTGTCTGGAATCCCCCAGCTTCGGGTCGGGGGCCATGGCAAGGCGATTAGATCGCGCCGAGCCGGTGCTTCTTCATCCCCAGAGAACCGTGCCGCGCCGGCAACGTCTGTTCGCGCCGGGATCGACGCGCTCGAGGCTCGAGTGCAGCTCAACGGGGCTTCGGGCGGGGTTCAGATCGGCGTCGATCAAACCACGGCGAATCTCCTGTACCAGGACTTCATGAACAATTCGCAGGTCCCTTCCGGCAATACCGGCAACGTCGCCGCGCGCATCGCGGGCACGCTCAGTCCGCAGTATCTTGCGGCCGTCCAGGAAAAGATCGACGACCTGCGCTGGACGGCCGGCGATCCAGGAACGATCACCCTTCGCAGGCCAGCGTCAGCGTGACTCAGAACGGCGTGCCGCAACCCGTGACGATCGAGGACGCGGAGGCAGCCGGTCAGGGTATCGTAGGGACGGCGATCACTTGGATCCTGCCGTCCACCCCCACCGGAGAGCAGCCGGCCACGTACTCGGTGACGATCAGCGGCATTCTGAATGCGAACCATCAGCCGCTCCCGGACATCTCCTACACGACAACGACGTTCGTTCCGACGCCCACCACGGCGACCTTGACCTCGCAGGTGGAATTCCTGGCGCCGACAAACCAGACCGCCTTCGGGTCCGCGACGTCGACGGTCACTTTGGCGCGGAGCTTGAGCGTCGCTGCGCCGCTTTCGGTGATCGTCCAGGGAAACGGAGTTTCCCAGGAGGTTGACTTTGCCGCGGGCCAGGCCTACGCCACCGCCATCTTGCCGACCGGATCATTCACCCTGACCGACCCCCAGGGCGGCGTCGTCGCACCTGGCGGAGGCACGACCCAGGTCGTGCCCTCGAACGCCGGCGGTCGTCGGCTAGGGGAGGAGACGAGACCCAATCTTTCAAGTGGGTTCCGGCGAAAGCCAGGGACAGGTGACTCGCACCGGTTCGCATCCCGCGATTGCTCCCTTGCGGCCGATGCCGCGCGCAGCAGGCGCCGTAGCACGCGCGGCAAGCAATCGTGCGCGCTTGGGTAGGTCGCCTGCGCTTGCACGCGTCCGTTGACGTCTCGGATTTCGCCTTTTTCGACGCTGTCCTTGGCACTTGCAAGTCGATTGCCGGTTTACGATCATGACACCGCTATCGGTTGGCGATCCCGGGTTTGCGACCGACCCCCTGTGAAGACGAGGCGAGTAGCGATGAAGATTGTGATTCTGGACGGACGGCCGATGTTCGCGGATCGCGCAGGTTGGTCGGGGCTGGACCAATTCGGCGAAGTCGAACTGTACCAGGCCAGCTCTGCCGAGGAGGTCCCCTCGCGTGCCAGCGGCGCCGAGATTCTGATCACGAACAAGGCACCGATCCGAGCGGAATTGATCGCTGGGTCGGAGGTCCTGCGGTTTATCTCGGTGACGGCCACGGGATTCGACTGTGTGGATATCGCGGCCGCGCGCAAGCGAGGGATTCCGGTCTCCAACGTGCCGATTTATGGAACGCGGTCGGTCGGGCAGTATGTCCTTGCGCTCTTGCTCGAGCTCTGCCACCACGTCAGCCTCCACGACCAAGCCGTCCGGGCTCTGGAGTGGACCAACCAACCCGACTTCTCGATCCGGAAAACGCCGCTCATCGAGCTGGCCGGCAAGACCATGGGGATCGTGGGATTGGGCCGAATCGGCGAGTGCACGGCCGAGCTGGCGCAGGCGTTCGGGATGAAGGTCCTGGCATATGATTCCTTTCAAAGACCCTTGCCGCCGGGTCTTTCCGTGGAATGGTGCGAGGTCGACGACCTATTTGCACGATCCGATGCGATCAGCCTTCATTGCCCGCTCACGCCGCAAACGGCCGGGCTGGTCAATCGTGCCCGGCTCGCGAAGATGAAGCCGACGGCATTCCTGATCAATACCGCGCGCGGTCCGCTGATCGTCGATGCCGACCTGGCCCAGGCGCTCGAAGAAGGACGCCTCGCCGGCGCGGCTGTGGACGTCGTGTCGGTTGAGCCGATTCGACCGGATAATCCCCTGCTCAAAGCCCCGCGCTGCATCATCACGCCGCACATCGCCTGGGCGACGGCCGAGGCGCGGAGCAGGCTAATGGAATCAACAATCGCGAACGTGGCGGCATTCCTGGCTGGGGAGCCGGTGAACGTGGTGAACTGATCTACCGCGTCTCGCGAACCAAAGTCGCAGTCTGGATCCGGCTGGGGATCTTGGTTGCGTGCGGGTCGTTGTCGTACGTGATGATGAGCTTGACCGAAGTTCGCTCGGCGGTTTTCTCGACACCGAGGATTGCCAGGCCCTCGCACTTCATCGCCACCTCGAATGTCGCGACCTTGCGGGCCTGGGCGGTCTCGCCGTCGGGGATGAACCAAAGGGTGTTGCCGTGGAAGGCGTTTTCCTCGTCTTCGGAGGCCGTGACGACCAGTGATCCGCCGAGCGCGGGCACGTGCTCTAGCGAGGTGAGCTCCGATGGCGATCCCTCTCGCGATTCGGCGGTGAATGAAAACGCGGGCTTGAGCTCCAGTTCCGCGTCCGGTGACGGTGCGCTCGAGATATCGCACTGGAAGACACGCACCTTGTCGGTCGGCGCTCGCAAGCCGACCAGCAGCTCGCGCTTGAGCGCGCCGTCGGCGTTTTTAGACTCGCGAATCGCAAGACCTTCGACTTTTCGCTTGGCGACGGCGCCGGGGGCGAGGCCCTCGCTCTTGAGATTCGCCTCGAGTGAGCGGGCGACGTGCCAGCTTACGACGGAAGTGTCATCGATGGCCGGCGAATCACCCTCGCTCACGCGAAATCGGAGCAGCACGCTTTTTGACGCTCGTTCTTCATCCGTCTTGCCGACGTGGGCACCGATCAAGTACAGGTTCCCCTCGCTGTCGCGCGCCATGCCTTCCCATTTCGGGCCGCCCAGCCACGAAGCCGCTGGAAATTTCGGAGAGGTGATCGGCTCGCCGAGGACGCTTCCGGTCGCGGCGTCGACGACGAAAAGCGCCGGATGTTTGTCGTGCGCGACCAGCAGACGCCGGCCGTCGCCGATCGGCTCGACGCCCGACGGCTCGATCATGCGGTCGAGCTTTCCACCGACCAAAAGCGGCACGGGCACGCTCGTCGCCTCGAGGCGAAGCTCTTGCGCGACGACCGGCGAATGCATCGCGGTCCAAAGTCCAATGACGAGCGCGGCACAAGACGAAGTCTTGGTACGAAATTCCATGGCTGTATCCTTCAATGGTGCGAGGCGGGGGTGTCCAGGCGCGGGAGCGGTCGGTCGGTTTATCACGAAATTCGCAGTCGCGGAAAGCGGCGTTCATGGAATGGCAAAGGTGAACTCTTTGTTCTCGGCCGAGACGTCGGCTTCGAACTTCGATGACCCCCCGTCCGCATACTTCTTGGGGACGGCGGGCTTCGCCTTCGGGTCGGTGCCGATGATGGAAACCCGGTGATGGCCGGGGACAACTCCATCACCTTCTTTGAGCGTGGTGAGCGCGAACGTACCGTCCGGTTGCAGCTTGCCCGTGGCCGGCCGGCCGTAATCTTCGGGCTCGAATCGAACGGTTCCGGTCGTGAGCGGTTGACCTTTGAACGTGACTTTGCCCGTGACAGGCACCAGGCTGGGCATCGTTCCTGAGCCGCTGGCACCGCAGCCAATGCACGAACCGAGCAGGACGGAGGCCAGCATCGGGAACCTGAGAGCGCGGTAGAGGGCAATTCGCTTCGTGAGCTCGGAAGACATGACAGGTCGTCCTCTGATCGAGAGAAAAAGCGTGTGCGGCGAACGTTTCGGAACGACGCACACGCTCATTGGTGATGATGTTCGGAAAGCGATACGATGCTTGGAGCTCAATACTGATCAGAGCTGACCACCTCGCCGCCAGCGACCGAGCCCAGGGCTTGCCACGTTACCGGACTGACAGAGTTCTTGACGAAATGGACGCTTCCATCCGCGAAGAGCGCGTTCACGCCGCTGGGGTGATAGCTGCTCGCACAGAGCGACATGTAGGTCGGGCTGCCATCGTTCTCGTCAATCGAGTCCCAATCCATCGGAAGAATCCGACCGGCATTGGCGAACCCAACTGCGCGACTGACGGTAGAGACTTGCATGTTCGGTGGCATCGCCGTGGTGATGCCGGAATAGTACACGCCGCCGTTAGCCCAGCGGGTGTGTCCGATCGGGCCGCCCGCTTTGACCTTTCCGGTCCCCGTGCCACATGAGTTGATGAGGATTAACAGATCTGCAGCCGAATTAGGCCCGGGCAGCGGGACGTTGGTCGGGGTCCAGGTTCCGATATCCGGGGTCGACGGCGCCGCTGGCGAGTTCAAGCAGCTTCGCATCTGAGCGTGGCCGATGTAGCCCTCGGAGGCCATGAGCGTGTTGCTCAAACCGTCAGTCACCGCGGCGATCCTGCGCGAGTAGTTGGGGCCGAACAACGTGCGATTTTGCGGACCCACCACGTTCGTAGCACCCCAGATAATCGAGTAGACATACCAGTCGCCGTCAACAGTCCCGTAGCTCGTGGTGGCGTCACCAGTGCCGCCCAGCGACGCATCGTCGATGTGGCTGCCAGGGTCGCTCGGGCAGTAGAGGAAACTGAGTGGAGTGAACGACACAGTCGTGTTGGACCCGTCGCTGTAGGTATTGTCAAAGTTGATTGCGTTGAACATCGGGCTCTGCTCCATGAACGGAAGCGCCCGAGCGAACGCACTCCACGACGACTGAAAACCTCCGCAGGTGATACTGATCGACCCGCCTCCAGGGGCGCCAGTCGGGCAGGGGACCAGGATCGTTGTCATCGAAAAGACGCCGTTTGAGCTTTCATAGTTCATGAAAGCCAGACCAATTTGCTTGAGGTTGTTGGTGCACTGGGCGCGACGCGCGGCTTCGCGTGCGGATTGCACGGCTGGTAGCAAGAGTGCGATCAGCACGGCGATGATCGCAATGACTACCAGCAGTTCGATCAGTGTGAATCCAGCCGGACGTCGGCTTGGACGGGTTTGATGCATCGAGGCCACTCCATGATTGAGACCAGAAGCGCGATCACTTAATCGCATGCACGGACAAAGAGTGTGAACGATTGGTGTGCGCGAACTCTGAAGAAGGTGTGAAGATCCAATGAATTGTCCGGTGTTCAGTCTCGTGTACTTAATTCTCTCGGGGAACTCGACGAGGAAGCGCGCGAGGACATGATCGGTGCGCGCCGGCGTGATCCGACGGTGCGCAACTGGCGGGCCCGACATTGGATCTGTGCACGAATGAAATAGAGGGGGTTGCTCGTTCGCGACGGCGCGGGTCGACGGCTTGGCCACTTCTGGCCAGCGCTTGCGATTGCGCCGCCGCCTTTTCGGGGCGCCGCACTGACGTTCGGCCACAAGCCGTGCGACCGGTTGGATAGATACGACCAGGTTGGCGGTTTCGCCGCGACCGCACATTCCCGGGATCAGGTCAGGAATCAGTGCGGATCGGCCGCGGGCACGCCGCGGAGCGGCACGGGGACCGTTCCCACGCAGGAGCGTGGGAACGAAACCCGAATGGTCGTGCGATCGTTTCAGGCGGGCGGGCTCATTTGCGGTCCGCCGCCTTCTTCACCGCCATTGGTCCGCCGTGCACGGCGTCGATCTTCACTCCGCCTTTCGAGATCACGGCAACGGCGTTGCTGCCGGCCGTACCGGTGTCGGCACCGTCGATCAGTCGACCCTCGGCGTCTTGCAGACCGCCCGGCGCGGTGCCCTGGACGATCAACTCGATCGCCTTCGAGATCCGCGTTGGCGTCTTGAGCGTCAACGTGACCTCGTCGCTGGAGTAGGCCGCCTTCTTGACCTTGATCAGGTTCTTCTTCTTGGGAATGAACTGGCCTGACTTGTTGGCCACGATCAACTCGTAGAGAGCGGTGCTCATGGCCTGGGACCCGTTCAGGGCGCCGCTCCAGTCGACCTGGATCTGCTTCACCTGATGCTTGCTGTTGGTCACGAGGCCGACCGACTGGAGAGTAACCAGAGGCGGCGGCGGAGGTGTGGTCGCCTGAATCACGAGCATCGCCGTGGACTGGCTGCCCAGTTCGGCGTTGGTTCCAGGGTTGCTCAGGGCGATGGTTACTGTCAATCCCGTCGGGAGTGCGCCCGTGTTGATGACCGGAATCATTACCGTTTGACTGGTCTGCCCTGCGGCAAAGTTCAACACCTGGTTCACCGGTGTGTAATTGACGCCAGCGACTGCCGTGCCGGTCGTTGTCGCCACCCGGACCGAGACAGCCCCGGAGTAGCCGCTGGTGCGCACGACCTCGACCGCTGCTTCGCCCACGGTTTCGTTGACAGTCACCGTGCCGGTGGCAAATGCGACCTGGGCAGGCGGGGAGACGGTCACGGGGTTGGTGGTGACGCCGGTCAAGCCGGTGCTGGAGACCGAGATCGGCACGGCTCCGTTCGACTCGGTGAGCAGCAACCCGCTGAAGGTCACTTCGCCGTTGGCGGCGGCGATCGACGTTAACCCGGTCAAGGTTGCGCCCGATCCGGCGGGCACGCTGGCGACGATCTGGCCGGTGTAAGGCGTGGCGATATTGCCGTAGGTGTCTTCGGCGGCAACGATGAACCCGAAGGCGGTGCCGGAGGTGATGACCGACGGCGGTTCTGAGATCAGCACGAGGTGTGTCGCCGGCGCCGGATTGACGGTGATCGATCCCGTCGTGACGGGGGAGAGCCCGGTCGCACTTGCGGTCAAGGTGTAACCGGTCGCGGCGATCTCGGCGGTGATGAAGGCGTGGAAGTTGGCAACTCCGCCGACGGCGGCCACCGTGAGCGGCCCGCTCAAGGTGGCGTTGCCCGGATTGTTCTGAAGCGCGATCGTCACGTTGCCGGTGTATCCGGTCGCGAGGTTCCCGAATTGATCGAGAGCGGCGATGGCCAGGCCGAACTGAGAGCCTGAAGTCATGGTTGTCGGCGGCGGAATGTAGACGATCAGGGTCGTCGCTGTCGCGGGTGTGACGGTGATGGGCGCCGATGGCGGCGAAGTGAGCGTGCCGCTCGAGGCCGCAATCGTGTACGGACTTCCGGCTGTGTTCAACTGGAGGGTCGAGAACTGGGCCACGCCGCTCGCGGCCGGGGCGATCAGCGTTCCGCCCAGGACGCCCGTCCCCGGATCGTGCGACAGCGAGACAGCAACATTGCCGTGGAATCCTGTTGCCACGTTGCCGAAAATGTCCTCGGCGGTGATCGCCATTCCAAAGGGACTGCCCGCGGTGACGCTCGAGGGCGGCTGGGTCGAGATGACGAACTGCGAAGCGGCCAGCGCAGTCACGGTGACGGCCGTGGTCGTGGCGGGTGTCAGTCCTGTACCGGAGACTTGAAGCGTGTAGCTGCCCGTCTTGGTGAGGATCAAGCCGCTCGCCGTGGCCACTCCGGCCGTGGCCGTCGCACTATTGGCCCCGGTGAGCACGGCGCCGCTGGGCCCTGACAGCAGGCTGATCGTTTCGATGCCGTTGAAGCCGGTGGCGAGATTGCCGTACTGGTCCTCTGCGGTGATGACGAAGCCGAACTGGGAGCCCGCGGCCACGGTGGTTGCCGGCTCGGTCGTGATGAGAAGCTTCGCAGCCGGACCGGGGTTCACGGTGAAGGCGGTGCTTGTCGTGCCGGTCAGGCCGGGACTGACCACCGCAAGCGTATAGCCGCTGCCGACCGTGCCCACATTCAGATCAGAGAACGTGGCGACGCCGCCGACCGCCGTCACGGTGAGCGTGCCACCGAGCTGCGATGTCGGGCCGCTTGCCAGGGAGACCGTGACGCTGCCGTTGAAATCTCCGTCCGGATTGTTCATGGCGTCGAGCGCTGTGACCTGGAAGCTGAACGCCTGAGCGACGGTGACATTCGAGGGCGGCTCAACGGTGATTTCGAGCGCGACCGCGGGCGTCGGGGTGACGTCGATCGGGGTCGACGCCATCGAGGTGAGGTTGCCGGCACTCCCCTGGAGTGTGTAGCCGTTGCCGACCTCGGTGATCGACAGGTCGGTGAACGACGCGAGGCCGCTCACCAGGTTGGCGGTCGTGTCGCCTCCCAGACTGGCCAGATTGGGGTTGTGATCGAGTGTCACCGAGACCGACTCGTTCGAGCCGGTTTCGAGGTTTCCGTACTGGTCTTCGAGAGCCAGAGCCGCTCCGAAGGGGAAATTGTGAACGACCGAGGACGGCGGCTCCGCCGCCCACACCAACTGGGAGGCCGGAGCGGGATTGACCGTGATCGAGGTCGACATGGTCGACGTCAGCAGGGGTGTGCTGGTGGCGAGTATCTTGAACGTGCCGGTCGTGTCGATGGCCAGGCCCGAGAACGCCGCCTGACCGTTTGCCACGTTGAGCGTGGTGGTGCCCGTGAGCGTTCCGCCCGCGATCGAGACGGTCACCTGACCGGAGAAGCCGACGTCGACGTTGCCGTATGGGTCGAGCGCGGTGACATCCAGTCCGAACGTCTGGCCGGCGATGACACTCGATGGCGGCTCGTTCGCCTGCGTGATGACGAGGTGGTCGGCCGGCGCGTTGGTCACGTCGATCGGATTCGTCGTCACGGGCGTGAGGCTGCCGCTCGTGACCTTGAGGGTGTAGTTCATCCCGACCTTGTTGAGCGTCAGACCGCTGAAGACTGCTTGGCCGTCGATCACGGGGACGGTCTCGGCTACACCGGCGGGGTTCGAGCCACCGGGGTTGGCCATGATGGCAACCGAAACGTTGCCCGAGAAAATCGTGGTGGGATTGCCGAAGATGTCATCGGCGCCGACCGTGAAGCCCCACGTGGAGCCGGCCTGAACGGGGCTCGGCGGTTGCTGGATGATAAAGAGCTGGGTGGCGGCACCGACGATCACGATCGGGGTGGATTCGGGCGAGGTGGTGACCAGGCCGGGGCTGGAGCCGAGGAGATTGTAGGTGCCGTCCGTTCCGATCGAGAGGTTCATGAAAGTCGCGACGCCCGCGACCGCGTTCTCCGTTTCCGTGCCGGCCAGGCCGTTGGCACCGCCCGCGAGGGAGATCGTCACGGGGCCGTTGTAAGTCGTGGCGATGTTTCCGAACTCGTCTTCGGCGTCGACGAGCACGGGCAACGGAGTCGCGAAATTCGCGCCCGGCAGGGCGGTCGCCGGTGGCTCGCCGTTCGGGTCGAACTCCAGGTGGGTGGCCGGATCCCAGTTGAACGTGTAGAACACCTTGTTGCCGACCGCGCCGGCGTCGTCGGTGGCAAAGACCTCGATGGTCTTGTTACCGTCGGTTGTATAGAGCGAAGCCGGGTTCCAATTGAAGGTGAAGGAGCCATTGGCACTGGTGGAATTGGTCGAGTCGGGAACCGGGATCGGGTTGTTGGGATTGTAGCCGGCGATCACGATCGGGTTGCCCGGGTCGGTGACGTCTTCGACCGTGACCCAGGTGCTGTTGCCGAAGCCGCTGATCTCGCTCAGGCCGCTGATTGTGATCGGCGTGCCGACGTACGGCGGGTTGGTCCCGACCCCGGGGGCCGTGGGGGCGACGGTAACGGAATTGCCGACGAGCAAGGGGGGCAGGTTGATCGCGAACTGGCCGCGGCCCCAGGTAGTGGCCAGCAGCAGATCGGGATCCGCGGTCACCGTGGGATCGGCGGCGGCCAGGGTTGCGGTTCCGGTGGCTGTGGCGTTCGCGGAGAGAACGATGCTCTGGCCGAACGTGTTGACCGACACGATCGTCGTCCCTGCCGGTATGCCGGCGCCGGTGATGGTATCACCCGGGAGAAGCGACGACACGGGATTGACGCCTGTCACCGAGTCGGAACCGCTGGTGAGCGTGGCCGAAAGGACGATCGCCTCATCGGGGCCGGCCAGGGTAGGCATTCCGGTATTGGCGTTGACATTGCCCAGGGACACGTCAAGGTCGGTGACGGCTGCGTGAGGAAGGTCGCCGCCATCTGCGACGGCACCATAGGTGGTGCTCGGGAAGAGGGTCCAGGTTGCTCCGTTGTCGAGCGACTGGAAGACGCCTGAGCCGGTGCTTCCGGAGCCGCCGGAGCTCACGTAGAGCACCGGGTGACTGCCCTTGGTGGGGTCGGACGGGTCAAACGGAATCTGATAGCGCCAGTCAGCGACGATCGAGGACAACGTGACCGCCTGGTTGAGCGTGACCTTGTTGCCGTCCATCGTCGGGTCGTAGTTCTGGCCGAAGATCGAGTACGACAGATCGTTGATGTTGTTCGTGATGTTGGCCCAGGTCGCGCCCGTGGCGACGGAATTGTTCATGTAGAAGACGCCGTCGGTCGTGATGGCGTAGGCGTCGTGGCTGCCCCGGATCGGGTCCGTGATGATCTCGATGACGGGCTTGCCGTCCAGGCCGGCGCTGATGTTGATCCAGTTGTTGCTGGTGCCGTTGCCGCCGCCGTTCTGGGTGACGTAGATGCTCCCGGTCTGGGTGCCGACGTAGATGAAGTTGCCGAGGTTGCCCACTCCCACCGGGGCGGTCGGGTCCGGCGCGCCGTAAGCCAGAGCGAGGTCGAAGCTGCCGGGGCTGCCGAATACGCTCGGGTCGCCGATGTCGAACCAGGTGACGCCGGCATTCTGAGTGACGAAAACGCGCCCCACATTCGAGCTGATGGCGACTTCGGCGCTATCGACGGGGTTGACGGCGAAGTCGGTGCCCTGCCCGAAGGGCCATTGCGGGTCGGGCGTCGGCAGATTGCCGGATTGCTGTAGCAAGCCGAAGGTGCGGGCGACGTAACCTCCGCCTGCCTGGCCGGCGGCGCCCAGACCGGCTCCGCTCAAGCCGGGGCCGATGTACTGGAAGAAGTCGAGGTCATTGCCGCCGCAGCAGGGCATGAAATACTGATAGGCGCTTCCCAGTCCCTGCTGGTCGGTGCCGACTCCAACGGCGTCTCCGGTGTAGTCGCTGGCGGCCTGGAAGTAGGTGATGTTGCCGTCGGAGAGGATGTTGGGGTCAGACACCGGCCCGCCGTTATCTTGCGAGCTGCCATAGAACATGGCACCGGCGATCTGGGCGGCGGCACTCGAGGGCTGGACCGCACCATAGTAGAACTGGGTGATCTGGAGATTGCCGTTGCGGTCAACGTTTGCGAGTTGATCGGTGGGCGAGCCGAGCTGGACGCCGGAGGCGGACTGGCCGACCTGAGATTCGAAGGTGCCGTTGTTGTCGAGGATCGTCCAGACACCCTGATCGTTACCCAGGAGGAGGCGCGGCAAACCGGTCAAGGGGTCGACCATCGTTGTGATCGTCTGGTAGTCGGTCCCGCCGGGGTCGAACGGAATCCAGGTGACGCCGGCTCCGTTGTTGGTGAACTCGGAGTAGTCAAAGACGTCGAGGGATGAATTGGCCAGGAAGGGCGATTGCGGGCTGCGGATGAAGTTCTCGTAGGGCGTGACATCGTCGCCGCCCAGAATGTTGTTGATGAAGAACGGAGGTGTATCGACCGGGGTCGTGATCGTGACCGGGCCGGTGGAGTTCAGAGCGATCGCGCCGCCGTCGTTCGAGAAGCTTGAATAGGGGACGAGCGAGTGGGCATCCCAGATGTTCGTCGTATCGATGCGTGCGAAGGCCGTTTCATCCGGTGTGGCGCTGCCGTTCAAGTACACCGAGCTTCCGCCCAGATAGACGATGTTGGGATCGGTGGGGTCGAGTGTCATGATCAGCTCGTTGTTCCCCTGATTCGTGAACTCGCCCTGGCCGGTGATCTGGTAATTCGTGCCGATGTTGTTGGTGGGGATGGCCTGGGTCACCGTGGGAATGGTGACCTCGGTCCAGTTCTCGCCGAAGTCCTTGGTCTCGAATAGCCCATAGAAACCGCCCGCGGGCGTGGCGACCGCGGCGAAGAGCCAGCCTTCGTAGATCGGATCCTCTGCAGCATTGCCGGTCGCCTGAGGCACTGACAGCACGATCTGACCTTCTGCACCGTTGGGGGTAAGGCCCTGGACGGGGCTGACGTTTTCGCCCGTGAGTGTGTTCACGATGAGCGGGTTGCCGACGCCGCCGGTCAGCACGCTCCAGATCTGTCCCTGGTTGGGGCTCATCTCGACGCCCACGCCGCGAAGGCCGGCATAAATGATCTGGAGGTTGCCCTGGGATGTGGTGCCCGAGGCGCCGTTGATGACGGCCCCGGAATCCTGGTCGAGCACAACCGATGTCGCCTGGCCGGGGAGCAGGTTGGTCCAGTGGGCACCCGAATCGAGACTGCGCCAAACTCCGCCCGTCGGGCCGCTGACGGCGGCATAGATGATCACCTGGTTGGAGGGGGAAAGCTTGGGGTCGACTACGACCTGGTAGATCGTGTCGCCGACGAAAGTACGATCGCGCATGAGCGCCGGCGTGGTGGTTTCGATCGGCAGCGGGTTGCCGCTTGAATCGACGTTGGTCGCGCTGTCGTCGAGGGTCCAGGTTGCGCCGCCGTCGGTGGAGATCAAGAACCCGACGCCGGGCGTGGTCGGGGTCGTGTTGCCGTCGCCAGTGGCGGCGATGATCACGGTCTGGTTCACGTCGTGATTCTGCGGGAAGACGGTGATGCTGCCGATGTTGACGGCATCGGTCGGGCCGAAGTCGGTGAGGGAGATCCAGGTCGGGCCGCCGGGGTTGGTGGTCAGGAAGTCGGTGGTCTTCCAGATGCCGCCGGTGGCACCGGCCGCATAGACGGTGTTGCCTGTCGAATCGGACGGATCGACGGCGATGGCGGTGATCCGGCCGGAAGTCGCCATCGTGTCGGCGGAGGTCGCGCCGGTGCCGGCGTTGTTGGAGGCGGAGCCGACCGGCGTCCAGGCCTCGGCCGACATCGAGTTCGCCTGAGCCAGGTTGAAGATGCGGAAGCTGGCGTTGATGTTATCGGCGCCGGGGACACCGAGGTCGGAGTTCGGAACCGGCTTCTGGAAACTCATGGACCAACTGTTGATCGTGCCGGTCAGGCCGTTGGAGCTGCTGTTCTGGACGTCGAGCACCCAGGTCCCCTGGGCATTGAAGCCGGCGAAGGCCGATAGCGGCATCTGCGGATTGAACGTGCCGAAGAACGGTGCCGAACCCTGCTCGATCGGCGTGGCCGCCCGGTCGTCGAAGGTCGTGCTCGTGAAATTGGCCGCTTGCGGAGTGCCGCCGACGTCGGTGGCGAGCACGACCGAGGCCAGCAGATCTCCATTCAAGTCGTAATGGTTCAGGGTGAGGATCAGGGTCTGATCACTCGGGAAAGTCAGGCTGAGCGTGACGCGCAGCCCACTGACACCCGACGAGGTCGTGTCGCCCTGGACCAGGAAATTGTCGGGCACGATGATTGTCGACGTGACGTCCCCGGTCGTTTGCCCCAGCGGTGGAGCGGGGATGACCTTGGGCAGATCGCTCGCGCCGTAATTCACCGTCTTGACCGGGCTCGTGGGGCTGCCGCCGCGAAGCACGGTAAGGCCGGCGTCCAGGCTCGAGTCGACTTGGTTGCCGTTTGCGTCCATCGGAAACTGGCCGGTGACCGGGTCGGCGCCGAGCTCGACGGTGTAGGTGCCGCTGAGCTCCTGCTCGGGGAAGCCGATGGCAAATGTGGTCGCCAGGCCGTTGACAGCGCCCACCGGCGCGACAGTAATCACCGGCGTGATGTTGAGCGCCCAGTTCTCGAGTGTGCCCTTGACGGCCGTGTTGGTATTGGTGATCTGAAGCGTCCAGACACCAGGGATCCACATCGCGGCGTCGAGTGGGTTGGTGATATCGACGGTCTTGCCGTCCAGGGTAGAGAGCTGGCCGACCGGACGATACGACCCGGTGAACGGGGCCGAGCCGCTGGTGATCGAGCTTTCCGCTCCGTCGTCGAACGTCGTGTTGACGAAGTCTGCCTTGTTGCCCCCCACACCCGAGAACAACTGGACCTGGGTGCCGTCCGGGGCGATCAAGACGGCGGAGAGCGATTCATCGTCGGAGAACGATGCATTCAACTGGACCGAGATGTGGGCGATGGTGAACGAGCCGTCGAAGCTGGGGACGGTCACGGTCGAATCGAGCACGCTCGGAGTGGTCGGCGAGGTCGCGGCGGGAATGGTCTGGAGGGAGCTATCCGACGGGTAGGTCTGCGGACCGGTGATCGGACCGACTGGACCCATGATCGAGAGCACCTGGCCGGGGGTGACCGACGCGACCTCCATGGGACGGTCGAAGGTCACGTCGAGGGAGCTGTTGGTTCCATCGAGGACCAGGTTATCGCTGCCCGTGCCCCCGGGGACGGAGGTCGACACCACGTAGGGGCCCGGCATGATCAAGGGGAGTGTGTTCTGATTGAAGGGCGGGTTCAGGATATTGGTCTTGTTGAACGTGAACGGGGCCGAGGTCTGGGGCGTGGGTACCACGTACGCATCGCCGGGCGTCAGGCCCGTGAACGGTGTGGTGAGCGGGTTCTCATCGGACGTGCCGTCGGCATTCTGATCCATCGCGGCACCGGTCTCGAGCTCCAGCTTGGGCGCTGTCGAATCCACGGTGAGCGACCAGCTCACCAACTCGCCGATGTTGATCGAGGAGTAGTTGAGGACAGCAAACTGGTACGTACCGGCGGCCGGGCCACCGTTCAGAACGGCCAGCGGGTTATAACCCTGGTACGTCCCGTTAGTGTACGGTCCGCTTGCCACCTCGATTGACTCTGCCGCCTGATCCGAAAATGTGACGTTTGTGAGGTTCTTGTTGGTGTCTCCGGGCTTATAATACAGTAGGGCCAGAGTGCCGTTGGGCGAAAAGAGCCCGATCTCCAGGTCGCCCAGGTCACCCAGGCCATTGATCGGGTCGGTTATGTTGACGGTGAGCGTAACATTGCTGATGATCTGGTTGGCCGGTGCCGTGAACGTGATGAACGAGTTTGTCTGGTCGTAATTGTTGTTCCCCGAGCCGCCGGGGCCGTAGGCGGCGACCGGCTCGTCGGCAGTCACCGATCCTGTGAGCGGCGTCTGCGGGGCTTGCACCGTGTCGTAAGACCAGATCGGCGCACTGATGGGCGTCACTGTGGACGGCGTCGGTGAAGATGCGCCGTTGTCGGGCAGGATTACGTAGCTGTACGTACCCGTGTAGTTGGTGATCCCGCTGGCGGCGCCGCTGGGCAGCTCGTTGGGGTTGAACGTGACGATGAAATTCTCATAGCCGTCCGTGCCGTCCTGAGTCGGATCGGTGTCGTAGTCAGGCGGCACGACGGGCGCGACGCCGGTCACCAGGAGCGGGATTGACGCATCGCCGCTGGTGGTGTCGTGGTAAAAGACCTCGACGTCGGACTTCGTGAAGGTCTCCTCGTTCAGAGCGATCAAGGCTTGAGGGTCGATGGGGCGGTCGAAGGTGACTTCGAAGGCGGTGGGCATCGATGCGGCGCCGTTGATCGAGATCGACCAACTGTTGAAGATTCCGGCTTGGGCCGAGTTGCCCCCGGCGACACTGAGCGTCCAGTTACCCACGGCGCGTTGACCGTTCAAGACGCTCAAGGGACTGGACGGCCGGAAGGTGCCGTTGTAGGGCCCTGTGCCGGAGGCGATCGGCACGGACGCCGAGTCGGAGAAGGTCGTGCTCGTAAAACTCTGGCCCGTGGCGCTGGGATCCTGATACAGGATCACGGACTGACCGTTGGGAGCGATGAGGGTCAGGGTCAGATTACCGTCGTCGGCGTAAACGATGTTGACCGTGACCTCGACGCCCGTGACATTGAGGCTGGGGTTGCCCGTGATCGGGATCACGGACGAGGTTGCGGTTCCGCTAGGCGTGCCGACAGGGGGCACGAAATTGGGAAGGTCGGCCGACGACGACGAGCCCGAGAGGGTGGTGTCGACCACTGGCCCCATCGTGCTCGAGATGATGCGCGGCCCGGCCGCGATGGTCATCGGCTGGTACCAGATGTTGAGCGGGAAACGCGACGACGGCCGTGCCGTTGAAGTAGCTGTCGTTGAAGTTGAGGGTCAACTGGTAATTGGGATCGTAGAAGTTGCCGGCCCAGATCGGGAAGACCTGACCATTGGAGACGGCCAGGCCCATCTGGTTGCCGTAGCCGAACGGGGCGTCGGTCTGCCCATTGCGCGACCGACTCGTCGTCCGAGGCCGGACCGATGTCGTTGACCGCGCCCGTGATGGCGTCGACGGCCTGTTTGGGTGGGTTGGCGTAGGTCTGCGGTCCGAAGGTCTGGCCGCCGTCGATGCTGGTGGTGATGTAGGTCGCGACGCGGGCGTCGGCTGCGTCGTCGCGGGCATCGCGCCAGGACATGACCAGCGTGCCGGTTGACTGATCGACGGCGATCTCGGGCTGGAACTGGGTGCGGCCGGTGACGATGTTGTTTGCATTCGGGGTGAGGGAGTCGTTGGCACCGCTCTCGCCGTCGCTTGTGCCCTGGTCGTCGTTGACGAGCTCCGGAGCGCTCCAGGACATGCCGCCGTCGTCGGAGTAGATCAGGAAGATGTCGGTGTTCTGGGTCGGGTTCGTCACGCCGTTGACGGTCACGACGAAGTAGCCGACGAACGCCATGTAAATGCGGCCGAACGTGCGGCCGGAGGAGCCGCCCACGTCGGCGCCGTAGGGGCTGTAGGGCCCGAGCGTGTTGTCGACGGCCATCACCATGCCGGGACCGACGCCCTGGGGATCGGTGAATGCGGCGGTGGGATACGTGTCTGTCAGCGAGCCGCCGACCACGTCGGTGAGAAACGCGGAGGTGTTGGTTCCGTAGACGTAGTCGAACTGGTTGGCCGCGACGGTTGGGAAGCTTGGCTGAGTGAGCCCGGTGCTGAACTGGAGGCTGAATTCGTTGAGCGTGGTTGCGCCAGTCGTCGTGGCGCTGTAATTTTGAATGAACAGCGTCCACGTGCCGTTGATGTTGGCGCCGAGACCCTTCACGAAGCTCGCCAGGGTGACGCCGAAGGGGGTTTCCGGGCGGAAGAACCCGACGTAATTGGTTCCCGCCGCGGTGTTTCCGTTGGTCCCGGTGGTCGTCGGGTCGAAAATGTCGCGGGTGGCGTTGTCGTCGAAGACCGTGCCGATCGTGAGCCCGTTATATACGCCGATGCCGCTGCCGCTCGGTAGACCGACCCCCGTGTTGGTGGTGCCCGCGGCATTGATTTGATTGAGGACCAACGTGATCTGGCCCGCGTTATTGGGAGCGATCAGGACGAGACTCAGGTTCGAGACGGGTGCCTGGGTATCGTTGATAGCGACGGTGACGGTGAGGTCGTTGATCAGGGCCGTGTTGGGCACGCTGACGTTGACCGTCTGCGCCAGCTTCCCGGTAATGACGGACCCCGACGGGGCCGGCGCCGGCTGAAGCACGCTGACGGTGCCGGCCCATTGGGTGCGATCGTCGTTGTCGTTATTGGTAACGACAATGTCATTCCAGGGCTCGGCCGAGTTGTTGGAGAGGTTCATCAAAGCGATCGCCGTCGGGACTTTCTGTCCGGCGTCGAAGTCGGGAGGGTTGTTCGTGCTTGTCGGGGAGGCGGTCCTGACGAAGACAGCGGCGTTGGCGGTGTCCTGATTCTGGAAAACGGCGACCATACTTTCGCCGTTCGGTCCTCCCAGGCCGTAGAGCACGGCGATATCCTGGAACGTAGCCGGGGTTCCACCGCTGCTCAGGCGTCCGATCGCCACGCCCTGCTGACCGCCGACCGGCGTGCCGGGAATGACGGAGTTGGCAACGGTGGACAAGGCGAAACTAACCGTGGCGCCTCCGGGCGTGGATGTGTTGCGTAGCACCAACAAGGAGTTGGCGCCGGGGCTGTTGGTTACAACGGCCAGATCGTTCAGCGGGTTGGCGTTGCCGGTGAGGCTGCCGGCAGCCATCGAGACTGCATTGGCACCGAGCGGGGTTACCGGAATCCCCACGTTGAAGCTGGCGCCGGCGGCGCCGCTGGTATTCAGGAAAACCTTGACGGAGCTATCGTCAGCCCCGGTGCCCTTATTGAGGACCGCGATACTGGCGGAGCCGGTGCCGCCAAAGTTCCCGACTGCGACCGCGACGGGATTGTTCAGGCCGTCTGCGGCTGTGAACTGGAACAGAACGCTTCCCAGGCCGCCATTTCCGAGCGGATCCAGGATCGTGACGACGTTGGTGGACGTGTCGAGGGTGACGAGATCATTGAGCGCCACGCCGACGCCATTGCCCAGACTGATCGCGGCGACGGCCACCGTGTCCGACCCGGAGGGGTAATTGAACGTCTTGCCCGCCGCAAACACTCCCGAGCCGCCGACGGCCAGAGTGCCATTGATCAAAGTGGTCTCGCCGCCGGAGAGATTGGCAACCGCTGCATCGAGGACGGTCGTCGAGTTGGTATGGCTGTAGAGCGGAGCCAGAACGACACCGTCAGGCTCCTGCTGGGCCGGAGCGATTGTCGTCGCCGGAAATGTGCCGTTGACGGACGGGGAATTCTCCAGCACGCCGAGCTGACCACTGGGCTGGGTGGGATATTTGTCCGCCACGACGATGTCGTTCAAGCCGTCGCCGTTGACGTCGGTGCTCAAGGCACTCGCGGCCGATGGCACGGCGATAGCGGAGGGATCGGCCGGGATTGTGCTGGTGGAGCTACCGGCGGGATAGATCCCGTTCCCCTTTACGGGTGTCGTCCAGTTGCCCTGGGTGGCTGGCGGCTTTACGGCCGCCGGGATACTCGCGGGCAGGCCTGGACCGTCAAACCCGTAGGCGTTGCCGGGATTGGCGATGTTCGTCACGAGCTGGGTCAGCGGCGGCGAGAGCGTGGAATAGGTGCCCGAGTCCTCCCATGCGATCGTGATCTGGCCGGGATTGGAGGAATTGGCCGTGCTGATCACCAGTTGGGGGTGCGTGTCCACTTGCGGGCCGGTATTGCCACCGGCGTTCATGGTTTGCACGCCGCTGAATGCCAGCGTCTCTTCGTTTCCGGATGGGGATGCGATCGGCGTGCCCACGACGAGCTCGGCCCGGTCCGGCGTGAAGTTAATATAGCCTCCGACGGGTACCTGGTCGATGCTGGCCCACGCGATATAGACGTCGTTGGCGTAGGGGTCGTTGGGTACGTCCGCGGGGAGAGTCGTCACCGAGGTGGGGTGAGTGCCCGCATCGACGGCCAGTGTCGGACTGGTGATGGCGTCGGAGTCGCTCACCCACTGGTAGATGATTTGATTGGCAATGGTTTGCGTCGCCGTACTACCGCTGAAATTGTACCTCTCGAGCACGAGGGCTCCGTCGGTCGGGCCCGAGGATTCCATATACAGAACGTAGACGTTGCCCTGCGCATCCCAGGCGACGCTAGGGTCGGTGATTTGTAGATAGGGCTCCGGCGTGGTGCTGGCGGCCGTCGCGGGGTCGAGCATGGGCGCACCGAGCCCCGACGCACTTGTCCAGGTCGTGCCACCGTCGCCCGAGAACTCGCCCTCGATCACCGCCGTCGGCGGGGAAACGGCAGGCGTAATTTGCGATAAGTCAATTCCCCAGACGGAGAAGACCTTTTGCGCATCATAGGGGTCGACTGCCACAGTTGGGCTGTTGGCGTCGCCTTGCGTGGTCACGCTCGTCATACCCGTCAACGGGACCGGCGAATCGGGCGTGCCGTTGACCTGCGTCGGCGCCACGGCCGGTATCGTGGCCAGCAGCGTGCGCGTCTCGAGCCCTTCGACCTCGACGCGTCGGTGACGCGATTTTCGACTCTTTGTAAGGGGCGATCCCACTTGGCTCCGAACGCGGCGCCCGACGAACGACGTGCCCGACGATCCCTTAACCATGACCGTGTCTCCCACTCTCGTTGGTCGCTTCTTCGCAGCGTGATGCTTGTGGCGATGATTCCGATTGTGCCGACGGCGCTAACTGAATGGACGAGATAAATCCCGACGAATCGAGAAAACATGCAGGCTTAACACGGCGGAGTCAAATTTCTCTTCCATTGCCGCGCGGTTTTCACTTCGCGCGAATTTTGGCGGTCCCATACCCCGGATTCTTGCTGGTCGATCGCCAAGCCAAGCCTGCACATCCTCGATGGTTGGCTGCATCGTCGCGTGGTATAATGCACGCGCGGGTGGTGTCAAGTCAAGAGGCAACTGCCGAATTCTGAAGAGAAATCCATGCGTACACTTCTGACCCCGGCCCACCGAAGAAGGATTTGAATGGGGACTTGCCGTTCGGGAGCACCTAGTCGATGCATTCCTCTTCGGTTACGCCATCCTGGCTGGCCGCCAAGGGGTAAAGGATATCAAAGGGTGTAATAATCTCTCAAGGCGCCATCGGCAGGTGCGCCACGACCTTATCTTGATCGGGGGAGTGGTCTGGAATCAGGCCGCTTCGCCCGATATCGTTAGGACTGCACTTTCTGCCTTGGTTTGATTTGGTTCGCAATCGTCCTCTTCGGTCATTGATCAAGCAGCACGTTCATCATCGCCAAGAGGTTTGCCATGCGGAAGCGAACCGTGCGCCGCTACAGTCCGTGTCTGGGCCTTTTGGACGTCCGGTGCTTGCTTTCGGCCTACACGCCGGCGCAGATCACGGCGGCGTACGGGCTCTCCGGGCTCTCGCTTGCAACGCTTTCCGGTGGCAGCGTGGCCGGCGACGGCACCGGGCAGACGATCGCTCTCATCGAGACGTACCATGATCCGAATATTCAAGCAGCATTGAATGGTTTTGATGCAAAGTTCGGGCTACCGAACATCACTCTCAATGTGATCAATCAGGCTGGAAGCCAGACTGACGGCGGCTGGGCGGGGGAAGAGTCGCTCGATGTCGAGTGGGCGCACGCGATCGCGCCCGGAGCGGCCATCACCGTGGTGGAGGCCGCGCCGGGGAATAATGACGCTCAGGGATTTCAAGATTTCTTGAACGCGATCGCGACCGCAAGCGCGATCAAAGGGGTTTCGGTCGTATCGATGAGTCTGGGAGGGCCGGAGTTTTCCGGTGAGAGCTCGAGCGACTCGGTGTTCT
Source organism: uncultured Planctomycetota bacterium (assembly GCA_963823665.1). GTDB lineage: Bacteria > Planctomycetota > Planctomycetia > Isosphaerales > Isosphaeraceae > CAVXHV01. The sequence goes on from CAWGMQ010000010.1 coordinate 459,740, forward strand.
CGACCGCGGGCATCACGTACATCGCCTCGAGCGGCGATGAGGGCACGGTGGAATGGCCGTCGGTTGCGCCTGATGTCCTGGCCGTGGGCGGAACGACTTTGAAACTCAGCGCGAGCTCCGGCTACGGATCGGAGCTCGGCTGGGCGGGGACGGGGGGCGGAATCAGCGTTGGGGAAAGAGAGCCAACCTATCAGGACGTGGTGCAATCGAGCGCGGCCAGGAGCACGCCCGACGTGTCGTTCGACGCCGATCCGGCGTCGGGGGTTGCCGTGTACTACATCCCGCCGGCGCCGGATGAGGGAGGAGGACAATGGGGAACGGTGGGAGGCACGAGCGTGGGGGCACCAGCCTGGGCCGGGATTCTGGCGATTGCCAACCAGGGGCGGGCGCTCCTGGGGCTCTCGACGTTGACCGGCGGCACGCAGACGCTGCCGGCGATCTATTCAATGCCGGCGACCGATTTTCGGAAGGTTTCCCCGGGCTTTGGAATCAGCTCCGGCACGACGAACCTGGCGATCAGCACAACGAGCTACAACACGCAAACCGGTCTGGGAACGCCGGTCGGCTCGGCCCTGATCGGCGCTCTCATCGCCGCGTACGATAGTTCGAGTTCCCCACCGACGAGCAATCCACCGCCCTCGTCGAATCCGCCGCCGGCTCTGCCCACGACGCCCCCACCGCCGGTGGTACCTCCGCCGTTCACGATTCCGACGCCGATTCCGATCACCGTTCCGGTCGCCCCGATCACGTACGCACCGGCGCCCGCGCCAACGCCCGTCACGCGCCCGCCAACGCCCACAACTCCCCCGCCGGCGGCGCCGCCGATGGCCATCCCGAAGAAGAAAACCGCCGGGCACACCACGAAGCACCACGCGAAACCGGCGCACCCGATCGTTCGATCCAAGAAGACGGCCAAGACGAAGCAGAAGGCGAACGGGCGCAGCGAGAATGGCGGTTGATGAATCGACGCGCCGCAGTCGTTGACGCGTCTTGGGCAGCGGCGCACTTTGAACACGATCAGCCCGCGCGCGACAGCTCGCTCCGGGCTCCTCGCGTTGCACTCACAGCACGCGCAAAGCTCCATTCGAGCGACACGTTCCACGCTCCCTTTTCGTCCGGAGCGACATGCCAGTGCGGAATCACGGAGCACGATTGAAGGATGGGCTCGGGGCGTTGCTCGAGCGGATCGATGGTCTCAACAGGGAAACACCATACACCTGCGGCCTGCGACCAGGAGAGCGACACGGACAGGTCTCCTGTAGTGCCGCTCAGAGTGATTCCGTTCTCGTGCGCCAAGTCGAGCTTTGAGCTGGCATATCCCAGCCAGGTGCCGTTCAAATTCGCGTAAACGCTGCTTTGCAGATCGCCGCCCATTCCGGCCAAGTTGAACTCCACGGCGAAATGAAGGCAGGCGTCCGGCGGGACCTGCTCGAGCTGGTAGGTGATGCGCAACATCGTTTCGCCGGACGCCAGTGCAATGGTTTTCTTGACGCGGATCGGGCAGCCATCCGCTCGACCCGCGCGCTCCATGATCACCGCAACCCGCGACGATTCACGCTGGACCCTGGCCTGGAATGTTCCCGTCGCGAAGTCACCGCGTTCGAGGTCGCGACCGCCGCAGACATCTTCCAACGTCGCCTCGACGGGGTAGAAGTGATCGACCAGCGCCTTACGAGGATGCCGGCCGCCGAAGGGAGGTTCACCGCGGCGCTTCGGCTCGGGGGTTGCCGGGCCGGCGGGTTCCGGGCCCGGGTCGAGCGTGGCCAGCGCGTTCCAGAGCTGGTCGCGCACGTCAAGCTCATACACATGGCCGCCTGAGGCAGGGCGGGCCAGCACAATCAGGCCGTCGTTTTCGAGCCGGACTTCCTGCCGCGCGTCGAGATTAAAATCGCCGATATCGACCCGGACGCGCGGACCGACTCTTTCTTCGATCTCGTCGAGCGCATTGTCGGCGGCAATCAGATGCGCGTAGACCGCATTCCTCAAGTGGGGTCGAGCGAGCCCGCCGGAGCCGCCATGCCAGGAGTAGGCGGAGCCGCACTGGGCTCTAAAAAGCTCGTGGCGGGCGATCTCGAGATAGTCGGGATCGGACCCGGCATTCGCGGCGGCGGCGGCCAGCCGCTGTGAGACGCCGAGCATCCGGGCGTACATCTCGCCGCCTGGGGCGCGGCGGGTCTGGTGATTCCGCAGGCGAACCGCGCTATCGCTCAGATAGACCATACCCAGAGGAAGTGACCGGTCTGCCACGTCAGCGAGCGTCGCGAATTCGAGCCAATCGGCGGCGGCCGAGGCCATCTCGCAGAATCGCTCGAGCCATTCGAGCATATCGACATTCGAATAAGCGGTGGCCAGGCTGCCGTGCGGCTGCGCGTCGACGGGAAAGACGATCGTCGCGCCGGGCTCTCGCCGGGCGAGCCGGTGCAGGAAGTCGCGGACCAGGGAGGGCTCCACGAACGAGATTCCGTTTGCCAGGGCCGGCGATGCGGCGAACGCCTTGAGCAGGTGTCCCTCGCATTCGGTCAAGAAATAGCCGAATGGGCCGTGGGCCTGGAACGGGCTGCGCTGGAAGTGGAATTCGTCGAGCATTGTGTACTCGATGCCGGACTCGACCAGCGCGATTGCCAGGCGCTGTTCCCAGGCACCTTCGGTGAGCCAGACTCCGCGCACCCGGGTGGAGAACAGCTCGTGGAGATAATCCGTGAAGGCCTGGATCTGGCCCAGGCGGTCGCGGTGGGGGATCATCGCCATGACCGGCTCGTACAGGCCGCCGCCCAGGATCTCGAGCCCGCCTCGCGCGACCAGGCGCGCAGCCGGGCGATCCATTCCGGGTGCCGCTCGAGCAACCATTCGAGCAGCGGGCCGGAGGCGTGCAGCACGGCCCTGATCGCGCGCTTCTCCAGGAGGTGCAGGAGCGGAGAATAGGTCGTGCTGTAGGCCTGCTCTATGGCGCTTTCGAGCTGGCCCAAGGGCTGGTGAAGATGGAAGGCCAGGACGACGCGGAGCTTTGGCATGTTCGATCCTTCGATCTAGCTGAGCGACGAGATTCGGGGAGCGATCAAGCCGCGGTCGCGGAAGCCTCGGGACGGCTCGACCTCCTCGAGCTTGATGTCGCGCAAGAAACCGGCGGCGCTCTCGGGCCGGACAGGGTTGATATAAAACCCCGAGCCCCATTCAAACCCCGCGACTTTCGTGAGCCGCGGAATCACCTCGATGTGCCAGTGGTAATGAGGCAGCTCGCTCATGTCAAACGGCGCTGTATGTATAATATAATTATACGACGGATTATCGAGGGCGATCTCGAGCTTGTTGAGCACCTGGTGGAGCACACCGCCCAGATCATCGACGCCGGGCTTGGGAATATTCTCGAAATGGCTGGAGTGGTGCTTGGGGACGATCCAGGTCTCGAAGGGGAAGCGGCTGGCGAAGGGGCAGAAGGCGGTGAAGTGGGTCGAGTCGTGGACGATTCGTTTCTCGACGGAGAGCTCTTGCTGGACCATATCGCAGTAGATGCATCGGCCGCGATAGTTGAAGAATTCGAGTGACCCGGTCATTTCCTCCCAGACGGAGATGGGGACGATGGGGGTGACGATCAACTGGCTGTGCGTGTGCTCGAGGCTAGCACCGCCGGCGGCGCCCGAGTTCTTGAAGAGCATGCCGTGGACGAAGCGGTTGTCGCGCTTCAAGTCAACCAGGCGATCGCGGTAGACCCAGAGTATTTCGCGGATGTTCTCGGGGCGGAGCGCGGCCATGGTGGTGTGATGGCTCGGGCTTTCGATGATGACCTCGTGGGCGCCGACGCCTTCCATCATGTCGTAGATGCCGTCGCCGCGCTTGTTCAAGCTGCCTTCGACCTTGAGTGCAGGGAAGCGGTTGGGCACGACGCGAATGCGCCAGCCGGGGCCGTTCTGGCGCGAGCCGAAATTGCGGTACGCGAGGATTTCGGGGGGTGTGTTTTCCTCATGACCTTCACAGAAGGGGCATGTGGCAGGGTCTGCCGGCGGTGGTGCCTCGGACTTGAAGTCGTGGGGGCGCTTGGCGCGTTCGTCGGCGATGATGACCCAGCGGCCGACGATCGGGTCTTTGCGGAGCTCGGGCATGTTCGGGGACCTCCTCCTCTCAGACTTGCCACATGATGCGCTCGAAGTCGGGCGAGGGGGCGACCAGCTCGAAGATCCCCTCGCGGGGGGCTCGGTCGAGGCTGGCTGGGCCCCGCAGGAGCTCGATGTAGAACCGGATTGTTTCGCCCGGCCGCAGCTCGAGCCGCGCGAACGGGACGGCCATCTCGAAGATCAGGCCGGTCGACGCGTCGATGGTGGTCCCGTTCGAGACCATCCCGCCGGCATGGTTCAGGTAGCCGATCGGTCGCGCCTTAGTCCGGCTGCAGTCACGACGATTTCACGGTCGGAGGGCTCGACGAAGCCGACCCGGAGGCGGTCAGCCCCGGCGAGGACCTCGTTTGCGGGCCCTCCCTGGGTATCGACGCGGATGAGCAATCGCTCGGCATCGAAACCGAACCATACCGATTCGATCGGTCCGCTGGCAACCTGAGTCATGGTGCCGCGCTCATTTCCGCAGACGTAGCGGGCGGCGTCGATCCATTCAAAATAGGTTGCGCGGCCATCCACCTTGACGTGAGAAAAGCTGCGCGGCTGGGCGTGAATCGGCGCGGTGCGGCTGCCCCGGGAGATCGCGTCGAAGAGCGATCCGGGCGGGTCGGAGCCCAGAAGTGTGTAGACGTTGCGGAGGTGCTTGCGAAACAGGTCGTCAAAGACGCCGTCGAGGGGGCTCGAATGATCGTCGCCGTACCACCAGAACCAGTCCGATCCCTCGGCGATGTAGATCTCGTTCCAGGCTTTTTCAAGCGTGGCCGCGGGGTGGCGGAGCGAGTGTTCCTCGGCTGCGAGGAAGGAGCGCGCGGCGTGGAGCGCGTCCCACGCCTCGTTGTCTTCGGGGTGGCCGACCCAGATCGCGAAGTTGTGGCTGATCCAGCTTCCCGCGAAGAGGTGGTGGAGGGTGTCGTGCGGCGGGTGCTCGCTCAGGAACCGGCCCACCTGGACGGGACGCAGGTTGGCGCTCCTGGCGATTCCGCGGTAGAGCGAGCGCAGGAACGAGACTCCGCCGTCGGGATAGTATTCCCAGCAGTTTTCGCCGTCCAGGATGACCGGAACGAGCGTCGCCGGGTTATGGCGGCATGCGTCGCCGATCGCGCCGAGCTTGGCCATGAAGTCGCCGGCGGCGACGGGCCCGGGGCTGCGCTGGTAGTGGAACCCGATCTGGTCGGACATGGAGTGGTCGCGGAAGATGATCGAGAGCTCGTGGTGCGACTCGCGCACCTTCCAGGCGCGATAGAGCAGCTCGGGATGCCGGACATGGCCGCGGCTGTCGCGGCCGACCTTGCCGCTGGTCGAGCAGCCCAGGATCTCTTCGTCGGTCGCGATCCACTTGAGCCCGGCTTCGGCGAGGATGGGGATGATCGCCTGTGAGACAGACCCTTCGCTGGGCCACATGCCGGCGGGGGCGCTCGCCGAAATGGCGGACATGGGCCTCGATCGCGCGACGAACCTGCACCGCGGCGTCATCCGGGTATCCGCCGCGGTACCTGGGAAGGGCGACGTCGGGCATCGCCTCGCGCGCTGCCGTCTTCTCGACGAGCAGCGGCAGAATCGGGTGATAGAACGGGGTGGTGGTAAGCTCGATCTGGCCCTGCGCGGCCAGCTTTCGGTGCAGCGGGATGACGCGGGACACCAGCTCGCGCTGGCGGGCCAGCAACCATTGCTTCTCGTCTTCGGTGTAGTGGCGGCCTTTCGCCTTGAAGTCGGCCAGATCGCTTTCCTGCTCGAAGAGCAGGGGGTGGATCCACGCCAGGTTCGACCAGACCTGAAGGTCGCGGAGGTCGCGGGTGCGGAACGCGAGCGAGCGCCTCGTGCGCCGGATGACGTCCACGCCGAGCGCAGCAGGTAGAGCTCGTGATAGCGCGGGTGGGGACGGATCATCGTGTCCGGGTTGGCCATGAAGAAGTTGTCGAGCACGTAGCAGGCTTCGGCGGAGGTCAGTCCGTCAGCCGGGCGGCTGGAGCAGCGCAAGTGTGTGTCGGTGGCGCCCGAGGAATAGGCGTCGAGCTGTGCGAGCAGGCTCGGGACCAGATTGATCGTGCACTGGAATTCGGGCACTTCTTCGCAGGTGGAGCGCCATCCCCAGGTAATCCTTGGTGGCGTGGAGCCGCACCCAGGGCATGGGGTTTTCGCCCGTCGAGATCATCGGGGTAATACGGTTGATGTTGGTGCCAGAGAAGCGCGAGAGAAACGGTGTGCATCAATTGCCCTTCGAACCACGCGAACGTCGACACGAATGTCAGGCTAAAGCCTGACCTACTACGGGACGGGGGGAATCGTTACACGCGTTAAAGTCGACCCCTCCTCAAGAAGGATAGGTCTCGCTCACCGTGTAATGCTCGGAACGTCCCGGGCCAAACTTAAGCGGTTCCCGACCGGGTGGCGGCCAGAGGCGAGTGGTCGGTCGCATCGACGGGAATGTTTCGGGCCGAGGCCCTGCGCTTGATCTCTTCGTAGAGAGCGACGTACTCGCGGGCGCTGCGTCGCCATGACCAGTCGGCGTTCATCCCGGTTGTCATGAGCTGCCGCCAGGTCTTGCGATCGGGCCAGAGCGCCAGGGCTCGCTCGAGGCACTGCTTGAGCGCGGCGGGCTCGGCATCGGCGAAGACGAAGCCGTTGGCGGTCGAATCGGCAAGAGTTCTCGGGTTCGCGTCCACGACGGTATCGAAAAGGCCGCCGGTCGCCCGCACGATCGGAACCGTGCCGTGCGCCAGGCTGTAAAGTTGATTCAATCCGCACGGTTCAAACAAGCTGGGCATCAGGAAAAGATCGGCACCGGCCTCGATTTGATGGGCCAGATCATCGGAGAAGCCGAGGTGCGCCCAGCACTTGCCGGGAAACTGGCGGGCCAGCAACTCGAGCAGGGAGTGGTATTTGGGGTCGCCCACACCGAGCACGACGAGCTGGACGTCGCGCTGCAGGAAGCTATCGGCGACGGCAGCGAGCAAGTCCCAGCCTTTCTGGGGGTCGAGTCGGCCGATCTGGGCGAACAGCGGCACGTCTGGCCGCTCGGGGAAGCCCGCCCTGCGCTGGAGCCAGGCCTTGCAGGCAGCCTTGCCGGCTACGAGCGGTCGCTGCATCGTACTGGCAGGTGATCATCGGCTCGCTGGCGGGGCTCCAGATTTCGGGGTCGATTCCGTTGACGATTCCCCGCAGTTCGGCCGATCGATCGCGGAGCAGGCCGTCCAACCCGGAGCCAAAGCGCGGCGTCTGGATCTCCTTGGCGTAGTTCGGGCTGACGGCGCACAGCATGTCGGCGAAAACCAGGCCGGCCTTCATGAAGCAAATCCGGCCGTGGAATTCGAGCTGGCGCCAGTTGAAGAGGCGCCAGTCCAGCCCGGTGAGCGCCATGTCGCGCTGCCAGAACAGACCGAGGTACGCCAGGTTGTGGATGGTGAGCAGCGAGCCGGCGCGGGCGATCGAGGGTGTGTTCTGGTAGATCGTCTTCATGTAGACCGGGATCAAGCCGGTCTGCCAGTCGTTGCAGTGAATCACGTCGGGGCGGATTCCCAGGGGCCCCAGGGCTTCGAGCACGGCGCGGTCGAAGAAGACGAATCGTTCGCAGTTGTCGTCGTAGTCTTTGCCGTGGCTGCCGTAGAGACCGCTTCGATCGAAGTAGGCGGGTTGATCGATCAGGTAAACCTTGACGCTCGAACCGGGCAACGTGCTTTCGAGGATGGTTCCGTCGACCTTTCGCGACCCAACGGGGACCTGAAGCTGGATCCCGGTGGCTGAGATGGGGGTCCTGGAATCGCGTGTGCAACGATAGGCGGGGAGGAAAATGCAAGTTGTGTGACCGGCGTCTTCGAGGGCGCGGGGCAGGGCACCGATGACGTCGGCGAGTCCGCCGGTCTTGGCGAACGGCACGGCTTCCGAGGCGACGACGGCGACATGCATTCCGGATCAGCTCCCGGCGCGAGAACGAATTGAGTCGCGGGGGAAAATCAATCGCCCGGACCGAGCGCGGCGAGAGCCACGCTACGGCCGGGCGGCTGTTTCGTCCAGAGGTGTGACGTTGCGAAGTTGTGCGAAGTGCCGCTGCTAGGCGATTGCCACGGCGGCGGCCTGCGGCGCGATCGCCGAGACCTTGGTGTTGAAGTTGTACCGGGCGAGCATGATGATCATGAGGATGCAGGAGATCACGATCGCCCCGAGCGAGATGCCCAGCAGCACGACGTAGATGTCGCTCTTGGGGGATTGCACGAGAACGCCGGGTCGGCGAGGCGCGGCGGCCGAGGACCTGCCGGACGAAGCCGCGGCGCTAGATCCGCGGCTTGACGGTAGACGAGACAATGTCGCCCTCCTTAATCTTCTTGCCCATATAGGTTTTGCCGACCACCTTGGCGACGGCCTGGTCGGGATCGACCGAGATGATTTTCACCTTGCCGAGATACTCGGGAGAGGTTCGACGCGGTAGAGGTACAGCTCATGACCGACGACCAGCCCGTCGTCTGCGCCGATCGTGATTTCCATGTAGCGGTTGGTGGGGTCGATGCGCTTGATCTTGCCGGTGACCGGCGGCGGGCTGGCGAGCCCCTTGTATCTGGCTGATGTCGTCCGAGAGACCATTCTTCTTGAGCAGCTTCCGAAAATTGGGCGACGGTTTCGCGAAGCGTCGAATTGTTCTTGCTCGCCGTCTCGAGCTGCACGCGCCAGGTCGCGGATCTTGTCGTTCAACTCCGCTACCATGAGCTTGTATTCGTTACCCTGCTTCTCGACTGCCGAAAGCTGGGTACGAAGCTGAACCGTCTCGTTGATCTTCGCCTGAGCTTCTTCGAGCGCGGCTTTGGCGGTCTGCTGGGCTGTTGCCAACTGCCCTCTGGCCGTCTGGATCTGTGCGAGGTTTCGCTTGTTCTCGTCCACCTGCGAAGCGAGGCTGTTCTCGAGCGCCTTCTTTTCCTGGTCGCACTGTGCTTTCAAATCTTCAAGCGACTTCTTGGCGGCTTCGGACGCGGCTTTGGCGTCGTTCAGTTTTTTGTTCAGCTCTACGACCTTGCCCTGCTCGGCCTTGGTCGCGACCATCCAGTTTCTCGAGGTGGAGAAGACCACCGTGGAAAGCGCCAGGAAGACCAAGGCGAAAGCCATGATCGTGATCACGAGGATTTTGCCAACGAAGGTCATGGTCCCATCCTACCAGTGTCAGGAAGATACGGCCGGGCCGGATCAGGGCAAGCCGGGCGAGCCGACGAGCGAAACGGCGGTGATCTCGAAAGGACCCGTCAGATACGGAATGCCGACCCGCGCCTCCCGGCTGAGCACCTACCGGCGAGCGAGGCGAAGTTCAACAGTTCCCTTGAATTTAACGCTGCGTGACCTGATGGGGCAAGCGGCCTCCCAAATCCAACAAGTACAACCAGCTTGTCCCACAGCGCTTCCCATTGCGGGCGATCTCGACTGGACCAAATTTACCCCACGCTGGTGGCGATGGCAAGCAACCGGGATTAGGTAATTCAGGCGATTCCGTCAATTCTTACGATGCGGAGGGCACAGGGAGTGTGCCGGGAAGCTCAGCTCACCGGCCTTTGAGGTCTCCATTATTCTCTTCGGCCGTTCCGAGCAGACGCTCCGTTTCGCGGATCAAGTCTGTCAATTCCGATTGATGCTGCTTGAATTCGCGGGATTGTTTTTGAATCGCTGCGATCTTCGTGCGAAGCTCGTTGATTTGCGTTCGCTTGGCTTCGACTTCCGACATCAATCCCTTTGTCTTTTCGTGGGATCCGGCCCACTGTTCTCGCGTGGACTTGATCTGAACCTGATCGCGTGAAATCTCGTCCACGATGCCGGTGTTGCGGACATCGAGTGCCTTCTTCTCCTGCTCGAACGCGACTTTGGCGTCTTCGAGGACCTTGCCGGCCAGCTCGGCCTGCGTTTTGGCTTCGTCCAGCTTCTTCTTCAGATCACTGATGTTTTTCTGATGGCCGGTGATCTCGCCTTTCCAGTTCTTGGCGGTGGAAACCGATACCGCCGAGATGCCGAGAAACACGAGCGACAACGCCACGACCACGAGCACGAGGATCTTGCCGACAAACGTCATGGCCGCACCCTGGAAACAAGTGACGAAGAGAAGAATGGAATGCGGGCGGGCTCAAAGCGCCGGTTCATCGTGCACAGCCTTGACCGGCGCGCATACCCACCGACGCGTGCACCTCCGCTCCATCAAATCTACACCATGTTCCTTGTCGTGAAAAGCGAGTGCTTCTGTTTGCTTGGGGGGATTGGATTGGTTTTTTGGATTGGGTGTGCGGCAGGGGTGGCGGACCTGCGGTGTTTTTTTGGGTTGGGTGTCCGGCAGGAGTGCCGGAGCTACCGGTTTTTTTGCGGGGCCGCGGGAGTGGTGGTGATTTGGAGTTTTTCGGACGAGCGTCCGGCACGAGTGCCGGACCTGCGGAGCACGGCCATAGGCAGCAAGCCGATGGAGATGGCCAGGCATGTGAGGCCCAGCCAGTCTCCCCACCGCGAGTAATAGCTGGTGCGCCTGTCCAGAGGCACTGTCACCGTCAGGACGCCTTTGGATTCCTTGGCGAGCGATTCTCGGATCTCGCCGTTGCCATCGACGAGGGCGGATAGGCCGGTGTTGACGGCGCGTGCCAGCGGGACGCGATTCTCGATGGCGCGAAAGACGCCGATGGCAAGGTGCATGTCCAGCTCTGCCGAGCCGTGGAACCAGCCGTCATTGGAAAGGTTGATGAGCACGTCGGGCTGATCGGCCGCTTCGAGCCCGGCGAACGACTGGCGAATCACATGCGGAATTGTGTCTTCGAAACAGATACTGACCGCCAGCCGATACGGGCCCAGCGGCAGGGCAAGCGGTTTCTTGCCGAAGCTCAGGCTATGCAGCGTCTGGCTGCCGTAGGGGGTGAGCGCCGCCAGCCACGGCAAGGTCTCGATGAGCGGGAAATACTCGCCGAAAGGAACCAGGTGCATTTTGTGGTAGACGTGAATCGCCCGGAGGTTGGGCAGGAACAGAATCGCCGAGTTAAATCGATCAAACGCGTTTTTCCGGTGGTCGTAATAGGAGCTTCCCACCAGCATCGGCACCTTGGCCCGATCCGTCCACTCATGAAGGTCGGCGACGATCGACTCCATTTTAGCCAGCCACTTCGTGGCCGACAATTTGGGGGAAATTGCGCGGACCTGGCTTTCCAGCACCGCCGGCTCGATCCCCGGCTCGACCGAGATCCAGCCCCAGGGATAGGAGGTTTCCGGCCAGACGATCAGGTCGGGAGGCTGGCGGCGCGCCAGTGCACGGTCGACCAGCTCGGTGAACTCCGCAGTGATCGCCTCAAGCTCCTTGGTGATCGCCGCGGTGTCAGCTTTATTCTTGTGCTTCTGCGCGATATTCGATTGCAAGAGGGCCAGCCTGGGCCCGTCGTTGAACCGTGAGCTGGAAACGCGAATCGCCCCGTAGCAGAGCGTGGTTCCGATCAAAACCGTGACCAGGCACAGCCTCACATATTGGCGAGGATGCAGGCGAATGCGGCCGTGCGCACGGCCGAAGAGCGGCAGCGTCGCCAGGTCGACGACCAGGGCGTTGACCAGCGCGATGAGCAGACTGATCCCCAGCGAGCTTGCGAAGTCGGCGATCTGGATCAAGTAGAGGTTCCGGAACTGGCTGTGTGCGAGGTAATACCAGGGGAAGCCCGACAGGAAGTGCGCGCGGCCGTACTCCAGGCCGACCCAGATAATGGGCGCCGCGATCATGAGGGGAAGTCGCAAACGAAACACCGCCAGGCGCGCGACGAACACGAACAGCGGCCACCACAGGGAAAAGAACAGGGACATGACCAGCCAGGCGGTCAAGCCGCCGATGTCGAGCAGGTTGAGCCACTGGAGGGCCAGCAGCCAGAACGAGAGCCCACCGAGCCAGGCGGCGAGGTAGGCCTTGAACCCGGCGTCCGGCACGATGACGATCCAGAACAAGGGGGCCAGCGCGACCCAGGCGATGGCGTGCCATTCCAGTGGCGGGAAGGAGGTCCAGAGCAATAGACCCGAAGCGACGCCGGCGACCACAGGATGCCGCGCGAGTCGTTGCCGCGCGGCCGCCAGTCCGGTGGAGAGCGCGTCCTGCTCGGGCGCGGGAGCCAATCTCATGAAACACACCTCGTGAGATGCATGTTACCGCATTGGCAGGTAGCCGACAATTTCTCCCGCCCGAATCTCGCGGTCTCCGGCAGGAAAGACGGCGAAGCCGTCGGCTCCCGCAACGGTTCTCAAATCGGCCGAGCCCGCCCAGTTGAGCGTGGCGATCAACGGCAGGCTGTCGTGACCGCCGGCGTCGTCTTCCGCGTTCGCCGCCTCGACAATCTGCGCCGGGAAATACGTGTCCCGGTCACCGCGTTGTGCGAAGCTGCGCGCGAGCCGGGCTTTCGCGAGCGGAGCGGCCGCCGCGGAACGGCCGGCAAGTGCCGCGAGCGCCGGCTTGACGAAGAGCATGAAGCTCACGAGCCCGCTGACCGGATTGCCGGGCAGCCCGAAGACGAGGGTGCCGCCGCGGCCCGGCCGCGGCTCGGCCACGCCGAACCACAGGGGCTTTCCCGGCTTTAATTTGATCTTGTGGAAAACCTGGCGCACGCCCAGGGATGCAAGCGCGTCCGGAACGAGGTCACGCTGGCCTGCGGATACGCCGCCGGTGACGAGCATCAGGTCTGACTCCAAGGCCTGGCCGAGGATCCTGGCGAGCTCGCCGGGCTCGTCCCGCGCGATCGGAAGCGTGGCCGCCAAGGCGCCGGACTCATTCGCCAGGGCCCGAAGCATGACCGCGTTCGAGTTGCGGATCTGGCCCGGCCCGAGCGGCTCGCCGGGCTCGACGAGCTCATCGCCGGTGGACACGATCGAGACACGCGGGCGGGGTATGACCAGGACATCGGTCCTGCCGACCGAAGCGAGCACGCCGAGCCCGGGAGGATGGAGCACCGATCCTCGCGAGAGGACGACTTCGCCCGATCGCATCTCCGCGCCGCGCCGCAGGATGTTTTGCCCGGGGCGGATCGATGGCTGTTCGATCAAGACCGCACCATTGAGCTTTTGCGTGCGCTCGTGCATGACGACGGCGTCACAGCCGCCGGGCAGGGGGGCGCCCGTCATGATCACCGCGGCTTCGCCACGAGCGAGAGCCCGCGTTGGCGTTTGCCCGGCGGTGATCAGCTCGCCGATGGTCAAAGACAGGTTCGCGTCATTCAGATCCGCGGTCCGCAGTGCGTATCCATCGACGAGCGCCTTGTCGAACGGGGGAGAATCGGTGTCGGCCCGGACGTCCTGGGCCAGCACGCAGCCCAGTGCCTGCTCGATCGGGCTGGAACTCGAGGCCAGCGCCCGTGCTTCGCTCGTCACGGCCTGGAGTGCTTCGACTATCGTCAGCATCATTAACCCCTGGGTCGGACGTGAGGAGTCGGGAACGAAAAGGCCAGAGTGTTCTTGCCCCGATTCTAATCGAGACGACGCGCATCTCGTCACTGTTTGTCGTCGCTGGCCTTGATCGCTCCTATCCCCGGTCGCGAAGTGTCGCTCGGCTTTTCTTCGGGCGGCACGGGCAGGTCGGCGAAGGGCGCGTGGTAGGGCGTCTCCGGGAAGAACTGCCTCCACTCTTCCCGTGTGAGGTTGCGGTTGGCGATTTTACGGGCTCGATCCTTCCATGATTCCAGATCGAGGTCGAGAAGCACCACACCGCTACGGCCACTACTGTCGTTATTGAATCCTGCGGCCAGCGTTTTACCATCGGGGCTGAACGCGAGGCTCCTCACGCTCCCTTCGGCAACCACGAGGGGCCTTTCCGCGAGCCGCCTCAGCAGCCGGGTATCCCAGAGTACCACACCGCCGTCGGCGCCATCGCTGTCGTGGTATCCCGCGGCCAGTGTCTTGCCATTGGGACTGAACGCCACGCTGTTGACATACCCTTCGCCAACCTTCAGGGGTTTATCCGCGAGTCGCATGCCGGTGCGGCCATCCCACAATACCACACCGCCGGCAACCCCGCCGTTCCAGCACACCCCGGCGAGGATCGACCCGTCGGGGCTGAATGCCACGTCATAAACGTCGCCTTCGGCGACGGTCAATGTCTTGTCCCTACCCGCAGCGGGCCCTCGGACGTCCCGAACGACCAAACCGCCGCGCTGGCGCTCGGCCCCGTATGCCACGGCGAGTGACTTGGTGTGGGGGCTGAAGGCCAGATCCGTAAGGTAAGTTTTGGCGAATTCATTCGTGGTCTGTGCGAGCTGTGTGTATCGCCGAGTGTCCCAGAGCAAAACCCCGCCTGACGGAGTTGCGCGGTACCCGCCAGCGAGCATTGCGCCGTCGGGACTGAAGGCTAAACTGAAGACGTTGCCGCTTCCAGCAATTTCCAGGGGCTTGTACAGCAGCCGTGTGCGGTTCGCGGCGTCCCAGAGCACCACTCCGCCGGCACCCACGACTCGGCCATACCCAGCGGCGATGGTCGTGCCGTCCGGGCTGAACGCCATGTCCGTGACAAAACCCTCGGGGACGTCCAAGGATTTTTCCGTGAGGGGTGCGCGCTGGCCGGCGTCCCAGAGAGCCACACCGCCGCTGTTGGGCCGGGTGTACGCCGCCGCGATGGTCGCGCCATCGGGACTGTAGGCCACTTCCAGTACGTTCCCAGCGACGACGAGTGGTTCATCAGCGAGGCTTGAACGTCCCTGGACGTCGCAGGTCACCGCTCCGCCGCCGGCATCGCGTCGGTACCCGGCGGCCAGGCTTCCGCTGTCGGGGCTAAAGGCCACGCTTGTGACGCCACCGCCGGCAACCGTCAGCGTCTGGGCGGCCAGGGCCGGGCGCCGCGCCAGCTTCCAAAGCACCGCGCGATCGCCGCAGCCAGCAGCCACAGTTTTACCATCGGGGCTGAAGGCCACGCTCGTTACGTCGTTCGCGGCAACGGCCAGCGGCTCCCCCGCGAGCCGCTCCCTGCGCGTCACGTCCCATAACATCACGCAGGCGCCGATCTCGAGCTCGACGCCGGCTGCCAAGGTTTTACCGTCGGGGCTGAATGCCACACTCCGAGCAGACTCGATTCCGCCCAAGGACAATTCGGCCAACCGCTGCGAATGTGCGATATCGCAGAGTCCGAGCCGGCCACCACATGCGGTGGCGATGGTCGTGCCGTCGCGATTGAAAGCTAGGCCGGAGACCGGGTAGTCTTCGGAGATGAGCAACGGTTTCTCGGTGAGCCATGTGCGGCTCGCGACGTCCCACAGCACAGCGCTGCCTTCCCGGTCACCCCAGCGGTGTGGCGCGACCAGGGTCTTGCCAGCGGGGCTGAACGCCAGAGGGCCGAAGAACCCGGTCGACACAGTTCCTTCCTTGAACGCGAGCGGCTTGAAGCCAGACTGGCCCAACCGCGCCAGGTCCCAGAATAACAGACCACGGATACCTGTCGCGGCGAGCGTTTTGCCGTCGGGGCTGAAGGCCACACTCAACACAGGACCTCCGGAGATGGCCAGAAGTGGCTCGGCGCGCCGCTTCAGGTCACACAGCAGCAAACCGCCGCCTCGCCAGTTTTCATTGCAGGCCGCGGCCATCGTCTTACCGTCGGGGCTGAAGGCGACGCTGGTCACGTAGCCCGTGGGCCGGTGAAGGAATGATGTGATTCCAGGCCGGACGAGCAACGCATCCAGTAGGCTGCGGCGGGACTCAAACGTGTTTTCAACCCAGATCGCTTCGACCGCCAGGATGAGCGCGCGGTCCGGATGTTTGCCTTGCTCCGATTCGGAAAGAGCTTTGATCCGGCGCGCCTCGGCAAGCCGGAGCTCTGCTCTTGCATTCTGCTCGTTTGTTTTTGCCTTTTGCTCGTTCACCGCCGCCAGGCGTGCCGCCTCGCGCTCGCGCATGGCCGTCGCGGTGGCCTTCTTCAGATCCTCGCCGGCGAGATTGGCATCAATGTGCACCCTGACGGCCCATATCGCCAGTGCAGTCGAGGCGATAGCAAGCAGCGCCGCGAGGACGGCGGTGATGGGGAACCGGTTATCGCGAAAACGCAGACGCACGGACAGACGCCCCTATTTTCAAGAGCTCCGAAGGAGTGTGAGGCGGTGCCGAACGGACTGACGGCCCCGTTGCCGCATCGTCCCGCGCCCAATCGCAAAACGTCAAGAACCGGCCCGAGGACGCAAGGCGTGCCGAGGCCAGTTCTCTCGGCTGGTCGTCTTGATCTTGTGCGGTGACGGCTCGATCAGGTCATTCATCGCGAAAGTTTGGAGTTGGTGATTGACACGTCGGAGATTTCCGACATATTATCCTGGGCATGAAGACGCCTGATGTTTTCGCGGTTCTGGCCAATCCGGTTCGCCGGCGGATTCTGGAACTACTGGTGGGGCGGCCATACACGGTGAACGAGCTGGTTGAGGAGTTTGAGTTGCATCGGCCGGCGGTTTCCGAGCACTTGCAGGTGCTCAGGAATGCGAAGCTGGTGCGTGACCACCGGCGTGGTCGCGAGCGTTATTACCACCTGGATGCGTCGCGTCTGGTCGAAGTGCATGAATGGCTGGTGCCGTTTACCCGGTACTGGCGCGAGCGCATGAAGGCCCTTGGCGCGGTGCTGGACGAGGAGGAACGATGACGGAACGAGGGGTGATTCGATTGTCGCAGTTTATCAGTCATCCGCCCGAGAAGGTGTGGAAGGCGCTCACCGATCCGGAGTTGCACGCAAAATGGTGGGCAGCGGGGGATGTGAAGGCGGTGGTCGGGCACCGATTCACGCTGGACATGGGGCAGTGGGGGCAGCAGCCTTGTGAGGTGCTGGCCGTGGAGCCAGGGCGTCTCTTGAGTTATAGCTTTGCGCCCGGAACGCTCGATTCGACGATCACGTGGCGACTCGATCCGGAAAACGATGGCACGCGTCTGCACCTGGAGCACGCGGGGTTCGACTTGGATTCGCCGATCGGGAAGATGGCGTTCGAAGGGATGAGGAGTGGGTGGCCGAGCGTGCTGGAGCGGATCGGGGCGGTTCTCGCACCGGCGTGAGCATAGGTTGTGAGCGGCGTGTTCGGCCGCCACTCCCGCTGCCCAAGCCGGGGGGAAGTCAGAGGAGGTATTTGCTTGAGAAGAGTGGTTCGATCGGATCACTGGTCTTTCGGCTTGGGCTTTGCTGGTGCGGGTGTTGGATCGACGCGAGGGGCGTCGGGTCTGGGGACCACCCGTTCGTCTGCAAAGGTGATGATTTCGCCGCCTCTGCACGTGATCAGGGCGCGGAGGAAGTCCTTGTCGATGTCGTTGCGGAAAAAGCGCACCGAGCCGTCGGCCATTGCTCCGTAGAACCCGTCGTCGAACTGGCGGCCGAGCTTGGGGAGCGGCTTTTTCGGGTCGTACTGGATGTCTTCGGGTTTGGTCCAGGGCACGGGTGTGCCGGCCTCCACCACGAGCAGCGTGTTTGAGGTGCCATCGTGGATGTCCGCGAATGGAATCCCATCCTTGTTTTCGAATAACGCGCCGGGACCCGTGAACACCTGGTAGTATGTGGAAACTCGTGGCTCGTCGGTGGGGAGCACGGGGGCGTAGACTTCTGGCATCTCTTTGAGCAGGGCCTTGTTGTGGGGGCTATCCCAGGGCTCGTCGAGATGGAACCGTTTGTAGAGATCGTTTTGCTCCAGGTAGGGCAATGCGGCAACTCGCCAGCTCAAGAGCGGCTTGCCGTCCTTGCTGCGGATTGCCGCCGACGGAAAGCCCGCCGGGTCATTCAGAGAGGCCAGGTTGTGAAAGGCCAGCGCGATGAACTTCAAGTTATTGATGCATTGTTCACGCGCTTTCTGCGTATCGTCTTTCTGCGTGGTTTCTTTCTTCTGAACGGGCTGGTCCTGCCCCGGGTTTGCCGCGGCCTGAGCGGCGCTGGTATTCGCCGCGGGCTGTGACATGGCGAAGAGGACAATTCCCGAGGCGGCCGATCCCGTTGTGAAGACCAGGGCCGTGGCAATGGTGATTTTCTGCAAGGTCATCGTTCTCAGAGCTCCTGCTGTCAACTGAAAAACCGCGGCCGGAACCGTTCCGGGCGCCAGTGTGGTGGTTCCCGCGACAAGCATCGCAGCCCGGACCGTGGACTCGGTGAGCCCCACGGGCATGGCGTTCGCCGCCGTCGCGGATTCCGCGAGCGCCAGAGAGCTGGCGGCGACGGTGGCGAACGCCAGACCGCGGCGGGTCAAGCGCTCGCGCAGCAGGTCTTTGGCCCGAGACACGCGAATGCTCACCGTGCCAGAGGGACATTTGAGGATGCGGGCCGCCTCGGCGTGGGTGCATCCTTCCAGATGGCAAAGGATCACCGCAGCGCGGTACTTCTCGGGCAGGCGGCCGATTTCTTGATGGAGCGGATCGATCTCATCGAAGCGGGGTATATCCGGTCTCGAAATCGCTTTCATTTCCGCGCCCCGCTCTTCGTGTTGCTTTCGCCGTGCCACGGCGGTTTTGGCCCGAATGGCCACACGCCGGGCGACGCCGTGCAGCCACGGCCGATGGTCTCGCACCGCCGGATCGAGCCGGCGCTTCGCACCAGGATCAAGAAAGTGGCCTGAAACGCGTCTTCGGCGGTGTGTAAATCGGGCGCGATGCTGCGGCAGATGCTCCAGACCATGGGACCGTGCCGTGTGACCATTGCAGTGAAGGCACGCTGCGCGGACTCTTCATCCCGACGCGCGAGGAACTGTTCGAGGAGCTCGCGGTCGTTCATACCGGTCGCAGAGCCGGAGTCGAAGAGCGTCTGGATCGACCGGATCACGGAACCCGACCCGCATCTCATGTCGCTGCCCCCTTTGTTTCATCCGTTGTCCTGCCCTTTACAGTGCACGACCTGGGGGTTTGCTTTCAAGTTTTTGGGAATTGTGGGGGATTTCTTGGGGAGGGAAGTGCCGCGGGGGGAGGTGAGTTACGATGCTGTCGAGATACCAGGGGCTGGAAGCCCCTGGATATTGACCACTCCCCGTTGGGGCAGGATATCGGCAAATGCAGCCTCGTGCGGGGCGTGGAGGTGAACTGCGATCGAAGACGCACCTTCTCGGAGCGAACGGCCTCGGTCAGCGGGTGGGGGCGGCGATTTTCGAGTTGCAATTCTGGATCGACCGGCGGAAACTCGATCGAGCGGCGCAAGCGCGGCGCCGCCTCGCTGGCCTCGGGTTGGTGGATCCGACGAGATTCCTCGCTGGCGCGTCGGGATGATGTCAGGACGAGCCCGGGGTGCTCGCGAACGCAGCCAAATTCAGACTCGAAGCGGTGCGACGAGATGAAACGCTTCCGCCTGAGCACGCTCTTGCTGCTGATCGCGATCATCGCGATCTGCAGCGGGCTGGCCGTTCAGTATGATCGCGCTCTTCGGCGCGAGGCCGAGCTGCGGGCGCGTTTGCAGCAAGTTAAATATGATTATACAAAATTGATGAAGGCATACCAGGTGCAGATGCAAGTGGTGAAGACGTACCAGGCGCAACTGCAAGCGGCGCGGCAACAATCGAGCACCGCGCCGCCGCAGGACGAGCCCTGAGGTCGCCGGACGAAGCCGGGTCCTACCGCATGAGGTCGCCGGGGGGAGCCGGCTCCTACAGGTGTGGGCGTGTTGCGGCCGTGGTTACTGCTGAGCGGCTCGGCGTCTTCTCAGCTTGATCGATACGGCGAGACCCGCGATCGCGGCGGTGAAGACGAGGAACGAAGAGGGCTCGGGCACGGCTTGGGCGGCCGATCTGGGCGATGTAGCCATCGGCCGCCGTGGTGGGGTGCTCGGAATCCCAGAAGAGATAGCCGTTGCCATTCAACGACGAGTTGATTGCCGAGCCGGTCACGTTTGTGAAGCCGAACTGGGAGGGGTTGGCCATCACGTTTGTCATCAAGGTCTGGACGTCGGCGATGTGAATCTGGACTCCCAGGCTCTTCTGAAGGGATGTGGCTTCGGCCTGTAATGTCTGGTTGAAACCGACTGACCAGGCGTCGAGCGCGGTGCGCTGGGTCTGCGAGAGGTTGCTTGACGCGGGGATCTCGCCGAGCAACGGCAAATTGGGGATCAAGAACTGCTTGGCGCCAGCGTTTGCCAGGGTGGTGATCTCGTTGGCGATGTCCTGGGCGGGCACGGTGGGGTTGGCCTGGTTGCCGATCAAGAGGTTATTGGCGCCGGCCCAGATGGTGAAGAGCTCATTTGATGTCGGGGTGTGGGCAGAGAGATACATGGCGATCTGCTCGTCGACGTTGGGAACTGCTTGGCCAGGGGCGTACGTCGTCGTGCCGCTGCCGGTCTGCGCTCCGCCGAAGGCGTAGTCGGAGCCGCCGGCGAGTGAGGCGACGGGCGCGGCCACGCCCAGATCATGCGCAAGATAATCGAGCCAGTTACCGCCGTTGGTGAACCGGCCTTGATAGTAGTCTGCCGCCGGGGCGGGCTGAGTGCCGCCGCTGGCGAGGTAGTCGTTGCCGACGTCGGAGAGACTGTCACCGAAGGACACGATTGACGTGATTTGATCACCCCACGCATGCCCGCTTGCGATTGCCATCATGCCGATGGCGATCATCACCGCCAGCGTTCGTTTCGTGCTGAATTGTCCTGAAACCATCGGTTCACAGACTCCCTTCGTGAACGGGTGATCATGGTTGGTCCATCAGATGCATCCTCCCTGCATTTTGTGAAGATCCGTTTTGCGGTGAACCGGACGGGAAAACTTGAGGAATTTTGGATTTTGGTCGGCATGTCGGGGACCTGCCTGCCAAATGGGCGGTGAACATGAGCACGCGAAGGCGCGGGCACACACTTGCGAAATTGAGTGCGGCCCGGCTTGCCACGGGCCTCTGGGGCAGCCGATTTGGTGGCGAGTCGGCTCCATCGCAATCGGCGCTCGATGCCGCGGCGCCGGGCGCTTCCGAGCCGTGAATAGATCAACATCGTGGTTTCAGGAACAGCGAAAAAGGATTCAGAATCCCTTCGCGGAGAGGCTGTCATCTTTTGGCCGCGTTGCGGTAACTCGGCCGTTGGGCCTAGTCGGCTGTGATTCACCGCTTGGTCGCTCGGTTAGTGCCGCCGATTCACGCCAGTTCTCCAATAGCCCAGCCGTTGACGCAAACGCGCTTTCCTATTTTGTCCCTTTTTTGCAAAGTACCGCTCATTCCGCCAGTTTGCCCATCGCTGGGCGCAGTCTCCCTGCGACAACCAGGTTGTGAGCAATTGCAAACAACAATGCGACGGCGCGGCAACGCGGTTGGCCACGCACGGGCATAAACCAGAATCCTCGATTGCGAGCCTGGGCGTTGACCCACTCGGCTGTTTGGCCTCGCAGCCGGTAGATCAGCTTCGCGGCCTCGGTCCCCATTCGGATCCGCCAAGCGGCAACCGCTTCGCTGTCGCCCTTCTTTGCGGTGTAGGGATCTTCTCCATTTGCCTGTTTCTTTTTCTCGTCTCTGATCGGCCCGTATACGATGCAGCCGCGTTGGGCCGCCTGATCGATCGAGTCCTTGGTCGTGAAGCCACCGTCAACCAATGCCTCATCCGGAATTCGTTCGTAACGCTCCTCCAACTGGTCGAGCATGGGCGGAAGTTCTTCGCCATCGTTCCCTGCGTTGGTCACCTCCACACCCACAATCACACCGCTTTCGGTGTCTGTTGTGAATTGAACGTTATATCCCGGCCGGAATCCTCCGTCTGGAAACTTCATGATCCTCGCGTCGGGGTCGGTGGTCGAAGCACGCGCTTCCCGCCCCTTGCGGCCGTAGGACTCGTCACGTTCGCGTTGCAGCTCCTCGCACTGCCGCATCGCTTCTTCGATCCGTTGCTGTCGCTTGTTGGCGGCACGCTCCCGCGCCGCTCGCTGCCGTCGAGTCAGCTCTGCTGTGTCCTCCTCGGCCAGTTTCTTCAGCGCCTCAACCTGCTCCTTCGCCGCTTTCAGGCACTCCTCCAGGCTACCGCGACGACGAAACGAGCTCTTGCCCGCGCTGGCACGCACTCTCATTCCGTCCTGAGCGACCCGGTCCATTTTCACCAACCCGGCATGGAGCAGGGTGCCCACGATCTGCGTGAGCAGTTCGTTCAACTTCTCGCCCCCACAAGCGAGGAAGTGGGACAACATGCTGTGGTTGACGGTTACGCCGCCGCACAGCCACTGGTACGGCAGACTCCCTTGGTTCTTTTCGCACAGCCGTTCGATTTCACGGGCGCTGCCGACTCCCTTCAATGTGGCGAAAACCCGCAATCCGACCAGCAAGCGCGGGTCGGTGGCATCTCGGCCGACATGTCGCTCGACGGCCTTGATCTCGCCGAGCCAGGCTTTCAGATCGAGCTTGCAGACCGCCGCCCAGACGACCCGGGCCGGATGGTCGGCCTCGAGCAATTCATCGAGCGATGCCCAGCGCATCTCGATCTGGTCGCGTACGGGACACCGCAGCCGCGGCTTGCCAGTTGGCATCGACTGGGCAGCCTGGGCGGGAGAGGGCTGATCGGGCAAGTCTTCTGGGCTAAAGAGAGGAAGTGTCATGACGCTCGTCCTGCAACACCGGGGCTGCGTGGGGCTCATGCGGCGGACTACATGCATGGTATTAGAACGTGAACACTATACAAAATCAACCCCAACGCCGAAAAAATCACAGCCTCGGAGCGAAAGGCGACAATGGGGGATGTCAGATACCCACCTTTTGCCGGGCGTCGGGCACTTGCCTTGTCAGTTTCCAAAATCGTCAGAGGCCGTGGTTTCGCGCCGAACTTGCGAACCGCGAATGAATGGGTGCGGTGGACCGTGACAAGAGGATCACCCTTCTCGCGGAGGGCCAGACTAAGAGTACCGAGTACGGGCGCTAGTGCGAGTAAGGATACGATTGGGATTATGATTAAGATTATGATTAAGAGCAGGAGTCGGAGTGGTGCGGTCGAGCGACCCTCAGTAGGCGGCGGCCTGGACAGACCCCCCCTGGCCCTAGGCTGATGAAAAGACGGCCATCTGGCGAACTTCGAAGGTGGGTGATTCGGCGTTTTCTGTTGCGCGAAGGGGGCTGACGCCCCCGCTCGCCCGGAACCGTTGATCGCAGACAGGGGGCTGACGTCCCCCGCTCGCCCGGAACCGTTGATCACAGACAGGGAGGGGACTGACGTCCCCCGCTCGCCCGGAACCGTTGATCGCAGACAGGGGGCTGACGTCCCCCGCTCGCCCGGAACCGTTGATCGCAGACAGGGGGCTGACGCCCCCCGCTCGCCCGGAATTTGACGTCCCCCGCTCGCGCGGAACCGTTGATCGCAGACAGGGGGCTGACGCCCCCCGCTCGCCCGGAACCGTTGATCGCAGACAGGGGGCTGACGTCCCCCGCTCGCCCGGAACCGTTGATCGCGGACAGGGGGCTGACGCCCCCCGCTCGCCCGGAATTTGACGTCCCCCGCTCGCGCGGAACCGTTGATCGCAGACAGGGGGCTGACGCCCCCCGCTCGCCCGGAATTTGACGTTCCCCGCTCGCCCGGAACCGTTGATCGATGTCTGACACTCGCCGTTTGCCGAGCGTCGGGCGGTCGCGTGCGGCGTGTTCGTAATGACCAGAGCCCGTTGTTTTGCACCGGAGGTGTGAACTTGCGATCTGTTTCTGATCAATCCTAAATATGCAATAAACTCGAAACGGTGCGCGCATCCGGTGCCCTATCGACATGTATTTCCGGAAGGATCGTCACAATCCGATCGCGTTCCCGGAAAAGCCCTTTTTGAAGGACCGGAATTAGTTGCGTAGGCGGGAATCGTGCACCATATTGTGGTGGACGGGCGATTGGTCCGGGATGCCACGTCGTTCGGCGCGGGTGCTCGCGCTGCGGCATCAGGCGATTGGTCGTCTTTTCGGAGGGCACCGGCCGTGGCGGCAGCTCGCTGCTCGGGGTGCGCGCGATACATAGGGTTATGGTGATGCGATGAGTGATCAAGTTGCGGCTGTGGGCGGAACGGATCATGAGGTTCCTTCGCTCCCCTTTGGCGGTCGACTCAACGCCGTCAAACACGGGCTCACGGCGAAGACTCGGGTTTTGCCGGGTGAGGACCCTGTTGCTCTTCAGGCTCTGATCGATGGGTTCAAGGCGAATGCTCAGGCGAAAAACTTGATCGAAGAGAGCTTGCTCGAGATGGCGGCGAGGTGTTTCTGGCGGGCCGGGCGTGCTGAACGGCTCGAAGCGAATCGGGGGACCATCGACATCGTGCGGCGAGCGGAGACCGATGCGGCTCGCGCGGCACAGGAGGTCGCGGCGCTGGGGAGTCGCCTGTTCTTTGACCGCCGCGGGCCGTGGCAACTGTGGCCCTGGCGAGACTATTACTCCAATCCGCCACGGAAGTCGGCGGCGGGTGATGCCGAAGACCCAGATGGGCCGCGCAAGGTGGTTGATCAGCTTGAAGCGACCCGAGAGGGGGTGAATTGGCTGCTGCGCGAGTGGTATGAGATCCGGAAACCGCTCGAGGCTGGAGGCGAGTGGCTGCCGTGCCAGAAATTCAAGGTCATCCGCTTGCTGGGAAAACAGCCGCTCGATGCCATTCATGATGACGAGGTCGCCCTGGTATTCCTCGCCAACCACGCCATCGCGCCGGAATTCTTCTCCGCCTTCGACGAGCTCAGGTGCGAGATCGACGAGAACCGGCTCGAGCAGCACATGGCTCAGCTCGAGCGAGAAGAGCGGAAGGCCATCACACCCGCGGATGAGGAGGCGGGACGCGCAGCACTGCTGGCGATCGTGGATAAGGCCATCGAGCGGCTGTTGAGGCTCGGAGCCGAGCGCGGGGAGGTCGCCGATTTCCTCCGACAGCTTGAAAGTCAAACACCGAGCGACGCGGGGACGAAGGCGGTCGCTCCCGTTCAGCGGCATCTTGGAGATTGCAACCGGCTGATGCTAAGGAACATCGACGCTTTTCACCGGCTACGCCGGAATGAGGTCGAACGGTGGGGGATTATCCGGCAAGAGCGAGAGCAGAAGAGAGAGGAAGCACGACGCAAGCGAGAAATGGGGCCTGACCCGCGACTGATTGTGGATGCGCGCGGGAAGGTTCGTCAGGCCGAGGGCTACCGGTGGAAGCTTCAAGAAGGCCTGGCACGGTACGAAGCCGTGATTGGGCGGCAACCGTGCGAATTGGATGAGGGTTGGAGTGAGTCTCCCTGGAACGATGAGCGGGATCGGGAGGATCACGACGGTACGTCGACGCAGGCCGAGGCACAGTGCGCTCTTGGAGGCCAGCAGGGCGGGCTGCCGGGGGACGGCGGAACCGTGCCTGTGAGCAATCTGATGCGGGCAGATTATCAGTGTGAAGCGGCGGGTGTGGGGGTGATCGATTTCGTTCCCGTGCAGTTTACGGGGAAAGGAGATGCGGCGAATCTACAAAACGAGATTGTGGGCGACTTACCGATCGGTGGTGTGAAGGCCGGGCGACAGGAACGCGGCGAGACTCAACGCCAGAAGGACGTCTCCGGCGATGAACTACAGGCGTCTTTGCCTGAAGAGGGTTGCGATCGGCCGGCTCGTGTGGCGGAGCCGCTTTCCAAGCGGGAGAGACGGCGGCGGCAACGGGAAATGGCGAGGAACGAGTTTGAGCGGCGGCGCGGGGTGATGCCGAGTGAGCCCAATGTTTCAGTGGGCGAGATACTCGACATCGCTCACGGATTGTTGCCGAACGCGGTTGCGTTTCGTCGGAAACACGGGCCGAGGTCGCCGTGATTCGTGCGAATCGTTGGCCCCTCATACGGTGCGCGGGAATGGTCGCTTGCCCGGGTCGGGGGGCGGAGCCCCTCCTACGGTGCGCGGGGATGGTCGCTTGCCCGGGTCGGGGGGCGGAGCCCCCTCCTACGGGTTGGGGCGAAAGGGACGCGCGGCGGCTCTCGCTGGTGCGCGGTGCTTCGAGCGGATCACTGGCGGGTGACGCCCTTCAGCCCGCCTGGCCCCCCCTTTTGGAAGGGGGGGAACAGGACCGGCGCCGGCTAACGGGTTGGCTGGTCCAGGAAGTTCTTGAGCAGCTTGATGCCTTCGAGCGTCAAGAAGCTCTCGGGGTGGTACTGAACGCCTTCGAGTGGATATCGCTTGTGACGCACACCCATGATTTCGTTCTGATCGGTCCAGGCGACGACTTCGAGGTCGCTCGGGCAGCGTGCCGGGCTCGATCACCAGGCTGTGGTATCGCGTCGCCTCGAAGGGATTGGCGATTCCACGATAGATTCCGCGGCCGTCGTGGTGGATCCACGAGGTCTTGCCGTGCATGATCCGGCCGGCCCGCACAACCTTCGCTCCCAGGGCGTGTCCGATGCATTGATGGCCCAGGCAGACGCCGAGCAGGGGGATCGTGGGGGCGAATCGCGTGACGACGTCGTTCGAGATTCCCGCCTCGACGCGGAGTGCACGGACCCGGAGAGATGATCAAGTGGCTGGGCGCGAGCCGCGCGATCTCTTCGACCGTGCACTGGTCGTTGCGCACGACTTTCAGGTCGACCGATGCGTCGATCTCGCCGAGCCGCTGCACGAGGTTGTAGGTGAACGAGTCGTAGTTGTCTACCAGAAGGATCATACGCAATCGCCCGGCGAGGCCGTGCAAACGGCAGAAGGGAGGAATCCGGACGAATCCTGGCTAACCATCTGGATCGTAACGTGCGGGCGATCCGACCGGAAGAGTACCCGTCGTGAATTGCGGATGTGCGGAGGGGCCGCGTGTTATCCTTGATCTTGGGACGCCCGGCGCCAGGCGGAGGCTCGGTCTGCCCGTGCGCCCGTTGGGAGCGATCACGGTTGCGAACTTCTGCCGGCCGTACGCCGGGGCCGGAAAAACAGGGAGGACCAGCATGTCGAGCGCAATTGTCGCGATGAGCCTGACGTTGGCGGCGAACGCCTTCGGCTTGGGCCACGATGATGCGGTGGTACAGCCCTCATGATCCCGAGCCGTACTTGCACATCCTGCCGGACGGGCCGGGCGACGGTTGGGGGTTTCCCAACGGGCAGCCCGATGGCTACGGCTGGTTCGATCACGGCACCTTTCTGCCGTTAGGCGCCAACCGGATTCCGGACTACTTTTTCCCGCGATATTTCGCGGCCGTGCCGGCGCAGATGTTTCCCCAGACCTATTACAACTGCTTTCGAGACACGCGGCCAGCGATACATACCCTACGCCGGGGGCGGAGGCGAGCACCCGATGGGCGGACCGCCGCTGGCGTCGTCGCACCTACCTGTCTCCCCGTACACGGCGAACCCGGATAATGTTCCGCAGGTGGAGCTTCCCAAACTGAACGGTGTGATCGAGGCAGCACCGCTCTCCTCCGGCAGCTCGGGCTTGACGCCGTGATAACCGTTGAACGTGCAAAGACCCTGACGGGGAAGTTCGCCCTCCCGGGATCGATCAGAGCGCCAAGAGGCTCACCGGGAGGTTTGGACCCTCCCGGGTGCTTGTCAAAGTCAGGAGCGTCTTTTAGCATGGAAGAGAGTCATCACTGCTGCCGGACGTGCCTGAACTGATCGGTCGTTTCGGGCGAAATACCGATTGATGTGCGCAGCCTCCTGGAATCGGGCGAACATTCCGGGAGGCTCGTTCGTAGCAGACGCTAGAGCTTTCCGCGTTCATCGACTTTGTATTTCAACCGGAAGGTCTGCTTAATGAGTTCGGAAGTCATCATCGAGACGAGGAATCTCACCAAGGTCTATCGCGATTTCTGGGGTCGGCCCAAGGTTCAGGCCCTCAAGGCACTTGACCTTCAGGTGTATCGCGGCGAGATCTTCGGCCTGCTCGGGCCCAACGGCTCCGGGAAGACGACCACGATCAAGCTCTTGCTCGGGCTGCTGTTCGCGACCGAGGGCGAGGCGTTGATCTTCAATGAATCGACGACGAGCGTCGCCAAGAACGAGCGGATCGGCTACCTGCCAGAGGAGTCGTACCTTTACAAGTTCTTGAACGCCGAAGAGACCCTTCATTTCTATGGACGCTCTGTTCAAGATTTCTGGAGCGGAGCGGAAGAAGCGGGTCGGCCAGTTGATCGACATGGTGGGCCTCACCAGTGCGAAGCATCGCCAGCTTCGCGAGTATTCGAAGGGTATGCAGCGGCGCATCGGGCTGGCCCAGGCGCTGATCAACAACCCCGAGCTGATTCTGCTCGATGAGCCGACGTCGGGGCTCGATCCGATCGGAACTTCGGAAATCAAGCAGTTGATTCGCGACCTGCGCGAGCAGGGCAAGACGATCGTCCTTTCAGGGCACTTGCTTGCCGACATGCAGGATATTTGCGACCGGATTGCGATTCTTCATCGTGGCGAGTTGAAGGAGATTGGCCGCGTATCGGATCTGCTGACCGTTCAGGACGTGACGCAGATCAAGGTGCGCAATCTCTCGGCGGCGGCGATCGAGGAGATCCGGGACGTGATCCACCGGCATGGTGGAGTCGGACGTGCTGGTCGATCACCCCACGACGACGCTCGAGGAACTGTTCTTGCGAATCGTGCAAGAGAGCGAGCTTCACCCGGGACGGAGGAAGGTCGCGCACGACATGGCTCGTCCGGCTCCGCCGCGGCCGGGCGAACTTGCCGGTGCTCGAGGAAATCCGGGGCGCAGGGACGATTACAGGTAGCGTGCCGGCAACCATCGAACGAGGGACAGGTGAGACACCTTCGGTCTGGCTAGCGGCCGCCCGAAAGCACCCCCTCCGGCCCCCCCTTCGAGAGGGGGAGCTTGGCGCAAGCTACAAGGTACGCGGTGAGAAATCAGGGTTGAGTCGATCAGGGTTGAGTCGATCGCAGGTTTTGAACGGCTCGGGCCTTGGCGGGGCCGTAAACTGCGAGTTGACCGGACAGACGTGACAAGCAACAAGAGGAACTGAATGTCCGCGTTCTTGACTTCTTTGCCGATTTTGTGGGCCCAGGTGAATGCTGCGAGCAATCCTGCACCGAGGATGTCGCAGCGCGCGCTGGCCGCGATGACGTGGCTTTTCATAGCAAGTGATCCCAGCGTCGGCGTGCGGGATTCGGTGCTCGGTGGGATTCTGACGTGGATCAAGGCGATCAGCCTGATCTGCCTGGTGTGCTGGGTGGTTTCGTGGCTGATCGTGGGGATCAAGGAACGGATCATCGCGCAGGGTCGGTGGTTTGATTACCTGGGATTGGCGGCGGCGGTTCTGACGCCGGCCTCGGTGGCGCTCAAGGTGCTGGAGGATGCCGGGCGGGTTACGCGGTACAGGATTGGTGCGTATCCGCTGACCACGATCGCGGCGATTCTGTGCATTCTCTTATTCGCGGCGTGGGCCGAGATGGCGACGGTCCGGACGATTCGCCGGGTGGGCCGGCGACTCGGACTGGGTCGTGCACATTGCGCTGCACCTCGCCCTGGCGCTGGGTGTGGCGATCGGGTTCTACCTGTATCAGAGCGGGTTCTTGCTGGCGATGGTGCCGTTTGACCCGCAAACGAGGACGCGCCCCGTGCTGAACTGGATCGACGGGCTGAATTTCGGGGTGCGATTCGGCGGGACGTACATGGGATTTGTGGTCTTGTTCCGGGTGGCGTGGGAGCTTGTGCGCGAGTTGTTCTTGATTCGAGGGCGGAGGCTGTATTCGATTGCGAGGCTGAGCATTTACGAGTCGAATCGGAAGATGTGGGCACCGTGGGTTGTGGGGGTGGTGTTTCTGCTGGTGCTTGCGTTCACGCACTGGTTTCTGGAGCCGCCGCGGCCGGCGGAGATGGGCCGGCTGTACGTGGGGACGCTGAGTCTCTTGTGTTCGATCTTGCTGACGGTGATGGTCACCATCATGACGCCGCTCTCGTTGCCGACGGACATCCAGCAGCAGACGATCTACACGGTGGTTTCGAAGCCGGTGCGGCGGATCGAGTTGATCTGGGGGCGGATGCTGGGTTACATGTTCATCGTCACGGTGCTGATGCTGGCGTTCGGGGGCATCAGCCTGTTCTATTTGCAGCGGACGGTCGGCGGCGAGCTGGCGAGCATCGAGCTAAAGGCCGAGAAGGCCAAGCCGTATGACCTGGTGCTCTTGCCACCGGTGAAAGACGTTGCCAGCCTGCCCCAGAGAGGGAACAAGCTGTTTGTGGTCGGGACTGTGGGAGATGAGCTCCACTTCCGCATTTTCGGCTTTGACGGCAAGATTGTCCTGGACACCGCCGAAAAGAAGCTGACGGAAAAGACCGAGCAGATCGAGAGTCTCAAGAAGGACCTGACCGCCTTATGGCCCCCGCACTCGCTCGCGACGACGGAGAAGAACTATCTGGTTTCCACGGTCGCCTCGGTCGTCGGTTACTCGCTCAAGGATGTGAATATCAGCGATTACAAGCAGCTCATGGACCAGGCGGACCAGCTTCGCGTGCGGATGCAAGCGAGGGTTCCGATCAAGGGCTCGCTGTCGTTCCTCGACTCGCATGGGGTGCACAAGGCGGTGGGGATTGACGTGGGGGCGGAACAGCCGATGAAGGAGCCCAGGAGCCATATCGAGGGAGCGACTCCCTCGACGGCGATCTGGCGGTTTGGCCGCGAGGTGCCGGACCCGTTCGCTCCGCCGGGGCGTTTCATCCCGCTGGACCGGCAAATCCCGGTTCAAGATTTCATTTTGCCGGGCACGGTCGAGTGGGAGCTCGATCGGGTTTTCACGCTCGCCACGCAGATCGATGCCGCGCGTCGGGAGAAGGAACGACCGGGAGTGGCGACGGCCCGGGTGGCGCAGCTCGACGCGGCGATCAACCGGAATCAGCAGGAGCTGACCAGAGCGCGGAGCGATTATGAGGCTCTGCTGAAACGAAGGGACGACCTGAGGGCGCATGCGGCCGAACTGGCGGCGAGCGGCAAGAACGGCGAGGCTGCTGCTGCCCGGAGGCAAGCGGCGGCGCTGTCGTCGCCTCCGATCAAGGTCGAGATGACATTCAACGTCTATCGCACGACAAAGGGGAAGATCGGCGAGCCGGTTTATGCGGAGATCGAGGCGATCAATCCGATGACCCAGCGAAAGTTTGAAGGCGACGTCTTCCCGATCAAGGAATACTACACGAATTCGGTGACGCTGCCGGCGTCGATTCTCGCGGGCTCGGACGGGTGGCTTAACGTGCAGATTCGCTGCCTGACGAATTCACAGTATCTCGGGATGGGAGAAAGCGACCTGTATCTGCTGTCGTCGTCCGGGAACTTCGGCTTCAATTACATGAAGGGTCTATTCGGTGTGTGGCTGCAAGCGATGGTGCTGACGGCCATCGGGGTCTTCGCTGGTACGTTCCTGAGCTGGCCGGTGGCCCTGCTGACGACGATCTTCTTCTTTGTCGCGGGGCAGCTCGCGTTTGCTTTCCTCGTGGACATCTCGAGGCAGGCTGTGCTGGGTGGCGGGCCGTTCGAGTCGCTGATCCGGATTATTTCGCACGATAATCAAATGAGCGAGCTGACGCCGACCGGGGCGGTGGTGCTCGCCAAGACGCTCGATTCGCTGGCGATGCCGGTGATGTCGAGGGTGGTTTACCTCGTTCCGAATTTCCAGGCGCTGGACGTCAGCAACCTTGTGGCCGACGGGTTCATGGTGAGCTGGCGGGTGATGATCTCCAATCTTCTGTTGGCGGTGGGCTACGCCCTGCCGTTTTCGTTCGCCGGTTACCTCATCTTGAAGAACCGGGAGGTCGCAGCATGAACGCTTCGAGCAATTTCAATCGCAAGCTGATCTATGGAATGATCATCGTGGGCATATTCGCCCTGATGTTTCCGTACACGGGCTGGCTGGCCGAGGAAAAGAAGCGGCGCGACCTGGGGGAGGCGGCGATCGGGCAGATCGATACCGGGAGCTTCATGATGAAGCTGTTCCTGCTGGGCGGATTCCGCGGGATCGTCGCCGACATCCTCTGGCTGCGTGCCGAGGAGCAAAAGAAAGATCACGATTGGGACCGGCTCAAGACCACGGTGGAGCTGATCACCAAGCTGCAGCCCCACTTCCTCTCGATCTGGACATTTCAGGGGTGGAACCTGGCCTACAATGTGTCGGTCGAATGGGACGCGCCGGAGGATAAATACACGTGGATCAAGGGTGGGATCAAGTTCCTGGAGCAAGGCGTAGCCAAGAACCGGCGGTCGCCCGACTTGATCTGGGACACGGCCTGGACGTACTACCACAAGCTGGGCTTTTCCGACGAGTCGATCATTCTGCGCCGTCTCTTCTACGACGACGAAGACCTGCCGTTCAAGACGTTTGAGGACCCCAAGACGGGGCAGCCGGTGGAGTCGAAAGACAATTTCAAGCTGGGTTACGGCTGGTTCGGGCGAGCGGTCAAGCTGGTCGATGAAGGTGCCGGTCGGATCTCGGGCGGCACCTCGAGCGAGATCCGTTATGTGGACGCGACGCCGCAGCGGAAGGGGCGCCCGGACGACATCGCGTTCCGGTCGATGCCCGCGCACGCTCAGACCCGTTATGCCTCGGGCCTGGAGAAGATGAGCATCTACGGCATCGAGGCGACGTTCGGGGAAGTTGCCAAAAATGAGTGGTTTCATGCGCTCGAGGAATGGAAGGAACTGGGCGATCACGTTTTTATATCGTTCAATGAAGAGTTGCGCGACGGCAAGATGGTGCGGGACAAGGTCAAGCTGAATGACGTGGTCGACCCCGAGCGACTGAAGGCCATGCCGAAAAACCAGGCGTACTGGACCAACCGCTGGTCGGATCAGATGAACTTCCGTTACTGGAGGCAGAGGTGTGAGGCGGAGGGGCATACCAAAGCTGTTCACGCGCGCCAGCTTTTCTACGAAGGGACGAAAGCGTACAAGACCGGTGATTTCCCGGTCGCCGAAGAGAAGTTCAGAGACGGGCTCGCGGTCTGGAAGTCGCTGATGGATGATTTTCCCGTTTACGGCGACGATGAGTTGCTCAAGAGGGAAACCGGTCAGATCGTCAAGCGGTACCGCAAAGTGCTGCGGCAGAACCTGTCGCCGATCCCCGACGACCTGCCGTTCAAGGAGTACTTGAAGCTGGTCGAAGGCGACAACAATTTTGACCCGTTTGACACACTCGAGATGATTGGCCCGGTGGGTACGGAAAGTCCGATGGGGAAGCCCGGGGCTGCATCGCCGTCTGGCCCGACCCCGAAAGCTGAACTCGAAGAGCAGAAGAAAGCCAAGGCCAAGCCTGGGGTAGTAGCGCCGTCTGCCCCGACTGCGGTACCTCGCGCTGGCGAACCCGCCAAGAAGTCTTAGTCAGTTGAGGGGTGTCTCCGCGAACCGGCTGTCAGTTGTTCGACCGGGGCTTCCGCCCGCCGATTCCTCACACGTCGTCTTCGCCCTCAGCGAGGCGTTGCTTGATGCCCATGATCCGCTCAACCGCGCGGACGAGTTTTTCCATGGCGAACGGCTTACGAATGTAGTCGCGCACTCCGAGCATTTCGGCGTAAGCGCGATGGCGGCTTCCCTCGTTGCCGGTGATCATGATGGTGGGAATGAGCCCGGCGGGCCGGCTTCGGAGTTTTTCGAGCACCAGGAAGCCGCTCTTTTTGGGCATCATCATATCGAGAATGATCAAGTCGGGATTCTCGCGTTCGGCGATCATCAAACCGGCGTTGCCGTCGCGGGCGGCCAGAACTCGAAACCCCTTACTTTCCAGCACCATGCGCATCGATTCGAGGATTTCGTTATCGTCGTCGACGAGGAGGATCGTTCGTGAATGGGGGGGCATGGCGAGGGCTCCCGTGAGCGGCTGTGCGGAGGGAAACGTGACCGAACCGGGGATCAATCATAAGCGTCATGAAAGGGCCGAACAAGGGGATCATCTGGAGTCTCGACTAGATATCATGATGCGTGGATTCTCGTGCGGGGTAAAACGTGGCCATTCGCAGGAACGGAAATCGGGACAAGGTGTCGGGGGCATCGATGAGAAATAAGGTGTGGACCCTCTTCCAACTGGCGGCCCCAGCGGTCATAATCAGGCATATCATCCACCCGATCGGGCTTGGCGTGGACAAAAACTCACGCAAGAGCGTCGAACTGGCTCGAGCGACAGACGGACACACCGGAAAGGAAAGGCGCCCATGAGAGTCAGGAAAAGTTGCGCGGCATGGCTCGGGCTGGCCGGGGCGTGCGTTCTTGTGATCGGGTGTGGTGGCGGTGACATTCCCGACCCGGCGTCGGATGCGAACGCGGCCGGAGGGAACCCTGGCGGTGGTGGGGGTGGTCCGGCGCCGGTTGCAGCGCCTGCCCCGCAGGTTGCGGCCAATGACGAACCCAAGGCTGACGATGGCGCTGCTGCGCCGGCTCCGGCAGCGCCGGAGAAGGGCCAGCAGGGAGGTGACGCCGCGAAGGATCAGCCCAAGGAACAAGCGAAAGGACAGGGGGGGAATTCGGCGACGTCGGATATGCTGGCGATGGCGGGCGGCGGTTCGAATCCGCCGCCTGGGGCAGGGGGCGCAAGTCCGCAGCCGGCAGCCCCTGGTGGTGGGGCTGCGCCCGGCGGGCCGCCTGCGGGTGCTCCCGCTGCTGGGCCCGGACTTGGCCCTGGCGCTCCGGGACCAGGAGGGCGACCGACGATGGGGCCTGGTGCTCCCGGAACGCAACAAGGCAATTCGGACCCCAGCCAGATGATGGGCGACATGATGAAGAATCAGCAGCAGCAACAACAGCAGCAAATGCAGAAACGGGCTGGTGGCATGGCGGGTGGCCCGGGTGGACGTGGCGGTGTTGGTGCTGGAATGGCGGGTGCTGGCGGCGGCCGCCCTGGTCTTGGCCCCGGTGGTGGTGGAGCTGCTCCTGGTGCGGGCGGTCTTGGGCCGGGCGCGGCTGGCGGCGGCAACCAAGCGGACGATGGTCCGGTCAATGTGAATACGCCTGAGGGGGCGGTCCGAGGTTTCCTGAGCGCGCTCAAGGGCAAGAATGCTGACAAGCTCAGCGAGGCGACCGCCTTGCGCGCGGCGAGGGACTCATCCGCCAAGAATCAGGAAATCTTCGATAAGATCATCAAAGTGACGATCTCGGATTCCGAGCTCGACGACCTTGCGAAGAAGCTCGACGGCTATCAAATATCCGGTGAAAACCCGCAAACCAGCACGGGCAAAGTCGATGTTATCGTTCAGAAAAGCGGTAACAACGGCACGTATTACAAGCGCAAGATCACGGTGCGCCGCGAGAAGAAGGGGTGGGGGGTGCTCGACATCGGTCCCGAGCAGCCCTTCAAGCCGCTTGGGAACATGGGACGGCGGCGCACGCCCGCGAAATGATCGCCGTGTGGGTGCATGCGTGCTCGAACGTCGGCCAACTTTGCCAAGGCTCTGTAGATTTGACATCGGGGTCTTTGAAACTTTTTCACCCTCGGTTGAACTGAGTTCGGCAGAGGGTTTTTTATCCGAATTTTTATTCAAGTTTTCGCGGGCAAAATCCGGGTCGCGGTTTTTTTGGTGAATTGCTCAAGTTTTGGTCCGCGATGTGCTCCACACCGCGTGGGTGGTGAATCTGAGTTCGTCATCTGCGTGAGAGGACAGCGGATTCGGATCGCGCGACGTCATGTGCGCAAGATACGCAGGAACCAAGGAAGGAGCCTGTATGCTTGGCGGTGCACCCTTTTCGAGTTGTGATATCTTTGAAGTTCTGGTCATGCTGTTTCAGGTGTGCGGCATCATGGGGCTTTGTCTTTCGCGGCTGATGCCTCGGTCAACGGCGTGGGCATCAAGAGGGCAGGCCGGCTCGATCGTGGCGTTGTTTGGGCTGGGAATCGCGGGGGCGTTTTGCGGGCGCCACGATTCGGAGTTCGCGCTGTTCGCCGGTGGGACGATGACGGTTCTGCTGATCGGCATGACGATGGGGAGCGGATCGATCGAACGGGCCGAGCAGACAACGGCGTCTGTAGCGGCCGAGCCCGAACTCGCGACTTGAAAACTCGCGAATCTTCGCAACTACTTTGATAATCAGCGTGAGAACCTATCCTCGGGCCGTGCGGCGAGGATTTTTTTGCCCGTCATTTGACCGGCCCCAAAACGTGCGCCATAGTTTGGGTGATGATGGGAATCAGCGGGCTGGTTCTTCATGCCTTCACGTCTTGACGCACACCTGATCCGACCCTCTCGGCTCTCGTCGAGTCTCTGGGAAACGTGACGACCGGAACGTGCGGCTGGCTTGCGTGGCCGGGCTGCCGCGCGGCGGAAGTGCGCTTTCTGGACATCCAAAACGTGTTGTCGCGAGAGACCAATTTCCCCGACTCGAACGGTGCGTCCCGCTCGCCGTTCGCTGCCTCGTCGCGTCGGATTCATGCGGGGAGAAGGACACGCCCATGATGGTTGGACTGAAACGGATTTCGACGGCGTTTGGCCTGGTGGTCACGCTGGCCTCGTTGGCTGCCGGCCAGGAACCTGCGGTCAGTCAGAACCAATCGACCGCGAATGCCGTTGCCGGAACGCTGCGCGCGAGCCGGAATCTGGCGGGATATCGGATTGAGATCATGACTCGCGAGGGCCTGGTGACGTTGCGAGGCGCGGTCGAGACCCCGGCCCAGAAAGCCGAGGCGATTGCTCGCGCTCGATATGTCGCGGGCGTTCGGGGAGTTGTAGACGAGTTGCGAGTATCCAACGACGCCGCCGTGAGCACGGTTCGGTACCAGCCGGGCGGGGGAATGGTCTCTGCGCCGGGTGGCTCGTACGTCGGCGGCACGATCAACGGCGGCATCAGTTACGGCGCCGGCTCGGGCCCGGTCTACGATGGCAGCCCGGTACCGGAAGGCCCGGCGGGCATGCCGGGAGCCTCGCAAGCCGCCCAACCCGGATACCCGAACTACGCGTGGCCCAGCTACGCGCCGTACCCGAATTTCTCCGCTGTAGGCTATCCGACAGCCTACCCCTGGCAAGCTTGGCCGAACATCGGACCGTTCTCGCCATATCCCGAAGTTCCGCTTGACTGGCGTGCTGTCACCCTTCGCTGGGACGATGGCATCTGGTGGCTCGACTTCAAGAAGCACTACACTCGGCCGTTCTTCACGCCTTATCCATTCGGCCTGTTCGCCTATTGATCGGTCCAGGCGACCGATTGACAACGTGTAAGCCCTCGGGAACCGACCGGGAGCCGTCAAGTGCTTCCGGCCGGTTCTTTTTCGTTCTGCCTGCATGCGTGGCTGCATCTTCTGTGGTGCGTTTTGATTCGATGCCGGCGCAGTTCGTGCTGATCTCTTGGCCTGGTTCAAAAGAGTCCTTTCTCGGGTAACAGCGCGCACGTGCCTTGAAGCGCAAAGTTTTCGCTTCCGTCGTGCGACAAGCACCTCAGCCGCGGGCAAAGAGCGTGTAGCCGAATCGTTCTCGTCACGCCTCGACACGACATCGACACGACATCGACACGCGGTAAAGTTGGAGGCAGTTTTGGTTTAAGACAAAAACCAGCCGAAATTCGAAGATTTCAAATATTGCCTCGACACGCCCTCGACACGCATTTAACCTTGGTGTCCATAGGAAGTTAGAGCGAAGAATTGATCAATACCTCGGCGTAACCTCGACGCGTGTGAGTTTTTTATGACGGAAGGGGATGACGAGGAACTGGCGATATTTTTGGAGTCGAGCAGCCGAGAAGCTGAGTCATCGGGAAGAAAATCGCGGCGGGAGTGGGATCGTGGAGAATCTGCTATGTCGTTCAGGAATTTTCTCACTCGCTCAGTGACTGCTGTTCGATAACTAGATCCGTGGACCGGTCGGGCAACACTCGACGAGTTAGTGGATCGACCGGTTGTAAGCTGTACGTCATTGGTCCCGGCGCCTTAAGGCCGGAGGGCATGAGGCCTCCCGGCGCGTTTGCGCACGTTCCCAAGGAGGGGAGAAGAACATGTTCCGATCCGCGCGGCACCGGAGCCCGATCGCCCCGCGCTGGGTTCGCGGCCTTTTGGCGGGTGCACTTCTCGGTTTTGTCGGGATTAACAATGTCGGTTGCGGTTTCGACTACGTCTTCCGCAACATTTCGCCGCTTCACGTGACGGGTTGGTCATTTGCCTGGCCGATTCTTCCGTCGCAATCGCAGCGATTAGAGGAAGACATCAAGCGTGAAGAGCACGACAAAATCCCGATCCTCGACCCACTCCCGACGGAGTTTGCTCCCGCAGCTTGCCTCGACCCTCCCAGCGAGGAGGATGTTTGGAACAAAGTGCACAAATTCAAGAATGGCTGCCCGCCGTTCTATGAAACCCAGCGCAATAACGTACGAATCCTGATCGAAAAGATCGGCGAGAAGATCGATCCTTGTAAGGTCTATCCCCTCGCCGGTCCCTGCCAGTTGATACACTGCCACTACAAGTGCACGGTGTATTACGACGAGCTTTACTGGTCTGACTACCCGATCCCATTCAACCATGTTGATCACAAGGTTGAAGTCGTGTACTTCGACAAGGATCACCTCCGCCGTTGCGGTGGTCCGGAGCAGGCGACAACACCTCCGCTCTGAGCAGTGGCCTGCCGGCGGGTGGGCGACCAGAACCTCCGTGGGTCTTGGCGAGCCGTCGGCTGCGGGATTCAGTGGTTGCAGAATCCGTGGACC
This sequence comes from uncultured Planctomycetota bacterium, assembly GCA_963823665.1. GTDB lineage: Bacteria > Planctomycetota > Planctomycetia > Isosphaerales > Isosphaeraceae > CAVXHV01. The sequence continues at coordinate 498,232 of CAWGMQ010000010.1, forward strand.
GGCTCTTCCAGCGTGAATGCTGGAGGTGCCGGTCCCGACTTTTTTGGGTTCAGTCGCCGCCGAAGAATGGAAAGATCTTGAGCAGCTCGGCGCGGGTTGGCTGTGTCCCGTACTCGCAGACCTCGAAGCTCTCGGCGTATTTGACGGCCCTTCCCTTCTCGTCGCCCAGGAGCTCGATGAGCTTGGGTCGGAATCGGTCGGCGAGGCCGGCGTAGCGCTTCCCAACCCTGTCACGCGTCCAGTTCAGCCGGGCGGATGATTCAGCCGGCACTTCACCCAGATACCCGAAGAGCCAGGGGTTCCACTCGTAGAATTGAGAAGCCAGGGCGTCGACGCAGGCAACTTTTTTCTCGAAGACAGTGTCGATCGGCACGACCACGTCGGGTGTGAACGGATTCGGCTTCTTGAAGTCGTCCTCGGTGTAGAGAAAGACGGGATTTTTCCGCAGGGCCGGTACGTCCGGACAGAAGCTCGGAACGATGACCATGAACGCGGCGTCCTGCACCAGAATTCCGGTGTAGCGGTGGTCTGGATGATAATCGTTCGGGCGATGCGCGATGACCACGTCAGCCCGCCACTCGCGGATTTTCCGCGTGATTGTCCGGCGATTTTCGAGAGTCGGCAACAGTTCGCCATCGTGGATGTCAAGAACTTCGGTGTCAATGCCCAGTATTTCGGCGCACTTCTTGACCTCGGCCGTTCGCCGGCGAGCCAGGACCGCGCCCGCCGTCTGATGGTGCCCGATGTCACCGTTGGTGACGCTGACGAACTTGACCTTGTAGCCGAGCATGGCCCAGCGTGCGGCGGTGCCGCCAGCTTCCAGTTCGCAGTCGTCGGGATGTGCCCCAAAGACGATGATCCGGAGCGGCTCACGCGTTTTCTCTTGCGTGAGATCGGCCGGCCGGCTCGCCGCGGCTTGGCCTGCGACTCGGATCAACAGCCGATCTTCCCCGCCGACGCTCAGGGCGCGCGGGCGACTCGTCCCTCGGCATTCCTCAGAAAGGTCATTCGCACGTCCGAATCATGCATCTCAAACACGTTCGGCGCGACGGGCAAGAGGACGTGAGAATGGCTCGGCACGCCAGCCGTTGTGAGAACGAGGTGATTTCCGCCGCTGCTGATTCTGGTCAATCTCGTCGCGTCGGCCTCCGGCTGGGCGGCGTACCCGCCGACGAACGACTCGAGTGCCGCTGACGTTATTTCGATGGCCTTCGGCCGCTCTAGCCCACGCGGGGTCGGCTCGGGTCGGTCAGGCAATTCGATCAGCCAGATGTTCCGAAACCGCACCGGATGGCCGTGGTCTTGCAGTTTGATTGGGGCGCGATCTTCTTGCGGCTCGTATTGACCCCATTTTAGCCAGCGCGTCGGCCCCAGGATTTCTTCGTTGTTTTGCACCAGGATGCCGTTGTGAAAGACGCTGATCCGCGCGGGCTCGAGGACGGTGCCGCCGGTCCCGAATCGCGGCCGGCGAAAGGCGACATCATACGTCTGCCACTGACCGGGCGGCCGAGCGGCATTGAATAGTGGCGGATACTGGCCGTAAATCGCCGCGGCCTGGCCGTCGGTGTAAGTGTCGGCGAGGTAAGAATCCAGGATCTGCAGCTCGTAGAGGCCCATGAAGAAGACGCCACTGTTCCCGCGGTCTTGTCCCATTCCCTGCGGAGGTGCTGGCGCCGCCCACTCGATGTGGAGTTGCACGTCTCCAAAGCGTCCCTTGGTCTGGATTTCGCCGGCACCAGGAACGATTTCGATCTCACCGCCGGCCACCCGCCATTCGGCCGGTTTTCCTTCCGGCGATTGCCAGGCGTCGAGACTCGACCCGTCAAAGAGGATCACGGCGCCTTCGGCGCGCGGCCCGCGGCCAAGGGCTCGGCCGGCTGGACGATCCGAGGTTTGGTGCGGTTGGAGTCGTGTTGCTTCCAGCCGCTCGACGTGCCCGTGCCACCGCCTTGACCTGCCGCCAGGCTCGCAGTCAATCCGGCTGTGACCACCACGGAGAGTCGAACGATCGACGTGAATGGGGCAGGCATGGGAATCAGTTCCTCGCTGGATGTGAGGGAATACCATCGAAAGCTCTCACCAAGATAGCGAACCGGCCAGCCGGGCGGGAGGATCGTCCGTCTGCCGTCAAACTCGCCGAATTGAACGCGTGTAATCAGAGCAACGTGGTTGCACGCGTGTCGTTGCGATGGGTATTTGTGCGTGCTACGATGTTTTGATGATCGGAAAACGGCATCCAGTCATTCCGGGCTCGAACGAAACACCGCTGAGTTTGCTGCAACGTTTGCGAACCAGCCCGGACGATTCGTCATGGCAGCGCCTGGCTGACCTTTACTCGCCGCTCGTGCAGCGCTGGTTGCATCAACACGGCCTGCCACGATCAGACGCCGATGATCTCGCGCAGGAGGTCATGCTGGTGATCGTCCGCGAGATGCCGCACTTCGAACATTCTGGTCGCAAAGGTGCATTCAGGAACTGGTTGCGAGTGATCACCGTCCACCGTCTGCGTGGTTATTGGCGAACCAAGCAGACGCGTCCGGACCAGGCCGCTGATGAACGGCTCGATATGCTCGCCGACTCCAATAGCGACCTCGCCCGCCTTTGGGACCGTGAACACGATGAATTCATTCTCCAGCGGCTGCTCGAGATGATCGAGCCCGAGTTTTCGCCGACTGCATGGCATGCTTTCCACCGGCAAACCGTCGACGGTTTGAGCGCACGCGAGGCTGCCGCCGAGCTCGGCGTCAGCGCCAATGCCGTTTTGATCGCGAAGAGCAGAGTTCTCCGGCGATTACGCCAAGAGGCAACGGGCTTGATTGACTGAGCCCTTGCAGGGTTCAAGAATTCCAACCGGCCGCGACAGGCTTTGCGCAGACGCGCACTTTCACTTGCAGACGGACTAACTGCATCCTGAAGCCGAGAGGAGCATGTGATGAAGCTGTGCGCACTACAGTTCCTGTCGCTGTCGCTCGCGAGCATGTTGAGTTTGAAGGCAGATGCAGGGCAGATTTACGGCATAAGTTATTCGGACATCGCAACGGATTCGACGGTGAACTTGACAACGGCTGGTTCGCTGGACTGGGTGAAGTGGGGCAATGGCCAAAGTGGAAACGTCGCCTACACAACGCCCGTGATGACGGGCAGTTCGATCATCAATCCGAGTCTGACCCCGCTCGGGTCACCGCCGTCCGGGACTTCGGTGGCTCTGGAGCCGTTTGCCCCTGTGGCGAACGTGACGCCGCTGTTTACTTGGACTAACGGCACAATTGCGATGGCAGGGGGTAATCCAGTCGGTACCTCGGTCAGCGAGACCATTTTGCCGGCACAGTTCAGCTATCCCAACGGTCTCGGCCTTTCGGTTCAGGTAACGGCGGCTGCGACTCCTGAGGAGCTGACTATCTACGTCGCTGGGTTCAACACGAGAATGGACCTCAGTGCCTCATTGAGCGGGGGCGCTCATGATTCGCTGCTTGCCTCCAGCGCGACTCTTATTCCGGTGGCGGCTGGGAACACGGGTAACAACTACTTCTCGATCGGCGTCTTCTCGATCATCTACTCCGGAGCAGGTGAGACGTTGACGATCGATCTCACCGGGGCGAATCAGAACGGCATTCCCACGGACGCACCGCAATACGTCTTCCCAAACGCCGGTGTCTATGCCGCCGTTGTCAACGCTGCCTCGGTGCCCGAGCCCTCGAGTGTCGTGTTGTCGGCGATTGGGCTGGGAGCAGTCTTCGGTTGGTCATGCGTTCGAGCCTGTCGGACCACGACTCGCGCGCGGACCTGAGGCGACGCGTGCTTGGCTGGCGGGACGGAATCAGGTGGAAGCATCATGCCCCTCACGGCTAAATTGGAATACGCGTCGAGGAGGCGCGGGCCGTGTACCTCGCGACGGGAATGCATCCTACAATCGAGCAGCTCGAGGCGTTCGACCGAGGCGACATCGCGGAGGCCGATGCGTCTACGATCGAGGATCACCTCGTCGCCTGCCCCGAGTGTTCGGCACGCTTGAGCTCGGCCTCGACCCCGGATCAGCTCGTGCGCTTGGTGCGTGCCGCGGCGCGCGGGCATCGTTCGGTGGTCCCTCCCACGTTTTCAGCAGACATTCCCAGTCGGTACGAAATACTCGAGCCACTCGGGCGAGGTGGAATGGGAGTCGTCTTCAAGGCCCGCCAGCGCGCGCTGGGACGGCTCGTCGCGCTCAAACAGATTCGCTCCGGACTCAATGCCGATCCGAAGGAGCTGACGCGGTTCCAGATCGAGGCCGAAGCGGTCGCGCGTCTATCTCATCCGAACATCGTGCGGGTCTTCGATGTCGGGGTGCAGGACGGCTTGCCGTATATCGCCATGGAACTGGTGGAAGGGCCCAGTCTCGACGATCGACTCAAGGATGGTCCCCTGCGCCCCGCCGAGGCCGCTGCACTCCTCGGCAAACTTGCCCGCGCATTGCACCATGCCCACGAGCACGGCGTTGTACACCGAGACTTGAAGCCCGCGAACATCCTGCTTGCACCGGAGTTGACCCCGCGCATCGTCGATTTCGGACTCGTCAAGTTCGAGGGCGCCACCGCGCTCACGCAATCGGGCGCACTTCTCGGCACACCACGCTACATGGCGCCAGAGCAGACCAGCGGTGGGCCCGCGGGGTGTGCAGTCGATATCTATGCTATGGGCGTCGTCCTCTATGAGTGCCTGACGGGGCGTCCGCCATTTCAAGCCGACACTCCGCTCGAGTTGATCGATCAGGTTCGAAACCGCGACCCCATGCCCCCCGCCAAGATTCAGCCCGGCGTGCCGCGCGATCTTCAGACGATCTGCATGAAGTGCCTGGAGAAAGAGCCCGGCCGCCGCTTTTCATCCGCCGCAGCCCTCGCCGATGAGCTCGAGCGATTCCTGCGCGGCGAGCCCATACGCGCGCGCCGCCCGCGCGCCGTCGCGCGCCTTTTGAAATGGGTCAAACGCCGCCCACACCAGGCTGCTCTCGCTGGGATCGCCACCATTGCAGTCATCGGTGCGTTCGCCGGACTCATGGTCCATCAAGACCGCTTGAAATTGGAAATCGACCGCACCGCGCGAGCCGCGCGAGAGGCTCGCACCCAGAGATTACTCGCCGACGCCAATTACAAAGGTGCCGCGCGACGATCGGAGCAATGCTCGACTGCTTTAACGATCCGGCGTTCGCGACCGTTCGGCGACGAGGCGAGCTCCAGCGCGCCCAGGCCGAGAAGGCACTCGGGTTTTATGAGCGCTTGCTCGCCGCCACCGACATCTCCGACCCCGTCGTCCAGCTCGACACCGCACGCGCCGCACGCGAGGCTGCCACGATTCAGTATGCCACCAGCCGGTTTGACGAATCGATCGCGACAATCGAGCAATCGATGCGCTTGATCGATGAAGTCATGGCCAAGCTGCCGGGCGATCCCGAGGTGCGACGGGAGCAAGTACTCTCACGCACCAAACTGGCTCTATTCGTGTACGAGTCGCGCAAGGACGCGGCGCGGGCACTCTCCGAGTTCACTCGCGCGATTGCCGACGCCGAGCGCTTGGTTCACGAACATCCCGAATCGGTCGACGCTCGATCTGATCTGGCCTGGTGCCTTCACAACCAGGGCAGCGTGTTGATCGAGATCGGCCGTAACGAAGTCGCTCTCGCCGCCCACGAACGGGCCATCGAAATCAACCGGGCGCTCTGCGCCGAACGCCCGGACGACATGGCGCGCCGCGCGGCTCTTGCCGAGAACCTCAACAACTTCGGCCTCCTGGTGATGCACAGAGAGCCCAGCCGGGCCGCGAAGGCCTATGATGAGGCCGCCACGATTCTCGAAGACTTGATGCGGCACGGAACGAACCGGCGCTGGGTGTCGTCACTGAGCGCGCTCCGAAACAATCAGGGCAATCTCGTCCGCAAACTGGGCCAATCGGAAAAAGCGTATCGCTACTTCGAGCAGGGCCTGGCCCTCATCGATGACGCACTCCAGCGCGAGCCAAACGAAAGCGTGCTGCGATACGACGCCCTCAACCTCCACGGCTCGCGTGCCAATCTGCACGCGTCGCTCGGCCGCCACTCCGAGGCCGTCGCGGATTGGGACAAGGTCATTGAGCTGAACGACGACCCGGTCAATCGAATCAGTTGTCGACTCATGCGCATCCTCGAGCTCGTCCGGACGAAAGACTACGCTCGAGGAGTCGCCGAAGCCCTCGCCGTGTCTCAACAGCAATCCGATTCGCGCACGCTCGCCGGCGCAGATCTTTACAATTACGGGTGCATCTTCGCGCTGGCGTCCGTTGCTGCAAGCGCCGACAATCGTCTCGATCACGCTGAGCGCCGTCCCCTGGCTCAGTCTTATGCCAACACCTCGCTCCAGTGGCTCAAGCGCACCGCCAGCGCCGGCTTTTTCCGCATTCCCAGCAACCGCGAGCACGCCGTCCAGGACACCGATCTCGCGGCCGTGCGCAGTCGGCCAGAGTTTGCGAAGTTGCTGTACGGCGACATCCCATGATCGTGCCCCCAAGGCCCCCGGCGTGTCGTTGATCTACCGCAGCGCATCTCTGGTACTTACAATCGTCTTCATGAAAACGTTGAAGAAAAGCCGGAAGGCTCCCCTGCGCGGTCTGATCCTGACGGCCGCGTTGGCGCTCGCTGCGACAAGCGCGTTCGTCCCTTTCGCCGATGCCTCGACAGCCGCCGACGAGACCCTCGAGCTTCCCGACGGCCGCCGCGTGCGCGGGCGGCTCGATGGTTCGCTGGCATCGGGATTCTCCTTTGTCCCGGCCGACGGTTCTAGCGCGCTGGCGATCGCGGCCGGGTCGACCATCACCTGCGACTCCCGCGTCTCCCAGTCGCCCGGCAGTCCGCCGCTTTTCCGGGTCCTTTCGGGCGAAGCCCTTCGCCTCTCGGGCTCTCTGCGAGCCCTCACCAAGACGAACGTGCTCCTCGATGTAGGCTGGCAGACGCCGCAGATCGCGCTATCCCGGCCAGGAGTGCAGGCTGTCGTGCAACGCCCGGGATTGGCGCGCGTGCTCGTCGACAACTTCGAGTCGCTTGAGTCCTCACACTGGAAGAGAAGCGGGAATGTATCGCTGGTCGCAGAGCCGCACGTGAGCGAGCGAAAGAGCTTGCGGATACCCTCGGGCGGGGCCTCCATCGCTCGCACGTTGGACGAGCCGCTCGCTGCCGGTCGACTCGAGCTGGCCTACCACGACGACGGGTTGGTCGCGCCGGGTCTGAGATGGTCGATCGATCTCGCGTTCAAGGGACCGAACGACACTTCGGTCCTCCGGGTCATTCCCGGCTGGGCGGACGAGAGTTTGGCGGTCGAAATGCCTGGCTTTCCAGCGCTTGCGGTGCAGCCGCTGACACGTACGCCGGGCTGGCATCGGTTCGTGCTTCGCTTCAACCCCGAGAATACCGAGATCTCTGTTGACGGTAAAGACCTGGCACACGGCAAGACTCCCGCAGGCCCGCTCATCTCAATCGCTATTGCCAGTGCCTCGACCGCGGCACCCGCAAGGGCGCCGGAAACTCCGAAGACCCCCGTGTGCTTCATCGACGACCTGCAGTTGACTCGCTTCGCCGAGCCTTCCGCGAATGTCGAGCTGGATGTCAGCCAGGACGAAGGCCGGCTTGTCGTGGGTGACCAGCTCTTCGGTGAAGTCCAGAAGGCAGATAGCGAACAAATGCTGATGGCCGTTGAGGGAAAGACGATCTCACTACCCTGGGGGCAGATATCCGGTCTTTACTTTCGGCGCGTCTCTGCTGCGGGTACGCCGGTTCAGGGATTGCTCGCGCGCGTGCAATGGCAATCGGCCGCGGGTCACGATCCCGCCAATCTCGATTTCGCCGAGGGCGCGATCACCTCGGCGAGCGACCGAGTCATGACGGTCGCGACTCCCTATTCGGGATTCCTCTCCATCCCGCGCGAGTTGATTCAAACGATCCGGATTCGCGGCTTCGGACGTTGGTATTTAATTGACGCAACAGCGCACCATCTGGGCGACGAGGTCTCGATCACCGCGCCTGTCCTGGATCCGCCCGAACCGGAAGGGGCCGTGCTCGAGCGCAAAATCGATCTCGCGGAAACGACCGCCGGTTCCTGGTTCCTGATCCTCGACGTTGTGCAGGTCGTTGGTGAAGATGGTGACCCGCTTTACTCGGAGCGCGTGAAGAATGGCGAGTTCCGTACCTACGCGCTGGTCAACGGCCGGCGGATCGACTACGTGAACCGCCACATCAAGACCGACAACGCCACGCCCGAGCGCGTCAGGATGGCCATACCCCCCGGCCTTCTGCACTCAGGCACCAACACGATCCGTCTCGAACTGACCGGCGCGGCCGACAAGAATGCCCAGCTCGACGACCTGGGTGTATTGCAAATAGCCCTCGAGCAGGCAGACAAGGGAAATCCCGGCCGCAGTGGAACACCCGCCGCCCGCCCTTGAGCGCAACGCACCCAATGTACTTCGCTCACGGACCCGCAGCCCCGACACTCCTGTCGGCCAGGCTGGCGGTGCGGCCCAGCATGGACAAACCTGCTCCGCCTGCCGGCCTCGCATCACGGGCATTTCTGTACATTGGCCAATCTGCCCTCGACCGCGCCGGCGAGAGGAAAGCGTCGCGGCGACGACGCGGAGCCATTCGTCCTCGCGAGCTTTCCTCGCACGCAAAAGTTAACGATCACGCCCCTATCAGAAATTCCCGACACGGGTTGACGCACCAAGGACGTACCGACGTTGAGGCATTGAGCCGCGACGTCGAGCGTTTACGTTGTAAAATCCAATCCCGATACACATTTAGGGCGTGACGAGGCTTGACAAGAACGATTGCTTTGACAAACCCGCGACCTTACGATTTCAGCTCCCGGAGGGGGGCGAGAGCACGTAGCCAGGGAGCGTCAGCCCCTGGCACGTGACGAGAACGCGTCGACCAAGACCCGTCTCGCCGTGAATCGCGGCGGTGTTGGCCTACTTCGACTCGGCCGGCGCGACCTTCTTCTGATACTCTTTCCTGATCTCGGAAATCGCTTTTGCGAGCGATTCGCCGTCTCCCACATCCGCTTTCTTGGCCTTTTCAATCATTTTGCCCCAGCGGGTCAGATCGGAAGTGCCAATCTTGCAGACGCTTGAGTCCTTCGCCCATTCCTTACAGAGATCTTTGCCGAATGCTTTGATCTCTTTCACCAGTTTCTTCCGCTCAGGGCCCGGCTTCACACCTTCGACCAGTTCCTTCGCCCGACCCGTCCAGCCTGAAACGAAAAACGACCCTTCGTGGAACGACTTGACCCAGCTCCAATACTGGTCCCAGGACTGCTTCTTCTGGTTGGCAGCGTCCCGGTCGTATTCTTCGCGGTACTCCTTCTGTGAGGGCCCGCTGAACTCGCTCGCTGGATACGGATCCTCTTCACTGCACCACCCCACCGCCGGACCATGCAATATCGAGGTCACGCTGAGCGAAACAACAAGGGCGGTCGCTAATCTCGTAGATGATCGCATGCAGGCATTCTCTCCAGACGCCGATCAATGATCGTCCTAAAGGTAACCAAAGGATACTACAAAGTCGAGCGAAAAGTTCGTATCCTGGGGCTCTGCTGAACGTTCCCAGTCAGGGGCAATTGGGTAAACCCTCGCGGTGGCCGAGTCGGAACCGGCCCACGCGCGCGCTAACTACCCACGCGATTTGATTCGGCATTCGCGCGGCCCGCGCTTGCGCCCACGCTGACGCAAGCCCGAGCGATTGTTGAGTTGAATGGGAAATTCGCTACCATCGGGCGCGCCGACGGTCGTTTCTCCTGCTCGCGCACGGCGCGGGAGCGCTTTCGCCGGGGCGCTGCGCCGTCAGGATCGCGCGCACAGGCGCTGATCTTGTCAGACAATCCGCGCCCTGCTGGGGGGGCGAAGATCGTCTCATTGACCCTTGTTGAGCTGGTCATAATACGCGCGGACGTGCTTCTCAAGCCGGCGGGGAATTTTCTGGTTGGAGAGCGCTTCGGCGTTCAAGCCGGCGGCGGCTTCCATTTCTTCCTGCATCTGGATGACGACGTCGCCTTTGACCGTGTTCGTTGGGGTCGTGAGCCCCTGGAAGACGGCCTTTCCCTTCTTGAGCTGCTGTTTGACCTTGCTGGTGTATGTAGCGGTTTCATCCGGCGCGATAGGGCGATCACCCTGTCCGCGGCCGCGGCCCAGGCCGTTTCCCATGCCTTTCCGCTGGCTGTTTCCCATTCCGAAGCTGTTGGAGTCGTCGCCGAGCTGGTTCGATGCCATCGCCCTGCATGCCGTTCTTGGCGTCCTGAAGCTCGGCCATCGCGCCATCCAGCGATTCCAGCTCCTCGAGCTGCTTGGCCATCTGTTGCATTTGCTGCTCGGTCATGCCCAGTGACTCGGCCGCTTTCTTGGCGTCGCCGGCCTGGAGGGCTTTCTGAGCGTCACCCAGCTTGCTCGCGAGTTGTTGTATCTGCTTGAGTTGCTTGGACTTGCTCCTCCAGCTTTTCCATCTCTTTTGCGAACTGCTTCTCGCTCAGACCGCCATTCTTGCGGGCTTCTTCGAGCTGCTTTTTTCGTTGGTCGAGGTTGGCGAGGTCCGAGAGTTTCTTGGCCATCTCGCCGAGCTGTTCCTTGAGTGCCTTCTTCTCGGCCTCACTCATCTTCCCGGACGCCAGTTTTTCTTGAAGCTCTTTGAGCTGATCGGCCGCTTTCTTGAAATCACCCTTGGCGAGGTCTTTGACAAGCTGATCGGCCGGTCCCTGGCTGCCCATCTCCTTGAGCTGCTTGAGCTGTCGCTTGACTTGTTCAGGCGAGCCGAGCTGCTTCTGGCGGTCCTTGAGCGCGTCCGTGAGCGCATTGAGCTCCACCATCATCTTGTCCTTGCTCGACGGTGGGGCCTTTGCGAGGTCTTCGCTCTTTTTCTCGATCTGAGCCAGGAGCTTGTCAGCCTCGGGGAACTTTTCCTTGTCAATCGACTGCCGCTGGCTGGCGATTTTCTTGGTAAAAACAGCGGCCTTCTCTTTGAAGACCTTGGTGTCGACCAGAGCGGCGGCTCGCGCCTGCGCAATGCGGGGTACAAGCGTCGGCGCGAAGAGCAGAACCATGCAAATCGTTGCCGGGATCAAAACCACCCACGCACGCCGCGGGATCCGCGGGCCGAATTCCGCGGCGACATCCAGATCGGCGATCTTGCGGATTGCGTCAGCCAGAAGCGCTTCTCCCGCAGGCGTCTTACGCAAGTTCTCGGGCAGCGACAGCGCGGTGCTGACCCGTTCGTTCAGGTGGAACACCCGGTCCAGTGCGATGGCCGCGTCCAGCCGGCTTGGGCCGGTGAGTAAGCGAGAACACCCCCGCCGCCAGCAGGCCCACTCCCGCGGCTACGGCGAACGGAGCCCACTCCGCCCCCGGCAGCGAGCGATTCAACAGCTTCTCCGCCGCAATCACGCCGGCGACAACCGCCAGAGCCAGCGCCGTTGACCACACAAGCGCCGACAAAAAGCGCTGATATCGCAACCGCCTGAATACCCGAGCGACCGGCTTCTCAAGCTCGCGCATCTGGGAGCTCCCTTCTGGACTGCCTTTCGGAGACCGCGGATGACTCTCCGACGAACGTCATACTGTCACACAGTGTACTTCCTTGATTCGCTCTTAGCAAGCATTCATTCCGAAGGATTTCGGAAAGCAATTCGATCGATTTTCAGATTTCTTCGATTTCTCGCGGATTGGATCCAGCGTACGATGCAGTAATTTGGGTGATCGAGCACAAATAGAGGACTGGTTTAAGCATGTCCAGCACGCAGACCGTGGGACCGTCTTGCAGCGTCTCGACCGCCTCTTCAGCGACGGGACGCTCGCCGGGCTCGGCGACGGAGAGCTCCTCGAGCGCTTCCGCACCCGCCGGGATGAGGCGGCCTTCGAGGCGCTGGTCGAAATGCACGGGCCGATGGTGCTGGGCCTTTGCCGCAGGTTTCTCCGCGACCCACGCGACGTCGAGGACGCCTTCCAGGCGACTTTTCTCGTCTTGGTGCGGAAAGCGCCGGAAATCCGCAACGGATGTCTTCTGTCGAGCTGGCTCTACGGTGTCGCCCTTCGGGTGGCAACGCGAGCTCGGGCGAACCTGCTCCGCCGGCGCGGCCGGGAGCATTCCCTCGGCGACGGCCGAATTCGCCTCCACGCCTGACAGTCATGACATGCTTGGACTCGGCCCGGTCCTCGATCAAGAACTGAGCCGGTTGCCGGCGAAGTATCGTGCACCGCTCGTGCTCTGCTACTTGCGAGGGCGTACTCACGACCAGGCCGCCAGCGAGCTGTGCTGTCCGGTTGGGACGGTCCGAAGCCGGATGGCCCGCGGACGCGACTTGCTCAAGCGGCGGCTCACAGGGCGCGGCTGTGCACCAAATGCAGCGTTGTTCGGCCTCGGGTTGGACGAGCCGTCGCGTCTGCTCACGGCAGCCCTTCCCGAGCGGCTCGTTGCCGTGACGGTCGACGCCGCAATCGGCACCGGCTCGACACACACGATAGAAGCCGGCGCGGCACTCGCCCCGGCTTTGGCTTTGACCCAAGGAGTTGTCACTTCCATGAAATTCGCACAGTTAAAGTGGATCGGTCTGCTGCATGCTTGGCGACCGGTCTTTCGGCCGGCGGGGCCGCTGTGGTCGCAGCCGTCTCGGCCCAGAGTTCCGGCACGTCGTCATCGCGAGTCACGGCCGCTGCAGCCGTCGAAGCCCCCGCAGGAAGCCTCGGCCGGCACCCCCAGTACGAGCACCTCCACCGCAGCCTCGGGATCCTCGAAAACAACAGAACAGCGCTTGCTCGCTCTCGAGCAGCAGATCGACCGGATCTATCGTTTGAACGGCATCACCCGCGATACGGGTGGCCCGGGAATTTCGAGCGATGCGCCGACGTTGGACCGGGTCGAGGCCAAGCTGCTGTTCCTGATAAGCAAACACGATGATGAACAGCCGACGGGCACGGGCACGGCCAGCGGCACGCAGCACGTCCCAAGCCCCGACGACTCCCAGCGCAGGGACGATTGCGACAACGTCGAGCGGCGTGACGACTGGAACACGACCCGCGACCAGGACGAACACCACCAGTACCGGTGGCACGGCAACTTCCACGTCCGTCCCTTCAACACGCAATTTCGAGGAGCGTTCCATTCCCGAGCGACAGGGTTCGAGCACCCGGATTCGCGAGCTCGAGTCTCAGCTCAAGCAGGCAGTGATCGAAACCGGACGTGTCGCGGAGCTTCATCGTAAAAACGCGGTCAGCCAGCACGAAGTGCAGAATAGTCAGGCCACGGATCGACCTGACACTCGCCACGCTCCGGGGAATGGACGACGACTTCGCCGATGAGCTCGAAGAGGCCAAGCTGAGCGTGAAGCGAAAGAAGGCCGAGGTCGATCAGGCGTTCGCGCAGGTCGAAGGCTCCAAGGTCCTTGTCGCACGCAATCGCGCGTCTGAACCAGCGTCAACCTGGAATGGTCTCCGAGGAGGATGTCGCTCGAGCCGAAAGCGACCTGAGTTCCAGCCAGCGCACGCACCGCGTCAAGGAGGTCGAGCTCGAGGAAGCCGAGCTCCAATGTCGAAAGCTCGAGCGCTTCCGCACACGCATCAAGGAGGTGCTGGACTCGCACACAAACGTCCAGTGACCCTCACACCTTGACCGCCGTCGATTCCCCATACACCTCCGCCGCCGCGCTCACGGCCGTGCCGGGTGAAACGCGCATGGCCGAGATCGCGGAGGCAGGTTTCCAGCGCCGAGAGCATAAGCGTCACGTTCTCCCGGCGCGAGCCATGTCCCATCAAGCCAATCCGCCACGCTTTCCCCTTGAACGGCCCGAGCCCGCCGCCGATTTCGATGCCCCACTCCTTGAGCAGCCGCTTCCGCACCGGTCAGGTCGTCGATGCCGTCAGGAATCTTGACGCAGGCCAACTGCGGCAAGACATGGCCCGCCGCGGTTGCCAGGCTCAGGTCCATCGCGGCAACCCCCGCCTGAAGCGCCCGGCCGTTCAGCACGTGCCGGGCGATTCGGGCTTCGAGGCCTTCGGCCGCGACCAGCGCCAGCGCTTCCCGCAGCGCATAGTTCATGCTGATCGGCGCGGTGTGGTGGTAAAACCGATCGCGTTCCCCAGTAATTCTGAAGCACGCTGAGGTCGAAATACCAGCTCTGCACTTTCGTCTTTCGCTTGCTCAGGGCTTCGACCGCCCGCGGACCAAGCGTCACCGGCGCCAGCCCCGGCGGTGCGCCCAGGCACTTCTGGCTTCCGGAGTAGATCGCGTCGATTTCCCAGCGGTCGGTTTCGACGAGGAAGGCCGCCCAGCGACGTGACGCAGTCGAGCGCCAGCAAAGCCCCGGCGTCGTGAGCAATCCTCGCGATGTCCTCGACCGGCTGCCACGCGCCCGTCGAAGTCTCGGCATGGACCAACCCGACGACCTTGGGCCCCGTGCGCGCAATCGCGGCCTTGACCTCATCTGGATCAAACACCTCGCCGAATGGCCGTTCGATCGTCGTGACCACCGCTCCCGCCCGTTCGGCCACCTCCTTCATCCGGGCACCGAAGATAGCCGCATGACGCAGACCAGCATCTTCTCCCCGGGCTCGATCAAATTGACAACCACGGCTTCCATGCCCGCCGAGCCGGTTCCCGAAATCGCCAGAGTGAGAGGATTCGTCGTCTGGAAAGCGTAGCGGAGCAGCCCCTGAGTCTCGTCCATGATCGCAGCAAATTCAGGGTCCAGGTGTCCCAAAAGCGGTTGATTCATCGCCTCGAGAACCCGCGGCGGAACCTCGCTAGGTCCCGGCCCCAGCAGCACGCGTTTCGAAACCTTCAAAGGCCCAGGAGCAGCAGGTTTTGGTATAGTCGGCATGATTCTCCATCTGACGCGTCGGTCGAGCCGCAATCGACAACGAACCTAACGCTACACTGCTTTCTTGCATGATCTCGCTGATCGCCTTGAACTCGGGCCGATCCGCAGTTTCGGTCCATTCGAACAGCACGGCCTCGGTGGTCGAAACGACGGCGCCGGCCCGTTCCAGCCGTCGCAGAGCAAATTCCCAGTCGATCTCGTGCCGCGACGCGACGGCATCAGCAGGAACCTGCACCGCAAAACCCAGGTCGAGCAGTTCGAGCGCGGTCTGCGCGACGCACACGTGCGCTTCGATTCCCACGATCGTGACATGCCGGACATGTCGGCCGTAGAGCTGCTCCAAGAGCGCGGCGACTGCACAGCAATGAAACGTCGTCTTGGCCGGCCGCTCCGGAATCAGTTCGGCAATGGCGGCCGTGGTCGGTCCCAGCCCGCGCGGGTACTGCTCGGTCGCCCAGATGGGAAGGCCCAGGACCTTCGCGCCCCGGATGAGCGCGACCGAATTCGTTACGGCCTTCTCGTGGTCCGGAATCAGATTCAGAAGCTTGTCCTGCATGTCGACGGCAAGGAGTGCGGCGTGTCGGCCTGTCAGTCGTTGGGTCTTTCGCATATTCGCTCCTTCGCAACAGGCCCCGCGTGATTGGATCGGTTCGGGACGCCGCCGATCCGGAAAGAATCGTCTTCCCTTGAAGCGATGCTAAGGCGGCATTCACGGCCCTGTCAAGAATTGCGCCGTGGGTCGCCCGTGCCTCGCGCACGCAGGCGCGTCTTGCTGCGCAGTCGCGATCAAGTTACGATCGCATTCAAGCGGTGCACATGGTTTGTTTGTGCGGTTTGGTGTTTACGGCTCATCGATGAGTACTGGGCCGGATCGTTCACGCCGGGGAAAAGCGGTGTGGCTGAAAAGCCTCGACTTCTGGTAATTGATCGCGACAGCTCGCATGAAAAGTCGAGCCTCGGCCACCTTTCCGAATCATTCGACCACGTATCGGTGCGCTCGGTGGCGAAGGCCCTCGCGCTCTTGCGAGACCAGAGCTTCGACGCCGTCTTCGTCGATGCCTCGCAATTCTCGGCCCTGCGCTGGGTCGGCATGGTGATGCAGGCCGGCGAGATCCTCGACGCGATCTCCGACGGCGTCGCCGTCGTTGATCCGGATTTGAGAATCATCTGGGCCAACCCCGAATTCCAGTCGCTCTGTGGGTCGAATGAGCCAAAGGTGGGCAGTTCTTTCTACGACGCGCTCGGCAAGGCCGAAACCCTGGGATCGGAGCCCTGCGCCTTCGCTGTGGCGGTGGCATCGAAGGCGTCTGCCAGCACGGCCCTCAAGCTCGCCGGGGGGCGTTATATTCGCCTGACGGTCACCCCCGTCTTCGACGCCGCCGGCTCGCTCACGCACATGATCGCCCTCACGCGGGAAACGACCAGCGAGACCCAGCAGCAGCTCAAGGTCGATGCCATCCACGAGGCTGGCGACGAGCTCGCAGACCTGAGCCCGGCCGAGCTCGCCGAGATGACCGTCGAAGAGCGGACGGACTTGCTCAAGTATAACATCAGTCGCCACATGAGGGACCTCCTCGGCCTCGATTTCATCGAAATCCGGCTGCTCGACCGCACCACCAACCGGCTCATCCCCCTCCTGACCGAGGGCATGACGCCCTTGGCCGCCAACCGTGAGCTCTATGCCCGCGTCGACGCAAACGGGGTCACCGGCTTCGTCGCGGCCACCGGCAAGACCTACGTTTGCCCCGACACAACCAAGGATCCTCGCTACATCGAAGGCGCGGCAGGCTCTCGCAGCTCCCTTACTGTCCCGCTCACGATCCACGGCACCGTGATCGGCACGCTCAACGTCGAGAGCCCGCAGCCGGGCGCGTTCGACGAGCGCGACCAGCAATTCATCGAAATCTACGGTCGCAACATCGCCGCGGCGATCAACACCCTCGAGCTCTTGCAGGCCGAGAAGCTGACCACCGCCCGCACCCAGGTCGAAGCCATCAACCGCGAGCTTGCCCTTCCCCTCGACGACATCATCGCCGATGCCACCACCGTGCTCGACCGTTACGCCGGCCATGATGAAGACATCATCTCCCGGCTCCGCCACCTGCTCTACCGGGCAAGGGAAATCCGCAGCTTGGTCCACAAGGCCGGTACCGTCCCTTCCGGTCCCAGCCCCATCCAGGCCCCGCCCGGTCCCGCGCAGCGCTTGAGTGGCACGCGTCTCTTGGTCGTCGATTTCGACGAGGCGATCCGCAAATCGGCGCATCATCTCCTCGGTTGCCAGGGTGCAAGCGTCGAAACCGCCCACGACGCCAAGGAGGCAATCGCGCTCATGCGCCAGACCGCCTACTCGGCGGCGCTGGTCGATATCCGCCTGCCGGATCTCGACGGCTACGAAGCGTTCAAGCGCCTCCGCGAAGTCCAGCCGAGTGTGCCCATCATCCTCATGACCGGCTTCGGCTGGGACCCAACCCATTCCATCGTCAAGGCACGCCAGGAAGGCCTGCAGACCGTGCTTTACAAACCGTTTCGCGCCGACCGCTTGATGGAGGCCGTCGAGCAAGCCCTCCGCAGCGTCACCCCCGGCCGCACCGCCGCCGGTGCTCCCCAGGTTGCTGCCGCCCCGCCTCAAGCGCCGGCACAGGCTCCCACCCCAACTTCCGCCACTCTATCGCCTGCTTCTACACCGTCCGGCTCGAATTCCCACCCACCCACTCCCCTCTCATCCTCCGTCAATCCGGCCGAGTCAGAGACCGCAGCCCATTCGCCCGGCAAGGCACCGCAAGATGAATGACTGGCAACGGCCGGTCGCGCTCTTGCTCGTTCTGCCGGCCGCGATCGGGCATGTAGCCCACTTCGTGCTCTTGATCAACGTGGCCAGCGGCCTGGGTTATCGCGAAGCCCTCATGGACCGCGTCCGATTCTGGATCTTCGCCGCACTCTGGGTTTCGTCCGCCGGTCTGCTCTGGATGCATCTCCACGACCCATTCTGGAACTGGCCCTGGCCTCTCTTCGGTTATGCGGTCCTCTGTGTGATCTCGGGCACCATCATCTTGCCGCTCGCCTCGCTCTACCTCGCGCTGCGCAGGCGCCCAGCGGGAATCACCGGCTCGTCCCGCACGGTTTACCTCGCTCTCGAAGAAGGTCGCAACGCGTTGATCGGCACCGGAAAACACTCCTGGCTTTTGCACTTGCCGGGCCAAGATTCGTTCCGCCTCTGTCTGCGCGAATGGGAGGTTGTCGTGCCCGCCCTGCCGGCCTCGCTCGATGGTCTCCAGATCGTCCAGCTCAGCGACTTCCACTTCGCCCGTAGTTTCGAGCGCCGCTACTTCGATCGGGTCATCGACGTTTGCCGCGAGTCGACCGCCGACCTGCTCTTGGTCACCGGCGACATCATCGAAACCGACGACGTGATCGACTGGATCGAGCCCGTTCTCTCACCACTGAGCGCACGCCTCGGCAAGTTCGCCGTTCTGGGCAACCACGATCACCAGCACCATCCGCACGACGTGGCAGACGCTCTCGTCCGCAGCGGGTTTGTCATGCTCGAGGGTCGATGGACCACGCTCTCCGCGGGCGGGTCCACCATCGCTTTGGGCGGCACCTCCGCCCCCTGGGGCCCAGCAATCAACCCGCTCGCCGCGCCGCCGGCCGATCTCCGCATTCTCCTGAGCCACTCGCCCGACCTCCTCTATCAAGCGCAGGATTGGGGGGTGGACCTGATGTTCTCCGGCCACAATCACGGCGGCCAGATCCGCCTCCCGCTGGTGGGCGCCGTCTTCATGCCCAGCCGCTACTCGCGGCGCTTCGACCGCGGATTCTTCCGCGCCAAGACCACGCTGCTCTACGTGAACGAGGGCATCGCCGGCAAGCACCCGGTTCGATATGGCTGCCCACCGGAGATCAGCCGATTCGTGCTGAAGCAGAAACCTCGAATTGAGTAGGTCAGGCTTTAGCCTGACGATTCCATTATAATCTACGGATGCCGTTGCGGAGATGCCCTTACCTGGATTCACTCGGAGTTCCGCGGCAATGCCGTCACCATTTCCGGGGATGGACCCATACCTGGAAAAACCAAGCCTCGGGCGAGATGTCCATCACGGCTTTATCTCCGCTTCACAAGCACTGCTGAACGCACAATTGCGTCCCAACTACTTCGTGAGGATCGGCGAACGGACTTACATCGATGATGAGTCGGTCGTGATTTCCGGTCGACGCGTGGCGCCTTCGAACGAGGAGCTTCGCGACCCATTCCTGAACATCGTCGACACCGAATCCCGCGATGTCGTGACGGTCATCGAGCTCCTGAACCCGACGACCAAGATTCCCGGCTCCAACGGCCGCGAGAGCTTTGAACGGCACCGGCGTGAGGTTCTTTCCTCTCCCAGCCATTTGGTGGAGATTGACTTCCTGCGTGGGATTCGCATTCTACCCGTTCCGGCGGAAGTCGCAACGCACGATTACGTCGCGCTTGTCTCGAGAAAGGGCTCGCGGCCTCAAGGCGAGCTTTATCCGATTCGCTTGACCGAGCGGCTTCCGGCAATCGCGATCCCCCTCAAAGCCGGCGACCCCGACGCGCGGCTCGATCTTCAAGCCCTGATTGAACAGACTTATGATCGCGCCGGGTACGACCTCGAAATTGACTATAACCAGGAGCCCGACCCACCGCTCTCGGCGAATATGGCCGCGTGGGCCGATCAGATGTTACGCTCGAAGGGGATGCGCTAGGTCCGCGGTCGGTTCCACACAAATGGTTCTTTGACCAAGGAGGGTTCGATGTGGCTTATTTCGCGCCAATTCACCGCTCTTGCACTTCTCGCGGCGGCACTCCTTCCCTCGCCGAGCGAGGCCAAGGCATTCGGCTTCCCCACGCCCCCGCCGGTACTGGACCCGAAGACGTACGTCTCTCCCTCGGGACGATACACCCTGCTCGTCGATCCCAGCAACATGCACGGCCGCGGTCTCGCGACTTACCGATTATCAAAGAATGGACATGAAGTCTGGTCCGGTGAGAAAGCCTTTTCGCTCTGGGACGCCCGCGTGACCGACGAAGGGGTTGCGGCTGGCTACGCCTATTCGGAAGGGCCGCTAGGCTTCCGGATCCACGGCGACTTTCACGTCGTCATACTCGCCGAGGATGGTACCATTCGCCTGGACCATGTCACGAAGCGCGAGGGGAGGCGCCTTTGAGAACGGCGTACCGAACCCGGTCGCGAAAGGGATCGTGCTCGATGAGGCTAACGACCGGCTCCTGATTCGCATCGCGGACCCGGACCTGAATCAGAACCTCGAATCCTGGTGGATCTACCGGACCTCCACGGGCAAGCAACTGACAACCGTGCGCCCATACCAGCAGATAACCCAGAAACCGCCCAGGAGATCCATCCTTCCGGAGAAGTCCATCGACCAGGTAGAGCTTGTATCGAAGACCCCGCTCACGCTCCTGAACTGGTCGTGCTATGACATCGAGAAACTCGAAGAGCGCGGTGCGCAGTTCACGCTGATCGATCTCGACGCGCGCCCCGTCTGGACACTTCGCCTGGAGAAAGGCGGCGAGATCGCCGCATGTCCGCGCGGCGGGCACTTCGCCCTCATCGATCGCTCCACAAACCAGAGGATCGAGTTCTCGACCCGTCGCGGCGTGAACGGGCAATATATGATCACGGAGATCCACCGGGAACCGGCGCCTCGGCCCGTCACCGCGCAGCCTTCCACCGCGATCCGCGATCGGCCGCTCCGGTCTCTCGGCCGAATCGAATTGCGAAGACCGGCCCGAGCAATTCCGTTGCCGATCCAGCGGGTTCACGACTTCGTCATCGACTCCCACGGGAGGATCGCCTTCGTCAATGAGAATGCGAAAACAACGAGCCTCATGCGGGTCGATGCGTCCGGAAAGACTTGCGGCTCCCTCTCGCTCGACGCGGTCGAGGGAGGAGGGAATTCAGAGCTCCTGTTCGCTCATGTCGGCGGCGAGCGGTTTGTCTTGATCAAATCAACGTCTGAGCACGGCAATTGCGCGGGCACAACTTGGTGGGCGGACTTCACGACCGGCAAGACGACCGCGATTACTAATTTTGATCGTTCGCACGTCGCCTATGTCGCCGGTTTCCTCGACGGCAGGTTCGCAGTCGGTGCATGGGATTGCGACGAGGGCATCACCGCCTTCGACGCCCAGGGCAGGAGAGCTTGGTCACAGCGGTCCGATCCTTTGGCAAATGGTCGCACGCTGATGCGCCAGAGCCCCAAAGCACTGACGGTCACCACCACCGGAGAGGTCGTGGCCCTGGAAATCGACAGCAAGTCCGTCTACCGTTTTGACCAAAACGGACGGCATCTCGGTACGCTCGACCTCGCGAAGGCCTGGGGCCGCGAGCCCAACGACCCGACCGGGATCGAGGCGGACAAAGCCGGCGGCTTCATCATCTCCGATTCCAAGGGCTCGCCGCCGGTTGTTCGCATGAACGCCGATGGATCAGTTCGAGCGGCGTTTCAACCGCGGCACCCCGACGGTCGAGGCACCGGAACCGAAGTGAAGGTCGCCCCCGACGGACGGCTCTGGACGTGTGACGGCCGTGCGCTCCTGCGTCTCGACGACGCCGGCGTGGTCGATCGGGTTCTCAGCGATCCTCCGGACCCCGCGCAACTCGAAAGGATCTCGGCGCTCGAGGTCGACCAGACGGGCCGGATCTATGCGGCCGATTGGCGGACCGGCGCGGTCCACGTGTTCAATCCCCGCGGACAATTCCTTCGCACCTGTGCGCCGAGCCCGACTGACCTCGAGGGCCACTTCGGCGGTGAACAGCTCACAGTGTCTGACGACGGCCACGTCTATCTCGGCCTCGGCGATTTTGTGAACAAACGGGCCGGCCAGTACGTCCATTTCCTCCCCGACGGAACCCGACAAGGCATCGAGACCCTCGCTCTCGATAGCATCAGACAAGACTGGCACCTCCAGCCAGGTACGGCTAATCGTTGGGTCGTCACCTACGAGAACGTCCTCCTCGCCGACCGCGCCGGTACGATTCTGAAAACCATCGACCGCTGCCCCGACCGGAAATGGCTGGAATACCCCGGTGAGGCGTCTGTCGCACCCGACGGATCGCTTGCGGTCGTCGCCCGCAGCGCTGTAAACCTCTACAGCGCGACCGGAGACCCGATTCGCACCATCCCCATCCCCGCCCAGTTCGAAGGCTCGCACGCCCCGATCGCCTACAACGGCAAGTGGGTCGCACTCTGGGACAAGAGCGGCGTCATTCTGTTCGACTTCTCGAGCCAGAAATGGCGACAGTTCTCGCTCCGCAGCGAAGTTGTCAGTGTCCGCTTCGGCTGCAGTCTCGCCCTGGCACCAAACGGCCGCGAGCTGCTGCTCCACTACGGCGGAAGCACGATTGCCCGATACGAGTTGCCGCGAGCTTGATCGCCAGCTCAGCAATCAAATAAACACACGTCTGTTATAAACATACCACTCAACCAGCAGCACCCCCAGCACGAGCAGCGCGAAGTACCACCAGATGTCCTTGCGCACAACCGGGGGCTTCTGGGTTCCCTTCACGGCGTTGTAGCCGATCTTGATCTTGTAGCTTTCAGCCAACGAGTCAGGTGCGCCGAAAGGCACAATTCCACGCGTGGCCAGATCGCTTTCACGAACGTCGAAGATGTTCACCGCAAACGGCAGGCTGCCGTTCTTCTCCCACTGGGCCAGGTAAACGCCCGTCTTGTCCGCCCGGTTGAAGACGAACGAGCCTTGCGGCGAGCGCGTCACGGTCTCGACGGTTGCTCCCCCCAGCGGGGCCACCGTGATCGACTTCCCAGCGGTCTCCGGGTGCAGCACGATCGGTGCCCCCGGTTCGGCAATCTCTTCGCCGGAACCTTCACGCACGTTGCCCAGGTTCTGAAGTGCATTGATCACGAATAAAGGAAAGCTGATAAAGCGAAACCACGTCGTGTTGGGGTTCACTCCGTCCATCAAAGGAAACGTCACCACGGCGTCGGTATAGCCTTCCCGCGGCGCGACGAACGCCAGCGAGCCCTGGTTGGAGTCGACCAGACTCTTGGCGCCGTTGGGAAGCTCGACCGTCTGTGCTTTCGCGACGACGATCAGCGAGAGGTCACGAACGTACTGCATGAGCGGATGGCCGATGTCCACGTCGAGCACGACCGGCTGCACCACGTCTTTGGGCTTCGCATACTCCGGGCCCACTGGGAAAACACCGAAGTAGAGGGCATTGGCCGGCGGAGCGCTCTCCGGCTTGACGCCGTCGTAGATGATCAGGTCATAGCGGCCGCCACTGATATCGCGGGCAACCGCCGGGGTTTTGAGCTCTTCGGCGCGACGATCGTCACATCCGCCCGTTCCGCTGCGGCCGGGGTCTTGAGCGTATCGGTCAAATACCGGTCGCCCGCGCTCACGGCCAGCACCTGCGCCTTGCGGGTCGTTCCCGCGATGGTGTAGGCGTGGTTGTCGACTTCAAGCGCGTCGCTCACGGTCAGCCGCACTTCAAGCCCGGTCAGCTCCGACTCGGGCAGATCAAACTTGAACGATTGGTCGCTCTGCGCCGGGATTTTGAGCGCGATCGCGTCGATCAGCTTGGTTTCCTCGCCGCTCTTACCGGTCGATAACCGATAAAGCTGTGCTTCGGTTTCCACCTCTTCGGCGCGGAAATTCCGCACCCGGCCGAAGAGCTGGTAAACATCCGGCTTCTCTTCATCGCGGCGTGTTTGAAGCGCGAGTATTCCGACGTTGTCCGACGGGTTCGACTTCTTGGCGTTCGAATTCGTCGGCACAGCCTCGCTGGGCGCCGCCGAGTAGGGCGGCGGTGGAGTCCCGATCACCACCACTTCAGGCTCGAGATTGCCCAGACTGAAACCCTCGACGTCCTCAAATCCACCGTCCGTGTAGATATAAAGTTTGGGCGTGATCACCGACGAGGCAACCACCCCCTCGCCGATCTGCTTCGACGGATTCGCGAGCCCGGCCGCCACTTGCAGCCCGTCGCGCAGCGAGGTGTCGCGCCTGCGTCGGCTCGATCGCATCAATCCGGCTCGCCAGCGTCCGGCGATCGCTCGTGTAGTTCGAAACGACCTGTGCCGAATCGGCGAACTTGATCACCATCGCCAGGTCGTCGCCCTCCATGTCGCTGACCACCTTCTTGGCCTGCTCCTTCGCTTTCGTCAGCCGTGACTGGCCTAGATCGGTCGCCGACATGCTGGCCGAGCAGTCGATCATCAGCACGAACCGCTGCCCCTGTCCGGCCGTCCCCTTCATCCGCGGCCCGGCGAGTGCCAGCATCGCAAGTGCAACCGCCAGAAGCTGCAGAAAAAGCAGCAGATTGCGCCGCAGCCTCTGGAACAAGCTGTTCACGTGCAGGTCTTCCAGACTCTTGCGCCAGAGGATGGTGCTCGGCACGCGCACCGGCCTTCGCCTGAGCTTGAGAAAATAAAGCGCAATGATCCCGACCGGCACGCCCGCCACCACGAACCACAGCGGTATCGACAGCGGCGAGCTGAATTCCCATGGCAACCGGAACGAGCTCACCCGAGTCCACAATCCCGACATCGCCTCACCTCATCTCGCTAGCTCACGTTACAGTTCCGCTTCCGACCGCCCATCCCCCGCCCGCAGCCCCTTGCGCCGTCGAATCATCATATACACGATATAAGCGATCAACGCCCCAGCCAGCGGAAAGAAAATCAGCGGATTCTTGATAGACCAGTCGTTCATTCAGCACCTACTTGACCAACCCCCGCTTGCGCAAATAATTAAGGATAAGCTTATCAAAAGGATACTGATTGCTCGTGAAGATATACGTGATCCCCCGCTGCGTGCACCACTCCTTGATCCCCCCCACAAACGCGTTCAAATTCTCCTTGTACCGTTTGATCAAGGGCGCGCTCACCGTAATCTCGGCAATCTCGTCGTCCTCGCAGTCGACCAGCCGCAGATCCCCTACCATCGTCGGGTCGATCTCCTCCTGCGATAGGACTTGAATCACGTAAATATCCATGTTCCTCGCCAGCAGGTACCGCAGCGCATCCTGATACCCGCGTTTATCCAGAAAATCCGAGATCACCACCACCACCCCTTTGCCTGCATGCCGGATGGCGAACTCCCGGGCCGCCGTGGTCAAGTCGCTCGAGCCGGTCGCCTTCAACTGGTCCAGGTACTGGACCACCCGCCACATCTGCGACCGCCCGCGGATGCCATGCAGCCCCCGCTCCAGCCGCGCGCTGAACGTGTCGACCAGGATCCGGTCATGATTGCAAAGCCCGATGAACGCCAGCGCCGCGGCCACCTGCTTGCCATACCGCAGCTTCGTCGGCGTCCCGAAATCCATCGACAAGCTGGTATCCAGCACCGCGTAGACGTGCAGGTCCTCTTCTTCCAGAAAGAGCTTGAGAAACAACTTGTCCAGCCGCCCATAGACATTCCAGTCGATGTGCCGCATGTCGTCGCCGACGGCGTAATTCCGATGCTCGGCAAACTCCACCGACGAGCCCCGCCGCTTGCTCTTCCGCTCACCCTTCATCCGCCCCACGAAGATCCGCTTGCTCACCAGCTCGAGCTGCTCCAGCTTGTGCAGGAACTCCGGCTCCAGCAGCGGTCCGGTCGAAGAAGTAGCAGGCGAGCTTGCCGCCGCCCCCTCCGCGGCCTCCGCGCCAAGAGCCTTGCCTGTCGCGCCCAGTTCGCTCACCGCCGTGGTTTCTGTTCCGCTCATTTCAGTCGGTTCCTCGGTCTGCCTCAAACACCCCGCGGGTGGGCTCTTGAAAACTCATGTGAAGAAAAGAAGAAACTCACCCGTAATAGTCCGAAACCCAGAACAGCATGAGCATCACGCTGACCGCCACGCCCAGCCCGACCAGCCACGGCACAATCGCCGCCAGGAAAATCAGCCAGCGCAGCTTGAGCTTCAGCGGCCGCGTCCGGTGCATGAAGCCCAGCGCCGTGAACCAGCTCTCGAGGATCACGAGCGAGCCTGCCGCCGCCGTGCAGATCGCCAGCTCCGGCTCGTTTCGCCAGGCCAGGAGCGAGCCGCCCAACAGCACCGCGCACAGCCCGATCAGACACGCCAGGTCGCCCGCCGTGAAGACCAGGCGCTCGGGTTTGGGAGGAACATAGTCCTCGGTTAGTGCCGGCGGCGGGTCATATCGGTCACGCATGGCTTTCCTGTTCCGAAGCATCAAGCCACCGCGCGCTCTTCGGCCTTCTCGGGCACCGAGTCCAGCACCTTGAGCAAGACCTCGTCGGGGTCAATACCCTCCGCCTGCGCTTCGAAGTTGAGCAGCACCCGGTGCCGCAGGCTCGCCAGATAAACACGCCGCAGGTCCTCGAAGCTCACGTTGAACCGCGCGTCCAGGAGCGACCGCACCTTGGCCGCCAGCACCAGGGTCTGTGCCCCTCGCGGACTGCTCCCCCACCGGATGTACTTGTTCGTGACGTCGGGCGCAAAAGGCCCGCGTGGGTGCGTCGCCAGCGCCAGCCGGATCGCATAGTCCTGCACGTGAGGCGCCACGATCACTTCCCGCACCAGTGATTGCAGCGTGATGAGCGTCGGCCCGTCCAGCACCTTCTCGGCCCGCGGCTTCTCCCCGCGCGTCGTGCGGTCGATGATCGTCGAAAGCTCCTCCCGCGTCGAATAGCCCACCACCAGCTTGAGCAAGAACCGGTCGAGCTGCGCCTCGGGCAGCGGATAGGTCCCCTCTTGCTCGATCGGATTCTGCGTCGCCATCACAAAGAACGGCTCCTTGAGCCGGTGGATCTTGCCCCCCACCGTCACCGAGTGCTCCTGCATGGCCTCGAGCATCGCCGACTGCGTCTTCGGCGTGGCGCGATTGATTTCATCCGCCAGCACGATCTGCGAGAAAATAGGCCCGGCCTGAAACTCGAAAACACGGCGCCCGTCAGGCAGCTCCATCACGATGTTCGTGCCGATGATGTCCGCCGGCATGAGATCCGGCGTGAACTGGATGCGGTTGAAATCCAGGTCCACCGCCTCGGCCAGCGTCCGCACCAGCAGCGTCTTGCCCAGTCCGGGCACGCCTTCCAGGAGCGCATGACCGCCGATGAACAGGCAGGTAAGCACACCGTGGACGATCTCGTCGTGGCCGACGATCACCTTGCCGATCTCACCCTTGACGCGATCATACGCCGTGCGAAAACCCTCAGCGCGGGCTTCGATCGATTCCTCGGGAAACGTGCTCATGCTCATTGGGGACTGTCCTTTCGTTGAGGTGATTCCGCGTCTTTCTCTTTCTCTCGTTCTTCCCAGACACGTTGTTTGGCCTTGAGCAGCCGGTTGGTGTAGCTCTCCTTCTGCGGCGCTGCCGGGCCCACACCCATCCCGGGGCGTTCCACGGGCGCCTGCGCAGCCACCATCGGGCTCGCCCCTTCCGCCCCTTCCAGGATCGGCTCGCCAATCGGGCCTTTCGGAGAGTCGGCCGGCACAATCTGCGGAGACGGCTCGAGCCTTGGTGCGTTCCTGGAGCGATCGAGCTGCTCGTCCACCTCCGCCTTGCGGCTGCGCAGCTTGTCCATGTAATCGCTCGTTGTCGCAACCTCCCGCCCGGTCATCTTCTGCCATTCCTTGGCCATCGCCGTCATGATCGCGCCCCAGTCGATCGCGATCCTGCGCACGGCCACGTCTCCCAGGAACAAGCACGCGGCCATCCACAACAGCGTCGGCCAGAGCGGCGCGAACGAGCGGGGGTTGATCAGCCCGGCGTCACGGCGGAAGTGGTCGTTGTCCTGCACGGTGCGCACCAGGTCGACTCGCCCGTCCGGCGTCTGCTTCCAGCTCCCCACCTTGCCTTCGGTCACCGAAGCCAGCGTCTCGAGCGTCGTCGGGTTCGACCGCAGCTCCCGGTACTCGTCGGAATAAGGCACCGACACCCCGGATGAGATCACCCCCTGCACGTTGTCCGGGCCGCGGTAGCCCAGGCTGATGAAGTAGTTCCCGCTCGCCTCGGCGTTATCCATCGTGCCCTCGTACCGCCCCGGCGCGGTCTGCACCAGCTCGATCGGTCCGGATTTCAAGTTGGGATCAACCGTGTTCCCTCGGATCTGCAGGAAATTGAGGAATTCGTTGTTCTTGTCGAGCGCATCGACCACCACCTTGATCCGGCCTTGGTCCCGGCGCACGTTGAGCGTCAAGTTGCCGCGGTCGGCCGGCCGCATCGACCACCGGATCACCTGCGACCAGAAAGCCGTGTACGTCTTCCAGTCCGGCCAGGTCTTGGCCCAGCGGCCGCCGGCGTCCGACGTGAAAGCCACCGATCGCCCCAGTCCGTACGACCAGTGCGCCAGCACCGGGTTCAACTGCCCGGTCGGCAGCGGTGAGACAATCGGGATCTCGACCAGCTCGTTCTCCTTGGCCGACGTCAGCACCAGCCCGTTGATCGGCGGGAACTCTTCGCCCAGACCCATTATCGGCTCGGTGATCGGGTAGTTCACCTTGGGCAGCCACGGCGTCGCTTGCTCGAAGATCAGCGGCCGCGAGATCGACCGTGCTTCCTTCTGATAGATCCTCGGCAGCGCCTTGGGGTTCGTCACCACGTAGAACCGGCCCTTCGTCTTGTTGGCCAGGTTCCGCATCACCTGGGTCGCGCCCGGATCATTCCCGTGGGCCGCCGTCAGCACCGCCGTCACTGTGATCTTGCTCGCCGCAAGCTGATTGATCACCCGCGTCGAAGGCGGCGTGGGGTCGCCATCGCTGATCACGACGATGTGTTTGCTCATCGCATCCTGCACCCCGTTGAGTCCCTTCATGGCCATCTGCAGCGAGGGGTCGAAATCGGGCATGTCCCCCGGCGTCATCCGGTCAATCGCCCGCAGCATGCTGGCGCGTCCCGTGCCGACTGGCCGCAGCGTGAACAGCCACGCTTCCTGGTTCTCCCAGTGCAACAGCCCCGCATAGTCGTAGCTCGAAAGCGCGCCGATCGCCGCCTTGGCAACCACCGCCTGCCAGTAGTTCCCTTCCGGAATCTCGCTCGCGTGCATGATCAGCGCCATCGCCCCGATGCCCTGCACCTTGATCGCCTTGATCTGCATGTCCACCGGCAACGCCTTCTCCACCGGCGTGTTCATCCAGCCCCCCGCGCCGAAGCTGTCCGGCCCGCCGATCATCACCAGGCCGGCCCCCATGTCGTGGCAGTTCGCCGCCAGCAGCGCGTGCTGGCTCTCCGTGAACGCTTCCTTGGGAACATTCGCCAGGATCACGCTGTCATAAGGTTGAAGCTGCGCCAGGTCCGCCGGCAGCGGATCGCCGCCGACTCCCCCCGAGCCGTCGATCTTGGGCGCGCACAGCACTTTGACTTCGATCTCTTTCTCACGCAGTGCTTTCACGAGCGTCTCATGCTCGTTGCGACTTCCCTCGATCAAGAGCACTTGCGCCTTCCCCCGCGCGTGCGTGAACCCCTCGGCGATGTTGTTGATCGCCCGCTTGTCGCCGCTGCCGGCGTCCGGTATGAACTCGGCCGAGAACGTATAAAAGTTCGGTTCCGTGATGAGCTGTCTCAGCGTGAACACCTTGACCCCGCGCTCGAGTTCGATGTGCTCCGGCTGCTCGTGGCCGGCCGCCGGCGCGCGACGGTCGTCCGATTTCTGGTAGATCTGCAGCGTGCCCGATGTCGGCTCCGCGGCGCGGATGACGACGTTGATATTCACCGTCTCGCCCTTCTTCACGTCGGGCGGGATCGACACCTTCTCGACCAGCACTTCGCTGTCATAGGAGTACTCGAGGGGCAGCACGTCGACCTCGACCCCCAGCGTCTTGGCGGTGAGTCCCTGCTCGAACAGGTTCCCGCGGTTCTCATTTCCGTCGGAGAGGACGACGATTCGCCGCGCCGTGTCCTCCGGAAAGCTCGCCAGTGCCAGCTTCACCGCGGCGCCCAAGTCGGTGTTCTCGTGATCCACCGTGCTCTCATAACCGATCAGCGAAAGCTCCGACGGCGCCGGTGGCACTTCAACCCTCGGCTCCTTGCCGAAGACGACCAGCCCGGTGAGGTCGTCCTTCCACCGCTTCTTCGAAGCCTCGGTGATGTAGTTGAGCGCCAGCTTCTGCTGGTCCGCGGGCACGCTGTTCGAGACGTCGAGCAGGAAGATCGTGGCCAGCCGGTCCGACTTCCACACCGTCTGTAGCTCGGCAAGCGCGAGAATCACCAGCGTGATCACCGCGGCGCGGAACGTGATCGCCAGCCCCCGCCGCACCGGGCCCAGCCCCGCCAGGCTGCGATAGCTCCACCAGACCAGGGGGGGCAACACGAGCGGGATCAGGATCAGGAACCACGGGTTGCCGGTCGAGAACGACCAGTTGCCCTGTAACATCGTCATATCACTCCGTGGCGATCTCGTCATCGACCATCAAACGGGGGTCGAAACGATCGGCCCCGGTTGCTACCTCGAGCGCTGCACGCCTCTCACATCATTTCATTGTCGCCTTTCGCTCCGCGAAAGGAGCGTCCCCCCGTCACGAGCCTCTCTCAAAAGGCAGCCCTCACATCCGAAATCGTTGAACGCGATGATTGTTGGAATCGACGACCGACACATTTCCCTGGCTGTCAACCGCGAGAGCGTAGGGATTGAAGAGCTGCCCGGGCCCTCTCCCGGCGCTCCCCCACGTTCCCAGCGATTTGCCCTCCAGGTCAAACTTCTGCACCCGGTGATTGCCGTACTCGCACACATATAGACAGTGGTCCGGGCCGATCGCCAGGTCGAAAGGATAACTCATCTGCCCCGGCGCGTCCCCGCGACCCCCATGAATTGAGCAGTTTTCCATTGGTGTCGAACACCTGGATCCGGTGATTGCAGCTATCGGCAACGAACAGCCGGTCCCGTTCGTCGATCGCCAGCGCCCGCGGCTTCAAGAACTCACCGGGCTCATACCCGTGGCCTCCCCACTGCCTCAGCCACTTCCCCTCCGGCGAGAAAACCTGGATTCGATCGTTCTCACCGTATTCAGCGACCAGGAAATTCCCCGCGCTGTCAATGACGACGTCGGTCGGATACCCGAATCGCCCCGGAGTCGTTCCCTGCACGCCGTCGCCGATCTCGAAGAGGATCTTTCCCTCCGGCGAATAGATCAGCACACGATAGAAATGCGTGTCGGCCACCAGCAGCCGTCCCAGCCGATCGACCGTCAGCCCACTCGGCCCGTCCACGTTGAATTCCGGAGTCGACCACCCGCGAATGTACTTCCCGTCCCGGTCAAACACCTGGATGCGGTCCGTCAGGTCCGCCAGATAAAGATGGTCCTTCGAATCAAACGCCGCCGTCCGCGGTTTGTGCAGCCGCCCGGGCTTGATGCCGTGAACCCCCCAGACCAGCTCCGGCGCCGACCCGCCCGGCAGATCGCATCCTGCCACGACGAAGAGCAAAACCACCAGCCCGGCAAGCTTCAGGGAGACTCTGGCACGCTCTCGCTTCCGCATGGGCGTTCAACCTGTTGACGTGACGTGGTGCGTATCCGCGACTTTGGAGCGGCAAACCCTTCAGGTAGAATCTACTGGCTCGGGTGCCTCGGACGCAAGTCCTAGGCTGTTCGTTTTCGGTGTCCGCGGTCGTGAGGATGCATTGCAATGCCGGAGTGGAAGGCTGTCTGCCGTCTCGAGCAAGTCGCCGAAGGGCGGGGCTGTTCCCTCGACGCAGGCGGCGTGAGGCTGGCTGTGTTCCGTCAGGGAGACGAGTTGATTGCTCTCTCCGGCCGCTGTCCCCACTCCGGCGGCTCGCTCGGCCACGGCTGGATCGAGTCCGGCGAAGTCGTCTGCCCCTTGCACCACTGGCGGTTTCGCTTGACCGACGGCCGCTGCACGACAATCCGCGGCGAGTCCGTGCACAAGTTCCGCTGCGAGGCCCGCGACGACATGGTGTGGGTCGAGGTCTGAGCCGTGCCGGACCGACAGCCGAGTTCAACGTGAATGAATGAAGGAGCGGAGTTTTCCCAGCGCAAATGTTGCGCCACCTCGAAATTTGCCAATACGACTTGCTTCCCATCAGTCCCGGCTCGCGGCCCTCCAAACAAACACCTCACGGCGACCGCGGCCCGTGTTTCCGAAGAAATGCGACCGAGTTCGGCAAGATCCGCTGAACGCTGTCGAGTTTCGCGTCCACGGAAACGCCAGGTTCATTAGGTATCACACCGCGCCGGCGCTCAAATTCTCGCCTCGCCATGTCTCGCCGCAGCCGCCGTCTCTCCCGCTTGGAAAGCGGCTCCGCCACCCGAGGCGCCACAACACAACGCTCTTCGCCCAAGGACGCCGGAAGCTCGTCACCGCCGACGTCCTCCTGGCAGCCTAGCTCGCCCCCTTCGTGCCGCCAGGCCGCTAAAGCTTCGATCGGCGCGTCGCCCGCAGCCTCACTTGGTTCGTCGCCCACGATTTCGTTTTGTATTTTCGTCGCGGCCTCTTGTCCTGTAAGGGTTAAGGGAACGAATTCGCTCGGCCCAGTTTGCGCCGAATCCATCGCTCCATCCCGGATTTCCCCCCGACCGGAGGTCTCCTCCTGCCGCCCGCCGTCCCCGAGTTCAATTCCCCCCGGCTGAATTGCACCCAAATCGTCCCCGCCAACCACGCGATCACCCGTCCCACCATCGACCCCATCGTCTCTCAACCTCGACCCGTCGATCTCGTTTTGTATATTCGTCGCGGGCTCTTGTCCCGTAAGGGTTAAGGGAACGAAATCGCTCGGACGGGCCTGCCCGAAATTCGTGGCCCCATCCCCGTTTTCCGCCCCGTCCACGGCGTCCTGATTCACCGCACCGTCAGCCGACACCCCATCCGCCCGATTGGTTCCCGGCGCTCCCTGAGCGTCACCACTCCTCGAAGCCGTCTCACACGCCCGACCGGCAATCGCTTCTGTATGTCCCTGGCTCTGCACGTGCGCAGCCTTCGCGCCCACATCACTCGGGCTGCCACCTGCGTAGCGCGCACCACCACCGTCAGACGCACGCCAAGACGGACTCTCACAAGGCTGCGGCCCGCGCTCCGCCTTCCAGCGAGCCAAGCCTGCATCGAGGTCGCCGTCATACCCCTGGGCATCGCGCACGGTCCCATGCTCGTCAAGCACAAACCGTTCATCGACCATAATCCCGCGTTGTGCTGCTTCTTTCAGTCGTAGTCGTTCCCGCCGGGCCTTTCCCCAGCCTTCCTCGTCCCAGCGGTGCCATCTCTTGATCGTGTCGAGGTTCCGAATCACCAGCCGGTTGGAGCTCTCAAGATGACGCTCAATCTGCCCGACGTTCTTGACCTCCGCATCGCTCACAGTATTGGTTTCGACCATCTCGAGAATCTCGTCGCCTTCCGCGGCCTCGGCTTCGAGCCTCCACAGCCGCTCAATCGCCTGGTCGATGATCTCCAGCAGCACGGCCCGTCCAGCCGCTGCATTCGCCGGCGTGAGCGCGCGTAGCTCCGGGCGCGAGAGCTGGCCCTCATAAAACTTGACCCGGTCATAGTGGATCTCGCACCGTAGCTCGCGGAAGGCGGACTTGAAGACCGGCCTCATGGCATGGCTCGCAAGGAACACCAAGGCGGCCTCTCGATCAAAGAGCGCGTCGAGCGGCTGCTTGCCCAGTAAACGGGCGGCCGTGAGTTTTTGACAGGAGACCCATCCCTCTCCCGAATCAATCGGCTTCCTCACCTCGCCTAGGCGGTCCAGCAGCCAGCGTCGGCCGGCGCGCGTCGCTTCAAGCTGGATGACCAACCTGCGCGGCTTATCCGGGTCATCGGCTACCCCCGAATCGGAGGTCCGCGGCTGCTTGTGCTCATAGTCCCCCGATGGATAGAGCTGCGATGGTCCCCTGCGGTCAAAGAGCAAGCGGTCGCCCAGCCCCTCTGCCGCCAGTGTCTCCTCAGCCGCCTGCGCCCGCGATCGCCGCACGATATCGCCGGTCACGCGGTTAACTTCCAAGCGGTTAGCACGCTCGGCCCGCCAGCAAGCCATCGCTGCCAGCTTGGCCAGATCTGCCTCGGCTTGATTTCGAACCTGATGACTCGTTGTGTACGCATCAATCTTCGCCTGAAGCTCCGCCGGATCCTCCCCCGGCAGAACCGGCGTCTTCGCCGTGAGCCCATGCTTGACCGCGTTGAACCGCGACCCCTTGCCGATCGACGCCCGCTGATCATTCATTCCGACCATCGCCGAACCCTGCTGCACGCTCATCGCCTCACCATGAACCTCTCCGTCGCGCGAGCGTCCAGTAACTCCGCCCGCAATCGACCGACTATTCAGAAACGTGAAAACTGTGCGTAATAAGGAAGCGGAGCCTATCTTATGAAGGCCGCTCCTTCGTTCATTCAGCAATATAAGGTCCAAATCGCCGCTTTCAAAAACTCCCCTCAGAATCTCGCCCTTGCGTAACCGCCAAAACCGGCACAGCCCGACACGAAACCCGGTCGCGAGTCAAACGGCGCGCCCCGAGCGCGCAAGACGAACGGTCGCCACACGTCACGCCCGCGCCAACCCATAAGGCCGGCACTCCCGCGCGCCTGCCCGACTTTCCTACTCATTGCAACCGCCTCGCCACAACCCCCGGTCGGCTGCACGCACCTCACAGACGACTCATCCCGCGAGTCCCTGGCGTTGGCGCTCGTCCGTGACTATGGCCAACCGAACGAGGTCGCAGCCCGCTTTCAGCCGCGTTCGGCAATCATCGACCCCGCCGACTCCCCGAGTTTCCTGAGAGCCGCGATCATGGGCGCGGGCGTGCTTCTCGTGCTCGGCGCAATGAGCATGCGGCGACCTTCCCCACCCGGCACCGCCGGCAACCTGGTCCAGCTCGGCATACTCTTCTGGCTCGGCGCCCTGGTCGCCCTGATCTACCTGCCAAGCGTCGGCATCCAACTCTACAGCGAGCTCGGCCGCCTCTACCGCGCCGCCGCGACACCGGATTTCGGGTCCATGACAACGAGCAAGTAGAGCGCCCAGGCCGGCGGCACGCCAGGAAGTGCACAAATGCGATTGCGGCGAGTGGCTCGCTCAGCCCGCGGTCCGGTGTAGCAGGCACACTCCGTGTGCCGTCCGCCAGTCCCCGCGATGATACGAACTGTATCCGGTAGTCGAGAAGGGAGTTGAGAACAACCTGCCGGCAGGTTACTCTTGCCGCGGAATGCCGGTAAGTCGCGGGTGCCCGGCATCCGAACTCGAGGCTCCGATGCCGCAACCTTTTGTTCCAGCTATCAACTTCCACGCACTGAACCTGCGGGACCTTCTGGACGCTCGCGAGGCGTACCACGTCCACCTGTCCCACCTGGACAACGTGCTTGCCACCGCTGTCGGGCTGTACCGCATCCGGACGAGCGAGACCCAGGCGAGTGGCACGGACGCCGCGGCCAAGCTCAAGCCCAGTTGGAGCCCAGGCGCCACCTGCCGAGCTGATGCGGGTCCATCGGCCGTGGCATCGGTTTCAGTCCGTACCCGGTCAACCACGGCTGAAACCAACAGCCGCAGCACCGCGCTCTGCTTCCCCTTCGTTACCATCGTTTGCTCATGTTCAAGATTCTTATCTGCATGATCAAGCCATCTGTTCCCCTGGTTTCCTGGACGGATCCAACCGCCACACCGGTGCAATACTCAACTTAATCGTTTAGGATTGCGGTACCTCCAGGTATCACCGGAGCGAACTGAGTTTCTTTTCGAGTACCATCCCAGGCGTCGAGGAGAGCTGAGCGATGAACGAACCGCATCCCAATTCCATGGATCGCCGGGTGTTCCTCCAGGCGGGCATGGCGGCGACGGCCGCGACCACCGGGCTGGTCGCCGGCAACGCGGCCGCACAGGAACCCCGATCGGGAAAACAAACGCCGATCCTGCCGAAGCGGAAACTGGGTAACACGGGCGTCGAGGTGACTCTGCTCAACCACGGCACCGTCGGCGAACCCGCTGGGCTGAGTCGCTTGCTCCGCACCTCCTACCTCGAGGGTGTCCGCTACTATGACACCGCCGAAGGATACAAGAACTCGGAGAAGGTCATCGGCGACTGGTTGACCGCCGTGCCGGAGGTCCGCAAAACGATCTTCCTGGCGACCAAGAGCCATGTCGGTACCCCATCTGACATGCTGAAGAAGCTGGATCAGCGGCTGGCGGCGCTCAAGACCGACTTTATCGACCTCCTCTTCTTCCACGGCCTCAAGTCCTCCGAGACCGGCTGGCCCAAGAGCAAGGAGCTGAAGGACGCAGCAGAGGCCCTCAAGAAGACCGGTAAGGTCAAGTTCGTCGGCTTCTCGACCCACGACCCGATGATCGCTCAGCAAATCCAGAACGCCGCAGAGGGCGGGTTCATCGACGTGATCATGCTCAAGTTTACGCCGTGGCTCGACAAGAACGCTCCGCTCAACAGGGCGCTCGACGCCTGCCATGCCAAGAATATCGGCCTGGTTTCGATGAAACAGCTCGCCGGCCAGACGCAATTCACGGCCGACCATGTCCCTTCGATCAAGGCCAAAGGCTTGACCCCCGCGCAGGGTTTGCTCCAGGCAATCTGGACCGACGAGCGATTCAGCGCCTCATGCGTGACTCTCCGGAACACCGAGCAGATCCACGAGAACGCTGACGCCGTCCGGCGCTTCGAGCCGCTCCAGGCGGCGGAGCTCGACGAGCTTCGTGATGCGGTCCTGGCGTCCAACCCGACAATGTGTCCCGGCTGTGACGGCCGCTGCTCGCTCGCCGCCGGTACCAAGGCCCGGCTCGGCGACCTCGCCCGTGTCTTTACCTACTACGATTCCCACGGAATGCCAGGCCTGGCCCGCGAGTCATACGCCGAGCTGGCCGAGGAAGAGCGCGACTGGAAGGACGCCGATCTCATCGCCGCCCGCGAGGCGTGTCATCACAAGATCGACTTCTCGGCGCTTCTGCCGAAGGTCGACCGTCTGTTCAGTTGACTTCAACCGGCTGCCTGACGGTTGCGTCGACACCTTGAGTTGCCTGCTGGACGGTTCCTGTCCACACCGCGGAGGCGGAGACCGAGTCCCATGAACACGCGACGGGTCTGGTTCCGCATCGCAGCGACAGTTGCCCTGTCGCTGCTGCCGTTCTCGGGGATCGCCCGAGCGGACCGGGAATACGAGTCGTCCGAGGTCATGGTCCCGATGCGAGACGGCATCCGACTCCACACAGTCCTCATTCGCCCGAGGCAGGCCGGGCCGTCGCTGCCCGTGGTCCTCCAGCGGACCCCCTACGGCGCGACGGCCCGCGGCGCAGAGTCGCTGATACAGGGCCCTCTCAAGCCCATGGCCGACGAGGGCTACATCTTCGCGGTCCAGGATATCCGCGGCCGCTTCGGCTCCGAGGGGACGTTCGTCATCGAGCGGCCCGCGCGCGACCCCTCGGACCCGAAGGCTGTCGACGAGACGACCGACGCGTACGATACGATCGACTGGATGGTCAAGAACGTGGCCGGGAATAACGGGCGCGTCGGCATGTGGGGCGTCTCGTACCCCGGATGGCTGACGGTCCAGGCACTCCTTGACCCGCACCCGGCACTGCGCGCCGCGTCGCCGCAGGCCGCGCCGGGAGACCAGTTCCTCTGCGACGATGAGCACCATAATGGGGCCTTCCGCCTCAGTCCGGTGTTCCAGTACCTGGCGGTGATGGGGCGGGCCAAGGAGTTCACGCCGTTCGACTACGGCCGTCGCGACCTCTACGAGTGGTTCCTCGACCTGGGGCCGCTATCGAACGTCAACGCCCGCCACTTCCACGGCAAGGTGTCCGGGTGGAACGACTTGGTCGAGCACCCCGACTACGATCGTTACTGGCGAGAGCGGGCGTTGCCCCCTCGCCTGGGCCGGCCCCGCGTGCCGACGCTCCACGTAATCGGCTGGTGGGACCAGGAGGACTTCTCCGGCCCGCTCCGGATCTACGAGGCGTTCGAGAAGCACGACCGCGACGGCCTGAACTACCTGGTCGCCGGCCCGTGGAACCACGGCGGCTGGATCCGGAGCGACGGCGACCGCCTGGGGTCGGTCACGTTCGGCAGCCCCACGGCCCGCGATTTCCGCGATCAGGTCATGGCCCCCTGGTTCGCGCGCCACCTCAAGGACAAGGGTAAGGACGGCCCGGCCGTGCCGGAGGCGCGCGTCTTCCGCACCGGCGAGAACGCCTGGCGGACCTTCGACCACTGGCCGCCCCGGGACGCGCGCCCGCGTTCGCTCTACGCCCGCGCCGGGGGCCGGCTGGCATTCGAGCCGCCGCCGGCCGCCCCGGACGGCGACCCCGGTTTCGACGCCTACCTCTCCGACCCCGCCCACCCGGTCCCGTTCCGCCCCCGGCCGATCGGCACTGACGTCATCATCGGCAAGAACGGCCAGGTCGCCGGCAATCCCGAGTGGGGCGAGTGGCTGGTGCAGGACCAGCGGTTCGTGCACCAGCGCCCGGATGTCCTCAGTTACGAGACAACTCCGCTGGAGCGCGACCTCGACCTCGCCGGGCCGATCACGGCCCGGCTGTTCGCCTCGACCTCCGGGACCGATTGCGACTGGGTTGTCAAGCTGATCGACGTCTTCCCCGAGAACGACCCCGCGATGGGCGGCTATCAGCTCATCATCGCCGATGAGGTCTTCCGGGCCCGCTACCGCAAGGCGTTCGACCAGCCCGAGCCGCTCACGCCCGACCGGGTGGAGGCGTACGTTATCGACCTCCACCACGGAGCCCACCGGTTCCGCAAGGGACACAAGGTCATGGTCCAGGTCCAGAGCACCTGGTTCCCGCTGATCGACCGCAACCCGCAGACCTACGTGCCCAACATCTATCGCGCGAACGGAGACCGACTTCCGCCCGGCCACCCAGCGCGTCTTCCGGACCGACCACTACCCGACGGCCATCGAAATGACGGTGCTGCAGGATTGAGAGGGCCATCTTCTCGGCGAAAGTCGCGTGGGACCTTTTCTCAGCCACATCGCCAAACGGGGCGATGCAGCGGACCCGCCTGACGGACGGCGGTCAGCCGATCTCACGCGTCAGGCGCCTTGCTGGGGCCAATGCCAAATGCCCGGACCACGCATCTCAATCGCCGGCCTCATGGCATTAATAGCCCTGCTCGGCTTCACGTTCGCTGCGTTGCACGCCGGGACGGAGTTCTCCGCAAGCGCCATGCTGACGCTCGCCCTCGCCGCCTCCGGCGTAGCCCTTCTCGGTCGCCTCTCCACCCGCGGCGCGGATAAAACAACCTGGACCGGCTACCTGGTTTTCGGCACCGGCTACCTGGCGATGTGTGTTGGCCCCTGGTGCGACGAGCACCTCATGCCGAACCTGATGACGACGCCGTTGATCGACGAGCAGTATTCCCGGATGGAATACTCCCCAAAACGTGCCGGCGAGCGTGTCTGGACATCGGACGGGCTCGGTCAGGAATTTGCCGCGGGCGAGGTCTTCGGCAAAGTGAACGCGCAATCGGTCAGTTTTGATGTATATAACGATCGCGGGACGACAGGCCATTACTCCGCGGCCCAGATACGGTGCCTCAGTCCGAGCAGCTATCGGCGACTCTGGCATTCCGCCCTATCAGTCTGGCTCGGCCTTCTCGGCATGGGCCTCGCGCGCTACCTCTTCGGGAGTCGTCAAGATACGTCGGCCGGTGGACAAGGAATGGCGTCCGCTCACCCCGCCTGACCTGCCGTAGCGGCGCACTCCATTCCGCCGTGGAGCGTACCGCTCATTCGTTCTCGGCCAATCGGCGATCGCGTCCGCCGATGTTGGTCGTGCCGCAGGATGCTTCGGTTTGACGGGTCCAAGCCACGACGAGTGAAGCGATCCAGCAAACGCGCTGCGCGAGCCGCTCATCGTGGGCGTTAAGCTAGCACGTGCATGTGGCTGGTCAGTCGGTTCTCGGTATAATGAGTAAGTGGAGGTGTGTAAGATATAGACCGTCGAAGCAGTGGTCGATCCGGCCGGCCGCGTCCGGTTGCTCGGTGAAGTGCGAGTGGTTGCGCCCCGTCGGGCCTTGGTGACGGTACTCGACGAGCCGGCCGCAATTCCTGGCGAGGCGGCGCTGCTGGCCGAGGCGGCCGTGGCGGCCGACTGGTCGAGGGCCGAGGAGGATGCGGCGTGGTCGTACCTTCAGAAATTCGGCGGGCGAGCAAGGACATCGGCACCGGAGTGAGGCTACAAGGCTAATAACCGGCTTGGGCGATGACAGCGGCGGGGCAGCCGTTTGCGGCGAGGAACAGCGGAATTTCGGTCGCGATACGCTCGTCGCAGCGATTTACGAGGAACTCCACGTCCTCGATGACCTTGATAACAGTACCGGCTCTTTCGAGCGGCTGCGGGGCTATCCGGGGCCGGTCACAGTTATGGATACAATCATGCCTTCGTTGGAAGATTGAATGGGGGGAATCCTCCTCGAAAAAACGCCTGTGCATTTGCCGCTTCGCCGTTGTTCGGGCCGAATTCCTGTCTGCCGGATTGAGCGCCTGATAGTCGGCGGCTGTGATCCCGAACATGCGCTTGCGGGCGTTCGGGTGGACGATCCACACGTCCAACACGTCGCCGAAGAGTTTGTGCCCGTCGCGGAAGAAGCCGTTGAATAGTGACTGAATCCGGTCCAGTTTGAGAACGTTCTCTCGGGCCATCATCTGTCGCGCAGCCATCCTCCAACGCCAGTTCGTGTTCCGCGCATAGGATTCGAGGATGGCTTTGATAGGGAACTCGATCTTCTCGAAGAAGTCCGGGAGCGTCATGGCCGGGTGACGGCTTTTGGAGATGATCGAGGCTGCGACGACATCGGTGTAGGCGTCACAGAAATACGCATCCAGCGCCCCGACCGCGAACATCCACGCACTCCGAAACAAGTCGCTGCGAAGCAGTCGCTCGGCTTCAGTGGTTTGCGGCAGCGGGTCGGCGTGAGCGACGATCGCTCGTGTACGCCGGACATCGTCGTTGAAATGGGAGAGCGCCGTCCCCGGCATGACCAATTCCTTTTGACCGATCGCGGATCAGCGCGGTCGTGAAAGCACCGGACGGCTCAACCGGTCTGTGTCATCGCCTCGGGAGCGATAATATAATGAATCGTTCCGCATTCCTCGTCAAAATAGACGCGCGAGGCTTCTGGAAAAACGGCGATCCAAAGGTCGATGATTTCCTCGACCGCCGGGCTGCCCGCGAGGTAATTAACCACCTTCCTCCGGAACGCCTCTCCATTCGAGGAGACGACGTCTTGAGAAACGGACGCTTCTGGGAACAGCTCGTTATACGCGTCGCGCAGGTCGTCGAGGTCCATCCCCCGGACTTTCTCACTAAGCTCCTTTACAGCATCGGCGGGCGTTAATTGGGGCACCGATAGGACCCTTTCGGCGTCGTTATGTGCTCGGATCGAAAGTCCGCGTCCTGCTTTCGATGTCATCACTCGCGTGGCGAGCCCGCGCGAAGCTCGCCGAATGAAACCGGAAGCTCGGACTGCCAACTCGAGCCGGTCTGTGCGGAGACTTGAGAACGTCCCCACACGGAGATTCCCTGACGACAGCTTTTATTCTACCCGAATACCGACCCAGCGACTATCCCACGCGGAACCGACGTCGGGAGGCGCTCGCCCTCGCCGCCTCCGCCGTCGCCCTTCTCGCCCGCCTCTTCACCCGCGGCACGGCCAAATCAACCTGGACCGGATATCTGGTCTTCGGCACAGGCTACCTGGCAATTTGTGTCGGCCCGTGGAGCGACGAGCACCTCATGCCGAACCTCATGACGACGCCATTCATCGATGAGCAGGATTCCAGGATGCAATACACCCCAAGACATGCCGGTGAGCGCGTTTGGACAAAGGATCGGACCGATCGGCGATACGAAGAGGGCGACGTCCTCGGCGACGTGGATGCGAAAACGGTCACGTTCGACGTCGCTCACCCGCGCACGAGGACATCGTCCCGCTACACCGCGTCCCAGATCCGGCCCATCAGCCCTAGCAGCTATCGGCGACTCTGGCATTCCGCCCTATCAATCTGGCTCGGCCTCCTCGGCATGGGCCTCGCGCTTTACCTGTTCGGGAATCGTCAAGATAGGTCGGCCCGTGGACGAGGAACGGCGTCCGCTCCCCCCGCCTGACCTGGCGCTGCGGCCGACTGCGCACCGCTCCGCCAAATGCTTCGGTTTGACCGGTCCAAGCACCTACGAGTAGTTAGCTTCGGTTTGGCGAGTCAACGCGGAGCACTGGGCGTTAGGCCGGCTCTTGCAGTGGCTAGTTGGTCGGTTCGCGGTATAATGCGTCTGGAGGTGTGTATGATCCAGACCGTCGAAGCAGTGATCGATCCGACCGGCCGCGTCCGGTTGCTCGGCGAAGTGCGAGTGGATGCGCCCGGCGCGCCTTGGTGACCGTGCTCGAAGAGCCGGCCGCAATTCCCGGCGAGGCGGCGCTGCTGGCCGAGGCGGCCTTGGCGGCCGACTGGTCGAGGGCCGAGGAGGACGCGGCGTGGTCGTACCTTCAGCCGGCGAAGTAGTGCTGGTCCCGTTCCCCTTCTCGGACTTATCGACGTCCAAGGTGCGTCCGGCAGTCTGCCTGGCCGACGCCGGTCGAGGCGACTGGGTGCTCTGCCAGATTACGAGTAGTCCGTACGGCGATCCCTCGGCGGTCCCGTTAGTCGCTACCGACTTCACCACGGGCGGGCTGCTGGTGGCGAGCGTCGCCCGGCCGGGCAAGCTCTTTACTGCGAGCGCGGGCCTCATGGTGAGATCGGTCGGCACCCTCTCTCCCGCCGCGCTCGCCCGGATACTCTCGGCGGTCGCAGCACTCTTTCAGCCACCATCGGGCTCCTGACGTCCAACTCGAATACACCCCAAAACATGCAGGCGAACTCATCTGGGCATTGGATCGGACCGATCGGCGATACGAGGAGGGCGAGGTCTTCGGCGATGTGAATGGGCAAACGGTCACGTTCGACGTCGCTCACCTTCGCACCATGACATCGTCCCGTTACACCGCGCCCCAGATCCGGCCCATCAGTCCGAGCAGCCATCGGCGACTCGGGCATTCCGCCCTATCAGTCTGGCTCGGCCTTCTTGGCATGGGCCTCGCGCGCTACCTCTTCGGCTGTCACCAAGATAGGCCGACCAGTGGCCGAGGAGCGGCTTCCGCTCCCCCCGCCTGACCTGGCGCGGCGGCGCACTGCATACCGCACGCGGAAATCTTGGTTTCCCCGGCCATTCTCACGTATCCAATGGTATGGTATGGTCACCAAGCTGCCGCGACGATCGGTCGCCGGACCATGATCCTACGTCAATGCAGCACGAAGGTAAAAACCATCGTGATTTCTACATCAGTGGG
Organism: uncultured Planctomycetota bacterium; assembly: GCA_963823665.1. GTDB lineage: Bacteria > Planctomycetota > Planctomycetia > Isosphaerales > Isosphaeraceae > CAVXHV01. Next base: position 541,307 of record CAWGMQ010000010.1, read on the forward strand.
ACATCGTTCAACTATCGACTTGATTCGTCACTCGCGCTCGACCGTTTAGGGCGCACCAATCTCGCGGGACGGGGTACCCCGATGGCCAGGAAGAGACCAAAACCGAAACCCGAGTCCCCCGCATATCCGCCGGCGCCCCCTGAGCCGCGGGAATCCGCCGCAGTGCCCTTGGGGTTCACCCTCCGCCACACCCTTCACTCACACACCGCTCGGATCGATCGCATTGCCTGGTCGCCGGACGGATTGTTCCTCGCAACTCCGTCGCTTGACAGGACTGTCCGGGTGTGGGACGCCGGCACAGGCCAGACCGTCCACTTGCTGCACGCGCACACCGGGATGGTCATCGCAGTGTCGTGGTCGCCGGACGGACGGCTTTTGGCCGCGGGCCAGGCCGATGGGACCGTCCTTGAGTGGGACACCGGCACGGGTCGGCCATTGTGCTCTCTTAAGGGGCACACCGGCGAGGTTTACAGCGTGTCGTGGTCGCCGGACGGACAGCAGCTGGCCTCGGGCGGGATGGATCAGACCGTCCGGGTGTGGGACGCCGGCACCGGCCGGTCAGTCCGCTCTCTGGAAGGGCACACCGGCTGGGTTCAGAGCGTGTCGTGGTCGCCAGACGGCCGGCTCCTGGCATCGGGTGGGGCCGATCCGACTGTTCGGCTGTGGGACGCCGGCACCGACAAGCCCTTCTGCACGCTTCGGGGGCACGCCGGCGGGGTCTATAGTGTGTCGTGGTCGCCAGACGGACGGCTCCTCGCAACCGGGGGAGCTGACAAGTCTGTCCGCGTCTGGGAGGCGCTCACCGGACAGCCCGTCCGCACGCTTCAGGGGCACACCAACGGGGTCTTCAGCGTGTCCTGGTCGTCGGACGGGCGGCTACTGGCATCCAAGAGCGGCGACAGCACCGTCCGAGTATGGCGAACGGATACCTTGACGGAGATGAGTCGACTCGTCGAACCGGCGTCGAACAGTTGGCTGCCGAGCTTGACGTTCCATCCGTCGCGCCCCGTGCTGGCGACATTTGGCGAACACGGTCAAAGCGTCCGGATCTGGCATCTCGACGTCGATTCCATTCTGGGGCAGGCCGCGGCCACACCCGCCCGGGTCTTTACCACGGCGAAGGTCGTGCTCCTCGGGGACAGCAACATCGGCAAGTCGTGGCTCGCCTCGCAGCTCATCGACCGTCGAATTCCCACGCCCGAACAGCGCGGGACCACTCACGGGATGCGAATCTGGAAACAGCCCGCCGGGGAGTTCCACCCTGCCGCGACTCCGCCACCCGACGAGAACCGCGAGATATTCCTCTGGGATTTCGGCGGGCAGGACGAGTACCAGCTTGTCCACCAGATGTTCCTCCACGACACCAACCTCGCCCTCATCTTGATCGACCCCACCCGAAGCGCGGCCGAGCGAGACAAGGCCCGGGCCTGGAACATGCGTCTTCTTAGCCAGACGGGCACTCGCCCTGTCGTCAAGTTTCTGATCGGTGCCCAAATCGACGACGACACGCAATCCCAGCTCATCGACCAAGCCGCGATCGCCCGGCTCGTGACTGAGTGCGGGTTCCGGGACGCGCATGAGACCAGCGCCGTGACCGGTCGCGGGGTCGATACACTGCGTCAGGCGATCGCCTGGGCCATTGACTGGTCGTTCGACCGGACGTCCCGCCCAGAACTATTCCAGCGGATCCGCGAACAGGTCGACGCCAGGCGAGCCGCGGGCGAGATCGTCGTTCCGCTGCGGGTCTTCAACGAGGACATCCGCACGAAGTTCCCGACCCTATTCGAGGACGACGCGGCCCGGGCCGTTACCGACCAGCTCGCCGGCCAGGGCTTGCTGTCCAAGACGCGATTGAAGGCAGGCGACGAGGCCCTCATTCTGAGAGTGGATGTGGTCGAGCAGTACGCCGCGACACTCGTCGTCCTCGCCCGAGATAATCCCCGCGGCGTCCCCGCCTTTCCAGAAGCCGACCTCGGCACTCGACAAGACGCCCTTCCCGGAATCGAGCCATCCACCCGACTCGCCTGGCCCGACGAGCGCCTGGTGCTGGAGTGTGTCGCAGAGCTGATGATCCGCCACGGCGTGTGCTTCCGCCACCAGGGCGTCCTCGTATTTCCGACCCTGTTCCCTGAGGCCCCGACCGAGGCCGAGGCAGAGAAACTCCCGCACACCGTCTCACTCTGGTACGACTTCACCGGCGCAATCGACAACGTGTACGCCTCCCTCGTCGGCGGCCTGATAATCCTCCAACCCTTCGGCCCAGGCCGACTGACTCCTGGCCGCGCCGAGTTCGACGATCCTGATAACGGTTTGTGCGGGCTCAGGCGCTTGCACAGGCCCGGGGGCCTCGCCCACGTCGAGCTGTTCTTCGGCCCCGCCACCCTGTCGGCCCGTCGCGACAAATTCATCGCCTACGTCGAAGCTCACCTCCGTGAGAACGGGGTCGAAGTCACCGAATGCCGCGCCATCAAATGCCCCGAGTGCGGCACCGTCACTGAGGAAGAGATGGTGCGAAGCCGGATCGCCGACGGCAGGTGTGACGTCGTGTGCAGTCGTTGTGAGCGACGGATTCCGATCGAAGAAGGGATGGCAGGCGGCGTTGCTGAAGTTCGGAAGAGAGATCCCCAGACGAACGCGAAAGTCCTCGCCCTTCGGCAAGAGATCAAGGCGAAGCTGGCCCTCGACGCCGTGATGGCCAAGGCAGTGATCTCAGGTGTGGCGGGCGACACGCTCGACCCCAAATCGATCACCATACAGATTGGTGACCAGATCCACATCTCCGGTGACATCATCGGTTCGGCCGTTGGACGTGAAGCCGAGCTGAAGGTCCTGGAAATCACCGCCGCGGTGAACGCCGCCGTGCGGGTGGCCAGAGGCCCATCGGCGCCAGGCGGCACCGACGACCGCGCCGGAACCGTCCGCATCCTGCACCTGAGCGACCCGCACTTCACCCCGGAGACGAATTGGCAGGACCACCTCGACCCGCTGCTCCACGACCTCCGCCATGCCGACCTGGGCTGCGATGTGATCCATCACCTCGTGATCAGCGGAGACTTTGTGGACAAGGGCAATCTCCGCGCCTTCCCCGTCGCCTACAAGTTCGTCTCCGCATTGCGGGAGCGGCTCGGCCTCTCGATCGACCGAGTGGTCCTCGTCCCCGGCAACCACGACGTCGTGGACAACGACGACTTCTACCGGTGGAAGAGCACCAAGGATGGACTGAAACCGGGCGAGTATGTCCCGAAGGCCGACGGTTTCCTCGCCCGCGATCCAGTGAAATGGCCCGAGCGGTTCAAACCGTTCTCAGACCACCTGTACCACCCGCTGTTCCAGCAGCCGTATCCCCTCAAGCCCGAAGACCAGGGCCAGGGCTTTCCGCCCGAGAACACCCACGTCCAGTTCCTCGCCTTCAACTCCGCATGGGCCGTGGACCAGACCGATCGCAAGCGGAGTGGCTTGCTCACCGGCGCGGTCCTGAAAGGAATCAACGCGGCCGACGACCACAAAAAGCGCCGCCCCGCCGCGCAGCAACCGCTACGGATCGCCGTCTGGCACCACGCCGTTCTCCACATGGATGGAATGAAAGAGACGGATGTCATCGGGCACCTCACGAAAGCCGGAGTCCGACTCGTGCTGCACGGCGATGTCCACGAGGCCAAGCTGGCAAGCAACCCCTTCCGGTGGCCCGGTCTAACCGTCCTCGGCGCAGGAGCGTTCGGGGCCACCCCGGAAGCGCGCCCAGAGTCGATCCCGGGCCTTTATCAAGTGATCGAGCTGCGCCCAGGCAACGGCCCCGGCGGCTTCGCCTGGGCTCGGATCCACACCCGCGCCCGCGCGAAGACAAACGGCCCCTGGGACGGCTGGTTTTACTGGCCCGCGGCTGACGGCGCGAAGGCGAAAGTGGCCCACATCGACGTGGACCTGAACACCGGCGGCCCGCGAAAGGAAACAGCAACCATCCCCGCATCGAAGTAGGGCCGCAGTTGCAGAATAAGGAGCGGAGATTTCCCGCCGCGAACGTTGCGCCAAGTTTCCCCACCTTGAGAAGGGGCCCTCTTTCCTTTCCCCCCCCTTTGGAAGGGGGGGCAGGGGGGGTGCATTCCGGCGGCCGCCATCATAAAATCGTCGCGCAACAGAAAACGCCGAAACGTCCACCTCGAAATTCGCCAATACGGCCCGCTTTTCATCTGCCCAGGGCCAGAGGGGGTGCATTCCGGTGGCCACCAACACAGATCTCCGGATCAGCGCGCGCCCCTGGGCTCCAGTCCAGACCAGGTCAACGACCGCAGACCAACAGCCACATCAACGCGCTCTGCTTCCCCTTCGTTACCTTAGTTTGCTTATGTTCAAGATTTCCATTTCTCAAGATATAACAAAATGTTCACTCGATTTGCTTATCTTCCAGGCTGAGACCAGTGATATGCATCGACTCCCGGCGCAAACCCATTCAGCCGCCATTCGAGCAACGAACCCACAATTCCGCGATCCGAGAATCAACCTTCGACCGTCACGTCCGACGAATTCCGCGGCTCATTAATTCCACAGCGCTACCTTGATCTTGCCTTGATTCCTGCTTGAGACGAAACTGTGTCTTGCCAAGGACTTCCGGAGGGCAATTGGCCCTGGTATTGCATGTTGATGAAGAGGCTGCCGATTTCTTGGAGAAGCACTTGGATCTCCGCAGCCCGCAAGTGGATTCGATTCCCCTCGCCGGCCAGTAGGGGTGAGTTGGCAATCGACGACGCGGCGATCGGCAGCGCAACGGGCACGGTTGCACCGAAGGCGACGGCGGATCACCAACCCAGGCGTAGCTCCGTTAGCCGTCGATTGATTTCCACCAGGTCGAGGACAGAGATGGTGCCGTCTTTCCGACCGAACATCGCGAGGCGGCCGTCCGGGCTGAATTCGAAGCTCGATTCGGTGGCTTCAGTGTCCTCGACGATTCTCAGTAAGGGAAGTTGGCGAGCGATGTCGAATAACACAATCTCACGCGGCTGTTCGATTGAGGTGCCCAGGGACAGAGTCGCGCCTGGGCCAAGACCTTTTATCGGCAAATCAACCGATCCGCGGTACGTAAAGGCGGGCAGGTCGAACAGGCTCATCGGCTCATTAAGTTTGGACTCCTCCAACGACGCCGCGAGCATCTTCCCGCTCGGGTCGAAGACGAACCAACCGGAATCCATGACGCCTCGGCGAGTCGGCAGCGTTCTCACGAGCTTTCCCGTCGAGCCTTCGTACACATGAAACTTCCGTGTAAGCTTTCCCTGGTCGGTCCCTACACCGTCGACGGCGAACACCGATCCGTTCCGAGCGAGCCGAATCATGCAGATTTCCCAATTGAACTCGTTGATCTCCGCGAAAGGTTGGGTCGGGGTCGGGCTCAAGAGGTCGTAGACACGCACGACCTTAAGAAAGAGGTCCCGAGTGGACGGATTCAATGGCCCGCCTTGGCGGCGCTCGGTCTCCGAGCGGACGAGCAGGAGCCGACCGTGGGTGGGGAAGGCCAGGCATTCCGTGAGCCCTTCGTGCAGATCCCAGCGACCGATCAACCGCCGTTTCTCCAGGTCCCAGAGCTGAGCCTGGTGACCCGCCGAACAGGCAAAGCGTCGGTTGTCGGCATCACACGCCATGGCAACGTTGTCCGCGAACCGGCCCACCGGAGCCGGCAGAACTCCGATCAATCGACCGGAGGGCCACTCCCAGATCCCCATTTCCCACTCATGCGTGGCGCCTACAATGCGCCGGCCGTCGGGCGAGAGAGTCGTCCGTTCGACCACTCCCCGAGTACCGTAGAGCGTATGGGTCCCGTGTCCGTGGTCCAGATCCAAGACCTCCGTTGCTCCGTCCGTCGCATCTTCAGGCAGTTCCCGGGCGACGGCGATGTGGTGGCCATCGGGCGCAAAGGCCACAGCTCGAGTGAAGTCTCCGACCTTAAGGTCCAGCAGGCAACGCCCGGTGGCGACGTCCCAGAGTTTGTTTGGTACGCGTCCGCCGGTCAGCAGCATGGCGCCATCGGCACTGAATGCCATACTCCGGACATTGTGCGCTGAGCCGCGGCAGACGCTTCGGGCTTGGTCGGCGGCTAGGTCGCGTACGGTCACGAGCCCGGTGGATTCACCCACGGCGAGGAGCCAGGATTGCGCTGACCCGTCGTCATGCCAAATCGGATCGCGGCCGAAGGCCAGGCAGAGCACCGGCGTGCGGCCGACTCTAAAGCGACGAAGCTCCTTGCCGTCTGGCAGTATCCATACCGTGATCTCGCCTGCGATGTCCCAGGCCGCCAGCAGGCGGCCGTCGGGAGAAAGGATGAGGTCCCGGGTTGTCTTGTGTTTCAGAGCGACGATCGGCTGTTCGTGGCCGACGTCCCAAACGGTGATTGTCGTGACCTCGCCATCGGGAACGAAGCCATCTCCATCCTTGCGGACCGGCACGCGGACGGCGGCGACGTGCGAGCCACTGCGGGACAGCGTGATCGCGCTGAAGTCCGACACACCGTCAAGGGGTGAAAGAAACTCGCGGAGGATCGCCCCGGACTTGACGTCGAACAGCCTCAGTTTCGTCGATCGACTCAGCTCGGCAACTTCCTCGTACACGCGGGACAATTGCAGCGGCGTCCCGTCGGGCCGGAACGCGATGGCGCCGCTGCCGAGGTCGCGCCGCTCGACCACTTGGTTGGTAGACCGGTTCCAGAGGGTCGTGAGGGACCAAAGCTTGCCCGATTGGTCTTTGCCTGCACGGACCATAAGCGTGCATTCCGAGCGGGGGTCGAATTCCACGACCTCGGCGGCCCCATCCAGCTTCTTCACAACGTGGGCATCGATGCCCTCCAGCGCCGCGGCGGCTTCGGACTGGACCTGTGGATCGGTGGTTCCGCGAATTCCGCGGAGGGAGCGGACATTTTGCCAGCTCTCCTTGAACCAGTCTATCTTCCGGATCGGCCTGCGGAGCTGTGACAGCCTGAGGAACTCGAGTGAACGCTGCGTAGCATCGAGCTGCGCCTTCGCACCCAGGATCCCGACTAGGAGGAGGGCAGCAAATAGACCAGCGGCAAATGCAGTCGCTCGCTCACGACGGGACCAGTAAACCAGCCGCCGCAGCAATATCCAAGGCCAGCTCAGCAGTCGTCCGGCCTTGCTGCGGACGAAAGATTCGCCCGCCAGAGTCGGACGGACCTCCAGCCAGCGCCGAAGATCAGCAGCGAAGGAGGCCGCGGTCTCGTAACGGTTGGCTGCATCTTTCTCCAGGGCTTTAAAACAGATCGCTTTCAACTCGCGTGGGATCGAGCCGCTCCAGCGTTCGGGAGGCGCGGACACGATTTTCCGAACCACTTCGGCCACGTTCTGGCCCGGAAACGGCATCCGGAGCGTCAACAGCTCGTAGAGCGTAACTCCCAGCCCCCAGACGTCGGTATAGCGGTCGATTGGCGACCGGTCTTCCGCGGAGAGACACTCCGCGCCTCCTCCGGCCACGCGAGGCACCTGCTCCGGAGCCATATAGCCTGGAGTGCCGACGCCTTCCGTGGGTCGATCGGTCCGAGACTGGCGCGTCGGATCGTCCGGTCCCGCCCTGAGAGCGGCGTCATTCTCAGCCTTCGATCTCCCGAGATGGGCGAGGCCGAAGTCGAGGACCCAGGGGTGTGACGCCGGCTCGCTTGTGCCGCGAATTGGCTCGATCTGGATGTTCGAAGGTTTGAGGTCGCGATGGAGGACCCCCGCTTCGTGGGCGCTGTCGATGGCTTCGGCAGCCACCGCGATCACCTCGACCACGCGGCGGCGGTAGTCCCGCGGCAGCCCGAGCGGAGCTGGATGACTGCTGCTCCGGGCGGGACTTGGGGGAGTCTCGGCGTTCCGTACCACGGAGGCAGCGTGACCGAGGCTGGCAACCACACGTCGACAGTAACGCTCTCGAGATGCCTCCGTCGTGGCTCGGCTGAGGAACTCTTCCCACGTTGAGGGCGAGCCAGTCGACGCTCTCGCGGACGATATTCGACTTGAAGCTCTGATCAGGTCGGCCAGCGTGAGGCCCTCGAGCAGCGGCATGGCGAAGTAGAGCAGGCCGGCCTCCTCACCGGCGCCGTAGATCGGCACGATGTTCGTATGATGTAGCATCGCAAGGGCCTCTCGCTCGTGCACGAAACGCTCCAGTAGCCTGGGATCAGCCAGGCGGCCATGGCGCATCGTCTTGACCGCCACTCGGCGCGATAGCACCTCGTCCTCGGCCTCATAGACCTTCCCCATGCCACCGATCGCCAAGACGCGGATCACCCGATATGGACCGAGATGCTCGGGATCCTTGACATCGCTCACAAGGCGCCAGCCTGCAACGAGACTGCGAAACTGCTCCGCCAGTTCCGGATCCCGATCGCAATGCTGCTGGAGTATCGCCTCCCGATCCTGCTCCGGCGCAGTCTCCCAAAGCTCCAGGAACGCGGCCAGGATCGCGATTGTGGGATCAGAATCCGAATCGTCAATTAAGCGCACGTCCGCGAGCATGGGAGCGTTCTCGCAAAATCGGAACCTGGAAGCATCCGCTCGATTGAACAGCGCGCATGGTAATCGGCCGGCCTTTGCGAAGCGAAGAGAGTCGAGCGATCGCGCGCTCTGAGGCAATCAGCCGCGCTCTGGCCCAGAGGAGGCGAAGGGGTTGGGGATGGTCTTGCGGATCTTCAACAACGCTCGCACACAGCGCTTGCGCACCGCCTCCGGCGTGGTGTCGAAAAGCTCCGCAATGTCCCCGTACGACAGCTCGTCCAGGATCTTCAGGCGGACGATCTCAAACTCGGTCGGGCTAACGGCCTGGCGGATGAGCTCGACCGCATCTTTCAGACCTAACTGCGTCGACACCCCCAGCCGTTGGACCAGGTCGGCGACCGACTCTTCAGGTAACGGGAGCTCCCGCGCGACATCTCGACCCTCGGTGCTGTGTTTCCGGATTTCGTCTTGCAACTCGCTCCATACCTTCTTATAGAGCCAGGAGCGTAACTGATCGTCGGAAACCGGTCTATTCGAGCGCAAGCAGGTGATGAGCCGCAGCAACGCACTCTGCAGCACGCCCTCAACGTCGATCCGCCCCTGAAGACGCGGGGAGATGCGGGCCCGTATCAACCGAAGCAGCTTGGGTTTTAGTCTCTCACAGAGGGCCACGAGTTCTTCAAGGATTCGCTTGAATTGCTCGTTCTCGAGCGGCAATTCCGATCGACTCGTCGACGATGAAACCGGAATCGACGCTGGAATCGAGCCGAGTGACGTCCCCAGCTCCGACGTCTCAACGTTCAGCACAACCTCGTGCATGGTACCTCCGATCTGGTTGGTGACTGAACCCGAAGAATCTCTCCCAATCTATCCGTGACCGGCGCGGATTACCGGACAAAAATGATTTTCATCGGGCGCGTGCATGCAGCCTTGATCCAGAAAATCTCCGGCCGTTGCTTGCCCAGATTCAATTCATATCGAAAGAGCTCGTTCTGCGCACGGCCGGAGAGTCGAATGAAGTCCTCGCAAGAATTCCGTACCACGGCTTGTCCGATATTCCATCGGTTCCACGGAGACCATCGTGAGGGCACGAGAGCAGCGGGCACCACGTATACTATCAGCTTCTTCTTGACGAACGCCGACACCGCCAACGTTGCTTTGGTTCAACCCGAGATCGGCGGCACCCTTCTGGGTTCTCCTGTCAGCGCCGTGGGTGATTGGGGCGGCGGCGGGTGGCAGCAATTCTCATTCAATTGGAACTCAGGGGGCTTCTCAGGTACCACCTCGCTGATCCTCCACAACTACTCAGCATCCTCGTTCGGTAACGACTTCGGGGTCGATAACATCCTGGTCGCCTCGGCGGTTCCCGAACCCTCCTCGCTCACTCTGGCGATCGTGGCGACGCTTGGGATCATCGGCTACAGCCGAATGCGGCGGAACGCCCGGACGAGATCACAGACGCGCTGAGTTAAGAACCGCGGGGCAAAGACTCCCGTCGGCCGGGCTAAGGTCCCGGACCCGCCTTCCCCTTGCGAAATCGCTCCAGGCGCGCCCTGTACTGCTTGAAAAGCGGGTGGCTTCTGCTTCTTACCTCGGCCTCGATCCGTTTCAACGCCTTCTCCTCAGTCGCCACGGCCCCGTCGGCGTCCCCTGTGCGGTACTGCGCTTCAGCCAATGTATCAAGGTGCGCCACATTCTCGCCCTTCGATAGCTCGACCGCTCGGCACGCAGCCCGGAGTGCCAGCCGCGCAACACGGGGGTCCGGCTCGCGCTCGAGATTCGGCCTGATCACGTTCCAGAAGAAGTTATTTAGCGCGTTCGGATTATCCTTGTTCAGCTCCAGCAGCTTGGCCCCCAGCTCCAGCCCAGGCTCGACGTCGCCGCCATTGCACAGTGCCGCAAACTTGAGCCACGCGAACGTATCGGCCAGTTCCGAGTCATCTCTGGTCGCCTCGTCGATGGCGGCGACGGTGGCCTTGAATTTGTTGGCATTGTAGAGCGGGAACACCTTTTCCCGGATGACCGTCGCCTTACGCTCCTTGGTCTTCACCACGAGACGCTTCTTGGCCATATCGGCCGGGTCCCATTTGCCCGCAACGATCTTCGCCAGAGGCTCGTCGAGGTCCATCGGGTGCCCGATCCACGCGATCTTCTTGTCATGGACGACGAACGCAGTCGGAATCCCATTCTCCTCGGCCGCCTTCATCCATAACTTGGCCATTGCCCCGTCATACGGGCCCGCTCGTTCCGGAACGGCGTCGAGCGCGACGCTATAGTCCAGGGTGTCGCCCAGGGTGTCGACGAACGGCTTCACCAGCATGGTATCCTGCTCCCAGACGTCGACCCCGATGAACCGGACGCCCTTGTATTTGTACCGATGCGCCAGCTCAGTCAAATGCGGAATGCTCTCGCGGCACGGGCCGCACCACGTAGCCCAGAATTCAACGACATACGTTTTCCCGGCTTCAAACTGCGCAACCCTCTCCCCCTTGATCCAGCTCGAGACGACCAGCGGCGGCGCGTCATCGCCAAGGTTCAGGATCTCTCCAGCCCACGCGGAGAAGGATGTAAGAGTCGCTGCGACCGCCGCAAAGATGCCCAAAGACAGACGCATGGCATAACCCCCGCGCCGCGTGTAAAAGGAAACCCCCCGGCGCCCCGAGGACGACAAATCGGACGAATGTAACAGCTACAACATCATAACAAGGGCGCGCCTCCGACCGCTATCCGGCAGCTCTCTCGCGCTCCGCCGGGAGAGTCTGGCCGAACGCCGGTTCCGACCGAGCTGTTGAAAACCTGTGATCGAATGAGCGGTGGAATCCGGTCCCGGTCAACGACCGCTGAAACCAACAGCCGCATCAACGCGCTCTGCTTCCCCTTCGTTACCTTAGTTTGCTTATGTTCAAAATTCTTATTTGCATGATCAAACCATCAATTCCTTCGATTTCCTTATGTTCCAGGCCGCGACCAGTGATCTACCTCGAACCCCGTCGCAAAGACTTTCAGCAGCCTGCCGAGCAACGAAGTCACGATTCCGCCATCTTGGAGCCGACCCTCGACTGTGCCGCATTGTCTTCGTTCACGATGGACCCCGACCCAGTCGCCGGGCCGTCTCCGTCACTCGCTTGATCAGAAACTGAATATGCTCCTCCCGCGTATACAAATTCAACAGATTGAATCTCAACCACGTCCTTCCCTCGAACCTCACCGTCGCGAACCACGCATCTCCAGACCCCACGATCTCCGAAGCAATCCGCGTTTGCAGTTCGTCACTCTCCCCCCACGCGCGCAGGCGACTGAAAGCTCGCCCCCCGCCAGCACCTCGAATCCGTTCTCAAGCAGTCCCGCCTCGAGCGCGCGAATCAAGTGAATGTTCCGTACAACCGCTTGCCGGATCGTGTCCCAGCCATGCGCTCGAATGGCCATCCAGATCCCGAGCCCACACGATCTCCGCGAGGACGCAATCCCCCTCCAGAGCGGATAGATCTCCGGACTGCCCGGCAGATACGATCCCGACCCAAGCCCAAAAATCCGGCGCTCGAGATCCCGATGACGCGTCAGCAACAGCCCCGCCGCGATGGGAATAAAGAACCACTTATGCGTGTCGATCGATACGGAATCCGCCAGTTCAAGTCCTTGAAAGAGAGGCCGCAGCGCCGGCACAAGCCGGGCGGCGCCACCGTAACACGCGTCAACATGCAGCCAGAGCTTCTCTCTCTGACAGAGCTCTCCGATCTCGCCGACAGGATCCACCGCCCCGGTGCCCGTGGTTCCAATGCTGGCCACGACGGCAAACGGAACGTGCCCCTTCTCACGAGCCACCCGGATGTGGGTTTCCAGGCTCTCAACATCGATGCTTCCTCGCCCGCGCCCGCGAACGCAGATCACGTTCCGCTCTCCAACTCCGATTTCTTTGGCAGCCCGCGCCACCGTGAAGTGCGTCGCCTCGGACGTGAAGATTTGCGGAATGGCTCGGAGCGCGTGGAATCCATCCGCTTCGATTTCCGGAAAAGCGTTGGCGCGGGCCAGGAGCAGCCCCTGCAAGATCGTGAACGCACCGCCAGGCAGAACAAGTCCCCTCCAGCATTCCGGCAGCTCAAAAATCTCCTTGAAAGCTCGAATCACTTCTTCTTCACACGCCAGAGCCGCCTGCGGTACTCCTCCATCGTTGCTGTTCAGAGCCGAGATCAAATGGTCCGCGAGCGCCGCGCCGGGAAGCGGCGAAGAGTTCACGAGCCCCAGGTAGAGCGGATGCGGAATCGCGATCGAATTGGGGACAACCGTTTCCCGGAAATCCTCCAGAGCACGAAGAAGTCCGACGCCGTCACTCTTCAAGGTGTTTCGAAAAACTTCGACGAGCGACCTGAAGTCGATCCCCGGATCAACTTTCCGGGTCTCCAGCTTCTCGTAAATCTCGACAAACAATCGTGCCGCTTCTTCCGAGGCGCGTTCCAGGTCCTGTTTCATCGCTCGATTGTGTTCAAGGTCTGACACGGCGTCCAGATCTTTATCACATGCACCCGCGTCAACGGTTTTCGACGTGCTTGAGCACCGCCTCGACGTCAGCCCAAAGGCTCCGGCAGGCTTTCTGCTCGTCCATGGAAAGCTGCCTTCACGGCCGCATCGTCGCGGATGCCCGCCAGGTCGGAGTCATCCCTCCAGTGCCAGAGCCGCTGGCCCACGACGGCCTTGGCTTCGTGCTTACCCGTCTCGGCCAGCTTCGTCCAGAAAGCCAGATCGGCGCGCAACCAGTCGAGGGCCTGTTTGCGCCAGCGGGCCATCTCCGGCTCTTCCAGCGATGGTTTGCCGTTACCTTTGCCGGCGCCCGCCAGCGCTGCGGAGCAGGCGGCGCTGTAGCGGTTCTGGGCTTGAATGTCCTCCGCCAGTTTAGGATCGGCCTGGAATGCCTCGGCGTAGAACCGCGCCGATGCGGCGAATCCCTTCGACTCGTACGCGAGATCGGCGAATCCGGCTGCTTCCCTGGCGTCGTTAGGTTTGAGGTCGCCCCGCAGCACCGCCGCAAGACGGTCCACCAGTGGGACCATTCGCTCGAGCCGGCTCACCCAAAAACGGGAGGGATAAGGCCAATCCGCTCGCTTCGAGCCCAGCTCATGACCGCGGCGAAGCTCGGTCAGGGCCTCACGGAACTGCCCCTGCTTCGAGAGCATTAATCCCAGGTTGCAATGGGCGACTGCGGAGTCGGGCCGGAGCCGGACCGCAGCTCCGTACTCCGCGATCGCTTCGGCAATCTTCCCCTGGGCGCCCAGCCCGCGGCCGAGGTTGTAATGGGCAATAGCGTTGTCGGGGTCAATTTGGATCGCTGTGCGGTACTCCACGATCGCCTCATCGGGCTTCCCCTGGGCATCCAGGGCGTTGCCGAGACCATTGCGGGCAACGGAGAACTCGGGCTTGAGCAGGATCGCCGCACGGTATTCCGCGATCGCCTCATCGGGCTTCCCCTGCTCGTTCAGGCTGTTGCCGAGGTTGCAGTGGGCGTCGGCGCCCTCAGGCTTGAGCCGGATCACTTTGCGATACTCGGCGATCGCCTCGGGAAGATTCCCCTGGCTGGATAGGGCATTGGCGAGGTTAAAGTGAGCATTGGCGTCGTCAGGGTTGAGCGCCGTCTCCGCGCGCAAGATCGCGACGGCCCTCTCCAGAGCCGCCGCACCATCGGGATCTCCGCGTTCCTGAAGCAAGTCACCCAGGCATACCCAATGCCGGCCATGAGCCGGCCGGAGACGTGCCAGGTCCTTGAATACGATCGCCGCCTCATCCCCGCGACCGACGCCCTCGAGCGCATGCGCCAGCTCGTGCGCCGTCTCGGGCCGCAAAGCGCGGGCGACGCTGTAAAACCGGATCGCCTCCTGAGTCCGTGGGGGATGCAGTCTTTCTAGCGCGCGCCCCAGCGTGTAGTTGATCCAGAGGTCATCGGGATGATGAGCCTGAGCTCGGCGGAGCAAGTCGACGGCCGCATCGTGAAGGTCGGCCTCTCTGAGCGCCTCGGCCAGAAGGATCGAAGTTTCTGCCGGCCAGTTTTGCGGATCGGCCTCTTTCGCCAGCTTGAGAAACGCCTCGCGCCCGGCCTTGCGGTCAGGCTCCGACCAGAGCTGCCGTAATCGGGCGCGGGTCGCGTCGGGGTCGACCGCGCGGGCCGTGGCGGTCAGACGCCTCCAGGCATCGGCGTCCTTGGGCCGCGCTTTGCGACGCGCGTACGTCCAGTCGTCCAATGCTGCAGCCAGCGCACAGCGCCACCCCCGGGGGCCGCGCCCGGATCTTGACCGCCGCCGCGGTCCCTTGCACATCAACGTCCAGATCCGCCGCGCGGAACGCCCGTGCATAGGCCGCGTCCGTGACCGAGCCATCCCGGTCGTCCTCCTCCGCCGAGCGGATATCCACCGCCGCACGGAGCAAGGCCGCATCGCGCTCGGCCGCCTCAGATTGGCTCGCGATCTGCTCGCCAAGCTTCTTCACCTGTCGTTCTTGTTCCGCGTCGATCAAGGGTCCGAGCAGGTCATCCGCCCGTTTGACCGCATCCCGCGCCGAACGCCACTTGGCCGGATCACCCTCCACGTCGGCTGCAGCCAGACCACGCAGCAAGTTCACGTCCTGGAGCGCTAGCTGCAGCCGATTCGCCTGGTCGCGACGCTGCTGGAAATAGATCGCCGCGCCACCCCCTCCCACCGTGATGAGCGCCAGCACCGCCGCAGCGAGCGCCAGCGTAACCTTGCGCCGTTTCCGCTCTTCCTCGGCGCGTGCATCGGCCTCCACCCGCGCCAGCTCGGCCTTCCGCAACCGTTGCTGCACCCCGGTTAGATAGGCCGTGATCCGCTCGGAGACCGCACCGGCCCGCCGCGGCCGGTCCAGAACCTGGGGCGCCAGGCAATCCTTCGCCAGCGCGATCAACTCAGAGTCGACGCCACACGCGTCGAGCCGCGCGTATGTATCGTCCAGATCGCCACGTACCGCCCGCCGCAGCGCCTCGATCGCCGTGCGATCGACGAACGCGGGCCTGCCCGTCAACATCTCGCACAGGATGGCGCCGAGCCCGAAAACATCGGCCCGCTCATCGAGCGCCTGGATCTCACCCCGCGCCTGCTCCGGCGCCATATAACCTGGCGTCCCCAGCACCGACCCGGCCTGTGATAGATCGGTGCCCGCCTCCGACCGTGCGGTGCGGATCGCGGGGCCGGGCGCCCCGGCCTCTTCCATCGGCGCCGCCGGCCCGTCGCCGCGCGCTCCGTGCTGGGGCAAAACCTTCGCCAGGCCCCAGTCCATGACTTGCACCTCGCCGAAGCTGCCCACCATGATGTTCGATGGCTTCAAATCCCGATGGATCACCCCGCGCACATGGGCGTAGTCCATCGTCTGAGCGATCGACTCGAAGATCGACAGGAACCGCGGCAGGTCATCGTGCGCCGGCAGAGCTTCGGTCAAATCCGCCGCAGCGGCGTCAGACCCGCGCCGGTGCGCGTCTTCCTCATCCGCAATAACTCGGCCAGGGTCCGGCCCTTCACTAGCTTCATCGCGAAGAATGGACGCCGGTCGGCGAAGCTACCCAACTCGTAGATCGGCACGACGCCCGGATGCTGGAGCTGGCCACCGATCTGCGCCTCCTCCACGAACCGGCGCACCAGGTCGGGCTTATCTCTGTGCGACTCGAGCAACACCTTGACCGCCAGCTCGCGGCCCAGGTCGACGTCTCTCCCCCTCAGCACGGCACCCATGCCGCCGCGGGCAATCTCGCCGAAGAATTGATACTTGTCGGGCCGCTCCGACGGCTCGGGCATCTCGGGCGATGACGGCTCCGCGATCGGCCTCGGCTCGGTCTCGAAGTCGGTGTCGTGCAGCAGGATCCGAGGGAGGCCGCCGAGCACCTCGCCGAGCAGGGCCAGCGTCCCTGGAGACGCCGGCTCAAGCGAGACCGTGAGCTCGCCGTCGCCCCGGCCTGTCCCAAAGCCCTCTGGACCGGTGGCCGCATCGGAGACGGCCAGCGCTCCTTGCGTCAGGCAACGCGCACATAGGCCACCTGAATGATCACCGCGCCGCGGCTCGCCGCAGCTTGGACAGCAATCGGCGTCGCTCATCAACGGATCTCCCCAGGATTCGGGCCGTGATGCGGATCGGTAGAGCGTTGTCGGGGCGATTCACGCTACCAGGGTTCGGCACGGCTTACCACCCTCCGGGGCAAACCGTTCGCCCCGCTGTCCGCGAGCGCAGTTGCTCAAAATCGGCGCGGCCGCGGCGGCAAGTCCTGACGGAATTTGAATTCTCAGGGTAACCTGGCAATGCGAGTACTCTACTCTCTGGAGGAGTCATCACCATGTGGTCTTCTACTTTCGGTTCCATGTTCATAAATACAAGAACACGATTGACGTCCCTCACCGCGATCGCCCTGACGTTCGCGACGGTCCTCGCAACCGCCGGCGACGACGACCAGGCGAAAGACGTCGCCAAAACGGCCAATTCGAATGCCGGCTCCGCCAGGCAGACTGGAACACCGCCGTCACCGGCAACGCTCGGCGTGCTCCTGAACGACTCGCGTGCATGCCCCGGCTTTAACCTGATCAACCCCGGTCGCAAGCAGACCTACCTCTATGACAACGAAGGCCGCGTGGTTCATACGTGGAACAGTGACTATTCCAGCGGGGCGGCTGCTTATTTGCTCGAAAACGGTCACCTCTTCCGGCCCGCCGAGGCTCCCAATCGCAACCGGGCTTTCCAGGGCCCAGCCGCGAGCGGCCGTTTTCAAGAATTCGACTGGGATGGCAACCTCGTCTGGGATTTCGAGTACCACAGCGAAAAGCGAATGCCTCACCACGACGCGATCAAACTCCCGAATGGCAACGCGTTGCTCATCTGCTGGGAAATGATCGATGAGAAGGAAGCCGTCTCCAAGGGCCGCCGCCCGGAAACCGTGAAGAGCTCTCACCTCCAGCCCGATTGCCTGGTCGAGCTCAAGCCCACCGGCAAGCATTCCAGCGAAATCGTGTGGGAATGGCGAAGCTGGGATCACCTGATCCAGGACCACGACAAAACCAAACCCGGTTTTGGCGAAGTCTCCGAACATCCCGAGCTGTTCGACCTGAACTACATGGGTGGCGAGGAAGACCCGGTCGCGAAAACGAAAGCAAACACGAAAACGACGGCGACCAAGGATGATCCAAAGCAAGGCCAGGCTCCCGCCGTTCGCAAGAACCCCGACTGGATGCACGTCAACGCAGTGGCTTATAACGCCGACCTCGACCAGATCGCGCTCAGCAGTCCCAATTTCAGCGAGATCTGGATCATCGACCACAGCACCACCACGGCGGAAGCGAAGGGCCACACCGGCGGGCGCGCCGGCAAAGGCGGCGATATCCTCTACCGCTGGGGCAACCCACGAGCCTACAAGAACGGTACGAGCAGCGATCGTCGCCTCTACTTCCAGCACAACATCCAGTGGATTGCCAAAGGGCTCCCAGGCACAGGCCACTTGCTCGTCTTCAATAACGGCGGCGGTCGCAAGCCCGAGGAATACTCCTCGGTCGACGAATTCGTTCCGCCCACCAACAACGACGGCCATTACATCCACCCGAAAGGCGCACCCTTCGGCCCCGCCGAGCCGCTCTGGAGCTACACCACTCCGAACAAGAAAGACTTCTTCTCATGGTTCATCTCCGGAGCCCAGCGCCTTTCGAACGGAAACACCCTGATCAACGCGGGCGCCTATGGCCTCGTATTTGAAGTGACTCCGGAAGGCGAAACCGTCTGGAAGTTCGCCAATCCGTTCAAGCCCGCCGGCGGTGGGCCGCCCAATGCGATTGCGGCACCAAAGCGGCCAGACACCGCCGCACAAAAAACGAAAGCGGCCGACACCAAGAAAGCTCAGCCTGCTCCAGGGCCACCGCCAGGGCGGCGGCGCCCACGCCGGCAAGGCAACATGCTCTTCCGCGCGACGCGATACGCTCTTGACCACTCCGCCTTCGCCGGTAAGACGCTCAAGCCCGGGCAGACACTCGGCGAGATCGAAGAGAATCCCGGCAATTCCCTTCCCGCGACCAGTGCCGCGAAGGGTCGCTGAACAACCCTGTGCTCCATGAAGATCGACCGAAACAGGGCATCAGATCGCCGGCGCGGCGTCCACCGCGGGCGGCTGCCTGCCTGGAGGAAAGAAAAATGGGTCACCGCCGGTGCCCACTCTCGCGGAGCACGCTCCCCGACCCCCGTTCTCACGTCTGACAGAGGAGCATTCATCTTGCTGGGCTCAAGCAGACGCATTAGGCCGAATGGGCCGGGAGACAAACCAGGGCGAAATCGGCGTCGTGATAGACGGCAAATACTACGGGATCACCGAGTACGCGGAGGGGTGACGATGTTGACTGAAGAACAGATCCGACAGTCCTTGCACGCCCGCCGAGTCATTCCTCTCGGAGTGGCCAATCCTCACGGACCGTTCGGCTTGGAGCAACTCGCAGCAGCCGTGTCGCACCACGCCGCGCAAACCGAGCCACCGACGGATCAGCCCCGTATCCGCCGTTTCATCGAGCTGAAAGCTGAGACTTGGGAAAAACTCGACGACCTCGCCGAAGCGACAGCTCGCACGACGTCCGCGCATGTTTCCGCATCCCAAATGGCCGCTGCAATCGTCGAGCAAGCAGTCGCCAATCTCTCGGAGTGACGGCGGATCAATCGGAATGCGCCAATCTCGCTCAGGAAGGGTATCATCCATCGCGAGCAGTACTCCGAGCGCCAGTCGCCTTTTACCCAGAAACGCGCTCCTCGATAACGGCGACCGTCTCACCCAGCCCGAGTTCCACCGCAGGTACTTGGCCTACCCCGAAGACGTCAAATTCGAGCTCGTTGGGAGAATCGTCTACATTCCGCACACGACAGCGATTCCCAGTCACTCTCTAACTCGAAATCTCGCGGTCCAGAAGGGTATCATCAGGACATCAGCTCTCGCGCGTGCCCTGCCAAGAAAGCCCGCCAATGATCGAACCCCCACCCACCTCCGTTGCCGCCGAGCTTCCGCACCTGGCAACGTTTGCGAGGGCCGCGGAGCAGGGAAGCTTCACCGCCGCCGCCAGCGCACTCGGCATCACTCAAGCCGCCGTCAGCCAGCGAATCGCCATCCTCGAAAAAGAAGTGCGGATTTCGCTCTTCAACCGCAGGGCAGGAAAAATCACTCTCACGGAAGCCGGCGAGCGGCTCTACCACTTCGCCCGGCAGATTCTTGACTTGCACGAGCACGCGCGAACCTCCTTGAGCGGCGCGTACCCCGCCGTCTCCGGAGACCTGTCAATCGCGGCAAGCTCCGTGCCCGGCGAGTACTTCCTCCCCTCGTTGCTCTCCGCCTTTCACGCCGAGTATCCCGACGTGCATGTCCGGGCCACCGTCAGCGATAGCGGCCTCGTCCTGAAGGATATCGAAAAAGGCCGCGCGACCCTCGGCCTGGTCGGACAGAAGACGGACAATCCCATCCTTGATTACCGCACCATCGCTTCGGATTCCCTCGTCCTGATCGTCTCCCCGGGGCATCCATCGCTCCGAAGAAAAACCATTTCGCCCGATGCTCTGAAAACCGAACGGCTAATCGTCCGCGAGCCCGGTTCGGGTTCCCGCTGCGCCCTGGAGCAAGGCCTCACGCGAGCCGGCATGTCGCTCGCGGACCTGAATGTCGCCCTCGAGCTCGGCAGCAACGCCGCCATCAAGGATGCTGTGCAACGGGGCCTTGGAGTGGCGTTCCTCTCACAACTGGCAGTGCGAAAGAGCTCCTCTCGAGCGAGCTGCGAACCATCGCCGTCAAGGGCATCGACCTGAACCGCGATTTCTACCTCGTCTATAACCGCCGCCGCCCGCTCCCACCCGCCGCGGCTGCATTCCTCCATTTCCTCGAGATGCATCCCATCGAGCCCGACAAGCAATGAGGCCCGCCAGCCCATAAGCCCATCTTATGGCAGGTCCAACGCATATCAGACCAAGCTCGGTGGTTCGATCGCCATGGACTGACGATCATAAACCTCGAGTCGCCTCTGGCGACGAAGTTCGTTCTTCGTCCCGCACGCCTGCTCGAAACCTGGCCCCCGCTCGAGCCGCTGTCCCGATTCGGGGCCGTTCCAAGGAGAAGTTCATGCGATCACGATCGGTAAGGGGTATCTCGTCCGTGATGGTCTCCATCATCGTGGCGGGAACCACCCTCGCGGGAGACGCCGTCAAATCCGGCTTGAAGCCCGGTGAGCTGGTGAACCCGTTCAACGTTGAGGACATCACCGGCCCGAACAAGGGCACCACGCTCTGCTACCGCTGAAGTTACGGCTCCGCTCCTGTGGTCTGCGTGTTTGCCCGCAAGACCTCCGAGCCCTTGACCAGTTTGGTCAAGCAGATCGACAAGAAAATTGCCGAGAATTCGAGTCTCAAGAGCTTCGTCGTCATGATGGCCAAAGACGGCGACAGCACCAAAGAAGCGCTCAAGAAGCTGGCCGAGGAGGCCGGCGTCAAGAACATTCCGCTGACGATGACCGGCGACAAGGACGGCCCGCCCGACTACGAGATCTCCTCGGACGCCGACGTCACGGTCCTCATGTGGAACCAGGGCGCAGTCAAGTTCGGCCACGGCTACAAAGGTGAGCTGACCGAGAAAAACATCGAGACGATCCTGTCCGATATACCAAAGCTTCTGGGCAAGTAAGTAAGCCGACCTTCGCCAGCCGTAGGGAGGGGTAACCGGACCGCTTCCCACTCCCCTCCGGCCAACCAATGACACGCCACGACCCGGGCATCTCGCCCGGGTCGTGGCATTTCGTCCCGAGCTCGATCGTCGTCCCACCGCAGAAAATACGACACTCCTGAGGGAACCTGGTGACCCCGCCCCGCGCTATGGCCCGGTTTCGTCGCCCCGCGCCATCGAAATGGCGTCCGATCGAGCAATCGAGCGCAGACTACCCCTCACGAATGATGCGAGAAGCTCCCTCCCCTGAAAACGAGGGTCAGGGGTGGTGCATTCCGGCCGCCGCGGTCACGACGCCGTCGCGCAACAATTATCCTGGACACCTCCCGGTCTGATGCTCGGTCGGATGCCCCGCCTTGACGACCACCGCAAGAACCAGCCACACTAGGTTGTGGAGGTGACTGCTGTGTGCCGTCTGATGATGTTCGCGACATGCCTGATCGCTACCCTCTCGGGTACCCCGCTCCGGCTAGCCGAAGCCGCAAACGACTTCGCCCGTTGCGTGGCTGATCGGGACGAACGTCAGAACATCGAGACGATTGACGGCGGCGTGGGCGATGACTCAGGTACCGCGATCCTGAGGACAAGCGGTCATCAATCACCAGACGCAATGGCCCCGCCCGCGCAGCCGGATGGCCCCGTCGCGATGCTCCTCCCCATCGTCCTGCCAACGAGCGCCGGGCACCAAAGCGCCAGCGTTCCCATCGCCGCGCTTTCACCAGGCTCTGTCCCAAAGCATGTTTGGCTTCAGCGCTTCTTGTTTTGATCGAGTCGGTCAGTCGCGAGATTGTTGTCCGCCCACTGCCCGAACCATCAAGATAGGAGCATGCCAATGCCTCGACTTTCCTTGCCCTGTGCTCGTCGCGCATTTACATTGATCGAGCTTCTTGTAGTGATTGCGATCATCGCCGTCTTGATCGCCCTGCTGTTGCCCGCCGTGCAGGCGGCCCGTGAATCGGCCCGAAGAGCCCAGTGCCTGAACAATTTGAAACAGATCGGGCTGGCGCTGCATAATTACCACAGCACGTACGACACATTCCCGCCCGGATATATCTCGGTCACACGGGGTAACCAGCCGACCGGCCAGGATATCGGCCCAGGATGGGGTTGGGGTGCGATGATCCTCGGCAATCTTGAGCAAACGTCGATCGCCAATTCCCTGAATTTCAGCCTGTTGACGTCTGCTCCCGGCTCACAAACCGTTCGCCAGACCAGCTTGTCGGTGTTTCTCTGCCCCAGCAACTCGGGTGGCACCGGCCCCCTCTCGATCAAGGACAGTTCGGGCAACATCCTGGTCGGCGATCTGGCGCCCGGTCAGTACATCGGCGTCGCCGGCCAGTGGGAGCCCGAGGAATTCCCCGCGCCCAATAACGGTGTCTTCTACCGCAACAGCAGGATCGGCCTGCGCGAGATCACCGACGGCTCGAGTACCACCCTCATGGCCGGCGAGCGGTCGCAAAACGTCGCCAATGCGACCTGGAGCGGCATGATCCCCTTCGGCCAGGCCTGCAATAACCCCAACTGGCCCGTCCAGGATTGCGAGGCGTCCAACGTCCTGATTCTCGGCCACACCGGGCCCTCGCCAGATGAGCCCTGGATCGACGTGCCCAACTACCAGAAGGCAGGCGCCGATGATTTCCACAGCCTGCACTCGGGCGGCTGCAACTTCCTCTTCGGCGATGGTTCCATCCGGTTCGTCAAGGAGACGATCAATCCCCAGGTCTTCAGCTATCTCTCGACGCGAGCCGGCGCCGAGCTCGTCAGCTCCGATCAGTTCTGATCAGCAGCCAGGTGATCCACAAGCTCGCCGGCTATTTCAACGTCAACGCACGCGTCCTCGCGAAAAACTTCTGATGCGCTTCCGTTCAAACCCCCTCCTGGCGATCCCGGTTCCCGATCCTGTCCCATGTGTCTCGGACAGCGGTCGCCGAATATTCTTGAGGCCGGTGCGAATCGCAAGGTGGTCAAGAGCACGCGATTGTGTTCGGCTGAACGCCACGCTCTCTCTCTTTGTCTTCAACCATCCGAGCCCATGATGACTGCCGCTATTGCACTCCGGAATGTCACCAAGAGCGTCAGGAACTTGGTCGCGGTCGAGAAGCTCGAACTCACGGTGCCGCTGGGCTCCCTCCACGGCTTCATCGGGCCCAACGGCTCGGGCAAGACAACGACCTTGCGCATGATCATGCACATCCTCCTGCCCGATGAGGGCGAAATCGAGGTGCTCGGCCAGCGCGGCACGCGAGCCGCGCGCGATTGCATCAGCTATCTTCCCGAAGAGCGCGGGCTCTACAAGCGCATGTCGGTGCGCAGGCTTCTTCGCTACTACGGTGCACTCAAAGGCGCGGTTCAGCCTCAGCTCGATCGCTCGATTGCCGAGTGGCTCGAGCGCCTCGGGCTTTCCGCGTCGCTCGATCGCAAGATCGACAGCCTGTCCAAAGGCATGGCTCAAAAGGTCCAATTCATCGCCGCGGTCCTCAACCAGCCGCGGCTCTTGATCCTCGACGAGCCGTTCTCGGGCCTCGACCCCGTCAACGCCGAAGTGCTCAGGGACGCCGTCCTCGATCTCAAGCGATCGGAGACATCAATCGTGCGGATAATTCTCCAGCGACCGCGCCAGCCGCTGAAAATCCGACCCCGGCTGAATCAGCCGGATGTAAGTCAAGAGCGTCGCCGGCTCGATCAGCGTATCAAACGGGACATAATTCAAATTGAGCTGGCCCGAGACCGACACCAGCACGCCGTCACAGTGGTTCTCGACCAGCGCGCGATACGCTCCCACCCCGAGCTGGCTCCCCAGGATCACATCAAACGCATGGGGCAGTGCGCATCGCGCCTCATAACCGAGCTGCAATCCGGTGACCCGCCGTTTCTTGCCCTGGCGCCGGGCGTACTCAGCTTCAACCAGCTTGGTCATGTTTCGGGCAAGCTCGGTCTGCGACAGCGAGATATTCCCGTGGTCGTCAAACGTCACCCCTTCGAGATACTTGGCCGGCATGAACTGGGCGAGCCCCTCCGCCAGCACGATCACGCCGAATTCCTTGCCGTCCTTCTCGCGGGCGATCATCACGTCGACGATCATGCCGACAATCGCGTCCAGGTTCATGATCCGCCGCGTGCTCGACGCCTGGGTCTTGGGATCAGTGACCGTTTCCGTGGTCTCAAAGTCGCCGACTAAGTCTTCGACCGAAAGCACCAGGCTGGCCTCGCCGGCAATCGCTGCGCCGTAAGCGAGCCAGCCAGCGCTTCGCCCCATGGTTTCGACCAGGAAGAACATGCGGCCGGCCTCCGCGTCCGCAAGCAGATTGCGGATCTCGCTCGCCAGCGTCTCGACCGCGGTGAAATACCCGAACGTGAAGTCGATCCCTCGGTAATCGTTGTCGATCGTCTTGGGCACATGCACCACCGCGATCCGTCGTTCATTCGGCGGCAGAAACTCCTGAAAACGCTTGAATTTGTTAGCCGATTTGAGGGTGTCATCACCCCCGATCGAGATGAGCGCGTCGACATCCAGCGACGCAAGCGCGCGATGCACCTTGCGAAGCTGCGCAGTCCGTTCGGGGTCGGCCAGGTGTGCCGGCTCGGTGACGTCCTTGCCGGGATTGGCGCGCGACGTGCCGATCAGAATGCCGCGCGTGTTGCGAGTGCGTTTGAGGTTGGTCTGGTCCAGGACGACGTAGTCTTCGCCTTCCCGCATCGGACGGTCGTCGCCGAATTCGATCAGGTGAGCGTACCCATGCAAAATGCCCAGCACCCCGATTCCATGCCGCCGGAACGAGGCCGCCGCCGTGGAAATGACCGCATTCGCCGCCGGCGCCGGCCCCCCCGCAAACAGGATCGCCACCCGACCGATCGAGCCGGGAACGCGCGACGAAGTCGACGGAGCGTGTTCTGATAAGCTCATGACTGTCTCCAAACCGTTCGGACTTTTATTGACTGAACCAATTCATTCAGACATTAACCGCGATTGGAGATCGGGACAATGTTTCTTCAGCGCCAGTGTCCCCAGAGTCGCCTTTCGCTCCGCGAAAGTGCGTTCTTCCCTTGGCGGATTGCGCGGCGCCAATGCCGGCAATTTGCTCGATCGCGCATTTCCCGCGCTCAAAACGAATCAGCCGAGATCACCTCGCCCGCCGCCCGCGTGATGAGCCCCCGTAGCACCACGACCGAGACGTTGCTTCGAATGAATCGCACCGAGCCGTCGCACAACAGCGCGTGAAAGCCCCCCTCCGCATGCCCGCCCAGCGTTGGGGGCATCGCTTTGAGCTTCTCGAGATTGGGAGTCGGACCGTCATCAAACGGAAGATCGGTCCCGGGCTTGGTCCACGGCACGCTTTCCCTCGCTTCCACCAGAAGGATCGTACTCGACGTCCCGTCCATGATGTCGGCCATGGCGACACCCTCGCCTGCTTCCGCGTCAAACATCGCACCCGCTCCCGAAAACCCGCGGTAGAAAGTCTGACCGGCCTCGGTCTCATCCGCGTCGGGGTCGCCGAAGACCTGCGGCATCCGCGCAACCAAGCCCTTGTTGTGCGGGCTGTCCCACGGCTCGTCCTGGTGAAACTCCTTGAAAAGCTCACCCTGGCCCAGGAACGGCAGAATCGCGACCCTCCAGCTCAGGAGCGCCTTGCCGTCCTTGCCCCGAATATCGGTAGGGAAGTGCCCATTAACGTCGTGAAAATTGTGAAACGCGAGGCCCATTTCCTTCAATTTGTTGATCGCGCGAGCCCGGTCGCTGGCCACCATGGCGCTCCGGATTGCGGGCACAAGCGCCGCCAGGCCCGCGGGCACCGCCGTCGACGGGTTGAAGGTCGGAATCGCCTCGCGCGAAATAAACCGGATGCCCGTGTCGTCGACAGCGAGCGCGTGCACCGAAGGAAACAGGAACGGCCGCAGATCATCGGGGTCCGGAACCAGCTCCGCATCCCACGGTGGCAACGATTGACGAGCACGAGCAACCCCCCCAACAGGCCCCACCGTCGGAGGAAGCGGAGGAATCGGGGCCTGTATCGTGAAACCTGACCCCGTTATGAAAGGTGGAAACGACATGAATATGTTATTACCAATCATCGATTCCGCAAATCCCGGTAACCCGGCGACCAGCTCCGGATACACCGAATTCGCCGTGTCAAGGACGCTGAGCATCGTCAGGTCCCTGGGCAGCCAGTCGAGCTTGACGGCGGCCAGTGGATCACCGTGCGGCGGGCCGCCGCGCCCTTCCGTTTCCGCCAGCACAATCGCCCGCCGCGCGACGGCCGGACTCGAGGCCAGCGCCAGCGTGCGCTTGCCCAGGAGCAATGTGGGACGCAATCCGCTCGAGATTGGAATATCGCCCCCGGCGAACGACATCACGTAACCTGTCTCGCCGCTCTTCAGTCGCTGGATCGCGCCCATGGAGAGCCCGTCCATCAAATCCGGCATCGCGCAGGCCGTCGTTGGCGCGATCGACCAGCTTCTCGAGCGGCTTCACCAGCGCGTCACGATTCTTGACCTCGGCCACCAGTACCATCTTGGGCGCCCGGAACAGTCCCAGCGCGACACTCTCCAGAACGTGGGAGGGCCCGTTCACCTTCGTCGCGACGTTGTAGAACGTGAATCTCGTGCCCAGGTGCGCCAGGACTTCGTCCTCGAGCGAAACGCCCAGAAGCCGCCGCAGCGCCGTCGCAACATCATCGGCTGCGGGCGGCTCCGGGTGGCCCGAAGACGTGACGGCCGCGGCCAGCAGCATCCGCAGCCGAACCGCGAGCGCGGATAGGTCGAGCGAGACGACGGTGAAATCCGCCAGCCCGCCCGGTAAGGGCGGCAGGTTTCGCAAATCAAGCCTCGGCTGATCGAAGAGCGTCAGCATGCCCCGTCGCGGTGCAGGCGCTTGGGCGCCCACGATCGAGAAAATCGCATCGCCGTGAAAACCCCAGCGATACTCAAATCGCTTGATGCCGTCGAGCCCCAGACTCACGGCTTCCTTGGGCAACGGCGGCAGCGCCGCCATGTCGAAGAACGCCACACCCACCGCCTCGAACCCCGGTGCATCTTTGCTCTCAACAAGTGCCTGACGCGCGGGATGCGCCACGGCACTCGGGACCCGCCCCTCAATCGCGTCGATCATGGCAGGAGAGCCCTCGGGCGAGACCAGGCACAAGACCAGATCGTCTCCCTCGAACCACCACTCGACATTTCGCCCTCCTCTCGCGCCGACCTGATGAACCGTCCGCCCACCCGGCTTTTGCAGGCCCTGCACCTTGGAACGTGGGCCGGCATCCGCTCGCAGCATGCGTTCCACCAGCGCACGAATCTCGCCCTTCGCCCCATCCCTGATCACCATCCCGAAGCACCTCGGCGGGCCCGTGCCCCCGGCCCGGTTGATCCCCACCGCAAACCCCCGCAGGAAAAGGTGCCACACCAGCTCGGTCAGCTCGCGTCCATCGAAGTTGCTCGAAACGTCAGCGTGCTCGCGCAACAAGGCCGCGAAGATTCTCGGCAGTGCCGCGCGATACATCTCGCCCGTGGTCGTTTCGTTCAACAGCCGGTATGCCGCCGTTTTTTGCCAGCCCTCACGGTGGCCCTCCAGACCGTCGAATTCGACGTAAGCCACCAGGTCCTGACTCGGAAAATAACGCGCAAGCGGAGGGAGCTTCACCACGCCGGCGGCGTTCTGGGCGTTGGCCCCACGCGGATATCCCACCCCCAAGCTGATCGCCAGGGCAAGGAGCGCGATGAAGCGCCAACGGGACTCACCCCCAGGGCATCGCGGCGGCGACCAGCCCACGCCGTCGCCCATGACGAATCGGACTTCCGCGTCCCGAAGCGTATACTGCGAAACAACGTTGCTCATGCGCGCACACCGTCCCTTGCAATTCCCAAGGCGTTGATCGAAATCCCTTTCCCCCCCTTTGAAAGGGGGGCAGGGGGGGTGCATTCCGGCCGCCGTCGTCACAAAGCCACGCACTACCTATTGTTCATGGCGACTTGCTCGCCTGCCGCCGGCGCAGCCAGTGACTTCAAAAACGCCTCGAGCTGCTGCCGTTCCTTGGCCGTGAGTTTGAAGAAACTTTGACTGATCCGCGTCGACTCACCGCCGTGCATCGCGACCGCCTGGTCAAGCGTCTTGGCGCGACCATCGTGCAAATAGGGCGCGGAGTCGCGGAATCCCCACAGCGGAGGCGTCCGCCACTCGAACCGCGAGGCCGGCCCGCTCGTAGGCCGCTTGATCGCCTGCGCGCCCATTTGCATCATGCCGCCCCCAAGCTGTATTGCGAACGGCGAGGCTGATTGCACGGTCACCGTCACCGGGAGTTGCGGCGTGGTCGGTCCGCCCGCAACGGCCGGCGTATCCGCGGTCGGAGGCGGCGGCACGCTCGGCGTCGCCTGCGCAACCGCAGTCGTCGCTGTATCGCCGACGAAAACGACGGAGGCGCTCCCCGCTGCCGTCGGAGCAACGGCGGAAACCCCCTGTTGTGGTCCCATCGGCAGAGTCCCGTCGGCGACGGTCCCAGGTTCATCCACAACCTCGTCCTCGGATGAGCTCGGATCAAAAACACCGTACTGGCCCACGTCACCCAGCGC
This sequence comes from uncultured Planctomycetota bacterium, assembly GCA_963823665.1. Classification (GTDB taxonomy): domain Bacteria; phylum Planctomycetota; class Planctomycetia; order Isosphaerales; family Isosphaeraceae; genus CAVXHV01. The sequence continues at coordinate 570,047 of CAWGMQ010000010.1, forward strand.
CGGTCCCATGTCGTGGATCAAGAGGTCGCTATACAGTCCGTCTACCTCGCCCAGCTTGGGCGTGTGGCACGTCGCGCAGCCGACTTTGGCAAACACCGCGCGCCCCGCCTCGATCTCGCTCGCTTCGCGATCGGTCTCGGGCTTCCGCTGCGATGGCCGCGGCAGGTCGGCGACATACGCCACCAGCGAGGCACATTCCTCCCCATTCAAGTCGAGCCCCTTGGGCCGGGCCTCCGGATGCGCGGGCAATCCCCCCTGGTGATGGTCGGGTACGTCAAGTCCCAGCTCGACCGCACAAGCCGTCAGCACGAAGTCAGAGAGCGAAGCAGTCTGCGATTTCCAGCCGAACCGTCCGACTCGTTTGTCCTTGAGCCGGCTCACCCGCCCGGCGATCTCCGCAAAGCCGGGATGCTTCACCCTGGCGGCGGCTTCAATGTCGGCATCGCTGATCGTGTCGATCAAGCCAGCGCCGAAGAGCGCCGTCGGGTTGCGCTGCGACCGCGTGATCGCGAACGGCCCGATCTGGTTCTGAATCGGCATGTTCTCGAAGTTCATGGCAAGCTGGGCGAAAGCCATGTCGCCACCGCCCATGCCCGACGGGGCCTGCGGGATGCCCGGAAGCCCCACGAACCCCTGGCGCCACTGCTGGTAACTTGCGTCGGTGCTGAAGTGGTGCAGCACGATGCTCCGCGCCGTCCGAAAACCAGGGTGGGCTTTCACCAGCTCGGTGGTGTCAACCTTGGGACGCGCCGGCTTGGCCGCCTCGGCCGCACCCGCGGGTGCCCCAGGCGCAGCAGCCGGTGCCGGTTTGTCGAGCCCGATCAGCGATCGCAGCGCCCTCTCAATGAACCCGCGTGGTCGCTCCGCCTGGTCCGCCTGCAGCTCGGGGCTCGGTCCATTTGGTGTGGCAGTAATAATATCAACATTTTTTCCGGTCGACCCGGCTCCTCCGGTCCCGCCCTGGTTGTGGCACGCGACGCACGAGCTGTCGTTGTAAACCGGCCCCAGCCCGTCGCCGCCGTGGGTGCGCGAGTCACCCGGCTGCCACTCCCGCTCGAAAAGGGCGCGTCCCTTGGCAACGGCCTTTGAATCCGGCTTCTTGCCGGGGTCGCCCCCCGCGAAAAGCGCAGGCGCAATCGTCGCGCTCGCAACCAGAATTCCGAGAATTCCAGCCAGCATCGAGCCGACAGGCGAGGTCTTCCACTTCCGGCTGCGGACCAGACCATTCCGTGGCATCGCGGTCGCGTTACCCATGGTGAATCCCTTTCGTTCCGATGAGATATGCCAAAGACGGGCGAACCGATAGCCTGAATGCTACATTTGTCGTGTTCCGGTCCGCAAGATATCTTGGCCAATGCTCCGTTGCAGCACGCACACTCCGCGCGCCGCCCGCAAAGATTTGGTTGTAGCAGGCACACTCCGTGTGCCGTCCACAGAGATTTGTAGCGGGATGCCCCTCGAGACCCGTTCGATGACGGAAAACCCATTCCACCGCGCGATCTATTTGACCGGCCCGACCGCCTCCGGCAAAACCGCGGTGGGCGTCGAGCTCGCGCGCAAGCTCGACGCCGAGATCATCGCTCTGGATTCGACGACTCTCTATCGCGGCATGGACATCGGCACCGCCAAGCCCACCCCGGCCGAGCGCGGCGGCATTCCGCACCACCTGATTGACATGCTCGACCCATCGGAATCAGCCAGCGTGTCAACCTACCGCGAGTGGGCGCGCAGGGCCATCGCCGATATCGAGAGCCGGGGAAAACGCGTCCTGTTCGTGGGCGGTACGCCCATGTACTTGAAGGTGCTGCTGCGCGGCCTGTTCAGCGGCCCCGCGGCCGACCCGTCGTTGCGGCAGGCGCTCGAGCACGAAGCAGACTCGCTCGGCGAAGCCGTCCTTCACGCCCGCCTGGAATCGCTCGACCCTGCCACGGCGGCGCGCCTCGACCGCCGCGACCGCCGCCGCGTGATCCGTGCGCTCGAAGTAATACACGTGATCGGCCAGCCCTTGTCCGCGCTCCAGCGCGAGCACGATCAACCCGCGCCGTCGTGGGTCCCCGTTTTTGCCCTCGACCTGCCTCGCCCGGCCTTGCATGAGCGAATCAACCGCCGTGTGCTGCAGTTCTTCGAGGCCGGACTTGTCGATGAGGTGCGGACGCTGTTGCATTCTCCCCGGCCGATTTCGCCGACGGCCGCGCAGGCAATCAGCTATCGCGAAGTGATCGCGATGCTGGCCGGCGAGTCCGATCGGCCAAACACAATCGACCGGGTGCAAGCCCGCACGCGCCAGTTCGCGAAGCGCCAGGCCACGTGGTTTCGCGGATTGCCTGAGGTGACGTCTCTGCCGGTGACAGTCGATGAGCAGGCAGAGTCGATCGCGAAGCAACTCGAGGCAGCCGTCCTGGACTCATCCACGCAATGAGTTTGCCGATCGGGAACTCTTATCGCTCATCCGTTTCGAGCGGCGTGAGATCGAAGCCGGTTACCTTCAGACTCAAGAGAAGATCGGTCGTGCGGATCAGCTCCGAAAACACCAATCGCGGATCGACGCGAATGGATACGCGATCGAACGGTAGGTCGGGATCACATAGCATTGACGTGAGCTCCGTTCGAAGAGCCTCGAAAGTCGCGTGCTGCACTTCGCCGATCTCGGCACACGCGATCCGCCCTCGGTCGTCGGCGGCGATCGAAATTGGAATCGTTCGCAGGCCGGCGGGCGGGTCGTTCTTGTTTTGTCGGGTCGCTGAAGCAGCTTTGCTCTCGGCCTGTTGATCGGCGGGCGCTTCCGTGTCCGGCGACTTCAAAGCAAACCGACTGAAACCGCTCTTCCCGCTTTCGATCAAGATCTGCAGGATCTTCGCGCACGGAATCTCGCCATCAGCCCGGATGGAAATGATGGCCGGGAGGCCGCGCTTGGCATCCAATGGCATTCGGATCGCCAGTGCGCTTTGCCGGATTTGCGCTGCCAGGCGAGTTAGTGTCGGCGCGAGGTCTATGAGACCGATCGGTTTGTTCTCAAAGGTGACCGATCCATCCCGATCGACTGTGACGGAGATGCGGTCATCGCCGGCCGGGGCTTCGATCGCGGTGCCGGCTTCCTTCGGGAGGCGATCCCGCTCGTCTGCGCGGAGTGGATCAGCACGGTTTTCTCCGGGCGCACGCTCGAAGCGGCCGATCAGGAGGGGGGCGCCGCGGCGCGAATCAACGGCTTCATAAACGATTACCTTCAGAAAGAAGCCATGGAACACGACCGGCTCGCCGTCGGATGCGTCAACCCGGAAGCCCTCGGGGAGCTCCTCGGTGACGCATGCGAATAACTCGCTTTCGCGATCGGGCGGCGTGATCCACAATTCGTACAGTTTATCCGAAGCAACAAGCTTGGATTTGCGTGAGACAATCCCGCGCACGAATCCGCGCAGCTCCACCAGCTCGCGTCTGAAATCGTCCGGACGGTCCCAGAAATCGCGAATACCAAGATCGCGGCGAGCGTTAGCGGCGAGATCGACCGGCTTCGAGTCCCTCGCGCGCTTCAAGAGGGCGGCGTAAGCAGCGAGTTCGCTGAACGCGAGCGGTTCCTTCTCCTTCAAATGATAGAACACAACCTCGTCGCTCCCGATCCCCTGATCCGGCGCTTGCGCACGGGAAGCAGGCCGTTCCAGGGCGAGGATGAGCGACACCGTCGCGATCCATCGTAATATGCAGGGCACGCGGTGAAATCGCATGGTCTGCTCCCGCGGTTTCTCGGTCATCGATGGAGCCACGCCAATTCCGGACAAGGCGCGAAAGCTGGATGTCTATTCCGTGGACTGCGGCGACAAATCATTATCACGCTGCGCCCTGAGTTTCGCCAGCTCGCGCCGCGCCAGCTCGCGGACCGAATCCCTTTGAGATCGGTCCGCAAACACCCGCTCCAGCACCGGAAGCGCGACCTCCTGTTCGCCGACAACAACGAGTGCTTTCGCCGCGCCCACTCGCACTTCGGCATCGTCGTCCTGCGTCGCACTGATCAGAACGGGAATCGCGGCACGTGCTGGGGCGCCGATCACTTCAAGGGATTCAAGCGCATACCGCCGATTGGACGTCCTGTCATCCTCGCGTGTTTCAGGAGCGCCGCGACCCTGAAGGATTTCAATCATCGCAGGGACTCCCGCGCCGCCCTCTGCCCAGGCGACCAGCTTCCTTGCCGCTCGGCACCTGACAATGTTCCTTGCATCCTTGAGTGCCCCGACCAGCGCGGGGATTGCGATCTTTTTCGACTCGTCCGTCTTGGGAACGTCTCCCAGCGCCTCGACCGCCGTGATGCGCACACGAACTTCTTCATCTTTGGTCGCTTCCGCAAGCGACGGCAGAGCCGCCGTCGACCTCATGGCGAAGCGCCATAGCGCGAAGGCGACGCTAAACCGGACGCGGGGACTGTCATCCTTCATCGATGCGATGAGAGCAGGCACGACGAGGCCAGGGTCGATGTCGTCCGCGTTCTCGGTGATTTCGGATGCCGCCTGATCTCTCGCTTCATCGTTCGGATCGTTCGTCAATGTCGCGATCCAGTTCGCCGGACTGTCGCCAAGCAACGCGTGCCGGATCTGCGTCCGGCTCAAGTACCAACTGGACGTTCCGTCGGACCAATCCACCGTGAGCAGCGGACCAAACGGGTGATACCGAGTGGGGGACGGTCCGTTCATCGTGCGCGATCCATCCGACCACTTCACGAAGCTGGACATGGACGCAACCGGATGCGGCCTCATCAGCAGGGCGATCACCACGGCTACAGCCGCGATCGCCACGAAGACAACCCAAAGCTTGAATCGCACTGGTGGCAGTCGCACGGCTCAGATATCCCGAGGTCCAACCGCCTTGTCTTTCGCGCAGGAAGTGGAACCCGCGCAACGACCACGCCAAACGCGATCAAACCAGCGGCAATCACGAAACTGTCGAGGCCACCGCCGCGGAAGACCACACCCAGGTACTCGCTCCAGGAGAGCGGCTTATCGGGATCCTGCATGGTCGCAAACGCGAATGGCAGGAGAATAAACCCCAAACCAGCGAGGATCGCGGCTGGCGCTATGACGATCCGGGTCAGAATGAAACAGATTTTGCGAATCCAGAACACCAGTCTGATCCTTTGGGTATTTTCGCTTGATTCTCCTCTTCACTGACCACGGCGCGAAGGGCGACTTCGAATTCGACGGACCGGTATACAATCACGGCGAATCAGCCTGCCCCGGTGAGTCAGGCATTACGCCACGTTTCTTTGCCCACAGCGGTCGCTCATCGTCAGGGCATCCGTCGAACATCCGGCTGACTAAATCCCGCAGATAACTCGAATCTTTCCTTTCCAAAACCCCGTCTCGAAAGTTTCGGACCAGGCTCGGATCATTTACCGGCCATGATCGGACGGCATTCCTCGCGCAGTCGGGATACCCCGGTCCGCCCGAAAGCCTGTATATGCCACTGAACCTCTCAACGCAAAGGCACCCGCCCAGCCAGCGTTGCAACCGAAGACGGCCGATCCGCTTGTGCGCACACGGTATGCCAAGGTCCGCAGCAACGAGGTCGATAATCGATCTCGAATACTCGTTTCGAATGCTTCGTTGAGGGGCAATCGCGAAAAACCTGCTTTCGAAGACCGTCCTTCCGTGGCCGCAGGTGTCGCAAGTCTCCTCGATCCATTCCGATTCCACCGACGTGAACCAAACGCTCACCATAGCACTCAGGAGCACGGCCCCCCAAGCCACCGGGCCAAGAACGCGCCCTCGAAGCCCAGATCCGCCGCGAAGAACTTTCACCAGAATCCCGGCCGAGACGATCGTGATACCAAGCGGCACAAAGTCGAACGCCGATGGAAACGCAAAGCCGGCGCTGATTCTCCAGCACCAGAGTGCCAGTGGTACGGAGAGCACCGTCACCGCGATCATCATCCGCTGCACCGTGAACCGCACGCGGGGAAGTCGCATCGTCCGGAGTCCTGCGAAGCAAGCGCGTTCGCGTTCGCTACTGCCAGCGCTCAAAGGTATTGCCGGGTCCGCATGTCGGCCACGCCAGATTTGACGGCTCATTCACTGCTCGCAAAATCGCGACTGCGACAGCTCCGATGCAAGCTGACGAGCACTCAGGGCTTGCTGAAATCATAATTCACATACCCGTCTTTGGCGAGCCGGACCCCTGACTCCTCATACGCGGCGGGGTCGCTTGGCGCCCAGGTTCCGAGCCCGTCCACATAACGATTGAACATGCAGAACGCCGCCGCGATCAGAACGGCATCGTGGATCGCCTTGTCATCGGCGCCAGCGGCGCGGGCGCGGTCGATATCCTGCGACTGCACAAGGCGCCCGTCGCGGCGCACCTTCTCAGCGATCGCCAGCAGCGCCTCCATCTTCTCCGAGACGGGCGCGGCCGTCGCTTCCTCGAGCACCTGATCCACCAGATGCCGTTCTGCTCCGAAGTGCACGCGTGCCGCCGCCGCATGCGACTGCATGCAAAAGCAGCACTCGTTTCCGGACGAAACATAGGCAGCGATCAATTCGCGTTCAGCGGAGGTCAGGGACGACGGTCCCCGCAGCAGGGCCTCGGCCAGACCGCTCAGGTGCGTCTGCGTCTCGGGGTACGCGATCATCGGCCCGACGATACCGGGTGCGCCTTCAGGCAGCTTGATGTGTGCCATTGAGAACCTCTGAAGTTGAAGAAAGAAAACAGTTGCGGGTGTTCGATACTCGGATCGGCAAACTCTGTCAGTGATTCATGTGTGTTCCTGTTCCTCAAAAACGATGCGCGATCTGGAAGTCCTCTCGATGCGGAGTTTCTCTACGGAAGACTTGGAATTCGGTCCCCGCGCTCGCAGGCCGATACCGAGCCTGAATTCGCTTCTAGATTGCGATCGCGCCAGGCGCGGGCTGGCGAATTAGCCACCGATGCACGACGACGACCTGAGGCGGTCGAATTCATCGAGCGCAGGCAAGAGCACGGGGCCGTCTACGCAGGTGCGCACCCGGCGCGATCGGAGTCAAGAAATGGCAAACGAGCGGGGAGGACGTTCGATCAGGGATGTGCAAACCGGGGCCCGAACTGAGCATTGGCCAGTTGGGAGATGCCGTGAAGCCAGGTAGGTCTGCACCAGCGCCGTCGGCAGGGAGCACCAGAGTTCGCTCGCCGTTGAAGACGCGCGTGCCGGCACTTGCGGCAGCCGGTTCCCTTCTGAGCAGGAAGCCCCGGCACAAGGCAATTTGCGACCGGGTAGCATCGGGCCTGGACTGCCCGGCAAAGCACCGGCGAGCACGAGTTGCTGCAGGTTTGAAAACGACCCGTGCGCCGATCGGCTCGTTTCTGTTAAGACGCCGCGACCGCAGCCCCCTTGAGCCGATTTCGAAGTAACCCCAGCGAGCGCGACAGCCGCCACCATGGCTGCCGCGACTGATATCTTCGCGCGAATACGGGACGAAGAGAACATTTCCACTCGCATTCTTGAAGTTGCGTCCGGCCGGACATGGACAGTCAAAAGTTAACCCCGCGCGGATGAGATTTCAAGTGACGGTTGAGGACCTGTCGATCGATAGACCGGCTGAAGACGAAGGCGAGAGTGAACGCCAGACGGAGCGGCGGTCCTGAGAGCAACTTATCCTTTAGAAGCAACGCGCGGTACTACGACCAGCTCAAACCAGCTAGAGACCCAGGCAAGAGCGTAAGCGAAACTCACCGGTGGGCCGGATAGCACGATTCCCAGGAACAATGGGAGAAACACAAATTGAAGAATCCAGTCACGACCACCTGTGAATGAATTGGCCCACGGCTCGATCGGTGCCGACACGACCTCGGCGTATCCGAGGATGTAAACCTGGAAAGGTGTCAGCAGTGACGCAAGCACGAGAGCCATGAGCTCGAGCCCAGCGAGGACAGTGAAGCGGGTAATCCGTGCGGCACGCCGCTCCTCTGGCTGCCGTCGCAGCGAGATCCGGTACCGCTTTGAAATCACGTACAAGCTGAAGAAGACGATATTCGCCAGCGGCAACAGGCCGCCAAGCAGCAGCAGATGAATGGCGCGTTCAGGAACATTGGCGAAGAAACAGGCGCGAACCGCGGCGCAATTGCCAGCGATGATCGCAATCACCGCCATCCCCTTGGAAATAGAGAAGCGACGGATAGAGCACCTCCAGATTCACGAAATGCAAGCTGAGACTTCTTGGCAAATCCGGATCTAACGCACAGGCCCCCGAGAACCAAAAGAAAGCCACGCCCGCCAACCACGCCGGGTTTGAGAGCTCAATCATCGCGCACACGATCTCGTCGAACCCACAGGCGACCAGTGCCTATAGAGCCGAGCGCAACAACAGGCTCCCAAATCCACGGCGGAAAACGCGTGATGGCGCCCGAATCACGACAACGGCTTCCGGCCCATCCAACTCGCGGTCCCAGATGTAGCAACGAGCGCGCGGATGTGTCGCTCGAGTTTTGCAATTGCCGTGATTCGGCGATCATGTCCGCACTGGACGACGGCTGTCATCCGGCACACGTCGTTCCTCGAACAGCGGAAGCTTGGTGCCCTCAATGCGTCGATGCTCTTGGTTTTGCACGTCTCGACTCCGGGCGCGCCGTTCCCGCAGATTTCGAATGAAACATATCCATTGCGTGCGACCGGCTTCGATTCTTCCGGCCCGAGGGTGATTCTCAAATGCAATCCCAGCGCTCCTGAGTACTTCGCAAGATCGCCAAGCGTGAGCTCGCCGTCCGTCATATTTTCAAGCTTGGAAATCCTGCTTTGTGTGCAGCCGAAGCTGCGGGCGATGTCCTTTTGGGACAGCCCGCTCATGGCGCGCTTGATCATCAGATCCTTGATGACTCTTCGGTCAGCCAGTCTCCGTTCATATGCGGCGGCGAATCCGTCATTGCCAGATGCTTCTTGCACCATGTCTGAGACGCTATTGTACGTCTTTCTGTCTGCCATGGTCCCGCTCCGCCTTTCCTCGCAGCTTGGTGATGAATGACTTGCAGAATTGAATGGCGTCTTTCTGTGTCCACTGGTCTCCTATCGTGAGGAGATGCAACTCCCTCGCGACAATGTCTGGGTAGACGTACAGCCGCGTCTCGGCGAGATTTGGGCCACCCCCCTTTTGATCAATCGCGACAACTCCGAGCGGCTCGTCATGGGTGAAGCCAAATCTGATCTGCAAAGGCTTGACGCCATTATTAAGCGTTTTCATGTATGTATCGAGGTTGTCGAGGACCGCAACGAGCTCCTTCGGATGCTTCTTCGTGTAACGCTTTTGTCGCCTCTCATATTCCTCATGGCGCCGAATGACCCAGGGATCACCGGATCCATCGGACATTCTGATTTCCGTGCTCACGAGAATTATATTCCAGTTTGGAATTTTGTCCAGATCGAGCTAGCTCGCGCAGTTCCGCGCATTTGGCAAATCGCCAATTGCCGCCGAGGTCGCCCGAGGCGCGTGATTCCGCCTCATTTGGCTAACGGCGACACCATCGGAAGTAGGCGTTTCGGATCTCTCTTGATGAAGACGGAGTATCCTGCCGCGCCCGACCGTCTGGGGCAACACAGTTGAGCACACCGGTGAGGCGCACGACGATCGCCTATATGCCAGCGCGCCAGCACGGAACTTGCTCTTTCCCCATTCGGAACGATCTGGTATGAATCCCCCCGCATCAACCGCCGCACTTCTCGGTCTGCGCTTGATTTGCGCCCCAGATCGCGTTGTGCTGCGGCTTCTCCCTGTCCAGACGCAGCTCGGACCATCGAGTCTCACATCTCTCTCGCGTTCAAGGCGTCGCGTAGACCAGGGCGTTCCCAAGGAGGGGATCGATTCCATGGGCCGGCGACTACTGTTGATTCTCGGAATCTTGCTCGCGGCATCCTCCGGCGGCAGCACTGCGCTCGCGCAGGAACAGGACCAGGGGCAAGACCGCCCGCCGGCCGCGCCGACGCCGGTCCCCTTCTCCCCACCCTCGGGCGACACCAACGCCGAGACTGCGATTCCCGAGGACCTGAAATTGCCTCCGGCTCCGGTTGAAGCCGGTGAGAAGATCGACGAGCCCGCGAGCCGCCCTGCGGCGAAAGACGACAACACCGGCGATTCCCACCCGCGAACCGTCAAGTCCACCCCGGCCAATCCCAGGGGGAAGTCCGCGAAAGAGAAAGACAAGGAAAAGGGGAAGGGGCCAGCGACCGAGGAGGAGAGCGAGCCCCCCCGTCAACTGGACGCCGGAATTGATGATCTCATCCGCGGCGCAAAGCCAAAGGGCAAGGATCCGCTGCGCATCCGCACCGATCCCAGCGTGGTTCGCACTCAAGGACCGGCCGCCCCTGACGGTGCGCCCGCCTGCGCCGGCTCGCACGGAAGCCACCGGCCCGACCGTGGACCGGCTTCCCATCGGCAAGCAATCGGTCGCCGTGACGGTCGACGTCCAGGCTCCCGCCAGCATGAATTTGAACCAGGTCGCGAATCTCAAGCTGTCCATCCGCAACACCGGGACCTCGGATGCGCTCAACGTCGACGTCGAGGACGAGCTTCCCGAAGGACTCAAATATGTCGCCAGCGTCCCCGAAATGGTCCGATCGCACGAATCGCATCTGAGCTTCCGCATTCCCACGCTCGCGGCCGGCTCTGAGCGGACGATCAGCGTCAAGGTGAAGCCGACCAAGACCGGGCCGTTCGACCATGCCGCGACCGTGAAGTTCGAGACCGGCTGCCGGTCGCGCACACGAGTGCTCGAGCCCAAGCTCAAGGTCGACGTCGTTGCCAATCCCACCACCGGAAAGGTCCTGAAGGGCCAGCCGGTCGAGTTCAAGGTGACCATCACGAATCTCGGGCGACGGCCGGGCGCGAAACGTCGCGATCCAGGCCAAGCTCAGCCCGGGCCTCCGCCACGATACTGCGCTCCAAGAGCGAAGATCCTGTCCTCTACGAGCTCACTCTGCCCGAGCTCTTGCCCGGCCACTCCGAGAAGCTCGACACCTCGTCGCCGACGCCGTCATCGGCGGCGAGCAGAGTTGCACCGTCACCGCCAAGAGCGATGACGTCGTCTTCGTGCAAGAAGACGCCCAGGTGACCAAGACCATCGCCGTGGTCACGCCCCAGCTCGAGGTCCACGTCGTCGGCCCCGACCAGCGTTTCACCGATACCATCGCAGACTACGAGGTCATTCTCCAGAACTCGGGCACCGCCCCGGCCCGGAGAATCCGCGTCACCACCACGCTGCCGACCAGCGGAAAACTGGTCGGTCAGCGTCCCCCCGACGCGCGCTACGACGCGACAACCCGCCGGCTCACATGGACGATCGACCAGATCGACCCGCAGGCCAAACCACTCTCATTTCCGTTCCATGTCCGGGTGGGCGACAAGGGCCGCTACGAAGTGCTCGCCGAGGCGAGCGGCGACAGCGGCCTCAAGGAAGACAGACCTCAAGCGCACCGACGTCCTCGGCATGCCCGACGTCGATGTGCTCGTGAGCGAAGCCAAGCGAGTCGTCGATCAGGGCGGACAGACCACGTTCGAGATCCGCTTGAGAAACTACGGCACCAAGGACGCGACCAACATTCAGGTCACCGCCACACTCTCGCCCAACCTCGAAGTTCAGAAGGTAGGCGGCGGGTCGAAGGAAGTCTCAATGCAAACGTCGCCGACTAAGGACAAAGTCATGTTCTCCCAGATCCCCAAGCTGGGGCCGGGAAAAGAGATGACCCTCTGGACGACCGTGAAAGTCATCGGCCCGGCGCCGAAGCTCGCGACTTGCAAGGTGGTCATCACCCACGACGATCTGAGCGATACGTTCGAAGACATGGCCGGCGTCAAGGTAACCGCCGCCCGCGGTGCCGCCCCCGAAGCGACGAGCAAGCAATAGCGATCAAAGCAGGAACCGCTGCCATTCGCTCCGCGAAATTGCGTCCGCGCTCGCCCGCTCCGGCGGCAGAACTTCGGCCCTGCGTGGCACCGGCACTGCCGGTGGTCCGGTGTAGCAGGCACACTCCGTGTGCCGCCCGCTGAACGCGCTCGATGGGTGGCACCGGCTCCGCCCGTAGCCCTCGTTCCCACGCTCCGCGTGGGGATGTCCCAGCTACCGCTCTGCGGCGAGCCCGACTCTGGTCTGGCAACTCGATGAGTGACCCGTTCCCGTACGTCCGCGTTGCTCAAAACGAGTTCGCGACGGCCCGAATGACCCAGTCGGCATGCAGCCTATCGAACCCGACGCGGCAACCCCTCACAACACCACCCCCGGCTCCTGCTTGTAAGCCGACCCGATCCTGCAAAGCTGCTCGAGCAGCGCGGCAAATAAGTCAAACAGCGATTTCAGCCGCTCCACGTCCTTGATCACCCCCACGACCAGGAAATGCAGCTCATCGACATTGTCCGGAAACTTGGGCCCAAACCACCCCTCGCTGTCTTTCACATCAAGCTTGATCGTCGGCTGAGCCTGCACGAGCGCCCTGAGCTTTTTGTCGGCGAAGAGATGCTGCACTCTCGGCTCGTTATTTCCCTGGATGATGAACGCTTCGTCGAATTCCGGATCGCCCACCTCGATGTCCTGCATGCCCAGCATCTTGCCTAGCCCGCTGAAAACTCCCTTCCGGTAGATCGTGAACCGGAAGCCCTCCGTGTTGAAGTAAGGAGCACGCATGCGAGTATAAGTGATAGACGATTTTCCCGTTGAGACCGTGTAGGTATCAAGGGTAATCGTCCATGGCCCGACAACCGCCTGCACCGTGTTCCCTTTCCATCCGCCACCTTCGACAAACTTCGCGCCGATCTCCGCGCAAAGCTGCCGCCACACTTCATCTTTGCTAGGACCGAAGAACGCCATCGGAAACTCCCTTCAGAATGACAGTCGACGCAGTTCACCACGGCGTGACCACGGTCGTGAAACCGTGGTCTGGACGGGGAATGTGTGCCTCGCACGTCAGTGCGACCGCCCCGGCGGATCACGCTTGCGCCCAGGATAATCCCATGCTCTCCCCTTCCAGATCGATACCCCACTCACTTTTCACGAACTCGGGAACGAAACCCATCGTCGCCCTCCCATCCGCCCACCAGATCGTCTCCTGCCGCCTGGCGATCTCGGTGGAGAGATAGCGAGGATCAGGCAGCATCCCCACCCGTCCCAGGTCGAGCCGGTCCGCGTCCCAGCACGTCTGGATCGTACGGTCCGGATGGGTGCGCTCCCGCGTGTGGCCAGCGCACGCGCGATGCAACAGGCGGAAATGCTCATCATCAATTTCAAATACTTCACCCCGAAGTGCCCGCGCCAGCTCCGCCGCGCGCGGCCCGTGCTGCGGATCGTGGTGTTCGTTCACGCGCCGGCAATCGTGCAGCACGGCGAAAAGCTGAACCACTTCAATCGTGGCACCCGTCTCCTCCGCCAGACGAAGCCCATTCTCGAGCACCCTGGCCCAGTGCGCCACGCCGTGAAATCCAATCCAGGGCAGAGTGTAGTCCTCGAGAACGGTGTGCAAGATCAGTGGCAGATTCAGGGGCATGGCACTCTGTCTCTCTTCATTGGCGGAGTGGCACCTCCACGAAGCCGAATGGTGCCGCGCAGCGATTCTTATCATACCGCGCGACCGGTCCTCTCCGCTGGCCCGCGACCGTCGTTCAGCGGCCGGCTGCAGGGGCGAACACGTTCGCGGCCAGCTCCGCCTCGCACCCCGTCAAGGAAGAAGAGGTTCCGAGGCCAGGCGCCAGAGATGGCGACCAGCAACGTCTTCTTCGTTGCCGTCGTTACCTTCTGTTCAAAGACTTATGGAATCACGGTCGGGAAGGCGACGCTCCTGGCCAACCTCGAGCTGCTCGAGGGCGCAGGGGGCCACCCCGCCACGATGGCCTGGTGGCAGAAGAACAAGGAAGCCTGGGACCAGACCCGCACCGAGCTCCAGACCCCGCTCGCCGCAATGCAGAACTACCTCGCCTGGCTCAAGCGACTTCCGGGCAAGCCGGTCTTCGTGCGCTACCCGGCTGCGTATGACTTTCTCTTCGTCTACTGGTACTTGATTCGTTTCGCCGGCGAGAGCCCGTTCAGTCACTCGGCGCTCGACATCAAGACCTTTGCCATGGCCATGCTGCGTGTGCCATACCGCGACGCAACCAAACGGAACATGCCAAAGCAATGGTTCTCAGACGCTCCGCACACGCACAACGCTCTGGACGACGCAATTGAACAGGGCCGGCTGTTCTGCAACATGCTCGCCGAACACCGGCGTCAATGTGCTGCCGCCGGCAATTCACCGTGACCGCGATACCACGCGACGATATCGGCCAGTGTCTCGTCGAACGGCCGAAAAGATACGCCGATCTCCCGCTCGCTCTTGGCGTGGTTCATACGGCTTCGCTCGTTTTCACGCGCGAGCAATTTCACCGACGCCAGGCTGATCAGCACGGGTCGACCGGTGATTCTGGCATAAGCCTCATACCCGGTCGCGATCACGAACAAGAGCGGGATCGGAATGCGCAAGCTCGGTGCTTTGGTCCCGGTCGCGCGCTCGAGGCCCGCGGCGACTTCGTACATCGTCATGTGACGCCCCGCGCACAGGTACTTCTCGCCACGCCGCCCGCGTTCTGCCACCGCAACCGAAAACGTCGCCACGTCGCGGGCATCGACCACCGCGAACGACCCCGGCACCAGCCCGGGCAGCTTCCGCCGGGCGAAATCGAGCACGAGCTGGCCGCTGGCGGTCGGGCCGGCGTCGCCGGGTCCGAACATGAATCCGGGAAGCACGAATGTCGCGTCGAAATCCGCATGGCTCTCGAGAAAGGCCATGATCGCGTGATCGCACAAGATCTTGCTGCGGAAGTAATCGTTCGCGTCAGCCTCGGCCCGTGGCATCGTCTCGTCAATGCGCGATCCTGGCGGCCCGTCCAGCACGCCCCCCGACGAGGTGTGCACCATCCTCCGCACCCCCACCCCATACGCAGCGTCCAGCAGTGCCTCGGTCCCCGTCACATTAACGCGAAAAAGCTCGTCCCAGTGCCGTCCACCCTTGTAACTGTCGCGAAAGAACGCCGCCGTATGGAACAGCACATCCACCCCTCGCAACGCCTCCTTGAACGACGAAATGTCCTTCATGTCCCCCTCGACAATCTCCACGTCCAGTCCGCCGAGAAGGTCCTTGGCTTTTGGCCGCGAGCGCACGAGCGCCTTCACGCGATGCCCTCGCTCCACGAGCGCGCGCACCAGGTTGTTCCCCAGAAGCCCGGTCGCACCGGTAACGAAAGCGGTCGTGAACGGAGTCATGTCGGCCACTCGTCGAAGGATGTTGCCGGACCAGTGTTCCATGTCATTACGTCCGGAATGTCGCCATACTACCCGCCCCGTCGCCCAGGAAGAACCGTCCGCCGGTTGTCGCGTGTGGACGACGATCCATGTAGCAGGCACACTCCCTGTGCCGCCCGCGTCATTCATCGGTCATGCGCTGATCATCTTGCCAGCACATCGCTCCGCGGAGGAGCATGGATTCACCACAAAAATCGAGATCGTGGAATACAACATCGGCGTGGTGCGTCCAAGGTGTATGAGAAGTGTCGCCAATATGGAGGGTATTACCATGCATCAGCCCCCTGTGAATCGAAGCGGGATCTCGTTCACGCTCAGAGCGCCTGCGTGTTTCTCGGTGCTGGGCGCCATCCTGATCATTGCATCGACCGGCTCCGGCCTCGGCGATCGCCGGGCCGCCCACGGCCAAACTGCGAAGGCGGCACCAAGTGCGCCCTCGGCGGGAGGCTCTGGCAGCCTCGACGAGATGCGAGCGCTCATCCGCGAGCTCGAATCCCAGGCCGAAGTGCAGCGTGATCAGCTCCAGAACACCGAAACCAGCTTGCGGCGGGCGCGAGCGATCCTCACCGATCTCGAACGAGTCCAGCAGCCCCAAGAACCCATCTCGCCTGAGCGTTCATCCAAGCACACGTTCAATCCCAATGATCCGATGCAGGGCGAGACGCTCTCTCAGCAAGCGCTGGCTGAGAAAACGCCATGGTCATGGTCTGTCGAAACCGCGACTCCCGAGGCGTGTGCCCGCCACTTCGGCGGCGGTTACGACGTCGAGATCAAAGCCCCCGATGTGCCCTCCCTGCCGCCGATGGTCGAGGTTCGAAAAGGCGGCAACACCATCGTGTCCTGGCGCGCGCACATCGCGTCGGTCTTCCTGCGAGGGGTCGATACACTTTATTACGCCGAATTCAGTCCCTATTCCTCCGGCTGTAGCATTGTCGCTTACCACCTCAAGCATGGCGAACAATGGAAGACCCCGCTCTGGGGCATCGGGCCGCTCGGTAATTCGATGTACACGAACCGCGTCAACATGAAACTGGACGGCAACCACGTGATCCTTTACGGCGACGAATCCGCCGGCCGCTACATCCAGCTCCTCGACATTCGAACCGGCAGAGTCGTCGGGCGCCGCAGAGGCGCGGACTTGAAGCTCACCGTGCCGAGGTGAGTGATACCGAGCACGGCCCCACGATCGAGACCCCCCGGCGGAAATACGTTCGCAAACTGCGGACGAGACCGACGGTATTAAACCTGGTCCGGGTAGGCGACCTCGTAAGTTTCAAGTAATATTGACCATGCAAAGAGATCTTCGTTTCCGGGGCACCGCAATGGCGACCGCACCGCACACCATGACTGATGTTCCATCCAGCCAGGAATGGAAGGACGTGCTCGAAGAAATACTTCCGCGGCAGGGCCAGTGGAGCGAGCAAGAGTATCTCGTTCTGACCGACCACCGGACGCGCCTGATCGAGTTCACCGACGGTTTTCTGGAAGTTCTGCCGATGCCGACCGACAAGCACCAGGCGATCTTGGGGTTCCTCTACACTGCCTTCCTGAGCTTCATCGAGCCTCGAGGCGGCAAGGTCCGCTTTTCGCCGTTGCGGCTGCGAATTCGGTCGGGTAAGTACCGCGAACCCGATCTTCTGTTGCTGCGACATGCCGACGATTCGCGCCGCCAGAACCGGTTCTGGCTCGGCGCCGATCTGGCTCTCGAAGTCGTCAGCGAAGAGAAACCGGAACGAGACCTGGTTGAGAAGCGGGGCGACTACGCCGAGGGCCGCGTTCCGGAATACTGGATCGTTAACCCGCAGTCACAAACAATCACGGTCCTGGCATTGCGCGGAGATTCTTACGTCGAAGCAGGCGTCTATCCGCGCGGGGAAACAGCAGCATCGGTGGCGCTGCCGGACTTTTCGGTCGCCGTTTCCGCGGTTTTCGACGCCGATTGAAGCGGCAGACCCGGCAACGCCGCGATCGCTGCTCCAATCCGCGTCGCTTCACTCGATCTCTTTGATAAACAAATTCGTGAACTGAACCGGATCTCCATGATGCTGCAGCCCGATCGGCCCACGCGCCGGGATCCCCGGCAATTGCACCTGATCAATCACCGTCTGCCCGTTCAGCGCGACCGTCACCCTGTCCTTCTTCATTGTGATCAAGAACCGGTTCCACTTGCCCGGAGCGCTGTCGGCCTTGACCTTTGGAATTGCCCCTGATCGCACCTCTGCGGGCATCGTCTTGTCCACTCGATAGTCATAAAGCTCACCCGAGCCGATTGTGTTGCACGTGATATTCACCTGCGCTCGTCCCGACCCGCGTAGCAAGACGCCGCTATCCCCGGCATAGGGAATCTCAATCGTCTTCGCTGAGCCGTCGTCGTTCTTCGCGTCGTCTCCGTTAGGAAGCACGACCGCGCGTTTCCGCGGCGCCGGCTTGCCGGGCAGGCGCCAGTCAACCGACAGCACGAAGTCCCCATAAGCTTTCTCTGTCCAGAGGTCTTTCTCCTTGGCTGTGCTCTTGCCGTCGTATTCGAGAATCGAATCCTTCGCCCGCCAGTGTCCCTCGTGGCCCGGGTCAAGCCGCCAGCCGCGCAGGTCGAGCCCCGAATAGACCGAGACGAAACCTTCGTCCAGAGTCGCCCTCTCCGCATCGCTCGGCCGCGTGGAGGGCAGTTCCTTGATGCGCAGATTGCGGAAGTGGCACTCCGACCCCTCGGATTCGAGGCAGATATAGCCAGCGCGCGGCACGCACTTGCTCGCGCCCGACACCTCTTTACCGTTGACCGCGAGCTTCAGCACACCGTCCTGGCACGTCACCCGGTAGTGGTTCCACTCCGGTGAAGGCCGCGCCCGATTTTCGCTCGGCAGACAGCGCATCCACCCGGCCGGGTGCGGTCGGTCAGGCGTCATCGTCGCGCCCCAGATCCCAAAAACGTCGCCGTGGCTCGTATAGTTCGGAGTCTCATGACCGTCCAGGATCTGCACCTCGAACGACCGCGTGAACGGCACTCCGACCGCCGGCAGCGCATCGCTCCAGACAAACAGCCCCGCATTGCCCCCTGCTTGAAGGTGCCGCCACTCCAACTCCATCACGAAGTTCTCATAAGGCCGGTCCGTCCGCATCACGCCGGTCGGCTTGCCCGTCGAGACAATCATCCCGTCGCGCACCGTGAACGTCTCCGGCGCCACGTTCACTCTGACCCAGCCCGAGAGGTCCTTGCCGTTGAAGAGCGGCCGGAAATCGTCATCGGCTCGCGTCGAGCTCGTTCCGGCCCAAACGACGCAGACGATCAATCGCAACATCATGACCAAAGATCGTTTCATCGTGAATCTCTCGATGCGTACTTGATCGCACAGGAACGGATTCATTTGTCGAGTTTGACAGCCTCACCGCCGGCGCGGGTGATGAGAGCGTACCAGGTCGCCCGGTCTTGCTTCGGCGAGAGAGACCGGACCGCGCCGTCGCAAAAGAGGGCATTTGGCCCTTGCGCGTGCGTCGAGCCGCTGTACACCTTGCGGGCCAGCGCGTCGTCGCCCTCGTAGGACGGCGACGTGTGCACGTCGAACTCACTTCCGCCCCAGCCGCCGACCGCCCAGCCGAAGCTGTCGAGTTTCTCGACGAAAGCCAGCGTGAACGCGAGGCCATCGGTAATGTCCGCCACTTTAACACTGCGGGCCAGTGGTTTGCCGTCTTTTGCATTCACCAGACCATCCGGCGTGGAAACGGTCATGATCACACCGAGGTACGTCCCACGCTCTTTCACGAAATCTTCGCCCCACGGCCTGCGAGCATCCCCTTTGGGAGGAAGTCTGCGGTAACTGGTGGTGCCCAGGTGCCAACGCATGTGGCCGCCGCCCCAGTTCGCGCCAAAGTGGCCCTTGGCGAAGACGGCCTTGGGCTCGGGATATCGCACGTCGCCGGCAGCGACTTTATCGATATTGGGATTGTCCGGACACAGGTACATGTTCACTGAAGTACCGACGACAGTATGGTTGGCGATGTACCAGTTCTCGACGTAGAAGTTGTATGCGTTGAAGAGCGGGATCTGCTCCGCATAAGCTAAAATGCTCGTAAATGCACCCTGTCCGTTGCCATGACCCTCGCCGAGAATCAAGGCCGGCGGCAGCGTTCCCCAGGCTTGCGAGTAATTGAGCGTCGCCAGGCCAATCTGTTTGAGGTTCATGACGCAGCTCGCCCGCGCGCCGCTGCTTTGGAGGACTGAACGGCCGGTAGCAGCATCGCGACCGATAGGCAAGTCACGGCCGTGACCACCAGCAGCTCGATCAGACTGAAGCCCCTCGCGTGATCTCGTCGCATCGGAGATTCCTCCTGTACCTGAGTCACTCGTCCGCAGCGCTTGTCCGGCTCTCCGCTCATTCTACCCGGCGCACCCGCCCCGCGCACATCGCTCTGATCCCCGTTTCACTCCTCATCTTTTCCCGCGAGTGTCTTCCGGATATCAACGCCGATCCACGCCAGCGTTCCCAGGACATAACTCCCAGCCAGAAGGAAGAAGGGAAGCACCAGGTCGTGCTGCTTGAGCAATCCTCCCAGCCAGCGTGCTTCGAGCGCCGCCATGAAACTGGCCATCATGTTCATCGTGCCCGAGAGCACCCCGGTATAACGCCCTCCGATGTCCGCCGCCGCGGCCCAGGCCGGCGCCATCGCCAGGTCGTTGCCGAAGAACGCCAGAGTCAGCAGGAAACCCAGGGTCACGGTATCTTCGGCCCAGGGCACAAGAACGATCGCCGTCGCAGCCAGAGCAAGGCCCGACACGCCCACGATTCGCCGGCTCAAGGCCTTACCCCACCGGCGGATGATCGCGTCCGAGAGCGACCCGCCGGCCAGGCAGGCCAGCACTCCAAACGCAAACGGCAGCGAAGTCAGCCACGCCGTCGGCCCAGACTCGAGTCCGCGGTGGTGCTTCAAATAGGTCGGCAGTAAGGTCAAGTAAAAATTCCCGCTGAACCCGAGGAAGCCATACATCAGGCACAGCGACCACACGCTCTTCGATCTCGCGAACAATCCCCAGGGAATAGCCCCATGACCGTGACCACCGCCAGACGCCCGCCCCAGCACGATCAGCTTGCGCTCAGCCTCATTGATCGACGGCATCTCTTCGGGCCGATTGCGAAACCATGGCCAGAAAAGCGCGCACCAGACAATTCCCAGCAAGCCCACCAAAACAACCGGCAGCTTCCAATCGCCAAGGTAACCGAAGAGGCCCGCGAGGAGCAGGGGAGCGATCGCTCCGCCCATACGGCTCGACATCCAGATCGCGCCCTGGGCCGAACCCCGCTCGGTCGACGGCATCCAGTCTGCCATCATTCGTGCGATCGAGGGAAAAGTTCCGGCCTGGAACGCGCCGAACAGGAAGCGGACCACGACCAGAAAGCCGACAATCACGAGCACTCGCGGCGGAAGCAGCGCGACCAGCACGAGCATGACGGTCAAGCTCGATCCGCCCAGCACGATCGCGGCGATCGTATGCCGCACGCCGAATCGGTCTCCCAGGGCACCCCACGGCATCTCGAAGAGCCCGTAGCCGATCATGAACGCCGCCATCACGTTGCCCAGGTCATCCTCTGATAGACCGAGCGGAACCTTGAACTCGGCCCATGCCGTCGCGAAACCCACCCGATGAAGGTACGTCACGATCGCCAGGCTGCACGCCGTCGCCAGAACCTGATAACGCACGCGCGTCGGTCGTTCGGGCAGCCCCACGTCAGGGGCCTTGGTCGCCCCCACGTCGGCCCAGTCGGTGTGGCTATCGTTGGATTGCATCGCGTCGCGTGGTATCGTCAGGGGAGAGCAGGTCGCGTGCGCCGAGTTGTTGACAGTACGAGGCCCACAGACGCACTGCAAGCCCCGCAATCGGCTGAAATCTTGTTTGCTACGCGAATGGGAGTTTCGTGGCGTGAAGATCACCGGCTTCGAAACCTGGCTGGCAAACGCGGGCTTGAGGAACTATCTGTTCATCCGCCTGCGCACCGATAATGGCTTGACCGGCCTGGGCGAGGCTTCGCTGGAATGGCAGGAAAAGACCGTTCAAACGCTGTTGCACGAATGGGTCGAGGCCCGGGTTGTAGGCAAGGATCCGTTCGACATTGAAGCCACAATCGGCGGCATGATCCGCGACCAGTACCAGGGAGGCGCGACCGTCATGACCGCGATCAGCGGCGTCGAGATCGCCATGTGGGATTTGATCGGCAAGGCCTGCCGCCAGCCCGTCTACCGCCTTCTGGGCGGCCGCTATCACGCCAAGATCCGCACCTACGCCAACGGCTGGTACGGCGGGGCTCGCACGCCCGAGGAGTTTGCCGGCCGCGCCGCGGCCGCCGTCGATCGTGGCTATCACGCGCTCAAGTTCGACCCCTTCGGCACAGCCTGGAAGTCCCTCGATCCCGAGGAAGCCGATCTGGCAGTCGAAACCGTCGCCGCGGTGCGAAAGGCCGTCGGACCTCGAGTGGGTCTGATGATCGAGTTTCACGGTCGGCTTGGCGCCCGCGCCGCCACCGCGATGATCCGCCGCCTCGAGCCGTTTGACCCCGCGTGGTGTGAGGAGCCCGTCGCGCCCGAGTGCGTGGAGCTGCTCGCCGAAGTGAAGCGATCGGCCCGCCCCCCCATCGCCGCCGGCGAACGGCTCTACACGCTCGCGGATTTTCACCGGCTGACCGCCTTGGGCGCCGTCGACATCGTGCAGATGGACCTCGCCCACTGTGGCGGAATCTCGATGGGCAAGAAGATCGCCGCCATGGCCCAGGCCCAGGACATTCAAGTGGCACCGCACTGCTCGATCGGGCCCGTCGCCCTGGCAGCCGCTCTTCATTTTGATGTGAGCACGCCCAACTTCATGATCCAGGAATCGTTCGCCGAGTTCGATGTCCCCTGGCGAAACGACCTGGTCGCAGGCTGGAATCCGCTCAACCGCGGCGAGCTCTCGCTCGGAGACGCCCCCGGCCTCGGCCTCGAGCTCGACGACGCCGCCATCGCCAGCCATCCGTATGTCGCCCACGCCTTCCCCAGCCTTTGGGACCGGCAGTGGCAAACGAATTTCACTCAGAATGAATAACATGGAGGGTCATCATTCCCGTCTTTCGCCTCGCGCTCACCGGCGATTTCCTGAATTCAGCCGGCTCCGTCGCCTGCGGTGACGCCGGCCTCGGCGTGCTGTCAGGACGCCCCGATATTCGCTGGCATTTCATCAACGACCTGGCCCCACGTGCCGATGACTCCGGTTACTGGAGCAGGCTTTATTCCCTGGAGCTCAGCCCCGCCCATATCAAAGATGTCGATGGCCTGATCGTGCTTCGGCCCTGGGTGACGAAGCGCACGTTCGCCTCGGGCGCCGGCGATCTGTGCGTGATCGGCCGTTCGGGAGCGGGCTACGACAAGATTGACCTGGAGGCCTGCACCGAGAACGGCGTCGCAGTATTCAACGCGCCCCTGGCGCTGAATCATTCAACCGCATCCTCGGCGCTCCTCTTCATGCTGGCTCTTTCCAAGCGCCTGTTCGAGCAGGACCGCACCACCCGGGCCGGCCGCTGGGACCGGCAACCCGAACTACTCGGCCAAGAGATCGCCGGTCGAACCCTCGGAATCGTCGGCCTGGGCCACAGCGGCAGAGAGCTCGTCCGATTGGTAGCTCCGTTCGAGATGCGACTGATCGCCTTTTCGCCACATGCTGATCCAGCCCAGGCCAGCTCACTGGGAGTACGTCTCACCTCGCTCGAAGAGGTGATGAGCCAGTCCGACTTCGTGAGCCTGCACTGCAAGCTGACCGAGGCAACGCGAGGAATGATCACCGCCCAAGAGCTCGCGAAGATGAAACCATCCGCCTATTTGATCAACGTCGGCCGCGGCGAGCTGATCGACCAGTACGCGCTCTACGAAGCACTTCGCGCTCGCAAGATCGGCGGCGCCGGCCTCGATGTCTTCGAGGTCGAACCCTTGCCGATCGACGACCCGTTAATCGCCCTCGACAACGTGATCCTCACGCCGCACTGGTCGGCATCGACGTTGGACGTCTGGCAGGCGACCGGCCGGGAGATGGCAAACGGAATCATCCGCGCCGCCCGCGACGAGGTCCCGGAAAACGTAGTCAACCCCGAGGTGCTCGATGTCGCGCTCTTCCGCGACAAGCTGGCAAGGTTCGCGGAACGTTCCGATTGATCAAAGACCCGGAGGGTCGACATCATATAGCTCGGGCCGTGAGCCCCGAGCGGCGGAGGCAAATACCGCGCAAATTCAACAAAGACCCGAAGGGTCGACATCATATAGCTCGGGGCGTGAGCCCCGAGTGGCGGAGGCAAATTCCGCGCAAATTCAAAGAAGACCCGAAGGGTCGACATCATATAGCTCGGGGCGTGAGCCCCGAGTGGCGGAGGCAAATTCCGCGCAAATTCAACGAAGACCCGAAGGGTCGACATCAGATACCTCGGGGCGTGAGCCCCGAAGGGAACCGCGTCGGAATTCAATCCCGGCGCTCGAGTCGATACCGAATCGTCAGCTTCCCCGTTTCGTTTGCCGCCGCTTCTAATTGCAATAACCCGACATCGCCCCCGCGCGTCTTGAATGCAAACGTGTCGGGGCGTTCCACCAGATGGGCGTCGATACTCATCCACGCGGTGCCGGACGGATTCCCCGGCTGCCGATCCAGAATCTCGCGGGCGTCTTCGACCGTCAATTCTCCGAAAGACTGCGGCAGAATGCGAGCTTCGACCATGTCGAGTCCAATGAGTGCAAAGCGAAGCTCCGGACCCGCGTCCGCGTCTTTCGCCGCGCCGCCCGCCGGTCTCGCGCCACGTTGACGGCTCACGTTACTGAGGAGGTCGATTCCTTGATCCTGGCACCACCGTGCGAATCGTTCATTCCGTCGAAAGGAAGGCCCGTTCGCAATCTCATCCGCAGTCAGAAACTCCGGCGGAGCCATTTTTCGCCCGGTTTCCAGATCCATCAGGCACTCCCGTCCTTGTGCCGGTAGTTCAAGCGTTGTCGTGACCGTTTGCGCGAACGGCGTTCCGTGCGTTTTCGCGGTGCGCGGCAAAACGACCACTTGGGCCAACTTCGCCGCCGTGCGCTCCCGGCTCACCCTGAGGGGCCAACCAAAGCCTGTACCGTAGTCGATACCGATCGGTGTCTTTATCTTTTGGAAAGACCTGGATGATCCCGTGCCCTCCCTCTCGCGTCGTGAACAAAAACGTCGCCAGCTCGTCGTATTTGAAGTCGGTCCACGTTTCTTCGAAATGCGCCAGTGATCCGGTTGCTTCACGGCCAAGCCGCAATGGCTCCCCTCGGGCGTCGACTCTTTCTCTGCTCGTCTGTATCGGCACAAATGCCGCGAAAAGGTATGATGAAGCGGAAGCAATCGATTGCACGATAGGAGATTCCATGAGTTCCGTCGAAGCTCAAGCCGCTCCCGCTTTGCCGAGCCCTCCAAATGACAAGTGGCGCAGAAACACGGGCCTTTTACCGGCTCTTGCCGGATCTACTGAACAGTCACCGAGGCCAGTATGTCGCGATCCACGACGAGCATTTGGTGGAATCAGGTGTTGACAAGCTAGCAGTTGCTCGACGCGCCTATTCGCGCTTCGGTTACGTTCCGATCTTCGTAAGTTTGGTCACCGACCGGCCACTCACCCCCGTGCGCACTCCGTCGCCACGACTCGTTCGAGACGAGTATTCGGCGTGATTCGATACAATTACAACCGCCAGATCGATCCTCCTGCTCCGTTCGTTCACGTCTCACTGCGCTGCGCGGAATCGGGAAAATCCCTGTCCAACCTGCCTGCTCAAATCGATCCTGCTGCGGACCGGACGGTGATACCGGAGAGCTTGGTCGAACTATTGGGCCTGACCCCATAGATGAAATGCCGGTCGCGGGATTCGGAGGCCGGGTGATCCTTGTCACCACGTACGTCACTGAGTTGGGGCTCAGCACGCTACCGCCGCAGTCAGTCGAAGTGATCGCGCACTCTGATGAACCGTACATCCTGCTTGGGGCGCCGTATTGAACCGCCATCGACTGCTACTGGACGGTCCTTCACTCATCCTCGAAATCGGCTGAACATGAGCTGGAGGTGCCGACAGAATCTTGTCAGCCACCGTTTCCCAATCCGGAAGCGGTTCCCCCAATTTCCAACCGTCGCTATAATCCACCGCGCACTCCAATCACAACCAGGAAGGCAGGACCGCTGCACCGCAGCGACCCTCAATCTCAAGGAGGAGACAATGGCAATCATCCGTCCCGTGTTGGCGCGCACATTCGCAGTGCTGCTCATCTTTCTCGGCACGATCTCCACAAAAACCCAGGCGCAACCCCCATCCGGGGTCGTAGTCGAAGCTGCCGCGAACAAGCTGCTAGATCCGCTCGGCGGCCCGACCCATCCCGCGCCCGAACTGAAAATCGACGTCCAGTTCCAGAGCGCCCCCACTCTCTTCCGCCAGGGCAAGTTCGCCGAAGCCGAACGGCAGTTCGCCTGGATCGCCCAGGTCCGCAAGGGCACCACCTGGGGCGAGCGCAGCCAGTATTACCTGGCCGAATGCCAGTATCGTCAGAAGAAATACGTCGAGGCCCTCGCGAGCCTGGAACGCCTCCAGCTCGAGTACCCCGCGACCGACTACTGCAACCAGCTCATCCGCCGCGAGTATGAGATCGCCCAGCACAGCATCACTTGGACCAAGCCCGCAGTCTTGACCGGAAGGAATTCGCCTTTGCCGCCAAATGTTGACGGTGGCCAGCGGGTAGCCAGCGCCGAAAAACTAGCTCTCCGGGCGCTCGAGAACGTCCGCCACCATGCTCCGTCAAGTTCGCTGGCGGCCGAAGCCTCCATCAAGGTAGCCGAGTACTATATGGCCAAAGGCGACTATGCCTCAGCCGCGATCTATTACGATCTTTTCATCGCCGAATACCGCAAGAGCCCGCTCTGCCCGCGCGCCGGCTCGGCGCGGTCGAGGCTCGAGTCCGTAACTACCTCTTGAGCCAGCGCGATTCCCCAGGGATGCGGCTAGCTCGCGAGCTGGCAACACTCTCGCTACCAGCCTTCCTGAAGTTCGAGAATACCGTGTTGGGTCGCTGATCCATAAATGCACGGCCTGACCTCGATGAACTACTCCCAATCAGCCGGCAAGCACCTCGAAGGCGGGGGATGGCCGGCTTCGATCGCGCCACCAATGGTACCCATGGAATGCACGCCGTTGTCGCAGAGTTCAAAACTCGGTAGAACCGATCACAACGAAGAGCATTTAGCCACGGATGAAACCCGAGGATCACCACATGCGAAACTGGGGCTTCATCGGCGCCGGCAAGATGGCCTCCGCTCTGATCCATGGCATGCTCCGCGCCGGAATCGCCCCGGCCGGAGCCATCTTCGCCAGCGATCCCTTGCCCGCGGCCCGAAGCGCACTCGCCAGCGAAGCCGCCATCACCGTATTTGAATCCAATATCGACGTGGTTCAGCACAGCAGCGTCTTGGTCCTTGCGGTGAAGCCGCAGAGTATGAATCACGTCTTGGCCGAGTTGCGACCCGTGATAACCCCCGAGCACCTGGTCGTCTCGATCGCGGCCGGAATCACGATCGAGTCAATCGTCCACGGCCTCGGCCGGCATTCACGCGTCATCCGGGTCATGCCCAACACGCCCGCCTTGGTCGGCGAAGGCATCTCGGCGTTTGCCCCCGGCGGTGGCGCTCGCCCTGAAGATCAGGACCTGGTCGAGGCGTTCCTGGGCTCTGTGGGCAGGGCGGTCCGTGTCAGCGAGCCGATGCTCGACGCCGTCACGGGGCTCTCGGGCAGCGGTCCGGCGTTCGTCTACTTGATGATCGAGGCCCTTTCCGATGGCGGCGTTCGCGCCGGGCTGCCTCGCGACGTCGCCAGCCTGCTGGCCGTCCAGACCGTGCTGGGCTCCGCCAAGATGGTGCGCGAAACCGGCCTCCATCCCGGCGTGCTCAAGGACCAGGTCGCCTCCCCCGGCGGCACGACGATCGCCGGGCTCCATGCGCTCGAGCTGGCCGGAGTCCGCGGCGCGTTCATCGAAGCCGTCGTCGCCGCCAGCCGTCGCTCGTCCGAGCTGGCGTCCCTGGCCGCTTCCATCACACCTCCCAAGTCGCCCGACGAGACCCACCCATGAAACTCGGGGTGATTTCCGACATCCACGGCGACATCACCGCCCTCGAGCTCGCCTGGTCACACCTGACCGTGATGGGCGCAGACCAGATCGTCTCCGCAGGAGACCTCGCCGGCTACGGCCCATTTCCCGACCGCGTCGTCGCGTTCCTGCAAGAGCACAAAATTCCCTCGGTCCGCGGCAACCACGACCGCTGGGCACTCGAGCGCGGCCCCGGCGTCCCCGACTCATTCGGCGGCGGCACGCCCAGCAGTGAAACGCTTGATTTCCTCGACACACTCCCCGCCGGCATTCGCCTCAACCTGACCGTCTCCGTTTCCATCTTCCACGGGTCGCCGCGGTCCGACATGGAATTCGTCAATCGCGACAGCCATCCCCCCAGCGTCCTTCGCGGTTATCTCACCGGGCAGTCATGCCGCCTGCTGATCCTCGGCCACACTCACACGCCCATGTCCTTCCGCTGCTCGGAGGGCCTGGTGATCAATCCCGGATCGATCGTGTCGGTCCCGGGCGTGGATACGTCGAGAACATTCGCCGTGGTTGATCTACACACCCTCGAAGTGACCTTTCACGACGTCGAGAGCGGAGCCCCTTTCACCGCCGCCGAATGGTGATTCGAAAATAATTCCAAGAATCTCGCGACAGGTTTCGCCCCAAATGCCTTACAAAGAGGGAGGGATGAAGATCGACCCGATCCGGAGCTTCGCCCGTGCCCGAGCACTCGTGCTGCCCCAGGTGTGGTATCCCGCTTTCGCCGCAGGCACCCGCGGGTCTGTGCCCCCGCTGTGTCTATTGCGAAGTCTTGGCTGATTCGAGCCTGGAATCACCCCTGACCTTGCCGCCCTCCCGTGGCGCCGGCGTGACCGTCTCGCTCGAGCCGGCCGCCTCAAGCGTCCTGGGCCGCATCGCCGAGACGGCTGGCGAATTGCCGCGTGTGCTTCTGCGCGACAGCGAGCTCGAGCATGGGCCCGGGCCGATCCTCAAGCCATCCTCGAGCGAGATGCCTGATCCCGCCGGCCGCCCGGAGCGCTACCACCTCTTCGGCGAGATCGCCCGAGGCGGCATGGGCGCCATCCTCCGCGGCCGCGACGTCGACCTGGGCCGCGAGCTTGCCCTCAAGGTCCTGCTCGAGTCACACAAGGACAAGCCCGAGCTGATTCGCCGGTTCGTCGAAGAAGCGCAAATCGGCGGCCAGCTCCAGCATCCGGGCGTGGTGCCGGTGTACGAGCTGGGGACCTTCGCCGACCTCCGGCCGTTCTTCACCATGAAGCTGGTCAAGGGCCGCACGCTCGCCGAGCTACTCCGAGCCAGGCCATCCCGTTTTGGGCGCGGGTCTCCGCAAGTTGAGCGCGGGTCTCCGCAAGTTGAGCGCGGGTCTCCGCAAGTTGAGCGCGGGTCTCCGCAAGTTCGAGCGCGGGTCTCCGCAAGTTGAGCGCGGGTCTCCGCAAGTTGAGCGCGGGTCTCCCCAAGTTGGGCGCGGGTCTCCAGACCCCGCCCTCCGCCAGACCGAAGGTCTCCCACCCGCACCTGATGACCTGCCCCGGTTCCTCCAGATCTTCGAGTCCGTGTGCCAGACGATGGCGTACGCCCACGTGCGCGGGGTGATCCACCGAGATCTGAAGCCTTCGAACATCATGGTCGGAAATTTCGGCGAGGTGCAGGTGATGGACTGGGGCCTGGCCAAGGTGCTGCCGCGAGGTGGTGCGGCCGATGACGAGATCAGCCGCCGCGCCGAGAAGCCCGAGCAGCCGGTGGTGAGCGTGATCCGCACCGCGCGGTCCGGTTCAGACTCCGATCCGTCGCAGGCAGGCAGCGTGATGGGCACGCCCGGCTACATGGCGCCCGAGCAGGCGCGAGGCGAGATCGACCTGATCGATGAGCGCGCGGACGTGTTCGGCCTGGGCGCGATCCTGTGTGAAATCCTGACCGGCCAGCCGGCCTTCACGGGTCGCACGGCGGAGGAAACCCTGCGCAAGTCGGTGCGGGGCGACGTGGCCGACGCGTTCGCCCGGCTGGAAAGCTGTGCAGCCGACCCGGAGCTGATCACCCTGGCCAGAGACTGCCTCGCCGCCGAGCCGGACGACCGGCCGAGCCAGGCCGCCGGCGTGGCCGCCCGGATCACGGCTTACCTGATGGGTGTCCAGGAGCGGCTGCGCATGGCCGAGCTGGCACGTGTGGAGGAGCGTGCGCGGCGCCGCCTGACAACGGCCGTCGCAGCCTCGGTGCTTGGCCTCGTCGTTTTGGGCGGCGGCGGCTGGTCCTGGCTGACCCGAGAGCGCCAGGAACGAGCCGAACGGTTCACGCTGGCCTATCACGAAGCGGAATCCTTGAACCGCCAGGCCGAGGCCGCCGGCGACGACCTCTCACGCTGGATCGCCGCCGGAGACGCCGCCCGCGCCGCCGAGCGTCTGCTCCCCGACGCGCCGGATGACGCCACTCGCACGAGGAGCGCGGCCGCCCTCACCGGGGCGATCCTGGCGGCCGGCATGGCCCGGCGAGACCACGACTCGCTGTCCAAACTGGTCGATATCCGATCGGCCCGGGCCGATGACCCCGATGGCTCGGCGAGAGACGCGGCCTACGCCGAAGCGTTCCGCGAAGCCGGCATCGACTTCGCGGCGCTCTCGCCGCAGGAAGCAGCCGCCAGGATCAAGGCCCGGCCCGCACCAGTGGCGCTGGCACTCGTCGCATTCCTCGACGACTGGGGATCGGCACGACGGGCCACTCGGAACGATCCCGCCGGCTCCGCAACGGTCTCGACCGCGGCGCGCCTGGCCGATCCCGACCCCTGGCGCAACCAGCTTCGCCGGGCGCTCGAGCTGCCGCGGGGCGCGGACCGCACCGCCTCGCTGCGCCGCCTGGCCCACGGGGCCAGCTTGGACGATTGGCCAGCCGTCAACCTGGAGTTGCTGGGCCGGGCCTTGACGAACGCGGGTGACCCCGTCGCCGCCCTGGCTGTCCTCCAGCAGGGGCAACGACGGCATCCCGGCGACGTCTGGCTCAACTACGACCTGGCGCAATGCTTCGAGAAACTGGCGCGCCGCGACGAAGCGATTCGCTACTACACTGCCGCCCGCGCGATTCGACCCGGAGACGGCCCACGCGCTGGCCCACGCCCTGGAAAACAAGGGCGAAACGGCCGAAGCGGTCGCGGTATTCGAGGACCTGGCGCGGCTCGATCCCAAGAGCGGCCGGTACCTCACTTGCTGGGGCCGCAGTCTGCTGGCGCTGGGCCGCTTGAAGGAGGGCCCCACAGTACTCGAATCGGCAGTCGCTACCTGTCGCGAGGGGGTCCGACAGAAACCCGACGACGTCCAGGCCCTCGCCAACCTCGGCTTCGCGCTCTGGAGTCAAGGGAAGGCGGTGGAGGCGATCGCCGTATTCCGCGCGGCGCTCCGGCTGCGGCCAGACCTCGCCATGGTCCGTTGTAACTTGGGTGCTGCCCTGCAATCCCAGGGGAAGCCCGCAGAGGCGATCGCCGAATGCCGCGAGGCGGTCCGGCTCGCGCCCAACCTCGCCGAGGCGCATAGTGGCCTCGGTTTCGCCCTCTTGAAGCAGGGGAACCCCGGGGAGGCTGTGGTCGAGTTTCGCGAGTCACTCCGTCTCGAGCCCGCCAACGCTCAAGCCCATTTTAACCTCGGCGCGTGCCTCGGAGAACAAGGCAACGTGCCCGAGGCGATCGCCGCATACCGCGAGGCGATCCGGCTCAATCCCGCCTTCGCCGAGCCTCACCTCAACCTGGGCGTCGTGCTCTGCGACGTTGTGCATGACTACGATGCGGCGATCGCCGAATTCCGCGAGGCGCTCCGGCTCGCGCCCGATCTCGCCCCGGCCCACAACAACCTGGGCAACGCCCTCTCAAAGCAGGGAAAGTTGTCCGAGGCGGTCGGCGCGTACCGCGAGGCGATCCGCCTCGAGCCCGAGCGTGCCGTGACACATTACAGCCTCGCCGTCGTGCTGGGAAACCAGGGTAAGCCGGCGGAGGCGGCCGCCGCACTCCGCGAGGTGATCCGGCTCGAGCCCGGCAATGCCCTGGCCCACCACTACCTCGGTATCGTGCTGCATGACCAGGGGAAGCCCGTCGAGGCCCTCGCCGAATTCCGCGAGGCGATCGGCCTCAAACCCGGCGCCGCCGAATCCCATCACCTCCTTGGCTCAATCCTGGGCGAGCAGGGAAAGCTCGAAGAAGCGATCGCGGAATGCCGCGAGGCAATTCGGCTCAAACCCGACTTGGCCGCCGCGCATACCACCCTCGGCGCCGCGCTGGAGAGCCAGGGCAAACACGGGGAGGCGATCGCCGAATTGCGCGAGGCAATCCGGCTCGATCCCACCGACGCCGTAGCCCACAGCAACCTCGGTGCCACCCTCGCCAGGCAGGGCAAGCCGCCGGAGGCGATCGCCGAATTCCGCGAGGCGATCCGGCTCAACCCGGCACTCGCCAAGGCCCACGCCAACCTCGGGAAAATCCTGGGCGACCAGCGGAAGCCGGCCGAGGCGGTCGCAGCATACCGCGAGGCGCTCCGGCTAATGCCCGACAACTCCCAGTCCCACCACGGCATGGGCGCCGCGCTGTTCGAGCTGCGTAAACTGCCGGAGGCAATCGTCGAATTCCGCGAGGCAGTCCGGCTAGAGCCCGCCGATGCCGAGGCCCACCAGTACATCGGCCTCATCTTGCACGCCCAGGGAAAGCTGACGGAGGCGATCGCTGCATACCGCGAGGCGATCCGGCAGAAGCCCGGCGACGCCAAGGCCCACGCCAACCTCGGTGTCACCCTCTTCGCCCTGGGAAAGCCAGCAGAAGCGATTGGTGAATACCGCGATGCGATCCGGCTCGACCCCGGCGACGCCAAGGCCCACTACAACCTCGGTCTCACAGTACATTCCCTTGGGAATCGCGTAGAGGCCATGACCGAATACCGCGAGGCAATCCGGCTCATGCCCGGCCTCGCCGCGGCTCACAACAGCCTCGGCTTCGCCCTCTGGAGCCAGGGCAATCGGCCGGAGGCCGTCGCGGAATACCGCGAGGCGATTCGCCTCAAGCCCGACTTGGTTCGGGCCCACGTCAATCTCGCGAGCGCCCTGATGGACCAGGCCGAGCTGCCGGCAGCGATCGCCGAATTCCGCGAGGCCATCCGGCTCGGGCCCGAGAGTGCCAGCGCAAGCGACCACTACAACCTCGGCCGAGCCTTGAGCAGCCACGGGAACTCCGGTGAGGCGATCGCGGCCTACCGCGAGGCCGTCCGGCGAGAGCCCAGTCACGCCGAGGCCCATTGCAACTTGGGTCTGTTACTTCAGGACCAAGGTGCGTTTCGCGATGGGCTCGCCGAGCTCAGGCGCGGTCACGACCTGGGCTCGAAGCGCCCGGCGTGGCGCTATCCCTCGGAGCGCTGGGTCCGCCGCGCCGAAAGATTCGTTGCGCTCGAAGACCGGCTCCCCGCCGTGCTCCGTGGCGGCGACCAGCCCAAAGACGGAACCGAGCGCCTCGAATTCGCAGACCTCGCCTACAGCACCAAGCAGTTCGCCCCCTCAGCCCGGCTGTACTTGGAGGCGTTTCAGGCCGACCCCAAGCTCGCCGAGAACATGCAAGCCCCGCACCGCTACAACGCCGCCTGTGCCGCCGCCTTGGCGGCCGCCGGCAAGGGGATCAACAAGCCGCCGCCCGACGAAAAGGCTAAAATCCGCTGGCGCGACCAGGCCCTTGGATGGCTCCAGGCCGACCTCGCTCACTGGTCGCGACAAGCCGAGAACCGGCTCGCCTGAGGCGAAGGCGCTCGTCACCAAGACCCTGAGCCACTGGAAAGCCGACACCGACCTCGCCGCCATCCGCGACGACGAGGGATTGAAAGCACTCGCCGAAAACGAGCGCAAGGCCTGGCGTTCATTGTGGTCCGAGGTCGACAGAATTCTGAAGCAGGCCGCGCCTTGATCATCGCACGATTGGGTCCTTGTCCCAGGAATCCTTTTTATCCCGGAAACCGTCAAACCGACCAGTCCTCCAGCACAAGCCCGGGAACTTGACCGAAGTCGCGGCGATTTCGCGTGACCAGGATCGACTGCCTCACCAAAGCAATCGAGGCGATCTTCCGGTCTTGTGTGCCGACGCGAATTCGAACAAGGCGCTGAAAATTGGTCTCGGCGGCCTGGTCGAACGGGAGAACTGGGAATTGCGCAAAGTCCAGGAGCGCTTGTTCGAGCATAGCGTAAGCTGCGATTCGTTTCGGCCCATCGTTTGCCCGAGCCAAGGTTGACAGCCGGCCGCGAAGGGTCTCCTCGACAGTCACCACGCTAATTCCGACCTCACCCAGGGAGCGCAACGCCAAGCGACGCGCGACCTGGGGGTGCCCATGCTGAAACAGCGTCAGGTGGTCGGTGTCAAAGACGTATCGGGGCATTCACCGGGGCCCGAGTTCTGCTGCTCACGGAGATCCATCTCTTCGCGGAACTTGCGAATCTCTTCTAGGTAGATGTCGAAGTCGGGGTCATCTTTGGCGTAGCCAAAGCGGCTCATGATCGGATTCTCCCGCCAAATCTCGACCCACTGAAGCGATCCCTCGTCGAACTGCTGGCGAACCGCGGCGCGGAGCCGCTCGATGGCTTCCTCGCGGGTGGGCGCCGTCGCCGACAACTCACACTGACCCACGAGCCGGGCCGTGAATTGCCCTGCGGGCTCCGCGCGGATCTGGACCAGGCAGGTAGGATACACGCTAGGCACTTGAGTTTCCGCGCTCATGCGATCAGCTCCGCGATGTTCTGGCGGATCATATGCACAGTCTATCGCCCTGGCCAGCACGCGGCAATCCGAACACACCGACCCGCGGTCCGAGGTCGATTCTCGCGATCCATTCTCCAAGACACCCGGGGTTGGTACACTCGGAACGCATGGTGGCAGCCAATCCGACCCAGCCCTGATTCCTCCCCACTCAAGAACCCGCTCATGATAAATTCCGATCCAGCAGAACGCCCCGTGCTCGTCCTGGACTTTGGCGCCCAGTACGTCCAGCTCATCGCGCGCCGGGTTCGTGAGCACCATGCGTTTGCGCGAATCGTCCGCCACGACATCTCCGCGGCAAGAGTTCGCGAGCTAAACCCGCTCGCGATCATCCTCTCCGGCGGCCCGGCCAGCGTCTACGAGCCCGGCGCTCCCCACTGCGACCCTGCAATCTTCGATTTGAACGTGCCGGTTCTCGGCATCTGTTACGGCATGCAATTGATGTGCGAGGCAATGGGCGTCCCGGTCCAGGCCAACCCGGCGCGCGGCGAATTCGGCCGCATGGAATGCCGCGCGCTCGATGGCGCCGAGCCGCTCTTCCACGACGTTCCTCGCGAGACGACCGTCTGGATGAGCCACGGCGACCAGATCCTGTCCGCGGGCAACGATTTCATCCCGCTGGCCGTGACTCCAACCTGCCCGATCGCGGCTGTTCGGCATCGTGACCGCCCCATCTTTGGCCTCCAGTTTCATCCCGAAGTCTCCCACACGCCATACGGCTCGCTGATCCTGGCAAACTTTCTGGATCGCATCTGCGCCAACCCGAAGACTTGGACGATGGGGGCATTCATCGAGCGCTCGGTGGCCGAAATCAAGCGCAAGGTCGGCCCGGAAGATCGCGTCGTCTGCGGCCTCTCCGGCGGAGTCGATTCCGCGGTGTGCGCCGCGATCCTCGCGAAGGCGATCGGCCATCGCGCTGTCTGCGTGTTTGTCGATACCGGTTTGCTCCGTGCCGGCGAGCGAGACTCGGTGGCGAGAGCATTCCTCGAGCACAGCCAGGCCGAGCTCCGGGTGGTCGACGCCCGCGAGCGCTTCTTGAAGGCGCTCGCCGGTGTGGTCGATCCCCAGGAGAAGCGCGTTCGGATCGGCCACGTCTTCGTCGAAGTCTTCCGCGAAGAGGCGAAGTCGATCGCCGGCGCCCATTTCCTCGCGCAAGGAACCCTCTATCCCGATGTCATCGAAAGCGGCGGCGCACCCGACGGCCCCACGGCGACGATCAAGATCCACCACAACGTGGGTGGCCTCCCTGAGCAGCTCGGATTCGAGCTCATCGAGCCGCTTCGCGACCTCTTCAAAGACGAAGTGCGGCGGCTGGGAATCGAGCTGGGCCTCCCTGACTCGCTGGTCTGGCGCCACCCGTTCCCAGGGCCCGGTCTCGCCGTCCGCTGCCTGGGCGAGGTCACCGCTGATCGGCTCGAAATCCTCCGTCAGGCCGACGCGATCTTCCTGGACGAGCTGACCAGAGCCGGGCTCGATCGCCAGGTCGCTCAGGCGTTCGCCGTCCTGCTGCCAATTCGGGCGGTCGGCGTGATGGGCGACGCGCGAACTTACGAGAGCGTCGTCGCCTTGCGGGCGGTCGAGACCGACGACTTCATGACGGCCGACTGGTCGCGCCTGCCGCACGAATCGCTCGCACGCGCCTCCACGCGAATCACCAACAGCGTCAAGGGCGTGAACCGGGTCGTCTACGACGTCACGAGCAAGCCCCCCGGCACCATCGAATGGGAATAATCCGCACAGCTTTTACTGGAAGCGTTTCCTGCCCTCATCGGCCTTCCCGGACGATCGATTCGTGATATCATCTAGACGAAGCAGGCTCGTTCTCGGTGTTGAAGCCGCGGCAGGAAGAAGGAGACCAGTTCATGGGGCGAATCTCGTTGCGACTGACGGCGATGTGGCTGCTGGTATGCGCAAGCGCGATTTCGGTCGCTCAGGCCGAAACGAAGACAATCGCCCGCTGCGGGGCCGGTTTCCTCGAGGAAATCGACGGCTCTCGCGTGCTCCACGTCTCGGGCGAGCCCTATGAAATGGGCTACCAGCAAGGAGCCTTGCTCCGTGACGACATCCGCGAGAACATCCGCTTTCTCTTCCAGGTGAAGGCAAAAGAAATCACAGTCGAGGTCAAGGGCCTGAAGCTCCTCGATCCCAAGCGAGTCATTCAGGGCATCGTCTCGCAGCAGCGCAAGCACATCCCCGCGCGGTTCTTCGACGAGATGCGCGGAATTGCCGACGGCGCCGGCGTGGACGTGCAAGACGTGATCGTCGCCAATTTCATCCCCGAGCTCTTCCATTGCTCGGGCTTTGCATTGAGTGGATCGGCGACCAAGGACGGCACTTTGTACCACGGCCGTATCCTGGATTACGGCTGCGACTGGCGGCTCCAGGAGCACGCGGTCCTCACCGTCGCACAGCCCCGCGGCCGGATCCCGTTCGTGAACGTGACCTACGCCGGCTTCGTCGGCTCCGTGACCGGAATGAACGCCGAGCGAGTGTCGATCGGCGAAATGGGTGGGCGTGGCATGGGCCACTGGGACGGGGTTCCCATGGCCCTCCTCGTCCGGATGGTTCTCGAAGAGGCTGACAAACTCGACCGCGCAATCGACATCTTCCGCAACAACCCCCGAACCTGTGAGTATTACTTCGTGGTCGCCGACGGCGAAACCGGCAAGGCGGTCGGGATGGAAGCCTCCTGGGATAAGTTCGGTGTCATCGGAATGGGCGAAAGCCATCCCCGGCTGCCCCACCCGTTCAAGGACGCCGTCCTCCTCTCTGCCGGCGATCGCTACGAGCATCTCGTGAAGCGAGTCGAAAAGGGCCTGGGCTCGTTCGACGCCGAGTCCGCCCGCAGTTTGATGGACCGGCCCGTCGCGATGAAATCGAATCTGCACAGCGTCTTGTTTGAAACCACCACGACGCGATTCTGGGTCGCCAACGCCTCCAAGGACGGCAGGCCCGCCTCCGAGCAGCCATACCACGAATTCAAGCTGCGCGACCTCCTCGCTCATCAGGCTCACACAGGCTCCCCGGAGCTCGCGCCACCACCGGCGCCTCGGGCCGCGTCCGTCGGTCTGGCACGTTGAACATACAGATCCTTGCCCGCTTCCCCGAATTCCTGATCCGTATCCTGGACCGCTCAAGCGTCACACATCCGAGGAGAGTAGTTTGATGCGGAATCTCTTGACCGCCGCGGCTCTGCTTGCGGCCTGGGCCGTCGTTTCGCAACCCGCGGTCGCAGCAATCCAAGAAAATCGACCTGCGCACCAAGGAAGGCGCCGCGGCTGTCAAGGGAGAATGGAAGTACCACGACGTCAAGATCGTCGAGGTCGATGGCAAGGCACCCGACGGCAAGCCCAACAAGACCTACAACATCGAGCCTCATGCCGAGAAGGCCGAGTTCGACGACAGCAAGTGGGAGACGGTCGCCCCCGAGACCTTGAAGGACCGCCGCTCCACCGGCCAGGTCTGCTTCTGCTGGTATCGAATCAAGGTCACCATCCCCCCGGAAGCCGCAGGGCAAAGCCGTCTACTTCCAGACAACCGTCGACGACTACGGCGAGATCTGGGTCGACGGCCACCTCCCTCGCACTCCCGGCAAGGGGGGCGAGGCCGTCGTCGCCGGCTTCAATGCGCCCAATCGCGTCGAGCTCAAGGAACCCAAGCCCGGCAAGGTCTATCAAATCGCCGTCTTCGGAATCAACGGTCCGATCTCGGCCGCCCCCACCAACTGGATCTTCCTGGGCGACACCTTCCTCGAGATCGTTGACAAGAAGTGAGCGGCTCGAACGCCATGGTTCTGCTCGAAACCAATCTGGGCGGCGGTAAGCTCCCGAAGCGCAGCGGCAAGGTTCGCGACGTTTATGACCTGGGTGACCGCCTTCTCCTGGTCGCGACCGATCGCTTGAGCGCGTTTGACTGGGTGCTCCCGAACGGCATCCCCGACAAAGGCCGGGTCCTGACCGGCCTCTCGATTTACTGGTTCGATCTCATCAAGGTTCCCAACCACTTGATCACGACCGATGTCGACTCGGCTCTGCGCGAGCTGCCTCCCGGCGAGCGCGACGCACTCCGGGGCCGCTCGATGGTTGTCAAGAAGGCCCGGGTCGTTCCTTTCGAATGCGTCGTTCGTGGCTATCTCTCCGGTAGTGCTTGGAAGGAATACCGCGCCTCCGGCGCCGTCTGCGGCATCCCGCTTCCCCCGGGCCTGCTCGAAAGCCAGGCGATCGATCCCATCTTCACGCCCGCTACCAAGGCCCAGACCGGCCATGACGAGAACGTCACGTTCGACTTCATGGCGGCTTCCGTCGGCAAGGAAGTCGCGGAAACGTTACAATCAATGAGCCTGGAGGTGTATCGGGTCGCGTCCGAGCACGCGGCCCGCCACGGGCTCATTCTGGCGGATACCAAGTTCGAATGGGGGTTTGACGACCAGACCGGTGAGCTTCTGCTGGTCGACGAAGTCCTCACGCCAGACAGCTCTCGCTTCTGGCCGGCCCAGGCGTACCAGCCCGGCGGCCCGCAGCCGTCCTTTGACAAGCAGTTTGTTCGCGACTGGCTCGAATCCACGGCCTGGGACAAGGCAAGCCCCCCACCCGCGTTGCCCGATCCGATCGTCCAGAAGACGCGAGCCAAGTACATCGAAGCCTATCGAGCTCCTGACCGGACGCGCCTTCCAATCGAGCTGAACCGGAGGAAGAGGCCCGGAATGCTCCGATACCTGACCGCTGGTGAATCGCACGGGCCCGCCCTCACGGCGATCGTCGAAGGTTTTCCCTCGGGCATCACGCTCGACACGGCCTTGATCGACCGCGAGCTCGAGCGCCGCCAGGGCGGTTACGGGCGCGGC
This sequence comes from uncultured Planctomycetota bacterium, assembly GCA_963823665.1. Lineage (GTDB taxonomy): Bacteria > Planctomycetota > Planctomycetia > Isosphaerales > Isosphaeraceae > CAVXHV01. The sequence continues at coordinate 609,041 of CAWGMQ010000010.1, forward strand.
AAGCGGCAGAAACTCGAGACCGACCGCATCATCGTCGAATCGGGAGTTTACCACGGCGTCACGACCGGAAGCCCGCTCACGCTGCGTCTGCTCAACAACGACGCCAAACTCGAGCGCCTCAGCGAGCCGGCTGCGCCGCGAGGCGGCCACATCGACCTGGCCGGCGCGATCAACTATCAAACCGGCATCCGCCAGGTCCTCGAACGCGCGAGCGCCGCGAAACCGCACTCCGCGTCGCCGCGGGAGCCTTCGCCAAGCTGCTCCTCGCCCAGCTCGAAATCACCGTCTTCGGCTACGTGCGCGAGCTCGGCGGCATTTCAGCCGAGCCCAAATCCTTCGACCTCACCGTCCGCGATAGAAGCCCGGTTTACACCCTGAACCCCGAGGTCGATCAGGCGATCGTCGCCGCCATCGACGCCGCCCGCGAAGCCGGCGACACCTTGGGCGGCGTCGTTGAGACCATCGTCACCGGCTGCCCGATCGGTTTGGGCAGCCATGCCCAGTGGGACCGCAAGCTCGACGCCCGTCTGGCGTGCGCCGTCATGAGCATTCAGGCAATCAAGGCCGTCGAAATCGGCCTCGGAGTCGATGCTGCAAAACGCCCGGGGTCAAAAGTCATGGACCCGATCAGCTTCGAGAAAAACCACCTCGACTCCGACCGCCGCTTTGGATTCCGCAGACCCACGAACAACGCCGGAGGCATCGAGGGCGGCACGTCCAACGGCGAGCCCATCGTCGTTCGCGCTTCAAAAAAGCCCATCAGCACCCTCGCCGCCCGTGGGCCTTCGATCAACATGGCGACCAAGCTCCCCCAGCCCGCGGCCTACGAACGATCGGATGTCTGTGCCGTCCCCGCCGCCAGCGTGATCGTCGAAAACGTGGTCGCCTTCGAGATCGCCGCGGCCGTGGTCGAAAAATACGTCGGCACAAGCCTCGAGGCAATCCAGTCCGCCATGTCCGCCTTCCACGAGCTGAACCGAACCCGCCTCGCCCACTGGGGTGATTCGCCCGACTCCAAAGTGTAATTGAGCGAATCCGCCGATTCGTCTATCCTTACCCGCGGAGGGACCCGTTTCGCCCGCCCCGTCTTTCGCGGAGCCTGCTGGGAGCCAAGGATGTTTCCCCTCACCCGCCCATTGCGCCAATCTGCTTGCACAGTCCTGCTCCTGGCATTCACCGCGCTCCCCACGCTGGCCATCGCCGCGATCGCCTGGCGGATCAACCAGCCAGGCCACGTGCGCGATGTCGAAGTCGAGCTGGGACGCAAGGTCGGAATGCACGTGAGCCTCGACGCAACCAGCTACCCCGCCCCCGGAGAAGTCGTCTACCAGGGCCTGGTCCTTCGCGCAAGAACCGCGAGGCAAACAATTTGCCGAAATCGGCCGCGCGGACATGGTCCGTCTCTCCCGGTCCGATCACGATCTCACCGTCTTGCTCGAAAACCCCCAGCTCCACGCCTCGAGCCCCGCCCAGGGAATGGCGTTCCTCGACCGCATTATCCAGCGCTCAATCTCCATCCCATTCGAGCGCATCGGCTTGAGCGCCCCCGCGTGCCGGCTCGACCTGGGCAAGGACGATCTGCAATTCACGTTCATGGACGTGGCGGGTGAGTTCATCTCCGATCCCGCCGCTCCCACGCTGAAGCTCGCTTACCGCGTTCCCGGCAGCGGAAAAGGCTCGCGGTGCGAGCTGGTTCTCACCCGCGACCGCCGCACCGAGCCGTTCGAGACGTCGCTCGCATTCCGTACCGTGGAAGGCTCTCCCTTGCCCGCCCGGATGCTCAGCGTCTTGTTCGACGCCGACGACTGGTTCGGCGCCGAAGCCAAGATCTCCGGATCGCTCGAGTTGCGACAGGCAAACTCATCCGACTGGAAAGCCCGCTTCGAAGGCGAGATCCTCGACGTCGATCTCGCCCGGCTCGTCAACCAGCGCTTTCCCCGTCACCGGCTCACCGGAAAGGCCCGCATCACGTTCGAGAAAGCCGTGTGGGGCCAGCGGCCATCGGGCCAGGGCCCGGGTTGGATCGACGTGAAAGGCCAGCTCGTCGCGGGCGCCGGATCAATCGGCCTCAACCTGTTCGAATCTCTGGCCAGGGAGATGAAATTCCGGCCCGGTGCTCGCAAGCCGTATGTCGACCCTCGCAAGCCCGAAGTGGAGTTCCGCTCGCTCGGGCTGTCGTTCGCGATGCAGGCAACAGGCGAGATCCAGATCACCGGTGCCTTGGGCGCTGAGTTTCCGCCCGACGCCATCCTCGCCAGCTCAAGCTCGACCCTGCTCTCCGCGCCCCAAGGCGCCGCCAGCGTGCACAGCCTGATCAAAACGCTCTTCCCAACCGCTGCGAACAACCCCGGCGTCCTGATCCCGCTGACGAGTGAGTCTCAGGTCTTGCTGTCGCTTCCCCGCCCCGCCGGAAGCGACTCAACAACCCGCCCCACCCTCGACGCCAACTGATCGTGCCACGCTCTCGCGCTCTCTTCCCCCCCTTGAGAAGGGGGGGCCGGGGGGGTTCTGGCGTCAGACACCGCACCCGTTCGTCACTCTTCACTATGGTCCACAACCGCTCCATTCGCGCTCGCGATCCCGCCCGAAGCCGTCCGGTTGTTCAAAACCTTGGCGGCGATCTCATCCGCCACCTGGGGATTGTCGCGCAGATACTGCTTGGCATTCTCACGGCCCTGACCGATCCGCAAATCGCCGTAGTTAAACCACGACCCGGATTTATCAATGATCTTGTCGATGATCGCCAGATCGAGCAGATCGGCTTCGCGGGAAATACCGTGCGTGTACATCATGTCAAACTCGCAGACGCGGAACGGCGGAGCGACTTTGTTCTTCACCACCTTCGCCTTGATCCGCGAGCCGACGACTTCCTCGCCGTCCTTGACCGGTCCGATCCGCCGGACGTCGATCCGGCACGAGCTGTAAAACTTGAGAGCACGCCCTCCCGGGGTCGTTTCCGGGCTTCCGAACATCACCCCGATCTTCTCCCGGATCTGGTTGATGAAGATCAGCACGCACTTGGACCGCGCAACTCCTCCCGTCAGCTTGCGCAACGCCTGGCTCATGAGCCTCGCCTGAATCCCCACAAACGTGTCGCCGATTTCACCCTCCAGCTCGGCCTTCGGCACCAGCGCAGCAACCGAGTCGATCACCACAATGTCGACAGCGTTCGACAGCACCAACATCTCCGCGATCTGGAGCGCCTCTTCCGCACTCCCGGGCTGGCTGACCAGCAAGGCTTCAATGTCCACCCCCAGCCGCTTGCACCACGCCGGGTCGAGCGCGTGCTCGGCATCGATGAACGCTGCCACCCCCCCGTTGCGCTGCGCCTGGGCGACGGCATGCAGCGCGATCGTCGTCTTGCCGCTCGATTCCGGCCCGAACAGCTCGACCATCCGCCCCCGCGGCAACCCCTTGCCCCCAAGCGCCAGATCCAGTGAGAGCGCCCCCGTCGAAACCCCCTCGACCTCCATGTGCGATCCCTCGCCCAGCTTCATGATCGCGCCGGCACCAAATGTTTTCTCGATCTGGCTGAGCGCGTTGTTCAAGCGCCTTCTGTTCGGCCGACATCGCCGCCTTGCTCTCGGTCGCTCCCTGTCGCTTGGCCACGGCTCTCGCTCCTTCCTTGATTCCCCTTGACTATGTACGTAAGAACAGTAATATAGCGACGCATCCGCTGATTGGTCAAGGCGAACGCGTCGATTTCTCGCCCTCGAGACGTGCCCGGCCCAGGGGCTCGTAACTCGGCCCTTCCGCTGTCGGCCGTGAGGCAAACCCGACGACCTCAACAGCCGTGAAGTCACCGCACGACCACGAGCGATATCGTTCCACGACTTTCGTCAAATCGCAAGGCCCTCGCCGGCCGGGCTTGAATCGGCCCAACGTCACGTGCGGATGAAAGCGCTCGTCTGACGGATAACCCGCTCTTGCCGCGGCGCCGGTAACGGCGCGCTGGATCTCGTCAAGAAGTGCGGGTTTCCGTGCCGGAAGCCCGGCCCAGACGACTCTCGGCCGCCCCGGCGAGGGAAACGCGCCCACGCCCTCGAAATGCAGCTCGCAAGGTGGGAAGCGGCCGACGCTCGAGCCAACGACCTCGAGCAGGCGGCTCAGATCACCGTTTCGCACGTCGCCCAGGAACGCAAGTGTCATGTGGAATGCGGTCTTCTCGCTCGTCCAGCGGCATCCGGTAAGCTCCGGCGCAAGCGTTCTTTGCACCTCTCTGAGCGCCTCTCCCATCGGCTCCGGAATCTCGATCGCAAAGAATGTTCGCGTGGTCTGGCTCATCGATTGCAAACGCCCAGAGGCGCCTCCGAGCCGTCCTCCCCGTCCGCTAATGCAGTTGGTCTCTGATCCAGTCCAGCAGGCGATCGAGCATGCGCGGAGGCGACTTCACACTGTCGTCCTCTTCAACGAAGCGCTCGAAATGGTCGCCCTTGACCACGAGGACCAGCCGCGTCACGTCACGGCGATGCTCATCCGGATCGAAATCCTCGACCTTGAACCCCTTGAGCGGGTTCCCTTTCTGCGTGAAATCGACTTTGAGCTGCCCCCGGCCCGCCGAACTGAACCACACCTTGCTCTTTCCGCCCGGGGCGATCGCACCCACGTCCACTCGCGTATCCGCATAGCTCGCGGACACGCCCTGCATCGGCTCATCCCCTTCGTTCACGATCATCGCCGAAGCCGTCGACGTGCCCCAGTACCGCATCGCACACTCGAGCCCGACCGCGATCGCGACGACCAGCACGCCCACCAGGATGACCCAGCGTCGAGACATTGCAGGAGCCTGGAGTGACGAAGTAGAGACCCAGATCAAGACGCCGCAGCGTGATGGCTTACCAGATCGTTGATCTCCGCCGACGCGCCGAAATTCTCGCGGTACCGCGCCGCGAACTCTTGTAGCGTGTACGCATGTTGCTGCGGACCATGCTGCTCGACGGCATACACCCCCGCCAGCGCCGCCAGCCGGCCCACCACAGGCCAGGGCAGCTTGCGCTTGTAACCCAGAACCAAGCCCGACCGGAATGCATCGCCAGCCCCCGTCGGATCAACCACCTTCTTGCATTTGGCAGCCGGTATCTCGAAGGTTTCTTCGCCCACGGTGATCACCGAGCCTGCCTCCCCGCGCGTCATGACCGTGATCGGCACCCTCCGGCGCAGCTCAGCCTCCGTGATGCCCAGCTTCTCGGCGAGCATCCCGAATTCGTAATCGTTCCCCGCCAGAATCCGTGCACCGGCGCATCCTTTCTCCAGGTCGTCGCGTGAAAGCCTCGGCAACTGCATCGACGGATCGTAGAGATAGGGAACCCCCGCCTCGGTGCATTCCGCCACCGCCCGGTTCATCGCTCCGGGATCGTTGGGCGCGATCAGCACCAGGTCGTCCGGTGCCGACCCCCGCTTCCGGCAGCGAGATCGTCCGCGCGTGCGACATCGCCCCCGGATAGAACGCCGTGATCTGGTTATCTTGCAAGTCCGTGTTGATGAAACACGAGGCGGTGTGCTCCCCGCCAATCACCTTCACCGCGTGGCAGTCGACCCCGATCGACTCCAGAAACGACCGGTAATCCGCGAAATCGTCCCCGACCGCCCCGACCAGCACCGGGCGCTGTCCCAGCAGCCCCAGGTTGTAAGCGATGTTCGCCCCCGTGCCGCCCCGCCGTCGTGTCAGCGAGTCGACCAGGAACGAAACCGACAGCACGTGCATCTTGTCCGGCAGGATGTGGTCCTGAAAACGCCCGGGAAACACCATGATATAGTCATAGGCGATCGAGCCCGTCACAAAGATCCGCATGCGTTCGACCTCGTTCGTTGTGTATTCAAGACTCATCCTGCTTTCCTAGCATCGCCAGCGTCTGTTCAATCCGGCTACGGCAGACGTCGCGCCCCAGGATGGCGAGGCAGTCGTAAAGCCCCGGCCCAACCCCTTGCCCTGTGACCGCCACCCGTAGCGGGTTCACGACCTCACCCATCTTCCGGCCGCTCCGCTCCCCGTAGTCGTGCACTGCCTTCTCTAGCGTGGATACATCGAATGGCTCCGTCTCCGCGAGCACCCGGTCGAGTTCCAGAAGCATCGCGTCAACGCCCTCCTTTCGCAGCCGTTTCTTCACGGCGTCGGGGTCAAAGGTGAGCTCCCGGGTGAAGAAATACCGGCCCAGCTTCAGGACATCGGAAAAGACCTTCAGCCGGTCGCCCAGCGCTACGATGACCGCTTCGACCCGCGCACGCTTCCCCGCCGCGAGCGGCTCGCCGACCAATCCCTCGCGCTTCAGAAACGGAACCACTCCCTCCACTTTCTCCTCGAGTGGCAGCTTCCGCATCCACTCCCCCTCGATCCAGAACAGCTTGTCCTGGTCGTGGCTCGCCGGCGAGCTGTTCACCTTCTCGAGCGTGAATTTCTCGATCAGCTCCTGCCGGCCAAACACCTCCTGCGAGGCGTCGTAGCTCCAGCCCAGCCGCGCCAGATAATTCACGAGGGCGTCCGGAAGATAGCCGCGCTCGACGTACTGATGCAGATAAACCAGAATGCCACTCTTCTCATACTCCGCAAGCTTCCGCTTCGACATCTTCGCTCGCGACCCTGGCTCCGCAACATAAGGAATATGGGCGAACTGCGGCAACTTGTCGCCCAATGCCTCGAAGACCAGGAGCTGCGGAAAAGTATTCGAGAGGTGTTCGTCGGCACGAACCACATGCGTGATCTCCATGTCGACGTCGTCCACGACGCTGGCGAAGTTATAGAGCGGGCTACCGTCGGGTCGCACGATCACGAAATCGCCGATCTCATCGGTCGCAAACTCGACGTCCCCCTTGATCAGGTCATGGAGCACGAGCATGCGTCCGGCGGGAACTTGGAACCGCAGCGCGAACGGGCGGCCTTCCGCCTCATACTGTGCCGCGGTCTGCTCCGAAAGCTCCTTGCGGCGAAACCGATAGGCCCGCTTGTCGCGTTCCGCGGCTGCCTTGTCCGCGGCTCGCTCTCCCTCGGTGCTGTAGTCGCGGTAGACGTGCCCCGAGCTCGCGAGTCGTGCCGCCGCCTGGCGATAGCGCTCAGCCCGCTGCGATTGGTAATACGGCCCTTTTGATCCGCCGACTTCCGGCCCCTCGTCCCAGTCGATCCCGATCCACCGGAACCCGTCGAGGATCCTTGCCACTGCGCTTTCGACGTGCCGCTGCTGGTCGGTGTCGTCAATTCGTAAAATAAACTGCCCACCCTGGTGACGCGCCAGCAGCCAGTTGAAGAGCGCTGTTCGCACTCCGCCAATGTGCAAATAACCGGTCGGGCTGGGCGCGAATCGGGTTCGAATGCTCATGTCACTGATTCGCAGCCGGCTCGCCTGGCTTGGGAGGGTGAAATCGGCGCACGCATGCCGCGCGACGCCAAGCTCACGATAGGGTCTAGCGCGCCAACTGTCAACCATCGCAAGGTCGCGACGGGCCATCGCCAGTCGCGCGATCGTGCACGGCGGTCTAGACTTCCGTCAATTCCGCGGCGTCCAGCTTCTTGTACCCCAATCCCTGCAGCACCTCGAGCACTTCGCTCCAGGTAGGAAACATCCTGCCGCTGCGTCGTTTGTACTCGTTCATTGCCAGCATGAACTCCATCTCGGCGTCCGAGTAATCGCGCTCGCTGGTCGTCGGATCGACAAATCGCCGCCGGCCGCTAGCCTGGCGGGCGTTTGCCGCTCGCGTGGCTTGCTCGGAAGCGCGTCGATTCGTCCAGGCCTCGTCGGCCTGGTCTCTACTGGAATTCGCGACAGAAGCCTCTCTGTCGTCACATAGTGGTCTGCTCATCCGCTCCAAGCTCCTCTCGGTGCCCACCTTGGTGACTACAGAACTCTTGACCAGGCAGCACGTTGGAAGAAGTTGTCCGGCGACAGGCCTCCTGCGCTTGATGATCCGTCCCCTTCCGTCGGGCGGTGACAACGATTGTCGTTCCCTGAAGCATCCCACTGGTCAGGATAGAATGTTGGGGTGACATCAGTGTGTCACCCCGACGTTTTTTTTGGCCGAATGAACGTGCCGAATACTCCGATTTTGCGCGCTGAGGTCGAATCTCGTTCCCACGCTCCCGCATGGGAACGGCCATCGTGCCGCTCTGCGGCGTGCATGCGTCCGGTCTCGAACGCGGTTCCCGACCGATTCCCACAGACCGACAGATTGATGAGCGTCCGCTCCGGCGTGAAGAGCCGTAATTTAATGCGGATGCCCGGCCCGGCGATTTCCCATCGTCCTCGAATCCGCCGCGAGGTAGGGGGTTGCGAAACGCGACAAACTGATACAATGGTTGGTTATCCGTTCCGCATCGGGTCGCGCAGTCTTACTTGAAAACCGGTGATCTTGGTCGCCCGTTCCAACTCAAATCGGAGCGAGGGCACTCATACATGGCCGAACTCGACGCTGATATGCTGCTCGACCAGGTGACCATGCTCGGCTTGGTCTCGCGCGAGCAGCTCCAGGACGCCAGGACCGCCGCCGACTCAGCCGCTCCCGACGCGGTCGTCCGCATGCTGCTGCGAAAAGGCTTGCTCACAAGCTGGCAGATCGATCGTCTCAAGAAGGGTGATCCCAGCGGATTCTTCTTCGGCGACGCCAAGATCCTCTTCCATCTCGCCGAAGGCACATTCGCCCGCGTCTATCGCGGTGAACACACCACCACCAAGGCTGCTCTTGCCGTGAAGGTGCTCCGCCAGCGCTTCGCCCAGATTCCCGATGCCGTCGATCGCTTCCACAAGGAAGCCGAGGCCGGCATGAAGCTAAATCATCCCAACATCGTGCAGGTCATCGACCAGGGGCGGCAGGAGAAACATCATTACATGATCATGGAATACGTCGAGGGCATGAACCTTCGCGATTTCATGAAGCTGCGCACCCGGATCCCGACCGACCAGGCGCTGCCGCTCATGCTCGGCATGGCGCGCGGGCTCAAGTTCTCGAACCAGCAAGGCGTCACCCATCGCGACATCAAGGGCACCAACATCCTCATCTCCAACCAGGGAGAAGCCAAGCTCGTCGATTTCGGGCTGGCCACGATGCAGGGAGAAGAAAAGCAGCCGGGCGTCAAGAGCCAGCGCACGGTCGACTACTCGGCGCTCGAGCGCACCTGCAACAGCCCCAAGGGCGACCCCCGCTCCGACATCTACTTCCTGGGCTGCGTCTTCTACCAGATGGTCACCGGCCAGCTCCCCATGGAAGAATCCGAAAGCAAGGACATGCTCCGGAAAATGCTCAAACGGTCCTTCGGAGCGATCAAGCCCATCAACGAGCACCGCTACGCTCCCGAGGAAGAGCTCGGCGGCATCATCGAAAAGATGATGAAGATCGACTTGAAGGCCCGGTATCAGACCATGGAAGACGTCGTCAACGAGCTCGAGAACTTTCAAAGAGACTACGAGGCCGCCAAGGCCGGCGGAGCCGTCAAGAAGAAATCCGAGGAGGATGAAGAATTCATCGACTCGATCTTTCTCCGCCACGAGCTCGAAAAGCCGGTCGCAGCTCCCCAGCCCGCGAAGCCGGCCCCCAAGCCCGTCCCTTCCAAGAGCATCCTCTGCGTCGAAACCCAGGCCGAAATCCAGGACGCCTTCCGCAAAACCCTCTCGGCCATGGGATACAGGGTCTACCTCGTCTCCGACGCCGAGGTTGCCGCGGAGCGCTATCGTGAGAACCCGGTCGATGCCGTGATCTTCGACTCCGACGGCCAGGACGCCGATTCGTTCGACGCCTTTCTCGATATGCACGAACGCGCCCACGAAGACGGCCATCAGCTCGTCGCTCTCGTCTTGCTCGGGGTCAAGCAGCACGATCTCCGCGAGCGCCTGCCGTCGGACGACCGGCTCATCGTCCTCGACAAGCCGATCAGGATGAAGCAGGTTCAAGACGCACTCCAGAACTTGGTGCCCATCCGCTGAAGCGTATGAAATGAATCCGTTCTCCTCTGGCGGTGCGATGTTCGCAATCAGCGTGGCGATTCATCTCCTGGGCCAGGTTGCGACCGCCCCCAATCTCCCCGGCGCGCCGACCGCCGAACAGAAGGCCGTGGCATTCCTCGTCCGCGAGGTGCCGCGCTGGTCTCGCCAGAACCACTGCTTCTCCTGCCACAACAACGGTGACGCCGCCCGGGCTCTCTTCCAGGCATCCAGGGCCGGCATCCGGGTTCCCGACGATGCCCTCACCGATACGGTCACTTGGCTCCAGAAGCCGGAAGCCTGGGACCATAATGGCGGGGAAGGCCCGTTCGTCGACAAACGCCTGGCCCGTGTGGCGTTCACAGGAGCGCTTGCGGCCGCGGTCTCAACGAGCAGGCTCAAGGATCGCAAAGCCCTGTTGAAGGCCGCCGAGCTGCTTGCACGCGACCAGGCCGCTGACGGATCGTGGCATCTCGAAGGAGAAGACTCCACGAGCGCACCGGCAAACTACGGCCGCCCGCTGGCCACGCTCCTGGCCAGGGAATGCCTTGCCACCGCCGAGCCAGCACGCTTTCACACCGCCATCGATCGCGCCGACGCCTGGCTCGGAAATCGCAAAACGCAAAACGTGACGGACGCCTCGGTCGCTCTTCTGTGGCTGTCCACCGCCCCGCGCCCATCCGACGCCAAGCTCCGCCCCCGCGCACTCGAAGTGCTCGCGCGCGCCCAGTCCCCAGACGGCGGCTGGGGCCCCGACGCCTTCTCACCCCCCGAACCCTTCGACACCGCGCTCGCTCTGCTCGCCCTCGCGAAATGCGAGCCCTCCGGGGCAGTAAAATCCATGATCACCAGCGGCCGCAAGTTCCTGATCAAGGATCAGCGCGACGACGGAAGCTGGCCCGAAACCACGCGTCCGCCCGGCATCGTCAGCTACGCCGAGCGAATCTCCACCGCCGGCTGGGCCACCCTAGCCCTCGTTGCCACCAGATAAAAGGTGTCAGTCCATGACGACGTGGTTCAGCTCGCGCCTGATACCGACTTGCCAGTCCGCGAGAACGCGCGGCGAATTCTCCGGCGCATGGCCGAAGGCGCGAAACGAGAGCGCCTCGGTCTAGCCATCAACCGGACAGCAGCCACACCCCACATGCCGCCCGGCCCAATCGATTGATACAATCATCTGACGGTGGCCTCCGATATCCACGGACTGATCCGCGCGTCAAGCAATCGCGCCGGGCCGCGTTCATGATCTCGGCGGACGCCAATCATCCCACACGATAGCACCGCATTCGCCTCGTGAGCCGGAGCATTCGATGCCCACCAAATTCGCGGCGATCTGCATCATCCTGCTGTTCCCAGCACCGATCCGATCAGACCCTTCGCCACCCGTCGAACCCAACCCCTTCCCCGTCACAATCCGCATCGACGCCTCACGAGAAATCGGCTCCCTGCCCCCCATCTGGCGATTCTTCGGTGCCGACGAGCCCAACTACGCCTATATGAAAGACGGCCAGAAACTGCTGACACAGCTCGGCCGCCTTCGCCCGGGATCAGTCTGCTTCCGCACGCACAACCTGCTGACCTCCGGCGATGGCACACCGGCCCTGAAATGGGGATCCACCGGCGCCTATGCCGAAGACCCGCAGGGCCGCCCGGTTTACAACTGGTCGATCGTCGACCGGATCTTTGACACCTACCTCGAGCGCGGCGTGCACCCCTACGTGCAGATCGGCTTCATGCCCAGGGAATTCTCGATCAAGCCCGAGCCCTACCAGCATCGCTGGACACCTTCCGCCAGATATGATGAGATCTACACGGGCTGGTCCTACCCCCCCAAGGACTATGCAAAATGGGCCGAGCTGGTCTACCAGTGGACGAAGCACTGCATCGAGAAGTACGGCCGCAACGAAGTCGAGTCGTGGTACTGGGAAACATGGAACGAAGCCAACATCGGCTACTGGCGCGGCACGCCCGAGGAATTCCGCAAGCTGCACGACTATGCCATCGACGCCGTCAAGCGGGCGCTCCCGACGGCGCGGGTCGGCGGCGCCGACTCGGCCGGCAGCGGCGGCAAGTTCACCCGTGACTTCCTCGAGCACTGCCTGCGCGGGACCAACTTCGCAACCGGCAAGCCCGGCACGCCGATCGATTTCGTCTCGTTCCACGCCAAGGGCTCGCCGACCTTCTTCGACGGCCACGTCCGCATGGGAATCGCCAACCAGCTTCGGACGATCAATGACGGCTTCCGCATCGTCGCTTCCTTCCCTGAGCTCAAGGGTAAGCCGATCATCATCGGCGAGTCCGACCCTGACGGCTGCGCCGCCTGCCAGGGCCCGCAGCTCGGTTATCGCAACGGCACGATGTACTCGAGCTACACGGCCGCGAGCTTCGCCCGCAAGTATGAACTCGCCCAGCGCCACGGTGTGAACCTCGAAGGCGCCCTGACGTGGGCTTTTGAATTTGAAGGCCAGCCGTATTTCGCCGGTTTCCGGGTGCTGGCGACGAACGGCATCGACCTACCGGTCATGAACGTGTTCCGCATGTTCAGCCTGATGGGCGGCCGCCGCCTCGAAGCGCGAAGCTCCGGAGCAATACCGCTCGACGCCATCCTCTCGAGCGGCGTCCGCGGCGATCCCGACGTCTCCGCGCTTGCCGCGCTCGATGGCGAAGGAAAAACGCTCTCCGTCCTGATCTGGCATTACCATGACGACGACGTCGCCGGCCCCGACGCGGCGGTCTCGCTCGAGATCAGCGGCCTGCCCGATGCAGCCGGTCCGTTCCTGCTTCACCACTACCGCGTCGATCGCCTCCACAGCAACGCGTTCGAGGTATGGAAACGCATGGGCTCGCCCCCTCAGCCAGCGCCCGAGCAATACGCCGAGCTCGCCCGCGCCTCGCAGCTCGCGCTCCTCGACTCGCCGGAATGGCTGCGGGCCCAGCGCGGCGTGCTCAAGCTCGAATTGAATCTACCACGCCAGGCGGTATCACTGCTCAGAATCGAGCGCGGCGCCCCTGCCTCGATCTCCAGGCCTTGAGAAGAGTACCCCCAAGCACCGAGGGAACCCTCGCACTGTCTCTCCCGGCGGAAGCCGGCACGGGAATCGAGAAGATCACGCCGGCGTCGAAGATCGTGCCGTCGCCGTCTTTCCCACCGTCGGATGTCATGCCGTACAAGGTCGAGAGGTCGAGCGTGAGCGAAACCGCGGGCCAATATGTCTTTCGCGCGACCGAGCGAAACCCGCTAGGCCGATCGCGCCTACAGCAGCCACGGAATGAGTCGGTCACGCTCGTCCTGCGTCGGCGTGAGGCCGACGACCCGGCAGCCATCGAGCGCGGCCATGACCTCACCTTTGAGGATCAAGGTAAGGAGGTCGTAGTCCGGTATCACGCGGCTCACTTCCCGCTCGATCTCTTCCGGCGAGAGCGATGTGCAGGCGTGATACAGCGAGGCGTAGCCGCAAATCGTCCGAGCCGTCCAGCGGCCGACCGCGTCGAGCTCGGTGTCAGCCGCGAAATCCGCGCCGCCGGGCGCCGGCGCAGCCCGGTAGTGAAGCTCACAAATACCATCCGCATCGCGATCACCACCGGCAGTTCGCAAGGCTCCATTTCCGCGGCGCTCCTGATTAAGGCGACTCGCATCCCACCAAAGTCTCTTGGCGCATCATCTGATTCCGGAGATGTACCCAGGCCACGCATCCACGCGGAAGATCCTCTCGCCGGTCGCGATAAAGTAAGCCCATATCGCCGATCGTATGGCCTTATTAAGGAATCGCCAATTTGGCGACGGGAGTTGCGTTTTTTTTGTGCTAAACCGCAGGAATTGGCGAACCACCGTGCTGATACATGGAAAGAGAGCCCATCCCGCAACCCCCTGCGATGCGCTCACGGTATCGTCGCAGGCGCCCCCGGCTTCCGCCTCAGCTCGATTTCGGATCCCTGAGCTCGAAGTTTCAATCCAAAAGAACGTGCAAGCGCGGGATCAACTTCATCGAGCGCCTTCTTGAGCTTCGCAGCGTCCGGAACAACGAGTGACTCGTCCCCGCCGATTTGCCGGATGAACAGACGTCCGTCCGCCTTGTAGTCGACCGTGATGGTTGCCCCTTCGGCGAGCTTCACGCCATCAATGGACACGACAACCCACTCCCCGAACAGGTCCTTTGCCGGCCTAGCCGGGCCACCCGGTCCGGACCACCCTCCGCGCAGCAGCAAGAACCCAACGGCCACGACGGAGCAAAGAGCGAATAGCCTTGACAGTCGCGCCACCACGCTGGAACCACGGGCGAATCCACGAATCACAGCAATCCGCCTCGAAATAGGAGCCGATATGCGGCAGGCAACCTGGAGACCTGGCCATGCCGTTCTCGTTGAAGCTAACACCCTGATCGGTCGAAAAGCCAGCATATCCAGGCCGCACCTCCCGCTGGAATGGGCGTGCACGCGCGCGATTGTGCGTCCCCCAATTCTCGGCCCGTGCAGTCTCTCGCGTGAGCTTCATCGCGCTGGAACGAGAAGCCGCTGAAGCGCACGTGGAGTTCGCGGCCGCGATGTGATAATTTGTGCCAACCTCGATTGACGCAGCCGCATCGCGATCGAGCTGGCATCCCACGGCAGTGCTCATCATCGCGTTTTCTCCCTTGTTCTTCGCAGGACACGTCGTCATCGGCGAGTTGCGGAAGAACAGTGAACGGAAGCCAGCAGCGGGCTGAGTAGGTCAGGCGTTAGCCTGACGATTTTCTTAAATAGATGGCTAGGCGGCCGCATCGAAGGAGCCTCCACCCGTCTCAATAATAGTCAGAATCAAAACACCCACGGTCCACCATGCCAAGAGTCTGCCTTCACCTCAACGCCACCAACGAGTGGTGGGGCTATGCCAAGTCGTTCAGCGGCTTGGGCACGGAGTACGCCCTGGTCTGTACCGCTTGCTCCGCATTTCCAGAGACAATTGAGGCCAGCCTGCGGTCAGTCTCAATCGAGCGGTTCGCGCAGATTGAAGAAAATGGCGACTGGGAACCCGGACGCAACGCGATACTCGGCAAACCTCAAGTTCTGGAACGCCCGGAACCGCTCTCGTTCCGCCACGCAGAGATCGCCCAGGCTGGCTCGTTGCCGGGAACAATCTCCGACTTGAAGCCCATGGCAACGTCACGCAGCGCCGCATGCTTGATCTTGACCGACGAGGGCGATGTGCTCGTCATCAGACCGCATGAAAGATCGCTCCGTAGACTCCTGAACGTTCACGAAGTCTCGCCAACGCTCACCCCGAGATTGTCGCTCGGCGTCTCACCTCTAGGCGACATGGCTGCAATCGTCGAGGCGCGAGGCCGGCGCGGATTCGTGGTCAATCTGGAGAGCGGTCGAAAGACCATGGACATGGACCGCGGCGATTACCATCCCGAGCAAACCGAATTCCCCTCGGCCTTCTTCGAGTCCGGCGGCCAACTGCGACTCGTCCATGGAACCGGCTGGAACCGGCTGGATATCTCCGATCCCAGGACTGGATTGAAATTCACCGATCGGTCACCGACGTCCTATGAGCGGGGCGAAGCGCGGCCCGAACATTACCTCGATTACTTCCACGGAGAGCTCTCCGTCTCGCCGGGGGGCGAGCGCATTGTCGACAACGGCTGGGCCTGGCATCCCGTTGGTGGCGTCGCGATCTGGAGCCTCGGGCGGTGGGCCGAAGAAAACCGCTGGGAGTCTGAAGACGGTCCCTCGAGGCAAGTCCTCTGCTGGCGAGACTATTACTGGGGCGGACCGCTCTGCTGGGTCGACGATCGCATGTTGGCGGTCTGGGGCTATGGCAATTACGTCGAAAACCTCATCCCCGCCGCGCAGATCTTCGACACCCAAACCGGCCGGCTCATCCGCTGGTTCGCCGGGCCGGTGGGAACATTCGCCTTCGATCGCTATCTTTTCTCCTCTTCGCCCGAGGCCGGCACTTCTGTTTGGGATATTGCATCAGGCGAACGCGTGCTGCACGACGCCGCTTTCAATCCGACATGCTTCCATCCCGGAACACGTGAGTTCATCACGCTGACAACCAGCGGTGGACTTCGTCTGAGCCGGCTCGTTGAAGCTTGAGCAGTGACTCCGTAGAACCACATCCTGCCGATATTCCGGTCAGCGAAGCATGGGATTTACAAATGGATATCCGTGAACAGTTAGGCCATTCCGCCGGCGGCACGGATTCAACCTCCGCTTGACCTCCGCTACTCCCGTCGTCAGACTTCTTCGAGACACTTGCGGCTGCGAGGAGGACGCACGCAATGAATTTCGAACAGTTGCTCAAGTTCGGCGTTGATCAGGGTGCGTCGGCCATTCATCTCCAGGCGGAGTCGTCCCCACAGTTGCGTATCGGGGGGCTGATGCGCAACGTCGAAGGCTCTCCACTGAAAGCCGATGAGCTGAAGGCGTTCATTACCTCGATCGGCCCGAAGTCCGTCGTCGACGATATCGATCGGTCACTGGCGTCCGGATCGATCTTCTCGACATCGCTCGCGGCCGGCCGGTTCCGCTGCACCATCTTCAATCAGATCGGCGGGCCAAGCCTCGTGCTGCGGCTGATTCCCTCGACGATCAAAAGCATCGAGGAGCTGAACCTGCCGCGGGCCGTCCGCGAGATCGCGCTGGCTAGCCGCGGGCTCACCCTCGTCGTCGGCCCCAATGGAAGCGGCAAGAGCACAACCCTGGCCGCGATGGTCGACGTGATCAACGCGGCCTCCTACCAGAAGATCGTGACAATTGAGAACCCCGTCGAAATCCTTCACGCGAACAAGAAAGCCATGATGACCCAGATGGAGGTCGGGCGGAACGTCACCTCGTTCGAGCACGGTGTCGGCCTGGCGCTAACGCAGGACGCGGACGTGATCGTCGTCGGCGATCTTCGCGAGGAAGCGGTGGCGCGGATGGTACTCGGCGCGGCTGAGGCTGGCCAGAGAGTCCTGGCCGTCATGACCGGCCTTAACGCCACCCAGGCGATTGCACGGTTCGTCTCGTTGTTCCCGCTCGACCAGAGGGAGACCGCGCTCTCCCAACTGGCCACTGCACTCGGGGGGGTCATCGCTCAGCAGCTCGCCAAGACGCGCGATGGCAAGTTCCGGCCCGCCGTCGAGGTGTTCCGCGGTGGAGCGGCGGTGTCCCAGTCCATCCTGGATAACCGTCTCCAGGATCTCAGGCATCAAATCGCGAGCCGCCAGGGCGGGATGCAGTCCCTCGACCAGCACCTGATCGAGTTGAACCGGTCCGGCGTGATCAGTGGCACGGAGACGATGCGATTGGCCACCAACCCCGAGGCCGTGGGCACTCGAGCTTCGCGCCGTCCGTCAAGTGAATCCCGCCCCGGCGCCTGCCGACCCGGATCTTCCTTGGCCCGAAGAGGCTCTCAAAAAATAGTTGGCCGGGTAAGAGTCCCTGACATGATGATCAACATGATGAAGGCCATACGCAGACTACCACTGATCGCCGCCGCGCTCGTAAGTGCGGCATTTCTCGCAGCAACAATTGTGCAAGCAGCCGACCCGCTCCCCTCGTGGAACGACCGTCCGGCCAAACAATCCATCATCACTTTCGTCGAAAAGGTCACAAAACCCGGCTCGGCCGATTTTGTGCCGGTGCCGGAACGCATCGCCACTTTTGACAACGATGGCACGCTCTGGTGCGAGCAGCCGCTGCCCGTTCAACTCTTCTTCGCGCTCGACCGCGTGAAGGTGCTTGCGCCGCAGCATCCCGAATGGAAGGACAAGGAACCGTTTGCCTCGCTGCTTAAGGGTGATTTGAAATCGGCGCTCGTCGGCGGCCGCAGCGCGGCGCTGGAGATTTTGTCGGTCACGCACGCGGGCATGACCACGGTGGAATTCGAGCAGATCGTCAAGGACTGGATCGCGACCGCGAAGACATCCGAAATACAAGAAGCTCTACACCGAGCTGGTCTATCAGCCGATGCTCGAGCTGCTGGCCTATCTGCGGGCAAATGGCTTCAAGACCTTCATCGTCTCCGGCGGCGGCATCGAGTTCATGCGCCCGTGGGCCGAGCAGGTTTACGGCATCCCGCCGGAACAGGTCGTCGGCAGCAGCATCAAGACGAAGTTTGAACTGCGCGACGGCAAACCCGTGCTTGTGCGTCTGCCGGAGCTGAACTTCATCGACGACAAGGCGGGCAAGCCGCTCGGCATCAACCTGCACATCGGCCGCCGGCCGATCGCCGCGTTCGGCAACTCCGATGGCGACCGCGAGATGCTGGAATACACGCAGGGCGGCAGCGGCGCGCGGTTCATGCTGCTGGTGCTGCACGATGATGCGGAACGCGAATACGCATATGGCCCGGCTCAGGGATTGCCGGACGTCCAGCTTGGTGCCTTCACGCCGGCGCTTTACGAGCAAGCGAAGAAAGACGGCTGGACGGTTGTCAGCATGAAGGACGATTGGAAGACCGTCTTCGCGTCCCCCGCAGGCTCCGGGCAGGGCCATTGATATCCTGCTCGAGCTGGACGCCACGAGGAGACGGTGACGATGACGAGTGAGCGAACCCCGATTAGCCGCGAGACTTTGGACCAGCGGATTCGTTCCGAGGTGGCGGCGCTAGAAGGCCATGACCTGGATTGGTGGCACGCCCATCGAGTCGAGCCGTTCCTACTCCCGCGCTGGAGTCTTTCACCCTACGCTGTGGCGCTGAGCGACGGAATCGCTCTTGTCTTCTTCGACGTTCTTGACGAATTCGGCAGCTATAGCCCAGAGCGCTGGAACGACAGCCTCATCCTTTACGGGAGTCTAGCCGATGCGGTGCGTCGCCTGGCGACAAGAGATTCGATGACGCGCGTATTCGCCGAAACGACCGCGTCCCTGCTGCGACTGGGAATCCTTGATCGTGGCGACAGTGATGCTAAGAGCCAGGCGATGGAAGCCCTGGCCGCATTCGGGCCCGCTGCGGCGGTTGCGGTCCCCAAGATAGTCGAGATCATGAGTCAAGAGGCGCTTGCCGCCGGGTTGCATGAACAGGCGGTAGCGACGCTGGCCAAAATTGGTCCGGGGGCCGCTGACGCTGTTCCGAAGCTGATCATGATGGCCGAACTCGACACGGCCAACGCCAGGGCTCGGTGCCTGACAGCATTCGAATCGATCGGACCCGCTGCCGTTGCGGCAGTTCCGTTTCTGATCGACTTCCTGATGCATCGACCACCTTTCGACCCAGACCCGTTCGACATCAAGATGACCGCGGACGCCCTGGGGAACATCATGGCACTGGAAGCGCTTCCGGCTCTCCTCCAGACCCTTGCCGAGACGGATGATCCGGAAGTCGCGTTCTCCATCATACGAGCCATCGGAAAGCTCGGCCCTGACGCAACCAAAGCTGCGCCGATACTCGCAGCGTTCGTCGGCAGTCATCCCGAGGACAGCCGGTTCCGGGAGGACGCGTTCGTCCAGAAGGCCGCCAGCGAGGCCCTCCGTCGAGTCGTCAGACCGAGACCGGTCAATCCGTAGTTGGCCAGAAGTGCACCTATGTTCGGGCCTGGCTCGACGACGTCCTCGGCGGCTGAACCGCCCTTCGGGTAAGATACACTCGGCGCGGGACTGGATCAGCAATTGTAGGGTGGGTGAAACCCACCATCGGCCCCGTCGTCATTTTCATGCGAGCCGAATGGGCAAGTGGCTCACCAGAAGGTTCGCCCTCGCGAGGGATCGCGTTCGCGGAATCGTTCGTTGCTCTTGAGAACCATCTGATGCCACTCGACCCGCAGCGTGTTCAAGCCGTGTTCCTCTCGGCCGTCGAATGCCACGAGCCGGCGGCCCGCGCCGCGCTCCTGGACCGCGAGTGCGCGACCGACCCGGAGCTGAGGCGGCGAGTCGAGGCGCTCCTGACTGCTCTCGACCAGCCCGAGAGCCTCCTCGATCAACCGATCGTCGGACTCGCCCCCGACGGCTTCGGGCCCCACACCAGCCCCGCGGACAACGGGGTCGAGGGCGCGGGGGCCGAGTCGGCCGTCGATGGCTCCAAGGCTTCCGACCCGACGGTCGGTGTGATGCCGGGCGCCGACTACACCAGGGGTGTCGGCACGCTCGTGGAGAAGTCCGCCCGCGCCGTGCCCGCCATCTCCGGCTACGAGATCCTGGGCGAGCTGGGTCGAGGCGGCATGGGCATCGTGTACCGCGCCAGGCAGGTCCGCCTGAATCGCCCCTGCGTGCTCAAGATGATCCTGGGCGGGGCCCACGCCTCGTCCGAGGCAGCCACTCGCTTCCTGGCCGAGGCGGAGGCGATCGCCCGGTTGCATCACCCCAATATCGTGCAGATTCACCATATCGGTGAGGCCGACGGCTTGCCTTTCTTCGAGCTGGAGTACGTCGACGGCGGCAGCCTTGACCGTCGACTCGACGGCACGCCGTGGCCGGCAAAGCGTGCGGCCGCGTTGATCGAATCGATGGCGCGCGGCGTTGCCGAGGCACATCGCTTGGGCATCGTCCACCGCGACCTTAAGCCAGGCAACATCCTGATCGCCGTCGATGGCACGCCCAAGATCACCGACTTCGGCCTGGCCAAAACTCTGGCCTCGGACAGCGGCCTGACGCGGACCGACTCGATCATGGGCTCGCCCGGCTACATGTCTCGCGAGCAGGCCGAGGGCAAGACCAAGGCGGTCGGGCCGCTCGCCGACATCTACGCCTTGGGCGCGATTCTCTATGAGCTACTGACCGGCGGCCCGCCGTTCCGGGGTACGACCGCCCTCGAGATTCTCGATCAGGTGAAGAACACCGAGCCGGTGCCGCCATCGCGGCTCGTCCCCGGCCTGCCGCGGGACGTCGAAACGGTCGCGCTGAAATGCTTGCAGAAGGAGCCGGGCAAGCGCTACGACTCGGCCGCCGCGGTGGCCGAAGACCTGCGGCGATTCCTCGGCGGCGAGTCGATCCTGGCGCGACCTGTCGGTCCGATTGAGCGGGGATGGCGCTGGTGCCGGCGCAACCCCGTCGTGGCGGGCCTTACCGCCGCTCTGGCTGCGGTCCTGATGCTGGCCACGGCGGCCTCGCTGGCGGCCTATTGGCGCATGAGCACGCTGGCCCGCGGAGAGCACGCGGCCCGGCTGGCCGCTGTGAAGGAGATGCAGGCCGCCCAGGACGCCCGCGTGCAGGAGGCCGACCAGCGCCGGCGTGCGGAGGCCAACTTCCACAGGGCACGCGCCGCCGTGGACGGCTATCTCACCACGGTCAGCGAGAGCCAGCTCCTCAAAGTTCCCGGGCTCCAGCCCCTCCGCGGCGAGCTATTGGAATCGGCCCTGCGGTTTTATCAGGACTTTCTCAAGGAGCGGGGCGACGACCCCATGCTCCGCGCCGAGCTGGCCGCGACCCAGCTCCGGATCGGCCGAATCCAGACGGATCTTGGGAGCGCCAACGAAGCGCGTCGGGTCCTGAAGTCCGCGATCGCCACCTACCAGGCGGAGGTCACCAAGAACTCGCAGGACCTCGCGCTCCGCACCGCCTTGGCCGCCGCCTGGCTGGCCCTGGGCGACCTGGCTTACAACTTCAGCGGGCAGAACTCGAGTCAGGAGCAGCTCGAAGCGTGGGAAAAGAACGCCGAGATTCGCGAGGGCCTGGCACGCGTCCGACCGGATGATCCCGGCTACCAGGCGGACCTCGCCGAAGCCTTCGAACGCCTCGGGACTGCTCGGGACGGGGCCGGCCGGGATGGGCTGCCGGCCCGCCTTCGCGGCGCCGAACTCAGCCTCGCTCTCTTCCTCAAGTCCCCGGATGACCCGAAGATCAATTTCGGCCTGGGAGAGTCGTTGAACAACATCGCCGTCGCCCTGTCGAACTGGGGGCGTCACGGGGACGCCCTGGCGATGTACCTGCGCGGCCTGGAGTATAACCGTTTCGCCTACGACAAGCTGCCGCACATGATCGAGTACGGCTGCGACCTGGGCACGGCCTACATGAATGCCGTCAGGGAGTGCAGGAAGCTGGGGCGGAGCGACGAGACAGTCATCGAGGCACGAAAGGCGGTGGAACACTGCCGGAGCATGGTCCGGGATCACCCGGCCGTAACGATCGTGAAGCGCCATTTCGTCTGGGCCCTGGAGGCGCTCGTCCAGAGCCAGCGCGACGCAGGCTAGGCGGCCGAGGCGGCACGGACGGGCCGCGAGTTGGGGCAATGGCTCGACATCGTCGTCGATGCGCCCCAATGGATGTTCGACGGTGCCTGCTGGCACGCCCGGTTGTCCCTGTGGGCGGACGAGAGGAAGAGTTCCCTCACGAACCAGGACCAAGATGAGGCGCATCGTGAAGCCGCTCGGGCCGTCGAGCAGCTCCAGCGGGCCATCGAGTCCGGCTTCGCCGACCTCGAAGCGATTCGGAGGAACAAGGCCCTGGACCCGCTCCGGGGCCGGGCCGACTTCCAGAAGTTGGTCGCGAACCTGGAAAAGCGGCTCAGGCCGCGTTCCCAGGGAGCCCCTGCCGTGGCGGGGCCAGAGAGCGGCCCGGCGCCCAGCCCGGTCTCCGCGGCCGAGCGGGTCTGCCGGGCGCGAGCTGACCGGGCGGCGGTCCTGCATGCCGTCGGCGTGGTCAAGTGGGTCCGCAGGCATCACGACGAGGCTCGGGACACGCTCGACGAGGCCCGCGTGCTCTGCGAGCAGCTACTCGGGGAGCGCCCGACCGACGCCCCTCTTCGGACGATCCTGGCCGATACTCACAGGACCCTGGGTAGCATGGATTGGGACGCACGTCGGCTCGATCACGCCGAGGCCCACCTGGACGCCGCCCTCGCGGCCGCCCCGGACGACATCGAGGTTCGCCTGGCCCGTGACCGCATCCTCGCCGAGTTTGGACGCGACATCGAGGCCCGCGACGACATCGCCAAGGTCCTCGCCTCGGCCCCGCTCAGCCCCGCGGCATACCGCATGGCCGCCGCCGTCCATGCCCGGCTGGGCGCCTCGGGACACGGCCGCGGAGACGCTGGCCACGCTCCTCGAACGAGATCCCGGCGACCACGGGAACTGGTGCGTCTCGGCGGCCCTCCGTGCGCGGGCTGGCGACACGGACCGCTTTCGGCGTTTGTGCCGCCGGATGCTCGATCGCTTCCGGGGAAGCCAAGACCCCGTGGTCGCGGCGCGGACGGCAAAGTACTGCCTCCTCCTCCCCATGCCCGGACCCGAGCAGGAAGACGCCGGCCGACTCGCGGAACAGGCGGTCGCGGGTGCCACCGGGCCGCTCCGGCGCCAGGCCGGTGCGGCCGAAGGGCTGGCCGACTACCGAAGAGGGAGATTCGCCGACGCGCTCGCCGCCATCGACAAGGCCCAGGCGCTGGACGGTGACGGCGATTGGAATCTCCAGGTATTCGCCGGCTGCGTGCGATCCATGGCCTTGATGCGCCTGGGGAGCCGCGACGAGGCACGCGCGGCCCTGATGAAGGCATCGGGGCTTTACCGTTCGAACGTGCAGCAGGCTACCGCGCTCGATCCCGGAACGTTCTGGGCCGACCTGTTGATCTGTGAAGTCCTGCACCGTGAGGCCGAAGCCCTGGTCGTTTACGATCCGGCTTTCCCGGCCAACCCGTTCGCTCGATAGGTCTCTTGATCGGCTTCAAAAGTCGATCGATCTACGGCGCGCGATAAATGAGAACAATATTTTCGGGCTTTCGCTTCGTTTACAGGGTGCCACTCTTGACGGCGACCTGTTCCGGCTCTGGGCGTTTCGCGATCGTGACCTGCGCAGTGTTCACCTGGAGCTTGCTGTAAAGGCCGCCCTCTCAAGCCGCCCCATCGCGCTATCGTTCGATGGGAAGCATGATGCTTTTTAGTCCGTCCGCCGGTTATAATTGCTCGGTCGGAAATCGTCGGAGGACCAGATGAAGGGCAACCCGGCCCGCCCGGGAGGCTCGATGCAGGGTAAGCCGACGTGGTCGAATACCTCAGGGAATTCCACCACGTCGGCTTTTTTATTGCGCCGCAAACTCAATTGGACGAGGTGTCGCCGCTAAGCGCTGAGACGCAAGTTCTGTTTTTTTCGATTCCTTTCGACAGCCATGGCCGGAAATGGCGCGTTCAGGAGTGGAACCGAATGATCTCACCCGGTCGGAGCAACATTCCATGCCACTGGACGCGCAGCGCGTGCAGGCCATTTTCCTGGAGGCTGTAGACTATTGTGACCCCACTGAGCGCGCCTCAATCCTGGATCGCGAATGCCCGGGCGATTCCGAGCTGCGGCAGCGGGTCGAGGCGCTCCTTGATGCCCACGACCGATTCAACGATTTCGTCAACCAGCCGTCGGCCGGGCCAGACGGCCGGGCTGTGTCGTCTTACCTGGGGTCCAACTCGTGGCGATCGGGTATGATTGAGTGATCGCCGTTGTGATGCGCTCTCGCGAAAGTTCCCCCGACCCATTGCAGATCCACGCCGGTTGCGGCTCGATCACTGCCGCCTTCCCGATTTGCGCCTCCTGGCCCATCCTCTCGCCGACCATCGTTCACTAGCCACCGGAAAGAGAAGCGACATGCCATCCGATAGCATCCGTGCGGTCCATCGGCCGGGAAAACGGCCCGCGCTGTCTGATGCCGCACTGCTCTGCTCTCTGGAAGCGATCCGTGCACGGCTGCCGGAGGGGATGACCGTCGTGACCTCGACCCAGGCTGTGGGCTGGGCAAACATCCACGGCGTGATCACGGCGGGGCGACTGGAAGACTTCTTCGACTACTGCGCACCATTTCACGTCGTCGCGTTTTGCCTCAAGGGCGCGACGACGGTCGAGTGGAAGCGCGGGACACGCTTCACGCGATTCCAGGCCCAGCCCGGGGAACTGCTCGTCACAGCGGCGGGCGAGGCCAACTCCATCCGTCAGCACCAGCCGAACGAGGCGTTCAGTTGCAGTCTCAGCCCGGACCGATTGCAGTCCCTCGCCGAGCAAGAATTGGACCCGCACGGACAGACGATCGAGATCGTGCCCGGCTTTAACCGCGACGCGGAGTTATGGAGACTGGGCGAGCGCCTGGCCGCACGGCTCCGGTCGCCCATCCCTGGTTCGCGGCTCTTCGCGGATGCTCTTCTCACTCAGATCGCGATCAAGCTCTTGTGGGACTATTCATCTCTGCCGCGCCGGAGCCATACGCCCGAGGTAGAGAAGCTCGCCGATCCCCGGCTCCGCCGGGTGATCGATTACCTCCACGGCTCATTCGGGGAAGAGATCTCGCTCGACGGACTCGCGGCGATTGCCGGCCTCAGCCCTAACTATTTCCTCCACGCCTTCAAGCAGACCACAGGGCGAACGCCTCACCGCTACCTGACCGAGCTGCGGATCGCCAAGGCCTGTGAGCTCCTCAAAAACCCTCACGCGTCGATCGTGGACATCAGCCTGGCCGTCGGCTTCTCGTCGCAGAGCCACCTGACGACGGTCTTCGGCCGATTCATGAAGACGACCCCAGCCGCCTATCGCGAAGAAGTCCTCGGACTGCGTCACTCCCCGGATCCAGCGCCCAGGCTCGTCGAAGCCCCCGATCGGATTCGCCACGATATTCTGAGCGTGAGGCGTGCTGGAGAAAAAGCGAATCCGCCGCCTGAACTTGAATTACCTCCTGATCTTCATTCCGATCGCGCTCGGGCTCTACTGGTCCGCGGCGAACCCGCTTCTGGTTTTCGCCACGGCGGCGATGACGATCGCGCCGCTCTCGAAAATCGTCGGTAGTACCACCGAGACGCTGGGCTTCTACCTCGGGCCCACGCTCGGGGGCTCATCTCGTGATGCTCGCGATCGGGTTTTACTACGCCAGGTAACCCTTGATCGTAAGAACAGAGAGCGTGGTTCAGTGATTTCTTGAAAGACCGGCGGCGCAGACCGGGTACTATCGATCGGTCCGTGAAACCGCAGTGGCCAACCCCGAACTCCTTCGCGTGGAGGTAGCCAGATGGCAAAGCGCCGCGTCAGTAAAGCTCGAGTCCCAGTCAAATCCTCGACCCGCGCCGTGGATTTCGTAGCGAATGCCGCTCGAGACGGCGCCGTCGACGCCCGTACGGCGGCGATCCGGACGTGGGACGCGACCAGCCAATTCGCCTCCAAGTGCGTCTACACCACCTGCTTCACGGCCTCTTACGGGGTGGTGTTTCCCGTGGTGCTACTGGCCCGCGTGATCCCGCGGAACAACGAAGCCGTTCGGGCCATGATCGATGGGGCGCAGGCTGCGATTCGGAAAGTCGATGACGTGGCGCCCGCCCTCTCACCGGCCTGAGCTGTCTTCGAGAGAACTCTCCCCTTGGAAGGAGATCATCGGCATGGAATCAGTCACGATCACCGAGACCCGTTCGCCCGGCGGAATCGAACCCGCGAACGGCGGCGGAGCTTTCCCCTCCCTTGACATCGAGTTTGATGAGACCGCGGGATCGCTGCGGATTTACGACCCAAGGCTGTTCCAGGCCGGACGACGCGGCTTCTGCAAGCGGCTCCTCACGTTGGCGTCCCGTCAGCCGGGGATCATCAAGGCAGAAGTTGAGCTCGCGTCGGCTTCATGTCAGATCGAGTTCGGTCCTGGCCCGCAGACCGCTCTCTGCATGGCCGACTCGTTTGTGCGTGTGGTTCAAGAGGCTTCCTCGGGTACCTCGCTGCTTGACAGAATCTGGTGGTGGCGCCGCCGCCGGGGATGGTCCGGCATGACGTCCTTTCATCTTCCGGAGGGAGTCTCGCTCTGGGAGACCTTCGAGGTTGACCCCGCCCGGATCCGGCTCCGCCGTTCAGGGGTCGCCGGTAACCGGGCGCGGCTCTCCCGCCTGGCAGACGCCCTTGCCAGCCTCGAGTGCGTCGAGGCGTGCCGCGTGTCTGCCTGGTCGGACCGTATCACGATCGGTGTGTGGCGGGATGGTCCCCTCTCGGACCGATTCATGGATACGGTCGAGCAAGCACTGGCGTGTCTCGAGGCAGCCGAGCTGTTCTGGCCGGAACGTCCCGCTCTGGCCGCGCCGTTTGTCGAAGCAAGCCGGCAGGGCGCCGTCGCCAAGGCGACCTGGGGGAGACATATCATCAACATCGCACTGGCGGGCGGCACCTTTTCAATCACGCTGATGGGTCTGGCCTTGCCGGGATTCCGTCCGTCCCGTTCTCACCGGCGACCAGGTATCAGCTAGCGCACTGGGTTAATCGATCCCAACCCCCTTGAGACACTCAAGAATGGCCGACTTCGATCTCGCCGTCACTTTCCCGTCCGAGGGCGTGATCCGCCTTCGTAGCCGATCGTTGTTCGGCGATGCCGACAACCCGGACTATCGACGTTTCCTCGAACGGGTGTTCCAGGTCGAGGAGATCTCCGACGTCACGATCACGGGGGGAAGTGCGCCCCAGGCGGAGTTGCGATTCTGCCCGAAGACCTCGACGTTGCGAGACGTCGCGAAGCGGATCGGCACCGTTCTGAGGCAGGGCCGGGAAAAGGGGGTCGCCACATCAAACGGCGAGGTTCACAGAAGCTCGGGCG
Source organism: uncultured Planctomycetota bacterium (assembly GCA_963823665.1). GTDB lineage: Bacteria > Planctomycetota > Planctomycetia > Isosphaerales > Isosphaeraceae > CAVXHV01. Next base: position 636,368 of record CAWGMQ010000010.1, read on the forward strand.
GCCGCGCCGGGCGGAAAGGCGGCGCGCACGAGAACGGACGTGCCCTCACGAATGGTCGTGCCCTCACGAATGGACACGCTCTGACGAATGGGTATGCGCGACAAACGGCCAGGTTCTGGCGAACGGACAAGCTCCGGCGAAAAAACGCGGGCAATCGAACGGCCAAGTCCCATTGAACGGCCGCACGAGCAACGGCGTAGCTGTCGCACCCTACTTCGAGCATCACGCCCCACTTGAACCGGTGCGCGAAATGACGGTCGCGAGTGCGGCATCGGCCCGAGATAAGAATGGAGTTGTCAAGTATTTTCGCCACGGCTCGGTCGTGACTGGATGGGAGATCAAGCGCGATCATCCTGGCCGGCTGCGCCTCAGGAATCCGGTTCTCTACCGCAAGTCGGAGCTGTGTCAGGCCATCGAGCGGGAATTGATGGGCATCCTCGGGATCGATCAGTACAAGACCAGCTCGCTCACGTGCTCGGTCCAGGTCGACTACGATCCGCGACAGCTCAGCAAGCTCCAGGTGATCGAGATCCTCGACTCGGTCCTCGCCAGCGCCGAGCACCCAACCGCTCCCGACAAGTCAGACCTTCACCTGCCAGTCTGCACGGCCTCGCTGCCAATCGCGGCGGCGGCCCAGTTCGCCTTCCCTCCGCTCCTGCCGGTGGCGGCAGCGGTGTTTGCGTACACGTCGATCCCAACGTTCAAGGAGGCTTACAAAGTCTTGTTCAAGGAGAAGCGGCTGGGGGTGGACGTCCTCGACTCGATCGTGGTCGTTGGCTGCCTGGGGACCATGGCGATCTTCCCCGGAGCCGTGCTCTGCTGGTGCCTCGGCTTCGGTCGTGCACTGGTCAAGAAGACGCAGGATAACTCCAAGAAGCTGCTGCTGAACGCCTTCGGCAAGCAGCCGCGATACGTGTGGCTCTATCGGGACGGCGTCGAGGTGCAGGTGACGATGGACCGGCTCCAGAAGGGCGACATCATCGTCGTCAGCACCGGCGAGGTGGTGCCGGTCGACGGGCACGTGGTCGAGGGAATGGCGATGATCGACCAGCACGCGCTGACCGGCGAGTCGACACCGGCCGAGAAGGGCATCGGCGACCGGGTCTTTGCCTCGACCGTGATGGTGGCCGGCAAGGTCTTCGTCTCGGTCGAGACGTCGGGCAGCGACACGGCCTCGGCCAAGATCAGCCAGATCCTCAACGACACGGCCGGTTACAAGCTCGCCTCGCAGCACAAGGGCGAGCGGCTGGCTGACAAGGCAGTGATCCCGACCTTGACCATCGGCGCCCTTGGGATGGCCACGATGGGCCCCGCCGGCGCGGTCGCGGTGCTTGAACAGCGACTTCGGCACCGGAATCCGCATGGCCGCGCCGCTGGCCATGCTCAGCTCGCTGGCCTTGTGTGCGAACAAAGGCATCCTGGTCAAGGACGGACGGGCACTGGAGCTGATGAACGAGGTCGACACAGTCCTCTTCGACAAGACCGGCACCTTGACCCGCGAGCGGCCCGAGGTCGGTCGGGTCATCGCCGCCCGCGGGTTCGAAGCGGACCAGATCCTTGGCTTCGCGGCGGCCGCCGAGCGGAAGTTCCATCATCCGATCGCGCAGGCGATCCTCCACAAGGCCGAAGAGCTCAATCTGGTCCCGCCGCCGACCGACGAGACCCAGTACAAGGTCGGCTATGGCATCACGGTCCACGCCCTGGGGCACACCATCCGCGTGGGCAGCAGGCGGTTCATGGAGATGGAGGGGATCGAGCTGCCGCCCGAGGTGAGGGCGGCCTTGGAGGAGGCGCACGGCGAGGGTTACACGATGGTCATGGTCGGCGTGGACGGCCGCCTGGGCGGGGCGATCGAGCTGCGAGCGTCGGTCCGCCCGGAGGTTCGGGAGATCATCGACGGGCTGCGCAAGCGCGGGATCAAGCACATCGCGATCATCTCGGGCGACCACGAGGCCCCGACCAGGAAGCTGGCGGAATCTCTGGGAATGGACCGCTACTTCGCCCAGGTCCTGCCCGCGGACAAGGCCGAGTACGTCGAGAAACTCCAGAACGAAGGGTGCAAGGTCTGCTTCGTGGGCGACGGTATCAATGATTCGATTGCGCTCAAGAAGGCCAACGTGTCGATCTCGCTCCGGGGCGCCTCGACGATCGCAACCGACACGGCCCAGATTGTCTTCCTGGAAGAAGGGCTCGCCAAGCTGTGCGAGCTGCGCGACATCGCCCGCGACCTCGATCACAACGTGAAACGGAGCTGGTCGATGATCCTGGCTCCCAACATCGCCTGCATCGCGGGCGTCTTCACATTGGGGTTCGGGATCATGGCGTCGGTCGTCACCAACAACGTCGCCGCCCTGGCCGCGCTCGCCAACGGCATGCTCCCGCTCCGCAAGGTCGCCCAGATCGAGGCCGAGCGCCGGCACAGGCTGGAGATGAGCCAGGAAACTTATGGTATTGAGAGAAACGCTGTACCGGCGCCGCCTGCTGCGGCCGCTCGACGAGGCAACAAGAACCGCCGTCCACGGCGAGTTCGCGCGTCGTAGACATCAAATCCCGGTCGCCACCGAATTTCAATGGCACCATGAGAAACCGCAGTTCACGATCCGCTCGAAAAAGGATTCCAGCGCTGATGCCAGCCAAAAAAGCGAGGGTTGCCGGTCCCGCTCCGCCGATCGATCTGGACCTGAAGTCTGAGCCCCCGCCTCGGCCTGTGAACGATCAGGTGAAGCGGTTCGACATCTTCCTGATCGATACGGGCTGGAATACGGCCATCTCGAAGCTGGTGCGCTCCCACTTGCCGCTATTATACCAATTTCAACAGCAAGAGAGCCTCTACCTGCTTACACCCGAGCAGTCGGTCGAGATCCTGAAGCGCGCCCGAGTTCATCGGTCGCGACCCGACCGTCCTCGTGTACGATCTCTGCGCTCCGGTCGGCCGCAAGCATCGCAACTATCACGGCTTTCACCTGAGTCTCGGCCGATTCAAGCACCCGGAACAGGCGCTGTCGCGGCTGCAGGAGTTCCTCCGTTTTCTGATCTCGAACCGGTCCTCCGCCGCTCTGGATACCGAGGTTCGCCGCGAACTGAATCGCGAGGGAGCCAAAGGCATGATCAAGATCCTCCGCGAGGCGACCACCGAATTGCTCTGACGACCCAACGCACGAGTCTTGCTTGAGGAGAAGCCGATGAACGAAGAAATCTCCATTTTGCCGATTTTGGTCGGCGCGCTGGCTGTGCTCTACTTCGGTTATGAGATCGAGCGCCGCCGTCACCAACTGCGCGAAACGTTCAATGTCTTCGACAAACGGGAAAGCACGATCGCTCAGGGGCTGGAGCTCATGGTTGAAAGCGGCGAGCTCAGGCCGTATGTCCCAGGCCAGGTGAGCTGAGCACGGTCCGTGCCGACGGAGCTGTCCGCCAGTTCGCAGGCTTGGGTCACGAGGAGATCGCGGCGTCCCTCGGCATCACAGTCTACCTCGCTCGCCAGAAGTGGACTTACGCCCGTGCCTGGCTCGGCGATGTCTTGGGCGCCTGATCCGTTCTTCGGGTAAGATGAACGGGACGACCGTTCACGGCGCAGGGAAGCGCAAATCCGAGCCGGAAGCGAGGTAAAAGTGTCAGGAACCGTTTCCCAGTTTTTTGGGCCGCCCGCGCGGACGGATCGTTGATTCCAGACCCAGTTGCCGCACGGTATGGTCCGTCCACGTCTCGTCGCCAAACGGACTGCATCGCTGCATGCTCACGCGTACTGCCTTGAGCTCGGCTTCCGTCTGAGCCGCATTCACATGTTCAACCCAGTTCGACTTGCGCGACAATGGCCACGCGGCGAGCAGCTCCTTGTCTTCGGCCGAGCCGCGCAGCCAGCGATAGAGGCTGCTCCAGCGCCACTGCTCGGCACGACGCGCGAGGTTCGCACGCACCGCATTCCGCTCCACATAGCGTGCGACCATGTAAAAATGCTCGTCCTCCTGAATCGGAAACGACTTGAACCGCCCCTGGTACACGTGCCCCGAACCCGTCGTACCGCGATGCGCGTGCCAGCGCTGGGTGTGCGTGAGCGTTAGCCAACCGGCGAACTGAGATAACTCCCCATCCTCCTTCGGCCAGACCACGAGGTGCCAGTGGTTCGGCATCAAGCAATAAGCCAGCAACCGCATGCCCGTCCGCGCAACAGCTTCCCGCAACACCTCCTCGAATGCCTCGTAGTCCCCGCTATCCTCAAAAATCGTCATCCGCGCATTCGCGCGGTTGAGCACATGATAGACATATCCCCCCTCGGCGGCTCGATGTGGTCTTCCCATGCCGGCCTAGAATACCCGTACCATGCTAAGATGTCAATTAACGGTTCCTGACACCTTTTTGCGGGGGCTGGATTTCGAGAACGGCGCGGCGTATCGTCTAGGACGATGGATGAAGAATGACTGGACGGGTTCGGGGTTGATCGGGCTCTCATTCATCCGCGGACCTTGCGACTTCGGCCTCTCACGGGGGGCTTGTCATGGTGTGTCGGGCGTCGATGCGTTGTGGTGCACCGCTGGCCACTCTGGCCTGGGCGATTCTCGCGCTCACCGTCACTGAAGGCTGCCATCGTGCCGCGGCACCGCTAGGCCAGGAGTGGGTTGGCAAGCGCGTCGTCGTCAAGATCGGCGCCGCGCTGAGAGTAGCCAACCCCGGCGGCGGCAACGACAATATCGAAAATGCCGCGACGCGAAGCCCGGGCGGCCTCGAGTGCATCCAGCGCGTCGAGCGGGTCCGCGGTCGCTGGCTCGAACTCAGGGCCGAATTCAGCGGCGCCGCGGGCTGGGCGACCGCCGACTCGGTTGTTCCGCTTGACCACGCAATCGATTACTTCACAAACGAGTTGCGAGCCAATCCCAATAACACGGCATGCTATCTTGCCCGGGCCCAGATCTGGCTCGACAGGAACGACCACGACAAGTCCATCGCCGACTTCGGCGACGCCATCAGGCTCGACCCCAAGAACGCATCCGCCCACGGTGGCCGCGGTGCGGCCTGGTATACCAGGAAGGAGTACGACAAGGCGATCGCCGACTGGAGCGACGCGATCCGGTTCGACGCCCGGGATGCATTTGCCTACGCCGGCCGGGCCGCCGCCAGGGACAAGATTGAAGATCACGAGAACGCGATCGCCGACTTCGACGAGGCGCTTCGACTCGCGCCAACGTATGCTCGGGCCTACATCGGCCGCGGATTGGCCTGGTACACCCGAAAAGATTACGACAAGGCCATCGCCGACTTTGGCCAGGCCATCCGGCTCGAACCGACAGACGCAATGGCCTTCAACAACCGCGGCAATGCTTGGTGCAAGAAAGAAGAATTTGATAAAGGCATCGCGGACTACGGCGAAGCCATCCGCCTCAACCCCAACGACGGACCGGCCTACTTCAACCGCGGCAAGGCATGGCACACGAGAAACGAATACGACAAGGCAATCGCCGACTTCGGGGAATACATCCGGCTCGACCCCAACAACGCAGTGGCCTTTAACTCCCGCGGCCTGGCCCGGTCCGCCAAAAAAGAATACGACAAGGCGATCGCCGACTTCGGCCAGGCCATCCGGCTCGAACCCAGCTTTGCACCCGCCTTCCACAACCGCGGCAGTGCTTTGTACATCAAAGCGGAATACGATAAAGCGATCGCCGATTACGCCGAAGCCATCCGCCTCAACCCCAAAGACGCAGAAGCCTACCTCAACCGCGCCAACGCGTGGCAAAAGAAAAACGATTTGGACAAGGCGATAGCCGACTTAGGCGAAGCGATCCAGCTCGTACCCAAGTACGCTGCGGCCTTCTGCTCCCGCGGAGTGGCCTGGTACTCCAAGAAAGAGTACGACGAGGCACTTGCCGACCTGGGCGAAGCCATCCGGCTCGAACCCCGCTACGCAATGGCCTTCGACAACCGCGCGAATGTTTGGTTTAGCAAACACGAATACGATAAAGCCATCGCCGACTACAGCGAAGTCATCCGATTCAACCCCGAATACGCACCGGCCTACCTCAACCGCGGCAACGCCTGGGAAAAGAGGAACGAACACGACAAGGCAATCGCCGACTTCAGCGAAGCCATCCGGCTCGAGCCCAGATACCCAATGGCCGTCAACTCCCGCGGCATGGCCTGGTACCTCAAGAAAGACTACGACAAGGCCATCGCCGACTTCAGCGCATCCATCCGACTCGAACCCGGCTCCGCATGGGCCTACAACGCCCGTGGCAACATCTGGGCCACCAAGGCCGATTACGACAAGGCGATCGCCGACTACGACGAAGCAATCCGGCTCAACCCCGAACACTCACCGGCGTACGGCAACCGCGGCTATGCCTGGGCCGCGAAGAAGGTCTACAACAAGGCAATTACCGACTTCGATCACGTCATTCGGCTCAGTCCAAAGGACGAGAAGGCCTACCTCAACCGCGGCGCCGCCTGGGCCGGGAAGAAGCTCTACGACAAGGCGATCGCCGACTACGATCACGTCATTCGCCTCGATCCAAAGAACGCAAAGGCTTACCAAAACCGCGGCGACGCTTGGACCGCCAAGAGGCAATATCACTGGGCGATCGCCGACTACGGCCGCGCCATCCGGCTCAAGCCCGACGACGAATTGGCCTACTTCAACCGTGGCAATGCCTGGGCCGCCTTGCTTGACAACGACAAGGCGATCACCGACTACAACGAGGCCATTCGCCTGGACCCGAAGTACGCATCGGCCTATTCCCGCCGCGCCACTGCAATGGTTCTCAAGAAAGAGCTCGACAAGGCCATTTCGGACTACACGGAGGCCCTCCGCCTCCGTCCCAATCGCGCGCGGTCCTACTTTGACCGTAGCGTGATCTGGCTGGCCAAAGGGGAATATGACAAGGCCATCGCCGACTTCAGCGAAGCCATTCGGCTCGACCCCGAAGACGCCGGGGCCTACGCCAACCGCGGCAACGCCTGGGCTGCCAAGAAGCAGTACGACAAGGCAATCGCTGACTATGATCACAGCATTCGACTCGATCCAAAGACGACACACGCCCACATCGGCCGCGGCGTCGCTTGGACCTTCACGAAACAGTATGACAAGGCCCTCGCCGACTTCGGCGAAGCTATCCGGATCGACCCCACAAACGCAAATGCCTTCTCCGATCGCGGCCGGGTGTGGTTCTTGAAGAAGGCATACGATACGGCGATCGCCGACTTCAATGAGGCCATCCGGCTCAACCCCGGAAAGGCAGCCGCCTACGCCAACCGGGGAGACGCCTACTCGGCCAAGAAACAGTTCGATAAGGCGATCGCCGATTACGATAAGTCGATCCGGCTCGAGCCCGGCCGCCCCCATGCCGTTTGCAATCGTGCCGTCACCCAGATGATCCTGCACCGCCGCGAGGCCGTCGCTGGCTTCAAGGCGGTCCTTGTCCTCGAAGGCACCGAAGGTGAACATTTTGCGCACGCCCTCATCCTCGGCCACTTCGCTGCGCGGCGGGCTGGTAACGATGCGGAAGCCAAGGCATTCCTGGACGTCGCGCCGGCCAGGCTGAACGCCAAGACATGGCCTTATCCGCTCGTCAAGCTCCTCCGCGGCGAGCTCGACGAGCAGACGCTTTTGGAATCCGCAGTCGACGACGACCAAAAGTCCGACGCCCGGTGCGTTCTCGGACTGAACAACGCGCTCCTGGGTCACAACGACGAGGCACTCCTGCACCTCCGCTGGGTCAGAGACCACGGCAGTCCCGCGCGGGCCGGATACACCTGCGCCCTCGCTGAGCTCGATCGACTCGAGAAGCCAGTCTCACCGTAAGAACATGCCTCGATTCGTCAATCCCCGCGGTTTGCGTGACGATCCGCCGCGTCGCGATGGCGAACGTTCCATGCCCCGGAGCGCTTGCCACCGGTGTGTCCGCGCCAGCCCCGAGCGAGGGCTCGTGAATGCCGATGCATGCCGCCACGAGCCCCACTACCGAAGATCGATCGCTCCGCCGACACCCGCTGCGCGGCTCGCGCACGAGACGCCGCACGGCCGTGATGCGCGTGACGCCAATTTCCGCCGTGCCGTCCCGCAACTGCGAACCGTCCGTGGCCACCGCGCTCGGACACCACGCGATGATGCCCGTGTTCGTGCCGGCCGATACCCGCGTGCCGTCCGCCTACACCGTGCTTTCTCTCGCCGTGATACCGGCCTCGCGCATGATGATGCCCCTTGCCGTGAAGTTTGCCTCCACCGTGATGTCCTCGTACGCTGTGATCTCCACTCCCGCTTTGATCGCCGTCCGCTGCATGGGCAACTGTAGTGGGTAAAGCAATCATTGCTAGCACAAAGGCCAAAGCCCGGACCGTCCTGAACAGGTTGTGTGTGAACTGGCGCATCGCCGGCATCCTCCGAAGATTCGCATCGCCATCGATCTCTCTAGTGGTCCCCCGATATCTTTGATACGTCCGCGGAAACACGAAGGTTTCGAGCGACCGCACGACTTCGCCAACTCCCCAGCCGCGCAGCGGCGACATCGTGAAGCCCGGCGTGCACGCCGCGGGTGGAACGCGGCGTCATCATCGAGCCCGGAGAGCCAACCGCGGCAATCCAGCGCCCTCGCCTCGCGCCTCAGCGCGCGCGCTTCACGGCCCCCGGCACGAACGGCACCTCAATGCGGTCCGGCGTCACTCGCTTCGTGATCGGCGTGGTCAGGTCAACTTCGAACGGTGACGCCACGCTATTGCCGGCGACGTCCTCCAGCTCGCTCCCGACCACCAGCCGGTACGATTCGAGTCGCCACGAATCCCGTGGAACGAACCGCCAGACTGTTTCCGCTTCGGCGATCGAAATCGAGCCGGCAACCTCGCGCCCTTCTCCGTCGAGTACGCGAACGAGCCGCTCGAGCAGCGCCCGATCCAGCGCCTCCGGAAAGCGAGCTTCGAGCGCATCACGGCTGTCGGCCCGCGGAGCCGAGACCGACCACTTCCTCGGGTCCGGCATCGACTCATCGGGCGGCCCGGCCCGAAACGTCTGGCGAAAGTCGGATTGAAGCGCATTTCCCGCGGCGTCCGTCCACGCGCGATCAATAACCAGGCAATACGATTTGCCGGCCTCGAGCACCGGGCCGAACATCTCTCGCGGCTTCAGCCCCCGCTTGATCCTTCCCGGGTCGATGAAAAGCGTGAATCGCTTGCCATCCGGCGACCACAGCTCTTCCTCGAGCTCGAGAAATGGGGCATGCACGGGCTTGCCGGTCGCCGTGTCAATCAGTTTGAGACGGCGATAAGCCTCGCCTCGGCCCATCGGTGCAGAGAAGTGAATGTAGAACCGCAGCACGTTTTCGGGCAGCGCCGTGCCCGACGGATAAACGGCTGCCACTTTTGTTGGAGGTGAATCCTCCCCCTTCGGCTGGAAAAAATCCGCGGTGATCGTGCGAGGCGGCCGCCCTGGCTTGGGGATCGACGCACCCGGATCAAGCTCCTTGACCGCAGCTTGCATCCGCTCGGAGTCAAAATCCGCGCGATAGCGGATACCCCGCTCGAGCGGGAACCGTGGGATGAACCGAATCACCGTTCCGCGAACCTCGTACGCCCCACAAGCCCGGGGCTTTCGGGTCGCGCGCTCGGTCGTCGTTCATCACCCGGACGGCGAAAAACGATCGCCAATGATCGGCCGTCACTCGTTCCGATTTGAGGACTTCAAGCGCACCGACTCCGGCGTACCCGTGACCTTGACCGTCGATTTACCTGTCTTCAATTCGGCGGGGCTTTCCCAGCATATCGAGATCGGAAGCGGGGGCGAAGTCTTCTCGTCATCGAGTGACCGACCTCGCTCAGAAAGCGCAATTACCTCGCCTGGGGCGGCAACGCGCCAGGAGCGCCGCCACCCCGCAAGCGAGGACATTCAACCGGTTGAGACGCCCAGCGATCACGGCAACTCGATCGTGTCGAGATTGAGCGACCCGTCAGACGCCGCCTTCGCCAGAACCACGGCATGCGTCTTGTCGAGCTGGTCCATCTGCTCCACGCCCTTGAGGCTCTCGATCGTCTCGTACCCGAGCCCCTTCTTGCCGCCGCCGGTGACTGGAGCCGTGATCCCGGCGCTTCTCCCGCGCCGGCCGTCGGGATCTTCATCACGCCCCGCTTGCTGTTGGTCATGAGCAGATAGTCCTTGCCGTCCTTCTGATACATGATCATGTCGAGCGGCTGATTGCCATTTCCCAGCTCGGCGATCGTGGTCCCCTTCACGTGCGCACCCGCTTTCAGCTCCGAGACCGGAACTTTCACGAGCGGCGTGCAGGTGTACGCGGCCAGCATATAGGGCTCGTTGCCGATGCGATACGTCACGAACGTGCGGATCGGCGACTTGGTCTCGAACCGCCCGTGCGCACCGTGATAGATCTCAATCGCCGCCCCGTCGATCCCCTCGCTGCTGAAGGGATACGGAATTGAGATCAATCGCGAAGAGAATTCTTCGTTCGACAGGCCCGCGACAAACACCCGGCCGTCCGAATAGGCCAGGTCCGTGATCGACTGGCTGCGCGGGCTCGGTCCGCGAGCACTCGTGGCTTTCGCGTCCGGCGCATTCGGAATCTCGACCTTGGAAAACGGAACGTTCTCGAGCGAAACCTCCTCGATTTTCCCGTCCGCCTTGACCCGAGCCAGCAGCGGAGATGCATCCGGCCCGCGGCCGCGCGAGACGGCCAGGTACACATTTCCAGAACGCGGGTTCACAGCCAGATCGTTGATCGTGAGCTGCTGCGGTGTGGTACCAACGTTCTTGGCGATCGTGCCGGAAACATCTTTCACCTCGACTCGGCCCTTCTCCGCGGCTTCCGTCTTGTCGCCCGTGTCGATCGCGAAAATCGCCGCACCCGCCGTGTCACCGATGAACAGGATGCCGTCCGGGCCGAAGGCGAGCTTGTCGATCGACTTCAAATCCGGCTTGCCTTCCTTTAAACCGCCAGCTCGCTCCGCGCCGGAGGCCACCGGCACCATCATGCATAATCCGAGCAGAGCCAACGCAAATTTGCGAAATCGATTCGCGGGCATGTCCGATGCTCCTTTGATGTTGAACCACCCGACTCAAATCGCACGACTCGAAACCGCATTATCGCCGGGTAAGGTGAGGAATCAACGCTTCAGTCGCGAAACTTTCGCGAATTCCCCTGGTAAAACCGTGCACGCGAGCAGGCATCGACCGCTGCGGCCGTACCATCCGCGCAGACGCCATACACTAATAAGCGACAAGGCCGAATCTTGCGCCGCCGCGCTTGCAGCCCTCACCGCTTTCTACGACGCACAAAGCCGATGCCCGCCATCGGTGCGAACGTCCACGCCGTTTTCGAGCAGGAACTCCAGGCACCGCTGTGGCAGCCGGCACGAGAGCCGCACGCGATCGTCGTCGCTATACACTCTGTCCGCGAATCTGACCGTGCTGGGCAAGATAGGCGAGAACCCGGCCGTTGGCGACGCCCGTCTCCACAAACGCATCCAGCGATCGCTCCTCGAGCGCGTTCCGGACCGCCTCTTCCAGCCGATCGAGCCCCTCGCCCCTTGCGGCACTGATGGCGACCGACCGCGAATGATGCGCTTCGAGTACGTCCAGGTACGACCGATCGGGCACTCGATCGGTCTTGTTCAGCACCAGCAGGGTCGGATGCTCTTCCAGCCCCAGCTCCGCGAGCACGGACTTGACGGCCTGGATCTGCGACTCGGCCTCGATGCTCGACGCATCAACAACGTGCAAAAGAAGATCGGCCTGCCGCGCCTCCTCGAGAGTCGCCTTGAACGAAGCAACCAACGCATGCGGCAAGTCACGGATGAACCCGACCGTGTCGGAGAGCAGGGCATAACCCCCTCCGGCAAATCGCCAGCGACGCGTGCGGCGTGTCGAGAGTCGCGAACAGCTTGTCTTCCACCAGCACGCCCGCCTCGGTGAGCGCATTCATCAGCGTGCTCTTGCCGGCGTTGGTGTATCCGACCAGCGAAACCGTCGGCACCGCGTCGCGGCTCGCGACCTCGCGCTCCTTCCGCGCCTGGATCTTCTGCAGTTTCGCCTTCAGCTCCTGAATCCGGTGCGAGACAATTCGCCGGTCTTCCTCGAGCTGCTTTTCGCCAGGACCGCGCAGACCGATGCCGCCTTTGTACCGTGAAAGGTGCGTCCACATTCGCTTCAGCCGCGGCATCGCGTATTCAAGCTGAGCGAGCTCGACCTGCAGATGGGCCTCATGGGTTCGCGCGTGCGTCGCGAAGATGTCGAGGATCACCTCGGTCCGATCGACAACCTTCACCTCGAGCTTTTTCTCGAGGTTGCGAGTCTGCGCCGGCCCGAGGTCGTTGTCGAAAACGACGACATCCGCCTCGTGCGCATCGACGAGCAGCTTGAGCTCCTCGACCTTGCCCGAGCCGATGTATGTCGCGATATCAATCTGGTGCCGCTTCTGCAGCATCTCGCCGACCACGTTCAGATCGGCTGTCTTGGCCAACCCACGCAACTCTTCGAGCGGATCGTCGGGTGTCGTATCGGTGCGAGGCAGGATCACACCGACGAGAATGGCACGTTCTTGACGTCCGAGCCGCTCGATGCGTTTTGTATCGATCAAGGGGGAAATTGACCTCGCTGCCATAGACGGATTGAGAATGCCCGACCGGGCCACGTCACACCTGAATTCTAAGTCGTCGACGGAATCCCGTCAACGACAGGACCGCAGTTTAAACAACTGTTCGGACAAACGGGTGACACGGGTGACACGGAATCACTTGATTGGGACACAATCCTCCGCATCCAGGTTCGCGGGTGCCGATTCGGCAGCGTTCGATTCACGTGCCTCGTCAAATGCTTCGAGCGTACCGCGTCTCAACTGATCAAGACCTTGCGCGGCTGGAGCCTTTTCTGCTCGAAATCCGGCTCGCCCAGGGCCACCAGCCGCGAGTTTCCATCCACCAGAGCCAACAAAGCTCCCCCCTCATCCACCGGGCCGATGTGATCCGGCAACGCGATCGTCTGGCCGTGCGCTGACCGCCTCGATTTGAGCGTCGTCAATGAGCAGCCTTCGCAGATGAGCGACCGCCTCCAGCGGCGGACGGATCACCGCGGCGATGTTCGCTCGCGATAGCTCTCGCGGGTCGGACGCCTGCTCCTTCGTGAATTGGCCGATCCGCGTGCGGTCAAGGGCCTCGACCAGGCCTCCGCAGCCGAGCGCCTCTCCCAGGTCGCGCGCGATCGAGCGGATATACGTACCCTTTGAACAGTCAATCTCGAGCTCGAGGTGCGGCCAGGAATAACCGATCGCCTCGATGCGGTCGATCTGAACCAGTCGCGGGGCGATGTCGACCGATTGGCCCGCGCGGGCCAGATCGTACGCCCGCCGCCCCTTGATTTTCACCGCCGAATAATCCGGAGGCGTTTGCACGACCCTCCCGACGAGTTTCGACAGCGCTTCCCGCACCTCCGCGAAGGTCGGCACCCGCGCTGATTCCTCAAGGACGATCGTGCCCAGGGCGTCCTGGGTATCGCTGCGAGCACCGAGCCGGATGACGGTTCTGTACGACTTGCCCAGGTCCTGAATGATCTCGATCAGCCTGGTCGCCACGCCGACGCAAACGATCAGGATGCCGCCCGCCAGCGGATCGAGAGTTCCCGCATGCCCCACCTTGACGCGCGGCAGCAACTCCGCGACCCGGTCCACCAGCTCACGCGACGTCGGCCCCGTGGGCTTGTCCAGAACGATGATCCCCGCCACCTTCGGCCGTTTTCTACCGGCCTGCAATTCATGCTCGGGCTCGACCGCCATCGATTGACTCCACCCAAATCGGTGCTTGACGGAAACTCCCGCTCGATTTAGCGTAGCTCCGGTGATCTCTCCGCCGCCCAAATCGAAACCGCCTTCGCGGCGGGCCGGCCGCCGAATTCTCGACTCTTACAACACGATGCCCATTCTTCCGCCCGAGCCCGACTGCTTTCCCGCTGACCTGTGGGATAACGGTGCGTCATCCGGCACAGACGATGGCTCAATCTGGTGGTGTCTGCACACGAAACCCCGCCAGGAAAAGGCCGTCGCCCGCGAGCTGCGCACCGCGGGGGTCGCCTATTACCTGCCACAGGCTCGGAAGGAAAGCCGCACGCCTCGGGGACGGCGGATCGAGTCGGTTGTTCCTCTCTTTCCCAGCTATATGTTCCTCAAGGGGCGCCAGCAAGATCGTCTCGTCGCGCTCCGTGGAAACCGGCTCGTGGCCATTCTCGACGTCGCCGATCAGGATGCTTTGGCTCGAGACCTCAATCAGGTTCACGCGATGATCAAGTCGGGCCTCGTTGTCACGGAAGAGCCCACCGTGCCGATCGGCGCCACCGTGCGAGTCCTGAACGGTCCGCTCAGAGGCCTCGTCGGCAAGGTGATCAAACGCGCCAACCGGGATCATTTCGCGGCATCCGTGCGATTTCTGGGCCGCAGCGCGACGGTCTTGCTCCAGCAGTGGCAGGTCGAACGGCTTCCGGAATGACCGCGCATCGCGCGTCTCTCGCCCGTTGACTGCGTCCGTTCCCGTTTTCCGTTTCGCGCCACGGCGTCCCGGATCACCGTCCGATCCCTGCATCCCCCGCTGCGCAGGTTCTTCGGCTTCCAGCCCCGGTATTCCCGCGCGTTCGGGCGCCACGCCGCTCCGGATCCGCCTGGCCGCCTCGGCATACCGTCGCGCCTTCTCCAGGCGCTCGGTCGGATCGTACCGATACCCGGCCACGCGCCGATAGTGCTCGCTCGTCCGATCGCACATCGTCGCCCACTTTTCGGCGTCCATCCCGAAATGACGGGCGGAGTCATCCGCGTCAAAAGGGCTCGCTGCGCGGAACGAGGATCCAAGCACGTTTTTCCGGGCGAGCTCGCGCAACACCGCCTCTGCGAGGGCTGTCTGGCCCAGCAGGGTCGGGTGGTGCGTGTCCTGGATCACGTGGTCGTCGAGCAAGTGTCGCGGGCTGGCGGCGGCGAGCTCTACTCGCCCATCGATCAAGACGGACCGCTCATGCCGGGCGGCGACGCGGTCATAAGCGGCCCGCAGCCGCGCCGGGCACCGGACCGGCAGCCCGTCGTTCTCGAGCGCGGCCAGGTAATGTTCCGCGGCGGCGGCAGGGCGCCCCGCGGCCTCCTCGAGGCGAGCCAGCCGGAAGTGCGCCTCGGCAAAGCCCGGATGGCGATCGAGAATCTTCCGGTACCGATCCGCCGTTACCAGGGCGTCGCTTGCCTTGCCCGCGCGGACCGCGCGGCACTCCCGCTCGAGCATGGTTCGTTCTTCTTGCGATACGTGAGCCGGCAGGCTCGAGCGGCTCGGCTCGTAATCGGCTTCATTCGCCGGCGGGATGATGAGCACCGGCACGGCGCCGATCTGTTCGCAGTAGGCCGTGATTGCCTCGAGGCGGGCCTCGAAATCGCGGCCGATCTCCTCGGCCTCGGCGGCGCTGCACTGGGGTGAGTCGATGAGCGTGTGACGCCCGTGCATCGAGGGCCCAACATCCAGCCGGTTCTTGCTGATCGTCTCATACGCAAGCCGGCAGAATGGCGAATTGAGGCTCGCCCTGTAGACGGGCCGGATCCAGCGATTGCCTGGCTCCTCATCCAGCCACCCTTCGCGCTCCTCTTCAAAACGCGCGGTGAACTCGTTGTGGCCCGAGTAGATGATCACCATGTTCGGCCGCTGTTTGATTGCGGCCAGCTTGCGATGCTGGTCCTCGAGCGAGTCGCCCAGCCACGCCAGGATCTCGCACTCGAACCGGCGCCCGGCATGGCCTCGCCCAGCCGCCAGGCCACGATCTGCCCGACCGAAATCCACGGGCGATACGGCTCACCGAGCGCACTCGAGCCCCCCAGGACCACAATCCGGAACGTGTCGTCTGGCGCGTACCGGGAAGCTCGCCGGCAGCCTCGGATACCGGTGCATCCAGATCCGCCAGCCCGCTGAGCCCACCTCGAGCACGAAGAGCGACAGCAAGCACGAGCCCCCGAGCAAAACCGCCCGCGCCAGCGCCGGCCGCCTGCGCTGCGCCGGCGCGACCTGAAGAGAAGAAACGCCATGACCGGTGCCGCGACAACGGAGACCAGGAAAAGTGCCACATACCCGACCAGCACCGCACGCAGCAACCCCTCCGTCAACCCCCGGCGCACCCCTCGCGGCAAGAGCGGAACCCACGCCGAAATCACCAGCACGGCCGACGCCAGCAAGACGACCACCGCGATCAGCACGATAAGGCGAATCAACCGCCGATTCTGGAGTCCGCGCGCCGAAACTGGCTGCGGCGGTGCCCGGTCGATGCCCCTCGATCCAACGTTCATCAGCGAATGGCCCGCGCGGAAAAACTCGACCGTTTCCTGCAGGGTCCGCCGTTGCGGACCGTCCGTCTTAAGCCAGCCCCGCAGAGGTGAACACCGATTCAATCGAAAACGCAAGCCCAGGCAGCAATCGAGTCCGATAGACTGTGGGCGGCGAAACAGTGGTCTCGGTCCAGCGCCCTCGCGACCTACGCAACACGATCATTGCCCTGCGCTCAGAATCGACGATCCAATACTCCTTCACACCGGCGCGAAGGTACTCTTCCGGCTTCTCGTTGTAGTCGCGATTTCGCGAGCTCGGTGAGACCACTTCAATCACAATCTCGGGCACCCAGCGCGTCCAGAATTCGTCATCCTCGAATTCGGGCGGCGGTGTCAGATACACGGCCAGATCGGGATGCCGTTCAGAGCCCAGAGCGGCGATGGTGAGCTTACACTCGCTTCCCGATGCGATCACCTCGATACGACCGAGATTCGCGGACTTGTAAGCCTGAAGCTGATCCCGCGTTGCCGCGACTTGAAGCATGTGCCGCTTCTTCGGTATCTCGACCACAGTGATGATCCCCCGGCCCAGCTCGTAAAGGCGCCCTTCCTCCGCTTCCGCCTCGACAAAGTCGTCGAGTTCCATCGGCCGCCCATGGTCCGCCGGTCCGATCTTGATGATGGTCTTGCTCATGAAGCCCTCAAGATAGCGATTATTGCTTTCGATTGACGGTCACAATCACGGGTATCTCGAGCGCGAAGGGCGCCTGGCAAAGCTGATCGTTGCAGGCCTGGTACGTCAGTTGAAACTTGAAGAATGCCGCCCCGGTCTTCGCGTCGTCCGCCACCTTGCAAAAGGCCTTGATCTCGACTTCGCCCTCGTAGAGCGCGACCTTCTCCTTGCCGGAGGAAGCCAGTACCTTCTCCATTCCCGTGGGATAGACAAGCTTTTCGATCGTGAACAGCTTTCGAGAGTCCGGATGGACCTCGAACTTCGTCGGGCTCAGCTCGGCCACACCCGTGGGATTGGCGTAGATGTGCCAGCCCGGATTGATCGTGAGCGTGAGGGTCACTGGAAACTCGGCTCCCTGGGCGATCCCATAGCTGTTACCCGCGATTGAGACGAGCTTCGCCCTCACGATCCGCTCGCCTGCTTTGTCCGGGCTTGCCCCGGCGACCAGCTCCTTCGACGCCGAATCCGGCCGCTCGTCGAGATATTGCCCCAGCCCGACGAGCATCATGGGAAGCGCGGCCGGAACTCTCACGATCGCAGTGCCGAATCCCGTGAGCGCCTTGCCGGCTCGATCCAGGTAGGCCGTGTTTCGCGTGATGCGATAGATCTCGATCAGGTCGAGAATCGCCATGCTGTTCGCGCCCGGCAAGGCGTTGTCGAACGGGTCTTTCGCGCGGGCGAGAAGCTGCTCGTGGTCACTCGCGGTGAAGAAGAACCCCCCGTCTTCCTTGTCTTCGAAGTCGGCGATCAACCGATCGACGAGCGCCTGCGCCTCGCGTGCCCAGCGTGCCGCTCCGGTGGCCCGATGCAACCGCAGGAGCCCGTGCGCCAGGAAAGCGTAGTCTTCGACGTAGGCCGGCAGCTTCGCACTCCCGGCGCGGTACGTTCGCAACAGCCGCCCGTCCTTCGTTCGAAGGTTTTCGAGCAGAAACACGGCGGCCTTCTCGGCGGCCAGCCGGTACTTCTCGTCCTTGAGCACGCGGAAGCCGTCGGCATACGCCGCGATCATCAGCCCGTTCCACGCGCACAGGATCTTGTCGTCCAGGAGCGGAGACGGGCGCTTTTCACGAACGGCAAGCAGGCGCTTGCGCAATGGCGCCAGCCGTGCTTCGAGCTGCTGCGCCGAGAAACCGAGCGCCCCGGCCCGCTCGGCGCGGGAGTGCGGCTCACGCAGCACGTAGTGTTCCCCCTCGGCATTCGGCTCGCCGGCAAGACCGTAAGTCTGCAAGAACGCTGTGGCATCAGCACTCTCGCCGAGAGCGGTCTTCACCTCGTCTCGGGTCCAAACGTAATAGGAGCCTTCTTCGCCATTGGTCTCGGCATCAAGGGCCGAGTAGAAGCCACCCTCGGGCGAAGTCATCTTGCTCGCGACGAACGCGAATGTGGCAAGAGCCTCGGCACGCCAGCGCGGGTCCCTGGTGATCTCAAAAGCCGCAAGCTGCACCGAGGCGAGCTGAGCGTTGTCGTAGAGCATCTTCTCGAAATGCGGAACGATCCAGTAGCGGTCGGTGGAATACCGATGATAGCCGCCGCCGAGCTGGTCGCGAATGCCTCCTCGCGCCATGTGCTCGAGCGTGACTGTCACCATCTCGAGTGCGGACTTTGGGCCGCCGCCGGACTGCCCGCCCCGGCGATGCTGGTCGAGCAGGAACACCAGGTTCACCGGCTCGGGGAACTTGGGGCGCCTGGGGTTGTCCGCGCTGAAGCCGAATCCGCCGTACTCCGCGTCGAACTGATCCGCGAGCTGCGCTTCTCCCTGCGCCACGGCCGATCGCGGCGGAATACCTCTGCGCTCTCCTTCCGCCGCAACCTTGAGTCGCTCCCGCAGCGCCCGGGTCACCGCGTCGGCTGCTTTGTCGATAGCCGGGCGGTCTTTGCCCCAGGCACGCGCCACACCGTTGACGATCGTCAAGAAACCCGCCGATCCATCACGATCGCGCGGCGGGAAATATGTCCCGCCCAGGAATGGGCGGCCGTCCGGCATCAGGAAAATCGACATCGGCCAGCCCCCGGGTCCCATCGCCTGAACCGCGGCCATGTAGATCTGGTCAACATCGGGACGCTCTTCACGATCGACCTTGATGCAGACAAACCCCGCGTTGAGCGCCTTGGCGATTTCTTCATCCGTGAAGCTCTCGCGCTCCATGACGTGGCACCAGTAGCACGAGCTGTAGCCCACCGAGAGGAAGATGGGTTTATTTTCAGCCTTGGCCTTGGCAAACGCCTCCGGACCCCACGGATACCAGTCGACCGGGTTATGCGCGTGCAAGAGCAAGTAAGGGCTGGTCTCCTTGGCCAGCCGGTTTGTATGCCGTTCCTTGGGCTTTTCCGGCTGGTCTTGCCCGGCAGCACATGCGCATGTCGCCGCGACGAGCAGTCCTGACATTCCGAGCCGCACGATCGAGTTCAAACCCGGTTGCATGATCCGTTCCCACGATCCGATCGAGTCGCCTCGATCCAGAACCCTCGCTCTCGACGCTCCGTCGATTCTACGAACATCCGCGGGGGAGGTCGATCTTTGTCTTCCCGGTGCCAGGCCGGGTCCGGCACCGTCTCGGCTTCACCGCGCAGAGCATCAGCCGCTCACCGGTAAAGTTGAAGACACCGCCATTCCACCACCCACCGCGTTCCTCTCCTGCTCAGCAGGTACACCCAGTCAGCGCCGTGCATGCCCATCGGCAATCCGAAGACGACGATTGCGGAATTGCCGTCTTTCGAATATCCAGGTGGCCTTGGCCACAATGGGCGCGCCGGAGGCGGGTATTTCCTGAAAATCGCTGCTACTCCGGCATCGAGAGGGCTCTCCGATTTCCCAAGCATGGCGTCCAGGTTGTCTAAGATGATGCTAGATTTGGCGGGCTTGAAATCCGCCAGTGAGATCGCCGCCAGCGCTACGCGACGATCCAGGTCTTCGAGAGCATCCTTGGGAATGATTGGGACATCATCGCTGTCGTCAGCCGAGGCTCGCCCGATCGGCTCGGCGATCCTGCTCAAGAACGGACCCGATGGGCTTGTCTTGTGATTGACGATCAATTTCACGGGCGAGCCGCTCTTATCGTGGGTGGGATTCCGATCCCCGAAGTCATTGAGCGCGGCCTCGAGCACCGCGAAGTCCCTCCGCTTCACCGCGGCCTCGTCCTTCGGAAGCTCGGCCTCCGCGAGATATCGGACGGCTGATTGAATCGGTTGCTTGGGTCTGGCCCCTTTGGTCAAAACCGTGACGATCCCGAGCACGCCGCCCAGCGCGATGACCGACCCCAGAATGCCTCGAAGCACGCGTTTCCACATTCCTGCATCACACTATCGTTCACCAGATCAGGAAGTACCCAGCAAGCCGTTCCAGTCTTGCACTTTGGGATCGAGAATCCGCCTCGTCACGCGTTCCGGAAGTTCCAGGTCCAGAATCGACTCGACCGAGCGCCGGATCGCCTCGTCCGGTTCTCCGAACCGCGTTTCCCCCAGCATCAAGAGCAATCGCTGCGCCTCGCTGACGCGGCCCTCGATGAGGCCCTTGTCGAGGCCCTGTTTCAAGATCGCCTGGTATGTCGTCGATTCCTGCATATTTTGAACTCTTTCAAGCAAATGCATGGCGAACTCGTCGGTGAACCGTAATCCCATAAGCAGGTAGGTGGCTGTCCACAGCATCCCCGCCCGCGTCTCGGGTTCTGCGTTGATTCGATCGGCCATTCGCTGCACGAGTTCCGGCAGCGCCGCTCGGTCTGTCGACGCACTGGGTGGGCGCTCGGCTTAGCCCTTATCATAGCGCGTGGCCCTCGCGGTGACCATCTGCCCCGGACCCCTCCCTTGACCAGCACTCGCGGGATTTTCCCGGCTCATATTGAGTCGATGTCGAGCCGGTCCAGCGACCAATGCCTCGCGTGTGTGTTCACCAGCATCGCCACACTCGGCAACTTGGCACCGTTCAACCGGCTTTCGTCATAAGGATATGATGGTGCGCGGCCCTCGGACGCCTTAAAGGTCGTTTCGTGGTCGCCTAAGTTATGAAGCGTTCGGCCATTGCGGTTTGGTTCCATGCGGCTGAAGGGATCTCCGATGAAAGCACCTCGGCTGTGGAAATGTCTGCGAGTGTCATGCCTTATCGGCGGCTGCGTATCGCTCCGCGCGGCGCCCGCACGCGAAAAGCCTGTCACAGCAGAGCGCGCGCGGCCTGTTGCCGCGCTTCCGGCCGATGGAAAAGACCAGGCTCCCAGCGAGCCCAAACCCGATCAACTCGCAGTCACGCGCGAGAGGCTGTGGAGATCCTTCCCGGACGACATTCGCGAGATGGTTTACCGGTGGGATCCTCGTGACCCACGAAGTGAGGAGGACCGTCGACGGGCGCTGTTCGATTTCATGTACGAAGGGTTCGACAGCGCCGCGTGGATTCCGCAGTCCTTGTTCACACGAAAACAGTTATTAGCCCCATTCGGTGATCCTGACGCCATCATCACGCGAACGATCGGGCTCGTCGGCTGGCCACAAAACCGCGCTTCGAAGACGTACGGAATGGCCCCTGAGCTCGCGCCGGGTCGGCCGTTGGCCTGGACCGCGAACTGCGTCACGTGTCACATCGCCGAGATCGATGGCGTTGTCTATCTCGGAGGCGGTGGAAAAGTGCTCGACGAGACCGTGCTCAAGCTGGCCGTCCAGGGCTTGACCGACAGGCGCTGGAGGGCCCAACTCCTCGACAATAACCGCCGCGCGCTGTTCGAGTATCTTAAGACAATGTGATTCATTGACCTCCTGGTATGTCGTCCATTCTCGCAACTTCTGCGTTCCTTCGAGCAACGGTGCGGCGAATTCGTTCGTGAGGATCGTTTCACCGGCAGCGGTCCCGCGCGTGAGGTTCGGCTCGAGCGCGACGCGTAGGGCCGGATCAGCGGCCTGCGCGCCTCGGGGTGGCCGTGTCGTGGGCGTATTGTTCCAAAAGCAGCCGTAGGAGGCACGTCCGCGTGCCGACTCTTCGGTGATCGACGATCACAGCACACGGGCCCTGAACCCACAAGCGGCCGTCATGCTCGACCAGGCGCTCTTGAAATGCGACCGCCGATTCGGATAATTGTGGTTTTCCCCAAAAATCGACGATTCCGGATTGCGATCGGGAGAGCACGTTCGTGGCTGTACCAAAACGCCGTAAATCACCATCAGCGCAAGGGATGCGGAGGAGCCACGATTTTCTGGTCGCTCCCGCATTGAGCATTTGTCCGCAGTGCAAGCTGGCCGTGCCGCCGCACAAGGTTTGCGATCTGGTCGAAGAATGTGGAAACATCCAGCGATCCAAGACGCACAGGCCGCTGGCGAAGAAAGAAAAAGAAAAGACCAAGAAGTGAAGTGAATGAAAAGGAGAGGCTTCGATGGGTCGCGAGTGTCCAGTCAGCGGTAAGAAGACCACGTTCGGCAATCACAAGACCGATCGCGGTAAGGCGAAGTACTTGGGCGGCGTCGGCAAGAAGACGACCGGCATCAGCCGCCGCACCTTCAAGCCGAATCTCCAGCGTATTCACATCTGGCTGCCCAACGGCAAGACAACCCACGTCCGTGTGGCCACTTCGGTGATTCGCAGCGGCGTGTTGACCCTCGAGGTCGACGGCAAGCTTCAGACGTTTCCGCTCATCAAGGCGGCGACGGGCAGCGCCGCGGCGCGTGAGAGGCTGAAAAACTTGTACCCCATCTGAGCCCGGTCGCGCGTCCTTTCGGCAAGCGACTGAGTGGACGGTTGCTCCGATACCCGCGGCGCGAAACGGCTGCGCACCATTTCCGGCCGCGGCCGAGTTGACAGTCATTGTCATTCGACCCAGAGATGGCTCATAGCCTTACAATAACTCGCGAAGCGAAAGCGCAGTTCTCGCAACTTACCGCACGCGAGCGGCGCATCCTCGACGATGGAATCGCGTCCCGGCTCATCGATCAGCCCACACTGCCGTCCAACGCGATCAAACAACTCAGACCAAACCCATTCGCGGGTTACGAGCTCAGACTGGGTGATCTCCGAGTGCTGTATAATGTGAACGAGGAAGATCGCGAAGTTGTCGTGGTGCTCGTTGGCCGCAAGCTAGGTGCGAAGCTCGAAGCGGGAGGCGAGGAATTTCATGGACACCAAGATCATCCAACTGAGTGAATTCCAGACGGACCCGGAAGGCGTCTTGAATCGATGCTACGACTCCGGTCAACCGCTGGTCGTTGAGTTACCGAACCGCGGGCTGGTGTCGATTCAGCCGGTGGATGCGAACGATGATCTCGTCGACGACTTGATCGAACACAATCCCGCATTTCGAGCCCTGCTGGCGAAGTCATTGGCCAGCCCGCGCGAGCCGTATCCGTTCGCAGCCGCGACCCGGGCCGACGCGGCGGCAGATCACTCCTCATCCTGATCCGTCTGCCGTAGCCGTGCCAGTACGCTCATGTCTTCAAGGGTCGTTGTATCGCCCGTGCTGTCGACGCCGGCGGCGATGTCACGCAGCAGCCGCCGCATGATCTTGCCGCTGCGGGTCTTGGGAAGGGAGTCGGTGAACCGGATCTCATCTGGACGCGCCAGGGCCCCGATCTCCTTGGCAACGTGCGCCCGAAGCTCCTGCCGCAGCGGCTCGCTGGGTTCGCTGCCGGACTCCAGCGTGACGAACGCGGCGATTCCCTGGCCTTTCAAATCGTCGGGTTTGCCCACAACCGCCGCCTCGGCGACCAGGGGATGGCTGACGAGCGCGCTTTCGACCTCCATCGTCGAGAGCCGATGTCCCGCGACGTTGATCACATCGTCGACCCGGCCCAGCACCCAGTAGTTCCCGTTCTCGTCGCGCCGGGCGCCGTCACCGGTGAAGTAGCACCCCGGGATGTCGCTCCAGTACTGCGCTCTTGTACCGCTCGTCGTCACCGTAAAGGGTGCGCAGCATCGACGGCCAGGGCTGTTTGATCACCAGAAACCCTCCGTGATTCGGTGGGCAGGAGCGGCCATCCCTGGTGACGATATCGGGGACGATGCCCGGGAACGGGCGGGTGGCCGAGCCGGGCACCGCCGGAATCGCACCGGGCAGCGGCGAGATCATGATCGCGCCTGTCTCGGTTTGCCACCAGGTGTCGACGACCGGGCAGCGGCCGCCGCCGATGACGCGGTAATACCACATCCAGGCCTCAGGGTTGATCGGCTCACCAACGGTGCCCAGCAGCCGCAAGCTGGAGAGGTCGTGCCGGCGCGGGAATTGCTCGCCCCATTTCATGAACGCACGGATCGCCGTCGGTGCCGTGTAGAGAATCGACACCTGGAAGTCCTCGATGATCTTCCAGAAACGCCCCTCGTCCGGCCAGTTCGGCGCCCCCTCATACATCACGCAGGTGGCGCCATTCGAGAGTGGTCCGTACACGATGTAGGAATGCCCGGTCACCCATCCCACGTCGGCCGTGCACCAGAACGTGTCGTCGTCCTTGAGGTCGAAGACCCACTTGCTCGTGAGTGTGGTGCCCAGCAAGTACCCGCCTGTTGTGTGCAAGATCCCTTTTGGTTTGCCCGTGGATCCTGACGTATAGAGGATGAACAGCGGATGCTCGCTGTCGAGCGGCTCCGCGGGGCACACGGCGTGCGCATTGGATGCGAGCTCGTGCCACCAGTGATCTCGGCCGGCCGTCCAGTTCACCGGCGTGCCTGTTCGGCGGAAGACCACCACGTCCTTGAGAGAGGGAGAGGCTGCCGCCGCCGCGTCGGCGCTTTCCTTGAGCGGCACCAGCTTGCCGCGGCGATAGCCCGCGTCGGCCGTGACCAGCACCTTTGCCTTGCAGTCATTGATTCGCCCGGCCAGCGACTCCGCGCTGAAACCGCCGAAGATCACCGTGTGCGGCGC
Source organism: uncultured Planctomycetota bacterium (assembly GCA_963823665.1). GTDB lineage: Bacteria > Planctomycetota > Planctomycetia > Isosphaerales > Isosphaeraceae > CAVXHV01. The sequence continues at coordinate 661,192 of CAWGMQ010000010.1, forward strand.
TCCGATCCGGCGCAAGCCAGAAGCGCGATGACCAGCTCCGGAACGAGCGGCATGTAAACGGCGACGACGTCCCCTTTGCGCACGCCCAACGACTTGAGTACGTTCGCAAATTTGGATACTTCCCGCAACAAGTCCTGATACCGCAGCACCCGGCGCTCGCCCGGCTCGCCCTCCCAGATGATGGCTGCTTTGTTGCGGTTAGGCCCGTGGCAGTGCCGATCCACGCAGTTATAAGACGCGTTGAGCTTCCCGCCCACAAACCATCGCGCAAACGGCGGCTTCCATTCCAGCACATCGCTCCACGGCGTGCTCCAGTCCAGGAGCTTCGCCTGGTCGCCCCAGAACCCCGCTGGATCGTCCTTCGCTCGATTCCACAGTGCCTCGTATTGCGCGAGGCTGCCGATGTGGGCCTTCCTGGCGAACTCGTCCGGCGGAGGAAAGACGCGAGTCTCCTGCAGCACGCTGGTGATCGAACCGCCACCCTGGTTGCTCGACATGTTCGCTGTCCCCCGCCAGTTGCATTCGAGAATGAAGTTGGATCGTATGGCCCTGCCCGCACCAGTCAATCCTCGACGACACCAAGGGGTTGCGATGAATGACCCGCCGATGGCCCGCCGACACTCGCGACCACGAGGCATTCGGGAGGAGCCAGAGACCCAATCTCTGGAGTGAGTTCCGGAGGAAGCCAGCCGCACGCGACCCGCACCGGTTCGTGTCCCGCAATTCCTGGAGCCTAGCGGCCGACGCCGCGCACAGTAGGCGCTGTACCAAGGTTGGTCAGCAATCGTGTGCGCTTGGGTAGGTCGCCGGCGCTCGCACGCGTCCGTTGCTGCGAACCGCTCGATGTACACGGCGGTGCTTCGGCCGTCTGCGCGCCAACTCGGCGACGCTGGTGCCGACACTTGGATGATGGATGCGATCTCCACATCCAAGTGGTGGGAGTCTGCATGCCTTCCACTCGCTGAAGACGCGCGGCCGCGTGCGGCGCCTCACATCGCCGCAAAACTCGCCTCGAGCAAGAGCCACATCTCCAGCCGCTGAATTCGTCGCGCCAGCCGTTCCTGGGGCGTCCCCGGTTTTGCCGTCGTGCAGAGATCCGTCATGGCGGAAGCGCTCCACGCGTCCTTCAGGATGAGCTGCGCGGCGAGCGATGCGAGACCCTCCGCCTCGAACAGCGGCTTCGCCGCTTCGGCCAGCGGAATGAAAACCGGATGTCGCCCGACGCGCCGGAACCAGTACGCGGCATTGCCGGCATCGGGCTCACGCCGGTGACCAATTCCATGCCAGTATGCCGAAGTACCGCGCTCCCCTCGGTCGTCGGCCTGCTGGGCAGCGTGGTGGCTTCCTTCCCAGAAGTCGTGCACCTGCAACAGGCCTGCCGCCAGCGCCAGCCGCAGCGGATGAGGAACACTGGGAAACATCACCGCCAGCGCGGGCTCGGAAAGCGCCCGTAAGAGCTTGGGACGGCGCGGCTTGGCCTGCACAACCGCCGGGCCGAGCGAACTATCGTCGCCGAGTGCCTCCGCCGCGAGCGCTGCGATCAGGTCGGCAGGGCCAATCGTCCCACCTTTCGCCGCGCCCGCCCCGCCGCCTTCGACCCAGGCAACAATCTCGGAGATCGGCGTCGCGCCCGCGCTCAAGCAGAGTTGTCCGTCACCGCTGGAAAGGCGATCTCGCAGGATTCCCATGGGGCCCTCACACCGTGTACCGGCCGGCTCGACTCACGAGCGGGACACAACAGCCGGTCGCCCTCGCCGGCTCGTTACAGCCAGCCTTTGAACCATTTGTAGATATCCTGAGACGTGACGAACAGCATCAAGCACGCCACAAGGATCAACCCGACCCATTGGCCGGCGATGAGCGCCGAGTCAGGCAACGGCCGGCCGCGCACCTTCTCGGCGATCAGGAACACCATCTGCCCGCCGTCCAGCGGCGGGATGGGCAGGAAGTTCAGCACCGCCAGGTTCACGCTCAAGATGCCCAGAAAAAACACCAGCACGGAGAGGCTCGTGCCGGCGGCGCTGTATCCCATCCTGAAGATCATGATGGGCCCGCCCAGGTGCTTGATGCTCACTCGCCGCTGGAACAAGCTTCGGAAGGTTGAATACACGATCATGACTGTTCGGATCGTGCGGTGGAACCCGCTGTTCATCGCCTGGGTAAAGCCTTCGGCAGGCATCATCCGCCGCTGGCTCTGGAATTCCACCCCGCGAACCGGGTAGAACCACTCCGGTTCGGGCCTGGGCATGATGCGCATCGATCTGGTGCTGCCGTTCACGGTGAATTCGACATCCTGGTACTTACGATCTTGAACGCGGATGAACGCACCCCACCACGAGTCAGCCGATTCCTTCGCCGTGAACCACGTCGCCGGTGTCTCCTTGAAGTGGAACTCGACCTCGGCCGTCTTGGGCTTCTCGCCTTTCTTCGCGGGCTCGACCACTCGGAGCAAAAGCGCATCGATCACGTCCCCCGCCTTGAGTCCAGCCCAGGCCGCGGGCGAATTGGGCCGCACTGCGAGGATCTTGGGCTCGACTGGATAACAAAAGCCCAGGCCGGGCACGTCGACCGGCTCGTCTTCCTGCACAAAGTTCCGGTATGGCACACTGTCATCCGGCGTCGCGGTCAACGTCAGCGTGGCCGGCGCGCCGCCGGGGACTGGCCGTTCGACGAGAAACGTCATCGGCTTTCCGGCCTTCTCGCAGCAGAGATCGGGCAGGCGCAGCGGGTCGATGTCGTCGTTCCCGTCCACCTTCTTGATCCGGTCTCCCGGCCGAAATCCGGCAACATCCGCCGGCGAGCCCCTGCGTACGCCGCTGATCGGCTCGAGGGCGAACCGCAGGCCGAAGTCGACGAAATGGGCCGGGGGCAATGTCAAGTCCGTGGAAGACACCACGGCGCCGTGTTCGCCCTCTTCGGTGAGTTTGGTGCGCTCGATGTGCACCGTGAGCGGGCGCTTGCGGTACTTCGTGTTCAGCCGATCGTATTCGAGCGGCCCGCTGACGGGCTCCAGCTTCTCTCCCGCGGGTCCGGCCGAGACGACCACGTCGGCCCTCGTCTGTAGCTCCTTTTCGGGAATCTCTTCGTAAACCGCCGGTTTGTCGATGCCAGGGACCGGCCTGATTCCCCCGAGCTCCAGGCTATGGGCCGCCACCACGCCGATCGTCGGCCGGTCTGAAGTTTCGCCGGCGGACGGTTCCAGGTTGACTTCGACCGGGCTACTGCTCCCAGGCCGGTTGATCTCGAAATGCAACACCTGCCCCGTCGAGCTCAGCACCACCGTCTCCAGCAGATCGGCATACGCCAGGTTGCGTCTGCCGTCGATCGCCATGATCTCGTCTCCGGGACGAAGTCCCGCCTGGTAGGCCGGCGAGCCCGCCGTCACCCCGCCCAGCACCGGCGGCTGCTCCATTCGCGGGTTCGAGTAATAAAAGGCGAAGCAGCCGTACGCAAGGATCACGTTCATGATCACGCCCGCCGAGATGATCGCCATCCGCGCGCTTACCGACTTGTTCGGGTAGGCGCGAGGATCGGTCGACCTGCTCGCTTCGCCGTCCGGCTCTTCACCCAGCATCTTGACGAAGCCGCCCAGGGGCAGCGCGGCGATCACGTACTCGGTCTCGCCGCGGCGAAAGCCGAAGATCGTCGGGCCGAAGCCGATCGAGAATTTCTCGACCTTGACGCCGTTCCACTTGGCCATCAAGAAATGGCCCAGCTCGTGAATGAAGATCACGAGGCCCAATCCCAAGGCGATCTTCGCCCAGTTCATCGCCTGTATCAAGATCTCCAACTCTCAACCTCCCGTCGAGCCCACGCGTCGGTCTCCCAGAGGAAATCGAGTGTGGGCGTCGGATCAAACGTGTGGTTTTCAAGCACGGCGCGGCAGGCCCGCGCGATGTCGAGAAACCGGATCTCTCCTCGCAAGAACCGGGCCACAGCCGCTTCGTTGGCTGCATTGAGCACGGCCCCCGAGCTTCCTCCGTTGCGCATCACTTCGAAACCGAGCTCCAGGCTCGGAAACGTCTCGTAGTCCGGCGGCTCGAACCGCAGGTTGAACGCGTGTGTCAGATCGAGCCGGGGGCAGGGGGCTGGAACTCGGTCGGGGTAGGTCAGTGCGTACTGAATGGGCAATCGCATATCGGGCGGAGAGAGCTGTGCAATCACACTTCCGTCAACAAACTCGACCATCGAATGTACCACGCTTTCCGGATGGACCACAACCTCCACTTGGTCGGGCTCCAGATCGAACAGCCAGCGGGCCTCGATCACTTCGAGCGCCTTGTTCATGAGCGTCGCCGAGTCGATCGTGATCTTCGGGCCCATGCGCCATGTCGGGTGCTTCGACGCTTCCTCCGGCGTGACGTTCTCGAGCTGTTTGCGGGTCCGGCCCCGGAACGGGCCTCCCGACGAAGTGAGGATCACCCGGCGCACCTCCGCGGCGGCACCGCACTGCTTCGCCTGAAAAATCGCCGAGTGCTCACTATCAACCGGCAAGATTCGGGTGCCGCGTGCCTTCGCCAGGTTCATCACGAGCTCACCGGCGACCACCAGCGTTTCCTTGTTCGCGAGCGCCACGATCTTGCCCGCCTCGAGCGCCGCCCACGTTCCGCGCAGGCCGGCCGCGCCCACGATCGCGCTCAAAACCCGATCGGTCTCGGGGTCCTGCACCATCCGGATCAGGCCGTCCATTCCGCCCAGCACCCGGACTCCCGTTCCACGCAGGGCTCGCTCGAGCTCGGGCGCGGCGCTTTGATCGGCCGCGACGACATAGCGCGGGCGCAGCGCCCGAGCTTGCTCCGCCAGCGCCTGCCAGCGGCAGTGCGCGGAAAACCCCCAAGCTGCAAGTCGTTTGCGGCCGTCGTGCTCGATCACATCCAGGGCGCTTCGGCCGATCGAGCCGGTCGAGCCCAGCACCACCACGTGCGTGAGGCGATCACCGCACGCGAGGCCCTCCTCGGCCGCGACCCTTTCTTGACCGAACAGCTCTTCCATGTTCGAGTGAACTCGCTGGCCACGATTGCGCGGGCGAGGCGATCGACCCCCCGGTTTGTTGGCCCCACGCAGTTCCTGAGACTATAGGGATTCGGCGCCTTGCAAACAAGCGAAGGCGTTCCTTCGAGATGTGCTCGTCGCGACACTCATCCCCGTTTGCTCCCGCGCCATCGTGGCTCCGCTCGAGCGTGCTCGAATAAAATGCCTGTGCGCCGGCGGGCGAACATGTTCAATTGGAGCAGGCCCCGTTGCTCCAGCACGGCGAGGCCCACGTGAAATCGGCGCGGGACCAACCAGAGCCCGCGGGCTTCGGCTGTTCCTTCAACCAACCGGAGAGACTCATGCGCGTTCGTCCTTCCCGCGGATACCGGCTCTTTGTGTGTGCGGCCGTTCTCTGCGCCGGAACGATCACGGGGTGTTCCAAGGACAAGGACGAGGAAGCCATACCCGCTCCGGGTGCCTATGCGCTTGATCCCAACGCGCAGGCTCAGGCATCTGCAGATGGGAAAAAGTCGGTCGTGGGAGACCTCGACCTGAAGCTTCCCGACGAGCCTCGGGCGCGACGGGCCAAGTCGGACGATCCGCGCGAGAGTCTCGCGGTGCCCGGCCCCGGTGCGCTCGACACACGCTTCGGCGCCAATGATGTCGAGAAGACGCTGCGCACCGCGATGCGCACCGCCCGCAACGGCGAATCGGCAAAAGCCGCAGTTCTCCTGGACCAGGTTCTCGCCGCCGAGCCTGCAAACCGCGAGGCCCTGATGATGCGGGCGGCAATCGCGCTCGAACAGTGGCAGAAAGAGAAATCGCCCGAGGCTCGCGCCGCGGCCATCGAGCGGGCGGTTGCCGGCGCGCGGGCGCTGCGCACAACCTATGAATCGCTCAAGCCCCAGGAAGCCGCCATGTTGAGTGCGGTCTTTTACGGCTACGGGCAATACCTCTGCGAGCTGGGCCGATTCGATGATGCGATCAAGGCGATCGAAGAGTCGGCCGGGCCGGGTTTTGAACCTTATTTCTTGGTTCAAAAAGATGAAAAGATGGCCGCGCTGCGCAAGGCGCCGCAGTTCCTCTCGGCCGTCAAAGCCCATGACGCCGCGCGCCTGGCTGCGGCGCGAGAACGCGTGAAGGCCAAGCTAGCCGAACCGATCAACTTGCCGTTTCAATTCACTCATCGCGACCTGGATTCCAAACCGGTCTCGCTCTCGGACTTCAAGGGAAAGGTTGTGCTGGTCGACTTCTGGGGCACCTGGTGCGGTCCCTGCAAGCAGACGATCCCCCATCTGATCGACCTGTATCACAATCGCAAAGCCAAGGGCCTCCAGGTCATCGGCCTGGACTACGAAAAAGAGATCAAGGATGAATCCAAAGCTCGCGAGCTTGTCAAACCCTTCGCCAAGCAGGTGGGGATGGACTATCCCTGCGTGATCACCGACGACGCGACCATCCAGCAGATCCCCGGCTTCAAGGGGTTCCCCACGTTCGTGATTGTTGACCGCGCCGGAAAGGTGCGCCTGGCCATCACCGAGCCCGATGACAACTCCCTGGAATTGATGCGCGACGTCATCGAGGTGCTGCTCGACGAACCGCCGCCCGCCGCCGAACCCTCCAAGAAGCCGGCGGAGGAGTCCAAGAAGTAGGCACACGGAGTGTGCCGTTCACCAGTTCCGGCACACGGAGTGTGCCTACTACGAAGACTCGACCACAATGTCAAACCGCGAGCTTGTTTCCGGCCTGCTCCTAAGGCTCGCCTCGAGCAAACGAATTTGCCAATTCTCCGCTGGCAGTCCCTGACAATACCTTCAAATGCACCGCCCGCCGTTCGTAGGCGATGAATCCTGCCGTCTCGTACAGCCGCTGCGCCGGCGTGTTGCGCACATCGACGGTGAGCTCGAGCCAGGGCGCATGCTCACGCGCAGCTCGAGCGCGCGCGCGACCACGGCACGCCCCAGCCCCCGGCCCCGCGCGGCCGGGGTCAAGCCGAGGTAGAGCACTTCCCAGATCTTGCGGGCCTGGTTCTCCGCGAGCAAGAGCACGGCTCTGCGCCGGGCTCATCGCGAATTTGCCCCAGCATCCACCGCTCGGGCGCGAACGAGCCCACGGCCTTGTATCCTTCGAGGATCTCCTCGAACGAACGAGCACCTTCGAGCTCCGGCATATCCAGACTGCCAGCGTACGTTTCTGCCAACGTTCGCCGAAATTCGCGCTCGGGAATCTCGTCGAACGCGTGCCAGATAAACTCGCCGCGAGAAGAGTCTGCATCGATGGAACTCGCACCCGCCCGCAATCCAGTTCGGCTCTCAAGACCCGTCGGCATCGAAGTGAGGTCCAGCGAGTCCGCGGTCGCCCGCTCGAGATAGAGCATCTCGGTGATGCGCGGCATTCCTCCTTTCTCGAGGGCGCGACTCGCCTGTGGTCCGGCCGATTCGTCGACGACCGATTGCACGACCTTGAATCCTCGCGCGGCGAAATCCGCTAAAGCCTCCTGCACCATCGTCGCGGCGAGGCGATCGGCACGCCACGCACGACGAATTTCCGGCGGCCATATCGCGGCGATCCTGCCCGCCAGCGGCTGCGTGAGCATCGCACCGGCGATCCGCCGCGGGCCGGTCAGCGCGATCCACAACCCGGAAAGATCCGTCTCACCGCGCTCTGCCTCGGCAAGCACCCGCACGATCAGCGGCTCTCGTAACCCCGATGGCACATTGCGGTACAGCAGCTCGAGCGCGCCGCCCCTCGAGTGCTCGGGACACTTCATCACGCCCGGGGCGAGCTGTTCCATCAAACCGATCCCTTTCGCCGGTTGCGCTCCGAATTGCCCTCAGCGCTTCGCGCCACCCCCTGCTGCCGGACGTTTCGCCAAGCTAACGGTCAACGGGTTCGATTGAAGCGAATCACGGCAGAATGGAAGGCTGCGATGCCCTTCGCCAAGCGAACGCTCAGCCGCCTGCATTGCCGCCCACTGAATCGAGTATTCCCAACTGACTGTGCCTCGCTTGCATCGGTCGAACACGCTGAATTTCGAGACTTCTTCGTAATAGGTAGCATTCGTGACGCAACCGAGCGCGCCATTCGATAGACGCCGGCTCGCTCGCATGCTGCCGATTCTGAACATTTGCACGCGATCTTTCAGTTCAATTTCCTTCGAGATCGATTCACCTGGTTTGAGAATGACGAAGCGGCCCCACGATTGGGGCGGTTCTGCTGACTTGAAGCGCTCTCTGACAAGCGGCAAGCCATCGTCATCGACGACCGACCAGCGGACATGGGCTGCAAACTCGCGATCCCAGGCCACTGGATTCGCGGAAGTGTTCTTGACGGTCGCGCGCACGACGATTCGATCTTGCGTCTGTTCGCCGACGGCTGAAAGCCCTAGCTCGAGTACGGCGTTACGCGCTCGCGCCACAGACATGTCGGCAATCGTTGCCCTGACGAGGTTCGGCAACTGCACGTCCGGGTCATCGACGCCGCACGCGTTAAGCACGAAACAAACGGTCAGCGCGGAAAGCGGTACCACTCTTCGCATGGCGTCACCTCATCAACAAATGGTGACGTAAAACGACGCACCATTTTGCCGGCAGCCGTCGCGAGAAGCCCGGGGCTCACCAGCATTCTATCGGGACAACTGATCACTTGTGAAGTGAGCCGGGTCGTGATCGTCGCCGGAGTGCCGGCGCCCGCCTTCGGGAATATTGCCAGGGAAGCCGTCCCTGTTCTAAGGGAGCACACGGACGGAACGCAAGTCTCGACACGGACGGAGAGTCAATCATGCAAACGGCTTGGAGCATCCTGGCCCTGGCCTTGTTCCTCACGGACGGCTCGCCAAAAAATCAACAAGAGCCGCCGGGCCCCCAGTTCAAGATCACATTCAAATTCTGCAGCTTGTCCGAGCCGGCTGAGCCCAAGACCACCGTCGAGACACCCGAGCCGGACACATGCTCGAAGCCCGCCGACGAGGCCGTCGCGTATCGCGAGCCGTGGCAGTTGAGTCTTCCCGAAGCCATTCGTATCGCCCTGGAAAACTCTGACTACATTCGCGTCGTGGGCGACGCAAAAGACGAATGCCTGTGCTTGCGCCCCATGACCGGCTGCTTGGATGCGGAAAACCCGTCCGTAGCGATCGACAGTGACGAGGCTGACGACGTTTCCGGTCCATTCAAAGCAGACGCCACCGCGCTCGTTCGCTCCGTTGAGCTGCTGTACTGGAATGTTTACGTGGCACGAGTGCATCTCGCCACGGCCGAGGCCGCGCTCAGGCTGGCCGAGCAAGTCGTCACCGAGCGCACAGTCGATCTCGGGAGCAGTGCGTCTGCCCTCGAGATCTGCGATGCCATTGACCGCCTGGAACAGCTCGTCGCTGACGTGGACCGAGGCCGATCCTCTACGATGGACGCGGAGCATCGATTGCGAACGATCATGGGATTGCCGAGCTCAGACACTCGGGCGATCACACCGACCAGCGATCCGGTTACCCGGTTGATCGTAGCTGGCCCGAAGTCTTTGGTGAGGAAAGCGAGTCGCGCGAAGCGGCAACATCACGAAAACGACGAGCTCCGGCTAACCGTCCCAGACCAGGCGGATTCATTCGTGCAATTGGCTCGCGAAGTCAGCGCGGATTTTAGTCGCTACTCGAAGGCCAGACGGGTAACGACCGCCGACGCCAAGCGGCTAGCTCACCAGAGCCGTGCGTTCCAGAAAGGCCGGATCACGGTCGGCCGTTTCCTGGACTTCGTCCGCCAGTACACAGCCTCGGTGACGGCAGAAGCCGCGTCTGTGGCGGCTTACAACACCACGCTCGCCGCCCTCGGCGAGGCATCCGGAACGCTACTCGAAATGCGGGACATCATCATCGCCGACGAGCCCGATCGACCGGAATCGTCGCACGCTGCGACGGCCAAGAAAGACGAGCAGGCAAAAACAACCGCGTTTGAGACCGCTCGGCTCGCTGCGACTGCGGTGCCCCCGATCCCGGTGCTTCCCGAGCTTGAGCCAAACTCCGAGGACCAAACCACCGGCACGAATCCCGTCGATCAAGATGACACGGAGGTCGTCTTCTCATTCTCCCTCGGCGGTTTCAAGTGCGAGCTCAGCGTCGCGAAGCCGTAGGTTAGGCTTTCAGCCTGACTTCCCCCAGAGCATACCCCTGGGCTTCGCAGCGTTTCTGTGCCGTTTCCGCAAGCGGGTAACTTCGTCTCCACGCTTGATTCCGTTCTTCTGTAGAGTCCGCCCTTGCGGACCGTTCCTTTTCAAATTCCGCGCGATGACGAGCTCCGCGCCGCCACGCATCAGCGCACCCCTCACTTGATCGACAGGGTCAACTGGTTCGACTCGGCCCGGCCGTCCCAGAAAGGAAGTTTCCGGCGCGCTTCGCCGAACCAGTCAATGAACGCGCCGTACGCTTGGGGATGCGGCTGGTATCTCAGTTGCACGTTGATCTGTTGGCATGTTTTCGGAACGTGGAACCTTGAAGTGCTCTCGTTCCGGCTGCCAGGGCTATCGCGGCGATCATCAGGTCATTCGGGCCGATCAAATAACCGGCACTAGCCAGGTGTGCGCAGTCTGCCATATTCCTCGGCCGCGGCATCGTCGAACGGCATTGTCGAGAATACGGCCCTGAGTTCGGCAATCTTCGCTCGATTCACTTTCTCATGAAGCGGCCCGCTTCGGACGGCGCCGAAGATCAACTCGCCGAGGACCACCGAGCACAGGTACACACTGCCCGGCGGGGAGGCGAGCAACTTAGCGGTGACTTTTGACTGCGGCCCGTGCCGCATGTGGTCGACGAATGCGTTTGTGTCGAGCAGATGGCTCACGTAAGCGGGTCCCGATCTTCGAACTCACCCTGTGATGGTCGTTCGAACTCGCCCTGCCAACCGCCCGCAGTCGCCAGAACTCTAGCTCGCCACTCTTCGGCCGTCATCTCCTGCTTCGGGCCGACTGCCTCGATCGTGACCCGCACCTCTCGGTCCGCCTGATCCGCTCCTAGAGGAAGACTGAGTTGTAGCACCCCTTCGGCACTCAGACGCCGTTCCACAATAATCCGAGTCATAAGTTTACTCCTGATCGGGACGATACCCGTATTGTACGCACCGGCCCGATGGCTCGCCCAGCAGCTACCAGCGCGAACCAAGCACGAGGCGCCACACCAGATTCGCCCCGATCGTCGCGGGTGGAGGCCTGGGCTATTCCAAGCTGGGAACCCGATCATTCGAGTGAAACTCTCTGTGGGAGCGGAGCGAGAATCGGCTCCTTACGCGACACACTCGGCCGAATCCCACTTCAACGCAGCGGCGGCCCGCTACTCGATCGCGAGGGTCAACTGATTCGATTCGAGCCAGCCAAGCCACAAGGGCAGCTCACGACTGGCTTTCCCAAACCAGTTCACGAGAACCTCCGAATGCCAGGTTGTGCGGGTAATAGTTCAGACGCACGTTGATCTGTTTGCACGTGGCCGGAATGTTGAGCTTTGAGCTTGTTTCGTAAAAGATCCCCACATGATAAAAAACGCCTTCGCGACCAGTTTCGGTGCTCACGCGGGTTCCGTGACCCTCCTGAGACTCTTGAACGCGACCGGCCAAATCGATCTCTTTCGAGAACGATTGTCCCGGCTTGAGAATCACGAAACGGCTGGATAACTCCGACGGCGAAGGCGCGGAAAGCGACTCTTGTTGATAGCGCGGGATGGCCGCGCCCGTCCCGTCGGTCACGTACCAGCCCACATGAACGCTGAAGTCGCGGTCCCACGCCAACGGACGATCGCAAGTATTTGTCACTGTCGCCCGAACGACAACACGATCGCGTCGCGGATTCCCGGCGGCCGAGAGCGTGATCGCAAGTCCAGAGGCGGGTTTTTCCGCCACGGAAAGGCTCTCCCTCACCACCGAATAAAATGCCTGCGCCTTCGGGTCAATCGCCGGCTCCGGCTCGTCCGGCCCACACGCATTCAGCACGAAACAGACGCAAAGCGCCGAGACCCTCGCGATTCTTCGCACGACCGGACCCCTTTTTCTCTCAAAGGACGGCCCCAACTCGAACCGGTGAAATCCGTATTCAGTCTCCACGCTTTTCCACGTCGCAAACCACGAATTCAGCGCGTCGACACCGCCTTCTGGACGAACTCGAACAACATCTTCGTCCCCGGATCCTCCGGCAGCCCGATATCCGCATTGACCTTGTTGTGAGTCGACTCCCGGGCACCATAAACGCTGACAGGAACGCCTGCCTCCTTGAGCACGCTCGCCAGGCGCTGTGCTTGCGCACTGGTATCCGGATGGTCGGCAACATGCATGATCAAGAACGGTGGTATACCTTTGTCCTTCGCCACGTGGGTCACGGCCGAGAAATCCCGATGCTTCGCCGGGTCGTTGCCGAACTTCTCGCGATGGCCGAACTTGAGCTGCGGCTGACCGTGAACCCGACGCCGGGTCTCGGCGGTCTCGATGATGGCTGGGATGTCGTAGGTGTCTCCATCGACGGGCACGCACCCCTTCACGATCGCCAGCGACAGCCCCTCGGCCTTCAAGTAGCGATCGTCAGTGCAGACGAGCGCGGCGAGCTGTGCACCAGCGGAGTGACCCATGATGAACAAACGCGTCGGATCGCCCCCATACTCGGCAATGTGCGCGTGCACCCAGTGAATTGACTTCGCGACGTCGCGCACGATGGTTTCCATGTCGACCTGAGGCAGAAGCCGATAGTTGGTCGAGACGAACACGAACCCCTTGTCCATGAACGCCTGCGGCTTCAACTGCACGCTCGATTTGTCGCCCGTCTGCCAGCCGCCGCCGTGAATCCAGAACACAACGGGCAGGTTCTTCGCCTGCGGCGGCGCGTAGACATCGAGCATCTGCCGCTCGTCCGCCGGCTCCGCATAAGGAATGTTGCGTTTGATCTCCTGAGCTTGAGCCTCGATCGTGAATGCAAATGCGACGAGCAACAGCGAAAGGTATTTCACGGGTTTTGTCTCCTTGACCGGTGGGAAGCACATATTGTATGCGCCGACCCGACGGCTTTCCCAGCCGTCACCCATCCCCGCGTCGTGGCTCCAGAGCAGACGGGTGCGCGTGTCAGAGATCGGCCGCGCCTGTGTATAAAGGATCAAGAAGGCGCACACGATGGGCTCAACTCCGGAAACACGACCAAGCTTGTTGATCCGCGTCCGCGATCCGGCGGATCAGGCGGCGTGGCAGGAGTTCGTCGAGATCTACCAGCCTGTTATCCTTCGGCTGGCCCGCCAGAAGGGGATGCAGGAGGCCGATGCGGACGACGTCGCACAGGAGATCCTGGTCGCCGTTGCCAGAGCGGTCGAGCAGCGAGAACATGATCCCAAACGAGCGAAGTTTCGCACCTGGCTGGGCCGGGTGGCTCACAACGCGATTCTCAATGCGCTGACTCGCGGCAAGCCGGATCGCGGCTCGGGGGATCCCGCACTCCTCGCGGTGCTCGATCAACGTGAGTCAAAGACCGGGCCTGATTCCGAGCTGCTGCGGCTCGAGCACCGGCGGGAAGTCTTTCGCTGGGCCGTGCGCCAGGTTCGCAAGGAATTTCAGCAGACCACGTGGGACGCATTCTGGCTGACCGCCGTCGAGGGACGGGCTGTCGAGGCCGTGGCGGCAGAACTCGACAAGAACCCGGGCGCGATCTACGCGGCACGAAGCCGCGTGATGCGGCGAATCCTGGAAAAGGTGACCGAGTACGCGCAGGAAACATAGGGCGGTGCGTGTCAGATTTCGGCGCCTCGTGTGTATAGGTTGCCGGGAGGTCAATCCGTGAACAATAGCCGCATCACATGCAATCCGCTGCTGATCGAGCTGTTCCTGGAGCAGAAGCTCAGCGACCAGGAACAGGCTGCGTTTCAGTTGCACCTGGATGACTGTGCTGATTGCCGCCGCCAACTGGAAGCGACCGCCGCCGGCGCCCAGATCTGGGCGGAAGTACGCGATTCCCTGCGGGGCCAGCAACCGCCCAAGGATTCTCTCGTGTGCGGTGACTCCGCGCTCGATTCGGCCGTCGTCGGCGAGGCGTCGTTTGGCCATGCCACGGTGCTCAAGCTCCTTGCCCCGACGGACGATGATCGCATGCTCGGCCGTCTGGGGACGTATGAAGTCGTGGGAGTCGTCGGATCCGGCGGAATGGGCGTCGTCCTCAAGGCGTTTGATCCCGCGCTCAACCGGTACGTCGCGATCAAGGTCCTCGCGCCCCATCTCGGCAGCAGCGGAGCCGCACGGAGGCGCTTCTCTCGTGAAGCACAAGCGGCTGCCGCGGTGGTTCATGACAACGTGATGGAAATTCACGGCGTGGCGGATGTGCAGGGGCTGCCTTACCTCGTCATGCCTTATGTACGCGGGCCGTCGCTGCAGCACCGGCTTGATCAAGACGGGCCGCTCGCGCTCGTCGAAATACTGCGAATCGGCATGCAAGCCGCGGCAGGTCTGGCCGCCGCTCATGCGCAAGGACTCGTTCACCGCGACGTCAAGCCGGCCAACATCCTGCTTGCCGATGGCGTCGAGCGCGTGAAGCTGACCGATTTCGGCCTCGCCCGCGCAGCCGACGATGCCAGCTTGACCAAGACCGGGATCATCGCCGGCACGCCGCAGTACATGTCGCCGGAGCAGGCCCGCGGCGAGTCGGTCGACCAGCGCAGCGATCTATTCAGCCTGGGCAGCGTGCTCTACGCCATGTGCACGGGCCGGGCGCCGTTCCGGGCCGAGACGAGCTACGGCGTGCTGCGGCGCGTCACGGACGACGAACCCAGACCGATCCGCGAGATCAATCCCGAGATCCCCGAATGGCTCTGCCAGATCATCGCCCGGCTCATGTCCAAGCAGCCTCAAGCCCGTTTCGGCTCCGCCCGGGAAGTCGCCGAGCTGCTGGAGGAATGTCTCGCGCACGTCCAGCAACCGACGGCTGTGCCACTGCCGGCGTCACTTGTGCCACGATCCAGGAGCAACGGTCTTTTCTCCCTCTCGCCCCGCTGGTCAGGAGTGATCGTCATGATCGCCGCACTCGGTCTCTCTTTGCTCGGAATCGTTCTCTGGCCGGCGGCAGAAGGTCCTGGGCCGAGCGGGTCTCCATCGACCGCCGGTGGGCAGGCTGCCGAAGCCCAACCTGCCGCGGCACAGCCGAAAGCGGCGGAGGCCATGCCACGACGGGTCCACCAATTTCCGAACCTCACGACAGGCCATAACGTGAGAATTGCTTGTTCGCCGGACGGCAAACGGATCGCCATTGCGAATGCCAACCCGACGATCGTGCATGAGACGAGCACGAAGGGCCGAGCCGCTGACAACTGGAAGCCTGTGGTGCACGTCCTGGACTCGGAAACGGGGAAAATCGTCGTCTCGCTCAAGCTCACAACGGCCGATGAAGACGCCGTGCTGGCCGCGACCGAACGAATCACGCACATCGAAACGACGGCCCTCGCGTTCTCGCCCGATGGGAATTTGCTCGCCATCGGGACCAGCATCGGTCAGCTCAAACTCTTTAGCACGCTGACCGGCGAGCTCATGCGGTCTCTCGACGATCAGAAGGCGAAACTCGCCGACAAGCAGACTCCGGAGAACTGGAAGTCGCTCAAGCGGGCGATTGGCAGCGTGGGATCGCTTGCGTTTTCACCCGACGGCAGCATGGTCGCGATTTGCGGCGGCTCTTTTGCTGATTTCTCCGAGCGTTTTGGCGGCATGGACCGGATGGGCATGCGAATGACTGGTCCGGGCCGCCTGAAGTTGTGGGACGTGCAAACCGGGTCGCTGAAGCATGACTTGGTCGGGCATAACGACCAGGCGTACGCAGTCGCTTTTTCTCCGGACGGAAAGTTGCTGGCAAGCGCTGGGCGCTGGGCGACCGAAGGGGAATTCTTCGGGAACGGCGTGGTAATCTGGAACGCCCAGACCGGCGAGGCGATCCACAAATTGATCAGGACAACCGCGGCCGGGGCGCGCGTGCCATCGCGTTCTCGCCGGATAGCAAGCTGCTCGCGATGGGCACGTGGTGCGCGGGTGATGGCGGGCCCGACGATCCCAGCACGGGGGGTGTGAGCCTGATACACGCTTCATCCGGCATCGAGGAATGGCTGGTCACGGTTCCTGGCTGGGCGGGTCCGCTGGCGTTCTCGCCTGATGGAAGGAACGTCGTGGTCCTTTGCGGCGGCGGATCAATCCGGTACCTGGAAACAGCAACCGGGACCTTGAAGCATGAAATCCGACCGTCCGAGGGTGCCCAGGCCATGCGATGGGACGGTTTTGCGATCGCGCGAGAAGGCGGCATTCTTGCGATCAGCGGAGTGAGCGAAGATGTAAAAGGGGGCGTCGAGGTGTGGAGCACTCAAAACAGTGACCAGGACAGGGCGCCTGCCGCGGCCTCGCCGGCCAATTCCAATGAAGGCGACCCGAGAGCAAGACGCTTCAAAACCGGGGAGAGCGTCAAGACCATCGCCTGCTCGGAAGACGGCAAGCTCGTCGCTTTCGCGAATGGTAATCCGACGATGATCATGCTCGAAAACGGAAGGAGCCGATTTAAAGACAACTGGAAGCCGAGGGTGGAAATCCTGGACGCCCGAACGGTGAAGACAGTTGCGGTTCTGAAGCTCACCACGATCGCTGAAGACGCGGTGCTTGGCGATCACTTCGAAGTAACGGCTCTCGCGTTTTCGCCCGATGGCAAGGTCGTCGCAGTCGGGACCAGCATTGGACAGGTCAAACTGTATGACACTCATACCGGCGAGGGTCTGCGATTGCTCGACGATCGCGCGGGTAAACTCGCGGACAAAAAGACCCCCGAGAGTTTGAAGTCGGTCGCGCGGGCCATGGGGAGCGTCGCTTCGCTCGCGTTTTCGCCCGACGGCAGTCAGTTGGCCACGTGCGGCGGCTCGTTTGGCGACTTCTCTGAAGGTTTTGACAGAGCGCAACGATTGAGCGAGCGAACTACAGGCCCCGGCCGGCTCAAGATCTGGGACGTGAAGACGGAAACGCTCAAGCATGATCTGGTCGGTCATAGCCACGCGAGCGAGGTCGCTTTTTCGCCGGATGGGACCGTGCTTGCCAGCGCCGGAAGCTGGCTGAGCGACGAAGCAACCGGGACCGGAGCGGTCATTTGGAACGCCCGGACCTTCACGAAGCTTCGCACTGTTTCAATCCAGGCGAACGGTGGTACCGAATCGGTCGCATTCTCCCTCGACGGCAAACTGATGGCGATCAGCTCACGGCATTTTGACAAAGAGAAGGCGAGCGACCCCGGCACGAGTATCATTAGCCTGGCAAACGTCGAATCGGGCGTTGTGCAGTGGCGACAATCCGTCCCTGGTTGGGCGAAACCTGTGGCATTCCAACAGGGAGGCGTCTTGGTGTTGAACGACGGACAATTGATGCTGTGCCTGGAACTGAAGACGGGGGAGGAGCTGTTCGGAATCCACCGATCGGCCAATCCTCGCGACGGCGGCCGATGGAACGATTTCGTGATCGTGAAACAAGGCCGCATGGAGGTGAGGGGCGGGCACGATCCCCACGGAAGAGGGATCGTCACGACTGCTGATCCCGATCTTCCTTGAACCGCTGGTGCTCGCGCCCGATCAATTGAATCGTGTCAATTCCATCTCACGTCGTTCGTCAGGAGTGATCGTCATGATCGCCGCAGTTGGTCTGGGCCTGCTGGGACTGGTTCTTTGCCAGGCGCCGCGCGGTGCTGACTCGAGCCAGTCACCACCGGCTGCGGCGGCGCCGGCAGCGGCTGCACCGACAGACACCACGCCGGGCGCGTCAAAATCATGGAATTTCAAGACAGGAGCAAGCATCAAGACCATCGCCTGTTCGGAGGACGGCAAGCTCGTCGCTGTCGCGAATGGTGATCCGACGATGAACATGCTCGAAAATGGAACGAGCCGGCTCAAGGACGACTGGAAGCCGTCGGTGGAAATCCTGGACGCCCGGACGGGGAAGACAGTCGCAGTTCCAAAGCTCACGACGGTTGCTGAAGATCTGGTGCTTGGGGCGACTCCACGATTCGAGGTCACGGCTCTCGCCTTTTCGCCCGATGGCAAGGTCGTGGCAGTCGGGACGAGTATTGGCCAGGTGAAACTGTACGACGCGCGGACCGGCGCGCTTCTTCGATTACTGGACGATCGCGCGGCAAAACTTGCGGACACGAAGACCCCGGAGAACTGGAAGTCGCTCGAGCGGGCGATGGGAAGCATTGCGTCATTGACGTTTTCGCCTGACGGCCGCCAGTTGGCCACGTGCGGCGGCTCGTTTGGCGACTTCTCTCGCGTTTTCGACAAATCCGAACGGTTGGACGAGCGGAGCACAGGCCCCGGCCGGCTCAAGATCTGGGACGTGAAGACCGAAACGCTCAAGCATGATCTGGTCGGGCATAGCCACGCGAGCGCGCTCGCTTTTTCTCCGGATACGCGCTTGCTCGCCAGCGCCGGAAGCTGGCTGAGTGACGCAGAAACCGGGACCGGCGTGGTCATCTGGGATGCACAGACTTTCAAGAAGCTTCGCATTGTTTCGATCGAGGCGAACGGCGGTACCGATTCGGTCGCATTTTCCCTCGACGGCAAACTGATGGCGATGAGCTCACGTCATTTTGACAAAGACAAGGTGAGCGACCCAGGCACGAGTATCATCAGCCTGGCAAACGTCGGGTCGGGCATTGTTGAGTGGCGAAGAACACTCCCCGGTTGGGCAAAACCCGTGGCATTCCAGCGCAATGCCGTCTTGACGCTGACCGGCGGACAATTGATGCCGTTCCTGGAACTGAAGACGGGGAAGACGCTGTTCAGGATCAAGCGATCGGCCGACCCTCGCTACGGCGGACGCTGGAACGATTTCGTGATCGTGAAACAAGGCCAAATGTGGGTGACCGTTGGACAGGATTCCGACGGAAAAGGGACCGTCGGAATTATTGATCCCGATGGTCCTTGAACCGCTGGTGCTAGCGCCGCATCAAGGTCGCTGTGTCTTTTCTTCTCGATTTCACGTCGTTCGTCAGGAGTGATCGTCATGATCGCCGCACTCGGTCTCGGTCTGCTGGAAGTGGTTTTTTGCCAGGAGCCGCGCGGTACTGATCCGAGCCAGACTCCACCGGCTGCTGCGGCGCCGGCCGTCGCGCCAGCAGCGGCTGCACCAGCAGAAAACACGCCCGACTCGTCAAAATCATGGAGTTTCAAAACGGGAGCGCGCATCAGGACCATCGCGTGCTCCGAGGACGGCAAGCTCGTTGCTGTCGCCAATGGTAATCCGACGATGATCCTGCTCGAAAATGGAACGAGCCGGGTCAAAGACAACTGGAAGCCGTCGGCGGAAATCCTGGACGCCCGGACGGGGAAGACGGTCGCCGTTCTGAAGCTCACGACGGCCGATGAAGACGCGGTGCTCGCGGCGACCGAGCGCGTCTCCCACTTCGAAGTAACGGCTCTCGCGTTTTCGCCCGACGGCAAGCTCGTGGCGGTTGGGACGAGCATCGGCCAGGTGAAACTCTACGACGCGCGGACTGGCGAGCTCTTGCGATTGCTGGACGATCAAGCGGCGAAACTTGCGGCCAAGAAGACTCCGGAGAACTGGAAGTCGCTCGAGCGGGCGATGGGAAGCGTTGCGTCATTGGCGTTCTCGGCCGACGGCCACCAGTTGATCACGTGCGGCGGCTCGTTCGGCGACTTCTCTCGCGTTTTTGAGAAATCCGAACGGTTAGACGAGCGGCGCACAGATGCCGGCCGGCTCAAGGTCTGGGATGTGAAGACCGAAACGCTCAAGCATGATCTGGTCGGGCACAGCCAAGCGAGCGCGGTCGCTTTTTCGCCGGATGGGACCGTGTTCGCCAGCGCCGGAAGGTGGCACAGCGATGCCGAATCCGGTACTGGCGTCGTCATCTGGAGCGCCGGCACTTTTGCGAAACTTCGTACCGTTTCGATCGAGGCAAACGGCGGAACTGATTCGGTTGCATTCTCGCCTGACGGTAAACTGATGGTAATCAGCTCGCTGAATTTTGAAAGAGATAAGCTGGACGATTCCGGCACGAGCATCATCAGCCTGGCAGACGTCACCTCGGGCGTCGTGCACTGGCGGCGAACGAAGTCCGGCGGGCCGGAGCCGGTGGCATTCTATTCTGGCGCGGTCCTGGCGATGGGCGACCGCGGCCAATCGATGTGGCTTTTTCAGATCGAGGCAGGAACGATTTTGAGCCAGCTCACTCGAGCGGCCGATCCTGTTCCAGGCGGAAGATGGAACGATTTCACGTTCGCGAAACGAGGCTGCATGTGGGTCATCGGCGGCGAGGATGCTGACAAAAAAGGGACCATCGAAGTCATGTACCCTGAAGGTTCGTGAAATCTTCGACGCATGACACTTCCGCGCGGTACCTCGGGTTAAATCGACCGGACATAATCAAGCGAATCCGTCCGTTCGGTGGAAAGGTGGGCCTGCGGTGAACCATCATTCATCGCGTCGGCGCCGGCTGCTGATCGTTGTGGCAATCGCGACCTTGGGAGGTGAGCTCACGCCCGCGACCGGTCAGCAGGAACTTCGGCGAGATGGCGAGAATCACGCCGGCCTGCGGCAGGAGTCGATAGTTGATGGAGACGAAGACGAACGCCTCGTCCATGAACGCCCGCGGCTGCCGCCGAAGCAGTGGCCTGTTGGCTTTGCGGGGAGAGATTATGTCTCCCACGGGATTCGCTCGAGATGGTTCAGCCAGTAGTGAATATGCGGACACTTCGCCCGAATTGTGGGTAGTCCAATGTACGCTGCGATATCCGGTCCTGCCGATGAATTACGACCCTCGTATTCAGGAATTAGCGCGATAATCCGCTTGGAGGGGGCTGTCTCCCTTCCATCGTTGATGTGTTCAATGCCTGGTTCGGACGCCGCAATGCGGTTCAGTTCCTGAATTTGCTCTTCGCAGTTCTCAAATGACCGTCGAAATGCTTCAGGATCACTGAACAATTGCTTCATGAAGCACGAGGTTCGGAATGAATCGGTAATAATTGATGTCCGAGCCAAACGCAGATTCGAGGGCCGCGACGTAGATAGTCGGGTTGGCCCGGTCCCTCAGATTTACCGCCTTTCCCGGAAAGTCATCGGGCAAACCGTAGACGTCAAAAAATGTTGTGAAATAAACGTTCTTCCCCTGTCGACCCTTGATGGTGTTCTGAATGAACTTGCCGACCCCTTTAGGAACGGGCCGGAACCAAATTCCGTCGATTTACGTGAAGTGCGCCGCGGAGCGGCACAAAGACCGTTCCGACGCAGAGCGTCGGAACGAGGGCTTTCCGTCGTGGTAGGATTGAGACCGAAATCGGGAAGTTATTTCCGGCCTGTTCCTTAGCGCCACCATACTTCTTCTTGGTGCCCAAGCCGTACACGTGGTGGTGGTCTTTTGCACCAACCGCCAAAGTGTGGATCAGTCCGTCACCTTGAGGGAATAGAAACGGCTGCAACAACTGCGTACAGAACCCCTGCTCCGTCGCCCCTCACAGAAGACGTTGAGTTGCTTCAAGGCAAAGGGCCTCCTCCAACGACGTTTGGCTGCCACAGCTCGCCAATCGAGTAGTCTTCCAACCAGTCCTTGAGCTTGTCGGGGTCGAGCCGTTCGAATGTGGTTCGCCCGTTCTGGCATTCAACAGTAACAATCTCGGCCGGCTCAAAGAAATCGAGAAACGTCTGCGATTGAGTCGCCACGATGACTTGGGTCTTCTCCGCCGCTGCGCGCATCAAGCCTGCGACGATTTCCAGGGCGTGCGGGTGCAACCCAAGCTCAGGCTCGTCAAGAATCAGCACCTCGGGCAGAAATTCCTCCGGTTGGAGGAACAACATGCAGAGAGCCATCGCCCGGATCGTACCATCTGAAATCTGGTGCGCTCCAAAGAGGTACTCAAAGCCTCGCTTACGCCAGTCTAAGATGATTTCGTTCGGATTGAGGCGACTCGGACCCAGATCGAAATCGCCAAACTCTGGTAGTACCTTCCGCATCGTAGAGACGATTCGGTCGTAGACCATCGGAAAACGCTCCCGATAGCCGTAAAGCATGGCAGAGAGGTTGCCCGCATCCGGCATCAACGACCGGTTGTCGTTTATGTAGCAAAAATTTCGAATCCGAGCGCTCGGCGAGGTGTCGTGAAAGTGGTAGACGCGGCAGTCATTCAGAATGCGCCGGAAGGCTTTGGCGGTATCGTTGCCTTGGATCGCAAGCTCTACGATTCGCGTTTCGGCGTGGCCTGCTCCCAGCGACATCGGGGGCCGATGCGGACCGGACCAATCATGCTTCGTGTAGTCAAGAGACTCGTCTGCAAACAAAAGAACGTCGTTGGCCGCATGAAAAAGCCGCATGTGATAGGTGTCGAGGACATCGCGCTCCTCGAATTCCAGTGTCGCTTCCAGTTGCGGCGTCACCTTCGGTCCAAAATGAAGAGCCGAATAACCCCGGCCCGTCTTGCCGATGTATTCTTGCAGCCGCCCTCCCATCATCTCGTTCAGCATTTTGAAGAACGAGACGAAATTGCTCTTACCAGCACCGTTGGCCCCGATCAACACGTTCAGTCTGGTTAGATCGAGACTCGCATCCTTGATGGAGCGGTAGCCGTTGATCTCAATCTTTCGTAGTATTGCCATTTCTCGTCTCCTGCCCGACCTCCCTGTTGAGACCTAGCCGATCGAGCTTTACGTGAGGGACGCGCAAACTCTAAGTCTTGTTCGGCCGGCGGAGGCCGTCGAGATTCTTGTCCGTTGCCGTTCTGGGCCGTGATTATTGTATCCCGGTGAGTTTCGCGCGGTAAGCTACTCTGTCGCGCCGCGCGGTGGAGACCGAAGTGCTACTTACCGGATGCGGAATGCCAAGTGGGTAGTTCTCAGTGCCGCGTTGATGGGAAGGAATTCATGATCAACGTAACTTACGGCAAATTGGACAGAGTCCTGCGTACTCTCGGATTCTCCTGCCGGACAGCAAACCTGCAGTCGGAAGCCTTCGTTTATGAGCACCAACATACCGGAGCGGTCGTCATCCTCCCGGCGGCGGCGGATCGTAAGAAGGCCTTGCCGCAGCACGTCGCGGCTGTGCAGGCGACACTCGCGGAGTATGAGATCGCCGACCCTCTGGCCCTTGCCGGGGAGCTGCAAAAGGCGAATTAATCATCCCTCGACCACCGCCGCGGCGGCGTCACTTCAAATTTGCCAGAAGGAGGGCTGAACCGGATGCCCATCTTCCAGAGCAGATCGGGCTGATGCTTGGCCAGCAGGTATTTCATGACGACTTCGTCCGAGGGAGGCATTCCCGGATCCTGGAAGACCACGCACAAGCTCGCGACGGCGCGACGGGTCTTGGCGTCCCAGACTTCGAGCAGGCCGTGCGGGCGCCTCGGGATGCGATAGTACTTGTCGCCCGAGAGCACCGTCAGGCAGTCGAACTGGCAGAACTCGTGGAATTCCTTGGGCTCGACGACGTTGCGCACCAGCTCGGCGGCGACCAGCTCGGGCACGCCGTCAGAATAGTTCGTGGCGTCGAGCCGCATCGGCTCGACCTCGTTCGTTGGCTGCGGCTGGCTCTTGCCTTCGATGACGCGGAAGATCTCCCACGCCACCAGCCGGGCATAACCGGCTCGCAGGGCAGGGCTGGTGATGACAAGCTGCGGGAACGAAGCCGCAGCACGCACCACTTCGGTGGCGAAGGCGGCTGCTTCGCGCTGAAGCTTCTCCATCCAGTAGCGCGGCATGCCGCCACGATCGCTTTCGGAGTAGCGAAACGGCCGCGGGCCGACGTCGGGAATTCGCACGTCGATCTCGCCACCGTCCCGCTCAAGCGTTCGGAGCACCGCGTCGTACGCGCCCTCGCCGCGCACGAACCGCTCGGCCGCGTCGGCGTGCCGCGTGTGCTTGATCCGGACGGTTCGAAAACTGGGACGGGCCAGAAAAATCACTTCACGCGACCGCTCGTCGTCGCGGCTACGAATGTCCTGGACGTCGATCTCCCAGCGCAGGTATCCCGTGCGGATCATCTGACCGGCCCGCAACCCCCTTGAATTGCCGGAACGATCAGAATTTCACCCGCCGTCCTGTCGAACTGGCGAATGGGCGACGTGCGCCCCGGCCCGTCGAGGCGGAATGCCAAGCGGCCGGCAGTGAAATGCTCCGAGAAGGCGAGCTCGGCGGCCGCGACCGTTTCGGGAGCGTCCTTGTCCCACTCGGCCAGCGTCAAGTCGCCATGCCCTGTCTTGAGGAGTCTGAGCTTCGCCATGACAAGAGCACTCCTTCCATCGCCCTTGAAGAGTTCGCCTCGAAAAAAGCTTCACCGCGCATCTCTTTGATCGGCCGGAAGCCCCGCGTTTGATTGGCTCACTTCGGCGGGGAACGACCGAGAAGCCGATCATAATCGAACATCCCGATCCCGGCCACCCTGTTCGCTCCGGAAGGCGTTAAGGCTTAGCCGGGGCTGGTTTTCGCACCCTTCGGTGGTCCCTTGGATTTGGGCCGGCGCTTGCCGAACGTGCCCCGGAAGATTTTGCCACGCTTGGAACGCCTGTCACCTTTTCCCATCTGGTTCACTCCGAAATATCGTAGTAGACGTTTTTCGTAATTCGCTTGAGTTTCGGCTCTTATCCGATTAGGATAATGAAATCACTGACGTTTGTCGTTTCCCGGACACGTCGTCGCTTCCGACGGGAGGAGCTCCGAGTATGGCCCGTCGCACCCTACTCTGTTCAACCTGTAATGCCCTCGGCCTGCTCGTTCTGGCCGGTTGTCAGGGCAGCAAAGCGCCCACTCCGATCCCCGTCACGCCGGTCGCGGTGCAGAAGGTCACTCCCCCCGCGGCTCAAGCCACGGCCCAGGTCGCTCCGGCGCCGAAACCGCCGCTGGAGATCACACCCGGGTCGTCAACGATAACGGCAGACGATGCCGGTTTGCAACTCCTGGCGGCGCGAAAAGAGGCAGGTTCGGTGCACGACCTGACTGGCGCTGTCAAGTGGAGCATCGAACCACCCGGTCTGGCCGAGATCGAGCAGGGGGGGTATCTCCGGCCCCTGACTGGCGGCGATGTGGTAGTTCAGGCGGCGTTTGAGGGGCAGACGTGCTCGGCCAAGGTCAAGATCGAGCCTCGTTCGAGCCGCCCGTGGGATTTCGGCCACGACATCATGCCGATCTTGAGCCGTCTCGGCTGCAATACTGGCGGCTGCCACGGCAGGGCGAGCGGTCAGAACGGGTTCCATCTGTCGATTT
Source organism: uncultured Planctomycetota bacterium (assembly GCA_963823665.1). Classification (GTDB taxonomy): domain Bacteria; phylum Planctomycetota; class Planctomycetia; order Isosphaerales; family Isosphaeraceae; genus CAVXHV01. The sequence continues at coordinate 686,373 of CAWGMQ010000010.1, forward strand.
TCGGCTACGATTCGGAGGGCGACTTCCTGGCCCTTGCTCGCGACGCTGGCCAGCGCCGGCTTTCGAAGCTCGCCCCGAAAGACAGCCTGTTTCTCGCCAAGGCTACGGGTCGTATCGCGCATGGCGGCGGTCTGCGGCTCAAGGTCGGCTCGCCCGAATACCAGACGCTGCTCGCGTGGGTGAGCGACGGCGCCCCGCAAACTCGCGGTAAAGCGCACGGTGCCCTCGTGAAACTGGCCGTCGAGCCCGACTCTGCCGTTCTGGCCGAGCCCGGCCCGCGCCAGTTTCGGGTGATCGCTCATTTTGCCGATGGCCACGACCGCGACGTGACGCGGATGGCGTCCTACAAGGTGAATGACGACTCCGCCGCCAGTGCGAATTCCACCGGGAAGGTCACGCTGCTGCGCCGGGCCGAAACCGATTTGATCGTTCGCTATCAGTCGCATGTGGTCGCCACCCGGCTCACGACGGTCATCAACCCCAGCCTGAGCTTCGATTTCGCGAAGCTCAAGCGGCGCAATTTCATCGACGACGAGCTGTTCAAGCGGCTCGAAACCCTCAAGGTGCCGGCCAGCCCGCCCGCGACCGATGCGGCCTTTCTACGCCGCGCGTCACTCGACTTGACGGGCGAAGCGCCGTCGCCCGACGAGGTGCGGCGATTTCTGGCGGATACCGACGCCGACAAGCGCACCAAGTTGATCGACCACCTGATCAAAACCGACGAGTTCGTCAAGTTCTGGCGGATCAAGCTGGGTGATCTGCTCCAGATCAGCTCGACGCGCCAGGGTAACGGCGCTTATCGCTACCAGGCATGGATCGACGCGTGCCTGAACAAGAATCGTCCCTGGGACGAAGTGGTAAAGACGCTCCTCACCGCCATCGGCGACCCGAACGATCTCGAAAAGGGCGGGCCCGTCAACTATGCCGTCGACGCGCCGGCGCCGAACGTGCAAGCCGAGCTGACAGCGCAGCGGTTCCTCGGCCTTCGGCTCCGCTGCGCCCAGTGTCACGACCATCCGTTCGACGTCTGGACGCAAGATTCTTATTACGGCCTGGCCTCATTTTTCGCCAAGGTACAGGTCGGCGGCCGTGGCGGCCCGATGATGGGCAAGCAGTTGATCACGATCAATCCGGACGGCAAAGTCGTTCATCTTCGCACCCAGAAGCCGGTCGAGCCCACGCTCCTGGACGGCAAGCCCGTCAAGGTGGCCGCGAAGGACGATCCGCGTAAGACGCTCGCCGACTGGATGATCGCCGCCGACAACCCGTATTTCTCGCGGGCGATGGCCAACTGGGTGTGGGCCCAGCTTTTCAGCAGGGGCCTGGTTGATCCGCCCGACGATATGAGCCGGGCGAATCCCCCGGTCCACCCCGAGCTGCTCGACGCCCTCGCCAAGCACTTCGTGACCGCGAAGTTCGATTTGCGCAACCTGATACGCACGATTGCAACCTCGGAAACCTACGGCCTTTCCGCGGGCACCGTACCGGGCAACGAGCGCGACATTCGCCTCTTCTCACATCATCTGCCGCGGCCCTTGACGGCGCATCAGATGGCCGACGCCCTGGCTCAGGCGACTGATGTGCCCAATCGTTACCCGGGAGTCAACCCGACCCGGCGGGCGATCGAGGTGCCCGATCCCTCGTCGGCAAGCTCGATCCTCGATACGTTTGGGCGTTGTTCGCGGGCGGTTTCCTGTGGGACGATCCCCGCGCCCGCACTCACTCTACGGCAAGCACTGCTCTTGATCGGCGGCGACGTGATCGAGAGCAAGGTGTCGAGCTTGAACGGCTATCTGGCCAGCGCCTTGAAGCTCGACCTCGAGCCTGAAGAGCTGGTTGAAAACCTTTATTACCGCACAGTTTGCCGGCCTCCCACGGCGGAAGAGCTTTCGCACTGGTCGGCCGAGCTGAAGAAGGCTTCGTCGCGGGGCGAAGCCGCCGAAGACCTCTTCTGGGCGCTGCTGAACTCACGCGAGTTTGCCTTTAACCACTAGCGTTCGCAAAGCGCAGGGCAGGGGTTGCCCTGGGCCGCACCGTCGCCTGCTTTTCGAGAAAGGGAATCGCGATGCGTGGATTACCGAGCCGAGAGCCGTGTCGTGGGCCGAGCCGCCGCGAAGTCCTTCGAGCCGGCGCGTTGGGATTCCTGGGCCTGGGGCTGGGAGATTGGTTCCGGCTGCGTGCCTTGGCCGGTGGCGACGGGGGCAAGACGCCACGGGCCAAGAGCTGCATTCTCGTCTGGCAGGCCGGCGGCCCTTCACACATCGATACGTTCGATCCCAAGCCGGGCGCATCCGCCGACATCAAGGGCGAGTTCAAACCGATCGACACAGCGGTGCCTGGCCTGCAAATCAGCGAGGTGTTCCCCAATCTGGCGAAAGTGATGAACAAGGTCACGCTGATCAGGAGCATGACCTCGCCCGAATCGGACCATGATCGCGCAGCGCATCACCTGATGACCGGCTATCGCCCGTCGCCTGCGCTGATCTATCCGGGTTATGGCAGTGTGGTGGCCAAGACGCGTGAATCGACGCGCGGGATGCTGCCGCCGTTCGTCGCCGTCCCCGATGCGCCGCTTTTCGGCTCGAGCGGGTTTCTCACACCCGCGTACGATCCGTTCGCGGTGCTCAGCGACCCGAATACGCCGGGCTTCCGGGTGCAGAATCTCACGCCTCCGGACCGGCTCACGCTCGAGCGGCTGCTGCGCCGGCGCGACATGGTCAAGTCGCTCGACGAGTTCGCTCGTGACGTCTCCGAAACGCCGCTGACGACCAGTCGCGATCAGTTCTCGGAGCGGGCCTATTCCCTGCTCACCTCCAGTACCGCCCAGGCGGCGTTCAAGATCCAGGAAGAGCCCGAGAAGGTTCGCGACAAGTACGGGCGGACGATGGCGGGCCAGGCGTGCCTCCTCGCTCGCCGCCTGGTTGAGGCCGGCGTCGGTTTCGTGACGGTGAACGATCGCGGTAGCCGCGCAACTCGGCTGGGATACGCACCAGCAGAATTTCCCCACGATCAAGAACACCCTCGCGCCTCCGATCGACAAGGGGCTCGCTGCGCTCATCGACGATCTCTCGGAGCGCGGCCTCCTCGAGACGACCCTGGTGGTGGTGATGGGTGAATTCGGCCGCACACCCAAGATCAACCCCAACGCGGGCCGCGACCACCACGGCCGTGCCAACTCCGTCCTCCTTTTCGGCGCCGGATTGCCCGGCGGTTTCGTGCTGGGCAAGACAGATGCCCATGGCGAGGCGCCCGTCGATCGCCCGGTGACGCCCAACGACCTGGCCTCCGTGCTCTATCACAAGCTGGGCATCGACCCCGAGCTCAAATTCGAGGCCCCGGACGGCCGCCCGATCCGCATCGTCGAGGAATACAACCCTCCTCGCGAGCTGGTCTAACGTAGGTCAGGCTTCAGCCTGACGTATTTCTGTATCGCGAGCCGCCGATCAGCTTGGGCGTCAGGCCGCCAGCCTGACGCCCGTTATCTGCCTCGCCTCGACCAGTTGAAGGTGCGGGCCATCCGTGGCCCTCGATGGCCTGATCTGCTTCCCCGCGTGGCCTGCACTTGTGGAGGCCACCAGGGGTCTGGCGGAGCGATCAGGCCGGTTGGCTTGGGATTTGTCGGTGGTACCTTGATTCCTGGAAGGTTTTTGGTAAGTGTGGTGATATCAGTGGGTTCCTCGCCCTTTTCGCTCTCATCGATCAAGATCAGAATCCCGAGCATCAGAGAGGACCGCGTGCGGGACCGCCCCCGGTGTGGTAAACTACTGCGATCGATTCGGAGTGGTCCCCGTTCTCGTCAGGAGCTTAACCCCGATGTCCCAAGGTCCTCGCCGGCACCTCCGCCTCGAAAACGTTGACGGAGTGACCGTTGTCAGCTTTGTCGAGTCGAAGATCGTCACCGAAGAGAACATCCAGGAAGTCGGCGACCAGCTCTACAGCCTGGTTGAGGAAGAAGGACACCGGAATCTCCTGCTCAATTTCGGGAACGTTCAATATCTTTCGAGCGCCGCCCTCGGCAAGCTGATCAACCTCAAACGAAAAGCGGGAGCGGTCAAAGGCAAGCTCAAGCTTTGCTGCATTCATCCCGACCTCCTCGAGGTCTTTCGCATCACGCGACTTGACCAGGTCTTTGAGATTTATTCCGACGAGCAGGCCGCGCTCGACAAGTTTTGATCGACCACCGCTTCGCCTTGTGCAGCACCCCGAGCGCAGGAAGCTCGAGTGGTCCTCGTGGAAAGACTGGCCAGATCACGACGGGCACCCAGCGCCTCGGCTTTCGCGGCGCGGGACGTGCTTCCGCCGCGCGTTGCGCCTTGACGCTGTAGCCGAGGAAATCTGTCTGCCAGGCGCGCCTGAACAATCCCCGCGTTTTCCCGATGATCAGCCGCGCTCCGAGTGTCGCCAGGTCGAGCCTGCGCGGAACGGTCCACGGACGAGCCAGCGATCGCCTGGTGATGCGCACGTAGGGCGGCGCACCACGCGGCTGCGCGGTCGCTGTGCCTGGTATGGGCAAATCGCCGTGCGCGGGCCCGTCCGGCGATCCCGGAATTCCGGCATCGGGGGCAATCGAAGTTCCGGGGGAGATCGGCGTGAATTCGGTTTCGAGCATGGGGATCCTCTCTCAAGGCGGATGCCATCAGTTGGCCTCCTTTCCCGAGACGATCTACAGAAACGCGCTTTTTTTTGCGAAATTGGCCGCCGGCGGAAAATCGGTGTGCCGGTTACATCGATCGTGCCGGAAGTGCTCAAGAGAGGGGCCAGTTCAGTGTGATCGTGCTCGCTGCTGCGCACTTCCGCCCGTCACGGTGCGCGGGGGGTTGACAGAGACGCCGACGCCGTGGACGATTCGCTTGCTAAGCTTGCGGAATTTCCGATAAGCTGAATCGCAAGGAACCGAAAAGGTTTTCGCTGAGATGTAGACGGCAAAACAAGTTACGTTGAGCCGACGCGAGCAAGCGTACTCACCGACGTTCGGTGTAGCGGCCTAATCCAAGAGCGCAAACGGTACAAAATACCGTTTGCGAACCGTTTTGGAGGGTTCGCGCCATGCCGAAGCTTGTCCACAAACGACCTGCCTACAGTCACCACAAACAATCAAATCGCGGCCGCGTTTGCATCGGGGGAAAATACCACTACCTGCCCGGTGCCTACGACTCGGCTGAGAGCAACGCCGCGTACTGGGCGTTGATCCATCGGCTCGAGAAGGGCGACGTCGTGGACGACGAAGCGAAGGGCCAGGCGGTCGAAGCTGGCCAGGTGGAGGAGCTCGGATGCGCCACACCTCCTGACGGTGGCGGAGCTGGTCGAGAAGTATGACAAGTATGCGGAGGGCTACTATCGCCAGTACGGTGAGCCGACAGCCGAGCGCCTCACGATCAAATACGCGATCCAGCCAGTGTTCGACACGCCGCACTACAAGCTTCTGGTTTCCGAGTTCAGGCCTCGGCACTTGAAGGACGTCCGGAAGGCCATGATTGAACGGAATTGGAGCCGGCGGCACATCAACGCATCCATCGGCCGGTTTCGGCGGATGTTCGTGTGGGCGGTGGAGGAGGAGTTCTGCTCCGAGGAGGTCGCGGGTGCGCTCATGATGGTGAAGACCCTGCGCGAAGGGCGAAACCCCGCGGTGCGCGAGAAGGCGGAGGTCAAGGCCGTCTCGAATGAGAATCTGGAGAAGATTCTCCCCTTCGTTTCGCGCGTCGTGGCGGATGTGATCGAGTTCATGCGGTTGACCGGCTGCCGACCGGGTGAGGTTGAGCGCGTGACGGTCGAAGATATCGACAAGAGCGATCCAGAGTGTTGGAAGTGCGTCATGCTTCGGCACAAGACCGCCTACCGCGGCAAACGCCGCACGCTGCACTTCAACCCCAAGTGTCAGGCCGTCTTGACCCGTTGGATCGTCAAGGCGGGCTCTGGGCAGGTGTTTCCGCTCACGCTGGATGGATTGCAGACGGCAATTTCACGGGCTTGCCATAAGGCTGGCCTCGAGCGCTTTGGACCGAACGCGATTCGACACTTGGTCGGCACTGAGGCACGGAAAAAGACCGGGCTCGAGGGCGCCCAACATTTGCTTGGCCACGCTAGCGCGAGCACGACGGAAATATACGCTGAGCTGGACGAAGAAAGGGCGCGCACCGTCGCGCTGGCGATCGGTTAATATTGGGTCGACGGCCGGGAGTAGCTACCCGGCTTTAGAACAGCCTCGCGGCGATCACTCCCCTATGGTGTTCGCCGCGTGGTCTGGTCCCTACATAGGGAGTTCGTCATGGGCATTTCGTTTGAGAAGATTCGGTCGCGAACCAAGTCGGGAGACGGCCTCCGGCGCGAGAAGCTCGAAGCGTTCATCGCCGAGGTGGACGCAGAACTAAAGTTCATGGCATTTCAGTTCACGGCGCTCGGGATGATCCTGAACCTGCCACATACCGCCAATGATCCCGACCAAGCCCAGACGGCCTACGCGGACACGCTCGCGATGCTCAATGAGGTTGAGCGACGGGGCGGCCTCGAGTCAATCTACAGTCGGGCCGTTGAGTTGCTTGGCCAAGTCGAGGCGCATGAAAGCGTCCCCTCGCGCCGGCGAACCAACAAGGGGGCTGCCGGAAAACACCAGGATCTTGGCGACGGCCTCAAGGCGATTCGTACCCGATTGGAATATCTCATTGGCGCGTACCCGGAAATTAAGAAGACGCTCGATCGTTATTCTGGCGGAAAGTTCGCTCTTGGGAAGGTCACGCTAGTTACTGACTTGTGGGGGGATTGACTTTTCGTTACCCCGTGTTAGTATCAAGTCGATCCCGTTATCTTTGTCAGATAACGCGGAGTCACGTCGAGTGATATGAGACCGGCGAGAGGCCGGCTGTCGTTCGACCCGACCGTCCCCTGCGAGCCAGGTGGGGCGGGAAGGGTCACGCAGCCTTCATGCCTTGGAGCCGGATAGATGAATCCCGCAACTGAGACGCGATCCGCAGAATGGATCACCGGCGCAGCCGCGCGCCACATTCTGGGACGATCCGCCACGGTTCTGCAGCGCGCTGCAATGTTGGGCCAGATCCGCGTTGCGCTCGATCCCGGCATCCCGCCGCGCTACAACCGCGATGATGTCCAACGGCTCGCGCAGGCCTCGCCGTGCGCCGAATCCCGCAATTCTCGCGGGGAGCTCCAGCCATCATGAGCGTCACGGCATACCTGCGCCCGGCGCAGGCGGCAAAAGTCTGGCCGCACACTGGCCGGCCGCCGCATCCATCAAAAATCGTCCGCGCGATAACTCCCGGCACGAGGTCAATCACCCGTCCGGGTGAGCGGATCAAGCTGCGCGCCATTCGGGACACGCAGGGATGGTTGACCACCGCTGAGTGGATCACCGATTTTATCGCCGCGGTGACACTGGATCGGGGCGGCACAAAGCCTCAGCGAAAACTAATCGAGGCCCGTGCGGAAGATGCGCGAGCCAGGTTAATGGCGAGTGGGTGGTGAAGGGATGCCCGCCACGGTTGCACCCGTTGGCGGGCTCGAGTGTTCAACGGAGTCTTACGAGATGGATGATACGCCAGCAGACAAGCCGACTACAAGACCGCGCCGGCGGACGCATCGTCGCGACAGTGTGGCTAAGAAGTGTGACCACGTGCGAGCCCTGGCGCTGGTCGCGCTCGACTTGTGGTTGTGTTACTACGGGGCGGGCCCGAGTCAGGTCATAGACCACATGCTTCGGACCCTTGGCGGCGACCAGGGCGATGAGAAGCTAATCGAGGCAATCTCTCAGGCCGCGCGTCGATGGGCGAAGCGAAGGGGTAGCTACAAGGATTCCGACGCTGACATCATCGTTCGGATCGCACGGAGGGACGCCGGAAAATGAGTCGTTCCCTCACAGATCAACAAGAGTTCGGATTCATTGCCGAAGCGCAGCCCGCGCCCGAGGCCAAATGCCCGGTGTGCAGGCGCAAGGCCCGATTCCGGGGCACGGCCGGCATGGAGGATAAGTTCGTCTGCTCGGAACTGACCTGCCGCCAAGAGTTCAGAGTGCTCGATCACCGGCGGCCACGGAGGGCGGGCGCATGAGCGGCCGGGTCTTCATTGAGCAGACCGCCGAGGGTATAGCCGAAGCTATACGCAGCTCCGTCAACGGCAATGGGGACGGCAACGGCTATCACGACGTGATTGAGCTGGTGCCCGGCGCACGCGCCACGCCGCGGGAGCAAGCTCTTGAGATGCTCGACTTGGGGTACTGGCCGATTGCGATTTATCCAGTCGGTGCGCGGATCCGCACTAAGACGGGCGAGAAGATCGCCAAGGGCAAGGAGCCAATCGGCAAAGCCTGGGGCCTCGAGCGGCGGTCTCGCGAGCAGCTCCTGATCACGTTTCGCGATTTCCCCGCCGCGGGGGTCGGTTTCGGCCTGGGGCCAGAGCGTGGGCCCGGTGGGCTCTGGCAGATGGATATCGAGGGCGACGGGCCTTTGGCTGAACAGTCACGGGCTCGCTTGTTCGGGGGGAAGGTGCCCCACACTCCGACCAGCCGGAGCCGGCGGGGTGATCATACCTATCTCGCCGACAAGCAAGAGACGGTGAAGAAACTACTCGAATCGCTCGCCGCGGCGGGGGCGAAAGAGCGAACGAAGGAGGGGAAGCCCGGGGTTTATCACCTCGAGGAATTCCCGGACCTGGAATTTCGCCTCGGAGGATTCAAGGAAAAGGATGGCGCTGTCAAACAAGTTCAGACGGTTCTGCCGCCCACGACGACAGATGACTTTGCCCGAACGTGGATTATCGGGCCGGCGGTTCCGCTCTCGCCGATTCCTGAATCCGTGTTCGACCTCCTGGACGACATCATCGAACGCAAGGGCATGCAGGCGGAGCATGCGCGAACCGTCGAGGACTGGAAACGGAACGGGAGCCCCTTGAAAAGGACCGTCCCCGCGGACGTTGACGACGACGAACCCCGGGCGCGGATGACTCAGCGTGAGGCACAGCTCAAATGGGCGCAGCAGGGGCTAGCGATTGAGCTCGAGAATTTCGCGGGCCAGAGGGAAGGCAACCGGCACGCGTACCTTTTAACCCTCTCGTGCAATCTCGCGTCCAAGGTCAAGGCCGGGGTTTTGACCAATGAGGAATGTCTGTCTGGCCTGAAAAACGCTGCGATCAGGAACGGCATGGGCCAAGAGCGCTTTGATGAAGTCGAGGAAGCTTGGCGCACTGCACCCGATCAGGTTGACGCGGCGGAACTATCGCACGTCGGACTCGAGTGCTTGGAAAAGTTGGAGGACGACCAGGAAGATGACGACCAGGACCAAGAGGGGACGGGGGCCTCGGCCGGGGCGCGGCCCCAGCAGCTCGGCAGGGTCGACAGCGTCAGGCTCGCGCGCCTGAAATGCACCGACCTGGGGAACGGGGAGCGACTCGTCGCGCGGCACGGGGACAATTTCAGGTTCTGCTATCCCTGGGGCAAGTTTCTGGCGTGGGATAGCACCCGGTGGAGGGTCGACAATACTGCCGCGGTGAAGCGCATGGCGAAGCGGACGGTACGGAAAATGTACGACGAAGGCAGCACAATCACGGATGAGAAAGAACGGAAGAATTTCTTTGCCTGGGTGTTCGCCAGCGAGAGCAAGAGGGCGATCGATGCAATGATCGGACTCGGAAGCTCAGAAGAAGGCATCCCAGTTCTTCCGGAGGATCTCAATCGTGATCCTTGGCTCCTGAATTGCACCAACGGAACGGTGAATCTGAAAACCGGGCAACTCCGAAAACATGACAGGGCAGACCTGATCACTGTTTTGTGTCCTACCGAATTTGATCCATCGGCGACGTGCCCGACGTGGGGAGCGTGTCTCGAAACGATATTCGCCGGCGATCGAACGTTGATCCAGTTCATCCAGCGATTATTCGGCCTGGCACTCACAGGCGAAGTCTCGGAGCAGATCCTGCCCATTTGCTGGGGGGAAGGTAGCAACGGCAAGTCCACCATTCTGAAGACGATTCTGGACGTCATGGGGCCAGACTACGCGATCACGGCAGCCCCTGGGATGTTGATCGTCAAGCACAATGAATCGCACCCTACGGAACGCGCAGACCTGTATGGGAAGCGTCTGGTGGTTGACATGGAATCCGCGGAGGACGCGCGGCTGAACGAAACGCTCGTAAAGCAGCTCACAGGCTCGGATAGGATCCGCGCAAGACGCATGCGTGAGGATCATTGGGAATTCGATCCGACGCACAAGCTGATGATGTGCACCAACCACAAGCCGGCGGTGAAGGAGACTAAGCACGCGATCTGGAGACGGCTGAAGCTCATTCCGTTCACGGTCAAGTTGGAAGGCGAGAAAGAGGATAAGCGGATGCCGGAGAAGCTGAGGAGCGAGTTCCCCGGAATCCTGGCCTGGGCCGTTCGAGGTTGCTTGGAATGGCAGAAAAACGGCCTCGGCGTGCCCGAAGTCGTCACAAAAGCCACAAGTGAGTACAGGGAAAGTGAAAACATCGTCTCATCATTCATTTCCGAGTGCTGTGTCACCGGTGGCAATTATCGCGAAAAATCCACGCATCTTTACCACGCATATCGCACTTTTATGGAACGATCGGGCGAAGGTTCCGTGAGTCAAAAACGCTTCGGTGAGGCCATGACGGAGCTGGGTTATGAGCGTCTGCCAAATAATGGGATCTGGTATCTGGGCATAGCTTTACGTTCGGCTCAAAGCACTGAAGCAAAGGCGGATTCCAATTGTGAGGCCAACACATGAGTCATATAAGAACGGAATCAACGGAACCATTTTCTAGGTTCAACAGCCTTTCCACGCGTGATGAGGGCGCAATGCCAGAAAGTGGTTCCGTATCCTTCCGTTCCTTCCGTTGGGGCCTCGGCGACCATCGTTCGGCAGTCATTGAGAACACTGGGCCCGGCGCCGGCGCTGCACCTGAACAGTGACCGGCGCCGGGATGGGGGAGGGGTAGTCAGGCAATGCGACCAACAGCAGCACAGCACGAGCGGAGCCCGAACATTTTGCTACGAGGACCGCAGCTCGATGCGAATTTTACGGACGCGCTCACATGCGCGGCCACCTGCGGTTTGAAGCGCGCGACTTTTCAGTAATTCACTACCCCCCTACCGGTAGAGGCCCCCCCTCCCGACGAGAGGCCCGACATCCTTCCGAACAATCCGATTGACATCCATTGATATTAAAAACACATGACGCTATAATGATTAGTAGTACCCGCACACTAACGAGGCACCGACTCATGAGCCATCGCAGTAGAACAGCACGAGCCGTTGAATCCTTCCGGAACGCAGCCGAGACCATCGGCCCCATCGAAAAGGACATGGCATTGTTCGCGCTTACGAGGGGACAGTTCAGCATGCTTGACATGGTTCTACACGTCCTGAACCAGATCGGCCCCGCCCACGTCAGCGTATGGACTTGGGCAATCGCCGACTATGAAGTCGAGGCCATGTCCGGATTGATGGCGCGACGCGAGATTCTCGCAGGCACGTTAATCATTGACCAATCAGCCGACCGCAGAAACCCAGCTATCATCGAGGCGTGGCGAACGCGGTTCGGGGACGACTCGGTTAAGGTGTGCAAGAACCACAGCAAAATCGCCCGCACGTGGAACGACGAATATCGGGTGTTGCTTCGCGGTTCGATGAATCTCAACTATAACCCGAGATATGAGCAACTCGACATAACAGAGGGGGGGCCAGCCTTCGACCTGGTCGAACGCATCGAATCAGAGTTGAGGGTGTTGCCCCGGAAGTATTCCAACGCCGATGCCGAGTCGGCGACCGGCGTTAATCGAGCGTGGGAGCACGGACAACTGGCGATGTTTCAAGGACTCAAAACATGGGCGAAATAAGCCGCACCGACATCATCGCTCGACTTGTGAAGGCAGGCACGCCCAGCAGCACGGCGACCCTTTACGCCGACCAATTTCTAACCTACGCCGAGGCACAAGCGAACGTCGAAAAAAACGGATGCATCGTAAGCCACCCTCGCACGGCGAACCCCCTAACAAACCCTTATCTACCAATCCGAGATGCCGCAGCGAAAAACCTCGCAGCCATCAGGGCACGCGGCACCGACTTTCTATGGGACACCGGCACGGCCCCGACCAGGAGGAAGAAGAGTGAGTGAACGGAAACGAACGGCACCCCGAGCCGGCGAAACCGGATTCAGCCGAGGCCCAATTGAGCCCACGTCAAAGCTCAATCGCCAGGAAATGGCGGAGTTCAAGAGGCTCATTCGGGTACTAACGCAACTGGGATCCCTGAGCAAGGTCGACTTGAACCTGCCCACCCAGGCAGCACGAATCAAGGTCATGCTCGACGACCTGCATGAGGAAAACGACACCGCCTGCAACGCCCGAACGATCAGCCTTCTGACCGCGCAGCTCCGCGGTCTTCTACGAGAGATGGGCGCCACCTTGCAGCCGAGCCGGTCGGCAGTGAGACCAAATCGCCGAATCGATGACCAGGCCGGCGACCCCTACGCCCAGTGGCGAGCCATGTTGTCCGCAAAGGGAGGATGAGTCGATGGACGGCTTCGAGGCCTGGGCCATTTTGCACGGGCGACCGTTAACCCGCGTGGGGAATGAACCCGACCTGTCCGACGAGCCGGCGCTTTGGGCGGAGCTCTGGCGGCAGTTCCGATTGGAGTTGCTGCCCGGCGAAATCAAACACCGGCCGGGCCAGCGTCCAAAATCGTGGTGGCAATTCGACGCGCCGGAAGAACGCCCAGAAGCAGAATCAGAGGTTGAATTCCTCCACCGTTATGGGCTGATCGAGCCGGACGAATTGGAAGCGATCCGAAAGAAGGCCAAGACCCTCGCCGAGTACAACCGGACCCGCCGTCCCGATCGATTCGGCGACAACTATCTGCCGCCCGATGACCTCGCACTTTTCGCAGTCGCTCACGAGCTGGTGACGCCGGAGGAAATCGAAATCTTGACCCGGCTCGAGACGATCGGGTGGTACTGGAAGAACCCTCCCAAGTCACCGACGAACGGCCAGGCGCACGATTCTGATAGCGGACTCTAACCACGTTTTTTGATTCTCAAACCTGAAAGGACAGATCATGAGTGCATCGCAAGGCAACAATCGCGACAACCCGATTCCGACAGGGGACAAGCCCGTGGACTCAATCATCGGTCCGCTCCTCGAGCAACAAGACGGGCCAAAGGACAACCCGCCTCCGAAGCAACGCGACCCAGTTATGGGTGGCAAGGGCGCTCTGACTGGCGGCTACGGCTGGCAGTCGATTCCGCGCGGCAAAAAGTAAATGCTTGCTCCGATCAATCCGTTGTGATTTCACGAATCTCAAACTGAGAGGGCACAATGCCATTACTGGTACCGTACAAGCGTGACGTTCCACCCCCGCCACCCGTGAACCTGTACGAGCCAGCCCCCGGCCGCGACTGGGGAGGGGAGGCCGTCGGCGCTGGGATCTATATGCCCGCGGGTTATTCGGGCTATACGTTCGTGGGCAGGGTGTTCCTTGACCTGGAGGCGGCGCGTCTCGCGGAGAAAAACAAGCGCTTCAAACCGGATAAGCAACTGCCGGCTTCGGCGGACCTGAGCGAAACCGAGAAGTTACGCCGGGACATCGAAGAATTGAAGGCAGCCCAGCGTCGCATCGCCTTCCCGGTGGACGCGCCGGAGCGAAAAAAAGAGCCTGAACCGCCCCCGATGAAGGTGTTCTCACACGGGATTCCGGTTTACTGACCCGATCCGCAGCGGATCCTTACATAAACACCGATTCGAGATTCGAGAGAGGAACGACCATGAATTCACTCTTGTGCAAACATTGCAGCGTGCGGCCGGCGAGTCATACGACAGCGGGGCCCGGCGAGCACTCCGGTATCTGCTTGGAGTGCGCCGCGCTTCCCGGGGACCAGCGACCCACGCCTCCGCAGCCCGAGGCGACGAAGTTCCCGCTGTGCAGCAACTGTGCCGTGAAAGGATCGACTCACACGTCGCACGTTGGCGGGCAAGTCGTCGGGACCTGCGCGGACTGTGCACCAACCGCGGCGTGAACATCATTCGATCGAACTGCCAACCAAAGAAAGGGTTCAACAAATGGAAACGGCAGCGCTCAAAGGTGGAAGCACGCGCAGCGAACAAATCATGTTCCAGGTCATCAAGCGGGCTCGCGCCGCCAACCCGAACTGCCGGTGCGGAAAGCGCGCGTCGATATACCGGATCAGCCAGGAGCATGAGCTCGTCATAGGGCTTTGCAACGGGTGCAATCACGTAGGCGGCGCACGTGAGTCGGAGTCTCGAGCGCGCGACGGCCGACGCGCGCTTGACCGCGCGAAGGCCGTTCTCGCGGCAACGTCGCGATTCTAAAATCCTTCCCGGCCGGAGCGTATCAGCGGAGGGAAAGACGCTGACGCGCTCTCAGGCGCCGGAGCGGGCGACACTGGTACCTGTGCTCTTTCCACGATCGGGCTCCGCTGGCGCCTCATGCCCCCGTTGGCAATCTGCGGGTCGGCGACTGAAGGGACTATACTTGTTGCGACGGGCCACGTTGCTTAAGTAGGCCGCATTGCTACGGATTTAGGACCGCGGGCCGAGTTTTTCGCCGATGGTATATGGTGAGCACTCAAACAATTCGGCAAGTCGGTGATGCTGTTTTGTGGTGTTCTGGGTTAGGCGCGGATTCTTGGTTCGCCGTTTGTCCCGTGAGTGGGTCATTCGCTGAACGTGCGCCACAGGCGGCATAAACTGGTGAGTCCCATTGCGCAAGACGTAACTGTGAGGAATGAAAGCGAGGAATCAGTGGCACACGAATCCGTCCTCGATTATCGTGTAGTTGGGGTACTCGACCATGCCCGTCCGCGGCCCCAACTCCCCGGTGCACAATGAGCGCGCCCGTTTCCTTTGAGCTTAAGTCCATCGAAGTTGGCCTCCGGTTCATCCGGGGTTATCGGTACCTGGATCGTTGCGGAGAGTGCCTGGCCCGTCTTGAGAGCGCGCTTGCGGAGGGATGGCTCCCCTCGGAGCCGTCGCCTACAAGTGGGTCGATGAGGAACGAGCCGTTGGGCATGGCCCTTATTTTTAATTCTCAGGGGATGAACGTTAAACAGTCGGAATACTTGGCGTTTGAAGAGTTTGCCGATCAGGCGTGCAAGATCTATGAAACTGTCTGGCGAGTGCTTGAAATCGAAAGGATCAATACCCCGAGTCTGCGAGTCTTCTACCAAAAGGGGTTCGATGATGATGAGGAGGACGACGCGGAGCGTTACTTGCTTCGGATGAAGCTCTGCGAATTGGACGAAGGACTTTTGCGGGCAATGCTGGGGCAGCAGGCGGGTGTTCAGCTCGCGGTTATCACGCAGGACAAGGTGCAAGTGGGTGACTCCCTCTTAGAGTGGCGGCGCCGCCTGAATGCCACCGTCGTTAAGCAGGTGAGACAGGAGAACTTTGACGCGAGATTCCTACAACGGTCGAGGGCGCTAGGGCCGCGGCAGGGAGATGCGATTCGGGCGATGCTGAAGTTGAGGAAGCGCCATCCCGACTTGGCCCCGTTTGCCGTCCAGCTTGAGTTAGAGGGGTCATTGGATATGGAGTTGTCGACGAAGGAATTCGACATGCGAGGCTTTCTTTTTCAATCCAAGGAATGGGCCGAAAACGCGAAGGGTTCTCTAGTGCGTCCACGGGGGGTCTAGGAGTCATGGCCGAAGAGAAGGTTGGACCCATTTTGTTGGCGAAGACCGAAGGCGCGATGAATCAGCGTCTTAACGAGTCGCAATCCGCGATGAAGTCTCGCGCCGAGGATGGCTTTCCCGACAGTAGTCGTCCGACTTCGGGACCTACGAGCATCGACCTTGGTCCAGTGATCCATCCGTCGCACTCACCTACGCCCGAGGTGCGAGCGCCGCGTAAGTCGGCCGTTGACTCCGTTGCGTACCACGAGTTCCGTAGGATCTGTGATGATTTAATGATGGAGGTCAAGCGAGCGAGCGATTACCTCGTGGAAGGAACGATGAGTGACATGGGCATGGAGGTCGTCGTAGAGGTAGAGCAGATTCTTGACGAGCTCTATCGAAATACGTGGGGGACGAATGAATGCCTGAAGCGGATAGTTGTTGCCATTGGCTCCCAGATCTACAACGTTCGATGGACGGCGGCGCACGTTGGATTTCTCAAGGATGTCGTGCGCCTTCTTCGGATCAGTTACCTGATCGACGAATCTCTCGTAGCGGAATGCCTTAAATTGATCAGGGATCACCGCCTGGAGGTGTTCCGCGGGAGTATCGCGGAGACTGAAGTGCGAACGAGATATCGCATCGTGGAGGTTGATTAATAGTGACAGTGTCCCCTCACGGGCAGGCGCAAACCCCGGCTGGACGAGCCTCTTCTCGACACGACGGTTCAACTGGACCGGACGAAATATCAGTCGAGGAAGCAAACACTGGAGGGGTTGCTGGCTAATTACGAGTTCAAATTTGCCACGAGTCTGTCGTTAGTTGAGTTCAAGGCAACCGTTATTCAGGAATGTATCACCATCCATAATCAACTGCGCACGAAGGGGGCGCGTTTTACGACGGCCAGGGACGTGCTTATAGAAAAGCACCATCGGCAGACCAGTTTGAGGGCGCACATCTTTAACAACTTGCTAGCGGTATTCGCGCGATCATCTTTCGAAATCAGTCGGGAGGAAGACGAATTATTGGCTGAGAAGGCAAGGCTGCATTTGGAGAACATCATCCCCGAATTGTACCGGTGGTTCTCCTCCGAGGAATCTGTGGACGCGGTGCTGAGGGAGAAATTGCGGTGCGACCGCGCCGCGAAGCTCCCGTCAAGAAAAAAGCAGCATACACCGCGAACCTGCCAAGTTGTCGTAGAGGCCAAAACAAAACATGTCGGGTCGAGGAACTTATCCGGGCGGAGGCACCGAACCTCATTAGGAAGCTTCCGCCATTTCTCGAAAAGCACGATGAGAACTCGCAGTTGCAGAAGGCTGTCGAACTATTCGAGTCAGTCATTGAGGATCGTAAGAAAGAGCTATCCGTCGACGACTGCCGTCGCGCTGGTGATTGCTTGATCGCGCTCGAGGCGACGGGGTCTGTGACTCATGCTCTTTCGAGCAATGCCAGAGAATGGCAACCAATTTCAGAAGCGTTGGGCTTTCAGTTCGTGCATATCTCTTTTCCGGAGGAGCGAACTCGCTGAGGCCCGAATGATTCTGGGGTGCAGCGATGGGGTCCGCGGCGTTCTACACTCACCACGGATCGGGCTCGAGCACAACCGACCCGCCCGCTCGTTTGATTCCGACGCCCCAACGGCGCGAAGTGTGACCAGACGGCAGCGGGTCGGCGGTGATCTCGTCCACGTGGTAACGACCGGGTTTGCTCGAGCGGATCGCGGGCTCGGGCTGGTCGAGGGTATCGACGTCGATGATGGGGGGGGTGGAAAGTATTGAGTCTCTTGGCCGTTCATGCATGTTACAATACCGCGGAGCGTCGAAGCTTTCCCCTTGAAGACACGATTCCTGAGAGCTCCTCTGTGTTGAGGCATTTATGAAGAAATTGCTGCCTTGGGTGATCTTGGCTGGCGTTGTCGTGGGCGTGATTGTCTTCTTGAAACAACCCGAGAACCGACCGGCATTGCCTGGACGCGTCACCGAGAACGCGAAGCCGCCAGAAGTGAAGCCTGAAACATTCGGCTTGCGATTCGCGAAGACGTACATCCACACTTCCGGGGACTTTCGGGTCTTGAAAACTGTGCTCTTCAAAGAGACGCCACCTTACAAGCAGTATGCATGCGAAGGGACTGTGAATGGACCCGGAACGTCGCTGCCGTTCACGGTTCTGTTCACTTACGACACCAAGGAAGGCAAAGCATTCCCTAATTCTGTGGACTACGCAGGAGGGAACGTTTTTGATCTGGAAGCGTCCATTGCTGCCTCGGGCAAGGGTAACCAAGAGCGTTAGCCCGGCCAAACGTCGCGCACGCCATCGTCGGCCTACTGATCGGGGCCGTGGACGCTACGAGCATCGGCCGGTGGGTGCTGCGCACCAGGGACGATCGCAAGCGGCTTCAGCGTCGTTGCCGAGGCCCTGTACGCCTCCCGCAGACGCCGCGCGGTGCTCTGGACGTGGAAAGCATTGGCCAGGCGCTGGGAATCGCACGCGGGCGGGGCACGGGCTATTGCCACCCGTCGTCGCTGCGCGGATCAATCTCTTGCGGCGGCGGCACCGGAAAAGATCTAAGCAGCGAGCCTATCCACTGTTTCGCCATTGATATCTTCTTTCGATAGTCCGTTTCGTCCGCCAAAATCACGCCCTCTGGCCCCGGCCTCATTGTCGATAGAAGGCTGTCCTTGATTAAGCTGAGCTGTTGGGTCAAAACTGCCTGGCGGCCGTCGATGAGATCCAAGAGAGAGTCGATTTCTGTACGAATCTCTTCCACCGCGCCGTCTAAGACCCGCGGATTATGTGGACGCGACAACGTGTGAAAAATATCGCGCAACTGTCGCTTTAGGTATTGGGATATTGCTCGTTCCTCTAGATGCTCGTCCCAACCATCGCCGTCAAATCCGAAGTTCGCCTCTTCTGTGAGAATGGAAATCTGTTGAAGAATCCTCCCTGCCTTATTCCTGAGGTTCTCATTTCGGAATAGCTTCAAGGCATTCACTGAATTCTGCGCAGCGGAGTCATAAGCGGGAAGCTGTGCGGAAAGCAGCGACATCCGAGCGGTCAAGAATTGTTGGTTTTCCTGCTTCTTCATAGCGGCAGCATTCTGCTCTTGCGCCGTAGCCGATCGCTTCAACTCCGAACGCGTCTCCGCAAGTTCCTTCCGCTGCAGACCGAGTTCTTCACTTTGAAGGAAGATCGCGACGACGACGCCCACGAACGCTAAGCCGGAAAACAGGGTGGCTGCGATCTGGATTCTCGTGTCGAGGGGTCGAAACGGGATTCAGGAGCGCCATCGCAAGAATCGCGACCACGATAACGGCGGCTACTGCGCCCCAGTAGAGCCAATTCTGATGAGGCTCTTCGATGTGCTCGCCTGACATCGCGAGTGATTCCGCAAGGGGATGAGTAACACGGGCGCGCCCGTCGCTCCAAAACCAATCGTGGTAACTACCACGAATCCCCCCGGAACACCAGAAAATACCGCAAATGAAAAAAGTTTCGTGGTACGCGATCTGGGCCAGTGGCAAGAATTCTTCAACGGAATGTACCACCACACTGTTGATTTTCAAACAACCAAAGCATAGACTATCATTATGAGCAACGCACTGACTGACCAGATTCGAGAAGCGGTCAAGCATTCTGAGCTGACGCACTACGAAATCTGCCGGCGAACCGGAATCAATAAGGCGTCGATGTCCCGATTCGTCAATGGGCATGGCGGCTTGTCTCTGGCGCACTTGGACAAGCTGGCCGAACTGTTGGGCCTGCGGATCGCAACCACGCGGAGGGCGAATTGACGGGGCCATACCGGTTGAATACCGTTTGCGCCTCAAATACCATGTGTTTTTGCACAGGTTTGTTACCGTTTGCAGAGTTTGTCAGTGGAGAATAGCAGACGCAACTATTGATCAGAAAAGGGGTTAGGTTGACGCACGCGACATCTCGGCGACTAGCTTGCTAAACTGATGTTCAAATCGCCGGGGGAAACGGAAAGCGGCTTTGCTCCCGGGGATGGACTTTGCCGCGCGCTCGCTCCGCACCATGAACGAATCGTTGACTCCGATGATGCAGCAGTATCGCGAGCTCAAGGCTCGTGATCCGGATGCGCTCTTGTTGTTTCGGATGGGTGATTTCTACGAGATGTTCGGCGATGATGCCGAGCGAGCCTCGGCGCTATTGGGCCTGGCGCTCACGTCGCGGGACAAGGGCGACGACGCCGTGCCAATGGCGGGATTTCCTCATCCGGCCCTGGAGACCTACCTGGCCAAGATCGTCCAGGCGGGGCTGCGAGCGGCGGTGTGCGAGCAGGTCGAGGATGCGAAACTGGCCAAGGGATTGGTCAAGCGCGACGTGGTTCGCATCGTGTCGCCGGGCACTCTTACCGACGATGAGCTGCTCGACCCGAAGACAGCAAATTACCTGGCGGCCATTGTGGAGGCCGGTGCGAAGCTCGGGCTGGCCTGGGTGGAGCTCTCAACCGGACGATTCTCGCTGACCGGGCTGCTTCGCACCGAGCTCGCCGACGAGATTGCCCGTCTCAACCCGGCGGAGATCTTGCTATCGGAGCTGAGCCTGGACGCGCCTTGGGCAAGACTGCTGCGCTGCCAATCGGTGGCGCTGACGACGCGACCCTCCTGGGATTTTCAGCCCGAGCAGGCGCGGAAAGCACTCTTTGAGCATTTCCGCACCACGACGCTTGCCGGCTTCGGCATCGACGATCGGGCGATTGAAGTTCAGGCCGCCGGTGCACTCATGGCGTACTTGAAGGATACCCAGAAATCGTCGCTGGGCCACATCGCCCGGCTCATCCCTTATCGCCGGGCCGATACGCTGGCTCTGGACGAGATGACTCGCCGGAGCCTCGAGCTGGTGCGCACCCTTCGCGAAGGCAAGCGCGAAGGCTCCCTGCTCTCGGTGATCGACCTCTCAGCCACGCCCATGGGGTCCCGGCAACTGGCGGAATGGCTGACATCGCCGCTGACTTCGCCCGAGCTCATCGAGGAGCGGCTGGAAGCCGTGAACGAGCTGGTCGAGAACGCGGCGCTTCGGGGCGATGTGCGCAGCTTGCTCGGCCAGTCGTACGACCTCGAGCGATTGGCCGCGCGCGTCGGCACCGGGCGAGCGAACCCGCGCGACCTGGTGGCACTCGCCCGGACTCTATCGATTCTGCCCAAGCTCAAGGCGCGGCTCTCCGCGCGGATGTCGGCGCGGCTGAACCAGCTCGAGGCCGCGCTTGAGCTATGCCCCGAGATCCGCGCCGAGATCGAGGCGGCGCTGTATGACGACCCGCCGCTGGCCGTGAAAGAGGGGGGCTTGATTCGCGACGGATACCACCCCGGCCTGGATGAGCTTCGCGAAGCCGCCAAGGGCGGCAAGTCCTGGATCGCCAAGTTTCAGTCCGAGCAGGTGCGACGGACCGGGATCCAGCACCTCAAGGTCGGATATAATAAGGTGTTCGGATATTACATCGAGATCACGCATGCCCAGGCTCAGGCACGCGGCGGAGACATCCCCGCCGACTACATTCGCAAGCAGACGGTGAAGAACGCCGAGCGCTACATCACCCCCGAGCTCAAGGAACACGAAGATCGCGTGCTTCGGGCCGAGGGCCGCGCCTTCGAGCTGGAGTACGAGCTGTTCACGACGTTGCGCGACCGGGTCTCGGCCGAATCGCCCCGGCTGATCCAGGCAGGTGCAGTGCTTGCCCAGCTCGATGTTCTGGCCGGGCTTGCCGAGCTGGCAGCCCGTCACGGCTACACTCGCCCCGAGATCGCCTCCGAGCCGGTCTTCGAGGTCCAGGCCGGCCGCCATGCAGTGCTCGACGCGATTCTGCCGCCGGGTGATTTCGTGCCCAATGACGTTCACCTGGGCGGCGATTCAGGCTCGATCCTCCTGATCACCGGGCCCAACATGGCAGGCAAGAGCACGTATATCCGCCAGGTCGCACTGATCGCCATCATGGCGCACGTGGGGAGTTTCGTTCCGGCCAAACGAGCGAGGATCGGGGTGGTCGATCGCCTGTTCGCCCGGGTAGGTGCCACCGATGACCTGAGCCGCAGTCAGAGCACGTTCATGGTGGAGATGAGCGAGACCGCCAACATCCTGAACAATGCGACGCCGCGCAGCCTGGTCATTCTCGACGAAGTGGGCCGCGGCACCAGCACATTTGACGGCATCTCGCTGGCGTGGGCCATCACCGAGCACATCCACGACGCAATAGGCTGCCGCACGCTTTTTGCCACGCATTACCATGAGCTCGTCGAGCTGGAGAAGACCAAGCCACGCTTGAGGAACGCAAACGTGGCTGTGAGGGAAAGCGAGGGCGAGATCGTCTTTCTTTACCGGATCTCCCCCGGCGGCGCGGACCAGAGCTACGGCATCCACGTCGCCAGGCTGGCCGGTGTTCCGTCGCCCGTTCTGGATCGCGCGCGAGAGATTCTCAAGTTCCTGGAGAAGCAGCACGGCCCGGATCCTGGCTTGCCGGAAGGCCCGATCAAGCGGAAGGTGAAAACCGGCCATGCCCTTCAAAACAGCCTGTTCGCCGCGCTGCCTGACCCGTTACTGGAAGAGCTAAGAAAGGTTGACTTGAAAGAGCTAAACCCCGACGCTGCCCTTGCATTGCTGAAACGCTTGCGTGAGCTGGCCAAGTAGGTCAGGCTTTAGCCTGACCTACTTGGATTTCGCGGCGGGAACATCCATCTCCACGGGCATCGACCACTTACCTTGCTTCAGGCTGAAGGCGTACAGGCGCTTGCCCTGGCGGACGAGGAGGTGGTTCTCGGTCCATGAGGTTAGCGCTGGGGCGGTCGCATCCGCGGCGACTTCGAGAACGGACCAGGCGCCCTTCTCGGCACTGAAGGCGTAGAAGACGTTACCCCCCTGGTAGAGGGCGAAGCCATTGCCGAGGAGAGGCTGTACCGGACCCTCCAGGGGCGCTCGAAGTTTCACGCGCTCCCACAGCCCGTGCTTGGCGCTGAACGCCGCGATCTCTTCGATCGCTTTCCCCTCGTACACGAACGCCACAGTGTCGACGGTGTAGATAGGCGTGACCTTCACGCCATCGGGCACCGCAATCCGCTGCCATCCTCCCGTGACGTCCTGATCGACATCATCGCTCCACGCGTTGTAAGCTCGACCATCTTGCGATTTGACGACCAGGATCGACCCCATGCCGAGGACCGGATTGTGGTCCAAGTTGGGATGGTTCTTCCCCTTCCGCAGTTGGGCGGCAGGCGGGTTGAGAGGGATTGTTATTGGCGCGTTGGGATTCGTCTGCACCGCGGCCGCAGCGGACCGCGCGTTCGGATCGGGTGGTGCCTGCACCTGGGCCGCACGCAACGCCAGGGCCCCGGCGACGCCCGACACGGATCCAACCACGACAATGGCCAGGAACGCGGTCTTGAACTTTTGGAAGAGCATGTTTCTCAAAACTCCTTGTGTCAGGGACAGAACGTTGGGTGCCACCGGCTGTGATGCCGCGAAGAGGAGCGCCGATTTCAGGGTCGATGCGATCAAAGACCCGGGTGGCAAATCGCCGAGGTTGAGGAACGGCCGCGCGACCGCAGCCATCGGCACCGCCAGCCCGCGCCGCTCGAGTCGACCTTTCAGCAAGGCACGGCCGCGTGAGAGCCGGCCGCTGAGCGTTCCGACCGGCCAGTTCAGCACGCGGGCTGCCTCCTCATGCGTTTTGCCTTCAAGGTGGCAAAGCACGATGGGCGACCGGTACTTCTCCGGCAGCCGGCCGATCTCGTCGTGGAGCAGGGGGGCCGTCTCGAGTGCGGAGCCAACTTCCGACGGCGACCCGACCGATGATTCGATGTCGTCCAGGGCCAAGGGCGCGTGCCGCGCAGCGTAAACCCGCGCCCGCAGGGCTGTCCGGTACGCCACCTTGTACAGCCAGGGGCCGATCGACTCGCGCACCTGCATCGACCGAGCTTTGCGAACCAGCACGAGAAACGTCGCCTGAAAGGCGTCGTCCGCGTCTTGCGGCCGTCGCACGATCTGACGGCAAACTCCCATGACCATCGGTGCGTGCCGTTCCAGCAGCTCGCGAAACGCCAGCTCCGCTGTGGCATCACGATCGAGCGTGAAGCGTTGCAAAAGCTGGGCATCACTGGCGCCGGTGACTGTACCCGCCGACCAGAGAACTTCCAGCTCCTGAGCGACCTTGCCACCCTTGCTCTGGACCATCACGGCTATCTCCCCGCGATCATTTCAGCCTCTATCGTCTAAATGCACCCGGGAGCGTTTGTCATACGCAATTCTCGAAAATTCCTCGCAATCTGGCGAGCGTGTGTACAAAAGTTCATGTTCACGGCACGCCAAGCGAACTGGCTCTGCCATTCGAGTGCTCGCCGTTGCCGCGGGGCGACGCCGGGCGGCGGTTTGCACGAAATTGTTCCGGGCAGCACGGTGCGGACGGGTCGGTCGTCAAAAGTTCTTGTTAGAATTGGACGGAAATCATCCTCGACGGCGCAATCGTGATCGAAGCCGCAACGAGCGCATTGGGAGTGCCCGCCATGAACGAGCTCGACCTATTCATCGCAGGCCTGGAAGTCGACGATCCTGTCGAACGCGCCGCCTACCTCGACGAGGTCTGCGGCGGTGACAGCGAAATGCGACAAAGGTTGGCCGCACTCATCGTCGCGATCGACCGGCCGGGCGCAGTTACTGGAGCGCTTTCGCGCGGCGGGCCGGGAGCGAGCAGCGATGGAATCCGAGCGGATCACCATTGAGGTCGGCTCCAGCTTGGCGGCGAGCAGTTGCGAACAAACGGTGAGCCATCAACAGGAAACAGGGGCACCGGGTCCGCTCATCGACAGCGTTATCGGCGGGCGTTACAAGCTGCGCCAGGAGCTCGGCGAAGGGGGCATGGGCTCGGTCTATCTTGCCGAGCAGACTGAGCCCGTGACGCGCACCGTGGCGCTCAAGCTGATCAAGCCGGGCTTGGACTCGAAGGCCGTGCTGGCGCGGTTTGAGTCGGAGCGGCAGGCCCTGGCGCTGATGGACCACCCGCACATCGCCAAGTTCTTCGACGCCGGGGCGACCGAAACCGGCCGCCCGTTCTTCGTGATGGAGCTGATCAAGGGCGCCCCGCTCACGAGCTACTGCGACGAGCACCGCCTGGGGCTGCTCGAGCGTTTGAACCTCTTCCGCCGGATCTGCGCGGCCGTGCAGCATGCGCATCAAAAGGGAATCATCCATCGCGACCTGAAGCCGACGAACATCCTGGTCGAGAGCCACGACGGCGAGCCTGTCCCCAAGGTCATCGACTTTGGCCTGGCGAAGGCGACAAGCGGGCTGCGATTGAGCGATCACAGCATGTTGACTGCCTTTGGAGCCGTGGCCGGTACGCCACTTTACATGGCCCCCGAGCAGGTAGCCTGGAGTGCGCTCGACATCGACACCCGAGCCGACATCTACTCGCTGGGCGTGATTCTGTACGAGCCTCTTGACCGGAAGCACGCCCATCCGTCGTGAGCTGCTTCATCAAGCGGCCGCGGACGAGATGGTGCGTTTGATCCGCGAGGTCGAGCCCCCGACCCCGAGCAGCCGCATCAGCACCTCGGACAAGCTGAAGCTGCCGAGCATCGCGGCGACACGGCAGACCGAGCCCGCGCGGCTCTCCCGGTTCGTCCGCGGCGACCTCGACTGGATCGTGATGAAGGCGCTCGCCAAGGAACGGAACCGGCGGTATGAGTCGGCGATCGCGCTGGCCCAGGACATCGAGCGGTTCATGAACCACGAGCCGGTGACGGCCGGGCCGCCGGCAGTGATGTACCGGTTCCGGAAATTCGCCCGCAGGCACCGGGCGGGCTTGACGACGGTCGGAGCATTCGCCGTGCTGCTCGTCGCCACGGCCGCGGCAAGCACCAGCCTCGCCTTCTGGGCAAATCGGGAACGCGTGCGTGCGCTCAAGGCCGAAAGCATGGCCAGGGAACAACAAGCCCGCGCGCATGACCGTGAAAAGCTGGCGATCGACGCGGTGCGGCGGTACGGCGAGGCCGTTCGCACGACGCCCGAGTTGAAGAATGGTTCCGCCCTTTCAGAGCTCCGTGCCACCTTGCTCAAGGAGCCGCAGGCGTTCTTCAGAACCCTGCGCGACCGGCTCCAAGGCGATGGCGAGACGTCGGCCGACTCGCTCGCCCGCCTGGCTGCTGCGAGCTTCGAGCTGGGCCGCCTCACCGACGAGATCGGCGACAAGGAGGACGCCCTCCGAGCGTACGAGGAATCGCGGGCGATCCGGGAGCGGCTCGCCAGAGCGGAGTCGGCGAGCATCCAGATCCGGAGCGATCTGGCCACCACTTGCAACAACATCGGCATCCTGCAAGCAAGGATGGCACGGCCGGCGGAGGCGAAGGCGTCGTTCGAGCGGGCGCTCGCGATCCGGGAGATGCTCGCGCGAGATAACCCGTCGGTCACCCAGTTTCAGAGGAACCTCACCTTCATCTACACGAACATCGGTAACCTGCAGCGTGCGACCGGCCGGCTGGCGGACGCGATGGCGTCATTCCAGCGAGCGCGCACACTCGAGGAGCGGCTCGTTCGTGAGAACCCGTCCGCCACTGAGCTCGAGCGCAACCTGGCCTTGAATGACCAACTGATCGGCGACCTGCAGCGTGAGATAGGCCGACCGGCCGAGGCGATGGCGTCGTACGAGCAGGCCCGAGTGATCCTGGAGCGGCTGGCACCCGAGAACCCGACGGTCGACAGGTTCCAGGGCACCCTGGCCGCGATCCAGATGTGCATCGGCGACCTGCAGCAAGAGACGGGAAGGCCGGCCGAGGCGAAGGTGTCGTACGAGCGGGGCCTCCCGATCCTCGAGCGGCTGGCGAGCGAACACCCGTCGGCGGCCCAGTTTCAGATCCACTTCGCCGAGGGACTCATCAAAGTGGGCGAGCTGAAGCGTGACATGAGCCGGCCGGAGGAGGCCATGGCGTTGCACGTCCGCGCCCACGCGATTCTTCTTCGGACGGTGAGCGAGAACCCGTCGTTCGCCGAGTTCCAGAGCCGCCTTGCTCACAGCCACCATTGCATCGCAGCGCTGCAAAGCGAGGCGGGCCGGCGGGCGGAGGCGCTCGAGTCGTACGAGAAGGCTCGGGTGATCCAGCAGCGGCTGGCGAGCGAGAACCCGGCGCTCACCGGCTCCGGCCTTGATCTGGCCGGCACCCTGGAAGGCATCGGATACATCAAGCTTGGAGCGGGCCAGGTGGCGGAGGCCCTCCAGTCGTTTGAGCAGGCCCGCCCGATCCGCGAACGGCTGGTCGCGAGAACCCGTCCGTCGACCGCTACCAGCAAGGCCTGGCCAGAAGTCGCAACATGATCGGCACCATGCTGCGCAAGACCGGCCATCCGGCCGAGGCGCACGAGTCGCTCGAGCAGGCCCGCGCGATCCGGGATCGCCTCGCCCGTGAGCATCCGGAATCGCCCGGCTACGCCAGCGACCTGGGCGGGACGATCCATAACCTGGCCCAGATCGACTTCGACCAGGGGCAATTCGACAAAGCCCGGACCAGGCTCACGGAGGCCATCCAGTGGCAGCGAAAGGCACTCGCCGCCAACCCGAATCAACCCGTCTACCGGCAGTACATGACCAATCATTTGACCGGCTTGATCCGAGCCGCCGTACGCCTGGGTCGCTCAGACGAGGCCGCCCTCGCCCGGCGTGAGCTGGCCGAGCTGGCCGCGAGCGATCCGGCGAAGGCGGCCCTCGATGCTCGCCTGGCCGCCGTGCTCAGAGGGAAAGAGTCTCCGAAGAACGCGGCCGACCGGATCGCACTCGCGTTTCGGGCCAATCAGAAGAAACTGTACGCATCCTCCGCCCACCTCTACACCGAGACGCTCGCCAGCGACCCCAAGCTCGCGGAGGATCGCAAGACCCGGCATCGCTATAACGCGGCCTGCGCCGCCGCGCTGGCGGCTTCCGGCCAGTCGAAGGATGAGCCGCAGCCGGATGCGGCTGCCGCAGCCACGCTCCGCGGGAAGGCGCGCGATTGGCTCAAGGCCGAGCTCGCCGCCTGGGCCAAGGTGCTGGACACCGGCCCGGCCCAGTTTAAGGCCGTCGTGCCCAAGACACTCGAGCACTGGAAGACCGACTCCGACCTGGCGGGCATCCGTGACGAGAAGGAATTGGCCAAGCTTTCGGATGCCGAGCGCGCCGCGCTCAAGGAGCTCTGGAACGACGTCGATCGCGTGCTCAAGAGTGCCGTTGCAAGCCAGTAACCCGCTAACCGGGGCTTCGAGGACGTCCACCTCATCACCGACGGAAAAGTTGGAGGATTCATCGAGCGGACGTCAACAAGCTCCGGTCCACGTGTTTGGTCGAGAGGCTCTGCGCGTACGCTTTGAGTGCGCCCTTGACGGTCGAGCGAATCTCAGTGTGCTCGGCATCGACCCAGTATGCGTCGCCACTCGCGACCATGAACCGCGCCCGCGCTTCGTGGATGCCCTCGAACGCCGCAAGTGGGTTTTCGGCAGACAATGGTTTGGCGTGCTGTCCAGACGCCCGTATCCGCGCTTGGTGGCGGCCGACAAGTTGGTCAAAATCGGCGTCCATGTACAAGATCTCGTCGTACAATCCCGGCGTTCGCGATCCGATGGGGCGGTCGGACGTGACGAGGTATCGCCCGTTCTCCAGCTCCGTATAAAACACCGTCCCCCGGTTTCGGATTCCCGCAGTCGTTCCCCACCGGAACACAGCAAGGATCTCTCGAGAAGGAGAGACCAGGAGCGCACCATAGGTCTTGTAGATCCCACCCTTGGCATGTTTGAACAGAAGGGGCGCGGTGAAGCCAAGCCGAACGGCCGCGCGAATCTGAGGTGCGGGAAACGGGGAAGTTCCAGCCGCGGCGTAGGGATTTGTGTCGGACTCCGGATCGTCATGCGATCCGCGATCTGATCCAATTGCGCCGAGTTTTTGTCGCTCAGGATCGTCTAAGTCGGCCGATGCCAGAAACTTCACGGGACGCCGCTCAAGCAGAGAAGTCACGATGATCGCGACTCCGAGCGATACGTAGAGCCCGGCGGCCAAGAGCACAACGCCGAGGATGATTGTCTCGAGCCAACTCATGCGAAATCTCGACAACGGGTATAGGGCAGGGGGCCTTCGCCCCGACCGATGCAGTCACGTGAGGTTCTCCCGCCGCTCTGGTCGCCGATTGTACTGGGCTTGCTCTGGAGCGGGCTATCCCCGATCATCGAGACCCTCGTAAAATCGAGGTTGGCCGGATCGAATTGAATGCCGTTTTGGACTGAATCGCGTGGACCGTCTGAACCGTTTCTTCACGAAGGAAAAGCCCGCACCAAGCTCCCTCGCGGATCTGGAAGCCATCTGGCAGGCGCGACGCGCGTACTGGGCGCGCAAGCTCGGCCGCATTCGGCTCGGCGTCGAGCCGATCGAGGAACAGCTCACTCGCTACCGTCGCGTGACCTGGATGCTGACGGCCGTGCCTGCATTCGTGAGCACGGTGATCTTCACCCTCTTGACCGTCTTCCGTCGGCCCGACATTGGGGCCGTTGCCGCGGCCCTCTTATTCCTGCCGATCGTGGCGGGCGCATGGCTCGGTTATTTCCTGCTGCAAAGCAGAGCTCGGCGCTATCTGGTCGAGCTGGACGAATATGAGAACGCGAGGAACGGGCTTCTGTCCGACGCCGCTGAGTGACGGACTGAGGCTTTCGTCGCCTGAGGTGGAAAAACTCATGCCCCAGGGCGTTGCCGCCCTGGGGCATGATGATCCGCTACCACGCGGAGGCTTCCGAGGCCCCCGCGCCGACGAGCTCGAGCTCGTCTTCATTATCACGGCAGGTGCCGGAGTCGCACCATTCGAGCGGGTCAGCGACCGAGGTCTCGAGCTCGACCTTGAGCCGCTTCCGCGCCGTGTGCAGCCGCCGCTTGACGGTGCCCAGGGGCACGTCGAGCAGCTCGGCGATCTCGACGAGCGAGTGGCCGCGGATGTAGAACGCGTCGAGCGCCTCGCGATCCATCGACTTGAGGCGTCCGAGCGCCGCCCACACGTGCTCGGCCCGCTCGCGATCAATCAACTGATCGAGCGGCTCGTCGCTCTCGAGCGAGGCCCCTTCGAGAACACCGGCCTCGACCGAAGGCGGAGCCAC
Source organism: uncultured Planctomycetota bacterium (assembly GCA_963823665.1). GTDB lineage: Bacteria > Planctomycetota > Planctomycetia > Isosphaerales > Isosphaeraceae > CAVXHV01. The sequence continues at coordinate 716,106 of CAWGMQ010000010.1, forward strand.
CCGGCGCGTGGCGCGGTTGATCGCCATACGCACCGTGACCTGGCGCAGCCAGCCGGCGAACCGCTCCGGCTCGCGCAACTGCGTGATCCGCTCGAGCACGTGCAGGAAGACTTCCTGCGTCAGCTCGAGCGCATCGCTGGGGTTGCCCAGCCGGCGCAGCGCGATGGCGTAGACCGTCGGCTGGAACTGCTCGACCAGGGAGCCAAACGCGTCGCGGTCGCCCGCTTGCGCCTGGCGGACGAGCACCGCCAGCTCGGCCCAGGCCGTGACATCCCGATCCAGAATCGTCGACGTGAGGAGCACTTGATCCACCTTCCCCGCCAGGGGTTCTCCCGCTTCTTCCGCCGCAAGTCCGGCTTCTCGTGCCGGATTGAAAATGGGCGGAAAAGCGTGGCCTCATGAACGTCGTCACGCTCGGCGCTTGATTGATCTTGATCACGCTTTGATGTGATGCTCGCCGGATCGACCGATCCGGAAAACACCAGCATCGAGATCCGCGTGGGATCAACGGCGCGGCGACTGTTGCGACGGCGCGTGTGCGGTGGCCAATTCATGCCCAGAAGGTCGGAGATCCGGTTCCAGGCCAGCCGCACGAAACCGATGGTTCGAATCCGTCTGTTGCCTTGGATCTTCGAAGGTTGAATCAAGCGGGATGACCCAGGCCCTTAGCGCAAGGACTTGGGGCTGCTTGCGAGCCACCTTCTTGCGATCACTCAAGCGGACGGAATCGGGCGATCGGTACTCACTTTCCGACGGTTGTTGCTCTCGCCAGGGCCGAGCTTGCTAAGCGGGCTCGACGACGGGCGGTGCGATCGCGATCGGTGGCGTTACTCGCAGCCACCGCGTCGCGCTATCGCCTGGCATTCCAGGCCGCGCCTCGCGGTGTTCCCGACGCAATTCGGTAGCGTCGGGAAGCGGGTAACTCGATCGTCCGGTCGCGGTTCGCACGTGTCGGCGAGGTCTGCCGGCCTCGGATCCGTCACGTCGCAACCTTCAACCGCCCAGCCGCCTTGTTGCCACATCGCGCAACTCGGTTGCTGGACCTGAACCGGGGAAATTGAGCCGGGAATGGACGGCATTCCTGGTTTCGATTTGGGTTTCGAAAAGGAATACTGCACCACTCCCTCACGCATGACGTCATGATGGGAGTTAAGGATGTATAGGGTCTGGCCATCAAGGTTGACGTCCGCAATAGCGGCGCGCGACCGCGTCCCGAGATTCAGCCCGTTGGAAAGTACCAAGGCCGACAGCGTCAGGTTCTTGCGGCTCAACATGGCTATGACCCTCACATCCGCCTGAAGGGGCGGGATCGTGTGATGACGCAACAGCCGAGCTCCAGAATGGAGCGAGCGGCCGTCGCATCATGGGGATTTGGGCGACTTAACGCCCTGGCGATTACCGAGTCATGGGCTCCGTTCTGGCTCCCGAGACATCGATGCGACCGGGCAACGCGCCCGATCTTCCAGAACCCAGGCCAATCGGCCTGGGATACCAGGTGGTCGATTGCCGTCGGTTCGCGGGTGCTCTGCACCCAGTCGCAGCACGCGCCACCTAGTGGTACCGAGTATAGACATCCTATCGCCGTTTTGTGTTCGCGCGAAATTCCAAAAAATCGGATTTTCCGTTTTCGGGACGTTCCGAATTTGACGTGCGACGGTCAGTTTCGGCCCTTCGTGCACGACCTCAAAGCCTTGGTCCAGCAACACTTTGAGAAGAGGATAATCGTTTCGGACGAAGAGCCAGCGGATTCCGGGATCGAGTTCGGGATAGCGCATCGGCAGGTTCCAGTTCACGAGGTAGCCGTAGAGTCGCCGGCGGGACGAAAGTGACGCGGAGACCAGATGGTCAGCGAGCACCCCATCGTCGGGGCCGACCTGTTCGATCGATCGCCAGAGCTCGGCGGCTTCGCCCGCGGCGATTGGAATCGGGATGCGGTCCATCCGCGACTTCATGGCGTACGTGCCTGCGGCGCCCGAGGCGCAGAGTATCGCCCAGGCCAGCGCGGCCCACATGACGCCGCTGCGGCGCTTGAGGATCCAGGTTCCCGCTCTCGCGTAGCCGATCAGCCCCGCCGCGAGCACAAGCGCGGTCATGGGAAGAACGTAGCGCACGTGGTGCCAGTCGGCGGTCGAGAGTGAATCGATCGACCACTCGCCGCTGCACGGGCCCCAGATCCACGGCAGCGCAAGGATCGCGACCCGTGGCGCGAAGCAGGCCAGAATCGTCCACATCCCCAGGCCGTACGCGAGGGCTTCGAGCGACGTGTGAAGCGTGGCGGGCAGCGCGGCCTTCTTGACCAGGAACTGCTGGATGTAGAACGCGGGCGCGTTGCTGCCCACAACAAACCGCAGGTAACCGAGAAATCCAAAGAACAGCCATGAAAGTCCGGCAAACACGATGACGTGTCGCCATCGCAGCGTCACGCGTGAGCGGCTCGGGCACGCGCGGAGGGATCAAGGCGAACGTCGCGGCCATGACGGCGAATTCCTGGCGGCAGGCGAGCATCCCCGCGATTCCAAAAATCGCTAGCGGTGCCGACCGGCTCCGAACCCCCTGAACGGCCCACACCACGAAGGGAAGGGCGAGTTGAAGCTCGCGGAAATCGTTGAGGGCGAGCGGCCAGAGCAGGGGGGTGAGCGGGACGATCGCTGCGGCAGAGACGCCGAGCCATCGCGAGCCCGACTCGGAGCGCACCAGCGTGTAAGCCGCTGGAACGACCAACCAGAACATGATGTTCTGGATGATCAGGAGCGTGCGCGGGTCTGGGAACAGGCGGTAGACCGGTGCCAGTGCAAAGCGAATCGGCGCCAGGTAATTCATCTTCCAGACCGACGGCCCTTCCTCGGCGTATCGGGACAAGGGCCGGACTGTTATCTCACGATCTCCGCAGGTGAGCGCCCAGAACCACTGGTTGTAGTAAGCCAGGTCCCAGGCCCACCCACTGCGGAATTCGTGGTAGCGATTGAGCGACTCACGCGCCGAGATGAGCGTCATCGCCACGGTGATTGTGGCGACGATCAGCCAGCAAATCGCTCCGGGGCGACGATCATTCGACGCATCGCGCACGGCTTGGGCAGCCTGTTCCAGCACGATTGAGTAGGTCAGGCCTTAGCCTGACGTTCAGGTCATTGCACGAACGCGAGCCGCGTTCCGCTACGCAAGAAAACAAGCACTTTCGCGGAGCGAAAGGCGACTCTGATACGCGAGAAAACAAGCACTTTCGCGGAGCGAAAGGCGACTCTGGTTACCGACTAGCCCCGGCCCATTGGCTTTGACGCCACGGAATTCACTGGGTTCCTTGGCGCCTCGCCCAGCAGGATGCGCCGGGTTTCCTCGGCGGTCTTGGTCCGCAGCTCGTTGTAGCCTTCGACGCTGTAGAATGCCGTGTGGGGCGTGAGCAGCACCTTTGGATGGTTTCGCAGCCGATCGTAATCGAGCGGCTCGCGCTCGATCACGTCCAGTCCTGCGGCGGCGAGATGGCCGCTGTCGAGGGCGTCAAGCAAAGCGGTTTCCTCGATGATCGGGCCGCGCGCCGTGTTGATCAGGATCGCGCCCGGTTTCATCCGGGCGATCGTTGTCGCATTGACCAGATGCTTGGAATTCGCATCGAGGTAGCAGTGCAGGCTCACGAAGTGGCTCTGCTCGAGCAGGTCATCGAGCGCATAAACCCGGCGGATTCCGAGCGCCTTGTCCATGCCCTGCCGCAGATAGGGATCGTAGAAGACCACGTCGAGCCCGAACGCCTTCGCTCGCAGCGCCGCTGCGGTTCCGATCCGGCCGCAGCCCACCACGCCGAACGTCTTGCCGCGGAGCCGGGGTGCTCCCAGAGCCGTGCGATAATCCCAGTTGCCATCGCGGATCGCCTGATGCGAGATGACCAGGCGGCGCACAAGTGCCAGCAGGAACATGATCGCGTGATCGGCGACTTCTTCGGTGCCGTAGTCGGGCACGTTGCACACGACCACGCCGTGGCGGCTCGCCGATTCGACGTCCACGTTGTTGAAGCCCACCCCGGCACGGACGACGCCACGGCAGCGAGGTGCGCGGGAGAAGCTCAGCTCGCTCAGAATCGATAGGTCATGAAAGAGCATGATCGCATCAGCCTGCGGGAGGAACCTCTCGAGCTGAGATTCCTCGGTCGCGTGGGCCATCACGAGCTGCGCGAGATCGCCGAGAACTGCCGATTCAATGGAAGTCTCGTCGAGGAAGTCGGCGATGAGGACGTTGAAGCGTTTTGACATTCAATCGATTCTCCCAACGCGTGCGAGTCGTTTTTACCTTTTGAAGACGCGAATCCACCGCGCCGCGACTTGACTGCTACGACGGCACCAGGCACCCAGTCGGCGCGGCACAGGCGGGTGAGCACGACGCCACTCGTCCTCGGCTGCCGACAAGAGCTTCTCCAGCCGGTCATAGGTGGCGCCGACGGCGGCCAGTGCCGCTTCGTGCTGCCGTGCGAGCGCGAGAAGAAGGTGTTCCGTCCCCACGTACGGTTTGCCGCGCAATCGGGCTATTTCGATGGCACCCGCGACGAGCTCCGTCTGGCCGACGGAAGTGCGGTCTTCGGGGAGCGCTTCGACGTCCAAATTGACCGCGGACAGAAGCGTCGCGGCGAACCCGCCCTGCTTGCCCGTTAGACCGCGCAGAACACCTAGCAAGTTCGACGTGGCGTGGCGCCGGAACGCCTTCCGAATCACTGCGCGAGCGTTGTCCGTAAACCTTGCCATCATCGGTCGCTCTCCGGTCTCCCTCCCGACGAAATATGGCTCATTGGCTCCGCAAAACCATCAGTGAGACCGCGCATGACGCCGGTGTCACAGACCGCCAAGTCCCCCTCACGCTAATTTCTGCGCCGCTTCTCAGCTTCGTTCCTCCCCGGCTTGATCTCGAGGTCGGTCACGAGAAGGAGATCGATGATGTTCAGCGTATCGTCCGATTGATAAACGTTGATGGTTCGCCCGCTCGGGGCGGACATGATGAACTCCCGGTGCATCACCGGTATCGAACGGCCGTCCGCCAGATGCATGACGAACGGTCGGAAAGGTTGGGCATCGTAGGCAGTGCGGATTTGCTCGATCGTCATCGTAAGTTGGCTCTCGTCGACGAAATTCAGTCTTCCCCGAGACCTGATCGTACCACGACCGATGTAACCACCGCCACACGCCCTCACCGCTACACAGCGTTGAACCCCTCACAGCTTACCAAAACGCGTTCACTCCCCAGCACCCCGACCATCACGTCACGCACTTCCCAGAGCTTTTCGAGGCCGTTCCATTCGCCAAATCCGGCGGCTGCGAGCAACTCGGCGAAGCCGGTGCGCTTGGTGCGGAGCCCGTTTTTTGATCCATCACCGATCAAGTAATGGTCCAGGATCACGCGGTCGCAGGCGCTATCCAGGCGGCGGGCGAAGGCGATCGGGTTTGACAAGGGCAAGAGCGGGCTGACCGTTGCCTGCGTCGGGATGCCACGGCAGCGAAAACGCGCGAGCGTTTCGATCCGCCGCAAAGGGGGGCTGGCATGCCTGGGGAAAGCCGGAGGCAGCTCATCCCGGTCCGTCTCGACGGTGATCGAGACCCAAAGCTTACATCGCCGCGAAAGCTCGTCGATGATGTCAATGTCTCGTTCGATCAGCGTCGCGTGCGTCTGGATCACGAGCACGTCCGGCGGGCGTTCGAGCATTTCTTTCAAGACCGATCGGGTGATCTCCTGAGCTTTTCTCCTGGGGAACATAGGGGTCGGTGACGCTACTCATGAAGATCTTGAGCGGCCGCGGCTCGCCTCGCCGCGGGCGTTTCAATCGATCGTAATCCGCCCGATAGGCTGTCGCGGCGTTCTTCTTGGCGCCGTAGAGTCGCCATGGGCGACCCCTCGTGATATTGCCGTCGTGCTGAGCATAGCAGAACAGCCCGCAGATCGAGCCGGCAAAGGCGCAGCCGCTGTAGGGGTTGAGCGTGTGCGTATATCCGGGGCCGAGGAAGCCCCTCGTAGGACTTAGGATCGAGGCGTTATCGATCAGTTCCATTGAAAGGGCTACGGCGTTGGTTTGCTCCGGAATGGTCCGCGAATCGTTGAATTGTACCGACACTCCATCGGAGCGCACGACTTTGCGTTGGACCACATGCCCGCGATTTCCGTTAGAATGGACGCCCACGCTGATATCTGACCGCGTCCTACCGAGTTTCAGGGAGAGATCGATACCGATGCCGCGAATCAAGCAACTGCTCCGTGAGGGGAAGGTCGTTCGTTGTTTCGGCTTTGGGCAGCTTCTGGCTCCCAAGCTGGTGGCGATTCTGGGCGAGCACGGCGATTTCGACGCGCTCTGGATCGACTCGGAGCACGGCGGGTTGACCATGAAGGAGATCGAGCTGGCGACGATGGCCGCCCGCGGATACGGGATGGACCACTTCGTGAGGCTGGCGGCGACGGATTACGCGTCGGTGATGCGCCCGCTCGAGGCCGGCGCAGGAGGCTTGATGATCAGCATGGTTCGCGGCGCCGCCGAGGCGGAACAGGCCGTGCGATGGGCCAAGTTCTGGCCCAGGGGCGAGCGAGGATTGAACGGCGGCAACGCCGATGGACGGTTCGGTCTGACCCCGCTGGCGGAATACACGGCCCGGGCCAACGCCGAAACGTTTCTGGGCATCCAGATCGAGACGGCCGGTGCGCTGGAATCCGTGGCTGAAATTGCGGCCATTCCGGATGTGGACTTGCTCTTTATCGGGCCGTCCGACTTGAGCCAGATGCTCGGGGTGACGGGCCAGTTCGAGCATCCCAAATGCCTGGAGGCGATCGAATCGGTCGCCCATGCCTGCCAGCAGGCCGGCAAGCCATGGGGAATCTTCAGCCGCGGGCCGGAGTATGCCGCCCGGATGCGCAGCATGGGCTGCCAGCTCTTTGTCCTGGGAGCAGACATTCACGCCATGCATGCGGGAATCCGCAGCGTCAAGGAGCGTTATTCTGCCTTTTTCAAGCAGGCGTGAATGACGCTGCGTCCGTTTTTATATCAAGGAGTTTCCGTCGGAATGAATTCCTTGCTTCGGTTCTGCTCGATGGCCGTCAGAACGCCGGTGGTCACACGCCGGTAGAGCGTGGGGCGGTGTTCTTCGGGGACCTCGGCGGCGATCCACTTACGGGCCGTCTCGGCGTTGCCTCGCCGGCCCTGTGCTTCGGCGACGGCACCCAGGGCGACGAACCGCAGAGCTGGATCGGGATAGAGCACGACGCACTTGCGGGCGTCCTGGAAACGCCCGCTGGCAATCAAGCTGTCCACGACGAAGCCCGCGAGCACTCCGCGCAGGCCGTCTTGCTGCACGGTCGACACGGCCCTGGCCGCTTCTTCGTACGAGGCGGTCGCGCCGTCGTTTTGATCGTCGCGGGCCTGGGCCTCCGCCAGCAGGAGCATCGCCTCGGCGCGTGACTCGCCGTTGGCGATACCGCGGGCGAGAGCGTAACCCCGGGAGTATTGCTGGGAGTCGGCTGCGAGCAAGGTGATCCGGACCATCGCGCGATATTTCCAGATCAATCGGTCAATTTTCGTGGCGACATCGAAGGCTTCGATGAGGATGTCGTCAGCCATCTTGCGGTATGTCTGCGTGTCCACGGGCTTTGGTCCGGCAGCAGCCTGGCGGGCACCAGCATCGCCTCCGGGGTTGCGATCGGCCGGCTTGGGACCCGCAGGCGGGGCGGCAGGAGCGGGCGACGGCGGGTTTTCCGACGGGGTCGCCGGCGCCGAGGACCTGGCAAACTCGTTGGCGATGCTGGCGCTTCCGGACGCCATGTTCTCGGCGACATGGTACATCATCTCGTTGCGATAAGTCGGATTGCCGATGATCTCTGCGAGGTAAACAGCGCGCTTCCATTCGAGCCGTGCCGTGCGGATGAGGACGAGCGGGTCGTTGGACCCGTTGGGCAGCGCCTCGGGCTTTGCGCGGGGATCGACATTAGCCGACTCGTTCAAGATCTGACGCCCATGCAGCAGCGTGGCGTCGGTGAGCGCGGTCATCGTTTCCACAATCTTCATCAATCGCTGGTCCCGCACCAGCGGGATCGTCACTTCCGACGTCGCGGTCGTGGCTTCTTCCAGCAACTGGTGGGCAAGGAAAAGCTGCCGGCTTGCGATCGCACCGGCCGCGAGTCGCTGCAGCGCCAGGCTGCGCTCTTCGGGAGTCGCGATCATCCGGGCGTTCTTGAGGAGTTCATTGGTGACCTGCGTGGGGATCTTCTTGTCGAATGGCGCGCCCCCCTGTTCGAGCTGGATGAACGGGAGCAGATACGGGTCGTTCGGAAAGCTGACATCGACGCCGGGGCCGAAGCTCGTTATCGGCGCACGCCTGCGACCACCCAGCGGCTGGATCGGAGGGCCGCGGAGGCCGTCGTCGCCGCTTCCTGGGCCTACGCCGGAAAGCGAGCCGGATCGGTTGCGCTGCACGCCGGTTGAGTAACCGGAACCGGTGCCCGCCCCGCTGCCGGATGACAGACCCGGCCCCTGAGTCATCTGGGCACTCGCCGCGGAGGCCAGCCCCAGCACGAGGCACGACGCGAAACTCGCCGGCTTGCGAATCGTCTGTATTGCTTGAATCATGGCGGGCTGATCCTTCGAGCTGCTTGGTTCAGGTCCTCGAAGAGAGAACCGGACTGCGGGCCGCGGGAGGTCGGGCCCGCGCGGCGACCGTGCTCGCGCCGCCGTTCCATCGAAAGATGCCTTGAGTTTGCTCCCAGGTCAAATCGCGGCTGCGGAACCTGCGCGAACTTCCGGGAAAATTCGTTTGGGGTTATCGATCAGGATGAGTTTGGCGAGATCAAGCGCCCGTTCCACCGGCCAGCCCTGGCCGCGGACGACTTCTTCCGAGAGCACATCCGCCAGGATCCGCCGGTACATGTTGAACTTGGGGGCGATGAACTCGAGCTTGTACGCATCTGAATAATAGCCGAGAAGCTTCGTCTTGGGCAAGGCTTGGACGCGCGCCCGCAGATCGGCGGCGATGAACGCCGGCACGTTCGAATACCACCAGTGGCCCATGGGCAGCACGTTGGGAAAGATCCAGGAATACGCCACCAGCTCGCCTGCGGCATCCGGCGAGAGTGTGGAAACCGGAAACTTGACAGCCGCGAAGTGATTGAACAAGTCGCGGTAGTCGTAAAGGCTGACCCGACGATCAAAGAGGTCGCGGCCCCCCGCGACTCCATTTGGATAAACATTGCGGATCGGGCCGATCATCAGGTCAAACGGCAAGCAAAAATCGGCGCAGAGCTCGGCCACTGTCCAGAATACCGCGCACCGCACGTCTTCGATCTCGTCGCGTCTGAGATCCATCCCGTTGATCGCCTTGCGAATCGGGGTCGAGGCTCGCCGGTGCGGAGCGGGGCGCGGGGCGAAGTCCGGCGGCAAGCTCACCGCAGCCGCCCGGGCACCGCGGGCCACGAAGCGCTCGAAAAGCCGGCCGAGCGCCTCTCGCAAGCTCGTCACGTCGCCAATCTCCATGTCGAGTGCCGCCTTCAAGCGGGCGATTGTGCGCGGCTCGTGCAGCTTCAAGACCAGATCGTCGGTCCGCAGGCACGGGACGTAGGCTGTGGTGTCCCAGCCTTCGAGCGGATCGTCAAAGTCGTTGGTCAGAAAGACGGCCTCAAGCCCGCTTGCCCGGAACACCTCGCGGTCCCACTGCGGCCCGTCGCCGCTGTGGTCGGCCTTGCGCAAAAGCTCCCCCAGGTTCTTGGGGGTGATCCGGTCGTGCGGGAACTGGTGGAACGTACGGGCGATTTCCAGCAGCCACGAATACTGGATGGTTGAATCGATGCGATCGAGGTATTCCACGACCGCTGCGGCGCGGGCGTCCTGGTCGAGTGCGGGCGAAACGGCTTCCCTGGGCATCCCGGAGGAGTGGGCCAGCTCGGTATAGTAGTGATAACCGAGAATCTCCTCGAAATGGCGCGCGGCCGGCCGGTGAGGGTCGATGTGGGTGTGTGGGTCGAAGATCGGCCACCGCGCCATCTCGGCGAAGAGCTCGCCGGCACAGGTCTCGAAGCTTGTTGCGTGGTTCATATTCGACTACCAAAGTCCATGCGCGCCGGGCGAGTGCCCTTGAATCGACAACCGCGACCTGGCCAGGCTAGCGGGGTGCGCGCTCTCCCGCAAGAGTGACCAAAGGAGCTTTTCCCGTGATGAACGTGGTGGTGACGGCAGGAGCCACGATTGCGCCGATCGACGACGTACGTCAATTGACGAATGTCTCCACCGGCCGCTTCGGCGCGGCGATCACTGAGTCGGCATTGCGACGAGGAGCACGGGTCTGGCACATTTACTCCCGGTCGGCCGAGCTGCCGCTTCTGCGGTTTGCGCGGTTTGATCTGGACGCCCGCTCGCCCGAACTCGAGCTTGACCGTCTGGCGGAGCTCCAGAAGCAGTGGCTCGCCTGCCGCGATCGCCTCACGCGGGTTCCGCTCAGAGTCGGCAACGTGAGCAACTATTCCGACACACTTCGCCGCGTGCTCGAATCACATCCGATCGACGTGGTGATCCTGCCCATGGCCGTGGCCGATTACGAGCCCGAGCAAGAGGCCGGCAAGATCAGATCCGATCGCGAATCGCTGGTGGTGCACTGCCGGCGCACGCCCAAGGTGATCAGCCTGGTTCGTGACTGGGCCCCAGCGGTTTATCTCGTCGGTTTCAAGCTGCTGTCGCACGTATCCGAGCAAGAGCTGATCCGCACCGCGGCGAGCGCCTGCGTGAGCAATCGCGCCCAACTCACGGTCGCCAATGACCTCGAGACGCTGGCGCGGGAAGGCACACGATCCATCTCGTGCGGCCCGGACACGAATGCGAGACGCTCGGACCGGGGGCAGATCTGGCCGATCGCCTCGTTGCCCGCATCTTCGACTGGGCCGCCCTATCGCGGCCGGCGAGCCACGTCGGGGCATTGCCGGAAGGTCTGAAGCCATGAGTCAGCCCGCCGCCGCGCTTGAACGGGCCGTCGTGGGCTCGGAAACTCCCGAGCCGGGCGAGCGAGTCTACTTTCCCGAGCTGGACGGCATGAGGTTCATCGCCTTCCTGCTCGTGTTTCTCTTCCACCGGGGTGTCCCTTGGGCCTTGCTCACCCGAAGCTTCCAGACGGTGGCAGACGCGGTTAACTACTGTCTCCTCTACACCGGCGTTTCGTGGTGGTCGCTCTCGAACGAGTTCGGACGCACCGTCACCCGACGCTTGCAGGAAAACGGTGGTTTCGGCGTCCAGCTCTTTTTCATCCTGAGCGGCTATCTGATCGCGACGCTCTTGCTGCGCGAAGAGGCCCGCTTTGGCCGCATCGCCCTGCGGGCATTCTGGATCCGGCGCATCCTGCGGATCTGGCCGCTGTATTACCTGGTCGTGGTCATCGGATTCTTCGTCCTGCCTCCGCTCCAGACTCCATTCTATGTGCCGGATTATCTTTCCATGCTGAGGATACACCTGGTGCCGTTCTTGCTCTTCCTCGGCAACTGGTCGATGGTCTTGATCAACCCCATTCCGTCCGACAGCTTGAGCGTGCTCTGGAGCGTTTGTGTCGAGGAGCAGTTTTACCTCGTTGTTCCACTTTTCATCGCGCTGGTGCTTCCTCGATTCAGAGTTCGACTGGTCGGATTTCTGCTCGTTGCCTCGATCGCCGTGCGCTACTGGAACGCTTCTCGATCCGGGTCGCCGCTTGCGATTGTTTATAACACGTTCGCCCAGTTCGACACGCTCTGTTCCGGTGTGCTGCTGGCACTGGTCATGGGTTGGAACCGCGACCGGCCGATCCTCACTCGCTGGCTGCGCTATCTGCAATGGCCGATCTATGCGGCGACCCTGTGGCTCTTCAGCCAGCAGAAGCTGGGCCAGGGAACCGTCTGGCACCGGACGTGGGATTACGTCTGGGTGTGGATGTGCGGTGTCGCGCTGGTCATGGTGGCGATCTGGGGCCAGGGCTGGCTGCGCAGGGCGCTTTCGTATTCACGAATCGTGTGGCTGGGCAAGATCAGCTACGGACTTTACATGTACCACGAGATTGCGATCTGGGTGCGAGAGCGAGTCATGTACAGGTCGGCGTGGTTCGCCAACCGGGACGAGCTCTTCGCGATCGGCACCTTTGCGCTCGTGATCGCGATGGCAGCGCTATCGTATTATGCGTATGAGCGCCGATTCTTGGTCTGGAAGCGAGCATGGACGCGGGTGCCGTCACGGCCGGTGTAGACAGAGGGCGTGTGCTCGTGCTCGTGACCACGGTCGTGAGACCTTGTTTCGGACGGGGCGAACGTCCTCCAACCTCGGGCGTAAGTCCGATCCTCGCGGGCGGCCGCACCAACGTAGGTCAGGCTTTAGCCTGACGCCCATTCACAAGGAAGTACTTCGCGAGGGCGGACGTTCGCGGGATTCCCTGGAGTCCATCCAACAGAAGAGCCAGCCAACCAGATGAGTTGGCACCACCACGAGACAGAATGGCCAGCAATTGACTCCCCAAAGCCGCTGCAGGCCCAGAAGGCCATCGCTCTCGACGACACCGGGTTTGAGCCCGTCCTTGATAATCGCAGCGTAGGTGGCAAACTCGATCTGAATCTCGGCGAGGACGCCCCAAAGATCGAACGTGAAAAGGAGATGCCGCAGGTAGCGCAGGTGGCCCTGAACGTTGACGTCTGCCAGAAGACCGCGCACGTCAGGGCATCCCGCCGTAGGCGGCGTCACACTCGGCGAGCCATTGTTTGAGCGTCGGCACTCGACCGCCATTTGGTCGAGGATTTGGCGAGGCCGGCTCCTCGGCTTCAATCACAGGCGTCGACTGCTGGCGCTCGGCGAGCCAGTTCTTGAATCGCATGAAGTCCGCATGTGTTTTTTTGGACCGCTCGATCAATTCGGGTGAATTTCCAAGGCTGATCTTCGCCTCAATCTCGAGGTGTTTCGCCAGCACGGTATCCGCATGGTTCAGCACATAAGCCCGCGCAGCCGCGACTTGCTCCGGAGTCAATTCGTAGAGCTGGCAGATGTATGCCTCGGTGGCAGTTGAATCCAGGAAGTTAGGCAGCAGGTTGTAAACAGTGATGCGCGTGCCAACGATTTCAGGTCCGCGCCCTCGGTCGTGAATCAAGTCAGATTCCATGTGGATGCCCCTTTCCGCTGTGCTGCACTGGTGCTGCGACAATCTTCGATTGGCGGGTCGGCCGCCTGGAGACCTTCGGTCGGTGAGGAGGGCGGGGTCAGGAGACCCGCGCCCAACAACCGCTCAATCGAAGATTGTCGGGACACTTGCCTGCCGAAGTCATTATAGCGGGCTCCGCTTCACTCGTGCAGCAACGCACAAAGCTTTTTGGGCGCTACCAGCCGATAGGAGTCGCGCAGGAATTCGGCGATGTCATCCCAGTCGACCGCGCCGTCGAGCCAGATGCCGATCCAGCCGCTCGGGCCGACATACGGGGGAACGAAGAAGCAATCGGGCGCCGCAGCGACCATGGCGGCCTGTTCGCCGGGTGCGGCTTTGACCCAGGTGGCGTTCCGCCCGCGTCCGTGATGGTTGGAAGCGCTGGCGTACATCGCGAAGATCTTGTTCCGAACCCGGAAGGTTGGCTCGCCCCAGGCCTCGACCTCGTGCGCCTCGGGCAGGGCCAGGCAGAGCTTTCGCAGTCGCGGGAGCGGGGAGGCCGGCATCAGAATTGCCTTGAGGCCCAGAGATAGACTCGATCCCTATCACAATCGATCCGGCTCACACGTCACTTTCCGGTCTTCGGCGCGCGCGTCCCGTTCTTTCGACCGTCGGAAACTCCCGTCCCACCAGAGAATATCCGGGCTTAGCCTTCACCAGATTCCCAATGGACAGATGCTGCTCGCAGCGGGTAAGAAAGATCGAGAGCCCGGGTACCAAGATCGAAACATGGAAGTTCCAGCGATCCTTGGTGTGAATGACGAACCACGAGTTCATCGAGCTGTACGAAAGCCTTTCGACCCGGTTCCAAGGGACGAATCGACTCGGACGCCAGGGTGAGCGGCAATCGAGACCGTCCTCCGAGATGCCGAGAGCAAACCGGAGCGCTTCCCACAGTAGCGGCCCGCCGAGTGAGCCAAACAGGGCGAACAGGCCGATGATCGCGAGGACGTCGGCCCTGTTCTTCGGCGGCTTGAATACGATGAGCGCCGTGATGGCCAGCGGAACGCCGAAACCCATCAACAGCGCGAATCCGCGAAAGATCGCGCTGTGACGGAACCAGACCACGCCTGTCTCCGCGTCGAGCTTGGGCCGCCCGCGCTGCGCGACCAAATAGAGCAGGCCAAGGAAACCTAGCACGAGCAATGAGGTAATCAGTTGCTGATATCGTGCCATGTAATGATTTCTCCGGTCGGCGATTCAACGCTGCCTGAATCTGGCTACCCTTTCCGTGACGACCCTGGTATGTAGCGGTGCGGCAAATGTTTCGCGATGCTCTTTGCCGGATAACAATTCGATTCGCGCCGTATGAGGGAATCATCTTAGCCCAGCGGTCGCCCGCCCTCCATGAAGCGGTGGGGAGAAGCTTTCGGGGACGCGAGCAGGCGCTATTGGTTCGGATTCAACAATCCGCGGGATTTCTTGGCGGTGGTTCTGCCGGTGCGGAGCTTCCCCTGTTTTGTCGCTCCAAGAATCCGAAGGAGTGAAGCCAGAACCGGGCTCTCGCCCGACCCGGCAGGGCTCGGCACCGCGCCCGCAGTCATTCTTTTTTCGAGCCATTCGATGGGGTCATCCCCAGTCGCGGTTAGAGAGCGGTGCAACTCCTTGCGAATTGTGTCCAGTTTTTTCGGACCGATCATAACATCGCCTCAAATAGGTCCCACAGTTCCTGAAGCCGAGCTGTCGCTACCTGCAAATCGTCGCCGTGATCGAGCAGCTCGACTGTTGCCTTGGCCACCAATGCATCCCGGTCCGTCTGAACGCCCACGATCATGGCTCCGAGCGGGGACGCCAGGACTTCCTCGCTTTCGGGCGAAATTCGGCCTTCGACCCGCTTGCTAATCCGTCGATGACGCGCCAGGAGTTGGTGGCCTCGCTCGTGCGCGAGGATCGCTCGGAGGGTGAAATCCTCTGGGTCCGCATCGCGCTCAAACGCTTCCGCATAAACGATGAGCAAATCCTCCGCAACCGTGCTTCCTCGTCCAAATTGGGCACCCCCGCTGTGGCTGTAAACATGACGGTACTCGATGCGTCCGACGAATCCCAGCGTGCGTGCGATTCGAGCGATTCGCTCGCGACGGCCACGACGTTGTAGAGGGGTGAGACGCGGCGGTGATGAGTTTGCCATGAACGAGCCGTATATCCAAGGCTACCGCAATCGATTGTTTTCAGGAAGGCGAGGCTCCGGCTGTCACGAGTGGCGGAGACGACCATCGCTACCTCCGGCCAGGCCTAGAGTTTTCGCAGTCGAAGGCGCGGGGATCTGGCCTTCTCGAAGCGCACGGAATCGAGGTGAGATCGTCAGCCTTTGAACTTCGACACCATTTCCTTCGGAAGCCGCGCGAGCAATTCCGCAGGAAATGTCCCGCGACTGACATCCTCGGGACAATACTCGTTAATTGCCTCTTGGGCGAAGCGGGCGCTATAGAACTGGCACTGTAAAAGATAGTTGCCGCCGTCGAAAGTCCACACCTCATCGGCCGCTTTGGGATAGACGAACCATTTCGAGTCTTTTTTGAACAGCGGCCGGATCGGGCTCCAGGCCCGGTTGCCACACTCGATCACGCAGTGTACTTCCTGGTCCTTCTCTGAGAGCTTGACCACGTAAGCTCCTCCAAAAAGCGGATACGTGCCAACTTTCGTGATGGCTTTCGCTGCCGGTCCCGCATCCGCCGCCTCCTTCTTTCTTGCCTTCAGATGCGCATCGAACCAGTCGGCGATGATGGGGATATCTGTTTTTAGCAGATCGCCCCAGCCGTGGGCGGCGCCTTTCTTGACGACCAGCTTGGTTTCCACGCCGGCGGCCTTGAGCTTATCCAGGAAGATCTCGGCCTGCTGGATCGGCACCAGCTTGTCGGCATCGCCGTGGATGATCAGGGTCGGTGGGTCGTCGGAGGAGACGTGATTCACGGGGCTGATCTGGCGGCCGAGCTCGAGGATCCGGTTTTCGTCGGTGATCGGTCGGAAGACCTTGGTCTCTCGATCCTGCTCCTGGAAATCGAACGGGGGCTTGAAGCCCGACAGGATGCCTCGGCCAATGGCGTTTTCGCCCGGCTTGCCGTAGTTGAGGAAATCGGTGGGCGGGAAGAAGCAGCCGACGGCCTGGACGCGGCTTGATGTCTGGTCGACCGGATCGCGGGCTTTCTTGTCGCCCAGGTCGCTGGCGGCTCCCAGCATGAGCGAGAGATGGCCGCCGGCGGAGCCGCCCGTCACGCCGATGCGATCGGGGTCGATCTGATAGTCCTTGGCATGATAGCGGATGAATCGGACCGCCCGATTCATGTCCTGGGTGACTTCGGGAATCGTGAATCGCGGCTGGCTGCCGTGCACGACGGCGAAGACGGTGTACCCGCGCTTGAGAAACTCCTCGATGGGCGGGGAGCTGATGGCTTCATGGGCCGAGAACCAGCCGCCGCTCACAACCCAGATGATGGCGGGACCGTGCTCGCTGTAGTTGGGGTTGTCCCTCGGCGTGAAGACGTCCATGGTGATGCGCCATGCCCCATTTTCGGCCGTAGACCACATCGGTCTGGCGGTCGTAGGCGGGTGGATCGGCCGCGAATGCGGTGTGAGCAAACGAAACGACGGCCAGCGCGGCCGGAATCATCATGCGCAGCATTTTCGGAGCTCCACGACGGCGAGTCGGCTTCTCGAGCCCTTTTCGCCTTTTGAATTCCAGTTGAACGGTCGAGATCCTCAATCTTTTGCGGAGATGCGCGACTGCCGGGATCGCGAGCCGCTTCCGCACACAACCAGGAGATCATCTCACCCCGGCGGTTTGCTCGCAATCCATGACAAAGACTTTGAACGCCAACGACTTCGACGAGGCGCAAGCCGCCGCACGCGTTCCCCAGCCTCGATTGTTAAGCAATGTTGTAACAAAATGTCGGAACAGCACATCGGCGTTTGACGCTAATTAATTAGTAGTGCGGAGTGATATCGCGTAGTCGCGAGAACGTGGGTTCTCGGCGTTTGCGAGAGATCGCTCGGTACAAACATATGATATTCGACCTGTTATCATCGTTTGTAAAGATATGCTATCGTGCCGGGAGCTACAGGTATGCCGAACTGGTCGCCGATATTCGCGTATTTTGGTCCGGAGGTGCAGTTTCCGGTCCTATCAATACTAGGTGCGATGTCGGGGTTGCTCATGCTCGTCGGTGGGGCGCCGTATCGCCGGATCAGACGATGGGTTTACGACCGGAAGGGGCGTGAACCCGCATCCTGAGATCGGAGGTGGCCGGAGAGGCTGAGATGGCGCGAACGAGCCGAGGTGACGCCGGCGAGAACGGGCGCGGCGACGTGGAGCTGCGGTGTGCCGAGACGATCGGCTGGTGGTGGCCACTTGTGATTGCGCTCTGGTTCGGTCTGGTGGCTGGCTTGCTCGAGCTGTTGCTCCTGGTGATTCGCGTCGAGCTGCTCGAAGCGGGCTTCTTTCTGCGGAGCCGGCATTTCGTGTGGATGGTCCCGCTCTCCGACGTGCTGATCTTCGGAGCGGTGGGAATCTTGATGGTGGTGCCCTGGCCGTACATCGGGCGGCTTCCGGTTCGAAACACATTCGCGTTGCTCCTTTTCCTCGGCCTGATGAGCCAGCTTTTGCTGTTGCGCGGGGTCAATTTCTTGTCCTGCGCGCTCTTCTCGGCGGGGTTGGCCTACCAGGTGTCACGGCGGTTCGCCTCGAACTGGCGAGGTTTTGCCAGTGCGATTCGATGGTCGGCGCCTCTGCTGGCAAGCATCCTGGCCGGAGTTCTGGCTGTGGCCGTTCTGAGGAACGCCGGCGGTTCATCCACTGTCCCCGGCAGAACGGTTGCGGAGCGCGGCGCACCGAATGTGCTTTTGATCGTGTTGGACACTGTTCGGGCCGATCACCTGAGCGTCTACGGATACCACCGCGAGACGTCGCCGCGGCTGGAAGGGCTGGCCGCGCGAGGCGTTCGATTCGACCTCGCGCGTTCCACCGCGCCCTGGACGCTGCCTTCGCACGCCAGTATGTTTACTGGTCGATGGCCGCATGAGCTTGGTGTCGAGCGGCTCGGCTGGCTGGACGGCGGCAGTCCAACGCTCGCGGAGCACCTGCGCTCGCGCGGCTACGAGACCGCCGGCTTCGTGGCCAATACGTTTTTCTGTGGTCATGAGTCAGGCCTCGATCGCGGCTTCGACACGTATCAAGATTATCCAGTCGGACCGGCGGCGGTTCTTCGGTCATCGAGCATGGGTTGGCTACTCGCTCAAACCGCAAGCCGTGTGTGCGGTGAGCTCGCCTGGCTTTTTGGGGGTGTTCCCGGCGCAGGAATCACTCTCGATTTCGCTCGCAAGGAAGCGGGCACGGTCAGTGCCGAGTTCCTGGGCTGGCTGGACAGGAAGCGGTCGCGGCCATTCTTTGCGTTTCTCAATTACTTCGACGCGCACGATCCCTATCTCCCGGTCCGTGATGGTCGGATCGTTCTCGATTCCGCTCGCAAATCGCGTGCGGCCTACGCGATGCTGCGCGACTGGCAGAAGTTGAAGAAAGACGAGCTCACCACCGCGGATCGCGGCCTGGCGCTGTCGGCGTACGACGAATGCATCGCGGCACTCGACCGCGAACTGGGTAAGCTATTCGATGAGCTTGAGCGCAGGGGCATTCTCGATGACACGCTGCTGATCGTGACCGCCGATCACGGCGAACAGTTCGGCGAACACGGCGATTTCGGACATGGGTTCAGCGTCTATCAACCAGAGGTCCACGTGCCGCTCTTGATCCATTTCCCGCGCAAGGTTCCGCAGGGGCATGTTGTTCGTGAAGCCGTCAGCCTGCGCGATGTGCCTTCGACCGTTCTTGAACTCGCGGGTCTCGACGCTCGCTCGCCGCTTCCGGGCAAGTCGCTCTCCGCATTCTGGCAAGGGAGCGAGCCAGCGTGCCCGCGCGAGGCATCGGCGCCTCTCTCGGAGCTCGCCGCACCGATCGAAACCGCGAGCTCCAGGCCCGCTCCTCCGGACTTCACAGGCTCGGTGCAGTCCGTCGGCGCCGGCCGGCACGTCTTCATCCGCCACGCCGGAGGTGCCGAAGAGCTGTATGATCTTGAAGCCGACCCCGAGGAGCGATCGAACCTGATCGATTCTGCGAATGTCGAGCTGGTCGCGCGGCTTCGACGGTTGCTCGAGGAGCAGCAGGGCGGGTGCAGTTCTCAGCCGCCCGTGTCGTTCCTCATCGACCCGTGAACTTCAGGCTGGCGATGGGCTCCCTTGGTGCCTTTCGAGCGGAACCGCGACTTCTGCGATACGAGCCGGATCCGTTCGGTACGATGAACAGTTCCTCTCGAAGGCCGCCCGACCGCCGGATGCCGTCCGCTCCTCTGGGCCGCCGCACCACCGGTCGGCGACGCCGGACCAGTCGGCCGCGGGTAGCTGCCCCGGCGCAGCGGGGTCAGCCTGACCCGGCACGGCGTCTTGTGGAGCAGCTCGGCGAGTCTTGAAAGTGCGCTCCCGTTCTGGGTCCAACCCGACCGCAAGTCGAGTCGCGTGAACCAGCACGTTGGTATTCGGCTCTGAACGCGATTAAAATCAGTTCGGCGGGCGAACGGAGGCCATCGCGGGCCGCGGCTCCCGTCCCTCTCGAGCGCGGCGCGGGGGAACTCACCAAGGTGCGCGTCAGCGAACTCGGAACGTCCTCCGGACACGGTAACCCAACACTGCCCGGAGAACGTGAAATCGAGACCAAGCAAGAGACTGGAAGGAATCCGATGACCCACGGCGTGCAATCGATGCCGAGCCCGTCGAACCGGGGCACTGACTTTCTTATCCTGACACCCCTTCCAGAAGAGCGGGACGCTGTCCTCCGCTGCCTGGGGTCCTACCGTAAGCTACCGCCATCCGACGAAGACATTCGGGTCTACTACGAGTCGGATCTGGCAGCGATCTTCCCGGATGGATCGAGCACGACCTACCGGGTCGTGGTGACTCCGCTGCTCGGGATGGGGCGGGTCGAAGCGGCGAACGCGACAGGGGACGCCGTCCGCCGCTGGCGGCCGCGTTACGTCCTCCTCGTGGGCATCGCGGGGGGCCTGGCCAAGGCGCTCGTCGGGCTCGGCGACGTCCTCATCTCGGACCAAATCGTTGACTACGAGCTTCAGAAGCTGACAACCGAAACGACGACGATCCGCTGGCAGGTGTATCGAGTCGACCCCCGTATGCTGGGGGCGGCGCAAAACGTGATTGGCGATGAGTGGCAAGAGCTCCTGGAGCACGAGCGACCAGGAGGCCGCGGCAAGCCCAAGCAGCTCTTTGGCCCGATCTGCACCGGCGACAAAGTCATCGCCAACAGCCTGATCGACGAGTATCGCGAGGTGTGGAGCAAGTTAATCGGCGTCGAGATGGAGGCCGGCGGCACAGCGAGCGCGGCGTTCCAGGCGGCCAACTCCCCCGGTTTCTTCATGATTCGCGGCGTGTCTGACCTTGCCGATGGGGCCAAGGACTCGTCTGACGTGTTGAGCTGGCGCCGTACGCCTGCGATGTCGCTGCAGCGTACGCGGTCGCGCTCCTCCGGAGCGGACCAGTCCCGGCGTCTGGAAGACCGGAGGCTACCGCAAACCCTCAGTAAGCCCACCGGCGGCCGAGGGCTTCACGCCGGTGGGCGAGACACCTTTACCTTGGTCTGCCAGTAAACCTGGACGGAGCCCGGCGCCGCCACCCGTAATTCACCCCGATGAAGGCACCGCCGTTGGTGACGATAGGGCGCAGCCAGCCCCGCTGCTACAAAACCTTCCCCACCAGCGCAACCAGAACTTCACCGGCCGTGAAGACTTTCTGGCTCGGATGGCTGAATATTTTGCCACGGCGGACTCGACCGCCCGGAGGCTGGCACTGTGGGGATTGGGCGGGGTTGGCAAGACCCATATGGCCAACGAATATGCTTACAGACATCAATCGCGGTACCGCCTGATCTGGTGGGTTCGTTCCGAGGATCTGGGCACACTCTTCGATGACATCGCTGCACTTGCCGTCGCTCTCCAGTTGGCCGGAGCCGGTTTGCCCGAACGTTCGTCAATCGTCGAGGCCGTGCGGAACGCACTCGAGATACGCCGCGAATGGCTGTTGATTTTCGACAACGCGGAGGTTCTAGACAACCTTTCCGAGATACTACCACGCCGCGGCGGTCATGTTCTCATCACGTCGCGCAACCCCAACTGGGGGGAATTAGCGACCGCGCGCCAAGTCCGGCAGTGGGATCGGCCGGAATCGATCGAGTTTCTGCGGAAGCGAACGTCCGACGAGGATGACGCCGCCGCCGATGCCTTGGCGGAAGCCCTGGGCGACTTGCCGCTCGCGCTGGCGCAAGCATCTGCTTACATTGACAAAACAGGTACAACATACAAGCAGTATCTCGAACTTTTCCTCAGTCGTCGCCAAGACCTCTGGGGGAGGGAAGAGAAACCTCTCGGGTACAATGAAACGATCACAACAACCTGGAGTGTGGCGATCGGCGAAATTCGCCAGTCGAGACCACAAGCCGCTAAACTCCTCGGCATGTTCGCTAGATTCGGCTCCGGCTCGGTCGAAGACTATCGCTCGATCGCCAGCGATTTCGCAGGTGCTTTGTCTGACTTGATCACCTTCAACGATTCGATCGCGGCCCTCAGGTCCTTCTCGCTCATCGAACGAAACGGAGACCTGGTCTTTGTCCATCCACTTGTAAGGAAGGTCGTCTCCGACGGATTCGGCGAGAAATTTGACAAGCCGACACATTTGGACATGCCCGGTCCAGGTGAGCAAACGAATTTGGCGATTGACACTGCACAGACATCGGGCCTCGATGCCGGCGGGCCCGATCTGGTGAATCGGGGCCGGGAGCCAGAGCCCATCGGTGCGGTCCAGCGGACCAGAATGGGCGCGATCGTCACAACCAAGCTGGATTGCCCATATCCGCGGTGCACCTCGAACGGCGCACCGACGTTCAATCGCCTGCCAGGAGGGATCGGCCAGTGCCGAAGTTGCAATCGGTTGGTCGTGGAGTGTAGGGAGGAGGGCTGCCGGCGCTCAGGCACGTTCAACCGCCCTTTCGTGCGTCACTGCCGGCGCTGCGGTGAGAGAATCAATCAGACGGCACAGTGGGAGAAGGCTCGCTCCGACGGATGGGACCTTGTACCCCAGTCGGTCTCGCGTCCTGAGGTCATCGCCGATCTCTCCGGACTGGCGGACAACAGCTCGTCGGGAAGCGTTGCGATCGCGACGGCGATGGTGCGCGGGGCTTTGGCCGTTCACCACGCGGGCCGTTTCCTGGCCCTGCTCAGGGTCGTGCCGCTTGCGACCGGCAACCCGTTCCTCTGGGAGCTCGACCGCTATCCGTTCCCGGCTTTGCCTGATGGGTCCGATCCCGCTCCCTATCCGCCGAAGCTTCTTCCCGGCGAGCGGTATCTGGCTTATTCCTGCCCTCAAGGAGTGCTGGTGCTCGACCTCTGGAGTTGCCCAGGACTGTCGGCGAAGGACCTCGGTCCCCAATACCGGCTCATCCGGTGTCAGCGCCGTTCGCTCGCCGCAGCCCCGATCCCCCTGGATGAATCGCGGATCGGCCTTTTGACCAGAGATCGGTCGGGCGACGGGCACTTCCGATGGGCCGTTTGGGATCTCTCGAACAAAGACTTGACCGACGCGGAGTTGTCGTCCCGTCTGGACTCCCGGGAGACCAAAGATCTCGGGCACCTGTCGTGGATACGCAAGAGCTGTCGAGCTGAGCTAGTTGACGACCGCGTGATCGTCTTCACGACGCCGCGAGCGCAGAGAATCTGGCGTATCGAAGACGCAATCGCCTCGCGTTTTGACATGCTGCTGACGATCTGGCCAAATCGCGCCACGAAACAGACCGACTCCATCATCCTCAACGAGCACCACGACGATTGGGCATCCGTGGGACTGTCCAGCCACGCCTTTCTACTTGAACCAGGCGCCGTGCGGTTCTCGTGTGTTATTTGCGTCGAGCAAGATGACTCGACCAGCCCGGTACGTATCGAGGAATATGAAGTCGACTTCGACACCTTGCAAGCGAATGCGCCTCAATCGATGGGACATCGTTCGGGAGCCGTACCTATCGGTTTGGCGCCCAACCCGAACAAGGTCTCGCAAATGTATTTCCGCGTGGGGACCGAAATCTGGTCCCAGACCGACGGGCAGGGTACCAGCATTTGCCTCGATGGCCTTCCAAAAGTCGTGGTCAGCCTCCGTCTCAGCGGCCCGCTGGTCACAAGCGTCGGCGAGAACGAAGAAGGGGAACGGTTCATCCAGATCGATTCGCTACGGCACAGGGGCGGGCATGCCGGCGTTCTCGTCGAGAACAGGCTTCTTTCCGAACCGTTACTCTGGTATCACTGGCTCTTTACGATCGAGATGGACGCTGAAAACCGTCTGCAGGCATGCCGTCGTATCGTGGCGTTTAACCAAGGCTAAGACATGCCCGCTACCGATCCCAGTCCAATCCGGGAGTTGCTGAGCAATTTCGCAATCTTCCTTGCGGTCTCGGCGGTCGGCGGGTCTGTCTGGTATTTCGGGCTGTTCCGATGGTTGCTCCGTAAGAAAAACCCGGCTTGGCCGCTCGACGCCTGGAGGATTGCCTCCTGCGGCGCCTGGCTGACCGTCTGTGCCGCGCTACTCGTGTTCCGGGACCAGTTTTGCAAGGAGCTACTCATTCCGCTGCTCACCCGCTTTGGTCTTCACCCCATATTGATATCATGGCTCCCGGTCGTGGTGGTTCTCCCTGTGATCGCGTTGGTCGGCCTGCTGGTGATCTGGAACTTTCGCCGGGACGAGAGCAACCGCGCGAGGCCCGCCTGACCGCCGGTGTCGCCCGCCGGGATTCGGCCCGAAGTGATTGGATCGTGCCATCCAGGAACTTTTCCTTCTTGCGAGTGGCCGTCCGCGGTAGCGCGAGGAGCAGTTGATGAGCGACGTCGAATCGAGGGTCACGTCCACCTCGAGGGGCGTCATCCATGGGGATGAGACCCTCACAAAGCCCGTCCCCACAATCTTCATCGCCTTGGGGGGAGCGGTACAGACGTCGTCATGCGGCTGCGCAAGCGGTTCTTCGACCGCTTTCACACCGCGGATCCGGGTCACGTCCGGTTTGTGTTTATCGATACCGACACGCAGAAGTCGGTTCCCAAAGGAGAGAATTCGGAGTTGTTCGACGAACTCCAGCCCAGTCAGGAGGACCTGGTTTCCGCCCCTATCACCGCGGCTCAATTCCAACGCGTCTTCGCCGACCTGTGCGCAAGATCAACTGCGACCACCTCACGTGGCTGAAACCTGAGCTCGAGCGGATCGGTCCCGAGGCTCTGGAGCACGGGGCCGGGACCCATCGGCAGTTTGGCCGCCTGGCGTTCTATCTCAATCATGTGCCGATCCGTCACACGATCGAGCGGCAGATCGCCGAGTCCCTGCGCTTTGCCGCCCTTAACCCCACCAAAGTCGCGGAGGATCGGATCGAAGTCGTGATCGTGATGACGCTGGCCGGCGGGACCGGGTCGGGGATGTTCATCGATGTGGCTTATCTGGTCCAGGATATCCTCGATCGGCCCACCTATCGCGCATGCAGAAGCAAGAGCGTCACCCTGATCGCCTTCCTTCCCGGCCTCTTCGACGCACACAGGGCGCTGTCGCAGCGATTCCGACAGAATGCGTTCGCCGCGCTCCTGGAACTCGAATACTACGGAACACCTCGCACGGGCGACGATCTGTTGCTGGGAGACGTTCGGCACGGTGCGCGACAGGAGCGTCACTGGACCGGCTTCATGGCCGACTGGGGCGATGGCAACAGGCGGTTCATCCGCGGCCCCGGCTGGGACACCTGCTTCCTGATCGACAACCGCAACGATCTCGATCCAAACGCCCCGTTGTCGGATCGCGACGTCTTCCAGATGGCGGCGGACTACCTGTTCCTCGACTTCGAGAACCATGAACTCGCCGTCGCCAAGCGATCGTCTCGCTCCAATATCGTTCAATTCAAGGACAAGGTCAAGGAGACGTGGGTGCGCCGGCCGGATAGCAGGGAGGCGGCGGGCGGCATCTTCGAGGGCAACTCCGTCTACGCCACCCAGAACGGCTGCCGATTCAGCTCATTCGGGCTGGCCGAGATCTACTTCGACCTGGAAAAGCTCTACCAGGTCGCGGCATACCGACTCGCCGCAATTCTGGTCCGATCCCGATGGCTCGGCAACGCCGACCAACACCCGGAGAGCCGGTACACGACTTGGATCAACGAACACCTGTTTCAGCCAAGAGACATACTGGACGAGGAAATTCCCCCTTCATTCCACCCCGAGCGACTGACACGCCAGTTACTGACGACTGCCTCCGGTTGCTGGCTCGACGACATCACGCGGGACATTGAGTCCTTGAGCAAGATCGAGCCGAAGGAGGGCCTCGATCGGATGCGCCGGCTCCTCGGCGCCCACGTGGAGCTGCTTCACAAGGCGGCCCCCGGAGATATTGCGGCCGCCCGCCAGACGATCCAGGACAACCTGGTGCGGTTGAGTGGCGACGCGAAAACGCTGGGCTCGTTGCGCACGCGCCTTCGCGAGCTCGCCGCCAGGCATTGCGCGCTTCATGGCGTCTCCTCGACTCTGCGCTTGCTCGATGACATTGTCCGCGCTCTCTACGAGATCCGGGAACGCTCTCTCGCCCTGCCGGCAGGTCCAACCGACCACGATCTCCTGGCACGTCTTGTCGAAGCCCAGATGGTCCCCTGGCCGGTACACGACACCGCCGTGGCAACCGAATTCAGCCGAGCCCGTGACCTGATAGAAAAAGCGCTTCGACGCCGCTACGACCAGGCCGCCGGGATGGCGATCGACCGCATGCTCCTGGATGTTTGCCGGTACCTCCGTGCGCCGGCCCAACCCCCTTACCCCGAAGTGACGGTGCATGGCACATTGCATGCCTACTACAGACGGGCGCAAAGTTTCCTGAGAATGCTCGCCGAGCGCCTGGAAAAACGGTTCAAGTTGACCTACGGCTACGACCATTTCAAGGTGGCCCGCAGGCACTCGCTCGGCCCAAATTGGGATGAAGCCACCTTCGATAAACGGATCGATGAGGCACTGGTGCTTCATCCCGAAATCAACAAGTCGGATGACGCGAACGACAAGTTCAGCTTCGACTGGAGCCGGTTCGAGGCTCTGGTCCTGCAAAACTTACGCAATTTGCACGGCGCCGGGATGGAGGTGGTGAAGGACGTCGATGATCTCATCAGGAACTGTTTCGAGAACGAGCGGGACAACACCGAAGGGATCATCCAGGTCGCCGACTGGCTGGCGGACGCCTGCAAGGTCGTCCTCCACGGTGGCAAGGATGCCAGCGGCTTGCCTGCCGGCGGTTTCCAGCTCAGGGACGAGGCAGACGGTAACGCCGTCGACCTGCTAGTCCGCCAGGCAGACTGGATGGAGATCCTTGACAGGATGGTCAAGGTGAGCATGCCGTACCTTCAGACGACCGACCCGACCCGGATCTCGAACGATTTCTCTCCGGCCTACAGCAATCTCTACAGCCAGAAACAGGGAGAAACCAACACCAGGGTGAGCGAGAGGAACGCCGCGCGGGTGTTCGAGAAAGTGCGGGAAATCGTTGCCTCCCGCGCACAGTACAGCGCCAGTTTGGCGCGCGCAATATCGCTCGCCCACTGGAGGCCGAGAACTCAAGGATCATCCTCGTCCGCGAGATGACCGGGTTTCCCCTCCAGTTCTACGCCCACCTGGACAGCCTGCGCGAGGCTTATGAGACCACCCCGAACGTCACGCTCAAGAACGACGAGTGCCACATCAACTTCAAGGTAGCGAGTGAAGACCTCCCCGACATCACCCTGTTGGAGACGGATACCTATGCCCTGATTCGTGAGAACGTGTCGGTCGTGATCCGCGCGATCATCCTCCAGGCCATCAACTGGAGGGAGGGGATGCTGAAAGTGGCGGTGCCCGACAAGTATGGTACGGCAGGGATCGAGGTGCCGCTGGGCTCTCGCCTCCATCGGGCCATCAAGTACGCGTGCGAAAAAGACAGCGTCCGGCAGTATCTCGTCCGGTTCTGGAAGGAATGGACAGACCGGGCCTTGCCCCACGACTGGGCGTCTCTGTACGCGTCGGGGCGAATGACTTGGACTGAGTTGAATCCCGAACGCGACATTCGGCAAGACGACGTGTCTTCGCCGCTCCGCAATTGCTATGACAACCTCCTCGCACAGGCCAGTAAATGCTTGAAATCCACCGAGGAAGGCCAGCGATGGCTGCAGGATCTCCAGCCGTACGCCTTCTCGGAGCCGCCCCCCGCGGACCGTCTCGATGGTGCCAACACTCGTCCCCTGGCCGCCAGGTTTGTGCGAAGGTGCTTGAGGCGACTCAACGCGGACCTGCCGATCTACCAGGTGATCGCCGACACGGTCCCCATGACGCTGGAGCAGGCCGCGATGGCCCACGATTGCATATGCGCGACGGAAAGGTTCCCCCTCGCGGTCTTCTGCGATGACGATCTGTTTTGCCCGCAATGTGGCGGACGCGTGAACGAGGAGTCCCAGCCCGCTCGAATTTGAATCCGCTGCGAATGACCTGTCTTTGGCCGTGAGCACCGCCCGCACTTGGTTTCCTGCGATAGATCCATTGACAGGCGTTGAAGCGAGTGCGCAACTTTCCCGTAAACCGCGTGCCGAACACCTTAATAAGGCGTTTCCCTGCTTAAAAACGAAAGAGGCGCGTTCCGATCGGCCGATAACTGGGGGCGTGGGTGCCGAAGAGGGCAGAGGGATGCCATCGTGAATTGATCGGAAGGAAGCGCGATGACGGCGGATTCGGCGATTGTCAAAGAGGGTAGCGCTGGGGAGAAGGGGGACGCCGAGAGCGTCGTCGAGATGCTGCTCCGGGTGGCTGGGAGCGCGCATTATTTCCGTTCGAGCGATGGCGGCGTGCACGCTCGGGTGCGGGTGGGGAACCGGCACGAGACATACCGGCTGAAATCGCTGGAATTCACCGACTGGCTGATCGAGAGTTACCGACGTGAGCGGGTCGACCTGCCGCCACCGACTGCGGTTGTGCGCGTTGTGAGGGCGGTTGAGGCTCGAGCGCGGTTTGATGGTGGCACGCGGTTGTCTTACGTGCGGGTGGGGCGTGGGGGCGACGGCGATGGCGGGGGGACGGAGAGTTACATCGACCTGGGTGATTCCAGCGGTCAGGCGGTGAGGATCAGCGCGCGGGAATGGTCGGTGGTGGATCGACCGCCGGTGCATTTTCGTCGGCCACCGGGGTTGTTATCGCTCCCTTTTCCAGCGCGGGGCGGCTCGATCGAGCTGCTGCGGCGTTATGTCAACGTGACCGAGCCGGATTTTCGACTGTTGATTGGCTGGATGGCGGCTGCGCTCTTACCGGACGGACCTTACCCGGTTCTCGTGGTTCATGGGGAGCAGGGATCGGCCAAGACGACGCTGGCGAAGGTGATCGGTTGCTTGATCGACCCGCAGGCTGCGCCGTTGCTCGCGGAGCCGCGGAGCACGCGTGACCTTATTGTGACCGCAGCAAACGGATGGCTGCTGGTTTATGACAACCTCAGCGTGGTTCCGAACTGGTTATCGGATGGTCTGTGCCGGCTTGCGACCGGCGGAGGTTTGGCGGGCCGGGCGCTCTGGTCGAACAACGAGCGGAGTGTGCTGCAAGCCCGACAGCCGACCATCTTGAACGGCATCGACGAATTCGTATGCCGTCAGGATCTGGCCGACCGCTGTCTCTTTGTGTATTTGCCGCCGATCGCCGGCGCAAACCGGCGAGTCGAGGGCGATCTGTGGCGTGAGTTTCAAGCGGAAGCTCCGGTGATCCTGGGAGGACTGCTGGACGCGATCATGGGCGGGCTGGCGGTGCTTCCGTCGGTGCGGCCGCCCGAGCTGCCGCGGATGGCGGATTTTGCATGCCTGGGGGAGGCAATCGGGCGCGGGCTGGGCTGGCCGGAGGGGACTTTTCTGACGGCCTACAGCGATAACCGCCGCGCCGCGACGGTTGCGTCGCTCGAGGATTCGCTGATTGTCGCCGCATTGTTCGAGAGGGCGCAATGGGGCGAGCTCGACAACTGGACGTGCTCCGCGAGCGAGATGCTGGAACAGCTCGCCGCACGAGTCTCCCCTAAAGTCAAGGCATCCGTTCGCTGGCCGAAGACGCCGCGCTCGCTGGCCGATGAGCTGCGCCGGGTTGGCCCGCAGCTTCGGATGCGCGGGATATCCGTGACGTTCACGCGAACGGCCGAGAATCGCCTGATCACGATCGATGCGGCCGCGGCGGCAGATTTTTCGAGGGTCCCAGGCCGAAGTTGAGCGGGCCCGGCGTTCGGGCATGAGGCTCAGGCAGATCGAGCGAGAGTGTAGACGACGAGCTCCGACAAGCAGGAGGACTCGATGGGCTGGACGTCTTTTGATACCACGAAGGCTTGGCTCGTGGGCAACATGAAGAGAAGGTTCGAGAGCCGGCGAGGGACCGCGGCTCGCCCCCCAGACTTGAAGTTCGTCAGTGAAGTGCTGCGCGAGCTGCTTCCCGCGAAGCAGTTCGAGGCGATCTGGAAGAGGGTCGAGGATTGGGATCGTCGCGCGCAGCCGTGCGAACTGGCGGATGATATCTTCACCTACTTGATTGTTGGCGAAGCCAAGCGCTTCGAACACATCAAGGGTATCCGAGATCGTTCCTTTGCCGAATATCAGCGGGAAGTGGCTTCACGCGGAGACGACGAGGCCTACAGACTCGCGGCGCGGCTGGTCACGGGACTTGACGAGCTTTGTCTCCCTGGGCGCGGGTGCACTGCCCCGGCGGAAGGGGCACCTGCTCCAGGCTCAGGGGCGATCGATGTGACGAACAGCCCGGGGTGGCTCGTGCAACAGCTCGAGTCGACCGCGCCGGGGTGCGAGTGGCTGCTCAGGGCGTGGGCGCAGGTTCGCGAGTGCTTGCAGGAGTCGCGTTTGTGGTGGTTCAACGAAGGCAGCTTCAGGGTAATCCGGCTGCTGGGTAAAGAGCCGCGCGACGCGCTCGAAGGGACTCTGGTCGCCGAGATCTTTCTGGCGAGCCACGCGGTCGATCGGTGCAGCAGGAACCCGTTCTCGTTGCTGCGGGGCCAAGCGAGCCTCGACGAGGTGAATGACCTGCTGCGGCGGCTAGGGCCGCGCGTGAAATCGTCCGTCGATACAAGCGACAAAGAGCAGGGGCGCCAAACGCTGCTTGCAATCGTGGAGCAGGCGATCGCCCGGCTCCAGGCGAGAGCCAGAGAGCACGTCGAACGTGCAAGCGGCGATGAGGCGACGATCGCAGTCCAGCGCGCGTTCGATGCCTCGCCCCGGGGGCAAGACGTCGAGGAATGCAAGCGCCGCGTTAAAGAGCGCGTCAAACACACAATCGCTACAATGCGGCAGCTCGGGGGTAAAAAATGACGCAGATGACCGGGGCAGCATTTGTTATGCGCGTGGTTCGGGTGGGACATTCTTGAGATAATCCTACCGATCAGGCGCTCACCGGCTGCAAACCCCCGGCGGCGGGGGCCGTTCGCCGATCCGTCGCGCCGGGCTTCCGGGAGGCCCGCCTCATGGCTGCCGTCGCCGCGGATCGAGAGCTGCTGTTCGGACTTCTGGCCCTCCAGAACGGGATCATCAACCAGGGGCAACTCCTGGCCGCCTTCCAGGCGTGGACCCTCGAGAGATCGAAGGGCCTGGCCGACCATCTCGTGGCACTCGGGCATTTAACCCCCGCGCGGCGGCCGATCGTCGAAGCGATGGCGGCACTCCACCTGGAAGCCCACGGCGGCGATGTCGAGAAGAGCCTGGCCGCCGTCCCGTCAAACAGGGGGACCCGCGATGGGCTGGCGAGCCTCAAGGAGCCCCAGATCGAGGCGACGCTGACCCGCGTCGGCCGCATCTGCTTTGATCAAGCGACCGATCGCGACGGGCAAGACAGCAATGCCGACAGCACGGTCGGCCTCTCGCTGGGTGCTTCGACCAGCGACGGCCAGCGGTTTCGCGTGCTCCGGCCGCACGCCCGCGGCGGGCTGGGCGAGGTCTTCGTCGCGCTCGATTCCGAGCTCAATCGCGAGGTCGCGCTCAAGCACATCCTCGAGAGGCACGCCGACGATCCGTTCAGCCGCAAGCGGTTCGTCGCCGAGGCCGAGATCACCGGCAGCCTGGAACATCCCGGGGTCGTGCCCGTGTACGGGCTGGGCACGTACGCCGACGGCCGGCCCTACTACGCCATGCGGTTCATCCGCTGCGACAGTCTCAAGGAAGCGATCGGCCGCTATCACGGCGATGAAACCCTCAAGAACGATCCCGGCAAGCGCTCGCTGGCCCTGCGCAAGCTGCTGCGCCGGTTCCTGGACGTCTGCAACGCCGTCGACTACTCGCACAGCCGCGGCGTCATCCACCGTGACATCAAGCCGGCCAACATCATCCTGGGCCAGCACGGCGAGACGCTGGTCGTCGATTGGGGGCTGGCCAAATCGGTCGGGCGGGCCGATCCGACCGTCGGCGAGCAGACGATTGCTCCGTCCTCCTCGGGCCGGTCGTCGGAGACCCTTCCCGGAAGTGTCCTGGGAACGCCGGCCTACATGAGCCCCGAGCAGGCCGCCGGCGTGCTGGAGAAGCTCGGCCCGCGGTCCGACGTCTATAGCCTGGGCGCCACGCTCTATTGCCTTCTGACCGGCAAGCCGCCGTTCGAGAATGAAGACCTTGGCGCCATGCTCCGCGCCGTGCAGGCCGGCGATTTCGCCCGGCCGGCGGAGCGCGGCCCGGCGCCGACCGGGCGCTCGAGGCCATCTGCCTGAAGGCCATGGCGCTGGAGCCGCAGGACCGCTACCCGACCGCGCGGGCCCTGGCAGACGACCTGGAGCGGTGGATGGCCGACGAGCCGGTCTCGGCCTGGCGTGAGCCGCTCTCGCGGCGATTGCGGCGGTGGTCGCGGCGGAACCGCACGGCCGTGACCGCCGCGGTCGTGGCGTTGCTTGCGGCGCTGGCGGGCCTGGGGGCCGTGGCCGCCGTGCAGGCGAAGGCCAACGGCGAATTGTATGCGCTCACCGGCCGGCTGGAGCGAGCCAACGCCGAGTTGTTCGACGAGAAGTCCCGCGTGCAAGAGCGGTTCGACGTGGCGATGGACGCGATCCGGACCTTCCACACGGGCGTGAGCGAGGACTTCCTGCTCAGGGAGGAGCAATTCAAGGGCCTGCGCGACAAGCTCCTGAAGTCGGCGGCCGACTTCTACGGCAAGCTGGGCGGGCTTCTGAAGCAGCAGACCGACCTCGCGTCGCGGCGGGCACTGGCGCAGGCCGAGTTCGAGCTGGCCGAGCTGACGGCGAAGGTCGGCGACTCGAAGCAGGCGCTGGATCGGCACCGCGAGGCGCTCTCGCTGCGCGAGGCGCTGGCTGCCGAGCCGCGGGCCGACGCCGAGACGCAGGCCGAGGCGGCGCGGAGCGTACTGGCGGTGGGGCGGGCAGAGCGCGTCATCGGCAAGACGACCGAGGCCGAGGCATCCTTCCGGTCGGCCCACGAGCGGCTGGCAAAACTCGTGGAGGCAGATCCCGGAGCCGATGACCACCGCGCCGAGCTGGCATCGGTTGTGTGGCACCTGGGATCCTTGTTGAGGGATAACGGGCGGTATCCCGAGGCGCTGGCCTGGCTGGAGCGATCGCGCAACGCGCGGGAGGCGCTTGCCGCGGCCGAGCCCTCAAATGCGCTCCGGCAGCTCGAGCTGGCAAGAAGCCTCCGCATCCTGGCCGATACGTTGGGCGGGCTCGGTCGGATGTCGGAATCGCTGGAATCCGGCCGTCGCGCCGTGGCGATCCTCGAGCGGCTGGTCGCGGCCGACCCTGCCGCGACCGAAACTCGCTTCGAGCTGTGTGCGAGCCAGTACACCGTGGGACAGCGACTGGGCATTGTGGGGCAGACCGCGGCGGCGCTGGAAACGTACGGGCGCATGCGAGAGAACGCGCGCCGCCTGGTGGAGGACAACCCTGCGGTCGCCTCGTTCCAGTATGCCCTGGCGAGGGCCTATCACGGCACCGGAAACTACCTCCACTCGGCCGGCCGGGAGGCGGAGGCCGTGGAGGCGCTCGGTCACGCGCTGGAGGTGTTTCGGAAGCTCGTCCGCGACCACCCGTCGGTCTATGATTATTGCCGGCGTCTGGCCGATATGTACGCCAACGTCGGCGAGTCCCTGGCCAACTTGGGCCGGCCGGTCGAGGGGCTGGAGTCGGCCCGCGAGGGCCTCAAGGTCGCACGCGAGCTGTTGGCCTCAAACCCGGAGATGACCAACTCCCGCTACTGTCTGGGCCACGCCCTCAATGGGGTGGGGCGGGCCGAGGCGCGGCTGGGCCGCCGCGCCGAGGCGGCGGCTACGTTCCGCGAGGCGATCGGAATCTATGAGGCCATCCCCGAGCCGGTGCGTAGTGCGGTCGTCCGCTACAACCTGGCATGCAGCCATTCCCAGCTCTCGGGCGTGCTGGCCGGTTCAAGCGCCGAGGGCGACGCGCTGCGCGGGCCGAGGCCGACCGGGCGATGGCGTCCCTGCGCGACGCAGTCGCCCACGGCTACCGTAACCTGCCCGGCCTGCGGACCGACCCCGACCTCAACGTTATCCGCCCCCGGCCCGACTTCCAGCTCCTGCTCCTTGACCTGTCCTTCCCCACCCAGCCGTTCGCGCCCTGAGCGGCAAGCCCGGAGTTTGTGGATCGGCCGATTCTCATGGCGAGCATTTTCGATGCACACCGCGGGCCGTCGGCCCCGATCCGTTCGCCGCTGGGATCCGACGCCTCGTCCGTCGACCCCGCACGCCGTTCCCAAGCGAATACCGCCCTCAGGCCTCGGTCGAAAAGGACAGGCATCGCCCCGTTGACACGGATCGCCTGGGCAGGAACCCGTTCTCGGCGCTTCGGGGCAGAGTGAGCCTTGACGAGGTGAATGACTTGCTTCTGCGGCTGGGCCCGCGCGTGAAATCGTCGGTCGAGACCCGCGATGAGGAGGAGCGGCGTCAAACGCTGCTTGCAATCGTGGAGCAAACGATCGTCCGGCTCCAGGCGAGAGCTAGAGAGCACGTCGAACGCGCGAACGGCGATGAGGCGAGGATCGCAGTTGGGCGAGCGTTCGATGCGTCGCCCCGGGGGCAAGACTTCGAGCAATACAAGCGCCGCGTTAAAGAACGCATCAAACTCACGATCGCTACAATGCGGAAGTTCGGGGGTAAAAAATGACGCAGATGACGCAGATGACGCAGGTCAGCATCTCTTATGCGCGGGATTCGGGGGGCGGGGTAAGGTTGGACCGTTGTGATTCGCTCGCGCTCGCCAGACAATAGAACGGAGGCAGGAACCGCGTTTCGACCGATCGCGATGGCGGCGAGACGGTCTTCCGTGAATGACGGTGCGAGCACGCGCGGTACAGGGGCCGCGCCGACAGGTCCAGACCCGTATGTCCAATCGCCGCATCTTCGTCAGCGCCACAAATCGAGAACCTCGCGAGTTATCGTGACCTTGCGAGCAAGTCGCTTCGCAAGCGCGGTTATGACGTGGATGACCAGGCTGTATTCAGTCTGAGCTTTCTCCAGCTCATCCAGATGCTCGAGCAGCGAATTGAGCGGTGCGACGCGGTCGTTTGCCTGGTTGGTTTCGCCTACGGCGGCGAGCCATCAAATCGCCCGCCCGATCAACCCCGCCGCTCCTACGCCCAGTGGGAGTACCACCTCGCCCGCGAGCTTGATAAGCCCGTCTACCTTCTCATGGGCACAGGAGAACACGACGTTTGACGAGCCAAAGCCAAACATCACGCCAGAAAGCGGCGAGCTGCTCCAGCTCCAGCGTGACCATCGCGTCGAGCTTACTCGCGATCGCGACTGGCGCCCGTTCAACGGCGCCGATCAACTCCGCGCCGAGCTCGCCGAGCTTCGTTTCCCCTGGCCAGATTCGCCAGTCGCACACCAGCCCAACAATCTGCCGCTGGCCTCGATCGGCAAGCTTTTCAAAGGCCGCGACTCGTTCCTCGACGAGCTGCGCGAAAGGCTAGGAGTCGCCGGAGCCTCAGCCACAGCAATCGTGAACCGGCTGGCTGTTCACGGCCTGGGTGGTGTCGGCAAGACCCGCGCCGCGGTCGAATTTGCCTGGCGACATGCCGATGACTAAACCGCCTTGCTCTTCGTCTCGGCCCAGTCTCAGGCCGAGCTCCGGTCCAACCTGGCCAATCTTGTCGGTGTATTGGGGATGACCGGCGGCGAGACATCGGTCGAGAATCAATCGACCGCCATCCTGGAGTGGCTCGATGCCCACCCCGGCTGGCTGCTGATCATCGACAACGTAGACACCGAAGAGGCGGCCCAGGCGGTCGAGGACCTGCTGACCAAACTCCGGTCCGGCCACACATTGATCACATCTCGAATCGGCAACTGGGGTGCCGGCGTCGAGCCGCTCGATCTGGACATCCTGGCCCGGTCCGACGCCGTGGCCTTCTTGATCGAGCGGACCCCGCACCGTCGCAGGACGAAGGACGATGGGACCATCGCCGCCGAGCTCGCCCGCGAGCTGGACGGCCTGGCCCTGATGCTGGAGCAGGCCGGCGCTAACATCGACAAGCTGCGCCTGTCATTCGCCGAGTATTTGGACCAATGGAAGGCGAAGCGCTCCGAAGTGCTCCGCTGGCACGACCCGCGCCTCATGAAGTATCCCGCCGGCGTGGCCGTTACCTGGGAAACCACGTTCGCCCAGTTGACAGATCGCGAGCGGCGGTTGCTCGACGTCCTCTCCTGGCTGGCCCCCGACCCGATCCCGCTCTTCCTGTTCGATGCCAAGCCACTCGTCGACGCCATCCCAGATATCCGCACGGCGCTGGCCGCCCTGGCAGGCTACTCGCTGGCGCGCTTCGACGCCTCGGGCAACGCGGTTCTGGTCCACTGCCTCGTGCAAGAGATCACCCGCGGCCGCATACCCGCGGCCGACCGAATCACCACGCTCCAGCTCTCCCTCGACGCAGTAAACGATGTCGCCGTGGGCAATCCTCAGGATTTCCGTACATGGCGGGTCTGGAAACCCCTGGCAGCCCACGGCGAGGCCGTGAGCCGGTATGGCGACACCGCGGGCCTCGCCAACCCCACCGCGTGGCTGATGGGCCAACTCGCTGGGTACTGGCTCTACTGCGGAGTGTACCGCCAGGCCGAGCCGCTGATGCGGCGAGCGCTGTCGATCGACGAGGCAAGCTTTGGCCCGGACCACCCCGACGTGGCCAGAGACCTCAACAATCTGGCGCAATTGCTGCAAGCCGCCAACCGCCTGTCCGAGGCCGAGCCGCTGATGCGTCGAGCGCTATCGATCGACGAGGCAAGCTTTGGCCCGGACCACCCCGACGTGGCCAGAGACCTCAACAACCTGGCGTCGTTGCTGCAAGCCACCAACCGCCTCTCCGAGGCCGAGCCACTGATGCGTCGCGCGCTTTCGATCGACGAGGCAAGCTATGGCCCGGACCACCCCGATGTGGCCATCGACTTCAACAACCTGGCGCGACTGCTGCAAGCCACCAACCGCCCGTCCGAGGCCGAGCCCCTCTTCCGCCGCGCCGCCCAGATCCTGACCGATTTCACGCAGAAGACCCGCCACGAACATCCAAACCTTCAAGCTGTCATCAACAATTACCGTGCCTTCTTGGACGAGCAAGGACAGACGCCGGAACAAATCGATCAAGCCTTGGGCGAGCTGACCAGCTCACCCGACGCGAACGACTCCTGACACCGTCAAGCTTTCCACCCGTTTTCACACGGAAGAATGAATCGCCCATCCCCGGGTCTTTCCCGCGTTCAGCACGCCAGACGACGCTCCTGAAATGACACTCGACACGGATCGCGACGCCGTGACCACGGTCGTGAGACCGTGGTTCAGACGGGGAACCCCCAGCCTCGCACGTCACTGCGACCGCGCTCGAAGATCGGGCTTACGCCCGAGGCTGGAGGACCTTCGTCCCGTACGAACCACGCACTGACGTGCGTTGTCACATGTTTTTTGCTCAACGCGTCGCTCGCGCCAGCGCGTAACGTGCCGGTGCACCGCTCGTCGGGTGCCCGCTTCCCGCAGTGGAACACCGCGCCGTGACCACGGTCGTGAGGCCTTGGTTCAGACGGGGAACCTCCAACATCGCGCGTGAGTGCGACCGTCGCGGCGAGTCTGGCTCACGCCCAAGACTGAAGGCTCCCGAAGTCGAGCCGTCGTGACCTGCAAAGTCCAGCCGTGTCGTCATCGACACCAGAAGTCGCGTCCTGTAAAACGATGACAAGACGCAACCACCGATCGAATTCAAACGCAGGACGGAGGCCCCCCACCATGACGCTCGACCCCAGAGGCTCCGGAGTTCAGCAGCAAGCATCACTCAGCCGGCGGCAGGCACTGGCGTCAACCCTGGGCGCCACGGCGCTGGCCGCGTGGCCGGGCGCTTTCATCCGCCACGGCCGCGCACACAGAAGGGACCTTCGCGCCTGACCCGCTCAAAGCTTCGCCCAAGAGTTACCGGAACAGGAAATCGATCAATTTGTGGGCGTTTCCGTTTCCGGGGAGGATGAGCCTTCGCGAATGCTTGCAGCTTGCCAAGGACGCCGGATTCGAAGGAATCGAGCTCAACTACGACATGGAAACCGAGCTTTCGCCCAAGTCGGGTGCATCCGAGTTTCAAGCCGTACGCAAGATGGCCGAGGAAATCGGCATCGCGATTAGCGGCCTGTGCTCCTTCCTCTACTGGCCCTATTCGCTCACCGACAACGACGCCGCCCGCCGCGCTCGGGCGCTCGAGCTGGCGACGCTCATGCTCGACGCTGCGCACGAGCTGGGAACGGAGAACCTGCTGACGATCG
The DNA here is from genome assembly GCA_963823665.1 of uncultured Planctomycetota bacterium. Lineage (GTDB taxonomy): Bacteria > Planctomycetota > Planctomycetia > Isosphaerales > Isosphaeraceae > CAVXHV01. The sequence goes on from CAWGMQ010000010.1 coordinate 754,084, forward strand.
CGGGCTCAACGTATATTCCCTGGCTGCCCGATCGCGAGCCGGTTCCGATCGGCGTCTGCGCCCAGCGGGCGCGCGAATCGATTGGCAAGCTCTTGCCCAGGGCCGAGAAGCTAGGCGTCTATCTGAACATCGAGAACATCGTGTTTAACGGCTACTTGACGACTCCCGACGAGTTGAACGCGTTCGTCGACAGTTTTGCCAGCAAGCACGTCCGGGTGCATTTTGACACAGGGAACGTGATGCTCTTTCAGTTTCCCGAACACTGGATTCCCATTCTGGGAGGGCGAATTCGGAACGTGCACTTCAAGGAGTTCTCGAAGAAGGGCACCGACCATACGCTCGAGTCGTTCCGGACGTTGCTCGACGGCACCACGAACTGGCCCGCGGTGATGGATGCGCTCGAAGCTGCCGGCTACGAGGGATATGTGACCTTCGAGTATTTTCACCCCTTTCTCCATTATCCCGAGGCGCTCGTCGAGCAGAGCTCGGATGCGCTTGATCGGATTCTCGGGCGCAAGCTTGCGCCAGGGTCCTCGGCTGACGAATGGCTCAGGAAGACGGTTGCCGCGAAGAGAGTTTCTCCAGCAGCCATGCGAGAAACAGCTCCACGGCCGCCGGATCGGCGAGCTCGTATCGCGCCTGCGTTGCGCCTCATGGCCGACCTTGATCGTCACGCCTTCAGGCAGGCTGGCGAAGGCGTCCTCGTCGGTGCGGTCGTCGCCGACGAAGAACACGAGTCGATGATCAGGATCCTCAAGGTGCGAGGCGACCCAATTGACTGCTCTGCCTTTGTGCCAGAAGACACGCGGACGGATCTCCCAGACCCGCCGGCCGGGCAGGACGACAAAGCGAGCGGCCTGGCTCGCAACGACCTCGCGAACGACGTGCGCAACGTGATCCCATCGCTCAGGAGGTGTGTTGCGGTAGTGCACGCTAGCTGTGGGGCCCTTGTTTTCGACGAGAACACCGGGCACCTCCGACAAGAGTTCTTCGACGCGCAGGGCCAGCTCCCCCAGCGGTTCTATCGCTGCGCTGCCCGTCGGTTCTTCAAAGCTGAGACCGCGGCCGCAGATTTCCAGTCCGTGGTTGCCGGAATAAATGAGCTGCGGCAGGGCGACCCGGCTGCGAGCGTCGGCGATGCTGCGTCCGCTCGCGATCATCACATCCACACGAGGCAAGCGACTCAGCTCGTCCAGAAGCGTACGCACTGTTTCGGCGAGGACGGCGTCGCCGGGGTGCGGGCGGATTGGCGTCAACGTGCCGTCGAAATCGAGTGCCAGGAGGATACTTCCGGCCCGATCGATCCGGCGGCCGATCTCCGGCAGTGATTCCATCAAGTTGGGTCGAGTCATCCGTGTTCAGAATCCTCCGCGAAATCCGTCCGACGATCTCTAGAGAAGCAGCGCCGGGTCTGCCGGGTCGTTTGAGAGCAACCGGATGGCCGAGCGTAGGGGAACCTCAACCCAATCAAGGCGGTCAGTCAACTCGAAGTCGATTTCGAGTAGTGACTTTTCGAGCAAGTATAGCTCGACGAGATTGAAGGTCGCATCTGTGGTACGGGGGAGCAGCTCGGTCGGCCCGATCGACTCGATGTAGGCCGAAACGAACTCGCGGCTGACGAATTCGTACCAGACCGGGGCCCAGGGCCCGAGCGCCTGGCGGTCCTCGGGCCGGATCACCCCGGGTGGGCGGCCGCGTGCATCGGCGATACCGAGAAGTACGCTCTGGACGGCGTAATCGAGCGAGCGAATCATGCAAGCGACGTCGAGGAGGGGGGACCGCTTGACGCGGCGCTCCCCGATGGGGCGAGCGCTGTCTCCCTCGAAGTCGGAGACGATGAAGTCCTTGCCGGTGAAGAGCAATTGCCCCAGGTGGTAGTCGCCGTGGCAACGGATCCGCTGCCCGAGATAGGTGGGGTCGAGAACGCCGCGGAAGCGCTCGAGAAGGAGGTCCTGGTCCGCGATGATGCGTTCTGCGAGCGGCCGCGCGGCTTCAGGGACGGCATCAGTCATTCGAGACAACCGCGCACAGAGCCGGCCCGTCAGATTTCGCAGCGACTGATAAACCGAGCGTTGGTAGAGCCTGCCGAAGGGCTCCGGCGCGAAAGCACGGTCTGTGCGGCCGGCAAGTGCGCGGTGCAGCTCGGCCGTGCGACGTCCCAGGAGCGCGGCACTCTCCAGATAGCCGCCGATCAGCTCCGGCAAGAGCGATCGCGCCGGGCCTTCTGGCTTTGATGCTTCATGTAAGAAGGGTGGCAGCGCGGGGGGCTCACGTCGCGTGGTAACGCGGCCACTCGCTCGAAGTACTGGCTCAACTGATCGAGCGTGAACTGCCACGCTGTGCCCTGGTTCGAAACGTATCGGTGGAGCACACCGAGGGTGACCGGCGCGGCCCCGCGGCGGCGGTATTCGATGAAACCGACAACCGGAGCAAAGCCCTGGTAATCCGAGTGCTGAGCGAGAGCGCGACCGACCTCGAGATCGGGATTGACGCCATCCTCGACGCGGCTGAACGTCTTCAGAATGTAAGATTCCCCGTAGATCACGGACATGTTGGGCCGCTCGTTTCGATGGAGCGATAGCGAGAGCTCCGCCAGCTCGGCGAGATTCGTTGCCCCCTCGGCCGCGAGTGGCAATGCCACGATCTCGCCGTCCTCGACGTGCCGCGATCGGCCCGCGAGGATTCCCCGGAGCAGGCCCCGACAGCATCCACGAACAGCCAGAGCGTTGCACAATGCACCTGGCGAAGCGCCGGAGATCCGGGCGAATCCCGCCGATTCAAGCGGTATGAGCAACTGGTCCAGCTCGGCTTCGGGCACGAAGGAAAGACACAGGGCGACACTCTCCGTGATCCCACCATGCGGGTCGACTTGCACGATCATGTACCACGCCTCGATCTCCCCGATCCGGATGGGAACGACGTGTGAGATCTCGCACGATGGAGACCGGCGCACGACCGGAAGGCAGACCGTTGCGGCGCAGGTAGCCCGGCAAGAGCGCCTCGACCTCCTCCAGGCGCTCCGGTCGAAACCAGCTCGAGAGCGCGGCTGCGCCGCGCAGCAGCGGTAACTGCGGCCGCCGCGCGATGCTGGGTTCCTGAGGCACATTGCTTGACGGCGCCGGCAGCGGCAGAGCGAACCACATGAAGCCATGGGGGCCGATTGAAAGCAGGTAGGGCCCGTCTGTGATGCGCGGGAATCGCGTGCGGCCCGAGCAGCTCTTCAGGAACGCAGCCCGCGTAGTCTTTCAGATCGAGCTGCACGTACTGGACGAACCGCGAGAGGTTGGCGACGACCAGGACCCGCTCCTCCTCATGCTCGCGCACGAAAACCAGCACCTTCGTGTTCTCCGGGCGCAACAGGCGGAACGAGCCGCGGCCAAAAGAGTGGAACGACTTCCGCAATGTGATCATGCGTTTGAGCCACCAGAGCAGTGAGGAGGGATTCCCGTGCTGGGCCTCCACGTTTACCGTTTCGTAGTGGTACTCCGGATCGATGACGACGGGAAGGTAGAGCCGCTGAGGATTGGCCCGGCTGAAGCCTGCGTTCCGGTCGGCCGACCACTGCATCGGAGTTCGCACCCCGTTGCGATCGCCCAGGTAGATGTTGTCGCCCATGCCGATCTCGTCGCCGTAATAGATGACGGGCGTTCCCGGCAGCGAGAAAAGGAGGGCGAACATCAGCTCGATGCGGCGGCGGTCGTCGCGGAGCAGAGGGGCGAGCCGGTGGCGGATGCCAAGATTGATCCGGGCGTTAAGGTCCCGGGCGTATGCCCGGTACATGTAGTCACGCTCCTCATCGGTGACCATTTCCAGCGTCAGCTCGTCGTGGTTTCGCAGGAAGAGACACCACTGGCAGCTCTCGGGGACGAGCGGTGTCTGGGCCATGATGTCGTGGATCGGGAACCGGTCCTCCTGATGGAGCGCCATGAACAGCCGCGGCATCAGCGGGAAGTGGAAGACCATGTGGCATTCGTCCCCTTCTCCGTAGTAGGTGACGGCGTCTTCGGGCCACTGGTTGGCCTCGGCCAGGAGCATCCTTCCCGGGAAGCGCTCGTCGACGTGCGCGCGAAGTGCCTTGAGAAACTGATGCGTCTCCGGCAGGTTCTCGCAGTTTGTGCCTTCGCGCTCGTAAAGATAGGGGACCGCGTCGAGCCGCATGCCGTCGACGCCCAGGCCGAGCCAGAAGTCGACGACAGGGAAGATCGCGTTCCAGACCGTTGGGTTGTCGAAGTTCAGATCCGGCTGATGCGCATAAAACCGGTGCCAGTAATAAGCCTTTGCGAGTGGATCCCAGCTCCAGTTGGATGGCTCGAAGTCCTGGAAGATCACCCGTACCTCCTTGTATCGCTCGGGTGAATCACACCACACGTAAAAGTCTCGCTCCGGGCTGCCGGCCGGAGCGCGGCGAGCGCGCTGGAACCACGGGTGCTGGTCGGACGTGTGATTCAGCACCAGCTCGGTGATGACTCTGATCCCACGGTCGTGGGCCGCTTCGAGGAAGGCCCGGAAGTCATCGAGCTTGCCGTATTGCGGATGAATGTCCGTGTAGTCGGCGATGTCGTAGCCGTCGTCCCTGAGGGGTGAAGGATAAAACGGGAGGAGCCAGATCGCGGTGATGCCCAGATCTTGCAGGTAGTCGAGTTTCTGAGTCAGGCCCAGAAAGTCTCCAATTCCGTCGCCTTCACTGTCGAAAAAGGCGCGAACGTGCACCTCGTAAATGACTGCATCTTTGTACCAGAGCGGGTTTTCCTCGAGCATGGCGGTTGTTCCGGCATCCTCCGTGTCAGCACGGCAGCCAGCCGACGACGAGGCCGTTGCGGTAGGCCCGGTTGCCCAGGTGGGCCGCGGCGGCCGCGCTGACACCAGCTTCCGCCGGAGCAGTCGGCTTCTGACGGCTGCGAATGCACTCGACCCAGTTCGTCAAGTGGACCAATTCGCCGTCGGGCTTATCGTAGAAGTCGGCCCCTTTGCGCGGGTTGGTTCCCAGGATGAGCGACTCGCTCTTTCCCTTGCCGGGCTCGGGGTTGAGCTCAAAGCGGCCGCGGTCGATGTAGAGCGTGCCGTCGGTTCCCATGAACGTGATCATCGAGCCATAGGTCGAATTCGAGAACGTGCCCTCGAAATGAGTCTGAAGGTTGTTGGGGTACTCGAGGATGCACTGGATCGAGTCGGGCGTCTGCCAGAGATCGCCGCTGGCGAAGTGGTTGCCGACCGCGGTGGCTTTGAGCGGATGGTCGAGGTCGAGCAGCCAGTGGGCCACGTCGATCCAGTGCACCATCAAATCGGTCAAGACGCCGCCGCCGAAATCCCAGAACCAGCGCCAGTTCCGGAATCGGAATTCATCAAACGGCTGGTCGGGCGCGCTGCCGAGAAAGTCTTTCCAGGCGACCTGGCTCGGGTCGACGTTTGAGGCCGAGCGCTGAAAACGCGTCGAGCCGCCGCGGTTCCAGCTCAAATGGACCTTGAACACCTCGCCGATCCTGCCGGCCTTGAGCAGTTCACGCGCTTTCTGAATGTGGGGCATGCTGCGCTGCTGCATGCCGACCTGAACGATCTTCTTGTTGCGGTTCTGGGCATCGATGATGAGGTTGCCCTCGCAATGGTCGTGCGTGAGCGGCTTTTCGACGTAGACATCCTTGCCGGCGTTGCACGCGTCGACGGCCATCGGCACGTGCCAGTGGTCGGGGCTGGCGATCAAGACCGCGTCGATATCCTTGCGGTCGAGCAGGGCGCGATACTGCTTGCTGGCGATGGCCTTGGGGTCGGCGAGTTTCTTGGCGTTGCCTAGATTCACGTCCCAGATGTCACAGACCGCGGTCATCTTGACGCCCGGCACCTTGGCGAGGGCTGTCATCAAGTGCTGGCACCGCCCGCCGGTTCCGATGCAAGCCACCGAAAGCGAGTCGTTGGCGGCGTAGCCTCGAGCCGTTTCGAGCGAACCCAAGGCGGTGACAGCAGCACCGGCCGCTCCGATTTGCTCGAAGAAGGCACGACGTGTGCGCGAGGAGTGAGTCATGGTGTGCTCCCTGGCGTGCAAGAGGAATGTTCTTCACGCAGTTTAGCCGTCAAAAAGCCTTCAGACAACCGGGAATGCCTGATCGGTATTTTCGGCGCATGGGTGTGACCCATAGTGAACTGGTCTTGCAGGACTATAAGATAGAGGCCACTTCGCGCCTTGGGGAGCTTCGGTGGCTGACGAGAAAGTCGTTGACGACAAGGCTGTGCTCATTGCACTGGTGCACGAGGGCGGGTTGCATCGGGCGATACAACGAAGAGGGTTCAACGCGATGTCTGCGTCACGCCGTAGGGTGGAGGGTGCTCGTAGTCGACTTCGGAAATCGTCCGGCATGGGGCGAGCCGGTCGAGTGCGATCGCCGTGGGTGGAAACGCTTGAAGATCGGCGGTTGCTCGCGGGGCTGCAATTCACCGGGGCGCTGGGCGAGCAATCGACACTCGACTCGGTGGTCCAGACCGAGAATGAGGTGGCGAATCTGAACACGCCGGCGTCACAGCAATTCACGCACAATGATGGCACGGCGTACTCCAACGTAACGTTGACGACTGCGGCCTCCACGACAGGCAATCCTGGCGTAAACCTCGACATCCAGTCGCAGGGAGGCGTTCGGAAGAACGGCATCGCGAGCGTATCGGTGAACTCGGGTCTGACAGACGCGAGCGGCGCGATCGGGCCGACCATCAATGTTCCGGTCACGATCGTGGCGACTGATCCCGACGAAGAAACGGGCGACCCGGTTACCGTGCAGTTCGCCTTTGTCTTCAACGTCAAGACATTAGCCTCAAATAACGCTACGGCGAGTTTCACATACGCCGCGAGCTATACTTACAACGGGACGACCACGCCTCTCGCCTCACAGGTTGACAATCTGGGCGGCAGCGGAATCACGCCGATCGGGTCGGGACCGACGGATGACGAGACGGGAACCCTTGATGCCAAGATCGGCGATTCCTTCACGCTTTCGTTTTCGGAGAGCCTCGGCGGGCAGACCATAGCGCCGTTTCTCGGCGCGGGCGTTAATAATGTGGGATGGCTCGTTGATATGAACCTGGATGTGAGCCTCGTGCCCGAGCCGACGATCGTTCCAACATCCGTTTCATGGGATCACTCGTCCACCGCCGGTATTGACTTCGACTACGGTGTCAGCGGCGAACCGACGACCTCGCCCACTCCGTTCGCGCTTTACTGGGCAAGTGGCGAGAATTACCCGAGCGATGTGGTAGGATCGCCCATAAACCTCGTCCCAACTGTGAATACGATCCCGGCTGGACAAGTCGCCCAGGCCGCGCCTTACGGACCGATCCACGTGGTTGGGTCGGTGTTGACCGGCGCGCCCGCGGACGCCAATTACCTGCTCGTCGTGATTGATCCGGACAACACGCTCGGGACGTTCGACCCGACAGCCAACACAAAGGCCCTCGAGATCGATCAGGATGTTCCACTTGTGCTTCAGTACCAGGGCGCCTGGGCCAATCCCGATCAGCCAACATACATGGACGATACCGGTCATACGGTCCGGGGTTCGGGCTGCGGCTTGACGTCGCTTGTGATGGCCCTCGACTTCGCGGGCGTACAAACGGATCCGGGCACGCTCAACAGTGAATTGACCGGCACCAACGGCTACGTCGGCGACGCTCAGTTGAACTGGGGGCCGGCGACTTCGATCGCGGCTTCAGCGGCCGGGTCTTCCGGCGCGGCCATCCACTGGAACACTGCATGGGGCATGACGAGCGATCAAGATTTACGCAATCTACTCACGACGACATCCGAACCGATCATCGTACATGTTTACAACCCACATGCGCCGGACGCCACGCACCCGAACACATGGTACACGAATCACTTTGTCCTGGTCACGGGAATTGATGGTGACACGTTCTGGATCAACGATCCGGCGGGCAACTCAGAAACCCTCGATTACTACGGCGATGACTTCGAGACCCGCGGCTATGTGTCGGATCCGACCAGCGACTTGAGCGCGCTTTATGTCGCAGCCGCGTCCACGGGCACGGGAGTGAATCTGGCCGTCGGCGACGCGCAGGGCCTGGTTACGGGAATTCCGTCCGGAGGGACGCAGCCTCTCAACCAGATTCCGAATGCGGTTTACTTCACCGAAGGGCCGCTGGAAGATCTCACGGGGGAAGACCCTGGCACAACCGGGGCGCAGTTCGTGTATATCTCGCAACCTGGGACGGGGACGTTCGAGATCCAGGGAAGCGGGACAACAGGACAGTCGCAGGTAGAATTTGCTGGCGTCGCGACCAACGGCGCGATCCAGTCGCAGCAGTCTTTATCCCTTCAAAGTGCCGATGGCAACCCATTTCAGCTTGCTGTGGACGTCGGCCCAACCTATAGCGTCGCGGCCAGTAACGCCCCGCTTGCCGCGAGCTTCTCCACCGTCTCCGCCAGCGGAACTCGTGCCGGCACGGCGAGCCTGTCGGCAATCCTGACGTCGGACGGCTTGCCGGTGGCGGGCCGCACCGTGGATTTCACGCTTGACGAGGGGGGGGTTATCACGCTAATCGGCTCAGCCGTGACCGATATGGGCGGCGCTGCGACAATGACAGGCGGGAGCCTGGCCGGCTTCAATGTCGGCATTTTCGCGGATGACGTCGAGGCCAGCTTCGCCGGCGACGCGACGTACGAGAGCGCCAGCGCCTCAGGTGCGCTCACCGTCTTGCCCCAGGCCGTTGATCAACTCGCGCTCTGCTCCTCGGCGAATCCCAGCCTTCCCGGCGAGCTGATGACCTTTGGCGTGCTGGCCATCCCGTTAAGCGGTGGTCTGACGCCGACCGGTACAATCCAGTTCCAGATCGACGGCAACGACTTCGGGTCGCCTGTTCCACTATCAGGGGGCGCCGCCACCAGCGGGCTCGTCACGTCGCTTTCGGTCGGCTCGCATTCGATCGCAGCCATTTACTCCGGCGACTCCACCTACCCCAGCAGCACGGCGACGCTCACGCAAACAGTTGAGAGCCCGGCCGCGGTAACGGGCCGCGTCTACACGGTCACTTCGCTGGGCGACACGGGGACCGGCTCAGGAACATCGGGCGACCTTCGCTTCGCGATCACCCAGGCCAACGCCAACCCCGGCAGCGTGATCGATTTCAGTGTCATGGGGACGATTCAACTGGCGCAGGCCCTACCGGACGTCGACGCCAACATGACCATCAACGGCCCCGGGGCGTCTCTGGTTACGCTAAAGGGCGGCGGCGCCTCATCGAACTTCAGCGGCCTGCTCGTGGATCGCGGGGTGACGGCCACGCTCTCCGGCCTGACCATCACAGGCGCAAACGCGACCTACGGTGGCGGCATTGATGACGCTGGCACGTTGACTCTCTCCGACGCCACCGTGTCCGGCAACTCCGCGACGTCCGAAGGCGCAGGAATCAACATGGCTGGATACGAGGAAACGTTGACGCTGTCCGACTGCACCATCTCTGACAACACGATCGCCACGAACGGTGCCGGCGGCGGAGTCAAGGGGTCCGGCGCTGGGGTGACGGTGACGGACAGCGTCATTTCTGGAAACTCTTGCGGCGAGGGCGGAGGCTTTATCACGAGCCAGGGCACCTCGCTGACGATATCCTACAGCCTGATTTCCCAGAACACGGCCGAGGAAGGAGTCGGCGGCGGCATCGCGGGTTCGCCGACGCTCTTGGACTGCTCGTTGACCGGCAACACAGCCGTGCAAGGCGGAGCCATCGATGGTGGCACGGCGAGCTTGACGAACTGCACCTTGTCGGGAAACAGCACCATCTTTCCGGGGAACAGCAGGGCGGGAGGCCCTGGTGGCGCCCTCCACATGAGCGGCGGAACGCTGACCGACTGCACCTTCCTCGATAACTCAGTAGGAACCAACGAGAATGGCGGGGCCATCAACGGCGGCGCATGGACGATCGACGGTTGTGCCTTCATGGGCAACACGTCGGAATCCGGCGGCGGCGCCATATGGACGGAGAGCCCGATGTCCCTCACCGACTGTGCAATCACGGGGAACTCGGCCGTCAACGGCGGCGGCATTTTCAGCGGTGCCGGCCAGAGCTTTAACGGATACAAGGGCTACGTGACCCCGGGCGCTTTTTCGCTCACCGACTGCATCATCGCCGGAAACTCGGCCACGGCCTCCGGAGGCGGCATCTTCAACATCGGCGGGATGACGCTGACCAATTGCACCGTCTCCGGCAATTCGGCCGCCAACGGCGGCGGCATCGCCGATATTTCCTTATACCATCCACCCCCTGTGCCTTATCCGTTTCCCGTTGAATCGGCGCTCGTCGATTGCACTGTCTCTGGGAACTCGGCCACGTCCGACGGTGGCGGCATCCTGAACCAGGGGACGTTGACACTCACCGACAGCACCGTCTCCGGTAACTCGGCCGCTCTAGGCGGCGGCATCTTCAACGCGATTTACCCCGTCGCCCCTGACCAGACAACAACCATCACCGGAACTTCCGTCACGGCAAACACAGCCACGAAGTACGGCGGTGGCATCATGAACGAGGGGACGCTCGCAGTGACGAGCTGCACCATTTCCGGCAACACGGCGACTCAAGACGGCGGTGGGCTGGCCAACCTGTCCCTGTTTTTCTTCTACCCCGGCGGCGGCGCGCCATCGAGCGCGCCCGCTGCGGCAGCCGTTGCCGACAGCACCCTCTATGGCAACACCAGCCTTTCCGGAGGCGCCGTCGTCAATGAGGACGCCAAGCTGACCCTGACGAACGCCACCATCACTGGCAACCGCACTACCGACAGTGGGCCTTACGGCGCCGCTCTCGAAACAATCAAGTACCCCGGTGATATCCTGATTACCAACACCCTGATCGCCGGAAACACCAAGGGCGCCAGCCCAAGCACGACGCCCGGCGACGTGGCAGGCACACTCGATGCGAAGAGCTCCAACAACCTGATCGGCGACGGCGATCTCTTGAGCGGCATCAGCAATCAATCCCAGGGCAACCAGATCGGCTCCGCGAGCGCCGGCACGGTCATCGACCCCACGCTGGGAGCGCTCGGCAACAACGGCGGCCCGACGGAGACCGTCCCTCTGCTTGCCGGCAGCACCGCGATCAACGCCGGGAACAATTTGCTTGCCATCGATCCCACGACGCAACAAACACTTACCTGGGACCAGCGTGGTCCAGGCTACGCGCGGATCGTCGGAGGCACCGTCGACATCGGGGCATTCGAATACGGGGCAGTTCTGATAACCCCGAAGCAGTTGGTCGCGACTCCCACGGCCCCCGCTTCGGTCATAGCCGGTGCGACGTTCAGCTTGACCGTCACAGCCGAAGACTCAAGCGGCAACACGGCCCTCGCGTTTGATGCCCCCGTCACCGTAGCGATCACCAACGGGCCCACCGGCGCGACGCTGGGTGGCAATCCCACCGCGACCGCCTCGCTGGGCGTGGCGAAGCTCACCGGCTTGAGCTTCAGTCAGCTCGGCTCGTACACACTCTCCGTCTCCGGCGGTGGACTATCCGGCTCGATCGGTCCGATCCAGGTCACGGCCGGTTCGGCCGTCCAGCTTGTGCTCACAACCGACCCACCGAGTCAGGTGTTTGCCAATGAGAGCTTTCAAGTCGTCGTCGCGGCCGAAGATTCCTTGGGGTTCGTCAACACGTCCTACACAGGCACCGCGACGGTGGCCTTGATCAGCAACCCCGGGCCTGCCGCACTTGGCGGCATGCTGAGCGCTCCGTTTAACGCCGGTGTCGCCACGTTCAATCCGCTGACGTTGAACTTCGCGGATGACGGCTATATCTTGCAGATCACGAGCGGCACTCTCGTCCCGGCGACGAGCGGCGACGTCGACGTCACGGCCCAGCCGGTTTTGCCACTGGTTCCAGACGCACCCGTGCTGGCGCCGCAGAGCGACACCGGCGTGGGTAGCTCCGATGGACTGACGCGAGATAATGGCTCGAGCGCGGCGCCGCTCTATTTCACCGTCTCCGGCGTCAACCCCGCCAACAGCTTCGTCCAGATTTACAACGATAGCAATCCCGGCGACCCGGTCCCGCTCGGCAGTCGCGTCGCGGCCGTGGGCAGCGCCGCCACGATCACCCTGAGCGGTGCAGCTCTGCCGGATGGCACCTATCAGATTGCCGACGCCGCGTCATTAACTTCCGGAGGGGCGCTGAGCGCCCTGTCGGGTACGACCGCGATAACGATCCAGTCGAGCCTGACCATCACCGCCACCAACCCGGCCGACGGTGCGTCCGTAACGGCTCTTCCCGACGGCCAGGTGTCCGTGACCTTCAGCCACGCGCTGGCCGGCCTGACGGACGGCGGACCCGCACTTTCGACCAGCGATCCGACCGCGCTCGAGCTTACCACGCAAGGCGGAAACTCGCTGACGATCACCACGCTCTACCGCGTGAATGCCGACGACACTTCCACCGTCGTGTTGACCCCGATTTCTCCTCCGCTCCCCGGCGTGCTGTCGCTCGTGGTCGACCCCACCGCATTCAGCGACCTGGCCGGGAACCCGCTCAGCGCGCCGAATGGCGACAGATTCGTATTCACGATCACCGGCCCGCAGGCCGCCCCTGTGACGATCAATCCCATCCCGAGTCAAATGGTCGCACCGGGGGGCAACCTCAGCGTTTTAGTCACGTCGACCGGCTCCGGCTCGGGCCGAACACTACTCTACAGCTTGGGTTCAGCCGCCCCCGTAGGCACACTGATCGACCCGCAGTCCGGCCTCTTCACCTGGAGCCCGAGCCTGGCTCAGGCCGGCCGCACGTATAGCTTCACGGTAACGGTGGCCGTTCAGGGCGACCCGGCCGTTTTCGACTCGACTTTACTCTCCATCACCGTGCTGTCGCCACCGAAAGTCGTGAGCGTCAATCCGACCTCGCTTCGCAAGCGCCGCGTGAACGAAGGGACGATCTCGATCAGCCTCACGTTTAACCAGGCGATGGCCCCATCGGCTAGCACCCGAAGCTTCTATTCCTTGGGAATTCTGACGAAGGTTCATACTCGCAAGGGGACGAGCATCAAGCTCGTCCCCGTGCGATTTACAACACGTTCCACCGGTGGCAACACGGTCACCCTGACGCTCGCGAAACCGTCCAAGCAGCACCTCACATTGACCGTTCTCAGCGGTGTCCCTGCAGCAAACGGTTTGATCCTTGGCCCGGCTGAGCCGTTCGAGGTGCAATGAACGGCTCTCGGTGCGATCAGAATCCGGGCGCGCTCGTGAGTCGCCTAAAAATCCTGCGGCGAAGCGCCGCAAGGAAGGTCAGCGCGACACCCGAGGCCATGATCACCCACGAAGACGGCTCGGGCACGCTGCTCTGGTGGATTGTGGGTCCTGAGCCGCCGCCGGAGCCGCCGCCGCCGGGATCGTGGCCTCCCGGGCCGCCGCCGCCCGGTGGGGTGCTGTCGGACGTGTTTCCGCCGGGCGGGGTGAGCACGGTGTCGGGCACGGACGGGGGCTTTGCGAACGGATGAAGCCTGTGATAGAGGATGTCACCGTCGATCACACGCCAAAGAAAAGGGGTGTGCTTGCAGAGCAAGCGCGGGAACGTGTGTTTGGCCAGGTACGCGTCAAAGCCCTCTTCACTCGCGAGGATGCGGCCGAGCACGGGATGGTGCTCGTCAAATCGGCTGGGGTCGCTGTTGTACAAGCCCATTTCGTGCTCGTAGAGCAAGATTCGCGCGGCCTGGACCTCGGGCTTCGTGACGTGCACCGAGCCCGCGCTCGCCCGCTCGTTCGACAGAACGAACAGGGCCAGGGCCAGGAGGCCGGCCGCCGAAAATCGCCGCATCGTGGTCTCGCACGTGTGGACGGGGAATGTAGCTCACGCTTCTATTTGATTGTATGCACGGCTGATGAAATGGTGACGGATGCGTGCTTGGTGAGCCACGCGTGTTGCGAAAACGCACGATTCAGGTGGGGAGTGGTGTTTTCGGACAACGAGTCAGGCGGGTTTCACGACGCCTCGATCCGCTTCACGAGGATGCGATCGACGCGGTTGCCATCCATGTCGACGATCTCGAACGAGTGGCCCTGCCATTCAAAGCTCTCGGCGACGCGCGGAATGCGGCCGAGCTGGGTGACGACCAGGCCGGCGAGGGTGTGAAAGTCGCCTTCGGGAAGGCTCACTAGCTCGAACAAGTCGCGGAACTCATCGAGCGCCATGCGGCCGTCAAGCAGCCACGATCCGTCCTGGCGCTGGACGGCGGCGGGCTGCTCCTGGCTCTGGAGCTTCGTGGGCATGTCGCCGACGATCGCCTGGAGTATGTCGCTCAGCGTGACCATCCCTAGCACGGTACCGAATTCGTCGAGGACCACGGCGACCCGGCTGGCCGATTTCTTGAACGTCTCGAGAGTTTTCAGGCCGCGAGTCCCTTCGTAGATGAACAGTGGCAACGTGAGACGCCCCTTGATCCGGTAGGGCTCGAGGCTGTTCTGTTCTCCCAGGAGGTCTTTGATCTGGACGATCCCGAGCAAGTTGTCGAGGCTCTGGTCGCAGACCGGGAACCGTGTGTGATGGCTGGAGATGATCTTGTTGCGGATTTCTTCCGGAGGGTCAGCGACATCGAGCCAGACGACGTCGCTCCGGGGTGTCATCAGGGCGCGCGCCCGCCTGTCGCAGAAGCGGAAGACCCGCTTGATCATCTCGTGCTCGCCTTCTTCGAAGACACCGGCCTTGGTGCCTTCCTGCAGGAGCAAGGAGACTTCCTCCTGGGTCACGGGCGGCTCCTGAGCGGGGTGTATTCCTATCGTGCGCAGGAGGAGATCGGTCAGCCAGCTCGCGAGTCGCATCACCGGAACGGCAAGCAGCGAGAGGCCCCGGACCGGCAAGGCCAGGAGCCCCGCTGTCCGCTCCGGCCGGAGCAAGGCCAGCCGCCTGGGCATCATCTCCGAAAAGAGAATCGACGCGAGTGTGACAGCCACGACCACAATCCAAAAGATAGCGATTTGTTCCCGACCCGCCAGGCCTCCGGCACCTCCGATCACCCAGCCGAGCGCAGGCAACAGATAGTTGCCCGCATAAACGCCAATCGCCACGCTGAGCAATGTCGCGACGAGTTGCACGGTCCACTCCAGGCCCCTGGGGTCGTTCCGCAGCAGAAGCGCGGCCGACGCGGCCCGATTTCCCTGACTCGACCAGTCGTTCAACTGCGATTTCCTGGCCGCTTCGATCGACGTTCGCGACATCGCCAGAAGACCGTTCAGCAGGATCAAGCCTAGTATGACCAGAGTTTCCACAGCGATGGCTTGCATCACGTCGACCTCATTCGGAGACGCCTCGCCGGCGATCGTTGCCGGAACGGCGGGTGCGATCGTCGAGCGCAGGGGACCAAGGAACAGGGACCTGGTCACCCGTAGAGATTAGGGATTGCGCCGAAAGCCGGACAAGAGAGAACCGGCAGCCGGATCAAGATCGGTCACACCTGGCGGCGGGCATCGGCCGCCAGAGCAGCGAGTGTCTACCGGTCAGTCGAACAGCTTACTTTCGAGGCGCTTTGCCTCGCTGACACGATCACGTAATTTCAAGTCGTTGTGGGCATCCCAGGTGCGGCGGGCGAGTGCGACGTGGTACCCGTCACGTACGGATTCGCGCGCGGCCATGAAGATCGACGCCAGGGAAGAAGACGAAAGGTCACCGTCGTTCAGCAACTCGTCGATCAATGAATCGACGCGATCCAGAATCGTGGCGGGTGCGCCTTCAGATGATTTCATGGGTCGTGACGGGTCGCGCAGCGAAAACATGTACGGAAAACTCCATTTGCGAATCGCGTTTGATCATGCACCTATCGTCCCGAGTGCGTTTAGAATTGTCAAGAAATCGTGACGATTGGGCTGAGGCGAGAGCACGTGCATGGTGGTTTTTCACAACATCGTGGGCGTTCTGCGATGATGCAAGTCATGGTGGCCGCATGCTCTAGGGCGTTTCCACGAAGCGCCGCCGGTCTGGAAAAAAGGTTGGAGCCGCGAACGGGCGCACGTTATGGTAAGCGAGGTCATCATTTCCGGCTTGCGTTGCATCTGCACGTGATCGCGTTAGTCCCGTTCCGCTACGAAGTGGTGGTTCATGGCTGCATGAGGGTCACCTGAGTTCCGGCTGAGGCGAGGCTGCCGGGAGGGGAGGTTGGGGGCGATGCCGTACGTGACGTGTCCGACGTGTGGCGAACGCGGCAAGATCCCGCCCAGCCTGATTGGGGCGCGGATCAAATGCCGCAAGTGCGGGCTCGGTTTTCAAGTCGCCGCACCGGCGGCCAAGAGCGGAGGGCTTGTGAATGCCCCACCGGCTTCGCCGGGGGGCGCTTCGGTCCCTTCCGCGGTTGCCGAGCCGCTGCACGGCATCGAGGTGGAAGGGCTCGATGCTTCGTCCTGGGCGATTCCTGCGGAGACGGCTGCTTTCTTGAAGGGAGAAGCCGGGGCGCCTGCTCCGGCCGCGGCCGTGGCTACTGCCCCCGCTGAGCCGGTTGGCCGCGTAGAAAGCACGCCCGCGTTTGTCGCCGCCGACCCGGCGGCGCCCGCCGCCAAAGAATATAAGCTGCTGACCTCCCGAGACAAGATCTTCGAGGGCAAGTTCGACCTGGCCCGGCTGGAAGAAGCTCTGAATCACTATGCGAAGCACGGCTGGACGGCCAAGACGATGCTGGCTCCGCACATGAAAAACTTCACCGGGGTGGTCGAGGAAGTGATCGTCGTGATGCTGGAGCGGGGATGAATCGAGAAGCACGGCTTGACCCGGCGCCTCGGGGGGTCACGACGCTGGACCTTTTGCTCTTCACCGCGGGATTCGCCTGCGGCTGGGTGATGCACCAGGGCTCGGCCTTGCGCGCCAGCGACTTTTATATCCTGCCGATGTCAAGTGGCGGGTTTCGCTCGCTGTTGGGTTCGGTGTGGGCCGGCTGGCTCTGGGCGGCTGTGATTGGGCTGGCGTTTTTGATTGTGGGGCGGCGGTTTCGATACGACTGCCGAGATCGCGTCGCCGAGTGGCTGGCTGTTGCACTCGCCATCGTTTTGTTCGAGTCGGTTTACCCGGCATTTCGAACCGCACGCGCGAGCGCGATGACCGGCGAAACGGCGTGGATTGAGCCGAGCGCTGCACCCGATTCCCAGTACGCGGTCGACAACTTCCGCAATCGGGCATACTTGCCGAGAGCGGCTCCGCTCATGTACGAGCTTTGGTGGCCGCAGCCAGGCGAGAGCCTGGCGGACCTCGCGTCGACGGTGCTGCGATTGACGTTGGCGGCGGTCATCGTTGCGGTTTTCACGTGGCGCTTTCGAGCGAAATTGAGCCGGGGGTTGGCCGTCGTCCTGTTGATTGTGATAGCGGTGCTCTTCACGCTTGGACCGATGCGGCTCGCCGAGGCAACATCGACGGAAGTCAGATCGTCGGCGCCGAATCCTGCCTATCAACCTCGCGTCGGTGAGAAACCCTGGAGCTGGCCGCGGGTGGCGGCTTATTTCGACGCGCGCGCCTGGGCGGGTTACTCGCTTCGAGCGCTCGCGCTCGTGACGGTTGCGATCCTGGCGGCGGCGAGTCTCGTGAAACGCTGGCGAGCCTGGCTGTGGACGGAGTGGGCGGCGGTTCTTTTTGCGGGGATTATCGCCGGCTGCTGGATTTTCGATGAGTTCTTCGCGCGCCCAGCGCTCGATCGAACGGTGCGGGTCACCCTGCTGGGTGCCTGGCTGCTTTTGATCGCTTCGGTAGCGGGCGGTGGCATCGGGGTTTGGACCAGGTTGGTACGGCGTTCTCGGAACGCGGATGAAGTCGGTCAAAGTTGTCAAGCTAGTGCTTGATCAACCTGCAATTGACGGGTTGTTGGACGCGGGTCCTCCCGACCCCGTCGCAGTGTCGCCCTTCGCTTCGCGAAGGGACCTCCTCCGGACTTCCGGGACGCCCTGGTGAAACCGCCGCGGTTCACGATTGCGAGCCTGATGATTCTTGTGGCAGTCGCCGCGCTCCTGATCTACATGTTTGGGTTCGCGCCGCTATGGCTTTTCTTCGGGCTGCTTCCCGTGCTTGCTGCGATCATGACTCGTGCGTATCGGAAACACACTCATCGCGCTACCGGCCTCAAAAAGTCAGAGCGGCTCGCGGCGCAGACTGCGGTCGGGCTGCTCGCTCTCGGAACGCTCACGCCAGTGATCGGACTGCGGATGGCGTCGATGATTGCGCCCATGGCCACTCGTCTCGATATGGCCATGGCGTTTTCTATTGCGATCATGCTCGGGGCGCCATCGTTCCTTCTCGGCCTTTTCATCCTCTGGCGATTGCGTGCGGAGCGCTCAGTGGCAGCGGCAGCTCGATCGAATCCCGATATCGAATAGGGCATCTGTTTGGAATCAGGGTCAGGCTCGGAAAGGTCGATCCTTGTCTTGCTGGAGCGGGCATGATCCGAGAACCACGGCAAGACCCAGCGCCCCGCGGCGTCACGACGCTCGATTTCTTGCTGATCACCGCCGGTTTTGCCTGCGGATGGGTGATGCATCAGTGATCCGCATGACCCTTGGGTTTCTGGCGGTTGGAAACTTATATGAAGCGATGGCGGCACTGGCTCTGGACCGAATGGGCAGCGTTCGCCTCCGCGACGATCATCGCCGGCTACTGGTTTTACAACGAGTTTGTCGTCCGGCCTGCGCTCGATCGCACGGTCCGGGTAGCAGCATTAGCCGCATTCGTACCTCGCAGAACCTTCCGCTCGTTGTGGCGCTCTGTCTAACTATATTCATGGCAACTTTGGCTGGACTTCTTTGCCGCAGTCTTCGTTTACCGTGACCGGCCCAGTCGCATCGTCGTTCGTTGACAATTGTAAGACCTCAAGTTAACGTTGCGTTAGTCTGCGTGCGAGGTGCTTTCATAGACTTGTTGTGAGACAACGGCGATGCGATTCGATCGATTCGGGGCGGGGCAATTGATCTTGATGCTGGCCGCGGGTGGGGCGCGGGCCGGGGACGACAAGAGCGCCCGCGCGCACGGCTCGCCGAGATCGAGGCTGCCCAGGCGGATGTGCGGAAGCAATTCTCCGAGGCCATGCAAAAGGTCGGGCAGGCCGAGCGGGCGCAGGCTGCGCTCGATCAATTCCATTCGGGGCTACAAAAAAACATGGATGCCGCGCTCGAGCTGGCGCGGGCCAACCCGGGTGATCCCGTGGCGCTCGAGGCGCTCAAGTTCGTGGTCCGGACGAACCGCGCCGGCCCCGGCGACGCCTCGGCGCGGGCCCTCAAAATGCTTCTCGACGGCAAATACGAGCGCGAATCGGATCAGCGCGGTTATCTGCCGACCGTCGGCCTCACGCTCCGCCAGTACCCCGACGCCGAGAAGCTCCTTCGTAGCATGCTCGAAAAAAATCCCAGCCGCACGAACCGTGCTCAGGCTTGCTACTGGCTCGCCAATCACCTTCACCAGCAGGCGCGCATGGTGCGCAAGCTGCGAGAGAAGCCCGAGGAGATTGCGAACTACCGTGACTACAAGGCCGCACAGCCGATCGAAGAGTTCCTGAGCACGCACGACGACACTGCTCTCGAACGAGAATCGGAAGCGCTCTTCGAGCGTGTCATCGCCGAATTCGGTGACGAGAAGATTGAAGAAGATTCCAGACCGCTGGGCGTCATCGCCACCGGCGAGCTGTTCACGCGGCGGAACTTGAAGTCCGGTATGGTCGCGCCTGACATCGAGGGCAAGGACCACGAGGGCAAGAGCTTCAAGTTGAGCGGCTTCCGCGGGAAGGTCGTCGTTTTGACCTTCTCCGGCAACTGGTGCGGGCCGTGCAGGGGGATGTACCCGCAGGAGCGTATGCTGGTCTCGGCACTCAAGGACAAGCCATTCGCAATGGTCAGCGTCAACACGGATAAGGACCCGCAGACGCTGCGTGACGCAATCAAAGCGGGAGAGATTACCTGGCCGTGCTGGCACGACGGCGGCACCGACGGCCCGATCACGACCCATTGGGGCATTATCTCATTTCCGACGATCTTCGTGCTCGACCCCGACGGCGTGATCCGCCATCGAGACCTGCGCGGCGAGGAGCTGGACCGTGCGGTCGCGACCTTGCTCGCGAATATCACTCCGAAGAATATCGGCGCGAATTGAGTTGCATCGGCGACCTCAGACATGTCGTCGGTTTGAGCGATTGTCGAGTTGGGGGGAAAAGTCCCAGCCCGCTTGTTCGTGGGCCTAGACACGACGTATATCGACACAATTTCTTCATACTTGCAATGATGGCGACTATTGTGGTATGAATTGGCGCATCAGGCCGTGGTTTGTCGCCATCGAATGATAATCTTTCCTGGTGATCGGCTATCCTGAAGACTTGTTCGACGGAGAAGGCGCTGCTCTCCCCCATCGCCCTCGAGCTCCTCCCACCGGTCGAATGAGTCGAACGCACGAGCGGCGATTGTCCAGAATCCGCACGGAACCTCCTCTCCGCGTCGCTGGTTGATTGCGCAGCTTTCGTTTGATCGGCTATCGACTTGTTGCTGGCTTGAAAGTCGGAACAAGGTTTTATGATTTTCTTCCGTTCTTCATCTCTTTCGCGGTGAGGGGGCTTCGTTGATGCGAGTCAATCGTTCTTTCCGCTCTGACGCTCGTTCGGCGTTTACGCTGATCGAGCTTCTAGTCGTGATCGCGATCATCGCGGTGTTGATCGCTCTGTTATTGCCGGCCGTTCAGTCGGCCCGCCAGGCGGCTCAGCGCATCCAGTGCACGAATAACATGAAGCAACTGGCTCTCGCGTGCATGAACTACGAGAGCACGAACCAGTGTTTCCCGATGCAGTCGTCGAATCCGGCCGCGAACACTCAGACCGACCTGACCGTGGGCTGGATGCCGCCGTTGCTTCAATACACGGAAGCGAATCAGTTTTTTAATGCCATGAACTTCAATGTCGACGTGATGGGGACCGGGTTCGGCGGTTTTGCCAACTCGACGGCGACGTGCGCGAACCTTGCGGTCCTGATGTGTCCGTCGGAGAGCCAGTGGACCCCGTTGCGGGTTTGGGACAACGGGATCTATTACGGTATGACGAGTTACATGGGCAACTACGGCGGCCCTGGCCCGATCGCGCTCATGAGCGGGACGATCATTCCCGCCAATAACTTCCTCATCGGGTCTG
This sequence comes from uncultured Planctomycetota bacterium, assembly GCA_963823665.1. Classification (GTDB taxonomy): domain Bacteria; phylum Planctomycetota; class Planctomycetia; order Isosphaerales; family Isosphaeraceae; genus CAVXHV01. The sequence continues at coordinate 775,181 of CAWGMQ010000010.1, forward strand.
CAACGAACAACACGACGGGTGGTGCGGGGATCGCCCTGTATGCGCCGCCGGCGTGGGGGCCGGTGAAGTTTGCCTCGGTCAGCGACGGCTTGTCGAACACGGGTCTGATCAGCGAGCGATTGCTCGGAATGGCCACGACTCCGGCCAACATCAATTCCGCCGGCGGCAGTGTGAACCGCTGCGCGGTCCACAGCTACACCTCAGGCACCGGTGCGGGCACGGGGAGTGCGGGTGCATTGGCCATGTATCAGGCGTGCTCCGCCTTACCTGGGACCACGGTCCTCCGATTCTGCGGTGGCAACGGGCAGATGTGGGCCGCGACCTTCCCGGATTGGTTGGTCATCAGCTCGTACAACCACTTCGGCACGCCCAACCAGATCCCGTGCACCAATAGCTCAGACCCGACCGACGGCAACTCGATCTGGGCCGGCTACTACGTCACCGCGCTGGGGAGTGCCCCACCGAGCTCTTTTCACCCCGGCGGCGTGAACGTGGCCTTCGGCGACGGCTCGGTCCACTTCATCAAGAACTCTGTCAACCCGCAGACGTGGTGGGGCCTTGGTAGCCGCAACGGTGCTGAGGTCCTCAGCGCCGACGCCTACTGAGATCCGATCAATTGGTGCGTCCGTTGACTGGCTGATGGGCCCAAATCGATAATGGCCCATCCCTGACGGCCCGGAGGGTGGGTTGAGCGCACCCTCCGGCCTCAAGTTGTGGTCGATCGTGCTCGCCCGCGCCCGATGGTCTTACCGAGTTCGATCCAATAGCCTCTCTGTGTTTTTCTCCTCGCAACCAAGTAAGGGATTCCAATGAAGCGATTTGCTCTTCTCTTCGCCTCGTTCGCGCTCGCGCTTTCGATCTCCGGCTGTGGTGGGTCTGGCTCAGCGGGCGCCCGTGTTGAAGACTTGCCGGACGAGGTGAAGGAGTACGAAGCCAGACGAGAGGCCGAACGCGGCAGCGGCAAGACGCCTTCTGCCAAGACCGTCAGTCCCGCGAAGAACAAAGGCGCCGCCGCTCAAGGTGAGCCTGGGGCAAAATGACGACTGAGCCATCACGCCTTGCGGGATCCGGGAGCGGCCGGCGCCGGCGGTTTGGTTCGCTATCTGAGAAAGTTGCATCCGTGAAATCGTGGTCGCGAGCGAAAAGCTGTTTTCTGCGGGGGGCATCGATGAGATACGGACTGGCGTTGCTGGTGGTCATTGGTACGGCGGCCGCGGCCGATGAACCGCGCCCCAAGGTCGGCGAAAAGTTGGCGCGTTCCGGCGACGAAATCGTCGTCTGCGGACAGCTCTACCACACGACCGCGCGCGTTGTCCTCTGGACCGATCCCGGCGGATTCGACGCCTATCGCGTGGAACGGCGATTTGCTCCGTTGGCCGTGTCGGGGTGGAGCAAGGATGCCGTGCCGGGCCTGAACAACCCCAATCGTTACGGTATGCGGCGTCGCAATTTGACCGCGGTCGAGATCGAGCGCGTGCGCGGTGGGGGCTGGGACCTGCCGCTCTTGCAGAAGGTCGTGGACCAGTTCGTTATCCACTACGACGTTTGCGGCACCAGCCGCCGGTGTTTCGAGGTGCTCCATGACATGCGCGGCTTGAGCGTCCATTTCATGCTTGACCTGGACGGCACGATCTACCAGACCCTTGACCTCAAGGAATCGGCCTGGCACGCCACGATCGCCAATGGCCGCTCGATCGGCATCGAGATCGCCAATATGGGCGCATACCCGCCCAACGAGACGGCAACTCTGTCAGAATGGTATCGGCCGGATGCCGATGGCAAGATCCGGATCATCGACCCCAAAACCGGGCGATCGCCGGCCGTCGGCGATTCCTCGATCGAGCTTCGGCCGAGCCGAGCCGAGCCGGTCGTCGGCAAGATTCAAGGACAGGAACTCCGCCAGTACGATTTGACCCCCCAGCAGTACGACTCGCTCGCCCGGCTCGCGGCCACGCTTTGCACGGTTTTTCCCAAGATCAAGTGCGACTATCCCCATGACGCTAGTGGCGCCGTCATTACTCAGAAGCTCCCAGACGTCGACCTGGCGTCCTACCAGGGAATTCTCGGCCACTATCACGTCCAGACCAACAAGGTCGATCCCGGCCCGGCTTTTCAGTGGCAGCGGTTCATCGAAACGACCCGGGATCTGATGAAGAAGTAATTGATAAAAGGCATCAGGAACCATTCGGCCTGCGCCATCTAGCGCACGGCTTCCGCGACCGGCGGCGCCGCGCTCGAACCCGCGGCCCGGGCGGGCTTACCTGCCATGAAGCGGTTGCAGCCGCCGTTTCCCGAAATGCGAAGGCGAAAGGGCTGGAGCTCTTCATCGATGCAAAGCCCCATCGTCAAGTTCTCGATGGCCGCTTTGGGCTCGATCTGCCACCACTTGCAATCGCGGCAAAGGCCCCATTCTTCGTTTGCCATGGCTCTACTCCTGGCATTGAAGGTTCGATAGTTAGCTATCGATGACTCTCCCGCAAACCCCGTACCGCTGCGCTTCAGCGTGCCGATAAAAGGGTCAGGAGCCATTCTCTGACACCTTTGGCCCAAGACCGAACACGTGCTCAGCGTTTGTTCGGAAGACTTCCTCGCGATGCTCTTTGGGAATGATGGTCTCGATGAGCCGGCCGTAGGAGGCCATGGGAGCAAGCGGCCAATCGCTCCCATAATGGAAAATCACGGGCAGATGATACTTCTTCGCGAGTCGGTAGTATGGAACGTAGTTCGGGTGGTCGGGTCCGAAGTACCTGCGAGTTTCAAGAGCGCCCGCCGGGTGAAGCCGCTGTTTGCTGATGCTCTGTCAAGCAAGTCCCGCTCCCAATCAGGTTGTGAGCTCGTGGCCAGCCAGGCCGGCGTTTTCGATAGCCCGGTAGTCGGATTGTACAGAAAAACCGGGGAGTGGTGGTCGGTCGCGGCTGCGGCAGCCGCTCGAAGAGGGCGAAGTGATGATCAGCCGGGCGCTGCGGAGCATGACGTTTCCGGCCGAATTCATCCTGGTGGCGGCGATGAACCCGTGCCCGTGCAGGTGAGCGTTAGCATTCGAACCACGAGTTCAATGTCACAACCGCGCGAGAAACGGACATCTTCCTTGAAGTGAATGTTGATCGTTTGGCCTTGGCACCCCGGTGCAAGGACGGAGCACTCGAAAGACGTCGACGCAGGAGCCTCATCAAAATGAGTGAGCAACCGAGCGAGAACCTCGGCGGGCTCGACGTCGAGCTGGCCCGCCGGGTCGACGCCGTCTGTCGCCGGTTCGAGGCCGAATGGCGGGCTGGGCGGCGAGCGCGTGTCGACGACTATCTTGGTGACGTTCCCGCGGAGGGCCGCGCCTCGCTGCGGGCCGAACTCGAGGCCCTGGATCGCGAACTGTGCCAGGTGGGTGAATCGGTGGCGCGTGTGCCAGAGGCTCCACAGGCGACTCCTCCTGAGCTCCAGGTGACTGCGCCCGCCGCAGCGGCCGACTTGCCGACGATCGCGCCGCCGCTGCCGAGTGGGGCGATCCCACGCGCCGCGGCGTCTTCGGTGCATGAGGAGGCCACCCTGGTTCCACGGCGTGACGCGACCATCGGGCTGGCACAATTCGAGGCGGCGAGGGCCGGGCGGCGCCCAACTACGGCCGTCCGCTACTTCGGCGACTACGAGATCATCCGCGAGCTCGCCCGCGGCGGCATGGGGGTCGTCTATCACGCCCGCCAAAAGAGCCTCAATCGCCCGGTTGCCTTGAAGATGATTCTCGCAGGCCAGCTCGCCGACGAGACAGAGGTCCGGCGGTTCTACATGGAGGCCGAGGCGGCGGCGAGCCTCAATCATCCAGGGATCGTGCCGATCTACGAAGTCGGCGCGCACGAGGGTCAGCATTATTTCTCGATGGGATTTGTCGAGGGGCAGAGCCTGGGGCAAAAGGTGGCCGCCGGTCCTCTGCCGCCGCGCGAAGCCGCTCTATTGATGCGGCAGGTTGCCGCGGCCGTGCAGTACGCGCACGAGCAAGGAGTGATCCACCGCGATTTGAAGCCGGCCAATGTCTTGCTCGACTCGAAGGGTCAGCCCAAGGTCACCGACTTTGGGCTGGCCAAGAAGCTGGCGGGCGACAGCGGGCTCACCGCCAGCGGCCAGATCATGGGCACACCCAGCTACATGCCACCCGAGCAAGCCGCCGGCCTGCACGAAAAGGTGGGACCGCTCGCCGACGTGTATGCGCTCGGGGCCATGCTCTATTGTCTGCTGACCGGCCGGCCCCCCTTTCAGTCGGCCGGCGCGATGGACACGCTTTTGCAGGTGCTCAATCAAGAGCCGGTGCCACCCCGGCTGCTCAATGCAGGTATACCGCGCGACCTCGAGACGATCTGCCTGAAAGCCCTGGAGAAGGAAGCTGCCAGGCGGTACGCCTCGGCGTCGGCGCTGGAAGAAGACGTGCGGTGCTATCTGGCAGGCGAGCCGATTGCGGCGCGACCGGTCGGCGGCGCAGAGCGCGCCTGGCGATGGTGCCGCCGGAACCCCTGGCTGGCCAGCGCGATCGGCGCCGCGGCTTCCCTGCTGCTCGCCGTCACTCTGGTTTCGCTGAGTTACGCACAGGACCAGTCCCGACACGCCCGCCAGATCTCCGGCTTGAACACAGATCTGAAGAAGGAAACTCTCGTCGCCAACGCCGCCGCCCGGCGCGCGAGCGACGCACTGGCCCAGGTCAGCCTGAAACTGGCCGTGATCGATTTCGAGCGCGCTTCGACTGCATTCCAGCACGACGACACCACCGCCGGGTTGCTCTGGCTGGCCGAGAGCTACCGCGCAGCGGCCGTGGCCAACGATCCCGACTGGCGACGTCTTACCCGGATGAACCTCGCGTCTTGGAGCCACGGTCATCCCAGCCTCCAAGCCGTGTTCAACGGCCGGAGCATCGACAGTGTCGACGGAAAAACAGTGGTGCTAGAGCGGAGCGACTCGGGGATGCGGCTGCGCAACGCCCGCACCGGTCAGCTCATTAGCGGCTCGCTCGACGAGAACGATGCCGCCTGGCCCGCGGCCTCGAGCGCCGACGGCAGCGTCATCCTGTTGGTTGGTCGCGACAACGCGATGCGTCTGTGGGATGTCGCCGCCGCCAAATTCATCGGCCGGCCGATGGCGCATCAGCAGCCGATCGCACGCGCGGTGTTCAGCCGCGACGGCAAGGTCATCCTTTCCGGAAGCTGGGACAAGACGGCACGGATGTGGGAGGCGGCCACGGGGCGGTCGATCGGCGAATCGATGGCGCATCCGGACCAAGTCAGGGCCGTGGCCCTCAGTCCTGACGGCGCGACTGTGCTCACTGGTTGCCAGACCCCCGTGCGCGGCCGTGGCGCGGGGAACGGGGGCGGCCCCGAGCAGGAATGCACGGTGCGGCTCTGGAGTGCCCAGAGCGGAAAGCCGATCGGCCGGCCGATGCAGCATGGAAGAATCGTCACTTGCGTCGCATTCAGTCCCGATGGCAAGTTCGCCTTGACGGGCAGCGCGGACGGCGCGGCACGCCTCTGGGACAGTGCAACCGCCGGGCCGGTCGGCCAACCCTTGCCCCAAAACGGCTTCGTCGGATCCGTCGCCTTCAGCCCCGACGGAAAACGGATCCTGACCGGCGGTCTCGACAATACCGCCAAGCTCTGGGATGCCGCCACCTGCAAGCCCATCGGCGGGCCCATGCCGCATTCTGGGGGTGTCTTGACCGTGGCGTTCAGCCCCGACGGCAAGCTTATCTTGACCGGAAGCAGCGACCAGACGGCTCGGCTCTGGGACGCCGCGACCGCCCGGCTCATCGCGACGCTGGCCAATCCGGCTGGTGTCGGTCGCGTTTCCTTCAGCCCCGATGGCCATGCACTATTAACCGAGTCCACCGACAGCCGAGTCTGGAACATCGCGCGGACTGAGCCTGAAATCCCTCCGTTCCCCCAGGGTCTTGATCATTTCCGCCGACCGATTTGTCAGGCGTACAGCCCCAACGGCAAGACCATTCTGGCTGCTCAGGGCAACTCGGCGGTGCTCTGGGACGTGGCGACTGGGGGCGCGCTCGTCCCGCCGAAGTCACATCAAGGCCAGGTGAACGCGGTTGCGTTCAGCCCCGACGGCCAGACTCTCCTCACCGGCGGCTCGGATGCGACCGCGCGGCTTTGGAATGCCGGCACGGGCAAGCTAATCGGGGCGCCACTCGTCCATCCGGGGGTCGTCACGGACGTGGCTTTTGGGCCCGACGGCCAGACGCTGCTGACCCTGTGCCTCGTCAAGCCGGAGGTCAGGGAGTCGCGAATGATTACCGCGTCGGTACGGCTATGGGACGCCCACTCGGGCCAACCCATCGGCTCTGCCCTCGACCGGGAACAGGGATTTCCGGCCTCGCCCACGCCGAACATCCTCCGTGTCGATGGTCGTCTACCTTCCAGTGCGCTGGTCTACAGTCCCGACGGCAAGACCTTCTTGATCCATGACCAGGCCAATGCCGTCCGGCTCAGGGACGCCCACACCGGCACGTTGATCGGCCAGCCGCTCGAGCACAGGTCGTTCATCATGGCGGTCGCTTTTTCACCGGATGGCCGGACGGTGCTGACCGGCAGTCTCGATCAGACCGCCCGGCTATGGGACGCCGCCACCGGTAAACCCATCGGCGAGCCCATCCCATCGGGCGTGACGATGGCGGTGGCCTTCTCGCCAGAGGGCACACGCGTGCTGACTCTGGGACGTCACGGCCCGGCCCGATTGTGGGATGCCGCCACCGGAAAACCGATCGGCAAGCCGCTCGAACACAAAGCCGCAGTCCTGGATGCGGCATTCAGCCCGGATGGCAAGATCGTGCTCACCGGCAGCGCCGATCGGACCGCGCGGTTGTGGAACGCCGCCACGACCGAACCTCTGAGCCCGCCCCTGGCACATCCGGACCGAGTGACGGCCGTGGCGATGAGCCCGGACGGATCCCTCGCGCTGACCGTCAGCGCTGATGCAGTCGCTCGATTGTGGGAGGTTCGCACGATCATGCCGCTGGGACGTCCATTCCGGCATCAGGCTGCAATCGTCCATGTCGCATTCAGCCCAGACAGCAAATCCATCCTGATTCACGACGATCAGAACAGGTCCTCTCGGCTGTGGCGGCTCACGCCTGACTTGCCGGACGATCCGCCGCGCATCACCGGCTGGGTCGAGACCTTAACCGGCGCGGAGCTGGACAAGCAGGGCTCGGTGCAATCGCTGGGCGCGGCTGCGTTCAAAGAGCGGAGCGAAAGTCTGAACAGTCTGGGCGGACCACTCGGGTTGGAGACCAGACAATGAGGCTTGGGGACCCCGACGGCCGCAAGTTGATTCGGCGCCTCGAGTGGAGTGACTCCTCGCCGACCCGCGGCTCGTTCAGCCCCGACGGCCGCCGCGCCGCCTGGTGCAGCTCCGGGGGCGAGGTGCGGGTCTATCAGCTCCCGGCTCGCGGGAAATGACGATCGAAAAGCCGCGACCTGCTCAGCGCACCGGCTCGGCGACCGGCGGTGCTTCGCTCGATCCCGCGGCCTGGCGGGCTTGCCGGCCATGAAGTGGTTGCAGCCGCTGTTGCCCGAAACTCGCAGGCGAAGCGCGGCCTTGATTCGCGGCGAGTGGCTCTTCGATCAAGCGTTTGCGGGTGGCCACGTCCCACAGCACGACTCCGCCGGCGCCAGGGAACTTGTAGCCGGCTGCGAGCTTCTTCCCGTCCGGGCTGAACGCCAGGGCGACAACGTTGCCCTCGTTCATGGCGAGCGGCTCTTCGCCAAGGCGGCTGCGAGTGGCCGCGTCCCAGAGCACCACTCCGCGGCGGCCGTCGCCGGCGACGCTCCGGACGCCAAAACCGGCCGCGATGACCTTGCCGTCCGGGCTAACTGCCATGCTTTCCACGTAACCCTCGTCCACCGTGAGCGGCTCGTCATTCCGGCGTTTTCGTGCCGCCACGTCCCAGAACACGACTCCTCCGCCGTTGCCGCTACGCAACGGCGAGCCGTAGCCGGCCACGATGGTCTTGCCGTCCGGGCTGAAAGCGACGCCCACAACATGTCCCTCGTTCACGGTGAGGTCCGCGCCGCCCAGGCGATTGCGAGCGCGCGCATCCCACAGCAGCACTCCGGCATCATGATCGCTGACGGGGCCGGCAGGTCCATGGTAACCGGCCGCGACGATCTGCCCGTCCGGGCTGAACGCCACGCTGGTGATCACGCCCTCGTTCACGAAGAGCGGCTCGTCGCCCAGAAGCTGATGTGTCGTCGTGTCCCAGAGCCCCACTCCGCCGCCGGTCACGGCATTCACGCGGAACCCGGCGGCGATTGTCTTACGGTCCGGGCTGAAGGCCAGGCTCATCACGTAGCCGTTATTCACGGCGAAGGATCCGCCGGCAGCGCGTTCGCCGGTGGCCGAGTGCCATAACACGGCCCCGCCGGCGTTGTTCAATTTGGCCCGGTATCCCGCCGCGATGATCTTGCCGTCCGGACTGAAGGCCACGCTGTTAACCCAGCCCTCGTCGACCGACAAACCCAGGCTGAGGCGCCGTTTGCCTGTAGCCACGTCCCATACGGCCACACCGGGGTCGACTGCTCCTCCGCCGTGGTATCCTGCGGCGACCGTCTTGCCGTCCGGGCTGAAGACCACGCTCGTAATGTTCTCGATCCGGTCGGCATTTGCGTTCGGACCGACTTGGAGGTTGTCGGCGTTGCTGGGCACGAACATCGCCGCGGGCCGTTGGTCCGGCCGGGCCGTGCGCGCCGCCTTCGTCGTGGGGGCGGGCTGCATCGGCGCCATTCCGCCGCGACTCGGTCCGGGGTAAGGGTTCAAGTTTCTGTTCGTCAATCGATCGAAGTCGAACGGCGCGCCAAGCAACGGTCCGTAAATGGCCCTCTGTTTCTCGGTCAAGATTTTCTTGATCTCCGCCGCCGGCATCTCCCGGATCCGGTCCGCCTCGGCGTTCAGCTTTTCGACCTGCGATCGGAACTCGCGATCCTCGACCCTGGCCTTGAGCGCCTGGTAATCGATGCGTCCGCTGGGCTCGATCGCCCAGAGTGACGCGAACAATCTCGTGCGGGCTGCGTTGTGGTCACTCTTGGCCTGCCACACGTGATATGCAGCCGCCTGTGCATCCGTAAACTGGGCGTTATCCAGGTTCAGCTTCCCGGCGACCTCGGGGTGGGTGAGCGCGGATACTCCATCGATCTGAAGGTCGATCTGCCGCAGCCGCTCGGTCTGCTTCTCGTCGAGAACGCTCAACACAATGGCGTCGAATTCCGCAAGTTGTTCGCGCATCTCCCCGGGCCCGCGTGCGCCGGCCATCGCGTTCATGCGGGCGAAGTCGCCCTTCTTGAGTGGGGCTCCGGGTGCCGGCCGGTTCTTTTCCTGCCGTTTGCGGCGGTTCGCGTGCATCTCGATGATGGTCGGGTCTTGCCCCGTGCGAATTTTCTCGAGCCTGTTCTTCTGAGCGTCGCTGAGTTTCAGCTCGTCCTGAACGGCCGGGTCAGAGAGCAGCCCGGTGACTCCGCCATTGTTTCTGCCCGCACCGCCGGTCATGCCGGGAAGCATGCCCATGGGCGCCATCGGGGCGCCTCCGCGCCGCCCGTCCGCATGCCCTGCTTCTTGCTAACGCCAGGCCCAGTTTGGGCCGATGCTTCCGGCGGAAGCGCGAATAGAACGACCAACGCGGCATTCGCCAGCGTTGCCACGCGAACTCGATGCATCGCTGCTTCTCCTTGCGGTCGACTCGCACGACGGGGTGCGCCGAAACACGCTCTCGTTGAGCGCGACGCGCATTCCGAAAGTGAAACCGGCATCTTGACCATCATTTCTTAGCTTCGAAGACCGAACACGCGCTCGGCATTGGTTTGGAAAACTTCCTCGCGATATTCTTTCGGAATGATGGCCTCGACTAGCCGGCGGTAGGAAGCCATCGGAGCCAGCGGCCAATCACTACCATAATTGTACAGTACAACGAGGCAGGGGTGGTCCATCGCATTTTCTTGGGAGGGGTGATCGCTCACGGATCGCGTGGTAGACTGTTGTCGACCGCCAGCGGTGTCTTCTGGTGGTGCCAGCGCGTTGCCCCGCGTGCCCAATCCAATCGCCTTGGCTCACGGACTTGTCATGCTCGCAAAGCTCGCGTCGTACACATTGGTCGGCATCGATGCCACGCCTGTTGAGGTGGAGGTCGATGTGTCCTTCTCATCGATGCCCAAGACGGTGCTGGTGGGTCTGGCGGAGACCGCCGTCAAGGAGAGTACACACCGGGTCGAGCGTGCCATCGTGAATTCCGGATACCGCCGCGCGATCGATCGGGTGGTGATTAATCTAGCACCGGCTGATCTGAAGAAAGACGCTGGGGGGTTTGACCTGCCGATTGCGCTGGGGCTGCTCTCGGGCAGCGGGCAAGTGTCGTTTGACCGGCCCGGGTCGTTCGCGGTGGTGGGGGAGCTGGCGCTCACGGGCGAGACCCGCCCGGTCAAGGGTGTGCTGGCGATGGCCTTGCAGGCTTCCAATGAAAAGCGAACGGGGATACTGGTTCCATCGGCCAATGCGCAGGAGGCGGCGGTGGTCGAAGGTCTGAATGTCTACGCGATCGGCAGCCTGGCCGAGGCGGTGGGGTTTCTGTCGGGGCAGGTCGACATCGAGCCGGAGTCGGTCGATCTCGATGAAGTCTTTCGCGAGAACTCGCACATGGAGGACGACTTCGTCGACGTGAAGGGACAGGATTACGCCAAGCGTGCGCTCTTGATCGCCGCGGCCGGAGGCCACAATGTGCTGATGATCGGGCCGCCGGGAACGGGCAAGACGCTTCTGGCCAAGCGGCTGCCGACAATCCTGCCGCCGCTGACACCTGCTGAGAGCCTGGAAACGACGCGGATCTATAGCGCGATGGGGCTTCTGAAGCCGGGCCAGGCGCTGATGGCGGTGCGTCCGTTCCGACCGCCGCATCACTCGGTCAGCGACGCGGGCTTGGTCGGCGGCGGCACGACGCCGCAGCCCGGAGAGATCAGCATGGCGCACAAGGGCGTGCTCTTCCTGGACGAGATGCCCGAGTTCAACCGCAAGACCCTGGAAGTGCTACGGCAGCCGCTCGAAGAGGGTGAAGTGACGATCAGCCGGGCGCTGCGGAGCACGACGTTTCCGGCCGAGTTCATCCTGGTAGCGGCGATGAACCCGTGCCCGTGCGGTTATCGGTCGGACCCGCGACGTGCGTGTAGCTGCACGCCGCCGCAGGTGGAGAAGTACCTGAGCAAGATTTCCGGCCCGCTGCTGGACCGCATCGACCTGCACGTGGAGGTGCCGGCGGTGCCGTTCACGCAACTCGCGGAGATGCCGCCGGGGCCGACGTCGGCCGACCTGCGCGCGCAGGTGCTCGAGGCGCGGGCGCGGCAGTCGAAGCGTTTCGGGCCGCGGGGGCCGCAGGTGAATGGGCGAATGACGGCGCGGCAGGTTCGGAAGTTTTGCCCGCTCAAGCCGGAGTCGATGTCGCTCTTGAAGGCGGCGATGGAGGATCTCGGGTTATCTGCGCGGGCGCACGACAAAGTGCTGCGCGTGGCGCGGACGATTGCCGATCTCGACGGGCACGAGGACATCAAGCCGCAGAATATTGCGGAGGCGGTGGGGTATCGGTCGCTGGATCGGAGCGTGTGGGCTTAGTTAGACGGAGGGGAGACGCATGGCCTCGGATCTTCCGGCATTCTTCATGGGGATCGCGTTTCTGGTGGTGGCTTTTTGGGCTCCGTTTGCAATCTTACGCAAGGCAGGCTACTCACCATGGCTCGGCTTGCTGATCGCGCCGACGACGTTTGTGGGGATGATTGTCTTCGCATTTCTCGAATGGCCCATTGAGCGAGAACTCGCGTGGCTCCGCTTCAAGCAAGGAAACCCAAGCGACGACCTGGTTGGGCGTGTCGAAGGTTATGCGGTCCATCCTGAAAACAGAGGCGAGTGGCAGTCGGCTGAGGAGGTTTATGAGGAGTTGATAAAGAGAGCCACGACCGAAGAGAGTCGCACTTATTACCGGAATTGCTTGGGACGGCTCACGGATCAGAGTCGCGATTCCGTGGAGGCCTGACCCGTTATCGCTCACCATGTCAGGTTCAGGCTGACGAGGGATGGCGATTGTTGTTTCTGGGCAACGTGTGGCGAATCGAGATTTTCTTGGGTGGTAATCTGTAGCACCGTATGGCGCGATCGGATAACATCTGTGCTCTTGGCTTCACCGGCCATCCGAAGCAGCCAGCGTGGACGCGCAGCCAGATAGGGATCGCTGTTCTTCAGAGCCTAATAGGTTTCCTCTACTGACGCCGGAGTGATTTTCATGCGACGAAGCTTACTCGTGATCGGATTCTTGGTGATCGTTCTGGCGGGTTTCGCCGCGCCGGCGCGGGCCGACCTCGTTATTTACCTTCAGGATACAACCGTGCCGAACGCGGGTTACGGGGTGATGAACATCTGGCTCGGCAGCACCAGCCCCTCCACCGACGCGTTCAACGACTACTCCGTCCAGCTTCAGATCACCGGGCCGAATTTCCTCGAGTTTGCCCCTAATAATATCAACGGGCCTTTCCAGCCGACTCCGGGATACCAAAATTACAATTACCTTCTTGCCGCCAAATACATTTTCAGCGGGGACAGCCTGTTTGGGATCACGGATACCAATGCCGGTGGACCCGTCGGGGGGACGAACAACCAACAGTTCATCATCACCGATTCATCGCTTTCCGGCAGCTCGTATGTTCCTCCGGGCAATACGACGAGCACGTTCACTCTGCTTGCGAGCTTGGTGCTGTACGCCTTCGATACGAATCCTACTGATTCTTACACGGTGAGCGTCGTTGCCGGGTCCAACACGTATTTCAATACAAATTTCGACCCGACGACGAACGTGAGCAACAGTGTTGGCTCCGCCGACGGCTATAACGGAATGGCGAACATCGGGCCTGCGGCGGTTCCTGAGCCGGCGTCGATCGTCTTAGCGCTCACCGGGCTCGTGCTCGTCACGAGTGTCGCCGGGTATGCTCGTATCCGTCGCACGCGATCGTGACCTGGCGGCGACAGCCGTCGCTCGAATGCCACGTCGAGGGCGTCGAGCGCTGACCACGACGTCAGGGCCAAGGGCTTCTGTGCTCAACAACCGCCCAACGGCGGGCATACATGGCCGCCATCGCGGCAACCGTGCCGGCTGATTGAACAGCACACGGCACTGCAAATGACGTCGGCGCTGAGTACCAACCCGCAGAACGTAGCGGAGGTGGTGGGGGATCGGTCGCTGGATCGGAGCGTGTGGGCGTAGAATGACGGAGTGCCGGATCAGTGACGTGTAAGCTTGCCCTGGGATTCTTGGGTGGTTGAATCAATTGACTGCCGACCCGGACGCACGGTGGTTTTCGCGTGCACGATACCCCACTCGACCAGCCGATTGGCTCGCCAGATGGCGAACTGACCGGGCCGCACGGCCCCGAGGCCACGGCCCTGGTCGATGTCCCCGTTGGCGTCTCTTCAGCAGGCCACGCTCAAGAGCGAGCGAATCCGGATCATCGGGCTGATCCTCGTGGTCTGCTTCATCCAGGTCGTGATCGCGATCCGAGCCCTGTTCGGGGGCGTGCCGGAACAACTCGACTTGCTGCCTCGTTTCACCGTGCTGATGCTGGCCTCCGTGGCCTATGAGAGTCTGATGCTCGGCATGGTGAGCCGGGCAATCAAGAGGGGGAGCGATCTACCCCTCTGGGCCTGGTCGGCCAACGCCGGGATCGAGGCCTTGATCCCGACGATCATGCTCATCTTGCTCACCGAAAGTCCGTTCATGGGGCCCTACCGGGCCCTGAGCGCTCCGGCGACCCACGGCTATTACATCTTCATCATCCTCTCGACCCTGCGGCTTCGACCGGGCCTCTGCTTCTTGACCGGCCTGGCCTCGGCGCTGGGCTTCGCCGCCGTCACGGCTTACACATTCGTCGTGCTACCCGGACAGGCCCGGGTTCGGCCGGCCCGGTCTATCCGCTCCAGGTGTACGCCACTTTCGGCATTCTTTACCTGACCTGTGGCACGATCGCGGCGTGGCTCTCCAGCCAGTTTCGCCGGCACGTCCTGGCCGCCCTTGGCGAGGCCGCGATCCGCGGTCAGTACGAGCGGCTGGTGCGTGAGATCGCCCAGCGCGAACGGGCCGAGCAGGCGCTGCGAGCCTCGGAGCGTCGCTACCGGCAGCTCACGGAAGAAACGCGCGACGCCATCGTGGTTGCCGACCAGCAGGGATTGATCACGCTCTTCAACCCCGCCGCCCAGACGATCTTCGGCTACTCGGAAGCCTGAGGTCCGCGGTCAGCCGCTCACGATCCTGATGCCCGCGGAATTCCACGAGGCCCACTGCGGCGGGTTCCAGCGCTATCTGGATACGAGAGAACCCCGGATCATCGGCCGTACGGTCGAGCTGCGCGGCCGGCGCAAGAGCGGTGAGATCTTCCCTCTGGAGATGTCGCTTTCGGCAATCGATCTGCCGGACGGAGTCGGTTTCCTGGGCGCGATCCGCGACCTGACCGAGCGGGTGCGTCTGCAAGGGCGGATCGTCCAGGCGGAGAAGCTGGCTTCGCTCGGATTGCTCAGTGCCGGCGTGGCACACGAGATCAACAACCCGCTGGCCTATGTGATCAACAACCTCGCTGTGCTCGATCGTGACTTCCACGGACTGGCCAGGGTCCTGGCGGAGTACGAAGAGGCCCGGCCGATTCTCGATGACGATCGATCCCGAGATGGCGGAACGGATCGCCGGGCTCACGCTGGAGCACGACCTGCCCTACATCCAGGAGAACCTCGGCCCGATTCTGAAGAGCACGCGGCAAGGGGCCAAGCGAGTGTCCGAGCATCGTGGAGAACCTGCGCGAGTTTGCCCGGCTCGACCAGGCCGCCATCGACCGGGTGGACCTGAATGCGGCGATCGCGCGCTGCCTGGAGCTGATCCGGGGCCGGCTGGAAGGGCACCAGATCGACGTGGTACAGAAGCTCGGTGAGATCCCTCCGATCGTCTGCGCCCCGGCCCAGATCAACCAGGTGATCCTGAACCTTCTGCTCAATGCCCAGCAGGCGATCGAGGAGACAGGACGTGACGGTGGTCGAATCGAGATCAGCACTCAGGCAAACCGACGCGAGGTGTCCTGGAGATCGCCGACGATGGCTGCGGCATCCCGGCGGAGATTCACTCGCGGATCTTCGACGCGTTCTTCACCACCAAACCCGTCGGCGAAGGAACTGGACTGGGCTTGAGCATCAGCCACAGCATCGTCGTCCGATCATGGGGGTCGCATCGAGCTCGAGAGCGCCCCCGGCCAGGGCGCTCGCTTCAGTATCATTCTTCCGCTTGAGCGAAAAGGAACAGACCAGTCGTGAAAGCGGCGATGAAAGGCCTGCGCCTTTTCGAATCAGGCGTCGTTTCGAATGGTCGCCTGTGCAAGTTCCCTATACGTCCACGAAAGAGGTTAGAATAACGTTCGAGCAGGAGGTCACCCTCGACCTTGAACAGACTTACGCCAGGGCGGCCGAGGATGCTTATCACACTTGATGGAACGCCGGACTGACCAAGAACAAGGCTGCGGACCGCGTTTCGGGACAGGAGGGAGATATTTGGGCCAAGTCGCTGACTTCCCGGATGATCGTCTTATCGGTGGCGCTGGCCGCCGCGGTCCAGACTCGGGATGCCGCGGGCGCGGATGACCCGTCGCTGCCCAAGGAGCCGCGGTTCACCTTGAAAGACCACAAGGATGTCGCCTGGTGCGTGATGTTTGCGCCGGACGGGAAGTCGATGATCACTTGCTCGGGCAACCGAGACGCGAGTGCCGGCGAGATCCAGAAATATGATATCAGCACGGGTAAGCCGGTACCGGCGTTCGTCGCTGAAGAGGGTCATGACGTTCGCTGGCTTTGTTTCGCCCCGGACGGCAAGACGTTTGCAACGGCCGAGTATGACGGGAAGGTGAGAATTCGAGATGCGAAGGCCGGCAAGGCGGGTGTCGAATTCGAAGCGCATCAATGGGGCGTGCAATGCCTCAAGTTCACCGGCGATCGCAAGACGCTGGTCACGTGCGGCCGGGACGGGACGGCCAAGGTTTGGGACGTTGTCACTCGAAAGCTCTCGTCTGCGGGACCGATGCCGGCTTGCTCAAGCTGTGGGACGTGGCAGGGTGGCTCGAACGCAACACGATCCAGGCCCACGACGCGAGCGTCCGCGCGATCGCTTTTTCCGCCGACGGCAAGCTGATGGCGACGGCGAGTCACGATCGAACGGTCAAACTCTGGGATGCGCCGCGTTGAGAATTCTCGACTTGCGCCCCAATTCATCTCAAATCTTAAAGATTCGAAGTCGCGTCTTTCGATCAAATCCATGACCCTTGTTGAGTGCCCTCGCCGACATGCTTCCCTCTTGACGGCGAAACAGACCCTGGCTGCGTTGAGCGGGATCACCCCCGAGGAGCCTCTTCATGATGTTCGCGAAGGCCCGAAAGTTTCCCTCGTCTCGCACGCGTACCCGTCGGATTCTCGTCTCGACCGTCGAGCTTCTCGAGGTGCGGTCGTTGCTGAGCTCGACCCCGGTCATCGTCTGGCAGATGGATCCGCAGATCTCGCTCGATCCCGCCCACGGGGACGAGCCCGACCTACCTAACACGTCGGCGTATGTCAATCCTCCGGGCGGATACGGCTTGACGCTCGACGCCTCCCAGTCGACCGGCATTCTGCCGACTTCCACGTTCGCGTGGACGGTGACCGGCCCGGGCCGCCACGTGATGCATCTCACCGGCGAAAGTCCGGCCCTCAGCTTGCCTCAAGGGAAATACAAGGTGAAGCTCGAGGCGAGCGGCCTTGCCGGCACCACGGATCCCCTCACAACGTCCACCACGATCCAGGTCAAGGACCTCTTGATCGTCTCGATCGGCGACTCGTTCGCCTCGGGCGAGGGCAATCCGGTGGTCCCAGCCGACGAGTCACCCGGTGGAGCGCAATGGGCTTACTCATCCGACCCTGCAATGAACCTGCAGAACGCCGATGCCCACCGCTCGACCATCTCAGGCCCCGCGCAATTCGCCCTCGAGCTTCAGGAGGAAAACCCACACGAGGCGGTCACGTTCGTCTCCGTGGCCAACTCGGGCGCCTCGATCAGCCAGGGGTTGCTCGGCACGATGCAGAGCATCGGCAACCCCTCGGTGCAGCTCCCTGCCGAGATCGCCGAGCTCAAGCAGATCATCGGCAAGCGGGCCCCCAACGTCTTGACGCTCTCGATCGGTGCCAACGATATCGGCTTCGTCACCCAGGTTGAGGGCCTGATCGGGAATACTTCGACAGGCAGCCCGTCGCTGGCTGCCATCCAGTCGAACGTGAGCGCTGGCCTGAAGACGCTGCCGGGTCTCTATTCCAAGCTCAACAAGGCGATCAAGCGGCTGCACGCCGGGAAGTTGCTGATCACCGATTACCCGGATCAGACGCGCAACCAGAATGGGGTCAGCTCGTCCATCCCCGGGCCGGCCGGAACCACCCTGATCAACACGAGCGACGCCCAGTTCTTGTCGGCGAACATCACGATCCCACTCAATAACGCGATCTCCGCCGCCGCCAAGGCGAACCACTGGAAGCTCGTCGATATTTCCCCGGCTTTCTCCACCCACGGCTATCCTTCCACGGAGACCTGGATCCGCCAGCTCGACCAGTCGCTCGAGATTGAAGGTAACGTCGACGGATTCTTCCACCCCAACGCGACTGGCGAGCAAGCCATCGGCCAGCTTCTGCTCGCGGCATATCAGGGGACGACTCAGTAGGCATCCCCGCTCACAACTGATCTCGCTGGGACAGATGAGCAGTCTGAGCGTCTTCTCATCGAGCGCGACGCTGCGCAGGCTCGGCCGGCATTCGAGTTCTGGCAATTTCCTTTCGCCGGCGTCGCCGGTCTTGCGAAAACAGGGATTTCAGGCGTGGCAGGTGATCTTTCTGCACACCTTCTTCCACGTCAATTAGCTGGGCGCGAAGCTTGTCTGCGGCAGATGTATTCGGGCTGCGCTTGATCGAACGGGGCGCGAATTTCGTCCATCCATGGATTAATGTTTCACAGAACTCCGTGATGCCGGGCGTTTCGAAGTGCCGCCACAGGTCGGCGGTCTCGTTATTGCTCTTCCAGGCGCTCAGACGATTGCTTTCGCCGGCGCGGCCGACGTTTTTTTCGAAGAACAGGAACGCGGTCAGGAACCGTAGCCAGAGCGATTCCACCTCCTCCCAGCGGATGTCATCGTTCCAACAGAGGTCGACGACGTCGCCGAGTGCCCGCAGACCCTGCTGGATCGAAGTGTCGGTGGGCGAGTCGACGGGAGCTGGCTCTGCTCTGCGTTTCTTGTCGTCTGCCAGATGGCTTCGTTTCGCTTGCCCGCCGCCGCGCTCCCAGGCGAGGTACAACAGATTCTCGGCCTGAAGGTAGGCCTCTAACAGCCCGAGGCGCGCCCAGCGTTCTACGTCCGGCCGGCTGCGGAGGAGGGTCGACCGGGCTTGTTCGAGCGCAACAGCCGCGTGATTCAGCTTGGCCTTCACCTCGGCCTTTAGATTCTCGAACGCTGCCGCCGGACCATTGAGCCACCGCACGCTCGAGCCGGCGAGCTTCGTCAGGCGTAGATTCTTGGCGCTTTATTTCCGTCGGCGAGCAAGGCCGCGGCGAGAATGAGCGACTCGGCAGCCTGGAGCCGGATGTCCGTCAGGTCGTCGTTATCGCCAGCACCGTGTCCCGCGAAGACGGCGGCCTGAGCCTCGTCAAGGGCCCGATTGGGGAACGTTCCCTGGAGGGTGAGCAGCCGCGCTTCGAGAAGCAGTTGAGAGGAATGCAAGTGGGGGAACACGGCGGACGATAAGTCGCAAGGCATTTGCAGGATCTTACCCAGTTCTTGCGAACAGCCTTCCGCCTCCTTGATGCGAACAAGAGCGCCGGGCGGGCTGACCAGAACGTCTGGTGGCGGCCGACGCTGCCAGTTCCAGTGTTGGACCTGGCGGAGGGAGAGATCGGCCAGGGCGAGCTGGCACTCGCTTTGGATCTCGGTTGCTTCGCGGAGCTCAAGGACTTGCTGATTCGGCGTGCGTGTCTTTCTGAGCCGGCGCGAGACGCGCACGGAAATCCGGGTTGCCTTCTCGAGAGACTCTCGCGCATTCGCGAATTCGAGGCGGCCCGACAGGCAGCGGCCAATCTCTTTGTGGAGAACGGCTCGCCTGAGGAGGGTTCCGGGTCCGAACCGCGGGCGAGCGTTGCCGCCGGCTTTTTGTGCGCTTCTCGGGGGCGCAAGCTGCTTCCTCCTGATGGCCAGCGACGTTTCGAAATCTGTCACCAGGAAGTACACGCGGGCTCGCAGCTCATGAAGCTGCCCACGCAAGTTGCGCGTGGCATCGGCGACCTGGTTTTGAGCACGGTGGCCGCCAAGGGGGGGTAGGAAACAATCGAGCTGCGAAGCCAGGGCTCGTATCCAGACGACGACGCGGGACGGGGAGCCCATCACCAACGTGGCCGACGTTTGCTTGAGGAGCGCCCTGACCTTTCGGATCAAACGCGAACGGTCCTCACGGTTTTCGAATCCTGGCTCTCGGGAGGCCGCGACCAGGTGGTAGGCCGCCTCATAAAGGGACGGCAAACTATCCGACTGGCGGAGCAGGTCCGTGTACTCATCGGCGATCGCTTCGTGGATCTCGGCCCTGCGCACCTCGAGGACGCCACGGTCCCACAGCATCGAGCGGTAGATGAAGTCCCGCGTTTGGTTGTGCATCCAGTAGAAGCCTCCTTCCAGGTTGATCAGCAGGCGGAACTGGTTGAGATCATTCATTATCTGGTCGAACTGCATGTCCGCCTGCTCGCGAGAGAGGTTGCTGAAGATCTCGAATCTGTCAGCTAAATGGCGGAGGTTGATGATGCTTCGGGGGCGGCGAAACGTGGAAGCGATGGTCAAGAGTGCGCGGTACGCGGGCTCGGGGACTGCGGTCTTGGACCGAGTGTTCGCCCGACAAATCATCACTTCGTAGAGCGTATGCGTGGTCACCTCTAGCAGGCGCGGCGTGTCGCCTTCGAGTTTCTGGATTTTCATCTTCGCATCCGAGATCAGCGCTTTGACGTGCGCGTTGCGCTTCAGCTTTCCTCCCGCAAGTGCGCGTTCGAGGACTGTTGTCAGGTATGCGGACTGGCCCGCCTTGGGGGCGGCGGGCCCGACGATGTCGCATGCGATGTAGTTCAGTTGGGAGACGACGTAATCGAATAGCGGCAGGGCTTGCGGCACCACTTTGGTCGCCTCCAAGGGGGTCAGTGCGACGCAGAGCTTCGATTCGCCGAGCTGGTCCAACGCACCTGACCCACCCTTGTTCCCCGCGATGCACCGCAGAAAAGCATAGAGCAGCAAGGATTGCCAGAGCGCCTCCTTCATGTGTGATTTGAAGCGCCGGTCGTAGACGCTGTGTGCGAAGTCGTGGCGGCCGAATTCGCCGGCTGAGTCGAGCGACACCACATACTTGCCACGCCTCAGCGCGTAGACTAACTGATTCGCAAGGGGCCGGGCGATTTGCTCGGCGATTCCCAGGGCGTCGTCGAAGTTCTGAGCGGACGGCGCTTCTGCTTTGAGGGCGGCGAGCGCCTTCTTCCGTAGCGCCTTTTCGTGTTTCCCGGGGGGCAGGACAAGGGTCTTTGGGGTCACGCTCGTGTCATAGTGGCGAATCTGGTCGAGGAGCATGGCCACCAAAGCGCGGAGAGTCGGAATCTCCGCGAGTGCGCACCAGATGGATTGGTGCGAGGCATCGACGTTGCGGACATGCGCGGCGAGCCGCGACGTCGTGCCCGAACCGGCCTTGTAGCAAGCGTAGATCGTGACGCTCTGTATCAGTCGTGCCGAGTCGTCCTCTAGAACGCGCAGGGTTGGCTTCGCCGCATCGGTCGCGACACGCAAGGTCGCGGCCCCTTCGCGGCGGTGCCCGCGGTCGGGATCTTCCTCGAACGGGGGTACCATCTCGAGCGATGGGTACGGCGTTCGGCTGGCGGGATGGAGGCCCACGAGCCGCGCGTGCAACTCTCGGAGAAATAGTCCGCCGCTACGATATCTCACGACCGACACGGTGCCGCTGTTCGAAGCCAACTGCGCAGCTTGCGACACGCTGTTCGGGACGCTGTCGCGGTAGACCCACAGGATCTTCGGGACCTTCAACTTCTTGTAGTCGTGGTTCAAGGCGAGACGATCGATCAGGCTCATTACCCGTCGGTCGGCGCCGCCATAGCCAATGACCAGCACGAGCGCGTCGTTCGGGAAGTAGTCGACGAATCGCGTGAGGTTCGCCTCGTCGAGGGGCACGTCCAAGCTCTCGCCGACGCGTAACCCAAACGTGCCGCCGTGGAGCTTGACCACCGAGGGATTGTCATCGAAAAGACTCGCATCGGGAATCGGTCCGTTTTCGGGCAATTCGAAGACGGCAGGGTCGATCATCTGCGCGGAGAGACTGCTCGATCCGTGTGTCAAAATTGGTCGTCAGCCAGAGATTCCAGCGAAGGCTTTCCGTCAGCAGAGCGAGAATCTGGTAACCGGGCGACGGCAGGCCGTTGCGGACGAGTTGATCAAACAGCGAGTCGGCGAGCGCCGGGTTACCCAAGGTGAGCATGCGCATGAGCGCCCGCCAGTCGACTCGAAGTTTCCGCAGTGCGCTCGCACGCAGATTGTTCAGCCGGCCGACGATCGTCAGTTCGGTGGACGGGCCGTCGCGTTGTTCGGACGCATCGATGCGGGTCCCGGCGGTCTCCGGCGGCCCGACCATCGCATTCGATCGGACCGATCGATGGTCTGGCTTGTGATGCTGATATTGCTTGATCACTTCGATTAGCGCGTCTTCCATCGCTTCGAACGCGCCGCCCTTGGGGCATCCTTCGTGTGGGGTCTGGGTTGTGAAGACGCCGGTCAGCGCCGGCTGTTCCCGCTGCAGGTAGTCGTTGATCACCTGGAGCCGGACGCCGCCCAGGGGGTTGCCTGCAGGTTCGGCGAACTGCTTCTGGAACGAGTTGGACGATTTTTCATGCGTCCAGTTGGCCAGTGAGCTCGGGTCATTGTGGTATACCGTCAGCAGTTCGGTGTTAAGCAGGTGCAGGTCGGGCCAGCCGGCCTCGAGGAGGTAGTCGTGGTAGATCGAAAGGGAGGCCGATTCCGCGCTCGGCCCATCGGCATTTTGTCCTTTCTGATTCAAACTTCGCCGGCGCTTCACGTCGATCATCGTCTTTACCTTGGCGAAGTAGTCGATGAGCATCTCCGTCGTCGGAATACCGGACTCGACCGAGAGTCCGGCCCCGACGAGAGGGACAATCGGCACTCCCTTGCGTAGCGCGATCGTGATCTGCTCGAAAGCCTCGAGCGGGGTCAGCCTGCGGTAATGAGTGCGCTCACGTTCCTTGTCGCCTGAACGTGCGCGTTGTTGCCGCGATTCGCCCATAGGATTGCCCTCGGAGAGTACGGCGGGCAGGTTTCGCTTATTCGTCGACTCCGTTCTTACTTGCTACCGTCGCGCCACACGCCGTCGCGACCGAGGCTCTGGTTGGGCCGGAAGCTCGCCTTGTATTTTAGCGACGGCGAGAGGTCTCCGTGATAGCCGAGATAGACGTGAGGCAGATTGAGCGCCCTGGCCCGGTCGAGGAGACAGAGCACGTTCCAGATTCCGAGCGAGCGGTCGGCGTGACTGGGGTCGCGAACGAAATAGATCGCCGAAAGGCCACCCGGCAGCTCATCAACGTAACCGACTCCGACGAGCGCGTCGTCAAGGAAATAACACCACTCTTGCGTGGGGAAGGGGTTCAAGACGAAGCTGCTGGCGAAATCCTTCAAGTCGCCGGGAGCGTAGGCTGGCCAGCGTCTTGTTTGGGACCGATCGGCGTGGAATCGGTCGAACAGCGTGACCTTTTCGGACGTCACTGCCGGCGTGCCGATCTGGAAGCGGACGACCCCCTGGTTCGCCTGTCGAGTTCGGCGCTGACTGCGGTCGGGCCGGAAGCGGGCGGCATCCACTCGCAGCGAGCGGCAGGCCCCGCTGCCTGAGCAAGTCTGCCGGAAAACCGTGTGACCGAACCGCCGCCAGCCCGCGAGCAGGTGCGCCATATACTCGCTGGGGTCCAGCCTCGATACCCACAGATATTCACGCTCGCAAGTGTGGTCAGGCTGATAGGGGCACGGGCTCGCGGGCTCGGTAAAGCGGCTGATGGTCTCCATGACGAATTTCCCAAGCGCAGAAGGAACCGTCGCGTCGACGACGAGAACCCCCGGAGGAATGACGCAACAGCTCAGAACCATTCGTTCTTAGGTACGTTATAAGGATCGTCGTCGTCGTCGAACTCATCCGCGTCGAGCGCATCGGCTGAGTCAAATTCACCCTCGATGTCGGCAGCGGAAGCTTCGATCAAGAAGTGCCCGCCCGCAGCCTGGATCCGCTGCATGATGGCCGCGGCCTCTGCGGACGATTCATGCGGGCCCTGAACATAGAACGGCTTGCCGTTGCGTCCGAACGTGAATTGTTCGGGGCAGGCCGAGGGATCGATCCCGGCCAGCAGTCTCGCTGCATGGCGGTAGTCGGGGTGGGGCGGCAGGCCGAACGATCCGGCGTAGTCGACGGCTCCCTGCACAATCTTCACGAGACAGGCGGGAGCAATGGCAGTCACCTTCTGCGTTTCGTTCATTCGCCCAACCAAGTCGTCGAAGTCTTGCTGCGTGCCTGCTTTCCAGAACGCATTTTTCACTCCAAGGCAATGCACATCCACGAGGAAAACGGCGAAGACAAGCTGTCCTTCGGACTCGCGCCGGGCGATCGCCAGGGACCCGATCCCGCCCTTCCAGATGTTGGTCGAGACTACCGCCGTTGTCACGGGCCATTTCTCGGCTGATTGAAGGCGGACATTGGGGTCGATCGAGCTGCGCATTTGCAACTTGGAACGCTTTGCTGCGCGCTTGGCCTTTTGTTTCGCGACTCGCTTCTGCTGCCGCGCTCCGTGATTACCGGCCATTTCCGAGCCTCCTCCTGATTTTGTCGACGTGGCACGTCATTTCCGATTGAACTTGAGCAGCTCGAAGACGAGAGCCGCCGTGGCACCGCAGGCGAACAGCGAGGACGCCCATTGCGGTGAAAGCGACGTGATGATACCAAAAGACGCACGCACTCGTGAACCCTCACCGAGGCCGAGGCGGCGGTCAGCGTCGATTATCCGGGGAGCGTACCGGTCTACGAAGTAGGATCCGGGTAAGCAATCGACCGAGGCTGGGCGAGGTGCCGCTCCGCCGAAGGGATCGAAGCGATGGTTGGTAGTTTACTCGCGCGGCCGGCCAGGTTTTGGAACGTGATGGATGTTTGGTAGTTGGTCCCAGACTCGCCCGCGCCTGCTCCATCCAGGAGAACGCCCGAGGCACCTCTCAATCCCGATGGTGACTCGCCGTTGACGGTCAGAGTGTAGCGCTTGTGGATGTTGAGTCGCCCCGCCGGTATGAGCGTCACGGTGTGAGATGCGGAGTCGTAAATGGCTTTTCGGACGACGATCCGGTCCCCCGCCTTGCTGCGCCGGCGACTCGGGCCAGCGATCGCGTAATTCGCCGCGTTCTCCGCTGAAACGGCCTCGAGCGGGCTGTTGAAGTAGAGGTCCAGAAACGTGGGCTGCCAGTGGAAGCCGTAGCGATTCACTCGCTTGACTTGCGGGCCGTCTGTCGTGACGACAAGCGACGACGAGCTTGAGGACGAGAGATTCCCACCGTTGGAGAAAACGGCGCTGAAGGAGTGTGATCCCGCGGACAACGATCCGATCGTCAGCGTCGCGAATCCGTTCGTGACCGGTTCCGTGCCGAGAAGTGTGCTGCCGTCGCAGAATGCGACGGTGCCGACGACCGGCGGGTTACCCGGCGACGTTGCAACGACGTTCGCGGTAAGGGTCATTCCCTGCGATCCGGCCGCGGCGCTGAGTGTCGTATTAGTCACAGCCTGGATCACGTCGACGGACACGGGCGCCTCGACAGTGGCGGCTGGATAGTTCGTGTCGCCCGAGTAGATTGCCGTGATGATGTGGTTGCCGACGGCCAGAGACGCAATCGGGAGGCTGGCAGTCCCGCTGGGATCGCCCGTCGGAATGAATGGCTCGGTGCCCAGGTAAGTGTTCCGGTCGTAGAAGGCGACCGACCCGGTCATCGAAGCCGAGCCTGAAGGCGTCGCGTAGAACGTAGCCGTGAGGGTTACCTCCTGGCCGTAATACGACTTCGCAAGCGAATTGACGATGACGCCGTAGATCGAACTGGCGTTAACCGTCAGCGCGCAGGTCTGACTTCCCATACCGCCGGCGCTATCTGTCACGGTCACGTCCACGGTGAATGGCGAGCCAGCGGCGTTCGTCGGTTTTCCGCTCAGCAGTCCGGTGGTGCTGAGCGACAAGCCCGGCGGGAGACCGGTGGCGACGAAACTGTAGCCGGTGCGCGAGCCTCCGGAGGCTGTGAGTTGCTGGCTATACGCATCGCCCACCGTCCCGGCCGGCAACGTTGCTGGGCCGATCGAAATCGGTGACGTGGCGGCGACCCTGAGAGTACCGCCGACCGTGGTGAAGTTGTAGTTGGCGGCGGTCAATGTGCCGACCGCGACGGAAATCGGATACTGGCCGGGAGGGCTGTTGATGGTCGCGGTCGTCGAGAGGACGGGTGCGCCGGTGATCACGCTTTGAGTGTCGCCGTTCTCGAACCCGGAGAACGCGTAAGTCAGGGGTGGGTTGGCCTCGTTCGGCGGGCGAGTCAGGTCGTTGGCAGCGACGATGAGAATAGCTGGCGTGATGGAGAGTGTTCCATTCACATAGGCGATGGTGTAGTTGGAATCGACCGCGCCGCCGACGGTGATTTCATACTTGCCGGTATTACCGGTCGAGCTGGCGATCGTGCTCAGGGCCGGTAGCGTGCTGAGATTTGCCGGTGTGCCACCATTGACGAAGCCCTGGTAGCTTGCGGTGAGTGTCGGGAGCGCCGAGCCGTAGACCATGGTTTGGTTGTCGGCGGTGATGGTCAGAGCGGCCTGTGTGATGGTCAAGGTTTCGGTGGCGTAGGAGATGGAGTAGTTGGGATCGGCGGCGCCGCTTGCGGTGATGGTGTAGGGACTGCCGGAGACCTGGCTGCTCGATGAGGCCGTGGTCGTGAGCGTGGGCTGGGTGGTCAAGCTGGCCGAGGTGTCGCCGTTGACAAAGCCTGAGTAGCTCGCCGTAAGGGCCGGTGACGCCGCGCCGTATGCTTTGGTCTGGCTGTTGGCCGTGATTGTCAATCCCGCCGTGGTGACGGTGAGGCTTCCCGCGACGTACGTGATCGTGTAACTGGAATCCACCGCGCCGCTGGCGGTGATGGTGTAAGGACTGCCCGAGACATGGCTGCTCGAGGTGGCCGTGGTCGAGAGCGTGGGCTGGGTGGTCAAGCTGGCTGAATTGTCGCCATTGACAAAGCCGCTGTAAGTGGCCGTCAGGGCTGGAATCGCTGCTCCATAGACTTTGGACTGGTTGACGGCGGTAATGGTCAGCGCGGCCGTATTGACCGTCTGGGTCAGGCTGGGAGACGTGCTGCCTAAAAAATCCTCCGGTTGCTGTGTAGATGACACTGATCGAATGGATTCCGGCCGTCATCGTCGAGATGGCGAACGTCGAAGTGGCCGTTGTTCCGCTGCCGCTCAACGTTGTCCCTGCGCCGAGCAAGTTTGACCCGTCATAGAATGCGACGCTGCCGGTCGGGACGCCATCGCTGCCGCTTGTGTTCGCAACAGTGGCCGTGAAAGTTACCGTCTCGGCGTAGACAGAAGGGTTGAGCGTCGAACTGACTGTCGACGTGGTGACCGCGCCAACGCTCGTCAACGTCACGGCATCGTTCTTGTAACTGATCTGAAACGCCTGCCCGCCGGCGACGAATGTCGACCCTTCCGGAAGAGAAGCGAACGTGCCTGAGATCGCGGCCGTACTCTGGATGATCGTATAGGCATTGCCAACGACGGTTATGGGTTTGCCCGGGGAGACCGGGCTGGTCGCATGAGGTGTTCGATACCGACAGGTCTGCCTACGTGGCGGAGATTGACGCGACCGTCTGGCTGTTGTTGGCGAGGTCGGGGTCGGTGGTCGTCGTGCTCACGTTCGCGACGTTCGAGATCGTCGTACCGTCGGGTGTACTGGGCGATGGCATGACGACGACGGCGAAGCTTGCCGAGGCACCCGGGGCCAACGTGCCGATCGTCGCATTGATGGTGCCGGTCCCGCCTGGCGGGGGCGTGGTGAGATTGAATGCCGGTCCCGAGATCTGCTTGGCGGAGACGAAGGTGGTGCCGGCAGGCACGACGTCTCTGAGGGCCACGGTCTGGGCGTTGCTGGGGCCGGCGCTCGAGACCGTGATTGTGTAAGTGATGGGGTTGCCGGCTATTACAGGGCCTGGTGCGATCGTATTGGTCACCGACACGTCCGCCTGTGCGGCGGTGAGATAGGTGTTGGTCTGGGTGTTGTCGGTGGGGTCGGGATCGGTGGTGGCGCCCGTGATGACTCCGGTGGTTGTGAACATCGTTCCGGCGGGCGTGCTCGGCGACAGGAGCAGCACCAGGTTGAAGCTCGCCGAGGCGCCGGCGGGCAACGTGGCGATCGACGCGGTGATCGTGGAGTTGCCGCCCACCTGGGGGTTGGCGATCGTGAACGTGGGTCCGGACGTCTGGCCGCCGGAGATGAAGGTCAGATAGGGCGGAAGGGTGACCGATCCCACGACGGTCTGAGCGTCGCTGGGGCCGGAGTTGGCGAGCGTGATGGTGTAAGTGATCGTTTTTCCCGCTTCGTATGGACCTGCCGAGGTTGTTGCGGTTGCCGATAAATCGGCCTGAGTGGCCGTGATGCTGGTGGCGATCGCGGTATTGTTGGCGAGATTGGGGTCGCTCGTCGTGGAGGTCACGCCGACGGAGTTGGCGATCGCTGTTCCGGCCGGCGTACCTGGCGACACCAGGAACACGACGGTGAAGGTTGCGGAGGCACCCGAGGCAAGCGTGGCGATCGAGGCGGTGATTGAGCCGGTGCCGCCCTGGTTGGGGCTGGTGAGGCTGAACGCAGGCCCCGAGATCTGGGTGACCGAGACAAATGTCGTATCGGCTGGCACGAGGCCGGAGGCCGACACGTTCTGGGCGTCATCGGGGCCCGCGTTTGCGATCGTGACCGTATCGGCGAGCGCAGAGCCCGCGAGGACTGTGCTGGCCGTCGTCGAGTTGGTCACTGATACGTCGGCCCCTGTCCCGGCGACGGAGCCAGTCGTGACGGTTGAGGTGTTGTTCCCAAGGTCGGGATCGGTTGTCGCGGTGCTCACGTCGGCTGTGTTGCTGATGGTCGTTCCGTTTGGCGTGCCTTGTGCGACCATGACGACCACCGTGAAGCTTGCCGAGTCGCCTGCTGGAAGCGTGCCGATCGACCCGTCGATCGTGCCAGTGCCGCCAACCGTCGGACTCGAGAGATTGAACGCAGGCCCCGAAGTCTGCTCAGCGGAGACGAACGTGGTGTTGGCCGGGACGAGGTCCGAGAGCGCCACGCTCTGGGCATCGCTCGGGCCCGTGTCCGAAACGGTGATCGTATACGGGATCGGGTCGCCCGCGAGCACTGGGCCGGGCGCGATCGTTTGATTTACTGACAGGTCAGCCTGCGTGGCGGTGAGGTTTGATACCGTAGTGCTGTTGTTAGCGAGATTCGTGTCGCTCGTGTCGGAGTGAATCGTCGTCGTGTCGGTGATCGTCGTTCCGGCCGGCGTACTGGGGAGAACCTGGACGACGAACGTGAAGCTCGCCGATGCGCCCGCGGGGAAGGTGGCGATGAACGCAACGTCGTTGCTGCCGGGCGATGCCGCGCCGAACGGAGGCCCCGAAGTCTGCGCTTAGGAGACGAAGGACGTATTGGCCGGCACCAGGTTCGACGCGCGCACGTTCTGGGCGTCGCTGGGGCCGGCGTTTGCGAGGGTGATCGTGTAGGCGATCAGGTTGCCGGCCAAGATCGTGCCGGAGGGTGCCGAGGTCGTCGCCGATAAGTCCGCCTGCGTGGCGGTCAGATTCGTGATGGTCTGGCTGTTGTTAGCGGGGTTGGGATCGTCGGAGGATGTGGTCACGCTCGCCGTGGCCGAGATTGTCGTTCCCGCCGGGGTGCTGGGCGATATCAGAACCACGATGTTAAAAGTCGCCTGCGCCTGAGCCAAGCGTGCCGATCGTCCCGGAGATCGCGCCGGTGCCACCGGGGGCGGGAGTGGCCAGATTGAACGAGGGTCCGGAGGTCTGTGAGTCGGAAACAAAGGTGGAGTTGGCCGGCACGACGGTCGAGAGCGCCACGGTCTGGGCGGCATCAGGACCGGCGTTTGCGACAGTGACGGTGTACGAGACATTGTTGCCCGACAGGAAGGGGCCGGACGAGGTGGTCATATTCACCGATAAATCCGCGATCGAGAGCAGGACTCGATCTTCACATTCTTCAATTGCTGGTATCGATCGGCGGGTTCGGCGCGAGTTTCGATGTGTCAAAGACATCGGTAAGGGCTCCCGGTGGGTTGGCTCGTGTGACGCACGTTGTGCGGAGCGAAAGCGACTGGTTTCTCTCAGGAGCGAAGAGAAGCCATTCATGGCGGGCAACCATAGCCCGGATGTCGCGCTAAAAAGATCCGACGTGGTCTTAGCTTCGAGTGCTGGACCAGGTCGGCTTACGCGTCAACGAGCCGCCCGACCTAGCCGGGCTGCCGTATATCTCGTCGTCCAACTTAATTCAGTAATGCTGAGATCGGAGCTGCGGGCGAACTTGCGTGAAGCCACGCTCACTCACTGTTAAAGATTGCGAGCATTCCCGAGGCGACAACCGTGGGAAGCCAATCCGGCTCGAGCGGGCCGAGTTTGTCCAGAAATTCACCTCGCATCCGGCTCGTGGTTTTCGGCATGCGAATTGCCAGTCTATGAGAACCATGATGTCGTCCCGGTTTCGGCGAACTCTTCGCTCCCGTTTTGTGCGGGGCGGTTGGCACGATTTCGGGCGCAGGGCGCACGTTTATTGAAGGAGACTTCGATGCTGGTTCTCGCACAGCCGCCAGTGGTGTTCGCAGCGATCGGGTATTCGATTATCTACCTGCTGCTCGGTGGTGGACTCGGTGGTGCAATTCTCATTTTCATCGTTGCGAAGATGCTGGGTAAGTAGCGAAGTTGCCGACACGGAAGGGATAATGCAATCAGCATCGATGAATGGCTTGCGGTCGAGGGAGACACCGAGCCGGTGAGGAGAGGCGACGCCGAGTGAGCAGGCGCGCGCCAATTGTGTCGCGTCAACTTTCGGGGTGCGCGCGAAAACTGGCGCGGCACCCCGTTTGGCTTTTGAGCATGGCGCGACAATGGAGCGAGCCAGTCAGAATGCCATCGAGGTTTCTTCGCCGTCGAAGATCAGTTCTTCGTGGATCTGAGCGGTCATGTATCTGTCTCCGCCGCCAATAAGAAAGTTAGTTTGTATTGGCTGCGAC
This sequence comes from uncultured Planctomycetota bacterium, assembly GCA_963823665.1. Classification (GTDB taxonomy): domain Bacteria; phylum Planctomycetota; class Planctomycetia; order Isosphaerales; family Isosphaeraceae; genus CAVXHV01. The sequence goes on from CAWGMQ010000010.1 coordinate 805,663, forward strand.
CTGGGTGTCGCAAGTCGTGGTTTATGGGTATTCGTGGCGTGACAAGGTTTCACGTCGTTGGATCAAAGGGTATGATATCCTGACGAGGCGCTCGAGCGAATCTTGTAAATCAACCAGCGCCGGGTGACGATCCGGGTTGAATCACGCGCACTATTGCCGCTCGCACGGCGGGCCAGCGTGCGGGCGTGCAACTGCTCTGCACGCACGGGATCTCCCGCAGGGTCAGTCGAACGGCCCGGCTGGGGCTACGTTTGGTGGCGTACAGGCACGGCGGCGACGAGGAGGAGACCGCCCTGAATACGTTTGAAGCGAGCGATGCGGTCTGCCGCGGCTTCGAGGCTGACTGGCGCGACGGCAAGCAGCCGCGTGTGGACGCCTACCTGGTAGACGTCCCCGCTGAAGCTCGCCCGGCACTTCAGGCAAAGCTTGAGGCACTCTTAGGCGAGCTGGAGCAGGGCGCCGCGATTCGACAGACCGCGACAACAGCGGCGCCGTCTGGCGGGAGCGCGAGAGTTTCGCCGGGCGCGGTTGCCACTGTCGACTTCGCGGGCATCGCTCAGCGCATTGACGAAGTCGTAACCCTGGCACGCACCGGTGCCGGCCCGGCGACGGGATATGACACGCCGAGCGGCGGGGCGCCGGACCTGGGCGAGGAGAATCGGCGTCTTCTCGAAGCGCTGGCGCCGCCGCGGGAGCCGGGGGAGCTTGGCTGGCTGGGAGCGTACAGGGTGCTTGATGTCGTCGGGGCCGGGGGAATGGGGGTCGTCTTCCGTGCCCAAGACTCGCAGCTTCACCGCGAGATCGCGCTCGAAGACGCTGCGCCCGGAGCTGGCAGTCACCCCGGCGAACCTCGCGCGGTTTTTGCGCGAGGCGCGGGCAACGGCCGCTCTGCAGCACGACCACATCGTGACGATCTACCATGTGGGCGAGGAGCGCGGCGTGCCATTCCTTGCGATGCCGCTGCTCCGTGGCAAGACCCTGGAGGACCGACTTGCCGAGAAGCCCAGGCTGAGCTTCGCCGAGATCCTGCGAATCGGCCGCGAGGCCGCAGAGGGCCTGGCCGAGGCGCACGGACATGGTCTTGTCCACCGCGACATCAAGCCGAGGAACATGTGGCTCGAGGCGCCGAGCGCGCGGGTCAAGCTGCTCGATTTCGGGCTTGTTCGCTCTGACGGCGAGGAGCTGGGCGTCACGCGGTCGGGCATGATCCTGGGAACGCCGGCTTACATGTCGCCGGAACAGGCCGGCGGGCGCACCGTCGATCACCGAAGCGATCTGTTCAGCCTGGGCTGCGTGCTTTACCGCCTGGCCACGGGGCGGCCGCCGTTTGCGGGGTCCGATCCGATCTCAACTCTCGTGGCCGTGGCCTCGGCGCACCCGAGCCCGCCCAGCGAGGTCGATCCTGCTGTGCCGACGGCGACTTTCCCTGCTGATCATGAAGCTCCTCGAGAAGAATCCGGACGACCGTCCGAAGTCGGCCCGCGCTCTGGCCGACGTTCTGGCGTCGATCGAGACGGGATCGCCTGCTCCGGCAGTCGCCCCTCGTCAACCCGCGGCGCCCCGAGCTCCGACTGTGGTCCAACCGAAGCCCGCGGCTGCACCTGAGCCGGTGCGAACGCGGAAGGAGCCCGAGCCGCGTCGGCGCGCGTCGGGATGTGTGAAGGCGCTAGCCGGCTGCGGCATTCTGACTCTCGCCTTCCTCATACTGTTCGTGGTCGGTACCGCCATGCTATTGACCAGGGGGCTTCCGAAACTGATCAACTTCGTCACCGAGGAAACGAAGCGGCAGAATGACTGGGCCAAGGTCGCACGTGAGTGGAGGGCTCCGCCGGAGGACGCCGGGCCGGACCGACTCTTCCCCGAAGAAGTCGCGGACCTGGACCTTGACCATCACGACACCGACGTCGATCTCTTCTATCTGGGGATCGAGATCCCGGGCAAACATGCGGTGTATGGCGAGGGAGCGACTGCGGTCGAAGTCTTCATTTTCCGCGTAACAGCGCTGGAGAGGGAGGCCTTGTACAAGAGAGCGCTCGAGGGACCGAAGGCAGGCGAACAGCCGCCGCCGGGTCAGGTGAATGTCAGGCGGCAGAACTTCCGCGTCACTCACGGGACGCCTCAGGACCCACTTCTTTGGTACAGCATGAGCCCGCCCGACGAGAAGGGCGTCTTGTGGTGGGATAAAGGCTGGCTGTTCGTGGCCCGTTCAACCGGCGGCGATGATCCCGAGCCCTTCTTGCGTGAATTCGTGACAGCCTTGAGCGGAGGCGAAGCCGGGAAGTGACATTGTCGCGACGCCCCGCCCGAAGAAAGAGCTCGGGAATGGGCGCGCGACCGAGCGTGCTAGGAATTTAGCAGTGAGTGCTTGACACCGCGTCGCCGCCTGCTAGTATGTTAGCAGAGTGCTGCTTTTTTAGCAGGATGCGTCGCGGGATTCGCGGACGCTCCGGAAGAGAGCACGACGGGACAAACGGAGATCGGAGCCAATGACGGGGCACATGCACCAGTCGCTGAGTCGCCGGGAGCGGCAGATCATGGACGTTGTCTACCGCCTGGGCCGGGCGACGGCGGCCGAGGTTCAGGAGGCGCTTCCCGACCCGCCGGGCTACTCGGCCGTCCGGGCTTTGCTCCGGATCCTGGAGGACAAGGGACACATCCGGCACGAACAAGACGGCCCGCGCTACGTCTTTCTGCCGACCCTTTCGCGCGACAAGGCCCGGCGCTCGGCGCTAAAGCAACTGGTGCAAACGTTCTTCGAGGGCTCGACGGCCCAGGCAGTCGCCGCGCTGCTGGGCGAGCGCCGCTCGGACCTGAGCGACCAAGATCTCGACCGGCTTTCCCGGCTGATCGACCAGGCTCGCCGGGAGGAACGCTGATACAGCCGCTCTATTGTGGGGTGATTTCGATCGAATATGGGAGGGCCAGGGCGATGCACGATCCGTGGGGAATCCTGAGCGCTTTTGGAACCGATGGGACGATGGCCGGGCTATCGTGCGTCGCCAAGGCGGCCGGTATTTTGGCCGGCGCCTGGCTGGTGGCGCTCGCGTTATCGCGCAGGGCCGCGGCGACGCGGCACCTGGTGTGGTTCCTCGGGCTGGCCGGAGCGCTGGCCGTGCTTCCGCTGGAATACGCACTGCCTCGATGGGGAGTACCGGTGCTACCGCCGACGGAGGAGGTCAAGCCGGCACTGGCGTCGAGCCCAGTGCCGGAAGCTCAACCCGCCGATAGTCCGGCTGTCACCGAACTACGGATCGTGCCGAGCGAGTCCCTTGCTTTGTCGCATTCGCCGCGGGCGTTACCAAGTGAGCCGAACACCGCCAAGGTTCCCCTGCTGGCGTGGCCGCTGGCAATCTGGGGAATCGGCACGCTCGCGGTGCTCGCCTGGGGCGCGGCCGGGTGGGCTGCAATGTGGTGGTTGGGGCGAAACGCAAAGCGCGTGACTGACCCGCTCTGGGTCGAAGCAGCCCGCGAGGCGGCCGCGCAACTTCGGACTCGCAGCGTTGTGACGCTGTTGCGCGGTGGAGCGGCGGCCATGCCGCTCACGTGGGGCGTCTTGCGGCCGATGCTGCTTTTGCCTGACGAGGCCGACGTCTGGCCGGTCGAGCGCCGGCGTGCCGTCCTGTTGCACGAGCTGGCGCACGTTCGGCGCCGCGATTGCCTGACGCAATGGCTGGGCCTGGCGGCCTGCGCGGCTTACTGGTTCAATCCGTTGGCCTGGTGGGCGGCGTCGCGGCTTCGGTGCGAGCGTGAGCAAGCATGCGACGATCTCGTGCTGGAAGCGGGCGAGTGGCCATCGGACTACGCCGCACAGCTCCTCGACGTGGCGCGGTCGCTTCGCCCCGCACGCCCGATGGCCCCTGGGGTGATGGCGATGGCGCGGCCGTCGGGCCTGGAACGGCGGCTCCTGGCGATCCTCGACGCACACCGCAATCGCCGAAGCCCGACGCGCTGGCTGGTGGTCTCGTGCCTGGCGGCAGTGCTCGCCATCGCGGCGACGCTTGCCACGCTGCGGCTGGTCGCCAAGGAGCCGCCCCGAAAGGTGGTCAGCGGGCAGGTTGTCGGTTCCGACGGGAAACCGCTCGAAGGGGCCGATGTGGTCGTGATCGCGTCGCGGTATCAGTGGCGTTACAGCGACTCAAAGGACCAGTTGCTGGGCCGCGGCCGATCAGACGAGCAGGGGCGGTTTCGTGTCGAGCTCAGCGGCCGACCGGAGAGCGAGCGAGGGCAGGGTCACTCTCGTGGCCACGGCGCGCGGATACGGCTACGTAGCCAAGGAGCTTGCCGAACTGAATGCCGCGATCGACGGGCGTATTGCGGCTGGATTCCGAACAGCCGGTTGAAGTCCGGCTCGTCAACCTTGAAGGCGCGCCGATCGCCGGCGCGGAGATCTCGCCTGCCGGGGCCTATCCGGCAAAGGGCGGCACCGGCCTGGCTTTTGATATCCCAATCCGCGAGTTTCTGCCCCTGCTCGCTCAGAAATGGAAGAGCGACCAGGACGGCCGGTTCACGATGTTGGGCTACGGGCCGGATCAAACGGTCTCTGTCGACGGTCAGCGCGCCTGGCTTTGGCAAGCAGGTTTCGGATATTGCCATCAAACCCGGCATGGGCACAACGGCGCTCACGCTCGGGCGTGCCCACATCGTCGAAGGCCAGGTGACGCTCGGCAAGAGTGGCCCGCCTGCCGCCGGAGCACGGATCGAGACCCGAAGCATGTCCGAGAGACACGGGATCGGCATGACTGTCGGCAATGACGAAGTGACCACCGACAAGGACGGGCGGTACCGGATCGATGCAGCCCCCGGCGCCTCGATCGTACTCATGGCCATCCCACCCCGCGCCGGAGCCGATGGATACCTGTTGCGCGGCCATCTCGTCGTGCCCGGCGACTCGATCACTTCGCACGTCGATTTCGCCCTTCCCAAAGGCGTATTGGTCCGCGGCCGCGTGACCGAGGCCGGCACCGGAGCCGGCCAGTCGCCGGGGCGGTCGTCCATCATCAGGCCCATAAACGGAACAATCCATTCTTCATCAAGGGTGACCCGGTCGTATTCAATTCGGATGATCAACAAGTGGTCACCGCGGCCGACGGCACGTTCCGCCTGGGCATCATGCCGGGGCCCGGTTATCTGCTCGTGAAAGGGCCGACGGATGATTATCTTCACGAGGAGATTTCATCGATGGAGCTTGCCGGTCAGCTCCATTGGCCGAACACGCGCACTTATCCCGACGCATTCCGCAAGCTCAGTCCGACGCCCGACGAGAGCCCGGTTGATGTGGAACTCAAGCTGCGGCGCGGCGCCACGGTGCGCGGCCGTCTCGTCGATCCAAGCGGTCAGCCGGTGCGCGAAGCGGTGCTTCTCTCCCGCTGGTATCTTTCGTTCAAGGGCATGACGGTCAATCACTGGCCGGCCTGGAAGACGTTGCGCGACGGCCGCTTCGAGCTGCACGGCTGTGACCCCGACTCATCGACCTCGGTGCTCTTCCTCGACGCCAAGAGACAGCGCGGCGCAGTCGTCGAGCTTTCCGGCAAGCAGTCCGGAGAAGATGTCGAGGTCAAGATGGAGCCCTGCGGCATCGGCCACGGTCCGCCTTGTGGACGAGCAGGGCAAGCCCTTGCGCGCCGGGCGCAGGGCGGCGAACCTCGAGGTCGTGCTGACTCCGGGGCCATCGATTGTGGAGGTCATGATGGGAGATCGCAATGACGAGCCCACTCACGGCCGACGCCATCCACTGTCGCCAACCTCGACCATGACCGCTACCGCGACCTGAAGACGGATGCCGACGGCCGGATGACCTTCCCGACGCTGATCCCCGGCGCGACCTACCGGATCTCCGTGTACAACCAGCCGGTCAAGACACAGATCGAGTTCACCGTTAGGCCGGGCGAATTGAAGGACCTCGGCGACTTGAAGGTCCGTAACCTCAGAGATGCGGGGTGAGGCCATGACGAGGATCGACACCACAGCATGGGCGGCGTTCGAGCCCACGCCCGACGACCCGTGGGACCTGCGCAAGGTGGCCCATCTGCATCGGCGCGCGGGCTTCGGCGCGACGCGCGGCGGAGCTGCGGCGCGACCTCGCCGCTGGCCCGGCCGAGAGCGTGGGACGGCTGTTCAAGCCGCCCGAGCCCTCGGACGAGGAAAAGGCCGTCTGCGAGGGGCTAAGGGTGGGTGCCGTCGGTTCGTCCGATCCGAGACGGCTGCGCGCGTACTGGCTCTATCGCATGCTTTTCGGCGGCGACCCGCTCCGCGAGCGATTGACGCTTTTCTGGCACGGACACTTCGCAACCAGCCTGACGAAGGTCGACAGTGTGACTGCTCTGTCCGCGCAGGTCGAGACGCTCCGGCGAACACGCGCTGGGCGGCTTCGCCGGGCTGCTCGAAGCGATGATCGCCGACGCGGCCATGCTCGTCTGGCTCGACGGCGGGACCAGCCGTCGCGAACGGCCCAACGAGAACTTCGCCCGCGAATATCTCGAATTGTTCACGCTGGGGCCGGGCGCTTACACGGAGCAAGATCATCCGCGAGGCCGCCCGCGCCTTCACCGGCTGGGTGCCCGAAGGGAGATCGCGGACGCCCGGCGATGCCAACCCGAGTTTCGCATTCGACGACGAGGCTCACGACGCTGGCCCTCAAGACGTTCCAGGGCCAGACCGGTCCGTGGAAGGCCGCCGACATCGTGCGGATCACGCTCCAACGCCCCGAAGCGGCGCGGCATCTGGCGTGCAAGCTCTACCGCGCGTTCGTGGCCGAGGAGCCGGAGCCCGCACCCGAGCTGATCGAGCCCCTGGCCGATGCTCTGCGGTCAAGCGACTATTCGATTCAGCGCGTGATGGACATGATCTTGCGGTCGAGGCATTTCTACTCGAAAGCGTCGTATCGACATCGCATCAAGTCGCCCGTCGAGTACACGGTCGGCCTGCTGCGCGACCTGGAAATCCCGCGGTCGAAGGTCAACCTGATGGCGGCAGCCACGGCCTGCACGAGGCAGGGCCAGGAACTCTTCGCGCCACCCAGCGTGAAAGGTTGGGAAGGCGGAAGCTCATGGATCAACAGCAGCACGATTCTCGAGCGCCTCAACTGGGCGACGGATGTTGTCTGGGGCAACGCTGAACGCGGCATCGCTGCCGTTCGACCCGATCGCCTGGCTTCACGACCACGGCGTGAAACGCGATCGAGCCGCCCAAGCGTTCGTGAGCCTGCTGCTTCAAGATGACCTCGCAGCCGAGGCGAGAGACTCGATTCTGGCCGCCGGCCGCGACCAGAGCCCCGTCGGGATTCGCAAAGCCCTCGCAGCGCGTGCTTCATTGCCCCGAATTCCAGCTTGCCTGACCGAGAGGAGGACCGATCGTGACAACGACCCGACGCGAACTGTTCCGACTTGGCCTGGGCGGCTCAACCCTCCTGGCGTGCGGCACGACCGTACCGACTTTTCTGGCGCGGTCGGCACTCGCCCTGGCCGACGGTCCGAAGCGCGAGGCGGGCGGGCCCATCCTCGTCGTCATTCAGCTTGATGGCGGCAACGACGGCCTCAACACCGTCGTCCCTCACGGCGACGACATCTACCACAGAAGCCGGCCCAAGCTCGCCTTGAAGGCAAAAGACCTGAAGCCGATCGACGATCACATCGGCTTGCACCCGTCGCTCGATGGGTTCGCGAAGCTCCGCGAAGACGGCCGGCTGGCGATCGTGCAGTCGGTCGGCTACCCCAATCCGAACCGCTCGCACTTCGAGTCGATGGCCATCTGGCAGACGGCGCGGCTCCATCCGGGCCAGGAAGAACCGGGCTGGCTGGCCCGGGCCATCGACCTGGGTATGAAGCGGCGCCGGGCGGCGACGCACCGGGTCTGCATATCGCTGCGGAGGCGCTGCCGCAAGCCTTGCGCGGAGGAAAGCATTTCGTTCCCTCGCTGGCAACCGCCGACCAGCTTCGCCGGCGCATGGGTGTGCCTGAGCCCGATGGGGCGCATGACCAGCGCTCGGCACTCGACCGGATCGCGAGACGAAGCGCGACGAGCGAGAACCCGTTGCTCCAGTTCGTCGCACGGAACACCGTCAGTTCCTACGCCAGCAGCGCCCGGCTCGACGCCGTATTTCGAGATCGGTGATGGGGCCGACGACGCGGATTCGTACGCCCTGGCTCGCCGGTTGCGGATGATCGCCCGGATGATCAAGGCCGGGCTGTCGACGTCGATTTACTACACTCAACTCGGCGGCTTCGATACGCACGCCGAGCAACTCAACCAGCACTCCGCGCGGCTTAATCGAGCTAAGTCGCTCGGTCGGGTCGTTCCTGGCCGACATCGAGCGATCAGGCGATGGCGACCGCGTGATCGTGCTGATCTTTTCCGAGTTCGGCCGTCGCCTGCGCGAAAACGCCAGCGGCGGCACCGACCACGGCACGGCGGCGCCGGTGTTCTTGATCGGCCATCGCGTGCAGGGCGGCTTGCACGGACCGTACCCCGACCTCGCCGATCTCAGGGACGACGACCCCCAGCACGCGATCGACTTCCGCCGAATTTACGCGACCGCCCTCGATCGGTGGTTGAAGCTGCCCGCCGATGGCACGCTCGGAACGCGGTTTGAGCCACTGCCTTTATTTCGCGCTTGACATCGTCTCCGCGCGCCGGACGAGGTCACGACCTTCGGCGTTCCGGAACATGCGTCAGTGCGGCGGGTCGTCACAGGGAATTGAGCGGCGCGATGGTTCCGAATGAACCACACCGTCAGTCAATGCGTCGGCCCTGGAAATGGCGCTCGGCGAAGTCGAGATACGCCGTCCAGTCGGCGGGAACCGCCATGTGCCCGCGGCTGTGGTAATGGAAGCCCAGTTCGCCCGTTGTGACAGGTACGTCGAGGGGCGGCAGCTCGATGACGCCCAGATCTTTTCCCCCGAGCAACCGGTACACGGGACCGGCCGCCACGAGGGCGAGGAATTCGCCCTTGGGATCGCTCCACTGGTCGGTAAGGCCGCCATTGACGTAGACCGGCCGCGGGGCGCAGAGCGAGATCAACATGTGCTGATCTACGGGCAGCTCGTCCCACCGGCCCACCCACTGCTGGAGGTTGCCGGCGAACTGCCAGGGGAAGTTCTGTGCCATATCGTCGAGCGTCTCGCCCCAGTCGCGGCGGATCAAGGCTGCTCCCATCTCGCCCGAGACGACGGAAAACACCGTCGCAACGCGCTCGTCCTGCGCGGCGGCCCAGAGGACGGTCTTGCCCAGACGCGAAGCGCCGGTGATGCTGATCCGCTTGGCGTCGACGGCCGGATCGGTTTGCAGGTAGTCGATTGCGCGACTGATGCCCCACGCCCAGGCGCTGATGGTGCCCCATTCCTCCGCGGCCGGTCGCTTCTGCCCTTCCTTGAGCGTGAGGCCGATAACGCCGTCGGTCCAGCGGTCGGCGCGGTCCGGCTGGATTTCGCCGTAAGGGAGCGAAGCATAGCCCCAGCCTCGGCCGAGCACCTCCGCCACGGGATCAAAACCGCCTGCGCCGGGCCCGGCCGCCGGATTCGCGGGCGTGGCTTTCCCCGGCGTCCTGGCCGGCGGCTGTCCGGCCTTTGCGGTTCCCGGACGCGCCGCGGGGAAGCCGAAGGTGATGCTCAGGAGCAGCGGAACCGGGCCGCTCGCCCTGGCCGGGAGGTAAACGGTGAGGTTCATCCGCGGGCCGTCCGGCTTGCTTCCCATCCGGCCGGTCACGCGTCGCATGACGGCCGCGCCGCCGCGGGCACCGGCGTTTGTTTCGGCGACCGTCCAGGTCACTGCAGGCGCGTTGGCCGGTACGTGCCCATAGATCTGCTCACGGTAGGATTTCAGAATCTCCGGACGTCGTTCCTTGAGCCACTGAGCGGCGCTCGCGACGCGCGCTCCGTTCGCAAGAACCAGCGGATCGGGCAAGGTGTAGGCTCGGACTCTTTCCTCGCTGTAGTTCGACACGTGCCCGGTCGACTTCGCCAGGCGGACCGGGTTGCCGTTGGGATCGCCGCGGCCGATGAAAGGGATGTTGTCAGGATTGCCCCGCGTACCAGGAGCGGGCGGAGCGGGACCGCCGGTGCGCGTGGCTGGCGGCTGGGCGTGCCCGCTGGCGGAGGCCCACGCGACGAGCATCAAGGCGGCAGCGCAGGTTGGTGTGCGCATCGGAGCGCTCCTCGGAAGCGGCAGTCGCGGTCATTCATTTTCGCACCCGGCCAATAATACACGCGGAAGTGGCCGCCGGCTACGGTCGCGCCGTCGCGCACCAGATGGCCCGGCGCTGCTCGAGGCGTTGGGGACAGCCGAATGGGCGCGAACTGATACGCGCCGGATTCCGAGCCGGAGCGGGAGTTGAGTCACCCGATTGGCGAACCGTGATGCCCGTGCGCTCGAGTCATGCTAGAATTGGTCGGGATGCTGACCGATGAGGAAGGAAGGAGTGCGATCATGACGATAGTTCAGCGCCAAGAGCGGCAGCGAAAGCCGCACGCCCGCGAAGTTGAATACCCCAGCGGGGATGGAAAACCCATGGCGGAGACTGAGATCCACCTCGAGGCGATGATCGACACCATCCAAACTATCGACGACTTTGTCGAGCTGCGGGCGAATGTGCATGTCGGCGGCAACCTCTTGCTCTACTACGTGGAGGGCGATCGGCGCAAGCACATTTCCCCCGACGTCTTCGTAGCCGTCGGCGTGCCCAAGAAACCGCCACGGGATTACTACCTCGTGTGGAAGGAGGGGAAAGCACCGGACTTCGTCGTCGAGATCACGTCGAAATCGACCAAACGGACGGATGAGACGAAGAAATTTGAGTTATATCGGGACATCCTCAAGGTGCCGGAGTTGTTTCTGTTTGACCCGACCGAGGATTATCTGGATCCGCCGCTCCAGGGCTTCCGGCTGGTCCGGGGGCAATATATACGGATCAAGCCGATCAGTGGCAGACTGCGCAGCCGGATCTTGGGGCTGCATCTGGAGCGTGAGGGAACGAAGCTCCGTCTGTTCGATCCCGCGACGGGCAAACGATTGCTTACCCGGCTCGAGAGGAGCAAGGCGGCCGAACGGCTTGTCGAAGAAGAACGCCGGCGCGCCGACGATGAACGCCGGCGCGCTCGAGGAACAGGAGCGTGCCACAGCCGCGGAGCTCGCGCGACAGCGCCTCGCCGATGAGAACGAGCGGCTGCGACGCGAGGTCGAGGCACTGAAACGTGGTCGGTCTTAGGCGTGCGATCGATGCGTCGAGCGGGCGCCGCTTCGCGGTCAACTCCAACTGCTTCAAGGCGAGGTCATGGGCATCGATCAACTCCGGCACCACGCTCGAGAATCCCGCGCCAGACGGCCGGCATGCCGGCATAGGCCGCCTGATAAGTCGGCTCGAGCGGGACGTTGATGTAACGACGTCTCGTCGTGCTCGCCGTGGTGGCACTTCGGGAACTTCTCGCGAGCTGGCATCGCCTGTCGCCTTCCGCCTTCCCGGCGAATATCATTGGCGTCATGAACGAGGTCACTCGCTTCTTGAATGCGGCTGCGCAAGGCGACGCAAACGCGGCGGCGCAGCTATTGCCGCTGGTTTACGACGAGCTGCGCAGGCTGGCCGCGGCCAAGATGGCCAGGGAACGGCCTGATCACACGCTCGAAGCCACCGCATTAGTGCACGAGGCCTACCTTCGTCTCGTCGGCGATCGCGCTTACGCCGATCATCGGCACTTCTTCCGCGTCGCCGCCGAAGCGATGCGTCAAATCCTCATCGACCGAGCCCGACATCACCGTCGAGCGCGACATGGAGGAGACAGGCAACGAGTTCCGCTTGGCGAGGCCGGGCCTGTCGTCGAGGCACAGCCGGACGAGCTGCTGGCGCTGGACGAAGCCCTGGAACGATTCTCCGTGGTCGATCCGCTCAAGGCGGAACTGGTGAAACTCCGCTACTTTGGTGGTCTTTCGGAACAAGAAGCGGCTCTAACCCTCGGCATCTCTCGGGCCACGGCGAGCCGCTACTGGACGTTTGCGCGTGCCTGGCTGATCAACGCGATCGATGGAAAAATCGAATAGTTTTCGTCCGCGATGAGGCGCGCGAGCCGGAAAAGTCGCTTATCGGAAAGAAGCGAGTTTTGAGCGAAGGACCAAACCATGCCCGAGACCGCCGATCGCACTGAATCTCTGTTCGCCGGCGCCGTGGCGCTGCTGCCCGAGGAACGTGGGGCGTATCTGGAACGCGAATGCGCCGGCGACGCAGCCCTGCACGACCGGCTGCTAGCTTTGCTCAGAGCCCATGACCGTGCCGGCCAGGTGATCGACCGGCCTGTAAACGGCGACCCGGACCAAACGGCGGGGTATTCCCGGACGAGCGAACAGCCTGGCACCATCATCGCCGGGCGCTACAAGCTGCTCGAGGAGATTGGCCAGGGGGGCATGGGGACGGTCTGGGCGGCCGAGCAGACTGCCCCCGTTCGCCGAAAGGTTGCTCTCAAGCTCATCAAGGCCGGAATGGATTCACGTGCGGTTCTGGCTCGGTTCGAGGCCGAACGCCAGGCGCTGGCGCTCATGGACCACGCGAATATCGCCAAGGTTTTGGACGGTGGACTAACCGATTCGGGGCGGCCCTATTTCGTGATGGAATACGTCAAGGGCGTGCCGATCACCGACTATTGCGACGCCACGCGACTCAGCGTCGAGGAACGGTTGAACCTGTTCGTTCAGGTCTGCTCCGCACTGCAGCACGCTCACCAGAAAGGGATTATTCACCGTGACCTGAAGCCCTCGAACATCCTGGTCGCGCCTTATGACGATAAGCCGGTACCCAAGGTGATCGACTTCGGTCTGGCCAAGGCGATGCATCAATCGCTGACCGAGAAGACGCTGTACACCGCTCATGAAACGGTGCTGGGCACACCGCTCTACATGTCGCCGGAGCAGGCCCAGCTCAATAATCTCGACGTCGATACGCGGTCGGATATCTATTCACTGGGTGTCTTGCTCTACGAACTCTTGACTGGTACGACGCCGCTGGAGCGACAGCGGTTCAAGGAGGCCGCATGGGACGAGATTCGGCGGATGATCCGTGAGGAGGAACCGCAGCGGCCGAGTATTCGCTTAAGTTCGACCGACACGCTCCCGTCGTTAGCGACATTCCGTCATACGGAGCCGGCGAAGCTCAAGAAGTTAGTCCGCGGCGAGCTCGACTGGATCGTCATGAAGGCGCTGGAGAAAGACCGGACTCGACGTTACGAGACGGCGAGCGGTCTCGCCCGTGACATCCAGCGTTACCTGGACGACGAGGTTGTCGAAGCGCGTCCGCCGAGCACTGGCTACCGGTTTGGCAAGTTCGTGCGCCGGCATCGAGCGCAGGTGATCGGCGCGGGCTTGGTATTGCTCGTCTTGCTCGCGGGCATCGCCGGCACGACCTGGGGGTTGGTCCGGGAGGCGCGTGCCACGACACGACTCGCGGAATCACTCCTCCGGGAGCGGAAGGCGAACGTCGACCTGTCGGCTGCCAACGCCAAGGTACAGGCCCGATACAACCTGGCCGTCGATGCGATCAAGACTTTCCACACGGGGGTGAGCGAAGACTTTCTGCTCAAGGAAGAGAAGTTCAAGGGCCTGCGCAACCGACTGCTCAAGTCGGCATCGGACTTTTACGGCAAGCTCGGGGCTCTTCTGGGCAACGAGACCGACGTCGGTTCGCGGCGGGCGCTGGCGCGATCGAACTTCGAGCTGGCCCGGCTGACCGAGCAGGTCGGGCGGAAGGAGGATGCGCTGGCGGCGCATCGGTCGGTGCTGGCGGCGAGGGAGTCGATGGCGGCGGAGCCGGGGGCCGACATCGAGACGAAGGTCGAGGTCGGCCGGAGCTTGACCGAGGTTACCTCCTTGCTCGACTTGATGGGAAAGGCAGACGAAGCCGTGGCGGTGTACCGGCGGTTGGAGTCGCTGCTGGCGGGCCCGGCGGGTTCGGACCCAGCGGCGCGAGCGGCGCTGGCCGGCTGCTGCACGCGGTTGGCCCGGGTTCTGGAACACGCGGGACAGCCCACCGAGGCGCTGGCGGCTTGCCTGCGGGCGCGGGCCAACCTGGAGGCGCTGGCCGCCGCCCCCGGGGGGTCTAACGACGTCCGCCGCGATCTGGCCGAAACGGTCCACCAAATTGCCTGCTACTTGTGGTACACGGGCAAGCTCGCGGAGGCCGCGAACGAGTTCCGCGCGGCGCTGGCGATCGACCAGAAGCTGGCAGACGAAAACCCCGCCGTGCCGGAGTTCCGCTTCAACCGGGCGCGAAGGCACGATTTCCTCGGCAAAATCTTGTCGGACATGGGCAAGCCGGCGGACGCGGAGGTCGAACTCCGCAGGGCACTGGCGCTCTACCAGGAGCTTGTGAACGGAAACCCCGCGGTCACCGTTTTCCGCAGGAACCTGGCGGTCACCCGGCTGTGCATCGGCACTCTGCTGTTGGAGACCGGCAAGCCGGTGGAAGCGGAGGCTGAGCTCCGAATGGCGCTTCAGATCGAGCAGAAGCTGGTGGACGAAGACCCGGGCGACATCTACTTCCGCTGCGGCCTTGCGGAATGCGACACGAAACTCGGGCGGCTGCTGTTGCAGATGGGCAAGCCGGTGGAGGCGGAGGCCGAATGCCGGGCGGCGGTGGCGATCTGGCAGAAGCTGGTGGAGGACACACCTGGCGTCGCCCTGTACCGTTGCATGCTCGCCCAGTCGGTCCAGAACCTCGGCGACGTGGGCCGTTCGTCCGGCCGGTTCGCCGAGGCCAGGGGGTATTACGAACGGGCAATCGGCTTGGAGGAACCGCAGGTCCGGGCGGAACCGACGATCACGGTGCACCGCTATGACCTGGCCTGTTTGATTCGACGGCGCGGGCTGACGCTCGTTGATCTTGGCGACGTCGCCGGCGCGGCCGAGGACATCCGGCGCGCGCTCAGGACTCTCGACGGGCTGCCGTTGCTGTCGGCCGGGGAGCTCTTCCAGAAGGCTTGCTGTCACGCGACACTGGCGGGCCTGGCCGGACGGCCCGGATCGGGTGTCTCGGCGGTCGACGGGGAGGAAGCGGCCGCCAAGGCGACGGAGTGTCTGGGCCGGGCTACCGCCAAGGGCTACCGAAACGCCAACGAACTCCGCATCGAGTCGGCGCTCGACCCGGTCCGCAACCGCCCCGACTTCAAGAAGCTGATGGCCGAGCTGGAGAAGAAATTCCCGGGCCAACAAGAGAAGAAGTGACGTCGAGAGGTGTCAGAATCTCCGAAGGAGCAAACCATGCCCGAGACCGCCGATCGCATCGAATCGCTTTTCGCCGGCGCCGTGGCGCTGCCGCACGAGGAACGTGGGGCGTATCTGGAGCGCGAATGCTCCGGCGACCCAGCCGTGCGAGAGCGCGTAATGGCTCTGCTCAGAGCCCATGATTGTGCGGGTCACGTGATCGACCGGCCCGTAAACGGCGACCAGGGCCAAACCGCGGCGTACGCTCCGACGAGCGAACAACCCGGTACGATCATCGCCGGACGCTACAAGTTGCTCGAGGAGATCGGGCAGGGGGGCATGGGGACGGTCTGGGCGGCCGAGCAGACTACGCCCGTTCGGCGCAAGGTTGCTCTCAAGCTGATCAAGGCGGGAATGGATTCGCGGAGCGTTCTGGCTCGGTTCGAGGCGGAACGGCAGGCGCTGGCGCTCATGGACCACCCGAATATTGCCAAGGTCCTGGACGGCGGACTGACCGAGTCGGGCCGGCCCTATTTCGTGATGGAATACGTCAAGGGTGTGCCGATCACCGAGTATTGTGACGCCACGCGACTGAGCATCAAGGAACGGTTAAACCTCTTCACCCAGGTCTGCGCCGCGCTTCAGCACGCGCACCAGAAAGGGATTATTCACCGGGACTTGAAGCCCTCAAACATCCTGGTCGCGCCTTATGACGACAAGGCGGTCCCCAAGGTGATCGACTTCGGGCTGGCCAAGGCGATGCATCAATCGCTGACCGAGAAAACGTTGTACACAGCCCATGAGACAGTGCTGGGCACACCGCTTTATATGTCGCCGGAGCAGGCCCAGCTCAATAACCTCGACGCCGATACGCGCTCGGATATCTATTCACTGGGTGTCTTGCTCTACGAACTCTTGACCGGGACGACGCCGCTGGAACGACAGCGGTTCAAGGAGGCCGCTTGGGACGAGATCCGGCGGATGATTCGGGAGGAGGAACCGCCGCGGCCGAGCATGCGATTGAGCTCGACGGATACGTTGCCTTCGCTCGCGACATTCCGTCATACGGAGCCTGCGAAGCTCATGAAGCTGGTGCGCGGGGAGCTCGACTGGATCGTCATGAAGGCGCTCGAGAAGGACAGGGCTCGACGGTACGAAACGGCGAGCGGTCTCGTCCGCGACATTAAGCGTTACCTGGACGACGAGGTTGTCGAAGCGCGTCCGCCCAGCACCGGCTATCGGTTCAGGAAATTCGTCCGCCGACACAGGGGGCAGGTAATTGCCGCGGGATTGCTGATCGTTGTCTTGCTGGCTGGTGTGGTGGGGACGACCTTGGGATTAGTCCGGGAGGCGCGTGCCAACGCCCGACTGGCGGCATCGCTCGCCCGCGAGCGGAAGACGAACGCCGACCTGGCCGCTGCCAACGCCAAGGTCGAGGCGCGTTACAACCTGGCCGTCGAGGCCATCAAGACGTTCCACACGGGGGTGAGCGAGGATTTTCTGCTCAAGGAAGAGAAGTTTAAAGACCTGCGCAACCGGCTTTTGAAGTCAGCCCAGGACTTTTACCAAAAGCTCGCCAAATCGGTCGGGAATGCGACCGAGCGGGAATCCCGGCGCGCGCTGGCCGCATCGAACTTTGATCTGGCCGCGCTGACCGAGAAGGTGGGACGCAAGGACGACGCGCTCGCGGCACACAGGGCTGTACTGGCGGCACGAGAGGAGCTAGCGGACGAGTCGGAGCCTGACGCCGAGAGCAAGGCCGACGTTGGCCGGAGCCTGACAGCGGTCGCCGCCCTGCTCGACGACACCGGTAAGAAGGGCGAGGCGCTCGAGGCCTACCGCCGTGCGGAATCCGTGCTGGGCGGGCTGGCGGGCGCGGATCCCGCGGCGCAAGCCGCGCTAGCGAACTGTCGCACGAGGATGGCACACTTGCTGCTGGCAGAGGGCCGGGCGGACGAGGCCCTGGCAGCCTGCCGGCAGGCTCGGGTCGCCCAGGAAGCGCTGGCGGCGGCTCCCGGGACCTCGAACGACGCCCGCCGCGACCTCGCGGCCACGATCAACGAAATCGGCATCGTGCTGCGAGGGAGGGGCAAGTTCGCTGAGGCAGAGGCTGAGTGCCGCGGCGCCCAGGCGATTTTGCGGAAGCTGGTCGACGAGAACCCCACCGTTGCCGAGAACCGCGGCAGTCTGGCGTCCAGCTACCATCTCCTCGGCGGCCTCCTGGCACAGCTCGGCAAAACAACGAGGCGGAGGCGGAGTATCACCAGGCGTTGCGCATGTTGCAACGGCTGGCGGACGAGCACCCGGCTGTCACGCGATTTCGACGGAATCTGTCGATTGCTCATCGTTCGCTCGGCAGCTTGCTGACCTGGGCCGGCAAGCCGGCTGAGGCCGAGATCGAGCTGCGCACGGCGCTGGCG
Source organism: uncultured Planctomycetota bacterium (assembly GCA_963823665.1). Classification (GTDB taxonomy): domain Bacteria; phylum Planctomycetota; class Planctomycetia; order Isosphaerales; family Isosphaeraceae; genus CAVXHV01. The sequence continues at coordinate 823,254 of CAWGMQ010000010.1, forward strand.
ACCGACCGGAAGCTGGCGGATGAGAACCTGGCAGTCACTGAATTCCGCGAGCGCCTCGCATCCAGTCACCAGGGACTCGGTGACTGGCTATGGATGGCCGGCAAACCGGCTGAGGCCGAGGCCGAATTCGCGCGGCTCAAGTGATCTATCGGCAACTGGCCGACAGCAACCCCGCCGCCGTTGGGTTCCGGGGAGCCCTGGCGAACGGTCACCGCCAGCTCGGGCTCCTGGTGGAGCAGACCGGCAAGCTGCGGGAGGCCGAGGCCGAGTATCGGAGTGCGATTTCGATTTATCGCGAGCTGGCCACCGAGAACCCAACCGACACCCAATTCCGCAACCACCTGGCGGAGAGCCACGCCAGCCTCGGCAGCGCGCTTGTACTCTGTGGTCCGCCGGCAGAAGCGGAGGCCGAGCTCCGCGCGGCGATGGCGATCTATCAGAGGCTCGCGGACGATGATCCCGCCGATGCGCGAGTCCGCAGCGCCCTCGCGAAAACCCACAAGGACATCGGCTTCCTGCTCTGGGTGATGGGCAAGCCGGTGGACGCGGAGGCCGAGTACCAGAGGGCGATCGTGATCCTTGAGAAGCTGCTGCATGATCAACCCGGCGAACCCCTTATCCGCCAGCGCCTCGTCACGTCCCTGAACTACCTCGGCGGATTGCACCGCTGGGCCAATCGGGCTGCCGAGGCCAGGGGCGTCTATGAACGGGCGATCGCCCTGAATGAACCGACGGTCCGCTCGAATCCCACCGAATTGACGAATCGCCTCCAATTGCTCTGGTCGATCCGGGGGCGCGGGCTTACCCTCGGCCACCAGGGGGACGCCACGGCGGCGGCGGCGGAGACTCGCCGGGCGCTGGCAATGTGCGATGGACTGCCGACGACGGGCTGGGCCCTTGTGGAAACCGCCTGCTGTCACGCGGCGCTGGCTGGCCTGGCCGGGCGGGATCGATCGGGGATCTCGGCGGAGGAGGGAGAGGCCGAGGCCACCCGGGCAATGGAACTGCTGCGCCGGGCCTTCACCGTGGGTTACCGGCATTTCCACGCGATCCGGATCGAGACGGCCCTCGACCCGCTGCGCAAACGCGACGACTTCAAAAAACTGATGGCGGAGTTGGAGAAGGCGCCCCCACCACAGCATGAGAAGAAGTGAAGTCGCAGTCGCCAGCGGAACTCGCGTCGTCAATAGTCAACAATCATTGCAGCCCGGCAGTGTCTTGCTTGGTCAGCTTGACGATTGGCCACGCGCGCGAGTGGTTCCTTCAAGCATCGCTAATCCTTGACCCGCTTTGCTTCCCAGTCGGCCGAGACGCATTGATCCGGGAGCACGATCGTGGCCGAGCCCTTGACGGTATCGCCTACGAGCTTGCCTTGGTACATGTGCACCATGCGCTTTCCACCGGGAGTTTTGCCGGGCACGCGGAACGAGATCGCGCCGTCCTTGAAGATGCCGTCTTCGACTTTCAAGTCCCCGGCTTTGCGAACCATCACGCCGGTCACCTTGTCCCCTTCCAGCTTCAACTTGAGCGTGCCTACACCCCTCGGGGTGGTCCAGTTCCAGGTTCCGGTCGGATCGTCGTCGTCAGCTCGAGCCAAGCCCACAAGGCCCGTGCACGCTACAACCAGGGCCGCTACTCGCAATCGCCGCATCGATGAACCTCCTTAAAAGCGCAGTGCGAACGCGCTCATCACCGGATGAGCAAATCCACCCTGCTTGAGACAGGATTTGTGAGCGTGCAGCCGATCCTCAAGGACCGGCAGGCGGTATCCGCTTGGCGGTATAAACAAGGACGTTCGAGCCGGGAGTACTGGCGAACTCGGTCGGTCGTGTGGCGTCGTCGGGACGGCAGATCGTCAGAGTGTCGCCCTCGAGGGCGTAGATGGCGTGATAGTTGTCGCCGTGATAACCCTCGGATTCCATGTCCATCGCTTTGGGTTGTTGCTCGGGATCGAGCCGGAAACGCACTTTCAGCAGGTGGTGAGGTCCCCCCTCGTGAGCGATGGTGTCCTCTCGAATTTTCAAGCTGGTAAACGGGAACTGGTCTTTCGGTAAGACCCGGCCGTCCTCCTCGACGGCGACCACTTGCCAATCCCCATGCAATCCGTCCAGATCGGATTTCGCTACGGCCTGAACAACTGCCGGGGGCGTAACCGCCACGGGCGGCACGCGGACAGCGCCATAGCTCAGGAAGCCCACCCCGGCGGCCAGTAGCGCCCCAGAGAGGAGCGATCCGATCGTCCATAGCCTGGGTCGGAGCATGTCCTTCAGGACTTGCTGGGTCAGCAGCCTGGCCTGGGCGGAGACGGCCGGCCCGCTGCCCGGTAACGATTGCAGTCCCAGGTCGAGCAAGCCGTCAGGCACCGCTGCGTGGGACGAGGCGGTACGCTCCAGTAGGCTCGCCAAAACGCCGACCGAAAGAGCCAGATTGCGGCGCGAGAGCCGAACGCGCAACTGTTCGCGGGCGCGGGCCAGTTGCGATAGAACGGTGCCCCTGGGCAGGCACAGCGCGGTCGCGACCTCCGCGGCGCTCTTGCCCTCAAGGTAGAACAGTACGATGGGCCTCCGATAGCGCTCGGGCAATCGCCGCAGCTCGTCATCGAAGACAGGTCGAAGATCGCGCCAGCTTGCGTCGTCGTTCGCTTCAGGAGCCGGGAGATCGACCATAGGAGCCTCCCGCGTGCGCTGCCGATTGTTTGCGGAGCGAATCTTGCTGGAGATTCGATACGCAACTCCATAGAGCCAATTGCCAAGCAGGTTTGGCCTGGTCAGGGAAGGCGCCTTGCGCATGAGAACAAGAAAGGTCGCCTGGAATGCGTCCTCCACGTCTTGCTCACGCCCGAGGATACGGCGGCAGACGCCGGATACCATGCCCCCGTGCCGCCGCACGATCGCCGCGAATGCACCGGCATCGTGGCTCGCCACGTAATCGCACAGCAAGCGCTCGTCCGTCGGTTCACTCTGGCTGCTTGAGCTGGCAACGTCTTGCATGGCACCTTCAACGTCCGCGAAACGTCCCCATCAATTGCGCTGACTACTCACTATACTGCCTGGCGGGGGACGCGCGATTGCATACTTGCCTGCCAATTTTCGAAACGACCAATGCGGTCGACAGTCGTCGTGCTTCGCTGATTCAGAGCCGCAGTTCACACGATCTACTCCGGCAGCGGCGTGGCGTCCCAGATCCGCACGGTCATGTCCAAGGAAGCGGTGATCAAGCGGTGGCCGTCGGGGCTGAACGCAAGATCGGACACAATCTCGTTGTGTCCGTTCAGCGTCAGGGTTTCCTGCCCCGTCGTTAGGTCCCAGACTTTCAAGGTCCCACCAGGGAGCCCCCCGGCCAGGCGTTTGCCATCGGGGCTGAATTCAAACCTGAAGGCCGTGAAGTTGTTGAGACGCGGCGAGACCTCGTGGCCGCTTTCCGCATCGAGTATACGCACCCCGCCACCGGAGCATTCTACGGCCAGCCGCTTTCCATCGGGGCTGAAGCATAGCCTTTGGAAGAATGCCCCCATCGGCAGTTCGGCCTTGCATAACTCTCGGCCCGTGGCGGGATCCCAGTTTTTTACCACCCCGCTGTACTCGGCCGCTGCCAGGCGAGCACTGTCTGGGCTGAATGAGAACCACGCAAGACCGCGGAGTACCGGAAACGTGCGGAATTCGGCGCCTTTGTAAACGTCCCACACCTTCAATCCCCCTCCCGGGCCCTTGCAAGCGAACCATTTCCCATCCGGGCTGAGCTCTGTGCTCGGCCGATCTTCTGGGCTGTCGTGTTTGAACGCGCGAACCATTTTGCTGGTGGACATATTCAAGATCATGACGTTCTTGCCCTCGTCGGTAAGCGCCAGATGCTTCCCATCGGACGCGAAGTCATAGTTCACGGCCTTGCGTCCGAGCTTGATGGGCTCGCCCAACGGTTCGCCGGTCTCGGAGTTCCAAAGGTGAATGGTGCTTCCATATCTGCCTGTCAGGGCGATGCGTCCATCGGGGGAAAGCGCGATTTCATTTCTCGGTTGCCTGATCCCGGGGATCGGAGTGACATCGCGGTCGGCTATCACGTCCCACACTTTCACGCGTCCGTCCGTCCCCGCCGAGGCGATGCGTGTGCCGTCGGGACTGAAGGCACAATCGACGACGGACCCATGGTGCCCCTTGAACGCGCGGAGTCGCTGACCAGTGCCGGCGTCCCAAAGCTCCAGACCAGACTCGAACCCCACGGCCGCCAGTCGTTTCCCATCGGGACTGAATTTGAGGCGGCCGCTAATGGGCCCGTCTCCCGGACAAATCTTGACAAGTTTGCCGGTGCCGGCATCGAGGATTTGCACGTCGCGCGTCGGACCTGACACAGCCAGACGTTTGTCGTCCGGGCTGAAGGCCATGGAAATGACTGAATTTTTCATGTCCTTCACAAGAAGCTCGCGACCGGAGAACGCATCCCATACCTTCAGCACGGACGGCGCAGCAACAGAGGCCACGCGCTTGCCGTCGGAGCTGAAAACTAGACTCCCGAGGGAAGGAAGCTTATCGATGGACACGATGGCCTTACGTGTATCCAGGTCCCAGATCCTTATCTCAGCCAAATTATTAAATTCCATTCCACCTGCGTTGAAGTCCTCCGCCCGAGATGCCAGGTGCTTGCCGTCAGGGCTGAAGACAACCTGCCGGAAGAAGTCGACCGTGTGCCCTTCCAGTGTGGCGATCAGCTTGCCCGATTCGATGTTCCAGATGCGAATCCTCTTGTCGCGGCCGCCCGCGGCGAGAAGCTTGCCATCCGGGCTGAGAGCGCCCGTGCGAACTTCGCCTGTCGCACCCTCGAGCCCTATGGTCAGCGGTGTCAGTGTCACTGCAGCCCAGAGCTTGATTTCACCGGGTGCCGGGGAGCCTGTTTCCCTCCTCTCCGTACTCCCGACGCTGAGGAGCCGTTTGCCGTCTGGCGTCCAGGCCACCGTCGTCGCAAGCCCGACGTGGGCATTCACCGTGCTCAGGCGCGTGCTGGGCCTGGGCGGCTCCTCTTCCTTGATGATGCGGCGAATCTCGTCATAGGCCGCCGTCGCGAACCGCTGATGGTCGAACGGCGTCGTCCCGGTCAACAACTCGTAAAGGAGCACGCCCAGGCTGTAGACATCGCTGCGAATATCCACGTCAAGCGCGTTGAGCTCAGCCTGCTCCGGGCTCATGCAGAGCGGAGTGCCGATCATCTGCGTGAACCGGGTGTAGATGGTCTTATCAGTCAACTGCTGGCCAATCGCCTTGGCGACGCCGAAGTCGATCACCTTGACCACCGGCACGCCGTCGTGCGGGCGACCAGGATGTTCGACGGCTTCAAGTCGCGGTGGATGATGCCCTTGCCGTGGGCATGCTGGACCGCCTGGCAGACGGCCAGAAACAGATCCAGGCGCTCGCGTGCCGTGAGCTGCTGCCCGTCGCAGTAATCAATGATGGGGATGCCTTTGACCAGCTCCATCACGAAGTAGGGGAGCCCGCTGTCCGTGGTGCCGGCGTCGAGAACGCTGGCAATATTGGGGTGGTCCATGAGTGCCAGGGCCTGGCGCTCGGCCTCGAACCGGGCGATGATGTCGCGCGTGTCCATGCCGGGCTTGATGATCTTGAGCGCGACCTTGCGGCGAACCGGGTGCTGCTGCTCGGCCACGAAGACCAGGCCCATCCCACCCTGGCCGATCTGTTCCATGAGCTTAAACGGGCCGATGACCGTGCCGGCGCGTTCAAGGATTGGCTCAAAATCCTCAGTCGCATCGGATTGGGATGAGAGATTCCCCAGAAAACCGCCCGAGGCGTCATGGGCACGCAGCAGTGATTCGATTTCGTGGCGCAGCTCTCCATCGGAGGCGCAGGCGTGGTCGAGGAACGCCGCTCGGCGCTCTGGAGACAACTTGACGGCGGCCTTGAAGACTGCAGAGTCGGACATGGTATTCTCCCTCGCCTGGATGGTCTTTCATCATCCAATGCGAGAACGGAGAGCAAAAGCCCGGTGAGTTTTTTTCAGTCCGGCGAATGGATTTCCTCATCCCGGCGCCATTGCCGGCGCAGCCAGGCCTTGGCGTAGGTCCAATCCTCTTCGGCCGTCGCCGGGGCGATGCCCAGAATCTGGGCCGCCTCGGCCATCGTGCAACCGAGGAAGTAGCGGAGCTTGACCAGCTCAGCCTTGCGGGGCGACTTCAGTGCCAGCCGATCGAGCGCTTCGTGAACGGCCTTGACTTCGAGCGGGTCGCGCGGGTTTGCCACGGGGAAGTCATCCGGGTCCGTCTCCAGAAGAACCAGGCCGCCCCCGTGCTTGCCGCTCAGTTTGTGGCGAGCGTTGTCGATGAGGATGCGGCGCATGGCCTCGGCGGCGGCGGAGAAGAAGTGGCCGCGGCTGTTCCAGAGCCGCTCCTCCCCTGGGCCGACCAGACGCAGGTATGCCTCGTGGACCAGAGCCGTTGGCTGAAGCGTCTGGCCCGGCTACTCCTGTGCCATCCTCTGGGCCGCGAGGCGGCGCAGTTCGTCGTAGACCAGCGGCAAGAGCTGCGCGGCGGCCCCGGCGTCGCCTTGCCCGATCGCGTCCAGGATGCGGGTGACCTCATTCATCCATCGTTCCGTGGCAATGCAGCTTTACGCCCAGATCGCCGAACCTGACAATCATGGCATCGGTCTGGACGAGGTGGTGCCGGTGACCAAAGACTGGCGGGAGTACGAATACAAGTTCCAGGCGAAACAAGTCGCGGCCTCGAACAATATTGCTTTCAGCCTCGGGGAGCGCACGGGGACCGTGTGGGTCGCCGACTTCTCGCTCACCAAGGAAGCAAAGCCCCGGCCTCTCGAAGGCCGTCCAGGCACATGACACTCCTCGCCGAAAAGATGCCGAATTTCACCGGCCCCTGGAGACGATCGGCCGTGAAATGCATGTTATAGGGTATGGGCGACACAAAGAATGAGACAGATGGCCAGATCCTTGAGCACGTCCGGCGGGCCGCAGCCGGCGACGAGGAAGCGTTGCAATCCTTGTTCGGGGCGCACCGCGATCGCCTCAAGCGGATGATTCACCTCCGGCTCAGCCGCCGGCTGGCAGGCCGCGTCGATGACTCGGATGTGGTTCAGGAGGCATTCGTCGATGCCGCCCGCAAGCTCCCTGAGTACGCCCGGGAGCCCAAGGTGCCATTGTTCTTGTGGCTGCGGCACCTGACGGCGCTCAAGCTGGCGGAGGTCCACCGCCATCATCTTGGCACGCAGCTCCGCGACGCCGACCGCGAGGTCACTCTGCATCGCGGCGGCCTTCCCCTGGCCGACTCGGTGTCGCTGGCGGCCCAGTTGCTGGGCACGCTGACCACGCCGTCGCAGGCGGCGATCAAGGCCGAGACCCGCCTCCTGGTTCAGGAGGCGCTCAACGGCATGGACCCGATCGACCGCGAGGTGCTGGCGCTCAAGCACTTCGAACAGCTCAGCACCAGCGAGATCGCTCGAGGTTCTCGGCCTGTCCAAGGCCGGGGCCGGCAGCCGCTACCTGCGGGCGATCAAGCGGCTTCGGTCGATCCTCGAGCAAATCCCCGGCTTCGAGGCGTTCTGAGCCCGGGAGCCATGTCAGACCGGTACGAGCCACCATGATTGGAGGGAGTACGACGATGTCGACGTCTGGATCGGAGTCGCGTTCGGGGCTGGTGATGGAGCTGGCCGAGGAGTTCCTCGACCGCTACCGCAAGGGGCAGCGGCCGCCGCTCCGCGAGTATATCGAGAATCACCCCGAGCTGGCCGGCGAGATCCGCGAGGTCTTCCCGGCCATGGCGATGATGGAGAACATCGCCCTGGCCGACGAGTCGCTCGAGGCGGACAGAACGGGTGATCTTCCAGCACGACGTCTGCCGCCGCTGGAGCAGCTCGGCGACTACCGAATCGTCCGCGAGGTCGGCCGGGGCGGGATGGGCGTCGTCTACGAGGCCGAGCAGGTCTCGCTGGGGCGGCATGTGGCCCTCAAGGTGTTGCCCCCGCAGATGCTCCGCGACGCCAGGACCCGCCGGCGGTTCGAGCGCGAGGCGCGGGCCGCGGCGAAGCTGCACCACACCAACATCGTGCCGGTGTTCGGCGTCGGCGAGCAGGGCGAGACGCCCTATTACGTCATGCAGTTCATCCAGGGCCAGGGGCTCGACTGCGTGCTCGAGGAGCTGAGGCGGCTGCGCGCGGGTGGGGCAGCGGGTCCTGCGGCGGCGGCGGTGCTCTCAACGGTGGGCCGCGACGTGTCCGCGGCCGACGTGGCCCGGTCGCTGCTGACCGGCCGGCTCGACGCCGGGCCCACCGAGGCGTCCGCGACCGACAACGGTGTCGGCCCGGCCGAGCCGGCCGGCTCGGCCTCGGGCCAAGCGTCGTCGCTCTCCTCATCGTCGCTCACTCTGCCCGGAGACACCGCCCGGGGCAAGGCGAGGCGGCAGACGTACTGGCAGGGGGTGGCGCGGATCGGCGTCCAGGTGGCCGACGCCCTGGCCTATGCGCACGCCCAGGGGATCGTCCACCGCGACATCAAGCCGTCGAACCTCCTACTCGACACCCACGGGATCGTCTGGGTGACCGACTTCGGCCTGGCCAAGGCGGACGACCAGCAGAACCTGACGCACACCGGCGACATCCTCGGCACTCTGCGGTACATGCCCCCCGAGGCGTTCGGCGGCAAGGTCGACAGCCGGGGCGACGTCTACGCGCTTGGCCTGACGCTGTACGAGATGCTCGCCTTCCGGCCGGCGTTCGACGAGAAGGAGCGCGGCCGCCTGGTCAAGCAGGTGACGGGCGAGGCCCCGCCGCCTCTGCGCAAGCTCAACCCCGAGGTGCCCCGCGACCTGGAGACGATCGTCCAGAAGGCGATCGAGCGCGAGCCGTCGCACCGCTACGCGACGGCCTCGGAGCTGGCCGACGACCTGCGGCGGTTCGTCGACGACGAGCCGATCCGGGCGCGGCGGACGAGCCATGCCGAGCGGCTGGCTCGCTGGGGGCGTCGCAATCCGGCGCTGGCGGCTCTCTCGGGGGTCGTCGGCCTGCTCGCCCTGGCGGTGATCGGAAGTCTGTGGAACGGCAACGAGTCGGCGCGGCGTGCTCTGAAGGTCCAGACCGTGCTGCGGGGGGAGGCCGACGCCCGCGCCGAGGAAGCCCGCCAGTCGGCGGCGGCGGCCGAGAACGCGAACCGCTCCCTGACCGCCCCCCAGGATTCGCTCCGCCGGACCTTCTACGCCGCTCAGATCAACCTCGCCCAGGCCGCCTGGGATTCGGGCAGCCCGGCGCGCACGCTCGAGCTGCTCCAGGCCACGCGCCCGAAGCCTGGCGAGCCCGACTTCCGCGGGTTCGAGTGGAACTACTTCCGCCGCCAGGTCCATGGCGAGCTGGCCGTGTGCAAGCTCCCCGGCTACGCCGAGACCGGCATGCTCTCCGACGGCACGCCCGCGCTGTCGGCCGACGGGGGCCTGGCCGCCATCGTCGAACAGTATCGGGGCCGGGGCAACCCCGCCCTGGTCCTCATCCGCGAGACAACGACCGGCCGGCTGGTCCGGGAGATCCCCATCTCGAACCCGCTACAGAGCGTCGACTCCTGGAGTCCGGGCCGGACCGGGCTGGCCTTCAGCGCCCGACGGCGCCCGAATCGCCCTGGCATCTGCCAAGCTCGGCGGCGCGTCTGCGGACCCGCCGCCCCTCGAGGCCCACGCCTTCGTCTGGAGCCTGGCCGACGGCCGGGAGCTGTTGCATCGCTCGTGGTCGATCGCCGGCGACGGGGTCTACCCGGAGGTGGCCCTCGATCGGACCGGCTCGCGCATCGCCGTGGCCAGCTCGATCGTCGACCGGTCGGGCCTGGGCTCGGTCAGGTGCCGTGGCGACCTGAGGGTGCTCGACGTGGCCGACGGCCGCGAACGGATCCATCTGGTCTCGGCCGACCTTGGCTACGCCTCGCCCCAGCTCAGCCCTGACGGCGGCCTCGTGGCCGCCGCGGAACGCTCCTTTAGCGAGTGGACGCGCATGGTCACGGCCTCGCGCCTCCGGGTTCTCGAGGTCGAGGGGGGCCGGGCCAGGGACGACCTCGAGGGCCCGGGGAACAACGCGTATGAAGGTCGCTTTTCCCCGGACGGCCGGCTGCTGGCGATGACGATCATGAAGCCGGGTCTCGCCTCCTCCCTGGTCCTGTACGATCTTCAGGCCGGCCGGGTCGTCGCGAGGGATGGTCTTCCGGGCGCCTATGGAACGAGCTGGACGCCGGTCTTCAGCCCGGATGGCCGTCTCCTGGTTCTCGCGTCGAGAAACACCCCCGACTGCCAGGTGCGCGGAGTGCCTACCGGGCGTCTCCTGCGCTCGACCAGCCTCGGCTCGAGCGGTTGGCGCGAGATCGCGGCCCGGCCGTCGGATGGCCGTCTCGTGACGCTCGACGCCTATGGCGACGCGCGCCAGTGGCCCTTGCCTTCGGCCGATTCGGCGTCGCTCGACTCTGGCAGGGCCCTCGAGCGTACCCGCGGGGCGAGGCTCGTCGACGGCGGTCGCAAGCTTGTCGTCCTGGAGGAGACCGGCGAGCCGGATCGGCCGATGCGGCTGACAGAGACCGACGTCGCGACCGGCCGGGTTCTCCGCAAGCTCGAACGGAGCGGGCCGATCACGCCGACGCTCGGCGTCTCTTTGGGCCCGTTCCCTGTTTGCGCGGAAGGTTCGCGGCTGGCGCTGGCGGCGAGTTCCCCGAGCGGCCGGCACATCGAGCGTCTCGAGATCTGGGATCTCGCGTCAGGGCAGCGGCTTCCGGACATCGACGAAGGCGTCCTGGGACGCGACGTTCGCATCGACCTTCTCATCTCGCCTCAGTGTTTCGACGCCCAAGGGACCCGCCTCGCGCTGCACACCATCCTCGTCGTGCCCGGGCCGGTCGACCAGCGCCTGATTTATCGCAGTTCAGCCGTCTCGATCGTGGAGCTTCCCTCGGGCCGTCTGCTGCGGAGGTTCCCCGACAGGCGCGCCTACACGATGAGGGAGCTGGCACTCCGCCCCGATGGCAAGCTCCTGGACGTCACCGAGCGAGAGAGCACGGCCGCTGGAGGGTCGAGGCCCGTGGTCGAGCTCTTCGACGCGGACTCGGGCGGGCTTGTCCGGACGCTTCGCTGCCGCCTGTCTTCCGCGAACACCCATCTTCTGGCGTTCAGCCCCGATGGCCGCCGAGTTGCCCTCGCCTGCCGCATCAACTGGACGAGGCCCTCGAGGTCAAACCCGGTCGTGGTCTGGGACCTGGCCGCGGGCGGCGACCCGGAGCCGCTGCATCTCGACGGGCATGTCAACGATGTCGTCGCGATGGCGTTCAGCCCCGACGGACATCGGCTGGCCACCGCGGCCTTGCGAGGCACGCAAGACGGTTGCGAGGTCAAGCTCTGGGATCTCGCCAGCGGGCGCAACCTCGTAACCTGGGCGCCCGCCGGCGGGAGGCCCCGCGACCTGGCCTTCGACCCCGAGGGCCACCAGCTCCGCGTGCTCTTGTTAGACCCCAACGCGGGCGACGCCCGGATCGTCCTGTTCGACGCCTCTCCGCTTGATCCCGAAATCGAGGCGATTGATGTCGTCGATCGCCTTTACACGGACTCGATGCTCAACAGCGAGCTCGCCGCGAGGATCGAGGCTGAGCCGGGCCTCGACCCGGCCGTCCGCGCCGCCGCCCTGGCGGCTGTCCCCCTCCGCAAGGAGAGCGTCAATCACCTCAGAATGAGGGCCTCGGCCTGGCTCGACGCCCCTGACCGCACCCCGGAGATGATGCGCCGGGCGCTGGCCCACATCGAGCGCATCCTCGAGCTCGGCCAGGACTCCGACTACTACCTCGCGATCCTGGGCGAGGCCCGATACCGCAACGGCCTGCTGGCCGAATGCCTCGAGCCGCTCCGCCGGTCGCTCGCGATCCAGGAGCAGGGCAACACGGCGATCGAGCTCCGAGATTATGTGCCCTTGCTCTTCCTCGCCATGGCCGAAGCGAAGCTGGGCCACCGAGAAGCGGCCCAGACCGCCCTCGACGACTACCGGGCCAGGCGCGCTCAGGGGTTTGTCGGCTCGATGGGCAGGCCGCGCGACGACGTGCTCCTCGCCGAGGCCGAGGCGGTGTTCCGCGAGGCCCACGGCGTTGCGCACGCCGGCATCCCGACTTCGGCTGCTCCATCACCAAAGCCGTGAACGCACGGGCCCCGACTCCGAACGGTTCCTCCGCGCCGTCCGATCCCGAGACCCCACGGAATGCACGGATCGACATGGAAAGGATCATGGAAGCGGCGCATGGCGCGAGCGGAGATCGCCAGGGGGGGCGGCGATTTCCCTGCCGGCCCCGCGACGCGGACGAGTATCGGTCGATAATTGCGCGTGGTGTCACCGGAGGCGGTCGATAGGAGAGTGGCGCACGGCAAAACGTCCTGCAACCCGGCCCACGGCGCCCGGCGGAGTGACTTTGTCCCCGCCGGCAAGCGTCGCTCCTTGTTAGCGACCGAGCAGGGCTTCCAGCCGAGAGGCAAGGGTCGGCCAGTCCGGCACCCATTCGAGTTTATCGCGCCCAGGCCTGGTTCGGTTCCATGGGTGCTCGATCAGAAACGCAGGCGATCCACTCTGCGTGAACGCAACGGCTTGGTCGTAGTCGTCCTCCACCGCCGCGAAGAAGGGTACGAGTGAGGCGTGCTTCTCGCCGTGCTTCAGGAAGTGAAGGTCGAATGCCAGGAGGCCGTGGCGCTCGAGCCAGTCGATCGTGGTTCGGCGGTTGCGGGCGATGCGGGTGGTGGCGATGTGGATATCAAACCATTGGCTCAGGCGGGTGATTTGTTCCACGGCGTGGGGCATCGGCTCGATGGATAGAATGTTTTGCGTCTCGGAGTAGAGCACGCCGATCTTCCTCAATTCCTCGAGAGTGCAACTGTTGCCCGCCGCGTCGACGCACTTGAGATAGTCGAACTCGACGATATGTTCGTACTCGTAGCGGACCCTGCCCTCGGTGTACTCGGAGATGACCCGCCGCATGACCGCGTCGGTTTGTGCCAGGACGTTATCGATATCCACACAGAGCCGGGGCTTCAGCGGCTCCTGCCGTGGATCATGCTGGATGAGCTGTTGCGACATCGGTCATACCCACGGCGGTGATCAGGTCGTGCGGACATTCGTCCGCGTGCTGCGCCGTCGACGCTCGGGCGCGAGATTGCCGGTCGAAAACGATCGCGCCGGTTCACAAAAGCTACCTGAGCCATTCCCCAATCGTCTACCTTCCAGGGCGGTTATCTGAATCGCGCGACCGTTCAGAAATCGGCTGTCGCTATAAAGCAATATATATAGCGTATGATCCGATTTTAGGATTGGCTCGTCTTGTAGATGGGTATCGCCGCCGGCTAGATTAGGAGGAGGCGGGGGGATGTGAACGGATCGGTCATGGCTCAGGTAGTGCGAAGACTGTGTTCGTAACGCTGAGGGTCTCGCTGTGGCTGTAGTCTCGGAAACGGGTTCGGCTGATGCTGTCCCGGCTGCGCGGCTCTGGGGGCCGATGGCAGGTGAGCCCTGAAAGGGGGAGCCCTTGGACGGCGCATCGAAATCTATGCGGGCGCGCAGATCGCGTCCTATCGCTAGCGTGAAGGCCGAGGTACCGGAGGGTGTTCGAGGCAGGTAGGTGCTTCGGGCGGCCGAGTTTGGCCCGCGCGGCGGTGGGCCTCTGGCCGGCAAGGTAGCGCTGCTGCTGGGTGATGCCGTGCAAGACGATGAATTCGAGATCTCGGAGTTGGACGCCTGGGAGGCGCTGGCGGCCTCACTCGCCGCGTGCGAGCAATGGCTGATCTCGGACCCTCTCCGGTTCGCCGAGTTCGAGGTGAGTCGCTGCCCGCCGCGCTGGCAGCACGGTCGCTGTGTCGAGGTCGACCGGCTAGACCGGCCCAAGCAGGCCGGCGGCCCGAGGTCGGAAGCTTATCCCGACATTTATACATCTACATTTCTCCAGGTCATGGCCAGCAAGCTCCAAGCAGAGGAGCATGATCCGGTCGCGTGGCGGTCTGACCCCACACTCCAGCTCGCGGGTACACCGCTCTATGATCTGTGGCGCGAGTGGGTGCTGAACTGGATCAAGACCCAGCTCGGCAGCGGCTTCCAGATGCTGGTGGCGGATGTCCGCGACTACTATCCCTCGATGAACGATAGGTTGCTCAGCCTCGCCCTGAACCGGCCTGCACTGGGCGCGGCGGGGCGGGACGAGTGCCTGAGGGTGATCGCCGCGATCAACAGCGTGCCGGACCACGAAGGGCGACCCCAGCACGGCCTGCCAGTCGTGCAGGCCGATTTCTTCTGGACCGTCGCCAACATCGGCCTGCGGCCCGTGGACGAGGAGATACGGGCCAACCTGCCCGAGGTCAACCACACCCGCTGGGTCGACGACTACTTCCTCTCGGTGCGCTCGGATCCGTCAGCGGTCGTGGGACGTTTCGAAGCGATCCTGGAACACTGGGGATTGCATCTCAACGCCGGAAAGACGCACATTCTGGAAGGTCGCCTCGATTTCCATGAGGTGTTCCAACCGGCGCGGCACGAGGCCCTCGACGCGCTGTCCCGCGTGCCGGCGGCCGACCCGGACGGCGTGCTGCTTCGGTACTTGCCGGAGATGGACCGTGATGCGCCCGACACGGCGCGCCTGATCAAGCGGCTGTACGGGCTCGCCTCGAAATGGAAGTCACCAGTCTTCCTGGGCCGGCTGGCCGGAGACCTCGAGCGCTACCCCGTGGCCGAGCTGGCGGTCGTCCGCTACATGGGCGCGATGGGGTGGCCCGAGGAGACATGGAACCTGATCGTCGACGGCCTAAACCATCCCCGAACGCACTACTCGCGGCTGGCGCTGATGCGGTCCCTGTTACAGTTTCCGCCCGGCGAGCTGTGTGCCGAACTTGTCCTCTCGGAGATGCTCGCGATCGCGAACGGCCCGGCCATCGATGGGACACCGTTCGCTATGGCGCTGGCGTTGGGTTATGCTCTCAAGTACGCGACTGCGCCGGGGTTCGAGCGGCTGGCCGAGGCACGCCTGCCCGAGGTCGCAAAGTGGCCGTCAGCCATGGCTCGGCGCGTCGCCTATGAGTTCCTCTACGCCGGCTGCCGGTGGTCTCCGAGTGAGATCCTCCCGTTGCTCCGCGACGATCCCAGCGACGTGGTCCGCGGCCTAGCGCGGCTGGTGGAGGCGCAATCCGAAGAGGGCTTTCCGCGCCGCCTCCACGCCGCGATCCGCGTCGACGGGGCCGCCCGCCTGACCTGGGGGGGCCTTGATCGCCTCGTCGCGCGGCGGATCCTTCCTGAGGCGCTGGCGCCGCCCTGAGTCCGCCGTGCGCCGCGGGCGTGATGAGGAGGTGGCCATGAGAATTCCGGAGATCGCTCAGAACTGGTTCAGCGACGAGCAGCAGCATAACGAGTCGTTCGCGGCGCGCGGGGCCGCTGTGCGAGAGCTCCCGGAGGGCAGCACCAAACTTACCGCGCCTATCGAGAAGGCCGACCAATCGTGACCCCCGGCGTCCTACTGCTGATCGGGCAGATCGCTTCGGGCAAGAGCACCGCGGCCCGGGGGCTGGTCTCGCTCTTTTCGGCGCACTTGGTTTCTGCCGACGACCTATGGAACCGGCCGGGTGGCGCGCAACGCGGCCGCGCGCTCGCCGAACAACTGGAGGTCGAGCGAGCCGGGAAGTTCCTTGTCTACGAGTGCACTGGGGCCGGGTCTGACTTTGAGGAACTCGTGCAATTCCTGCGCGAGAGGGCGGGGCGAGTCTTCGTCGTCAAGCTAGCGTGCGAGCTTGACACCGCCCTCAGTCGCCTGCGCCAACGCCCCTGGCGGCCCCCGCACACGAGCGGGACGTGGCGCCCCGAGCTGGAGCGGACGGCCAAGCGGCTGCGGACGGTGCCGGCTGACTTGACACTCGACGCGACCTGTCTCGGCACGGCCGAGGTGCAGCAACGGATTGCCGAGTTCCTGGCGGCGGGAGACCGTGAACCACTTTGGCCTCGGCCGGCCGTGCTCCACGGGTCGTTCAACTACTCCATGCTCGCGACGTACGAGCGGTGTCCGCTGGCCTACCGGTTCCGCCATCTGGACGCCAGGTCCGAGGAGTTTCTCGCCGACAGGACGATTCTGGGGCAAGCGCTACATGAGGTGCTCGCCTGGCTCCACCAACCTGAGCGGGCCGGGGAGTTGGCCACCCTCGGCGAGGTGCTCGCGGCGTTCCACAAGGTGCTGGAAAACTTTCCGGGGGCGTGCGCCCCGACCTTCGGGCCGACGTTTTCCGCGAGGGCGAGGCGATGCTTCGCGCCTACCACGCGGGGCTCTATCTCTTCGACTCGCTTCGGACCGCGGCTGTCGAGCAGACCGCGACGCTCCCGCTTCGCCGCAACGTCTTGTTCGTCGGGCGGATCGACCGGGTGGCGTGGACCTCGGCTGGTACGCTCGTCGTGATCGACTACAAGACCGGGTCGAACCCGAGCAGCTACTTCAACTCCGTTCCCGACCTGCTGCAGCTCGAAGCGTATGCCCTGGCTGCCCAGGGCCTGTACCAGGTGGCGGGCTGCGAGGCGCGCCGGCTGGATCTGCGGACGAACCAGACGGAGACGCTCACGGTCCTGGCACACGACGCTGCGCGGATCCGTGCGGCACTCCTGAGATGGATCGGGCGAGTGACGAGCGACGATCGCTGTGAGGCGACGCCCGGTACAGCCTGCCGATCGTGCTCCTACTACTTCTCGTGTCCCTCGCATCTCGGCGAGCCCAGCCCCGGGCTCCGCGTCACCTGACCCAGAGCGCCGTCGAGCTAACGAACGGTGCGCCGCGAGCCAAAGCGATGTATCACTGCAAACGGGAAGCGGTGTCTCCGGAACCCTGGGGCGTTGACGTTCAGCCGGTCACGGGTGAATATTCCGTCGATCCGCGCTGGGGCCGTTAGCCGCATGACCGGTGAATCTCAAGTTCAGGGCCCGAGCTGCGCGGATGCGCCGGACCAATTCGTCGAAGCCCGAGCCCGCGTGCTGGTCCGGAGTCAGTGCGTTCATGTCTCGCAAAGTATCCGTGATGCCATCAAAGAGCCGCCGAATTTCCGCGTAGGTATTCAGGTCCTCCTGGAGCTTGGTGAGGTTGTCTCCTCGCACCGTCTTGAGGGCATCGTCAAGCTCCCGAATCTCGTCCTCCCAGTGGCGCACGTAGCGTACGCGCCCGGTGGCTTTAAAGATGTTGGCGCCTGTGAGCACGATCGGCAAGATCCGCTCGCGAAAAGCCTGCGCTTTGGCGATTTCCACCATCTCGTACATGCAGTTCTCCGACTTCAAGTACTTCTCCGAGATCACCACAACAACGCACTTACCTTGTCCGATCCGCCGCATGAAATCGCGGATCGAATCCTTGTAGCGCACTTCCTCCCGATCGCGGAGCAGCCGGATGCCGTGCTGGCCCAGCGCCTGCTGAAGCTGGTCGACAATGGCGCAGCTTTCCGGGTTCCAGGCGTAAGAGACAAACACCTCGGGCATAGCCGGGGGTGAAGGAGTCACCGGCGCGAGTCGTGGCGGCAGGAGTGCGGCCCCGTACTGTTCCTCCCGCAACGCGCCAGGCAAGACCTCACGCACCAGGCGGGCGGCGTCCACCATTTCGCCGCTGGCATGGCACTGGATTTTCTGTCCCTTTCGCGCCATCTTCGCCAGCCTCTCCAGCGCAAATCCGTAGGGCTCCGCCTTGCCCAGGCATTCGGTGCAGGGGCAAGGTAGATAGCGTTCATACTTTAATCGAGGGAATGACCCGTGCAGCCGCTCGAACTGGTCATCCACGATGGCCAGCAGGCCGCGCGTATCCGGGCCGTTGACACGAACCCGAATCCTCCGCTGGGTGTACTCCTCGATGATCTCCCCTCGGGTGCCATCGCGTGCCAGAACCACGCCCGTCTTCCACACCAGCTTCCCCGCATCCGCAATCAGGTGATGGATCGCCACGATGAATCGAGTGAGGATTCCCTTGGGCATGAACTCGTACTCGTAGCGGACCACCAGGCCGCCGTCGGGTTCCCAGGGATACGGCGGCCCTTCAGACGAAAGCAACTGTGGCGCAATAAACGACCGGTCGGCTTCGAGGGCGTAGCAAAGCTGGAACCTCATCATGAGCCGCAACAATTCGTCGTGCATTCCGGCGTATTTGGCCTCGGACCAGATGCGCTCGAGATGGCTGGGCGTGAACTGCCCGCGTGCGGCGATCACCTCCGGATCATCCAGCACGCGGTAAACCGCGTCTGTCCCCCATGATGGCTTCAAAACAACCGTGTTCTTCAGCAAGGCATCATCCTGGAAATGAAGGCAGATGCCCAGATCGTGCAGATACCCGCTCAACTGGAGCTTGTCCTCGCGGCGGGCAAACCCGTGCCGCTCGCAGATCTCGAGGTACTCGTCGAGGCTGATATAGTCGCGCGTGTCCTGCTCGAGTGCCTCGCGCACCCGCTTCCAGGTGGCCGGCAGCCCGACGCCCACATGCGGTAGATTCTCGAGCTCTTTGCGGATGGCCGCGACGACGCGATCGAGACCGCGGTTGGTGGCCAGATTGGTAGCCAGGGCACACCGGAGGTTCGCGAATCGCGCTCGCAAGCTGCTCAAGTTGATGTCGCGCGTTCGATCCTGCTTTTCATTCTGGACGATGAGCAGCGGGCTGGCGTCGCTGAGCAATTCCACCACATGCAGCCAGTATGCGAAGTCTGTGTCCTCCTTGCGGTCGTCGCAGACGAGCACGTAGACGGAGCGCCGGGTCAGGAAGAACTGATGGGTCGCGTGGTAGATCTCCTGCCCGCCGAAGTCCCAGATGTTCACCTGGAACTCCTGCTGTAGCAGCCTCTGCTTCTCGCCTTCGCGCAGGCGGATAGCGGTGGGAAAGCAACAGCGGATCACGTCGATGCCCTCGGTGGACTTCTCGTCGTGACGCAGCTTGTAGTTCGGATCCGCAATCTTGTGAGCCAGAGATGTCTTTCCCGCGCCGGCTTCTCCGAGGATGATCAGCTTGGCCTCACATAAGTAGTCCACGCCTTTGTCGGCGCGCTGACGCCAGTAGTCGCGGATGGCGTTCAGGCCGTTCCTGGCGACTTCTGCGGGGGGCGACTCAATAGGATTGTCATCGAAGTCGATCCATTTGAGCTCGGGAAGTCGAAGTATGTCTGCGGGAATCTCACGAATCCCGCATTTCCTCATGCCTAGATAGCTCAGCGAGACCAAACCGAAGATCAATTCCGGAATTGCGTCGAGAGGATTCCGGTCAAGGTCGAGAGACTTCAGCCGGCCGAGATTGCAAAACGAATCTGGAAGGCCAGACAGTCTGTTATCGAAGGCCGAAAATCTCTCGATGTCCAACTGCCCGATCCAATCGGGCAGGGCCAGCAGCGTGAGACCATCCAGACCCAGGTCTTTCAGTCGCCGAAACTGCCGGATCCCTTCGGGCACAGCAAGCAACCGCAGTCCTCGCAACTGCAGACTTTCCAAGGATTCCAGGTCAGCCAGCGGATCAAGAATCCTCCAGATCGTCGGGCTGTACTCAGGGTGCTCCTTACCTATGTGGAGCGACCGACCACCGATGATGATCGAGCGAAGGCTGGTGAGCGCCTTCACCTCGTCGACCCAGAATTCTTCACCTTCCTCTAGTGCTTTCGCTTCTAGCGCCAACGCGCCGACGTTTTTCGCGTCCAATTGAGTGCGACAGCGGATGTAAGTGCGGTTGTCAATGCCCAGGCCGGGACGGTTCGGGAGGGACTTGATTGGGCAGTCGAGCAAAATGACGGATCGCAGGTTGGGCAGATCCCAGAGTCGCTCGGGGACGGTCTGCAACCCGGTTCCAGATAGGTCGATGTGTTCCAGGTGCTCTAGGGCAAGGACCTCCACCGGAATCTCAGTAAGTTCTGGATTTTGACCTAGCCAGAGCGATTTGGAGTGATTGGAACGGGCAAGCCTCAGCTTCTCGGCGAGGTCGGGTGGCAAGATGCTTGTGGCCTCTCGGCTTCTCGGGGCGGGCATGGCAGCTCTCCGCTGTTTAGAGTGGCGTCATTCTCGTTGAAGCAACTGCGGGGTTTCAACTGGGACTTCGGATTCCTCGTCGCCGACCGCGAACCGGGTGGCGACTTGCTCTCGCTCGGACTGCACGATCCTGGCCGGTCGCCGTTCGATATCGACGACTGGCGGCGGCGATTCAGGCCTTCGCAGGACGAAGCCATACACCCGTTTTTCGGGGTGCAGCCATGCGCCCCTCGCGGAAGGTGGGCGTCTTGTCGTTTGTCACACCATTCGGGGTGCAGCCATGTGCAGCCATCCACTCGCCCGTGGC
This sequence comes from uncultured Planctomycetota bacterium, assembly GCA_963823665.1. Classification (GTDB taxonomy): domain Bacteria; phylum Planctomycetota; class Planctomycetia; order Isosphaerales; family Isosphaeraceae; genus CAVXHV01. Next base: position 843,555 of record CAWGMQ010000010.1, read on the forward strand.
GGAAGGTGGGTGTCTTGTCGTTTCCCCCGCGCCCCTGGCGGAAGGAGGGTGTCTTGTCGTTCGCCCCTTGACGCGAGCCGTCCAATTCGAAGGCCGTTCAACCGGCCAGGGCGATAACAGCGCTTTGATCGCCTCCGTGCCACGCGTTCTCGACCACAGGCTGCCCCACCGCCACAGTTGCGCTCGATCCACCAGCCCTGCCGATAGAGGATTCCGCTCGACATCAAGCTATTTCGTAATCCCTGATCGCAAGTGCAATAAAGAAGGCTACTTGCAAACCATCGGAAGTCGCGTTGCCGATCCGTCGTAATCCGACAATGGTCGAGAATCTTTGAACGCGCATCGGAAATTGCGTCCGGTTTCGTGAGAATGGGATCTTACTAATAGGGATTCCCTTGGACCGGTCGACACCCGCGATGTGATGCGCAGTTTGCAGGGCGGGGTGGCACGGTTGCGTTTGGATGCCTTTAGCTCGTCGACAAATCGTACGGAGACGATACGCATGGTACGCCCACGAATCGTTGGGATTGTCTTCTATGGCCTGGTTCTCGGGCTGATGGGCTGCGCGAGCGATCAGGCGAGGTATGTCTACCAGGATAGCGAGTCGGGCGTGATCGCCATCCCCAGAAACACGCCGAAAATGATGGCGAATGCCGAAAAACTGATGGAAAAGCACTTTCCCGACAAGAATTATGATGTGGTGCGCACCGTCGAAGTGGAAACAGGTGGGTCGCGATCGACATACGAATCGGACGTGACCGACGCAGCAAGCAGCCCCCTGCGCAGCGGGGTCTTGAGCGCGGTCAAGCTCAGACACGAGAGAGATCGTAAGCAGGCCGAGTCGACAAAACTGTCCGAATGCCGCATCATTTACCACAAACATTTCCCCGGTGGTGTCGCTGGTTTAGCTTTCGCTGAGTCTCCTGACTACACCCCTAAGGTTTACTCGGACGCGGTGGCGGAGGAACTTCTTGGGGTCACCAAGAAGACCACCCAACTCGCCAAGGCCCGCGCCAAGAACACCAAGGACGATGCCGTCCAACCGACAGCGGGCCCGATCAAAGCGATAAGCCCCCCCAGCTTGGGAGGCAAGGGGGAATGAGCGGTACTGGATGCGGCGGGAATTCATCCGGCTCCAAGTCCTGGCCATTCGGGTATTCAACGATTCTCACGCGGTGCAAACGGCTCGGTTTTGCGAAATACCCTTGGTGTCGCTCCACCATGTCGGGATTGGAGACGCGGCCCGTCCCGAGCGTTTGGGAGTTACGCCAGTAGACGCGATGATCGAGCCTCGGCGAGCTCGTTGCCGGCCATGTCCTGGAAGGCGAGTCGCTTCCGCAGCACCACAAAAGCTTTGCCGTCGACCAGGTAGACGTCGCGTCCGTCCTGATCAAGGATGCGGAAGTCGTCACCCAAGCAGAAGAGCTTTTGCTTCATCGCGCAACGCATGCTGATGCCCCTGGAATGGGTCGAGTCATTATACCTTGGGCTTCAGTAGCTTCAGCCCTTGCTCGAGCACAAGGATCGCCAGTTGCGCCACGGCCTGCCCGCCGTGCCCTTCACCGAATGGAGACTCGTTCGTCGCGATCGCAATGGCCGCGCCCCGGCCAGGGCGAATGATGATCTCGGCCGTATTCAGATTGTTACTCCCCCAGTGTGAGAAGTCATACCGGCCCTTGCCAAGAGGCGCTCCGACTGCCCAGCCCTTGCCGTAACCATTGAGCGGCTTGTGCAGGTCGCGAAACGCGGCAGCGCTCAGCAGACTGGCATGCCCCAGCTCGCCGCTCAAATGCAGTTGAGCAAACCGCGCCAGGTCGCTCACGCTCATGTGTAGCGAGCCGGCCGGCGCCATGCTGGGCGCGACATCGCCCCAAACGGGTCGCAGCACGCCCTTTTCCCGAGTGTGGCCAGAAGGCTGCGCGTCCGCACCCGGCACACCCATCGGCCCGTAGCCGGCCGAGGTGATCTCCAGTGGAGCGAATAGCTTGGTTCGAATGCACGACTCCCAGGTCTCCCGGCCCGACAGTCGATCGACGATCGCCCCAGCAATGACGTAGTTGATGTTCCGGTATTCGTGCTTGGTTCCCGGCGGGAACTCCGGTGCCTGCCGCAGCGCCTCTTGAAGCCAGAGTGTCCGCAGGTCCGCCAGGGAAACACACTTCGAGCCGTAGTCCAGCCCCTTCACGGCTTTGTCTTCCAGGCCCGTGGCCTCGTGGGCTACGAAGGAAAGCGGCATGCGTCGATAGGCCTCGTGCATCGACGTGGCCAGGTCAGGCAGCAACTGCTCAAGCGGTGTCGCCCACGTCAGCCGTTTATCCTGGATCAGCATCGCCAGCAGGGTCGATGTCATCGCCTTGGTCACCGTTCCGATGTGGAACTGGTCGGAGAGCCCGACCGGCGTGTCAGCCCCAACGTTCCGAACGCCTGCCACCGCGGCGGCCACGACGGCGCTGGCATCGGCAACGGCGCACGCCAAGGCCGGAACGCCCGTCTTCTCACGCACGGCGGTCACCGACTTCTCCAGCCACTTGCCGAATGCGTCTTGCCCGCGCTCCTTGCGCGACGTCGGCTCGCGTTTGCGCGGCTTGGACGCGCTGACCGGCACCACGACCTGCTGGCCGTGCACGCTTTGCGAAACGAACAACGAGCTCACAGAACCCACCGCGTCATAGACCAGCGCGGCAGGCTGATAAAACGCGTCGAGTCGAGCGGGCAGCAGGCATTCAAATTGCTGTTTCTCGTCGAGCACGATCTTCAGACGCGTGCTCGCCCCGGCCGGAGATAACACCATCCTCAGCGTATGGTCCTTCGCGAAAAAGACCGCGGCATCCCATTCGGCCCAGTTCTTTCCGGGCCATGCGATTTCGTAGACCCGCAGCCTCCCGCGTTGCATGGCGACAACATAGCGCGGTCCACGGGCGCCATCCGAATTCAGCACGAGACCGATCAGTGATCCGTCATTCAAGCGCAACGTGCCGGTGAGGGACCGGCCCGACGCGGGTGCCGTGCGCCGCGGCACGCAGCACTGATCGCTCTGTACCCGCCGAACAGCAGTCAGGATCCCTTTGTCGAACGTCCACACCGAGTCGGCCGCGGCCTGCGCGGCAGCCGCTTCGCTCCCCGCCACGCCGATCGGCAAGACGAGCCCGGCTCTCAGAAGATCGCGCCGAGTGAACCACATGGCTCGTTCTTTTCCATCGTCACAGGTGAAAGCGCTGTATCGCCGGGCGCCGATCAATGTACGCCGATCAGTGCCCCGCCGGCAATAGGACGCCTTGACGAGATCGGCAACCTTTAGGTGGAAACCGATCGAGGCTCTATCGGCCCCTAGTCGTGAAACCGCTCCTGCAATAGACTGCCTGAGAAGCGGGTGCAGTGCACCCGCTGCGCGCGTTGCTGAACCTTTGCGCGAGGCCGCAGTCATTGAGGAGATTCTTATGGGAATGGAAGGATGCTTTCGTCAGGTTTCGCCGTGGTTGCTTGAACAACTGATTTCAGAACAAGCGCTTGTCGAACCATTTCTTCTGGTTGGCTTTCGTTCTTTCATCGAGCAATCAGCACCTCAAGTGGTTGCCGCTCTGAAGAACGATGCGTTCCTCATGGAAATGGCACAAGACATGGAACTTCAGATCCGGGCGCTGGTGCCGATCGATGCGGACAAGATCATCCAGGAGGCGAGTGGGCCAGCGCTATCTCTCGACAAGAACTGGCAGGAAATCCACGAAATTCTTACTGGCAGTCCGAAGCCGAGCGGTGATTTCCTGTCGAACGCAATTTTCGGTGGGGCGGAACTTGGTTCAGATCTTGGGTACGGGCCAGCCCGGTTTCTTACTCCAGAACAGGTGAAGCAGATCTCGGAAAGACTCGATAGTGCGGAAGAACACTTCAGAACGTCTGCTAGCACTTTTGCAAAGGATGGCTTCTCTTCTCCCACGGGTGAGTTGGAGAGCATTGACTTCTATTGTGAGTTGTTTACGCGGCTTCAGGCTTTCTATCGCAAAGCGGCAGAATCCGGATGTCCAATACTTCTGTGGTTCGCGTAGGGTGGCCTGACACGTAGACGGGAGAGCGTGGCTTGCGACATGCAAGGTGAGAACAATCCAGAGGCGAGGTTTCAGCGATTCGAGTGGGTCTTGATCGGCATGGGTTCTCCAGGGGAGCGCGGGGTCGTGCTTTGGCGTGACTACGTGCGTTACGCCCAACACGACCAAGGATGGCAGCAGCCTCGCCGACGATGGTCGGAATGGGTGTATTCGGTTTACTTGCCGGAACGTCTGTGCTGTCACTCGTTTGACGAGAGCCAGCTCGAAGCGACTGGTGAGTTTGATTCGGAAGCGAATCATTTCGGTCAGCAGTTTGAGATCAGCTTCGACACGGTTAATGCGGAGGATGCGGACACAATTGAGGGATGCTATCGCGTACCGGGGCGGTTCTGGGATGTTTTCGTTTTTATCAGGAGCGACGTGTCCGAGCTTCGGCATCGCCTGGTGACCTGGGCGAGCGGCATTTTGGGCGTGCAGTTCGATGTTCCGACCGGCGTGATACTCAATAATGATTATGTGAAAGGGTCGATGGCGGATGTATTCGCGGCCGATTCATGGATCGACGCTCACGGGCCTGATTCGCTGTTGCTCAAATGATGAAGCGGCTCTACGGCATTTCTGCTCACTTCGTCGAGCGTCCGTTTGAGTGCCTTGTTACAAAGCGGGCTCGACTGGGGGTGCCGGGTCATTCGCGCGGGCGCGGATATGAGGGTGTCACTGCTGGTCGCACCGTTATGCGGGCCGCAGAGCGGCAAGTGCGACGTTCCGACGCGGAGCGTCGGAACGAGGAGAAGCGGCGAGGAGCGGGCCGCAGAGCGGCGGGAGCGGCGTTCCGACGCGGAGCGTCGGGACGAGGAGAAGCGGCGAGGAGCGGGCCGCAGAGCGGCGGGAGCGGCGTTCCGACGCGGAGCGTCGGGACGAGGAGAAGCGGCGAGGAGCGGGCCGCAGAGCGGCGGGAGCGGCGTTCCGACGCGGAGCGTCGGGACGAGGAGAAGCGGCGAGGAGCGGGCCGCAGAGCGGCGGGAGCGGCGTTCCGACGCGGAGCGTCGGGACGAGGAGAAGCGGCGAGGAGCGGGCCGCAGAGCGGCGGGAGCGGCGTTCCGACGCGGAGCGTCGGGACGAGGAGAAGCGGCGAGGAGCGGGCCGCAGAGCGGCGGGAGCGGCGTTCCGACGCGGAGCGTCGGGACGAGGAGAAGCGGCGAGGAGCGGGCCGCAGAGCGGCGGGAGCGGCGTTCCGACGCGGGAGCGTCGGGACGAGGAGAAGCGGCGAGGAGCGGGCCGCAGAGCGGCAAGTGCGACGTTCCGACGCGGAGCGTCGGGACGAGGAGAAGCGGCGAGGAGCGGGCCGCAGAGCGGCGGGAGCGGCGTTCCGACGCGGGAGCGTCGGGACGAGGAGAAGCGGCGAGGAGCGGGCCGCAGAGCGGCAAGTGCGACGTTCCGACGCGGAGCGTCGGGACGAGGAGAAGCGGCGAGGAGCGGGCCGCAGAGCGGCGGGAGCGGCGTTCCGACGCGGGAGCGTCGAACGAGGAGCTCGAGCCCGATCCGTGGGAAGCGTGAGTCTTCCGCTCGCATCAGTCCTCGTCGCGCCTTCCGACTCCGCGTTTGCACGAGATGTAATGCAGCTCAAGGTGCAGGCTGTGCAGCGCCGGGCAGCTTGCCCAGCGCCTTGAAATCGTCTCTTTCGCGAAGAAGATCAAGATCTTTGCTGTCGAGCGTGGCCTTCGACTGGATCACCTTGGCCTGGATTCCATTGCGAAGGATTTCCACAGCCCGAGCGAGGGCCGCCTCAGCCTGTTTTCGGCCGCCATCGGAGCCGTTGGCCGCACGTGCAGCCGCGATCAGAATAGCGGCCGCGTGAACGTAGGCGTTTGGATTCTGGGGCATGAGCGCGGGGAGTTGCTCGCCGGTGGCCATCGCCTCCGGCACGCGGCCTGCGCGGATCAGGGCCTGGCCCAGCAGCACCTGATTATCGAGCACGTATCCCTGGGTAAGCGCCGAGCCAGGCCTGGCGTTCAGGGCCTTGATGAGAGCACCTCCCGCCTTTTCAGCCTCGAGAACCGTCTGGGCCGGCTTTGATGCCACAAGAATCAAGCCGAGCTGGTAATGGCCACGGCCGACGGCGACCTGGTACTCCCAGACACCGGGGTATTCGGTGAGGAGGATCGACTGCTCTTCCAGGGCTTTCCGGACCGCGCCTTCGGCTTCAGTTGGCGAGGTTGCGGCAAGCGCCTGGCCAAGAGCGAGCTGCGATACCGCCAGTTTCATGCGGTAGGCGGGCGATGCCGGAAACCGACGCTTGAGGTCTTCGAGAAGTCGCACCGATTCCTTGTAGGAAGCAACCGCCTGCTCGGGATGCTTCGTTTTCGCTGCGAGGTAGCCGAGGTTGTACTCGACCGAGGCGAGCTCGAGCGGATATTGCGGGACCAGAGGAAACTCGCTCGCGAGCTTGCGGAGCAGCGTCTGCGCGCGGCTGAGATGGGTTGCCGCCTCCTCATTCCGCCCGTTGAGAAGTAGCGAGCCGAGACTGTTGTAGATACGAGAGGCTTGCCACCTTGGGCCAGGAAGCGGATCCGGACGTTCGACCGCCGGTTTCACCAGTTCGAGCGTCGCGCGCAGCGTTGCTTCCGATTCCGACGAGCTGCCCATCGCTCGTTGCAGGATCGCGAGGTTGTTCCGATATCGAACCAATTTGGTCAGGTAATCGGGGCGATCGCCAAACTGCTTCACGAGTAACCCTTGAGCAGAAGCTGCTATCATATACTCGCGATAAGCCTCGAGATCTTGACCGCCGCGGCGGCCAAGGAGCGTCGCCAACTGATATCGGCTGTCCGCCAGGGCTTGCTTGTCATCGGCTGTTGCATCCGGCAGCCTGAGGACATCTACCCGTAGCTTCATCGCCTCACGAAGCTCGGCTTCGCTTTCATCAAAGCGATTGGCGTCCTTGAGCAGCACGCCCAGCCCCTGCAGGTCGCGAGCAAGGTCACGGCGGATTCCCGCGTTCGACACGTCCTGCTTTGCAAGTCTCTCGAGCTCTTGACCGGCGGCACGATACGAGGCTTCGGCCTTGACTGAATCTCCCTGGAGCGCCTCAATATCACCCAGACGAACCTGGGCCCGGACGGCCCCCCAGCGAATCAGGGGATCGTCTGCCCCCTCGACCATGAATTGCTCGTAGCCGGCGCGCGCCTTCTCGAGCAGCCGTTGCCGCACCGCCTCCATTTGAGGGATATCAGCCAGATCGACATCGGCGACCTCTCCCAGCAATCCGTCGGCTGCATCCTGGGCAAGGCGTAAGTTCTGCAAGGCACGGGCGGCATTGTTTCTGGCGATCTTCCGGAGGGAATCGGTGAGCACCAAACCCACGGACAGGGCGATCACTGCGGTCGCGACGAGGGCCGCGGCGCTTGTCGCCAGCGTGCGGTGGCGCCGGCCCCAGCGCAAGACGCGAACGGCCACTGGATCGCGATGGACCGAGACCGGCTCATCCACGATCCATCGGCGCACGTCCTCGGCAAGATCGTCCGCACGGAGGTAACGATTTCCGGGTTCAAGTGCCATCGCCTTGCAGCAAACGGCCTCGAGAGCTCGCGGAACGGTCGGGTCGATCTCACGCGGCTTGGGCAAGCTGCCCGCCTGGATCTTGCTGAAGACGTCGATCACCGACGTACCCGTCACCGGGGGTTGGCCGGTCAGGATCTCGAAGAGAATCGCGCCCAGGCCGTAAACGTCGGTCCGCGTACCGATCAAGTCGTTGTTGGCGGCGGCCTGTTCGGGCGCCATGTAGATGGGCGTGCCGACCTGTCCGACCGTCTGACTGGTCTCGGCCTCGGCGGAAAGCGAGATCCGCGGCTCTCGCGGATCGGTTCCCGTCGGATCGGTCTGGCCCACCACCTTGGCCAAACCCCAGTCGAGCACGACCACTTCGCCAAAGGCGCCCAGCACCACGTTTTCGGGCTTGAGATCGCGATGGATGACCCAGCGCGAGTGGGCATATGCGACCGCCTCACAGACCTTGACGAACGGTTCCAGCAACTGGCGCTGGAGCTCGAGACGATGAGCGGGCTTGCCGCCGCGGCGACGATGGAATTCGGCAATCGCAATGCGCAAGGTCTGCCCACGCAGAAAACGCATCGTGTAGAACGGTTGATCGTCTTCCTTTCGTCGCGACAGCTCGTAGACCGGCACGATGTTGGGATGCTCGAGCTGGCCGGTGATCTGCGCTTCCTTCAAGAACCTCTGCCAGGCGTCGGAATCGGAGCCCGTCGACGATTTGATCTCCTTGAGCGCGACATCGCGGTTGAGATCGGTATCGTGGGCGATCCAGATCGTGCCCAGGCCCCCTTCCGCATGCAATCGCGTGATTGTATATCGCAGCGAGTCGCGCTGGTGCGGCGGGGGCACGAACGTCTCCACCAAGACGTGCCCGCGGGCCGGCGGCAGCGCATGGAGCGATTGGCGAACCTCCGGACTCTTGATAGCTTGCAGGACTTCACGCGCTTCGATCGGGGCCACCGCTCCCAAGGTGGCACGCGCGTCGCCGTGGTTTTTCTTGAGTTTGCGCTCGAGTTTCCGCTCGACGTCGCTCCGGTCCGTGTCGGTGATCCACTTCCGTTCGACCAGGAGATCAGCCAGCGGCCGCTCGAGCCGCACGGCCCAGCCTGCACAGACGTCGGCGAACTGCGTCTGGTCGATCAAGTCATCTTGAAGCGCGATCACGGCAAAGAGCAGGTTCCGATCGACGTTCACGTTCGACGACATGGCACCGACCTCTGCAGACCGACCATTCGAATGGGAAGAAGACCCGCCCGTCCTTTATACTTACGGCAGCCATCAGGGCAAAGTGGCGGGTCTGCGCCGGTGGCAAGAAGGTTCGCGTTCACGTGAACAGTCCAGCTTGCGACGATCTTCGGCCGGCCGCAACGATGTCTGGTATCGAAGAGCGGAGCGGCAGCTACCGCATTCACTTCCGCTACCAGGGCGAGCCGCACATTTTCACCCGTGGCAAAGTCTCCGAAGACGAAGCCGGGTCCGAATCCGACAAGCTCGGAGGTTCCTGCCTTCGGTTGTGAAATCAGCCTACTGGAGGCTGCGGAGTGCGTGCCGGGAGCGCGGGCTAACCGCCTCGCCGGTTGCTACTGCCCATTTCAAGCCGATACGGGTCATCACGATTCCCAGATCGGGGCGATCTCGTGCGCTCTGGAACCGCTCGGTCTCAGTCCCGCCAGCGATACAGGATGGTGTCCCCTCCGACGATGACTACCACGTAACGCCCGTCGGGCGAGATGCCAAGCATGCTTACGTCCTTGTCGAACGGCTTCGAATAAACGACCGAGCCGGTGGTGACGCTCCAGACGCGAAGGGTGTTTTCGGCGCTGACCGACGCGACTTGGAGTCCGCTCGGGAAGAAGGCCGCATCGAGGACATTGGTGCCCGGTCCCTTGAACGTCCGGATCAATTTGCCGTTCTTCGCGCTCGCCAGATAGAATTCCTGGAAGGGGTGTTGGGGCAGGCAGAGCAACTGTTGGCCGCTGGGGGAAAAGCTCACCCGGGCGACACGCTCCGTGAGGGCGTGGAAGTAGACGTGGGAGGCGCCGGTCAGGGCGTCCCAGACCCGAATGACGTTGTCCTCGTGAAGAGAGACGATCCGCTTACCCTCGGGGTGCACGTCCAGGCTCTTGACCGCAGACGGCGGATTGTACCGCTTGCGTTCCTTGCCCGACTCGTAGTCCCAGATGCGGACCTGAGTATCGCGGTGGACTTCATCGAGCATAGTGGCGCCGACGACCCAGTCTCCCTGCTTGCAGTAGCGGAGCTTGCCGAAGTTCGCGCCGAGGGGCAATGGCTCGAAGTTCCGGACCGCTTTCCCATCAGACTTATCCCAAACTCGGACCATCTGATCGAGGTGGGAGGTGACGACGTTCCCATCCGGCCCCACGATGACCGAGGTGATCGCGCCGTTGACGCCGATCACGGGCCTCGGTTCGATCCGTCGGAACAACACCTTCCCTGTATCCAGCTTGATGTAGTCGTAATAAGAGTACCCGTTGCCTATCTGAACGAGTTCGGCGACCTGTTTCGAATCCGGCGAGAAAGCGAGAAGGAGAACTCCTCCGTACTGAGAAGTCGGCAACCGGACGATCTCCTCCATGTGCGCTCTGGCCGGTGGCGCCTCCGTTGCTCTCACCTCTTTAGGAGTCAACACCGCGGTTCCCTGCGCCTGTCCATCTTTTGTCTCCCTGGGAGACGCTTCAACGGCGTTCGAGGACGCCCTCCCCGCCTCCGGCACGGCGGGAGGCTTGGTAGGCTCATCGCGCCGCTCGGCTACGGCCGTCCCTGTCCCGGCGGAAGTCTCGGCGGCCGGTGGTAGCTGCGACGTCTTCCCCGGCTCCGGCGCGGCGGGGGGTTCGAGTCGAACCATGAGCTTGAGCGGTTTGCCCGATTCAACGGTCACGCTCTCCCCCAAGAACACGTCATTGCCCCGTTTGACGGCCACCTCATGCTTGCCGGCCGGGGCTTCGATCTTGATGGGTTTGCCCACCGCGGGGGTAACCGTGATCCGTTCACCGTCGACCTCCACAAGGGCGTCCTCCGGCACGTTTTCCAGCACAATCACCCCGTCCTTGGTCTTAACCTTGAAGACCCCGGCCGCCCAAGCGACGACGAGCCCCATGAGCAAGACCCCGGCGGCCGCAGCCGGCCACATCCACCGCGACCTTTGACGCTGCGGCGCCGCGATGGCCGGCGCTGCAACATCGGAGGGTTCCGTCTCCTTGAGCTCAACCAGGCTCTCCCGCGCGGCCTGCGGACTGGCCTTCTCCTGAAGTGTCTTGCCCGGAGGCACAGGGACCGGCGTTCTGCTCGTCACGTGCTGCGGCGATACGGAACCCGCGCCGGCCGTTGCCTGCTTCGTATCGGCTCGCCCCGCCTGGGAGAACTCCGGCTTCGATCCCGTGGACGCGACGTTCCCCTTCTTGAAGAAAGGCGTCAGCGCCTGCGCCACCTCACCGGGGGTCTGGAACCGCCGGCCCGGCTCCTTCGCCATCATCTTGGCCACCACGGCGGCCAGCTCGACCGGCACCTCGGGGCGGACGAGGTTAAGCGGACCCGCGTCCATCGAGAAGTGGGCCTGGTAAAGATCCCAGAGGTGATCCCCGCGGAACGGCGGCCCGCCGGTCAGGAGGTAATAGAAAGTACAGCCGAGGCTGTAGATGTCGGCCCGAATGTCGGCCGACTGGGCGTCGCGGATCTGCTCGGGGGCGATAAAGTCGGGAGTGCCCAGCATCTGGCCCTCGCGGGTCAGGCCGCTGTCGGCCTGGCCTTCGCTGGTCACCTTGGCCAGGCCGAAGTCGAGGACCTTGACGACCCCCCTCTTGCCCTCCGTCGCGAAGATCAGGTTGGCCGGCTTGATGTCGCGGTGGACCATGCCCCGCTCGTGGGCGTGCTGCAAGCCCAGTGCCGCCTGGTGGATGAAGTAGCAGGCGTGGACGACCGGGAGCGGGCCGCGGGACTTCACCATCTTCGCCAGGTCTTCCCCGTCGATGTACTCCATGGCAAGGACGATGCTCTCACCGAGCCTCGTGGCCGAGTACGCCGTGACGATATTCCTGTGTTGCAGTTTGGCGGCGGACTGGACCTCACGGAGAAACCGGTCGCGCACGCCGGGCCGCTCGACCAACTGCCCGCCGACGACCTTGAGCACTTCCAGTCGCCCCATGAGCTTGTTCCGTGCCAGGTAGACCACACCCATGCCGCCGCGCCCCAGCTCGCGGACGATCTCGTAGTCGGCGTGGTCGACCAGCTCGGGAGGAAGTGTGTCGACCGGTGGCGGCCCAGCGACAGGGACTCCGGGTGCCTTCAGTAGACGATACACCGAATCGCGGCGAACCGGCGGCCGACTTGTCCGACGTGACCTGGGCGTTCTGCAGCCGTCCCAGGAATTCGTCGGACGATAGCACGGCAACCCGGCGCTGGCAGGAATCGCAATCCTCCAGGTGTTTGCTGACCGTTTCAGCCGAGGCATCGTCGAGCTTGCCCAGGCCGTAGGCACTCAAGGTCTGGTCGCTCGGGTGGACGGCGGCGGTTGTGACGCCCATGGTCGCGTACCCCTCGTCGAGGTCGAAAAAACGGTTGTTGGGTCAAGCACTGATAGAGAAAGGCCGCATTCTCCGCATGATATGCCGGGAAAAAACAAAAGAACAAAAAAAGTCCGAAGTTGAATCATAACTCGTCTCCTTCAGCACGCCTACACCGCCCAGAACGCTCTGAGCCGCGCCGATGACCCCGAACCGAAGACCGAGAAGATCCGCTTCTAGCTGACGGTAACCAAGGCTTGGCTGCGCTTGGCTGCGGGCTTACTCGAAATCCGACGCGTTCAACTGAGATTCTTTTATTCCTGCACGAGTTGCCATGTCTTTCAAGATTTCGTTCTTTGTCGTGCTGCCGAAACCCACCGACAGCCCTTTGAGCGTCTTGCTCTTCAGCAGGCCGGCGTAGTGCGTGGGATCCATTTTGACTGCGGAGTGATTGACCAATTCCTCGAGTGCCGGGGCTTGCTCGAGCGGACGAATGTCAGTGAGCCCCTTCATGTCTTCGAGACAGACTCGCCGTAACGCTCGAAGCCGGGACAGATCCGGGAGAGCCTGGATGCGTGCCAATGATCGCAGGGCCAGAAATTCCAGCCCGGTCAACGTCGAAATCACGGAGATGTCGGTCAGGCTCCGCACCTGGCAGAGACCGAGTCGCTGGATTCGAACCATTCCTGCCAATGCAGGCAGGTTGTTGGTTCCTCCGAGCATGAAGTCCAATGACGAAAGATGGCTCAGCTCCGTGATGAAGTCGACGCCTTTGACGCTGATGCCGCGCAGCATCTAGAAGCCGGAGATGCGCAGCTCGACGTCGTGGCGCAGCGAGAAAAGCGATTCGTCAAGCAGGCTCCAAGTTTCGGTGTCGACCCGCGATGACGTTTGAAGGATCTCGAGCGTCGGGTCGGAGGCGAGCGATTCGACTTCTTCATCAGTGAGTGAATCGCTGAAATTCACACGGCCGCGTGACAGGTTGTTCTTTTCGATGGGCATGTGTGGGAGTCGCGATCAATTGGACTCGGCTTCTGAGAAGTTACAGGGGCTCGAAGCCCCTGGCGATTGACCTGCGCCCCGTTGAGGCGGCACATGGCCGGGCGTGGCCGACAGGAGCGTCGGCCCTACGGCGCCTGCGGCCGGTTGGGGCGAGGAGCGGCGAGTGTGGCGACAGGCGTCTCGGCCGGGCAGCGTCCGCGCGCGCGCGCATACAGGAAGAATTTCTTTCCCTACCCGATCCGATCGTTGGAACCCGGAATCTTTCTGGAATTTTCCCGGTCGACCCCCGCCACGAATCCGCAAGGTCATCGCATATTGTAATTGTACATGAGGGCGTCTCCCGCGTGGGTCGTTTTGCAACGGGCCGGAAGGGAACGTAGAGCGGTGCCCTCATGATGTCGCGCGTGTGCGGGCCTGGGAAAGGAAATGGAGCGGCCAAGGCGTTGGTACGCCCTGGTCCCGCGCAATTGACGCAAAGCCCTGACGCGGGCTGAGTTCCGCGATAGGAATGAGACTTTTCTTGGCGAATTCGTCTCATTTCGTCTCATTTTTTGGGGAAAGCCGGTGGAGATGATGGCGGTCGGCGGACGTCGGTCCTTGGAGCATCTCGTCTCAGCCCGAGCGGACCGGTATTCTCAGTCGATAAGGACGAATTCCACATCCATTGCGCGGACGGATCGGGGCACTGCCGAGAGCGGGCAATTTACAGTAGTGGACGGATGCTTGAAGCCCCTCGGAATATTGCCACTTTTTGCCATTTTTCAACGGGTGCGGCGATTGCTCCGGGCAGATTCGCTGTTCTGTAAGTTCAATGCATATAGTTGAATAGGAGCACGGCGATGCGTTTTTCGGCGGCGGCACGAGCTCGTGGCATATGCCACGCAAAATTGCCACGGCGAATCGAAGGCGTTGTTCACTATATTTTCGGTCCCTTTTTTCACGGCACTGGGAGGCAGATTCGCGGCGCCTGGGGTGCGCGATCTTCGGTGGGCGCAAGCCCCCCCATTCGCCGCCTGCGGCGGCACCGTCCCACAAGTGGGGATGAATCCCTTCGCGGAACGAAGTGCGACAATGGGGCGGAAGGGACCGAGCGGGTTTGACGAAACCCGTGCTCGCTGAGGGAAAATGGGGGAGGCTGGCAAAAGTGCCGTCAGGCGTAAGCCTCATCAGCGAAAAGAGATGTGTCGATTGGCAATTTATGGCCAAAAGGTGCCGTCAGACGTAAGTCCAATCCCAATAAGGTGCTGACGGCATGACGGCACTTTCGGGGGGGCGCATTCGGGTTGCACGCCCCGCGTGGTGGGCCGGGTCTCAGGCGACACGGGAACTGATGGCGGCGGGAAGTTCGGGTGCGCGGTCTTCGGCGCACGCGACGCCATCCGGCGCCTGCGGCGGCAGCGCCCCCCCACTCGAGGGAGGAATGCCCGTGGAGGGTTTCAATCCCTTAACCCTTATGGGGAAAGGACGCGCGTCGAAAATACAAAACGAACATCTGATGCGCGGTAGCGGAAGGGCGGAGGGGCTCAGCGCTGGGCGGAGGGTGGAGGAGGGGCCGCGGGAGGGGGACACGCGGATGTCGTCGCCGAGCGCGCCTCGGAGCGGCAAGTGGGACGTTCCGAGGCGGAGCATCGAAACGAGGCCGGGGCTGCGGGGGACGATGCGAGAGGGTCACAGCTTCCGAGCGCCGGAGCGAGCGACAGGCTGATCACCACGGTATCGGTGCCGGCTCGGCAGTTTCCGGGCAGCTTGCGAAGCAGGTTTGGTGGACCCACACGCCGATGCCGACGCGAAGGCCGCTCGACCAGGTTGGGTGGAGACTCGCCGGGAGTCGATCGCCGGCAGACGTTGTCTTGCCGCAGATCGGGCAAAGATCCGACTCGCGCCACGTTCGATTGAAATACTGAGGAGGGTCTTCGGAGATCGTGAATGCGACGGGATCTCCGTAGACGCTCAGGGAAGAATCGAGAATGGCGATTCTGGGCGGCGACGAGAGGCGGCGGTGCGGCATCGCTTTCCAGGCGCGATCCCATTCAGTGCGGTCGTCGGGGTTGAGCGAGTCTCTCGTGTGGATTGGGCATGATTCGCGTTCGCCGCGTGCGTTCTTGGGAATTCGGGACCGGCAAGCAGCGCGGACGGCACACGGAGTGTGCCTGCTACAGCGGAGCAGTCGCCGAACCAGTGGCACATAGACTGTTTTAGCAGATAACCGATTTCGGATGCGATTCTGGCATGCGGGAATTCTGGATTGGGGCGGCATCCTGAGGGACGCGTAGACGCTCGTTCCTCCTTCGTCGACAATTGGCGCGAGAGATTCATTGAGGGCGAATTTGGGCGGCATGGCCGCGGTACACGGGATATGACCACGATCGTCACAGGCAGCGCCGGCCACCTTGGTGAGGCCCTGATGCGCACTTTTCGCGCGGCGGGAGGCACTGTTCGTGGAATCGATTTGCTGGCCTCGCCATTCACGGATGCTGTCGGGTCGATCTGCGATCGAAGCTTCGTCAAAAGCGCGATTCGGGGAGCGGAAGTTATCGTGCATGCGGCCACGTTGCACAAGCCGCACATCGTCACGCATACCGCTCAGGAGTTTGTTGATACGAACATCACGGGGACGCTCAATTTGCTCGAGGAGGCTGTCTCTGCCGGAGTGCGAGTTTTTGTGTTCACCAGTACGACCAGCGCCTTCGGCTCAGCACTCGAGCCCGCCGCCGGTCAGCCGGCGGCGTGGGTGACCGAGGATGTTGTTCCGATCCCCAAGAACATTTACGGTGTGACCAAGATCGCAGCCGAGAACCTGTGTGAGATGTTCTACCGAAAGTACGGACTTTCCTCGATCGTGCTGCGGACGTCGCGGTTCTTTCCGGAAGCGGATGACAACTCTGCGATCAGGGAACACTACGCGCAAGATAACGTCCAGGCCAACGAGATGCTCTATCGGCGGGTCGACATCGAGGATGTGGTCAGTGCGCATGTTCTGGCGATCGAAAAGGCCGCGGTGATCGGCTTCGGGCGCTATATCATCTCGGCGACCACGCCGTTTGGGATGAACGATCTGGTCGAACTTCGGGGGGAAGCAGGGGATGTCGTGCGGCGAATATTCCCGGACTGCGAGGCGGCGTATTCGGCGCGGCGATGGAAGCTGTTTCCGAGTATCGACCGGGTCTACGTCAATCAACTGGCGAGGACGGAGCTTGGATGGCAGCCGAAGTATGACTTTCAGCACGTGCTAGGGTGTGCGGCATCGCGTGAGGATTTTCGGAGTCCGCTGGCACGCCTGGTGGGCAGCAAGGGGTATCACGCGACCGTGTTTGCAGAAGGCCCGTATCCGGTGGGGTAGGGTTGGAGGGACGGAGCTGGATGCTGCGGTTGTTCGGGTTGTGATCGCGCTTGAGCTGGCATTTGAGCGTTGATCTGCGGTCGGCTCCTCGCGGGATGACGCAGATGACGCAGATGACGCAGGTCAGCATCTCTTATGCGCGTGTGCGAGGGGCAGGCCGACGCGGTGGCGGCGCTCCACTGAGACAGTCGTGCGCGAAAATGTCCGCGGTGATCGACCGTCCGGGGGTTCTGCGCATCGAGGATGAACTCGGTCCACTAGATACGCGAGCCGCCCATGGGGCTGGACCGGACGGGGCTCGGCTGGGAGAATGATCGATCGATGGCGACAAGGCTCACAGAGCCTGTTCCGTGGACGTCTCGAATCAGGGATTTGGTGATCTTGATCGCCGGCGCAAGCGGCGGGAGATGATCTGATGGCGATCCGTGAAGGGTGGGTGCTCTCGTTGGTCGCGGGGATTTTCGCGTTTGTGGCCGGATCACCGGTACGCGGAGGTGAGGACGCCAAAGCGGAATGGGATAAATCGGCAGCTCAACAATACCTGGACAGCCGGGGCGCGGAATGGTTCAAGTTTGATTCGGCGCGGCGCGGCGAGGGGGCTTCGGCGACCTCGTGCGTGAGCTGTCACAGCCTGCTCTCCTTTGCACTGGCGAGACCGGTGCTCCGCCGCGTCTCTGACGAAAAGGTGCCCACTGAGCTTGAAACAAAGATGCTCGCGCAGGTGAAGGCCCGGGTTGCGAACTGGGACTCGCTGGAAAAGAGTCCATTTCAGCTCATGTACGACTTCGACGAGCCGAAGAAGAAGCAGTCGCGCGGAACCGAGGCGGTGGTGAACGCGCTAGTGCTTTCGCTCGACGACCGGTTTCGTGAGTTGAAGGAACCAAGTGCCGACGCCAAGCGCGCGCTCTCGATTCTGTGGAAGACCCAGGTAACGGACGGTGAGTTTCCCGGATCGTGGGAGTGGCTCAGCTTTGGTATGGAGCCATGGGAGGGTGAAGGAGGGCGATTTTTCGGTGCGGCGATGGCGGCGATCGGAGTCGGGACAGCGCGGGAGAGCGGTTATGCGATGAACGACGCGGACGCTCGCGCGGGTCTCTCGTCCCTGCGGAAGTATCTGTTCAAGAACTATCGGACTCAGAATCTGCATAACCGCGTGTGGATGCTATGGGCGTCTGCGAAGGTGGACGGATTGTTGACTCGCTCACAAACCGACGAGCTCAAGGCACAGATCTTCGCGAAGCAGCAGGCGGACGGCGGGTTCAGCCTGGGGTCACTCGGACAGTTTTCACGCAAAGGCGTGAAGGACGAGAGCAAGACGTCGGACGGGTACGCCACGGGGCTGATACTGCACGTGCTGCAAGTTGCGGGCGTCACGAAAGAAGACGCGCGTGTTGAAAAGGGGCTGGCGTGGCTGCGGGCTAGTCAAGACAAATCGGGAGCGTGGCGGGCGGCATCGGTCAACAAGAACCGTGCGCCGGAGTCGAGCGACGCGGGCAAGGCGAATATCGGCAAGTTCATGTGGGACGCGGCGACGGCGTATTCGGTGCTGGCGCTTGGGCATTGAGTTGGGGATGCGGTTGACGGCTTGATTGTGGCGGGCGGTTGCCCGGAACAATTCAAAAAAAAACGAACCTGGGGCCCGCAGCGGCCGTCAGTCGTTTGGTGGCTCGAGGGCATGGGCCGGCATCTCGGCGTGGCGACTTGTTGCGCTCATCGATCGGAATTTGCGCTCGACGTTCGAGGCAGGTCTTGGTGTCGCATTTCGCTTTGCGCGAATGCACGCACTTTCGCGGAGTGAAAGGCGACTTTCTCAAGCTGGTTGACGCTCTCCGAAGGATGGTGCCCGCATCATGAGACCGCTCAAGCGGGCGCTATCACGCCAGAATTGCCGAGATTGGCTGGCCCAAGCAGAGTGCCTGGGGGCGGTTGAGGGCGTCGATGAGCTGGATGGTGGGATCGACGCCGAGGCAATGGTAGATCGTCGCGGCGATGTCGGCAGGACTGACCGGGTCGCGGGCGGGGTAGGCGGCCCAGCGGTCGGATGCGCCGTGGACTGTTCCGCCTTTGATGCCGGCGCCCGCCAGAACGGAACTGAAGCAGTGGGCCCAGTGGTCACGGCCGTCACGGCCGGCGCCGGCGCCGCCAACCACACTCTGACCCACTCGCGGGGTTCGGCCGAACTCGCCGGTCCAGACGACCAGGGTTTCGTCCAGGAGTCCGCGGGTGGAAAGGTCGTCGAGAAGCGCATCGAACGCCTGATCGGCGGGGGGCATGAGGCGGGTTTTGAGGTCGATGAAGTTGCGGTTATGCGTGTCCCAGTACACGCTCACGTTTGTCAGGCCTTCGTTGGGCCAGAACACGGTGACCAGTGGAACGCCGGCTTCGATCAGGCGCCGGGCCTGCAAGACGGACTGGCCGTGGGCATGCCAGCCGTAGCGGTCGCGGAGCCGCGGATCTTCAAGGTTCAGGTCGAATGCTTCAATCGCCTTGCGGCTGGCCAGAAGGTCATAGGCGCGGCGGTAGTGGTCGGAGAGCGCATGGATTTCGGCGGCGGCTTCGAGCCCGCGGGCCTGACCATCCACCGATTGAAGAAGAAGGCGGCGGTCGCCGAGCCGGCCGAACGAGAGACCGTCGGGCAGGCGGAACTCGCCGACCTGGTATTGCGGTTTGCTCGGGTCTTGATCGATCGTGAACGGGGAAAGCGCCGGTCCCATCCAGCCGGCGCCCTGGCCGTGACTTTGCTCGACGAATCGCGGGGCCGCGTTGGGAATCTCGGGCCGCATCTGGACGTACGAGGGCAGGGCGGTGCGCTCTTGCCCACGCCGGAGATGGCGCGAGCACGGCTCCATAATGGGGCCAATCTTCATTGAATTCACCCCCGCCAGGCCGCGGGATCGGGCGGCCGGTGAGCAGCTCGTGCGTGGCGGTGGTGTGGTTGACGTCGCCGTGATGCACGGAGCGAATGATCGCCAGGCGATCTAGCTGGCGGGCCAGAAGCGGAAAATGCTCGGAGATCGTGATGCCAGGAACGCATGTCGATATCGGCCGAAACTCGCCGCGGACCTCCGCGGGAGCCTCGGGCTTCATGTCCCAGGTTTCTTGCTGAGCCGGGCCGCCCCACATGAAGAGCAAGATGCACGACTTCGCCTTGCCGAAGGATGCTTGTGAGATGGGACGCGCCGCGGCTGCGACTCTGTTCTGGGTGATCTCGCGGGCTTCGAGAAATCTGGGAAGCGTGCAACCGAGCAGGCCCAGTGCGCCCGAGCGAATGACGTCGCGGCGAGAGAGGGACAAGGCGAGGCCCAGGTTGCGGCAACCTGTTTCTGGCATGCGGCTCGATCTCGGAGGGTGGGTTCGCCGTGTTTGGCTTTCGCTACTTTAACAGGAACTCGGCATTCTCGGGAGAGATGATCGCGGTGGTGGGCGAGACTGGCGCCGCCGGAATGCATCCGTCCTGACCGTCGATTCGACCCACGTGCAGAGTCGGGCACGTATTCGGCTGGCCAGCAGCTTGATCGCGACCACGCATCAAGCATCACAACGTCGTCATTCGTAAGTGATGACGGGCTCAAGAGTTACTTCGAAACGCTTTTCGTCCTCTAAAACGTCGTCATTCGTAAGTGCGTCTGGCGTAAGGAGATGACGACGATGACGACGTTTTGGGGGGTGTGCGGGAGCTGTTCCCCCGATTGGGACACGAACGTGAGCGCAAATGTACCGGGGCTCGGGAAGGCTCTGGCATTCGATCGGCCTGATGGGGCGATGGACCCCTTCTTGAGAGGGGAAGGCCTTGTGAAACGTACGCCGCGGGGAGTCAGCGCGCGTCAGATCGGAGGTTTTCAACAGTCCCGGCCGGGACTCACTCACGCGAATGGCTCAGTCTCTCGGCGATTCAAGAATCAAGAGAGCGTCCTCCCAGCCGGCGGGGGTTTCGAATGCTTGGGTACCACTGTTCGAGAGTTGCTCGATCGGCCGTCGATCGGCATTTCGAGGGTCGAGCCAGAATGCGGTCGTGGCACGTCCCTTGGCGAGCTTGCTCAGATCGATCGAGAACGAGGCTTTTGCGCCGAGATAGACCATGATCCATTCGCCGCCTTCATGCCGCGCGGCCAGGTTGAGGATCTGGCCGCTGGTGATTCCTCCAGTGGCGAAGACGGACTGGTCCGGGACGAGGCGCCACCATTCTTTGCGGTCGAGGAAGATCTTTCTCAGGAGGCCGAGTTGAACGGCGCCCGGGGCATCGAGGGCTTTTTTCCACGTCGGCAACACGCGCCAGCTATCGTTGTGGCCGTAGGTGTGCGAGGCTCCGGCGAGGTAGGAATAATAAGCCTGCCGCCTGATCCAGAGCGGAGTGACGTCGAAGCCGTACTCGGTTCCGGCCTCGTAAGCACCTTCGGCCATCAAGACTGGTTTGGTGGGCTTGAGATTGTAGTCCTTGGTGATCATCGGATAGATCAGCTCGACACTCTTCCAGGTTTGCATCGAGTCGAAGTCGAGCCATTCCTCGCCATGGATGAAGCTCGACGAATAGGGCGCGGGGTCGGGCTTGAACGTGATCAGATGGGCGCCGCCGTCGCCCTCACGGAGGCCTGCGGCGAGCTCACGGAGAATCGGCACGAAGTCGGGCCTGGCCTCGGGCGTCATGGACCAGACGATTGTCGGCACGCTCTTGTATCGTTGTGCGATCCACTTCGCCCACGCTCGCGCGTTTTGAATGGTGATGTACTTGCGATAGCGTTGATGGAACATGGTCATGGAGATGACCACGTTCTGCTCCCGGGCGATCTGAACGACGGCATCGACGTTCTTGAAGTAGGCTTCGTTGGGCGTCAGGGGGTTGTTATTGATCCAAGGTTTTTCAAGGTGGATGTTGTTTTTTGCGCCGTCGCCTACGCCCAAAAGCATGACCTGCACGAAGGCGAAGCCTTTCTCCTTGGATTTCTCGAGAATCGTCCTGGCGTCTTCGAGCGAATACTCGCGGAAGAGCTGCCACTGCGTGGAGCCGAGCCAGAAGACGGGAGCGCCCTTCTGGTCGATGAAGTATCTTCCGTTCTCACTTTTGCGGAGTGGATACACCGGCTCCGCGGCGCGGGAGGCCACGGGCAGAAGCAGGGCGAGTGTCGCCGTGAGTGCGATCCGAGTGGTTGTCGTTCTCATCGTGGGCTCGCTGGAATAGAAACAGGGCTTCGCGTCGATGTGCCGCGCGTGAATTGTAATTCGGAGATTCCGCCAGCGGAATCGGCCAGATTGACTACTCTTGGTGATTTCGCGCCGGGCGATCACATGAACGTAATCGTGGAGGTTGTTGCTGCGCGGCGCCGGCCGCGGTAAGTTGAGGGCACGGGATGGGTCGCCCGCAACATTCAAACGGAGGGAAAGTCATGCACGGCTTCACGCACGTCCAGAGCGAGCTGAGCCGGCGTTCGTTGATCGGGGGCGGAGCGGCGGCGGCCTTCTCGGCCGCGGCGTACCGCCGCGTCCTCGGAGCCAACGAGCGAGTGGGCCTGGGCTTCATCGGGTTCGGCTTGATCGGCAAGCGGCACGTCCTTGACTTCAAGGACCGGCCAGACGCGGAGGTCGTGGCCATTGCGGAGGCGCATCGCGGCCGCTGCAATGAAGGAGTGGCGCTCGCCGGCGGCAGTGCGCGCGGCTACGCCGACTTTCGCGCTCTGCTCGACGACCGCCGGGTGAGCGCAGTGGTCGTGTCGACGCCGGATCACTGGCATGCGCTCATGACGATGCTGGCGTGCGCAGCCGGCAAGGACGTGTACGTCGAGAAACCGCTCTCGCTCTTTCCCCGCGAGGGGCGGTGGATGGTCGAGGTGGCGCAGCGGCACAAACGGGTGGTGCAGGTTGGCACGCAGCAACGGTCCGGTCCTCATTATCAGAAAGCTCGCGAGCTCCTGAGGGCCGGTCAGATCGGCAAGGTCGTGGCGGTGCGGATGTGGAGTTACCGGAATGTGATGCCGGGCTTCGGCTCGCCGGCGGACGGGCCTCCGCCCGCGGAGATCGACTACGACATGTGGCTGGGGCCGGCCCCCAAGCGGCCGTACAACGCCAATCGATCGCTTTATCACTTTCGCTGGTTCTGGGACTACTCCGGCGGGCAGATGACGAATCTTGGGCAGCACTCGCTCGACATCGCGCACTGGTTTCTGGATGCTCTTGCGCCCAGGGCGGTCACGAGCGCCGGCGGGCGGTTCGCGCTCGAGGACAACGGGGAGACTCCGGACACACAGGACGTGATATTCGAATATCCTGGGTGGAATGCTACCTGGTCGCACCGCGAGTGCAGCAAGGGAGCCGACCCGGCGATTGGGCTCGAGTTCTGCGGTACCAAGGGCAGCTTGAAGATTTCGCGCCGGGGATTTGTGGTGACGACCGACCCGAAGTTCGTCGCCAGTGAGATGCTGCCGCGATTTGGCGCCGCTCATCCCGTCGGCGGGCCGGTGACCTCAGCCCGGCGGGGGGCGCCTGCGAGTGGGATCGCGCCGATGGAGGATCGATCCGGTGACGAATTCGATCAGTTCAAGCGGCACGCTGCGAACTTTCTCGATTGCGTGAAGACCCGGCGTCAGCCGATTTCGGACCTTGAGGGGGCTCATCGTGTCGCCACCGCCTGCCAGCTTGCGAACCTGTCGCTGCGGCTGGGCCGCAAGCTCCGGTGGGATGGCGACCGCGAGGCGGTGCTCGATGACGCTGAAGCCCAGGCCCTGCTCGAGCGGCCCTATCGATCGCCGCGGGACGCCGAGCTCAAAGCCGTGACGGGAAAGGGGTGATCGATGCGAATGACCAGACGTTCCATGCTGGGCGCGCTCGCGGGAACGGTATCGTCCGCAAGCGCAGCGGTATTCGGTGCCCGACCTGGTGCCGGAGTCGCTCGGTCTCGTGATTCACAGCTTTCCTGTCCGGACAGCCGGTGATCGCGGCCGCCCGAGCGGAGACCGCTTCTCAGCCCCCGGGCGGTTTCTCGAATTTGCGCACGAGCTCGGCGCGGCAGGGGTGCAAGTCGCCTTCGGCGTGCTCGGGGATGCCGCGGCTGATGCTCTTCAAAAGCGGGCGCGAGCCGCGACGATGTATCTGGAAGGCATCGTCCCGCTCCCTCGCGACCAGGGGGATGTGGAACGATTTGAGGCCGAGATTCGTACCGCGAAGCGAGTCGGCGCTGAAGTCGTGCGGACGGTGATGCTTTCCGGAAGGAGGTACGAGACATTTGGCAGCATCGCCGAGTTCAGGCGGTTCGCCGAAACATCGACCCGCTCACTCAAAGCTGCTGCTGACGTGGTGGCGCGGCACGGCGTTCGGCTGGCTGTCGAGAATCACAAGGATTGGCGTGCGGACGAGCTGCTGCGCATCTTGAATCAAGTGGGCAACGACCATGTCGGCGTTTGCCTCGACACGGGCAACAGCATCGCGCTTCTGGAAGACCCGATGGAGGTTGTCGAAGCGCTTGCCCCGCGGGCGTTCACGACCCATTTCAAGGACATGGCGCTCGAAGAATACAAAGACGGGTTCCTGCTCTCGGAGGTTCCGCTGGGCACGGGCGTGCTTGACCTGCCGCGCGTGGTTCGGCTTGTGCGGGCCGCCCGGCCGGAGATCCGGCTGAATCTGGAGATGATCACCCGCGACCCGCTCAAAGTGCCTTGTCTGCAGGGGGGCTACTGGGCAACGTTCCCCGATTTGCCCGGCAAAGAAGTGGCCCGAGCGCTGTCCTTCGTCCGGAGCCACCCTCCGGCGCGCCCTTTGCCTCGCATCGGTCAACTGCCGCGCGATGAGCAGCTTCGAGCGGAGGATGATAACGTTCGCCGCTGCCTTGCCTTTGCACGCGATCGACTGGTTTTCTAGATAAGAAACGCGGCGATCGACACGATCAGTCTGGCGTGCGTACCGGCGGGAGCTTGACTCGAGCGGTCGAAACAGTCAACTTGAATGGCCACCAAGGAGAACAATCATGCCCAGACCTCGCGTTTACTTCGACATCACGATCGACGGGAAGCCCGCCGGCCGCATCACGTTCGAGCTGTACAATGACGTGGTTCCCGTGACGGCAGAGAACTTCCGCGCTCTGTGCACGCACGAGAAAGGGTTCGGCTACAAGGGATCTTCGTTCCACCGCGTCATTCCCCGTTTCATGATTCAGGGCGGAGACTTCACGAACCACAACGGCACCGGAGGCAAGTCCATCTATGGCAACAAATTCAAAGATGAGAATTTCAACTTGAAGCATAGCAAGGAGTTTCTGCTCTCGATGGCCAATGCCGGCCCGAACACGAACGGCTCGCAGTTCTTCATCACGACGGTGCAAACGCCGTGGCTCGACGGCAAGCACGTGGTCTTCGGAGAGGTGACCGACGGCTCAGACCTGGTGAAGAAGATCGAGGGCCTCGGGTCAAGCAGCGGTGCACCGCAAGGCAAAATCGTGATCGAGGCCTGCGGCGAGATTGCGTAAGAGGCGAAGAACGGAATCTCACCGAGCAGGGCTGCCTCGCTCTGCGGGGACTCGAGCGGCTGGGCCTGGGTCGTCGCTCCAGGCGATCCAGCAGAGCCAGATGTTACCGGCGACGAGAGCCGCGAGGACGAGGATTCCAATTGCGCGAATCCACGGGCTCTGCCAGTTCACTCTGTTGTCGTCGGTCGATCTGGCCGCCAGCCGTTCGACTAACGAGCGGTAATTCTGCTCGTCGCCGCCGGGCGCGCCGCAGCGTCGCCCGAATCACCTACCGCTCGTCCGTCGAGCAAGACGACTTCTGGTTTCCAGTTAGGGTCCGGCGGCTGTGGGGGCCGGATGTTGGGTGGAATCTCATCGTGGAGGACCAGGTCCGCTTGCCACTCTGGATCGGGCGGCGGAGCAGGCCCGCCGTCTCGGCCGACGTCTGCCGTGAGGATCAGGTCCGCCTGCCAGTTCAAGTCCGGCGGGGCGTCAAGGCGCTGGCTCCGATCTCGCGCAGGCGCAGCGCCTTGACGTGGTTGTTCGGCCGGAGCCGGCCGTTTCGGCGTGTGCGTCCTCGCTGCGAAACGAGTGTGATTCTGCTTGCTCGGGCCTGGAGGAAGGTCGTTCAGGAGTTGCTTGTACGCAGCGCAGAAGTTGATGAACTCCAGCTCGTCGCCGCCGCGATCCGGATGCGCGAGCCGGACCTTGGCCCGGAAAGCAGCCTTGACCTCCTCGCGAGTGCAGCCTCTGCCGACTCCCAGAGTGCGATACGGATCCATGATTCACCCGATCCCCCTCTCGGTCGATTATCACGTTCGCGATCGAGCATCGCAAGCTCGCTTGATAGCGTAGGGACGATCCTTGACGGCCCGGCCTTCTGCGGAACTATCGGTTCAACCGCGTGTCATGCGCTTGCGATCACGTTGTGTGGAATTCGCGGGGAGTGCGCACTTCTATCCACCCGCGGCCGCAAGTAAGGTAGAGAGTGGTTCGCCGGGCTTCGAGTGCTTCGAGATCGCTCGAGTCGTAGCGAGGCCCATGGCTCGTTCGAACTGTGCGGAGTGCAAAGAAGGGTGACGTCATGGCAACCGGGGCGGAGGAACCTACACGGGGACAGGTCGCGCGCACGATGGCCGGTGCGGAAGGGGTCGAAATCAAGGCCACCATCCCCGAAACGCAAATCGACGCGGTGATTGAGCTATATGGTCTCAAGCTCGTTGGGAACGAACGGTTCATCTACTTCTTTGACACGCCTGACCTCGACCTGTTCGAGGCCGGAATCATTGCCCGTGCGCGGCGCATCGTGGGCTCGGAGCACGACAGCACGATCAAGTTCCGCCCGGTTGATCCCGAAGCGGTGCCTGCCTTGTGGCGCAAGAAGAGCGGTTTCAAGATCGAGGCCGACGCGAGCCATAAAGGCGTTGTGAAGTCGGCTTCACTCACAATGCCCGTGCGGAAGGGGCTGATCAAGCGCGTGGCCGCCGGAAAGGATCCAGTCGCGAGCCTGTTCGCCGAAGAGCAGCTTCTCTTTCTGCTCTCCATGGCGAATCAGAAGATTGATTACCCCAGGATCGTGGTGATGGGCCCGACGCAGACCTGGCGATGGAAGTACGCCGACCCGGCTTTGCCGTGGCCGCTTACGGGCGAACTATGGCAGCGCGCGGATGGCGCCCGATTGTTCGAAGCATCCATCAAGGTGCCGGCGGTGCAGGCCGCGGCTGCGACCGCTGGTTTCATGGCCTTTCTTGCCGAGGTTGGGGCTGAGCGTGATGACGGACAGCAGGCCAAGACCCGGTGGGCTCTGTCGCATGCCGCCGAGCAGCCTCGTGAGAACAAGACGGTGGTCTTGCCTGGTGAATAACCCGGAAAGCGCTCGGCTCTCATCACGCGTGAGCACGCTGCGCGAAGCGGCCGCCGAATCGCTCGAGCAAGAGGCCGTGGCGCAAACCCCGGTCACTCACCGTGAGCGACGAGCAGTTGAGCTTGTCCAGAATCGTTCGCACGATGCATAGCCCGGCGAGGATGACCTCGGCACGCTTGGGCTGAAGCCCCACGACCTGGCGTCGTGATTCGGTGGGAAGCTTGCGATATTGCTCGATCTGGCGCTCGATTTCGGCGCGTGCGATCACCGAGCCCTGGATGACGTCGGGAACGTACGTCGAGAGACCATGCATCACGGCGGCGATATTGGTGACTGCACCTCCCATTCCGACCAGAGCGTCGGGCGCACGGGCGCCGTCAAGCGAATGCAGATCCGCGGCAATCGCGCCCTGCGCTTGCTGCAATACGTCCGGCGATACCGCCTGATCCAGCCCGAATCGCTCGGTATAGCGCACAGCGCCCACGTTCACGCTGAACTGACGGTCGATCTGATTTCCGTGTCCGAACGTGAATTGAGAGCTGCCGCCGCCGGAATCGAAGATAACGAGTGCGCCATCCGCCAGTCCGATCCCGGACCGGACAGCGAGGTAGGCGAGGCGGGCTTCTTCCTCTCCGGAAATGACCTCGATCGCGACCCCGCAACGATCCTTGACCAGCTCCAGGAACGCCCGGCTATTCGCGGCCGTACGCAGCCCCATCGTGCCCACGGCCGTGATCCCGGCAGCCGCGCTCCTGGAGCGCTTCATCTTTCATCGCGGCGATCGCTGTGGCGGTTCGGTCCATTGCCTCCGGAGCGATCGCGCCGGTTTGTTCAATTCCTTCCCCGAGCCGGGTCACTTCGGCCCGGTCGAGCACAGTCGACCAGATTCCCTCGGTGTTTCGCTCGCCGATGTGGAACTTGACCGAGTTGGTTCCCACGTCAATCACGGCGCGACGAATCGGCGGGTTGGTCCGGCCGGAGAGACCGATCGCCATCTTCAGTCCGCGCGGGTAACTCGTGTTCTCGTAGCCGTCGAGCTCCATCGCGCGCACCGCCGCGATCACTTTGGCCGCGTCAGCGTCCTCGATCGCGATGGTCCGTATTTCATTTCCATCGGCGACGACTTCGGTGATCTCGGACGTGCACCCGTGCACGTCGTAGCGCGTACGAGTCTTGCGGACGCTCGCGATGCGAATGGCCCCGCCAGGAGGAGCGATCCCGGCGAGGAATTGCTCGAGCGAGACGCCCTCGGGTGTCCCGGTAGCCTCCGGCAGCGCGAGGGCCTTCCTGACGGACGCGATCGCCGATGCACCGAGCGGGAATCGCTCCTTGATGACCGGCCGCCACTGTTCCAGGCCGTTCGAATCAACGCGTTCGAGGAGCTTGATATCGAGGAGCCCGTCGCGGATCTTCACGTTGGCGTCGGAATTCGCAGCGAGGAGATAGATCTCCTGCGCTCTGCTGAGTCTTTTCCGCTGTGATGGCCGCGAACCTGGCCTCGGCAGCGCCGAAGCGCTGGCCGAAAGTTCGCCATTCCCAACGAGGCACGATAGTTTCCATGAGTCTCGTCTCCTTGCGGCCTGTAGCGAGGGTTTCACTGGTCTTGGTTGTTCCCCGAACCGTCCGTGCAACCAATTTTACCGGATATCGGATCGGAGCCGCCATTCTGGCGGTGCCAGGCCCGCGTGCGAGGAAGCTCAAGCGAAACTCAATCACCGAATTCGGTAGGTCACCCCTTCCGCTGGCGCAATCGGACACGTACGATGTTCGTTCTGTTCCCTTCGGGATTCAGTCTGAATCCGTGACGCGGGCTCCCGCGTCGGAAAACTACGGTCGACCATGCGAGGCGGTCTCATGAAGCGATTCCTTGGTGCGGTGCTAACGGTATCGGTAGTTTGCGCGATGAGCGGCTGGAGCCGCGCGGACGAAAAGGAAGCAACGGCGATCCTCGACAAGGCCATCAAGGCCATGGGCGGCGAGGAGAAGCTGAGCAAGATCAAGTGCTTCACGGTGAAGTCAAAAGGGACTCTCACCATCATGGGTAATGACAGCGATTTCACCACGAGCGCGACCCACGAAGGCCTCGATCGCCTCCGGTCGGAATTCAACGGTAAGTTCGGCGACAATGACTTCAAGGCGGTGGCGGTTGTAGACGGCGACAAGGGGTGGAGCAAGTTCGGTGATATGGATATGGAAATGGACGCGAAACGGCTCAAGGATGAAAAGCGCCGCAACTACTTGAGCCTGGTTTCCTCGTTCGTCATCTTCGCCAAAGGGAAGGGCTTCAAGCTTGAGACTGCGGGCGAGGAAAAGGTCGGCGACAAGCCGGCGGCGGTTTTGAAGGTGACGGGGCCGGACGGGCAGGATTTCAAGCTTTTCTTCGACAAGGAAAGCGGCTTGCTCGTCAAACAAGTGGCCACCGTGCCTGAATTCGGCCCGGAGGGGGAATTCACGCAGGAGTCGATGTATAGCGACTATAAAGACTTCGACGGCATCAAGAGAGCCACGAAGCTCGAACTGCGGCGGGACGGCGAGAAATTCCTGTCGTCTGAGCTTGTCGAATTCAAGGTCCTCGACAAGGTCGAGCCCGACACCTTCACCCAGCCGAAGTAAAACGCGTTACTGTTTGGGCGGGAGAAGCTTCGCCACCGCGGCCGTCATCGCGCGGATTCCGGTGGTGATGCTCGGCCCGGGATCCGGATAGTATTTCGACGAATGCAATGGCGGCATGGTCTGTCCCTTGGCGGTCGCCGCGGCGATGCGATCGGGGTGGACCGTGCCCAGCCAGAACATGCAAATCGGAACGTTTCCTTCGCTGAACAGGCCGAAATCTTCCGCGCCCATGACCGGCTTGGCCGGACCGACACTGGCCGCGCCGAGTGCCTCAACGAGCGCGGGCACGACGCGAGTGACCAGCTCGGGCGTGTTGACGGTCGGCGGCGTGCTCTCTTCCACTTCGACCGTCGGCTCGGGCGCCTGGTGCGCTTGAGCGATCCCGGCAACGCGCCGCTTGATGGATTCGATGAGCTGCAACCGAACCGGCTCGCTGAAGGTACGCAGCGTGAGCTGGAGCTTCACCTCGTCCGGGATGATGTTGTGCTTGGTTCCGCCGTGAATCGACCCCACGGTGACGACCGCCGGCTCTCCCGGCTCGATCTCCCTGCTCACGATCGTCTGGAGATCGACGACAACAAGTGCGGCCAGGACGATCGGGTCGACCGTGCGGTGGGGCCAGGCGCCGTGGCCTCCTTTGCCGCGCACGGTGATCGTGAGCGAAGTCGAGCTCGCGAGCGTGGGGCCGGAGCAGTACCGGACCGTGCCGATGGGCTCGTCGGGGCGGCAGTGGAGCGCAAGCGCGAAATCAGGCTTCGGAAAGCGGGTGTACAGACCATCCCTGAGCATGTTGCGGGCGCCGTCGACAGCCTCTTCGGCTGGTTGGGCGACCAGGAGCACGGTGCCCGACCAGCGGTCGCGATGGTCGGCTAGCCAGCGCGCGGTTCCGATGAAGCTTGTCATGTGAACGTCGTGGCCGCAGGCGTGCATCACGCCCACGTCGCGGCCGGCCTTGTCGCGGGTCTTGACGGCGCTCGCATAGGCGAGCCCGGTCTCCTCGACAACGGGCAACGCGTCCATGTCGGTGCGGACCAAGACGACCGGGCCAACACCATTCTTGAGGATGCCCACGACCCCGTACCCGCCCACGTTCGGGGTGACGCTCGCGCCGGCTTTCTCCAGCTCGAGCGCGACTCGCTTCGACGTCTCGACCTCGACGCGCGACAGCTCGGGATGGGTGTGAAAATGGGTGTAGAGTTTCAGAAGCTCGTCGAGATGCTGGGCGATCCAGGGATCAGATGCCGCAGGCGCTGGATCTTGCCCGCTCGCCTCTCCGGCGCGGACGGCCGCCGGAAGCGGTCCAACAGCCAGAGCAAGCAGACCGACAACCACGCCGGACCAGGAACATGAAGCAATCGGTGCGCGCATCATTCAATTACGCCTCCCAGGCGGCTGGATCGTGGGCGGTTGCACTGATCAATCAAATCCCATTTGCTTCTGATACGCCATCGCCTTGGCGTGCTCGGCTTCGGGGATCCGCCCACAGCGTTGATAAATGACCGAAAGTGCGGTGAAGCTGAACGCATCATCGGGCTCGAGCTCGGCGACCTTGAGCGCGTGCGCGATGGCTTCTTCCGCATTAGCGAGGTCGGCATAGAGCTTGGCCAGCATGCCGTGGCCGATGGCAAACCCAGGGTCGAGTGCGACCGCTTCCTCGAGCTTGGCGACCGCGGCTTCCTTGTTTCCCTGGTCGCGAAGGTCGGCGGCCTGGTCATAAAGTTCGTTCGGGGTCGGCATGTCTGCGATTCCTGTCCCGTAGTTCGTCGTGGAGAACCCGAATCATTCTAAGGCGTTCCGCGGCCCGTTTGCCAGACCCGGCCCGGCCAGGGACGGATCAGCCGCGCGGGCCGCCGCGCCGAGGAATCGCCTGGCATGCCCTTTGCGTCGAAATCTCACCGGCCGTCAGGGCGGATGACTCGCATCGCCGGGCCGAATCGCCTAACATGGGTTACGTACACTATTTGGCGGCTGCGCCAGGAGAACGTCGATGCTCTTGTCTTACGCTGATGAAGGTCCGGGACCGGCTGTGGTCTTGCTGCACGGGTTTCCGCTCTCCCGCGCGATGTGGGCCGAGCAGATTTCGTCGCTGGGCGCGATTTATCGCGTGATCGCACCAGACCTACGGGGCCACGGCGACTCGCCGGCTCCCGAGGGCATTTACACTATGGACGAGATGGCGGACGACGTCATCGAAACGCTTGACAGCTTGCATGTTTCCGAGCGGGTCGTCCTGGGCGGGTTGTCGATGGGGGGATACGTGGCGCTGTCGATCATTGCGCGATATCCCGAACGGGTCCGTGCGCTTTTGCTCATGGATACGCAGGCCGGCGCCGATTCGACCGAGGCGGCCGCGACCCGTGAAGTCACGGCGCAAACGGTCCTCGAAGCAAACAATGCTGCCCCGATCGTCGACGGCATGATCGCGCGGCTCTTCAGCCCGGCCTTTCGCCAAGAGCGACCGGAGAAGGTTGAGCCGCTCAGAACGGTGATGGCGCAAGCGACGCCGCGAGGAGTTGCCGGAGCCTTGCGCGGGATGGCGAAACGGCCCGACCGGCGAGGCGACCTCGGCAAGATCGCTGTGCCCACGCTCGTGCTGGTTGGTGAAGCCGACGTGATCACGCCTCCAGCGGTTGCGAAGTCGCTCGCCGATTCCATTCCCGGTGCGCAGCTCGAAGTGATCGCCGGGGCAGGGCACATGGCCCCCTACGAGAATCCGTCGGTGGCAAACGCCGTGCTCCTTCGATTCCTCCAGAGCTTGGAGGGCCAAGCTTGATGGCCGGCGGGACTTTGGGGGAGCTCGTCACCACTCAGTCGCAGCTTTCCTCGCTGGTGGAGCACTTGCGGTCGAGCGGGCGGTTCGCCCTCGATACGGAATTTGTTTCGGAGGATTCATTCGAACCGATCCTGTGTTTGCTTCAGCTCGCAACTCGCGACCGGCTCGCAGTGATCGATCCCTTCGCCGTTCGCGATCTCTCGCCGCTCTGGGATGTCATCAACGATCCGTCAATTGAAGTGGTGATGCACGCCGCCGGCGAGGACCTGCGGATCTGCCATCTGAAAACCGGCACCCTGCCGCGACGCGTCTTCGACGTGCAAATCGCCGCCGGGCTGATCGGTCATTCCTACCCCTTGTCGCTCGTCAATCTCGTCTCGCAGGTGCTTTCCAAGAGTCTCTCCGGAAGCGAGACACGCACGGATTGGCGTCATCGGCCGCTCACGACGGCCCAGTACGAGTACGCACTTGACGACGTCCGCCACTTGCTGGATGTCGCCGATCATATCTCCGCCCGTTTGGAGCAGCTCGGACGGCTCGCGTGGGCCGAGGCCGAGTTTGGCGACCTGGTGAGTTCGGTCGCGCGTCGCGCCGCCGACGATCGCTGGCGCCGCCTGCCGGGGTTGCATCAACTCAATCGCCGCTGCCTCGAGATGGCTCGCCGTCTCGCCGACTGGCGCGAAGACGAGGCCCGGAGGATGAACCGGCCACTGCGCCAGATCTTGCGAGACGATCTGCTCGTAGCCATCGCCAAGCGCCAGCCGACAAATCGGCGGGCGCTCGAAGCGCTCCGCGACTTCAACCGGCCAGCCCTCCTCAAGCGTGCTGACGAAATTCTCACGGTCCTCGAAGACGCCCGCGCGGTGCCGGAGGACCAGCTTCCCGAGGTCGCACCCCGCTACGAAGAGCCGCCCGGACTATCGACAACGACCAACTTGCTCTCCGCCGCCCTGGCGCAGCGCTGTGTACAGAACCAGATCGCCGGGTCAATCGTCGCCAATGTCGCCGATCTCAAGGAGATGGTCCGGTGGTATGTCGATGGCCGCGATCCGTCTCGTCGTCCTGCACTCCTGAACGGCTGGCGCACCGACTTCTGCGGCGGGCTGCTGCTGGACGTGATCGAGGGCCGCTTCACCTTGCGAGTCGTCGAGCCCGGCAGCGAGTTCCCGGTTGCGGTCGAGCCGGTCGCCGGGCCGTCGACCCGATCAGACGACACGCCGCGCTGAGCCAGAGTGCTCCCTCGCTCGTGGATCGTTTCTGGAAGCAATTCAGCTTCTGCCCTCTTGTGAATTCAACATGCACCGGATTCTGAGCTGCTATACGAACTGCTACGGTGCCGCCGGAGTCTGGGCGGCCGTCGAGCGAATCAAGGACGCCGGCATCGGTTCGCTCGAGCTGGCGCTGCGCGGCCACAATTTCGGCGGCCTCGTGATACCTGAGGAGGTCGTCATCACCGAGAAGGCCGACGACGCCACCGCTCGAGCATTCTGCGACCATCTCGAGCGCCACGCCGTGAAGGTAAGCGGCTGCAACGTGGGAGGCGCAGACCTGCGCACGGATGCGGGCTTCCAGCAGACAAAGCGTCGGATCGAGTTCGCCGGACGCTGGTTCGGCTCGAGGATCTGCGTCTCCGGCGCCGGCCAGCCGGCGAGCCCCGCCGAGCGTCGGACGATCGTTGACCATCTGCGACGCCTTGGCGACACGGTGGGCGAGCACGCAATAACCCTCGCGCTGGAAACCCATCAAGGCCCCACTCAGAACGCGGAGGCAATGCTTGCCCTGATGGACGAGATCGCGCATCCCCACGTTCGCCTCAACTTCGACACCGGCAACATCGCCTATTACAACCAATCGGCCGACCCCTGCGCCCAGCTCGAGCAGGTGAAACACCTGGTCGCAAACGTGCATTTGAAAGACAATCGAGGTGGGTTCGAGGACTGGTATTTCCCGGCGTTGGGAGACGGTGGCGGCGTTGATTTTACTCGCGTTCGACAGATCTTGGACGGACAGGGCTTTGCCGGACCGTACACCATCGAGATCGAGGGCATCGCCGGGGAGCCTGAGCCCGGCCTCGAAGGACGCCACGACCGCATCGCCAGGAGCGTGCGGCACCTTCACACCTGCGGTTACTTCGATTGAGTTTTGATGGCGGGAACGTATGGGAATCGAACCCACCAGGAGCCTGTTTCCAGACCCCTCACTGGTTTTGAAGACCAGGCCGGGCACCAGCCTCGGACACGCTCCCGAAAGGAATGATCGATCAGTTGGAGCCTTCGATGACTTGACGTGCCGTGCTTCCACGAGCGCTCGCCGAGAAAAGCCATCACAGCGAGACGCTCTCGCGCGACAGCCCCGCCAATTTGCCCTGGTGCGGTGGGATGATCGTATAGGGCGGTATCGCGGCGAAAGCCTCCCAGGCCGCACCCAGTTCGCTCTGGCCTGGCTGCCCCGGATGGACGAGCAATCGGTAGCGCAACAGTAATGGATGATCGCGCGCCACTCCATACGCCGCTTCGCGGTTGAACGATGCCCCGATCCAGCCGTCGGCCCGCACGTGCCAGCGCACCGGGTGGCCGGGATTCGAGGGATGGTCCATGAAACAGATTCCCTCGGCCTTGGTGGCGGTACTCGGCCCGGAGTAGTCGACCCAAGTACTGGGCTCGCCCATGACCGCCGATTCACCGACGTAGCCTCGCGCGTTCATCAAGCGTCCGCCGCCGAACTGCTCGGACATCGTCTTCGCCACGCGGACGCCCAGAAAGCCGAAGTTGGTTTTGCCCAGCTCGAGGGGTATTCCGCCTGAGGACTCCAGGCGCGACTGGAGGTCCAGCGCGAATCCGCCGCCGCCGGCCGGTTCGATCACCAGGATCAGCTCGTGGTGAAGCTGCGAGCGTCCCTGCGCCCACCAGTCAAGATCGGCGACCAGACCGCCCCACTCCGGGCCGTCATGAAAGAGCCGCACACATCGGTGCCGGATCCGGATGTCGCTCGAGGGCCGGTCTTCCCAGAAGTTCATCCCGCCGATGCTTTCATGCCCGAACCAGACCGACTTGTGATGCTCGTGGCCAATCGGATTGGGGTGCCCGATGCGCGTCAGGCCCGCTCCCGATGCGCCGACTAGAGGAAAGACATACGGCCGCGTGCCCTCTTCGGCGTACTCGTAGCCGGCCCGCTCCACGCCGTCGACGCGAAGGCTGGCGCGGCCGACCCCCGGGATGGCCTGCACTCGCGGGAAAGTCGGGGAACCTTTCATGAATCTGACCCACCCACCTTGACGCGGATGGCCTCCCAGCAGCGTTTACCGTTTGCGTATTTTCGATCATCGTCGCCGGGTTTCCTTCAAGTTGCAACACTCCGGATTTCGATAACAGCGATACGCTGGACGATTTTCCGCAAAGAATCCGCAACGGCAGACGAATCTTCGAATAAGACACCTTGCAGGGGTCGTTTTGGAGGGGGCTTGCGATGGGTTTGGATATAACCTTGGGAGTCATCATCCTGATCGCCGCCTTCCGCGGCTGGTTTCAGGGGTTTGTCAGCCAGGCCGTGCGCCTGTGCGGTTTGATCATCTCCGTTTACGTTGCAGCCTACGTGCGCGACTACGCGAAGCCGTACGTTTTGCCCTCTCTCACCTCAATCCAGCCGGATCTGGTCGATCGAATCCTCTGGTGGGTCTCCGCGGTCGCCACGTTCCTCGTCCTGGTCGGCGTGACGATGCTCGTCGTCAAAATGACCCGAAGGCCGGAAATTCCCGGAATTTCCCAAAGGGGCCGAAATGACCAGTTCGCCGGGTTTCTCCTTGGGGGACTGAAGGGGCTTTTGGTCGCGGTCTTCGTCGTGGCCGGCATCCAGAACTATGCGATGGATCAGGTCAAGAACGTGAGCTGGGCCGAAGAGCAGGCGAAGGGATCGTGGGCACTCAAGTGGAATGAAGCGTACATGCCGGCTCGCAAGATCTGGGCGTCGAAACCGGTGCGCCACTTCGTCGATTACATCCATCGAATGGGGCTGCAAAGGCCTGGTGCTTCGTCAGATACGGAGCCGGCTGACGCGATTGACGAGGAAGATATCGTCCGCACAGCCAGCCGAACCGCTCCCGGCGATGCCAAGGATAACGACTCCCGCGCAAGCGGTGCCACATCGACCCGGCCTTCGTCGACGTCGAATGCGCCTCCGGCGGAAGCCGGCGAGAATGCATCTGAAGGCGCCCCCAGATCACCGGCGGAAGTCGAGAAAGCCCAGGCGGCTGGCTCAAATTGACGTTGACTTAAATCGCTGTCCACGGCACACTTCCGGTGAATCTTGGCACGGACGCGACGGATTCCGCCATTGTCGCCCTTCGCTCCGGGAAGGGATCACCCGTCGGGTCACTTCGCGCAGAGACGCGATGGATGGTTCGTCAAGTCGCATCGGGAAGGAGCCCGGCTATGTCTGGGGCCGACTGCCCCCCTTCCAGCCGGCCAGGGTGCTGGCTGGTGTACGCCATTCTCCTGGGTCTGTATCTGACCTTCAGGGGCTACCACAGCCTCGACGGCGACCAGGCATATCGACTGCCGCTCCTGCTTCACCGCCAGGATCCGAAGCTCTACGCCACTGATCCGTTCGTCCAGGCGATTGATGCCTTCAACCCGCACCGTGGCTGCCTTATGGTCCTCGACCTGGTGACCCGGCCGCTCGGCATCTCAGCCGGGCTGTTCCTCGTCTTCGCGTTGACCTTCGCCGCGACCTGCTTCGGCATTGATCGCATTGCGCAGAATCTGGCCCGGCCTCGGGCCAGGCGTCGGAATTCTCGCAGCAGGCCTGGTGCTGGCCGCCAAGGCCGGCAACATCGGAACCAACCACATCTTTGAAGCGATGGTCCTCGACCGGCAAATTGCCTTCGCGCTCGGCTGGATCGCCCTGGCCCAGCTCATCGTCCAACCGGACCGCGGGCGCAGGCTCGTTCTGCTCGCGATCGCGTTGGCGACGCTCGTTCACCCCTCCGCAGGGCTGCAGCTTGCCCTCACGTTTTCTGCAAGCCTGGCGGCGTGGTCTCTGCTGAGCCACCGGACCGAAATCAAGTGGCGTAGCGCGATCCTTTGGATTCTTGGGCTGGCGCTCGCCGTGATTCCCGGCTTGGTCGTCAACTTTCAGGATCCGTCACAACTTCTGGGCAAGCTGGCTCCGAGCGACTTCTGGCTCCTGAGCGTCGAGCTTCAGAGCCCTCAGCACATGCTCCCACACCTCTGGCAGATGCCACAATGGCTTGCGTGCCTCAGTTACCTCTCGCTCGCGGCCCTTGCCCTGGGCGCATGGAACGGCCGACGACGCCTCGCGCCCGATCACACGGCTCAGAACCTCGATTCCACCGGCCCGCCCGCCGCGCGTCTGCGGCTGATCACAGCTCTGGTCGTGCTCCTCTCCGGTCTGGCCGTCGCGTGGTTCCTGATCGAGAAGCGGCATTCGCTTCAGGTGACGGTGTTCCAGCCTTTCCGCATGGCGACGATCGCGCGAGGGATCACCCTGACCCTCCTCGCCGGGCGAATCGCCACGTTATGGAGAGCCGGCACCTGGCTGCCGCGAATGCGGGCCATCTTGCTCGCGGTCTCGATTACCGGCGACTGGCTGATGGTCGTGGTCACTCTCGCGGAGCTGGCGGCCTCGTCCGTTGAATTCCTGCGAGCGAAGCTAACGGTGCTGCCGGTCTGGAACGCCGTCGATGCCATCGTATTCGTGACAATGCTCGGCCTGGGATTGAACTTCCTCGGCCACCACGACACGAAATACGGCCACTTGCCGTTGCTTGCCGCAATCGGCGTGGGTTTGGCTTTTGCACTGCCAGGGATCCTGCGACCGCTCAAACGTCCGGCCGCAGTGAGCTTGACCTGGACACCGGCTCGTCGTCGCGCGATTCTTGCGATGGCCTGGCTCGCGCCGGCTGCGGCGCTAGTGGCGGCGGCAATCCCGCTCGATCACCCGCTGGCTCGCTCCACACTCGTGCGCGGCTTGATCAGTCGCTGCCGTTTCGCGGCGGTGCCGGCGGATGATATCGAGCGTCTGGCGTTATGGTGCCGCGGCCACACGCCCGAATCGGCGATTTTCATCGGACCTCCCGGTCCCAAGACGTTTCGCCTCTGGTCTCAGCGAAGCCTCGCGTTCAATCGGGCGGCAAGCCCCTATCACGCTGCCGGGCTGGCCGACTGGCTCGCGCGGTTTCGAGACCACGTCGGCTTCCGTGGCGACGTCACCGCGTTCGTGCACGCTTTTCTGGCTGACCGCCACGGATTCGAGGCGCGATACGACGAGCTCTCCGATCCCGAGCGAGCCGCCCTTGCCGTGCGTCAGGGTGCGAGCTACGTCGTGGCTCTGGCACCCAAACGACCCGAGGGCCGGGGGGCCGCGCCCGAGTCCGAACGCCCGCTCGAGCTCTTGCATGTCGAAGGCCGTTACGCTGTTTATCGAGTGAGGGCCGAGCTGCTCGTCCAGCGCCAGCGGTAACGAAGCCGCTGCGTATGCGTCGCCGGGTCGACCTTCGCTCGGATCTCAGCACGCACCTGGCCAAAACGCCAATCGGATATCTCCACCGTCGCCGGCGCCTCTGCGAGGAGCTCGAGCACGACACGGCTTCGATCCACCCCTTCCCACGCGACGGAGCGCTCCGACGATTGGCTCGCCCGGGGGCGTGGGCTTGGTCCAGATAAGAAGTAAGTCGCTGCCAGCTTCTCCACCGGCCCTCGACACCGGTCGGCGACATCGACGTCAAGGACCATGCGCTCCGGCATTTCGGGGTCGGGGTAAAGGCTGAAGACAGCCGAAAAATGGTGATTGAAGCACGAGCCGGTCAGCAGCGCGCACAGACCGGGACCCAGCTCCGCAGAAAGCTCGTGCTGCACGATCTCTTGATACACGGGATCGTCGATGCGACTTTCAACAGTTGGCTCAAATTCCTTGTCTGAACCGCGGGCCGATTGTAAGTGCCAGGATTCGCGCGCGCTCGTCGCGCCGTCGGACCGGAAATCCGTGCAGATCAGGTGGCCCAGCCGGCTATCGCCCGTAAACAGCACCGCGCTCGGAGGCGCCATCATCACCGCGATCCCGGATTCAAACGGTTCGAAACAAAAATCACGTGGCGGCATCGCGAAAACCAAGGTACGTCGGACTTCAACCTGCCGATCGAGTAGGTCAGGCTTCAGCCTGACGATTCGAACCCACCGTTGTCACCAGCACAATCCACGCGAACAAGCAGT
Organism: uncultured Planctomycetota bacterium; assembly: GCA_963823665.1. GTDB lineage: Bacteria > Planctomycetota > Planctomycetia > Isosphaerales > Isosphaeraceae > CAVXHV01. Next base: position 882,916 of record CAWGMQ010000010.1, read on the forward strand.
TCCGGCTCCACCCTTCCACCGCGCAGCCAGCCATTCCTCGCCCCCTTACTTCTTGGCCAGCTCGCCGCCTCCCTTGGTCAGCTTCATACGAAGGTAGGCTTCAATAAAGCCGTCGATCTCCCCATCCAGGACGGCCCGGGGATTCGTGGTCTCAAAGTCCGTCCGAAGGTCCTTGACGATCTGATACGGCTGCAGCACATACGACCGGATCTGGTTGCCGAAGCTCACTTCCCCCTTTTCGTCATACTTCTTGGCGTATTCGGCCTCGCGTTTCTCTTCTTCCATGCGAATGAGCTTGGCCTTGAGCAGCGCCAGGGCATACGTGCCATTCTTGTGTTGCGACCGCTCGCTGCGCGATTCGGCGGCGATGCCCGTTGGAATATGCGTAAATCGAACGCCCGACTCCGTCTTGTTCTGGTGCTGGCCGCCCGGCCCGCCACAGCGGAAGACGTCGCGTTTCAGGTCTTCATCGCGTAGTACGATGTCAATCGTGTCGTCGACCTCGGGTAAAACGTCGACCGACGCGAACGACGTATGGCGGCGGGCGTTCGAATCAAACGGGCTGATCCGTACCAGCCGATGCACGCCCGTCTCACCGCGGAGATAACCGTAGGCGTATTCGCCCTTGATGTGAACGGTGGCCTCCTGAATCCCTGCGGCCCCGCCGTCCTCGCGGTCGGTGATCTCCGTCTTGAAGCCCTTGGCCTCAGCCCACATCAAATACATCCGCAGCAGCATCTCCGACCAGTCGCACGCTTCCGTTCCCCCGGCCCCGGCGTGGATCGTCACATACGCGTTGCAGTGATCGTTCGGTCCGCCGAGCATCGACCGGAATTCGAACGCGTTGAACTCCGTCTCCGACGCTTTGGTCGAGGTTCTGACCTCGTCGTCAAACTCGTCGGTGCCTCCCTCCTCGTCCAGCTCGATCAACGTTTCAAGGTTCTCCGCCTGCCGAAGCAGCGCTTCGAACGGCTTGAGGACCGAATTCAATGCCTTCAGCTCTTGAATGATCGACTTGGCTTTCTCCTGGTCGTTCCAGAATGCCGGGCCCGTCATCTGCGCATCGAGCTCTTCTCGGCGCACTTGCTTGTCGCCGAAGTCAAAGAGAGTCTCGAAGCAAGTGGATCTTCTCGATGACACTCTTCGCATTCCGTTTCAGCTCGGGGTCCACGGGATTAAGCTCCTCTCGCGTGTGCGCATTCGCGCGGGCTCGGGTCACGTCACATCAAGTCGCCCGCAACTGTTCTCCGGTGGGTGCACTGCTCGCCGCCCACACTCCTTATTATTAGAGCCGAACGTGCCATCCCTGGCCAGCCGAACTGGCAATGGCCTCTCGTTTAGCTCACTTGAGGCATGCCCTCGAGGTTCGCGCGCAAGGCGCCGATTGTCCCGCTCCGCAGTGGTCTGCTACGATTGGCTCGGACCGTAACGAGCTCGACGGCAACCCCCAGACACCGAATCAAGAACTGGTGTTCATCGGCTCCGGTGTCAAGAAGGGAGGCGGAGCCGTGCAGTTCACAGTGAACATCGCCGGATCGATCCTCGCCGGCTCTAACCTCGCCGTGATTGGATACCAGATCCCAGGAAGACCGCCACGATGACCCTCAATGAGTCAGGCGAGATCGACGGCGACTTCACGGCGGGCATCTCCACTCTGGGAACGAAAAGTCCCAAACCAGGCCCCGTAAAGTTCAGCGCTCAGTCCACGGGCACGATCGGTGCCGGTGGCGATATCGACATGGGCGCAGTTGGAGGTAAACACAACGATGTCGCCACGATCTCGTACTCGGGAACGAACAACGGCGAGATCGATGTGTTCGAGCTGGGCAACGGCGGCAGCGAAGACTTGAGCGCCGACATCTTCATGATCCCGGGCTCGACCGGTTCCGTCGGCTCCTCGAATAACCAGTCCATCGTCGAAGGATCCGGCAAAGATCAGCTCAGCTTTACCGTCGAGCAAGGCAATGACACGACAACGACGTCCAACGTCTTCGCCCAGATCATCGGAAAGTCCAAGAAAGACAAGGTCACCCACACCGCCAACGTGATCGTGCAGACCAAAGGAAAGGTGACGCTCGCGACCTGAGCCGCTTAATCGTGCGAGAGGTCGCCCGGGATGCCCTTCGCCCTCCGGTTGGGCGTGGGTCTCTGACCCCGCCCCGAGAGCGGGACCGAAGGTCTCCCTCCGCCCCTCCCCCACGATCGCCTCACGCCCTCCGCCACGCCCTGCTCGATCTACTGTTTCGCGAACGGCAGCTTCCCCTTGCCCCGCGTCTTCGGCTCGCCGTATCGGTCGGTCTTGTCATAAACGCGCACGTAGTCCACGACCATGTCCACGGGAAACACCGTCGCCGCGTCCGGGTTACCCAAAAACCGCCCCCCCACGGCGACGTTCATCACGATGTAAAACGGTTGATCAAACGGCGCCGGCCAGGGGTTCAAATCCGACTCGCGTCTCGGGTTGACCCCATTGCCGCGCCCGTCGCGCCCGCTGCTGCTCCACCAGAACGATTGTGTCTGATAGAGCTGCGCGTCCACATACCACCGCATCTCCCCCGGTTCCCATTCCAGCGTGTAGACATGAAAGTCCTCGATCGTACCACCTTGCGGAAAAACAAAGTCCTTTCCTTCATGCGTGTTCGCCGGCCAGCCCGACCCATAGTGGAGCGTGCCCAGCACTTTGTCCGGCTCCTGCCCCCGCGCCTCTATCACGTCGATCTCGCCCGAAGCCGCCCAGCCTCCGTACTTCTCTTCCTGCGGCAGCATCCAGAGCGCCGGCCATACCCCCTTGCCGGTCGGAAGCTTCGCCCGAAACTCGAACTTGCCGTATTTCTTGTCGAACAATGCCTTCCCTTCCGGTTTCCGCGTCTTGATGCGCGCAGACGTATAACCGAATCCGCCACGCTTTTCCTTGATCGCGCGGATATGAAGGGCCCCGTCCTCGAGGAACGCGTTCTTCGGCTCGGTCGTGTAATACTCGAGCTCGGCGTTGCCCCACCCGCCGTCCCCGTTGCCGGTGTCGAAGTCCCATTTCGCCCGGTCGATCTGTTTCCCGTCGAATTCGTCACTCCACACCAGCTTCCAGTCCGCCGCCGGCGGCCCCGAAGCCCGGTCCGCACCGACCAATCCCAACCCCAGAACCGCCCCAGCAGTCACCAGAACCCGGCACCATCGATATTCCCCCACGCCCGGCCTCCAAACTCTGACGGAGCCCCACGACCCTGATCCTGATCTTGTTCCTAATCTTAATCCTAATCCTGATCCTAATCTCATTCCCATTCTTCTTCGTAACCTCGTTCCCAATCCTGCTCTCTCTTCTCCCCTGATCCCATCTCCCCAGTAGCTAATCCCAACAGCTCAAGCACGAGCATCATTCGCCATTCTCAGACCAATCAGCGCGACCAGATCGGTCGGACTAGGACGGCCCCGTTACCCGCCGCCGGGCACCGCGCCGCCCAAGAGATCGCGGCATCAAGATCGGGCACGTCGATGAGAAAGGATCCGCCGAGTTGTTCTTTCAACTCGGCGTAGGGACCGGCGCTCATGAGTGTCCCGTATCGCCGGATGCACTCGACAAGCTCTTTTGCCGACTTGCCCCGAATCGTGGCGGGCCGGGCAGAATCAAGCACGACGCGCGCAAACTTGCGCTCGCCTCTGTGTCCCTATCTTGCGTTGGGCTCCCGCAGACCCCAAAAACTGCGTCATCAGCGTCATCTCCTTCCCGTAAAAGCACTTACGAATGACGAAGTTTTTGGGAGCCAAAAGCAAGTCGAAGCAACTCGTGACGTTGTCATCAGTTGCGAATGACGCAGCGGCGCCGGCTTACATGAAGATTGAGAGGCTCGCCGGCAATCACCGACTCCACACCGGCCGCACCTCCACCGCGCCATGCCCGGCCCCCGGACAGCGCGCCGCCCATGAGATCGCAGCATCAAGATCGGGCACATCGATCATGAAGTACCCGCCGAGTTGTTCCTTCAGCTCGGCGTACGGCCCGTCCATCACCTTGTTTTTGCCATCCACGACGCGAACCGTGGTGGCCGTCGAAATCGGGCGCAGGCGATTCGACCCCTTGAGCACGCCGGCCTCGGTGAGCGCTTCACTGTACGCTTGATAGGCCGCCATTCCGCTTTCCTGCTCCGCCGGCGTCATTTTCTGCCACCCGGCCTCATCCGCGTAGAGCAACAACAGGTACTGCATGGGTATCCTCCAGTTCCGTCACTGGCGCGCACCATGCGTCGCCACCACGGTCATGTCGATCGAGCGACCACGGTTTCGACGCCCGCGTGCACAGGAAAACGCGAATTCTTATACAGCAGTCGATTTCTACTGTAGCAGGCACACACCGTGTGCCGTCCGCCCGTCCCAAGAAACAGCGTCCCGAATCACCCTGTGGCTCTCATTTCGACCCAGTCGCGGGAACCGGCGGCGCCGGCGGCTTGGCCGATCCGTCACCCGTCGACACACCGCGAAGCGCCCGGCTGATCGCCTGCAGATCGGCCAGGACAATGGGGTCCTCTTCGTCGGCGATCATCGTCTTGAGCCGAGCTTCCTGCAGGGCGCTCATGAGTGGCCCGAATCGCCGGATGCTCTCGACAAGCTCCTTCGCCGACTTGTCCCGAATCGCGGCCGGCCGGGCAGGATCAAGCACCACGTCCGCAAGGTTGCGCTGCGCATCCGGGTCCGCCACATGACTGAGAGCCGCTGCCGCGGCTGCAACAGTCTCGTCTGAATTCAAGGCCGCCGCCAGCGCCTGCTCGGCGACAGTTGAATCGACGGCCAGCGGGCTCCCCGCCTGCTTCGCCAACCCGGCGATCAGATCGGCGGCCTCCCGCGCGTATCCGCCCCGTTCCACGGCATCCAGCGCGTTCGGCAATTCCTTCATCTGTTTCTTGAGCATCGCCGCATCAACCGGCTGAACCAGGAACCGGATCCCCGGGAAGTTCCGTTCGAGGTTCGGATGTTCATACGCGACGTTGAGCGGACCGTAAATGAATACAGGAATCGCCGCGGTGCGTGCGTCGGACTTCAGATTCGTCAGCGTCTCGTTCACGGTCCACTGCTGACCGAACAGGTCGTGGCTGATCAAGATCAGCTCCACATCCGCGGCCGCGGCGGCGGCCCCGAACCCGCGTGCCCCCGTCACTTCCAGCTCCGAGTCATACCCCAGATTGATGAGGAAGCCTGCAAGCTGGCTCCCCCGATTCGGATTGGCGTCAATCACGATGGCACGCCCCAGCTCCTGCTTGGGCAGGAACCGGGCCAGAGTCGGGACGACTCGGCCTGATCCGGGAAAAGCCGCTCTAGGTGCCAGCTTCACAATCGCCTTGGCCGCCGCAAATTGCAGCCGCCGGCCCGGACGGTAAAGAGCATCGACGAGCGCATGCGGCCGCCCCGTCGCAGCAAGCGCATTCGCTTCGGTCACTTCGCCGAGCGCCGTGGCCAGCACCGCGGCGAGATCCGTCTTCCCATCGGCAATCGCAGTCTTGAGCGCTTCGGTCACAATCGACGGCCCAGCAGCCGTCGCAGCCTTGAATTCCGCCTGATCCCGGGGATTGAACTTGGTGAAACCGGCTCGCTCGATGGCTTTCTCGAGGTTCAGGCTCAACTCGACAACCCGCGCGTTTCGATCGGTCGGCGACAGGGCCAGTGCATCCTTGACGAAGCGATTGCCCAGAATCGCTTCAGCCTCGGTGCGGGGCACGCGTTTCGATACGGGAAGACCGCGCTCTTTGTCCCACGTCCAGACAGCTACCGGCTCCGCACCCAGATCGGCCTGGTGACGATGCAACCGCCACGCCGCATCCGAGAGCACCTCGACCGGTGTGCGCTCCTGCGCCGCAAACGGCCGCCCCGTGAGCCGCTCGATCGCCGCTTGCGCAGCCTTCCTGACCTCCGGTGCGGCCTTGGGCGAGGCCGCGGCAAACGTCAAATCCGGAATGCTCCGTCTGTCGCCAAGTGCGCCTAGCACAGTTGCGGCATCAGCCGCCAGCGTCGCGTCCGGGCTATCGAGCACCGCCACGAATGCCGGCACCGCCGAGCGGTCCAGCCGCTCGGCATTCTTCAAGATCATTCGCCGGTCCTCGGCCGAAAGCCCGGGCCGCGCCAGCGCCTCGACAACAAACGGGACCGCATCCGCTCCAGCTTCCCTGAGCCGTCGGACCGCGTAATTCTGCTCATCCTCGGATTTCGTCAGCGCGGCGGCGAACCGCGCCAGTCGCTTTGGGTCGGTCGCGAATTTCCGCGCCGCGGCGATCATCGCTTCCGCCAGCGGCTCGGCATAAGCCCGTGTCCCCGCGTGGTCGGCCAGACTCAGAACCGAGCTCGGCCCATACCGCATTCGGATCATCTCGAGGGTCGCGTCATCGGGCTTGCCCTTCACGAATTTCTCAATATAGGGCAATGCCTTCTTCTCCTGTCCCGTCCGCAGCAAGTAGTCAACGGCATCCCAAAGTTCCAGTGGAGTTTGCGGCTCCTTGGCAAAAAGTTCATTCCCCGGCACCTGTGCACGCAGCGGAACGAAGTGCCCCGCCACGAAAACGAGTGAAAAAGCAATCGCCATCGCGAGCGAAGGACCGTTTTTCAGCATGAACTTGCTGCCCATATCGATACACCTGAAAGGTATGCTCGTCGCGGGAGTGCCAATTCCGTCACGACCGGGGAGAAAGCAATCGCGGTGGCCGAGAGTGTTCGCGGCACCGCCAAGACGGGAAAAGAACCGACCACCGGCTCCTATGGTTATACCACACAACCGATTGCAGAGCATTCCGCCCCCAACGCAGCATTCCTCCCCCCGCGTGGGGGGAGGTGCCGCCCCAGGCGGCGGAGGGAGGCTGGCGCGCAGGTAAGGCCTCGCCTCGCGGCTCTCGTAGTTCGTTTTGTAGATTCGACGCGCGTCCTTTCCCCACAAGGATTAAGGGAATGAGCCCCGCGCACTTGTCCGCCTAGGAAGGGAAGTGCCGCTGCAGGGCGTTCGCGAGCAGGAAAGACCATAGAACCGAGGTTCTGGGCGCCGTCAGTTTCCGTGTTGCCTGACACCCGGCCCGCCGCGTGGGGTGTGCAACACAAACGCGCCCCCCCGAAAGTGCCGTCATGCCGTCAGCGCCTTACTGGGATTGGACTTACGTCTGACGGCACGACTTGGCCCCCGAACTCCATTTCGACACATCTCTTTTCGTTCTTGACGCTTTCGCCTGACGGCACTTCTGCCGGCGCCCGCCATTTTCCGGGAGTTCGCAGGCGTCTCGTCAACCCCGATCAGCCCGCGCACCCCATCGTCGCCTTTCGCTCCGAAAGATGCCCGAAAAACATAGTGAACAGCATCGGCGATTTGCCGTGGCAATTTTGCGTGGCACGTGCCACGAGCTCTTGGTACCGCCGAAAAATGCACCGCCGTTCTCCTATTCGATGATGCTCATTGAACTTACAGAACGCTCAAACCGCCCGATGAAACCGTCGCACGCGTCGAAAAATGGCAAAAAGTGGCAATATTCCGAGGGCCTTCCAGCATCCGTACACTACTGTAAATTGCCCGCTCTCGGCAGCGCCCATTCGGCTTGTCCCTCGCTTGATGAAATCTCGCTCAACGCACTCGGAATCATGCTCGGTTCTCGCAAGGATTGGATTTGGACGAAGGAGTGCGCGGGAACCCATCCCGAGCGGGTCAGGCGTTCAGCCTGACGTTCTATCCTATTCCTCCATATACAATATGCGATGACTCTGCGGATTCGTGGCGCCGTCGACCGGGAGATTTCCAGAAAGGTTCCGGGTTCCAACGATCAGATCGAGTAAGTAAGAAAACTCAGTCGGAATGGGCGCGCTGGCGCGGCGCTGTCCGGCCGAGACACCTCTCGGCAGACCCGCCGTTTCCCGCACCGAACGGCCGCAGGCTCCTTGGGGCCGACACTCCTGTCGGCCACGCCCCGGCCATGTCCCGCCCAAACGGGGCGCCGGTCAATAGCCAGCCCCTGGAACACTTCCTCACCGCCGCCCGTTCAAAACCTGATCGAGCTTGCGCTCGAGCGCCTCCAGCCGCTCCAGAATCTTCGCGTGCGACGTTCGCTCGTCTTTCTCGCCCAGCAGCCGGTCCACCTTCCGCTCCAGCTCCCTTAGCCGGTCGCGCATCGTCGCATCAATCGCCTGGTCCTTTGGGCCCCCGGGCTCGTTGACCGGTTCCCGGCCCGCGTCGATCGCGATCGCCACGCGCACGATCATGTCTGCCTTGCGCGTGTGATCAGGGTTGGGAATCGTCGCCAGTATCTTCGTCTTCTGAGTTTCCTGATCGAGGCCTGAAAAGACGCGATCCACCTTGGCCTCCACCACTCCATCCTCGAAAGCGAAGCGCACGCTGATTTTCTGGCCAACCTTGACCTTGTGCGCGTCTTCCCCATCGACGGACGCAATAACCCGTAGAAAATCATCCTGAGCGATCGTCAGCAACGTGTCGTTTCGATCGTACTGATTCCCCGGAACAACGTCGCGCTGAATGACAACTCCGTCGACGCGGGACCTCACAGTCATCCTCGCCCTCTCCGTCCGATCGCTCGCATTTGCGTTTTCCAGGTCCTCGATCTCCCGATCCGTCACCCCCATGACACGCAGCTTTTCCTTCGCCGTGGCTGCGGCCAGCCGGCTCTTCATCTCGTCATTCCGGCTATCGATGAGCGCCTGATGGGAAATTGCGTTTTCGGCCGCCAGGCGCGACTTCTGCTCGGAGATTCTGCGGTCGCGGTCATGCTGCACGCTTGCCATTTGGAAGTCATTCTTTGCCGCGGCCAGATCCGCGCTGAAGGCTTCGACCAGCGGATCGCCCCTCTTGACGCGCTGGCCCAGGTGAACCAGCACCCTTTCGACCAAGCAGTCAAACCGAGGGTGAATCTTGACGATCGCATCCGGGTTGAAATCGGTTCTGCCGACGACCTGCAGCACCCCAGGCGAGTCGTTCCGCCCAGCCATGGCCCCGTCGCGTGGCCGGCCGGACACATCCTTCCCCGTCGCCTGCTGTGCCGCGACGAAACTGCCGAACCCAAGCACACAAAGACCACACAGCACGAGGGCTGCCACTCTTAGCTTCTCGAACACCATGGATTTCAAGACCCCCTGTGTCAGCTCGACGACCGCCGACGAAACCAACCCCCCCCGCAGCGCCTTTGTTCGCAGTCCCGCATCCCGCCTGCGTGATCGAATTGACCAGATGTTCGGGTAACCCCGGCCGCAATGAGCTCACCGGCATCACAAGCAGATAGGGCCGCCCGCGTTTCTCGAGCCGCACCCGCAGCCGCACCCGCGCCCGTGTCAACCTGATCTTCACCGTCCCGAGCGGCCACCGCAGCCTGCTTGCAGCCTGCTCGTGCGTGAGCCCCTCCAGGTAGCACAGCACGATCGGCAACCGGTATTTCTCCGGCAATCGCTCGATCTCCGCATGCAACTCCGGATAAGGGTCGGGTTCAAGAGGCGCGAGTGCAGCTTCGATCGCCGGAATCGCCCGCTGCGCCGCCCGCAATTCGAATCGCCTCCGTCGCGCTTCCTGCATCCGAATATGCCCCGCTGCCCGCCGCGCCACCCCGAACAGCCAGCTCGAGACCGAAGTCCGCTTCCGGATCGCCCCCGCCCGCCGCGCCAGCACCAGAAACGTCGCCTGCACGGCATCCTGGGCATCGTGATGATCCTTGAGTGCCTGCCGGCACACCCGAAAAACCATCGCCCCATGCCGCTCGACCAGCGCCGCAAACGCGAACTCTCTCCCGGAATCGCCACACCGCAAGAACCGGTCAATTAATTCGCTATCGCTCAAATCCCCGGCGATCCCGGAGTGAAACAACTCGTCGATTCGCCGCAGCGCCAACTTCGCCGCGGACCCCTTGAACATGCCCGGACCTCCTGGCTCACCTTTCGACACTCACCATAGTAGTGTCGCGATGCCGCCCGTTCCGATTCATGCTCGGAAATTTTTCCAGTCTTGATTCTCGTTTTACCGACGCGCGCCAATTCTCCTCTCCTTTGAAGAGCCCCGGTCGCGCGATCATCGTTGCCGTGCGTCGAATCGCTCGCGCTGAAATAGCGTAGCGATTCGTTCACGAACGCTTTCGCGCCTTCGAGGCCGCCTTCCGCTTGGGAGCCGGCTTCGCGCTTGTAATTCCTAGCCCCGCCTCCACCTCCCCGAGAGGAACTGACGTGCCACTGGCCCGCCGTTTTCCGATCATCCGCCAGAATTCCTCAGAAGTCGCTAGCTTGACGTCTTCCCTGTCGTAATCTTCGATTCCCACCAGCACGGCGCAGGGCTTGCCTCGGCGCGAAATCACGACGCGCTCGCTCTGTGCACGGGTCAAGATAGAGTCCAGATCTGCTTTGAGCTCTTTGTCCGGGATGTTCTTCATACAATATCCTCCGTACGATGCCGGGGCGCGCAGCACTCACCAGTAGCCGTCCATCACCATTGCACAGGCAGGCAGTGAAGCAAGATATTCAGACGCCTGCGCGCCACGTTGCCGCTCAGCCGTTGACCGACATCCCGTCAAGGATCGCGCGTATCGTCTGTTCCGAGTACGGGCGGTCCGTGATCTCCACCACGCTGTGTGTCGACAATGGGTCGGGCCGTTCGCTGCAATGAATTACCCAGTGATTGCCCTCGAAATACAGGCTGGCGATGTCGTCGTAAGCCGGCGCAACGTACAGATCGACCGCCCCTTCGGCGCCAGGGACGTATCGTGCGACTGGGTTCAAAACGGCCTCGACCGTGTTCTTCTCCATCAGCAAGACCGGAACTTTATACACCCCGAGTCGCCGTTCGTTGACCGTCTTTGCGATCCGCCGTGTGTGCCAGCCCGACATCTTGGCCCATCCCTCAACGTCATCGATGAGGGCATCCAGCCGCCCCACCCATTCGGCCTTCACGTTCTCCGGGTCTTCAGTCCGTGGCCTCGCTTCGCCCGTCGCCATCGCATGGCCCTCCGTTTTTGAAACCGCTACAAGATGTCGCCCTTGAGGCGCACCGTATCAGCAAGCAGCCGGGGCGGATTCCGTCTCGATCTTCTTCAATTCCTTCAGGATCGCAGGGTCTTGCGCCATCTGTTCAAATTCATCATCGCTGAAGGCTAGTCTACGAGCCGCCCGATCGCGAATCCGCTGCACCACACGCTCAACCAGCCTGAGCTGATCCGAAACCGAAAGCTCCTCGACCGCGGCCCCAAGCTCCTACAGCCGTGATTCCGCCATGATCTCTAGCTCCTTGGTAATCACCAGATTATACCATCACAGAAGAGCCGGACCGAAAGCTTACATCGTCCGAAGCGCGCAGTGCGAAGCTCTTCCGCCTGACTACGTGCATTTGCGCCAAACCCAAGGACTGCACCACCCATGAAACGAATCGCCATCTTCGTTGCTTCCGCCATGATCAACTCCACCATAGTTGCCCAGACCAAAGCCCCTCTACCCCCAATCCCCGCCCCGCAATCCATCCCCAAGCCCGCCCCCGACACCGGCCAACCTTACGCCCCCCAGGCCATCCTCCCCGGCGGCATCGTCGTCCCCCTCTTCCCGCCCAATTCCCCCTATTTGAAGCCCGACAAGGTCCACGTCCCCGAGATCTACAACATGAGCCAGGCCGTTCCCGGGCGCATCAGCAGCATCGTCTCCATCCACAATCCGTCGATCGAAGTCCACATGGTCGAGAAATCCTTGAACACCGGCACCGCCGTCATCGTGATCGCCGGAGGAGGTCACCGCACCTTGAACGTGGGCGGCGAGAGGCGCAGACTTCGTTTCCTTCTTCTACAACTACGGCATCAACACGATCATTCTGCGCAACCGGCTCCGCGCCGACGGCTACATCGCCGAGGTCGACGCCGTCCACGACGCACAACAGGCCGTCCGCGTCGTCCGCGCTTACGCCAAGAACTGGGGCATCGACCCCAAAAAGATCGGCGTCATGGGCTTCTCTGCCGGTGCCGAGCTCGCCGCTCCAGCCGCCGTGTTGTACGAAGACTGGGACAAGAAGAATACCGATCCATCCGACCCGTTCTCCGGCATCTCCGCGCGCCGGACTTCGCCGGCATCATCTACCCCGGCCCGACGCCCTTCGCTCGCAACCGCACAGCACCGCCGATCCCCAAGGACGTCCCGCCCGCCTTTCTCGTCTGCGCCAGCGCCGGCGACCGCATCCACACCATCTGGGCTCTCGACTACTACCAGGCGATGCTGTCGGCCGGTGTCCCCAACGTAGAAATCCACCTCTACGGCAACGGCCGCCACCCGGGCGATGCCCTCCCGGACGGAACCCGCATGTCCGGCGGCCTCACCGACCGCAACAATATCCCGTTCGGCACCTGGCAATTCCGCTTCATCGACTGGGCCCGAGACCTCGGCTTCCTCCGGAAGCCCGGCATCGAAACCAAGGCCGCCCAGGACGTAGCGAGCTACCTGGCAAACCCACCCCGTCCATTCGGACAAGGACAGGCCCCGGGACGCGGAGGCCCCGGCCGAGGAGCCTCACCCCCTGCGAAAGGGGCGCCCGCAACCCCCGCCGGATCCGCGGTTTCCCCGTCCGCAGCAACCGATCTGCAGCGAAAAAATAACCCGAGCGATACCCCCAAACACTGACCCGAAGCGCCAGCGAGGCGCATACGAGAAAGCGCTAATCCACGACCCGCGTTGGGCGCGGGTGTCTGGCCCCGCCCTCTTGAGCGACCGAAGGTCTCCAGGCGACCGCTCGATCGAAGATTGACGCAATCCAGTGTGACCCCGGCGCGACGTGCGGCTAGTTGTCCGCACGCGTCGCGCCATCCCCATCGACCATCGCTCCCACTCCCACCGCCCGCACCGGCTCAACCTCCCCATGCAGCTTCCGCAAGTACGCCCGCGAAATATCCGACCGCCTCACCAATCCGATCACCCGGTTCTGGTGCGACCCATCCACGACCGGCAGCGCCGGCAGCTCGTTCTCGGCAAAGAGCTGCATCCCCAGGTCCAGCCGATCTTCCGGATGCAGCGGCCGCACGTCCGATCTCATCAAGTCCGCGGCCAGGAGCCACGAGCTTGCATTGCCGGCTCCTGCGGCGACGTGAACTTCATCCATCACGATCACACCAAGGAAAGCACCGTCAGGCCCGACCACCGGCAACACGCCATAATGCTCCCCGTCGAAGCTCGCCACCACCTTGCTCAGTGAATCATTGGCGCGAAGCATCGGAACCGCCGTGCTCGCCTCGAGGAACTGTTTGACCTGCAATCCCGCAAGGATCTCGCGGGCAAACTCTCCCTGGTGAGCCGGTGAAAGCGACCGGCTCGCCACCTGCGAGCGATAGAGCGGCTCCTCGTCCGAAAGCAGAAACGCCAGCGTGCACACCCACAGCGCCGGCAACAGCAGCCGGTAGTCGCCCGTCATCTCACTCACGATCACCAGCGTCGAAAACGGCGTCTTGGCGGCAGCCGCGAAGAAACCCGCCATCCCCAGGATCACATACGCCCCCGGATGAGGCACCAGCGACGGCCACAGCCAGTGCACGAATACTCCGAGGCTCCCCCCGGCACAGCCGCCAATGACCATCGATGGACCAAAAACACCTCCCGATCCCCCGCTCCCGATCGTCAAGCTCGTCGTCAAGATCTTGCCCGCCGCGATCGCCAGCAGCACCACCGCCGAGAGTGTCGTGCTGTCGTCCAGCCCCTGTTGAAGCACTCCATATCCGAACGAGAGCACCGAAAGGGCGACTTGCTGCCTACCCACCGCGAAGAAAATCGCCAGTCCCACCACCCCGGCAAGCGCAGCGCCTACGGTCGGCTTGAGAGACTTCGGCATCCGCAACGATTCAAAAAGATGATTCACCGCATAAAACGTGCGAACATAAATCATCGCCAGCACGGCCATCCAGATCGCCAGCAGCGAGTACGGCAGCAGCTCCCACGCACCTGAGAACTGGAGCGAGCTCGCTGTGGTGAAGAGCGGTCGCCATGGCGTTGTCGTGCCTCCCAGCCACACGGCCAGCACGCCGAACGTGCAATACGAAACCACGCTGGCCAGGCCGGTCGGCAGGATCACCTCCGGCTCAAACTCCGGCGAGCAATACATGATCTCGGCGGCGAACAGCGTGCCAGCCAGGGGGGCGCGGAAAATCGCGGCGATGCCCGCGCCCATCCCGGCAGCCAGCAAGACTCGCCGCTCCGCCGGCCGTAAGCGCAGCATCCCCCCCAAGAGCGACCCGAATCCCGCGCCGATCTGTGCAATCGGCCCTTCGCGCCCACCCGAGCCTCCGGTCCCGATCGTGAGCGCACTCGCAATCAGCTTGATCAGCGGCACCCGCGGTCGAATATACCCTTGATGCTCGTGATACGCCGCGATCGCCGCGTCCGTCCCGTGCCCCTCCGCCTCAGGTGCAAAGCGATAAACCAGCAAACCGGAAAGCAATCCCCCCACGGCTGGCACGACCAGCAGCAGCCACGGGCTGAACGAACCATGAAGCGTCGGAATCCACGGAAACCGCACTTCGCCATCCGGACCCGCGGGTACGTACCCTGCAGCCCCTTCGAGCGCAATCCCGACAACCGCCTGGCCCGCCACCGAGAAGACAATCCCGCCAATCCCCGCGACAATGCCCACCAGCACACTCGCCCCGAGCACCCGCCCCTGCGAATGGATTCGCCGCTTCCCGAACTCCAGAAACTCCGGAAACCAGCGAAACGGATGAGAAGGACGCGAAGTGGAAGATTCCGGTTCAGTCATGTTCATACCGTTGCAGCTCCGTCCCACCCGCAGGCGGATCCAGCTCTTGCGGCGCAGTGCGCATCTTCAAGCTCGATTCCGATGCGCCCGCCTTGCGGCGCGATCTCTCGGCCGGACCGTGCAAGATGTTGCGAAGATACACGCTTTCCCGACGCTTGCCCCCTCGCCGGCCCAACCAGGAATGCCACCCCGCCAAAGAGCTCCACCGAGCCGGCCCTCGCGCACAACCGCTCCATTAATTAATCCACAAAATCATTATTGACTGTAACTATTGAGGCCGATAGCATTATCCCAGGGATAACCGGTCGCGACAACCCGTTTAGTGGTCGGCGCCATGCCCATTGCACCCGAATTAGCCCCGCCATCGTTCATGATCTCCGGGGGCGGCATCGCCGGACTGACTCTCGCGATTCTGCTCAAGGAGCACGGCTGGAGCCCGATCGTGATCGAGCGCGAGCCCTCCCCGCGCGCCGCCGGTTACATGATGGATTTTTTCGGAACGGGCTGGGATGTCGCCGAGCGGATGGGTTTGACTGAAGCCCTGCGCGCGATACGTTACCCGATCGACTCTTTGCAGTACGTCGACGATCGGGGAGTTCCCTTTCTCACGCTCCCGATGGATCGAGTCCGCCGCGCACTCGATGACCGCTATGTCTACCTGCTCCGTTCCGACCTCGAACGAATTCTCCTCGACCGCGCCCGGCACTCCGGCGTGGAGATCCGCTTCGGATCGTCGATCAGTGCGCTGACCGACGCCGGCGACCATCTCCAGGTCACCTTCGCGTCCGGCGAGACCGCAAGCGCCGGCGTTGTCATCGGCGCCGATGGCGTCCATTCTCGCGTGCGCGAGCTGGCCTTCGGCCCCGAATCATCGTACTCACGCTACCTCGGCTCCTATGTCGCGGCCCTCGAGGCACCACTCGACCCGCAGGTCTCTCGATCGGTCATTCTCCACGAAGAGCCCGGGACGATCGCCACCTTTTATCACCTGAATGACCATCACATGGACGCAATGTTGTTGTTCCGCGACGACGATCGCGGATTCGTGCCAGCGGAAGAACGCTTGCCGCTGCTGCGGCGCCGCTTCGAAAACAGCACGTGGATCACCTCGAAAGTCCTGGCCGGCCTTGCCGAGCACGAGCACACACCTCTGTTCTTCGACTCGCTCACCCAGATTGTCATGCCCCACTGGTCGGCAGGCCGAATTTGCTTGATCGGCGATGCCTGCGGCTGCCTGACCCTCGCTGCCGGTCAGGGCTCGCACATGGCGATGGCCGGCGCCTACGTGCTGGCCACCGAGCTCGGCCGCCATCGCACCGACCATCGCGCGGCGTTCGAGGCCTACGAACGGTTCCTCAAGCCGCACGTCGACCGCAAACGGGCCGCCGCGGCCCGGCTCGCATCAGGATTCGTACCGGCCGTTCGCTCCAGGATGTGGCTGCGCCGCCTGGTCCTCCGCGCGATGTTCAGCCGCTTTTTGCTCCCGCTTCTCATTCGAATAGAGGGCGGCCGGAGCGTCCTCCGCGGCTACGGCGACTGAGCACCCGACCGCTTGTCCAGCCTCCTGATCGACCGATTGAAGCCGCTCCCATTGTCGCCTTTCGCTCCGCGAAAGTGCGTTTTTCTCGCTCCCAAGCCCCAGCACGGCAACGCCCCCGCTCTACGCTCCGCCCATCATCACCGTTTTCCCTCCTCACCGCCAGTTTTGCTCCGCTCGTCAATCAATTGCTGCAACTGAGCTCTCTCCTGCTCGGCTGTGGCCGCCGCCTGCACGGCTCGAACCGCCGCCGCTTGGGCCAGGTTCTCGATTCGCCTCAGCCAGCGCTCGAGCCTCCCGCTCCCCCATCATCGCCCTTTGCAGCAAAACCCCCTGGATCACCACCGTGAGAACGAGCGCCACAACGGCGACGATGATCATCAGCGTCCGCAGTCGAAACCGGATTCGTCCCATCGCCCACTCTCGCCTCTAACCCTCAGCCAGCTTCCGAAATCCCGGATGAACCCCCGGCACAAGCTTCTGTTCATCCGCAATCCGCCTGAGAAACCCCGCGAGCTGAGCACGCTCGCTTTGGTTCAATGCAGCGCAGACCGCATTCTGATGCTCGTCCCCGATCCGGCTGATTTGCTCCAGAATCTCTAGTCCGGCCCGCGTAAGATAAAGCGCGTATGAACGCCTGTCCGCCGGGCTATCCCGCCGCTCGACGAGCCCCCGCTGCTCCAGCTCATCGAGCACCCCCACCAGCCGGCTCGGGAACAACCCCAGCTTCTCCCCAAGCGCCTGCTGGGAGAGCCCATCAGCCTGCGCAACCACGCGCAAAACTCCCGCATGAGCAGGCTTCAGCCCCAGCGGCTCCAGCCGCTCCGCAAACCGCGCAGAGGCATGTGCCCCCACCTGCGAAAGCAAAAACGCCAGCGGCGATTCCGAATCCTCGGGCCCGCCCTTCGCGCGCGATCGCCCCATTCATTACCCCAAAAAATCATTATTGACATTAACGATTCACGCCGATAGTATTATCGCAAGGACAACCGATCGAGGCAACCCATCGTAGGTCAGGCTTCAGCCTGACGATTCGTAGTTCACTCTTCAGCCTGAGAATCTAGCAGGTCAGGCTTCACCCTGACGATTGAGCGCCCCCAACCGCTCAAAAGGAGCCCATCCCATGCAACTGAATCACCTCAACCTGACCGTCCCCGACGTCTCGCAAACCCGCACTTTCTTCGAAGCCCATTTCGGCTTCCGTTGTATCGCCGAGCGGGGTCGCGAGGCCCTGGCCGTATTGATCAACGAATCCGGATTTGTGCTGACGCTGAACAACTTCGAAAAAGCAAAGGAAGTCGAATACCCCGGCGCCTTCCACATCGGGTTCATGCAAGACAGCCGCGAGCGTGTCGACGAGATCTATGGAGAGCTCAAGGCCGCTGGCTTCGACGCCCCGCCGCCCAAAGAATTCCACGGCGCCTGGACTTTCTACGTCAACGCCCCTGGCGGCTTCCTCGTCGAGGTCGGCCATCAGCACCGCATGGACGCCGCATGGAAGCCCGCCGCCAACGACTAGATCAGATCAACGCGCCCTCGCGGGCCCGACGAATCAACGTGCTTGCTCCTTCTCTGGCGCCCGTTTTGCCTTATCGATCATCCTCTTCATTCGCGTTTCCATTTGATCGATAATCTGCTGCGTTGCCAGGTGTTGCTGCATCCGCTCCATCTCGGCCGCTGCCCGCGCACGCTCCGCGTCGGCCCGAAACATCTCCATGCGCACCACCGCCCTGTTAAGGTAAAACGCCTGAATCAGCACCACCAGAACGAGCGCCACAAACGCGACAACGATCATGAGCGTCCGCAGCCGGAACCGAATTCGTGCCATGGCAAGGTCTCAACTCTTCCGCGTCGGTCTATCACTTCCCGACGGCGCCCTTTCGCGGCTTCTTCGATCGCCTCTTCGCTCTCGCTCAAGCCCTCCTGGCGCTTTCTCTTCCTCCGCCTGCTTCCGCCTCGCCTCCTCGCCACCGTGCTTCGCCGCCTGCACCAGCTCGAGCATACGGCGCGCTTCGGCCGCCTGCTTCTCGGCCCGGGCCAACTGCTGCTCGGCCACCGCGCGCGCACGCTCCGCGTCGGCCCGATACATCTCCATCCGAACGTCTGCCCTCTTGAGGTAAACACCCTGCACGACCGTCACCAAGATGAGTGCCGCAAACGCCACGACAATCATCAGCGTCCGCAGCCGGACCCGAATTCGCGCCATCGCCAGTCCTCAACTCTTCCCCGTCGGTCTCACACTTCCCGTCGGCGCCCCTTCGCGGCTTCTTCGATCACCCCTCCGCTCTCGCTCAAGCCCTCCCGGCACTATCTCTTCCTCGATCTGCTTCCGCTTCGCCAGCTCACCCTCTTCCTTCGCCGCCTGCAGCGTCTCGAACATACGGCGCGATGCGGCTTCCTGTTTCTCGGCCCGGGCCAACTGCTGCTCGGTCACCGCGCGCATTCGCCGCTTCGGCCTGTTGCACCTCCATCCGAACCTCTGCCCTCTTGAGGTAAACACCCTGCATCACCACCACCAGGAGCAGCGCCACAACCGCCACGATGATCATCAGCGTCCGCAGCCGGACCCGGATTCGCAACATGTCCTTACCTCTCTGTTCCCAAGCTCGCGCCTGAAACTACCGCTCCCCCAAAGTCGCCTTTCGCTCCGCGAAAGTGCGTCCCTCTCGTTCCCAACATCGCGCACGTGGCCACGCGATCGCTCTTGCTCACAGCGCCCGGTCACGGTTCCTTCTCGCGCTCCTTCTCCCCCCGCGTCACCGCATCGCCTGTCACCATCGCCTCTGCACGCATTTGTTCGATCGTTGCCTGCGCAGCCGCCAGTTGCTGCTCAGCCCGGAGCCGTTGAATCTCGGCCACCGCCTCCGAGCGCGCGGCTATGGCTCGAAACATCTCCAAACGCACCACCGCCCTGTTAAGGTAAAACGCCTGCAAAACCACTACCAGGACAAGAGCCACAAACGCCACAACGATCATGAGTGTCCGTATCCGATACCGAATTCTCACCATGGCCTGTTGCCCTCGATCTCTTCAGTCTGTCTTACCCCCACCGGCCGAAACCACACACCGAAACCCGACATGGTTCGCCGCACTATCCGGCGCACCCTTGCCCCTGGCCCCCGGCAAATACCGCGTGCAATACTGATCCGAGCACAAGAACGACCCACCCCGCTGCACTCGTTTGGCAACCCCCGGCTCGTCCGGATCAAAACTCGATGCCGGGCCCGTCGGGTTCTCGCGCGGCGTCGTCTCGTACCTGGGCCGATACCAGTCCGAGCACCATTCCCACACATTCCCGGCCATGTCCGAAAGGCCTAACCCATTGGGCGGAAATTTTCCCACCGGCGCCGTGCGCAAACCCGTCGTCCTTGGTGTTCTGATCCGGAAACCGCCCTTCCCAGATATTCGCCTGCCACTTCCCGCCTGGGAGCAGCTCCTCACCCCAGACAAACCTCGCGCGCAAGCTTCCCGCGCGAGGCAAACTCCCACTCCGCTTCACTCGGCAGCCGTTTACCTGCCCAGTCTGCATAAGCCATAGCATCATACCAGCAAATCTGAACGACAGGATGATCGGCCTTCCCTTCAATCGAGCTGCCCGGCCCTTCCGGGTGCCGCCAGTCCGCGCCCGGGACATACCGCCACCACGCGAGTGGATCATCGAGCGAAACCCGTCCCACGGGCGGCGTGAACACGATCGACCCCGGCACAAGCTTGTCTGCGGGTGCCCCCGGATAGTCCTTCGCCTCCGGCTTGCGCTCGGCAATGGTGCGGTAGCCCGTCGCCTTCACGAACCGCGCAAACTGCTGATTCGTGACCTCCGTCCGGTCCATCCAGAACCCGGAAATCACAACTTCGTGCACCGGCTCCGCGTCGGCCATCGACGCGTCGTCTCCACCCATCCAGAACGTACCGCCGGGTATCCACACCATACCGTCCGGCGCCGGCCGAGGCTGCGTCAACGACCTCACGGTCGCTCGAGCTTGCTCGGAAGACTTCGCGGCCGTCCGTCCCGCCTCTGCCGTTGTCTTTCCAGCCGTGCTCGCAGTGCTCGCCGTGCGATCACAACCGGCTGAGACCCCAAACGCCAGCATGCCGATGCCGGGCCCGACCACATACAACCGAATCGAGGTTGACCCAGCGCGTCGGCCCATCACAGTCTCGCTTCCAGCTCCCAGTCGACCACGTCAAGTTCACTCGCTCACTGATCCTGGCGCCTTACCGTCGCATCAAGCACCCCCGCGCGCGCCTTGTTCCCCTCGACCCACGCCTCAAGCCGCCCGGCTCCGGCGCTCACTGGCACGTCCTTGAACGTGTACTCGCTCGCGCCAGGTTCGAGCCGCTGCTGCCGATGAGCTTCGCCCAGCGCCAGATGCAACGTTGTCGGAAACGGCCTCGCCAAGAAATGGAACGTCACGTCGAATCGCCCTGCCCTCGCCACTTGCACTCGCCAGAATCCCAGGTCGTTGGGGTTCATTCCCGCCAGTGGTCCGCGCCAGTCCTGTCGCGTCAGGATCGAAGGATTCTCACGCGTGCCCCCCAGCTCGATCGGTGACGGGTCGTATCCGCGCGTGCTCGAGACATCCTGGAACCAGGCGAGGTAGCCCTTGTACATCTTGGAGACAACTTCGCCGTGGCGGGCTGAGATGTCTTCCAGCTCGAGCGGGTCGTGCTCCATGTCGTACAGCTCAAGCTTCGGCGGCTTGGCACCGGGAATCGGCTCCCGTCGCACCAGCTTGTACGTTTGAGATCGCGCGGCAAACGAGCGGCCCGGCTCGGGCGTGTCGCCGCGATGCCACTGGAAATAAAGCGTCCGGTCGGGCCACCCCGCCGTCTGTTTCCCCGTGACGAGAGGCAGCACGCTCTTTCCGTCAAGCTTGACATCCTTTGGCGGCGAGAGGCCGCAGGCATCGAGCAACGTCGGCATCAGATCGATGTGCGCGGTGATCTTCTCGACCGCGAGCCCTGCCGGAAAATGGCCAGGCCACCGCAGGTAGCACGGCACGCGAATGCCGCCGTCGTAAACTGACCCCTTCCAGCCTCGCAGCCCCGCATTGAATCGCACGAAAGCCGGCCCATTATCAGTGAGAAAAACGACAATCGTGTTCGACTCGAGCTTCCGATCCTCGAGTGCCTTCAGCACTCGGCCGATGTTCTTATCGATATTCGTCACCATCGCATACACCCGCGCCACCTTCTCCTGCGGAGCTTCCCATTCCTTCGGAATGCGCTGGCCGAGCTGCGGGAATGACGAGAGCGAGAGGTCCATCGCCGTGTACGGCGCCAGTTCGGCGTCCGAGACCTCGAGCGGCTCGTGCGGGCAGTTGAACGCGAGATACGCGAAGAACGGCCGGTCGCTCTTCGTCTGAACGAAGTCCATCGCCGCGCCCGCGAAAATGTCGCTGCAATAACCTTTGTGCCGTTCCGCCGCGCCGTTGTGCTGCAAGATCGGGTCGAAGTAGCTAGTTCCACCCGGAGGGTCAGACGCCTGGCCGATGCCGCCCCCCTTGATCACCAGGGCTTCCTGAAATCCCTGGTCAATCGCCCGCATCGGTGCGTTGTCTCCCAGGTGCCACTTCCCGAAAATGCCCGTTCGATAGCCGGCCGCGGAGAGCACCTCCGCAAGCGTGACTTCATCCGGATACATCAGCGACCGGCCCAGGTACGTGTCAACTACGCCCGTCCGGTAGTTGTATCGCCCGGTGAGCAGGCTCGAGCGCGTGGGTGAGCAGACCGGAGAAACATAAAAGTTCTTGAGCCGCACGCTCTCCCCGGCAAACCTGTCGAGGTTCGGCGTCTTGATCTTCGGGTTGCCATGAGCCCCCAGGTCGCCAAACCCCTGGTCGTCGCTCATGATGATGAGCACATTCGGCCGCTTGTCTGGCGCAGCGGCCGCCGTCTGCACGAGCGCGGCAATCATCAAGGCGCCCGCGATCGAAATGGTCCGCCTCGTGCAAGCCACCGCGAGAACTCCCCGAAATGAATGCCTGACCCTTCTTCTCCCTCGCCCCGCTCGCGGGGAGAGGGCCGGGGTGAGCGGTCTTCCTGACCCGATGACCGCAAAAAAGCCCCCCCCCATCGCCAACGCCGCTCCCAGCATACCCTCGCGAACCAAAAAAATCTCCACCGCGCACGCGCACAACGACCGCCCAGCCACCAGACACCAACACACGCTTCCCATTCGGCCACTTGCCGGCAAAACTGATGTATACTGTGACACCACATCGACAAAACGAATCACTCCTTCGGCAGCAGAGCGACAGGAGACACCCTGATGAAAGCCGGATGGTTCAAATTCAGCCAGCGAAGGAAGTTGCCAACCGAACCATCCGCAACCACACGCCGCGCACGCGCACCCGCTCGTCGTTCGGCGAATGCCTCGAAGACCGGCGCCTGCTCGCAGCGTCGCTGGCGTCCATCCCGAACGTCTCCGTCCCCTCGCTCCAGGGGCTCACCCTGCCGCTCGATGGCAGCGGAACTCCTGACGCCCAAACCTTCTCGGCCACCTCGAGCAACCCCGACATCGCCGTTTCGATCGCCTCCACCACATTCTGGAACGTGGGCGTTTCCTACACCGATCCGCTAAACTCGAACAACAGCTTCTCGGGAACGCTCACGTTCGGGCTCTTTGGCAGCCTCACTCCAAACACCGTCAAGATGATCACGCAGTTCACGAACGACAGTTATTACGTCAATTCCGGCAAATTTATCTGGCGGGTCGCATCGAATTTTGATGAGACTACATCCGCCGTCATTCAAGGCGGAGCTGCAAACCCGCAGGGTAACATTGGCGTGAGCGGCCAGCCGGGCACGCCCTTCGGCAACGAGAACGTCCAGGCGCTCGCCCCAACGGGTTCCAATCAACTCTTGCTGGCCAACGCTGGCGGCACCGACTCGAACGACGTCCAGTTCTTCATCGACACCGGTCCGCTCGACAGCCAGCTCGGCTACGGATACACCCTTTTCGGTCAGCTCGTTTCCGGCGCAGGTACGCTGGCAAAGATTGCTGGAGTCCCTGTGACGACAAATGACTTCGGCGAACCGTCCCAGCCGGTCAATCCGATCACGATCACCTCGACGAGCCTGTCGACCTCGAACGACAGCGGCGTCGTGCTGATTGACACAACCCAGGCGCACCCCGGCGAGACGGCCATCGTCACCGTCACGGCGCACGATGGCTCTTCGAGCACCCCGCAGTCATTCCTGGTCTCCGTCGGGTCTTACGCGGGCAGCACCGTCCCTTCGTTGCTCGAAGGGCTCAACTTCAAGCCGTTCGCATCCCCGGTGTCCATATCGGCGAATTCCAACATTTCCGAGCCCGTACAGCTCGCCGGCCAGCCCGCTGAACCGTTGAACGCGGCCCCCGTTTCGTCGTACACCATCCTCACCGGCCCGTCGCACGGCACGATCTCCGACTTCAACCCAGCGACTGGCAAATTGCTCTACACGTCCGCACCCGGCTTCGTCGGAACTGACTCCTTCACCTACACCGCCAGCTCGAGCGGTCCCAACACCCTTGAGCCGCCCGCCACCAGCAACCCCGCCACGGTGACCATCACCGTGACCCGCGGCTACGTCGAGCTGAATTCAGTCGAGGTCTTCACGAATGGACGTGGCAAGGACTCCAAGATCGAGCTCTTCTGGTCCGGCCCGCTCGAGCGCTTCGCTTGTGAGATCGAAAGCGCCGTTCGAGATCGAAATCGCCAACCGCAAGGGCTCCTTCACCGGCAAAGGCGCCCGAACGATCGCAATCCGGAAGGTGCAGTACGACGGCAATGCCGACACCGTGACACTGACCCCCAAGACGCTCTTCTCGAAGTTCAAGGTCGCCCGGCTGCTCGTACACGGCACCGGCCGCAAAGCCCTGAAAGACAGCACCGGCCTCCCCATCTCCGGCGACAACGGCCCCGGCACCGACGCAACGTGGAGTCTCACCTACCCCTGATGGTATAGCTCGCCCGTGTAGCAGGCACACTCCGTGTGCCGCCCGCTGAGATCTCGGGATGAATACCCCTGGCTTGGCCCACGCCGCCATCGAACTCAGTTCACGCCAGCACTTCGCGAATCACATGCCCATGTACGTCCGTCAACCGCCGATCAATCCCGTTATGCCGGAACGCAAGGCGCGTGTGCTCGATCCCCAGCAAATGCAGAATCGTCGCATGAACATCATAGCAATAACTCTGCCCCGTAGCAGCCCTCCACCCCCATGGATCGCTTTCCCCGTAAGACACCCCCGCCTTGACGCCCGCCCCGGCCAGCCAGGCGACGGACGTCCCCCCATTATGGTCGCGCCCGGTCGCCCCCTGCGTGAACGGCTGCCGCCCGAATTCCGTGCTGAAGACCACGAGCGTGTCGTCGATGAGCCCCCGCGCTTCCAGATCACGCAGCAACCCGGCAATCGGCCGGTCCACGGTTCGCGCAATCGCCGGCAGCTCGTTGTGGATATCCGTGTGGTTGTCCCAGTTGTTCTTCGGTCCCCCCGCGCCGCTCCACACCTGCACAAACCGCACCCCCCGCTCGAGCAATCTCCGGGCCAGCAGACAGCGGCGTCCGAAATCCGCCGTCTGCCCCTCATGAAGCCCGTACATCCTCTGCGTCGCCGTTGTTTCGCTCGAGAGATCAAGTGCCTCGGGCGCCGAATGCTGCATCCGCGCCGCCAGCTCGTAAGCCTCGATCCGCGACTCGAGCCGCGAGTCTCCCGGATTGGCCGCGGCATGCAACCGGTTCAGGCTCGCCAGCACGTCCCGCCCGTCGCGCCCGCTATCCTTCGTGATGAACGATGCCCCCGCCGGCGGAAAAAGCTCGGGTATCGGCCGCGCGGCACCCGCCTCGAGAATCGTTCCCTGGTGCGATTGAGGCAGAAAACCGGACGTGAAATTCCCCTTCGCGTTATAAGGAAGCCCTTTCGGGTCCGGCAGCACCACAAAGCACGGCAGGTTATCCGAAAGTGAGCCCAGCCCATACGACAGCCACGCCCCCATGCTCGGAAACCCCGGCATGAGAAACCCCGTGTTCATCATGTAGCTCGCCGGCCCATGCACATTGGTCTTGGATGACACCGCCATCAGGAAGGCGAGCCCGTCGACGCACCCGGCCAGCTCCGGAAACACGCTGCTCACCCATCGGCCGCATTCACCGTATTGCCGGAACGGAAACGGGCTCTTCATCAGGTTCCCGGGCGCGCTCGTCGGTGCCTCGAAGTGTGCCCCCGGATCAAACGGTTTGCCGTCGCGCCGGTGCAGCTCCGGCTTGTAGTCGAACGTGTCCATCTGGCTCACGCCGCCGTTCATGAAAAGCTGAACGACCCGCCGGGCCTTCGCCGGATGGTGTAGCCCTCCATTGAGCGCGGCGCGATCCGCCGTCCGCGCCCCAGCTCCGTCCGTCCCCGCAAGCAGCCCGTCGCGAGCAAGCATTTCGGCCAGCGCGATGCCGCCCAGCCCGCCCCCAACCCGCCAGAGGAATTGCCGCCGCGGCATCCGGTTGTTGTTCATCACGTAGTTTCCGGTTGAATCAATTGACGAACAAAAACTCATTGCTATTGATGATCACCCGGCACAAGTTCAACAGGCCGTGCCGTGCCGCGTAGCCTCCCAGCAGCGAAAGCTCTTCGGGCGCGGGCGCCCGGCCATACGCCGCCAGAAACGCGACGCGAATCTGGTCCTCGAGCTTGGGCGAGGCACGCCGCAGCCGTTCGGCCAGGGGCGCGCATTGCCGCAGCACGAACGGGTTGTTCAGCAGCTCGAGAGCTTGCAGCGGAGTGGTCGACTCGTTGCGCACCGCCGTGAGCTGCGA
Source organism: uncultured Planctomycetota bacterium (assembly GCA_963823665.1). GTDB lineage: Bacteria > Planctomycetota > Planctomycetia > Isosphaerales > Isosphaeraceae > CAVXHV01. Next base: position 908,961 of record CAWGMQ010000010.1, read on the forward strand.
CGGGTCTGCCGAATCGAGCGCATCGTAGAACGGGTCCGGCAGCGTCCGGAACACAAACCGATACACCGCGCGCCGGCACGAGCCTGGGCTGTTCCAGTCATACTTCGTGTAGTCGACCACCGGCGTGACGTGCACTCCAGGGCTGAGCGTGAACTGCTGAACCGACGGCCCGCCCACCGCGGTGTCAAGCTGGCCCGCCAGCTTGAGGATCGCGTCGTGAATCGATTCCGCATCGAGACGCCGGCGATTCTGCCGCCAGAGCCACTGGTTATCAGCGTCCTTTGCGGCAAAGCTCGCCTCGCTCGCCGCGCACTGGCGGTACGTGGCGCTGGTCACGATCAGCCGGTCGAGCCCCTTGAGCGACCCGCCCGAATCGCGGAACGTCGTCGCCAGCCAGTCCAGCAGCTCCGGATGCGAGGGCAGGGCCCCCATCTTTCCGAAATCGTTGGGCGTGGCGACCAGCCCGCGACCGAAGTGGTGCTGCCATGCCCGGTTCACGATCGAGCGCCACGACAGCGAATTTCGCGGGTCGATGATCCACCGCGCCAGGCACGCGCGCCGTTCCGACTCGTCCGCGGTTTTTTCAATCGTGAACCGCGACGGCAGTTCCTTGAGGCATCCCAGCGTGCCGGGCGCCGCCGGCTTCACGGGGAAGTGAATGTCCCCGCGCCGCAGAACGCTCACCGCCCGCGGTCCGCCCGGCGGCTTGTGCCCCGCATCCGGAGCGAACTCGCTCGCCCCCGCAAACACAAGTTGTTGCGGTGGCAGCGCACCCAGCATGGCCGAGATCCATCCGGCGCGGTCCCCGCTCATTTTCCTGGCCACTTCGAGCTCAGCGGTAAGTGACCGGCGCACCTTGCTGACGTTCGCATCCGTATCATACGGCCGCTCGGCCTTGTCCACCCCCGCGAAGACGGCTTGCAGGCTGTAGTAGTCGTCCTGCGAGATCGGGTCGAACTTGTGGTCGTGGCAGCGGGCGCATCCGGCCGTGGAGCTGACAAACGTCGACATCACCGTCGAGACCATATCGTCGCGGTCCATGTAATGGCCGATCTGGCGATCGATGCTGTCGTCGCGAATGTCTCGCAGCGAGCTTTCATCCCACGGCCCGGCCGCCAGCATCCCGAGCGCCACGACCAGCTCCGGCTCATCCGGAAAGAGTGCGTCCGCCGCGACTTGCTCGGCGACAAACCGCCCATACGGCTTGTCACGATTGAACGAGCGGATCAGATAATCACGATAGGGCCACGCATTGGGCCGGATCCGGTCCTGGTCGTGCCCATGCGTCTCGGCGAAATGGACCAGGTCCATCCAGGAGCGAGCGGACCGCTCGCCATAATGCGGGCTGGAGACCAGCCGCTCAACCAGCCGCTCGTGTGCGTCCGCCGAGCGATCGTTCTCGAACGCGTCCACTTCGTCCGGCTCCGGCGGCAATCCCAGCAAGTCGAACGAGAGCCGCCGGATCAACGTGCGCCGGTCGGCTTCGGGTGCGGGAGCGAGTCCCTTCTCGGTCAGCTTGGCCAGTATGAATGCGTCAATCGGATTGGCCGCCCAGCCCCTCTTCGCCACGGCTACGCGCGGCACCGCCGGGCGTACCAATGGCTTCAGCGACCACCAGTCCAACTGGCCCGCGGCCGCAACCACCGCCTTCCCATCCCGCGGGTCCGGCGCCCCTATCTTGATCCACTCGCGAAAATCGGCGATCACACTCGCCGGGAGCGCTCCTTTGGGCGGCATGCGATCAACGCCCTGCGCACCCGAGATCGCCTGAAACAGCAGGCTCTCATCCAGGTTTCCCGGAACGACCGCGGGCCCAGTATCTCCACCCGCACGAATCCCCTCGCGAGTATCAAGCCGCAGCCCGCCGCGCAGCTTCTTGGCCCCGCTCGAATGACACTCATAACACCGTTCAACGAGCACCGGCCGGATCTTGCTCTCGAAATGCGCCAGCTCCGCGGCGTCATCGGCCCCGCTCACCCGGGCCGCCAAACACGTGACAACCATCACCGCGAAGGCCCCGGTGATCGCCATGCCCCGTTGATCCCGCCGCGAGCGCGCCATATCCGCCCGTTCCCGTAGGGTCCGCCAATGCGGAACTTCCTTCAAAATTCGCCGCGTGCCTTCACCGGGCACACAAGTGTTCAACAAAACTCTAACACGTTTCGTACAAGGAGTCATCACCACCATGGGCCGATGCGATAGAATGAAGCACCGAGGAACGACCAGGAGTCCGAGGCCAGCAATGATCGACAAACGACACGCCGCCGCCGATCCATCAGATCGTTGTTGTTCCTTTTGCAAGACAAGCGAAGCAGAAGTGGGCAGTCTCATCGAAGGTCCTGGAATCGATGGAGCGTCACCCGTCTTCATCTGCGCGGAGTGCGTCGATCTCTGCTCGTCCTTACTCGAGCGAGAACAGCACAAGATCGCCGCCGGCGAGAACCCGGACGATCCCACCACCGCCGAGGCCCTCAGCCGTCAGATCGCAAACGCCGTCGGCAACCTCGACGACCTCGAGTTCCGAATCATCGAGCTGCGATATGGTCTGGCTGACGGCTATTCGTATTGCCACGAAGAGATCGCCGAACTTCTGAGCGTCGCGCCCGAAAAAGTCCACGAAATCGAAGCCGCAGCGGTAGCGAAGCTAAAGCCAACATCCTCGTAGAGTCCGCCGTTGCAAACCATCCCCGACCTGCTCAACAAGTCCCTTACATGTTTTGCGCAAGGAGCAGTCACGAGGTTTGGCCGTTGCAATAAAATGAAACGCTCACCAATCATGAAGGATTCGAGGCCAGCGATGATCGAAAAACAACACTCCGCGTGCGATCCATCCAATCGCAAATGTTCTTTTTGCAATGAAAGCGAAGCTGAGATGGGCTCGCTCATCGACGGCCCTTGGATCGAAGGAACTTCACCCGTCTTCATCTGTGCCTCTTGCGTGGATCTCTGCTCGACTATGTTCCAGCATTGGAAGAAATACCCCGCCGCCAGAGCCGGGCTGCCACCCGAGGCCGCCGAGGCCTTCAACCGTCAATTCGACGACGCGCTCAACTACCTGAAACTCGATGGTCTTGAGTCCCGCGTCATGAAGCTTCGGTGCGGCTTGGTCGATGGCAATCTCCAGACACACACGGAGGTCGCCGAGGCCCTCGAGATCACGCCCGACAGAGTCCGTGAAATTGAGCTCGCGGTCATTCGCAAGGCGCAGTCCCGTCGTGATTCGTCTCAGTAGACAAACGGCACCAGCCGCCACGTGCGTCGCCGGTAGTCGGCATACCGCTCACCAAATTCCGACTCGAGCAATCGTTCCTCCGAGTTCATGCGCGCCACGAGTAGAGGAATGAACAGCAGCGTAACCAGCACTCCGATCGCGCTGCGAAAGACCAGCGACCAGCCAAACAGGGTCACCAGCAGCCCCAGATAGCTCGGATGCCGAATCACGCGATAAAGCCCGTCTGTGACCAGTTCATGACCTTCCTGGATCGCCACCAGACCGCTGAACCGCCTCCCCAGCACAAACACCGGCGCAATCCGCAGCACACAACCAACCGCAAGCATCGCTAGCCCGAGGAACCGCACGACCTCACCGTCGATTGTCCAGATTTCGCGGCGATCCATGTACGGCGGCAACCACGCCAGCAACAAGCCCACGATCATGAACGGCACGAAAATCCACCGGTTGCTCGTATCCTCGCGCCGTCCGCTCGAAATGTTGCCGCTCGTGAACATGGCCGCGGCCGAGGCGGCCGCAAACACCAGAAGTGCGCCCGCCCGCGCCGGGCTCGCAATGAATTCTCGCCAGTCGCCGTACCCCCAGACCGCGAGCCCGAAGTAAACCGCCACGTTCGTCGCGGTCAAGAGCATCATGCCCCACTTCGGCAAGGATTTCATGATTTCGATGTCTTCTTGCGTTTGTACGTGACGAGATAATACTTCGATCCCGCCGTCGTCTTGAACTCCTTGGGGCGTTTCTTCCCTTCCAGGTTGTAGCAGACTTTGAGCGTATCCTCTTTGAGTTCATAAATCGCCGGGATCGTCTTCCCAAGATTGGGTCCCTTCGTCCCTTTGATTTCCATCCCGGCCGGTTCACTCTCAACATCGAGCGTCACCGTTCCCTCGTCAACCTGCTCGCCGACGGTGGCCGTGTATTTGTCATCCTCGATCACAAGCTTGATGGTCCCGAGCACTTGCTTCGGCAGCTTCTCGCCATCCAGCTCAGCCGCGCTCGGTGTCCACGTTCCGTCCATCTCGGCTCGAATCTTCTTCACTTTCTCATCGTCACCCGATCGAACACTGGTTCCCAGCGCGACGACGATGAGCGACGAGGCGGCGATCGTGCGGAGTTTCATTCGAGTATCCCTTGCGCGCCCGCGTGGTAAGAAACCGCGATGTCACGTATCTTATCCTTCGAGCAGCCGCTCCGGGGAGAGCGAATTCCAGATCGCTCCCGATGAGGTGAACCACGGCGGCTACGGACGTGTCAGCACGTCAGGCCTCAGCCTGACGATTGAGTAGGTCAGGCTTTAGCCTGACGATTGAGTAGGTCAGGCTTTGGCCTGACGCATTCCTGATCACGGCATGCACGTTCTGCCCCCACCCTCCCGCGCTCCAGAGCACGCCAACGATGAACCTCGACTACGTGCAATTGCTAAAGCCCCAGCGCGACATCCAAGGAATGCCGCACAATCGAGAGCGTTTCCAGCACTACCTTCGAACCATCTGGAATTGTTACGACGAAGACTTCGAGCTCATTCCGCTCATGTTCGCCAATCCCATGGCCCGCGACCACGTCACCGCGATGCTCGACGATCTCTTGGCGATGAACGCAGATCAGATCGCCGCAGACGCCGCCCTGGAAGCCTCCGCCCAGCTCCCAAATGCCCCAGGCGAGTTCAAGGCGTCGATCGTCTTATGCGACGATTTGAAGGGCGGTTGGACCAACCGCTACGACTACGAATTCAAGAATCGCGTGGGGTACATCGACTTCCTGGGCGGAGACGACCCGCAGGCTCCGCTCGAGTGGAAGCCACCCAAGTGGTCGAAATTCCTCTGGATGGTGGGCACGCTCTGGAGCAGCGAGTGCCCGTCCGAGCCGGCCGTACGCGAGGCGATGCTCACCGCCATTTACAGAGTCGTGGTCCTGCAAAAGCGTGGCGCCCCGCGCACGCTTCGGGACATACTCGACCAGGAAGGCGAAGTCATGGCCATGGCGGGTTGTGAAGGGCCGACCCTCGACGAAGACGACATCGCTTACACTCGCGAGGTGCTTGCCCCCCTCCTGGGCGCAACCGACAAGCGAACCTGCATCGAATGCCTCTTCGGCGATTCCGCAGCGCGAACCCTCGGTTTCACCCCGCGCGGCCTGAGCCCCTGGGCCGGCCTGGCACTCGCCCTCCACGACGCGCGGGCCGGTGCGCAACGGATCAACTAATGAACTTCCACAACTCCGAGATCACCCCGGTGAACACCGCCAGCGCCATCCAGTAGATTCCCAGCACGCGTCCAGACCGATCGACCCAGTCGGGCTCCGGGCGAAATCGCCCATTCGCCAGCAGCACCAGCCATGCGACCAGCACCGCGATCCCCACAAGAGGTGCTGTGAAGAACGGAAACGCCTCGAGCACGGCATTCTGGATAGCCTGCCCCAGTGAGGGTGGAGGCGGCCCGTTCCAGCGGATGAACGGAGGCGAAGGAAGCTGGATCGGCGATGAAGTGATCGTGAGGTACTGAAGCAGGAAAGCGGGCACTTCCTGCAATGGTCGAATCACCATGATCACCATCGCGGCCGCACTGGCGATGATCCCCGGCTCTTGGGTGATCCGCGCGAATTGCGGTCGTGGCCTGCGGAATCGCGCGACAAGGATCACCGGCGTGAACGCCATCGCGAATGGAATCGTCCACGTGCCCCCGACGGCAACGGCTTGATACACCTGGCGAGCGGTGCTCGCTGCGGCTCGCGGGAAAGAATACATGTGCGCTGGGTCCGCGCACCAGTGCGGCTGCGTCCAGTTCCGGACCATCGCAAACCCGGCGGCGAGCGCGGCGACGGCAAGAAGCCCATCGCCCAGCGTGAATCGCCGCGGGCAATGGCCTTCTTGCGGCGGGCTCGTCCGGATCTGCGCCACGTTCGGATTTGAGATCAACTGATGTAGCTCCGCAATGACTTCATCACTCCGACGAACACCGCCAGCGCCATCCAATACACTCCCAGCGCTCGCCCTGTCCGATCGATCCAGTCACGCGCCGGCCGAAAACGGCCGATCCCGACGAGCACCAGCCACCCGATGAGCACCGCGGCGCCGACCGCGGGCGCGGTAGCACGCGGAAAACTTTCCAGCACGAGACTATGGATGATCTCTCTCGGTGAATACCGCGAAGAACCGAACAGCCGCACAAAAGGCGGTGAAGGCAAATGGATCGAGGAATTGGAATGTGTAAGGTAGTCGAGGAGGTAGAACAGCACGTCCTCGGCCGGCCTGAGAACCATGCACAGAAGTGCCGCTGCGCACGCGACCGTGCCAGGCCCTTGGGCGATCTGCGCCAGGGGTGGTCGCGGCTTCCGGAGCCTCGCCGCGAGAACGGCCGGCGTGATGGCGATTGCGAACGGGATTGACCATGAAACACCAACCGCCAGCCCGTAATGCACCGTGCGCGCGCGGCTCGCGTTGGTTGGAGCGGCAACAAAGGGCGGCCCCGCGCACCAATCCGGGTTCGCCCAATGCCGCACCATCGAAAAGCCGGCTGCAAGTGCAGCGACGACGAGCAACCCATCGCCGAGCGTGAACCGACGCGGCCGCTCGCCTTTCTGCGACGTGCACATCTCGGTCTGCATCACCTCGAATCCTCCCCACACATCGTCCCGCCGGACGCTCCGGCAAGATGCTCCCAGTCTGGCCATACATCAGCAACCATTATCAGTGATTCTCCACCCGACTCGCCACCCAGGGCCTCACCGTGCAGCAAGTAAATCCCCCGTGATGGCGGCACAATTCGCTCGGCGTTGTTAAAATCCCGGAGATAGCTTCGTTGGACTCAAAAGTTGTGCGAGGTTCGTGCAATCCATCTCGATCGCTCAAGATGTCTGCGATTCGTTGAGGTCTCGTCATTCATCGGGAGGGAGTACCATGCTTCGGTCCATGGCCAGTCTGGTCATCTTCATCTCATTCGTTGCGTCGATGTCCGGGTGCGGCAGTCCCGCCGAGCCCAATGCGCCTCCGCGCGTCGCGGAATCTCCCTCGCCGCCACCGGCACCCGGGGGAGCTGCCCCGCGCGTCAAGATGATCAGAGAGATGAAGACCATCACGCCGACGGCTTTGGGCACACAGCGCCCGGCCGGCAAATCCGCCCCATCCGGGGAACTGGCGTTCGTCGAGGCGGTGCAGCGTGGCGATCTCGCGAAAGTGGTGCGTACCGAGCTGAGCCCCGACGGCAATTTCCTTTACGCAATCTGCTGGAATCCGGGATCCCTGCTCGCCTTCGCTCGCGATCCGGGAACCGGCAGCCTGACCCACGTTCAAACCATCGACCGCAACCCGGAGCTCGCCGGCGCCACCGGCCTGGCTCTCTCACCCGACAGCTCCTTCGCGGTGTCAGTCGCCTTTCGCTCGAAGGCCGTCATCCTGTTTCGCCGCGATTCGAAATCGGGCGAGCTCACGCGGCTCGAATCGGCTCCTCGCAAGCCCCAGGATGTCGAATTCCCCGTCGCCGCGACGTTCTCCCCCAACGGCAAGTTCGTCTGCATCGCCGACAACGGTGTGGAATCCACCTCAGGCGGTGTGCGAGTTTACCGGCTCGAGGGTGAGAAGCTCGTTGATGTTGGTATGGATCAAGGCCGTGGTCGCTGTTTCCAGGCGCGCGCAGCCTCGCGTTCCATCCTGATGGAAAGACGTTGTTCATCGCGAGCTGCGCCCGGGTGCCCTGGTCGTCGCCGATTTCGACAGCGAGAAGGGCGCGATCAAGATCCGTCAGGTGCTCTGGGCCGCTCCCAAGGGAGGTCGCGACTTCTCCCAGGCCGATGTCGGTCAAGTCACCGGAGTCCAGGGGCTCATCGACGTCGTCCCAGGCCCGGACGGCCGCTTCGTCACCACCAGCGCGGGCCGATTCAGCGGCCCCACCGTTGTGGCGAGCTTCAAGTACGGTGACGACGGGCATCTCTCGGGCGTGACTGCCCTCAAGAGCTCGGGACCCACGTTCGCGGGCGGAAACCAGGTGGCCGTCAGCCCTGAAGGCCGCAGTGTCTACGTGGCTGCAACACTCTCAGGCGTGATCGCCTGCGCCAGCCGCGATCCGAAGACCGGCCAGCTTGTCACTGGCGCGCTCGTTCCCGACGGCGGTTCACCCGGTGCCTCCGCAGACACCAAGAGCCCCGCCGGAGTCACCGTCACCCGCGACGGCAAGTTCCTCTACGTCGCCACCGAAGACAAAAGCGCCATCTCCATCTTCCGGCGCAATCCAAAGAACTGACAATTTCAAAGTTCTACGCAACCAGCAGCGCGAACCGCGCCAGTTTCTTGAGACAGTCGTCCAGCGATTTTTCGAGATCGTCTTCCAGGTCCCCGGCGCGCTCGGATGGATCACCGCCTGCATCTGGCTCACTCCGTCGCACTGTGAACCGCCCCGCTCGCGCGCCCAGAACGAGCTTTTCAAGCAGCGCCCCGCGGTCGTGATCTCCATCCAGCAGGCACAGCACTTCCCTTCCGAAGTCATTTAGTTTGCCCGCCTCGTGCCGCAGATTCGTCACCGTATCGCCAAGCTGCGCCTGCACGCGGGCAATGGCGCTGGCAACGGGCCGCATGCTGATCTCGACGACGAACGCCGGCGGCAGCGTTCCCAGCTCAACGCGTTTCTGCCCGAAGCAGCGAACAAGTCCCGCCTCGAGCGCTCGCGCACAGCTCCGGCTCTCCGGAGACGGATAGCCGGTGGATCCGTGCATTGTGGTCTCCACTCGTTGCAGCAGCGATTCAAATGAAACCGAAAGTGGCCAGAGCTTCTGAAGCTGATCAAGCGCCGTCTTGAGAACCGGCTCATCCTGCGGCGCGCCTTGAGCCTGGTTCCCTGACCCGCGCGCCGCGACGTAAAGCCGTTGCAGATCGCCGGCCCGCGCGCTGCGCTGCCATTCGATCCCAGCGTGACACAAGACGCTCTGACGAAATCTCCGGTTGATGACGAAGTCCAGGAACTGCTCGTACTCGACTTGGTCGTGCGCAAGCCGTCGCAATCCGTCCGCGATCCCTGGCGGCAGGCTCTCGCTCGGAATCGAGGTATTCTGCACCTCGGCGACGTATTGAAGCCCATGCCGGCCGGCTCGCTCGACGAACTCGTGGAAATACACGGGCAAGTTCACCGATTCCAGATGGTCGTGCAGCAAGTACGCGTCATTTCGGGCCGTGATGTAATCCAGTTCTTGCCGTAACAGGCTGCTATAGACCGGCTCGATGCCCTGGGCCGACGTCGTCACGAACTGAAGTACGCCCCTCGCCTCGCACGCCCGCACTTCCGGCTCTTCAAACCGCCGCACATGGTAGCACATGAGTTCGCGAGCCAGCCCGCGAAAATGCCAGCCGGGATAGGTGTTGTAGCTGACGTAAACCAGTCCGTCAGGCGCCAGGCAGCGAGCCGAGAGCTCTCAGGATTTTCTCCTGAACCTCCGGTTCAACCCACGAATACGTTCCGTGGCATATGATGAAATCAAACGTACCGATTGCGGCATCGAGGTCGAGGATGTCTCGCGCCTCGACGCGGATGTTGCCCAACCCCACCCGCTCGATCAGCTCGCACCCCTCGCGAACCTGGTGGCCCGAAGAGTCGAACCCGACGAACTGGGCCTGCGGCATCTCCACCGCCATCGGGATGAGATTGCCCCCCCGCGCGCAGCCCAGCTCGAGCACGCGGCAGCGTGACACCGGCGGCGGGCTCAATCCCGCCAGGATCGCCACGGTCGCAAGCTGATCGGGATGGCTCGACCGATAGGGATCGTTGGGATAGGGAACCTCCTGGTAACTCGTCGGTGCTGGTTGAAAGAGCATGGTCGAAGAGCTTCCCGGATTGTTTATTCGACGCGCTCATAAATCTGGTCGATTTCCTGGACAGCATTGCCGGCCCGTAGCGTCCCCTTGTGATACCACTTCCCATCCTCGATCTTCCACGAGAACTTGAAGGTCTTCCCGGCCATGGCTTGCTGACTGGGGCTGATCGCGAATTCCGTGATTTCCGTGTAGGTGTCGTCCTCGACTGTGTAGCGGCCGCCTGCGCCACCGACGGCTCTGTCTTTTTGCACATACGTCCAGACAAATCGCCCGTCGATCACGAGTTTGAAAAGCTCGACGCCCTCGGGGAGCTTCCGCATTTCCCCGCTCCTTGGGTCCTTCGCGCTCACGAGCCGCCAGGCCCCATCCAGCGGGGACTTCGCTTTTGGTTTCGTTTTCACTTTAACTCTGTCTTTCTCGGCATCTTGACCGGCCACGGAGTGAGCCGGCCCCAGGATCGCTAGCGGCGGCACGAGCAAACCCAGGGCGAACCCCGAAAGAAGCAACGACGAGATGCGGCACATGAGAAGCTCCCGGATGAAAAGCGGATCAGAGGCCCCCACCCGTGCTCGTGGGCCGACATGCTATGGGGACCGGTGCGGTCATGATAACGCGGGGAGCGATGAGAAGACCAGCGCGATCCTCATCTGGCCACAACAACGGAAACCTTGCCGGTTCGCCTGAAGACGTCAACGCCGACATCATTGCCATGGCGCACCAGGTGAAGGTCCAGAATCGCCGTTCCAACTTCCAGATTCGTGATCCGAAGCCCGGGAACGAACGGGGGCAATTGCGGTTGGTGCAGTGAAACCTGCCGCTCAACCGCGTCGATCGACAGACCCAGGCATGCCTGCAGCAGCAGGAAAACCGAGCCCGCCGCCCATGCCTGCGGTGCGCAGGCCACCGGGTATGCGATCGGGCCCTCACCCGGCTCGCGATCGAAGCCGCAAAAAAGCTCCGGCATCCGGTTCAGCTCGAAGTAATTCCCCGCCGCAAACAGCCCACCGAGCACGAACGACGCCAGGTCTTTGAGACCGTATCGCGAGGCCCCGAAAGCGACGAGCGCATCCTTGGCCGCCACACCAACTTCTCCGACAAATTCGACCCAGGGCGACCTCTCAAGCAGCGGCGCGATCGTATTCTGGTAATATGATTCTTCTTCCGGGTAAATCTTGGCGGCGACGCGCAGCGGCAGCCCGAAGGTGTTGTCATATCCCGCCACGCCGCAGTCCATTCGCCAGTTCTTCTTGGTCACCGCCGGCCGGAAGTTGACCAGCACGTACAGCTCGTTCAGGTCGTCGGGGTCGGTCTGGTCCTCGTCTTCCAGGAACAGCCTTGCGAAATCAAGCGCATCGATGTCATTCGTTCCGGAGCGAAACGTCTGTGCCATTTTCACCAAGGCGTCTGAAGGCAACGGTCCGCGGTCGATGAGCACGGAGTTCTCGCGAGCGAGTCCCTTCGACGCATTCGTCTCCAGGTCCATGGCCGAATCGATCAAGACGTCACCCTTCTCATAGTTTTCCGGTACGTCTTCCGCCTTCTTGCCGAGCACGTCCAGGAATGAGCCTATGATGTCGAACGATTTGCGGCCGTAACCGTTATGCCCGGCCCGGTGCAGCCCGCCACGGCTGACCTCGCCGTCGCCAAGCGACTCGATGCTGTGCTCCATCAGCGCGTAGGGCGCATGTCGTCGTCGGACGAGATCATCAGCCCGCCCAGAGTATACCTGAGCGTATAGTTGCGGTTTCCGCCGTAGCTGGGGCGGAACAGATTCTTGACGAGCCCATCCAGCCGCTTGTCGCGCAGCCGGCGGCTCAGGTAGCCCAGGAACTGCTCCTTCTGCCGCGGACCGACATAGAACAGCTCGTTGTGCGTGCTCGTTTGCTCCAGCAGCGGATAATATTTTTCCTGGGCAACCGGGCTCGAATCGTCGCAGACAATCAAGGTCGCGGAATGCCCGTTCCCCCAGAAGTGCTCGTCGTAGTGCTTGACCGTTTCACCGACGTCCCGAAACCGGTACGTCGGTATGACGAACTACAGCTCTTCAGCTTGCATCTCTCTCCCCGGCCGATAAGCCAGGGACGCCACTCGCCTCGGGCGAGCATCCACACGTAGCAGTCGCTCAGGCTGAATCGATCACGATCCCGCAATGAACGCGAATCTCGCCTCCCCCCCGGCCGGGTCCCCCCCGACTCGAGATTTCGGTAACGAGGACCTGCAAAGGACGTGCCCGAGCGGGCAGCATCTGGCAAGCGGATGACGCCACGACTGTTAGGGCGATTCGTACGGCACGGGGTTCTCGATCGGATCGTGCGTTGTGCACGACGGCGGCGGCGAAATGCATGCACCATTCCTCTACCGTTGACTTCCGGCGCGCTTGAGAAGCGAATCGACCTCCGTCCAGAGCGATTGCCACGCGTTCTGCTCATCCGTCGGGAGCTTGGCCACCGCAGGGGCGTCGCGGACGCTCGCGAGGTCGGTGTCCTGCTTCCAGTGACTGAGCACCTCTACGATTGCAGGGCGAGCCTGGGGCGGTCCGGATTCGAGGATCTTACGCCAAGCAGTAAGCTCGGCCTTCAACCAGTCAAGGGTCTGACGGCGTAGTCTCATCTTCGCCGCGTCATCAGGCGGCGGGCCTTTCTTGTCTTGTCCTGCGGCAACAAGAGCCGCCGCGCAGGCGGCGTTGTAGCGATGCTGCGCCCGGCGGATATCAACGAGCTTCGGATCGTTTTCCAGCGCCTCCGACCATAAACGGTATGCAACGGCGAAGTGCTTGCGTTTGTACGCCATCTGGGCGAAGGCCAGGCGTTCGGCGTTGTCACGAGGTTTGTCCTCACCGCTGACGATGCCCGGCAACCTGTTCGCCAGAGCCAGGATTCGCTCGGCCCCGGCGACCCATTGCGCCGAGGGGTATTGCCAGCCCGGCCTCCGCGAGCCCAGCTCGTGTCCCTTTCGCAAAAGATCGAGCACCTCGGCGGCGTCGACCTTTTCTTGAAGAAGTAAACCAAGGTTGCAATGGGCTTCGGCGTAGTCGGGCTTGATCCTGATCGCCTCGCGGTATTCGGTGATGGCCAGGTCGAGCTTGCCCTGGCGCGTCAGGACGATGCCGAGCTCGCAGTGCGGTCCGGCGAAGTCGGGCTTGAGCCGCACCGCCGACCGGAATTCCACAATGGCGTCGTCAAGCTTCCCTTGGCTCGCCAGGGCGAGGCCCAGGTTGGAGTGAGCGTGGGCGTTGTTGGGCTCGAGCCGGATCGTCGTACGGCATTCGGCGATGGCCTCCTCGAGCTTGCCCTGTTTCCGCAGAGCGTTTCCGAGGTTGTTGTGGGCCTGGGCGAGGTCGGGCTTGATCCGGATCGCCTCGCGGTATTCAGTGATGGCAAGGTCGAGCTTTCCCTGGTCCGACAGGCAGGCGCCGAGATTGCTGTGGGCTCCGGCGTGGTCGGGCTTGATCCGGATCGCCTCGCGGTATTCGTCGATGGCGAGGTCGAGCTGGCCTTGGTCCGACAGGGTCGCGGCGAGGTTGTTGTGGGCTTCAACGTAGTCGGGCCTGAGCTGGATCGCGGTACGGTATTCGGCGATGGCTAGTTCGGGCCTGCCCAGCTTGTGCAACGCGTTTCCGAGTTCGTAGTGGACTGAAGCGAGGTCCGGGTTGAGCCGGATCGCCGTGCGATACTCCGCAACGGCTGGTTCAAGATTGCCCTGGTCCATCAGGGCCCTGCCGAGGATGCTGTGGGCCACCGCGTTGTCGGGCCTGAGCCCGATCGCCGTCCGGTATTCGGCGATCGCCGGGTCGAGCTTGCCTTGATTCGCCAGGGCGATTCCGAGGTTCGAGTGGGTTACGGTGGTGTCGAGCTTCAGCCCTATCGCCGTGCGGAATTCGGCCTCCGCGGCGGCGTACTCACGCTTGCCGTCGCACAGGGCCACTCCGAGATGGAAATGCGCGACGCCATCGTCGGGGTTGATCCGGATCGCCTCGCGCAATGTTGCGACCGCCTGGTTGAACGCCGCTTCGGCCTCGGCCGATGGGCCGCGGCTGTTCAACTCCTGGCCCAGACACATCAAGTGCCGCCCATTCTTGGGATTCAGCCGCGTGAGGTCGCGGAAGACCTCGATCGCCTCGTCGGATTCGCCCTTGGCAGAGAGCGCATGCGCCAGCACGTGGGCCGTCTCGGGGCGGATCGCGCGCGCCGCTATGTAGTACCGAATGGCCTCGTCGCGGCGAGAGAGCTTCTGAAGCACCGTCGCCAGTACGTAGTTCACCCAGACATCATCTGGATGGCGGTGCTGCGCGGTCCGCAGCACCGACTCGGCCAGCTCTCTGTCGCCGGCGGCGTTCAGGCCGGACCCCAGCAACTGCAGACTGATCGCGCCCAGCTCATCAAGCTTCGCCTCCTTTGCCAGCGCCTGCAATCCGGCCAGCCGAGACGCCTTGTCAGGTTGATCGAGCGTCGTCCGCAGCTTGTTCCGCCAGGGCTCGGGGTCGGCAACTCGAGCGGCTGCGCTCAGCCGTGCAGCCGCGGCCGCGTCAGCCCCGCGGCCGCGTCGCATCTCCGCCCAGTCATCGACCGCATCGGCCATGACCAGCGCCACCGAAGTCGGACGAGCGCGGATCTTCGCTCCCGCCTCCTCGGGCGGCAGGATCGCGAAATCGATACCGGCATCGCGGAACGCGTCGGTATAGGCCGCATCCGTGGCCGCGCCATCCATGTCGTCGGCCTCTGCGCTGCGGATCTCGACGAGGCGGTCGAGCAACGTTCGGTCGCGCCGGGCCGCGTCCAGACCCTCCTTGATCACCGAGTGTAAGGCCATCAGCCGTTCCTGAGCTGTCCCATCATCACCGGCGTCAACCTGCTCCACGGCGGCGAGCGCCACCTGCCAGCGCGACAGGTCCTCGGGTTCGGCAGCGGCCTGCTCGCGCAACGTGACCGCCTTTCCCAGAATCCGGTCCACGGCCGCGGCCCGCGCCGCCCGCTGCTGGAGGTAATACGTGGTGCTCAGCCCGCCGAGCGTCGTGAGCGCCAGTAACGCGGCCGCCAGGCCAAGCTGAAGCTTGCGCCGCCGCCGCTCCTCGATCGCCCGGGCCACCGCCACCGCTCGCTCCCGCTCCGCGGCCTGCACCCGGGCCTGCACGCCGGCCAGATAGGCCGTCATCCGCTCTGCGACAGCGCCCGCATCGCGCGGCCGGTCCGCCGTCTCGACGGCCATGCAATCCTTCGCCAGGGCGATCAGCTCGCCCTCGGCCCCGCAGGTGTTCAGCCGAGAGAGCGCGTCGGCGTTGTCGCCCCGCATCGCCTTGCGGAGGATCTCGCCGGAGCCTCGCCCGGTATAGGCCGGCCCGCCGGACAGGATCTCACAAAGGATCGAGCCCAGCCCGAACACGTCGGCCCGCCGATCGACGCGCTCAACTTCGCCCGCTGCCTGCTCAGGCGCCATGTACGCGGGCGTGCCCAGAACGCTGCCGGCCTGCGATTGGTCGACGTCGGAGCCGCTGCGCACCGTCGCGATCACGCTCACCTCCGGCGCGGGCTGGTCCGCAGGCTCGTCGGCCACGCCGCCTTCCTTCAATACCTTGGCCAGCCCCCAGTCCATCACCTGGACTTCGCCGAATGAGCCAACCATCACGTTCGACGGCTTCAAGTCACGATGGATCACGCCGCGAGCGTGTGCGTAAGCCAACGTCTGGCAGACGGCCTCGAAGATGCCGAGGAAGCGCGGAAGATCGTGCGCGGCAGATTGGCGTTCGGCCAGCAGCGCCGAGAGCGTCCGGCCCTTCACCAGCTTCATTGTGAAATACGGCCGGCGATCGGCGAACGCGCCCAGCTCGTAGACCGGCACGATGCCGGGATGCTGGAGCTGCCCGCCGATCTGCGCTTCCTCGACGAACCGGCGAACCAGCTCGGGCTTGTCGTGATGGCTTTCGAGCAAAACCTTCACGGCCAGGTCGCGGCCGAGGTCCGGGTCGCGGCCCTTGAGCACTGCCCCCATGCCGCCACGTGCGATCTCGCCGAAGAGCTGGTAGCGGTCGCCCCGCTCGCCGGGGCCGGGCATCTCGTCCGACGATGGCTTGATGATGGCGACGCCCGCGTCATCGGTCGCCGTGTCGGGAAGCAGGACCCTCGGAATCGGCCCGATCGATCGCGCCAGCGACTCGAGAACACGTCCCGGCTGAGTCGGCTCGAAGCCGAACGTCATCTCCTCCCCCGAGGCATCGAGCCCGGCGCGGAGCATGCAGACCGGGCAAGACGTGCCCGCAGGTGCGTCGGATCGAAGCGGATTTCCACAACGGTTGCAGCGGCGAGGCTCGGTCATCTTCCCGGCTCCGGAAACAGCCAGTGCGTGTCGTCTACCAAGAAGAGACAGAAAAACTGCGCGAGGTCACGAAAAAAATCAGGCTAAAGCCTGCCCTACGTCGGAAGAGCAAGTGCTTCGAGCAACGCGCCAATCTCATCATCGATCTCAGCCGGGTCGGCAACGGTGCGGCCGATCTCATCGCGGAGCCGCTCGCGGTAGCGGCCGCGAATCCGGTGCGCGGCCATTTTGACCGCACCTTCGGAGAGACCCAGCTCCAGCGCGATCGCCTTGTACGATGCCATCTCCTCCTGGCCCAGCAAGCCCGGTCGCAGCCGATCGTATAGCGGATTCTTCTCCGGAGCCGCCATCTCGGCGTCGAGGCCAGCAACGACGTGGTCCAGGAGCGTCAAGGCCCATCGCCGATTAAAGAGCCGCTCGGCGGTCAAATTGTGCGCCGGCTCGCCGCCGAATCGCGTCTCCGCGTTCATCGCATCGACTGAGACGAACGAACGCCCGCCGCCCCGTTTGACCGCCCGTTCCCGTGCGTGGGCCTTGGCCAGGAAATGCACGGTGCAAGCCATCAAGAACGAGCGGAACCGCCCGCGCTCTTGCTTCAGCTCGAGAAGCTCACCGCGTTCCAGCAAATCCGCGAACAGTCCTTGAACCAGGTCTTGCGCCGTCTCCGGGTCGTGCCCCTTGCGGCGAATGAACGCATAGAGAGGATACCAGTAGTCGCCGCAAAGCTGCTCGAGCGCACTGCGAGCCCCGGGTGCCGCGGGGTCACTTGCCAGCAGAATTCGCCCCCAGCAAGTCGTCGGGAAACCAGACACGAATGAGTCGCCAGGCACGTCAGTGCCCTTTTTCAGTGTTTTTTCGCATCTCTTCAATCAACCCCCGGAATCGCGGATCGGAGTGCACGGTCTCCAGATCGGGTTCGATTTCAAGCGTGTAGGCGTCATTCCAGCCGGCTTCCTTGGCCTTCTGCAGACTGGCAATCGCCGAGGACGTGTAGCGCTCGGCAAGTGCCTTGTCATTGCCCACGCAGCCCGCGGCAATCGAGTAGCCGCATGCGGCCTGATAATAGAAGTTCTCATTGGTCGGCGGTGTGGCGGCCAGCACGTCGGCGATCTTGGCGGCCTCGGCGTGCTCGCCGCACCGCGCCAGAGCGACCATCAGATCGACTTGGGGATACTTGGCCCCTTTCTCGTCCACCATCGACTTTCGCAGCTCCAGACACCGGCGGTATTCCGCCGCGGCCCCGGCTAGGTCGCCCGAGTGCAGAGCGCACGTTGCATCATAATAGAGCGTTCTCGCGAGCGCGGCTTTGGTTTCAAGGTTCGAAGGATCGATTTTCACTCGCGCTTCGATCAGATCGAGGGCCTTGCGGTGATACACCCGAGCGGCAGCCGGCTCCGCGCCCTGGGGATAGCGCAGCATCGCGGCGTTGTTACAGGAAAGGGCCAGGTCGTAGATGCACTGCCACTCGCCAGGGTGTCGCGCCAGGACCTGCTGGCGAATCTCGGTCGAGCGGTCGTAGCACCGCCGGCCTTCGTCGGACTGGTTCATTCGAATCTTCAAATCACCGAGCTGTTCGTACATGCCGGCAAGCTGCCGGCGCACTTCGTCGTTCTCCGCGAAGAACAGAGAAAACGACTGGCGAATTGCCTCTTCCTCTGCAAACAAATCGCGTGCTGCCGTCAGATGGCCCAGTTGCTTCTCCGACATGGCAAGCTGCCCGAGCGAATTGGCCAGGTCGATCTTGTAGCGGTCGTTGTCGGATTGCTTCTTCACGCACGCCCGATCGATCTCGATCGCTTGCCGAAAATAGCTTTGAGCCGTCGCCGTGTCGCCAAGTCGAGTCATCGCGATGAAGCCGAGCTGGCGCCGGCTCTTTGCCAGCATGATCTGCCGATCCAGGTTCTCGGGATTGTCCCGAACACGCGTTTCGATCAATATATCCATGCGCTTGAGTTGATCCATCGCATCCTTGAACCGGTTGTTCGTAAGACTCAGCTCGGCAAGGCGCTGATGAGCGCGCGCGAGCGATCTCCAGTTGTTGTCTTCGGCCTTCGGGTCCCAGCCAATGTCCTTGCGCAGGCTGGTCATCGCCTGTGCGGCGGCGTCCAGGTTGGCGATGGTTCCGTCGAGCACCTCCTTCCGCAAGTCCTCGAGTGCCGGCACGTATCTCAGCTTGTCCTCGAGACTCGACAATAGCGCCATCTCCGCCTCCACCGACTTGCGGTTCTGTTCGTTGGCCGCCCAGGCCGCCCGTTCGGCGAGCTTCTGCTTGGCCTCGGCCTCTTTTCGTCGCTCTTCAGCCTGGTTCTTGGCGATACCGAGCGCGACGTTGGCTTCACCGAGCGCCGTATTGGTGTTGATCAGTTCCTGGTTCTGGCGGCCGATGATCACGGCCGACGTCGTACCACCGGCGGCGGCAATCAAGAGCAGCCCGGCCGCCGTGGCTGACAAGGTGGCAACCACCTTGTTCCGCAAGCACCACCGCCACAGTCGCTCCGGTTTCGAGATCGGCCGCGCCACGATCGGCTCGCTCGCCTCGAAACGGCGCAGGTCTTCGGCCATCGCGGCCACATCGGCATACCTCTTTGCCGGGTCCTTCTCCAGGCACTTCAAGCAGATCGTTTCCAGGTCGCGGGGAATCTTCGTTTGGAGCTGTGACGGGGGAACCGGCTCCTTCTTCCTGACCTGGTCGAGCGTGTCCATCACCGACGTCCCCTGGAACGGCGGGCGCCCGGTCAACAGCTCGTAGAGAATGGCGCCCAGCGCATACTGGTCCGCGGGCGGTCCAATTTGATGCGTCTGTCCATTGGCTTGCTCGGGCGACATGTAGCTCGGTGTGCCCAGAATCGCACCGGTGCGGGTCTGGCTCGAGTCATCCTCGAGCCGCTTCACCAGCCCGAAGTCCGTGACTTTGAATGTGCCGTCATGCGCGATCAACACATTGGCCGGCTTGAGGTCGCGGTGGATGATTCCGCGCTTGTGCGCCACTTCCATGCCGGCCGCCAGGGATGAGACGATTCGCGCGGCTTCGGCCGGAGGTTGAGGTTTGCCGCCGATCAGTCTGGCCAGGCTGCCGCCGGAAAGATACTCGAGCGAGCAGAACGGCATGCCACCATGCTCGCCAATCTCGAAAATGCGCACGATGTTCGGGTGCTCGATCGCCGCGACGGCCTGCGCTTCCGCCTCGAATCGGGCCAGGTCCTGCGGCCGGGCACCAGCGCCCGCCCGGATCATCTTGAGCGCGACGAACCGGCCCAGGCGATCCTGTTTCGCCTTGAACACGATTCCCATCCCGCCTTCGCCCAGGACTCCCAGAATCTCGTAGCCCGCGACCTTCGGGCGAATCCGCTCGGGTTGTTCGGCCCCCGGCGGGAGCGTGCGCTCGGTGTCGTCCGCGTCGGAGTGAAGCGAAAACGAAAGCGTGTTGCCGCGGTCGCCGGAGGGGGGAGTGTCGAGAGTTGCCGCGCCGGCTTTGGGTGGCTGAGTGGCTTCCTCGAAACCAAGATCATCACGCGAGATCGTCTGCCCCGCAGTTGGCCCGGGCGACACGTTGCCGGCTCCGGAATGCTCCGTATCTGGCAGCGGCGGAATGAGGCCGGTCTCGTGCGCCGCGCTTGCGCTCCGCTCACGCTGCGTCGCCCCACCACGAGCGGCGTCTGGCGCAGTCGGCGCCAGGTCCGCTGTTTGCTGTAAGTCCGTAGGGTCAGGCTGAGTTTTCTTCATCGAGCTGGCCCCTCCACCGGGCGGTCCCCAAAATCCGCACGAAGTAGATCGTACTTGAGCATCCACGCAACTGTCGACCGGCCAAGTCCCTTTTCGACGCCGCACTGAAACCAATATCGGTCGAAGTCTTCGATCGAGCAAGGAGCAAGCGAAAGCGCCCCGCGAATGACCTCCGGATCGCTCACCCGCCGGTGCGGTGCGTGGTTCGCCAGCGGCATGCCGAGCAGTGAATCGATCATGCCCGAAGCTCCTGGTGAGGGACTCATACGATCGTTCTCGCCCAGGCAACGAGTTGGGTAGCCGGCAAACGCCGTTTCGGGAGACGGGTAAGCCGCCGGACCCGCCGTGCCTCGCCACCGGGCTCGGCCCGCGTCCAGCCGCGCAGCCCGCAGGCGCTCCTCATTCTGACGGCGCCACAGGCCTTCATAAGCTCCGATCACCTTCGCCCACGAGAAATGCTCTCTCGCGCGCGTGCAGCCCGCAACTCCCATGCGCAAGCGGAGATCCTGGTCGCTCACAAGCCGTGTGAGTGCGGCGGCCATCGCGGGAACGTCAACCGCGGTCGCCTGGCTGATCTCCGCGAGGAAATGGTCGTAGTTCAGCTCGCCGGTCAAGAGCCGGGCCGTGGCGCCGGCCGTGGCCTCACCGACCATTGCCGTCGGCACCAGAAACCCGGTTCGGCCGTCTTCGACCAGATCGCGGTAACCGTTCCAGTCGGAGGCGACGACCGGCAGGCCGCTCGCCATCGCCTCGATGACTGACAGGCCGAACGTCTCCTGGATGTTGTCCGACGGAGAAATGAATACGTCCGCCGCGTGCCAGACCCCCCGGCGTACGCGCGCATCCCGTCCGTCCAGGAACGACGTGCTCACATTCGGCGCGAGGCCCACCGCCCCAGATTTGAAAGCATCGAGCACTGCCGGATGCGCCGCCCAGCCCGCCAGGATCAAATGCACTTTCCGGCCCGACGCACGCACCGCGTCCGCCACACTTCGAAACATCGGAAATGGATGCGCTTTCGCGTGGTGCGAAATCCGTCCGACGTAAAGCACGGCCACCTCGTCGTCTTTGACACCCATCGACTCCCTGGCCGCCGCTCGCTCCGCTGGACTCGCGGGCGTGTATCGATCGACGTCGACTCCCAGCGGAATCACCACTTCCATCGGAGCCGCTCTCTTGAATCCGGAGGGCGCAAGTTGACCGAACCGTTCCAGCAGATACTCCGAATACGCGGTGGTCACTTCTCGAACCATCGCCAGAACTGCGCGCGACGTGCAGACAAGTGCGTCATACGGCTCGAACGGCGCGGTGACCATGGCCCGAAGGAGCCTGACGGCCTCGGCCGAGCACAGCGTGTGCGTGACTCCCGTGAGCGAAAAGCCGTGCGGGCGCGCCTGCTGCCGAAGCCACGCGAGCGCAGGGTCGCTCGGCTGGGGGAAATGCAAGACTTCCGGCGCCCTTCCCTTTTGCAAAGTCTCGTACAGCTCGCCTCTGCCGATCAGCCGCAGGGTGCGACCAGGCTCCGCCGGCCTCGCCCGGTCGCGCCACGACTGCACCAGCGTTGCGGCGGAGTCACGCGTCCGGACAAGCGCCGCCATCTCGGAAAACGTGCCGTGCGTCAAGTACGCATCCAGAAACGATCGTCCGGCAACCTGCCGGCCCATCAGGCCGATCGCGGCGCCCCCCGCCTCGACATAGGCATCGTCATCATAGACCAGCGCGACAACCGGCTGCGCACCCACGGAAAACTTTCGTCAAGAATGGTAAGAGATTGGAAACCGCCGCTCTCTTGCAACCTCCCCGCATTCTAACGTCCCCGCTGCCGGCGCCCGAAGGGTAAGCGGGCGGAAATCCTCCGAGCGGCTGACTTCCCGCCCAGGAGCAACCCCGCGCCGAAGCCGCAAAAGCCCCCAACCAGGAAGATCTCTGCAGGATCCTTGGACGGCTGCTCCTGAGGCCGGTCAGGTTCCCTTGACCCCAACGGGCCCGCCGGCGCCTTGGCCAACCCGGCTGCACCTTCCGGGCCGGCAACGAATTTCGGACGAACACCATTCAGCCAGGAAACCGCAACTCTCGGAGCCTCGACCGATGATGCTGCCGTGTGCGCCGCGGGAGCGACCAATCCAGCGGCTAGCTCGTCCAGATCCGAATCGAGCTCTCGGGCGGTGGAGAGCGCCGCGGCAAAGAGCGCCGAGCGATCGC
This sequence comes from uncultured Planctomycetota bacterium, assembly GCA_963823665.1. Taxonomy (GTDB): domain Bacteria; phylum Planctomycetota; class Planctomycetia; order Isosphaerales; family Isosphaeraceae; genus CAVXHV01. Next base: position 931,220 of record CAWGMQ010000010.1, read on the forward strand.
AGGCATTGGCAAGATCACGCGCGAACTGCGGCAGTGATCCCGTTCGGTTGATGCTGGACTGCGGAACCACATGGCTCGAGCGCTCTGCCTGCGGTACCGCCGCAACCGACGGCCCGGCGAAGGCGAAGCTCTGAGTGTTTGCTCCGGCGGCAAACGGCGCGAAGATCAGGACCGTTGCGTTTGAAGCCGCCACCGCGGTGTGCTCGCTCACCACCGTCGTCACCGTCTGATCCTGGAACGAGGCCGAGCCGGCGCCCTGATTCGCAAGCGGCGCGTGGCCCTGTCCCGCGGCTGTGATGGTGAGGGAATCAAAGACGTTGATGACATCCGTCTCGGAGCCTTCACCGGACACCTGGCCGTCCAGGGTCGCGTCTTGTAGTGGGCCGACCTTCGCTCCGGAGTACGCCGTGCCTGCGCCCTGATACGCCACCAGGTCCGAAACAAGCAGGTTCGCGATCGGCGTGCCCAGACCGGTCACCAGGTTGTATCCTGATTCCGCATCGTATCCGTTGTTGCCGCTAGTGATGACGTTGTAATCGCTCTGCGGCAGACTGTAGAGGGCTTGTTGCACCTCGGTGGGGCTCGTGCTGTTCAAAACCGGTTGCCCGGCAACTTCCCGGCCCTGATTCACGAGTGCCAGCAAGCCGGCCCACGCAGGCGCCGACAAGCTGGTGCCGCCCACGACCTCGAACGGGCTCGACGAGTCCGCCAGGTTGTAAGGATCCGCGATCCACGCACCCGTGGCCGGGTCTGCGACTAACGAAACATCGGGAGTGGTCCGGCCACCTGTTGCCTGGACTCCCTGCTGGTACGAAGGCTCGGGCTCGAACTGGCTGATCCCGCCTCCGGACCCGATCACCGTGCCCTGCGAGCCCGAGACGTTGCCCCAGCCGAGCTCATGATCGTAGGCCCCGAGATTGTTCAGATCGAGCGTCGTACCGCCGACCGCCAGCACATTCGGCGAGTACGCGGGATATTCCGGATCGGCAGCTCCGTAATCTCCCGTGCTCGCCACGAAGCTGACTCCGGGAACGTCGAGCATCGCGTCGTACGTGGCTTCGTCGCTCGCCGAGACACTCTGCCCTTCCGCGAAGCCCCAGCTCATCGAAACGACCGACACCCCCGGCTGGCCCGCCGCGGTGGCCACGGCCGCCATCAGGTCGGAAAGCGACTGGCTGTTGGCCTCCACCAGCACGATCTTCGCGCCCGGTGCGATGGCATGCGCCCATTCCACGTCCAGCGATTCCTCGACCTCCCAGTTGTCCGTTCCCGGGCCGTTGGGATCAGATGCCGGCAGCGATGTGCTCTGGCCGTCCTGCCCGATCACCGTCAAGAACGATGACGCCGGCCCGTACTGGTCGTAAAGCGACGGTCCCGAATCAGTGAGCCCGAACTGCGTGTCAAACGCATCGACCGCCGGGTAGATGTCTGGGTTGTCATAGGCGTCGACCAGGGCAATTGTCTGCCCGCTGCCATCGGTCGTGAGGCTGCTCACGCCGTACGCCGACCGAACCTGTGCGGGGCTGTACGCCACGGCTCCGTCTGGCGCCGACAGAGTGGCCACGTTCGTGATCGCATTACCGCTGAGCGTGATCGTGTCGACGATGATCGACGCATTCAACTGGGCATCGCCGCTCTCGACTAGCCCGGCCGACGGAGCATAAATCGTGCCCGAAACCCCTGCCATCGCATTACCGCTGTAGGTGAGCACGTGCGTGTTGGCGGCAGGCTGGATGAAGAGCAGGTTCGCATATGTGCCCGTCGTTGCCGGAGTCAGCTTGAACGTGCCGTTGCCGCTCAAGGTGATGGCTCCCGAAGTACCGCCGCTCGAGGGGAACGCGCTGTTGGTGTTGTAGATCGTCACTCCCGTGCCGGTGACACTCGCATTTCCGGAAACGGAGAAGCCTCCGCCTGTGATGATGTAGATGCCGGCGCTCATGGTCAGGCTGGCGTTGCCCGAGACAGCGATCGCGCTATAGATACCTGACTTGATCGTAGCCGTCGAGTTGCCGCTCAAACTGTACGAGCCGTAATTCGTCAGGCCCGTCTCACTCGGCACAGCGAGCCCTGAGAGCGGATCATTCACGACGGCCGCTTTCGTCACCGCCGCCGGAGAGAAGCTCGCGTTGCCGCTCTTCGAGACGCTGCCATGCACGTCGATCACCGCCGCGTTGATCGCGGCGTTTCCACTGGCCAGAATTGCGCTGGACGAGCTGGAATCGACATACACCCCGCCCGTCAATTTGATGCTGGCGTTCCCTGAAATGCTGAGGGCTCCGCCGGCCGTGGGGTCCAGCACGATGAGCGACTGACCCATCGTGATCGTACTCGTCGCCGCGCTGCTCGTCAGGAAGTTCGAGTCGCCCGAATAAGTGACGGTGATCGCGTGAGTACCCGATGACAACGCCGTTGTGCTGAGTGAGGCAGCTCCGCCTGAGAGAGCGACCGAGCCCAGGTCAACACTGGTCGTGGTGTCGAAGAAATCAACACTGCCGGTCGGAGTGCCCGAGCCGGGAGCGTTCGCCGTGACGGTCGCTGTGATCGTGACCGTCTGCCCAATGGAGCCGCTGGTTGTCGACGTCGTGGCCGCCGTGGTGGTCGTATCCTTGTTGATCGTGAGCGTGCCGGCAACATACGTGAACGAGTAATTGGGATCAACCGCCCCGCTCACGGTGATCGCGTAGGTTCCGACCGGGCTGGTGATCGTGGCCGTTGTCGACGCGGTTGGCAAGGTTGTGAGACTGCTCGAACTCTCGCCGGTCACGAAGCCAGAATAGCTCACATTCGGAGCCGGGTTGGCCTGCCCGTAGACCTTGGACGCGTTATTGGCGGTGATGGTCAGCGGGGCGGTATTGACCGTCAGGGTGCCGTTCTTGTAGGTGATGCTGTAATTGGAGAGTCCCGAGCCGGTGGCGGCGCTGGGGGTGATGGTCCAGGGTGTGGCGCTGTAGTTGTAATTTCCGGAGCTGCTGAGCGTGGCGTTGGTGGAGAGCGTGACGCCGCTGATCGAGTCGCCGGAAATCAGGCCGGACTCGGTGAAGCCGGTGGTGCCGCTCAGGCTCACACTGCCGTAAGTGCCGGAGACGTTGTTGGCGGTGATGGCCAGCGGTGCGGCGATGATCTTGCCGTTCGAGTCGGAGAGCGAACTGGTCGTGAGGTTGTAGTCACCCGAGTCGACGCCGCCCAGGACCAGGTTGGTGTAGGTGACCGTCTTGCCGCTGCCGACATTCTTATTGTTGTAATTGCCGGTCGCGGAGAGCGTCACGACGTCGCCGGAGACCGGGGTGGACAGGGTGTAATCGCTGCCCAGGGTTGCGGTGGTGGTGCCGTCGTAGGTCTTCTGCTCGACGGCTCCGTTGAGCGCGGCGGTGATGCTGAGCTTGCTGATAGTGAGGCCGACCGGAGCGGCGTCATAGGTGATGCTGTAATTGGTGAGCCCCGAGCCGGTCGCAGCGCTGGGCGTGATGGTCCAGGGGGTGGCGCTGTAGTTATAGTTTCCTGAGCTGCTGAGCGTGGCATTGGTGGTCAAGATGACACCGCTGATCGAGTCGCCCGAGACGAGGCCAGACTCGGTGAAGCCGGTCGTGCCGTTCAAGCTCACGCTGCCATACGTGCCGGAGACGTTGTTGGCGGTGATGGCCAGCGGTGCGGCGATGATCTTGCCGTTCGAGTCGGAGAGCGAACTGGTCGTGAGGTTGTAGTCGCCCGAGTCGACGCCGCCCAGGATGAGGTTGGTGTAAGTGACCGTCTTGCCGCTGCCGACATTCTTATTGTTGTAATTGCCGGTCGCGGAGAGCGTCACGACGTCGCCGGTGACCGGGGCGGACAGGGTGTAATCGCTGCCCAGGGTTGCAGTGGTGGTGCCGTCGTAGGTCTTCTGCTCGACGGCTCCGTTGAGCGCGGCGGTGATGTTGAGCTTGCTGACGGTGAGGCCGTTCGGGGCGGTGTCATAGGTGATGCTGTAATTGGTGAGTCCCGAGCCGGTGGCGTCGCTGGGGGTGATGGTCCATTGCGTGGCGCTGTAGTTGTAATTTCCGGAGCTGCTGACCGTGGCGTTGGTGCTCAGCACGACGCTGCTGATCGAGTCGCCGCTGACGAGGCCGGACTCGGTGAAGCCGGTGGTGCCGCTCAGGCTCACGCTGCCGTAAGTGCCGGAGACGTTCTTGGCCGTGATGGTGAGCGCGGCGGTGTCGATCTTGCCATGGGCGTCAGAGAGCGAAGTGTTGGTGAGGTTGTAGTCGCCGGCGTCGAGTCCGCCCAGGGCCAGATTGGTGTAGGTGACGGTCTTGCCGCTGCCGGCATTCTTGGTGTCGTAATTGCCGGTGGCCGACATTGTCACGAAGTCGCCGGCGACCGGAGTGGAGAGGGTGTAATCATTGCCCAGAGCGGCGCTGGTGGTGCCGTCATAGGTCTTCTCCTCGACCGCTCCGTTGAGCGCAGCGGTGATGTTGAGCTTGCTGATGGTGAGGCCCGTCGCGGCGTTGGCATAGACGATGGTGTAATTGGAGAGTCCCGAGCCGGTGGCGTTGCTGGGGGTGATGGTCAAGGGGGTGGCGCTGTAGTTGTAATTTCCGGAGCTGCTGAGCGTCGCGTTGGTGGTCAGCGTGACGGCGCTGATCGAGTCGCCGCTGACGAGGCCGGACTCGGTGAAGCCGGTGGTGCCGCTCAGGCTCACGCTGCCGTAAGTGCCGGAGACGTTCTTGGCCGTGATGGTGAGCGCGGCGGTGTCGATCTTGCCATGGGCGTCGGAGAGCGAAGTGTTGGTGAGGTTATAGTCGCCGGCGTCGAGTCCGCCCAGGGCCAGGTTGGTGTAGGTGACGGTCTTGCCGCTGCCGGCATTCTGGGTGTCGTAAGTGCCGGTGGCCGACAGCGTGACGACGTCGTCGGTGACCAGAGTGGAGAGGGTGTAATCATTGCCCAAGGCGGCGCTGGTGGTGCCGTCATAGGTCTTCTCCTCGACGGCTCCGTTAAGCGCGGCGGTGATGTTGAGCTTGCTGATAGTGAGGCCGTTCGGGGCGGTGTCATAGGTGATGCTGTAATTGGTGAGTCCCGAGCCGGTAGCGTTGCTGGGGGTGATGGTCAAGGGGGTGGCGCTGTAGTTGTAATTTCCGGAGCTGCTGAGCGTCGCGTTGGTGGTCAGCGTGACGGCGCTGATCGAGTCGCCGCTGACGAGGCCGGACTCGGTGAAGCCGGTGGTGCCGCTCAGGCTCACGCTGCCGTAAGTGCCGGAGACGTTCTTGGCCGTGATGGTGAGCGCGGCGGTGTCGATCTTGCCATGGGCGTCAGAGAGCGAAGTGTTGGTGAGGTTGTAGTCGCCGGCGTCGAGTCCGCCCAGGGCCAGATTGGTGTAGGTGACGGTCTTGCCGCTGCCGGCATTCTTGGTGTCGTAATTGCCGGTGGCCGACATTGTCACGAAGTCGCCGGCGACCGGAGTGGAGAGGGTGTAATCATTGCCCAGAGCGGCGCTGGTGGTGCCGTCATAGGTCTTCTCCTCGACCGCTCCGTTGAGCGCAGCGGTGATGTTGAGCTTGCTGATGGTGAGGCCCGTCGCGGCGTTGGCATAGACGATGGTGTAATTGGAGAGTCCCGAGCCGGTGGCGTTGCTGGGGGTGATGGTCAAGGGGGTGGCGCTGTAGTTGTAATTTCCGGAGCTGCTGAGCGTCGCGTTGGTGGTCAGCGTGACGGCGCTGATCGAGTCGCCGCTGACGAGGCCGGACTCGGTGAAGCCGGTGGTGCCGCTCAGGCTCACGCTGCCGTAAGTGCCGGAGACGTTCTTGGCCGTGATGGTGAGCGCGGCGGTGTCGATCTTGCCATGGGCGTCGGAGAGCGAAGTGTTGGTGAGGTTGTAGTCGCCGGCGTCGAGTCCGCCCAGGGCAAGATTGGTGTAGGTGACGGTCTTGCCGCTGCCGGCATTCTGGGTGTCGTAAGTGCCGGTGGCCGACAGCGTGACGACGTCGTCGGTGACCAGAGTGGAGAGGGTGTAATCACTGCCCAGGGCGGCGCTGGTGGTGCCGTCATAGGTCTTCTCCTCGACGGCTCCGTTAAGCGCGGCGGTGATGTTGAGCTTGCTGATAGTGAGGCCGTTCGGGGCGGTGTCATAGGTGATGCTGTAATTGGAGAGTCCCGAGCCGGTGGCGTTGCTGGGGGTGATGGTCAAGGGGGTGGCGCTGTAGTTGTAATTTCCGGAGCTGCTGAGCGTCGCGTTGGTGGTCAGCGTGACGGCGCTGATCGAGTCGCCGCTGACGAGGCCGGACTCGGTGAAGCCGGTGGTGCCGCTCAGGCTCACGCTGCCGTAAGTGCCGGAGACGTTCTTGGCGGTGATGGTGAGCGCGGCGGTGTCGATCTTGCCGTTGGCGTCGGAGAGCGAAGTGTTGGTGAGGTTGTAGTCGCCGGCGTCGAGTCCGCCCAGGGCCAGATTGGTGAAGGTGACGGTCTTGCCGCTGCCGGCATTCTGGGTGTCGTAAGTGCCGGTGGCCGACAGCGTGACGACGTCGTCGGTGACCAGAGTGGAGAGGGTGTAATCACTGCCCAGGGCGGCGCTGGTGGTGCCGTCATAGGTCTTCTCCTCGACGGCTCCGTTAAGCGCGGCGGTGATGTTGAGCTTGCTGATAGTGAGGCCGTTCGGGGCGGTGTCATAGGTGATGCTGTAATTGGAGAGTCCCGAGCCGGTGGCGTTGCTGGGGGTGATGGTCAAGGGGGTGGCGCTGTAGTTGTAATTTCCGGAGCTGCTGAGCGTCGCGTTGGTGGTCAGCGTGACGGCGCTGATCGAGTCGCCGGTGATGAGGCCGGACTCGGTGAAGCCGGTGGTGCCGCTCAGGCTCACGCTGCCGTAAGTGCCGGAGACGTTCTTGGCGGTGATGGTGAGCGCGGCGGTGTCGATCTTGCCGTTGGCGTCAGAGAGCGAATTGCTGGTCAGGTTGTAGTCGCCGGCGTCAAGGCCGCCCATGGCCAGATTGGTGAAGGTGACGGTCTTGCCGCTACCGGCATTCTGGGTGTCGTAAGTGCCGGTGGCCGACAGTGTCACGACGTCGTCGGTGACCGGGGTGTAAAGGGTGTAATCACTGCCCAGGGCGGCGCTGGTGGTGCCGTCATAGGTCTTCTCCTCGACGGCTCCGTTAAGCGCGGCGGTGATGTTGAGCTTGCTGATAGTGAGGCCGTTCGGGGCGGTGTCATAGGTGATGCTGTAATTGGTGAGTCCCGAGCCGGTGGCGTCGCTGGGGGTGATGGTCCATGGCGTGGCGCTGTAGTTGTAATTTCCGGAGCTGCTGAGCGTGGCGTTGGTGGAGAGCGTGACGCCGCTGATCAACTCGCCGGTGATGAGGCCGGACTCGGTGAAGCCGGTGGTGCCGCTCAGGCTCACGCTGCCGTAAGTGCCGGAGACGTCCTTGGCGGTGATGGCCAGCGCGGCAGTGTCGATCTCGCCGTTGGCGTCGGAGAGCGAAGTGTTGGTGAGGTTATAGTCGCCGGCGTCGAGTCCGCCCAGGGCCAGGTTGGTGTAGGTGACGGTCTTGCCGCTGCCGGCATTCTGGGTGTCGTAAGTGCCGGTGGCCGACAGCGTGACGACGTCGTCGGTGACCAGAGTGGAGAGGGTGTAATCATTGCCCAAGGCGGCGCTGGTGGTGCCGTCATAGGTCTTCTCCTCGACGGCTCCGTTAAGCGCGGCGGTGATGTTGAGCTTGCTGATAGTGAGGCCGTTCGGGGCGGTGTCATAGGTGATGCTGTAATTGGTGAGTCCCGAGCCGGTGGCGTCGCTGGGGGTGATGGTCCATGGCGTGGCGCTGTAGTTGTAATTTCCGGAGCTGCTGAGCGTGGCGTTGGTGGAGAGCGTGACGCCGCTGATCGAGTCGCCGGTGATGAGGCCGGACTCGGTGAAGCCGGTGGTGCCGCTCAGGCTCACGCTGCCGTAAGTGCCGGAGACGTTCTTGGCGGTGATGGTGAGCGCGGCGGTGTCGATCTTGCCGTTGGCGTCAGAGAGCGAATTGCTGGTCAGGTTGTAGTCGCCGGCGTCAAGGCCGCCCATGGCCAGATTGGTGAAGGTGACGGTCTTGCCGCTACCGGCATTCTGGGTGTCGTAAGTGCCGGTGGCCGACAGTGTCACGACGTCGTCGGTGACCGGGGTGTAAAGGGTGTAATCACTGCCCAGGGCGGCGCTGGTGGTGCCGTCATAGGTCTTCTCCTCGACGGCTCCGTTAAGCGCGGCGGTGATGTTGAGCTTGCTGATAGTGAGGCCGTTCGGGGCGGTGTCATAGGTGATGCTGTAATTGGTGAGTCCCGAGCCGGTGGCGTCGCTGGGGGTGATGGTCCATGGCGTGGCGCTGTAGTTGTAATTTCCGGAGCTGCTGAGCGTGGCGTTGGTGGAGAGCGTGACGCCGCTGATCGAGTCGCCGGTGATCAGGCCGGACTCGGTGAAGCCGGTGGTGCCGTTCAGGCTCACGCTGCCGTAAGTGCCGGAGACGTCCTGGGCGGTGATGGTCAACGGCGCGGGTGTGATGACCTGACTGATGGGATTGGAACTCGACCCCTGATTATTCGCGTCGCCGCCGTAGACGGCAATGATCGTGTATGGGCCGCCGCTCACGGTCAGCGACGAAGTACTGAACGTCGCGATGTCCTGTCCGTCGACGACACCCAGCGTGCCGGTGCCGAGCTCGTCGTCCGGGTTCACTTCTCCGGTGTAGAACGTCACGGTGCCTGTCGGCGTGCCGTAGCCCATCACTGTGGCGGTGAACGTGGCGGCCTGGCCGTAGACCACGGGCTCGGGCGCCGCCAGCACCGTTGTGGAAGCGCCGGACGAGACGATCCCGCCGGTTGCGGTGAACTGCAGCGTGGTGGTTATGTCGCCGCCGTTCTGATCGGTGATCTTGAAGGTGACAGTGTATGTCCCGGCTTCCTCCGGAGTGAACGTGAAGGTCTGGGCGGTTCCGTCGGGGATCGCCTGGTTGCCCGGAGCAACGACTTTCCAGTCAAACGTTTGGACGTCGGCGTCGTCCGGGTCGACGAATGAGCCGGTCAAGGTGACGGGCTCGCCCGCGACAACAGTGGACTGGTTGACAACCGCGGAGACGTCCAGGTAAGGCACTTGCCGATGAAATTGACGTTGCCGGAGCCGTAGATGATGGTGTCCGCCTGAAGCTGGGCGGAGACGGTGTCGTTTCCCGTCCCGGCGACAATCGTGTCGCTGCCCGAGCCGGCATACATCGTGTCGCCCGCACTGGCGAGGCCAAGAGGCATGGTGTCGGCAGTGGAAAGGCCGCCAGCCGTAGAGGCACCCGTGGCAAACGTGTACATGAAAAGCTCGTAGGCGCCGGTCAGCGGCTCATTGAGCGACACCGATTTAGGAGACGACGTGACCATCGCGTAATAGGTGCCGGTCTCCGCCAGGGTCAGGTCGAGAATCGTCGAATCCGTGTCCTGGAACGAGTCGTCGTCGTACGCGACGACGTTGCCTGCCGAGTCGTAGATCGTGAGCGCCGTGTCGAAGGCCCCCTGGGGCCGGTTGAGCACCGCCGACATGACCTCGAAATTGATCAGGGTTCCGGCCGTGGCCGTGAACGAGTAGTAGTCCGTATACGAGTTGCCCTGGCTGTCCGTGCTCAGGTAGCCGACCACGTCGGCCGCGGTGACGTCAAACGAGCGGTCGGCGTTCACACCTTCGAGGTCGGTGTCCGGCACGACCACGGGCTCGAGCGCAACGGCCTGAGCGGTTGCCATCGTGTAGTGGGGCGCAGTCTGCTCGTTGACCGGAGACCCGTCCTCGCCGTAGGCGAGCTTGATCGCCTCGCGCTCGCCGAAGTACGGGTCGTCGATGGCGTCGAAGAGAGTGGCGTTGACCGACGCTCCGGAGGCCATGATATGCCGTACCGTCTCGGTGGCGTCGACAGGCCCGGTGAAAGCGGGGACATAAAGGTCGGGGTTCACCCCGCTGTAGATGCCCGAGCCGATCGGCCCGAACGAGTCGCCGTGCTCGAGCCCCGAAAGGTGCCCCAGCTCGTGGGCAGCGATCGTTGCTGAAAGAGCAACAAAGTCGGCGCTCGTGGCGGCGGGCTCGCCCGGGCTTCCCAGCAGGTCGTTGACGTTGACCCCGGCCTGGTCTGCCGGCGTGATCTGGAACCCCGCTTCGGTCAAGGTCGTCGAGCCGGCGATGTCCAGGTCGCGCCAGTCGATCCCCGTGGCGATGCCTCCTTCCAGGCCCGTCAGTACCGGGTCGTTGAAGTAGATCGTCGTGTAGACCCCCGACTCTGGCGGCGACAGCGTGAACACGTACGAGAAATCGGCGTAATCGGCGACGAGCTGTGACTCGATCGCGCTCTCCTCGTCCGGGGTGTAGATGTGCTGACCGGGCAGCTCGTAGTCGCTGAAGTCGAGATAGATCGTGCGCGTCACGCCGCCTTCGAGAAGGTCGTTGCCGCCCAGCCCGGCGATCAGATCGTCGCCCCCGCCGCCGATCAACGTGTTGTCGCGAGCGTTGCCAATGATCGTGTCGTCGTAGCCGCTGCCCAGGACGTCGGCGATCCCCATCGGATTGGATAACGTCAGCGTGAGCGTGCCCGGGATCACCGCCTGAGCACCAGCCGCGCTCAGGTTGATATTGACGCCGGCCGGCGCTTGCGAGAAATCGAGCCACGCATTCGCAGTGTCGCTCGCCTCGTCGATCGTCTGGCTGCCGCTCGAGCCGCTGTTGAACGCGAACGTGTCGTTGCCGCCGCCACCGACGAGCGAGTCGTTGCCGGTACCCGAGACCAGCGTGTCGTCGTTGCTCGAGCCGACGAGCGTGTCGTTGCCGGTTCCGGCGATCAAGAGCGTGCCCCCGGAGAAGCCCGAGGCGTCGAGCGTGAAGTCGCCGGCACCCGCGGCGAGGACGGCGTTCTGGAACCCGCTGATCGGGTCTTCGATCGCCTGCCCGGTGCCTCCATAGGCCGAGAACATGGTGTCGGTGAGCGTCATGTTGTTCGCGCCGAAGAAGCCGAACCAGGAATCGAAGCCCCCCCCGGCCGTGATCGAGTCGTATCCTGTGCCCGCGGCGATCGTCGCATTGCCGGTGCCGCCATCGATCGTGTCGTTGCCCGGCCCTCCGTAGATGATGTCGTTGCCCGAGCCGCCGGTGATCGAGTCGGCGCCGTCGCCCGCCGAGATCGTGCTGTTGCCCGAGCCGCCGTAGATCACGTCGTCGGCCTTGCCGCCGTTGATGTAGTCGTCGCCTGATCCGCCGGTGATCGTGTTGTCGCCGGCACCGCCGTAGATGATGTCATTGCCCGAGCCGCCGGTGATCGAGTCGCTGCCGGATCCACCGGTGATCGTGGTGTTGCCGCTGCCGCCGTAGATGATGTCGTTGCCGGCGCCGCCGTTGATCGAGTCGTTGCCGCTGCCGCCGGTGATCGTGCTGTTCTGTGAGCCCCCGTAAATGATGTCGTTGCCGCTGCCGCCGGTGATCGAATCATTGCCGCCGCCCGCTGTGATCGTGTTGTTGCCCGAACCGCCATAGATGATGTCGTTGCCGCCCCCACCGACGATCGAATTGTTGCCGGATCCGCCGGTGATCGTGTTATTGCCCGACCCACCATAGATGATGTCGTTGCCCGTGCCGCCCACGATCGACTCGCCGCCTGATCCGCCGTTCAAGGTGCTCCCGTTCGACCCGCCGTAGATGATGTCGTTGCCCGTGCCGCCGATCAGCGTGCTGTTGCCGCCCCCACCCGTGATCGTGTTGTTGCCCGAACCGCCATAAATGATGTCGTTGCCCGATCCGCCGATGATCGAGTCGTTGCCCGATCCGCCGACAATCGTGTTGGTGTTCGAGCCGCCGTAGATGATGTCGTTGCCGGTGCCGCCCACGATCGATTCGCCGCCCGATCCACCATTCAAGGTACTCGGGTTCGATCCGCCGTAGATGATGTCGTTTCCGGTGCCGCCGATCAGCGTGCTGTTCCCGCCGCCGCCGGTGATCGTGTTGTTGCCCGACCCGCCGTAGATGATGTCGTTGCCCGAGCCACCGATGATCGAGTCGTTGCCGCTTCCGCCGGTGATCGTGTTGTTGTTCGACCCGCCGTAGATGATGTCGTTGCCCGAGCCGCCGATGATCGACTCGCCGCCCGACCCGCCGGTCAAGGTGCTCGGGTTCGAGCCGCCATAGATGATGTCGTTTCCTGAGCCGCCGATCAGCGTGTCGCTGCCGCCGGCGCCGGTGATCGTGGTGTTGCCCGATCCGCCGTAGATGATGTCGTTGCCCGACCCGCCGATGATCGAGTCGTTGCCACTTCCGCCCGTGATCGTGTTGTTGTTCGACCCGCCGTAGATGATGTCGTTGCCGCTTCCGCCGACGATCGACGCGTTGCCGTTGCCGCCGGTGAGCGTGGTATTCCCCGTGCCGCCGTAGATGATGTCGTTGCCGGTTCCGCCGACGAGCGTCGAATTTCCGCCGCCCCCGGTGAGCGTGGTGTTGCCCGATCCGCCGTAGATGATGTCGTTGCCCGATCCGCCGACGATCGACTCGTTGCCGCTTCCGCCGGTGATCGTCGTATTGCCCGACCCGCCGTAGACGATGTCGTTGCCCGACCCGCCGATGATCGAGTCGTTGCCGGAGCCGCCGGTCAACGTCGAGGAGCTCGATCCGCCGTAGATGATGTCGTTGCCCGATCCGCCCACGATCGAGTCGTTCCCGGTGCCGCTCGTGATCGTCGTGTTGGTAGACCCGCCATAGATCACGTCGTTGCCCGAACCGCCCACGATCGAGTTGTTTCCCGATCCGCCGGTGATCGTGGTGTTGCCTGAGCCGCCGTAGATGAGATCGTCTTGGTCGTTGCCGATGACGTTGTCGCCGTTGGGCGAGGCGACGTAGCCGTCGAAGCTTCCAATGAGCGTCACGACGGCGCCATCGGAATTCACCTGCTGCGGCTGGCCGGTTTCGAGGGCGAGATTGATCGTGATCGCCACCGTTGAGATCGAGAAGTTGAGCGTGTTGAAGCCGGACAGATCGTCGACGAGCGGGTCGGTACCCGGGTTGATGAAGTAGGTGTCGTTGCCCGTGCCGCCGTACAGCGAGTCGTCGCCCTGATTGGAGTAGAGCGTGTCGTCGCCCGGCCCGCCGACCAGGCTGTTGGCCCCGCCGTTTGCCACCAGGATGTCGTTCCCCGAGCCACCCGTGAGCGATTCACTGTTGCCGTAGCCGTCAAGCTCGACGGGGGCCGTCATGGTATGCGCATCGACCGTGACCTGGTTGCCCAGGATGAGAGCCATCACTTCGGTCTCCGGGGACTGAATGGGCGCATTCGACAGCACACTCGTGCCCACGGAGACCGTGATCCCCGTCGTGGGATCAATCGTGACGTTCACCTGATTCTGGTCGATCACCACGATCTGCACGCTGTCGCTTCCCTGACCGCCGTCGCTGTCGGTGGCAGTCGCGGTTGCCACCAGCACACCGATCGACGTCGGGGTGTTGAAACTGATCGTCGCGCCCGTGCCGGAGTCGATCTGCACGCCGTTATTTGTCACGTTCCAGACGACCGTTTCGGTGTCGAGGATGCCGGGGTCCGTGACAACACCCTTGAGGCTGATCATTCCCGAAAGGGGGCTGCCAGCGCTCTCGATGCGGACCGAGGGCGCGGCGTTATCGACCTCGATCGAAGTGGTCGCTGTGGTCGTGCTCACGTCGTCCGAGACGGAGACCTGGATCGCGAAGGAGCCGCCGGTGGGCTCGCCGGGTGGATTGTTCAGATACAGATGCGAAGCGGTGTACGTATACTGTCCGGGCGAAGTCTCCTCGATCTGACCCAGCATGCCGACCAGCGTGGTGGAGGTCGAGCCGTCGCCCCAGTTGATCGTGACCGTGTGCGGGTCGAGCGTGCCCGGGTCGGTGAACGAGCCATCGAGCGTGACCGTGCCCCCCTCGAAGATCTTGGAAGACGACAGCTCCAGGTTGCTCGAGTTGAACTGCGGAGGAACGTTCGAGACCGTCACCTCGGTCGAAGCGCTCCCGCTCTTCTCTTCCTCGTTGATCACGCTGGCGCTGATGGTGTACTCGCCGCTTGCGACGCCAGGGGGGTTGTTCAGATACGTGTGCGACGTCGAGAACGTGTCGTCTCCCGGCGGCAGCACGATCGTCGTGAAGAGCGAGCCATCGCCCCAGTTGATCGTGAGCGTGTTGGTGTGGATGCCTCCGGGGCTCACGATCGTGCCGCTCAACATCTCCGTGCCATTCTCGAGGATGCTGTTCGATGAGAGCACCAAGCCCGGCGCGGCGAATACGGGAGCCGGATCACTGATCAACAGCGGCGTTTGAGCAAACGCAGTCAAGTCGGTGCCGTCGGAGAGCGTGACGCCGATGTTGTACTTGTAAGACGCATCCGTTGTGTACTCGTGGGGTGCCGAGAATGCGTATGAGCCGGCTGGAAGCGGCACGGTCGTGGGGCTCGAGCCGTCGCCCCAATCGATCGTCGCGGTGAGCGCGGCGTCGGGGTTGACGTCCATGAACGTGCCGCTGACGATCACCGAGTCGTAACTGAGCGTGGCATACGTCGTGGTCGCGGAGACCGACAGCGACGCACTGGGCTGATACAGGTCGACAGCTCCCGCGGCCGGTGCACCGACCACGATCGCGCCGTCGTCGATTCCCACCGCCGTTCCGAAGGCGTCGCCGGTGGTCGGGGTCGGTTCCTGGAAGGCGCCGATCGCATTGCCGAAGGTCGGGCTCGACGGGTCGGCGTCGAAGAGATACGCGGCCCCGGCGTCGTGTGTACCGAGGTTTGCTCCGGGCGCACCGATCAAGGCCTGGTTGCCCGTGCCTGCGACCGAAGCACCGAATTCACCGCCGCCTCCGTCAGGCTGGACGAACATCTCGGGCGATCCGGGCGAGTTAAAGCTGGGCGAGCTAAAGAACAGGAACGCTGCACCGGCGCCGCCATCATCGAGCGGCGACCCGATCAGGACGTTCGATCCGACCGCCGCGACGGCCGCCCCGAACTCGCCGCCACCGTCGGGAGGCAAGAACGTCTGGAGCATGCTCCCGGAAGTGCCGTAGAGAAACGCCGCGCCCTGCGGGCCGGCGTTCGCATCCAGCGGCGATCCAATCAGCACGTCGTCTCCCACGGCCGCGACCGCAGCCCCGAAACTCTTCGTCTCGTAGTCGGGGTTGGCTATCGTCGTCAACAAAGCGCCGGTCGTATCGTCGAACAAATAGACCTTTCCGAGTGTCGGATTCATCGGTGAATCGGCGTACGGTGCTCCGACGGCAACCTCGTTCCCCAGCCCCCCTACGGCCGCGCCGAACTGTGCGGGAACAAGGCCGGTATTACCCGGGAACGACAACGTCAAGAGCAGCGAGCCGAACGTGGTGCTATCCGGGTTCGCATCGAACACATACGCCACGCCCTGGCCCGCGCCGGGCGCCCGACGATCAGATCGTCGCCGAAATCCGCGACCGATGCGCCGAACAGATCGCCGGCCGTCGCGCCCGGATCCTGGAAGACGTGGATCAGCGAGCCGTACCTGTATGGCGTCGACACGCCATCGTCGGTGGGTACGCCATCATAAAGATCGACTGCGCCACCGTTGCCAGCCTGGGGCGCCCCGATCACCACGTTGCCGTCGATCGCAGCCACAGCCGTTCCGAATCCGTCGCCGGATGTCGAGCTCGAGAATGTCTCGGGCGGCGTGAACGAATCCGGCGTGAAGACCGGCGGCACGTCGCTCACAGTCACGGTAGCCGTCGCGGTGCTCACGCCGCCAAAGCCGTCGTCGACCGTCAAGGTCACCGTCTCGACTCCGGGCTTGGTGTAGGCGTGAATCGGGTCCGGCCCGGTCCCCGTGGCGCCGTCGCCGAATGTCCAGAAATAGCTGAGCGAACCGTTGTTGGGGTCAATTGAGCCCGAACCGTTGAACGGGATCGACACCCCTTCGTCGACGGTCAGCTTCGTGAAGCTAATCTTCGCGGTGGGGGGAATGTCGGAGCCGAACGCTTGAGAGAATTCCGAAGTATTGCCGGCGGGGTCAGTCGCCGTCGCGGTGACGAACTGCACCCCCGTTGCCGGGGTCGGGAACGAGAACGTGAAGTGGGCTGTTCCGCTTGCATCAATGGGAACCGGTCCTGAGCCCAGCACGTAACGCCCTTCGCCGTAGCCCGAGGCATTACTCGACGAGAGCGTGTAAAAGTCGAGCATGAACGTCGTGTTCGCGGTGCTCTCGAGAGAGCCCATGACCGTCGTCATGCCGCCGGTGCTCGTCACCGCGGTGATGACCGGGTAGTTCTCATAGTTGTTGGGGCCCGTAAGTGGCGTCGCCGAAATCGGGGTCACCACGTTGCCGCCCAGACCGATCCCGAGACCATGATTCGAGAAAATCGAGTTCAGCCGGATCGTGTTGCCGGTGCCGGCAGACGCGTCGACGTCGACTCCAAGGCCGGTGTGGAGTGACGTGCCCGTACTGAACGCGATCGTGTTGCCGGCTGCCGCCGCGCTCCCGCCGATCGTGTTGTCCGATGATCCGTACTGGATGAGGATGCCGGTGCCGTTGCCCAGTGCGACCGATCCCGTTGGATCGGTGCCGATCTTGTTGGCCTGGATGAGCACACCGCTGTCGCTCCCCACCAGGTCGATGCCGGCGCCCGAGTTGCTCGAGATGACGTTGCCCACGCCCGCCGCGGTGCCGCCGATCGTCACGTCGCTCACATCGCCGAGCTCCAGTCCATCGCCCAGGTTGCCGAGAGCGATTTTCCCGGTCTTGTCGGTGCCGATGTAGTTGCCCAGCACCAGGGCTCCCGAAGAGGCGCTCCCCTGGATCGAGACGCCCACATAGGCGTTGGCCGAGATCACGTTCCCGGCCCCCTCCGCCGTGCCGCCGATGGTCGTGCCGGGGGAGGCGATGTCGACTATGCCCGAGCCGGTATTGGCTAGCGGTCCCGTTCCATCTTGATTCACACCGATGTAGTTTCCCTGAATCAGCGTACCGGAGGCACCACCCTCAACCTCGATGCCGTTGATGCCATTGTTCAGGCCGCCATTGCCCGAGATCACGTTGAGGGCGACGGCGGTCGTGCCGCCGATCGTGGTGTTCAAGGCACCCGTGACGGCGATGCCGGAATTCGTGTTGCCGACGGCAGAGATACCGTTTGCATCGGTTCCAATCAGGTTCCCGGCGATCAGGGTTCCGGTTGCCCCGCCGCTCACCGACACGCCTTCGGCATTGCCCGAGAGGACGTTTCGCCCGCCGCCGGAAACCCCGCCGATCGTGCTGTCCGTCGCACCCGCAACGTCGACGCCTGCGCCCGCGTTGCCAAGCGGCGTCTCTCCGGTTGTGTCGGTCCCGATCTGGTTTCCCGCGACCACGTTGTCCGCAGTGGCCGCGCCGTTCAACAACACTCCGTCGCCAAGATTGCCCGAGATGAGATTGCCGTCGCCGGCGGCCGTGCCGCCGATCGTGTTGCTCGACGCGCCGGAAGCGATCTCGACGCCCGTGGCGTTGGCGATCGCGACCGTGCCGCTCGGGTCGGTGCCGATCATGTTGCCTTCGACCACGTTGCCTGTAGCACCGGAGCCGGTGATCTGAACCCCATAGCTCGCGTTGCCCGAAATCACGTTGCCCGCCGGAGCGGACGTGCCGCCGATCGTATTGCCCGATGCACCGGCGCCGATCACAATGCCGATCTGGTTGGGCGCGGCGGCCGTGCCCGAGGCATTCGTGCCGATATAGGAACTCTGGACAACGTTGCCCGAGCTTTCGATCAAGATTCCGTCCTGGCTGAAATCGCTGATCACCACTCCGCTGATCTCGCTCCCGGCGGACCCGGCCGCCAGCACGAGCCCGCTCGCGCTCCCCGTACTCGTGCCATCCAGTTGGATGATCGGCGCGCCCGCGTATCCCGGCTGGGTCGTCGCGTCGAGATCGACCACAGCGGTGATGAACGGCAGCGGCGAAAGCGGCGAGATCAATTGCACGCCGCCTCCAGGAATATCGAAGTCGATCGCAAACGGGCCGGACGATAGGTCGGCGGCCTCGATCGCGGCCCTCAATGAACCGTCGCCCATGTCGGCAGTGGTGGTGACGATGTACGATTCGATGACGTCGAGGTCGAATTGCGTCGGGTTCGTAACCGGGCGGAAATTCAGGCTGCTGCTGATCTCAAGGCCGGATTCCGAGCTGAACGCGCCGGTGACCGAGCCGTAGTTGATGATCGGGAAGCTGTTGCCGAGAACGGGTGTGAATCCACCAAGCAGGGTGACGTCCAGTGCCCCGCCCAGGGTGAGCTGGCCGGTGACGTTGAGCTGGCTGAACCCGCTGCCCGGACTGTAGCCCCCGACTCCCACGTCGAGCTGGCCGCCTGCTGCTAGCGTGAAATTGCCTTCTATGTTCAGGATGCCGGGATCGGCGACGTTGATCGTTCCCTGGTTGAGCAGGCTGGTGGTCGTTGTGAACGATGCGCCGTCCGAGAGCTCCAGGGTGCCGCCCGGCGCGATGTACGCGAGCGACGAAAGAGCGGGGAAGCTTGCACCCGGTCCGTCCAGGATGATCGTGGCGGCGTCGGTCGCGATATTGCCCCCGGGGAAATTGAGCGTGCTGTCGGCCCCCACGCTCCAGGTGCCGCCCGTCAGCAGGCCCGGCGTAAAATTCGACGGGGCCGTTTCAAGGTTGATCGTGCCGCCGTTCGTTGCTGCGATTGTGCCTGAGCTGGTCCAGTCGGTGCCGTAGATCTGTACGCTGCCCCCGCTCGTGTTGGCGTCGATGGTGCCCTCGAGGACGATTGGAGTCTCGGGGCCACCGTGGTCGTATCCGATAACCCCGTCAGTCCCCTGGACGGTGATGTTCGGCCCGATGGTTAGGGCTCCCGAATCGCCGCCGCTCGAGGCGGTGTTGATCTGGTCGCCTTCGTAGAAGTTGCCGAAGACGATCGAGCCGGTGCCTGAGAGGGTTTGTGCGCCCTGGAAATTGAGTTCGCTGATTCCGGAGGCGTCAGTGGGTCCGAGGTCGATGGTGCCGTTGAGTGTCAATCCCTGGGTCACGGTGATGGTGTCCCCGATTGTGGTCATGTCGACGGTGCCGTCGATCGTGACGCCGTCCAGGGTGCCGGCGCCGCCGACCAGGGTGGCGCCATTGGTCGTTTCGACGGTGCCGCCATCGATAGTGCCGCCATCCAGAGCGAACTCGAGCGCGGGATCATCAAGACTCAAGGTGTCGCCGTTGTTATCGAGAGTGCCGTTGAGAAAGACATCGCCGGCCCCGGCAAAGGACGATCCGGGAAGAGTGGAGCCCGTACCCAGGAGGTAAACGCTGGCACCGGCGCCCCCGGAGACCACGCCGTCGTCGCTCCAGGTGCCTTCGACAACGGCAAATCCGCCGTTCGTCGCCGCGATCGTCCCCGAGTTGGTCCAGTTGGTGCCGTTCAAGACGAGTTGGCCGCCGTCGGTGGTCTCGATCGTGCCGGTGTTCGTCCAGCTCGTGCCGATGATCTGAATGTAGCTCGCGCTGGTGCTCGCGTCGATCGTGCCCTCGAGGACGAGCGGGGTCTCGGTGCCACCGCCGTTATACCCGATGAAGGCCGCAGTCCCGTCGATCGTGATGTTGGGTCCGATGGTGAGGGTGCCCGAATCACCGCCGCTCGAGGCTGTGTTGATCTCTTCGGGCTCGTAGCCGGCGCCGCCCAGAACGATCAAGCCGGTGCCACCGAGGGTTTGTGCGCCCTGGAAATCGAGTGTGCTGCTTCCATTCGCGGGGTCAATGGGCCCGAGGTCGAGCGTGCCGTTGAGCGTCAATCCGTCGGTGACGGTGATGGTGTCTCCGTTTTCGTTCTCGTCGAGGGTGCCGTCGATCGTGACGCCGTCCAGGGCGCCGTCGCCCACCAAGGCAGCGCCGCCCGTCGTTTCGACCGTCCCGCCATCGATCGTGCCGGCATCGAGCGTGAAGGCCAGTGTGGGGTCATTGAGCGTCAATATCTCTCCGGTGTTGTCGAGCGTGCCCGCAAGATCGATGAGGCCGCTGCCTGCGAAGGACGAATCCGAGCCGACGGAGAAGGTTCCCTCAAGATTGACCTGGGAAGTGGAATCGGCGGAGATGACGCCGTTATCGGTCCAGGTGCCGCTCGCGGTGACGTAGCCGCCACCGGTCGCCTCAATCGTGCCCGAGTTGGTCCAGTTGGTGCCACTTAAGCCGAGTTGGGCGCCGGCGGCGGTGGCTTCGATTGTGCCTGAGTTGGTCCAGTTTGTTCCGAAGATCTGAATGTAGCTCGCGCTGGAATTCGCGTCGATGGTGCCCTCGAGGACGAGTGGGGTTTCGGTGCCAGGGCCGCTGTCATACCCGATGGAGGCCGCAGTTCCGTCGATCGTGATGTTGGGTCCGATGGTAAGCGTGCCCGAATCGCCGCCGCTGCTGACTGTGTTGATCCTTTCGGGGTACGAGCCGTCGCCGCCTAGAACGATCAAGCCGGTGCCACCCAGGGTTTGTGCGCCCTGGAAATCGAGTGTGCTGGTTCCATTCGCGGGGTCAGCGGGCCCGAGGTAGAGCGTGCCGTTCAAGGTCAATCCGTCGGTGACGGTGATGGAGTGCCCGCCATTGTTCACGTCCAGTGTGCCGTCGATGGTGACGCCGTCCAGGGTGCCGCCGGCGAGACTGGCGACCAGGGCGGCGCCGTCCGTCGTTTCGACCGTGCCGCCATCGATCGTGCCGCCAACGACAGCGAAGGAGAACTCGGGGTCATTGAGAGTCAAGGTCTCACCGGTGTTGTCGAGAGTGCCCTCGAGATAGACATCGCCGGCGCCTGCGAACGACGAACCCGAGTCGACCGAGAAGGTTCCCTGGAGGTTGATCAAGGAGGTGGAATCCACGGACATGAGGCCATCATCAGTCCAGGTGCCTGAACTTACGACGTAGCCGCCATTGGTGGCCTCGATCGTGCCCGAGTTGGTCCAGTTGGTGCCACCCAAATCGAGTTGGGCGCCGGCGGCGGTGGCTTCAATTGTGCCTGAGTTGGTCCAGTTTGTTCCCGCGATCAGAATGTAGCTCGCGCTGGAATTCGCGTCGATGGTGCCCTCGAGAACGAGTGGGGTTCTCGGTGCCAGGGCCGCCGTCATACCCGATGGAGGCCGCATTCCCCTCGATCGTGATGTTGGGCCCGATGGTCAGGGTGCCCGAATCGCCGCCGCTTGAGGCTGTGTTGATCGATTCAGCGTAGCTGCCCGAGCCGCCTAGAACGATCATGCCGGTGCCACCCAGCGTTTGTGCGCCCTGGAAATTGAGTGCGCTGGCTCCATCCGCGGGGTCAGCGGGCCCGAGGTAGAGCGTGCCGTTCAAGGTCAATCCGTCGGTGACGGTAATGGAGTGCCCGCCATTGTTCACGTCCAGAGTGCCGTCGATGGTGACGCCGTCCAGGGTGCCGCCGGCGAGACTGGCGACCAGGGCGGCGCCGTCCGTCGTTTCGACCGTGCCGCCATCGATCGTGCCGCCAACGACAGCGAAGGAGAGCTCGGAGTCGTTCAGAAGCAAGGTCTCACCGGTGTTATCGAGAGTGCCCTCGAGATAGACATCGCCGGTGCCTGCGAAGGACGAACCCGAGTCGACCGAGAAGGTTCCCTGGAGGTCGATCAAGGAAGTGGAATCCACGGACATGAGGCCATCATCAGTCCAGGTGCCTGTCGTTGCGACGTAGCCGCCATTGGTGGCCTCGATCGTGCCCGAGTTGGTCCAGTTGGTGCCACCCAAGTCGAGTTGGGCGCCGGCGGCGGTGGCTTCGATCGTGCCCGTGTTGGTCCAGTTGGTGCCGTTGAGTTCGATTCCGCCGCCGCTGGCCTCGATCGTGCCCGAGTTGGTCCAGTTGGTGCCGTAGACCCCTATGCTGCCCCCGCTGATGTTCGAGTCGATGGTGCCCTCAAGGACGAGTGGAGTCTCGGTGCCACCGTTGTCGGCTCCGATCGAGCCGCTATTCCCCTGAATGGTGATGTTCGGGCCGATGGTGAGGGTGCCCGAGTCACCGCCGCTCGAGGCGGTGTTGATCGCGTTGCCGGCGGAGCCAAAGACGACCGAGCCGGAGCCGCCCAGGGTCTGTGCGCCTTGGAACACGAGCGTTCCCGATGGGCCACCGGCGACCGGGGCGCCGATGTCGATCGTGCCGTTATCAAGTGTCAGTCCGCCGGTGACGTCGAGCGTGGGTTGGTACCCGGCCATGTTGAGGGTGCCATCGAGAGTGACCCCATCCAAGGTGCCGCCAAGGTAGGTGGCGGAGAGCGCGGCGCCGCCCGTCGTTTCGACCGTGCCGCCATCGATCGTGCCGCCAGCGACAGCGAAGGAGAGTCCAGGGTCATCGAGAGTCAAAGTCTCGCCGGTGTTGTCGAGAGTGCCCTGGAGATAGACAACGCCGGTACCGGCGAATGAGGCGCTGGATTGGACGGAGAAGGTGCCATTGAGATAGATGGTGGACGTCGAATCCGCGTTGATGGTGCCGTCATCGGTCCAGTTACCCTCGAGGTAGCCGGTGCTGCCGCTGCTGGCTTCGATTGTGCCTGAGCTTGTCCAGTTGCCTTCAAGGTACACGGAGCTGCTGTTGCTGGCTTCGATCGTGCCTGTGTTGATCCAGTTGGTGCCGTAGACACGTATGGTGCCCCCGCTGATGTTCGCGTCGATCGTGCCCTCGAGGACCAGCGGGGTCTCGGTGCCACCGCCGTCATACCCGATGAGGCCCGCAGTCCCGTCGATCGTGATGTTGGGCCCGATCGTGAGGGTGCCGGAGTCGCCGCCACTGGATTCGGTGTCGATGAAGTTGTCGCCGTCGGAGCCAAAGACGACCGAGCCGGAGCCGCCCAGGGTCTGTGCGCCCTGGAATGTGAGCGCGCAAATGTGCCGCCGGCGACCTGGCTGCCGAGGTCGATCGTACCGTCATCAAGTGTCAGACTGCCGGTGACGTCGAGCGTGGAATAGGCCCCGGTCATGTCGAGGGTGCCGTCGAGGGTGACGCCGGCGAGCGTGCCGGCCGAGTTGGGGGCGATGAGCGTGGCGCCGCCCGTCGTTTCGACCGTGCCGCCATCGATCGCGCCGCCGTCGAGCATGAAGGCCAGTCCGGAGTCATCGAGAGTCAAGGTCTCGCCGGTGTTATCCAGGGTGCCCCTGAGATACATGACCCCGGTGCCTGCGAACGACGAGCCTGAATCGACGGAGAACGTCCCATCGAGGTAGATCTGCGAGGTCGAATCCACCGAGATGACGCCGGGATCGATAAAGGAATTCTCGAGATAGGCGGTGCTGCCTGTCGTGGCCTCGATCGTGCCCGCGTTGGTCCAGTTGGTAGGGGAGACATCGAGTGTGGCGCCGCCGGTGGCCTCGATTGTGCTTGAGTTGGTCAAGTCGGTGCCGGTCAGGCCGAGACTACTGCCGCCAGTGGCTTCGATCGTGCCCGAGTTGGTCCCGGTGGTGCCATTGAGGCCGAGTTGGGAGCCGGCGGCAGTGGCCTCGATTGTGCCTGAGTTGGTCCAGTTGCTGCTGGTGGCGGTTACAATGCCGCCGTTGGCGGCTTCGATTGCGCCTGAGTTGGTCCAGTTGGTGCCATTCAAGCCGAGTTGGGCGCCGGCGGCGGTGGCTTCGATCGTGCCGGAGTTGGTCCAGTTTGTTCCGTAGATCTGAATGTAGCTCGCGCTGGAATTCGCGTCGATCGTTCCCTCGAGGACGAGCGGGGTCTCGGTGCCACCGCCGTCAGACCCGATGGAGCCCGCAGTCCCGTCGATCGTGATGTTGGGCCCGATCGTGAGGGTGCCGGAGTCGCCGCCACTGGATTCGGTGTCGATGTAGTTGTCGCCGTCGGAGCCAAAGACGACCGAGCCGGAGCCGCCCAGGGTCTGTGCGCCCTGGAATGTGAGCGTGCCAAATGTGCCGCCGGCGACCTGGCTGCCGAGGTCGATCGTACCGTCATCAAGTGTCAGACCGCCGGTGACGTCGAGCGTGGGATAGGCCACGGTCATGTCGAGGGTGCCGTCGAGGGTGACGCCGGCGAGCGTGCCGCCCGGGTTGGTGGCGACCAGAGCGGCGCCGCCCGTCGTTTCGACCGTGCCACCATCGATCGCGCCGCCGTCGAGCATGAAGGCCAGTCCGGGGTCATTGAGAGTCAAGGTCTCCCCGGTGTTATCGAGGGTGCCTCTGAGATTGACTGCGCCGGCTCCGGCGAACGACGAGCCTGAGTCGACCGAGACGGTTCCATCGAGGTAGATCCGGGAGGTGGCATCCACGGAGACGGCGCCGGGATCGGTAAACGAGCCCTCGAGGTAGCCGACGCCGCCGGTCGTGGCCGCGATCGTGCCCGAGTTGGTCCAGTTGGTCGGGTAAATATCGAATTCGCCGTCGCCGGCGGCCTCGATTGTGCCTGAGTTGGTCAAGTTGGTGCCGGTCAGGTCGAGAGTGCCGCCGCCAGTGGCCTCGAGTGTGCCCGAGTTGGTCAAGTTGGTGCCGAAGATCCGTATCAAGCCCCCGCTCACATTGTCATCGATGGTTCCCTCGAGGATCATGGGGTATTCGGTGCCACCGCCGTCGAGTCCGATGAAGCCGTTCTGGCCTTCGATGGTGATTCCGGAACCGATTGTGAGCGTGCCCGAATCACCGCCCGAGGATGCGGTGTCGAGCCGATTGTTGTAAGCACTGCCGCCGCCGAAGATGACAGTGCCGGTGCCCCCCAAAGTCTGAGCACCCTGGAACGTGAGGTCGCCAGACGAGCCCGACCCATTTCCGATCAAGATCGAGCCATTGCTCAGCGTAAGGCCGCCGGTAACCGCGAGGACGGAACTGTACGTCGCCATGTCGAGGGTGCCGTCGAGCGTGACGCCTGCGAGCGTGCCGCCGGTCCCGAACAGCGCCGCACCATTGGTGGTGACAATGTCGCCGCTATCGATTTCTCCGCCATCCATCTCGAACGTCAGTGCGGAATCGTCTAGGGTCAATGTGCTGCCGGAATTGTCGAGGGTGCCTGAGACCGCGACGGTGCCTGTGCCGGTAAAGGACGCACTCGAGCCGACTGAGAAGGTTCCCCCGAGGTAAACCGTGGAAGTGGAATCGGCGGAGACGACGCTGTTGTCGGTCCAGGTTCCTTGGGCGAAGACGCTGCCGCCGGAAGTCGCCGTGATCGTGCCGGAGTTCGTCCAGTTGGAGCCAAGAACCTGGATTTGGCCGCCGCTCACATTGTCATCGATGGTTCCCTCGAGGATCATGGGGTATTCGGTGCCACCACCGTCGAGTCCGATGAAGCCGTTCTGGCCTTCGATGGTGATTCCGGAACCGATTGTGAGCGTGCCCGAATCACCGCCCGAGGATGCGGTGTCGAGCCGATTGTTGTAAGCATTGCCGCCGCCGAAGATGACAGTGCCGGTGCCCCCCAAAGTCTGAGCACCCTGGAACGTGAGGTCGCCAGACGAGCCCGACCCATTTCCGATCAAGATCGAGCCATTGCTCAGCGTAAGGCCGCCGGTAACCGCGAGGACGGAACTGTACGTCGCCATGTCGAGGGTGCCGTCGAGCGTGACGCCTGCGAGCGTGCCGCCGGTCCCGAACAGCGCCGCACCATTGGTGGTGACAATGTCGCCGCTATCGATTTCTCCGCCATCCATCTCGAACGTCAGTGCGGAATCGTCTAGGGTCAATGTGCTGCCGGAATTGTCGAGGGTGCCTGAGACCGCGACGGTGCCTGTGCCGGTAAAGGACGCACTCGAGCCGACTGAGAAGGTTCCCCCGAGGTAAACCGTGGAAGTGGAATCGGCGGAGACGACGCTGTTGTCGGTCCAGGTTCCTTCGGCGAAGACGCTGCCGCCGGAAGTGGCCGTGATCGTGCCCAGATTCGACCAGTTGGTGCCATCCACCTGGATTTGGCCGCCGCTCACATTGTCATCGACGATACCCTGGAGGATCAGCGGGTATTCTGTGCCACCGAAGTTGAATCCGATGTAGCCGCTCTGGCCTTCGATGGTGATCCCGGAACCGATGGTGAGTTTGCCCGAATCACCGCCGCTGGATGCGGTGATGATCTCATCTGTGTTTAAGGTGCCGTCGAAGACGACAGTGCCGGTGCCGCCCAAGGTCTGCGCACCTTGGAACGTGAGGTAGCTATAAGTCAAGCCCGCGCTTCCCATCAAGATCGAGCCATTACTCAGCGTGAGGCCACCGGTGACCGCGAGCTGGGAATTGAACGTCGCCATGTCGAGGGTGCCGTCGAGCGTGACGCCTTCGAGCGTGCCGCCATAACCGGATCCGAACAGCGCGGCACCATTGGTCGTGACAATGTCGCCGCTGTCGATTGCTCCGCCACCCATCTCGAACGTCAGCGCGGAATCGTCCAGGGTCAATGTGGTGCCGGAATTGTCGAGGGTGCCAGCGACCGCGACGGTGCCTGTGCCGGTAAAGGACGCACCCGAGCCGACTGAGAAGGTTCCCCCGAGGTAAACCGTGGAAGTGGAATCGGCGGAGACGACGCTGTTGTCGGTCCAGGTTCCTTGGGCGAAGACGCTGCCGCCGGAAGTGGCCGCGATCGCGCCCAGGTTCGACCAGTTGGTGCCATCCACCTGGATTTCGCCGCCGCTCACATTGTCATCGATGGTTCCCTGGAGGATCAGCGGGTATGCGCCACCGCTGTCGGGTTCGATCGAGCCGCTCTGGCCTTCGATGGTGATTCCGGAACCGATTGTGAGCGTGCCCGAATCACCGCCCGAGGATGCGGTGTCAAGCCGATTGTTGTAAAGATTGCCGCCGCCGAAGACGATCGTGCCGGTGCCGCCCAGGGTCTGAGCACCCTGGAACGTGAGGTCGCAATAAATCGAGCCCGCGCCATTTCCGATCAAGATCGAACCATTACTCAGCGTGAGGCCACCGGTGACCGTGAGGCGCGGAATAGTTCGTCGCCATGTCGAGGGTGCCGTCGAGGGTGACGCCATCCAAGGTGCCGCCACTGTTGGTGGCGAACAGGGCAGCGCCGCCCGTCGTTTCGACCGTGCCGCCATCGATCGTGCCGCCGGCGATACCGAAGGAGAGCTCGGGGTCGTTGAGAGTCAAGGTCTCCCCGGTGTTATCAAGAGTGCCCTCGAGATCGACAACGCCGGAGCCTGCGAACGATGAGCCCGAGTCAACGGAGACGGTTCCCCGGAGGTAGCTCACGGAGGTGGAATCCACCGAGACGACGCCGGGATCGGTGAGCGAGCCGGCGAGAACGGCGATGCCGCCGCTCGTGGCCTCGATCGTGCCCGAGTTGGTCCAGTTGGTGCCGGTGGCGCTGACCATCCCGCCGGTCACCTCGATCGTGCCCGAGTTGGTCCAGTTGGTGCCGTAGAAGTTCAGGTTGCCGCCGTTCGTGCCCTCGATCGTGCCTGTGTTGATCCAGTTGGTGCCGTGGATCTGGATGGTGCCCCCGCTCAAGTTGGCGTCGATGGTGCCCTCGAAGACGAGTGGGGTCAGGGCGCCACCGTTGTTGTACCCGATCGAGCCGCTATCCCCCTGGATGGTGATGTTCGGGCCAATGGTGAGTGTTCCCGAATCGCCGCCGCTGGAGGCGGATTCGATCTGGTTGTAGCCAGAGCCGAGACTGATCGTGCCGGTGCCGGATAAGGTCTGCGCACCGACGAAAATCAGGGCGCTACCGGTCGAGCCCATCGCATTTCCGAGCAAGATCGTGCCATCCAGCGTCAAGCCGCCGGTCACCGCGAGCAGGCCATCGTAAGTCGCCATGTCGAGAGTGCCGTCGATTGTGACGTCGTCTGCGAGCGTGTTGTAAGGATCGGACACGAAGAGCGCGGCTCCGTTCGTCGTGACAACGCTGCCCCCGTCGATCTCTCCAGAATAGAGCTCGACCGTCAGTGCGGAATCATTCAGGGTCAACGTTCCGCCGGAGTTGTCGAGTGTGCCACTCAACTGAACGAGGCCCGAGCCGGAGAACGTCGCGCTCGAGCCGGCTGAGAAGGTTCCAGAGAGGTCGACCATGGAAGAGGAATCGGCGGAGACGACGCCGTTGTCGGTCCACGTGCCGGTCGCGTAGACGGAGCCGCCGGAAGTGGCTGAAATCGTGCCCGAGTTGGTCCAGTTGGTACCCTCGGCTTGGAGTGTGGCGCCGCCGGTGGCCTCGAGCGTGCCTGTGTTGGTCCAGTTGGTGCCGAAGATCTGGATATTCCCACCGCTGGTATTCGCGTCGACGACGCCCTGGATGATGAGCGGGGTCTGTGGACCGCCATCGTTGCCCCCGATCCCCCCGTTGTCACCTTCGATCGTGATGCCCGCGCCGATGGTAAGCGTGCCGGTATCGGCGCCGCCGCTGGATGCGGTATTGATCTGGTTGCTATCGATCAAGCCGAAGACGACCGTGCCGGTGCCGCCCAAGGTCTGCGAGCCCACGAAATTGAGGATGCCCGTGTTGGGGCTCGATGGGTTTCCGAGGAGAATGCTACCATTTAATGTCAGCCCGCCGGTCACCGTCAGCTCGGGTGCGTACTCACGGCCGTCGTCGATGGTTCCGTCGATCGTCACGCCGTCTGCGAGTGTGCCATTATTGGTGATGAAGAGGGTGGCTCCGTTCGTCATGACAACGGTGCCGCCGTCGATCTCTCCATTGTCCAGTGAGACTTCCAGCGCGGAATCGTCGAGGGTCAACGTGCCGCCGGAATTGTCGATCGTACCTTCCACGAGGACGTTGCCGGTGCCGGCGAACGAGGCATTCGACCCGAGGGAGACGGTACCGCGGAGGACGACTACTGACGTGGAATCGGCGGAGACGACACCATTATCGGTCCATGAGCCCACGCCTTCCGCGTAGCCGCCGTTCGTTGCGGCGATGGTTCCGGTGCTCGTCCAGTTGGTACCGAAAAGGTCGAGGTATCCACCCGAGGCCTCGAGAGTGCCCGAGCTCGACCACCCGCTGCCATAGACCTCGATCGATCCATTGCTCGTATCGGCGTCGATGGTTCCCTGGATGATCATCGGGGTCCCGGCACCACCGCCGTCGTACCCGATCTCGCCGTTATTACCTTCGATCGTGATGTTCGGTCCGATCGTGAGCGTGCCGGTATCGGCGCCGCCGCTGGAAGCTGTGTTGATCTGGTTGTCGCTGGCCAAACCGAAAACGATCGAGCCCGTACCGGAGAGGGTCTGGGAACCCACAAAGTTAAGGACGCCCGTGTTGTAGCTATTCTGGTCCCCGAGGAGCATCGTGCCATTCAAATTCAGGCCGCCGGTCACAGTGATGACCGGTGCGAGCAACGTGCCGGCGTCGACGTCGCCATCGATTGTGACACCGTCTGCGAACGTGCTGTTCCGAGAAACGTAGAGCTCGGCTGCATTCGTGGTGACAACGTCGCCGCCGTCGATCTCTCCGCCATTGAGTGCGACGACCGTTCCAGAATTGTTGAGGGTGATTGTCCCGCCGGAATTGTCCACCGTCCCATTGATGTCAACGGTGCCGCCGCCGGAGAATGACGCGTTCGAGCCGACTGAAAAGGTCCCGTCGAGGGAGACAATCGAGGAGGGATCTGCCGAAACGACGCCGTTGTCGGTCCACGTGCCGACCGCTTCAACGTAGCCGTAGGACGTGGCTGAGATCGTGCCCGTGCTCGTCCAGTTGGTGCCGAACAGGTCGAGTGCGCCGCCGGTCGCTTCGAGAGTACCAGAGCTCGACCAGCCGCTGCCGTACATCTCGATATCTCCACCGCCCGTATCCTCGTCGACGGTGCCCTGGATGACGATCGGAGTTTGCGCGATGCCGCTATCAAACCCGATCAGGCCGCTGTTGCCGTCGATGGTGATGTTTGGTCCGACGGTGAGGGTGCCGGTATCGCTGCCGCCCGACGAAGCGGTGTTGATCTGGTTGTCGCCACTCAAGCCGAACAGGATCTCGCCGGTGCCGCCCAAGGTTTGCGAGCCCGTGAAATTGAGAATCGCCGGTTGGCTGACCTGCCCGCTCCCCAGCAAAATCGTTCCGTTCAATGTCAAACCACCGGTGACGTCGAGAACGGGACTGTTCTCGACCATGTGGACAGTACCGTCAACGGTGACACCGTCTGCGAAAGCGCTGGTGCCATAGATGGTGAGTTCGGCTCCATTCGAGGTGACAACGGTGCCGCCATCGATCTCTCCACCCGACAGCACGAACGAGAGCCCTGAGTCGTTCAGGGTCAATGTTCCGCCGGAATTGTCGACCGTGCCGCTTACCTCAACAGCGCCCGAGCCGGCGAACGAGGCGCTCAAGCCGACCGAAAAGGTTCCGAACAGGCCAACGGAGGACAAGAAATCGGTGGAAATGGCCGCATCGTCGGTCCACGTGCCGTTCGCTTGAACGTAGCCTCCGGAAGTGGCTGAGATCGTGCCGGTGGTCGTCCAGTTAGTCCCGAAGAGGTTGAGCTGGCCCGTGCCCGTGGCTTCGAGTGTGCCGGAGCTCGTCCAGCCCGTACCGAAGATGCTGATAGTTCCTGCCGTCGCATCCGCGTCGACCGTGCCCTGGAAGACGAGCGGGGTTTGTGTGCCGCCGTCGTCGTACCCGATGTAGCCGCTATTTCCCTCGATCGTGATGTTCGGCCCGATGGTCAGTGTGCCGGTGTCGCTGCCGCCTGAAGATGCAGTGTTGATCTGGTTGAAGCCGCTATAGCCAAAGACAATCGAGCCGGTGCCGCCCAGGGTCTGCGTACCCACGAAATTGAGGATGCCATTCGTGTTGTATCCCGACTGGTCTCCCATCAAGATCGTGCCGTTAAGCGTCAGACCGCCCGTCACGGTGAGCTGCGCTGCGTTGTTCGTCGCCATGTCGACCGTGCCGTTGATCGTGACGCCGCCTGCAAGGGTGTTATTACCGTTGCCGGTTACCACGAGCTCGGCCCCATTCGTCAAATTGATCGTGCCGCCGTCGATCTCGCCGCCGTTGAGCGTCATGGCTGCGCTCAAGTCCGCGGTGGTTCCGATTGTGAGACTGCCGGCGAGGAGCATGATCGGATCCGAGCTCGTCAGGCTGTTCACGGCGTCGGCGACTGCGGAACTGTGAGTGATCGGGTTCGACACAGCGATGGAGATCGAGACGTCGTTGCCCGCCGTGGGAACGGTATCGTCCGACCAGTTGCTGGGGTCGTCCCAATCACCGCCGCTCGGGTTGATCCACGAGACAGAATTGCTTTGAGCGACGATCGTGTCTGCCGAGAACTCCGAAGTATTGCCAGAAAGATCCGTCGCCGTCGCCGTCACGTAATTGCCGGGCGCAATCTCACTCGGAGCCCCAACCGAGAATGCACCCACGCCCATGTAATTCGTCATCACGTCGGCAGAAGTGAGATAGGTCTGTCCCTGGCCATATCCCGAGGGGTCGGCCGCGGGGTTGCTGAAGAACTGGAGGAGGTAAGTCGTGTCCGGCGTCTCGGTGATCGTTCCATCGAGCGTTGTCATGCCGCCGACCGTGACGGCCGACGTGATCACCGGAAAATCCTGGAACAGGTTCGGTCCCGTGTGGCCGCTCGAGTCGTTGAGCACGACGACGCCTTCATCGCCCAGGTTGATCCCGAGCCCGGAGTTCGCGTAGATTTCGTTTGTGAGAATGGCGTTGCCGGTCGCATTGTCGCCCGCACCGTAGCCGACCACGACGCCGTCGCCCCCGCAGTAGGCGATGATGTTGCCGTCGCCCGCGGCTGTTCCGCCGATCGTGTTGTCCGACGAATTGTCGCCGATGGATATGCCGAATCCAACACTTCCCACGGCAATGGTACCGCTTCTGTCGGTGCCGATCTCGTTGCCCTCAACGAGGTTTCCGGTGGTGGCTGTTCCCTGAATAAGGATTCCCTCGCCGCCGCCCGAGATGACGTTGCCCGCCAGGGCGGTGGTGCCGCCGACCGTGACGTCGGACGTGCCGCCGCCGATTAACATTTCGGGCTTCCCGTTGCCCAGCCGGAGCGTCCCGGTGATGTCGGTGCCGATGTTGTTGCCGGCGATCAGGATATTGGAGGTGTCGTTCAAGTCGACGCCGTACGAGTAGTTGCCCGAGATGACGTTGCCCGCGCCCGCGACAGTGCCGCCGATCGTGGTGCCCGACGTACCGGACAACAGGTACACGCCAACTCCCTGGTTGCCCAGCGCGACATCACCGGTCGCGTTCGTGCCGATCAAGTTACCTTCAATCAGGCTGCTTCCCGCCAGGAGTGTCAGTCCGCCGGCGTCATTTCCGGAGATGACATTTCCGGCTCCCGCGCTTGTCCCGCCGATCGTGTTCCCG
This sequence comes from uncultured Planctomycetota bacterium, assembly GCA_963823665.1. GTDB lineage: Bacteria > Planctomycetota > Planctomycetia > Isosphaerales > Isosphaeraceae > CAVXHV01. The sequence continues at coordinate 963,390 of CAWGMQ010000010.1, forward strand.
GTGCCGGATTGGATCTCGATGCCGCCGCTGCCATTGGGGATGGCGAACGTGCCGGTCGGGTCGATGCCGACGTAGTTTCCCGCCACCAGGTCCATGATCCCGCTGGTGATAAAGATTCCGCCGGCTCCATTCCCCGAGACGACGTTACCCGCGCCGGATCCGGTCCCGCCGATCACGTTGTGTCCTGTGTGTGTTCCCTGGCTGGAGACGGAACCGCTCGACGATGATCCGCCTGGCGATGATCCGCTCTGCGATGATCCGCTCGACCCGTCGCTGACGAGAATGCCCGTGCCCGCATTGGAGAGTGCAGACGTGCCGCTTTCATTGGTGCCGATTCGATTGCCTTGCACCACGTTGTCAAATGTGTCCAGAAGCTCGACGCCTGTGCCGGTGTTGCCGGAAATCAAGTTGCCCGCGCCGGCCGCGCTGCCGCCGATCGTGTTCTGCGACGCTCCAGCTTCGACCGCGACCCCACCCGCATTGGGGACCGCGCCGCCGCCACTCACGTCGGTGCCGATCAGGTTGCCTTGGACCAGGTTGTCCGTGGTGCCCGAGCCGGTGATCTCGACCCCGTCGCCGGCGTTGCCCGAGATCAGGTTGCCCGCACCAAGGGCGGTGCCGCCGATCGTGTTGCCGGAGGCGCCGGTATCGAGCTCGACGCCGGCGCCGTTGCCGATCGCGAGCGTGCCCGTGAAGTCGGTGCCGATCTTGTTGCCCACGATCAGCGTGAAGCCCGAGCCCGTGAGAATGATGCCGTCCTGGGTGTTGCCCGAGATCACGTTGCCCGCGCCTGCGGCCGTGCCTCCGATCGTGGTGAGGCTCGCGCTGCTGGCGACCTCCACGCCGCTGGCGGCGTTGGCAACCGCGAAGGTGCCCGTCGGGTCGGTCCCGATAAAGTTGCCCTCGACCAGGTTGGCACTGGTGCCGTTGTCCGAGATGATGACGCCGTCGCCGTCGTTGCCCGAGATCACGTTGCCGGCACCTGTGCCGACACCGCCGATCGTGTTGTTCGTCGCGCCGGCGTCGATGATCACACCCAATCCCTGACCACCCAATGCGACGGTGCCGGTTTTGTCCGTACCGATGAAATTGCCTTGAACGAGGTTGTCGGTGGCCCCGCCGGCGCCGTAGATATCCAATCCGCCGGTAACATTACCCGAGATCACGTTCGAGGCGCCTGTAGCCGTGCCGCCGATCGTGTTGTTTGATGCTCCCGAATAGATGTCCACGCCGTAACTGTTATTGGCCAGGACGACGGTGCCGGTAGAGTCGGTCCCGATGTAATTTCCCTCGACAAGGTTGTTGTTGGCTCCCTGACCGACGATGCTCAAGGCGTAGCCGCTGTTGCCCGAGATCACGTTGCGTGCGCCTGCGACCGTGCCGCCCAAGGTATTCATCGCGCCCTGGATCAGCACGCCTCCAGCGCCGCCGAGCGCGACGGTGCCGGTCGCATCGGTGCCTAGGAAGTTCTCCGCCACGACGTCGGCCGTGTCAACAATGGCGAGATTGAAATTATTATTGCCGGCGACGACATTGCCAGAGCCGGACACTGTGCCGCCGATCGTGTTCCCGGTGCCGTCCCGCGTCATGATGCCGCTGCCATTGGGGATGACGAACGTGCCGGTCGGGTCGACGCCGACGTAATTACCCGCCACCAGGTCCATGATCCCGGCGGTGATAAAGATTCCGCCGGCTCCATTCCCCGAGACGACGTTACCCGCGCCGGATCCGGTCCCGCCGATCACGTTCGAGCCCGTGTTCGAGCCGGGACCCGATGTGTATCCTCCGCTGGTCGTTTGGGCCGCGGAATGTTGCGAAAGCGAAATGCCGTACGCGGAATTCGCCAGCGCCGATGTGCCGCTTCGATCGAGCCCGATGCGGTTCCCCTGTACGTAATCCTGATAACCGTCGATGATCTGGACGCCGTCGCCTTCGTTGCCCGAGATCAGGTTGCCCGCACCTGAGGCAGTACCGCCGATCGTATTCTGCGCCGCCCCACCGTAAATCTTCACGCCTGCGCCGTTCTCAAATGCCACGGTGAGCGTGCCGTCCGCATTGGTGCCGATCAGGTTGCCCGCGACGACGTTGTCGGTGGTCCCGTGCCCGTAGATGATGACGTCTCCAACGGCGTTGCCCGAAATCAGGTTTGCAGCGCCGGCCGTGGTTCCGCCGATCGTATTGCCGGTCGCGAAGTACTCGATTAAGACGCCGAAACCGGCGCCGTTGCCAAGTGCAGAAGCTCCGTCGAGCGTTGTTCCGATCCTGTTGCCTTCGACAACGTTGTCGGTCGCCGTGCTGCTCGAAATCTGGATGCCGGCACTCATGTTTCCCGAGATCAGGTTTTGCGCCGCGGCGACTGTGCCGCCAATCGTGTTGGAACCTCCGGCGACCACGACGCCGAACACGTCGTTCGGCAAGGCGACCGTGCCAGTGATATCGGTCCCGATCATGTTGCCTGCGACCACCTCGCCGCTGTTCTCGATCTCGACACCGTTCCCCGAGTTGCCTGAGATCAGGTTGCCGGCCCCCGCGGTTGTTCCACCGATCGTGTTGTCGCCGGCATCAATATCAATGCCGTCGCCGTCATTGGCCAGGGCCGCGCTGCCGTCGAAGTTGGTTCCAATCTTGTTCCCTTCAACCAGGTTGCCGGTGGCCCCGATATACAGAGTGATCCCGGCCGAGCTGTTGCCGGAGACGACGTTGCCCGCGCCGGCCGTCGTACCGCCAATCGTGCTCCCCGTGCCGACCGAGAAAATCCCCTCGGAGCCGGGCACCGCGACGGTTCCCGAAATATCGGTGCCGATCAGATTGCCGGCGATCAAGTTGGACCCGGCGTCATCGATGCCGTACAGGCCGTTGCCCGAGATGACGTTGCCCGACCCGGCAGCCGTCCCGCCAATCGTGTCGCTAAAAGCGAAGATGCCATAGCCGTCGTTGGCCAGGGCCGTCGTTCCTGACACACTCACACCGATCAAGTTGCCGGCGATCAAGTTAGACCCGTTGGCGTCGTAGATGCCGCTGAAGGTATTGCCCGAGATCACGTTGCCGGCGCCCGTGCCCGGCGTGGCCGTCAATCCGCCAATCGTGTTGCCGGAGGAACCTCCCCTTATCCCCACGCCGTTGCCGCCGTTGCCGATCGCCGCATCACCAGTGACGCTGGTGCCGATGAAGTTGCCCGCGATCAGGTTGTCGCTGCCGTCCAACAGGACGCCGTCGTTCGTGTTGCCCGAGATCACGTTGCCCGCGCCGGCGGCCGTGCCGCCGATCGTGTCAGCGCTGGCAGAACCGTCGATGCCGTCGCCGATGTTAGCCAGGGCCACAGTGCCGGCAGCGTCCGTGCCGATCAGGTTGCCTGCGATCAAGTCGGACCCGCCGAGGTCGTTGATGCCGGCCCGGGTATTTCCCGAGATCAGGTTGCCCGCGCCTGTGCCCGGCGTGGCCGTCAATCCGCCGATCGTGTTCCCGGTGGCACCGCCACCGATCCCGATGCCATAGACGCCGTTGGTGATCGCCACCGTGCCGGTAATATCGGTGCCGATCTTGTTGCCCGCGACCAGGTTGCCGGAGCCGCCGACATAGATGCCGTAGTGCCCGTTGCCCGAGATGACGTTGCCCGCTCCGGCAGCCGTCCCGCCGACCGTGTCGTCGTTTGAAACGTCGATGCCGTCGGTCGCGTATGCCAGGGCCACGGTGCCTGCGGCGTCTGTACCGACGAGATTGCCTTCAATCAGGTTGTCGCCGCTAGACAAGTCGATGACGCCGGCACCGTAGTTGCCGGTGAGCAGGTTGCCGGCTCCGGTTCCCGGCGTGGCCGTGAGTCCACCGATCGTGTTGCCGCTGGCATCAAGAATGATGCCTTGGCTGGTGTTGGCCAGGTCCGCGGAGCCGTCGCTGTTGGTTCCAATCTTGTTCCCTTCGATGAGGTTGGCTGAGGCATAGACCATGATTCCACCATGGATGTTGCCTGAGATGACGTTGCCCGCGCCGGCCGTCGACCCGCCGATGGTGCTCCCCCCGACCCAGATGTAGATCCCCGGATAGTCGTTCGGCACCGCGATGGTCCCCGAGGAATCGGTGCCGATCAGATTGCCGGCGATCCAGTTGGCCCCCGAGTCAGAGATTCCGTCCCCGAGGTTGCCCGAGATGACGTTGCCCGCCCCGGCGGCCGTGCCGCCGATCGTGTCGCCCCCGGCGTCTAAATCCATGCCGTCGCTGGCATTGGCCAGGGCCACGGTGCCTGAGGCGCTCAAACCGATCAAGTTGCCGGCGATGACGTTGGACCCGCCGCGATCGCCGATGCCGACGCCGTCATTGCCCGAGATCACGTTGCCGGCGCCCGAGCCCGGCGTGGCGGTCAATCCGCCGATCGTGTTGCCGGAGGCACCGGAATCGAGCCCGACGCCCCAGCCGTTGGCGATCGCCACCGTGCCGGCAATGTCGGTGCCGATGTAGTTGCCCATCACGGAGTTTCCTGTGGCGCCTGAGCCAACAAAGCTAACGCCCGCGCCGGTGTTTCCCGAAATCACGTTGCCCGCGCCGGCGGCCGTCCCACCGATCGTGTCACCGCGGGCATAGACATCGATGCCGTCCCCCTTGTTGCCCACGGCCACGGTGCCGCTCGAGTCGGTGCCGATCAAGTTGCCGGCGATCCAGTTCGACCCGCCAAGGTCGGCGATACCGGCCGCGTTGTTGCCCGAGATCAAGTTGCCGGCGCCTGTGCCGGGAGAGGCCGTCAATCCGCCGACCGTGTTGCCGGTCGAGCTGCTATAGAGATCAACGCCGCCGTCGACGTTGGCGATGGCTGCCGTCCCCGTCACGTCGGTGCCGATCTTGTTGCCCGCGAGCAGATTGTCGTTGCCGTCGAACAGGATTCCTACAGCAATATTGCCCGAGATGATGTTGCCGGCCCCGGCGGCCGTCCCGCCGATCGTGTCGCCTGCATTCACCTGCACGCCGTTGCCGTTGTTGGCCAGGGCCACCGTTCCACCGGCGGCCAAACCGATCAAGTTGCCGGCGATCAGGTTGGAGTGGCCAAGGTCGTTGATGCCGAAAACGTTATTGCCCGAGATCACGTTGCCGCCGCCTGTGCCCGGCGTGGCCGTCAATCCGCCAATCGTGTTGCCGGAGGCACCCGGATCGATCTCGACGCCGCCTTGGCCGTTGGCGATCGAAACCGTGCCGGTTATGTCGGTGCCGATCAGGTTGCCTTCGACCACGTTAGCCGTGGTTCCGGTTTCGCTGATTTCAATGCCGTAGTCGGTGTTGCCCGAGATGACGTTGCCGGCCGCGGTGCCCGGCGTCGCCGTCGTGCCGCCGATGGTGTCGCCCGTCGTCCCGCCCTGGAGCAGGATCCCGTCGATGCTGTTGCCCAGGGCCGCCGAACCGGCACTCGAAAGCCCGATGAGATTTCCCTGGACCACGATGTCGGTTGCGCCGTCCAGGATGTTGATCCCGTAGACATTGCCTGAGATCACGTTGCCCGCACCGGCTGCGCTGCCGCCGATCGTATTCGCCTGGGCATAGGCGACGACGATGCCTTCGCCGGTGTTGCCCAGCGCGACCGTGCCTGACTGATCCGTGCCGATCAGGTTGCCCTCGATGATGTTGCCGGTCGCACCCACCTCGTTGATGTCGATGCCACGCAGGTTGCCGCTGATCACGTTGGCGGCGTCGGCCGATGTTCCACCGATCGTGTTGTCGGTCGCGCCGTCGACGAGGATCCCGGCGTTGGTGGTGTTGCCGAGGATGTGCTCGCCGGTCGCGTCCAGGCCGATCAGGTTGCCCTCGACCACGTTTCCAGTGGCGGCGGGGCCGTCGAGCCAGAGACCCCATCCGGTGTTGGGGTCGCCGCCCCCGTAGCCGATGTTGCCCGAGATGATGTTGCCGGCCCCGGCGGCCGTTCCGCCGATCGTGTTGCTGGCGCCGACGATCAGCAGTCCATTCAGGTTGTACAGCGAGACGGTGCCGGTGATATCGGTGCCGACCTTGTTTCCTTCGATGAGATTGGCGGTGGACGTGTTACCAATGACCAGGCCGTCGTCGCTGCTGGAGATCACGTTGGCGGCGCCTGGGGTCGTACCGCCGATCGTATTGAGAGTGGCGCCTCCGGTGATCGAAATCCCGGCGCCCCCGTTGCGAATCGAAACGGTACCGGTGATGTCGGTGCCGATCAGGTTGCCTTCGACGAGGTTGCCGGTGGAACTCGTGCCGATCAAGTCCAGCGCGTCGCTGCTCGAGCCGGCGAGCACGTTGGCGGCTCCGGCGGTCGTCCCGCCGATCGTGTTGTCCGGACCGTCGACCTCGATGCCGGCACCTCCGGTCGTCAACTTGACCGTACCGGTGATATCCAGACCGCTGATATTGCCCTCGACCAGGTTGTCCTGGGCCCCGTGCTCAAGCCAGATGCCGGTGTTGGTCAGAATGTTTCCCGCGCCTGAGACGATGCCGCCGATCGTGTTGCCCGAATCGATCAAGTCCGCGGCGGTCGTGCCGATGACGATGCCTTGCGTTTGTCCGACGACGGCCGTCCCGGTCGGGTTGGAATCGATCAAGTTGCCCTCGACCAAGGTGTCGCTGGTGAGGAACATCGCATACGCGGTGGGATTTCCCACAATGACGTTGGCGGCGCCTGAGACGGTGCCGCCGATCGTGTTCCCCTCCGCGGCGTTCAGCTCCCAGATGTCGAAGTTGTAGTTGGCCACGACGGCGGTGTCGGCGACGTTTGAGCCGATGTAGTTGCCCTCGATCAGGTTGGCGGTGGCTCCCGAATAATCGAGGCTGATGCCCTCACTCCCCGCCCCGGAGATCACGTTGCGAGCCGCGCCGATCGTGCCGCCGATCGTGTTGCCCGCCGATTCGATCTGGAGGTCCACCGGGGTCGCCGAAGAAAGCGAGGTGGTGCCCGCAACGTCGAGGCCGACAACGTTGCCTTCGACGACGTCGTCGGTCGCGCCCGAGCCGTCGAGCAGGATGTTTACATCGGCGTTCGCCGAAATCACATTGAGCGAGCCGGCCGCGGTGCCGCCGATGGTGTTGCCGATGCTCAGCACCTCGACGCCGAAGCCGCTGTTGGGAAGGGCGTTTTCTCCGGTCACATCCGTGCCGATCAGATTGCCGAGCACCACGTTGTCGTCGGCGGCCACCTGGATCTCGACACCATCATTCGTGTTGCCCGAGATCACGTTGCCGGCGCCGGTGCCGGCCGTGGCGGTTACACCGCCGATCGTGTCGCTTCCGGAGAACGACCCGATCACGACGCCGTTGTAGTTGGGAAGGGCCACGGTCCCGGTGATATCCGTGCCGATCAGATTGCCCACGACGAGATCGCCGCTGCTGTTGAACTGGACGCCGGCATTCGTGTTTCCCGAGATCACGTTGCCCGCGCCCGTGACCGTGCCGCCGACCGTGTTCGACGCCGTGCTGGAGCTGTAAAGCTGGACGCCGTAGGCATTCGGTATGGCGAATGTACCGCTCGCGTCCGTGCCGATCAGGTTGCCCTCGACGAGGTTGTCGGCTGGGGCATTGATCGTGTCGATCTCGATGCCGATGTTATTGCCCGAGATGAGATTGCCCGCGCCGGAGGCTGCACCGCCAATCGTGTTGGTGTTGGACTGAACCCGCACGCCGTGTTCGTAGTTCCCCAACGCCGCCGTTCCCGCGCTGTTGGTGCCGATCTTGTTGCCTTCGACCAGGCTGCCGCCGGCAAGGAGGTCCACGCCGTCGACGTAGCTCGCGGAGATGACATTGCCCGCCCCTGCGGCCGTGCCCCCGATCGTCAAGCCCGTTGCGTCGGGGCTCACGAAAACGCCATAGTCATTGGCCAGACCCGCCGCGCCGCTTTCGGTCGTTCCGATCAGATTGCCCTCGATCAGGTCGTTCGCTCCGGTGACATCGATTCCGTTATCGGTATTGCCCGAGATCACGTTCACGGCGCCGGAGGCCGTTCCGCCCACGGTGTCGTTTGAACCGCCGACATACACGCCATCACCGCCATTGGGGATGGCGAAGGTTCCGGTTGAGTCCGTCCCCACCAAGTTGCCCGCGATCAGGTCAAATTGATCGCTGTCCCCGATTCCGGCGTATTCGTTCCCGGAAATGACATTGCTTGATCCGGCCGCCGTGCCGCCAATCGTGTTTTGCGACGCACCCGTGAAGTCAATTCCGTCCTCGTTGGCGAGCGCCGCGTTGCCGGCCGCATTCGTGCCAATCAAGTTCCCCAGGACGACGTTGCCCGTGGTTCCGGAGTCGTAGAGCGACACGCCGTCGCTCGCGTTCCCGGAGATAACATTGGCCGCGCCGAGGCCGCGCCGCCGATCGTGTTGTCCGTGGCGCCGTCGAAGATGCCCACACCGACTCCGTCGTTCGCGATTGCGACGGTGCCGGTGACATCGGTGCCGATATAGTTCCCCAGAACGACGTTTTCCGACGCTCCGGCCCCTACGATGTCGACGCCATCCAGGGTGTTGCCCGAGATCAGGTTGCCCGCGCCGGCCGCCGTGCCGCCGATCGTGTTGGCCGTTGGACCCAGGTAGATGTCGACGCCAACGACGGTGTTGGGCACCGCGACGGTGCCGGCCAGGTCGGTGCCGATCTTGTTGCCCAGCACAACGTTGCCCGTCGTGCCTGTGCCGTCGATGGCAATGCCATCGCCGACATTGCCGGAGATCAGGTTGCCGGCGCCCGAGGCGGTGCCGCCGATCGTGTTGTCGATTGCGCCGCCATCCACGATCATCCCGGCTTCCGTATTGCCCAGCGCCACGGTGCCGGTGATATCGGTTCCGATCAAATTCCCCTCGACCAGATTGTCGTCTGCTCCGATGTAGACGCCGGTGGCGTTCCCTGAAATCACGTTACCGGCGCCCATGGCCGTGCCGCCAACCGTGTTGTCTGCCGAGTAAAGGTCCACACCGTCGCCGTAGCCGTTGCCGATCGCGACTGTGCCGGTATAGTCGGTGCCGATCAGGTTGCCCACGATCACCTCGAAGGCGCCTTGGACGCTGATCCCCGAGTATGTGTTGCCTGAGACCACGTTGCCTGCGCCCGCCGCCGTGCCGCCGATCGTGTTGCCCGAATTGCCGAAGAAGAAGAAACCGTAGGAGTTGGCAAGCGCCGCGGTGCCCGCCTCGTTGGTACCGATCAAGTTCCCTTCGAAGACGTTGGCGCTGGCTCCCGTCCCCGTGAAATAGATCCCGTATTGGCTGTTTCCCGAGATCACATTGGCGGAAAACCCGCCGATCCCACCGATGGTGTTGTCCGACGCGCCCAGGTCGAATGTGATCCCGAAGGCATTGGGCAGCGCAACGGTGCCGGTCACGTCGGTGCCGATCAGGTTGCCCGCGACCACGTTGCCGTTGGAGGTGTTCCCTGTGATCTCGACGCCGTTCGTCGTGTTGCCCGAGATCAAGTTGCCCGCGCCGGAAACCGTGCCGCCGATCGTGTCCGATAGGCCCCCATTAAGCTGCACGCCGTCGGCGCCGCCGCCGAGGGCGACCGTGCCGGTCTTGTCGGTGCCGATGTAGTTGCCCGCCACGACATCAGCCGTGTCGGAATCGATTTCGACATTGTTCGATCCATTTCCGGCGATGACGTTGCGTGCGGCGGAGGTCGTACCCCCGATGGTGATGCCGGTCCCGTTGCCGCTATCGATGCCGTCCAGAGTGTTCGAGATCGCCACGGTGCCGGCGGCATCGGTGCCGATGTAGTTCCCGGCGATGAGGTCGTCCGTGGAGTCGAAGAGATAAATCCCGCCGCCGCTATTGCCGGAGATGACGTTGCGGTAGCCGGCGCTGGGGCCGCCAATGGTGTTTGCGGACGCGCTCGAGACGATGTCCACGCCAACGCCGCCGTTAGCAAGCGCCGTGCCGCTCGAGTTGAGGCCAATCGTGTTCCCCGCCACGACATTGTCGCTCGTGCCCGAGTCGGTGATCTCGATCCCTTTTTGCGTGTTGCCCGAGATGATATTGGCGGCGGCCGATGTGCTTCCGCCGATCGTGTTGGCGGTGGCGCTGGCCCCAATTATCACGCCGTTTACGTTGGCCAGCGCGACCGTTCCCGCGGTGTTCGTGCCGATCAGGTTGCCCGCGACCACGTTGTCGGATGTACCCGTGTCGTAGATGCCGACCCCGGCGTAGGTGTTGCCGGAGATGATATTCTTGGGGCCAATCGTGTTGTCTGTCGGGCCGCCATCCGCGTCGCCGAAAAAGAGGATGCCGGTGGAGTTGCCCAGCGCGGTGTCGTTCGCGGAATCCGTACCGATGTAGTTATACTCAACCACGTTGCCCGACGTTCCCGTGTTGCCGACGGTCATTCCGTCTACCGTGTTGCCCGAAATGACGTTGGCTGACGCATACGAACTGCCGCCGATCGTGTTACTGGTCGAGCCTGCCTGCACCAGCACGCCAGACTGGTTGGCCAGAACCATCCCGCCGGTGGCGGCTGTGACGCCAACGAGATTCTGCATTACCAGGTTGCCGGAAGCCCCGTCAAGCGAGATCCCGTAGACATTGCCGGCGGCGATATTGCCGGTGATCGTGTTACCGGTGCTGGATCCGTACACGCTGATCCCGGAGCTCGCGTTGCCCACGGCGGCCGTTAAAGCTTGATTCGTGCCCAGGTCGTTGCCTTCCACGAGGTTGTCGGTTGTGCTTGACCCGTCAATATCGATGCCGTCGGTCGCGTTGCCGGAAATGAGATTCCCGGCGCTGCCGGTCCCCCCGATCGTGTTGTCGGTCGCGCCGTTCCAGATGTTCACACCGAGGCTATTCGGAATGCCCGCGGTGCCCGCGGCGTTCGTGCCGATGTAGTTGCCCACGACCAGGTTGTTTGACGCGCCGCCTGACCCGTTGATCACCACTCCGTACTTCGTGGCGTTTCCTGAGATGATGTTCCGCGCAGTGCTCGTAAGACCGCCGACCGTGTTGCCGCTTGAGCCGACGACCTGCACGCCGCTCATGCCGTTAGCAAGAGCCACGGTTCCCGTGACATCGGTTCCGATCAAGTTTCCCTCGACGAGATTGCCGCCGGCCGGGTCGTCGAGATACACTCCGCTCGCGGTGTTGCCGGAAATCAAATTGCCGGCGCCGGTGCCCGGAGTGGAGGTCAGGCCGCCGATCGTGTTGCCCGATCCGACGTAGACCTCGATTCCGGCTGCCGCCGTTGGCCTCCGCCGTCTCGCCGTTGAAGTCGGTGCCGACGTAGTTGTTCGTGATCTGCCATCCCGAGCCCGCCACCAGGATGCCGTTGTCCGAGAATTCATTAATCACAAGCCCCTTCACCACGCCGCCACTGGCGGAAAGCAAGAGTCCGTTTTCTCCTGCGCCGGCGCTTGAGCCGACGAGCTCGATGATGGGAGTGCCGGTGTATCCCGGCTGGGTGGTGCCGTCGATGGTCACCGAAGCCGTGATGTCCGGCAGCGCGGAAAGCGGCGTGATGACCTGCGGGCCGGTGCCGATGCTGAAGTCGATCGTCGACCCGGCGTTTCCATTGGCACTCGTGATCGCCTGGCGCAGTGAACCGGGCCCGCTGTCGGCCGTCGTGTTGACGGTATACGTCGACGGCATCATCCGTCTTTCCAGCCCGTGGAGCTCGGGCTGGAACGGCTCTGCCTTCTTCCGCTTCTTCAGCTCGAAGCGCCAGCGGCTCGTCTTCCGCCGCTTGTGTTTCCCGTGACCATAGCCGCCCGCACCCGGATCATGAGCAGTCGACATCGCTCGGCTCTTTTCGGCGAAGAAGAAGATGCGTCTTGGGTGTATGTCTGATTCAAACGCCGGCCGTCACCTCGCGGAACCGACCGGAAACTGCATCGTGACGATTCAGGAATTCGTTGCTGCTTTGCATACTGATGGTTCAGAAGACGTTCACTGCTTTCGCGAGAAACATACTCGCTCTCAAGGGTTCTCGAGCGCAGCAGAACCTCGACCCCCTGATCACAAGGCTCCATCGGCGGAAAAATGTGACGCGCACCGCCAAAAAAAATCCGCGCCTCGGCACGCGGGCCTTCATGCAGTCCTCCCCGACTCTCTCTTGCGCTCGATCGTCGTCGTTCATTTGGTGATGCGAGATACCTTCATGCATCGGCCTCTTACCGGCAACTCCCCAGCGATTGAGCAAACCGGGTCCGGACCTCGCTACACATCCGCAAAGCCTTGACCCGTCGAGGCATCGGGAGAGCAGTATAATGAGTGGCTCACCTGAATCACTACTCCATAACGGTGATGACTCAACAAACCTGGACGCATGAGGTTTTTTTTCAACCCTTCGTCGATCCTCAATCCTCGAAGCGCAAGATAGTGCGAGCATGGATTGACGTTGATGGGGACTTCGATCATAGTTTGGCAGGGGTCGGCTCATTAAAAGGCGAGTGCGTACCTTAGCCCGGACCGCACCTACGGCCTCTATAGTTGTATTAGGGTCCGAGATCCCGAATCTAACTCGCTTTGTCGATTGTTGTGGTTGTTTTCGGGTTGAGCGGCGCCGGCGATCCCCCGGCTCGGCTCGAGAGCGTACGCGATGGAGGTCGCTTTCCTGGTGGCGGACCTTTGCTTCGTGACCACGTGTATGGGAAGGTTGGGCGCTTTGCGGCGATCGCTGCCGGCGATGCTCGCCCAGAGCGGAACGTGCATCGTGGTCGACTATTCCTGCCCTGAACATTGCGGCGATTGGGTCGAGGCCTGCCACCCGCGGGCTCGCGTCGTTCGCGTGCCGGGCCAGGATCGATTCAACGCCTCCGCTGCGCGGAATGCTGGAGCGCGACATGCCGACGCCCCGTGGATCTGCTTTGTCGATTCCGACGTCGTTCTCGCACCCGAGTTTTCCGGCGTGGTGCCGCCCGCGCTGGCACCCGGCGGATATTACCGCGCATTCGCGAAGGACCGAGGCCTCGGAGGCACGTTCGTCTGTACCCGGGCCGATTTCGAGCGGATTGGCGGCTACGACGAAATCTATCCGTGCTGGGGCGAGGAAGACAACGACCTTTACGACGCCCTCCAGTTCGCCGGTCTCGAGACCCGCGAGCTGCCGGAGGCGCTGCTCCGCCACCTCGCCCACTCCGACGACGAACGGACGCGGCATTATGCGATGACCGACGTCGTGCTCGGCCATGCGATCAACCGTGTGTACCGCATCATCAAGTGGGACGTCGCCCGCCTGAACCGTGAGCTGCTCGATTCGCCGTCCCGGCGCGCCTTCTACGAGAAGATCTCCGAAGTCTTTGCCGACTCGATCAAGACCGGCCGCCCCGGCGATTGGACGGTCAGTTTGCCCATCGGACTCGTGCCCGGTGGCCGGTCTCTCTCCAGGCAGATCACCTACCGTCTCACGAAGGATGATTGAGGGATCTCGCTCGCCCGCGTCGCCGGCAGTCAATCGTACGATGCCCCGATTGTCGCCCTTCGCTCCGAGGCTGTGATTTTTTCGGCGTTGGGGTTGATTTTGTATAGTGTTCACGTTCTAATACCATGCATGTAGTCCGCCGCATGAGCCCCACGCAGCCCCGGTGTTGCAGGACGAGCGTCATGACACTTCCTCTCTTTAGCCCAGAAGACTTGCCCGATCAGCCCTCTCCCGCCCAGGCTGCCCAGTCGATGCCAACTGGCAAGCCGCGGCTGCGGTGTCCCGTACGCGACCAGATCGAGATGCGCTGGGCATCGCTCGATGAATTGCTCGAGGCCGACCATCCGGCCCGGGTCGTCTGGGCGGCGGTCTGCAAGCTCGATCTGAAAGCCTGGCTCGGCGAGATCAAGGCCGTCGAGCGACATGTCGGCCGAGATGCCACCGACCCGCGCTTGCTGGTCGGATTGCGGGTTTTCGCCACATTGAAGGGAGTCGGCAGCGCCCGTGAAATCGAACGGCTGTGCGAAAAGAACCAAGGGAGTCTGCCGTACCAGTGGCTGTGCGGCGGCGTAACCGTCAACCACAGCATGTTGTCCCACTTCCTCGCTTGTGGGGGCGAGAAGTTGAACGAACTGCTCACGCAGATCGTGGGCACCCTGCTCCATGCCGGGTTGGTGAAAATGGACCGGGTCGCTCAGGACGGAATGAGAGTGCGTGCCAGCGCGGGCAAGAGGCTCGTTTCGTCGTCGCGGTAGCCTGGAGGAGTGCCTGAAAGCGGCGAAGGAGCAGGTTGAGGCGCTGAAGAAACTGGCCGAGGAGGACACAGCAGAGCTGACTCGACGGCAGCGAGCGGCGCGGGAGCGTGCCGCCAACAAGCGACAGCAACGGATCGAAGAAGCGATGCGGCAGTGCGAGGAGCTGCAACGCGAACGTGACGAGTCCTACGGCCGCAAGGGGCGGGAAGCGCGTGCTTCGACCACCGACCCCGACGCGAGGATCATGAAGTTTCCAGACGGAGGATTCCGGCCGGGATATAACGTTCAATTCACAACAGACACCGAAAGCGGTGTGATTGTGGGTGTGGAGGTGACCAACGCAGGGAACGATGGCGAAGAACTTCCGCCCATGCTCGACCAGTTGGAGGAGCGTTACGAACGAATTCCGGATGAGGCATTGGTTGACGGTGGCTTCACGACCAAGGACTCGATCGATCAGGCGGCCCAACGCGGCTGCATCGTATACGGGCCGATCAGAGACGAGAAAAAGAAACAGGCAAATGGAGAAGATCCCTACACCGCAAAGAAGGGCGACAGCGAAGCGGTTGCCGCTTGGCGGATCCGAATGGGGACCGAGGCCGCGAAGCTGATCTACCGGCTGCGAGGCCAAACAGCCGAGTGGGTCAACGCCCAGGCTCGCAATCGAGGATTCTGGTTTATGCCCGTGCGTGGCCAACCGCGTTGCCGCGCCGTCGCATTGTTGTTTGCAATTGCTCACAACCTGGTTGTCGCAGGGAGACTGCGCCGAGCGATGGGCAAACTGGCGGAATGAGCGGTACTTTGCAAAAAAGGGACAAAATAGGAAAGCGCGTTTGCGTCAACGGCTGGGCTATTGGAGAACTGGCGTGAATCGGCGGCACTAACCGAGCGACCAAGCGGTGAATCACAGCCGACTAGGCCCAACGGCCGAGTTACCGCAACGCGGCCAAAAGATGACAGCCTCTCCGCGAAGGGATTTCCGCGCCCCGCCGCCGGCAGTCAATCGTGCGATGGCCCGAAATCTCGCCGGCGGCGAAGATTGTCGAGGAAGCCCGTTCCGAAATGCTCGATCTCGAGGAATCCCGCACTCTCGGGGGCTGGCTTGTAAACCCGAAACGTGCGCATCAGGCCCAGCGTGGCGGCGCTCTCGAGCTGCCCGATGAAGCGAGTGTCGCGATCGAGAAAGTAAGGCTGCCTCGACCAGGTCTGCATCTGGGCCGCACTCAGGAAGAAGCAGCCGGCGTGCGGGTTCTTCGTTCGCTGAAAGGTAACGGTTGTGCCCAGCAAGCTGCCCGTCGCCGAGGGATTGACGTGCACATCCTGAAACTTGGCAGTCGCGTCCTCGGGAAGGTCGCCGTCGATGTACGCCTTGTGCACCAAGCCCAGCAGCGGCCCAACCTCATAGCGGTTCGGCTGAAGCACCACCTCCTCGCCGAGCTGCTTCAGAAACCATTCCAGCTTGACGAACAACCAGGGATCGCGCGAGATCAGGTCGTCTTCCAGGTACGCGTAATAGTCGTACTCGCCGAGCCCGTCACGAAGGACGGCGTGGCACTCGAAGCCCAGCAGAGCAGGGGGGCAACTGCTCGGTTGCCGTCGAAACGAGCCGTGCGGGAGCCGCAGACGGCCCAGCAAATGGTCTTCGCCCGCAGTGCAGATGACCACGTCAACCTGGCCGTTGGTCCGCGCATTGGCCGGCAGTGCCACCCGCGTCGCCTGGTCAATGATATGTTGGGCAGGTCCATAAAGCTGGTGCAGCGAGCCGACGCACGCGGTGAGAGCAGCGACGCGCGATTCGGCGTGCGGCCCGGCCGACCCGTGCTCCCGGCCGTCCGGCGTCGCCGTCCTGGCGTTGTTATAAAAGTGAGGGATAGCAACCAGGATGCGCATGGAACCCGAGCCTTCTCCAAAACCTGGAGCGATACTCGAGTATGGCAATCAGTTCCCACCACCGGCAAGACTGGGCTGTTCGTCGCTGTACTGGCAATCCTCGACGGCCACCGACCGCCGCACAGGGATCTCGCCGAGCCTCGTGGCCGAGCCGTCAATCGCCGCGTTCAAGGACAACCGCGATCCGGGCCTGGAGTCGATTTTCACGTACATCGACTCGCATTCGGGCGCGAAAGAGTAGGCAGCGCAAGCTTGGTGCGCAGCCGCTTACTGACCCTCGAGTGCAGCCCGAATCGCACTAACCGTCTTTTCGCTATCGCAAAGAGCCCGGAACTGCTCGCGATCGAGCAAGGTTTTCACCCGGCATCTGATCGTCACGGGGCGGGCCAGGGGATACTTGGCGTCGTCCCAGACGATCTCGGGATGGACCGGTCGACCCAGCCTGTCGCGCACAGCGACTGTCGGGCATTCGACGAAGCTAGCCTTGAGGGTTCGTTGCTCGTAGCCGAGCGTCGCGAGGACGTGGAACTCGTTCCGCTCGATGTCCTTGAAGAGCGGCACCATCAGCCGAACGTCTTCGCTCAGATCGGGATCGTCGCGGTAGCGCACGATCCAGGAACGGGTCGTCGCCCTGGCTGTCGCGAACCTTCGTTTGTCTTCGGGCTTCAAATCGCAGCCGATTCCCAGTTCGTCGTCCACGACGGCCGCAGCACCGGTGAATAACTGTTCGATCAAGAGCATTTCCTCTAGCAAGGATCTGTCGGTCTGCCCCGTCGATGTCACGATCTTTCTCGAAAACAGCACATCTTCGCCGAGCGTCGCCACGAGCCTTTCCCGGACAAAACAGTAGGATTCCGCGCGGCGGCGGTAGTACTCCGCGAGCGGTTCCACCGTCAGGCAGGGCGCGATGACAAGCGGACATCCACCCGCGGAAAGGGCTTCGAGCTGCTTGACGTGGCTCTCTCGGGCTGAGCCAAGAAGCGATTCGAACAACTGGCGGAGATCCTCTCGGTAGCTCTCCGCAAGCTCGAGCTTCGCGGCCTCGGGAGCCTGATCGGGCAGGAGGAGTGGCTCGAGGGAGTAGAGGACATGGTCGTACCATCCGCTCGCGCCCGTGATTGCCAGGCTCAGCCGGCCGTCGCTGATTCGTGCGATCAGCTCGCCGATCAGATTAAAGCCGGGCGGTACCCTGTTGGGCCCGACCAGCCGCTTGAGCAGACGTCCCTCGAACGAGTCAGAAGGTGGAAAGAGGGAGGGCCGCTCGCCCGATCGCGACAGAACGCTCGATCCGACCAGCGGGTTGGTGATGATCGCAAGCGCGATGTGCGTCTCGTAGGCGGAGCACATGGTTTCGTCGGCTTCCAGAACGGCGGCCATTGTCGATGCGACATTCTCGGAAAGCCCTTCCTGAAGCGCCTTGGCTTGCCGGTAAAGCCCGGCGAGCCGCGTGCTCCACGAATAAACTCCGAGCGGAACATCAACCTCCTGTCGCTTCCGGAACTCGCTGAGCCAGCGGCTGCGGTGAAGCCGTAGCTCTGGCGGAGGGTTGGTTGTGATCTTCGAGTCTTCGGTTCCGGCAAGCGCGCGAGCCGCCATGAGCAGGCCGATCGCCTCCGCTTGCGCCTCGTCGCCAGGCGATCGATCCCATCCGTCTCGGAGTCGGACCAGTAATCCCTGGATCAGGGCAGAGCGGCCCATGACGCTCATAGTGCCGTCGTCGAGTAGCAGCTCCAGCGTCGCCACGATGCTGTCGTCGACCGACTTCGCTTTTTGAGCGAGCACCGCCGCCGACACGAATGGATCTTCAACAGGGAGCGAAGAAACGCTCGGGAACAGCGGCGCTTGAAATTGCTGTTGAATGTCGTATTCAAAAGTGCGGAAACCGCCGGTATCAGTGCGAGTGCGCAACGGTAGGAGGCGCATTTCTTGCAACGAGGCGGTCTGGTCCATCTCCAGGCGCAGAACCTGCGGCGATGGATCCACGTAAACCTGAAGATCGTTCCAATGGAAGAATCTGATCGACATGGCTTAGCTCGCGGGAGGGGTTCGCGGAGACGACCAGCATGGCGCAATGCGCACCAATGTGGTTTCAGGTCACGAAATTACGTATGCTGGCCAACTGTGATTATCCCGGAAAGCTGAGGCCCGCCGGAAGATGCACGTCCTGTTCGTCCACCAGAACTTCCCTGCCCAGTTCGGGCACATCGCCCGGCACTTGATCCGCACCCGAGGGTGGACGTGCACGTTCGTCTCGAAGACGCCTGCCGGCAAAGTTGACGGCATCGAGAAGGTCGCCTACACGACCACCGGCGGTGCCCGCGAGACCACGCACTATTGCAGCAGGACCTTTGAGAACGCGGTCTGGCATGCCCACGGCGTCTACGAGGCATGCAAGGCCCGGCCCGATCTTCGCCCCGACTTGATCGTCGGCCACAGCGGCTTCGGGTCGACCGTGTACTTGCCCGAGCTCTACCCCGACGTGCCGATCATCAACTACTTCGAGTTCTATTATCACTCGCATCAGTCGGACATGGATTTCCGGCCCGAGTTTCCGCCGTCGGAGCTTGATTTTCTCCGCGCACGATCGCGGAACGCGATGCTGTTGCTCGACCTCGAGACCTGCCGCCGCGGATATAGCCCGACCCGCTTTCAGCAGACGCGCTTCCCGGAGATCTACCAGCCCAAGATCGACGTCATTTTCGACGGAATTGAGACCGATATCTTCCAGCGCCGGCAAGGCGTGCCCCGCAAGATCGGCGACCGCATCATCCCGCCTACGACGCGCGTTGTAACCTACGTTAGCCGCGGCTTCGAGGCAATGCGCGGATTCGACATCTTCATGCGGGTCGCCAAGCGAATTTACGAGCAATTTCCCGACGTTGTCTTCGCCGTCGTGGGGAGCGACCGGATCTGCTACGGAGGTGACGAGAAGCACATCGAGCACAGGACGTTTCGCGAGCACGTGATGGCGCAAGCCGCCTACGACCGCGACAAGTTCATCTTCACGGGATTGCTCGGCGTCTCGAAGCTGGTGGATTTGTGGAGCATCAGCGATCTTGCATCTCTATTTCACCGTTCCGTTCGTCTTGAGCTGGTCGATGGTGGATGCGCTCGCCTGCGGCTGCACGGTGCTCGCGTCGGATACCGAGCCAGTGCGCGAGATGATCGACGACGGCCAGAACGGGCTCCTCTGCGGTTTCTACGACGTCGAGGGTTTTGCAGCGAAAGCGGTCGAGGTGCTGCGCGATCCCGGGGCGTTCCGGCACCTGGGCGAGACGGCCGTCGCGCGCGTGCGCGACGCCTATGCCATTGACGTCATTTTGCCCCGCCTCGTGCGGCTCTTCGAGCAAACCGCGCAGGGGGCTTGACATCGGAATGTTCATGCTCGATCCTGAACGCTGTGGGATGCTGGTGATCGGTAATCCCGCGTGCCGGCTATGAAGGCTCCGCCGTGCGGCTCGCACCGGTGGGGCTTTTTTTATCGCCTCGTTCGCTCGCCTGCGAGAAGCGATCAGATGAGTGTATTTGCGTCGGTCATTCTCTACTACTACATTATGAAGGCGGTCTTTCTGTTCAGCCTGGTTCGAATCCTCGTCAAGTTCGACACGATGAAGGATCACTGGCTGTTTCTGGGCATTCTATACACGGCGGGTATCGCATTTCTGAGTTATGTGTTCCTCATGGCCCCGCAGGACGTTCCGGACTGGCGGAGCTGGCAAATCTGGCTCGCAAAGTTTTTCGCCCTGTCGACGCTTTACTTCTGGCTCTTGGCGAAGTTCGATGAGGGCGTGATTTTCTGGACTGTTCTCCTGCTCGGAATGTTGCTGGTGTGGTTCTGAAGCGACCGCAATGAGCCACGGGGCGCGGGCGCTCTGGCGAAATCGCCGGTTTCCGGTTGTGAGGAAGGGAAGGGCCCGATGGGCGTGGTGTTTTTCTGCCAGAGCTGTGGCGCTCGATTCGAGGTGGAAGCTCGACTGGCGGGCAAGAAGGGCCGTTGCAAGCACTGCGGTCAGTATATGACGGTCCCCAAGGCAGAGCACCTGACGTCGATGGGGATGCCGGCCCTGGCCATGGGCGCCGGGGCTGCCGCCGCGGGGGTTGCCGTGCCCAGGCCCAGCTCGCTCGCCAAGGCCGATCCCATGGTCGGCCCGGGCCGCCGCACGGCCCGCTCGATGAACGATTGGTTGAACGCCAGCATGAGCAAGATCGGCCTGGCGCCCCTCTCGGCTCCGGCCATTCCCAAGCGACCGATCCTGCCTTCGGCGCTCGATGACGCGGCAGACTCGAAGCCGTACAGCTCGAAAAGCCCGACCGCCGCGACGCCCGGCACAAGGGCGGCGGGCCTCCCAACGTGGTGCTCGCCGCCTGGCGGCATGAAGTCGGCGTCGTCCAGCGGATCTTTCGCTGGTTGAATGAAAGCGCTTACCTCGTCTCTATTCCATTCATCATCATCCTGCTTTTCGGTATCGCGGTGAAAGCCAACGCGATCGCCATCTTCGGCGCCGCGTTCGTGGTGCTGCTCAACATCGGCAGGATCGTCGCCGGAGTCGCCAACCTGGCGGTCATTCCCCTGCGCGACGGGTTCAACGTGCGGAAGTACAAGAAACCGCTCCGCCGGGTGATCGAGCCGGTCGTGACGATTGCGGTCGTGGTGCTCGCGTTCACGTTCATCCCCTGGCTTTCGAAAGGCAAGGCCAGCACGGGATCGATCTCGCAGCGGATCCGCGCGACGGCCGAAGAGCTCGAGCGTGATATCAAGGGCGAGGTCGACAAGGTGTCGGAAAAGGCCAAGGACTTGAACATCGACAAGCTCGGCGCCCAGGCGAAAGACAAATTCGATCGCGTGGTCGAGAAAGCCAAGAACATCGATCTCAACAAGCTCGGCACGCAAGCCGAGGAGAGTGGGCCCGGATCTTCGTCCGGCGACCCAAAGGCCAAGCCGGCGCCGGAGGGCGCCGGCGCTGGGCAGCCGCAGTCTACGCAGGTGCGCGACCTGCTCAAGGACGTCCAGCGCGGCCGCGAGGCGCTCAAGGAGCTTCAGAAGGACCAGTGACGGGTTGGCTTGAACGAGAGATCGGAGACGATTTCGCTGATTTAATTCAGGTAGAGACCGCCTCATGTCCACATCCACCGCCGACGAAGAGCTCGATGCCGAGGTGATCGATCTCGAGCCCACCGCACACATCACGGCCGAGCCCTGGGCGAGCAGGGCGGCTTCATCCAGCTTCGCGCAAGACCCTGTGATGGCCGCGGGCGAGGCGGGGCCACGCCAGCTTGGCCGGAGAGATCTCGCACGATTCTGCGCCCGAGGCTTGCCGCGGCTTCGCTGCTTGCTCACTGTCGCGTACGCGGTCTTGCTGATCTGGCATCTCTTCGTTGGGGCAGGACACAGCCCGTTCAACTGGGCGCTCCTGCTCGCTGCGCTTCGTCCTTCCGGCCGCTGTCGCGGGCTTGATCCTGAGCCCCATCGAGTTCTCGACTACCGGGCTGCGGCGGCTCGAATACGTGCTCTTCGGCGGTCTGACCGTACTGCTCGTCATTTCCCAGTACAACATCAATCTCGCGCTCATGCAGCGTGATGAATATCCGGCGATGGTCGCGTTCGTCAAGAACGGCGTCATTCAGATGGTCGTCCTGATGTTCCTGTATGGAACGTTCATTCCCAACCGCCCAAGGACGGTGGCCTGGGTCGTGCTGGCCATGGCGCTGGCGCCCTTGTTCACGCTCGCCCTCTTGACCGAGCACCCCGATGCGGACGAGGCGATCCAACATTTCAGGTCGGCAGAGCAGACCGGCACGAACGCTCTTTTTCTCTTCATTGCCGCCGGGATGTCGATCTACGGCTCGATGGTGCTCTCCGGCCTGCGGGCCGAGCTGCATGTCGCTCGCAAGTTCGGCCAGTACCAGCTCGTGCGCAAGCTGGGCGAAGGCGGGATGGGCGATGTCTACCTCGCCGAGCACAGTCTGCTCAAGCGCCCCTGCGCCCTCAAGTTGATCAAGCCCGAGGCGGGGTCCGACCCGGTCGCCATGGCGCGATTCGAGCGCGAAGTGCAGTCGGCAGCTCGGCTTGCTCACCCCAACACGATCGAAATCTTCGATTATGGCCTCACCGGCGACGGCACGTTCTATTATGTGATGGAATACCTTCAGGGCCAGAGCCTGGGCGACCTGGTGCGCAGCCACGGCCCGTTGCCCGCCGGACGTGTCATTTACCTGATGCGCCAGGTGTGCGCCGGGCTGGCCGAGGCGCACGGCATCGGGCTGGTGCACCGTGATCTGAAACCCCAGAACGTCTTCGTGGCGGTGCGCGGGGGAGAATCCGACGTGTCCAAGGTGCTCGACTTCGGGCTGGTCAAGCTCACGAGCGACCCGGGCGCCGCCAATCTCACGAGCGACATGACCGTCAGCGGCACGCCGATGTTCATGGCACCCGAGCAAACGGTGGGCGACCGCTCGCTCGATGCCCGGGCCGATATCTACGCCTTGGGTGCCGTGATGTACCACGCGCTCACCGGGCAGCCTCCATTCGTGGGTGAGAATGCCTTCGCCATCATGATGGCACATTCGCGAGATCCGGTCGTGCCACCCTCGCAGCTCAACCCGGACGTACCGGCGGATCTCGAGCAGGTGGTCCTCCGCTGCCTGGCCAAGAAGCCCGAAGATCGATATCCCAGCGCCAAGGCGCTGGGCCAGGCCCTCGCGTCCTGCGCCGCCGCCTCCGACTGGGGAGCCAACCGCGCGGAGGCCTGGTGGGCCGCCGAGGGTTTGTTCGTCCAGCCCGAGGATGCACCGTCGGAACCGGCACCGGCCGAGGTGAAGACTTGACTGCGTCGTTTCCAATCGCCGAGTCCAATCCTGGGAGAGAACTTCAATGCCAACTCGACCCGCCAGCCGGATCGGACGCCGCACTGGCCCTTCTGACGATAGCGGCCTGCATCGCCTTTTCGAGTGGATGGGTGGGTTTCCGGTCTGCCCGATCCGCGCCGGTTGCCGGGCCGGAACCGTCGACGCAAGAGCCGCCGCCCGCCGCCAAGCTACGACGCCGGCCGCAGCCCCGGCGCCCCAGTCCGCTCAAGAAAAGGAAATCCGGGCGTTTGATGAACTATACGGGAGGGATTTCAACAGCGCGAACGCCAAGGCCCTGGCCGCCCGGTTCACCGAGGATGCCGAGGTGATCGAGGCGGATGGCCTGCAATACGAGGGCCGGACGCTGATCGAAGAGCGGTTGGTCGAGACCTTCGCCGCGAGCCCGGGCGCAAAGATGGCGATCGAAGTCGAATCGATCCGATTGCTCAGCCCGGACGTCGCCAAGGAAGAGGGCCATACGATCGTCACGGCCTCGAGCGGCGGCCCGGCGACCCACCGCCGATACACCGCGCTGCTCGTCAAACGCGACGGAAACTGGTTGCTCTCCAGCGTGCGCGAGGAAACCGATCCGACGATCAGCCCGCATGACCGGCTCCAGCCGCTGTCGTGGATGCTCGGCGATTGGATCGACGAGGGAGCCGACTCGGTCATCCGGGTGAACTGCCGCTGGTCCGAAGACGGCAACTTCCTCTTTCGGAACTTCACCGTGAAGCATCAAGGCAAGGACGTGATGACAGTCAATCAGCGCATCGGCTGGGACCCGGTGACGCGGCAGATCCGATCGTGGGAATTCGATTCGCAAGGGGGCTTCGGCGAGGGAAAGTGGGGCGGTGAGGGCGGCCGCTGGGTCATCAAGCATACGGCCACCCGCCCCGATGGCACGACCGTCACGGCGACTAATACGATGATCAGGGATGGCGCTCACCTGGTTCGCTGGACCTCGACCGACCGCTTCATCGGCCACGAGCCGATCCCCGACGAGCTAGCCTACGCGTTTGTCCGGGTTCCGGCACCGCCGGGCGGACCAGCGAATACCCCGGCGACGCTAGCCGTCCCCGACCAGAATCAGAGGAGCCCACGATGACTGCGCAAGATCTTGAGCGTCGCGCTCGGCGCGACCATGTCGATGGCGTTCGCATGCGGAGCACTGTTCGCCCACGGCGGCGGCGGCGGCGGCTTCCGCGGCGGCGGCGGCGGTTTTGGTGGCGGCGGCTTCCGCGGCGGCTACGGCGGCGGTGGTTATGGAGGATTCCGTGGCGGCTATGGCGGCGGGTACGGCGGAGTCCGCGGCGGCTACGGCGGCTACGGAGGCTACGGAGGAGTCGCGCGCACGCCGACTTTCGGCAACTACGGGCATTATGGCGGCAACTATGGCGGCGGGATCTCGTATGGTGCCCGCACCGGGTCGTACACGACTAATCGCGGCACAAGCATCAACTATGGCGCCGCGGGCATCGGGGGCCGGGGCCCGGCCGGGGGCGTGGCGGGTCGCGGGGTCGCCGGCGCAAGAGTGACCGGGGCCGGAGGCCGCAGTTTCACCGATGTCGGCCGCGCCGGCGGAGCTATCGGCCCGCGTGGCAATGCCGTGGGCGGCCGATCGAATCTCGCCGTGGCCTCCGGAACCCGCGGCACAGCCGTCGCCGGCCATTCGGCATGGGGGGCCTCCGGCGGCAGGCCTTACGGATTCAACGCCTATGGCGGCTATCACTCCGGGTGGGTTCACGGCTACTGGAATGGGCACAACAGCGCAGCCTGGGGCTGGCGCAACCCATACTGGGGAGGCTACGGCGGCTGGGGCTGGGGAATGGGTTGGGGCCTAGGCATGGGCTTGGGGTATGGCTTGGGCTGGGGGCTCTCATCCTGGGGCTTCGGCTCCGCGCTCTACGGAATGGGCTACATGCCGTATAACAACATCTATTATGTCGATAATTCCGTCGTAGGCGCGCCTTACGACTATTCGCAGCCGATCGACACGGTCAGTGCCCCTGCGGATGAAGCCGTGGCTGACCCGGCGATGGCCCTCTTCGACGCCGGCCGGCAGTCATTCCACGACGGCGACTACGCCGGAGCCCTGCAGCAGACCGACCAGGCTCTGGCGAAACTACCAACTGACACGACCCTGCACGAATTCCGCGGATTGTGCCTCTTCGCGCTCGGGCGCTACGACGAGGCCGCGGCTACTCTCTACGCCGTGCTCTCGGTCGGCCCGGGTTGGGACTGGACCACGTTGATCAGCCTTTATCCGAATGTCGAGACCTACACAACCCAGCTTCGAGCACTCGAAGACTACGTCAAAGCCCAGCCGCAGGCAGCCAGCGCCCGGTTTGTGCTCGCTTACCACTACCTCACCGAGGGTTTCACCGACGCGGCCGTGCGCATGCTCAAACAGGTCGCGACACTCAAGCCTGGCGACGCGCTCACGGCCAAGCTGGTCAAACAGCTCGATCAGCCGGCGGAAACGCAGGCGCCCGCAGCGGCGCCCGTCGCGGCGCCCGCCGGCCCAGACGACACGACGCCGCCCCAGGGTGCGACGATCGAAGGCAACTGGACGGCGCGACCCGTCGAGGGCACGACGATTGAGCTGGCGATCAAGCCCGGCGACACGTTCGACTGGACCGTGACGCAAAAGGGAAAAATGCAGCACTTCGCCGGAACCTCCACGTACGGTAACGGGATCCTGACGCTTGCCCAGGACAAGGGCGGACCGGTCCTGGTCGGTCGAGTGAGCTGGCAAGGCCCAAGCGAAATGACGTTCCGGATCGTCGGCGATGGACCGGATGATCCGGGCTTGAAGTTCGCAAAATGATCTGACCCGCGCCGGAGTACCCACCGTCGGCCCGAATCGTGGATAATCTCGTCCCCGCGCTCCGCGTGTGAACGCTTTGCGGCGCGCTCACGTTGATGTCCAGAAGTGGTTGCGCACCGACTCCTCAATGTTCAACCAGCAGATCAGGCCGAGCTTGCTTGAGCGCCTGAATTCCCCCCTCCGTTACTCGCGTTCCGCTCAAAACCACGAACTTCAGACTGCGGATGGTCTTGAGGGCGTCGAGCCCGCGATCGGTGATCACGGTTCCTTCGAGATTCATCGAAAAGATGTTCGACAAGCCTCTGAAGTGCTCGAGCCCGGCGTCGGTGATTCGTGTGTTCTGAAGATGGATGCCGGTGATCAGCTCGATCTGCTTGAGGTGCGGAACGAGTTTTGTGATTACGTCGTCTCCCGCTGCTTTATCGGCAAGCTGGACGTAGATTTGATCCACGCCGCCACCAGCTCCGGCACGAATCGCCGTTCCCCCCAGTTCTTCGATCTTTTGGAACACGCTGGGCTCGTCGGCCAACAGCGTCGGTCGGGACTCGTCGGCATCGAAGCCCGCAGGCACCTTGAGCTCGGGACGCTCGAGGGCCTTGCCTGCCAGCAATGTTTCGATTTCCTTGCCCAGCGCACCCCTCAATTCTTCACCCGTTCCAGTGTGAGCGGCTTGCACGATGCCCTTGCCATCGAGCAGCACGATCGCCGGCAGTCCGGCAACCTGAAGAATCTCGACGATCGCCCCTCTTGGATCAACAGCGATCATGCAGCCGCGTGAGTCCTCAATTCCGACC
The DNA here is from genome assembly GCA_963823665.1 of uncultured Planctomycetota bacterium. Taxonomy (GTDB): domain Bacteria; phylum Planctomycetota; class Planctomycetia; order Isosphaerales; family Isosphaeraceae; genus CAVXHV01. Next base: position 989,831 of record CAWGMQ010000010.1, read on the forward strand.
CTCTTTTCCGCGAGGGCGTGCCTGGCACGAGCGGCCGACTCCTTGATATTCTCCGGATCTTCATCCACGTTCAGCGCAATAAGCACGACTTTATCGTCCGGGCTCGCGGCCTGGATGATCTTCCGGACCTCTCGCAGCTCGTCGAAACATGGTTCGTGGTGGATTGACCAGTACGCGATGGCGATGACCTTGCCGGTCAGGTCGGCTTTCGAGACCTTGCGGCTCGAACCCGCCTCGTCGACGACGTTCAATGTGAAGTCGGGGACCGGCGTGCCCAGGAGGGGTACGAGCGGTTGAGCCCACATTTCCCTGGCGAGCAGCACCGCGCGTTTGAAGTTGCCGACTTGTTTGAAATCCTTGGGCGGCCGGTAACTGAACACCTCCGCCGGAGCGGCTTTGGTCTCGATGTTCGTAGCGTTCCATGACCTTTCTACGATCCAGCGCCTCGGCCAGTCCTCCGCGTCCGGCCGTGCGAGGTCCTCGGGGGGATTCGGATAGATCTCCTGGATTCGCTTGACTAGCTTCGTGTCTGATTCGATGAGGACGCGCAGCTTGCTTTCTCCGCCGCGCTCGACGACCAGCGAACGGAGCGCCTTCCCATCGACTCTCTGATCCGGTTCGATGATGAATCGTGCGCCGGGTTCCAAAGAACCCGTGCGGCTGAGCCTCGCCGGAAAGTAAGGCCATGATGAAGGCGAAGTGCAGCTCATCGCCCGACAGCGCGGCCATTCGCGTTAGCTCGTCCATCCGGCGAGTGAAGGTTGAGAGGGTGATGGCCTCGGGCGCCTTGATCGAGACGTAACGGCCGAACGGCAGCCACGCGATCGACAGCCGTTGGCCGTCACAGCCAAGCTCCGTCATCGCCGAGCGCAATAGCAGTTGATTCGGCCGCGAGAACGCCAGGCTCACGGGCGACGTCTTGACACGCTGCCTGCCGCGGTAACTCGTCACGTCGGAAAACTGCCCTGTGTCGACGTAGGCAGGGAACGCGCGATAGGATTTGACGACCTCCTCGAAGAGCCCTTTGGCGCGGGCATCATCTACTTCGCGCGGTGGGGCGGCGACTCCTGCCTGCGCCCACAAGACGATGACGACCGCGGAGAACGCGCTCCCAAGAACGGCACCCGCAGTTTTCACGCAGCAAGTCGAGCCAGCCGCGTATGCTCCTTGGCGCAACAGCGCTCGGGACGAAGCCTCGTGAAATCCCATCGGGGCCTCCTCGAACCGTGGATTGTTGTTGTTTCGCCAGTCTCAGCCTTGTCGCGGGCATCAACGTGTGTCAAGCGTCGAGTGTCTTTCAGCCATAACTGAAACCCTGAAGTTCACAAGCGACGATTCGTTGACGTGGCGGACCGTGAGATCAGGTCGACTCGAGCTGGATGCACCGCCTGACTGGCCGGAAGGTACCGAGGTGCTGATCGTACCCATGAATCGCCGGGGCGAAAAGATCGGAATCGATGAATCCGAGTGGAGCGACGACCCCGCCAGTCTCGCCGATTGGGAAGCCTGGATCCACACGATCGAGCCGCTGGAATTCACGTCTGAAGAATCCGAGCGGGCCGCCGAGTTCGACAACGTGATGCGCCTGTACAACTTCGACGCCGTCCGGCGCCAGATGCAAGAAGAGACCCTCGGATGAGTCGTTTCTTGCTGGACACGGAGATCGCGCGTTCCTGTGTTGATCGACCTGGGACATTCTGTTCGAATGTCGGCTGATCTCACCGGATGGAACGACCGAGCGGTTCGGTCGCGACGCGCCCGGGAAATCCCGGCTCGACAACAGGGAGAACAGCTCATGCCCCTCGTCCAGGTCAAACTCATCGAAGGCGTATTCTCCGACGCGCAGAAGCAGGAGATGATTCGGAAGCTCACCGACGCGATGGTCTCCATCGAGGGCGAAAAGATGCGCGACATGACCTGGGTGGTGGTTGAGGAAGTCAAGAGCGGGTGCTGGGGTATCGGCGGAAAGGCCCTGACGACGGGTGATATCAAGGCCTTGGCGGGAGGTGGATGACCCGAGATCCAAGCAACAGAAACGACGAATTGAACCACGAAATACACGAACGACACGAAAAAGACTCAGCGGACAGATGATCTGGGTCCCCAGTCGTCCGCACACTGACGTCTTGGGTGCGGGCCCGCGCTCGATTAGACTGTCACCACTTCTTGAGAACGGCCTACTACGAGCGAAGCGAGGTTCTTGCCGATGTCGAAACGGGCGTGTCTGGCGTACATCCTTGGAATTCTGGTCATGCCGGGAACCGCCATCGCCCAGGTTGCAGACCGGGGCAACCCGACGTGGCTCTTGCCGATGCCCGAGGTCGAAGCCGACCCAAAAGTACCGAGTCTCAAGCAGACCGTCGGCCACGGCTGGGCCCAGGAGATTTCCAGCCACGCCGAAATCGAGAGGTATCTCCGCGCACTGACAAACGCCGCGCCCGACCGCACTCGCCTCATTCAGTATGGCCAGACCACTGAAAAGCGCGGGCTCTATCTGCTGGTCATCACCGCGCCCAAGAACATCACCCGCCTCGAAGAAATCCGCGGAGCCAACTTCAAACTCGCCGATCCTCGCCTTGCCACGCCGGAACATGCCAAAGCCATCCTCGGCGCCGCACCGGCCATCGTCTGGCTGGCGTACGGAGTGCACGGCGACGAGATCTCTTCTGGCGATGCTGCGCTCTTGACGGCCTATCACCTCCTAGCCGATCGTCGCGAGACGACACGCAAGCTGCTCGAAGAAGTGGTTGTCATCATCGACCCGATGCAGAACCCGGATGGCCGCGATCGCTTCGTCAACTTCCATCGCGAGAACCGCGGCGCGGCGCCTGACGCCGAGCCGCTGGCGGCCGAGCACGTGCAGCGCTGGCCCGGCGGACGGTTCAATCATTATCTCTTCGACATGAACCGCGACTGGTTTCTCCAGACCCAGGTCGAGAGCCAAGCCCGGGTCGCCGCGTATCTGCGCTGGCAGCCCCATGTCACGATCGACGCCCACGAGATGGGGCCCAATGCCGAGTATTACTTCGATCCGCCCGCCGACCCGATCCTCGAGCTGATCACGCCCAAGCAGCGCGAGTGGTTCGGCAAGTTCGGGACCAGGCAGGGCAAGCGGTTCGATCAGTTCGGGTTCGCGTACACGACGCCGCGAGATCTACGACGCGTTCTATCCCGGATATGGATCGACGTGGCCGACGCTACACGGATCGATCGGGATCTTGTGGGAACAGGCCGGAGCCCGCGGCCTGGTGGTGGACCGCGAAGACCGGAAGAAACTCCACTATCACGACGGCGTGAGACACCACTACGTGAGCAGTATTTCAACCGTCGAGACGGCCGCGGCGACGGCACGCGAACTTGTGAAGGATTTCCACGAATACCGCGCCTCGGCGATCACGCTGGGAAAGACCGGCCCGATTCGCGACTACGTTCTTCTGCCAGGCGCAACGCCCGCGCGGGCGGCCGCGCTGGCCCGACTGCTGGCTCACAACGGAATCGAAGTCAGGCGCGTGAGCGAGGCCGGTGCAGTCAAGGCAAAGGCCGGCATCGACACCACGGCCAAGGATTACCCTGTGCCTGTGGGCAGCTATCACATCACCGTTGCCCAGCCGGCGGGGCGGCTGGCGCGCTCGCTGCTCGACGCTCGATTTGACATGGGCGAGGCCTTCCGCAAGCGGCAGCTCGACCGCAAGGTGCGCCGGCTGGGCGATGAGATCTACGACTTGACGGCGTGGTCGCTGCCGCTGGCCTTCGGGATCACGTCGCTCGCCGTCGAGGGGCCGGCGCGGATCGTGAGCGAGCCCGTGCCGGCGCCGAAAGCGACCGGAGCCGTGATCGGCCCCGAGCGAGCGAAGGTCGGTTATCTGATCCACGCCGAAGACGAGGCCGCAATGGTTGCGCTGGCTGACCTGCTCCGTCATGATTATCGCGTTCATGTATTCGACCAGCCGACCGTCCTGGGTGGTGAAAAGTTCGCCAAGGGAACCTTGTTGCTCAGAACCGGAGAAAATCCCGAGACGCTGCACGAGGCTGTGCGACGGGTTGCCGTTGAATACGGATTATCCGTTCTCGCGACCGACACGGCGTTGGTCGATGAAGGCGCGGGCCTGGGCGGTGAAAATGTGAGCTGGGTGAAGCCGCCCAGAATTGCCATGCTGGTGGATCGGCCCGCATCGCCGTATTCGGGGCACACCTGGTTTCTGTTCGATCAAGTCTGGCGTTACCCGTTGACGCGCGTGCCGGGTTTGGCAATCGCCGCGCTCGATCTGTCAAAGTACAACGTCTTGATCCTTCCCGACGGCCGGTATCCCGGCTCGCTGGGTGAGCCTTTTCTGGCAAGGCTCAAGGACTGGGTTGGTAACGGAGGAACGTTGATCCTTGTCAGCGGAGCCGCCGCATGGGCGACGGAGAAATCGGCCGGCTTACTTGCCAGCAAGCCCGTGAAGAAAGTCGTCAAGAGCGAGGCCGAGCCGGAGAAGAAAGCACCCGAGAAGGCAGAGAAGCCTGCGGGCCCAGCCGAGACCAAGCCGGACGCCGAGAAGACTGAAGAATCGCCCGACGCCGTGCCGGGCGCGTTTCTGCGTGCCACGGTCTATGACGACCACTTCGTGACGTTCGGCTCACCCGGCGAGATCTTTCCGCTGATCACCACAAACCTCATTCTAAGCCCGCTCAAGCCCACGGATGGTCGAAACCTCGTGAATTTCGCATCGCGCGACCTGCTCGTGAGCGGGTTCTGCTGGCCGCAGACTCTCGAGCTCATGGCCGGCAAGCCGCTGGTGTTGTACCAGAGCTTGGGGAGAGGGCACATCGTCGCATTCGCCGACGACCCGAACTATCGCGCCATGACGCCGACAACGCAGCGATTCTTTCTGAACGCCGTGTTCTTCGGGCCGGGGCATTGATCGAAGTCGCTCCGTTTTTGGTTCTGGCCCTTTATCTTTTGACTTGAACCTTCTATACTTGTTTTCACGAGTCCGGATGTCATTGGGGCCAGCTTCTAATTGCCCCGCTCGTGGGCCTTGGCCTCATCCGTCTGCGGTTTCTCGTTCTGACCAGTACGATCAACCCGTGTATGGGTTTTGTGGGCTTCGCCTCGAAACGACGTCCGCCGAGTTACGGCGGAGTGAATGCGGGCGCATGGCTGCGCCGATCGCTCGCCGAACTCTGTCGAGAGGCAGACCACTATTCGTTTCCTGGTCGCAGGTACACGCTGAATGTCCCGTACATTGTCCGAGCCGAAATCCGAAGCACGTTTTGAAGACTTGAACCTGAGCGGTCCGATCATCGAGGCGATCAAAAGCGCCGGCTACGAGACGGCGACGCCAATTCAGGCCCGAGCGATCCCAGTTTTGCTTGCCGGGCGAGATCTGCTCGGCCAGGCGCAGACCGGTACCGGGAAGACCGCTGCGTTCGCTTTCCCGATGCTCCAGAAGATTGATCTGGATCAAGCGATACCGCAGGTACTCGTCCTCACGCCGACCCGCGAGCTGGCGATCCAGGTTGCGGATGCATTCCGGCGCTATGCGGCAAACCTGGTGGGATTGCGGGTTGTACCGATCTATGGCGGCCAGGATTACCGACTTCAGTTCCGGCAGCTCGATCGTGGCGTTCATGTCGTGGTTGGTACTCCGGGCCGGGTCATGGACCACATGAATCGCGGCTCGCTCAAGCTGGACGGCCTGCGCGGGCTGGTTCTGGATGAAGCGGACGAGATGCTTCAAATGGGCTTCGCAGAAGACGTGGAGTGGGTGCTCTCCCGGGCTCCCGCACAGCGTCAGGTCGCCCTTTTCTCGGCCACGATGCCGGATCCCATCCGCCGCCTGGCCAAGCGCCATTTGCGAAATCCCGCCGAGATCACGATCACGCAGAAGTCTGCCACGCCCGACGCCTTGCGCCAACGATTTGTGGCGGTCGAGCCACACCAGAAGAGAGACGTCCTCGCCAGAATCCTCAAGAGCGAGCCGATCGACGCGGTGCTCGTATTCGTGAACACGAAGGGCGCAACGGAACCGCTGGCAGACTATCTGTCGGTCCAGGGGCACCGCGCGGCCGCGTTGAGCGGTGACGTGCCGCAGAGCGGGCGAGAGCGAATCGTCGAAGCGCTTCGCGCCGGTAAGCTCGACGTGATCGTCGCCACCGACGTCGCGGCCCGCGGGTTGGACGTTCAGCGAATCAGCCACGTCATCAATTTCGATCTTCCGCTGGACACCGAGAGCTACATCCACCGCATCGGGCGAACCGGGCGCGCCAGCCGCACTGGTAATGCGATTTTGTTTGTCCACCCGCGCGGGCGGCACATGCTGAGGCGCATCGAGCAGGCGACCGCGCGCTCGATCGGGCCAATGGAAATTCCGACGATCGAGGACATCAACCGGCAGACGATCGCACGTTTTCACGATCGGATCACGGCCGGCCTGGCGCGAACTGACCTCGCGGATTTCTCAAACGTGGTGGAGAGCTATCACCGAGAGCACGGTGCGCCGATCGAACGCATCGCAGCGGTGCTGGCGGCCCTCGCCCAGGGCGATTCGCCGCTACTACTCTCCGAAGAGCGGCCAGAGCCTGGCTTCGACGAGAATTGCGATCTTGATCCTCGTCGCTCGAATTCGCACGCGGGCATTTCTGGCGAACACCGGCGAGCGGGCAAGGACGGCACGGCGCTCGGCGAACAAACAATACGCGCGGGTCAGAGCCAACGGAAAAGTACCGGATCGAGGTCGGCCACGTCCACAACGTCAAGCCGACCAATATCGTCGGCGCGATTGCCAATGAGACCGGCCTCCACAGTCGCTTCATCGGGCGGATCGAGATCTTCGATGCGCACAGCACGGTCGACCTGCTGACGGGCATGCCGCCGGCGATGTTTCAAAAGCTCAAAAACGTCAAGATTTCAGGGCGAAGGCTTGACATCTCGCGAGTGGATCATCCGTCCGATTCCCAAGAGCGGCCCGGGCCCGAAGTCAGTGATGTGGCTGCTTCCGCTGAATTGCCCGTCCAAAAAACAATCGATGCGCGGCCGGCGGACGAGCGACCTTTCCAGAAGAATCATCGCATGCGTACGTCGAGCGAGATTGGGACAGCGAGCCGGAATTTCAGACGCAAGCCGAAATCGGGCGCAGTCCACTCGTTCGGAAAGAAAACCACGAAAAGACGGAAGGTGAAGCTCGGCTTGCGGAGCTCGAGATAACTTCCGGCGACGGCACGGCGAGTGACTACATTTCTCCCGATCCTGCGCCAGGCTCGCACTCAGCGGAGGAGTGGTGTGGGGGGGAGGAGCGATCAATCGGAGAGCGTAACCGGTTCGGTCGGTTCGCTCCACGGCCCGAGCACCTCTCGCCGCTGGCCGGCTCGATCCGAGCTGTCGATCACGACTCGCAGGCGGTAACGGTAGCTTACCCCACGCTCCACGGTGAAATCGACGGACCGCACCATGATCTCGGGCGCACTCGATCGGCGGGATTGGCCTTCGTCCGCCGAAACCCTTTGCAACCGGGGGCGGCGGATCCGCTTCTTGTTTGCTTGAACGCAGCCTTTCGACGTCGGCCCCAGCCCAGCGACCGTCCTTGAGAAACGGCAGCGGATCAGCCAGCGCTGCACGTCGAAGCTGCTCGGGGATCAGGTCTTCCGACTCCACTTCCGGCAAGTTGCCGAGAATGCGGTCGTTTTTCACGTGGTCCACGTCGGCCCATGCGGACCAGTCGGCACCATCACGGCGTTCCTGCCGCTGAACGTCGAGCCTTCTGTAATCCGGTTGAACCTTGGCGGGAGCTGCGCTTTTATTCGCGGCGAAAGCGGCGGCGAGCCCGAGGCTCTTCCGGATCGCGTCATGATCCAGCGCGCCGATGACAACCGCCCATCGATGCTCTTCGAGCTTCTCCGCGTATTCGCCATTCGCTTGGATTCGCCTGCCGCTCTCATCGAGGGCGAACGCCAGGAACTTGCCGTGGCCGGCGCTGGCTTTCACATCACTTGGGGCGGCCAGTTTCAAGCGATACGGTTCAGCACCGCGACCGCTTTCCGTCTTCTGGTCAACCGGTTTCACTTGTGCCGTCGGTGCTTGGCCCGAATGGGCCTGGCTTGCGCGGAACGCACCCGCCACGCAGAGTACTGCAATCAAAAACGTAGGCAATACGATGATCGTGAGCCGCACCGCAAACATCGCGTTCAGGACCTGGGCAGCCAATGAGGCGATGGTCATTGTTGTTGCCCTCCCGCTCGGCGTGGTTTGTGTCACAAGTTCGATCGTCGACCGAATGAGCGCCGCTGGCACGACTGGCTCGGCTTTGGCGCAAGGCCGCTTCGGCCATCACGAAGGCACCCGGCACGATGCCTCGTCTCTTCAGGCGGCGCCGCAACAGTTCCCGGCCGCGTGCCAGCCGGCTTTGCACGGTCCCGATGCGCCAGTTCAAACGTTCGGCCGCCTGTCGATGGGTCAAACCGTCGACCAGGCAAAGCGTGACCGCGATCCGATAACGGTGCGGAATGCGCTTGACCTCGTCCTCGAGGATCTGAGCGAGGTCGCGCTGTCGTACCGTTGTGTACGAGATCTGGAGAGCTTCATTCGACACGGCGAGCTCATGCCGGCGGCGCCGACGAGCGGCCCCCCTTGCGCAAGCGGCCGTCCGGCGAGCGACCTCGTGCAGCCAGGGGCAGAGGGAGTCGCGAATGTTCAGCGCACGGCGCGGGTTGCGAGAACCAAGAAAGTCGCCTGGAACGCGTCGTCTGCATCGTTCGAATCATCAAGAATCGACCGGCAGATCTGGTGCACCATCGAGCCGTGCCTGGCGACCAGGACTTCAAAGGCGAGCTGAGCTTCCTCGCCGGCGCGCTCGACAAACCGTTCAAGCAGTTGGCGGTCCGTGAGCCCGCCGATCGCTCCGATCTCGAATAGCGATTGGAAGTACGGGAACGCAGCGACAGTTGCCTTGTGCGCCATGGGTCTCGTCCTCTCCAGCCGAGTCTCGTTGCTGCTTTCCCTTAATGTTACCGGAAGTGAAACCTAGTCCGAGTTTTTTTCTGCGGGCACCAGAATTTCAGTTATTACCTGACGTCAGAACGAAATTCCTACAGATTCCGCGGTCGTTTCTTGCCGATAATACCATCAAGTCCGGTCCTGGGGATCGTCGAGCAATGCCGTGCATCGAGACTTCCGGAAGTCAGCTCGTGCCTTGTTCTCCGGACGACTTCCGCTCGCGCGTTCCGAGTGCTTCCCCGAACAACTGTGGGGACGATTGCAAGCCATGAGCATGAAAACGCATCGCGCTCGTACCAAGCTCCAGGTGCTCAGCGGGTTTCTCGCCGTGTTGGTGACCGGCTGCCAATCGGACGGATATCAGCCCTTCCTGGCGACCCAGGCGGCAATCGGTTCGTTGGTCGGGTCGCACTGCGGGCTTACGATCATCAACTTCGAGGTGAAAGACGTTCAAGATCAGCCGGAGGCTGACCAGGTGGATACGACCCGCGACTCAACGCAAACCGCTCCGCGATCGAACACCAGCCGATAGTGGCGACCCTCGTACGGCTCATCCCCACTCCCGCAAATCACCGCCGAGCGAGGCTATGTACCCCGGAATTGTCTTTCGCGCACTGCGGACCGTCATCGTCTTGGCCACGAAAATGCAGACAGAGCCAGCCACGTAGACTAATACGAAGGCAGCCGCGGCAAGTTTTCCGCCTGCATCGCGGGCATGGAGCACCAGCCCCGCCGCGGCCATTGCCGCAAACGTTGCCGTGTATCCGGCGTAGATCACGAATCGGTGTATCCAGCGCGTGAGCCGGCGGTTGAGGTTTCGCAGCGCGACGACACCGCATCCACAAGCACCGCATGCGAAAAGGAACGCCCAGTTTCCGACTCCGCCGAGCTCATTGGCGAGTACGACCTCGAGCACTCCAAGAACCGCAGCACCGCTGGCCAGTATCATCAGCCACTTCGCAACCGCGGCCCACCGCGAAAGGGTGACGATCGCCGCGACGGAGAACAGAATTGCAAGCACCTGCAGGATGGTGGCAATTTGGAGCATGGTCGAGCCGCCCCGCGCGGTCGTGTGTTGTAGCAATTCGATTCGCAAACCGATCGGGCGTTCGCCTCACTTGCGGATCGGGACACCTCAGCAACACGCGCCGCGCGTACGTATCAGGATACCCCAAATCGGCAGCGGCATCCCGTTCCTTTCCCGGCCGGGAGCCGTGCCGTTGCATCAAAACGCTTGTGCTGAACGTACGTGCTCGTTCAAAGCACGGCACAGCCCGAACGGTTCCACGCCCGTTCACCGATCGCGGGGCGACCGCTCCCTCTTCACAAGGTTTTACGCTTTGAACGGCGCCCTATATCAATACGCTTCTCTGGATTGATCTCAAATCGGTTGAGAATTCCAGGGCCAGAGCCAGCACTCCCGACGCATCAATCACCTAGGCAATTAGTTGTTGCGATCATCGATCGGCGCGGCAACCGCCGAATCGGCCGATGGTGCTGCGCACCTTCGGTTTGACGTGTTCCGTTTGCGCGAAGGGGTGAGGCATGCGAGCGCCCGTTCGGGTTTGCGCGGTCGCGCGTGCTGCGGCTTGATCGCCGTGGGTGCGGTGACGTGGATCACCCAACCTATTGGATCGCTCGGAGTTCGCCGTGCTTCAGCCCATGCAGTGGGTGTTGACGGCGGTGCACGAAAGCCTGGCTTGAGGCATGCCTATCCGAACCCGGGGCTGGCAACGTTCTCGGACCCGAATGCTCGCGTAGGATCGACCGACCGAGTGTTCCTCGATCCGTTCGCGTTCGATGGAAGCGTGTTCAGTGCGACAACAATTCTTGCGGACGAGAATCGCGACGTGGGGTCGCTCAAGGAGTATCGCGAGGTCATCGCCGCGCCCCGCGGCGGGCTCGGGCGAATCTCGAGGCGCGGCTTGCGCGTCTCGAGCTCGGCGATCATCCGACATTGAATCAGGCCGGCGAGGCGATTGCGCTCTATCGTGATTTCGCCTTCGTTGCACTTTACGAGGGCGACCACGAGCGCACGGGTTCGTGGCTCTCAAAGGCGTTCGAGCTGGCACGAACGCAAGGAATGCCGGCGGAGATCAGGGCCAACATGATGGCCCTGCTCGGCATCAACGCGCTGCGCCGGGGCGAAGAAGACAATTGCATCGGCTGCGTCGGTCCCTCGAGCTGCATCTTTCCGATTAGGCAGGATGCCCGTCATACAGAGCCCGCGGGCTCGCAAGAAGCCGAGCGCTGGTTCACCGCTTATCTTGACGAGTGGCCCGGTGATCTGCGCATCCGCTGGTTGCTGAACATTGCCGCAATGACGCTGGGCGAGCACCCCGCCAAAGTTCAGCCACGATACTTGATCCCCGCTTCGTCTGCCGGCTCCAAGCTGAATCCGGGCCGTTTCGAGAACGTTGCCGCGCGTCGGCGTGATATCCCGCGGGCCGGACTTGGCCGGCGGCTGCATCTTTGACGACTTCACCGGCGACGGCCGGCCTGATCTTTTCACGACCACGTTTGACGTGAGTCACGGCGCGTCATTTTTCATCAACCGCGGCGACGGGACGTTTGAAGACCGATCCGAGGCGTTCGGGCTTGCCGAGCAGGTTTATGCCCTCAACACGGTGCGCACGGACTACGATAATGACGGCTGGCCCGACTTGTTGCTGCTGCGGGGTGCCTGGGAGAGGCCGGCCCGCATGTCGCTGCTGCACAACAAGAAGGGCGAGGCGTTCGAGGATGTAACCGATCAATGCGGCCTTGGCGAACTGATTGCTACAGAGTCAGCCACGTGGGGTGACTACGACAATGACGGCCGCCTCGATCTGTTCGTCTGCGGAGAATACCTACCGCAGCCCGCTGGCCGAGCAGGCGGGATGGGCGACCCCGATCCGCGAAACCGCTGCCGGCTTTACCATAACGAGGGCAACGGTAAGTTCGTCGATGTCGCTCTTCGGGCCGGCGTGGTCAACGAGCGCTGGGCCAAGGGTGCATGCTGGGGCGATTACGATAACGACGGTCAGATCGACCTCTTCGTCTCGAACATGGATGGCCCTCCTCGTTTGTACTGGAACAAGGGCGACGGCAGATTCGTGGATGTAGCCCCGTCGCTCCGTATCGACGGACCTCCGCATGGCTTCACGTGCATGTTCTGGGATTATGACGACGACGGCTGGCTCGACCTCTTCGTAGCCGACTATGGCAGTAGTCTCGCCGAGGTCGTCGCCGATAGATTGGGTTTGCTTGCATACTCCGAGAACCACGCGCACGTCTATCACAATCTTGGTGCGAAGGGCTTCGAGGAAGTGAGCCGCCGGTTGGGACTGGCTCGGCCAATGCCGACGATGTCCGTCAATGCCGGCGACATCGATAACGATGGCCGCCTTGACCTTTATGTCGGTACCGGGTGGATGAACCTGTCTGGCCTGGTTCCGAACACAATGTATTTGAACGCGGGTGACCACTTCGAGGACGTGACGGAGCCGAGTGGCACCGGGCACTTGCAAAAGGGGCACGGTGTTTCGTTTGCCGACTGGGATTCTGATGGTGATCTCGACCTGTTTGTAGTGCTGGGCGGCGGATATCCCGGTGATCGCGGATGCAATGCCTTGTTTCAAAACCCGGGGAATAAGCGACGCTCGATCCGGATCAAGCTGGTCGGAACTCGGACGAACCGCTCCGCACTCGGGGCCAAAATTGTTGTCGAGGTCACGGACGCCAGTGGAGATCGACGATCGATTCATCGGGTGGTCGGTAACAACGGCAGCTTTGGAGGCAACAGTCTCGTTGAGCTGGTCGGGCTCGGTGACGCGAACGTGATCGACACGCTGACCGTGAGCTGGCCGACGAGCCGAAGGACGCAGACTTTTCACGACGTGGCGGTCGATCAGGCAGTCGAGATCACGGAGGGATCCGAAGCGTTTCAAGTAATGCAAAACCAGCCGATCGTGCTCGCTCGATGAGGATTCGCGGCGACTCGCGGCGAAGGTGCCGGTTCGATTGACGTCAACTGGTCCTTGACGCGCCCTCACGCGGCATGAGCCGCTCGAGGCGAGCGAGCACCTCGTCCGGTTTGTGATACCAATCTTTCGTGAGCACCAGCGCAACACGCCAGCCGAATGCGCGGAGGATCGAAGGCTGCATCAGGTAACGATCCAGCAAGCTTCCGTTCCGGTAGTGCGCCTGCGTGTCCACGAGAATGCCCAGTTGATATTCGCTTGCATGCTGGTTTCCCACGGCGAGATCGCATCGAAACCGCGATTGCCCGAGGTCACGGTCCACTGCATATCCGCGCGATTCGAGCGCGATAGCGAGCGCTGCCACGACGGCGTCGCCGGTGTTGACGGGTGCGAGCGCCTTCCGCGCGAGCGGATTCAGTTTCTCGAGAACTCTTCGTGCCTGGGCGATATCCCCGTTCGAGGTGGCCTCGGCGTATTGCAGGAAGTTCTTGAGAGCGTTCGCGCCGTCATTGTGGTCGTTGGTGATCTGATCGTGGCGGATCGAGCTGACGACGACCATATGATGCCGGGTGCGCGAGAAGATGACGTTCAGCCTTTTTTCGCCGCCGCGCTGATTGATCGGACCGAAGTTCATCAGCATCCTGCCGGCCGGGTCGCGAGCGTAGCATACGCTCATGATGATGATGTCACGCTCGTCCCCCTGCACGTTTTCGAGGTTCTTGACGAACAGCCCGCAGTACTGATCATTCTCCTCCCGTTCGTATTCGGCTTCCAGTCGCGCCGCGAACTCGCTGTCTTCCGAGCCGAGCCCGACAAGTGCGTCCTCGATCTCCCGTTGTTGGGCCTCTGAGAATGCGACCACGCCGATACTCAAGCCGGTCTCCCGAGCGAGTAACGCCCGGACGAGCTGCGCGACGTGGGCCGCCTCAGCGAGATTCCTCCGATTCTCGTATACTCCGCTCTCGATAAAGTTAAAACTGATGCTGCGGCCCAGGAGGGCATCGAGGCCCGCGTCTGACAGTTGATTGTCGGTCGCGCCGAGCCCGGCTTGATCGCTCCTCGATCGCCTTTGATCGGGTATCGTGAAGAGGTTGCCGCCGTAGAACGCCGCGTTCGAGAAGCTGATGAGCGATTCATAACGGCTGCGGTAATGCCAGGCAAGCAGAGTCGACGGAAGGTTTGCAGCCGATTGGCTGAGGAAGCTTTCCGAACCCAGATCGATCTCGATTCGCTCGCCTTCTTCCTCGACGAGCACGGTGTCGTCGTCGCCACCACGCGCCGTGGTGAAGAACCGAGTCGGAGGCAACTGCATCTCGTCACCCACGACGATGACCTGATGCGAGCGATAGAGCGCGGGGATGGCTTCTTCGAGCGGAATTTGACTGGCCTCGTCAAAGATCACCACGTCAAACGAGCCAGGGTCGAGCGGAAGTGCGTCGGAAACGCTCAGGGGACTCATGAGCCAGATCGGCTTCAAGTCCTGGACGACCGCCCCCGCGCCGTTTGCTGCCAGGTCGCGAATCGACTTGTACCGCATCGTCTTCCCGAACTCATGCTCGAGCTCACGCCGGCCGGCTGCGTAGGTCTTCTTGAACGCCTTCTGCTCGGCATCGAGCTGCGACGCCGGCATGGATGAGATGCTCATGTGATCCAGAAACTTGCGGCGTACGGCCGCGCGAATACACTGGCTGTTCTGCGCCAGCCATTCGCAGTAATCCGTCTCCAGTTGTTCCATCTTTCGCTCGAGCATGCGACCATCGAAACGGGCGAGGCCACGGTCCTGGCGATAGACCCAGTTGAGGCTCTTCTGAGCGACGGCGCCTTCGAATTCATCGAGCGGAACGCGGGCATGCCGAAGTGCATGGCTGAACGATTCGGGCAGGCTTGTGATTTCGCCGAGCAGCGGCAACAATTCGCTGAGCATTCCGGTCTGCTCGCGCAATTGACGAAGGGTGCTGCTGAGTTCGTGAAGACTGAACTGGCGATGCTCCGCGAGCAGGAACTGAAGGGCTCGATCGAGCTCGAAGAATGTCCCGTGGATCTCGCCGAGGCTCTCGAGGATCGGCCGGGCATCGTCTGGGCGGCTCTGATGCCGGATCACGGCCTTGACCGACGGATGCGCAAGAAGAGGGTCCTTCCTGAGCTCGAAGACCAGGTTGCAGAATCCTCGGGCGTCGTCCGTATGCCACTGTCTGCTCGCCTGTTCGCGCGCTGCGGCCACGGCCGCCTGAGCTTCGTGCTGGAGAGAGAGATCGCTCAGGATCTTGGCCAGAGTGGGCGCGACGGCGTGGCGGGCGAAGTCGTAACGGGCTCGCAACGTGTTTCTGAGCCGCCAGTAGCTCGGTCGCAGGATGCGCAGGACCGACTTCTCGAGGGAGCGGGCCTGTTCGATCGCGTTTTGTGTGTCATCAGGCGAAAGTGGGTCGTGCCAGGGCGCTGCCCGCTCCTGCGCCGCGATCAAGGCGAGGCTCGTTTCCGCGAGCCGTTCTGCCAGCGTGTTGAACGCGCTGGCGCCCTGGCCCTTCGAGAGTGCGCCGAGCTGATTGGCTTCCGCGAGCGGCGCGGCGCGCTCTGCGAATTGCAGCAAGGCATGAACCTGATCGAATGTCTCGCGATGCTCCAGCGCCAAACCCGATGTTTGAAGTGCAGCGTCGATCGCGTCCAGCAATGTCTCGGCCTGGTCAATCCCCCGGCCGAAAGCCTCCAGCGGCCGATCGGATTCGAGCACACCTTTGCCTAGCCAGCGCAGCGGGTGGTTCGCAAAACACAGGTCCTCGCCGAGGTATCCCAGTGCTGCACGCAGCCGGTTCACGGTGTCGCCGTGCCGCTCCCAGAGCGCGTAGTCTGGCAGCGAGTCTTCCACTTCCGGCGGCCGTTCGCGCGCCGTTCCACAAGTTTCGACCAGACGATGGAGCAGGCTCCTGAGCGAAACGCCGGTTTTCTCATGCGCTTGCTGCATCGCGTCGGAAAAGCCGCGCAGGCTTTCCAGATCCGTTTCCACCGCACGCAGCGCTTTCGATCGTGCTTTGTCGACGTCAGTCCGCAGATCTCCGCTTGAGAAGCTCTCGTAGGTTCGCTTGAGGTTCTGGATGAAGGCCTTCTTGTCGGTCTGCGAATCGTGAATCAGGCAGCACAGCTCGTCCAGCCCCTGCTGGCGAAGGCGGTGAAAAACGACGTCGATCGCCGCGCGCTTCTCGCAGACGAACAGGACGCGTTTGCCGCGCGCCACGTAATCCGCGATCAGATTCGTGATGGTTTGTGACTTTCCGGTTCCGGGTGGTCCCTGGATGATATAGCTCGCGCCCGTCCGGCGCGGGCGATCGCTGTGGCCTGCGTGGCGTCGCACGCGATGATGAGATGCTGCTCCGATAGCTCGGGTAAGGGCGTCGGTTCTTCAAGCTTCTTCGGCGCGAGGGAGAAGACGGTATCAAAGGCCGTACTGGCCATGTCGGTCTCGATGAGCTTGGCGTAGTCGCGCACGAGCGTCATCTTGCGGTAGTTGAAATTGCCGAGCGTCTGGCTGCAGAGGTCGAAGTCCCACGAGTAAGGATTCTCATTGTGGCCGTCCAGGAGCGCGACCATCTGGCGCTCAATCTGGAGAACTTGACCTTCTGCCGGAGGAATCTCGGTCTCGACGATCTGGGGCAGGCGCGGCTCGGGATCCGCACCCGCCAGAACCCGCTGAGGCAGAGGCGTGGGCCGAACCTTTTCGAGGAAAAGTTGCAGGCCAAGGGGCCGGAAACCGTCACGTTCGTAGCTATACACCGGCTTGGCCGCGAGTGGCGCGCGCGGGCCTTGATCTTCATGCGCCGTCGATACTGGTCCAACCTCTGGAAGGCTCGCTCGCGGATGAGCTCGATCTGTGGCCGCTCGATCTTGTTGAGCGTCACTCCCGGCTCGCTGGCTTCGATCTGTGCCCTGAGCGCCATATAAAACTGATCAGGCGAGGTCTCGCGCAGATCGACCAGTTCGGGCAGGTTCAAGTTGTAGAGCTCCTTGAGGTGATGGCGCAACGCGGGGTTGACCTCGGCTTCGCTCGTCGTCGGGTCAAGCACGTAGTTATCCCTGACGCCCTTCTTTTTCACCAGCTCGACGGGCAACAACAAGAGGGGCGAATGGATGCGCTCGTTCGGCGTGTCCTTGAGGTTGTGCCACCTCAGGAAACAGAGCACGAGCCGGAGCTGGGCAAAGCCGAACTCGGCCCGGTCACGGTGCGCTTCGCTCATGATCTTGTCGAGCACGCCGGGAATGTACGGCGCGTCTTCGAACCGCAAATAACTGCCCAAAGAAATGGCTGAGCCCTGTGTGATCGCGGCGGCGATCCTGGAATGCCAGACGAAGAGCTGCTCCAGCTTGATGTTGCGGTAGTTGAGCAACAGCGGCACGGAGGCCGCGGTCAGGTTCAGAGTCCCGGCAGTGGGCTTGAAATGGATGAGCCGGTTGCGACGTGAAATATCGAACAGCCGGTCGCGAAGCCGCGATTGAATCAACCGACGCTTTCCGGCCAGCCCCGATTCCTTGAAGCCCGAAATGCGACTCAGGTCGAGGTCGGTCGTCGGCTCGCGGTAATTCTCCAGCCGGAGGATCACCTGGGCCAGGTCCGGGGCGCGGTTGTGGCGATTGAGCTCCGTCATCTGCACGATGAGTGAGGCGACCACGGGATTGAGCCGAGGATTGATTTCGAAGAGGTTGGCCCTGCTCGCGACGAACGTCTCCAGCTCGCTTTGATCGGTGAAATCGAGCGCACATGAGATGCTCGCCAGCAGCAGTCCAAGTGAAAAGATGTCGGTCAACTCATCGTGGTGTCCAATCGCGTGCTCCCAGGACTGATAGCCCGGCAGAAAGACGGGCCTCGTGACGGTCTCGCCACAGCTCGCGATGCTCAGATCCAGATCCGTCACAGTCGCGCGATCGATGTCCGACGTGCGTCGCGATAGGGCGACGACCTCCATTGCGCTGCTGGAGGGAGACTGCAATTCCTTGAGTCTGTCCGCGCTCTTTGAAGGTGGGACGGCCTTCCCCGGGTCAAACGTGAGAAATCCCTGATCGGCGAGGACCAGGTCTGTGATGCCCTCCAGCGGAGCGACCAGGCCGGAATCGTGCGCCGCGAGCACCTGCTTCATGAGCGGCAAGAGCGCGCACAGTGCGTCGTCGGTCTCGAACCCTCCTCGCGCGATGCCGTCTTTCAGGAACTTCAAGAAGCACGGCGGGGTGACTTCAACCACGGCCTGCCTCCACACTGCCGAGCATCTCCTGAGCCTTCTCCTTGATCCGCTTCAGGTCGCGGGCTTTGATTTTCAGTTCCTTGCTCACTAGCGGCTCAAATTGGGAGCTGAGATCCAGATCGCGAGCCAGCTCGAGCGCGGCGGCAAGCGGCAGCTCGTCGAGGTCAGGATCAGCCGTGACGAAATCAAGCAGCACGTAACCCAGATATTCGCGCAGTCCACGATCCGAGAACTTGAGGCCCTCCAGCACCGCGGGATTCCTGGCGGTCGCGGGCTGGATGTCGGCAAAGAAGAGCTTCGCGTGACCGAGAACGGCGGGTGTCTGAAACCACTTCGGATAGAGCAGGTACTCGAGCAACTTCCTCGTGCCGACGGCGAGCCGCCTCTGACCGATCAGGTCGAGCTCATCCAGAGAGTCCGCGCCTTCGATCATGGTGCAGATCCGCGCGGCCGCGTTTTCGCGCTCGAGATGCCAGAGTTTGAGCGCGCGTGCCCTGATGAACATTTCAGGATGCGAAAGCCCATCGCTCGCGACGTCGCCCGCTGCGAAAATCTCGTCTGCTTGTTTGAGATAACCGGGGGCGCTCACCTGCGCCAAGCCTGTCTGAATCTTGACCAGGCCCGCGATCACGGGATGCAACTCGCCCGTGGCACAGAGCGAGCCGCGATCGGCGAAGATCTCGGTGTAGAGCTGATATCGCCGGGCGGTCTGAAATTGACTGGCCACGGCGCGCGGATCGCTGCAACAAGCGTGGATCAGCCGGTCGGCGATCAGGAACTCGCCGTTCTCGCGTTCCCATAAGTGAAAGTGTGCCAGTTCATGACCGATCACGGATTTGAGCTCGTCCGCAGTCAGAAGCGTGAGCACGGATCCCGAGAAAACGATATGGCCTTCACCCGGTACATAGTAAAGTGTGGCGTTGGTGGCGAGATTGTTCTGCTCCTGATAAAGGGTGACCGGGATCTCCAGTTGCAGCCTGGCGGTGACCTCTATCACCGTGGTGTAAAGATCAGGGTGCCCATCCGGGTCCAGGCGATACGTGGATTTGAGCAAGTCGCGGCGCAAATTGTCGGTAAAGTCGGCTTTGGCCTCGGCCGACGCAAACCAGTTCCACAGATCGCGCTCGTTCGCTTTGAGGTAATCCCTCAATTCGAGGTGATAGTCCAGCGGTGCGAGTTGCTCTGGGGCGGAATCCCGGGCCAAGGCTCTCTCCTGTGCGACCCAAGCAGTCTTGATTGTCGCACACTTGTGACGAAAACACATTATGGCCCAGAATCAAGCGCCTGATCCAGTTCGCTTGCCGCCAAGCGAGGCGCTCGCGAGACGGCGAGAAGTGCGACATAATGTTCTTGCTGAAGGAACGGGCGGTGCGCCGGGAGTCTGGCCGCGTGCAACACTCGCCGGTCAGCGACGAGGTCCGTGATGGCATGATCGAGCTGATTGGTGTTTCCAAGTCGTATGGCGGATCCGTCGTGCTCTCGAAGCTCGACCTGTCGATCGCTGCGGGGCAGACTGCGGTGCTGATCGGTCCGAGCGGGTGCGGGAAGTCGACGCTGCTGCGACTGTTGATCGGACTGGTGGCTCCCGACACCGGCTCAATCCGAATTGGCGGCAAGGAGCTCGCACCGGCGACGATGCTGGAGATCCGCCGCCGCCTCGGTTACGTGATCCAGGACGGCGGCCTGTTCCCGCACTTAAGTGCGCGCGGCAATGTGGTTCTGCTGGCGCGATACCTGGGCTGGGAGAGCGGGCGGATCGACCGCCGGCTCGGCGAGCTCGCCGAGCTGACGCACTTTCCGAGCGAGGGGCTCGACCGCTTCCCGACGCAGCTTTCGGGCGGCCAGAAGCAGCGTGTGAGCCTCATGCGGGCGCTTTTCCTCGACCCCGAACTGATCCTGCTCGACGAACCTCTGGGAGCCCTCGACCCGATGGTGCGCGCCGAGCTGCAGGCGGACTTGCGCGCGATCTTCCGCACCCTCGGGAAGACGGTCGTGCTGGTGACACACGACCTCGCTGAGGCCGCGTGGTTCGGCCACGAGATCATCCTGCTGCGCGGTGGCCGGATCGTACAGCGGGGCGCGATCAACGAGCTGGTCGATCAGCCGGCCGAGCCGTTCGTCACCCAGTTCGTCAGTGCCCAGCGGCAGATCCTGGCATTGTCTGCCGGAGGAGAGTCTTGATGCCTGGAATCGTTTTCCTCGCCGGGCTTCTGCTCGGTGCCCAGGAGGCAGAGCCGACGGTCCGGGTGGGATCGAAGGTTTTTACCGAATCGGTGATCCTGGGCGAGATCGCCCGCGGGCTGATAGAGCAGGCGGGTACCCGAGCGATTCACCGGCGCGAGCTGGGCGGAACACAGGTCCTTTTCCATGCGCTCGAATCGGACGAGCTTGATGTTTACGCCGAGTACACCGGCACCATCTCGGGCGAGATTCTTTCGGGTAAGGGAATTCGCGACGAGAGCGCGATGCGTGCGGCACTGGCGGCTCGCGGGGTCGGAATGAGCCGGCCGCTGGGCTTCAACGACACGTACGCCATCGGGATTCCGGAATCGATTGCGGCGAAACGCGGAATTGCCAGTCTTTCCGACTTGAAGCGTCATCCCGAACTGAAGCTCGGGTTCAGCAACGAGTTCATGGATCGCGCCGACGGATGGCCGGGTCTGCGTGACCGGTACGGACTTCCGCAGCGCGACGTGCGCGGGCTCGACCACGATCTGGCGTACCGGGCGCTTTCGAGCGGCCAGATCGAGGCCACCGATCTGTATTCGACGGATGCCGAGATCAAGCAGTACAGCCTTCGCGTGCTTCGGGACGATCTCGGTTACTTTCCGAGCTACGAATGTGTGTGGCTCTACCGCGCTGATTTGCCCGCACGGTCGCCGGCGGCCTTCAGAGCCCTCTCGCGACTGGAAGGCAGCATCACTGCGCTGGAAATGGCGGGGATGAATGCGCGGGCGAAGCTGGATCGCGTGCCCGAAGACCGCGTGGCGGCCGAATTCCTGGAGGCGAAATTCGGCATTGCGTCTCAGGTTGAGCACGAGACCTTTGTCATGCGACTGCTGCGGCGACTGAAGGAGCACCTGATGCTCGTGGGGAACTCACTCGGGGCGGCAATCGCAGTATCGGTGCCGCTGGGCATTGTCGCCTCGCGGGCCGCACGTCTGGGCGGGCTCATCGTGACAGTGGCGGGTGTGATCCAGACGATTCCGTCGCTTGCGCTTCTGGTTTTCATGATCCCCTGGCTGGGAATCGGTGCCAAGCCCGCGCTCGTGGCGCTCTTTCTTTACAGTCTGCTGCCGATCGTGCGCAACACGGCTACCGGCCTCACGGACATCCCGGCATCGCTGCGCGAGTCGGCCGAGGCGCTCGGCCTGCCGCCTCTGGCGCGGCTCTTCCAAATCGAGCTGCCGATGGCGTCGCGCGCAATACTTGCCGGCATCAAGACGGCGGCAGTCATCAACGTCGGCACGGCGACGATCGGAGCCTTGATCGGCGCCGGTGGGTTCGGACAGCCGATCTTGACGGGCATACGCCGCGACGACGTGTTCATGATCCTCACGGAAGGGGCGATCCCCGCGGCGGTGCTAGCGCTGGTCGTCCAGGGAGCGTTCGACCTGGCCGAGCGATTCTTCGTCCCAAGGGGGCTGAGACTTTGATCAGCAAACTGTCAAATATTGAACCGCAAAATATTCATTGGAGTCAACCCACTGACGCGAGAGCTTGAACCCGGCGTCGGAGGTGAGCCTCGCGAAGTGTTCGAGGGTGTATTTGTAGGAGTCTTCAGTGTGAATCGTTTCGCCCTGGCGGAAGGTGAAGGCTCGCCCGGCCACGTGGACGACCTGTTCCTTTTCGCTGACTAGATGCATTGCCATTCGCTGTTCGGCGCGAAGGTATGAAGCGCGGTGGGTGAAGGCGGAAGAGTCAAAGTCGGCGAAGAGCTCGCGATTGATTCGCGCAAGCACGTTCAGGTTGAATGCCGCGCTCTTGCCGTGGCGATCGTTGTAAGCGGGCCAGACGATCGATTCATCCTTGTCCAGGTCGAACCCGATCAAGAGGCTGCCTCCCTCGCCGACGAGCCGCGCAATTTGATTGAGCAGGGTCTGGGCAGACGCGGGGCAGAAGTTGCCGATCGTCGAGCCCGGGAAGTAGACGACCCGACGCGCCACGGGATCGCCGGTATCCGGCAGCGAGAACTCAGCCGTGAAGTCGGCGTGGACTGGAAAGAACTGCAGCGAGACGAAGCTTCGCGCAAGATCGCGGACCGATTTCTCGAGGTGCTCGCGAGAAATGTCAATTGGAAGATAGGCACGCGGCGGCCGAAGCGCCCGGAGCAAGAGCCGCGTCTTCAAGCCGCTGCCGCTGCCAAACTCAATCAAGTCGCAATCTTCACCGATCGCTTCGGCCATCTCGGGAGCGTGCGCACGAAGGATTTGCAGCTCGGTGCGCGTGAGATAATACTCGTCGAGCTCGCAGATCTCATCGAACAGGGCCGAGCCGGCGGCATCGTAGAAATACTTGCAGGGGAGCGCCTTCTGCGGCCGCGAGAGACCTTGAAGCACATCGCGCAGAAACTGTCTGCGCCACGAGATCGTGGCGCCATGTCCGGGAATGGTGGCGTGTGATGCTGTCATGTGTCTTTCGCCAGGCGCACGCCGCTGAACTGCCAGCGCGCATCGGGAGGGAAGAAGTTCCGGTAAGTCGCCCGAATATGAGAGGCCGGCGTGGCGCACGACCCGCCGCGGAGCACCATCTGATTGCACATGAACTTGGCGTTGTATTCTCCGAGCGCGCCCGAGGCGGTGCGCAGACCTGGGTACGGCGAATAGGGGCTACCAGTCCATTCCCAGACGTCGCCGAAGAGCTGTGCAAGGCTTGTGCCATCGCTTGCGGGGCAAGGGTGGAACCTGCCGTTTTCGAGGAAGTTGCCCGAGGGATCACGATCGGATGCTGCTTGTTCCCACTCGAATTCGGTGGGAAGGCGCGCGCCGGCCCAGCGGGCGTACGCGTCCGCTTCGTAGAAGCTCACGTGACACACAGGCTCGCAGTCGAGGAGGCGACGGAATCCGCCGAGCGTCATGATCCAATAATCGCAGTCTTGTCTTTCCCAGTAGAGTGGCGCTTGCCAGTGCGCTGTGCATACGGTATTCCATCCGTCGGAGAGCCAGAGCTCAGGGCGACGATAACCGCCGTCGGCGATGAACTCGACGAACTCACCGCTCGTGACGAGGCGTGAGCCAAGCAGAAAGGGTTCCAGATAAATGCGGTGCCGCGGACTTTCGTTGTCAAACGCGAATCCACGGCCATTGTACCCGGCCCACTCGAGCCCACCGGGATGGAACGACCAATCCATGGGCGGAGTCTCGGTTTTCGGGGCGGTGGCCGCGCCTTCGCTATAGGCAGGCCTGAGGGGGTTTTGTGCCAGCGCGTGTTTCACGTCGGTCAGGATGAGCTCCTGATGCTGCTGTTCGTGGTTCAAGCCAAGCTCGATCACGGCTGCTAGGTCGGCAGCGAGGGTATTCCCGGCGGCATCGAGAAAGCCGATCATCGCCTGGTCGATGCTGGCGCGATATGCGTAAACCTCGTCGAGGCCCGGCCGAGTGATCAGGCCGCGATGGGGCCGCGGCAGGCGGTCTCCGACAGCGTTGTAATAGGAGTTGAAGAGGAATTTGAACGATGGATCAAACGGTTCGAATGCGGGGGCGTATTGACCCAAGACGAACGTCTCGAAGAACCAGGACGTGTGCGCCAGGTGCCACTTCGTGGGGCTGCAGTCAGGCATTGATTGAATCTGGCAATCCTCGGCTGACAGCAGGCGCGCGAGCTGCTCAGTCTGGCGGCGAACGGCCGAGTATCGCGCGCGCAAACCAGTCTCATCGAGCTGATGGCTAAGCCCGTCGACCGCCGCGGCTGCTGACAAGGTGCTCGATCCCAACGCGGATTCCCCCAGAAGCGCTCCGACCGATTACGGCCTGTCTTTGCGTAGCAATCGATATGCCATAGCATTGTCATTTTTCCGGCGCAATGCTAGACCCTGGGAATGATCATCGTTTGAGGGGATTGCGCTGGCTGAGCAGGCATAGTCTGCGCGGGAAGGCGGCTTGAACGGGCGACCCGAGGCGGATAGGCTTGAACTAGAGTTACGATCGCTCGACTCGGCGAGGTAAGGAAGATGTCCGGTCAAGCCCAGGTAGCGGATCCACCGCGCACACTCGTCGAGGGCTTGCGGCTCGACCAGCGGGAGTTTCATGCACTTTATCAGGCGATGCCGCCTGGCACGCGCGCCGAACTAATCGACGGAGTCGTCCACATGCCCAGCCCTTGCGGCATCGATCATGGCACGGCGCAGGTCCCTGTAATCGTGTGGCTTGCATACTACGCCGAGTTGACGGATGGGGTTCAGGTGCTCGACAACGCGACCACCATTCTCGGTTGGAAGAGCGAGCTGCAGCCCGACGGATTGCTGCGCATCTTGCCGGAATGTGGTGGTCGCACGCCGAACGTGAAGGGGTATGTTCATGGTGGACCAGAGCTGATCGTCGAGGTTGCCAGGGCGACCCGCTACATCGATCTGGGCCCAAAGCTAGCAGACTATGAGCGGGCTGGAGTTCTTGAGTACGTTGTTCGAACGTTTGAGCCAGACGAGATCTTTTGGTTCGTGCTGGAGAAGACCGGATTGGTGCAGCGGGCCGCTGGGGAGGGTGGGCTATACCGGTCGGTGGTTTTTCCAGGGCTCTGGCTCGACCCGGTAGCGCTGATCCGAGGGGACACGCAACGGCAACGGATCGTTGTGGAAACGGGTTGCGCTGAGTCCGAGCACGCGGCGTTCGTGGACCGATTGGCACGCACCAAGTCGGGCGAGCAAGTTTCCGCATGAATCAGTGGCGGCCGCGCTGGCCATTTCGGAAAGCAAAACCCATGCCGACGGCTGACGAGCTATTCCGCGCCGAGCTGGACCGACGTGGCATCGCGTTCTCCCTCACGCCCGAAGGAACCTATGCCGTCGATCTGGGCGGCGCGAGCCTGGACGCCAGTCTGGACAACATCCGGCGCGACTACGAGCGTGACGGCGATGCGGATGCGATTATCCGCTTCGTGGATCGTCTGACGGTTGACTACTTCGCTGATATTCCATCATGGGATGATGTTCGCCCTTATCTTCGCTACTCGCTGGAAGGAATGTATCACGGCACGTTGCTCGACGACGTGTTGTTCGATCGGGTGACGGATGAACTGTGCAAGATCTACGTGTATACGCCGCCGGATGTGTCGTACATCACGTGGATCAATCATTTCACGGTGGAGGGCTGGGGCGTCAGTCGCGACGAGATCGTCCAGCAGGCCGAACTGAACATGCGCGAAATCGTGATGAACACCCAGGTTGAGTGCAGTGAAGTGCACGGCGTCAAGCTGGGATTGCTCTCTACGCACGAGACTCCCTTCAAGGCCTCGCTCATCCTCTCGCCGGCGTTCCGCGACCTGGTTTCGCCGGTGCTCGGCTGGCCGGTGTACGTCGTCGTTCCGTGCCGCGATTTCGCCTTTGTGATCTCGGTGAATGAACGCGATTTCCTGCCGCGGATGGGCAAGGTCGTGATCCAGCAATTCCGCGAGTCGGGCTACCCGATCACGAAGGATGTTCTCGAGATCTCCGACAGCGGAGTCGCCGCGATCGGCACTTACCCGGATGGCGAGTAACACGTTCGTGCAACTAGAGTCAATCGCACTACTGCATCAGGGGCTCCCGCGCGAAGGACCGGGCAGCGATGATTGTACGCGGGAGGCTCTGAGCCGCTTGCCGGTGATGGCCCCAGGCGGAGTCGTCCTCGACCTCGGCTGCGGGCCGGGTCGTCAGACGCTTGTGCTGGCGAAGACGCTCAACACCCCCGTGATCGCCGTTGATATCCACCGGCCTTATCTGGACCAGCTCAGCCACAGCGCGGTGATCGACAGGCTCTCACAACTGATCGAGACTCATTGCGCTGATTTCGGGGCGTTGGACTTCCCGGCGGGATGCGTCGATCTGATCTGGTCGGAAGGGGCCGCGTACGTCCTCGGCTTCGAGGAGTCATTGCGCTGCTGGGGCAGGCTTCTCAAGCCCGGCGGGCTGATGGCCGTGAGTGAATGCACGTGGCTCATGGAGTCTCCGCCGGATGAGCCGCTCGAATTCTGGCGGGCGGGCTACCCCACGATGGGGACGATCGACCAGAATTGCCGGCGTGCCGAGGGCGCAGGGTTAACAGTTCTCGATACCTTGGTTTTGCCCGAATCGGCGTGGTGGGATGAGTACTACACGCCACTGGCGGGACGAATCGCGCAATTGCGCCACGCTGCCGACGCGAGCTTGACGGCAGTCCTCGATGAAACGGAACGTGAGATTGCACTGTTCCGTCAGTACAGTACATGTTATGGATATGTATTTTATCTCCTGCGAAGGTGATGCCGTGCGGATCGGTTTCGACGCTCACTTGAGCAACTGACCACCTCGCGCATTCAGCATCTGTGCATCCCTGCGATCGTTGTATTCCTTGGTCGTGAGCGTCTCTGCCGGCGCACCGTCGCCCCAGATGTAGAAGACGTTTTTCTCGACGTCGGCAACGCCGATGCCGCGGGGGTAACGGAAGGCGAGCTCCTTTTCGGTAACGGCGCCGTTGACCTGGACGTCGTGAATGAGCGTCTCGAGGATGAAGCTCGGGTTGTCGGGCTCGTCGGACCGGATCCGCTTGCGGCGAATAGTCTTCGCAAGAAAAATGCCCGGCGCGGGCTCCTGGAATTCCATCACCTGGATACGGTCCTGGATTTCCAGGTCGCCTTTTCCGTCTCGTTCCGACTTGTCGACACGGGTGATTCGCTCGCTTTCGATGACGGCGTTTCCGTGGCGCGGCGAAATCCTGATGAAATAGGAATAGTACTTTCCCTCAGGCAGCTCGTGCCGGAGGTCCCAGGCCTGGTGTCCCGGCGGAGCCTTGAGCTTTAGCTCATGAACGACGTGGCCTTGCGCATCGCGGTGCTCGAGGGGTTGGCTGCCCGCGTTCAGGTCGGCCTCGCAGAGGTCGCGGAGAGAGTACATGGCGTCGAGCAGCGTCCCCAGCAAGTAATCGGGCGCGAGGCCGGTCTTGTAGCCGCCCGGGCCAAACGTTTGAGGAGGCTTGATCAAGCCGCCGATCCTGTTCTTCGTCTCCAGTTCGTAGAGCATGGTGACCGGCTCTTCGGGGGGATTAGCCGGGTCGTAGCCGGCCATCGACCGGATGCCGTCCGGGCCGAACAGCACGTCCGTTTCTCCTCGGGGTGGTTTCAGCACTTCAAAGGTCTCGCCGCCCCTCAATAGACGATGGGTCGTCGAATGAGCTCTCTCCCTCAGCCCGCTCTTGCAAACTTTCCAGGTGACCAGTTCTCTCCAATTTTTTCCGCCGTCGAAGCTGACTCGCTCAACGATCGTGCATTTGAGTGTTTGAATTTGCTTTTGATTTTGCTCGTGCGCGAGGACGAGCGCCTGAAATTGCGGAAGGAGAGCCCGCGATGCGGGTTTCGGGCCGGCTTGGCCGGGTGTTGCTGGCTGCTTCTGCGGGAGCGCAATCGGCGTGGGAACGGCCGTGGCCGGTGGCGCAGACTGCGGCACCTTCGCGTGCTGCGCCAGGACCACAGTCCCGAGAGCTCCGGCGATCAGGAACGCGGCAAGCGCCACGAGCCGGATGGTGCTAAGCAGCATGGATCGAAGCACGCTGCGAGCCAGGTTCGCAATCGCCGCGGGGATCGCGGGTTCTCCGGACACCAGGCCGCTTACCGACGACCACCATGATGCGTGCTGAACGGTTGACGCGGCCAGGGCCGAGGGCAGGGGGGGCAGCACGAGTCGAAGCGCTTCGCTGGTGGCCGCTGGTAGGCCCGACGCGAGTCCTCGATTGCGAAGCCGCGACGCCAGCTTGCGACGTGCCCGATGAAGCCGGCCGCGCAGGGTCGGCTCCGTCACGCCGAGCTGCCGTGCCGCTGCGTCGTAGGAGAGTCCCGCGAGCGAACAAAGGACAATCGGTGCGCGAAGATTCGCCGGCAGATTGGCGATTTCCTGCTGGATCACCTGGTCGGCGTCGCCGTCGAGAATGGGAGAGGCATTTCCATGCGGCGCGGCGACATCAGCGCAAAGCGGGACCTCGGAACGCTCGCGCCGGGCTCTCCGCCGCCGCGCCCTCCGGGCAACCCGGCTGGCAACGCCATAGAGCCACGGGCCGAGGGACTCGCGAACCCAGATCGCATCGCCCTTGCGCACGAGCACCAAGAACGTTGCCTGGAACGCATCCTCGGCGTCATGCGGGTCGAGGATCAAGCTGCGGCAAAGGCCCAGGACCATCGGACCATGCCGCTCGACCAGAATGCGGAACGCTTCCTGGCCGCTCGCACCGCGATCCGTCCGGAAACGCTCGAGCAGCTCGCGGTCGGTCAAAGCTCCCAGATTGCCCGCGTTGAAGAGCGCATCCAGCGACCGCCATTTTGATTGTGCCAATCGCGTCGTCATCGTGATCCCCCCCCCGCCGGACTGTTCTCCGCTCGGATTCTTCGTTTTCCTCAATCATACAATGCCGCGCCGCGAACGATCCTCACGTTAATGACTCGAATTGCGCATCGAGCGGCGGTACGTTAGGTGCAAGAGACCGCGGTTGCACGATCACGAATCGCTCGAGGCGGCCGGCTCAGGCCGGGCCGCGGGCCGGACAGGAACCACCGTACCCCGAGCATTTATGAAGACGATTCGGCGAACGTTGAGTCTGGCAGGGCTCGTCATTGTCATCGCATCGCCGGCCAGTCACGGCGACGAGGGGATGTGGACATTCGACAATTTGCCGCTCAAACTGCTCGAAGAGCGTTACGGATTCAAGCCAACACCCGAGTGGATTGCCAGGGTGCGCTCGGCGGCTGTTCGGTTCAATAGTGGCGGGTCTGGCTCGTTTGTTTCGCCGGATGGTCTGGTGATGACCAATCACCACGTCGCCGGCGATACGCTTCAGAAGCTCAGCACGCCCGCCAAGGACTACTTCAAAGACGGGTTCCTGGCGCGTGACCGCGAGCACGAAGTGAAGGCACCCGACCTGGAATTGAACGTGCTGGTTGGCATCGACGACGTTACTGAGCGCGTGAATGCCGCTGTCTCCTCCGACATGAACGATGCCGCGGCCGCCAAGGCAAGACGGCAGACAATTGCGGCCATCGAGAAAGAGGCGTTTGACCGCACCGGGCTGCGCAGTGACGTGGTCACGCTCTATCGAGGAGGGAGATATCACCTCTACAGCTATAAAAAGCACACCGATGTTCGTCTGGTATTCGCGCCCGAGTCTGCCATCGCGTCGTTCGGTGGTGATCCGGACAACTTCGAATTTCCGCGGTATGACCTCGATTGTGCATTCTTTCGCGCCTACGAAGACGGCAAGCCGGCCAGGCCGGCGCAGGTTCTGAGCTGGGGCGAGCAGGGCACAAAGGAGGGGGAGCTCGTGTTCGTCGTCGGGAATCCCGGTGCGACTTCGCGGCTCAATACCGTGGCCCATCTGGAATACCTGCGCGACGTGTCGCTGCCCCGGAGGCTGGCGCTGGTGGAAGGAATCGAGGAATGCCTGCTGGAGTACGGAAGGCGGAGTTCTGAATTGCTGCGACAGTCCAAACAGGCCCTCCAGAGCATCCAGAACACGCGGAAGCTTTCCGTCGGCCGGCTCGCCGGTTTGCGAGATCCCGCCTTGATCGAGCGGAAAGCACAAGCGGAGCGGGCATTTCGCGAACGGATCGCGAAGAATGCGCGCGAGCAGGAGCTTTACGGCCAGGCGTGGGACAAGATCGCCCACTCGTGCGACACAGCCCGGCGGGTAGACTTGCCAATGACATTTCTTGAAAACAGAGGAGCCTTCAACTCGGAGCTCTTCGACATCGCCCGTAGGATCGTCCGGCTCGTCGAAGAAGATACGAAGCCAAACTCCGAGCGTCTGCGCGAGTATGGCGACGCCGGGAGAGCTTCGCTCGAGCAGGACCTTTACTCGCCTGCGCCCGTCTATCCCGACTTTGAGGAGGCGAAGCTGACCCATTCGCTGGCTTACTGGAAGCAGACTGTCGGCCAATCGGACACAACTTGCTCGCGCGTGCTCGGCGGCCAAAACCCCGAGGCTGTGGCCAGGGAGCTGGTGCGTGGATCGAAGCTCGCCGATGTCGACGTTCGCAAGCAACTCGTGAAGGGAGGCGTCAAGGCCGTGGCGGAGTCCGACGACTCGATGATCCGTCTGGCCCGGGATATCGATGCAGAAGCTCGCGCAGCGCGACGTGTTTGGGACGACGAGGTGAACGGCGTTCAGAACGCCCAGTATGCCCTCATCGCCAGGGCGATTTTCGAAGGCCAGGGGACGACGTCCTACCCCGATGCAACGTTCACGCTCCGCCTGGCTCTGGGAGTGGTGAAGGGCTACGAACCCGATGGCAAACGGGTGCCGGCCTTCACGACGATCGGTGGTGCACTTGAGCACGCCGCTGCGCATGGTAATGTCTATCCGTACGTAATTCCAAAGAGCTGGATCGCCGCTCGAGACGGCGGCGGGCTTGCGCTCGAGACACCGATGAACTTCGTGTCAACGGCAGACACGATCGGTGGCAACTCGGGCAGCCCGGTGATCGATCGAAGCGGTGCGGTCGTCGGGTTGAACTTCGACCGCAACCGATATGGTCTGGCCCGCGACTTCGGCTACGACGACCGCCTGGGGCGGCATATCGCCGTCGATGTGCGGGGGATTTCCGAGGCATTGCGGTCCGTGTACAAGGCCGAGGAGTTGCTGCGGGAATTGCGGGGAAGGTGAGATCGGGATGGCGTGCGGTGTGCCCGATCGGGGTGAGGAGGCTTCCGTCGTGGCCCCCGATCCGTGCCCTGCCGAAGAGCAGTCGACGGGGATGATGCCACTTCAGCACACGAACGCAATCCGCCGACAGCCTGTCATCGCGTCAACAGTGCAAACCCGCACGAAAAAACTCTTTAGGCCTGCGTCACCCGTCGTTTGCGTCATCCCTTTGCATCGCTTGGACTTAACGGGTGACGCAGGAATAATCGGACCTGCGCAAAATCAAAGCAACGCATTGGCGCATAATGAGTTATGAGGTGACGCAGCGGTGACGTAGGGGTGACGCAGCATCTCCCTCATGTTACGCGTAGTCGTCCAGCGCTCGATCTCTGCGCCCCCACGTGTCGGATCGCCGGACGGAGCCGGCTCCTACACGAATGTGCTCGCACAGGTCGCATCGGTAGGAGGGCGCCTCGTCTGGTTTGTTGAAAACTCGCGATTGAGCGCGGTCTCTCGTCGCTTCACGGCTCGTTGGCGTTCAAGCCCGCTTTGAGGACCCTGTCGATCCGGAAGCGAATCTCCTTCAGGTGCGCGAGTGTTGTGTCGTCGAACTTGCGGGTTTTCTGCTCGAGGAGCTTGTCGATTTTCTGGCCGATCTCGTCGAGGTGCAACCTCGCGAGATTCTTGGCATCCGCCGGATAGGATGATGAGCCGCCCAGGACGACGACGAAGCTGTATCCGCCGTACGGGGAGCCGCTCTTCGGCCCGAGCACGATGTTGCTGAGCCGCTTGACGTACTCTCGCTGGAGATTTCGCCGAATCGTGGAAACCGCATAAGGCGACGAGCCCTCGGCCGGAGGCGAGGCGACTTCCGTGAAGATACCATCGGACAGCGTCCGGAAGATCTCGGCGATTTTGAGCGGATTGCTGCCGGGGTCGCTCTGGAGCTCCTGATTCTGGATTCGAGAGAGCACGCCCGGATCGAGGCACTGGTCCACCACGATCTCCTGGATGCCCAGGATCATCCCGTAGAGCGGGTAATCGGTATTGCCGAAGTACGAGTAGCGGCTGTCCTGCCAGGACTCGGTCATAAGCTTCCGGAGCAAGGCAGGGGAGAACTGAAACGCCTTGTCGGCAAGAATATAGTCGACCAGGAACTTGAGCGCCTCGCGCTGCCTGGCACCGGAGATCGGTATGACAGGGTCACGCGCCTTGTCTTTCGCCTTGTGGTCGCGGTTGACCGACTGGCCGCCGATGTACTCGGCCGAAAGGTACGCGCCGTTGCCGAACTGGCTGATGCACGACATGAATGCGCTGCGAAGCCGAGCCCACGACTCGCCGTCCTTGACGACTTTCTGATCGAGATCCTTGAGCAGCTCGGAGGCCATCGTCATGCGCATCTTGCCGTAGGCCAGCGTGTCGGAAGTCAGGTCGTAGGTGTTGACCTGGGGGTCGTTGCTCATGAAGTCGTCATCGGTGGCGAAGGCCAGGTCCGGTTCTGGAGAGCGCTCGGCGATCTTCTTGAGCCCGGCCTCCTCGCCGCCTTCGGGGGTGGCATAGGCATATTCAATCGCCCAGTAGTCATAGGGGCCAATGGTTGTCGAGGCGTAGTCGCCTTGTTTCTGGCCCTTGGGGGCGATGTTGATCGGGTTGTAATCCATCACGCTGCCCGTCATTCCCTTGACGCGGGTGATCGACGTGTCGTTGATCTGGTCGGGCCTCAGCATGATGCTGGCCTTGAAATTGTGTCGCAGCCCGAGGGAATGGCCGACTTCGTGCATCACCACTTCCTTGATCGCCTGCCCCAGAAATCCCTCCGGCAGCTTGAGCTCCTTTTCCTTTTTCTCCTTTTCGGCTTTCTCCTTCTCGGCTTTGTCTTTTTCTTCCTTTTGCTTGTCCGAGTCCTTGTCTTTGGCCTTGGCCTCGTCGGGAGTGTCCGTCTCCAGCATTGCCAGCGCGAGGGTGGCGAAGCGCATCTCGTGGGACTTGGCGGCGCAGTAATTACACGCGGCGAGCCGGCCGTGGCTCAGCCGCTGGCTCAACTGGGCCTGGATCGGGTCCCAACCGGAAGGAACCACGTCAACGGCCAGGGGTGACGTGCCGTCCGGCCCACGGTTGTTGCCCAGGATCGCCGCGTTCATGGCGGCGGCGCGGAGGGTGCCCGGTGGCGGCACGGGGAGCCCGAATCCGTGCTTCATCGCCATGATCGGGCTCAAGACCTCGGCCATTGCCAGCGGAACCGGCCCGGCGGAGGGAGTCGGCGCCCGATGCGCTGCCGGTCGGGACCGGTACCCCCATCAAGAACGCGTATTCCTCTTGCCAGGTCTTGATCCAACTGGCGTCGAAGATCACGTCCCCGTCGATCATCTCGCCGGTGAGCGGATTGCTGCGCAGAGCCGACATGGCGAAGGTCGAGCCCGTGGTGATCCAGCGCAGCGTACAGTAGTTGATGTCTTCGGGCTCGAAGTCGTCGCGCTCATGCTGCCAGCGGACGGCGATCGCATCCTTGAAGCCGATCTTCTCGAACGCCTTGTTCCACTCGAGAATTCCCTCCTGCACGTATGGCCGATACTCCTCGGGCACGTTGTCTTCGATATACCACGTGATCTGCTTGCGGGGGGGCGAGAGCTTGGCGCTCGGGTTCGCTTTCTCCAGCCGCCAGCGGTTGATCATGCGCTTGGCGTTGGTTTCCGGATCAGGGTTGGCGAAGTCGGTCACGGCGTTCAAGAAGTGCCCCACCCGGTAATCGGCCGTGCGAGGATGGTAACCTGGGTCGGGCGCCTTGCAGAGGCTGTAGTGCAGGACCAGGGTGATTCCCCGCGCGTCGACTACCGGAGAGGCGCCACCGAAGTAGCGCCGGTAACGGGCGCCAGTGAAGGTTGCCTCGACCTGGATCTCGTCGTTATCGGGATAGGTGCGGATCTTGAACCAGCGCGAGCGACTGCGATCCAGGCCACCGAAGCCGACCTGGGCGAAGTCGGTCAGGAAGATGTCGGCGAAGTCGATCACCAGCGTCGCGCCCTGGGGGTTGATCGAGAGGATCGGCAGGGACATGAGGATCGAGTCGGTGTAATTCTGCTTGACGGCCTTGTCGAGCGGCGTGCCCGACGGAGCGGTGAAATGGATGTTCTTGCGAACGAGCTGCAGATTGTCGCCGATCCGGCGGAAGGCGATCACCCACTCATCGCCGAAGTTGAGCGGCTGGCCCGCACTGGCGGACCCTCGGGCGATCACCATCGGCGCGAGTATCGGCTGCTCGAGCTGCTGGGGCTTGATCTCTGCATAAAGATGCTGATCTTTTTGGTGTAACGTGATGAATCCCTCGTGCTTCGTTGCCCCTTTGGTCAGATCTGCGAAGTTCTGAAGCCGGGAGGGCTCAGCGCCGCGAGCGCCTGGCCTGGTGAATTGCCTGATCTCGAATGCCGGCGGCTCGGGCTCGGCCGGGTCTTGCATGGGAAACTCGAAAGCGGCAGACGATCGCGTGCTGCACACGCCCAGGACCAACAGAAAGCCGATTTGTGTTAAATATGATCGCATCGTCATTGCCTTGTCCTTGCTTGGAGCTGCTCTCAAGAATGGCCAGGAATAAGGAACCCGGCCGGACCGTGGCAGGTTCTCCCGAATAGGTTGAGTTTATTATCCAGCAGAGAGCAGTCGTCTGACAAGCGTCTGTCACCCATTTCAGGGACGCACCGCAATATTGAAGCGTTGGGTCGTCGTGCCCAGCGACTCCTTGCCGGCGGAGACAACCTTCTCGATACCCCATCCGAGGGCGGCCGCGTCCAGCTTGCGGGCTTCGTGCTCGAGAGTCGCGGAGACAACGACCTCGGTCGTGCCCGATTGATCGGGTGTTCCCGAAAGAAGGCCGCTCGCCGGATCGATCGAAAGCCACCGTGGTCCTCGCTCGATCGTGAACCGAAGGCGCTCGACATCCCAGAAGCTCATGGTTTCCTTGCCGTTCACGACCCGGGTCCGCAAGTCGCCGAGCGATCGGATGGCCAGAAGCGGATAGCGATAAGCGGCCCCCTTTGTTGCCAAAGTCACTGGCGCGCTGACCAGGAGCGGGCGCGGTGCAGCGGCGTAGTCGGAAGGCCCGCTGCGATTATGGACGTCATCGACGGCGACAACGCGGTAGAAGGCCTTGTTACCTTCAGCCGGCTTCACACCGGGGCCCAAGACCTCTAGCTCGGTGCTCGAGGTCTCGGCGACGAAGTTCGCGGGGAACTCCGATGGCAGATCCCGAGATACGCCCACGGTGACCTGGTAGGATGTGTCGCTTGCGGAGAAGCCCTTCTCGTCGCTGGCGTAGACGCGGTATGCCACGGGCTTGCGGCCCATGGGATTTGGTGCCCAGCGAAGGACGCCGCGAGTTCCGTGGGGTTCAACTTCGAGGCGCACGCTGTGCGGAGGAGCTGGTCCGCCCGCGGTGAACGTCCAGGTTGGGCTCCAGGGTCCCCAGACGCCCTGGCCGTCTTTGGCACGCACATGCCAGTAATACGTGGTGCCGGGATTGAGCAGGCCGGGTCCCGGCAGGGTATAGCGAGGATGGCCGGATAGGGCGGTGCGGGAGATGAGCTTGGCGAAGCTCATCGAAAGCGGCCACCTCATGTCGGCGCGCGAAGAAAGCTCGAAGTGGTAGTCGGCGATCTGGTCGCCGTCGGGATCGGCCGCGGGGCGCCATTGGAACGCAATCGCCGTGCTGGCGGTGGTTCC
The DNA here is from genome assembly GCA_963823665.1 of uncultured Planctomycetota bacterium. Lineage (GTDB taxonomy): Bacteria > Planctomycetota > Planctomycetia > Isosphaerales > Isosphaeraceae > CAVXHV01. The sequence goes on from CAWGMQ010000010.1 coordinate 1,025,499, forward strand.
GCCGGAAGCTGGGAAAGTCGGTTCGGCAGGCACCTCCGGCGGCCGGCTCGCGGATCGCTCGACCCAGTGGTGCGTGATCTGGACGCGCCGGTCGCCCGGCGACTCGTCGGCGTAAGTGAACGTGTTCGAGCCGATGCCCATCTCTGGCAGAGTGAGCGGGGCCATCTGGAGGTCGTTGGTGATCGAGAGCCGCCCCAATCGTGCGGCTCCGGAGAGCTCGCACTTCAGGAAATAGCGGTACCGAGCGCGTCCGCCGGGAGGGAAGAGTGCGTCGAGATCGCGATCGATCGTCTGCCACGAGCTTCCGTCCCACGAGAGCTTGAACGTCGCGCCGGCCGCTTGGGCGTCGAGCCTTCCGCCGACGATGACGTAGGGGCAGGCGATCGGCCAGACGATCGTGCCGGTTTTGCCTTCTTCCGGAACGAGTGCGCCGCCTTGCTCGCGGATGGATTGAACGCTGTCGGCACCGGCGCGCCAGGACGGATCGTTGAAATCAGGGCGGTATTCCCACAGACCGTTGCAGATTCTGTCGGGGAACCTGGGCTGGCTCGAGCCGTGGTACTTGATCGGACTGGAGTGGCCCCAGCGCCAGACGATCGCTTCGTGGGGTCGCAACGTCATGTTCATGGACGAGATTGCCGAGTTGCGGTCGCCGGTCACCGGGCCTTCGAACACATAGATGGAAGACTCCCACTCATCCCCGGAACGGCGATCGGGCTGCAAGACGCCCTGTGTGTGGGTGCGCCGGATCAAATCGTGGTCGCGCACCAGGTCTTGCTCGCCGGCGACGGTTTCATTGTCGCGCAGGAGGTAGATTGAGTGCATATCCCCGTCAAAAAGGTGCCAGGAACCGTTATAGAACACCTGGGTGACGCAATGGCCCACCAGGCGTGCGGGTGCAACCTTGAAACCGGCGGTCTTCCACAGGCCGGCCAAAGCGATGGAGTCGTTGCCGCAGGTGTTGTGGCCATAGACGTTGAAGACTTTGACGGGATCGAGGAGCTCGTCGTTATCGCCTTCCCAGTGGAAGCGGTGCTGGATTTGTTGCCACCAGAGCGCGCGGGCTTTGTCGCTATCGGTCATGCCCGGCTGGATGGCGCGGCTCACGATGCGATCGATGGTGCGGAAGTCAGCTCCGGCACGCGTAATCCAGGGATTCACGACGTTGGTCTTACCGACGTTTTCCATCCGGACGGAGCGGTTTGACTCCCACGTTTGCTCGAAGGGTTGCCAGACACCCTGGGGCGAGCGGCAGTTGCGGCCGTCCATCGTGCCGTGCTGAACGACGCGGTAGTCGACGCGTCGGCCGTTGATTTCTTGGACGTGCGTTTTGGCGATGTCGCTGGGGTGATGGTTTGAGGCCCACGGCGCCAGAGTATCTTCGGGTGTCTGGCACAGAAGGAGAACGAACAAGGGCAGCAGTGTGAACCCCATGATCTTCTGTTCCCGGGAAAGCACGGTTGGCTGACAAAACTGTGGACGCGACGAAGAACGCACACATTGTATCCCGCCGGCTGTGCACAATCGCAGTCGCTCGACCGGACCACTCTTGCTCCTAATCTTAATCCTAATCCTAATCCCAATCTTGATCCTGCTCCCGCCCTCCACGTTCAACCCTCCTCCCTCACCCACGAGTTCGTTTTGTAAATTCGTCGCGCGTCCTTACGCCACAAGGAGTACGGGAACTAAACAGCATTCCTCCCCCCCTGTGCGGGAGGTGCCACCGCAGGCGGTGGTAGGGGGATCGCGCAGGGAAGACCGCGCAGCCCAGCTTCCCCGCGCGGTGCGTTTCCGTCTCGCCTGACTGTCCCGCCTCATCTCCGTGACCTCGGGTACGCAGTGGTTCAAATTCTGATGCCCTGTTGCCGGAAACGATAGACATTGACGAGGAGGTAGGAAAGCAAAGGGAGCCGCGCTTCGCGCCAGCATCGCGCGTCCGCTGATTCTCCCCTCTGTAGTAATATGCGACCAGTTTCGACGCTCGGCAGCGAAAGCCTCCAAAAAAAGTGCAATCACTCAATTCACACGGCTGCAACGTCAGGAGTTACGGCTTTGCGCGATTCTTTTGTTATTTGTGAACACGCGGTTAATTGTTAACACGCGGCCGGCTGGATCCGATCCCCATCGGAAAGATCCCGGCAAGTCTCGCCCTGGGTCCGAGGACGCCAGAACCAAATAGCAATGGAGTACGTCGAATCCTCGCGATGAACCTCGAAGGCACTGGGTCCACGTAGAGACCACGCTGTTTCGGTGTGCCAATCCGATGCCCCCGGGGTCGTCGCGCGATCAAGCTCGCCACTGATCCGATGGCCGCGCCTTTCGCTCGTTGTATCCGCATCGAAAAAAGCCGTTCCAACATAGTGAACAACCCGGTCGCATCCTCGTGGCAATTTTGGCGTGGCATTGCCATGAGTTTTTCTCAATCGCCTGAAGACCCACACGCTAGCTCCGATCCTTTGATTCTGATTGGACATACGGAGCGACCATTCCCTCTGCAGATGACTGTTCTGACGATCGAAAAATGGCAATAAGTGGCAATTTCCAGAGGGCCTTCAAGCATCCGTACACCGGTGTAAATTGGCCGCTTTTCAGCACCGGCCAGTGGCCGTCTTCCGTCCGTTGTCGAAGCTCGCGCAATGCAGTTGGAATCATGGTCTCTTCCCAGAAGGAATGGATTTCGACAACGGAGCGCACCGTGATGTGTCCGAGTAGGTCAGGCTTTCAGCCTGACGCTCTTCAAGATCACCCTTTCGGCCTGAGACGCGAACGATTTGCTCCTCGACTTCACGGTTGTTGGAATCGGTCCCGGCGGTTTCCGCACCGCCCGCCGGTGCGCACGCACGGCACCTATCTAGATGATCTACAAAACCCCAGATCCATTTGCGCCGAAGATGTGGTATTCGTCCATTTCGAGCGAGATTCCTCCACTCTCCGTCCACCGCCCCCCGTCCTCCGTCCTCCGCCCTGATTTTCGAGGTGATTTCGTTTTGTATATTCGTCGTGCGCCCTTACGCCACAAGGATTAGGGGAACCAAATAGCACTCCTCCGAAAAGGCCGTTGAGAACCCCAACGCGAATCCTACCCCCGGCCAAGACGGCCTGAAAGGCCACGACAGCAAAGCCCAGGGCAACCGCCCTGGGTTTCCTGATTCGCCTGCTCGGAAACAGGGCCACCACCCAGGCGTGATCGATCGAGAAGGTCCATTCGGCGAGAGTATCCCAGGTGCGACTCGTGTTGTTAACGAAGAAATCGAATGATGCGTTGTTTGCGGAAAGGATGGACATCGACGAGGTGGTCGGCCCCCGCGCTCGCGCAACATCGCGCGCTCGATCTGTGTTGCCTGATATTATTATGCGACGAGTATTGTCATTTCGCAAAACCAGCGTCCAAAAAAAGTGCAATCACCCAACCGACACGCCTGCAACGCCACGAGTAACGGTTTTGCGCGATTTCTTTGTTAATTGTGAACACGCGACTGGATCCGACCCCCATCGGAAAGATCCCGGCAAGTCTCGCCCTGGGTCCGAGGACGCCAGAACCTGATAGCAATCGAGTACGTCGAGTCCTCGCGATACCCGCTCGATACAGCCAGAGGCGCTCGCGAGGAGGCAGGGCCGTAGCCCGTAGAGCGGCTTCCCTGCTAACATCGGACAATCCTCGGCGGGCCAGCCCGCTGAGCTGGCTCATTCGGCGGCAGGAGGCGGAATGGATCAACTCTTTCTGAACTCGGTTGGCTTTCCCATCCGCAGTGGCGCCTTGTCTCGTAACCGGGACGAGGCGGGCGTGCGTAGTTGGTGTATCGAGATCCACTGCGAGGAGTCGCCGCAGTTGGACTATCGCAACTGGCCGGACGACAGGGAGGAAGAAGAGTTGGATTGGCTGGCCGGCGAGGAGCCGTACCTCTATGCGCAGATGTTGCCACTTCCGGCGGACTCGCCCGACGAGTTGGTGGGCCGGACCTTCTCGTTCCCTCAGTCCCCGGACGAGCCAGCGGACTGGGATCGGGGTGTAGGGTGGCTCTTCTTCGGCGTGTACCTGTTCGAGCACAACCTCGTATACCCGACAACCATCGACTTCACAGAGCGGCAGGAGCAGCGGATTCGGGTGAAGATTGCTAGCTCATACCCCGTCGGTCAGGGGCACTACGAGCTTCGGGCCGAGGCGTGGCTGGACTGGGTCGAGTAACCCGCGGAGCTCCACCCATTTTGATCGTGATGAGAATTCCAAACTACGGCCCTGCCGTCGCCGACGGCAGGATGGAATCGACCGCGATCTCTCCAAGGATTTGCCCGTTGATCACGACTGGCACCGATTGCCCGGGTTTGAAGTCCATTCGCGACCGGTAGAAACCAGGGCCGGCGTCGGTGTAGACCTCGATCTGCCGATCGACGAGGTTGATATTCCAGTGGACAGGAATGCCGCCCCTGGCATAAGCGGGGAGCTTTTTATTCCGGTCGCGATCGAGAGTCGTCAGCGACACCTCGATCACCAGGCCCACGTCATCAGGCTCGGGGATCCTGTGCTCGCAGGCGTCACACTGGTCCTCGGCTCCATCGTTACCCAGGAAATCATCGGAGAGGTGAATTCGCGGAGCGAGCAGGGCAACCCCGGGTCGCAGTAAGAGCCTCGCGCTCCCGGGACGTCCGGCGCGAACCCGAGCCCTACGGCTTCTCCGGCAGGGCCAGGGCCAGCGCCGCGGTGGCCCAGCCGCTCGCGGCCACGGCGATGAACTGGTCCTTACCGTAGGGGAAGCCGCTCTCGAAGTAGAGCTGGAACGGGTTGCTCCGGGAGGCGACGAACCAGGTGCCGTCAGCCTTCTGCGTGCGCAGCAAGAATGCGACCCCGCGCCGGTACGCCGGATCGTCGGTCGCCAATCGGCCGGCCTGGTGCAGCGCCACCAGCGCGGAGCCGGTGGCATACGCATCGCTTGTCAGCTTGTCGGTCTGCGCCCAGCCCCCGTCGTTTCGCTGGGCCGCCAGCAGGTCCCTGCCGGCGACCTCGAGCTCGGCGGGCGACGCGTCGGCATACTTCAGGCCCCAGAGCCGGAAGACGCGGTCCTCGGTGTCGACCGGGCTGCTCGCGGCCAGCCAGGCGCGGGCCCGGCGGGCCCGATCGTTCACGGCGCCGGTCCGACTCTTGGTGCTGTAATACCGCAACGCCCGGAGCGCCAGGGCCGTGGCCGTGAAAGGGCTCGCCTCGATCGGCGGACGCCGCGAGGTCTCGGTCCAATGGTCGCGATCGGGATCGGACTTCAGCAGGTATTCCGTCACCACGGCGGTGACCTCGTCGGCGGGACTCCCGGCGGCTTCGAGCGTCCATAACGCGTAGGCCGCCCGGGTCGCCCCGCCGGGCTGCCCGCGCCCCTTGCGATACTGCCCCAGCGCGCTCTCGAGGTCGGCCAGCGTAAGGGCCATCGTGCCCTCGAAGGCCTCCTCATCGATCGCGAGGCCGCGGGTGCGGGCGATCTGCAGGGCGACGAGCGGGACCGCGTGATTGTGGCACGAGAAGCAGTCACGCTTCTCGGCGTAGACGATCAGGCCCTTCTGCAACGGCGGCAGGGCCTTCGCCACCCCCGCCCGGATCCGATCGGGCGTGGCATCATCGGGCTTCGCGACCTCTCCCGGGTCCTTCCCGGGCTCGCGGGCCTGGGGCCGGTCCGTCACCGCTGTCGCCGCGGTGCGGTCGAGATGTCGCAGTCGATCGAGTCCGGCGGCGGTGATCTTCGTGTCGTCGTGCTTCAACCGCTTGAGGTGCGGGAGCGACTCGAGCGCGACGAGGCCGGCGTCGGTCACCCGGGTGCCCTTGAGGGAGAGTTCTTCCAGGTCAGTCAGTCCGACCAGGTGGGCGAGGCCCGCGTCGGTGATCTCATTGCCATCGAGCGCGAGCCGCCGCAACCGAGAGAGGCCGCGCACGCTGCGCGAGCCCCGCGTCGGTGATCTTCAACCCGATCAGGTCGAGCTCCTCGAGACTCGCCAGGTTCGCCAGGGCCGCCAGCCTGGAATCGGTGAGATCCAGCTCGACGAGGCTGAGCGCCTTCAGGTGCTTGAGCGATGCGAGATGGGACAGCCCCGGGCCGGACACCTCGCACGAACCCACGAGCAGCTTCTCCAGGCCACTCATCGTCGCGACGTGCTCGAGCCCTCGATCGGTCACCCTGGTGTCGTAGACGACGAGGCTACGCAAGCCCCCCCCTCGCAGCCGGGCCAGCCCGGCGTCGGAGATCCGCGTCTGGGTCAGGTCGAGGGTCCGCAGCGACGACAGGCCGCGCAGCTCGCCGAGCTGATCGTCCGTGACGCGCGTCGTGTTCAGCCGGATCTCGACGATCGGCCGCCCGGTCGCCTGTTCGTCAAGCCGGACTTCGCCGCCCAGTCGCGCGACCAGCGCGACGGCGCGATCCCGCACGGGATCGCCGCCGGGTGGGCCGGCTTGCACATCCCCGGGGGTCGGGCAAACGAGGCGCAGAAGATCGGGATGAGCCCGCCAAGCTGCCTCAGACCGCCCGCGAGCCGCCAAGTCCTCATCCCGTCGCTCATACGATGGCCTCCGCCGATGGAGACATGTCACGAAGATTCATCTCGCAACCGTATGGGACACTGTTCGGCCGCGGTTTGCAAGGGGCGATGGGCGGGATTCCGCTCTGACCCGAAGATCAATTCGCGAGCGTCCGGAAGTGGAAAGTGTCGAGGTCGTCCGCCCGGCGCAGGATCCGGATCGGCGGCTCGTCCGGCCGAATCTCCAGGTTTGCCGCGACGGAAGGCGAAATCGCGTTTTGACCCGATTGTCCAGTAGCGAGCCGCGCACCCACCGAAAACCGAAACGCATCCCGCATTCCGGGCACCGCTGCCGTCTGAGACTACAACGCAAGGCATGAACGGACAATGCGTTGCAATTGATCGCGTCGTGAATCGCCGACTCGCGAAGCGCTGCAACTCGTCGACTCAAGCGGCCGGCAAACGGCCTCGTGATGCGAAGTCGCGACACGACAACACCGCTCATCCGTTTAGAACGTACTACGCTAGATGCATCGCGCGTGCGCGGCCGAATGCTTGAAGGTCGCCGCCGGACGCCGCGGGTTCCGACGACCAGGGCGCAACAGGCTTGGCTGCCTCGAGGAGAGCAACGATGAGACGAAGACCTCGCCCGGGCGCTCGCAAAAAGAACGCCATCCGCGCGCCGCGCCGATTTCTGGGCGACGTGACCGGTCTCGAGAAAAAGCCGCTCCGCACCGGCATGGCCCTTGACAGCGTGGGCCTCAATTTCATCGCTGCTCATGAGCTGGGGCCTGCCGGTGACCAGGCCGGCACGTTTACCGAAACCCCCGCGGGACCGAGCGGGGGTTTTGCGCAGGAGCCATACACGAACCCCGCCGGCAACGCCGCGATCGGATATGGCCATCTTCTGCACGACGGCAATGTCGATGCCACGGACCATGCAAACTATCCAACCCCAATCGATCAGGCGCAGGCCACTGCGCTCCTGACCGGCGACACGGCGAAGGCCGTCGCCGCCGTTAACAGCGACGTCAAGATCGTTTTGACCCAGGATCAATTCGATGCAATCGTCGACTTCGCCTACAACGAGGGGACCGGCGTCTTCGAGAAGTCGGCCCTGCTCAAGGATCTCAACGACGACGATCTCGGAAAGGTGCCGGCCCAGCTCGAGCGATGGGTTTACGGCGCGGTCGGTGGCAATGAAGGGGTGATTCCCGGCCTGGTCAACCGGCGAAATGACGAATCCAACTTGTTTGAGGGACACATCAACAATGATAAGACAGGTGACGGCCCGGCCACCGGTTTCTCGCCAGGCCACCCCGGGAACACGTTCGGCGGTATCCACAACCGAGGCTGCAGTCCGGGCAGCGGTGAAACGGGCACCGGCGGCGGCGCCGGCAATATCGGCGGCGGTGGATTTCACACGGGCGTTGGCGGCGGCGCCATCACGCCGATCAATAGCACACTCGCGCTCAGGTATCTCAATTCTCTCGCGGGCTATACAACGTGCGACGGCTATTCACCGTTCAGCAACGGGGCATTGTACAACGGGGCATCGCCGTACGCCGGCAGCACGCCTGTTAATGGCAGCTCTGCCCCTTATGGGACGTCGCCGTTCTGCTATTCGTCGCCCAGCGGAGCCTCGCCGTACAACGATTATTACTCCGTGACCGGCAGCCCCGGCGGCGGAGGCGGCACAGGTGGCAGTGGAACCGCTGGTGGCGGCGGCGGGACGCACGGCGGCGGTGGTACGGTTGGCGGCGGAGGCGGCACGGGTGGTGGTGGGACCGTTGGCGGCGGAGGGGGGACGTTCGGCGGCGGCACAGTCGGTGGTGGTACGGTTGGCGGCGGAGGCGGCACGGGTGGTGGTGGGACCGTTGGAGGAGGAGGCGGCACGGGTGGCGGCGGGCCCACCGGAGGAGGAGGAGGTACTGGTGGCGGGGGCGGCACCGGCGGCGGTGGAGGAAATACAGGCGGCGGTGGCGGAAATACAGGCGGCGGTGGCGGAAATACAGGCGGCGGTGGAGGAGGCGACACCGGAGGTGGCGGCGGTGGGGACACCGGAGGTGGCGGTGGAGGAGACTCCGGCGGTGGCGGTGGCAGTGATGTCATTGCCTATGGCGCCGGCGCCATGACTCGTGCCGTGGTTGGGCAAGTCCAGCAAGCTGCCGCCGGGGTCACCCCGTACGGCGGGGGAGGGGGGGTCGTCCCCGCCGGCACCGCGGATGGCGGCTTGAAGTTTAGCCGAGGCCTCCTCGAGGATCACGGCGGAGGCGGAGGCGGCATGATGCACGACGGCGGCATGCGCGGCGCCCAGGGAACCGGCGATTTCGCACACGGCTTCAGCTCGGAAGGCTTCTGGCTGGACACGAACGGCACCGCGACTCTTCTCACGCCGGGTTACGCGGCCTCCACCAGCAACGCGGACTTGAATGCGATCACCCCGATTTCACCTGAGATCTCAAACCCGCCGAGCTCGACGTCGATGGCCATGAGTTCTGCCGAGCTGCACGACGAGCCTGGCGTCTCGAGCCACGGAACAGATGAAGTTGTGTCCAACGATGATCGATCAACCGCCGGCGAGGGCAAGCTGCCGACCGAAGACAACGGCTCCACGACGGGCGAGGGTGACCCATCGGCGGAGGACAGTCTTCTGGCGGCAGGCGAGCGCCGTTCAGGAAACGAGGGCGATCCGCTCACGTCGCTCGAACACACAGAATCGGTCACGCCTGATCACGTTTCACCGGCCGTGGACGCGGCGCTCAAACAGAATTCTGCGAGATCGGCTTGATCGTCGAGAAAAGGGCGCGACCGTGATTTCGACCAAAGACCTCTTTGCACATGCGACGGAGATGCACCGGGCCGGGAGAATCGATGTTGCGCTGACGTCGTTCATGAAGATCGTCGCACGCGAGCCAGCGAATCCCGAGGCGCTTTACTGGATTGGCTGCATTCACAACCAGCGTGCCGAGTACGATCGTGCGGTCGAGGTTCTCAAGCGGGCGATCGTGGAACGCCCGGGCGTGCCGTCGTTCCATGTCGCGCTGGCCGAATCGTGCAGGAACCTCGGCGGGCTCAAGCGAGCGGCCGGCTGCTGCCGTACGGCGCTGAAGCTCAAGCCGGACTACCCCGAGGCACTGTGCACACTTGGTCTGGTGCTCCAGGCGCTCGGCCGTCCCGGTGAGGCGGCCGATCAGTTCCGGCGTGCGCTCGAGCTGCGGCCTGATTTCGCGCAGGCTCACCGGGATCTCGCGATGGTGCTTCGGGAGCTGGGCCATCGGGACCAGGCGATTGAACACCTGCGCTGCGCGGTTGACCTGGCGCCCAGGTACGCGGCGGCGCGGAGCGGCCTCTGCCTGATGCTGCTCGACTGTGGCGAGCCCGATGAGGCCTTGATCCACGGCCAGGAGGCGGTCCGGCTTCAGCCCGACCTGGCGGTCCATCATCACAATCTCGGAAACGTGCTCGAACGCCTCGACCGGCCGGACGAGGCGCGCGGCGCCTTTCTGGAAGCGCTGCGACTTGACCCGGAGCTGGCGCACAGCCATTTGCAGGTCGGAATGAACCTGAGGGCTCGAGGGCAGCTCGTGGAGGCGGAGCCGTGGTTCAAGCAGGCACTTGAGATCAATCCCGAGAACGCCTGGTTCTGGGAACAGCTTGCAGACCTCGAGCTGGAGCGTCAGGAGCACGCTGCGGCGATCCCGTGCTGGGAGCGAGCGATCGAGCTATCGGCGAAGGAGCGGGCGGGCCCGTACATCAGCCTGGGCTGGTCGCTTCACGAGGAGGGGCGGCTTACCGAGGCTTTTGAGCGGTACCGGACGGCGCTTCGGTTGCAGCCGGAGGCTGTGATGGCCCACATCAACATGGGAGGAATCTACGAGGAGCTCGGAGACATGGCGGCGGCGGAGGCCGCCTACCGCGCGGCGGTGGCAATCCAACCGAATTTCGGCCTCGCGTACGCCAGGCTAGCAACACTCTTGCGCGGTCGATTGCCCGCCCCCGACCGCGCCGCGATGGAAGAGCGATTGGCCGATCCGGAGACGAACCCATCGGCGCGGACGCGGCTGCTTTTCGCCCTCGGCCTTGTGCTGGACGCCGATGGTGAGTACGGGCGCGCCGCATTGTGCGCGCGGCAGGCCAACGCGCTCAACATGGAGCGAGAGCGACGGGCCCGCGGCTACACACCCCCTCTGCACGTGCAGTACGTGGACGGTGTGATCAACGGGTTCACGCCCGCGTTTTTCGAGCGGGCGGCCGGTGGGGGATCAGATGACATCCGCCTGGTGTTCGTATTCGGTTTGCCGCGCTCGGGCACCACGCTCGTCGAGCAAATCCTCGCCAGCCATTCGCGCGTCCTGGGAGCAGGCGAGCTGAAGCTTGTCCGCCAGTCGTTTGATGCGATCCCGACAGTTCTCGAGAGCCCTGGCAGTGCGATCGAGGGCATCAAAGAGCTCGATGCAATCGCGGTCGAGCGACTGGCCGCGCAGCATCTGGCGCGGCTCGAAAGGCTGGTCGAGAATCGCCCCGCCGCGCGGATCGTCGACAAGATGCCGGACAATTATATCTATTTGGGGCTCATCGCGGCCATGTTTCCCCGGGCCGTTTTCATTCACTGCCGGCGCGATCTCCGGGATGTTGCACTGTCGACGTGGCTCACCGATTTCCGGCCCGAGAACATCCCCTGGGCCAGCGAACCCACTTACATAGGCTCGCGTTTTGAACAGTATCTGCGGCTCTTGGACCACTGGCGAAGCGTCATGCCGGCAAAGATCCACGAGGTGAATTACGAGGAAACGGTAGCGGACCTCGAAGGGGCCGCGAGGCGCCTGACGGAGGCGTGCGGCCTCGAATTCGAGCCACGGTGCCTGGACTTCCATCGCACGGAACGACGCGTCAAGACCGCGAGTCTTGGCCAGGTGCGTCAGCCAATTTATACGCACTCAGTCGGCCGATGGCGGAACTATGTCCCCGAGCTGGATGACCTGTTCCGGGCGATCCCGGCCGCAGCGCCCTGCACGGAATCGGCGAGCAATGGCCAGATCGATCAAGGATCGGTCATATCGCGATCCGGCAGTGCTCCGGAGCATCGAATGCCGGATGAGGTTCTCCCACGCGACTTTTCTCAGGGTCGCCGGACGAAGGCCCCGCAAAGCCTCGAAACGCATGAGGTGTAATACCATGTCGAGGAGATCGCGCGGCAGTCGGCATCTGGTCCATCGCTTCCGTGCCGGCATCGAGCTGTTCGAGGGGCGGACGCTGCTTTCGGTCACCGCGAGCGCATTCAGCGAGAATGTGCTCGCGAACATGCCATCCACGATCGAGCTGGGCCCCTACGTCGCCGACAGCGACCCGGGTGCGGCCTTGACGTTCGAGCTCGTCTCGACGACCACGAGCGACGGCGGCGCCGTCAGCGTGAACGCGGCGACCGGGCTCGTCAACTATACGCCGGCCGCCCTTTCGCCACCAACCGACTCGTTTGAGTATAGTGCCCGTGACTCCGACGGCGATTCTTCGAGCACGGTGACGGTCACGCTCAACCTGTCGTCACTGGCTGCCAACCCCGTCATCGTCAGCGAGGTCGAGGCGCAATCAACGATCGGACTCTCGATCGTGAATCTGCCGGGTGCCGTGCAGGATAGCGCGAGCAAACCGGCTTACACGTTCTCAAACGCTCTGGTCGCAAACGGCGCCGGCGGTACGGTGAGCCTGACCGACACCAAAGAGGGCGCGTTCACATACACACCACCGAGCCCGAGCTTCACGGGAAATGTGATCATCTCCTACCAGGTCGCGGATGGAACGGGGACCGAAAGCTCCACAGTGCAGATCGACATCGGCCCGATTGCCGCCGACCCCGTCGTCTGGGGCACTCTCTCGAGCTCGAATGCGACGATTCCGTCGACCAATGTTCCAAGCTTGGTCGATCGAATCCATGATGTCAGCACACACCCGACTTATACATTTTCCAGTTCGATGATCCCTGCCGGAGAGGGAACGATCTCGAACTTGAACCCGGCGACGGGGGCCTTCACGTATACTGCGCCCGACTCGACATTCAGCGGAGTGGTGCCGGTGCAGTATTCGGTGAGCAACGGCACGAATTCGACTTCGGGAAGCGTGACGATCGTTGTCGCGCCGCTGGTAACCCAACCGGTCACGGTCACCGAGCTGGATCATCAGACGAGCGTCTCGCTCGAGATCTTGAACCTGACGGGAGCCGTGCAGGATTCTTCGAGCAGCCCCACGTACTCTTTCTCGAACCTGAGGATTGTCGACGGTGGGGGCTCGGTCGCTGCGGGGGGCTTCACCGATACCACGACGGGGACCTTCACCTACAATCTGCCCGGCTCGGCAACGCCGCACCCGGTGCACATCGGATACACGGTCAGCGACGGCACGAACACGGCCAACGGGGTTGTGACCATCCAGCTCGTGGGCATCGAGGTCAGCGCCGCGAATTTCGCGGTTCTGGAGAACACCCCGTCGAGCCTTCCCGCGCTTGTGGGCCGGATTGTTGATGTCAACAGCACGCCGGCGTTCACATTTTCGAGCCCGTCGGTCCCCCTGGGTGACGGCACGGTCGTGTTCACGGACACGGCCAAAGGCGTCCTGAGCTACAGTCCCCCGGGTCCGACGTTCACGGGCACCTTTCCAGTTCAATACACCGTGAGCGACGGGACGAACGCGACGACCGGTGTGCTCAATCTGTCGGTGGCGGCGCTGGTCACGAGTCCGTTGCTCATTCCGTCGGCGTTGCAGACCGGGCCGACCGACGTGCCCAGTCTGGTGGCGAGTGGACACGTGGAGGACGTCGCGGGCAGTCCAGTGTACACCTTCTCGAACTTGATGGTCGCGCCGGGCGACGGCACGGTGAAGCTCACGAATGCGGCTTCCGGCGCGTTCACGTACACGCCCCCTTCCGACTCGTTTTTCGGCGTTGTGCAGGTGAGCTATACCGTCACAGACGGTGCGCTGCACTCCGCGAGCGGAAGCGTGGTCATCAATGTCGAAGAAACGATTCGCCCGGCTAGTGACGGCCCGCTTGCGGCGGTCGCGGGCCGCGCGTTCGTGATTCCCGCGGCCGAGCTCCTGCGGAACGACGTCGCTTCTCCCAACGGCCTGAAGCCTTCGATCGGCGCCGTGGGCGAGGCGACGAACGGGAAGGTGGTGCTGAACGCCGACGGGTCCGTCACATTCACCCCGACAACCGCGGGCCCGGCGAGCTTTGAATACGAGGACACCGACGCCGACCACGACGCCAGCCTCGCGGCGACGGTGAGACTGAGCGTCAAGATCGAGCCCACGATCTACTGGAGCGATCCCGGAGACATCGTCCACGGCACGCCGCTTTCCGGAACGCAGCTCGATGCCTTCGCGAGCGTACCGGGATCGTTCACGTACAGCCCGCAGGCGCGCGCGATCCTGCCGGTCGGCAACGGTCAAACTCTTTCTGTCAACTTCACGCCTTTCGACACCACGGATTTCACGGGAGCCTCTGCCGCAGTCATCATCAACGTCCGACCGGCCCCGCCCCCGGGCCTGTCAGTCCTGACGCATTCGTTCTCCGGCCGGCACAGAAGGAGCATCGGAGGCGCTATCGCGCAGCTTAAAACGACCTTGTCAAAGCCGAATGCAGCCTATTACAGCGCACTGGTCAACTGGGGTGACGGGGCTGTCGCCCGCGGCAAGCTTGTCAAGTCGGGTCGACACGGCTTCAAGGTGAACGCGACTCATGTTTACCGCGTCGCCGGGACGTATCGTGCCACTTTGACGATCTCCGATCCGCTGGGGGATAGCGTGACCGAGCCGTTTACGGTTTTTGTGCACTGAGCGGAGTGTAACGACGGGGCGGCCTTCCAGTTCTGCTGTTTTCGGGAAAACTAGCGATTGGTCGTCCCGCACCTGATACAATCTTGGTCAGACGAGTTCACCATGGCTGACCGCGGGGCTGAATCCCGCGTCGGCGTAGCAATGCCGCTATCGGGCCAATCGAGGATAGAGATGGCAAATCAACCGTCGAGTGTCAAGAACCAGGTCGGTCCGTTTGTTGCGGGCTCAACCATGAGCGACTTGATCGCCTTGGCCAGGATCGAGAACTTCGGCCTGCGCGTAGTCAACGCCCCGGAACAACTGCGCGACCCGGTCCGACAGCGCTACCAGGATCTGAAGGGGGCAGCCAGAGAGTATTTCTGCGACGACGACCAGTCCGCGTCGTTGCTGTTGCAGAAGACGGGCGACTCGGAATACATACCCGATTTCATTCAGTACGTGTACTGTTGGCTCGTTGAGGACCGCCTCTGCGGATTGATCCTCTCCGGCGTGAGCACGGACGTGGGGAATCACGAGCAGATCGACGGGCAAGAGAGTGCCTTCTGGGATCAATCGGCCGAGATTGCCCAGGCGCTTTCGAGCAAATACACTCAGAGCCCGGCTGCGCTCGTGAACTATTTCAATTTCACCGTGTACCCCGGGCTTCCGAGAGTTCCGGGCATCGATCCGCAGGGCGTCTTTTCGGCATTCCCGCGACTGGTGAAGAGCGAAGACGGTCACGAGCCGCCCGCGAGAATCGAAACGCACTACTGGGGCCCTGCCGTCTTGCTGCCTTCCGACAGGGAGATTGGAGCGGAGGTTGCCACCACTGCCGCGCATACCAGCGAAGCGGCGCGGCGAATATGCTGCAACGAACAGTGGATCGTCGTATGTCTTCACGCTGTGGAGCGGTATGTGCGCACGATTGAGTCGCTGCACGTCTACACGAAGCTGATTTACATTTCCCGGGAGGTGATGGACGAGCTGGGCCGGAAGTTGATTGCCCAGCGGGGCGCACAGGTGGAGGCCGAGGCCCGCGCCGAGATCGAGCGTTTCAAGCAATCGCGCTTCAAGTCCGAGGAGGAGAAGCAAGCGCGCATCTCGAAATTGTCCCAGATACTCTGAAATGAATGCAGGCTCGCGGCGGCGGCGTTTACAGTGAAGCGTGAAGTAGGTCAGGCTTTAGCCTGACGATTGTGTAGGTCAGGCCTGACTCCTCGCTCGAGCGCTGTCCTTCTCATGGAATTGCTGCTGCGGCTGCACCTAGTGTGCTTGGCCCGGGGCAGCGGTATCTCCGGGGTGGTAGCGGCGCTCGCTGTGGTCTGCGACATCCGCCTGCGCGTACCAGGATGGCTTGAACTGTTTCTTGGCATACAACTGAGCCTGGTCGAACCAGTGGGGCGAGGCGGGATCACCCGATTGGCCGAATTGAAGAATCGTCTTCGCTTTGGGCGGGTCTGCGAGCTCGACGGCCGCGACGAACGAGTGACCGGCCACGCCATAGCGGCGAGTCTGGCCGGCTTGAGGTAGCGTGTAAAAGTTGAAGACGACGCCAAGTGGCCCCGGTGCGCCGGCGATTGGCAAGCTCGGCTGATCGTCGCGAAACGCGCCTCTACCGAGCAGATCGATCTGCGATCCGTGGATTCTCTGCAGGCGATTGATCTCGCCCCACGCCACCTTCCAGGTGCCGCGCGTCTTCTCCAGGTCGGCCAGGGTTGCTTCGAGGGCGCGGACGCGGGGATAGTTCAGCATGTCGCGCTTCGCGGCCATCTTGAGGGCCCGGTCGTACGTTTCGGTGAAGAGCGTCATCGCGACGGAATCGACCGCGCTGGTGCAGTCCCAATTCTTGAGCAGATCAACCGGCTCCTTGAGCTTGGCGGCGCGGTCCGCGTCAGCAGCTCGAAGCGTATCCCATTCTTTCACGAGATCGGGGATCCGAAGCTCGGCTTCGAGGATCTTGGTGTCGAATCCGTCTCGAGTCCAGTCGTCGTACGCAAATCTCGCCTTGGACAGAAGGATGCGCCGCGAGATCCGGGCCCGTGGGTTGTCGCGTTCGCGTTCGGTGGCCAACAAGTACGGGGGAAAGTCGGTCTGCTTGGGGTTCTCATCCACCAGATCGGCGCGCAATTCCTTGCCCACCGGCGTTGTGGACAGAGGTGACTGATTGCAGTTCTGCAAGAAGCCGCACTTGGGGTTCTCCACTTGCGGTAGCTCGTCGAAGCGGTGATAGCCCTGCCAATCCGTTTCCGGGTTCGAGCCGTCGACCGGTTTTGTCCAATCGAACTTCGTCGATCGTCTGGGCACGGCACCGTTGTAGACGTAGAAGATGTTGCCGAGGGTATCGGCCACGATTGCGTTGAACATCGGCAGGTTGCACGGGCGCATGGCGTCCTTGAATTCGGCCACGCTCTTGGCCCGTCCCATGGCATAGGCCTGGTCGATTGCTCCACTATCTTCGAGCTTGGCGAGCCTGACAGCGAGCGGCTTGCCGTCGCGGACGGCGACCAGTGGTCCCTGGTGAGTCTTGGTGAAGCGGAACCGGCGACGTTTGACTCCGTTTCCGTCCTTGACGAGAATCTCGTCCGTCCAGGCGGTGGCCTGTTTCGTGCCGGTGCCGCAGCGGTACTTGAGACGATCGGCTTTGTCGTCGAACGTCATGCTGTAGAGATCGACGACGTCGGGGTTGTTGACGGTGTGGCTCCAGGCGATGTGGCCGTTGTATCCGATGGAGGGAAACGGTGAGCCGAAGAAGCAAGCTCCCAGTAGATTCCAGCCCTGGTCGCTCGTGAGGTGCCCCTCGTACCACTGCCCCGGTCCGAAGAACGGCTGGTGTGGGTTTATGAACATCAGTGCTTTTCCTGACACCGATTTCTCGGGGCGGACGGCCCACATGTTGGAACCGACGTGCTCCGACATGCTCTGGCGGTCTGCCTCCATCGCCAGCAACTCGGTGCGCAAGTGCCGGGGAAACTCGACTGCGCCGGCCTGGCCGTCGCGAATCTCCTCCACGGCCGCGAGGATGTCGGAGGCGCGCCAGGCCCGACTTGCCGTAGATGAAGGACTGATAGAGGATGAAGCGGCGAAAGGCGAGCGGATGCCACGGC
This sequence comes from uncultured Planctomycetota bacterium, assembly GCA_963823665.1. Lineage (GTDB taxonomy): Bacteria > Planctomycetota > Planctomycetia > Isosphaerales > Isosphaeraceae > CAVXHV01. Next base: position 1,042,904 of record CAWGMQ010000010.1, read on the forward strand.
TCGAAATGCGTGATGAGCCGGGGCTTCTGCTCAGAATGGGTGGCAAGGTAATAGTTCAAGCCCACGGCGGTCGCCTGGCAGATTTCCCGCGTTTTCGGCGAAGCATTCTTGTACTCTTCCATCGAAAGAGCCGGAATTTCGAGGGCGCGGTTCAAGAGGTCATCGGGCAGCGACTTCTCGCCGTAGACCTCGGCTGCGCGGCCCAGCGAGCGGAGATAACTGTCTTCGACCTGCCAGAAGTAATCTTCGGCCTGGGCATAAATGAATCCAAAGACGCATGCCGCATCGGTTGGCCCGTAGACGTGCGGAACGCCGAACGTGTCCCGCTCGATCGTGACACTCTTCGCGATCGCAGCCGCCCGGGCTGCCGCTTCAGGTGCCGCCCGGTCGTCACCTCGCGCGTAGACAGACGGCTGCCGCGACCAAGCCCGAGCCGGCCAGGAGGGCGAGAATAAAAGCCGGGAGCGACCTCAAAGAAGAATTCATGCGTTTCACCGATGAAGCCTGTTTTGGAGAGACCATGGCGGGCCCGACACAGGCCGGTCGCCAATCGCTTGCACTATAGCTTTCCAACAGGAGTATTGCCACCTGGTCTCGACGACGATGCAGGACGACCCTATTCCCTTACAGTTGTCAGGGATGTATACTGATGTCCGTGGCAGCCACGGTAATGACGCCGAAGGGCTTGACGATGCGAAGCGACACGACGATTGGACCGCAAAACGAGAACGGGACGCGGCGAGGATTCATCGGCGCTCTCGCCGCGGGGAGCGCACTGGCCACGTTCCGGAGCGACGCCGTCGCGCGATGCATGGGCGCCGGCCGCGATGCCGCGGGCGAGGCGGCGGGGGACCTGGCCGCCAACGAAGACTACTGGAGGGAGATCCAGCGCTGTTTCGACGCCGAGCGGACGGTCATCAATTTGAACAACGGCGGTGTGAGCCCGGCACCCTCACACGTGCTGGAGCAGATGATCCGCGACTTGCGGTTCTGCAACGAGCTGCCGGCGCACCACATGTGGCAGGTGCTCGAGCCGCGGATCGAGACGGTGCGCCGGGAGCTGGCCCGTCAGTTCGGCTGCGATGCCGAAGAGCTGGCGATCACGCGGAATGCCTCTGAGGGGATGGAAACCTTGATCCTGGGCATCGAGCTCAAGCGGGGCGACGAGGTGATCGTCACCGACCAGAACTATCCGCGGATGCTCACGGCCTGGGATCAGCGGGCCCGCCGTGACGGAATCGTCGTGAAGCGGATCTCGTTCCCCGTGCCGCTCGCCTCGCCGGAAGCTTTCGTGGAACGGATCGGTCGAGCGATCACGCCCGCCACCCGTGCGATCGAGTTTCCCCACATCACGAACACGACCGGCCAGATCCTGCCGGTGCGCGACGTGGTGCGGATGGCCCGCGCGCGTGGAATTCCCGTGTTCGTTGACGGGGCACACGCGTTCGCCCATTTCCCGTTCACTCGCGACGGGCTCGATTGCGACTTCTTCGCGACCAGTCTGCACAAATGGCTGCTGGCCCCCATTGGCACTGGCTTTCTCTACGTGCGCAAGGGTCGCCAGAAGTCGATCTGGCCGCTCATGGCCGCGCCGGCAGACATGGATGAGAACATCCGAAAATTTGAAGAAATCGGGACGCATCCCGCGGCGAACCACAATGCAATTGCCGCGGCACTGGCCTTCCACCAGAGCATCGGCAACGAGCGAAAAGCCACGCGGCTGCGGCAGCTTCGCGACCGCTGGGCCAGACCGCTCAAGCAAACGAGCAACCGAGTCACTGTGTGGACGCGACTCGACGATGACCACGCATCGTGCGGCATTGGCCTGGTCGGGATCGAGGGCATCGATTCGTCGAAGCTGAGCGAACATCTATTTGCCGAGCACAAGATCCTGACCGTCGCGATCAAGCACGAGGATTTTGCCGGGATCAGGGTAACGCCGAACGTTTACACGACTCTGAACGAGATCGACGCGTTCACTGATGTCATGCGACGCGTCATTGCCCGGGGGATCTCGTGACGGTAACTTGACGGCTCACGGTTTTTGACTTGACCCGAGCCGGCCGGGCAACCGATTCTTCGGAACGCACACGGCCATCGACCCCGCCACGGTGACGACGTCGAACCGGGCCTGGTAGCCGATCAACAGGTGAGCGGCCCAGGGTTCCATTCCGTAGTCCTTGACGAGCCAGGCGACCATGTCGCTCGTGGCCATCTTGAGGCCGTTGTCGAGGGCGCTTGCGAACTCGGGCTGCGAGCCGATGCTGATGATCTCGCCGGCTGTCTCGACCCGCGGGCCGGTGAGTTTCGCCCCCTTTTTCAGATCGACGACGAACTCCACGTCCATCGACGTTTCGATTCCCGTTCCCGTCGGCTCTCCATCGGCCTGGAGGGCGTGGCCGTCGCCCACGAACAGCAGGCCCCCTGAATGGTAAACCGGCAGGTACACCGTCGCTCCCTCGCCGATCTTGTTGTAATCGAGGTTCCCGCCGTAAGCGCCTGAGGGTCCGGAAGTGGGCGCGAAATCGCCCGCCGGCGCGACGCCGATGCACCCGAGCATCGGCCTCGCGGGAAACTCCAGCGTGTGAACCTGGCTCTTGGGTGTCCGGAGCCGGACGGTGTTGGCCTTGCGGTCGATGTCCCAGGGAACGATTGTCGCTCGGCCCTTGATCACGAGGTCGGGATGGACGTCATTTGGGTAGACGTGCTCGACCATTTCGGGTGTCAATGCGAAGAGACCGAGCCTGTATGCGGACCATCCCCAGTCGCGATTCAGCCGCACCTTGTTCAGGCGAACGACGATCGCGTCTCCCGGTTCGGCGCCATCGATGAAGAACGGCCCGGTGAGAGGGTTGAAGGGCTCGGAGCGTTTCACGTCCTTCTCGTCGAGCCCGGCCGAGTCGAGCGTCTTCGTCGCCACGATGTCGCCGGGCTTGATCCGTTTCAAGACCGGGTGTGAATGGGAGAACGTACGATGATACGTCGTTGCGATGATGCTCGCCGGCTCGTCGGTCTTGGCCTCTATGCCGAACGCGAGGAGCGAGATGGCTAACGTGACTCGAATCATGCGGAGGGTCCTGAGTGGTGAGAAACGCCGGAGGAGAAAATGACAAATCGGGGTGGGACTAGCGTAACGTGCGATACTCTTATGAGCGAGAGGGTCATGATCTCGCGCATGGCTGTTTGACTCTTCCTGAAGGGCATTTGTCGAACTACAATATTGCCTCTGGCCGAGCGTCGGAAGCGTATCGGCATTGAATCGCCAATAAGGGAGGCGGATCAAATTCATGCCGGATGACGGTGGGGGCTCGATCACGGGATGGATCGCGGGCGTGAAGTCCGGCGACCTGGGCGCTGCGCAGCCGCTCTGGGAGCGTTATTTCGCGCGGATGGTGGAACTGGCGAGAGCGCGGCTGCGCGACACCGGACGAAGGGGCCGCGACGCCGCGAGCGACGAGGAGGACGCCGCCTTGAGCGCCTTCGACAGCCTGTGTGCGGGGCTGGCCCGCGGAAAGTTCCCGCAACTGGCCGATCGGGACGACCTGTGGCGGCTCCTGGTGGTCATCACCACGAGGAAGGTGAGCGCTTCTGCCCGGCGCCAGCTCCGGCAGAAACGTGGCGGGGGCCAGGTGCACGCAGCGAGCGACCTCGCGGCCGGCGATTCTGAAGACGACATCCTCGCCCGCGCCGTCGGCTTGGAGCCGACGCCCGAATTCGCCGCGATGGTCGCCGAAGAATATCGCAAACTACTCGACCGCCTGGGCGACGACGTTCTCCGCAAAGTCGCGATTCTGCGGATGGAAGGCTACACGACCGACGCGATCGCCGAACAGCTCGGCTGCGCCCGTCGCACGATCGCGCGGCAACTGGCGCTGATCCGGAGAATCCTGGCCGCGGATTTCGATCCGGCCTGATCGTGTGGCGCATGCCCAGCTTCTTTCTCGCGGCTCAGGATGCGACAATGGCTCGGCTTGTCCCTCACGGGGGTCGGGCCGACACTCCTGTCGGCCGTGAAGCCGGCGTCAAGGATCAGGCGATGGATCAAGTAATCTTGCCCAAGACCCAGTTCGACATCCTCCGCGACCGGATGATGGCCGGCTCGCTCACGGCGCCGTCGCCCGGCTCGCAGGTCGAGCTGGCTGGCGGCGAGACGGTTACCGACCAGCGTGTCGTCCGCTACAGGCTGGTCGACCGCCTGGCCGAGACGCTCGATTCTCTGGCTGTAGACGAGCGCGAAGCGGTCGAAGCCCAGTTCCTCGGCAAGGCTGCTGGAGATGAGACGACCGAGCGGACCGTTTCCGCATTTACGAACGCCGCGCTCGTCCGCCGCGGGATCGAGACGCTCCGTCAGCGGCTTCTCGGTCTGCCGGAGCCTGGGGGTGCTACGAATGCCGATTCGCAGGGAAACCATGACGGTCGGATCGACCAGGTCGTGGCTGCTTACCTCGAATCGCTCGTCACGAGCCGTCCTCTCGATCGCGCAGAGTTGCTCTCGACTCATCCGGACCTGGCCGCCGAGCTTTCACGATTCTTCGCGGGCTACGACGTAGCCTACCTGTGGTTCGGCCCGCTCGCCGAGACAGCTCTCGCCCCTTGCGCTGCCCAAACGGTCGTCACCGATCAGCGCGGCGGCGAACGCCTGTCGCTCGCCACGAAAGTGAGGATTGGCCGTTACGAGCTCCAGGACGTGCTGGGAGGAGGTGGTCAGGGCGTCGTGTACAAGGCGCTTCAACGCGGGGCCGTCGAACAGACGGTGGCCGTGAAGACGTTGCGGGCCGAAGGACTGGCGGCGGAAGGGGACGTCGCCAAGTTTGTGCGGGAAATGCGGATGATGACGGAGCTGGACCACCCCGGGCTGGTGTCGATCCTCGATTCCGGGATCGAGGACGGTCGGCCTTTTCTGGCGATGCCGCTGATCGTCGGAGGTAGCTTGACGAGCCGCCTCAAGGAGGGAGGCCTCCCGGACCCGGCGACGGCCGCTCGCTGGATGGCCGACATCGCCCGGGCAGTCCAGTACCTGCATGACAAAAACATGGTTCACCGCGATCTGAAGCCCTCGAATATTCTGTTCGATGCGCAAGGCCAGCCTCGCGTCGCCGATTTCGGTCTGGTGCGCCTGGTGGAGCAGGCGGGGGGCACGGCCCAGGCCTCTTCGGTCGTCGTCGAAGGCACTGCATCCTACATGGCTCCCGAGCAGGCGTCCGGGCGGATCAAGGCCGTGGGGAGGTGGACCGACGTCTATGGGATGGGTGCGATCCTCTACGAGATCTTGACCAGTCGCCCGCCGTTTCGATCGGACTCGTTCATGAAGACCCTTGCACGGGTGCTTGAGGACGAGCCGGAATCCCCACGCCGTCTTCGGCATGAAGTGCCCGTTGAGCTCGAGGCGATCTGTCTGAAGTGTCTGGCGAAGAATCCTGCCGATCGGTACGAGTCGGCCGGCAAGCTGGCCGACGAGCTCGACCGCTTCCGCCACGGGCTTCCCCTGGAGCTGACCCATCCGCCCGGATTTCTCGCCCGCACGGGACGGTGGGCACGGCGCGAGCCGGGCCTCGCCACCCGACTCACCGTTGTCATCGGCTGCACAATCGTGATTGCGGCGAACTGGCTCTCAGCCAAGGCGGGACTCTACACGCCGCGAACTCTTGGTTGGTCGATCGGACCGATTTCCGGCGGCCCGGATTCTCTGCGCTGGGTGAACCTGGCGCTCTTGCTCGGCTGGGGGCTGGCCGCGGCCGGCTTCCAGGCCGCCTTGCGGCGGACGAAGCAAGTCGAGGGCGTTGTCCGCGCCTGGCTGGGCACCGACGTCTTGCTCGCGACCCTCCTGCTGATCATCGACGGTCAGCCGATGACCCCGCTCACCGCGGTCTATCCCGTTCTGATTGCCGCGTCGGGGCTCTGGTCCCGAGCGCGCGTCGTGGTTTTCACCACTGCACTGGCCATGCTCGGCTACATGATCTTGATCGCCGAAGGCTGGGCGAGTGGCAAGCCGATCGGCCCTCGCTACGGTCACCTGGATTTCCTCGCCGGCCTCGCGCTCATGGGTTTCATCTCGGCCTACCAGTCACGCCGCCTCCGCGCCCTCGGAAGGCTGATCGAAGAGGGGACCGAGGCATGAATCGTGTTGCTGGTCGACCGCTCCGTGCCGGCGATGTCTGAGTGCGATTCATTGGCGATTGAGCGATTGATAGATCGCCGTGGAAATCGTTCCGAGCTCCGCCGGGCTGGTGTTGCACATGACGACGACCCCGTGTCCTGCGCGGATAGATGACCAGTCGGGTGGCAACACCGGGCTGCGCCCCGCCGTGCGACACCTTCAGACCGTCCTTCAGGTCGATAAAGAACCCCAGGCCGCAGTCTGTCTTCTTGTGGTCGGACGTCTCCTGCGGCTGCCACATTCGTTCTTCCATTTTTTCGGAGACGACGCGGTGATTGATCAAGCCCGCGGCCCAGGCGCGAAGTCGACAACGTTGGACTTGAAACCGCCCGCGCCATACTTCCAGTACTCCGCCTCCGGCCGCGCACGCACGACGTCACCCTCCTTGTTCTTGACGTACCGAACGGTCCAATGATCGTGTTGTCCAGATGGGACGTCGAGCTGGAGCGACGTCATTTTCAATGGCTTCGCGATCCTCTCCTGGACCTGACTGACAAATCCATCCCGGCCCGCCCGCTCCACGACCGCACTCAGAAGGATGTATGCATAGGATGAGTACGAGTACTTTTCTCCCGGATTGAACAAAAGCGGCGACCGGTTGAATTGATCGAGCGCGAGCACCACGTCCGACAATGGCTTGCCGGAGGGATGCTGCCGCACGGTTGTCGGGATGATTTTTCCATTGCTGTAGTGCGGAATGCCACTCTGATGACAGAGCAAATCACGAGACGTGATGACCACGCCTTTGCCGGGAAATTCGGGCACATAGTCGCGAATGTCCCGATTCAAATCCAGGGTGCCCTTCTCCACAAGCTGCATCGCCGCGACGGCCGTCAGCGGTTTCGAGTTGGACGCCCAGTTAAACACGGTTTTATCGCTGGCGGCCACACCGCGCTCCCGGTCGGCAAAGCCGTACCCTTTGGTGTAGACGATTCGACCGTGTTGAATGATGCCGATCGCCACGCCGACGAGATTCTGCCTCCCCATCTCTGCCGCGACGGCCTTGTCGACGGCCAGCGCTTTCTCTGTGGCGAGCAGCTCAGGCTCTTGTGCGAAACAGGGTGACGCCAGGAACGTGACAATCAGGCACGCCGTCGAAAGCCGGCGCCAAATTGGAAATGTCATCGGCAAGTCCTCCAAGAGACTCAATCGGGAAACAATCCGAGCTGCTGTTCATACAGGCTGCTCGTGGCCTGGACCGGGGCGCCGCGGCCGGGGTAACCGGGATCCACCAGGATGCGGATTTCCACTTCGCGCCAGAAATCGCGCCAGGCCTTGCACTCGTCGGCGGGCAGGGCCGCCAGCTCCTTGGGATCGCAGACGCCGGCCACGTCCTTGTTTTCGATCCAGCGCCTGTAATACTTGGCGGCACGGCGGCGGGTTTCGCGGCGGTCCGGTGCGAACCGGCGGTACCAGTCGTCGAGGTCGGTGCGGAGCCAGACGAGCGCCAAGCCGCGCAGGCGGGCGCGCTCGGCCGGGCCAGGCGAGGGGACGTCGCGGGACCGGCCGGTGCCGGCGATCGCGGCGGCGCGCGCCGCGTCCATCACGTGGGACTCGCCCTGCACGTGAGGAAGGTGTGGGTCGGCCGCCAGGGCTTCAACGTAAAGGCGGACGGCCCCGGCACCCCAGCCGTAGCGGTGGCAAAGCCTGATGAACTGCCGGCGCTCGAGATTATCCCGGGCAGACGCCTCTCCGTTGAGCACTGATTGAAGACGCACGATTTCCTCGGCTTGCTCCAATGCTCCCTGCATGTCGGCGGCCTCGGGCGAGCCGCTTTTGGCACGGGCAGCCGCCTCGCCGAGGGCGCGGACGGCGCCTGCACCGTCGCCCTGGCGGATCTGAAGAAGTCCAGCGGCGTACCATTCGAGTGCGTCATTCGGATGCTCCGGATGGACGACATGAGGCAGAGCTTCTGCCAGTGCGATGCGAATCTTCGCAGCGTGGCGGGGCATGAGCTGGATTGCGGCCTGGTATTCCGGGATCGCCTGCTCCCATCGGCCTCTGGCCGCATGGAGATGACCCAGTGTGAAATGGGCATAGCCGTGGTTGGGCGCGATTCGCACGGCTTCTCGCAGCTCGGTCTCGGCCTCGGCGTGCTCGCCGAGGATCTCCAGAAGCTCGCCGCGCCGCAGCCTGGCCGTCGCTGAGTTGGGCCGCAGCGCGACGGCCGTCGTCACGAAGGTGATGGCCCGTTGCGGCCGATAGGGGCGCAAGCTCAGGAAGAGTGAGAGATCGAGATTGATCCAGTAGTCGTCGGGATGGGCGCGGCGGGCCCTTGCCATTGCATCAACGGCGCGCTCGGTCTGGTCATCCCAGACAAGCAGGCGGCCCAGCAGCCAGAGGCTTGGAGGCGGACGGCTCTCCAGGTCGTCCGAGTCGGCCAGGCGAGCCAGGGCGTCACTGTCCTTGGCCGCGAGGCTGTTTCGCAGCGCGATGCGCCACGGGTCGGGATCGGCAGCCCGCGCGACACGCAGAGGAACCTGCCAGGCACCGGCGGGTCGGATACCGTCGCCTTCAAGGTCGCGCAGGACGATGGCCCAGCAGTCGAGCGCGGCAATCACCTGGAGCGTGACCTCGGCGGGCCAGGACGCGATCGTGCCTGCGACGTCGGCCGGCGCGGCGTCTTCGAGGCGCAGCTCAGCCTCCTGGAACGATTCCTCGAAGAGCGTGTCGGCTCGAGCCAGGTCATGATCGTCCGCTCGGTCGCATGCGATCTCGAGCCGATCGAGCAACCCGCGGATCCGCTGGGCCCGGGCCAGCCCGTACTCGATCTGGCCGCGCGTTGCGGCCAGCCGTTCATGGATCGATTCCGGCGCATCGGCCAGCAGCAGGCTGGCGCGGCGGAGCGTGTCTCCGGCAGTGACCCAGCGAGCAGGGTCGCAGGATGGATCGACCTCCGCCGCGTCGCGGAGCATCTCCACCTCTCGGAGCACGAGCGCCGCGCCGGTCTCTCGTGCGTGCCGCCGCTGTAGCCAGCCGGCGTATGTGCTCGCACCCAGCACAGCCAGCAGGATGCACAGCACCGCAAGGATCGCGGTGAGCCGGCCACGCTTGCGCTCTTCGACGGCGCGTGCTTGGGCTTCGATGCGGGCGAGCTCGGCCGCGCGGAGCCGGGTTTCGACTTCGCCCAGGTAGCTCGACAGCCGCGCCGCCACGATGCCGGCGCAGCGAGGACGGCCATTGCGGTCGGTTGCCAGGCAGTCGCGGACCAGGTCGATAAGGTCGGTGTCCGCGCCGCACGTCTCCAGGGCCAGCAGTGCCGGCGCGAGCTCGCCGCGCGCAGCCTGGTGTCGGATCTCGTCCGGCGAGGAGCCCTCGTAGACTGGCCGTCCGGTCAGGATCTCGCTCAATACCGCTCCGAGGGCGAAGACGTCCGCCCGTTCATCGACGGATCCTTCCTCGGCCTCAAACTGCTCGGGAGCCATGTAGGCGGGAGTGCCCATGACCAGGCGTTCGCGCATCCGCACCCCGGAATCAGGCAGAACGCGGCTGCTCGATCGACGGCTCCCGGCTGCATCGGCATCCGCGTCGTCCCGGCGGGTCGAAACCTTGGCCAGACCCCAGTCCATCACCATGACTTCGCCGTGCCGCCCCACCATGATGTTGGACGGCTTCAAGTCGCGGTGGATCACGCTCCGCTCGTGCGCGTATCCGATTGCGTCGGCAACGCGCAGGAAGATTCTCAGGAGTTGAGCGCGGTCCGCCGCCTGGGCCGATCGGTCGGCAAGGATCTCGGCCAAGGTACTGCCCCTGACCAGCTTCATGGTGAAGAACGGCCGGCGATCGGCGAGGATGCCGAGCTCGTGGACGGGAACGACTCCAGGGTGCTGAAGCTGCCCGGCGATCCGCGCTTCGGCCACGAAGCGATCGATCATGTTGGGGTGATCGCGATGTTTGTCGTGCAGCACCTTGATGGCGATGTCCCGGCCGAGCTCCGTGTCATGGCCCAGCAGCACGATGCCCATCCCGCCGCGAGCGATCTCGCCGAGGATGAACAAGCGGCGCCCCGGTTCCGCGAGCTTGGCACCCTGCAAACTCCACTTGTCTCCGGCGTACGCGGCGATGTCGCCGATCTCGATCGCGGTGACGTCGGTACGAAGCCGCTCGCCTACGACGCCGTTCGGCTCCGCTCGATCTGCGCCCAACGACACGGCATCCTCCATGCTGTCGAGAGAGGGAGGATCCTCTTCGTCCAAGCCCAGCCGCATCAAGCAGAGCGGGCAAATGCCCGCGGGCGAATCGGCGGGCCGTGGTGTACCACACGTCGGGCAGGGATCGGTCTCCACCATGGCAAAGCTCGCTCGTGCCGACGAATACCTGCTGTTCTCTGTAAGGGCGGATTCCCACCGATCGTGTCAATCCTGCGGAGTCTTGGCTTTGGCCGGCTCGCCCGAGGTCGTGGGGGCCTTTGCTCCCTCAACGTTGGTCGTCGGGCTCGTTGCAGGTAGCTTCTCGCCCAGAGCTGCCAGGGCTTCCTGGGCAACCTTGGTGGGGTATGCTTCGGGATGGCCGCCGGCCATCTCTTTGAGTATCGCGACGGCGTCGGGTGTGTGAATGTGCTCCAGCAGCACGATGGCGCGAACGGCGCGGGTCCACTTCTTCTTGAGATTGCCTCGGAAACCGCGCGAGTTGATCAGTTCGACGCGATGCTCGGCCCACCACGACCCGCGGACCCCCCTGGCCGTCTTGGCGGAGAAATTGAAACCCGTCCCCACGGATCTGATCTGAATGTCTTCTCTCTCTTTCAAGGTATCGGGGTCGTATCCGCTCAGTATCTCGACCAGGCGACGGCGCACGGGGATTTCGGTGTAACGATCCATCAAGGTTTGAAGATCAATTGCAAGCCGGGGATCAAAGTACTCGAGCTCTTCGAAGGCGGGCTTCCAGAGTGCCTCGTTTTCGTTGCCCAGCTTGAGGAGCAGAGCCTTCACCTCGCCGGACGAGATTTTGAGGGGTTTCAGCTTCGTTTTGAGGAAGCTGACGGCCTCCTTCGGGTGGTCGGCGAGTTTGAGCAACGCGCGCGTGGCGGCGGTTTCATCCTTCTCAAGGTCGGCCCAGTAGCCCTCCAACTGCTTCGGTTGCGCGGACGGGTCGTCGTCGCCAGATGAGCTCGCTGCGAGTGATGCGAGCGTCGCCAACCCCAATACGGCGGCCGTCAAGGCGGTGACCGTGCCTCGGAGAGTGAGCATGGCCTGGGTTCTCCACACTTCCGCGCGGCGATAATGCCGGGGATTGTTTGCGCAACCGATGAATCGTCGGAGCAAAGCCGTCGCACTTCACATTGGATCGGCTGGAGCGGTTATCAGCAAGTCCCGAGCGAGCGAAAGACGTTTCGACCACCAGGGCTGGAAGCGTTCCGGGACGTGGAATCTCCTGTCCGTCGAGTTGAACTTGCGGCGCGGTGACGACAAACTACGTTTGAGGGTATGCGGGCAGGTCGAGGTCGACGCGACCGTGCCCAGGGCGAAGCCGGGGAGCGAGCATGAATCGCGTCGAAGTTCATCTCTGGGTCGCCGGCGTATTGCAGTGGCTGATCGCCTCGAGCAACCTCTTCGCCGCGCGGATCTTCGCCTACCGTGCGGAGATTGCCAAGCTGTCGCCATTCGTCCGCGAGGTCTTCATCGTTCAGAACATCTACATCATGGCCATTGTTTCAATGTTCGGCATCGTGAGCATCGTATTTGCCTCGGAGCTGGCCGGCGGGTCTGGGTTGGGCCGGTTCCTGAGCGGCTTTCTGGCGGTCTTCTGGGGCGGCCGGATCATCATCCAGCTCTTCTTCTACGATCAAGAGGTCAAGCGCAGCCGGCCGATCGCGAACGTGTTGTTTCTCGCCACCTTCATCTACCTCTGCAGCGTTTTCACCGTGGCCTGCGTGCGCCACAATCAATGAAGAGGGGGTTTCGTGCCGATAGCCATTCCCTGGCATGGGCTGCTGGTAGGCGCCGGCCTTGCTCAACTGATCCTGGTGGTCGCCAGCCTGGCCATCCCGCGCTTGCTCGAGTGGAAGACCGATCTGGCCAAGCTTCGGCCACTGACGCGGCAGGTCTTCTGGACTTACGCCGGCTATATCTGGGTGACGAACCTGAGCTTCGGGGTGCTCTCGACGATGACACCAGAGCTTCTGCTGGATGGTTCTCTCCTGGCGAGATTCGTGTGCGGTTTCATCGCGGTCTACTGGGGGGCGAGGGTGGTGATTCAGTTTGCCTACTTCGACCGGAGTGACGTGCCCAAGGGGCTGTTCTTCGTCGTGGCAGAAATTGCGCTGGTCACCCTGTTCGCCGGCCTGACGGTCATCTACGGCGGCCTCGTGCTCCGGGCCTTCGGAAGCCTGGGGTCATGAGCGCGTACTGGCCGCTCCATGCGGTGGATGTCGGCGGCACGGTCGCTCTGCTGGCGACAGTCATCCTTCTTGGTTTTGTTGTTGCGCGGGTGAGGCCGTTCTGGTTTGCGCGGGTTTGTGCCTGGGCTCTGACCGTGGCGGGCGTGGTGGCCTCGGAGCGATTGAATCGAGAGGAGCCGGCGGGGTTCCGCATGCTGGCGATCATCGGCGCGCTGCTCTACGGCATGAAGGCCGTTGTCTCGGTCGAGGTGCAAGCTCAGGGAGGCCGGCCGCTCGCGTTCGCCCGGTGGATCGGCTTCGCCGCGCTCTGGCCCGGAATGCGGCCGGGGCCGTTCGCTCGTCGCGCCGCGGCGGCGTCGTTACCGGGCGTCCGGCGGCTCTTGATGGGTGGGGCGGCGCGGTTGCTCGCGGGCGTGGCGATGGTCGTCCTGGCGCGGCTGGCCTGGGTGCTCACGTCGTCCAGGCTGGTGGCCACGCCGCCACTTCTGGTGGGGCTCAGCTTGATTGTCCACTTCGGCGTGTTCGACTTGCTTGCCGCGGCCTGGCGATGGCAGGGCGTCGATTGTCAGCGACTGTTCCGCTCTCCGCTTCGATCGACCAACCTGCGCGAATTCTGGGGGCGACGGTGGAACCTGGCGTTCTCCGAGATGACGGCGATCGCGGTTTATCAACCCCTTGTCCGCGTATTCGGCCGGGGGCCCGCGCTGACGGCGTCGTTCTTGGGCTCGGGCGTTCTGCACGAACTGGCGATCAGCGTGCCCGTTCGGGCCGGGTACGGCCTGCCGATGGCCTACTTCTTGCTGCACGGCGTCTTGATGATGTGCGAGGCTCGGCTGGCACGCGCAAAGCGGCCGATCGACCGCGTCCGCTGGATCGGCCGCGTCTGGACGCTCGCCTGGCTGCTGGTGCCGCTGCCCATCCTGTTCCATCGGCCGTTTCTGGCAGGCGTTGTCTGGCCACTGATCGGGCTGGATTCCAGACGGTAGACCGCCCGGACCGACCGCGTTACCTTGGGGCAGTCGGACGCGGAACGCACCGCCTGGGTCAAAACCGAGGGTCGTCATGAAAGCATGGGTTTGGAGAGTCGTTGCGCTTGTGGGCTTTGGCGTGATGCTGGGCGCGTATGTGTCGCGCGAGCGTATCGATTCCAAGGCACCCTGGGCATCGGGCATGATCGTGATCAGTTCCGAGGCGTCGGCCGAAAAGACCTGGCGTGCGGGAGCGATCCCAGCGCGGCTGCGGCTGCTGTCGTCGAGCGACGTCGCCGAGATCCTGCTTTTCGCGAGTGGCGACATGCCCCCAAACAAGGCACTGGGGGTGAAGGGCCAGGTGCGGGTCAAGCTGATCGAGCTTCCTCTTGCGATGGCGGGCATCGGCGCCGCTGCGCTGCAATCGGGCCGCCTGCCCGATCCCGGCCGCGATGAGGTCGTGGCCGGCGCGGGGATCGAGCCGCGCGAAACATTGAGCGTCGGGGGACGGTCGCTCAAGGTGGTCGGAGTCTTGAAGCCCGACCTGGCGCTCTTCGCCAGCTCGTACCTCGTTCCCGTCGAAGCGGTTCCTACCGACGCGACCAACAAGCTTTTCCCGGCCGAGGTTCCGACGGTGCTTCATGCCTGGCTGGTGCACGCCTCGGCCGCAGAACTGCGCGACCCGAAAATCCGCAAAGAGCTGGAGGAGGTCTTTCCACCCGAGAAATACGCCTGGGTCACGCCACTTGACCGGCTCGAGCCTCGGAGCTTTTATCTTTATCTTTCCGGACTGGCGATTTTCCTTCTGGGCGGCTCCGGTACGCTGATCGGACTGTTTCGCTGGCTGGCGGGCAAGGTCGGCTCGCCGGTTGTCGCCGGGCCACTCCTGGAAATGAGGGTCAGACCCCGGCTGGTCTGGAGCGTGCATGTGGTTTACTTCGGGCTGGTGATTGCCGGCTCGCTTCTCGTTTTCAAGGCGCCGGAGGCCCAGGTCGTTCTGCTGGACCAGGTTCGCGAGGGGCTTGCGACGAAAAGCAATCCTCTGGGCATCGCAGGCGAGGCCTACTCGAGTGGAAATATCCCCCGTGCCATCGTCACGACGTTCCTGGTCAACTTCTTGCCTGGAGATCCCGGAGTTGGACACCCGGTCACTCAACGCGCCCCCGTCGTGACATTCCTGGTCAACTTCCTGCTGGGCGCACTGGCCTCGATCATGCTCCCGTCGATGCTCTTGCCGGCGAGCGGAGTCGTTGTGGCGGCCCTTCGCGCCCTGGCGTGCGGTCTGATCCTCGCGCCGGCGATGCAACCGCTGGCACTCGCCATGTTGCCACACTGCCTGACGATACTCCTGGCGGGAGAAGGCTACATCCTCGCCACGCTGTTCGGCCTCTTGATCCCGATCCACGTCGTCCAGCGCAGCCTGGGAGGGAACGTCTTCACGCGATTCGGCCGCGCTCTCTTGCTCAATTTCAAGGCCCAGTTCTGGATCGCCCTGGTGCTGGCCGTGGCGGCAATCTACGAGGCCACCGAGGTCATCTTGATGAACCTGTGAGGCGGCGTCGAAGAGCCGCGAACGTGGAGCGGTCTATTTCGGGGCGCTGACCGTGCTGCGCTGCGCTCGGCTTCGGCGAACCAATCGCGGATCGACAGAGCAAAACCAGGCAGGACATCGCCGCCGTCCAGGGTCTGATCCTCGCGGAGCAAGACCGATCGATGTTTTTCCGTGTAAACCCGGACCGTCCGTTTCTTGGGATTGACGTACCAGACCAGGCGAACGCCAGCGCGGAAGTACTCATCGAGCTTCCGGGCCATTTCCTTGGGGGTGTTCCCCTCGCTGAGCACTTCAACGACCAAGTCCGGCACAACTTGGGGGATCTCGCCCCGCCGCCGCTTGCGCTTCGGGTAACGCGCCCACGAGATGAACGCCGTGTCGGGGATGCGTACCACGCCAGGGAAGATCCGCATCATGCCGTCGGCACCGACGATCTTGCCGAGGTCGTGGGTCTTCAAGTAGTCGAAGAGAGTCCCAAGCAGCAGGGCTGCGTAGATCGATTCATCGAATCCCATGACTTTATCCACGAGCGTTCCGTCGACGAGCTCACACAGCCGGTTCTCGCGATCGTGGACCGCGATGACGTCGCTCTCGGTGGCCGTGCCGGGGAATGGGTGAAAGCGAACCCGATTGGCGGAGATCCCGCCCAGACTCTCCAAGAGGTCGGCGAGGGTCCGGTGGTTGAGGATAGGCGAAGTTGCGGTTGCTGTCGCCATGACGGCCGCCTGGAACGTTGGGTCCAACACACTCACCGCATTGTCTCACTGCGCGGGGGAGCGAGACAAGCCGAGTGCAGCCTTTCCCGACGCTGCTGCCTGGCCCGCGCGCCAATGGCTCGGCCACGCGGAATCGCCGAAGTTCGACGAACACCAGGCTGTGCGCAGCGAACGCCTCTCCGGTGGATCAATGGCCGCGTCAAAGGTTCCTGACACCTTTTTTCGAGCGCGGTCAGCCGGAACGCGTCCCAGGTGCGCGGGGCGAGTCGCGGCCGTACGAGCGCCATCGCCTGGTCCATCAGCTCGCGCTCGAATTCCTCCTCGAGGTCCCGGACGAGATCGTCGCCGGCCTGGAGGCTCGCGAAAAACTCGGCCATCCGGCTGTCGCCGCTACCGACACCCGCTCGCTTCCGCTCAGCGACCAGGTCACGCCAGGGGTGATGCGTGAGCGTCTTGAGCCATCCGCGGAAGCTCCGCGACGGATCATAGGCGAAATTCGCCATCAAACAACTGAGCTTCATGAGCACGGCCTGGGCGACGTCGTGGGCGTCGGGTTCCTTGAGCCCCCAGCCGCGACACCACTTGAGGAGCTGGGGCTGGTAGCGTGCGACGAAGTCATTCCAGGCGGACTGGTCCTTGGGGTCCTGCCGGAGCCGGCCCAGCAAAGTGACGCTGGTCCGCAAGGAGTGGTCTTCTGGCACGAGGATCGTCTCCCCAAGGCGCCTGAGCGTTCGATTGCCTCGTCCGAATGCAAGCTTGCACAATCCGAGCATACCCGAAGACGAAATCAAGAAAAAGGAATTGAGCGGTCTTAGGTTTTCGCGCGATGCCAGTAATGACTGCTAGACGACCATCAGCTTGCTAGCAGATCCGCGTGAGGAACCGTTTTGTGCAGAGCAGTTGAACGGCGAGAATCATCACTGATAGCCGACTTGCCCTTCGGAGGCAAGGTGCTCTTGGTCTTGCCCCGGAAAGGGACTGTCATGGGTCGCAACACTCTTGGAATCGTCTGGCGGAATTGGTCTTCTTGGTCGGGACGGGGTAGGGCGCCGCGGTCTCGCCGGAGCGATCCGCGACGTATGCGGCCGGGACTCCTGGAGCTGGAGGACCGCCGGCTCCTCTCGACGACATTCACTGTGACCAACACCGACTCGAGCGGCCCCGGCTCGCTGGCCTATGAGATCGGTAAGGCCAATTCGTCATCGGGTGCCAGCACCATCAAATTCGCTGCGGCGGACTTTGGCACCTCGCAAACGATCACGCTGGGTGGAAACCCTCTCGAGCTGAGCAACACGAAGGGGATGGAGACGATCACGGGCCCGGCGGCGGGAGTCAGCATCAGCGGCGGAGGTCTGAGCCGGGTCTTCCAGGTCGACAGCGGTGTCACGACGGCGCTCTCGGGCTTGACGATCACCGACGGCAAAGCCAGCGCAAACTCGAGCGGCGGCGGCCTCTACAGTGAAGGCACGGCGAGCCTGAACGGCTGCACCATCAGCAGCAGCTCGGCCGGCGAGTCCGGCGGTGGCCTGGACAATGCCGGCACGGGGAACCTGACCGTCTCCGACTGCACCATCAGCGGGAACTCGGCCGGCGAGTCCGGCGGCGGCCTGTACAATGGCGGCACGACGACCTTGACCGACTGCACCATCAGCGGAAACTCGGCCAAAACCGGCGGCGGCGGCCTGGTCAACCGGATCACGGCGCACCTGACCCTGGCCGACTGCACCTTGAGCGCAAACGCGGCCCACAACGACGGCGGCGGCCTTTACAATGCCGGCACAGCGTCCCTCTCCGACTGCACAATCAGCGGAAACTCGTCCGGGCTGGTCGGCGGCGGCCTGAACTGTGCCGGTTCCGGTACTGCGCACCTGACCGACACGATCGTCGCAGGCGATACGGGCCCTTCCGGCGCCAGCGACATCACCGGTTCTGGCACTGTCTCGGGCACCTATAACTTGATCGGTACCGGCGGCTCGGGGGGGCTTACCAACGGGGCGAGCCATAATATCGTCCTGACGAGCCTTGCGAGCCTCGGCCTGGACAAGCTGGGGCCCTACGGCGGGCCGACCCAGACGATGGCGCTGATTGCCCGGCAGCGCGGCCATCGGCAAGGGCGAATCCACCAGCGGCATCAAGACCGACCAGCGCGGTTTTCCGCTCGATTCGCCCACTCCCGACATCGGCGCTTTCCAGAGCCAGCCGATTGTGGAGCTCACCGCGTCTGCCCGCTCTGCCGTCTACGGGCAGACCGTCACCTTCGTCGCCACCGTGACCGGGCTCGGCGGGGTGCCAACTGGCGAGGTCACGTTCTCCGACGACGGCACCGCGCTGGGTACCGCCTCGCTTGACGGCTCGGGCAAGGCGACGCTGACCGCCTCGACCCTTCCCATCGGCGGCAACGCGATCACCGCCAGCTTCAGCGGCGAAACGGACCTTCCGGACAACAACCTGGCGCAGACGGCGGTATCGGTCACCCGGGCCGGCAGCAGCATGGTGCTGGTGCTGCAGGAGATACGCAACCGGGAGAAGAAAGTGGTGTCGCTGGGACTGGAGGCCGAGATTGAGCCCAAGGCCCCCGGCGCGGGCGTGCCCACCGGCACGGTCACGTTCGAATTGTTGCCGAAGAACAAGAAGCCCACCGTGCTCGGAACGGCCTCCCTCAGCGGGGGCGTGGCCACGCTGACCGTCGCGACAGCCAGCGTGCTGAACGAGTCGATCAAGATCCTCTATGGCGGCGACGCGGACTTCCAGACGAGCACATTGACGCGAACGATCACCATAAGAACTTGATCAATCGGCGCAGGCTGCTGCCGGACGCGAGTAATCACTGATCGAGGCATCGCAGATCTTTCCGCGGGAAGGGACGGTCATGAGTCGCAACACTGCCGGAACTGGCTGGTGGAATTGGCACTCTCGCTCGGGACGGGGTAGGGCGGCGCGATCTCGCCAGAGCGATCGGCACCGGGTGAGGCCGCAACTGCTGGCACTGGAGAACCGTCGTCTCCTGGCGACGTTCACCGTGACCAACACGAACTCGAGCGGCACCGGCTCGCTGTCCTATGAGATCGGGCAGGCCAATTCGTCGTCGGGTGCCAGCACCATCGATTTCGATGCCACGGACTTTAGCACACCACAAACGATTACGCTGGGTGGAAGCGAGCTCGTTCTGAGCGACCCGATCGGGCTGGAGACGATCATAGGCCCGGCGGCGGGAGTCACCATCAGCGGCGGAGGGAAGAGTCGGGTGTTCCAGGTCGGACGTTTTGTCCAGGCCTCCCTATCGGGGCTGACGATCGTCGGGGGCAAAGTAAGCGGCCAAGTCGGCTACGGCGGCGGCCTGTACAATAGCGGCTTTGCAACCTTGACCGACTGCACCATCAGCGGAAACTCGGCCGGCGACGACGGCGGCGGTATATATAATCGAATCGGAGGACAGTTGTTCCTGACCGACTGCACCATCAGCGGAAATTCGGGCGCTGGGGGCCTCGAAAATAATGGCTATGCGATCCTGACCGACTGCACCGTAAGCGGAAACTCGGCCAGCACGGGTGCAGGCTGGGAAGCCGGCGGCATCTTCAATGCAGGAGCGGTGGTCCTGACCGACACGATCGTCGCAGGCAACAAGACACAAGCCGGCGCAAGCGACATCGACAGTACTATTGGCAACACAGTGGGCAGCTACAACTTGATCGGAACCGGCGGCTCGGGGCAGCTCGCCGACGGGGTCAGCGATAACATCGTCCTGAAGAGCCTTTCGAGTCTCGGCCTCTCCCCGCTCGGCGACTACGGCGGGCCGACCCAGACCATGGCGCTACTACCAGGCAGCGCCGCCATCCGCAAGGGCGAATCAACCGCCGGCGTCACGACCGACCAGCGAGGGTTGGCGCTCGACAGCACACCCGACATCGGCGCCTTCCAGACTCAGCCCGGGCTGGTGGTCAATACCACGATCGATAGCGCCGGCTCACCCTCGGGCGACCTGAGCCTGCGCCAGGCCGTGAACCTGGCCAATCTGCTGGACTCAGCCGAGACGATCACATTCGATCCGAAAGCATTCGCCAGCGCGCAGACGATCACCCTGGCTGGCAGCCAGCTCGAGCTGAGCGACACGAACGGGATGGAGACGATCGCGGGCCCGGCGGCGGGAGTGACCATCAGCGGCGGAGGGCAGAGCCGGGTGTTGCAGGTCGGCGCGCATGTCACGGCCTCCCTTTCGGGGCTGACGATCACCGGGGGCGATTCCGCCTCTGACGGCGGCGGCCTGGACAATGGCAGCACGGCGAAACTGACCCTGACGGACTGCACCGTCAGTGGAAACTCGGCCGTCAGCGACGGCGGCGGCCTGTACAATGGCGGCGCGGCGACCCTGACCGATTGCACCATCAGCGGAAACTCGGCCGAGGACGGCGGTGGCCTGGACAACGCCTACACGGCGAACAACCTGACCGTGACCGATTGCACCATCAGCGGAAACTCGGCCGCCAACGACGGCGGTGGCCTCGAAAATCTTGCCACGGCGAAGCTGACCGACACGATCGTCGCGGGCAATACGAAACCCTCCGGCGGCAGCGACGACATTCACAGTCCTGGCACCCTCTTGGGCACCTATAACCTGATCGGTACGGGCGGCTCGGGCGGGTTTACCAACGGGGGGGCCGCCAACAACATCGTCCTGAAGAGCCTCTCGAGCCTCGGCCTGGCCGCGCTGGGGTTCTACGGCGGGCCGACCCAGACCATGGCGCTATCGCCCGGCAGCGCCGCCATCCGCAAGGGCGAATCCACCAGCGGCGTCAAAACCGACCAGCGCGGCTTCGCGCTCGACACCAAACCCGACATCGGCTCATTCCAGACTCAGCCCGGGCTCGTGGTGAATACCACGATCGACGGCACCGATGCCCCCTCCGGTGACCTGAGCCTGCGCCAGGCGTTGAACCTGGCCAATGTGCTCACCGGCGCCACGACGATTAGTTTCGACCCGAAGGTCTTCGCAACCGCGCAGACGATCACGCTGGGTGGAACCGAGCTCGATATGAGTAAGACGAACGGGATGGAGACGATCACGGGCCCGGCGGCGGGAGTGACCTTGAGCGGCGGAGGGCTGAGCCGGGTGTTGCAGGTCGACGCCCATGTCTCGGCCTCCCTTGCGGGGATGACGATCAACGCCGGCGAATCGGCCTCAGACGGCGGCGGCCTGGACAATGGCAGCACGGCGACCGTGACCCTGACCGATTGCACCATCAGCGGAAACTCGGCCGGCGACCACGGCGGCGGCCTGTACAACGGCGGCACGGCGCAACTGACCGATTGCACCATCAGCGGAAATTCGGCCAAGTACGGCGGCGGCCTGTACAATAGCACGGGCGGCGGCGCGACCCTCACAGGCTGCACAATCAGCAGTAACTCGGCCCATTACGGCGGCGGCCTGTACGACGGCGGCAAGGCGACGCTGACCGACACGATCGTCGCGGGCAATACGAACGCTTCTGGCGCCAGCGCCAACGACATACACGGTGCTGGCACCGTCTCGGGCAGCTATAATCTGATCGGTACCGGCGGCTCGGGTGGGCTTGCCAACGCGGGCAAACATAACAACGTCCTGAAGAGCCTTTCGAAACTCGGCCTGGCCAAGCTGGGATCCAACGGCGGGCCGACCCAGACCATGGCGCTCTCAGGTGGCAGCGCGGCCATCGCCATGGGCGAAATGGTCACTGGTGTGGCCACCGACCAGCGCGGTCTACCACTCGACTCGCCCGCTCCCGACATCGGTGCCTTCCAGAGCCAGCCGACGGTGGCGCTGGGCGCTTCTGCCGGCTCTGCGGTCTTTGGGCAGAACGTCACCTTCGTCGCCACCGTGACTGCGCTCGGCGGGGTGCCAACTGGCAAGGTCACCTTCTCCGACAACGGCACCGTGCTGGGTACCGGCTCGCTTGACGGCTCGGGCAAGGCGACGCTGACCGCCTCGAGCCTTCCCGTCGGCACCAATTCGATCACCGCCAGCTTTAGCGGCGAAACCGGCCTCCCCGACGCCAACGTGGCGCACACGGCGGTATCGGTCGCCCGGGCGGGCAGCCATGTCGTGCTGGTGACGCTTGAGGGGTTCAAGAAACAGAAAGTCGTGTCGCTATCGCTCGAAGCCAAAATCGAGCCCGTGTCCCCCGGCGCGGGCGTGCCCACCGGCACGGTCACCTTCGAGCTGTTGCCGAAGAACAACAAGCCCAAGGTGCTCGGGATGGCCTCGCTCAGCGGCGGTATGGCCACGCTGTCAGTCAAGCCAGCCAGCGTGCTGAACGAGTTGATCAAGATCATCTACAGCGGCGACGCGGACTTCGAGACGAGCACGTCGACGGGGAAGATCACATAGAATGGACCGGCGGCTGTCCGTTCAGCGCGGCGTCGCGAAGACATCGGCCGGCAGATCACCCGCGGGGCCGGCCAGGACCGCTTCGGTCTCGACGCGAAACGCGGCAACCTCCATCTCTTCCTCGGCGGAGAGGCTTTTCTGGCCCGCCCGCCAGCGGACGGCGCGGTCGTAGCAGTCGCGAGCCTTCTCGCGGTCTCCCAGTTGGTGGTGGGCCATGGCCATGAAGAAGAGGTCGGTGGCGTCGTCCTGGCCGTGGCCGGCCTTCAGGCTCCGCCCCAGGATGGCGATGGACTCGGTGTACCGGCCTGCGCGGTATTCAATAATCCCCAGCACGCTCAGGTAGAACGCGTCGCGCGGGTTCAACTTGACGGCGCGGCGGACGAGTTGCAGTGCGCGCTCGGCGTCGCGGGTCGATCTGGGGCCATTGGCCGGCTTCCAGGCTATGTTATTGCGCCACCACGTCAGCATTTCTCGAATCGCGTGGTGGTCCATGTTGCGCTCAATCGCAGCCTCCAGGTCGATCATGGCGGGCTCGTCTCGTTTCCGCATTTGGTCGATCTCGCCGAGGTCGGATCGAAGGTGAGGGTCGTCCGGGCGCAGGCGGATGGCGGCGGTGAAGTCGTCGCGCGCCTCATAATAACGTTGAAGTTGCTCGAAGGCGTGGCCGCGAAGGTGGCGGGCCTCGGCGTCGTTGGGATCGGTCTTGAGTCGGGTCGAGCACCGCTCGATCACAGTCGCGGGAGACGCGGGAGGCTCCTTCAGGTCGGCCTGGAGTGGCGGCAGGGGCGGAACGGACGCGGCAGCCGCGTCATCGTCCGAGTAGGCCGGCGCGTGCCAATCGAGCCCCATCTCGGCGAGTCGCTTGCGGATCGAGCCGCAGGTCCCAGACATAGACGGCCGGGTCATGTTCGGGAACCAGCACCAGACGTGAACCATCAGGACTGAACGTCGCCCATTCCACGTCGACCGGGTCGGGGCTTTCGAGCCGAGCGATCACGCGGCCGGTTTCCACCTCGACCAGGCGGATGATTTTGCTCGCGTCCATGAGCGCGACCAGCCGGCTGTCCGGGGAAAAGCAGAGCCCCGTACCACCGAGCTCCCGAACAAGGGTCCAGGTTCCGGTCGTCCAGAGCTTGCATGGTCGGATATGCCGTCATCAGCCATTTCCCATCCGGGCTAAAAGCGACCGCCGTGCGCCGTATCGACGGGAAGCTCGGCCACCTTGCGGCAGTCACGGACGCGCCAAACCTGGGCGCCCAAATGATGACTACCCGTTGCCAGCCATTCCCCGTCGGGGCTGACGGCAACGTAACGGCATTCGTCCAGCGGTCCGACTCGGGTCAAGCGTTCTGAGATCAGGACATCGGCGTGAGTATGCCTGGCCGTGGCGATGATCCGGCCAAGCCGGTCCTCGGCGATATGGCCGGTGTCTCCTGCGAAAGGGCAGGTCGACGCGGTGGGCCGATGCGGAATTCACTTCGGTCCGGAGTCGAGCTGGACCGGCCATCGCTGCACGCCGGTCGCTCCGCTCGTGAGCAGGTCGCCGTTTGCCTCGAACATGACGTGCCTGGCGTGAACGATCGGCAGGAAGTCGCACTCGGTGCCTCGGGCCAGGTCCCAAAGAACAACCCCGATCGCCGAACCCACGGCCAGCAGCCGGTTGTCGCGGCGAATCGAGGGACGATGATAACCCATCCGCATCCTGGAGACATGGACGAGTGCTCTGTACTCGAGGGCGGGATCGACCTGGTACGTGGTCAATCGGTCCTCCGATCCGAGGACGATTTGTCCGTCCTGAGCTGAACACGGGCGCTGTGGAGTTTTCGCCGGTCAAGCTGAGGACCGGGCGGCCCAGGACCGCGTCCCAAAGCCGCAGGCGGTTTTCCCAGCCGTTGCTGGCCAGAAGCTTTGCCCGCCGGGTGGAAAGTCGCCTGCAAGCCGCCGGTTGACGAGCCCTCGAGCCGTGCCCTGAGGATGCCGGAAGGGGCATCCCACAGGTCGATCTTGAAATCCTGGCCCGGAGTCGCCAGAGTGGCGCCGTCCGGACTCCAGGCGACCGACGCCGGGCGACTCAGCGAAATCGTCCGGACGACGCGGCCCGAATCGACTGTCGAGAATATGGCATGTTGGCTGGTTCGCGACCACGACTCGTGACGGCGATCTGGAGGCCGTCTGGGCGAAACGCCAGGTCGCCTACGTCTCCCAGGCCAGACCGGAGCCGGCGGGGACGCCCGGGCTCTCCAGGTCGTAGATCAGGACCTCGCCGTCGGGATGAGCAACGGCGATCCGCCGGCTGTCAGGACTGAATCTGGCGGCTGTTCCCGCGACGGGGCCCGGTTCCTCGAGCGCGACCGTGTTTCGATCGACGTCCCAGACTGTCAGGGCAAATCCGGGATCATGGGTCGTCGTCAGGTAGCGGCCGTCCGGACTGAAGCCGAACACGACGATGTGTTGATCGCCTCGGGCCTGGAAGCGGTTGACTTCCTGGTCGTCGGCGACGCGGCGGACGAGGATCGTCCCCGACCGGAGCCGCAGCGCATATCGTTTCATGCCGGAATCGAAGCAAAACAGGTACGTTTCGGCGGGCTGTTTCGATCAGCCCGGCCGGTTGCCTGCAGATCGGGGAGCGCGAAACAGGCGATCGCCTCATCGCGGATGCCGGTCGAACTGGTCCGGCGGCAGCTTGAGCTCGCGCGCGATCGCGGTCGCCTTGGTCAGGGCATTCAGGCTCTCGAATCGCTGTCCGACCCGCCGGCTGAACCGCCGGGCGCCCGCCTGCGCCGTGAGCGACTCGAACAGGTTTTCTGTCGTCTTGCGATCGGCTACGCTGATCTGATCGCGCTGCGCGCGAAAAGTGAAGGCCGCCATGGTCGCCCCGACAGCCAGGATGACGATCGCCGCGGCGGCGATGCCGGCCATTCCGGCGACGAAACGATTGCGACGACACCAGCGCCAGGCTCGTTCCACGCCGCTGATTCGCCGCGCCAGGATCGGCCGGCCGTCCAGGAACCGCCGCAGGTCCTCGCCGAGCGCCTGGGCGGTTTCGTAGCGCTTGCCGGGCTCTTTCTGAAGACACTTGAGGCAGATCGTCTCGATGTCGCGCGGCACGCCCGGCACCAGCCGCGAGGGGGGGACCGGCTCGGTGGTCTTGACTTGCTCGAGCGTCTCGAGCGCGGTCGTGCCGCGAAACGGCGGCCGGCCGGTCAACAGCTCGTAGAGGATCGCACCCACCGCGTAGACATCCACGGCCGGTCCGGCCTCCTTGGCGTGCCCCTGAGGCCTGCTCGGGTGCCATGTAGCTGGGCGAGCCCATGACCGACTCGCTCTGGGTGAGCGCCGACTGGCTGTCCAGCATCTTGGCCAGGCCGAAGTCGCCGACCTTGGGCGTGCCGTCGGCCGCCAGGAGCACGTTCGAGGGCTTCAGGTCGCGATGGACGATACCCTGGCGATGGGCCTCGGCGATCGCCAGGGCCACTTGCTCGGCAAGCCGCGCCGCCCGCGTCGTGGGCCAGGGCGTGCCGTCGAGCTGAGAGTCCAGGCTGCCGCCGGCCAGGTACTCCAGCTCGAGAAACGGCAAACCATCGGCGTCGCCGATGTGGCGGATCTGGACGATCGAAGGATGCTCGAGCCGGGCGATCGCCTCGGCCTCGGTCACGAACCGGGCGACGTCTTCGGGGCCGGCGTGAGCGCCGGCCAGGATCATCTTGAGAGCGCAGGGCCGGTTCAAGCGGACGTGGCGCGCCTCGTAGACCACGCCCATGCCGCCGCGGCCCAGCTCGCCCTTGAGATCATATCCCGCCACCGTGGGCACGACGCGCGCCGCGCGCTCGTTGTTGCCGGTCGTCGCTCCGGCCGTCACACGCAGCGAGATCGACCACCAGACGGGGCTCGGCGCCCTTGAGCGTGATCAAGGTGGCCCGCCCGCGGCTCCGGGATCGCAAACCGCGGCATCCGTCAGCTCCTCCAGCGTCTGCTGGCACGATGGCGCAGCCTTCGACGTGCTGCTCCATCTCGTCGATCTCGGTGTCGTCGAAGGCGGTGGCCCAGCAGCCGCTCGAGGCGGTCGCGGTCCGGGCAGTCGTTCATTCGGTCCCTTCCAGCTTGCGGATCTCATCCCGGATCATCTTCTTGACCTCGCTCTTGGCCACGTAGACGCGAGCGACTTTCATCTCGAGCTGGGCGGCCGCGGTCGGCGCCGGAGCATCCCTCGAGCGCGGTCAGCCGGAACGCGTCCCAGGTTCGCGGGGCGACCCGCGGCCGCACCACGTCCATCGCCTTCTCCATCAGCTCACGCTGGAATTCCTCCTCGAGGTGCTCGACGAGGTCATCGCCGGCCTCGAGGCTCTCGAAAAACTCGTCCATCCGGCTGTCGCCGCTGCCGATACCGGCGCGCTTCCGCTCGGCCACCAGGTCACGCCAGGCATGATGCGTGAGCGTCTTCAACCATGCCGCGAAAGCTCCGCGACGGATCATAGGCGAACTTCGCCATCAAGGAACTGGAGCTTGAGGAGCACGGCCTGGGTGACGTCGTGGGCGTCGGACTCCTTGCAGCCCCCAGCCGCGACACCACTTGAGGATCTGGGGCTCGTACCGTGCGACGAAGTCATTCCAGGCGGCCTGGTCCTTGGGGTCCTGGCGGAGCCGGCCCAGCAAGGTGACGCTGGTCCGCGAGGAGTGATCGTCTGACACGGAGATCGTCTCCGAGTGGCGCGGGGCTTTCGATTGCGTCATCCGATATGCAAGTTTGTTCGGCCCAAGCATAACTGAGCACGACACCAAAAAAAAGAATAGAGGCGTCTTAGGTTTTCCGGGGACGCGAGTAATGACTGGTAGACGACCGGCGGCTTGCTCCGATCTTTGGGCCGCACGGCGATGAGTTCGCGATCAGGCATTTTCAAGGGGTCAACGCAGGTTGGCCTCCTGGTATCGCTGTGCGCAGCGGGCAAAGGCTCGAAGACGTCCCGAAACACCTGGGAGGGTTGCAACGATGTTCAATCCGCGAGAGAGACGCAGCGGGTCATTCGTCCGTGAACGTCGCCGGACCATGGCCCGCCGCAAGCTGGCAGTGGAAGCGCTGGAAGAGCGTTTCCTGCTTTCCAACGTCTTCCAGGTGAACCTATCGACCGACAACGGCACGGGCGCTGCGATGAATTCCCTGAGCTGGGCCATCGACCAGGTCAACGGCGACTCGAGCGACACGAACGCGAGCCCCGACCAGATCGACTTCTCAATCGGGGGGGGCGGGCCGCAGACGATCATGGTGACGGGGGCCCTGCCGAACATCACACGGCCGGTCTTGATCGACGGGACGAGCCAGCCGGGGCTGATACCCTCGGGTGAGGAACCGATCCTGATCGACGGCAGTGGCGTCACCGCCCCAGGCGTCAGTGGGCTTACCCTCTACTACGGCTCCTACGGAAGCACGGTGAAGGGGCTGGCCATTGGCGACTTCAACAATAACGGGATCGTGCTCTATAGCGGGTTAAACACCATAGCCGGCGACGACATCGGCACCAACCAGACCGGCACCGGCGCCCTTCCGAACTCCGAGGATGGTATCCTCATTTTCTTATCGAGCAACAACACGATCGGCGGCACCGCCGCCGGGGCCGGCAACGTGATCTCCGGCAACGCGCTTCCTGCCGATGACGGGCTCAACTCGTCCAATGGAGTGGGGATTTCGGGCGCAGGCGCGACCGGTAACGTCGTCCTCGGCAACGACATCGGCACCGACAGCACGGGCGAAAACCCGCTGCCCAATGAGTACGCCGGCGTCCAGATCGATCAGGGCGCGAGTGACAACACGATCGGCGGCCTCACCGCGGGAGCCCGCAACGTGATCTCCTCCAACGGGATCTTCGGCGTGTACCTAGACGGCGCAACAGACAACAGCGTGGAAGGGAACTACATCGGCACCGACGCCATGGGTACCTCCGCGATGCCCAACGGTAATAACGGCGTCGAGATCCTTTTCGCCACGAACAACACGATCGGCGGCACCGCGTTCGGGGCCGGCAACCTGATCTCCGGCAACCAGGATATGGAGGTCGAGATCCAGGGAACGGGCACGAACGACAACACCGTGGAAGGGAACGACATCGGTACAGACTACACCGGCACTGCCCTTGTGGTGGGCACCGGTTATGCCGGCGTCGTGATCGATTACGGCGCCGCGGACAACACGATCGGCGGCACCATTGCCGGGCGCTCAACGTGATCTCCGGCAACGGGGATTACGGGGTCTGGATCGAACAGGGCGCGAGCGACAACACCGTCGCCGGGAATCACGTCGGTACAGACTTTACGGGCACTGTCGGGCTGGACGAACAACGGGACGGCGTCGAGATCGATTACGGCGCCGCGGACAACACGATCGGCGGCACCAGCGCGGAGGCCGGGAACGTGATCTCCGGCAACTCGGAAGCCGGGGTCGAGATCGAGGGTTATGAAGGTGTCTCGCGCAACGTTGTCGAGGGCAACCTTGTCGAGGGCAACGACATCGGCACCGACGTCACGGGCACCCTCCCGGTGAGCAACGGTAACGGCGTCTTGATCGATCAGGGCGCCTCGGACAACACGATCGGCGGGACATCCAGCGCCTTAGCCAACACCATCGCCTTCAACCTCGGGAACGGAGTCACCGTCGGCAGCAGCCCGACCGACGGCACCACCGGCGATGAGATCCTCGGCAATTCGATCTACTCGAACGGATCGATCGATTCGAACTCGGGACTTGGAATCGACCTGGGCGACGACAGCGTCACCTTGAACGACTCGGAGGGGCACACCGGCCCGAACTTGTTCCAGGACTTCCCCGTCATCACCGCGGCAACCTCCGCAGCGGGCAACACCGAGATCTCGGGTACGCTCGTCAGTCCCGGCAGCCCCGTCGGCACCCCCTTCACCATCCAGTTCTTCGCGAGCGTTGCCCCCGCCAATTCCTACTACGGCGAAGGTCAGACTTACCTCGGGGAGACGACCGTGGCGACGACCGACGCGTCGGGGAATGCCTCCTTCAACGACGTCGAGTTCCCTGTCGCCCTCATCGACCAGGACTTCATCACCGCCACTGCCACCGACCCGAGCGGGAACACCTCGGAGTTCTCGGAGGCGTTCCTGGCGCAGGTGACGCCGCCGATCGTCGTCAAGAACACGATGCCCTACGGACCGGATTCGCTCTACGCGGCGATCCAGGCGGTTGACGACTCGAGTACCGCCCAGGTCATCGCGTTCAACATCCCGGTTTCCGATCCCGGTTACGTCGACGGCGTCTTCGTGATTCAGCCTCAAACACAACTGCCCGCCATCACGACGCCGGTCTTGATCGATGCGACGTCCCAGCCAGGGTACAAAGGCACGCCGATCATCCAGCTCGACGGCGGCGACGCGGGTGCGCCACCGGCCTGGACTTTGCGGCCGGTTCGGCGGGCAGCATCGTCAAGGGGCTCGACATCACGGACTGGAGTGCAGGGATCGTTATCGAGTACAACGCGACTGGCGTTCAGGTCATCGAGAACGATATCGGTACCGACCCCACGGGCACCGTCGCGCTGGGCAATGGCGACGGCGTGGTGATCGACGGTTCCGGGAACACGGTGGGTGGGTTAAGCCCGGCGAGCGGGAACTTGATCTCCGGCAACGTGGGCGGTGGCGTGGTTATCCAAGGCGAGGACGCGTTCGACAACACCGTGGAAGGGGACTACATCGGTACCGACAGCACCGGCGGCACCGACGGCTTTTCGGTGCCCAACGGGGACTACGGCGTTGCGATCGAGATCAGCGCCTCGGGCAACACGATCGGCGGCACCACCACCCCGGCCCGCGACGTGATCTCCGGCAACGGTTACAACGGCGTGGAGCTCGGCGGCACGGGTACGTCGGGCAATGTCGTGGAAGGTGACTACATCGGCACCGACGTCTCGGGCACCGTCGCGGTTCCCAATGCCCAGGTCGGTATCGAGATCGATTCCGGCGCCTCGGGCAACACAATCGGCGGCACGACCACCGGGGCATCCAATGTGATCTCCGGCAACGCTGGAGTCGGCATCTATCTCCGCGATTTGGACACGACCGACAACGTCGTAGAGGGCAATGACATCGGTACGGACTGGACCGGCACAATCCCGGTGCCGAATGGCGACGGCGTCTTTTTTGCTGTCGGCGCCAGCAACAACACGATCGGCGGCACGACCGCCGGCGCACGCAACGTGATTTCCGGCAACGAGAGTGGCGGCGTGGAAATCTACGGCACGGGCGCGACCGGCAATGTCATCCTGGGCAACTACATCGGTACCGACGTCACGGGCACCGTCGAGGTGACCAACAATGACGACGGCGTCGAGATTTCTGGCGGCGCCACCGACAACACGATCGGCGGCACGACCGCCGGGGCCCGCAACGTGATCTCGGGCGGATACCTCGGCATCGAGATTGACGGCGCCGGCTCGTCGGACAACACCGTGGTAGGTAACTATATCGGCACTGACTACACGGGCACCGTCGCCGTGGCTGAGGGCAATGGATTCGGCGTCGGGATCGATGGTGGCGCAACGGGCAACACGATCGGCGGCACCACCGCCGGGGACCGCAACGTGATCTCCGGCAACTCGGGCGATGGCGTGGAGATCATCAACACGGGCACGTCCGGCAACACCGTGGAAGGGGACTACATCGGCGTTGACGATACGGGCACCGTCGCGGTGGCTAATGGAGCGGGTGTCCTGATCGATTTCGGCGCGACGGAAAACACGATCGGTGGCACCACCGCCGGGGCGGGCGACGTGATCTCCGGCAGCCTGACCGTGGGTGTCCAAATCGCCGGCGCGGGTACGAACGGCAACGTGGTACAGGGGAATGCGGTCGGCCTCGACGCGTTTGGCAACGCTCTGGGCAATACCACCGACGGCATCGACATTGTTAGCGGTGCATCGGGCAATACGATCGGTGGCACTGCGAGCGGCGCCGGCAACGTCATCGCGAACAGCATACTGGGGAACGGGGTCGTCGTCGGCAGTAGCGTGACCGACACCGCCAACGGCGATGCGATCCTCGGGAATTCGATCTACTCGAACAAGGGGCTCGGCATCGACCTGGGCGACGACGGCGTCACGCCCAATCATTCCTTGCCCACCACGGGCTTGATCGCCGGCGCTCCCAATGGCGATCAGAATTCTCCCGTGATCGCTTCGGCGACGTTCGTGCCCGACGTCTCTGATTCGAACGGCACGCTCATCGTGACCGGCTCACTTGCGGCTGACGCCAGTAACACCTACATCATCCAGGTCTTCGCCAACCCGGCTGCCGACCCATCCGGGTACGGTCAGGGCCAGACGTTAATCGACTCGTTTGACGTGAGCACCGATGGAATCACCGGCAATGCGGTCTTCTCCAAGTCGCTTGCGACTGCGAATCTCACCGGCGAAACGATCTCGGCCACGGCGACGGACCTGGCTGGCAACACGTCCGAGTTTGCCCAGGACATGAGCGTCGCAAGCGGCCAGGGATCGAGCATCACCATTCCCACCGACGGCGGTGCGTCCGCGACGCAGGTTGCCCTCCAGGAAGCCGTTTCCGAGCTCCAAAACCTCCCCGCCGGCAGCACGCCGCCGCCAGTCTTGCTCCAGGTCACGAATACCAGTGAGCTCGATTCGGTCATCGCGGCGATCAACGGCCTTACTGCCGACGCTCAGCCGCCGATCATGGTGATCGTCGATCTTGGCGGCAAGATGTACCAGACCGACACACCGCTCAACCCTCCCAACGGCATCGACGCCATGATCCAGGACGGACACCTGATGGGCCGATCGCCCGCGCTGATCGTGGCGGGCGGCATCGTGACCATCGACAACGTGCTCGCCACCAACGCCACGAGCACGCCCACGATTCTAGTCACGGGCGGCTCGTTGACGGTGCGGAACAGCACGATCGACGGGCCGCCCTTCACCGGCTTGGCCGCGTTTTCGATCACCGGCGGCACCCTTGACCTCGGCACCACAACCTCGCCCGGCGACAACACGATCAACATTTCCATGGACACGCAATTCGTCCAGAACGCGACGCCGACTCCGGTGCCGACGGTCGGTGACACGTTCAACGTCAGCGGGACGACACAAACCGCGACCGAGCTCAGCTTCACGACCCTTACGGGCCCGATGACCTCGCCGCCCTACGGCCAGAGTGTGACGCTTAACACTTCGGTTGTGCCGGATTACCCCGGCGACCCCGCGCCCTCCGGCTCGGTCTACTTCCTCGACGAGACCACCGGCAAGACGCTCGGGCCGGCCCAGCTTTCCGGCGGCGTGGCGACATTCTCGACGACCGCGCTTGCTCTCGGCCAGAACGACTTGATCGCGCTTTACTCGGGCAATTCACGCTACCTGCTCAGCATTTCGGCCCCCATCACCGTGACGGTCGTCCAACCGGCCTTGCTTGTGACCTCGATCGCTTCCGTGTCTCCAAACCTCCGGAATACTTCGGTCGGGAGCATCGACGTCACCTTCAGCGAGCCGGTCAACCTGGCCACCTTCACCGGTACCGCTCTCTCGCTCACTGACAACGGCGGATCGAACCTGATCACGGTCGCCGTCACGGTGAGCGCGGTATCGGGCTCGACCTCAACCTATCAGATCAATGGCCTGTCGGGTCTGACGGCCGCGCAGGGCGAATACACGCTGACCGTCAACTCAGCGGAGATTCAGGACCAGAATGGTAACGCCGGCAGCAATTCGCTCTCGACACATTGGCTCATGGACACGACACCACCCACGGGCTCAATCAGCCCGCTGCCCGAGCGCGAGACCACCCTGGTCTTCCCCGTGACGGCCACCGGCACCGATGGAGGCTCACCCCCCTCGGGCATAGCGTCCTTTGACATTTACACGTCGACCAACGGCGGAAAATGGACATTCTGGACGAACGTGCCCGCCTCCAGCCCGACGGCAGATTTCACCGGTACGAGCAGCACCACCTATGCGTTTTACAGCGTGGCCCACGACCTCGCGGGCAACGTGCAAGCCGACAAGCCCTTCATCGAGGCCAGCACGTATGTGCCCGACCTCATCCCGCCGGTGACCACCGTCGACGCCACGACGGGGACGAACCCCAGCACGCTCAATAACACGACGGGAACCTTCACTCTCAACCTCACGGGCAGTGATCCCGGCGGCGGGCTGGTCACCTACTTCGAGGTGTTTGTCTCGATCGACGGTGGCACCTACCAGGAGGTTGGACCCTACGCCATCCCGGCCGGCGCGCCGACAGCAAGGGGAACTACCATTCGACGGTACCTTATCAGGGACTCACGGACGGCCAGTCGCACACCTACTCCTTCTTCAGCATCGGGCTCGACTCCGCCGGCAACCTCCAGAGCGCACCTGCGAGCCCCAATGTGGTTTTCTCGAATGAGACGTTTGCGGTTCCAGGCGACCTGGCGGTGACCAGCTTCTCGGTCGAGCACGACAGTCCCAGCCGGTCGTTCATCCGGTACCTCGACATCGGATTCAACGAGAGCAATAGCCAGAGCGGCGGCGAGCTGACGACGATCGTCAATTCAATGGCAACCTCGTCGCCGGACATCCTGATCTTTAAGTACGACTTGAACGGAGACGCGTCGAGCAAGACCGCGGTTCCGCTGGGCAGCCCGACGGTCTTTGACGTGATCGACCACGCGATCGAGATCGACTTCGGCTCAGGCGGCATCGGCGGCATCCCGACGACCACGGCCGCCGACGGCTACTACGAAGTGGACATCAAACCGCCGGGAGGTCAGGTCGCCGTGCACCACTTCTACCGGCTGCTGGGTGACGTCAATGGTGACGGCATCGTCGACGCGAACGACCTGGACGAGATCGCCGCCAGCATCAACCAGACGTCGCCTATAGGCTGGGCGCCGCTGGCCGCCGATGTCACCGGTGCCGGCACCGTGACCGCGCTCGACTTGACGGTGGCCACGCGGTCGAAGGGGCGGGCGCTGGGGCAAGGACTTTCGCTGGGATAGGCCGGGTCCGGATGTGCGGACAACCAGGCACGCTTGCACAATCCGAGCATAACCGAAGATGAGATAAAAAAATCATCCTGCGGTCTTAGGTTTTCGAGGAACGCAAGTAATGAATCGTAGACGACGGTCGGTTTGCTCCGGCGAGTAGGCCGCACGGCGGTGACTTCGCGATCGGGCTTCGGCAAGGGTCAACGCGAGTTGGCTTCCCGGTATCGCTCTGCGCAAATGGAAAAGAGAAATGAGAATCAAGAAGTTCATGCTCAGCTCGTCGCTCGCGATCGTGCTCGCAGCCAGCCTGACGACGGCATGCGCCGACTCGGTGATGATTGGTTCTGCGCAACGCTCGGCGCTGGCCGGGGCCGTCGAGCTCGACGCCAGCTCGCGGACGAACGTCGACGTGCAGCAGGCGATCAAGAGCTTCGAGAAGCGCGACATTGACCAGTGCCTACAACAGCTTACGAAGGCTCGCGAATCTCATCCCGAGCTTCCTCCGCCGAATGCATTACTGGCCAAGCTCGCCTTTATGAGCAGCCAGGGAAGCCTGATCCGGCCCGCGCTCGAGCTGGCGGTTTCCGAAGATGCTGAACATCCCGAAGTGTTCATCCTCTTCGGTAACCTCGCGCTGGTTGAGAACCGATTGACGGACGCCGCACTCCATTTTGAAAAGGCGACGTCGCTGGCGGCCGCGAAACGCTGGTCGGAGGAAGAGCGGAATCGCTTCGAGTACCTGTGCGACCAGGGGACCGCGATCGTGTTCGAGAACCGAGGCGACTGGAAGGCCGCCCGTGCCGCGCTGGAACGATGGCTGAAATACGAGCCGGCCAATGCCGGAGCTCGCCAGCGGCTGGGCAAAGTCTTGTTCCAAATCGGCGAATACAAAGCCGCCCACGCGGAGCTGGAACGGGCTTGCAAGGACGACGACAAGCTCGAACCGGCGGCAGTCGCGATGGGCTGGCTTTATACGCGAGCCGGCAATCTGAAGAAGGCGGAGGAATGGATGGACTACGCCGTCAAGCTCGCCCCCGAGTCGCCGGCCGCCCATAAGGGCATGGCCGCATGGCTACTCGAAGAAGGCCGCGGCGATCTAGCCCAGAGCCATCTTGACGCGGTCCTCAAGTCCAATCCCGCGTCCGGCGAGATCAACAGACTCGTGGGGCTGGCAGCCCGCCAGCGGAAGGACCTGGCCGCGGCCGAGAAAGTCTTTCAGGCCATGGCCGACCTATCACCGGCCGATGCCTGGGCGCGGAACCAGTTGGCCCTGGTCCTGGCCGACCAAAAAGATCCAGCAAAACGAAAGAGAGCGCTTGAGCTGGTCGAGCTGAACGTGCGCCAGAACCCCAAGGCGGCCGACTCGCTGGCGACCCTGGGGACGGTTTACTACCAGCTTGGCCGGCTCGAAGACGCCGAGAAGCTGCTGGCGGCCGTGTTTCAGAACGGCCAGTGCCAATCGGACGACGTGCTGACCCTGGCTCGCGTCGAGGCGGCGCGCGGAAAGAAGGACCTGGTGGTGCCGCTGCTCAAGAAAGCACTGGCCGCTTCGGGGCTCTTTCTCGAACGGAACGAAGCCAAGCGATGGCTCGAAGAGCTGGAGAAGGCCAAGTCGTGATATTCGATTTCATTCAGAGTCGCAATAGATGGAGTGAGCACCTGTGGATCGAATCAAAGCCAAGCGACACCGGCGATCGCTGCTCGAGGCCGCGATCACGTCATTCGTTCTGAGCTTCACGGCTCCGTGCGCTTTGCGCAGACAACGTGGAAAGGCGGGACCGGCAACTGGAACGTCGCCGGCAACTGGACCCCCGGCGTGGTTCCAAACGGCTCGACCATCAGCGTGGCCATAACCGGCACTTCCGGAGACTTATCCTCGGTCACGCTCAATAACCTTGCGCCGACGATACAGAACCTCTCGCTCGACTCGTTCAGCACGCTCACGATCCAGTCGGGAGAGTCTCTCTACCTGGCGGGATCAACCATCACCAATGCGGGTCAGATCAATGTCGGGCTCTCCAGCTCAGCCGCCATCCTTTACGTCGGACCCAGCGTGACGCTCTCGGGCGGAGGCACAGTCAGCCTCAACAACGCCAAATCCGTTTTCGAGTCTACATTCCAGAACAGCACCCTGGTGAACCAGAGCACGATCCAGGGGCAGGGAGACATCCGGTTCTTCACGAACTTCAACAACCAGGGCACCGTCAATGCCAACGTCCCTGGCGGGACGCTCCAGCTCTCTGTAGAAAACACGACCAACACCGGGACGCTCGAAGCCACCGGCGGCGGCACTTTAAACTTCTACGGCGTGACCGTGACCAATACCGGTGGTACGATCTCCACCGACAGCTCGTCGTCGGTCACCTTCAACCAATACTCCGCGATCATCGGCGGCAACCTCACCAGCACCGGTGGCGGCGTGATCCACGGTCTCCTTAACACCACCCTCCAGGGAGTCACCATCACCCCCGGATCGATTTACTCGGTCGACGCCGGCAATACCAACTACCTCACCGGCAACCTGGTCAACCAGGGAACGGTCTTGATCGGAGGCAGCGCGGCGCCGGCACTCTCCAACTTGTTTCTCCGACCGGCACGGCGCTCGCTGTGAACCTCACCGGTGGCGGCACAGTCAACTTGAGCAACGCCAGTTCCGTTATCACAGTTAACCCCGGTGACTCAGGCAACTTGTTAAGCCTGGTGAATAAGGACAACACGATCCAGGGGCAGGGCTCCATCTACGGCCTGGCGAATTTCACCAACCAGGGCACGGTCAACGCCAACGTCTCGGGCGGTACGCTCAGCATCGGCAATACCCTGTTTAATTCGGGACAACCGACGACTAACACCGGGACGCTCGAAGCAACCGGGGGCGGCACGCTAAGCTTCTTCCGTTCGACCGTGACCAATACCAACGGAACCATCTCCGCCGGCAACTCGTCGTCGGTCATCATCGGTGGGAACGCCACGATCATCGGCGGCAACCTCACCAGTTCAGGAACCGGCGAGATCCACGCTCAGGGCGCCTCTTTCCAGGGCGTTACGATCACCTCCGGATCGACCTTCTCGGTCGATGGTGGCAGTTTCAGCTCCCCCAGCTCACTTACCGGCAACCTCACCAACCAGGGAACGGTCTTGATCGGAAACAGTGCCAGCGCCGGTATTCTCTACATCGCCGCTTCCACCGTCAACCTCTCCGGGGGGGGCACAGTCACCCTCAACAACGCCAATTCCGAAATTTCGTACGAGACCAACTCGAGCCTGGTGAATAAGGACAACACGATCCAGGGGCAGGGCTTTATCTCCGGCCTGACGAACTTCACCAACGGAGGAACCGTCAATGCCAACGTCGCGGGCGGGACGCTAGAGATCGTCTCCGGAGGAACGACGACCAACACCGGCACGCTCGAAGCCACCGGCGGGGGCACGCTAGAATTCTCCAACCGAAACACCGTGACCAACACCAACGGGACCATCTTCGCGGGCAACTCGTCTTCGGTCACGCTCACCCAATACTCCACGATCATCGGCGGCAACCTGACCAGTACAGGGAGCGGCGAGATCCACGGTTCCGGGGCCGCCACTCTGAGCGGCGTCACCATCACCGCTGGATCGACCTACTCGGTCGACCCCGGCTCTATCACCTACCTCGCCGGCAACCTGGTGAACCAGGGAACGGTCTTGATCGGAAGCAGCTCCAGTCTCGAAATCAACGCCTCCGCAGTCACCCTCTCCGGGGGCGGCACGATCAACCTGAACAACGCCACTTCCGAAATCGTCGGTGTGGCATCACCTGGCGCGCACAACCTGGTGAATCAGGACAACACCATCCAGGGGCAGGGCTACTTCAACGGCTATCTGTCGAGCTTCATCAACGGGGGAACCGTGAGCGCCAATGTCTCGGGCGGAATGCTCACCATCGAAGCACCGACGACCAACAACGGCACGTTCCAGGTAACCGAAGGCAGCACGCTTCAGGTCCTCAATAATAGCTTCACCAACACGGGAACGGTGAACATCGGCGCTCTCAAGGATACCTCGGCTAGCCTCTTTCAAGTAGTTGCGACGAGCTCTGGTGTGAATAACGATTACATTCAGACCGACGGCACCACCAGTCTCTGGAGCGCCCATAGTACGCTCGCCGTTTCGATGGGTCAGTCGGTCAACATCGAAGGGGGCTTGCTCCAGGGGCTCGGTACCGTAGAGGGCAACCTGATCAACTCGGGAATGGTTCACCCCGGTGATGGGCCGGGAGTTCTTACCGTCATGGGGAATTACACTCAGAATTCCGGCGGGATCCTGGACATCGCGATCGGCGGCAGCATGGCGGGCAGCGGTTTCAGCGCCCTCAGCGTGAGCGGCACGACCACGCTCAACGGTGGCAGCATCCTGGACGTCAGCCTGTTTGGTATACCCACCATCACCGTCGGCGAAAAATTCGTGATTTTGACCTCGAGCGACCTGGTCGTGAACGGAGGTGGGTTCGCCGAGTCCACAGTCCAGGTCGGGGGTGTGACGTTTGACGTCGAGTATAGCCCGGCCGGGTACCAGAACGATGTGGTACTTCTGGTTGTCCAGGCGTCATCGGTACCCGAGCCCGCCTCGCTGGTCTTGCTCGGCATCGGGATCGCCGGCGTGGGAATTTTTGTCGCTCGCCGGCGTCGCAAGAGCGGTCGAAATGCTCGGTCACCGGCCCGAACGATTTCGCCGTGACCTCTGCGGCGCTCGGTTGGATTATGCGCACGGACGGGGTGACTGCAACAGCCACTTCATTGATCATGCCTGTGCCGCAGCCAGGCGAGAGCAATGGACTCGTCCGGTGATCGAGGGGCAAACGCTCGAGAAAAGCTGTGTGTGTCCTGCCTGATCGCTCAGTATGCTACGATGGCCTGATCGGCGAGGGCCATTGAGCGATGATGATCTGGGACTTGCACTGCCACATCACCGAGCACCTTGGCGGGCGGACTCCCGATGAGTCGATGGCGCGGATGATGGCTCTGGCCGATCGCATGGGGATCGACCGCGTGGTCATCTACATGGGCGACAAGGCCGTCGCGGACCCTTCTCCGGACGAGCTGCGCCGGCAGAATGACCAGGTTCTCCAGGCGCTCAGTCACTGGCATCACCGCGCCTTCGGGTTCGTCTATGTGAGTCCTAAGCATGTCGAGGCGAGCCTCCGCGAGATCGATCGCTGCGTGCGCGACGGACCGATGGTGGGTTTGAAGCTGTGGGTCGCGGTGCGCTGCGATTGTCCGGAGGCCGACGAGCTCGTCCGTCGCGCCGCGGAGCTGAAGGCAGTCGTCTTTCAGCACACCTGGATCAAGGCCGGCGGCAACGATCCGGGCGAATCGACGCCGATGGATCTGGCTGCGCTTGCGGCCCGGCACCCCAAGGCCGCGCTGATCTGCGGCCACACCGGCGGCCAGTGGGAGCTGGGCATCCGGGTCATCCGCAGCCTGCCGAACGTGGCGATCGACCTGGCCGGGTCCGATCCCACTGCGGGCTTCGTGGAGATGGCTGTGCGCGAGCTGGGTGCGCGGCGAATTCTGTACGGCAGCGACATGCCTGGCCGCAGCTTCGCCTCGCAGCTCGCCAAGGTGCTGGGAGCGAATGTTAGCGACCAAGACCGGCGGCTCATCCTGGGCGAGAACCTCAGGCGCCTGCTGATGCCGATCCTTGACGCCAAGGGGAAGAAGCCATGATCGACGTCAACGTCTGGCTCTCGCGCTGGCCGTTCCGCCGCCTCCCCGTTGACGAGCCGCAAGACCTGGTACGGCGCCTGAGGGGCCTGGGTGTGACCGAGGCCTGGGCCGGGAGTTTTGACGCGCTCTTGCATCGCGATCTCGGTGCCGTGAATGCGCGGCTGGCCGCGGACTGTCGCACGCATGGCGCGGGGCTCTTACGCCCCTTTGGAGCGGTCGATCCGCTGTTGCCGGACTGGCGTGAAGAGCTGCGCCGCTGCCACGAAGAGCATCGAATGCCGGCCATTCGCCTGCATCCGAACTACCACGGCTACGCCCTCGATCATCCGGCCTTTGCGGATCTGCTGGGCGAGGCCGCGCGGCGCGGGTTGATCGTCCAGATCGCGCTGAAGATGGAGGACGAGCGCACCTTGCACCCGCTCATCAAATCGTTGCCCACGACCGATCCGGCACCTCTGGCCGGGTTGTTCGCCCGTGGTCTCCGGGCGAAGGTTGTGCTCTTGAATGCGCTGGGCAACCGCCTGGGCGAGCCGCTCAAGCGATTGCTGGCGACTGGCGGCATCTGGGTCGACATCGCGATGCTGGAAGGGGCGGCCGGGCTCGAGAAGCTGGTTGGCCAGGTTGGATTCGAGCGGATCGTGTTCGGTTCTCACGCACCTTTCTATTACGCCGACGCGGCCCATTTGAAGCTCAAGGAGTCGATTTTGACCGCCGAGCAGGGCGAGGCGGTACGGCAGGGTAATGCGCAACGGCTCCTGGGGGTGGCGCCCTGACTCGGTATCGGATCGTTGCTGAACTTGGTCGGGCCAGCGTATCATTCGGCCAGGGGCGACGAGCATCAAAGGACCAGTGCAAGGGCGACTGTCATGCGCAGCACCGGGGAGGCCAAGAGCGTGGGACGCTTCAGCGTTGACCTGGAAATCGCCAACAATGATGACTTGGCCCTCGTGCGGCGAGGACTGCTCGCGGCGACCGAAGTGCGCCGGGAGACGATTCGAGGTGTTGTCGACTCCGGGGCGACGAAGCTCGTCTTGCCGGCGGATGTCGTGAAGCGACTGGGCCTGCCGCTGGGCAAGCCCGTGAAGGTGACTTACGCCGATGGGCGAAAGGCGAAACGAAACCGGGCGGAGGAAGTCTTTGTTGAGCTTCTTGGCCGCCACGGAACGTTCACCGCTGTGGTCGAGCCGGGGAGGGAGACTGCACTGGTCGGAGCGATCGTCCTTGAAGATCTCGATCTGCTCGTAGACTGCGTCGCCCAGCAGTTAGTTCCACGAGATCCTCGTGGCGAGACATTCGAGATCGAGTGAGATTTCCGCGAGCCGATGGCGGTGCGCTCGATTGCTTGGAGTCAGATCGACAGGCGGA
This sequence comes from uncultured Planctomycetota bacterium, assembly GCA_963823665.1. Classification (GTDB taxonomy): domain Bacteria; phylum Planctomycetota; class Planctomycetia; order Isosphaerales; family Isosphaeraceae; genus CAVXHV01. The sequence goes on from CAWGMQ010000010.1 coordinate 1,084,048, forward strand.
GCTGCTGGCCACTCCTGCTCTCGTCGCCGAGCGACGACAGGGTTACGCCGAGCAAACGGATGCCCTTGCTGACAGGAAAGATCGCCTCGAGGAGCGAGTAAACGACCGCCTCGATTGCGGCTTCCGTCGTGAAGGGATTCTGGCCGGTCCGGCTGCGGGTGACTTGCCGGAAGTCGGCGTACCTCGCTTTGAGCGTCACGGTGCGACCTCGAATGGTCGACTCTTCACAGTACGACCACACTTGCTCGATGAGCGGTTTGACAGCGGCGCGTGCCTCGTCGAGAGTGCAGAGATCAGTCGCGAACGTGTTCTCCGCGCTGACGGACTTTCGAATGCGATTGGCGCAGACCAGTCGTTCGTCAATGGCCCGCGCAAGGTTGTAGTAGTAAGGACCCACCTTTCCAAACTGTTGCTGAAGAAAAGAGAGTGTTTGCGCTTTCAAGTCACTTCCCTTGTGAATGCCGAGCCGCTCCATCTTGGCACTGGTGACGGGACCGATGCCGTGAAACTTACCAACCGGCAAATCGTCGACGAACGCCGGGCCGTTTTTCGGCGTGATGACGAACAGTCCGTCCGGCTTGCGCTCGTTGGACGCCATCTTGGCGAGGAACTTGTTATACGACACGCCCGCGGAAGCGGTGAGCTCGGTCTCAGCACGAATTCTCGAGCGGATCTGCCGGGCAATCTCCGTTGCGGAAGGGATGCGTTTCAGGTTCTCGGTGACGTCAAGATACGCCTCATCGAGCGCAACCGGCTCGACGAGCTGCGTGTACTCGGCAAAGATCGCGCGGATTTGATGCGACACCGCGCGATAGACATCGAACCGTGGTTTCACGAAAATCAAATCCGGGCAGTTTCGCCGGGCGGTTATCGACGGCATGGCGGAGTGAACGCCGAATTTGCGAGCCTCGTAACTCGCCGCCGCCACGACACCGCGCTCGCGTGACCCGCCGACCGCGACCGGCTTACCGCGCAGCTCCGGGTTGTCTCGCTGCTCCACGGAAGCATAGAACGCGTCCATGTCGATATGTATGATCTTACGCTGCCGCGTGGGTTCGACGTAACAACCCTCGCGGCTCGTGGCGATCGCTTCCGGCCGCCGTTCGATTTCCGGCTCTTCCATCTGGCTTCAGGCCGCGAGGCCGCCCTCTTTACTCACCTCGGCTCAGGCGACTGGCACGATCGATCCATGAACGTCCATGGCGCGAATCACGCCATGGACGCCTGAGTCTCCGATGCTCACGGCACTGACTCTACCAGATGAATGGCCATCCGTATACTGATTATCGATCAGCTCGACCTCGCAGACGCGCGATGTTTCGCCAGGCCGTCATAGGCGACCCGGGTGAACATGCCGCCGGTGAAGAAGCCCTTGGCCCACACAGCGTCGAGATCGTTTGTAGGCCGGGCGACGATTGCCTCCTGGGTGGTCTTGCCGGCGTCGAGGAGCGTCGCCAGGCGGTCGTTGACCGTCATGAGCATCTTCCGGAAGGCGGCCAGCTCGGCCGAGGTGGCCATCAGGCCGTGGCCCGGGATCAGTCGCGTCTTGGGTCCGGCAAGTTTGAGGATGCGATCGGCTGCGGCGATCATGCCGCCGATCCATCCGAGGCTCGACGCGTCGATATTCGGATAGAAGCCGTTCGAAAAGAGGTCGCCGGTGTGGATCACGTCGAGTGACGTGAAATGCACGATCAGGTCGCCATCGGTATGCGCCGGAGGGACGGCGGCCAGATGGAGCACCTCGGAGCCGACGTGGAGGTCGAATTCGTCTGCCGTCAAGATTGGCAGCGCGATCGACGGCGAGGCCGGTGTGGTCATCTTGAATGCTTCGGTGTACTGATCGGTCGAGAGCCGCTTCCGCGTGGCCGCGGTCGCAAAGATCGTTGCTCCTGCGCGGGCGAAAACTTCGTTGCCGCCGGCGTGATCGAAGTGCCAGTGCGTATTGATCAAACGCGAAACAGGCTTCCCGCCAACGCGTTTGACCGTCTCGAAGATCTCCTTGGCCCGCACGGGCACTCCCGAATCGATCACGGTGAGGCCGTCTGGTCCGTCGAGGACGGCGATGTTACCACCGGGACCCTGGATCAGGTGCAAACCGGTTGCGAGCTCAACGTGCTGGATCGGGATTTTCTCCATCAATGGACCCATCTTGGCGATCAACGGCGCGGGGTCAGAGTCGTCTTTTTGTTCGTCACCGCGGATGCGGCCTGCGGTCAAGAGAATTCCAGCAGCTCCAAGCCCCGATTGCATCCATTCGCGTCTGTTCATCGTGGAAATCACTCCTGAGAGACCCGATTCCAGCCCGCCCGACTACCGTGGCGCGGCACAGAAATGCATCTTACAATGGGAGTACAGCGGGGGGAACGGCGCTTAAAAGAACGGCGCCCTCGGTGGTCGTGCGCGCGCCGATCACGCAGTGTCGTCGGGTAGCGATTCTTGCTGTCGAGCCCGGTCCAGCAGATCGCGCACACCGAGCTGGGGAGCCCAAAGCTCAAGGTATTCGCGATCCAGCGAAGCCGCCTGCACTGTGCGACAGCTCCATTTCCACGACCAGGTCGACATCCTGCGTTGCACGCGGAATGCCGTAGAGCGAACTGGCGAACGAGCCGCCGACCACGTAGCGAATGCCGAGCTCGTTGAAAGCTCGCACGAGTCTCGCAAGGACGATCAGCGGTTCGGTGAACATCAGTAGCCGGTCTCTCGGACATCCCAGCCGAACGCGCGGACCATCAAGTCCGGCTCGATGCACCGCGACGCAAGTCGCAACGTCAGCTCTCGCTCGCCGGCGTGAGGGTGCCGGCGCCGGATGTCCGCAAGTGCGAGCTGCCGTACAGCCCGAGTGAGCGCGCAGACACACTCGATCTTCTGAGAAGGGGACATCTTGCGATAGCCCTCGACCAGGATCGCTTCAACAACCGGATCGGTGTCACCGGGACCAGATCTGCCGTGCGGCGCTCTGGGATTCATCTCGCTCACGCCAGTATTGTGGTGAGATCATTTCCGCTCGCCAAATGCCGGCCCCCGGCCCCACCTCTCGGGCCGCGAGCCGGCCGAGCACAGTGTTCATGTTAATCCCGAGCGTAATCGTGGCATAGAGCCTAACATGCTCGAGCTTTCGCGCGCGTCGCAATCATTAGATTTCCGCGCGCGGTGATCTCGCCTGAGGGACGGATATGCGACGTGCGGGTCGGTCATTCGTCTATCAAGAGGCGGGGAGTGACGACCGGCTTGATCTGCGCTTGTCCTAGCTGGCGGACGAACGACTGGAACGCAACGGGATCGCTGTCGGCAGCGAGCCTCATGACGGGCGTCCACTTGAAAACCCGCCGCACCGTTTCGACCGCCCGGACGTCATCTGGATCACGGGGCTTCATGACCTGGGCGTAATCGTCATAGCGGATGATCCTCCCGGGTTCTCTTGCCGAGGACTTCCAGAATGCCACACAGGGCTCCGCCGCGCGAACCTCCAGGGTGCCGCCATCGCTGCTGATCGTGACGGGGTGATGAGAATCCACGATGGTCAATCCATCCGGAAACTCGCCCTGGGTAGAACCCGTCCGATAGAACAGTTTTTCCGCAATGGCATCGGCCCAGAGCAACCAGTAGCCGTCTTCTGTGTCCAGATAGGATGTGGCGACCTGAGGCCTGTAGCCGTGCTTGCCATTGTGCGTGACCCGATCCGTGAGTGTGACCAATCCATTATTGCCCTTCTCCACCAGCCTTGCCATGGGGCGAGCCTGGGCCGCTTGCAGGCCGGTGACGATTGATCGATCGCCGACCGAGAGGATGATTGAGCCGTCGGGAGTGTACGTGAGCCGCACAAGCTGACCTTTGGCTGCGCCCAACGTCACGGCCTTTGCTCCCTGGTGGATGCCACCGATGAGACCGTGGGGAGCGCTGCCGGGAAGCCCGCTGGCTTGGGTTTCGATCAAGGCTTTGAAGGAGGGCGCACGCACCATCAAACTCGGCATCGTGCTCTTGTCCTTGTAGATGGGGACATACTTGTGCGCGAATGCCGTTCCTTCTTCTTCAGCTTCGGCCTGGGCCGAAATCATGGAGGCGAGCCCGATCACGGCGACCAGGAGCGTCGCGCCGACGGCTCGGGTGCTCCGGGTAAGACGTCGAGGCATCGCGCAGGTGTTTCCGCTGTACGTCATGGTTGATGTACCTCCTTATTCATCTAGGCGTCAGCGCATTCCGGGTCGGCCCGACAGCGATGCGATTACCTGGACGCCTTTCCGACGACTTGCAGGATGGCGTTGGCGAAGTCGAGCGTGTAATTCTTGTTGATGAGCTTCAGCGTTCCGTGCTTGACGACGATCGGATACCGCCCTGGCGGGCTCTTCTTGGTGGCGGTCGTGGAGACGGCCGGGGCGCCTTTGAACGCCTGCTTCGTGCTCTGGCCGAGGACGAGGCCATTGACCTCGAACGCCAGGCGCGGGTTCTTGGCCTTGAAGTTTCTCTCGAGATAGAGCGCAGTGAAGGTCAGGGCCTCAGGGACGATGCGCAGTTCGCCCGGAACGTAGTTTACGGCATAGTTCCGCGAGGAAACGCCGTCGGCAGAAACCGCATAGCTTCCGACGTTGCTGCCGGGCGCCGCGGATGTATCAAACGCCAAACCACCGGAGAGCACGTCCGGGCCCTGTCCGCTCACGAAACCACTGTACGTCACCGTGAAGGTGGAATTCGCCAGACCGTAGGACCGGGTTGCTGGGTTGACAGCCACGGTCAAAGGCGCGGGAAGAACGTTGATCCTGGTCGTGCCCGTGGAGGAGTTGTACGTGGTTGGGTCGCTCGGCGTGAAGAGAACGGTCAAGGTCTGGCTCGACCCGGCGTTCAGCAGGCCCCCCAAACCCGCCGGGTAGGTGTACTTGTACGTGCCCGCGATCGTCTGCCCATCGTAAGAAGCGGTCGCATCGAGTTGACTCGTGCCGAGCGCGGTTCCATAGATGATCGGGTCGGGCGTCGTCCATGCGATCGTGGGAGTGATCTCGACCGTCGTGTCCGTGAGCGTGACGGTGCTCGGGGTGTAGCTCACCGTCAGGCTGTGGCCGTTGAACGGGATGACTGCGTTCTGAGCCAGGCCGTTGAATGTGCCGGTGACGCTCGCCGCCCTCACGATGGTGAACACGTCGCCGCTCGCCGACAGGAAAGCGCCAGCCAGATTGAGCTCGGCGCTGGCCAAGTTGACGGTGCCGGTGGAGCTCAGTTGGGAATACTGGGTTCCGGCCGTCGTGCCGTTCAAGAAGGCGTCGAAGTTCGCGCCGCTGGCGAGCGTCGGGCTCGCTGTGTTCAGGATGCCCGGGTCGTCAACGGCATCGCCGGGGGCGAGGTGGCCGCCAGCCTGCACGTTCACGGTGCCGCCGATCGTTCCGACGCCGTCCAGCGTCGCGCCGGTCGAAACCGTCACCGCGCTGCCGGACGCGAGCGTTCCGTCCACCTGAAGCGTGCCGCCGCTCCAGGTGTAAGTGCCTGACGAGGCAATGTTCAGCGTGGCGCCGCTCTTGATTTGCAGGGTGCAGGACCCGCTCTGATTGATCACGGAGCTATTGGTCAGCGTCATGTCGCTGAGGCTTAATGTGCCGCTCGTCAAGTCCACTGTGCCGGTGTTGGTGAAGGCCACGCCGTTGTCGGTCACCGTACTCACGCCGGCCTGAGCGCTAAAGCTGCCGGCGTTGTCGAATGTCGGGGCTGAGCCGTCGCTCCGGTCCAGTGAGGCGCCGGGCTGCGCGTTGAAGGTGGCCGCGGCAGCGCTTGTGAATCCGGCGCTGTTGTCGAAGGAGAGAGAGCCGCTCAGGGTGGTCGTCGCGTCGCTCGTGAACGAGCGGGTGTCGAGTGTGGCACTGCTGATGCTGACGGTGCCCTCGGCGATGGTTTCGCCGGTGCCAGCCATCGTGCCGCCGGACCAGTCGAGGGCGCCTGAGACACTCAGCGTGCCCGTGCCGGTCAATTCCCCGCCGGAGAGGTCAAGGCTCTCCACGCTCAGGCTGTTGCTGCCCAGGTTGGCTGTGCTGTAATTGATTTTCAGCTCGTTGCCCAGACTGGTCACGGGCGCGTCGAAATTGACCGAGCCGTCCAGGAGCGAGGTGGTGCCGTCGCCCGAGCCAAGCGTGTACGCGCCGTCGATGGTGGCTGAGACGTGATTGGTGAAGAGCACGGTGCCGTCCCCGCTGATGCTGGACTGCGAGCTGAGCGTGACCGCCGTCTCGCCAAAGGAGAGCGTGGCGTTCGAGGCCACCGTGAACGACCCGCTATCCGTGCCGCCCGGGTCCTCAAGGTCAAGGGTTCCTGTCGAGACGGCGACGGTGCCCGAGTTGGTGAAAGCGACGCCGTCGTCGAGCACCGAATTTTCCGCGCCGACGTTGACGGTCAAGTCACCGGCATTGCTGAACGTCGGTGACGAGGAGTCGTCGTCAAACATGTCGGCGCCGTAAAGAGCGTCGACGGTGGCCGTGGCCGCGATCGAGACGCTGGCGCTGTTGTAGAAATCGAGATAGGCGCTCAGGGTAGCCGTGCCGTCGATCGTGAACGAGCGGGTGTAGATTATGGCGTTGCCGATGCTGACGTCGCCCGTGGCGATGGTCTGGCCCATGCCGGCCATCACGCCGCCGTTGTCCCAGGTCATGGCGCCGGCGACCGTCAATGTGCCCGCGCCTGCAGGGTCCCACGCAGCAGGTCGAGCGTGCCGTCGATCGTCGACGCAGACTCGATCGAGAGGATGCCGCTCGAGATCGACAGCGTGTCGGCCGCGGCCAGGCTGAGAGTGTTGACCGAGTCGGTATCACCCTGGGAGTGGGTGACCGTGATCCCGGGCGAGAGGTCAATGGTCACATCATCCGACGCGCCCGGCACGCTGCCGGTATTCCAGTTCGATGCCGTGTCCCAGTCGCCGCCGGCCGGGTTGATCCAGCTCACGGCGGACAGCAGGGTCCGGCGTTCCAGGGCGAAAAGGTCTGATCCTGGTTGGAACTCCGAGACGGCCTTGCGGCCTGGCCTGGGGCCGTCGGGCCGCGTTTGCCGGGAGGGAGAGTGGACGCGTCCTGATCGCATCGAGTCCAGCATGGTCATCATCTCACGATCCTCCTCATTGAAGTGCCCCGTCGATATCAGTCGTGGCTCTATCTCTTGAAATGCGGGTCGGGGCCGATCGTCCACAGGCCGGCGCGTTCTTTCCCCGGAACCGCCTCCGGAGGCGCGCTCGCCTGAGCGCATCCCGGATGTCACGGTCTCGCTCGACGGCTCATTCCGGCGCTCCCTGGTCGCGAGGAAGCCGCGCGCGGGTCCGTTCGTGCCGATCCAGTCTCATGAAGACAACCTACCGGGACGCCTTTCAGAGGACTTGCAGGATGGCGTTGGCGAAGTCGAGCGTGTAATTCTTGTTGATGAGCTTCAGCGTTCCGTGCTTGACGACGATCGGATACCGCCCTGCCGGACTCTTCTTGTTGGCGGTCGTGGACACGACCGGGCGCCTTTGAACACCTGCTTCGTGGTTTGGCCGAGGACGAGGCCATTTACCTCGAACGCCAGCCTCGGATTCTTGGCCTTGAGGTTTCTCTCCAGATAGAGCGCACTGAAGGTCAGGGCCGCAGGGGCGATGCGGAGTGCGCCCGGGACGTATTTCACGGCATAGTTCTGCGAGGAAAGGCCGTCGACCTGCACCGCGTAGCTTCCGACTTTGCTGCTGGGCACGGCGGTTGTATCAAACGCCAACGCACCGGAGAGCACGTCCGGGCCCTGTCCGTTCACGAAACCACTGCACGTCACCGTGAAGGTGGGATTCGCCTGGCCGTAGGATCGGGTTTCTGGGTTGACGGCCACGGTCAGAGGCGCGGCAAGAACGTTGATCTGGGTCGTGCCCGTGGAGGAGTAGTACGTGTTTGTGTCGCTCGGCGTGAAGAGAACGGTCAAGGTCTGGCTCGACCCGGCGTTCAATCCTCCCCCCGAACCCGCCGGGTAGGTGTACTTGTACGTGCCCGCGATCGTCTGCCCGTCGTAAGAGGCTTTCGCGTCGAGTTGAGTCGCGCCGAGCGCGGTTCCAAAGACGATCGAGGCGGGCGTGGTCCACGCGATCGTGGGAGTGATCTCGACCGTCGTGTCCGTGAGCGTGACGGTGCTCGGGGTGTAGATCACCGTCAGGCTGCGGCCGTTGAAGGGGATGACTGCGTTCTGGGGCAGGCCGTTGAACGTGCCGGTGACGCTCGCCGCCCGGACGACGGTGAACACGTCACCCGTGACCGACGCGAAGCTGCCGGGCAGGTTCAGCTCGGCGCCGGCGAGGTTAACGCTGCCGGTGGAGTTCAACTGGGAATACTGGGTTCCGAGCGTCGTGCCGTTCAAGTAGGCGTCGAAGTTCGCGCCGGTGGCGATCGTCGTGCTCGCCGTGTGCAGGATGCCCGGGTCGTATACGGCATCGCCGGGGGCGAGGTGGCCGCCAGCCTGCACGTTCAGCGTACCGCTGATCGTTCCGATGCCGTCGAGCGTCGCGCCGCTTGGAACCGTCACCTCGCTGCCGGACGCCAGCGTTCCGTCCACCTGAAGCGTGCCGCCGCTCCAGGTGTAAATGCCCGATGAGGCATTGTTCAGCGTGGCGCCGCTCTCGATTCGCAGGGTGCTGGAGCCGCTCTGATTGATCGCGGAGTTATTGGTCAGCCTCATGTCGATGAGGCGCAAAGTGCCGCTCGTCAAGTCGACGGTGCCGGTGTTGGCGAAGGCCACTCCGTTGTCGCTTACCGTACTGCCCGCGGCGGCCTGAGCGGTAAAGCTGCCGGCGTTGTTGAACTCGGACACTGAGCTGTCGCTCAAGTCCAGGGACGCGCCGGTCTGAGCGTTGAAGGTGCCGGTGACTGCATTGTGGCCGTGCCGTCGTTCGTCAACGAACGAGTGTCGAGCATGCCGCCGTCGATACTGATATCGCCCATGACGATGATCTGGCCCGTGCCGGTCATCGTGCCGCCCTCGCCCAAGGTCATGGCGCCGGTGATGGTCAGTGTGCCGGCGCCCTCCAGGGTTCCACCCGTGAGGTTGAGCGTGCCGTCGATCGTCGAGGCAGATTCGATCGAGAGGCTGCCGCTCGAGAACGACAGTGTGTCGGCTCCGGCCACGGTGAGATCGTTGACAGAGTCGGCATCATTCTGGGAGTGAGTGACGGTGACCCCGGGCGATAGGTCAATGGTCACATTATCCGACGCGCCCGGCATGCTGCCGGTGCTCCAGTTCGAGCCCGTGTCCCAGTCGCCGCCGGCCGCGTTGATCCAGTTCACGGTGGACAGCAACGTCCTGGGTTCCAGGGCGATCGGGTCCCATCCCGGGTTGAAGTTCAGGACGGCCTTGCGCTCTTGGCGGCGCCCGTCGTGCTTCGCTTGCCGGAGGCGAGGGTGGACATGGCGAAATCGCAGCGAGTCGAGCATGGTCATCATCCCACGATCCTTCTGATAGCAGTGCCCCTCGATTTGAGTCGTGGCCCTATGTCTTGAAATGCGGGTCGGGGCCGATTGTCCACAGCTTTCTTGTAACGGACCCGGGCGCGCTGTACGCATCGCTCCGCGCGGAATTCTCTGGACAACGCCGACGCTGGGGATTAGCCTGCCGGGTGAGTTGCTTCATTTCGCGAGAACGCACGACGGACTTCGGATTCCTGATGCCCAACATGGAGAGGAGAAGTCTATATGAGTGACGAACGCGGTGAACTGCCGGGAGGGATCGACCGGCGCGGGTTCCTGGCAACCGGAGCTGGCGCAATGGCGGCAGCCACAGCACTCGCAGAAGGACAGTCCGCCTCCGCGGACGAGGTGGCGAAGAAGAACGGCCAACCCTCCGTGCTAGCCACTCGGACCTTGGGCCGAACGGGCGCCAAGGTGACGATCCTCAACCTCGGAACGTGGATGAGCCCTGGGGGTGAGCGGCTGCTGCGCTATGCGTGGGCCAGCGGCATCCGCTACGTCGACACAGCCAAGAGCTACGGATCTGAGCCCATGATCGGCCGCTGGATGCAAGCGGCGAGCGTGCCCCGCAACCAGTTGTTTCTGGCCACGAAGGACCAGCCGAACGAGCCCCGCCAGCTCATCGAGCAACTGGACCAGCGACTCGAGGCGCTTCAGACCGACTACGTCGATCTGATCTACCTCCACGCCCTGGGCGACAGGAACTTCGAGCTCGAGATGGGGTGGCTGACGAGCCCCGAGCTCAAGGCCACGGCCGACGCGATTCGCAAATCCGGCAAGGCGAAGTACGTCGGTTTTTCGACCCATCATCCGGCGCGCCACCTGTTGCTCCGGGCTGCCGTGCAGGGCGGGTTCCTCGATGTGATCATGCTTCAGAACAATCCCTGGCTCGCGGCCGACGACGATATGAACCGAGCGCTCGACGCCGCCGCCAAGCGAGGAATCGGCCTGGTATCGATGAAGCAAGTCGCGGGCAACGTGAACCTCGAGGAGATCGGGATGGCCCTCGAGGGAAGCACCAAGATGCTCCTCACGCCCTACCAGTCGCTCTTGCACGCGATCTGGACCGACCAGCGATTTGCGTCGGTCTGCGTCTCGATGCGCAATACCGAGCAGATCCGCGAGAACGCCGCGGCGGCGCGAGTGTTCCGGCCGCTGAAAAAAGTCGAAATCGAGCGGCTGCACAAAGCGTGCGTTGCCGCCGGGCCGACGATGTGTGCCTCGTGCGATGGGCGATGCGGCCGTGCTGCCGGGACGCCTGCCGAGCTGGGGAACCTGACGAGGTTTCTCACTTATCACGACCATCACGGCTACCGAAGTGAAGCCAGGCGGCTCTATGGCGAGCTCGGCGCAGAGGCGCGCGAATGGCGCGGCGCCGACCTCGAGGCGGCCCGTCAGGCCTGCCCCAATCAGCTCAATTTTGCCGAGTTGCTGCCGCGGGCGGACAAGGTCCTCGGCTGATACGACTGACGATGACACGGACGCGCCGCGGAGATCTTCGCTGCGCGGCGTTTGTTTCGTTCATGCCAAGGAGGGATCGGTTCCGGCGTCACCGAACTTGTTCGCGACCGGCACACGCAGAAGTCGTCGATCGGGAGCCCGCCCTGTTGGGAAAACCAGGGAGTTAAGTATGGTGCCGCCCGATCCCCAACGACTCCGGAACTCCCGCGACGTTCACCGGCCCGGCCAACGCATGAACGCACCCGCGAAGGCGCGCGCATGACAGCACGTCAACCCCCAGCGACGGCCGAAGGTCGTCATTCATCTCGCGGGCTGAGTGCGTCGGGCTCGACCGGTTGCCAGGGGCGCGACGCCGCACGCTCCCATTTCGCTTGCATCGCCGAGTGATAAGTCGTTAACGCTGGGACAAACGGCGGCCCGCCCGGCCAGGGATACGAGGCGCCCATGCCCTCGCGCATCAGAGTCCAGCGCCGCTCCCAGTACTCGATCCCCCCGGGAACCTCGTGGATTGTTCGCAACCGATTCCGGTGCTCCCCAGCGCGGTCAAGATACTCCCAACGGAGGAGACATAGCCGCCCGACAGCCACCACGGCGACCAACGCGGCGATCGCCGCCGCCACCCGCCACTTTGCCATCCCCGCAAGGCGCATCGCTCGATGACCCCGCGCCGCGGTACGGTGTCTTGACAGAATCTGGCCCGTCTATATCAATCCAACTTTGCGTCGAGAAGCACTTACATTGTACAAGGCGCCGAATCAGAAGGAATCCGACACCGATTTTTCCGTCGAGGAACCCCAGACGCATTGGCTCTCAGGGACGAGCGCGAAGTCCATCGGCTCGTAGGGGGAGATCCGACGCCCGTTGTCGCAGAGTGAATCATCCATGGACGCCTCGGACCCACCAGACGAACGGCGTCTTGAAACTCGTCGTCAGGCCAGAAGGTTGGTGTCTCCATAGATGCTCAAGTCGATCGTTCGAGCCTCTCCCGCGCCGATCGGCCAATTCCCCGATTGTAAGAGTGCAATGCATCCCGCAACACCCTCGCGTCGGATTCCTCGGCGCTTGGCGCATTGCCCCGCTTCTTGTCGCCTCGTTCACGTAAGCGGAGCCTCCTTTCCGGTGACTGCGAGTCGGGCCGAAACGGATTCCGCGGCCGTCCACTTCCGCTGGTGGTATTGCTGCTGCTCATTGACCTGGCCATGCCAGAGGAGCCGTTCACGCACTGACCGCGCGTACGACAGGGACTCGCCGATTGTCCCGATTCAGATCAGCGTGGGCACAGGAGTGTGCCGTGGTGCCTCTTGGGACGCGGTGCGGAGCATGTTAGACTGCCTGGCTCTCAGCCAGACACAGGCCGTTGATCGATTCGAGGAGGCGCATTGTGTTGTGGTGGATTGTCGGACTGGCGGTGGTCGCTGTTCTGGGGTACGTGATCTGGATGTACAACCGGCTCGTGGGTTTGACCAAGCGCGCGGACGCGGCATGGAGCGATATCGACGTGCAGCTCAAACGGAGGTGGGACCTGGTTCCCGCTCTTGTCGAGACGGTCAAGGGTTATGCTCATCACGAGTCGAGCACGCTGGAGGGTGTCGTCCTGGCCAGGGGCCAGGCGGTGCAGCCTGCTTCGATCGCGGAGCGCGGCGCGCGCGAGGAGGGTCTGTCGGCGGCCGTGGGGCGGCTGTTCGCGGTGGCCGAGGCTTATCCCGATCTCAAAGCCAGCCAGAACTTCCGGGACCTGCAACACAACCTCGTCGAGATCGAGAACACGATTCAGTACGCTCGCCGGTATTACAACGCCGTGGTACGTGACTGGAACTCGCTGGTCGAGGGTATCCCGTCGGGATGGATCGCGGCGGGGGCGGGATACCGCGAGCGGCCGTTCTTCCAGCTCGACAACGAGGCAGAGCGTGCTGTACCCAAGGTGACGTTCGGGTCGTCAGGGGCGACTGGCGGCCCCGAGGAAGCGACGCCGCGAGGCCAAGGCGGTGCGGGTTGACGTTAAGGGGATGGAGGCGGTCGTGCCAAGATCTTGTTCATCGACCGGACGATGGCCGGTCTGGATTTGCCTGTTCATCGCGCTCACGGGCAACGGGCTCGCGATGGCCCCGGCGCGCGGTGATTCCGGCTGGACGGTGCACAAGTTCGAGGTCACGCTCGACGTGCGGCCCGACGCGGCGCTCGAGGTGACCGAGTTGATCGACGCAGACTTCCAGGTTCCCAAACACGGCATTTACCGCGAGATCCCGATCCGATACGCGGTCGGGATGCAGCAATATGCCTTGCGATTTCATTTGCTAGGCGTCGACGACGGCGCCGGAAAGAGATATGGGACCGCGGTTTCGTACGAGGAGAATCGGGTCCGGATCCGGATCGGCAGCGCGGCTGAGACGCTCAGTGGTCCCGTACCATACCGCATCCGCTACCGCGTCGAGCGGGCGATCCTGTGGGAAGGAACGCGCGCCTGGGGCGGAGAAGAGGGGAATCGCGATCACGCGATCTTGCGCTGGAACGCCACCGGAACCGAGTGGGGGGTGCCCATCCGACGGTCGACGGTGGTGGTCAAACTGCCACGCGAGCTCGACGACTCTCAGGTACTCTACGACGCCTGGACCGGGGTCTACGGTGCCAAGGGCAAGGACTTCACCAAGCGGCGGGTTGATGCGCGGACGGTCGCCTTTGATACCAACGAGCTGCGCGGCGGCGAGGGGATCACGGTCGAGGTGACGATGCCCGGCGACGCAGTCGCACGACCTGGCTGGGTGAGCGAGGCCTTCGCGTGGCTGGTCGACAACTTCCCGTACGCGATCTTCCCCGCGACATTTTTCGCTTGTATTGCCGCGTGGTTCTATCGCGGCCGGGACCTGCCGGGCCAGGGTACAATCGTTGTCAACTACGAACCTCCGGATGGGTTTTCACCGGCGGAGGTCGGCACCTTGATCGACGAGCGAGTGGACCTGCGGGACATCTCCGCCGTGATCATCGACCTCGCCGCGCGAGGGTATCTCTCAATCAAGGAGATTCCGGCGAAGTCCGTGTTTTCGTCCCGTGTCGATTATCAGTTCGAGCGCGGCGAGGCCTCCGGCAGTCTCAAGCCTTTTGAGGCGGAGATTCACAGCATGCTCTTCAAGGGCCGGGACGAGGTCCTCATGAGTGATCTGGAAACGAAGTTCTACCCGGTGATCGCCAAGGTGAAGCATCATCTTTATCAGGGTCTGAGCAAAGGAGGATACTTCGACGGCAACCCGACGACGGTTCGGGGCACGTTTCTCGGACTCGGCCTGCTCTTGCTTTTGATTACTCTAGGCGGCTCCGCACTCTTCCAATTCTGGATGATCGGCCGGGTTTTCATCGTGCCGATCGCGATTGCGGGCGTGCTCTCGGCGATCGTGATCATTGTCACCAGCCGTGTCATGCCGCGCAAGACCAGGAAGGGGCGGATCGCCTGGGAGCAGATCCACGGGCTGGAGGAGTACATCCGCCGTGCCGAGGTCGACGACATCCAGGCCCAGGATCGGCGCGGAATCTTCGAGCGTCTTCTGCCTTATGCGATCATCTTCGGACTGTCGAACCGATGGGCCAAAGCATTTGCAAACCTTTATACCGAACCGCCCAACTGGTACCAGCCTGCCGACGCGCTCAATTACTCGACGCTCAGATTCGTGAACGACATCGACCACTCGGTTTCCTCGATGAATCGCACGTTGCCGGCGATGCCGCGCTCAACCGGCACCGGCGGCGGCCCGACGGGAGCGGGCTATGCCTGGTCGAGCGGGGGATTTTCGGGAGGCGGCTCGTCCGGCGGCGGATTCGGTGGCGGCGGCGGCGGGTCGTGGTAAGCCGGACCCGCCGCACGGCCGTTCGCGTCGAGAAAGCCATCAAGGCATGCGTGAATGGTCAACTCAGCCGATCTCATATGGCGCGCGCTGGGGTCGAGAAAGCAGGGCATTGGCCTCGGAGTCGCCGGTGATTTCTTCCTTCGCTGGATCCCAGGTGAGCTTCTGACGACCGAGTCGCAGCGCGATATTCGCCAGGTGGCACGTGGTGAGCGCCCGGTGGTGCGACCAGACGTCGGAAACGGGCTCCGAGCGGTCGCGGATGCACTCGAAGAAATTGGCCATATGGCCATCCACAGTCTTGCCTTTGCGCAGCTCCTTCAGAAGCGACTCGGGAACGGGGTTTTTGTAGAGCGCATCCACCGCGCCGCCGTCGAGGTCGATCCGGTCGCGAGTGACAAAGATGTGGCCACTTGAGCCTTCGATCTTGACGCCGTTCTCGAGGTCGTGGCGGATATCCAAGACGATGCCGCCTGCAAAGCGGGCGCGGAACAGGAACTCGGTGGCGGTGTTGTAGCGATCGTCGACAGTCGGGTAGCCAGCTTTGAATTCGACCGGAAGCACACCCTTCACAACCTCAATACTGTTCGGTCCGGAATTGTCCATGCCGATGGCCCACTGGCCGATGTCGACGTGGTGGGCGCCCCAGTCGGTGAGCTTGCCTCCGGAGTATTCATACCACCAGCGAAACTCGGCGTGGCAGCGCTTCGTACGATAAGCGACCTTGGGCGCCTGGCCGAGCCACATGTCCCAATTCAGCTCGGAAGGGGGATCGACCGCGGGGAACGGGCCGCCCGAGGGCCCGCCGCCGATGGACGCGGTGACCTTGCGGACCTTGCCGATCCGGCCGTCCCGCACCATGGCAACGGCGAGCAGGAACACGCGGTTGTGGTCGCTTCGCTGCTGCGTGCCGACCTGCACCACGCGTTTGGTTTCCTTCGCGACCTGGCCGAGCTTCTTGCCTTCGTCAATCGTGAGGGTGAGCGGCTTCTCGCAATAGATGTCCTTGCCTGCGCATGGCGTCGATGCAGATCTTGGTGTGCCAGTGGTCGGGCGTGCCGACGATGACGGCGTCAATGTCGTTGCGGTCGAGGAGCTTGTGGTAGTCCTCGTACACGTCGGCTTTTCCCTTGCCGATGCGCCGGTCGTTCTTGGCTTTTTCGGCGTGCTTGCGGTCAACGTCGCAGACGGCCAGGAAATCGCCGTGGCCGCTTGCACCGTGCGCATCGCCCGAGCCTTGCCCGCCCGCGCCGATCAAGCCGAGTCGCGGCCGGTCGTTCTTGGCCCTTGTCTCGTCGCCCACGGCGCGCCCGAAAGGCGCGAGGAACGGTAAGAGCGCGGGGCTGCTCGCCGATACACGAAGGAAATCGCGGCGGTTGCGGTTGCGGGGGCTCATCGTGATTATTCCTCGAGCAAAAGGATGACCCGGCCGGGCTCGCACGTGCCACGCGCTCCGGGGCCACGGCCTTGATCGTTGAATTCGAGTTTAACGTCCAGATGGCGCTAAGGAAATGAGGATGCGGATTGTGCAGGACGACCGGCAGAGCCGAAGCCGACGCCAGCGAACCGGCTCCACTGTGGAGCTGAGGGCGACCACGGCAGCGCTGTTCTTGGACGCGGAGGTTGATATCATCCTTGATGAACGCGATTCATCTCATCGTTGAGGCTCCACGTGCAGTTGAACCCGGCATCGTTGCCGTTCTTCGTGGCTGCGGCCCTGTCGGGCTGGCTGGTCGTTCTTGCCTGGCCGCGGCGCAACGAGCCTGCGGCGCCTCCCCTCCTCTCGCTGGTCCTGTTCGAAGGGCTCTGGGCCTTGTGCGAGGCGCTCGAAGCAGTCCTGCTCGACCCGTCGGCGAAGGCCGTGATCTACGGCTTGAAGCTCTCGTCGGTGGCCCTCGTGCCGCCTTCGCTCCTCTTCTTCATCCTGGAGTACACGGGCCGAACCGGCGCAGCGCCACCGCGCTTCAAAGTGCTGATCCTGGCGGTGCCTGCGATTTCCATCAGCCTGATCGCAACGTCCGGGGAACACCGGCTGTTCCTGGCGGGCATGGAACAGGTCGATGTCGGAGGCTACCAATTGCTGAGCCCCAGGTACGGCCCTGCGTTCTGGATTCACACGAGCTATTCCTATGCCCTCTTGTGCTTGTCTGCGTGGCTGCTCGCCCGCTCGGCGCTGGCACTGGGCGGGGTGCTCAGGAAGCAGATGCTGTTCTTGTCGGCATGCCTGCTCATCCCCCTGGTCATCAACGTAGCGGACATGCTGAAGATCATCCCGCTACCCTATCGAGAGTATGACCTGACGGCAGCCACGTTCGTGGTGACGGGCGTGCTCGGCTTTGTGCTGTTGCGGCGGTTCCACCTCATCAACGTCGCTCCCGTCAGCTATTCACTGGTTGTGCAGGAGATGCTCGACGCGATCATCGTGCTTGACGCCTCGCGGCGAATCGCGGGCGTGAACCGCGCTGCCCTTCGCCTGATGAGGCGCCTTGATAAGGACATCATCGGACTCCCCAGCGAATTGATTCCGGCATGGCTGCAGATCCCCGAGCACCTTTCGCGACTGGAAGGAGCCGCCGAGCTGTCGTATCGCCTCGGTGTGGACTCGCGCGATTCCGGGTACGTCTACGATGTCCGAGTCTCTCGTTTTCCGCACGGCCGCGAACCGGGATGGCTGATCATCATTCGCGACATCTCGGCCCAATCGCGGGCGGAATCAGAGCAGACTGCCCGGATCGCGGCCGAGCAGGCCAATCTGGCCAAGGACGCATTCCTGGCCAAGCTGGGCCATGAGTTGCGGACACCGCTGACGCCGGTGCTGGCGATTGTTTCCGGCGCCCTCGATCAAGGCCCGGTCGCTGCGGAATTGCGATCCTCCCTCGAGATCGTGCAGAGAAATGTCCGTCTCGAGGCGCGTTTGATCGACGACCTGCTCGACCAGAGCTTGATATCGCTGGGGAAGCTGCGGCTGCGGACGGAGCTCGTCGATGCGCATGTGCTCCTCCGTCAGAGTCTGGAGGACTGCGCACCGTTCCTCCGGGAGGCCAACCTCATCGCGCGGCTCGATCTCTCCGCGACGGATAGCCGGATCGCCGCCGACCCCGGCCGACTCGGGCAAGTCTTCTGGAACCTGATCACCAACGCGGCGAGAAACTCGCCTGCTGGACGTCAGCTCACGATCCGCACGCGAAACAACCCGCCAGGCTCCCTCGCGATCGAATTCCAGGACGAGGGCCGCGGCCTCAAGGCTTCGCAGTTGGACGAGATCTTCGAGCCTTTCATCCAGGGCACAGCCGATGGTGCCGAACGACGTCCGGGCCTGGGCCTGGGGCTATCGATCGGCCGGTGGATCGTCGAAGCCCACGGGGGAACGCTTGTTGCGGAGAGTCCGGGCCCCGGGAGAGGATCCACTTTCCGAATCGTCCTGCGTACCGCAGATGTCACCGAGGTCACGACGCTCGATCAACCGAGGGCGAGCGGCGCGACCGCCCTTCTGCCCGCCGCGGTCGAGCCCGACGGGGACGGCAAGTCCCGGATGGCCACAACGATCCTCCTGGTTGAGGACAATCCCGATTCCCTGCGCGCCCTCTCGATGTCGCTGTCGCTGCTCGGCTACAAGGTTCGACCTGCAAACAGCCTGAGAACGGCTTTGGCCGCCGCCGAGAATGGAGGATACGATCTGATCTTGAGCGACCTTGAACTGGGCGACGGGACGGGCCTTGAGCTATTGCGTTCGATGGGCCCGGGGCGTTCCGCCCCGGCGATCGCCATCACTGGTTACGGCTCCGAGGAAGACCGGCAGATGTGCCTGGAGGCGGGCTTCGTGACGCACCTGATCAAGCCGGTTGAGACCAGGCAACTGGACGAGGCGATTCGGAGTGTCATCCAAAAGCATTCGATCAATTAGCCGGAGTGATCACACACCCACGCCTCCGAGCCTTCCTGCCTCGTGTCGCCGGCGAACGACGCGCTATTTCGAGACGATGGGTGGCCGGGTGTTTGGCTGGCAACGCGTGGAGCCCGAGCCCGGCGCAACGTATGATGCGCACTGGCTCATGGAATATTCCACTTCCACAAGGCATGTAAGATGAAAGCCACGAGCAAGCTCCGAAGCGCCGCGCACCTGGCCATGGTTCTGATGACAGTCACCGCATCCTCGGGTGCACAAGAGGTAACCCGTTGGGCAGGTGAGGCGGAAGGCTTCCTCAATCGCCGACCGGACCCGGCGATTTCGGGGACAAGCCTTCGGGGCGTGCGTTCGATACGACTCGCAGGTCAATCCCCGACCGCCGGCGCCAGGCGCGGCAATCGCGGCAAGACCGCGAATTCGCCCAACCCCGCCTCGAAGCTCGATGGCCGAATCATGTTCCACCGCTACTCGAATTACGATGCCTGGGACGGCCGCCTCTATCTGTACGACTTCAGGACGAAGCGGCTCAGATGCCTCAGCGAACTCTGGGAGATCGACCACGCCATCAACGGCAATTTCTCCCCTGACGGCAAACAGATCGTCTTCATGGGAGTTCCTCGAGGCCAACATCGCGGCGATGCGTGGAATGTCTACCTGTGGAAAGTGGACAGCCGGGCGAAACCCATCAATCTCACCGAGGAAGCCGGCACGCGAGATGAGGATCCACGGTTCGCACCGGACGGCAAGCGAATCGTCTTCAAGCACGATGGCGAGCTGCGGATCATGGATCTCACGACCCGGGAGATCGAGTCCATTCCGTTTGGCGGTGCGAGAGCCGAGCGATCGATGCCGATGTTCACGCCGGATGGCGAACAAATCATCTACGCCGAGGGAGCACGCAAAGATTCGGATCTGTTTCTGGTCGAGGTAGCCAACGGCACGCGGCGCCCTCTCGCGATCGAGCCGGAGCTCCAGGAATACTTCCCTGTGCCGCTTGACGCCTCCCACTTGCTATACGTGCGCTGGACGAGCCGGGCAGACCATCACGATCAGGTCTGGATCAGTTCGCTGGATGGTCGAACACGCGGGCCGCTCCCTTTCAATCAGCCCGGGTCGAACAGCTCCGACCCTTATCCTATTGACGACCGCCTCGTCGTCTTTTCGAGCACTCGCGCAGGAGGGCAGGGCGGGTATGACCTGTATCTTGGCGATCGAGAGGATGGAGCAAGCTGGTCGCTCTCCTCGCTGGGAATCAACAGCGGTCAGGAAGAGCTGGGTGTGTGCTACGATCGAGGGCCGGTGAAGAAGTAATGAGTCTCAGCGAGCCTTCAAGTAGCCCACGTAATCGAGACTACTATCGAATCCGCTGGCGGAGAGAATCTCGCCCTGAACGGCCGCGCGAAGCTTGCCCTTGAGCCGTCGCGCTCAAGCTTCAGGCGACGGCATCGGCGGTTCGGTTCCTGCGAACCACGCCGTGCAACTGAGGACTGTCGCCAGTTCCGGCGCTCCCTGCGAGGCGTCATGGGTCGCCTCGCACCGCGGCCAAGCCTGCGGCGTGGACCAGCCGGGCTTTTCGACGCGGCCGATGCAGGTCGAGCGACATACGTCTTTGACGCGTGCCGGGCTTGACGGACTTATTGGAAGTTGTCACTCCGGAGATGACCATCTTTCGGTCGCTGGCTCGATCAGAGGATTAACTCGGTGAGCCTTTCATTCTTCGACGGCTTCGAAGCGCTTTATGGATGTCGAACGCGTGCTAGCCGAAGTTGCGCGACTGGATCCGTGAAGCCGATGGAAACGTCTGGCACCAGCCCGCGCCCGGTTCCGAAAACATTCGGATTTTTGAACAACAGGAGCATGATATGCCCGCGAAATGGACAACAATCTCGCTACCCAATAATTCGGCAGGCTTGCCGTTCACCGCTGACACGATGATTCTGCTCACCGATGGCTCGGTACTGATCCACCACGCCGAAAATCCGGCGCCGCAAAAAGACTGGTTGCGGTACAGTCCGGATCCAAAAATGGGATACGCAGCCGGTCAGTGGAGTCAAACGCCAATCACGATGACCCACGCGCGGCAATTCTTCTCTTCCGGTGTGCTGAAGGATGGACGCGTCTTCGCGATCGGCGGCGAGTATTCCGATGCCGGCGACGACAGTCCGCTCGGTGAAATCTTCGACCCAGTAACCAACGTGTGGTCACCGCTGAATAAGCCCTCGACCTTCAACTACATCCAGGGAGACATTGCGGCGAGCGTACTCGCCGATGGGCGAGTCATCATGGGCGCGATCCTGGCGCAGCCGACTGCACTAGGTTCGGCTACAGCGAATTCGGCCATCTGGGATCCGGCAGCGAACACCTGGACGCAAGCCGGGACCCATTTTGGCACGACTGGCGATACCAAGGACGGCATTCCAACCGATGAAGAAACCTGGACCCTTCTGGCCGATGGCAGCCTGTTGACCGTGGAAGTTTCGCCGACCAAGGGCGGAGCAAACGCGGCGGAGAGATACCTTCCTGCGACCGATGAATGGGTGAAGGCCGGCAACACTCCGCATCCGCTGGTGGTCGCGTCCATCAAGGGCACCTCGGTCGAGGAGATTGGCCCGGCGATCCTGCTCCCGGATGGAAAGCTCTTTGCAATCGGTGCGACGGGGAACACCGCGATCTTCAATCTGCGCACAGGCACGTGGACGCAGGGACCAAGCTTCCCCAAGGACACGAGCGCCTCGCCGCTCCAAACGCTTCAGACCGCGATCGACGCACCGGCCGTGCTGCAGCCGAGCGGCAAGGTCATTTGCGTGGCGGGGAACACCATCAGCGAGACGTCTAACGGCCAAGTCAGCTATTGGTCGAACCCGACGACGTTTTATGAGTTCGATCCGAAGACGTTCAACGCGGCGAACCCGGGAACTTTGCCGCAGCTCGCGGTGCAGCCTCCCATCGGCTCGAACAGCGGCGATACATGGGAGGCTCGCTTTCTGCTTCTGCCGACCGGCGAGGTTCTCTACTCGGCACAATCCAACGCGATTTATCTCTATACGCCAGACCCGGCCGACACTCCCGACCCGTCGTGGAAGCCGGTCATCGCGACATTTCCGTCGACCATGGCGCCGGGCCAGGTGTACACGATCACGGGTACGCAATTCAACGGTCTCTCGCAAGCCTGCAGTTACGGCGACGATGCGCAGATGAGCACAAACTATCCCATTGTGCGGCTAACCAGCACCACGGACCGGTCGGTTGTTTATTTGCGCACGTTCAACTTCTCGATCATGGGCGTCGCAACAGGCTCAACAGTCGTGAGCACGAATGTCGAGGTTCCACGATCCATCGCCCCGGGGCAGTGGAATATGGCAGTGATCGCGAACGGAATCGCATCGGACCCGTATCTCGTTTGTGTCGCCCTTTCGAGTTGGCCAGCGCGCTGAACTGGGACCGCCGGCTGCTGGTCGGTGACACCGCTCCCGAAGCGGAATCGCTGAAGCCCGGGAAGTTCCGGGGGGGGCGAGACTCCCGCTATCGACCACGCTTCGGTCGTGCGCTGGGACATCGCCCTCCTCTTGCCGCCGCGAGCTGGCTCGGCGAGAGCTTAACTCGAGGTCGAGTTAATTCGTGGCGGCGAGCATTGTTTGAGGAACTCCCGACCGCGTTTTGTCAGGACGTACTTGACGCTGACCCCATCGTCTTTATCGCGTTCGCGCACGATAAGCCCAAGATCGTTCATGCGAGAAATCGCACCTGTCCGCTGCGACGCGAAAAACGACTTGCTGAGCTCCTGGGCACGGCTATCGTCCACGTACGCTTTGAGCGCTTTGTCGATCTTCTCGGGAGTTTTTTTTTGGGCCGCAACGGCTTCCAGGATCGCGCGGAAGGCGAAAACCTCATTTGGTACCGACCTGATGATGTGGTCGAGAAGGATCTTCTGCTCCGTCGGTGAAAACTTCTGGGTGGTATCAGATACCGAAGAGTCGAGCACCGGGTTCTTTAGCCTGGCAAATTCCCAGGCCACGCGCGTCGGAACGATCAATTTGTCGTCCTTTCTTGTTGTCACGACGCTCACGAACTTCAGGTCCCACATGAGCCCGGAAAGTTTCCCTCCGCCGTCCCGGTAGACGACGAATTGTCTGGCGTAGCGTGACCTCCCCTTGTGAGCGTCTTCGCCGGTGGTCCTCGGAAACGCGGTCGCCAACGCGTCGTCCCGCGATCGCTCTCGAGACCTGTCCAGCATCGCGAGGTAGTCGCCGAGTTTCGCGGCTTCTTCGGCGACACGGTTCGCCGTCTCACGGATCTCAAGGATGGGGAAACCCTTCGGGTGTTCCTCAACGAACAGCCGGATGAGCGCCCGAGCGTTCGCTTTTGCCGGCAGGAGTCGGTTGTACTGGCCGAGAACCCAGTGGTCTAACAGAACGCGTTGCCCCGGACGCAACTTATCCGTGGGGAGACGAACCAATCCGTTTGGTGGCTCCATTGGAAACCTGTATAGCTTGAATGAATCGGGAACAGCAAGGTGCCGGGCGGAACTTGCGACCGCCGCCGGACGACTCTCATCGCCCTTTATCGAGTTGTTCGGGATGTCGGTTTCGTTGCGCCGAGTTCCTCGTTCGGCCTCAGGCACGAGTACCGGTGCCGTTGGCCCTGGCTCGCCCATCACGGCCATGAACGAGACCGCCCCGTCTGGCGAGGTCAGTTTCTGCTGGGGCGCGGAGCGATTGATGACAATCGGCCCTGTCTCCGCAACTTCTTGCTCCATGAGGGCTTGGTTTCTGACTGCGGCGACAATCACCTCTCCGTAGTCGCGGTATGATCCCTTCGCAACCAATCGATCCAGCTCGTCTCTCGTTGCCGATGGACACTCGAAGCAGATGATCATCTGACAGTCCTTTGCACCGCTCCAGAGCATGATTCCGCTTCAAAGCATTCTTACAGCAAAGGAATTCACGGTCCATGTCACTTCGCCAAACTGGCTACAGTAAAGTCGGAAACGAAAATGGTGTGCTTACTGTAATCCGCTGTTCTACAGTAAACGGATGGGCGAGCAGCTACGTTTCACTGCAACGCTTGGCCGCCAACTTTGAAATCCAAAGGAGTCGGCTTGACCAAAACGTTCCGGCCGAATATCGTTCGGGGCTGATGAGTGTCGCGAGACGATTCCGGACTGCCCGAATCATCTCAAGTGTTGCCTTCCCGCATGCGGGATTACCTGTCGGCGAGTTGCGCTTTCTTAGGAAACAAGGACTGCAAGCGTACCCACGATGCGAAGGCAACGCTCAAGAGTTTCAGACTCCATCAGCGAATGAGAGGGAATGGTCGGGTCCACGATCTGTCCTGCCACGACATCAACAACAAGGAGGAATAAACGATGCTCGTTCGCAAAGTACAATTCGATCGCGCAGGCTGGGGCAAAGACGCCTTCCGTTGCAGGTGTGGGGATTGGTCGTTTCTGATGATGTTCAGAGCGGGGCGTCCGATTACCCCGGTTGTGTTCGTCGACGGCGCAGAGATCTCGTTCCCATTTTTTTCCGAAGACCAACCTGTGCGCATCACGCGATATGGATGCACATTTGAGCTGGCCGCACTCCGCGGGCGGCGCGTCGGCCTGACGGGCGACGGATGGGAGTTCGATCGTATTGAATCGCGATTTTGCACGCGCCGCGACGAGAAGCGGATCACGTCAACCAAGAAACTCCACCGCCCCGCTGGATAAGGGGACGAAGGGTACCTGCGGCTGGTGGCAGCGGCGCGGAACGTAATTGGAGCGGGCATGGTCATTTCTTCGCGGCGGCGGCCACCGCCATGCGGCACATCCTGGTCGAGCGCGCCCCCAAGAAGCAACGCGTGATCCACGGCGGCGGCCGCCGGCCAGGTTCAGGGAACACCATACATAACTCAGCGCCGCCCCCGGGCCCTGGTAGCCTGCCTCTGTTTCCGTCTTTGAAAAAAATAAAGAAGTCTGGAAGCCACTAGCCTATGGACCACGCTGGCAACCGCCGTAAAGTGGTAGTCAGGATCAACTCGGGCTACGGGCACGAACGGAAAGCCGACACTGGGCTCTGAGCGGGCTCAAATCGTTGCCGTTCGGTCGGGACTCTCGTCGCAAATCACATCGCAGAATGCAAATGCGTTGCGCCTGAATTCTTCAACACGGCGAATCAGCAGAATCCGGCTGCGTCGCTGGTGTTGCAAAACCTGAGAGTTTTGCGAGGCGTCACCCGTCCACTTCCGCTCTGTCGGTTTCTTGTTCGATTACTGCCGGTACCCGAAATCCACCAGGTCGTGGGTGGTTTTGAAAAGCGCCCATGAGTGGCTGGCGTTTAGCGCCGGGTGCGACCATGTTCGCAAGAGTTCTCCATAGACCGGCATTCGCGATCGTCATCTCTATCGTCCTCTTATTCCTGGGGATGCTGGGGATCAAGAACCTTCCGATCGCGCAGTTCCCCGACATCGCGCCGCCGACCGTCATGGTTTCCATTTCTTATCCCGGCGCCAGCGCAAATGTCCTGGTCGAATCGGTTCTGATTCCGCTTGAGCAATCGATCAACGGCGTTCAGAACATGCGCTTCATTACCTCCTCCGCCATCAGTGCCGGCGAGGCAGCGATCATCATCTACTTCGAGCCGGGCACGGACCCAAACATCAATGTCGTGAACGTGCAAAACCGGGTCAACATCGTGCTGTTCCAGCTCCCGCCCCTGGTGGTGCGGGACGGGATCCTCGTGAGCCAAGTCGTGCCGAGCATGCTGATGTACGTGAACATCTTCAGCACGGATCCAGACGCCGACCAGAAAGACCTTTTCAACTTTGCCAACGTCTACGTCATGCCCCGGCTCAAGCGGATCAAAGGCATGGGCATCCCCAGGAATCTCGGCAATCGCATCTTTGCCATGCGGGTTTGGCTGAATCCCGACCGGATGCGTGCCTACAAATTGTTGATCTCGAAGAAAAATGCCGCCGGTTGAGCAACGTGAAGCTCGAGTTCTTTGAACCGCCCGCGGTTCCCGGCTTTGGCACCGCCGGGGGTATCTCCATGCTCGTCCTGGACAAGACGTTCTCCGCTGATTACCAGCGGCTTGGAGAGGTGACCGAGAAGTTCATGGCCGCCCTGAAAAAGCGCAAGGAGGTGACGAACCTGTTCACCTTCTACGCCGCCAACTATCCGCAGTACGGAGCTGGTCATCAACAACGACATGGCCATGCAGAAGGGCGTGTCGCTCCACGAGGCGGCCGTCGCAGGCGCAAAACTGCGCTTCCGGCCGATTCAGATGACCTCCTTCGCCTTCATCGCTGGTCTGCTTCCGCTGGTCGTGGCTACCGGCGCCGGGGCGATCGGAAACCGCACAATTGGCACCGCCGCAGCCGGCGGGATGCTCACGGGCACCTTGATTGGGGTTTTAGTCATTCCCGGCCTTTATTACTTGTTCGGTCGGATTGCCGACAAGCGGAACCTGATCAGCGACGAGGCGGACGAGCCTCTTAGTGAGGTTTTCGAACGCCAAGCAAACGAAGCACACGGTGGCGAGCGCACACACGATCGCGTTAGCAATGGTTTGCCGCTTCGCTGCGAAATCGCCGAATCTCCTGCATCGCTATTTTCCAAGGCCGTAATTCGACGCCCGTTCCCCCTGGAAATCCCTGAGAGTACGGAAGAAAAGTCAACAGAGGAAATCCCTGAGAGTACGGAAGAAAAGTCATCCGACGCGAGGCGTGTCCTGCCCGGTGAAGAACCAGTCTCGAACAGAAGCCAACGAAATGAACGAGTCGTTTCGCAGACTCGCCGAGGAGAGCCGACGGGAAGCGGATGAGGGTCGCGGCTCGACGCTGGCCGACGTTCGCAAGAGACTTGAGGCTTCCTCGTAAACCGGAGCTTCCCGGTCTCCGCGACCGATCAAGCCGCCAATCGTCTTGCCCAGTCTTCGACGTGGGTCGAACTTAGGACGTCTCCTGAAGTCAGGACCGGTTCTCGATCCAAGAAGAATGGATGCTTGGCAAGGGTCGCTTCGCGCCAGGGAAGGGCGGGTGTCTGGCATCCCCCGACTTGCTCTTGTGATATTATCGTCGCATTGGGCTGATACTGCCAGTACTGTTCCCAGTTTGTTCCCAAATTGACCGCATGGCGATAGCGGTGGCGTTCGGGCAAGATGGACGCCAAGCACGACCGCGGCCCATGACCATCAATGAACTCCGACGTGGGCTAAACATCTGATGTCGACCAACGACCCTGACTTCTACGATGCTCGTAAGTTTTCGCCGGAACCTTCCGCTGCGGCGCCCCGCCAGCACGGGTGCCTTTACGGGTGCTTTTTCCACGGGTGTCTCATCGTGAGTATCCTGGCGCTGCTCTATGTGATCATCGCGTTGTTCCTCTTATGGGGTCATTCGTCTGGAAGACTTGGTGATTAGTCATTGATCATTGACAGATGGGGATGAGCACGCCAGGAGACCGAAATCCTTTCCTCTCGACAAAGCCTCCGACTCGTGATAGCATTTCGCTATCGTTCCTTCTACAGACGCCCCGGGAGGTATTTATGGGCCAGGTCTTGGTACGTGGACTGGACGACACCGTGATCGAGCGACTCAGGCAGCGAGCCGAAAGTCATCATCGCTCGCTGGAAGCTGAGTTGCGGGAGATCCTGGAGCAAGTGTCGCGGCAAGTTGATGTCGCGACGGCGCGGGATCTGGCTGATCGAATCCGCAGCAGGCTCGAGGGTCGTCTCCATAGTGATAGTGCGGAATTGATCCGCGAGGATCGCGAGCGATGAGCAACGGAGGAACCTCGAACGGATTGCCCCCCACCGTCGACGTGGTGGTCGACGCCAGCGTCGCCGTGAAGTGGTTTGTCCCAGAGATCTACTCCGCTGAGGCGCTACGGTTGCTCGACGCGGGTGTTCGACGCCACATCCCCGTCCTGCTCCACACCGAGTTCGGCCAAACCATCTGGAAGAAGGTATATCAGCGAAAAGAGATAGTGCCGGCAGATGGCCGGTTGATTCTTCGTGGACTGATGGTGACGCCGTTGGAGGTCCACGCCGTGATGCCACTGGTCGAACCCGCCTTCGACATCGCCTTGGGCACGGGCCGAACGGTTTACGACAGCATTTACCTTGCGCTGGCTGTTGCACTGGGCTGCAAGTTGGTGACGGCGGATCAGAAACTCTACAACGCCCTCCGAGCCAGTGTGTTCGCTGCTGATGTGACCTGGGTGGCCGACCCGATTTGAGCGCCCTCAGACGTAGATTCTTTCATCGCTGACCCGAAAAACTCGCATGGATTCGTCGAGCTGACGTCAACCGACAATCGCCTGGCGAGCACATTCGACCTCCTCCATCAACTCGTCCACATCGACAACCGGCAACCGAAAGGGCCGGACACAGATAGGCCAAGCCTGAACCACGGCGCCACACCTCGACTCTACATCTCCAGGCATTGCCTGCCTGAGTGGCCATTGGGTGTGGCCGAGCGCGGACTTCAGCGGCATCCCGATCACCGAGCGACCGATCGAGGAGCGCTGCCGCGCGGTGTGGGTCATCAACATCGAACCCGGCCTGGTGGTGGCGTGTGTGATCTTCGAGGACGGTCGGGCGATCAAGCAAGGTGCGATTCACCCCAAGTCGCCAATACCGAAGGTGGGACTTGAACCCACACCCTCTTGCAAGGACCGGATTTTGAGTCCGGGACGTCTGCCATCGGCCTGATATTGGCGACACGTTGCGGTGATACTTGAGGTACTTGATTTCGAGGCCGTTACGGTGCGGCCTCGATCTGCGCGTGTTGTCGCCACATTGGGCTGACTCCTACCCGTTTGATTCCTTCTCTGGTCTGACGATCGACACTGGTGTGTTCAACAGCACTGACGGACAACTCGGAATCGCATTTACAACCACATCCACAGGATTCACGCAGGGTGGTTCTACTAACAACATCGCGGGCATCTGGACTCCCTTAGCGGCCGTGCCCGAGCCCGCCTCAGCGATGCAGGCAGGAATCGCCGTTGCGATCGGCCTGGCGATGGCCGCGTTCCGCAAACGCAACGAGGCGACAGCGGCCAGTAAGGCCACTCGACGCAAACCAATAAGCGTTCGACTCGCACCAAGGCACGATTGATCGGTCGTGCTAAACACGTCGGCACCTACGGCCCGCCCGCGGGGGAGTCGCTGGGCGGCCATCAGCAGCGCCGCGGCCGCAGCCGATGTCGATGAGCCGCTCGTCGCCTTTGAGCTCAAGCCGATCGAGCAGCTCAGACCAGACGGCGAACTTGCCGGCGCGGGTGGCGTAGACGTAGCAGCCTGCGTTGAGAAACAGCCAGCGGGCGCCAAAGCCCAGGCCGGCAATGGAAATTCGGCACGGCACCACTGTCGCGCCCTCGCCGTGCCACAGCCGCCACACCAAGAGGGCAAGCAGGCAAGCGCCGCCGAGGACCATCAAGAGCGGAGCGTATGGTGCGTCGACGCCCTATGCGCCGCGGCGCGGCGGGATGGAGGTCATGGTAGGATCAACCGAGTGCGGGCGAGCCGCATCATATTCTTGGGGCGTGTGGCGTTAAAGGTTCCTGACACCTTTGTTCTTTCCTGTGCAGCGGCCCCGCCGCCGCTACCGCGACGTGCTGCGCGCGCAGGTCGCCGCCACGCTTGAGAACCCGGACAAGGCGGCCGTCGAGGAGGAGCTCCGCGCCCTGTTCGCGGCCCTGGGGGGCTGACCGGAGCAAAAAATCGGCGCGCTGCGCGTCAGGTTCGGCGACGATTCCGTTACTTAGCGGGGTGGGCCCCGCGCCGCCCGCATGGGACGGCCCCCAGAACCCAGGGCGGTACACGGCCGGCCAACGCCCGGGCGCTCGGTCTGCGCGCCTGCGGCGAACACGTTGCCATTACAACGCAGACGCATGGCACAAGGGGAGCAACAACACGATGAGTTACATCTTGAAGCGGGATCAGCGGAGCGGCGGGCGGGGTAGGTTCCACGGACGGCAACGGTGGCGAATGCGGCCGACGTTTCTGGAACTGGAGGGACGCGCGCTCTTGTCCACGATTGTCGTCAACAACCCCACCGACACGCCCGTCGCCGGCGAGACCGACCTGCGCCAGGCGATCGCCCTGGCGAATACGAACGGAGGAGCCGAGACGATCACGTTTGACAAAACGGTGTTCCGCACGCCGCAGACGATCAAACTTGATCCGGCCCTGGGCCAGCTCGGGCTGAGCGACCAGACCGGGACCGAGACGATCACGGGCCCGAGGGCGGGCGTGACCGTAAAAGGCAACTACACGACGCCGGGCGTCACCAACAGTGTATTCGAGATCGAACCGGGCGCCACGGCAACTATTTCGGGCCTCACCATCACGGGCGGGAATAACAGCCACTACGGCGGTGGCGTCGACAACCAGGGCACGGTGACGCTCATCGACTGCACCGTCAGCGGCAACACATCCAATTACAGCGGCGTGTTCAATTACAAGTACGGCGGCGGCGGCGGCGTGTTCAATTCCGGCACGGCCGACCTCATCGGCTGCACGCTCAACGGAAATACCGCCTACAACAGAGCATACGAGTTCGGCGGCGGCTACGTCAACATCGCCGAGGGCGGAGGCGTGGAGAATTCCAGCACGGGGAGCCTGACGCTGACCGGCTGCACCGTCAGCGGCAACTCCGCCGGCACGGGCGGCGGCGTATCGAGCTACGGCACGACGACGCTCACAGGCTGCACGATCAGCGGCAACTTCGCGGCCTTCGGCGGCGGCGGCGTATCGAACTATTCCGGCACGACGACGCTCACAGGCTGCACGATCAGCGGCAACTCAGCAGCCTCGGGCGGCGGCGTGATCAACTACTTCGGCACAGCCACGCTCACCAATTGCACAATCGGCGGTAACACGGCAACGAAAAGCGGTCACTCCATCGGCGTTGCCGGCTATGGCATCGGCGGCGGGTTGGACAACGCCGCCCCCAACGGCACGCTCAAGCTCACCAACTGCACCGTCAGCGGCAACTCCGCCGGCTTCGGCGGCGGGGTGGCCAGCGACTTTTATGGCGGCGCGGTCACGGTGACCAACTGCATCATTAGCAACAACCAGGCCACGGGCGTCAACGGCGAGGCATTGGGGGGCGGGATCTTCATGGCGGCCGGGACTCTCGCGCTTTCCAGCAGCACGCTCGTTGGTAACTCGGCAACGGGCCCGAGTGTCGTCGGTGCCGGCGGCGGTGGTCTCGAGCTCGAAGGAGCGAGCGCGACCGTCACCAACACGACATTCCTGGGTAACATCGCCAAAGGCGGTGCCGGGGGAGCGGGAGCCAACGGCGGCGATGCCGTCGGCGGCGGGATTAACGTGGGCGGATCGACTCTGGATCTTTCCGGGGGCATGCTGATCGGCAATGTGGCCCAGGGCGGCGCGGGCGGCTCGGGAGCCAACGGCGGATTCGGCTACGGTGGGGGAATCTTCGTCAGCGCGGCTAGCTCGGCGACCCTCGAAGACACGGTCGTCAGCCTGAACCTGGCTTTGGGCGGCCTGGCCGGCGCCGGCGGTAGCGCAGGCGACGGCATCGGCGGCGGCCTCTACATCTGGCCCGGCGGCGTGGTTACCCTCAAGAAGACGACGGTCACGCTCAACTTCGCCTCCACCAGCAACGACAACATCTATGGCACCGTGAGCTGATGACCTGAATGTGGGACGGCCGCCGCTATGACCGGACCGGACAGCCGGGGGCGGCTGTCCCACATCGGTTGATTTTGACCTGTCGGGCGGATTAAACTTCGGGTCGACTATTCACTTGCCCGCTCGGGCGTAAAACTCGTGCCGGAAACGGAGCTGTCGATTCGGAGGGGGGAGGCATCTATAATCTCGGCACGTTTTCTATCGATACTCTCTCCGTGGTCATCGGCAACTTTGCCTCCACGAGCAACAATAATAAGTTCGGGGTCTGAATCATCTGGCGCGATTCTGGTAGGGTTCGACGGCTTCCGTTCGCCGCGGCAGGCGCGGCTCAACCTCGCGGCAGCATGGGGGGGTTGGATTGCCGGGCCGACATGCCGTACAGTGGGTTAAGGTGCCGGTCGGGACGGCGACGCGGACCCGCTCGGCCCGCGAACCCGAGAGGCCCGCCATGTCCGACCCCGAGGCCAACCCCTCCCCGAAGGCGCCGTTCCCGACGACCCGCTGGAGCCGGGTGGCCGCGGCCGTCGACCCGGCCGAGCCCGGGGCCCGTGCGGCCCTGGAGGAGCTCTGCCGGGCCTACTGGTATCCGCTGTATGCCTTCATCCGCCGTCAGGGATGCCGGCCCGACGAGGCCGCCGACGTGACCCAGGAGTACTTCGTCCGGCTGCTCGACACCGGCCTCCTCGCCCATGCCGACCGCCGCAAGGGCCGCTTCCGGACCTTCCTCCGCACCGACTGCGGCTTCTTCCTGGCCCACCGGGCCCAACGCGGCCGGGCCCGGAAGCGCGGCGGCGGGGCGGCGCCGCTCTCGATCGACGCCCGCGACGCGGAGGGCCGCTACCTTCGCGAGCCGGCCGACCCGGGCCTGACGCCGGACCGCCTCTTCGACCGGGCCTGGGCCGTGCGGCTGCTCGACGGCGTGCTGGAGCACCTGGCGGGCGAGTACGCCGACTCCGGCCGCGCCGCCCAGTTCGAGGCCCTCCAGGTCGTCCTCAGCGCGGTGCCCCGCTCGGTCCCCTATGCGACGCTGGCGGCCCGGCTCGGAACGACCGAGGGGGGCGTGCAGGCCGCCGTGCAGCGACTCCGCCGGCGCTGACCGCGACGTGCTGCGCGAGCAGGTCGCCGCCACGCTTGAGGACCCGGACGAGGCGGCCGTCGAGGAAGAGCTCCGCGACCTGTTCGCGGCTTTGGGGGGTTGACCGGAAAAAAATCGTGGCCCCGCGCGTCACATTCGGCGACGATTCCGTCACTCAGCGAGGTGCGCCCCGTACCGCCTGCATGCGAGGACCTCCCTCATGGCCACCGCCGCCCCCGACCGCTGCCCGAGCTGCGGCGCCCAGCGCCCCGCCGACGCCCCCCGCGGCCACTGCCCCCGCTGCCTGCTGCGCCAGGGGCTCGACGGCGCCTCGCTGAGCCTCTCGCACGCCGGCGAGCTCGGCGCCGGCGTTGACTTCTGCGGCTCCCGCGTCCTGGAGACGCTCGCCGCGATCGTGGGCCCTGTGCCGCGCGTCCTGCTGCGCGATAGCGACGACGGTGCCGAGCCCCCCGTCCTCGTGTTGCCCGACCGGGCCGCCGCCGACCCGTCGGTTCGCTACCGCATCGACGGCGAGATCGCCCGCGGCGGCATGGGCGAGGTGCTCAAGGGCCGCGACCCCGACCTCGGCCGCGACGTCGCCATCAAGGTCCTCCGCGACGACCTCAGCGGCCGCCGCGAGATGGTCCGCCGCTTCGTCG
Organism: uncultured Planctomycetota bacterium; assembly: GCA_963823665.1. Taxonomy (GTDB): domain Bacteria; phylum Planctomycetota; class Planctomycetia; order Isosphaerales; family Isosphaeraceae; genus CAVXHV01. The sequence continues at coordinate 1,117,070 of CAWGMQ010000010.1, forward strand.
AGGAGGCGCAGATCGGCGGCCAGCTCCAGCACCCGGGCATCGTCCCGGTCTACGAGCTGGGCACCTTCGCCGACCGCCGGCCGTTCTTCTCGATGAAGCTGGTCAAGGGCCAGACCCTCGCGCAACTGCTGGCCGCCCGGCCGTCGCCGGCCGACGGGCTGCCGCGGTCCCTGGGCATCTTCGAGCAGGTGGCGCAGACCGTGGCCTACGCGCACGCCCGGGGGGTGATCCACCGGGACCTGAAGCCGTCGAACGTCATGGTCGGCTCGTTCGGCGAGGTCCAGGTCATGGACTGGGGCCTGGCCAAGGTGCTGCCCCGCGGCGGGGTAGCGGATGACGCGGCCGCCGGCCGGGAGCCCGATCGCGAGACGGTCATCGCCACGGTGCGCAGCAGTTTCGCCCCGGACGCGGAGCTGTCGCGGGCCGGCTCGGTGCTGGGCACCCCGTCCTACATGGCGCCGGAGCAGGCCCGGGGCGAGATCGCCGCGGTGGACGAACGGGCCGACGTCTTCGCCCTGGGCTCGATCCTCTGCGAGGTCCTGACCGGCTCGCCCGCGTTCACCGGCCGGACATCGGCCGAGACCCAGCATAAGGCCGCCCGCGGCGACACGGCCGAGGCGCTGCTTCGGCTCGACGCCTGCGGGGCCGACGCCGAGCTCGTGGTCCTGGCCCGCGACTGCCTGGCCGCCGAGCCGCCCGACCGGCCGCGCGACGCCGGGGCCGTCCGCGAGCGGATCACGGCGTACCTGGCCGGCGTGCAGGAGCGGCTCCACGCCGCCGAGATCGAGCGGGCGCGCGCAGAGGCCAGAGCCGCCGAGGAGCGGAGGCGGCGCCGGCTCCAGCTCGGCCTGGCCGCGTCGCTCTTGGCGCTGACGACCCTCGGTGGCCTGGCCTTCACCTACGAGCTGCAAAGGCGGCAGGCCCGCGCCGCGCGGGCCGACCGGCTGCTGACCGAGGCGACGTTGTTGCGCAACCAGGCCCGCGCGCAGCGCGAGGACGTCGCCCGCTGGGAGCGCGCCCGGGAGGCCCTGGACCGGATCGGCGAGGAGCTCGGCCCGTTGGTTTCGGCCCCGCTGGCGGCGATGCGCCGGGAAGTCGGGGCCGGGCTGGGGGCCGCCAAGGCCGACCGCGCGCTCCTGGATCGGCTGGTGGACATCCGCTCGGCCCAGGCCGACGACCCGGACGGCTCGGCCACCGACGCCGCATACGCCGACGCCTTCGCCGACGCCGGGATCGACCCCGACGGCGGCGACCCGGCCGGGGCCGGCGCCCGGGTCGCCGGCCGCCCGAAGCCGGTGGCCGCGGCCCTGGTCGCGGCGCTGGACCACTGGTCCGCCGTCCGCCGCGCCCGCCACCCGAAGGGCCCGGGCTGGGCCCGGCGGCTGGCCGCGGCCCGCGCCGCCGACCCCGACCCGGACCGCGACGCCCTGCGCGCGGCCCTGCTCGTGGAGGACAAGGCGGCGCGGCTGGGTCGGTTGCGGCCGCTGGCCGAGCGGGCCGACGCGGGGTCGTGGGCGCCGGCCAGCCTGGTCCTGCTGGGCGAGGCCCTGGCCGCCGCGGGCGACGCGGACGCGGGGATCGCGGTACTGCGGCGGGCTTCGTGGTCCCACCCGCAGGACGCCCGGGTCCACTACGCGCTGGGCCAGTTGCTGGAGCGGGTGCGGCCGCCGCAGCCGGAGGAGGCGATCCGGGCTTACTCGCTCGCCTGGAGCCGGCAGCCGGAACTGGCCGGGCACGAGCTGGCCCACGCGCTGGAGCGGCGCGGCCGCGGAGCGGAGGCCGAGGCGGTCTGGCGCGACCTGGTCGGCCGCCGGCCCGACGACGGCCGCCACCTGGGCTGCTATGGCCGCCACCTGACGGAGCGGGGCCGCGGAGCCGAGGCCGCCCCGATGCTCGACCGGGCGGTCGAAGCGTGCCGCGAGGCGATCCGGCTGCGGCCCGACGACCCCGTGGCCCGCAACAACCTCGGCAACGCCCTGCACATCTCGGGCGACCGGCCCGGGGCCATCGCCGAGTACCGCGAGGTGATCCGGCTGCGGCCCGACGACCCCCAGGCCCCCTATAACCTCGGCTTGGCCCTGGACGATTCGGGCGACCGGCCCGGGGCCATCGCCGAGTACCGCGAGGCGATCCGGAGGAAACCCGACTACGCCGAGGCCCACACCAACCTCGGCTTGGCCCTGGAGGCCTCGGGCGACCGGCCCGGGGCGATCGCGGCGCTCCGCGAGGCGATCCGGCTGAAGCCCGACCTGCCCCAAGCCCATTACAACCTCGGTTCAGCCCTGAACGACTCGGGTGATCGGCGCGGGGCGATCGCGGCGCTCCGCGAGGCGATCCGGCTGAAGCCCGACGACGCCTTGGCCCACAGCAAACTCGGCCTGGTCCTGGACGACTCGGGCGACCGGGCCGGGGCGATCGCCGAGTACCGCGAGGCGATCCGGCTGCGGCCCGACGACCCCGTGGCCCACAACAACCTCGGCTTCGCCCTGGACGCCTCGGACGACCGGCCCGGGGCGGTCGCCGAGTACCGCGAGGCGATCCGGCTGAAGCCCGACATGCCCCAAGCCCATGCCAACCTCGGCTTCGCCCTGGAGGCCTCGGGCGACCGGCCCGGGGCGATCGCCGAGTACCGCGAGGCGATCCGGCTGAAGCCCGCCGCCGAGGCCCACACCAACCTCGGCGACGCCCTGCGCACCTCGGGCGACCTGCCCGGCGCGGTCGCGTCGTATCGTGAGGCGATCCGGCTGAAGCCCGACTACGCCGAGGCCCACTGCAACCTCGGGCTCGCCCTGCGGCAGCAGGGGCTGTACGCCGAGTCACTGGCCGAGTTCCGCGTAGGACACGAGCTCGGCTCGAAGCGGGCCGACTGGCGCTACCCGTCGGCCAAGTGGGTCGCCCGGGCCGAGCAGCTCGCCGCCCTCGCCGACCGCCTGCCGGCTATCCTCCGAGGCGACGACCGCCCCGCGGACAACGCCGAGCGCCTGGCCCTGGCCTCGATTTTCTACGCCACGAAGCGTCACGCCGCCGCCGCCCGGCGCTGGGCCGAGGCGTTCGAGGCCGACCCGAAGCTCGCCGACGATCTGCCGGCCGCCCGCCGCTACGCCGCCGCCTGCGCCGCGGCGCTGGCCGGTTGCGGGCGGGGCAAGGATGACCCGCCGCCCGATGAGTCGGCCCGCGCCGAGCTCCGCGGCCGGGCCCTGGACTGGCTCCGGGCCGACCTGGCGCTGCACCGCAAGCAGCTCGACACCGACGCCGCCGCGTGCCGCCGGGCCCTGGACCACTGGCGAATGGACCCCGACCTGGCCGGCGTCCGCGACGTCGCCGCCCTGGCGGCCCTGCCGGAGGCCGAGCGCGACGAGTGGCGGGCCCTCTGGGTCGAGGTGAACCGCCTGCTGAAGGGAGCGGGAAAGGCCCCCTGAGCGTTCCGGGCGCAATTCCTCCGCGGCCGGGCCCGCGCCGGAATGCACTCGCTGACGCTTCGGGCTCGTAGGATCCGATCTTCGCGTTGCCAGTGGTTCGGGGGCAATTTTTGCCCGCCGGTCGCGCTAGCGACCGCCCCTGGTTGACGGAGCACACGCCTGTGGTCCCCGGAGAGGAAGGACACGCATCGCATTGGATGGCTCCGTCGACTACCGCCGCACGGATGCGTCGACCCTTGAGGAACCGGGTCCTGTAATTCGAGCCAGGGCGCGGCTCCAGGTGTTGATAGTGTGTTTCGGTACTGGGCGTCGTGACGCGTCCTTTGTCTTCGGACTATGTTGACGTGCTTTCTTGAATCTCGATCCTTCTGAGTAAATCATCGGTGTGATCTTCCAGAGGCAACGGAGGCTCTCCGAGGGCGGTTCGTACTCGCGTGCGCGCGAGTTCGTGCGCCAGTTTCGGGAGCTTGCCTGCGACCGCGGTTGTGCGCAGACGATCGTCCATCGACTTCGCGAAGTCGAGTCGCACCCGCGCGGGATCGGCCGAGATGCCGAGGATCGTGCCGCACATTCGCCGGATTTGCTTCTCCCTTCTCGTCATCTGAAGTGGGAACAGATAGGTGCCTAAACCGAGGGCCGTTCCGATCGCTAGACAGGCGCCGGTGCACATGACAATCAACCGCTTTTCGTCGTCGAACGGTTCGCCAGTCAACCACGTTATGAACATCGTGAACGTGCCCATGAAGCCGCCGATGGCGATCGCGCCCAGGACACCGCGGGCATAGGCCATGACGACGGACAGCTTGTTAACGCGCGCGAGCGGAATTCCCTTGATGTTCGCCCAGTGGGCCCGGGCGATGAATGGAATGCCTTCCGAAGTCGACTCGCCGAGTCGGATCAGATAGAACGATTCGAGCGGAAGAACCGGGAACAGCGAAACCATGAAGAATTTGGTGACGATCGGCATCGAGCCAACTTTCTTGACACGACCATACGTATCTGAACCGATATGCACGTGATACATAAACCGGACTGTGTTCGATGGCGCGGCAGGAAGAGAGACGGGGCATGAGCCTTGACGCATGAGGCAACCGGCCATGGATCACTGGCGAAGCCAGTGGCACCCACCTCAGTCGGATGATTGTGCAATGGTATTTAGAAGTCGCTGGCGGACTACTCATCGCCACTCGTTCAGTGGGTGAATCCGGTCGAGTATCGGAATGCCGGAAGACTCCAGCTTGCTGATCGCGGTTGCGATTCCCCGATCGGTCAGGTTGTGACGCCGACGAGGTTTTCGTCGAGCAGGAATTTCATTCCGGCGGTGGATCGAGGAGACCTCGGGCGCGGAGCCGGGAGGCCTCGCGGTCCCGCTCTTGCTCGATGAGCGGCCGGTTCTTTGCCACATAGTCGAGAGCCTCGATGACCGCCTCGAGGGGGACTTGATACTCCCGGGCGAGTTCTTCCGGCGTGAATGGATCAGGACCGCGGATGGCCTCGTCGACCACCACCGCTCGGATCCGTCGACCTTTGAGGAATAGGCTCCGGTAATTCGAGCCAGGGCGCGGCTCCAGGTGTTGATACTGTGTTTTTCTCTTGGGCGTCATGACGCCTCTCTACTGTACAAGGTTCGTGCCGGCGTGCTGTTCTGATCTGAACCCGTTAGAGCTTTGCTGAATACGATCCCTCGATGCCTGGATCACCTCGATGATTAGTTCGGGGAAAATCTCGACGACGCGTTCCGGGCATTCGACCTTGGCGAATTGGTAGACCGAGCGCAGTACGCTGTACAACCTCCAACCTCGTTCAAGGAAGAAAGATTCCTCAACCTCGGAGCATGCTTCCATCACGCGTGCCATCTTGGAAATGTATTCGACGGAAGCGTAGTGACCGAGAGCCCGACAAAGGAGAATGGCACCCACCCCTCTACATTGGTTGCAAGTCACCCGGCCAGCGCCCCGACATTGCGGACACCGCGGACCCACGCGACCCTTTCCGCGTTCGTAATAAGTCCCTCCGCATGCGAAACAACCTTGAAGTTTCTCGAGGTTGTACCACCCGCTCCCTTCACAGCGCGCACATCTCGGGAGTAGAACTTCGATTGAAACCGCTCCCAATACATTCGGCGCAGCGAACCTGTCCATGTTCACAAAGCGGACACTCGATCGTGTCATCGGTTTTGAGCACGCAGACATCAACGGGGAGTTCCATCGGGTCACCCATGTAGTGCCGTCGCTCGCCATATTGTGCCGTGGCGGTGAGATGCGAGCGCGACGGCTCTATTAGCCTCTTTTGGATTCTGAACGATCCGATCCGGGACTGCAAGGTCGTGGTTCGGAGCCTCGTGATCCCACCGGGGACTGTTAAAGGTGTCTGACACCTTTGTTCCAGCCGTTCGCGCCTCAGGGCCGGGCTTTCCCGCTTTGCTCAGGTAAGCAACGTTGCTCCGCGAACGGCTACGAGCTTAGAATCAAAGGCAGTCGCAAAAGGGGGCGACATGGCGATTGAGTCGCTTTCGTTCCAGAGACTTTGATCAGCTCGAGAGAATGACCAATGGCCACGGCGACCGGCAGGATCTTCAAGCAAGCTGATCGTCAGGGCGGCGACGCCTGCGTTAAGGGCACGCGCATCCCGGTTTGGGTTCTGGACAACTGTCGCCGTCTGGGTATGCCCGATGCCCAAATCCTGTCGACCTACCCATCGCTCTCGCCTCCCGACCTGGAAGCCGCCTGGGATTACGTCGCAGCCAACCGGGAAGAGATCGAGCAGGCCATCCGCGAAAACGAAGAGGGCGACGACGGCCGCGTGGAGTAACGGCGGATGCTGCTCTACGCGGACGAGGACTTCGCTTCATCTGGGTGATGAGACTACCTACTCCAGGGAAACCTGGGCCGATAGAATGGGAAGAAAGGAGCTCACCCGTGTACGCCCGGATCATCGACGAGAGTAATCCACGCTACCGCGGGCCCCTGCCCAAGCCACGCGGACTCCTTCCGGTGCCGCCGGAGATCGCCGAGGAGATCGCCCGGGAACAAGCGTCAGAGCAGCCATACTACACTGATAATTACGCGAAATTGACACGCGACGACTGGACGCTGAGGTACTACTACGAAGGAGAAACCGTCGCGAGCCGAAGCACGCCGGAGGGGATCGAGGTGCTGGCCGTCGGTCCGGAGGAGGTCCGCCGGTTCTACCAGGAGACGCCGCCCGAGAATCGGCAAGGCGTGATGATTCAGCACCCGTGAGGTGTCGCTCCGATGAGTCGTCTCGAAGTCCCTCTGCAACAGCGGACGCTCCGCGCTACGGGCGATACGGTAATCTGGGCTGATCTCGTTCTGACCTTGAAGACCAACCGCGGTGCTTGGGAGGAGGTTCCGTTCCGAGTGGATTCCGGAACGGAAATGACCACCATGCCAGCATTCGATGCCAAGTCGCTGGACTTGCCGATCCCGAAGAAGCCAGTGTCGAACCTACTTCTTTACGGCCAAGAGGTCCGTTCCGGCCTGCTCCGGGCGCGGGTTGTCGGTATGGACCTGACCGAGTTCGTATTCCCCTGCTACTTCATTGGCGACCCGGATGTTCTCCCGCCGACGCAAGCGCGGAATCTCATGGGACTGACCGGTGTGATCAACCAGATCTGCCTCACCTTCGATGGCAGGTCGACCGTGCGCTCGCCGCGCGGCGTCTTGGTGGTGGAGAAGTGATCGCAGCCGGCTGGCCGGCTCGACCAAATACCGAACGTGGGACCTGAACCCACACCCCTTGCCGGGGCCGGATTTTGAGTCCGGAGCGTCTGCGATATGCGTGGTATTGGGAGACACGGTGCAGTGATACTTAAGGCCCTTGTTTTCAGGGCAGCTACGATGCCGCACTGAGCGACGCACATTGCAGCGGCATTGGGCTGATATTGCCAGTTCTGTTACCAATTTGTCGCCAAATCGGCCAACCTGGCCGATCTGTGAACAACCGGTTGAGGTGGCGGTTCGGCGGTTCCGCGTCAACGGCCGCTGGATTCCCGCCGCGTGATCACCGACCGGAAGCCTTCCGCGAGCTGGCTAATGCCGGGATCGTAGACCAGCTCCATTACTTACTGGCGGGAGTTCGGTATGGTGTCCCCTGAACAAAGGCGCCTACGTCGCGTCAAGGCGCACGTCGCTCGGGGTCGAGGTCTTGGCCGTTGGTTGGGATGAGGTCAGCGAGTTTATCAAGCATCACCCTCCCGAGACTCGGCACGACGTACGGATTGGGACGGTGTAGATGCCGCGACTTGAGATCTCAATTCCGGGCCGGTGCGGCCTCGGAGCCTGCTCGGCGTCACGGGGGTCATCAATAAGATCCGCCTCACGTTCGACGGCACACCAACGCCGGTCGCCCAGAAAGGGGTTCTCGTGGTCGAGAAGAAGTAGCCGGCGCAGTACCGAAGGGGTCACTTGAACCCGCATCCTCTCTGCGGAGACCGGATTTTGAGTCCGGAGCGTCTGCGATATGCGTGGTATTGGGCTGGTGTTGATTTGGCGTGGATTCCAGGGATTTCTTAGGGGTTTACGACAACCCCTGGTGTTCTTCGCATTGTAGCCGTGGGTTCTGGGGACACCTTGACGATCTCGGGGGCTGGGCTAAACCGCTTCGCGGTAGGGAAATGTCATGGTTGCCGATCAGGCAGTCATTCCCAAGCTTTCCGTTCGAGGAGAAACGCGTGGACCTGCGCCCCAACCGTGATGACCGTCGTCGAAAACTCCCTATTGCAGGGAAACTTCGTCCGATACAATCAGAAGGAAGGAGCCTGGCCATGTACGCCCGGATCATCGACGAGAGTAATCCCCGCTACCGGGGGCCGTTGCCCAAGCCACGCGGGCTGCTACCGGTGCCGCCGGAGATCGCCGAGGAGATCGCCCGTGATCAGGCAGCACATCAGCCGAACTATACAGACGATTACGCGAAACTGACGCGCGACGACTGGACGCTGAGGTACTACTACGAAGGCGAGATGGTCGCCAGCCGGAGCACACCGGCGGGAGTCGAGGTTTTGGCGGTCGGATGGGAGGAAGTCAGCCGGTTCTTTGAGCAGACACCAGATGCAGAGCAGCAGGGTGTTATGATCCGGCATCCCTGAGGCGACGGTTCCATGAGGCGTCTCGAGATCCCTCTCCAACAGCGGATGTTCCGGGCATACGACCGTGGCGAATAACAGGTTCTGTCGGCCCCAGCTTCACTACACCCGAACCGCCGCAATCATGCGTGCGAGCCGCGCCAGCTCGCGTCTGGGCCCCGGGTCGTTGGGCAGCAGGCGGACTGCTTGCTCACACGCGGCCCTCGCCTCCGTCAGCCGGTCGCCGTCGGTAAGGGCGTAGCTCAGGTTGAAAAAAGTCGGGCCGTAATTCGGCCGGTGCCGTAGCGACTGGCGATACGCCACCACAGCTTCCTCGTGGCGGCCGTTCCTCATGAGGACCACGCCCAGACTGTGGTACGCCGTGGCGTCGATGGGGTCACGTGCTAACAACGCCCGAAGCGCCTGTTCGCCTTCCTCGTCCGTTCCGTGATGGAAGAAGAAATCGCCGCTCTCTCGTACCGTCCCGAAGTCGCCGGGATTTTCCGCAAGCGCGGTTTCCAGCGCGGCGCGCGCCGCGGCGAACTGCTGCTTGGCCCACTCCACACGACTCTTCAGCAAGTGCCCCTCAACGCGAACGTGTGGGTCCGTCAGAAGCTCGTCCGCCACTTGGTCTGCATCCGCCAGGCGCTCTAGCTGGATCAGGGTCTCGCCCAGCTCGCGCCAGGCCAGGCGATAACGCGGCACCTCGCGAACGACCGCGCGCCACTGACGCTCGGCCCCGGGCAGGTCACCCATCGTCTTGAGCAGCAGGGCGAGATTCCGGCGGGCCAGGTAGCCCTTCATGCCCAAATTGATGCTCGAAAACTGGAATGCGCCGCTCCCCCCATCATCGAGCAGAGCCAAGTACGCATCGCGGGCCTCGGCCAGCCGGCCCAGCTCTTGTAATGCACCGGCCTCGCGGAACCGAAGCTCCACATCGTGCGGCTGAAACTTCAGGCCCTGCCGGCAGGCCGCGAGGGCTTCCTCGGGCCGCTTTTGCTGCATCTCGGCTAACGCCAAAAACGCAAAGGCCTTCTTCACGTGGGAATCACGGGGGTCGGACGCGCGAATGCTCCGGCGCAGGCAGTCGGCCGCATCGGAGGGACGATTCAGATGAAGCAGCGTCATCCCGATGTTGAACAACGTAAACGTGTGCTCGGGCCGCTCGGCCAGCTCCAGTGAGAGCAGCCGCATGTCGCGCTCCAGTTTCTTCGCCTGCCCGGCGGGACTTCGATCGGAGCCGGAATGAACGACGTGCAGGTTGGTCGGGACAACGCGGGCGTTCATCCTGTTGATCGCGGTCAGAATTTGCTCGTGCATCCGCCCGTCAAACCGCAATTCCGGCAAGTTGCGAAACAGCTTGACGTGGTCAACCGCTTCCAAGCCTATCCCAGCCTGCTCCTCCTCCAGGGAACCCAGGCAATGCACCTGCATGACATACCCAACGATGTTCGGATCATTCTGATGCTCGACAAGATGTCTCAGCCCGTGGCCGCATTCGGCCGGAATGGTGTCGTCCGAATCCATCCAGAACAGCCAATCGCCCGTCGCGTGGCGCAGTGACTCATTACGCGCAGCCGAGAAATCATCGCACCACGGAAAGTGAAAGAGCTTGGCGCCGAACGACTCAACAATCCGCGGCGTTTCATCAACTGAGCCGGTATCAACGACGATCATCTCATCAACCCACGGCCGGATGCTCTCGAGGCATGGACCAATCGTCCGTGCGTTATCTCGCACGATCATGCAGAGCGAAAGCTTGGGCGTTTTGAGGTCGAGCCGCAGCCGCAGCCCGCCCTCGGGCGCCATGTCGACTGCGAACGGCCCCGGCCCGACCCGCGGCGAGCGTGTGACCCAGTTCATCGGCGACGGATGAAGGCGCTCGCCGTTGCGGCCATGGCCGTTGGCCGACCACTTTGCCAAGAATCGTGCGTGGTTCTCGCGCATGAGCGAGCCGGCGTCGACGCCGCTGCCCAGGAATGTGCGACTTCCAAAGTGATGCACGAAACTGTCGCCGGCGATCACCGCCCGAAACCCCGCCGCAATCGCCCGCAAGCAGTAATCATCATCCTCAAAGCACCCGATCCCGAACTGCTCATCGAGCAACCCGATCGCGTCGATCAATTCGCGCTTGATCAACAAGCAGAACCCCACCAGCCGGCTCACCTCGACCATCACGCCGTTTTGGACCTTGCCGAAATCCCACGCAAAGCCATCCAGCTCAGCGATATTGTCGTACGACACCTCAATCTGCTGGGGCCCACTCACAAAGTTCGATCGCGGCCCAACCAGCCCGACGCTATCATCACCGCCGCGAAGCGCCCGAAGCATGCGCCCCAGCCACCCTGTCGTGACCACCACGTCGTTATTGAGCAGCAGCACTTGCTTGCCGGCCGCAACGCCTATCCCCTGATTGGCCGCTACCGGGAAGCCGCGGTTCGACTCATTCTCGATCAACCGCACGTCGCCCATCGCCCGCAGGTATTCGACGCTTCCATCGGTCGAGCCGTTGTCGACGACGATGATCTCGTATGGCTCATCGGTCAGCAGCCGGATGCTGTCCAGGCACTGTCGGGTAAAGGTGATCTCGTTAAAAGTGACGATCACGATCGAGGTCAGGCCGTATTCGGGCGCCGGCAACGGCTGTGCGCGGACGAGGAACTGATACGTGTAAAACTCATCGACGTCGCTCTGAGAGAGTCCACCAATGGAAAGCCCGCCGAGCTGGACTGTCCCATTCGCGCCATTTCGTTGCGAGAGGTCGTCACCCGGTCCACGCACCGACCACATGCCGTCGATGGCAAAGCCTGCACGATGAAACAGCTTCTCGATTTCGCGGCGAGTGAAGAATCGCAGATGGGTGCGATCGAGCAGCCCGGCTGATTCGTAGGTCCAGTTGCCTTGCAGCAGCGAGCGAACAACGCTGTGATGCCGCACGTTGGGAATGCTCGCGACGATGCAACCGTCAGGCGCGAGCCAGTCACGTATCTGTTTGAGCACCCGCGCCGGCTCGCGCAGGTGCTCGAGAACGTCGGCGCAGACGATCGCATCGAACGATCCGGGCGGGATCTCGAGATCAAGCTCCTCGATATCGCCGGCCCACACGTGGTCAAGCCGCTCGCGCGCGCCAGCGGCGGCCTGGGCATCGAGCTCGATGCCCGAGACAATTGCGTTCTGCCGCTGCTTGATCGCCTCGCCGAGCCGGCCCGCGCCGCAGCCGATGTCGAGCACGCGGCGGGCGGTCTGTGGCACAAGCGCGACGACCTCGGGGCGGGGATACCCGAAATAGAACGGGTCAGGCGTGCCCATTCTAGATCCTGGATTTTGGATTTTGGATTGGGTGTTGTCGGGATCGGATTCACCGGGGCCGTTCCAGAGCGCGAGCGCTTTGGGTGCGCGCTCGCCAACCCCGTTCGAGTCCACCGCGAGTGGCTGGACCATCGTGCGCGAGAGCGTCTCCTCCGCCCGCCGAAGAATCGCCTCCATCCGATGCGCATACGTGTGCTTGGCGATCGCCTCGTCCCGCCCCGCGGCCGCAATCCGTTCGCGCAACGCCTCGCGCTCGATATAGAACGCAAGCTTATCGAGCAGGTCATCACCGTCGCGGTAGGTCGCGAGGTGCACGCCATCGCGAAACAGCTCGGCCAGGCCGTTGTCGCTCAGATCGTTGGTCATGAGCAGCGACCCGCAGGCAACGGCCTCGAACACGCGCATATTCACGTCATTGCGGATGCTGCGATTGAACGCGATGCGGGCAGCCGAGTAGGTGCGTGCCATGTCGTCGAAATAGCATTGGCCGATGAACGAATTCCGGTAGCGTCGCTGAATGATTCCCAGCAATTCGGCTCGTGTCCCCGGAAAAACATTCCCAACGAACGCGACGTCGTACTGCTTGGCCAAATCATCGTGCTTGCGATGAACACCCGGATCACAAGCCAGCGGCAGCCATGAAGCGGATCGAACTCCGATGCCGCGGAGCAAATCGACGCCGTCGCGCTGCGCAGCAAACACCAGGTCGAACCGCGGCGCCTTCTCGCGGCAGCGGTCAAAATCAAGGTGTGTATCGATCGCCCAGAAAGCGCTGGGCCGGCAATCCGCGGGTAAATGATAGCGCAGTCCGTCATCGATATTCAGGTAGAGATCGAAGCCGGTGCGAGGCATGCGCTCGAGCTCGTGAGGCTGAAAATGCTGAACCTCGACGAAGCGCTCGAGAGCGCGGTGACAATAAACGCCGGCAGTTTCCGGCCGCAGGGTGGTATCAAAGACAATGGCGACGCGTCGAATGTCCATGGTCGTTGTCCGGGTGTTTGGGCCACAAATCGGAGCTGTTTCGTATCAGAACAAACGAATCCACAAATACGGTCAGCCACCGATGAAGCGCGTATCAGAGCGCGAGCAATCGGACAGCAGAAGGCGCCTCTGACGAAAAGAGAACCCAATGCACTTAGCCACGGATGAGACACTGATGAAACACGGATGGGAACGAGAGGCGGCGGGAGGAGCAGTCGGATTTTGAACCACAGAGGACACTGAGTTCACTGAGGTAAAGCAGGGCGGAACCGCATTAACCAAGATGATGGGGACCCGCACCCTCATCTTCGTTTCCTTCGTGGCCTCATGTTCAAAGACCTATTGAATCACCGGTTAACGCGAAGGGGCCATGTTGTCTAAACTGGGCACTTTGCCCGCCCAATTCATTGATTTTGAACAGAAGGTCGCAGAGGCAACTAAGAGCGGACCGGAGCCGAAAACGGAGGTTGAACAACAGGGGCCACGGTGTCTGATCCGCAGTCGATTCCAACTCTCCGCCTGGCCAGTGCGAGGGTCGCGCCGAGCCATGCAGGCAACCGCCTCACCAAAAAATCAGTGTTTCCCAGAATCGCGAAACTCGATTTACCGCTGTTGCACGCGCCGTGGCAGCAGTGGCCGCCAGTATCGCTTGATGACATCCGGCCACATGAAGTCCTCTTCAAATCGCCTCCGCCCCGCGAGGCCCATCTGACTGCGAAGATGAGGCTCATCCAGCAATCGCCCGATCTTCTCAGCCAGATCAAACGCATTCCCCGGCTCAAACAGCAACCCGGTTAATCCATCGCTCACCGTATACGGCAACCCGCCGATCCGACTGGCGATCACGGGCTTGCCCGCCGCCATCGCCTCAACCGAAGTAATGCTCAGCGCATCCTGAGCGATCGTGGGCACCAAACAAATATCCGCGTCTCGATAATGCCCAGGCAATTCATCCTGCGAGCACCAGCCAACAGAACGAGTAAACTCATCGATCGGCCCCGGCGGGTCGAACGTGACCACCAATTCAAAGTCACTTCGCGTCTCGCGCAAAATCCGGCAAGCCTCGTGCGCGACGTGAAACCCCTTGATGACCTCTCCGGCGACGGCCGCCATGAACAATGTCACGAGCGGGGGCGCCTCGAGGCCGGCGTCAGGCCTCCCAGGGTTCACACCCTGGGCTTTATGATGTCGCCCCGGTTGGGGCTCGGTGGATTGAAGGAGTTCAGCGCTGTCGATCGTTAACCCGGGATTCACATCCGGCGCTGTATGATTTCGCCCCAGTTGGGGCTCGGAAGACTCGCGGTTCGACTCGCCGGCGACATCGCTCCCCACAACAGAAGGGGTGTGCTCGCCGGCCCGAAGCTTGGGATCTTCCCCGTCGGCGGGCCAGGGAAATCTCGCCGGATCGATGCCCCACGGGACGATGCAAACGCGGCGGGCGAATGGCTCGACCAGTGCGGCTGTGATCGGATTGAGCACGAGCACGGCCTCGGCCTCGAATAACATCTGCCGCATGAGGCCGTCATATTCCGCCGTGCCAACCCCAGCCAGCGCCCGCTCAACCTGATGAAGCGCCCCCGAATGCTGCCCCCGTTCGGCGAGGCACTGGTGGCAAACCTGCGGAGTCGCGAGCTGATTCCTGGGGCACTGCTCAGCCTTCACCGGCCCGATGCCGAGCAGTCTCAGGTTGTTGAGCGGGCACAAGCACTCCTGCGCCTGCATGAGCAAAATCGCGGGATACCCGCGCATGGCGTCGGCCAGGTGAGGCTTCATATTCCAGGTATCAGAAATCACAACATAATCCGGCCCGAACGCATCCACCGCCACGCGGAACCGCTCCCGAATCGAGGCAACGTTCCACTCAGTTTCGGCGAAAGCAAGTGCCTCGCTGGCGACCAGGTCGTCGCGGGTGACTCGCCCGATTCCCCACGGCTCGTACTGGGCGTAGAAATGCCGCACCGCAAACCCATCCCGCCCGAGGAAGTCAACCAGGCCGGCCGTATGCATATTCCCGCCACCAGTCGACGGCCAGTTAAACAGCAAGCTGAGCACAGCCACGCGCACCGGCCCCGGCTCGCGCGCCCCGGGATCTCCCCGCCATCCTCCCCATTCCGATTTCGAACTTCGAATTTCCGTTTTGATTTTCGACGTTCGAATTTCCGTTCGCAGCCGACCAGATCATTTCCGCGCGAACGAGCCCAAAATTCAGCCAGGCCGGCAGACACGCCTGATCACCTTCAACCACCCCGCGCCACTGCTCGCAAGCCTCCTCAAACTTCCCCTCCAACGCGTCAAGAACCGCGAGATCATTCTGAACGAGCGCCCGAAGCCGAGGGTTCGTGCTTCTCGAAAACTCGCGCGCAGCCGCAGATACGCTGCCCGAGCGTCCTCATACCGCCCCTCTCGCGCCAGCTCGCAAGCCCTCCAGTACCCCGCCGGCAGCCCGTTCCGAGCGGCCACTCTGCCTCCATCGTCCCCATTCGAATTTCGAGTTTTGGATTTCGAGTTTCCTGCTAATCCTTGTCGGATTTCGGATTTCAAATCTCGGGTTTCCCCCCGCGGTTCCTTCGCCTTCTCACCCCTCCCAGATGCCTTCCCGCGCTTAGCCATCGCCGCCCCCGACCAATTTTGGATTTTGAGTTGCTGAGCTCAAGCTATGTTTCTGTCCCACTCCGCCGCGCCTTCGAGAACCCGTTCGGCATCGCCCGGGTCAGTGACAATCCTGGCCCAGCTCGTTCCGCTCAAACCCGCCCCCTTCCTTCCCCCGAATTCTTCCGTGAAAATCCGTGCCTTCCGTGGTTAAAAATCTTGATTCTTGTCTTTTCTTAGTTCGGTCATCTCAACTGCGCCCCATCGGCGTATTCTGCTGGCTACGCACGGGAACGCCCAGCAACTCGAGCTCGCGCACCAGGCACCGCTCGTAATTGCTCTCCAACAAGACCGGCCCCATGATCCGGTGCACTTCGATGACGGCTCCGATGACTTCACCAGAGAGGTTGTCTGCTTTGGGAAAAAACGGGTGCATAACGCCGGCTCCATTCTGGAACAGGAGGAAACGAAGGAAACAAAGGAATCTCGGGTCGCGAAGTCGTCGGAGAGCAGGCTTTTCATTCCAAGAGTCCTTGCCATCTCGGATCTCGGACCGACCTCTGCTGCCCCCCTTCGTTAACTTTGTTTCCTTCTGTTCAAGGCTGGTTTGCACCGGGGAGGATCAGCCTCGAACGCCCGTCCGCAAGCTCGGGACAAGTCTCCGGCCCCTCGTCGTTCCCTTATCTCCGTTAAATGCTATCCGTGGTTAACCAGCAGTTCACACCTGCATTGTCCCAACGCCCTCGTGTCTTCCCTGGTCCTGTCATCCCATCTGCGTCCCATCGGCGTCATCTGCGGACAAATCTCCGGTTCCTCATCGCTCTCTCATTCCTGCCCAACCGCTGATCCGCCATCTTCCATTCGCTCAAGTCGGTTCCTTCTGCGGACCGGGCCAGTGGGCCAGCGCATCCTTGAGCGCCCAATCGCCAGCGCCGGGCAATGCAGCTTGTCCGGCGGCATGCCATCCAGGGCTTCGATCAGATTTTCAATCGTCAGCTCCCGGCAGTGTGCGATCGATTTCCCGCGAATCATCTCCGTCAGCATTGAGCCACTCGCAATCGTCGGCCCGCACCCGACTGTGTGATACTTCGCCGCCGCGATTCGCTCGTCTTCAATCCTCAAGTAAAGGATCATGAACGCTCCCCGGCCTGGCGCGCCAGCATGGCCGGTCAGGTCAGGGTTTTCGATCGACCCGCCGTTTCGAGGGGCCATCACGTGTTCAGTGAGCGCTTCGGAGTACTTCCCCATGATCGAAACTCACGCACCGCGAATCGTAGACCCAAGCCTCGTCAAAGTATGTTGAAACGACGTCTGACCGCCTGAGCGGCCATTGCGCGCTCATTTCCAACACGCTGGTAAGGCTCGGTGTCCTCAGTGTGGTTCCAACTTCCCGCCCACAACGCGGCGTCCCCTTCGCTCCACGGGGTCCGGAAGGCCGTTCCCCCGCTTCAGTACTACTATGAGGCGCTGCGACTTCCTGACAGTCGTTTCACCGCGCTTCGTTTCCTTCGCTTGGTGATACATCGGAGCGTCTGCGATTCGTCCCCGTTCGGCCTCAGACGCACGGCCGGCGGATCCCTCAGGAGTTTGTTGTACCGGTTGCTCCTGGGCCGGTAGTCTTCGAAAAACTGTCAGGATCTCGCTTCCGGCTGCTGGCCCGGCTCTGCCGGGCGGGATTGGGTACCCGCAGGGTTCCACTAAAAGGTTTCACATTTGAGATGATCCTCCTTTTCCGAGCTTCTTGGCGCAACGTCTGCTTTTCTCGCTTTCGAACCTCACTGGGTTCGCGCTGGATCGGCCGTGGACGGTGGTTGTCTGCTTTCCTTGCTTTCTTGCATGCCGCGCGCCTGGCTTCCCGCTCCATCGAGTCCAGACAATGGGCGTCTTACTTCCCCCGCGATCCCGGCGCTCGGACGTGGTGACGTAACGACGGACGGGGTCCAGATAACATACAGTGCCAAGAAGGCCACGAATATTGCGGCGAGTTGTGGCCGGGACAGCAGCCCGCAGATGCGGTGCATTAGGGCGGTGCTCGCCAACGCCCCGCAGCCCCAAATGGTCAACACAATTCCCACGCCCAGAAACCACGGAGGCTTCGCAAGCCGGTGCAAGTTGAAGTTCAGGGCCACCACGAGGCCCTGAATCGCCGCGATCACGATCAAAAACCCGAAGGCTCGGAAAAAACTGGCCCACTTGGTACGCATGATAGTGTTCTCGTGTGTTTCGCCGCGGCAAAGCTCCAGCACCGCGACTTCCGCGAGGTAAAGCCGGGAGATGACTTGGCTCGGTCGCTCCGATGTTTTGCCCGAAGTATGAACAGGAAGCGCTGGAATCCCAAAGCGGGGCTGAGTCCCCTGCGCATCTGGCGCCCCGGCGCGGGTCGGCCGCAGCAACTTGGAAGCTTCACCCGGCGGGTCCGTGCGGCGGAGACTTGCCAATTCGGTAAACTAGGTCTCGCAACGCGCCGCTTGAGTTGCGAGTGAAATGCGCGATCCGCGCCGCTGTTAATCGCCATAGTGTTCACTGCCGCACTATTGGTGGTGGAATGTAAGGAAAACTGATGTTCAGGCCTCCGCCATCCGTGCGCCATCCGCTCAGCTCTGTGCTTCTTTCAGCCTCTAGCGCCGCGATGCAAGTGGCTTGGTTCGCACAGAAACCGTTAGAAGCCAGCGCATCGCAAATCGAATAACGGTAGTTTTGCAAGAACAGACGTGTCCAGAGGTAAGCCGGTGCCTCTGTCTCCGGGCGTGTGTGTTCAAAGAACGGCCATCCTGCCCACTGGGTCTGGTGGAAGCATTCGTGCACGAACGTTGTTAGCAAGTGCAAGAACGACGCGCAGCTTGAGCAGTTGATAGTCGTGTTGCCTATCATTGTTATGTTGAAGCAGCCATTGTAGACTTCCGTGTCGCCCCCGGTTCCAGTCCCGCACCAGGTGTTTCGATAACACCCCCCCCCAACCAGGGTGCCAACCCGCGATGTCCATGACCTGAAGGAAATTTCGGGTCGCCATCAGGCAGGCCGTCTCATAGCCGGTGCAAGGCCTGCCTCCTTTCAAGTTGTAGAACGCTTTCCGGCGGCAGTAACACCCGGTGCCCAAGGCCGCGCCCGCGGCTGAGGTGATGGCGATCCAGATCAGGTAGCCGACGGGGACGGCGAAAAGCCCGGAAGGGTCCGCGTGCGATGTCACAGCGCCACGCACATAGCGGTACAGGTTCGGGTCTCTGGTTGATGGTCCGATGGGATCTCGTGTAGGAAATATGCCGAGAGTTGGGTTGTAGTAGCGAGCGCGCAGGTAGATGGATGGCATATCCGGCTGAGCGTAGTAGCCGAGAGCTCCCACAAATCGGAATGGATTAGTCGTCACGCCATTGCTGGCGATCGTATTCCCCCATGAATCGAAAACGTAGCTATCCGTGACCGTGCTCGAAGCGTTCAATAACTGTCTTGTCGAACCAAGTGCGTCGAGCAGGTAGAAGGACGCGCTCGAGTCGCGAAACTGCGAAATGAGCTTACCGTACTTGTTCGGTTCCAAGGTGTACACGGCCTGGATGTCGCCATTCGCAGATGTCTCGATTATGACGTTTTGGTCGTCCCAGACGTGGTTTGTGGTGCCAGTCGAATCCTGTTTCTGCACTCTCTGCCCGTCGCCGTTGTACGTGAATGTGTTCGCTGTCCCGGTCGGCAACGCAACCCCAATGAGCCGGTTTTCCCCATCCCAGGTATTCGTGGTTGATTGTGATCCGGGTGCCAACGCCGTCAGCAAATTACCGGAGCCGTCGAACGCGTACGTCGTTACGCCCGCGTTGGTCTGGCTTATCGTTAACTCGTTGGCAGCGTTGTAGGAGTAAGTTTCCGGCGAACCGTTATTCACCAGCAACGTGCGATTACATACATTATCATCACCATATGTAATGTTATAAGTGTTCGTCCCACTACGTTGTTCGTTGGTCAATTGGTACGTCGGATCGTAGCTCCAGGTCACGACGGAGCCATCTGCCTCGATGACCCGAGTGCGATTGTTAACCGTGTTGTAGGTGTAAGCGAAGCTGGAGAGGGTGGTACCGCCGGGGCTCAGATTTGCGAGGATGAGTTGGCGGTCGGCGGTGTCATACAAGTTTGACACAACGACACCATTGGCGAGCGCCTGGCGCGTGACACGGCTCCCCGCATCGTAGGACCAACTCGTCACCTGCGCCTCTGGATTCGTCAGGGTACTGATTCGGCCCACTGCATCATAGCCGTAAGTGAACGTTCCGGTTGGATGTTTCATCGTGGCGCGTTGGCCGACGGCGTCGTAGGTGTAGGTTAGCGCGATGCCCGCCGGGTTGACGACTGAACTGACGCGCCCCACTTGGTCGTAGCTCGTTGTGAAGGATCCCGTCCAGTCGCTCAAAAGTGTGCGCCTACTATTCGCATCATAGGAGAATGTGGCGCGTGTCGTGTCCTGAAATTGCTGGCCTGTGAGCCGGCTCGCTGCGTCATACGTGTAGCTCGTGAGCAGGCCGCGGCCGTCGATACGAAGGACTCGCCTGCTCGCAGCATCATATTGATAAGTGACTTTGTTGCCGAG
Organism: uncultured Planctomycetota bacterium; assembly: GCA_963823665.1. GTDB lineage: Bacteria > Planctomycetota > Planctomycetia > Isosphaerales > Isosphaeraceae > CAVXHV01. Next base: position 1,137,024 of record CAWGMQ010000010.1, read on the forward strand.
CGCGTCCGTGGTGCCTGTCTGCCTGCCAGATGCGTCCCATACAAAGCTTGAGCGATTTCCGCTGGCGTCGATGATGGCGATCCGTTGGCCAACCGGGTCATAAACTTGGGTCGTGGCGAATGTGCTGGCGTTAACGCTGGCCAACGTTCTGCCATCCGGATCGTAGATCGTCGTGCTGACATTGCCCAATGCGTCGGTCATCGACACCTGCTGGCTAGCGGCGTCGTATGCAAACGAATTCCGGTTTCCGACTGGGTCGACGTTCGCGATCAATCTGTTGCCAGCGTCGAACACGCTGGTGATCGAGTTGCCGAGAGGATTGATCCTGGCCACGGGTCTGCTTGCGGCATCAAACACGGTCGTGGATCTGTTGCCCAGAGCGTCAATGGAGGCGACCGGCCTGTTAGCCGCGTCGAACACCGTCGAGGACACAAAACCCAGAGCGTTCGTCGTGCTTACTGGCCGGCTGGCCGCATCGAATCCAGCTGTCGTCCGGTTGCCGAGCGCGTCTACGTTCGCGACCACCCGGCTCGCGCTGTCGTAGACGGTCGAGCTCCGGTTACCAAGCGGGTCGATCTGAGCGACCGCGCGGCTCGCGCCGTCATAGACCGTCGTAAATGTGTTCCCAAGTGGATCGATTCTTGCCGCCGGCCGGCTTGCAACATCGTAAGCAGTGGTCGAGCGATTCCCCAAAGCGTCCACGGATGCGACGGCGCGGCTTGCGGAATCAAACACCGTGGTGCTGGCGTTACCCAACGGATCAATGGACGCCACGGGCCTGTTAGCGGCATCGAACACCGTCGTCGACACGAAGCCCAGCGCGTTTGTGCTGGTGATCGGCCTGCTCACGGCGTCAAAGCCCGTTGTGGTCCGATCGCCCAGCGGGTCAATCGTCGCGATCGGTCGCGAGCCACTGTCAAATACTATTGTTGATACGCTCCCAAGTGGATCTGTTCGGCTGGTGACTCGGCTGGCCTGGTCGTAGCCGATGCTGTTCCGATTTCCAAGCGGGTCGACGGTCGCGAGGGGTCGATTTGCGGCATCAAAGACGTTTGTACTGGTGAAGCCGAGCGGATTGGTCGAGCTCACAAGCCGGTTGGCCGCGTCGTAACCGAGCGAAGAACGGTTCCCGAGGGCATCGACTGACGCCACCACACGATTCCCAAAGTCAAATACGGTCGTGGATATGTTCCCAAGAGGATCGGTCATGCTCACCGGACGACTCCCGGCATCATAACTAATCGACGTGGTATTCCCCAGTGGATCAACGATGGCCACCACTCGCCCAGCCTGGTCATAGACGCTCGAATTCACGTTCCCCAAAGGATCGGTGAAACTGACCGGCCGATTGGCCGCGTCATATCCGAAGGTCGATCGGTTCCCCAGCGGATCAACGCTGGCGCTCGGCCTTCCCCCGCCGTCGTAGACCATGCTCCAGACGGCCCCGATCGGGTTGGTCATCGAGACCCGATTCCCGGAATTATCGTACCCATATGATGTTGTGTTCCCAAGTGGATCAATCGAAGCGACCGGGCGCTGCAAAGAGTCATAATTCGCGGTCCAGACGTTACCCAGTGGGTTCATCATCGCCATGGGCAAATTCGCGGCGTTGTACGAGTAGCTCGCCCGATTTCCGAGCGGATCAACGCTGGCGATTCGCCGGTACTGGCTGTCAAAGACCCCGGTCGTCCGATTCCCAAGGGGATCAACCCGGGCCGTCAAATTGTTGGCCGCATCCCAGACAAACGAACTCGTGTTCCCAAGCGCGTCAATCCGCGCAATGAGCTTGCTGGTCGCGTCGTAAACCATCGTGCCGATGGCACCGAGCGGATTGGTCGAGCGGATCAAATTGCCTAGCACATCGTAGCCGTAGCTCGTCGTGTTCCCAAGCGGGTCCGTCTGGGCGATCAGCCGCCCGCTCAGGTCATAGGCCATCGACCAGATCGCACCCAGCGGGTTCGTCACCGAGATCAGACGGCTGTTCGCGTCATATTGATATGTGGTATTATTTCCAAGTGGATCGATGTAGTTCGTGAGCCGGTTGACCTGATCACTCAAATACGTCGCGACCGCCCCCAGCGGGTTCTGCACGGTCTGCACGATCCCGTTGGCGTTGAAGGTGTAGCTGACCGCATTGCCGAGCGAATTGATCAGTGCAATCTGCTGGCCGAGCGAATTATAAACGAGGGTAACCAGTTGCCCGAGCGCGTTCTGGACGGATACGAGTTGACCAATGCTGTTGTACGAATACGACGTCGCGTTGCCCTGTGCATCGATCGCCGCGCTCCGCAGCCCCGACGAATTCCACGCGAGCGTCGTGGTGGACCCGAGCTGATCGGTCAGCGCCGACACCTGGCCACTGCTGTTGTAGGCGTAGGTGAAAGTGCCGCCCAGCGGCTGCGTGATCGACGAGAGATACTCAATCTTGTTGGTCGCATTGGTCACATAGCCAAAGCTCGTGACGTTCCCCAAGCCGTCGCCGATGCTCAGGAGGTGACCGGTACCGTCCCAGGAGTAGCTCGTGACGTTCCCCACCGCGTCGGTGGCGCCGACCAGGTTGCCGTTCGCATCAAAGCCGAGTGTCGTCACATTCCCTGAAGAATTCGTGACGTTCGTGAATGTTGTTCCTGGTGTGCGAGGACGGAACGCTCCGCCCGGCACGGCCTGATTGAGCAACGTGGTCACCGCGCCCAGCGGCGAAGTCACCACAAGCTGCGAGCTACCATACGCAAAGCTCGTCCTGTCCCCGAGCGGATTGATCCAGGCCGTCATGCGGTGGCTCGAATCGTAAACCATGCTCGTGACGCACAGCTCAGGACTGAGCACTTGCACCAGGTCGCCGGAGCCGTTGACCGTGATCGTCGTCGCCCTGCCAAACGGGTCGAGAATGCTGGTGATCTTGCCCGAAGTCGCATCGTACGCAAACGTTGTGCGGCGAGTAATTGGGTCCGTGACAAAGCTGACGCGCCCGCTACCGTCGTACGTGACAGTCCACCGCGCGCCTGCCGGGTTCTGAATGTATTGTAACGACAGACCACCGCCCGACGCCGAGCCGTATTGAAACACAGTCCCGTCGGGTTGCGTCTCGGTTGCAGTGCTCGCGTTCATCGGTGTTTGCAGCGAGTTCATCGTGCTGGACGTCGGGCCATTAAAGCCCCCAAGCTGGGCTCGTTGGTACGAAAACGGCTGGCCGGCGCCAGTGACCACGGTCAGCGTACGGGACCCGACCTGAACCTGTCGCTTGAACGTGTGCACCCAACCGGTGCCGATTTCATTGACGATGGCGGCGTTCTCGTTGCTATACGACGACACCGGCGCGATGTAGAAAAGGTCGCCGGCGGGCGGGGAAATCTGCATGGCCATGCTGGGATTGGCCGGATTGATCACGCACTGGCCGCCCAGCGAATTGCAGCCGCCGGCCGCGAAGGTGAGCGGTGGAAGGGCACCGCTGCGGGCGATCGGAGGCATGAGCGCCGCACGCTGGAGCGCAGCAGCGCCGCCGCCGAGGGGAGTCGGCACGGGCGGTGGCGTGGGCGATTTGTAGGTAGGAGCGCCGCCAAAGATCGGCAGGCCGCCGATACCACCGCCGGGTGCACCTGACTGAGCACCGCCGCCAGCACCGGGATTCGGACAACTGCCGCCTTGCGATCCGCAAGGCCCAGTGCTTCCCGAGCCGCCGGGGCCGGTTATGGGGCTCGGCCCGGGGCCTGGTCCGCCCGGTCCAGTGATCGGGCCGATGGGTCCGTCCTGGGGCGTAGGAATAATGCCGGCCAGGCCTCCGCCCGCGCCTCCGCTGCCCTTGAGCGTCCAGCGCGGCCCGGTACCGCCGCCACCACCGCCGCCCAACCCGCCACCGCCTCCGATGCCGCCGCCACCGCAGCCGCAACCCGCGCCACCGCCTTGCGACAGCGGCCCAGGAATCGGCGCTGGGCCAATCGGACCGTTCAGCGGCATGATCGTAAGCGAACCGCCGGGCCGGGCCGAAAACGAGCCGCCACCACCCGGCCCTCCGCCCTTCAATACCGGGCCCGGGCTCGGTGTGAGGCCCGTGCGCCCGCCACCACCACCCATCGTGCCCCCGCCGCCTGTCGTCCCTCCACCAGGCGTCGTGCCGCCCGTCCCCGTCGTACCGCCCCCTCCGGTCGCCCCGCCGCCGGCGGTGCAACCCGAGCCCTGGTTAGACCCGCACGACGAATTCAGCGAACACTGCCCTTGCAATGTCAGCGGCGAACTGCCGTTGCCGCCAGCCTCGCCGGTATTGCCCAGCGCGGGCGGTGTCGGCTTGGTGTTATCGGGCGTGAATACGTTGGCCATGGTTCAACCTCCTCGCTCTCCATCAGAGGCCCGCTGTTCTACATTTGTCAGTGATCGGTCGCAAAAAAATCGCTCTGCATGATTTCCCGGAGGAGCTCCTCCGCCCTTTCCATCCCTACGAACCGGGCGGCCTCGACTTTGAAGGCGTTTGGCGTGATTGACCGGGGCCGGCTCGGCCGCATCGGCGGCCTCGTCCCCCACATGCCCGTGGTCCCGGCAATGCCCGTCTTGCCGTCTCGCGTATCGGTGAACGTGATCTGTCCACTTTTGCTCCGGTTGACGCGAAAGCGAACAGACTCGCACCCCGGACGGAAAATCTCGACGACGTTCGACCACACCGTGATTTCCTTGACGGGCCTGAAGACCGCGAACGCGCTGTACACAAAACCGGGCCGGCCAGGGACAGGAACTCCACGCTCAATCGCCTCCGCGAGTGCCTTCTCTGCCTCGGCTCTCTAAGCCCGAGGAGGTTTCGCTTCCATGGTCCACGCCACCAACTTCCGGCGGACTTGCCAACAGGGCATCGGTTCTAACCGATCGGTAGCCATCGAACCCCATCCTGTATTAATATATATAGCACCATTTTTGCGCGGAATCTTGGTCCGCCGCGAGTGCGTTCGTTCCGCAGCTTACTGAAATGACACAGCGAAACGCATTCGCCCAAGCTGCCGCGCGAGCAACCCGGCGATCACCGCATTTCGCTCAAAACGCCACGACCAGAACCAGAAAAGGCCCCCGCGGCAAACCCTGGCTTCCATGCGAAGCCAGCCGCATTCCCGGCGCGGGTCCACGCGCCACGGCATCCCAACACATCCACATTCATATTGCTATTCTAGGCTTCTTATTTACGCATCGTACCTCCGGAAAAGACGATGTCAAGGGAGCCCTCAGGGTTCTGAGAATTTTTATTTTTTAGAGTGTTCGATGCATCTGCCACGTAGCGATTTTGGGGCCCAGGCCCGGCTTCCGGATAAATGGGTTGCCTGGCGAATATGTAACGCACTTTCAACGGCAGCCAGGAAGTGAGCCACTTTCGCAGCCAGAATTGAACCACTTGAATGGTTGCCGCGTGAAGCACAGACAAGGTGCTTCGGGATGTGACGGCCGTCGTTCGATGAAGCGTGGATCAAATCAAGTCGACTGGCTGATCCCTAGCTCCGGCGTCGACGCTATTTCACTTCTTCGGTCGCTTGACGGCCGATGCTTGTTCGCCCCGATGCGCCCGATACGACTTGCCGTTGATCTTCATGATGATCGCTCCGTCGACAACTCGGTCCAAGAACGCCATTGCCAACGGTGGATCGCCCCAGTAGTCGCCCCATGCGTCGAAGTCGATGTTCGTCACCAATGCCGTCGACCGCCCACTGCGGACGTTGATCAGCTTGTACAACAGGCTGGCCGCTTGGGGCGATTCGATCCGTTCCAGTCGGTCGAAGCCGACCTCGTCGAGAATCAACAGATCGAATTTGGCATAGTATCGCAAGTGGCTCGGCAACGTCTGGTCCGCCAGCGCTGCTGTCAGTTTTTGCAAAATTGAGCTGCTGGTCTCGTACCGCACCCGGTAACCCAGCACACAGGCACACTGGCCAATCGCTTGGATCAGATGACTTTTGCCGACGCCGCTTTGACCCACCCAAACCAGACTTTGATGCCGGCCGATGAACTCCCCTTCGGCTAATGCCTCGATCCGCACTCGATCGATAACCGCCGCATTGAACTGCCAATCGAAGTCAGCCAGCGTTTTGTTTTCAGCGAAGCTGGCTTCGCGGATACGGTGGGCAATCCTGCGATCACGACGCCCGTTGGCTTGCTCGCTGATCAGCAACCGTAGGAATTCCAGGTGGGATAGCCCGTCGCTCTCGGCACGGCCTACAACCGCGTCGAGTTGCTCGGACCGCAGGGGAATGCCCAGCACCTCGAAGTCCTCAAGGATCTTCTGGCGCAGTTCCGTCCCCGCCGGCTTCGCCTTGGGCGCTGGTCGGGTCTTCATCCTCGTGCTCCTCCGGCTCGCAAAGGTATTGGTAGCCTGACGTCGGGCGCGGGGACACCTTATCCTCGCCCAGCCAAGGAGGCAGCGGACGCTCTTCGTCGGCCAGCACCTCCAAGATAGTCTTCGGTCGAGCTTGGACCGACAGGATACGTGCCGCCGCCGCATGAGAATAAGCACCATATCGGACCGCTCGCTCCAACGCGGCGATCACGTCTGTTCGGGTGTAGGTTCCCAATAGTGCCAGCACTCGCTGCGCCTGGTCCTTACCGTATCGCTGAACTCTCAGCAGCCCTTCCAGGAACCGACGGCCCACTTCGCCCAGCTCGCCAAAGCGTTCCTCCAGTTGCGCCTGTCGCCGGTGTGTGCTTTCGTTAGGCCGGTGCTCCTTGTGCACGCTCCGTTGCCCTCTGGCCGTGCGCGGCAACAGCGCGTGCCGGGTGATCTCCTCGACCTGAGGACCGTAAACGATCACCTCGGTCTCGGTCACCCGCACCGGCAACACGCAGCCGATGTACCGCCAAGGCACTGAGTAGCCGTTCTGGCAGTAAGTGACCAAGCCTTCGACGTCGACTGTGCGATAGATAACCGGGGCGACCACATAAGCTTGGTTTGGTAACGGGATCAGGTGGGGAAGTTCCTCCTGATGCAGCTGCAAGGGCGTCTTGCCGGCGGCGCGGAGCTCGCGGACATCCGCGACCTGCGCCAGCCACCAATCGGTGGTCTCATTCAGATGACTGAGCGATTCGAAGCTGCGGCCGTTGAACAAGCTGGTTTCAACGTAATAAAACGGGCGTTCCACCTTTCCCTTGGTTTGAGGCCGCCGCACGCGGCAGGCCACTGGCCGGAATCCGTAGTGGGTGGCGAAGGCCAGGAACCGCGGGTTGTAGATCGGCACGTCATCCTCGTGACCACTGACCACAACTTTCATATTGTCATACAAGCAGGTAGCGGCCACGCCTCCCAGATGCATAAAGGCCCGCACGTGCTCACGCAGGGTGGTCACCATGTCCTGGGCCTCGACGAAGCGCAGATACTGCCGCCGTGAATAGCCCAGGATGTAGCTGAACAAATTGACGCGGCGCCGGCCTTCACAAGTGAAGTCCAGATCGTAGACGGCGTAATCCATCTGAGCCTGGACACCCGGCCCAGTCTCAAAGCGGATGACCGGCTGTGGTCCCGAGCCCGGACGGAGCTCGCGTAGCCGCTGGCGGACCGTGCTATAGCTGCCCGGGAAGCCCTGCTGGCGCAGCTCTTCCAAGAGCCGTACGCCGGTCAAATCGGGATATCGGCCCAGGAGCTCGAGGATGACCGGCTCGTAGGGATCGAGCTGGCTGGGTCGTCTGCGCGAGGTCGACGCCTTGCCGGCCCGCTGGGCATCAATCCCGACAAGCACCCGGCTCACCGTGTTCCGTGCCAGTCCCAACTCGCGGGCGATCTGTCGCATTGATGCACCGCCGCGCCAGCGGCTGACAATCTCATTGCGCTTTTGCTCGGTCATGATTGTTCAACTCTCCGATGAGGTCCTGAGCCAAAGAGGCCACGCTGGAGGCATCACGCGCCAACTTGGAGAATGCTGACGTCAGCACCAAGTGATCGCAGGGGGTCAAGCCGGCGCGGCCCTGACTGCGCAGCCAGGTCTCGATGCGACCCAGGTCCTCAAGGACGTAGGTGAGACGTCGCGCCACGCGGTTGCCCGAACTGCTTAGCCTTGGGTCCCAGGCCCAGCCAGTCTCCTCCCGTGCTTGCCGCAAGGCCTGGCGCGGCTGGGCCAAGATGTACTCTTCCTGAGTCTGACCGGGCGCCGCTTGGAGCAGATTCACGACGCCATCGAGCTCGGCAGCCGTCAGCTTGTCGCGGCGGAGCGTTGCAAGAAGCTCAGGTTGGTTGCCGGCCGGCAACCGCACCAGCGAGCGAGCGGCCGTGACCGACAACAGCCCCAATCGCAGGTCGTTCTTGGCCGCGTCGGCCAGCTTCTCGACCAGGGCCAGCCGACGGCAGACCCAGCTCTTGTGGTGGGAGAGCAGCTCGGCGACCTCCTCCTGCGTCAGACCGTCCTCGCGCACCAAGGCGTGCACGATCCAAGCTTCCTCCCACTCTTGAGTCCGCCTGCCGGTTTGATTGAGGCCCAGGATCGTCGCCTTGGCCAGGCGCTCATTAACTTCCACGACCCGCGTGCTGACGGTCAGGAAACCGAGTGTCTGCGCGGCTGCCAGACGCTTGAAGCCGTCGAGAACCTCGTATCTTTCCTCTCGCAGGCAGACGACTACGGGAGTTTGCTGTCCATAGCGACTCAGGGATGCCGCCATGGCGGCCTCGGCGTCGGGATCGGGAAGGCGATAGCGCCGATACCGCTGACCCAGTTGATCCACCGCCATGAAGCGGATGTCCGTCGTGTACGAGTCTGTCATGAGAAACCTGGTCACAAAGGCCCAATCCGAGTAAGGAAACGGGAGACCGGAGGGCCCGGCCCTCCCGCTTCCTCCTCGGTTCTTGGGCAAGAACAAACATAAGTATTAGGGGGTAACGTCCTCTATACGTGACGACATGAGAAGGGGATGTTGAGGCGGTCCGCGGCGATGCATATAACGGGGAAGAACCCCGCGCCGGCGTCGTTGCCGGAGTCGAAGTTCGCGTTGTCGAACTCGTCGTAACGCTTGGTGGCACGAGTAGGAACAGAATTTCTGATCGGGAGAACGCCCCGAGGGAAGGAATAACATGTAGCAGCCAGGTCTGTGGCAAGGCAGACCGCAAGATTGTTCGGGTATTTTGGCTGGGCGCTGGCCCTCGGCGGGTGTTGAGGCGAGCGGAGGCGGCTCGGATGCGGTGGATGTCTGCGACTCGACGACTGGGGAAGTCAGCTCGACGTCGCAGGCTGGCGGCGCCGGTTCAGCAAGAAATGATCGTTGCTGGAGACGGATTCGATAGCGTCGGGCCTGCTCTCGCCGGATTGCCTTCCCATGGGTAGTAGCCTTGAAGCGCTGGCAGGAAAGCCAGCGGCGCCAGCGGCAGGCGGATTCCTGACAGGCCGGGCTGCAATATCGCGCCTGAGGCCGGCACGGCAAGAACCAGACTTCACAGCCTTTGAGCAGGCAACGGTGGCAGTTGGGGTGCCAACGCCGAGATCGGGGTGATTGACCCGACGGTGATGCGCGCGGAAACTGAGAATGGCCCACGGGAGGGATTGCTCCCGAGCGGTCAGGCGGCGGGAAGGTGGAACTTCCCGCCGCCACTTTGCGCCGTGGATTGAAAGAGCCGTCATCGGCGACTGAGCGGCAATTACACTCCAGCCTACCTGCATTGAATCACACGTGCCAGAAACTTGGTAAAGACGCTGAGAGAGAGCCAAACCCACCATCGACCGATCGCGGAATGGCTCAGGTGGCTCTGCGATAATGGCTCAGCGTTTCGTTGCTGCTGACAACGCACCGTACGACTCGCGCCCTACCTGCTGCCGCACGCGCCACGCTCCCAAGGTCTATTTGTTGGCGCTTCGTTGAGCTCTTTCTCCGGTTCAGCACAGCCCGTATGCGACCTGCACGCCCAGAAGAACTTCAGGTTATCGGTTTTGAGCTCACTCTTCGCGGGCAAGCAACATTGCTCCTTGAACGGCTACGAGCTTACAATCAAAGGTAGTCGCAAAACGGGGCGGCATGGCGATTGTGACGCTTTCGTTCCAGAGACTTTGATCGGCTCGGGAGGATAACCAATGGCCACGGTGACCGGTAGGATCTTCAAACTAGCTGATCGTCAGGGCGGCGACGCCTGCGTTCATGGCACGCGCATTCCGGTTTGGGTTCTGGAGAACTGTCGCCGTCTGGGTATGCCCCATGCCCAAATACTGTCGACGTACCCATCGCTCTCGCCTCCCGACCTGGAAGCCGCCTGGGATTACGTCGCAGCCAACCGGGAAGAGATCGAGCAGGCCATCCGCGAAAACGAAGAGGGCGACGACGGCCGCGTGGAGTAACGGCGGATGCTGCTCTACGCGGACGAGGACTTCGCTTTTCCCGCGGTCGAGGAACTTCGAGTACGGGGTCACGACGTGCTAACGGCTCAGGAAGACGGTCAAACGGCGATGCCGGATGCTGTCATTCTGGCCCGCGCCTTTGCGCTTGGTCGTGTCGTTTTGACTCACAATCGACGCCACTACGTACGCCTGCATCATCGAGGGGCGGCGTACGTCGGTATTCTGGCAGCATCGCAGGATTCCGATCATCTGGCCCTGGCCAGTCGGATCGGTCGTTCTGCGGACACCATACGCAACTGCCCCAGGAGTTCTGGTGTTCTGCATACCATCATTGACCCAGCCTAACCGCGCAACCAAAGTTGCCCGGTTCGCGGTTGGGCATGTTTCGCCACGGCCGGAGTCTGCTAACATCGATTCATGGCGAAAGCGAAGAAGAAACAGCCTTTACGGAAGGCGTCAGAGCCGCCCAGCGAAAGGCCAGTCGAGGCCGTATCCGTCACGTCGGCAGACAAGCCGCCTCCGGCCACCGGCGAGCTCAGCAAATCGTCGGCCGCTTCTGGCCAATTAGCAACCAGAATCGAGGGAAGCCCCAACGCGGACGAAAAGCATCGATTACTATACCAAGGTGCGAGCGGTCAGATGGCCGTGATGTCCGAGTTCCTCTTCCGGCTCATCAATGTGGCGGTCCCCGAGGTGGATGTCGGGGATGACGTCTTCGTTGTCCGGGAGAAGGACGAAGCGGTTACCCGCGTTCAAGTCAAATACGCGGCGGCGGACGAACAGCAGAACGGCGAATATGTCGCACAATTCTCGCTCCCATGGAAGCAGCTCGATCGGCCGGACGACACGCCGGCTCTGGTTTACGTGCTTGCCGTCCGATACACCCAAAAATGGACCGATTTCATCGTAGTCCGACGTTCGGTCCTGCGGCAGTTACAAGCAAAGTATGCTGTAGGGTCTATAGCCAAGAAAGACGGGGATGCGGTTGCTCTGGCGCTGCGACTCGTGTTCACGACGGAGAGCGTGAAGGGCAAAGGAAAGTTCTCGTTTCAGCCGCACCGAAACGCGTTTGATCCTTGGCCGCCACCTCAGCTATCTAACGAGGCCGAAGTATCAACGCTGGGAAAGGACGTTAGCGAGCGCTGAGCGCGGACGCGTCTCCTCATGTCTTAAGCGGCTCGTCATGAAATACCCTCTTCCCGGCGGGGTCTACCACTCGGTAACCTCCCAGGCTTTCGATTTGCGGCTCGGACAGTCCAGTCAGAATCATCGCGACCTGGTCCAAAATCGGTCCGTGTGCCGTCTCGAGGTCGAATTGAGTGATCGTGGCAATGAAAAGATTCGGGGCGAGGTTGGCTCCAGGAAAGCTCTTGAGGATCAGATTTCGGCTCGTCGGGCTCAGACTGTAGTTACACCCGTCGCTGCGACAACTTACGAGGATCTCGATTGGGCCCAATGGTCCCGGTACGCCGCCATGTGGCAACGGATACACTTGCCACCTGTCATTCTCGGTATCGCACCTGAGCTCGGCCGCAAACTTCTTGGCTGCTGATTCCTTATCCCAAGCGTAAAGCCACCTCTTTTTTGTCACCGGGTCCGCGACTCGTTGGGCGTTGGCAACATTGACGCCGTTTTTCTCCAAGAGGCGAATGTACGCTTCGAACTCGAAGTCACGAGCGCCACCCGGAAGACTGACGGTGAAAACCATGACATCATTCTCCGGGCCTACAGGTCGTACGATTGGCGATGACTGCTGTTCCAGATATTATACAGCGAGTTGACTCGGCATTCAGCCTCGTCGCCGCGATTGTGCGTTGAGCCGCGAACGTGTCCGAACGGAAGGTTCCGAGCTTCGGTGGACACCATAATGATCTGCACTCCGCCTGGCCCCGGGCCGCATCATGACCATCACCCTTCTTGAGTCCTTCGCATTGCCAATTGGCGCGGGCGAGAGTGGACTCGGGTTCCCGGGCACACCATGCCGACCTCCAACTTCGCCTGGCTCCAGGCCGCGCCATGGCGATCATCCTAGACCGGCGGGACAGCCAATCGGCACCGCCGAGAGTCGGCCCGAAGAGGTCCCGATCGCCGGGCTGCGATTCGAGAAGTAGGGCCGCAGGGCGTGGTTCGCGAAGGTCGACGCGGGCGAGCCCTGCTGGCTTTCACGGACTGGCGAACAACGAATCCGGCCGTGATTCGCCTCGAGCAACGAATACCGAAGGTGGGACTTGGACCCACACCCCCATTACAGGGACCGGATTTTGAGTCCGGCGCGTCTGCCATCCGTCTGACGTTGGGCTGATGTTGATTTGACGTTGATTTCAGTGATTTCGCAGGGGTTTACGATAACCCCCGCTGTGATTCGCATTGTAGTCGCATTGGGCTGGCATGGGCAACATGTGCAGAAGGATTGCAGAAAGGCTATCACTTTGTCGGGCGAATGAAAGTGAGGGTGGGTGCCCATGACCGCGGCAGAGGAGCGCTGCTGCGCCGACGTCGCACTTGGTTCATCAGCCGAGCGCCAAGGTCCTGGCCACGGTGCCGTCCCCCTGAGGGAAGGTCCGGACACTGGCCCCGCCTCTGGTGCTGTTGCGGACTGATCCATCTCTTCCCAGACACGCGGTCATTTCGTGTGGGGCTGCGCCGCACCGGCGGGGGTCGCGTCAAACTGGATCAAGGCCTTCGCTTCCTTGTAGGCCAGCCACATGATCAGCTCGTCCGCGTCGGCACCGCCGGCCAGCGGTTTCTGCTCGTCGACGGGCAGCGGTTTCATCTTCGCGGCCGCTTCGGTCGCGAGCTTGCGGGCAAGCTCGGTCTTCCCCTGTCGAAACAGGCCCATCGCGCGGTAGAACGCGGAGGTGCTTGATACAGTGTTATTCTTACCTGGATCATTCATCGCCGCGGTCAAAGCGGCGTCGGCTTCCGCGAAGTGTCCGCTACGGTATTCTGCCATGCCGAGGGCCATCTCGAAATAAACCAGCCACTGGGAACCCTTTCCATGTTCCACCGCGCGACGGGCGAGAACCAGCGCGGATTCGCACCGCTTGGGGTCGGCCTGGCGCAGGCTGCAACACTTCGCCGCCTTGTCGGCGAGCCCGAGATGTTCCGTCTCTTTCGCGAGCGAAAGAAGTTTCTCACAAGTGGAGGAAAGCTCCTTGTCCTGCCCAAACCACGCGTGGAGGGCAGCTACCTTCAAATAGTGGTTGGACAGGCCATCGCGGAGATCGAGGTCAGAGGGGTTGTCGTCGACCAGTTTCTGCCGGATCGTCAGGGCCTTGCGGAACTCGGCCTCCGCCTCCGCTGGCCTGCCCGTGCCCGACAGCAGGATGCCGAGGTTGAGGTGGCTGTCCGCCAGTTCGCTGCGGTAGTCGGCCAGCTTCTGCCAGAGTGCCAGCGCCTTGCGGTACTCGGCCTCCGCCTCCACTGGCTTGCCGGTCTTCGACAGCAGGTCGGCGAGCGCGCGGTGACTCCACGCCAGGTCGCTGCGGTTCCGAGTGACGGCGGGGTCGTCGTCGGCCAGCTTCTGGTAGAGCGCCATCGCCTTGCGGTACTCGGCCTCCGCCTCCGCCAGCTTGCCCGTGTTCCACAGCAGGCCGCCGTGGTGGAAATGGGTCAGCGCCAGGGAAAAGCGGAAGCGGGACTCGGCGGGTTGGTCGTCGGCCAGCTTCTGGTAGAGCGCCAGCGCCGTGCGGTACTCGGCCGCCGCCTCCGCTGGCTTGCCCGTCCTCGACAGCAAGTAGCCGAGGAAGTAGTGGCTGTGCGCCAGGGAGAAGCGGAAGCCGGTGACGGCGGGGTTGTCGTCGGCCAACTTCTGGTGGAGCGCCAGTGCGTTGCGGAGCTCGGCCTCCGCCTTCGCCGGCTTGCCTGTCCTCGACAGCAAGAAGCCGAGGTCGTGGTGACTCGACGCCAGGCTGCTGCGGAAGCCGGTGACGGCGGGGTTGTCGTCGGCCAGCTTCTGCTGGATTTGCAGCGCCGTGCGGTATTCCGCCTCCGCCTCCGCCGGCTTGCCCCAGGCCGACCGGTAGGCGAGGCCGTTGTGGATGCCCGCCAGGCTGCTGTGGAAACTGGTGACGGCGGGGTTGTCGTCGGCCAGCTTCTGCCAGAGTGCCAGCGCCTTGCGGAACTCGGCCTCCGCCTCCGCCGGCTTGCCCGTGTTCGACAGCCGCCACCCGAGGTTTTCGTGGCTGACCGCCAGGCCGCTGCGGAATTCGGTGACGGCGGGGTTGTCGTCGGCCAGCTTCCGCCAGAGTACCAGCGACTTGCGGTACTCGGCCTCCGCCTCCGCCTGCTTGCCCGTGTTCAACAGCCGCAACCCGAGGTCGTTGTGGGTCCACGCCAGGTCGCTGCGGAATTGGGTGACGGCGGGGTTGCCGTCGGCCAGCTTCTGGTAGAGCGCCAGCGCCCAGCGGTACTCGGCTTCCGCCTCCGTTGGCTTTCCCGTCTCCGCCAGCAGGCTGCCGATGCGATAGATGGTGTCCGCCAGGTCGTGGCGGGCGTCGCCCGAGGCTTCGGGAGCGGCGGCCAGCGCCTCCTGGTCGGCCCGCGCCAGCCGGTAGGCCGCCAGGGCGTCGGCGGACTTGCCCGTGGCCTTCAGGAGCCAACCCATTTGCGACCGGCAGGCCGCCAACGCGGCCCGCGCCGACGGATCGGCACCCGCCGGGCCGGCCAGCAGCGACTCCGACCGCCGGTAGGATGCTAGCGCCTCGTCCGTCTTGCCGGTTGCTTCGAGCAGCCATGCGACCGCGGTCAAGCTGCGCCCGACGTCGACCTTGGCCACGACGCCGGCCCCCGGCTCGGCCGCCAGCGCCTCGCGAGCCGCCAGGACCGCACGATGCACCGCCAAGGCGTCCTCGTTGCGGCCGACCTTGCCCGTCAGCTCGGCCAGTTCGAAGTTGGACTGCGCCAGGGCCCGCCGCGAGGCGATGTCGGTATCCTTGCCGAGCAGGGCGCCGAGCTTGCCGTAGAAGTCCGAGGCCGATTTCAAGAGCCGGTCGCGCAGCTCCTTGAATTTCTCCTCCTTGAGCAGGAAGTCCTCACTCACGCCGGTGTGAAATGTCTTGATCGCGTCCATTGCCAGCTTGTACCGCGCCTCCACGGCCGCACGTGATTTGGTGAGCTGGCCGTTGGCTTCATTCAGGGCCGTGTTCGCGTTCGTTTCTCTCGTCAGCGACGCGGCGAGCCTGGCGTTGGCCACCGTCTGCACAGCCGCCACCGCGGCCAAGCCGCCCAGCAGCGATAGCAGCACCAGGCTGGCGGCGAGCACCCCGTTGCCATGCCTGCGGACGAATTTCTTCGTTCGGTAGACCCGACTCGGCGGCGCGGCCAGTACCGGCTCGGACGAAAGGTGCCGAGTGATGTCGGCGGCGAAGCCGTTGGCTGTCTCGTACCGCCGGGTGCGATCCTTCTCCAATGCCTTCATCACGATCCAGTCGAGATCACCCGTCAGCGCCCGCTTCAAATGTGTGGGATCGATGCTGCGACCGGCCGCGATGTTGGGCAGCCCTTCCGCCGTGCTCACCTTCGTGCTCGGACGGGGCGGATCGACCTCCCGCACCATGCGCAGCATCTCCAGCAGCGCACCTCGCTTGAACTGCGATGGATCCAGCGGCGGCGAACCGGCGAGCAACTCGTAGAGGATCACGCCCAGTGCATAGACGTCGGTCCGTGTGTCGATGTCCATCGACGACGGGTCCGCTTGCTCGGGCGACATATAGGTAGGTGTGCCGACGATCGCTCCGGTATCACTCAGACTTTGGTCGGTCAGGTCGAACTCCGTGGCCTTGGCCACGCCGAAATCGATGACCTTGGGCGTGGGACGGCCGTCGACCTCGGTGACCATCACGTTCGAAGGCTTGAGGTCGCGGTGGATGATTCCCTTTTGATGGGCATGCTGCACCGCCTGGCAAACGGCCACGAACAGCTCGAGCCGAGCCCGAACCGGCAGCCGTTTGCGGTCGCAGTAATCCGTGATCGGCAGGCCGTTCACCAGTTCCATCACAAAGAACGGCTGGCCGGTTTCGGTGGTGCCTCCGTCGTAAACGCGGGCGATGTTCGGGTGATCCATCAGGGCCAGCGCCTGGCGTTCGGCGTCGAACCGGGCCAGAACCGCGCCGAGTCCATGCCAAGCTTGATCAACTTGAGTGCGACCTGGCGTTTGACCGGTTCGGACTGTTCGGCCAGGTAAACCGTGCCCAGGCCCCCTTCGCCGAGGAGGTTTCGCAGCGTGTACCGCAACGCGATGACCTGACTCGGCACGAACCCGCCGGGACGATTCCTCCGCCCTGAGGCGACGGTTATAGAATTCTTGCGCCTGATCCATTCTCCGCGAAGGCGAGCGTTTCAGGGGCGGAAGTTGTTGCTGATTCTGGTGTTTCGGCCGCAATCGTTTCGGCTGCATTTGTGGCGATCGATGGCGCATGGGGGCCGGTGACGGCAAGGGTCTTTAACCCGTCAGTGACCGGGCCCTTCGGGCCTTGTGCGAGAAAGCGGTCTGCCTGGTCGTGGGCCGCCAGTAGCTCCTCGACTCCCGCTTTGAGCGCCTGGTTGCCGCGACATGCGTCCTCGAGGTACGCCTCCCGCTCGGGGCCGCCTGGCCGCTCAAGGGCTTCACAGAATAAGCTCTTCAGGTCGGGGTCGGGCGAGGCCATGGGCGTCGACTCCTCGGGATCGGCTCGGAACGAGTCAGGATCGGGGGCCCGAAAGCGGCCTCTGATCGTCATGCTCCGTCTGGCTCCGCCGTGCGACATGAATTCTCCGAAAGTTGCCGAAAAAGCCAGGCGCGTGCGAACGCCCAGTCGCGATCGGCGGTCCGTCGAACCACCCCCAGCGCGGTCGCCGCTTCGTCCTGGGTCAGTCCCCCAAACATACGGAGCTTGACCAAGGAAGCGGCGCGGGGGTCTTCTCGCTCAAGCCGGGAGAGGGCGGCGTCGAGGTCTAGCAAATCGTCGGGCGAAGTGTCGAGCCGAGCCACGGCGTCGAGTTCAAGATCCTCGCGCCGTCGCGAAGGACCGCCTCTTCGAAGCCGCTTGCGGTTGCGAGCATGGTCGACCAGCACGCGCCGCATGGCCTCAGACGCCGCGGCGAAGAAGTGACCTCGGTTGTTGAACTGCTGATCTCCCACCAGCCGCAGATAGGCCTCGTGGACCAAAGCCGTTGCGCTCAGGGTATGGCCGCTAGCCTCGTTCGCCATGTGTGCGACCGCCAGCTTGCGCAGCTCGTCATATACCAGCGGAAGTAGCCCTGCGGCGGCTTGCGGGTTTCCAGCCTCAATGGCGCCGACGATGCGGGTGACCTCGTTGTTCATAAGGTCAAGAATACCGGCCGGGGCGATGATCGGCCAACACGTATCGAACGGGACGTTCCTTGAGAAGCGATCCCCAATCAAGGCGAGCCCCCCGTCGCGGCACTCCGAACCAGGCGGAGAGCTTCGCGTCTATGCGGCCATCTTGCGTCAGGCCGCAGCAATCATGACGATCCAGGCATTCGGCAAGAGTTTGCCAGGGTTCCGGAGACACCATACTGATCGCGGTGCGTTGCGTACTGGCACGGTCATGGCCTTGCCGGCAACATGGTAGAGCTTCGATTCCGTACCCTCTACATGCTCGCGTCGTAAGAGCCCCAGTGCACGGCGCGAGGCCGGGCGGTCGTTTACCCGAGCGTTGCGACATTATCCGCCTCGTTCTCGCCCTAGATTGGACACCGGGGACGAGATACGACTAGCAAGGCGTCTGTCGAGTTGGAGATCCGGAGAGCGTGGTAATCAACCAGGCGCTCGTGCTAACGAAATAGCAACAGAATTCAAGCGGGATCTCTACTCCGGCCGAGCTTCGATCCAAGAGGGCTATGTCAAGGTCTTCGAGGATGCCACGCCGTCGATGAAATCCCGCGTGGCGCGCATGGAGTTAGACTGGTTGTCTAGATTGCCATAAATGGACCTGTCCCCGTTTCTTATCGATCAGTCCCCAGTTGCTCCGCGCCGCGATCATTGCGGCCGGGCGTCCCAGACCTTCACCGTGCCATCCGCACCGGCCGAGACGAGGCGTTGGCCATCGCGGCTAAACGCCAGACACACGACAAGACTGGTGTGCCCCTTGAGCGTGAGGGTTTCCTGTCCGGTCACAACGTCCCATAGCTTCACCGTCCCATCCGCGCTGGCGGAGGCGAGACGCTGGCCATCGGGGCTAAACGCCACGCTCGGCAGCACCGCGTTGGCCACGCTGAAGTTCCCCTTGAACACGCTGCTGGTCCCCTTGAGTGCGAGGGCTTCTTGTCCCGTCGCGCAGTCCCACACCCTCACCGTCCCATCGAGGCCGGCTGACGCGAGGCGCTGGCCATCGGGGCTGAAATCCACAGCAGTCGCGATCTCCAATTCGAGCGTTCGGATTTCGTTTCCTGTAGTGGCCTCCCACACCCTCACCGCCCCATCCTCCAGACCGGCAGACGCGAGGCGCTGGCCGTCGCGGCTGAACGCCACATCGATGACGCGGCCGCTGTGCCCGTTGAGGGTTTGGGTTTCCTGTCCGGTGGCGGCATCCCACACCTTGACCGTCCCATCTCCATAGGCAGAGGCGAGGCGCTGGCCATCGGTGCTGAACGCCACGCTGGTGGCGGCCGCGGGACGCTGTGTGCGGGTGGTATGCCCATTGAGTGTGACTCTTTCCTGCCCGGTGGCAGCGTTCCACAGCTTTACCGTCCCGTCCCGATAGGCGGAGGCGAGTTGCTGGCCGTCGGGACTGAACGCCACGCTGTCGACCGTGCCGCCGTGCTCCTTGAGCGTGAGTTTCCCGTTGGTGTCCACATAATAGCCCTCGAGCTCCTTGTAGACCGAGCCGTGTCCCTTGAGCGTGAGTGTCTCCCGACCCGTCACCCAGTCCCACACCCTCACCGTCCCATCTCGACCGGCGGACGCGACGCGCTGGCCATCAGGACTCAGCGCCACGCTGTTGACCTCGCTGATCTGCCACTGGGGGGCGAGGGTTTCCTGGCGGGTTTGTGCGTCCCACAGCTTCAGTTCGGCCGGCGTGTTGACTCCGCCACCTGCGGACGCGAGCCGCCGGCCGTCGGGGCTGTACGCCACACAAGCGACAGAGTCAGTATGCCCCTTGAAGGTTTGGATTTCCTGCCCTGTGACCGCGTCCCACGCCTTCACCGTCTGGTCCCAGCCGCAGGACGCGAGCCGCTGGCCGTCGGGGCTGAACGCCACACAGTTGACGATGGCACTGTGCCCCTTGAAAGTTTGGATTTCCTGCCCTGTGACCGCGTCCCACACCTTCACCGTCTGGTCCCAGCCGCAGGACGCGAGCCGCTGGCCGTCGGGGCTGAACGCCACACAGGTGACGATGCCACTGGGCCCCTTGAAGGTTTGGATTTCCCGCCCTGTGGCCGCGTCCCACACCCTCACCGTCTGGTCCCAGCCGGCGGTCGCGAGCCGCCGGCCGTCGGGGCTGTACGCCACACAGGTGACGATGCCACTGGGCCCCTTGAAGGTTTGGATTTCCTGCCCAGTTCGTGTGTCCCACAGCTTCACCCCGTCCTGAGCGGCGGATGCAAGGCGCTGGCCATCGGGACTGTACGCCAAGCTCGACACCTTCCGGGTATGCCCCGTGAGAGTCCAGATCTCCCGTCCGGTCTCGGCACCCCACACTTTCACTTCGCCGCCTGGTTTGTGGGGGTTAGACGCATCACCGGCGGCGGCGATTCGCTGTCCGTCGGGGCTGAACGCCACACACGTCAGATGGCCACTGTGTCCCTCGAAAGTTTGGATTTCCTGGCCCGTGGCCGCGTCCCACACCTTCAGGAGCCCGCCGGCGGACGCGAGCCGCCGGCCGTCGGGGCTGTATGCCAAGCTCGATATCCGCGTGTAACCCAGCCTTAAGGTGAGGTGATCCTCGGACATTTTTCGTTGCCAGTAGAACCACTCGAAGCCTCGGCGATCGATGCCGCCCTGGTTGGCCGGGAGCTGATCGACGAGTCCTTGGTGCAAGAGTGTGCCGTTATAGTCCTCCCAGCAACGCTGCACGAGATTCATCTGGACGTCATAGAGACGTCGCTGGGCAAGCTCGGTCTGCCGCACGGCCGTACGCCACTGCCAGAGTACGCCCCCGAGCCCCAGCGCCGTCACCATGGCGACCAGTGCCAAGAGTGCGGCAATTGCCGGCTTTCGCCGTGTCCACTTGACCGCGCGCTCGAGCCGCGTCACCGGCCGCGCCACGATCGGCTCGCCCGACAGGTACCGTCGCAGGTCTTCCCCCAGCGCCGCCGCCCTTGCATAGCGCTTGCCCGGGTCCTTCTCCAGGCACTTCAGGCAGATGGTCTCCAGGTCGCGCGGAAGCGCCGCATTGAGCCGCCGCGGCGAGACCGGCTCGTCGCTGAGGACCTGGAGCACGGTGTCCATCGGGGTGGCCGCCTGGAACGGTGGCCGGCCGGTCGTCAGGGCATAGAGCGTCGCTCCCAAAGAATACACATCGGCCGCCGGCCCAACCTCGCCCCGCTTGCCGCCTGCTTGCTCCGGCGGCATGTAGCTCGGCGTCCCCATGATCTGGCCAGAGCCGGTCAGGCCGCTGTCTCCCTGAATCTTCTTGGCCAGCCCGAAGTCGGTGACGCGCGGGTTATTGTTGGAATCGAGGAGGATATTGGCCGGCTTCAAGTCGCGGTGAATGACGCCGTGCTGGTGAGCATACTCGATGGCCTCGCTCACGCGGCGAATCAGTTCGGCGGCCTGCCGGGCCGGGAGCGGGCCCTCAGTCAAACGCTGGGAGAGGCTCTGCCCTTCGACGAAACCCATCGAGAAGTAATGCTGGCCTTCGTGCTGCCCAACCTCGAAGATCGGCACGATCCCCGGATGGTCCAGGTTGGCCGCCGCTTCGGCCTCGGTATGGAATCGCTTGACGTCGTTGTCGTCGGCAAGCTGGCCGGCCAGGATCATCTTGAGCGCGACGGTGCGATCGAGGCTCACCTGCCGCGCCTCGAACACCACGCCCATCCCGCCGCGCGCGATTTCGCGGATGATCTCATAGTCGCCGAAATAGCGGACGTGGGAGGGTGCCCCGGCCTCGGATGGGGCCGGCGCGGATGATCCAAGGTCGACCGTGGCATCTCCTCGAGGCGGCAACGTCGCCTCATCGTGGACCGACGAAGACGCCTCGCCGGGCTCCGGCAGCGTTGGTAGGGAGCCCGGTGCAATTGTCGGGGCGTCGGCGATACCGGCTTGTCCTGCCGCTTGCCGCAGCTCGGACTCCAACGCTTCCAGCTCAGCCGCCAAGGCGACCCGGGCGTCCCCTGTGAGCGACCCGATATAATCGTCGAGGCGCGGCTGGCGCCCTTCTCGCCATGCAGCCTCGAAGCGCCGGCAGGCTTGATCAATACGGCGGACCAGGTCGATGTCCAGGCCGCCGAGGTTGTCGCTGGTTCGGTGACTCATGCAATTCAGTCCTGCGGACCGGGCTCCAGCGGATCAATAGAAACGTGAATTGGGCGTTCCCGCCGATCGACGAAGATTGACTTCAACGAAGATGTCAATCCCGCGTCCAACTGTGACACGGGTGTCGCGATTTGGGAGTTCCCCCGTGCGCAGGCGGCGGCAGCCTCGTCGATTCTTACCTCGTGGATCGATGACGAACCGGCCACGCGGCGCCCCTCAGGTTCGACGCTGCCCCCCGCGATCCCCCGGCGCACTGTAAGCGGCGCGGGACGGATCCAACCGTCGGGCCTGGCTCGCTGCCGACCAGCATCATACGGCGACATTCGGACCAACGCGACGGGTGAGGTCCAAAGTGCCTTCTGCTGGACCCGAAGCGCTCGACGTGCCGCGAACGACGGGAGTTTTAGTCGCAAGCGGCGCGACGACCCGGCGATCAGGGTAGCGCCTGGTAACGACCCAGGCGCTCTCGCAATTGAAAAACCCGCGGAATTAGAGCGGATTTCGCGCGGGGCATCCCTTCGGCGTCGCCCGACGCTCTCGATGCCGATGCCATTCTTGCCGGCCAAGCGGCGCTCGGCCGGCAGCCCGGGGATACCGTCACGATCGCAACAACAAACCTGGCGCACTTGAACCGATTCCCCGGAATCGACGCCCAGACTTGGGATCAGATCCGGTAGGCATTCTGCACGTTAACGAAACCGGGCCGTGCGTGCAGCTACACAAGAGCGACGCCTCGCTCGGAATCAAAATCCATTCCGAGCGGTTGGAGACGTTGCGGTTTCCGTCCGCCACTACGCCGCCGGCTCTGTCGATACTAGTCGCGTCCCCGTTTCCGTCCCTGCCGGCCAGCCAGGAGATACCGTCACGATCGCAACGACGAACCTGGCGCACTTGAACCGTTTTCCTGGAATCGACGCCCAGATCTGGGTTCAGATCCGGTAGGGATCTTCAACCGCGCGGGCGCTGGGCCGGTTGGAGGGGCGAGGAAGGGGGACACGTCGCTCCTCACTTGCGCTTCACGGGATCAAAGCGGTACGTCCCCGTTTTCCCGTTCGGGTTTATCCGCTCGGGAGAAGATGCTCGCCTTCTTTCCCGGCCGCACATCCAACGAGAGCAGCCCCGCGACACTCAGAACAAATGCGATCAGGTTGGGCAGCGCATAGAGCCCGATTAACATTACCATCGGCAGGTTGACGGCCGCGTGCAACGCCAGTAACCCTCCCACAATTCTCCTCGCCACAGGCCCGCAGAAAGTGCAGACCAGCGGTGCCATGGCGAGGAGTGAATAGCCCAAATACGGATTGAAAATATAAGCTGCGATTAACGTGCCGACCTTTTCGTTGGCCAACATGAAGCGGAACGGCAGCACTCCGAGCCCCAGGGCGACTGCCAGGCCCACCCAGCACAGAGATGGTCCCAGTCCTGATCGGGTGCCTGAAAAGGTCGAATCCGTGTTGCCGCCTTTGCTTTTGGTCCCCTCCAGACCGGCATTTTCAAGACCTGCCCGCGCTCTTCGGCTCGGGAAACCAGCCGAAACCAGCAAGCCCGCTGCGCTCACCCCTGGGCACAGCAAGAGCCAAAGGAAGGAAGGCAACGCCACGACCGGGTATAAGCCGAAAGCCACCAGCGCCAGTGCCATGATTCTTTGAGTCCAGGCGCGTGCAAACGTACAAACAAGCGGGGCCATGGCCAACATTGCTAGCACGAGAAGATCCCGGAAGCGGCCTCATGCGCCGCCCCCGCTCATAAGGTAAATGCTTCCTCCCGAGATGTTCCACAGGATGAGCGACGCCAGGCCCGCCCAACAGAGGAGGATCGCACGCCGGGACCGCTCGTGGCTGGCCGGGAGTTCGACGGACCTTTTCCAGGGACTGGTTGTGCGGCCCGGCGAAAACCCCCCGATCAAGAGCCCCGCCGTGGTCGTGATTAACGCGAGAGCCCACAGCCAGAAACCCGCGAGCAGGCCGTGGAAGAAGCCGACCTCGGGAATGCACACTTGAAGGATGGACAACGTAGCCAAGGGCAACACCACGCCAACCGCCTTCTTGGCTGTCTTTCCGGCAAAAGTGCAGATGAATGGGGCCGCGATCGTCAAGACGTGAGGGACCCAGCACGGAAAGGCGTAAAAGCTAAGGATCAGGCACACGCAGCCAAGATCGCCGGCAACCCACTCTCCCCTCCCTTGGACACGTATGGCGGGAAGCAAGAGCGAGACAACGAAAAGCACCAACCCGCCCCAGCATAACCACAAGGGGAGCCTGTCTATCTTCGAACCGTTACGTGGTCCGAAATCGGGCGGTTCAGGCGCGAATCGTCGACATCGGACGGCGGGTTTTCCATCGTACACCTGTCGCTTCCACATTTTCTTTTAGCAGAGACCAGTTGGATCGAACCGCCGAGATCTCGGTTGCAGGCCGGTTTGGGTAGCGTCGGAGCTTGCCGGGGCTCCGGCTTGTAATCCGAGAGACGACTGCGAGGCTTCCTCCAGGTTGGATTGCGCCGCGCTTCGCGGGCTGGCCATCGAGCGGCCGGGCTTCCCACGCCTTCACCGTCCAATCAGCACTGATGGAGGCGAGCCAAGCTTAAACTAATTATGTTCAATCGGATTGGTAGTGTGCCAACACCAGCCAAGAGCTTCTCCGTCAAGGTGCTGACTTCGGCTGTTCCCAAAGCAAAGATGCGCGAGCTCGTACCGCAAGAACACTGGGACGTGATCGCTGGTCAGTCCGTGAACGAAGGGATGGATTCAGGACGGATTCTGAGGAGGGCAGGCTGATTTGGAAGAGCGCCTGGTTATTAATTTTCAAGCAATGTGCATATAACGTTCAATATGTACTCGGTGTAAGTTTAAGTTCAGACTGAACATGTGGCCTGTCCCTTCGGCGGTCTTGGACCGAGTTCTGATTCGAGAGAGGAGGCTTAAAACGAATAAGATCGTTGCTGTAACTTCCTAGAGGATATGCTTTTAGTGGAGACGACCGGGATCGAACCGGCAACCTCCTGGTTGCAAACCAGTCGCTTTACGGCGACGAAAAACGATGTAAAGTGTTTCTGCAATTCGATTCGTAGTCTGCACTCATGACGCAGGCGTTTTCCGGGAATTATCGGGATTTTGCGGGAATTATCAGGATTTGCGCCAATTCTCTGCCACGGCAGAGCTGTATACGTTGATGGACGTTAACCGATAAACGACTGGCTCCGACGGCGAAGCGCGAAATCACAGCGCCAACAAGAGTGCATCACGCCTTTTGCACGAGGCCGGGTCAGCTCAGCCCCCCGCCTTGACACGCGATCTGAACCGATTGTCCCATCCGGTGTCTTAAGTGAAAATAGGTGCCCGTTACCGGGCCACTTAGGACGCGACCGATAGGGCGTTGAAATGGGGCGGAAAAAACGGAATCGCCTGGACCCACGACTGGAAGCGTGTGAGTGCGTTTATTGCGGATCGCGCGACCGGCTAACGTTCGACCACGTTCCACCGCAGAACCTGTTTTCAAGTCCGCGTCCGGGCAACTTGATTAAGGTGCCTTGCTGCCACTCTTGCAACAAAGGCTTCTCGAAGGACGATGAGTATTTCCGGCTGATGGTCGTGTTGCGCCATGACATCGGATCACACCCCGAATTCAAAAACTTATGGCCAACAGTATATAGGTCGCTTCTTCGACGTCGTGAGCACGGATTCACGAACGGCCTGCTTCAAAGCATGGCGCGGGTGGATGTTCAGTCTCCCGGGGGTTTGTTTCTCGGCCAGCTTCCTACATATAGCGTCGATCTGGTCCGGCTCGATCGCACGGCGGCGCGTATTACCAAAGGCTTATTCTACCATGAGTTTGGCTCCCGCCTCCCCGATGATTACTGCGCTGTGTCGTACAACAAATCCGGTTTCGGCGGGAATGTGGCTGGAGTAGAACTGGTCAATTCGATGTGCGCAAAACTCTTTGTTTCACCTCCCAAGACGATCGGAGCGAACGTCTTTTCTTACTGGTTCCAGCGTACTAGCGACAATCCGAATGCAAGTGTATGGCTCATGCTTTTTTTCGGGCGCGTTCCATTCTTTTGCCTTACGATCGAGAAAACTCTCGCTGCAAAACGAACTTATACAGTTGTGCAGGCACCGCAAATTGAAGTGTGAGAAGAAGGTTTCAAACGCCGACAGTGTCGGATGTCGGTGATAACCACTTTGGGTACCACTTTAGCAACCATACGGGTACCACCTGCGTCACACTGGTGGCACATTCTCGTTGCCCCAAACGCCCTCAGCATAAAGTGAAGGGCGTTTGGGCCAACGAGAATGTTCTCGGAGAGGGTGTTATCCGGTGGTCTCCCAAAGTGGTACCGATCCTAGCTGCTACCCACAGTCGGATCGCTCACATCCTCGGCAGAACCAATCGCGAGTGTATTGGTGGCTTCTAATAGCCTGAAAATGCAGATCGACAAACTGACCTCCGCCACCAGGATTGGTGGAGTACCGCCTGTAGGCAAACTTCGGCCAAACGTGGCTGTCTTCCAGTAGTTGTGGTTCTATGCAGAGATGACACAGGCCGTTGATCATGGTTTTATTCCTATTACGATGCCGCTTCTGTCTAGCGATCATTCGTCGCATCTCCTAAGGAAACTGCGTCCGGGCCGTATACTATATGAGTGCCGCGCGGCTCAAAGGGAGCGACTGTTTCGCTCGACCAACTGGATACGGAGACATTTCCATTGGCCGCTTTATCTCCAGATGCCGAACGAGTCGATAAGTTCATTCAAACCCGTGACCGCCTTTCTCTCGGGCAGTTGATGATTCTTATCGCGGGCGCCGCGGTAGGGCTTGGCTTGCTGCCGCTGGGATCGCTCAGCCACCTTCCGGTCTACGGCCGAACCGGCATCTCCTGGCAAGGTCTGGTCATCGCTCTTTATGGCACGGTCTCGGGCGCTACGATGGCGGCCTTCGTTCTTCTGATCGTCAACCACCTGATCGCACGCCGCAAATGGGGGCCAGGGGCAGTTTCCCTGTTCACGTCGGGAATTACCGCATGGACGTTTTTACCAATGGTGGCTGTTTCTTGGATCCGCGCTTCGGGGGCGTTCGAGCCATTCAGCCTCTTTCTCCGGATCAACCTCGCGCACGACCCGGGCTCATATGCCCTCGAAGCATTCTATTATTTCTGGCCCGTGGCATGCCTCGCGCTTTTCATTGGGTGCTGCCTGAGCGGACAAGCCCCCAGGTGGTGGGCCTTGCGCGGCTGGTGGCCCGAATGGTTGGGAATGTGGGTGCTCGCCTTCTGGGCCATCCCGGCCATTCCGATCATCATCGGTTTTTTCAGAACATACTTTCGGTAGAAGACGGGAAACAAAACGCCGCAAACTAGCGCACGGCAGAGTTCATTTCACCCATTTGATTCCTCGCAGCCTCATCGGGCTCGACTTGCCCGCGCCACCCCAGCCACCGCGTCGGCTTGCCCTCGCCCGAGGGCGATTCGCAGGGCGTTTTCACGACTCGTCGGAGATGGTCTAGCAGCGGTTCACATTCGAGCCGGACCTTTCGGGTGCTTTTACAGGAGTTGCACTCTGGGTAACCCTTGCAATAGCGGGGGCTCCGCGCGTCGGCCACCTCGATATCGGCCAGGTAGGCCTTCAGGAAAGGTAGCTCCTCGTGCATCGCTACACCGAAGTAATCCCGGCAATAGCAGACCTCGACCCACCGAATCAACCCCGATTTGTCCACCCGGCCGGTGCAAATCACGGTCCCAAGGTCGCCGTACGGAAAGCCGTCGCCAAAGCTCCCGTCTTCGAGCGCCCGCAGCAGATCAACCTTCGCCTCCGGTCGGATTTTGGCTGCCCGTACGTATCGCATGATTCGACTCCGCTGCAAAGATCGCTCATTGTAGAATTATAGTAAGCCGGCGAGCCCAGGACCAGGAGACGAGTCGGTACGGTGGGATAGCCCACTGGCTATCCAGCGTGGGACGGGCGTAGTACGCACTGCTGCACGAAGTGCTCGGGGCGCTAAGCCGCAGAGGCTTCGCGCTGCCTCGTCGCGGCAAGGTGCACACCTTCGGGCGGCTTAAATTCGTTTATGCGGCCGATCCCGACCTCAAGCGAATGGGACTTACCCTCGAAGCCCTGGGCCGGCTGCGCAACGCGGCAGAATATCAGCTCGGTACGTCGGGCCCGTTCGTGTCGCCGAGAATTGCCATTTCTGCCTTGACCGACGCCGGATCGGCCGTCGCGCTACTCGACGCAATCGAGGCTGATCCGGTGCGGCGTGCGGGAGCTGCGCGGACGATACCGCCCTGAGTCCCGCTTGGAGACTACTTCGGCCTCGAGCGGCGCGCAGGTCGCGACCCTTCTTTGCCATCTCCGTGCCAGTTATCCTTGACGTCATGAATGAGATCACCCGAATTCATGGCACCATCGACGACGGCAAGCCGCGGCGCAGCTTCTGCCGCTCGTGTACGACGAGCTACACAAGCTCGCGGCTGGTCACATCCGCATGAGTCACCCGGCCAAACGTTGAACGCCACGGCCCTGTTTTGCGAGGCCTATCTGCGGCTCGTTGGTCGCGCCGGAGGTCGTGTATTCGCCAATCGGGGTCACTTTTTTGCCGCTGCCGCCGAGGGATGCGACGGGTGCTCGTCGACAACAGTCGCAACCGTGCCCGCTCAAAACGGGGCGGCGGGAAGAGCCAGATCGATCTCGACAAGCTCACCGAGCCTGCTTCGGCTACGGACGACGATCTCCTCGCGCTGGATGACGCGATCGACCGCCTGGCCAGTAAGTACCCCGAAGCCGCCGAGCTTGTGAAATTGCGGTTCTTTGCCGGGATGACCCTGGACGAGGCGGCCGAATCGATGCGGCTCTCGCTCCGGACCGCCAACCGTCAATGGGCATTCGCACGGCCCTGGTGGCCGGCTGCCGCCCTCTCCCGCGAGTGATCCGAATCTCCCGACATTGCGCGGGGCGGCTCCCGGGACACCATAACGATCTAACCGATATCGCGTGGCGGCAAGGCTGTGGCCTTGCTGGCTACATCGTAAAGCTTCGACTCGCAACCTATGTATGCTCGCGTGATAAAAATCGCCACTCGAGGCGACCAGAGGGCCGATGGTTCATCGAAGAGTTGCGCTCTTCGCCTCCCTCGTACTCGCCCCACAATTCAGACCGGGGCCGACGTACGACAAGCACGCGCCTCTGACGAGTTCGAGATCCGGAGAGCGCCTGGTAATGAACCAGGCGCTCTCGCAAATGAAAAGGCCGCAGAATCAAGAGAGGATCCTACGGTTCTTCCATCGTATGTTCAACCAAAGACGGTACTTCACGCGCGATTTCAAGTGACGTAAGTCTTGGTTCAACTTCATGTTAAGTGGAGACGACCGGGATCGAACCGGCAACCTCCTGGTTGCAAACCAAGAATTCTTGAAAATAGCAAGTCGTTTGAGAATAATGGGTTAAGTGCGATTCTGCGGACGCTGCTGGTTTCCAAAGTTTCTAAAGATTTACGGGATTTTTCGAGGATTTGCTAGGGTTTTGGTGCACGTGCACTGAAACTCAATCATCCCGACTTCCGCTTGGCCAAGCCTCGCTCGATCGACTGATACTTGATGTAGTTCTCGACCACGCCGATCTTCTTCACATCGTGCCCCTTGGCAATCACCTTACCGTTGCGGACCCAGAAGTGGGGTGCTTTCCCTTTGTCCAACATTCCCGCAAACTTCATCAGCGGGAATCGAACGACAAAATGGGATCGCATGAGCGAGGAGTCGACCCGCTGAGCTTCGAAAACCAATCCATGTTGATCCCATATCCTAAGTAACTTCCGGCGGCGGGTCGCCAGCATCAGTTTGGCAAGGCATTTCTCAAGCTCGAATCCGGCGCGCATCAATGGGCGGCTGCTTCCGAGGGCATACGTGTAAGGCGCAAGGTGGCATGGGTTATCTGCGAACACATGGTGAACGAGCTGGCCATTCTTCCTTTCCACCATGCCCATGGAATGCAATCAGCTTGCTGATTTTCCGGCCGTTGGTGAATTCGAGATTGATGCGTAGCTTGCCCTTGAATCGCTGATTGGTCCAAACAGTGTGGCACATCCGGCAGAGCAGGTTGCATTTATCGAGTTCGTCGAATTGCTCAGTGGGAGACCACTCGGCGGATCATTTTCTCGTAGATTTTCGACTTTTGCACGGATCGATGTGATTGAATTCAAACGCACCCTTCGCCGTCAGGAATCGCCTCTCCATGGCTTTGATGCTGCGTTTGCAGATGGTGCAACGATTACCCATGTACTGAAGTCTGATTTGCCGGTCATCAACGTTCCGCCTGCCCATGACCCCGCATCTCCGTAGTCTCTGGATGTCAATTGAAAACGGTGGAAGTATTCTAACGTCCAGCTAGCTTGCTGGAAACGGCAGTTGCAGAGGATTTGATGCGGGCCGGCTCGCATGCGCGCGTGAAAAATGTTACGATTGTTGATGGGTTTTGAAACGTTGATGGAGTGATGGATGATGGCTACGATTATGACTCCGTGTCCGACGTGCAACAAGCGAACTCCGCACCGTTCCGCTGGGGTGAATAGCAAGGTGAAAGATGCAGACGGACGCGTTTACCAACAGATGGAATGCGCAGTCTGTAAGACCTCGACGAAGGTCTATTTTACCGAGGGCACAAACGAGTTCCAGGAAAACCTCGACGCTCCGGATGCCACAAAGGACTGAACGACGTAAGCACAATCGCCGTGCTTGCAGCGATCGTCGGCACCCTGGCATCGGTCGTCAGCGTCGCTGCCTCCCCATTTGATCAACAAGGAGCTCGTTATGCCCGAGTGGTTTGGTGGTGCCGCGCTTTCCCCGGACATGCTGATCCCACCACATGAACAGTGGCAACTACAATGGGATCGTGTACGCCGCTGGTACCAGCGCGTCGTTGCAATCAAGGAAAACAGCCAACGAATTGAACCAACGCAATATGATGTGGACACGACTATTGCTTTTCTGCAAAACTGCTACCATCTGAGAGATTGGCTGACGGCCTGCCGCCCTGACCTGACGAAAAAGGTCGATGCGCTGTTCGCCGGGCACTTTGAGATGAAGGGATGCCGGGATGTCTGCAACGGCTTTAAGCATAAGCAACTGAACAAGCCATCGCTTGATCCTGCATTTAATCTCTACCGAGAATACGATCACTTCGAGGCTGAGGCGAATCCGTCGTCAAGCCCTGTTTTTCTCCGAATCGCATTCACGGACGGCCAGGACGTGCGAAAGTTCGACCTTTTCGAATTCGCGGATGCCTGCTACGGCATCTGGGCGAGCTTTATCGCTCAAGAGTTGCAGGGCGCGTTGCGGACGGCTTGAACAATTCGTAGCGACTGACAACCCGGCCCTCTGTCGCTCATATCCGACAGGCGGCATCTTGTTGTGCCGTAATGTAAAATGATGCTTGACCATTATTGCATTCTGCAATAGCCTCCATCTGTACAGGCGATGATGCCTGGCTTATAGGAGGTTACCATGGACTTACTCACAAACGAGAAGCTTGAAGAATTGCTAGCGGTGTCGCCTGCCGAGCGTGTCACGCCAGAATATATGAAATCGCGTATCGCCGACACGACGTTTACACGCATCGGCGAGACGATCACGTATTGCCGAATCGTGCTGGATAACGGCTTCGGCGTCAGCGGCGAAAGCGCCTGCGTGAACGCAGAGAACTACAACCAGCAGATCGGCGAGAAGATCGCCTACGATAACGCCTTCCGCCAGCTCTGGCCACTGTTCGGCTTCTTGCTGGCCGAAAAGAACAAGCTCAAGGCGGCGGCATGAAGCCGATTGTACAAGAAGCTGCTCAAGATCTGGCGGAAGGCTTGGCCGATGCGGGCGAGATCATCGAGGGCGGCTTCGCAGGGTTCCGCATGATGGTGATACCCAAAGGTGCCCCTGCGATCCAGGTGCATGAGATGCGACTGGCCTTCTTCGCGGGGGCGCAGCATCTTTTCGCAAGCATCATGGCCGTGATGGATTCAGATAGGGAGCCGACGCCGAGGGACTTGCATCGCATGACCATGGTTCACGAGGAGTTGGAAGCGTTCCGCAAGGACTTCGAGCTAAACCACCTGCGCACAGATGGGAGTGCATGACCCCCGCCCAACTCCGCGCCATCTGCGACTCGCTCGACGAGGAGCGCGGCACGGGCGGGCAGACGAAGCTCGCTCGACTCCTCGGCTGGTATCACAGCACGGTCTGGCGGAAGCTGAACGGTAAATCGCCGATCACCCAGAGCGATGTGCTGGCGATCCGTAGCGCACTTTCCGAAGAATGCCAGGACGGATCAAGCTACGTATAATCACGCGAAGATGTAGTAATGCGCCATAAGCCCGAAGCTCTAGGTCCCTTACGCTGTCTCATAATCGCTGGTCGATCTATCACGCGAGAATTTTGGTGCAGCCGGAAGTGCTTATGGAGCAGCGATTTACCTGCGATCCAGAGCGAGTTTCAGTGCAGTTTTGGTGCAGTCTTTTAATTCATTCGTCGGTGGTTATCGACCCAAACAACCGCTGCTAAACGACTTACGAATGGAGACGACCGGGATCGAACCGGCAACCTCCTGGTTGCAAACCAGGCGCTCTCCCAATTGAGCTACGTCCCCGATTGAGGCGCTTGATGATAGCAGAGTGCGGGGGAAGGGATCAATTTTGGATTTTGAAATTGGGTTGGGAATGCGCTTGCGGCGGGTGAGCGGAGACCTCCGGTCAGTGTGCGGGGCGGGGTCAGAGATCCGCGCCCAACGAAGTGGGAGTTCGGTGTGGGGACGATGGGAGACATCGCCGTCCCAGGCGGGTGGGCTGGCGGAATTTCTTTCGGATTCCTTGGCGCACTTCCGGGGCCAATGGGGCATTGTGATTGAACACATACCCCGGAGGTCAATTCACTCATGTCCGACGCTGAAGCCGAGTTGATGACAGTGTTTGCCGAAGCCCTGGAACGGACGGATAACGTTGACCGGGCCGCTTACCTGGACGTCGCTTGCGCCGGGAACTTGCCTCTGCGGGAGCGCGTTGAGGCGCTCCTTGGCGCCCACGAAGGGGCTGGGCGGTTCCTTGAGGGCGATACCGGCGGCTTGTCCGAGACGACCGTGCCCGTGAACGACGACGCGACTCAGGCGAGTTCCTCCGAATCCAATCTTGCCTCTGAGATTCCGACCAGAGGGGACGATACGGTCGGGACGGCTACGACTTGCGAATCTCGGGCCGACCTCGATCGTTCTGATCGATCGGTCGCCGGCCGGGTGATCGCGGGGCGCTACACGCTCATCGAAGTGCTCGGCGAGGGGGGCATGGGGACTGTCTATCGGGCGCGCCAGACCGAGCCGGTCAAGCGGGAGGTGGCGCTCAAGTTGATCAAGCTGGGGATGGATTCGCGCGCGGTGCTGGCACGATTCAATGCCGAGCGGCAGGCGCTGGCGCTGATGGATCATCCCCACATTGCGCGCGTCTTTGATGGCGGAACGACCGCGGCCGGCCAGCCGTTTTTCGTGATGGAGCTGGTCAGCGGCGTGCCGGTCAATGAGTACTGCGACCAGAAGCGGCTGCCGGTCTCCTCGCGACTTGAGCTTTTTGTCTCGGTGTGCCAGGCGGTGCAGCACGCGCATCAGAAAGGGATCATCCATCGCGACCTCAAGCCGGGGAACGTGCTGGTCACCGAGGTCGACGGCCGGCCTACCCCCAAGGTCATCGACTTTGGCGTCGCCAAGGCCATCGAGTTCAAGCTGACCGAAGAGAGCCTGGCGGACACGGGAGCGATTGTTGGCACACCGGCTTATATGAGCCCGGAGCAGGCTGATCCGTCATCGATGGATATCGACACGCGGACCGATATCTACGCCCTGGGCGTGATCCTTTACGAGTTGCTGGCGGGTTCGCCGCCCCTAGACGCGAAGCAGTTCCGGCGCGGTGCCATCCTGGAGATGCTGCGAATGGTGCGCGAGGTCGATCCGCCGCGGCCGAGCACGAAGGTGAGCACGGCCGAGGCGCTTCCCAGCATCGCAGCCAGCCGCGGGATCGAGCCGGAGCAGCTCAAGCGGGTGCTGCGCGGGGACCTGGACTGGATCGTGATGAAAGCACTCGAGAAGGACCGCTCGCGTCGATACGAAACGGCCAACGGATTCGCTGCGGATGTGTTGCGGCACCTGGCGAATGAGCCGGTTCTCGCGGCACCGCCGGGACGAATTTACCTGATGCGGAAATTCGCGCGGAAGTATCGCGGGCCGCTGGCCGCGGCAGGCCTGGTGCTACTGAGCCTGATTGCGGGGATCGTGGGAACTGCCTGGCAGGCGGTGCAGGCCAATCTGGCGCGGCGGGCTGAAAGTGAACGCGCCTCGAGTGAGGCGGCAGCGAAGCGAGACGCTTTGAAGGTGGGCGAACAACTTCGCGTCGCGCGTGACGAATTGCGGTACAGCCTGTATGCGGCCCGGTCGAAATTGATTCAGGGCGCTGGGATGAGCGCAACATCGCCCGCGTTCGGGAGCTTCTGAACGAGCAGGTGCCGAAAGACGGCGAGGGAGACCTGCGCGGGTTCGAGTGGCACTACTGGGATCGCCGGGCCCACAAAGAGCTTGGTGTATCTGCTCTGCCCAGATTCTTCGGGTTTGGCAAGTTCGCCGCGGACGGAGGCACGCTGCTCGGAGTGATCAAGCCGGATGATCAATCCAGCATGATTCGCACAGAGATGGCGGGCATGTGGGAGTCGGGGACCGGGCGGCTCATGCAGGAGGTGGAGACCCACGACGCCCAGGAGAGAAAGCGGATCGGATTTTCCGGTCCCCTGGGCTTCACTCCGGATGGGGCCGCATTCCATCAGACGGCGAGGGAAGCCTCGGAAGCGGGGGCCGCGCCGCAGAACGTGACGTACTTCTGGGACGCGGCCACAGGACGGCAGCTTCACCGGATTACCAATCTAAGGCCAAACGCGTCGGAACCGGTGCTCGCCGGCGGCAAGCGGCTTTTGTGGGTGACCGCGAACTCGAAGGAGAAGGTGAAGCCGGTGCTGCATGCTCGCGACGTGGCCGCCGGTAAGGACATTTATCACGTGGACCTGCCGGCGGACGAGGTCGCGGCGCTCGACGTGAGCAAAGACGGGGCGACCCTGGCTCTGATGTTCGTCTTGAGCGAGCCGCGCAATCACTCCCTCCTCCGGATGTGGTCGGTTGCGGATGGCAAGCCGCTGGTATCGTGCGGCCCCATTGAGCCGTCCGAGTCGAGCGATGCCCAGCCGTGGGTTCGGCTCAGCCCCGACGGCCGGCGGGTTGCGGCGGGCTATCGGGACATGCTGACCGCACAGCCGATGGCGATCTGGGATGCGGCGAGCGGCAAGGAGGTATTCAGGGGCCAAGCCAAGCTGCGGATCGAACCGGTATTCAACCCGGACGGCGGTTTGATGGCATTTGAGTCTGTGACATCAACGATCGAGGTGCTGGAGACGGCCACCGGCAAGCTCCGGCATACATTTCTGGGACATTCGGGCGGACTCTGGGCTCTCGCATTCAACCGGGATGGAACGAGGCTCCATTCGTGCGGAGAGGATGGGACCATTCGAGTGTGGGACGTCAAGAGATCCGAGAGTCCCGATCCAATTGAGCTGTCCGGCGTCGTAAGGTTTCCAACGAACTTCGCGACCGGTGATTGGAGCCGATTCACGACCCACGCAGAACGTCGGGCAGGCGCGGCGAACACGACGACGACCATCGCGGTTTGGGACCGAGCGGGAACGCGGCTCGCGACACTGGAAGCCACGCTGGGGCACGAGGTGCATTCGGACATGGCGCACACGACCGCAATGGACCAATCGGGGCGGCGGGTCGCCTATGCCGCCGAGAAGGGGGTATTTGCCGACGGCCGCGATCGCCCGGAGGGGCAGCTCTTCGTGTGGGACGTGGCGAGGGCCAAGCCGCTGTTGTCGTGGGTGCGATGGGGCGGGTTTCATGGCTGCGCTCTCTCGCCCGATGGAATCCACGTCGCCTCGGTGTTCAATTCCGAGAGCCGCGATGAAGCAGCGCTCATCGTTTGGGACGTGGAAACGGACCGGGAGGTGCGGCGGTTCGATCGTCCTTCTTCCGCGGGCTACACGGACAGCAACATCGCCTTCAGCCCCGACGGAAGCCGAGTTGTGCTGTACGAGCATGGGCCGATACGGAAGGCAGACGTCTTGACGAGCTGGGACGTGAGGATGGGGAAGGGGATCTGGGAACGCTCGTTTCCGCCACTCGGCCAGCAGGCCCCGTTGTTGGTTTATAGCCCGGACGGGCGGCGGATTGCCTGGTGGCACTCCGCGCTCATGGGCGCGCCTGGGGCGGTCGAAATCCTGGATGCCGAGACAGGCAAGCGAGTCGGCGCACTGCGCGAAGGACAGGTGATGAACGTCAGGTTCAGTCCAGACGGCCGGCGGATCGCCACATCGCAACAGAACGGCGAAATCATCATCTGGGACGCGGAGTCTTTTCGAGCCCTCGTTGATCTGAAGCGGCCGGGGAGTGAAGGCCTCCATGTCTTGACGTTTACACCTGAGGGGACCGGCTATTTGCGCTTGCGAGGAACGGGAAGGCTATCGGGATCGTGGAGAGGGATGGGAGCCCACGAGGTGGTGGTGATCAGTGGTGAAGCATAGGCGCCGTCACCGAGCCTTCTCCTCGTTCAACCAGATCTCGGCCTCCAGTCGGCGGAACTGCACGTCACGAAGGTCGACTTCAGTGCCTTGAGCAATCTCCTTCCGAGCTTTGGCAATCGCCTCTTCCTCCTTCAGGCTGTCGATGTATTTCTCGAGCGCCGCGACGATCTCGGCCTTCCCGGCTCCCGTCTTGCGAAGCGTTTCCAGCTTGCGGCGTCCCCAAATGGAGAAACGCGGGTCGGCGATACTGATTCTGGTATTTCGGGCGAAATCATGGATCATGACCAAGGCTTCGTCGATCAGGGCGAGCTGCTGCCTGGCAAGGGCCCGGTTGGCCGCCAGGTCCGGTAAAGCGGGGGCGCCGCGCCGCGCCGGCTATCGGGGGAGGAGCGGTCTTGGCCTGTTCTCGCGCTTCCTCGGGCGCGGGCTGCTGGCGTCCGTGGACGGCGAACCCGGCGGTTGCGAGGATCAGGGCCGCGGCGACGGCGACCAGCGGTTTCAGTCTTGCAAGCCACATCATCTGGATCACTCCTTGGGCAAGAACGGTGACCGCGACGGGCACAGCGCCGGCGGCGGGAGAACTCGTCACGAATTGGGCGGTATGCTTGATGAGCGCCGCGGGCATCGCGGCCGAGGTTTCGCGGGCAGTCTCGGCCCAGAGCGCCGCGGCGGAGGGAGCGAGCCCGCGCCGCACCAGGCGGTCGCGCAGCCGCTGTCGCCCGCGGGACAGGCGGCTCTCGACGGTCCCGACCGGGCAGCCGAGGCGGCGCGCCGCCTCCTCGTGAGGTAGACCCTCCAGGTCGCAAAGTACGACTGCCGCACGTTGACTCTCGGAAAGGCGGCCGATCTCTTCATCCAGGATCGCAAGCTGCTCGGAACGGCCCGGATCAGGGGCCGGGCCGGCCACCGCCTCGACCCCGCCGGTCTCGTGCGCCCTCCGGCGCAGGGAGTTGGCCCGCGCCCGTGCGGCGACGCGGCGGCTGACGCCGTAGAGCCACGGGCCCAGCGAGTCATCGACCCTGACCGCGCTTGCCTTGCGCACCAGCACCAGGAACGTCGCCTGAAAGGCGTCGTCTGCGGCGTATCCGTCGGGCAGCAGCCGGCGGCAAACGCCCCAGACCATCGGCCCGTGGCGCTCGATGAGGATGGTGAACGCATCCTCCGCCGAGGCTTCGTTCCGATTCACGAACCGGTCCAGAAGTTGCCTGTCGGTCAGCCCGCCGAGTATGCCATTGCTGAAAAGCGTCCCGATGTCACGGAGCACGCTCGAAGGATCTCCCCCGCTCATGAGCCTGTCTCCCCTATACCGGCCTACCAATGTCAACATGCACCGACCCGGGAAATCCTTCCAACATTCTTCCAGAAAAAAGCGGAAGCGTCTCGCTCATTTCGGGCGGGAGATCGCCAAGGAAGCGCCCGGGGGAAATGAAACGGCGACGCAGAAAGTTGTCTAATGGCGACGCGCTTCAAGCAGCAACCCAGCGTTGGCTGGGCGGTTTCAACGCCTCGGCCGATCACGCTCAATTCGAGCTTTCATAGACGTACTTCGGCTTTTTCTTGTCGGCGGGCGGCACACGGAGTGTGCCTGCTACACAGTGCGCATTCGCTTCCGCTCCGCGGCTCTACTTAGCTCGGGCGCAGCGGGACGGCCGTTGCGGTACGACAGCGATGATCGGGGCACAGCTCAGCCTCCGAGGCACCGGCTGTTTCCGTTATGCGCCGGAGATGCGAGAATGAGGCGATCGAGGAAATAATGCACCTCGGCCGATTCTTTTTTCAGCACAGAAGAATTCTGGAGCAATCTCGTTCTCCGGGCACATTATCTTTCGTGAGCGCAAGGGCGAGGGATGAGGGCGGGGCCATCGGGGTATTCGCATGGTGAGGAGCGAGCACTCGGTTCTCCGGCATATTCAGACGATCTTCGAATCGGGCACTGTCGGAGACTTGACCGACCGGCAGCTTCTGGAACGGTTTGTCGGGCGCGACCGTGATATGGCCGAATTGTGCTTCGCCGCGCTCGTCGAGCGGCATGGCCCGATGGTCTTGCGGACGTGTCAGTCGATCTTGCAGAACCGGCACGATGCGGAGGATGCCTTTCAGGCCACGTTTCTTGTGCTCACCCGTAAGGCGCGATCGCTCTGGATCCGGGACTCGCTCGGCCCATGGCTTTTTCAGGTTGCAAGACGCGTCGCCGGCTCTGCCCGGACTGAGTCGCTTCGGAGGCTCAATCGCGAGCGAGAAGCGGCCCAGGAAACGGCGGAATCGGCGACCGAGACAGCGACCTGGGATGACCAGGGGGCGGTCGTTTGCGAAGAGCTGGGTCGCCTGCCGGATCGATACCGCGCGGCGTTTGTGCTTTGCGATCTCGAGGGGCTGACGCAGGAACGGGCGGCCGAGCTTCTGGGATTGCCGGCGGGCACCGTACGGAGCCGTCTGGCGCGAGCGCGAGAGCGGCTACGCGACCGATTGACGCGCCGTGGATTGGCTCCCACGGCATCCGCAGGATTGCCGTGGCTCACCGGAAATGCGGTTGCGCCGGCGGTGCCGGCCGCACTTGTCGCGAACACTACTCGCGCCGCCGCGCAGCTCATCACGCAGCAAGTGGCGATGGGCTCAATGGGTTCCATTGGTGCATTAACGGAAGGAGTGCTGAGCGTCATGTTCTGGAACAAAGTGAAGCTGGTGTCTGGTGTCGTTCTTGCGGCTGGCTTGGTGGGAGGAACGGCGCTGCTGGCGAGCTGGCCGGCGGGCGAAGAGGAGGGGCCTTTGGCGGTGCAACAGGCCGAGGAAAAGGAGAAGAAGATTGCTGACGGCGAACCTGGTCGGGCGGGATCCGGTGCGCGAGAAGGCAGCGCATCAGCGGGCTTGACCCGCATTGGTCTGGCCCGGCTGGACGTCGCGAAGAAGCTCCGGGACGAAGAGTATCGCCGGTTTGTGGGGGACGGGCATCGGACTTTCATGGAGTTTCTCGCCTGGCACAATCGGTATTACGATGTGATGGGCGAAGTGCTGGTCACGAGCGACGCGGACCGATTGAAGTTTCTCGAACACCGGATGGCGAAGTTCAAGCGGCTGGAGGACTTCATCCGCGAAATGTTAAAGGGCGAGAATAAATTCGGGGGGTCGGATCTCCTCGCTGTGGAGCTTGATCGCCTGGACGTCGAATATCAACTGATGAAGTTGAGGGCAGCGATGCGGGCTGGAGGAGCCGGGCCGGCCGGCAAAGAGTCGAGCGAGCTGATGAAGTTCTTGAACGAGGATTTGTGGACGCCGGAAGGGGCGGCAGCGGCGAGGCCGTGAGCTTTCGGCAGCTCGGTGTTCACGGAATGTTCCGACCCACGCATTGCTGCTGGCCTTCTGGCTCCGATGAGCCGGCGATGGTACACTGACCTGGTCAGATGCGACGAGTCTCTGACCGAGGTATTCCGGGTGATTGTCACGCGGGACATCGTAAGCTAGTGGCAACGCGGGGGAGGGGCGTTCATGGCGTCGGCAGATACGATCCGTGCTGCATGGCAGGCTCAACCATTCCAGCCATTCGCGCTGCGGCTTGTTGATGGGACGCAGTATGAGGTTAACGGCCGGGAATGGCTTTCGCTTCCGCCGTCGCCACGGGCCAGTGAGGTTCTGTACTACGTCGCCGTACCGGGTGAGCCCGATCGGTTTCAACACCGATTTATCGACCTCAATCTGATAGCCGAGGTGATTCTCACGAGTCCGGCCAAGCCGGGACCTCCGGCGAACGGGCCCACGTGAGGCGATGCGTGCCGAGAAGGCGTTGCTCGC
The DNA here is from genome assembly GCA_963823665.1 of uncultured Planctomycetota bacterium. Lineage (GTDB taxonomy): Bacteria > Planctomycetota > Planctomycetia > Isosphaerales > Isosphaeraceae > CAVXHV01. The sequence goes on from CAWGMQ010000010.1 coordinate 1,177,133, forward strand.
GGTGCCCCGGCGAGTCCGCACGAAACGCTTCCTCACAAACGCGCAATCACCGGTCACCGCGGCGGACTCAGCTTCAGGAACGGTGAGCCGCTTGAGTAGAGGAAGCCGTTTCCTGGGTAGTATGACGAGACGATGTGGTGAGCTACGGCTGAAAGTCGCATGTTCATGTGCGCGGTTCCGGATCTCAGTTTGAGCTTCCTGAAATGGTATGTCCCGAGGCTGAGGGTGACGGTACCTGTGGGAACGCCGGCCGCGGGATCTACCGGCGATACAATCACCGTGAGGCCGACCCATGGCGTGCCGTCGGTGAGGAATCGCCTGGCGAAGACCTGGGTCGTGGTTGCCAGATTCGGCGCGACGATTTCGACGAGCGGAGTTGAAGAACTTTTTGCGAGCACGAGTGTGCCGTCGTAGTTAGCCACGATCGGGTGCGGTCCGTTTGTTGTAAACGGCACCGTGAGCGTGGCCACGCCCTGTCCATCGACGGGTACGGTTCCCAGGGCCTCGTTGGTGGACTGGTCGAGGAACGTCACCGTGCCGCTCGGGGCCGGCAAGCCCGGTCCCTGAGGCGTGACAATCGCCGTGAAGGTCACGGGAACCCCGGGCGAGACGGGATTGGCGGAGCTATAGAGTACTGTAGCCGTGGGCGCAGGTGCCGTGACGACGGTCTGCGTCAGCGTGGAGGACAGCCGTGCTTCGGTGTTCCGATCGCCGTTGTAGAGTGCGGCGATCGTGTAACTGCCTGGTGGCAGGTCCTTGACCGTCAGTGTGGCGCTGCCTGCCGGGTTCATTGGAACGGTGCCGAGTATCAGGCCTGGAAAGGCCGGCGACGATGACGTTGCAGGAACGATCACCTCGAATGTCACGGTGCCGGTCGGTATGGCCTGGCCGTTTGGTGCTGGGGTGAGATCTGCCTCGAGCGTGATGTCCTGGCCGACCGTGCTCATCGTTGCCGAAGAGCTGAACGTGATCGACGGCTGGGAGGATTCGGCGTAGTTCACGATGTCGGCGTCGGTCACAGGCGTCACTTCCTGTGCGCCTTCGAGGGTATTGATCGTGTTGACGATGGCCTGCGTGAAAAGTCCCTGCACGATCGTGCCGGGGTGGAAGCCATCGCCGATGAAGCCGTCGGTGTAGTCCTGGCCGGCGCCCTCCATGTTCACGGTCACGCCATCGATGACGGGGTCGGCGATGAACTGGTCGATGATCGTGGTGGAGTTGATCAGGCCGACGGCCGGATTGCCCTGGTACGTCGTTGCGAGATTCAGGTCGAGTGCGTCGATCTTCTCACCGATGATCATCTGCAAGGCGGGCAAGGCGCTGCCGGCTTCGTCCTGGATCAGCGGAGCCACGGTGATGTTGGGGGTAGTGATCACCACGAACTTGATGTTTGGGTTTCCGGCTGCGGTGGCGGCAGTTTGAATCGTATTGATGGCAGAGGAGATTGCGTTTTCGATATTCGTGTTGGCGGTGTCGAAGACACTCGTGTCGAGCTTGTTGGTTTGGTCGGTGTAGGCCGCGAGGGCGGCGTTGTAGTCGTTGGCACCGATCAGGATGGTTACCACGTTGATCTGGCCGATCGGGATGTCGGGACTGATCTGGGTGACGAGCCCGGGCGTGGGGTCTACTCCTTGGGAGAACTCGGGGGGAATTCCGTTGTATTCCTCCTCGAAGGTGGTGGCTGTTCCGGAGACGTCGGGTCCCGAGGCGGTTGTGCCGTTCTCGGCCCAGTTCTCCTGGTAACCCTGGTTTCGGGTCATGCCACGCGACGCGGTCGTGAAATTGCCGAAGGAGAGCTGCGAGGAGAGAGTGGCTCCGATCTGTTCGACGAAGTTGCGGGCGGTGTCGCGGCCGGTGAGGTAGATGTTCGGGGGGAGGGTGCTGGCTTCAGAGGCGAGAATGGCCGGGTAGGACGGAAGGGTCGGGGTGGCGGCGCCGTAGAACTGGTATTCGTCGGTGAGGCTGTCGCCAAGGGAGGCGATGATGAGGGGCGCGGAGGCGTCTGCGAGGAGGGTGCGGGGTTCCATGGGCTCGAGTGAGGGGCGGAGGCGGCGGCGAGCGGGTTGAATTCGATCTCCGGTATTGAGTCGATGGGGTTCCGGTGCGGCTGCGTTGGGCCACGCTCTGAGCTTCTGAATCATGTCCGTGACCTCGATGGTATTCGGCGCGGGTTGTGGTCGGTGGGCCGAACACGTTGGGGCGGCAAAGCCGATGCTCGATTTTTGCAAGCATAGAACACGCCTTTTTGAGTGAGGGCAAATTTATACCCTTGCAATCGCAGTTTCGGAGTAATACGATCAGCCGGCTGAGTCGTAGCCGCGCATCATGGTCGTGCCATCCGGCAAAGTTCGGGTTCGAGCGTCGCGTCGAAGCACCCCGTCTCATCATCGATCGCTTCGCGACTCTTCTTGCTTCGGTTCGTCCCCCGTATGGAGGGCGGCCAGGACAATACTCGTGCCTTCATTTTCTGATCCCGATCTGCGGGCATCGTTCATTCCCGGTGAGCGCACATCTTCGAGTCGAACCCTGACGGGGGATTCTTTGTTTTCCCTCAAGAAATGCTGTCGATCCAGGGTTCAAATCACAACATGCCGGTCGATTCATAGTGAGACGTAACGCATGCGGAAATCGAGATGGAGCAGTACCAGCAACCATGGGCCCAAACGCGAACGGCCGGTTTCCCGGCTGGTTCTGGAGTTACTCGAGGAGCGTTGCCTGCTTGCGACGAATATCACGCAATATCACGTTGACTCCCAGTCGACCGGGGCCGACCTGACCGAAACGCAATTGACGCCCTCGAACGTCAATGCCGCCGATTTCGGCCAACTGTACCAACACCCCATTGGACGGCCAGGTCTATGCGGAGCCCCTGGTTCTGACCAACGTCACCATTGCGGACGGCCCGAACACCATTGGCACGCCCGGCACGTATGATTCGGTCGTTTTTGTCGCGACTGAAAACGACTCCCTCTACGCCATCAACGCCGCCAGCGGCGCGATCCTCTGGCAACGCACGTTCCTGGATACCACGAACTCCAACGACTCTCTTCCCGGTGCGACTTCCGTTTCCACGGTTTCAAGCAACGACGTCAGCTCAGACGATATCTACCCCGAAATCGGCATCACCGGCACGCCGGTAATCGACGCGTCCACGAACATCCTCTACGTCTCCGTTGCCACGAAGGAACTCGTCGGCACCACGACCCATTTCGTGCAGCGGCTGCACGCCATCAATGTTGGCGATGGCACCGACGCGGCCCCGTCTTTCCTCACGGGCGACACGACAAACGATAACACCAATAACACGCCGATCTACGTGAGCGGCACGGGCGACGGCAATGTCGGGGGCGTGGTTCAGTTCAACGCGTTGCACGAGGCCGATCGTCCAGCACTCAGCCTGGTCAACGGTATCGTCTATGAAGAATGGGCTTCGCACGGCGACGTCGGCCCTTACCATGGCTGGGTCGTCGCATGGAACGTCACCGATTTGTCGACGAAGGGGATGGTTCTTTCCGGGGTATTGTGCACGGACCCGAATGGTGGCGAAGGGGGCATCTGGGGCGGTGGAGGCGGACTCACCTTCGATCCCGACGAGAACCTTCAACGGGCAACCCGCTTTTTACTTTGAAACCGGCAACGGCGACCCCCGCGGCGGCAATCCGCCGCTCGATAGCAATGGTTTCCCCGCCGACGATGACTACTACGAATCCCTAGTCAAGGTCGAGGCCGATCCGACCACCACCGCGGCCAACCAGAATTCCAATGGCTGGGGCCTGAAGATCGTCGACTACTTCACGCCCTACAACGTGAATGCGCTCGACGACGCCGACGAGGATTTCGGCTCCGGCTCGCCCCTGGTGCTGCCCGACTCGGCCGGCATCCCGGGCCATCCGCACCTTATCGTGGCCGCAGGCAAGCAAGGCACGATCTATCTGATCGACCGCGACGACATGGGGAAGTTCAACGCCAACGACGACAACGTGCTGAACTCGGTATCGAACCCGGTCACCGGCATAACCACCCCGCCCGTGCTGATCAATGGATCCCTGAGCACGCCGGCCTACTATCACGGCACGCTTTACTGGGTGGCGGGCTACAACAGCAATGCCTGGTCGTACATTGTGGCCCCCAACCCGGCGCCGGACCCGCCCACCGTTCCCGTCGCTACCCTCGAGCCAACCTCGGAAACAGCGAACAACAATTTCGGCTATCTTCCCGGATCGGTGATGATTTCGGCCGACGGGAGTGAGGACCCTGCGGGCGGCATTGCCTGGATTATGGACCTCAACAACGACGAACTCCATGCCTATAGCACCCTGTCTCTCAGCACCGAATTGTGGAACAGCGGGCCGGGCAGCATCGCAGGGGTCAAGTTCGCGGTGCCGACGGTGGCCAATGGCCAGGTATTCGTCGGGACGCAGAACAGCGTGCAAGTCTTCGGGATCACGGGACCGAGCACGCCGGCCCAGGCGCCCAACGCTCCGAGCAACTTGAGCGCACAGACGCTATCAGGCTCGGCCATCCAATTGAACTGGACCGACGGCACGGCCTCGCCGAACTTCGCCACCAGCTACGCCATTCAGGAATCCTTGAATGGCGTGAATTACGCCACGGTGGCCAACGCCGGCCAGGAGTCGACGAGCTACACGGTCACCGGCCTGAACCAGAACACGACTTATCATTTCCAGATCGTGGGAAGTAATTCGGCTGGTTCATCCGGCCCTTCCAACTTCACGACGGCCACGACGACCAACCAGACGGGCCAGACGCCGACTGCCCCCCAGGGCCTTGGCGCCACGCCTGCCAGCGGTTCGGAAGTCTATCTGACCTGGACCAACACGGCTACCAACGAGAACCGGCTTCACCCTGACGCGCACGACGAACGCCCTGTTCACGCAAAACGTCGTCACCGAGACGCTTGCCTCGGCACCTTACTACTACACGGACGGGGCCGCCGGCCTGAGCCCCGGCCAGACCTATTACTACAAGCTGCAAGCCAGCAACTCTTCCGGTTCTTCGAGCATCTCGAACACGGCGTCGGTGAACATTCCCAATGTGCCGCCAGCGCCCTCGGGCGCCATGGCCGTGCAAAGCGGCAACACGATCGTGCTGAGCTGGACCGACCACGCCGGACCGTTTGCTCTGGGCTACCAGATTTCCCGATCCGTTGATGGCGGGCCCTATGCCATCTATGCCGATCGGCCCGAGACCAGCGATTCCCCTCCCTCGACGCAAACATTCACGGATACCAATGTTCCCTTGGGCCACACTTACAGCTACGAAATCGTGGCGGAAAACGTTTCCGGTTTCAGCGCTCTCGCGTACGCCACGGTGAGTGTGCTCGGCACTGCCACCGTGTCGCTCGATCACGCGGGCAAGCTGTTACTCACGGTTGCTCCGGGCGCTCCAGACCGGCTCAGCATCCGGCTCGCGAACGGCATCTACACGCTTGCGGACCCGGCGGTGACCATTGCAGTGACCGGCGCGGGAGCGGGTTTCGTCACCACAGCCGGTACTTCCACGGTGACCATCCTGGCCACCCATGTGACGGCCATGACGCTGGACACCTCCGACGATAACATGGACACCATCCGCATCATTTCCGACGCCGTTCCCATCACCATCACTGCCGATTCCGGTGGCGGCAAGCCTGTCATCGACCTCGGCGACCCGGCGAAGAATGAATTGATCAGCGGCACCATCACCAACGCGGGCAACGGCGCTCTGTCGATTTCAGGCTCGGGCACGACGATCATCACCGGCAATCTCATTTCTCAGGGGAGCGGGGGCGTCACCCTGGCTGGCAGTGGCACCATCAAGATTGCCGGCAGCATCAACCTGGGCCCGGCGGGCAACCTCATCGATTCCGGTTCCGGCCCGGCGACGATCAGCGGCACCATCATCGGCGAAGCCACCTCGGGGCTCGACCATGCCCAGGGACTCACCGGCAGGTATTTCAACCTGAACGCGGCCCAGAACCTGATCCAGCCCGCTGACGCGGGCAATTCTGCCTGGCTGGGAAATCAAACCCCGGTCGTGACCGCGCAACTCGCCGGGCCGATTGACTTCCCGGACATCGCGGACAATGGGTTCGCGGATAGCGTGGGCAACCCTGCCTACTACAATCTCGGCGCCGGCAACAATAACAACGTCGAGGCGCGCTGGTATGGGCAGATTTTGATCCCTGGCACGGGCACCGCTCCGGTACCCATTAACTTCGCGACCACCAGCGACGACGGCAGCATGCTTTACATCGATGGCAATGCGGTGGTTAACAACAACAATTTTCAGGGGGCCACGCAGGCAACAGGCATGGCGAATCTGACCCCGGGCGTCCACAACATTGACGTCGAATACTACCAGGGGGGCGGCGGCGCCACCATGGACGCGCAGTGGGACCCCTCGGGCGGCACCAACTTTGTGGATATTCCCAATTCGGCCTTTTCCAGTATCGAGTCCGTTAACGGCGTGACAATGAATGGTACCGGCACGTTGACCCTCTCCCATTCCAACACTTACTCCGGGTCAACCACGATCAATTCCGGCACCCTGGTCGCGGCCGCGAATGGCGCCATGGGACCGGCCACTGCCGCAGGCATCTTCGTGAATGCGGGCGGCGCCCTGGCATTTACCGGCGGCGTTTACTATTCCATTGCGGAACCGATTACCATCAGCGGCTCCGGTCCGGCCGGCGAAGGCGCCATCGAGAATCTGAGCGGCGCGAACACGCTTGCCATCCCGGTCACCGTGCCCGGCACGGCGGTGATTGGCTCGGTTGCCGGCAGCATGATGTTCGCCAGCAATATCACTTGCCAGGGTACGGGCGTTACCCTCACTGGCGCCGGCGCGATCCGCGTCGCCGGCAATATCAACCTGGGCCCGGAGGGCAACCTCACCGTTTCCAGTTCCGGCCAGGACACGATTACCGGTACGCTCGGCGGCACTGCCACATCGGGATCCGTCCAGGGACTCACCGGCACGTATTTCAACCTGACCGCGGCCCAGAACCTGATCCAGCCCGCTGACGCGGGCAATTCCGCCTGGCTGGGAAATCAAACGCCGGTCGTGACCGTGCAACTCGCCGGGCCGATTGACTTCCCGGACATCGCGGACAATGGGTTCGCGGATAGCGTGGGCAACCCTGCCTACTACAATCTCGGCGCCGGCAACAATAACAACGTCGAGGCGCGCTGGTATGGGCAGATTTTGATCCCTGGCACGGGCACCGCTGGGGTACCCATTAACTTCGCCACCACCAGCGACGACGGCAGCATGCTTTATATCGATGGCAATGCGGTGGTTAACAACAACAATTTTCAGGGGGCCACGCAGGCAACAGGCATGGCGAATCTGACCCCGGGCGTCCACAACATTGACGTCGAATACTACCAGGGGGGCGGCGGCGCCACCATGGACGCGCAGTGGGACCCCTCGGGCGGCACCAACTTCGTGGATATTCCCAATTCGGCCTTTTTCGAGCCCATCAATAGCCTGTTGATGACGGGCACCGGCACGCTCGCCCTTTCGAAAACTGACACCTATCTCGGGTCAACTACCGTCAACTCGGGCAAACTTGTGGTCAACGGCAGTTTGCTCGAGAGCGCCGTCACGGTTGCTGGCGGCGGTACCTTGGGCGGCGATGGCAAGGTCCTGGCTACGACCGTTCAAAGCGGCGGTGTCCTGTCTCCCGGCGATTCCCCCGGGAACTTCACTACGGGAAGCCTGTCCCTGGCGGCGGGTGCCACTTTCAACGAAGAGCTGGGAGGCAAGACCGCTGGAACGCAATACGACCAGACGGTCATACCGGCCGGCGGCACCGTCGCCCTTGACAACGCGACCCTGAACATCTCATTCCTGCGCGGCTTCGTGCCGACGGTCGGCCAGCAATTCACCATCATTCACAACCAGAGCGGCAGCAGCGTCTTCGGGACATTCAGTCAGGGCAGCACATATACCACCCCAGGCTACAGCTTCGGGATCAACTACGCAGGGGCGCTGGTCACGATGTGGTCCTGACCGTGCTTCCCCAGAGCGTCGGCGGTCAGGTCAGCGTTAACGAGTCGGGCGTGGTCCATGACCGCGCTAAGCAGTTGCTGGGCGGCACCACTACCGTTGCCAAGCCGGGCACGACAATCCTCGTCGGGGCTCCGGAGTTTGAAGCGACGGGCCCTCCGGCTGGTGTGGTTCCGGCGAGCGCCAGCGGCATCGCACGGGTGGGCACTCCTTACATATCGATCAATCTTGCCTACGGTGTACTGGCCCCGGACCAATCGAGCACGTTCACAGTCCCGTTCAAGAATCCGAAACGATGGTCGTTCGCGTATGGCATCCTCACCTTTGACGAGGATGCCAGCAGCTAGCGTGATTGAGCTATGGTTGCGGGGACACCATATAGATTGGTTGACCGCTGGCAGTGCGATTGGTACCCTTTTGCAATGGCTCGATTAGCGCGTGTCGTTGCTGCTGGTTTGCCGCACTATATTACCCAGAGGGGAAACCGTCGCCAGCAGACATTCTTTTGTGATGAAGATTACCAGACTTATCTGGAATTGATGGGTGAGTGGTGCGGCGCGCACGACGTCCAGATCTGGGCGTATTGCCTGATGCCTGACCATGTGCATTTGATCGCGGTTCCCGAATCGGCGGATGGATTGAGACGCGCGCTCGGAGAGGTCCACCGACGTTACACACGGATGGTCAACTTCCGCGAGGGTTGGCGCGGACATCTATGGCAGGGCCGATTCGCCTCATACGTACTGGATAACCCCTACCTGCTGACGGCCGCACGGTACGTCGAGCTTAACCCGGTGCGCGCGGGGCTGGCGGAGACGCCAAGGCGGTATCGATGGAGCAGCGCCGCAGCCCATATCCGTGGCCGCGATGACGAGCTCGCCACGGTCGGACCTCTGCTTGAGCTGGCCCCGAAATGGCGCAGTTTTCTCGCGAGGGTGATTCGAGAGGAGGACATAGAGCTCCTTCGATCGCACGAACGGACCGGCCGGCCGCTGGGAGAGGAAGCGTTTCTGGCAAGGCTCGAAAAGAAACTGGGGAGAATCCTGAGAAAGCAAAGACCTGGTCCGAAGGGACGGGCGAAGAAATAATTCGCAGACACGGTCTAGGAGCCCGGCCGCCATATGAGGATCTCGCCTTTGCCCGGAACCGACGCGTCTCCTATGAAACGGTTATAAGTGCCGTTTCGGACGTTATTGGGGATTGAGAATTTCAGAGCATCGAGCTGCTTGGTGTACAGATTCAAGAACACGGGATTGTACGCGCAGGCATACGAAAACGTCGGCAGCATCTGGAGTTCCTTGAACGAGACGATCGTGCCGCGGACCATCCAGGCACCGGTCCGAATCTCAGCGCCTGCCATGAGGAAAATCGTTCCTCCTTTCATCTGCAAGCCGGCAAAATCTCGCACAGGGCCCCGGACTGCGATCGTCCCTCGTTTCATCCGCATCCCGACTTCCAAGCCTGCAGAGCCGCCGATCAATATCGTGCCGTTTTGCATGCCGGAGGTGCTTCCCCGGTAGGCCGCTCCGACTTGACCGCCAGCATTGCCGTGAATCCGGATCAGCCCATCGGTCATCTCGGCGCCGACCCAGTCCGAGGCGTTGCCCGTCACTTCGATCGTTCCGCCTTTCATGTAGGCCCCAAGATGCATGCCTGCGTTGCCGTGGATCGTGATGCTGCCGCGCGTCATGCCCTTGCCGATCCATTTCACGTTGCGGGCGTCGCCTCGAATCTCGAGGTCGTCATTTCCGTCGCCCTCAACGTCGAAAAAGTCATCGACGCGGCACTGGCGCTTTCCCAAGAAGACGGGTAGGCCGCGCACTTGATCGGGTGCCAAGCCGGCGATCGCGTCGGGGCAGAGGGCTTCGGCCTCTAGCGGAACACTGGGCTGTTCTTTCAGGGTGAAAACGATCATGCGGGCAGACTTCGCCTATTTGCAGGACTGGATTTCCGGCCGTTCGATGCGTTCCAGCTCCACGGGGTAGTTCTCGAACGACATGGTGTAATACTGCTGAAACAATGGCCGCAAGTACGCCTCGATTGATTCATCGTAAGTGGGATGAACGACGAATCCGCGGCCGTTGCTGATGTTGCGGATCTCTCCTTCCTCGACCACGATCTCTCCGCCCTTGATGACGTAGCGTGGATACCGGAATAACAGTTCGCCATCCGGCTTTTCGTTGTAGATGGTGATGTCGGCGTCGGCGCCCACACCCAGGTGTCCTTTTTGCGACAGCCCGAGGGCTCTGGCAGGGCCGGCGGACGTGATGATGGCAATCTCCGACAGCGTGTATTCTCGGTCGAGATCTGCCAGGACCGTGCGCCCGAGCGCCTTGGCGGGCAGCGCCTTGACGCGCTCCCGACGTTGATCCGCGTTCATGAGCAGGTGGATGATTTCGGGATAACGCCAGAAACATGCGCCGTTGGGATGATCGGTTGTGAGGAAGATTCGCCAGGGGTCGTTGATCAGCAACAAGAGCTCGAGGCCAACGGCCCATTGCACGGCGTTGACCACATTGCTTCCCTTGTACGTATAAGGGACGATGCCGCAACCGGTCTCGTTCTCAACGTCAAGGTTGCCCCATTTTCGGCCGGTGAGCTGATAGAGGAAGTGCTGCCAAGGACCATCGGCGGTGACCGTCACGGCGTTGCCGAACAGGATCGCACCGGCATCGGCAGTCAGGTTGGGATGGGCGTTGAAATACTCGGCGAGCGTCGCGGCCTCGGAGCGCATCGTGTCCCAACTGTCGCCGCCGTAGGAATGGAATTGCAGATGCGCCATGTGCGCACGAGATCCCTCCAGGACCTTCATGGTCTCGAGGGTCGTGATGACGTTGCCTGGTGCGCCGAGGTTGTTGCAGTGCAGATGAAGCGGATGTGGCAAGCCAAGTTGATCGACGATCTGTGCCAGGCCGGCGACGATCGCGGCCGGCGTCACTTTGCTGTAGCCGGGTACCGGCTCGAACATCGCTTTGGCGTCTTTGCCCCACTTCCACGCCGTGACCCCGCCGGGATTAACCGCTTTCACCCCGTATGCTTTGGACGCCCAGATCAGCCAGGCGACGACATCCTTGGCCCGTTCGGTTTCGCCGGCCTCGAGCAGGTCGAGCACGATTTCATTATTGGCCATGAGTACGCAGCAACCCTTATCCACGATCGGAGTGTCGCGCAGCTCCTCATGAGTGTGCTTGGCGGTCAGCACCGGGACGGCGGCTTCGATCACGGTCGTATAGCCCATTCCGGCGTAGAGATAGCCGGTGGCGAACGTCGTGGGCGTGGGGCCACCGATTCCTGCACGACGCTGTGCGGTGCGGAGGAAGGGCGTGGCCTGGCGCTGGTTCTCAGGGGTCATCGCCCGCGCGAAGTTGAGCGCGGCGCCGGCGACGTGGGTGTGGATATCCACGCCACCGGGGAAGATGAACATGCCGGTTGCGTCGATCACGCGGCCACCTTCGACCTCCGACACGATCCGGCCGTCCGAGATGCACAGGTCCTTGACCACGCCATCGATGCCATTCGCGGGATCATAGACCTTCCCGCCGGTGATTCGCAGCATGTGGTCTCCGCTCGCTCTAGAACTGCTCTCGAGTCTTCCGCTAACTCATGGCCATCTGGGCTTCAGGGGAGGGTGCAAACGGGGGCTTGGCTGCAACGGCTTCATGAATCCGGCGGATGACTTCTTCGTCGGTGGGATAGGGCGAGTCGAGCGCCGGTCGAAGGGGCAGGGGGATTTCATCCATGCGGTAGACAGTGCCTGGAGCGCTGATTCCCGTTGCGGCCGTCGTTATGTGGACGCGTGCCAGGCGGCTGGTGTGCGTCACTTTGGGGTCGAGGACGATGGTGGGAATCCGGGCCAGGTGTTCAATTCCGGGTTGTGGCATGGTCGCGCCGGGATCGGCGCCCAGGATCAGCGCGGCATCGACATCGCCCCGAACAAGCAAGTCGACCGTCGAGAATTCTCCCGGGTTGTAGCGCGGGTAGCCGCGGCATAGATTCACGCCGAAGGGATAGCCTGTGGTCCAACGCATGACCATGTCTGAACCGGTGACGTTTCCGTGTCCGCGCATGGGCATGGCGACGAACTTCGTGAAGGCGTTGAGCTCGGCCGCGAGCGCCAGCACGGCGGCGGAGTTCATGTGCTTGCCGCGGGTCATCGACAGGCCCATACCAAAGAAGATTACTCCGAAGCGGGCATTCTTCATCCGGTCGGCAAAATCGTGTAATTGCTCGAGGGAGAGCCCCGTTTCCTCCACAATCTCCTTGTTCACCGGTTGGTTTTTGATGAGAGCCCTCAAAGTCGTGAGGACTTCAAAGTCTTTTCCCGGCTTGATTTGAAGGAACAGATCCGATGCTCTCTCGCTGGGCGTCTCACGAATATCAACCAGCACCATCGTGCGGCCCTTGCGGCCGTTGGGCACGAACTTCCCTTTTTGGGTGAGCGTGTACTTCGTGAAGTGCCGGGGATGGCATTCGGCGGGATTGCCTCCCCAGTAAACGATGAAGTCAGCCCGGTTTTTAATTTCGCCTAACGTACAAGTCACCTTGCCACCCAACTGGGCGGCGATTTCCGTTGGACCGTGTCATAGTGATGTGTGGCTATCGATCACTCCACCGATCGCTTCGGTGAGCGCCACGGCCTCTCGCTGGGCCTCGCAGGTGATATTGCTCATTCCATAGACCAAGGGCATGCTGGCCGCATAAAGATAATTGGCAGCGGCCTGCACGGCGGCATCGACCGAGGCCGGCTGACCATCAATGAGCGAATCCGGGTAGAGCCGTTCGGCTGTGTGGTTTTTGAACCAGGACTCTCCGAGGCTGCACGCGCCCTTCGTTTTAACGATTCGCTCGGGCTCGGCATGCAGCTCGATATCGTCGCAAACGCAGCCGCAGAACGTGCAGGTCGCGTGCTGAACAATCTTCAGGCTCATCGCAAAGTTCCTCAGATCGGGGGCCATTGGAAATTCGAGGCGCTGGTTTGGCGGAGTCTTCCCTTATCGGGTCTTGCTTTCGCCCGGACCGGGCGGTACGACGAACGTTCAGCCCAGCTCGCGGCCGAGCAGACTTCCTCTGATCCGGCGCGGCCGATATCTTCCCGTCTCGATCATCTCCCAGGCCGGGGACTTCGCCGGTTCCGCTTCTTGACCGAGCGGAGCCGTGTCGGATCCGGCAGCATTGATCGGGTTTCTGGAAGTTTCCACTCTAGACCTCCCTTCTTTGAAAGAAAGCACAGTGCCTGTTTTTGCGAGCGTCAGGATGAAGGCAGCTCTGCCGAAGGCTGCGCCGGGCCTTCGGGCGTGATCGGTTCAAGTTCGACTTCCCAGCCTTTGGAGGTGGGCATTCCCGTTCCATCCGTGTCCTGGCCCATGAGGCGGCAAGTTGGCGGGCCGTACGGCACGAATATCATTCCCGGGGGGACTTTTCCCTCCTTGCAATGAAAGACACCCTCGCCGGTCTCGGATCGGACCCGGACGGTGCCTCCCGAGACGATTCCGACCTCTTTCATATCGTCTGGGTGCATGATCAATGTGCTGACGAGCGCCTGGTATTCGGCGCTATCTTTGCCAATGTTGATCTGCTGGCCTTGCTTCGTCGTGCGGCCCGCGTTCATGATGAAGCGCCTGGCCGTCATCGGGAAAGTCCTCTGCGCTCGATGGCTACACTGGATCTCGAGGCGGCGTGAGTTGTTGCGGCGGGAAGCGACACCGAAATCTATCCCTCTAAATCAATCGCATTCACGGGCGGCGCACGACCAGGACTCATTCTACCTGTTTCGCGGCCAGGGTAAAGGGAAAGCCTCTAGTGCTGGCCGGATTAGACCAGGTCGTGACCCCTCACGGTTTGAATAAGACCACGGGGCTCGGGATCATCGGATTCGAGCCCCGAGTCAGGACGAAGTCGTGGCCGCGGCGCGGCGACTGGGCGTGAAGCGGATCGACAGCCGGGACGGGCCGTGCACGCTCAGCGCCTGGCGCGGCTCCCACGGCGCGTCGGTCGCCAGCTCGAACTCGTCAACGCGCTCCAGGAAATCGGCAGCGCGATTCGCGCCTCCAGCCGCGCCAGCGGAGCGCCAAGGCAGGCGTGGATGCCGTGCCCGAACGCCAGGTGCGGGTTCGGGGTACGGGCGATGAGGACACGTCACTGTTGTTCTCTGCATCAAGCGTTCAGGCCATGGTTCGGCTGGGGACCTCGTCGCGATCGAGGTACGCGGGCCTTGGGACCGAGGGGACTCGCGGGGCGCCACCGCGCAGCCACCGGCCAATCCAACTGCGGCGAACGCAGGCCTCGTAGGTGAGGAGGCTCCAGGCCAGACCGAGCGCAAGCGCGAGCAGGAACTTGATGGAACTGGGAAGTGCGACCAGGAAGAGGTTTGCCTGAATGAGCCCGACGACCGGGAAGTGCGCCAGGTACACCCAGTAGGAGGAGTCGGAGAGGTACTTCATCACTCGGCCGCCATATCGTGCCAGGTGCGCGCACACGCCTAGCGATCCATAAAGCGTCAGCCAGCCGAAGAGCGACGCCGAGGCGACCGACACCCAGGCGGCCGATCCCGTCAAGGAAGCTGCGAGGTCCAGAGGCAGCCAACTTACCCGCACCATGAGCGCGACGGCCGAGCCGGCGAGGAACAACCAGGGCAGGGGCCCGCGGGTTAGCGCGGGCAGACGAGTCCGGCCCGAGTGCCACGCCAGTCCCGCGATGAAGAACAGGCTGTGATGAAGCCAGCGGATCGGGTTGATCAGGAAGCTGTTCCCCAGGTCCAGGATGGGGTCGACGCCGTTCCACCAGTGCCCCAGCCACAGGATCAGCGTGGTGGGTATCGCCAGCATCAAGGGGGCCAGGGGCGAACAGAAATGGCTCAGCACGCCATTCAAGTTGCGTGGCCGTTGCCGGCGCCAGAATTGAACGACGCCCAGAAGGGCCAGCATCGGAATCAGATAGGCCATGAACCAGAGATGGGCCGGGCCGAACCGATTGGCCTGAATCTGAGGGTCGGCGAAGCTTAACTCGAGCAGTTCGGCAACGTCACAACGGCCGGCGAGGTAAAGGCCAAGCATCCAGATGAGAATCGTGGGAACCAGGATCGCCGGAAGCGCCGCCAGGAAGGGTAGGCCGATCCGGCGCACGCGATCGAGCGCATAGCCGCGCGTTCCCTTGGCTTCAAGCACCGCCGCCGCCGCATAGCCGGCCAGCGCGAAGAATGCGGGCATGGTGGCACCGTAGGACCACCATGCGAATTGCTGGACGAGTTCGGAACCGGCCGGTTCGTGGACCAGCCAGATCAGTCCGGGAATCCGAACCGTCATGTATGCGGCCGAGGCATGGAGGGCGACGACGGCAACCATCGAGACCACGCGCAGGGCATCGAGGGCAGCGACTCGATCGCTGGTTGGCGCATCCCGGCGAACGCTGGCCCTGGCGGCTGGCATGGCTCGTCTCCCTTCGCACGGGACCGTTGCGCTTCTCGCTGACTCGGCACTCGGCCTTCGCAGACGCTTGCGTGCACGAACTTGACAAAAAATCCAGGCCGATTCGCGAAATGAATCCGATCGGAAGAAATGTGCCGGTACTGGCTGGGCTCGCAGACGCTAGAAACGGTCGAACGGCATGTTTCTCAGCCGGCGGCAGAGGCTCGGGGCGTATCCACACGTTCTGGAAGGCGGCCATCTCCACAAGCTGAGCCAATGGCTGGTGACTGCGCCCGGCGAGGCCGCTCGCCAGATTATGCAGCGGATCTACACAAAAGCAAATTTCCACACGCGACTTGGAACACTCTGGGGCAGAGCGTCCGAACTGGACGTGTTTGCGTCCATTCGTGGGCGCGGGGAAATCGTCAGATTGTGAACGTCCCGTACACGTTGTTGTCACTGGTGGATGCCGTGTTTGCCACGATCAGCGATTTCTTGAGCGTTACGCCGGCGCCTGCGGTGACGAACAACCCGCCGCCGTTGCCGTCGCCGTCAGTGCCGCCGCTGCCGGCTAATCCGCCCAGGGCCAGATTGGCTGCCACGGTGGTCTGCTCGAGTGTCGCGGTGCCGCCTGCGCCGACGAAGGCGCCGCCGCCTGAGCCGTCGCCACCGCTGCCGCCCGATCCGCCAATGCCGCCCTGGGCGATGTTAGCGATCAAGACGCTACTGCTAAGATCCAATGATGATGTGTCGGGAACTCCGAAGACGCTGCCCGTGGCCACGCTGATGGCACCGCCGAATCCGTCACCACCCGTCGAGCCGGCGCTGCCGGCGCCGCCCTGGGCGAGATTGCCTGCGAAGAGGGAACCGGCGATGGTTGTGGTCGCTGCGAACGAACCATCGAGACCGCCGCCCGTGGCGTCGCCACCGCCGCCACCGCCGGAACCCGCAATGGCACGGTTACTGACGAGAACGCAGTTGGTTACCGTGAAGTTGGAACCGTTGTTCTCGATGCCGCCGCCCGCTGCACCGCCGCCGATCGTGGACGGACATGAGCCGCCTTGAGCCAGGTTGTAATCCACTGTGCTGTTCATGACCGTGACGTTGCCTCCGGCGGTAACGGCGATGCCACCACCGAAAGCGAATGCGTTTGAGGAGCCGGCGGGGTTTGCCCCTCCGCTGCCGGCGATGGCACGGTTGCCGATCAGCGTGCAGTCGTTCAGAGACAGGGTCCCACCTCCGCCGGCTTGCATGGCGCCACCACCGGCCTGGCTGGCGAACGAACCGGAGGCGCTGGGATCGCCGCCGCCCTGGGCTAAGTTGTTGGTAAACACGCAATTCGTGGCGTTCACCGTTGTGCCCGGCACATCTTCAAGTAACGCCCCGCCGAAGCCGCCGCTGCCCTGGCCGCCGAATGAACCGTTGAAGGTACCGGCGAGGGACTCGTTGGCCGTGAACGAGCTGTTGTTCAGAGTCAGCGTGCATCCTTCTGTGTTGATTGCGCCGCCGTCTGAATTGCATCCCGCGCCACCCGTCGCGATGTTGCCCGCAAAGGAAGAACCGGCGATTGTCGCGATCACTCCGAACTCCAGGTCAATCGCGCCTGCAACGCCGTAATCCGAGCCACTCGCCGCGACGGCTTCGTTGCCGACGAACGTGCTGCTATAGACGTTCAAAGTCGAAGCGTTGGGCAGGCTCGGCGGAGGGGATCCGAAGCTCTCGATGGCACCGCCCGTGCTGCCGTCGAAATAGCTCGAGCTTCCGCCGCCGGTGGCCTGATTGCCGATGAACTCGGAGTTTGCGACGGTGGCACTGCCCAGGTTCATAAGGGCGCCGCCGAAGGAGTCATTCCCTGGGGTGGCCGCCGCGACGTTGTTGGTCAGGAGACTGTGCGTGAGGGTCAGGGTGGCGCCGACTTCGTTGTCGATCCCGCCGCCGTTGGCGGCATCGGGCGTGGTGCTATCGCCGCTGCCGCCGATGGCCGTATTGGCGGTCAGCGTGCACTGGCTAACGGTCAAGGTGCCGAAGTTGTCGATTCCTGCTCCCTGAACGGCCATTCCATTGGCGATTGTCAAGTTTTCGATTGTCGCCGTGACGCCCGCGGAGACCACAAAATCGCCCTCGGTTCCACCGCCGCTGACTGTCAGGTTGCCGGCACCAAGGCCGTCGATGGTCAGGTTGGTGCCGAGCACCAGCGGGCCGGACGTCAAGGTGATTGTTTGACCCTTGAGCTTCGAAGAAAAGTCGATGGTGTCGCCGCTGGTGGCGACGGCAACGGCTGCTCGGAGCGAGCCATTGCCACTGTCGTTGTTGTTCGTGACCGTCAGCGTGCTGAGCAACGTGCGGTTTTCCATCAAGTCGATGCCGGGTACAAATCGCCTCGGGAGGGCATCAGAACGGGGATGCGGCGATATTCCCCTTCGAATCACTCCGATCGATGCCTTTGACAGGCTCTCAAAGCGCAGCATCATCGTGCTCTCCTGGTGTTGAGGAAGAGTTCAAGGTCGTCACAGACAGTTACGCACTGGCCCGCTGAATCTTTCAAAGCGATTGCGAGTTCTTTTGATTCAGTGGCCGCGGAAGGTTCGGGTCTGGCGGAACTCTAATCGGGAGCAAAAACCATCAGGGCAGCGCTCGTGGTCGCCAGGTAGCGGCCGTAAGGACGCTTTGGCCAACGCGTCAAGGCTGTCGAATCGCTGGTAGCTTGGCGCTCGTGACTTTGGTGCCGGTTTTGCTGAGGACGGCGGTGAAATTCGCGCCTGGCTGTCCCGAATCGTTGCCGTCCAGCTCGCGGCCGAGGGCGTCGAGCAGGCTGGCCGCTTTGACTGTGAGCTCCAGCGGCGGGTTTAGCGCCAGCGTCTTTCGGGTGAGGAGACTCACTGTGAACGCCGAGGAGTTGTAGGTTGCCTGGGAGAGCTGCACGGGCTTGCTCTTCTGTGTCTTGTTGTTCGGGATGGTGGCCAGGGTGTACGCGTTGATGTTCTGCGCGTCCGCCGAATCGAGAGCCTCGCTGAATTGGAGGACGATGCCTTGCACGGTCTTGTGCTTGCTCAACTTGAACTTTTCGACGGTGACGCTTTGGACAGTCGCCGGGGCGAGGATCACGGTGAGCGTGCCGGGCACGTACGTGATTGCGTAGTTGGGCGAGCTGGCACCACCCAACGTGATCGGGTAGCTGCCGGGTGTGCTTGACGGGGTCGCGGTTGTGCTGAGCACAGGCGGGGTTGTGAGATTAGCCGGTGTGTCGCCGCTTACGAACCCGGTGATCGTGTACGTCAGGGCTGGCAGCGACGAGCCGGAGACCGTTGATTCGTTGTTCGCCCGCACCGTCAACTGCGCCGGGTGAACCGTTAGTTGGCTCGAGCCGTGGGCGGCGAGGAACACACCGTCGGTCGCGTAGTTGTAGGTGACGATGTAGGCCGTCGAGCGAGCGTCCAGGACCACGTCCGCTCTGGTGAATTGGGTCGAGAACGAACCGTCGGAGGCGATTGTGGCGTCATGCGTGACACCGTCGACCGTGACGGCGACGTCTTCTCCAGCCGGCACCTGCACGCCGGCGGCGACTGTGCCTGAGACACTCACTGCGCTGCCGTAGCTGACTGTCTGGTCCCTCAGCCCGGCGAAGCTCGGCCCGATCTGGTTGGTCAGATTGTACGAAGCCGACGACGTCACTCCGACGGCTGAGGCGGTCACGGCGAAGGTGCCGGCCGTCGCGTTCGCCGCGGCTGTGACACTCGCCAGGCCGCTCGCGCCGGTCACCGCCGAGCTGGCACTGAGCGCGGCACTGGCGGCCAACGATGGTGCGCTGAAACTGATCGTCACACCCGGCAGCGGTGCGCTCGCAAAATCTTCGGTCAAGACCGCGATGAGCGGAGAACCGAACGGCAGGTTGACCAGGGTGCTTTGAGGGCTTCCCGAGGAGACTGCGAGGGTGTAACCCTGATCCTGGAACGCACCGATGTCGACGCTGCCGGCAGTTGGGCGAGGCGCACCTCGCTGGTCGGTGGTGACACCGCTCGCGGCCGTGCCCGCGCCGATGGCGGCGCTGCCGGGCACGAGCCCCATGGTTTGGGTAGGGCCACCGTAGTCGCCGAGTGGGGCCAACCCCGGGTCGAGGACGCCGACCAAGTTGCCGTCGACCTCGTTGACAAGCCCCCCTGAGCCGCCGGTACCGATCAGGTTGTTCAAGCCCGAAGCGGTGCCAGGACCGCCGATGTCGCTGGCGCCGGAAACATCTGAATTGGTGGCGACGATCGTGTTATTGAGCGTGGCCGTGCCGGAGAGATAGATGCCGCCGGAGGCGGAGGTGCTTGTGTTGCCACTGACAGTGCAGTTGGTCAGCGCGGTCGTCGTTTCGAAGCTATTGATGCCGCCTCCGACTCCGTCGGCAGTGTTGTCGCTGACGGTGCAGTTGGTGAGCGCAGTGGGGCCGCTGGTGCTGATGCCACCACCGCCGCCGGCGGCGGAGTTGCCGCTCAGGGCGCAGGCGGTCAGGGTGGTCATGCCGCCGATGATGATGCCTCCGCCGTAGCCGCCGGCGGTGTTGTCGCCGACGGTGGTGGCGGAGAGCGCCATCGTGCCGTAGCTGGCCAAGCCGCCGCCGTTAACAACGGCGGAGTTGCCGCTGACGGTGACGCCGTCCAGCGTGGTCGTGCCGCTGTTCCACACGCCGGCGCCGCTCTGTGAGGCAGAGTTTCCGCTGATTGTGCAGCCCGTGATGGTCGTCGATGGGCCGTTGTTCCAGAGTCCGCCGCCGTACTTCGCCCGGTTGTCGCTGAAGGTGCAGTTGGCCAACGCGGCCGTGCCCGCGAAGTTGCCCAGGCCACCGCCGGCGTCGCCGGCAGAGTTGCCGCTGACGGTGCAGTTGGTGAGCGTGGTCGTCGTTTCGAAGCTGTTGATGCCGCCGCCGTCTTGGTCGGCGGTGTTGTTGCTGACGGTGCAGTTGGTGAGCATGGTCGAGCCGCTGGTGCTGATGCCACCACCGCCGCCGGCGGCGGAGTTGCCGCTGACGGTGACGCCGTCCAGCGTGGTTGTGCCATTGTTGAACAGACCGCCGCCGTAGCCGGTCGTCGAGCCCCCCGTGATCGTCAGATCCGAGATCGACGCGGTGACCATTTCGTCGACCTGGAACACCCGGCTTGTCCCTCCGCCGCTGACCGTGACGCCTGCCGCCGGGCCGGTGATCGTCTGCGGACCCGTCGTGTCGCTCAGCTCGAGCTGGCCCTGAGTGAGCAAGATTGTCTGGGCTGCGGCGAAGACGGTCGGATCGAAGCTGATGGTCTCGGCGCCGCCCAGCGCGTTGGCCAGGTTAACGGCCTGGCGCAGGCTCAGGACGCCAGAGGGCGAACCATTGCCGTCGAGCGTCGTATCGACCACCATGGCAGTCTGAGTCTGGAAGGCGCCGATATCGGGGGGCGAGTCAAGTGGCTGGCCACGCTGGTCGGTCGTGATGCCGCTCGCGGCCGTGCCGGCGCCGATTGCCGCGCTGCCGGGCAATAGAGCCATGGTTTCGGTCGGGCCGCCGTATTCGCCCAATGGGGCCAGGCCCAAGTTCGTAAGGCTGGTCAGGACGATGTTGCCGCTGTTGCCGCCGGTGATCCCGCCTGAGCCGCCGGTGCCGATCAGGTTGTTTGAGCCCGAAACGCTGCCAGGACCGGCGATGTCGCTGGCGCCGGAAGAGTCCGTATTGCCGGCGACGATCGTGCTGCTAAGCGTGGCCGTGCCGGAGAGGTAGATGCCGCCGAAACCGGAGGTGCTCATATTGTCGCTGACGGTGCAATTCGTCAGCGCGGTTGAGCCAGCGCTGCTCATGCCGCCGCCACCGTCAGCGGCGGAGTTGCCGCTGACTGTGCAATTGGTCAGGGTGGCCAGAGCATTGATGCTGATCCCGCCGCCGAATTTGTCGGAGGTGTTTTCGCTGACGGTGCAACTGGTCAGCATGGTGGGGCAGACGCTGCTCATGCCGCCGCCACTGTCAGCGGCGGAGTTGCCGCTGACGGTGCAACTGGTCAGCGCGGCAGTGCCGTCGTTGCAGCTCAGGCCGCCGCCGAACCCGGAAGCGGAGTTGTCGCTGACGGTGCAATTGGTCAGCGTGGTTGGGCCGCCGCTGCTGATTCCGCCGCCATTCTCAGCGGCGGAGTTGCCGCTGACGGTGCAGTCGGTCATTTTGGTTGTGCCGTCGATGCTGATCCCGCCGCCGAATTTGTCGGAGGTGTTGTCGCTGACGGTGCAACTGGTCAACGTGGTCGTGCCGTCGCTGCTGATGCCGCCGCCACTGTCACCGGCGGAATTGCCGCTGACGGTGCAGTTGGTTAGCGCGATCGTGCCTCCGTTCGATACGCCGCCGCCGAGTCCGGTCGTCGAGCCCCCGCTGATCGTGAGGCCGGAGAGCGACGCAGTGACGCCGTTGTCGACCTGGAAGACCCGGACCGTGCCGCCGCCGCTGACGGTCGCAGCTCCCGCGCCGGGTCCGTCGATCACCTCAGGGCCGGCGGTTTCGGCGAGCTCCAGGGTTGCACCCAGCGTGATCGTTTGGGGTGAGGTTGAATTGAACACTGCCGCGTCGAAGTCGATCTCGCTTCCATCGGCGTTGGGATTGGCGTTGGCCTGTGAGATGACGTAAGGGAGCGTGCCGGACGTGCCCGAACCCGAGGCGCTATTTCCCGGGTCATCGACCGTGAAGATCGTTGGCGAGAGCACCACGCGTGTTTCCAGCAGCTCGAGCTGGGGCTGCTGACTTCTTGGACGGCGGTCGCGCCATGGACAACGCGCGGATGATTGCGGAGATTCCGAACGTCGATTTCCCTGCGGCTCTCGATTGTCGGGTCGATGCATCATTGTGGTTCCCTTCTCGAAACGCTGTTCAGGACGTTGTGACTGTCCCGTACATGTTGTTGCCGCTGGTGGATGCAATGTTTGCAAGAATGAGCGAATTCTTGAGCGTTACACCGGCGCCGGCGACGATGTAGAGGCCGCCGCCGAAGCCATCGCCTTCGCTGGCGCCGCAACCGGCGAGTCCGCCGATGGCGAGGTTAGCGATGATGACGGTCTGGTCCAGGGTCGCGGTACCGCCAGAGCCGACGTAGATTCCGCCGCCCTCGCCGTTGCTGCCACCGCCGCCCTGGGCCTGGTTGCCGCTGATCGCGCTGTTGCTGACGGTGACCACGCTGGCGTTCAAGGGGCCATAGCCTGAGGAGTTAAAATTGCCAAGGTAATCAAAGATGCCGCCGCCCGCGCCAACGCCGGCGAAGACGGCCCCGGTGCCGCCGCCCGTGTTACCAACACCACCGCTGGCCTGGTTTTGGTCCAGGTTGCTGCTGCCGACGCTAAGCATACCCCCCAGGTAATTCGCGATGCCCGCGCCAACGCCGGCGCCGACAAGGTCCGCCACGCTGGCAGTCCCGCTGTTGTTGTTGCCGCCCTGGGCATCGTTCTGGGTAATGGTGCAGTCGCTGACGGCGACCGTGTTCGGCCCGAGCTCGCTGCCACCGAAGCAAGAAACGATCGCGCCGCCCAGGCTTTCGCCGACCAGCACCACGGCGCCGGTTCCCGTGTCGCCGTTGCCGGCGATTGCCGCATTGCTGTTAAAGGTGCAGCCAGTGAGCGTGGCCGTAACTGCAAACCCACAGTAGACAGCTCCCCCCTCCGCACCACCGACCTCGACGACATCGGTCCCGGTGGCCACGGCGTTATTGCCGCCGATGGCCTGATTGTGGCTGAAGCTGCAGTTGGTGATCTGAGCGGAGGCGAAACTCACGTTGATGGCGCCGCCGTAGCTCGAGTCCACCTCGGGGTCCGACTGGCCTGAACCACTGTTTCCGCCGTTACCGGCCAAGGCCACGTTGTTCTCGAAAGTGCTGCCGCAGACGGTCAGGGAGGCGTTGGCGACGATGGCACCTCCGTCGGCCTGTCCGGCAACGACTCCGGTGCAGCCATTGCCGCCGATGGAGGAATTGCCGCTGAAGATACAGCCGACGATGGTGGCCGGGCTAAAGATTGTGAGAGCGCCGTTGCCGACCCCAACGCTCGAGCCGTTCCCGCCAACGGATGAATTGCCGCTGAAGGTGCTGGCGGTCATGGTGAGGGTACCGCCGTAAATCTCGATGCCGCCGCCGTTGACGTAGCCCGCGCCGCTGTTGGCACCGCCGGCGCCCTTGTTGTCGCTAATGATGCTATTGGTGATCACGAGCGTCGCACCCGAGTCAATTCCGCCTCCGCCCCCAGCGCCATCGCCGCTACTGTCGCCGCCGCGCACCAGGTTGCCGCTGATGGTGCTGTTGCTGATCATGGCACTGCCCGCGACCACTTCAATGCCGCCGCCGCCGCCTGCACCGTCGCTGCTGTCGACGCCTCCCTGGGCCAGGTTGCCGCTGACCGTGCTGTTGTTAATCGTCACACTGCCGGCGGTGACGTTGATGCCGCCGCCGAACCCGTCGCCGTATGACGACGCGCCGGCAGCGCCAACTGCCCGGTTGCCACTGATCTGGCAGCCGGTGATGGTCAGATCTCCCGCCAGACTCTGGATGCCGCCGCCTTGGGCGCCGCTGGTGGTGCTCTCGTTGGTCACGTTCTGGGACAGGACGTCGCCGGCCAGCGTCAAGTTCGCGCCGTCGTCGAGGATGCCGCCACCCTGGTCGGCGGCGTAGCCGTGCGTGATCGTCAGACCGCTGATGGTCACGTCCTGCCCGGCCGCGACCTCGAAAACCCGGTTGGCGTTGTCGCCGCTGATGGCTAGGTGGGTGGCGCCCGGTCCGTCGATGGTCAGGTTGACGCCGACTGTGAGCTCGCCGGAAGTCAACGTGATCGTCTGGCCATTGAGCTTGGACGAAAAGTCGATGGTGTCGCCACTCGTGGCAGCGGCGATCGTGGCGCGCAGCGAGCCATTTCCACTGTCGTTGTTGTTCGTGACCGTCAGCGTGCTCAGCAACGTGCGGTCTTCC
Organism: uncultured Planctomycetota bacterium; assembly: GCA_963823665.1. Lineage (GTDB taxonomy): Bacteria > Planctomycetota > Planctomycetia > Isosphaerales > Isosphaeraceae > CAVXHV01. The sequence goes on from CAWGMQ010000010.1 coordinate 1,201,488, forward strand.
ATCAAGTCGACGCCGGGTACAAACCGCCTCCGAGAGGCATCAGAACGGGGACGCGACGATATTCCCTTTCGAGTCACTCGGATCGATCTCTTTGAAAGGCTCTCAAAGCGCAGCATCATCGTGCTCTCCTGGTGTTGAAGATGAGGTTCAACTCATCACAGAGGGATACGCAGGTGCCGAGAGATTCTTACAGGGCGATCGCGATTTTTTCCCAGCGCGATGTCCTCGTTGGCTGATCGGGGCTTGGCGGCGCGAACGTAGAGATATGTCAGGGATAGCTGGACGCATCCGGGTGATCCCTTGTCGAGTGGCTCAAATCACAGCTCAACCACGTGAGGCTTAGCTGCGCGTTTGGAGTGCATGAATGATTGAGCGAAATCGGCATCCCTGGAGATGTCGATTTCCCTAATTTCATAACCGCGCACGGCAGTCGATCGTAGACAGAGAATCGAGCGAAATGGAGAAATGGCCATATTGCGCGAGACGTCTCGTCAAGAAAGAACGAACTTCGCCTTCGGTCCGAACACGGCCGTTGCATGCCCGATGACACGGAGGTCACGGAGGAATTGGGAAGAAAACACGAGGCGGGTGGAGAGGGACGCGGGTGAGGGGTGCAAGTGACCGAGAACGCAGAGGTCACGGGAGGATACGGAGTGGATCGGAGGGAACGCTCGGGCCAGCCAGCACCGCATCGGCCTCGGCGCGATACTCGGCCAGCTCCTTGGCGTGTTGGGCTGAAAGGGATTTCTGCTCTCCCACCCAGCGCACCGCGCGGTCAAAGCACCCATGCGCCTCGGCGCGGTGGCCCAGCCTGTGGTGCGCCATGGCCAGGAAGAAGAGGTCGAATGCGGCGGATTCGCCATTGCCGGCCTTCAGGCTTTTTTCCAGCGATGTGATCGCTTCGGCGAACTTGCCTGCCCGGCAGAGTGCAATGCCCAAGGTGTTAAGGCTGTTATGTTCCCCCGGAACGAGCGCGACGGAAAAGGCCGCCAGCCTGGCCGCGAGCGCCGGGTCGCGCTGGGGCTTGGGGCCCGTCGCGAGTATCCAGGACAGGTTGTTCATGATGGTGTCCAGTTGGTAGATCGTGCGCACCGTCTCGGGATCGGCCTGAAATGCCGACTCGAGCTGATCCAGAGCCGGCGCGTAGCGTTTGAGGTCGAGCAGGCACATTCCTTGATTGGCCCGTAGATCGCCTTCGAGCGGACGAAGGGCGCACGCGGCGGAGAAATCGGCCAGGGCCTGATCGAAGTGCTTCAGCCTGCGCAGCGCGTGGCCACGCTTGTGCAGGGCGTCCGTGTCATCCGGATGCGCTTTTAGCCGGTCGGTGTAGCGGGCGACGAGGTCCTCGGCCGGAACTTCCTGTTGCTGGAGGTGGCTTTCGAGTTGCTCGATCACGGTGCGGAGCGGCCCGTGGTCGACCTTGAGCGTGGGCAGGGGAAGCGCGGAGGGTCCGGCCGCGTCGTCCGCGGAATAGGGCGGCGAGACCCAATCGAGGCCCATTCCGGCCAGACGGCTTCGGATGACTCGCAAATCCCAGACGTGGACGGCCGGTCCATCTGCTGTGGTCACCACGAGCCGCGATCCGTCCGGGCTGAACGTCGCGTACGCGGCATCGCAAAGGTCGGGGCTTTCCAGGCGCGTGACCGTGCGGCCGGTGCCTGTCTCGACGATGCGAATGAACTTGCTGTCGTCCTGGACGGCCAGCAAGCGCCCATCACGCGAGAAGCACAGGCCGTGTCCGCCGATTTGCAGTTCCTCGAGCCAGGTGCCGGCGGCCCACAGGCGACACGGTGCCACAGTCGTAAGGATCCACTGTCCATCCGGACTGAAGCGAACTCCGCCGTTCTGAACGCCTGGTAGTTTGACAACCTCCGAGGCGTCCGAGATTCGCCAGATTTGAACGCCACCGGCCGCGTGACTCGCTGTGCCAAGCCACTGGCCGTCGGGGCTGACGGCGACGGCACGGGCGTCGTCGAGCGGCTCGACCTTGAGCTTGCGTTCTGGCGTGAGAATCGCGGCGTGGGTGTGGTTTGCCTCGGCGACCACCCGGCTCTGCTGGTCAACGGCAATCTCAGCACCGCTTGGCGGCAAAGGCAGCCGGGTTGGGGGCCCGATCTTGACGACGCCCCGATCCGTGTCCACCTTCAGCGGCCAGCGCCACATGCCGAGCACGCCGCTGGTCAGCAAATCGCCCGATTCTTCGAACTGACTGTGGAATGCCAGCCCGATGCGCAAAAGCCCGAGCTCCGTGCCGTGGGCCAGGTCCCAGAGCACCACGCCGTGCTCCGTGCCGACGGCCAGAATTCGCCCGTCATGCCGGATCGACGCGTGGGCGTAGTAGATTTCGTGGCTTGTGGCGTGGGCCAAGGTGCGGTATTCGACGGCTGGATTGACCTGATACGTGGTCAGTTTGCCCTCGGACGAAACGGCAATCCGGCCGTCCCGGCTGAATTCAGCCCAGGACGAGCTCGGGACGCTCAGCGCTAACCGGCCCAGGATGGCGTCCCAGAGCCGCAGACCTCCGTAGTTACCGACGCTCGCCAGCAGTGTGCCGTGAGGGTGAAAGGAAACCTTCAATCCGCCGGTGGGGATTTCGAGGGTTGTCCTCCGAATCCCGGTGGCGAGGTCCATAAGATCAATCCTCTTGTGCGATGTGATCGCGAGTGTGGTGCCGTCGGGGCTCCAGTCCATCTTGCCGTCTCCGAGCGATGGAAACGATCGAACGACGCGGCCCGACTCCGCATCAATAACCGTGCAGGCAGGTTTTCCGTTCTCCGAGCAGACGAGCGCAATTGCGCCCGTCCGCGCGGAAAGCTAGATCCGAGGGTGACGGCAACGGCCAGCGCTTGAGCCGGTGACCGGTCGCCAGGTCGTAGACGTGGAGTGCGCCATCTGCCGAACACGCGGCAATCCGCAGGCTGTCCGGGCTGAACTTGGCCGAGCTCGACGGCAGAAACGGCCCCTTTTCATCGAGCGATTTCTCGACCCGGTCGACGTCCCAAACGGTCAGTCCGGCGTCGGGAGCGTGCGTGGTCGCGAGGTACCGGCCGTCAGGGCTGAAGCTGAACGTCAAGATGTCGCGATCGCCACGGGCATTGAACTGAGCGATTTGTTGATCGTCGGCGACGCGGCGTACCAGGATTGTCCCATCCAGAAACCGGAGCGCGTAGCGGGTCATGGCAGAGTCGAAAGTGAATAGTACGGCGCCCTCCGGCAGGGGAATGACCCGACCCGTGGCTTTCAGGTCAGGCAGCGCCATGCAGGCGATCGCAGCATCGCGGAGCAGCTCGAACCGCTCAGGTTCGAGCTTGAGCTCACGGCCAATCTCGGCTGCGTCGGCGAGGGCGTCAAGGCTCTCGAAACGCTGCCCCTTGCGATGGCTGAAGCGCTTTGCCTGGGCTTGCGAAAGCAGCGAATCGAACAACTTCTCGCGGGCATCGCTGAAGTGGATGGCGATCTGGTTGCGCTGATTGCGATAAGTGATTGCATAGACCGTCGAGATGATGGCCAGGATCGTCGTGAGAGCTGCTGCGGCGATATTGGCCGCCGCAAGCTTGGGGTTGCGCTTGCACCACAGCCGGAACTGCTGGGGGTAGGAGATCGGCCGCGATCGGAGTGGCCGGTTTTCGACAAACCGCCGCAATTCGGCGGCCATTTCGAGGGCGGTTGCGAACCGGTGCGCTGGGTCCTTGGCAAGGGCCTTGAGGACGATCGTTTCCAGGTCGCGGGGAATTTTGTGATCGAGCTTACGAGGGGGCACCGGCGGGTCGTTGCCGATACGGTGAATCAACTCGAGCTGATCGCTTCCCTCGAACGCGGGGCGAAAGGTCAGCAGCTCATAGAGCGTCGCACCCAAGGCGTAAATGTCACCGGCGCGGTCCGAGATACCCCGGAACCGCTCGGGGGCCATGTACCGCAAGGTCCCGATCAGATCTTGCGACTTCGAGAGGTCGTCGCCCTCCTCGAACTTGGCCAGGCCGAAATCGGTGACCCAGATGTTACCGAGCGGATCGAGGATCAAGTTGGGCGGCTTGATGTCACGATGCAAGACGCCTCGCTCATGCGCGTAAGCAAGTGCATCGGCGACCTGGGCGCCCAGCCGGGCGACTTCGCGATAGTATCGAACATCGGGCTTTCCGGTCAGCGAGCTGGTTGTGCCGTTTTCTCGCACTCTCTCAGAATCGCCGGCGGCTTGTGATCTGGGAGGCAGGCCATGCGGAGGACGGATCATGACTTCGGCCTGCCGCAGCTCGCGCAGGAAGCGACGGGTCGCGGCGCCATAGTCGCCTTCCCCCACGACCGGAGCGACAGCCTCCTCGGAAGGGGGCAAGGTCGCTTGCTCGCCTGGGTCGACGTCGGCGCCGGCGGACGGAAATTGACCGGTCAGGAACCCCAATGTGACGGTGTTCCTCAGGGAGTTCATCGCGCACCGTGCATCGTCTTCGCCGGCGATGTCATCGTGGGCACCCCGGGTCTTCGCGTGAACCGTCAGCGTCGCGGTATTCCCGTCGGGCACGCCTTCTTGTTCACGTCGGAGCTCGCGGATGTCTTCCAGAACCTTGTCCATGCTCTGCCCGGCGATAAACTGCATTGCGTAATAGCAGATGCCCTCGTGCTCGCCAAAGTCGAAGACGCTCACGATGTTTGTGTGGTGCAACCGTGCGGCGGAGCGGGCCTCGATGTGGAATCGACGGAGGTAGTTCGGGCGGTTGCGATACTGTGGGTGCATCACTTTGAGGGCGACGTGGCTGCGCAGCGACTCGCGGACGGCTTCGTAAACGACGCCCATGCCTCCTTCGCCCAAGTAGCGAAGGATCCGGTAATCGCCCAGCTGCGCGGGATCATCGCCGCGCGATGCCTGCGACGGCGCACTCAACGGCAAGCCAACGTCTTGTCGCTCGGGCTTGAAGTGTTCCACGAGAGCAAGCGCTGGAAACAGGTCGCGGATGTCGTCGGCATGATCGGGGTAGCGCTCGACGTACTCCGTAAGTGACGGATGCTCGCCCCGGCGCAGCCGGGCGGCGAATTCCTCGGCTAGCAGCTCGAAGGGATCGCGATCGGCACTTGTGTGGCTCATGGGCGATCCCCTTCCACCCTCTCGAATTGATCAAATTGGTCGGGAAGGCTGCGAGCCGTCACCGAGTCGGAGCGTGGGGGCCAGGATCTCCTTGAGGCGGCGCAGTGCGCGGACATAGCGTTTGCTGGCAGCGGCTTTCTGCAAGCCCAGGACGGCGGCGATCTCGCCGTTGCTTAGCTCTTCAAAGTGGCGCAGAGCGATCATCTCGCAGTCGATCGGGTCCATGGCGCTGAGCGCATCCTGGATCTTGATCTGGATTTCGGCCCGCATCACGGCCCGGCTCGGCGACGTCAGCCGGCCGAGGAGCTGGGCTGCCAGGGACCGCGAGTCGGCCGAGGGCAACGGACCGCTCTGGAGCGAAACCTCGCGCGCCGCATCGCGTCCGCGCACTCCGAGGTGGACGCGGTGAAGTGTGACGAGGCGCTGCACTGTCAGAAAGCGCAGCCAGACGAATGGCGGCATCTTGGGATCGGCGGCGAACTCGCCGAGCCGGCGCGAGGCGTCGAGAAAAGCTTCCTGAATGACATCCGATGGGTCGATGCGCCCTGCAGGCGCCTGTCGAGCCGTAGCTGGACCATGCGGCGGAGGCGATCGTGATGCGCGCGGAATAGCTCTCCGAGAGCTTGCTGCTCGCCTGCACAAATGCGGTGCAACAGGGATTGGTCGGCTCCGGTCTCACTGGACATGTCGATTCGATCCTCCCAACATCATAACCGCGCGCTACGCGTGATCGTAAACAGGCCGGCGGGGCGATTTTTGGCGATTTGTGGCGCGGTCTGGGCCGGACCAACTGGGAGATTCTCCTGGTTTTGAGCGACCGGATCGGGCGTGCTCCGCAATCGACGTTGCTCACGGCGGTGGTTTCAGGGCAAGGCGGTCGCGCAGGTCGCGTTTCTGTAGGTAAGCGGCTGGCTCGCTCGTTCGCTCGCGAGCGCTGGTCGGAGCGGAAGACGCGGAATTCGATTGGATTCGAGGCCGGCCAGCGGCGTTCTCTTTCGCCGGCGTGGCTGACCGAGCGTGGTACAGCTCCAGAGGTTGGGTGTCTGGGTCCCCTTTTTGTTGACGTCGGGGGAACCCGCTTGCAGGTTGCAGGTCCCGATGTTGCGAAGGATGATAGTGCTTCAGATGACCATCAGCCATCAGCGGCAAGCCGGCCGTCGACGTCGAGCGCCCGAGTTCGGCCAAGGTATTTGATCATGAGCAAAACCTCGAATCCACATCATGATGTCTTTCTCTCGCACAATTCGCTAGACAAACCGACCGTCGAGGACCTAGGAGGGCGGTTGCTCGATGCCGGGATCACCCCCTGGTTCGACAAGTGGAACCTCGTCCCAGGCGAGCCCTGGCAGCGCGAGATCGAGAAGGCGTTGATGAGCTGCGCTGCGTGCGCGGTAATCATTGGTAAGGACCCTCTCGGTCCCTGGCATCACGAGGAGATGCGAGCGGCGATTGCGCGGCAAGTGACGGACCGTCAGCGCAGGTTGCGGGTGATCCCGGTGCTGCTGCCCGGGGCGGGCAAGCCCGATGTAGATCGCATGCCCCCCTTCCTGGCCAGGAACACTTGGGTCGAGTTCCGTGACTCGCTCGACGATCCTGAGGCGTTCCATCGGCTGGTCTGCGGCATCAAGGGGCTCCCGCCTGGCCCCGGCCCTCGCCCGAACCGGAGCTGTGCCCCGGGGAGCCGTCGCTAATCGAGCCGCCACTCATCTTCTCACCGTGGTCCGCCAGGATACGATCATGGCCGGCATCCGCTATCATGTCTTCCTGTCGTATAACGAGCAGCACCGACTGGCGGTCGAGGAGCTGGCCCGGTGGCTGGTGCGCGAAGGTCTGACGCCGTTCTTCGACTGGTGGGACCTGATCCCTGGCGAGCCGAGACAGGAAACCCTGGAGCGTGCCCTGATCGCCAGCGCCAGTTGCGCCGTGGTGCTGGGCGCCGGTGAGGATGGCATTGGCCCCTGGCAGGAAGTCCAGCTGAGGACAGCCATCGACCGGCAGGTGCGCGAGCGGGCCGGAGGCTTCCGGGTAATCCCGGTGCTGCTACCCGGGGCCGAGTGGTCGGAGGACAGGTTGCCGGAGGCTCTGAAGCGGTATGAGCATGTCGCGTTCGACCAGATGCTCGACGATGCGGAGGCGCTGCGCCGACTCGCCTGTGGCATCCGAGGCCAACCGCCCGGCCCGCGGCCCGGCGCTGCGATCGTTCCGGGTGTCAAGCCCTACCGGGGCCTGCGGGTGTTCGAGGAACAGCACGCGGCCCTGTTCTTCGGCCGCGAGCGCCTGACGCGAGAACTCGTCGAGCTGCTACAGGAGCCGGCCGTCGGGGGCCTCGGCGAGCGTCTGCTGGCAGTGCTGGGGCCGTCGGGCAGCGGCAAGTCGTCGGTGGTGCGCGCTGGTCTGGTTCCGGCGCTGCGGCAGGGGGCGTTGGAGGGGAGCGCTTCCTGGCCCGTGGCGGTCGTCAAGCCGGGCGCCCGGCCGCTGGAGAGCCTGGCGGTCGCGCTTGAAACCCTCGGCCGGAAGGAGAGTCCCCCGGTCTCGGCCTACGACCGCGTGGCTCAGCTACAGGATGGCGCTCGCTCGTTGCACGTCGCCGCGCGGCTGATCCTGGGTGAGCCTCCCCGCGCCGCGCGGCTGCTCGTAATCGTCGACCAGTTCGAGGAGATCTTCACCCTGTGCACGAGCGCTGATCTCCGCACGGGCCTGATCGACAACCTGCTCGGTGCCGTCGCCGAGCCCGGCGGCCCGGTGGTCGTCGTGCTCGCGCTGCGGGCCGATTTCTACGGCCACTGCGCCGGATACCGTGGCCTGGCCGACCTGATGGCACGGCGGCAGAAGCTGGTCGGCGCGATGAACCCCGAGGAACTGCGGTGGGCGATCGAGAAGCCGGCTCGGCGCTGCGGCGGCACGGTAGATCCGGGCCTGGTCGAGTTGCTGCTCCATGACACCCTAGGGCGCATCGACCATCAGTCGGGTTCGGAGAGGCCAGGGGAGGACTCGACCGAGGATTCCGCAATATCGTCGGCGCAGCCGGGCCATCTGCCGCTCCTTGAGTTCGCCCTGAGCGAGTTGTGGGAGCGGCGAGCGGGAAGCCCGCTGACCACCGCCGCATACCGGGAGATTGGTGGGCTCGTCGGAGCCCTGGAGCGGCATGCCGACGCCGTCTTGGCGCAACTGGGCCGGGAGGATCCCGCTAACGAGATGATCTGCCGTCGGATCTTCTTGAGCTTGGTTCATCCCGGGCAGGGCACCGTGGACACCCGGAGGAGCGCCGCCTACCTGGCCCTGGCCACAAATACCAGGGCCGAGCAGGTCGTCCGGACTCTGATCGATGCGCGCCTGCTGACGGCCGACGACGCGGAGCAGTCGTCTGCTACCGTCGATCTTGCCCATGAGGCACTGATCCAGTATTGGACCGAGCTGCGCCGGTGGATTGTCGCCGAGCGTGATGATCTGTTCGCGCGCGACCGTTTGGCGGACGACGCGATTGAATGGGCGACGAAGCGCGCTCGCCGACCCGACTATCTCTACGAAGGTGGCCGGCTGGCCCTGGCCCTCGAATGGGCCGACAAACATCCGGACGAAGCTCGCCACACCGAGCACGTCGGCGAGTTCCTCGCCTCCAGCCGCGAGGCAGAACGACGCCACAAGCAAGACAAACTCGATCAGGAACGTCGCTTGGCCGATGCCGAGCGTCGGCGGGCCGAGGAGGCCGAGGCTGCGACCAGCCACCAGAAGAAGCTCCGTCAGCGATTCCAGGTCGCGGCAGCGGTCGCCCTCCTTCTTGCCCTTGCCGCGGGGTTGCAGACCTGGCGGGCGAATCGAGCGAGCGAAACAGCCAGAAGTGCTGCCAAGAAGGAAACGGAAGCGCGCAAGCAAGCGGAAATGAGTGCGACCTTGGCGGGGGCCAAGGCGGAACTTGCCAAGGAGAACGAGGAGCGGGCGACGACCCAGGCCAGTATCGCGAAGTCGCGAGAACTCGCCGCCTACTCCGAGGCGCAGCGAGATAAGCAACCAGACAGGTCGCTCCTCCTGGCGGTCGAAGCCCTCCAGTCCGCGATCACTCTCGAGGCACGCAATAGTCTCTTAAATGGCTTGCAATCCAAATCAAAGCCCGGACTCACATCGTTCCTTCCTGCCGGCTGTGAGGTTACGAGCGTAGCCTTCAGCCCCGACGGCAAGATCCTGGCCGGCGGATACGCGGTTGGCGGCTTATACAATGAGGGTGGCGTGGTGCTGTGGGATGTCGCGGGGCGGAAGCGCCTGGTCTACTGGCCGATAGATGTGCCCAGGGGTCGCGTCTCCAGCGTGGCCTTCAGTGCGGACGGCAAAGTCCTAGCCGTTGCATCCTATGACGGCGTACGAGTGCAAAACGTTGCCGACTGGAGACGCCTGGCCGAGCGCCGCTGAGTGAGCGCCCGCTACCCGTGCCTCAGATTTTTCGGTGGGGGATGGCCTTCGAGAGCGTGGCCTTCAGCCCCGACGGTAAGGCCCTGGCCGGAGGCGGTTCGTTCGAGGACTATGTAATTCTGTGGAACGCCGCCGGCTCCAAGATTCTCGCCACCCTCCCAACGTATTTTGGCAGCATTACGGACGTAGCATTTAGCCCCGACAGCAAGATCCTGGCCGCCGGATTCACCACCGACAAAGTCGGCGGCGTGGTGCTATGGGATGTGGCCGGGAGGAAGCGCCTGGTCGAGGACCCGCTGGACGTGGTGGAAGGCTTGGTCGAGCAGGTGGCCTTCAGCCCCGACGGCAAGATCCTGGCCGTCGGATACATGCACGGTATCGACGGCGGCGTGGTGCTATGGGATGTGGCCGGGCGGAAGCGCCTGGTGGAGCGCCCGCTGGCCGTGATCGAGGGAAACGTCTGGAGCGTGGCCTTCAGCCCCGACGGTAAAGCTCTGGCCGCCGGGTTCACCAACGGCAAGGTCGGCGGCGTGGTGCTGTGGGATGTGGTCGGGCTGAAGCGCCTGGTGGAGCGCCCGCTGGCCGTGGCCGAGGGCCGCATTTCGAGCGTGGCCTTCAGTCCGGATGGCAAGACCCTAGGCGTCGGAATCATACCCGGTCTCTTCGACGAGTCTGATGGCGGCGTAGTGTTGTGGGACATCGATCTCCAATCCTGGATGCATCACGCCGGCCGCATCGCCAATCGGAACTTCACCCGCGACGAATGGCGTGAGTATTTTCCCGGCCAGCCCTACCGCCCGACGTTCCCCGACCTTCCCGTCCCGCCGGAGGTTCCTTCTCAAGCGGGAGAAACACGCCCATGAAATGCCTTGACTGTGGTTCAAGAATAAGGAAGCTTGGATCGTTGCTCCCTGTGGCGTTGTGATCGAATCGTACGCTCGCCCCGGCGAGCTGGGACGGCCGAGCGCGCGATAATAGTCACAATGTGCCGTTATCGCGCGCTTGACCCGTGAGATCCGATCGCCGGGCCTGGTGGCGATGTGGCCCCACAACACATGCGCGAAAAATCCATATCTGATCAATTCTAGGGTTAAGGGGGGAGGCAGACATTGCGCCAGGAAGCTCGGAAAAGGAGGATCACCTCAAATGTGAAACCTTTTATGGGAACTCTGCGGGTAACCAATCCCGTCCGGCAAAGCTGGACCAGCAGCCGGAAGCGAGCCGCCATGCGGGAATGACATGCATGCATAAATGGGCGTACGCTCTACGGACCCTTCGGGAGAGGTTCGTAGTCTGAACATGCATCGAGTGAATGGGCCGTCGACCATTGAACAACCAGGGATCACTCTCTGACGTGTTTACGTGATCACGTCTCGTCATACTGGTGCATCAGGGGAGTGATCCCATGTCGCCTTATCAGACGTTGGTGATCCGACAGAGCGCCTGGCTCGCTTTAGGCTTTGCGCCTGAGTCTTGTCGAAGGCGTTGTATGATCCCTGGTCGACTCGGCTCGATCTGGCCTCACTCCCCTGACGATTGTGATTTTACCGCATGGAACCCCCACTGGATCAAGATGTCGAGCAGGATGTCGCCAAGCGAACAAGGGCCGTGTGTTTGCACACACCTGGCGTTCGACTTGCGCTTGACGACCCGCCACCATGTGGTAGGCAATCCGGCAGAACCGGCACGCCACGCGCACCCGCACGGCTCGCGGATCCCGCCCGGCCGCACTCCACATCTTTCCCAGAGCCTTGAAGTACGCGTTGCAAACGACCAAGTTGTCGGCGATCAGCATGATGGCGTTACGAAGCGTGCGGTTAGCGCTGCTGACTAAAGGACCGTTCGCATGGTCGACCTGATCGCTCTGGTATCGCGAGGGATAAAGCCCTGCTCGACCGGTAATCGACCGCGGTGTTGCGTAGTTCGATATCGGCCCCGCCTCGCCCGCGAACTCTCCCGCCGAGACCACATTGATCCCGGGAATACCCATGAGCAGGACATAGGGTGTCGTTGCCAGCAGTCCGGCGATCTCTTGCTCCAACCGGGCAATCCCGCATCCTTTGGCTTGCCGGTCATCGTCGAGTTCGGTCCAGATCCGTTGGTGGATGTCGGCGTGATCGAGACTCTCCGCGGCGCGAGCGGCCCAGGCGATGAGCTTGTGAAGACTGCGCTGGAACGGGACATTGCCCTGCTGGAGGATCTTCGTCAGGCCCGCGATGCCAGTCTGGCTGAGGACGCTGGCCGATCCCGTGTGTCTGGCGATCAAGAGGACGATATTGCTCTCGAACTGGCATCGAAGCAACGCGCATAGCCTTGCAAAATGATATCGAGATGCTCTTGGATCTGAAAAATCAGCACATCACCCTTGCGGACCAAATCACGGCGGTGACGGACCAAGAGTTGTAGCTGGGCGTAGGGGGGTTCGAGGGGTCGCTCGATCAGGCCAAAGCCGTTGACCGTCGCGCGGTGCTGAGCGAGCAGGTCGGTGTCATCGGTCTTGTTCCCGTCATCCGCCGGCTGTCGGAAGTGTTTGGTGGTGCGACCGTGGATGGTGCGAGTTTCGAAACCCGCCTTCTCGAACATTCTCTTGGGGCGGACGTGATAGTTGCCCGTGCGCTCGACCGACACAGTCGAATCACGGATCTTGTGTTTACTGATGGCCTCCTTCAACACCCGCAGCGACGCATCGAAGCCAGGGCGCGTGTGTTCGAGCATCGTTTTGGGCACGAGCACCTTGCATCAGATATGGGGAACTCCGTCGTCGCGGTCCAGCTTCCGCCACGGCCATCGGGGATAGCGGGAGCTTTTTTGTATTCGTCCCAGCTCATCCTGTGGTAAAAATCAGGAGACGGAAAAAACATATGAAGACTTATTGATCTTAATTAGGTTCTCACTGTATTGACCATCAAAGGTCGCGCTCGACGGACTTGCAAAGCTCAGCAACTTTTGCGGATTCAAACCGCGCCCATGTGCGCCGCTCATTTCTCACCCGGAGCTTGTTGTCGAAAACCATGACTTTGACGAGCAGCATGTTTACCTCCCGGCTCTACCCGGGGCTGGCGACGGAAATTCGATGGTCCGAACGGAGGGCGCGATGGCACCGCGCGGGCCGCGGCTGTTGGATGCGATGATCGTGGTCGGCGCGATGGCCATCGTGCTCGCACAGATTCGTGGGGAATACTTCTTGCTTTGGCTACACGTTTGGTTTTCTCATTGTGTGGTATGGGCGACGCTCTCGGCGCCCATTGTTCTCTTCGGGCGCGAGCGGGTTCGATGGAACTTCTCGGACCTTCTGGCGTTCCTCATCCCGTTTGGAATCTGGCTCGCGCTCATGAACCACTCTGATGAGGGCAAAAGCTTGTCGAACCTTGCTGAGGCATTCTATTTCAGCTTCGCGATTCCGGTTGCTGCGTTGATCCGTGTCGTCGTGGGGGGCCGTTTCGACGAGAGGGTCTGCTCGATCACGCTGGTCGGCATCTTGAGCCTTGTTGCCGCCGGCGTGTATCGGTGGATGCCGGCGCCTTCTCACGCGCGGGGCGTACCTCCGATCCGGCGACCGGTTTTGGAACCGCAAGTGCGCTCGCCGACGGAGGAGCCTTTGGCCCGCGCGTATGATCGGGCCGTCGTACCGCGCTTCGCCGAGCGCGATTCCGTCGAATTAAGCGTGGTGGATGACGAGACAAGTCGGCACATCGCGGAGGCCGACGTCAGAATCAGCAATCAGATCGATTTTCGGACTCATGTGCTTCGAACGGGGCCGCGCGGTCGTCTCCGCGTCGAGTATCCATCGCTGCACGGAAAGCCGTTGCTCAACGTCGAGGTCCGGAAAGACGGCTACGTGCCAGTCGGACATGGTTGGGGATTCGAGGGCAGTCCGGGTCCGCCCGAGTCGTGGACCTTCCGGCTTCGGCGCGGCACCACGATGGGCGGCATTGTCGTGGCCGAGGCCGAACGGCCCGTGGAAGGCGTGACGGTGCTGCTCACCGTCACTCGATACGGCGCTGGAGCCCGCCCTGCCAATTCGACTGCCTCTGAGTATTATCGCGACATCCCTTCGCGCACGGGGCCCGATGGGCGCTGGCGAACAGACAGCGTGCCGCCTGGCGCCGACGGGGTCAAGCTTCGATTGATTCATCCGGACTTTGTGAGCGATGGAATGCCGAGCCGCGATTCGCCGGCGCGCTCGCCGCGCACGGCAGCGCTCCGGGAGCAATCGGATCGTCAGGTCCTTCTCAGGGGTTCGGTGCTGAAAGGCCGGGTGATCGACGAGATGGGGCGACCGATCGGGGGCACCCGGATCGATGATGCGACCAGACTCTTCGGATCCTCGGAACCCTACTGGTGCCGTATCTCCGATGCCAAGGGTAATTTTTCGATCCATCTACCTCGCGGCAAGAGTTTTTTGCTGACCGCGGCAGCGGCTGGTTTTGCGCCCGGGATGCAGGTCGTGACTCCCGACGCGGACCAGCCCATCATCACGTTCCAACTCTCGCGAGGAAAGGCGCTCCGCGGTCGTGTCGTTGATCCAGCGGGCCATCCCATCGAGGGGGTCCGGGTTTACGGCGAGATATTGCTGGCGACTACGCCCCTGACTTTCCATGCGTGGACGAACGAAGAGGGCCAGTTCGAATGGACGGATGCTCCCGCCGAGGCCGTGGACTTCCGGTTCGCGGCGCAAGGCTTTATCGACGACGACAGGACCCATCTGCTCACGGCCGGCGACGGTGTGGCCGAGATCACTCTGCGGCCCGCGGTTGACTTTCAGATCGTCGCGATCGATGCGCAGACTCGGGAGGCCATACCGAGATTCCGGATCCAGATCGGCACTCATGACCCCGCGACGAACGACTGGCGCTGGGGACCGCGCATGGGTCGGTCTCCCCCGAAGGGATTTCAGATCTTGCTGGAGGCTGAGAGAGGCCCATATCAATTTCAAGTCAGCGCCGACGGTTACCTGCCGGCGCGGATTCTCGTGCCGAGGGAGCGAACGGTGATGCGGGGCGTTATCCCGCTTGAAAAGGCAGCGAGATGAGCTTCACCGGGAGTTTGCGGGCGGGAGCCATCCTTCAGCCTCGAATTGCTCACCCCGCGGCGTGTTCCTGACGGGCTGTTTGTGGCGGCGGGGCGGGAGGGATCGATGAATAGAAAAGCCAACGTCGGGCTGACCCTGCTCGGCATCGGTGCCCTCTTCTTTTGCAGGCCGCTCGGGGCCATCCCTCTGATGTTTTACGGGATTTATTTCGGGGAGGCAGACACCCACGACTCGGATGTGGAAATCGGCGCCCGTCGTCCGAGTGTCGGCACCAGGCACGGAGATTGGGTGTCTTGCTTTCCCAACAGCGGCGGGGTCGGAGACCCGCGCCGAACAGTTGGAGACCTGCGGTCACAACAGCGGCGGGGTCGAAGACCCGCGCCGAACAACAGTCCCGGCGAGGACGCAGAACCGGGCTCGCGCGACCGAGGGGCGGAGGGCAACAGCCGAAGGGCGGAGGGGCGGAGGGCGGAGACGTGTATCACCTGGCAAGATCAGACCGAGCTTGGCTGTCGTTTATTGAGCATTTGGCAATGTCAGTTTCTGGCAGAATCGGTGCACGGACCCTTGCGTTTCAGTCATTGCGATCGTGATGATCGTTATCGTCGCTCGGACCGGCAGAAGAAATCCAGATTTCCTGATCGACAAATTAGCGAGTGCACGAGGTTCGTCATATAATCTATCTATCTGAGTCTCGATCGCTGACACCGGAGTCGGCACGGGGCAACGACGACCACCGCCGTCTCTTCGTCCTCATCATCATCACCTTTTTCTTCTTCTCTCTCGCCCTCTCGAACCGGGGAACGATTCGTTTGTTCACTCTTGCGCCTGTTGCGCGACTTGCGCGGTTGCTCACCAGCCCGTCGCAGCGGGAAAGAAGGGGGCGAATTCCGTATGGAATGGGCGAACGTGGCGCTACGGGATTCCCTCGGGTTTTGAGCGGAACGGGGATCGGGACGCCCCCACCGCCGTTGAGAGTGAGTTCTTACCGGGCCGACCGAGCGATCGTCGAGCGGAACTGGTGGCGTTATCCTCTTTGTTTCTGGGCACTTCCGTGCTGCCAAAGGGTGTTTTCACCAGCCGGAGGACTGGGCGCGAGGCCGCAATGAAAATAGACCGCTTTGGGCCCTGGAGTCCCATTTCGTCCCATTTTGTCCCATTCCCTTATACTTATCGGAAATGCGCTGCATATGGCTCGGGGGTTTGCCGCAGAGTGCAGGAGGGCGCGTTGATCTTGTGCCGAGGGAAACTGGCTCAAAGAAAGAGTGCGCGGGAGGCGTCGGAGACGAAGTTCAACGCTCAAGGCCGGGCGTGGCAGGCCGAGGATGGCTGGACTGGACTTGGAGCGGCTTCATCGGGATGGCGTGCCCTGGCGGGCTGTTCTGTTCTGGAGAATTGGAAGAATGGGATCGAGTTTGAAGCATGCGGCTTTTTCAACGACCGGAGGCGCGGGGAAGAACTTTCCGCGCATGGGTCGATGATCGCAGTCGGAGGAACGGCCAAGCGTGCGCCGCGTAGACCGGACCGAGCGAGAGTAACAGGAATTTCTCGCGTGGAGTGCAATAGAGTGCAAGATAGTGCAACGATTGAAAGACCGCGAAAGCCCAAGGGATCGTCCGGCTAAAGCCTGAGCTGCTTTGACGGGGTCGTCAGGCTAAAGCCTGACCTACTTTGGGTCGTCAGGATAAAGCCCGACCTAGTGTGAAACATCGCGAAATGCGCCGAACGAACCCAATTCAAGCCACGTGGCCGGAAATACGCAACTTGCTTTGAAAACTGGGATTGCATCGTGATATCAAAACGAATTGGGAGTTGACAACGTGGCCGGAATTGCGAACGAACCCAATCACGCCGCGCTGTGAAGGTCGGCTTTGCGCTCTTTCCCTCGTGCGCGCCCCTCCACCGTCTGCGGCGACACCTCTCCCAGTGCGGGGGAGGAAATGCAGAGCCGAAACTCGATCGACGCGGTGGCGGGGACTGGACTTTCGCGTGCGCCGCGCGCGCGTCGAGGAGGAATTGCATTCGCTAATCGGTCTAGTCGCTGGAACCCGGAAACTTTCTGGAAATCTCCCGGTCGAACGCCGGCGGAATCTGCAAAGTCGCCGCATATTGTATATGAGGGAACCTCCGGCGCGTTGTGTTCTGCGCCGGGGCGAGCTGGGTCATGGCAACCGGCGCGTTCTGAAGACACAACCAGAGCTTGGAGGAATTCGTTCATGACGGAGGGAAGTGTTCCAGGGGCTCGAAGCTCGTGGCTATTGACGTACGCCACGTTGGGGCGGGGCGCGGCCGAGGCGGGCAGGAGTGGCGGCCCTGTGGTGACTGGGCCGGCGGGCGCGTACACGCTGGATTCAGATCAAGTTCGGGATTCAGAATCCGGCCCCTTTACACTAGTGTACGGATGCTTGAACACGCCTCAAAAGCGCCACTTTGCGCCACTTTCCGCCATGTGTTCGACGGTTGACTCGGGTGGATTCATTCTTTGCAAGTTCAATGGACGTCATCGATTGGGAACGGCGTGAGGCGTTCTTCGGTAATGGCGCACGCGAGTGGCGCGTGCCACCAAGAACTGCCACGACAGACCGATGGTGTTGTACAGTATGTTTTCTCGTCCCCCTTTCTACTGCACTCGGAGGGAGATCCGCGCTTCCCGGCGTGCGCGGTCTTCCGAGGGCGCAGGCCCGCCTCGGCCACCTGCGGCGGCATCTCCCCCACGAGGGCTGGAGCTATGCCTTCGCGGGGTGGGAAGAATCCCTTCGCGAAGCGAAGGGCGACAATGGGGTGCGACCCACAGAGTCTCAACGTTGGGACCGAAGCATGGAGGTCATCCGTCCTGTTCCCGCAGATAGGCCCTTGTTGAGCCAGGCCCGGAAATTGCCAAACGAACCCAATCTGGGTGAGGTGGCCGGAAGTACGCAACTTATTGTGAGCACTGGGATTGGGTCGTGAAATCAAAACGAACTGGGACTTGACAACGTGGCTGGAATTCGCGAACGAACCCAATCACGGGGTCGACACGGATTCCCGAGCGAAGCCGGTGCGTTGCGTCGCAGAACCAGGGCGATGCATCGGAGACCAAGGGCGATTCGGGAAATCGTCAGGCTGAAAGCCTGACCTACGTCCGGTTGAACGCCGGGATCAACGCTGGGTTGGATTTGCATCTCGCACCGCGAGCACGACGAACATGATTCATGTTGGATTTGCCGAGACTGACATCACGCCGAAGCCTGGGTCGCAGAGCCCTGGGGGTATGCAGGCGCGGCGGTTGAACGAGGTTCATGACCCGCTCAAGGCCGTTGCCATGGTGATCAAGAGCGAGGATGCAACCGTCGCACTTGTCGGGATCGACGCGCTGTTCGTCACCGAGGAGACGACAGCACGGGCGCGTGATGCCATTACTCGCGAAACCAGAATCCCGGGCGCGAATGTTCTGATCGGGGCCAGCCATACGCATGGGGGTGGGCCGATCGCCTCGTGCTTCGAATCCGAAGCGGATCCTGCGTATCTGGAGCTCGTCGCCGGCCGGATCGCCGAGGCCGTTGGCTCGGCTTATCGGTCACTGCATGCGGCCGAGCTTGGTGACGGGACTGGCCACGAGCCGAGCATCAGCTTCAATCGCCGGTTCCTGATGCGCGATGGGAGGCATGTTACGCACCCTGGGAAAGGCAATCGCGGAATCGTCAAGCCGGCAGGGCCGATCGATCCCGATGTTGGTGTTCTGGCGGCCCGTTTGCCCGGGGGCGATCTACTGGGCGTGTTCGTCAACTTTGCCTGCCATCTCACGGTGATGGGCGGAAACGGGTTCACTGCGGATTATGTTCATTATTTGCGAGAGACTTTGAGGAAGCACTACAAGAAACCACAACTGCCGATCGGTTTTCTGCTGGGGGCGGCGGGCGATGTGACGCAGGTGGACAACCTGCGGCCCGGCCGCGAATTCGGGGAAGAGTGGGCGCGGATGTTCGGGCTGGCGCTTGCGGCCGAGACGGTGCAGACCGTGGAGCGAATGGGCTGGAAGAAGGATGTTGTGGTCCAGGCTGCTCAGACGGTCGTGAATATCCCGATCCGCGATTCAAGGGAGGCGGAACGTGCCACACCCGCGGTGGGGCTGGGATCTGGAGAGGTCGTGGACAAGATCTATGCCCGGGAGCGCGAGCTTGTGGCCCAAGAGCGTGCGAAGCGGCCGGTGATTCCGTGCGAAGTGCAGGCCATTCGAATTGGCGAGCTGGGAGTTGTGACCAACGGTGCTGAGTTCTTTTGCGGGCTGGGGCTGGACATCAAGGCGGCGAGCCCGTTTTTGCGAACATGGGTTGTCAGTCTGGCCAACGGGTGGATCGGGTATGTGCCGACGGCGTCGGCGTATTATGCGGGGGGCTATGAGCCCCGGACGGCGCGGAGTGCCAAGCTGGCGGCCTGGGCAGGGCAATCGATTGTTGAGGCGTCGCTCGAGGCGCTTGGGCGAGTTTATCAAGCGAAGAGGTGAGTATGTTATTCGCCCCGAATCCAGTCTTGGGCGGCTTTTTCGGCTGCGGCACGGGTGGGCCATGGGGTGGCTTGCCAGCTTGGGTAGTCGCCCGTGGGGGAGGTCATTTGCTGGACCCATTCCTGAATGATTTGCGGCGACTGGCTGAACGTGGCGGCGCGCCGGATTGTGCCGTTCCCGAGAGGCTGCACGAAGACGACGGTGTAGTAGTAAAGGGGGTCGTACGGGCGTTTCTGTGCGACTTTCTGGATGTAGTCGGAAAGCTTCTTGTCGAAGCGGGGGGGCGGATCGTTGAAGAACTTGTGAAACTCGGCGAGGTTTTCGGCAGGCGTGCGGGGCTCGAGGGGCGGGATTTTTCTCATCGCGTTCAGGTAGCTGACGAATTCCGTTTTGTGCTTCTGGGCCAGGAAATGGGTGAGTGCCCATGCGAGAGCGTAATCTGTGGGCGAGAGCGAGGGTTTGAGCAAGAGAGCCTCGGATGGGGACGAGGCGTCCTTGCGGGCGACTTTCCTTGCGCTCGAGAGCGGGTCTTCGAGCTCACGAATGGTTGCCATGTGCAGCGAGTTGATCGCCGCGACGCCGCTCCACATGATGCCTTTCCGCGTGATGGCGGTGGTGGCGCAGTATTCGGCCAGACCTTCGATCAGCCAGGGGGGCCAAGCAGCGAGACGGGGCTGGACACCGATGTTCGAGAGGATCTGGTGGGCTCCCTCGTGGGCGACTGTTTGAGGCTTGAGAAGTGCGGCGACCTTGGGCTCGCGAGCATCGTGATCGGACTTCTGAAAGAAGAAGATGCGGTTGGTGAAGTATTCGTAGTAGGCTCGGACTTCAGGATCGACTTTTTTGTGAGCGCGGAAATCGGCCTCGGTTGCGAAAATGACGGCAACCAACGGGAATTCCGACTCGTGGACGGGAATACTGTTCCTGCGGAAGGTGTCGATCAAGCCACGATAGAGGTCTTCGAGCAAGCGGCCGCTGTCTTCGGCGAACGCGCGAGTCGACTTGTAAAAGATCAAGTAATGATCGGTCTTCAAGAGCGGGTAGCCGAAGTAGGGACCGTCTTTCTCGTGGAGGAGGGTCGCGAGCTGCTCCGAGTCGAGGGGCTTGAACGGCTCGTCGGTCGGCACCAGGACGACGTTCAAGGTTCCGAGCTGTCCGTCGGGCAAGATCAGGGCGGTCTTGTCGCGGTACTGGCCGTAGAGCCGCGCGACGACGCACTGGTTAAACTGATCGCGGACTCGAAAACGAGGTGCTCTTGTGATTTCAGCATCGTCGATCGCGTTCGGAGTGGGGACTGTGGCCTTGCCGCGGGGCGGTTGGGCCTCGCCGTTTGGTCGGCTTCGCGCCGCCGGCGCCGCGAGGGGCTTGGAAGGGGCAGTCGAAGGTGTTTCTTGCGGACGGCCAGGCGGAGGAGGGGCGACGGTCTGGGCGGGTGCACCTGGGGGCAAGGCGGCGGCGAACACGACGGCCGCGCCACGGCACGACCAAGACGCGCGTCCAGCCACTCGGCCGGCGTTTGAGGCGTTTGAGGCGGATGCGGAGGGCCTCACCGCAGCCACCGGGGACGTTGACCGCGCGCTCCATGGCCGTTGTTCCTTCGCGGGCTTCGTCTGAAGAAATTCGGAGAGTCGCTCAATTGAGTTTAGCAGGCTGTGGGCGTGGCGAGAAGGCGTTGCTCGACGGAAACCTGTACGATCGCCAAACCTCCAAGCGTTGTGCAACGTACGGGCTGTATGGGAAACTGTGACGTGGGTGTGCGACCGTGCGCAAAGAAGACAAACAGCAGGCCGAGGGAGCAGGGCCCGGCGTGACCGGTGCCAGCCACCCCTTGACCGGTTTGCACGACGCCACCTAGCATGAATCTTACCCGCGTGTTGCGTGGGAGATCTGGAACTTATTCGTCTATCAACTCGATTCGAGTGGTTGAATCTGATGCCCGAAACTGAGACGAGCGATTCGATACCCGTTGATGATCCGACCGGTGCCAGTGCCACCGCCACCGCTGCGGCGCCGGAGGAGGGAGCGGAACCCGAGCCTGCGCCGGAACCGATGACCCCCGAGCGCGTTTCCCAGTGGAACGCGTACTACGACGTCTATGTCAAGTGGGCGGCATTGATTCTGGTCTTTATGGTCGCATGCAATTACGTGACCGAATCGCAGGTGTGGCTGCATTTGAAGACGGGGCAACTGATTTCCAAGCAATGGGCTCCGCTCTTGACTGACGAGTTTTCGTACACGGAGGCCGGGAAGCCGTGGTTCAACGTCCCATGGCTGTTCCAGTGGGTTCACGCCTTGTTGTACGACTACACGTACGGTCTGGTTCCGGTGGACACGATTGACCCGACGGCAAACCGCGCGAGGGCTGAGCAGATTGCGGTTGGCACGCTGGTCGTTTTCGATGCGCTCATCCGGTTCTTGACGGCGTGGGTGGTGCTCAAGTTCCGGCATCGCGGGCCGGGTCTATGGTGGTCGGCGGTTTGCATGACGCTGGCGCTGGGCGTGATGATTGACCCGCTCGCGGGCATCTCCATGGGAGGGATTGCGGGGCCGTCGTTCGTGCTGCCGGGGACGTGGGGCTTGTTCTTCCTGGCGCTGGAGCTCTGGGCACTTTTCCGGGCGTTCTTCCAGGGAAGAGGCTTTGGGCTCTGGTTGTTGCTGCCGCTGTTCGTACTGTGGGCGAACGTGGACGAGTCGTTCTTGTTCGGGCTGGTGGTCCTGTTGAGTTCGGCACTGGGGTACGCGATGGATCGGGGACGGATAGACGCCTTGCTCGAGCGGCCGGGTGAAGAGGGCGAGGGCGTTCTAACGGCGGCGAGGAAGCCGGTGGGACCGATGGTTCCGCTCGTGGTCTCCGTGCTTTGCGGGCTCGTGTGCCTGGCCAATCCGTCGACCTGGCACGCATTTGATGTGGCCGCGAGTCCCTTTTACCGGCTGTTCCAGAATTCATTCTTCAACCCGGCTCTGGAGAAGAAGTACCAGGATAGCTGGTACTTGCTGCCGACATATTACCTGGTGATAGTCGCTCTGGGCTTGGGCTCATTCCTGCTGAATGTGCGCCGGTTCTCGTGGGCGCGATTCCTGCCGTTCGCGGTGATGGCGGCGATGTGGGGCGCGATCATGCACGTGAACGCGATTTTTGCCCTCATTCTCGCCTGGGTGGTGGCACCGAACGGTCAGGAGTGGTACCAGGATCGCTTTGGCGTCGCGGGGCGGATGGGGAGGCGATGGACGGTGTGGTCCACGGGTGGTCGCATGGTGACACTTGCACTCGTGTTCCTGCTCATGAGTAAGGACATCACGGGCTGGGGGAATCCGACGCCGGGCATCCAGTTCGGGCTGGGATTTCAGCCGGATGCATTCACGCTCGAGGCGGCTGAATTTCTGGACCGCAACAACGAGATCAGCGGGAACATCCTGAACACGCTGACGGAACAAGGAGATCTAATAATCTGGAAGTCGGCTTCGAAGCGGAAGACGTACGTCGACGGGCGCACCCGGCTCTTTCCGCGAGAGCTTCAGGAGCAATTGAACCGGACGCGGCTGGCTTTGAGCGAAGATGATGTGGCCGGCTGGAAGCCGCTCTTGGACAAATACCAGATCAGCGCGATCATGATCGAGCCGCCCGACTCTCCGAAGACGTATGTCAAACTCATGGACAGTCCGAACTGGATACCGTTCTATGACGACGGCCGGATCGTGATGTTCGGCCGCGCGGATGCACCTGCCACGGACCTGGCGTTCTTCAAGGCGAACAAGCTGGACGGCGATCTCCTGGCATATTACACGACGCACATGGTGCCCGGGGCAGAGCGGCCGCCCAACCCGACGTCGTGGATCGACGGAGTGTTTCAGAATCGGACATTCAGCCGGCCTCAGTCGCGGGTGCTCTCTTCTCTTCGCTGGCTGAACAGCCCGATGCAAGAGGCGGCGAGAGCCAGGGAGCGGAACGAGGTGTGGATTCCGGACCCGGCTCACTGCATCCTGGCGATCCAGGAGGCCCGCAAGGCACTGGCGCACAGCCCGGACGACTGGGTCGCATTCCGGAGGCTGAAGGATGCTTATGCGTATCTGATGTTTCAGGAGAACGCCATGCTCTATGGCGTTCCGATCACGCACGAGAACGGGGCGAGGATCCTCAGGCTTCAACCCAAGGTCGAGCTGCTCATGAATCGGATGCAGCAGCGGGCGGCGGCGCTCAATTATGCGATCCAGACGACGCCACCCCCGAAGAATGCGGCGGAACGTGTGGAGAAGGGGCAATTAAACCTCGAGCTCTCGGAGCTGTACTTCCAGATCGGTGCGCGAGATATGGGCGCGACTGTGTACGGGCATTCGTGGAAGGCGTGCAGCCCGGCGATTACACGAAGGAGATGATGGATCAGATCAAGCGTCAGCTCAGCGAATTCGATGAGGCCGTGAAGAAAGTCAACGACAGCGTCGACGACTTCGAAGTCGAGCGGTCCGCGGGTCCGGTTGACCGGGGAACGTTCGCTCTCAATCAAGGCAACACCGGCCGGGCGATTACGGAGCTGGCGGAGGCGGAGCGAAACCTTGTGAGCACTGCGGTGGTGAAGCCGCGGCTGGTCGACCTGTACTGTAACACCGGACAGCCGGACAAGGCGCTCGAGCTGCTATCGACGGGTGCGCTCGAAGACCCGAACCTGGGTGTCGAGCCGGGCGCGGGTGCGTTTCGCCAGGGCCGCGTCTACTTCTTGCTGGGAAATTACCTTTCCGCCGCTACACTCTGGCATGAGCGTGCGATTCCGCGGGTTCGGGCCGAGCGCAGCGGCAGAGTGCTCGCCTCGGCGGTGGGGTTGACGCGAGGCGAATCGCTGCAAACCACGAATGCGTTCCTCGGTCTTCCAACGTCGCTGAGTCAGCAGGCGGCCTGGCTTTACGATCTGGGCATGTGCCAGCTCGAGGCCGGGATGCCCGTCGAGGCCGCCGAGAGCCTCACGAGCGCGCTCACTCTGGCGCCGGGACTTGGCGTCCGGCCGATCGCGGCATATTACCTCGAGAAGATGGGCAAACCCGTTCCGCCGCCGATGAAGCCGATTGGTGCTCCGGAGAAACGCGATGCGCTACCTGCGGATGCGCTGAATACGAACCTCCTGTCGCAGCCGCCGATCAGCCAACCGGCCGGAGCGGGGAAGCCCGCGGCCGAGAAACCGGCGGCGGCAGCGCCGGGGGCCGACCAAAGGAAGCCGGAAGGTGGGGCGGCACCGGCGAGTGGTGCCGGTGCGACCCCGTCCAAGAAGGGCGGGTCATAAGATCGGTTCGATTCAGGGCGCAGCACGCTCCGGCTGATCGATCAAGATCACGTTGTCGATCTGGCATACGACATCTTGAAAGTCATCATTCGTCGAATACTCCCAGCCGATCACATAGCTATTCGGAACGAGCTTGCCACTGGCCTTATCCCGGTTGGGGTAGATCATGGCCTTGTACGGCTGTTTGGCCAGTCTCTTGTTGAGCCGGGAGACCAGCCCTGGCTCACTGAAGACACCGCCGTCCGAAAGGCCGTCATTGGAGACCCACAGCCCGAACGGCTTCTCGCCGGGATCGAATTCAGTCGATGATCCGGAATCAAGCGGCGGCGGCAAGTGCTGCTCCGTTCGCAAATCTTCAGTTGTATTCTTATATGTATAAGACCAGAGTTGCACCTTTGCGGGCTCGCCCAGTTCGTTCGAGAGGGATTTGTACCATCCGCCCTTGTTCCGGGTGGGCAGGCCGAGCGCGATCACCGGGCGGAACCGAACGGGGCCGTTACCGGCCTTCCGGAACAGCCCGGGTGTGGCTTCCGGGGATGTCTTCACGGGGTTCTTGAGATCAGCATACATCGAGAGGCCGTAGCGATCTCGCAAGATAACCTCCCAGTCGGGCTCGCCCGGGCCCGGGGCCACCTTGGGCTGTTTGGGAGTTTGCGGCGCGTCGCCAGCGGGCGGCCTAGCTTGTGCACTGCACCAGGGGAATCGACTTCCGGATGTGTAGGGGATGGCGAGCGCGAGGCTCAGGATTGAGAGCGCTGCGGATCTCGAGGTTTTCATGAGTTACCTCATGTTGATCGGTGGAGGGCGTTCGCCGTTTCGTCGGCCAATGGATCGGAAAGCGAGGCGCGTACGAGCATGGGGTCAACGGGTCGAGCCTTGCAGAAGAGGCCGAAGCAGAGCAAGCACACCATGCCCGCGGCACGAGACCACCAGGCCGATCTGGAATGATCGCGGTGTGAACGTGTAAACGAGACGGTGATGGCCGGCGGGCACCAGAGCACCGCGCATCAACTGGTTGACCTGATAGATCTTCGCGGGCTTGTCGTCGATTGTGAGCTGCCAACCGGGATAATAGACATCGGCGAGCACAACGAGGCCAGGTGACTCGAGGTCGGCTTCGAGGACGGCCCGCTGGGGCGACGGATAGCTGACCGCGACGTTCTCGGAGTTGGCTGGCGGGCGGTCCGAGAGCTTGGGACTGACCTCGGAGATGTCGTCGCCGGCGACCCAGGCGAGCAGATGCGGATCAAACGAGACTTTGGTGTGGTCCACCCAGAAACGGTCATTCGCGTAGAGCATTTCTTCGATCGCCGCGCTGCGAGATGCTCGCGAGAGGCCAACGGGGCGCTCGACTGCGCGCACGCGATGCACAACCCATGCACGAGGAAACTCTTGTTCATTTCGCATGATACGATAGTCTTTGGTCTCGATCCACTGCATCTGCTTATCCTTGCCGCCCTTGACGATGAACTGGCCTGCCTTGGGGTAGACGGCTCGAGCCTGGTCGAGGAAGGCGGCTGTGGCGCGCGATTCGTCTTTCCAGCCGTTGGGAAAAAAGGGGAGGACGAAGTACCGCGTGTTCCAGAGGTCGAAGCCTCTGCGGGGGTAATAGATGATCTCGTCACCCGACTTGATGCCGAGGTCTGCGGCGGTCTGTGCGTTCTGGAGGTGGCGTGGGAAGCCGGCGAAGAACCACTCGTAGTCGTAGAGCTCGGCGACGCCGATCGTGTGCGTGTATTCGACGCCCTGGTCGATACCGTATTTGGGCTGGAGCGTGCCACGCTCCCAGGCGACGAAATCGCCCAGACGGTCCGGCGAGGACGACCTGTTCCAGCCGGGAGGGTTCCATTGGGCCATGCGGTGGATGCGGAACGGGCCGGGTGCCGGGTGGGCACGCTCTTCGCGTTCAATGAGCTCGAGAACCTCCGGCTTGGTGTCGAAAAGCGACTGTGGAACCGTGAATATGAAACGCGCATTGGCGGCGGCGAGGTCGAACGACACAACGAGCAGCAGGAAACCGGCCGCGAGCGCGGCGCGGGTCCGGAGCAGCCTGAGCGCCAGCAATCCGAGCGCGAACACGGCCGATGCGTGCGCGAGAGACCGGATGATGGCCCGGACCGCGCCCTGGGCGTCCAGTGGGCCGAACATCGAGTTGGATTCGATGCCTTGTATCGCTGCAAACAATGCCCGGCGCTCGACGAGAACGGCGGCGAGCAAGCAAACGGTTACTGCGAGCAGAAGGGCGGTGATGGTGCTCGCGCCGCGATTTCGACCGGCTCGCACGCGGTCGCAGCCGATGCCGGCGAGCGCGGCCAAAGCGAGTGCCGTGAAGGTGAAGAGCTTTGCGGGGAAGCGAAATTGACGGAAGCCGGGCAAGAACGCAGCGATCAGCCAGTAAACGCCGCCATCGCCATCGCGGAGGAAGCCGTCCTCGCGGATGGGGTTGGTGCCGTGTTTGTCGACCGGCCCCAGGACGGCCGCGGCGGTCGCGATAGGGCCGGCGGGAGAAATTGCAGCGAGAGCACGCGTCACCCAGATCGGGCTGGTGTATTCGCCGATCGCACCGACGGTGCTCACGATGGCAATCCAGGAAAGCCACACACGCCAGGGCGGTCCTTTGCGAAAAGCGAGTGCGGAGAGTGCCACGACGAACGTCATTCCGCCGAGGTAGAGCGATGGCACCCAGATCTTGGGATAGGCGCCCGGCAGTCGGATGATCGCTGCCCAGTAGGTGTTACTTCCGAATTGAGCACCGTAGATGTTGGGCCAGATCAGTTCAATCAGCCGATGGGGTTCGATGCTGAAGGCGTACAATTCATGAGTGCCCGGCTCCGATGCACGTGTCGTCTGCTGCGTGAACTCGATGACCGGGAAAAGCTGCGCCGCCGTGGCCGCGGTCGCGAGGATGGCCGAGACTGCGAGGCCAAGGACCATCGCGCCCAAAGGGTTTCGCCAAGGGCGACCTCGCCATCGGTAGAGAAAGATGCCTGCGATCACCAGCCAGGCAGCGAGCACCGCGGTGCTCAACGCGCCGATCCAGGGCAGGGGAGGTATTGGCGGGCCGTCGTGGGGCGGCCTGAATCTCGGGAACACGATGCCCATGATCACGGTTGCGGCGAACCACGCCGCGAAGAGCGCGACGGCGACTGCCGCCACCCGCAAAGCTCGACCGCGGCGTTTCGGTGGAGTTGGTCCCGCATGGGACGAGGCTCGTTCGGGTGCTGCGCAGGCGTGCTCTGGTAAGCGCCAGCGCATAGCCGAGCCCAGCGATCCCGAGCAGGAAGGCCGACTGCGGGTCGCCACCGAGAACCTGAAGTCCCAGGACAAGGGCCAGTTCCAGGATAGCCCAGCGCCGGCCCAGCCGGACCCAGCGGTCGACGGCATGAACTCCCAGCGGAAGCCACGCGGCGCCGACCAGGTAGATGATATTGCAGTACTGAAACAGGATCGGTGCACCAAAGGTATAACTGAGGGCACTGACGCCCGCCCCGCCCCAACCGGTTTTCCAGGATCTCATGAGAATCGAGCATTGCCGTGAATGCGACAAGCGAATGGGCCACGATGTAAATCCGCGCCGCCCACTTGTACGGAAGAACGTTGAAGACGATCTTGCCCGGGTAGAGCACCGCCGCCGTCGGGTTACCGAGCAGCGGCATGCCACTATTCTCCTCAGGCTCCCAGAGGGGCCATCGACGCTCGTTCCATTCCTTTTGCACCCGCGCGTGGAGCGGGTAGTAATAATGGCCGGCGTCTCGAAATCCGAACTGGCGATCTTTGAACAGGGCCGGCGCGTAGCAGCACAGAAAGAGAGCGGTGAAACAAGCCAAAAGCAACATCACCAGGAAGACGGGACGCATGCGGACCTCACCGGCCGCGATCGGCGTGAACGCATACCGATCTGTTCACTTCAGGGTAAACGGATGAGTTGCGGATCGCGCAACTTTGGCCGGCGGCGTGAGTGCCGCTTTAGGGTCGGGCGATTTCCCGTCAGGGCCTGGCGGAAGCTTGGGCAGGAGCTCGTCGAGTTTCTTCGTCTCGCCGCTCAGTGCCTTCATGAACGCGACCACGTCGGCCTTCTCCTGTGCAGTGAGCTTGAGCGGTTTCATGTCGGGGTCGAGCGACGAGTTGGGTGTTCCGCCTTTGTCATAATGATCCATCACTTGTTCGAGTGTCGCCAGGCTGCCGTCGTGCATGTACGGTGCGGTGTGAGCGACCTCGCGAAGCGTCGGCGTCTTGAATGCGCCGATCGCTGCGTCCACCTTGGCGCCGATCGGGTCGATCGCCCAGCGGCCCAAGTCGGCGAACTTGCCGGTCTTCTCGTCATAACCGATTCCCAGGTTGTGGAAACCTTCATCCGTGAAATTGAAGCCCTGATGGCAGAGAGTGCATTTGGCCTTCTGCCGGACGACGTCCGTCTTGAAGTCGTCGTCGGTGTTCGAGGTCAAGCCGAACAGGACGAGGCCGCGCTTCTCGCTTTCGGAAAGAGCTTTGTTGTCACCGGCATTGTACTTGTCATAAGGCGAATTCCCCGAAAGTGCGGCGACCCGTTCAAACGTGGCGATCGCCTTGGCCATTCCGTCGAGCGTGACGGGCGTGCCGAAGACTTTCTCGAATTGCTCGATATATCCGTGGATCTTCGCGAGGCGGTTGATGATCTGGTCGTATTTCTGGTCGCCCATTTCGATCCGGTTCTGGATGGGTCCTTGAGCCTGGCCTTCGAGCGACGGTGCCCGGCCGTCCCAGAACATCAACTTCCCGTATGTGGTGTTGATCACCGTCGGAGCGCTGCGATCGCCGGTTTGACCGTTGATTCCGATCGAGACTGCGCATCCCGTCGGTCCAGCCCCGGGCGGGGTTATGGCAGGTTGCGCAGCTCACTGTGCCGTCGAGCGAAACTCTCGGATCGAAGTAGAGCTGGCGGCCCAGCTCGTATTTGCCGTTCGTGATCGGATTCGACGCGGGCACGTAGATTTTCGGCGTGAGGGGCTGCAATCCGAGCGGCACTTTGACGGCGAGCGGCTCGTCCTTGATGAGCTCCGGCCTGGATGGCGACCACATATGCGCGAACGGCGTCGGACCGAAGCTGGACTCGCCTCCTTTCACTTCCCCTTTGACCGTATCGGCGAGTTGCTTGGTATCGATCGGACGGGCCGGAGAAGTCACATTTGTCCCGCCCTTCTGCTCTGGCTGCGCGTCTGCCCCAGCGCCGGTGCCGCTCGGCGACCCGGGCGGTTTTTGGCTCGAGACATTCTGCGGCACACCCGCGGTCTGCGCTTCATCGCCACTCTGGCAGCCTGCAATGACACCCAGCACCAATCCACCGAGGAGACCCATCGCTCTTGATCGAATCCACCAGCTCATCACCGCCCTCCGCTCCAATCTGTCAACGCGAGCAGACACACTTCTCTGCTCTTCCACGCGCGCAAGCTGAGCTTGCACCTTACCCTGTTTGCGGGCAAGCGGCAACCGTCAGCTTGCCCGCGCTTTCGCACGATCAAGCGCGACGCCAACACGCACGGCGAAGCACTCGCCATCGACTACTTCTTTTTCGCCAGCAGCCCTTCGGCATTCCGCTGGGCCTGATCAACCAGATTGTCCCAGTGCTGGTCGACGTATTGAGGCGGACCACCCTTCTGCGCAACGTGGTACGAAACGTCGATCGTGTCCACCATATCAATCGCATCCCAGGGGCAGACCTGCGCACAATGCTTGCAGCCGATGCACCGATCGAGATCGATGTCGCAAAAGGTCTGCAGCGATGCGTGTTCCTCTCCTGGAACCTTATAGATACAGTCCACAGGGCATACCTCGAGGCAGGCCTCGCAACCCGTACAACCATCAGCGTGAATCACCGCGAGGATCTTGGGGATGACTTTTCGCGGCTTGCCGGCCAGGGACGCTGCTGCCATATCACTTTTCCCCAGGTTCGCTGACGTTTCGGTGTCGGATTCGCCGTGATTCCATGCGAACCCCCCGCATCGATCATGTCACGGAAAGCGAGCTACCGCGTGGCGGCCTTCGGTTTCGGCAGGGTCTTGGCGAAGGCGAAACCCGTCACGAGACTCACCATGATTATCGTCCTTTTGGGTGCAAGGGTCAAGCCACCGTGATTCAGCCTGTCGAAACCGGTGCGTCGAGGGCCGCGATCGCGAGGCTCGGCTCGAGTAAACACGCCGGTGCCGCCGATCGCGCCAGCATCGCGCGTTCGATTGCTCACCGTCCCTTCCCTATAATAACATGCGCCGAATTTCAGTGATTGGCAACAAATCCCGCCAAAAAAAGTGCAATCACGCAACTGATACGGCTGCAACGTTTCGAGTTACGGCTTTGCGCGATTTCTTCGTTAATTGTGAACACGCGGTCGAATATTAACGCGGTCCTCCGATGCGTCATCGAGGGCGTGGTGAAAGACAACGGAAGCACCTCAGAGAACCTGAATCCGCTTTGCAGTGTGCTACTCGACTTTGAACCGGCCCCGGTTATCTGACGCTTCGGTGCGATCAATTGACATCGTGCTTCGCAATCGAGTCGTCCACGATCCCGATCAGCGGCGTGAGGCTGCGTGGGATCGCGGGCTCGAGAGACCTGCCGGCTGTAATCGCGGCGGCGGCGCGATTGTATCGCTCCTGCGCCAGAACCCGGTCGGCGGGATCATAACGCGCGTACGCTTGGCGTGAATAAAAACCGGAAGACCGCTCACAGACCTTGGCCCATTTTCTGGCGTCCATCTTGAAATGACTGGCGCATTCTTGCAGCTCGATCAGCGGGACCGGGGTCGACTCCGGCCACCCGAATGCGTGACGTGCTCGAAGCTGCTCAAGCACGTTGCGGGCCACGGCGATGGTTCCCACGAGATTCATATGGTGAGCGTCGTGGTACAGGTAATCATCCAGAATACCGTCAGGGCTCACCTTCGTCAGAATCGACGGCGCGTCGACCAGCATCGATCCATACTGGCGCGCGACCGAATGAAAGACTGCTCGGAAGTCCGACTGGCAGCGAACCGGCAAGCCATCCCGGTCTCGGGCCTCGACGAATTCACGACCGGCTTCCTGCCATTGCCCGGTTTCGACGAGAGCTTTTCCAAGACGATAGTGGCTTTCTGCAAACTCGGGGTGGCTCGCGATCAGACGGCGGTACGCGGCAATCGCCTTCTGGGGGTCGGGGGCCTCGCTCACGCTCGCGGTCCGAAATTCGGTCGCGAAGTCCGCCCTTTCCAGAGGAGAAGTGTCCGAGGAGAGAAAGGACCTGCTGGGCTCGTAGGCTCCGTCGTTCGAGCCGGGAACAATCATGATCGGGAACGCGCCGATCCGGTTGCAATACTCCGCCAGCGATTCGAGCCGGCGCCGGAACTCTTCCAGCAGATACCGATACTCTCGCGGCGTGAAACACGGGCGGTCCACCAGCTCACGGCTCACGTGGGGCGGCGGTGGCGCCTCGCCGTAGAATCGATCCAGGTTCTTCAAGATCACATGCGTCGTGGAGCTGAGCGACCGCGCGAGTTCTTGCAGGCCCAGCAGGCTCTCCGGTCCGTCCTCGACATAGTGCGCCACGTTACGATCCCAGCCATACCTCGCGTGGAATTCGTTGTGCCCCGAAAAGAGCAGGATTGCGTCTGGCTTGTAATCGAGCCCGTCGAGCGCCAGCAACGCCTGTTCGAGGCAGAAGCCGCCTCTGGCGCGCACGTCGACGTCAACCCCCCTGCCTGGAAGGACGCTTTCCAGCTTCCAGCCAACAATCTGGGCGACAGAGATCCACGGTTCGTAAGGCTCGCCCGCCGCACTCGATTCACCAATGACCAGGATCTTCAGCTTGGAACCGCTCGATGGCTTCGTCACTCGAACAGGATCACTCGAGCCCGCGTCCTTGCCGCGTTCTTCCGGGCGGATTCGCTCTCGAGCGTTGGCTCCCTCGGGATGAAACCTGGCTCCAGGATTGGCCGCCTCGTTCCTCTTGCTCGATTGCGGGTCGGGGATCCGGTAGGAATGTCGATCCATCATCCTTACAACGACTTCCATCACGATCAAGGACGCCGAGCAGCTCGTGCACAGGAGCACCCATTTCATTGAATGCACGAACGCGCCACGATCGCGTCGTCGTCGAGCCCGCACAAGCGCGATCCATGACCACACCATGCCGATCGCCGCCGCGGGGACCGCGAGGATGAAGGCTCCAAGTAGAAACCAGAGGAGGACGATCCCGCCTCGAATGATCACCCAGTGCGGCGTGATCGCCTTCAGCCACGGCAACCCAGCCCCCAGGAGCAAGAAGGCACCAACCGTCGCCGCCGCTGGAATAGCAAGCTGGCGGGACCCGCCGGACAGAACTTGCCGTGAAGGCGATCGGTGCTCCGCATCGGAGTCGCGATGCATCATGATATATAAATTACCCGAATTCGAATGGAATCGACCGGCCTGACGGGCATTGACGTTCTCGCGGTGCACCGGCTGTCGACGAACGCATTGCGGCTAATGCGCATGACCTTCCCCGTGATCGCCGCCGGATGGAGACGCGGTTTCCACTTGAGCATTCTCGTGGTCACCGGCGCCCGCCCGCGGCATGAACCCATAGAAAAGCTTGACGGCCGCTTGAATGTAGCCTTTCTCGAGCGTGCCTGCCTTGGCCTGAAGCGCGAGCAGGCGCAGCACACGCCCGTACGACGGATCGACGGGCACAGCAGCCGCGAGCTTCTGCAGCGAGAGGCCCTTTTCCATCGCCAGCGCGACTGCATGAATGACCATGCTCGATTCGCCGCCGGCGACGGTTGCCCCCAGAATCCTCCCGTTCGGCGACGCAACCACCTTGGCGAAGCCATCCGTCTCCCCGTCAATCACGGCAGCGTCAACATCGCCGAAGCCAACTCGGTACACGCGGCAAGGAATCTCTTTCGCCATCGCATCCGCCTCGGTGATCCCGACTCCCGCTACCATGGGATCGGTGAAAGTCGCCCACGGAATCGTCGCATAGGTCATCTTCTTGCGAATCCGCAGCACCGCGTTCTGGAACACTGTCATCGCTTCTTGCTCCGCGACGTTTGCCGAGAAGTGCTTCATGAGCACATCACCCACTGCGTACGCCCGCGTCGAATGGGTTTGGAGGTATTCGTCGACTTCAATCCCATGCGCGGCATCGGCATGGATTCCCGCCGCTTCGAGGTTCAGTTGAGCAACATTCGCGACCCGCCCCGCGGTGACCAGAATCGCTTCGCTTGCCGTCTCCCCGCCGTTGCCCGTCGCCCTCCCGCGGAACGTGCAAACTTTGTCCGAGCCGCGCGGTTCAACCTTCAAGAGCTCCACGCCCGTATGAATCGAGAGCCCCTCATCCGTCAATCGCTTCGCGACAAATGACGAAGCTTCCGGATCGTCGCGCGGCAGAACTGAATCCAGCGTGGTGAGCACCGTAACCTTCGAGCCCAGCCGCGCGAAACACTGGGCAAACTCGAGTCCAACCGGCTCCGTCGTGATCACCGTCAGGCTTCTCGGCAGCGCTGAAAGCGACCAGATCGATTCCGAATCGAGATATCCGCATTGCGCGAGCCCCGGAATCTCGGGCGCGGCCGCGCGAGCCCCCGTCGCAATCACGAACCGGTTACTCGGCAGCAGCTTTCCTTCTACTTCGACTGTGTCGTAAGCCGAAAATGCCGCCGATCCCTGGTGAATTTCGATGTCTTCTTGCGTCAGGATTTCGGCCGAGCTAGCATGTTCAAGCGTTCCCGCGATCGCTCTCACATTCGCGATCACCGCGGCGAAATCGACCTGCGGCTCGCTGGTCTTGATTCCGAATCGTGCCGGCCCTCTCATCTGATGCACCAGTCGGGCGGCCTGGAAGAGACCCTTGCTCGGCCAGCAGACCGATCCCGATGTCTTGTTCCCGAGCCGGGCCTTATCGACGAGCGCGACCCTCGCGCCCACGCGGGCCGCCGCGGTCGCGACGATCCTGCCGGCCGAGCCACCACCGATCACCACAAGGTCATACATCGCTGGTTACCAATTCCGAGAGAGAGCGTGTTGCCGTGATAAGCCCGTTGGCCCACAAGGCCGCGGGTGCGCCGTAGCGTGTCGCGAAATCGCAATATACACTCTGCTCTTGGAGGTTGTTAGTTCTTACCCGTTCGTTCTGAATCGCCCTGATCACGGCGGCTCCGCCGTCCGTCTCTTTATCCTGGATGCGCCCATCATGCCTCGAAAGGTCGCCATATTCTGGCCCGGAGATTATCGAGCCAGGCCGAATGAGTGGGCTCTCACCCAGTCCCGCGAGGCAACCTCGCAGCTCACCAGGGCGCTGCAAAAACTCGGGCGAACCCCGTACCTGGTCGAGGGCTACCTCACGCGGCCGGACGAATCGATCGCCAGGCTCGGTCCGATCGACGATCCCCTGATCGGTCTCTACGTCCACTGGACCTATGCGCCACACACGGTTGATGGAGTCGTCGGCAAAGATAACCCGCTCCTCCTCGCCTCGAATTTCTCGGGCACCTGGCCGGGCCTGGTGGCGCTTCTCAACACCGGCGCCTCGCTCGAAAGCGTCGGCCGGCCTGCCTCGCGCATCTGGTCCGATTCCACCGACTGGACGGCCGATGCCCAGTTCATGGAGCGGCTCGACGAGTGGTGCACCTCCGGCCGCATCGCATATGACACCGGCGAGCTCCGAGCTGCTGCGGCGATCCGTCCCGAGGCAATCGCCGTCGCAAGCAGAGTGGCCGCCGAAATCCGCCGCCGTCGCGTGATCGCGCTCATGCTCGGCGACACCTCGATGGGCATGATCAACGGATACTTCGGACCGAGATTGCTCTATCCCATCGGATTCACCGAGCACAAGGTCGACCAGGCCTGGCTGCTTGATCGCTGCAAAACGATCACCGAGAAGCGCGTCGGCGACGCATTCGACTTCGTCCAGGACCGCGGCGTCGTCTTCCACTGGAACGAGCCCGATGCCGCTGACTTCACGCCCGAGGCAACCCGCGAGCAACTCCGGGGCTACCTCGCTGCGCTCGATTTGATGGCGGAGTTCAAGGCCGACTGCCTGGGCTGGCAGTATCAGCTCGGGCTCCTCAATCTCCTTCCCCCCAGCGATTTCGCCGAGGGCCTGCTCAACTCCCACTGCCGGCCCGAAGGAAACGGCCGCGTCGTGATCACCAGCACCGAAGCCGACCAGGGGAACCTCGTCCCGATGGAGCTCATGAAACGCGTCTTGATCGCGCGCGGCATGCCCGAAGCCGTCATGTTCCACGACGTGCGCTGGGGTGCCCGCCACGACGACCGCTTTCTCTGGGTCCTGCTCAATTCCGGAAGCTGCTCGGCTTATGCATTCAACCACGACGTCTCGACCCTCCGCGGTGTTCATAGCTACCGGCAGCCTGCCGGCTATTTCCCCGTGCCAGGCGGCACCTTCGCCGGCTCGAGCCTTGAGGGCGCAATCACCTGGGCCCGCTCCTGGATTGATCACTCCGGCAAGCTCGTCATGGACCTGGGCCGCGGCGAATCGGTTGCTCTCCCCGACCAGGTGCGCGAGTCCTGGTGGCGCGGCACAACCCGCCAGTGGCCGTTCATGGCCGCCGACCTCGGCTGCTCCATGGAAACAATTATGGCCCATTATATGAGCAATCACATCGCCGTGGCCTACGGCGATATCTTCGGCGAAATGGTCGCATTGTCTCGGTCGCTGGGCTTCCAGGTGCGGATCCTCACTTCCGAAG
This sequence comes from uncultured Planctomycetota bacterium, assembly GCA_963823665.1. Lineage (GTDB taxonomy): Bacteria > Planctomycetota > Planctomycetia > Isosphaerales > Isosphaeraceae > CAVXHV01. The sequence goes on from CAWGMQ010000010.1 coordinate 1,237,449, forward strand.
CAGGTCAGGCTTCAGCCTGACGATTTCTTGAAACCAATTCCCTGTCATTCTCCGTTTCCTCTCACGCCAGTATCGCCTTCACAACTTTCGCCCCCGTTACTTTCGCATCCGTCGGCGTCTCTTCGATCCCGCGCTCCGTGAATTTAAGGCGATTGTGGTCGAGCCCAAGTTGATCCAGCACCGTCGCGTGCAGGTCGGGAACGCTCACTGGTTGCTCGACCGCACGGTAGCCAAACTCGTCGCTGCCGCCGTGAATGTACCCCTTCTTGAATCCGCCACCCGCCAGGAACAGGCCGAATCCATTGCGATTGTGGTCGCGCCCGTTCGCGTTTTGAGTGACGGGCAGCCGGCCGAATTCGCCCGTCCAGATCACGATCGTCTCATCCAGAAGTCCACGCGATTTCAGGTCTTTGACGAGTGCCGCCGCCGGCTTGTCCGTCTGCCCGCAGATCGACTCCAGCTCGAATTTGAGGTTCTTGTGGCTGTCCCACGGCTGAAACGACGGTTTGAGCGGTGGAAAAACCTGCACGAACCGAACCCCGGCCTCCACCAGCCGCCGAGCCAGCAGGCAGCGCGCGCCGTAGTTGCTCGTCCGCTCGTCATCAAGTCCATAAAGCCTGAGCGTCGCCGGCGGCTCCTTGCCCAGATCAAGCAGCTCGCCCGCGGCCAGTTGCATCCTCGCCGCCAGCTCGTAGTTCCTGATTCGTGATTCGAGCTCTCCCTCGCGCGGGTGGTTCCTGGCGTGCTCGGCATTCAAGCTCGCAAGCAGCTCGAGCTCGCGTGCCCTCGCCTCACTCGGCACCGGCCGCGCCGGGTTCAGATACCTCACCGCATTCCCGCGCGCGGAGACCTCCACCCCCTGGAACAGCGCGGGCAGCCAGCCGCTGGACCACACCAGCTTGCCGCTCGTGTTGTAACCGTCCGGATCGCGCAGCACCACATAAGCCGGCAAGTTCCCATTGAGCGTCCCCAGCCCGTAGCTGATCCACGACCCCAGCGCCGGCCGCCCCGGAAAGATCTTCCCGGTCTGCATCATGACTAATGCTTCTGTGTGGTTATTATGCCCTGTGAACATCGATCGAATCAGGCAAAGATCGTCGGCGATTGAGCCTAGGTGAGGCATCACTTCCGAGAGCTCCATCCCACATTCGCCATGACGCTCGAACCGGAACGGGCTCGCCATGAGCGTGTTGGAGTTCCCCTTCTGGAATGTCTCCACGCTCCCCGGAATCGGCTGCCCGTGTCTCTTCAAGAGCTCAGGCTTCGGATCGAAGAGATCCATCGGGCTCGGTCCGCCGTTCATCATGAGCTGGATGACCGACTTCGCCCGCGGCGCGAAGTGACCGGCCCGTGGCGCAAGGTCTGCTGGCTCCCTCCGATCGGCTCGAGCCGTCACGGATTCTCCCAGCAATGCCGCAAGCGCAAGCGTGCCGAACCCCAACCCGGATCGCTCGAGCATCTCGCGCCGAGACATCGGAATCGAATATGGATTCATCAGCCTGACCCTCTCGCCATCATCGGTCGCCTGACTCACTCAATATAGAGAAATTCGTTTGTGCATAGAAGCATGTGGCACACCCCTGCCAGCGCGAGCGCATCCGCCTGCTCGCGCGTCGCCGGCTCCACGCGATACACCGCCGCCTGCCGCTGAAGCGAATCGATGCACGTTCGAAACTCCGAAGGCGAGGGCGGCCGCGCCAGTGCCACCAGGAACGCCCGCGCCACCCAGGCCGCTTGATCGCCGCGCGGCCCTGCATCGGACCGCACTCGCTCGGCGAGCTTCACGGCATGGTCCTGCACGAACTCGCTGTTGAGCGCCGCCAGCGACTGCAAGGGCGTCGCCGTGGTTGGCCGTCGCGTGCAGTTGAGTGCCATGATCGGGAAGTCAAACACGTCGAGCAGGCCAACCGGATAGTTTCGCCTGGCGAAAAGATAAAGGCTTCGCCGCAGGGCCGCCGCCGGGTTCTCGGCCGATACAAGCACCAGCCCGTCGGCCCGAGAGACCAGACGCGTTGGCGGCCCGCCCATCGTGTGCTTGAGCTCCCCGCTCACCGCCAGCACAGAGTCTCGCATCGCTTCCGCCTCGAGCCTGCGCAAAGGCATGCGGAAGAGAAGCTCATTCGCCGGATCGACGGTCTCCCCTCGCGACGGCGCATCCGCTCGGAATCGCCCCGACGACTGGCGATACACCGCCGAGGTCATGATCAACCGGTGAAGACGTTTAAGCATCCACCCATGTTCCACCAGATCAACAGCCAGCCAGTCGAGCAGCTCAGGATGCGAGGGCGGCGCGCCCTTGAGCCCGAAGTTGTCGGACGTGGCCACGATCCCCACGCCGAAGTGATGCTGCCAGATGCGATTGACTACGACCCGGGCCGAAAGCGGATGGTCGCGCGCAGTAAGCCACCGCGCCAGCGCCAGCCGCCGTCCGGTCGAGCCGCCGCTCGTGTCACTCGGCCGCGCTAGTGCATTCCGCCCGGGCTGGCACAGGAAAGCGGGAAACCCGGGTGCAACACTTGCAAGCGGTGCCGCCCAGTCGCCGCGACGCAAGATATAGGTCGTCGAAGGCGTGCCGCCGTCTTCCCACACCGCGGGAAATGATCCGCTCGATCGTTTCTGCGCCATCAGATCGGCCGACTGCTCCTGAACGTTCTTCAGGATGGCCTTCTCTGCGGCCGTGAGCGCCTGGTCCACCTCCGCCTCATTGACGCTTACCAGCGGTCCGAGCTTGTCGGCAAGGTAGTTTTGAACCTCGTTTCGCTTCTCCTTCGCCATCGATAGCGCCCCGCGAAGGTCGGCACGAATCGCCTCCGGCAGCGCAGCGTAACGCCTCGAGCTCACACGCGCTTCGGCCGCCCCGCGACCGCCACGCCCGCTTTTCGCACCTCTTCGATCCGCCCCTCGATCGCCGCGTTGTGTTGGGCGATCGCCTTGACCGCACCAGGCGGAACGTCCGGAAGACATCGCTCCGCCGGCAGTTTCCACCGGCCGGGGTCATACACCGGTGTGAAGCACGCGAGCAGCCGGTAGTAGTCTTCCTGCGTCACCGGGTCGTACTTGTGATTGTGGCAGCGAGCGCACTGGAACGTCAGCCCCAGCAAGTTGCTCGCGACCGATTCCGTCACCCGCCCCACGATCTCGTTCCGCTCGAGCGCCCGGTTCAGCTCGGCCTCGTTGGTGTCGTCGGGAACCGAGCGCAGATAGCCGGTCGCAACCAGCTTTTCGAGCGTCGCCGGCTTGTAGCTCGCCTCGTTCCGCCAGTCGACGGCCTCGTCGCCGGCAAGCTGCTCCGTGATGAATTGATCGAACGGCTTGTCCGCATTGAGCGACCGGACCACGTAATCCCGGTACTTCCAGATATCCTTGTTCTCCTTGATCGTTCCCAGATCGTTGTCGCCCCCGTGCGTGTCGGCATACCCGGCCCCGTCCAGCCAGTGCCGCCCCCAGCGCTCGCCGTAGGCAGGCGAGGCAAGCAACCCGTCGATCAGCCGTTCATAAGCATCTGGGCCTCGATCGGCAAGGAAACGCTCGATCTCCTCCGGCGTCGGGGGTAGCCCCAGGAGGTCAAAAGTCGCGCGCCGGATCAGCTTCCGTTTCTCCGCTTCCGGAGATAGCGCAAGACCCTTCGCCTCCAACCGCGCCACGATGAACGCATCGACAACCGTGCGTATCATCGTCGCGCTCTTGACCGCCGGTAAAGCCGATTTCACCGGCGGTCGAAATGCCCAGTGCAGGGGAGCCACCGCCGCCGCCGCTTCGCTCCCGGCCAGGTCACTCGGAGCCCCCGCGTCGATCCACCGAGCCACGAGCGCGATCTGAACGGCGCTCAGCTTGGCCGCCTTGCCGGGCGGCATCACATGCTTCGAGATCTGCTCATAAAGGAGGCTCTTGCTCGATGCCCCGCGCTCGATCGCCGGCCCGCTCACCCCGCCCTTGGCCATCGTTGACGGACTGCGCAGGTCCAGGTCAGCCTTCCGCGTCGCCTGCCCGTGGCACTTCAGGCAGTGCTCCGACAGAATCGGCTGAATCTCCCGCTTGAAGCTCGGGGCAGGGGCCTCGCGGCCCGCCCGCAGCTCATCGTCGGCGCGCCGCCACGATGGCACTCAGAAGTACAAGAGCGAAGCACGACGTACCGGCGGGGAAGGATGGCCGACAACGCATTGGTTCCGATCCAGGGAGGAGGGATCGAATCGGGCCGAGTGCGCGACCTCGCGTTCCGGCAATGAGCCGGACGACACTGCCTCTCATCGTAGTGTTACAATACTTGTTTAACAAGTGCTTTGCTCGTGGTGTTTGCTCGTGGCGGCGAAAAGGTTGACGTGTTTCCGTCACCGCCCGTATTCAAAAAGATGTGTTCCGTAGGGTGGGTGAAACCCACCATGACCCAGGCATACGTCAGACTTCGGCACCTGATGGCCCTGGTCGTGTACTTGCCGATCCCACTCGCCTGCCCCTTACCTCCGCTGCGAAGTTAACTCACGCCACCAATTCCTTCACAACCTTCCCATGCACATCCGTCAGCCGGAAATCCCTCCCCGCATGATGAAACGTCAACCGCTCATGGTCGAAGCCTAAGAGATGCAGGATGGTCGCTTGCAGGTCGTGCACGTGCACCGGATTGGTCGCGACGTGGAATCCCAGATCATCGGTGGCACCATACGTGATCCCCGGCTTGATGCCCCCGCCCGCCATCCACATCGTGAACGCCTGGGGATGATGGTCGCGGCCCAGGCTGCGCCCCAGTGCCCGGTTGCTCTCCACCATCGGCGTCCGCCCGAACTCGCCTCCCCAGATCACCAGCGTATCCTCGAGCAGCCCGCGCCGTTTGAGGTCTTTGATCAGCGCGGCCGAGGCTTGATCGGTCGCCGCGCAGTTCGTCTTGTGGTTCCCGGTCAAGTCGGTGTGGGCGTCCCACCCTTCATGATAAATGTTCACGAACCGCACCCCTCGCTCGATCAGCCGCCGGGCCAGCAGGCAGGCGCGGGCAAACGATGGCTTGTCGGGGTCGGCGCCGTAAAGCGCCAGCGTCTCCTTGCCTTCGCTGCGCAAATCCATCACCTCTGGCGCTGAGGTCTGCAATCGAAACGCCATTTCATAAGCGGCAATCCTCGTCGCAATCTCCGGGTCTCCAACCGCTTGAAGCTGCCGCCGGTTGAGCGTTCCCACCAGATCAAGCGAATCTCGCTCCAGCCGCATATCCACGCCCGGCGGGCTCGAGATATTCAGGATCGGATCCCCCTGGTTTCGCAGTCGCACGCCCGTATACACCGTCGGCAGGAACCCGCTCGACCAGTTCGCCGCCCCCCCGCTGATGCCGCTCCCCGTCGACATCACCACAAACGCCGGCAAGTCCTGCGACTCGCACCCCAGCCCGTAAAGCACCCAGCTCCCCAGGCTCGGCCGGCCCGGCTGCGAAAAGCCCGTGTTCAAGAAAATCTGCGCCGGTGCGTGATTGAACTGATCCGTGCGCGTCGATTTCACGATGCAAATGTCGTCGACGACCGTCGCCAGATGGGGCAGCATCTCCGAGAGCGACGCTCCGCATTGCCCGTGCCGCGCAAATTTGAACCGAGGCCCAAGCACCGCCGCATCCGGCCGGATGAACGCATAACGCTGCCCCCCGATCACCGACGGCGGCAGCGGCTGCCCTTCAAGCCGCGCCAGATCCGGCTTGTAGTCGAAGAGGTCAAGGTGGCTCGGCGCTCCCGCCATGAAGAGATGAATCACCCGTTTCGCCCTGGGCGCAAAATGCGGTTGGCGAGGCGCCAGTGGATTCTCCGCCTCACCCTCAGCAGCATAGCCCTCGCGCGCAACCATCCCGCCCAGCAGCGCCCCAGCGCAATCTTCCCCACGCCCACGCCGCACTCTTCAAAGAAGTGCCGCCGGGTAATCCTCAAAGAATCATTCATAAACTGTCTCATGCCCTTAAGCGACATCCGCTACCCCTTCGTGACAGCCTCATCCAGATTCAAGATCGCTCTCGCCAGTAACGTCCACGCCGCCCGCTCGATCGCCTCGGCCCCACCAGTCCCGGCAATCTTGCCCGCATCCAGCTCCTTCCGCTCGAGCCGCTCCCGCTGATTCTCAAGAAAATGGACAAGCACCGATACTTCATCTCGTTCCGGCGCACGCGAAAGGCACAGCCGGTACAGCCGTCCGATCCTCGCCTCCACCGTTCCTTTCGTCTGCGCCATCAGTGCCCCCAGCGCCTGGCTCCCCTCCACAAACGCGGGGTCATTCAGCAGCGTGAGCGCCTGCAGCGGCGAGTTCGACATCTCCCGCCGCGCCACGCAGACCTCGCCGGTGGGCCCGTCGAAAGTCACTGCCATCGCAAACGGCGCCGTTCGTTTCGTGAACGTATAAAGTCCCCGCCGATACCGGTCGCCCCCGGGGCTCGGCTTCCAGTCCAGCCCGCCATACGCCCCCTCGGTCGAAACACCCGGCGGCTGCGGCGGGAAAACACTCGGCCCGCCAATCCGCTCGCAAAGCAGCCCGCTCGCCCTGAGCACCGAGTCTCGGATCATCTCCGCCTCCGCCCGCACGCGCGGCCCTCGCGCCAGCAGCCGGTTCTCCGGGTCCTTCGCCAGCAGTTCGGGCGAAACCCGCGAAGTCTGCCGGTACGTCGCGCTCGTCACGATCGCGCGATGCATCGCCTTCATCGACCATCCCTGCTCGACCAGGGAAGTCGCCAGGTAGTCGAGCAGCTCCGGATGCGTAGGCCGTTCGCCCTGATAGCCGAAATCCTCCACTGTGCGCACGATCCCCCTGCCGAAGAACGCCGCCCACTGATAATTCATCACGACTCGTCCGGTGAGCGGGTTCGACCCTGAAACAAGCCAGCGCGCCAGTCCCAGCCGGTTGCGCGGCAGGTCCAACGGAATCCCCGGCAGCATCGAGAACGCCCCCGGCTCGACCCGTTCGCCTGGCTGCAAGAACTCGCCCCGGTTATGAATAAACGTCGGCCGCGGATTCTCCGCCGGCCGCTCCGCCATCACCAGCGTGATCGGGTCCTCCGGAATCCCGCTCGCCTCCCTCGCAATCGCCTCCCGTGCCTTGGCCAGCTCCGGCGCAACACTCAAGAAATAATCTCGCAGCCGATCCACGTCTTCAGGCTTCCGCTTTCCGTGCTCGGTCAGCAGGATCGGCTCGAGCTCGAACGGAATCTCCCGCGCCGCGACTGCTCGTTGATCCGTCGTCGCCGAAATGCGGAAACGCCCAAGCCCTGCCGCGTAGTACCGCTCGAAAATCATCTCCACGGTGAGGGTGCCGGCGTCTTCGATCGGTGCCGCAAGCCGGAACACCGCCGAATTCTCGCGCCCTTGTCCGCCATTGATCGACCACCCTGTCTGCGGGTCGCCGTCGATCGCCGCGGCCGCATCTTTCTGTGCCTTCGGGTTGCTCGCTGTTGCCTCCGTGATCGGAACGAGCTTCCCGTTGGCAGACAGCCGGATCTCGCTCAGGTAGAAATCACCGAAGGCCCCCTCGTAATAAACTCGCCCCGGCCCCCGGCTCGGCAGCCGGTCGTCCGGCAGCGCCTCGAGGCGGATCGCCCTGATCCCCTTGATTCCCGACTCGAGCTGCACGGTATAGACATCGCGCTTGCTCTGGTCGCCGCTGGCAAACACCGAGCCGTCCGGCTCGACCGCAAGCCGCGGCACGTTCGCGGTCGCCTTCCTGGGCGTGAGCCTCACCCAGCGCGCAGTTTGCGATTCCGCACCTTTCAGCCAATCGCGAAATCGCTGTTCCAGATTCGCTCGCCGGCGGTCGGCCTCACTCGCGGCATTTCCGGCATTCGCCGCATTCGCGCCATGGCTTTTCTCATCAATCGGGAATTGATTCGCCAGGTCGGCCTTCATCGCGGCCACGCGGTCCTCGATCGCTCGCCGCCGCTCGGTGTGCCCGGGCGAGGGCACCGTCATCTTGGGTTCGTCCGCGTTGTTGAGCAGCCCCATGAACTGGTAATACTCCCGGTGCGGAATCGGGTCGAACTTGTGCGTGTGGCACTGCGCGCAGCCCACCGTCAAGCCCAGCCACACCGTCCCCGTCGTGGCGACCCGGTCGGTCATGGCGTAGAACCGGAACTCGAGTGGATCAATTCCGCCTTCTTCATTCAGCATCGTGTTTCGATGAAACCCAGTGGCCACCCGCTGCGAGACGCCGGCACCCGGCAGCATGTCCCCCGCAAGCTGCTCGATCGTGAACCGGTCGAACGGCAGATTGGCGTTGATCGCGTTGATCACCCAGTCGCGATACGGCCAGATCGATCGCGGGCGGTCTTTTTCATATCCATTGGTGTCGGCATATCGCGCCAGATCGAGCCATCGCCTCCCCCAGCGCTCGCCGTAATGAGGCGAGGCGAGCAGCCGGTCGACCTGCCTTTCATAAGCATCAGCAGCTCGATCAGTTAAAAACGCGTCGATCTCTTCCGGTGTCGGCGGCAGCCCGATCAAATCCAGCGACACCCGCCGCAGCAAGGTCGCGCGCTCCGCCTCGGCCGAAGGCTTCAATCCTTCCCGTTCGAGCCGCGCCAGAATGAATTCGTCAATCGCGTTGCGCACCCACAAGGAATCGCGCACCTTGGGAATATCAGGCTTGACCAGCTTCCGGAACGACCAGTGCACGTCGTACTTGGCCCCCTGGGCGACCCATTCCCTGAGTGTGGCCCGCTCCTTCTCCGAGAGCGTGGAGTTCGCCGCCCGCGGCGGCATTCGCTCCTCGGCGTCCTGGCTGAAAACCCGCCGCACCAGCTCACTTTCCTCGGGTTTGCCCGGCACGATCGGTGGTTCGCCCGAGCTCGCCGGCTTCTTCGCTGCCTCTTCCTGGTCCAGCCGCAGCTTCGCCTTCCGACCTTTCTCGTCCGGCCCATGACACTTGAAACAGTGCCGCGCCAGGATTGGCCGCACCTCGTCATTGAAATCAACCGTGGGACGGCCCACGGGCTTGTGCTCTTGCCCCGCAGCGCCCGATGTCAGCCCCAACAGTCCGAGGCACGAACCCAGCAAGAACCAAGCAAAAGTCTGATTCACGGAATTCGCCTGCAAGGGGTGGGATCTCAAGGTGGGAAGCAGCCTCAGCCCGCCAGGTGACGGTAGAGTCAGTCTGACTCTGAATTATACAAAACCAAGCACGGCTATGCACGCAACCTGGATTAGCCATCTCGCCAGCGAGCGTCACCCGCCAGTGATCCGCTCGAAGCACCGCGCTCCAGCGAAAGCCCGCAGCCGAACTTTCCCCCCCTTGCAAAGGGGGGCCAGGGGGGGTGAAGGGCGTCACCCGCCAGTGATCCGCTCGCCGCGCACCAGCCCCCACATTCGCTCACGGCCCCCGCACGTCCTGCGGCGCCATCCCTTCCCCCGCCGCCCCACCCGCATCGGCCCCAGCGTTCATTCCCCCGGCACCCAACCTCGCCAATCGCTCCCGCGCCTCCTTCTCCGCACGTTGACGAATCCACTCCCGCCGCCTGATTTCCTTCCACGCGTCCCGTCGCTCGTAGTCCGTCAAGGCACGTGCAACCGGCTGTGTTGTCGAACCTCCACTTCCACCCGCCTCCGCACCCCCCACCGGAATTGGCTTCGTTTGCAAAATTGGCTTCGTTTGACAATCGTCAAGTCCCGAAACACCGCCGGAATTCGTCGGAACTTCAATAATATCTTGATGTTGTGCTATGCACGCGTCATCACAAAAATTGGCTTCGTTCGGCGCTTTTTCACCGATTTGACTCTCGTCGCCGCCTGCGGCAACCTCTTCTTCCCGCCCTCGATCAGCAGCTTCCGCCAGTTGCTCTTGAGTGACTTCGCTCGCACCTCCCGCATTCAGTTCGATGTCGCACCGCTCGGCTTCCTCCAATTCTGCACCCACCGTTTTCGAGTTCGGTACTTCATCCTCCAGGGCAGCCCCAGGCGCCGACTCGCCGTCGCCGTCGCCCGCAGCGCCAACGTACTTCTCAGGAAGATACCCACCACACGCCAGAACGTCCGATTCCTCGACCACAACCGACTCCCACCCGCGCCCCTTCTCATTCGAAGTAGCAGGCACACTCCGTGTGCCGTCCGCCTGAGGCTCACGGCCAATCTCAACCGCCGCGCCCGAACCACTACCCGCGAGTGGCCCGCCGCTCCCACAGTCACCCGAATCCGCCTCCCCATCCGCGTGTTGGGCGCGGGTCTCCTGGCCCCGCCCTCCCCGCGACCGCAGGTCTCCCTTCTTCCCACCCCCCACACTCTCCGCCCACCAAGCCGCCGGCCGCCCATCATATGGGCTGATAACATCTTTCCCAGGCACCGGCGGCAATCCCTGCGCATCGCTATCCGCCTTCCGCGCCCGTACCTCCTGCCGAATTACCTTGCCCCCTCGCTCCACCGACCCCTTGGCGCGCGAACCATCGCCGCATCGCCTCAGCTTCCTTGGTATAAACAAATCCCTTGCGTCGCCTCGTCCGCGCAGGTTCATCCTTGATATGGGTGTCATGTTCCGCCGCAATGGCCCACACCCGCTCGATCTCGCCCTCCACCAGCTCGATCAGGCTCTGCCTGGCCTTCTCCTTTTCACCGCGCTGCGATAGGTCAGGCCACAACGCCACGACCGCCTTCACGTGGGCCTCGAGCATCAGCTCGTTCATATCGCTGAGCAGATCGTCAAACGGTTTGCCCATCGGCCGAAGCGCGTGGCTGGCGGCGAAAACCTCAGCGACCCGCCGGTCTGCGGGGCCGTCCACAGGATTCCGCCCCAGCAACCGTAGCATCATCAGCCGATCGCCGGAGGACCAAAAACGTTTGCGAGCCCGTTCCAGCAGTTCCTCAAGAACCTCAAGGATCCAGTAGCACCCCATCGCGCTCGATTCCAGTTTGCGCATGAGTTCGTCGGGCTTGATCGCCGGCGCAGTTTCGCTACCCCATGACGGCCCCCCTGGTTTCTTGTTGTTATAGCGACGGGTGCCGAACAGCGCAACCGGCACGCCTCGCGAATCGGTGAACAGCAGGTCGCCCGTTTCGCGCACCTCTTTGATCTCGTCGTCCTCGGCGTTGTCGATCTGGCTTTGAGTGAGTTCCAGATAAGCGCCCCTCACCCGATCCATGTCCGACGCCAGGAACAGGTTGGCATTCAATAGAAACTCCTCGGGGTCACTCTCCACCCCATAATGCGCGGACCAGCGAAAGTATCGCGCTTCATACGCGATGCTTTCCTCCCGCGCGAGCTTCTCCCGCTCCGATCGCATACCGTGCTTCCGACTATTGCGAGCGCTCTTCGCCCGGGATTCCGGACTTTTAGGCCCGGTCGAGCGCAACGCATTGCGCCGATTCGCATTGATTTGTGCGTCAGAGGCCATATCAGTATAAATTCCTATTCAAATGAGCTTGGAAGCCTGGCCCGAAGTCCCGCGACCTCGAGAATTTCATAAGTTGATGTGAACGGAACTAATCGGATCCAGAGACGTGGGTGCCCATCGCGCCGACACCAGTGTCGGCAATCGACTTTGAGCTACAGATATTATGCGACGGGTTTCCCAAATTTGGTCATTTCGTCGACCAGAAAACCTGGAATTTTTTTCACGTCGCAACGCATGCAACGACCAATTCGATCGAACCTGCGAATTTGCGCGCGACGCGGCCAGAAAACGGGAAAAAACACCCGGCGCGATTCCCGCATCCACGTCGCCCGTTCAGTCCGTGAGCCTCTTGTCTCGAGCGCAGCTCGGCGGAGCCTCGCACTTCCGAAATCGCGAAATGCCGATTCGCCGTTGGCATCGTGAGACAGGAATGCTCGAGGCACTGCATTGTCCGTACCGGCTCCTTCTGCGATCATCCAGAGTTAATCTGTGCCCACCGATCGCGCGCGTCCAGTGCATTCGAGATCGTTGCGCCAGGGCTCGTTGAAAACACGGATTGACCGAGGTCATCGTCATGCAGCTTCGTCATGCCGCGATCGCGTGGTGCTCGCTCTTTCTCGTGGCTCTCTCCGGCAGCGCTCGAGCCCAGCGCCTGCCGCAGAATGTCGTCACCTCGCACCCGCAAGTCTTCGAGATCACCGTCAAAACCACGTTCGTCGTGCCGGCTGACACGACGAATTTGGAAGTGCTCCGAGTGTGGCACGCCCTGCCGACCCGCGCCCCTGGGACGGCGTTGATTCAAAGCTGGGCGTGTCGGCAATCACATTGGAGCCGCGTCTCGGCCGCATCCAGCACGTCGAGGCCAATGATTCGGACAGCGTCGTCTGGGAGTTGAGCCAGGGCCTTGTGCCGGGTACGAAGCTCGAATTCAGCAGCCGCTTTCGCGTGCGTTCCGTCGATCGAAGTCTCGACCTCGAAAAGGCGAACGCTAGTTCGTCAAGCTCACCGCAGACGAAACGAGCACGAGCCCGCTCTCCGGTTCGCAAGCCCGAGGGCTCCAGTAAGCCGGCCGCCAGGAAAACGGGCCCATCGCAAACCCGGCGCGAAGAACCTATCCCCGCAGACGACGTGAGCCTCGAAGCAATCGTGCGCGACATCACGGGCCGCCACTCGCCTGCTGAGTCGGCGCTCGAGTTCTGCAAGTGGATTACCGCGAACATCAAGTACGATGCCTCCGTTCCCTACGGTTCTGATGACCTTCCGGCGACGCTGAAGAACAAGAAAGGCCATTGCGGCCATCAATTGCACGTGTTTCAGACAATGTGCTCGCTCGCCGAAATCCCCTGTAAGACGGTGGTGGGTCTGAACCTGTACCGCCCCGACGGAATGGCCGCGCTCCACAAGATTCGCCCCGACTACGAGAACGCACACTCTTGGGCCGAGATCTTGCTTCCCGGCTCCGGCTGGGTCGAGATCGACCCCGGCCAAGGCGACAAAGCCTATTCCCTTCCAGCCCAGCTCATCCAGAACAACGCCGACTACCAGAACTACGTGGTCTGGATGAGAGTCGACGGCCAGTGGAAGATCGCCCAGTGGGAATACCGCGACGGTAAGTGGTTTTCCGCCTACGGAATCGAGAACGTCCGCACCTACAAAAAGCTCGAAGCGAACTAGCGCCGCCTCGCAAGCATCTGCGCTTCGGCCCGCGAACATCCGCTCGTCCGCTGAGATCGAGAACCTTCGAAATTGCCCGTCGCCCCACAAACGCGCTCGACCTATCCCAGTGCGACCGCCCTATCGATGTCAATCGCGTCGTTCGCACGCGCCGCACCCAGCTTCTGAGGCATCCGCGTTCCGGCCGTCAAATCACCGCCGCCTCGAGCGAACGCAAAGCGTAATTAGCTGACGCGGCAGCCGCTACGAGTACTCGTTGCCTCGATCCAACACGACCGTCCGACATCTGCCGAGTCGATCCCCACGATCGCGTGCCATGTCCCGTCTGCGTCCCGGCCTCGCTCTCATCTCCTACTTCGTTACCTTTGCTGCCTTCTGTTCAAATCTGGTATTTCCCTGACTATGCCAAGCCTGGCGAGCGTGTCAATTCCGACAAGAAGTGCATCTGATTGGTCGCAGCTTAGAACAACCTTCTATTCAAATCCGGTCTCTCGCCGGGCATGGCAAGCCCGGAAAGCCTGTCATTTCTGACGTGCGCGCGCTCCGCGAAGGGACTCCGTCCAACCCCATTGCCTCCACCGATTTCGCCCACTCGCCACACACAATAGAATGCAGAAAGAAACCGATGAGTGAGCAGCACGCGCAGCCATCGTTCCGGTCGCGTCGCGCAGTCGTCTGCAGCAACCGTCCGCTCATTCGGAAGCGGCAACGAATTGGTGAGAAAGGAACTCGCTGACGCAGCAGGCGTGTTGGGTGCTCGGCGGCTGCATCCGGAGGGCCGGCAATTGCCCAAACGACCCGCCTCCTGCGTGCCGTTCTCGTTTCTTCGACAACTGTCGTTGACCAACCCGCCTCCAGAAAATACCCTGGAGCAAGAAATCAAGCACATCAGCCAGCGGAGCAGCGCAAATGACGCCAATCGCCCTGTTGCGCCGCAGCTTTCCGACTCCAGGATTGGTCATCCGGTGGATTGGCAAGAGCCGTCGGCGAATCGCCTCCCTGCTCCTCACGCTCCTGGCGATCATAGCCGCCCCTCCGCTCTGGTGGTCGGCGCAACTGATCGCCCTCCCCGACATCGGCGACCCGTTCGACATCACTTCATTCCCCCCGTCCACGATCCCGGCTGACCGAAACGCCTTCATGCTCTACCGCGAGGCCGACAGGCTGCTCAAGCCCCTTCAAGAGTACCTCAAGACACCGCGGACCAGCGTCGAGCTCTTCGCTCGCTGGCCGAAGGCCGACGCCGATCTCCGCCGGCTGCTCACGGAGAACCGCAAGGCCCTCGCCGTCTACCGCCAGGCCACCGAGCGGCCCGATGCCATCGATCCCGCCGTCAGATCTCTTCACGACGGCGACGAACCGCTTCCATCCGGTCTGTCCTTCCGCCTCATGGTCCTGCTCGAGGCCTCGCGGCTGGAAGACGTCCAGGGCGACATGGCCGGCGCATGGGGCTGGTACCGCGCCATGGTCCGGACCATTCACCACGTTGGTATGCGCGCTTCGGTCCAGCGGCGCATCAGTATCCAGCGCTGGTACGGACAGCTCCGCAATCGCCTGGCGACATGGGCCGCCGATCCGAGGACGACGCCCGCGCTCCTCCGCCAGGCTCTCGCCGACGTGGTCGCGTGTGACGAGCTGGTTCCCTCAGAACAAGATTCGCTCAAGGCCAGCTATTTAGACGTGTCCTCGCTACTCGACAGCCCGCAGAACCCAGGTCGCAACGTGCCATTCAAGAAGTTCCGCCAGTTCCGCAAACCGAACGGCCCGCTCACCCGGGAGGAAATCCAGAAGCTCTGGGATGCCTGGCGATTCGCGCGCCGCGAGCCCGAGCGCAGCCAGCGTGTGATCCGCATGTTGACCGCCAACTGGCTGGCGTATCTCGACCTGCCGTCCCAAAATCGCCCGAAACCCGATCCGAAGGTCGCGCAGTTGGATATTTATCCCCTCGGTCCCCAATCACCGGCCAGCGCACGTACCCTGTCCCCCGAAGCTCTGGAACGCTGGTTTGAAAGCGCCCACGACGCCCAGAAAGTCCTCCCTTACCTCAATCAAACCGCAGTCAAGAACCTCGAGCTCAGAAACCACGCCGAGATCCTGTTGCTCCTGGCAACCGAGCTCTACCGCCGCGATCACCAAGGAACCAACCCTCCCACACTCGAAGCCTTGGTCGGCCCCTACCTCGAGCGTCTGCCCGACGAATAAAACGTTCGCTCCAATTAGGCTAGAATTGCCTCCTGTTTCCCTACGGACGTTTTGAACTCTGAACCGCCCGAAAGAACCAGTGACCTGCATCTGGTCCAGGATTGACCAAGGACGACCGTGACGACATCCCAATCGTCCTGCTGGACCATGATCCGCGCCGCCGCGGCCGGTAGCCCAGCCGAGCGTGAGGGCTCGTTACGACAACGGGGAGTTCACGAACTAGCGTGGCAGCGTGCCCCACTTGAGGAAGCCCATAAACTTTCGGCGAAGCAACCGAAGGCTTTCACCCAACTGTGGGCCGATGTGGCATAAGGAGTTGGAAGCGATCAAGGCGGTGCTGAACAACGCGGCGGAGAAGCCCCAATAGCCCCGGTCAGCCGTCGCGCGCGTTCCATCGTCGTTGACCAACCCGCCTCCCGAACATACGCTGGAGCAAGAAATCAAGCTCATCGGCCGGGGGAGCAACGGAGATGACGCGCCTCGCCCTGTTGCACCGCAGTTTTCCGACACCGGGATTGTTCATCCAATGGATTGGCAAAAGCCGTCGACGGATCACCTGCGTTCTCCTCGCGCTCCTGACGATCGTGGCCGGCCCTCCACTCTGGTGGGAAACGCAACTGCTCGGCCTGCCCGACATCGGCGATCCGTTCGACATTGCCTCATTCCGGTCGTCCACCGTCCCCGACGACCGCAACGCGTTCGTGCTCTACCGCCAGGCCGCCGCGGCGCTCAAGCCTGACGCGGAGTTCCAGAAAACACCGCGGACCAGCGTCGAGCGATTCGCTCGCTGGTCCAAGGCTGACGAAAATCTCCGCCGGCTGCTCACGGAGAACCGCGACGCACTGGCCATCTACCGCCAGGGAAGCGAGCGCCCGATGGGTTCGACCCTCCACCCATCGTATCTTCTCGCGACAGCGACGCAACGCTTCCATCTGGCCTGTCGTTCCGCCTGATGGTTCTGCTCGAAGCATCGCGGCTGGAAGATCAGGGCGACATGGCCGGCGCGTGGGGCTGGTACCGCGCGATGGTTCGAACCATCCATCACGTCGGCATGCGCG
Source organism: uncultured Planctomycetota bacterium (assembly GCA_963823665.1). Taxonomy (GTDB): domain Bacteria; phylum Planctomycetota; class Planctomycetia; order Isosphaerales; family Isosphaeraceae; genus CAVXHV01. Next base: position 1,253,709 of record CAWGMQ010000010.1, read on the forward strand.
GCTCGGTCCAGCGGCGGTTCAGCATCCAGCTCTGGTACGGACAGCTCCACGATCGCCTGGCGACGTGGTCCGCCAACCCGAACACGTCGCCCGCGCTGCTCCGCCAGGCTCTCGCCGATATCGTCGCGTGCAAGGCAATGACTCCCTCGGAGCAGGATTCGCTCAAGTCAAGTTACTTGGATGTGAATCGGTTGTTCGACAGCCCCAAAAACCCGGCCGGCACGGTTCCTAGCACGAAGTTCCGCCAGTCGTGGAATCCGAACAACAAGCTCACCCGAGAAGAAGTCCAGAAACTCTGGGATGTCTGGCGAATATGGCGCCGCGAGCCCGAGCGCAGCCGGCGGGTGATCCGCCTGCTGGCCGCCAACTGGCTGGCGTATCTCGACCTGCCGCCCCACAATCGCCCGAAACCCGATCCGAGCGTCGCCGCGGTTGATATCTATCCCCTCGGTCTAGAGTCGCCGCCAAACGCATGTGCTCTGTCCCCCGAACTGCTGGAAAGCTGGTTTGAAAGCGCCCACGACGCGCAGGAACTCCTCCGCTACCTCAAACCAAACGCAGTCCAGAACCTCGAGCGCGCACACCACGGCGAGATCCTGCTGCTCCTGGCGACAGAGCTCTATCGCCGCGATCACAACGGAGCCAACCCTCCAACATCCGAAGCATTGGTCGGCCTCTACCTCGAGCGCCTGCCCGCCGAATAAAACCTTCCCTCCAGAAGAGGGTGGAGGGTGCCACTCGCCAGTGATCCGATCGACACGCCCGCAAGCAAGCGGAAGCCGCCGCGCACCTTTCCCCCAAAGCCGGATGTGCGAGGCTCCCGCCGAGCCGCGAAAGCGTCGCATTCCCACCGCGCACATCCCCGCACCCGTCCAATCTTTCTCACCTCAAAATCCCATTCCCAACAAGCGTCGCGCGCAGCCGCACAACCTTGGCCCGGCACACCTCGGCCGATTCCTCGGCACGATAGTCCTCCACCTCCTCGCGAAGCTCTGGAAACGCTGTCCCGAACGCCCCGAGTGCATCCAGCCTGGTCCGATGCGCCTCCGCACCCATGAGATCGAGAAGAATCGGCATGACCGGCCGAAGATCATCACCCCGGTTCTTCATGATCCCGGCAGCCATCGGGTAGCACCCGGTTCGTCCAAATCCCGGGTTCCTGACAAACAGGCCCTGCAACTCTTCAGTCGATCGCGAGCTCAGCGACTTGTACTGCCACGAAACCCATAGCACCAGGGGCAGGTTCACCGCCCATCGTCCGACAAACAATCCCACAAGGGCACCCAGCGGCAACCCGAGCGCCCCCAGCTTCACCGCGCCCAAAATGGCAAACCCGCTCACACCCGCAGCAATCGACAGCCGTTCCAGCCACGGGAACCACGGAATGATCATGCTTTCGCACCAGAACAATGGCCAGGCGTCTAAGAACTGTAGAAGATGGAAAGCTTAAACTAACGCGCGGCACGCAATCCTGGGAGGGCGAACCTTCCGGTGAGCCTCTTTCCATTCGACGACGAACCGCAGCACAGCCTTTGCCCTTCTTCGCTCAAAGCTCATCGATCCGATCGCGCAGCTTTCGGCAGCTTCGTCTTGATATACCTGACCACCCGCTCCTGGTAATCCATGGGCACCAACCGCAAGCTCAAGCTCATCAGCTTCTTGCCGAGATCATTCCTGAAAACAGGCATAATGAGGTATATCCTGCCGGAAGCGTCACGGCGTGTGACGATGTCGCACGAAGCAATCTCCGTCCACGGAACCAGTTTTCGGAACAACGCCAACCGTGCCGGATAACCGTAAACGCCTTCGTGATCGATGCGCACCTGGCAACCATCCCAGGCGAGCACGAACTGGATTCCCAGGCCGCCGAACAGAACAAGGCTCACGATCGCGATAACGCTCGTCACAAAATCCGGCGTGTGGAGGCAGACAAGAAGCACGGTCGGCAGCAGACAGATTAGTGCAGAAAGGCACACGTTGACGATCACGGTCGGTCGATTGAACGCATACTCGACAGCCAGAAAGGGCGCGACGAATCGTTCCCGGTCCGCGACCATCCGATCCCAGGTCTCGATCGAGTTTCGGCTCAGAGACAAGCCGCGCGCCCGGCAAAGCCGGTCGGCTGCGAAAAAGGCAAAGAGGTAGCTCACGAGCGCCACCCAGAACACCAGTGCGCTGAAATCCGAGCTCGGCGCTCGAGCGTGCGGCAAATGATCGCCGATCCGACCATCCCCGAGACGGTCAAAAGGCACGTGATCACGCCGGTCGCGAACAGAAAGTCCCGCCGCGAAGCGCTGCGTGCACGTTGCGATACATCGCGTGAGCGAATGAAGCGATCGGCTGCGAGAAGCGGCACGAGCGAATTGGCGAGCGCCAGGTCCAAGACGAATTTGGAATCACCACCGACCTCCAAGCCAAGCTCGAGCGAGACAACCGCCCAGAGGAAAAGCTCGCTGACCGTGACGCAGGTCGCCATCACGACGGCCACAGGATAGGTTCCTGTCTTCGCCCGCGGCGCCACCGGTTCCCGCTTATCCACGACCCGGCTCCTCCGCACAAGTTCACATCGCTGACTCCGTCGTCGCGGAGAGATCCTCCCACGGCGTTGAGCACTAAACGAGGAAATCGACTGGGAAGTTTGTGACAGTCAGCCTGGTCACCACAAGGTCCCCCCAAGCTCCCGCTTATCAAGCCGCCCAGCCGAGCCGGCTCCGGTTCGATAAGAACCCCGACAACTTGAAACCTACACGGAGGCAACCCCCGGCTGTACCATTCGCAGATCCAGTATATGGCACAGATACTGGCTCTCTTTGTAATTCGTGGTGGCGAAGTCTTTGATCCCTGACGCGAGGCACTCGAGGTGAATCCAGATGTCGGCGATATTCAAGCAGTGATCGTAATCATACAGGCGGTCCGGATCCGCCATCGCATGACGTAACTCGGCGATGGCCTTGAGCAACTCCTGGCTCAGATTGGTGCCTCGTTCTTGCAGAAGTACAAGCTGCTCGTAGCTCGTCTTGATCGCTGGCAGCCTTGACCGGAAGAAATTCGCGTTGTTACATTCGATTTTCCTGCAACGGCTTTCGGGGATTTCCACCTGTACTTTTCCGCTTTTCGCTAACGTTGGTCCTTCTCGTGCACGGGCACACTCCAACCCGTCGACCACTGAATCAACGCTTTTATCGAAGCGAGCCCATAAATAAAACATATTTAACCTTACGTAGGACTCGCATTTCAATGCAAGTCTCTCGTCCCAGCGACCGCCCGCCTCGACGTCGACCAAGTCGGTAATCTGAAAGCCGAGCCAGGACAGAACGCTAATCAGTGTGGACGCTCGGCGCGAATACTGACTCTGACTTACCGCTCTCTTCATCGCGAGCAGGAACGATTTCTCCTCGACTAGATACCTGAGACACAACGCCAGATTTTGGAGAACCACTCTCTTGTATTCCAGACGAGAAAACGAAGCTGTTATACACGAATCATGATGCGAAATAATCTCCTCTATCGCCTGCCTTTTTTGCGGATTACGCTCTTCCAGCAGGCGGTCGACTTGGATGGTTGTGTCTAGAAACAGCGGGAGAGCCTTCGTATTCACTCGAGCTCCTCAATGGTGATCCGCATTCGCCTTGGTATCGCATTTCTTATCGGACCGGTTACGTCAATTCCAAGCTCAGCAAATCTGCGGATATGGTCATGAACTGCCTCGTAGTCCAACAACCAGGAGGTCAAGTCATTTAGCGCGTTACAAAGCGCGTCCCTTTGCTCGCTGCCAAAGTCCTTTATGTCTGAGCACTTGGTCGCGGCATCGAGCATCCCTAGGAGATCTCGAAACGGCACGTCCCGATACTTGGCATAGTCCCAAAGCTCATCCAGAGAAGATGTCATCGCCATGAAGCTGCATTCCCCTCGATCAGGATCGAGCGTCCGACATGCGTCTCGAAAAGCATCGCGGGCCTTCCGAGCCACGCCCTGCGCGGCGTCACGAAGCGCCGCATCGTCAGTGCTGTGATGCGGCCGTTCTGTTTCGCGGTCGACCTGAGGATCGGATTCCTTGATGTAGACCTTGGCATCGGAATAAATCCCTCGGCCGTCGCCAGCCCTATCTGATCGGGCGGCCGGATCACTCGCCCCTTCGAATAAGCGTGGGAAGTCCCGCGAGGTGCTTCCGCTTACTTCCGCGTTGTCGGCTGTTGCAGGCGTAGCCATTCGAATAACTCCATCGCAATTACACCAGCACGTAGATAGCTTTTCTGGATAAACAAGCTCGACCGTTCAAGGTGACCGCGCTCTGGACGAGTGAACGTGTCAATATCGACCACGACAGAACCCGTACGCAATTCACCGTCCAGCCCAGTATATGGGTCGTCTCCTGGTTTTTGGGACGTTTGACTTACGATCTCGATGCGCCTTCTGTGGCCAGATTCTTGGTCAGCCAGAACGAATGCCACAGCCGCATCCCGCAGCTCTGATCGGGTGCTCTCCTTGAGCTTTTCCAGGAGGGGCGAATCCATACCTCGACAGATGAAACGGTCCGCTTCTTCTAGTGTATCCGCCGGCACAACAAATCGAAATCGGGCACCGACGCGAGTCGTTTCGGTCACCCTGAGGGCCCGAGTCACGATTTCGTAAATCGCCTCCGCCTCCTTCGCATACGCTTCAACCTTCGGTTCGACGCCGTGGACGTCAATCGGAGGCTTGAGAAGATTCACGGACATGCTGAAACTACTTAAATTCAAAGCCATATTCAGGTCATCATTTCTCAATTGACCACCGACGACATTCACGGAAGTCACCGCCCAGCACGGGTTACGGCTGCGAATCCGAACTATTGTTTCCCCGCAATGATCGAGGTAGCGGTAACCGTCCCTGAACCTGGTTTCGAAGGCCAGAGTCTCGATCTTCATTCTCTCGACGTGCGAGTGGACGGCCATTATTCATCAATCCCCGCCATAAACGTCTTTAATTCATCGTTGCGCTCGAACGCTCGGTCCTGCCAAGCCGGACCGAGAATCCCACGCTCCGTCACAACTCGCTCAGATTCCCAGGAAAGGCGCGAGCCACTCCTCAGCCCGTCTTTCTGATCGATGAATCGCGTTTTCGTCCGATGGAAAACTGAACTCGACCTTCCATGCTACAGCGACGGACGGCGCGCGACCAGCAAGCCCCGCCTCTTGGTCAGCCGTTCTTCTCGACCGGGCGCCGGGGGTAGATCACCCGGATCATCGGTCCGCATTCTCAATTATCGTTTATTATAGCGTGCGTCATGAGCTTAATACGCCAGAACCGATTCTCAAGGGCGTTTCTCCAACTTGCGCCCCAATTATGCCCTAAGTTTAGCGACTCGCGTTGACAGCCCATCGTCTCGCATCCAGCCGACTGAGCCGTCGCTCGTCGCCGGCTAGGTGTGCGCCATTGTTCGGCGAGTCCCGATGGGCGTTCCGCGATTGTTTAGACACCCTCCACGGCGATCAACACACTTCGGATCTCACGGTGCCCAGCCGTCAAATCTACAGCAGATTACCGACGTACGAATCTCGAGAGGTCTGGGATGATCGAACGGACCGAGCCGCGATCCCCGGTCTTCGCGGGCGGTGGTATTGGTCTCGTTTGCACCAGGCGCTCGGCCGATGATTGGCGCAGGAAACCGCGCGGGACGATGCGGCAACTTGACAATCGAAATCGAGCCGCGATCTGCGGGGCGGAGCACCACACTTGTCGACCCGTTTATAGTTCCAGTCCGCACGACCCCGCAGCACCCCAGATCCACCAACAGCCATTTCTCGAGCGCTGAGCCCAGGCCCGGCACGCCACGACCAGGAGATCCCCATGCTCATCCACCCTCTAGCAATCTCATCCCTGATCAGCCCGACCGAAGGCGCGATCTTGGTCGCCGCCTCTCTCGTTCAAGCACCCCAAGCGCCCCGTGCCGGCGCATACCCCGGCCGCCAGCAGCCACGGCAGCCTCGAGAGGCCGTAAAAAACGCGGTGGTCGACCGCACCGTGCGGCCCTTCTGCCTCGCCATTTCTCCCGACGGCGGAACCCTCGCAGCCGCTTGCACCAATCGCCTGGTGTACTTGCTCGCCCCATTCTCCGGCCAGCAGCGAATCACGCTCTCCGGCGTGCAGCTTGGTTACATTCGCGGTCTTGCCTTCCTGCCTGGCAGCAAGACCATCGCCGCCATCAGCGACGATAAACAGTTGCGGCTCTGGGACACCGATTCCGGGAAGCTGCTGAAAACCCGCCTCGCTCTTCGCGACAAGGAGGAAGCCGGTCTGCCGCCGCTCTTGCCGACGTCCCTGGCGGTCTCACCCGACGGCGGCCTGATCGCCGTCGCCGGTGCCGGGACCGCCGACCGTTCAGGCATCGTCCGCCTCGACGAAAAATCGTTTTTCGAAATCCGTGTCTACGACGCAAAGACAGATGATCTCAAGTGGTCGCACATCGCTCGTCGCGGATTCTTGAATCGCCTTGCCTTTTCACCCAACGGCAAAACCTTGGCCGGCGACACGTCCGCTGACGTCAGGCTCTGGGACGCGAAGACGGGCAAGCTGAACCAGGTCTTGGAGCAAGTCTTCAAACCGCCCTTCGGGGGCATCTGGGACATCGCGTTCTCTCCCGACAACCGTAGCATGGCGGGCTACGGCACGGCTGTCGTTGACGGCAAAAGAAAAAGCTGGTTGACGCTCTGGAGCCTGCCCTCCGGCGCAACCCTTCATTCGACTGAAGCCGGCGAAGCCAGTGCTGCCACAGCCCCGGGAACGCTTGCGTTTTCCCCCGACGGCAAGTCGCTTGCGACCGCTGCGGCCGGGATTGCCAGCGGGCCGATTTCGATCCGCGGCAAGAATGTCGGCATCGGCCAAAAGGTGGTCAACTTCGTCAAGCTCTGGGATGTCGCCAAAGGCTCCCTCAAATGGACGTCGCCCGCTGGTGATTTTGGCCAGGTGACGTCCCTGTCATTCTCGCCCGACGGCCTTTCCATCTACTGCTGCGACTCGTCCGCCATCAGCCGCATCGACGCCCGCACGGGCCAGACCCGAAAAGACCTGATGACCCCCGGCAGCATCGCGACAAACTGACCCCCGCCCCGGGAATACGCCGCCCCCCGCGAGCCGCCACGGCCGCAACCCCGCCCCCGTTGGGCGCGGGTCTCCGACCCCGCCCCAGTGTCGCCTTTCGCTCTGCGAAAGTGCGTCGGGGTTGGGCGCGGGTCTCCCGACCCCGCCCTCAGGCACGACCGAAGGTCTCCCACCCAGACCGAGCGTTGGGCGCGGGTCTCTGACCCCGCCCGCCCCGATGACCGAAGGTCTCCCTACGGCGCCCCGCCCGCCTTGTTCTGCCCCTTCCCATGCCCGACGGCAACCATCCCATGTTATGATCCAGAAGTGCCCGGCTTCGTCCACTCCCATCGTGACGACGAGCGGACACTCCCGGCCCGGAAAAAGGATATGAAATGCGACGCTCGCTCACCGCATGGCTCACGGCCTCGCTGGTCGCCCTGGTCGGCTGCACGGGAGCGCCAAGCAAATCCACGTGGCGGTCGGGCGCGGCCGTCCTCGCCGAGCTGGAATCCCTCCCGGTAGGATTGGAAGTCATCCACTCGCCAAATCCGGTGCGAAACCCGGTCGGTCCTGACACAAGAGGCTGGGCCTATCAATGGCATTTCCGGACGGAAGTCCGCGCCATCGATCGCCCACTGACCGTCGTTTATTTCGGCATCTGCGCCTGGGATGGTACGGAATGGATCTTGCCCTCCGACAACACGCGGTATAACGCCGGCGTCCTGCGTCAAAAAGACTTCATCGCGTGGTACACCTGCGCAGGCGCCCGCATCGTACCCGGCAAACCCGCCGTCGATCCCGAAAACTGGGCCGGCAGTCGCACCCGCACTTCGTTCCGCCAAAGATGGTTCTTCGTCGCCGAGGATGACCGGAAAAACCGCTACAAGGGCGAGGCGGTTGTTGAGTTGCTCGACGCCGACTAATGCCGATCTGAACAACGGTTCCGACTCCGTCTATCACAACTCGTCGGTTCCGCCGCCGATAATTAACTTCCCGATCTTGGCACCAACCCCAACACCAAGGAACACCCTCGTTCCGACGCTCCGCGTCGGAACGGTGTTTGTGCCGCTCTGCGGTGCGCTCGACGTGAATCGGAGGAAGTTATTTCCGGCCCGTTCCAAAGCCCGCGCCCCTTCGCCCACAGCCCCAGGATCTCACGGTCTTTGGCCTTCGCATTAGTGTGCGAATACTCTTTCCCGACCCGATGTGAATGAACCAGACCTGTAGTCGCCGGCCCACCGCCCCCCGTCCCTTGAACCACACCGACGTCATGAATGCCGGCACGGGAAAAGCCGCGAGCAGATGTCGCGCCAGCGACGCGAACTGCGGTCGCGGATTACTCACAACCGGCTCCCACGCCTCGACCGGCCGGATCCATTCTTCGTGATAGCTTGCGAGCGACAGCAGCCCATCAACGACTTCGCCGTAGCGTTCAGGCTCGATTCGTCCACCGGTTCGTGCGGGCGCAAGATCTCAAACTGCCGCACGTACCGCAGCAATCGCTCGAACGCGGCGCGCGTCGCAAAATGATGACCCGCAACTGTGTAAATCGCAGCGCAAACCGCGCGGTCGATCGCGGCGCACGCGAAATTACTGCGCGCGGAGAAAGCCAACATGGGATCAGCCTCGTGGAACGTGCGGAAGCAGCCGACCGGGCAACGCAGCGCGCGTCCCGCTTACGGCGTCGAGAGCCGTTCCAGACCGATCCTCGCTCTTCAGGTAAACAGCGCGGCGCTGAGATTCAAAGCGTCCGTATGCGTTGTGTCGCCAGCCTCGATCATCGGTATGCCTCGAGAACACCTTGCAAGACTCTCGGAGGGCGTGCGCCCGGATGAGCCGCCAAGAACGGGGAATGCGACCCGCCCCGGTCATGGACCCCGAGTTAGAGAGCCTCTCCCTCCAAAAGGTTCGCCGACAATGAACCCACAGCACTCAGCCCTGCCGTCCTCTTCGTTGCGGCTTCTTCGGGGCTTTGCGCTCGGTTCTTGCCGCGGATCGGCTCTTCTAGACAGGCGGCTTGCTCCGGCGCCAGGGGCGGGCTGAGCGGTTTCGTATAATCAATGCGGCGCGCATTGCGCGACCGCTCATACACCGCCTCGATCAATGGTCCAAGCAGGAGCGGTACGTCTGGATCCGGGCTGGCCAAAGGCACCGGGATTTCAGGTAGGACCTGGTGGCAGTGAGCAGGCCAGACGCGGCAATACGGAGCGCGGCTCTGCCGCCCCACAAGCAGGTAGCGCTCCGGCAGCCTGACTGCAAGCGTGCGCTCCATCTCGCCGATCAGCTTCGTGTGAAAATCGGGCCATAACCCGCACGCCTCGATAAACGGATCCATGCCTGGAAATGGCGATTTCATCAGCCGCTCCGTTCCTTGCTTGACTTCTCACGATCCATGAGATGACCCAGGTAAACGAAATTCTCCTCGCTGACGCGGTATCCGTCAAACTCCGGCGTCATCGGCCCATCCAACGATCGTTCCCGCGAGTTGCCCTGTGTCGCCCGGTTTACCGAAAACGTGAGATGAAGAATCTCACTCCACGGAAGAGCTTCGCCCGCAATGAATCGACTCGGACAGGCCGTGGTTTCCGCCATCCCAGAGGATTGTCATTGCGATCGCCGCAGGGGCGCGTGATAATCATGGTCACATCCGGATCGGCTCGGACGCAACGCCTCTGTCTCTCTCCGGAGGCCCTCCATGGACGCCGACAGCCTTCTCAACCAATACACCATCCCCGACCCCTGCCCGATGAACTGGGCCGACATGGATGGTGACGCCCGCTCTCGCTACTGCACCGCCTGCGGCAAGCACGTGCACGACTTCACCGCGGTTACTGCGGAAGTTGCTGCTGGCACGATTCGCGACCAAAGTGCCGAGGTCTGCGGCAGGCTTTATGCCAGGCCCGACGGCACGTTGACCAGCTCGGCGGGCGAAATCCTGGCACCGTCACGCTCCAGGCCATTGCAGTTCACCATACGCTCGATCATGGCGGTCATCGCCGGTGTCGCCGCGATGTTAGGCTTCGCGCGACTTTTCGCAGACAACGCAACACGGCCCGCTCCAATAGCGCAGCCCCCAGCGCCGCTCAACACACTCATCATGGGCAAGATGGTTCCCAGCTCCCTGATCGAACGAAAGCCGACTCTTCAGCCTTCGAAGACCAGCCCGGGCACGCCGAATAGCTGCGCAGAATCCGACGGCGCCTCCTAGCCGCGGCCCAGTGTCGCCTTTCGCTCCGCGAAAGTAGCGTCTTTGCCCAATAGATCCTCGAATTCCTCAGTCATCTTCAACCGCCCATCACACCACACCACCAGGAGCCCCAAATCATGAACCCGCAAACAAATCGCCGGACGTTTCTAGGTGCCTCGGTCGCTGGCGGTGCAGTGGTCGGCTTGGGCGACCTGGGTTTCCTCTCCCGCCTGGGCCCCGTCTCCGCCGCCGAGGCCTTCTTCGACCCCAAGATCGTGCGACTCGAGCCCGAGATCGAGCCCCTCGTCCGCCTGCTCGAAGAAACGTCGCGCGACGCCTTGCTCGAGGAAGTAGCCGCGCGAATCAAGAAGGGCCTGTCCTACCGCGACGTCGTCGCCGCGCTGCTCCTGGCCGGTGTCAGAAACGTGGAGCCCCGGCCCAGCGTCGGGCACAAGTTCCACGCCGTATTGGTCGTGAACTCGGCCCATATCGCCAGCCTCGCGTCGCCGGATAGCGACCGCTGGCTGCCCATCTTCTGGGCACTCGACCATTTCAAGACGTCGCAGGCTCGCGACGTGCAGGAAGGCAACTGGACAATGGCCCCGGTGGACGAATCCGCCGTGCCGCCGGCGCGCAAGGTCAGGACCGCCCTCGCCGCCGCGATGGACCACTGGGACGAAGCCCCCGCCGATGCCGCGATCGCCGGATTGGTGCGTTCCTCGGCGCCAATGAGGTCTACGAAATCCTCTTCCGCTACGGCGCACGCGACTTCCGCTCGATCGGTCACAAGGCGATCTACGTCGCCAACAGCTTACGCACCCTTCAGTGCATAGGCTGGCAGCACGCTGAGCCGGTCTTGCGCTCGCTGGTCTACGCCCTCTTGAACCACAGCGGCGAAGACAACCCAGCCGAGCACGACTACGCGGCCGACCGCTCCTGGCGACACAATCTCGATCGCGCGGCCAAGATCAAGGAAGACTGGACCGGCGGCACGCCGTCCCCCGGCGCCGCGGCCGACCTGCTCGCCACCCTGCGCCGCGGGTCCGACGACGAGGCCTGCGACCACGTCGTCACCCTGCTCAACCAGGGAGCCGCCCCGCAGTCGATCTGGGACGCCCTCTTCAACGCCGCGGGCGAGTTGCTCCTGCGCTCGCCCGGGTTGGTCTCCTTGCACGCGGTGACCACGACCAACGCTCTCCACTATGCGTACCAGTCCAGCGGCGACGACCGCACCCGGCGTCTGCTCACACTCCAGAACGCCGCCTTCCTGCCTCTGTTCCGATCGGCAATGGGAGGGAGCAAGCTCCGCGAGGCGCGAATTGACCAGCTCGAGCCGCTCGCGGCGACCAACGGCTCCGGCCCCGGTGCCATCGAGGAAATCTTCGCCGCCTCGAGCCGCGACCGCCTGACATCCGCGCGCAAAGCGCTTGCCTACCTCCAGGCTGGTCAGGACCCGACTCCCTTGATCGACGCCGCGCGCGGCTGGTGTTCTTGAAAGGCAACGACCCGCACGACTACAAATTCAGCTCGGCGATCCTCGAAGACTATTTCAACACTTCGCCTCAATGGCGCGACCGCTTCCTGGCAACAAGCCTGCTCCTCTTGCCCACCGCGTCGGAGAAAGACAACAACCTGGTGAAGCGCACCCGCTCCGCCCTCTCGGTATGATCCCCAGCGAGAACGATCGCACCCGCGTTGTCCGAATCCCGTAGGGTCCGCCAATGCGGACCATCGCAGGCCCATCGCGCGTTGGCCGCGGCTCCCCGACCCTGGGCTGTTGAAACCTTGTGATCTAACGAACGACAATTTCCCCACGCGTGTGTTGCGCAAAGCTTCCCCCCCTTGCGAAGGGGCGGCCAGGGGGGGATGCGTGGCGGCGGCCGCTATCACAAGACCGTCGCGCAACAGAAAACTCCGGATCGTCGTCCACCTCGAAATTCGCCATTACGGCCCGGTTTTCATCAGCCCATCCCGTCGGGTCCGCCGTTGCGGACCATCCCTGAGCAAACGCGCGTTGGGCGCGGGTCTCCGACCCCGCCCGTCCCCAAGACCGTAGTTCTCTGACGCCCAAACCGCGCGCCCGCATCCCCCCTCGAGCCCCATCGCCCTCCAGAATTCCCAACGACCCGCTTGCGGAAGCGTATCCCGCTCAACTACAGCTATCAGACAGCTCCGTCGGCGCATCACCTCTGACGGCCCTCGGTCCGGGAAGTCCCCAAGGCAGTCGCATCGTCTCCTGAGAATTCCGCCATGTCAAAGTACGCCGACCTGGGAGATGATGACTGGCCACCGATCGTTCCGCACGATCGCGGCCGAAGCCTGGGCAGGCGCCTTCTGGTGAGCGCGGTCGTTGGCATGGCCATGGCCGGGACCGCTTACTTATGTGCCTGGTGCACGATTGGCGCGGCATTCGGGCAAGGCGGGCATCTTGCCGCGCAGATTTTCCTGCGTACCATCAGAACGGGTGTGGAAGCGTATAAAAAGGAGCACGGACGTTATCCCGAGAAACTCGCCGATCTCAAGACCGACCTGCTCGACCAACTTCGCCCCCCTGACTCCGGCGACATCCTCGATCCGTGGAATAATCCCTACCAGTACACCGTCGACGGGAACAGCTACACGCTTCGCTCGTTCGGCCGCGACGGCAAGCGCGGCGGGGAGGGCCTGGACCAGGACACCGACGTTCGCGACCTTCCCCGGAACAACCAGGGCTACGTGCCGCTCCCAGCTCCCACTCTGTGGCAGTTCACGTTCGACTGCAAAACCGGCGGCGTCATGGTCGCTTGTGCCCTCGGCGGCGTTTGTGCCTTCATCGCCGGCTTCGTCGCCTGGAAGCCGCTGCGCGCCAGCCCCGTGCGGTCAGCCATTTTGCTCAGTATGACTCTGGCAGCATGCCTGGTCACCGCCGTATTCATGAGCTTACTTCACATTCCCAGCGGCCACTGACATCGTGCGTTTTTTGTACCTCCGCGACCCCCTGTTTCTCACCTGCCTCCTCCTCTATTTCGTGAATAGGTGGATCCTCAAGGCAATCTGGTCCGGTGGATTCGTGCACGACCACTTGAACGACCTCATCTGCATCCCCTTCTGGGTTCCGATCATGTTGTGGGGAATGCACGGCTCGGCCTGCGCGAGTCGAACGGCCCGCCTCTCGCCAGTGAGATTGTGCTCCCGCTGTTCGTGTGGTCCTGGGTTTTTGAATACATTCTTCCGCGCAGCGATCTCCTCGGAGATCGTGCAAGCTCGGATTACCGCGACATCCTTTACTACTCACTCGGAGCAGCCCTGTCCGCCATCTTCTGGTCTTGGTGGTACCGCGCACAGCCTACCACTTGACGCGCACCAGCTTCATGATGCGCCCCGAAACATTCCAATCCTGAACATACAAATTCCCATCTCGGTCCCACGAAGACCCGTGCGTGCCACTGAAGATGCCGTCAATCCACTGCTCTTGCGGCACGTTGAAATTCCCCCGTTTTGCGGGGTCGGCGTTGAATCCGAGCACCGACATGATCGTGTTGCTCTTATCAAGAATGACCAGCCTACCGTGCAGATCCGGCACCGAGACATAATCCCCTTGGACTGAGGCCGATGTCGGCATCCCGAGTCCGGTCACGACCTCGTCGATGAAGTTTCCGTCGAGGTCATAATGCAGCAACCGCCCCTTGGGCTGATGATTGCGGTCACAGATCAAGAGTCGCGGCGGATCGTACCGCGTGTCCAGCGTCATCCCGTGCGCGGTGTTGAATTCCTTGAGTCCATTACCCTTCTTCCCGAAGTGCATCAGATACTTCCCGGTCTTGTCGAACTTGAAGATGTGGTCGCTCGCATAACCGTCGGCCAGGAAGATATCGCCATTAGGCGCCACGGTCATCGCCGTGGGATTGAATTTGGTCAGCTTGAGTCCCGAGGCTTCGGGAAATGGAAGCTTGAGCACAATCTCGCCGGTCTGGCAGTTGAACTTGATGCCCTCGGCGTTGTTGTTTCGGGCTCCGTAAATGAACTCGCCGTCCGCCTCCTCGCGGATCTTCATGTCATGAATATCGGAGTATTTGTCGCCAAGGAAGCTGCGAATGACTTTTCCTTCCGGTGAGAAGGCAAACACTCCGGCATGAGCGCTCGTATAAATCGTCCCCGATTTATCAACAACAACGCCCCCATGCGTTTGCCCGAGAACCGACTTTCCATCCGGCCCCAGCCCCCAGCCCGGCACGGTGTCAAACGTCATGATGCCGCAGCCCATGCGTACCGGCTGAGAATCTTCGGCGGCGAACACCGGCACCGCAAGGCCCAAGACGAGAGCGACAGCGATATAAACCGAGCGTTTCTTCACGTTCAATACTCCTGGTTGTTGTTGCTGTCGTCATCGAGCGCGAGCGGATTGGATCCGCATCAAAACGACGAGCCCCGATCCCGTGGAATGCCTCGCAAGCGTGTGTATTATCGGGCTCCCGGATTTCGAATTCAACCAGCGAATCACCGCAACTGCTTCTTGAGCCAAAGTGATTCAGCCTCGGCAAGGGGCGGCCTGAGCGCTTTGCGATAGTCGATGCTTCTGGGGTAGCGGAAACGCTGATAAATCTGGTCGATCATCGGTTGAATGTTCAGCGAAATATCGTCATCGGGGCTGACTAGCGGCACGGGAAAGGTCGGCAAGGGCCGAAGAGAGTGGGCCCGCCAGACGCGGCAAAGTTGCGACTTCGCACGCGCCACCAACAGCGTGTACGGACTGTCGGGCCAAGGATCGAGCATGGGCATGCGCTGGCCGCCGCGCAGCAAGTCGAGTTCCACGAGGCTCACTTTTCCCAGAAGTAGACTTTGCCGCTTGCGCTGGTAGAGGTCCCAGCCCTCCGACCCAGGATGCTTGTTGGAAGGAGACAGAACCTCGAGGCTTGTCACGAGGCGCTGCTCGGGATTCGCCTCGTAAATCTCGATGAATGCCTCGCGATGCTCCTCCTGGATGAAGGGACGCATCGTAATGGGCTCGACCTCACCGTTCGGCTCAGCCAAGGCAACGCCCCCTTTTTTCGTAGTTCTCTTGCGCCGCGAGCGCGCTGACGCTCACATCGCGGAAAAAGGAGTAGTCTTTCTTACCTTCCGATTCAACGAGGACGACATAGGAGCGTTCTCCCGTCCGCACGAGGTAACGGTCCGGAGCAAGATCGGCGAGTTTCTCACAGATCTTGTCAATCAGGTGGCTATGGAAATCTCCCCACAACCCGCACCCTTCGATGTAGGGGTCCATGCCCGGAAACGGTGATTTCATGGTCTTCTCAGCCAATTTCAAATTCTCCGACCCTAGGGCCCGCCCAGCCTCCAGTGCGGATGAAACCACGACCTGGCGCCGCCAGGTTGCCCCAAGCGTTCCTTCCACCAGGCAAATTGTGGACTGCTCCTCTCAGAACAGTGTGTACACAAAAGAGGCTGTCGCGTCTCGGCGAGGCAGACCGCAGCAACACGCAGAATCGTCAAATCCCTCCCAGAGCAATCAACACGCCGGTCGCGCCTTCGCCTGCATGCGGGTTTTGACGCCCCAGATTTTGATCGTGTAGACTCTTCTCGGAATGGATGAGCGCAGACTCCATTCCCCAACTCTCAGCGTGACGCGATCCCGGCAGCCGTTCCAGTAGTTCCCGTCTCGCCATATCTCTTCAGGGATTTTCAGCATGCTAGCGCGAAAACGTACCAGGTCCCGACCGCGACCATCGAACGCCTCGCCGCTTCTTGAATCGCTCGAAAACCTCCAGCTTCTCTCCACCGTGTCGACCACGGTCTTGATGAACCCCGCCGGTAGTCACATGATCGGCCAGGTCGGGACCGGGGGCGTTCTGGTCATCGAAGGCCAGACCATGCCCGATGCCGCAGTTCGCATGCACATCGGCCACCGCACGATGCTGGGCCGTTCGAATTCCAACGGCGATTATCAGTTCAGCCTGCCCGAGCGCGCCGGGATCTACCGGGTCAAGATCAGCGCTCACGGCGCTGCCGGCCAGGTATCGAAGGCCGCGATGAGCGTGACCGAAGGCGACGCGGTCGTCGCCTGGACCGACACGATGATCCAGGTCATCAAGGCCGACATCGCCAACGTGGGCCTCGCTTCGCGGACCATGGCGATGGTCTCAGGAGCCGTTTACGACGCCGTCAACGACATCGAGCGGACGGGATCGGTCTATCAATTCAATGTTCAAGCACCGCAGGGAGCGTCCCCGACTGCCGCGGCGTCCGAGGCCGCTTATACCGTGCTCAGTGCGCTCGACCCGGACATGCAGCCGCTGCTCGATGCCAGGTTGGCTCAATCGCTGGCCGCCGAGCCTTCGGCGAGCGCCGCTGCTCTGGGAGTGCAGGTTGGCAGCGAGGTCGCCCAGGACATGCTTGCCTGGCGAGCCAACGACGGGTCGGCTGCGACCGTCCCCTACGTTCCCGGCACGGCTCCCGGAGATTGGCGGCCCACGCCGCCCACTTATCAGGTCGCCTGGGGCCCCGAGTGGGGCCAGGTCGAGTCCTTCGCGATCACCAAGCCCGCGTCCGCCTTCGTTGCGCCGCCCCCGCCCGCGCTCAATAGTCCCGAGTATGCCCGCGCGTTCAACCAGGTGAAGTCGCTCGGAGCCTTGCACAGCACGACTCGTACCCCCGAGGAGACACAGACCGGGATCTTCTGGTCCTACGACACGCCGGCAATGGGAACGCCCGTGGTTCACTACGAAGAGATCGCCGTCTCCATCGCCCTGCAGGAGCACAACTCGTTCACCCAGAACGCCCGGTTGTTCGGGCTGGTCAACCTCGGCATGGCCGACGCCGGCATCGCGGCCTGGGACACCAAGTACACCTATAACCGGTGGCGCCCGGTCACCGCGATCCAGCTCGCCAATACCGATGGCAATCCCAGCACAATCGCCGACCCCACCTGGATGCCCCTCGGCTCCCCGGGTAATCCGGGCCAGCCCAGCTTCACACCCCCATTCCCAAGTTATGTCTCCGGACACGCCACCTTCGGCGCCACTCTCTTCACCCTCCTCACTGATTTCTACGGCACGAATGACGTCAACTTCACGATCACTTCCGACCTCTTGCCCGGAGTTACCCGATCCTTCACCAGCTTTTCCCAAGCTTCCTACCAGAATGCGATGAGCAGGATCTATCTCGGCATCCACTTCTGGTTCGACGAGACCGCCGGCATGACGATGGGCCAGCAGATCGCCCAGAATGTCTTCACCAACGTCCTGACCACGACAAAAACCTCTAGCTAAGCACCCCTTTGACCACCTTCCCCGCCACATCCGTCAAGCGGTAATCCCGCCCGCTATGGCGAAAAGTCAGCCGTTCGTGGTCCAGCCCCATCAGATGCAGGATCGTGGCATGAAAGTCATGCACATGTACGGGATCCTTCGCGACGTTGATCCCATACTCGTCTGATTCGCCAAAGACCATCCCCGGCTTCACCCCCGCCCCCGCCAGCCAGGAGGAAAACACCCAGTGATGGTGCTCCCGCGCCCGCGCGCCCTTATCCGCATTGAACGGTGTGCGGCCGAACTCGGTCGTCCACACGACCAGCGTATCCTCGAGCATGCCGCGCTGCTTCAAGTCCGTGAGCAACCCCGCAATGGCCCGGTCGACGTTCTTCGCCAGCGGATTGTGTGTCAGCATGTCGCCGTGTGCGTCCCAGTTATCCGACGACCCCGAATCAATCAGCTCCACGAACCGAACTCCACGCTCCGCCAGCCGGCGGGCCACCAGGCATTGCCACGCGAATCCCGCCGGGCCCCCGCGTTCGAGACCATACATCTTGAGCGTCGCATCGGTCTCCTTTGACATATCGAACACCTCGGGCATCTCCGCCTGCATCCCGAAGGCTGTCTCGAAAGACTTCATCCGCGCGGTCAGAAACCCGTCGCCAGCCCGCTGCGCGAGATGCCGCCGGTTGAGATCCGACAGGGCCGAGAGCTCCAGCTCCTGCAACCGCTTGCTGGCGACCCGCCTTCGAATGTTCGCCACCGGCTCCGGGCCCGGAACCACCAGCGTGCCTTGATGCGCGCCCGGCAAGAAGTCGCTCCCCCACACTTGCCCTCCCGCGTAGGGTGACTTGGGCGCAATCACCACAAACGACGGCAAGTTGCGATTCACTGTGCCCAGCCCATAGCTGACCCATGATCCAATGCTCGGTCGTGCAAACGTGAATGACCCGGTGTGAATTCCCAGTGTCGCCTCGTAATGGTTCGTGTGGTCCGATTTCATCGAGCGGATGACACAGAGTTCGTCGACGCATCGGGCCATCGCCGGAAACAGCGAGCTCACCTCCGTGCCGCTCTCGCCGTGCTTGGCGAAGCTCCACTGCGGCCGCTTGAGGAACATGTTGAAGGCCCCCTTGCGGCCCTGAAACTCGTCGACTCCCACTGTCTTGTCCGCGTCGGCAAACAGCTTCGGCTTCGGGTCCCACGAATCCACATGCGATACGCCGCCGCTCATATAAAGAAAAATGACGCGATTCGCCTTGGCGGGATAGTGCGGCGGCTTGGGTGCAAGCCCATCCAGATCGGCTGACTCCCCTCTTCCGCAAGCAGCTCCGACACGAGCCCCGGCAAGAGCATCGAGCCGCCAACCATCGACCGCAGCATCCCGCGGCGAGACAGATCAAATTTAGCATGGCGTGTCATGGGCTCGCTCAATCCAGATAGATGAATTCGTTGCTGCCAAAAAGCACCCGCACGTAGGCCGCGAGCGCACCCAGTTCAATTTGCTCATTTCCCGACGCGGCAAGCTCGGAGCGGTACTCATCAAGGAATCGCCTTGCCTCCTCGCGCTCGCGGCCCGTCGGATCTCGCTCGAGCACCCTGCGCCACGCCAGCTCGATGCGGCCCATCTCCTCGGGCCGCTCGGCCAGGATGCCTGCGGCGCATTTCTCGGCTTTCGCATGCACGAACGGGTCGTTCAGAAAGAACAGCGCCTGCGTGGGCACCGTCGTCGTCGCACGCTCCGGCGTGGTCGCGTTGGGATCTGCCCCGTCAAAGAGCGCCAGGAACGGGTGGCGCTTGATCCGCTGCGTCATCAGATACACGCTGCGCTTGTTCTGGTCGTAAACACCAATGAACGGGCTATGCTGCGTGAATGCCCAACCCAGCGGCGACGGAAACGGATGCCCCCTCGCCACCGTCTCTTCGAGCTCCCCGCTCTTGGCGAGAATCGAGTCGCGCAGCTCCTGGGCGTCCAGCCGCCGCCGCAAGAACGGGGAGAAATCGCCCCCCGTCGGCTCCGCGGCCGCGACTCGTTGATTGATCCCCGTCGTCGATGATTGCCGGTACGTCGAGCTGAGAATGAGCAGCCGGTGCATCGATTTGATCGACCAGCCGCTCCGGATGAATTCCTTCGCCAGGTAATCGAGGAGCTCGGGATGAGAGGGCTTCTGCCCTCGGGCACCGAAGTCGTTCGGCGTCCTGACCAGTGCGTGCCCGAAATGGTGTTGCCAGATCCGGTTCACCATCACCCGTGCGGCAAGCGGGTTGTCTCCCCGGGTAAGCCACTCCGCCAGCTCGAGCCGGCCGCTGCCGGTTGTCTGTTCGGGCAGTGGTCCACCGCCCAGTATCTTGATGAATCCTCGCGGAACAACTTCGCCCGGCCGGTCGGGCTCACCGCGCATCTGCATCGGCACATCGTGCGGCGTTCCTTCGACGACGCCATAGGTCATCGCGAACGGCCCGTCCTCGAGCGCCTTGCTGAGCGCGGCCCGCATGGCCAGGGTGCCCGCCTCGGTCCCGGCGAGCTGCTGCCGGATCGCGGCAACTTTCCGCCGCCGCACTTTCTCTTCGTCCGTGATCACCACCGCCGGGCTCTTTTCCAGCGGCCGTAGTGCTGCCTCGCCGATCAGGAAATTGTCCGCGTCGAGCGCCGGCCGCACACCGCTTCGGTGGCCGAAGCTGTCGATGAACGCGTGATCGATCGTGCCGTCCCAGCCGCTCGCCATTCGCCCGTCGAACGGCGTCTGCCCCCGCGGCGAGGCGATCACGCCGCGGTAGGTCCGTGTCTTCAGTTCAAGCGCAAGCTGCACCTGGTACCACTCGCCGATGGCCAGTTCGCTGACGCGCTCCGTCGCATCACCGCTTCGGCGGAAAAACTCGTTGCCGTTCCAGAACAGCTCGACCGCCGCCGATTGGCCGGGACCATGGCCCAGATAATCGCGCCACGATCCGTCGCCGCCCGCGTTCTTGGTCGCGCAGCGAAAGTCGAAGCTCGCGAACAGCCGCGCGCTCTTGTCGGCTCTCCAGACCGTCGGCAGCCACCGGCCAAAGCCGTCGTACTCTCGCCGATTAGGCATGTGTATTCCAAGCTCGCCCGCTGCGAAGAAGTTGCGGTACGGGCTCTGTGCCTCCGCGGAAATCATCACGACGCTGTTCGGCCCGGCATTCCACGGATATGCGGGCGGCCCGTTCTTCTCCTGCATCTCGAAGTCGCCGTCGAAACCCGCCAGCTCGCGCAATTGCGCGGCGAGGCCCGCCCCGTCCGGAACGGCCCCGGCCCCCGCCACTTCCGCCGTTGCCGCACTCGCCTGCGAAACACGCGGGATCGGCGCTTCCCGTACGGCGAGATTGTCGAACTCGATCGACCGAACCTTGACCTTGGCTCCGCCGCCCGTCCCCCGCTCGGCGACCGCGTCCAGCACGACCATATCAATTCGTCCTGGCCACCCCGGTACGAACGGCTTCCCGGAGAATTCGGTCGCATGGTCCGGTGTTTCAACACGCCCCGAGAAGACGCGGCTTCGCAGATCCAGAGCCAGTTGCAAGTGGTGCCACTGGCCTGCTTGAAGCCCCGCGATCCGCTCGCTTCCCTTATCCCCGGCAAGCGAAATCCCATCTGCGGAGATCAGCACCAGGGCCGCAGGCGATCTCCCTCCGGCTCCGATCGAGAAGCGATGGATTGCGCTCGTCCCGGCTTCACGCCGGCCAACGCGAAAATCAATGCTCATGTGCAGAAAACCGCAGTTCTCCGGCGTGCGCGGGGGGTAAATCGCCTGGGCGATGCGATAGAGACCGGCGTCCTCGGCCACGCTCACGCCAACTTTGCCCCGCGCGTGAACGTTGGTGAATGGGCTCTGCGCGGCCAGAGTCACAGCGATCTTCCCCTGGTACAACCATGGCGGAACGAGCACGCCGTTGCTGCCGCCGGCGGCCGGAGCTTGCAGCTCGAAATCACCGTCAATGTCGTGCAGCGATCTCAGTACGGCCTTGGGAATGGGCTGGTGATCTCTCTCGAGCGCGAGGGCGATCGACGCCACGCGGGCGTCGAATGAGTGCCACCTTCGCACAGATTCATCCGGCGGCACGAGTGGCAGCATGGCGCGCACCTGCTGCTTCTGCTCCGAGCCCGGAAACGCGTAGCGGCTGCTGTCGAAGATTCCATAGAGCGCGTAGTAGTCGCGCATCGAGATCGGATCGAACTTGTGATCGTGGCAGCGGGCGCAGCCCAGGCTCAGGCCGAGCACGGTTTGCCCCAGCGTGTCGATCGTGTCCTGTATGGTCAGGTGGTGGTAGTTCTCCGAGTCGAAGCCGAACCGCCGCGAAATCGCCAGAAAGCCGGTCCCGGTCGCGCGCTCGGCGTAACGCTCGCGCGGCCCCGCGCTCGCCAGAATGTCGCCCGCGATCTGCTCGCGCACGAATTCGTCGTACGGCTTGTCGGCGTTGAATGAGTCGATCACGTAGTTTCGATAACGCCACGCGGTGGGAACCGGGTAATCAGCCGTCTCACCAGCCGTGTCGGCATACCGAACAAGATCGAGCCAGTGCCGTCCCCAGCGCTGGCCGTAATGCGGCGACTCGAGCAGTCGATCCACAATCTTCTCGAAAGCAGCCGGTGATGAATCCTGTTCAAATGCGGTAACGTCATCCGCTGTTGGCGGCAACCCCAGGAGATCGTAGCTCACTCGCCGCAAGAGCGTCCGCCGGTCCGCCTCCGGCGCCGGCTTTCCTCCGGCACCCTCCAGTCGCGCCAGAATGAATCGGTCGATACTTGAGCGCACCCAGCCTTCCTCTCGCACGTCCGGCGGCTTCACGTCGCAAATCGGCTGAAATGCCCAGTGCTTCGCGGCCGCAATTCGCTCGCTCCGTTTCGGCCACGGCGCACCCGCCTTGATCCAGGCCGCCACGTCCGCCACCTGGTCGCGTGGCAATGCCCGGTCCGGTGGCATCGCCGAGACGTCCTTCTCGCGTCGCACTGCCCGCAGTAACAGGCTCTGCTCAAGGTCGCCGGTGCTGATTGCTGGACCGCTCTCTCCACCTTTGATGAGTGCGTCGCGCGAGTCGAGCCGCAGCCCGCCACTTTGTTTCTGCGGGCCATGACAGCGCACACAAACCCCCGCCAGCACCGGCCGGATGCGATTCTCAAAAAAGCTCTCCGCGGTGGCATCATCCGCATGGGCGGGAATCGCTGTGACGACTCCAAGAGCGCCCCACGCGATCGCTAGCGCGATCGCCGTCGCCGGCATTCGCTCGGCCAGGCGGAGTTGGGTGGCTGTTCCCGATTTCACTTTCATATTCCTTGCGCCAATTTAGAGTGCGTCTGCTACATCTTGATGCGCACGGCGCGATCTGGGAAGGTCTGAATCCCGCGAAGGGGATCATTGCATCCCGGCTCAGGTGGGCGATAATCAGTGCAGAGTCCCGATCGTGTTCGCAGCCTCTCTGTCGTCGAGGTCATCCATGAAGAGAAATCTGCGCGCCGCCGCCGCCGTCCTGGCTTTCGAATTACTCGCGCTCCAGAGCCTTGCCGACGATGTTGGCAAGCAGGCGGAGGTGCGCAAGACGCAATCGACTCCTGCGGAAACCAGGCCGCTCGGAAAGAATGGGGCTCCGCCGGCCTCGGCCCAGACGCTCAAGGAATCCCTCCAGAAAGCGCTCAAGGAGATTCAGGCGATGTCGGAGGAGGCCGCCAAGATGGAGCGCGAGATTCGCATGCCTTCGGTAAACATGTTCGCGATGAGATTGGAAAAGGACCTGGAGGCAGACGTGGTCCGAGCAATCGGCCGCGCCCAGGCGAAAACCGGCAGCATCGAGGATGCACGCGCCACATGGCAAAGCGCCCTCGACACTGCCGCCGCGATTTCCTCACTTGACGCAGCCGAGGAGCGCGCCAATATCTACATCGAAGTCGCCCGATCGCAGAACGAAGCCGGCGAGCAGAACGAAGCTCGCTTCACCCTGCGCCAGGCCATTCAATCGGCACGGGCCGTCAAGCGCGACTCCATGTTCTCCTTGGAGCTTCCACCTGGAATGGAAGACAGAGCAGACCCGGTGGCCAAGAAGACCACTCTGCTCAGGCGGATCGCCCAGCTCCAGGCCGAGATCGGCGAGAAGGCGGGCTCCGACGAAAACTTTCGCCTGGCGGTCGAATCCGCCGAGAGCATCAAGGATCCGCTGAGGAAGGTCACTCACCTCCTGGAAGTTGCCGAGAGCCGTTCTGGCGAGCCGGCGGCTCTCGTCTGGACCAAAGCCCTCGAGTTCGCTCTCTCGCTCAAGGACGAATTCCCCCGTTCAAGGGCCGTCGAATCGGTCATCCGGGGCCGCCTCAAGTCGCTGCCGCCTGACGGAACGCTGACGATCATCGCCGACCGCTTGAAGGGAGACTTTCAACATTACGTGCTCTGGGTCGTAGCCGATTTCATCGCATCAAGCGACAAGCCGTTTGCTCCGAATACCGTCGCGCAGCTCGGCCAGCTCGCCTTGAAGGCGGAGTTCGATCGCACGTCCAAGAAGATCAAGGTGTTTCAGCGCATCGCGGAGGCGCAGGCGCGGCTTGGCGATTACGACGGCGCCTACCGGACCGCCGGCGAGCCCCACCCGGTCAATGACGTGCAAAACTTCCGGGCGACCCAGGCGCGCGTTCACGTGATGAAGGCGATCGCCGATTCCCAGCTCAAGGCCAAGCAGCTCGCGGCGGCCAAGGACACCGTCCTCATGGCGATCGAGCTCATCGCTCCGCTGCCGGACGAAGATGCCGAAGCGTATTATCCCCTGGCAGAGCTCTGCGTGCTGGAAGCCAAGGCCGGCGACCTCTCCGGCGCCCTTCGCAACGTCTCCGCCGTCAGCTCGAGTGCGTGGAAGGTCTCGATCCTCACCGAAATCGCCGCCAATCACGCCCAGGCCGGCCGCGCCGATGAGGCGAAAAAAACGTTGCGACTCGCGGTCGACGCCTCTCGCGGCGCGCCCAATGACGCGCTATGGGTATCCGCGTCCCACTTGGGCGATGCCATGTTCGATCCTTCGCTTCCCATCCTGCAAACTCTCGCTCATGCCCACGCCCGAATCGGCGATCTTGAGGCGGCGCTCAAGACGGTTTCAGAAATGGGCCAGTCCGGGTTCGGACGGTTCTCGCGCGGTCAGGCCATCGATCAGATTGTGGCGACTCAGCTCGAGAAGGGCGACGTCGCCGGTGCCCGCCGCGCCGCCGATTTGATCGCAGATGCAGATTCATACCTGGGATCAAAGGCAAACCTTCTCGAGAAGATCGCCCAGCGACAAGCTGCAAACGGCGATGCCGCCGGCGTGCTCGCCTGGGCCGTCCGCGAGCGCCTGCCCAAAGCCAAGCTTCAATCCCTCCGCGGTATGGCCGACGGCGTTGCGGAGGCCGCCTCAGGCGCAAACCCAAAACCACCCGCTGCCGCTGGGGCACCAAAGCCGGCCGGTTGAAAGGGCTTCGGGCCTTCAGGGGCTTTCGGCCGCCCGGCATTCGATCGGCTGGAGCCAATGCATCGCGTCGCCAATCCACCCAAACTAAACATACAAACACTGCCTCGTTGACTTTCGCCGCGCCTGATTTAGAATGCGAACGTCTTTTTTGTTGTCGCGGTCGCTGCTTGCGCGCGATCCTGCCGCTTCCCTCGAACCGCCAATTTGCCCATGCGCCTGCTTACCGCCATTCCCGTTTACAACGAAGCCGCGAGCCTCGTGAGCGTGCTCACGGAAGTGAAGAAATACGCTTCCGACGTGCTCGTGGTCGATGACGGCTCGACGGATCGAACGCCCGAGCTCTTGCGCGGGCTTTCCGGCGTCCGCACGATCCGCCACACGCACAACCTGGGGTATGGCGCAGGCTTGCGCACGGCGTTCGAAGCCACGCTCTCGGGGGGGTATGACGGCGTTGTCACGCTCGACTGCGACGGCCAGCATGAGCCCGCACGCATCCCCGAGCTGGCCGCTCATCTGGCTGAAGCCGATATCGTCTCCGGCAGCCGCTATCTCAAGGTGTTTGATCCCGCACAGCGGCCCCCGGAAGAACGGCGGCGAATCAATCAGGAAGTCACGAGGTGGCTCAACGAGTGCCTTGGCATGAGCCTGACAGACGCATTCTGCGGCTTCAAAGCCTATCGTAGCACCGCGCTCGCGCAATTCGACATCACCGACAACGGCTATGCCATGCCCTTGCAGGTGTGGGTGCAGGCCGTTGCCTGCGGCATGAAGATCATCGAGGTGCCGGTCGAGCTGATCTACCTGGACGAGTCGAGGGCCTTCGGCGGGTCGCTCGACGATGCAGCCTTCCGTTTGCAGCACTATCGGCGCGTATTCGAAAACGCGCTCAACCGCGCCGGGCTGCTGGCTCCGGCTGGATGTATTGGATGAGCCCGCGGCAATTGCGGGCTCCCGCGATCGACGGCGGCCTGCTGGTGGACCCGCCCCCCGATCGTCTGCCGGCCGTCCTGGCCGATAACCTCGCACGCCTGGCAACCTGGAATCACGATTTCCAGGGTCGAACCGCCCTGCGCCTCCGCGATCAGGTGCGCCGCGAAGTGCTTGCTCTTGCCCACAGGTATCTCGAGCAGCATGGTCTCGCCCGCCCTGAAATCTCGTCCGCCGCCTCCGGCGAGCACGCCGGCCCTCTTGTGGTCACTGGGCACCAGCCCGAATTGTTTCACCCCGGCGTCTGGATCAAGAACTTCGCCGCCGGAGGAATCGCCGCGCAGCATCACGGCCTCGCGCTCAACCTCATCGTCGATAACGACCTTCCCAAATCGGCGTCCATTCGCGTTCCGGAAGTCGAAAACGGTCTGGTTGGGACGACCCAGATCGACTTTGACCGCTGGAGCGGCGAGACTCCGTACGAAGATCTGCGCGTTCCAGGAAGAGGATCTCCTCGCCACATTCGCCGGCCGCGTGCGAAAATTTATGGGCGATGCCGTGCCGGAGCAGGTGCTCGACCACTTCTGGCCAAAAGTGCTCGCCCGGCGCGGCGAAACCGCGTCGCTCGGAGAGCGGTTCTCGCTCGCCCGGCGCGAGGTCGAAGCATCTTGGGGCCTCTCCAATCTCGAGGTTCCCTTGAGCAGCGTCTGCCAGACAGACGGTTTCTCGTGGTTCGTGTGCCACCTGCTGGCCCATCTGCCTCGATACGTACAGATCCACAACCAGGCGCTCCAGGAATATCGTCTGGGGCACGGAATTCGCAGCAAGAACCACCCCGTCGCGGCGCTGGCCACGCAAGGCGAATGGCTCGAAGCCCCGTTCTGGGTCTGGCGCAGGTCGCGCCCCAGACGCCGTGGCCTGCTGGCACGCTTCCGCGGCCGTGAAATCGATCTCCGGATCGCGGGCGAGAACGAGGTCCTCCTCGAGCTCCCACTCGGCCCTGACCGCGAGGCCTGCTGCGCCGTGGAGCGATTGCGCGACCTCCCCGGGCAGTCGGTCCGGCTCCGCACCCGGGCACTCACGACCACGCTCTTCAGCCGGTTTCTGCTCGGAGACCTGTTCATCCACGGTATCGGTGGATCCAAATACGACGAGCTTGGCGACGAGATCGCCCGTCGCTTCCTCGGGATCGAGCCCCCCACTTTTCTCACCGTTTCGCTCACTCAAAGGCTCGGCCTTCCCGAGGATTCCACCGCGACCGATCCGTCCGAGCTGCTCCGCCGTATCCGCTCGCTCCACCACAACCCGGACCGCTATTTGCATGAACCCTACCCCGACGAGCTACGTATCTTGATCAGGCACAAGCAAGAGCTGATCGCAGCGCCCGTGTCTACCCATAGGGAACGCAAGAACAGGTGTATCGCCATCAGGGCGTGCAACCTGGCGATGCAGCCCTGGGTTCGCGGGTTGGAAGCCGGTCTGCTTGAGCAAAAGCGGAGTGCCGAGTTGCGGCGGCGCTCGAACCGCACCGCCCGCAGCCGCGATTACGCGTACGTCTTGCACTCCGCCGAGAAGCTGACGCGGAGCTTCGACTCGGGTGTCTCTTCGATTCTCGCCCCGCTGGCGCCGGCTTCCTCGCCGCCGGTCACGCGGCCGTCCTTCGGTGGCCCTTTGGCGGGAACTGCCGTACCGTCCTGGCACCGCGAATAGCCGTTCGCCAGAAGTGCTCACGGAAATCTAATACTGGTAAGGTTTTATAAAAAACAGGCCCGCGAGTTTCTTCACTGAAGCATCACACGCACAGAGCCCGTACAATGAAAACCAAAGGAAGTCCGATCGAGAGGCTCGAGCGCCCGCGGACGTTTACCAATCCCAGCCGTGTGAGTTCCGTCTCTAGGATTGCTGAACTGATGAAAGCCCCCGCGCCGGGAACGCGCCTCCCTTTTCGCCGCGGTTCGGTCGAGTACTGTCTCGGAACCGAAGCCGATCAGGAAGCGGTTTACCAGACGTTGCTTCATGTCTTCCATGGGCCCGATCGCGACTCGTTCCTGGGCGCGATCAACGACCCGTCCTATCGCCCCGACCAGCGCATCCTTGCCAAGGTCGATGGCCGGATCGTCAGCCATCTTCATTTGACCGAGCGGCTCGTCCGTTTCGGCTCCGTGACCATCCCCATCAACGGCGTCATGTGGGTTGGCACGCTCCCCGAATTTCGCGGGATGGGTTTCGCGCAGAATCTGATGCGGCTCGCGAGCCAGCGTGGCAAGGAGAGCGGCGTTGCCGTCCAGGTCTTGACGACCGGCATGCCGCAGTTCTATCAGCCGCTCGGCTGGGGCATCTGCGGGCGTCAGACGACGGCTCAGACCATGAGCCGCAATCTGCCGCAGGTGGCCGACGGCCTGGTCGAAGGCAAGGCGTCCTGGCAGGTGCGGCCCTGGCGCCAGGTCGAGCTCGGCGATTTGATGTCCCTTTACGACATCGAATACTCACGCAGCACCGGCTCGGTCGTTCGCAGCGAAGAATACTGGCGCTGGATGATCGGCCGTCGTTATGCTCATGTGATCTGGGTTGCCTGCCTGGGTGAGGCTGTCAAGGGTTACGCCTTCATCAAGGACCACAAGATCCTCGAGATCGCCTCCGATCCCGCTTTTCCGCAGGCGCTGAAAGCGTTGCTCGGCCGCGTCCGAGCCGAGGCGCTCGAGCGGGCTTATCCCGAGGTGACCGTCTCCGCACCGTCGAATCACCCCGTGATCGAGCAGATGCGCGCTGCCTCGGGACGTGTCTCCGATCAAGATCTTTACGACGGCACGGCCTCGATGTACCACATCCCCGACCTCGGCACGTTCTTGAAGTGCATCCTCCCCGAGCTCGGGCGCCGTGCCACCGAGGCCAAATGCCAGCTCCCACTCGAGCTCGGGATCAGTCAAGACGACGAGCGCTGGCTGATCCACATCCAGGGCAAACACTCCCGTATCGAGCCCGACAAGCTCAGCCGCCGGCACTTGAGTCTCAAGGCGCCTGCCCTCGTACGGCTGTTGATGGGCCACACCGGAGTCGACTCCGCAGCCGAGGACGACAGCTTCGTCGCCTCGACCGCCACCGCCCTCGAAGTGGCCCGCATCCTCTTCCCGGCCGGCCCCGTCTGGCGCAGCCCGCTGGACGGCGGCACCGCCTGAATATCGCAAGTCGCGGAAAAACAAGTCATGAAACGCGCGCTCATCACCGGGGTCACCGGCCAGGACGGCTCGTATCTCGCCGAGTTCCTCCTCGGCAAACCCGAATACGAGGTGCACGGACTGGTTCGTCGCTCGAGCAGCTTGAACCGCCAGCGAATCGATCATCTCTTCACCCTCGATCCCTCCATCGGCGAGCGTTTTCATCTTCACTACGCAGACCTCGCCGACGCGTCCAGCCTCGCGATGGTCATGGAGCTCATCCGACCCGACGAAGTCTATAACCTGGGCGCCCAGAGCCACGTCCGCGTCTCCTTCGATCAACCCCTCTACACGGCCGACGTCGTCGGCCTGGGCACCCTGCGCATTCTCGAAGCCGTTCGCCACCTGAACCGATCCATGCCCGTGAAGTTCTATCAGGCCTCGAGCTCCGAGATGTTCGGCGCGGCACCGCCGCCCCAGGGGCTCGATACACCCTTCCACCCCCGCAGTCCCTATGGCTGTGCCAAGCTCTACGGTCACTGGCAAACCATAAACTACCGCGAGGCCTACGGACTCTTCGCTTGTTCCGGAATTCTGTTCAACCACGAAAGCCCCCGCCGCGGCGAGTCGTTCGTCACCCGCAAAGTCACACTCGGCGCCGCGCGAATCAAAGAAGGCCTCCAGAAGAAGCTCATGATGGGTAACCTTGACTCCAGCCGCGACTGGGGATTCGCTGGCGATTACGTCCGCGCCATGTGGCTCATGCTCCAGCAGCACCAACCCGCCGACTACGTCGTCGCGACCGGCGAAACCCACTCGATCCGCGAGCTGCTCGAGCTGGCGTTCTCGATCGTCGGTCTCGACTATCGCGATTTCGTCGAATTTGACCCCAAGTACACCCGTCCCTCGGAAGTCGACGTGCTCCAGGGTGACCCGACCAAAGCCCGCCAGAGCCTCGGCTGGGATCCCACGGTCAACTTCCGCGGCCTGATCAAATTGATGATCGAATCCGACCTCGAGCAAGCCCGCCGCGAGAACTACAGCCGGGGCTTCCGGCCTCGCTAATTCGACAGCGCACCCTTGGCCGTTCTGTAAACGTCCTCGATGATGCGGTCGAGGTCATACGTCAGATCCCAGCTCGGGTAGTGCTGGCGAAGCTTTGCCAGGTTTGTGATGTAGCAGATGTGGTCCCCGACTCTCGGCGTGGGGTCAAAGGTCGTCGGAATCTCCCGGCCGTTAATCTGGCCGACCCGATCGAGCAATTCGACCAACGACGCCGCGTTGCCACGGCCGCCACCGAGGTTATACACTTCCCCGGGGCGAGGGTTTTCGTAAAACGCCTCGAAAGCCCGGATCACGTCCTCGCTGTGGATCTGATCCCGGACCTGCTTCCCCTTGTAGCCGATAATGTTGTATGTCTCGCCCCGCAGCGCAACCCGCACCATGTACGCGAGAAAACCGTGTAGCGCAACCGCGCTGTGAAACGGGCCGGTGAGGCAGCCGCCGCGGAAGACGCCCGTCTTCATGCCGAAGTACCGGCCGTACTCCTGAGTCATCACGTCACCAGCCAGCTTGCTGACACCGAAGAGGCTGTGCGTGCAGCGGTCGACCCGGCATGTTTCATCGATACCTTCGTGGTCCTTGGGATCCGCGTAGTCGTATCGTGTCTCCTGCTCAATGAGCGGAAGCTCATTCGGCACGTCACCGTAAACCTTGTTCGTGCTCATGAGAATGAACACTGACTCGGGCACGTGCAGGCGGGTCGCCTCCAGCAGGTTGAGCGTGCCGCCGGCGTTCACGTCGAAGTCGTCGAAGGGACGCGATTTCGCCAGGTCGTGCGACGGCTGGGCGGCACAGTGAATGATCAGGTCGGGCCGGATGTCCTTGAACGCCCGGAACATCGCCTCGCGATCGCGGATGTCCAGCGTGTGATGTTCGAAATTGCGGCAAGTCTCCTGAAGGTGCCGAAGCGTCCAGCTCGTGTCTCCACCGGGCCCGAAGAAGTCGGCCCGCATGTTGTTGTCGATTCCGTGAACCCGTGACCCACGATGGTCGAAATAGCGAACGGCCTCCGAGCCAATCAGCCCACTGCTTCCGGTGACGAGCACTTTCAAGAGACGATCCTCCTCGCCGTGACTGACGGCCCCGTTTCGACCTCACAAAGCCCCGTCGCTCGCCGGCGTGACCTTCACCTGCGCCGCCGGCTTCCGAGGCAACTCCCGGGTGCCGAAGCGCGACCTCCAGGCCAGGCTGGCCAGGATCTTGGCGTAGCCCACTCCATTCTTGAACAGCGAGAAGCTCGACGCCCCCATCTCAGGCGTGCGGTTGATCCATGAGATGGCGACACGGCGGACATCGTAGCCCATCAGGATCGGCTTCAGTCCGGTCTCCGCGTTCGCTGCAAACCAGGCAGATTCCAGGTCAAGGCTCTCGACGACTTCGCGCCGCAAGAGTTTCAAGTTGTTCGTCACGTCTCGCATCTTGCGGCGGAATATGATGTGCAGCAACAGGTGGAACGATCGGTTGCAGAGGATCTTCATGAGCGGGTAGTTGATCAGCACGCTCGATCGCGAGAAGCGACTCCCCAGAACAACATCGGCGCCGGCAGCAGCCTCGTCGAACATGTCGCGCAGCTCGGGCAGGATATGCAAGAAATCACAGTCCATGGAGAGGACATAGCGCCCCGTCGCCGCCTTGAGCCCCTCGGAGATCGCGCGGCCGACACCATTGGGCGGCTCGCGAAACAGGGGCCGCACCCTTCTATCGTACTCTGCCAGCTCCCGCATGATTTGCCGGCTGCGATCCTTGCTGTTGTCGTCGACCAGGATGATCTCGTGGATGTACTCGTCGTAGTGCTTCAGCAGCCCTTCGACCAGCGGGCCGAGATTCATTTCCTCGTTGTAACAAGGCACGACGACCGACACCGCTCCGTGCAGTGTGTCGTGCTCGGTCAAACGCACCGATGGCCTGGGAAGACCACGCGGCGGCTTCTGCGCGTGGAGGAGAATCGTCCCCGCCAGCCGCTTGATCCCCGGCGTCGTTTCCATGATCAAGGAAAGCGGCCTCATGACCGGCAGCGACCAGCGTGGAACCGGCCGGTAAAGGAAGTCGTAGCAGGTCGTCATGATGCTCACGAAGCCCAGCTCCGAAAGGAGCTCGTAAAGCTGGACTCGGTTGTGCATCAGCCGTTCGTCGCCTCGGCGAATGAACGGAAGCACCTTGCCGATCGTCCTCCGCATCTGGAACATCGGGTTCCAGGGGTTGGTCTCGAAGAATAAAAGCCTGCCCCCCGGCTTGAGGAGCTTTTGCACCTCGGTGAGCAGCGGAGCGGCGCAGGCGTGGTCCAGCACGTTGCTGGCGATCACGTAGTCAAACTCGCGGCCTCCCAGCTCGCCGGGGAACCCACTCAACTGCACCCCTTCGGTCGATTGCAGCGAGCTTGACAGCCACGACAAATCATTCTGCGGGTCGAAGGTCGCCGCCGTGATCGGGCACTCCCCCCGAGAAACTCCCTCAATCGCGTGAGTGAGCGTGCCCGAGCCGCATGCCAGCTCGAGAACAGTCTCCCCGGGCAGCAGGTGCAGCATGTGCCGCGCTGTCGTGGCCCTCCACCAGACCCGCATCTCAGCCAGATTGTCCTTGCGCGTCCAGTACCAGTCGGAGACACGCTCACGGTCCGCGATCGACCGCATCGCCAAGCGCGACACCGCGCTCGACTCCACCGGGGGCGGTGCGAGCGGATTCTTCTCGAGCATCAGCAAAACCCCTCCCGAATGACTGGCCCAGTTGTACCTAAATGATATGTCTCGAACCGCGAATTCGCAATACGCGTCAAGGTGCTCATCGCCTGCACATCCGTAGTGCGGACCACTCGCGATGGTTATGATTGTGTCCTTGATCAAACTGCCCAGATCACGCGGAATCTCGCCATCAGGGCCGGCCGGTCCTCGTTCCGAAGCTCAGAGCAAGTGATGAATTCGGAATCCTCCGACGCACTCGATCGTTCCCCTTCTACTTCGACCCCCTCTCCTGGCGACCAGGCCTCGCAGGCCCCGCCCAATCCCTTCCGGCTCCGTACGCTGACGATCCTGTTCATGGCAGAGGCGCTGGTGCTCGCACTGGTCCAGTTGCCGCTGACATTGGACTTTAATTCCATCATTCACGCGGACCAAGGGGCGAATCTCACCGTCCAGAAGCTACTTGACCGAGGCCGGATCCCGATCATTGATTTCGGCTACCCGTATGGCTTGCTTCCGCTACTCATCGGTCGGTCGTGGTTTGCGCTGTTCGGCAGAACGCCCGCGGCTTATGCAGCGGCGATGTTCGTCGTCGATCTGCTGATCGCCTGGGGCTTGGCCCGCTGTGCCTATGCCTTGCGGTCGGGACCGGTGGGCATCGCCCTCTTCGTCTGCACAATGCTCTCGACCGCCCTCTGCTCCTACATCAACCTGGCGCATGCCTGCGAAGCCGTGCTGATCTGTCACGCGCTAGCCGCGCACGCCAGCGGCCGCCGGCCGCGTGCCCTGGCGCTCTTGACGGCAGCCCTTTTCATCAAGCCCGTGATGGCCTACGTCTACGGGTTCTTGATCATCATCCTCATCGCGCGAGTGCGCGGCTGCGAGATCTCCTGCGGTCGCTGGTGCCCTCGGCACTGACTGGAATCTTGCTTTTTGTCACACTGGCCGCCTGGTTCGGGATTGCCCTGGTGATCCAGTCACTCCTGCCGGTGCGCGGAGCCGACAACTACAAGCAGTTGAACTACGGGTTCTTCTTCGGGATCGGCCGCAGGTTCTGGCTTCCGGACGACCTATCGCCGAGGTTCTACATCTTTTCGCCCGCCGGGCACTACCTCGTTGGCTCGGTCGTCCTGCTTGCCGCCGCGGTTGCCTCGGGCTGGCGGCTCGTTCGGAAGTCCGCGTCCCTGAGCGACTCGAACGCCGAGGTCGTCGCGTGCTGCGGTATCATGCATTTGAGCTTTCTGACCCTGTTCTACGGCGATCGCGCCTCCTGGACGTACTATTACTACATCTTGATCATCGGCTTGGCGGCGATGGCAACCCGCGGCCGCGGCTGGGCCGTTCTGGTCGCCCTGATCACCATCGCGTCCATGGCCGTCTTCAAGGACTGGGGCGGCTATCTCAGGAAGCAGTGGCGCGACAAGACTCACGCTGCCGATACGTTCGGGCTCTGGGCCGACACCCCTTCCCGTGAGGAATGGCGGCAGGTCAGACAGGTCATCCGCGACAAACCCGCTGTGTACCTCACAAGTGGCGGTGGTTGCCTTGAATTATTCATGCCGCAGTTTGCCGACTCGGAAGACATGTTTTTCACTCCCGGCTACCCGACACCCAAAGAGCTCGATCGCAGGCTAGAGCAGATCGCCGGCACCGAGGTCGTCTTGATCAGAAAAATGATCAACGTCAGAAATTTCCTCGATGTCTGGCCCGAAATCCGCAACGCCTTGGCCGGTTTCGATCTGGTCGCATCCACCGAGCGTTATCTGATCTATCAACGTTCACCCCGAGACAAGCCGTCAAACTGAGTCGCCGCGCTCGCCTGCCCCACTGTCGCCCTTCGCGCCGCGCAGGGATTCCCGTAGACAAGCCGTCAAGCTGAGTCGCCGCGCTCGCCGTGCGATTGGATGAACTTCCTCACTGACGGCGAAATGAGGTAGATCGAGACCAGCGCGTACACGAGGATCAGGCCAATCCCGATCATGATCCGCTTCAGGTCGATCCGGTCCTCGAACGGCCGGATCCCGACAGTCGCGTCGTCGGCGTTCTCCTCCGGAGCGACCGAGTTGACGTTCACAATGTTTTCCTGGTCCTGCATGAACGGCTGCAAGAGCGGAAGTGCGATCAAGGTCATCACGTCGACAATCGCGCCGAGTGTCAGTGCAACGAGCAACAGTTTGACCGATTTGCCGCGGATGAATTGCACGGCCGCGTAGATCCCAAATCCCGAAACCATGCCTAGCGCCAGCCAGGAGAGCAGTTCGATCGACGATTCCGCCCTGGTCGAGCTGATGAGGGCGAGAATCATGAGGACGAGGCTGCCGGCGATGACCAGTATTCCCGTGATCGAGACACCGGCCGGCGCCCCCGGAGGCGCTGGCGGCGGCCCGGGCGCCAGATCATCCTCGAGACCAACGCGAAGACCAGTCTCCTGATCGGTGCCGCACACCGAACAGATCGACATTCCTCGTGGTACCCCGGTGCCGCACGTAACGCACCGCCTCGTCTGGCTTCGCGCCTCGGCCGCAGTTTGCCGGCGCCTGGCCGGCCGGTCGTCGAAAAGGGCCGCGGCGTCGGCGGCTTGCGAGCCGCGGCCAGCGTCGTTGCGCTCCATATCGCGAGCGCTTCCCAGGGTGAGTGGCAGGTCAAAAGCCTCGCGGAGGTCGCCCCCGCCCAGCGATGGCGGCAGATCCTCGGGCACTAGCCGGGCCTTCTGCAGATCGAACGCGGAAGCCGCCGTCGCGTCATCCATTCCGGGCGCCGTCGACGCCGAGCTCGCGTCCTTTTCAGTGACCGAGAACTTGCTTCCGCACCGTGGGCACTTGAATTTCTTGCCGGGTTTGATCCCCGGCGGAAGATTCAAAATGCTGCCGCACCAGTTGCACTGGGTGGTCTGGGGCATAAATCGTTGAGGCCCGCTCCGGTAAGCTCGCGTCGGTCGTTGCCATACGAATTGCACCCGCGCGATTAAACAACTCGAGCGCGAGAGATTGTGCCAGCGCCGTTCATTGTGGCGGACAAAGCCAGGTACTGTCAATTTCGGCATTCCTTCCGCTCGCCGCATCCTCAAGCAAGCGGGACCCTTCCCCCCCCGTTGCCAAGGGGGGGCTAGAGGGGGCTGAAGGGCGTCACCCGCCAGTGATCCGCTCGCCGCGCCCTCAAGCAAGCGGGAGCCCCGCGCTCACTTTCCCCCCCCTTGCGAAGGGGGGGTCTGGCCCGGCGTCCGCGTACTGAGATTCGATCGACGACACCACTCCGACTCCTGCTCATACCCGTACTCCTGGTCCCACTAGTCCCGCCCGCTCCGCCGACAACTGACCACTAACAACTGACCACTGACAAGGCACGTCGTTTTGTACATTCGTCGCGCGTCCTTACGCCACAAGGACTACGGGAACGCACTCGCTCGGTCAAGGTTGCGAGCCATCGGCCGAATTCGAAGCAGAAACCCCGCCCGCGAGCACGTCGCTTTGACCCAGAATTGCCCCGGCGCGGCTTGCGAAGCGCGCCACCCCCCGAATTCAGGTCCGCGGCCCTCCTCAAGTGCAAATAAAAAAACGGCTTCGGTCGATCCAACAGCTTCTTTCCCCCTGGATCAAAATGATACCAAAGTGATAGCAATAATTGAAAATCCTCGCCTTCGTCCCAGTTCAGAGTCCGGGGCAGCGAACCCTGCACTCGACCGGCGACACGGCAAATCCACTGTGCTCAGAAAGACTGAGTGGAGATCGACGAGAAGGGTAGGAAAGCAAAGGGGAGCCGCCCATCGCGCGAGCATCGCGCGTTCGCAGACTCTTCCCTATGGATAATATGCGACGGGTTTCAGCGATCGGCATTAAAAGCGTCCAAAAAAACTGCAATCACTCAATCGATACGACTGCAACGTCAGGACCTACGGCTTTGCGCGATTTCCATGTTAATTGTGAACACGCGGTCTAATGAAAACGGCACTCGCGGTAATCCGATCGGTCATCTAGGGGGTGCTCAGCTCCGACACACGGGGGAGGTGAAACCGGGACGCGGACGGTTTTGCGTTCGAGGGGAAGGGAAACGGGGACGCGCGCTGCACGAACGTGGCGAGCTGGATCGGACCCAGACTGGCTTACCTTACGCGGCCGTCCCCAGTTTCCGTCCCCCCCCAGAAGAAACTGGAACCAAGCGGTCTCTAGCCGCATCCCGATCGGTGAGTAAACGGTGCAGCCATGGCGTCCGGCGGTCTGCATTTTCAACATTAAGACCGCGACGGCGTCGTCGTGTGTGAATCTCGGAGACGGTCGGGTCGTCGCGCGTGTGCGATTCACCTCGAATCGTCAGAAAAGAAGGTCGGACTTGAACCCACGCCCCAGATCAATTGCACTGAGTCGCGGACTAACCCTCGTGACACGGAGTGCGCGGGATTTTGGTCGATTCCCGTGTCTCGTCATCAAGGATTGAGCCACGCGCAACCGGAGGCCGAAATTATTTTGGCGCTGCACCGGTCGGTGTTCTCCGCGGCTCGGGAGCCGGGATGATTCGTCGGCTCGCGAAGGGAGGGAAACCGACGCCCGTGTTGATCGCGACGGCCATATGCACTGTCTCGATGGTCTCGGGCACGGTGAGCCGGATGGTGCAGGTTCTCGACTTTCTTCGCCAGTGAGTAGTTCGTCATGTAAATCGACCCAGTACTCCCGTGGCCGCTGACCTTCGTGGGGATCTCCTCGCCATCCGGCCCGATGAAGACGACCTTCCTGATCTCGCCCAGGGTCTGGTGATGGAACAGTTGCTGATAGGGGGCCTTCCTCCTGGCCAAATCGAGGAGCGACGATCATCCCCGCCGCCGCGGGTTCCTTCCCGTCCGGGGCCAGGTCGGTATCCTTGTCGTCTCGGAACCTGGTGATCTTGCAGTCCTTGGCCTCCAGGCCGAGGATCAACTGATCCGGCTCGTCGAACGTGAAAGTGAGCGAGGTCCCCTCGCGAGGCGCGGCCTCGGACCCGAACCGATTCCGGCGCGGAAATCCGGGCGGCCCATCCGGCTGCCCCGGATCGGGCTTGACGACCTGGAGCCGAAGGAGCGAAATCCGCGGTACGCCCTTGTCCTCCGCCGGCGGCTTCGCCGCGGCTCGGGCGCCGGGACGGGTCTTCTCGACCTGGGCCACGGCGGGCGACGGTGATGAGCCGAGCCAGACGGCGACACCGGCCAGACCCAGCAAACGGCCGAGACTGGTGGATTCTGGCATGACTGCTACTCAATCACGCTTTCGGGCCAGGAAAACCCACGGTGGTTCGCTCGCGGTCGTCGAAACCGCGGGCCTCAATATAGTCGGAGGCGCATGTGGCGTTCAAGCTGCGGCCCAACGAGGTCATGCTTGAGGCTAGAACCGCAGGCGTACTCAACCCGTTGCCGGTACGTCACTCGTCCCCGATGCGTCGCTCTGACCGCTCTCGCTTGGGGCTTCCACTGCCGGCGTTGCCTCGGCGTTATCATCTTCTCTGAGCGCTGCTACGGCAACTCGTTTGCAACGCCAGACACCGCTGCCGTTCAAATGTCACGGCAACGCTGCCTTCGGAATATTTCCAGCATGGCCGGTTCGCAGGCTGCAATCCGGCGTAAGTGCTGAATACCGAACGTGGGACTTGAACCCACACCCTCTTGGGAGGACCGGATTTTGAGTCCGGGACGTCTGCCACACACGTAGCATGGGAAACACGTTGCAGCGATACTTCAAAGCCCTCGGCTTCGAGGCGGTTACGATGCCGCCCTGAGCTGCGTACATTGTTGTCACATCGTGACCGTTTGCGCTTGGCGCGATACAATGCCAGCGTTCCTCCGAGCCATTGGCGCAACGTCGCAAGCGATTTGCCGGCTGGTTCAGAAGTCGAGACAGCAAATGACAGACAAGGCGGATAGCGCCGTCGATGATCTGAAGTGCGACATTCTTCTCTTTTTTGCCACGCAAACAGAGCGCGAGCAACTTGAAAAAGGTGCTACTGAACGTGGGCTTGAGTTCGAGGAAAGAAACGACGGACGCGCAGGCATTTATTTCACGCACTGAACGATTGGCCCGAACCGTGTACGAGCGGTCAAGACACGTATGGGCCCTTTTTTCCATCAGGGATCTGCCTCGCAGGCTATTGTCGCGCGTGCCGCAAGCTCGGCGACATCTATCATCCAAGTGGGTATGGCATTCGGGATCGATCGCAAGGAACAGAAGCACGGAGATGTGCTCGTTTCGAAATGGGTATTTCCGTACGACTATCGCATTATCGATCATGTCGCTACTCAAGGAGGCCAGCTTGATCGCTACGTCATCGATTACAGAGAAACCAAGCGGTTCCTCCCGAAGCAGTCGCTTCTCAGCATGCTCGAACGCGAGCGGAAAGAAGGTAATCACGGGTTCACGACCCACTTCGGAGGCATCTTGTCTGGCGGCTCTCGCATCTTCAGCCAGCTCTACTTGCGGGAGTTGTTGATTGCGGTCACGGGCGGTGAGGGCCCCGGCGGCTACGTGGGTGGCGAGATGGAAGGCGTCAGCTTGCTCGCAGCAAGCAAGAAATCTGAACCGGTATGGGCTATTGTGAAAGGGATCTCCGATTTCGCGGATGACCAACGACACGATGAGATCGAGGCCAACCGGCCGGAAGCATGCTTGAATGCCGTTCGATTCGTCCTTGCGGCGCTTCAGAGAGCAGACGAAGCACGTACCGAATAAATGGAGCTGGAACATGTCCGACCTGGACAGCTATTTCAAGATCGACAAGAGTAAGCGTGACAGCCATCCGCTCATCCGCCTCCTTGACATGCGCCAAGGCGGGCCAGAGTTCGGCGAGGCGAAGGTCCAGGTCGTTCGACCGCGTTCCGCGCTCGGGTTCGAGCCTGCGGAATTGTCCCTTCTGTTCTTCAACAAGCAGGCTAAGAAGTATGACTCTAGGACCGAGGATTGGGACGCCGATCTGAATGACGCTCTTGTCCGTCGCAAGATCCGTGCGATCGATCAGTCCAACGAGATTCAGCGCTTCGGATTGAGCTTGGGTGCCGCGCTCCAACATCCTGAAAACCGTTACGGCGACGGATTCTTTAGTGCTGTCTTGATGCTCGTTGTCGACCAGAGTCCGTTTGCCAAGATGGGCGCGGTACGTGAGTTGAGGCCGTACATATCAACGAATAGGCCCAATGGGCGCGGCGATTCCGCCGAAAATTGCAGCGTGATGATCCAAGCGGTACTTCAAGATCGCTGGCTCGAACTGCGTAGGGAACTTGATTACGACAAAACGGATGCCGAGCGTATCTTGGCAGGGGCGCTCGTTGATTACCTGGATGAGCGATTCGGCATCACTGACGGGCGAAAGCTCGGTTGGCTAAAGGCACATTGACCGTCGGCGGCAATAATAGCTGCGAAGCGTTGAGCACATATGTGTCAGACGTTGCAAATACGTTACTGCCTCTCCGGATGCGTAAAAACCACGCTGCAAACATATTGAACCAACGTTGGGCTCACATGGGCAATATCTTCCCCTATTTTTCCCCTGTCGTAGCAGAACGAGATCGACGCCAGCCGGACTCGGAACAGAGCGAGCTCTTCGGGTCCTAACCTCGCACTGGCACGCGAGAGAAGCTTGGAAGCTATCCGGGATACCCGCCCGCAACCAGGGCTGCCAGGCATGAGCGCTCGCAGACGTTGCCCAGACCGACCTCGAGTATGTGGCCTCGGCCAACCACGGATGCCGTGCTGTTCTTCATCCGGCACTCATTCATCCTCCTCGCGCGGCAGTTGGTCGATCTTGGTCTCGACGCGGTTCAACTGCTCACGTAACGTCTTCAGTTGCTGTTCCACACGTTCCAGCCTTGGCTCGATCCGCTCACGAACAATCCGCGTCACGTTCAGTCGCGTTACGACCGCAGTGTGATAAACTCCCTTCCCCCAGTCGGTGAAACTGCGAACATCCTCTTGGCTCGGATAAGACCATCTCCAGATTCCGTCTTCATCGATTCGGGGAGCACGAGAGCGCTTGGTTTTCGAGGGCTTGCGAGTCTGAAACGCGAAGCAGATGGTGCCGTCCTTAGTCGCGTCAACGGAATAATATGCTTTCTGCGATCTCACGATATTCTCTCCTCTCATCGGCTTGAACTGTGTAGACCTGCGCAGCGATCAAGTGCGCACCTGCGCAAACAGTCATGTGTGTATCATCCCGCGTGAGTGTTCGCCATTAGGCTCGAGAAATAAGACAGACGTTACGTGATTGGTGACAAGCACCAGCTTTCGACACCAGCGCGTTAGCGCGGATACCGAAAGCGCCATACCTTTGAACCCGGTCCGAATTGCGTCCCGTACTGACATTACGTATGAATATTCACTTATTCGGCCTCCGCCAGTGCGATTCTGGGAATCCGCTCATTCGCGCCGATGGTCCGGACCCCGTCGCGCGACACGTCCGTTCGAACAGCAGTTGTCATCGACAAGAACCAACGGCACCAAGCTAGTCGAGGAAGAAGACGGTGGAACAACAGCCAGCGAGGATTGAGGTCACACGACATGCACTATATGAGCAGATCTGGTCGATGCCAGTCTCCAGAGCCTGCCGCACGTACGGCCTTTCCGATGTAGGACTCGCCAAGATTTGCGCTAGCTGGGACATCCCTCGGCCGCCGCGTGGGTATTGGGAGAAGAAACGCAACGGCAAACCGGTCAAGAAAACGAAACTCAAGTCGATCGAGGAAGGCGATCCGGTCATCTTCTCATACCAACCGGGCCAATCGGACCAGCCCGCGGTAGCCCCGGCGCTGACTGAGAGTGACCGTCAGCGCGACTTGGAGAAACGGGCTGAGAATCGCATTTCCGTTCCAGACGAACTCGTCGCGCCGCACCCATTCGTCGTCAGAACGGAGAAGAGCATCCGCAGCGCCAAGCCCGACGAGCATGGAACCGTGCGGCCGAAGGCTCAACAATGTTTGGACGTGGCAGTCTCAGCTCCATTGATCGATCGCTCATTGCGAATCATGAATGCTCTCTTAATTGCGCTCGAGGCTCGCGGATTTCGCGTGTCAATCAGCGACCATGAGCGTCCACAAACTGAG
Organism: uncultured Planctomycetota bacterium; assembly: GCA_963823665.1. Taxonomy (GTDB): domain Bacteria; phylum Planctomycetota; class Planctomycetia; order Isosphaerales; family Isosphaeraceae; genus CAVXHV01. Next base: position 1,295,498 of record CAWGMQ010000010.1, read on the forward strand.
GCTAGAGTTCTCGATGAAAACATTGGCTTTCAGCTTCATGAAGAGATTAAACGCCGAGAAAGAGAACCCACCCCGGCGGAGAAGCGAGACGACGACTTTTGGCGGACCGCAAGCATTGCTCAGCCGATCAGGAAGTGGTACGAGTGGGCACCAACAGGCAGACTCATCCTTCACATCACCGACGGTCAGGGCTTACGTCGAACCTGGACCGATCGAAAGGACCGACTCGTCGAGCAATTCCTGAACACGTTCGTAGTCGGGCTCGTCCGCGCCGCGGAGGCAGTCAAGCAAGATCGCGTTGACGCCGAGAAGCGACGACGGGAATTCGACGAAGCGCAGCGTCGCCGCCACGAGGAAGAACTGCGTCGCCGCGAGGACGAACGCCGGCAGCAGGAAGAAGACGCGCGTTGCCGTCAACTTGATGCCCAAGTCGCCAGCTGGTGGAAGGCAGAACAAATACGCGCCTTTGTCGCGGCGGTGAGGGATGCTTGCCTTCAGCGAAACGGAAACGTCACACCTGGAAGCGAGCTCGATCAGTGGATGGAATGGGCCATGCGCCGAGCAAATGCTTTGGACCCGATCCATCCGCTGCGCACATCTCAAGGGGATGACAGTACGCCGCAAGCGTGACTTGACGATGCCAAGGGTCGGATACTGGATGGCGGCCCATGCTTTGCGAACCCCAGCTTGTCGACGCCGTACGATCGCGCCGGAGTAGGAATGGCTAGAACATGCATCGCACTACAAGAACGTCCTTCACCTGCGCCATTGCAGGGGGCGAGGCAAGTACCGACTGCGCTTCGGCGCGAAAACGATCGAGCTCGCTCGGCGAGATTTTTGTGCTCAACTTGTGGCTTGTGTGCCAGTCGATCGCGCGTTTGAGATAGCGCTTCGCTGTTTGCACATGTCCCAATCGGTGGTGGGCGATCGCCAGAAAGTAGAGGTTCTGCGCGTCGCAAACTCCGGTCCCGAGATCGAGGCTCTTGTTCAAGTATTGCAATGCGTCGGCGTCTTGCCCCGCACGGCAGAGGGCAATGCCGAGCGTATTGAGATAATCCGGCGCGTTGGGAGCGATTGCGACGGCCATCCTCGCGAGCCCGGCCGTCTCTCGCGGCGCGGAATCTTCGGGTTTGAGGTTGAGCCGGCGCCGGGCGTGGCGGTTCAGAACGAATGCGAAGTGCTGGTCCGGCGTCTTGTTTTCCGGGTTCAGCCTGTGATAACGCGCGAAGTCCTTGATCGCTTCCGCGTCGCGTCCGCGCGCAGCCAGCGCGGCTCCACGCATCATGAGCGCGTCCGAGTCGTCCGGATTGACAAGAAGACGCACCGAGGCTTCGGCCAGGTCCATCTTCTGTCTTGCGTCCGGTTCCATCACCTGACCGACAACCTGCGCCTCGAGCCGTGCAACGACGGGTTCTGGGGTCGCGGGATATTGAGGACCACCGTCCCAATCAAGATTCAATGTACGCAGCCACCCGCGAACGCGCTTCAGGTTCCAGAGCAGCGCGGTCTTCGTATTCGTGCCCGCAATCATCTGCGCGCCGTCGGGGCTGAAAGCGATGGGTGTCGAGCTGAGTGACAAGGGGTTCAAGAGATTGACAAGGGTGCGCCCGGTCGCCGCATCTAAAAGCCGAACCTGTGTCTGGGAAGCACACAGGCCGATGACCGTGCCGTCGGCAGTAAATACGGGGGCGCGGTGGGCCCCGAAGCTTTGCTCGGAAAGCAACGGCGCATTCTTCCATGTGCCAACTTCCCAGGCTGAATAACCGATCACAGCAGACATTGAGCTTGAAACCATCTTTTTCCCATCGGGGCTGAAGCCGACGAAGCAAATGCTGTTGCCCGGTACGTCGTTCGCGTTGAGGATCCGGTCCAGCCGGCGGGCTGGGAGGTCCCAGAGCGTGATGCCCCACTCCTTCCAGCCGCCGCTGGCGGCCCACTTGCCGTCGGGGCTGATCGCGATCGTGGTCAGGCGGTGGTTCCGCGCGCTGAACAGGCAGTCGTATGGCTTACGGGCGGGATGCGGCTGGGACGTGTCGATCAGCCGCACCTGGGCGGCAGGGTTGTCGATCACAGCCAGGGTCTTGTGATCGGGGAGCCACTGCGCCCCGGCCATCGCCGCACTCGGGCTCAGAGCGGTGAGCAGCTCCGGGGGCCCGATCCAGAGTGCTTCTCGGCGCGCGTCCTTCGTTTGCGAGTCCGGCCCCGAGCGCCGGATTGGCCAGCGGTAATAACCCCAGGGTCCGCCCGAGATGACGGCCTTTCCCTCGTGGTCGAAGAGGACCGATTCGCAGGGGCCTGATTGGAGAATGCCGATGTGATTGCCCGACTTCGCTTGATAGAGATGAACACCATCGTTCAGACCGATCGCCAGCAACTGGCCGTCCGGGCTGAACTGTGCGCAGCGAACCTGGCCGCCCTCGACCTGTTCCCTGGACCCGTTGCCGATCATCTCGGGATTAAGGGCCTGATAGGTTTCGGAACGAACGATCGTGCCCATCGTGAGCTTTCTGTCGCCCACTAACAGCGCAACCCCGTTTCCGTCGGGCGCAAACGCCAGAAAGTTCGCCATCTTCATGTCGAACAGCGGGCGGCCCAGCGACGCGTCCCAGAACCGGAGCGTACCGTCCCAGCTACTCGTCGCCAGAACGTGAGACCAGGGCGCGAACTGGCAATGCCCGACGTAGTTCGTGTGCCCGGTGAGCGTCGACTGAAGCGCATGCCGTTTCATGTTCCAGACGAAGACCGAGCCGTTCCAATCCCCCGCCGCGAGCAGACGGCCGTCGCTGCTGAGCGACATCATGTTCCGTCCGACCGAGTCGGTCCAGCGCTCGCGCTCGCGGCCGGTCTCCACGTCGATCAGGCGGATGGCCCGCTCGTGAAGGTCGTTGACCACGAGCCTCGAGTTCTCCTGATCGATCAGCAGCGTGTTCGGGACCCGGCTATCGAGGGGAAGGCGCCTGACCTCCCGGCGCGCTTCAAGGTCCCAAACCGCCAGACCCGTCTGCACCGGCGCGTAAAAGAACAGTCGGCCGTCAGGGTGAAACGCGAAGGCGTCGGCCCTGGTTTGCTCGGAGAATACACGCACGCCTCGCGCAAAATGCCAGATTTCCGTGACTCCCGCTTCCCCCTGGACAGCGTAGCGCACACGCAGGTACCGGCCATCCGGGCTAAAATTCGCCGCGCCGTACCAGAAGGGCACGTCGGGCGCCGGGAGCTTCGCGACCTCGGTGCCGTCCTGCAATCGACGGATCACAACCTGCCGGGCACCTCTGTCAACGTAGACAAAAAAGTTGAAGTTCTTGTCACAATCAATCAATGAATCTGGGGGGACTGGATAGGTTTTCCCAAGATAAATGTCGGCGATACCAAGTGCGGCGATGACCTGGTCCCGGATCTCGGGGATCAGGCCGGCATCGGCGGGATCCTCGCTCAGGATGCGCGCGGCCTTGGAAAGCCGGTCGAGGCTGAACACCCGCTGGCCGCGCACTCCGCTGCGCTGTAGCGCCACACCTTCGTTGAGCAGCGACTTTCCGAGCGAGTTCTTGGCGAAGCGTTTTTCGCGGATGGCCTTGCGCTCGGCCTCCTGGGTCAGTCCCAATTGATGCCGAAGGTCTTGCTCCGCCGACACCGCACGCGTGAGGTTTTCTTGAGTCTCGCGCTGGGCGCTCTTGATCTGGTCTCGCTGGTTCCGGAACATGTACGCTGCCGAGGTCGCCGCCAGGATCAGGATCAGCACCAGTCCAGCCGCGAGGGCCGCCAGCGAGGCCGGCCCCGGGTTGCGCCGGCACCAGCGCCAGAGCCGTTCGTACGTCGGGAAGGCGCGCGACTGGATGGGCCGGCCCTCGACGAACCGGCGCAGCTCTTCCGACATTTCGTGGGCCGTCGCGAACCGGTCGCGCGGATCCTTTGCCAGGGCCTTGAGGACGATGATTTCTAAGTCCTGAGGGATTCGCCGGTCGTGGCGGCGAAGCGGTACGGGCGACTCGTATGCGATCTGGTGCATCAAGGCATGCTGGTCGCTAGCGTCGAAGATCAGGCGGAGCGTGAGCATTTCGTACAGCGTCGCGCCCAGCGCGTAGACATCGCAGCCGCGGTTCGAGACGCCCCGCAGGCGCTCGGGCGCCATGTAGCGGAGCGTGCCTACGACGTCACGTGAGTGCGAGAGATCGTCCCCTTCCTCGAACTTCGCGAGTCCGAAGTCGGTCACCCACACGTTGCCCAGCGCATCGAGCAAAAGGTTCGAGGGCTTGATGTCGCGGTGTAAAACGCCGCGCTGGTGGGCGTACGACAAGGCGTCCGCAACCTGCGCGCCGAGCCGGGCGACTTCACGGCAGTAGTGGTCTTCGGTCTTGTCCGACAGGCTTGACGAGGAGCTGCCGCGCCTCTCCGTAGGATCATGCACGCCCGATCCGGACGCGCCGGCGGCGGCAGATCCAGGATGCGGGTTCGGGGAAAGAGCGCCAGGCTCTTCCTGATCTCGCCGCTCGAGCTGTCGCGCGAAACATCCGGTCATGAGGCCCTGCACGATCAGCCTCGTCGGCTCCTCCTCATCGTCGGGAGGCTCCGGGCCGGCAACAGCATCGCCGCGGAACTGGGTGCGCCAGGCCTCGGAGCGGTCGCCCAGTCGCAGGACCGGGAGCGAACTGTCCTGGAAAACGCCCCGGATCCGCTGGACGTCGCGGAGGACCGTTTCGAGGCTCTGGCCGTCGATGAAGGGCATCGCGTAGTAGACCACGCCGTCGGTCTCGCCGTAGTCGAACACGCTGACGATATTGGTGTGGTGGAGCGACGCGGCCGCGCAAGCCTCGATGTGAAAGCGGCGCACGTAGCGGGCGTTGGCGCGGAACCTGGGGTGCATGATCTTGAGGGCGACCCGGCTGCGCAGTGATTCGCGCACAGCCTCGTAGACGATTCCCATCCCGCCTTCGCCGACCACGCCAAGGATCTGGTAATCGCCGAGCCGCGACAGCGCTGGGCGTTTCGCGCAGGGGACGAACGAGGCGGCGCCGCCCGTCTTGAGCTGCTCGACTTCGACGAGGGCGGGGAAGAGCTCCTCGATGTCGTCGGCGAGGTTGGGGTGGGCCTTGATGTATTCGCTGATCGAAGGGCGTTCCCCTTGCCGGAGGCGTTCGACGAACGACTCGGCGAGCTGCTCGAAGGGGTCGCGCGCCGACTCGCTGGCGGAGGTGTTCACGGTCGAAACTCCACGCTGCCGCCCGGCATGGCGCTGAGGGCCACCTTGAGCCGCCGCAAGGTGCGCACGTAGCGTTTGCTGGCGGCGGCTTCCTGGATCTCGAGCGTCTGCGCGACCTCGATGTTGGTCAGCTCCTCGAAGTGGCGCAGGACGAGCACCTCCCGGTCGAGCGGCTCGAGCGCCTCGATGGCCTCCTGAATCCGCGCCTTGCGCTCCAGCCGCATGGCGATCGCGCTGGCGCTCGTGTCGTGGCCGAGCAAGTGGGCGGCCAGAATCGCCGAGCTCGCGCACGGTGCGCCCGCGTGTCCCAGCGGGACATCGCGCACGGCGTTGCGGATCGCATACTGGAGATGTTTCCGGTGCAATGTGGAGAGCCGTATCCCTGTTAGCCAGCGAAGCCAGAGGAAGAACGGCATCTCCTGCCTGGCGGCGAACTCGGCGAAGCCCGCCGTGGCGTCGACGAAGGCTTCCTGGATCACATCCGAGGGATCTAGCCGCGCCTGCAGCCGGTGGTCCAGACGCACGGCGACCATCTTGCGCAGCCGCGCTCGATGGGCGTTGAGGAGGTCGTCCCAGGCCTCCCGATCACCCGCGGCGGCCCGCCGGACCTGTTCGGTCACGGATGGTTTGTCGAGCGGTGAGTGAGACATAAGGTAATAATCGTGCGCACGCTAACGTTCGCGACAGTTCTTTCTAAAAAAAAACTGGAGACTAGGCCCCTTCATTGGCCGGCGATGGCCGACCCCGTCAGAGTCCTGGCGTGGTAACAAGGACTTTTTTGTGTGCGACCGGTCCCGAACGGCGGAGTGCGCGCGATTACTTCTCTGTGGCCGGGCTAAATAACCACCAGCAACCCACGAGATGTGCGGGGCCAGCCTGATTCGACACCAACCCCTGCCCTGCCGGCACTTCACCCACAAACAGGAGCCCGGTCCATGATTCGCACGCACTGCCGATCCGCCCGACGCCCGAATCTGGAGTCGCTCGAAGACCGCCGATTGCTCTCGACGTTCACGGTCGAGAACACCAATTCTTCGGGAACCGGCTCGCTGGCACTGGCGATCGGCAGTGCCGACGCCGACAGGCAGGCCAACACGATCACCTTCGACCCGAACGTCTTCGGCACGCCACAGACGATCGCTGTCGGTGGTACTGTACCGCTCGTGCTAACCGATTCCAGCGGGCTCCAGACGCTCACGGGCCCGGCGGCGGGTGTGACGATCGAAGGCAACGGCCAGAGCGTTGTATTCGAGGTGGCAAATGGCGTCACCGCGACCCTCTCCGGCCTGACCATCACGAAGGGGAACGGCCGCAAGGGCGGCGCGCTGTACAACGCAGGCACGGTGACGCTCACCGGCTGCACGATCAGCGGAAACTCCGCGGATTACGGTGCGGGCATGGAAAACTACGCGGGCACGGCGACGCTCACCGGCTGCACGATCAGCGGGAACTCAGCGGGATTCGCCGGCGGTGGGGTATACAGCAAACGAGGCACGGTGACGCTCACCGACTGCACGATCAGCGGAAACACCGCGGCACAAGTAAATGGTGGATTAACCAACGGTGGCACGGCGACGCTCACCGGCTGCACGATCAGCGGAAACTCCGCGAAATACGGCGGCGGGGTGTACAACTTCACTTATGGGACCGCGACGCTCACCGACTGTACGATCAGCGGTAATTCCGCGGAAATTAGAGGCGGGGGGCTGTCCAATCAAGGCACGGCGACTCTCACCGACTGCACGATCAGTGGAAACTCCTCGGTAGACGGCGCCGGCGTGTACAACAGCTCCCACAAGGCGACGCTCACCGGGACAATCGTCGCGGGAAACTCCGATCAGAGCGTCCCCGACGACATCGGCGGCTTCGCGGCGACCGCCGTCACCGGATCTTTTAACTTGATCGGTACGGGCGGTTCGGGCGGCATTGTCAATGGCTCACAGGGCAACATCGTCCTGACCAGCCTCGAGGGCCTCGGCCTGGCCCCGCTGGGCGATTTCGGCGGGGCGACCGAAACCTTGGCTCTCCTGCCCGGCAGCCCGGCCCTCGGCAAGGGCACTGTCGCCGATTACCCGGGCACGACTACACCGATCACGACCGACCAGCGCGGCTTCCCGGTCGATGCGCCTAACCCCGACATCGGCGCCTTCCAGGGCGTCAACCTGGAGGTCGAGTCGACGAGCGGCTCGGTCGACATGCAGCCCTCCAGTTTGACCCTACCCGGGGCGATCAGTTTGGCCAATAGCCTCGAGCGGACCACCATCACGTTCGACCCGGCCGTCTTCGCCATGCCACAGACGATCACCCTGGCCGGGAGCCCACTCGAGCTGAGCAATGCCGGCTCGACCACATCGATCATGAGCCCGGCGGCGGGCGTGACGATCAGCGGCGCGGGCCAGAGCAGCGTGTTCGCGCTGGAAAACGGCGCGAGCGCGACCCTGTCGGGCCTGACCATCACGGACGGGAATAGCCGCTTCGGCGGCGGGGTGGACAATCTTTCTGGCGCGGCCACGCTCACCGACTGCACGCTCACCGGAAACTCCGCGGGAAGCAATGGCGGCGGGGTATACAATGGCCTTGGCACTACCACGCTCACCGACTGCACGATCAGCGGAAATTCCGCGGGAAGCGGCGGCGGGGTGGACAACAGCGCGGGTACGGTAATGCTCACCGACTGCACGATCAGCGGAAACTCCGGGTCAGACGGCGGGGTGTACAACGGCGGCACGGCGACACTCACCGGCACGATCGTCGCCGGCAATACGAACCCTTCCGGCGCTAGCGACATCGGCGGGCCAACCAAGGTTTCGGGCTCGAGCTCGAACAACCTGATCGGCATCGGCGGCGCGGGCGGGCTAACCAGTGGCACCAGCAACAACATCGTCCTGACTAGCCTCGCGGGCCTGGGTCTGGCGCCGCTGGGATTCTACGGCGGGCCGACCCAGACCATTGCGTTGCTACCGGGCAGCGCGGCCATCGGCGCGGGGATCGCCGTTAGCGGGCTGACCACCGACCAGCGCGGCCTCCCCCGCATCGTCGGCGGTGTTGTGGACATCGGCGCCTTCGAGTCGTCGGGGTTCAGCCTGGCCATCACGACCGGCAACGACCAGTCCACCAGCGTCGGCACTGCGTTTCCGAACGCGCTGCAAGTGACCGTCACGCCCAAGAACGCCGGTGACCCGGTCAATGGTGGCGTCGTCACATTCACTCCGCCGGCGAGCGGCCCTGGGGCGACGCTCACCCCGTCGGCTCCAGTGACGATCGCCTCGGGTAGTGCCTCCGTCATGGCGACCGCCAACGGTACTGCGGGCGATCCCTATCTGGTCACGGCCGCGACCACCGGGGCATCGTCGGTTTCGTTCACATTGACCAACAACCCCGCTGGGTCTTACTCGACGCTCGTCAGCCTCGGGTCCTCGGAAAGCCTGTCGACCTACGGGCAGCCGGTGATTTTTACGGCAACCGTCAACAATACCAGCGCCAGCGGCGGAATCCCCACCGGCAGCGTCGAGTTCTTTGACGGCACTACCGACCTCGGGGCCGGGACACCCTTGAGCGGCAGTGGAACCAGCGCGAGATCGACGTTCAGCGCCGCGAGGCTGCCGGCCGGAACCGACTCGATCAGTGCGCTCTACACGGCGACTGGGGGTTTTGCCGGCGGCACCGGCACGCTGGGCCAGACCGTCAATCCGGCTGTGCTCACGGTCTCGGGCCTCACAGCCGCGAACAAGGTCTACAATGCCAGCACCGCAGCCACTCTCAACACATCAAGCGCGACGCTGGTGGGCGTGGACAGCGGCGATTTAGTCAACTTGAATACCGGCGCCGCCACCGGCACGTTCGCCTCCAAGAATACTGGCACCGACATCAAGGTCACGGTGGCCGGCCTGACGATCGTCGGGGCCCAGGCGATCGATTACACGCTCTCCGAGCCGACGACGACGGCCGGCATCACCCCGGCCCCGCTCACGGTATCGGGCATCACGGCCGCGAACAAGGTCTTTAGCGCCAGCACCGCGGCCACCCTGAATACCTCGGGCGCGACTCTGGTGGGCGTGTTCAGTGGCGATACGGTCAGTCTCAAAACCGGCAGCGCCACCGGCACGTTCGCCTCCCAGAATGTGGGCACGGGCATCACGGTCACGGTGGCCGGTCTGACCATCGTCGGGGCCCAGTCGGCCAACTACACGCTCACCCAGCCGACGACAACGGCCAGCATCACTCCGACGGCCACGCAGCGACCAATGATCATCAGCGAGCAGGCGTTGATCGTTCGCAAGACCAGCAAGAAAGGAAAGCCGGTCGGCAAACCGGTTCTCGGCGGCTACGTGTTCGATTTCAGCAGCGCGCTCGATCCTTCATCCGCAGCGAATTCCGGCAATTACCAGGTCGATAACGTCGTCCGCAAGCGCGTGAAGAAAAAGGTCGTGAGTACGCTGCATCCGATCACCAGTTTCAACGCGTCCTACAGCAACGACGTGGTCACGATCAAGTTCGCGGGTAAGCAAGCGTTCAAGACCGGGGGCCAGATCACGGTCCTGAGCGGTGTGACCGGCCCGTCGGGCGCCGCGCTTCAGGGAACGACGGTGTTTACGATCTCCAAGCGCGGGAAGGGCATCACGCCGTCGTGATCCCCCCTTTCCGCCAAGACCCTATTTTGAGTCCGGCGCGTCTGGCATAAGTCTGACGTTGGAAGGGCGACGAGATGGCCAGCTCGATGCCGTCGGTCTTGTTGTTCGAGACCGTGTTACCGGAGATCGTCCCGCTCGTAGAAGTGCTCACCAGGATGCCCTGACCCTGACCGGGGAGGCCGTTCGACGTGATCTGGTTGTAAAGGACGCGCATACCAGTCGAGTCGCCCACGTCAATGCCGTCGTTGGTCGACAACGTGACGGTATTCAGCTCGATCGTGTTGCTGTTCGACTGCAGTAACGAGACGCCGAGACTATTGCCCGAGACCGTATTGCCGGAGGCGGTATTCCCGCTCGACAGGTCGAGCGAGAGGCCGGTCCCCTGGCTGTTTTTGACCGTGTTGTTGTCGATAGCAAGCCCGCTGCTCTGCGTGACTCGAACCCGTCGAGCCCCGAGTTCTGGACAACGTTGCCGCGGATGATGTCGTTCGTCGCCGCGGAGACGCTCAGTCCCTTGTCCTTACTGTTGATGATCAGATTGGCTTCGACCACCGCGTTGCGCTCACCGGAAAGAACCACGCCGACATCGCTGTCCTGGACGACATTGTCGAAGAAGGTGGTGTTGCTCACGCCGGAGCCGTCGTCGATGCCATGGCCCGACGGGCTCTGCACTGTGAACCCGTTGAATGTTGAATTGCTGCCGGTGATGGAATCAGTGCCCACGACGATCGACTCGTTGGCCGCGTTTGTCCGCGTCAACTGGTTTGGATTGACGTTGGTCTGGGCGCCCTCGATATCAATCGCGCCTTTCACGGTCACATTTCCGTTGTAGGTTCCGGGTCCAACTTCGATGGTATCTCCCGGCTTCATAAGTAGGTCAGGCTTTAGCCTGACGTCTCCACAGCGTCACGCTACGAAACCCGGTTCATGGCGAAAATGCGTCAGACTGAAGCCTGACTCCGTGCTTCCCGCCCTTCTCGGGCAATTCTGTTTTCGGCGGCACGCACGCAGCGCAGCCTGATTGACGAGCCAATCCCCGTCGAACCCAGACGGGGGGCAAGTCGAGTTCCGCCGCGCTTGATCTGGGGCTGAGCTTCGCGGACACTATGACAACCTTGTGGCACACGCTGGTGCGTCCGCCACTTCGATCAGGGGGCCCGATCGTGCCCATTCTCATTTGCAGGCCCAGGGCGCTGACAGACCAGCAATTGCAACTCGCGGCCCAGCGCAGCATCGAGCTCAACCCGGCCAATGCGGTGGATTCCCGGACTGTCGAACGGACGACGGTCGGCCGCCGGGGCGGACCGCGACGCCTCGCGCTGCTGGTGGGAAACCGCTGGCCGGCCGCCGGCATGACGTTGACGGTTCAGTTTCTTGATAATCCCAGCACCGCGCTCAGGAAAAAGATTCTGGAGCATATGAATGCCTGGAACACCTCCTGCAGCATCAACTTTGTCGAGACGCAACGTGACGGCATGGTTCGCCTCGCCAGGTATAACCATCCGAAGGATGTGGCGGGATACTGGTCGTACGTCGGAACGCAGATCCTGGGGATCAAGGCCGGTGAGCCTACACTCAACCTCGAAGGCTTCACCGCGCGCACGTCGGACGCCGAGTTCAAGCGCGTGGTGCGGCACGAGGCTGGGCACACGCTTGGTTTTGAGCACGAACACATGCGGTCGGAGCTGGTAGAGCGGATCGACCGGCGTAAGGCGATCGCGTACTACGATAGCACGCAAGGCTGGACCGCGAAGGAGACGAAAAACCAGGTGCTCACACCGCTGGCGGCGAGTTCGATCATGGGGACGACCGAGGCCGACCCAATTTCGATTATGTGCTACGAGATTCCGGCGGCAATCACCAAGGACGGCAAGCCGATTCGCGGCGGTGAGGATATCAACCCCAAGGACTATCAGTTTGCGGCCAAGGTTTATCCCAAGCGTCCGCCCCAGGGCCACGCCGCCGTACCACCACCGCCCCCTCCCGGCGATGCGGCTTACGTCCCCTCCTACGCCGTCGCGGCACCGACGGACAGCGACACGCTGCACATCGTCGTCATGGACGAGTTCGATCCGAAGAAGGGCGTGCCGACCGGTTCGGATGAGCCCCGATTCGCCCGCGTTCTTGCCACCTACGCAGGCGCGCGCGTGACCGGTACGATGCGCCTGCGAGCCGAACCCGGCGAGCCGCGAACGAACTTCGGGAAAATCATCGGCACTCACGAACGGATCAAGAAGTATACGAACCACGACGAGGGCACTCTCCCGAGCGACCAGGAGCTGCTCCGGTTCGGCAGCGACCTTTTCGAGGCGATGTTCCAGGGAGACGTGCGGCGCCTGTACGACGAGGCTCGCGCCCGCCAGCAGAATCGCAAACTCGATATCGTGCTCACTTCGATGATCCCCTGGATCGCCGAGAAGCCCTGGGAGTTCGCCTATGATGCCGGACGCGAAAGCTTCTTGGCGACGGAAGAGGTGCACCTGGTCCGCAATGTGTTGACGTCGGTGCCGGCCAGTGCGATTCCGCCGAAACCTGGACCAGTGCGGATCCTGGTGGCAGCGGCCCAGCCGGTCGGATTGGGACAACTCTCGGTCGACGAGGAGATCGAGGTCGTCCGCCGGGGCTTCGGGCCCTTGGAAGACGAGCATCTGGTCTCCGTCGAGGTCCTGCCTCGCGCCACGCCGCGCGGCCTTCAGGCTCGCTTGGCCACGGGCAGCTTTACGGTGGTCCACTTCATCGGACACAGTACGTTCGACGAGAAAACGCAAGAAGGCGTGATGTTCTTCGAGGATGATCAGGGCGGACAACTCCGCCTCAACCCGCGCTCGGTCCGCGAGATCTTCTGTAAGCGCGGCGTCGCTCTGGTCTTCCTCAACTCCTGTGAAAGCGGTTCGGGCGCCCGGCACAACTTCAATCGCGGCGTGGCGCAGGCGATGGTGTCGCACGGTCTGCCGGCCGTGATCGCGAACCAGTACAGCGTGCTCGACTCCTCGGCGACTTCGTTCGCGCAGCATTTCTACTGGTCGATCGCAAACGGGATGAGCATTGGCCAGGCAGCCTGCGAGGCGAGGATCGCGGTGAACTGTTCGCTGAGCGGTGAGATCATCGACTGGGCCGTGCCCGTCGTGTATGTCCGCGACCCAAACATGACCATCTGCGTCAAACCGGACAAAGCTGTCCCGCCGGTCGTCGCCGTGCGCAGGATCGGCCCGCCGCGCCCTCGAGGACCGGCCCGTTCGCGTTGCCGTTTGGGACATCGATAGCGTGTTTCCCTCGCTCAGCCATACGCTCGACCGCATGAATCGCGCCCAACCGACGTTCGGGTTCGAGCTGGCGGCCCTCTCGGCGCCGATCGATGCGTGGTACGTCGATGAGCGGGCTCCCGACGGCACACCCTACCTGTGGGCCGAGAGGCTCGCCGGCCGTCTCAAAGACTTGACGGTTGAGCTAAGGGTGAACGTACTCGCGTGCATCACGCGACACTGGCTGCGCGATGACAACTGGCTTAACATCTACGGCTGGTGGCCCGCCAAACAAAAGCCACCGGTCATCATCTTTTCCTGCGCGGGATTTGATGATTTGAAGCCCTCCGGGCCGGATACCGACCGCGCGATCGCAAACGTCACCGTGACTTGCTTGGCGGGGTTTTTCGGTGACCTCGACTCGCACGCGCGGGCACCGAATGACTGCCCGCTCGCACTTGACCGCGAGCGCGACTTTGCTGTCCTGATCGGCAGGCAGGCCTTCGATTCACGCTGCCGCGCCAAGCTCAAAGCGAAGATTCTCCAACAACACCTCACCGCGCTCGAGGCCCTGCTCAAACCATTACCGTAGATTGGAGCATCGCGATGGCGAAGACGCAGAAGACAACGTCCGCTCGCAAGCCTTCAACTCGAAAAAGAGCCGCGAAGCGAGCGACTGCCACATCGACGCCAGCGAGGCCTGCGCGCCAAACGGCGATAGCCGTACCTGCCAGCGCGATGACTGGCGGGCCGGTGACACTGGACGAGGCCCGGGCCCTGGCTCAGGCGCCATCGCCCGCACGGACGCTGCGAAGGGCTGGTGCGCCGGCCCAGCAAGCGGCCACACATGCTTCCGTCGCGGATGAGCGCGACAAGCTCGACAATCAGATCCGTGAAGAAAACGAGCGGCGCGTCCGCGAGTACAAGGCGATGATGGACATCATGAAGAGCCGAGGTGTAAAGGGATTGGCACCCGCTGCGGCGGCCGCACCCGGTCCGAGACGCCGACGGGCCGCCGCCGCCGCCGCGGCGCCCGCTCGGCCACCCTTGCAGATCTTCGCGGAGGGGGATTCGTGGTTCGATTACCCGGTTCCCTTTTTCGGGGGTGGTGTCGTGCCGCGTCTCGAACGCCGGCTGGGTGTGCCGATCCTCAGCCTCGCCAAGGCCGGAGATGAAGTGCGGAATATGCTCGGAGTCGAGGAGCGCGAGATCCTCGCGCAGCAACTCGAGGATGGCTCGCCGGCCGGTGGGCGCTGGGATGTGCTGCTGTTCTCCGGAGGTGGCAACGACATCGTCGGCAATCCCATGGCACTCTGGATTCAGGACTTCAATAAATCCGTTCCACCTGCCAACTTGATCAGCACATCGCGGTTCACCGCCGCCCTGGCGCTCGTGCGAGCCGGCTACGAAGACCTGATCACGCTTCGCGACACGATCAGTCCCACCACGCATCTCGTGTTCCACGGTTATGACTTCGCCATTCCCGACGGTCGCGGGATTTGCGGCTTCGGTCCCTGGTTGAAGCCCACGTTCGACCTGCGCGGGTTTCCCGCGAGGACTGCCGCGACCGCGGTCGTCAAAGCGATGCTGCTTCAGTTCGCGGCGATGTTGCAGGCGCTGGCGCCGCTTCACAACGCGGTGACATTCATCAACACGCAAGGGACTTTGCCGCCCGTGACCAGTTCGTGGGATAACGAGCTGCATCCGTCCAAGAACGGCTTCGACATGATCGCCGCGGTCTTCCATACGAACCTGAAGACGTTATTTCCGGGTCGCGTATTGTGAGCATGGAAACACTTACGCAAGCATCGACTTATGATCGACGGCTGGTGTTGCATGCCCGGCCGCGACGGCCGCGCTGATCGGTTCGATGATCGCGAGCGCCGAGAATAGCGCAGTGGCGAGTGTGAGATCAAGTAGTTCGGCGTCTGAGAGCCCAAGCGCAAGGATCTTGCGGATCTGTTGATCGCTGATCGTATAGGCCGCGTTCGCCACCTGCCACGAATATCGGCGACACGCCGACACGAGACTCGAATCGGTGGGGGCAGATGACGGAGCAGCCCACAAGAGGAGTGTATTCGAATCGGGCAACGACCCCTGGGACAGCCACAGGTCGACCGCCCTGCTCAGGCCCGAACCCGACATCGCCCGAGATGCCACGGCGATCGCCGCCGCTTCTTTCAAAAGGTCGAAACGGACGCCGGCGCTCGTGACGTTGACTTCGATCATCTCGAGTACCCCCTCGAGCACCACCGGCGATCGACTCAACCAGTTGAAGACGTCGGGCACATCCCCTGCACCTAGACGCTCAAACACGACACCGAGCCGATCCAGCAGTTCTTCCGGCGAATGACGGGGTTGATGCTTGTAAGAGAGGTCATAAGTCAGACCGGTCAGCCACGCCATCCGCCGCTCGACCCAGCCCCGGATCGGCTTCAACTCGCGAAGGAATTCGTATTCGAGCCGCACGCGTCGCGCGTCCGCGATGCGATTGACGGCGTTAAACGCAAACACGACGCCCGCCGTCTCGAGCAGGAGATCCGCGTCGCCTATACGGGCCGCGGCCGAGGCGATCCAGTCGACATCCAGGTGTGTCACGGGCGAGGCGATCGTCGCGTGCGCCGCCAGCGCGATGAGCAAGCTCTCGGCACCCGTACAACCTGCCCGCTCGACGCGCTCGGCGATCCGCTCTGGGTCCAGTACCGGACGCCCAGCGGGGAACCCATTACTTATACTTGAGTTATTAAGTGTAAGGAGACGGATATCTCCCGAGGCCTGTCCGTCGTGTGGAGATCGGATCGCCTCTGTGACGGCGTCGACCAGGTCGTGTGCTTTACCGAAATCGGATCCTGCAGCCTGCAGGAAGAGCAGATGCTCCGACGTTCAGTAGAAGCACTGGTTGGCCGCCGAAATTGCTACCGCGATCGACTCCCGTAATCGCCGTGTACCGGCCTCGCCGCCCCACATGAGAGACAGCCAGGTCTTCTTGAACGAAGCCTGGTAGGTGGGCCGGCAACGGAACGTCTCGGCGATGCTCGGGTTCGTCCAGATATAACGCCCGGCGAGTTGCCTGGTCGCGCGAACCAGCGCACTTGTGATCAAGCTACCCATCGTCAGGTAAACCCCCATTCGGGATCATCTCGCGGTGCCAGCCATCCCCGGCTCAAGCGTGAGGGATCCTTGCTGAATTGCGCGAACGGACCGCCATGCCGCCCAGGCGTACAAACCCGCACCCCGCATGGTGGAGACGATCGCGAGCGCGAGGAACAAACCGTACACCACATGCTCGACCAGGAGCACGCCGTAGACCGCTGCGATCGCAGTAGCGAATAGCGCCTGGCGCAGCGGCTTGACCGGCGTCGTTGCCGGGTCAGGGATCATGTACAGGGTAAATACCATGAACGCCGCACTTGTCATCGGCGTCAGGGGCACGATCCATGATGTCCCGAAGTACCAGCTTCGCACCTGACCCTGGACAACAAACGCAACCAGCCACACGAGAACCATCGTCAATCGGCCCGTGAACAACGCATGGACGATGATGCCCGTCGCCAGCACGAAGCCGGGCAGCGCCCAGTGCCACATCCCGGTCAGGTTCTCCGTGAAGTGATACGGTGGTGCCACTCCGATCGACGGGAACAAAAGCAATGTGGCCACAATCCCAATGTTTGACGGGTTGAAGATGTGCTGCGTTTTGCCGTCACCCACAGGTGCACGGAAAATCACCTTCGAGCAAATGGCGACGCCGACGCCGAATATGATCGGCATCAGCCTCTCGTTGGGAAACAGAAGCATCGTGACTGCCAGGCCCGGGATGATGGCAGGCGGCAGAAAGTTGATGAGGTCCCCCCACGAGCCGGCGAACCGCAGCTTGCGGTTGGCCGCTCGCGCGTCGATCCACTCCAGCAGGAATTGGAGGCCGATCGCCGTCGCTAGCCCGACGAGCGGTTGGATATGCGACTGCTCGAAGCCGAGAAACACATGGCCGACGATGTTCCAGACAACGAGTAATAAGGTGAAGTACCAAAGGGCGAAATATCGACGCAAGGCGCTGCGCTTGGGGTAGAACTGCAGCGTGGTTATCGCGTCGGCCGTTGTCGTCATCAAAGCGCTCTCTTCCCGTCTGCCGGCCAACCGAGTCGGATCGTGTGCCAACCCGCCTTCAATTGAAAAGTCTCCTCATGCGGGTTGCCGTCGGGATCCCGCCAGCGAATCACGACGGGAGCTTCGGCGATTGTACCGAGCCCCAGATGAACATCCGGGGCACGTTTTCCGGCATAGCCGCTTCCGCCGTCGACCTGGGCCACCCGCTTTTGCCCCTCCGGCAACTGGATGGCCACTGCGGCGCCGATGGCCGGCCGGCCCGGGATTTCCCCGGCTGGATGACCGATACCCGGTAGGGCGAGCGTTGCCTTTCCCTTTTCCAGAGGGAGCAACAGGTGCAGCCCCATGAAGTTGCCGGGCTTGGGACACTCGTTGTGGTAGAAGTAAGACGGCTGCCATTGATTCGCAACGGCGAAATCGAGCCGCCCGTCGCCATCGACGTCGGCCAGCGAGATTCCGCGCGTCACCATCGCCTCGGACATCGACTGACCGTCCTGCAACATCAGTTTAGGGGCCACGTCGTAATACCGGCCGTCCCTGGCCCTGACGAAGAAGGCAAAGGTGTCATGGCCGCTGACGTCGTCGCCAGGCTGAAGGCTCGGCCAGAACTTGGGATTGTGCAAGAGCTGGTTGTTGCTGGTGCCAAGGCTTTGCAGTTCGGGCCACTTGTTGATTCGCCCTTTGAGGAAGCCATTCGCCTGAAGCGCCTCGAGGACGCCGTCGTTGTTCAAATCCGCCAGCCGGCAGTCCCACGACCAGCCACTGCGTGACAGCCCCAGTTCTTCGCTGGCTTGCCGGAACGGCGCGATCCCGTCGTGCATACGCGCTGTCTCGCCGGTGTTCAGCCACAGGAAATGGCTCTCGGTGAGGGCCCACCTGGACGTCAGATTGCTCACGTAGATATCCAGCAGTCCATCGCCGTTTATGTCGCCGAAGTCCACGCCCATACCTTTGAAAGAGTCCTGATTGATGACGCACGAGGCCGGCGTGCCCATCGTGCGCTCTCCCTGCAAGGCCACGAACTGAAAGTAACCGGGGGTCGAGCGATTGTGCAGCAGGCGGTCAGGGCCGAAGTCGTTGGAAACGTAGATTTCCGGCAGCAAGTCACCGTCGAGATCAGCGGGCCCGATTGCAAAGCTCCAGCCGTGGGTCAGTTCCTCGGCGATCGCATCCTTCTGCTGGTCGAAGCGGACCGTCGGATGCCGGCCCGCGGTCGAGCTCACGAACCGGAAAAATCGGAGACCACCGCCGTTGCCGGACCTCGCCAGCGAGTCGTGCAAGGTTTCGTACCCCTGGGCATTCTCGTCGAACATTCGAGAGCCGTCAGGGAGGTAGTTGCCGATGATCAGATCGAGGTGCCCGTTGCCATCGAGGTCGGCCGCAGCCGCCGTTGAGGAGTACCAGCGGTCGCCCCCCTTGATCAGCTCCTGCGATTCGAACTCGGCGGCCGAGGGCGGCGTCTTCGAGTCGGCCGGCGTTCTGCGCAGATAAACGATCGGGCTACGGCCCCACAGGACGACGAGCACGTCCAGGAGACCGTCCTCATTCAAGTCGGCGATCAGGGAGCTCTGAGGGCACATCGTCGCCGGGTTCCAGTTGGGGAACGACGATCCGGGGTCGAGTGCGAATGTTTCGTAACGCGCCCCGGTACCAGGCACAGGACCGCATATGACCTGGTCAGTGCGTGGATCGACCCAGACGACGTCGTTTTGCAGTCCGTCGCCGTCCAGATCGCCCAGCGCCACACCGGCCCCGAGTGAGGACAAGTATGCTCGGATGTGCTGCACGCTGGGGTGCACCTTGCGGACGTACTTGTACGGCGGGTGGTTGGCCACTTCGGGCAACGGCGTTCGCGTAAACCGGAAGTTGTTGACGGCCGCTTCTGACTCGGTCCTCGAGAGCGCCCGCTCGCGAGTCATTACGTACAGGCTGATGACAATCACCGCCGACACGAGCAAGGTGGCTCGGCGCCGCACCGATCCAGGCGGTCGGTTCATCGTGCAAGCTCCTCTCTCAATCGCCCCGGCACGCTGCCGCAGCTTGCGAGCGAAGACGGACCCTTGTTCGAGGTGGGAGAACCCCACCTTCAAACGCGAAGCCCCGAATAGGATCAGTTTAATCCACGCTGGTTCGCGTCACAAGCAAAACGATGGGGACATCACCTGCGCTGTCGATGGGCTCGAACACAAGACTGAATCTCTCCGAGAGCGAAAGCCATTCGTCCGACACTCCGACGCGTTCTTCGACTCTGCCAGACCGGCTCGAATCGCTTGCAATCCATCTTGAGTCACGTCTATGATAATGGCTGGAGTGCGCTCCTCAAGGCGGGCGGCGCATCCAAGTCATGATGGCCCTATCGCTCGGAAACCCGGCGATAGGGCTTTTTTGTTTTCCTCGCAGGCAACTCCGTGCTGATCGGAACCGCCAATGTCGGCTCTCGAAACCAACGTTCGCCGGTGCTCGGCCATCTCGCAATCGCTCCCACAGTTCGCCTCGGCCCGGGCTCGCCGCTCCCGGCGGCGGCAGAGCATCAGCCTGGAATGCCTCGAAGACCGCACCGCGCTTTCCAGCTTCAATCTGCCGGTCACATCGCTCGCCGATACCGGGCCGGGCACGCTGCGCTCGGCGATCTCCCAGGCCGACGTTGGCTCCGCCGCGCGAACCTACAACATCAAGTTCAAGGTGACCGGTACGATCACGCTGGAAAGCGCCTTGCCGGATCTGAGCAAGAGCATGAACTTGAGCGGTCCCGGCGCGAGCCGGCTTACGGTGCGACGCGATGGCAAGGCTTCCTCCTTCTTCGGCATCTTCGCAGTGGATTCAGGTGTGGACGTCAAGATTTCTGGCATGACGATCACTGATGGATTCGCAATATACCCTGCTTCAGGCACCGGCATCGATAACGCTGGCACCCTCTCCATCAGTCACACCACCATTTCGGACAACGAAGGCGGTGGCGGCATCCACAACATCGGAACCCTCGCCGTCAGTCACAGCACCATCACCCAGAATTCGGACGCTGACGGCGGCGGCATCTTCGACACCGGTACGCTCACCGTCAGCCTCACGACCATTTTCCACAACTCCGCCGGCGGCAATGGCGGCGCCATCGACAACACCGGATCGCTCACTGTCAATCGCTCGACCATCTTCTCCAACCAGGTCGGCTCAGGGATCATCGGGCCCGAGCCGATCTATCCCGAGGGCGGCGGTATCTATAACGACTCCAATGGCACGGTCGTCTTGAGCCGCACGACCGTCTCCCGCAACGCCGCCTACCGGGGCGCCGGCATCTTCAACAACGGGAACTTCACCGCCAACCTGGCGACGATCTCCGGCAACTCGGCCGACGACTCCGGCGGCGGAGTCAGCAATTCTAGAACCTTCATCGTCAACCAAACGACAATCTCCGGCAACACGGCCATCACTTCCGGTGACGGCATCAACAACTCCGGGTCGCTCACCGTCAGCCACAGCACGATCTCACGCAACACCGGCGGCGATGGAAGCATGGGCGGCGGCATCAATAACTCCGGGTCGCTCATCCTCAGCCACAGCACGATCTCACGCAACACCGGAGCAGTCGGCAGCACGGGCGGCGGCATCAATAACTCCGGATCACTGACCCTGAGCGACACCAGTGTCTCGGGCAACACCGAAGGCGCCGGCAGCACCGGCGGCGGAATCAACAACTCCGGGCCGCTCACCATCAGCTCGAGCACCATCTCGCGCAACTCCGCGACCACCGGCGGCGGCCTGTATAACAGCCTGGGAGCCCAGGCGGTAGTCGACTTCTCGACGATTAACGACCCCGACGGGGGAGGAATCGTGAACAACGCCGCCGCGATCGTGAATAAAGGCAGCACCGTCCGCCTCAAGAAGACGGTGGTGGACGGCGTTTCCTACAACCAATTCCAGTACGGACCTTGATCCCCAGCTTTGTTTACCTTGCAGGCACTTGCCAATCGGAACCCGCAATGTCGATTCTAAGCGCCATCGTAGGTCGGTGCTCCACGATCCCGCGATCGCTTTCGCAGCTCCCACGAGACCGGAATCCTCGCCCGGTGCGGCGACTGAGCAAGAGCCTCGAGCAACTCGAGTGCCGCGTCGTGCCTTCAACGATCCTGGTCACGAACTTGCTCGACTCGGGTCAAGGCTCGCTCCGGGCCGCTGTCGAAAAAGCAAACCCGGGCGCGAGCCATTCGGGGGGGCAAACGCATTCGTATACAATCAAGTTCGGACACTCCGTGAGAGGGACGATCCTCTTGGCGAGTCCAATGCCCGTCCTTTTGACCCGTATTGTGATCGCCGGGCCAGGGCCCTCCATGCTGACGGTCGCCCGCAGTGATGCCTCGGGGACCGGTCAGTTCCGACCCTTCACCGTCGGGACAGGCGCCAGGATCGCGATGAGCGGACTGACCATCGCCGGCGGGCTTACCGTCGACGGAGCCGGTATCAACAACGCCGGTACACTATCACTCAAAAACATGTGGATCACAGGCAACTCCGCGGTCAACAATTTCGCCCCGGGTGTCACGGCTGGCGGCGGCATCTACAACACAGGCACGCTTTCCATCAACAACTCCAGATTCGCAAACAACACGACGACTGGCGCCAGCGCCCACCTTTCCGGCGACCCGGCTTCTGGCGGTGCCATCTGGAACTCCGGCAGGCTCTCGATAAAGAGCTCCACTTTCGTGGGCAATACAGCCACGGCCGGGGAAGGCGACCTGGGCGGCGGCTTGGCCCGTGGGGGCGCAATCGAGAACGCCGACGGCGGCCGGCTGTCAATCACCGGCGACTCCACGTTCATCAGCAACTCGGCCTTCGGCGAAGCCGGCGGCGGCGGCAACGCCGAGGGAGGTGCGATCGATAACTCCAATACGCTCTCGATCCAGGGCGCCGCGTTCAGCCTCAACTCCGCCACTGGCGGTTCCCAAGGTTCGCCATTCTCCGGCGAAGGTGAAGGCGGTGCAATCGAAAGCGGCCCCAACTTCTCGATCAGCAGCTCCACATTCAACGGCAACTCGGCCACAGGTGATAACGCCTATGGTGGCGCGATCCACATGGCCGGCAATCTCACGGTCACCAGGTCCACGTTCAGTGGCAACGCTGCGAGGAGCACGAACGGGAGTTTCGGCGGCGCAATCTACGTCCAGGCTATTCTCCCGGGCATACTCTCGGTCACCGGCTCCACGTTCAGCGGCAACATGGCCACGGGCGATTCCTTCAATGTCGGCGGTGCGATCTTCAACCAAGGCACAGTCTCCGCGACCAACTCCACCTTCAACGGCAATTCGGCCGCGGCCGCTCCATACAGTTTCGGCGGCGCCATCGCTGCCGCGGGCGTGCTGCGCTCTCTTACGTCACGGTCGACAATAACTCCGCCGACACTGGCGGTGGCGTCGCAACGATCTTCGGGGCTCCAGCCGCGGGCACTTCGATCGATAGCATCTTTCAGAATTCGCAGGGCGGAAACGTCTCCGTCGTCAAAGGCAGCTTCTCATCGTTAGGCCACAATCTCTTTTCAGACGCTCCCAGCATCAGCCTGAACCCCACCGACCTCGTCAACACCGACCCGTTGCTTGGTCCGCTCGCCAGCAACGGCGGGCCTACCCAGACTCAGGCCCTGGCCCCCGGCAGCCCCGCGATCAAGAAGGGAATTGCCGTTGCCCGCATCACAACCGACCAACGGGGAAAGCCCCGGCCACGGCATGGAGCCACGGACATCGGCGCATTTCAGGTGCAACGCACGAGGACGACGCCTTCCGATCGGTCACGTTTCGGGTCGCCACCGCCTCTGACATGACGACCATGCCAAAACGGCTAGCCCGAAAGTTCGAGTTCCTGCTTATTCGTAGCTCACGTCGCCGATCCAACCGGAGCGATGCTCTCCACCAGCTCTGCGCGGTGGTTCTGCTTTTTCTGGTGAGTGAGAATCGTGAGGCCCATCTTCACCTTGTCCGTGATGGTCTTCTGCGATAGGCACGTGTACAGGCAAAGGCGGTCGCATTCCACCGTCTGGCGGCGTATCTCCTGCGCCTTCGGCCCGTACCAGATCTCCCGGGCCGATTTTTCCTTGATGTTGCCGATCGATGGATAAAAAAAGCAGACTTCGATCTCGCCGTCGGTCTTGATAAAGAAATCGCGCATGCCGACCCGGCAGGGCATCACCTCAGGCGGTGCGGCCTCTTCGCGGAAGTGCCGCACAATCAGCCCGATCACCATCTCCGAGTTCATGATCGGCTCGCCGCTGCGCTTCAGCTCGAGCATCTTGTCGACGACTTTCTGAAGCTCCGCGTGCTCGTCTTGCTCGATCCAGAGCTCGTTATACGTTTCCGGCGTCCAGCGATCCATGGGCTGGAAGTTCGAGCGCCGTGGCGCCGACTTCCTTCACCCATTGCACCATGTCCGGCAGGTACTTGTAGTTCTTCTTGCCGATGGTCGGCTTGATGATGATCGGA
The DNA here is from genome assembly GCA_963823665.1 of uncultured Planctomycetota bacterium. Lineage (GTDB taxonomy): Bacteria > Planctomycetota > Planctomycetia > Isosphaerales > Isosphaeraceae > CAVXHV01. The sequence continues at coordinate 1,319,133 of CAWGMQ010000010.1, forward strand.
AAGTCGAGCCCGCGCTTGTCGCGCTCTTCACGCACGTATTTGATTCCGTCGGAGAGCTTCTGGAATAGCCCCGGCCACCCTCGAAGGTAGTCGTGCAGATCGGCGTTGGGGGCGTCAACCGATACGTTCAAGTTCCACGGGTGCGCCTCGACGAATTTGATCGCATTCTTGCGATTGAGTGCCGACCCGTTCGTTGTCACTCCGGAGTGAATCCCGTTCTGATGGCAGAACGCCATGATGTCGATGAACCCGGGCTTGATGAACGGCTCGCCGCCGCTGAAGCTGATCGAATACGTGCCCACGAAGTCCTTGATGTAGCAGGAGCGCCCTCTGCCAGTCCTCGATGGACATCTCGTCGCGATATTTCGGTAGCCGCCAGTACTCGCAGTACCGGCACTTCACGTTGCAGTGCTCGTTCACGATTGCGTAGAACGTTACAGGCTTCGTGTAGTCATGGCCGGAATGAATGTACAGCTCTTCGGCGAAGTGGTTGTATGTGTGTTTGAAAGCCAGTTGGGCAAGCGTCGAAGTCTTCATAGCGGTTCCCAGGTGCGTCGCGCTCTGCGGTAAGTACAAATAGGCACAAGAACCGTAGCAGAACGCGCGCGTCGCGATCAAACAAATTTGGGCGAATGTCGCCAGAAACGAACATGGCCATGCCGGTCGCGCTAAGGGCAGACTTTCCAAGGACGCGCCCGACCTTGCCGCTCATGGCTTGACCACCGGCGCTCGATGGCGTTAACGTGTTGTCTGTCTTCAGCCTCGGGAGTCGGGGACACCGCCTGCCTGAAAACAAATATTGGTGCGCTTCACATTGGGGAGTTCCAGCCGATGAAAGACAGTCCCAAGGTCAGTCGTCGCGGCTTCATCGAGACAGCGGGTGTCGCGACCGGTGCCCTCGTCGCCGGCGGAGCATTCCCTCACCCGGCCATCGGCGCCGGGGTCAAAGGCGCCAATGAGAAGATCAACATCGCGGTCTTGGGCTCGGGCGGCCGTGCGCAGGAGCACTTGCGAATCCTCCTGAAAATGAAGAACAAGGAGCAGAAGCTCGTCGACTTGATCGGCATCTGCGACGTGTGGGACGGCAACAAGGATGTCGGCCGCGGGTTGTACTATTCGGCCGAAAAATGCGGCCTCGACGCCCAGGGCAAAGACAAGGATCGCATCACCAAGGACTACCGCAAGATCCTCGAGTGCAAGGACGTCGACGCAGTCCTGATCGCCACGCCCGACCACTGGCACGCCAAGATGTCGGTTGACGCCATGGAGGCCGGCAAGGACGTCTACTGCGAAAAACCGATGACGCACACGATTGACGAAGCCCACCAGGTCGCCGGCGCCGTCAAGCGCACCAAGCAGGTCTTCACCGTCGGTGTGCAGTCAACGGCTGATCCCCGCTGGCGCATGGCGAACCAGATGATCACCGACGGAAAGATCGGCCACGTCATGCAGGGCCAGACCAGCTACTACCGCAACAGCGACGGCGGCCAGTGGCGCTATTACGCCCTCAGCAAGGATATGAACCCCAAGACCGTCGACTGGAAGATGTTTCTGGGGACGGATTTCGGCCTCGCGCCCACGATGCCGTTCAACCGCGCCAAGTACGCCCAGTGGCGCTGTTACTGGGATTTCGGCGGCGGCATGTACACCGACCTCTTCGTCCACCAGCTCACGCACTTGATCCAGGCGATGGGCGTCCGGTTCCCGAAGCGCGTCGTCGGGGCAGGTGGATTGTACATGGAATATGACGGCCGCGACGTTCCCGACATGGCGACGGTCGTTGCCGACTACGACGAAGGCTGCCAGGTCTTGATCTCAGCCACCATGTGCAATGACGTCCAGTTGGGTGAGGTCATCCGTGGCCACACCGGCAATATCCGCTTCCACGGAGACCCCGGCGGAGGCTTCGTCGTTGGAACACAGGATCACGCCCTCAAAGGCAAACCCGCGCCCGCCGGCGGCAACCTCGGTATGGAGGGCGAAAAGTTCGCACCGCCGCAGCCCAAGGAAGACACCTATGCCCTCTGGGAGCACTTCCTCGAATGCTGCCGCTCGCGCAACCCAGAAACGCTCTGTCCGGCCGAGCTGGGCTACGCCGCGATCACGACGGTGAACCTGGGCGTCAAGTCGTACCGCGAAGGCAAGGCCTATTACTTCGACAAAGAGACCGGCAAGGTCACCGACGCCGACGAGAGCTGGGCCAAGCGCTGGGAAGAGGTCAGCCACAAGCGGGGCAAGCCCAACCAGGTAGCCGGCTGGAAGGCCGGGGAAACAGGATCGCTGCTCAACCTCCCCGACTATCAAAAGCTGGAAGGCGACTGGGTAGACGGCCAGGACCCCGCCGCAAACGCGTGAGCCAGTAGTAAGCCCACGCCTGCCCCAGAGGGGCGGGCCCGCGTTTAACCCCCCGAACCAACCCTCTCCCCCCCGGGGAGAGCGTGGCCGAAGGCCGGGTGACGGGGCGCGCTCGCGGACGACCCCCCGAACCCCGCTCCTGCGACACCCCGTTGGGCGCGGGTCTCCGGGCACCCGAAGCGTCGCCGCTCTCCCCGCGACCGAGGTCTCCGTTGGGCGCGGGTCTCCCGACCCCGCCCCTCCCCGCGACCGAAGGTCTCCAAGTCGGGCGCGGGTTCGCCGATCGTTCAGTGTAGCAGGCACACTCCGTGTGCCGTCCGCCATATTCGCGGCTCATGCGCCACCAGCGCCGCAACGGTCTTGCTGTAGCAGGCACACGCCGTGTGCCGTCCGCCAATTTAACGGCAACGCGAACACTATCCCACGCCCGTCGCCTCCTTCCGCGAACGCCCCTCACTTCGCATTCGCCTCCGCGACTCGTTCCCGCCAGAACTTTTCCGCGAGCAAGTGATAGCGCAGCACTTCATCCCCACCAAGCGAGCCGGTCCTCATCACTTCCTCCACGCGAACAGTACGCTTCACTTGACCATTCTCAACTATTTCCACGAATCGCACCGGGTCCTGTGTCGTCAGCCGTGCCTCGAGCTTGAGCTTGATCTCTTCCCCCTCGCCTGCCTTGAACACGTGCCCGGGTCGTGTACTTGCCAGCCGTCAATTCGACCCTCGCCGTCCCCGGCGAAACGAAGTGATCAAACCAGAACGGCAGATCGCCCGCCCGCTTCGCCTGCCCCGTCGAATCCTTGACGTGAATCCGGCAGGGCAGTAGCTTTCCGCTCCCCTTTTCGCGAACGGTGATCTCCACAAGAGCGTCGTCCGCCGATGCTCGGCTCGCGGTACCCGAGAGGAGAAACAGAAGTGCAAGTACCATTCGAAAAGTAGGCGGTCGCTTCATCTTGGAGATCCTCCGCTGGAATTCAACACCTCCCGCCCGTCGACACAAACAGATACAAGGTCGAATTCATTCGCGTGAGAATGTCGAAAAACCACGATGCTGGCGGGCTCTCCTCTGGTCAGGCCAGGCACGCTCCGCCCCAGCAATCTGGCGGGGTTGGCCGTCACGGTGCGAATGCATTCCTCGAGGCTCCAGTTTGTGGCCTCAAGCAGCGTCCCCACGCCTTTTTCGAGCCCGTGATTCGCGCCGGCCAGATACGGCGTGCCGGCCACGACGATGCGCCCGGAAGGCTCAATCTCCCACTCGCCGTACCGCCCCGGCGGCAGCCCCGCCAGCGGGCTCGCGTCGCTAACCAGTATGGTGCGTGTAGGCCCCTTCGCCCGTGCGAGCACCCGCAGAGTCGCCGCGCTCAGGTGATGTCCGTCGGCAATGAAAGAAGCATCGAGGCTCGTCAACCGCTGCCTGTTCCCAGATTGGGTTCGGGTGTCGGGGCAGCATCCCGGCGATGCCGTTGCCCAGGTGCGTGCTCAGCTTCGCACCGGCCGCGACCGCCTTGCGAATCACGCTCCCGTCGGCAGCCGTGTGCCCGAGTGCCACGACGATTCCGGCATCGCGCGCCCGGCGAATGAACTCGATCGCCCCGTTCCGTTCCGGCGCCAGCGTAACGATGGCAATTCGCCCGCCCGCCGCGCGTTGGAACTCTTCGAATAACGCCCAGCTCGGGTCACGAATCGCATCGGCCGGGTGAGCCCCGCGATAGCCGTCCTGCTCCGAGATGAACGGCCCTTCGACGTGGATGCCGACGACTCTTCGAGCGACCTCCGGATCAAGATCGCACGCCGCGGCGATCGTTCGCAGGCCGTGGACCATGTGGTCCACCGGCGCCGTGATGAGCGTGGGACAAAGCCTGGCCGTCCCCAGTTTGCCCTGATAATGCACAATCTCTTGAACCTGCTCGACCGTGAGCTCCGGACTTGAGAACGAACGCCCCCCGTGGCCGTTCATCTGAATGTCCCAGAACGCCGGCGCGACCCACAGATCGGTGGGTTCGACGAGATCGGGGCCGTCGGCCGGCCCGATCGCCTCGATGTGCCCGCCGCGAAGCTCCAGCTCGACCCAGGACGAGCTCGCGTAATTGCGCGCCACCAGTCTCATGAGAAATACTGCTCTCGCTTGCGCGCTGGTCGTGCAATTGGAGCCCGGCACGCTCAGTCGCGCGTGAGCGTGACCGTATACGCCAACACGGTCAATTGCCCTGTGGAAATGCTGACCGTTCCATAAGCCTGCAAGCTCCCCGATGCCTTCGCGAAACGGCCGGAGCCGCCTGCGACGGTTCCGCTCCAGGAGAACGCGTAGCCCGGCCCGCTCTCGTAAATCGCCCCGGTGAATTGAATATCGAGCTTGGCGCCGCTCGAGTCGACAAGAGTCCCGGTTCCGTTCACCAGGTCGTATCCGACGATCGCCCCATTCTCGAGCGCAGCCCTGTATCGGGACTTGCCGTTGAAAGTGCCCGTTCCGAGAGGTGCCTCCGGACCCGCCGCCAAGAACTTGTCTGTTCCCTGGCCAGGTTTCCCCGCCTGGACCATTTGACCTTCGAGCGATCCGTAGACCTGATGGATCCCGGTCGCTTTTGCGACCCGCTTGAGCTCCGCCGCCGGCCGATCGGCAACTGCAATGGCGCTCATCAGGTCGCGTGATTCAAGGGTCTCGACCCGCAAAGCTTGATGGCGACACGGCTTCCGCTTGTGGAGCGACATCGATCGACCCTCCAGATTGGTCGTTCCGCGGTCGGGGCAACGGGACCGCCGCAAAAGATACGCACTCTTGTGCCGATGCTACCTCGTCTTGCGACGATACCATTTGCAGCACTTGAACTTGCGTCGAATCGTCCGCTCCGTTTTCCCGGGTTAAGGGAGCAATTCGGGTAGCACCCTCGGTTCCGGTCGCCGCTAGGGCTTCTGCTTCCGGCCGCGGCTTGGGAGCCAGGTCCGGAAGTGCCTGCACAGCACCGTCGATATCGAACCTGGACGCTTTGGCGTAGATACCGATGGTCAGCTTCGGGTCAGAGTGCCGGGCAAGCACCTGGCAAGTCTTTACCGACGCTCCGGACGCGACGATATACGAGATGTAGCAACCCCGCAAGCTGTGAAAATCAACCACCCCGGAATCGGTCTCGTAGGGAATGCTGGCAGCTTCCAGGTCGATCCGCAGCATTTCGGCCGTCCGATTCGTCAACGTCCCGAAGATCGCCTCTCCTGGTGCCTTCTGGGCCAGCCACGGGCGAACTTGATCGGCCAGAGCTTGCGCCAACGGCTGCACAGCTTCCTGTCCGTTCTTCGTGTAAGCAGCCCGGCAGCGAACGGTAGGAGGCGACGCGACAAGTTTGAAGTCCTCGGGTGTCAGGGATCGCAGTTCATCGGCTCTGAACCCGGTTCCGAGTGCCAAGCTGTACAGCACGGCGCGCTCAGGGCCTTCGATACCTCGGAAGATTGGCCCGCGCTCCGCTGCCCGCACCACCCGTGCGGCTTCCTCTGGAGTCATAGCCCGGCGAACCCGCCGCCGGTCGCCCTCCGAACTCGTGGTGGCGAGGTGTGCAAGGTGGTGATCTCGAGCCCGTCCATCCTTCCAGAGCCATCGGCTGAACGCCTTGACCGAGCGGATGTAGTGATTGATGGTTTCGGTACTTAGCCCTTCACTACGAAGTACCACGGTCGCGTCAAGGGCCTTCGAGAGCGACAAGTCAGATATCCGCCGGCTCTTGGTCAGCTCGAGCATCCGGCTGACTTGCGTCGTCGTCGTGAGCGCGTGTCCGCTGTTGCTGCCTTTGGCTGCCAGGTATCGCCCATAATCCGCGGCGTGCTCCGCCAGGGGCTTGGCCTCGTGCTTCTGGTAGGCAAGATCCCGCGGGTCGATCTGTCCGTTCTTGATCTTGCGGGCTTCCGTCTCGAGCTTGACCGCCAGCTCTTGTGACGCTCGCTTGTCGGTGTAGCCCTTTTTCTTCCGCCGGTCGCCGTTGGCGTCGAAGTAAAGAATCGTGTAGCAGTCTGCGCCCTTGGCCTTGAAAACCGATGCCATGTCACTTCGCCTTTCTCGTGGTTGTGATCCGCAGGCCCAGTAATTCGGCCAGCTTGTCAAGATTCGCCAGCGATAGCCCAGCTTGCCCGTTGACGAATCGAGACATCGACGCCCCGTCAATGCGCGTCCGCCGGCAGATTTCGTAGTGCGTCAAACCTGATTGCTTGACCGCTTCCCGGATTTGGTCAGTCAACGTATCGCTCATCTCAGCACCATCCACATCGCGCCAGCCACTCCCACCAGTAGCGACAACAGCGTCAGGTCAACCCCCACGTCGATGATTGCCAGGGTTGCACACTTCAGAATTCGCATTTCCGCCCCCTCTCGTTTCGTTATTCTCACTGCCATGATGGAAGTCTATGCTTTGCTTGTTTGAAAATCAACGGTGCAGCGATGGAATTCCGCCCGATTTTTCGGACTCCTTCCAGATCGGTTAGAATGTGCACGTGATTATACTATCATACATAGTGAGCGTACACGTGTACTCCCCCGTAAACGGGCATTTCTTGCCACTAAGTGCACACCATTTCGCCACCCCCTTAGAGCGCAAGGGGGTCGCGCAATTGGCTTGGCATCCGCCCTCCAATCGGCGAAACTGACCACCATGAAAGCGCTCAAAGGGTCGGCGGTTTTGCTGCCATCGTCGGCAGTATGATCTTCTACGCGTGGCTGCGCCGCGGCATCCGTGGCTCTGGCTTGGGATTTTCGCCCCGGCGCCGCAGGTAAAGCGCCCGCCTCAACCAGCTCGAGCGCGGGCACCTCGACCCTTGCTTTTCTAAGGCACTCAATCGGCCGATGGATCGAACATCGATGCCGGCTTGCCCAGAGCCTTAGCAATCTTGGAAATCGTAGCGTGCGATGGGCTGTGCTTTCCGGTTTCAAGTCGGCTGATGTGGCTTTGAAGCAACCCCGCCTTCTGTGCAAGCTGCGCCTGCGTTAGACCGGCGGCTTGACGCTCCTTGGCGATCCGCTTGCTGATGAATGAAATCCACGCCAAGAGCCCCGACTTCGGCGAATTCGGCTCCGATGGGCAGTCCATCTTTCGCGAACCTGATGGCGCCTGTTCCAGGATTTCGCGCATCGTCACGACGCAGCTTTCAAATTCCTCAGGATCTGCGGTCGGCAGTACCTTGACCAACTCGAAAAGATCGTCCCTGTCATTCTGGTTGAGACGCTGCACGCGATCCAACACGATCGCGACGGCCATCGTCAAAGCCTCATGGCTAAGATTGGACTGCGCAGAATCTAGTGGTCCGTGAAGCTCCTTGGTAGGCATGCTATCCCTTCCGAATTCAATATAATCGAATAATCTTGCGTGGGGCTCGCGCGGGTCACGCCGCCGAATAGCCGCCATTTCGATAGTTTCTGGCCCTCCTTCGCATCCGAATCTTCGCACCGTTCGGAGTCGGTCCGTCATTCTGTTTCTTGATCCCGCCCAACACGACGATGATGGTTCTGTGCTTGTCGAGCAGAAAGAATATGCGGACGTTCATCCCTCCCAAGATACCGCCCTTGTCACGTAGCTCGAAGTAGTCTTCGATTGCACGGATGTCGGCGGTAACGCTATGTGAAGGATCATTTTCCGTAGCCAACTCCTTGAATTGGAGTGCCAAGTGGTGATATTGGGCTCGGTTCACGAATCCCATTACTTCGTGGTACCCCTCGTTGAGAATCCGGACGCTCCACCGATAGCCAGGCGGCGGTCCGCCCCCCTGCGTCACGCCAACCTTGACCTCTTTCGCCATATTAATCGTCCTTTATCCCCAGGCGCCTTGAGGATTATACAACAATCATAGTGCGCTTCAACAGTGTTCGCTACATATTATACAACGCAACGGTGCTACTCAAGATTCTCGCCTGTTCGTTGTGCGCCCTTGAATTCGAGCCCGATGGCGAGCCGCCTACCCCTTCTCGTGCCCCGTCACGTAAACCCCGGTCCGCGCGAGCTTCGATATCGGCGCGCTCTCGGTCGCCCGTCCAATCCCTCGACCGAAGCGCCGCGGGCTTCACAGCGAGGCGTCTAGGCGATGGAATCCACGTCATCGTCGCTTGCTCTTGGCTGCGTGCCGGAATGGTAACGGTTTCGCCGTTCCACAATCTGGGCAGACTGCCCGCGGCCCGTTGTCGCTGGCCCGGATCACAGTCACCGCCCCGCACTGGCACGGCGACCCGGAATCGCGCCGCGGGTCCACCGTCCCTGTCGCCCTCTGGCCGCTCCGGCGTTTCCCCAGGATGATCTTCACCGCCGGCGCTCCCATCCCCGAATCCAAAAGCAAACTGCCAGGTTTATGAGGCACACCGCCGCGCTTCCGATGAAAAACGTCCACGCGATCGGTCCCTGTCCGTTGCGCTGTTGCAGCCAGAGCCCCGCCAGTGCCATTGCCATTGAAGCCGTTGACGTCATTTCAAGCACCAATCCAATCCGGTCGCTCCGGCCCGCGGTTTCGGGCAGCGCTTCGACCAGTTCGTCCACTTTCGCCTGGCTGTTGCTCTCTGAACTGGTTTCGATAATCCGCATGGAAAGCACCTCCTCGTGGTTGTGAACAAACCTCAGTCTGGAATCATCCCAGGATATGGCGGGCATGCCACCGGCTCCGTGGGGGCATCGCACTCCCCGCCCCCGCACCGTTGGCATTTCTTCACCACCGGCGTAGGCAGTCCGAGCGCCGCGGCCGCTTCCTGCACCTCGGCATCCGTGGTCGTGATTTCGCCCTTCGCTCCGTGCCACTGCTTGACGAACAATGCCGCGTAAGCAGCCTGGCTCCAATGGTCGCCCAGCTCGTGGACGAGTCGCTGAAAGTGCGGCTGATGCGCGACTGCCTTTTCGATTTCAGGTAGCGTGATCGTCATGATTCAACCCTCTCAAACCTGCCGATTGGGCAACGCTCGGTTGAGGCCCATAACTTCAGAGACCCGCAGCCACAAATTCGACATCGTTGCGAATCGGCGTTGTAATGCTCGCATGCCTGGCATAACGCTAAACGTTGCTCATGGATTTCTGGCGAGACTTTGACTGCATGGCCAGTCAGAACAGCACCCGCCACTCGAGCGGCTGCGCCCAGAGCGTTTACGGCCATCTGCGCCATGGTCGGAAACTCCTGCGGTGCACCCGTGGCGATCTCGAGAACGATTTCCCGATAGCGACCGCGCTGCCATTCGTCCGGATTCTCATCCGAGCAAAGCCAGCGATAACGCTCGTGTTTTGTTTTTCCGACCACGATGTCTAGGGCTTCGGGTAGTGTCATCATTGGGTCACCGTGACGCCAATAGTCGGTCCCGTGCAATTCCCATACACCGTGCAGAAACCACCGTCTCCAGCACCATTGGCGCAGCCGCTGCCAATCAAAAAACTTCCGGTTTCGTTTACTGGGTAGCAGGAGCTTTGTTCCGGCCCCACCCCGGTCATATTGGTGGATATCTCGCTGCTGAAACTCGAGCCGCTCGTATCGGGGCACCCGTTCGAATCGGTTGGGTAATTGTGCGGACAATACACGGACGCTCTATCAATGCTGGCGCTTATGCAGGGATTGTAGCTGTACTGTAATTCCACCGTTCCGCCCACGCATCCGCATGCCGCGCCATAGGTGTAATTGATGCTGCCGATGTAATTCAACGAGCTTCCCGTACCAACGATACTTAATGTTCCGTAGGGGTAAAGTGTGACTGCTCCGACAACGGCGTCGGTAAGTGTGAGTTGATCGGGGTACATTAACAGAAGGGCTTTGTTTGGTGACGCTGTGCTCCCTGTTACGGTAATGTGCTGTGTCGTCGGAGTCGTGAGATAGCCAGACGGCGCCGACATCGAAAAGTAATATGTGCCCGTGCTTGACACTTCCCAAACAAACTGGCCGCTCGAGTTAGTCGTCCCTGACGCAACGACGGTACCGCCTGAATTGTTTTGCTGGACAGTTATCGTGATCCCTGAGAATCCGCATATCTTTGTGCTGTCACACCACCATACCTGAACGGTGTGATTCGCACCGCACCCACAACACGTCCCAATCGACCAGGCGCCGTAGGCGGCATAGAGTAGGCAGACGAGACCAATGATCAACAGGTAGACCATCATCGCCCCTGCTGCTCCTGCTGGCCAGTCTGGTAGATGCCAGCGCCCTTCACCTGATCGGTCGGCACCACGAGAACGTTGCCGGCCTTCAGTTCCACGAGACAGAGAATCGGGTGATCGGGTCCGCGGTCAAGAATTCCGAGCCAGAGCCCCGGCCCCTTGTCGGTGACCTCGACTGACCGCGGCGTGTTGAAGATGCCGTGTTGCGTGATCACTTCCATACCTCAAATCCGGCCCGCCGTTCATTTCATTCCGATTCAAGCATATCCCTGACGTCTCCGATCAACGCGAGCGCTTCGGCGAGCACCGACTCTGCTTCCGTCGGACCCTCGTTCAGCCTCCGGCGGAGACGGTCGTTCTCAGCCTTCAGTGTCTCGTTTTCCGAAATGAGCTGGTTAATTGCAACCAGCGCCTTGCCCGGCTGCGTCGCGATTGCCCGAAACATCTCCTTGATCTCTCGCTCGCGCGACTTGCTCACGATGTCGGTCATCTTGGCGGGGATCACCAATGTCCTCCTTCTCGCTCCCGCTGCCGCGCTGCGGCATCTTCTGCATAAGCCGCTTTCCGCTCGCGGTGTTCGACTGCTGAGTCCACCTTGTTCTGCGTGATCAAATAGCCATAGATCGCTTCGAGCCTGGCTGTATCTCGTCTGAGCTCCGCAACGGACATGTTGAGCATCCCGGCAATCTTCCTGTCGAGCGCGTCAGTCCCCGCGATTTCGCCCGCTGCAAGCGCTCGTGCGATTGCTTGATCCGAGCCGGGGGTAACAATGCCCGCCCGGTCTCGCATGCGATCAAAGCGAGCTTTCGTTGCAGCCCTCTGGAGATTTACTTCGTATGTCGCGATTGCCTGTTTTTTCACCGGCTCAAGCGAGGTCAGAAGCGAGGCGACTTCGGCCATTGCTTCCGTTCGTTTCTGCTCAGCCACTTCCCGCGCGATGGTCATCATCTGCGCCGGAGTGAGTGCCGCCGTTCGATAGCTCATTTCCCCCTCCGTTGTGACTGGCGTAGAAAGGCCCCCAATGGCCCGATGGATTCCACGGTGCTATCGCTGGCCTCTTGACGCTCTTGCTCGAGCCGATGACGCTTCTCAGCTTCGCGCCGAGCCCAGCGCCTGTTTTCCTTCGGCCGCGTGTCAATTGCCCGGCAGAATTTGTTGTCCATTGGATCACCTCAACGCTGGGCAATCGTGACTGCCCACCCGACTGTTGAACCATCCGTCGTGGTAAGCGTGCTTGGCCAGATGCTGCGCCCATCCCCTCTAAGCTTGAGCCGCACCGCGACCTCGTCAGATAGGAAAAAGACGTCCTCCGAGTAGGATCGCTCCATCACACCCTCGGGTAGCGCGATGATTCCAGTGTGCCCCTCATCGCGCGGCAGACTGATGTCGAACGACAGAGTGCTAAGATCGTTCTTCGTCACCCTGCGAACACATAAGTGATATTGTGACCAGTCCGCCAAGACGAGATCCGCCGGAGTCCCAATGGCGGAGCAATTTTCGTTCACAATGCATGGCCTTCCCTTGATCAAAGGAAATTCATTCCCCGCCACCCCCTGCGGAAGGTAGATCGCTGATGGCCAATTCGCTGCCGACGCTACTTCATCGATGCTGCCCAGAGTCGCGTCCGTGCAAGACCAGATCGCGTTCCGCTTGCACGGCCCGTACAAACTTTTCCACATATTTGTGATATTGGTTTCGCTTATGGTGCCGCTGCTTTGCCCGCTGTCCTTTGCGATCTGCACAACCCCGGCCGCGGGCAGTCCGCTGCCTGGCACCACCACGCCGGAAGGCCCCGCGATAATCCCTTGGATCATGGCTTGCTCAAGCTGGAAACGGATTTCCGACTCGGCCGAATAATCCAAGAGAGGCATAATCAAATCCGTGTCCGCGAACAGGTCGCGAGACATGGGCGGAAATTGCACGATCAATCGCGAGCAGGAAAAATTCACCCGCGCTGCCGATGGTTGCGATTGGAACTTCGATTGCGAAAGATCGGCCGTTTCTGACGTCGCCCAAACCCCCAGCACACCACCCCACCGGCTCCCGGCCGCTCTCGAAGATTCCCCGTAGACTGGCAACACAAAATCGCGCTGATTCACGGTGATGATTCGACAGCGCGCGAGCGGACCGTCAACCGTCCGGGCTTTGTCCCAAACTGCCGTTGCCCACTCGGGCTTGAGCGTGAAACCGTAGTCCTGTCCCTGATACCCGACACCGGTTCTGATTTGCAGGTCCTCAAGGTTCATCAAGCGTTCGGTCGAATCGAACGTCAGCAATGAACGCGCGGCCGTCGCTGCGAAAAAGCCGAATGGCGTAACGTCGTCCGCTGCGATCGGACGCAACATGGCTCGCGACTTGCGCGGTTTCGGCATTTCGATCGTAGTGCCGTGCAACATCGTTATTCGCCCTCCGGAAAGCGTCGCGTGAATTCTGAAATGAGCTCGTGAACGGGCGTTGGCGCGGAGCGTTCAACCAAAATTGGCGGAGCGCCGAGCCTCTGAAGTAGACCATCGGCATTCGCCGCGCGCTGCAATTCACATCTGAGCTCGTGCGCATCGCGGTGGTTGCCCGCGCGTTCGAGCCGGTCGATTTCGCGCCAGATCGGAGACGGCTTACCATGCGAGGCGAGCCGGTCGCCAATCGCTCTCTGACTGACGAAACAAGCGAACCCCTCGCGCACTCCGTTCAACTCGCCACCGCGCACAAGGCTTCGCACTTCGGCAACAGTCACGCCAAGAATCTCAGCCGCCTTGCAATCCGGCAGATACCCCCGCGACTGCATTTCGCGGTCGTGGGAATCTTCCTCCCAGTATGGCCCGAATTTCCATCCCATGTAGCACCCCTTTCGATGGTCGAATACTAGAGCGAGCCGCGATATCGAATCAAGTGAAGGCGCGAGCAATTCCACTTAATGCTTATGGAATTTTTGGACACACGCGAGCCGTTTTCGCCGTGTTTTTCGTGGCTCGGATGTGTGATTCGTCCAGAAAATCGCCCCCTAAACTGGCGGATTATTGGACGTTCCATCTCGTTCAGCGAGCAATTCGGCGAGCCGCCGGAAACGTTCGTCGGTCTTGAACGTCCCCGCGTTCAGCCAGTTATAGAGCGTCGATCGGCTGATTCCCGCAGTGTCGGCAGCTTCGTTGATGCTCAAGCCGCGGCCGAATGCGAAACCGAGAAGCAACATCGTCTCGCCGTCGCAAGCCGATGGTCTGCCGCGTCTGTTTTTCGTTTTCGCTTGTGGCATGGCGTCGCGCCCTTACATGATCTTCGTGAACATCGGATGGTCGTCATCGGCTTGCATGAACATCCGCCATCTATACTCTGCTTCTATGGCCCTTATGAGCTTTCCCATAGCGTCGGGATCATCGATGGGTATACGTTCGGCTCGACTGTCACACTTGGCCCAGCACACGTCGCAGCACTCGCAGAAGCAAATGATTTGACCTTCTATCACTTTGCTCGAGCACTTCGCGACCGATCCGCAGACTGCGCAATAATCCTTTGCTGGTTTGACCGGCCGTGCCGGCGCGGGTTCGGGTTCGGGCGCACGCGGTTTAGGCGCCCCTTTGAGTCTGTGCCGCCATGTCAGGTTATTCATGGTTCAATCCTCATCCCAGAGTGAAGGGTCACGAAGGTTGCCCACCGCGGCGGGGTTGTGCCGGACGGCATAAGGGGGAATGAAACGCGGGTCTAGTTCGTCGTCGTCGTCGTTTTCTTGCTCGAGCTCGCGCTTACGCTCCGCCACCTTCTCGACCTCGAGCGCTCTGGCTTCCCAGGGTTGCAGATTCGTTGTGTCGGCCGTGATTGTCATGGCCATCCATCGTTGACGTCCAAGCCAGAGCGCGAGGCTCACACTCATAACGCAGTCGTCATGATCCGAATTGAACGCTTCGGCAGAAGTGTTGCCGGTTTTGGCGCTCACCCGGATTTTAAAATCCCTCAATTCTTTTTTGAGCAATCTAGCGTGCTCCTGATGCTTTCCGTTCCGCATCGGGCATATCTTTACCCGACGATTGCCGAGTGCTTCGGCCAATGCGCTCACGAGCTCAACCTTGGCGACGTTCCACATGCGCCGGCCGCGTGGCGCCGATGTTGCGCCCCCGGTTATGTTGATCCCGTAGACTCGGATGTGCTCGTATGGCGCGAATGCGGTAACGCACTGCTCAAACACCGCCGTTCCACAGCCGGACATATCGATCACCACAATGGGAGCCGGTCGAATGTCGCTTCTGGTTGCGATGCGTACCAGGTCTTTTACCACGGCGCCGTACTCTGTTTTTAACGGCCAGCGACGTAGGCCCACGATCTGAAACGAATAGATGGAATTCCCCCGGCTATCGCGTTCGGGAAGGCCCTGCGCGTCCACGGCCAGGCTGCGAGCCATTACAGACAACGCGGAAAAGTCCCGGAACTGGCCTAAGTCCAGCGTGACAAAGTTGTCCACGATTAGAGCCCCTCGAGTGCTGTGAGTAATGGCATGCCAGGCGGATACTCGGTTAAAGCCTCAATCGCATCATCACCTATTAATTGGTCGCCGTCCTCTATAAAAGCGTTTTCATGTTCCTGTCTGTACAGTGCAGGCCCCAGGATCTTGAGCTCATCGTCCAGGAATCCCGGCTTTACACGATGCGGATAGTCGACGCGTCGGGCGGAGATGCGTTCCCAGGTCTGCTCCTGATCTTCCCAGCATGCGTAGAAGAACCCCCGCCGGCCCGCGGGTGTGGAGAGCAGGATTAGGTCGCCGTCTGTCTCCGCCAGCATCGGACGCACCGCAGCCAGCATGCCCTCATCTATACGTGATGCTTCGTCTAATATAACCAAGTGTGGAGTGTACCCGCGTGCAGTAGCCGGATCGCCTGGCAAGGCAACCAGCTTGCTACCGTTGGCGAAGTGCAGTTCAGTTCTGAGTTGCTTGACCAGCTCAACGGGCTTGGTGCGCTCGTAATACTGAACAGTGCGGTCAAACAGCAACAGCGATTGCCTTTCCCCGATGCTAGTCAGGAGACATTCCGAGCCCGCGGTGAAGCAAACACGGTGCAAGGCTTTCACCGCAGATACGCTGGTTTTCCCAAGTTGCCGGCCGCAAAGCATAAGCAATCGTTTGCTTGTCGACTGCAAAGCTTGGCGCTGCCATAAATCTGGTTCAAGCCCCGTCGCCGCGCGAAACAAGTATGTCGGGTCCAGTGCCGCCTTCAACAATGCTTTCCTGTCCATCGGTGCTACCCTCCGAGTGCTCGAGTTGCTCCATCTGGTCGATAACCGCGGCGAGGCGATAACGGTCTTCTGGTGTCTTCACAGCGTCAAGGAGGGCCGCGCCTTGCAACCCGAACATCGCGACGCTGATGTTCTGGGTAGACCCGCCGATCTTGTTGATGGTCTTGTGCTCTCGCAGTTTGCCCCAGTAGCGATCCATCAACAGTTGGATGGCCTTCAGCCGGTCGCCGTGCGTCTCGCCCTCGAGAGCGATATGGGCGAGCTCTTTGACCGCGTCGGCGAGCAGGGTTGGGTGCTCGTCATCGATCAGTTGCTTGAACCGGCGTTTGATCCTGACACCTGCTGCGATCCGCGCCGGATCGGGGGTCGCGCAGCTATTGCCCACAGCGAACATGCCGTTCTCACCCCGGCCTTCACCCGTGCCGGCCCAGCTCGAGGCGTCCAGAGCGGTCTGCGGGTCCTGCTGTTCGGAGAACACCCGCGGCGCAGGGCGGGCGGGCTTGGCTGGCTTGGCGCCCTTGACCTTGCGCGGGCCCCGGTACCCTCGAGCGGTACCATGCCAGCGAGGCAACGGCGAGGTGTCAGTGCTCATGGTGGTTGTCCCCGGTTAGTTCCTGGCGCACAGCATGGCCGTTCCTTGTGCTATCCGACGCGCTTCCTCGACCTTCTCCCGAATCTGGTCGATGCGTTGTTCCTGCGCAGCGAGCGCTTGCTCCCGCGCGACAACGCGACGTTCGTTCTCAGTCTGGGCCCGTATCAGCTCAGTCGAGCCGCACGCGATGGCGCGAACCTCGAGCCCCAGGGCCCGTACATCGGCCGCCACTCTTTGCACATCCGCAGCCAGTTCGGCTGTCTCGTGCTCAACGTCGGCCAAAGCACACTCAGCCGCGTAGAGTGCCTCAGACGCCCTGCGCTGGTCATCTCTCAGGTCGATCAACACGTCTGCCCAGTTCACTGCCGTCATGGTGCCCTCTCTCGTTGGGTAAGGGGTCATTTATGGGAAACCGGTCCAAGTGCTACTTGGGATGCTGCCGTATAACCGGAATCGTCACAAGTGTCACTGCGTGAATTACTTGCGTCTGTCGGCATCGGATTCTCTCTCCGATGTTGATTGGTTATCTGTACGATCGATCAGTCATGCCGCTCGCGGATCGCGCTGGCCAGGTCGTGAATCGCGCTGGCGATGGTTGTCGCCGCTTCCTTGATGGCCTCGCCATGAGCTTCCATTGCGTTCGGGCGAGTCCTCGGATCGGAGCGGAATGAAACACCGAACCAGACAGCCCGTGCCAGGTCATCAAGCGTGTCGACGATGTTTGCGGCCTCGCCGTTGGCGTCGCTCACATTCGGCGAGGTAAGCGCCGCGGCGAGGGTGTCTGCCAGTCTGTCACTCTTGGATGCGTTCATGCGTTAAACTCCTTGCATGCATGACGGTATGGGCCGACGATGGTGAGCCCGGCTGAACGGCCAGAGACTGGCCTTCCACGCTGATCTGCTCAAAAGCCTGCTGCTCATGGTCAGGCCACGGGATACCATCTGCCTCGAGGCGATTGGCGAGTTCACCCCATCGTTGCCGGCGCTCAATCGGCCATCCAGCGAGATCAGAAGGTCTCGACCACTTCAAGCCTACAAAACCTACGGAACCGGTTTTGTCTGGTTTCGTAGGTAGCGGGGGGTATCTATCTATAAGAATTTCACTGGCGCAGAAATACACTCACTCACACCATCATTGATGTACTCTTTAGGGTCTGAATTTTCTGTGTACCTATGGGGTGGATTGCCTACGAAACCTACAAAAGCATCCACTGGCTTGATCTGCTGCTTGAATGCATTCAAGTATTTCATGCTTGCGACCACACTTCCTTGGATGGCAGAACCGGATTGATCCACACTTTCTTGGATGGTCTGCCACCGAACGCGCTCTCTGACGGAACCTCGACCACCTTCACCCATCCGCGGTCTTCAAGGATGCCGATGGCGGTTTCGACGTCATCGACCATCCGCAGGCCTGACCATCCCTTCTGCGCGACCTCCCGCGGAGTGAACGGATTTGGAAGCGATCCCTTGATCCGCTCGGATAGCGCGACCGCGATCGAGATGTCGCCGTCCGCGCAGGCCATGTACACCCGCCTGGCGTGCGCCTCGAGCAGGTCACACCATGCCGCGGCCGCTTGAGCTGCCTCGAGGGACACCGGTCCTATCTCCCATGCCCTGCATGTCTCGACCAAATGGAAGATCAGTGCCAGCGAGGCCATGAGCGAGCCATATTTCGATAGGTGGTTCTTCATCAGGTCTGAGAGAGCACCACCCCGGAGTCGCTGTTGCAGTTCTGTATACCACTGGTTGAAGAACGCTTGAGCGTCATCGGCGAAATTGACGTAGGCCAAGCCGCTATCCTGATCGACCTTGCATCCCTTATCCGCTGCGTTCATCTGGTCGATCGCCTTGAAGACGTCATAGGCTTCATTCTTCGCCGCGGTATCTGGCCACTGGTCGACATGCACGTAATCGTCCGGCGGATCCGGATACACCATCACCTGGAAGCGGGGAACGAAACCGTCCGCTTCCTCTCCACTGACGGTGCGTTTCATGTACTGCGCGAGCGGTCCGGGCTGGATGGTTCCGAGCACCGCCAGACACGCCGCTTCAATGTGCGTCGTGCCGCGCTGGATTCGATCGAATGTGAAAGAGCCGTTTCCATTCCAGCACTCAAGCAGGAAACCCCGGTCCGATTGGTGACCTTCCCGCTCGAGGCTCTTGAGCAGTCCAAGCAGTTCGTCCCGAAAGACCGTCAACCCGTTCGGATTCTCCGCCATGAGCTCGCCAAGCTTCTCGACCGTGAAATCGTTCACGAGATACCGCCGGCACTTCGGCTGATCTTCCTGACTGGTGGCCATCGCATCGACCGCGAGCCGCTTTAGTTCGTCCTCCGTCGTCCCCTCCACCTTCGCCGCTTTCTTCAGCGTGCTCTTGGCTGCGTCCTTGCGTGCCGCGGCAACAAGCTGGCGAGCGGTGTAATCGTTCATCTGTTGGGCGAAGGCGTCCATCGCATCGGCCACGAGTCGCTTGAGCGGACGCATGACGGCCTCGACTGCCGGGGTCTTCAAGAATCCGGGTGGCCCGACGATGATTCCCCAGAGATTCACCACCACCACCCAGTCATCGTAGCGCTTCGGTCTTATCGCCACCTTCCGGCCGATCACCCCGCTGAGAGCGACAATCAGCGTCGCCGCAACGTACTCAAACGGAAAACAGCCACGCGTTGCGATATCGCGCAGCCACCCGCGGAAAACCTCTGGCACCATCTCCGGCACGATGGCAGGGACCGGCTCGAGGTTTGCCGTTATCGGGCGGGGTGGCAGAAGGAAGATAGGGCTTCGAGCCGAAACCTCTTTATCCCTCCATTTGGTCCGCTTGGCCGCTTCATTCACGAAGTCGTCGCCGTCCACATACTCGCCATCGGCGACCTTCTCGTTAAACCACGCTTTGAGTTGATCGCCGTTGCCAGCGATTCCGAACGCTTCGCGCAGGTTCAAAGTCCCCACCTGGCTGGCGAAGTAATGGTTGCCGTTCCCTTCGCACCACACCGCCGCCGCGGTCGCCGATTCTGGTTCGCTATAGGCAAAGATGATCCGCCGCCGGTCCGCGAACTTCGCAAGCTGGCCCTTCGCCGTGAAGACCTCGATCGCCGGAATGCCGAGCTCCCGCACCGCGGCTGCAACCCGCAGTTCAATGCACCCGAAAACAATGTCGCCGGGCTTGCCATTCGGGACATGGCCGTTTGATTCGCTCATGGGCCCGCCCTCCGTGGTTGCCGATGGTCGATTACCTCAGTTGGGTTTCCGCAGACCGGACATTCCCAAATCTGCACCTGTCCGCGCACCCCCCGGAGTCGAAGCCGCTCCCAACATCCGCAGTAGCTTTGTGGCTCCTCGAGTGCACCGTCATCGTCGGTAGGAAATGCCAGGTCACGCTGGCCGCGCAGGGGCTCGCTCATGATGGCTCGCCCCTTTCCTGTTCGGCCCACTCGCGAACAATGCGCGGTGACCATAGGCGCGCCGGCCGACACTTCTATCCGGCCGCGGAAACTCGCCGGTCGATATCCGCTCCTCAATCAGCCGCCTGGATAGCGGGATGACGGCGAGAATCTGATCCCAACCCCAGAGAAGCATTTCCGAAGGGGGGATTGATCGAACTTTGGGCAATTTGCTAGGATCGGGTTCCTGGATAACCTGATCGTTCGCGAGGCCCGGAGTCGCCAGCTCCGGGTCCTTGCTTGCGCACTGCACCGATCAGGCCCCCTTGCTCATGGGAGCCATGGCGCGGGCGATATCGCCCGCGGAATAGCGTGGTGGCACACCCGGCTGCAAATCGATGGCGACGGCGCCGATCGCAGCGAGGCGATAGAGCTTTGTAGGGCTTAGTCCCGGATGGCGCCGAGTTGCTTCGGCTGCCGAAATGAAATCGGCTTGGGCGGGTTCAAGTGTCGCTGTCGACATTGCGGTTTCCCGGAAGGATGCATAGGCGCGATTCACCAGAGCACCTGGTTGAAACCAGTGCTCACGAGTGAGTCGACTTCCTATGCGGTCCGTCTCCGGCCGCAGTCAGACTCTGACATTCAGTCTTCGATCATAGAATGACTACTAAGCCATTTCAAGATCACATCGGTTGTTTCGGCCAGTACGGCAATTTATCTCGCAAATGCCATATCGCGTGGCGGATTTCAAACTGTGGATTATCTGGTCGGCATGAATGGCATGTCGCGTCCGCTCTTTCCATCAGCCAATTGAAGGCGCCCTCGAAGTCCTCATCGGAGAATTGCCGAGCCGTCCGCCCACTCGTCTGGTTCAAGGTCGGATTGCGCTTGTACCTCATCAACCAAATCGAAATTGTGCGGTACGCTTTCGCAAAACGCGGTTCATGCTTCTGGAAGTCCTCGTCGCTGGAAGATTGAAGCAGGCCCATCAAGACCCACCAGCTCAATCCCCAGGGTCGCCGCTTCACTCTACCGAGCAATCGTGACGCTTCGTCTTGAATCAGTGCCTGCACCCGCTTCCGATCGATCATCTCAGCTCACTCCGTTTTGGCCGCGTTCACCACCGCCAGAATCGCCCGACGCTGCTCCGCAGACAGCCGTCCCCAGGATTCCCGCACCAGCTCGAAGTCCGAATCGTCAGGGAGCATTTTGGGAGCACTTGAGCCACGCTCCGACGCGTTTCCATGCGTGTCTGTGCGTGATAATACCGCACTGCCAGGCTCGGAAACAACGGAGAATGAAGGCTTCCCGCGTGTCCCCGCGTTTCCGTGCGCGTCAGTGCGTTCTGACGTGAAAACGTCAAGATCTGATACGCATTCCAGTGCCAGTCAGCAAGCCAGGTTGGCCGTGCACCAGTTCCGTGCATCGGTGTGGCTCGCAGATTGGCCAGCTTGGGGTCGTCCTTGAGCGCCCGAGTTTCGCGCACGACCTCGCCGTACCGCCCCACCGCGTCAATTGCCAATTGCTCGCGAATCTGGGCTCGCTGCTGCACTGCCTTCGCCGAGATCTCTGCTTTGGTCGCGCGGGCCTTTTCAGTCTGTACGACCCCGACGGCGGCCCCGCTTCGACGGCGTCGCCGGCAAGATGGCGCTCGATGTCCCTGGCTAGCGCGGTCGCTGTTTCGTAACGCAGTGCCCGGTCCTTCTCGAGGGCCTTGCACGTCTCGATCATCGCCCTGGCCTTGAGCAACTGCTCGAGCTTCTGGCGCAGATCGATATCACCGCCGCACTGACGATCCAGGAAAGCGGCGCAGTCTTCCGGCGAAGTGAGCTCGAGGGCATCCCAGAAAATGCGGTCGACGCTCTTCGGTTCCATGAAGCTTCTCGACGGCGTTCGGATCTCCCTGCTCGATCGCCGAAAACATCCGCGTGCCTTCGCTCAACAATTCGATACGCTGTTACTTCACCCTACCGCTCGGCCGTTCGACTTGCCTGGCGCCGCACGAGGGCGGCCGCGACAAAGTCGCGGAACAGCGGATGGGCCTTGGTTGGCTTCGACTTGAATTCCGGGTGGAACTGCACAGCCAGAAACCACGGGTGCTCCGGCCGCTCCATGATCTCGACGATCGTGCCGTCCGGGCTGACCCCCGTCGCCACCAGCCCTCCCTCCTGAAACGCCTTGCGATACGCGTTGTTCAGCTCGTACCGATGCCGGTGGCGTTCGTGAATGAGCCCGGTGCTGTAAGCCCGATGGGCAAGGCTTCCGGGAGACAAGACACACGGGTAAGAACCCAGTCTCATCGTGCCCCCCCGATTCTTGACCGCCTGCTGTTCCTCCATGATCGCAATCACCGGATGGGGCGTATTCGCATCAAACTCGTTGCTGTTGGCATCCTTGAGTGCCAGTTCGTTGCGGGCAAATTCGACGACCGCGCACTGCATGCCCAGGCAAATCCCGAAGTAGGGAATGCGCTCCATCCTCGCATAGCGAATCGCCTCGATCTTGCCCTCGATCCCCCGCATGCCGAATCCACCCGGAACCAGGATGCCGTCCACTCCGGCGAGCAACGCGTCAGCGCCCTGGCTGTCGACTTCCTCGGCCTCGACTCGCTCGATCGCCACCCGTGTGCGGTTGGCAATTCCCGCATGATCGAGCGCTTCGTAGACCGACTTGTACGCGTCGCGAATCTTCATGTATTTGCCCACGAGCGCAATCCGCACTTCGTGCTTCGGCTTCTTGATTCGCTCGACGATCTCGCGCCACTCGGTCAAGTCGAGCGGTATGGCACGCAGCCGAAGCCGCTGCACCAGGATCTCGTCCAGCCCGTGGTCCACCAGCGAGAGCGGCACTTCGTAAATGCTGAACTGCTTGTCCCGCTCTTCAATCACGGCCTTCCGCTCGACATTGCAAAAGAGCGCGATCTTGTCTTTCTCTTCGGCGGGAATTGGATGCTCGGTGCGGCAGATCAGCACGTCCGGCTGGATGCCGATCTGGCGCAGCATCCCCACGGAGTGCTGTGTCGGCTTCGTCTTGAGCTCACCGGCTGCCTTCAGGAATGGGATAAGCGTCAAGTGGATGTACAAGCAATTCTCGCGGCCAACGTCCAGCGCGAACTGGCGGATCGCCTCCAGAAACGGCTGGCCCTCGATATCGCCGACCGTGCCGCCAATTTCGGTGATCACCACATCCACGTCGTCGCGCGCCAGCGCGTGGATCGCCGACTTGATCTCATCGGTGACGTGCGGGATCACCTGGACGGTCTTGCCCTCGTAAAACTTCCCGGAGCGCTCCTTCTCGATGACCGACAGGTAAATCCTTCCCGTCGTGTGGTTACTGTCCCGAGTCAGCGGCGCGTGCGTGAACCGCTCATAGTGGCCCAGATCCAGGTCGGTCTCCGAGCCGTCTTCGGTGACGTAAACTTCCCCGTGCTGGTGGGGGCTCATCGTCCCCGGGTCGACGTTGATGTAGGGATCGAACTTCTGGAGCCTGATCCGCAGCCCTCGCTGCTCCAGAAGCATCCCGATCGAGGCGCACGTCAGTCCCTTGCCCAGCGAGCTGACGACCCCGCCCGTTACGAATATGTGCTTGGCCATCGCGTCCCTATCCATGTTGTGTTCATCTGTACGGCGACCTCCAAGCGAAGTAGTATAACATCCCGCCGCTATTTCGCGACACCGCCCCTCGAACTTCCTTGAGCAACCCTCTACAATAGACTCTGTTCCTCCATCCACGCGCTTTCCGATTCATCTCGGAGCGCTTGAACGTCGGATTCCGAGCTCTGAGCTTTCGAGTTTCGGATTTCGAGCTTCGAGCTTCGGATTTCGAGCTTCGAGTTTCGGATTTCCCCCCATCAGGATCTTCCCATGCCTCCCACCCAGCTCAACCGTCGCCGATTCTTGAGCTGTTCCGCCGCGGCGAGCCTGGCGCTTTCCCAGGGGAATCTGGCTGAGGCCGCTGCGGTCGAGCGTGATTCCAAGCCCCTCCGCTTGGGTGCAGTGGGAATCGGCAACCGGGGCACTGCCCTGCTGCGAAGCCTGCTCGAGCTGCCGGGTACCGAGATCCTGGCAGTGTGCGACCTTGAACGAAAGCACCGCCAACGCGGCGAAGGAATCGTCGAAAAAGCGCGCGGTCGGCGCCCCGAGTCCTTTAGCGATCCGCGCAAAGTCTTCGACCGTACGGACATCGACGCCGTCGTGGTTGCCCTTCCGTGTGATGCCCACGACCAGGTGCACGCCGAGGCTCTCGCCGCCGGCAAGCATCTCTACGCCGAGAAGCCCCTTTCAATGACGCTCGAGGGTTGCGATCGCCTGATTGCCGCCGGGGCGCTTTCGCCGTCCCTGGTCATCCACGTCGGGTTCCAGCGCCGCTCGAATCCTCGCTTCTGCCAGGGCGTCGAGTTGATCAGCCGCGGCGACTTGGGCCCGCTCATCGAAGCACGCGCGAGCTGGACCAGCAGTAACGGACCGATGAGTGGCCACGACGGCTGGCTCGCCCGCCGCGAGCGCTCGGGCGATTGGATGGTCGAGCAGGGCGTCCACATCTGGGATGTCTTTCACTGGCTCAAGGGCTCACTTCCCGTGAGAGCCACCGGTTGGGGCCGCCGCGATCTATTCGCGTCGATCGATCCCAAGCGCAACGTCACGGATCATTACTCGATCGACCTGGAGTGGGCCGACGGCTTCCGCGCCTCGTTCGTCCAGAGCTGGATTTCCCCCGCCGCTGAGGGTTTCACCGGCTCGTCGCTCCGCGTCCTCGGAGAGCAGGGGGGGTTCGACTTCACTTCAGGCGCCCTCACGTTCCGGGACCGCAACCAGCCCGCTCGCACCGTTGCCCCGGGCCCTCAGCCCGACACCAGGCTTGCCCTCGAGTCCTTCCTCACCGCCGTGCGCTCGAGCACGCCGCTGCCGGCGCCGCTCTCCCTCGCCGATGCCCGGGCCGCAACCCGCATCGGCCTCCTGGTCCGCAAATCTGTCGACGAGCACCGCACCGTTCAGATGGATGAGATCGAAGTCTGAGACCGATCAGCCGAACGGGTCGTAACCATGTCCACTGTCTCGCCGCCCCCACCGATGATATCAACTCCGCCGACGTCGGCACCTTTTACGCCGCGCCGTATCACCGTCGATGAGTACGAACGGATCGAAGCATCAGGGGCGCTGAACGATCCCAAAAAAATCGAGCTGATCGATGGATACCTGGTGACGAAGATGCCCAAGAGCCCCGAACACGCTTTTTCGACGAAGGCAGTTCTCAATCGCCTCGAGAAAACCGTGCCACCAGGATGGACCGGGCGGCAAGAACAGCCTGTGCGCATTCCCGAATATGACGAGCCCGAGCCCGACATCTGCATAGTCCGGGGTTCCGACGGCGACTACCGGCACCGCCACCCCGACGCAACTGACGTGGGCCTGTTGGTCGAAGTCTCCAGGAAAAACCCAATTGCCGATCGCCAGCAGGGCAATATTTATGGGCGCAGCGGTATCCCCATTCACTGGATCGTCAACCTGGTCGACCGCCGCGTTGAAGTGTACACCGATCCGGGCCCGGGAGGGTATGCATCCCGAACCGACTTCGGGTCCGGGCAGAGTGTTCCTGTGGTGATCGACGGCACGCCATGCGGCCAGATCGCCGTCGACGACATCCTACCGTGACGAGCCCATCGCCGCGAAACTTGTGAGACCCGTCACCTCAGCTTCACCCGTTCGCCCGCCACCATCGCACCCTCATTCGGCACGAACTCGCACACCACATACACGAGCGCGGGCTCGACAGCAGAGCCCCGCGTCGCCGGGTAACCTTGCACAGACTTGAGCGTGTAAAGGTCTCGATGCTTCTCGATCCACGCCGCAAAGCCCGGCACTTCCTCGGGCCGCCGCGAAAGCAGCACGCACCGTAACGGATGCTGCGCCGAGACGCGGTCCCATCGCGGGCGATCCCCCTCGCGATGCCGCCGTGAGTAGATCCGCTGGTAACACAGGTACTGGTCGGCCCCGTCGTAGCACCACCGCTTGGGTCCAAACGAGATCCCCAGGTCACTCCGCACGCACACCACCTCGCCGCTGGCCGACATCTCCTCCCAGAACCAGCGAGCAAATTCACGTCCGGTTCGGTCCCAAGGTGCGCGGTAGGGATGGCCCAGGTCGCTGCCCAGCCTGCCGACCGCGAACAGCGCCAGGAGGCATCCGCACGCGACCACGATCCGCCGTCGGACCACCACCCGCGGAATCTTGGACCAGATCCATGACATCCCCGCCGCAGCCAGAATGAGCACGGCCGGAACCAGGTACAAATTCACCCGCGCACTCAGCCCGAACGGATACTGCCGCAGCGCCGCCGCAAAGAGCGTCAGCAAAATGGGAAGAGCAAGCACAGCCGCCAACCGCCGGCGCTGCGCAACAGGATCATCGTACCGAGCGCAAAGCAGCCGAAAATCACAGGTGTCAGCCACGCCAGCCGAAGATCGCCTCCATGTGGAAACGCGAAGAGCGGTCCGGTCGCCATTCGCAGCAGCCACCGCCAGAGCGCGCCCGGGTCCAGAATCGAGGGTGGAAACGCGCCGGCCCAGAACTTGAGGAAATACGCACGGTCGTCCGGGGAAACCCGGTATTGCCCGAGAGCGGCCATCAACCCGACAGAAATGCCCGTGGTCGCCACAAATGCAGCCAGCGGCAGCCCGATCGAGGCCGAGCGTTTCTTGAACAATTCCCAGACAGCGACCACGCCGATCGCGGCAATCGTGAACAGCGATGGTAACGAAACACCGATTGCCAGCGGCACCACTCCCGCAATCAGCCAGAGCCCCCATCTCGTCCCCGGCGACGAGATCCACCGCGCGCAGAGCCAGAGAAGCACCAGGCTCACGAGCAAGTCGCTCTCGTACGGCTTCGCCTCGCCCGCATAGCGGATGAGCGGCTCAGAGACCGCGAAGAACGCAACCGCCAGAAACGTGCCCGGTGTTCCGCGGCCGAGGTAGCGTCGCGACAACCAGTAGAAGAACGGCACACTCGCCACGCTGGAGCAGAGC
The DNA here is from genome assembly GCA_963823665.1 of uncultured Planctomycetota bacterium. Lineage (GTDB taxonomy): Bacteria > Planctomycetota > Planctomycetia > Isosphaerales > Isosphaeraceae > CAVXHV01. The sequence continues at coordinate 1,345,795 of CAWGMQ010000010.1, forward strand.
GGAAAAAGCCGCAGTGCAAGCTCTGAGAATCCCACCAATCGCGCCGCAATCCACTCGATCGCCAGAAAACCCAGCGGGCACACCTGACGATAGTCCAGCGGTTGGGCCAGCTCGCTCCAGTTACGGTCGAGCAGATTCGCCGCGAGCATCGTCTCGTCGCACCACATCGGGTAATTCTGGATCGCTCGCACCAGCCGCAGGATCACCGCCACGGCCAGAAACCCCGCGATTCCACGCGTCAATCGCCGCTGCAAAGCGTGTCCGTCGTCGGACGCCGCCGAAGAGTCTTCCATCGCTTCCCGGTTTCCACGCGCAGAGGGCCGTCCATCACGCCCACCAACCTCTTATTGGTCATCGGCAGCGGCGGGATTCTAGTCCAGCAAAACTCCGAGCGTCATTCGCCGCGACTTACCGTTTCTGCGGCTTTTTGGGCGGCTTCAGCTTGATGACTTCCTTCAGTGTCGCGGACGTGCTCGCCCCGAAGTCCGCGCTGCCGCCGCGCGGGACGCTGATCGCACGCAGCCCGAGCGCAAGCGGTGCGTTTCTGCCCGCCGGTCAGGTCGAGTGTCGCAATTGCCGTCGCAATGCGTGTCGTCTACTACTGGTGCTTGCACCGATTCGCAGCTTTGCCGAAGCGTGCGATACCGCCAACCGAGGCCGGCTTGGTCGGGCCAAGAATCGTTGGCATCGCGTTTGAGTCGGAATGCAACGCGCGGGTTTCCGATCGTACGCGGCGGCCTTGGCCGTCCGGGGCCTTCCAGGAGCTTCACGATGGCACTCGACAAGAAGTACTACGTCCACACCACCGACGATGGTGCCCTGGGTGACACCACCCCGGCCGACATCAACGCGCTGGTGGCCTCATTGGCCTCAGCCAAGCGCGTGGCGGTGGTCTTGCACGGCGGGCTCGTCTCGAAGAGTGCGGCGCTGGCTACGGCGGAAGGTCTCGTGCAACCGCTTATCGAATCCGAAGTCCATCCCATTTTCGTCATCTGGGAAACCGGGTTCCTGGAAACGCTCCGCGACCTTCTGCAGAAAGTCTGGGACGAAGATCTGTTCAAGGACCTGGTGAAGAAGCTTTTGCAACACATGGCGGCGACGGTCGCCGACGAGTATCTGCTGGGCGCGCGGGATGCTCTGGGTTTACCCCAACCGCCCGACGACCTGGAAGTCTCGCGTGAATACCGCAAGTTGAAGCACAACGAGGAGCCATTCGCTGATGCAAAGACTGCGCAGGCCGCGTGCTGCGTCAAATGACGAGATCCGGCGCCTGCAAGACGATCTCCAGAGCGACCCGCGCTTCAATCTCGAAGTGGAGGCGGCTGCCCGCTGGATCGAAGACAAGCAGGACGAGCAGGCCGGCGTCCCGGCCGCGGCGCGGCTTCCGGCGGGGCCGGCGAAGCCGACTCTGGCAGACCCGGAAGCGCTCCTCGAACCGATGCCTGCCGGAAGCGCCCGGGAACGGCGAGGCCCCGGGGTTTCTTGTCGGTTGCCAAGGCCGCCTGGAGCGCGGCTCAGGTCTTCCGCCGCGTCGTTAGCCGCTATCGGGAGGGACGGGACCACGGCGTCTACGCGACGGTGGTCGAGGAGGTGCTGCGCCAGTTCTATGGAACCAACGTCGGCAGCGCCATGTGGGGGACTATGAAGCGGCAGGCCCGGGCAGCCTTCACCGACCCCGGCCAGGCGCCAGTTCGCTGCGGCTGGTATTTGTGCGAACGCCTCGGGATGATGGTTAGCGGCGGGCACGCTCCGCAGATCTCGATCGTGGCACACAGTGCCGGTGCGAATTACGCCTGTCACATGGTCGATTACGTCGGAACGACGCGCGGCCCTGTCTTCCCCGACGGCTTCGCGTTCAAAAACCTGCTACTGATGGCGCCGGCCTGCAACTTCGGGCTCTTTGACGCCATCACCACCGCGCAACCGCCTGTCTTCGAGAACTTCCGCCTGTTCGCCCTTAAGGACGAGCTCGAACGCGGCTACTGGGAGGTTCCGGTTATCTACCCTCGCTCACTGCTCTATCTGGTGGCCGGGGCATTCGAGAAGGAATCCGACGGTAGCACGGGCGCCTACGACCTGCCGCTGCTAGGCATGGAGCGTTATTACACTCAGTCCGAGACTTACAAGCAGCCGGAGATCGACCGCGTGCGCCGATTTCTCGGGACTACGCCGCCGGGCCGCCAGGTCTGGTCCGTTAGCGCCGGGGGGGGCCTGGGTTTGGAGGCGGACAGCCGGACTCACGGCCGCTTCTTCCTCGACGCGGAAGATCCGCCACGGCCCACACAGACAATGCGAAGCGTCTTGCACGTGCTCAAGAACGGCGTGTGATCCTCATTCATGAATGACACCCATTTCGCAATCGTCGTCGGAATCGATCGTTATCCGCGCCTGGGACGGCATTTGACGGCAGCGCGCAAAGACGCCGAGGCCTTCGACGCCTGGTTGGCGGATCCCGCCGGAGGTGCGGTACCGAAGGCCAACCGGAAGCTGATCGTTGCCGACCTCCCAGTGGATGCCACGCCGGAGCAGGCCAAACCGCTCCTTTCGGAAGTCAAATCGGCTCTGTTGGAGGTGAGGGCGGCCTCCGACGCCATCTCCGCGGCGGACGAGGCAAGAGACCAGAATCGCTGGGAACAGACGCGTCTCTACCTTTACGTTTCCGGCCACGGCATGGCGCTGCGGTCCGAGGAGGCCGCCCTGCTCACGGCCAACGCCGGGGTTGATTGGTGGCAGGAGCGCGTCAATTGCGCCGACGTTCACAATCACCTGGAAGTCGATTACAATGGTGGTACAACGGCTGGTGGCTCAGGTCGAGCAACTCTACACGTTCGCGCTGGACCGCCGTCAGTTTGAGAAAATCCGCACGCTTACGCTGGCACAACTGTCCCGTATGATCGACTTGTCCCGCACCGCCGTGGCTCGGGCGGTGACACCGTCGCTGGCTTTGCCGGGGCCTCCCCGCCACCAACCGGCCCGGGCGCCGATCGATATCAGCAAATGGTCAGCCGAAGCATCGCTCAGCGCCGCCAAATCCAGGACGATCGGCTCGGGCGCGGAGGTCAACCTTCCACATGCTGGTTCCAGGGCGCGTTGGCCACCCCAGAACGGGCGTGACTATGTCCGCAGCGATGCGTTCGGACGGCTGCTGCTAGACGTGATCGAGCCGCTCGCGCGCGAGTACTCCAGCCACGACTTCGTCGATGCCGCGGCGGAAATCTTCACTTGGTTGGACACGAAGCTACGCACGAACCGGCGGTTCATCAACGCCCGCCGCTTTCCGACGGAAGCCGACTTCCGTGCGTATCTTCGCCAGGCCGCCTGGAATGCCGCCCGGATGGCAGCGCGTCGCCTCAAAGCGCACGAGACGCTGCCCGCGGCAGCGTTCGAAATCGACCTGTCGCTCGACCCGGTGACCCAAGCCTGCCTTCAAGAAAGCCTCGAGCGGCTGGTTGAGCCACACAAGACTGTGCTCGAGCGATTGTTCTTCGAGAACGACGACCTGGAAATGGTCGCCAGCATTCTCGGCAAGACGCCAACCGAGGTCGAAACGCTCTACGCGGAGGCAATCGACCTGCTGAAGCTCGAGCCATAAAAGCCCGCCTGAGCGTTACTCGCTATCCGTCCCGACGCCCACGTCCTCCGGCTCGAGAGCTTCCTTGAGTAAGAAAAGGGCGTTAAGCTTCTGCGCCCGGTCCAGGAAAACGTGGTCCTTGGTGTGCTTTTCGACGAATTCTTGCACCTGCCGAGCCTGTGGGTCACCGTACTCTCGCAGGAGCCTGGTGTACTCGAACAGTTGATTTGCCATAGCGATTTCTCCTTTGCGCGGCAGCCCCGCGCGCCCCGGGGAAGTTTTCTCTACCACTGAGTGCACCGCGGTCAGAATTATTGTGTAAATGGAAGTTCTCAAAAGAGTTAGGGCCAATCACCCGCGCGCCGGGCGACCTCACACGCCCGCCAGCGCGCTCAGCAGCTTCGCACCGTCCGGCACACCCCACCCGGAGGCCGCGTCAAACCCCGCCTTCGCGGCATAGCCGACGCCCGGGTCCGGATGTGAGGCGTTGTTGCCCGAGGTGACGTCGCGCAATGCGCCCTTGCCGACAGGCTCACCGTTTCCACCGTTCTTGTAGAGCAGCGGCGTGAGGAATCGCCGTTGCTTGGCCTGGGGTAACGACGCATTCACCCGAGCGATCAGCGCAGCCCACAGCGGAGCCGAGGCGCTCGTCCCACCGTTCGGTTGGCGCCTGGTCATGAACACGAGGTCGTAGAGAGGCGGCCCGGCGAGCGCCGCGACGTCGGGCACAACCCGCCCGTCAATGCTTCCGGAATTGATCGAGGCAACGTGAACCTTCTGCCACGACGGACGATCGAAGACCCTGCTCACTCCGCCCCCGGTCGCTCCACCGCCCTGGTTCTGAGTCCGGAAACCCGGCGACTCCCACCAGACAACTTCGGAGACGCTTGCGCCGGAACTCTTGAGCATCGTACCCCCAACCGCCAGCACGTGCGGGCTGCTGCCTGGAAAGTCCACGTGCCCGTGGCCGTCATTCCCGTCGTCGCCCGAGCCGTCGTCTCCCGCGGCGACGCACGTGGTGATGCCGAGCAATCGGATGGCGTTGAGCCGCTCATTGATCGCTTGAACGGCATTTCCCGACCACCCCACGTCGTCTTCGGCCGATCCCCAACTGATCGAGAGCACGGTCGGATTCGCCGTGATCACCGCGTTCAGCAAGTCAACCCACCCTCGCTGATCGAACGTCGAGAAATAAACCGAGATCGTCCCCGCGGGGCAGAGCCCGGCGACAATCTCGATGTCCATCATCACCTCGATGCTTGCGACGAGCTGATCGTTACGTTGGTTGGGAGGAAGCGCAGAAATCTGCTCCTGCGTGAACGCCGGCGCATCGACTGAGATCGCCTGCACGTTCGGGACCGCGCGCCGAACTTTTTGCAAAAAGTCGTGACGTCGTCGGCGAAATAGCCGCCGCCGAACTCGGCAATCGCGATGGTCTGGCCGGCACCGTCCCCGGGTGGAAAGTTGTAGCGGTGCTCGAGATCTGCCGGTGCCACGGGTACCAAGGCGCTGCCGGCGCCGGCGCGGGCCTTGCGGTGGGCCATGCACCGCTGGTCGAGTCCGAACACGCCGGTCACGATTCCCTTGAGCTCGGCGGGAATCGACAGCGTTCCCTTCCGGCCGCGAAACTCCCCGTGCTTTGCCGACCGCATGATCGCCATGCCGGGCTTGAACGCCGCTTCCATCGTTTTCGCCGTGCCGCTGACGCACATGCTGCGATTCTCCAGCGACGTAGTATCAACCTTGAGGCCAAACGCCTTCAGCGACTTCGCCACCTTGTCGGCATCGGATTTCTTGGCACCGAATTTCTCCGCAAGCTCCGCCGGCGTCATCCGCTGCCCGACGTAGTCATCCGGACCAGGAAGCTTGGGCCCCGAAAGCGTGATCGTCACCACGATCTTCTCGTTGGGGTCGACATCGCGCACGCGGATCGTACCGGCCTGCACCCCGCGCTTGCTGCCGGACAAGACCACGTGAGTTTTCGTTGCCATCTTGGTGCCCTTGGAATGGGAGTGCGCATCCTAGTCGTTGACCGGGCCTGGTGGAATATGGTACTCGCAACGAGCGACCCGATACCCACGCCGGCCACAGTCGTCGCCTGGAACGAATGGAGTTCTTTGGATCAATTCGAAAGGCTCAGGCTCTCATCTCCTCATGACGAGGAAAGTTCTCGACGGGACGCAATCCCTCGCCAAGCTTGTCACGCTCCGCGAGCAACGCACCAGTACACTCGCGGGCGCTCTGGCACTCGACGATCCACTTCGCGATGAAAGATCTCCGGGCGACGCAATCGACATCGAACGCCCAGAGAACAGCCATGAGCGGCCAGAGGAACAATTCTCCTTCCTTCACCCGGCCGTAAACCAACGGCGGGACCACGTCCCGTCCAAACCAGCCCTCCGTGGCTGAAGCAATCGTTCCGGAAAGCACGGAACGAAATCCCTGCCATTGGTAGATGTGTTCCAGGCAGTCACGATAGAACCGATAGCCTGGGTTCGATGGTTCCAGACTCACGGCCCCGAGGAAGCCCCCCATTTTCGTCAGCTCCGCAATGGCCCTCAGCGACGCGGCGTCGGACACGTGGTTATAACGGTCAGTGCCAAGGCCGACGCTCACGAGAATCTTGACGATCCGCGGGTCGAGCGATGCCACAGAGGTGACAGAGACCGCGTCTTCGATGGGATCTCCCAGTCCTTCTTCATCGCCCGCCATGAGCGAGTCCGACCCGCCATCGACAATCACGATCGCATCGATCTCGTGAGCTTCGCACAATTGCTCGTACAGCCGGCTGAGCAGAGGGACCGAGAACGCCCTGGCATAATAGGCATAGACGGAGTGCGGAGCAGTCGCGGGGTAGATCGCGTCGAGGTACGTACAGACATGGACCTCAGGTCCGTAATAGGGATCGGGTTGACTGGCACCCGTGACACGCTTGGCCACCGCTCCGCCGCTGTCGAAAATGGTCTCGGTTTCGCCGGTGATTTCGTTCGGGTCGCCGAAGGAATAACTTCCAATGACGACCGACTTACCGAGCCGTTGCAACTCGGGATAAAGCAGCAGGCTATGTACAAAGTCAAACCCACCGCCGCAGCCACACAGCATGACGGACTTCACCGAGGGGTCGGCGAGCTGACGCAGGAACGGGGGCAGAAATAAGGAATGTTCCGTACTCGGCATAACATAATCCGTCCTATGCGCATATCGGCTTTCATGGCGCGCGATCTGCGTCAGCTCATAAAGGGCAAGCAGTGAGTAGCCAGTCTACGCTCACTAACCTTGGAGTAATCGTCCCCGGCGCAAACGCCCTGATTGACCTGGTCTCCCCGCGCGTGACCGCGGACCATCGCTCAGTGCTTGGACTCTGAAAGCTTCTTGACGAAGTTTGCATGCGCTGCCGATTTGAGCCCGCGCTCGAGCGCTCGCACGTGGCGGGCGATATCGTCTTCCCAGAGTGCCGATCCGTCGAGCCAGAGGCCAGGAAACGCCTTGGAGCGGAAAATCCCCCGGGAATCGGGCCGAACCAGTTCGTATCTACCCTTCACCAGGCGGTGCCATCGCACGGCCTTCTCCTCGATCAGAACGGCGACGTAATCACGCACTGTGGCTGCTTCATAGAGGGCTTTCTTGACGCCGAGATCGTACGCCGCACTCGTGACGCAAATTTCGGCCGCCAGCTCGGGAGCACCGGCATGATACTTACCTTGGATTGTCGATTGGCCTCCGTACTCAGGACGGATCCACAGGTAGTTGTCGGGCTGCGGTGCGCTCTGGCGCATCAGCCATGTCGACTGACTGCCTGCGGCACAGCCCGGAGTGTTCAGGATGTAGATTCCCAACCACATCGCAATCCAGAGTTCGGTGCGCCCGTGATCGCTCGATAGCGGGGAAGGCATGTAAACCACTCCATCGATTAGCTCGGCAAACTTGACTTCCGGCATGGCCTCCCAGCGACGCAGGAATTCCTGAACCGCCAGTCGTTGTCCGGCTCGAAGCGGCTGGTGGGCGCGATGGGCGATTGACATGAACGGGCGCTCCTATGGCTCAACGAAACCATTGTAACGCCGTGCGCCCAAACGCAGAAGATCGCAGGCCGGTAGCCGGATTAGACTAGCCTTTCGCTCTGCGAAAGAACAACATGGTCGTACGACCCCCGTCGAACGGGCCCTCGACCGCGAGCGTTCGTTCACACTTGAGACTCACGATGGCCACGACATAATTGGCCATCGGGGTGGCCGACTTGACTAGCGAAGCACCCAACAGAGCGATTTCACCAGCAACGCCGGCACTCGTGCGCAAGTTCGGCGTCGCCGATGCGATGATCCTGCTCGCCGGGTTCGGTTTCGCGCTTGCGGGTGGACTCAAGCTTCTCGTGGCTCTCGCTGAGCAGTGCTATTACTTGTGCGAAGTAATCGCCGCGTATAACAGTCCGTTCTATGCCAATAGGCCAGCATTCTGGAGATCGTGGGTCGCAATTTACTGGTCTAGCACACTGTATTTGGCGATTCGAGTGTTCGGAATCTTCCTCCTGGGAATGACCCCAGCGTTCTTGTTCGTGCGCTTGAGGCGGCCACGCCAGCCCATTCGCGCGTTGTTCAAACAGCCCGGTTTCGTCGCGGGTCTGGCGATCATCTTCGGTCAGTTCTGGCTGACCGGTTGGCTTCACCGCCTGTACTTCGGCAGGCTCACGGACGCGACGGTGACTGGCGTCGTCGTCGGCGCCATGGTCGCCGTTGCATGGGCCGCGTTAATCCTGAGCCGGCAGTGGAAAACAGAGCCGGGCTGGATCGACAGGATGGGGCGAGTGCTCGGAGCCAGCGCGATCGCCGTTGGAGCGATTTCCTTCGCGCTCGCTGGGATTTGAGCCAAGAACGTTCGGCGAACATCAAGGACTGACAGCCCCTCAGCCGGTCGTCCCTGCGTCAGCTCCGCAGCACAGGAAGCCGTACCAAAGACTCCCCCAGCACGGCCTGGGAGTCGAGGCCGAGCCACTCCTCGAGCACGGTCGCGTAGACCTGACGAAAATCGACCAGCCATTTCAGGTCGCCATCCGCCAGGTCGCAGAGCGACGGATAACGACCGACCACACCAGCCCGCACCGATGGCCCCGCCAGCAGGACCAGCCCGGCTGTACCATGGTCAGTCCCGGCTGTGCCATTCTCGGCCACCCGGCGCCCGAATTCGCTGAAGCAGACGACCAACACCCTCTCGGCTAGCTTGGCGGCGGCCAGGTCATCGAGGAAGGCCCGAAGCGCACCGGACAGCTCGGTCACCAGGTCGAAATGCGTCGACAACTGGTACGCGTGAGTGTCATAGCCGGATTGAGACGTATAGAGGATCCTTGCGGCCAAGCCTCCCTTGAGCAAACGAGCGACCAGCCGAAGCCGCTCGCCCAGCGCCGTCGCCGGGTAGCCCGCGCCGGCGTCCTTGACGCGCGCCACGTTCGCAAGCCGGTCGGCCGACGTGTAAGCGTCGAGCGTGCTGCGGCGGACGAAAGCAAGCAGGCCGTCGCCTGGTTCGGCCGACGCGAAGGCACGCGCCGGCTCGATTCGCGGATTGGGAAGTAGGTCGTCGATCCGCTCCAAGGTCGAGGCGATCGAGCGGCGGCCCCGGATCGCGAGTGGAACAGAGCCGGTGCCGACAAAGACCGCCGAGGATCGGCTAGGGCCCATGGCGTCGATCCCGCGACCCAGCCAGCCCGATTCGTCGTGGCCTTCCGGTACCAGCCGCGCCGTGTGCCAGATCCTGGTCGAGCGGAAGTGCGAACGATCGGGATTGGGATAGCCGACGCCGGGGACGATCGCCAGCCGGCCCGATTGCAGCAGCCGCGCGGCCTCGCGCATTCCAGGGTGCAGTCCCAGCTCGCCGTCGAGCTTGATCAAATCATTCGCCGGCAGGCGGAAGTCGCGCCGATGCCTTGCGTAGCCTTGATCGGCGAAAGGCACGACCATGTTGATCCCATCATTCCCTCCGTCGAGCTGGATGACGACCAGCACGCGGCCCTCGCGATCTGGCCCAGCCGCCCGCGCCGCGGGGACCAGAAAGCCGGGGACCGTTGGCGCCAGAGCGATCAGCGACGAGCCACGGAGCGAGCTTTTCAAAAAGGCACGGCGGGTCCGCATGAAAAACCTCCGGAATGCTGGAATCGATGATGCGAATGCGTTAACCAACTTGGGCCGCGGGGCTGGCCAGGATGATGGCGACCGCGTGCCGGGCTGCCCCTGGTCCCCAGGCTGACGGAGTCCCCTGAAGGCTGGCAATTCGGTCGAGCCACCCGGGTTCCGGCTCGCCGCCGAAAACCAGGTCAGCGAAGAAGCGGAGGACCATCTCGCGGCCCGCGGGAATGCCATGCCGCCGGGCCAGGGCCAGAGCATCAAACGCCTTTGCCCGGCCGATTCCACGTCCCGAAACGAGGGTCGCGGCATAATTGGCCCTGCCGATCAGGCCGCGGGACGAGAGCCATGCGCGACCACCCGGCCACCCCCCGACGTTCGGCGGGTAGAACAAGTCCTGGCCCAGCTTAGCAATCCATTCGCCTACGATCAGCGTGCTCGGGGGCGGGTCCAACAGCTCGAGCGCCCGTAGCGAGCCGACAACCAGCTCAACCGGCCCCAGCACACGCGAACGCAGGTTGGCACGATCCCAGAAAGCCCTCGACCGCAGCACCGTGGCGACCGCCCAGCCGATGTCGAGATCGTGGGCGCGAAGCCCGTCAGCGAGCGCGGCGATCGCTGTCTCCGAGACCGCGTTCTCTCCCATCAGCCAGTCGCAGAGTCGTCGGGCCAGCCGTTTCGATGCAGCCGGTCGGTGTGTCAAGATCCTTAAGAGATCAAGACCGGTTAGCTCGCCCGTGTGCCCAAGGATTGTTTTCTTCCCATCGTCGTGTCGGCGGGCATTCTCGTGGAACAGTTCGTCGTCGACCGTCCATCCGGAGAGCGCCCGTGCGGCCTCTTTCACATCCGACTCGCTGAACTCACCGATTCCCAGCGTGAACAGCTCCAGGAGCTCCCGCGCGAGGTTCTCGTTGGGATGGCCCTTGCGGTTGCTCGAGGCGTCGAGCCAGATCAACATGGCAGGGTCGCGCACGACCGCTTCGAGCAGCCCGCCAAACGGACCCCGCCCGTGCCGGCGGAACACGTCGTTCTGCCGTCTCATGGCCGCCAGGTTGTTCACCTTGAGGTTGCTGGTGGCAAAGTGATCGTGCCACAACAGCGTCAGCCGCTCGCCCAGCGGATCCGGACTGAAGAGCAGGCGAAAGACCCACCACGCTTTCAGCCGCGCGGGATCGTTGGAAGCGACGGCGGCATCGGCCAGGATCGCTGCGGTCGACTCGAAGTCCGGGGCAACGCCTGCTGATCGTGCCTTCCCGTGCAGCACGCGTTGGATGCTGGCGTCAGGGCCGTCGGCCAGATCACGCTGCAGTTCGTCCCACGTGGCGGCGAATCCAGCGCGGCGATGGAGGTGAACGACCCGCCGCAGGTCCCACGGAGCCAATTCATCGGGAACGTAGGGTAGCCACGAATCCATGGGTCGTCCGCCAATCAGTGAATGAGGAGAACTGTAAAGTTCTTTCGACCGGTCACCGTGGCTGGATTTTCAGATCGCCCAGGTCACGAGTTTCGCCAGGCTGAAGCGCGAGTCCCTGGACCCACCTGCTGAGGAATGTGGCACCGACGCGGAAATTCAGGTCGTAGACCACGCCGGGAATCAGCCCTTCGACCCGGAATCGCCCGTCCTTCCCGAGGGCGGGTTCCAGCAGGGTGAAATAGTAGGGGATGTCCGCGAACTGCCCAGGGCCATACCCGACACTGATGACGATGCCGGTCGGGGGCCGGCCCTCCTCGTCGACTAGGCGGCCGATGAGCGTGCCCGCGGGCTGCAGGCGAACGGAGATCGGCCCTTTTCCGCCTCCCGCGGCCATGACCACCGCGGCGAGCTTCTTCTCGTGGTGGCGGAAGAACAAGTGCCGCCCGTGTCTCGGGTCGAGGGCCATCGCGGTGAACGCTTCAGAGGCGAGTGTGTCCATGTGTTGACTCATCGTCGCGGGACAAAGGTTGACCGCGACGCAGCCCGCCAGGGGCTTACCGTCGGAGTCGAGTACGGTCCCCGCCTGCGAGTTTCCCGGATCGAGAGCCAGATCGCACGTGAACGAGTCAGCCCCCTCGGCAGGATCGATCGCAACGATCGCGTGGAAAAACTCCGGCTGGCACAGATGGGGATCCGTATGGAACCAGCCCCGTTCGTCGGCACCGGGGATCGCGGTGGCACCCTGGCCGACGAGATAATGGTCCTTGGCGGCCCGAGCCGCAACCAGACCGCGGCCGGGGAGCCCGACTAGCTCGAATGAGCCATCGGGCCCAGTGGTGACTTCCCCTCCGGGCAGTTGACCTACTTCCGCACGATGAGGGTTGTCTCCGAACAGGAAGTATTCGACGACAGCGGGCACGGGTTTTCCCGTCGCCTTGTCGGCGACCTTGCCGCGGATCGCGACTCCGCGCTTCAAGGCGAAGTCAAGTGCGGCTGGGTCAGGCGCTGTCCCGGCCGGAGCCTCGGTGCTGGCTCCCAGGTAAGGCTGTCCTCGGCCGGGGTTGGCGGTGATCACGTTCCCGGGCCCGACGGGCAGACCGACCAGGCGGTATCGGCCATCTGCGCCGGAGGTCGTCCGCGCAGCTACCCTGATCTCTTCCGCAAGCGATGCTCGGATCGAGACCCCCGCGAGCGGCTTGCCCGTGTCCTTGTCGCGGACCGTCCCTTCAATCGGGCGCGTCGGTGCCGCCACGTGATCGACCGTCGCGCCGTGGAAGACGAGCGTGCCGAATTCAGGCTTATCCCGCTGCATGGCCAGGCGATAAGCTGGACCGGACCGGGTCCGCGCCGAGGTGCCGCCGAAGGATGTAGCGATCGTGGGTCCTTCGATCCAGAGCGAGACGACCCGCTCCCGGCCGATCCCTGAAAGGCGAAATCTTCCTTCGGCATCAGTAGAGACAGCAAGTTGATCGCGCCATCGGAACAGCTCCAGACTCTTGGATGGCAAGCGCATCGCCTCGTTGCTGTCGATGTCCTTCGCCCTGGCCATCGCGGCCTCCCAGGGAGTGAGGTCTTCATTGGGGTAAGCAGAGAGCCAGGACCGGGCGGATGGTCACGCCGCTAACGGGAAGACCCTCCAGGTCGAGCACCCGGCCGGTGATGGGCACGTCGTCGCGGACCAGCCTGAGCGTCAGGTCCTTGGCGTCGTTGATGCTGGTAATCGTGGCCCAGGCCGGTCCGAATCCATGGGCCAGGGCCACGACAATCGGGTTCTTCCACGTCTCCTGCACTTCCAAGGTCTGAAGCCGCGGGTCGTCAAAGTGATACTGGAATTCTCCGCCGGCGCCGCTCGTGGCGGCCAGCACCGGCGGGCCCTCGAAGAAGAAATCGTCGCGCGGGCCGAGTGGCCGATAGCAGTAGACCTTGGCCCCGACCAATGGCTTGCCGCCGGGGTCGAGCACGCGGCCGTGCACACTGAGAAGTCGTTCTGGTTCGTTCGTGACAGCGGGGTGCGGCGGCCTGGATGCCGGTGCCTGGGGAGTCGAGTCCCCGGTGTGGGTCGACTGGATCGATCCCTCGGGTCCGGCCTTCGCAGGCCCTGCCTGGGACCAGATGCGGGCCGACAAGACCGGCCGCGACGAGCAAGGCCGCCGCTGTCGTCAGATTCCGGATCTTTCCTACGAGCAGACTCCGCACCAGCGTGTCGGCCAGCCGGGCCGAGGCCGCGGAGACCCCACCTCGAACAGCGGCCTCGCCTGTGGCCAGACGGCCGGCGAGCTGGGTCAGGGCATCGATCCAGCCGGGTGGAACCGCGGCCGATACCTCTCGCGCCGAGCGCTGCCGACAGCCCGCCACTGGTGAGTGCCACTCCGCGCCGGGTCAGCCGTGAACGGAGTAGGTCACGAGCAGCAGCCAGACGGCGGCGGACCGTCGCTTCGCCCGAGCGCAGCTCGAAGGCTGCCTGCGCATGCGTCTTGCCCTCGAGGTAGCAAAGCACGACCGGCAGGCGAAACTTCTCGGGCAGCCGCGCGACCTCCTCGTGCAACGGAGCGCGCCAATCTTCGTCACGAGGAGCTCTCCTCGCGCCCGACGAGCGCAGACAGGTCATCCACGTGGCCCGTCAAGGAACTCCGCCGCGAGCGGTCGAGACTCGCCTGGACGGCAACCCGATGCGCGACGCGATGCAGCCAGCCCCCGACCGCCTCCCGGCGCCAGATCGTGCCGGCCCTGCGAATGAGCACCAGAAACGTCGCCTGGAACGCATCCTCGACGTCGGACGAATCTTGCAAGACGGTTCGGCAGACCGCCAAGACCATCGGCCCGTGCCGCCCCACCAGTGCCGTGAACGCGCTCTCGTCCCGCGTTGACAGGAACCGCTCGATGAGCTGGCCGTCGGTCAAGCCCGCAACGGTCCCTGCTTCGAACAACCGATGAATTTGCCGCAGCGCGGCCACCAGGTGTGCACCAGCCATGTCTTGCCCTCCCTCGTCGAAATCAAGTCTCTATCTTATATTGAGGGTTGGGCGACGCCTCGACGATCAACTTTTTACCATTAAATAATCCGCCTGACCCACTTCTTCTTCGCTTCGTTATACGGCGGATAGAAGAACCACGGATCGAGCCACGTCCGCTTGACGAGCACCGACTTCTTGTGACTGAAGGTTTCAAACGTTGCTCGGCCGTGATACGCGCCCATGCCGCTTGGGCCGACGCCTCCGAACGGAAGCGAGTGGTTCACCAGGTGCATCAAAGTATGATTCACTGTCATTCCTCCGGAGGTCGTGCGCGCGATAACCTTGGCCTGAACCGCCGGGTCGGCGCTGAAGAGATAAAGCGCCAGCGGTTTGGGCCGCGAGTTCACCATGGCAATCGCATGGTCGATGTCCTGAACTCTGAGCACCGGTAGGATGGGCCCGAAGATCTCATGCTCCATGACCGGCGCTTCGCTCGGGACGTTCGTGAGGATCGTCGGGGCGATGTACTTCTCCGCGGGAATCCCGGTTCCCCCCGTGACGATCTCGCCGCTGCCGTCCAGCAGCTTCATCAGCCGATCGTAGTGCCGGCCGTTGATGATCCGGCCAAAGTCGCGCCCGGCGTGCGGGTCGTCGCCGAAAAAGTCGTGCAGCGTCTGTTTCATCCTCGCCAGCAGCGGCGCTTCGATTTCCTTGTGTGCCAGCACATAGTCGGGGGCAACGCAGGTCTGGCCGGCGTTGTAGAATTTCCCCCACATGATCCGCCGGGCGGCGACCTCCAGATCGGTGTGCTGGTCGACGATGCACGGGCTCTTGCCGCCCAGCTCGAGGGTCACGGGGGTCAAGTGCTTGGCCGCCGCCTCCATCACGATGCGGCCGACCGTCTCACCTCCCGTGAAGAAGATGTAGTCGAAACGCTCCGCGAGCAGAGCCGTCGTTTCCTCGGGCCCTCCCTGGACGATCTGCACGGACGCCCCGTCCAGATACTGCGGCAGCACTCCGGCGATCAGTCCGCTGGTGGCCGGCGCAAGCTCGCTCGGCTTCAACACGGCACAGTTCCCGGCAGCGATCGCTCCGACCAACGGCAGCAGCAAGAGCTGGAGCGGGTAGTTCCACGGCCCGATGATCAGCACCACGCCCAGCGGCTCGCGATAGATGTAGCTTCGCCCAGGCTGGCAGGCGATGGCCGTCGGCACTCGCTCCGGCTTGGTCCACGACCCCAGTTTCTTTCGAGTGAGGGCCAGCTCGGCCACGATCAGCGCGATTTCCGACGGATACACCTCGAATGCGGGCCGCCCCATGTCGTGGTGCAGAGCATGCCCGATGTCGTGCTCTCGTTCCTTGAGGAACCGCCCCAGGCCGTCAAGCTGCTTCTGGCGGTACTCCAGCGGACGCGTACGGCCGCTTTCGTAGCGTGCTCGAAGCATTTGCACGAGCGCTCCCGGCGTTGCGTGAGACGTCTTATCCTCGAGAACCGCACTGCTCATCGCTTTATTCCCCGGCTCTGGTCGAACGAAAGTGTCACGATAAAGAGCTCGCGCGACACCGTCGAGCGACGGGAGGTTTGTGGCTGCTCGCCGTGATCGTCTGTTGATCGTAATATAGAGTCCCGCGGCGAATCAAAGTAGTGGGCTACCTGTTGTGCCGCCGGCTTCGACACGGAGTGACTCGAATGAGCCTGGTCAACCATCAGTTCCGCCTGGCGGGCCGTCCCACCGGTATGCCCGTTCGACTTGACTGGTCATACACCGAGGAGCCCGTTCCAGAACCGGGCGAAGGCCAGATCCTGGTCCAGGTGCTGTACATTTCGCTCGACCCCGCGATGCGCGGCTGGATGAACGAGGGCCGGTCATATATCGCCCCGGTGAAAATCGGTGAGGTCATGCGTGCGCTCGGAGCAGGCCGGGTGGTCGCATCCAGAAATCCTGCCTTCGCGGTCGGCGACCACGTCACCGGTGTCTTCGGCGTGCAGGAATTTGCGATCTCGAGCGGCGAGGGCGTGATGAAGGTCGACGTTCAATTCGCGCCCCTTCCTCGCTATCTCAGCGCCCTCGGGATGCCCGGACTCACTGCCTACTTCGGCTTGCTCGAGGTTGGTCAAGCAAAGGCGGGCGAGACGGTGGTCCTCTCGGGCGCGGCCGGCGCCGTCGGCGCGGTTGCCGGTCAGATCGCCAAGATCAAAGGCTGCCGTGTGGTCGGCATTGCCGGCGGCCCCGCGAAGTGCAATTACGTCGTAGACGAACTTGGCTTTGATGCCAGCATCGACTACAAGGCGGAAGACGTGAAGGCAGCCCTGGCGAAGCACTGCCCCAAGGGCGTCGACGTCTATTTCGATAACGTCGGCGGCGAGATTCTCGACGCCACGCTGCTCTTTCTCAACCGCCGCGCGCGTCGTCATCTGCGGCGCGATCTCCCAGTACAACAACACCACGCCGATCAAAGGCCCGTCCAACTATCTGTCCCTGCTCGTCAATCACGCCCGGATGGAAGGATTCGTGGTCTTCGACTACGTCACGAAATACAGCGAGGGGCTCCGCGAAATGGCCGGCTGGCTCGGTGCCGGCAAGCTCAAGTCGCGCGAGGATATCGTCAAGGGCTTCGAGAGCTTCCCCGAAACTCTGCTCAAGCTTTACACGGGCGAGAATTTCGGGAAGCTGATCCTGCAAGTTGGTGACGAATAATAAGCAGAGCCTTTACACACTCGCGGGATCTACTACTCGCAAAGCGATTCCCTCGAGAGGGCAGAATCAGACGGCGAAACACCGCATTCCCTCGCCAACCCCATTAGCTGACGCTCCCACTCATCGCGTGGAAGCACCGGGAGAGCAGTCTGCAGGAAACGCTGTCGCAGCGTGTCGAGCGCCAGTACCTCGGGACCCACCCCGCGGTCGCGGGCCGCCTTATTCAAGGCGTCCTCCAGTTCCGGTTCAAGACTGATGACCATTGGCGCCTCCCACTCCGCCGACGGCTTCAGGAAACCCGGACTTATGGAGCTTCGCGGCGATGAACATCCCAATTGAAGATGCTAGCACGGTTCGCCGATAATTCTCAATGACGACAAGCGAATTTCGGACGCGAAAGTCATGACTGTATTCCTCGGGCACTCATCCAACGACACCGAGCCCACCCTCAACCTCCCCGCCTATCTCGCGCGCATAGGATACAAAGGAAGCCTCGATCCGACGCTGGAGACGCTCAAGGCGCTCCATTTCGCCCACGCCTCCACCATCCCGTTCGAGAATCTCGACATCCTCCTCGGTCGCGGCATCTCGCTTGACCTGGCCGATTTGCAGGCGAAGCTCGTCACAGCGCGGCGGGGCGGATACTGCTTCGAGCAGAATGCCCTTTTCGCCGCCGTGCTCGAATCGCTCGGATTCAAGCTGCGTCGCCTGGCCGCCCGGGTTCAGTTCGGCGCCACCGAGATCCGCCCGCGCACGCACATGAGCCTTGAAGTCGAGGTTGAGAACGAGCCGTGGCTGGCCGACGTCGGCTTCGGAAGCTCCGGGCCGCGATATCCCATCGCGCTGCTCCGGGGTGAGCCCGACCAGCACGGCGTGTGGACTTACCGCATCAGGAGCGAGGGCGAAGGATTCGTGCTCGAGTCGCAAGAGCCCGCCGGCTGGGTCGATCTCTACGTCTTCACCCGCGAGCCTCAATACGCAGTCGACTACGTGGTTGGCAACCATTACACAGCAACTCACCCTCACTCGCCGTTCGTGCAGAACCTGATCGTGCAGAAGGGCGGATTGAGCTCGCGGCTGAACCTGCTCAACGGCGAGCTGACCGAAGTGACGCCGGTTGGTGCAACGGTGACATCGCTCGCCGAGGACGACGGCCTGCTCGATCTGCTGGCAGATCGCTTCGGCCTGGAGTTTCCCCATGGAACGCGCTTCCCCCGGCGCACAACGCCCTGACCGCTGTTGCCGCACCGCCGCGATCGGTAATCGGTGAAGCGTCGTTCTTCCCGCCCCTCGACCGATGATGCCGCAATTCGACACGGCTCCCATCGTCCCTGGACCGTTTTTAAGCGGGGCCGTTAGAATGATTTTCGCACATTCCCCCAGGGGTCGGAGCGACAACATGATCCTGAAGCTTTCTGGTCGCGTGCTCGGTCGTAGCGCCGGGCACGTGCGAGGCCGCCGCAACGACCGCGGAGCAAGGGAATTCTGGCTCTCCGCCGAGTTTCTCGAGCAACGCTGCCTCTTGAGCGATCTGCCTTTGCAAGCACCGTCCGTCGCCACTTCTGCCTACACACTTCCGATCGCCTTCGAGCCCAACCAGGGCCAGACCGATCCGCAAGTCAATTACCTTGCGCACGGCGCCGGCTACACGCTCTTTCTTTCAGAAAGTGCCGCCACGCTCACGCTGCAAGCCGGAAACGACACGTCCGAGGGCATCGCCCTGCGCATGCAGCTTCTGGGCGCCAGTGCCGCCGCCGAGTCCGCCGCACTTGTTCCCACCGGCGGGATGAGCAACTACTTCATCGGCAACGATCAATCACAGTGGCATACGAATATTCCAACTTACGGCAAGGTGGAGTACCAGAATGTATATCCTGGTGTGAGCCTCGACTATTACGGCAACCAGGGGATGCTCGAATATGATTTCACGGTCTCGCCCGGCATCTCTCCCGGCGTGATCAGGTTCGCCATCCAAGGGGCCCAGTCCGTCACGCTCGACGCGCAGGGAGAACCTCGTCCTCGGCCTGCCGGGCGGCCCTCTGATCGAGCATGCGCCACCCTGTATCAGACGATCGATGGCGTCCCGCACGACGTGCCCGGCGGATTCGTGCTTTCCGCCGGCGATCAGGTCGGCTTCCAGGTCGGCGCCTACGACACGGCGCTGCCTCTCGTGATTGACCCCACACTCGCCTACTCGACCTATCTGGGCGGCAGCCTGGGCGACAAGGCCACGGCCGTCGCGGTCGACCAGGCCGGAGACGCCTACGTCACCGGCGAGACCGGCTCAAACGACTTCCCGATCACGACGGGCGCCTATGACAACAAGCTCAACGGCAGCGGCACACCGGGAAACACCGTGACCGACGTCTTTGTCACCAAGTTCAACCCCTCCGGCCAACTGGTTTATTCGACATACCTCGGGGGTGGAGACCGACGACCACGGCACCGGAATCGCAATTCTCAACGGCAACGCGTACGTGACCGGCTGGACCGACTCCACCGATTTCCCCACGACGTCCGGCGTACTCGAGCGGTCCTTCAGCGGTGGCACCGCGCCCGGCGATGGCTTCGTGACCGAGCTGAACTCCACCGGCACCGCCCTTGTCTATTCAACCTACTTGGGCGGCAGCGACTCCGACCAGCCCAATGCAATCGCCGTGGATAGCGCGGGCGACGCCTATGTGGTCGGAGAGACCGAGTCGGACAACTTCCCGACCAAGAACCCGCTCCAGACATCCAACGGCGACGAGGACGGCTTTCTGGTGAAGCTGAACCCGACCGGCACTGCCCTCGTCTATGGGACCTACATAACAGGAATCGGCGACGACGCAGTGAACGCCGATGCGTACGGCGTCGCCGTCGATCCCAGCAACGAGGCGATCGTCGTCGGTGGCACACAATCCGCCGTCTTCCCCATCACGCCCAATGCCTACCAGACCACGAACAACGGGGCAAGTAACGCCAGTGACAACGCGTTCGTGACCAAGTTCAACGCCGCCGGCACCGGCCTTATCTATTCGACCTTCCTGGGTGGATCGGTCATGGACGACGCCTACGCCGTCGCAACCGACAGTTCTGGTGACGCGTACGTCACCGGCGAGACCTTCTCGTCCGATTTCCCGGTCACTCCCGACGCCGCCCAGAGCGTCTTCAGTTACATCGATACGTTCGGGCTCTCCAACGCCTTCGTGGCCAAACTCGCCCCCTATGGCGGGCTGCTCTACTCCACATTCCTGGGCGGCGGCGGTCTGGATTCCTCTGCCGGAGGCCAGGCGATCGCCGTCGATAGCCAGGGCGACGCCTACGTGACCGGCTTCACCGCCGACACATCGACTCCGTTCCCGACCGTGAACGCCTTCGAGCCCGACAAGCCCGGCGACTACGACGCGTTCGTGACAGAGGTTAGTCCCGACGGCTCAAACTTCCTCTATTCGAGCTATCTCGGCGGCGTGACCGCTGACTACGGCTTCGGAATCGGCGTGGACGGGAACGGCAACGCCTACGTCGTGGGCGAGACGACGAGCACTGCACAGGCGGACGGCGGCACGCTCGCCACTTTTCCAACGGTCAATGCGATCAAGACGACGCCACCCCCCGCTGGCGAAACCAACGGCTTCGTCACCCGCGTCAACCTGCTCGATCCCGGAGCGGGCACCTTCCGGTACAGCGTGGACGGCGAGGCAATCTTCCAGACCACCGAAGCCGCCGGATTCGTGACGATCGAGGTTACACGCTCCGGTGGCGACACCGCGGCGGCGGATGTCAGCTATTCGACCAGCAATGGTACCGGAACAGGCGCCGCCAAGGCCGGCACCAACTACACCGCGACGTCGGGCACGCTCGATTTCGCCCAGGGCCAGACGACCGCGACATTCAATGTTCCCATCCTGGACGACGGCAAGAACGACGGCGTGCCATACCTTGTTTTCAACGTGGCGCTCTCGGGAGCGACCAACGGCGCCACGATCGACTCGACGTACGGCACCGGCAAGGTCTGGGTCTACGACATCGAAACGACCAACACCGACAACGACCTCTACGAAGACGCAATCCCGCTTGCCGGAAGTGTCGTGACAGCCACCGGGTCCAACGTGGGCTACACCTCGAACACGGGATTGGAGTCCGGCGGCGACCCCTACGACATCTACGACTATCCGGTCACCGACTCCAAGAGCGTCTCCAACCCCAAGAACGACGGCGGAGCCTCCGCCTGGTGGATCTGGTCGCCCCCCGCAAGCGGTATCGCCACCATCGACACATTCGGCAGCAACTTCGACACGCTGCTCACCGTGGCAGAGACAGACCTCACCGTGGAATCGAATCTGGGCGGCGGCCACTTGATCGAGAATGACGACGCCCCGGGCATCGGCGACGGCACCAGCGAAGTCACATTTTTCGCCCAGCAAGGCGTTGCGTACCGGATCGACGTCCAGGGCTACGACTCAGGCGGCGGGCCGGCTGAGGGCAACATCGTCCTCCATATCAACGGGCAAGCGCCGGGCTCGGTGCAGTTCACGGAGCCGTCGTACGACATCGGCGAAAACGACGGCGAGATCGCCATTCCGGTCACACGCTCAGGCGGCAGCGCAGGCGCCGTCTCTGTGCAGGTGGTCACCGGCAGCAGCAGCGACACCGCCGTGGCTGGTGTCGACTACACCGCCGTCACGCAGACCCTCACCTGGGCAGCGGGTGATATGAGCACTCAGGATATCGTGATTCCCATCCTCAATCATCACGCCTCCGGCAATAGCCCGACGTTTACCGTCACACTGGAGAACCCAACCGGTGATGTCGGAATCGGCTCTCCCAGTTCCACGCAAGTCGTTATTTTCCAGCCTTCCTTCCCAGCCGGAACGATCTCTCTGGGCGGCACCAGCTTCACGGTGAATGAAGACGCTGGCAGTGTCGAGATTCCCGTCGATCGTTCCAATGAAGGCGAAGAGATCGCGGTTTCCGTGCAGATCGCGACGGGCGGTGGTACGGCCGTGGCCGGCACCGACTACTCGAGTGTCAGCCAGACACTCTTCTGGACCGATGCCGTTCCGAACGGCGTCGACACGATCACGATTCCCATCCTTGATCGCGGTCTGACCAGCGGATCGAAAACCGTCAATATCACCATCTCGAGCCCGACCGACGGCGCAGCTCTCGCCGCGCCCACCACGGCTGTCTTGACGATCAACGACAACGACCCCGCCGCCGGCACGATCGCGCTCGGTCAGGCGACGTTCAGCGCCAACGAAAACGCCGGTAGCATCTCCATCCCCGTCACGCGCAAAGCCGGCAGCACCGGTGCCGTCTCGGTCCAGCTCAGCACCAGCGACGGAACGGCCGTTGCTGGCCTCGACTACACCGCCGTCAGCCAGACCATCAACTGGGCCGCCGGCGATTCAAGCACCAAGACCGTGAGCATTCCGATCACCGATCGCGGTCTCTCAACCGGATCGAAGACATTCAACATCACGCTGACAAATCTGATCGGAGGCGCTGTTTCCGTCAATCCCAGCACGGCGGTCTTGACCATCGCCGATAACGACACCGCCTCAGGCGCAATCGCGCTCGGCTCCGCAACCTACAGCGTGAACGAAAACGGCGGCAGCATCTCGATCCCGGTGTCGCGCACCGGCGGCACAAGCGGCGCGGTCTCGGTCAAGTTCAGCACGAGCGACGGCACCGGCGTCGCGGGCACCGATTACACGGCTGTCACCCAGACCCTCAACTGGGCGGCCGGCGTTTCGAGCACACAAAACGTCAGCATTCCTATCTTGGATCGCGGCCTCACCAGTGGCTCGAAAACCGTCAACATCACGCTTTCAAGCGCCTCGGGCGGCGCCACGCTCGGCAGCCCGAGCACCGCTGTCCTGACCATCGCGGACAACGATCCCACGCCCGGCGCGCTGGCGCTGGGCGCCGCCACCTACAGCGTGAACGAGAACGGCGGCAGCATCTCGATCCCGGTGTCGCGCACCGGTGGCTCCAGCGGCGCGGTCTCGGTCAAGTTCAGCACGAGCGACGGCACCGGCGTCGCGGGCACCGATTACACGGCTGTCACCCAGACCCTCAACTGGGCGGCCGGCGTTTCGAGCACACAAAACGTCAGCATTCCTATCTTGGATCGCGGCCTCACCAGTGGCTCGAAAACCGTCAACATCACGCTTTCAAGCGCCTCGGGCGGCGCCACGCTCGGCAGCCCGAGCACCGCTGTCTTGACCATCATGGACAACGATCCCACGCCCGGCGCTGGCGCTGCGGCGCCGCCACCTACAGCGTGAACGAGAACGGCGGCAGCATCTCGATCCCGGTGTCGCGCACCGGCGGCACAAGCGGCGCGGTCTCGGTCAAGTTCAGCACGAGCGACGGCACCGGCGTCGCGGGCACCGATTACACGGCTGTCACCCAGACCCTCAACTGGGCGGCCGGCGTTTCGAGCACACAAAACGTCAGCATTCCTATCTTGGATCGCGGCCTCACCAGTGGCTCGAAAACCGTCAACATCACGCTTTCAAGCGCCTCGGGCGGCGCCACGCTCGGCAGCCCCAGCACCGCTGTCTTGACCATCATGGACAACGACCCCGCGCCCGGCGCACTTGCGCTCGGTGCCGCCACGTACAGCGTGAACGAGAACGGGGCCAGCATCTCGATCCCGGTCTCGCGCACCGGCGGCTTGAGCGGCGCCGTGTCGGTCAAGTTCAGCACCAGCAACGGCACCGGCGCGGCGGGCACCGACTACACCGCCGTCACCCAGACCCTCAACTGGGCCGCCGGTGATTCGAGCACCCAAAACGTCAGCATTCCCATCCTCGACCGCGGTTTGACCAGCGGCTCGAAGACAGTGAACCTCACGCTCTCGAGCGCCACCGGCGGTGCCACGCTCGGCAGCCCCAGCACCGCTGTCTTGACCATCATCGACGATGACGGCGCGCCCGGCTCGCTCGCACTCAGCGCCGCCACGTTCAGCGTGAACGAGAACGGGGGCAGCGTCTCGATCCCGGTTTCGCGCACCGGCGGCTCAACCGGCGCGGTCTCGGTCGACTTCACCACGAGCAACGGCACGGGCGTGGCAGGCACCGATTACACGACTGTCACCCAGACTCTCAACTGGGCCTCCGGTGACGCGAGCACGAAGAACGTCAGCATTCCGATCCTCGACCGCGGACTGACCAGCGGGTCGAAGACCGTGAACATCGCGATTTCGACTCCCAAGGGAGGCGCAACACTCGGAAGTCCGAGCACGGCCGTTCTGACGATCGCGGATAACGACGTCGCCCACGGCGCCCTCGCGCTCGGCGCCGCCACCTACAGCGTGAACGAAAACGGCGGCAGCATCTCGATCCCGGTTTCGCGCACCGGTGGCAGCGGTGGCGCGGTCTCTGTGCAGTTCAGCACCAACAACGGCACAGGCGCGGCGGGCACGGATTACACGAGCGTCACCCAGGTCCTCAACTGGGCCGATGGTAATTCCAGCACACAGAACGTGACCATTCCGATCCTCGATCGCGGACTCACCAGCGGGTCGAAAACCGTCAACATCACGCTCAAGAGCCCGACCGGGGGAGTAACGCTCGGCAGCCCGAGCACGGCTGTCCTGACTATCAATGATAATGACGCCGTTCCCGCATCGCTCCAGTTCAGCGCTTCCACGTACAGCGTGAGCGAAGACGCAGGGAGCATCACAATTCTGGTGACTCGCACCCAGGGCAGCACCGGCGCCGTCTCGGTTCAGTTCCACACGAGCAACGGCACAGCGCAGGCCGGCATCGACTATACGGCGGTCACCCAGACCCTCAACTGGTCCGCCGGCGACACGAGCACGAAACAGGTCAGTATCCCCGTCCTCGACAACCCCCAGGCCACCGGCGACGAGACCATCAACTTGAATCTGAGCAACCCCGCGTCGGGCGCATTCCTCGGCACGCCCAGTGCCGCCACCTTGACGATCCACGCCGTGAAAGCCGTGCTCCAGTTCGCTCACAGCCAATTCAGCGCAAACGTATTGGACGGTGACGCGACATTGTCGCTCTCCCGCACAGGCAACCTTCTCGACGCGGTAACCGTGGTTGTGCAGAGCCCCGGCGGGTCGGCGATCGCCCCCTTCCAGAAGTCGATCACCTTCGCCGCCAACGCACAGACCGCGACCTTCACGGTCCCGATCCAGAACAACGGCGTGCCCGGCCAGAGCGACGTCACCGTTCCGCTCTCACTCTCATCTCCGGGTTCGGGCGCATCGCTCGGCACCACGGTTTCCGCCAGCCTGGTCATTCACGACAACAACCCGTTCCCGCCGCCCGTGACGGCCTCCCTCCAACTGGCGACGGCGGCGATCAAGATGGGCAAAGGGAAGAAGGCGAAGACGAAGAAGGAGACCGTGCTCGAGCTCACGTTCACAGGCCCCGTCTCGGGCGCCGGCAACCTGGGCGCATATCAGCTCTTCTCCGGCAAGACGAACAAGAAGCACGTCACGACATTCAACAAACGCGTGACTCTGAGTTCGGCTCTCTTCACCGCCGGGACCGCAAGCTCGAGCGTGATGCTCATCCCCAAGAGCGCGCTCAACCTCGCCGTGCCCGAGCAACTGACCGTTATCTCAGCAGACCTCACCGACTCCTTCGGCCGCCCCCTCGATGGCGGCCAGAACTTCATCGCCACCTTCAGCAAGAAGACGGGCGTGACCGTCACCGCCGCGCGGCTCGAAAGCAGCCCGCCAGCCTCTCCGTAGGGTCCGCCTTTGCGGACCGTCTTGATCCAACGATGCGCAGATCTATCGAATCGCCAGCAAGTACACCAGGAGCGCCAGGCAGACCATCACGATGACGACGCGCGAACCCCATTTCGTGAGTCCCTTTGCGCGGAAGTCTCTGAGTGACCGGGCAGTTCCCGCTCGATGAATTCATCGTATTCAAGATCATCGTCATCATCACCGCCGTAGCCGGCCGGGATACCCGCCTCCCACACATGAGCGTCTTCGCTCCATCCGGTTCTCGTTATCCGAGCCGCACTCGCGACAAGCGGCCGCGCTCACTGACACGTCAGCCCCACAATGCGGGCAAACGAAGAAGTCTTCCTTGCGTTTGCGGCGATTCATCACGATCCGCCCTTCCGTTCTTCCAACCCATGATTCTGGTTCATCCACCAGGTTTGCGCGACATCTGATCATACCAAGATCATCCCGGCGACAGGCGATGTCGTAGGGTCCGCCGTTGCGGACCATCTGCTAAGATGTGTTACAAATCGATCCGCCGTCACGGTCGAGGAGGATGTCCCATGAGCACCCAACGGCTGTCAACATTCGGATTCGCCGCGGCCCTTTGCCTGGTCCTCACACCCGCAGCGATCGGAATGTTCGCGCTGCTGGAAATCCAGAAGGTTCCGGTGGAGCGACTCGTGACCAATCTGGAAGCGAAGATCAAGAATGATCCAACGGACGCCAAGAGCGTCATGAATCTGGCGCGAGTGCACGGCATGGCGTACGCGCTCAAGACCGAGAGTGCCGACCTGGTCAAAGACCATGAAGATTGGGGGCCCTGGTTCGGCTACCTGCCGAAATCTGTCCCGTTCAACAAGATCAAGCAAACCGAAGATAAGGAACAACAACGAGCGGCCAAGCTGCATCTGTCCAAGGCAATCCTGGGCTTCCGTGAGGCGATCAAGCTCGAGCCCGACAACATGGTGGCACGCCTCGGTCTGGCCTGGACCCTCGAAAAATCGGGTGAGAAGTCCATCGCGATCAAGCAATACCGCGCGCTCATCGCGGATGCCTGGAAAAAAGAGAAGTCCTTGCGCTCCATCCCGATGAACGGCGAAACCATCGTCAGCGAGGCTTCCGACTACCTCATCCCGCTCCTCGACAAGGAGAAGGACGAGGACGAAATCGCCACGCTCCGGACGCGAGCCGCGGGGCTGCGAAGGTTGCCGCGCCCCATCACGCCTGTCGCCGTGCCGCTGCGCGATGGATTGCGGGCGGGCGACATCCTCGATCCCCACGCAGCCGTCGCCTTCGACGCCGACGGGTCCGGTCTGAAAGGGCGCTGGACCTGGATCACCAAAGACGCAGGCTGGCTAGTTTATGACCCCAAGAACGAGCGCCGGATCACCTCCGGATTGCAGCTCTTCGGCAGTGTGACCTTCTTCCTCTTCTGGAACACCGGCTACGACGCGCTCTCAGCACTCGACGATAATCGCGATGGCTCGCTCACCGGCAGCGAGCTAACCGGCCTTGCGATCTGGGAAGATTCGCGCAACCCCGGCGTCTGCGACCCCAGCGAGGTGAAACCGCTTTCGGAATATGGGATCGTCGCCGTCTCATGCCGCTTCGATCGCGACCCAAGTCATCCCGACCGGATCGCTTTCTCCCCAGGTGGCGTGACTTTCCGTGACGGCAGCACGCGTCCAACGTTCGACGTCATTCTGAAGCCAATCGACCGACCTGTTGCAAGTGTAAAGGCGCACCGATAACACTTGCGATGTTCCGATCTGATCCTCGTTGGCTGGCCCGTAACCGCCAGCCGGCTCTTCTGCGTAATTGAGCGAGGTCGACGCCATGCCCTCAAGCGAGATCACCTGTTGCTTTTGTCAGGCCACCTTCCCTGCGCCTCCCGGGAAACGGGGCACCACTTTCAAATGTCCGAAATGCGGAGGGCGCTCGCGCGAGCGCCGGAAGAGCTGAGCAAGGGCGCCAAGGGGCGCTCCGCAGCGATTCGACTCGCTCTCGTTGTCGTCGCAGTGCCTGCACTGGCCGTTGCCGGGATCAAGATCTACACGACCATTGCGGAGGAACTCAAGAAGCCGGAGCCGCCTCCCAGGCCCGCCGCGCCAGGTACAGCCGGCTTCGACAGGCAAACCGGCCCAAGCGACGGACAAACCGGCCCAAGCGACTCGGGAATGGTCACGGCCCGCAGCCGCGTGTCGGTCTACCCGCCGGCGGCCGGCACGGCAGCGCCAGCAACGATCGCGCTCGGAATGCCGTTCGCCGCCCAGGCGCCCGGGTTCAGCAGGAGCGCACGGGCAGGAATTCTGGAGCGCGAGCTGATCCGGCAAGCTTTCCTGCTCGCGGCCCGCGACGAGCTGGGCCTGCTCACCCGGGACGAGGTGCTGGGAGAACGGTCGAACCCCGCGGCGCAAGAGACTCCGGTGCCGATATCTCCACGATCTCATGGCAAGGCGGATTGATCCGTCTCGTCATCCGCCCGTCGGAGGGACTTGAGAGCGAATCGCTGCTCGACCGCGATCTGACCAAAACGGCCGCCGCAGCCGGCGAGCCTTCAAGCGGCGACCCGGCTCCCGAAGACCTGGCCAATCTGACCGAACGGACCGAGGAGCTCTCGCGAAAGGAGCTGCCTGCAGTCCTGCAAAAGCTCGGCCTCCGCGGCAAGCCGAACCTGGTGAAGCCTGACGCAGCAGTGCCCTTTTTGATCGAGAATCGACTCTCCGGCCTCGGGTTCACCGAGGTCTTCGCGGCAATTAAAGATCTGCATGCGCTGATCCGTGCCGATGGTGAATCGCCCGTTCGCGTGGGGGCCCTGGTTCGCGGCTACGCCCTCCTGGGTTTGCTGTCCGAGTTCCAGTGGCATCCCGCGCACAAGGCCTACAAAGCCCGTTCGCTCTTGTATGCTCAGCGGCTCTTCGCGCGCGGGCCGAAAGATCCATGGGGGCTTTGGCACAGGGCTTTTGCCGAAGCGATTGTGGGACTGCACAAGGACGCGATCGCGGACCTGAGGGCTGCCGAGACAGCGCACGAGGCGTCCGGGAAAACGCTTCGACCTTCCTGGGTCGACGCAATCTCCGCACTCGCACGCTGTGATGCCACGGCGCTGCAAGCCAGGGGAGGTCCACATTCGAAGCTTCAGTCCCTTCTCCGAATGACGTTGCTCGAATTCCCCGCGGCGCCCAACGTCACGCTGCCGGCTGCTTCCGACGTCATCAAGCTCGAGCCCGACTGCTATCGGGCGATCGACGCCATGTGTGCGATCCGGGCGGTATCGACCCTTCACGTCGTGACGCTGCTCGGCCCTCAAACACTTGAAGAAGCGCTGCCGAAAAAGCTCAGCGCGATCGAGTCGCTGCCGCCTGCCGTACAGGCATTCCTGAAAAAGCCGGAGGGTGGCTCGATCGAGCTGGCGGGGCTGCTCGAGCAAGCCGCCGCACGGGGCCAGGATGCCGGCGAGTTGTCATGGAGCGCGCTCGGGCACCTGATCCGCGAAACCCAGTTCATCCACGTCTATCGCCGGCTTCTGTTCATGAAGGTCATCTGGAGCGTGCCGGTCGATGATTTCTGGTCCGAGGCGCGGGGCTGGGTCGCCGGCCATCCGCTCGAGCCTTTGCTCGCGGCACTCGCTAGAGCCTCGGTCCCTGCGAGTCAGCAATTCAGTTCTCTGAGTATGGAAAATCTTGAACCGCCAGCAGCCGAGCTGTTTCGGCTCAATGACAGGGTGCTCAGCCCCCGCACGCCTCTATTTACCGCGTCGACGGACAATCATTCCGACCACGTCGTGCGCGACATCTCGCTCAGAATGCGTAACTTCCTGGAGGGACAGGGTGCCCTTGATATCGCCGCATCCGCCAGGTTGCTTCTGGCCGTCAGCCCGCACTCGCAGTATGCCAGAGGCAACCTGATCGAACACGACTGGGAACTCGCGAAGTCGCACCTGGCGGAATGGGAAAAGGAAGCCGCTGGCTCGCCGACACTCCTGGGTGCGATCGCCCGACGCTATCAGGCCATGGGAAAGACCGACGCCGCCGAGCGATTGCTCGCCGAGTACATCAAGCTGTCGCCCGACTACTGGGCGTTCGAGATGCTGGCCGCGATCTTCAAGAAAAAGGGCGATGAGGCCCGCTGGCTCGAAGTCCTCGAGAAGTTTCTGAAGGAAGGGGGCGACCCCGGTCTTGATCAGGCCCGCGTCCGCGTCGAGCTCGCCAATCACTACATGAGCCAAAAACAGTGGGACAAGGCCAGGCCCTATGCAGACGCCGCCGCCACCACCGGTGCGGGCTGGGCGATGATTTGCGCTCAAACCTGCGCGGAAGGCCGTAAGGATTGGGCCCAGGCAGAGCAGTGGGCCCGCGCGACCAGCGAGCGTTACCCGGCAGAGGCCTGGGATCGTTGGTACGTTCTGTGCAAGGCAAGCGGCACCGGCGACGTTGAAGCGGCCTTCGCGTTCACCAATCAGTGGGTCACCGACAACGTCCAGGGAGCCTCGCCCGACTCTCTCGCTCGAATCGCCTCGTTCTACGTGGCCAGCGAAGAGCCCCAGAAAGCCCTGCCGATCTTTCGCCAGTTATACGCGTCGTCGCCGTCAACCGCGGGTTGCGCGATCGCCTGGCTCATTGCCGACCTGGTCGACGATCAAGCCGCCCGCGACGAGTATTTCTCGTTCATGGAAAACCGCCACAAGACCGATTCTCCCCACACGGCGGCGACCTGGCGGTTCTTTCGCCAGGCGCTCGATCGCGATGGTGGAAAATCGCTCGACCTCGAGGCAATCGCCAAGGATCAGGAAGGGTCACATCCCAACAGCTTGTGGCTTCCCCATTTCATGATCGGGATGTTCCTCCAGAAGCACGGCAAGCCGATCGAGGCTCGGCAATACCTGGAAAAATCAGCCGAAAATCCCTACACAAACGCCTGGACCCTCGCCATCGTCCGCGACACGATCCGCAAGATCGACCAGAGCGCGAAAAACCCGAAGACCGCGCCCGCGGCTCCCTGAAACCGCTTGTGGTCCTCACAAATCTCCTGCGGGTCCATCTCGCCCTACATCATTCCCGCAACGGGATGACCTGGCTCCGCAGAGTCTTGTACTCCTTCTCAAACTCGGTGATCTCGATCGCCTGATTCACCGCCACGTCGTGGAACACCTGCGTGGTCGCACTCGTGGGCCAGTCAATCTGAAGCATCGCAACCCGATCGGCCTTGCCCAGCCCGATTGTCTGCCGCAGCGGGTTGGCTCCGAAGCTCGAGCCTGACGTCACGTGGCGATAAACGGTGAGCGGCTCCTTGAGGGCGGTCACCACCTTGATCCGCGCGCCGATTGCGGCGCAGTTGGTCGTCTTCCCCACCAGCTTGACGGTGATCCAGTTGTTTCCCTGACCGGGGTTCTGGAACATGATGTTGTGATATTTGTCACCATCGATGGCACCGCCCATCTCGATGAAGATATCAACGTCACCGTCGTTGTCCCAGTCGCCGCAGGCGACGCCGTGGCCTTTTTGAAGGTGGCCCGTACGCGAGGTTCCAGTAATATCGGCGAATCGCTTGCCCCCCACGTTCTTGAACATCCGGTTCGGGATCAGCAACGACAGGGTGGGGTCGCCGGTGCCCAGGTAGAAGTCGAGCCAGCCGTCGTTGTCGAAGTCGCCGAAGTTGCAGCCCATCGTGGCAAAGACCATGTCCAGGCCCGATTCCGCGATCACATTGTCGAACCCCTTGCCGCCTCGGTTGTGGAACAGTCTCGGAGAGTCTCTGCGATGTTTGCGGCCCACCAGGCCGCGAACGACGTCGTCCAGCGTGCGGTCGTACGACGTGGCGAAGATGTCGAGCCAGCCGTCGTTATCATAATCCCAGCTCCAGCACGCAAAGCCGCCGCGCGGGCCGTCGATTCCCATTTCGCGGGTGACCTGGGCGAATCTCCCGTTCCTCTCGTTATGGTAAAGCTGGGCGAGCCCGGTCAGGCTGTC
Source organism: uncultured Planctomycetota bacterium (assembly GCA_963823665.1). Taxonomy (GTDB): domain Bacteria; phylum Planctomycetota; class Planctomycetia; order Isosphaerales; family Isosphaeraceae; genus CAVXHV01. The sequence goes on from CAWGMQ010000010.1 coordinate 1,377,213, forward strand.
GACGAAAAGGTCCGGATAGCGATCGTTATCGTAGTCGATCCAGGTGCAGCCCTTGTAAAAGCCCTGGCCCTTCCCATCGACTCCCGCTCCGGCGGCGACCTCGATGAACGTGCCGTCGCGGCGATTGCGGTACAGCCGGTTCGGCTGTCTTTCGCACGCGACGAAGAGGTCGAGCCAGCCGTCATTGTCGTAATCGGCCCAGGCCGCTGCATTGGAATTGACGGGGTCGAGCAAGCCCGACTCCGCCGTGACGTCGGTGAACCGTCCGCCGCCGTCATTTCGCAGGAGGGAGGGCCGCACCGGGTGCGGCAGCCAGGCGCCGCGGGGAATGTACACGTCCAGCCGGCCGTCGTTGTTGTAATCGGTCTGGTAGCAGACCAGTCCGCCGAGCTGCCCCGTCAGTCCCGCGGCTTGGCTGCGGTCTTCGAACTTCCCGTCGCCTCGGTTGTGGTAGAACGCCATCGACCCGGCCGGATCCATCGTGGTGACCGCGATATCGAGCAGCGAGTCGCCGTCGAAGTCGTCCATGATCGCGCCGCCAGCCTGGTTCAAACGATTCACCCCCAGCAGGTGCCCGACGTCGCGGAACTCGCCGATATTGAGCTCGGAATGCAGAAACCTGTCGAGATCGAGCAAATAGCGGCGATCGACCTTCGACGGGTATTCCCCGAGTGTCATGTGCGCGACGCTCAGGAGCCACTTGACCCCGAGATCGTCGGGAAACTGCTCGAGGTACTCGGTGAAGTACCCGATCGCCATCCGCGATCCCTCGGGCCTTGAGTGCATGGCCGCGGCATTGATCGGAACGATGCACGAGCTCTCGCCGCGGCAGAGGATGCAATTCTCGTTCTCGCCCAGGCGCATCGCCGAGACGCCCTGGAAGAAGATCACGCTGTACAGCCACCTTCGCTCGAGCGAGTCGCGACCGGCGAGCCAGGCTCGGGTTTCCTCGAGGGCTGCCGACGAGCGCCCCTGATCCGCCTCGTACTGGTAGATCGCCGCCTTGACGAGCCGGAGAAAGACCTGCTCTTCTTCACTGACCGAGGGCGTCTCGAGCGCCGCGTCGATCCGAGCGAGCTCACGCGAGCCGGCCGTGCGGAAGACCTCGCGTATCTCCCCGAGCGATGCCGACTCCCGCCATGGCTCGAGCCCCGGCGAGAGCAAGGAGAAGCCGCTCGTGTCGAAGGGATTCCGCTCGTTGTAGGGCAAGTGCGAGCGCTTCCTCCCGCCTTTCGTCAAAAGCGAGTGGCCGTAAGCGAGCCATCCGGCCGCGCCGACGAGGCTCGCGAGCAAGAGCGAGAGAACGACGCCGATGGCGGTGACGGAACGCCCCGTCGACCCAACATCTGTTTTCATCGGCACGTTCCTCGCTCTTCGTAGGGTCCGCCGTTGCGGACCATTCCCGCCGGTGTGCTCACTCCGGCAATGGGATCACCACATTCCGCACCGTCTTGTACGCCTTCTCAAATTCAATGATCTCGATCGCCTGATTCACCGCCAGATCGCGGAACACCTGCGTCGTCCCACTGGTAGGCCACTCGATCCACACTTCCGCAATCCGATCGGCCTTCCCCACACCGATCGTCTGCCGCAGCGGATTCGCGCCGAAACTGCTGCCGGACGTCACGTGGCGATAAATCGTGATCGCCTCCTTTCCCCCCGTCACCACCTTGATCCGCGCACCAATCGCAGCGCGGTTGGTCTTCTTGCCCACCAGCTCGAGCGTGATCCAGTTGTTCCCCTGGCCGGGATTTTGGAACATGATATTATGATATTTGTCCCCATTTAGTGCACCGCCCATCTCGATGAAGATGTCGATGTCGCCGTCATTGTCCCAGTCGCCGCAGGCAACGCCGTGGCCTTTCTGAAGGTGGCCAGTGCCGGAGCTGCCGGTGATCTCCTCGAACCGGCCGTCCGACCGGTTCCGGAACATCCGGTTCGGCACCAGCGTGCTAAGATCCGGGTCGCCGGTGCCCAGGTAGAAGTCGAGCCAGCCGTCGTTGTCGAAGTCGCCGAAGTTGCAGCCCATCGTGGCAAAGACCATATCCAGCCCCGATTCCGCAATCTTGTTCTCAAAACCCTTGCCGGCGTTGTTGCGAAAAAGTCGCGACGAGATTCGCGAATGCTTGCGGCCGACCAGTCCGCGCACGACGTCGCCGAGCGTTCGATCGTATGAGTTCGCGAAGATGTCGAGCCAGCCGTCGTTGTCGTAGTCCCAGCTCCAGCAGGCGAACCCGCCGCGCGGGCCGTCGATTCCCATGTCGCTGCTCACGTCGCGGAAGCTTCCGTCCCGATCGTTATGAAAAAGCCTCGCCACGCCGCTCAAGGAGCTCACGAACAGGTCCGGATAGCGGTCGTTGTCGTAGTCAATCCACGTGCAGCCCTTGTATTCCTGCTTCTGCCCTTGGACGCCCGCCCGCGCCGCCACGTCTTCGAACGTGCCGTCGCGGCGATTGTGAAACAGCCGGTTCGGCTGCTTCTCGCAGGCGACGAAGAGGTCGAGCCAGCCGTCATTGTCGTAATCGGCCCACGCGGCCGCGATCGAATTGACCGCAACCTCGAGCCCCGCTTCGGCCGTGACGTCCGTGAACCGTCCGCCGCCGTCATTGCGCAAGAGTGAAGGCCGCACCGGGTGCGGCAGCCACGCGCCCCGTGGAATGAACACGTCCAGCCGGCCGTCGTTGTTGTAGTCGGTCTGGTAGCAGACCAGTCCGCCGAGCTGCCCCGCCAGTCCCGCGGCTTGGCTGCGGTCTTCAAACGTTCCATCGCCCCGGTTGTGGTAGAACGCCATCGCCCCGGCCGGGTCCATCGTCGTCACCACGACATCCAGCAGCGAGTCGCCGTCGAAGTCGTCCATGATCGCGCCGCCGGCCTGGTTCAGACGATTGAGACCCAGCAAGTGCCCGACATCACGGAACTTGCCGATCCCCGCACGCGGATGCAGAAAGCCGTCAAGATCGAGCCGATAACGCGGGTCAACCTTCGACGGGAACTCGCCCAGCGTCATGTGGGCGACGTTCAAGAGCCACTTGACGCCGATGTCGTCGGGAAACCGCTCGAGATACTCGGTGAAATACCCGATTGCCGCCCGCGACCCGTCGGGTTTGGTATGCACCGCCGCCTGGTTGATCGGAACAATGCAAGAGCTCTCGCCGCGGCAGAGAATGCAGTTCTCATTCTCCCCCAGCCGCATCGCCGATACGCCCTGGAAGAAGATCACGCTGTAGAGCCACTGCTCCGCAACGGCATCGTGGCTTTCGAGCCAGATCCGGGCTTCCTCGAGCGCCGCCGAACATCTCTTGGGGTCGGCGTCGTACTGGTAGATCGACGCCTTCACCAGCCGAAGCACGATCTGATGCTGGAGGGCGACCGACGGCTTCTCCAGCGTGGCGTCGATCTGCGCGATGTCGCGCTCCCCGGCCCCGCGGAACGCATCCCGCACTTCCTCGAGCGTCGCCGATTCCTTCCATCGTGGCAGCGCCGGCAAGACCGCCGAGAAGCCGCCGGTATCAATGGCCTTCCGCTCCTTGTAGGCCAGGTTCGGCCGCCGGCTCGCGGCCGGCTTCATCTTTGCCGCCGCATAACGCAGCCACAACATCGCGCCGCCCGAACAGGCGAGCATCACCCCCAGCGTGACCGCGATCAAGGTAGTCGACCGGTGTTTTCGTTCCATATCCACTCTTAGTGGGGTCCGCCATTGCGGACCGTCCCGCGCGGTCGCCTCATTCCGCCAATCGGATCACCGCAGTCTGAAGCGTCTTGTAATCGCCCTCGCCCTCGGTGATCTCGATCGCTCGATTCACCGGCACATCCCGAAAAACCTGATGGGTCGAACTCGTCGGCCAGTCAATTCGCAGCTCGGCAAGCCGCTCCGCCTTGCCCAGCCCGATCGTTTGCCGAAGCGGATTGGCCCCGAAGCTCGAGCCCGAGGTCACGTGCCGGTAAACCCGCATCGGCTCCTTACCCTCCGTCACCGCCATGATCCGCGCGCCGATCGCCGCGCGATTCGTCTGCTTGCCCACCAGCTTCACAGTCAGCCAGTGGTTCCCCTGGCCGGGATTTTGAAAGAGCACATTATGATATTTGTCCCCGTTGACAGCACCGCCGGTCTCGATGAAGATGTCGATGTCGCCGTCGTTGTCCCAGTCGCCGCAGGCCACGCCGTGGCCCTTCTGAAGGTGGCCCGTCCCGGTGCCCCCGGTGATCTCGGCGAATCGCTTGCCCCCCACGTTCTTGAACATCCGGTTGGGGACGAGCATCGCCAGGTTGGGGTCGCCCGTGCCCAGGTACATGTCCAGCCAGCCGTCGTTGTCGAAGTCCGCGAAGTTGCACCCCATCGTCGCGAATACCATGTCGAGCCCGGCTTCCCGCGTCTTGTCCTCGAATCCCTTGCCCTCTTTGTTGCGATACAGCCGGTTGCTCTTGCGCGTGTGCTCCTGGCCCAGCAGCCCGCGCACCACATCTTTCAAAGTAAGATCATATGAAGTAGCAAAGATGTCGATCCAGCCGTCGTTGTCGTAGTCCCACGCCCAGCATGGAAAGCCCGTGAACGGCCCGTCGATTCCCATTTCTTCGCTCACGTTCTTGAACGTTCCGTCGCCGTTGTTTCTGTACAGCCGGCCCTTCCCCGCGAGGTCGTTGAGAAACAGATCCGGAAAGCGGTCGTTGTCGTAGTCGAGCCAGTTGCAGCCCTTGCAGAACTTCGCCATCTTTTCGTCGACGCCGGCCGCCACGGCGACATCCTTGAACGTCCCGTTTCCCTGGTTGCGATACAGCCGGTTGGGCTGCCGCTCGCAGGCGACGAACAGGTCCACCCAGCCGTCGTTGTCATAGTCGGCCCACGCCGCCGCGTTCGAGTTGAGCGGGTCGAGCAAACCAGCGTTCCCGGTGACGTCGACGAAGCTGCCATTGCCGTTGTTCGCGAGCAGCGTCGGGCGCACTGCGTGCGGCACCCACGCCCCGCGCGGGATGTAAATGTCCAGACGGCCGTCATTGTTGTAGTCGGCCTGGTAGCACACGAGCCCGCCGAACTGGCTCGAGACCCCGGCCGACTCGCTCCGATCCTCGAATCGGCCGTCCCCCGCGTTATGGTAGTAAGACATCGACTGCGTGATGTCGTTGCAGGTGACCGCCAGGTCGAGCCGCTCGTCGCCGTCAAAATCGTCCATGATCGCCCCGCCCGACTGATTGTAACGGTTCACCCCCACCGCCTCTCCCACGTCGCGGAACTTGCCGATGTCGAATTCCGGATGGGCGAATTTCTCGAGCGAGATCAGGTACCGCGAGTCCACCCCGTCCGGGTGTTCCCCCAGCGTCATGTGCGCCAGGTTGAGCAGCCACCTGGCTTCGAGGTCGTCGGGAAACCTCGTGAGATACTCCGTGAAGTGCTTGATCGCCAGCCTCGACCCGTCGGGCTTCGTGTGCACGGCGGCCTGGGAAATCGGCAGGATGCACGAGCTCTCCCCCCGGCACATGATGCAGTTGTCGTTCTCGCCCTGCCGCAGCGCGGTCGCTCCCTGAAAGTAGATCACCGTGTACAGCCACTGCTCCGCCAGCTTGTCGCGCTCGCCCAGCCACGCGCGCATCCTCGAGAGCACCTCGTAGGCTCGCCCGGGTTCGGCCTCGTAGTTGAACAGGGACGCCTTGGCCAGTTCGAACACAATCCGGCGATCCTCGGGAAAACCCGGTTGCGCGAGTTGCCGTTCGATCTTCTCGATGTTGCGGAAGCCCACGCCCTTGAAGACGCGACCGATCTCCTCGAACGTCGCATCGGGCGGCCAGCGGTCGAGTGTGGGCAGCACCGCGGTGAACCCGCCGGTGTCGACGGGTTTTTTCTCGTGGTACGAGAGTGCTTTGCTTGGGCCTGTTGGTCGATCCGCCGGCTTCCGCCGATTGGCGATCATCACGGCCGACAGCACCCCCGCTAGCACCAGGCAGCCCAGCACCAGCCAGAGAGCCAAATGCCTCGTCTTGGTGCGCCGAGCCGGCTGGACGTTGTTGATCGTTGCCATCGTGTCAGCTCGATTGTCTCCGGAGCGATCGATCACGGCCCCGCCCCGGCTTTCGCACCTTGCGGCAGCGACCTGGGCCACTTGCCCTGGTAGGTCACGTTGCGCACTCGCACCTGGGTCTCGTCCGCATAATGAAACAAGCCGAACGATCGCTGATTTTCCGCCTCGATCCGCCGCTCGTAGATCGCCTGGCCGTTCAGATCGATTGTAACCTTCTCACCCGCGAGCCGCAGCGCCAGGTGGTTCCAGGCTTGCGGCTTGAGGGGCAGCGGCCCGCTCCCCCGGCGATTCTCCGGCTCGTCACAGACGTTCTCGGGCAACAGGCCCGAGCGCTCGTAGACGCCGTCGGTCAATCGGTGGATCTTCACGCCGCTCGGCTCGATCAGGAACGCCAGCCGGTCGAGTGCGGGGTGCACCATCAGCTTGCCCGGGTCGAAATAGAACTCGTACTCGACTCGCCCGTCCTCGAGCATCGGCCGGTGATAGCGCAACACGCTCTCCTGCTTCGTGCCCGCGAGATACTCGTGCACCTTGCCGGAAAGCTCCTCGCCGCGCTGGTTCCAATCAGGGTCGTTGGCATTGATTTCGCCGTATTCATTGGCCAGCCAGCCGGAGAGGTCGGGAAGCGCCGAGAGCTTGAGCTTCTCGGGAACGCTCGGGTTGCCCGTGATCCTGATGCCGCGCGGCACCCGTCTCCGATCCCTGGCAAACGAGCGCGAGCCACGGATCGCGCTCGGCCGGAATGGCAACCTCATACACGTTGCGTCCGTTCACGGAAGCCGTCATGCGACCATCTTTCACAACAAGCCGGAACGCATACCAGTCGCCCAGCTTCGCCAGCGCCGAGTTGAGCGGCACCTCCGAAATCGGCCGGCCAAGCTGGAACCGTTCCATGCTCTTCATGTCATTGGCGGGAGCCAGCCCCATCCCGCCGTAGATCACCCGGATCTTGCGTCCCACGATGGACTGTAGCTCGCAGTCAAGTTGAAAATCCCCGTGAAGGGGCACGCTCAGGTACATCATGTCCACGTCGTGGCCCGGATAGTGCTTCAGCTCGCCGTCATGCGCGTCCCATTGCGCCAGCGGATTCCCCTGGCCACGGCTTTCGGCCCGATTCTGGGTCACACGCACCCAGCCCGGAAACGTCCCCTGAACGGTCGGCGATGTCCGACCCTCGTCCTTGTCCTTTTCGGCGAGCGCCAGCACGTGCGCGCGGCGCGCTCGCGGAAGAGCACCTGGTCCCAGACGCGAGTCAAACTCTCGTATGGTCCGTTGGCCCGCCGTCGCGCGACGGTTTGTTGGACCGGAATGTCCATCATCTGCGCTGCCTGGATGCGCAGTGCCGAGCGCTCGATCGCCCGCGAAGCCAACAGGAGCTCCGGCCACCGCGCGTAGACCGGTGCCTCGGCGTCGAGCTTCTTGAGCGGTGCCTGGATGGCCGCGATCGTCTTCGCGGCGAGTGTGTCGTCGCCCTGCGCAATCTGGATGAGACCCAGCAGGACGAGCCGGCCGCGCTCGAACTCCGGTGATTCCGTCCCGCCCTCCGCCTGGACACTCCGCACCCGCCCGGCAAGCTCGTCCAGCTTGCCGGTGGCCCGTGCCGTGGCCACTAGCTCGAGCGCCGGCGCTGTGATCTCTCCGCCGGTCTCCAGCCTGGTCGCCCCGGCACTCGATGCACCGTTAACCGCGGTTGCGTTCGCACTGGGGGCCTCCTTCTCGCACGGTGGTGCCGGGAACGAAGCGCTCGATTCACCCGAAAGCCGCCAGACCGGCCGGTCCGGCGCTGCAAGCACCCAGGCGGCCAGCCGCTCGTAGCGGTCGTTGGACGTCAGCTTCCGCGCCTCCGCAAGTACGGCTCCGGCCTCGAGCGCGTAGATCGACTCGTCAATCAGAGCCCGTCGCGCTCTTCGCTCCGCCACCGAATCGCCCGCTCCCCCGGACGAAGCCAGGTTGGCCTTTTGCGCGGAAGAAAGCGCCTGCGGCCACCGCCCCCGCAGCACGACGTTCCGCGCCCGCGCCGCGGTGTGGTCCTTGAAATGAAAGAAGCTGAACTGCCGTGACAAACCGGCCTCGAGCGGTTGCTCGTAGATCGTCTGGCCATTGAGCTCGAGCGTCGCCTTCCCGGCTTCGATGGCGAGAGCCAGCCGGTTCCAATCGCCTCGTTTGAGCGGCAGCACTTTCGGCCCACGGCGATTCTGCGGTTCCTCGGCCGTGTTGTCAGCGGGCAGCCCGGAGAGGTCCGAGTAGCTATCTTCGGTCATCCAGTGCAGCCGCACTCCGCCCGGCTCGACCAGAAACACGAGCCGGTCGAGCGCCGGGTGCACCATCACCTGATCGGGTTCATAAAGGAACTCATAGGAGAGAACATCCCCATCGTGAAGTGGACGGAAGTAGCAAAGCCGGCTCTGATCGGCTTCGGAGATGCTGCCGTCCTGCATGGCTCGCGCACGCTGCGTGTCTGCAAAGATTCGCCGCCCGTGGATCACGCCGTACGACGCCGACCAGTCGAAGGCGTCGAGGTCGGCCGGCTCGGCCTTCCTCTCGCTGCTCCGGGTTCGCCGATTTGGCACGCCGCCTCGAGAGCCCGCTCGATTATTCACGCGGTTGCCGTACGGGTCGATCATCGTCGCCCAGAGACGCCCGGGCACGCTCTCGTTATAGAATGAGGTGATCCAACCGTCGAGCCGGCTTCCCTCGCACAGCTTGAGCTCACGCGGAATGGTCGGCTCGCCCGAAAGCGTGAGCCCTCGCCACACCGCGTGGCGGTCGCGATGCGTGAAGAGGCCCAGCCACGGTGCCGTCGGGCCGGGGTCCTCGTCCTCGAAGTAGAGATGGCCGTTGACCAGGTACCGAACGCGCCCCGGGCTCACCTGCACCGTCATCCTGTTGAAGCCGTCACGGCGCGACAGTCGCGACGGCAAGTTCACCGACTGCAAATCACCGACCTGAGAGATCTGGGAATTCCCCTGGAAGGAGGACGGCTCGAGCAAGAGGCCGTTGTGAGTCAGCGCCGATTCGGCCCAAGGTCCGTCGAACGCCTCGACTGAGAATTCAAACGTGCCCGTCAGCGGATAGTCGAAAAGGAGGAAATCGACGTCCGAGCCGGCCAGATGTGCGACCACTGAGTCCTGGGCCGTCCAGTAGTTCGGCGACCATCCGCCAGTCGTCTGGTAGCCGAAGCCGGCATTGGCCGGGTGCCACCACGCGAGGTTGGTGGATTCGAGCACGTTGGGGGCGCCTTGCCCGCGAGCCAGCGCCTCCGCTAGCTCGGCCCTCACTCGCGCCAGGCCCGGGCGGCTGCTCGCCTTCTTGGCACGTCCAACCAGCGCTTCCGCCAGCCGCCGACCGGAATGGACCACGGCCTCGTGTTGATCGGATAGAGCAGCGCACGCGAGCTGAAAGTCGGTCTCGGAAAATAAGAGCGGCTCGTTCGCGGCGGCCGACACTGCGCGTTTCCCCACTGCGACGGTTCGCGTGCGGACCTGGGTCTCCGCAGGCTGCGTCTGGTTGTTCCCGTGCTCGATCTCGGCCGCGCGGCTTTCGATCTCGGGAATCACCCCGTCACCCGCGCCGCGCCAGCTCGACCAGAAGATGAAGCGTCTGGGCGTTCTCGACCTTCTTGTCGGTCTTGAGCAGTGCGACCGCGCGGGCTTCTGCCGCAAGCTGTTCCAGCGTGCCCGCGCCTCGCGCCGCCTCGATGAGCGCCCGCGCCGTGCTCGCACCGCGTCCGTGCGGCGATGCGGGCCCGCCTTCCTTGCCGGCCCCGGAGCCGTTCGGCGCGGACGAGCCTGCCGCCGCTCGCCAGAAGATCGAGGGCACGCTCACCCTGCCGCCCGGCGATGTCAGAATCCGCACCGCCTGCCGGTCTTTCTCGGGCATCGTCCAGGCATGCAGCGTCTTGTACTGGTCCTGCACCGGACTGGAAGAGATCCGCGCGAGCACCCGCACGAGCGTGCTGTCGACCGGCGGATCACCCCCCGAGTACGACGGCGTGTCCAGGAACCGGCCGAGCGTTGCCATCGCGTCGGCCCACAGCCCCGCGCGGGCATACTCGCCCGCGACCCGCTCGAGCTGCTGCTTCCGGACGTACATGACGTAGTCGCCGGCGTACCGCACGCTGCTCTTCTCCGCCGATTCCAGGTACGCCTCGAGCTGCTTCCGGCCCGCCGAGTTTTCCCCAAGCTGGAACTGCCGCCGCGCCACGATCAACAAGAGCGATGCCAGCGGCTCCGGCCCTCCCGAGGTTCTCGAGCCCTTTGGTGCAGGAGTCCAGCAAGGCGAGCGCCGCCTTCGCCACTTCCGGCGCACGATGCTCGAGCGCCGGGATCGCCGCATGACAAGCCAGCTCCGAAGTCGTTCGCGACGTGTCATTCTTCATTCGCACAGCGATCGCCCCGAGCGCCTCGATCGAGCCCGCGCGATCATCGGCCGCGATCGCAAGCTGGGCCGCCAGGATCAGGCCCGGAAGTGCCGCCATCACGTGTCCCTGCCGTGCAGCGATCGCACCCTTCAGGTCCTGCGACTTCCCCGCACGCACAGCCCACTCCGCCAGCAGCTTGCCTACACTCTGCGGGCTCTTGAGCGCCGCGCCGCCCAGCGGCGTCGTGTAGAGGAACAGCTCCGTCGGCCGCTCCGGCGGCATCACCACGTCGCGCAGCGCTTCGTATACGGCTGCCGGCGCGACCTTGTGCTTCTGCCAGATCGGGTCGAGCTTCATGAGATTGGCGACGACTCGCGGCGCAGCCGGATCGTTCGCGCCCTCGTCGATCATCCCTCGCTGCACCCGCATCATCCGTGCCTGGTCATTGTTCACCGGCACGACCGGCGGCCCGGCGCGCAATGAGTCGTGCACGGCTTTCAGGCAAAGCTCCGGCAGGTCGTGCTCTGCCGCCAGCCGCGCGATCTGCATGGCCTGCTCGAACCGATCGAGCGTGAGGATCGACAAGCCCGATCGAGCCCCGGCTGCAGTGCCACGCCTGGCGGCGGCAGCCTTGCCAGCGGCGCCTGGCCGCTGTCCCGCGGCTTTGCCAGGCTGGGTCACTTGAACGTTCCCCTTCCCCTTCGCCGGTGCCTGATTCTGATACGAGACCAGTTTGACCAGCGGCCCTCGCCGGGCCGGCTCACCCGCGTCGGCTCGCGGCGGCGCCGCCTTCGTCGCCGGCGCCGGCGCACCTGCTGCGCACCCGCGCGGGCCGGAACCGGCCCGGCCTTCTTCGCCTTGTTCTGCGGCGGATTGACGACGATGTCCAGCATGCGGCCCCAGGCGGCGAGTGCCCCCGTGCGATCGCCCTTCTCGAGCGCCCGTTCACCCTGCTCGCGAATCATCGCCAGGTAAAACGTGTTGTCGGTCTGCCGCCGCGCCGCCTCGAGCGCGGGGTGCCAACCGCTCCGCGAGCCTGGCTGTATCCGGGTCGTCCTTCAGGCTCCAGCAGGCCCGCGCCACCAGCCAGAGCGGAATCTGCCGCGCCGCCAGCGCCCTCTGCCGCGCATCGCGCGCTCGCCGGCCCCGAGCGCCTCGAGCGGCGTCTTCTCGACGAGCCCCAAAAGCCGCGCAACCGCCGGCGCCTTCCGCGCCGGATCATTTCCCGCCATCGCCCGCAGGGCCTCGCAGATCGCCAGCCCGAGGTCGTCGGGATGCTTCTTCCGCGCTTCCTCGAGCGCGGCTGCGAGCTGATCGTCACCCTTCTCGCCAGCACGCTGCTTCGCTGGCGCGGCGGTCACCGCCTCGGCAAAGAGGCTGCGCACCCGGGCCTTCGCAAGGTCGCGCGGGTGCGCAAGCACCATCATGTCCAGGAACGGCTCGTCTTTTTTCGGTTTGCTCGAGCCCGCGAAGGCACCGCTCTCCGGCGGCTTCGCAGGCTTCGTCGCTCCACCGGCACCCGCCGGGCTCTCTTCAGACTTGATCAGGCGCGAAAGCCCCGCGGCCAGCTCGTCCGGAGTCACGGCGTCGAGCGCCCGCGTGAGCCCCACGTTGAAAAAGCCCACCGAGCCGTCGCCGCTGACGAAATACCGCGGTGAGTCGGGCGCCAGCTCGGCCGAGAGCCCGATCGCCTGGTTGTACAGGAGCACCGCGTCGGCCGCGAACCCCAGCTCGAGCAGCTTGTCGGCGGCGCTCGCCAGCCCCTGAATCTTCATCTGTTTCAGGTAGTCGACGGGATAGCCGATATTCTGGCTCATCGACTCGTCGGTCTTTGAGAATTTGAGGAGCAGCCGCCTGATGTCTTCGCGGCGATGGTCTCGGTCGTAGAGACTGATCAGCTTGGCGGCCGGTCCATTGATCTGGAGACGGCTGTACGGGTCGTCGTCGGGGCGATGGAGCGCCGCTTCATAGACCGTGTAAGCCAGGTTCTCGGGTTGCGGCATGGTTTTCCAGCTCCTCGCCGACGATCCAGTACACGTTCGTAAACATGTTCGCATCCGGCTTCTTTTCGAGCAGCGGCTGCAAGCCCTTCCGGGCTTGATCAAACCGGCCCAGCCGGCAGTCCAGCATGGCCAGGAGCACCTCGCCCGCCGTCCAATCGGGCATCGCCTTGCGAGCTTTCTCGATCTGGCCCTTGAGCTGCTCGAGCTGGCCGTGGCCCGCCGCGTTGTCCAGGACCATCGAGGCGATCGAGGTCGTGCGGCCGTCTCCACTGTATGAGAGAATGTTGAACATCTCGTACCACTGATTGAGCGGCTGAAACGATGCTGGGTTCGGAATCACCGCCTCCAGCAGATATCCCTCCATTTCGGGCATCTGCCAGAGATCAAGCTGCGGCATGAGCCGCAAAAGCTGCGACCGCTCATCCGGGAACGCGTCCCATGCCTTCTTCATGAAGCTCGCCGCCCGGCTCCTGAAGGCCTTGTCATTTGACATGTTGGAAATCATGTTGAATACATAGGCAGACTGTCCGAACTGGCGGAAATCCATCTGGTCGAGCAGCTTCAGGAGCTCTTCGCTCTTGCCGGCCTGCTGAAACGCGTTCTGGACCTGGAAGAAGAAGCGAGTGAGCACGACGGGGTCTTTCTGGAGCAGCACCTTGTAGTGCTCGATGGCCGCCGCAGCCTGGTTCTGCTGCATGAGCTGCTGCGCCACCTGGATCCGCAGGTTGGAATCATCCGGCCGTAGCGCGATCACACTGGCAAGCTCGGCCGTCGCTTTCTCGCGCTGGCCCGAGGCCTGATAGTAGTCCGCCAGCGTCTGGTGCAGCCCGATCGACCTCGGCGTCTTCTTGAGCTGCTCCGTCGTGCGCTCGATGAGCTGGGCGAGCCGACCGGAGTGCGCCAGCATGTTGATGGCGGCGTTGCGGTTGGGGTCCACGGCGCCCGTCGCCCGGACGTTGACGGCACTCCCCGCGCGCACGGCCGAAGTCGACCGCAGGATCTGCATCGCCACTTGCACGGCAACGTCGAGCTGACCCTGCCGCTGGTATTGCAGCATCATGCCCGCCAGAGCGCTCGCCTGGTTGCCGGCGCGGCGGCGTGCGCGCCCGAGCACGGCCTCGGCCAGCTCGTGCAGGCCGAGCTGGTGCATCTGCCCGGCGAGCCGAACCTGCGTGTCGGTGTCCAGCCGCAGTCCGAACAGCCGCTCTGCCGCCTGCCGCGCACGCTCGAGATCGCCGGAGAGCACCGCCAGCCTGAGTGCGATCTCCTCGCGCCGCTTCATCCGCGTGTTGTCGAGCGGCTGCACCGATTCAGTGGTCTGAAGCGCCGCTGCCCGGTCCCCCTGTTGCTCAAGCAGCTCCGCCAGGTCCAGCCGCAAGTCCGACTCCGGCTTGGATGTCTCGGCAACCTTGGTGATCTCGGCGGTCGCATCTTCCTTGTCATCATCCCACCACAACACGCTCGCCAGCGCCATCCTCGGGTAACTCGCATCGACCGCGGTCTTGGCCTCGGCCACCTGCCGGCGAAAGTGACTCACCACGTCGCTCGTCAAGTCGTCGCGCTTGAACAGGTCGAACGCGCTGCGAAGCACCTGGATCGCCGAGGCGTCGAGGTACTCATTCGGCGACGGGAAGCCGACCTGCGCCTGACGAATCAGCGCGCCGCTGGAGGTCTGCATCATAGCCGAGCCGACAGTGCCGCCACCTCGCGCCGAAGCGCTGCCCGGCGTCTGCCGCTCCAGCCGCTTTCTCGCGGCGGTGAGCTCATGATCGAGGATCTTCAGCACGTCATCATGGGCCTTGGCGTCGGCTCGGACGGTCATGCATTGGGCGACCGCCGCCGCCGACCCGGCGAAATAGAACGATCCAGTGTAATAGTACTGGCCGCCGCGACTGCTTTGCAGCCGCTCGTAACGGTCGCAGAGCAAGAGCAGGCTCTCGACGTCCCCCTTCTCGGCCGCCAGGCCGAAAACGCCCGCGATCTGCCCGATCTTGGTTGCGCCCGCGATCGATTCCCGATAGAGCTTCGCTTCCTCGTCAGTTCGCTTGGCTCGCTTCAGCTCGGTGAACACGATCTGGAGAATCTGGGTCTCCGCCAGCTCCGGCCGGCGGGCTCGCAGCGCGCGGTAGCACACGAGCGCATGGTCCAGCTCGGCCGCGGGCAAGGGCGGAGTCGTGTCCTTGACCTGGTTGCCACTTCCACTTCCAAGGCCGGTAACGATGCGCTGTCCAGCGGTGCGCTCACGCCCGCCCAGAGAATACAAGTACGCCCACAGCGCCAGCGGATCGTTGGGCGCACCCTGGCTCAGCCGCTTGCCGGCGGCGACGATCCCGGCATTGTCGTAGCGCAGCAGGCTCAGGTAAAACCAGTCCCACAGCGCCCGCGGGTCGGCAGGGCTCTTTTCCCCGGCCTTGCGAAACCTCGCGATCACCTCCTCGCCCCGCGCCTTGCCCTTCTTCTCGGCGAGCGCCACCAGCCAGGCCAGGCTGGCCATTCGCGCCTGGCCGAAGTCACTCGGTGCCCACACCGTCGGCAGCGCCCGGCTCGACAGCACAAGGCGGTTGTCCAGGTTCGTCGCCCGTCGGATCTGAAGCACCTGGGCCAGCCGCTGTTCGATCGGATGCCCGGTCGTTTGTCGCATCGCGCTCGGCAACGTGCTCGCGGCGTTCAGCTTGGGGTCCTTGCTCCGCGCCCTGCTCATGGCACTCAGCTCGTCGTCCGGATTTCCCAGCTCCAAGATCGCCCCGAAACGCTCGGCGGCCAGGTCAGGCTTACCGGCGTCGACGAGTGAGATGCCCAGGCGATAGATCGACTCCCAGTCGTGTGAGTCTTTCCGCACGAGCGCATCGGCAATCTCGGTCACCGGCCCCGCCTTCTTCTGCGAGAGCAGGTTGTCCATTGCCGAGAAGATCCGGTGGCGGTCGCTTTTGCCGGAGGCCATCTTCGACCACACGTCCTCCGCCTCCTCCAGCTCGCCGCTACGGGCATAGAGCTGCGCCAGCCTTGACGCGCCGTCATCAGAAGGCGCCAGATCGTTCTGTTGCTTCTGATACCGCGCCGCCGTTTCCAGGTCGCCCTCCTCCTCGGCCAGCTTGGAAAGCTGCTGCAAGAGCCGAGTGTCGCGGGTATCCGTCGCCAGCAGCCGCTCCAGCTCGGCTCGCGCACTGCCGAGATCGCCTGAGGATGCATAGGCCTGTGCCATGCAGATCGCCACGTCCCGGCTCTTGGTTTGCCCAGCACCCGGCGCCGCCGCCTCGCGCTCCTGATGCTGCAGCCGCGTGAATAGCCGGTCGAGCTGATTGCGCTGGAGGTAAAGCTCGGTGAGCTTGCTCACCGTGCCGATCTTGCCGTCGAGGTCCTCCGACTTGTCAAACGCCCGCCAGTACATCTCGATCGCTTCATCCGTGCGATACTGCTCGGCCAGGGTGCCCGCCAGGGAGAGCGCGATCTTGGTGTCATTCGGGTCGAGCCGCACAGCCCTGCGCAACGCGTCGAGCCCTTCGTCCGGTCTGCCCAGCCCGAAGCAAAGCTGGGCAAAGAACTCGTAGCTTTCCGGGTTCCCCGGCGCCGCCGCCAGCAAGTCCCGCCCCGCCTTGAGCGCCGGCTCAACCCGCCCCAGCCGCGCCTCGAGCCGTGCCACACCCGTCAAATGCTCGATCCGATTGCGGCGATCAATCTCCGCCAGCCGCAAGAGCGCCGCCGCTGCATCACCCAGGCTCCCCGCCGACTCGCGCAACCGGGCTGCCAGCGTCCACGCGGGAACCGACCGCGGGTCAATCTCGAGCGCCTTGTCAGCCGCCCGCACCGCCTCCGGCAGCTTGGCATCGGCCTCCAGATAACGCGCGAGCACAATCCAGGTCGGAGCCGACGGTTGCTTTGCGGCGGTCAGCTCGCGTTGCATGGCCTCGACTCGCTGGGCCACGCGATTGGCAGCCTGGTCGTTCTTGACGCGAGCGTCCAGAACTGCGTCCTTTTCTTCATCCTTCTCGGCAAGCTTCGCCGCGGCCGCAAGCTGAGTCTCGGCATCGTCATACTTTTCGAGGCGATGGTTGAGGCTCGCCAGCTTGAGCCGCAGATCAAAGCTGTCCGGCTCGAGCCCGACAGCTTCCGCAAGCGGAGGCAGGGCCTCCTTCAAGTATCCGAACCCGGCGAGCACCTCGGAGAGCCTGGCCAGTGTCCTGGAGCCCCGATTGGCTCCCTCAGCGATCTTGGCCCATTCGGCCTTGGCTTCATCGGAACGCTTGAGGTTATGCAGGTATTCGCCAATGTATTCTCGGTACTGGGGGTTGCTCGGGGCGAGAAGGGCGGCCTTGCGATAGAGCGCGAGTGCATCGTCGGTCATCTCCGCCTGCCGGAGCAGGTCCGCGACCTGCGCGGCGGTGACGGCATCATTCGGCTTGGCGTCGAGCATCTTGCGCCAGATGGCGGCGGCAGCCGCCTTCTTCTCGGGCCCGGCCTTGGTGGTGTCGCGCAGAACGAGGGCACCCCAGTCTCGGAGCGTGTCGGGGTTATTGGGCTCGGCTTGATCCAGGGCTTCGTACTCCCTGGCCGCCTCGGCGAACTTCTGGTCGTGGACGAGCTGCGAGATCAGGGCGAGTCGGAGATCGCGTCTCGAAGGAGCAAGCTTGACGGCCTTGTCAAACCAGACGTGCGCCTCGGCCGCCCGTCCCATGCCGGCGAGAGTGCGGCCCAGCCGGACCAAGGCTTCGACATCATCCGTTTCGCGTTTGGTCCATTGCTCGTAGTAGTTGACGAGGCCCGCCTGATCATCGTTTCGAAGAAAGACCTCTTCGATCTTGCGCCGGACTTCACGATGGAGCCAGCTATCAGGCCGGAGCTTGCCCAGCATGGTCTCGAAGTCGTGAAGCGCCTCCTGGGATTTTCCCAGCCGGACTTTCAGATCGGCGGCCGAGATGGCAAGCTGAACCTGGCGGAAAGGATCGGTGGCCTTCTTTGAAAGAGCCTCAAACCGAGGCAGCGCGGCGGCGGGTTGATTTTCCTCGCCGAGCGTCTGCGCGATCTGTTCCTGGACGCGAGTATCGCCGGGAAAGAGTGCCTCAAGCCGAGCCCAGACCTGGAGGGCCTGGTCGTTCTTCTGGGTGCGCTGGTAAACGCGGCCCAGAGCTTGAAAGATATCCAGCAAATCGGTGCGAGCGGGCTTGCGAGCGAGAGCGCGCTCAAAGGCTTCGGCGGCATTCTCGGGCTGGCCGATCAGGACGAGTGCCTGCCCAAGATAATAAGAGGGTAGGGGGTCATCGACCCGGTGGGTTTCGGCCTGCTTGAGCGCCGTCACGGCGGCGGCGTCCTGTCCGCGCTGAAACTCGAGCAGCCCGAGGATCAGCCAGGCAGCGCCGTCGTCGGGTTTCTTGTCGAGCCGATCGCGATACGACTTGATGAATTCATCAAGCGATCCGCGCTCGACATGATATCCGTACACGCGGTCCAGCGGCGTGCCGCGCCGCGGGTTCTTTTCGAGCAGCGAGAGGAACCGCTCCATCGACCGCCGCTCGCGAGTTTCGCTTGCGTCGGCTTCATCGACCGGCACGGCGGCCGGGGCGGGGCGAGGTTGCTGCTTTGGTTGTGAGTTGCCGCTGCCCTGAGCGCCTGCGGCAGAGGCGAGCACGGTTGCATAAAGGAAGATGGTCGCGATCAAGTGACGTAGCGTCCTGAAGTTTAGCAACATAAATTCATCCTCATGCGACGGGGTGCTCTCGCCGACATTCGGTGCTGCGCCCTGCTCTCCGGTTGGCCCTCACCCCAGCCCTCCCGCGTGCGCACAACTGCTCTTCAAACTGCGACGATTGTCAAGGATGCCAGCGCGCAAGATATCGGCTCTGAATTGCTTCGTCAAACAAAATGGCGTTCGCGGCACACGGTGAAAGCTCCTGCCGCCCGGCACGCGAATGTGCGCGCGTCTTTGAGATTAACCGCGCCTAGGGCCGACACCCCTGTCGGCCGGGCGTCGAAACGTGCCACGATCCGTTTTACATCGAGGAATTCGATGCGACGATTCAACGGTCACTCACAGTCCGCGCTGCGTCCAGATGCTCAATCACAGTTTGCCGGTCTGCAGGCTCGGCGTACTTGGCTGTTAAGACCGTTCCGCGCACACTAAGATGGTATGAACGGTGGTTGGATGGAATGAAAGCATGGAGCTTCGCTTTTGGATCGACGCTGAAACGTCTCTGCCGCACATCTTCAATCATGGCGTCAGCGAGGAAGAAGTGCGGCACGTCCTGAGTCGGAGGGGAGAAGAATTCCCTGGCCGTGATCATTCGCGGATACGGCTGGGTCAGACGGCCGCGGGTCGGTATCTTCAAGTTGTTTACGTGATGGATGTTTCTGGCGACGGGGCATTTGTCATCACAGCCTTCGACCTGACGCCAAAGGCGAAGCAAGCATTTCGAAAGCGCCAACGGAGGAAGCGGAAATGACCAAGAAGAACAAACAGTTGTATCCCGACGGTTGGAGTGAAGAGCGAATCCGCAAGGTCGCCAAGCATTACGACGATCAGACCGAAGCCGAACAGGTAGCCGAACACGAAGCGGCCTTTCGCGCCGAAGGCCAGACGGTCATGGTCGTGCCCACGGAGCTCGTACCAGAGATCGTCAAGCTCATTGGCAAGAAACGCCCGGCGTAGGACTTGCGCTCCGGGCCCTCTCGAACGGCCCTTTGCCCGACAATCGGCAGGCTGACTCCGTCCACGTACTTCCTCCTCGCGCCGCGATCTTCTGCCAGGCCGGCTGAGCCTGATCCTGTCTCCGCTGGAACTGCTTCAACGACTCGCGCAATCCCGTCATGGCCCGTTCGGCTCAGCCGCCCCCGCTCTTCCCGGCACAGCTCCCGCGGCCCGATTTCCGCCGGCCGCCCGCCGCGGCTTGGCCTCTGGCGGCGTGACGACCAGCTCCAGCATCCGTGACCACACCCGCGTCGCCTCGGTCCGATCATTCCGGTCAAACGCCGCCTGCCCCTGTTCCCGCAGCATCGCCAGCAGCCACACGCGATCGTCCTGCCGGCGAGCGGCTTCGAGCGCCCGCGCCGCGAGCCGGTCGCCGACCGCACGCACGGACGACGGATTCGCCTGCCGGCGGCATTCGCGGGCGACCAGCCAGAGCGGGATCTGCCCCAGGGCTGCTGCCCGCTCGCGAGCGTTCGCCCTGGCACCGCCAGCCAGCGGCTCTAGCGGCGTCTTCTCGACAAGCGCGGCGAGCTGCTCGAGCGCTGCATGAATACGGGCATCGTCGTGCGATGCCAGGGCCTGGAGCGCAAGACAGATTGCGACCGACAGATCGTCGGCGTGCGCCTGTCGCAGCGCTTCGAGCGGTTGCACGAGCCCCGCGAGCTCGGTGGCGCTGCATGCGAGCAGCGAATCGGCGACCAGGCTGCGCACCGACGCCTGGTCGAGGCCGCGGGGATGCACGATCGTCATCAGATCGATGGCCTGGCCACCCCGCCCGCCCGCCGGTCCCATCGCCGCGGCCCCTGGCTTCGCCGTCGCTTTCGCTTGCGCCGCCGCGGTAATTGCCCGCGGTGCCAGCGCGCTTAGCTCGGATTCGCTCATCCCGGCAATCGCGGCGTTCAACCGCTCGCCGATCTGGCGCGGAACGGCGGTCATGCCGGGGAACATCGACGACAAGAGCGAAGGATCCACTCGCTCGCCCAGACTCTCGCCCTCGCGCAGAATGAGCACGGCGTCGGCTGCGAACCCCAGCTCAACCAGCGACGCCCCGATCGCATTCAGGCCCACCAAATGAATCACCCGAGCGGTCTCCTCGGCGTACCCTTGCGGGTTCCACGAGCCGCGGGCAAACGCGAGCAATGTGTGGCGGGCTTCCTCTGCGCGGCCCGCGCGCATCGCCAGTTGCACGAGATCATGGACGGGAATGTGGTCGGTCGCGTTCAGGAACCGAAATTGAACGAATGCGTGCGGATCATCGCAACATGCCTCGTAGGCCGCCAGAGCGACGTCCCGTGTGGCGGCATATTTCTCGAGCTCCCGGCCAAGCATCCAGTAGACGAACACCCTGTAGACGCCGATTTCGTCAACGGCCTCGTCTTGCTTCAGCAATTCGATTGCTCGCGGCACGACGGCGCGTGCTTCATCGAACCGGCCGGCGCGGCAGAAGACCATCGCTTGCAGCGGGCCGGCTGCCAGCCACTGCGGCGAGCGCTTCGCGGCGACGTTGATCCGTTCGAGCAGGGCCTCGAGCGATCCGCGCTCCTCCGCCAGATCCAGAAGCCGCAGCACCGCCGGCGTGGGCTCGTTCTTCACGGCGGTGGGAGCGTTCAATCCCAGCGGGATTTGCCAGGCGTAGGCGAGGTACATGGCGATCGAAGACCGGGCCGAACCGGGCAAGATCCCGTCGCACGCATACTCAAACATTTCGGGCAACCGCCAGATGTCGTCGCGCGCCATGCGCCCGGCAAGAATCGGGTGCTGGCCCGGGAAGGCAGCCCACGCCCTGCGATAGAGCCGCTTGACTCCCTCGCTCGTCTTCGGGTCAGGCGGTGCGATTTCGATGAGGCGGACGATGTAGGAGCTGGGCACGTCCGCGAGCGCCTTGACGTCGACCCCGTTGAGCAGCTCGATCAGCTCGCCGGCCTTGCCCGCTCGCTCGAACAGCGTCGTCATCTCGTACATTGAGTTCGCTGCGAGATACGGGTCCTTCTCGAACACCCCCTGGTAATAGCGCAGGCCCGCAGAGGATTCGCCGCTCTCGACGAGTTGAAGGGCCAGCCGGAGCCGGAGCTCGTTGTCTTCCGGCCGCAGCTCCGCGACCCGCGCCATCTCGATTCGAGCGCGGTCGCTCTGGCGAGCGGCGGTGTAGTAATCGGCGAGCGTGTGGTGAAGTGCGACCGAGTTCGGCGTCTTCTTGAGCTGCTCGCGAGTGCGCTCGATCAGCTCCGGAAGTAGGCCCGACGCCGCAAGCACGCGCATCGCCGCCGGTCGCGCCGTTTCCGCATCGAGGGAGGATTGCGACGCAGCCGCAAGCGAGCTGCGGGTACCGCGCAGGACCTGCATCGCGATCTGCGCGGCCGCTTCGAGCTTGCCCTGTCGTCCGTACTGCGTCATCAGCTCGACCAGCGCGCCGCTCTGTCCCCCGGCGCGGCGGCGGGCGCGGCCGAGCAAGGCTTCGGCCAGGTCGTGCAATCCAAGCTGATGCATCTGGCCCGAGAGCCGGATCTGCGTCTCGGTGTCGAGCCGCAGGCCGAAGAGCCGCTCGGCCGCTCGCCGCGCTCGCTCAGCATTTCCGGTCGCGATCGCCGCCGTGATCGCCAGCTCCTCACGGCGTTTCAGGCTCATGTTGTCCAGCGGTTGGACCGCGTCCAGAATCTCGATCGCATCCGCCGGCAATGCCTGTTGCATCAACAAGTCCGCCAGGTCGAACCGCAGATCCGACTCGGGCCGCCCCGCGTTGACGACTTTCGTCAGCTCGGCGATGGCCTCGTCCTTCTGGTCGGTCCACCACAGGATCGCTGAAAGCGAAAGCCGCGGGTAGATCGCCTCGGCCGGGGTCGCTGCACGGTCGGTCTGGCCCCGGAAGTGGCTCATCAGGTCGCTCATCAGGTCGTCGCGCTTGTAGATCTCGAAAGCCGTGCGAAGCACGTAGAGCACCGTCAAGTCGAAAAACTCGTTGACTTGCGGATACGTCATCCGCGCCGACACTTGCCGGGATCCGAGCGGGATCCGGAGGGTGGGTACATACCCCGGCGAACCCGACGTGGCGTAAAGCGCCCGCCGCGCACGAGCCGCGGCGCCTGGCGACTGCTGCTCGTTCTTTCGCCGCGCCGCCTCCAGGTTGAAATCGACGAGCTTGAGCACCTGCGAATAATCCTTCCGTTCCGCGCACGCGTTCATCCCCTGGCACATCGAAAACTGCGGGGAAAACGAGAACGAGCCGGTCGAGTACGTCGGCGTCGACCTGCCCGTTTGCAGGCGGTCGTATCGTTCGAAGAGCAGGATCAACCCGTCCACGTCACCCCGGTCGGCCGCCAGCGTGAGCGCGCCGGCAATCTGGCCCAGCCCGATCGCACCCTGGACGGTCTCGCGATAGAATCGGTCCACGTCGTCCAGCCGCTTGGCCAGCTTGAGCTCGTTGGCGACGTTGACCACAACCTCAGCCTGGGCCAGTTCCGGGCGCCGGGCCCGCAACTCGCGATAGCAGGCGATCACGTGATCGACTTCGCGTTTTTCAAGCGGTTTGGCGTTCTCTTCGCCCTGCCGGGCTTGCAGCGGCGCCGCTTGTCGCACCTGCGACACGATGAAGCGCTGGCCCAGCGGAGCGTTGCGAGCCCCGAGCGCATGGAGAACGGCCCACAGAGCCAGCGGGTCAGCCGGGGCGCACTCGCTCAATCGTTCGCCGGCCTCGAACGCCCCGGCGTGGTCATCGCGCATCACACAGAGGTAGAACCAGCTCCAGACGGCGCGAACGTCGGTCGGAGTCTTCATCGCCGCCGCGCGAAACCGAGCGAGCACGCCATTCATCCGGCTTGGCTGCTCGCGTTCCGCGAGGCTCAGAAGCCAGCCCAGCGCCGCCATCCGGGCCTGCCCGAAATCGGCCGGCGACCAGGAATAGCCTCGCGGCGGAGGCACGGGCAGCAGCTTGCAGTACCGGCGGATGACGTAAGAAATGCCGACGCGGCCCTCGAGCGGCATCGTGGCGTTCCGCGAGGCGGCGAAGCTCGCAGTCGGCGCCCCCGTGGCTTGGAGCCGCGGGTTGCGCGCCTGCGCCCTGGCAAAAGCACTCGGCTCGTCGTCGCCGATCGGTAGCTCGATCAACTTCGCAAACTGGGCTTCGGCCTGTTTCGCCCTGCCGAGCTGCTCGAGCGCCAGCCCCTGGCGGTATAGCGCCTCCCAGTCTTTTGGGTCCGCGCGCAGGCTCGATTCCGTGATTTCGAGCACCGGCAGCGGCCTGCCGTTCGTAAGCAGATTGTCCATCGCATGGAAGACGCGAAACGACTGGCTCTTGCCCGCGGCCGCTTTGGACCATACCAGCTGCGCTTCCTCCAAGTCTCCCGCCTTGGCCAGCAGACTCGCGAGCCGTGCCTGCCCGTCCTCGCTCGCCGCCAGCTCCTCGTGCATCTTCTGATAGCGCGCTGCAGCTTCCAGATCACCTTCCTCCTCCGCGAGCTTCGAGAGCTGGCCGAGCAACCGCGTGTCGCGAGTATCGGTGGCCAGCAGCCTCTCCAGCTCCGCACGGGCGCTTCCCATATCGCCAGACGATGCATACGCCTGCGCCACGCACATGGCGACATCCCGCTCGCGCGCTTCCCCCGCCAGGCGGCGCTCATCGGTGTCCTGGTTTTGCAACCGCGCAAAGAGCCGGTCGAGCTGGCTGCGCTGGAGGTACAGCTCCGTCAGCTTGCGCACGACCTCCAGCTTGTGATCGAGCTCTGCGGCGCGGTCGAAGGCCCGCCAGTACATCTCGATCGCTTCCTCCGACTGATACTGACCGGCCAGCGTCTCAGCTAGCCTGAGCACGATGCCGCTCTCGTTCGGGTTGGCCCGGACTGCGCGCCGCAACGCATCGAGGCCTTCCTCCGGCCGCCCCAGCCCGAAACAGAGCTGCGCGAAGAACTCATAGCTCTCCGGGTTCCCCGGCGCCGCCGCCAGCAAGTCTCTCCCGGCTTTCAAAGCCGGCTCGACCCGCCCCAGCCGCGCCTCGAGCCGTGCCACACCCGTCAAATGCTCGATCCGGTTGCGGCGATCAATCTCGGCCAGCCGCAAGAGCGCCGCCGCGGCATCACCGAGGCTCCCCGCCGCTTCGCGCAACCGGGCCGCCAGCGTCCACGCAGGCACCGACCGCGGATCAATCTCGAGCGCCATGTCAGCCGCCCGCACCGCCTCTGGCAGCTTGCCATCGGCCTCCAGATACCGCGCCAGCACACCCCAGTCCGACGCAGAAGTTTTTTGCGCAGCGGCCAGCTCGCGTTGCATGGTCTCGACTCGCTGGGCCACGCGATTGGCAGCCTGGTCGTTCTTGACGCGAGCGTCCAGAACGGCGTCGCGTTCTTCGTCTTTCTCGGTAAGCTTGCCCGCTGCGGCAAGCTGCGTCTCGGCGTCGTCATACTTTTCGAGGCGATGATTGAGGCTCGCCAGCTTGAGCCGCAGATCAAAGCTGTCGGGCTCAAGCCCGACGGCTTCCGCAATTGGAGGCAAAGCTTCCTTTAGATATCCGAAGCCGGCGAGCACTTCGGAGAGCCGGGCCAGCGTCTTGGAGCTGCGATTGGCTCCTTCGGCGATCGTGGCCCATTCAGCTTTGGCTTCGTCGGGCCGTTTGAGGTTATGCAGGTATTCACCGATGTACTCCCGGTACTGGGGGTTCGCCGGGGCGAGGTCGGCGGCCTTGCGGTAGAGCGCGAGTGCATCGTCGGTCAGGGCCGCCTGCCGGAGCAGGTCCGCGACCTGCGCGGCGGTGACGGCATCATTCGGCTTGGCGTCGAGCATCTTCCGCCAGATGGCGACTGCGGCCGCTTTTTTCTCGGGCCCGGGCTTGGTCGTGTCGCGCAGGACGAGTGCTCCCCAGTCCCGGAGCGTGTCGGGATTATTGGGCTCGGCCTGATCCAGTGCCTGATACTCGCTGATGGCTTCGGCGAACTTCTGGTCTTGCACGAGCTGTGCGATGAGAGCCAATCGCAAGTCGCGCCGAGAGGGCGCTAGCTTGACGGCCTTGTCAAACCAGACGTGCGCCTCGGCCGCCCGCCCCATGCCGGCCAGAGTGCGGCCCAGCCGGACCAGGGCTTCAACATCGTCTGTTTCACGTTTCGTCCATTGTTCGTAGTAGTTGACGAGCCCGGCTTGGTCGTCGTTTCTGAGGAAGACCTCTTCGATCTTGCGCCGGACTTCACGATGAAGCCAGCTATCCGGCCGGAGCTTGCCCAGCATGGTCTCGAAGTCGTGAAGCGCCTCTTGTGATTTTCCCAGCCGGACTTTCAGATCCGCGGCCGAGATGGCGAGCTGTACCTGGCGGAAGGGATCGGTGGCCTTTTTTGAAAGAGCCTCGAAGCGAGGCAGCGCGGCGGCGGGCTGATTCTCCTCGGCGAGCGTCTGGGCGATCTGTTCCTGGACGCGTGTGTCGCCGGGGAACAGGGCTTCGAGCCGAGCCCAGAGCTGGAGAGCCTGATCGTTTTTCTGGGTGCGCTGGTAGACGCGGCCCAGTGCTTGAAAGATATCGAGCAAGTCGGTGCGAACAGGCTTGCGGGCGAGAGAGCGCTCAAAAGCTACGGTGGCATTCTCGGGCTGGCCGATCAGGACGAGTGCCTGCCCGAGATAAAAGGAGGGCAGGGGGTCATCGGCCCGGTGGGTTTCGGCTTGCTTGAGCGCCGTCACCGCGGCGGCGTCCTGCCCGCGTTGAAACTCGAGCAGCCCGAGGATCAGCCAGGCGGCACCGTCGTCGGATTTCTTGTCGAGCCGATCGCGATACGACTTGATGAATTCATCAAGCGAGCCGCGCTCGACATGATAACCGTACACGCGGTCCAGCGGCGTGCCACGTCTGGGGTTTTTTTCGAGGAGCGACAGGTATCGCTCCATCGAGCGCCGCTCGCGGGCTTCGCTCTCAGCGGCAGCGTCTTGCGGCTGGGCCCCGGCCCTTGTGAGAAGAAGACACAAAACGATCGCGATCGCGCGAGCGGGCCAGTAGTGAAACGCCATGATCGAGACCTCGTGCGGCGAGCGACTAAGCGGAGGCGTGACCCGCGGATTCTCTCAAGATCACCTTCTAGAAGGAAGCGTCAATCGGTGCTCCGCGGCCGATTCTTTTGTTCTGCCGGTTGGCTTGAGCCCGGCTCGTTCGTCGGCTACAGTGCCGCGATGCCTGCGCCCGGTGGTGAGCCTGGCGGTATTGTGCGACGAGCAGCGGAGTTGGCGGCCGGACCGATTCGTGTACAATAACTTGGGCTGTGACCTCGACTTTCGGTTCCCGAGGGTCAAGCTGATCGACTATCGCCGGGACGAGGCGGCCCTCGAGCAGTCTGCCAATCCGTTTGCGGCCGTCATCCTGGCGCAGCTCAAGGTTCTCGAGACGCGGGATGCCCCTGCGACTGCGCTGGCAATGGAAACTTCGCCTGGTTAAAGGTCTCTGATGATCGCGGGCTCAAACGAGATCAAGTGCGGCAGCTTTTTCGTGTGCTTGACTGGATGTTGGCCTTACCGCCCGAGCTCGAGCAATCGTTCCGAACCGACCTCGAGCGTTTTGAGGAGGCACGACGCATGCCTTACGTGACGAGTATTGAGAGACTGTGCGCGAAGAAGGATACAAGGAAGGCGTGGCAGGGGGCTTGCAGATCGCCATCCTCAAGCTCCTGCAGCGCAAGTTCAACAAAGTGCCTGCCAAGCATAGCCGGAAGGTCCACTCGGTGCACGATATTGAGCGGCTGAGCGCATTGTTGCAAGCCGCGACTGACTCCGGGACGCTCGACGAATTCGTCTCGCTGCTTTGAGGAGGCACGACGCATGCCTTACGTGACGAGTATCGAGAGACTGTGCGCGAAGAAGGCGTCGCCGAAGGCTTGCAAATCGCCATCCTCAAGCTCCTGGAGCTCAAGTTCAAGAAAGTGCCAGCCAAGCATGAACGGAAGCTCCGCTCGGTGCGCGAGATCGGTTGGCTGAGCGCATTGTTGCAAGCCGCGACTGACGCCAGGACGCTCGACGAAGTCCTCTCGCTGCTTTGAAGACGATCGCGGCGCGGCTCCACTTCTGGAATGAGGCGGCGAAGCCACTCGGCCAATCCGGCCCTAATGCTTCGCACGCGGGCTCGCTTGCCGGGTCCGCGCCAACGAAAAAAACGAGTCGAATGGGACCAGAGCGACCGCCCTCCGCCCTGGCTTTTCGCGAAATGGCTTTTGACTATTGTCCGACTTCCAGTCATCCTGGGATATCCGGGTCCGCCTGGACCGCGATTGACGCTTTTCGAAGAAAAAGGGCCCGGTGCGAATAGCGGACTGTGAGGAATCTCCCCCATGACGGAAGCCAGCGTGACGGACGAAGTGCGGCAAGAGCTCGACCGGTTTCGAGACGATTTTGAATTGCTCCGGCGCGAGGTGGGCAAGGTCATCGTCGGTCTCTCCGATATCGTCGAGGAAACGCTCACCGCCTTGATCGCCGGCGGGCACGTCTTGCTCGAGGGTGTCCCCGGCCTCGGAAAAACACTGCTTGTCCGCACGCTTGCTGATGCCCTTCAGCTCAAGTTTCAGCGCATCCAGTTCACGCCCGACCTGATGCCCGCCGATCTGATCGGCACCAACGTCATGCAAGAAACGCCCGAGGGCATTCGCCGGTTTGAATTTCAGCGCGGGCCGATCTTCGCCAATCTTCTACTGGCTGATGAAATCAACCGCGCCACGCCCAAGACCCAGTCGGCCCTGCTCGAGGCGATGCAGGAAAAGTCGGTCACAGTCGCCGGCTCGACGCACATCCTGGTTCCACCTTTCTTCGTGCTGGCGACCCAGAACCCGCTCGAGATGGAAGGGACCTATCCGCTCCCTGAAGCGCAGCTCGACCGGTTCTTCTTCAAGCTCCTGGTCAAGTTCCCGACCGCCGCAGAGTTGGAAACGATCCTCGACCGCACCACCGAGGCGGCCGAGCCGCACGCACAGCCGATCTTCGACGGCCAGCGCATCGTCGAGCTTTCACGGCTCGCCCGCCGCATTCCCATCGCCGACGACCTCCGGCGCTACGGCGTGGCGCTGGTGCTCGCCAGTCACCCAGAGCACGCCCTGGCGGGCGAGAAAACCCGCCGGTTCGTGCGCTACGGCTCGAGCCCGCGTGGCGCCCAGGCGATCATCCTGGCCGCCAAGATCCGAGCCATCCTCGACCACCGATACCACGTCGCGCGCGAAGACCTGCGCGCCAGCGCCCACTCCGCGCTGCGGCACCGGCTGATCCTCAATTTTGAAGGCCAGGCCGAGAGCATCCAGCCCGATGAGATCATCGACGATATTCTGAGCACCGTCGAGTCTCAGGCGGCGCCGGCGGCTGCGTAGGCTTGCAACCGGGCACGTTCCAACAGGATGGTCCGCACAGAACGGACCCTTTCGAGATGGCACTCTTCGATTCCGATTTCCTGAAGAAGCTGGAGTACCTGTCGCTCGTCTCGCGGCGGGTCTTTCGCGGCCAGCTTCTGGCCCAGCGCCGCACGATGCAGCTCGGCGGCGGAATCGAGTTCGCCGACCATCGCGAGTACACGCCGGGCGATGACTTCCGCTACCTCGACTGGAACGTCTACGCCCGCCACGGCGAGCTCTTGCTCAAGCGCTTCCAGGAGGAAGAAGACCTGCACGTCTACCTGCTGCTCGACTGCTCGCGCAGCATGTCCTTCGGCGATCCGCCCAAGTTCGATTACGTGCGCCAGGTCGGGGCCGCTCTGGCCTACATCGCGCTTGCCGATCTAGACCGAGTCGCCATTGTGGCCTTCGCCGGCGACGTGGTGGCGGATTTTCCGCTCACTCGCGGCAAGGCGCGCATCCTGTCGCTCCTCAAGTTCCTGGAAAACCTCGAGCCGCAGGGGGCGGCCACCGATCTCGCCCGGGTCGCACGGAGCTTCGTCCATCGCGGCCAGCGCAGGGGTCTGGCCCTCGTGCTCAGCGATCTTTTCGATCCCGGCGGATTTCAGCATGGCCTCGACCTGCTGCGCCACCACCGTTACGAGCCGCACGTGATTCAGGTCTATGACCGCCGCGACGCCGAGCCCGAGCTCAAAGGCGACCTCGAGCTCTTCGACGTCGAGACCCAGACGGTCCAGAAAGTCACCGTCACCGAACGTAACCTGCGCCAGTACAAGCGCATCTTCGCCGACTTCCTGGAATCGGTCGCGCGCTACTGTAACTCCTACGGAATCGGCAACACTCGCTCGAGCACTGACGTGCCCTTTGACGAGCTGCTCCTGCGCATGATGCGCGCGGCGGGAGCGGTCGCATGAGCCTGGTCAATCCGGCCGCACTGATCCTGGCTGGGCTGGCGCTGCCGATCATTGTTTTCTACATCTTGAAGATCCGCCTCCGCCGGATTCCGGTCTCGACCCTTCTTTTCTGGCAGCAGATTTTCGAGGAGAAGAAGCCGCGGTCCCTCTGGCAGAAGCTGCGGCATCTGCTCTCGCTGCTCCTGCAGCTCGCGTTTCTCGCATTCCTGGTCATTGCTCTGGCCGACCCCATCTTCCGCTGGCAGCAGGCGCGGGCGCGGCGGCTCGTGCTGGTTGTCGACAATTCTTCAAGCATGAATGCCAGTGATGTTGCTCCCAGCCGGCTCGAGGCGGCCAGGGAGGAAGGCCGGCGCTTGATCGAGGGCATGCGGGCCGGCGATGAGCTGGCGATCATCGAGGCCGGGGCCCGCACCCGCGTGGTCTGCGGGCCGACCGACCACGAGCGGACCTTGCGCGACGCCCTGGAATCGATCACTCCGGGCGACGGACCGACTCGCGTCGAGGAGGCTGTCGCGCTCGCCCGGCGCCTCCTTTCGGGTTCCGAGAAGGTGCGAAAGCTCGTGGTGATCTCTGACGGCAGCTTCGACCGGGCCGCCGCGCTCGCCCGCGAGGAGAACGTCGAATTCATCGCGATCGGCAAGAAGACCGGCAACTGCGGAATCACCCGGCTCCAGGCCCGCCGCAGCCTCCTCGACCCGATTGGGTACGAGATCCTCGTCGAGGTGTTGAACGCCTCGGACGAACCGGCGTCATTCCGCCTCGAGCTCGATCTCGACGACGATCCGATCGACGTCGTACCCATGAACCTGGCCGCCGGCGCTCGCTCGGTGCACGTCTTCGAGAAGACATCCGCGGAAGGCGGCCGTCTGCATGCCTCGATCGACCGCAAGGACGCCCTGCCGGCCGATAACTCCGCCTGGGCGATCCTGCCGCGCCGCGCCCGTCAGCGCGTCATCCTGGTCACGCCCGGCAATCTGTTCCTCGAGAAGGTGTTCGAGGCGATTCCACTCGTCGACCTCGAGGTGGTGAAAGTCTCGAAAGACGGGTCGCCCGACCAGGAAGCCGCCAAGGCGTGGCAAGTTGGGGCCAAAGCACTCGCTCCGAACGAACCCCCTCCGGTCGTCGTGTTCCATCACAAGGTGCCCGACGCGCTCCCGCCCTGTCCCGTCTTCGTGATCGAGCCCGAGCGCGCCGGCGCGCTCTGGGAACTCGGCGAGCTGGTCCAGAACCCGCTGGTCGCGAAACAAGACAAGGAATCGCCCTTGATGTTGCACATCAGGCTCGACAATGTGCTCATGCCCGAAGCACGCAAGCTGACGCTGCGCACGCCCGCGAAGGTGCTGGCCGAGTCATCCTCCGGAGACCCGCTCTACGCCGTGCTCGAGCGGTCGCCGGGGGCAGGGGAGGGTGCAGTCGTCGTCCTCACCGTGAACCTCGACAAGAGCGACCTCCCGCTCCAGACCGCCTTTCCAATCATGACGGCGAATCTCCTCAACTGGTTCGGCGGCACCAAGGGCGAGCTACGCGAGGCTCTGCCTGCCGGCGCCGTCACACAAGTCGACATCCCGCTCGCGCCGAAGGACTGGGACAAATCGCTTGCGCGCTTCCTGGTCGCCCCCGACGGCCGTGAGCAGCCCTTGTTCGCCGCCGCCGGTGCGCCGAAGGTGACGGTCGGCCCGCTCGACCGTTGCGGAATCTGGAGCGTGATCGAGCGAGCGCCGGGAGCCGGGTCGCAAGCGAAACAAGCGAAGTCATCGGCATCCGGCTCGAAAGCCGAGGCTGCCGCACCGGTGTTCGAGAGCAAGACGGCTACTCTCGCCGAGCTTGCCTGCAACCTGGCCGACCGTCGCGAGAGCGACCTTCGGCCCTGCGAGGGCCTTCCGGATCGGAATCCGGGCCTGGCCGCTGGCTTCGCGGTGCGTCCGATCTGGTACTATCTCCTGGTCACGGCCCTCATGCTCACCTGCTGGGAATGGTTTCTCTATCAGCGGCGGTGGATTGACTGATGGGTAGCGTACCCCCGACAACGTTGATGGGCATCGAGCTTGGCCGCCCCTGGTGGCTGCTGGGGCTTTTCGCGCTCCCCGTCCTGTTCTATTTCTTCCGCCGCAGCCTTGTCGATTTTGCACGCCCGCAGAGGATCGCCTCGCTCGCGCTCCGCGCCTTGATCGTGGTGCTCCTGGTGCTCGCACTCGCCGGGCTCTCCCTCGTCCGCCCGACCCGCGAGCTCTTCGTCGTCTTCGCCGTCGACCGCAGCGAGAGCGTCGGTAAAGAAGGGATGGAAGCCGTCGACAAATACTTGAGCGCGGCCTTCTCCTCGGCTGGGAGCAACAAATACGCGATGCTGCCATTTGCGGCGGAGCCCGGAACTGTCGTTCCCGGCCCGGTCGCGCGGGAAGAACTCGAGAAGCGTGCTGCATCGAGCCCCGCGAAAGACGCTGGGCGGGGCGCAGACCTCGCCCGTTCTTGCCGACGCCTCGTCCCTCGACCGCAAGGGCACCGATCTCGCCGCTGCGCTCGAGGTCGCCGCCGCGGCGATTCCACCGTTCTACGTGCCGCGGATCGTGCTCTGTTCCGACGGCAATCCCACCGGCGGCGAGGCCCTGCAGGCCGCCGCATCGCTGCGCGGCAAGGTCGAGATCCTCACCGTCCCTCTGCCGGGCAGGACCGAGCCCGAGGTTCAGCTCTCGTCGGTGTTGGCTCCGGCCCAGGTCTTGCAGGGCGAACCGTTCAACGTGGAAGTGGTCATCGACGCCAACCACGACGACGAGAAGGGCCGAGTCGAGGTCTTTCGCGGCGACATCAAGGTTGCCGAGCAGCCCGTCAAGCTCAAGAAGGGTGAGAACAAGCTGACGCTCAAGCAAACGATCGACGCCGGCGGCTTGACGCCGGTGACCGCGCGGCTCAAGGGTTACGAAGACACACTGCTCGACAACAACAGCGACTTCGCCCTGGTCTCGGCCGCGGGCAAGCCGCGCGTGCTGCTGCTCGAGAGCGATCCCGACCAGGCCAAGCACCTGACGTGGGCGCTCGAAGAGCAGAACATGCAAGTCGACGTGCGGCCCCCGCGCGGAGCCCCCGAAAGCCTGGCCGAGCTGCAAAACTATGATCTCTTCATCCTCTCAAACGTCCCCGCCACGGCACTCACGCTCAAGCAGATGGAGGTGGCCCGCACCTACGTGCAAGACTTGGGCGGTGGGCTGATGATGCTGGGCGGCGACCAGTCATTTGGCCTGGGCGGCTATTACAAGACGAGCCTGGAAGAGATCTTGCCGGTCCGTAGTGACTTCGAAAAGGAGAAGGAGAAGCCCAGCCTGGCGCTCATGCTGGTGATCGACAAGTCCGGCTCGATGGGGGGCGAGAAGATCGAGATGGCCAAGGAAGCAGCCCGCGCGGCCGTCGAGCTTCTGGGCCCCAGCGACAAGGTCGGCGTGCTGGCTTTCGAGGGAGAGAATTTCTGGATCAGCGAGATGCACTCCGCGACGGACAAGGGCTTCGTGCTCGACCGGATCGCCAGCCTGGAGGCCGGCGGTGGAACCGTCATGGCCCCGGCGATGGAAGAAGCTCATGAGACGTTGCGGTCGACCGTCGCCAAGCTCAAGCACGTGATCATCCTGACCGACGGCGTGTCGTCCCCCGGCGACTTCGAGGGAATCGCCCAGGCCATGACCGCCGACCGGATCACCTGCTCGACCGTGGCGATGGGGGGCGACGCCGACCAGTCGCTGCTCGAGGAGATCGCGCGGCTGGGCAACGGCCGGTCGTACGTCGCCGATGACCCCGGCCAGGTGCCCCAGATCTTCGCCAAGGAGACCGTCACCGCCAGCAAGTCGGCGATCAACGAGCAGCCGTTTCCGCCCACGGTCGTGCGTTCAACCCAGGTTCTCTCCGAGCTGCGGATGGACGAAGCCCCGTTCTTGCTGGGCTACGTCGTCACCCGAGCGAAGCCCACCGCCGAGGTGATTCTCGCCACCGAATCGGGCGACCCGCTCCTGGCCTGGTGGCGCTACGGTCTGGGCATCACGGTCGCATTCACCTCCGACGCCAAGGCACGCTGGGCCGCGGAATGGATCTCCTGGCCCCAGTTCAGCCAGTTCTGGGCGCAGGTTGCCCGCCACGCCCTGCGCAAGGCCGAGGCGAAGGGAACGTTTGTCCAGATCGAGCGACGGGGGCGAAAGGCGGTGGTGTCGCTCGACGCGATCGAGCCTTCCGGGCGGTTCCTCAATCAGGTGTCGACCGATCTGACAATGGTCGATCCCGGGCTCGCGACCAAAAAGGTCGAGATGGGACAGGTCGCGCCGGGGCGTTACCAGGCCGAATTCGACGTGACCCGGGCCGGTTCGTACCAGTTGATGTTCAGCCAGACCAAGGACACGCAGGTACTGGGCCGCCAGTCGCGAGGGCTCGCCGTCGGGTATCCCGACGAGCTTCGCCTGCGGGCGGTGAATAACGAGTTGTTGCGATCGATCGCGGCCGCGGCGGGCGGCCGGTTTGAGCCCAAAGCCGCCTCGGTCTTCGATCGGCCGGAGGCAACTGCTCCGCGGGCCGAGCCGTTATGGCCGCTCCTGGTGGCCGCGGCTGTGCTATTCTTTGTTCTGGACGTCGCCCTGCGGCGGATCGACCTGGCATTATTATTTGTAAGACGGCGGCGGGTCGCACTTTCCACGCGGAGCGCTTGATCGTACAATCGTCGAATTGAAAAGATCCCGCGTTGTTTCTCAGACGCGACTTTCGGTCCCTCGGTGCAATAAAGGGAGCGGTTGCCATGAGTGAGCGGATCCTCGAATCGCTGGAGCCGGTGCGACGGCGGCAACTCTGGCTGGAGATCTTCCGCTGCAGCGCGATCGGCCTTCTGGCCGGCTCGCTTGGGGGCGTGGTCATGGCTCTGCTTCGCTGGCAGGGCTTCGGCGCAACGCCCACGGCACTCGGCGCGGCTTGCCTGGCAGGAGGGCCGTTGATCGGAGCACTCTTTGGGGTCCTGCGCGGTCGCTCGATCCAGCTTAGCGCAGCCGCGGTTGACCGTTGCTACGGTCTCAAGGACCGCGCGACGACCGCGATCGAATTTCTCCGCCGCGGCCGGCCGACGCCGGTGCATGTCCTGCAAGTGGCCGATGCCGAGCGGCACCTGGCCGGCATCGACGCTCGCAAGGTCGCGCCCTATCGCATTCCCAGGGTGATGCCATATTCCCTGGCCGCGGCCGCCCTCGCGCTAGGGCTCTTGCTTTGGCCGCAATCAGCGCGCGTTCACGCGAAGCCGTCCGAGCCGCTCGAGGCCGTGCTCCAGGCCGCCATCGAAGCCGAAGAGAGCCTTGAAGATCTCGCGGACACCGCAAAGAAGGAAAACGACCCCAAGCTCAAGGACCTCGTTCAGAAGCTGAATGAGACCATCCAGGAAATGAAGCAGCCGGGCGTGGATACCAAGGAAGCCCTGGCCAAGCTCTCCGAAATGCAAGCCGCTATCACCGCCCAGCAGGCCCAGTTCAACGTCGGGCTGGTCGACGCCCAGATGCAGGCCCTGGGTGAAGCCATGGCATCGACCCAGGCGCTCGAAGGCGCAGGGCAGGCGCTCGAGCAAGGCAAGTACGATCAAGCCGCCGCGCAGCTCGAGAAGGCCGAGCCCAAGTTCGACCGCAAGGAAGCCAAGACCTTGAAGGAGAAGCTCGCCAAGGCGGCCAAGGCAATGGAAGATGCGGGACTTTCCGACCTGAGCACGGCCACCACCGAGCTTTCCGAGGCGATGGAAGACGCCGATGCCGCCGCGGGCGCGTGCAAGAAGCTCGGCAACCTGGCCCGCAGCCAGGGCCAGCGCAAGAAGATCAGCGACTTGCTTGCCCTTCAGTGCCGCAACCTCGGTGAGTGCAAGGGCAACTGCCAGAAGAAAAGCACGGCCAAGCTGCGGCTCCGGACTAAATCCGACAAACCCAAGAGCACTTGGGGCATGGCCACCAGCGGCAACACCGACGGCGAGATGACCAAGCTGGACTCGGCCCGGCAGAAGGAGCAATTAAAGGTCGAGATGGGCGAAGGCGCATCCGAAACCGAAACCACCCACATGCCCGAAGGCAAGCAGGCCGCCGCGCGGGCCTATCGCGAGCAGTACCAGAAGTACCGCCGCATGACCGAGGCCGCGCTCGACACCGAGCCGATCCCCCTGGGCCACCGCCAGACCATCCGCCGCTATTTCGAGCTAATCCGTCCCCAGGGTGAGGAAGCCGACAACGCCGCCACCCCCGCCGCGGGAGCAGAGAAGCCAAAGCAGTGATCGGATGGATTGTCACCCTTCGCTTCGCGAAGGGGCACACACACCAACCCGAAGCGCCAGCGAGGTGCCTCGATCGTCGGCCCCCGCGCACCTCGTAGACGTCGGGCCACGGCGTACAAAAGGCACACACACTAACCCGAAGCGTCAGCGAGGCGCTCGAGCGTCGGCCTCCCGCGCACCTCGCAGACGTGTCCGGCCATGAGACACAGACGCGTTCAGTTCCGTATGGCCCGCCGACCAGCCGGAGCGCTGTGCGAGTCTTCTTCATCGCCAACGCACCCAGCCCCCGCCGGCACGCCCAGATTCGGCAGCCCGAGCGCCTCGGGCGCCGCGCCATCCGCAAGCCGCTTGATCGCTATGCCAAAGCCTGTCACCTTCGCCTCCCGCTCGCTGCGGTCATGCCGCAAGAGCGCGGTTCCCGATCCGAACATGTAGCCTCGCTCCGCGACGAGTCTCCATTCCTGCGCGCCCAATCCAAAGTGAGCTGCGCAGGCCGCGATGTCGATTCGGGGAGTTGGTGCCCGATTCGCCCAGCCCAGAGCCCCGCGCTCGCGGATCGCATCGAGGATCCCCTGTGCGAGCGTGACCTGTCCCAGGAGCGACGGATGCATTGCGTCCATGAAGAGCCGATCGTCGAGCAGGCCCGTTGCCCCGATTGCATGGAACAGCGCCTGGCCGTCCACGAGTGGGCAACCATGCCGCGCGGCGACCTCGCGACAGGCCTCCTGGAACGGCGACAGACAGCGCATCGGCATCCCGTCGAAGTCCCGCGCCTTGACAAAGTGCTCATAGGCCTCGTCCCACGCACCTGCGTTTGCCAGCAGACGTGCCAGGCGATAATGCGTCTCGGCGAAACCCGGTTGCGACTGAAGCAGCGACCGATATCGCTGCTCGGCACTCGCCGGGTCGGTCACCTCCAGTTGCGCGCAGCCAGGAATTCACGAGCGAACGCTTCGCGTTTGGCGCTCGTGGTCTCGGCCGGCAGATAAGAACGATTGGGGTCGAATCCCGCGTCATTGGCGGGAGGAACGACCAGGATCGCGAGCGCTCCGACGCGCTGGCAGAAGCCGGCGATCGCATCCAGACGAAACCGGAAATCATCCAGACGCACAGCAAACTCCGCGGGCGTGAACGCCGGAGTGTCGACCAATGGAGGGCGCATGCCTTGGGGCGGCACCACCCCGACGCGGAACCGATCAGCCGTGTCGCGGATCAAGCTGCATACCGGCGAGACCGTTGCTGCAAGATCGTCGAGCCTCTGCAGCGGCGGTGCTTTCTCGTCGACATAGTAGTCTAGCTTCCGCGACCAGGGAATCCTCGATGCGAACTCGTTGTGGCCGGAGTACACGATGAGGGCATCCGGCCGTCGCTTGAGAGCACCCAGCTTTCGATACTGCTCCTCGAGCGTGGCCCCCGGCTCGGCGAGCATCTCGACATGGACGCTCTGGCCGAGAACGGCTTCTTCGAGCTGCCAGGCGACGATCTTCCCCACCGAAAGCCATCGGTCAAACGGCAAGCCAGTTGCACTCGACCCGCCGAGCACGGCCAGAGTCACGCCGGGCTCGCGTGAGGTTTCCCAGACTCGCCCGTCGCCAAGCAGGGGGTCTTCGGTCAAGCGGCGCTCGCGCAACGGATCGGCAAACCGATCAGCAATCTCTGCCTCGGCATGGGCCGGTGCAATTGCAAGCTCGGTCCTGGCACGCCCGAGCCCCACAACCAGCTCGGCCAGTCCGATCGCAACCAACGAGGAGACGCAAACCGACAATCCGCGTACGGCCGTGTGTCCCATTGTCGCCTTTCGCTCCGCGAAAGTGCGTCCCAAAAATCCGCGCACGGCTGCCTTTGACTCGGTCCCGCTCCGCCGTGCCCGCCACAACATTGAGCTGAAAATCACCGCGCCCGCCGGGAGCGCAGCCAGAGCCGCAACGTAGACGACTTCAAGCCCGATCAGAAACCCGAGCGTCGCCTTTCGCCGGATCATGGGGGTGATAATGAACCCGAGCCAGGGCAGCGCGACCAACACCGCCGCAACGGCAGCACTCAAGGCGAAAGCCGTCAGGATCACGCGCAGAATCCGGTGACCCGCGGATCGATCGAACATGCCCATCGCATGGAATCTCCCCGATCTGATTTCACAAACTGCTATTGTCGAACGTCTTGCTCTTTGCGCCAACGTCAAGCCACTCTCGCCCGCTGGGGATAAAAATCTCGGAAAGATCGAAACGCCGCGATGAATCTGCGAGCGTTTTACTTATATAAATAATGGAACGTATCCCGCTCCCGAGCGGTTCGTGCATGGTCCAAGACCATGCGACGCGCATGCGTGTTTGGATCGGGTGCGGTCCAAGTTAACCAATCAACAAAGATAGTGAAATTTTCTAACGCGAGGAACTCGATGATGCGGTTTCCGATGTGGCGGCAAGCGAAGCGAGTTTTGTTCGCGATGGCGGCGACCTATCTCACGATCGGGGTGGCGGCTCGCGTACGGGCGGACGTTGTTTACAGCGATAACTTCAGCAACGGCATCACGTTCACGGTCAACGACCCGTACTGGCTCGACAACAACAGAGCGAATGGATTCGTCACCCAGACCACGAACACTTCCGCCATCTGGCCGGGGTCTCCTGGCGAATTTGGCAATGATATTCCGCAGGGTGTAAGCCCAGGAGGGTATTTCCTATTCGAGGGAACGTATAATTACAGCGGCAGCAGTGTGAACATACCGGCGGGCCACGACGAGTTCTTCATCAGCCCGACGTTTGATGTCAATCCGAACACCATTTACAGCGTCAGCTTCTACGCGACCAACGCAGACGCAATCAACATCGCTTCGATCCAACCCGAGCTCGGCGGCTCGCTCCTGGGTTCTCCGATCAGCCCTCCGGGAGACTACCAGAACGGCAACGTTTGGCAGCAATACACGTTCACCTGGAACTCGGGCAGCAACACGAGTGCCTCATTGATCCTTCACGATTACCAGCAGTCGCCGGACGGCAATGACTTCGGCATCGCCAACATCCAGGTTGCGTCGGTTCCGGAGCCGTCGTCGATAATCTTGCTCTGCGTCGGGGCCGCTGGCCTGGCAGGGTTTACGAACTCGAGGCGAAGCACTGCCCGACACTGCTCTGAGGCCGTGGAGCACCGGTAAGGGCTGCCCTGGCGGAACCGCCTGCCACGAGCCGCTCGACGGCTGCGAGCCGTCCGGGCTGTTCCACGCGGTCCGGCTCGGGCAGAGCCGGACCGCAAACAGTCGATAATCGCCTCGCATGATCCAGTACGGCGACTGCGTCGGGCGCATGCTCTGTGGCGCCGGCCAGTTCGCCCAGCACTCGCATCGGTCGCGACGGAATAGCAACATCGGTTTTTCCATCTGCAGGATTCCGAATTCGACGTCCTGGAGCATCGTGCGCGCCGGCCCGATCTCGAAGGGAGGGAGGCTTCCTGCAGGCTTTCCGTGAAGCGACTTGCGGGCGATGATGCCACCAAAACCGGTGTGCCGGCCATGACAAACTGGGCAGACTTGCCAGGCGAGCACATGAAAGGGGCTCCCGATGGATGCCCGCCAGCCTGATCCGCGACGCGCTGCGCGATAAAGCACGCTCGCTTGACCGGGCTATCTCCGCCTGCTCAGATGGTTCTTGAATCCGGCCAGAACCGGGAACGAGCCAAAAACCAGTTGGACGCAATGGAGCCGATGCCCGGTCAGTCGAACCGCAGGTTCCTCATTTCCGACGGCATGATTCTCATCGCGGCGACCGCCGTCGGCATCGCGCTCACCAGGGCCATTTTGCCGGAAATCGACAAACTGTCGCGACGTGCGTCATGACGCTCGAGACGATTCTGCAAATCGCCCTACGGGCGCTGGGATCTCGAGCCATGCCTTTTCAGTTCACTTTCATGGAATACGCCGGGCCCGTGAGCTTCGCCATACTGGGCGGTTGGCTCTTGATAGCTTTGATCGGGCGATGGCGGCCCGAGCCGAGCTGGATTGACCGCGCGGGGAGACTCGCGGCTGCAACCTGGCTTATCATCACGGCAATCGAATGGTCCAGTTATTTCTTGATCTGAAGCCACGTCAGTGGTCCTCGGGCTCGCGTCGCTCGTGGCAGCCGTCACCGCGCTCTTGATCCTGATCGAGTGTCCCCGCCCCCGTTTCTTCGCGTCTCATTCATTCTGCGCCAGCGCTTGCCACGCCCAGATTTGGCAATCCGACGGACTCAGGCGCTGCGCCGTCAGCGAGGCGCTTGATGGCTTCGCGAAGAGCAGCCACCTTGGCCTCTCGCTCGCTCCGATCGTATCGGAACAGGGCAGTGCCCCACTGGAACATGGCGCCTCGCTCGGCGACGAGCCTCCATTCACTCGCACCCAATCCAAAGTGGGCAGCGCATCGCGCCACATCGATTGTGGGCACCGGTGCGTTTTTCGGCCAGCCCAGGGCCCCGCGCTCGCGGATTGCATCGAGGATTCCCTGTGCGAGCGCGACCTGTCCGGCGAGTGAGGGGTGCATCGCGTCCATGAATAGCTGATCGTCGAGCAGGCCATGTGCTCCGATCGCGTGGAACAGCGCCTGACCATCGACGAGCGGGCGACCATGTCGCGCGGCCACCTCGCGATAGACGTCCTGGAACGATGACAGGCATCGTATCGGCATACCGTCGCAGTCCCTCGCCCGGACAAAGTGCTCATAAGCCTCGTCCCAGACACCGGCATTTTCGAGCAGGCGGCCCAGGCGATAATGGGTCTCGGCGAAGCCCGGTTGAGCTTGCAGCAGCGAGCGATAGCGCTCCTCGGCCCGCACCGGATCGCTTGCTTCAAGCCCGCGCGCTTCGAGGAACTCGCGACCGAATGCCTCGCGAGCCTCGCGTGTTGTCTCCGCGGGCAGGAACGAGCGATTGGGGTCGAATCCAGCGTCATTGGCGGGAGGAACGACCAGGATCGCGAGCGCGCCGATGCGCTGGCAATGCCCGACGATCGCATCGAGGTGCTGCCGAAACTCGGCCAGTCGCAACGCGTATTCCGCGTCGGTGTATGCGGGCGCGTCAACCAGCGGAGGCCGCAGACCCTCGGGCGGCAATAATGCGGCGCGGAACCTGTCAGCCGATTGCCGGATCAAGCGGCAAAGCGGCGAAACACGTGCGAGAGAATCGTCGATCCTTTCGACCAATGACGGTTTCTCATCCACATAGTAGGCGAGCCTTCGCGACGAGGGGATGGTGGCTGCAAACTCGTTGTGGCCGCAATACACGACGAGCGCATCGATGCCGTGCCGGATGGTGGCCAGCTTTTGATACTGGCGCTCGAGTGTGGCTCCGGGCTCTGCGAGCGTCAGAACGTCAATCGTTCGGCCTGGGGTCGCTTGTTCGATCTGCCAGGCGACGATCTTGCCGACGGAGAGCCAGCGTTCGAAGGGAATTCCGGCCGCACTCGACTCGCCCAGCACCGCGATCGTGACCCCGCTCTCACCTGACAGTTCGGTCACCCCGCGCCGGGGGGACAGTTCGGACGGCGGCGGTAATGCCGCCATGTGAGCAGGTTCACTGGCAGCCGTGGTCCCAGTTTGACCCAGCCCGACCACCAGCTCGGCCAGTCCGAAGGTGATCGAGGAAGAGACGCACAGCAACAATCCGCGCGCGGGTGGCCGCCAGTTGCGCGAGTGCGGTGTGCCAGCCAGAGCAGCACGCCGCAGATCGCCGCTCCGCAGCAGAGTGCCACGCTGGCCCCAACGTAGGTGACCTCGAGCGCGATCAGAACGGCGAGAGCTGCGTTTCGCAGCATCCGCGGGGTGATGAGCGCGTCGAACCAGGGCAGCGCCAACAACACCGCGGCGACGACCGCGCCCAGCGCGAGCGACACCAGGATCAGTCTCCGGAACCGATGAAGCCGCGATCTACGGAACATCGCCATCTCTCTGAATCCTCGCGCGAGGTCGATCTCGCCGATTCACATTGTCGAGCGATTTTTTCCCTGCGCCAACGGAGAGCCAACCGTCGGACCCTGAGCCATCGGACTTCCGTTCCCCAGAACCGGCCTTTCCGGGCGGCCTCGCTTGCCGTTCGCGGAGACTTTTCGATGCCTGGCGTGCCTGGAATGATCGGTTCGAGTAAGCTGAACCCGGTGTTGTTTCGCGCATCGAGCCGATTGCTCGGGGTTGACTTCCGAATAAACTCAAGAAGTAACCGGCTCGTTCACGCGACGTGGGGCACCAAGATGGTCACACTTGTCTTGAGCCTTGGCGGACTTTGGATTCCGCCGATGCTCTTCTTCGGTTGGTTGGTGCACAAGCCGGTGGATCTCGCCTGGCGAGACTATTTCGCCTCCGCAAGCCCGCGACTGCGGCGGCGCGGCATGCGGCTCAACGTGCTGATGATTCTCGTGCTCGTCTTCTCCATCGACACTGCCTTTACGATGGCCATGTTTCCGAGGGAATTCGCCTTCGTCTGCGTCGTGGCCGATGTGGTGGTCCTCGGGACGACAATGTTATCGTCCACCGTCCTCAAGCTATCAGTCGGCCAGTGCGTCGCACTGGTCGTGGCCCTCTCGTTCGTCGCCATGATGACGATCTGGAATCTGCTCCATGATTAAGCCATCTGAAGTGGAATCGTGGCCAGCATGCGGACGAAGGTGTTGTGAGACGGAGATCCTACTGCCCCAAAAGCTCGAGCGTCCGTTTCACAAACGCCGAAGAGGCCTCGACTGCTTCCGCCGGCGACAATTTGAGCCGCTGTGCCAGCTCGAACTTCCGCAGGAAGTCGCCGTCGAGCTGGCCGGTGCGAACATAAAGCCCGTCGCACGCCAGCATCAGACAGCGTAGGCCGAATTCGCGGTAACCCTTGGCGTAGACCAGGGCCCTCAAGCAACTGAACATCGCCTCGTAGCTCAGGAAGACGACGTCAGCCGGATCGCCCTGGCCGGACGTGTGGATATTCGCGGCCGCCTCGAGCCGGTCACCCGCCTTGGCGAGCAGGTCGACAATTCGAGTCGGCGCTTCCTTGTCCTCGAAGAGGTATGGGCTTTCCAGGCACTTTTGAAACGTGTTGATGATCGCCATGGCCGAAAGGATCTCGAATCAAGAAGTTGACGCTTTTGAACCGGATGAGCAAAAGCCGGTTTTCTCGTCAGCGCGCTGGTCGCACGCCGTCTGACTGACTCAGAAGTTCCTAATCCGCCTTCATCGCAACGGCTCCCGCACCAGCCAGGGCGGGGA
This sequence comes from uncultured Planctomycetota bacterium, assembly GCA_963823665.1. Taxonomy (GTDB): domain Bacteria; phylum Planctomycetota; class Planctomycetia; order Isosphaerales; family Isosphaeraceae; genus CAVXHV01. The sequence continues at coordinate 1,419,972 of CAWGMQ010000010.1, forward strand.
CGCTCCGGCTTGCTCCGCGCACCGGGGTTCGCCTTCGCGGGCACGACGTTCCCGGGAACGGTGGCGCCGCCGCCACCCTTCGTCGCTTTCGCCTTGGGTGCCGCCTTCTTGCCAGGCGCACCGCCGCCGCCACCTCTGCCGCCCCTGCCGAAACCCTTCATGCTCTCCTGCTCTTCCGGCGTGTAGCTCTTCTTCTTCTGGCTGGCCTCGGGCCCGGCCCCGGACCCGTTTGAGGGCCCAAGAAGATCGCGTCCTTGGGGAACACGGGCTTGGGCCGTTGCGGCATGTCCTTGGGCGGCTTTAGCGCCGCCGGGATCTCCACCGGCTGCGTCAGCATCGGCACGGCCGCGGCCTCCATGATGCTCATGAGCGAGCCGGGCATCACACCGAAGATCACGACCACGATCGCTCCCAGGACGATCGGCGCGGCGATTGCGCGACTCGCCGGCGCCAGCCGCTTGTCGCCCGGCGGCCGCAGGAACATTGCCTTCAAGACCCGCACGTAGTAAAACGCCGAGACAACCGAATTCAACAGCCCGAGCGCCACCAGGTAGATCAGGCTCACCGGCTGGTTCGTCGTCGGTTGATTGAGCGCTTCCATGAACACATACAACTTGCCGAAAAACCCCGCCAGTGGAGGTATGCCGATCAGCGAGAGCATGAGCACCAAAATCGAAACCGCCAAGAGCGGCTGCTGGAACCCGAGCCCGTTCAAGTCGTCGATGTTGTCGCTGTTCTTGTCGCGCACCAGCCACGCCGCGGCGGCGAATGCGCCGACGTTGGCGAAAGCGTAGACGATCAAATAGTAAAGGACCGCACCGGCGGCCTTCGAGTCGGCCGCCACGCTCACAGCGGCCACTCCCACCAGGATGTAGCCGGCGTGAGCAATCGAGGAGTACGCCAGCATTCGCTTGAGATTCCGCTGCGCCAGCGCCGCAAAGTTGCCGTAGGTCATCGTGACGGCCGCAATCACCGCAACGATTCCGATCCAGCCCGGCCCGAGCACGCTCGTCGACGGGTTGGACCACGGCAATAGCGCGTGCAGGAACACCTTCATCATGGCGACGAAGCTGGCAAGCTTCGAGCCCGTCGCGATCCACGCGGCCACGGGAGCGGGCGCACCCTCGTATGCGTCGGGCGCCCACTGGTGAAACGGCACCGCGGCAATCTTGAACCCGAAGCCCACCATCAAGAGCAGAATGGCCGTCGCGCCGGCCACGTTACCGCCCAAGCCAGGCGTTCCCGCTGTCCGGAGCAGCTTCTGGATCCCGTCAAGCTGCGTCGTCCCGGTCATGCCGTAGATCAGGCTCAGGCCGAAGAGGAACAGCGCTGACGACACCGAGCCATACACGAAATACTTGAGCCCCGCCTCGGCAGAGCGCTGGCGAGTCTTTTCGAGTGCCGTGCTCAGATACAGGCAGATCGTCATCGTTTCGAGCGTCAAGAACAGCGTGACCAGCTCCTCGGCCGCGGTCAAGAGCATCATGCCGACCGTGGCCCAGAACAGAAGCGCGAAGTACTCACCCAGCTCCTCGGTGAACGACGACGACATCGAAAGGCCGACCACCAGGCCCAGCAGTCCGACGAAGAGCAGGTTGAAGATCGTGCTCTGCATGTCTCCGGCGATCGTACCGAAGAAGATCACCGGGTCGGTATTGTGCAGGTATTTGGCGAAGGTGTCGCTGATCCACCAGCGCTCCTCGCCCGGCGCGCCCCGGACAAACAGCGGCACGAGGCACACAATCGCCGCGGTCAGCAAACGCCAGCGCAATTCCCAAGAGCGAAAGCATGCCGACGCGATAGCGCCGAACCTCCAAACTCGCGCGCCGGGCCAGCCCCAGATCAACGAGGAGCACCAGCAGCCCCCAGACCGTGAGCACAATCTCCGGTGCAACAAAGAACACGTCATAATAGTTGAAATTGGGCTCGGACATCGATGGACTCGCGATATTGATCGATCGATTCAGACCGGCCGGGGACAGGCGGCCGTCAGCCTTCCAGGCTGTCGTAACGGTCCACGTCAGCGGCGTGCCAGCGGCGATAGCACAGCAAGATCAAGCCGATCCCCACCGCGACCTCGGAGGCCGCCACCGTCAGCACCATGATGGCCAGCACGATCCCGCCAATCGGCCCGGCTTCGGGCCGTTCCGGCCCGTATCGCCAGAAGGCGACGAGATTCACATTGGCCGCGTTGAGCATGATCTCAATCGCCATCAGCACCGCGATCGCATTCCGGCGCACCAGCACCCCCGCCAGCCCGATCGCGAACGAGGCGGCCGCGAAATACAAAAACCAGTTGAGCGGAATGTCTGTAGTCATCAATTTTCCCCCGCACCCGCCGTAACCGGCGCCACCGCCAAAGGCGATTCCTGCCCGTTCCCGGAAGCTTCCCCCGCACCCGCAATCGCCGATCGTTTCGAGGCGCGCCCAGCCGCCGGCGGTAGCTCTTCGCGATGTGCGATCGCAATCGCACCCACGAGCGCGGCGGTCAGCAGCAACCCGGCCACTTCGAAGGCGATCATGTACCGACTCACCAGCTCGTTGCCGACAGCCCTGGCCATGTTGCCCACCGCCTGAGAGCGGTCGGCAGGCCCGTCAGGATTGTATTTCTCGATCGGGGGACGCAATTCGAGCGTCGCCCACGATTTCTGATTGCCAAGCGGCCGCTGCGAGCTGATCCCGTAGGCCAGCACGGCGAACACGAGCAGCCCGGTCGCGATTCCCGGTAGCTTCCACACAGAGAGCGTGCTGGTCGGGTCATCGCCCTGGATGTTTCGCGTCAGCATGATGCCGAACATCAGCAGAATCGCGACCGCACCGATGTAGACCAGCACCTGCAAGGCCGCCAGGAACTCGGCCTCGAGCAGCACGAAGATGCACGCGACCGCGAAGAAGAACCCGATGAGGTAAAGCGCCGCCCGCACGAGGTTCCGCGCCAGAATCGTTCCCAGCGCCGCCAGGAGCCCCACCGCTGCGATCACCACGAACAACACCTGGATCACGGATGCAGCTCCATTCTCTGCGGCCGCCTCGATCCGACCGATGGCCAGTCCGAGCCGAGCGGGGCCGCGGCACTCACGCTCCGGTTGAGCCTGAAGACAAGCCAGATCGCAAAGAGCACGATCGGGCCCGTCACGAGCGTCCCCAACACCCAGTTGCCCAGGTCGCAGGGTGCCCGGCCGGATCACGAACTCATACCAGATTGCCGCAACCAGAACATTGACGATCGCCAGCGGCACAAGGTACTTCCACGCAAAATTCATCAACCGGTCGACCCGCATCCGCGGCAAGGTTGCCCGGACCCAGAACATCAGGAAGATGAAGCACAGCACCTTCCCCATGAACACGGCGAGCAGGATGAAGTCGACGAAAATGTAAGCCACCGTTTTCGAGCCCGCGTTCAAGAACGTCGTCGGAAACTCGACAAACGGGATCGGCGTCCCCCCGCCCAGGAACAGGGCTGTCGCCAGACAGCTCACGGCGAAAACGCTCAGATACTCGGCGAGGAAGAACAAGCCGAACCGCATGCCCGAATACTCGGTGTGATACCCGGCGATGATCTCCGACTCGGCCTCCGGCAGGTCAAACGGCGTTCGGTTCACCTCGGCGATGCTCGAGATCAAGAGCGTGATGAACGCCAGCACTCCCGGCGGCGAGAAGATGAACCAGCCGAATTCAACCTGCTTGTCGAAGATCGTGACCAGGCTGAGACTCCCCGCCCAGAGCACGATCGGCACCAGCGAGAGCACCTGTGGAACCTCGTACGAGACGAGCTGCGCCACCGACCGCATCGATCCCAGCAACGAATACTTGTTCCGGCTCGACCACCCCGCGAGGAAGATGCCCAGCGGGGAAAGACTTGAGACAGCGACGAGGTAGACCACCCCGCTCGGGAGATTCACTGGCGCCATCCCCATCGCGAACGGAATCACCGCGATCACCAGAAACGCGGAGACGATCACGAGAACCGGCGCCAGCAGGTGCACCCATCGATCGGCGTCGCGCGGGATCAGGTCTTCCTTGGTGATCAGTTTGAGCGCGTCGGCAATCGGTTGCAACAGCCCGAGCGGCCCCACCCGGTTGGGCCCGATCCGGTCCTGAAACCGCGCCGCCACTTTCCGCTCGAGCCAAACCATGTAGGCCACGATGCCCGGAAACACGCCGAAGAAGCCCACCACCAGCCAGGCACCCCAGCGACCAGTAGGTCCCACTTCCGAGCTCAACGGCCTGATCCTGCGCGAAAATCACCCAAAATGGATTCGCGTCTCCCATCAAACCCACTTCAGCACCCCCTTCGCCCAGGCGTAAACCAGCCCCACCGCGAGAATCAGCAGGAAGACAACCATCTCGAAAAGCGGAAAGAGCCCGAGCTTTCCAAACGTCTCGTACGCCGCCGCCCAGGGAAAGAGAAACACCGTCTCGATATCGAAAACGACAAACATGATCGCATAGATGTAGTATTGAATGCGGAACCGCACCCAGGTCTCACCGTAAGTCTTCACGCCACACTCGTAAGCATCGCCCTTGGCCAGCGTCCCCTTCCGCGGCGCGAGTATCCCCTGGATCATCACCGGCGCAAGCGCAAAGACGATTGCCACCAAGAGCAGCAAGCCAACGAAGATATAGTTATAAAGCACCACGTCGATTTCTCCGCTTCACCACCATGTTTCTCAGACGCGACTCAATCCAGAATCTAAAATCCAAAATCTCACCCGAGTGTCTTGATCTCGGTTTCCGCGTCCACGGTCACCAGCGTGCGCTCGCCGCTTTCTCGTTCCAGCTCCAGCGTCTTCTGGTGGCAGTATGGGGTCTTTCCCCCCATCTCGATTCCCCCCACCGGCCGCCAGCCTTCCCCGACCACGACGCCTTCGACCTGCGTCGACCAGCGGCGATGGCCCACGCGTATCTGCTGTGTCACGCGAACTCGGGTGCCGGGCGGATACTGTGGCTCAGGTGGCGAGGGAATCATGCGTCGGTTCTTCTCTCGGGTGGGAAAGAGCGAACATCTTAATGGCTGGAAAATCCGCTTGCAACTACCCGAAGTCACGCCTTGGCCGGCGCGGCAGCGGGCTTGGCCGCCGGTTTCGATGCGGCGAGGGCCTTTTGAAGCCGCCCGTCCTTCTTCTTCGCAACCTTGTTCCGCTCGGTCACCTCGTCGCTCGAAGCCCAGGCTTCGGGGTGGGTCTTGGCGTAGAAGTCGCTCGAAACCAGCAAATCTTGCAGGTCGAAAATGTGGGTCTGGTGCCGCTCGTAATTCGATAGCTCGAAATTGTGGTCCATCTTGATCGCGTCGAACGGGCAGTATTCCGAGCAGAGCCCGCAGTTCATGCAGACGTCCATGTCGATATAAAAGTCTTCGGGCAACGGAACGACCGTCCCCTTGGGGCTCTTGGCCTGCGCCATCCAAATGCACTGCGGCGGGCAAACCTTCGCACAGATGTTGCACGACGTGCAGCGCACGTTGCCGTCTTCCGTGTCGTAGATCAGAACGGGCAAGACGCGAAACCGCTCGTAGACCGGCAGCCGCTCGTCCGGATACTCGACCGTGAACAGGCCGTCGGTCTTGAAGTCCTGCTGGACGGTCGGTTCGTCGCCGCGACCCGGCGTGCGGAAGAGATCGATGAAAAACGTGCCGCCGCCGCGGCGTTTCAGCCCGTTTCCCGCCCGGATGTCGCGCCAGAACGTCAGCGCGAATCGCCGTAACGTGATGAAATGCCCCCGGATCACCCCGGCACCAATGCTCATCGCCTCTCCTCTTCCCGGATTGCTGAAAATCACCCGCCTGATCCCACCCAGACACATTCTCTAGCGGTCGACCTCGCCCAGGACGATGTCCAGGCTTCCCAGAATTCCGACCACGTCCGCGATCGTGTGATTCAGGCACATCGCCTCGAGCGCGGTCAGGTTGATGAAGCTCGGGCTGCGGACGTGATAGCGATAAGCCGACGGCGACCCGTCGGCATAGACGTAATAGCCCAGCTCGCCCTTGGGGTTCTCGACCCGTGAATACGCCTCGCCGGCCGGCACCTTGATCTGGTAGCTCTTTTTGCCGGGGATGATCGGCCCGCCGGGGATATCCCGCACGGCTTGCTTGAGGATCCGCGCGCTCTCACGCATTTCTTGAAGCCGCACCCAGTACCGGTCGTAGAGATCGCCTTTTGACCCGGTGACAACCTGGAAATCAAAGCGGTCGTAGATGCTGTACGGGGCTGCCCGGCGGATGTCGTAGTTCACGTTCGAGGCACGCAGCACCGGCCCGGCCGTCGAGAAGTTGATCGCCTGCTCCCTCGTCAAGACGCCTATTCCCTTGGTGCGGTCGAGCACGATCTCATTCTCGGAGAGGTATCGGTCGAGCTCGTCGATCTTCTTGTCGATCCGGTCGTTGACGATGCCCCGGCAGCGCTCGATCCAGCCTGGCGGCAGGTCGAATGCGACCCCGCCGAACCGGAAGTAGTTGCACATCATCCGGCTGCCCGCGGCCCATTCGAAGAGGTCCAGAATCAGCTCACGTTCTTCGATGCAATAGAGCGCCGGGGTGAAAAACGCGCCCAAGTCGTTGAGCAGGAAGCCGATCGACCACATGTGGCTGGCGATCCGCGTCAGCTCGGCCATGATCACGCGGATGTACTCGGCTCGCTCCGGCGGCTTCGAGTCCTCGCCCATCAGTTGCTCGACAGCCAGCGCGTAGCCGAAGTTGTTCCCCATGCTCGTCAGGTAGTCGAGCCGGTCGGTGAACGGGAAGTTCATCAGGAACGTATTCCGCTCGCCGATCTTCTCGTGATTGCGATGCATGTAGCCCATGACCGGCTTGAGCCCGATGATCGTCTCGCCATCGACCCGCAGGTTCAGCCGGAACACGCCGTGGGTGCTTGGGTGCTGCGGCCCCATGCTCACGATGAACTGGTCGGTGCCGAGCTCCTCGATCTCGACCCCGCCCGGCAAGAGCCCCACCCCCTTCGGGTCGCTGGCGCTCGAGAGGCTTGCCCAGTCCTTATAGTCCGCCGGAACCTTCATGTTGGTCCCGTACGGATTGATCTCTTCGGCGCGGAAGTGCTGGCCGAAGCCTTCGTCCACCCGGCTGGGAAACACCTTCTGAGGGGCTTCGTAATAGGGCTCGAGGAAATCTTTGCGAAGGGGATAGTAAGCGAAGCCTTCCCACATGAGGATGCGCGAAAGGCTGGGGTGGCCCGTGAACCGCACGCCCATCATGTCGTAGACCTCGCGCTCCTGGAAGTCGGCGCCGCGATAGACGTGATAGAGCGAAGGAACCTCGCCCGCACCTTCCGCTTCAGCCGTGCGCACCCGCAGCTCGATCAGCTTGCCGGGCTTGTCGATCGAGTCAAGCTGGTAGTTGACCTCGATGCAATCTTCAAAGTGCACGCTCTGCAAGCTGGCCAGGTAGTCGTACTTGATCGGGTTCTTGTCGCGCAGATAAAGGGCCACGTCCACCAGCTTTTCCGGCGGCACGAGGAGCGCCGCCTGCACGATGGTGGCGGTCCCTTCGCCCAGCGCCGAGTTCAGGGCCGCGGCCAGATCGGTGAGCCCGGGCATGCCCAGCCAGACCAGGGTCGGCCGCGCCTCGGCCTTCTTCGCCTTCTTGCCGCCAGCGGGCTTCGCCGCCGGTGCCGGGGCAGGGGCGGCCGCCTCCGCGGCCGGCGGAGCCGCTTCCACCGATTCGCCTCGTTGCTTGGCGCGGATCATCTCGATCTTGCTCATCGCTTTGGACGCTGCGGGAGCCGGCGCCGCCCCATCGGGGGTTTCGGTCGCGACTGGCTCGGGTTGTGGGGCGGGGATCTTGGCGGGCTTCTCCACCTTGGCCTCGCGGGCGTCGACCAGTCCCTGCGCAGTTTTCTCGGCGGCGATCTCCACCGTGCGCAGATCGATCAGGTCCGGCCCCAGCACAGGGATCGGTATATCTCGTTCCACCTCGCTGCCGTACCACGGCGCGAACCCCTTCTTGTTGAGGAGTGGAATCTCGAGCCGCTCGCCGTCGATCTTCTTCTGGAGGACGATCAATCCGTTCAAGAGCGCCTGGGGCGTCGGCGGGCAGCCCGGGATATACACGTCGACCGGGATGTATTTGTCGACGCCGGACACGACGTTGTAGCCTTCCTTGAACGGCCCGCCACCGGTGGCGCAGGCGCCCATCGCGATCACGTATTTCGGCTCGGGCATCTGGTCGTAGAGCCGTGCGATCATGGGCATCATCGTCTTGGTGACGGTGCCCGAGACGATCATCAGGTCGGCCTGTCGGGGCGAGCCCCGGAAGACCTCGGCGCCGAAGCGTGCGATGTCAAACCGGCTCGAGGCCGTGCAGATCATCTCGATCGCGCAGCATGCCAGGCCGAATCCCAGCGGCCAGAGTGCCGAGCGACGGCCCCAGTTGTAGACCGTATCGATGATCCCGAGCAACTGGTCCCATTTCGTGACCAGAACGTATTGCTCCAATTCCTTCTGGAGCACCGGATCGATCACCGTGCTCCACTGCGGGCGCGTGACTGTCGCGTTCGTCATGGTGTGTCGTCTGTACCTGGAAGGTTGCCGATGCCGAGGCGGCATGTTCTCTAGCTTTGCGGCCTATCGTAGCCCGGTGAGCGTTCGTTCGCCAGTGGCTGCCACCATCGGGCTCGACGGCACCCCGGGCGGGTGACGGATCGCCATGCCGATCGGGCTGGATTCCTCCGGGTTGCACCGAAGCCGCCTGCGATGTCCTCTTTTCGGCAGATCCTCATCTTCCCGGTGTCGCCTCGCCTCGCCCATAATGGCACTCATGGAACGTCCCCTGCTGCAAATCAGTGTCGCCACCATGCTTCGCCTCGTGGCGTGCATTGCGCTCAATATCTGGCTCTTCCGCGTCGGTATCTTCTGGGGAATCCTGGGCTTGAATGTCACCAAGCACGTGATGATCGCCTATTTGTGCGGCGCTCTGGGCGTCGATCGCCGCCAGGGGAGCCCGCCAGCAGCGGCAACGGCGCCCGCGTCAGCACCCGGGTCCCATCTCCCGGCGCCGCATCTGCCTGTTGCGTAACATGGCCGGAAGCCTTTACCTGCGCCGCACAGGTTGCAATTGATGCTGCGAGCGATGTGCTCGCGCGTGAAAGCGTGCTCAGTCGGAACTCGAGTGGGCGCCTTGCGGCTTCGCGACTAGAATACGGCCCCTTAGCTCAGGAGGAAACACGTGGACCGAACTCGAGCACGGAAGCTCTTGCTGGTCGAGGACGAAGGCACCCTGCGGGGATTGATCGCTCAGTTCCTGCGGTGCGACGGTTTCGAGGTGGTCGAGGCCGCCGACGGCGGTGAGGCCCTCGACGCCTACTCGGCGCGGCGACCCTTTGATGTGGTCTTGCTTGACCTCAATCTGCCCGTTTTCTGCGGGATCGAGGTCTGCCGCCGGATCAAGATGCAGGATCCGGCTCAGCCGGTGCTGATCTGCAGCGCGGCGATCCTCGATGCGGACGTCGAAATCCTCCGGACGCTCGACGTCGATCGTTACCTGACCAAGCCGTATCATCCGCTCGAGCTTTTGGCCGAGATCGCCGCGGCGACTCGGACGGTGCCCGAAGCCGGTGCGGCGCGGGCTGATCGCTCGCATGGGCCGGCGGTGGGCTTGCATCGAGCGCCCGGACGCTCCCTTCTGCCGCTCAATTCCGAGCGCGCGGAAGCCCAAACTCTGGCGAAATGCCCCGTCCTTGATTAAAATGCTCGGCCGTAGGGTCGTCCTCTCAGGGCCTTTTGGTCTTTACTGGTGAGAGTGGCGGCATCGCATCTCGAGGTGTTTTTGCGCGAAGGACGGTTTCATGGCCCGAAAACCTCTGAATCGGCTTGATCTGCGGCGACAACGTGAAGCCGCCGAACCGCTTGACCCCATGGAAGACGAGGCCGAGGAAGCGGCAGAAGAAGTCGAGGAAGAGGAAGTTGTCGACAAGAAGCCGAAGAAGAAGCCGAAGGCCGCGCCCAAGTCGCGGGCCAAATCAGCCCGGCCGGGTAAGCCGGCGGCGCGGATGCGTATCGTGTGGGTTGTCTTGAACGATGCGTTCAAGCCGGTGGGCACGTTCGAATACAACCAGAAAGAGGCGGCCGACGCCCGCGCGGCCGAGCTGACCGCGAAGGGAAAGGGCACGCACTTCGTCCAGCGCACCAAGGAGGCGATGGCCGAAGACGCTCCCGGCTTGGGCGCAGATTCCTCGTACCGTTGCTCCTGCCACCAAGACATCGAAGAAAGCCGCCGCCGCTGCCGCCGCCGCCGCCGCCGCGGCTGCCGCCGCGGCCGTTGAAGACGACGAAGAGGTTGAGGACGAAGAGGAAAGCGAAGTCGATGTCGCCGAAGACGCCGACGACGAGGACGAATGAGCGAGCCCCCGGTCGCGGACGCTCGGGATCAGTTGCGAGCGCCTCGACACCACTCGATGCTGATCCGAACATCGACTTCGGACCGTTCCGTGCTGCGCAGCTAGCAGACTACCAAGGCACTCCGGAGCGCCATCTGTACTACTACTTACTTCACGTCGATGAACACTCCGAGGTATTGCCAAGGGCGTTCGACCTGGCGATCACCCGGCTGAGGCAAGCAGATCAACTCGCTAAAGAACTGCCTGACGAACTGAATCTCCGGCCTGGATGACTTGAGCCAAGGCTTGCAGGCAATGCGGGCTTCGTGGCTCGACCAGCGGGCCCAACTATCGGCAGCCCTGAGAGATTTGACCAGAGAGAAATGCGAGTACCTGCTCAAACAATTCGCCCCGACGGCCTTGCTGGACGGCTGCTGGCTGCAGAATTTCTCTTCTGCCGCAACGTCGCACAAGGAACTGACTGCAGGGATGCTCAAGCTCTATTCTTATGAGGTCGGCGACGGCTATCCCGCTCAACATCACGGCAACACCTATCGCGATCTCGTGCACAGCATGGGGATCTACCTGCCGGAAGCAGGGTCGTTCTATTTCATCGAGCAGCGCGACGTGATCGACGCCTCGTTCAGTTATCCGGTGTTCCTCCTGTCTATCTCGCAATTTCCCCGATCGTTCACGCCTGAAATCCTGGGCTTGAGTCTGTTTTATTACGTCTGCGGAATCTGCCAGCTCTACCTCGCGCTGCGCGACCGGCTCGAGCAGTTCGGAGCAGGTATCAGATTCTTGAACATACATTTGATGGGCACATCCATTGAGGGGCGGGCCGAAACGGCCATCCGGATGGTCAGACACTACATGGAGAGGGCCGCCGACCATGCCGCCGGCGACATTGATCGATACTGAGGTCGAGTCCGGCGTGGCTTCGTCGCGGCTTTTCGGGCGTCGCGGGAGGGGCTGGACCGAGGTGTTCGGTTCGCTCGCTCATCCCCGAAAAGCCAGCGTGAAAAAATGATCGAGCCGATCGCTCGAAAAGCACATCATGCCAGCGGCTATCACGCGGCAACGATGATGCATGGCAAGAGCATCGATGATTGGTTGAATCCTGACGACCTGGATCCGGAGCAGTTTCTGGCTGCTTTTGCCCGGTCGCGCTATGTCAAGCCAGGCGACTCGAAGGGGAGTCTTTTACTCTCCGAGCTCACCGCGTTCGGCGGATCGACGTTTCGAGTCTTCCCGCCCGATGAGCTGCAAGTGATCGCCGACTGGTTCGACAGTCTTCCACGAACATTTCCCCGACGTTCGGCCTTTCGCAGAGCACTTCGCGTTACGTTGGCTTGACCGGGCGGGTACACGGCTGAGGCATGGCGTTCGGCCGATCCCATTTGAGCCCTACGAGCATCAAGCCCTGGACTCGTGGCTCGATGCGCAGCACAGGCGGCAGGTTGGCTCATACAAAAAGCACACAGGCGAGCCGCTCCAGATGCGGGAGCAGGTTATTGAAGCCACGGTCCAGGCGGCTCCCATGATTCTCATCGACGGGGCTTGGGTTCAGAACGCGGGCAACGCGAGCACGAGCCACAGCCAGGTCGGGAGCAAACTGTTTCACATCTACGTTGACGAGGTCGGCAACGGCGAGGTAAAGCTCAACCACCGCAACGTCCATCGCGAGCTTCTGGCACAGATGCAGGTTGAGCTGCCCGAGTTCGGAACGCTGGAATTCAGTCGATGGCCGGGCTTTCGCCCTCAAGCGTTCCAGGTTCCGGTATTCTGGCTCTGCATCTCCCCCAGCGAGAAGCTCTGGACCGCTTTAAGTCCGGCGCCGCCGGCCCTGACCTTGCCGGACTCAGTTGACGTCGATGCGTTCGCACTGCGAGTCCGCCGGGCTTTATTCGACCCAGTTTCGCCATCGATCTTATCCCCGCGGCGCCGCCAAGACAACCACCATGCGGCAGTCAGCTAGTAGGGGTCATCGAGCACGTATGACGCGAATCGGTCCTGCAAGAAATTGCCGCGCCAGTGCTCGCGCAGGATTGACGATGGCCAGTGGCTGGGGCGGAGGACAGGGCTTCGTGGCGAGGAGACCTGAGCGCCGTCGCAGGGACCAAGACCGAAGAAGGGCGGCAGGAAGCCGCCCCGCATTCCACCTTCGGGATTGGTATCAAAGCGCTCAATCGTTTTTGCTCGTTTTTTGTTCAACCACTAGCTAACGCCGCAAACCGGAAACTCCGTTTCACGCTGAATCATTACAGTCCCGCGTCGGGTCTGAGTGCTCGCAAATCATTACTCGCTTGGCGATTGGGCGCACGAGGATTCGAACCTCGGACCTCACCCTTATCAGGGGTGCGCTCTAGCCACCTGAGCTATGCGCCCTTACAAATCCAGCCGCGGCTTAAACCGTTCCAAGATTGGCTGTTGCGGAAAGTCCGATTTGCGGAATCAACCACAGCAAACGGTGATCAGCGCGACTGAGACATATGGTATTTGAAGCACGCACGCGATGCAACCCCTAGCAACCACTCAGCTCGAAAGCAATTCGATCATCTGAATCGTCGAAGAGTGGCGACGTTCGCCAGTTCAGCTCTCAGGAACTTTCTCTCCTCCTTGCTGAGTCCGGTGTTTATCGGTGGACAAGGATGCCATCCCCGAGCTGAACGCACTCCTGAGTGACCCCGACCCGTTCGTGCGATTCGAAGCCGCTGGCACCCTGGGTTGGCTCGGTCCGGCGGCCAGCGACACGATCCCCACCCTGGTCAAGCTCCTGGACTCCGATGTGCACGTGAAAAGCACCGCCGCTGGCGCTCTGGGCCGGCTGGGATCGGTGGCCGACGACGCGGTTCCCTCGCTGATCAAGCTGCTGAGCGACCGCGAGCCAAACGTGCGATGGGAAGCCGTCCGGGCACTGAGCCGGATCGGACCGGCGGCCAAGACCGCCATCCCCGCCCTGGTCAAGCTCCTGAATGGCTCCGATGCGTCAATGCGATTCTTCGTCGCCACACTCCTGGGCCGGCTTGGACCTGCGGCCAACGCGGCCGTTCCCGAGCTGATCAAGCTGCTGAGCGACCCCGAGCCAGGCGTGAGACGGGCCGCCGCGGAAGTGCTGGGCGAGATCGGGCCCGCCGCCTAGGCCGCCATCCCCGCGTTGGTCAAGCTCCAGAACGACCCGAATCCGTACGTGCAATCCGTTGTCCCAGACGCGCTGCAACGGATTCGACAGGAAGGCGCGCCCGCTGGCTCCGGCCGGAACTAGCCGAACGCTCGATCGGTGCTCCTGGCGCTCGATCATCTGCGGGATTTCGCCGGCGTCCACGTCGATGAAGAACGCTCGCACCGATGTGCCTGGTGGTCCTGGTCGCTGGTCTGGTTACGCTAGACCATTCTCATACCGCTGCACGATCCGCCTCGCCCGCTCACAGACAGCGTACCTCAACTCCTCGGGCTCGATCACTTCTACGCCGTCACCGAAGCTGAGCACCCACGGGACGATCTGTTCCACGGTTTCCACGGTCATGACCAGCTCGATCGTTCCGTCAGGCTCCGGCGGCATCATCTCCGCGCTTTTGCCGGGTATGTCGCGGATCAATGGTGCGACTCGGGCATCGAATCGCAGGCGGACTGCCGTCCAGTCATCGCCCTGCGGCGGCCTTGATTCCTCGAGGAACTTCTCGAGGCGAAACCTTGGTGGAATCGCATAGTCCTCGCCGGTCGCCCGCGCCGACTCGATCGACGTCAGCCAGTAAAGCCGCACGCGCAGGTCGAGCGAGGAATGGCCGACAAGGGCCCACTGGCCCTGGAGCATCACAAGCTGGTGTAGCTCGAAGAACGTCGTCGAAACCGGCCCCGCGGCGCGCTCGCGATACTGAAGCCGGAGACGCTGCCGGTGTAATAGCGCGATGACGATCGTCTCGTAAATCGCGTGCAGTTCCTTGGAGATCACCGTGGCCGGTTCGGCCGCCGGCAGCAGCTCGCCCATGTCGGCAACGCGGTCGCGCAGGCCATGGGGAAGAGCGTGAAGGACCTTGGAAAGGGCCTCGCGCCCGGCAGCACTGCGCCGAACGGATCGGGAATGCTCCCCACGCGGCTCATGATCAACAGCGCAAGCGCCTCGCGGTCGTCGAGTTGCGGCGGCTGGAGCAGGCAGTCGTCGCGAATCTCATATCCGTGGCGATCAGACACGTATACCAGAGAAAGCCCCGCGGTCTCCATTGTCGCCAGGTCGCGATAAATCGTGCGCCGGCTGACCCCGCACGCGTCCGCCAGCCGCTGCACGTTCGGAAACCGCTCCGATTGCAGGATCATCACCTCCTGGAGCAGCCGCGCCAGCGGTAGCCGCAATCGTGGCGATTGGGCGCCAAAACTCACCGCGCCATTATGAAAGCCATTTTCCACGCAGACATCCGACTGCATGACTGCACTCATGTATCGATAGACGAGCGATCTCGCGAGCGCCGACGCCCGCTGATCACGGTAAGACATTTTTGGGGAGAGTGAGAACTCGGCGACGTGAGTTTTGTCGAAATACCTGATTGGGACGGGAATAACGGGGATACGGCTTGGCGTTCGGCGGCGAGGCTATGCGAGCCAGTTGACATGGCCGATATCGTGCGTTATCGTCACATACGTACATGAATGTCGGGGCAGATAGCTCAGTTGGTAGAGCACAGGACTGAAAATCCTGGTGTCGTGAGTTCAATTCTCACTCTGCCCATTTGGTCCGATCGAACGGGACGCTGAACTTCCCGCACGTGGCATTACCGGTCTTGCCGGAGTGAAGCCGCGTCAAGGTGCCGAGCTCGCCAGTCCTAGGGGATCATCTCGAGTTAGCGAAGCGCTTCTCATCCGGGTACAGCGGTACGCTGCCGAGTTGGACAAGCCGATCACAAGACGAGCGCGAACCGTGAGGGGGCGCACGAACCGCATTCGAAGGAATCGTCTCAATCAGCTTCGAGCCGCGGCCAGACTGCGTCGAATTGAAGGCGTCCTTGCTGTCGGCAACTGGCTTTATGGGGCGGTGAGCCTTGTGGAAGGAAACTGGCGACGGGAAGTTATTGAAGGTAACACGATTTACGACCCCGACGAAGAGACGTCGATCATGGACTTCTTCCGTGAGTGGTCGGCCCCGTGCGATCGCTGTCTGAAGGAGATCAACCTCGTCAGTGCGAAGCGTCTGCGGGTCGAGGGCGCGGATCGTTTCAAGAGCAATCGCGTGCAAGCTAGGGCGATACTCGCGGGAAACAGCCCGTTCTTTGATGACCCAAAGAATGCCGCGCGATGGGCGAGAGTAACAGGATTTCTTCACCCTGATGTTCGCCCCGTTCGTGTCGACGAGGATGGGCACATTTTCGAGGTTTCGGGCGAACAATTCCACATGCCCGGACTTGAGCCAGCTAACATTCTAGAGGCCTTCGACGACGAACGCGCCGGCCGACTTCATTCGTTCGAGGAAGTTGTCCGCTCGCTCGATCAGCATGAAATATGAGCTTGAATTCACGGAATGGTGGTGCTCGCAAGTCGCGATTTGCCGCGGGCTACGTCTTCCCGGTTCGCCCGAACGCATGCGCTCGAGCTCGTGGCTGCCAGGCTCTCGCCTCCCCGCGAAGTCCCTCCAAGTCGGCTCCGCCTGTTGGTTATTGCCCGGCTTGAACCGATCGGCGGAGTTCGAGCTGGCGTTCGATGCTCGGGCCGAGTTCGGCCTTTCCCGATTTTCGGCCTCCCCTGGGACTGGACGAGTTGGATCCGGGCGAGCTGGTCTCCGCCGGCCGTATGCCAGCCCGGTCTCCGGGCGTTACAATCCTGTGAGGATACCGCAATGAACGGTTGATGTCGTTCGGAGGGAAGACCGATGCCGCCGATTCGTTTCCGAATCCGGACGGTCATGATCGTCGTCGCATCGCTGGCCGTGGGGATGGCCATGGTGAAGGCTCTGAGGGGGCCTTTCTTCGAAAACATGGTGATGTTCACGGCAGCGGTCGTTTTTCTCGCGGCCGCAACGGTCGTTTTTCTCGTCTCCGTGATCGTTTTTCTCGTCGCTGTTGTCCGTGATCTCTGCGCTTTCGCGGCTCATTTCTGGCGTTGCCGAACGAGACTGTTGAAATTTCCAACGCATGTGAATAGTTCGTTCCGGGGACGAGAACCCGGCCGGAGCCGGGGGCCGGACGGAGTGCAGTAGAAGGGGCCGATGATGCCGCTGATTCGATACCGGATCCAGACGATCATGAAGGTGATCGCGTCCGTGGCCGTTCTCGTGGCTCTCCTCCGATTGGCGGTTGAGGCTGACGACACGCTCATCCTTGCCTCGATCATCGTTCTAACCGGCCCGCTCGTGCTCTATGGTTGGTTTTTCCGCACACCGCAGCGGCAACTCACGATATCCCGATCGCGGATTCAAGAAGCCGGCGAAAGCGGGGAGCCGAAGAGTCTGTAGTTGGTCACTTCTTCTGATCGACCGGAGACCCCATGTCCTGCCATTTCTCCGCGTCCGGACTAACCCAGCAGCGTCCGGTGGTCGAATCGATGACGACCACGCCCCCGGCAAACGCCGACGCCTGGTATCGACCTGGCGTCATCGAGTGCGCCGGTTGTCCTTGACCGGATGTGGGACGAGTCAGCAATAGGCCGACCACGATGGCGAGCACCAGCAAGCATCCGAATGTCAGAACAGAAGTTCGACGCATCGTATCATCTCCCCCAGCGGACAGGCGATGGAATTGCGATTCTGACGCCTTGCCTGGAGTCAGGTCCTTGTCTCAGGCTGTGGCGTAGCGGCCGGCATTATGGTCGAGGCCGAACTGTGGTCAAGACCAACGGTCATCCCAGCCGATGCCAGGCCACCACCCGCTCGATCGGATCAAGCCGGCGCTGGTCGCGGTCGATCGTATGCCGGGCAGGCCATTGGTTGTTACAATGCTTCATGTGAGTGGGCGGGACATGCCGTTTACGTCGCGGGGCACGGGACTGATGTCGCGTATTCGCTTCCGAATCCGCACGATCATGATCGCAATCGCGGTGGTGGCCGTGCTGATGGGCTTCCTCCGCTTGCCGGATGAAGTGCGAGCCGGTGTCGAATTGATCCTCTTCCTTGCCGTGATCGTCGGTGTATTTGCGGAGTTCGTGGTTTTCTCGACATATTTGTGGCCGGGCACAAGGCCGCATGGCCGTCATTTGAGAAGGATCAAGTATCACCCCGGGATGACGCAAGCTCAACCGAAGCGGGGAGTCCGCGAGAGTGTTGGTTAATGGGCGGCCAAAGCGTGCGAGGCTATCTGCGGTTCAGCGTGCGTGGGATGCTCATCGTCGTGCTGGTCATCGGCGCATGGCTCGGCTGGATCGCGAGAAACGCACGGATTCAGCGAGAGGCGGTGAGGGCGATCAAGCAGGCGGGTGGCGATGTCCTTTACGATTTCCGATGGAAAAGCGGTCAATCGATCCAGGGAGGAAAACCGTTCGGCCCGAAGTGGTTGGTTGACCTGCTCGGTGTTGATCATTTCTGTGAGGTGACATGGGTGAGCTTCGTTCGTTCGCCGTGTTCCGACGACGAGTTGAAACAAATCGGCCGCCTGAAACGCCTCGAGACTCTTATTCTTATCGGGTCCAAAATGACCGATGACGGCTTGGACAATCTCGAAGTGCTCGCGGAGCTACGACTCCTCGAGCTTCACTCAGCCCGCATCACCGACGCTGGCTTCGCGCGTCTGAGGGGTCTGGCCAAACTCACGGACCTGGACATCTCCGACTGCGACGTTTCCGACAAAGGGCTCGAGAGTCTGAGCGGTTTGACGAGCCTCCGCTCGATTGGTATCCGGCGGACGAGGATCACGGGCTCCGGGTTCGAACGCCTCCAGCGCGATCTGCCGCGGGTCAGGTTGGCGGACATTCACCCTTAGGGTCCACGACTGCACCGGAGCAATTGATGCCACCGATGCGCTTCCGAACTCGGTCGCTGATCCTCGCGGTCGCCGCGCTCGCCATCCCGGCGGCGTTCTTCCGTCCGGATTCGTACAACGATCCGCCCTTCCTGAGCGTCGCGTATTGTGCAATCATCGTCGCTGGACTCGTGCAATTGTTGATTTATGCAATCAGCCTTGTTCAAATCACGGATGCCGAGGACTCCATTCCCGGAACGGGTGGATCGTCACATTCGGAAACCAGACTCGGAGCAGGGCAGGAGGGCGCAGAAGATTCAGGTCAAGACGGAGCTGAGCGTCGATGAAATCCTGTCCGACGACGTTGCAGAGATTCCAGTTCAACACGGCTCACAATTCGTTCGTTCAATCGCTAGAATGATGCGGGTCGTGCGCAAGCGGCGAAAGCGCGGTGCGGGTTGGAACAAGTGCCCTGAAGACGGTCTCTCGCAACGCTTTGGAGGCGATATGAGCTCGGTAACGACCCCACAATCCATCGAGCCTTCCGGATCCGCCGACATTTCGCCCCGACCCATCCCCAGCTTGGACGAGCTTTACGCGCTGACGTCCGAGCCCGATCATCGTGCCGTCATCCGTGGTGTCGACTGGGCCTTCTATGAGCAGCTCGTTGACTCGATCCCGGAGGGCACTCATCTCCGGATCGATTTCGATGGAAAGGATGTCGAGATCATGGCCCCGAGCCCGCTTCACGATGGAGACAAGAAGCTATTTGGCCAACTGGTTGAGGCGATTGCTCAAGAACTGGAGATCCCATACAATAGCGCTGGTTCGACCACATGGAAACGGCTTGAGGTCGCCCGCGGGTTGGAATCCGACGAATGCTACTTTTTCGACCTCCGCAAGCTGGCAGCGATCGCCGGAGCCAGGGCGAGACGATCGAAGAAAATCACCGATTATCCCAATCCCGATCTTGGCATCGAGGTCGACATCACTCCGTCAAAGATCGATCGGCCCGGCATCTACGCCGCTCTGAAGGTGTCCGAGGTTTGGCGGTTCGACGGCGAAGGCGATGAGGTCATCATCGAGAGGCTGGGTGAGGACGGTTCCTTTCACGCTGTCGACAGCAGCATGTTCCTGCCGATTCGCGACACGGAGATCCGACGATGGGTGGTTGACGAGGACTCGAGCGACCAGTCGGCCTGGGCTCGCCGGCTCCGGGCGTGGGTTCGAGCCGAGTTGGCTCCCCGTTTGTCACGGTGATCGGCGATCGCTACACGCCTCGTTTACGGAGATGAACGAGTTCGAGACGGTACCTGCCCTGGAGACTGGCCACCATGCGGGCCAAGCCCGTCTTGCGTCCCTGCCGAAGATTCATGCGGTTCAGCGTGCGGGGGCTGATCGTCCTTGTGCTCTTGATCGGCGCCTGGGTCGGCTCGATCGTGCGAAGTGCCCGCATCCAGCGCGAGGCGGTGGCAGCGATTCAGAAGGAGGGTAATGGCGTCGCATACAACTGGGAGTGGAGCAATGGGAGTTTCGTCGTACCGCGCGGACGACCCTGGGTTCCACGCCGGCTGGTCGATCTTCTGGGGATCGACTACTTCGGCCACGTCACTTCTGTCTGGCTTCGAGATACCACCGATTTGGCGATTGCGAACGTCTCGCGTCTCGATCGCCTCGAGCAACTGAAAATCAATACGCTTGCCAGGACCGGCGCCCGGGCCAACATCGACGACTATCTGGCACAGCTAAGCGGCCTGACTGAGCTCACCGAGCTCGATCTCGGATTCGCGGCGGTCACCGATGCGGGGCTCGCTCATCTGAAAGGCATGACCAAGCTGTCGACGCTCCAGCTCCGGAGTGCCGCAATTACGGATGCTGGGTTGGCGCATCTGGAGGGTCTGACCAACCTCAGGGCGCTCGCTGTTTTTGACACACGAATCACGGGCGCCGGGCTCGTTCATCTGAAAGGGTTGAGCAAGCTTTCGGGCCTCTTTCTCAGAAGCTCGCAAATCGACGGCAACGGGCTCGAGCACCTGAGCGGGCTGGCCGGCCTCACGTCGCTTAGCCTCATTGGATCGCCGGTGACCGATGCGGGGTTAGCGCATTGCAAGGACCTGACCAGGCTTCGTGACTTCAGCCTCGATGGCGCGCAGATCTCTGACGCCGGAGTTGCGAATTTGAGCGGGCTGACGAGCATCGCCATGCTCTCGCTCTCCGGCACGAAGGTCTCCGACACAGGATTGGTGCACCTGAAGGGGTTGACCAAGCTGACCAGCCTCAACCTCGGCGGCACTCGAGTTACTGACGCTGGAGTGAAAGAACTACAGAAAGCTTTGCTGCGCCTGGAGATCTCCCGCTGATCTGCGGCCCGTGCAAACGGCATCGAATCGTCCCTGTTGCAGGCGCGAGTTGAATCGCAACCGATGGAATGAAACGCGCGAGTACTTGGTATGATCTGAGCCGGCGGAGCGAATCGCCTTCGAAGGGCCCCGGATCCCGGGAGAATTTCGACGATGCCGGCCAAATTCGGCCCACTTCCCTGGCGAAGATTCTTGCGATTCAGCGTGCTTGGGCTGATCGTCGTTTTGCTGATCGGTGGATGGCTTGGGTGGTTCGTGCGAAGCGCGCGTATTCAGCGCGAGGCGGTGGCTGCGATCCGCAAGGACGGCAATTTCGTCAAATACAACTGGGAGTGGAAGAATGGGAGTGTCGTTGGCCCGCCTGGAAATTCCCGAGCACTACGCCGCCTGGTCGATCTTCTGGGGATCGACTATTTCGGCCATGTCACGTCCGTCTGGCTCCGAGATACCACCCCTACCGCGATCGCGCACGTCGCGCGTCTCGAACTTCTCGAGCAACTCCGCCTCGATGGTTCTCCAAAGTTCGGTGATCGGTCCAACATCGACGATTATCTGGCGCAGTTAAGCGGCCTGACTGAGCTCACCGAGCTCGGCCTTGGCCGCTTGCGCATCACCGACGCCGGAGTCGCGCATCTGAAAAACATGACGAAGATGTCGAAGCTCCACCTCTACCAAGCCGAACTTACCGATGGTGGGCTGGCGCATCTGCGGGGGATGACCGAACTCACAGAACTCGACCTCGGCCAGACGCACGTAACCGATGCAGGGCTAGCGCGCCTGAAACACTTGACGAAGCTGTCGAAGCTGCGCCTCCGCGGCGACAAGCTTACCGATGCAGGACTCGCGCAACTGCACGGCATGACTGAACTCACGGAGCTCGACCTTGGCGTCGCGCCGGTTACCGATGAAGGGCTAGCCCATCTGAAAGACATGACCAAGCTGTCGTCGCTGCACGTCTGGAGTGACAAAATTACCGATGAAGGGCTGGCGCATCTGGAGGATCTGACCAACCTCTCGACTCTGGTTCTGAACGACACGCGAGTCACCGACGCAGGGCTCGCACATCTGAAAGGGCTGACCAAGCTTTCGGCGCTCGTCCTCGAAGGTTCGCAAATCGACGGCACTGGGCTTGAGCACCTCGGCGGGATGGCCGGCCTAGGACTACTCAGCCTCAACATATCGCCGGTGACCGATGCGGGCTTGGCGCATTGCAAGGGGCTAACCAGTCTCCGCGACTTGAGCCTGGACTACACGCAGATCTCCGACGCTGGACTTGCGCACTTGAGCGGGCTGACGAACCTCGACATGCTCTCCCTCTGGGACACTAAAATCACCGACGCCGGATTGGTTCATTTGAAAGGGCTGACCAAGCTGACCAGCCTCAACCTCTACGGCACTCAGGTCACCGACGCTGGAGTGAAAGAACTACAGCAAGCTTTGCCGCGCCTGGATATCTCGCGCTGATCTACGGCCCGTGCAATCGGCATGGAATCCTCCCTGCTGTATCGCGCGAGTGGAGTCGCAATCGATTGAATGAAGCGCGCGCGTAATTGGTATAATTTGATCCGCGGAGCGAATCGCCGCCGAAGAGTGTCGAATCCCAGAGAGTGTCGACCAATGTCGGCCAAATTCGGCCCACGTCCCTGGCGAAGATTCCTGCGCTTCAACGTGCGGGGATTGGTCGTTCTCGTGCTCGTCATTGGCGGGTGGCTTGGCTGGCTCGTTCGAAGCGCGCACATCCAGCGCGACGCGGTGGCGGCGATCACGAAAGCCGGGGGAATTGTGTCTTATGACTGGAACTCCGGCAGGGGGACGTTGAAGCCGGCACGGAAACCTTGGGCGCCGTGCTGGCTCGTGGATCTTATTGGAGTCGACTATTTCGGTCACGTCACCGAAGTCACGCTTTATGAGAAGGGAACCGATGCCGTGATGCGACACGTCGCGTGGCTTTCGCAGGTCGAGCGATTGATTCTCGATCAATCACCAGTCAGCCGCGACGTCGCGCTGAACGGGCTCACCTTCCTCGAGGTCAAGGACACACGTGTTACCGACGCCGGGCTGGCGCATCTCAAGGGGCTGACCAAGCTCTCCTACCTGATCCTCGACGACACTCCTATCACCGACATCGGGCTGGCGCATTTGAAGGATCTGAGCAATCTCTCCGTCCTTGACCTTGGAAACACGAATGTCACCGATGCCGGGCTGATGCATCTGAAGGGGTTGACGAAGCTGTCCCATCTCGACCTTCGCGGCACCGTAGTAACCGATGCCGGGCTGGCGCATCTCGCGGGGCTGACCACGCTCGAAGAGCTGCTTCTCGGCGGGAAATCGTTCACCGACGCCGGACTCGTGCATTTGAGAGGATTGACCAACCTCAGCACGCTCGACCTCGACGGCGCTGTGATCACCGACGCCGGGCTCGCACATTTAAAGGGGTTAAGCAAGCTCGCCGACCTAGACCTCAGCTTCACGCAGGTCACCGATGAGGGGCTCAAGCACCTGAAAGGGTTAACCAAGCTCTCTGGCCTCGAGGTTGACGGCACTGCTGTCACGGAGTCTGGAACGAAGGAGCTCAGGGAAGCGCTGCCTTGACTCTCGATCAACCATGATTAACGTGGCGCTCAGGCTCTTTGAGCAAGACGCCAAGAACTTCAGAGCTCTTCGATCTGACTCGCCTTGCCCGAATCAAGCTTGGCTCCGCACTTCGAGCAAAATCGGGTGGGGGAGAACCAGTTGTGGTCCACGATCGTGGCTCCGCACTTACCGCAGAATTTCGTGAACTTCAGGTTCAAGTAGCAGATCAGTGTTAGCGCCGGCACCACGAAGACCAACATCCAGAGTGAAGCGAACGAATTTGACCCAGCAACCGTCATCGCGGAGACGAACAGCACGAACAGAACGCCAGTGAGCACGATGTATCGCGGAAACCACTTCCGTTTGAACGCGGCGTCACGGCTGAGAAAGAAGACGATGAAACCGGTGACTCCCAAGACAACCCACGTGGCGACGAACAACACGGGCACGATACCGGCAAAGTTGCGCGCTGCGATCTCGTTCATGTGGTCGCTCCGCGTTTATCAGAGGGCCATCCTCATGCTCTGCGCTTCACAAGATCGGAATACAAGGGGCTGGCGCTTGTGAACGGTAGGAACGAGGGCGGGGACGCACTTTCGCGGAGCGAAAGGCGACTTTACCGGCTTCCCGGCGGTCGAGACCAGCGCGGTTCTCCGCGATCTTGTCCCAGCGATTCAAAGGCTTTGCAAACCCGTCTCAACTGGCTAAGATGCTTTTCCGTCAGGATATTCGGCGGCTGTTGGACTGGCCGCGCGGACCGCCTCCGGGCCGTTCTGACGTGCGTCTCAATCGCCATCAGCCCACTGGACAAACCCGCAATGGAGACAACGCGGCGATCATGGTGAAAACACTCTCGATGGTCGGCTGGCTCTTACTCGCCCTGATCGGGGCAACAAGCACAATGTCGAAGGCAAGTGAACCGAACTCCCTGGACGACCCCATCGCCGCGGCTCGCGAGTTCATCGCCGAGCACGAGAAAACCGTGCGCCCGCTCGAGTATGCCGCGGCGCTCGCCTGGTGGAATGCCAACATCAGCGGGAAAGACGAGGATTTCGAGGCCAAGGAACGAGCGCAGAACCGGCTCGACGCGGCGCTTTCCGACCATGAGAAGTTTGCACGGCTCAAGACGCTCAAGGAAGCCTCGATCGCAGACCCACTCCTGGCTCGCCAGATCGCGGTGCTCTACCTCGGTTATCTGGAAAAGCAGGTCGATCCCGAGCTGCTGCGCCAGATGACGGCCAAGGCCAATGCCATCGAGAAGGACTTCAATGCGTACCGCGCCAAGGTGGGCGGCCGGACGCTCGCCGATAGTGACGTTCGCCGGATCCTCAAGGACTCGCGCGACTCCGCGGAGCGCAAGGCTGTCTGGGAAGCGAGCAAGGGAGTTGGCCCGGTCGTCGAGAGCGAGCTCAAGGCGCTCGTCAAGCTGCGCAACGAGTCGGCCCGCAAGCTCGGGCACGCCAATTATCAAGCTCTTCAGCTCTATCTCAACGAGCAATCAGTCGCGCAGGTCCTCAAGCTCTTTGACGAGCTGGACGAGCTGACACGCGAGCCCTTCCGCAAGCTGAAAGGCGAGATCGATGCCAAGCTCGCCGAGCAGTGCCGCGTCACGGTCGACGAGCTGCGCCCGTGGCATTATCACGACCCGTTCTTCCAGGAATCGCCGGCGATTTTTGCAGCCGACTTCGACTCCGTTTACGCCAGGGCCGATATCCTCAAACTCTGCCGCGATTTCTACGCCGGCATCGGCCTGCCGATCGACGACGTGATCGCCCGCAGCGACCTTTACGAAAAACCGGGGAAGAGCCCGCACGCATTTTGCACTGACATCGACCGGAAAGGCGACGTGCGCGTGCTCGCCAACATCGTGCCCAACGAATACTGGATGGGCACCATGCTCCACGAGCTGGGCCACTCGGTCTACAGCAGCAAGAACATCCCGCCCTCTGTTCCCTACATTCTCCGCACGGATGCCCACATCCTCACAACCGAGGGAATCGCCATGCTCTTCGAGCGGTTCTCGATGGACGCTGACTGGTTGACCGGGATGGGTGTGCACGTCTCCGACCCTGCGGCGTTCGACCGCGCCGGGGCCAAGATGCACCGCGCCAAGCTGCTGGTTTTCTCACGCTGGGCCCAGGTGATGTTCCGGTTCGAGAAAGGGCTCTACGAGAATCCCGATCAGGACTTGAACACGCTCTGGTGGGATCTGGTCGAGCGGTATCAACTGGTGCGCCGGGGCGAGGGTCGCAACCTGCCCGACTACGCCAGCAAGATTCATATCGTGAGTGCGCCTGTCTATTACCACAATTATTTGATGGGCGAGCTGTTTGCCGACCAGGTGCTCGCGGCGATTGCTCGAGACGTGCTGCACGGAGTCGAGCCGTCGCGGGCGAGCTTTGTCGGCAACAAGGCCGTCGGGGAGTTCTTGAAGACCCGTGTCTTCGCACCGGGCCGGTCGCTCGACTGGAACGGCCTCACTCGCCACGCAACCGGTGCCGACTTGAGCGCCAAGGCGTTCGCCGCCGAGATCGCCGCGGAATGACGTCAGCGAAGGGTCTGGTCAGCCGACAGGCTGTGAGAGGCCAGTGCGGGCCTGGTTCTTGGTCTCGATCGCTCGAGCCGGGTTGCGATCGGTCTGTTGAATCAGGACGCGCAAGCTTCGTCCAAGATCGATGACCAGGATGATGAGCACGGTCGCCGAGAGCGACAGGAGCAGGAATGCGATCGTGCCGACGCAGCCGATGATGAGAGCAGTGATCGAGGAGCTGAGGATATGGCCTGCGACGAGCGCGCTCAAGAGCAGGAAGCCCAGAACGGCAAGCGACGAGGCGGCAAAACCGAGGACGACGTAGAAATGAACCCGTCCCCAGGACTCGATGACTTTGTAATACCGCGGAACCACCAGCGCGGATTCCGAGCTTTCGGATTCGAACGCCGGAACAGTCTCGACCTCGTCCGAGCCTTCAGCCGCGGACGTGAAAGCCGGCAGCTCGACCTGCGAGTCGTCCGGGTCGCCTCCGAGCACGGCGGATGAAGTCGCCTGCTGCCAGTCCGATTGCGGCGGCGACTGGAATACCGGGTGATCGTCGTCCGTGTCGACCTCAGTCCTTGAACGGACCCGCTCGTGGACGAGCCGCGCAATCGCGCCGGCGACTGCCAGGTCTGATTGATCCAGCCCGTTCGTCACTGGCGTCCGGTCAATCTTGAATCGAGCCCCGCAGGGGCGGCAACGAACCGTCTGCGATACGCGACCCCGGCTATCCGGAGCGTTCCCTTCACGTCCGCAGCTCGGGCAGCGGATGATCATGGATCCGAGTATCCTTCTGTGTGGCCACGATCGAAAGCCCAAACGGAGAGGAACTCTATCGTGTTTAACGGAGAGCGAATCCGTTATAGAAGACAAGTGAACCAAAAGCAACAAACTGCTTCGCTTAAATCGGCTATTCCGCGCCAACCATATCTTCTTAATCGGAAGATCCACGACTCTTTCGTCCAAAGGCGAACAAAGGATAGGTTTTTATTGGCTAGTAATGGGCCCGAGCGCTGCGGTGCTGGGCAACGATGAGATGAGATAATGATCTCCGGGCGGCGAGCCCCTGGGTCACGAGGGCGTTTCGCACGGTGAGAGGCGTGAAGAGGCCGCAGAACCGGCCGAACACCACGTCGACAGGATGCCCACGGGTGCTGACCATGAAGTCGACGTGCTCGGCGCTTTGGTTATCCCGCAGAACACCGGCCGAAGGATACGAGGATTTTGCCGAATCTGCGGAAAGTACCCAATGTGTTGCCAAAACACAATGGTTGCCATCAAGTGTTGCATACGTGGAGTTGCCAAATCACAACAAAGTGCCGCGGAGGAGCACTATGGCGATGCTGAAGTAGATAATCAGCCCGGTGACGTCGACGAGAGTCGCCACGAACGGCGCGGAGGAGGTTGCCGGGTCGAATCCAAGTCGCCGCAGCAGGAATGGAAGCATCGAGCCGGTCAGGGTTCCCCAGACGACGACACCGATGAGCGAGAAGCTGACCGTCATACCGACCAGGATCCAGTGTGGTCCGTAGATGTTCGAGAACGCGTTCCAGGCGGCGATCCGGACGAAACCGATCGAGCCCAGGATACATCCGAGCAACACGCCTGCGAGCAGCTCGCGGCGCATCACGCGCCACCAGTCCTTGAGCCCGACTTCGCCGAGCGCCAGGGCGCGGATGATCAAGGTGGCGGCTTGCGAGCCGGAGTTGCCACCGCTCGAGATGATCAGCGGCACGAAAAGCGCGAGCACGACGGCGCGGGCGATCTGCTTCTCGAAGAAGCCCATGGCCGTCGCGGTGAGCATCTCGCCCACGAACAGGATCACGAGCCAGCTTGCCCGCTTGCGGATCATCGCCGGCAGGGGCGTGCTCATGTAGGGCTCGTCGAGCGCTTCCAGGCCGCCGAAGCGCTGCAAGTCGCGGGTGGCTTCCTGTTCGGCGACGTCGAGCACGTCGTCGAGCGTGACGATCCCTGCCATCCGTCCCTGGGTGTCCACCACCGGCAGCGCGGTCCTGTCGTACTTGCCGAAGACTTCCACGGCCTTCTTGCGGCCGTCGGTGACGCAGAGACTCACGAACTCGTTGTCCATCAGATCCGAGACATGGGCGTGCAGGGGCGCGAGCAGAATCTCGCGAATCCGCAGGTCATCGACGAGCTTGTTGTGCTCGTCCGTGATGTAGATCACATTCAAGGTCTCACGGTCGCGGCCGTGGGCGCGGATGTGGTCGAGCACGTGCCGGATGGTCCATTCCCGGCGCACGACCAGGTAGTCGGGAGTCATCAGCCTGCCCACGCTGTCCTCGCGATATTCGAGCAAAGCCCGGGCGATCGCGCGCTCACTCTGATCGAGCAGGTTGAGGAATCGCTCGGCCTGTTCCGAAGGCATCTCGGCGAGGAGGGCCGTCCGGTCGTCGGGAGCCATCTCGTTCAAGACGAATCGGGACTCGTCTTCCGAGAAGGTGGTCAAGACGGTCTGCTGGGTGTCCAGATCCAGATAGGCAATGGTCTCTGCCGCTCGTTTGGGCTGGACGAGCCGCAGCACCTGAACACGCTCGGGGCCCGACAGCGCATCGGCGAGCTCGGCAAGGTCGGCGGGCAGCCAGCGGTTGAGTGCCTCGCGGAGCGTGTTGTCGTCGCCGGTGGCGAGCAGCTCGCGAATCGATGGCAGCGCGAGCTTTCCCAGCATCGCTTTTCGTCCGGTTGTCCTGCGGGATAGGGCGAGTTCGACAGCGTGGACCAAGGTGGCCATGCACAGGCATCGAGCGTACTGCCCGGGACGTCCCGGGGCCAGCCTGATAACCGGCAGGTTGACGATTTAGTCTGTCACAGCAGAGTAAAGCTTCACCGCGAGCTGGTGCTTCTGGATGATGAGCGTTCCCTGCCAGATCGCGCGTACGGTCACCTCGCTCCACCTTTCACTCTGCCGGTCGCGATTCCCCCGATACCGGCTGAGATCGCCAGCATCACGATGAGTGCGCCGGCACGGCGTCTGCAGGAACGCCGTCCTCGTCGAGCGGTAGAAGTACGTCACGAGTCTGGAGCCTCGGAATCAAGCCTCGGCTCTGGAGCGTCTCACGAACGAAGAGAAACGCGTCTCCCGCCGCGGAAACGTCGGGATAGCTCAGCCAGCCAACGAAGCGGCCATCTTCGATTTGTGACCTGGCCGCGACGACAGACCCCGTGCGTAGCTGCCCGAAGAGCTCGATCAATGTATGCAGAGTCTCGCCGGATGAGGGAAACTCAACCGCGCGATCTACCAGCGCATGCGGCGGCCATGATATGACCATGCACACGCTGAGAGTGGCGTCATCCGCCTCTTGTGTCAACGAGAACGGGCCCACCGCATCCTTCTCATACCGGGTCCAGACCAGCTCGACGTTGACGCGGCGTAGCTCATCTGGTTCCGGCCGGAAGTCTCCCGACTCGTGGGATGCTCGAGCCGGCTCCTCGTCCGCAACGGCATCAGATCGGGGACCCGTATCGTCTACCGGGGCCGCATGGGTGCTCTCCCAGCGAGGAGCCGAGGAATCGGCCCGGCTGGAGGATGCACCTCGAGCCCAGCTCCAGCGTTGTTCCTGATCTGGAGCCGGGCCGCCCGGCGCCCGCTGCTCCCACGGATGAGATGATTGTACGCTCGCGGTTGTCTTCAGGACCTCATAGGCCCGTGCCACCATGCGGAACGCCCATTCGTCGCCACCCGCATCGGGGTGGTGCTTTTTCGATTTCGCATGATAAGCCTCTCGAATCTCGTCCGGCGAGGCGCCAAGGCTGACGCCCAGCACCGTGCGCGGATCCAGTGAAAATGCGTGACAGCTCATGTTTGCTCCGCGAGGGTTGGTAGCCTGGGGCCAGCGTCTTTCTGAACCAAGTTCGGGCCGGACACCGGCGCCGGAGCTTCGCCGGCTGCGTGCTCGGCGGCTGCGGTGTCATCGGCTTTATCTTCAATCTCGTTTTGAATCTGGCGGACGATCTCGGCGTGCTTCGTCTCTGCCTCGAATGCCCGTCCGTTGTTACATTTGTGCAGACCGAGCCCGGAGTGCTCGCAGAGAAGCCGCAAAAGACGGAGGATTTCTGTCGTCTCTTGCTCCGCGAGCATATTGATTTGCAGATCGAGATGATTGCGCCGCTCGCTCAGTTTTGCTTGCCGGTTCTGGCTCATCATCAGGATTGGCGCGGCGTAAGCGGCCTGGAATGCGAGCACAAGATTCAGGAGTACAAATGGATAAGGATCCCAATGCTCGATCCAGGCGGCCAGGTTGAAAGCGATCCATACAAGCAGGGTCGCCGACTGCACGACGAGAAACGTCCAGCTTCCGACCCAGGCCGCCAGCCGATCGGCCACGCGCTCCCAGCGGGTCCGGACCTGGGCCTCGGCCTTCTCCATCTCGGCGATGATCGCCACGTTTCGGCGCGTGAGCTCTTCGATCGACTTCTCGGGTTCCATCTTAGCCGCCCACCGCTTGCTCAACCTCGGCGGCCATCGGCAGCAGTTCATCCTCGGAAATGGAGGTCAGCTTCTCATCCGCCGCCGATTCCTCATCGAGCGTTTCTTGCAGGAGCTCGGCAACGTCCGCATGACCGAGCTGCTGAGCAAACGTTCGGGCGGTACCATACGCCGAGATTTCGTAGTGCTCCACTCGCTGCGCCGCGGCGATCAGCGCCGAATCGATGACGGGTCCAGGTCCCTCGGCTTCAAGGACTTCGGCTCCCTCTTCGATCAGTCCCTCCATCGCCTTGCATTTCTTCCCGGAGAGCTTGATGCCGAGAGACTCACCGATCTGGTCCAGTCGCTCGACCTGATGCTTGGTCTCTTCCAGGTGGTTTGTGATCGCTTCCTTGAGACTCTTGGCCGAAGCCTTCTTGGCCATCTTCGGCAATGCCTTCACGAGCTGATTCTCCGCACTATAGATGTCTTTGAGCTGATCTTCGAGCAACTTGGTGAGCGTCGGCATCTTCATGTTGCACCTCAGTTGGATTGAATTTCGAGAGTGAACGAACCGGACACAGTCATCAGGGGCCGGGCGGGCCAGCGTGTCGCGAATCCGTCATCACACGAATGGCGTGCGCAGTTTTTCGTCCGCCCCTGGAATGCTGCGAATTCCACGGAGCAAACGGTATGCCGAGATCTGGTGAGATGATGGGCTATCGCTGGGATCATTTGGAATCGACGGCTCAACGGTCGGATTCGATGTCAATTTCGCGAATGCCAACAATGCGATCTACACCGCACTGGTTCCGGAGCCGAGCAGCTCACTACTGCTGGTCCTTGGCGTGGCCGGACTGGCCGGCGCGCGCCTGTGGCGGGCTCGCCGGCAACGGTGCGCATGATGCGCCGCGGCACGATGGCGGCGCTCGAAGCGGCGGCTCCAAGCGGCGAGAGGCTTCGGCCCACTTGACGTCCCGCGGCGGCGTCCTCTAGCATCAAACCGATACTACGCCTCGAGCCCAAGCCGTCTTCCTCTGTTTATTGAATGCACGCCATGCCCACGTTGATCGAAAAGCCGGTCCGGATCGAGGCCGCTGGAAACAAGCCCAAGCTGATCGATGAGTTCGTCGGCCGGGTGAACACCCAAGATTCCACGGTGAGCATCGCACGGATGCGGTCTCCCTCCGGGTGGGTCGAGCCGGGGCAGAGGCCCGACTTTGACGAATACACGATTGTTCTTGCCGGGTCACTGCGAGTCGAGCACGAGGCCGGGCTCATCGACGTCGATGCCGGGCAGGCTGTGCTTGTGAGACGGGGCGAGTGGGTGCGTTACAGCACGCCCGGGCCCGGGGTGCCGAATATATCGCGGTCTGTCTGCCGGCTTTCTCGATCGAGACTGTTCACCGCGACGCGTCGTGAGGCACTCACTTTCCTGGCGGTGCGGAAGGGCTGCATGCAAGGACAGGTCTGCCTGGTGACCGGCGCGACCGCCGGAATTGGTCTGGTCACGGCGCGCGAGCTGGCGCGAAAGGGTGCGCACGTCATCCTGGTCGGGCGCTCGAGCGAGCGATGCTCGCGCGCGGCGGACGAAATCCGCGCGGCAGCCGGGTCGAGCTCGGTCGAGTGGCTGGTGGCCGACCTCAGCTCGCAGGCCGAGGTTCGGCGGCTCGCTGAAGACGTGCGCCGGCGAACGCAGCGTCTGGACGTGCTGGTCAACAACGCCGGCGGCATCTTCTGGAAACGGCAGGAAAGCGCCGACGGAATTGAAATGACGTTTGCCCTGAACCACTTATCCTATTTCCTGCTGACCGACCTGCTGCGTCCGCTGCTCGAGAAGAGCGCACCGGCACGCGTTGTGAGCGTTTCTTCCGAAGCCCACAAGGGCGTTTCGATCGAGTTTGGTGACGTCGAAGGGAAAAAAAAGTTCGGCGGCTGGCGTGCCTACAAGCAGTCAAAACTGGCGAACATCCTGTTCACGCTCGAGCTGGTGCGGCGGCTGCATGGAACGCGGGTGACGGCGAACACGCTTCATCCGGGTTTCGTGCGCACGAGCTTCCTGCGTCAGGGCGGCGCGATCGGATGGCTGCTGCGACGCGCCAGCGACTTGATCGCCTTGTCGCCGGATGAAGGAGCGAAGACATCCATTTATCTCGCATCCTCACCCGACGTGGCCCAGGTCACCGGCCGCTACTTTATCAAGGAACGGCCGGTCGAGAGCTCGCGGCAATCGCGCGACGCCCACGCCGCCCTTCGCCTCTGGCGGCTGAGCGAGGAAATGACCGGCCTTCAATCCGACGAGCGAACGGAAACGGCGGAAGGGAGAAGGTCGACCGAGTCCTGATTCTAGGCTTCCGTTCCGTGCAGCCGTTTCAGAAGCTGAATCTGGCCGGCGTGATAGACGTCGTGCAACGCGATTCCATAAATCTGCGTGAGGAAGCGAACCTTGCCTCCCTGCGGAAACTCGTCGAGCCGGTCCGGCGGGAACGCGGCGATCGTCTGGCGCAGCGCGAGGTGTTCCCGGTCGAGGAGTGCGGTATATTCCTTCCACGCGGCTTCGCTCAGAGACGAGGCGATCGCGAACCAGTTGCTGCCCTTGAGCGGGAATGAACCGCGTTTTTCGCCCGTAAGCCGCCGGCGGACCGCGTACTTCCAGTAGGCGCAGTGCACGACATTATCGGCGATCGAATGGCGCGGCGGGCTTGGGCGCCATGCGGCTTCTGCCGCGGAGACCCGGCGGATCGATCCTTTCAAATTCGGTCCGTGCCAGGCTTTCTTGTCGTAGCCTTCGTCGACCAAGCGGAGCAGCAAGGAGATCTCGGCGCCGGGGCTTGCAGTGGACGCGGGAATCTGGTCGTGCTTGAGGCCGGGACGGACTCGATGTCGTTCTGCGTGGATGACTGTCATGGATCGCTCGCGGGATGAGGCCCCGGCATCCTGGTGCGCCGGTCGGGCTAGGGCGGGAAACGTGTGGTGCGCCTCTCGTTTCGATTATATCGCCGCAAAATCACTCACAACAGTTTCGGCCGTTGGTTTAGAATGCGCAAATCGATCCGCGGCGCCTCGGGTTCGCGGCAGGCGGCGTTGTTTTTTTGATCATCAGGGTTGAGGTGAATCCTCGTGCGCGTGAACGTTAACTTCCACGGCGAGACTCTCGAGATTGAGCTTCCGGACGAGCAACTGGTCGCCGCCTGGCAGGCGCCGGTGGGTCGCACTCGCGCGGAATCCGCGGTGATGATCGGCGCGGCGCTGGACGCTCCACGGGATTTTCCACCCTTGCGGCAGACCGTCGTTCCGGGCGACCGCGTGACGCTCGCGTTTGACCCATCGATTCCGGATGGCGGCCTCGTTCTGGAAGCGATTGCGGGCAGGTTGATCGATGCGGGCGTCGAGCCCGGGGGCCTGACGGTGCTCCTGCCGCAGGCGAGCTCGATCGAGCTGGAAAAATCGCTGCCTGCCGGAGCGGTGCTCGCCGTGCATGACCCGGATGATCGCAGCCAGTTGGCGTATCTCGCGACGACGAAGCAAGGGCGGCGTGTCTACCTCAGCCGGCATGTCACCGACGCCGACCTGGTCATTCCGGCCGGGCGCATCGGATTCGACCCGATTCTGGGCCACTGCGGCCCCTGGAGCGTTCTCTTTCCTGGGCTGGCCAGCCGCGAGATTCTTCAGGAACATCGGAGCTTACTTCGTGCCGACGACGGCAACGCCCGCCAGGAGAGCTCGGCACGGTCGAACCGCGAGGAGTCACTCGAGGTGAGCTGGCTGCTGGGCACGCAATTTCACGTCGGGGTTGTCGCCGCCCTGGATGGGTTTGCCGAGGTGACCGCCGGGCGGGAGACCTCGGTGTGCGAGCAAGGGATCGCGTGGCTCGACGAGCGCTGGACGTTTCGTCCGGAATCGCGCGCGGAGATCGTCGTCGCCGGTGTGGGATGCGGCCCGGCGGCGGCCACGCTCGACGCCCTTGCGGAGGGCCTTGCGACCGCCAGGCGGCTGGTGCAGCGCGGGGGCAAGATCGTCGTGCTCTCGCGTGCGGCCGGCCCGGTTGGACCGGCGCTTCGATGCCTGATCGACGCAGGTGGGGCAGAGCGCGGACCGACTCTGCTACACGGCCACCAGAAGGACGACGACTTCCACATCGCGCTACGGATCGCGGAGGCCGTTGCCTGGGCGGACGTGTTCCTGTACAGCGGGATGGATCGCGAGCTGGTCGAAGAATTATCGATGGTCGCGCTCGAGAAACCGGAACAGGCCCGTCGCCTGGTGGCGCAATGTCGCTCGGCCACGTTTGTGAGCGCGGCGGACTGGACGAGAGCACGTGCGCAGGGCGACGATGAGTCTTGATCGAAGCCGGGAGACGACTGAACTTCATTGCGGATCGAGAGCACCATGTCTGACGCCCAGGTTTTTCACAGCATCGCGGGCCGCGCCGGCCTGTTTGATCGATCGGACCGCTGCCGGCTCGCCATCAGCGGGCCGGACCGGGCCAAGTTTCTGCATAACCTGGTCACAAACGAGGTCAAACGGCTGCCGGTGGGCCGAGGCTGCGAGGCGTTCGTCACGAGTCCGCAAGGCAAAACGATTGCGTTCGTGATCGTGCTGGCGACCGAGGACTCGATCTTGCTGGGCACCGACCCGGGTGGAACCGACGCGCTGCTTCCTCATCTGGCGAAGTACGGCGTTTTCGACGACGTCGCGATCGAGGATCGTTCGGGGTCGACGTTTGAGTACCACGTGGCTGGTCCCGCGGCTGAAGAAGTCGTGAGGAAGTGCCTGGGCCAGCTTCCGGAAGGTGTTGACTTGGCGCACGTGCAAGCCGCGTTCGGGGGAGAACCCGTCAGGCTCATTCGTGAATCGCCGGCGGGAATGCCAGGCTTCTCGCTGGTCGGCAATCTCGACGCGGGTGTTGCGCTCAAAGCCGGCTTGCTCTCAGCCGGGAGAGGGCTGGGCCTGGTCGAAGCCGGTGGTGACGTATTCGAGGTCTTGCGGATCGAGGCGGGCACGCCGGTGTTCGGCAAGGACATCACCGAGAAGAATCTTCCCCAGGAAATCGGCCGGGATTCTCGAGCGATCAATTTCGTCAAGGGTTGCTACCTGGGTCAGGAGACCGTGGCGCGACTTGACGCACTCGGGCACGTGAATCAAGTGCTGAAGGGCCTGCGATTTGAACCGGGCTCGCCGTGCCCTGAGCCGGGATGCCCGCTGGAAGAAGAAGGCAAGAGAGCGGGCGAGGTGACATCGGCGGCATTCTCGCCGGTACGAAACGCTCCAATCGCTCTGGCGATGGTTCGGACCAAGCCGAGCGCGGCGGGCACGAACGTTCAGATCGCACTGCCGGGCGGCAGCGTGGTTGCCGCGATCGTCAGCGACTTGCCGTTTCACGCTCACTCGAGCGAAAAAAATGGAACGCTTTGAACTTTGACTGCATGAAGAGAGTGAGTCATCGATCTTGACGTACGGGGTCATGGCCATGAGGCAGTCGCCGGCGGTTCTCCACGACATTCACACGCTGTTTCAGGACGGGACGAGCAACGGCCTGACTGACGCCGACTTGCTCGATCGGTTCAGGGCGCGGTCTGATCTCGATGCGTCGGAGGCCGCATTCGCAGGTCTCTTGGCCCGCCACGGCCCGATGGTTCTTGGTGTCTGCCGTCGCGCCCTGCGAAACCCGGAAGACGTCGCCGACGCGTTTCAAGCGACGTTCTTGATCCTGGTTCGTAAAGCGGATTCCGTGCGGGTGGACGACTCGCTGGGACGCTGGCTCTACGGAGTGAGCCGCCGGGTCTCGGTCCGCGCGAAACTCGCGGAGGCCCGCCGGTCGGCCAGGCAGGTTCCAGGAGCCGAGCTCGCGGCAGCCCCGGCTGACGACGCCGATCGGGACGAGCTGCGCGACGTTCTGGACGAGGAGATCGGCCGGTTACCAGAGAAATTCCGCTCGGCGGTGGTGCTCTGTGAACTGCAAGGATTCGGTCATGACGAGGCGGCGCGGCGATTGGGATGTGCCGTGGGCACGGTCAAGAGCCGGCTGAGTCGCGCACGGGAGAAGCTTCGCTCTCGGTTGATTCGCCGGGGCGTCGCGCCCGCGGCCTGGGCGGTGTATGCCGAGTCTTCATCGGCCGCGGTACCGGCAAAACTGATGGAGGCGACAATCAACTCCGCGACCGCCGGCGCGGATGGGTCTATTCCACCGGCAGTCACTTTTCTTATCGAAGGAGTGTTACGAGCCATGTTACTGAAAAAGGTGTCGATGATCGCGGTCACCGTCGTCGCGGGCCTCGCTCTGGCGAGCAGCGCGGCAGTCCTGCGCGACAGGCAGCAGCGTTCCCGAGAGAAGGGCAACAGGACGGGCAACGCGATGAACGGAAATTCAGCGGCGACAATGAATTGAGCAACACTTCCGCTTCGTCCGGCGCCCTCTCTCGCGAATCGACGGAACAGCAGGATGAAGCGATTGACCAGCTCGAGTTACTTCGCTTGGATATCGAACTACTCGCAGGGGAAGTCGACGCTCGTAAACTGGCGATCGGTCATACTACTCAGAGTGTCATTCAGATGCGAGTTTCGGGCCGCGTTTCTAATACCAACGACGTTCTCCAAGGGCAGGCCAGGCAAGATCGCCTCGAAGTGCTGGAAAAAGGTCTTAACGAGGTACGGAGAGTATGGATCGCAAAGAATCGGGAGCTCAGGAAGAAAAAATCCGAGCTGGGCGAACTGGAGGCGAACGCCCAACGTGAAAGAAACAATCGGGTGGCTGGAATCAGATCCCCGCAGACGGCTGGCAAAGACAAAAGGGAAGCCGACAGGAAGAACGCAGCTTCCAATCAGCTCGCAGGCTCGCCCTCGATCGCACCGGTGCTGGAGAAACGTTTGTCCGAGATTGAACGGAAGCTCGACAGTGTTTTGAACGCACTGGAGGACTTGAAACGCGAACCGCGCGAGTGACTCGCCTTCACGCAGCGGGCACGGCGGCGATAAGTCAGCAGGTAACAGCTTTGCTGTAGGCCGCGTGAACAGTGATTGTCTAGGACCCCTCGAGTCGGCCGTCCCGCTCGTCGCGCTCGAATCTGCTCGTCCCAGAGGCGATCGGCATATTCCGCGAGCCAGGCCCGGACGCGAGCCACATCGCTGGCGGGCAGACGTTCGATCGCGGCGGTAATCTCGTCGAGTGTGCTCATGAGCAACTCAGCAATCCACAATTCTTGAAGTTATGACTGATGTTTATCGACGGCTTGGTGCCAGGGTAAGCCGAGAACTGCTACAGGTGGATTCGGCGCTCTTCTCGGCGATGATTTCCAATACCATTGGTGTCAGCATCACGGTTGTTGGATCCGATTCGGCCATCGCCCATTCGTTTCTCACTCGATCGCAGAAGCCCGCGTCCACTCGACCGAGCTCGAGGAGTCTCCGAAGATTGGTGTCCAGGAATGATGCAGGCCAGCGCCAGTGGAAATCTGCAGGGTGGACTGCGAAGATGATCGGTTCCACATGAGTAAGACGAAAACCTGCGGCCGTGAGCACGAGGGGAAGCGCGAGGGCCACGTCAGGTTCTCCGCCCGTGGCCTGCCAACTCGCCATTACCTCGGCAACGAATGCCTCGACGGCGTGTCGGCGTGGGGCGAGCCGCCAGGTCCGATAGTCGGCGTATTCATGAAAGACAACTCTGCCCCCGACGCGGAGGGTCTGGTGGATCGCCCGCACGAGCTGCTCAGGGCTTTTGACAAATGACGCTACCCACCGGCACCAGGCCACGTCGAATCCGGCTGCCTGGATCGGTTCGGACATCAAATCGAGCTCGTGGACGCGGACGTTGTTCAAACCGTGCCTGGCGACCGCATCTCTCAACGCAGTGACGAACCGATCTGACCGCTCCGCCGCCACGACCTCGCCGCGGTCTCCGACGATCTCGGCCAGATCAACGGTCGCGAAGCCGGGGCCCGCACCAACGTCGAGGACGCGCGATCCAACCGTCGCGCCTGCGCGCCTCAGTGCGTCGAGCATCCTTGGCCGCCAGACTCGGTGCTGCAGGCCCAGTCGCTGTAGTTCCTCCTCATGCGTTCCAAGGACATAGTCGCGATCCAAAGTACCCATGTCTTGCCCTTTCCCAACGTTTGACCTGGTGGGGAGTTTGGACAAGATATCGCGAGCGGAACGAGCCGTCTCGCCGTTTCCGGCCGTGCAATTGCGATTCGGGCAATCTGGAGCCAGAGGCATTCTGGAGCCAGACACCCAACCTCTGGAGTTGGTTCCGGGGCACCCGTTGCAGACATCCACCGCTCAGGGGGCACCCGAGCTGTTCGCAGCAGCGGACGCGTCCAAACGCTGGCGACCTACCCGAGCGCACACGATTGCTGACCGTGCGTCTTACAGCGCGTGCTGTGCGCAACGTCGGCCGCGAGGCGCCCTGCGAACGCGGGACGCGAACCGGTGTCAGTCACGTGTGCAGGTTTCGCCCGGGACCCACTCCGGTTGGTGGGTGTCTTTGCGTCAGGAAAAGCTCGAGAAAGGAGGAAGTGCCTCGAAACACAGAAACCTTTCATCGCGACCCTGCGGGTTAACGAATCCCGCCCGGCAGAGCCTGGCCGGCAGCCGGAAGCAAGTCTTGCGTGGGGAGGGGTGACCCTCACTGCGAAGCGTAGACAGCGAGTCTCCATGCCATGCTATCGAGCCCCGAAATACTCATCGTGGGAGCCTCCGTTGTAGACACAAGCGGGGGCCGTGTCGACACGCCGCAATGGCCTGGCGTGTTCGGTCCTGCCGGGGTCCAAGAACATGGCGCAGGGACGCGAGGGTTGCTCGGGAACCTGAGAGCCCCATCCGTCTCCACTGACATTTCCGGCTCGGGAACCGGAATACCAACTCCCCGGCCCACGACCCCGCGTCGGGTCGCTGGGAGCGAACAAGACGCAAGGGTGGTATCGCCAAACGAAGGCAACGAAGTGCGGCGAAATGGGCGGACGGGAGTCGGAGTGCTCCGTAGTAGCAGTGAAGCGGGGGAATGGGCCCTCCCAGACCCTGTGGAGCGAAGGGGGTACCGTGTCGCGGACTGGAAGCCGGAACCACGCCGAGGGCATTGGACCTCAGAGCGCGTCACCGCGAGGCGACCAGATCGTGAGAGGGACAGCGACGCCGCGACATGACGAGCCGGATGCCTTAATTGGGCACGTCCGGATCAGTGGGAGCCCTGGCGGAGCGATCCGCCAGGGCGACCCGGCGGTTTCCCCGGTTGGTGGGTGTCTTTGCGTCAGGAAAAGCTCGAGAAAGGAGGAGGTGCCTCGAAACACAGAAACCTTTCATCGCGACCCTGCGGGTTAACGAATCCCGCCCGGCAGAGCCTGGCCGGCAGCCGGAAGCAAGTCTTGCGTGGGGAGGGGTGACCCTCACTGCGAAGCGTAGACAGCGAGTCTCCATGCCATGCTATCGAGCCCCGAAATACTCATCGTGGGAGCCTCCGTTGTAGACACAAGCGGGGGCCGTGTCGACACGCCGCAATGGCCTGGCGTGTTCGGTCCTGCCGGGGTCCAAGAACATGGCGCAGGGACGCGAGGGTTGCTCGGGAACCTGAGAGCCCCATCCGTCTCCACTGACATTTCCGGCTCGGGAACCGGAATACCAACTCCCCGGCCCACGACCCCGCGTCGGGTCGCTGGGAGCGAACAAGACGCAAGGGTGGTATCGCCAAACGAAGGCAACGAAGTGCGGCGAAATGGGCGGACGGGAGTCGGAGTGCTCCGTAGTAGCAGTGAAGCGGGGGAATGGGCCCTCCCAGACCCTGTGGAGCGAAGGGGGTACCGTGTCGCGGACTGGAAGCCGGAACCACGCCGAGGGCATTGGACCTCAGAGCGCGTCACCGCGAGGCGACCAGATCGTGAGAGGGACAGCGACGCCGCGACATGACGAGCCGGATGCCTTAATTGGGCACGTCCGGATCAGTGGGAGCCCTGGCGGAGCGATCCGCCAGGGCGACCCGGCGGTTTCCCCCCCGCGTTCTTTGCGGTAATGTGTACTGATCTCACGATAATGTTCTCACTTAGAGTGCTTGTGGCAAGTGGAAGCCAAATCGGGTCGTCAGCCGCTTGCCGGCGCCGGCATCCGAGGACGATATGCAGCTTCGGCCGGATTGTGTCGCGGACTGCATCGGCTTGCTTGGCGTGAGCCAACGATAGGACCCTGGCGAAAGGATTCTACTTCGACGTCTTGCCCAGAAGTTCGTCGAGATGCGGAGTGACCGGCTCGTTTAACGGCAGGAACCAGATTGACGGCTTCTTCT
Organism: uncultured Planctomycetota bacterium; assembly: GCA_963823665.1. Classification (GTDB taxonomy): domain Bacteria; phylum Planctomycetota; class Planctomycetia; order Isosphaerales; family Isosphaeraceae; genus CAVXHV01. Next base: position 1,460,334 of record CAWGMQ010000010.1, read on the forward strand.
GCGCACGGTATTGCCGGTCGAGAGATTCGAGCACTTCCTTGATCGTCTTGCCAGGGCCGAGGACCGCATCGACGCGTGGCGCAATTTGTTCAGTCAGTGCCACAAACCAGGACGAGTTCTTCGCCTTCGCACTGTAGTGCTGGTCGAGCTTGTCGAGGACCTCTTTCGCGGGGATGGCCGGCCCGAGGAGTTGGTCCAGCAAGGGAGCGGCCCTTTGGTCGAGGCCGAGTTTAGTTCAGCGCCTCCCGAGCTTGATGGCGTGCGCGAGCCGCCTCGATCGCGGCCGGTGCGTCGATTGCGGGTTGGGGTGGTGGTATCCTTCCATCCTTCAATGCCGCGAGTAGCTCTGCCGACTGCGGACGGAGGGCGGGATCGATTGCCCCTACTTTCAGAGCGCTGTCGTACGCGGCGAGGGAGTCCTCGGCAGACTTTTGAGCCGCTGCCTGCGCGCCCAGACGCCACAGGCATAGTGCGAGATGATAGCGAACTCGACCGTTCCACGATGCGTCCTCGGGCTCTGCCCGCTCGAGTTCCGGCATCAGCGCCGAGATCTCGTTGCAGGCTTTCTCCGCCAATCCGAGCTCGCGCAGCGCAGCCGCCCGGAGAATGCGAGTTCGAAGCATGGCAAAGGGCTTCACAGATTGGTCGGCCATGGGGTCTAGCGCGGCCTCGCAGAGCACGACTGAGTCGGCATGAGCACCCTCGTTGAAGGCGGCTAGGCCCCGTGCAGTCAGTTCATCCCCGTTTGGCCGAAGCAGGTTGTCGAGATGCTGGGCGATTGGTTCATCCGGCCCGAGGAGATAGACAGCCGGCTTGCCCATTTCCTTGTAATGGCGATCCAGGAATGACAGCACGTCCGCGACTGATCTGGTCGGGCCGATGAGCCTTTCCACCTCGGGAACGATCGGCGCCAGCTTGTCCGTCACCTCCGTCGTTGATTTGATCCGCCGGGAGATCTCGGGCTCGGCCAGCTTCAGCGCGGCGAGCAGTTGGCGGTAGTTATCGAGATTTTGACGCAGATTCGGATGCTCATGGCCCGTCGATCGTTGGAATCGCGATAAGATGCGAACGGCGCGTGCCATAAGTGGCTCGGCCGCCTCGATGCGGTTAGTGGAGAAAAGAAGCAACGCCTGATTGTTCAGGTCTCTTGCGACGGCGGGGTGATCGGGGCCGTACGTCCGTTCGTCGATGTCCATCGCCCGCCGATATAGCGGCTCGGCCTCCGACATTCGATTCGTCGCGCGGAGCAGCTCCGCCATGTTGTTGAGACTTTTTGCCACATCCGCGCTGTCGGGGCCGTACGAGCTCTGATCGATCGCCAGCGCCCGCCGCATCAGTGGCTCGGCCACCACCGTGCGGTTCGTGTCGTGGAGCAACCCCGCCAGGTTGCTGAGGTCGATCGCGACGTTGGGGTGGCGTGGGCCGTACGACCTTTCGTCGATCGCCAGCGCTCGCCGATATAGCGGCTCGGCGTCCGCGATGCGGTTCGTATCGTGGAGCAGCGTCGCCAGGTTATTGAGGCAATTCGCGACGAAAGGGTGGTCGGGCCCGTACGAATGCTCGTCGATCGCAAGCGCCCGACGACAGAGTGGCTCGGCCTCCGCCATGCGATTCGTTGCCTGGAGCATCGCCGCCAGGTTATTGAGGCGATTCGCGACGAGAGGATGGTCGGACCCGTACGACTGCTCGTCGATCGCCAGCGCCCGGCGATAGAGCGGCTCGGCCTCCACCACGCGGTTCGTTGCCTGGAACATCGCCGCCAGGTTATTGAGGCAATTCGCGACGAGGGGATGGCCGGGCCCGGTCGACGGCTCGGCGATCGCTAGCGCCCGGCGAAACAGCGGCTCGGCGTGCGCGGTACGGCCGGTCGCCTCGAGCAGAAGCGCCAGGTTGTTTAGGTCGGCCGCGAATTCAGCTTGGTCCGGGCCACGCGACCGCTCGTTAATCGCCAGCGCCCGACGGAATAGCGGCTCGGCCTCTGCGATGCGGTTGGTGTTACGGAGCAACTCCGCCAGGTTGTTGAGGTTAGTCGCGACGTTTGCATGGTCAGGGCCGTACGACCGCTCGTTAATCGCCAGCGCCCGACGGAATAGCGGCTCGGCCTCCGCGATGCGGTTGGTGTTGCGGAGCAACTCCGCCAGGTTGTTGGATCCCATCGCTTCCTCACCGGGTTGCGCAGCCAGTTTCAACGCCTCGCGGAGATGGGGTTCCGCGTCGCTGTACCTCGCGAGTTCCAATAAGAGAACACCCAAATCGATACGCGAATCGAACCAGCTAGGATTCTCGCGAACAATCAGGTCACGAATTCTGAGTGCTTCGTCCCACCTCAGACTGCTTTCGTAAAGGTCAGCTTGAAGCACCGTCGGGCGATAGGCCTCGCGCAAGCGTTGGTCGGCACGATCGCGGAAAGACTTCGCCGCGCCGATTTTCCTTTCGATGGTCGGCTGTTTTTGTTCGAGGTACTTGATTGCCGCATCGACACCCTCGATCGGTTTGTCGAGGATGTTGGCGGCTTCGATGAAAATCGGATCCGGATCTCCGGCCAAACCTTCGCGAATCGTCGCGACGAGATCCTGTACGGCTTCCAAGGTCTGATCGCGGCGTTTCTCGATCTCGTCGCGCTTTCGCCAATCGTCAGGGGACCGCGCTTGCGCGGCGGCGATTTCTTCGACGGCCCGTCTGCGAATGTGGCTCTGCATCTTGCCGACCAGAACGTCAGGATCCGCGTCCTGTTTTCCCAGTGCTTCCAGGTTTTTGTTGACACTCGTGATTTGTGTGGTGAATCCTTGGCCGAGATTGAGCGTTACGGCCGCAACCGCCACCAGACTTGCCACGCCGATCGCGCCGAGGGCGACTCGCGTTCGTGAAGGAGGAGTCACGCTCGCCGGCCGCAGCCCAATCTCATTGCGCCGGAGTTCCCGCTGGAATCCACGGCGATCGGCGCCAGTGCGTTTCGTCAACAGCCCCCTGCAATAGCCCTTTAGAAGCTTGTATGCGGCTTCGGCTTGGGTCGGGTCCACGAGCACGGCAGTTCGGAGCTTGTCCATCGCCGCGTTGTCGGCATCACCGTCGGTGCCGTCGGCACTGACATCAAGCGTATCGATTCTCATCATAGAGAAGAAATCGCGGAGATCCCTCGGCGAGGGCTCAGTCCCGTGAGTTCGGCGCCAGAATAAGTGAACATGGGAGAGGAGTATCTCAGACGCGGCTTTCTCCTCCTTGCTATTGGCGGCGTCCGTCAACACCGTACAGCGTGCATCGCCTTGGAACCGATCAAGTACGGCTGGTAGTTGCGAACAGGCCCACATAGGCGCCAGACCATCGGTCACCAGGACGAGACGATCGCGCTCCTGATCTAGCGGACGTTCCCACGGGTGATTTCCTCCCTTATGGAGTCGCTGTGACAGAAAGTGACGAACGAATTGCCCCACGGCTGATCCGAGCGCTGAATCCTCGGCGGCAGAAAGCCTTAGACCCCGCTTTGCTTGCAAATATACAGCGCCGCCGGCTGATGTGATGAGCAAGACGTCGTCGACGGGCAGTCCTGTCTCGCATCGAACTTCGGTGTAATAGACCGTTGGCTCCAACCCCCAACGCGGCGTCACAGCTTGTTCCGCGAGTACGCCGACCGCTGCCCATGCTGCGATGCTGTCCTGGAAGGAAAACCCTCCGGCAGCAGCAGCTCCGCCTCCTGTGCCAACGGGTAACATGCCGGCGCCCTGGTCTGATTGAGTTCGCGAACATCCCCACGAACGGGAAAAGCTCGATTATACCAGGGCGCCGCGTGCGCCACGTGGCCATTTACTCCGGCAGCGGTTTGGGCACCGTCCGCATGCAACGGCTGAGCGGCGGTTTGTTCCTCGTATCAAAGCTCACGCGACTCGCGCTCATCGCTCGGCTTTAGGCCCGCGCGCTCGAGAAGTTCGGGGCGACGTTGGCGTTCTTGAGAACTGAGGCTCGCCACGAAAGCGGCGAGGTGGTCGTCGGTCGTCTGGGCGTCGGTTTCATTGCAAACAGGATTACAACGAGTGAACGGCCTCGCCGTTAATTGGGACGGGCTCTCCTTTGCGATCCATCGACCTTTCACTCCTAAACAAAACATCGTTCCTCGCATTTATCAGTCATGATTATGTTCGACATCAACCTGATTCGGTTTTCTGCAATTCTTCTGCACACATTGCCCATGTCAGCCCAATGCGACTACAATGCGAGCGAACACCGACGGCTATCGTGGACCTCGGCAAAATCCCTGAAATCAACGTCAAATCAACATCAGCCCAACGTCAGACAGATGGCAGACGCGCCGGTCCCAAAATCCCGATAGATGAACGACCTCCAGATCATTGGCCGAGCTCGCCGCATCGGCGCGGTCCTCAACCGCGAATCTATTTCTCCTCTTCCGGCCGACCGTCGGGTTCCGTCCCAGGAGCTCGCCAGCCGGCCTCGGCCGAATCGGCGGTTGGCGACGTGGCCGGGATCGGGACTTCAAGCGAGGAGTGGCGGGATCTGGTACGCTGAAGTGTGCTCAACGACTGGCGCACCAAATAGCGAGCAATTATGCTAATCCGAGTCGGCTGCGAACTTCGTTTCGTCTTTCCAGAGCCCACGGCCATAATCCTGATGCTAAGCCTCCATCCGTTACGCGCGCCACGATTCGTCAGCACGAGCAGTTGCAGGTTGAACCGCTGGTTCCGTTATCTGCGTATTTTGACCAATACGGCAACCGCTGCCACCGCGCGTTCGTTCCGTCAGGCCTCGTGACGTTTAGAAATAGCGCAGTCGTCGATGACTGCGGGCTGCCGGATCTGCAGGTCCTCAATGCCCCACAAAACAATGTCCAGGACCTGCCCCAGGAGGTCCTGCAATTTCTCCTCGGCAGCCGTTATTGCGAGGTGGACAGCGAGCTGAACCAATTCGCTTGGTCCCAATTCTCACAGACCCAGGCGGGTTGGCCGCGGGTTCAAGCAGTGTGCGATTTCGTGCACCAGCATATTCGGTTCGACTACCAGAAAGCCCGGTCCAGTCGAACGGCGTGGGACGCCTATCATGAGCGCACGGGTGTATGCCGCGATTTCACGCACCTCGCGATCACCTTGTGCCGCTGCTTGAATGTGCCCGCGCGCTATTGCACCGGCTATCTGGGCGATATCGGCTTGCCACCGACGCCAAGCCCGATGGATTTCAGCGCGTGGTTCGAGGCATTCCTGGGCGGGCAATGGTACGCGTTTGACGCGCGTCACAACGTTCCCCGCATCGGTCGCGTGCTCATGGCCCGCGGTCGTGATGCCGCCGATGTTGCCCTGACGACGACGTTTGGAATCAATCAGCTCCAGTCGCTCACCGTCTGGACCGACGAAATTGGTGTCGGATCGACCGCAGAACCGTAGCATTGTTGCTATGGCACTCGATTCTTCGGGCCGGAGCCGTGCGAGGGGATGCTCTTATGGAGTCGTGGTACTTTGCTTATGGCAGCAATCTCTGGATGGACCAAATGATCGAGCGCACGGACTCGATCGGCCATCCCGAGAACGGTCCCAGGATCGCTCGATTGGCGAATCATCGGCTCGTGTTTCAACGGCTGGACGCCGCAGACGAAGCCTTCGCCAACATTTTATGTCCGGGAGACGGCGTGCTTGGCGTGGTCTATCGCTGTAGCCAGACGGACCTCGAGCGGTTGGACCACTACGAAGGCGGGTATGAGCGCCGGTCGATTACCGTAACCGACCAGCATGGCGAAGTCTTGGCAGCCGTTGCGTATGTCCTGATCCCTGCGCAGGCAGCAATCACCGGCAGACCCACCGCCGCGTACCTGGAACGAATCGTTAGCGGCGCGCGGCAGCATGGATTTCCCGAGGAGTACATTCGCAACATCGCCGCCATCGCGGATTCGGCAATTCTTCGAGGCGATCACTCCGAGCAATTCGATTGCTGTTCTAACGAGGAGTTCCAGACACCCACTAATTCCCAGGTCGGAGGTGGGAATCGAGGAGGTTGACTCGACCGATTCAGGCTGAACCGCCCGGGCATGCTGTCGGCAGGTGGTCGCCTCAATGCGCAGATTATGTCGACGGTTGCGCACAGGGCGAATGAGGCCGGTGGCATCTTGATCGCAAAAAGTGGGTGTCTTTGCGTCACGGGACGCGAACCGGTGTCAGTCACGTGAGCAGGTTTCGCCCGGGACCCACTCCGGTTGGTGGGTGTCCGGTTTCCCGTATGACCTCTCAGCGCGCCGGAGGTAGTTTGCTCGGCGAGAGGCGATACACTGTTGCGAATTGTTGACCACCCCGTTCGGTGACTTGATCGAGCAGGTACAACTTACCATCCTGTCCGAGGGCCATCCCCTGGATAATATCAGCTCGGCCACGGTCGAAGTTGGGCAGGTAATAGGACGTTGCCTTGCCGCTGACCGTGATCCGGCCGATCTCGAGCTCCTTCGAAGAATCGTTCGTGAACCAGAGCGATCCGTCGTCCCAACCCTGATCAATCAAGAATGGCCCGGAATTCGCCGCCGGGATCTTGTAACGCGTGACGGCGCCAGCGGTTGACACCTGGAAGACTTCGTTCTGCCCACTCAAGGTTTGGCCGTACACGATGAGGGTGCCGTTGGGCCCGTTTGCGACGCTCGGCTCAGAAAGTTCAGGGACTGGGAAATCCGTCACAACGCCGCTCGGTGACATCCGGCCGAAAACGGACTCGTTGCCCGAGTCGCCCACGCTCTCGGCGAACCAGAGATTTCCGTCGGCTCCGGCCGCGAGCGAGTCGATTGTAGGCCAATACGCGATAGTCGGCCCGGAGCTGACGGAGGAGATGGGGAACAGCTTGACAGCCCCAGCGGTCGTCATCCGTCCGATGTAGTCTGAGTTCTGACCGTGGGAACCGAAGACCGTATAGCCGAACCAGAAGTCGCCGTCGGGCCCACTGACGATTGAGGTGTCCTGAGCGCCTCCTTCCAGGGAATCCAAGACACCCACTCTCCGCCGTGGAATCAGTGGGTGTCCGGGAATCTCTGGCAGCCCTAGCAACCCTCTGGCAACCCCTGGCTTCCCCGGGGGGTCGATGTCTGGCTTCCCAGAGGGTGGATGTCTGGCTTCCCGGCTTCCCTTAGCGCGTTTGGATGCTCATTTTTACAGATCTTCGCGTACGACCAGCACAACTGGCCGGCGGTTGATGAAAACAGGCGAAATTCTGGCGATTTCTGGCAAATGGCTCGACGCTTTTGTAGATCATATTGGTAAAGAGCGGCGTTGCGTTGCCGTCGAACGGGGGCGAGAACGCAAGGCTGGATAGGAAAGCCTTCATCGGTTTGGCGTGCCCTGGAGGATTTGCTGAAGAAACGAAGAAGCCGTGTTTTCTGTACGTGGGACGGTTGTCTTCGATATTGATCGGACGATTCGGCGTATTGCCTTGGTATGGGACGAGAACGGCGATTGGGGGTGAGACGCTTTCTCGTGATTTCGTCCCATTTCGTCCCATCAGAGCTCGATGATCCGTTTGGTCGGACCAAGGGCGGAGGGTGGAGGACGGAGGACGGAGGAAAGGCCGAGACAAAGATCAGGGCGGCGGGACGGAGGGCGGAGGACGGAGGAAAGGCGGAGACAAACATCAGGGCGGAGGGCGGAGGAGACTTGCTCGAAATGGACGAATTCCACATCTATTGCGCAAATAAACTGGGGCGTTTGTAGATCATTTGGGTAGAGGCCGAGGGTACCGTCATTAGAATACGAGTACGAGTACGAGCAGGAGGGGACGTGTCGGGCCTACGACTTCGAGATCGACCTTCGTTGCGTCGGCGGTAAAGATGTCGCCACGATGCCCGGCCGACCAGCAAGGCGACGTCCTCCGCTATTGCCACCGTTTCATCGTTTCAAAACGCGTTGAACGTGCTCATCTGAATGAGAATCTTTAACGCGAGACTGATGGTTAATCGCCTATCGCGGTTGAATTTGTGTTTTTACGCAGAGATTTACAAGTGTGATTGAGAGATAGCCAACGCCCAAAACCCGCGCATAGTATAAGAGGAGGCCGGCTGCGGGCATGGTGGTCGAGTCACCGTTGGTCTGCGCGGCGATCCGCCTGGCTTCCCCCCCCACCGCCGCCTGCGGCGGCACCTCGCCGACGGTGGGCTACTCGATCACGATCGCCGACGCCCGAGTTGGCGCGATCGGCACCCACGTCTCTGGAACCGAGAATGACTGCTTCGTTTGCTCGATCGCGTGCTCGAGGACCTCAGCCCGGCCTGGCGATGCCCGTGCAGTGGGAAAAACGCGGCCGCACTGCGCCTGTAAATAGGGATCGGTGCTCGACGAAATTCCACCAAATCTTGAGCTGTGCCGGGCGTGGGACGGGTCTGGACCCCGGTACGGGTGAGTTTTCTCCTCGCGGGCCGGGCAAACCTGGAGAGGGGCTCGTGGCGTTATCCTCTTTGGCGGTCAGCATTTCCGTACGGCTGCGAGGCTTCCCGGCCAGCCATCGGACGGGGTTCAAGACGGCAACCAAAATGAGACCTTTTTCAGGGTGATTCGTCCCATTTCGTCTCATTTTGTCTCATTCATTTCTACTTATTTGAAGCCTGCGAGACATTTCTCGAGAGCCCATCCGCGGAACGCAACAGGGCACTGCGATCTTATGTGGGGAATGCCCGAAACAAGAACGACGAGGGCCACGTACCGCCTGCTGGCGCTGCCAATTTACCCCGGTGTACGGATGCTTGATGGGCTCCGGTACTTGCCACTTTTTGCCATTTTTCGAGTCGGCGAACGGTTGTCACGCGCGGAGCACGTTATCTGGAACTTCAGTTTGTTCCAGGCATAAGAGGCTGATGGATCGACCGAAACCTTTTTCACATGTGGACTTGCGGAGGGCGGACGAGGTGGGCTCTGGGGGTGGAGCGCTGCGCCGTCTGCGGGGTGGCGATTCGGGGCCGGAATCAGGACGGAGGGCGGAGGGCGGAGGACGAAGCGCGGAGCGAAAAGAGCCGGAAGCCGGAAAGCGGGGATCGGAAGAGACCTTCATCGTGGTATCACTCTGGTATCATTTCGCACCAGGGGGCGAGAGGCTGGTGGATCGACCGAAGACATGTGCGCATTTGCGTTTGCGGAGGGCGGCCGAACCGGATTCGGGGGGCTGTGCCAGGTCGCGGGCCGCACCTTGGCGATTTTGGGCCAAAGCCGGGCGATTGCGGGCGAGGTTTCGGCTTCGAATTCGGCCCTTGGCTCGGCATCTGGACCGCGTTAGGGCGTTCCCGTAGTCCTTGTGGGGTAAGGATGCGCGACGAATAAACAAAACGAAAGCGGGGATGAAATCCGAAATTCGAAGTACGAAATTCGAAGGGGAAGGAGCAGCGAAGGGAGGAGGACTGAGTACGAGTAAGAGCAGGAGTACGAGTAAGAGCACGAGTAAGAGTAAGAGTAAGAGCAGGAGAGAATACCGTCGGGCTCCGGAGCCATCCGACTGCACGACCCCCGTTCCGCCGCGTGCGGCGGCACCTCACCCACGGGGTGGGGGGCTACGCGAGCGAGTGCCGATCAACGTTGACCGCCTTTGCGAATTATGACAAAACTCCCCGGCCAGTTACGGCCGATCGAAAGTGTGTCGGCTGGACGCATCTCACACCGACGTCGTTCTTAGCATCGTCGACCTCTCAGGACGAGGAGTCGCTCATGGGGGCAGAGAAGCCGCACTCAGAGACTTTGCGCTCTGCGCTCATTCCCCATCGCTGGACCCGTGTTGAAGATCCGGCAAGTGTCTCCGTCGTAGCCTCGCACGAAACGGTGATTGCCGGTGGTGGACCCGCCGGGCTCACCGCCGCGTACGAGTTGAGCAAACACGGAAGATCGTGCGTTGTGCTCGAGTCAGATCCACGCATGGTCGGTGGCATTAGCCGCACGGATCACTACAAAGGATATCGTTTCGATATCGGGGGCCATCGGTTTTTCTCGAAGAGTGACGAGGTCAATCGATTGTGGCGCGAGGTGCTTGGTGAGGAGCTGCTCACTCGCACTCGGTTGAGTCGCATCTACTATGATCAAAAGTTCTTTCACTACCCGCTCAAGCCGGCTGATGCGCTCATGAAACTGGGGTTTGTGCGATCGTGCCGGATCGTGCTGAGTTATCTGCGAGCGAAGATGGCCCCCATCAAGCCGGAGCTGAGCGTAGAAGACTGGGTGGTGAACCGGTTCGGCCGCGAGCTGTTTGAGACCTTTTTCAAGTCGTACACGGAGAAGGTGTGGGGGATGTCGACCCGCACGATCACCGCCGATTGGGCGGCTCAGCGCATCAAGGACTTGAACCTCGTCAAGGCGGTGACGTCGGCGCTTTTCGGGCGGTTTCGCCGGCGCGGCACCGTGATCAAGACGCTGATCGAGGAGTTCTCGTATCCGCGGCTGGGGCCCGGCCAGATGTGGGAAGTGACTCGTGACCGGATCAAAGAGCAGGGGGGGGCCGTGCACCTGGACCGCCGCGTGGTGCAGGTGGAGCACGACGGGTCGAAGGTCACTGCCCTCGTGGCGCGCGACAGCGAGGGGCGGCTCACACGCTACATGGGCGAGCACTTCCTCTCAACCCTGCCCATCCGCGACCTGATCCGAGCCATGAGCCCGGCGGCGCCCGAGAACGTGATCCGCGCTGCGGAATCGCTCAAGTATCGCGATTTTCTGACGGTTGTCCTGATCGTCGACCGCGCCGAGACGTTTCCCGACAACTGGATCTATATTCATGAGCCGTCGGTCAAGCTCGGCCGCATCCAGAACTTCAAGAACTGGTCGCCGGACCTGGTTCCGGACCCGCAGAAAACCAGCCTGGGCCTCGAGTACTTCTGTTTTGAGGGCGACGACCTGTGGACCAGCTCGGATCAGGACTTGATTGCGCTGGTCGGCGCGAGGTCGACGCGATCGGGCTGGTGGAAGCCAAGGACGTTTCCGATGGGTGCGTGGTGCGGATGCCCAAGGCATACCCGGTCTACGACGAGGAGTACCTGGGGCACCTTGCCACGATTCGCGGCTGGCTGGCCAAACTTCCCAATCTCGAGCTTGCCGGGCGTAACGGCATGCATAAATATAACAATCAAGATCATTCGATGATGACGGCTCTGCTGGCCGCCCGCAACATCCTGGGGATTGGAAAGTTTGACACCTGGAAAGTGAACACCGACGCCCAATATCACGAAACGGATAGTCCCGAGAGTTGTCAGAAAGCAGGGCGGGCGGTGCCAGAGCGGATCAGTGTGGCTTAAGGGGTGCGCCACGCGCGCGATCCGAGCAGGCTCGTTCCAGGTGCCTTGACCGATGAAACGAAACAAGAGCGGACGACGGCGATCGCTCGGCCTCTCGTGCGCTCTGGAAATGCTCGACCCGCGAGTCTTGCCCAGCGGGTCATCTGCTGTTTCGTCGCTGCTGGCGAATCCAATCGGTTATCGGGCGGTCGCGCCTAATCGCCCGGTCATGCCCTTTTCGACTCCGCCCAAGAAGGCGACGTATATCGACCCCACCGTTTCGATCGAGAATGGCAATTCCGTTATCGTCGGCTACCAGTGTTTCATCGGGCCGTACGCTAATTTGAACGGCGGCGGCGGGGCGATCAAGATCGGCAACAGCTCGAGCGTGCTCGATAACGCGATCATCCGTGCCAACCACGGTTTTGCCGGCAAGAAAACCGAGATCCTGATCGGCAACGAGGTCGTGATTGGATTCAACGCCAAGGTCTACGGGCCGAGCGTGATCGGGGCGTATGGATCTGCAAACCAGCCCACGTCGATCGGGCCGGGGGCGTTCATCGATGGTGCTACCATCGAGCCCGGCGCGATCGTCAGCCCGCGGCGCGGGTCGGGCCCGGCGTGACTGTTCCGTCCGGCTATATGGTCCTTCCCGGCGTGAACGTGACCAGTAACGAAGAAGCTTCCAACCCCAAGCTGGGCCTGGTGGTCAAAACGACCTCGAGCGAGATCGCGACGATCAAGTCGACCATTTCAGATAATGTTGCGCTCGCGAATGGATATCTTACACTATATGAGGGCAATTCGGCGACGGGTGCCAGCCAGGGGGTGAGCACCGCGATCAGCGGTGTCTTCAGCGGCAATCTCTCGACGATCACCGGCGCCAACCTGCAGCCTGGCCCGACAACCGCCTCGTTTGAACCGGCCAAGACCGGTCCTCAGTTCCTGACGCCGAACCGGGGATTGGTCGGCGTGGTGCTACCGAACTTCTCGTCACGGCTGACGGGCGGGGTCATGATCAGCATGAGGGCCTGGCAGGCGGCACTGCACATGGGGAGAGCCAACGCGTATCGCGGCGATCAAGGTCAGCCGATCGCAATCGGCTCGATTGCCCACACCGGCGCGCACGTGTCGATCAACTCGCCGGTAAGCGGCACACTCACGATCGGCGAAGACCTCCGGACCGGCTCGAACGTGGTGATCTTGAGCGGGAACAAGGTGAACGCTGAGATCGGTGATCGAGTCACGATCGATTCGGCCGCGGTCGTCATGCAGACCTCGATCGGCTCAGACTCGACGGTGGGCAAGGGAGCGGTCCTCGAGAATTCGACATTTCCCGCCCACACCGTCATTCCGCCGAATGCAATTTATGTGAACAATAAATTTATGGGATATGTTCAGTGGTGAGCAACTGAGGCGGCCCGGAGACCTTCGGTCCCGAAGACGGCGGGGTCAGAGACCCGCGCCCAACCCGGACGCACTTTCGCGGAGCGAAAGGCGACACTGGGGCGGGGTCTGGAGACCCGCGCCCGAACGATCAGAAGAAGAGCTGAAACCTCAGCCAGTAGATATCGGCGGTCGAGGCGAATTTGTCGGGCCCCATCGTGACCAGGTTGCCGAAGCCGGCATGCTGCCAGTCGAGCTGGATCTTGACGTAAAAGTTCAGGTACCAGTTGGCCCCCACGTCGGTCGCCCAGACGTGATTGGTATAGATCGACGGGTCCGCGAAGCCCCCAGTGAAGATGTTCTGGCCCAGACTCATCGTGCTGTATCTGGCTTGAAGCTCGACGGCGCCCGGGCGGAACTCACCCCCTCTGAACCAGTCGAAGTTGAAGTCTTGCCGCGGCTGAAGCACACTGACGCGGCGGGTCAGCTCTTCACCCGTCAGCATGTAAGAAGCCTGAACGAACCAGCCGTTATAATTGACGGGTGTGGAATACTTGCTGCCCGAGAAGCCGTATCCCGCCCGCCCGCCTCCGTACTCCGCCATCAGGAATAAACTTTTGTAGAACCAAACGGCATGCGCACCCCATTGCACTCGCTCGCCTTGTTCGATGACGTTCTTGTTCAAACCAAGAAAGGTCGGCGACACTTGCTGGGCGCCGGTGCCACCGGTCTGGTCGTTGGCTGTCTCGAAATAGGTGGGCTGTGTGGGGGTGTTGGCTTCGTAGCCCGCATCCCATGAACCGCCCAGATTCAGGTAGCGCAGGGCAGGGACCATCGTCGTGGTGAGGAACGGGCGGGTTGTAACGGTTCCGATCCAATCCCTCGAGCTGTCGAAAGCCCCGAACGAATTGCGCGGACCGTTGTAAATGCCGGTCGCGTAGCTCAGCCGATCTTCGAAGAGATTGCCGAGAAACAGCATTCCGATCTGGCGATTGAGCCCCATGTTGTTGGCGTAGATCGACCGTTCGGGGGCAACCAGGTCGCCTTCAGCGATCGAAAAGTATTCGTAGAGATAAGGGGTCTTCATCCTGCCGACGCGAAGTCGCAACCGGTCGTCGATTCGAAGGGAAATGAAGGCGTCGAGCAGGTCGAGCGTCCCGTATCCACGGTTGATCACCGTGTAGTAACCGACGTTTTTGGTGAGATTTCCGGTGAAATACCAGCGTTCCCTGGGAATGAAGAACTCGGACTGGAGGATGCCCTGGTTCTTGGTCGGGAAGCCCCGATAGTCGACCTGCGTGAGGTTGTGGAACTGAATCGAATACTCGTCGTCGTCGGTTTTGAACTCGAGCCCCTCGCCGAACCGGACCACCGCCCGATGGACCGGCGGGCCCGAGTCGGGTTTGTAGACCCAGATTTCGCCGTCGGCCCCGGTGAGCCCCGGACGCGACGGCTGCTGCGTCGGGCTGACGCGGCCGCCAGTCCCTTCGGCACCGACGCCGATGCGGTTCGCCCCGAAGCCGCCGAATCCTTCCTCCATTCCACCTGCGCGGCCGCTCGGGCCTTGAGTGCCCGCTCCCGCGCCTGCACGCGCCGGGCGGGGTCTGGTCAGGCAAGGCTTCCGGCAAGTCCGGTCCGCTCGGCTGGCCGCCGCGGCCGAGGCGCCCCTGGGCACCAACGCCGCTCTGTTGCATAAGGGTGATCCGTGGGGGAGCATCGCCTGCCTCGTTTTCCAGTCCCAGAAATCGGGCGAGATCAGGCGATACCAGCACGTCGTCCGGCGCTTTCTCAGATGGCTTGCTCTTCGGGTCCTTCTCGACCGACGGGCGCAACGACTTCGACAGGTCCTGATATTCACGCAAAAGGTTGCTGTACTGTTCTTGAATCCGCCGGTTGCTCTCCTCCATGCGCAAGTAGGCTTCTTCCATGCGCCTGAGTCGCTCGTCAACGGAAACCTCGGTTGAGCTCGCCGGTTTGGGACTTCCGGTCGGGGCGCTCGCAGCGCGCGCGATCTTGGGTGGTTCGACTGCTGGTGCTCGCGCGCCATCGACCAAAGCACCAGGCTTCGGCCCCACATTGGGTCTGGCCGTCAAAGACTTCGGCGCGCTCGCCGGTTCGTTGGGCTCGGCGCCCTTCGCGCGCGAGACGTCTGAAACAGGCTTCGGAGAGGGCTGGGTCTCTCCCGAGGAAGGGGGAGTTTGCGCGAAGCCGATGGCTGTCGCGCCGCCTGCAAGTGCAGTGAGAATGACGAGCCGAGCTGCGACCCGGAGAGCCCTTTCTCGTCCCAGTTTCATCCCGCTACCTTTCCGTAACAGCCCATGCGGGCCGGCGCCTCAGATCCATGAAGGAAGGCGAGGTCGGTTTGCTTGGCGGGTGCTTCGCGCGCGTAGCACGCCATGATCTCTCATCGAAGATCGAGACAAGCAGACTTTAGCGAGAGTGCCGATTTCAACGACCGAGCCACACTCACGCACGCAATCAGCTTCAGGTGGGGGCTGTAGGCAACCTTGACCCAGTGCCTGGGCGCGCGCGATTTTGGACAGGGTGCCTGGGCGCGCGATAGTGGGTTTCGTGAATCGTCAGGCTAAAGCCTGACCGACCCAGTGCCTGGGCGGGCGCGATAGTCGGTTTCGTGAATCGTCAGGCCGAAGCCTGACCTACCAGTGCCAGGGCGCACGTTTGTCGATCAAAACTTCTTGAGGGCCGCGGCCTCGTCGGGGAAGATCTCGAAGATCTTGTCGAAATTGCTGACCCGGAAGGCGTCCATGATCACCGGGCGCAGGCAGCAGAGCCGGATCTTGCCTTTGACTTTCTGAATTTCCCGGTGCAGCTTGACCAGATGTGCGAGCATCGCACTGGAGACAAACCGCGCGTTGGTCATGTTCAGCAACAGCTTCGTGTATTTCTTGGAGTCGACCAGATCCATCAGCTCGTTGCCGACATCGCGAACCTTGTCGCCGTCGAACATCGACACGGTTTCCAGGAAGTTGACGACAGCGGCACCGTCGACGTTCTTATAGGTGATGTACTGATACTCAGCCATAGACATTCCAGTAGCTCCTCCTCACCAGGATTCATCATCGCGACAGACATGATACCGAAATGCTCGGTTATTTTCGCCCCTCTGGTGGGGATCGGGCCTTCCTTCCACTTGATTGACGTCCTTGGAAGATACTCCTAACATCAGAAGTAGCCGGAGTCTTCGATGCCGTCACGGCCTTCGCTCTTCCGCTGGGCAGGCATTTTTCAAGACCGCGAGCACGATTGCTTGAAGAGAGGATGACAGAATGTCGCCGCACCAAATGGCGTCGGCCCAGGTCGTCAAACCCTTGCCGCAGCCCGAGTTGGGGAGCAGGGCAAAGAGTGTGCATGCGGGCTCCAGGTGGATGCGGATCATCCTGGTAGTCACCGTGCTGCTGGCCGCCGGAGGCGGGGGGGCTTACCTGCTCGCCTTCGCCAAGGGGCAGGACGGCAAGCGTGCCGAGGCGAGGCCCGTCGAAGGTGGCTCCGAATCGACTGCGGGAGAGCCGAGGGTGCAGGTGGTCAAGCCCGAGCGTGGCGGAATGGAGCGCACCACCAGCCAGCCGGGCACGATTCGCGCGTTCGAATATGCCGAGCTTTTCGCCAAGGTCTCGGGCTTCGTGAAGACGCTCAATGTCGACCGCGGCAGCCGGGTCAAGAAGGGCGATCTGCTAGCGGCAATTTACGATCCGGAGCGAGACGTTGCCGTCGAGCAAGCCAAGGCGGCACTCGAGCACGCCCATGCCGAGGTCGCTCAGGCCGAGTCCACCATCCTCACGGCGCAGGCTGCTGTACTGGCCGCCCGGGCACAACAGAACGAGGCGAAGGCGGTTCTCAAGCAACGGACGGCTGAGCGCGACTATCGGAAGAAGCAGTACATCCGATTCACCGAGCTCGTCAGGAAGGGCGATATCGAGGAGCGTGTGGCCGACGAACAGCACGATAACTACCTTTCGGCCGAAGGAGCGGTTGATTCCGCGGAGGCCGGAATCGAGACCGCCGCCGCCCAGTTCGCCGAGGCGACCGCCGCGGTCGAAAAATCCAGGGCCGACCTCAAGGCCGCGGAAGCCAAAGTCAGGGTGAGCACGGCCAACGTTGATATGGCCAAAGTCTTCGTCCAGTACACCAAGATCCTCGCACCGTACGACGGCGTGGTTACCCAACGCGGTGATTCGGTCCATCCCGGCACGTTCATCCGCTCGGCATCCGAAGGGACGAGCACCCCCTTGCTCACCGTCGCCCGCGACGACAAGATGCGCACCATCGTGCTGGTGCCTGACCGCGACGTGCCCTATTGCGAGGTCGGCGACCCAGCCACCGTGCAGCTCGACGCCTTGGCCGGCAGAGTATTCAAGGCCAAGGTCAGCCGGATCGCGGAATCGGAAGACCTCAAGGACCGCACCATGCGCGTCGAAATCGACCTCGAGAATGCGGATCGCGCTCTGATGGACGGCATGTTCGGCCGCGCCGAGATTCTGCTCGAGAAGCTGATCAAGAAGTCTGTCCATTCCCTCCTCGTGCCTCGTTCAGCGCAACGGAAGAGGCGAGGCGGCCGTCTTCGTCGTGAAAGACGGCGGACTGCACCGGGTTCCCATCCACGTCGGCCTGGATAACGGACTGCGCGTTGAGGTCACCTCCGGGCTGACCGAGACGGATCAAGTCGTCCTGCGGCCTGACGCCTCGATCCCTGACGGGACAAAAGTCCGGGCCGAGGCGGTGAAAAACCCCTCGGCGAATGGAAATGAATGACGATCGCGCTGATGATATCGAGACGCGCGGCCCATCCAGCCGATCATAGAACGAGGAGGTCAGGTACGCGCCGGCGAATGATTGGCGCATGGAGGAAGCGGGATGGCTTCGAGACCGGGACGCGGCCTTGCCCTGCGACTTGAGTCGCTCGAGCCCCGGCTGCAGTTAAGCGAGACGGTTCCTGCAAACTCGATCGGCACGAGCGAAGGAACTGTGCTCGAGCCAGGCGGCGTGGGCGCCGCGAGTGTAACCGTTGCCGCCAGGAACCTCACCGCCGGCAAGCCATCGACGCTCTTCGGCATTTTCGTCGCACCGGCATCGGGAAGTGGTCTGGCCCCGCGCATCGTGGGCGTGAAGGAGAGCGACGGGCGCTCACTTTCGATCAAGCAGGGTCGTCCGTTCGTGGCCGGCCGCGGCGATGGGCAGGCAGCCGCGTTTGTGAAGGTGAACCAGGCAGGTCCGCTGACAGTGCTCGTCAGTGGCGCACGCCATTCCACCGGCACCTACACCCTCGATGTCACACTGGCGGGGGATGTCAACGGTGACGGAACAGTCAATCTGGCCGATCTGGCTCCCTTCGCCGAAGCTTACCTTTCCAGCGCCGGCGGCAAGGATTACAACGCCGCGGCCGACTTCAATCAGGACGGCATCGTGAACCAGATCGACGCCAAGGCGCTTGAACAGAACATGCCTCCCTATAAGGCTCATCCGCTCAACCTGGACATGAATCTCAGTCCCGCCGATCAGGCTCATTACAAGACGCCGCAGAACTCCGGGGGCGCCACATCAAAGCAGGATGTCACGATCGTGGGCCGCACGCTGCCGGGGAGCATCGTGATTCAGGACGGCACCACGGGCTACTACAAATGGGTCGGGCCCGCCTACGCCACCAATTCCAACGGTTACTTCACCGCACCTGAAGAGCTCACGGAAGGCATCAACACATTCAACTTTCTGATCATCGCTCCCTCGGGCCAGCAGCTCATTCGCACATTTCCGATCTTCTGGCTGCCATTCGCTGCGCCGGGCTCAAAGCTGAAGTAGTGGCAGCTTTGCAAACAGGTCAGCCAGCGCGGTCCTGTAGTTCTTCCAGCGCGCGACAGACCCGGAATAGATCGGCTGTCGGACCTGCACGACGCTTGCGGTTCGGATCGGCCTCTGGGTACGGTAGAACTCCAGGCAGGAAGGCTCCCATTCCAGGCCGCATGCCGACACCAGCCGGCGAGCCACCCCCTCCAGGTCAGCGACCGTCTCCTCATAGTCGACTTCGTGCATCGGCACCGGCAAGACGGCCCGCCAGTGGTCCATGAGCCGGCGATATTGCTGGAATCGAGTGGCGATGTGCTCGACTTCATTCGCCCAGCCGATCATCCCGAAGTCAGTCATCCAGCACGAAACGGCGACGTCGCGCAGGTCGCGCCGGCAATGGATGAAGGTCGCCTTCGGGAAGAGTGTGGCCAGGAAGCCGAGGTGCAGGTAATTGTCCGGCATCTTATCCACAACTCGTTCGGCCATTCCGTCGTCGAACATGGACAGCCATTGCAAGTGTTGGTCAGCGATGCGGTGGATTCTCGCCGCGTCGAGGTGCGGAATGCGCTCGAGCGGCGACTCGGTGCGGCCCACCATGCTTGGAATGGCGTTGACCGATTGCTGAGTCGGCCGGGGCTCGCCAGCGCCGTGGACGCGCGAATGACTGGATAGCACCTGCTCGATCAGTGTGGTCCCCGAGCGCGGCAGACCAAAGACGAACACCGGCCGCTGCGTTGCCAGACCTAAACCGGCCACCCTTTTGAAAAAGTCGCAGCCAAAAGCCTCGACCAGCCGTTCGACGAAGGACACATGATCCTCTGTAGCAAAGTCCCAGCGGCTTCGGGCTTTTCCCGCGGCCAGTGCGTTCGCCTCGAGCAGACACGACGCGGCGCGGCCGTACTCACCGCGCGCGTCGAGGACATGAGCGAGACCGAACAAGAGCCTGGCGCGGGGCTTCTTGCCCAACTGTGGGTCGTCCAGTCTCTGCTCGACTGCGGCGCGATCCTCGTCCGGCAGATTGCCTCGGAGAAGCGTCGCGAGTCGAGCGTGTGCCAGCGGAAACCCGGGCTGGAGGCGCAAAGCGGTGCGAAATGCGGCCTCGGCTTCGGCCAGCTCACCCCGCACCTCGTGGAGCGCGCCGAAGTGCTGGTGGACGGCCGCGGAATCTGGCTGTAGCCGATGCGCAGCGCGGAAATGCTCTCCGGCCTCGCCCGGCCGACCATCTTGTAACAGCGCTGCGGCCAGCGAAAGGTGGTGGGGCGGCAGATCGTCCGTTGCCAGGTCGAGCGCACGCTCCAGAATGGGCACAGCCTGGGCGGGCTCACCCCATTCCACGTAAAGGTCGCCCAGGAGTTTCTGGAAGCTGGCGTTCTCCGGCTCGAGCTCGACGGCCTGCTTGAGCCACGGCAAGGCATCGCCGAGGTGTCCCTCGCGCTGTAAGGTCACGCCGAGACGGGCGTGGGCGTGGGCCAAGTCGGGATCCAGCCGGAGGGCATCCAGAAAGGCGGCGCGAGCGTCGACCCATCGGCCGAGCGCTTCGAGCGCGTTTCCCAGGTTATGGTGCACGGCAGGCAGGTCGGGCTGCAGCCGGGCTGCTTCCTGAAAGTGCAGCAAAGCTTGCGCCGGTTGGCCGCGGTCCAGGAGCATCTGGCCCAGGTTGTTGAGCGCCGGCGCGAAGCTTGAATCCAGCTCGACGGCGCGGCGAAAGTGTTCCAGGGCCTCGTCGAGCTGTCCGAGCTCTCGCAGCACAATGCCCAGGTTATTGTGGAACGGCGCGAAGTCGGGTCGTACTCGCGGCCCTGCTCTGGAGTCGCCGGCCCCTCTCGCTAGCCCAGCTCGAGGCGCTCGAGCTGGTCATGATCGTGCTGCTGGCAACTCTGGTCTGCGCCGCCCAGTACCAGTTGATGCTCATATATTCGTTGCGTGAAGATCCATTGGGGGCGCTGATGGTGATGAGGAATGTGGTGCTCAGAATCTCGATCATGATCCTCACCTGTGCCCTCTACGTTCCCAAGAGCTGGCGCAGCGCCGCTTTTGTAACGAACTCACTGGCTGTGCTCCCATTCGCGACCCTTCTGGTGCTGTATCTGCGGAATCCTGAGGCGATTGGCTGGCTGGAACGGGGATGGATGAACCAGAGGACGACCCCGCTGGCGCTGTTCAGCTTCGATGCGATGGTCCTCTTGGTCTTGGCCATCGGTTCGACGTACGGCGCCGGCACGATGTTCCGCCTGCGCCGGCAGGTCGCCCTGGCGCGGCAGCTCGGCCAGTATCGGCTCTGTCGCCGGCTCGGAGCCGGCGGGATGGGCGATGTCTACCTGGCCGAGCATCAGCTCCTGAAGCGCCCGTGCGCCCTCAAGCTGATCCGCCCGGACCACCAGGCTGATCCGAAGTCCCTGGAGCGGTTTGAGCGCGAGGTCCGACTGACGGCCACGCTCTCACACCCCAATACCGTTGAGATCTTCGATTACGGCCGGACCGAGGAGGGGACCTACTACTACGTCATGGAATACCTGCCGGGCCTGAGCCTGGCGGAGTTGGTCGGGCGCTACGGCCCCTTGCCGCCGGCGCGGGCGGTGTACTTGTTGCGGCAAGTCTGCCTGGCGCTGCGCAAGGCGCACAACTCGGGCCTGATTCATCGCGACGTCAAACCGTCCAACATCTTCGCGGCTCGACGCGGCGGGACGGATGACGTGGCCAAGCTGCTCGACTTCGGCTTGGTCCTGCCCGTAGCGGCAGGGTCGCACACTCCATTTGTCTGGCGAAGACAAAGTCATCGGCACGCCGCATTTCATGTCGCCGGAGCAGGTGTTGAACGGCCACGAGCTCGACGAGCGCAGCGACATTTACTCGCTGGGAACGGTCGCCTATTACCTGCTCACCGGGCGCCCACCGTACGACAGGGGCGGCGGGATCGCGGCAATGATCGCGCACGCCCGCGACCCCGTCGTGCCCCCGTCGCCCGTCCGCGCGAGCATCCCCCAGGACCTCGAGCGCGTCGCGTTGCGGTGCCTGGCCAAGGAACCGGCTGATCGGTACCAGGATGCACTGAGCCTGGAGCGAGCCCTCGGCGAGTGCGTCTGCGCCGGCGAATGGAACCAGGATCGTGCTTCAGCGTGGTGGCGCGACGCAGAGGGGGCTGGGCGATGTGGCTCGGCAGCGCTCTGAAGAAAGGAACCGGGCGCCCAATGAGCCGGATTCTCCGCGAGATACCCCCAGGCCATCTGCAACGCGACGGGCCCGCTCTGGAGATCGAGCCGAACGAACCAAGCAGGACGACTCGTTGGCCCTGCGTGCGGCTCAGCCCCATGGAGCCAACGGCCGGGTGCACGGGCACCTCAGGGGTTTCGAGCGGCGGCGGCGATCCCAGCGCGACCCAGAGCGAGAACTGGGCCTGGTCGTAATGCACCAGTGCGCGGATGAGATTGACGCGCGCCTGGGCGAGGAGCGTCAGGCTGTTGAGCACTTCGATCGGGCGCCCCAGGCCTTGCCGGCTGCGCTCGAAGTCTTCCTTGAATCCGAGCTCGGCTGATGCGAGCTCTTGCCGGGCAACGCCGATCTGGTTCCGCGCGGCCTGTGCGTCGGCGAGCGAAGCGGCGACCTGGCCGCGGGCGAGGTTGATGGTCCGCGCTTGCTCCGCGGTCATTTCGCCGACGCGAGCGCGGCGCCCTCTGATCAGCGAGAGGTTGCCTGCGCCCATGTTGAGGAAGGTCCAGTAGAGGCGACAGTCGAAGTCGGTTCGGCCGGCGAAGTTGCCGACGAGCGGAGGAACCAGATTGCTGCCGCCGCCAAAGGCACCGCCGCTGAACCCCAGCCAGAGCGTGGGCAAGAGCGGCCGGCCGACTTCCTGTTTGAAGTGGGCCTCGGCCTCGGCGATGGCGGCCGTTCTGGCGGCGATGTCGGGCCGCTGGCGGAGCGCGATTTGCAGCAGCTCGCGTTGCGGAGTTGCGAGATCGACGAGGTCGAGTGGAATGAGCGGGCCGCCGGCGGCCTCGAGCCGTGCGGAGGGATCGAGGTTCAAGCGCTTGGCCAATCGGGCGGCCGCGACCGCCAGCTCTTCCTCGGCCTTGAGCACGTCGGCCCGTCGCCGTTTCCACTCGGAAAATGCCCGGTTGGCGTCGGAATCGCGACCCTGCCCCACTTCGGCGAAATGCCTGGTGATGTCGACGACGTCGTGCACCTGCCGTTCCGAGAGGCGCTGGGCCTCGAGGATCGATTGGTTGCCCAGCAGCTCGATGTACAGATTCGCGACCTCGAGCAGGATTTCGTTGGCTGTCGCCTGTGCATGGAATCTCGAGCCGATCACGCGCTGGGTTGCGGCGAGCGGCTCGTACCAGGCGTCGGTGAGCGGGGTCATGATGTTCACACCGGGCAGCACCGGCGTTCCGGAGCCGACGACGCCCGCACCAGCGCCCAGATAGAGGGATTGTTCCGAGAGCGAGATGATCTTGCCTGAGACTCGCTGGAGCACGCCCTCATGCCCATGGTAGCTCACGCCTGAGTTGAGCGAAGGAACGAGCAGCACCCGCGCGGCGAGCTGATTGGCCAGTGCTTCCAGGATGAGGGCCCGTGCCGCGCCGATCGTGGGATTGGCGGCGTCTGCCAGCCGCAGGGCTGTCGCCAGGTCGATCGGATGCTCCGCAAACGGCAGCGGGATGGAGAACGGAGCGGGCACGGTCGACCGATCATCCGTGGCGACGAACACTTGACGCGGTCCCGGCGCTTCGCCTGGAATCGGTGGCACGACAGGCGCAGCATCCTGTTCGGCGCGGGCGGCCGCGGCTGCTGGCGGGTTCTCAACCGGTGCAGGGGAGCCGGGAGCCTGCTGCCCACGTGCTGCGCTCGTGAATCCGACAGGCTCGACTCCGGGGTCGAGAGCGCTTCTGGCCATCACACCGCGGCGCGAGGTTCTCGGGTCTGCCGTTTGCCGCTTTGTCGCGCGCGAGTTTGTCGCACAACCGGAGGCCATGGTGCCACAGATCACAACGAGCAAGAACAACTGCAAGGCGCAGCGATGTCCGCGACTTCCGGCTGTGACGGATTTAGCAGAGCTCATGCACATGTCCTATTCTGTGCAACAGGCAGCGTGAGCTCACCGTACTGCGGCGGCGAATGTTGACCCGTCGCGCGGGGGCGGAATCGGCCGTCGCGTCTGGGGTCGATCTGTGGCTGCAGTCGGGGCGCCGAGGCGCTTCCGGCATGGCACGGGGCGGAATGTTCCGGGGAGAGACTCCCTCGACCGGGACGGGATGGGCCAGCGAGTTGGCTGGAGGCTGGCCGAGTGCCACGTACATGCCGAACTGGGCGCGGTTGTAGTCGACGATGGCGTCGACGTATTCGACGCGGGCACTGGCGAGCAGGTCGAAGCTATTCAAGAGCTCGATCGGCAGGACGTCGCGCGGCCGGTCTGCGGCCAATCCACGAGTCCGTTCCAGGTCCTGGTGGAAGGCGAGGTAGCCGGAGCGGACGGCTTCCTCGTAGATGCCGATCTGTGCGTAGCGAGCGTGTGCACGCGCATAGGCTTCGGCGACGTCGGCCCGCACGCGGTTCAGGATCTCAACCTGCTGGAACTGGGCGACTCTGAGCTGGGCATTTGCCGCGCGAATCAAGGCGATGTTGCCGACGCCGAGGTTTTGCACGGTCCAGTACATGATCGCGTCCAGGTCGGTGCGGCCTCCCAATCCGCTGAAGATTGGGCGGACCAGGTTGCTGCCGCCGCCGAAGGCACCGCCGCTGAAGCCGACGATCGTGGTGGGCGAGAACGGCAGGACCTTGGCACCATCGAGGTTCAAGAAGGCCGCCGCGATGGCGGCTCGCTGAGCGGCCAGCTCGGGCCGATTGAGCATGGCAATGGCGATCAGCTCGGCTACCGGGATGGGATCGGGTACGAGCGGTTGCGGGACGACGACCGCGTCGGTGGGATGAAGGCGGATGGAGGGGTCGAGATTGAGCAGGCGGCACAGATTGGCCGAAGAGACCAGGATCTCGGCCTCGGCGGCCTGGACGTCGGCCTCGCGCCTGGCGAGCTGAGTGGCGGCTCGGTTGGCGTCGGCGGCGCGCCCTAGCCCTGTCTTGCTGAAGTCGGCGGTGAGCTGCGCGATGATTTTCGCCTCATCCCGAGCCTGCATCTGGGTGGCGCGTCTGCCCTCGGCGCGAAGGAGCTCGCTGTAGGCCTCGGTGACCCGGAGGAACATCTGGTTGCGCACGGCGATGGATTCGAACTCGCGCTGCCGCACAACTTGTCTGCTCGCCAGGAAAGTGAAGAGCCCGGCTCCGAGGTTGATGTTCTCGTACACTCCGGGAATATTCACGGTGCCCGACCCCACCGCGTTGGAGCCAGCACCCACGTAAAACGCCGAGCGGTTCAGGGAAAGTATGTTCCCGTCCGACTGCTGGAGGTTGCCGGTGTGCGAGTCGTAATTGAGACCGGGGTTGATCGACGGCAAGAAATACGCCGCCGCGAGCTGGCGCATGGCGGCGGCCTCGAGAACGCGGGTGCGCGCGACGTTGAATTGGGGATTCTGCACATTGGCCAACTGGAGGGCGGTGCTGAGGTTGATTGTCTGGGCCTCGACCGCAAGAATCGTGGGCGGCGTCACCGGCGGCGGGGCGACCGCATTGGCAGGCGTGCGTGCGTTTGCGGCGTCCTGCAGCGCCTCCGCGGTTGGCTGCAGTGGGGGGTTCGGCCGCGCCGGTTGCTGCGCCACCGCGGCTGGCTGGGCGAGCCACAAGCACGAGGCGACAATCCAGGTCGCGTTTTGCAAGAATTGCCTGATCCGATTCACCGCGGCCTCCTGGGTTCGGCACCTCGGTACCGAGAGCGCGCAATTTGCCGGTTCCATCGGTCTTCATCGTCATTGGGATCGTACGGACTTAACGGTATGTTTCGATGTTGCGGGGTGGGATGGCCGCCGAGATTCGTGTGGGAGGCACGCAAAATTGGCGGAACCGATTGATGTGTCGTCAGGTGTAAGTCCTGATGTAGGCGATTGATTCGTCAATTGGGCTCGAGTTCGAGAAACGGTATCTTTGGACGTAACTTCAAATCCACCAGGCAGTTGACGGCAGGACGGGCAGGACGGCGGTTTTTGGAGCGGCGCAGCGGTTTCGCACGGGTGGCTGATTCAGCATCATGGGGATTCGATACCCCGGCTAGGGGGAATTCGCGAGATCGAGTCCTGGAAGCCTCTCCAGGCTGAGATTGTACAGTCACGTCGGCTTCCAGACGGACTCCTCTGTTGGTGTGAGACGTGGGAGAGTGAGCGGCGCGGGACCAAGCGAGGCGGAAGAAGATGATGAATGAGATCGAGCGAGTTGCGGGTGTGGCCTCGGTTGTCGAAGCCGGCCCGTCATCCGGCTCTGCGCGGACGTCTCACCAACGGGGAAGCGGGAGACATGCTGGCCCGGGGCGAAGCGTTACGGAGTTGACACGGTGAACGGCTGCGTTACCATAAAGTGAAGGGATTTCTTGACTTTCGGTGGCCGGTGCCAGCATTTATCGAATCATGGCTTCCCGATTGCTGCGAACATGGTTCCTGGTCTTGCTCGGGTTATCCCTGGGCTCGCCTCCATTGCGCACCCTTCAGCGGGCGGCTGAACGGACTGCCTTCGCCGGAAGCTCAGCGGTTTTCCAACGCAAGCCGACGCGGGCGCGAACGGTCAACCCTCGAATCGCGACACCGCCCTCGTGGCGAACGAAGTCGGTCGACGTCGCATCGGCCTGCGCTCTGCCCATAACCGGATCTGACGGTGGCTCGCGGCCGGCAGGCTTGGCGGCTCACCCGGCCCACGCTCAGGCTTACAGCGACCCAGTCTGTCATCCTCTGCGCTGTTAACGAACGCGGCTCGCTGGCAATACTGAGTGGACGGTGCGCGACCGGATGCGTGCTGCGGTCCCGGCAAAACCTGGCCCATCCGCCCTCCACGTGTCGCTCCGGGACGTGCGCGCCGCAGGAGAGCGCTCTAACGCTCTCCCGCCCTGTGATGTTCCTCCGTGCCTGATATCGCCGCGCCTCGCCGGCAAGAGAGCCTCCGCCCCAAGATTCCCAGTACGAGGAAATCGCACATGAATGGCTTGATTCGTGCATCGCTCGGCAATCCGTACGCCGTCACGGTCATGTCGCTGACCTTGATCATCCTGGGCGCGCTTTCCCTGACGATGATTCCGATCGACATCCTGCCGGTGTTCAAGAGCCCTGCCGTGCAGACGTTGACGTTCTACGGCGGCATGTCGGCGGAGAGCATCGCCAACGACATCAGCAATCGCATGGAGCGCTGGACGGGCCAGGCCAATGGGACGTTGCGGCAGGAGTCGCGATCGATCATCGGGGCCAGCATCGTGCGCAACTATTTCCAGGGCGACGTCGATCCCAACGGGGCGCTGACTCAAGTCAACTCGCTGGCACTGGGCGTGATTCCCAACCTGCCGCCGGGCACACTGCCGCCGGTCGTGCTCCCGTTCGACCCGACCGCGATGACGCCGGTGTGCATCGTGGCGGTTGACAGCAGCAACCCCGAGAACAACGAGTCGGTGCTCTATGACGTGGGTCGCTATGAAGTTCGTAATATGATCATGGGAATACCGGGTGCGGTGGCGCCGGTGGTTTACGGCGGCAAGATCCGGGCGGTGATGGCCTATCTGGATCGCGAGCAGATCCAGGCGCGCGGGCTGTCGCCCCTGGACATCATGAACAAGCTCGATGCAGCCAACGTGTTCCTGCCCAGCGGCGATGCAAAGATCGGCGACCTCGACTACGTGCTCGACTCCAATTCGATGTATCAAGAAATCAGAGACATGGGAGATATTCCGCTCCGCTACGAGAACGGCCGGGCGCTTTATCTCCGCGACGTCGCGACTCCCAAGGATGCCAACTATATTCAGACGAACGTGGTGCGGGTCGACGGCAAGCGCGAGGTTTACATTCCGGTCTACCGCCAGCTTGGCGCCAGCACGCTCAAGGTGGTTTCGACATTGAAGGATTCGCTGCACAGGTTCGAGGAAAAAGTGAGCAAGTCCGGTATCAGCCTGAAGCCGGTCATGGACCAGTCGGTTTACGTCCGGAAGTCGATCGAGGCCCTGGTGCAGGAAGGGGTGCTGGGAGCGATTCTCTGCTCGTTGGTCATCCTGCTGTTCCTGGGCGAATTGCGGATGACGGCGATTGCGATCATGACGCTGCCGATCTCGGTCATGGCGTGTTGCGCCTGTCTGTATTTCACAGGCCAGACGATCAACGTGATGACTCTGGCCGGGATGACGCTGGCGATCGGGCCGATGATCGACAGCGCCATCATCTGCCTGGAGAATACACATCGGCACCTGGGAATGGGTGCGACCACGCACGAGGCTGCCTTCCTGGGGGCGAGCGAGGTCGCGATGCCCGAGCTGGTCTCGACGCTTTGCACGTTCCTGGTGCTTTCACCGCTGGTGTTCACGCCCGGGCTGGGCCAGTTCCTGTTCAAGCCGATGGCGATGGCCGTTGCGTTCTCGATGATTGCCGCGTACATCCTGTCGCGGACGCTCGTGCCGGCCTGCAGCGCTTTCTGGCTCAAGGCGCACGGGCCGGGACACGGGCACGGCACCGGCGGGCACGGCGCGGAGGCACAAGGCGCGCATGCCGCGGACGGGCATGCGACCCCACCGGCTGAGTCGCAAACCTTTCAAATCAACGGCCACGGGAACGGCCACGGTGAGGAGGGCCACTCGCCGGGCAAGAAGTGGTGGATTCAGCGAGCGTTTGCGCGGTGGGAGCAGATGATCGAGAGCGGCATCGGCTATTACGTGAAGGGGCTCGACGGTGTCCTCAAACATCCGTTCCTGACGATCGGAGTGGCGTTCGGCCTGCTGGCGACAACGCTCGCGGTGATGTGGCCGATCATGCGCCGCGATTTCTTCCCCGAGGTCGACGCGGGGGCGTTCGAGATGTACGTCCGCGCCGAGAGCGGCACGCGCATCGAGAAGACCGAACAGCGAATCAAGGCCGTCGAGGATTTTGTGCGCAAGACCATCGAGAAGGAAGACCTCAAGCTGATTCTCTCCGAGATCGGCGTGACCTCGGACTGGTCGGCCGCATACACGCTCAACGCCGGGCCGATGGATGCAGTCGTGAAGATCCAGCTCTCGGATGAGCGGTCGAAATCAGCCCAGGAGTATGTGCATATCCTGCGCACGGTTTTCGCGCGCGACTCCCGTTTCAGCGACCTCGAATTTGCGTTTGACGCCGGCGGCATGGTTCGCTCGGCCATGAATGAAGGCCGGTCGACGCCGATCTCGATCCGCGTGACCGGAAAGGACCCGAAGGTCACCGACAAGATCGCCCAGGCGATCAAGGTTGAAGTCAAGAAGATCGACGGCGTCGTCGACGCGCGGGTGATCCAGCGGCAGAACTATCCGGAGTACCTGATCAACGTCGACCGCGCCAAGGCGGCGGAGCTCGGGCTCTCTCAAGAGCGGATCATGAAATCGGTCGTGGCGGCGTTCAACTCGAGCATCCAGTTCAACAAGCACAACTTCTGGATCGACCCCAAGAACAAGAACCAGTATTTCGCGGGGGTGCAGTACTACGAAGAAGACATCAAGAATATCGATACGCTGCTCGACATCCCGATCACGACCGAGCGGCCGGACAAGCCGGTGGAAACGGTCAACCTGCGTACGCTTGTTTCACTCGAGAGGACGAGCGTGGCGACGGAGGTGACCCACTACAACATCCAGCCGACGATCGAAGTGACCCTCGGCGTGTACGGCCGCGACCTGGGTCACGTCTCGGACGATGTATCCAAAGTGCTGGGCAAGTTTGGAATTCTGGAATCGCCCGGGAAGTGGGAGCCGTATGATCCGAACAACACCAAGGAAAAGGTGCGGGTGCCCGGCTCGACGATTCAGTTGAGCGGCGAGTACCTGCGGATGAAGGAGACGTTCAACAGCCTCTTTGGAGGGCTGGGGCTGGCCGCGCTCTTGATTTACTTTTTGATGGTTGGGCTCGACAAGTCTTTTGTGGTTCCCCTCTCGGTGATCTCGATCGTGCCGCTGTGCCTGGTGGGCATTTTGCCGGCACTCTATATCACCGGCTCAGCGGTCAACGTGCAGTCGCTGCTGGGCTTCATTTTCATTGTGGGCATCAAGGTGGCGAACTCGGTGCTCATGACGGATTGTGCCCAGGAGCTGCGGCGTCACGAGGGTCTGACGCCGTTCGAGGCCATCCGCAAGGCGGCGGCCCTGCGAGTGCGACCGATCACGATGACGGCACTGGCTGCGTTCTTTGCGCTCATTCCCGGCGCGATGGCGATCGAGCGCGGCAGTGAGGCGAATGCTCCGCTGGCCCGCGCGATTCTGGGGGGGCTTCTGGCCGGCGAGCCGGCGACCTTGTTCGTGCTGCCGGTGATCTACACGCTGCTGGTCAGGGATTCGCCCAAGCAACGCGCCTGACTAGCCGCGCGGCAGCAGGCGGCGGATGCGGCCGCGGCCGACCCGACGCCCGGCAACGGGTGGAACGAACTCGAAGAAGGCAACGGCGCCGAGCCGACGCACTGAGCGGAGTGCAACGTTCCCAGGGAAGGAGGCGAGAGGTAATATGGTGGCCATCTTCGATCTTTGAGGGGAATGGATTCATGACCTCGCGGCTTTCTTTGCATGCTCGCCCAGTGCACTCGGAAATCGATCCGGATCGTGAAGCGGAGAGCGCGGCGGATGATGGCTGGTCCACGCCCGGCGGCATTCCTGTTTCCTTTCATGCGGAGCCGTTCCTGGCGGGGCGCTCGACCGCCGATCCGCGTGACCTCTGGCTGCATCAGGAACATGCGCGGTTGAGCCTCTTGCGCGGGTTCGACGAACTGCTGTGCCTGGAAGGTTTGCGCGGCGTCGAGCATCTGCCGCATCAGATCGAAACTGTCCGCAAGGTTTTGCGTCATTTTCGCGGCCGGGTGCTGCTGGCCGACGAGGTCGGTTTAGGGAAAACGATCGAGGCGTGTCTGCTGCTTCGCGAATATCTGCTGCGTGGGATGGCGCGACGGGTGCTCATTCTGGTGCCCGCGCCGCTCGTCACGCAGTGGTACGAGGAATTGAGCAGCAAATTCGACTTGGATTTCACCGTTCCGTCAAAGGGAGTGACATCCGAACGAGCCGCGTTCTGGAAGGGGCATGACCGGGTGCTGGCGTCGCTGGCATTCGTCAAGACGAAGACGCGCGCGGCGCTCGTGGCGGCTGAGCCCTGGGACCTGGTGATCGTCGACGAGGCACACCACTGCAAGAACCGGGCGACGCTGAACTGGCAACTCGTCAACTCACTTCAACGGCGGTTCATGTTTCTTCTCTCCGCGACGCCGGTGCAGAACAACCTGCTCGAACTCTACAACTTGCTCACGCTTCTGGCCCCCGGTCATCTGCGAACGGAAACTGATTTCAAGAAGCAGTATGTCAAGCGCGGCAACCCGCGCGACCCGCGCAACCGCGAGCGGCTGCGATCGCTGCTGGGCGAGGTCATGGTCCGTAACACACGGAGCCTTGTGCAGCTCAATCTGCCGGCGCGTTATTCCCAGACCATACAGGCCAAGCCTCTTGGTGCCGAAGCCGACTTGTATCGGAAACTGACTGAGTTCCTGCGACGACGTGGCAGCGGGCTGGTGAATGAAATCGAGCCGAGCGACGAAACGGCGGCCGACCTATTGTGGGACATCGATTCCTCGAGCGATGCCGCCGGGATTCCGGCGCGTGTATCGCGCCGGCAGTTGAGCAGCCTGCTCGCCGCGCAAGGCAGTCACCCGGTCGCGGTGGCTGGATCGCTCGAGCGAATCGCGCTTGTTGATTCGGAGGCGGCGGCGCTCGCGCGCCTGGCCGCGTCGATCGGTGAGTCGGCGAAGGATGCTCGCTTGCTGGAGCTGGTCGAGCAGTCGCAAGGCCACAAGCTGTTGATCTTCGTCAATTTTCGCCGCACGCTGGGCCATATCGAAGGTCTGTTGCAGTCGAAAGGGCTGGGGTTTTCGGTGTTTTCCGGCGAGCAGACGGCTCGGGAAAAAGATGATGCCGTCGCGGCATTTCGCGACCGCGTGCCGATCATGCTCTGTACCGAGTCTGGAGGCGAGGGACGCAATCTGCAATTCGCCGACACGCTGATCAACTACGATTTACCCTGGAACCCGATGAAGATTGAGCAGCGGATCGGTCGCGTGCATCGCTTCGGCCAGACACGCGAGGTGTTCGTCTTCAACCTGTGCACAGCCGACTCGCTCGAAGCCCGCATTCTGAATGTGCTGAACGAGAAGATTCGCATGTTCGAGCTGGTCGTGGGAGAGGTCGGCTCGATCCTGGGCAACCTGGAGGACGGCGATCAGTTCGAGTCGCTGGTGCTCAACCTCTGGCTCCGCTCGCGCGACGATGCCGAGCTCGAGAAGTCGTTTGTGACCCTGGGCGAGACGCTGCTTGAAGCACAGGAACAGTACGTGCAATCCAAGGAACTGGACGAAGCTCTGTTTGGCGAGGATTTTCAATAACCATGTCCGCGACAGTCCTCGATCGCGATTTGCGGATGTTTGCGGTCGAATTATTTGAACGCAGTGGCGGGGCCGCCGATTGGCCAGTGCTGGAGTTTCCCGGGACGGTGGTGGTGCCGCGTGATGTGGCGGCGGCCGCCCATCTCCCGGGCGAAGAGTTTTCGCTGGACGTGGCGGCAGGCCCGAAAACCCTACAGGTCGGACTCGCGGGCGAGTTTCTCGACGTGGCAGCACGCGTGCTCGATGTGGCTGTGCCACGCGACGGCTCGTTTTGCATCATGGAGCGCTATCTCACCAGCCGCGACCTGACGGACAAGATCATCAACACGTTCGCCTGGCAAAACGCCCGCGCCAAGTATCGCACGGCCGAGCCGATGCTGGTCGAATATCACCTGTGGACGCTGCTGGGCGCGCTACGCTCGGAGGACGTGTGGGAAGCGATCTTCCGCGTCTCCGTCAACGCGGAAAGCCAGGCCATCGTGGCGTTGCAAGACGTGTTTCAGGAGCCCGACCTGGTCGCGGAGGAACTGGCGAACGCGCCCGAAGTTCCGGTCACCTATGCGACGGCGGTGGCGGAAGGCAGGCGGCGACTCATCACGGAGTCAACGGAATTCGTGCGCCGTGTCGAAGCGCGGCAACAGCGGGACCGAAAGCGTCTGCAGGAGTATTATTCGGCGTTGTCGCGCGAAGCTCACGGCTCGAAGCGCCGTGCGGCGGCGGTTTCATCGCCCGAGGAAATCGCAGCGAAGAAGAAGGCCGTGGATCTGGAACTGCGCCGCAAGCTGGCGGAATTGAATGAGAATTACGCCCTTCGGGCCGAGCTGCGGCCGTTGGTCGTGGCAAGGGTCCGCCTTCCCGCTCTCGTCGTTCCCGTGGTAATTCAACGCAAACAAGCGATCCGGGACTACAGTCTCTACTGGAACTCACTGCTCAAGAAATTCGAGCCGCTCTCGTGCAGCCGCTGCCGCCGCTCCACATTTTCGGCAACGTTTACCAATGAGACAGTCGACTTGCTGTGCGCGAGCTGTGCGCAACGAAAATGAGCGATGGGGAAGATCACAGCGAAACGCCCAGACGGTCACTTCCCTTTTCGATGTTTATCGAACCAGCTCAGAATGAACAAGATCTTTGCAACATGGTGGCTGGGCCGGGCCTGGATTCCGTGAGGCTCGTCCGGGACACGGACGAGAACGCTTTCCACGCCCAGGAGTTTGAGCGCCTGGTAGTATTGCTCGGAATCGGACATCGGGGTTCGATAGTCGGCTTCACCGGTCAGCACCATCGTCGGCGTTTTGACATTCTTGACGACGGAGAGGAGCGATCGCTGTTCGTAATGAGCAACGTTGTCCCAGGGAAGGCCCGGGAACCAGTACTTGTAGATCCAGCCGCCAATGTCGGAGGTGAGTACGAAGCTGTACCAGTTGATGACCGGGTAAACGGTGACTGCGGCGCGGAAGCGCGTTGTGTGCCCGATGACCCAGCATGTGAGCACGCCGCCGCCGCTGCCGCCGGTGACATAGAGCTGTTCCGGATCGACGTAGCCGCGGGCGAGGACGGCATCGACGCCGGAGTTCAAATCGGCGAAATCGTCGCCAGGATAGGCGTGGTGGATCAAGTTCCCGAATTCGCCGCCGTAGCTGGTGCTCCCTCGCGGATTGGTGTAGAGCACGACGTAGCCGCGCGCTGCCATGAGTTGTTTCTCCAGGTCGAAGCGATCGCCGTAATTGGCAAATGGGCCGCCGTGAATCTCAAGGATCAAGGGATACTTTTTCTTGGAATCAAATCCCGGCGGCTTGATGATCCACCCCTGGATCTTGCGGTGATCCTTCGCGGATTCGTACCAGATTTCCTCGACCTGCCCGAGCGTTCGACCCGAGAGAAGTCCTTCGTTCACGCTGGTCAGGATCTTGGGCCCCGGGGTAGCCTTGGTGCCAGTGGCGATTTCTCCGGGCACATCAGGTCGCGTGTGCGTCACGGCAAAAACGCCGTTGTTCGCGATGGAAAACGTCGCGGCGCCGCCATAAGCGCTCGTCGTCGACCCGATGTTTTCGGCGAGCTTCAGCGTATGGCCTTCGAGGTCGACGAAATAAAGCCCCGTGTTGCCGTGGACGGCGGACGCGAAATAAATGCCGTTACCGTCGGGCGA
Source organism: uncultured Planctomycetota bacterium (assembly GCA_963823665.1). Lineage (GTDB taxonomy): Bacteria > Planctomycetota > Planctomycetia > Isosphaerales > Isosphaeraceae > CAVXHV01. Next base: position 1,494,359 of record CAWGMQ010000010.1, read on the forward strand.
CCAGCGCGGAGCTTGAACGTCGTCATCGAACTCGCCAGTAAGAAGCCGGCTGTCGCTGCCGTCTCGATTCATGAGGTAAAGCTTACGGACCTGATAGCCCTGGTAGTGGTCATCGAAGCCGACATAGGCGATCTTCTTGCCGTCCGGCGAGACTTCCGGGCTATTATCGGGACCTTTGCGCGTCGTCAGTGCCTTCACCGAGCCGTCGGCGACCGAGAATTCGTATACCTCGGTATTGAGCGGATCACTCTCGAAGTCGGAGTGACGGTTGGCCGACATTAATAGATACTTGCCGTCGGGAGTCCAGACGGCTTCACTGGATTGAAATGCCAGGCCGCCGTGGTGGAATTTGCCGTCCGAGATCTGTCGCGGTGTGCCGCCGTCGGCGGGAACCACAAACAGTTGCGTGTAACCTTCCTTGAGATAGCCGGCGCCGTTGAAGCGGTAGATCAGACGGTCGATGACCTTGGCCGGCTCGGCCCATTTGGCGCCTTCGGGAGCGGCCGGCATCTCGATGAGTTTTTGGGCTTTGTCGGGCACGAACATCGTGAACGAAATCCACCGGTCATCGGGCGACCAGGCGATCCCGGCAGGCTCGGCCGTCAGGTTCGTGAGCTTGGCGGTCTGGCCGGAATCCATCCAGCGGCGGTAGATCTGCGAACCGCCGTCGCGGTTGGAAGTGTAAATGATCTGGTCGCCATCGTGTGACCAGCGGGGAGAGGCGTCGTTGAAATTGCCCGTTGTGAGCGCGCGATGATCAGAGCCATCACTGTTAATAATCCACAAATTAGAGTGACGGTGATCAGACATGATATCGCTGAACCGGCGGACGTAGACAATTCGCTTACCGTCCGGTGATATCTGCGGATCAGTTGCCAACTGGAGATTGAAAACGTCTTGAACAGTCAAGGTTTTTGATGGCCCATCGCCGCGCACATTTGCGGGAGCGAGCATCGCTGAAAAGCCAATGAACCAAACCGTCACAATCGCCGTGCGCATGCTTCAACCTCCCGGGTGAATGAAAACCCGCGTCGCTCTGAAGCGGCATGCAGGCGATTCTCTCTGGTGCGGTTTCTGAACGGAGCTCGGTCAGTCCTGTTGCCCTGGCCGCCTGCACGGAAAACGTTCTACCCGACTTTTCCTTGGTGAACAACAACTCGAGCATCGGATTCGATGGTCTTTCTTCGGTAGTTTCGTCTTGACTATTGCAAAGTACTTTGTATTGCAAAGTATCAGGTTCGCCGTTGGGGGCAATGTGTGTTGATTGGTCTGTTGCGGAGCAGGTATCGTCATGGCGCTCATTGCGAGAATCGCGGGCTGGTCCTTGCTCAGTGGTGGGTTGGGTGCAGGGCTTGGGCTTGTGTTTTTTGGCCGATATTCGGACTGGCTTTTCTCCGAGTACGTTGTCCCCACTGTTTTGCTCGGGTGTGTCGGCGGGATCATCGGAGTGATTGCCGGAGCCGCACGAGAAATTGTGACTGCGTTACGAAAGGGGCCTCCAAGCAAACGACCTGGGGTGTTCGATGGCCAATCCGAAGAGCGGTACTGTGAAGCGGTTGATTGAGTGGCTGGTGGATCGGGCGATTCGTGGGTATGCAGCCAACATTCTGGCCGTTACGAAGGCGATCGAATCGGGGTGGATTCCCGAAGGGGAGGAGCCCGGCGTTGCGGAGCAACTTCGTGGTGGGAATGGGTGGCGCCGCAACTCACGTATCTCGTACGTTTGATGTTATGTTCGAAACTCGTTTTGTTGCTCGCGAACGCACAATCGTTTCCGCGGGTGCACTTAGCTCAACTCTTTCGCATAGTGTTTGGCGTTCTTAGCGACGTCTGCGTTCGCATCGTTGAACAGCTTCCGAATTTCAGCGGCGTATGGCTTAGCGGCCTTCTTCCAGCGGCTGAGCGCGAGAATGGCGAGCCGGCGAACTGTCGCGCTGCGATCCTGCAGAGCGGGCCGCCACGGCGGGCAGGATGCGAGTGGCGAGCTTGGCCCCGAGTCGCCGGTCGCCAAGCACCGTAACCGCATGTTCCCGGATCACGGCGTGCTTTGATTCGAGACCACGCAGCGCCTCATCGACGTCTCCCTCGTCAATGTGGCAGTTTCCGCTGAAGAAGTCGCGCACTTTACCCTTGCAGGCTGGCTTTTCCAGCAGTTGCTCGAGCGGCTGGTAGTCGAGGGTGCGGAATTGCAGGCACAAATCGAGCCAGACGGAATAGAGGCCGCAGATTCCCTCAATCGCAATGTCTCTTGTCTTGGTCGAGTCGGCCAGCTCGAGCAGGAAGTCGACCTCGTCGAGCAGCGCCAGCGCGATCGTGTCGTGGCACGCGATTTCGTGTCCTTTCAGAGCGTGTTGCTTCAAGATTCGGATGACATCGGGGTCGGGGATACCGATCCTTGCCAGGAGGTCCGCCGCCGCCCATCCCTGCTTTTTGTCCTCCAGGGCGTGACGCAACATCGGCAGGGCTTGTGCGCCGAGTTTGAGGATCTCGTTCTCATACTCTCGAATGTGCTGACGGTAAATCTGCAGTTTGCTTTCGAGTGGGCTGCTTCCTCGTCGTTTCGCCTCTTCAAGATTGGCCTGCAACTGTGGGAATAGCTTCTTGAATTTCGCCGAAGTCATGCAGCGTTTCAAGACATCGACTTCGTCCTCTTCGTGGAAGATGAATACGCCAAAGTCCTTTCCGGCGCGGGGATGCTTCCTGAGCTCGTCGGTCAGCTTTTTGGCGACGTTGACGAAGGCGTCGATGAAGCGCGCGTGCGTCCGTTCCCAGAGAGACTCATCGCCGCTGGTTGCGACCTTTTCGATGGCGCGATGGAGCTTCCTGGTCTGGGCGGTTGCATACTTGATCTGCGTCCACTTCCAGTCGGCCGAGCTCCAGCGGGAGACGTCCTTAGCTGCCAGATATTCCTCCGTGTTGGCCGCCAGGCACGGCATCGCGATCACACCGTCCCTTTCCGCGTAGAACTCGTGAAAGGCGACGCCGTAAAACGACGCCGCGTGACGATTCATGAGCTGGGTGATCGCAGCCAGAGCGGCGTCAAAAACCGCGCGTTCAACGTTCGGCCAGTCAATTAACGGCATGATGCGCCCCTTTGCCAATGGGCTTCGCCGTGCCCGCGACGCGCAAGCACGGCGCTTGCCTGATTACGCTACTTCTTGGGCACGGCGATTTCCATCGCCCGTTTCCTTGCATCGCGGATCTCGCTCAAGGCCTCATCCAAGATGGTCGCCGGGTTAAAGCTCGGCGGGATCGAGCGGGGCGGGAACTCTTTGAATGTCGCCGCGAACGTGGAAACCTGTTCGATCATTCCGTATACACTTCCGATGTGGTTGAGCTGCCAGTCCCAGAAGGTATTGGACGTGATGTCCGCCCGTTCGAACGGGTCCTGGAAAAGGTTGTAGATCTTTTGCAGGCGCAGTTTCGTGAACGGCTCGGCCCAGACGCCCATCGTGCCCTGCATGCGCTGCTCGGCGAAGACGTACTTGTAGTCGCCCTGCCGCAGTGCGACGAGCAGGCCGTCGTCGTCAGAGTAGAAGAAGGTGTTCCGGGCGCTCTTGACGCCATTGTTTTTCGCCGCGGTGCCGTTGACTGATTCGGAGGAATTCCGACTGATCGTAGCCATCGAGATGCACCTTGTAGTTGATGCCGTTGGCGGTGTAGCCCTGCGTGAGCTTGGCCGACCGATTTCCGGCTCACCCGCGATGGAGCAGAAGCGTGGGAATCCAGTCGTTGTGGCTCATGAGCTCGTTGGTCACGGTGCCCGGCTTGATGACCCCCGGCCAGCGGACCAGGCACGGCACGCGGAAGGCGCCTTCCCAGTTCGTGTTCTTTTCGCTGCGGAAGTGCGTCATGGCGCCGTCGGGCCAGGTGTTCATGTGCGGGCCGTTGTCGCTCGAGTAGACGACGATGGTGTCGCTTGCTATCCCCATGTCGTCGAGTGCCTTCAGCAGCGAGCCGATGGTTTCGTCGTGTTCGATCATGCCGTCGATGTACTCGCTGTCGCCGTGTTTGTACCGGCCGCGGTGCTCGGGGCGAACGTGCGTGCGGAGGTGCATCCGCGTGCCATTGAACCAGCAGAAGAACGGCTTGCCGGCCTCCTTTTGCCGCTTCATGAAGTCGATGGCCGCGGCGGAGGTCTCGTCGTCGATGGTTTCCATCCGCTTCTTCGTGAGCGCTCCGGTGTCTTCAATGGTTTGTTTGCCAATCTTGCCGAAGCGAGGATCGATGGTGGGGTCGTCGTTGTCTGCAGCCTTGCATTTGAGCACGCCGCGCGGGCCGAACTTGGCGCGATAGGCCGGGTCTTTCGGGTAGTCGGGCAGCTCGGGCTCTTCCTCGGCGTTCAAGTGGTAGAGGTTGCCGAAGAACTCATCGAATCCATTCACGGTTGGCAACGCTTCGTTTCGGTCACCGACGTGGTTCTTGCCGAACTGGCCGGTTGCGTAGCCGAGGCTCTTGAGCAGACCACCGATGGAGGGGTCGAGCTGGCTCATGCCCATCGGTGCTCCGGGGAAGCCGACTTTTGTCAAGCCGGTGCGAAGCCCATGCTGGCCAGTGAGGAACGCGGCACGGCCGGCGGTGCAGCTTTGCTCACCGTAGTAATGCAGGAAGCGGATGCCTTCGCTCGCAATACGGTCGATGTTGGGCGTTGTGTAGCCCATCAGGCCGTCGCTGTAGCAGCTCAGATTGGTGATGCCAATGTCATCGCCGAAGATGACGAGAATGTTGGGCTTCTTGCTATCCTTCCCCGGCTGACCGGCGGCCTGCGGGCGAGGCTCGGTCCCAGCGGCCATTGCCAGCAGCAAGCCCCGGTCTGCCCCTTGTGAATAACACGCCGGTTTGAGCTCACCTGCCGGGGAGGGCTGGCGTCGCTGCGAGGCTTCGGCCTGCCAGACTCCTGCGAGCTCGGCGGCCGCCGCGGCGCAGCCGAGCAGTCCGCCTACAGCCATGATGCCGACGGCTATCAAGTGTGAGCGCTTGAGCATGATGATGTCTCCTTGACGTGATTCAACGGTCCCGCGTGGGCTTACATGTTATCGGTTCTGGCGATCTCGAGTAATACACCAGGTCATCTGAGTGGCGAATCGGCCAGGCGCTCGGTGATCACGCGGGCCCGCAGGTTGCCGTTCATGCTGGCGAGCACGTGATTCAGAACGATATCCTGCCGGGCGACGGAGCGGGCGCGGTCTGTTGTCGCCGTGGCCCGATGCCGCGATGCAGGGGGGGCCACCTTTGGTTTCGGCCGATGGGCTTTCGCCTTGTGGCCATCGCGGGCCTGCGCACCTACCGATCCAATGACGCCACCAGTCGCCAGCATGCTGTCTGGCGCAGGTTTGACGGTGATGGGATTGGACTGGGCCTTGACCAGGTTCTGGGCGGTGAACAGGAGGATGATTGTCTCGGCCGTGTCGTCCTGTAGGTTTGTGAAGGTCGCGATGCCGCCTGACGCCGTGATTGTGGTCGTTCCCAGAAGCGGCCCGGTGCCGACGCGGAGGGAGACAGTCACCTGGGTCGTGTCGTCGCCGGTAACGACGTTTCCATTCTGATCTTCGACGTAGATCACCGGCTGGGTGGGGAAGAACTGGCCGGCCGTGGCGGTGGCCGAGGGCTCAGTGTGGATCACGAGCTGTGTCGGGGTCTGCTGGAGGATCACACCGGTGTGGTTGGCCACCGTCGTGACCATGTAGTTGTTGCCGCCATTGCCGTCGTTGATCGTGTAGGTCGCGACCGAGAGCGTCTTGCCCGTACCCACGGCCGAGGTGTCGTAGGTCTCGCTCAGGTTTGTCACCGTGTCGGTGCCCTTCAGGCCCGAAACGGTCGGGATGGCTGCTGCGCTCGTGGTGCCGTCGTAGAACTTGGTGTTGGTCACGGCCGTGATCGTTAGTGGCGCCGTTGTGATCACGCCCGTCGACACCGGGACGAAGGTGTAGGTGTAGTTGTTGCCGCCGTTGCCGTCGGTCACGGTTCCGCTGGGCGTGAGCGTCAGGCCGGTGCCCGCGTTCTTGGTGGAGTAGGTCTCGACGAAGTTGGCTGTGTCCATGCCCTGCAAGCTTCCTGAGGTGATTGCCGGCATGGCCGCGGCGCTCGTTGTGGCGTCGTAGGTCTTGGTGTTGGCCACGGCCGTGATGGTGAGGGCGTCGCGGGTGATCACTCCGGTCTGGTTGGGTACCGTGGTGACCATGTAGTTGTTTCCGCCGTTGCCGTCGTTCACGGTGTAGGTCGCGACCGAGAGAGTCTTGTTTGTGCCTGCGTTCCGGGTGTCGTAGGTCTCGCTCAGGTTGGTCACCGAGTCGGTCCCCTGGAGGCCGGAATCGGTCGGGATGGCTGTCGCGCTCGTCGTGCCGTCGTAGACCTTGGTGTTGGTCACCGCCGTGATCGTCAATGGCGCCGGGGTGATCACGCCGGTCGACACCGGGACGAACCTGTATGTGTAATTGTGCCCATCGTTGCCGTCGTCGACCGTTCCGCTTGGCGTGAGGGTCAGGCTCGTGCCGACGTTCTGCGTGCCGTACACCTCAGTGAAGCGGGGCGTGTCACCTACGCCGAGGCTGTCTGAAGTGATCGCGGGAACTGCCGCGGCGCTCGTCGTGGCGTCGTAGGTCTTGGTGTTGGCCAGGGCCGTGATCGTGAGTGGCTCGGCTGTGATCACGCCGGTCGAAACCGAGACGAAATGGTAGCTGTAGTTGTCGCCGTCGTTGCCGTCATCGACCGTGCCGCCTGGTGTGAGCGTCAGGCCTGTGCCGACGTTCCGCGTGCTGTAGGTCTCAATGAAATCCGCCGTGTCACCCGGTGCCAAGCTCCCCGCCGTGATCGTGGGCATCGCCGCGGCGCTCGCGGTGCCGTCGTAGGTCTTGGTGTTCGCTGTGGCGCTGACGCTGATCGGCCGCTGTTTGATGTTGAACGAATCGGAGGGTGGAGCGGCGTTGAGACCGGGTGACGTGGCCGCCAGGGCGTAGGCCATCCCCGCCTTGCTGATGGTCAGGTCTTCGAACGTCGCAGTTCCGGCGACGGCGCTCTCGAGTAGTGTTCCGCCGAGCGATGCGCCTGTGGGATTGGTGCCAAGCGAGATGGTGATGGAGGCCGTGCTGTTGACCGGATTGTTGTACTGGTCCGTGACCTCCACGGTTACAGGCGGACTGATGGTGTCGCCGTAGGTCGTGTCGGTCGGCTGCTGCACGAATTCCAGGTTGTCTGCCGGGCCTGGTGTGTTGGTGAGGCTGAAGTTTGTGGTGACATTCACGCCGGCCGAGGCGGCGACGGCGTAGCCGCCGGCGATGGTGTTGGCGGCGACGGCGATGCTGGCCTGGCCGGACGGGCCGATGGCGGCGCTGCCGGTGCCACCGGGAAATGTGGCCGACGCTCCGCTCGAAGGTGAGATGTAGGTGACCACGCCTCCCGCAATCGGTTCGCCGAATGGGCTTCTAACGGTGACGACCAGCGGTGCGGCGAAGGTCGTGCCTACGGTGGTCTGCTGGTTGTTGCCGCTGCTGGCTGTGATGATGAAGCCGCGCAATTCGAAAGCGCCGATATCAACCGTACCGCTCACAACACGCTGAGATCCGCGCTGGTCGGTGATGATACCAGTGGGAATGAGGGCGACACTGCCGGCGGCGATGGCTGGGCTGCCGGGCAGGAGGGCCATCGTCTCGGTGGGGCCGCCATTATTCTGCAAGGGGCCCAGCAGCGGATTGACGTTGTGCAGGTCGGTGGCCGCGAAGCCGCTCGAGCCTGATGTGTTGCCGATGAGGTTAAAGCCCAAGCTGTCGACCGTCCCGTTGACATCCGGCCCTGTCGTCGCGGTGTTTCCGGCGATGATCGTGTTGGCGAGGGTCGTGGTGCCCATGGACGTATCGAAGCCGCCGCCGTCGAACGCAGCGCCGTCGTTCGAGAGAGTCGAGTCGGTAACCGTTAACATCCCAAAGTTATCGATGCCGCCGCCCACACCGGCCGAGTTGCCCGAGAAAGTGGAGTTGGTCACTGTCAGAACGCTCTCGCTGGTGTTGAGGACACCGCCGCCGCCCCGCGAGGCAGAGTTGTCGGAGAGTGTGGAATCGATGATTGTCAGTGTGCCACCGTTACAGATGCCGCCGCCGCCGATGCCGACTTGGGCTGAGTTGTCTGAGAGAGTGGCGCTGGTTAGCGTCAGCGTGCCATCGTTAAAGATGGCGCCGCCGCCGAGTTGGGTATAGCCGTCGGCGATGGTCAGCCCGGCGATCGTCGCGGTCACGCCGGCATTGACGTTGAACACCTGATATGCCCCATTGCCGCTCACAGTCAGATTGCTGGCGCCTGGGCCGAAGATCTGGACGTCGCTGCTGATGGCCGGCAGGAGGCTCGCCAGGGTGATGACGCCGCCGGTCGTGATGTCAATGACGCTGCTTCCGTCCTGGTTGGCGTTGGTCAGGGCGGCGCGCAGGGAGCCTCCGCCGCTGTCGGCTGTGCTGTATACCGTGTACACCTGGACTTCGAAAGCACCGATGTCGACGCCGTTGACGTCGCGCGGATCGCCGCGCTGGTCGGTGGTGACACCAGAGGGAATCAGGGAATCGCTGCCTGAGTCGATAGCGGGGCTGCCGGGGAGGAGGGCCATCGTCTCGGTGGGGCCGCCGTTGTTCTGCAAGGGGCCGAGGAGCGGATTGACGTTGAGCTGGTCGGTGGCCACGAAGCCGCTGCCGTAGGATGAGTTGCCAATCAGGTTGTAGCCCAGGCTGTTGACCGGCCCGTCGACGTCGGCTCCCGAATTGGCTGAGTTCCCGGCGATGATCGTGTTGGCGAGGGTCGTGGTGCCAGAGTTAGCATCGATGCCGCCGCCGATGCTGACGGCGGAATTGCCGACGAGAGTGGAGTTGGTGACGTTTGCGGAGCCATTGTTAAAGATGCAGCCGCCCTCGTCCTGGGCCGAGTTGGTGGAAAAAGTGGAGTTGGTCACGGTCAACGTCCCGTCGTTCAAGATGGCGCCGCCGGCGATGGCCGAGTTGCCGGACAAAGTGGAGTTGATGACGTTCAACGCCCCGGTGTCTTCGTTAGCGATGCCACCGCCTTCGAAGGTGGAATTGCTGCCCGAGAGAGTGCAGTTGCTGACGTTCAGCAAGCCAAAGTTTTCGATGCCGGCGCCGTACTCTGTGGTATAGCCATCGGCGATGGTTAGCCCGGCGATGGTCGCGGTCACGTATTGGTTGACAAAGAACACCTGATTTTTTCCATTGCCGCTGATGGTCAGATTGCCGGCGCCGGGGCCTTCGATGTTCAGGTTTTGGTCCATGTCCAGGTCGCCACTGGTCAGCTTGATGGTGCCCGTGACACCACTCGCGAACTCTATGGTGTCGTCGGGGTTGGCACCACTGATCGCCGCGCGCAACGAACCGCTGCCGCTATCGTTGGTGTTCGTGACTAAATCGACGCTGAGCAAGGTTCGATCTTCCAGGACATCGAGGAGCGGACGAGAAAACCTGTGTCGGCCGTGAGCGCTCCGGCGGCCTTGACGGGTGCGCACGGGCCCGGAATTCACACTGTCGTTTGTGAGGCAAATCGGAACTGGAAGCAGCATCGGAGGCATCTCCAGGGTAAGTCAGTAAGGGGCCGGCCGGGACGCCGGCCGGGTGCGGAACAGGATTCACGCGACAAGGGCGCCGAGGACGAAACCAACGACGTCCACGAGGAGACCCGTACTCGACCTCGTCGGGCATGCGCCCTGCGGCGAGACGCTTGATTCCGTGCCCGAGCCAGGTGATGGCAACAGCTCGTGGCAAAGAATACCCGCCGACGCAGCCACGCACGCGGGGCCCCGGGGCTTGAGCTTCGCCGGCCTCGAAGGAACCAGCTCCCCAAGACACGGCCGGAATGCGATTGCGCGCCACGGGCACTTCGGCGAGTCGGTTGAGAACGCAGCCTGCGTACGCGACGTCAATCCAGCTTACGGATCTTGCCGGATGTGAAGGTCGCCGTCAAACAAATTCTCGCCCTTTCCAGAACGCCAACGGCGCGACTTGAAGGGGGTGTTTCGGCGAACCGGTTGAGCATTGGAGACAGCGCGAAGGACACGTCAATTTTCGTTGACGATGTCGTACACTCGCTCGACCAGCGCCGCCGCGATGGGTGAAGCGATCAGGCACGGCACCATCTTGTTCAACACGTAGGCGACGGTCAGGCGGCGATCCGTGTCGACGAGCACCAGCGAGCCGCCCGCACCGGCGCCGAAACAGACGCGGCCTTCCGGGACAAATGGCAGCACCTCCGGCCAGGGCAGGCCATAACGGACGCCGATCTTGAGCCGATAGCCCAGTACGAGGTCGATCCCGTCGCTTTGCACTTCGAAGATCCGATTGATTGTCTTCGGCGAGAGCAGCCGGACGCCGTCGACTTCGCCGCCGCAGGCCAGCGCGGACTGGATGCGCGCCACGGAGCGCGCATTGCTGTGGCCGTTGGCCGCGCCGATCTCGGCGCGGCGCCAGCGCTCGGTCCGGCTCCGTTCAATGTTCAAGGACAGGTCCGGACCGGTGAGGGTCTTGAACGCCGGGCCGTTGGGATCGATGCCGGCGGGGTCGGTCGGCTGGGGCGGCCACGGCACCAGGTTGGAGACGCGATGGAATTCCGAGGGGGGCAGGCCGATGTGGAAGTCGGCGCCCAGCGGTTCCGCGATGTGTGCAGTGAAGAACTCTCCCAGGCGCTGGCCGGTGATGCGGTGGATCAGTTCGCCGATCAAGTGGCCGTAGGTCAGCGCGTGGTAGCCTGAGGCCGTCCCGGGCTTCCACCAGGGCGCCTGCGCCCCGAGCATAGCGGTGGACTTTTCCAAGTCGTAGACGTCGTCCATGGTAACCGGCCTGTCCCAGCCCGAGGCGCCCGACGTGTGCGACAGAAGCTGGCGAACCTTGATCCCGGCCTTGCCTCGGGCCGCGAACTCGGGCCAGTAGGCGGCGACGTTCGCGTCGAGGTCGAGCTCGCCGCGATCGACCAGCACGAGGGCGGAAAGGGAGGTCATTGTCTTGGTGGTGGAGAAGACGCAAGTGATCGTGTTCTCGGTCCAAGGCACAGTATGGGCCTCGTCGGCCCAGCCGCCCCACAGGTCCACCACCATCTCGCCGTTGATATTCACAGCAAGCGAGGCGCCGAGGTCTTCCCCCGATGCGAGCTTGGCTGCGAACAGCTCGCGCAGGGAGTCGAATCGGGCGCTGCACGAGCCGCCGAGCGGGGTCGGGTGATCGCTCATGAGGCCCCCGTTCTAGCTCCATCCGGGCGACTCGAATTCAAGCGGGAGGCCAAGGGTGTCGCGGTCGAATGCGACCGAACGGTGTATGTCCGATACATCGACCTTCACTTATTCGATCTTGCTGAACAAGATCTACCTCCCGCTAAGTAAGTCGATGAATGATATCAAATCCATTGCCCCCGGCAAAATCCCGGCAACGCGGAGGCGGGTGGCGTGAGGCGATCTGGGTGGTGGCATTCGGCGCAGGGTTTGCATAATTCTTGGCGGCTCTGTGCGCCGCCTGGCAATGTGCGATCCAGCTCACGGTGAACACAGGGCTTCCCGCCGGATGTCGCTTCAGCCTGAATGCCGGGTTCCTGCTCGAGGTCAACACCACGAGCCAGACGCCCACGATCGCGGGAATCACCCTTCCCCACGGGCCCTAGGCGGCAGCCTGACGCTGGTCAACCTCATCACCATCGCGGGCGACTTCGACGTGACCATCTCGCCGAATGTGCTCGACGTGACCATGTACGCGCACGTCTCCGGCGTGCTGGACCTACACGTTCAGCAACCCGAGCTTAATCGATACGGGCGCCTTTGTGCTGTATCGCGACGGCGAGCTCAGCAGGATTCACATGGACATCGCACCGCAACCCGACACACAGACCTACCTCATCACGTTCAGGGGCCCGGGCGTCATTGATGCGCCTTGCCCGAGGGCCATTACACGCTGATCACCTTGCACAAGAAGGTCAAGGTGCTCTCCGGCCCGAGGATGACTGCCAACGACATCAACTCATTCAGCAGCAGCGTGAGCCATGCGCACCGCGGGACGAAGGGGAAGCAGCTCGCCGTTCTGATGGATCCGCCCAAGAAGGCTCCGCCGAAGTTCCCGGGGCGGACGGTGCAGCATCCAGTTCCTGCTCGCCGCGCCTGGGTAGTGGTGCGAGCGCGGTAGGTCAGGCGGTGACAAGCGCGGACCCGGCCGCGATGCGGACCGTGCACGACTTGCCAGATGAGGTCACGTCGAGCGAGAATGTGGAGCAGGTCGCGCCGATTCTTGACGAAGGCGTTCCGACCGAGCCCGTCGAGGAGATCGCGGCGATCCAGATTGAGACTGAGGTGCTGGATCAGGCGGCAGCGCTCGCGGACGAGGTCGTCGCGACCGAGACCGTCCTGCAAGCGGCGCCGGTCGCGACTGACGCCGTTGGGACTGAGGTGCTGGAAGAGCCCGCGCTCGTCCAGGATGAGATCGTTCCGTTCGAGACCGTCAACCAGGTCACGCCGGAGCAGGAGGAAGCCGTTCCGGCTGAAGCGCTTGAGGAGGTCACGCCGGAAAGCGCAGAGGTCGCGTCGGTGTAGTAGAGTCGTCTTGTCAAGCGAGCGGCTCCGTCGAAGTAACCGGGGAACCATGCGGCCTCCTGAGGAGGCCCCAGACCGGCAGCGGGTGTGTCTGGGGGACGCTCGTCGAGGCGACTTCAAAGCCAAGTCGTATATAGAGTGGTACATTGTGGTCGGAATGAGTTTCGAGGAAGCAGGGTAAGGACTCTTGATCCGCTCGAGCAAGAATCGGCGCGAGGAGCTGGCGTGGCAGGCCGATGTGGAAGTCGGCCCGCAGCGGCCCCGCAATGTGCGCGGCAAAGAACTCACCCAGGCGCTGGCTGGTGATCTCACGCCGATGTGGCATGGCCGATTGTAGGTGACGGACCTGCTGGCCAACAGGTATTCCGAGGACGGGGCGACCAGATTTGAAGTCGCGTCCAAGAAGTCGAAGCACCTCACATAAGGGTGGTTGCGATTGGTCGCAAGCTGCGTTCTACATCTGCCGGACTCCGATACCGGCCGGGCTCAACAGAGCCCTCTCGGCCAAGCCCGACCCCAGCATCCTCGAGCCGAACTCTTGGAGAATCGCTCAGGTCCAGCCCCCTGACAAACCAAAAGAGTCCGATTACTGTGGATCGGGAGCGATGCGCAGGCACTTTCACGGTCCAGTCTCGACGGCGAGCCGAAGCACAGGAATGCATTCTAATGTCCAGATCGGAAGCTCGAACCGAGGTCGTGCAGGAGCTGGCGGAGGAATTCCTCCAGCGGTATCGCAACGGCGAGCGGCCGGGAATCGAGGAATATGTCAATCGTCACCCTGAGCTGGCCGGCGAGATCCGCGAGGTCTTCCCGGCGATGGCGACGAAGGTGAACATTACCATCCGGGACGACTCGCTGACCGGCGATGAAACGGGCGACCATGGGCGACCGATTTTGAAGGCCCCGGTGCCGGTGCAACTGGGCGATTTCCGGATCATCCGCGAGATCGGCCGCGGCGGAATGGGAGTGGTCTACGCCGCCGAGCAGGTCTCACTTGGTCGCAAGGTCGCGCTCAAGGTGCTTTCCTCGCAGTTGATCCTCGACTCCAAGCAACGGCGCCGGTTCGAGCGTGAGGCCAGGGCTGCCGCCAAGCTTCACCACACCAACATCGTCCCGGTGTTCGGCGTCGGCGAGCATGAGGGCTCGTCCTATTACGTGATGCAGTACATCGAGGGTCGCGGCCTGGACCAGGTGATCGAGGAGTTGCGTCAGACCTCGGTTGTCCTTCCGGGCGAACGCTCGGACGGCCGGTCAAGCCGGGGCGGCGCGGGGGCCTACTGGCAGAGTGTCGCGCGGATCGGCGTGCAGGTGGCCGAGGCTCTTGAATACGCGCACAACCAGGGGATACTCCACCGCGACATCAAACCCTCGAACCTCCTGCTGGACGGCCAGGGCACCGTCTGGGTCACCGACCTTGGCCTGGCCAAAGCCGACGACCAGGAGAACCTCACCCACACCGGAGACATCCTGGGCACCCTGCGATACATGCCGCCGGAAGCCTTCGAGGGAAAGTTTGACGCCCGCGGCGATGTGTACGCCCTGGGGTTGACACTGTTTGAGCTGCTTGCCCTGCGGCCGGCGTTCGACGACAAGGACCGCAACCGGCTCGTGAAACGCGTCATGCACGAGTCACCCGATCGACTTGAACAGCTCAATCGCGAGATCCCCCGCGACCTGGCGACGATTGTCCACAAGGCCATCGCCAGGGAACCGGTCCAACGTTACTCCGACGCCCAGGCGCTCAGGAACGACCTGGGCCGGTTCATCGAGGGCCGGCCGATCCAGGCGCGACGGATCTCGGCGCCGGAGCGAACCTGGCGGTGGTGCCGCCGGAACCCGGTGATCGCGGGGTTGCTGGTAGCCATGGTCGTCGCCCTGGCCGGCGTCTTCGGGCTCTGGCTCAGGAGCGAGCGGCTGCTTGCATTGACTCGCGAACAGGCGTTTGGCCTTCGGCTCGACCAGGCCGTTGCCCTTTGCGAGCAGGGATACGTGGACCGGGGCGTGCTCGCCATGGCCGAGCAGCTCAAGGACTACCGCAGGAGCCCAGCCGCCGAGCAGTATGCCATCCGGGCCAACCTTGCCGCCTGGTCGCCGCATTTGATCGCCCCAGAAAGGCTGGCGGACGGGATCCTGGCCGTCAAGGGGGTTCCCAACGCCCAGTACAGGCTGTTCGCGACGATCGACTTGGACGGCAATCCCCAGGTCTGGGACTTTGCCACGGGGAAGCTGGCGGAAAAAGGCCTCGAGCCGATCGGAGCCGCACGTCAAACTCCCTCCGGTAAGACTCCACCGTTGCCATCCCTCTGGTTCTCGGATGACGGCAAGATCCTGATCGGGTCGGCCGGCGACGGCTTTGTCCGATTGTGGAATTTCGACACAGGTCGGTTCGTGGGACCCCCGATCCCCGTGCGGAACTTCATCAGCGAGCTCGCGCTGAGTGAGGATCACCGGCTGATGGCCACGCGTTACAACGACGATGTCCAGCGGTGGGACGTCACGACGGGGCGCCCCGTGAAAACGGCCTGGCCGCCGGAGAGGTCTCCGGTACCGAAGGCTGTCGCGCTCTATCGCCATCGGGTCGTCACGCGCGACGAAAGTGGCGTCTACGAAATACACGACCTGGACTCGGGAAAGAGGATCGGCCGGCCCATGACTTCCGCCAAGGACAGCGAACTTGAGAGTGTGAAGGAGAGGAAAGCGTTACTGATCCGCTGGGACGAGAAGAATCAAAAAAGTTGGTTCCAGGCATGGAGCGTGGAGACCGGCGAGCCGCTGGGGCCCCCATGGTTTGCGGACAGCAAGAAACAAAAAAGGATCAGTAGACCCGACGGCTCGCGGTCGGTGCCGCGTGGCTTCAGCCGCTCAAATCTGGTGTTGGCTCTGGGCGACACCATCCTGGTATGCGATATCGCCACTGGGAATCCGCTCGGCGAGCCGATCCAGATCGGCGGCAGTGTCAACGGTATTGAGATCAAACGCGAAGAGAAGCTGCTCGTTTATACGGACCAGGAGGTGCAGATCTGGGACCTTCCCACCCGACGGAGGATTGGCGAAGTGTCGAAGTTCGGCAAGCAATCGTATTTAGCAGACGTGAGCTCCGACGCGCATCGGGTGCTGCTGCTTCGGAACTCTCTCGAGGTCTGGGACGTCCCGACGGCCAATCGACGGCTCGCCCTATCATCCCGGTACTGGCAACGCGGGTCCGTCGGTTCTCGATCCCTCCGGAACCAGCCTCATGCTTCTCTCGAATGACCATACACAATACCGCTGCGATCTGTCTCGATTGGACACGGAACACACCTGGCTGGACGCCGCAAGCGTCGCTGACCTGATTGTGAGCGACACACGAACCCCTCGCTATTCCGTGACGTTCAGCGATTCGGATCAGACTGTGCTGGAGGCGCGCGACAACGAGTCAATGAATCGGGTCGGTCCGCCCGCGCACCTCAATGCGCCCTGCAAGCTCGCCCTGGAAAGCCCCGGGCATGACCTGATTCTCACAGGATGTGAGGATGGTTCGGCGCAGCTCTGGTCGCTGCCAACGCTCGCGCCGGTCGGTGGTGTGATGCGGCATTCCGGGGCGGTTATGCGCGGGGCCTTCTCCCCAGACGGCCGGACCATCGCGACCGGATCGGGCCGCACCGCCCGGATCTGGGACGTCTCTTTCTGCCGGCCGATCGGCCCACCCATGGAGCATCCGGAGGACATCAAGGTCATCTACTTCAGCACCGACGGCCGCTGGCTGCTCGTCCAATGCGACGCGAAGGGCGGCTATCGCTGGCCCGTGCCGGTACCCATGGAAGGTGATGCAGATGGCGTGCTGGATCGAGTGAAGGAATTGACCCGCTAGAAGGTCGATGATAGGCCGAGTTAATGCGGAGTGCAGACGACACCTCGACGCGACGTCCAGTCATGGCAGCCGCGGAGCTGCGCTCCGAGCCAGCGATAACACCCGTTGGCGACTACGGTCAATGCGGCATCCTGGTCGACGTTTAGCCGTACCTCGCTTGCCAAACAGTCGAAATGGAAGAAATTGACACTGATCCCAGGCCGTCCTCGATTCATCCCGATAGCGGATCTGTTGGCACGCCTTGCCTGTGGCGCGGTTCGCGTCAACCGTGCCGGCGGGGGGCCGGTGTCGCCTGGCATCGCTTGCATCAAATTTTCAAGAAATTTGAGAAAGGTAGATGGCAAAACAAATTCCATTGGTAATATTAGATATGGTTCCTCCTTCACGCCCCCCATCAGTTCGCAGCCGGGAGTTAAACGCCATGAATGAAGTGTTAACGGATCCGATCGCGCAAGCTACAGAAGAGGTCACGGACGTTAACGAAAACGTCGAGTCTGTCGACGCTGAGCAAACAGCGGAGTGCCTGACGCGGGTCGAGCACGAGGTCACGCCGACCGAGAATCTGGAGCAGGTCTTACCGATCGAGGTCATCGAACTCGCCACGCCGGTCGAGGAGGAAGTCGTTCCAACGGACGCCGTGGAGGAGGAGGTGCCAATCGCAGATGAGGTGACTGCGGCCGCGGCGGTGGACGAGGTCGCGCCGGTCTTGACCGACGCCATTCAAACTGAAGTGCTGGAGGAGGCCGCGCAGTGTGTGGCCGACGCCGTTCCGACTGAGGCGCTGGAGGAGGCGGCACCGCTCGCGGACGAGGTCGTCGCGACCGAGACCATCGAGCAGCCCGCGCCGGTCGCGGCCGACGCGATTCAGACTGAGGTGCTGGAAGAGCCCGCGCCGGTCCTGAATGAGGCGGTTCCGATCGAGAGCGTCGAGCAGGTCACGCGGGACCAAGACGAGGCGCTTCCGGCTGAGGCGGTCGAGGAAGTCACGCTGGAAAACGCTGAGGTCGTCTCGGCGTAACAGAGGATTGCGATCATCGACTAGCAGGTGATCCGCGATCGAAACATATCGTCGGCGCGGGGGGTCGCTACTGGGGGGCGGGGCAGGGTGGTCTGATAAAAAGCGGGCGGGATTGGCGAATTTCGAGGTGGACGACTCGGCGTTTTCTGTTGCGCGACCGCTTTGTAATCGTGGCCGCCGCGCTCGACCCCCCCTGGCCCCCCCTTCCAAAGGGGGGGAGCTTTGCGCAACATACGCGGCGGGTCTGCTTTACCGGTTCTTGCCAGTCACGAAACCGCCGCGGGGGTCTGCATTTCCGGTGACCGATGTTCGCTCTAGCCGAGCGTCACCAGGATGCACGGCCCCCCAGCTATCACGTTCATGCCCAGTGCCTGCGCCCGCGAAATGGCGCGTTTTGACTCGGCGCCTGGCTGAAACCAAATGTTCTTCACGCCGATAGCTCCCGCCTGCTCCACTATGGCCTCTGACACGTGCGGCGGCGTAATTATTGAGACACCGTGAATGGGCGTCGGGAGCGCCGCCAGGTCGGGATAGCACATCAGACCTTCGATCTCCTTCGCACTCGGATTCACCGGATAGGCGGGTCGCCCGTCCTGCATGTATGCCTGCAGCACCAGGTTGCCGATCTTCGACTGGTCGCTTGACGCTCCCACCACCGCGTGTGGAGCGCCCGCCAGAAACTGCGTGATCTTGTCTTGGTTGTTCATGCCTGGCCTTTCTCGCCTTTCGGATCAGGAGGAAAAACTTCATCGCTCGAAAGCCGCATGGCTGCCGCTCGTCGGCAGCGGCGTGTCCTCCGGTGTGACGGAGCTTTACGATCGACGACCGCCGAACTCATCCGCGTGCAGCGACACAAATTCGCGGACGCTCATCGGCGACCGGCCGGTCACCCGCTCGACGCCGTCTGCCATCCGGTCATACCGACCCGCCCGGTTCAACTCGGCCATCGTCACCAGGTGGTGAGTCAGGTGCTCCGGCAACCCCGCACTTTTAAGCGCCCGTTCCCAATCCTCGGGGGCGATGTCAGAGTAGCTGATCTCACGATCGAGCGCCAGCGAGTACTCCCGGGCAACTCCGTGCATGTCCTGCGACTGCGGACCGGTGAGCTCGTAGATCCGGCCCAGGTGCGGCCCAGGGTCGGCGAGGACGGCGGCGACTACCCGAGCGACGTCAGCCGACGAAACCGGCGAGGTCTTGCCCCGCCCGAACGGCAGCTCGATGCGGCCACGGTCGCGGACGCTCGTACCGGTGAGGGGGAGGAAGAAGCCCTCGAGGAAGACGGTCGGCCGGATGGTGACGACCGGCAGGCCGGACCACGCGAGCGCCTGCTCGGCTAGCCAGTGCTGCCGTTGCTGCGGGCTCGGGGTGGTGTTGTGGATGCTCATCTGAGAGACGGTCATCTGGGACATGTTGACCAGGGCGTCCACCCCGATTTCGCGGGCGACCGCCGCCATGGTCACGCTCGCCTCCAGGTATACAGGCGAAACGGACATGCCGAAGTAGACCCGCCGACAGCCGCTGACGACGCGATAGACGTCGGCCGGTTCGAATAGGTCTCCGACCACCACCTCGGCGCCGGCGGCACGTAAGGCCGCGGCGCGATCATCCTCGCGGCGGACCATGGCGCGAACCGGGAGCCCGCGCTCGAGGAGCAGGATGGTCACGGTTCGGCCGACCGCGCCGAGTTGACCGGCAGCCCCGGTTACGAGGATCGGGCCGTCACTCATCAAATTCGCAAGACCTGGCACGTCTGCTCATAGCTTGCCTCGAGCGCGAGCGTCACGTTCTGGGTCTCCGACAACAAGACCGGTAGAGAAGGCAGCGGCTGGCCGATCGCGAGCGGATAGGACCAGGTATCCAGGCTCGTACGCTGATCACGCAACGGCATGGGGCCTCCTCCGGTTGATTATAAACAGTGCGGTTCCGCTGGACCAGTGACGCGGATTGAGGTGGGACCTCAGAGTCGATCCTTTCTGCCGATGAGTTTGCGTTCGCATCCGCGAAACTTATTCCAATCTTCATCACAGTTTCGTCGTCCGTCGACACGCCATGGATACCCTGCTCTCTCGTAACTGACGCTTCTCGTTCCAGGAGGATCTTCGACGTGCTCAAGCATCGCGTCTCGCGTTCATCGCGTGGTTTTACGCTGATCGAACTTCTTGTCGTCATCGCCATCATCGCCGTGTTGATTGCTTTGCTGTTGCCGGCCGTGCAGTCGGCTCGCGAAGCGGCGCGCCGTGCCGCGTGCATCAACAACCTGAAGCAGATCGGTCTGGCGATGCTCAACTTCGAGAATTCGCGGCAGGTGTTGCCACCGACGTGGGCAATCAGCACGCCGCTGCTCAAGCCACCCTGTTCTATCCCGGCGGAGCGAATCACCTTTTCGCCGACGGATCTGTGCATTTCTTCAAACAGTCCACGGCTCCGTCCATCTTCGTCTGGCTGATCAGCCCGGCTGGCGGAGAAGTGATCTCGAGCGATTCGTATTGATCGAAATCATTTTCGAGTACTCCGGCGACGGGGCCGATGCCCCCAAAGGTGCTGGGGGAGGACCATTTCGAGTCACCTCCAAGATCAAGGATGGAGCCTTTAACCTCATCGGCTACGCAGGCTCCGAGGGCATGCCCGCCGGAAGCTACAAAGTTGGCATATTGGCGACGGCGGGACGAAGCGAAGAGAATCTTTTCGGCCGGGAAGTCGTGCTTCCGAAAAAGGGGAAATCTGCCGTCTCGGTTAGCCAGTACGCCGATCCGAAAACCTCGGGTCTGACCTCTCAGGTCTTTGCAGACAAGCCAAATGAGCCCGTTTTCGATTTGAAGTGAAGGCTGCTCGCGAAACGGCCGCGATTGTGGCTTGTCGATCTCGGCGATGATCGGGTGCACCATTGATCGCTCCTCCACCCCTTCTTGGAGCGTAATACTGGTCGTCCCTCATTCATAGTCGCTCGTTGCGCCGCGCGACAGCTTGAATCATGAAAACGGGGGCACCTGCGATCTTGTCAAGAGTCGATCGCTTTCCATTTTGCGGGGCGAACGTGGGTTTGCCTGTCAGGAGGTTTGGAGCCGGTCAACCACCGCGCCGACTCGTCGAAACATTCGACCGCGTGGTACAATTCGCTTTTTGTTTGAGGGCTTCCGAGGGGTTTCGTCAGATCGGAATCAGGGCCCTTCGGGATTGGAGCGGTGCCATGAGCAGCTCGGCGCTTGTCGAATCGATTTTCTTCGCCGCGCTCGAGAAGAAATCGACGGCAGAGCGGCGCGTTATCTGGACGGAGCCTGCGGCGCCGACGCCGTGCTTCGCTGCAGGGTGGAACGGCTGCTGGACGCCCATCCTCGAGCGGAGCAATACCTGGCACAGCCTGCCGTCAATCGTCTTGCCTTCGACCGAGACGATGCGGCTCGGAGCTCGAGGAGTCCTGTTTCCACGAGCAGCACCGAAAGAATCCCAGAGAATCCCGACGCAGGTGACGACTTGTTCGACACGCTCGCCGACGAGGGGGCCAAACGTGGGGCGGCCGCCGCGACAGTCGAAGAAACACGCCACGCGCCGGAGCCGACTGAGCGAACCGACGGCGACGGACCCAACCGCGACCTGCCGCGCGGCGCCGTCGGCCAATACTCCGGCGATCACGAGATTCAAAAGGACCTCGGCCGCGGCGGCATGGGCGTTGTCGACCTAGCCGACCAGGCGAGCCAGAGTGGGCCCGCGAGCCTCCAAAACGGCGATCCCTCCAGGATCGGGCGCTACCGGATCATCCATCGGCTCGGTCAGGGCGGGTTCGGACGGGTCTATCTTGCTCACGACGATGACCTCGACCGACCGATAGCCATCAAGGTGCCGAACCCTGAACGAATCACCCATCCCATGGACCTGGAAGCGTTTTTCATCGAAGCCCGTGTCCTCGCCAAACTGGACCATCCCCATATCGTGCCGGTCTTCGATGTGGGTCGCACCGAAGACGGACTCTGTTTCGTCGTTTCCAAGCTTCTCGAAGGCAGCGACCTGGCGGTCAGGATGGGAGAGGCTCGACTCACCGTCCGTGATTCGGCGCAACTGGTTGCCACCATCGCCGACGCCTTGCATTACGCGCACACCCGAGGGCTGGTCCACCGCGACATCAAGCCTGCCAACATCCTGATCGACTCTTGCGGCAAACCCTGCGTGGCGGATTTCGGGCTTGCCCTAAAGGATGAGGACTTCGGCAAAGGTGGGGGGCTAGCGGGCACGCCCGCCTACATGAGTCCCGAACAAGCCAGAGGCGAAGGGCACCGGGTTGATGGGCGATCCGACATCTTTAGCCTTGGGGTCGTGTTCTACCAGTTGATGACCGGAAAGAGACCGTTTCGGGGTGATTCTCTCCTGGAGGTCATCGAGTCGATCATAAGCACCGAGCCTCGTCCACCTCGCCAGATCGACGATACGATCCCCAAAGAACTGGAGCGGATTTGCCTCAAGGCGCTCGCAAAGCGGGCACATGATCGCTACACGACGGCCCGGGACATGGCGGAAGACCTTCGCGTGTTCCTCCAGAACGTAGGAAGCGCGGTCTCGGGTCCTGCGCCTGCGATTCCCATGAGCACCCTGGCCGGATCATCCCTGGAAACCTCTCCACGACCCGCCACCTCCAGGCAATCCGCCTCCGAAGGGCGACCGATCAAGATCGTTCCAAGAGGGCTGCGATCGTTCGATGAGCATGATGCCGACTTCTTTCTGGAATTGCTTCCCGGACCTCGGGACCGGGATGGTTTGCCTGACAGCATCCAATTCTGGAAGCGAAAGATCGAGCAGCTCGACCCCGAAGGGAACTTCAAGGTCGGGCTGATCTACGGTCCCTCGGGCTGCGGCAAGTCGTCGCTGGTAAAGGCGGGGCTCTTGCCCCGGCTCGGCAAGCATGTCCTCCCGGTTTACGTCGAGGCGACCGCGGAGGAGACAGAGGCTCGGATGAAGCAGGGGTTATGCAGAGCCTGTCCGGAACTGTCCCGAGAATTGGGGTTGGTTGAAACGCTTGCACACGTGCGGAGGGGTCGCACGCTGCCTCCCGGGCGCAAGGTGCTGCTGGTCCTGGACCAGTTCGAGCAATGGCTCCATGCCAAGCGGGGGGAGCAGAATACGGAACTGGTCGCCGCCCTTCGTCAGTGCGATGGCGAACACGTCCAGGCAGTGGTACTGGTGCGGGATGATTTCTGGATGGCGGCGACCCGGTTCATGAGGGAACTGGAGATTCGCCTCATCGAAGGGGAGACCTCGGCGGCGGTTGATCTCTTCGACCTTGATCACGCGCGAAAGGTGCTGGGGGCGTTTGGCCGGGCGTTCGGCAGGCTCCCCGAGAATGCGTCGGAAATCCTGAAAAACCAAAAGGAGTTTCTCAAGGAATCCGTGACTGGACTGGCGGAAGAAGGCAAAGTCATTTCCGTCCGCCTGGCGCTGTATGCCGAGATGATGAAGGGGAGACCCTGGACCCCTGCGAAAATCAAAGAAGTAGGCGGCATGAAGGGCGTGGGTGTCACATTCCTGGAAGAGACCTTCAGCGCCTCGACCGCGCCTCCCGAACATCGCCTTCACCAGAAGGCAGCCCAGGCGGTACTGAGAGCTTTGCTGCCTGAGACCGGCACCGACATCAAGGGGCAAATGAGATCACGCCAGGAATTGCTCGAAGCGTCCGGTTATGCGAACCGCCCCAGGGACTTCGACGACCTGATTCACATCCTCGACCGGGAGCTGCGCCTGATCACGCCCACCGACCCGGAAGGGGTGGCGGGTGACGAGTGGCGGGTGGCGGGAGAAAACGCCGGCCATAGCGATCCCGCCACCCGCCACGCGCCACCCGCCACCCACTACTACCAGCTCGCACACGATTACCTGGTTCACTCACTGCGGGACTGGTTAACCCGCAAGCAAAAGGAAACCCGGCGAGGGCGAGCGGCGCTGCGGATGGCGGAGCGATCGGCGTCGTGGAATGCCAAACCCGAGAACCGCCATCTGCCGTCTGCGCTGGAGTGGGCGAACATTCGTCTGTTTTTCAAGAAGAAGGACTGGACCGAGCCAGAGCGCAAGATGATGAAACGGGCGGGGCGGTTTCACGGTTTGCGGTCACTGGCGTTCTCGGCCATGGCCGTTTTGCTTGTTGCCGTGGGCCTCTACATCCGGAGCGGCGTGGTCGAGGCAAACCAGGCCACGGCCGCAAGGGGCCTGGTCAAGCAAATCGTGAGCGCCGACACGGCCAAGATCCTCGATCTCATCCGGGCCATCAAAACAAGCGACCGCCGCTGGACCGATCCCGAGCTGAAACAGACCGGTGCGGAAGCGCCGGAAAACTCAAAGGAGAAGCTCCACGCCAGCCTCGCCCTGGTGCCCGTGGACCCAGGCCAGGTTCATTACCTTTACCGTCGTCTCTTGAACTCGAATCCCAACGAGCTGCCGGTGATCCGGAAGGCTCTCGATGGTCATCAATCGGAGCTGGTGGAGAGACTCTGGGCCGTCCTGGAAAACACTCAAGCGAGCCCGGACCAGCGCTTCTGTGCCGCGTGCGCCTTGGCCGGCTACGTGCCTGGAGCGACCGAAGAGCGGTGGTTGTCTGCTTCCGGCTTCATCACCAAGAGGCTGCTCGAGTCGGTGAACAGGAATCCCAGCGATTATGCGCCGCTCTTGGAAACACTGCGCCCGATCCGGGAACGACTCCTGACTTCGCTTTCGGCGACCTTCCGTGACGAGCAGCATCTCGACACCGAGCGGTCGTTCGCTACCAACATCCTGACCGATTACGCCAGCGACCACCCGGCCGTACTGGCCGACCTGCTGATGGATGCCGGCCCCAAAGCGTATTCGGCATTATTTCCCGTCGTCCAGGGCCGGCAAGCCGAGACCGTGCCGCTTTTCCAGGCCGAGATCGGCAAGAAGGCCACCGACGGCCGGAAGGATGTGCCGCGCGACGGCGACGCATCATGGGCAGGGCTCGAAGAGGCGAAGGATCGACTGGCCCAGCGCCAGGCTCGAGCCGCCGTGGCGCTCGTTCGCCTCGGGAGAGCCGATCTAGTCTGGACGCTCTTGCGGCACAGCGCCGACCCCCGGCTGAGGAGCTTCATGATCAACTGGCTGAATCCGCTGGGCGCGGATCCGAAGCCGATCGCCGAGGAGCTCCAGCGACTGGATTCTGCCGCCAACGCGGGCGCCGGACGCGTCGCGCCATCGGCCACAAGATCGCTGGACGCGATCCTGTTCGATCCTGAGACTTCGATGCGCCGGGCGCTCGTACTGGCGCTGGGAACGTGCGGCGCCGTTGGCCTCTCTTCCGGCGAGCGTGATCCATTGATCGCCAAGCTGCTTGACCTGTACAAGAACGACCCCGACGCCGGCATTCACGGCGCGGTCGAGTGGACGCTGCGGCAGTGGAACGGGCAAGCGGGGCTCGCGGCCGCCGATGCCGAGCTGATCAAGCTCAAGGATCGGGGCGACCGCCGCTGGCTGGTGAACAGCCGGGGCCAGACGTTCACCCTGATTGACGGTCCGGTCGAGTTCCGCATGGGCTCGCCGCCGACCGAGCCGGACCGGTACGCCTCGAATGAGCTTCTACACCGCCGGATCATCCCCCGCCGCTTCGCCATCGCCGCCAAGGAGGTGACGGTCGCGGAGTACCAAGAGTTTGTCAAGGAGAACCCCGGAGTTGATCATGCCAACAATGACAGGTACAGCCCCGATCCGAAGGGGCCGATGAACGTGGTCTCCTGGTATCACGCGGTCGCGTACTGCAACTGGCTCAGCCGCAAGGAGAACCTGCCTGAATGTTATGAACCGAACCCGCAGGGCCAATATGCCGGGGAGATGAAGATCCGCGCCGACGCCCTGCGGCGGACGGGCTACCGGCTTCCGACCGAGGCCGAGTGGGAGTGTGCTTGCCGGGCAGGAGCGAGCACCAGCCGTTCCTTTGGAGTGAACGTGGAGCTGCTGGGGCGGTATGGCTGGTATCTGCCTACTTCACAGGATCGCACCTGGCCGTGCGGCAGCCTGCTCCCCAACGACCTGGGGTTGTTCGACATGCTGGGTAACATATATGAGTGGTGCCAGGATCGATCGCTGCCCTATCGCCCGGATCGGGCTGGAATAGTAGTCGATGATACGACTATAGAAGAGTCCAACATTATCGATCGTGCAGTTCGGGGTGGGGCGTTCTACCTTCAACCGGCGGACCTCCGCTCGGCCTTCCGCGGCTCGAACGCGCCGACCCACCGCAACACCGACAACGGGTTCCGGCTTGGCAGGACTGTTGAATGCAAACCGCAGGACCAGGGGGGCGACCGAGGCCCGGACTTCACCCGCAAGAGCAATGTCAATTAACTCAATACGTTGACCAATCCAGTGGACGTTTGCACCTATGTTGCGCTCTGCGTCTCAGGGTGTCGTGAAAGCGGTCATCTGGGACATGTTGACGAGGGCGTCCACCCCGAGTTCCCGGGGCGACCGCCGCCATCGTCACGCTCGCCTCGAGGTATCCAGGCGACACGGGCATGCCGAAGTTGAATAGATCGCGGGTTGAACTTTCCAGAGAATCTCCCGTCCTGGTTGTCTCCATCGCGGCCACTTCATTATGTTAGAGCAGAATTGGCCTATCGAGCGCCGAGGGCGGGCGGCAGAACAACCTCGACGGCCCCGACGACTCGCCCCCGCCGATCGTGACTGGGGCCGTCCGCGAGCGTTCGGCGATGAAAGGAACGACCACGGCCATCCATCACTTGTACCGCGTATCCACCTTGGTCCGCGACGCGTCGCAACTTGACACGACCTGACATTGCCCAGGAGATCTTGGTGATGACAATCGCCATTCGCGAAAACTTCTTGACCACCGATGAGACCGCGGACCTCGCGCGCTTTGCGAGGATGTTTACGGGCTGGGATACCCAGGACAAGGGCATCTGGTATGGTCGCTTTGTGCATGTCGGTCACATCGACAATGTCCAAGTTCGCGAGCAGCTCTTGACCATCCGCAAGCGAGTCCGCGCCGAGATCGTGGGAGCGTACCAGCTCACCCGGCCTTTGTTCGCGGACACTTTACAGGTCGTGCGCTGGCCTGAAGGATCGGACCAGCGACCCCACGCCGACAGCGAGAACCCCGACGGCACTCCCCATCCGTACGCCTGGCGCAGCTACGCCTCGATCCTCTACCTTAACGACGACTTCGAAGGGGGTCAGATCTACTTCCCCCAACTGGGACTCGCCCCCCCGATCCGCGCAGGAATGCTCGTCTTCTTCCCGGGGACCCTCGACTACGTACACGGCGTGAGCACGATCACCCGAGGCGTCCGGTACACCGTGGCTTCGTTTTGGACCTTCGACCCAAGCCGGCAGGACGGCTTCCCAATCTGATGACGTCGCCAGCGGATTCGCACTTATCACTAAATCCTCACGCGGGCTTCGGCCGCACCCAAGGGGGAATTCATGATTCGAGCAGGAGTCATGCAACTGGCCTTACGGGGCGCTCGGCCAGTTGGAATGCAGGGGAGACAACAATGGGCCGGCACTCTCTTTGCGTTTCCTAGCCAGCTTTAAAGTTGTGGATCGCTTGCGAGGAGATGTTGAATATTCGGCGCGCTATAGCGTATCCATCCTCGGCGAGGTTTTCCGCCTAGATGGAGAAGATGCAGACCGGTCGCTAATCGGAGGGTTCACACGGATTGTGCAGGTGGCTGGGCGCTTTTGTGGATCATTTCGTCGGGAGAAGGATGGGACGCACTTTCGCGGAGCGAAAGGCCACAATGGTCTTCTCGCGCGGGTCTGCGCAGCGCCAGCCCGAGAGCCCGATGGGCGGCTCCAGCCTTTGCGATCCCATGCCGATGCGCAACTGGTCGCGAACGCCGGCGGGTCTGTTCCACGAAAAGGACTTCATGAAATCCGCAATACCCGGCACGTCGCTTCATAGCTTGCGTCGAGGTCGAGCGTCACGTTCTGGGTTTCCGACAACCAGACCGGGAGAGACGGGAGTGGCTGACCGAGGGCCAGGGGATGGGACCAGGTAGCCAGTTTGGTTTGTCGTTCGACTTCGCGCTTGCGGCATGTCACCGCGTAGATCGGTGGCACCAGTGTTCTGAACGCGGGGTCAGAGCGGCGCAGCATTGCAAGCAGCTCGGTGTAGAAGTTGAACTGGCGGATCGTGACCAGATCGGCGATCGACAAGCAGACGTCCTGGCGGAGCAGACGGAATCACCTGGCTCCGACGGGCAAAGTGAGCATCGGGCCCTCCTTCTTGTCTCCCGATTCTTGCAGTGCGAACACGACTTCCATGATCGAAAGGACCGACCGCGACTTCACATCGTCGGCGGCGATAAAGAACCAGTAGCCGCGGTACGGTACGGCCACCTCCGCGCAGCGGGGCCGGTGTTTCTGCACGTGGACGACGAAGTTGCCGGCGAGGATGTGCGTCCAGTCGTAGAGCTCACCGTCCTCGTCGAGCGTCACCGGCGCGACCCCGGAGACGATGTGCGCATCGGGGACGAGCACGCCTCTCGATAGAAAGGTCATGATCTGCAAGATGGATCGCATGTTCAAATAGATCGTGTCGTGTTCCGCGTCTTCCGGCTTCGGGGCCAGGGGCTTTCGTGTGTTGATCTCCTCGGTTACATCCGACTCGATCCAGTAATTCTTCAGCGTTTTGTTCAGGCGGAAGATCCGCCGCATTTCGTCCGCTTCGGGAGACTCTTCATGAATCCGGAGGCAAACTCGTTTTTCGCGCTTGAGCACGACCAACTGGCCGTCTGGCGCGTTACGGTAGACGAAGCCAGCCTCGGCGGCTTGAAGAACGTCGCGCGCCTTCACCGTGGCCCTGGGGATCGGATCCGAGGCGTCACTGGTCTCCTCTGTTGTCGCGAACGCCAGATCGGCGACATTGCGTTTTCTGAGCGATGAAAGAAGCTGTATGCCCCGGATAAAATCCGCGTTGTCATCAGGGCCCGAGGGAATCAGAGTCGTGGCACCGGGCGCGTTGGGAATGTCGTTGATGTCGTCCATGCAGAACAACAAGAGCTGTTCGATGTTGGCGCCGGCGTTGACGACGTTGAAGAGGTCGGGCGACAGCGGAGTGAGGAGCGCCTTGGCGATCTCGGTCCCCTCGCGGGGATGGTAGCTCAGGGTAGGCGTGTCGCTGAGAGAGAGCAGACCCGTGCCGAGGCTCGCCGGGCCCATCGCCTGGTTGCCGTAACCCCCCAAGTAGGTGCCGCTGCCGGCCATCTGGAACTGGCTGGTGATGTTGGGCAAGTCGATGAAAATCGGGGAGTCGGCATAGCGGAGCCGCACGATGTTCAACAAGAGCTGTTCGCTTGTGGTGTAACGGACGACCTCGTTGTACCGCAGACGGGTGAGGCGGACCGCCGTGGGGCCAACACATCCGCTCAGGCAAACAGAAGCGGCGAGGATGATGACCCGTTGTTGAAACCGCCCGCGCGGGAGCGTCGGACGCCGACTCCGATCATCCATGTCACTCCGCCGAATCCGTCCGGCCTCGCCGAATTCAAGAGCGCAGCATCCCCGAGATTCCCCCTGGGTGTTATCGTCGGCAAAATTGGAAAACTTGACGAGATCCGCGTTCAACGGCGAATGCGCGCATGCAGGCCAGGAGCGGGTGATCTCGCTCCGAGTCATTCTGGGTTACGTCGCGATCAAACTCCGGAGCAACGGAGTGTCGGTCACGGTTGAACGAACCGCCGGAAAGCCAATCCTCTGCGTCAGGAACACGCATAAGCAGGAACCGGGTCGTCATCCGCAAGTCGATATTTCATAAAGTCTTGTGCCGACCATCTCGGCGCTTCCAAAAACGTCGTCATCCGTAAGTCCAGTTCCTGTAAGGAGATGACGACGATGACGACGTTTTGGGGGGTGTGCGGGAGCTGTTCGGTGGATTGGTTGACAAATGCGTGCGCAGGTGAGCGGGTTGTGCGGTGCCGGAGGCCGATCGCTGGTTGCCTGGCGGGCGAACCAGGGTCGCCAACGACTAAGAAGGGGAACCGGTCTGGTTCAAAGTGAGGTGACAGAAGGTTGAGCGAGGCGAGCTTTTCTAAAATGCCTGCTCCCACCATGTTGATGCTGGGACTTGAAACCCGCATTTTCACGGAGGGAGACAGGCATGGGACCAGCGATGGCACGGATGGCAAGGAAGGAGGAGGGGAGGACCAGCGAGTGGGGATTGGTTGGTTCTTCAATTTCGAGGTAGCAGGCAATCGTGCGGAGTGGGGCTTTGGGTATGCGTTTTTAGCCCGTATGGCCACGACAAATCGTCAGGCTGAAGCCTGACCTACACTGCGTCGCTTCGTTCCCTTAATCCTTTTAAGCCAACGCGCATCGTCAAATGTACAAAACGAACTCCCCCGTAGGGCATTTCGATGATGGCAAGCGCGCCGCAGCGCGGCAACCAAGGCGTTTGAAGGCAGAGCGTCGGGACGAGGGAAGCAAAGCGGACGATCATTTCTATCTTCGATCTATCTTCGATCTATCTTCGATCACTGAATTCCTACCTCGGAACAGCGGTCCAGGGGCGCCGCGGTGTCGAGGGTCAGAATCGTCAGGCTGAAGCCTGACCTACGCCGGTGCCGTTCGAAGCGATGGTGGCGGGAGCCGGGGTGGGGCGCAGGCGCGTCTCGTTGACGAACGATTCGGTGGCGGGGTCGAGGATGCCGTTGGTGTGGCCGTTGGGACGGTGAACGTACATGGCATTTCTTGCGACGACGATCTGATGTTCGGGGGGTGGTGCCAAATCGTACTGGCTGGGACGCGCATGATCATCCAACTGAAGCTGGGGGTTGTAGACGCTGTTGAACTTCCAGAGCATCTTGAGCGTGTTTGTCTGGCCGCGCGCCAGGTTGCCGGCCAGAATCCCCGCGAGGGATTTGACGGCGGACCAGCCCAGGTGCTTGCGGTTAAGCACAGACTGGGTGGTCACGAGTTCGCGATAGAACTCGGCCAGCGGCAGCTTGGTCGGCAGCACGGCATGCTGGATGTCGAAGAGGCGGTAGTCTCTGGTCGAAAGCCGGCGCGACTCGGTGAGCCAGGTTTCGGTTCCGGGGTAGGGCGTGTTGACGCTGATGTTCACGATCTCGGGGATCTCGAGGCACCACTCGCGGATCACCTCGAACTGGCGGCGGTCCCAGGCGGGGTCAGCGATCAAGTTGATCGCCACCATCACGCCAAGCGATCTCGCGAATTCGAGCGCTTCGAGATTCTTGGAGACGCTCACGCGCTTGCGAAAGCGTTTGAGCCCCTCTTCATCGATTGCCTCCACGCCCAGGAACATATATTGAAGCCCGAGCTTTTTCCAGAAACGAAATACATCCTTGTTCCGCAGCAGCACGTCGCCGCGGGTCTCGAGGTAGTACTGCTTCTTGATGCCGCGGCGAGCGACGGCCTCGCCGATCGCCATGCCGTGGTGAGCCTGGATGAAGGCGACGTCGTCGACGATGAAGACCCCGGGCTCGCGAATGCTCGCCAGTTCGTCAGCGGCTGCTTCGGCGCTCTTGACGCGGTAGCTGCGGCCGTAAAATGTCCAGGCGCTGCAGAACGAGCAATCCCAGGGACATCCTCGCGAGAATTCGATCGAGGCACAGGGATCGAGCACGCCGATGAAATACTTGCGACGGTGGCGAAGCAAGTCACGCGCGGCGACCAGATCGTCGAGGTTCTTGATGAAGCCAGGCGCGGGCCCATCTCCCTGGGCGGCCACCACGCCCGGCACCTCGAGCAGGGACCGTTCATCTCGGTTCTCGATCGCCTCCAGAAGCGGCACGACCGCAGCCTCGCCCTCACCTTTCAATACACATGCAATCGCGCCGCCGGCGTGCTCGAGCAGATCACGCGCGATGAACGATGCACTGTGACCGCCGGCGAACACGAACGCTGCGGGGCAGACGGCTGCCGCCAGTTTGGCAAGATCAACCACTTCGGGCACGTTGGCCAGGTAGTTGCAGGAGAGAGCGATCGCGTCGGGCTGCCAATGGCGGAGTGCTCGCTCGAACTGATTCGCCGGCTCGACCTGGAGGTCGATCAAATGGACGTCGTGTCCGGCCCGCCGCGCGGCCTGCGCGATCAGCTCGATCCCAAGCGGCTCGAGACGGAGGAAGATCTTGGAATACATCAAACAACTGGGAGATACCGCGAGGATCTTCATGACGCCTCAGGGTGCTTTCGACGCGACGGGTCCGATCAACGAGACTCCGCTTGTAGCACGATTCTCTCCCTTGAACCAGAACAACCAACCCCTGTCCGAGCGGTTCGGACGGATTTTCGCCAATCGCGGGAACACAAAGCACCAGAAGGGTTTCCCTATCCTTTCTCGTTTGACGAGCCCGGCATCATCGGGTTTATTGAGGTATACTCATGATCAGTGACGATTCTCAAAGGTCAGGGCGCTCTGGTAGAATCCGTTTTTGCGATTCGCGTTTGAGTTTGGAGCGGTGATGATGGCGGGTGAAGCGAGCCAAAGTACGACCAAGAAGTTGTACATCGAGACGGTCGGCTGCCAGATGAATTTGCTGGACAGCGAGCTGGTGGTGGCGAAGCTGCGCAATGACGGCTACGAGCTGACGGACGACCTGAATCAGGCCGATCTGGTCCTTTACAACACGTGCTCGGTCCGGCAGCACGCGGAGGACAAGGTCTACAGCGCGCTTGGACGGATCAAGCGGCTGAAGGAGCGGAAGCCGGGGCTGGCGATCGGCGTGATGGGGTGCATGGCGCAGAAGGATCAGGAGCAGATTTTTCGGCGCGCACCGCATGTCGACGTGGTGGTGGGCCCTGGTCAGCTTGCGAAGGTGGGTGAGTTGGTTGAGCGATCGCGGGCGGAACAGACGCGGCAGATTGCGGTGAGCAGAGCGCGGTCGGACGGGTCGCTGGAGGTGATTGCGGCGAGCTTCGAGGGGTATGACGCGGATCGCGAGCCCGCGCTGCGGCCGACGCCGTTCCAGGCGTTCATCCGTGTGATGATGGGGTGCGACAAGTTCTGTACCTACTGTATTGTCCCGGCGGTGCGCGGGCCGGAGCAGAGCCGAGCGCCGGAGGTGATCCTTGAAGAGGCACGCGTGCTGGCAGGGCAGGGGGTGAAGGAGATCACACTTCTTGGGCAGACGGTCAACAGCTACAAATTCCGGCGGCCGGATGGACGCGTCGAGCGGCTCTCAAGCCTGCTTGAGCGGTTGCAGGATATCGAGGGACTCGAGCGGATCAAGTTCATCACCAATTTTCCCAACGACATGACGGACGACCTGTTGCAGGCGGTGCGCGATTTGACGAAGGTATGCCCTTACATCCACGTGCCGGCGCAGAGCGGGTGTGATGTGGTGCTGAAGCGGATGAAGCGGCTGTACACGGTGGGCTACTACGAGGAGATGCTCGCGCGGATTCGATCGACGGTTCCTGGGGTGGCGATTTCGAGCGACTTCATCGTGGGGTTTTGCGGGGAGGACGAGGCATCGTTCGAGCGGACGGTAGGGTTGGTCGAGCGGTCCCGGTTCAAGAACAGCTTCATTTTCAAGTACAGTCCGCGGGAGACGACGAAGGCGGCGTTGCTTTATGAAGACGACGTACCGGAGGCGGTGAAAAAGCGCCGGAATAACGAGCTACTCGCCTTGCAAACAGCGATCAGCTTGGAAGACAATCAGCGGTGGGTTGGACGAACCGTTCCGGTGTTTGTGGAAGGGCCGAGCAAGAAGACGGCCCGCCGGGATGGTTGGGAGAGTGTTGACCAGTTAACGGGCCGCACGCGGTGTGATCGGATCGTGGTGTTCGACGGGCCCGAGCGGCTGGTGGGTGAGGAAGTGCGTGTCCTGGTTGAAGACGCGAGCGCGGTTGCTCTCTTCGGCCGGGTAGAGACATTTGAGCGCATTGCGACTCCGGCGTGAAGGGAAGTACGTACGATGGCCGGCTCGCTTTTGGACCGGGTATGCTGCTGGATTGCGTGGGGTGGAATCGAGGAGCGGTTTGCACCCGAGCCGCGATCGCTCGAGCACGGGTTTCCCGGGAACGGGCATTCGTGCCGACCGGGCGCGGATCCGCGAGCGATCGCGGACTGGGAGGACCGGCACGGTTATCAGCTTCCACACGGGCTTCAGGCATGGTTGCGGCTCTCAAACGGGTTGTTTGGCGGAGGCCCGTACATCCATCCGATCACGGCGATTGGCCCGATGGTGCCGTTTGCGCGAGTTCCGGGGATGGTTGTGCAACCGGAGAGCTGGTTCGAGCTGGGCAATCCGAACCGGCAGACGATCTGCATTGACCTGGCGTATCGCTTGCCGGGAGGCAGTTATCCGATCTTCACTTCCGGCGACGACGAGATGGGGAGTCCGCCGCGGATCATTGCGCGGAGCTTCGAGGAGTGGTTTCTCGAGCTGTTGCGGCATGAGGGGCGGGAATACTGGTTCAATTCCGGCTTCCGGGATTTCGGCGACCCGTGGCAATCGCATCGCCGGCATGTTACGGAGCCACTGTTGCCGCCCCGGTTGAGGGCCTACGCCGACCGCGCTGCCAGGCTGCACGCGAGTGGGGCAGACGAGCGGATGATCGCCGCGAGCCTGGGGCTAGCCCGGGCCGATGTCGAGGCCATCTTCCGTCACCTCCAACATCTGACACCGGATCGCGTTTCTTCGAGGGCGTCGGGAACGTAGGATTGCGTCAATACCAACTTTCTGCAATAAACGCCAAGCACGCCGCGGAGCGGCACTGAGGCCGTTCCCACGCAACGCGTGGGAACGAGGTTTTTTTTTGCTCTCACAACTCGGTGTCTGAGAATTCTGGATGACGGCCGGCTGGTTTCTGACGTATCACGAGGTTCCCGAGGTTGTGCAGGGGTGGCTCGCCCGGCTGGGCGTGCGGGACCCGGAGCGCGGCAGCCGCGATCTGGCGGATCTTACCCGGCGGGCGGGAACTGATTCCCTGGAGGACATCGACCGGCTGGCGGTGATGCTCGACGCGATATTGCCCAGGTGCGCCGATCCGGGGATGGCGCTGGCGAACCTCGAGCGATACCTGGCGGCTGTGCCCAGGCTGAGCTCGACCTTACGCGATCTCGCCGGCGACAACCGAATGGCCGAGATCTTGCTGCAGGTCTTCAGCACCAGCCATTACTTCAGCGAAGTCTTGATCCGTGACCCCGAGCTGCTCGATTGGCTGAGGGCCGGGCCGGAGCGCCCGGACCGATCGTCGCTGGTCGAGGAGATCTGGGCCGCGCTCGAAGCAATGGGTGACGAGAACGAGCAGTCGCTCGCCCTGCGGCGGTTTCGCCAGCGTGAGAGCCTGAGAATCGGCTACAACGATATCGTCCGAGGTTTTCCGCTGGAAGTGATCACTCTCGACCTCTCCGATCTGGCGGACGCTTGTGTTGAAGCGGCGCTGCGACTCGCACGCACCCGTGCCGTAGCTCGCTACGGCGTGCCGCGGTCAGCGGGCGGGGGCGAAGCCCGGTTCGTCGTGCTGGGACTGGGCAAGCTGGGAGGCCAGGAGCTCAACTACAGCTCTGACATCGATTTGATCTTCCTGTACGACCTGGACGGAGCGACGGACGGACCGAAGGTCGTTTCCAACTCCGAGTTCTTCGCGAGGATGGGAAGCGAGCTGGTCCGGCTGCTGGTCGAGCACACTGCACTGGGTATCGTTTATCGAGTCGACATGCGTTTGCGCCCTGATGGCGAGGAAGGGGCGCTGGCCAGGCCGCTGGGGGCGACGCTGGGCTATTACGTGACGCGGGGCCGAACGTGGGAGCGGCAGGCGCTTATCAAGTGCCGCGCGGTCGCCGGTGACCTCGAGCTGGGCAAGACGTTCTGCGACGAGATCCAGCCGTTCGTTTTTCGCCGGTTCCTGGGCGCCGCGGAAATCGCTGAGATCAAGTCGCTCAAGCGGCGGATCGAGCAGCGCAGCCTCTCGGCGGGGACGGCCGAAGTGGAGGTGAAGACCGGACGCGGCGGTATTCGCGATATCGAATTCGTGGTGCAGTTCCTGCAGTTGCTGCACGGCGGCGAGTATCCCGAAGTGCGGCATGGCACCACGCTGGCGGCGATTGCGCAGCTCGAGCACATGGGGTGTTTGACCACGGAGGAGCGAAACATCCTGGACGACAATTACCGGTTCCTGCGACGGGTGGAGCACCGGCTGCAGATCCTCTTCGACCGGCAGACTCACGAGATGCCGCGCGAAGGGACCGCGCGGCGAACGCTGGCGCTGCGGATGGGATACATGCCGGAAAGCGCGTGGGAGGACTGGGAAGGCCCGACGGCGCGGTTCATGGCCGACTATCGCAGCAAGACGGAGCTAAATCGACGGATCCTCAATCACTTGCTTCACGATGCATTCAGCGGCGAGGTCGGCCCAGCCGTCGACCCGGTTGTCGACCTGGTGCTCGACCCCGAGCCCGGGGAAGAGTTCGTGAAGGAAGTGCTGGCGCGTTATCCGTTTCGAGACCGCCAGACCGCCTACATGAATTTGATGGCGCTGGCTCGAGAGGATTTTCAGTTCCTCTCGCAGGCCCGCTGCCGTCATTTCTTCGCGGCCATCGCCCCGCGGCTTCTGGAAGCGATCAGCCGCAGTCCGGACCCGGACATGACGCTGACGAATCTCGAGAAAGTGTCGGCGTCGCTGGGCGCGAAGGCGATTCTCTGGGAGCTCTTCAACTTCAATCCGCCGAGCCTCCGGCTGTATGTGGAGCTGTGTGCCAATAGCCAGTTCCTTTCCGAGATCCTGATCAACAATCCGGGCATGATTGACGATCTGGTCGACAGCTTGGTGGTCGATCGGGCGCTGCCGGGTGCAGCGATCAAGGCCGAGCTTGCCGGACTGTGCAAAGGTGCTGAGGACCTGGCGCCCATACTGTGGAGCTTCCGGAACAAGGAGTGGGTTCGCGTGGGCACGCGCGACATCCTGGGCCGCGAGCCGGTGCGCGAAGTGACGAGAGAGCTTGCCGACCTGGCCGAGGCGGTCGTCACTCAGACCGCTCGCGATCAGTGGGACCGCCGCGCAGCGAAGTACGGAACGCCGGTGTGTTCCGCCACCGGCAAGCGCGATCGATGGGCAATCGTGGCGCTCGGCAAGCTCGGCGGTCGTGAACTTTCTTATCACAGCGACCTCGATCTGATCTTCGTGCACGAAGCCGAGGGGATGACTCGCGGCGGGGGTATGAGCATTTCCAACGATCAGTTCGTGAACGAGGTGGCGCTTCGTGTGCTTGCGGCGCTTGCAGGAGGCCCGACGTCTGGCCCGCTCTACGCGGTGGACACCCGGCTTCGACCCCATGGTGCCTCCGGCCCTCTGATTCAAACCTTGACCGCGATGATCGACTACTATCGAAAAACGGGCCAGATCTGGGAGCGGATGAGCCTTACACGGGCGCGGGTGATCTTCGCGACCGGCGGGTTTGGCGAGCAGGTGACGGGGGCAATCCGGTCGCTGCTGCTGGCCGAGGTCGATCAAATCACGCTGGCCGCCGGGGTTCTGGCGATGAGGCGCAAGCTCGAGGCAGCGCGGCCGCGGCACGATCTGAAACGCGGTCCGGGAGGTCTTGCCGACATCGAGTTCATCGTTCAATACCTCCAGCTCTTGCACGCTTCGAGCGAGCCGGACCTTCTGCGCTCGAACATGTGGGAAGCCCTGGCGGCTTTGCGGCGGCACCGCATCATCACACCGGCCGTGTGCGCCGATCTGCGCAGAGCTTACGAGTTCCTGCGGACGATCGAGGGGAGGCTGCGGCTCGTCTATAACCGGAGCGTCTCGGAGCTTCCGGAAGACCGAAGTGAGATCGAGCGTCTGGCGCGGCGGATGAGTGACGAATCGGCCGATCCGGCGCGCGCGGTCGAAGCGTTTCTGGCCGAGGCGCAGAGGAAGACGCAGCGCACGCGGCAGATCTTCGAGGAGATTGTCGGCGCGCTTGCGACCCCATGAGCGCGGGCCGCCGGCCTAGGACCACTCGTGGCAGACCACTCCATTCATCAAACACCGGCCTTGCCGCCGGGGCCCCGGCGCGCGATCATGCCATTACTCGGACAATTATCAGAGGCAGTTTGGCGGGATGGTGCGGAACGCGGCCTCCTGTGCGGCGGCAGCGACGAGCGAGACTCATGAGCAGGATGGCTGGCTGGCGAATTGGTTTGGGGCCGGTATTCGCTTACGAGCGGATTGCTGCGTCGCGGCGCTGGCAGGGATACGCGCTGCGATCGATGTTCGCTTCGGCGCTACTCGTCGCGCTGCTCTGCGCGTGGACCAGCGCCGTGCAGGCACCGACCGTTTCCACCATCCGGTACCTTGCCGTGCTGGGGAAGGGCTTCTTCCTGGCTGTGGTCGGCACGGAGCTCGCGATCGTGATTCTGGCGGCACCTGCGGCGACAGCAGGCGCGATTTGCCTCGACCGGGCTCGTGGTACGCTTTCACACATGCTGATGACGGATCTCTCCGCTGCTGAGATCGTTCTGGGCAAGCTGGGCTCGCGGCTGCTGCCGGTGCTCTCCATGTTGGTCTGCGCCCTGCCGATTCTCGAGCTGCTCACGCTTCTGGGCGGCGTGGACCCGGCCGCCCTCCTGACCGGCTTCGTCGTTACGGCGAGCGTGGCGCTGCTCGGTTGCTCGCTGGCGATCTGCCTCTCGCTCTGGATGAGGAAGACGCATGAGGCCCTGCTCATGACTTACGCGTCGCTGGGGGCGTGGCTTCTGACCTGGCCGAGCATCGAGCTGCTGGCGAATCAGACCGGTTGGCTGTGGATCATGCCGTCCAGAAACATCGATCCGTTCTACATGGCACTGGCCCCGTACTGGCGGCCGGGTGCGGTGGCGCCGGGCGACTATCTCTATTTCACCGGAGTGATCGGCTCGATTTCCATGCTCCTCGTCACGGTGACTATCCTCAGGCTTCGGGCGGTGTGCACCCGCGAGGTCGTCAAGAAGCTGAAGCTCGCGCCTTCGGGCGTTCAGCGAGGCAACATCTGGCGAATCTTGCATCAGCATGTACCCTGTCTGACTCCGTCGCTCGATGGGAACCCGGTTATCTGGCGCGAGTGGCACCGTGAGCGCCCGACGCACTTCAAGCGGCTGATGACGTGGTCATACATCCTGTGTTCCACGGGCGCAAGCGTGCTCGCCATCATTTTTGCGGAAGAACGGGGACTCGCCGCGATCGTGAACGGATTCCAGGTTTCGATCGGCTTGCTCCTGCTGGCCGTATGGGGTGCGTCGTCGCTCGCCGAAGAACGCGCGCGCGGCAGCCTCGATCCACTCTTGTGCACGCCGTTATCGACATGGGAGATCGTGTCGGGAAAATGGCTGGGTGCCTTTCGCGCGGCGCCGTTGCTGGCCGTCCTGCCGACTTTCGTCATCGGGTCGATCGCCTTCATCATGGAGCAGAATTATATTCTTGTATCATGCCTGATGTTGACTTATGTATTGTGTGCCGGTGGGGCTGTCATCAGCCTGGGAATCTTGATGGCAACGTGGTTCTCGAGGCTAGGTCGCGCGGTGTCGGTGACGGTCGCGGTTTACGCCTGCGTCGCTGTCGGCTCGTTCGTCATCGCCATCACGTTGTCGAGTCCCGGACCCGGCGTGCAGCAAATCGCGATGGCTAGCCCGTTTTTCTGGGCGGGCGAGGTCACGTTCGAGGTCGCCGCGCACCAGGCGACGCCCTGGCTCGATCTGCCGGTTCTCTGGATGGGCATGGCCTTTGTCTGGGCCGTCCTGCTCCTTGATCAGGCACGCTGCGATTTCGATCGACGGCTGGGCCGCGTGGAAGACTCATCAACAAGCCTGGGTTGGCCATCCGCCCGGGCAAGACTGGCTGCCTTGGGCTATGTCCTGGCTTCAGCGTTACTCCTTGTTTTTCTGTTGCGCAGGGACTGGGTGTTTGGCGCGGCGGTTCACTTCGCGCTGGGGTCGACCGTCATCGCGGGGATGGCCGCATCAACATCTTCTGCCGATCTGATCCGGAGCCTCGAGAGGACGCTGTCGGAGTCTCGGCTTGTGCCCGCCCGGGTGATCTTCGTCAAGTGGGTGGGCACGTTTCGCTACGCATTGGTGTTCGCCGTCCTTCCCATTTTGATCATCGTCGTTCAGACAGCGCCGGGCTTCGAGCTCTGGAGGCGATTTCCGATGACAATCGGTTACATCCTCGCGGTGTATGCGGCGGCCACGAGTGTTGGCGTGGCGATGTTTGCGCGGTACCCGGGGCGCTTGAAGGCTGTTCTCTTCGCGATGCTCATTTCCGCCCTGGCGATGCTTCCCTGGTTCGCACTGGCAGAACCGCTTGGACGAACGGCCCTGGGAACTGCCGTTTTCGAGAGCGGCCCGATTCAGGCAATTCACTCGGTGGATCGCGCAGTCGCGGGCTCGACTTCCTTGCAGGCGAGTGCAATCGCCTGGGCGACCCTTGGGATCGCGATGTACGCCGCTTCTGCTGTCCTCCTCCTGTTAGCCGCGCGGGCAACATTCAGACGAAGTGAAAGCACCCGAGAGTTTGGCGTCAGGATGTCCCGAGCTTCCCTTCCTCGACCGACGACCAACATCTAGCGATCCTGCATGTTCAAAAGCCGAATTGGGCTTGGCCCGGTTTTCGCCTACGCGTGGATCACGTCGTCGCGGCGCGGCGGGGTGGCCGGCACGCAACTGGCTCTCGTGATGCTGGCGGCTCCCGCAGGCACGGCCGGTGCGATTTGCGTCGACCGAGCCACAGGCACGTTGACCCACATGCTCATGACAGACCTCTCGAGCGTGGAGATTGTGTTGGGCAAGCTGGTTGCGCGGATGGTTTCAATACTGTGCCTTCTCGCTGGCACCCTGCCGATGATGGAGTTGTTGACCAGCCGCGCACGAGCCGCGAGTGCGTTCGATGGCGGCTGTGCTGGCGCCCCCCACAAAGCATGGCCGCGGTAGTCTTGACTGGCCGGCTGGTCGTCGCGGACAATTGGAGCGCAATTCCGGAAGGAGCCGTGCTGCCTTCCACCCACGCGACGGTACACAATTCTGCCGTCCCTCTGAGAGAATAACAGCCATGAGAGCGACCATTCTGTCCTTGACAACAATCGCCATCGGCGGCGGACTCGTAATTGCCGCCGCGAGAGCGCAACAGGGTAATGGCCCGCCCGCGCAAGCTCAGGCTGGCGGTCAGGCGAAGCCCGCGGCGGCCCCGGCGCGTCAACTGGGTGCGACGCCGGAAGAGAAGGCGATTCTGGACGGAATTGCGGCATTCGCCAAGGCGTACGAAGCTGCAAATGCGCAGGCGATCGCAGACATGTTTCTGGACGAGAGCATGATCGTTGGGCCCGAGGGAAACGCGGTCCGAGGGAAAGCGGCGCTTGCGGCGATGTATGGCGCCGGGTTCAGTGAGAATCCGGGCTTGAAGCTCGAAGCTACCGTCGAGGACATCCGGTTCGTGACGCCGGACCTCGCTCGGGTCGAAGGGAAGACCAGGCTTTCGACGACCAACGGCGATGCGTCGGAATTCAGCGGGTTTACCGCGCTACTGGTTCGCCGGGACGGCAACTGGCGGATTGCCGAAATGCATGAGTATGCCGCACCCGCGGCCGATGTGACGCCGTACGAGCGACTGAAGGAACTGGAGTGGATGGTTGGCGAATGGGTCGAGGAAGGCGACAAGGCGAAGTCGCAGTCGATTTTGCGTTGGGCCGACAACAAGAGCTTCCTGGTGAGGACATATTCGATCGAGCCCGAGGGAGAGAAGCCCTCGAGCGGGACGATGTTCATCGGCTGGGACCCTCAGTCAGGTCAGATCAAGTCCTGGTTATTCAACTCCGAAGGCGGTCACGGTGAGGGGCTCTGGAATCGTACGGGCGAGAACGAGTGGGTCATCAAGGCAACCGGCGTTCTCCGCGACGGGCGGCCGACTTCCGCGACCCAAATTCAGACGGCGGTCAACAAAGACACGATCAAGGTGAGCTCGATTGACCGGATCATCGGCGGCGTGGTGGCTCCCGACATCACCGACGTGATCATGGTGCGCAAGCCGCCCCAGCCGGCCGCGGCCGCTCCGAAACCCGGTGCGGCCCAGTAACGACTTCGCTCAAGAATTCATCTGCATTGACTCGAGAAGAGGACGTTCGCCATGCGTCGCCGTTCGGCCATCGTTTTATTTGCCGCGCTCATCATTCTGGTCACGACTGCATCGGCGCATGCGCAGCGTGGACGAGGCGGCGGTGGCCGGCCCGGGGGAGGCGGCGGCCGCCCGGCGATGGGCGGCGGTGGGCGTCCTGGGATGGCGGGTGGTGGCGGTGGCCGCCCCGCGATGGGCGGAATGACTCGCCCCTCCATGCCCGCGAATCGGCCGGCGATGCCGGCCGGTCGCCCGAACATGGGCGGAGGAATGAGTCGGCCGGGCGGTAACATGGGTGGTGGCAACCGTCCCGGCGGAGGCGGGGGATTGCCCGGCGGCGGAGGCAACCGCCCAGGCGGAGGGGGGGGATTGCCCGGCGGCGGAGGCAACCGTCCCGGCGGAGGCGGGGGATTGCCCGGCGGCGGAGGCAACCGCCCAGGCGGCGGTGGAGGGCTACTTCCCGGCGGCGGAGGCAACCGTCCTGGTGGCGGCGGTGGAGGGCTACTTCCCGGTGGTGGAGGGAACCGTCCTGGCGGCGGCGGTGGAGGGCTACTTCCCGGTGGTGGAGGGAACCGTCCTGGCGGCGGCGGTGGGATTCCTGGCGGCGGAGGGAACCGACCCGGTGGCGGCGGCGGTGGATTGCTTCCCGGCGGCGGAGGGAATCGTCCTGGCGGCGGCGGATTGTTCCCTGGCGGTGGTGGGACTCGTCCTGGCGGAGCCGGAGGCGGAATTCCTGGCGGCGGAGGGAACCGACCTGGTGGCGGTGGTGGATTGTTCCCCGGCGGCGGCGGGACGCGTCCTGGCGGAGCTGGAGGCGGAATTCCCGGCGGCGGCGGGAATCGTCCTGGTGGCGGTGGTGGATTATTTCCTGGAGGCGGTGGGAACCGTCCGGGCGGAGCCGGGGGCGGAATTCCCGGCGGGGGCAATCGCCCTGGGGGCGGGGGACTGCGGCCTGGAGGCGGCGGCTATCCAGGCCTGAACGGCGGCAATCGCCCCGGATTTGTGAATCGTCCCGGATCGGGGAATATCGGATCGGGCAACATCGGGTCCGGAAACGTCGGCCACATCGGTGACAATAACTATTTCGGCGGACGTGGCGGCGGAGGGGGCGGCTATTTCAACAACCGGAACACAAATATTACGAATAACAATATAAACAATTTTACGAATATTGGCCACAATAACAACGCTATTGTAAACAATGGCTACGGCGGTTGGGGTGGCGGCTACGGCGGGTGGGGTGGCGGCTATGGCGGCTGGGGCGGCGGCTTCCGCGGGGCTGGTG
Source organism: uncultured Planctomycetota bacterium (assembly GCA_963823665.1). Classification (GTDB taxonomy): domain Bacteria; phylum Planctomycetota; class Planctomycetia; order Isosphaerales; family Isosphaeraceae; genus CAVXHV01. The sequence goes on from CAWGMQ010000010.1 coordinate 1,537,101, forward strand.
GCTGGGCATCACCCTACTACGGATCCTGGTACCGCGGTGGCTGGGGCAACAGCGCGTCGTTCTGGACGGGCTTCGGCGTTGGCGCGCTGTCCTCGTTTGGACTGGGCAGCATGTACGGTGGCGGATACGGCGGCTGGTATGGCTACGGCTATCCGGGTTATGGTGTCGCGGCCCCGATGGCCTACAGCTACTTCCCGACGTGGAGCATGAGCACGTACAGCGGCTGGGGCCTGGGCGCAGTGGCGAACAGTTGGTTGTACAGTGGGTATTCGAATCCGTTCTATACGACGGTGGTGGCCGCTCAGCCTGCGCAGACGACGATCGTCTATGATTACTCGCGGCCGATCGATGTGGCGGCAGCTCCGCCGGACGAGTCGGTGACCCAGAGCACGGAGCAGGTCTTTTCGGCGGCTCGCGACTCGTTCATGGCGGGTGACTATCAACGGGCGCTGGACCTGAGCGATCAAGTCTTGAAGGCCACGCCGGATGCGTCGATCGTGCATGAATTCCGCGCGATGTGCTTTTTCGCGCTCAAACGGTTTGATGAGGCAGCCGCCGTCGATTACGCGGTACTCACGGTGGGGCCGGGCTGGAACTGGTCGACGATGGCGGGGCTGTATCCGTCGGTTGACGTATACACCGATCAGCTTCGAACCCTCGAAGCATATGCGAGGGCCAACCCCAACTCGACTTCAGCACATTTCTTACTCGGATACCACTACATGGTGCAGGGCCATCAGGAAGCTGCGGCCTCGCAGTTCGCGGCGGTAGTCCAGCTTCAGCCGAACGAGACGCTCTCGGCACAATTCGTCAAGGCGCTCAGAAAGGCCGCTGAGCCTGCCCCCACGGCGGTCGCGGCCGCGCCGGCGGCGTCGCAACCCGCGGCGGCGCGCGCCAAGCTCCCGCGGTTGCCGCGGCGACACCGAGCGCGCCGGTCGCCGCACCACCGGCAGGGCAGGGGGGGCGCAGGCCGCTCCCGTAGAAGCACCTGAGCAGTCGGTGCCTCCTCCTCCGCCGGCCCAGATGACCGGCACCTGGAAGGCGCAGCCCGCACAGGGTGTCTCGATCACACTCACGCTCCAGGAGGGCGGAGACTACGCATGGGAAGTCGATAGCAACGGCCAGAAGCAATCGATTTCCGGTAAGGCGGGATTCAAAGACAATGAACTGGCCCTCTTTCAGCAAGAGGGCCCGCCGCTCGTGGGCAAGGTGACCCAGAGCGAGGCGAACAAATTCACGTTCGCGCCGACCGGGGCTGGCGATAAGGCCCCGGGTCTGACGTTTACCAAGGCCTAGTTTGCGCCACGATTGTCGCTCTGGTTCGCTGAGGGCGTCTTATTCGTCCTTCTCGAGGTTTGGCGCCGGTCGAAATGGTGCGCAGGTCAAGATTCTTCCATTTTCCGATGCTTGTGCTGAACGCCTAGATATGGCTGCGGTTCCTGACGATGTAGGCCCTAGCGTTGTCATTATGTTCGGGCGTCGGCTTGGGGCTTTCGGAAAGCTCGAAAGTGCCGCAGTGTCGCGCATGCTCGCTGAACGGGTAGCGGTATTCCCATCGGAGCCTGAGACGGTAAAATCACCGATTATGATCCGTTGTGCCGGAGGGAATTCTCTGTTCCCGGTCGGTGTGGACTCTAAGCTCCGAGGCTATCATGAAGATCGTGCTGGATTGTCCCGGCTGCGGCAAACGGTACGAAGTCGACGCGTCGCTCGCCGGCAAGAGGTCGCGATGTAAGGATTGCGGCAACACCTTTCGGATCCCTGACACGCCGGGCACGTCGTCCGCGGTGGAATCGACATCCCGCCGGGCTTCGCCGGCCGCGGATCGAGAGCCAGCGGCGTTCGCCCGATCGGTGCGCGAGCCCACTCCCGCGGTTCATGCAGAGGTCGTGGCCGTACCTTCCTCGCCGCCGATCATCGCTTCTGGCGCCGCAAGAGGCACGATTGTCTTCAATTGCCCAAGGTGTTACAAGCGATACGAGGTCGATGCGGTGCTTGCGGGCAAGAAGTCGCGGTGCAAGGACTGCAAGGAAGTGTTCACGATTCCGCCACCCTTGAGTGCGCCTGAGCCCGAGCCGGTTGAGCCGGTGTCCTCGGGCAAAAAGTCTGCCTTGTCCGGCAGGAACTTCGCGGTCATTCCGGAGGAAGTGGTGCCGGAGGCTGACGTGCGTTTCGAGTTCGAGCCGGATGAGCCCGCCGCGCCCGCCGTCCGCCGCGCACCGCTGCCGCTCGTTGACGAAGAGCCGATGGAGCTTGGACCTCGGCGGATGGACTACCCCAAACGCGCCGCTCGAAGGTCGCGGCGGGAGAATGTTGACACCGAGGTCGGCGTGACGGTGGCGGGAGCTTACGTCGCACTCGGGATCCTGGCATTCATCATCCTGGCGATCTGGCACGCGGCGGGAGATCCCGGAGCAGAAAAGGTGGGCCGGGTTTTTCGGGCCTCGCTCCTGATCTTGATGGTGCTCGGAATCTTGATGGCTAACTGGGCCTCGATCTGGCTGCTGGTGATCGCGTTTCGCGACAAGATCGAGCAAGGACTTTTCTGTTTGTTCGTTCCGCTGTACCCGCTCTATTACATCCTTTCGCGCTGGCGCGAGACTCGCGGTATCTTCGCGATGTCTGTCGCCCCGTTCCTCATGCTGCTGCTATTCCTGTTGTTCGGCGGGCTGGTACTTGGTCTGAGCGGACCGACGGCGTTTGTGAATGCCCTCCTTGATCGGGTGGAATCGCTTGCTCCCGATCTTACGGAGCGGCCCAACCCGAATAAGCAGGCGGTGGCCGAAAGGGTGTATCGCGACTGTATTCAAGCGATGAATCGTTACGCGGACGAGATGGCCCGCATCGAGCCAAGCCCCAACCTGGCGGAAGTTCAAAGCCGGGTGATGGCGGCGGCGATCGTAGGGGACCAATTCTTCGACGCCTTCAGGCTGGCGAAGGCTGTGAAGATGAATCCCGTCGACGCGATCGCTGTGAAAAAGTCGGTCGAGGGCGAAATGCGCGCGGCGATCATCGCCCTGAAATACCAATTCAGCAGGCTCAATTCATTCCCGCGAGCGCAAGGAATGGGCGCCCAGCCTTTGAGGGAACTCGAGCAAATGCTTACAGCCTGGGAGGCACCGATTGACGGCAGCAGCGGAGATCCAACGACCAACCTGTTCCCGCTCAACATCCCAGAGGGTCGTCTCGCTCACGGCGGAATGCAGCCGGACGGGATGGATCCGGGCGGGATGCCGCCCGGTGGAATGCCGCCGGGCCGAATGCCGCGCGGCGGTCCGCCAGGGAGCATGCCGCGCGGGTTTCCGCCGGGGGGACCGCCACGAGTGCGCTTCGAGACGTTCGACGCCCATTTCGAGCGCATGCGCAGCCAGTATGGCGATCGCGCAGTGATGGTGGTTGTGGTCGGGCTGCCGACGAATTCAGATCCGGCCGTCGGCGTGACCAAGCGCGATGTCGAGGTCGCGATCGACACTCGCCTCAAGGCACTGGCGCCTGAGGCTTCACAGTCGATGTCCGCCGGATCAGGCGGTGAGCGATCCATCTGCCTCATCTCGGTTGAGGATGTCAAGCGCCTGGCTGAATCCATCGATTTCGGCAAGGCTTCGCGCAACGGCAGCCGCATCGATGTGGTCGTGTCCCGAGAGTACATCGCATCGGTGCCGCGGCTTCCGGCTCCGGCCCAGCCGTCGATCGCGGCCCGCCCCCACAACCCGCGCGATGACGAGCCCAAGGTCCCGGCGAATGCGGACGCGCTCACGAAGGCGCTCGCCCAGCTCCAATCGGCGGACGTCGGCCGCAAGAAAGACGCCCTCAATCAATTACGCCAAACTCGCCCAACCGCTCGACTCAAGGAAGTGAACGACGCCGTTCTGCCACTTCTCGAGCACGACGACGAAGATCTGATCAAGCATGCGGTCCGGGTGCTCGCGGTCTGGCAATCGCCGGAGGCCATGGCGAAACTGATCGACATGGTCGCCGATTCGCGAGTGTTCCTGCGCTGGGATGTCATCAAATCGCTGGGAAAATACGATGACGTCAAGGCAGCTGAGGCGCTCATTGATCGCCTCAAGGAAGATGGACATATCGTCGAAGGTGAACTGAGGGGCATGGGATCTATCGCCGAGCAGCCGTTGATCGCGTTGCTCAGAAATCCCGATGATGACCTGCGTCGAAAGGGCTGCAACATTCTGAAGTTCGTGGGAGGCAGCGCCACGCTCAAGGCGATGAGCAAGATTCCACCCGACCCGGACATCGGTGTCCGCATGGCAGCGCAAGAAGCGATCAAGATGATCAGGCTGCGCGTCAAGACGGCGGATGATTCCGATGCGCCCGCAAAGAAGAAGAGCGATCCGACTCCGGCTGGCAAAGCTCGCACGAAATCATGAAAATGTGGTGACGACTTCCCGTGGTGGTTGAAACGATGTCAGCCACCTGATTCATCAATTCGAGCGAGCGCCGCCCTGGCAACATCTCCCGCGATCGAGCCCGCCGAGCCGTTCTCGCTAGCCCAGCGCAGGTGCTCGCGGGCCCCCCTGCGGTCGCCATGCTGCAGCTTGACGACCCCGATGAACGCGTGAGCCTCAGTCTGCTGGCGCTCGCTCTCCGCTGTCTGAAGCAAGGATGCCTCGCTCATATCACCCTTCATGTAACGAAGCAATGGTACCGGCCATGCGCGTGGTGAAAGGTTTACGAGCGCTTCAGCCAGCACTTTCTCGCCCTCGGCCGGCCGGCCCCCCTGACGCGACCCGAGTGCGGCCAGTGCTGCCATGTACGGGGAGAGTGGATCGCGCCAGCCTTTCAACGAGATATAGACCCTTGCGTCGTAATCGGCCCCGTCGACGCCGGCCGAGAATCGCGACCATCCACGTGCGAAGTAGGTCTCCGCCCGCTTCGGGTCGAGGATCACTGCCTGATCGTAGTCGGCGAGCGCACCGCGCCAATCGCCGGTTTCTCGCTTGACGTTGCCGCGGTCGTAATAGAGGCTCACCTGCCGCGGGTCGAGCTTCAGCGCCATATCGTAGTCGTGCATCGCCCGCTCGCGCTGCCCGATTTCGTCTCGGATCCTGGCGCTTGCAGCGTAGGCAGCCGCCATCCGCGGGTCGAGGCGGACAGCCTCATTGTAATCTGCGATTGCTTTTTCTCGCTCTCCCAGGCGGTACATTACCTCGGCACGGTTGAAGTATGGGACGGCGATTCTGGGCGCGAGCTGGACTGCAGCGTCGAGGTCGGCGAGTGATTCGTCGTAGCGGCCCAGTGCGAAGAGCGCGAGGCCGCGGTTCGTGAACGCACCGGCGTTTTCCGGATCTAGCTCGATTGCCTTGCTCAAGTCGTCGACCGCCTGTTCATATCGACCCAGACCGTTGTAGGCCGCCCCCCGATTCTGATAGGCCGAGGCACGCTTGGGATCGAGTCTGATGGCCTCGTCGAGATCCTCGATGGCGCGATCGAACTGCCTCATCCGCACCAGCAGGCCGCCGCGGTCCTTGTAGGCGCCGGCTCGCGTCGGTAACAGGCGAATGATAGTGTCATAATCAGCAAGAGCCTGGTCGTTTCGGCCCTGGCGTGCGAGAATCGCCCCGCGAAAGCTATACGCCTTTGCGAGACTTGAATCGAGCGCGATGGCCTTGTCGAGGTCAGCGAGCGCCGGCCCGTCCCGGCCCAACGCGAAGTTGGCGATGCCGCGGCCGCAGTAGGCTCGCGTGTGCGCCGGATTCAGGCGGATCGCTTCGTTGTAGTCCGTGAGCGCGCGATCAGCCATCCTCATTGACTCGAACACTTCGCCGCGTCCCGCAAACCCGTTGGGGTCTGCCGGGTAAATCGAGATGGCTTGGTCGTAGGCCTGCACTGCCGCGTTGTCGTCGCCCAATCGGTGAGATGATTGGCCAAGGCCCTGGTATGCGGCCGCGCGGCCGGCAATATTGCGCCTGTTCTGCGGCAGATTCCAGAGCGTGATCGCGGTTCTGAAGCTTTCGAGCGCCTCCGCGTTGCGGCCCATCATGAGCAGTGCGATGCCGCGGTTGCCCCAGCTTTCAGCAAAGTTGAGGTCCGGATACCCAACCGGAGTCCAGTCCGAAACCCAGGTCGAATTGGGATCGTAGATCCCCCGCGGTCCAAAAGCACGCGAGGCCCCGATCTGGTGCCGGTTGACGAAGTCGAAGTCGGCGAGTGCGTTCTCGGGCTTGTTTAATTGCAGGTAGCACGCGCCGCGCTTGACTCGGATCTCGAGGTCGCGGCCGTGTCGGGCAAGCACTTCGTCGAAGCAGATCAACGCCTCCGCGTAGTGGCCGGCGTGATAAAGCTTGATGCCCTCATCCCTCGCGCCGTTCGTGCCGCGGGCCCAAGCTTCGCGCGTGCAACAGTGAGCGCAAGAGACTATCAGGATCGTCGTCGCCACAACCCGCGCAATCGGCATGGTCCCTCCTCGCCCTGCCGCCCCGCAATCCTCCACTGTGTTCTTCGTCCGGCTGGTGGTTCGCCGATCGGCATGTCGCCGGTAGTCGCGCGCAGGACTTGCGGGTTTTGAGGTCAATGCGCAGGGAACCGGAGGAAATGGAAAGGTGGCAGATGGAGAGCGGGAATCTGATCGGGTGAGCTAGACGGGCGCACGGCTCACGAGTGCTCTACGGTTGCCATCATATCACCGGGCACGATTCGATGGCCCCGTATGAAGTCGCCGGAAGCAGACGAATTTTTTCCGGGCAGTTGTAGCGACAAGATCGCGATGGCTCCCTCTCCGGCCGCAACAACCAACCTGTCGCCTGACGCCACTATCACTTCGCCCGGCGTCCCGTCGCCTGTCGTGATCTCGGTCCGATGCACGATCAAGCGCACGGGGGGCTTGGTCCCTGAAAGCCGGGGCTGCCAGAAAGTTGACGCGGCCGGCCACGGCTGCATCGCGCGGACTTGGTTGTGAACAGCCCAGGCCGGCCGCGACCAGTCAATCAACCCGTCTTCCTTGCGGAGTTTCGGGGCCCGTGTAACCTTGCTCCGCTCTTGGCGTTGAACGACGATCGGCCCGCGGGCGAGTGCGTCGATGACGCATGCGACTAGCGGTGCACCGAGCCTCGCCAGGCGTTCTTCCAGTTCTCCGGCCGATTCATCGGGCTCGATGAGGGTCCCAGCCGTGGCGGCGATTCCGCCGGCGTCGATGCGCGGAGTCATCTGGATCACTGTGATGCCGGTTTCGGTTTCTCCGTTCTGAATAGCACGCGCCACGGGGGCTGCTCCGCGATAGGCCGGCAGGATCGATCCGTGGAGATTGATGCCGCCCTGCCTGGGTATGGCGAGCAGCGCGGGAGAAAGGATCTGCCCGTAAGCTGCGGTGACCAGCACGTCGGGTTGCAATCGACTGATCAGATCGAAGCTTTCAGGTCCATTGACGTCCTCCGGCTGCAACACGAGGATGCCACGCGCCTGAGCTGTCTGCTTGATCAGGCTCGGTATGATTTCTTGCTTGCGACCCTGCGGCCGGTCAGGTTGAGTGACTAGCGCGATCATGTGATGCCGGCCTTGCTGGATCAAATGTTCGAACGTGGGAAGCGCGAAGTCACCCGTTCCCAGCATCATCAGTCGAAGCGACGGATCCATGATGAATCACTCGTTCGTCAAACTCTGGCGAGCCGGCCATTCAGGGAGATGCGGGGCCGGGTTCTTGGTCCGCAACCGGTCGCTCCATCGCAGCAAGCCGCCTCACGATCATTTCGTCCGAAGGAAGCTCGCCCGATGCCTGAGCCTTCTGGTGCTCGCGCTCGAGCTCGCGGAGCTTCACCTCGTTTTCCCGCAGCACGAGCGAGTCGAAGTAATCTATGATCAATTTGCCGTCGAGATGGTCTGATTCGTGCTGGACGGCCCGGCTGAATAGCTCATCGGCTTCGTAGTCGACGAGCTTGCCGCCAAGGTCATATGCTTGAAACCGGATCTTTTTGGCACGCCGCACGTCGGCGCGAATGTCCGGAAGGCTCAGGCAGCCCTCTTCGTCTTCAACGGACAGGTGCCGCTTGGTAATCACCGGATTGATAAATACCTGTTGTTGATCGGCCTGCGCTGGGTCGGCTGTGAGGTTGAGCACGAAAAACCGAAACGGCAGAGCGACCTGATTGGCTGCCAGGCCGATGCCCTTCGCCGCGTACAAGAGCTCGAACATCGAGCGCACCGTTTCGCGCAAGTCGTCGTCTATCTGGGTCACGGGGCGCGACACGTAGCGTAGAACGGGATGTGGATAATTGACGATCCGAAGCACGTCGAGCACCCTCAAGATCCTCGGTGGAAGAACCGCACTTTAATCCTACCGCGATTACGGCCCTGCCGCCACGGCTCCCGGCCACCAGGCCGATCTGTCGCTCTTCATCGATCCTCATCTCCCACCTCGCCTGCCATTGCCCGGTCTAACGCAGACTGGTCTTGATCTTTTGGTCGATCAAAGCTGCGATGGCTGGGGCTGCTTCCCTCGCGAGGTGGGCATGTCCGAAATCCGTGAGATGGCCGTCAATCGGAAACGTGAGCGCCTGGCGGTTTGGAATCGCTCGAGCCTTGATTGCGACATCGATCACGGGGATCTCAAGGCCCCAGCCGGAGATGATGCGGCCAAGCGGGCTCTGGCCGTTCACAGCCGCATAATTCGGGACAGGCCCAACGACCAGGATGCAGAGTCCGGCGCGTTTCGCGCGGCATTCCTCGTCGATTCCGCGAATGATAGACCGCGACCGCCGCACTGCCGCCACGTCGGCCGACCGTGCTGCTACGACAGGATCGGCCCACCAGTTTCTGGGAGGTCGGCCCGTCTCCGAATCTCGCCGGCTGCCGATGCTGAGCATGCCGCGGAGCACGTAGCAACCGAACTTGGAGTGTAGATTCACCCACGCGATCGCGTGCTGAACCCACCCGGGCTTGTGGTAATGCTCCTCCAACGGCTTGTCTGAGTCGTCAAAGGCGTCGTCCGGCAACGCTCCCTGGAAGTCGTTGCCCGGATAGATACATAAAACAATCATGTCTGGTGGATCAGTTGCGAGCACGTCGTGATGAACCCGATGCCAGTATTCGAGAAGATCGGTCGCAGACACGCCATAGTTCTCACACACTAGGCGCGCGAGCCATCCGCCGGTGCAAGGAGCTTCTCGAGCCGCGAACAGAAGGTCGACGCGCACTCGACCTGCATCCCTTCCGTGAACGAATCGCCGACAAATGCGATGCGATACGCATCCGTCGCGGGCACGGGCCCGAGTCTGGCTCGATAGCCGCTTGCATTGGTGCGGAACTCCGTGTGGAACTCGCTGCTTTCCACCCGGTAGTGCGTGCTCGGCCACCACTTCTTGCCGGCCTCGGACTGCCCGGACCCGACCAGAAGCCCGTCTGTGTGAATCCAGTATTTGGGATTCCAGAATACCCGAAAGGCAATCTCGGCGGCGACGAAGCACAGCGTGAAGCCGGCGGCGTAGATCGCGGCCGTGTACATGAGTCGTCTGGACCATGGGAGGTCCCGACGCACAAGACGCGGTCGACGCGCACGACAGGGCCGCCCGGCGGTCTCAGAGACGATCGACACGGCACTCCCCCTTGCGCTTGCAATCCACCTGGGTTCCTTCTTCGGCGCATACAGGGTGTTGACATGCACAGATCTCCGAATTCGTCTCGTCGAGTCAGACAAGCAACGAGTGCGGCCCGTTCTCTCGCGATCGCGAAAGAATTACCGATCCTGTCGATTCAGTAAAATGGATGGTCCTTCCGGCGCCCGGGGACGGCCGGTAAGACGGCTGCGCGGATTCCGCAACGTTCTGGTTACCGCGCCTGGCTCGCCGCCGCCGGGGCGAACACATCGTCGGGAAGAGGCGATAATCGCTGGCCCGATTGGATGAGTGCTTCCCACGACCCTGCGGGGAGAAGGAAGATCGGTCCGTGCGGCGACGTCCCTAGGGCAGCGTAAATGAGCCCGGGTGCGGCGGGGTGCCCTATCCGGATGATGCGATCCGGTTCGTTATCGCCCAGCTTGACGGTGGCCGTGAGCCGCGGGTGAACCAGCCCGGTGAATGGCTGGATATCCCCGTCGTACTGGGCGTATCGGACGGCCTCGAGATGCGACAGCGCCTTGGCCAGAGCGCCGGCCGCGGACAGGTCGATTCCGCTTGAGTCGGTGCCCGGTTCATCGACCCACTCGAGCTGCCCCTTCGTGGCGGGCTGCCGGTGCTTGAATGCCACGGTGCGATCGGGCCTCGACCAGGTGAGCACCAGTCGCTCGGCCTTGGCAGGTGGAAATGATATAATGAGATGCTCACGAAACTCCGCTTCAAAGGGCTTCAAGGTCTCGGCGGCCAGGGTGAAAACGAAGCTCCCTTCGTCTGTGGCCGCGTAATACGAGGGCTCTCGCGGAACCTGGGCGCCGACCGTCAGACGGTGTGGCCGATCGGTCTCCCACTCGACCTCGAGCAGCGGCTTGTCCAGGCCGAACCTGGTCGCGTCTTTCTTGTTGTCAGCGACGAAGCCCTCGGCTCGCAGGTTCGCCAGGATCGCCAGAACCTGGGTAATCGCGCGGGTGTCTGCCGGCGCATCGACCGGCCGCCGCATGCGCCAGCGATTCGGCTTTCCCCCTTGCTCCGGCACAACCTCATCGGTTCGGCCCCCGCGGGTGACGACCAGCTTCCGCACCGTCTCCGGCGACGGAGTCATGATCGATCGATCGCGGAAGGCCATCGCGTTCTTGGGCAGCACTTCCGCTATTTTGTCCGGAATCGCCAGAACGGCCTCGTCTCGGTCGAGCTGGGCGTAAAACGTCCTTCTGGCTGCGTCCAGGCTGCCGATATGGAGATCGAGCGCGAGCTCATTATCCGCGGAGGTTTTTGCTGTTCGTCCCACTCGCGTTTCCCTGAGCTGGATCGTCACCAGCGGCGGGTTCAACTTCGGGTCACGCACTTTCTGCGGATCCAGAAACTCGCTCGTCTGAAGCGAGTCGAGGTGCTTGAGCAGTGCCGAGATTGCGACGACATCGGCTTTCTCTTCGCTCGGCTCCTTCTGGACCCATCCGTTTGACTCTTTCTTGAGCAGAAAGGTCTGAATCGGTGATTTGATCCGGATCTCGCTGACGGCAACCGGCTCGAAATCACAGACCTTCTGGCTGCGAAGCGCAACCGAAGAGCGCGGCAGCTCGGCCAGGGGAGCTGCATTCACCATGAGTACGTCGTCCTGGTCGCCCTGGCGAACATAGATGCGATCGGGTTGATCGGCCACGAGCTTGCCGACTTCCAGTACGATCGGCTTGTCCTTCGTCTCGGCTGTGGTCAGCTCGACCGTCGCGGACGGGGGTGAAAGCCCGTAAGGCAGGAAATCACGCACGTCATTGGCGACGAAGCCTTTCGCCCCGTCCGTCACTCGCAGCGCCGACAAGGCGGCCAGCAGACTTTCCACCTTCGCCGCGTCGGCCGGGGCAACGTGAGGCTCGACCAGCCGGAACCGCCCGTTATGACTCCGAATGACGCGAATCACACCGGTCCGCCTCTTGATCGGAGACCGAATCGATCTGGAATGTCGCGAGCGGCACCACTGCTCGCTCGCGCCATTCCATGACGGGTAGGTCCACGGCCGAGAGCAACTTGGCGTCGGAGACGTCGATCGACCCGCTTCCCAGTGTTCGCAGGTAACGCAGTCGTTTGACGATCTTGCCGATTTCGATCGTGGCCAGCGGCAGCTCTGCCACCGCTTCACCTTCGTGCGGGGCGGTCCAGAGCCGAACGGTTGCTTCGGGGTGTTCCAGTCCAAACGTCGCCGGCGCCCCGGTCATGCTCCCGGCGTCAAGCGAGCGGCGCAGCTCCTTGAGGTTGCGCACCAAGGTCTCGAGCCGCGCCGGCTCCGCCGCCACGTTCAATGGCTCGACCATCTGCCAGCCTCCTGCTCCGGTGCTGCGTCTCTCGAACACCAGCCGTTCATTTCTCCGCTCGATCGAGAGCTTCAGAATACCCGCCGCGGGTGTTTCGAGCAGCTCGGGCAAGATCAGGCTTTCGCGGAGCATGTTCTCCTTCGCCGTACGTACGCCGGCGTACTCGAGCCCCCACAAAACCAGCAGGCTCGCGAAGAACAGGACCACGAGAGTGTAGGTGGTTCGATGGGTTTTCATCATTCGCGCCGGGCGGTGAAAACAATGACCCCCATGGCGATGATCGACAGAAGGGCCACGAACGACGGGATCACGATGAGCCGCTTCCGAGTCTCCGGGTCGGCGGAGAGCGTCAGCGCAATGTGATGCTTCGGGGCAATTCCCATGGTGTCCGGGCGCCCCCGTAGCCAGCCTGCTGCGAGCATCAGTACGTCGAGGTTGGTTCGCTCGATATCCTGAGCGAAATTCTCGGCCATCGCCGGACTGGAAAACAGGACGAGACGATGCTTGGCGGCTGATCCTCCTCCTCCAGGCGCATTGGCTGCGCCGCGTTCCTCGACAGCCACACCGACGACCAGCGGGCCTGCCTCATCGGTCTTCGGATCAAGCGAGAGCGGCAGCTTTCCGGGGTCGCTCTCGGCCCACGACGAGCCAGATGTCCTGAGGAAGACAACCGGCACGAGATTCGAATCGACCGGCGCGGCGGCAGCCGCTCCGGGACGGCCGGCTCCCGCAATGTGGATCGGAGCGCCTCCAGGCAGCAGCACGGCTCGATTCGCTCCCAGCGCATCGACGATCGGATTCTTGAGCGCCGGCTCAGTCGGCGCAAAGACCAGCGAGGGGTCTCCCCGATAGATCAATAGCCGATCAATGATCAGCCCTTTACCGATCGATACGTTGAATGACTTGAGGAATTCATCTAGGCCCGATGGGTCGGTATTACCGAGCAACAAGAGCAGCGGCTTACCTCGGTCCGTGAATGACCTGAGCTTCAGAATCTCCTCGGGCTTGAACGGACTCTTGGGGCCGACGACGATCAGCAACGCGAGCTCCGGCGGTACCTCATCGCTCAGCAGGTTGAGGTCGACGACCTCGCAGCCCACTTTGTTGAATCGTGTTCTCCAGTTTCCGATGCCTCGCCCTCGCGGATTCAAGTCCGAGCTCGACGGCTCGCCATGCCCGACGGTGAACGCAACCTTGGTTTTCTGGCCCTCCTTGAGCCGAAGTAGCGCCGTGGTGATTTCGTCCTCGCCATTGAACGAAGTCGCGAAATGATCGGCGCGATGTGCAGGGTCGAGCGACAGCCTCAGAAACAGATCCTGGTTGCGCACGACGGCGTGAGGAGCAGCCTCTCCCGTGCCATACTCGATCACCACGCCCCCCCCGGCCAGCAGCTCGAGCTCCGGCACACGCTTGGCTAGCTCTTCGTATCTTGCTACTTCATTGAACGGGTCGAGACTGTCGAGCTCCACCCGATCGGGCTTGGCCGCCTTGTATGCCTGGAGAAGCTGCAGCACCCGGTCGCGCTGGCGGCCGGTGCGAGCGCCCGTGCCGAAGAAGAGCGTGAACTTCACCGGGCGGTCGAGCCCCGCCAGCAGCGCGGTCGTCTCCGTCGAGAGGGAGTAGCTCCCCTCCCGCGTCATGTCGATCGGCTGGCCGCCATAGCGAAACGCAATCACGTCGCCGACGATCAAGATCCCTCCCAGCAGCGACGTATTCAGAAACGTCGTCGAGAAGTCGATCGTCCGTCGCACGCTCGGACTCGCGTGCCGGTATCGGCGGTTGGCGCGATCAGAAAGATCACCAGGCCGAATCCCAGCGCGAAGATCGGCACCGAGACGACTATGCCGCGTGAGAGCGCCGCGTAGCCGCCTAGGGCGATCAAGAGCAGCCCCGTCACCACACCTGCGATCATCCGGTCGCGGTAGCCGGATCGTGGCGAGTCGACGTCGTCCTCTGATTTGGGCGCCTGCCCCGGCGGTGCCCCGCGCATAATCCAGGCAACGACCAGTCCAGCCGCCAGCGCCGCGGCTGCTAGCCAGAATACCTCGTGCGAGAACAAGCTCGGGAATGCAACCTTCATCAGGATTGACGCCTCTTGCAGCGTGTCAAAGTCATCGGTTAGATCGCGCCTCGAGCACCCTCACCGTCAGGCTAAGCATGAAAAAGCACACCGAAAGCTGGACCGCGATGTATCGAAAGTCAAGCAAACCCTGGCCGAAGCTCTGGATCTGAAAAAGGATCGCCACGAACCGCAGCCCATCCGCCCACTCGTAATGTTGCTGCGCCGCGAAAACATACGCGATGGCAAAGAAGACGACCAGCACAAGCAGCACAACGAACGTCCAGATCGCCGCGATGATCTGGTTCCGCGTGAGCGAGCTCAGGAACAGACCGATCGAGACGAACATCATGCCCATTGTCGTCAGACCGACGGAGAGGCTCATGAGCGGTCCCAGGTCAAAGTCGTACTTGGCCTGGAAGTGCAGGAACGGCAGATAGATGAAGAATGGTACGAGGAGCACGCAATACATGATCACGCCGGCGAGCCACTTGGCGACAACGACCTCCGTCTCCGTCACCGGCACGGTGAGCAAGGCCTCGATCGTGCCCTGGCGGCGCTCCTCTGCGAACAGCCGCATGGTCAAGAGGGGTATCGAAACCATGATCGCAATCCAGAACGCCGCACTGTTTGAGATGTACGCATTCATCGGGTTCTCGCAACGACGACAGCTCGCTGCGAGGCGCAGAGAGCAGGTCAACGAGGTCGTAGAAATTGAAGGCGGCGATGAGCTGAAAGGCCAGCAGCACGAGATACGCGATGGGCCCCAGGAAGTAGGCAGCGAGCTCGCGAGCCAGCAGCGTGCGCACGTGTTGCATGGTCACGAAGCCTCGGAGTGTGCGTCGGCGAGGGACAGCCGGCCGACGACGTCCGCAAATCGTTCCTCGAGTGAGCTGCGCCGCAGGTCGATCTGACGCAGCGGCCAGCCGTTTGTAACGAGTTTCTGACTCATCGCTTCGCGCAGATCCTCGAAGCCGCGCGTGTGCACCTCGAAGGACGAGTACGCGCCCTCTTCGCGAACAAGGTTGGCTCGCTCGACTCCGGGTATCGTCTGCAGCACCGCCCGGATCGATGCAGCCGGGCCGCGAACTTCGACGGTGATCACGCCTTGGCGCCGCAAATGCGCAAGCGTGTCGTCGAGCGCGATCCTCCCGCGCGCGATGATGATCACCCGTCCGCACACGGCCTCAACCTCCGACAAGATGTGCGTGGAAAGCAGAATGGTGTGCGTCGCGGCCAGCTCGCGGATCATGTCCCGAACTTCGCGGATCTGAATCGGGTCAAGTCCCGCCGTCGGCTCGTCGAGGATCAGTATCTCCGGGTCGTGCACCATCGCGTCGGCCAGCCCCACACGCTGCCGGAACCCTCGCGAAAGCTGCCCGATGATCCGCCCTTCGACTTCGCCAAGCTGACAGCGCCGCACGACCTCGGCAATCGCTCGCCGGCGCTGCACTCGCGGCACGTCTTTCAGCTTGGCACGGTAGCGGAGATATTCGTTCACACGCATATCCAGATAGAGCGGCACGTTTTCCGGGAGATAGCCGACCTTGCTCCGCACTTCGATCGGTTCGTCGAGCACGTCGTGGCCCGCCAGCGTAGCCCTCCCGCTCGTGGGGCTCAAGTAGGTCGTCAGCATGCGCATCGTGGTTGTCTTGCCCGCGCCGTTGGGGCCGAGCAATCCGACGATCTCGCCTCGCCCGACCTCGAATCGGATGCCGTCGACCGCTCTGAACGAGCCGAACCGCTTCGACAGCCGATCAACATGAATCATGACGATCAAGCAACCTCTGACGTGGGCGTTCGCACTGGACCCGTGAGCCGGCGAACGTCAATTCGCCGCCGGTCTGGCCACCCAGACGAGCACGACGGACTTGTGCTCCAGCGCGGGCTGAGAGCTCGCCTCGGCCGCTGGTTCCCTCGAATCGAGCGCACCCGGTTCGGCCGATTGAAGTGCCCTGCGATCAATACCGGCCTGAGATGCCGTTTGTGACGTCACCCCACCTGACTCGCTTGCCGAAGCTAGGGCGCCCTGCGCAAGAGCGGTTTTCCGATCGGCAGCGGTTCCGGCGCGGCCCGCGGCTTCTTTGGGCGGAATGGCATCTTGGTCGCCTTGCACCTTCTCGCCGCCAGCGATGGGCCTCGTCCTGAGAGCGAGGGCCTCGCGCGGAATTTCTACTTCACCCAGCGACGCGGGAGCAAATGACTGCACCCTGTCCATATCGGCTAACTGGGTGGCGATGCCCGCATCGAGGTCCTCCTGTTCCACCAGCCCGGGCAGAGCCGCCTTCAGTTGGTCGTTGAATCGCTCGACCTGATTCGGCTCGACCACGAACGCCAGCACTGCTGCTTCGCCGGGGTGACGCGGATCGATGACGATACCGTGCGCGACCGTGATCTTGAAATAATCGAAGTGGGTCGTGCGCTCGATGATGCTGGCTACGATCTGTTCGGAGTCGATTCCCGAGCCGGCACCGACCCAGAAGAACCGCTTCAAGTTCGGACTGTCGAGCAACGGCCTCACTCGTGCGGCATCGCCACTGAGCGCGGCTTCGCGAATCTCCTCGGTACTGCCCGTCGCGCCAGGCGAAACGCTCGGCGGTGTCGCAGGAATTCCATTCGCGGCAAGCGCGGGACTACGTGACGGCAAAGCGGCCACCGATAGGCTTGCGTTAGCGCTCGTCGTCCCTGGCGCCGCCGGACCGCTCGGATTGGGACGGATGACCGCCTGCTGATGCTTCACGTGCGCGACCGTTCGGCTCGTATTCTCGAGCTGCGATGCCTGCATGAGAATCGCAGCCGATGCCGTCACCATCAACAAGGCAGCGCTCGCGGCCAGACCCGCGAGCGGCAGAATTCGCCGCGAGCCGCGCCGCCAGCCCTCGAGCGCCGGCAGCAGCCCCCGCCCTCGCGGCCGCGCAGCAATCCGCTGCAGCACGCGTGCGGTCACGTCGATCGACCTGTCGTGCGGCAAACCGGCAACCAGGTCGCGCACGTGCGTCAACCCCCGCAGCCGTTCGGCGAGATCGGTGTCGGCATCGAGCGCCATGTCCACCCGCGAATGCTGCTCCGGGGCCAGCTCGCCGTCGATATAGGCACTCAGGAACGATTCGTCGTCTTGATTCATGACATCAGTCTTGGAATTGAAGGAATTATCTGTTTACGAATGTTACAAATCTGATGAGTTCCGGGCCGCAAGCCCCGTACTCTACGGGCCGTTGCCCAGATTAGTGTGCTGTTTGCGACGCCTGCCGCACCGGCTGCTCTTCGCCCAGTAGGCACTGGAGCCGGTCGCGAAGTTCACACCGAGCCCTGTGCAGGCGGCTTCGTACGGTCCCGATCGGCACGTTCAGAATCGCCCCGATTTCCTCGTATCGCCGGCCGTCGAAGTCTTTGAGGATGACGACTGCACGGTGCTCCGGTCCAAGCTGGTTGAGCGCGGCTTCGACGATCTGCTCGCGCTCGGCCCGCTCCAGAGGGTAGGTTGGGTCCGCATCGGCCGATTCGTCAGCCGAGTCTTCAAACCGGCAATGTGCGTCCTCACCATGGCGCCCGACCACGACCCTCGCACGCCTGCGCCGGTGCCCGGAAAGCGCGAAATTGACGCCGATCCGATAGACCCATGTGTAGAACGAGCTGTCGCCGTGAAATTGATCGAGCTTCTCGTAGGCGCAGGAACGTGTCTTGCAAAACGTCCCTGGCATCCTCCGGAGACCCGCACAGGTGTAGTAATACTTGGTACAGTCTCTCCTGGTAACGCTGGACCAAGACGCCGAACGCCTCGGTTTGCCCGTGCGCGACACTTTTCCACAAGCATGTGGTCGTCTGGTGACACGGTCATCACATTCCTTCGACGACTGAGTGACAGGAAAAGTTCCACGAAATAGGGCCCCGCGCCCGCAGCCAGCCCAGCCATCACGGGGCGACGCCTCAGGTGACGGGTGCTCCGAGCCCCCGCCGCCTCCCTTTCCATCTTATCCATGTGCCCCGCCTGGAGAGTAGATGCCTCCCGCATGAGAATTCTCGCCACATTGGCCCCGCGCTCTGCCAGGTTCGAAAACACGGCCCGGCACCGTGCGCCCGCTGCAATCCGGATACTGCCGGCTTCGGATCCCGGGGCGCTGCCGTATAATGGCCTCGCTCGCCGTTCTTGAGGCTTGAGGCTTTTCTTTCCTGAACCACGCCGCTGTATCGCGCCATGTCAAACTCACACCAATCGCTTTCTTCGATGGATCAGGTCCGAATCGGACTACTGGGTTCGGGGTTCGTGACGTCAATTCATTTTGAAGCCCTGCGCTGCCTCCCAGGTGCTCAAGTGGTCGCTGTTGCATCACCGTCTCCCGGCCACGCCGAGCGCTTCGCCGCCGAGCGTGGTATTCCCCGCCATTTCACGGACTACCGGTCGCTGCTTGACCTGCACGACGTCGACCTGGTGATCCTCGGCCTCCCCAATGACCTGCACTGCGAGGCAACCTGCCAATCCGCGGCTGCCGGGAAACACGTCGTCGTCGAAAAACCCATGGCAATGAACCTCGCCGAATGTGACCGAATGATCGACGCCTGCCGGCAAGCCGGCGTCATGCTCGGATATGCGGAGGAGCTCTGCTTCGCGCCGAAGTACGTTCGAATGAAAGGGTTAGTCACAGAAGGCGCCTTTGGAAAAATACATCTAGTCAAGCAGTCAGAGAAGCATGACGGCCCGCATGCGCCGTGGTTCTTCGACACGATGCGGAGTGGAGGTGGGGTCACGTTCGACATGGGTTGTCACGCGATCGAGTTCTTCCGGTGGATTCTCGGCGGGAATTCCACCACGGGTAAGGCACGAATCGAGTCCGTTTATGCGCAAATGGGCACGTACCTGCACGGCGCGAAGACACGTGGCGACGACGAGGCAGTGCTGCTTTTGACATTCGAGGGAGGGGCGATCGGCCTGGCCGAGGAGAGCTGGAACAAACCCGGTGGCATGGACGACCGCGCCGAAGTGTATGGCAGCGACGGTCAGGCCTATGCGGACCTCTTGTACGGGAACTCGCTGCGGGCATTCTCGCGTCGAGGTTACGGATATGCGGTCGAGAAGGCAGGGTCTACTGCCGGGTGGTCCTTCCCGATCTATCAGGAGATCTGGAATTACGGATTCCCCCAGGAAATGGAGCATTTTGTCTCATGTGTGCGAACCGGCGGGCAGCCGGTTGAGAACGGTCACGACGGTCGCGCGGTGGTCGAGGCAGTCTGCGCGCTCTATGAATCGGCTGGTCGGGGCCGGCGGATCGACCTCCCGTTCGCCAGCGAAGCGATTCGCCCGATTGATCACTGGCGGCCGGTCGAGCCCGGGTGATTCGCTGCGCGTTCAACTCGCCTTCATCTCCCACCGCTGCCAGACGCGCTGTAGCGCTGCGATCGCACGCTCGAAGTTTTCTTTGTCCTCCGTATAAAGGTTCTCCGGCCTCGACGGGCATCCGCCGCACGCACTCGGCAATCTGGTCGTGCGCGCCCAGCAACTGATGGTAGAGCCGCACGGCCTCGGCATTCCCCGCGAGGCTCGCATCGGCTCCGAGCTTCTGCCTCGCCGCCGTCACACGCTCCTCGCTCGTGCGAAGAGCCTCTTCGAGCCTGGCTCGCTCGGCGAAATGGTCGCGCTGCGGATAGCTGGGGTTGCGATATGGCTCAATTGCCTTTGATTCATGCGACACCCCTCTCCGGTTCTCAATCTCGTAGGTCTCTGTGGCCACCGTGCAGGCTCCCGTTGCGCATGCAATTCTGAAGTTTTCACTCGTCGAAGAGCTAATTCTGGTGTTTCCCCGCGCGAATTGCCATAGACTTTGCCGATTCGTCGCGCACTCGACCGGGATATTTCCGGAAAGTTTCCGGCTTCCAGCGATGAGTTCGATTAAGGGACAGAATTCATTCTCGAAAAGCGCGCCGCCGCAGAAAAAAGGCCCGCCCCCGCAGCTTGGCAGTCCTCCCCGCTCCGTGGGCGAGGGGCCGCCCCCGGCGCCGGCGCGGGCTGCCGCGGCGGGGAGCCTGCCCCCTCCGCTGGCGGAGGCTGCCGCCTGTTCAGCGCTCACACCCATCCGGTAGACTGTGTCCATCATGGCGAGGCGCATTGCGCGTGGCGCCTCTCCCGTGCTGTGCATGCTTCTCGATCGGAATCCCAGGCCCGCCCATGACCGTCACCCGTCGTTCTCCTCGCCCCTGGACGATCGCGGCAGCCGCGATCGCCGCTTTCTCCACTGCGCGTGCCCAGGAACCTGGGCCAAGCACCGGGGCCTCGCCAATCGAGCGAACACCGGCGGCCGCCAAGACACGGTCCCTCAGTCCGGCACTGATCTCGAAAAACGTCGACTCGTTCGAGGTCGTCTGGAAGACCGTTCGCGACCGGCATTTTGATCCCAAGCTCGGCGGGCTCAACTGGCAGGCCGTCCACGACGAGCTCCGTCCCAAGGTCGAGCAAGCAAAGACGATGGCAGACGCCCGTGCTGTGATGACGGCTGCCGTTGGGCGGCTGGGCCAGACCCATTTCACGATCATTCCTTCCGGCCTCTACGAAGATCTGGAGAACCCCAACGACGGGCCAGGCGAGCTCGGCCTGGAGATCCGCCTCCTCGATGGCCGCGTCGTCGTGAGTGCGGTGACTGAGGCTCTTCCCGCGTCCCGATCGGGCGTGAAGCCCGGATGGCTGATCGACAAGATCGACGGCAAGCCGGTGAGCAACATCTTGAAGGCGGCCGAGGCCGCATATTCCGGGTCGGGAATGGTGGCGGCCCACAAGACGATTGCCGTCGAACGCCGGCTCCACGGCGACGTCGGCTCGGCGATCGCGATCGACTTCCTCGATGGCAAGGACAAACCCGTCCATCTCGAGCTCACCGCCAAGGAACCAGGCGGAGTGCCCGCAACGTTCGGAAATCTCCCCACGTTTTACGTCCAGTTCACGTCCAGGCGGATCGAAGGCTCGGTCGGGTACGTGTCGCTGAACGTGTTCTTCGACGCGATCAACGTCATGAAGCAATTCGGTGAAGCGATCGAGGCTAATCGCGACGCTGACGGGCTGATCATCGACCTCCGCGGCAACCCGGGCGGTTTGGGCGTGATGTCGTTTGCGATCGCCAACTGGTTTGTGACCGAGCCGGGCAAGAAGCTCGGAACGCTCATCACGCGCTCCGCCAAAGCGAACTTCCCGCTCCAGCCCCGTGCGCGGCCATTCAAGCGACCGGTCGCGGTGCTTGTCGACGAGCTCTCGATGTCGACATCGGAAATCCTGGCCGGCGGTTTGCAAGACTTGAAGCTGGCCCGCGTTTTCGGCACCAGGACACCGGGCGCCGCCTTGCCGTCGGTGGTCGAGCTGCTTCCCAACGGCGATCGTTTCCAGTTCGCCATCGCCAACTACATCTCCGCCGGGGGCAAGCCGCTCGAAGGCGTTGGTGTTGTGCCTGACGAGAACACCCCGTTCACGCGGTCCGCCCTCCTCGACGGCCACGATCCGGCCCTCGATGCAGCCGTGCGCTGGATCAAATCGCAGCGGGCCAGGTCGTGACTCAACGAAATTGGAACCGTGATTGACCCTCAAACCCGATCCCAGGACCAGGAGTATTCGTTCATGCGAAGTCCACTTGTTCTCACCTTGGCTGCTCTGGTTTTCGCTACCAGCAACGCAAGGACGCGAGGCCAGGAGCCAGGCGCACTTCCCAAGGCCGAGGCCGTGCTCGCCGATTACGTCAAGGCAACCGGCGGCGAGGAAGCGTACAAGAAGTGCAAGAATCGCTCTCTCACGGGAACGATCGAGATTCCAGCACAAAACGTGACGGGCAAGGTCCAGATCTACCAGGCTTCTCCCAATCAGATCTCGGTTCTCGACGGAGATCCCCAACGTGGTCAAGCAAGTCCAGGCCACCGACGGCAAAGACGCCTGGGAGCTCAATAACTTGAGCGGCGACCGCCTGTTCGAAGCCGACGAGAGGGACGAAATGCTTCGCAGGGCGGTTTTCAACGAAGAGATACGGAAGAAAGAGCTGAACGAGAAGATCGAATGCGTGGGCATCGAAGACGTCGAGGGCAAGCCCGCCTACAAGATCGTTCTGACCCAGAAGGGCGGAAAGACGGAAACCGAGTTCTACGACAAGGTGTCGCACCTGCTCGTGAAGGAAATCGCCAAGGTGAAAACTCCGATGGGTGAGATCGACGTCGAGGTCTTCCCCAGCGACTACAAGAAGGTCGACGGGCTGCTCATGCCCTTCACCGTGACCCAGAAAATGCTGAATCAGGAGATCAAGATCAAGATGGCGGACGTCAAGCACAACATCGACATCCCACCCGATACCTTCCGTAAGCCTGCGTCGCTGGGCGATGCGGCAAAGAAGAAGGCCGATTGACGGCCTCGAGGAGGCAGGACTTCCATGATGATCACGCCGAGGCTGCTCGTCGTCGCGTTTTCGTTCGCCTTGTTGACGGCACCGGCCCGCGCCGATGAGCCCTCGGTCGTTCCGCTCTGGCCGGGCGGAGCGCCGGGCTTCGAGGCCAGGCGCGGCGAGCCGGAGACAGCGAAAGACTACTGGGTCGCCAACATTCACAATCCCTCGATCACCGTCTTTCTCCCGCCCAAGGAGAAAGCCACGGGCGCGGCAGTGGTGATTTGCCCGGGGGGCGGACATCGCCTTCTGGTCTTTAACGCAGAGGGCGTCGAAGCGGCCCGATATCTGAACAGCTTGGGTATCGCCGCGTTCGCACTCAAGTACCGGCTGGGCCGCGAAAGCGGCTCTCCGTACAAGATCGAGCTGCACGCCCGAGAAGACGGCGCTCGCGCAATGCGACTGGTTCGCAGCCGGGCGAAGGAGTGGAACATTGACCCGTCCCGCGTGGGCATCATGGGCTTTTCTGCGGGTGGCGAGGTCGCGTCGATGGTGGCGTTCAACCCCGGCGACGGTGACCCGCAGGCGCCAGACCCGGTCGATCGCCTTTCCTGCCGCCCTGACTTTCTGGTCCAGATCTATCCCGGCCCGCTCGGAATTCCCGCGGCCGTCCCGACCGGTTCGCCACCTGCCTTCCTGCTCGTGGCCAACGACGACCGCGGCGCCGCACCCGTGATCGCCAGCCTGCTTCAAAAGTACCGGGCGGCCAAGATCCCCGTCGAAGCCCACTTCCTCGCCAAAGGCGGCCACGGTTTCAACATGGGAAACCGCTCCAAGCTGAAAACCGTCAAGACCTGGCCCGATCGCCTCGCCGATTGGATGACCGACAACGAGATTCTGGCCGCCACGAAACAGTGAGCCCGCCGCAACCGCGTTCGATCCACTTGTAGCAGGCACACTCCGTGTGCCGCCCGCCCACCCAGGCGGCGACCCGATCAAACCCAGATTGGCTGCGCCAATCCCGCACACGCCATCTTCCCGTTGAGCGGCAAGCCCCTCCTCGCTAAAATCTCCATCACGTCCGTTTCCTCCCAAAAACGCCACGACGGCTGTTCCTCGCCGGTTCCTCCGGTCTCGCACGAGAAGGATCTTGCCATGCGAGCCTGTTTTACTTCGATATTGATCGTTCTCGTCCTTTCTTGCCGCGCCCTCTGCGCCCAGACACCACCCACCCCGCTCCCAGACGCCGCCCCCCCCTGGAAAATCGAGCTGGCCGCCGACGCCCGCACCGTACTTTTCCCCACCGCGATCGCGGCTGCACCCGACGGCACACTCTACGTCGGGTCCGACCCGATGGATATGACCGGCCCGCCCACGAGTCCCATCGATCGTGTTCTGGCCCTCAAGGACGGCAAGACCCGCGTCTTCGCGGATAAGCTCTGGTGCGTTAAAGGCCTCGAATGGGTCGACGGCACCCTCTACGTCGTTCACGCTCCCTTTCTCTCGGCCTTCAGGGACCGTGATAACGATGGCCACGCCGACGAGCGAGTGGACCTGATGACAGGCCTGGGCCCTCAGCCGCCAGGTTTCGACGGCTTGAACGACCACATCGCCTCCGGAATCCGCCTGGGCATGGACGGATTCCTCTATATCGCTGTCGGCAGCAAGGGAATTCCCCGCGGCGTTGGTAAGGACCTCCAGAGCATTCAGCTCCGAGGCGGCGGCGTGATCCGGATCAAAACCGATGGAACAGGTCTCGAAGTCGTTTCCACCGGCGAGTGCAATCCCCGCGGAATCGCGCTTTCCGCATCCGACGAGATCTTCACCTTCGGCACCGGCGACGACAGCAAGAAGTGGCCGAGCACCCTGACCCATCATATCGTCGGCGGCCACTTTGGGTTCCCCTTTCAGTTCCTGACCGCACCCTATCGCTCGCTCCCAACCATGGCCGGGTTCAAGGACGGAGCAGGGGCCCAGGGCGTCTGCTTTAACGAAGATGGTTTGCCCGCCGAGTATCGTGGCAACTTCTTCTTCTGTGATTGGGGCGCTCAAACGGTCTCTCGGTTCGAGATCAAGAGGGCCGGCGGAACTCACGCTGTTTCCCGCCGCACGACGATCGTCTCGAAGGGCAACTGCCACGACTTCCACCCGATCTCGCTCGCCGTCTCGGCTGATGGCGCAAGCCTTTGGGTCGTCGATTGGGCATTTGAAGGCTGGCTCGCCGACGGCCCCAGGACCGGCCGGCTCTTCCGTCTCAGCCCATCGCCCGCAGCACCAGCCGCAGTCAATCCAGCCGCCCGCCCGTCGGGAAACGACCCGGCCGAGCGCATCAAATCGCTCGATCACCCGGCGCTGTCGGTTCGAATGGAATCCCAGCGAATCTTGATCCGAGCCGGCATCCCGGTCATTCCGGCGCTCATCGAGCGATTGACTCGCGCTGAGCCCGAAACAGGCCGCCTCCACGCCCTCTGGGCCCTCGACGCAATCGGCGGCCCCGAAGCGCGAAGCGCCATCGCGGCCGCGCTCCGCGACACGTCCGCTCGGCTCCGGCTTCAGGCCGCTCGCTCGGCCGGCATTCGCCGCGACCGCCAGGCCGCGGGTGATCTCGCACAACTTCTCCGCGATCGTGATCCATCCGTGCGCCGCGAGGCCGCAATCGCGCTCGGCAGACTCGGCGACGCTGCTCCTGCGCGAGAGCTGTACAAGGCCCTCGATGATGCAGACGCCTTCGCCGCCTGGTCGATTCGCCACGCCATCCGCCACTCCGGCGCCTGGCCGAAAGAGGAGCTGGTCGAGCGCCCTTCTGGACGAGCGCCGGCGCGAGCCCGCGCTGCGCCTCGCCGACGAATCGTGGTCGACCACCGTCGTGGCTGCGCTTGCGGAAGCGTTTGCTCAATCGCCATCGGCTCCCGTGCGCGGGCGAATCCTGGCGAACATCGCGGGCCTGCTGCATCAGTACCCCGATTGGAACGAAACCTGGTTCGGCACCAACCCGCTCGCCGGTGCGTTCCCGCGCAAGACCAAGGATTGGGATGAAACGGGCATGAAAGCAGTGCTCGATGCGCTCTCGAACGGCCTCACCGACACCGACAGCCTCGTCCGCTTTCAGGCGATCACCGGTATCTCCGAGGCCGGCAAGGACGCGGCTCCTCGGTTGAGGGCAGCCCTGCCGCGCGAGGTCGATCCGACCAATCAAGCCGTGATCATCGAAACGCTCGGAGCGCTCAAAGATGCATATTCGCTCCCGTTGTTTGTCGAGATCCTGGGCGACCCCCGCCGCGACGAACCGGTGCGAATGGCCTCCCTCGCCGCGCTCGGCCAGTTCCGCGACGCGCAGTCGCTCCGCGCCAGGCTCTCGCTGATCTACGATGAAAAGGCTCCTCCGTCCCTGGTCGCCGCTGCACTGCCATACATCGCTCGCACGGGTTTTCTTCCCCCCAATGAGCTGGGGTCGTTCATGGAGAGCCAGGCCCCCGAAATCCGGGCATCGGCGCTCTTGAGCTTGAACGTCAAGAAAGCCCTCCCGCCCGACCTCCTCCAATCCGTGCTCGACCACGTAACTGACCCGAACGAGACCGTGCGCCAGGCGGCCATGCTCGCCGTGGTGCCGCTCCAGTTGCAACCCGCGGTGCCGAAGTTGCTCGAATTGGCCGCCCATCCCGGCTCGCCCGACCACGCGACCGCGGTCGAGGCCCTCTGCGGCCTCCGCGATCGCCGGGCCGTGGCCGTTTACGTGAGCGCGCTCGACGGCGAAAATCCTCGCCTCCGCAAGCTGGCTCTCTCGGCACTTCTCGCAATCAAGGACCAGGCTCGCGGGGAAATCGCCGCCGCCGCAAAATCCACGCGGCTCGGAAACGCGGCGGCGCTTCGCTCGACCGCGTCCTTGCCACTGTCACGCCGGTCACATTCTGGAAAGTGATCGGGCCGTTCCCGCAGAACATGCCCCAGCCCTTCACACGAGCGGAACCGCCGGATTTCAACAAGCGGTACGCCGGCTCGCTCGGCACCCTCGTCTCCTGGATGGACCACCGCGGGGATACCCGTTCCGGCCGCGTCGACCTGGCTCGTCTTACCCAGGCGGGGAGCCCGGCAGAAGCCGATGCCGCCGCGGCTGGCCTCGGAGCCTTCGGGTACGCCGAAGTGAACGTTGACCGCGATTGCACCGTGCTCCTCGACTGCACCTCGAGCGGACCCCTGGTCGTGAACGTCAATGAGAAAACGGTTTACCCGGTCACCGCCGCAGGCGCAGATCACCCCGCCTCGGCCGCTCAAGACATCGTCCGCTGCAACCTCG
This sequence comes from uncultured Planctomycetota bacterium, assembly GCA_963823665.1. Lineage (GTDB taxonomy): Bacteria > Planctomycetota > Planctomycetia > Isosphaerales > Isosphaeraceae > CAVXHV01. The sequence continues at coordinate 1,563,659 of CAWGMQ010000010.1, forward strand.
TGAAGGGGCGGAACCGGATCGTCGTCGTGAGCCGCCAGGGCGCCGGTCCCTGGTTCTTCGCGATCGGTGTCGCCCCCCTCACCGCGGGCCGCGAAAAGCCGGCCGTTGCCGCCGCCCCGAAGGATCTGCATTGACATTAAGTGCATCAAACCGGGAAGATGCGCGCGAGAAATCGTCTCGACTTCAACTGCCAATAGGGAGATCTGCGAACGGCCATGATGCTCAAAGCGACCGATATCCGGCGCGGAATGGTGATCACCATGGAGGGGATCAACTATGTGGTCCTCGACTTTGCCCACCACACGCCTGGGAACCTCCGTGCGATGGTCCAGACCAAGCTGCGCAACATGAACAATGGTTCGTTGATCGACAAGCGGCTCCGCTCCGTGGACCAGATCGAAGTGCCATTCGTCGAGGCCAAGGAATACGAATACCTCTACTCCGCCGGCGACGAGCACGTCTTCATGGACACCGAGACCTACGACCAGCTCAGCTTCAATCCCGACATCGTCGGAACCGCGATGGATTACCTGCTGCCCAATTCGCGCGTGATGGTCAAGTACATCAACGACAAGCCCGTCTCGATCGAAATCCCTGACTTCGTCGAGCTCACCGTTTCCGACACGCCCCCATCCCTCGCCGGCGCGACGGCCACCAACCAGTACAAGGAAGCAAAGCTGGAAACCGGCCTGACTGTCTCCGTTCCTCCGTTCATCAAGATCGGCGAAAAGATCCGCATCGACACCCGCACCGGCGAATACCTGGAACGGGTGAAGTGATCCTTTCGCCTGCCTGGCAGCTCCCGGAGCTTCACCGTGGACGACCTGGCGCGGCTGCTCTCGGATCTGGTCGCCATCCCCAGCGTCAACCCGATGGGCCGCGGACTCTCCGGCCCCGAGTTCCTCGAGTCCCGGCTGACAGCCTACCTTGAAGAGTGGCTGCGCGCCTTGGGCGTTCGGCTGGAGCGTCAGCACATCGCCCCCGATCGCGAAAACCTGCTCGCCTGGTATGAAGCCCCCAACGCCCAGCACCTCATCCTCTTTGACGTCCATCAAGACACAGTGCCCGTCGGCGGCATGACCATTCCCCCGTTCGTTCCCACGATCGAGCGCGGAGCCCTTTATGGCCGCGGTTCGTGTGACGTCAAGGGCTCGATGGCCGCCATGCTCCTGGCATTCGCGCGCCTGGTCCGAGAGCGGCCGCGGGGCGCTGCATCGGTGTTGCTGGCATGCACTGTGGACGAGGAATTCACGCACCAGGGCTCTTCTCGCCTCGCCGCGACTGATCATGGCGCCAGCCTCGCGATCGTCGCCGAGCCGACCTTGCTCGACATCGTCCACTGCCACAAAGGCGTCCTCCGCTGGAAAATCCGCACTCAGGGAGTCGCCTGCCATAGCTCGACCCCCGAGCAGGGTGAAAACGCGATCTACCGTATGGCGAAAGTCGTCGAAGCGCTGGAACGATACGCCGGGACTTTGCAGCATAATAAGCCTCACGAAATCCTCGGCAGTCCCACGATGTCGGTCGGCCGGATCGAGGGCGGCGAAAGCGTGAATGTGGTCCCCGACTGGTGTGAAGTGGAAGTCGATCGCCGGTTAATCCCGGGTGAAGATCCCGCGGAGTGCCTGAGCAACGCACAGATCTGGCTGAGCAGTCAGCTCCCCGGCGAGGTGAAGTTTGTTTTCAGCGAGCCCGGCGTCCGGATGCCCCCGTTGGCGTCCTCGGTTTCGGATTGGATCGAGCCGCTAAGTAACGCCATCCATCACGCAACCAGCCGGCGCCCTTCCTTGCGAGGAGTCCCCTTCGGCACCGACGCTGGCCCGCTGTCAGCCACAGGAACTCCGTGTGTTGTATTTGGCCCCGGTGATATCGCGCAGGCCCATACGAAGGATGAATGGATCGATCTCGAGCAGGTAGCACAAGCCGCCGAGGCCTATTTTCAAATAGCTGTGGAACTAGGGCGGACTCCGGTGCATACCTCCGCCTTCCGTGGGGAAGGTGCCGCCGCAGGCGGCGGTGCGGGGCCGGCACAGAGGGAAGAAACCACCGCACACTAGCGATGTCGCTTCGGCCGTAGGAGGGCGCTCCGTCTCCCGACTCTTCAAGATCGCACGCCCCGCTCCCACACCCTGATCACGGCGACCGCGGCCGATGCTTGCGAAGAAAAGCCACCGAGTTCGGCAACAGCCATTCAACATTGTCGAGCGTCTCCTCAAGCGGCACTTCGGTTTTCCTCTGCATCCCCCCGCGCCGCCGCTCTCGCTTCTTGATCGCCATTTCGTGCCGCCGCCGCAATCTCTCCCCCTTCGAGAGCGGATCGTTCACGCGCCGCGGCTCAACGCCTCTCTTTTCGGGTAAGGAAACCGGCAGATCGTCGCCGCCGTGCCCGTCAGCCATCGTTCGGCGCGGGTCTCTGACCCCGCCGTCCGCCCGACCGCAGGTCTCCTCTTGCCCCCCGCCACCCCCGTGCGCCTCAGTTCGGCGCGGGTCTCTGACCCCGCCGTCCGCCCGACCGCAGGTCTCCTCTTGCCCCCCGCCACCCCCGTGCGCCTCAGCTCGGCGCGGGTCTCTGACCCCGCCGTCCACCCGACCGCAGGTCTCCTCTTGCACCCCGTCGTTTTCGTCCTCCCCAGTTCCGCCCGCCTCACTCACACCCAAAGCGTCCCCGTCAACCGCGCGATCACCCGCCCCCTCCTGATTACCATCATCATTCATCCCCGACCCGTCGATTTCGTTTTGTATATTCGTCGCGGGCTCTTGTCCTGTAAGGGTTAAGGGAGCGAGATCGCTAAGCCCAACCTGTCTCAAGTCCGCCCGACCGCAGGTTTCCTCTTGCCCCCCGCCACCCCCGTGTGCCTCAGTTCGGCGCGGGTCTCTGACCCCGCCGTCCACCCGACCGCATGTCTCCTCTTGCTTCCCGTCGTTTTCGTCCTCCCCAGTTCCGCCCGCCTCACTCACACCCAAAGCGTCCCCGTCAACCGCGCGATCACCCGCCCCCTCCTGATTACCATCATCCTTCACCCCCGACCCGTCGATTTCGTTTTGTATGTTCGTCGCGGGTCGTTGTCCGGTAAGGGTTACGGGAACGGAATCGCTCAGCCCAGCCTGCCCCAAATCCGTGGCGTCATCCCGCATTTCCGCCCCGGCCGCGGCGCCCTGGTCCGTCGTACAATCATCGGTCACACCTTCCGCCTGCGTTGCCTCCTGAGCATTCCCATTCCCCGCGGCAGCCTCGCCCCCCCGAGCCGCGATCGATTCCATATGCCCCTGGCTCTGCCAATCTCCGGCCTTCGCGCCCACATCACTCACAGGGCCACGTCTGTAGCTGCCACCGCCACCGCGAGACGCCCGGTAATACGGCCTCTCACAAGGTTGTGGCCCGTGCTTTGCCTCCCAGCGGGCCAGCCCAGCCTCGACGTCGCCGTCATAGCCTTGGGCATCGTGATAACTCCCACGCTCGTCAATCACAAACCGCTCATCTTGCATACGCCCGCGTCGCGCGTCTTCTTTCAGCCGGTCTCGCTCCCGTCGCGCCTTCCCCCACCCTTCATCCTCCCAGCGGTGCCACCTCTTGATGGTGTCGAGGTTGCGAATCACCAGCCGGTTGGAGCTCTCCAGATGACGCTGAATCTGCCCGGCCGGCTTGGCCTCCTCATCGCTCACAATGTTCGGTTCGACCAGATCGAGAATCGCGTCGCCTTCCGCGTGCTCCGCTTCGAGCCTCCACAGACGCTCGATGGCGTTGTCAATGATCGCAAGTAGCACGGCCCGTCCTGCCCCTGCATCGGGCGGCGTGATCGCGCGTAACTCCGGGCGCGTAAGCTGGCCCTCATGAAACTTGACCCGATCATAGTGGATCTCGCACCGCAGCTCGCGGAAGGCGGACTTGAAGGCCGGCCTGATGGCGTGGCTCGCAAGGAACACCAAGGCGGCCTCTCGATCAAAGAGCGCGTCGAGCGGCTGCTTGCCCAGCAACCGGACGGCCATGAGTTTCTGACAGGAGAGCCATCCCTCTCCCGATTCGATCGGCTTCCTCACCTCGCCCAGGCGGTCCAGCAGCCACCGTCGGCCGGCGCGCGTCGCTTCAAGCTGGATGACCAGCCTGGCCGGCTTATCCGGGTCATCGGCTACGCCCGAATCGGAGGTCCGCGGCTCCTTGTGCTCATAGTCCCGCGACGGATAGAGCTGCGAAGGTCCCCGACGGTCATAGAGCAAGCGATCGCCCAGCCCCTCTGCGACCAGTGTCTCGCGAACCGTCTCCGCCCGCGATCGCCGCACAATATCACCCGTCACGCGGTTAACTTCTAAACGGTTAGCACGTTCGGCTCGCCAGCAAGCCATCGCCGCCAGCTTGGCCAGATCGGCCTCGGCTTGATTTCGAACCTGATGACTCGTTGTGTACGCATCAATCTTCGCCTGAAGCTCCGCCGGATCCTCCCCCGGTAAAACCGGCGTCTTCGCCGTGAGTCCATGTTTAATCGCGTTGAACCGCGACCCGTTCCTGGTCGGCGCAACCCGATCATCCATTCCGCCCACAACCGCACTTTGCACACTCATCGCATCACCATGACCCTATCTGTGGCCCGAAAGCCCGCCAATTCCGCCCGCGAAGTAGGTCAGGCTTCAGCCTGACGATTTCCCTGAAGTCCGTCGCGCGAAAGCCGAACAATTCCGCGCACGATGGGGAGATCACAGATCAACTCGACGCCCTGACACCAACACCCGTGCCGAACGACGCCCCATCCCCGATCATCCGTCGCGATGCCATAATATAGGCCACGATTACCTGTTACGCAAATTAATCCCGTGCTTCAAACTAAATGGCTCGGCGAATCGGGGCTGATCGAGACGATTGCGCACAGCCCACACGCGTCGGGTCGTCGATCTTAAGGCTTTGCCACACAAGGCTAAGAATCTACGCCGTCAAAAACGAACCCCAAATTTCTGCGCTTGCGTAACCGGCAAAACTCCGTACTATCCGTCACAAATGGCGGACACAACGCTCGCGCGGGATTCCTCTCATCTCCGCTGCGCCTTGCCCAAAGCAAGCCTGTTGACCGACATTTGTCGCCTGCGAGATCTTGAAGACTGAGCCGGTGCCCCTTGAGGTCCCACCATCGGCGGCGATGACGCGGAGATGCCGCAGCCCTATCGGGACGCCGGCTTTATCGTGATGATCCCGATCTTGCGCGGCGAGAACGGCCAGCCCGGATCCTATACGATGTTCTACTTCGGCGATCAGGAAGGCTGGGCAACATTATCGACCCAACGAGCGGCGGAGCTGGCCAAGCATAAAGGGCTCGATGCCGAAGCGATCGAACTCCCAGGAGACCATTTCTCCTCGGTACCGGTAGCGATCCGGAAGAGCATCGAGTTTTTCAGGCTCAAATAATCGGACCGGAATGCAGCACGACGCGGCAGGATTGTCTCCGCGATGCTTTAATGGAGCAGTGAAGCCCGGCGAAGGAACGAGGATCACATATGGAAACCGAGCGAGTGGTCATTTCCGGATTGGTCAAGAACGGGGTGGTTGTGCCTCAGGGCTCGAACCAGCTTCCCGAGGGAGCACTGGTCGCGATCGTGATCCCGTCAGGCTCACCGCACCTCACAACGGACGTGCGCACCGAATTCGACGCCTGGGAACGAGTGAGTGACGAGGCTTGGGCACTCATTGATCAATGGGAGCGCGAGGAGCAACCTTGACCGCGGGCGCCGTGCATTGGGTCGAGCTTCCGCCCTCGACCGCCCACAAACAGAGCGGCCGCCGCCCCGCCATCGTCGTACAAGACGAGAAGTATGCCGGGACACTACCGGTCGTCCTCACGGTACCGCTCACCACGGCGACCTCGACCCTGCGGTTCCCCGGCACGGTGTTGGTCCAACCCAGCGATGAGAACGGCCTGCAGTCACCTTCGGTCGCGCTCGTCTTTCAAACGCGCACCGTAGACCGACGGCGCATCGGCAATCGGTTGGGTACTGTGAGCGCGCGAGTTCTCGCGGAGATCTTCGCCGCCCTGGATAAGCTCTTGGGACGCTGACAAGCGACCAGCATGCACAGCGGGAAGTTGTCGCGGCCCGCAGCCTGGTGAGATCAGCCAGTGTGACCTGCGCGCGCACCGAGCTGGTCGCGTTAATCCGGTCGTCGGGCAGACACTCCGGTCGGCCCGTCAGAGCCAACACGCATGCTCGATCGTTCGAGCCCCGAAGCGGGGCGACATCATAAAGCCCGGCGTGTAAACCCCGGGGACGACAATGCACCAACGCACCTCCATTTTCCGAGCCCCGATCCGGGGCGACATCATAAAGCCCGGGATGCGAACCCCGGGGACGACAATGCACCAAAGCGCCTCCATTTCCCGAGCCCCGATCCGGGGCGACATCATAAAGCCCGGGGTGTGAACCCCGGTAATGCGCCCGATCCTCCCACTCCGCGGTCGAACGATATGATGGCAGCCGCACAACAGGAGCTCCCCAGATGCCGAAGCACCCTCATCTCGCCCTCATCATCGGTCTCCTGGCACTCTCCCCAGGATGCCAGAGTCACCCAGACGTATCTCCCGGTTTAGAGCCTCAGCAAGAGGACTATGCCCGAGCCCGCAGCCTCTTCAAGACCAAGCTCGTGCGCCAAGCCCCGTCCCCTCAGCCGGGAGAACCGCTCCAAACCCCGCCGAACACCGTTGCGATCGACTATCGATCAGGCGAGCTGACTCTCAAAGCGTTCGTCACGCCCGACCCCGGCGACGGCGCAAAACATCCCGCCGTCCTCTTTCTGCACGGCGGATTCGCCTTCGGCGGTGACGACGCGGAGATGCCGCAGCCCTATCGGGACGCCGGCTTTATCGTGATGATCCCGATCTTGCGCGGCGAGAACGGCCAGCCCGGCTCGTTCACAATGTTCTACGACGAGGTGAACGACGTCCTGGCCGCAGCCGACACCTTGGCCGCACTTCCCTATGTGGATTCAACCCACATCTTCGTGTCAGGCCACAGCGCCGGCGGCACTCTCGCCATGCTCGCCGCAATGGCGTCCAATCGCTTCCGCGCGGCGGCGTCGCTCTCCGGCTCACCCGACCAAAAAGCCAACGCCGCTTCCCAGCCAATCCTGGCAGTATTCGATCAATCCGACCCGCGCGAGTTCCAGCTTCGTTCCCCAGTCGCCTACGCGACGAGCTTCAAGTCGCCCATGCGAATGTACTTCGGCGATCAGGAAGGCTGGACAACATTATCGACCCAACGAATGGCCGAGGTGGCCAAGCACAAAGGGCTCGATGTAGAAGCGATCGAAGTCCCAGGAGACCACTACTCCTCGGTACCAGAAGCGATCCGGAAGAGCATCGAGTTCTTCAAGGTCAAATAATCGGACTGGAATGCAGCATGACGTGGCACGATTGTCTCCGCTCTGCTTTAATGGAGCAGTCAAGCCCGGCGAAAGGACGAGGATCACGTATGGAAACCGAGCGAGTGGTCATCTCCGGATTGGTCAAGAACGGGGTGGTTGTGCCTCAGGGGTCCAACCAGCTTCCCGAGGGAGCACTGGTCGCGATCGTGATCCCGTCAGGCTCACCGCACCTCACCCCGGACGTGCGCACCGAATTCGACGCCTGGGAACGAGTGAGTGACGAGGCTTGGGCGCTCATTGATCAATGGGAGCGCGAGGAGCAACCGTGACCACGGGCGCAGTGCACTGGGTCGAGCTCCCGCCCTCGACCGGCCACGAACAGAGCGGCCGCCGCCCCGCCATCGTCGTACAAAACGAGAAGTATGCCGCGACCCTTCCGGTCGTCCTCACGGTTCCGCTCACCACGGCGACCTCGACTTTGAGGTTCCCCGGTACGGTGTCGGTCCAACCCAGCGATGAGAACGGCTTGCAGTCTCCCTCGGTCGCGCTCGTCTTTCAAATGCGCGCGGTAGACCGACGACGCATTGGAAATCGGATGGGCGCCGTAAGTGCTGGAGTTCTCGCCGAGATCATCGCCGCTCTGGACGAGCTCCTGGGACGCTGAAAGTCAGTTTAGTTCAATGTCCTGTATTTCCGTAACGCAGATTCAAGGTTTCGAATCGTTTGCCGAATTAAATCCAGCGGGGGTATCGCAGGGCGCCCGCACGCCCGCTTCAATTGGTCCTGGATACCGATATAATGTCTAAAAAAACAGCACGCGTGGTTATGTTGACCACGCTCTCGGTCGCGACGGTGGGGCTCGGCCTGCTACTGGTCACGCCCTGGGCGGGTGTCACACAAGAGCATTCCAAGCTACTGCAACAGGGCATGACTCGGGCGGAAGTAGAACGTCTGCTCGAAGGGCCTCCGCGAAATGAGCTGAGGTACCATGCCGTGGTCTGGCTTCCGCAAGCGGCCGGGCGGCCGATCTCAGCGGAAATCGCCCCGACATCTCCGGCGGTTGATGTTCTCGTGCGGGAAGACAGGCCGAAGAATATTCGGCAACCGGTGCGGTCGTCTTCCCTCGATTTCTTCCCGCAAGAATCCGGAATGGGCGGCAATCAAGTCGTATGGGTCACGGGGGAGTGCCTGATCGCCGTCTATTTCACACAGGACGGCCGGTTGCGGCATAAATACGTCTCGACGGTCGACGAGTCTGTGCCGCCATCTGTAGTCGACTGGCTGGCATCGAGGCCGCGAATGATCCGCCGTTCCCTCGGTTTCTAGGAGTATCGTCCGATATCGACGCCTCGGGTCGGTTCAGGCCGTTTCATGGGACAACCCGACCGTTGTCCGAAGAAGTCGCTCATGGCCCAGAACCCGATCATCGCCCGCGTCGACAACCTCACCCGTTCTCGCTTCGCGGAAATGCTGGCCGAGAGCGCGGCCTCCGGCTATCAATTCCTCCGCCGCTTTCTCGACAAGTGGGAACGCGCGGTCAACCGCTTCTCGCGTCCTGGCGAGGCGTTGCTGGTCGCCCAGAGTCACGGCCGTTGGGCGGGCGTCTGCGGGCTTAGGAACAGGCCGGCATTAACTTCCCGATTTCGGCACCAACCCCACCACGAACGAAAGCCCTCGTTCCGACGCTCTGCGTCGGAACGGTATTTGTGCCGCTCCGCGGCGCGCTCGAGGTAAATCGTCGGAAGTTGTTTCCGACCCGTTCCTTAGCGTCGACCCTTACCTCGACGATCCTCGAGTCGCGCGGTTGCGCAACCTCTACGCCGTAGCCGATTGCCGAAGAAACGGGGTCGGTCGCCAGCTCGTGGAAAACGTGATATCGCTGGCCCGAGTTCATTTCGACAAACTCAGACTCCGCAGTCCAGAAGAGGCTCCGGCGCGGCTCTACGAGTCGCTCGGCTTTCGACCCTGCCAAGGCATCCCGAACTACACTCACATCCTGAAATGGAGGAGTTGAACGGGCGAAGAGCAACCGATTCTGCATTAAGTAGGTTAGGCTTTAGCCTGACTCCCTCGCTCCAGCACGGCCGTTCGCGCGCTTTTCACCCCGCGGGCAAGTCCAGAAGGAGTCAAGCCCGGCGAAACGACGAGATGCAGCTACGGAAACCGAGCGAGCGTTCATCTCCGGATTGGTCACGAACGGCGTCTTGGGTTCTTTTCACTCAGAGCCCGTCCCTCTGCCCGGGTCTTCCAAGGAGCTCCTCCTCTCCAGAGGACGGCAGCTACGTGAGGAATTAGAGCATGAGGAGTCGGCTCGGGCGATTGCTGGCTGATACTGCCAGAGTCACCCAGACGTATCTCCAGGTTCAGAGCCCCAGCAAGATGACTTTGCCCGAGTCCGTACCACCTTCAAAACCAAGCTCGTGCGCCAAGCCCCTTCCCCTCAGCCGGGAGAACCGCTCCAAACCCCGCCGAGCACCGTTGCGATCGACTATCGATCAGGCGAGCTGACTCTCAAAGCGTTCGTCACGCCAGACCCCGGCGACGGAGCAAAACATCCCGCCGTCCTCTTTCTGCACGGTGGATTCGCATTCGGCGGTGACGACGCGGAGATGCCGCAGCCCTATCGGGACGCCGGCTTTATCGTGATGATCCCGATCTTGCGCGGCGAGAACGGCCAGCCCGGCTCGTTCACAATGTTCTACGACGAGGTGAACGACGTCCTGGCCGCAGCCGACACCTTGGCCGCACTTCCCTATGTGGATTCAACCCACATCTTCGTGTCAGGCCACAGCGCCGGCGGCACTCTCGCCATGCTCGCCGCGATGGCGTCCAATCGCTTCCGCGCGGCGGCGTCGCTCTCCGGCTCACCCGACCAAAAAGCCAACGCCGCTTCCCAGCCAATCCTGGCAGTATTCGATCAATCCGACCCGCGCGAGTTCCAGCTTCGTTCCCCGGTCGCCTACGCGATGAGCTTCAAGTCGCCCATCCGGATGTACTTCGGCGATCAGGAGGGCTGGGCAACATTATCGACGCAACGAACCGCCGAGTTGGCCAAGCAGAAAGGCCTCGATGTCGAAGCGATCGAAGTCCCAGGAGACCATTTCTCCTCGGTACCGGAAGCGATCCGGAAGAGCATCGAGTTCTTCAAGCTCAAGTAATCGGATTCGAATGCAGCACGCCGTGGCACGCTTGTCTCCGCAATGCTTTAATGGAGCAGTCAAGCACGGCGAAAAGGTGAGGATCACATATGGAAACCCAGCGAGTGGTCATCTCCGGATTGGTCAGGAACGGGGTGGTTGTGCCTCAGGAACCCAACCAGCTACCGGAGGGAACACTGGTCGCGATCGTGATCCCTTCGCGTTCATCGGAGCTCACCCCGGAAGCACACACCGAATTCGACGCCTGGGAACGATAGAATGGTCGTGATAAGGCAGTGCATCGGGAGGGAGGAACCATGCCACGCACGAAACCGAGAGCGCTCAAACCGCCGGCGTCACCAAACGCGAAACCGAACGGGATCGGCGAAACACCGGAGGTGCTGACACTGGAGGAAGCGGCATCGTATTTCCGCGTTCCTGCGGATGCCGTATTGCGCATGATCGACGCGGAGGGACTTCCGGCCCGTCGATTCGGTACGGACTGGCGGTTCTACAAGGCTGCGCTCCAGGGTTGGTTGGGAGCAGCGCGACCCAAGAAAGGTATCCTTGACCACATCGGGCGGATCGAGGACGATCCTCACGCTCAAGAGATGCTTCGGGGAATTTACGCCAGGCGACGACGACCTGAGACCGTCCAGGAATGATGCACTTCCTCGATACCGACACGATGACCCACGCCCACTTGGGCCATCGCCAGGTCGCTTCTCGAATCGAACTGGTGGGGGAACAGAATGTTGCGACGACCATCATCACCGCGATCGAGATCATTCGCGGGCGACACGATTAAGTCCTGCAGGCCGCGGATGGCGCGCAACTCCTGCGCGCTCAGCAACTTCTCCATGCCAGCGAAGAGATGTTGATGGACATCCAGATCTTCCGCGTCGACGTACAGGCTGCCGCGGAGTTCGACCGACTCCGGCAGATCAAAAGGCTCAAGAAAATCGGACGCGCCGACTTGCTAATCGGTTGCATCACGCTCGCCCACCGAGCGACCTTGGTGACGCGAAACGATGACCACTTTCGCCAGATACCCGCGTTGAAGATCGAGAACTGGGTGGATTGAAGGCGACGATCGGGCCAAATTCCGACGAGGTAGGCAGCGGCGTGATCCAGATAGCAGTAGGATTGGACCCTCAGTAAGACGACGACGCCCAAGCCCGCAGCGCCTGGAAAACCAAGCTCGTACGCCAAGGCCCGTCCGCTCAGCCGGGAGTGCAGCATACGGAGCGGAGAATTCCCGTCGCGAAAGTTGCGCAAGCTTCCGCCCCCTTTAGAAGGGGGGGCCAGGGTAGCCGGTTGAAAACTTGCAGAATAAGGAGCGAAGATTTCCCGCCGCGTATGTTGCGCTAAGTTTCCCCCCCTTGAGAAGGGGGGGCCAGGGGGGGTCGTCCCGGCGGCCGCCATCACAAAACCGTCGCGCAACAGAAAACGCCGATTCGTCCAGCTCGAAATTCGCGAATACAGCCCAGTTTTCATCAGGCCAGGGGCGGTCGTTCCGGCGGCCGACATTACAAAACCGTCGCGCAACAGAAATCGCCGAATCGTCCACCTCGAAACTCGCCAATACAGCCCACTTTTCATCAGACCAGTCCGCCCCTGCTCCGCACCTGTCTATTTCATTTTCCGAACTCCTTCGGGTTTATTGATGATCACTCGTCCTTCTTTGACAACGTAAGCCAGCCCGCACTGTTTGAGGAGCAGTCGGAGCGATGTCCTGAGTGACGCGCCCTCGACGTCCATGATGACCGCGGAGCCGGTCGTCGCCGCAGAAGACCAGGTGAACACCTATCGCGCAGGGTCCTGACTCGGTTCCAGGTTGAACGGACATGAAATAACGGTCACTCATAGCTGACCTGTTGGCCGCGGCCACGAATTTTCCCGACGCTGTCTGGAAAATCTCCCACTGAAGGTAAAATGCCCGCGCAAGGGCGATGATAGGAGCTGAAAAACTCCAGTAACCCTTAACCCTTTCCGCAACTCCCCGGCGGCCACGGCCAGGGAGCGTGAGAGTCATCATGGCGCTTGCCCCCGACACTCACGAGCCACGCACGGAACTCCGGCGACGACTGGCATACCGCCCAATCGAGTGGCGATCCACCACCGCGGTCGATCGAGTTGATTTCCGCCCCCCGCGAATGCAACAGCTTGGCCACCGCAAGTGCGTTGTACGCGCACGCGAAACTGAAAGCCGTTTCCCCCAGCCCGTTGCGCGCGTTGACATCGACGCCGCCGTCGAGAAGAACGCGAACACGCTCCACGTCATCGCGCACAACCGCTTCCAGCATGTCCGTTGAAAGAGCGTTCTCACACATTCGAAGTCCGGCGAGCTCGCAGCACGCGCTCCCGGTAGATGTCGTCGATCAACCCCTGCGTCGGATACATGACTTGCGACTCACCACGTCTGATCGTCCCCACTCACGATCTTGAATCTTGGCACTTCGATTGTCAATTGAATCGCCCAGCCGGATCGGTGCCAGGCCAGAAATGTCAAGATTCGAGGTCCATCTGGTACAATTCCTGTCGGAGGCTCACCATGCCGATTCACGATTGGACCCGAGTTCCAGCCGGGACGTACCCGCCACCCCCAGAACCAAGTCCGCAGCATGACGTACGCCTGGGACCAACCACATGTTGACATTCCTGACCTCGATCCTCGCCACAATGCTGCTCGCCCAACCCCCGGATTCCATCGTCGTATCGGGAATCGTGGTTGACGCTGCCGAAAAGCCATTATCAGATGTTGACGTCGTAATCTGGGCCCGGATTCTCACAGATGGAACGGCCCCCACGCTGGCACACACAACGACCGGCTCACAAGGCACATTTCGCCTCACGATCGCCCTGAAGCCGTTGCCGGGAATGGCGCCGCGCCGGTTTATCTTTGCCTACCAACCGGGCCGGTCAGTCGCCGTTCAAGAGGTCGATCTGTCGGGTGATGCTGCACCGGCGCCGGTCCGAATAACGCTGGCCGAGCCGTCCCGACGCACCCTGACAATCCTCGGTCCCGATGGTCGTCCGGTTCCAGGTGTTCGTGTTGCGCCCGTTCTCTGCGCGTTCGACCGCAGGGGGTTGTTCCAGACTCCCGACGATCGGCTCGAACGTTTGACGATTTCCAGCGCCGGCGACGGCGTGGTAACGCTTCCTTATTTCCCGCCGGGGATCGATCCGCTCACGCTGCGGGTGACAGCACCTGGCATCGTCCCCCACGATCTTCCTCTCGTCGATCGTCCTGCCCCCGATCGGATCACCCTGAAACTCGGGCGTCCGGCAAGCTTGGCCGGTTCGGTCTTTAACGACTCCGGTCGGCCGGCCCGTGACGTTCCGATCGAGGTCTGGCTCGAGAACACGTATCGGATGCCAGGCGAACCCGACGTGCAATGGAAGGCAAGCCCATCTCTTATCCGCTTCGATTCCGGGCCTGTCCGCACGGACGCCGATGGCTCGTTCCTGACTCCCGCGCAGCTTTTGACCGGCTCGTCATACCGCATGATCATCCGCCCCGAAGGCGGCCCTCTGGTCACGTCCGACTGGCTCAAGGCCACGGGCGACCGGACAACTTTTCCGCCTCTTCGACTCAGGCAGCACCGCAAATTGCAGGGGCTCGTCCAGGATCGGCAGGGCAAACCCGTCGCGGGTGCGCGGGTGTTCCTTCCCTCGGCCGAGCCGTCGACCACGACCGATGCGCAGGGCGGTTACCTGCTGGAAGGCGTGCTGCCGGACAAGACTTTCCTGCTCGTCAAGGCCGAGGGCTTCCGATTCCAGGGCTGGCCAGCCATCCCGGCCAGAGAGCCCAGAGCGGCGAAGCTCATCCTCGTACGAACGAGCGAACCGCATGACCGCATCATGGTCCCCCAGCCCGCCCCGCTCTCGCCCGAGGAGTCGCGAGCGCTCGCACGGCGGCTGCTCGAGCCCTCGTTGCAAGCCGCGCTGGCCAAAGGCGACGACCGTGCTCGATGGGATTGCCTCCGCATCGCCAGCAGGATGGACCCCGCCCGGGTGCTTGAGCTGCTCGAGAAGCACCCCATCCAGAACCCCGGCATGGAATCAAGCATCCGGAAAATGGTCGCAACAGAAATCCTTGCCACCGATCCCGTGGCGGCCGAATCGATCGTCAAAGAAATGCCGGACCCGAAGAACCGCGAATGGGCTTACGTCGAGCTGGCCAGCGCTCTACCAGACGACCAGCGAGCTCTGAAGCGCAAGTTTCTCGAGCTCGCCACGGCCGAAGCTCACGCTCCCCTGCTTGCCGCGCGGGTTCCTGAATCCCGGCGCGTCGAACTGGGGCGGCTCGCCCGGGCGTGGCTCGATCTCGGCGAGGTGGAACCGGCCCGCCCGCTTGTCCGTGAAGGGTTGGAAACGGTCCCGGTGCTACCGAAGATCCAGCAATTCGACGATCGATTCTTGGCGACCGCGGCGAGGATCGAGCCTATTCGGGTGTTGTCCCTCATCGGGAACGTGACCAGCGCCACTGACCGCCAGGCCTATTACTCCCGGATCGCCGAATCGCTCGCAATCGAGCATCCGGCCGAAGCGGAGCGTGTGTTCCAGCTCATCAATGATTCACCTCGAACACCGATGCAAGTCAGGTCCCGAATAGCCCTGCAACTACGACTTTGTCGGCGCCTCGCCAAGAGCGACCCGCCACAAGCGCGTCGAATCATCGCGCGAATGCAAATGCCCCGAGACCAGGCTCTTGGCTGGGCACTTCTCGCGCTCGGCCTGGCAGATCGGGACAAGCAGGCCGCAAACACGGCCCTGGCTGAGTCGATACAGGTAATCGATCGCCTTACCGCTTCCGCGAAAGACGTGAAACCCGCCGCCACGGGAGTTCTCGCTGACCCCAACCCCGCCGCGCTCATTCTCCCGATCGTTGAAAAAGTGGCGCCGGAACGCCTGGAAGAGGTCTTCTGGCGAGCGGTCACCCTGATGCCAGATGACGACCTCGCACAGAAGCGAGGCACCGTCGATTTCCGCCTCGCCGGGGCGGCAGTTGTCCTCGCCCGTTACGACCGCCAGATCGCCGACGTGTTCGTAACGCAGGCCATGTCAGCCCTGCCCGCCAGCCGAACTGTCTATAGCCCGATGATCATCCGCGCCAAGGCGGGCGTTGACCCTTCTGGCGCCGTGACGCTCATGCAAGCGCTGCCGCCCGGCGGTCGCGACGAGCGACGGTCGCCCAATGGTATGATGTATTCCGCCCGCGACGAGTTGCTCATCTACCTGATCGAACCCAGCGATCGTCACTGGCAGTACGTCTGGACCCACGTAGGCGTCGACCTCGACGAACGAAGCTTCCCTTGAGGCTAGGCGCGAGACACGGCGCGAAAACGGGAAAAGGTTCCAGGAACCCTTAACCCTTCCTAAAGCCGAACCTCCCTGACCGCACGCTCGGACCTCCTCCAGAATTCCGCCTCTCGTTCCAGCCCGTACGTCCCAGCAGACTCAGCCAGCCGGCGGTAGCGCTCCGCCGGATCGATGCGACAGGCCCACCAGATCTTCATTTCGTCCTCGGGACAGAACCAGATCGGCTGCCCGTCTGCTTCGTCTTGGTGGTTGGCTCCGTTCATCCCGCACCGGAACTGTGTGCAGTGCCAGATCCCTAGCATGTGTCCAGTCTCGTGCACGGCAATTTTTGCCGTCCGGCGGAGGAAGGTCTTCGGCTCACGTTCTGGGTCGCCCAGGCGGTGCAGCGACCAGACGCCGACGCCCCCGCTTAGCGAAGCCTGCCCGAAGACGAAATTCCATCCCTTGCCCGGCCAGAGGTCGGATGTCGTCAGCGCCAATACGACCATGGCATCCGCGGGCTTCCTCCGGCTGAGCAACCGGAGCACGAATTTCGTCAAGATCTGCTCCACGCCCGAGTATGGGTGAAGTCGCCGTGCCTGATGAGGGACCCATGCCAGGTCCATCCGCTCGAGCTTTTGAACCGGCGCTCCGTAGAAGTTCCCGAGCAACTCCGCCGTCGCTTTGATCGCGGCGCTTCGTCCCGGGTCGAAATCGCCGAGCGGCTGAAGATAGATCGTCGGTCGCAGCTCCGTCGGCCGGACGGGATCGCTCCGGCGATACTCTTCAAGCGACTGCCCAGGCTCCTCGTGCTCGTCTAGCCAGTCCCCCTCCTGTATCGTCCCGATCGGGTCGTGCAACGGCGCGATCGCCCGACCCGCGGATCGGATGGCTGACAGCTCGTTCGATCCATTTTCGGGCCGCCCAACCATCGCCCGATCCTCCGGCATCCTGTGTGGACCGTCGCATGCCATAAGCACTGCTGGAGTTCGAGCCGCGACTCACCTTGTCTGATCATACCCCACTTACGATCTTGATTCCTGCCTGATCGGTTGTCAATCGGAGGGAAATTGACCGCTCGCCAGCGGCCCGCGAAGAAGCTGTCCTTACTTTCTGCCCAGCGCGCTGAATTTATGAAAGACCCCGTCGACGAAGGTCAGTTTTGAGTTCGTCTGCGCCAGCGCCTTCGTGGTTTCGTCGAGCCGGCTGATCGTCTGTGCGATGCCGAGGTTGGCCTTGTCGATCTTGGTGTTGGCCATCGCCACATGTTCTTGCGTTTCGTCGAGCCGTTTATTGGTTACCTTGAGCTGACGATTCGTTTCGATGAGCTGAGTTTGCATATTCTCGAGCTGGCGGTTTGCCATGCTCAACTTGGCGTTCGCGGTCATCAGGTGCTCATTCGCGCTGCCCAGGTACTCAAGCGTCCGGTCGACGCGGCTGAGCATCGACTGCCCGGAAAACGCGGCGATGCACGCGGTCGCGATACAGATTCCTCCCACCATGAAGCGGGACATTGTCTTGCTCCCTTCCCACTTTATTTGATCTCCGTCCTGGGTTTCAGACGTGGTGAGTCATCTGTATCTCAACTCCTCGCCTCGCCCGACCGAACGAGTGGAATACTATGCAATCGACGCGCCAAAGAATCGAAGCCCGACAGCCACTCCCGGAAGCCGCGGCTGAGCGAATAAAGCTGCGGGCTGGTGCCCCGCAGGGGCGTGGGCATGAAGTGGACCTCGCCGGCTGTCCAGAGGACGCCCCGCCTCCGAGTGGGGAGGAAAGAGAGCTTCCGACCGTTCACGGCTGCGGAGTTTGCGTGGTGATGCGCAAGGTGCGGGCGCGCTCGCCGGTCAGTGCATCGATCACGCCGGCGGCCTCCTGGTCGCTGGTCCATGCCTCTGCACCAAGACGCCAAATGCCGTCTCGGCCTCTGCGCGATCCGCAGTCAAGAACCGTTCAAGAATCTCGCAATCGGGCCAGTCGCGCACAACGCCGAAACCAAACAGCGCCCGGTTCTCCCTCACCAGAATCGCATTACCCATGCGGTCGCGCATGCCGATGTCCCTCCCCCTCTGCGTGCCTCACATGACAGTGCACGAGCGCGGGGAATTATTCCCGCATTCAAAAAAAATCGACCGGGAGGCCAGGCGGGGAAAAGGTTCCAGAAACCGTTAACCCCGTTGCCGGACCGTCTATTTGGCGTGGAATGCAGAAGTTGAGCGGGCGAGCACGGCCCGCGCGCGCTCCGCAACGGCCCCTTCAAGCCCACCCGTGTGATTTTTATCTGGACTCTTCGCCTGAGACCTCGGGAACAAATCCCCCAGCCGAACCATTATATTCATGGTAGTCGAGCAGCCGCGAGCAGTCGTGGCTCGTCACGCTGCGGGATTCGCGACCTGTGTGGTCGAGGGGAGACGGTTCGTCGTGCTTCGAGATCTCCAGATCCTGTACGGTGTCGGCTCCTCGGTAGGCCTGACGGACCGTCAGCTCCTCGAACGATTCCAGTCCGCCAGCCGTGCCGACGATCACGATGTCGCCGAATCCGCGTTGACCGCGCTCATCGAGCGGCATGCCGCGATGGTATGGAACGTGTGTCGATCGCTCATCCGCGATCGGCATGATGCCGAGGACGCATTCCAGGCAACATTCCTGATCCTCGTCCGCAAAGCCGGATCGCTGCTGGTCGGTGACACGCTTGGCCCATGGCTTCACGTCGTGGCCGGTAGGACGGCATTGAGCGTGCGGAAGGCACGCGCACGCCGGCGAGCAGTCGAGCATTCCGGAGCTGATTCACTCCCGGAGTCCGTCGAGCCCACCATCTCCGATCCCTCCTGGCATGACGCGGATGAGGTCCGTGCGGCGATCCACGCCGAGATCATGATACTCCCCGAGTCCTTCCGCGCGGTGATGGTGCTGTGCGATCTTGAGGACCTCAGTTATTCCGAGGCAGCTCTACGGTTGAAGGTCCCCCTGGGAACCGTACAGAGCCGGCTGGCCCGAGCGCGTCGCCGCGTGCGCCGGGCACTGATCCAGAGTGGGATTCACCCATCGGATGGGGGCGGGGACGCGACCGAGTCCCTCTGCGCCCCGATCTCCGGAGCGATGACGGCCCGCGGGCTCCCGCCGGCGCTGGCCGGAAGGATCGGCCGCCTGGGTGCACTGATCGCTTCCGACCCCGTTCAATGGAAAGCGACCGTGGCCGGCTCGGTCCGCGTTCTGGTCAGTGGAGGTCTACGAACCGTCGTGCTCGCCAGGTTGATGCGCATCGTTGTGATACCCTTGGCCGCCGTCGTGCTCGGCGGGGCCCTCTTGTATACCAATGCGAGGTCCGGACAGGCCGTCCCGGATGACGCCCCGCGGCAAGACCCTCGACCCGATCTGAAGGCAGGAGAAAAGCAACCAATCGAGATCCCGCGCCCTGATCAGCTCAGAGCGTCGTCCGGTCGCGGGAAGGCCCTACTCTATCTGCTCGACCGGAATGGGGAGCGGATTGCCGCGCGGCGAGACGGGAAGGTAATTCGATTCCAGGAGGTCGAGCGGGAGCTCCACTGGGCCGTGATCACCGGCGCGATCGATCACCAAAAGGTTCAGAAGTCATTGATCGAGCACAAGGAGAATCCGCTGCCGCGTTCTGACCGGCCTTACTGTCGCGTCGACTTGAAGAGGCAGGTTCGCCAGGAGGATGGTTCCTGGCCCGACTGGGAAAACGTCGACGTACGCGCGAACCTCAAGATCCTGGACAACCTGGCCGAAATGGACCCCGAGCGGGTGCCCAAAAGGTTGCTGATGGATGCTATCGTTGACCCTTTACCTCATCTGACGCAAGGCAGATGGACTGATGTGGATGTCGATGCCTTCGTCCCGGCCGGTACCAAAGCACGGGGAAATCGGCCCGTCGCTCAAGTCTTGCCCCCGGCTCCGCTGCCGGATAGGCCGGCGCTGTTGATGGTGCGCTACCTGGACTTCACGGTCGAGCCCGGCCGGACCTACCGCTATCGAGTGGCGCCGTCTTCTTCAATCCTCATCTCAATCAGGGGAATCCTCGCGATCGCAACAAGTTCATTTTCGGACCCTGGAGCGAGGAGACCAACATCGTCACGATCCCGGTTCCTTGACTGCGCGGCGGCGGACCCAACCTGCGGATGGCGATCCTCACCGTCGTGGCCGTCGATTGCGCGATGACGCTCCGGCTATTTCGACCTCCAGTTAGTCCAGTCCCTTTTTATTTCGCGGTGTTTCTGTGGTACAAAACCTGATGACCGAACTGCTAGCTGTTGGCAAGGGTGTGCCGCCGGCGCTCGAGTTCGGCTGCTTCGCTTCGCTATGATGCACGGAGGTAGACGGTCGCCCTTACAGAATCCTGACTCGAGCGTTGATCATGAAGAAGGTCGTTCTTGCCCCTGCCGTAGAAATCGCCATGCGGACGCTGGACCCGGACGGCGCGCGCCGGGTTCACGCCTGGTTCAGCTACCTGGAACGCTGGGATACCGACGAGTCCGTGCGCAGAAACTCGCAACAACTCCCGGACATGCCGGGCGTCTTCGTCATGCGGACAACCACCGACATAAGGATCTTTTTCCGGATCGATGGAGACACCGCCACCATCCTCGACGTTGCGAAAAAGGCGGCGCTTCTCAACTCGGGACGCGTCGCCGGGGTCAGCTAATGGCCTCGGTGCTGGAGTCAATCGTCTTTGGGGAAAAGGTTCCATTGGGGAAAAGGTTCCAGGAACCCTTAATCCGCTCACTGCCCATAACTGCCTCACCGCCCCGGCCGAAGCTTGACGAGCGCCCACCCCCGGTCACTCGACCGGAACTCATACACGCCTGCGGAGAGCGCGTACCGCTCTACACCAAAGTCGCCGCCGCGGTCGTATGCGATCGTGGACGAGGGCGTCACTACAAGCTGCCGGAGTGCGCCGCTTACGGTCGTGTAGACGACCCCATCCACCACGTAGCTGACCGTGACGCCCGTTTGCTCGGGGTTGACGATCACCACCGAAACCGCCGCACGCGAACTCGCGGGGAACGTCAGGCCAGGCACAGCCACCGGGCATAGCTGGAAGCCCCGCCGGTCGACCGCCAGCCACCACTCGTCCCGCCTGACCTGCGCGAGATCGCGGTTCACCCGAGCGGTATCTCCGCGCCTCATGTCGCTCTCAAGTCGCGCCTGGTCCCGCTCGAGCTGCTTCATGTCGACTCGTTCCGCAAGGTTGTACCAGAACCCAAACACGTCGTGCGCTTCTGCGGGCCGTGTGATTGACACGAGCGAGCCGAGTGTCAATCCAAACACCAGAGTGAATGTGAAGTCACGCATGACGGACGGACTCGCGCACGGTTCAGTCGTTCAAGCCAGCGCCCCGCACCCAGCGGTATCATTTCCCCGATTCAAGGTTGAGGCTCGATTCGGTCCACCCCCGACCCACCGGCCTTGGGTGCAACGGTCATCATCGGCAGCTCGTTCCGCGGCACGACATCAGACGGCGACCCGCTCGCGTCTTTCGCCGGCGCCGGCTTGAGCTTCACGAGCGACCAGCCCTTGTCAACCGATCGAAATTCGTACACGCCGGCCGTCAGTGCATACCGCTGCTCACCAAGCTCGCCCCCCCGCTGATAGCGAATCGTCGACCCGGGGCCCGCCGCCAGTTCTTGGTGCTGACCGCTCTCGGTCTTGTAGACGAACCCATCAACAACGTACTCGACCGCGGTCCCCGGCTTTCCGGCATTGACGATCACGACACCCAGTTCCGCTGACGCCGCCACTGCGCCCGGGTAGCCTGCCGCCTGTGGCAGCCGATACAGTTGTGCCGGATTCGACGGATAATACCCATACTCCGGATATTGCGGATGCGCGACCAGCGTTTCACCGGGCGGAATCGGCTTCGGCCGCGGCACCCAGGGCCCGACGGGGAGCCACATATCGCGCCGGATCATCCGTTCGTCCAGCCAGATCCGCCGCTCATCCCGTTGAATGCGATTCAGATCGCGGTTCACGCTCATCGCATCCCCGCGATTGATGTCTTCCTCCAGACGAGCCTGGTCATGCTGAAGCTTCCACTCGTGAACTCTCTTGAACAGAAAATCCATCGGCAGATCAGTCGGGTCTTGCACTTGCGCTGATCGTGGCGCAAGCGCCCCGACCAGGATCGCCACCGAGAGAATCGTAACCTTATACATGCGCGTGTACATAGAAGCCGAGCCCCGGTTTGCCCGCCCGAATTGTCAGCATGTGATCGGTTCCGCATGAGCCATAAAGTGTCATCGGACGCGTCACCCGATTCACTAAAGTTTCGACGCGACGAAGCATGCGAACTTGCCCCGCGTCATTGTAGGATCCGCAATTACAGACCATCCCGCGCGTATTCCTGAACGCATCAGGGTAGGACAAGGCCCGCCACTTCCGAGCTCAACCAGCCGTGACGCCCTTCGCCTTCGGCAGGATCGTGAAAACCGTATCGCTCGAGTCCAGCAAGACACCCGCGGTGCTGCTGACGCCGTTCGGGGCCGAGGCGATGACCGCGATCTCGCCGCCCTTCGGAAACGTCGGCTTCCGCTTGAGCGTCAAGGTGACGGAGTTGGTCGAGTGGCTATAGGCCGCCGTGAACTTGACCGGATGGAGGACCTTCATCTTATTCTTGCTTCGCTTGATGACCCCTGTATCGACCTGGTAATTGGCGGTGAGCCCGGCTGTCGTTGGATCCATCGCAGTACTGAAATCGAGCGCGAATCCGACAAAGACCGGCTTGCCCACCGGCTTTCCCTTCTTGTTCGTCTTCTGTTTCGTGACAACCCGCTCGAGAACGACCGTCGGCGCCGGGGGCGCGAGGCCGCTCTCAAAGGCGCCGATATCAAGCGTGCCATTGACAACGCGCGCAGATCCGCGCTGGTCGGTCGTGATACCCGGAGGGATGAGGGCGACACTTCCGGTGGCAATTGCGGGACTGCCGGCGAGGAGGGCCATGGTCTCGGTGGGTCCGCCGTTATTCTGCAACGTGCCGAGGAGCGGATTGAGGTTGAGAAGGTCCGTGGCCACAAAACCGCTGCCACCCGATGAGTCGCCGATGAGGTTGTAGCCCTTGCTGCTGACGGTTCCGTCAACATCAGCCCCGGTCTGGGCGGTGTTCATGGCGACAATCGTGTTGGCCAGAGTCAGCGTGCCCCGGTAGGCGATGATGCCGCCGCCGATACCAGCCGAGTTGCCCGATAACGTGGAGTTGGTGATCTTCCCCGTACCACCGTCGATATAGATACCGCCGCCCGAAACCGAAGCAGAATTGTTCGAGAGCGTGGAGTCGGTGACCGTCAGCGTGCCAGCGCTCCATATGCCGCCGCCGGAGCCGCCGGGGGCCGAGTTTCCCGAGATGGTGCAGTTATTGACCGCCAGCGTGCCAAGGTTAAAGATGCCGCCGCCGCCGTCGCCAAATTCGCCGGAGCCACCGGGTGCCGAGTTGCCCGAGATGGTGCAGTCGGCGACCGTCAGCGTGCCAGCGTTCGTGATCCCGCCGCCGTATGAGGAACCGCCGCCATCGGCGATGGTCAGTCCGGTGATGGTCGCGGTCACGAGCTCAGCGACGTTGAACACCATCTTGACCTTCTTGCCGCTGACCGTCAGATTGCTCGCGCCACGGCCGTGTATCTGGACGTCCCTGCTGATCACCGGCAACGGGGTCGCCAGACTGATCAAGCCGCTGGTCATGAAGGTGATGACGCTGCCTCCGAACAAGTTGGCCTGAGTCAGGGCGTAGCGCAGAGATCCGCCACTGCTGCTGTCACTCGTATTGGAGACCTGGAACACCTGAACTTCGAATGCACCAATATCAACGGTGCCATTCTCGGTGCGCGAAGCTCCGCGCTGGTCAGTTGTGATGCCCGAGGGAACGAGGGCGACATCACCCGCGGCGATGGCGGGGCTGCCGGGCAGCAGGGCCAAGGTCTCTGCAAGTCCGCCGTTATCCTGCAACGGGCCGAGGAACGGATTGACGTTGAGCAGGTCCGTCGCCACGAAGCCGCCGCCGCCCGACGAGTTGCCGATGAGGTTAAATCCCAGGCTGGTGACGGATCCGTAAATATCAGGTGCCGGCGAGCCAGTGTTGCCCGCGACGATCGTGTTGGCGACCGTGAAATGGCCCCCGCCTAGGGCGGAGCGGTTTTCGATGCCGCCGCCGACCCCTGAAGCCGAGTTGCCCGCGATCGTGCAGTCGGCGACGGTTATCGAGCCACTGTTATAGATGCCGCCGCCTCCCTCGGCCGAGTTGCCCGAGATCGTGCAGTTCGTAAGCGTCCCCCCGCCACCGTTACTGAGGTCGCTAGAGATCGCACCGCCGGAACTGGCGTAATTGCCGGAGAAAGTGGAGTTGGTGACCGTCATCGCGCTAATGCTATCGATGCCGCCGCCCCAGCCGCTGCCAGAGACCGAGTTGCCCGTGATCGTGCAGTCGCTGACGATCAGCTCGCCGGCCAATTGATAGAAGCCGCCGCCGCCGCCCGGATAGAGAAGGCCGGCGCCCGTTGCCGAGTTGCCCGAGATCGTGCAGTCGGTGACATTCACGGTGCCATCGAAGATACTCATGCCGCCGCCGGGTCCGTTCGGGGCCGAGTTGCCCGAGATCGTGCAGTTGGTGGCCGTCAGCGTGCCCCTGTTAGAAATGCCGCCGCCGTAACGGTTGGGGGACGAGTTGCCTGAGATGGTGGAGTCGGTGACCGTCAGCGTGCCAATGTTAAAGATGCCGCCGCCACCGTAAGTGAAGCCGGTGCCGTTGGGTGCCGAGTTCCCCGAGATCGTGCAGTTCGTCACCGTTAGCGTGCCAAAGTTCGCGATACCGCCGCCGCCGGATTGAGTGTTACCGTGGGCGATGGTCAGTCCCTCGATGGTCGCGGTCGCGCCTCCACTGACGTTGAACACGTTGCTGGCATCGTTGCCGCTGATGGTGAGGATGCCGGCGCCCGGGCCTTCGATGACCAGGTCCTGGTGCGGTTTGAAATCCAGATCGCCGCCCGTCAGCGTGATGGTACCCGTGACATCACTCGCAAACGTGATCGTGTCCCCTGGGCTGGCACTGCTGATCGTGTCGCGCAACGATCCGGCGCCGCTATCGTTGGTGTTGTGGACGATGTCGGTGGTGAGCAAGGTTCGACCTTCCAGGACTTCGAGCCGCGGACGGGAAGACCGGCGGCCGCCCGGAGTGTGCCGCCGTCCGGGGCGGCCGCGCTCGCGGAAGAAACTCGTGATCCCGGCTGAGAGGACAGTTGAAATCGGCATCACAGACGTCTCCAGATCAAGCGATCGAAATGTCAGAAACCTGCGGTGCAACTCAAAATGAAGGAGCGAGACCGCTCCATCGCCCCGGAAATGAGAGGTTGAATCACCGATTCGACGTCTGGTCTGAGCCGAAAGACCCGCTCGAAGTCGGCCCGCAATTCCTCGAGTGGCTCACCCATCAGTATTCGCGTCAATCCCCGCCGGCACAGAGCCGTGATGTCGTTCGGGTTGATCCGCAGGTGCTTGTTGCAGTTTTTCAGGACCGCGGCCGCGTCGTGGTGCAAGTCGTCGACGAGCATCCCAAGAATCTCGCGAGCGGCAAGCGGAGCGTTAACCCGCAAGACGTGTAAATAGTCGGTGAAGGCCAGCGGATCCCGCGCGTGATAACGGGCGTTGCCGCGAGAAATGTGGGCTACCAGCAGCTCGGGATCGATTTCCAGCGCCTGATCGTAATCGGCGATAGCACCTGCGAAATCATTCATGAGGATGCAGGCCCCGCCCCGATTGTGATAAATCGGTGCGGCGGCGTGCCGCGGAGTCTGCTCGATGGCCAGGTTAAAGTCTTCGATCGCACCCGCCAGGTCGCCTCGAGCCTTCCGCGCCGTCCCGCGATTGGCGTAGGTGGGAACGTGGCTCGGATCGATGGCGATGGCCCGGTCGAAGTCGGCCAGTGCGCCAGCCGTATCGCCCTGCGCCTGGCGCAGCGCCTCGGTTATGGTAGATGACCGCGGCGAAGCGAGTGGGAGTCAACTCGAGCGCCCGATCGAAATCCGCGATCGCGTTCGACAGATCCGTGCGCTCGACACCAGAGACAATCCGGTCATGAAACGCCTGCGGAAAAGCGCCAGGGGACAGCATCGCCAGGGCGTGGCGCGCGGCACCGCGGTTGCTGTAGGCCTCGGCGTAACCAGGGTTGAGGGTGAGGGCTCGATCGAAGCATCGGATCGCGCTGACCAGGTCACCCTGCGCCTGCAAGGTCACACCGCGGTTGTTATGGGCCTCGGCGTAAAGCGGGTTGATCGTGACGGCGCGATCGAAATCTGCGAGAGCGCAGGACGCCTCGCCCTGTGCGTGTCTCAACACGCCGCGGTTGCTATGCGCCTCCGCGTATCCCGGGTCAATGGCGATCGCTCGGTCGAAGTCGGCGAGTGCGCCAACGAGGTCGCCGCTCAATTGACGGGTAAGGCCCCGGTTATTATACGCGGCTGCGCAACCCGCGTTGATCGCGACGGCCTGATCGAAATCGGCGATGGCACCGAGCAGGTCGCCTTGCAGGTGCCGTGCCGTGCCACGATTGAAATAAAAGCTCAACCCAACCTCCGCGCCAGGATTTTGATTTTGACAAACCGGTCGCCCGCAGCGGCGTTAAAGTCGATCTTCTCCCTGGACTGGGAAACCGCGTAGTACAGGTTCGAGTCCGAGAGGCTGCCGTTGTGGCCCAGCATCGTGTTGCGAGAGTCATTCGAGTGCACTTTGCTCGCGTTCAACACGGGCACACCATGACCATGCCGTCCGACGACAGGGGATCCGTTGAGCAAGATGTTGACTCGTTTCTTGAAGGTGCCCGTCCCTTCAGACCAGAACTTCATGATGGCGACCAGGTCGTGAGCGTCCTTCTCGTTGTCGTAGCGGGTGGTGCCGCCGATCAGGATGTCATCGCGACCGCCGCCCCGGAGCGTGCTCGCCGACGGCCCCGCGATGAGCAGATTGGTACGGTCGTCGCCACCGGTGAGCACGTCGCCCCCATTGCCGACCAGGATGTTGTAGAAGCCTCCTCCGCCGCCATGCGCGCCGATCACGTTCTTGATGCCCAGCACGCCGCCGTCGACCGCGGTGGCCTGCCGCGTCAAAAGGTTGACGACAACGTCCGACGGCGTGCTCCCTTCGTACTGAGAGTAGTCCAGCGTGTCATCGCCGTCGCCGTTGATCACGCCCGTGATTTCCGCTCCGTTCTCGATGGCAAAGGTATTCGAGGCCCCGCCCCCGAGCAGGCTGCCGAATCCTGAAAACGTCAGGCCTTGGCCCGGAATGGCGCCGGAGTTGGACCCCGTGATATCCCACGTCGTTGCCGCGTCCGGGCCCACCAAAAAGTCGTCGCCGGCGCCGACCACCTTGGTGCTCGTGCTCGTGCCGCTGACAGTCATCGTGCAGTTCGTGCCGCAGTAGACTGCGAGCGAGCTCAGTTCTTTGCCCGTGTAAAAGATCGGTGCCGGGGAAAGCCCGGTGATGGACGTGCCGCTGATCGTCGCCGATTCATTCGAATCGTCACGTTTGTCATCGAGCGTCAGCGTGCTGTGGCCCGAGGTGTTCGTGAGCGTGACTGTCCCGGTAATCGAGGCCAGCGTGCCGCTCAGGCTCGGCGCCTGGCTGCCGATGTTGACCGTGTCCTGCCCCTCGAAGGCCGCGTTGTTGCCGTCGATGACCAGATCGCCCGTGGTGCCCTGCACGTTGATCGTGTCAGTGCCGCTGCCGGTGGCGATTGTGGTGGTCGGGTGAATGAGCGATTGATTGGTAGGCGTCCCAAGAACCTGGAACGTAACAGCGCTGCCGCCCTTGATGGTCAAAGACATCAGCGTGCCGCTGTTGAAGGTGATCGCGGCAGGTGCCAGGTTGAGGATCGCGTCTTCCTTGACCATCACGTCACTCAGATCCGTTGTATCGGCCGAGTCATCAACCGTGAGCGCTTCGGAAGCCGGTAGAGCCGCGATCGAGATCGGAGCGTTGATCCCCCCAGCGCTGCCGTTGTCACCGATGTTGATGGAAGCTTGAGCGGAGTTTTGGACATTGACCGGAGTGACCGTGTTCAAGATGTTGACCGTGTCGGGGCCGTACACCCCTGTATTCGATATGACGCCTTGGTCGAAATGGAAGATCGCGCCCTCCAGGTTCACGGCCACGCCGCCGTTGGCCACGTCGAGCGAGATTGTGCCGCTCTGCCCCGAATTCTGGCCGCCCAGGACTTCCAGATTGGAATTTCCCAGGTAAACCGGCGTTGACGGCTGTGTGTTCCAGTTCGGGTACAGATAAAGGTTTTGCCCGCTGTCGTCGGGTACGATGAACCCGTTAAAGCTGATCGACCAGTACGCCTGCACCAGAACTGAATCATACAACCGATAGGTGTATCGACCGCCGTCCGGTTCGTTATCCGCGATCTGCGACTCGAAGTTCTCGCCCGTGATGTTGTCCGCGGCGTTCATGTAAATCCCGGTGCCCCCGGATGAAATCCGTTCCACCAGCTCGTGGGAGAAAGAGTCAGAGAAGTTATCCACACTCCCCTGGCCGTCGATCCAGATGTGGTTCATGGCATACTGCAGACCCGCTGCTCCGTAGGGCGCGTAGGTGTCCATGCCGTTGCCGCTGTCAAAGCAGCAGTTATCAAAAACGTCGACATAGATGGGCGATTGCGGTGCGCCCGGCCAGAAGTTGTCATAATTCAAGATCGTGGACGCCCCTGGTTTCTCCCACGAGGCGATGCCCGGGACGAAGCTGTTAATCTCTTGCGTGGCCGCGACCGGAGGGCTCACAACGCTCGGCGAAGGAGGATCGGAAATGTCCAGGGCGTAGCCGCCGAAAGTCGCTGTCCCATCGCTGCCGTAGTCTTTCAGCCCGGAAAGGTATGGCGAGCCGATGATGGCCTTGGCTGCGCTCACATCCGCCGAGATCGCGTCGGGGGTCCAGCTTCCCCCCCAGAAGATGAGGTAGACCGTGGGGTTGTTCAAGACGTACGGATTGTTGGTGATCGGTGCCGTCACGAGCGCATTCGCCGGCTGGTGAGCCGGATTGTTCGGCCACCAGTGAATCGTGTCGCCGCCCAACGGTGATTCAAACACCACCGTCAAGACCGTTCGATCCTCGAGTTGCTGGAGCCCGAGCGGATGCTTGCGGCTGAACTTTCCAGCCGCAATCGCGCGGCGCCGACCGCCAGAGCCATGACGCAAACGCTGGAAGAGGGTCGCCATCGGAGAGTCTCCTGTCGTGGTGGAAGCGAGGGCTCTCTTCGTGGAAGTGCAGTTGCCCCGACGTGCGCATCTATCGTGATAACCGCGCGGCGCGGCGGATTGTCCACAGACGCGACGTTTCCTACCGCTGCTTTTCCGAACGATGCAGCGCGCAACCAGGTTGGACCCGATCAAGGGGGGCGCCGGTGCTACCGCGGATCGGCGAAGACGTTGTCCGGGAGTTCAACGAGCGGAACGGCAAGGACGGCCTCGGCTTCGGCTCGGAAGGCTGCGAGCTGACCGCCTCGTCGCGCGCCGAAGGAAGTTCGCTCCTCGGGCCTTCGCGCATAGGGGTCGCCGTGGTCGCGCATCCAGCCCGCGGCGCGCTCGAAGCAGGCGCGCGCTGATCTCAGCGCGGCCCAGCCGGTGATGACTCATGGCGAGGAAGAGGAGGTCGCAGGCGAGGGTCTCGTCATGGCCGGCGGCGGCGTTGCGCTCGAGGATGCTGATCGACTCGGAATACTGGCCCGTGCGATACAGCGTCACGCCCAGCGTGCTCACGCAGACTGGATCCCACGGACAGAGCTCGACCGCCCGGCGGGCCAGTGCCATCGCCCGCGTGAGATCGCGCCCTGGCTCGCGCCCGGTCGCCAGCTCCCAGGCGGTCACGGTGCAAACGTCGGACAGCCATTTTGGGAACAGACGCTCTTCGGGGTCGAGCTCAAGCGCGGCTTCCCAGTCATTGATCGCCGCCTCTTTTTTTCCATGCTGTTCTTGGATGACTCCCCGTAGGGCCAGAAGGTGCGCGTCGCGTGGCCGCAGGCGAATCGCATGGGTGACGGCCTCGATCGCTTCGGAAGCTCGCCCCATTTTCAAAAACGCATGAGCCCGGATGTGGTAGGCGTGGGCGTCATCGGGATGTCCCTTCAGTCGCTCGGCGTAGCCGTCGAGCAGCACTTCGGGAGAGATGTTCACGACCTCGAGCTCGTCGGCCAGCGATCCGTAGTCGATCGAGAGCCGAGGTAGCGGCGGCGCCTTGGAATCGCCAGGGTCGTCGCCGGAATAGGCCGGCGCACCCCAGTCGAGGCCGATTGCGTCGAGATGCTTGCGAATGGCGCGGAGGTTCCATTCCTGCACGCCAGCCGCGTCGGCGTTATTCACGACCAGGCGCGACCCGTCGGGGCTGAACGTTGCCCCCGACACGTCGCCCAGGTCGGGGATGGTCAGCCGCGCCAGCGTTTTGCCCGTCTCGATCTCGACCAGTCGCAGAATCTTGTCCGCATCCTTCACGACGAGCATCCGGCCATCGGGCGAAAAACACATGCCTTCGCCTCCGATCTTCCGCCCCGCGCGCCAGGTTCCGACTTCCCAGAACCGGCATGGCGGATTCAGATTCATCAGCCATTTCCCGTCGGGGCTGAATTGAACCCGCACGACACCATCGATCGCCAGCTCGCGCACGCGCGTCGCATCACGCACTCGCCAGATCTGGGCGCCGATACGACCATGGCTGCCGGTCGCGATCCATTCTCCGTCCGGGCTGACGGCAACATGGCGGACCTCGTCGAGCTGCCTGAGCTGAAACACCCGTTCGGGGGTGCAGACGTGGGCACAGTCGATGTCGGCCAGAGCCACGATCCGGCCAAGCCTGTCCGCTGCCAGCGCGAAGTACCCCGTCGCCAGGGGCAGCGTCTGTGGCGGGCCCACGCGGAATTCGCCGCGGCGAAGGTCGAGGTGCACCGGCCAGCGCCGCACGCCCGTCGCACCGCTCGTGAGCAACTCGCCGGAATCGTCGAATGTGAGCTGGAGGGTTTTGCCGATCGTCAGGAAGCCGATCTCCGCGCCCCTCGCCAGGTCCCAGAGCACCACGCCGCGGCCGGTGCCGGCGGCCAGGATCCGGCCATCATGGCCAATCGACAGGCCCTCAAAATGGCCTGGCCCGGTCGTGACGCTCTGCAAGGTCCGAAATTCGAGGGCCGGCTCCACCTGGTAGGCCGTGAGCCGCTCGCCCTGAGACAAGACGATTCGTCCGTCACGGCTGAAGTGACCAGAGATCAAGGAGTCGCCCGGCGCACCCGGCCAGCTCCCGCCTGAAATCGGGTCCCAGAGCCGCAGCCGCGATTCCCAGCCGTTGCTGGCCAGCAGGGTGCCGGCCGGGTGGAACCCCGGTCGCACGCCCCCGTTGGTATGGCCCTCGAGAGTCGCCCGCCGTACGCCCGTTGCTGCGTCCCAGAGATGGATCGTACGAGCGCGCACCGTCGCCAGCGTGGTACCGTCGGGACTCCACGCAACCCAGTCCCCGGGCCCGGCCAAAATGATCGACCGCACCAGCCCGCCGGTCTCGGTCTCGAGGATCTGGCAGGTCGGAGATTTCTCGTCGTAAAGGATTGCGATCCGGGCCCCATCGCCGCGGAAGTCCAGGTCGTGTGCAGGCGTCGGCCCGCGCCACCGCCGGATGACCTGACCCGTCGCCAGGTCGTAGAGCCGCTCGCCGTCTTCGCGCGCCACCGCGATCCGGCGGCTGTCCGGGCTGAATCGCGTCGCGTGCATCCACGACACCGGGCCCGGGACGTTCAAGACTTCCCTCCGCCGGGCGATATCCCAGACAGTCAGGGCGAAACCAGGAAAATGGTTCGTCGCCAGATATCGGCCGTCGGGGCTGAAACCGAAGACCTCGACGTTCCGATCACCGCGGGCCTGAAAATTGGCGACCTCCACGTCATCGGCAATGCGCAGCACGCGGATCGTGCCATCCGTGAACCGAAGCGCGTAAAGCGTCATCGTGGGATCGAAGGCCACCCATCCGGCGCCATCGGGCCTGAGGATGACCCGTCCGCCCGGCTCGGGTCTCAGGTCGGGCAGCACAGGCACGCGATCGCCTCATCGCGGAGCGGGTCCAGCCGGTCGGGGGGCAGTTTCAGCTCGCGTGCGACCGTCGTGGCCCGCTCGATCGCCGCCAGGCCGTCGAACCGCTGTCCAGCTTGCCGGCTGAACCGTTGGGCGCGGGCCCGGTCGTAAAGCGCCTGGAAGAGTTGTTCGCGAGCCAGGGTCTTCACTCGGCGTTCCTCGGCCTCGGACCGACTGACCCGGGACAGCACGGCGCTGATCGTGTTCCGCTGATCGCGAAACGTCCAGGCTGCGATCGATGCTCCAATCGCGAGGACGGTTGTCAGGACCGCCGCGGTGATACTGGCCGCGGCCAATCCGGGATTTCGCCGGCACCAGCGCCAGGATTGCTCGAGCGTCGTGGTCCGCCGCGCCCGGATCGGCCGGTCCTCCAGGAACCGTCCCAGGTCCTCACCCAGCGCCTTTGCCGTGGCATACCGAACTCCCGGCTCCTTCGCGATCGCCTTCAGGACGATCGTCTCCAGGTCGCGGGGGATCTTGGGATCGAGCTTTCGCGGCGCCTCCGGTGATTCGTGGAGCACCTTCTCGATCAGCTCGGACTGCCGCGTTGTGCCGAAAAGCGGCTCTAGCGTCAGCAGCTCGTAAAGAGTCACGCCCAGGCTATACACGTCGCTGCGGTGGTCAGACCATCCGTCAAATCGCTCCGGCGCCATGTAGCGAACGGTCCCCACGATATCTCCCGTACGGGTCGGCCCATCGG
Organism: uncultured Planctomycetota bacterium; assembly: GCA_963823665.1. Lineage (GTDB taxonomy): Bacteria > Planctomycetota > Planctomycetia > Isosphaerales > Isosphaeraceae > CAVXHV01. The sequence goes on from CAWGMQ010000010.1 coordinate 1,596,239, forward strand.
AGCCCTCAACCTTGGCCAGGCCGAAGTCGGTGACCCACACGCGGCCGCCAATGTCCAGCATCAGATTCGACGGCTTGATGTCGCGATGGAGCACCCCCTGCTGGTGAGCGTAGCTGAGGGCGCCGGCGACCTGGGCCGCGATTCTCGCCACCGAGCGGTAGAATTGCGATTCGGTCCCGAGCGAGGCCGACGACGTGTCGATCGCGTCCGAGCCTGCTTCCTCCCTCACCGGCTCTGCCGACGGCCAGAGGGTGCGGCCTGTGTGTTCGAAAGGCGGTGGGCCGTCGTTCGTGACGGTTGCCTCGTGCTGGGGCGACTCCACGCCTCCCGCGGCGGACGCACGTGCGCCGCCGCCCGGCTCCCATTTCGTGAACGTGCCGGCTGCAAGCGACCGGGCCAGGGCCATCGAGCTGCTGGGAACAGAAGGTGCACGCAGCGTCGGCCGCTCCGATCGCAGCGCTCGATCGTCGTCGGCGAGGCCGCGCAGCCGCCGCAGGTCGTCCACGATCGCGTCCATGCCGTGCCCATGAATGAACTGCATCGCATAGTAGTGCACTCCCTCGTGCTCTCCCACGCCGTAGACCGGCACAATGTTCCCATGGTGCAGTCGCCCCGCAGAGCACGCTTCGAGCTGGAACCGCTGGAGCTGCGTGAAGCTGACGCGCCCGGAGAGCGGCAGAATCTTGAGCGCCACATGGCGGCCCAGCGACTCCTGGATGGCCTCGTAGACGACTCCCATCCCCCCCCGCGCGACCTCCCGGAGTATCCGGAAATCGCCGAGCTGGCCTCGCGCGGGTTTGACGAGTTCGGTGGGAGAGCTCGACGCCGGGCCAGCACTGCCCGGTGTGTCTTCGGCGACCGGTTTGACTCGTTCCATCACGACGAGCGCGGGGAAGAGATCGACGATCGCCTCAGCCAGATCTGGGTATTTGCGGGTATACTCCGAGAGCGAGGGACACTCCCCCCGTCGCCGCCGCTCCACGAATTCCTCGGCCAGCACCTCGACGGGGTTGCGGTCCGCGTCGCAGCTCAGATCGGACTCGGCCATGCCTCACCCTCCTCGCTCGGCGAACCTGAAGAGAAGGATCATGAGTCCAGGAAACCGGGTATTCCCGCGAGGCTGTCCTTGAGCCGTTTGAGCGCGCGGACGTAGCGGTTGCTTGCCGCGGTCTTGCCGATCGAGAGCACCTGCGCCGTCTCGTTGTTGTTCAGCTCCTCGAAGTGCCGTAGCGTGAGGATCTCTCGATCGATCGGTTCCATGGCATTGAGGGCCTCCTGCACCCTGAGCTGGAGCTCCGCTCGTTGTGCGGCACGCGTGGGCGAGGTCAGCCGGCCCAGAAGCATCGCGGCCAGTGAGACCGAGGTGGCCTGCGGCAGCGAGCCATGATAGAGCGAAACCTCGAGCCCCGCGTCCCGCGCCTTGCTGCCCAGGTGTTTCCGGTGAAGCGTGACGAGCCTTTGGCCCGTGATGAAGCGCAGCCAGAGAAAAACCGGCATCGACGGGCTGGCGACGTACTCGCGCGCCCGCCGGGCAACGTCGATGCAAGCCTCCTGCAACACGTCCGAGGCGTCGAGCCTTCCCTGGAGCCGGCGATCGAGCCGGAGCTTCACCATCCGCTTGAGCCGTTCGCGATGCGAGGTGAACATCTCGAGGAGCGCAGATTCGTCCCCCCGCTCGATACGCTGACGCAGCTCGATCGACACGCTGGAATCCGCTGCCATGATGAGACCCCCCTACAAGGTAACCGCGCGGCAGGGGGAATCGTCCACAGAATTCCCGAGTTGGAGGGAGAAGACAGCCAGAGCATACAGACTATGAAGCCTCGTCACGATGCAGCTTCAACTGATCCCCCTCTCTCGTTGCACCCGGCTCAAACGTTCGCTCGCCCTGCTCGATGTAAGCACCAGGATCATCCGCCTCGTAGCGGCTGCGGAATTGGAGCGCGATTCCCGGCGGCACACCGGTGAATCGAAAACCCCCCTGTTCGTCGGTTTGCGCACTCGCAACCGGCTTGAAATCGGATCCCTTCACATAGATCTCGATAACACGGCCGGCCACCGCCTGACCTTTATCGTCCACGAGTGTTCCCGCATACGTCGCCGTCGCAGCCAGCGTCACGTCAACGACCGAATCGCCCTGAACCTTCGCCGCATAGCCGCTGAGCTCATGTTCGCGATCGACAAACAACAACGTCGCGGCCTCGGCGTCGAACATCACCTCAAACGATCCGTCCGGATGCGTCACCGGCTCAAACGCGGCAGGGCGCCCCACGGGTGACTCCGATTGCCACGCGCGAGCCAGAACACCCGGCGAGACCGCAAACGCCTTGCCGTCTCGCAGCAAACGCCCGGTGATCCGTCGCTTGCCGATCCAGCCGCGGTGGAACTCGACCTCGACAGGCGCATCCGACGTCACTTTGACAGTCTTCTCTTCCTCCCAGTTCTCCGCGACCATCCGCAGCCCATGCTCGCCCTTCCCCAAGCCCGCGCGTGCGACGCCATGGGAATCGGTCGACAGCCAGGTGCCGACGCCGCCGTAACCCGAGCGCTCTTTGCCTTTGCTATCGGTCCACTTCACCTCGCGCCGAGTTTTGAGGTCGATCCACACATTCGCCATCGGCTCGCGCCGCGGGCCGCGCGTCACTCGCACCACGAGCGGCGTCGCCGGATACACGCGGATCGAAACGTCCGCGGGCTTGTTCGAGTCGTTGCCGATGATCTTGCCCTTCCACGCATCACTTGCCCATTTGAGGTCCTCGATGCCCAGGACATAGCCATGCTCCGAGGGCACGCGCAAAAGGAACGTACCGTCCCTACCCGCGCGGGCATAGGGAATGTCTCCCCGGTTGGTTGGGCCGAAACCAAAGCCCGAGACCAGAATTCCAAGGGCACTCGCGCCTTCCGGCATGATCAGTCGACCGCGCACTGTGTGCTCGCGCCGCACATGAAGCGTGGTTCTACCAGCCTTGATCTCTTTGAAGTCGGCCTCATCGACCTTCCACTCCGAACCGATCGGCCGAGCATCAATAACTTGAAGCTTTTCGCGCGCGCCCACGGCACGGTCGCTGTCCCCGTGGCATCGGTGCGTACTCGCGTAGTCTCAAACGATGCAGCGCTGATCCAATCCGAATCGTCCGTTCGCACGCTGAGCTCGAGCTCGATATTACCGACGGAATTCCCGCGCTCGTCGACCACACGAATTTGATGCGGAGCGGGCGCCAGGAGCGATAACTCAGTCGCGCCCTCCGGCGCTCGCTCGTCGAGATTTTGTTTGCCGAAAACGCCCAGCGTGGGATGCCAGGCGACCACTTCGTTGATTCGCTCCTTCGCCGGAACCCGGAGCCGCGCTTTGCCGTCCGGTCCCGTGATACCCTCAACCTGGAAATCCGTGCCCTTGGCCGCAACGCGGGCCCCCGCCGCCGGATGCCCTTGCGACAAAACCGTGACCTCATGATTCAAGGCCGGCAGCAGCGTGAGCTCCAGGGGAGCCGCGAGTGTAATCCGCGTCTCGACTGCCCGCACCTTGACCACCGTCTGATAACGACCGTCGGGGGACATCACATGCAGCCGGCAGCCGTTCCCGAAGACAGCCTCCAGCGCAAACCGGCCGGATTCGTCCGCGCGGCGGTCGTCGACGGTTCCTCTGACCCCGTGGTGGATCGCAGAATCGCGCCGGCCACGGGCGACCCATCCCTCAATCGCACAACGCCGCTGGCCCTCAGCATCCCGTCCGATGTGCCGGCAGCCGCTTTGCCTTGCGGCTCAACCCCAACCAGGGCATCCTTGGTCGCCCGCGCCCGTTCCGGCGCCGCGGTCTGATACCCGTAAACGGCCGCGCCCGTGGCGATCGCCGCGGCCGCGAGCAAGGCGGCCACGCCCGCGGTCGCGAGCTTGCCGAGGAACATGGCCCGCATCCCTCGTTTCGCGAGTCGCATGACTGCGGCCGGCGCCGCACCGAATGCGAGCGGCCGCGCCGCGGCCATTGTCACAGCCAGGCGCACAGTGGACGTCGCGAGCGCACCCGGCAGAATCGCCGTCGCCGCGTCTCCAAACGACGAAAACGCCATCATCCCGGCCGAAGGGGCAAGACCACGTCGCACCAATCGCGTGCGAAGCAACTCGCGACCGCGCGCCAGCCGGCTCTTCACCGTTCCCACCGGTCGCCGCATTCGCTGCGCGGCCTGCTCCATCGTGAGGCCCTCCACGCAGCAGAGCACGAGCACGGTTCGATATCGCTGTGGCACGCGATCGAGCTCTTCGAGGATCGTGGCCCCGAGGTCATCGCTCCCCGAATCGGTAATAGCCCATGCTCTGGATCGGGCGGCATTCCATTCGTGAGTGCGACGGCGCTTTGCAGACGTTCGCGCCGTGCTGGCCACGTTGTAGGCCACGCTATAGAGCCACGAGGCCAGCGTGTCGCTCCGGCGAATGGAACCGGCCTTGAGAGCCAGAATGAGGAACGTGGCCTGCACGGCGTCTTCCGCATCATGGACGTCGCGCAACACGGCTTTGCACACGCGCAGCACGGTCGGCCCGTGCCGCTCGACCAGGCCCGCGAACGCGGTTTCAGCGTCATCGCGGTCGCCGTCGCGCGCCGCGAATCGGTCGAGCAGCTCTGCGTCGCTCATTCCGCCGACTGTCCCCGCCGTGAATAACGCACGGATCGATCGGGCTGCTGTCCCGCTCAGCTTCTTTTCCACAGCTCTCGCCTCCGCATGGCAGTGTACGTCTTTCGCAGGATGCCTGACGATACCCAGGTAGACTTCCGAGCTCGTCCGAGGGTTCCAAGTTTTCCGGAATGCGGGGAGGGAAACAGGGACGGAAACAGGGACGCAACTAGGGGACGGAAACAGGGACGCAACTAGATTTCGATCGATCGGGGGGACGGAAACACGGACGCAGCTAGATTTCGATCGATCGGGCACTCCAGGACCGTTGCCGCAGGTACTGACGAAGAGGAGCCTCACGAGGCTGGTCCCTGGCTCGACATCGAAGAACGCAGATTCTGCACCGCTCGCGGCCTGAGGCGAGCCGGTCCCCGATACCAACCCGAAGCGTCAGCGAGGGCGCCGGCGTCTGACAGTCGACGACTTTGGAAGGGCTCGTTGCAGCATTTTGATGTTGCGTTGTCGGTCCGTCGCCCCGAACGGGGCAACCACAAACCAGCCCAGGGCATCGCCCTAGGTTTCCGAGGCATCGCCCTAGGTTTCCGAGGCATCGCCCTGCGTGCTCGAGGCAACACCTTGGGCCCGGATCTCTCTTTCAAAATAAGTCTCCGATTTGCAGCGGCGCCGACGCCCAGGTAAGATATGCCGGTGCTGCTTGGCGGACCTCGTGTTGCTCCGCAAGCTCGGAAGGGACCACCGCGAACGCGTGGCCGACGATGCTTACTCCTTAGAATAACCTCACTTGCGCAATTCACTCACGCTTCACACCCCGGCGCCGTCATGATCTCGCCGGTTCCATTCGGAGTGAATTTTCGGAATTTCGAAAAATTCCGCGTCCGATTTTCGTCCCGTTTGGAGCCATAGTGATCAGGGTGCCATTCGTGCTGGGATTTGGTCGAGGCCCGGTGACATCGTCGTCCAGCTCAATCCACTGAGGTGCGCACCGTGTTGACAACATCGCAGCGGCTCGTGAATTCACTTCAAATCACTCATCGCCTGCTTCGCCGGCGTCACGCCGCGGCCACGGCAACGCGGCGGAATCACCGCCCGCGCCTCGAGGTCCTCGAGGACCGCCTCGTTCTGTCCTACAGTCTGACCCCGCTGGCCACATTCAGCGGCCTCGCGCACGGACCGTCTCTCACCCCGGTGGTGGACAGCAGCGGCGACGTGTAGTACACCGGCGGACCGAGCGGCCTCGTCAAGATCGCCGGGCCGAACAATACGACAACCATTGCCTTCCCCACAGGCACAAACTTCGCCGGGGATCTGGCTGTCGACAGCCAGGGCGACGTTTTCGGGCAGGCGAGTGATAGTAGTTTTATTAGTAGTCCTGACAACTATCCGATCGGGATCTTCGAGGTGCAGGCGGGGCAGACGGCAGCTCAGATTACACCGGCGAACGAAAACTTTGGAATTTATGCGCCGGACCTTACGGGCCTGGCCGTCGACAACAACGGGAACATTTATGGCCTGACGTGGGGCTTCGTCGCACTAGGTGTCAACAATCCGGTGGCTCTGGTATGGCAAATGTCTGATACCGGCGGTCCGATCACTCTGCTGGCGGAGTCCCAGTTTCCCACCGAGTCGGATACTTCGACGTTCACCACCGGCAGCCTGACGCTCTCGGGCAATGTTCTCTATGGCACGACCAGCGGAAGCCAGCCGGGGTACAACACCGTGTTTTCGGTGCCGGTCAGTGGCCTGCCCACAATCTACGGATTCCCGACCGGAGGACCCTTCAACATCCTGGGCAACTTCACGAGCCCCGTCGACCCCGAGATCGTCGTCCAGGGCAACTTCGTTTACGGCGTATTGGACTTCGATTCGGTGTTCAAGCTGCCGGTTGGCGCAGGCACGCCCCAGACGCCCCAGTTTTTTCCGATCACCGTCGGGTCAGGTACGTGGGGCGGCCTGGCTGCGGACGGGTCGACGATGCTCGGTGTCCTCAATGCTGGGAGCGCAGGCGGAACGCCTTCAATTTTCTCCGTGAATTTTGCGACGGCGACCCCGACCTTCCAGACCCTGACGACGTTCTCGTCGCTCAACCAGAGCCCGGAATCCGGTCTCGCCGTGGACAGCCTGGGAAATGCCTACGGCTTGTCATACGGATCGACGGGCTCGGTGGACGTATACGAGCTAAGCGTGTCGCCCCCCCCGCAGACCAGTGTGGAAACGTTCACATGGTCCGGCGCCGTCAATAAAGATTGGAGCGACTCGAAGAACTGGCAGGGCGGCGTCGCTCCAGTACCGGGCCAGGAAGTGAATCTGATCTTTCCCGCGAGCGCGAAGCATCGCACCAATATCGACGACGTCCCCACCCTGATCGTGGACGCGCTGCAGATCGACGGCAATTACGTCATCAAGGGTAGTGGTGCGCTAGGGCTCGACGGCACTCTCACCGTGAGTGCGCCCAAGCTCTGCTCAATCTCGAATCCGATCGTGCTAACCGGCCAGGTAACCGCCACGGTGAGCAGAGGTGAGCTGGACCTGGACGGCGAAATCGGGGGCAGTGGCGGTCTCGTCATCGTCGGGCCTGGCACGCTCGGCCTCGGCCACTCGAACAACGCCTATTCCGGGGACACCGTTCTACAGAGCGGAACCCTGGCTGGTAAAGCAAACGGCTGCGCGGGCACTGGGACGCTCAGGTTGCTCGGCGGCACGCTCGAATCTGGCGGGCGCCCCGACCACAAACTGGAATTGGCAAACCAAGTGATTGTCGGCGGCAACGTGATAATCTCAGGCTCGAAAAAGGACGAACCTGACGCGGTGCTCCTGCAAGGCTCCGTCATGGTGACCGCGAGCAGCATATTGTTTCTTTCCACAGCATTCAACGTGACGAATGGCATTGATGTCTCGGCTGGATCCACGTTGACGCTGCTTGCAGAATCCGATTCCACAGACAATCTCACCGGCTTGTTTTCAGGCCATATCGATTTTGACGGGGGAAGTAGAGGACTTGTCGTGAAGGCTCAGGGACAACTGGCTCCGGGCGCGATGTGGGATCTGTTGGAAGGGTCGACCTTGGATCCTCAATTGATTGGAGACGGCGCCATCAATGTCGCCGGCGGAGCGCTGTATTGCGGCGAACTCGATAGTTCGACTCTCGCGAATTTCGGCGGAACCGTGACCCTGACGCTTGGATTCATCTATACCGAGTACAGCCTTGGCACGGGCCCACTCAACTTGATCGACGGCGACCTCGAGGTTTTTGGCCATCGCGCTCTCAACTTGACCAACTCGCAGACCACACTTTCCGGAAGAGTAGTTTTGGAAGGCTGTTCTCCCAGTGACCCCCTGAACGTCCGCGGGGCAGTAGTCGTCACCGGCGACGCTACGCTGTTTCTTCGCAGTACGCTGGCACTCCATGGCCTCTCAACCGACCAAATCACGTTCTTCCAACCGGTCACCTTCGCCGGCGAAACATTACTACTTACCTTCGCGGGAGATGGGAGTGTGACGCTGCCGAACTCCTCTTCACCGCAGGTAAGAACAGGCGGGAGCGACGTTACAGTGATGCCTGACTGAATGGACGGAAACACGGACGCAGATAGAATTCGGTCGACCCAGACGATCCACAGTCCTCCGGGGACGGAAACCGGGACGCAGATAGAATTTGGTCGACCCAGACGATCCACAGTCCTCCGGTACCGCCGCGGTTCGTGAATTCAGTACCGCAGATCGCGGCGAGTCGCACCATCCAGGGAGTGCGAGGCTCTCGGCGAGCCGCGCGGGCGATGGCCTCGCACTCAGCGGCACCGCCTGATATATTGCACGCTCATCCTTCTAGCAGCAGCGAACCGTGAAGGGACTTGACTGTGGACTCAACTCCCATACTCCTGGGACTTCTCCTCGCCAGCGTGCTCCTGATCTCCCTCGTGGCGATCATCGGCGGATTCCTGCACACCAAACGTGAGCGCCTTCTTACTCATCAAGAGCGAATGAAGGCACTGGAAGTCGGCCGCGACCTGCCCGGCGACGCGGCAACCGCGCGATCCAAGACAATATTCGGCGATTCCTCGAGCGACGCCGCGGATGACCAGAACCAGTCGCTTCCGCGCAAAGTCTTCACGACGACGCTCTGGATCGCGTTCTGGGGATTCCTGTTCGGCGGCCCGGCGGGAGCGGCGAACCACGCCGTCGCGATCGCGATGGCCGCGTCCGTGGGCGCCATCGGCGTCACCGCGATGATCTGCGGCACGATCCTGGCAATGAGACTTCCCACCACGCAGGCCACGAGCACCACTTCCAAGCCCAGCATCGAGAGCGACGCGTTCGACGTCGTATCCCGCCGGGGCTGAGGCCGCCTCTCATTGCTGCGCCTTCCGTGGTCAACGACTCCGCACCGTAGCCGCGCCGGTTCTGGCTCCTCGAACGGGCTTTCATTATGATCAATGGAAACGGTTCGAGCTTCAACGATCGGTGTTCTGCAGCAGCGAATCACCCGAGGTCCGCCATGAATGAGCTAGACGACCGTCTTGCAGGCGATGAGGTCTGGGAACTATTTCCCGCACGCGCTGCCACCCCGTCACGAGCATCTCGAATCGCGCTTGCCGCGCGCTGGCTCGTCTGGGCCTGCGCCGTCGCGGCGATCTGGCTGTTATCGCCCCCGGTGGCCATTGTGATGGCCGGTCTGGTGATTTCCGCCGGTGATTTCCGACACGCCCGCCAGCTTGCCCGTTCCATTCCCGACAAGGCCGGTGGTGCAATTTGCGCGCTCTTCGGCTGTGCCTGGGGCGTCTGGAAATTCGCGATGACCACTCTCGCGTTGCTGATCCCGGTCGCGATCTGGGGCATGAACCAACCAGAAATGGCATCGACATTCATACCATCGCTGCTGATCTCGTTGTGCGGTCACGTGCTCTCGGCAGCGTTAACCGCCGCCGGCCTGATTGGTGCCTATCGCTCCGATATGCGAGTCTGGATAGGCGAAGGAGTCAACCGGGCCAGGCTGCTCTTGCTCGCGATGCTACTCGTAGTGTTCACATTCGCCGTGATCGGTCCCGTGTGCTTCTGGCTCGCCATGAGCCCTACACCCAGCGGCGTTGCTCCAGTGAATGTGTTCATTCTGGCGGTCCTGGGCGTGTCCTTGGGCGGCGCCTTCGTGCTGCTTCTGATTCTTGACTGGCTATCCGCGCACGTCGTGGCCGATCGCCCCGCCAGGTTCGGCGCTAAGGTGCCCGCCGTGGGTAAATGGGATTCGTATAGCCGAGAAAGTGAAAGGGACAAACTTCAGATCGCCCGGGTACCGTGATGAATGAACTCGACGATCGGCTTGCCGGCGACCTGATCTGGGAGTTGTTTCCCGAGCGGGCAGTCAGCCCGGAGCCAACGTCTCGACCGGCACGCGCCTTGTTGTGGCTAGCGGGTGCCTGCGCGGTCGCCGCAATCTGGCAGTGGTCTCCTCCACTGGCCGTGGTCACGGCCTGTGTCGCCGTTGCGGCCGGGGATATTCGCCATGGCCGCCAGCTTGCCCGAGCCGTTCCCGACAGGGCAGGGGGTGCCATCTGTGCTCGATTTGCGTATGCATGGGGCGCCTGGAAGCTCGCCATGACCGCTCTCCCATTCACATTTCTGACACCATTCTTGGCCCAGGCAGGCTCAGGCGGCGAGATTCAGCCTTACCCGCCACCTGCGTTCGTCGCATCGTTGCTGCTCTTGGTGTCCGGTCACGTGCTGTCGGCGACTCTCACGGCCAGCGGCATGCTTCGCGCCTATCGCTCGGGCATGCGAGTCTGGGTCGGTGAAGGGGTGAACCAGGCCAGGCTGCTCTTGCTCTGCATGCTGCTGGTCGTGTTCACTTTCGCCGTTCTCGGGCCGCTCGGCGTCTGGCTTGCCGCGAGCGCTCCAAACGCACGCGACGCCGGCGACGTGGCCCGAGTAAACGTGGTCGTCGCGGCGACTCTCATTTCGATCCTGGGCGGTGCATTCGTACTGCTCGTGATTCTCGACGGGCTCTCTCGGCGCGTCGTCGCCGACCGCCCCGGCAAGTTCGGACCGAAAGTACCGGCCGTAGGAAAGTGGGATACATAGAATCGAGAACGCGACGGAAAGTGCCTATAATAAAGAAGCGGCCCTTCGAGCCGGTGATTTCCGACCGGCGAGAACACTGAGTTCTCCAGGCTGAGGGGATGACGCCGTGAACGAGATCGACGACCGTCTTGCCGGCGACGCGATCTGGGAGCTGTTTCCCAACAGCGTTGTACGGCAACCTCCGGCATCCAGCGTCCGGCGCATAGTGTGGTGGCTGGCGGCGGCCGGTGCGATTGTGGGAATCTGGTTCATCTCTCCCGCGTTGGCCGTCGCGACGACTTGCCTTGTGGTTTCGGAGCGTGATTTCCGGCGCGGACTGCGGCTTGCCCAGTCCGTTCCCGACAAATCCGGAGGCACAATCTGCGCGTTGTTCAGTTATAGCTGGGGCGCCTCGAAGTTCGGCGTAACGGCTCTCGAGTTCGTCATTCCGATCTTGATGGCATTGTTGTTTCGAACCAAGTCTGGTGGGCCACTCCCGCACGGGCTCCGAGCGGCGTTCATCGCATCGTTACTGCTGGCTGCGGGTGGTCTCCTCGTGTCGGCGACACTGACGGCCGCCGGCTTGGTTCGCGCCTACCGCTCGAGCATGCGAGTCTGGATTGGTGAAGGGGTAAACCAGGCGGGGCTGCTCTTTTTCGGCATGCTGCTCACCATACTCGCGTTCGCCGTCATCGTGCCTATCGGCGTCTGTCTCGCCGCGGTCGATCCGCAAGCAAGTCGACTGGGCGAAGTGATCTCCGCGACGGGGACCATTGGGTTGATCCTGGCGATGCTGGTTGGCCCGGTCGTCATTCTCGTCATCCTCGACCGGATCTGTAACCACGTCGTGGCCGATCGCCCCGGCAAGTTCGGCCCCAAGGTGCCGGCGGTGGGCAAGTGGAGCTCATGAATGACCGCGCCACCGGCTTCCACCGAACGAGAATCGATCCCGATCAGGATCGCTCTCTCGCCGCTCCGCGCCATCGAACGGGCACGCGGCTGGCGCCGGTTCGCGCTGCTGGCAGTTTACGCGGTCATCGCCGTCGTGGTCGGTGCATTCTTGTGGCGCCGTTCCGAGCTTGCCGGGTTACCTGATGTCGGTGAGCCGTTTGACGTCGCAGCCGCGCGCTGGCCCGCCCCTGTGCCCGGTGATCGCAACGCATTCCCCTCATATCAGCGCGCCGCAGCGCGATTCCAGGACATGACCGCGACCGTTGGTTCGTCGTTCAACAACGCCAATCTTTCCTGGTCCAGGGCCGATGCGACGATGCGCGCCTGGGTCGCCGCGAACGATGAGGCGATCTCCCTGATGCTCGCCGGCTCGGAACGGCTCGAGTTCGTTCCCGAATTATCCAGAAGCCTGTCCGGCCAGGATGCGAACATGGCCAAAACCGAGCTCGCCCGGCGCATCGGCTGGATTGGCACCGCCGGCCTTTTCAAGGCAGGGCGCCTTCGTGCCGAAGATGACCATGCCGGCGCATGGAAGCTGTTACAAGCCGTGGTCCGCGCCAGTCGCCACATCGAGTGGTCCCTGCCGTCGGCTGGTCGAACCCACGGGATCATGCTGGCTCAGTACGCTCGCGAGCCGGTCGCCGAATGGGCGCGCGATAAGGGCACCACAGCCGCGATGCTGCATCAGGCCTTGGCCGACCTCGCCGCCACCGAGAGTCTCACACCTCCGCTCAGTTCGTTCTATCGTCAGGAATACCTTGGTACCCTGGAGTCATTGACGCCGCCGAAACCGTTCTTCACAGGCCAACCCTCGCAGCCAGCGAATCCCGCCCAGCGCCCGTTCGTTCCTTACTTGCCGGCATTGGACGCGTTCTTGCACGGCGAGCCCGAACGCAGCCGCCGCGTGCTGAGCTTGCTCGCCGCAAATGACCTGGCCTGGTGCGATCGACCGGGCATTGCGCGACCGATGCTGGCGATCTCCAGGCTTCAAATCTATGAAGGAGACCCGGCTGCGCCGGAATCCACCCGCGCCCTCGCGCCCGACGAGCTTGCCCGCTGGGCCGACACCGCTACGATCACGCCGACCTTGACCTGGCGGTTGGGCGAGATCGAGAAGTGGGACGGAATCGATCGCTGGTCGATGAATGCGCTGACGGAGTCGGTCGCCGTGTCGTTATTCACGAAGGAGACGGGCCGGAAGCCGGCTTCGGCAGCGGAGGCGCTGAAACGATATCGGCCCACTCCCGGGGCTGCACCCGATCGCGATGAGGCCGAACCCATACGCTGACTGTTGGGCGCGGGTCTCCGACCCCGCCCCGCGGCGTGACCGAAGTCCCAGCAGTGGCCAAATGGAATGCATAAATGACAGCGCCACCGGCCTCCGCCGAACGAGAATCGATCCTGGTCAGGATCGCTCTCTCGCCGCTCCGCGCCATCGAACGGGCGCGGATGGCGCCGGTTCACGCTGCTGGCAGTCTACGCCGTTATCGCCCTCGTGATCGGGGCGTTCCTCTGGCGCCGCTCGGAGCTCGCCGGCTTGCCTGATGTCGGCGAGCCTTTTGACGTCGCTCCGTCGCGCTGGCCTGCGCCGATCTCCGGCGATCGCAATGCCTTTCCGTCGTATCAGCACGCCGCGGCGCGGTTTCAAGAAATGACCTCGCCGCACCGCAAGTCGTTCGAACGCGCCAACCTCTGGTGGATCTTCAGCGATTCAACACTGCGCGCCTGGGTCGCGGCAAACGATGAGGCGATCTCCTTGATGTGCACCGGCTCGGAACGGCCGGTGCTCGTTCCTGAAGCTCCCAAGAGCCTATCGGTGCAGGAAACAGAGACCGCCAATGCCGAGCTTGCAAGGCGGATCGGCTGGATCGGCGCGGCCGGTCTTCTCAAGGCCGGTCGCCTCCGCGCCGAAGGTGACAATTCCGGGGCTTGGAAGCTGCTCAAAGCCACCGCGCGTGCAAGCCGCCACATCGCGTGGGCCGCGCCTACGGCGAGAGGTCGTAGCCACGGAATCATGCTCGCTCAGTACGCCCGCCATCCGGTCGACGAATGGGCGCCGACGAGGCCACGACAGTTTCCATGTTGCGCCAGGCCCTTGACGACCTAGCAGCCGCCGAGGCTCTGACACCGCCGCTGAGTATCTTCTACCGCCGCGAATACCTGTTAGCACTCGAGTCATTGATGCAGCCGAAACCATGGTTCGCGAGTGAGCCCCGGCAGCCGGCAAACCATGCCCAGCGTCCGTTCTTCGCGCACCTGCCTGCGCTCGACGCTTTCATACACGCCGAGCCCGAGCGCAGCCGTCGGGTACTGAATCTGCTCGTTGCCAACGACCTCGCCTGGTGCGATCGACCGCTCCACGAGCGCCCTGCCGCGGCCGTTCCCACGCTTCAGATCTACGAGCCGGATCCCCGCGCACCGGAATCCGCACGCGCCCTCGTTCCCGCAGAGCTAGCCCGCTGGGCCGATTCCGCCCTGATCACGCCGGGGATCACCTGGCGGTTGGGCGAGCTCGAGGCGTGGGACCGCGTCGATCGCTCGTCAATGCGTGAGCTCATCGAGTCGGTTGCGGTGTCGTTGTTCTACAAGGAGACGGGCCGTTGGCCATCCTCGCCGGCCGCGGCGTTCAAACGTTATCGCCCCGGTCCAGACGACGCATCCGATCGCGACCAGACCATACCGCTGCCGTGACCGCCGCTGCTTCAGTGGCAAAGCCCCGAAAACGCTCGTCCGAGGGGCGAGCGCTCCGGGGCTTGCGCGTGAATCCGATCTCTTGGCTGTCTGCTCATCTGAGAAGACAGCCAACACGCAGATCAGAAGACGTCCAGAGCGAAATGATGACCGCTGTACCAGCCCTTCTTGTTCCAGTCGTGCCAGCCGTGAGGGTGGCGGAGGACTCCGAAGATCCGGTAACCGCCGTAGTAGTTGCGGTAATACGGGCCTTGAATCTGAGGAACGATACGCTGTTCGCGAGGATAGCGATACCAGCCGTCGTAGAGTCCGTTATACTCGAATCCGTTCCCCGGGACTTGAGGCGGGACGTACGGCCAATGGAGATAATCGGTCCAGTCTTGCGCCTGGGCCGACTTCACTCCGCCAAAGGCGGAGAGTGCGAGAGCCAGAGCCCCCGCTTTGAGCCACGTGAAGCGAGACACAATACACCTCCGTGTAGGGAACATTTTCCCAAACCGTGGCCAATATGCCACACGTTTGCCTCGCCTGTGAAAAAACACGCGACTTTCTCCCATCGGAAGGGACCAGTTATGCCGGACACACCGCTTCGGGGTGAGAAACCACAAGGAACGATTGAACTACCCGCACGTGTCGAAGCCGCCCGCAGCGGTTCCCCGCACAAAGCTTCCCCCCCCTTAAAAAGGGGGGCCAGGGGGGGTGCATTCCGGTCGCCGTCGCATCAAGCTTTCCCTCCTTTAAAAGGAAGGGCCAGGGGGGGTGCATTCCGGTCGCCAATCTCTCAAAGCCAACGCGCACAAACGCAAACGCGGCCTCTCCTGCTCGCCTTCCTCTTCATCGCCCAAGCCTCCTTCCTCGTCCGCCCGCTCCACGCCCAGCAGTCTCCCACTCAAGAACCCGATGAGCAGCGCCTGCGCCAAATCGTCAAAGACCTGACCGCCCCTGAATTCGCCGGCCGCAGCGGCGCAGGGGGGCGAAAGGCCGCGGCATACCTCGTCGACCAATTTCGCTCGCTCAAGCTTGAGCCGCTTTTCAGCGGTGATTTCCAGCAGGCGATCCCGGGAAAGGAGCCCGGCTCAGTGATCGGGCACAACGTGGGTGCTCGCCTTGCAGGAACGGATCCTGCTCGCAAAGACGAATGTGTAATCCTGGCGGCGCATTTTGATCACCTCGGTGTGCGCAACGGCCGTCTGTATCCCGGCGCCGACGATAATGCTTCAGGCGTCGCCATGATGCTCGAAGTGGCGCGCACGATCGTCGAGTCGCCTCAGACGCCCAGGCGCAGCGTGATGTTCGTCGGCTTCGACCTCGAGGAGAACTCACTCTTCGGCTCGCGCTATTTCGTGGCCCACAGCCCTGTGCCGCTTGAGAAGGTCTCGCTCTTCATCACGGCCGACATGATCTCGCGGGCGCTGGCAGGTGTTTGCGAGCGCAGTGTCTTCGTCTTCGGCAGTGAGCAGGCACCGGGCCTGCGGCCGTGGATCGACGAGGCCGCCCGCGGCCGCGAGCTTTCAGTCGGCCTGATGGGAACCGATCTGCTCGTCCTCAACCGGAGCGACTACGGTCCGTTTCGCAGCAAGTCGATCCCGTTCTTGTTCTTCACGACCGGCGAAAATCCTCGCTACCACACAGTCAACGACACGCCTGAGACTCTTGATTATCCCAAGCTGACGGCAATCAGCCGCATGATCGGTCAAGTGGTGCGCAAGGCGGCCAACGCGGATGAAACCCCTCGCTGGCAATCAAGCCCCGACAATCCGTTCTCGGAGGCGGTCGCGATTCGCGACGTGCTCGAGACCCTGGCGAAGAACAGCGAGCGCCTCAAGATCGGCCGAGCGCAGCTCTTTGTGATCAACAACACGCTCGGCTTGCTCGACGCCGTAGTCAAACGCGGCACGATCACACCAGACGAGCGCGCCGCGTAATCCAGGCGTGCCGGTTCGTGCTGTTCACCGTGCTCTGAACGGCGGCTCGTGATCCCGGGATCGCGACGCTGGCGCGTTGAAAAACTCCAGCCCGCCTACAGACGTTGGTATCACTTCATCACACGGCGCGTTCCACAACGAAAACTCACTTGAAGACTTTCCTAAGCATTTGTCCTTCAAGTTAAGGAACGCTGCGATGCTGCGTCGACGAGTTACGGTGCTTGAGTTCCTTCTTCTCGCGGCAATTCTAGGTTTGGCCTGCACGATGCCGGTCCAGTGCTACCGGGCGGTGCGCGAGGGCGATTACCGGGCTTCTGCGGAATAGATGTGGCGCTGCCCAGTGGAAGATCGCCGCAAGGTCGATTCATCAAGTAAGGGCATGCTCTAGGGCTTCTCACTTGGAAACTACCTGCTCCTGGTCGAATACACCGGTCGCCTCTTCCGCGACGGCAAAGCCGTCACCTCGGCCGAGCTATCCGGAATCCTCGAACGAATCGGCTAGAACGCCGATTGCTGGTGGGCTCGCATCGGGAAACTGAGCAACGGCCGCCTACTGGGCCGGTCCTTCGCCGCCAGTCGCGCACGCCTGCGCGAAGTCGCCGTGCGCCTCGGCGTCCACCACCTGGCCAACCTCGCCGGGCGCCCGGCACGATAAACAACCTTTGACCGCGCCAGGGTGAGGCGCCCGCCGTGCCGGGCTCGCATTCGCCTCGCCGCCAAACGACTGGCCCGGCATCGTCCAGTGCCTTCGCGACGGCGTGCCTTGCATTCACTCGCCGGTTCGTTTTCGCGTATAATGCCTGCGGACGATCCTTCCGTCAGACCTGGACCGCCGGAGGCCGGCTTCATGGCCACCAGAACGCGACCGCACAAGCCGTCGGATCCACCTGGGGTCACGGGTAATGGCTCGACCCCACCGCTGCAAAATGGCGATCGCCTGACCCGCGATGAGTTCGAAAGACGCTACGACGCGATGCCCGAGCTGAAGAAGGCCGAGCTGATCGAAGGAGAAGTGTACGTGTCGTCACCCGTCAGCCAGCGACGTCATGGAAGGCAACACTCGCATCTCAATTTCTGGCTGTGTGCTTACGAGGGTCGCACACCCGGCGTCGAGGTGGGCGACAATAGCACCGTTCGACTCGACCTGAAAAACATGCCCCAGCCGGACTGCCTTTTGTTCATCCAGCCGGAGCACGGAGGAAAGGTGCGGATTGGTGAGGCTGGTTTTATCGAAGGCGCTCCAGACCTGGTCGCCGAAGTGGCTGCAACGAACGCCAGTTACGACCTGGGCAAGAAGCTCGATGCGTTCCATCGCAACGGCGTGCGCGAATACATCGTCTGGCGCGTCCTCGACCGCGAGATCGACTTGTTCGTGCGCCGAAAGACACGATTCACGCCCCTCGCGCCCGCCGCTGATCGCACGCTGCGCAGCACGGTCTTCCCTGGACTATGGCTTGATCCCGCGGCGCTCGTGCGCGGAGTCGTGTACGCGGTATTCGCGCTTGTTCAACAAGGTCTGAGCTCCCCTGAGCACGCCGCCTTCGTGGCGCGATTGGAGAAAGCCCGGCGAGCTTGATTTCCGTGAAGAGCGCGTTGACTCCGCCCGGGTGCCGAGGACTCGCCTTGAATATGCCATCTTGGTTTATTCGGCGATGCGTGCTGCTGCGCTCGCCGCCCCGGCGAAACAATCAGGTATAATGCCCTCCGACGAGACCTCACGCGGAAACCGACTTGCGGAGTTCGGATTCATGGCCAGTTCCGTCCCGAATGTCGCCATTCCCCCGCTGGTGCACGGCGACCGCCTCACCCGCGCCGAGTTCGAGCGGCGATACGATGCGATGCCCTGGGTCAAGAAAGCCGAGCTGATCGAAGGAGAGGTTTTCATGCCCTCACCTGTCCGGCATGGGCAGCACAGCTATCCGCATAGCCTGGTTGTTGGCTGGCTTGTCTACTACGCCGTCAATACACCCGGCGTGCAATCGGGCGATAATGGTAGCATTCGACTCGACCTCGACAACGAACCCCAGCCGGACGCCTATTTGATCATACCGCCCGATCACGGCGGCCAAGTATTCATCAGCGAGGATGATTACATCGAGGGTGCGCCCGATCTGGTTGCAGAAATCGCGTCCAGCAGTGCCAGTTACGACCTGGGCAAGAAGCGGGTCGCCTACGAGCGCACCGGCGTTCGCGAGTATATCGTTTGGCGCGTGCTCGACCGTCAGATCGACTGGTTCGTAAATCGTGATGGCCGATTCGAGCCGATTCCCCGGGCGGCCGACGGGGTCTTGCGCAGTGCCGTTTTTCCGGGCCTGTGGCTCGACACCGATGCACTCCTGCGCGGCGACAACGCCGCCGCCTTCCTGGTCCTGCAACAAGGCCTGGGCTCTCCCGAGCACGCCGAGTTCGTGGCGTGATTGGCGAAATCCGGGGCATCGTGAATTCGTGCCAGCACACGGACGTGAAAGCTCATTGCCGTGCGGACAAGCCGTATCGGTGGCGAAGTTCCTTCAGGAATTCACGCGCTGGGATACCCTCATCGCCCGCCCGCATGTCATCGAGAGCGTCTCGCACCGCGTCCGCCGAGGCCGCTTCGTCCTCCGCACTGCGATTCTCGTACTCCCAATGTGCGAGGGCTTCATCCGACGTCAGGCCCACGCCGCCGCCCGGCAGCTTCTCTTCGACGAAACTCTTGAACGCGCTAAGGTCATTGATGCGTTCGATGTTCATTCCCGTGTGCCCGTTTCATAGCTTCCACAATACCGACGCGCGGGAAACCCGTCGAGAACGATGCTCCCGGATCTCTCACCGCCGCGGCGCGGGATCCAGCTCAGGTGCCGGCACCGGCGCGAATGGCCCGCCTGCGGCGCCGCCGGGCTCCATCCGCGGAAAGTCGGGAAGCTCGAGTAAGCGCTGGAGCCCGGGCGCGGTGAGCAGGTCGAACGGATCGACGTTCTCCGGTGCGGGCGTCACCTCGCCTTGAGTCTGGGCCGCGCTCGTGCGTGCCGAAAGAAATGCCGCCCAGGCCTGCGCCGGCGTGGCGATCTTCTCGAAAACGGGACCGAGCGGCGTGTCTTCGACACGCAAGGTCGAAGTGCCGGTGTTCGCGACGATATAGCTGATGATCTGCCTTGCCTGGTCCTGGTTGCCCTGGCCCCAGCGGATCAGCGCGCGGATGCTCAGAATCGTGAAACGGTGGTCGAAGTCGGTCGTTTGCCGGTCGAGAGCATCCAGGTCGGCTGCGGCGGCCTGAAGGTCGCCGCGAAGATAGTCGAAGAGCAGGCGGGCCTCGTCGTCACTTTCGGCCGCGGCGGCTTCGTCCGGCTTGCCGCGGGCGGGTAGCAGTGCTTCGCCGAGCAGAGCGATGCGGCCCAGACGGGCGGACACGTTGGCCTGACCCGCAAGCTCGTTGGGCAGCGGGAAGATTGCCGCTCGCTCGAAAGTCTGGCCGTCGACGACAACCGGTGGCAGAGCGGCTCTCAGCACCCGAGCCGCCGTGGTCGTCAGAATCTTCAGCCATGCCCGCCGCGCGTCGTCGTCGGGAACAAGCAGCCGGGTTTGTTCGGCCTCGCCGTCGTAGAGCGCCGGGTGCGAGAGGGCATCGGGATCGCCGAACCGCACGGCGACCGAGCGGCCGTCGGGCGAGAGCGAAACCGCGGCGATTCGCAGGCTCGGGTCGAGCGGATGGAACGGGCGGCGACTCCCGGGGTCTTTTACCAGGGTCCGGACCAGCTCGGATTCTCGGTTTTCCAGATCCGCCGAGTGATAGCTCACCTCGGCTTCCTTGTCGAAATCGATGGCCACGCCGCGCAGCTTCGCGACTCGCCGCACCGGGTCCGGCACCAGTTTCATCAGTTCTCCCGGCTCGGTCGCGTCGAGCGCGCACCGCACCAGCTCGAACTCGCGCGAACGGCTCGTCGTCATCTCTGCGACGACCAGGATCGATCGGCCGTCGGCGTCCCAGAACGGAGCGGTGGTCACCGGGCCGGTCGCAATCAATTCGCGCGGCTCGCTGAAGCCGAGGCCGCGCGGGCTCACGACTTCCAGGCTGTGATTGCCGATCCCACGCCGGATGTAGGCGCACATCGCGCCGGACGGCGACCACGCCGGCAAGATGCCGTGATCGAGGATGTGCACCCGCTTTCCGGTATCCATCCGGATGATGTCGATCGAAGGAACCTTGCTCGGCCGGGGTACGGCCAGGAACTGTCCCGCCGCGCTCCACGCAGAGCGATGGCCCGGCAGCGCGGCTCTGGTCTCTTCATCGAGCACAAATTCCGGTGAGGTCCAGATGACCTTTTTCTCGTCCAGGCTCCTCTGAACAATCACTTCCAGCCGGCCGGTCTGGCTCTCTCCGGCCAGGCCGCCCGATTCGGGCACGAAACGGCTATAAGCAAGCGATCGGCCCAGCGGCCCCCACGCCGGCGCCGAAAGCGGCCACCGCGATTGCTCGATCAAGACGTTCGCCCCCGAATTCTGGTCGATAGCCCAGATCCGATACACCCCGGGCCTGGCCGGTTCTTTCCGGCTGTCAACTCGCCCGCGCGGCGAATCCATATTCGGAGCGGCCGCACCCAGCAGCCAGCCGCGCGGGAGCGGCTCGGCTGGACCGTCCAGGCTGGTATACGCCAGCCACCTGGAATCCGGCGACCACGACATCGATGAATTCATCCACGCGGCGCCCGAGGCAGCCGCCACGAAGTGGATGGCAGCCAAGCAGAGAAGCCGGACAAAGGCGATCTTCATGAAATCGTTCCCGTGGAGGTAAACGATCTGGCCCGCCGATGGGAATGCGCCGCGCCGGAGGGATTTCCGGCCTCCCGCGAGATCCAATCGCGATGCTGGCTCATCGGGAGGACGCGTGCGCTCACAAACAGTATATCCCGCAGCCGCGCTCGTGGATAGCGATTGCGGCCCTACTGCCGTTCCGTGCGATTCACTCGCGCCTCATCTTTTTCGGTGCACAAACGATACGGCGAAAAAGACATGGAAATAATCAGCGGGATCGCCGCCTGTCTGATTGTACGTGATATAAGTAACGTAACGAGTTACGTCGATGAACTTTCACGGAGCCACCCGCGTGCCTATTGAACGTTGGGACGCATTCTTGCTAAATTGCTCCATCAAAAATGCCATACGAGTGTATCGGCGCGAATTCGTTTCGGAGTGGCTGTCTTGGCTTTAGGGTGAAATCAGGCTTCCCTCGGGTGCTTCCATGCGATTTGTGTTGATCGATCGGATCATCGACGTTCAGACGACGCGATGCCGCCTTGCCGGGGCTGACCGGGTTGCCAGTCCCGGGCCTTCGCTAGTCGGGATAAAGAATCTCTCCCTGGCGGAGGAGTATTTGAGCGACCACTTTCCGGGGTTTCCGGTCATGCCCGGGGTGCTGATGCTGGAAGCGCTCACGCAGGCGGGGGCCTGGTTGATCCGCGAGCTCGAGGATTTTTCGCACAGTATCATCGTGTTGAAACAAGCCAAGACGATCAAATATGGGAGCTTTGTCGAGCCTGGGCGACAGCTCGAGCTGCGCGTCGAGCTGACCGAATTTGACGAGCACGATTGCACGTTCAAGGGAGTGGGGCTGATCGACTCTCAAGAGATGGTCAAGGGACGCTTCATCCTGACCAGATACAACTTGCGAGACAAGGACGCCGAGCTCCACACGACTGATACGTCCATCGTCGCGGGCCTTCGCGACCTCTACTCCACCCTGAGGAAAGGCTCGGTCGGGGCCAGGGCGATCGCTCGGAAGCCGGATGCCGTGGAGATCCGTACACCTGTCTAGGACGCAGCGTGGCTGCGCACGGGCTTTGCTTGATGATGTTGCAACGATTCGCCATTTTGCTCATGATGTGCCGGATTCCGGCCCCGTTGCCGGGAGGACGACTCCCCGGGGTCAGTGTGCGCAACGACATTCCCCCGCGTTCGCCCATATGAAGTTCGACACATCGTTTCGCCGACGATTAAGAGAGGCGACTTGATCTTCGGCAACCTGGAAGTGGGTTTCGGTGTGGGATCGGGAGGGGACCCCATCTTGTTCTTGAGGAAAATATGCCGACATACGACGAGATTTTCGGGAAAGTTCAGGCCACACTGGTCGACGCCTTGGGTGTGGACGAGGACGAAGTCACCCGCGCCGCGACACTGGTAGGCGATCTGGGCGCCGAATCGATCGATTTTCTGGACATCGTGTTCCGTCTCGAGCGCAACTTCGGAATCAAAATTCCGCGTGGCGAGCTCTTCCCGGAGAACCTGATGGCCGACCCGGAATGGGTCGCCGACGGCAAGCTCACGGGCAAAGGTGTCGATGAGCTCAAGTCGCGCCTACCGTTCGCTGACCTCTCCAAGCTCGAGGAGAATCCCGCGGTCGATCGGATCGGGGATCTTTACACAGTGGACATGCTTGTCCAATATGTGCAGAGCAAGCTGGTCGCTGCCTGAATTTCCGTTTTGCCTCTCCCTGCCTGGTGCCCTCCGCAATGCGATGGATCTGGATCGACAAGTTCATTGAGTTTCGCAGCGGTCAGTTCGCCAGGGCCATCAAAAACCTCACGCTGGCGGAAGAGCATCTGCACGACCATTTCCCAGGCTACCCGGTGATGCCGGCCTCCTTGATCATCGAGGGGCTGGCACAGACCGGCGGGATCTTGGTCGGCGAGGCCGGCGGGTTCGCCGAGAAAGTTGTGCTGGCGAAGATTCCCCGCGCCGAGTTCTATGGCGTCGCCTGCGCAGGCGACCAGCTTATTTACGAGGTCACTCTGACGGATTTGCGCAGCGAGGGGGCCGTGGTCTCATGCAAGGCCCTTTTAGACGGCGAGCTTCTGGCCGAAGCCGAGATTGTCTTTGCCCATCTGGACAACTCGCGCGCCAACCAGATCTTTGGCCCCAAGAACTTTGTGTTCACGCAGCAGCTTCTTGGCGTTCTCGACCTGGCCAAGGCGCAGCAGCGAGCCCGTGAAGCCGAGCTTCCCACCGACGGAACCGCGCAAGCGAATGGACAGCCTCACACGTAGCTCGGAAGCGTAACGAGGACGCGGTCAGCTCCCGCCGGGCGCGAAGGAACCAAGGCTCGGGCGAGCCGGATCGCACGGAACGGATATCCAGGTAGTCTGCGGAGAATTTGAGTGTTGCATCAAGTTTATGCCGCGTCCCTTGCCCTTCGAAGCAATAATAGTGCATCGCTTTGATGGAACGGGGAGCGAGCCGTGACGCGAGATGTGACCTCCCACGCCGTAAATCGACGAGTCCTTCATGTTTGGTTCCGAACGCCGAGTGGTCATAACCGGTTTGGGCCTGGTGACTTCCCTCGGCGATAGTCCGGACCGCGTTTGGTCATCGCTGTCGGAAGGAAGGGGCTCGATCCGCCCCCTCCAGGCGTTCCGCATCGCGGGGCTTCCCACCGATAGCGGCGCCGAGATCGGCGACTTCGATCTGCTCAACTACGCGCTTCCCAAGATTCGCAAGCCGCTCAAGAAGAGCCAGAAGTACATGGCTCGGGACATCCAGCTTGCGGTGGCCGCCGCCCAGCTCGCGGTGCAGGACGCGGGCCTGGCCGAGGGTGGAGTCGACCCCACGCGAATCGGCATCGACCTGGGAGCCGGCTTGATCTCCAGCGAGCTCGATGAGATCGCGCCGGCCGTCGCGCATGCGACGTCCAACGGCACGCCGTTTGATTATCAAACGTGGGGTCGCGAATCGATCCGGATGATCGAGCCGATCTGGCTGCTCAAGTATCTTCCCAACATGCTTGCCTGCCACATTTCCATCCTGATCGACTGCCAGGGGCCCTCGAACACGATCACCGAGGCGGATGCGTCTTCAAATCTGGCCATTGCCGAGGCGGCACGCGTCATCGCGCGTGGGCGCGCCGACGTGATGATCACCGGCGGGGCCGATTCCAAGATTCATCCGCTCAGCGTGGTGCGCATGGCCCTGCTCGAGAACATGTCGCGCTGGAAGGGAGATCCCTCGCAGGCGTGCCGCCCCTTCGACCGCCGTCGTGATGGCTGGGTTCCCGGCGAAGGGGCTGGAATCTTCATTCTCGAAGAGGAACAGCACGCAAGGAACCGTGGCGCGAAGATCTACGGCGAGTTCCTGGGTGGCGGGTCCGGCTGCGACGCGATGCCCTCAGGCGGCATGGATCCCGAAGGCGGAGGGACGGAAGTCGCGATCGCGGCGGCGCTCGAAGAAGCCGGGCTTTCGCCGGGGGATGTCGGCCACGTGAACGCCCACGGCTCGGCCACCAAGGTCTCCGACCTCGCGGAAGCCCGGGCCTTCGCTCGCGTGTTTGGTCCGCGCGGCGTTCCCGTGACGGCCCTCAAAGGCTATATGGGAAATCTGGTCTCGGGCGCCGGGGCGGTCGAACTGATTTGCAGCTTGATCGCCGCCAATCGCGGGCGAATCCCGGCGGTCCTCAACTGCGACGCCCCGGAATCGGGAATCGAGCTCGATCTGGTGCTGGGCTCACCGCGGGAGATCCGCAACCCCGTGTTCCTCTGCACCAACGTCACGCCGCACGGCCAGGCCGCGGCGGTGGTCGTCCGGGGATGCCCGGACTGACACATGCGGATTCGATTTAGGTCAGGCTTTAGCCTGACGATTTCTTCCAGAAGGTAGCATTGATGCGTCGAGTCGTCGTGACAGGCATGGGGATGGTTACCCCGCTCGGGCGTGACCTCGAGACGACGTGGAAGGCCCTGCTCGAGGGGAAGAGCGGCGTCGGCCCCATCTCACTCTTCGATGCTCGCACGTTTCCCACGCGAATCGCAGCCGAAGTTCCCGATTTCCGCCTCGGTGACTACCTTGACGATCCTGCCGGCCGATGGGCCGAGCATTCCCGCAACAGTAAGTTTGCCCTGGCCGCTGCATCCATGGCCGTGCGCGATTCCGGCCTGCTCGAATCCAGGCCCGAGATCAATCGCCGCCGGTTCGGGGTGTATCTGGGATCCGGAGAAGGCCAGCACGACTTCCCCAGGTTCGTGAGCCTCCTGGCGCGTAGCACGCGAGACGGCCACGTCGATACGGCTGAATTCACCCGCCTGGGAGCCAAAGAGCTCCACCCGGTGCGCGAGGCCGAGCAAGAGCCCGGAACTCCGTCCGGTCACCTCGCCAGCTATTTCGGCGCCCGGGGTGCCAACTCGAACTGCTTGACCGCCTGCGCCGCCAGCTCACAAGCCATCGGTGAAGCGTACGAGCTCATCCGCCGCGGAAATGCCGATGTGATCCTCTCCGGCGGCACCCACAGCATGATCCACCCCTTCGGCGTCACCGGCTTTATCCTCCTCACCGCTCTTTCCACGCGCAACGACGAGCCGCAGCGCGCCAGCCGCCCATTCGACCGCGATCGCGACGGCTTCATCCTGGGCGAAGGTGCCGGCATGCTCGTCCTCGAAGAGCTTGAACATGCGAAAAAACGTGGTGCACACATTCATGGCGAGATCATCGGTTACGGCTCGAGTGCCGATGCATTCCGCATAACCGATAGCCACGACGAGGGCCGCGGGCGCGATCGCCTGCATTCGCGAAGCGCTCGAGGGCGCTCGGCTCGACTCGGCTGACGTCGATTATATAAATGCCCACGGCACAAGTACTTCGGTGAATGATTCGATCGAGACCCTGGCGATCAAGCGGACATTTGGTGAGGGCGCATATCAGGTCCCGATCTCGAGCACCAAGAGCATGATGGGCCATTTAATCGCTGCCGCAGGAAGTGTTGAAGCGATTGTTTGCCTCCTTACCATTCGCGATGGTATGCTTCCCCCAACCGTCAATCTTGAGAACCGTGATCCGGAATGTGACCTCGACTACGTCCCGAACCAGGCGAGGGAGCACGCCGTCGACGTGGCTCTTTCCAACAGTTTTGGCTTTGGCGGACAAAATATTACGCTCATCTTGAGACGCTTCTCCGATTCTTAACTGTCGTGGCCGCCGGGCATGAGCCCGGGCTTCCGTGCACACTGCGTCGCGCCAGAGTCGCGGCGGGTGTTCGTGAAGCAGCCACGATCAGGAGTGCTGCCGTGATTGGCCTAATGAGTGCGCTTCCCCTGCTGGCTGCGTGGCTGGCGGTTCCGCTCTTTTTCCTCGTGCTGTTCCTCATCTTCATTTTGATCAAGTATTCGCCGATCGTCAGCCGTCATTTTCAGCAGCAGCCGCCGTTCCTGCCATTGCGTGTGGTTCCCGGCGAGACGGGCGAGGCGGTGCAGTTCAGCACAGACGACGGATTGTCTCTCTCCGGCAGCTACCTTCCGGCCCGGACGCCGGAGCAGGCCGGGGTGATCGTCTACTGCCACGAGTATCTCAGCGACCGCTGGAGTTATCACCCGTACGTCGACGGCCTTCGCGACCTTGGGTTCGACCTGTTCACCTTTGATTTCCGGAACCACGGCGAGAGTGAAAACGAGCAGGGTTACGGGCCGATGCAGTGGACGACCGACCGCGAAGTCCGCGACCTTCGCGGCGCCCTCAAGATGCTGCGTGCCCGGTCCGATCGCGATCCCGCGGGCTTCGGCCTCTTCGGTGTGAGCCGCGGAGGAACCACGGCGCTTGTGGCGGCATCGAGCGAACAGGACGTCTGGGGCGTGATCACCGACGGGGCGTTTCCCACGCACGGGACCATGATTCCGTACATCAGGCGGTGGTGCGAGTTGTACGTCTCGAACCCGACCTTGCGGACGCTGCTCCCTTCCTGGATTTACCCGCTGGTTGCCCGGACAGGCCGCTGGGTAACGGAGCGAAGGCTGAACTGCAAGTTTCCCAGCGTCGAGGCGGCTGCGGCCAGGCTGGGGCCGCGGCCCTGGCTGATGATTCACGGCGGGTCTGACTCTTATATCAGCCCCGAGATCGCACAAGGACTGTTCGACCGGGGCAAGAAATTTAAGGAACTCTGGCTGGTGAGCGACGCGAAGCACAATCGCTGCCGCGAAACCGACCCGGCGGGCTATGCGACGCGGGTGGTGCGCTTCCTCGAGCGGTTCGCGCCTCGCCGTCCGTGGCTGCCCGGGCCGGCGGCAACCGCGATCGTCTCTGTCAGCCCGGGTATGGCCGGATCTTTCGCTTCTGCCGATATATCTTCTGAGGTAGCGTCTCCCGTCGCGGGCTGACAAAGAAAGCAGCCGGGGGCTTTGAAGCCGTCATGATCACGATTCTCAAACGGTTGTTCGGCCGGCCGGTGGCCAGGCGCGCGCGGCGCCTCGCCCGGGCATTCCACGAGCAGGCCCAGCGGTGTGGGGATGTCCAGCGCGAGCTTCTGCTGCGCCGGATCGCGCGCCACGCCGACAGCCAGTTTGGCCGCGACCACCATTTCAGCGAGATTCGCTCGCCCGAGGACTTCCGTCGCCGCGTGAGCGTCGGCGGCTACGACCGCCATGAGCCCTACATCGAGCGCGTGCGCAACGGTGACATCGGGGCGCTCTTCGGCCGGGGCACCGAGGTCCTGATGTTCGCCATGACCTCCGGCACGACTAACCGCCCCAAGACGATTCCGGTCACGCCGGAGGCGCTTCGTGATTACCGCGAGGGGTGGACGATCTGGGGCATCCAGGCCTTCGACGCGCACCCGGAGATGCTGCGCGAGGGGTTGCGGCCCATCCTCCAGATTGCCAGCGACTGGTGCGAGAGCTTCACGCCCGCGGGAATTCCCTGCGGCGCCATCACGGGCTTGACGGCTCATATGCAGAATCGTCTGGTGCGAACCCAGTATTGCATGCCGGCCGTCGCGTCGGGGATCAAGGACATCGAATCGAAATACTACACCGCGCTTCGGTTCTCGATCCACCGCAACGTGGGCACGATCATTGCTGCCAACCCCAGCACGATCCTGGCGATCGCTCGGCTAGGCGACCGCGAGAAAGAGACCTTGATCCGCGACCTGGCCGACGGCACGCTCGACCGGAAGTGGGATATTCCCGGCAAGATTCGCCAGCAGCTTCTCCGGAAGACCCGTCGCCGTCACGAGAAGACGGCGCAGGCGCTTGACCGCATCGTCAGTGAGCACGGCCGTCTGCTCCCCAGAGATTACTGGCCCGGCCTGCAATTCCTCTCGAACTGGATGGGAGGGACGATGCGGGCGTACCTGCGCGGCTATCCGGAGTTCTTCGGGGAAACGCCGGTGCGGGATGTCGGGCTGATCGCGTCGGAAGGACGCATGACGATTCCCATCGAAGACGGCACGGCCGCGGGTGTTCTCGATATCCGCCACAACTACTTCGAGTTCATTCCGGAAGATCAGGGCGATTCACCGCAGCCCGAGACGGTGGAGGCGACTGACCTGGTCGAGGGCAGAATCTACTTCATCGTGCTGTCCACCGCCGGCGGTCTTTATCGATACAACATCTCCGACCTCGTCCGCTGCACCGGATATTACGGACGCGCACCCATGCTTGAATTCTTGAACAAGGGTGCACACTACTCGAGCCTGACCGGCGAGAAGATCTCGGAGCACCAGGTTATTGCCGCAGTCGAAGAGGCCCGGCGCGCGGCACGCCTTCGCCTCAAGTCGTACCTGCTGGCCCCGGTCTGGGACGAACCGCCTTATTATGCCCTGTTGATCGAGGAAGACGATCTGGCCGAAGCCCGTGCGGCGGACGCCCTGGCGGCCGCGGTCGAACGTGAGCTCAGGCGGCAGAACGTCGAGTATGTAAGCAAGCGCGACAGCCTCCGTCTCGGCCCAGTCCGCATACTCCCCATCCCGAGCGGCTCCTGGGCCGAATTTCAGCGTCGACGACTGGCCCGAAGCGGCGGCACGGTCGAACAGTATAAACAGCCTCACCTCGTCCCTGAACTGAACATCGCCGAATCGTTCCGCTCCCTGGTCGCGGTCAGTTGATTCACGCCGGAGCCTCCCACCTCGCCTTGCCCCCAATCACGGATTGTGGTATCGCCGTTACACGCGATGTCGTGGCGAGCCGAACGCATGGATGCAGTGTTGAATGGTTGGTCCAAAGGAGGCCGGCCGGGCTGACGGTCCTCTTGGGAGTGGAACTGGGATCATGAAAGTGGCAAAGGATTGCAACCGTCGTTTGACCGCGCGTCTGCTGGCATGCCTGGGAATAGGCTTTTGCTGCTTTGGGGCGGGCTGTTCCAGTTTCGGAGGGTTGCATTCGGTCGGCACATGGCCGCCGTTTGCGCACTTGTGGGAGCGCGAGCCGGGCTCGCCTGCCCCTGAGAACGACACGTACGCGCAGACGATGAGGCCGACGCTTGGCCTGGATACCAAGCTGGCTGATGCCAAGAAGCGGAAGGCGGCGCGCGCGGACGAGGACGGCGGCTCGGGTGCGGGCGAGCGAGATTCGGGTGAAGCGATCGCCCGCGCGGATGACGCGGAATCGGTCCCGAAGCGATCCGCCAAGGGCGTGCGCGTGACCCTCGGGCATCCAGAGCCGCTGCGCGGGCTTTCGCCGGCAACTGATTCGGAGGAGGAGACCCGGGTCGCCTCGGCCGGATCAAGGACGTGGCAGCCCGCGGGGGACGAGCGTGATGGCGGTGATGCGCCGGCGCTGTCCGGGCCAGAAACGCTTCTCGCCCAAAAGGAGCCGCTGCCGGACGAAGCGCCTCGCGGGCCCGCGCTCGAGTCGACTCGCACCGGGCAAGCTGCACCGCCGAGCGACTGCGCTGCCGGCCCAGTTTGCCCTGGCCGGTCAGCCAGATGCCGAGCCTTCAACCGGCCTGGAGGCGCCTGCCGAAACGGACGAGCGCCCTTCAAAAGACGATGCGAAGCTGATTCTGGCGCGGGCCACAGAGAAACTCAATGCTTTGGATGCGTACCAGGTCAAGATGCAGCGCCGCGAGCGTGTGGGCGGCTCGGTCTTGCCCGAGGAAGAGGTCGTGCTTTCGGTCCGGCGCAAACCGAAAGCCGTTCGACTGGAATGGGGCAACGGAGCGAGCAAGGGACGTGAGGTCATCTACTCGCCCGCACTCGACGCCAAGATGATCTACGTCCATCAGCCCCAGACGGCGGCCGTTGTCCCATCGATGAAGATCGCCGTCGACAGCCCGCTGGTGATGAAGAACAGCCGGCACACGATCGCCGAAGCCGGATTCGAGATGATTCTCGCAAATCTTCAAAAGTCGGGGGTTGCGCCTGATCCCGCCAAGGGCGGGGGTCCGAGCCTTGAGTACAAGGGGCTCGAAAAGGCCGTGGGCGTCGACGCGGCCTGTCATCATTTCGTCCGGCACGCGGCCTCTGGAGAAACCTGGAACGTGTATCTCGATCCCCGGTCGCTGCTCCCCCGGCTCGTGCTCGCTGAGAACAAGGAAGGTGCGCTGCTCGAGCGGTATGTCTATTCAGACATTCGTGAAAACCCGAAGGAGCTCGCATCGGCCGATGCGTTCAGCCCTTCCGAGCGCTGGGGAGAGGGCAAAGGTCTCTTTCAGCGCCTCGCCGCCAAAGCAGCGTCGAGCTTGAGTGTGCCAAGCAACAATGCAGCGACGACTCGCTGACTGCCAAAGTGACGGAATATCGCCGCGGCGTGGCCGCAAATCATCACGGCGCGACCCGATTCTGAAAAAAATGTAACCGTAGACCTTGAAATGGGTTGTCTTGATCGGGTCAGATGGTGGGATGAGCGCGAGCAGCGAACGGCGCAGGCGATGCATATAAGATTTGCCGGACTGGCCTCTTGTAACGGGGCCGGCTTGTGGGTGCCGCTCCGATGACAGCATGTCAATCCTACTCGATCCTCATCACCGACGATGATCGCTCTGCGAGAGAAACGCTGCGCGAAATTGTCGCGCCCCAGGGATTTCGAACCCTGATGGCCGGGAGCGGTGAGGAAGCCATCGAGCTCATCCGTCAGCATGACGTGCACCTCGCGCTCATGGACATGCACATGCCAGGCTTTTCCGGGCTGGAGACGATGGCGATCGTCCGGCAGATCAAAGGAGTGATCCCCGCCATCTTGATCACCGCCGACCGTGACGACGAGCTGATGCGGCGGGCCCTTTCTGAGCAGGCGTTCTGCGTCCTGGCGAAGCCGGTGAGCAAGAATGTCGTCATCTACGTCGTCAACAAGGCGATCGAGAAGTACTACAACTGATCGCGACTCTTGTCGTGGCCCTTCGCCCTATTCACCTCTCCACGGCATGGCTTCTCGTCACCGCGTTCGCGCTGCGCATTTACGTCGGGCGTGCTGGCACACGATATTCCCAACCAGCGCGTCGACCGCTCGATCCAGGTCTCGCTGTCGCCGGGCTCGGTCGCGATCGATTACGAGGTGAGCCTCAGCGAGTTGACGCTCACGCAGGATCTGCGCCGATTGATTGGAAGTATGCCGGGCGCCGAGTGGCGAGAGTGGATGGACCGTTATGGCCAGGTGACGGGACCGCTCAACGCCAAGGGGCTGCTCATCTCCGTCGGGGGCGAGCCGGTCCAGTTGACGATGCGCAGCTTCGACCTGGTCATCGAGGGCCACCCGCGGTACACGTTTCACCTGGCAGGATCAATTCCGACCAGCGGCCGCCTGCGCGTTCGAGACACGAATTATGTTTCGAGCGAAGGTACCAGCCGGCTGGCGATTCGCGGACTCTCGGGCGTGGTCGTCACCGGCGATTCGCTCCCGAGCGAGGTCGCGCAGATCGAGGTTCGCTCGAATATCTTCTTGAGCGACGAGGACGAACGGAGAACGAAGCAGGTTCAGGTCGAATATCGGGGGCCGGCGGAAGCGAGCGGCCCAACCCCAGGAGCCGACTCGGCGGCCACCGCTGGTCTTCGTGCGCCGGCTACCGTTCCAATGCAGCCAGCGGCTCGCAACAAGTTGGCTCTCCCTGGCCTACCTCGGCTCTCCGAGCTGCTGGACGGCACCTTGAAGACGTCGTGGTTCGTCATTGTCACGATTGCGATCGTGCTCGGGGCTGCGCATGCGATTCAGCCCGGTCACGGCAAGACGCTGGTGACCGCGGTCGCTCTTGGCCCGGGCACCCGTTTCTATCAGCCCGCATTATTGGGCCTGGCGACGACCGTCGCACACCTCGGAAGTGTTCTGCTCATCGCGCTGGCTCTGTGGTATAGCGGTGCGACGCGGGTAGCAGGTCTGCATACGGCGCTTGTGAAGGTGGCTGGATTCGCGATCGGTGCAGTCGGATTATGGCGCCTCGGGCGCCAGTTCGGCGGTTTTCCGGAGCATGCCGAGCACTCGCAGTCGGCGGGTGCGACCAGCAATCGCGGGGTGATCGCGCTGGGCCTCTCGGGCGGCGCCGTGCCGTGCTGGGATGCCATCGCGCTCTTGCTCCTGGCGGCCGCGGTCGGAAGGCTCGCCGCCGGAGTGGCCATGGTGCTCGCCTTCAGCGCGGGGATGGGTATGGTGCTCGTTGCGGTCGGCCTCGTCGCATGGAAGCTCAAAGCGGCAGCCCTCGGTGCCGACTCCACAAGTCGGTGGCATCGCCCGCTGGGAATCGCCAGCAGCAGCGTGCTGGCCGCCATCGGAATTTACCTCTTTTTACAATGATGATTCTGAGTCTCATTCAGAAACAGATAAACTCCTGACGTTCGCCTTTCGGCTCGATCATCTCCCGGCTAGAACCTGGCGTTCCGTCAATCGAATATTGACGGAACGCTAGCGACTGCCACCCGCAAACGGGTCGGCCGGAAAGGCGGCGTCCTCGAGCGGTCCTTCGATCTGCCCTCGAATGACCTGGAATTCGAGCCAGTCGATGATCACAACGTCGGACTGAATGTGCGCGGTCGGGGTGCGAGCGAAAACTGGACGGGCCGCCGCAAAAGCGGCCATGGCGTTTGAGCCGCGGCCGCGCCGTCGCTCGAGCATGGCGGCGACGACCTCGTTCAAAGCTCGTCCGCCGGCACTCCAGCCCAGTTTCTTGGCGCGTTCGAGGGCCTTTGCGGCGGCTTCAATCTCGCCGGCGCGGTAGAGAGCCAGTGTTTGCACGTGAGCGTACCAGGCGAAAGTCGGGTCCTTTTCGGCGGCGCGGTTGGCCCATAACACCAGGCGATCGGGAGCCACGGGCGGGTTTTCGGCGAGCAGCGCCATCCGCGCGAGCACAAAAAATGTTGCGGGCTCGCTGCTTTCGCCGTGAAGGTCGGCCTGGCGAATCACGTAGTCGCGGTAGGCCGACTCGTCACCTGAGAGCAGGAGGGTGGCGGCAAACGCAAAGGCAAATTCCGAGGTGGCCGGCGGCTCGCCACCGCGCGTGAAATCGGTGATCGCTCCCTGATATTCGCGCTTGAGCAAATGACGCTCAGCGCGGATGTACCAGAGCAGTGCATCGGTTGGCCGCAACTCGAGGAGCCGGTCGAACACGTCCGGATGCTCGCTTATTGTGATGCAAAGCTTCGCCCGTTCACCCCAGGTCGCGAAGTCTTGCGGTATGCGCTCGAGCGCGCGAGCGAAGTCGGCGGCCGCGCGGTCCGGTTGCCCGGCGGTTGCGAAATACGTGCCTCGCGCGACCCAGCCCCGCGGATCATCAGGTTTGGCCGGGGTGGCGGCGAGGATCACGGGCTCGGCCGCGGCGCTTCGGCCGAGCTCGTTCAAGCGGTTGGCCAGGGCGATCAAGTGCGCGCTCTTCGTTGGGTCGAGCCACACGGCCGCATCAAAGGCCCACGTGGGGGACTCGCGGTCCGCGAGCAGGCCGGCCGTCGCGGATCGAATCCTGGCCAGTCGATCGGTATCGTCCGTCGGTTTGCCTTCCAGGAGCGAGTGTGCCTCGCGGCGCAGGGTCACGTGCTCGGGGCCATCGATCGACCAGGTGGTCCAGGACGTTCCGTGGCCGCCCAAGCGCTCGCGGCACCAGCGGTCAAACACGCCATCAACCTGCTCGAGCGACTTCCGTGCTTCGTCTTTCTTACCGAGCTTCCAGAGCGCCATCGCGCGGATGGGAGCTTCGATATGGAGCGACCCGGAGGAACCCGGCGCGGCCGACGCGAGCTGATCAATCGCCTCGCGGTACTTTCCGGCGCGATAAAGGGCCAGGGCCAGCGGCGGCTTGCGCCAGGGTTCGTCGGGCTTCATCGCGATGCTTGCTCGCGCGATCTCGACGAGCCGCTCGGGACTTAGCAAGTCATTGGGCAGCAGTCCCAGCGGCAGATCGATGTCGTGAGGATCGCAGCGGAGTGGTCCGTCCCAGTCGGCGAGTCGTGCCGCGGCGCGGCGGTAGCGATCCTCCTCTCCGAGCGCCGCCAGGACGTCGAGCTGGCGTGCCTTGGTCCAGGCATCAAGGAACTGACCGCGCTTTTCGGCCAGGTCGAAGAAGTCGGCGGCTTCTTGCCAGCGGGCTGATTCAGCGAAAAGATGCGCGAACCAACTCGAAGTCATCGCTGCGGAACCGCAGCCAATGTTCGAGCGCGGTATTGCTCACACGAACCAGCAGCGTGTTGCGACCGGCACGCAGGGCTGCTGGGAAGATGTGATCGAGGCCCGGAACGTCAGTCGAAGGCCCGTCGGGGTCGAAGATCACGCGGCCGTTGAGCCAGACTCGCGCTGTTCCGGAAACGCTCAGGCTGAAGAGGGCCGTGCGGTCGGAAGCGGAGTAGAGATGGGCCAGAGCATAAACCGACGAATTGCCCTCACCGGCAAGACGCGCCAGACGGATGCCCCGGTCGGGCGTCACATTGGCCGGCTTCCAGCGCTCGGGCGCGCCCGATTCAGCCATCACCGAACGCGACGGGTCGTGGTCCTCCTCGGGGCGGCTTTGCCAGTTTATCTGACCCGGGTAGTGTGCGACGACCCACCAGGGTGCCTCCAGAAACGGATCGAGACGGCCCGGGGCGATCGCGGCAGCGCGAGCATAAGCCTCGTCGGCCTCGGACTCGAGGCCGTGCGCGGCCAGCAGCCGGCCCTTGGCCACCCACGGGCGGGGATCATCCGTTCGGCGCCGCGCTGCAAGGGCGAGATCGGCCATGGATCGGTCACGCAGTCCGAGGCCTTCAAAGGTCCAGGCGCGGTCGATGAGCGCGCCAGCGTCGTCGGGAGCATCGGCGATCGCGGCGGCAAATTCGGTGTCGGCTTTTTGATGATCGCCCAGCCGCCAGAACGAGTCGCCGCGGAGGAGCCGCAAGGCCCGCAGCTCGGGAGCTTTTGTCCCCAGAATCGCATACGCTTCCCGGCGCAGCAGCTCGGCGCGGAGCACGTTGTGCGCCAGGTGCGGCGACTCTTTGAGCCCGCCCTTGGCCAGGTGCTCATCGCGAATGGTCTGCTCGAGGTTTTGCTCGAGCGCGGTCAGCCACCGGCGGGCTCTTTCAGCCTGACCGGCCCTGGCATGGATGAGCGCGATGACCGGGGCGGCATTCGAGTCGTAGCCAAACTCCAAGAGCTCAGACAGGGCGGCCTGATCCTGGCCCGCGCGGAAGAGCGCGTGGCCAAGCTCGATGCGATGCCACGAGTACCAGCCATCGCCGCGGCCCTTGGCGACCAAGCGCCTGGCGATCTCGATCAGTTTTTCGGCGCCACCGGAGCGTTTGCACTCAAGTTTGCGGTTCGCAGGGCGTTAAGCGTCCAGAAATGGTCAGCTCCCCCGAAGTCTCTGAGGGCCTCCTCGGTGATCGTACGCCAAGACTGTTGATCGCCGCGCCGCAACGCGAGGAGGCCCGAGTCAAAAGAGCGAGACGATCGCCCAGGCGGCTCGCCGGCGCGGTAAAGCGCGTCGTACTGTTCGGCGAGCTCCCAGAGCCCGCGCGCGGCGACGAGGTCAATTATCCGCGCGAGGGCTGGTGCGAGACCCAAGAGGACGGCCTGACGCTTGGGCACGCTCTCAGGCAGCTTTTCTAGTGGGGCCAGTCCGAGATTCCAGCGCCCTTTGGCCGCGGCGAGATCGCCGGCTCTAAAGCACGCGTCGCCGATCCTCAATTGAATTGATCGCGCCGCCTGCGCCAGCATGGGCGAGTCGTTGCCCGCCTTTCGCCGGGCTTCGACCTGGACGAGCAAAGCTTCCAGGCGAGACTCGTCGGCAGCCGCTCCGCTCGCATCGATCAGGCCGATCGTCAGCTCTCCCAAAAACCGGTCGTCCTCGAGCCGGCCCGGGCTATGAAGCGGCGAGTCGCTGCGGGTGGCACCGACCTTGGCGGCCGGCGGCTCTTTGGCTGGCCGCCCCATCTCGGCCAAGAGGGACTTGACGTCCTCGCGTACCAGCAGCGGTCTCCAGCCTTGGTCGCTGCGAATCAAGTCAACGCGCTGAAAGCCTTTGGCGGCGGCTGCGCGCAGGTCGGCTACCGCCAGGTCGGCCTCGCGCCGGGCCTCCTCATTCCACGACTTGGTTTCCTTGATGGCGAAGCCGGGCTCGAGCAGGGCAACCAGCCTCACGCGCGAGAATGCCGCAGTGGCCATGGCCACGAGGTCGGCGGCTGGGCTGGTCTCGAGCGTCTCGGCCGCCTGCCGGCCGAACGAGACGGCTTCGGCGGTCCGACCAAGAGTCTGCAAAAACTGACCATTCATCCCGAGCATACTCGCCAGCAAGCCGCGATAAGAGGTGACGTCGGGATTCTCGGCAGATAGCTTGCGAAGGTAGGCGATTCCGTCGGCTGCGATCGACAGCGCTTGCTCGCGGCTACCGAGCTGCCAGGCTCCATTGGCGGCCTCGGTGTAGCTGCCGGCCAGGTCGGTCGCGAACTCACGATCGTGCGGACGCCGGGCCAGCCCGGCGCGGCCGTATTCGATCGAGCGCCTGCACAGCTCGAGCGACTCGGCTTGATGACCGCGCTGGCGCAGCACAATTCCGACATTGAGGAACGACTCGCTCAAGCCGTGAAGCAAGTCGGCGTCCTCGGGAATCTCGTCGGCGAGCTTGAGCCGCAGCTCGAGCGAGCGCCGATAGGCGTCGAGATTCCCTGGGCCCGCCGGGTCTGTAATCGCCAACCCATTGAACGATCGGGATAGCGCCATGCGAAACCGCGGTTCCGTGGGATGCTCGTCGGCCAGACGCTGGCGGATCACGATCGCTTGCCGGTAGGCCGCGTTCGCGGTGCGCTGGTCGGTCTGGTAGTCAAGATCGCCGAGGCGGTGCCAGACCTCCGATTTGTGCTCGAGCAGATTGACGTCGCCGTGCCGTGCCGACAAGGTCTTGTCGTAGAGCTCGACGGCCCTCTTGAAGGCAGCGCGAGCCTTGTCGCTCTGGGCGAGATCGGCCAGGATTTGCCCAACCCGCGCCTGGGTTGCGGCCAGGTCGGCGACGACGCCCGGTTCTTCGCCGCCGCGCTGAATGAGTTCCTCGTAGAAGCTCAGTGCCGACTCAAGGAGAACGCGGCGCAAGGGCCGCAGGCCCGGCACGGAGAGAAGCGTGCTTTCGCTGACCTTGGTGAACGAGTCGTCGACGGCCTTGCGGGCCAGGCCGAGGTTGGCCTGGGCCTCGGCCAGGCTTCTCTGGGCGCGGCTGCGCTGTGCGTCGGCTTCGATGCGGCGGGCTTCCGCCTCCTTCCCGGCTCGCTCGGCCCGGCGCTGTGCCGCCTCGGCGAGGTTGCGCGAGACCTCGGCGTCTGCGGCCGCCGCTCGGGCAGCCGCGGCGGTGTTGCGAAACCAGGCGGCCGAGATGAGCGAAGCGACAGAAATTCCCACCAGGAGCAGCGCCGAGAGGAAGAGCGACGCCGCGAGCCCCTTGTTTCGGCGGGCCCACCGGTAGAGCCGCTCGGAAGCCGAAACGCGCCGGGCCAGGATCGGCCGCCCGTCCAGGAAGCGCAGCAAGTCGTCGGCCAGCGCCCGTGCGTTTTCGTAGCGCTGGCGTGGGTCGCGGGCGATCGACTTGTGGATGATCGTCTCGAAGTCGTGGGGTACGTGCCGGTTCAGCTTGCGCAGCCGGGGAGGATCTTCCTGGGTCACCTGGCGGATCAGGCTGGCGCGGTCTGATTCGTTGAACGCCGGCCGCAGCGCGAGCAGCTCATAGAGAGTGAGTCCCAGCGCATAGAGATCCGCCCTCAGGTCGCCCGAGCCCTGGAACCGTTCCGGTGCCATGTACCGCAACGTGCCGACGATGTCGCCGGTGTGCGTCAAGTCCTCGCCACCGACCGCCTTGGCCAGCCCGAAGTCGGTCACCCAGACGGTGCCTTCACGATCCAGTAGCAGGTTTGACGGCTTGATGTCGCGGTGGAGAATGCCTTGCGCATGCGCGTGGGCGAGCGCCTCGGCCACCTGGACCCCTATCCGCGCCACCCCCTGTGCGAATCGCCGGTCGGTCTCGGAGAGGGTCGATACCGCCGACGTGCTGCTGGCCGCGACAATGTTCCTGTCCGATTGGCTTGCCGAATCCGGCAGACGCGCTGTCGTCACAGTGCTCCATGCTTCCGTGGCGCTGCGCCTGGCGCCAGGCTCGGCGAGGCGCTGCCGAGCCCGAACCGGCCGGTGACGAGCGACTGGGCGATGTCGGCCGCCGCGGCACGCCCTTTCGCCGGGCGGTCGGGCAGTGACGGCTCGATCGACTTCGATTCGCGAGCATCGCGCAGCCTCTTCAGCTCGGAGAGTACCGCATCCAGGCCCTGTCCCTGGATGAACTGCATGACATAAAAATGCGTGCCTTCGTGCTCGCCGACGCCGAATATCGGTACGATGTTCGTATGATGCAGCCGTGCAGCCGATCGTGCCTCGCGCTCGAAACGGCGGATTTGCTTGAGGTCCGTAAGCGCCCCGCTCGGCAGTACCTTGAGAGCCACGCGGCGGCCGAGCGACTCTTGCTCGGCCTCGTACACGACCCCCATGCCGCCGCGCCCCACCTCGCGCAAGAGACGGAAGTCCCCGATCCGTCCGGCGGCCGCGCCGACGTTCGCTGCGGCTAAGGCGCCCTGCGACGACGTGAGGTCTGAAATCTCGCCGCCGAGCTCCTCCATCATCAATAGCGCCGGGAACAGCGTGAGGATCTCGTCGGCCAGTTCGGGATGCTTGCGGGCATATTCCTCAGGCGTCACCGCCTCGCCGCGGCGAATCCGCTCGAGGAACTCTTCAGACAGGACCTCCACCGGGCTCCGATCTGCTCCGCCTGCCGTCATGGTCGACCCTTTCCGGTGTGCGAGTATGCTGGAATCCGCGCACGTTACAAGGGCGCTCGCGATCAATTTGAGGCTCTGCGCTGGAAACGCGGTAGCGACGCCATGATCACGCTGATCCGCTTCAAAGCGCGAACGTACGCCTCGCTGGCCTGCGCGCTCGAGATGGAGAGCACGGCGGCGACCTCATCGTTGGTAAGCTGTTCGCAATGCCGTAGCGTCAGCACTTCGCGGTCGATCGGGTCCATCGCATTGAGCGTTTCCTGGAGCATGATCCTCTGTTCGGCGCGGGCGGCGGCCTGGTCGTCCTCGCCGCCGCCTTTGCCCAGCAGGTGGGCGGCGAGAGAGACCGACGTCGCCTCCGGCAGCGCGCCTCGGTACAGCGAAATGTCGCCGCGCACGTCGGGCCCGAGCCGCTCCTGGTGAATGCGTAGCAAGACCCCACCGACGACCTGGCGAAACCAGAGGAAAGAACTGGCTGCCGCCCCGGCCGGCTCGTTGCCGCGGCGCTCGATCTCTTCGCGGGCCAATTGCAGCACGCCCGAAGAATCGACGATCCCCGTCAGCCGGCGGTCGAGTCGAAGCCGCACCGTGCGCCGCAGGCGATCTTTGTAGCGGTCGAACAAGGCCGACACGTCGAACCGTTCGCCGGTGGTGTCGGACATCGGAATACCCTGAATTGAACCCAGGAACGCGCGCCTGGATCAATCGTACCGCCTTCGCCGCCTTGAGGAAAGCTATAGACAGTGCTCGCGGAGCAGGGGAGTGGGAAGAGCTCAAGCCGCATCAGCTCGAAGCCGCCGAATCCGTGATTGCCGCCGAGCAGTTTGCCAAGGTTGAGATCCCCAGCCTGGAGCCTCTGCGATGGAAAAGGTGTCAGCCACCTTTCCATGCGTCCAGCTCTCGTTCCGACGCCCGGCGTCGGAGGTCCGAAGTGACGCTCTGCGTCGACCGACAGAAAAGGTGTCAGCCGATTTTCTGGTTCTGTCCGCAGTCGGGAAGTTATTTCCGGCCCGTATCTTTGAGCTCTCGCTCCAGTTTCTTTTCTTTCGCCACTTCAAGCGACCAGTTCGCCTTCGCGGCTAGCTCCTCCGAGCCGGCCTTATCAATCTCGCTCTTGAGCTCCTTGATGGTCTTGTCCCGCGTATACTCGACCAGCACCTTCTTGACGGACTGGGCCTGTTCGAGAGAGAACTGGGCCTTCTTGAGGGCCAGCTCTGCTGAGATCTTCATCGCGGTTGCGCGACCCGATTTTTCCGGCGCCGGATCTGCCTTCTTGAAGGCACCGTCGCCACGGTCGACGTCCGCTTTGGCAATCTCGATCTGATGCTCGGCAGCAGCCAGCTCGCGCGGATAGATCACATCTTCATATTCCTCGACAGCGATCCCCGCGAGCTGGCGGTTCAGCGAGGCGATCTCGTACACGACTTTGGCTCGTCGCGTTCTCAGTTGCTGAGCACGCAGGTTTGTCGGGGTCGCGGTGGTTGGTGGTCCCTGCGCCGTCACGCGTGTCGGCTGCTTCGAGGCTGGCGCTACCTCCTTCGGCTTTGGTTCTTGAGAGCTGCGCAAATAGATCATTGCCCCGCCAGGCACAATTCCCACCGCAAGGGCACCGATCGCCAGAAACCGAAGTTGATTCCACAACATGCCTCGGACGGCTCCTTGAGTCAGCGAGAGAACCTTTTCCGAAGCGGCAATCGCAGGCAACAGCCGGTTTGTCAGCCGCATCGCGGCGCCGACGGTCTTCTGCGACAGCTCCTGGAGCGTCCCCCCTACGGCCGCTTGCCTCATGGACTCGACGGCCGCGCCGGCAACCGCGAGCCCCACGCCTCGACGCGCCAGTCGATCTCGCACGAGCCCGCGGGCCTGCGATTGGCGGCTTTTGACAGTGCCGATCGGCCAGCCCAGAAATCGCGCTGCCTCCTGGTGCGTGCGGCCTTCCAAGTCGCAGAGCACCAGCGGCGCGCGATATTTCTCCGGCAAGCGGTTCACTTCCTCGTGAACGGCGGCATCACGATCGGGGTCGTTCTCTGGTCCGAGTCCCACGACGCGACTCGTGTTCCTCTCGGCTGAGCGCTGCTCGTGTTTGCGCCGCCGGATGATCGTTGCGCGCAGACAAGCCGCCGTGCGGCAGGCCACTTGATGCAGCCACGGCCCCAGCGAGTCGCGCACCCAGAGCGAGCGCGCCTTGCGCACCAGCACCAGAAACGTGGCCTGGAACGCATCCTCGGCCTCATGCTCCTCGCGCAGGACGGCCAGGCAGACGCGCCACACCATCGCCTCGTGCCGCTCGACGAGAGCCGCGAAAGCCAGCTCGGCCACCTCGTCGCCGTCGGTTGCAAATCGTTCCAAGAGCTGGCCGTCGGTCAGCGTTCCCATAGTCCCTACGTCGTAGAGACCCTGGAGCTGACGAAGGATGCCGCGCTCCCGGCGTCTGACTCTCACCGTGTGTTCTCCGCAGCCAGCAACCCCGTCTTCCTCGCGGGATCGCGCTTGACCATTTCATCATAATGTGACGAGCGACCCGATTGGTTCTAGATTTTCGCCGCGCCGCTCGAGGAACAGGCCGGAACTCACTTCCCGGCTCGCCGCATTTCCAAAGTAGTAGGCACACTCCGTGTGCCGTTCACCAGTTACGGCACACGGAGTTTGCCTACTTCGAAGAGTCGCCCCCGACGTCAACCGGGGAATTTATTTCCGGCCTGTTCCTGAGCACCCGCGCGCTGGATGTCA
This sequence comes from uncultured Planctomycetota bacterium, assembly GCA_963823665.1. Taxonomy (GTDB): domain Bacteria; phylum Planctomycetota; class Planctomycetia; order Isosphaerales; family Isosphaeraceae; genus CAVXHV01. Next base: position 1,638,127 of record CAWGMQ010000010.1, read on the forward strand.
GTCCCTCGCCCTGACATCTCCCAGAACGACCACTCTCCAGCGCAAGGTCAGTGTTTTCCGCCCAGATCCCAGATCAAAATCGACGTATCCAGCAATCCCGCGGCAATTCGCTTGCCGTCCGGCGTGAACGCCACCGACTCGATCCAGGGACAGGGGGAGTCGAATGTCTCCAGCTCTGCCTTGTCTCGCAGCCGGAAGACGCGCATCATCCCCCGCTCGGGGTGAAACATCAGGATGCCGGCGGCGACGGCTGTTCCGTCCGGAGAAAACGCCAGGCATTTGACTGTGGACTCAGGCACGTCAAGCTCGCGGCGCACTCGCCCCGTCTGGCTGTCAAGCCAGAGAATCGTGCTGGTCGCGGTCGTGTTGTCAACGCTGATCTCCCGGTTGGCGAGCTCAAACCGCCTGCCGACTCCGCGCCTGGCGATCGCCAGGCTCCGGCCATCGGGCGCGAACGCGCACGCACTGTAGCGCAACGAAGACGAAGTTGTGAATCGCGGTTTGCCGCTGCCGATGTCCACCACCTGCACGTCGCCTTCGGCGCGCAATGCAACCGATTGGCCGTCACCGGAGAAGACGACGTCGTTTACCTCGCTTAACCGTTTTCCCCCGTTGGGCACGGGTTGATTTCCTCCGGTTCGATTGTCCCACAGTCGAACCGAGCCATCGCTGAGCGCCGCGATGACGGATTTGTCGTTCCTGGAAAGCCTCACTCCGCGCAGGATTGCACGGTCCGCAAACCAGGCTCGAATGAGTTCACCGCTCTTCAGATTCCACAGCCGGACGGAACCCCATCCCGGATACGACTCGCCCGCCGCGACGAGCAAGCCATCCGTGGATAAACAGAGCGATCGTATCCAGCCGGTGTGCGGTAGGACTCTTGTCTGCCGCCCTGTCGCCAGATCCCAGACCCGCACAGTCCGGTCGTCGCTTCCCGAGATGAGCGTCTTGCCGTCGGGGCGGAATGCCAGGGCTCCCACGCCGCCTGAGTGCGCATCGGGAGTCGCCAGGCGGTCGGTGGCTGTCGCCAGATCCCAGAAATGAAGGGACTGTCGCTCACTCGTGGTCGCGAACGTTTTTCCGTCCGGTGAAAACGACATCGGCCCGTCCACGCGAACAGTCATGAACCGATCCAGCAAGTTTTCCGTCGCGACGTCGAAGACCACCGGCGGGCTTCCATTGCCGGTTGCAGCCATCGTGCTCCCATCCGGTGTGAAAGCAAGATACTGTGCGATTGTCGTCTCCGGCCTGCTCAATTTCCGGACGAGCTTGCCGTCGCTGAGGCGCCAGAAGCGAATGTCCGTTCCGCCCCCCGAGATGCCCGCCGCAAGCGTTTCTCCGTCCGGCGAGAACTTAACAGAGATTGCGCGTCCCTCGCCTTCGATCGTGATGACGCGGGCGTCCCGCCGGCGCCCGATATCCCAGATGCGAACCGTGTGGTCACTCGTGATTGCGATCAGGTTGCTCACGGCGCCGGGAGAGAACGCGATTGTGAGGCGAGTCTGTTCCGCCATGCGCTCCTCGTGCAAGATTTGAGCAGTGGCGGCATCGCGAACACGGAGAATCCCCTCGTAACTTGTCGTCACCACAAAGCGTCCGTCCGGAGAGAACAGCACGTTCTCGTCTTCGGACCTCCCGCCGATCTCGACTTCACGAATCGGCCGCCCCGACTGTCGATCCGTGAAGGTAAGCAGACTCGCGACCGTGTTCCGCTTCGCGTCGTACTGAAAACCCACCGCCGCAATCGTTTTCCCATCCGGCGAGCAAGCGAAATCACGCAAAGTTTCGACCCGGACGTCGAGCGAGCGCAAGTTCTTTCCATCGCGAGCGTCCCATATCTGAAGATGACGGCTCTCGTTGTCGGTCATCACCAACTGACCGTCCGGCGAATAAACAACGTGCTTGATGAAGGGGGCGTGGCGGAAGCGAACGGTTCCCAAACGCATCGTCGCCCCACGCGGCATTGGGTCGCCGTAGCGGTCGTTCAGCGTGTGCCTCACACCATTGATTGGAGAATCATCCGCCCACGCGAGCGCTCCATGCACCACCAAAAGCACGGTTGCGAATTGAGCACGAAGTCGGAGCATCATTCGATTCCCTCCGCCTTGTTGGTAACGCGCCTCCGACGCAGAGAGCCAGCGAGTCGTGTCACAATTCTTCCGTGCGATTTCATTTTTGTTGGATGCAGCGTATCATTAATGGATGCAGTCGTTTCTCGTCGCCGGCGGTCTGAGAGTGTCATCTTGGCGTTCCGGCGCGGTCAAACGCGGGTTTCTGGCGGTCGAATTCCCGAAACGGGGCCTGCGCCTCGAATTCTTATGATAAACTTTCGGATGGTCCGTTCGAGGTCGAGAATCCGTATCCGCCGTTCAGGAAGAGCTTTTCGTCATGGGCAGACCGTCCTGGCCAGGCACGCGCACCATCCCCTCGTAGTGACGGGCGAGGAAATTGCATGCAACGACGTATACAGCCTTACATTTGACAGCCTGGGAGGTTCGGATGGCGATTTCGTTCTCGCTTCGTGATTGGGCCGCTGGGCGCGGCTTGCGCGGTTCCTTGCGTTGGAGCAGCCGCAGTCGGTCGAAGCGGCAACTGATCCTCGAGGGGCTCGAGGATCGGATCACTCTGACGACCGACGTTTGGACGGGCGCCGCGGCAGCGGCGCAGCAAGACTACAGTTGGTCGAACGCCAATAACTGGTCGGACAAGGCTCCGCAGAGCGGCCAGGATCTGATTTTCCCAACTGCAACCGGCTCGACCTTTGTACCGGTGGTGCCGATCCTTAACGATCTCGCGAACATGACGTTCAGCTCGATCGAGATCGACGCCGCGGGCTACACGATCGGCGGCGATGCAATCAGTTTGAGCTCGGCCATGCCACTCATCGCGAATTACGCGGGCATCTCGGCATACAACATCAACACGAATCTGGGAGCCAACGACGGTGTCTCGGTCGCCGCCGGCGGTGATCTCGATATCAATGGGATCGTCACTGGCAGCAAAGGCCTCGACCTGACGGGCGGCGGCACGATCAGCGGAACGGGTCAGGTGCCCACGCTGACGGTCGAAGGGAGCGCCGTTCAGCCCGGAACTCTCGGCGTCGGCAAGCTTTCCGTCGACGGAATCGCCGCTTTTGATTCGGCCAGCACGTTCTCGACAAACATCACCGGGCCAGCGACCTATGGCACGCTCTTCACGACCGGTAGCACGATTTCCCCGGTGACCCTTCTTGACCCTACTCTCACGGCCACGGTCGCCGCGGGTTACAACCCCACGCCGGGGACTTCGTTCACGATCATCCAGGGGGCAGTCGTCGGTGGGTTCAACACGCTACCCGAGGGGTCGTATTACACGCCCACCGCCGGCGGACCAACTTTCCAGGTGACGTATGATTCGGGTGTCGTGTTGACCGCCGTCGTGCCCACGACGCTCTCGCTCAGCGTGCGGAGCGGCAACTCGACAAGCGTCTTCGGCCAAAGTGTGACTTTCACCGCCACGATCAGTGGCACCGGCGGCACACCGACGGGAACGGTGACGTTCGACAACAACGGCGTCCCGATTGGTACCCCCGTGAATGTGGGCCTAGGCGGAGTCACGTCGCTCACGACCTCGCAGCTCCCCGTCGGTACGGATGCGATCACCGCCACTTACAGCGGCGATACCAGGTTCACCTCCAGCACCGCGACGGCAATCGTTCAGACGGTCGACGAGGATTCGACCGTCACGACCGTCAGCTCGACGGCGAATCCCAGCGCGATCGGCCAGAACGTGACCTTCACCGCGAAGGTGACGCCCGTTTCGCCTGGGGGAGGAACGCCGACCGGTACAGTCACGTTTTACGATGGCACCACCCCGCTGACCGCGGTCTTGCTCGCTGGCGGCGTGGCCACGTACCCGACCTCCACACTCACCATGGGGCTCCACCCCATATCCGTCGTCTACGACGGCGACGACAACTTCCTCGGCAGTGTCTCGACAACGCTTAACCAGAATGTCAACCGGTCGATCTCGACCACGACGATCGCCTCGTCGGTCAACCCCAGCACGTTCGGACAAGGCGTGACGTTCACCGCCCTGGTGGCGGCCTCCGGCGGCGCGAGCGGGACGCCGACCGGCTCGGTCACGTTCTTCGACGGCATAACATCCCTGGCGACGGAGCCGCTCGATGGCGACATTGCCATGTACTCCACGACGAGCCTTTCGCGCGGCAGTCACCAGATCACTGCGCAGTACATTGGCGATTCCCAGTTCGCCGCCAGCACTTCGGCCGTCGTCTCCCAGGCCGTGAACCAGGCGAACACAACGACCGCGGTCACGCCGTCGCCCGCCGCGAGCAACCCGGGCCAGAGCGTGACGTTCACGGCACTGGTCATGCCCACCGCGCCCGGAAACGGCGTGCCAACCGGTGGGGTCACATTCTATGACGGCTCGACCCAGATCGGCAGCACGACGAACTTGAGTTCCGGCAGTGCCAGCGTCTCGGTATCGGACCTCGCGGTGGGCAGCCATTCCATCACGGCCGATTATGCGGGAGACGGTGTCGACTTCGTTGGCAGCATCTCGAACCCGGTCATCGAGCTTGTCGGCGGCACCACGGTTGCCCTGCTCGCGTCGAATAACCCCATCACATTCGGCCAGAGCGTGACCTTCACCGCAACGGTCGCGGCTGCCGCGGCAGGCAGCAGTGTGCCGACCGGATCGGTCACCTTCATGGACGGCACCCAGTCCCTGGGCACGTTCACCCTCAACGACTCGGGTGCCGCCAGCTTGACCACAGCGAGCCTGAGCGGCGGCACACACGCGATCACGGCGGTCTACGGAGGTGCCACTGACTTCGCCGCGAACACGTCGAGCGAGACCGACGAGATCGTGAACCAGGCGACCACGACCACGACGGTTTCTCCATCGGTGAAGGAGAGCACCTTCGGCCAGACCGTGACTTTCACCGCGACCGTCACGGGATTCGTGGGGTCGCCCGCCGGCTCGGTGACATTCACGGACGGGAACAAGATCCTGGCGACTGTCCCTGTCAATGCGGCTGGTGTCGCGGTGTACTCGTCGAGCACGCTCGCAGTCGGATTGCATACCCTTGGCTTCGCGTATGGCGGGACCGCGTCCTACGCTCCCTCTTCCCCAAGCTCCACTCTGGCTTTCACCGTCAGCCAGGCATCGACGACGATGGTCTTGACGAGTTCATCGGCCACGCCATTAGTGGGCCAGCCGGTGACCTTCACGGCAACAATCGCGCCCGGCGCGGGCTCTCCCACAGGCGTGGTGGCCTTCAGCGACGGTTCGTCCGTGATCGGCACCGTGCCGGTTTCCGGCGGCGTAGCATCGCTGACCGTCGCATTCCCCGCGGCCGGAGTGTCGCACGTGATTGTGGCCTCGTATGAAGGCAGCACGGACTATGCTTCGAGCGATTCGACGGGCGACACAGTCAGCGTCGCGCAAGCAACGCCCACCGCGACCTTGATCGTCATTCCCAAATTCGTGCGCAAGACGGCCAAGAGCGTGACGTTGGAAGTTTCGGTGCCGGCGGAGTTCGTCGGCGGCCCTGTGCCGACTGGATCCGTCACGTTCGACATCGGCAAGCGCAAGTTGCGGACCGTGCACCTGGTCAACGGCTCGGCGTCTGTCGTGGTCGCCGTGGGCAAGGTGACCGGGCAAAGCGTCGTCGGGCGTTATCTTGGCGATACGAACTACGCGCCGGCGGCATCGAGCACGGTGCATGTCACGAAGAAGCTTCTCAAATCCAAGCCGGCGTGATCAATCAGGACGGGTCTTGGATTGACGGCAGGTTCTCGTTCGGCATCGATTTCATTGGGTCCCTGGCGCACATCGACCAGCCGGTCATCACGGCGTCGCGGGGAAGCGCCCGCGCGAACCGCGAGAGCTTGCGGTGTGTCGTGGGAAGCTAGAGTTTCCCTCACGCCCATAGTGGAGATCCAGCTCATGAATACCGCACCCACGTCAGAACTTCTCGCCGCCTACCTCGACGGGCCGCCCAGCTTGCGGCGAATTGTCTCCGACATGACCACCGAACAGCTCAGGGCTCGGCCGGTCGCGGGTAAATGGAGCACGCTCGAAGTGGTGTGTCATCTGGTCGACAGTGAGCAGGCGTGGTGCCACCGCATGAAGCGCGTGATCGCCGAGCAGAATCCGCTGATCATCGGCTACGACGAGACTCGGTTCACAGCCGCCCTCGCGTATCATGCGCATGACCTCGAAGAGGAGCTGACATTACTCGATTGCATGCGCAAACAAATGGCGCGTGTTCTCGCCGGCGTTTCGGCCGAGGCGTGGTCTCGCGCCTGTGTGCACAGCGAGCGTGGGCTGATGACCCTCGCGGAAATGCTCAAAGCCGAGGTCGATCACATTCCGCATCACATCCGACACATCGGTGAAAAACGCGCGGCGCTGGGGCTGGCTGCCAGGTAGGGCGGTGGGATTCGGTTACTGGATGACCAGCATCGGGTGAGCCGTCACTCGTCATACTGGGCGAGCTGCTCCTGGAGATCGTCGAACAGCCGCTCTGGCGTCACGACGATCCCGCGCTCCGCCGTCGTCGGGAAAACGGCGACCATCCGGCCGTCACGAGTCATTCCAGGAGTCCATTTTTCGATCCAGTGATCGAGTGGAATGGCAGCCGGCTCGGCTCCAGCCCAATCGCCCTCGGCGAATGCCTGCGCGTAGCGACTGTGAGGCCAGACGGGCAGGCATTCACGGCCGTCGGGATCGCCCAGCACCACCCAGCCGGACGCGGCCTTCAGGCTCCAGATCTCCTTCCAGTCGGCGGCCTGACGGACGAAGTGGCCGTAGCGCTCGGGCGCGGGCAAGGCGATGACGGCGGCATATTCTTGGTCGCTGACCTTTTTCATGGCTGTATCCGCGGAAAACCTGGATCGGACCGAGGACTTCGGATTCGTCAAAATCGGTTTCGCTGTTTCACGCAGGGATTCTTCGTTTGGGCAGATTCAATCCCGCTGCGAATCGATTTGATTCTCGCACGAACGTCTCTGACGCGCCTCGTGGAGTTCCACGCCTCAACGAACAAGCGTGAAATGGTCCGGGGTCTGCCTTCCCACCGGTGTCGCCTCTCCGCGAGTTGTGATCGTTCGGTCGCACCAGGGTCAGAATGACGAAAGCGTATCACCCAAAGCCATCGCCAACCGGCGAACAGAGGGCGATGACGGCAAAACCGTGCTGTGGCTGGTCATTGTCCGCGCGAACCGCTTGGGCCGCCTGTCAGTCGCTGTCTTGCCCAAGAGTTCATGCGGACAACGACGTAGACATCGAACGCAGACGTGGCTCCCAGGAATTTGTCCCAATAATTCTCCCGATCAGCGCCTCATCCGTAACCGGGGGGCATCATCGGCGCGCCGTCGAAGGAGCAGCGAGTGGTCTGGGCGTGCGCCTGGCTTGCTCCCTTTGTCGCAGAGTGAGAACGACCAGGAGGAGCACTGCGAACATTGCCACGACGACCATCAGACGCCCGATCGAAACCCTGAAACGATCCGCACCCCAGATGTAATGGTGGGCTTTAGCCCGGAGACCTGGGCAGGGCTCTGCCGCTTCCCGCGAACCGGTGCGAGTCAGGTGTGTCTAGCTTCCCCCGGAACCCACTCCAGAGATTGAGTGTTTTGCTCTCTTATCATGGCGGGAACTATGCAGCAGTTCTGAAAGCATGATGTCCCGGAGACCAAGGAGAACGTCGGGGACTGGATCAACCTGACCCCCAGGAGGATCATCGGCGGACAGTCTTCACGAAAACCATGCTGAATCTTGCTCTTTCGTTACTTGAATCTTCGTCATTGTTTGGCAGAATAGATGTGCGCCCGGTCAAATCCAGCAAAGCGTCATTTCGAATGGTTAGCAAGCAGGTGCGCAGGGATGCAGCGTAACGGAGTCAATTCCTGTGGCTCAGAAGTTCCACGTGGCCCGTCGTCAGGTCGCGATTACCAACGTCCTCGGGCTCCATCTGAGAGCCGCCGACAAGTTCGTGAGATTGGCGCAAGCGTTCCAGTCCGATGTCAAAGTTCGCAGCAACGGCATCATTGCGGACGGCAGGAGCATACTAGACCTGCTCAGCCTCGCCGCCGATTGCGGAACGATGCTGGCTGTGGAAGCCCAGGGTTTTGACGCCGAGGATGCCGTTGCCGCTCTGGCTAACTTGATCTCGGCTCAGCCTCATGAGTCTGCGGATCAAATTGGGTTAAGGGCGGGTTAGAGCCAGGAGGAGCCAGACTCCCGACCTCTGGTCACGCGGAGGCAGACACCCACCGCTCGGCCACTACAGGCCTTGGTTTTTGTCCGTCTGCTATCCCAAGGCCGTGACGTGCGGCCGGCGCCGCCGACGCCGCTCGACGCCGTGTTTTGATCCCCCGCCCTCGCGATCGCCGCCGCGGTTAAACGTCAGTCGAGAAAGACGCTCGGCGGAACTCCAAAGTATTCGGCGAGAATGCCGACCTGCCGGCGCGTCAGCTTCTTCTTTCCGTGGATGACCTCAGAAATCGTCGACATCGGCATGTCGACATCGGCCGAAAGTTTCGCCTGCGTAATACCCCGAGCTTCGATTAAATAATAAAGCATATCTGCATCCCATAGGGGAGACATCGGACAATGTTCGGTCTCGTATCTCTCAACGATATCGGTAAGGACATCAAGGTAATCTTGTTCGCCGCGGGAGAGCTTACCCCGGACGATCAACGAATTGATCACCTTGATAGCCGGGTCCAATTCGCGGTCTGATCGCAGATGTCTGAGGGGAAACGCCTGCACGAGCTCGAGGTAGCGGTGCTTTCCGTCCTCGTCGGTTGCAGCTCGCTTTCTGGCTGCGACACTCATGTCAATCTCCATTAGAATATAATTGCGAGGGATAATATTTGCATCCCTAGCCTAAGTCGGAAGCCTTTTTCTCCTTCTCGATTTGTTGGTCGATTTCCTTGAGATCCAGTTTGTCGTATTCCGCGTGCGTGAAAATGCCAAACACGTGGACGATACCCCGTTTTCGTAAATTTACGAAAGTCAACGCCGCGTTTCGTAAAACACGAAAACTGGAATCGACCGAGCCGCTGCCGGCGGAGTGTATCGACACCGGCGATCGGTCACCGCCTGCGATTCCATCCCAACGGCGTTGAACAATGTGTCCTGGCCCTCGACGGGGTCCTCTTTCCGGTCGCCGTCTACGCCACGAAGGCCGCTTGCAAGCGACTTCTACGGTGGCGTCATCACTTTAACCTCTGAAGTACTGTGCCCGGCGTCGGCCGCGAGGCATCCGGCAATCGCGGGGCGCGCACCGGTGCGAGTCACGTGTGCCTGGCTTTTCCCTGAACCAGTCCAGAGAATGATGGCTGGCTCCTCTGGCTTCTCTCCGAGTCACGTGTGCCTGGCTTTTCCCGGAACCGAGTCCAGAGAGTGCGTGTCTGGCTTCCCTGGCTTTTCCCGGAACCGAGTCCAGAGAGTGCGTGTCTGGCTTCCCTGGCTTCCCGGAACCGAGTCCAGAGAGTGCGTGTCTGGCTTCCCTCTGTTGCAATTTGGTCGGGTTGCGAATATTCTTAGTGTGGTCGGACGTTAGTCAGACTAATCTGCGACGTTCGGCGTTCAATCGACGAGGAAGCGCCCGGGGTTACTTTGGTGAGCTGTTTCGCCGACATTTGATGGACTGTCCGGTCGTCGCCTGCGTCGTGTTTGATGCCGTCGGTACCCCGACGGACGCCAACTTTCAGCGGAACGAGACTTCACGAGACCATCGTGGGAGAGACCACATCATGAAACGATTGTGTGGCGCGCTGTGTTGGATCGTGCTGCTGACTGTTATCGTGCCCCTCGGATACCGGGCAACCCGCTGGTTGCTGCGGTACGACTGGGAACCGAAAGCTGACGCCGTGGCGTCGGAGGCCGGACGCGATCTATTTCTCCACGAGTGGACGCCCGGCGATCCGCTGGCCGCCAAAGGCGACGGTTTGGGGCCCGTCTTCAACGCGTCCTCTTGCGCCGCCTGCCACCAGCAAGGGGGAGCCGGAGGGAGCGGGTCGATGGAGCATAACGTCACGGTCTTTACCCGAGCGCCCAAAGCCGGCGCAGGAGCCACCCGCGGCGTGATCCATCAATTTGCGATCGACGCGGCATCTCAGGAAACGCTCCAGAATATCTCCTCGCAATTTCCGAAAAAGAGCCGGCCGACACTTGCGGATCTGACGGCGCTTCTACCCAAGCCCGCCAATCCGTCCGCCGGCGTCCAACCCATCCGAGCTGTCACTGTCGCTATCCCCGAAATCGACATGGGCCAGCGCAACACGCCTTCGCTCTTCGGCGCAAGCGTCATCGACGCGATCCCGGACGCGGCCATCCTGGCCAACGAGCGCAATCAGCGCCTGAAGCTCCGCCTGTCGGCTTTCAATGGCGGGGAAATTCCCGCCGGGCGCGCCGCGAAGTTGTCCCGCAAGCGAATCGGAAAATTCGGTTGGAAGGCCAACATCGGAAACCTGGCCGAGTTCGTGCGGGTCGCGTGCGCCAACGAGCTGGGGCTCGGCAATCCCTTGCAGGCCCAGCCGGCATCGCTGTCGCAACCAGAGTATCGTCCCCGCGGACTCGATCTCACGGACCAGCAGTGCGATCAGATGACGGCCTTCATCGCCTCGCTGCCGCGGCCCCGGGAAGTGATCCCCGCCTCCGCGGCCGAGGCCGCCCGCGCCGTCGCAGGCAAACAGCACTTCAAGCAAATCGGCTGCATCAACTGCCACACTGCCGATCTGGCCGAGGCACAAGGGATCTACAGCGATTTGCTGCTGCACCAGATGGGGGAGGGGCTCGGCGGTGGTGGATCCTACGGAGAAGAGCCCTCGGACCCGTCAGCGGACCCGGACTCGGGCGGTGACTCGACGTCCCCAAGCGAATGGCGCACACCGCCGCTGTGGGGTATTGCAGATTCCGCGCCCTATCTTCACGACGGCCGAGCAGCGACCCTGGCCGAGGCCATCAAGCTGCACGCCGGTCAGGCGTCGTCTTCCGCGAATCGCTTCGAGGGTCTCTCCGACGTCCAGCAAGAAGAGCTGGTTGCGTTCCTGAACACGCTGCGAGCCCCGAGTCTTGAGTGCGAGAGGCCCCAAATGGTGAAGGGCCAAATAGCAAATCGTTCGGCCGCTCGCTCTGCCTTCGGGAACTTGTTCAAGGTAACCGTCGCACCCCTGGACGCGGATTCGTTTCCCCTCGCCGCGAATTCGAGTCGTCGGTGAAGTTCGAGTCGTCGGTGAAAGCCGCAGCGCCGGGCTGCCCCACGCTGCGGCTGACTTCGACCGGGCCTGACTACCGGGCATTGTTTTGCCGCGGCCTGGAGAACGCCTGATGGGCAAGTTTGGCGGGCGGGTTCTCGCGGCCTGGGGAGCGGGGGGTTTATTCGTTCGCCTTTCGTCCGCCCCGCGCCCTGTTCTTGTGGGTCCTCGTCGTTGTCGCCTTGATGCTGGCCGCGCCTCACGGGGCTTTTGCGTCGGGCGAGGAGCGGACGACGGTCGGGGATGACCTCGTGATTCGCACGGACACGCGCTGGGCGGGAGGGACTCTCGGTGGCTATCTTCCTGTGCGAGTGGAGATTGCAAATCAGGGTCCCCGCGCGAGCTAGTGCTCGAAGTCACGCCCGCCGACCGGGCGCACGGGGCGACCGTCAAGCGAGTCGTTGGCGTGGGTGAGCGCGCAACCACGCGTTTCACGCTTTCCATTCCGCTCACGGCGTTCGGACAGGGGCGGCTCCGCGTCTACGACGGGCGAGGCGAGCTGGAATCGCACGTGCGTCTCATCGGGGGCGCGGGGTTTTTCGGCGGGGGGACAGCGCCTGCGATGCTCGTGGTCTCGTCCCGGCCGGTCGATTGTACGAGTTACATCACGGCGGCCGGCGGACCGCGCGACGCGACGTTTGGCCCGCCGAACGCGTCCGCGCTTGCGGAAGTGGTTCCACCGGCCAGCTTGCCCGATTCGTGGATTGATTTTAGCGGACTCGACCTCGTCGCCATTTCGCGCGACGACCTCGCGGACCTCAAGCCGCCGGTACGATCGGCGGTCTTGAAATGGGTCCATTGCGGCGGAAATCTGATTGTTCACCAGGCGGGCAAGACCTCCAAGGACGTTGAGATGCTCGAGCGCCTGCTCGAATTCAACAAAAACGCGGCGGGCGACGCGAAATGGATCGAGTCGCGTCCGCCTGTTGCGACTCGCCCACTCATGCTCGGACTGGTCTGCGCCTTTCCCGATCAATTGCCCGATTCGCCGACCGCCTGGACCGCATTCTTGAGCATCGTCGGCGTGCCTCGCTCCTCGTGGACGCAGCGGCATGGCATCGCGCCCGATTTCGGGACCCAGGAATTCTTCAATTTCATGAATCCCGGCATCCGCGGCGTTCCCGTCTATGGCTTCATGGTCTTGATCACCGCTTTCGCTGTCTTGATCGGGCCCGTGAATTATTTCTACCTCCGGCGCAAGAGATTGTTATGGCTGCTCCTTGTCACGGTGCCAGCCACGGCTCTCGTGACAAGTGTGCTGCTCGTTGGATATGCGGTAGCCGCGCACGGGTTTAGCATCAGGTCGCGGATCCGCAGCCTGACGGTGCTCGACCAGAAGAGCCATAGGGCGGTGACGGTCGCGCGGTTGGCTCTCTTTGCCGGTGTGGCGCCGGCGCGCGGCATGCAGTTTTCCCCGGAAACGGCCGTCTATCCGGTGTTCCCGCCAACAGCCGAGCCGGGCGCGTTCACCGTCGACTGGACCGAGAACCAAGCCCTGACGTCAGGCTGGCTGTTGTCGCGGACACGAACGCAATTCTTGACCATTCGCCATGCCGAGCAGCCAGAGCGCGTCGACATCAAACCGGGACAAGACGGGGGCCTCGCGATCTCCAACGGCTTGCCTTGGGAGCTGGAGGCCGTACTTGTCGCCGACGAGTCGGGCCGGCTTTCGTCGGCGCGGAATGTTTTGCCGAAGGCATCCGAGCCGCTCGCCGACCTTTCGGAGACGGATCGGTCGGACTTTGTCCAGCTCTTGGGCCGGAACCGTCCTGAGCTTCCCGAGAATTTCAGCTTCTCCGTTCTCAATCCGATGTTTGGCGGCCGGCTGAGACGATTCAATATGTTCGGCCGTTTTCCAGATGCGCATTTCGATTCGAATCTGATGGAGCGGCTGATTCAAACGTGGTCGAGAGACCTTACTCCAAAGGGTGCTTTCCTCTTGGGCAAAAAGACGTGCCTCTCGCCGCGCTCCTTCCTGGCGGTCCTCCGCCAGAATCCCGGGGTCGAGACGGGAGTCGGAGTAACTACCGAACAAGCAGGCTACCACTTACTGCTCGGCTACTACTGAGCTGACTGCGGACGATGATGACGGCATCAAACGGCAACGGCGGCACGCCCGCAATTGAAATCTGCGACCTGCACCGGCACTTTGGCAAGCTCCGCGCCGTCGATGGTGTCTCGTTCAAGGCGTATCCGGGCCAGGTGATGGGATTTATCGGCCCCAACGGCGCGGGCAAGACGACCGCGATGCGGATCCTGGCCACGCTCGACGTTCCGACGTCCGGAGAGGCATTCATCAATGGCTATTCGGTCGTCGACGATCCGGACAAGGTGCGCCGCATTGTGGGCTTCATGCCGGACAGTTTCGGCAAGTACGCGAACATGGATGTCGTGGAATACGTCGACTTCTTCGCCAGGGCCTACGGACTTTCGGGGGCCATCCGGCGAGACGCAGTCGAGCGCGTCCTGGTTTTCACCGAGCTGCGGAAGCTGGCGGACAAATCGATCAAAACTCTCTCAAAAGGGATGTCGCAACGGCTGGCGCTGGGGCGAACGTTGATTCACGATCCCTCGGTGCTGGTGCTCGACGAACCGGCCGCCGGGCTGGACCCGCGGGCGCGGATCGAGCTGCGGGGGCTCATCCACGTACTGGCGACCGACCTGCAAAAGACGGTGCTCATCAGCTCGCACATCCTCACCGAGCTCGGCGAGATCTGCGACTCGGCCGCGATCATCGAGGCGGGACGCCTCCTGGCCTGCGGAACGATGACAGAACTCAATCAGGCACAACGCGCCTCGGAAGGGCGCGCTGACGGATCGGTCATTTCGGTCCGCGTGCTGCGCGACGCCGAGAAGCTGGAGCACCTGCTGTGCCAGGAGCCCTTGGTGCGGAACGTCGAGCTCGCGGACCGGGTCGCGACGTTCGAGTTCACGGGAGTTGAATCTGAGCTGTCGGCGATCCTCAAGCGGCTCGTTCGGGCCGAGCTCGAGGTGGTCGAGTTTCGCGGCCGGGTCGAGAGCCTGGAGGATGCGTTCATGGCCATCACGAAGGGGATCACGCAATGAGGGCTGCGTTAGCGATGGTCAACCGGCTGGAACGCCTGGGCGACCGGTTCAATCCCATCGTCGTGAAGGAGGTGCGCCAGGCGCTCAAAAGCCGCCAGTTCGTGATCACTTTTCTGCTTCTGCTTCTGGTGGCGTGGGCCGGGTCGATTTTCGGCGTATCGTATCTGGGCGAGTCGATCGACTACGGGTCGTCGGCCGTGACTTTTTATTCGGGATTTCTGTTCGCTCTCTGCGCGGCCACGTTGGTCATCGTTCCGTTCTCGACGTTTCGCAGCATTATCGAAGAGCGTACCGAGACAACGCTTGAGCTGTTGCAAATCACGGCGCTGTCGCCCGTGCAGATCGTCCGCGGTAAGGTCTTGAGCGCGATGGTTCAGGTGCTGGTTTACTACTGCGCGATCGCTCCTTTCATCGCGTTCACGGCGCTCTTGCCGGGCTTTGATATCGTCCACGTGGCCTTTTCGCTGGTCATGCTTTTGATCACCGCGCTGTGTTTCTCGGTGATCGCCCTGGCAATCGGCACTCAAGCCCGCAACACGACGTTCCAAGCTCTCTCGTCGCTTTTTGTGATCGCGACGGCCTTCGCAGGAATGATGACTTTTTTCGCCTTCATGACGGCGGCCGGCAACGCCATCCAGTTCGACGAATCGGATACGTGGTGGGCGCTCGCGCTGGTCGTGTTCCTCGGCCTTTCGACCGGATATGTCTGCGAGCAGGCGGCCGTCTCACAACTCACTTTCGAATCTGACAACCGCAGCACGGGCATCCGGTTGGCCGTGGGCGCGCAGTGGCTTCTTAGCTGGATCGGTTTGCTGACATATTTTATCGTGCACCAGCGGCCGCGGTCTCCCGGCGCGTTGTCCCCCATTTTGACGCTGACCGCGACGTACATCACGGTAGGCGGTCTGTTGTTCGCCAGCGCGCCCGATTCTCTGTCGCGGCGAGTCAGCCGCGGCCTGCCCCGCTCGCGCGCACTGAGGGTGCTGTGGGCCCCGTTCCTGCCGGGTGGCGCGCGCGGGATGCTCTATGCCCTCATGTCGCTGGTGCTGCTGGCCTTCTTTGTGACGGTCCTACTCCCACAGCTTACCTTTAACAGCATCTTCAACGATCAGCAAGCCTCTCGATACGCGATCGCCCTGGCTGCCTATTCGGTGATTTATCTCGGAGCGGGCGCGCTGTGTGCGCGACTGCTGCGGCGCGTGGTGCAACGCATCCATTCGTATCAGGTGCTCGCGATTCTGGCATTGGCGAACTCACTCTTGGTCGTTGGGGCCGAAGTGATCCACTTCGTGACCCGCGTGCCCGCGCCACAACTCATCGATGTGGTCAATCCAGTTGTGACGTTGCAATCGATCGCCGACGCCGCTCGCGGCTCCGTCGATGCCGTCTCCTGCCTTGTGGTCGCCGCGGTTGTTGCGATGGCGGCGAACGCGATCGCGCTTTGGTGCGGGGTCCGCGACGTTGTGAACGACCCGGTCCGCGCCCAGATTGAAAGCCAGCGGCTTCCCGATGGGCTTGTCAATTGACGTGCGTGAGCCAGCCGTGGCCCGGATCGTCGAATCCCAGGTTTCCGGTGCTCAAGTGGTGGGTAGGAAAACTCCGCCAACCGAGATTGGGCTGTGTACCGCGAATAGCTGGAAGGTGTCCCAGGATGCTATTGCCGAGGTTCGCGCCTCTGTGGACCGGTTCGTCCGTAAACAACATTCTTAATCCAAATCCGCCCTGCACCAGCGGCGGTAAGCCAGCGCGATTGTTGCCACGCTCGCCGCGGCCAGGACCGACGCGATCGCCATATTGACTTCGACGCCGATGCTGCCGTTCATCGTCCAGAGCATCCAGCTCGCAGTCGCCATGAATGCGCAGAGTGCGCACCCGACGCTTGCGATCATTCCTCGTTTCAAGGACCAAATTCCCATGGCATACGCACAAAGTTGGGCCATCCCTGTGCAGAAAATGAACAAGATTATGTTTTTGACTTGCAGGAGTTCCGGCGCCCAGATGGCTGCGGCTATTCCCATACACAGAACGCCCCCGAGCCACCATTGGATGATGTCCCACAAGAGCGCCAGGCCGAGCTCTCGAACGAATTCCTGTCGCGTTCGCGGCCGCACGGATTCATAACCCAGACGATGACGGCGTTTGAACCAGGAGGGCCAAGTCCTGTTAAAAGGATTCGTCATGACCTGCACTGAGAATATCACCACAGTGTCCCTGCCCGGAAAAAGTCGCAGCAATAGAGGCATCGTGAGGAGCGTCATCACCATGAGAAACCCCACGTCTGTGGAGGTACGCAGCGACTGGGTCCCAAGCCGCCATAACTGTAAACGTTGCCATAGGCTTCTCTCGCTGTACCCGGAGAGGCTCTCGACTTGTTTCAGGTTGGTAAACGGGTTTTTCAGCGGGTCCAAGTTCTGAAGGGCGGTCCGTTTATTAGCCGGCAAAGCAGCGGGATATTCCTCGATTGTCTTCGTTTTGGATTGTTTCAGCGCCCGGGGTTTGATTACTTCCGCCCAGGGGTTCCCGAACTGCCCCCCGAAAGTTTGCACACCCCGCCCGCGGAGAAAATCGCCCCACAAGCGCGCAAGATAATACTCCGCCGCCGTATCTTCATTCAACGCAAGCAACCGCCAGGCTAAGGCCCAGAGCGCTACCAAACTAATGAATACAAAAAGCGCAGAGGCTGCTGGGTTTGTTCCCGCGAGGAAACGCGCGAAGTCGGGGTCGGATGAAGAGCGCGCCGTTACAAAAGCCAAGAACGGGAACGCCAAGACGCCCATGACCGGATGGTGGAGCGTCCACAATCCCGCCGCCAAGGAAGTCAGGAAGATCACGGCAACGCTCGTCGGCGCGATGTCGCTTGTTCCCACGAACATCATCGAAAACATCGGGATCCCAAGGAAAAGCAATGCGATGAGCGTTGCCGCCAGCAGATGCTTCTTCCGATAATGCGGCAGCACGGACGCCCACGGGTGGGCGATGTTGTCTCTGAGGAGGACGCCTAATATGCAAGCATTGAAGTACGTAAACATTGCCATGTATGATTTTCTCGAAAGGACGCCAGCAACGATGCCACCTTGGTTGCGCCCGATCTCTCCGTCGTCTAATGACACACTCAAGAGGCAGACCAACATGAACAACCACACCGCCGCTGCTGCCCCGCGCATGTAGACTCTCGCGATCGGCAGGTAATTACGCATGATGCAGCTCCAGGAAGATGTCCTCGAGATTTAGATCTTGCACCGCCACCGACGCCGACCACTGTTGGGCGATTCGTTCCGGCAAATCGGCCGTGAAGTCTTGCACGCTCACCACCGCCTCGTTGCCGGTCACCTTGGCGTACAGCATGCCGGGCACGCGGAAAGAACCGTTCGGCAAGGGCGCGGCCGCCTGGACATGCAGCCGTTTCACGCTGTCCTTGAGGGCATCGAGTTCTCCGTTGTAGAAAATCTTGCCGTCTTTGAGGACCGCGACGCGGTCGGCCACACGCTCCAAGTCCGACGTGATGTGCGTGGAGAAAAGCACCGTGCGCGCGCCGACCATGTCGAGCAGCGTTTCCAAGAACCGCCGCCGCGCCACGGGATCCAAGCTAGCGGCAGGCTCATCGAGGACCAGCAGATCCGGCTCATGACCGAGGGCCAAGATGATGGCTAGCTTCTGCATCTGGCCAACCGACAACGGCCCGACGCGGTCTTCCGGGTTCAGCTCCCATTCGCGCAGCAGCCGGTCGACAAGGGCCTTGTTCCACCTGGGATAGAAAGCGCCCGTGTAGGCGGTGATTTGTCGGATCTTCATCCAAGGATAGAGGTTGATTTCCTGCGGCACGTAGCCGAGCCGTTCCTTGCCCGCGGCGCTCAGCTCCCAAGCCGGCTCGCCCAAGATGCGGACGTCGCCGAGCTGAGGGCGCTGCAGGCCCAAAGCGCATTTGAGCAACGTCGTCTTGCCGGCGCCGTTCTTGCCCACGAGGCCCAAGACCGAGCCTGCCGGCAAGGTCAGATCGACTTCTTTGAGCACAAGCTTGTGACCGAAACTTTTCGAAACTCCGCGCAGCTCGAGCATCGTTTCACTCATGGCCGAGCTCCTTTAGTAGAGGGTCGAGGGCCGCCAACACTTGTTCCCGTGTCAGGGCCAACTGATACGCCTGGGTGGCCACCTGCTCCAACAGCGGCCGCAGCTCATTCTGACGTTCCTTGATCGTTCCCCTAGGCGATCTATGGTTGACGCGCATCCCCTGCCCACGCACGCGCTCGACGACCCCTTCGCGCTCCAGCAGCGAATACGCCTTGGACACGGTCATCTGGTTGACTTGCAGGTCCTGGCCGGCCTGCCGCACGGACGGGAGCAAGTCCCCTTCCGCCAACCGCCCGCTGGCGACGAGCGCGCGGACCTGGTCCATCAACTGCCGATAAATCGGCACGCCGGAGGAGGTGTTCACCTGGAAGTAAGACGCGCTGGCTCGCATAGGTGTATTACTACTGTAATGCACTAATGCGGTGATAGTCAAGCCAAGGGTTTTCTTTTTTGATCGGCGCCAGGGATGTCAGGATGTCAGACACCCACCTTTTGCGGAGCGTCGGGCACGCGCCTTGTGCGTGTTCGAAATGGCCAGAGGCCGTGCTTTGCGCCGGACGTGCGAGCCGCGAATGAATCGGGGGAGCGTGACAAAAGGATGGGTTTCTGGAATCCTTCCAACCGAGCATCGGCTCAGGCCAAGCGACGATCGAGCTCGCGAGTTTTGTGCGAGTTTTACGACGCTTAGCCTAACCGCACGGCCTGCTCACAATGCTAGTTGGGCATGAGCCAGGAAACCATCCGGTCCTCCGCTCTGATCCTTGTTGTGCGCCTTCCTTATTCCCCCTCCCCGTCAGCGCCGGGCACGTCGACCGCCCAGCCATGGGTGGAAAGTTAGAACAGTGCATGTTACCATGCACGCCTAGTCTTCTTGCATTCGAGCGCGAGAGAAACCAATGAAATGCGAGCGAGTTGGTCGACGGTTTCGGCCGGTCTTATCTGAGAGCCTCGAGCCGCGCGCCTTGTTGACGATGACGGCGACAGCCCAATTGCCGAACGTGAACGTCGTCACGGGCGTTGCGGTGTCACCGGTGAATCTGAATTCCTACTTTCATGACCCGGACGCGTCGCCCGATTTCGCGATCTTCAACACGACATTGGGCACGATACCCGTACTTCTGACCCCGACGACGACTCCGCTGACGGTTGCGAATTTCCTGACTTACGTGAACCAAGGGGCTTATACGAACAGCATCGTGCACCGCTCGGTTCCCGGCTTCATCTGGCAAGCCGGCGGTTATCAACTGACGTCAACGCCAAGCATCGTTCAGACGCCCACGAATGCGCCAGTTCAGAACGAGTACGGTGCACCCAACGTCCGCGGCACGATCGCGATGGCCAAGCTGGGAGATGATCCCAACAGCGCCACGAGCCAGTTCTTCTTCAATGAAGCCGACAACTCATCCAACCTGGATAACCAGAATGGGGGCTTCACGGTTTTCGGCAACGTGGTGGGAACCGCGGGATTGGCCGTAATGGACGCGATTGCCGCAGTGCCAGTGCCCTCGCCAGGTCCGTTCGCGTCGCCGCTGGATCAGATTCCCCTCCAGAATTACTCCACCGGCGCTACCGTAGAGCCTGCCAACTTGATCCTGATCAGTAGCGTGACAAACACCAGTGACCTGTTTCTGGTCTCCAGTGACGCACCCAGCGTCGCGAACGTCTCGGTTCTCGGAAATTCCTTGACGATCACGACAGGCGCAATCGGCACTGCGCATATTTCGGTCGTCGGTTACGGCTCTGACGGCAAGACTGCGACAGAGACTTTTGCGGTCAATGTCACTTCTCCACCCGCACCCCCGCCACCACCGCCGCCACCGCCATCCCCTCCGCCGCCTCCTCCTCCGCCGCCTCCTCCAGCTCCGCCGGTCGTTGTACCACCGTCGGTATTGGTTCCAACAGCCAGCGGCGCATTGCCTGGTTCGGTGATCGCCGGTAAGAAGACTAAAATTCAACAGACGATTTCATTGGTCGATTCGAGAAGCAATGTCGCTCAAAAGGAGCTTGTCACGCTGAGCCTCTCCACGGAGTCGGATTCCTCAGCGCCAGATTTCGTCATCGCCAGCGCCAATCCGAAGGTCAAGTTGAAAGCCGGCAAGAAATTCAAAGTGAAACTTTCAGCCAGTCGAGTGAGCGCGAACATTCCGGCCGGCGTTTACCATGTGCTGGTCACCGTGAAGGATCCGAACGGATCAACAACCACGATCGACACGGGGAAGAAGTTGACGATCCGGGCGTGATGGGCGGAAGGAGCTGGCAATCAGCTCGGCTGCTGTTCGCGTCGCGAAATCGCGGGTGCTCAAGCGGTTGCGCGAAGAGGTTGGAATGCGGTGATGCGATGCCGATTACGAGGACATCCCGGTGAACCTGCTATTGCGGTTGTATTTCAATGCCCTGTTCAAGGGAAATCCGTTCGTGGTGGCGATCACGATCATCGGGGTCGCTGCGCTGTGCGTGGGACCATTTTATGAAGGTCTCTCCAAGCGTGATCCGGCGGCGATCGGGATCGTTGCGCTAATCCTTTTGGGAATCACCATACTGCTCGTGGTCGCGATCATCGACCGAAGGAATCAGTCTCCAAAAGGGAAGAACCGGAGTCCGAACCGGGGACGCCCGCGGTGATCGCCGACGCGAGCGCCAGCGCAGCTCGGCGGGAGCGTCGCGCTCGCGAATCTCATAATGCCGTTTAACCTTTGGCATCCTGAGACTCGCCTTGTGCGTGTTCGAAATGACCGGAGGCCGTTGTTTTGCTCCGAATGTGCGAGCCGCGAATGAATGGATGCGGGGGACCGTGACAAATGGATGGGCATGTGGAATCTCTTAAGCGAAATCCAAGACACCCACTTTTCGCGACGCATCCAAAGGTCAATGCGGGTTACTGGAGCCAACTTACGGATATGAACCGATATATTCACCCATTAACGGCTTTTAAACGCAACACCGCCGAGTTCCTTGCCCGGGAAGCCAGAGGGGAAGCCGGGAAGCCTTTCGGTTGATTGATGCCGATCTCCACATCTGAGCCCTGGGTGTCTTCCTCCGCATGCCCATCTGCGTCTGCGTGCCCCGGAAGCCGATCTAAAGGTCGGGTTTCTGGCTCCTCGAAGTCAGCGCGCATGGCGGCGTTCGCGATCCAACGTCAAGCGACGCCAGCTCCGTCACCAATCTCGCGATCGCAACTGTCACGGCTACTTCGAAGTCGCTGCGATCGGCTTGAGGCCCAATTCTTCGAGAATCCCCCGACGCAAGTAAGGTTTGGACGATTTGTAGCGGTCGAGAATCCTCTGATACTCAGCCGCGTCTGGATGCCGCACCTTGATCGAAAGCGTCGTATGGTTATGGTTACCGAAATCCTTCCGAAATGTCTTTTCCGACTTCGCCAATAACTCGATCGCTTTCTGCTGCCACTTGACGGCCGACGCAAAGTCTCCCGTCTCCGAACACGCCGCCGCCAGCGTCTTGAGCGCCCGCGGTTCGCTCCAGTCGAAAAGCTCACAGGCGCGCGTCGCTAGCTCGACACCCTCCGCGGGCTTCCGCAGCTTCGCATCGGGACAGTTCGTCAAGAGTCGGGCGCGCTCGCGGAGCGCTCGCGCCGAATTCGGCGCGAAGCGAATGAGCTCGCCCAGATCATCAAGCGCCTTGTCGTACCTGCCGATCGACTCAAAAACGATGGCTCGGTTTCCGTGTGACTCGGGACTTTGTGGGTCGGCGTCGACCGCCTGATCGAGAATCGCGATCGCGTTCGTCGAGTCACCCCGCTTCAAGTACAAGAGGGCGTACCCTGAGAACGCGTCCGCCTGTTTCGGGTCCAATTTGATCGCCCTGTTGAATTCCGGTTCGGCCTTCGACAGCTTCCCTTTCTCGATGAACATCATCCCCCGGGCAATGTGGCTGATCGCGGCGTCCGACCCCAGTTCCTTCGCCTTGTCGAAGTCTTGGACGGCCTTGTCGTACTGATTGAGGTTGTACTCAAATACGCCGCGTGCGAGGTACGCATACGAGCTGCGTCCGTCAAGCTCGATCGCTTTGCCAGCATCTTCAACCGCTCGGTCAAGCCGATTCCGCCACTGCCAGAGCTGGGCCCAGGCGATAAGCGCCGGGATGTACTTCGCATCGAGCTTGATCGCCGCGTCCAGGTCAGCCGAGGCACCCTCGACATCATGATTCTCGAGGCGGGCAACCCCGCGCATCATGTAAACGAACGCGTTGCGAGGATCGCGCTTGATCTGCGCTGAAAATGTACGCCTCCGCGTCAGCGAGCGGCACCATCTCCCCGGGCGAGACCCAGCCGCGAAGCCCTTCATTCAGGTCAGAAACCAGCAGCCGATCATCTTCTTTCTGCTCAACGAAGTAGATAAAGCCCGCCACACTCGGCGTGATCTTCTTGTCGCTATCCCGGAGCGTGATCGCAGGGTTTTTCTGCACGCATTCGGACGCCCGGAGATGGGGGCTGACCGACTTCTTGGGCGCCAGTGCTGTCTTCAACTGGCTCAGTTGAGTTCGATCCGCCGCACGGACCTCAGTACTGGCCAAATTCAGCCCGATCAGCAAGACCGCGCAAACCGCGTGGACGCGCGACATCGACGGAGTCCTTTGCAACGCACGAACGCGGGAGAATCGCCGTCAATATGGCGCGAAGTGCGAACCGAAGCAAGGCGAGATTCGGCCCATGTCCGCCGTTGAGATGCGACGACAGATTCCCTAACCATGCGATAACCGAGGTCATTTCTGTCTGGTCGCGTTCGAGATCCACGACGCCCCCCCGCGCAGATCTCGTCGCAGGCCAAAAAACGGCGTCAGGCGTCTGCGCCTTACAAGCCTTGAATTTACGCCTGACGATGCCTTTTGCTGCGTCTCGGATTAGTGGCCAGCTTCCACTCCTGCCGGTCGAGGCCGAAATCGCCGTGATCATGCGAGCTTACATCCGGCATCAGTTGATGCCGGCTAATCCCACCGGTGACGCTCTCCAATTGGCTTTGGCTTCGTACCATAAGTGTGACTTTCTGGTAACTTGGAACCGTCTTCACTTGGCCAATGCGAACAAGTTCGGCCACATTCGCCGTGTCAACACGATGCTTGGGCTATTCACTTCCACGATCGCGACTCCTCTAGAATTATTGGGAGGCATCGATGTCGGAGAAGGAGCGGAGTGATCCTGTTATCGATGAGGTCCGAGCAGTTCGGTGCCGGATCTCTGCGCTGTTCGATCATGATCCGGACAAACTCATCGAACACTACGTGAAGCTCCAGGAACGGCATGCAGATCGTTTGATCGGAAACGCCGTTGAGTCTGGACACACGGATGAAGCCGCCGCGTGACCTGCTCGCTGCGACAGCTCGCATTCGCCGTGGGACGTTTGGGTAGAGCCGCCAGCTTGA
Source organism: uncultured Planctomycetota bacterium (assembly GCA_963823665.1). Taxonomy (GTDB): domain Bacteria; phylum Planctomycetota; class Planctomycetia; order Isosphaerales; family Isosphaeraceae; genus CAVXHV01. The sequence goes on from CAWGMQ010000010.1 coordinate 1,661,907, forward strand.
ATCGACATCGGCACGAAATACCCCTCCGCGAAGTCCCTGGCGTGGCCCGCCGGATCGTGCCATATAGCCGCTGCGATGGCGACGTGCTGATCATGCCAGGTTTGCGGCACAAGAAATCGGCTATGTGGCGGAAGGGGTTCATGCTGCCGGCGGACTAAGACGCCCTATCTGTTGCGATTCCACCAAACTGCCAGCAAAGGTAGGATTGGCAAAGTTTCAACACGGAGGACGTTATGAAGACGGCAACTTTATCCGCCGAGGCCTTATCCCTCTTCCGCCTGCGTGTTGAACGCGCTGGCGATATTATCGTGAACGATTCCAACCGCGAGATATACCGCGAGTTGGCGCGAGCTGGGTTTATGCAGGCAGTGAGTACGTTCGCGGGCGGCCAAGAATCTGCTTACCGTGTAACGAAAGAGGGGTTTGATAGGAAGGCTGAGCTTTCGGGCAGTGTCAAAGCAGTGGGGCAACTCAGCGCGCTCTGGCCCGGTCGAGCCTCCTCGCGTGATCGGTAATCGGAGGTTCCGTCTTTGCGACCGCCTTCACTGCTGCCGCGTTAGGCATTTCGCCAGAGCCGGCTACCCTTCTGACCTTTCAACGGATCGGGATTCGGGACCCCTGAGTCGATAACGATGCCTGTCGTGTTTCCGCCGCTTGGCGTCCATGGAAGTCGAGCACCCACCACCGTCCATTCCCATCATAGTCCGGCTGGTCGTTCAAGTTTTTCGAGGATGCCAAGTTCCTGTATACGGATGGTGCAGTACTCTTCGAGCTTACCCGCGTACGTTTGAGCGAATCGCTGGGCATGGTCGGCCCGTCTATTTCTTGGAGCCTTCGCATGCGAAGCTCGGATCCCCGTCCTCGGTGGTTCGGCCCGGCGTTCCGCATGCGTGGCCTGACGATCGGCGTGCTCGCTATCGGTACATGTCTGGGTTGGTACATGCGAAGCGAAAGAACGCAACGCGACGCGGCGGCGGCGATCAGACGCGCTGGCGGTTTAGCCCAGTACGACTGGGAGTGGCGCGAAGGCCACGAAGTCGCCGGAGCCACGCCACCAGCCCCGAAGTGGTTACTCGATCGCCTCGGTCTCCGACTATTTCGGAACCGTGGTGAGGATTCAATTAATGCCTGATCCTGACGTCTTGGAGGTCCAATTGATGAGCGTTGCTGCGCTGCAGCGAATCGAAGAATTTGAGACTACGGGCGCGGGAGTAACCGACGCCGCGCCAAGATTCTGGGAGGGCTGAAGGATCTGAGATTCCTGTATCTCACGAACGCAGCTCTGACGGACGCCGGGTTGAAGTATTTAAGGGGATTGACACAATTGGAGGTTCTGGAACTTCGCACGACGGCCATCACGGACGCTGGCTTGGCGCACCTGAGCGTGCTGACCGGTTTGAAACGGCTTGACCTTGGATCTTGCCACGGCATCGCCGACCCTGGGCTTGCAAATATAAAAACGCTGACTCGCCTCGAGGAACTCGACCTGGATGATTGCAGCATCACCGACGCCGGCATGGTGCATTTGCGAGATCTCCCCAACCTTCGGGTTCTCGCGCTCGGCGAGACGCGCGTGTCCGATGTGGGGCTAGAGAATCTCAAGGGAAGTTCCAAGCTTTGTGAGCTCTTTGTTGAAAAATCCGCGGTCACACAAGCTGGAAAGGATTCGCTGAGGCGAGCGCTGCCTGGATTGAAAATCGAGCGCTGAGCCCGTGTCTGCCGCGATTAAAAACTGGGCCAGGGACGTAAACGGGGACGCGAGAAAACGGTGGGCAATCGGAGATCTGTCCGCAGATGCTGCCGATGGGACGCAGATGGGATGACAAGGCCGAGGAAGACGGGAGGGCGTCGGCAGGATGCAGGGCTGAAATGCTGGTTGACCACGGATGGCACGGATCTTCACGGATGAACGCGGGGGAGGCAACGAAGCTGGTCGGCGCGGGTCGTTGGTGATGGGTACCTTTGCGCTCGCGGGAAGCTTGAGACCTCCGGTCGCGAAGACGGCGGGGTCGGAGACCCGCGCCGAACCGGGCAGGACGCCGCTGGCGGCGCTGAGGGCGAAGGGGAGACCTTCGGTCAGGAAGACGGCGGTGTCGGAGACCCGCGCCGAACTGGCGATCCGTGGCGAGCTGCCGATTCGTGGCTCGTTGCGAGCGAAGGGTTGAGTTTGGCAAGAATGAATGGGGTGTTGCGTCGATCTTGCCGAGCGTCGGGCACTCGCCTTCTGCCTGTTCCAATCGACCAGAGGTCTTGGTTTTGCGCCGTACGCGCAAGCCGCAAATGAATGGTCGCGGGGGACCGTGACAAAAGGATGGGGGTCTGGAATCTTCCGGAATCCCGGAATCCCTCGCGGGCTTTCGTTAATTGGGTGGCGTGGATGTTCCGCGCCGTTGACACTCTCCCCCGGCGTTGACACGCCGGGCTATATGATGTCGCCCCTAGCGGGGCTCGGGTTGATTGGGCTGCGTTGATCTCCTCCCGGCGTTGGCCTTCTAGCGTTCGAGTCCCGGCACTCCGGCCAGAACCAGCATCGGCACGATGTAGCCGTTGACGAGCGCGGGGTGGAGGAACAGGCCGACAGGCAGGATAACCACGGCCGCGGTCCAGATTCGCCCGAGCCAGGGTTGGCCCCGGAGCAGACGGCGGGCGGGGTGGGTGCGTTCGGCCGCCACTCCGAGGTACTGCAGCAGGAAGTAGAGGGCGGGCCTGCCGTAGCCAGCTCGGGCCATGAAGCTGAGTAACTCGTGGTAGAACCCGCTATAGAGGAACACCGCCAGCAGCGCGGCCCGCGCGCCGGCCCGGCGCGCCACGGGGTAGAAGATGACTTCGCGCAACACCCCCGAGACGAGGCGGTTCCAGCGCCGACCCCAGAAGTCGCCGAGCGAGGTCGCGGCGATGGGACAGTCCCAGAGCTTCTCGACCGCGAAGCCCATCGCCCGGAAGATCAACGTATAGAAGTCGAACCGCGCGATGAGGCTAAGGAAGCAGATGCCCACCAAGCCGATCCAGAGCCGGACCGGAAAGGGCGTCGCGGCCGGCAGCAGGCGCGGCACGAGCCAGAGGAGGGCCGCGCCGGTGGCCACGTTCAGGAGGAGCCCGCGCACCGTGGGAACCGGGGCCCCGGGCGTGGTCTGCTGACCTTTGAGGAATTGCGCCGGCTGCATCCCCAACCAGACGCAGTAGGCCAGAAACCTCATTCGGGTGAATCGAGCCCACGACTCCGGCGGCAGGCAGAGCAGCGAGGCCGCCTTCCACGAGGCCATGAGGACAACGGGCTGTCCGATATTGAACGTCGTCGTCCCTAGCCAGGGCCGGCAGCACCAGAAGGCGGCGAGACCGCCAACCATCAGGGCCCAGGCCAGAATGTACCGGTATAACGGGGCGGGTTGCTGCGTCGATGGCATGGTCGGTCGCACTCGTCCTCAGGTGTCCGTCGTCTCGTTGTAGCCGAGCCGGCGGGACGAAACGAGGGGATGTCGCTGGGTAGGTCTGGGTGGTCAACCACCCAGACCTACCCAGCGGAATTGTCCCGGTGTGGTCGCCCATGCCGTTGCCCGCCACGCTTTCGATGATCGAAGCCGTCAGCAAGGTCCGCGGTTCGAGCGGGCCACGGTCAGCCGGCTCCGCCGCGGGGGCGCTGCGCAGCGGTGGCGACTGATGCGAGCGCGAAGCCCGGCGTCGCGCGACTTCGCGCTCACGCCGTACAGGAATCGCCGGAGAGCGGTCATCGTTTGGGTCCTCGAGTGGGTCGGCATCTCAGTGATGCACGAACGAACGGGCAGGCCGGTGAACCACCGCCAGGTCCGCGGGGATCGACGGCTGCAAGCGAACGGGATGCCTCGAGCCGATCGTGGCCTCACGTTCGATCACGGCGTCGACCGCGGAGGAATCGAGGGCGAGGCGGAAGTCGGCCCGGCTCATGGTTGGGGCATTCAGGGTGACGCCGCTCTTGCGGAGAACAGCCACGACATTCGTGCCGTTGTTCAGCGGACGGCCCAGCGCATCGAGCAGACTGGCGGCATTGACCGTCAGCTCCAGCGCCGGGCTCAGCACGAGCGCCTTGCGGGGCGTCAGAGTCACCGTGAGCATTGTCGCGTTGTAACTCGCCGAGGCCAGCGCCACCGGCTTGCTCTTTTGCTTCTTCGAGCTGGCCACCGTGACGAGTCTATAGACACCGAGGTTCCGCGCGTCGCTCGCATTGAGCGCCGCGCTGAATTTCAACACGATCACCTGCGACGTCTTATGCTTGCCCGTCTTGATCTTCTGAATCGAGACGTTCTGGACCGTCGCCAGCGGAACCGTGACCGTGAGCGTGCCGTCGATGTACGAGATCTTGTAATTGCGCAGACCACTGCCCGTCGCGGCGCTGGGCACGATGGGATACGTGCCCAACTTCGCCGACGCCGGCGCCCCGGTGCTGGTTCTCGGTCACGCCGGTGATCGTGTCGCCGTTGGCCGTCACCAGGCCGGTTTCGGTGAACGCCGTGCCGAGGAAGGTCTCCAGCGTGCCGTAGATCTTGCTGCCATTGTGGGCGGTAATAGTCAAGGTTGCCGGGTTGACTGTTTGACTCAGACTGCCTGAGCTGTTCGCAAAATTCCCAGTCGGAGTATAGAAAGCAGTGATCGATTGGCTCCCTGCCGGCAACGTCGAGGCGGTAAACGTCGAGGTTGCGCTGTTCCCACTGCCGCTGAGCGAAGATCCAGACCCGAGATCGGTTGACCCGTAATAGAACGCGACGCTGCCGCTAGGCACGCCACCGCCGGTGTCGCTGACGGTGGCCGTGAATGTCACCGACTGGCCGTAGGTCGACGGATTGAGCGAGGAGGTCACGCCCGTGGTGGTGGACACGGGTGTCGTCGTCGGGTCGAAGAACAGCCCGTTGACGATGGCATTGGTCGGGCCCGTATTCGTGACCGTGATGAGCACGTTACCCGAGATGGTCCAGATCAGGTAGTCGCCGCCCGAGAAATTCGACAGGGTCTCCGTGTCTAGCACCGTCCCCGTGATGGCGTCGCTGAGCTGGATTGTCTCGGTACGTCTTTCGGAGTCAAAGTCTGTGGCGTAGAGTTCCAGGTTGTGGGAATTCCCGTCGGTCACATCGACATCGACCGTGAAGCTGGAGGCGGAGTACCAGTCCGCGGCGATGTGGTTGTTGCTTGAGTTTGGCACGTTTTCCAGAGCGCGGGGATCGCTGGAGTTGGTCGAGTAGACGTAGGTTGACTGTCCGGCCGGCGTGATGGTGGCGTAGGTGGGTGCGCTGACCGGGCCGTCGATGATGTCGTAGCCCTGGGTGCCGTAGACACCGACCCAGTTGCCCTGGGTCGAGGTGTCCGTGCCGTTGAAGATTGCGCTCGATGAGCAGCAGACCGTCCCGCTCAGGTCCACGCGCAGCCCTGTGTAGGTATCGCCGTCGTTGTGGACGATGAAATCGAGCGTGTTCGTGCCGGACTTAAAACTGACGCCACTACCGCTGCCAGTACTCTGGTCGGTGATCGTGAAGTAGTGCAGCGTGTCAAATGACGCGGCAGTCGTGGTGCTAATCGTCGCTCCGGGACTCATGACCTGCTCGCCGTTGAGCCAGATCGTGCCTTCGTTATCGGCCGCCCAATTCCCCGTGAGCACCGCCGTTTGTGGGTTACAATTACAATCCGTGGGCATAACGAACGTGGTTTCGTAATCGTAATAGCCACCGGGGCTGCCCATGTCATACCCGGACGGATCGGGCGAGATCCACTCCGAACTCGGGCCGTCGGCGACGTACGGGGGGAAGAGGCCCGAGCTGCTGTTGATTACATAGGTGGGTGCGGGGAGAGGCAGGGTGGCGGGTGTGTCGCCGTTTACGGGGGTAACCAGCGTGTAGTGCGGGTCACTGGGCATGGGCGAGACCGGATTCGTGGACAACAACGCTCCGGAGGTGTTCAGGCCGGTGCCGAACACCGGCAGGGGGACCGGGTCCGCGCAGCAGGCCGTCCCGCTCAGGTCCACGCGCAGCCCTGTGGGGCTTTCAATGTTTGAGTTGGGGAGGTCGTCGTTGTGGACGATGAAATCGAGATAGTTCGTACCGGTCTGAAAACTGACGCCACTACCGCCGCCAGTACTCTGGTCGGTGATTACGAAGGGCTGCAGCGTCTGAAATGATGTGCGATCAGTGGTGGTAATCGTCCCTCCGGAACTACTGCTAACCGGCTTGCCGTTGACCAAGATATAGCCTTCGTTATCGACTGCCCAATCCCCCTTGAGCACGACCGATTCTGGGCTAAGACCCGGGGCCAGGACGAACGTGGTTCGGTAATCGTAATAGCCACTGGGCTCGTCTGCGGAATACCCGGTCGAATCGGGCGAGATCCACTCCGATGTCGTGCTGTTGCCGTCGTACAACGCTGGGGAGTTAAAGATGGTGTCGCTCTTGTTGAGCACATGGGCGGGGGGAGATGGGTACGGGGCGGCGACGTTTGGGGCGGTGAACGTAGGGATGAGGCCGGGCAAAGAACCGAAGGTGACTGGGGCGGTTGGATTGGGGGTTAGCGGTTGCAGCGTGTAGTGCGGGTCGATGGGCATGGTCGAGACCGGGTTCGTCGACAACAACGCTCCGGTGGTGCCCACTCCGGTACCGAACACCGGCAGGGGGAGCGGTGCGTTACAGTACAGTTCGTTGCTGACTGACGTGAACTGAATGTTGAAAGTCGAGGTAGTGACCCCGATCGCTGTGTCGATTTGAGACGTGAGGTCTAGGTAGGTCCCGGCGGGGGCGGGTTCTATCCCGGGGGCGGGGGGTTCCGTGACATCAATAGATGGGATCGGGCTCCCATTCACCGCGCCAGGGCCAAGGGGGTTGAACGGTATAGTCCCCGGTCCGAGGGTGTCTGACAAGAATAGCCAGCCCGCGGTCACGTTGTCTAGGGATGCCGTCAACGTGATGCTCAGTGTGTCGTTGAGACCATTAGCGCTTCCCTGAACGATTGAAACACCCGGTTCATAGATATTAAAATTGACGACATATACACCCACGGGGACGTTTGGGGTGCTTGTCGAGCCCGGGGCGTTCGAATAGGTAGTTTGCCCATCAACCTCCCCAAAATTCGGCGGGGTTCTCATTGGTAATTGTTACAATTGAATCATTTAAAGATGAACTGATCGGAGCTGGATTGTTTGGTGGGTAAACATATGGTCCTTCTCCTGGTAGGTTATCGCCTAATGACGCCAAGATCGCACCACTCGGGTTCGAAGCATCAATTGCAACGTAAACCGCTACCGGTAACTGGGCGAGCAGGCAGCGATTCTCCAGCTCCAAGATCTGGGGGCGGGTGGCGTTGCGTCCTCCATTGGGGCGGCGGTGGTGTTTGGAGGGTTTGAACTCACCTGCCAAGGTCAAGTTCATCTCCCTCTCTGGCTTCGTCGCGGTCAACATGGCTGAATCCTCCGGGTTGGTTCTCGATCATTGCGCGATGGTCGCTCGGGATCGGTGGAGAATCGGCGGTTGGCTCGCCGAGAACCACCGGGTCCGGCCCACCGGCCACCCGGTGATCATGCCTGCGTTCCTCGCTTACAGAGGAACTCGCTGGCGCGGCGAATAACCCCGCAACCACGCGCGGATTTTTTTCCGAATTGGGTCTGCTCCGCTGGCAGGCTCGGTGCGAGAGTGGTCTCGTGTTGGCAGGGAGCAGCCTGCCGGGATGTCGATCGGGTCGGCATTCTGCCACGCACGGATCGACTCGCCAGATTAGAGTATTTGCGTGAGAAAATTATGTTTGCATTCCGGTATCCGCCACCCCATCATGAATGCGTCAAACCCTTCGTTCCTCGCGGTCGAAGGAAGCCGCGCCGATGGACCTGGAAGGTTCGGTCACGCACTGGATCTCTCAGCTCAAGCAGGGCGACCGCGCCGCCGCGGAGGCCCTCTGGCGGGCCTATTTCCACCGCCGGGAGGGGAATTCATGAGCGGTGCGACCCCGACCGAGGAAGGGGACGGTTCGGCGTCGCTGGGCGGACGCTTGGAAGAGATATGCGACCGCTTCGAGGCCGCCTGGAAGGCAGGAGAGCGGCCGACGATCGAGGATTACCTCGGTGAATTACCTGAGGCCGATCAGACGGCGCTGTTTCGCGAACTGCTGGTGCTGGAGCTGACCTACCGCCGCCGGCTTGGCGAACGGCCGACGCAGGAGGGATATCAGTGCCGGTTTCCTGAGCAGGTCGCCGTGATCAATGCTGTCTTCGGAGCGGAGCCCCCTCTTCGGGCCGCCCGGCCCCGGGCCGGCGCGGACCACAACCTGCTGTTCGGCCTGCTCGCCCTGCAGAATAACTTCATCGATCGCGACACGCTCGTGGCCGCCTTCGCCGCTTGGGTCACCGACAAGCCCCGGGACCTGGGGCGGATCCTGCTCGAGCGCGGCGCCGTCGACGCCGACACCCACGCCCTGCTCGAGGCCCTGGCCCGCAAGCATCTGCAGGTGCACCGCGGCGATCTTGAAGAGAGTCTGGCTGCGCTTAGCTCGCTCGGATCGGTCCGCGCGGATCTGGAAGGGGTCGCCGACCCCGAGCTGCAAACTTGTCTCACCCGCGTCCCCACGACCAACAACCGGGCGGGCCAGGACACCTCGGCCCCGCGGGCCGAGACGGCCGGTACCGCGGGTACACGGTTCCGCATCCTGCGGCTGCACAGGACCGGCGGCCTGGGCGCCGTCTACGTCGCCCGCGACGAAGAGCTGCACCGCGAGGTGGCCCTGAAGGAAATCCGCGAACGACTCGCCCACGACCCGGACAGCCGGTCCCGGTTCGTGCAGGAAGCCGAGATCACCGGCCGGCTGGAGCATCCCGGGATCATCCCGGTCTACGGCCTGGGTACCTACGCCGACGGCCGGCCGTTCTACGCCATGCGGTTCATCAAGGGGGACAACCTCAAGGACGCCATCGCGCGGTTCCACGAGGCGGACGTCCCGGGCGCGACCCGGGCGGGCGGGCCCTGGCGCTGCGCGAGCTGCTCGGCCGGTTCGTCGACGTCTGCAACGCGATGGCCTACGCACACAGCCGAGGCATCCTGCACCGCGACCTCAAGCCGAACAACATCCTGTTGGGCCCGTACGGCGAGACCCTGGTGGTCGATTGGGGGCTGGCCAAGCCGGTTGGTCGGCCCAAAGAGGGGTCGCGCACCGAGGAGGTGACGCTCCGGCCCGATTCGGCTGGTTCGAGCAAGACAACGCTCCCGGGCGACACGCCTGGCACCCCGGCTTACATGAGCCCGGAGCAGGCCGCCGGCGACATCGACCGGCTCGGGCTGTCGTCCGACGTGTACAGCCTGGGGGCGACCCTCTACTGCCTGCTGACCGGCCGGGCGCCGGTCGAGGACGGGGACATCGAAGCGGTCCTGGATAAGGTCCGACGCGGTGAGTTCCCGCCGCCGAGGGCGGTGAACCGGGCGATCGACCCGGCAATGGAGGCGATCTGCCTGAAAGCGATGGCGTTGGTCCCCGAAGGCCGCTACAGGTCCCCCATCGCCCTGGCCGACGACATCGAGCATTGGCTGGCCGGTGAGCCCGTGTCGGCTTACCCCGAGAATCGGACCGAGCGAGTGACGCGCTGGATGGGCCGGCATCGCAGCGCGGTCCGGGCGGCGCTGGTGACCTCGCTGATCGTGTCCGTCGTTGCGATTTCGTTCGCCTTTTTCCTGGAACAGGCGCGACGCCAGGAGCACAAAGCCCGGAAGAATGAGCAGCTCGCCCTGGTCCAGGTCCAGAAGGCACGCACCACGGAAGCACTCGCGTTAACCGATGCCCAGCGCCAGCGCGATCTCGCGGAAGAGAGCTACCGGGTGGCCCGCGAGGCCATGGACGAGCTCGACGAAATCGCTAATACCCCCACTTCGGGCGAAGAAGATTCCCGGAAGCGACTCGCAATGATCAAGGCCGTATTGACTGAACGCACCGCGCTCCTTCCTGATCCCATCGCCAATCTGAATCTCGACTTCGAGGCTAAAGATCCACCGCCCAAGAAGCTGTCCGCGAAGCCGAACGGGTGGGATATCGACGGTGACGGCTACGACATACACCTAGACCCGACGGCCGCGCGGTCGGGCCGGCAATCCCTTCGCATCCGGTTCAAGCAGGGATCGATGGGTCGGATCGGCCAGGCCTCGCGGGAGATTTCCGTGGCCACGGCGGCGGGGAAGCAGGTCCGCGTCAGCGGGTATATCAAGACCGAGGGGATCTCCACCGGGTATGCGGGGCTCTGGTGCCGCGTTGATAGCAGAGAGGGTACGATCGCCCTGCACACAATGGGCGAACGGTACGATCACGTCGACCCCAAAACCGGCGTCCCTATCTGGAACGACAACTTGAAGGGTCGCGGTGTCCGCGGCACGACCCCGTGGGCCCGATTCCAGATCGAGCTCCGGTTAGCCTCAGGCGCGACACGACTCGTCTTCGGCGGCCTGCTGACCGGCGACGGCACCGCGTGGTTCGACGATCTGGCGATCGAGGTCGACGGCAGGCCGCTGGCGTCGGCAGTCGCCGCGCTCCCCATGCCCCGACCTTCCGCCGACCTGAACCTCGGATTCGAGGTCGATGAACCGAAATTGGAGACGCCGAAGGGATGGAGAGTGAGCGGGAGGGGCAGCAGCCCGTCAGTGGGAGGGGGAAAGGGCTACGAGTCCGAACTGGATGCGACGACCGCGAGATCGGGCCGGCAGAGTTTGCGAGTACGTTCCACCGGGGAACGAGGAGAAGGCCAATTCGGCGTCTTCGGTCAGCGCATCCCGGCCTCCGTGGCTGCCGGAAAGCGTGTTCGCGTTAGTGGCCACATCAAGACCGATGGAATCACGGAAGGGTACGCGGGCCTGTTCTGCAGGATCGACGGGCAATACGATACGACGCTCGCGGGCGACAACATGGCGGTCCGTTGGGAGTACGGTGGAGTCCAAAAAAGAGACGATCGCGGAGTCCGCGGCACAACGGCGTGGAAACATTACCAGATTGCGCTTGACGTCCCCGCCAGAGCGACGATCATCACCTTCGGCGGCCTGCTGACCGGCGACGGCACCGCGTGGTTCGACGATCTGGCGATCGAGGTCGACGGCAGGCCGCTGGCGCGGTCACTCGCGTACGAGCCCACAAGAGAGCAGGTCGTCTCGGGCTTGACCAAGGAATATCATCCTTGGAATTTCTCCGTGGACCAGCCAGCTCACTGGACGACGTTGAATACCCGCGACGTGTCCGTCGAGGGGAAGGCACTTTTCGCCTGGCGTACGCAACCACAGAATGAAGTGGTCATTTTCATTCTGAAAGAAACCCAAGCGCACAACCCACGCATCCTGCTCAACCAATTCGCTCTGGCTGTAAGACAAGCGTATAAAGCTGAGGTCAAAGCCGCCGAGGTCAAGGCGGTCGCCGGCATGCGGGCGATGTGGTTGGTATTCACAAGCAAGGGGACCGGACGGATGGTTGACGGAGTCGGAGACATCCCGACGACCCAGCACCGGGTCGAAATCCCGCGCGAGAAGGACAGATTGGTACTGATGCTTACGTCGCCAACGGATCGCTATCCGGCCGCCTTGAAGGAATTCGAGGCGATGCTCAAAACACTCAAAGTCGAGGGCACGCAGACCAAGGAGCAGGCCGAGGCCCAATAATCCGCTTGGCCGGGAATTCCCCCGGTCTCCTTGACCAATTCCTAGGCAATGTCGCGGATGGCCGGGTCGTCGCTCTGGACGCACGCGGTGCTCCGCCTCCAGGGCGCCGCTTCCTGGGGTGCTTCGGGCCGGGCCGTTCGAGGAAGTGGGGCGTCCTTGCGCCGACCGACCAGGACCAGCGCCTCCAACCGGACCAGCGCCCCCTCCGGCGTCGGCGCCACGGTGACCTCTCAGAGCCAGTTGCGTTCATCGGGACGCCGCACCCGGCGGTAGCTCTTCAGGGCCCCGGGTGGTTCGACCTTGAGGTCGAAGGTCAGGGGGACCTGGTCGCAATAGGTGCCGGGGATGGGGAAGTTCAGGACTCCGACGTCATCGCGGTTGCGGGTGGCGACGACAGCCTGGGCGCTGGCGTGGATGACGCCCAGCCCGTCGAGCGGGGGGGCGGGCCGCGCGGGGGCCGGCCGCAGCAAACGCGCGAGGAGACCGCCTGGCGGCTTGGGAAGCCCCGGACCAGCCTTCTTCGGGCCGCCGACTCGGAGATGGGCGTCGGAGACCGAGATGGGCTGGGCGGTCGCGTTGATGACCCAGGCCGTCAACGTCGCCGTGCCCGGGGGGACAACATAGTCCCGGGTCAATTTGGTCCATTTCCCGGCGACCAGGTCGAACGGAGTGCTCGACTGAAAGGTGAGATCGCGATCCTTGTCGTAGCCGATCACATTGACAGACGCCTTCTGCCCGTCGGTGTGCCCGCGGACCTGGCAGTCGAAGCGGAGTTCGCTGTCCGCGGGCACCGGGCTGATGGCGACACCCACGTGCGACCACGACTGCGGCCCCGGCTCGACACCGTCGAGCCGCACAGAGGCGCTGTCGCCATGACGAAGCTCCGGCTCGGGGACGGCACCTCGGAGGTACCACCCCTCGGCCCGGTGCTCGAAGGTGGGGTTCTTGAAGAGCTCGGAACCCTGGGGATCTCACGAGCCCCCAAAGTCCGGCACAGCCCCAGAAGCGTCAAGACGACCAGGGCCGATGCGAGGTAAAGCAAGCATCTCACAGGGATCTCCTTTCTCGAACTAACGGTGGCGGGCATACCCGAGGTCAGACTTGGTTTTTGGGCTATGCTAGAGCGAAAAACCAAGACCAAGTCTGACCCCACGAGCTTTACGAGGACTTTGCGCCTCGGCCGCCGTCGGCTTCCACGGCCAGCCCGACACCAAGGCGGTGCGGTTCCCGCGCGACAGTGGTGCGACCAAGCCTTACTAAGTGATAACGACCGGGCACACAAAGGGGCCATTCTCGATGTAGAAGCCTGTTTTACCGTAGGCGATGCCTGCCGTGCCGCCGCCGCCGCCCAGATTGTTGCCGCCGGGGCTGAAGTAGAGCTCATCTCCACTGAAAAGCGTGAGCATGCCACCCTCGTAAGCGACCAACTCCACCACCTTCTGGGACCCACTGTAGGCGTTGACGGTTCTGCCGCCGCCGCCGACGTTGAGGCCGGTGGGGCTGAAGTAGACGCTGCCGGTGCTGAACTCCGTGTCCACGCCGTCCCAGACGGCGAACAACTGCACCGCTCGCCCAGTCCCAGTGTAGGCGTTGACCGTACTGCCGCCGCCGCCGACGTTGAGGCCGGTGGGGCTGAAGTAGACCGAGCCGGAGGCGAACAGCGTTTCCACGCCCACCGTGCCCTCTAAGCCCCCGATCATGTTGTTGACGGCAACGATCTGCACCGCTCGCCCAGGCCCATTGTAGGCGTTGACCGTACCGGGGCCGCCACCTACATTATTGCCGGTGGTGCTGAAGTAGACACTACCCGAGGCGAACAGCGTGTCCACGCCGCCGTTGACGGCAACCAACTGCATCGGTTCATCAGACCCAATGTAGGCCTTGACCGTGCCGCCGCCGCCGCCCAGATAGTTGCCGGTGGGGCTGTGGTAGACGTAGTTGAAGACTCCGGAGTCGAACAGCGTGTCCACACCGCCGCTCCCGTTCTCGCCAACCGGGACTATCTCCACCACGCGTTCCTTGCCGGTGTAGGCCTGGACGGTACTGCCGGAGTACGTATTGCTGCCCGGCACGATGCCGCCGTTCCAGCTGCCGGGGGGGCTGTACCAGACGGTTCCGTCCTGAAAGAGCGTATCCAGACCGCCGTCAGCCGGCACAATCTCCACCACCCGGCCATGCTGCTGGTTCGACGGGGTGTGGATAGAGAGGAAGTTGTAGTAGACATCCCCGTCGTTGCTGAGCTCGTACGCGCCAACGCTGACCTTCGCCGTCTGCACCACCTGAAACGGTCCGTTGAAATTGGGAACTGGTATCGCAGACAGCAGCATGCGGCCCTCCATGGTTTCGACCTGAGGTCGCTGCTGCCGCCTGGTATGTTGCCGGGTCCGCTGGCTGCGAGGCGAAAGCCGACCGAAAAGGTCATGAAGTCGTAAGAAACGCATGGTCGTACTTCTTTCTTTGGTTGAGGTCTGCGGATGTGAATCGTCTCATGCCGGCCAGGACACAACTTGTGGCCTGGCCACTCAGGACCGCGGGGAGTCACCGCCCGACGGACGGGCGCACCCCGAACGGGGGCGCCCGATCACGACACGCCTTCCGGTTCCGCCGACCCGGCGGAAGCCCCTTCGACCCAACGCGAGCGAAACCTCCACATCAGGGCCGGGAGCCCGACCCCGTCCGGGTCAAGCGCCAGCGGCCGGCCATTTGATGTCAGGTGCGGGGTTGCGCGGAGCTTGAACGCCGCCGCCGAGCCCCAGGAACCGGGCGAACCGCCGCTGGCGCTGGCGGGCGTACCAAGATTGCCGAGCCCGATCCATCGTCCGCCTCGCCCGTGTCGCGTCCATGGTAGGTGCCCTCTCCGAGCGGGACGCCGGACCACCGGCCACCCGGCGATCGTTCCTGCATCCCACGCTCACAAAGGAACTCGCTGGCGCGGCGAATAACCCCGCAACCCGCTCCCGATTTTTTTCGAGGATGCCAAAGCTAGCTGGAAACGCCTGGAGCGCTGTGAAATTTTGAGTTGTAACCGCCTTGCGCACCCGCCTGACCGCGATGGGACTGGGCTGGGACGAAGATGAGAGGCCCGTCCCGGAAGGGCCGAGGACCTCGCGCTCCGGGGGCCGGGAGGCCCGCTCCGCCGCCTCCGGTTCAATCCCGACGGCACCAAGCTGGCCCTCCTGTTCCGCAACGACGGGCCGTCCGGATATGGGCCCTCGCCTCCTTGCGCATCCGACTGGCGGCGATGCGCCTGGATTGGGACGAAGATGAAAGGCCCGTCCCGGATGGGCGTCAGGCGTGATGGACGCTGATCGTAATTACCTTCGCAACCACGATCCGCACAAATCCTCACAGCCGATTCGGTCCAGCGACCGCCGATCGCGGTTCCCGGAAGATTAGGGATCAACTACGGAATCCACCGAATTACACCGACAAAGAGAATCTGGATGAACTCCCCTTTTTCCGTGTCCGTCGGCTTTTTCCGTGGTTACCCATTTGTGATGATCTTTCTTGCCGAAGTAATAGCCGAACACATTGACAGACGCCTTCTGCCCGTCGGCGTGCCCGCGGACCTGGCAGTCGAAGCGGAGTTCGCGGTCCGCGGGAACCGGGCTGATGGCGACCCCCGCGTGTGACCACGATTGCGGCCCCGGCTCGACACCGTCGAGCCGCACCGAGGCGCTGTCGCCATGACGAAGCTCCGGTTCGGGGACAGCACTTCGGAGGAACCGCCCCTCAGCCCGGCGGTCGAGGGTGGGGTTCAAGAGCTCGGAACCCTCGGTGATCTCACGAGCCCTCGAGGTACGGCACAGCTCCAAAAGCGTCAGGACGACCAGGGCGGATGCGAGGTAAAACAGGCGTCTCACAGGGATCTCCTTTCTCGAACTGGCGGTGGCGGACATACCCGAGGTCAGACTTGGTTATTCCAGAGCGAAAAACCAAGAACCAAGTCTGACCCCACGAGCTTCCCAGAACCAAGTCTGACCGCACGAGCTTCCCCTTCAATGCCCACGCCCACACCGCCAATGCCATCGTTAGCCCCACCACCGACGACACTCTCCTCCTCGTCGGGGGTCAGCTCCCTGAAGTCCTCGGACTCCGGGAGGTCCTGGATCCTGTCCTCATCGGCCTTCGCCTTTTTCGGGTCGTTCGTCGGGTTGCTGGTCGCCATGTCTTTCCTTCAGTCAATGGACTGCACTTGCCTCCTCGTCTCGGAAACTGTGCGGCGTGGGCGGAGGCCAGCCACGTTCACAGTTTTCTCACAGAGCACCGACGACTTCCGCCTGCGTCGCGTCCATCATCAGTGCCCTGTGCGAGCGGGACGCCGGCCCGCCGGCCACGCGGCGATCGTTCCTGCGTTCCACGCTCACAAAGGAACTCGCTGGCGCGGCGGATAAACTAGCAACCCGCGCCCGATTCTTTTTCCGGGACGGGATCCGCCTTGCCGGGCTTGCCGCGCCGCCCGCCCCACTCCACAACCGGGATGACTTCCGGCGGTTCGTCGCCAAGCTATTCGACCGCGTGTTCCCGGCCGACCCGATTGCCCGCTGAGCGGGTTGGTCGTGGCGAAGCGCAACTTGCACCAGAATCGCCCGGCCGTCGCACCGATGCACGCTGCGTCTGGCCACGGTCATTCCATCCCTGCCTGAAGAAGCAAACGGCCCTCGCCGGAATCCCGGGACGACCGCGCTGTCGCACGGCACGACACCTTCAAGCCGACGCGGCCTAACCGCAACATTCGTGTGACCAGCCGCAAAGGAACCATTCCTCAATTCCAAGTTGGTCGAAAACCAGAAAAGGAGGCAGTTCATTTTTCGCTAGAAAAATGAACTGCCTCCTTTTATTCCCAGATGTCGAGCTTGGACGCCACCAAACCTTGCCGCCACTCTTGGCGAACGGTTACGTCTGCGCCCGGTACGCCAGGGGTCCGCCGCTCATGAGGCGTCTCCCGAGAAAGTTCTTGGATCGACCTGGCCGATTCTCTGGAGGGGACGAGGTCGCAGAACAGGGAAGTCATAGACGTCCACGCTGGCCGCGACACTCTGAGTCGGAAGAACCAAGTCCGCGATTGCCGCGTCCCGCAGAGCCGTGGCGGCCCACCCTAAGGTATCGGCACTGTCGTTGCTGCTCGTTGTCCCGTTGCGCGGGGCCAGCGATCCCACGCTTGGCGAGAGCTCGGACCCGGTCTGTGGCAGGCTTTCCGCCTCGGAAATCGTGGCCGACGGGCTGGCGTCGACGGGGCCGACGGGCTGGGGACAATTGCCGTCCAGGTAGAAGTTCGCCGTGAGCTGGTTCCAGTTGAGGTTCAGAATTCCCGGGTCGGCGCCATAATCGCCTTTGTTGTTCACGCCCCAAGGATTCAGCAGCTCGAACGACTGGTCCGACGGATTGTAACTTATGACCGCATAACAGTGATCGCCTACGATCGGCGAGCTATCGCCCGGGTAGCTGTCGAGGGTGAGCAGTGTTTGAGAGTTGATCGCGCTGATGAAACTGCCCTCGCTTGCCAACAGGTTCGAGTGGCTTTCCTGAAGGCCGGTGATGACCGGCAGGGTCCACGATGCCTCGCCGCTCAGAGACGCATAGGCGTTGGAAGAGGGCTGACCGTTCCACCCGGATTCGCAGAGCTGGGCATACGCCTTCTCCGCCAGGGGGACCCAGAGGACGTTACTCGGGTCGCTTATGGATTGAAGTTGACCTTGGTTGAGACTATCATGTGCGAATTCAAAATAGTCACCGGTGTAACTGGTTCCTTCATAGCTCGGGTTAATTTCGTACGGAAAATAATTGTTGACCGTGAGATAGGATGCCACGCCGTTGTCATAGAAGCAGACCGTCCAGACCTGAGCCCCGTCCACGGTTCCGTCGTACGTGAACATGTTTTTGATGGCGACGGCGTCATGCGCGGCCGTTTCCGCGTAAGAGGCCAGCAGCCAGCAGTCGCCGTCATTTCCTTGATAAACGTCGTTGTAGCTGGGGCCGCCGCTGCTGCACAGGTTGCCGCTGGCGAGCGCGTAGCTGGGGGTCGGGGTCTGGGCAACCCCGTTGTAGTAGGTTGTCGGATCCGGATAGTCTTCGCCCAGGAACCACTTATTGACCAGGTCCTGCAAATGCGTGGCCGAACTGCCCACTTGCAGGTTGCCCAGCGGAACGCTTTTCTCCGCGTTGCTCGAGTTAAGGTATTGGTAGTCGGTGTTGCCCGGGTCCCCGAATACCACTTTGCTTGCGAGGTCGGTGAGGCCCGTGCCCGTCATGAAGCAATCCTCTCCAATATTGCTCGCAAGTGTCTGCAAGCACTCCATTTGCAGGGGCAGAAGGCCGCCCGAGGGCACCTCGCCCTCCACGGTTTGGAGCAGCCCCAGCATGTCGTTGAAGTTAAGTGATCGATCGCGGTCGAGATCCGTCAGCGCATCGGCGAGCACCGTTGGTTCGTTCGGGTCGGACGTGGATGCGGGGCCATTGATCTGCACGTTGGTGACGAACGCGTTGTTGTCCCCCGAGAGCGGGTTCAAGCCTCTGAACACGAGGGTATGCAAGCCCGTTCCCGCTACACTGAAGTTCATGCTTTGGTACGAGGTGTAGCCAGTGGTGGCGGGCACCACCACGTCCACCAAGGCGTTGTCCAACCAAACCCCTACGGCTTGAAAACTGGATTGAAGATTCTGCCGCTGGGCGGCCTCGAACGAGATGCTGTAGTTGCCCGGCTGGAGGTTGAACGACTGCGACATGTTGCCGTTGTTTGGCAGAAAGGCCACCTGGCTCGGGGCGGAGACATTAGGGTTGCCGATGGTGAACTTGCTGCCGTTGCCGCTCACGCCTGCGCCTCCGTAGAATGCCCAGGGCGAGCCGGGCCCGTTGGCCCCGTAATCATAGGGAGGGGGGGCCGTTTGGAACGGCGTGGCAAAAGTACCGTCGCTGAACGCCACACTCATCATCGTCCGCGTTTCCAACCGCTCGACGCGCAAGGACGCGCCGCGTCTGTTCCGACCGGAGGTCCGAATCGACTGTGACTCGCCGGCACAAACTCGTTGAAGCATGCGTTTCATGGAAGGTTCCTTGCTGCCAGGCAGCTTTCGCGGTTTCAGTTGCGGGGCAAGACATGTTGTCCTCTCTACAGAACAACTCGCTGGCGCGGCGAATAACCCCGCAACCCTGGCCGAATTTTTTTCAGGTTTGGGTCTGCCCCCCCGACAGGCTCGGTGCGGAGGGGGTCGCGTGTCGGGGCGGGCCGGCGAGGCAGGGCCGAACGGTATGTCGGTCGGGGCCGTATTTGCGCCGCATCGATCGACTCGCCAGATTAATGTATCTGGTTGAAAAGAATATGTTTGCAATCCGGGGGCCGAGTCCCGATCATGAGGGCGTCGGCCCCGTCGTTCCTCGCGGTCGGAGGAAGCCGCACCCATGGACCCCGAAGGTTCGGTTACGCGCTGGATCTCTCAGCTCAAGCACGGCGATCGCGCCGCCGCCGCGCCCCTCTGGGAGGCCTACTTCCACCGCCTCGTCGCCCTGGCGCGCACGCGACTCAGCGGCACCCCGCGCCGCGCCGCCGACGAGGAGGACGTGGCCCTCGCCGCCTTCGACAGCTTCTACCGTCGCGCCGAACGCGGCCAGTTCCCCAGGCTCGAGGGCCGCGACGACCTCTGGCAGCTCCTGTTCGTCCTCACCGTGCGCAAGGCGGTCGACCTGACGCGCCGCGAGGCCCGCCAGCCCGGGCGCGGCGCCTGGGGGCGGTCGCTCTGGGAGCAGGCCGAGCTGAAGCTCGAGCTGCTGCTCGGCTCGGAGCCCACGCCCGAGTTCGCCGCCCTGGTGGCCGACGAGTGCCGGCGACTGCTCGCCCGCCTCGGGGATGAGACGTTGCAGTCGGTGGCCGTCTGGAAGATGGAAGGCGAGACCAACGCCGCGATCGCCGCGCGGCTGGGCTGCGTCGCCAAGACCGTCGAGCGCAAACTCCGGCGCATCCGCGAGCTCTGGGGCAGAGAGGGAGTTTCATGAGCGACGTGACCCCGACCGAGGAATGGGATCGTTCACCCTCGCTGGGCGGACGGGTGGAGGCGATGTGCGACCGCTTCGAGGCCGCCTGGAAGGCGGGCCGGCGGCCGCCGATCGAGGATTACCTCCGTGAAGTGCCCGAGGGCGGACAGACGGCGTTGTTCCGTGAGCTGCTGGAGCTGGAGCTGGCATACCGCCGTCGCGCCGGCGAGCGGCCGACGCCGGAGGAGTATCAGTGCCGGTTCCCGCAGCAGGTTGCCGAGATCGAGACCATTCTTGGCGGGGCGCCCCCTCCTCGGGCCGGCGCGGACCACCACCTGCTGTTCGGCATGCTCACCCAGTCTTCCGCTCCTTTTCAGGAGTACCCGGTGAAGATCGATCGCTATCGACTGATCCGGTCGCTCGGCCAGGGGGGATTCGGGCGTGTCTACCTCGCCCGCGACGACGATCTTGACCGCCCTGTGGCGGTCAAAGTCCCACGCCCCGAGCGAGTTTCTTGCCCGGAAGATATCGAGGCGTACCTGACCGAAGCCCGAATCGTTGCGAGCCTCGATCATCCCCATATTGTTCCGGTCCACGACGTAGGGCGCACCGACGACGGGCTGTGCTTTGTCGTGTCCAAGTTCATCGAGGGGAGCGACCTTGCAACCAGGATCAAGGAAGCACGCCTCAGCTTTCACGAGTCAGCGGGATTGGTGGAAACGGTCGCCGAAGCCCTTCATCACGCACATACTCGTGGCTTGGTCCACCGCGACATCAAGCCCGCCAACATCTTGATTGATGCCTCAGGGAAGGCGCACGTTGCCGACTTCGGTCTTGCACTTACTGACGAGGACTCAGGGAGACCTGGTGGGCTGGCTGGAACCCCTTCGTACATGAGTCCCGAGCAGGCACGGGGCGAAGGTCACCGGGTCGATGGGCGATCCGACATGTTCAGCCTTGGCGTGGTGTTCTACGAACTACTGACCGGGCGACGACCGTTCGTCACCAAAGCCCAAGACAACGACGAAGCTCGCAACGAACTGCTGGACCTCATCGCTGCCACCGAAGCCCGCCCTCCGCGCCAGATCGACGACACGATCCCCAAGGAATTAGAACGCATCTGTTTGAAGGCGATGAGCAAGCGAGCGTCCGACCGGTACACCACCGGATGTGACATGGCTGAGGATCTGCGAGCCTTTCTCCACACCGTCAGAGGAGTGGCAATTCCCGCCACCATGTCCGCTCCGGTCAGCCCGCCTCCCGGTTCAACCGACGTGGTGACACCGGTCCCATCTACCTCCAGGCAATCCGACTCCGACCAACGACCGTTGAAGATTGTCCCCAAGGGATTGCGGTCCTTCGATCAACACGACGCCGATTTCTTCCTCGAACTGCTGCCGGGACCACGAGATCGAGATGGTCTGCCCGACAGCATCCGATTCTGGAAGGATCGCATTGAAGAGACCGACCCTGATCAGACCTTTCGGGTGGGACTCATCTATGGACCTTCGGGTTGCGGCAAGTCGTCGCTTGTGAAGGCGGGATTGTTGCCGCGGCTGGGCAAGCACGTTCAAACGGTTTACGTCGAGGCGACCGCGGAGGAAACGGAAACCAGGCTCCTGAAGGGGTTGAGGAGGGTTTGCTCTGAGTTGCCAACAGGGCTGGGCTTGGTGGGTTCTCTGGCAACGGTGCGGAAGGGTCGGGTTCTGCGGGCCGACCGGAAACTCCTGCTTGTGCTGGACCAGTTCGAGCAGTGGCTTCATGCGAAGCGCGGTGAGGAGAACACGGAGCTGGTCGCCGCTCTTCGACAGTGCGACGGTGAGCATGTTCAGGCGGTTGTGATGGTGCGGGATGATTTCTGGATGGCCGCAACCCGGTTTATGAGGGATCTGGAGATCCGCCTTGTCGAAGGGGAGAACTCGGTAGCCGTTGATCTCTTCGACCTTGACCACGCCGGAGGAATCCTGTTGGCATTTGGTCGGGCGTTCGGCAGGCTGCCTGAGGATGCGTCCGATACCTTGAAATATCAGAAGGACTTTCTCAAGGAATCCGTCAATGGACTGGCAGAAGACGGCAAGGTTGTTTCCGTCCGCTTGGCGTTGTTTGCCGAGATGATGAAGGGGAAGTTGTGGACCCCCGCCACGCTCAAAGAGGTGGGCGGCACGAAGGGTGTGGGTGTCACATTCCTCGAAGAGACCTTCAGCGCCTCGACCGCCCCTCCCGAGCATCGCTTTCACCAGAAAGCAGCGCAGGCGGTTCTCAAAGCTCTTCTGCCGGAAAGCGGCACCGACATCAAGGGGCAAATGAGATCTCGTCAGGACCTGCTTGAAGCTTCGCGGTATGCGAACCGACCAAGCGACTTCAATGACCTGATTCACACTCTCGACCCGGAGCTGCGCCTGATCACACCCACCGACCCGGAAGGCTCCGACGATGATCAAACCGTGACGAAGCCCGGAGAGCGTTATTATCAACTCACCCACGATTACCTCGTCCACTCGTTGCGGGACTGGCTGACACGCAAACAAAGGCAAACCCACCGTGGGCGTGCGGAACTGCGGCTGGCGGAACGCTCCTCGCTATGGAACGCCAAACCAGAGAACCGCTATCTGCCGTCCGCGCTGGAGTGGGCGAACATCAGGTCGCTGACCGAGAAGCGGGAGTGGACCGATGCCCAACGCAAGATGATGAAACGGGCGGGACGGCTGCATGGGGTGCGGGCGATCGCGTTCTCGGCCGTTGCCGCAGTGCTGGCAGCCACGGGAATAAACGCTTGGAAGCGTGAAGTTGAGGCCAACAGAGCAAAGGCCAGTGCCGCGACGAGCCGCATCCAACAACTTCTCAAGGTCCAAACCGCCGATGTCCCCGGAGTCGCTCTGGCTATGGAGGAAGATCGCCTCCGGACCGACCCTGAGCTGAGACGCATCGTCGCGAATCCATGGCTTCGGCCGAAGGCCAAGCTTCACGCCAGCCTCGCGCTCTTGCCGGTTGATCCCAGCCAGTTGGAGTATCTGGAGTCGCGACTTTTCGACGCCGCGCCCGACGAGCTACTCGTCCTGAGGGATTCCCTTCGACCCTATCAGTCCAGGCTGCCCCCGAAACTGTGGCCCATACTCGCAGAAGCCAAGGCCGGCGATCCCAGGTTACTTCCGACCGCCGGCGCCCTCGCCCTGTACGACCCTGACAATCCTCGATGGGACAACCTGGGTCGCGAGGTGGCTCAGGCACTCGTGACGGTGAATTCCGTCGACCTCGGCCCTTGGCTCCATGTCCTTCGTCCCGTGCGCGGCAAGCTGACAGCACCAATCGCGGCCATCTTCCGGAATAAAAAGAGTTCCGAGTCCGTACAGTCGCTGGCGACCGACATCCTCGTCGACTACGCCAGCGATGAACCCGAGCAGCTTGCCGAGCTGCTGATGGTTTCCGATCCCAAGGCGTTTGCGAAGCTCTTCACGGTGGCCGAGCGCCAGGCAGCGCGAACGATGCCCGTGTTCCTGGCCGAGATCGCCAAGAAGGCGACCTTCAACTGGAACGACCGGCCGCTCGAACCCCCCTGGACGAAACCCGATCCGACGTTGGTGCGTCAAATCGAAACGGCGCAGGGCGTGCTTGCCGAGCGATTTGCGCTCTGCCAGACGATGCCGCTCGAGGATTTCCGCAGGATCGTCGAGAGTCTGCGAACCTTGGGCTATCGCCCCACTCGGTTTCGACCGTTTGCCGATCGGCAGGCCGTGAAGGTCGCGGCGGTCTGGACGCGCGACGCTCGGAAGTGGCGGGTCGCGTCAGGCCTGACCGCCGAGCAGGTTCGCCAGCAGGACGAGACGAACCGGAATGCGAAGTTCCTCCCCACGGACATCGCCGGCTACTTGACAACCGATGCCGGAAAACTTGCAAACCAATACGCTGTGCTCTGGGTCGAGCAAGCCGGCGGCGACGACGCCCGGCTCTTTGCCGGGGCGGCCGACGACGAGTTGGCCGACCTCCAGAAGCCCTTGGAAGACGCCAAGCTCATCCCCCGCACGCTGCACGCCCTGCGCGGGCCCGACGGTCGCCTACGATACTGCGGCGTCTGGGGCAAGCCCCCTTCCGCCGCCGTCAGCGCCCAGGAGTACCGCGACCTTTTCGAGGGGAACCTCACCGTGGATCTGGTGAATATGAGCGACCAGTTGGTCCTCGATGTAGCGGTCAGCGAGGCGGGCAAGCCGCAAACAACGCGCGAGCTTGCCCAGGCCGCCCGGCAGCGTGCGGACAAGAAACTCGAGACCACGCCCGACGATCCCGACACCTGCCAAGCCCGGGCTGTGGCGAGCTTCCGTCTGGGAGAGAATCAAAAGGCACTCGATGACCTTCAGGTCGTGATCGGCAAAAACCCGGAAGCCGCCACCGCCAAAGAGTACAGGGTCATCGTCCTCGCCCGGCTCGGGAAGAAGCAAGACGCCCTGACCGAACTGGCAAAGTTCCGGAATGGAGTCGACCCGGAGCGTAGCAAGCTCAGCCTGGCCGCCGTCGCGGCCGCCGAGATCGGCGAAGGGGCCGACAAGGCACTGGAGGTCCTGGACGCGGCGCTCAAGAAGCAGCCAAAGGATTCGGAGCTCAGGTATGACGCTGCCCGTGCCTTCGCTCTGGCCTCGCAAGCCGTTGCCAAGCAAAACCAGGCCAGGGGTCGCCAACTGGCGGAGCGATCCCTTCTATTGCTCCAGGAAGCGCTGAAGGACGGTGGTGCCGATTTCGGCAAGATGGACGTCGACCCGGCCCTCGACCCAGTCCGTGATGACCCGGCGTTCGCCGAGGTCATGAAGGCCGGCCACCCCGATCGCCGCTATTCGGCCGTCTGGTCTGGTGATGCACGGTTCGACTCAACGCAAAGCCACGGTCTCGACCCCGCCGCCCACTTGCGGCGCTGCCACGAGCTGATCGCCCAAGGATACCGGCCGGTCTCCAGTGTCCACCGCACGGACCTTCCCCGATGGCCCGATGGTGACGGCCTCGGTCTGGCATCGCCCCTCCGTGAGCGAGCAGGTCAAGGACGATCTGGCCGAGCGGCAGGCACGGGCTGCGGCGGCCCTGGTCCGGCTGGGCCAAGCCGATCAAGTCTGGCCCTTGCTGGTGCACAGCCCCGATCCGCGGCTGCGCAGCTTCATCGTCAACTGGCTGAAACCTCTGGGAGCCGAAGCCGGCGTCATCGCCGCCGAATTCGACCGCGTGGATAAAGCTGGGCGCGGGTCGGACAAAGTTGGGCGCGGGTCTCCAGACCCCGCCGAGGAGCCAGACCGAAGGTCTTCTGCCCCTGGACGAACCGCCGAATCGGGGAGACCTTCGGTCCCGGGGAGGGCGGGGTCTGGAGACCCGCGCCCAACGCCCGGCACCGGGTCCGGAGACCCACGCCCGACAGTCGACCGTGCCACAGACTTGATGGAAACGATTCTCTTCGACCCCAACAGCTCGATCCGACGCGCGCTCATCCTGACGCTCGGGACCTACGACAATGACGGGCTCTCCCTCGGCGAGCGTGATGCCATGATCGCCAAGCTGCTCGACCTCTACCAAGTCGACCCCGACGCCGGCATCCACGGTGCGGCGGAGTGGACGCTGCGGCAATGGAAGCAAGAAGAAAAGCTGAAGGCTGTCCAGGCCGAGCTGACCAAGCTCAAGGACAAAGGCAACGGCCCCCGCCGTTGGATCGTCAACAGCCAGGGCCAGACATTCGCCGTGATCGACGGCCCCGTCGAGTTCCGCATGGGCTCCCCGCCCGATGAGCCCGATCGGAATCCCGACGAGACGCCCCGTGCCCAGGTCATCTCCCGTCGGTTCGCGATCGGCTTCAAGGAGGTGACCGTCGAGCAGTACGAACGGTTCGTTCAGAGCGGAAACCAGGAATTCGGTCGCCCGAGGAGCGACCTGGACAAGTTCAGCCCCGATCCTAGCGGTCCCATGATTGGGGTGACTTGGTTTGGCGCGGCGGCCTACTGCAACTGGCTCAACAAGCAGGAAGGCCTGCCCGAGGACCAGTGGTGCTACCTGCCCAACGACCAGCAAAAGTATGACGCGGGGATGAAGATCCCCGCCGACGCCCTCAAGCGGACAGGCTACCGCCTGCCCGCCGAGGCCGAATGGGAATACGCCTGCCGCGCGGGCACGGTCACGAGCCGGTATCATGGTCTCTCGCTCCGACTACTCGAGGCTTATGCCCAGTATGCGGGCAACAGCAAGGTGCATGCATGGCCCGGCGGGACTCTGCTGCCCAATGACCTGGGCCTGTTCGACATGCTTGGGAACGTGACTGAATGGTGCCAGGAACGTTACGCGAACCATCAGCCTGGAGTAGTCGAATCAGTAAGTGATGATATACGCAACAAACGTCTGCTTCGGGGCGGGTGTTTCATCTATCTTCCGGCGGTCGTCCGCTCGGCGCACCGGGCCGGGGTCGCCCCGTCGAGCCCCGGCGCGGGCTACGGTTTCCGTCCCGCCAGGACTTACCACTGATCCTCTTTACGACTTTACCACTACCGCCGAGTGGTATATCCTGAACTGACACGAATGACACGGTAATAGCCGCCGAGCCACGTCCAGTAAGGCGTCACGTGCTTCGTGAGGTGGATCGGCCAGTAGGCGCTTCCGGGCCTAGCAGTCGTTGCGTGTGTCGGGGGAAACCGCAGGCTGGTCTTGCAGGACGAGAAGGGAGCACCGCCGGGACCGCGCGGTTCTGGGATGCCGCCACCGGAAAGCCGATCGGGTCATCGCTCGTGCATCAAGGCCCGGTCCGTGCCGTGGCCTTCGGTCCCGATGGCAGGACGCTTCTCACGGGGAGCGCCGACGGCACGGCGCGGCTCCGGGATGTGCCAGATCCCGTCGAAGGGGACGTGGAACGAATCGAGTGCTGGATTCAATTCCTGACCGGCCTGGAATTCGACGACTACGACGCGATCCGACCGATGGACACCGCCGCCTGGCGTGAGAACCGCCGACGTCTGGATGACCTGGGTGGCCCGCCCAAGCCGTGAAGTGCTGGGACGCCGGGCGACGGGTGTGACGGTCTGCCCGGCCGTCGGGGAGACTGGCGGATCGGTTCCTGGCACCTTATCCGGTTTAGAACATGACCTCGCGCAACACCCCCGAGACGAGGCGGTTCCAGCGCCGGCCCCAGAAGTCGCCGAGCGAGGTCGCGGCAATGGGACAGTCCCAGAGCTTCTCGACCGCGAAGCCCATCGCCCGGAAGATCAGCACATAGAAGTCGAACCGCGCGATGAGGCTAAAGAAGGTGATGCCCACCAGGCCGATTCAGAACCGGACCGGAAAGGGGGTCGCGGCCGGCAGCAGGCGCGGCACGAGCCAGAGGAGGGCCGCGCCAGTGGCCATGTTCAGCAGGAACCCGCGCACCGTCGGAACCGGGGCCCCGGCGCGCGGTCTGCTGACCCTTGAGGAATTGCGTCGGCTGCATCCCCAACCAGACGCAGTAGGCCAGAAACCTCAAGAGGGTGAACCGAGCCCACGCCTCGGACGGCAGGCAGAGCAGCGAGGCCGCCTTCCACGAGACGCCGAGGATCAGGAGCTGTCCGATATTGAACGTCCTCGTCCCCAGCCAGGGCCGGCAGCACCAGAAGCCGGCCAGACCGTCGGTCATCAGGGCCCAGGCCAGGATGTACCGGTACAACGGGGCGGGATGCTGCGTCGATTGCATGGTCGGTCGCACTCGTCCTCAGGTGTCCGTCGTCCCGTTGTAACCGAGCCGGCGGGACGAAGCGAGGGGATCTCCGACACCCACCCTTTGCGGAGCGTCGGGCACTCGCCTTATGCGTGCTGGAAATGACCGGAGGCCGTGGTTTTGCGCCGAACGTGCGAGCCGCGAATGAAACGATGCGGGGGACCATGACAAAAGGATGGGTGTCTGGAATCCCCTAGTAATCGAAGTGTCATGGAGGCTTGCTGTCGCACGCCGGCGTCGACATCGTTGAGTAAAGGGGTCAAGAACGGGGCGAGGTGTGGACCCCGGTTGGAGCATTGACGCAAAGCCGCCGTCGATGCCGCACGCACTCCTGCATCCGAATGCGTCAATCGCTTGACCAATTCCTCGGTCCCATTCACTGCGAATCTTGCGAATGCGAACGCGCCCTGAAAACGCAAACTGGATCGTGGCCTCACTCGTGGCGGCGCGGACATGTCGGTTGACGCCCGCCGGCGGGTTGGGTGAATGTCGCCAACGAACCCAGAGGCTCGCGGACTGGAGGGACACCCTGGACGCGGGGGTCGCGTTGGGTGTTTTTTTGCGTTTTTTGGCCGCGGCGCGCAGGACGGAAACTGGGGACGGAAACTGGGACGGGGACGGAAACTGGGACGCGATTAGTATTGAGGGAAGCGTTCAGTTCTGTGAGCGGATGTTGTCATGCCAAGTACAGCGAGAGTGGCACCTGGGGGCTTTGTTTATCACGTCCTGAACCGATCCGTCGGCTTGATGCATATGTTTCGCAAGGAGTCCGACTTTGAGGCGTTCGAGCGTGTGATGGTTGAGGCTCACCTGCGGCGACCCATTCGTATTCTGTCGTATTGCATGTCGGAGCAATGCATGGGCAGAGAAATTTCGCTCGAATTGGACGAATCCCACATGTTTTGCGCAAAAAAATCGGGGCGTTTGTAGATCATCTAGGGTAGAGGCCAAGAGTACCGTCATTTTTTATGTCAAACGGAACTGGATCGCCTTGAGGCATTTTCACTCGAAAGCTTGCTTGATTGGGCGGCGACAACGGGGGCCGGCGGCTTCCGTGTGCGCTGGGCGGCCCATCAGTAGGAGTAGAAATACGAGTACGAGTACAAGTACGAGGACGAGTATGAGCAGGAGAGGGAGTATGCCTTTCGCGTGCCGCCGGGCGCCCCTCGGCCGGCTGCGGCGGCACCTCCCTGACGGGAGATATACAGTACTGTACGGATGCTTTGACTCGGCCCAAACGCGCCATTTTGCGCCGATTTTGCGCCACTCTTCGCGGGGGGCGGCGGCTGTTGGGGTCGTTCCGCATACCGTTGTGATACAAGAGGATCGGAAGTCGGCGACGGGCTTTTTGGCTCGTCGGCTACGCCGTGGCGCGGGTTGCATCAAAGCGCCACATTTGATCGGGGGTCTTGTTCACTATGCTTGACCGACGTTGCTTCAAAGGAATCTCTGGCTCGATTGCGCGGGACACCGGTCTGATGAAAAGCGGTCTGGAATGGCGAAATCCCGTGTCGACGATTCGGCGTTTTCTGTTGCGCGACGGTTCAGTCTCGATCGCTGACACCGGAGTCGGCGCGAGGCTCCACCCCAACGGCACGCAGAATGTAGGGGTGTGTGAACACGACCGGACGTCAGTGTACATGGATGGTGGGTTGCACCCACCCTACGAAGAAACCGCCAGGCCCGATGAGTCGGCGCGCGGGAACAACCATGTCTATGGAACATCGTGCGGGCGAGGAAAGGTTCGAGTTTGACCCGTGGCTCGCGGTCAAAAGTGCGCGCGTTCGTTCCCGTAAGCCTTGTGGCGTAAGGACGCGCGACAAATCTACAAAACGAAATCCTCCCTGGTCGAAGCCCGAAAAATGGACCCACCAGGAGTTGGATTCAGTGCCAATATATAGAACCCGGAGTTCCGAATATTCCATCGTCACGCCATAACTTTAGTCACCATGGGATTTTACGTCTGAAATCGCCAGTGTTCCGAATATTCCATCGTCACGCCCTAAATACCGGCCGAACAGTTGTTTACGACGATAAACCCCGGGTTCCGATTATTCCATCGTCACACTTAAGTCCAATCGTGGTAAGGACGTGACGCCAAACGGTGGTTTTGAGGTTGGCGAAGTCGTGGTTCCACTCTCCGTGGGGGTGGGCGATCACGTTTTGCACTACAGGAGTTGGCTCCCTGCGTTGTGATGTCAGAATTGGAGCGTTGATTGCTGGATCGTCGCGCGTCAGCTTGTCGATCGCTGTGGGAGAGCGACGATTCGCGAAACGGGCGGCCCGCCCGAAAAGGAGTGCTGGTTTCGACCGGGCTGGCCGATTATCCTGGCTCGAAGCCAAAGGACCTGGAATTCTCCCTTTGCGAATGAGCATCTCCAAACTGACGCTCTACAAGGTTGCTGTACCGCTAAAACGCGCTGTGCGGCATGCTTCCTTTGCCCGAACCGAGAGCGAAAATCTGGTCGTGCGGGCGACGCTTTCCGACGGCACCACTGGATTTGGCGAAGGGGTTCCGCGACCGTATGTCACGGGTGAGACCGTCGAGTCGACGTTTAGGGACCTCGCGGCCGGCGACTGGGCGCGCAGCATGGGCCAACCCGCTAGCTTTGCGGAAGTCGTCGAGCGATTGGAGGTGCTCACCCTGCCGCGCATCGAGTCAGACCCGCGCGGAATGGCGGGCAACGCGGCGCGGTGTGCTCTCGAGTTGGCCATTCTCGACGCTTACGGCCGGCGGTTCGGCGAGTCACTGGGCCGGGCCGTCGAGCTGTCGCGAGCAACTGGATTGGCGCGGTTCGGCAAGCCCCGCGGCGTTCGTTACAGCGGAGCGATCACGGCCGAATCCAAGCGCGCCGAGCGGATCTCTGCCTGGAAGATTTGGATTTATGGATTCCGGCAAGTGAAAATCAAAGTCGGGACGAAGGGCCAGGATGACCCGGCGCGACTGGCTCGGCTCAGGCAGATTCTCGGCCGGCGCATGGATATCCGGCTCGACGCGAATGAAGCCTGGCCGGCGGCAGAGCTGCTCGACCGCGTGGCGGCGCTCGTGCGATTTGGCCCGACTGCCCTCGAGCAGCCCGTGCCACATTCCGAGGTCGAGTCGCTGGCAGAGCTTCGGCCCCGGTTGGGCATCCCGGTGATGCTGGATGAGTCGCTCTGCGGGTATCCCGACGCGGTGGCGGCCGTCGAGCGCCGGACTGCCGACCTCTTCAACGTTCGGCTCTCGAAGTGCGGCGGGATTCTGCCTTCGCTGCGGATCATCGCGCTGGCGCAGAGCAAGGGATTGGGCGTTCAGCTTGGTTGTCACCCGGGCGAGACGTCGTTGCTCTCGGCGGCGGGGCGGCATGTTGCCTCGCGAGTTTCTGGCCTGCGCTATGTCGAAGGCTCGTACGATCGGCATATCCTGAGGTCGAATGTGACCACGCGAGATGTGACTTTTGGATATGGCGGGCGGGCGCGGGCGATTGTCGGGCCCGGACTCGGCGTTCTAGTCGATCCGTCCGCGCTGGAGTCGATGACGGTTGAGAGCCGAGAGATTTGCTATGAGTGAACGAGGTCCCGAAATTCGTTCGTTCGTGGCGTCCGACGGCTATCCGCTGCACGTCGCACTTTGGCCTGCGGAGATCCCGCCGCGCGGGCACGTGGTGGTTCTGCATGGGGTGCAGAGTCACGGTGGGTGGTATCACCGGCTGGGGCGGACGCTTTCGTCGGCGGGGTACGTCGTGTCGTTCCCGGACCGGCGAGGCTCCGGCGCCAATTCACGTGATCGGGGTCACACGCCGTCGGCTCGCCGGCTGATTCGTGACTTGATGGAGTGGATTCAACAGGTGCGCAGCGAGCAGCCGGGAACTCCTGTCGCCGTGGCCGGGATCAGTTGGGGCGGAAAGCTCGCGGTGATTCTGGCGGCCTGGCATCCCGCGCTGGTCGATGCCCTCGCACTGATCTGCCCGGGCTTGCATCCACGAGTTGGTGTGACGGCCGGGGAGCGGCTGAAGATTGCCTGGGCTTTGATGACGAATCGAAAGAAAACGTTCCCGATCCCGTTGTCGGACCCGGCGCTGTTCACGGATAGCCCCGAGGGCCAAGCATTCATCGCGGCCGACCCGCTGTCTTTGCACGAGGCGACGGCCGGCTTGCTGGCTGCGAGTGTGTTGATCGACCGGCTGGTCGCGCGAACCCCGTCGCGGATCAAGCAGTCTGCGCTCTTGATGCAGGCGGGGCGCGATCGGATTATTGATAATGAGCGTACGCTCGCGTTTTTCAAACGGCTGGCGGCGAGCGACACAAGGGTGATTGACTATCCCGAGGGCCATCATACGCTGGAGTTCGACCCGGATCCCGACCGTTATGCGCGGGATCTCATTGCGTGGCTTGATCGTCATCTTGAGAGGCGGGAAAAACGGTCAGGAGCAGAAGATCATGGAACCGACCAAACGTGAGCTGCGGCAATTGAAGCGGGAAGTGAAGCGCGAGGGGAGCCAGCGCCGCCGCCGCCAGTGGAAGCGGGACCTACGCGAGAACCCGGAAGAGGCGCCGTTCTCAGAAGAGGATTTCGGCCGCTGTTCCACGGCGCCCTTGAACGGGATCGATCAGGACAACACACGCAGGCGCTCGTGACCAGGCCGATCGTGCTCCAGACGATCAAGGGATGCCGGTCGCGACGACGATCAGGAATATGCCCTCCGCCAATTGAAGCTGCCCGAGTGAACTGCGTTCGGTTCGGTCGTGACTAAGGGGGAAATCCGTGTCCGGATCCGATTCCACGAAGTCGATTTCCGCCCCTGCCGTTCCGGGCCGGGACCGTCTTAGACGCCTCGGCCGTTTGGGTCTGCTGTTGATGGGCATTGCGATATCTGCCTTCGCGATGGCTTTTCTTTACGGCGCGATGGAGCCTAATTTCGAGGCGACCACGGTCGTGCTCGTGGATCGTAGCCACCCGGCCGACCTGGAAGATCTGGTAACGCGAACCCAAAGCGCGACGCATCGCCCCGGAACGTTCCGTATCGAACCTCACCCGGCGGAGTTTTCGCTCCACGTTTGGGCCCGCGACCGCGATCCCGTCAAGGCGGTCGATCTGGCCGGCTCTGCGGCATCGGCTTACAAGCAAATGCTGGATACGCGCATCGGTTTTTTGGAGCAGCAGATCAACGGGCAGGCTCGCCGGCGCATCGCCTTGCTGGATGAGCTCGACAAGGAATTCGGCGACTACGTCGATTTGAAAGCCCTCGGCCGAAACCGAATTCTGGCGTGGTTCGAGCTGACGCTCAATGCACTGGAGGAGAGCGAGCATCAAACGGAAGCTTATTTCGGGAAGATGGACGCGAATCAATTGAGAGAGTACCAATGGTTCTTTCAGATGACGCCTGACCTTGCGACGAGGGCCAAGATCAAAGCTCGATTCGATCAACTCGATTCGCTTCAGAGGGAACTTTTTCTCAAGTTTGTTGCTCAGTGGCCGCTCAAAGAACTCGCTGGGATCAGAGACGCAATGCGCCGAGATTTTCGCGAGGACGTGTCCCTCGCGGAGGAGGCGTGCGAGGCACGCAAGGAGCTGGGAGCTCTCGCCGCAGTCGACCGTTCGCCCAGCGATGAGGGCAAGGTCAAGCTGCTTGCTTTGGTCGATTCCATCAGAGGGCGACTCGCGCAGGCTCGTTCGGAGATCAAGCCGGTGCCATCCTTCACAATGACCTTGCAGCCGGCGGTCATTCACGACCTCAGTCGAGCCCGGCGGATGACATGGGCGGCGGTCGCGGGAGTCGTGGTGTTTCTCGTTTGGATGGGACTCTCCCGCATTCTGATCATGCTTCAGAATATCCAGCGTGAAGCCGACCGTGTTTGGTCCTGATCGAATGCGATCGAGTTCCACCTCGCTAACCACCAATCGTCGCTCAGCGCCGCGTGTTGCCCTCGAGGCGCTGCACCAACTTGATTGCCTCCTGGGCCATCTGCGGGTTCGTGCGCTCGCCTTTCTCGGCGGCCTTCTTCAAGTGCGGCACCGCCTTTTGAGCACGCGCACGGTCGTTTGCAATCATCTTGCCGAAGTGGAAATTGAGCATCGGGTGCTCGGGTGACTTCCTGAGTCCATCCAGATACGATTGCTCGGCATTCGTCTTCTGCCCGATCGACTCCTGGATCGCTCCGAGGGTGTCGTAGAACTCACAGGGCAACGCCCCGGAGTTCACGCGCTTTTGCAGCGCCACCACGATCTCGAGCGCTTCCCGCGACCTGCCCAAATACGAGTGCAGAATCCACGCCTTGTTATTCACTGCCTCGATCGAATTCGGTTGCGCCTTGAGCACCAGGTCGTATTGCTCGACGGCCTTGGTGAATGCGGCCTTGGCCTCAGGCGTTTCGGGCTGGCTCTCCGCAATCGAGAGCAGCAAGTCGCCCATGTTGATGTGAGCGGGCACCGTGTTGAGCTTGGTTGCAGCCGTTTCGGCAAACGGCAGCGCCGCCTGAAGCTGCTGGGCTTTGTGTAGACCAACCGCGACTGCCAGGCTCATGCTTCCTGAGGAGTCGTCTTTTGTCAGCTCGGCTGCGACACGCATTGCCTCGGCGATCTCGCTGTGGCTGGCCTCGGCACCCTTCTTGGCGCTTCCTGCGAGGATCTCGATCAAGAGCGAGGCTGCCGGGGCGTCCTTCGGGCTGACCTTCAAAACGTCCTTGAGCACCGAAGCTGCGGCCGTTTTGTCCTTGCGCTTGAGATGAATCTCGGCGAGCGTGTGGTATGCGTCGGCGAATTCCGGATTGGCGGCCACCACGGTTTTAAGCTGAGCGATCGCGGCTTGCTGCAGCCTGGCGCGATCGGCGTCGGTCGTGCCCGACTCGGCGAGTGCCTTCGCTTGAAGCAGCAACGCATCGAGTCGCTTCTTGTCGACGTCGAGCACCAGCGTGGCCTGCTTGAGTGCTTCATCGGGTTCACCCAGGCGGAGCTTCGCCTGCCCGAGCAGAACTCGCACGTCGAGCTGGCGAGAATTCCGCTCGAGCGACTCGGTATAGGCCTGCGCCATGTCGCGCGTGCGCCCGAGCATGGCGTACAGGCGTGCTCGCAGCAATGAGCCGGCCGGCGACGTCTTGGAGGTCTTGTCCATCTCGCGCGTCAGCTCGATCGCGCGGTTGAAATCGCCGTGGCGAGCGACCATGTCGCATTCGATTTGCACCAGGACGAGGCTCTTCGGGAAGCGGGCGCGATAGTCCTTGAGCATCGCCGTTGCTTTATCGTTGAGCGACCGCTCCCGGTCTGTTTCACGCCGCGCGCCGGCATCGGCGGCCTGGAGCGAAATCGTCTGGATCAGCGAGGCCGCCAGGTTGATGTCGTCCGGTGACTCCTTGTTCAACTCGGACAGCATAGCCGCCGCCTTGTCGTAACGCCTCAGATCGCGATAGATGTTCACGAGCTCGGCCCGGTAGGGCCCCTTGGGGAATTCCTTGGCCTTGGCCTGAACGAATTCGATGGCCGCGTCGGGCTGTCCCAGAGCGCGAAGCGCGACGTGCTTGGACTGCACAAGCTCGATGGCGTCGGGCAATCGAGCGAGCCCCTCGTCGATGACGCCAAGCGCTCGCTTGAGCCCGGTGGCCGGCGGCGGCTGCTCATTCTCGGCGGCTGCCAGCATCAGATAGAGAACGGGAGCCGGCCTGTCCTTCGCAGCGATAAGGGAAAGCGCCTTTCGGAGGATCGTTGCGGCCTTATCGGGCTGCTTTGCCTTGAGCAGGATATAGGAGCGGGTCACCACGGCCCAGGTGTGAGTGGGATTCACTTCCAGGACGTAATCAAGTTGAGAGAGAGCGGGCGCATCCTCGCCTTGCTGGCGATAAAGGTTGGCGCCGCGCACTCGCTCGTCGTCGCTGGGCGCGTTCTTGGTGTCGTTCAGGATGGCAGCAATTTCTCGTTTGGCGAGGGGCCATTGGCCGCTCGCGACATAAGCGTTTATCAATTGCCAGCGGTCGTTCCGCGTGAGCGTGCCCTTCTGGTCGCCGCGCTTGAGCTCCTCGAACCGGCGGATGGCGTCGTCGAAGTCCCCGGTGCGAAGCGCGAGATTTGCCAGAGCCGACTGGGCGGCGGCCAGGAGGGAGGTGCCCGGATCGAGCTCTTTGACCGGTTTGTCGCGGACGATGGCTTCCAGCGTTTTCTCCGCTTCGGCCACGGACCCGGTCTGGCCGTCGAGCTGAGCTTTCCAGTACTGAACGATCTTGTTGTTGGGGTCTTTCTTGAGCGCGGCATCGAAATGCTCGATGGCCAGCGCGGCGTGCCCGCGCTTCAGCTCGAGCTGGGCCGAGAGGACGTCGCTGGTCGCGGCTTCGGGCCAGCGGGCACGGATCTTGGCGATGACGGCCGCCGCCGCGTCCAGACGGCTGCGCTCGAGCTCAAGTCCGGCCCACTGGACGAGCGGTGCCGAGCTCTCGGTGCGATCGGCGATGCTCGAGAGCAGAGTGCGGGCCTCCTGGTCATTCTTGAGCGTATCAGCCTGGAGCTGCGCCCGCATCATGACAAGCGCCGGTTGATCGGGCGAATCCTTGAGAAATTCGGCGAGAATGCGGTCCGCCAGGGAGGCATTGCCGTCCCTGGCCGCAAGTGCGGCTTCGAGGCCGGCAAGCTCAGCGCTCTTCGGGTACGTGGCGCGAGCGGCTTTCAGGCGTGTGCGGGCTTCGGGCTTCTTGCCTTGTTCCTCGAGGGTCATGACCGCGAGCTGCTCGGCGCTGGGGCTTCCATTACCCTGGCGTGCCATGGCGTCGATGCGGCCGATGGCCCGTTCAGACTCGCCGAGCTGTACGTCGATCTGAGCAAGACGGACCAGAACGGTGGCGCTCGATTCCGGGCCGGCAGCGAGCGATTTCTCGAATTCAGACGCGGCCTTGCGGAGGTTCTCCGGGGTGCGGCGGCTCTGGAGTACCTCGCCACTCAAGAGATGAATCGCGGCGCTCAGCTCGCGCGGCACCGCACCGCTTTTCAGCTTCTGGGCAAGCGAGCTGACGATCGGCTCGGCCTCTTCGGGATAACCGGCCTGGAGAACCGTCCAGGCCGCCCAGAGCTCGAGCTGCGCATCGAGGTTGCCGAGTCGGAGGGCGTTCTGCAGAAACTGGCGGCCGAGGTTCTGCTCCCCGGCGAGCACCAGGGCCACTCCGTACCGCGCCTGCACCACCCCGATTTCCGGCAACTGCGCGGCCGCAATCTTCAAATGGTTGAGTGCGCTCCTGCGCAGGGCGGTCTGGGATTTCTGTCCCGTGCCGGGCGCCGGCTTTGCACCCGGATTTGCGCGTCCCGCACCGGACTGGTCCAGCTCGATCGACCCGGCAAGAAAGTGCCCCCGGCCCTGGTAGATCGGGTCCGGGCACTCGAGCAGTGCCTTGACGTGCGGCGCAGCCTTGTCGAAACGCTGCTCGTCCGCCTCTGCTGAGATCGCGGCTTCGGCGGCGATCGTGTGCAGATTCATCACCAGGCGGGTCGAGTTCTGGCGTGATGCCTGCGGCGACGCGAGGGCGCGATCCACAACTTCCAGACATCGATCGCGGCTTCGGCGAAACATCAGGTGGTCGGCGTAGCTGAGGAACGTTTGCAGGTCGGGTTCCTTCTCTCCCGAGAGGGCGAGCTTGAAGATGGCTTCGAGCTCGAGCTCGATGGCGTCCACCTGGCGGTCATACAGCGGTGTCGCGGCGGCCGAGACCCTGGACGCGCCCTCGATCAAACTGCGCTGAGAGAGCTCCAGAAAAGTGCGCAGCCGTGCAACCCGGGCCGGAGCCAGCCCGTGGGAAAGAGTCAACTGCTTGACCTGAGCCAGCATCGCCTCGACCTGTCCGCCGAGCTTGGCGGGCTCCGATTCGGTGCGGATCTGCAAAGTGATCAAGCGCAGCCAGGTAATGCACTCGATCGCCGCGGTGTCGGCCGCGAAGGACAAGGCAGCCGCTTGTGCGCAGGCGGCGTCGCGGGCCGGCGCGTCGCCGGTTGCGTCGGCAAGCTTCGCACGAATCCACAATCGGCGCACCAGGCTTGCTTTCCGGGCTTCGAGAACCTTGAGATGGCGGCGGGCCTCGGGGACGTCCGGAGTTCGGCCCTCAAGCGCCTCGACGGCCAGGACGAAGTGCGCGTCAGGGTCGTCAGGCTCGAGCTTCTGAACCTCCTTGGCCCAGTACAGCGATTCCGGCACAAGGTCCTCGTTCAGCGCGTCATCGAGCAGCTCATGCCGCGTGTGCCTGTCGGTCTTGTCGATTCTGACCGCGCTCACGAGATGGTCCAGGCGTTCGGCTCGAAGAGACGCTTTCTTCGCCTCCGGAGCGCACCGTGACCACTCGCGATACATCGCTGCCAGCTCCCGATGGATCGCGGGGTTCTTGGCTTCGAGCTGAAGAGCTTTCTTGTAGTAGATCTCGGCATCCGGGAAGCGATTCGCAACGCGTGCCGCCTGCGCTCGTTTCAGCATCCCTTGAGAAGATTGCGGAACGAGTGTCACGGTGATGGCGACCACGCCGACGAGCGCCACGGCCACGAAAAGCCCGGACAGAACGAACAGGGGTTTCCATCGAACAGTCATCAGGCGGTTCTCCTTTGGCTCGTGACACCGTAAGGCGCAAGGCGACAGCCCCGCGGCGCGGCCGGTCGCAAGAGTCGAGGCGCGGACCGCCGGCTCGCCGCGTTGCAAGTCGGTTCCAGA
This sequence comes from uncultured Planctomycetota bacterium, assembly GCA_963823665.1. Lineage (GTDB taxonomy): Bacteria > Planctomycetota > Planctomycetia > Isosphaerales > Isosphaeraceae > CAVXHV01. The sequence continues at coordinate 1,699,844 of CAWGMQ010000010.1, forward strand.
GCGTCGGTCGAATCCCAACGTCCCCAAATGCGAGAGCGTGCGCCTGCGTGCGCGAAGAGCTCGCAGTGGGACCAATTCGAATGGTTCCGGAATCAAAGGGGGCAAATCCATTCGCCCTGATGCCTTAAGAGGGGTTGCAGTCCATTGCCGTTCTATGCCGGAATCAGGCGTGGCACAGGATAGAGCTTCTTCGCAAAGACATCAAGCGAAGTTTTCCACGAAAACTCGCCAAGCCGCCGAGCGGCCCGGCCCGGGCACAAGAACGCGACACACCACCGCGGCCGGCAATGCGAAAGACGGTTCAGGACATAGTCGGCATCTGAGGCGCGGGCCCGACACGAGCCCGCGTGCGGTCATTCATTTCTTTTTGGCGTGCGCGGCGGGATGGGCCTTCGCGACCGCCAGGTGCTTCACGGTCTTGGTCGTGGTTGTCTTGTGGAACTTGGTGCTCGACCCACCGCCGGGATGTGTCTTCTTCGTCACCACTTTCAGTTTCACCTTCGTCTTGGCCTTGGTTGCGGCCTTGACCACAGGCGGCGTTACCGTCACCGGAGTCGCCACGGTGGTGGTCACGACGACCGGTGTCGTGACGGTGGTCTTGGTCGCCACTTTGGCCGAGGCCGTGAGCGGGGTTCCATACGTGGCGTACGGCTTGAAGCTGATCGCGGGAATTGAGACTCCGCCTTGATAGGCGCCGATGTCGATCGACGTGGTCGGTCGGGTGCCTCCTCGCTGGTCGGTGGTGGGAACCGACACACCGGTGATCGTCGTGCTCCCTGCGCCCATGGCCGGGCTGGTCGACGATAATGCAATCGTCTGGGTTGGGCCGCCGTTGTTGGCCAGGGTTCCCAGGCCGGCATTGATGTCGCTGATGATGAGGTTCGAGTTGGTGTTCGTGAGTCCGCCGGAGCCGGCGCTGCCGATCACGTTGAACGAGCTCGCCGGGGCGACGGTCCCGTCGATATTGTTGTAGATGGCACCGCTGCGCTCTGGCCCTGCGCCGTGTTCTGGGCGACGATCGTGTCATAGAGGCCCGTGGTGCCGCCGGAGGTTTCAATTCCGCCGCCGGTACCAGTGGAGGAGACGGAGTTGAGGGCGATGGTTGAGCTGATCACCGTCAATGTGCCGAAATTCGCGATTCCGCCGCCGGAGAGCGAAGCCACGTTGCCGGCGATGGTGCTGTCGGAGAGAGTGAGTGTTCCGCCGTTGTAGATGGCACCGCCGGTCGTGCCCGAGTTGCCGGAGAGGGTGGAATCGGTGACCATCGCGGTGGCGCCGATTTCGTTCGAGAGTCCGCCCCCGTCCAGAGCCCCACTGCCGGTGACCGCGACGCCCGAGAGCGTCAATTTGCCGAAGTTGTCGATGGCGCCGCCGGAGCCGGGTTGCCCGAGCAGAATACTCTCGGCGGCGCCTCCGGTGAGCGCGACGCCCGAGATCGTGGCGGTGGTGCCGGATGCGATCTGGAACACTTGCGAGGCGTTGTTCGCCGAGATGGAGACCTGATTCGCCCCGGGACCCAGGATCGCAATTGGCGTCACGGAGTTCTGCAGCACGCAGCGCGCCGTTCGTCAGGGAGATCGGCTGCGTCGTCGCCAGGACAATGGTGTTGGCTGCAGGCGTCTTGATGTTGCCGGGGTTCGCGTTGGAGTTCGCATCGGCCCACTCGACCGCGGCGCGGAGCGTGCCGATGCTCGAGTCATCGGCGGAGGAGTAAACCTCGTAGGACGAGCTCGCTTCATAAGCACCGATGTCGATCGCCGTTCCCGCGTTCAAGCCGCCAGGTCCCCGCAATGCGCCGCGCTGGTCTGTCGCCGGTGCGGTGATCGTGCCGGAGGGAATCGCAAAGCTCGCAGCCCCCGCATCGATCGCCGGGCTGCCTGCCAGGAGCGCGACGGTCTCGGTCGGGCCGCCATTGTCGGCGAGTGTGCCGAGCAACGGCTTGGTCACGCCGACCAGGTTTCCAGAGACGCCATTGGTGAGTCCGGACGACTTGCCGCCGATCAGGTTATTGGAGCTGAGCGGACTGACGAGACCGGAAATGTCGCTCGTGGTGGCGGTTGCACCGGTACCGGTGGTGTTGTCGGCGACGATCGTGTTGTAGAGCAGGGTCGTGCCAGCCGATGCGTCGATGCCGCCGCCGGCGCCGCCAGGTGCAACAGCGTTGTAGGCAATCGTCGAGCTGTATGCGGTCAAGCTGCCGACCTGATTGATTCCGCCACCGTTTTGACCGGCGAAGTTGTTGGCGATGGTGCTGTTGAGCAGGACGAGAGTTGAAACGAGATCGTTGGCAATCGCCCCGCCCTGGAAGGCAGTCGAGTTCGAGAACGTACTGCCGCTGATCGTGGCGTTTGAATCGTTGTAAAGGCTGCCGCCCTGGATCGCGTCGTTGCTATCGAAGGTACTGTCGTTGACAGTGAGAGTGCCGGCGTCCTTGTTGTCGATCGCGCCGCCCTCGAATGCCTTGCCGCCGGTGAACGTGCTGTAATTCACCGTCAGGCTGCCGGAATTGTCGATCGCGCCGCCCAGCCCGTACGTTGCGGTATTTCCGGAGAACGTCGTGTTCGACACGCTCAGCTTGCCGCCCTGATTGTAGATGCCGCCGCCGTAGTAGAGGACGGTGTCGTTCGTGAACGCCGTGTTGGCGACGCTCAGTGTGCCCTGATTGAGGATACCGCCACCGTTCTGGCCGCCGCCGCCGGAGATCGTCAATCCGCTGAACGAGGCCGTCACGCCGGGCTGCACCGAGAAGAGTCCGACGCCGCCATCTCCCTCGATCGTCACGAGCGCGGCGCCGGGGCCGACGAGGTTCACGGGGGCATTGGTATTGGTGAAACTGAGAGAGCCCAGCTCGTCGGCGATGTTGATCGTCTGGGGCGTGTTGAAAACCGTGGGATCAAAGAGAATGGTGTTGGCGCCCGACGCGCTCACCGGGTTGCTATCAGCCCACGAGACGGCCGATCGAAGCGTTCCGGCCAGGAGAGAGTCGCCGGTGTTGCTCACCAGGTAAGATGAGCTGATCTCGAAGGCGCCTGCGTCGATCGTGGCACCGTTATTGATGTGGTCGGGGTTGCGCAGCGCCCTGCGCTGGTCGGTCGTGGGAACGTTGTAACCGGCAATCGTGGCGGCGCCGCCGCTTATGGCGGGGCTGCCCGTCAGGAGCGAGATCGTGAGCGTCGGCCCACCGTTGTCGGAGAGGCCCGAGGCCAGCAGGGCGGGAGAGCCGATCTGGTTGCCGTTTGCGCCGTTCGTCAAGCCGCCGTCCGAGGCGCTGTCGTCGATCACGTTGTATGCGCTGTTCGTGGAAACGGCGTTTTCGATGTCACTCGGGGTCGAGCCTCCGACGGTGTTCAGCGCCAGGATCGAGTTGAACAGCGTCGCCGTGCCCGAGTTCGCGTCGAGACCACCGCCGGAAGCGGTCGCGGTGTTGTAGGCGATGGTGTCATTGATGAGCGTCAGCGTACCGTCGTTCGTCACGCCGCCGCCTGAGGGTGCGCTGTTCTGGGCGATGGTGGTATTGGTGAGCGTGGCCGTGCCGTCGTTGGCGATCGCGCCGCCGGTCGTCGTGGCGGTGTTGGACGACAGCGTGCTGTCGAGGACCGAAAGCGTGCCGCCTGATTCGTTGGCGATCGCTCCGCCTGTTGCGGCGGTGTTGCCGGTGAGCGTGTCGTTGCTGATGGACAGCGTGCCGAAGTTATTGATCGCACCGCCGCTCGTGGCTGTTCCTCCGGTGATCGTTACGCCGGTGATCGAGGCGGTGACGCCGGGGGCAATCGTCAACACGCCGGAGCCGTTGCCGCCGCTCAAGGTGAGCGAGCCCGTGTCCGGGCCGACGATTGCCGCGGGGACGGTCGTGTCGGTGAACGCGAGCGGGCCGCCCGTGAGTGTGATCGTTTGCGGTGTGGCGAAGAGGCCCGTCTGGTCGAAGACGATGGTGTTGGCAGCCGGGTTTGCGAGGTTGGCGGGATTGACGTTCGTGTTCACGTTCGCCCAGCCAACCGCGGTCGCGATCGTACCGACGTCGAGCGTGTCGGCCGTCGTCGAGACCAGGTATGACGAGCTTGCTTCGTAGGCCCCGATATCTGCGGCCGGTCCGGCGTTCAGCCCCCGCGGCCCGCGCAATGCGCCGCGCTGATCGACGATCGGGACGCTCACGCCAACGATCGTCGAGGCGCCTGCGTCGATGGCGGGGCTGCCCGGCAACAGTGCGAGCGACTCGGTGATGCCGCCGCTGGGCTGTAGCGCAGTTGCCAGTCCGGGGTCGGCGACGCCGACCAGATTGCTGGTGATCCCGCCGGAGCTGAGCCCGCCGGAGCCTCCGGTGCCGATCAGGTTGTACTGACTGTTGGGAACCAGGCTGCCGCCGCCCACAACCGTTATGTCGCTTGCGTGGTTCGGCGCGCCGGCACCCATCGTATTCTGGGCCACGATCGTGTTGTACAGGCCGGCTTGACCGCCGGTCGAGAGGTACAGCCCGGCACCGCTGCCGGCCAGAGTGGAGAGGGAGTTGTAGGCGACGGTGACGTTGACCAGCGTGATCGGGCCTGAACTTGAGATACCGGCTCCAAGGTTGGCCGAGTTGAAGGCGATGGTGGTGTTGGTGAGCGTGACCGGGCTGCTCGAAAGCTGGGCGATGGCACCGCCGGTGGTGCCGGTGTTGGAGACGAGCGACGAGTTCGTGATCGAGGCGGTACCCTGGTTGTAGATGCCGCCACCGTAGGCAAGGGCCGCATTCGAGGTGAGCGTGCTTTCGGTGATCGAGAGACTCGATCCAGGCAGGTTGGCGATTGCCGCGCCGTTTGAGGCGATATTGGTCGTGAACGTATCGCCCGAGAGCACGAGCGTGTGGCTGTTCAGAATCGCGCCGCCGAAGGTCTTGGCCGCGTTCTGTGAGAAGCTCGAATTCGCGACCGTGAGCGTGCCCGTAAGCTCGTTGGCGACGCCGCCGCCGAACGCCGCGGTATTGCCCGTGACCGAAAGATTCGAAAGGTTGAGCACCCCCGAATTGTCGATGGCACCGCCGTTGTTCGCGGCGAGGCCGCCGGTGACCGTGAGCCCGCTGATCGAGGCCGTTACCCCGGCCGCGACCGAGAACACGCCGCTTGCATTGCCGCCGCTGATCGTGAGCATGCCGGGGCCAGGGCCCAGGATCGACTTCGCCACACTGGTGCCGCCGTTATTCGCCAGTGTGAGCGTGCCGCCGGTCAAGTCGATCGTTCCGGTTGCGCTGAAATCCACCGTATTCGGTGCGGGACTGAAGTGATTTTCGGGGTTCACGTTCGTGCTGACATTGGCCCAGCCGATGCCCGTCCTGAGCGTGCCCGCGTTGAGGGTGTCGTCGGTCGACGAAACGATGTAGGACGAGCTGGCCTCGTAGGCACCGATATCGGCGCGGGGCCCCGCGTTCAAGCCTGCGGGTCCGCGTACCGCGCCGCGCTGGTCGATGGTGGGCACTGTCACGCCGGAGATCGAGTTCGCTGCTGCGTCGATCGCCGGGCTACCCGCCAGGAGGGCGATGGTCTGGGTGGGGCCGCCGTTGTTTGCAAGTCCCGCGGCGATGCCTGGTGCGACGCCGATCAAGTTGCCGGCGGAGCCGCTCAAGCCGCCGGAGAAAGCCGCGCTGGTCACGAGGTTGTTCGAGCTGGCCGAGGCCAGTGTGCCCGTGATGTCATTGGGCGTCTTGAGCGCGGCAGAGCCCGCCGTGTTGCCCGCGACCAGCGTGTTATAGAGTGTGGCCGTGCCGCCGGCGACATCGAACCCGCCGCCGGCCAGCGAAGCTTGATTGTAGGCGATCGTGGCATTCACGAAGGTGAGCGAGCCCTGGGTGTAGACCGCACCGCCGAAACTCGCCGTGTTGGATGCAAACGTCGCGTTCGATGCCGTCAGTCCGCCTGCAACGAGCACGGCGCCGCCATTACCGGCCGAGTTCCCGGTGAAGGTGGCACCGTCGAGCGACGTATTGGTCGCCGTGTACAGGGCACCGCCGGTGGTCGCCGTATTCGTGCTGAAGGTGCTGTCCACGATGTCCAGCGGCACGGCCGCAAAGCTGTAATAGACCGCGCCGCCGGATTTGGCGGCGGAGTTGCCCGTGAACGTGCTGTCCGAGATGGAGAGCACGCCCGAGGAGGAGACGGCACCGCCGGTTGCGGAAGTGCCGGTGGCTGAGTTGCCCGAGAAGGTCGATCCGAGGATGGTGAGGATACCTGCCGCGGTATTGCCGATCGCTCCCGCGGAACCGGTCGACGAATTGTTCGTAATCGCACTTCCCTGCACGGTCAGCGTGCCGACATTCTCGACGGCACCTCCCGTGGTGCTCGAATTTGTCGTCAGGTTTGAGCCGGCGATCGTTGCCGTGCCGCTATTGTAGATGGCGCCGCCCTGCGGGGCCGAGTCGCCCGAGAACGTGGAGTTGTTGACCGTCAAGGTGCCCGGCGCTTCGTTCTGGATGCCGCCGCCGGTGCCGGTCGCGATGCTCCCGGTAAGAGCGACGCCGCTGACGTCGAGCGTGCCGAAGTTGTCGACGGCACCGCCCGAGGCTGAACTGCCGCCCGAGAGCGTCATTCCGCTGAGCGTGACGTTTGATCCGGCGCTCACCTTGACGATCTGGGTCGCACCACCGCCCGAAATGGTCAAGTTTGCGATGCCCGTGCCGTTGATTGCCTCGGGGGTCGTCGTGCCCGTGAAGACGAGTGGCCCGCCCACGAGTGTGATGGTTCGCGGGGATGAGAACACGTTCGCGCTGTCGAACGCCACGGTGTTCGGTGCGGGTTTCGCGAGATTCTCCGGATTGTCGTTGAAGCTGACGTTGGCCCACTCCACGGCGGAGATGATGCTGCCGTAGCCAATGGCGTCGACCGTGGTCGTCACGAGATACGAGGAGCTGGCCTCGTAGGCGCCGATGTCGACGTTGGGCCCGGCGTTCAAGCCCAGGGGCCCGCGTGCGGCCCCGCGCTCGTCGTATGTGGGTACGTTCACGCCGGTGATGTTGTCGCTGCCGCCGTCGATGGCCGGGCTGCCGGTCAGCAAGGCGATGGTCTCGAGCGGCCCGCCGTTGTTGGCCAGTGCGCTCAGGTGCGGATTCGAGACGCCGACGAGGTTGCCGTTGACCCCGTTCGTCAGGACGCCGTTTGCACCCGTGCCGATCAAGTTGTAAGAGCTGTTCAAGGAGACGATGCCGGCCGAGAGGGGATAAATGTCGTCGGGCGTCGAGGTTCCCCGGACATTGGACGCGACGATCGTGTTGTAAATCGCGACGGCACCGCCGGCGATATCCAGGCCGCCGCCGTGGCCTCCTGCGGAGGCGGAGTTCTGGGCGATCGTGGCGTTGACCGCAGTGAGCGTGCCGCCCGCGCGTATAAATGGCGCCGCCGGACGAGCCGCTGTTCTCGGCGATCGTGTCGTTTGTGAAACTGAGCTCGCCGGCGTTGTAGAGGGCGCCGCCGGAGCCGGTCGTGGCCTTGTTCAGGTCCAGCGTTGCGTCGGTCACCGTGCCCGACCCGGATGCCGAGTTGTAGAGGGCGCCGCCGGAGCTGCCGGTGTTGCTCGCGAGAGTGACGATCGTGATCGTCATGGCCCCGCCGTTCTGAATGCCGCCGCCGGTGCCCGTCGCTGTGTTGTGGGAGACGGTGACGGTGTTGAGCGAGAGCGATCCGAGGAGATTGTCAATGCCGCCGCCGGAACCCCCCGCAGTGTTACTGGTAACCGAGCTGCCGATGATGGTCAGGGCGCCTTGGTTGACATAAATACCGCCGCCTGACGTGCCGGCGCTGTTTCCGGAGAGCGAGCTGCTCGTGAACGCCACCGAGCCGCTCGAGTTATAGACGCCGCCTCCGGTCTTCGACGCGGAGTTATTCGCGATCGTCACATTGCTGATCTCGAGGTCTCCGTGATTCCAGATGCCTCCGCCGGAGCGGGCGGTGTTGCCCGTGAGCGCGCTGGCGCCATTGAGCGTCAGCTTGCCCACGACGTACACGCCGCCGCCCTGGTTCAGCGCGGCGTTGTCGGAGATGCTCGCAGCGGAGATGGAAAGCGTTCCCGTGGCAGCGATGCCACCGCCGTCGCTTGCGGAGTTTCCGGCGATGTTCCCGCCGTTCACCGTGAAGGTTCCGCCCGCGGCGATTGCGCCACCGGAGCCCCCGACTGCCTGGTTGCCCGTGAGCGTGCTGTCGGTGACCGTGAACGGCCCCTTGGTGCTGTCAATCGCCCCACCGTCGATGGCCATGTTGCCGCTGAATGTGCTGGCGCTGATACTGCCCTTGCCCTGGTTGTTGTAAACGGCGCCGCCCAAGCCCGTTCCGGTGGTTGCAACGTTGGTGCCGAAATTGGCAGAAGTGACCGCGAGCGTTCCCTGCGATTCGATGCCACCACCTTCCTGGGCCGTATTCGAGTCGAAGGAAGTCCCGGCGCCCACGACAAGCGAGGCGCCCTTCCCCGCGTAGACGGCGCCGCCGGCCTGTGCAGTGTTCTGGGAGAACTCGGTGCCGGCGATCGTTCCCTTGCCGGTGGAGTCGATGGCCCCGCCCAGGAAACCGGCGGTGTCAGCGGAAAAGGTACCGCCCGTGATGGTGAAGTTGCCGGTGCTGTTCACGCCGCCACCGCTATCGGTCGCGGAGTTGCCGGTGATGTCGGTATCCTGAAGCACCAGCGTGCCGGCGATCGTGATGCCGCCACCGTTGGTTGCCGAGTTGCCGCTGACGACGCTTGACACGAGGGTGAGCGCGCCCTTCACGTCGATACCGCCGCCTGAGTCGGCGGTGTTGTTGGTGATCATGGCGCCTGAGAGAGTGAGCGCCTGCGCGGCATCATAGAGCCCGCCGCCGGCACCTGAGCCGGCTGGCCCTCCGGCACCGGATTTTTCGCCGGGGGAGCCGACGCCGACGACGCCTCCCTGGCCCCCGGTACCTCCATCGGAATCACTCATGTTGATGGCAGTGTTGTTGAATGTGACGCCGCCATTCAATATGTACATGCCGCCACCGGAGCCGGGGCCGCCCTTGCCGCCGTCGCCGCCGGCCCCGCCCTTGCCGGTGAACGTGTTGCCCGCCGAGGTGATTTCGACCCCGCCGAAGCCGCCTGTGCCACCGACGCCGCCCACGCCGCCGGGACCGTGGTTGGCGGAGAGGTTCGTGGAATTGAGGGTCACGCTGCCGGCAAAGAGGTAAATGCCGCCACCGGCTCCCACACCGCCGGCGCCGCCGACGCCACCCTTGCCGCCTGGAAACAAGAACGTGCCGCCGGTGCCGCCGAACCCGCCCTGACCACCGGTGCCGCCCTGTGCATTATTTCCGGTGATCGTGCCGTTCGTGATGGACACTTTGCCGCCATCAACAAAGAGGCCGCCGCCCTGACCGGAGCCACCGGCGCCGCCCGTGCCACCCTGGCCGCCGGGTTCCTGGCGCCCGAAGTAGAAGAAGCCGTTGGGTGTCCCCGTTCCCCCGAGGCCGCCGGTGCCGCCCAGACCGCCGAGCCCGCCCTGTGCTTTGTTGCCGCTGATCACGTCATCGGCGAGCGTCAGTGTTCCCGCGGCCAGATAGATCGCTCCGCCCTGACCGATCCCGCCCGCGGTTCCGGGACCACCCGGCCCGCCGGTGACGGAAGCACCCAGGAAGCCCGTTGACCCGGTGGCGCCCTGGGCCTCGTTGCTTTCCATCGAAACCTTGGACATCGACACCAGGCCGCCATCCATCAGGATGCCGCCGCCGACGCCTGACCCGGTCGGCAAGAGCAGTCCGCCCGCGTCTCGGGCCATTCCACCGCTGATCGTGAGGTTCTGGAAGAACACAGTCAGATTGCTGAAGCCCCCTGGCAACATGCCGAGGATCTCGAAATCTCGGTTCTCACCACCCGCGGTGATGACGGATTGCCCCTCGCCCATTCCCTGGACGTTGATCGTCTTGTTCGCCATTTGCGAGGTGTTCTGAAGAACGATCTGGCCCCCGCTGACGTCGTAGTTGGCGCTGTAGACCAGAAGCAGATTGTTGATGGCATCTGCATTGGACCCAGCGGCGGCGAAGTCGTTGCGCACGCTCTGGTCGACCGGCAGCGGATAATAAACGCCGGTCCCGTTCGGAGCCGCCGGGGTTACCGTGACCGGGGTGGTGGTCAGGCTTGCGAACGGGTTCTTGCCCGCAAGGACGCTGATCTGGAAAACATAGGGAGTTGACGAGACAAGATTGAGCGTCAAGCCATCAAGCACGCCCATCCCGCCCGACATCTGAACCTTCACCGGAGCGAAGGTCGCGCCCGGAGGGCCGGAGACCATGGAAATCGTCGCCGTCCCGCTGAAGCCGAACGCGAGATTGCCCTTGGCGTCCAGAGCCTCGACAACCGTGCCGAAGACACCGCCGGCCTGCACGCTTGACGGAGGCTGGTACTCGATAGCCGCCGAAGTCGCCGCGCCGTAGTCGGCAAGGTCAGGGATCAGCTTGTTGCCGACCGGCGAGCCGCGGCCGGTCACCAGGTCATAGCCGGGGCCTGCGTTGTAAAAGTTATAGCCGACCGTTTCGTCGTGGAAGTCGCTCGCGGGGAGCGAATAGAGCGCGGGCAGGGTCTGGTTGGGCCCGTCAAGCGGCTCTAACCCGCCTTGCACGCGACCCTGATCGGCGATGGCGATTTCACCCGCCCAGGTTGGACTAGCAAGGCTCGTGCCTCCGACTGTACCCCAGGGCGTGCTTGATCCGAAATCGCTGGGATCGTAGACCGACACACCGGTGTCGACATCGGCGTCAGAGGAAACGTCGGGAACGGTCCGGAATCCTCCGCCGCCACTGAAGCCATCATCCTGCTGAAACACCGGCGTGGGGTAGACGGTGCTGATGCCGCCGCCGCTGGCCAAATCCGTGTCGAATGAATCGCTGCCGTAGCTCCAGCCGATTTCGTTCAGCCACTGGTTGCTCTTGGTGAGAGTCAGCGTTGTGCCGCCGACTGCGACGACGTCGGGCGAGAGTGAAGGATAGAGGGGCCCAGAGCCTTTGACGGTGGGGTTAGCGCCTTCGTCGCCGGTCGAAGCGAGAAAGGTGACATACGGGTTCGCGGCCAGCGCGGCCTGGAAGTAGGTTTGATCGATGAACGTCTCGAGTGACCCGAAGCCGGCTTGTTCGTACTCGGCGCCGAAGCTCATCGAGACTACCGAAGCGCCCAGCTTGGTGACCGCGGTTTCGGCCGCCTGGAACAAGTCAAGGCCAGTAGGACCCTCCACAGCTTCGACAATATCGAGATTAGCGAGCGGAGCGATGGCGTGGGCCCATTCGATATCGAGAGCGATTTCCGTGCCCCAGCCGGACACCGGCGCCGGAAGCGTGGTTCCCCCGGTCTGGTTGTACATTCCGAATGAGGGTGGATCGGGCAGGCCGAACTCCTGGTCGAAAACCTGAAGTGCACTTCCGGCGAACTTGGGACCGGTCGGCTGGAAGCTCGTGTTGTTGCCGTAGTCGATGACCGCGATGGTTTGCCCCGCACCATCCCCTTGAATTCCGCCGGGGAACTGAATGAGAGGGATTCCATAGGCCGTCTGCAACTGGATCGGTGTCAAGCCTGTAGGAGACGGCGCCTGGAGTGGGACGATCCCGCCGCCGGGGCCTGTCCCGGGGAGACTGCCAGGACTGATCTGAATATCATGAAGCGCCGCCTCCTGGCGGGGCGTGAGCACCAGCTTGCCTTCGGGTGTCGTCGCCACCGGCCCGAAGGTCTGGTTGATCGGCATGGTCACCGATGATAGAACCAACCGGTTTTCGAGGTCCTCCAAAAGCGGGCGCGAAGCGCATCGTGGCTTCTGGAGTCGATTGGAGCGGACTGATCGCTTGCGAGCGGACATAGGTCGTTCTTCCTCGGTGCGGGGACCAGAAGCGCGGCCAAGGATCACACGGTGACCCAAGCTGCCCTGTCGAGCCGACGACGTCAATGAAAACGGGAATTCCTACTTACGATACGCATCCGTTACGATTTCAAACGCCCTGCAACGCGGCCAAGAGATCTCACGAGGACCGAACCCGAGCGAACGAATAACTCCGTCCGCAGAAGAGGATCAATACTACCAAACTGCGCAAAATGTGTGACTTACGCAGTCTGCCTTGCAGTTCGATCAAAATCAAGCCGATCGCCTGAGGACTCCTTCACAAAAAAGCCATCTGGCCGGATCAACCATCATGAACGTTGACCCGTCAGAGGTTTACGATGATTCGCCCTCTCTGAACTGCGTCCCTGACAATCTCCATACCATGCATGATATTTATCTCGCATCTATGCGATGCTCGCCCGGTCAACCGCACAATCTTGGTCCGATTGACAGCGCGACCATTCGATTCCTTAGCGGACGCATGGGGCTCCTTCGATCCATCGCACTTGTGTGCAATCATCATGCAATGGTCGCTCGCATCGTGTCAAGTGAGTGCTGGCGAAAGTGTGAATTTTCTTGAGGCCGCGACGGTCGTAGGCTTTTCTACCCAATCCGTGCGCCGCTGAGACATCCGTAGGGTGGGTGCAACCCACCGGTAGCCATGTTAGCCCGAGGCGCCCCGCCAGACCCTGAAACGGTCGTCGCGGTGCGAGGAATCGATCGATCGCGCCGGATGATCGACGGGTTCGGTGAGTCGAAGCGGAACATCGCACGTGCTTCAAGTAAAGTGCCCGGATGACGCGAGACATTTCGCCACTGGACACGAGACTGGCAGCGCACCTCCTGTGCGAGCCCATGAGAGGATACCAGGTCATCCTCCAAAATTCGACACCCTGGCTTCGTGACTCGATCGGTTCGCGTCATCCTCGGAGCGAGAAGCCGCGCCCGATGATTCGGTGCCAGGCAAGCTTTGCGTGGCGAAGGGACCGGGATTGGCGAAGAACCGGCGTCGATCTTCTTCGCTGGCGCAGAGGAACAACCGCCCGGCGTAAAGAATGCCCCAGCGCGGATCGCCGGGCGTTGTCTTTCCGCGCTCGAGCTGCGTCACGGGACACGCGCCGCCGTTCCAGGGCACGTAGCGATCCCGATTCTGGCGAAATCGTTCGCCCGCCGCCGGCGTCGCGAAGTAAAAGGCCTGGCCTTCGTGCTCGATTACGTGCTCGCTGTGGCCTTTCTTCAGCTTCCGCTCGTCGACCAGGCTCACCACGCAGTATCCGCTCGCGGCGAGCGTGCCGCCGCCGCCGGGCTCAGCCTTCTTGTCGCCACCGGGCGTTGCGTCTGCTTGTTCCTGCGAGCCGGCGGCCGGCGGTGCTGGCTCGGGTCTGGATGAAACCCGCGCATGGCAATCGCGCAGCAGTCCGTCGAGCTCTTGCGGACCCAGATACCCCTGATGAAAGCCGATGATGTCGCGGTTGGGCGCGACCACGACCGTCGCCGGAATCGCAGTGAGATTGAAGGCCGCGACGAGCTCTTCGTTGAGATCGGACCTGAGTTTGAGCGGCACGCACGATCGCTGCGCGTGCTCGACGATCGCGGGATGGGGAAACGAGTCGTTCTCCATCCGGGTGCAGTTCGGGCACCACGGGCCGGTGAACTGGATCCAGAGGAGCCGATTGGCGGCGCGGGCATCGTGCATCGCACCGGCGTAATCGTCGCGCCAGACGATTGTTGCTGGTTCGTCTGCGCAGGCGACTTGATGCGGGAAAAGAAGGCCGAGCACCCCGAGGGCAAGCGCGAAGCGAGATCGGGCCCGTTTGGGCCTTTTGGCATGCGAGTTCATCAAGCATCTCCGTCAGCGACGAGGTTCAGAGGCTGTCGTGAGTGAAGGCTCGCGGCGCTATGCCGCGTACTCCTTCCCTGGAGATGCCACCCGAGTTCACCGAGCGGGCCAGACCATTGGCAGTCGAACGAAAGTCGGTTTTTTCTCGACAGTCAAATCGGCCGGCGGTGGGCTCGCACTTGAACCGCGAGCGGCGCTCCGAAATGTCGCGGCCGGAAGAATCGCGACAAGCGGTTCCTTCAGCGAGATCGGCGCGAGTGGCGCAGCGCGAGGGGGGGCTTCAAGACCTCTATCAAGATCGCGATCTCACGGAGCTTTTCCGGGGAACCGAGAATGGCGCGAGCGGACTGGGCGTCGAACGTCGAGGTTTTGGGGCGGACCGGGCGCGGCTCGAGGGACGCGCGAGTTCCCAGCGGAGTGAGCGTGGCGCTGAGCGATGACAGCGGGATCTCGAGGGGGACGATTTCGAGCGGGCGGTTGGCGGCCTGCGACATGCTCAGGCTGATCTGGCTGGAGAGCCGGCGGCCTCTTTCCGGCTCGGCGGTCTTGGCGGTGGTCGCGCCCGAAGTCGAGCGGCCCCGGCCGCCCCGCCGGGACGAGCTTCGCGATCCACGTGAGGATGTCGGGACCGGCGCAGCGGTCGCCGCCGCGCCGGGAAGTGATCGCGCGGCGCGGGAATCAGACTCGGGAAACCGGCTCGCCGACGGCGCGAGCCCACCCATGGGCCGGGCGCGGGGGCCTCGGCGGCAGGGGCTGCGTCTCGCGGCTCAGCAGCGAGGTCAGTGCCCAGAGGAGCAGGATTCCGAGCGAAATCAGGATCTGGAGCATGGTGTCGCTTTCGGGGGGGCGGGAAGGGATCGTTCGCGTGGGTGCAGGCGAGTTGACGCACTTTCGCAGAGCGAAAGGCGACTATTCGGCCCGCTCTAGCCGGGTACCTGTGCGTTCTCGCGGCGTGCGTTGCCGGTTCCGGCGATCGAGTTTCGCATTTCGGTGTCGGCTTGAACGTTGCGAAGATTGTAATAGTCGACGATGCCGAGATGTCCCTTCCGGAAGGCCTCGGCAATGGCCATGGGGATTTCGGCTTCGGCTTCGACGACCTTGGCGCGGTTTTCCTGGACGGCGGCTTGCATTTCCTGTTCTCTCGCCACGGCGAAAGCACGCCGCTCCTCGGCCTTGGCGCGGGCGACGCGGGTGTCGGCTTCGGCCTGGAGGGCTTGAAGGTTGGCGCCGATGTTATCGCCGACGTCGATATCGGCGATGTCGATCGAGAGGATCTCGTACGCGGTTCCGGCGTCGAGGCCTTTTTCGAGCACACGCTTGGAAATCGACTCGGGCCGCTCGAGCACCTGGAGGTGCGTTTCGGCCGACCCGATCGCGTTCACGATGCCTTCGCCCACGCGGGCGATGATCGTCTCATCGGTGGCGCCGCCGACTAAGCGGTCAAGGTTGGTCCGCACGGTCACCTTGGCTTTGACCTTCAACTGAATGCCGTTCTTGGCAACGCCGTCGATTGTCTGGCGGCCGGATGCGGGATCGGGGCAGGGGATGACCTTGGGGTTCACGCTCGTCTGCACGGCCTCGAGGACGTTGCGGCCGGCCAGGTCGATGGCGGCGGCTCGCTTGTAGGAGAGCGGGATATCCGCGCGGTTGGCGGCGATCAGCGCGCGGACGACGTTGGGCACGTTGCCTCCGGCCAGGTAGTGGGCCTCGAGTGCCCGGGTCGTCATCCCGTCCTTCTCGGACAGACCGGCCTGGTAGGCCATGATCTTGGAGCGGACCATGATGTTGGGATTGACCTTGCGGAACGACATGCCGACCAGCTCCCAGATCGTCACGTTGGCCTGGGTCATCTTGGCCTGGATCCACAGCTTGAAATACTTGGCGAGGAAGATGCTGACGATCAAGGCGAAGCCGCCAATGGCGATGATCAGCAGCCAGATATAGGTTTGCCACGGGTTCGTGGGCAGTTGCGCGAAGAGCACGGTGGTCATGGTGTTTCCTTTGAAGTTGTGATCAACTACCGATTTTCTTGACGACGACCCGCGGCCCCTGCACGTCGACGACTTCAATCAAGGTGTCGGGCTCGACGAAGCGGTCGCCTGCGGTGACGTCCAGGAGCAAGCTGCCGAAGCGTGCCTTGCCGGTGGGTCGTAGAGCAGTGGTCGTGCGCCCGGTTTCACCGATCAAGAAAGCGAAGGAATCGAAGCCGTCGGCCGAATGTCTGCTCTCTGTGTCTTCGACTTCGACCGCTGTCCAGGGCTCGGGCTTCAAGATCAGGCGGTTGAACAGTGGCAGCGACGGGAAGTACCGTGCCAGCCCGACCGCAGCGCACCCGACGGCGATCAGCACGCCGGTCAATTGCAGGAGCGTGTGGCCGAACTCCTGGTATTCGTAATCTTCTCTGGGCCAGATGAACGTGTGGCTGGCCAGGACGATGCTGCAGAGCATGAGCAGGATTCCGCTCATTCCGAAGACGCCGAAGCCCGGAAACACGAAGATCTCGAGTGCGATGCAGACCAGGCCGATCAGGAAGAGAATGATCTCTAGCTGGTCGGCCGTTCCGCTCAAGTAATGGCTGCCGAAGAAGAGCAGAAACGCGACGGCCGAGATGATCGCCGGCAGGCCGATACCGGGCAATTTCAGCTCGACCACGAGCATCACCGCGCCGATGAAAAGCAGCATCCAGCTCACGTACGGATTGGTGAGCACCGTCACCAGCCAGTCGACCCACCCTGCCCCTTCGACCCGCATGGTGCGCGGGACGGCGTAGAGGTCCTTGAGCTCGTCGCCGCCGGAGACCACGTGCCCCAGACCGAACGAGGCGGCATCATCGGCGCCCAGAGTGAGAACGGATCCGGGGGCTTTACGGGTTTCGAGGATCCGGAATCGATCTCGCGCGGCCAGGGCCTCGGCGCGGAGGATCAACCGGCTCGCGCCGGTCTGGGCGTCGCTGGCCTCGACGATTTCGGCTTCCGGATCGATCATGGCAATCGGCGACGGCTTGCGGATGCCCTTTGGCCTGGGCCCACAGAGCGGCCTTCTTGGCCAGCCCGGCGCGGGTGGTCGCGCTCAGGTCGTGCAGCATGCCGTTCCGCCCGCTCACGGTCTGGCGGATATCGCCCATGGTCGCGCCCTTCTTGAGGACGATGTCGCGGCAGGCCAGCGGCAGAAGCGCGGCCACACCCAGGGCCCGTTCATTGATGTAGGCGACGGTCTTCATGTCCTTGATCTCGGCGAGGATGTCGCCCATCCGGTCACCGGCTGCCTCGGTTCCCCCCGGGCTGTCGATTTCGAGGATGAACAGGTTCTTTTTCTGCTGCCGGGCGTCCTCGAGCTTTCGCGACAGGAACGACACCGAGACGCTGTCGAGCAGTCCTTCGAGCTTGATCCATTCAGGGCGGACGCTCTGGCCCAGTGTCGGGTCGTCGACCGACGACCGCCCCCCCAGTTGGTACATGTTCGCCAGCTCGGCGGGGCTCTCGGCGGTGCGCTTGCAGAACCCTTCCGCCCGCGCGCGCTCTGCGGTCAGGATGCCGCGGGCACCGGCGTCCCAGGCGGCTTTGTCTTCGGTGACGTTGTGGGTCTTCAAGAATTCTTGCATGTTTTCCGCAAGAACGTAGTGCACGGCGCGATCGGCAGTACGCACCACATGGAGGTCCGCGTCGCGGTCGAGCATGCCCAGGAGCAGGTCGGGCTCGCGCGTCTTGCGAATCGCCAGAAACCGAATCGGTTCCCGGTGGGCGGGGTCGAACGCACGGTCCTCGGGTGTGATCGGGCCCAGCGAGGCCGATGCCCCCATCACGATCTCGGTGCAGGCGACCGCGGGCAGCACGACGAAACCCTTGAGCGGCTTTGGCACGTAGGCCACCGTGAGCTTCGCGCCGGCCAGGTCGCGTGAGATCAAGCTCGCCAGGTCGTATGACGACCCGAACTCGCTGCTCCCAGGCGCCGTGTCGCCGGGGAGGAACTCGAACACAAGAACCGGTCGCGCCGCCTTGCCCGACGCCGCGGCCCGATCGACAAGCTGCCGCGAGGCCGCTCGAACCCTGGTGAGCGTATCGTTCGTGATCGGCTCCACGATCTGAAAGAACTGGCCGGGGGCGTCGTCGGCGCTTGCCGCTTCCTGGGCACGTGCGACCAGTGAAGCCGGCGCCGCAAGCACGGTCACGCAGAGCCACACTGCGACGTGGCGCGGCACAAGAACTGGGCGGAACATGGCAGCCGGACTCCCTTCGAGAGTCGGACGCGCCTCTTTGGCCTCGTTTTCCGGCACAACGATACAAGCGTTGCAATCAGGGCTGATTCGCGTGAAGTCCTTAATAGGAGTCAATCACACTCGTTTGCCGTTCACAAGAGAGCGCGAACTGAATCCATCAAGTCGCTCATGATCCTGATTATAGACGGGCCGCCGGAAGGGGTCAAACATGGCGCACGGGCTGGATCAGTACCAGCGAAATTCATTGGCGATCGATCGGCTCCCGACCGGGAACGGTGCGCTGTGCCGCTTTGGGATCCCCCGGCCGGCGAGCACGCTTGGCGCTAGCGCCCGTCGGATCATCGCGCAGGGGATTGATCTCGGTTGTCCACCCGCTAACCTTGCTCATCTTCACCCCGATGAAGTACTTCTCGCTGATGCCCTCCTTGTTGTTGGCACTGAACTTGGACAACCAGAAGTCTTGCCGCTTCACCCGGTCGGGCGAAATGAGCGTGATCTGTGCAGGCAGCAGGAACTTGCGGTCGAGCTTGACCCACGCCGTGCTGAAGACGTCTTGATCTTCCTTGAGTCGCGGGGTCACCACGACGAGGGAGTACTTCTCGTCCTGACCTCGCAACACCATGTGGTATCTCTGTTTGGCATCTCCGGCACGCATCCGGAACAGGAACGGCAGCGGCCCCTCATCGAGCACCTTTTTGCGCATGGTGTTGTCGAGCGTCCAGATCACGAGGTTCTTCACGTCGGATCGGTAGTCCCATACTTCCTTCCCGGTGCACAGAATCGTCTCGAACGGGTCCGAGAGAGGCTTCCCGTTCTTGTCCTTCTGCACAACCATCACGCGCTTGTTCTTCACTTTCGGATCGGCCTGCGCCGACATCTTGACCTTACGGTAGTCGACGTACGCCAGATCGGGGTTCTTGAACGCGGCATGTCCCGTGAAATGGACCTCATCGCCCCACTCTGCGTCGCGGTCGATCCGGTAAATATCGACCTCGAGTGTCTCGAGTTTCCTGCTCTGCAATTCCCACTGGCCGAGCAATGCATCCATCGCCTCGGGCGGAAACGCCTGCGCCTGCTGGACTTGCCCGGGCGCCGCCTGAGCCGCTCTCGCCTGCTTGGCCGGAGCCTGCCCGCGATCCTGGGCTCGAGCCGCTTGGTAATTTATAGCCAGCACGGCGACCGACACGACAGCGAAGAGCATTTGACGACGCGGCATGGGCAATCGCCCTCCATGCACCGGCCCCGGGCGCACCGGCAAACGTATCGACGAACTGATTCGACCAACCACCGCGGATGTTCCATCAACCCGCAGAGAATAGAGACCGGGGAACCTACCACAACTGCCAAAGAACCACCAGTGCAGCCGGCGGGCCGAGCCCGGTCCTCCGATCGCCAATGCGTCTCCTCGTCCTCCGCCCGCCGTCCTGCGTTTCACGCCCTCCATCGCCCCGAGTTCGTTTTGTATATTCGACGCGCGTCCTTGTCCCATAACGATTAAGGGAACGAATCCCAGGAATTCCTCGCGCCCTTGTGAGCGAGGTACCGCCGCGGCATGAGCATCCCTCCCGCTCTTGTTGGGAGCTGCCGCCGCAGGCGTCGGACGGGGGTCGCGCGCAGGTAGGCCGCAGCCAACTGACAACCGACAACTGACAACTGACAACCAGCCCAACGGCAACGCCTTGGTTTTCGATGCGCCGCCGACCGTTTCCGATGCCAAGCCTGGTGGCTCGCCGAGACACCTCGGAGGGGGTCCAAAACATAGTGAACAAACTAAGAGATTCAGGGTGGCGGTTTCGACCTGACTAGCGCCACGAGGTGTTTTTGATCGCCAGGCCGCATCGGGATCATACCCTATCATGTTATCTCCATTTGATTTATGGAGCAACTGCGCCCCTGTCTGACGACCACATGTAAGTGGCGGATTGTGGCGCATTGTGGCGCGTTTACGAGGGGTCTCCAGCATTTGTACATTAGTGTAAATCGCCCGCTTTCAGAAGCTGCCAGTGGCCGGCAGCCGTCCGCTATTGAATACTGCTCGGTGATGCTTCCCCGGGCTGGCGTGTAAGGCCGCAACAGTACAGCCGACGGCAACGCCCTGGGGCCTGCCTTCGCACGCTTCAAATAAGTAGAAGTGGATGAGACAAAATGAGACGAAATGGGACGATTTAGCCCAAAAAAGTCTCACATTGCTCGCTGTGTTGAACCCCCTCCGATGGCTATCCGGAACGCTTTGAAGCCGTACGGAAAGACTGAGAGCCAAAGAGGATAGCCCCACAAGTCCCGCTTCATGATCCCTCGCCCCAACGGCGGAAAACTCACCCTCACCGCGGTCCAAACCCGTCCCACTGCCGGCAAAGCTCAAAATTCGGTGGCATTTCGTCGCGCACCGATCCCCCTTTTGGAGCACAGTCCGGCCCCGTATTTCCCACAACATGGCCCTGGCCAGGCCGAGCTGAATTCTTCGAGCACGCGCCCGAGCAAACGAAGCAGTCATTCCCGGTCCCAGAGAGATGTGTGGTGCCTCGCGCCGACTCCAGTGTCGGCGATCGAGATCGCGCTAAGTATATTATGCGACGGGTTTCCCGGATTTGGCCATTTCGTCGACCAGAAAACCCGGAATTTTTTTCGCGTCGCAACGGATGCAACGATCAACGCGATTGCAACCCCCGAATTGAGAGTGATCTGGTTAAGAACTCTGCAAGAACGCCCGACGCGATTCCCGCATCGAGGTTGTCCGTTCGGTCGATGCGCGTCCTCGTCCTCAATGCAGGTCATCTGATCCCCGACAGCCAGCCATTCGGCTTGAGTGACGCGCGCGAGGTCGACAGACGCAGAAGAGCTTCCGAACAGTGTCAGAACGCAAGGTTACGCCGCGCATGTTTACGAACGGCGCGCTCGCCACCGTCCTTTTGGAGAAAATCGCATTCGATTCTGAACGATGCACCCCGATTACCTCATCACATCATTGCTGCAGAAGCTTCCGACGTGATTCGAGGCGGGTCATCGCTTCATCCGCGCCACTGACCGGGCAATACGTCTCAATGGCAAGCCGAATGTCCTTCTCCATTTCATCGACGCCTTCGGCACCGGAGAGTCCTAGAGCGACCTCGTAAGCCGCGAGGGCATCGCTTGTCCTGCCGCTAACTAGCAACGCAATCGCGAGATTGGCGTGAGGTGTCCAATCCTCTGGATTGAGCGAGATTGCCTGTTGCTCGTCCTCGATCGCTTCATTCTTGCGACCGGCGAGGAAACGCAACCAGCCCCGGCTGCACAGGGCCGCGGCGCGCTCCTTCGCGTTTGTACCCTGCATCTCGATCACGGTTGTGTAATCGCCTATCGCCTTGGCCGGCTCCCCCCGTCTAGTGTGAATCGCGCCGCGGTGGTTAAGTGCTTGAGAACCTAAGTTCATCGGGAATCTCCGTCATTCCAATAATTGCTGTGTAGTCGGCCATGGCGTCGTCCAGCCTCTGAAGCTGAGCGCTGGCCGCCCCTCTGAAATAAAGTGCCTGCGATTTCGGCTGCCCGGAAATCTCGGTGGTCTCGATCACCGTTGTGAAGTCGGTTATCGCGTTTTCGAGCTGGCCGAGTTTGGAGTAGATCAAACCACGGCGGCCAAGGTTTTGAGCTCTTCCCTCAGGGGAAGCAGCACTCAACCCGAGCAGCAACGTGAAGTCGGCGATTGCCTTCTGAAGTTCGCCGACTTGTTCATAGATCGACCCTCGCATAGAGAGGGCGTCGGCTTTCAGTTCCGCGAGGTCCGCGGGCATTTGAATCACGGCTGACATGTCGGCGATCGCCTTGGCTGATTCGTTCTTATCACGATGTGCCAAGCCACGGTAGAAGCAAGCGTTGGCTAGCACATCGGACGAAACCCCCGGCAGTTCGATCACGACGGTACAGTCCGCGATTGCAGAGTCGTGCTCCGCTTGTCGACTGTGGCTGATGCAGCGCAAGAGCAGAGCCCTCGCTCTGGCATCGGCGCGAGCGTCAGGCATTCCGACGACAGCCGAATAGTCCGCGATGGCGCTCCCGAAGTCGCGTTGCTCGGCGAACGCGACGCCGCGATTCATCAGCGCTTCGGCGCGCTCCTCAACGGGGACGTCCTTCATGTCGATGACATCCGTGAAGTCGCACATCGCACGGTGCAATTCGCCGCGTTTCTCGTGCGCCAGACCTCGGAAGATCTGAGCCCTCGCGCGCTGGTCCACCGGAATGTTAGATGCGTGGATGGCGGCGGTAAGGTCGTCGATCGCCTTCTCGAACTGACCCGCTTCCCAATACGATAATCCACGATACACAACGGCGAACGATTTCTGGTCGGCTGGAGCGTTCGACATCTCAAGCACGGCGCCGTAATCGGTGATTGCCTCCTTGGGTTGCTTCAGGAGATCGAGTTGTAGGCCTCGGCCAATCAGAGCGGAGGCTCTCTCCAGGGGCGACGGGTCAAAATCCTGAATAACCGCCGCAAAGTCGGCGATCGCTTGTTGCGACTCGCCCATTTCGCCGTATGCGAAGCCGCGACAGAGGTGCGCCTTGCATTTCTGATCGGCCGTTGCGCCTGGCAGGTCGATCACTGCCGTGAAATCGACTGTCGCCAGTTTGGGTTGAGCGGTCTGTTTAAGCGCCGCCGCACGGCCAAGCAAAGCTTTGATCAGCCAATCCTCGCGCCGCGCAGGCTCGTCTGCCGTCCGGATGACAACATTGTGGAACGGACTAGCGTCGGCTATGCCGCCCTGCTGGCCAAATGCGAAGGATGGTACGACTAGAAGCCGAGTTTGCCGCTCGGTCAATGTTCCGAGCACTTGGATGCAGGAGGCGTAGTCCGCAATCGCTTTTTCCGGTTCGCTGATCTGGAGGTGCATTGTGCCACGTTCGGACCGCGCCAGGGCCTTCCTGTCGGCGGGCGCGTCTGGCATCTCGATTACAGCTGCGTAGTCCGCGAACGCTTTCTCGGGCCTTCCGAGTTGACGAAATGCCGCGCCGCGATTGACCAACGCTCCAGCCTTCTGTGCGGGAGAGGCCGCGATTTGCATCACGGAGTCATAATCGGCAATGGCCTTTTCTGGTTCGCCTTTGTGACCGTGTCTCAATCCGCGGTTGAAGTGTGCGCCGGATTTCTGTTCAGGCGATGCTTCCTCCGATTGAAGGATCTGTTCGCAAAGGCTCATCGCGGCATCGAAACGCAGGTCGGCGAGCCCAGCGTCCGCGGTTCTCATCGCCCATTTGGTTAAAACATTCGCCCAGCTTATGAACACCGCGATACGAGTCGACGGGTCTCCGTCGTAAAGCACCCGGCATACCCGATCCCAGAGGACAAAGTCCGAGTCTCCGGTGAGGGTCTCGAGGTCGGTGGTCGAGAGAAGATGTGCAAGAAACGGCGCCGCTCCGGGACTCCAGGTGGACCGGAGTAGTTTGGTTAACGCACCGGAGAACTCGGAGGGCGATCGAGGTTGCTTGAAAGCCGTCGCAAGAAGATTGTCGTCGAACGAATCGCCGGCTGATCGCAGGACCTCTCGTGTCAGCTTTTCATATTCCTCGGCTAAGTACTCATCCGTGTAGCCGCGCGTGAAGATCGTTTCTTTCAATGCCAACTGCGGGTGGTATGACAGTTTAACACTAACGTCGCCCAGACCTTGCTCAACCTGCTTGAGCCGCTCTCGCTTCCCCTCGATCTCCCCGGCGGGGACGAGACTCGCCACGATCATGCATGGCTTTGATCCCGGCGCAGGGCCGGTTTCTTCATAGACCCCGACCTCAATAAGGAACTTACGAGTTCCGGCCACGTTCTGGTCATTCATCGCTGTGAGGACGACGAGCTGGTCGGAGAGCGGCCCGATGCAGAGACCCCCGATCTCCGTGATGCCGGTGCGGCTGTCGATCAGAACATAGTCGTAAGAAGCAGATCGCGGATAGTCCGGCCCGTAGTAGTCGGGAACTTCGATCGGAAACCGGAGGCTTTGAAGCCACGCTCTTAGCACACTTCCCGTCTTTACCAGCGCTTGCTGATCGCAGTCCCTGATGGCGAGTTCAGAAAGTCTGTCGTAGTACGCTCGCTCCTCGTCCGCCGGAATGATGTCGAGACGACCGAACTCGCCGAAGAGCGATGCAATCCGATCTGGATCGTTCTTCGCGATAGGGACAATGTATTCAGCGGCAGGGCGATATGATGCAGGGACTAGCGGTAGAGAGACCGTCCGGGCCCAGCTCACCAAGTCGAGAATGTCGCACGGAGCGTAACGTGGAATCTCCTTGTCTCGGTGAAGAAATCCGCTAAGGCCTGGCGCCTCCAGGTCCATATCCAGGATAAGGACGTGCCGGCCTTTAGCCGCAAGGGCGAACGCCGAGTTCACGAGTGCCATGCTTCGGCCGACCCCGCCCTTGAAGCTGTAGAACGCAAGGATGGTAGGCGTGTCTTTCATCCCGCGATTGACTGCCGAACGTCGATGGCCTTGAGCCTGGCAATGCCACGCAATTTCGTTCCCACAGGCGTGCCAGTCGATTCCACCGGCGGACGAGAATTCCCGGACGGGATCGACCGCAGCACGTCGCTCAAGTTCTTTATCTCGCCGAGGTACGCATCCCAGGGCACGGCCGGAAACTCGTTCTTCGTGAACGCGTCGAACGTGAGCCTGATCCGCTCAGGATCTTGGGCCAGAGAGTAACGCAAGTGAGCCTGCCAGCGCAACTGCCGATTCCTGGCGGCACAGAGCATGAAATCCGCCATTCGTTTCAGAGACGCCCTGTCGCAGCCCTGTTGGTACATGCTGTTAAAGCGTTCCTTCAGGCAGACGGCCCACTCGCCCAGGAGTGCCTCAAGTGCCGCGTCAGAAGCGGTTGTGGCGCGAATTGACTCGTTACCCCGTTCGAGACCACGCCAAAGCAACGGTTCGTCACGAAACACTTCGGGCCAGGCAGCTCGACCTGTTGTGTCGAGGAACGTTCGAGCCGCGAAAACCACCATCGGATATCGTCCAGACTGTGCGCCGAATCGCACACGCACGATCGCGGAAAAGGAAGCGGCTCTCGGAATTTTGTCCATCGCCCTGCCTCGGCGAGCTCTGTTGCCTGTCCCTCATCGTACCAGGAGAGCTTTGCCGCATCTTCTACAGGACCGAGCACGCAGTGCATTCCGTCCGATTGGCGCCGCGCGATCGGCAATGCGCGACCGCACTCCACGACCGGCGATCCATTAAAGCCGACAATTTCCAAATCATGATCTCGCGCCAGCATCATCGGAGACATTGCTCCTGTGCCCATTGCTCGATTCGTTCGCAGAACATCGGCGTCCCCGCCGGTTCGAGCGCGCCAGGTCCGGAAAAGAATCGTTCGAGGGGGGTCGGCGGATCGCCTGGCGGGGACACTCCGTCCTCGTCCAGTCGCCGCCGTAGGGACTCCATCGTGGGCTCATCGGCACACCAAGCCGCGCGATCTTCAATCGGTTGACCCTCGTGAAATCGTACCTCGAATGTCCAGGCCCGCCAATCGCTGTTCAGTTCGTATAGCCCTTCGGGATCGAACGGTTGCGGTTTGCCCGACCAGTAGTCGACTGAGGATAGGAAGTGCGCTGCGAGCACTCGGGCGAACACATCGCGCCAGCGATCCAAAGGGATTTCAGACGATCGGAAATACTCTGTTCGTTCCGCGTCGCCATCCGTGGGCGAAAGGCGCAGTTTCACAACACGCTTCGGATGGACGAGCCCACCGGTGTCAAAGGGCGTCGCGGAACCGGTATGACCGGCCTCGCACGGTGGCAGGAAAGCGAGTGCAACGGAGCCAAATTTAGGGTGTGCTCGTCCCGCATAGAAGTACACGCAGCTTAAAAGCCCGAGTAATTGTTCCGCGCGCCTCGTGCCGCGCGAACTGCTCCCATCATCATCGGACGCGAGGATTTCGTGTGGCGCGTTCTGCACCATTGTCTAGAACGGGCTCTTACTTCCGGTCACATGAACCAGGGCGATGCGCTTCGACACATCGTGGCAACTGGGCAACCTCCGTTTGTAGCCGCCACTGTCAAACGGTGGGCTTGAAGCGCGTTCGTCGAGATCCGTGAACACAGGCATCGGCAATGATGATCCGTTTGGTTAGTCGAGTGAAGGCTGGATACGATTCAGGAAAGTGGTAACGTTCTATACATAAATGATATCGGCCGTCACAGAGAAACGATAGAACGGAACATGGCGACGCAGAGGTGTTGCCGACCGGCCACCAAGGCACGCCATATTCGGCCCGGCCGTCACGTCGCGCACCGACTTGCGGGGCGCTGCTGACTTCGAGAGAATAAGAACCGTGGCAGCGGCCCAGCATATCGGCGGAGGCCATCCACAAAACCGGCGGAGTGGCTATGAAAGCGGATCCTGATCACGCTCCCAAGCGATTCGTACTGCGGTTGAGCGTCCGCATGTTCATGACGCTCATCCTCCTTCTCGGCGCCTGGCTCGGGTGGGTCGCCCGTCAAGCCGATCGCCAGCGGCACGCCGTCGCGGCGATCGAGAGGGCCGGAGGCCGCGTCTATTACGATTGGCAATACGCCGGCGGCACGACTAGCGGCGCCGAGCTTCCCCTTGACGGGCCCTGGGTGCCGCGCTCGCTCGTGAACCTGCTCGGCCCTGACTATTTCGGGACGGTGATATCCGTGCAATTTGAGGGATGCGGTACGGACGAGGTCCTGGCTAAAGTCGCGCAGCTCAACGGGCTCGAACAACTGACACTCTGCATGTCCCAGGTCAGCGACGATGGAATGCGCCGGATCGCGGGCCTGCCCCGCTTGCAACGGCTGAATCTCCAGGACACCGCCGTGGGCGACGCCGGGCTGAAGCACTTGGAATCGCTGCCGCGATTGCGCATGCTGACGCTGCCAAACAATGTCACCGACGCGGGTCTGGTTCGCCTTGCGGGCATGCGAGGCCTGCGCACGGTCTTCATCCATCGCGAGCAGAGCTGCCAGTTCCTGACGGAAGAGAGCCTGCAAAGGCTCCGCTCCAGGCGGCCTGACCTGGCGATCGACCCACCTTGAGGCCCACACGAGGGCCAGACCCGAGAGGACCAGCGGAGTCTTACCCATGCCCCAGGACAAGGAAAAACCAGACGATCGGCTCGGTGAGCTCGCGAAGTCTTCTGATCAAGAGCCCGGATACTCGAATCCACCGTCGCCGAAGACCGCAGAGGAGCGGTTCGAGGAACAAGTCCAAAGACTGCTCCGCTCCGTTGATCCGTCGCATGTTGACGATACCTGGGAGGGATGCGGCGGAAACCCCGCCCGTTGAACCTCCGCGCCCGAGCGACCGATGTCTCGGGCCAGCCGAAGAAGCGCCTTGAGCTCCGGAGTGCTCGGACGACACACGCAAGCTGCTCGATCAACTGGCAACCATTCACACCAGCGGGTGCTTGAGTCGACCTTCATGCACCGCCGCGATCGCCTCCTCGATTGTGAGTGCGCCTTTTGCCGTCTCGTCGAGACTGGTCCATAGCTCGTCGCATCTCCGGCGCTCCTCCTCACCGATCGCGGGCGATACACGTGAAGGAACCTGCATACCTAGAAGCAAGGTAAGGTAACCGGCGAACCCGAAGATACTCCAGGGGGGGAGAGTCACTTGACCTCGCTCGGCAGGGTCCGGGATCATCGATGCAAGCGCTGGACCGAGTTGCTCATATGTATCGACGAAACCCTGAAGCGAGCCCAGCGGGATTGACGAGTGACACCACCTCCAGAACTCCGACTCACGCGCTCGATTGAATTTGTAGTGGATCGCGATGAAGTCACGAATGTCATCCCATCGCTGCGCTGCTTGCGTGTTGTACGCGGCGATCCGTCCCGCGTCGGGACAGAGCATACTCAGGTCGAGGTCTCGAATCAGCCACCTGACTTGACTTGCGATCATGTGCAGCCCCGTCGACTCAAGCGGCTCCACGAACCCGGAAGAATTGCCGATGGCGATCACATTCTTGAGCCAGCAAGTCTCATAGCGGCCCGAAGGGAAACGGATCGTCCTGACATTGGACGGCGACCCCTGTGTTTCACGCAGATATTCTGCACGCGCCTCATCCTCACTGATATGGTTCGAGCTGAACACATAAGCTTGATTAATCTTCTCGACGTGTTCGATTCTCCACATCCAGCCGCATTCCATCGTCGTGCACGTCGTGCAGGGACGGACCGGTTCAGGGCGCGCCCATTCGCCGACGATAGCCCTGTCGCACGCAAGTACATCGGCGTAGGAAATGAACTTCACACCAAGTTGCTTGAGAAACAGCGACGAAAACCCGGTGCAATCGACAAACAAGTCGGCGGTAAAACTCTCTCCAGTCTCGGTCTGGATCGAGGCGACGGCGCCGGAACTGTCGGTGAGAATTCCCCGCAGCTCGCCATCGTGAAACCGGATTCCTCTCTCTCTCGCCACGGTGCCCAGGAAGCCCGTGAAACGCTGATTCTCGATGTGGTATCCATAAGGAAGGAAATGATGCTCACCTGTCACCGGATCACGAACGACCGGGCTCTTGTTCCTGCGGATGAGCGCGCTCGAAAGCGCGAGGTCTCGGCCGAGTGCGCCGTAGTAGACTCCGAGTCGTTGAGACAGGCGATCATCCCGGCGCAGGATCTGCTTGTCGAACGCAAAATTAAAAGAGTTCGTGGCTTCGCTTCCCCACCGTTCGAACCGCAAGCCAACCTTCCAGGTAGGCCAAACGGCTCGATGAAAACGGCCCGGCTCGAGCTCGAGATTCGTGTGCAGGAAGAACGGAATCGCGCCGGTCGTCGATTCTCCCACGCCAATGATCGGCTTTCGTGTCGACGCGAGAATCCGGACATCAAGCTCTGGAAACCGCGTCTTGAGTGCCAACGCCGCAAGCAAGCCCGCGCTACCTTCGCCCACGACAACGACCGATGAAATGGGTTTTGGCATCGTCGGAATGGTTTTCCCATCCGGTGCACGCATGCCAAGGCGTTAGATAATCGCATGCGCGGCGAATTCCTGGAGTTTCAAGCCCCGTCGGAGGAGACTAGCATTTCGATCGGCCCGTTGAAAGAGCCTCTCCTCGCATGGACGGGGCGAGGGAAACCAATACGACACCGAATTCTTGCATTATCCGTGTTTCATCAGGTTTCATCCGTGGCTAAAATCTCCGGCGCTCTTCCCTTTCACTTCTCAATTTCCAGCCCGAACGGGTCTTGTCCGCGGCCTGATCCAATCGCCTCCGCGCTGCCGTTTTACCGTGAACCCATGAACCCAGACACCCATTCTCTGGTGAACCCATGAACCCGAACACCCATTCTCTGGAGGGGGTTGCGGGGTTAACCAGGCACACGTGACTTGCACTGGTTCGCGTCCCGCGATTGCTAGGTGCCACACGGCCGACGCCGCGCAGAGCTGGTGCTGCGCCATGCACTGTCAGCAACGGGATGCGCTCGGTTCGGCGCCGGCGCTTGCACGCGTCGGTTGCTGCGAACCACTCGATACGGACGGCGCTGCTTCGTCGCTTGCCGCGCCAGCGAAAGAGAACGCCGCTGGCCGGCCTCTAATCCAATCGAATTCCACGTCTGCCGCTACGACTGGGGCTCGCGAGAGAGAGCGCGAGCCGCTTACTCAAAGAAACGCGATTTGCGCGGCCGCCTTCCCCTGAAACCAGCGCCGTGAACAACGCGGTGCGGCGCGCACAAGCGAACTCGCTCGACCTGCCGCTTGCTTGAACATGCGACCAAAGTCGCGCACCGTGCGCACCCAATTCGATCGATCCACTCCCAGCCTGTCCAGGATGGGAGCCAGGTCTTCAGGGATTGCCCCACGCTTGTCGCGCCGCAGTTCCCGGCCCGTCCAATCGAGCAGCATCACGTACTTTCTGGTCTCGATCGGCAGAAACCCTTGATCCGACGCCCGCGCAGGGAGCGGCCGTTTTGACGCCGCCTGGCGCGGCACGGTCGAGACCGTGGCAGAAGAGCCAGCACGTGCCCGACGCCCCGCGGTACCGACAAGGTCGCTCGCGATCGGTTCGCGCGGCGGAACCGTTTGTGACGGTGTAGCCGGCGAGCTCTCGGCCTGCCCGGTTCTGGGAACGACGTCGGTCTCCCGCAGCGTCAGTTCGCACAGCCAAGCATCCGGGCGATCAAAAGATTCGGCCGGGCTTTCTTCGCGCGATGAACGCAAACCACCCGGAGGTCCAGCAAGGCTCAGAATGCGCTCACATCCCGACGTGAAGTGCGATTCCTCCGGCGTACTGGCGATTCCGGCCCGAATCGGGTTGAGATCGACATAGACGCTGCACGCCAAAAGCGCTGCCTCATCGAGTAGCGGCTGCGACTTGAAGCGACCGGCCCAGAATCTGCCTGCCGAGCCGTCCTCGCGATTGGCCGCTCGGGCGACCCATTCGCACAAGCACCTCATGAACCACGACAGACTCGACAGGCGGCCGCGCAGGGCCGCCATCCTGCCAGCGTCGGCCATGAGCATCGCCAGGTCGTGGTCGTCAGGCTCCGCCGGCTCACCCGTAACATCGTCACGTTGCGGAAAGAGCTTGCGCCAGCGCAGTGCGACTTCAGCGTCGCACCATTGCTCGACTCTGTCGGGTCGATTGCGGACCACGAGATGCAGGTGGTTGCTCATAATGGCATAACCGCACACCTCAACGCCGAACAGTCCGGCGAGAGCGCGTAGCCGATCGAGAATCCATGCCTTTCGGTGAGAGTAATCACGACCGGAGTAGGAGTCGGTGCCGCACACGAAAGCTCTTCGGACGCACCGAGCAATGCAGTGATAGTCACCGACGAACTCCTCGTGAACGATGTCGCGACGTGCAGCAGGCAGGCACGTAAAGCTCCATCACCAGGCAGGTGCAGCACGTTAGCTTGTCGCCGAAAGCCGTTGCGGTCGTGGTGCCGGCCCTGCATGCGTAGTTCCACTGCGCCTCGGTGGGTAGCCGGAATTCCCAGCCCTCGGGAAGCTCGTTGGATTTGTGCGCCAGCAGGGTGAGCTTGTGGCAGAACGCCTCGGCCTCGGCGAAGTTGACGTTGCCGACGGGGTAGTCGTCGCCTTCGGGCAGCTCGGCCGTCAGCGGGCCGGGGAGCGTTCCGACGACGCGCTTCCAGTCGCCCTGGGTGACCTCATACTTCCCGGTATAGAATCCCTGGGTGAGCGTGACCTCGACCTGGTCTTCGCTGGGACGCCGCTCTCGCTCGCCGGGAGGGCTTCCCATCGTGAACTTGCCGGGCGGCCACCAGCAGAGCTCGATGCCGGCGATGGTGCGCTCTTCGCGGGGCTTCTTGCCTGCAAAGTCGTCCGGCGCGGCGGCGAGGCCGGCGGCGAAAAGGAGCATGATGGTCAATGCGAACAGCCGCATGGGAGTCCCCTCAGACCAGATTCGTCGCTCTTGAGGCCGAAGGCAAGTGCGGAACGGCGGTTCTTGCGGGGGATCTCGCGCAAACGGCCCATCTTTTGTGCGTGGCTGGATTCCGGTCTTCCGGCGCCTCTTAGTTTGCGTCCGCCTCGTCGTTTACTTATAATATCAGCAGGATTCCGTGATCGGCCCTCCGGCCGCTGGCGATGGTCATGGGAAGCTGTCCGAGCGGGATTGAGTCAGGAGACAACACATGCCGGATACGACTAGCTCGCTGCAAAAGGAAACGGACAGTTTGCTTGAGAAAATGTCCATCGAGAAGCGCGAGTACTTGCTCCGGCGCCTGGCGACCGACAAACTTGCGGGCGTGCAGTCGTCGGGTCCGATTCCTGTCCTGAGTCCCGATGACGGAACAGTTGTTGGATACCTGCGAAAAGTGGTGCCCCCCTCGGATCAGGAAATAGCGCTGGTGCACGAACGTGCGAGACGGATGGATCTGTCGGCGGGACGGAGCACGCGCGAGCTTCTCGATCGAATGAGAGCGGGCGACGTTGATGGGGTTGAGAAGTTCATCCAGTGATTAACGAGTCAGTATCCGCGTCGAGTTCGATCGCGATGGCAACGCGGAGAACGACCTGGCACGATTGTGGATTTCTGCGGAGCAGGGTGATCGGCAGCGGATCACGGATGCTGCTTTCGATGTAGAAGCGATCCTCGAGCAAAATCCTCACGCAGGCGTTTCAATTACAAACGGCGTCAGTCCGCCTGTTCGTCACCTGGACTGGGATATCCTGCGGGTTTTCTACCGAATCGACGATTCACGCGAAACTGTCGTCATCATCAGATTGTCGCTATCCGGGTGAATCGTCGTTGGTTGCACGTGCGGCAAGGCGACGCCAGAGGCGGTGGAGCTGCTCTCGGAGATCCTTGATCGGCGCGTCACGAGCCGGTTGAGAGCGCGCCGCGCAAGGTGAACGGGTCAAGTCGCGTGTCCGGATTCGTACCGGGTTCGATACGGAATTGGCTAAGCACGTCATCACCACGTCGGATCGATCAATGCCGCCCGCCTTGACGGGTGCGTCACATTCCACTTCCTGTACCATAGGCCAGATCGAATCGCGAGTTTTCGTCTTTCAAGTACATCTCGACGAATTCGCTGAAGGAGCGGGCGACTGTTGAGATTTCGTGTCGTTTGTCTTGGTCGTCCCACGAGAAGGCGATCACTGGATGATCGCCGGTTCTGGCGGAGTCCAGGCGGATGGCGTAGGCGGGCAGGAAAATCGAGTGGTCGGCGAAGATGAAGAAGGAGGGCCCTTCTGCGGTTTGGATGTCTTCGTAACTCGGATCGTCGGTGATGGTGAAAACTTCTTGGAGAGGCCAGAAACGGAAAAGGTCGTTGTCGTAAGTCATCTCGCCTCCGATACCGTTTACGTGAAGGTAGTAGGTCCGCATGTCGTCGGGCAGGGTCACGGCGTAATGGGTCTCGAATTGCTGGAGGAGCGCTTCGGCGACGCCAGGCGGAGGGTCGAGGCCCTGGGCCAACCAGTGCGCCTTCAGGCGTTCGCCGATTCCTTGGGCTTTGACTGGCTCAGTGCTAATTTATGACCTCGATCCAGCCACCCCAATTCTGCTGTCGTGCGTGGGATATCATCAACTTCAGGAAGAAGGGGTTATAAGGGACGTTGGACTCAATCGCTGGGCGGTCGAACCGCGTCGTCGATCTTCGTCGTCCGAGCCAAGCCTATTGTATTGTCTCACCTACTATCCACGTTCACCATGATTCTTGCCGGAGCGGCGCTATTAGGTCTTCGTTCGTAGGATCTGTGCGCCGTTCGAGCGTGTCGGAGACCTGCGGTCGCGCGTTCGGCCGGGGTCGGAGACCCGCGCCCAACGTCCGGACGGTGCGCAGCTCGGAGACCTGTGGTCACGCCTTCGGGCGGGGTCGGAGACCCGCGCCCAACATTGCGGCTTCGCCGCGATGGGCTCAATCGTCGTGCGCATCGCCCGCTGCGCCCAGCCGCTGATCTCGCCACCGTGCCTCGCGCAAGTCTTGCTTGATCTGCGCGTCAAACCTTTCGCTGCATACTTTGGGAGAATCGATTCGTTTGTACTGCCTCCAGATGTCGTTGTTCCTGGGGATTCACCAGCTTGTCTCCGTCCCACGTCCAGCCCGCATCAAGCAGGCAGCGGATTTCCTCCGGGATCGGCACACCCGCATTGACGAGTTCCGATGCGCGCGGGTACGTCCCAACCTAGCCGGGCCGCTGCAACCTCGAACTGTCATCCGATATTGCCGGTGTTATCTATACCGCGTACGATGTGACTTGGGCATGGCGATTCGATTTGCTGAGGGAATTGAAGGCTTCTGGCTATAGTGTGGACGCCAACAAGTTGACCTGAGTCGCTTTCTTGCAACGAGGTAAGCACCCGTTTGACTGTTGGTCAAGCGAACAGAATCTTGCGAAGCGAGCGGCGATAGTGGCAAAAGCAAGAACCGGGGGTCTAGCCCTGCTGCGCCTGAATCTTGGGGGCGAAGGCGAAGACCCAGACTGCATTAACCAGCAACCACCGTGGGTTGACCTTACTTGGATAATTGCGAGGACTTCATTACCGCTCAGCACGTTAACACGAGCCGGAGTCCCTCTGCTGTTTTGCGAGAATACCTGCTTGTGTTTTCCAAATTCAACGATAGATATCGTGATCACTAATGGTGTTCCTGTAGACGTTGGAGTGACATGGTTGGGACCGTCAATCCCTTCGGGCGAAATAAAGCGTGGTCTCAAGACAGGCGGCTCTTGGTACGACAACGGATCTCTCGTGTATCAGAAACCGTAACCATGTTCCATGAACTCTTAGACAATGCGGGATGCCTCGAACCGGGGCCATTGCAATCTGCTGCTCGCCAGCAGTTCCCATCAATCGTAAAGAGAAGCCACCTGGAACGTCGTGTAGTCGGCGACCCCGTCCCTTGTGATGGCAAATACATCATTATTGGAATCGCTAGTTATTCACCGCATGATCTTCGACTACTTGATGAGGTAGACGCCGCCTATGCTCAATGGAAGGATGTAGCCAAGGTCACGGTGTTTGATCTTATGGAATGCAGAGATATGAGCGACGTGGGGAGATTCTTGTTAAACGCCGTCGATGTAAGGCAGACGCCGGTCGTCGAAATCTGGGACGACGGACAACTCGTTACATTCCAGACCGGTTTGCCCATGACGCACAAAGTTTTGCAGAATGCGGGTCTCTTGAAGTAGCCGATTGC
The DNA here is from genome assembly GCA_963823665.1 of uncultured Planctomycetota bacterium. GTDB lineage: Bacteria > Planctomycetota > Planctomycetia > Isosphaerales > Isosphaeraceae > CAVXHV01. The sequence goes on from CAWGMQ010000010.1 coordinate 1,734,321, forward strand.
GCATGTGAAGCTTGTCTAGAACGCCCGTGCATCCGAGCGTGTCTGCAACACCTCGCGTTTTCCCTATTCTGGGTGTGGATTTTTGAAAAAAAGTCTATTGCGGGATACCCGAGCGACGACCAAATAATTGGGCAACACCTCGTCCGGCTTCACGATCGAATGGCGACACGGCTCGGAGAAGCCGAATCGCTGCGGGGCCTTGGACCCGGTTACCCAGCGACAAACGGACTGGAGCGAAAAATCCATGCCACGACGGCGAGCGTTTCGTCCCGCGCTCTCGAATGTTCTGGAAGGCCGAATCGCCTTGAGCAGCGCAGCAGCCGTAGCCCATAAGTCCTCGGTCGTCGCGGCGGAAACCCAGGCCGCGAGCACCGTAACGACCCCGCCATCATACGAGAAGCTGACGACGACCTACGCCAACGGGGATGCCGGCAATATTGTCGGAATTGGCGAGATCCATGGCACGACCGAGACCGCATATCGCCTGATCGTGCCGACCGGCACGAACACGACCACGACCACCGACTCGATCGATTTGCCCGGTACCGCCGGTCACGAAACGGTCGTGAACGTGGCGACCACGCAGGGCAACACGACGACCGAAAATATCACGACGACGCTGCCGGACGGTTCGACCACGACCGAGACCAGGATCCTCAACACCTACGGCCGCAAGACCAAAATCGACGCATGGCTCGATTTACCTGGCCTGGGCAATCAGACCACCGTGGGCACCACGGTTCAGAGCGGACCGAAGGCGATCACCACCGAGGTGATCCACACGGCCGCCGGCAAGGCTTATCACTACCACCGAGTCGTGACCCATATCAGTCCGCTCGAATCGACCGTCAGCACCACGACCACCGGGCCGAGCGGCGCGGCTACCAATCACGTGCGGTCAACCACCACGATTACATCGCTGTCGTTGCCGACGACGTGAGGGGCCGACTCCTCAGAGGGCGTTCCGCCTCAATCTTGCGCCGTCCCGATTCGGGCCAACGTCACTTTTTCGGTGTCGCCGTCCCGTCCGTGGCGGACGCGGGATGCGGGGAGGCCGTCGGGCTGCCCTTCGAGTCGTGATTTGCGTCGAGCCGCTTTCGCCACGCGCCGGCTTCGGCCTTCTTGCCCCAGTCCTCATAGAATTTGACGACGCGGTCGCCTGCCTCTTTGACGTAGCGTTGATCGGGAGTGGGCATCGCGGACGACTTCGAGCGCAATTCCTCGCAGCCTTTGACCAGCAGCGGCTCGGCCGCGTCGAATTTCCGTTCCATGGCAAGTGCCGCGCCGAGCAGGCTGCGTGCACACGAGGTCTCCCAGTCGGCGGGCGTCGTTTTCTCTCGGATTGCCAGCAGCTCACGCGCGAGCTTCAGGGCGGCGACCGCGTCCCCGGAACCGACGTAAGAATGCGTTAATACCATCATCGAGCTCAGAGTGTCGGGGTGGTCGGCGCCGAGCTTAGCTGCTTGCAAGGGAAATGTCTTTGCGAGCAGTTTGATCGCTTCGCCATAGCGTGCGTTCATGTCATGGAACGAGGCGAGCTCGAAAACGCACAACAGGGTGTCGGGGTTGTCGTCGCCGAGCTTCTTTTTGTAAAGCGCGAGTGTTTGCTCGAATAAATTCTTCGCGTCAACATCGCGGCCGAGGACCGCGTAGGCGCTGGCGAGATTCATCATGATGTAGAGCGTATCGGGATGATCCTCGCCGATCTCGGCCTTGTCGATCGCGACCGTTTGCTCGAAGAGCTCGGTCGCCTGCTGTTTCAGGCCGGCGACCATGTAGGCGCTCGCGAGGTTGCCCATGCATTTGACCGTCTCGGGATGCTTGGCGCCGAGCCTGGACTTGCTGACTACGAGTGTCTTCTCGTAGAGATCGATCGCCGCGGCGTTTCGATGCGCGCTGTAATAGGCGTTTGCCAGGTTCATCATGCTGATGATGGTGTCGGGGTGGTCGGGGCCGATCGTTGCCTTGCGGATTTCAAGCACCTGTTCGTTGAGTGCGATCGACTCGTCGATGCGCCCAGAGGTTCGATAAATCGAGGCGAGGTTGCCCATGTAGTCGATCGTGTGCGGATCGGCCATGCCCAGGGCGGCCTTGCTGAGTGCGACCGACTGTTTCATCATTTTGATCGACGGCTCGGCTCGGCCGGCATACCAGTAAGCGATCGCAAGTCGGTTCATGCTCATGATCGTGTCGAGATGGTTCGCGCCGAGCTTCGCGGTCAAGAGCGCAAGCGCCTGCTCTTCCAGTTTGAGCGATTGGTCGAATCGGCCCGCATACCGGCAGGCGTTGGCCAGGCCACTCATGGCCGCGAGTGTCTCGCGGTTGTCCTCACCCAGCACGCGTCGGCGCAGCGCCCAGGCGCCCTCGTAGAGCGGAATGGCCTCGTCGTACTTGCCCAGCGCGTTCAGAGTACCGCCGATCGTGATCCGAATCGAGGCCTCGACGAGCGGCTGATCCGGAAACTTGCCGTCGATTTTCGCGGCAGCCCGACGCACGACCTCCTCGACCGTCACCTGCTTGTCGCGCGCGTTCTTATCCGGCGAGGCTTCCTCAAGCAGATCATGCCGCAGAAAGTCGTTCACTCCTTTCGCGATCGCGGCCTCCGATTTCGCTTGCCGCGCCGATTCGCTGGCGAGCGCCTCCGCTTTGAGTGCGCGGGTCGCCTCTGCCCGCGCCTGCGACTCGGCGATCAAGGCCCGACTCGCCTCGCCGCGAGCCCTCTTCTCGGCAGCCGTCGCACGCATCGCCTGCCACGCGCTGGCCACCACGCCGATCAACAGCAACAGCGCGAACGAGCCCGCCGTGATGATCGCGCCGCGGTTCTTGGTCGCGAACTTCCGCAATCGATAGCCACGCGACGGCGGACTCGCTTCGACGGCGTCGCCCGCGAGGTACCGCTCGATGTCGCGCGCCAGCCCGGTCGCCGACTCGTATCTCCGCGCGCGGTTCTTCTCAATTGCCTTCATCACGATCCAGTCGAGATCGCCGCGAACAAGCTTCGTCAGCCGCGCCGGATCCGTGTTCCGGACGTCCGATATCGACGTGATTGCGTCTTTCGATTCGACCAATCGCGTCGACGGGCGCGGCGGATCCTCCTCCCGGATCCGACGCAAGACCTCGCTCAGTCCTTCATCCCGACGGTTTGCGCGATCGAGAGGAGTGGAGCCCGTGAGCAATTCATACAGCAACACTCCCAGTGCATAAATGTCGCTTCGCGTATCGATATCCACTCCACCCAGATCGGCCTGCTCGGGACTCATGTACTCCAAGGTGCCGATGATCGAACCCAACTGGGTTTCGAGCGTGCGCTCGGTGAGCCGCTGCTCGATTGCCTTGGCGATTCCAAAATCGATCACCTTCGGGACCGGCACGCCGTCCTGCACGGTCACGAGCACGTTCGAGGGCTTGATGTCGCGGTGAACGATTCCCTTCTGGTGCGCGTGCTGGATCGCCCTGCAGACCGGGATGAACAGCTCCAGCCGGGCGCGCGGCGAGAGTCGCTCAGAATCGCAATACTCGGTGATTGGAGTCCCCTTGACCAGCTCCATCACGAAGTAGGGCCGGCCCAGCTCCGTCGTGCCCGCGTCGTGGACTTTGGCGATATTCGCATGGTCCATCAGCGCCAGCGCCTGACGCTCGGCCTCGAACCGCGCGACGAATTGAGTGGAGTCCATTCCCGGCTTGATGATCTTCAAGGCAACCTGTCGCCGCACAGGACTGTCTTGATCGGCGAGCCAGACGGAGCCCATCCCGCCCTCGCCTAGAGGCGCGACGAGACGATAAGGCCCGACCATGCTCCCGATCGCTTCGACGCGCGAAGACGGGCTCGACCGAGCCTCGCGCTCTGGCGGGGGCGTTGCCGTGTGCGTCGCGTCGCGGTCAATGACGATGTCACTTGTTTCGATGCGGGCCTTGTCATCGAGACGGGCCTCGAGTCGGTGCCGCAGGTCGTGATCCCCGGCGCACGCAACCTGCAAGAATGCAGGCGCGCGGCGACGTCGGCCAGTTTCACGGCCTCGCGAAAGAGTTGATCCTCGGTCATCGCCAGGTCCCCAAAAATCGACTCGCGTTCGCGGCGATCAAGGATCTGTTCTTCTTCGGGATGGCGAACGCGGACGACCGCCGGAAGAACGAGGACGACGAACTTGGGGATGTGTGATCGGAACGCGAGGCTGGGCGCCGGCTCTTTGCGACTTAGGCTCTCCTGGAGCACAGCCTGCGACCGCCCGAGTAGGGCGGGGCTCAGGCGACGGACCTCCGCAATTCGAGTCGCTCCCGGGTATCGCTTCGTTCGGACTTTTGGACCGGCTCACGATAAGTTGACGCAGGCGATCCTTCCAGTAGTCAGGACGCACGGAGATTTCCTCGAGGAACCGGCGTACCACGCCCGATGGAGTTTTCCCGCCATTTTCCCATGCGCACCGCGTGAAGCGACACACCGAGGAATTGTGCAAAGAGCGCCTGGCTGAGGCCAAGCATGCGTCGTACGCCCTCGACATCTTTTCGGGAATACACTTGAGGTTCCAGCTTCAATTTCACCGTGCGCACTGTGTACTTCTTTTCGACAGCACGGCTTCCCTCCCTGAGAGTGTCGCGGAACTCAGTCAGTGCGCCGACGATTTCAGCTCCGGCTCGGGAGAGCGTTTCGTCTCGCATCATCGGATAATTCCTTTGTCAAGTTCGTGTTTGATGCTGGACAGGATCGCGGAAATAGCGCGTTTGTCAGCGGCGTTCAAATCGGCCGTCTCGTTCTTGGCGAAGATGGTAACGAGTACCGCAATTCCATACTCAGGAAAGTGCGAAAAACAGACACGAAAGCTCTCCCTTTTGCTCAGATTGGAGTCGTGAGCGGCGAAGCGAAGCTTACGCAGACCTCCCGTGCCTTGGATTACCGGGAAACGCTCGGGCCCCGCCATGATCGCAATCTGCAACGCGTTCAGCTCCCTATCCCGGAGCTTGAATCGCGCCCACTTGTTATCGAAGGGCGGCAAGTGAATGAAACGCAACCAATCTGTAGGTTTAAAAAGCTCCGGTGGATACTGCACTGTGTGCGTTTCCTTGCGATGCATGCAAGAGGTTCATCTCTTCTACCTCCGCTTGCACCAAGCGTTTTCTGCGCCTGCATACCGACAGATTCGATTTCAGAATCGGCAGTCTGCGCTCCGGAACTATAATAATCAGTAGCATAGTAGGCTCAGAAAGTCTACTAATGGGTACTACGTTTCGCAGGGGCACATCGCAGATACGCTCTGAAAGCAGATACGCTCTGAAATCGTGCGAAAATGAAGCGACGCCTCTAGGACGCTCCCCCGATCGTTGACAAACGTAATCGAATCGATTACATTCCCAGACGGCTGGAGAATCCATCAACCGTGGCCAACACGCGGCTTCCCGCTGCCCGTTCAGATCAAGAGGCCGATCCAATGAGTTCCGGCGAGCGAAAAGACCTATCCAAAGCAGAATGGAAGGTCATGAAAATCGTCTGGGAGCTGCAGAAGGCAATGGCCCGCGAAGTCTACACGCTCGCCGGTGAGCAATACTCCTGGACTCCCGCCACCGTCAAAACGATCCTCAAGCGTCTGGTCGACAAGGGTTACTTATCAACCACGCGCGTGGGGAACGGGTTCGTCTACCGCCCGGCACAGTCGGCGCTGGCAACGCTCCAATCCGCGGCCGATACATTGATGACGAACGTCGTCAATGACGTGACTGGCCCACTGCTCGTTCATATGGTCGAACGCGTGCCGCTGAATGAAGGCGACCTCGACTCACTTCAGAAGCTCATCGACGCCAAGAAGAAATCCTTGAAGAAGCGCGGAGACCGGTAGGCTGTAAAGGTCTCCAGCATGGGAGACGCGCTGATGATGAACATCCTGATCGACTCCGCAAATTCCGCGGCCGGCCGCTGGGCGCCGTGGGTCGTCGCCGCATCCCTGGATGCGGCCCTGTTACTCGGCTTGATCGGGCTGGTGTGGGGTGCCATTCACAACCGCGTCGCGCCTCAGGTCGGCTACCTGCTCTTTCTCCTGGTTCCACTCAAGTTGCTTGTGCCGGTAGTCGTGACGCTCCCGGCCGAACTGGCGCGCTGGACGCCGTCGGGGCTAATGTCGTCATGGCTCCGATCAGCTCACGGCCCCGAGCAGATTTTAAGCCGGCCGCTGGTGGCACCGCCCATCGCTACGGCGCGCACGGAATCCGCCGCGCCCTCCCAGCCCGGTTTCGCCCCTGGCTCGCGGTCACAGTCCGCCATGCCCGGTTCGAATCAAGAGCGATCCTCCGCGGAATTCCGATCCCCGCCGGCAGTCGAGCCCTGCGCGCGCGTGTCAGACCCAAAGGTAATCGACGCTCGCCGCCTGTCGACAACCGCCATGGTCATGATCGGCTGGCTGGCCGGTGTCCTGTTGCTGCTGGGACGGCTGGTCGTCACCCAACTTCGTTTTTGCGCATGGCTTCAGCATGGTCGTCCGCTCGATGAGTCGACCATGGCCATCGACGTGCCCGAGCTGTGTCGCCGCGCAGGAGTGTCCGCGACGATCCGGATCGTGGAGCTCGATGGCATCGCCGCGCCCGCGGTGTGGGGCTTTGCTCGGCCCACGATCATCTTGCCGCAAGGACTTACCGCGTCTCTGAAGCCAGACCAACTGCGATGGGTCCTGTATCACGAGCTGGCCCATGTTCGTCGCTATGATCTGATCGTCGTCACGATGCAGCGGCTCGCGGCCGTCCTGCACTTCTTCAATCCGTCTATCTGGATCGCGAATCGCATGATCCATCAACTGCGCGAATACGCTTGCGACGATCTCGCGGTCACCATGAGCCAGGCGTCGGCAGTCGAGTCGGGCGAAGCGTTCTTGCAGATCTTGCGGCATGCCGATGGTCGCCGCCGCGGTATGAACGGGGCTCTCGGCGTCTTCGGCCTGGATTCGCGCGCCGCCTGTTTCCGCCGGGTTCACCGGTTGGTGGATGCCGAACGGTCGATCCGCCCCGCACCAGGGGCGTGGTCGCTGTGGGCCTTGATTTTCCTCGCCGTCATCTTGCTACCTCAGCTTCGCGCCGCCGGTGATGCCACTCCAGCCCGGTCCCAGAATCCCGCCACGGAATCGACGACGCCGGGCCAAGTGAACGCGAAGCAAACGACCAGCGATGCCCAGCCTCGAAAGGCTCAAGAATTCGCGCTGCGCGTCGTCGGGCCGGATGGGAAACCAGTACCGCGGGCCGTCGTCGAGCTTTACACTTATCCTGATCCTGTAATCGAAGAAGTGCGCCGGGGCAAGCTCGTCAAGCGTGAATCGAACGACGTGCTGGTGGCGACGGATGATCAGGGCGGGCTCGCGGTCGTGCTTCGGCAGGCGCCGATTAATTTCAATGTATATATCGAAATTCCCGGCTACGGACCCTACTGCACGCGCTGGTCGTCGGAAGAGCATGCCGAGCCGATCCCGCCTCACTTCACGGCCGAGCTGGACGCGGCCTGGTCAATCGGGGGAATCGTCGTCGACGCCGAAGGTAAACCCATCACGGGTGCCATCGTCTGGCCCAGTTTGGAATTCAAGAACCGTCCCGGCGACACTCAGCAGGGGTTTATCGGCACCAGGCTGAAGACCGATGCCGCGGGCCGGTGGCAGTTCGACAGCGTACCGGTCTCGTTAACTGATGTTCACGTGAACATCGATCATCCGAGCTTCCAGCCGGTGCGAAGGAAGTTGACACGCACGGAGTTTGGTGTCGAGCGCGGTCGACAACCGGCAGCCAGGCTCGTTCTGGATCGTGGCCTGACGGTCTTCGGCAAGGTCACCGACGAAGCGGGAAAGCCGATCCCGGGTGCCCTGGTGCGGACGAAGTATCTCAACAACATCCGCAAAGCGAAGACAGGAACCGACGGCGCGTACCGGTTGCTCGGTTGCGAACCGGTCGCAACCCAGATCGTGGTTTCCGCCAAGGGCCGGGCCACCGACATGAAGGAGCTGAGTATCGCCCTGGATATGGGACCGATTGATTTCCAGATGAAGCCCGGCGGCACCGTGCGCATTCGCGTGCTGGATGAGAAGGGTAACCCGGTTCCCAAGGCGCGCATCTTCTTCCAGCAGTGGCGCGTCCCCTTCTTCAAATACTTCGAGTTCGACCACGTTAGCCCGTATTCCGACGAGAATGGAATCTGGGTGTGGAATGAAGCGCCGCTCGACGAATTCAAAGCGGATATCTGCCGTCCAGGCGGGATGCAACTGCCGCGACAGTCACTGGTCGCCCGGGCGGAGGAGTACGTGTTTCGCGTGCCCGGTGCGCTGGTGGTCTCCGGCGATGTCATCGACGCCGCGACCCGAAAGCCGATCCCGGAGTTTCGCGTCGTCCCCGGGGGAGCAGACAACCAGGAGCCCGTATTCTGGAGGAGGAACCAGAGCTTCACGGCCAGGGGCGGTCAATACCGGATTGAAGAGACCCGGGGTGGTTCCGTTAATCTGATTCGTATCGAAGCGGAAGGATATCAGCCAGCGATTTCGCGTGAAATAAAGAGCGACGAGGGAGCGATCTCGATCAATTTCGAGCTCAAGCGCGGGACGGGCATCGTCGCCAAAGTGGTTACTCCGCGCAACCTCCCCGCGGCGGGGGCCAAGGTCGCGCTGGGTGTTCCAGGATCGCAGATCAGCGTCAAGAACGGTGAAATCAGTGATATTCAAACATACTGTGCGCGAAACCACCGACAACGCCGGCGGTTTCCACTTCCCCCCGCAGGACAAGGACTTTCAGCTTGTGATCACGCACCCCTCGGGCTTCGCTCATATCAGATCGACACCCGAATGGGATTTAGCGCGGATCATCCATCTGGAGCCATGGTCGAGGGTGGAAGGGACGTTTCGGATCGGCAAGGCGGCGGTCGCGAATGTAGCGATCGGTATTGACGTCGTTCGCCTGGGGTCTTTCGGAAGGAACGGACCGACAATCTTCTCGCAACACCAAGCCACGAGCGGTTCCGACGGCCGGTTTGTCTTTGAGCGCGTCATCCCGGGCCGAGGACGGATTGGTCGGAGCCTCATGCTGATGGCGGATGAAGGCGCCAGGGAAGTGACCTCAACGTGCAAGATTGCCGCGAGTTTCCCCGCCGGTCAAACCGTTCACATCGATCTCGGGGGAACCGGTCGAGCGGTGGTCGGCAAGCTGCAACCGCCCGAGGGGTTCCCCGGGAAGGTCCGCTGGAATTTCGCGATAGTCCATGTCCGGCCCGACGAGAAAGAGGAACGCGAAGATAGCCCGTTCATCATGGCCACCGTAGACCAAGACGGCAAATTCCGCATCGACGACGTGCCCGCCGGCCAGTATTCACTCAGCGTTCGGTTCGACCGGGATGGTGCAGGCCGTCTGGATCAGTACCGCTTCGCCGTGCAGCAAACCAATGAGGGCGCGCGGCGCAGCCGGTCGATCTGGGAACGCTGAAGCTACAGGAGCCTTGACGCGGGGCGCACGGATGCACGGCAGCCACACGTGAATCGCAATTTCGCGATTGCCAGGCTCTCGCCGAGCCGCGCAGGCGTGGCTGCAGACTCCTGGAGCTCACGACGCTTCGTTTTTGCGCTCTGCAAGATTGAAGATGAGACCGAATGGATCGCGAACATAGCAACGAGGAACACTTGGGTCTTCATCTTCGATGCGACACCCGGCAGCGATCAGCCTTTTTTTTGCGATGCCCAGGTCCGAGACGTAAAACTCGAAGACCGGTCCGTAAGCGGGGCCCTGGGCAAGATAGAGGCAAAACGAGCCCGTCTCCAAGCCAACAAGCGTCTCAGTCCGGTGAGCAACTCGCAAACCGAGCACCGTCTCGTAGAAGCTCACCGCGTCGTTAAAGACTTCGCTCTGAATCAGAACGTCTCGCGATGACCGGGCCTCGAGCGTCATTGTATTAACTCTGGTTTTGTGCGGCTTCGCCTGACGCCGTGATTTTGCGTGTCTCTTGCATGATTATGTTGGTTCGCGGCGGGCGAGGCAAGCACTGCGCGAAAACGTCGCCGCGCTTGTCGCACGCGGCGAACTCCTGGTATAACGAGCCTCTCTGACACGATCGTGGCCGCCCGCGCCACGATCATGTCGACGCACCCGGGCCCCATTCCTTCAGAAGCGTCCTGACATTGATGCGAAGGGCTGTCCCTCCCGCGTGCTTGCGATGCGGCGTCTTGCCCTGACGTGATGTTGCCCTCTCCCAGGAGTTTCCCCGATGCGGCAAGCACTCGTTCTCGTATACATGCTATGCAGCGCGGTCTCTCAGGCGGGTACTCAGGCGCCGCCGAAGGCCGTCGTAACGGGGCTCACGAACCCGGAGTCGGTCGTGGTAGATCCACAGGGACAGGTCTTCGTCTCGGTCATGGGCGAGGCCGACCGCGACGGTGACGGCGCCGTCCTCAAGATCGATCATGGTAAAGCAGTTCCGTTCGCCTCGGGTTTCGATGACCCGAAGGGGTTGGTGGCGTACGACCGTTGGCTCTTCGTGGCCGACAAGCATCAGGTCTGGCGGATCGACGGCGAGGGCAAAGCGGAGGTCCTCGCGCCCACGTCGGCATTCCCCACGCCCCCGCTGCTACTCAACGATCTGGCGGTCGATGTCGAGACCGGCACTCTTTATGTAACGGATTCGGGAGACTTGAAGGGAGCGGGTGGGGCGGTCTACCGGATCTCGCCGAAGGGCGCTGTGAGCCTGATCCTGGACAAGAAGCGAGTTCCGGACCTGCACACGCCGAACGGCTTGCTGCTCGACGGTGCTTCGCACCTTTTGCTGGCCGATTTCGGCACGGGCGCACTCTACCGTATCAAGCTGGTGGATCAGTCGATCGAGAAGATCGCCGATGGCTTGGGGTCCGCAGATGGCCTTGCGTGGGACCAGTTCGGTCGCCTTTTCGTGAGCGACTGGAAGGGAGGTCGCGTCTTCGTGATCGCGCGGCCCGGAGCAAAGCCCGTGCTCCTGGCCCAGGGGCTCACAAATGCGGCCGATCTCACCGTGGAATCCGCAACAAAGCGGCTCTTGATTCCCGACATGGGTGGCGGCAAGATCGCCGCGGTGGCGATCACCGCTCCAGGCTCGGAGGTCAACGAGGAACCGCTTTCGTTGCAAACGAGTGTGGCCTTCCCCAACCTGCAGTGGGCCGGTTGGAAAGGCGAAACCGACGATGGCCGCGTCAATACCCTGCGGCCGGTGGTGCTGACCCATGCCGGCGACGGTTCGAACCGAATCTTTGTCGGCACGCAGCACGGCGTGATCCATGTTTTCCCCAACGACCAGGCGGCGACCCAGACCACCCTTTGCCTGGATATTCAGGATCGAGTTTCTTACAAGGACGAAACCAACGAGGAAGGTTTCCTGGGACTCACGTTCCACCCTCGTTTCAAGGAAAACGGTTATTTCTACGTCTTCTATACGTCGAAGTCGGAACGGCTGACGAACATCGTATCGCGATTCCAGTTGCGCAAGGGTGACCCCAACCAGGTCGACCCGGCCTCCGAGGTGGAGATCATGTGCTTCAAAAAACCTTACTGGAACCACGACGGCGGCACGATCATCTTCGGTCCGGACGGCTTCCTTTACGTCACGCACGGCGACGGCGGTGCCGGCAACGACCCCCACGAGAACGGCCAGAATCTCGGGACGTTGCTTGGAAAGGTGCTTCGCATCGACGTTGACCACCGCGAAGGCGGCAAGAATTACGCAATCCCCAAGGACAACCCCTTCGTCGACCGTCCTGGCGCCCGCCCCGAGATCTGGGCTTATGGCATTCGCAACATCTGGCGCATGGCGTTCGATCGCAAGACCGGCCAGCTCTGGGCGGGCGAGGTCGGCCAGAACCTCTGGGAGGAAATTGACATCATCGTCAAGGGTGGCAATTATGGCTGGAACCTCCGCGAGTCGCTGCACCCGTTCGGGCAAAAAGGGGTTGGCCCCCGGCCCGAACTGATTGACCCGATCTGGGAGTACTACCACTTCGACACGGGCAAATCGATTACCGGGGGCAGCGTCTACCGTGGAACTCGGCTGCCCGAGCTGGATGGAGCTTATCTTTACGCTGATTACGTGAGTGGTCGTCTCTGGGCGCTGCGTTATGATGAGACACAACGGCGCGTCGTCGAGAACCGTCCCATCCCCTCGCGCGGCCTGCCCGTCCTGTCATTCGGCGAGGACGAGCGAGGTGAGATCTATTTCCTGACCACCACCGTCACCGGCAAAGGAATCTATTGGTTCACCAAGTGATCGCGCGGCGGACCGAGTACGAACGGCGCGTGGTCGGCGTGGGAGCGGATGTGCCGTGAAGTCAGTTACGATCATCGGCGGCGGATTCTGCGGCACTCTAACTGCCGTCAATCTAGCCCGCTTGAGTACCGATTCTCTACGCGTCAACATCGTGAACAAGCAGTATCCGCTCGGCCGCGGGGTCGCGTACGGGACGCCGCGCCCGGAACACCTGCTCAATGTGGTCGCCCGTAATATGTCGGCGTTCCCGGATGTGCCGTTGCATTTCGTCGAATGGCTTCGCAATCGGGCTGACTTCGCTGACATTCCGCTCGGGGATCTTCGCGAACAATTCGTTCCTCGTCGCGTTTTTGGGGACTATCTCCAGGACATCTTGTTCTGGCACGCACAACCCGTGGCCGGGCCGGCTAGGGTGCAGATTCACACGGTCGAAGACGAAGTCCTTGACGTTGCACCGGCCGCGCAGCGCGGAAGTCGTGCTTGCCGGCGGCGACACCCTTCAGGCGGACCGAGTCGTTCTCGCCACGGGAAACCTTGCGCCGCACGAGCTTGCTTCCGGGGCTCTCGTACACGATCATCCCGCTTACTTCGCCAATCCGTGGTGCGGGTGGTACGAAAAACTACCAGACTCACATGAAGATATTCTGCTGGTCGGAACCGGCCTCACCATGATCGATGTCTTCTTGACGATTCGGAGCGCCGGGTGGTGCGGGACGATTTTTGCCCTTTCGCGCAATGGCCTTTTACCGCTTCCGCATTTCAAGGGGAGCGACTACTCGCAATTCCCACCGGACGATGTGGAATCATTGGGCCTGAGCAGGCTTGTGACCTTGATGGAAGAGCACTGCGCCCGGGTCCGGGCGGATGGGCTGAACCCGGCGGTGGTGGTTGACAAGCTTCGCCCGTTCACTCAGCGCATCTGGCGCAACTTCTCCGTCGCGGAACGGCTGGAGTTTTCTCGGCGTTTCCGTACCCGCTGGAACGTGGTCCGGCACCGCATCCCGCCTGCGGTCGCATCGCAGATTGAAGCCTCTCAGAAAGAGAAGACGCTTCGTATTCTCAAGGGAAGCCTTCAGGAAATCCGGGGCCACGGCGACCGGATACGCGCGTTAATCGACCCGGGAAACGGGCTGCCGTCGCACGAGCTCGTAGTGGGAACGCTGGTCAACTGCACCGGCCCCCGAGAGTCGGTGAACGATACGCCAGAGACGCTCTTCAGGAACTTGATTGGACGAGGACTCATTCGCCCAGACGAGCTCGACATGGGAATTGAGGTTACGCCAGACTTCGCCGTCGTTGACAAAGAAGGGCGAGCCTCAGATTATCTTTTTGCAATCGGTCCCTTGCTGAAGGGGACGCTTTGGGAGACGACTGCGGTTCCCGAGCTGCGCTCACAGGCTTATCAGATCGCAAAAGCCCTGATAACCCACGAAGAGCGGCACGAGCCGGAATGGGTGCAAGAGACGCCAGAGAATCTCGTGGAATACTACATCTAGCGGCACGTTCTGCCCCAGCAAGTCGGCGGTGACCGGTTTTTGGTAGCGGCCAGTTCTCCGCCGGGGTATAACCGGACGGCATGGCCGACGTCACGCAGATCTTGGCCGCCATCGAACAGGGCGACCGGCACGCCTCGGAGGAGCTGCTGCCGCTCGTCTACGACGAGCTGCGCAAGCTCGCCGCCGAGAAGCTGGCCCACGAACAGCCGGGTCAGACCCTGCAAGCGACCGCGCTGGTCCATGAGGCGTACCTCAGGCTGCTGGGCGGGAAGCAGACCCAGGATTGGGGCGGCCGCCGCCACTTCTTCGCCGCCGCCGCCGAGTCCATGCGCCGTATCCTGATCGACCGCGCCCGGCACAAGCAGACCAAGAAGGCCGGGGGCGGCGGCCGCCGCCTCGACCTCGACGACATCGAGCCGATCCTGGAGGAGGAGAACGGCGACCGCTTACTCGCCCTGGACGAAGCCCTCCGGCAGCTCGAAGCGGAAGACCCGCGCAAGGCCGAGCTGGTCAAGCTCCGGTTCTTCGCCGGCCTCACCGCCCTACAGGCAGCCGCAGCGCTGGGCGTCTCCACCTCCACTGCCGAGAAGGACTGGGCGTACGCCCGGAGCTGGCTCCGGGTGGCGATCAACCGCATGTCGTCCGGCCACCAGCCCTGACCGACCGCGAAAAAAAGCGTTACGGGTTCGGCCCCGGTTTCTCGCATTAGGTTCTGGACGGGCCTCGCGGCCCGCTACTGAGGCTCCCATGACCGAATCGCCACCCGACAACGAGGCGATCTTCTACGCCGCCCGGCAGGTTCCCGACCCGGACCGTCGGCGCGAGTTCGTCCGGGAGGCGTGCGGCCCAGACGAGGCACGAATCGCCCGCATCGAGGCGCTGCTGGCGGCCGCCGAAGGCCCCGACAGCCTGCTGGACCGTCCAGTCCCGGCAACTGCCGTGGCGGCCTTCGGCCAGCCTGCCACGGAGAGCCCCGGCACGGTGATCGGCCCGTACAAGCTCATCGAGCAGATCGGCGAGGGCGGCATGGGCAGCGTCTGGATGGCCCAGCAGACCAAGCCTGTCTACCGCCTCGTCGCCGTCAAGCTGATCAAGGCGGGAATGGACTCCCGGCAGGTCATCGCCCGCTTCGAAGCCGAGCGGCAGGCGCTGGCCCTCATGGACCACCCCAACATCGCCCGTGTGCTCGAGGGCGGCACCACCGGCGCTGGCCGGCCATATTTCGTCATGGATCTCGTCAAGGGTGTCCCGATCACCCGCTATTGCGACGAGCACCACCTCACGCCGCGGCAGCGGCTCGAACTGTTCATCACGGTCTGCCAGGCTGTCCAGCACGCTCATCAGAAGGGCATCATCCACCGCGACTTGAAACCTACCAACGTGCTGGTCGCCCTCTATGATGGCAAGCCCGTGCCTAAGATCATCGACTTCGGCGTCGCCAAGGCGGCCGGGCAACAGTTGACCGACAAGACGCTGGTCACCCACTTCGGGGCAATCGTCGGCACGCTGGAATACATGTCGCCCGAGCAGGCGGAGTTGAACCAGCTCGACATCGACACGCGCAGCGACATCTACTCGCTGGGCGTGCTGCTGTACGAGCTTTTGGCCGGCAGCCCGCCGTTCAGTCGCAAGGAGCTGACTCAGTCCGGCATGCTGGAAATGCTCCGCGTGATCCGCGAGCAGGAGCCAACCAAACCCAGCACGAAACTGAGCACTTCGGACGGCTTGCCGACCTTGGCCGCCAACCGCGGGACAGAGCCGGCGAGGCTGACCAAGCTGCTGCGTGGCGAACTTGATTGGATCGTGATGAAAGCGCTCGAAAAGGACCGCAACCGCCGCTACGAGACCGCCAACGGATTCGCGATGGACGTGGCGCGCTACCTGGCCGATGAGCCGGTGCGGGCCTGTCCGCCGTCGGCCGGGTACCGGCTCCGGAAGTACGCCCGGCGCAACCGGGGTGGGCTGGCGGTGGCCGCGCTCTCGCTGTTCTTCCTCGTGCTTCTCGGTAGCGGCGTCGGGTGGGTCGTGCGCGATCGGTCGGCGCGGGAGATGGAAGCGGCCCGGCAACAGGGGGAGCGGCAGGCGAAGGTGGCCGGGCAGGTCATTTCGATCTTTGGCGAGGTAAACCGGCTGGAGAACGAGCAGAAGTGGCCCGAGGCCCTGGAGGCGGCCCGGCGGGCCGAGGCGGCCGTGGCCGTCGGCGAGGCAGATCCGGCAACCGCCGAGCGGGTCCACCAGCAGTTGAGGGAACTTGAGTTCATCGACCGGCTGGAGCGAATCCGGATGGAGAGGGCAACGCACGTTGAAGGGGTGTTCGACATTGCCGAGGCGGATCGGGATTACGCCCGGGCCTTCCGCGAGTACGGCGTCGATGTCGACGAGCTGCCGGTCGAGACGTCGATCGACCGGCTCAAGGCCCGCCCGCCACTCGCCGTCGTCTTGGCGGTGGCACTGGACGACTGGGCTCGCGCCCGGCGCCAGGTCCCGCAACAGGATGCCGGCGGCTGGAAGCGGCTCGCGGCCGTGGCACGCGGTATCGACCCGGAGCCCCTGCGGGACCGGGTCCGGGCGGCCTGGGGCCAGCCCGTCGCCAACGTGCCCGACGACCTGCTCCGGCTGGCCGACTCGATCGACGTTCGGGCCCAACACACCGCGACGCTCGACTTGCTCACCCGCACCCTCCGGCAGGTTCAGCATACCGACTCCGCGCTTCGGATTCTGCGGGAGGCGCACTTTGTCCACCCGGGCGATTTCTGGCTCAATTTCGAGCTGGGCCATGCGCTCCAGCAACAAGGAGACTACGAGGGCGCGGTTCGGTTCTACACCGCGGCCGTAGCCAGCCAACCGAGTTCGGCTGGCGCCCACAATAACCTCGGCAACGCCCTGTCCGCCCAGAAGCAGCCGGACGAGGCCATCGCCTGCTACCGCAAGGCCATCGAGCTCGACCCGAAATTCGCCGGCGCTTACCGCAACCTTGGCCTCGCCCTGCGCGACCAGGGCAAGCTGGACGAGGCCATCGTCGCCTTCGAAGAAGTCACCCGGCGCCAGCCGGATTTCCCCGAGGCGCATTTCGGACTTGCTTCAGTCCTCGCTCAGGCGAAGCAATGGGATCGCTCGGCTGGTGTCTACGCAGCAGCACTGAAGCGGTTTGGCGCCGATCAATGGCCTGGGCCATGGTTTGAAGCCATCCGCTCCGACGAAGTTTTCACGCGCTTGACGGCCCAGCAACCGGATGCTCGCCTCCCTTGGATCGTCCGGGCTCGCCTCCATGTCTTCGAGCGCGACTGGAAACGCGCCGCGGCGGACTATACCCGCGCGAGCGAATCGTGGGCAAGCATGGGCCCGGCCGAACTCGCGCCGGAGGGCGATGACCTGCTTAGCTATGGCTGCCTGTTGCTCTTCTTGGGCGACCGCCACGGCTACGAGCAGTTTTGCAAAAAGTGGGCGGATGCGGTGGGCGACTCCCCGGCTTGTCGGTACAGCTTGGCGCGCGTCCGGGCGATGAGCCCCCGGCCGGTTGTCCCCGCGCAGCAGATCGTCGAGCTGGCTGGGAAGATCCTCCAGGCTGGTAGGTATCCCTGGGATCTACACGTCCTGAGCCTCGCCCACTACCGCAATGGGGAATTCGAACTGGCGGCCGAGCGCGCCCTTGAGTCGAACGGGGGGAACTGGCGCGGCAGCGCAAAAGCTCTCAATTGGGTCGTCCTGGCGATGGCCCATTCCCGCCTGGGTCATGCGGCAGACGCGCGCAAGTCCCTGCAGCAGGCCCTCAAACTGGCCGGCCGAGCGAGCCCCGAGCAACTCCCCGGAGTGGAATGGCAGGACATGGCAGCGCCCGACGTCGTCGAATTCGAGCTCCTTCGCCGCGAGGCCGAGGAGCTCATCAACCCCAGATCGAAGGAAAAACCGGATAAGAAATAAGGCTGACGATCCGCCCGTTGTTTCGGTTTACGGGTTCGGCCCCGGTTTCTCGCATTGTATTCTGGACGGGCCCTGCGGCCCGCCGCGGAGGCTCCCATGACGGCATCACCACCCGACAACGAAGCAATCTTCCACGCCGCCCGCGACATCCCCGACCCGGCCCGCCGTCGGGCGTACGTCCGGGAGGCGTGCGGCCCAGACGAACCCCGGATCGCCCACATCGAGGCGCTGCTTGTGGCCGCCGACGGCCCCGACAGCCTGCTGGACCGTCCGGCGGCGGCCGCCGTCTTGGCGGCCATCGGCCAGCCTGCCACGGAGAGCCCCGGCACGGTGATCGGCCCGTACAAACTTATCGAGCAGATCGGCGAAGGCGGCATGGGCAGCGTCTGGATGGCCCAGCAGGCCAAGCCTGTCTACCGCCTCGTCGCGGTCAAGCTAATCAAGGCCGGCATGGACTCCCGGCAGGTCATCGCCCGCTTCGAGGCCGAGCGACAGGCGCTGGCCCTGATGGACCACCCGAACATCGCCCGCGTGCTCGACGGTGGCACCGCGGGCGGTGGCCGGCCGTACTTCGTCATGGATCTCGTCAAGGGTGTGCCCATCACCCGCTACTGCGACGAGCACCACCTCACGCCGCGGCAGCGGCTGGAGCTGTTCGTCCCCGTGTGCCAGGCAGTGCAGCACGCGCACCAGAAGGGCATCATCCACCGCGACCTGAAGCCCTCGAACGTGCTGGTCGCCCTCTATGACGGCAAGCCCGTGCCCAAGATCATCGACTTCGGCGTGGCCAAGGCTGCCGGGCAACAGTTGACCGACAAGACCCTGGTCACCGGCTTCGGGGCGATCGTGGGCACGCTGGAATACATGTCGCCCGAGCAGGCTGAGTTGAACCAGCTCGACATCGACACGCGCAGCGACATCTACTCGCTGGGCGTGCTGCTTTACGAATTGCTGGCCGGCAGCCCGCCGTTTTCTCGCAAGGAGCTGACGCACGCCGGCGTGCTGGAGATGCTCCGCGTGATCCGCGAGCAGGAGCCATCAAAACCGAGCACGAAACTGAGCACGGCGGACGGCTTGCCGACGTTGGCCGTCAACCGCGGGACGGAACCGGCCAAGCTGACGAAGCTGGTGCGTGGCGAGCTCGATTGGATCGTCTTGAAGGCCCTGGAAAAGGACCGCAACCGCCGCTACGAGACCGCCAACGGCTTCGCGATGGACGTGCAGCGCTACCTGGCGGATGAAGCTGTACAAGCGTGTCCGCCGGGCGGCGGCATACCGGCTGCGGAAGTTTGTGCGGCGGCACAAGGGGCCGGTGCTCGCCGGGTTGTTGATCTTGCTGGCCTTACTCGCCGGCGTCGTCGGCACGACCTATGGCCTGATTCGGGCGAAACAGCAACGCAAGGTCGTCGAGAATCAACGCAACGAGCTCGCCGAGCGCAACCAGGCGCTGCAAGCAGCCCGTGAACATGAACGCCTCCTGAGCGAACGTGCCCGCCAGGCCATCGAAACGGTCACGTCCGAAGCGTCCATCGACCTGCTCATGCGCGAGAAGGAGCTCCGCCCGGAGCAAAAAGACTTCCTGGACAAAATGATCCAGTATTACGCCGAGGTCAGCCAGGACGGGGGCACCACCGAACAGGAACGAACCCGGCAGGCGCGAGCCTACTATCGGATGGGGCGCATGAACGACATTCTGGGCCGGTCCCGTGATAGTCAGAACGCTTATCGCCGGGCCGTGTCGCTTCTACAGCAACTCGCCGACGAGTTCCCCACCAGGACCGAGTACCGGCAGGAACTTGCCCTCGCCCACAGTGCGCTTGGAAACCTGCTCAACCACGGCTTCGGGCGGCTGAAGGAGGCGGAGTCGGCCTACCGCGACGCCTTGGCCATCCAGAAGAAGCTCGCGGCCGAGGTCCCCGGCCGGCCCGAGTTCGGGCAGACCCTGGCCGGGATTTACAACAACCTGGGCAACGTGCTCGTCCTCGACACCGCGCGGTTGAAGGAAGCGGAGTCGGCCCACGCCGAGGCCCTGGCGATTCGTCAGCAGCTTATCGTCGCTTTCCCCGGCCGGCCCATACTCCACCGCGCCCTGGCGATGAGCCACAACAATCTTGGCTGGTTATTCCAGATTACCAGGCGGCCGGAGAAAGCCGAGCCGGCCTTGCGCGATGCGATCGCCGCCCAGAAGCAGGCTGTCGCCAGCTTCCCCGACCGGCCCGAGTTTCGTCTGGAACTGGCGAGCTACCTCTTCAACCTCGGCAACCTGATCCGCGACAAGGGGCTGCTCAAGGAAGCGGAGGCGATCTATGGCGAGGCGCTGCCGATTGAGAAGCACCTCGTTGCCATGTTCCCAGGTCGGCCCCAGTTCCACGAGGAGCTGGCCGCGGGCCACAACAACGTGGGCCTTCTGCTCCGGGACAAGGGCCTGCTTGAGGATGCAGAGGCTGCGCAGACCGAGGCCCTGGCTATTCAGAAGCGGCTCGCCTCCGAGTTCCCCGAGGTCACCAAATATCGCAACGCGGTCGCCGGCACACTCTTCAACCTGGCGAACCTGGCCGGCAAGCGTCGCGACTTCGCCGCCGCCCGCCGATTCCTCGACGAGGCGCTCCCCCACCACCAGGCTGCGCTAAAGGGCGATTCGCAACGTTCGGACTACCGGCAGTTTTATCGAAACAGCCTGCTTGAGCTGACCCGGACTCATGCCGGCCAGGGGGACCGTCCCGGGGCGCTCGCCGTCGCAATGAAGGGGCATGATTTCGGTTGGGACCCAGCCGCCGATGCCTACGGGGCCGCTTGCATGTTGGCCCAGTGCATGCCAATTGTCGACAAAGACGACAAACTCGCTGCGGCAACACGACAAGCCGAAATCGCGTTCTACGCCGACCAGGCGATGGCCATGCTCCGCGATGCCCTCGCCAAGGGCTACAAGGATGCCGACCACATGCAGACGGACAAAGACCTCGACCCGCTACGGCCACGCGAGGACTTCAAGACGGTAGTCGCGGAGCTGGAGGCGAAGGTGAAGAAGAACTGACATCCAAGGACTGGGCGTACGCCCGGAGCTGGCTCCGGATGGCGATCGACCGCATGTCCGGCCACCGGCCCTGACCGACCGGGAAGAAAAAATACGTTACGGGTACGGCCCCGATTCTCGCATTGTATTCTGGACGGGCCTAACCGGCCCGCTGCGGAGTCTCCCATGACGGCATCACCACCCGACAACGAGGCGATCTTCCACGCCGCCCGCGACATCCCCGACCCGGAGCGCCGCCGCGAGTGTGTCCGGGAGGCGTGCGGCCCAGACGAGGTCCGGATTGCCCACATCGAGGCGCTGCTGGCAGCCGCTGACGGCCCCGACAGCCTGCTGGACCGTCCGGCGGCGGGTAATCCCATGGCAACCATCGACCAGCCTGCCACGGAGAGCCCCGGCACGGTGGTCGGGCCGTACAAGCTCATCGAGCCGATCGGCGAGGGGGGCATGGGCAGCGTCTGGATGGCCCAGCAGACCGTGCCGGTCAAGCGCCTGGTCGCCGTCAAGCTGATCAAGGCGGGAATGGACTCCCGGCAGGTCATCGCCCGCTTCGAGGCCGAGCGCCAGGCCCTTGGCCCTGATGGACCACGCGAACATCGCCCGCGTGTTGGACGGCGGCACCACAAGCGGTGGCCGGCCCTACTTCGTCATGGATCTCGTTAAGGGGGTGTCGATCACGCGCTACTGCGACGAGCACCACCTCACGCCGAGGCAGCGGCTGGAACTCTTTATCCCCGCCTGCCAGGCTGTTCAGCACGCGCATCAGAAGGGCATCATCCACCGTGACTTGAAACCTTCGAACGTGCTGGTCGCCCTCTATGATGGCAAGCCGGTGCCGAAGATCATCGACTTCGGCATCGCCAAGGCGACCGGGCAACAGTTGACAGAGAAGACGCTGGTCACCCACTTCGGGGCGATCGTCGGCACGCTCGAATACATGTCGCCCGAGCAGGCCGCGGTCAACCAGCTCGACATCGACACCCGCTGCGACGTCTACTCGCTGGGCGTGCTGCTGTACGAATTGCTGGCCGGCAGCCCGCCGTTCTCGCGCAAGGAGCTTGAAAAGGCCGGCATGCTGGAAATGCTCCGCGTGATCCGCGAGCAAGAGCCGTCGAAACCGAGCACGAAGCTGAGCACGGCAGAAGGCTTGCCGACGCTGGCAGCCAACCGCGGGACGGAACCGGCAAAGCTGACCAGGCTGGTGCGTGGCGAGCTTGATTGGATCGTGATGAAGGCGCTCGAGAAAGATCGCAACCGCCGCTACGAGACGGCGAGCGGCTTCGCGATGGACGTAGCACGCTATCTGGCAGACGAGCCGGTGCAGGCGTGTCCGCCCGGTGCCGGGTATCGGCTGCGCAAGTTCGCCAGGCGAAACAAGGGCGTGCTGACGGTGGCCGCGCTGGTGCTGTTCTTCCTCGCGCTTCTGGTTAGCGGCGCCGGCTGGGTGGTGCGGGATCGGTCGGCGCGGGAGACGGAGTCGCGTGAGGCGGTGACGGCGGCGCTCGACAAGGTGACGGATTTGCGTCAGCGGGCGCGATGGGGCGAGGCTCAGGCGGTGCTCGAGCAGGTGCGGCAGAGGCTGGGGCCCTCGGGTGCGAACGATTTGCGGCGTAAGCTGGAGCGAGCGGAGGCCGATCTGGCGCTCGTAGACCGGCTGGAGACGGCGCGGCTGAAAGCGTCGGCGCTGTCCGACAACCGTCTCGACCGTGCCTCGGCGGCTCGGGAGTTCGCGGCGGCGTTTCGGGAGGCGGGTATCGGAGACGAGACGGAGGCGGCGGAAGTCGTGGCGGATCGGATTCGATCAAGGGCGGTGCGGGAGCAGTTGGTGGCGGCCGTGGACGATTGGGCCCTGTGGGTGGGCGATGTACCGGCGCGGGCCTGGTTGTTGGCGGTGGCGCGGGCGGCGGACCCGGACCCGTGGCGCGATCGTTTTCGGGATCCGGCGGTGTGGCAAGACCGCACGGCCCTGGAACGTCTGGCACGCGAGGCGAAAGTGAACGAACTGTCACCACAAGTTCTCTCTGCATTGACCTCGAGTCTGTTGGCACGCGAGGCGGACGCGACACCGTTGCTGACGGAGGCGCGTCGGCGTTATCCGAACGATTTCTGGTTGAGTTTTAAACTGGGTTCGGCATTATTTAATGCCGAGCGATGGGAGGAGGCGATCGGTTACTGGCAAGCGGCGTTGGCATTGCGTCCGGCAGCGAGCGCCGTGCACAACAACCTCGGCATCGCGTTGCGTGGGAAAGGCCGTATGGACGAGGCCATCGCCGAGCTGCGGAAGGCCATCGAACTCGACCCCAAGGATGCCAAGGCCCACAACAACCTCGGCTTCACATTGCGGGCGACGGACCGTATAGACGAGGCCATCGCCGAGTACCGGAAAGCCACCGAGCTCGACCCCAGGGAAGTCGATTACCGCGACGGCCTCGGCCAGGCCCTGCGGGAGAAGAGCCGTTTGGATGACTCCATCGCCATGCACCGGAAGGCGATTGAACTCGACCCCAAGCATCGTTTTGCCCACAAGGACCTCGCCGTCGCCCTGCGGGCGAATGGCCGTTTCGACGAGGCCATCGCCGCGTGGAAGAAAGTCGTCGAACTGGACCCCAAGGATGTCGATGCCCACAATAACCTCGCCGTCGCACTGCGAGACGCGGGCCGTGTGGAAGAGGCCATCGCCGAATTGAAGAAGGCCGACGAACTGCACCCCCCGCATGTCGAAACCCACAAGGACCTCGCCGTCGCCCTGCGGGCGAAGGGCCGTTTGGACGAGGCTATCGTCGAGTGGAAGAAAGTCGTCGAACTCGACCCCAAGGATGTCGATGCCCACAACACCCTCAACTACACCCTGCACGAAGCGGGTCGCGTGGACGAGGCCATCGCGGAGAACCGGAAGGTCATCAAATCGAACCCCAAGGATGTCGATGCCCACATCCACTTGGGCTACACCTTTCGGGACCAGGGGCGCGTGGACGAGGCCATCGCCGAATACCGGAAGGCCATCGAACTCAACCCCAGGAATGTCTATGCCCACGCAGACCTTGGCGTCGCCCTGCGGGACGAGGGGCGAGTGGACGAGGCCATCGCCGAGTTGACGAAGGCCATCGAGCTGTCACCCAAGTTCGAAGGGCCGCACTACTGGCTCGGCATCTGCCTGCGAGACGCGGGCCGTGTGCACGAGGCCATCGCCGAATTAAAGAAGGCCGACGAACTGGCCCCCAATTTCGCGTGGCCGCACTACCACCTCGGCATCGCCCTGCGGGATGAGGGCCGTGTGGACGAGGCCATCGCCGTCTTCGAAAAGCGCATCCTGCGCCAGCCGGATTCGAGGGAGGCGCATTTCGGACTGGCTGCCGCCCTTGCTGGGGCGAAGCAATGGGATCGCTCGGCGAGTGTCTATGGAGCGGCACTGAAGCGGTTTGGCGCCGACAAGTGGGCCGGGCCGTGGTCTGAAGCCATTCGCCCGGACGAGGTCTTCACGCGATTGACGGCCGAGCAACCGGATGACCGCCTCCCTCGGATCATGCGGGCTCGCCTCCATGTCTTCGAGCGCGACTGGAAACGCGCCAGGGCGGACTATGCCCGCATATACGAATCGTTGGCGGGCATCGACCCGGCCAATCTCCTTCCCGAGGGGGGCGATGACCTGATTGTTTCTGGCTGCGTGTCGCTCCTGCTCGGCGACCGCCCCGGCTACGAGCAGCTTTGCAAGAAGTGGGCGGATCGCGTCGGCGACTCCCAGGCCTGGGGCTACTTCCTGGCGCGCGCCTGCGCGGTCAGCCCCCGCCCGGTTGTCCCCGCGCAGCAGATCGTCGATCTGGCTGAGAAGGCCCTACAGGCTGGCCCGGCTCCCTGGATCCTCCACAGCCTGAGCCTCGCCCACTACCGGAACGGGCAATTTGAACCGGCGATCGAGCGGGCCCTCGAGTCCAACGCGGGGCATTGGAGTGCGGCCTCGAAAGCTCTCAATTGGGTCATACTGGCGATGGCCCATTCCCGCCTGGGTGACAGGGCGGACGCGCACAAGTACCTGCAGCAGGCCCTCGAACTTGGCGGCCGAGCGAGCCCCTTTCAACTCGCGCGAGTGAAATGGCCCGACATGTCAGTGGCTGACTTCGTGGAATTCGAACTCCTTCGCCGCGAGGCCGAGGAACTGATCAACGCCAAATCGAAGGAGAAACCGGACAAGAAATAAGACTGACCATTCGCCCGCTGAATCGGTTTACCGGTTCGGCCCCGGTTTCTCGCATCAAGTACTGGACGGGCCAGGCCTCCCGCTGCGGAGTTTCGCATGACGGCATCACCACCCGACAACGAGGCGATTTTCCACGCCGCGCGCGCCATCCCCGACTCGGACCGCCGAAGGGCGTACGTGCGGGAGGCGTGCGGCGGAGACGAGACCCGGATCGCCCACATCGAGGCGCTGCTTGTGGCCGTCGAAGGCCCCGACAGCCTGCTCGACCGTGCGGCGGCGGGTAATCCCATGGTGACCATCGACCGGCCTGCCACGGAGAGCCCCGGCACCGTGATCGGTCCGTACAAGCTCATTGAGCAAATCGGCGAGGGGGGCATGGGCAGCGTCTGGATGGCCCAGCAGACTGTGCCGGTCAAGCGATTGGTCGCCGTCAAGTTGATCAAGGCGGGCATGGACTCACGGCAGGTCATCGCCCGCTTCGAGGCCGAGCGGCAGGCGCTGGCGCTTATGGACCACCCGAACATCGCCCGCGTGCTGGATGCCGGCACCACAGGCGGTGGCCGGCCGTACTTCGTGATGGATCTCGTCAAGGGGGTGTCGATCACGCGCTACTGCGACGAGCACCACCTCACGCCGAGGCAGCGGCTGGAACTCTTTATCCCCGCCTGCCAGGCTGTTCAGCACGCGCATCAGAAGGGCATCATCCACCGTGACTTGAAACCTTCGAACGTGCTGGTCGCCCTCTATGATGGCAAGCCGGTGCCCAAGATCATCGACTTCGGCGTGGCCAAGGCTGCCGGGCAACAGTTGACGGATAAGACGCTGGTCACCGGCTTCGGGGCGATCGTGGGCACGCTGGAATACATGTCGCCCGAGCAGGCGGAGGTCAACCAGCTCGACATCGACACACGCAGCGACATCTACTCGCTGGGCGTGTTGCTCTACGAGTTGCTGACGGGCAGCCCGCCGTTTTCACGCAATGAGCTGACCCAGGCCGGCATGCTGGAAATGCTCCGCTTGATCCGCGAGCAGGAGCCGTCAAAACCGAGCACGATGCTGAGCACGGCGG
The DNA here is from genome assembly GCA_963823665.1 of uncultured Planctomycetota bacterium. Classification (GTDB taxonomy): domain Bacteria; phylum Planctomycetota; class Planctomycetia; order Isosphaerales; family Isosphaeraceae; genus CAVXHV01. The sequence goes on from CAWGMQ010000010.1 coordinate 1,760,259, forward strand.
AGGGCTTGCCGACGTTGGCCGCCAATCGCGGGACGGAGCCGGCGAGGCTGACGAAGCTTGTGCGTGGCGAGCTTGATTGGATCGTGATGAAGGCCCTGGATAAAGACCGCATCCGCCGCTACGAGACCGCCAGCGGCTTCGCGATGGACGTGCGGCGCTACCTGGCCGACGAGCCAGTGCAGGCGTGTCCGCCTGGAGCGGGGTATCGGCTGCGCAAGTTCGCCAGGCGAAACAAGGGTGTGCTGGCGGTGGCAGCGCTGGTGCTGTTCTTCCTCGTGCTTTTCGGCAGCGGCGTCGGCTGGGTGGTGCGGGATCGGTCGGCGCGGGAGGGGGAGTTGCGTGCGGCGGTGACGGCGGCGCTCGACAAGGTGACGGACTTGCGAGAGCGCGGCGCTCGGGCGAGGCGCGTGCGGTGCTCGAGCAGGTGCGGCAGAGGCTCACGTCCTCGGGCGCGGAGGATTTGCCGCGTCAGGTGAAGCAAGCGGAGGCCGATGTGGCGCTCGTGGACAGGCTGGAGGCGGCGCGGCTGCAAGCGTCGGCGGTGGCCGGCAACATTCTCGACCATGCCTCGGCGGTAAGGGAGTACGCGGCGGCGTTTCGAGAAGCGGGTATCGGAGAGGAGACGGAGGCGGCGGAAGTCGTCGCGGATCGGATTCGATCAAGGGCGGTGCGGGAGCAGTTGGTGGCGGCCGTGGACGATTGGGCCGTGCGCGTGGGCAAGGAAGAACCGCCGCGTGCGACCTGGATGTTGGCGGTGGCGCGGGCGGTGGACCCCAATCCGTGGCGCAATCGTTTTCGGGATGCGGCGGTGTGGAACGACCGCACGGCGCTTGAGCGTCTGGCCCGCGAGGCGAAGGTGAGCGAACTGTCCCCGCAAATCATGAATGCATTGGGGATGCTATTGGTGAAGCTAAACGCGGATGCGATACCGTTGTTGACCGCGGCGCAGCGGCGTTATCCGAGCGATTTCTGGTTGAATTTTAGTTTGGGTGGGGCATTATATAATGCCCAGCGATGGGAGGAGGCGATCAGTTGCTACCGAGCGGCGTTGGTGTTGCGTCCGGCAGCCAGCGCCGCGTACCACAGCCTCGGCAACGCCCTGCGGATGAACGGCCGTGTGGATGAGGCCATCGCCGAGTACCAGAAGGCGATCGAACTCGACCCCAAGTATGGCCTTGCCCACGTCAACCTCGGCCACGCCCTGCGGGAGAAGCGCCGTGGGGATGACGGCATCGCCGAGTACCGGAAGGCCATCGAACTCGACCCCAAGTTTGCCGCTGCCCACGTCAACCTCGGCCACGCCCTGCGGGATATGGGCCGTGGGGATGACGCCATCGCCGAGTACCGGAAGGGCATCGAACTCGATCCCAAGAATGGCCGTGCCTACGACAACCTCGGCCACGCCCTGCGGGATATGGGCCGTGTGGACGAGGCCATCGCCGAGTACCGGAAGTTCATCGAACTCGACCCCAAGTTTGCCGCTGCCCACTACTTCCTCGGCCTCGCCATGAAAGCCAAGGGAGACCTGGACGGGGCTGAGCGTGCCTTCCGTGAGGCAGTTCGTCTGGACGGCGAAAAGCACGGGGACGCCATCGATGCGCTGGCGGAACTGCTGCTGTCCCGCGGCAATTTGAAGGAAGCCATCGCCACGTATCAAAAGATCATGATCCTCGATCCCGAGAGCGCGTCGGCGCACTACCACCTCGGAATCGCCCTGAAAGCCAAGGGAGACCTGGACGAGGCCATCGCCGCCTTCGAAGACGTCATCCGGCGCCAGCCGGATTTCACCGCGGCGCATTTCGGACTGGCTTCCGCCCTCGCCGAGGCCAAGCAATGGGATCGCTCGGCGAGTGTCTACGCAGCGGCACTGAAGCAGTTTGGCCCCGAGCGATCGCCCGGGCCGTGGTTTGAAGCCATCCGCTCGGACGAGGTTTTCACGCGCTTGACGGCCGAGCAACCGGATGACCGCCTCCCTCGGATCATGCGGGCTCGCCTCCATGTCTTGGAGCGCGACTGGAAATGCGCCGTGGCGGAGTATGCCCGCGTCTATGAATCGTTGGCAAGTATCGACCCGGCTAAGCTCCGCGTCGAGGGGGGCGATGGCCCATTCCCGACTGGGTCATGTGGAGGACGCGCGCAAGTCCCTGCAGCGCGCTCTCGAACTGGCCGGCCGAGCGAGCCCCGAGCAACCACCGGGACTGGCATGGCCCGACATGGCGCCGCCTGATTTCGTGGAATTCGAGCTCCTTCGCCACGAGGCCGAGGAACTCATCGACCCCAAATCGGAGGAGAAACGGGACAAGAAATAAACGGACTGGGCGTACGCCCGAAGCTGGCTCCGGCTGGCTATCGACCGTACATCCGGCCACCGGCCCTGACCGACCGGGAAGAAGAAAAACGTTACGGGTCCGCCCCCGGTTTCTCGCATTGTATTCTGGACGGGCCCCACGGCCCGCCGCGGAGGCTCCCATTACCGTATCGGTCACTGTTGGCATCGTTATCGGCCGGGTATTCTGAGTCAGTTGCTCTTCACCAGGCCGGCTGCCTTTTTTCCTGTCCTCGCGCTGGCCTGCAGTGCGGAATATACCTTTAGAGGCTCTAACTTTTGGACGGGGAACCCCCGGTATCTTCAGGCCAAGCGCCTCATTCTGTTCAGTACCTCTCAGGGGACCATCATGACCGCACCCGCGACCGACGAGGCCGACCTCTTGCGGCGGGCGAAGGCGGGCGATCAGCAGGCTGTGGCCACGCTGTTCGCCCGCTACCGCGACCGCCTGCGCAAGATGGTCCGGCTTCGCCTCGATCGCCGCCTGTACGGTCGCATCGACACGTCGGACGTCCTCCAGGACGCTTACCTGGAGGTGGCCCGACGCTTCCCCGAGTACGCGGCCTCCCCGACCGTGCCGTTCTACATCTGGCTGCGGTCCCTGACGGGGCAGCGGCTCGTCGATGTGCATCGCCGCAACCTGGGCGCGGAGATGCGCGATGCCGGGCGGGAGGTGTCGCTGTACCGCGGCCCACTGCCGGCGGCCTCGTCCGCGTCGCTGGCGCAGCACCTGCTGGCCGGCCTGACGTCGCCCACACAGGCCGCCATCCGGGCGGAGATGCAGCTTCGGCTGCACGAGGTGCTCAACAGCATGGACCCGATCGACCGCGAGGTGGTCGTGCTGCGTCACTTCGAAGAACTGAGCAACATCGAGGCGGCCGAGGTCCTCGGGATCGAGACCTCGGCGGCCAGCAAGCGCTACATCCGGGCGATTCGACGGCTCAAGGCGATTCTCGACGCCGTGCCCGGGTTTTTCGGCTGAACGTCCCGGAGGAATGCAATGCCCTCGTCCCATTCGTCCCGCGATGTGGTGCTGGAGCGGTTGGCCGCGGATTTCGTCGAACGCCACCGCCAGGGCAAGCACCCGCCCCTGAGCGAGTACACCGACCGCTACCCCGACCTCGCCGCCGACATCCGCGATCTGTTTCCGGCGCTGGTGCAGATCGAGAAACTGAAGCCACCCACCGACGTCACCGACGACTTCGAGCGGCCGGCGATAGCCGCCTTCGCCAACCTGGAGCGCCTCGGCGACTACCGCATCCTGCGTGAGGTGGGCCGGGGCGGCATGGGGGTCGTTTACGAGGCGGAGCAAGAATCGCTCGGCCGGCACGTTGCCCTCAAGGTGCTGCCGTCCTCGGCGCTCCTGAACCCGACGTACCTGGCCCGCTTCCGCCGCGAGGCCCAGGCGGCCGGGCGGCTGCACCACACCAACATCGTGCCCGTCTTCGGCGTCGGCGATTGCGACGGCGTCCACTACTACGCCATGCAGTTCATCCAGGGCGAGGGGCTCGACAAGGTGCTCTGCCGACGTCCGCCGCCTCCGCCGGCCGCTGGATTCCGGTGAAGCGCTGCCCGCCGAGGGTAGCGTGGCGCACAGCCTTCTGACCGGCCAGTTCAACCCGCCCACGGCCGTCGATCCCGGCCAGCCGACCGAACACCCCGATTCTTCGTCGCTCACCTCGCGGCTGTCGCCGTGCGGGCCCGAGGCCGAATACTACCGAGGCGTGGCGCGGATCGGCGTTCAGGTCGCCGACGCGCTGGCCTACGCCCACCGCCAGGGCATCCTGCACCGCGACGTCAAGCCGTCGAACCTGCTGCTCGATCTGCAGGGGACCGTGTGGGTCACCGACTTTGGGCTGGCCAAGGCCGAGGGAACCGAGGAGCTGACGCACACCGGCGACATCGTCGGCACGATCCGCTTCATGGCTCCCGAGCGGTTCGAGGGCAAGTCGCTGCCGCAGAGCGACGTCTATGGCCTGGGCCTGACGCTCTACGAGTTGCTGACACTCCGGCCGGCGTTCGACGACACGAACAAGGGCCGGCTCATCGACAGGGTGCTGCACGAGCCGCCCCGGCCGCCGTGCAAGCTCGACCCGCGGGTCCCGCGCGATCTGGAGACGCTCGTGCTGAAGTGCCTGACGAAGGACCCCAGCGAGCGCTACGCGACGGCCGAGGCGCTGGCGAAGGACCTGCGCCGTTTCCTGGCCGATCGCCCCATCCATGCGCGGCGCGCCACCGCGGCCGAGCAAGCCTGGCGCTGGTGCCGCCGCAATCCCTGGCTGGCTGGCCTGTCGGCCGCCGTTCTGCTGCTCTTGCTGGTCGTGGCCATGGGTTCCCTGGTGTTCGCCCTGCGCTTGCAGCAGGAGCTGGGCCACCGGCGCCAGGCGGAAGGCGACGCGCTGGAGAAGCTGTTCACGGCCCGGGTCGCCGAGGCACAGGCGCGGCGCTACAGCGGCCGATCCGGGCAGCGCTTCAAAAGCCTGGAGGCGATTCAGGAGGCGGTCCAGTTGGCCCGGCGACTGCAGAAGCCGCCCGAGACTTTCGACGAGCTGCGCAACGAGGCCATTGCCGCGCTGTGCTTGCCCGACATTGATGACGGTGGGCCCCAATGGAAGACGGCGTGTCCCGCTTCCGACATGGCCTTCGACCCGACCGGGCAGGGCTACGTGCAAGTGGACGAGGGACACGCCTATTACTGTCGGCTGGTCGACGGGAAAGAACAGCGGCTCAAGGAGCTGCACGTTTCCGGGAGGGCCCTCTTTGGGGAGTGGCACAGCCCGGACCTCCGTTTTCTGGCCCTGGGCAGCCCGCACATTCCCGGGAAAGGGTACGACTGGCTGAAGCTGTGGCGCTGCGATGGGCCCCAGGCGAAGTTGGTGCTGGAAGATCGCGGGATATCCGAGTCGGCCACGGCGTTCCGGCCGGACGGGCGGCAACTGGCCGTCGGCCACCGCGACGGCACGCTCACGGTCCACGACACCGAAACGGGGGCGGTCGTGCGGCAGTGGCAGGTCGGAGTTCCCCCGTTCGCCGCCATGTTCCACCCCCGCCTTCCCCGCCTGGCCGTCGCTTGCGGGGCAGAGGTACGCCTCTACGACGTCGAGAGCGGCGCCCTCCTTTCCCCCCGGTTCACCAACCCCAACGGCGTGTCGGCTGTCGCCTGGAACCCAGACGGCAGAAGGCTGGCCATCGACTGCTTTGAGCAAAAACTCGTCCTGTGGGACAGCGAGACCGGGCAGCAACTGACCCCGCACTATGAGGGGCTCGGCGGCGCCGGCCTCGACCTCCGATTCAACGCGACCGGCGATCGCCTCCTCACCGCCGACTGGGGCGGAATCCTCCGCCTCTGGGACGCGGGTACGGGCAAGCAGCTATTCAACACGCCGCGTACCAGCTTACGGCCCACCTCGGGGTATTGGCCCCGCTTTTGCCGGGATGACCAGTGTCTCGTGTTGCGATTCGCCGGAGACACCATCAAGTTACTGCGGTTCGCCCCAGGCCGAGAACACCGGGTGCTGATCTCGGCCACCCCGTCGATCATCGAGGACGACTTCTATCACCTGCTGTACCCGCACGGGTGGCTGTTGTCGGCGGACCTGGCGATCGAGGGCCGGTTTGGGTTTGATGCCTCGGGTGCCCTCTTGAGTCGGAATGCGAACGGAGTCTTCCGCTGGCCTGTCCGCGTGGACGCCGGCTCGCCAGAGAGCTACCGCCTGGGCCCGCCTCAGAGGGTCACCTCGCAGCACACCGCGCAGGCAACCATCGGCGACGAGCCGTTCGGTGCCTCCCGGGATGGGCGAGTGCTGGCGTTTGCGCACGCGACGCACGCAACGGTCGTTCACATGGGCCCGCCGCTCCGAACACTGACCCTGGGGCCCCAGTACGACGTGCGACACGTCAGCGTCAGTCCCGATGGGCGCTGGGTCGTAACCGGCAGCCGCTGGGCCGACCCAAACGGTGAGAACGCCAAGGTCTGGGAGGCGTCCACAGGCAAGTTGATCACCGTGTTGCCGATCGGCGCGGACTTGAAACCCGTTTTCAGCGCGGACGGCATCTGGCTGCACACCACGAATCCCACGCATCGCTCGCCGTACTGGTGCAAGGTCGGCACCTGGCAGCCCAAAGCTGTTCCCCGTCCGTCCGGCCTGCTCGCGCCGGACGGCCGGCTGCTCGCCTGTCTCGCTGGGTATGGTGAAATCCTGCTGGTGAACTTCGAGACCGGCAAGGAGATGGCACGCCTGAGCATCCCTCCGCAGACTCGCCTCGAGCCGCGGAACTTCAGCCCCGACGGCGCCTGGTTATATGCCATCGGCTGGGACCCAGCAGCTCTATCGCTGGGACCTGAGGGTCATTCGCCGTCAGCTCGCCGAGCTGGGTTTGGACATGGATCTGCCTCCGTGCCCCGAGCAGACGGACCGACCGATGGCGTGGCCGCCGCCGGCCGTGACGGTGCATCATCCGGAGCTGGCGAGCGACGCGGCCAAACTGCGCCAGTCGGAGCTGACGCAGGCGTCCATCGCCTCTTGGGTCAATCCCTTCGACGCCGATGCCCACGCCCGGCTCGGGGCCCTGGCGTACGCGGACGGGCGCTTCGGGGATGCGTTCGCCCACCTGTCGATTGCACGAACGATCCGCCCCGACGACTTCGAGGTTCGCCGCCTGCGGGCCATGGCCGCGCGCCGATGCGGTCAGTGGGCGGAGGCCGTCGTCGATGCGGATTGGGTACTGCGCGAGCAACCCGGTCACCTGGACGCCCTCGGGGCTCGGGGCGAGTCCCTGCAGCGCCTCGGACGCCACGCGGAGGCGGTCGCGGACCTCACCGCCTTGCTGAAGTTCTACCCCGAGGACGCCGAGCTGTACGAGCAGCGCGCCCGCTGTTACGACGCCTTGAACGACGCGGAGCCACGCCGACGCCGACCGCAAGAAGGCGGCGGAGGTCGCGCGAAACGACCCGCGGCAGCTCAATAACAGGGCCTGGCATCTCCTCACCGGCCCCGCGGCCGAGCGCGACCCGGTGCGAGCGCTGGAGCTAGCAAGGAAGATCATCGAGCGGGCGCCCAACTCCCAGGCGTACCTCAACACGCTGGGCTTGGCCCAGTATCGCAACGGACTTTATGGAGAGTCCATTGCGACGCTCGAAAACAGCCTCAAAGCCGGAAAGGGACAGTTCGACGCCTTTGACCTGTTCTTCCTCGTCATGTGCCATGCCAAACTCGGGGATTCGCTGAAGGCCAGGGACTGCTTTGATCGAGCCCTGAAGTGGACCGAGGCGCACAAGGACTTGCCGGCGCAGTACAAGGAAGAATTGAAGGCGTTCCGCGCGGAGGCCGAAGAGCTGCTGCGAAGTGCGCCAGGCACAAGCGGCAAAGGAGGAGGGGGAGAAGGGGAGGGAGAAAAGGTGGGGGGAAGGTGAAGAAGAACGATCAGGACTGGGCTTACGCCCGCAGCGATCGACCGCATGTCCGGCCACCGGACCTGACCGACCGACCAGGAAAAAATATTACGGGTTCGGTCCCGGTTTCTCGCATTGTGCTCTGGACGGGCCTAACCGGCCCGCCGCGGAGAAGGAGTAACCTGACACGATCTAACGCTGACCATTCGCGTTGATTCGGTGTGCGGGCTTCGTTGATCACCGAACTGACAACGTTCAGAGGAAAGCGGCCGGCGGGGTCCTTACCGCCAAGCAAGCCCCCGCCGGCCCGGCACCGCTCCGGCGATCGGTCTGCGCACCGGCGCGATGTCTTTTTCATTGTACCGCAGACCAGCTCTCGAAAGGAGAAGCATCATGTTGTTTCTCTTCCTGGCTGCGAACTCGGAATTTGAGCGGCAGCTGCGCGGCAGCGGGCGCGAACGTCCCCCCGCCGGACCAACCTCTTTCTCCGCCCCGTCCTCCGGCCGAAGTCCGACCGCCTGGTCACTGGGTGCCCTGACCGACCGGGAAAAAACTTTGCGGGTTCGGTCCCGGTTTCTCGCATTGTGTTCTGGACGGGCCCTGCGGCTCGCCGCGGCGGAGAGCCCCGCCATGGTGATCGGCCCTATCGCATGACATCCCACTCGAGGAGGAGACATCCATGGCCAGCCATCGCAGACTTCAAGAGCGGTTCGCATTCGCCTCCCGCCCGGTTCACCATCACCGCCTCCGCCGCCGCCCGGACCTGGAGGTCCTCGAGGGCCGCGCCCTGCTGTCCACGTTCACCGTCAACAGCCTGGGCGATGTGGGGAGCGGTTCCGGCGACTCGGGCGACCTGCGGTACTGCATCAACCAGGCCAACGCCGATGACCAGGCGAACACGATCGTCTTCGATTCGACCATGTTCGGCACGCCCCAGACGATCACGCTCTCCAGCGGCGGCCAGCTCGAGCTGAGCGACACCGGCGGAACGCAGACGATCACCGGGCCGGCCGCGGGGGTGACCATCAGCGGCGGCGGGAATAGCCGCGTCTTTCAGGTCGACAGCGGCGTGACGGCCTCGATTCTCCGGCCTGACCATCTCCGGCGGCTCAGTGCAGGGCAAAGGCGGCGGTCTGGCTGAACTACGGCACGGCGACGCATCACTGACTGCACCATAAGCGGCAACACCGTCACCAGATTCGTCTTCTACGGCCGATACGGCCAGGTGTACAGCGCCGACCAGGGCGGCGGCGTGTTCAATTCCGGAACGGCCGACCCTGACCGACTGCACCATCAGCGGCAACACCGCCTTCTCTATAGTCCGAAAGGCAAGACCAGGCTACGACACCTACTACTATTACAACTATTACGGCAACGGCGGCGGCGTGTTCAATGCCGGCACGGCCAAACTGACCGACTGCACCGTCAGCGGCAACGACGCCGGCGCCGCCGGATTCGCTGGCGGCGGCCTGTACAATCTCGGTACGGCCAACCTTATCCTGACCGACTGCACCGTCAGCGGCAACACCGGCGGCGGCGAGGAAAACCTGGGCGTTACAACGTCACCCTGACCGACACCATCGTCGCCGGCAACAGCGGCGGCGACATCGCCGGTTACACCAACGTCTCGGGCAGCTTTAACTTGATCGGCACCGGCGGCTCGGGGTCGGCTGACCAATGGCGTAGAATGGCAACATCGTCTTGACCAGCCTCACCGGTTTGGACCTGGCCCCGCTCGGCAATTTTGGCGGGCCGACCCAGACCATGGCCTTGCTCCCCGGCAGCCCTGCCTTGGGCGCGGGTGTGATCGCCGACTACCCGGGCACCACCACTCGCGATCACGACCGACCAACGCGGCGAGCCCCTCGACACACCCAATCCCGACATCGGCGCCTTCCAGTCCCAGGATCCCACGCTCACCGCGCTCTCCTTCTCGGGAATCAGCAACCAGGTTATCACCGACGGCACCTCGAGCGTGACCATTTCCGGTACGCTGGCCGACGGCTCGCAGGCCCCGGTGGGCGAGACCGTCGCCGTCACGCTCGATGGCGTGGAACAGTCGCCCACGATTGGCTCCGGCGGCGCCTTCTCCACGACCTTTGACACCACCAGCCTCACCGTGGCCAATTCGCCCTACACGGTCAACTATGTCTACTTGAGCGACGGCACCTTCGCCTCCGCCGATACCACCAGCGAGCTAACCGTCAACTCGGCGACGCCCACCATCTTCACAGTCAACAGCTTGGGGGATGCCGGGAGCGGTTCCGGCGACTCGGGCGACCTGCGGTACTGCATCAACCAGGCCAACGCCGATGACCAGGCGAATACGATCGTCTTCGATCCGACCCTGTTCAGCACGCCCCAGACGATCACGCTCTCAGGCACCGGGCTCTTTCTGGAAGACACCGGTGGAACGCAGACGATCACCGGGCCGGCCGCGGGGCTGACCATCAAGAGCGGCGGGAACAGCCGCGTCTTTCAGATCGACGATGGTGTGACCGCCTCGATCTCCGGCCTGACCATTTCCGGCGGCACGGTCCAGTGGCCCGGTTCCGGTGGCGGTTTGAAGAACTACGGCACGGCGACGCTCACTGACTGCACGATCAGCGGCAACTCCGCCAACATCGGCGGCGGCGTGTACAACGGCTCTTATGCCAACCTGACCCTGACCGACTGCACCGTCAGCGACAACTCGGCCCGGAGCTGGGGCGGCGGACTGTTCAATGACGGCTTCGCCACCCTGACCGACTGCACCTTGAGCGGCAACTCGTCCGGGGGCGCGGGCGGAGGAGTGTTCAATACCGGCGTCGAATACGAAATGGGCGTCTTCCCCAAGCTGACCCTGACCGACTGCACCATCGGCGGCAACTCGGCCGGGGGCGGAGGCGGCGGGGTGTTCAATGACGCCACCGCCACGCTGACCGACTGCACCGTCAGCGACAACTCGTCCGGGAGCACGGGCGGAGGCGTGTTCAATAAGGGCCCGGCCAACCTGACCCTGACCGGCTGCACCGTCAGCGGCAACACCGGTGTCCGTGCCGGCGGTGTGGGAAATTACGCCGGCACGAGCACGCTGATCGACTGCACCGTCGGCGGCAACTACGCCGCCTACGGCGGCGGCGCGTTCAATTATTACCAAGAGGCCACCCTGATCCTGATCGACTGCACCGTGAGCGGCAACAACGCCACGGACTCCGGCGGTGGCGTGTTCAGTTACGGCACGGTCAACCTGACCGACACCATCCTCGCCGGCAACACCAGTGGCTCGAGCGCCAGCGACATCGTGGGTAACGTCTCGGGCAGCTTTAACTTGATCGGCACGGGCGGCTCGGGCGGGCTGGTTAATGGCGTCGACGGCAACATCGTCTTGACCAGCCTGAGCGGGCTCGGCCTGGCCCCGCTGGCCAAGAACGGCGGCCCGACCCAGACCATCGCCTTGCTCCGCGGCAGCCCGGCCATCGCCGCGGGTGTGATCGCCGACTATCCCGGCACCACCACTCCGATCACCACCGACCAGCGCGGCGAGCCCCTCGATTCGCCCTACCCTGACATGGGCGCCTTCCAGGTCCAGGGGTCCGGACTCATCGCGCTCTCCTTCTCGGGACTGAGCAACCCGAGCATCACCTACGGCACCCCCAGCGTGACCATTTCCGGCACCCTCTCGAGCGGCTCGCGGGCCCCGGTGGGCGAGAGCGTCGCCGTGACGCTCGACGGCGTCCAGCAGTCGGCCAACATCGGCACCGGCGGCGCCTTCTCCACGACCTTCGACACCACCGGCCTCACCATTGCCAATTCGCCCTACACCGTCAGCTACGTCTACACGAGCGACGGGACTTTCGCCCCCGCCAGAACCACCAGCGAGCTGACGGTAACGCCCCCCATCTTCACCGTCAATAGCTTGGGAGACGCCGGGATCGGTTCCGGCGACTCGGGCGACCTGCGGTACTGCATCAACCAGGCCAACGCCGATGACGAGGCGAACACGATCGTCTTCGATCCGACCCTCTTCAGCACGCCCCAGACGATCACGCTCAGCGGCGGCCAGCTCTCGCTGGAAGACACCGGCGGCACGCAGACGATCACCGGGCCGGCCACGGGGGTTACCATCAGCGGCGGCGGCAACAGCCGCGTCTTTCAGGTCGAACCCGGTGTGACAGCCTCGTTCTCCGGCCTGACCATCTCGGACGGCGCGTTAGTGCACGCCGGTGCCGGTCTGGAGAACTACGGCACGGCGACGCTCACCGATTGCACAATCAGCGGCAACTCGCTCCCCGCCAGCGACCCCTACGGCACCCCCAGCGACGGCGCCGCCGTGTTCAATGGCCAAACGTTCCCGAACTACTACGGGACAAGATATGGCACGGGGAACCTGACGCTCATCGATTGCACCATCAGCGGCAACTCCTCCGGAGGATCTGGCGGCGGCGTGTTCAATTCCGGCACGGCCTACATCTACGGCTGCACCTTGAGCGACAACTATGGCGCTTCGAACAGCGGCGGCTTGTTCAATATCGGCACGGCCAACCTGGCCGACTGCACCTTGAGCGGCAACTCCGCCGGTTTCAACGGCGGCGGTCTGGGCAACTACGGCGGCTGGAGCACGCTCGTCAACTGCACGATCAGCGGCAACTCCTCCACGATCGTCTCCGTCCGCGCCGGCGGCAGCTATGGCTACAACGGCGGCGTGTACAATTGGTCCGGCGCGGTCAACCTGACCGATACCATCGTCGCCGGCAACACCAATTCCGTCGGCGCCAGCGCCGACATCGCCGGTCCCGGCAACGTCTCGGGCCGCTACAACCTGATCGGCCCCGGCGGCTCGGGGGGGCTGGTCAATGGAGTCTACGGCAACATCGTTCTAACCAGCCTCACCGGGTTGGGCTTGGCCCCGCTAGGCAACTACGGCGGCCCGACCCAGACCATGGCCTTGCTTCCCGGCAGCCCGGCGATCGGCGCGGGTGTGATCGCCGGCTACCCGGGCAACTTCATGACGCCGATCACCACCGATCAGCGCGGCCTCCCGCTCGACTCCCCCAATCCCGACATCGGCGCCTTCCAGAACCAGGGGTCCCCACTCCTCGGGCTAACCTTCTCGGTGAGCAATCAGAGCATCAACTACGGCACGCCCAGCGTGACCATTTCCGGGACGCTGACCGACGGCGCGCGGGCCCCGGTGGGCGAGACCGTCGCCGTGACGCTCGACGGCGTCGAGCACTCGGCCACCATCGGCCCTGGCGGCGCCTTTTCGACCACCCTCGACACCGCCGGCCTCACCGTGCCCGATTCGCCCTACACGATCATCTACGCGTATACCACCGACGGGACCTTCGCCGCCGAGAGCACAACCAGCAAGCTGACGGTCAACCCGACGCTCATCACTTTGACGGTCGACAGCCTGGGGGATGCCGGGATCGGTTCCGGCGACGCGGGCGACCTGCGGTACTGCATCGACCAGGCCAACGCCGATGACGTGCCAAACACGATCGTCTTCGATCCGACCGTCTTCAGCACGCCTCAGACGATCACGCTCAGCGGTGGCCCGCTCGAGCTGAGCGACACCGCCGGAACGCAGACGATCACCGGGCCGGCCGCGGGGCTGACCTTGAGCGGCGGCGGGAGCAGCCGCGTCTTCCAGGTCGACTCGGGCGTGACCGCCTCGATCACCGGCCTGACCATCTCCGGCGGCTCGGCGGCGGGCCTTGGCGGCGGTCTGGCGAACTACGGCACCGCGACGCTCACCGACTGCACCTTGAGCGGCAACACATGCTTCAACTCACGCGGCGGCTACTGCGACGGCGGCGCCGTGTTCAATGGCCAAACGGCGCCGAACTACGACGGGGTCCGCTACGGCGCGGCCAACCTGACCCTGACCGACTGCACCTTGAGCGGCAACGACGCAACCTACGGCGGCGGAGTGTTCAATTCCGGCACGGCCAACCTGACCGACTGCACCTTGAGCGACAACGCCGCAACGTACGGCGGCGGCGTGCTCAACGTTTCCGGCACGGCCAACCTGACCGACTGCACCGTGAGCGGCAACTCCGCCGTCGGCTTGGGCGGCGGTCTGGCCAACTACGGCTACGCACAAACCGCGGTCGGCCCGGCCAACTTGACAGACACGATCGTCGCCGGCAACACCGATCCCTCCGGCGCCAGCGACATCGCCGGTGGCGACGTCTCGGGCAGCTTTAACCTGATCGGCACCGGCGGATCGGGGGGGCTGGTCAATGGAGTCGACGGCAACATCGTCTTGACCAGCCTCACTGGATTGGGCCTGGCCCCGCTGGGCAACAACGGCGGCCCGACCCAGACCATGGCCCTGCTCCCCGGCAGCCCGGCGATCGGCGCGGGTGTAATCGCCGACTACCCAGGCACCACCACTCCGATCACCACCGACCAGCGCGGCGAGCCCCTCGATTCGCCCAATCCCGACATCGGCGCCTACCAGACCCAGGGTTCCACACTCACGTCGCTCTCTTTCTCGGGGATCAGCAACCAGAGCATCACCTACGGCACCTCCAGCGTGACCGTTTCCGGTACGCTGGCCGACGGCTCGCAAGCCCCGGTCGGCGAGACCGTCGCCGTGACGCTCGACCACGTCCAGCAGTCGGCCACGATCGGCTCCGGCGGCGCCTTCTCCACCACCTTCAATGCCGACGGCCTCACCGTGTCCAATTCGCCCGACACGATCACCTACGCGTATACCAGCGACGGGACCTTCGCCTCCGCCAGCACCACCAGCACGCTGACGGTCAACCCGGCGACGCTCACCATCACGGCAAACCCCGAGACCAAGGTCTACGGCACCGCCGACCCGGCGCTGGCCTATACCGCCAGCGGCTTCCAGTTCCACGACACCGCCGACTCGGTCCTGACCGGCGCGCTGGCCCGGGCGCAGGCGGGCACCCTGGCCGGCGAGCAAGCCGGCGGCTACGCGATCAGCCAGGGGACGCTCGCCGCCGACAGCAATTACACGATCAGCTTCACCGGCAGCACGCTCACCATCACCCCGGCACCGCTAACCGTCACCGCCAATCCCCAGACCAAGGTCTACGGCACCGACGACCCCGCCTTGACCGACACGGCCACCGGATTTGTCGATACCACGGTCGACGGCGTGACGATCGACGACACGGCCGCGACGGCGCTCTCGGGCCAGCTTGCGCGGACACCGGGCGAGACGGTATCCGGCGGCCCCTATGCGATCACCCAGGGGACGCTCGCCGCCGACAGCAACTACACGATCACCTTCACCGGCAGCACGCTCACCATCACCCCGGCTCCGCTGACCGTCACCGCCAATCCCCAGACCAAGGTCTACGGCACGAGTGACCCCAGCTTGACCGACAGCGTGACCGGCCTGGTCGACACAACGGTGGACGGGCGTGACGATCGACGACACCGCCGCCTCGGTGCTGACGGGCCATCTGGTGCGCGGACGTCCGGCGAGACGGTGGCCGGCGGTCCCTACGCGATCACCCCGGGACGCTCGCCGCCGACAGCAATTACACGATCAGCTTCACGGGCAACACGCTGACGATTACCCCGGCCCCGCTGACCGTCACGGCCAATCCCCAGACCAAGGTCTACGGCACCGGCGATCCCAGCTTGACCGACAGCGTGACCGGCCTGGTCGACACAACGGTGGACGGCGTGACGATCGACGACACCGCCGCGTCGGTGCTTACGGGCCATCTGGTGCGCGGACATCCGGCGAGACGGTGGCCGGCGGCCCCTACGCGATCACCCAGGGCACGCTCGCCGCCGACAGCAACTACACGCTCAGCTTCACCGGCAGCACGCTCACCATCACCCCGGCGACCTTGACCGTCACCGCCAATCCCCAGACCAAGGTCTACGGCACCGCCGATCCCGCCTTGACCGTCACGCCGGCAGGACTCGTCGACACAACGGTGGATGGCGTGACCATCGACGACACGCGCCGCGACAGTCCTCACCGGGTCGCCGGCCCGTGCCCAGGCGGGCACCATCGCCGGGGAGCAGGTGGGCCATTACGCAATCACCCAGGGCACGCTCGCCGCCGACAGCAATTACACGCTGAGCTTCACCGCCAGCACGCTCACCATCACCCCGGCGACCTTGACCGTCACCGCCAATCCCCAGACCAAGGTCT
Source organism: uncultured Planctomycetota bacterium (assembly GCA_963823665.1). Lineage (GTDB taxonomy): Bacteria > Planctomycetota > Planctomycetia > Isosphaerales > Isosphaeraceae > CAVXHV01. Next base: position 1,776,111 of record CAWGMQ010000010.1, read on the forward strand.
ACGGCACCGCCGATCCCGCTCTGACCGACACCGCAACCGGATTTGTCGACACTACCGTCGACGGCGTGACGATCGACGACACCGCCGCGACCGTGCTGACGGGCCAGCTTGCGCGCACACCCGGCGAGACGGTATCCAGCGGCCCCTACGCGATCACCCAGGGCACGCTCGCTGCCGACAGCAATTACACGCTGAGCTTCACCGGCAGCACGCTGACGATCACCCCGGCGACGCTCACCATCACGGCGAAGCCCGAGACGAAGGTCTTCGGCTCAGCCGACCCGGCGCTGGCCTTCACCGCCGCCGGCTTCCAGTTCGGCGACACCGCCGCGACGGTGCTGAGCGGACATCTCTCGCGCGCAGCCGGCCAGACGGTGGCCGGCGGTCCCTACGCGATCACGCAGGGGACGCTCGCGGCCGACGCCAACTATACGATCCAGTTCACCGCCAGCACGCTGACGATCACGCCGGCGACGCCCCTGGTGACCGAGAGCGCCGCGGGCGGGACCTACACCGGCGCTCCGATCGCCGCCACGGCTTCGGTCACAGGCGTCGGCAGCACGGCGACCCCGAACCTGGAAGACGTGACACCGACCCTGACGTATTTTGCCGGTTCGAGCACCTCGGGCACGAATCTGGGCTCCACGGCCCCTTCCGCCGCCGGAACGTACACCGTCGTGGCCCGCTTCCCCGGCAGCGCCGATTACGCCGCGGCCCAGTCGAAGCCCGCCACCTTCACGATCACGCCGGCCACGACGACGATCGTCCTGGAGCCGCACGCGGTCCTCACGCGAAAGAAGGTGCTGAAGGGAGTCGAGCTCACGGCGGCTATCCAGCCGATGACCCCCGGCGGCGGCGTGCCGACCGGCACGGTGACCTTCGAGTTCGTCACGAAGCACGGGAAGAAGGTCAAGGTGACGACGCTCGGCACCGCGGCCTTGAGCGGCGGCGCGGCCACGCTGACGTTCAAGCCGAACAAGGTGCTGAACCAGACGCTGACGATCGTCTACAGCGGCGATCCCGACTTCCTGGCCAGCACGATGAGCCCGCCCAAATTGACCAAGTCCGAGGTCGCAAGTTCCAGGATTTGACCGGAGGGTAGCACCATGAACTGCAAGAGACATCGTTTTGGAAGTCGATTCGTCGTGAGGGTCAGCGTGATCCTCGCCTCCTGGCTCGGCGCCGGAGCAGTCCAGGCGCCGGCCCAAGAAGGGCCTTCGCACGCCGAGGCCCCGGCGCTTTCTCCGCCGCTTGAGAGGATCGATCAGGACAAACTTCTTCTGGGCGTATACACACTCCGGCAGGTCATCGAGAACGGCCGCCACTTGTTCACCACACCCTTCACCAAAGCCGAAGGCTATGGAGAGGGAGGTAAACCGAATGGTTCAGGCGGGTTTCTGATCGGTCCGCGCGAAACGACCTTCCGCCAGAACCTCGATGCCTTCCGGGTCCAGACCCACTCTAGCCTATCGGACGACCAGCTCCGCCAGTTCCTGAACTTCCCCGTGCCGGAGGTCAATCCCGATACCCGAAAGATTGTCTACCCCTACCTCCGGCTCAACGGGCTCGATTCTCAAAGTTGCTGGGAGTGCCACAACTTGATCGGCTCGGAGCGTTTGCCCGACACCCGCACCTATGCACTCTCACGTAAACAGAGCGTTGCCGGCGGCGCGGGGGGATTCGCCGGCAACGCGTTCATCAACCCCAACTTACCCAACCCGATCTTCATGTTCATCCGCAACCCGCCGCACATGTTCGGCAGCGGCTACGCGCAGGAGCTTGCGGAGGAGATGACGCTGGATTTACTCGGACTGCGGACAATCGCCTTGAGAGACGCTCTCGCGAATCCAGGCGTTGCGGCCACGCAACCTCTACAGGCCAAGACGATTGACTTCGGCCTTTTTGTCGTCACGTACACAGGCGACCCCGCCGCCAAGCCCGGTCTGAAGACAGTCACCAACGAGTTGAACGATCACCCAGGCCAGGACCCGCCGGGCTTCAAGATTCAGTGGGACAAGATTCTTGGTGTAAGCTCCGACCTGGTTGTCCGACCGTTCCAGTTCAAGGGTATCGCTTCGAAATGTGCGCAACTTCGTGCGCGACGCGAGCCAGTTCCATTTCGGAATGGAACCACGCGAGAACAATCCTGGTTTTGACACATCAAGCGAGAACCACGATTCGGACAATGACGGGGTCCCTGATGAGCTGAGCGTCGGTGACGTCTCGGCCTTGACGATTTACACGATGGCGATCCGACCCCCGTTCCAGGTGCAGTCACGAGATGACGCTGAAAATCGTTTGGCCAAGCGAGGGCGGAATCTCTTCGAGGGAAACGACGTGTTCACAAAGGCCGTATCCTGCGCACACTGCCATACCCCCTCGCTCCACCTGATCGACTCCACCGTTGTCGTCAGGGACCCCAGCAAGGACCGCGCGAAGTTCGGTCCGGAGCAGTTGGTCGGCAACGGAATCGGGCTGTCGGCTCAACGGAAGTCGAGCGCGCAGCTTCCAATCGTGCGGCGGTTCATGGAGCTCGACCCGGTCGCGACGGTCGCGAGCCGAGATGCTGGCTCGGCACTGGACGCGCTGCGCCAGGCACGGACCAGGTATGAGCTGTCGTTCTTTGCACCGTCGAATAACCCGCTCGACGCGTATGCGTTTGACCTCACGACCCTCAAGCCTGCGAACCGGCTCCCGAATTCACCCTCGGAACCGAGAGCGCTCTCCGAGACACAACCGAGGCTGCCTGCCTCCGGCCGGTCCATTGAGGTCCCCCTCTTCAGCGACTTGCGCCGTCACAAGATGGGTAAGGGCTTGAAGGAACGCGATGGCTTCCGCCAGGCGACCGACGTGGCCGGACTCGTTGTGCCCGAGGACGAGTTCCTCACCCGGCCGCTATGGGGCGTCGGAGACACCGGTCCCTGGCTGCACGACGGCCGCGCCCAGTCGCTCGAAGAGGCCATCTTGTTGCACAGGTCCGAAGGAAGCGAGGCCAACGATGTCATCGATGCCTTCACGAGCCTACCTCGCGGCGATCAGGACGCCATCATCAAGTTCCTGCTAATTCTGAGGTTGCCGCTCGACCCGCGTTACGATTTCGATGACTATCGTTAGACGAAAGGGGCGGGCACAAAGAGCAGGGGATTCGTGTCTCCGCGCCCCCGATTTCTCGCATGACGTTCTGGACGGGCCTCGCGGCCCGCCGCGAGGCTCGCATGACCGCATCGCCACCCGACAACGAGGCGATCTTCCACGCCGCCCGCGACATCCCCGACCCGGACCGCCGGCGGAAGTACGTCCGGGAGGCGTGCGGCGAGAGACGAGGCCCGGATCGCCCACATCGAGGCGCTGCTGGCGGCCGCCGACAGCCCCGACAGTCTGCTGGACCGTCCGGTGGCGGCCGCTGCCTCGGCGACCATCGACCAGCCTACCACGGAGAGCCTCGGCACAATCGTCGGCCCGTACAAGCTCCTCCAGCAGATCGGCGAGGGGGGAATGGGCGCCGTCTACATGGCCGATCAGCTCGAGCCGGTTCGCCGCCGCGTGGCGCTGAAGATCATCAAGCCGGGGATGGACAGCCGCCAGGTCATCGCCCGCTTCGAGGCCGAGCGGCAGGCCCTGGCCATGATGGACCACCAGAACATCGCCCGCGTCCTCGACGTCGGCACGACCGCCAGCGGCCGGCCCTACTTCGTGATGGAGCTGGTCCATGGCGTGCCCATCACCCAGTTTTGCGACGACGGCAAGCTGAACCCGCGGCAGCGGCTGGAACTGTTCGTGCCGGTGTGCCAGGCGATCCAGCACGCGCATCAGAAGGGGATCATCCACCGCGACGTCAAGCCGTCCAACGTCCTGGTGACGATGTACGACGATCTTCCGGTGCCCAAGGTGATCGACTTCGGCGTGGCCAAGGCGGTCGAGCAGCGGCTGACGGAAAAGACGATGTTCACGCAGTTCGGCGCCTTTGTCGGCACCTTTGAGTACATGAGCCCCGAGCAGGCCGAGATGAATGCCTTCGGCGTCGACACGCGCAGCGACATCTACTCGCTGGGCGTCCTGCTCTATGAACTGCTTACAGGGACGACGCCCCTGGAGCAGAAACGGCTGCGCGAAGCAGGCCTGGCCGAGATGGTGCGGCTGATCAAGGAAGCGGAAGCGCCGCGGCCGAGCGTGCGGCTCTTCAGCTCGAACAACCTGCCGAAGATCGCGGCGGCGCGGAACACGGATCCGGGCCGGCTATCGGGAATTGTCCGCGGCGAGCTCGACTGGATCGTGATGAAGTGCCTGGAGAAGGACCGCAAGCGGCGGTACGAAACCGCAAGCGGCCTGGCGCGGGACATCCAGAGATACCTCGCCGACGAGCCGGTGGAGGCGTGCCCGCCGGGCGCGGGCTACCGGCTGCGCAAGGCCGCACGCAAGCACCGCACGCCGCTGCTCGTGGCGAGCGCATTCCTGGTACTGCTGGTCTCAGGCGCGGTCGCCAGCGCCTGGCAAGCCGTTCGCGCCACCGTGGCCGAGAGAGAGGCCGAGAGCCGCAAGCGCGAGGCCGACGACGCCCGGGCGCAGGCCGAAGAGCGGCGCGACAAGCTGGCGGCCGTGAACGACACCCTGCGACGGGCCAGTTACGTCGCCGACGTGAACCTGGCCCACGTCGCCTGGGACGAGAACAATCTGAGCCGCGCCCACGAGTTGCTGGAGAAACACCGGCCCCGGCCCGGCGAGACCGATCTGCGCGGGTTCGAATGGCATTACCTTCGCCGTCTTTTTCAGCGCGATCTGCTCACCGTGAAGGCGCATCCCGGTGGGGTTACGGCCGTCGCCTTCACCCCCGACGGCAAGCGGCTGGTCACTTCCGGTGCGAGCCGCCCACGACAGAAATACTCGGACCCGAGGCTCGGCGATTTCAAGCTCTGGGATGCGGCTACGGGCCAGCAACTTCGCTTCCCGCTCGGCGGCCGCGCCCTTGAAGTGGAAAGAGTGGCGCTCAGCCCCGACGGTACCCGTCTCGCCGCGACTTGTTTGAATCAGACGGTCCTGGTATGGGAACTGGCCACCGGCGGCCTCGTCTCGCTGCAAGGGCCCGCGGGAGCGGTCGCCCGGAATGTGAATTTCAGTCCCGACGGCAAGCGACTGGTCTGCTCGTTTAACCCCGCTGACGACGATCCGACGAAGGATTCGCCGCGTTCGATCTGGATCTGGGACCTGGTAGAGCGCCGGGCCGTCGTGACCATCGATCGGCTCCCGTGGGGTGGATTCATGGCACCGTCCTTCAGCCCGGACGGCAAACTCCTGGCCGCCCCCCACGGGAGGGGTCTCGTCAAGGTGTGGGATGCGGCTACAGGCCACGAGGTCTTCTCTTGCAAATACGCCGATAGGTCAATCGTCTGTGACGCAGCCTTCAGCCCGGACGGCAAACGTCTGGCCATCTGCGGTTATTATAACGGGATCCGCACCTGGGACGTGGCCAGCCGCGAGATGCTCTCCGCCTGGACGTCCGAGTTCCAGGTCCGCGAATGCCTGGCCTTCAGCCGCGACGGCAAACGCCTGGCGACGGGAGGTATCCGCGGGATCGTCGAGGTGTGGGACACCATGACGGGTCTCAAGGTCCAGACCTTCAAAGGGCACTTAGGACCGGTCGACGCCATCGCCTTCGCTCCGGACGGCATGCGCCTGGCCACCGGGAGCGCCGACGGCACCTTGCGCCTCTGGGACGTGACCGAGCCTCCGGAGGCCGTCTCCATCCCCAAAGATGCAGCCGCGGCCGGAGGATTCCCCGACTTGAGCCCCGACGGCCAGACGCTCCTGACCGATCCCGTATCGGGCGAGCGAAGGCCTCTTCGGCTCTGGGACACCGCCACGGGCAAGCCGCGCTGCGAGGCGATCGAGCTCCCGCAGCCCGCAGTCAGCTGGGCATGGACCGCCGACGGGAATCATCTGTACCTCGCAGACTCCGGCAAGGCCATCCGCGTCGTGGACGTCGCGACCGGCAAGGTGATCCGCACGTTCCCGGTCGACGCCGAAATCAATCCACTTAGGTACGACATCGCGCTTAGTCCTGATGAGAGATGGTGCGCGAACAGCGGGCCAGCCGGCACGATCACGGTGCGGGATGCCCAGAACGGCGCCCCATTCCGCACGATGGGGAAGCTCGAAGGCTCGGCGGGGATCTTGGCGTTCGGCCCGGACGGCTCGCGGTTGCTGGGAGCCGATGAGTACGGGGCGCTCAAGATCTGGGAAGTCGCCACGGGGCGCGAGATCGCGGCGACACGTTTGAGCGGCGTCTTGATCCAGGTCGCCCGGTTCAGCGCGGACGGAAAGCGCGTGGCCGTCGCGGGCCTCGTCGGTCAGTTGCTGACCGGTGAGGTGCGGATCCTGGACGCCGAAACCGCCCGCGAAGTCCAATCACTCAGGGGGCACTCCGCCAACGTGAAGGACGCGGTTTTCAGCCCCGACGGCGGGCGCCTGGCTACCGCGAGCGTGGACCAGACGATCCGGATCTGGGACCTCGCCACCGGCCAGGAGATCCTCAAGTTGAGCGGCGACCCGAAGGTCTACACTGTCCGGTTCGTCGCGGGCGGCCGCCGATTGATCGGCGCATCGGCGGATCGGACCATCCGCGTCTGGGACGCCACGCCGCTGCCGGAATAGCGTCCTGTCCCGGTCGATCCCTGCCCCCCACTGCGTTATCATGGCCGGCATGAGTGAAGTCACACAGCTTTTGGATCAGATCCAGCAAGGCGATCCGCAAGCCGCTGCCGACCTGCTGCCCTTGGTCTATTCCGAATTGCGTCGCCTCGCCGCGGCGCGGTTGGCTCATGAAAAGCCCGGACAGACACTGGATGCGACGGCCTTGGTGCACGAAGCGTACCTGCGCCTGGTGGGGCCGGCCGACGAGGAACGCTGGCGGAGCCGCGGCCACTTTTTCGCCGCCGCGGCCGAAGCAATGCGCCGAATTCTCGTCGAGCTTGCCCGGCGAAAGAGTCGAAAGAAACGCGGGGGCGAACGTGTCCGCACGAACCTGGATCAGGTCGAGCCGGCTGCGGCGCCGCCCGGCGAGGACTTGCTGGCCCTCGACGAAGCCTTGACCCGGCTTGCCGTTGCCGATCCGATCGCCGCGGAGCTCGTGAAACTGCGCTATTTTGCCGGCATGACGATTCCTCAAGCCGCCGAATCTCTGGGCATAGGGAAGCGGTCGGCCGACCGGCTCTGGCTTTATGCCCGTGCCTGGCTGCGCAACGCGCTTTCCGAGAGCTAGGAATTAGCCAACGGATTTTCCTGGCGCGATTTCTGCGCCGTTGGCGCATGTTGAATTGCAGTCGAAGCGGCGACCTCCAAGCGGGAGAAAACGCCAATGGGCGAACGATCGATTTTCATCGCGGCGCTGGAAAAGGACGATGCCGCCGAGCGCGCCGCCTATCTCGACCAGGCGTGCGCCGGTGATGAGCTCTTCGCGCACGGATCGAACGGTTGCTCAAGGCACACGAGCCCGCCGACAGTTTCCTCGAGCGAGGTCCCACAGTCCTGGATGCGACCGACAATCTCGATCCGATCGCGGAACCCCTCGGCACGGTCATTGGCCCGTACAAGCTTATTGAGCCGATCGGCGAGGGGGGCATGGGCAGCGTCTGGATGGCACAGCAGACCGAGCCGATCAAACGCTTGGTCGCCGTCAAATTGATCAGGGCCGGCATGGACTCCCGCCAGGTCATCGCCCGCTTCGAGGCCGAGCGGCAGGCGCTGGCCCTGATGGACCACCCCAACATCGCCCGCGTCCTGGACGCCGGCACCACAAGCGCTGGCCGGCCGTACTTCGTCATGGATCTCGTCAAGGGAGTGCCCATCACGCGCTACTGCGACGAGCACCACCTCACGCCGCGGCAGCGGCTGGAACTCTTCATCCCCGTCTGCCAGGCCGTCCAGCACGCTCATCAGAAGGGCATCATCCACCGTGACTTGAAGCCCTCCAACGTGCTGGTCGCGCAATACGACGGCAAGCCGGTGCCGAAGATCATCGACTTCGGCGTGGCCAAGGCTGCCGGGCAACAGTTGACCGAGAAGACGCTCGTCACCGGCTTCGGCGCGATCGTGGGCACGCTGGAATACATGTCGCCCGAGCAGGCGGAGTTGAACCAGCTCGACATCGACACGCGCAGCGACATCTACTCGCTGGGCGTGCTGCTCTACGAGTTGCTTACCGGCAGCCCGCCGTTTTCCCGCAAGGAGTTGACGCAGGCCGGCATGCTGGAGATGCTCCGCGTGATCCGCGAGCAGGAGCCATCGAAACCGAGCACGAAGCTGAGCACGGCCGAAGGTTTGCCCACATTGGCCGCCAACCGCGGGACAGAGCCGGCCAAGCTGACAAAGCTGGTGCGTGGCGAACTGGATTGGATCGTGATGAAGGCGCTGGAGAAAGACCGCAACCGCCGCTACGAGACGGCCAACGGCTTCGCCATCGACGTGCAGCGTTTCCTCTCGGGCGAGCCCGTGCTGGCGGTGCCGGCGACCACGCTGTACCGGCTGCGGAAGTTTGTAAAGCGGCACAGGGGGCCGGTGGCGGCGGTGGGGCTGGTCCTGCTCACGCTGGTCGGCGGCATAGCCGGGACGACGTCGGGTCTGCTGCGGGCCGCGGCGAAGAATCGAGAAGCCGTGGCCCAACGCGATGCCAAGGATAGGGCGCTGATAAGCGAGCAACAGGCCCGCGCTGACGAAACGAAGGCCCGCCAGCAAGCGTTCGCCGCCTTGCGGAGCATGACCACCGACGTGGTCGAGAGGAAGTTCGCCCAGGGGACTGCGCTCACGGCGGACGATCGGGCGTTCCTCCGCGGTGTCATCGCACAGTTCGATGCCTTTGCGGCGATCAAGGGAAACGACGCCGGCAGCCGGTTTGTGCGGGCCGACGGACGATCGCGGGTCGGCAACATTCGTCGCAGACTAGGTGAGCTCAAGGAGGCGGAGCAGGACTTAGGCCAGGCTATGAGCATGTACAAGGAACTGGCGGCCGACTTCCCTGGTCGACCCGACTTCCGCAAGGAACTGGCCGCAACTCACCGCCTCCGGGGCCTTCTGTTGGTTCAGTTGGGCCGGCTCAGAGAGGCGGAGCCGGACATCAACCAGGCCGTGACGCTCAACGAGCAACTGGCGGCGGACTTCGCCTCACAAGCCGACGACAGCCAGGAGCTGGCCAGAAGCTTTAACAACCGAGGCCTTCTGCGGCAGGAGACAGGCCGGCCGAAAGAGGCCGAGCAGGACTTCGAACAGGTCCTGCGCATCTACACGCAACTGGGGGCCGACTTCCTTGGTCGACCCGACTTCCGCAAGGATCTGGCCCGTGGTCAGCATAACCTGGCTTTCCTGCTGAGCATCACGGGCCGGCTGCCTGAGGCGTTAACGGCCTTCGACCAGGCCCTGGGCGTCCAGAAGCAACTGGCGGCGGAGTTTCCGTCCCAACCCGAGTTCCGCAATGAGGCAGCCGTAACTCACATCGACCGGGGCACGCTGCTGGTGAACATGGGCCGGCCCAAGGAGGCGGAAGAGGACTGCGACCAGGCCGTGCGTATCTACACGCAACTGGCGGCTGACTTCCCCTCGGCACCCGAATTCCGCACGAGGCTGGCCACAGGTCACCACAACCGGGGAAATGTGCGGCTCGCCACGGGCCGGCTGCCTCTGGCAGAGAAGGACTTCGATCAGGCCCTGAGTATCAACAAGCAACTCGCGGCCGACTTCCCCTCCCAAACTGCGTTCCGCCACGACCTGGCCTCCAGCCGCAGTGCCCGCGGCAGTCTGCTGTTGGAAATGGGCCGGCTCAAGGAGGCAGAGCAGGAATATGACCAAACCTTGAGCGTCCGGAAGCAACTGGTAGCCGAGTCCCCCAGCCAGCCGGACCTGCGGAAGGAACTGGGGGGCACCTTCGACAACCTGGCGCTTGTCTATCTGCGCCAAGGATACTTTGCTGCGGCCAAACCCCTGCTCCTGGAGGGCCTGCCGCACCATCTGGCCGCCCTGAAGGTCAACCCCCGGCATCCTCAATATCGCCTGACCTACCGCAAGCATCTGAGCCTGCTGCCAGAGGTTCACGCGGAGCTGCTGGAGCAGGAAGATGCCGTGCACGCCGCTCTTGCCGTGGGGGACCTGGGTTATGACCCGCCCGCGGATGCCTACGACGCGGCGTGTCTTCTGAGCCGGTGCGTCCGGAGGGTATCGAAGCACGACAAGTTGGACGACAAAGAGCGCCAGCAGGCGGCGCAGTTCTACGGCGACGAGGCGATGAAGCTCCTCCGCGCAGCGGTGAGCAAGGGCTTCAAAAACGTGGCGCACATGAAAAAAGACACCGATCTCGATCCCTTGCGCAAGCGGGACGATTTCCAGAAGCTCGTCGCGGAGCTGGAGGCCGCGGCCGTCCCAGAAAAAGATAAAAGCATAGAAGAATAATCGACCGATTTTCTTGCGCGATTTCCGCGCCGATGGCGCATCCTGAATTGGAGTGGAAGAGGCGATCTCGAAGCGAGTGAAAACGCCATGAGCGAACGAACGATTTTCATCGCGGCGCTGGAAAACGACGATGCCAACGAGCGGGCCGCCTATCTCGACCAGGCGTGCGCCGGTGATGAGCTCTTGCGCGAACGGATCGAACGGTTGCTCAAGGCACACGAGCCGGCCGACAACTTCCTCGAGCGTGCGTCCCGCAGTCCTCGATGCTACCGACAATTTTGAGCCAATCGCCGAATCTGCCGGCACGGTGATCGGCCCGTACAAGCTCATTGAGCCGATCGGCGAGGGCGGCATGGGCAGCGTCTGGATGGCACAGCAGACCGAGCCGGTCAAGCGCCTGGTCGCCGTCAAGTTGATCAAGGCCGGCATGGACTCCCGGCAGGTCATCGCCCGCTTCGAGGCCGAGCGGCAGGCGCTGGCCCTGATGGACCACCCGAACATCGCCCACGTGCTCGATGCCGGCACCACCAGCGGTGGCCGGCCGTACTTCGTCATGGATCTGGTCAAGGGGATGCCCATCACCCGCTACTGCGACGAGCACCAGCTCACGCCGCGGCAGCGGCTGGAACTGTTCATTCCGGTCTGCCAGGCGGTCCAGCACGCGCATCAGAAGGGCATCATCCACCGCGACTTCAAGCCCTCCAACGTGCTGGTCGCCCTCTACGACGGCAAGCCGGTGCCCAAGGTCATCGACTTCGGCGTGGCCAAGGCGACCGGGCAACAGCTGACCGACAAGACGCTGGTCACCGGCTTCGGGGCGATCGTCGGCACGCTGGAATACATGTCGCCCGAGCAGGCGGAGGTCAACCAGCTCGACATCGACACCCGCAGCGACATCTACTCGCTGGGCGTGCTGCTCTACGAGTTGCTGACCGGCAGCCCGCCGTTCTGCCGCAAGGAGCTGGACAAGGCCGGCATGCTGGAGATGCTGCGCGTGATCCGCGAGCAGGAGCCATCGAAACCGAGCACGAAGCTGAGCACGGCCGACGGCTTGCCGACGCTGGCCGCCAACCGCGGGACGGAGCCGGCAAAGCTGACCAAGCTGGTCCGGGGCGAACTCGACTGGATCGTGATGAAGGCGCTGGAGAAGGACCGCGGCCGGCGTTACGAGACGGCCAACGGCTTCGCGATGGACGTGCAGCGCTACCTGGCGGGCGAGCCGGTGCTGGCGGCGCCGGCGACCGGCTGTACCGGCTGCGGAAATTTGTAAAGCGGCATCGGGGGCCGGTCGCGGCGGCGGGGCTGGTCCTGCTGACGTTGGTCGGCGGCATCGCCGGGACGACGTGGGGCCTGCTGGCGGCCGCGTGCCGAGGCGAAGAATCGAGAAGCCGTGGCCGAGCGCGATGCCAAGGATCGGGCCCTGAAAAGCGGAACAACAGGCCCGCGCAGACGAAACGAAGGCCCGGCAGCAAGCGTTCGCCGCCTTGCGGAGCATGACCACCGACGTGGTCGAGACGGAAGTTCGCCCAGGGGACGGTGCTGACGGAGGACGACCGGGCGTTCCTGCGCGGCGTCATCGCGCAGTTCGATGCCTTTGCGGCGATCAAGGGAAACGACGCCGACAGCCGGGCGATGCGGGCGGAGGGACGATTCCGAGTCGGCACCATGCGTCACAGGCTGGGTGAACTCCAGGAGGCGGAGCAGGACTACGACCAGGCCCTCATCATCCAGAAGCAACTGGCGGCCGACTTCCCCTCCCGCCCCGAGTTCCGCGAGGGCCTGGCCAATGGCCACAACAACCGGGGCATTCTGCTGCGGAAGACGGGCCGGCTCAAGGAGGCGGAGCAGGACTACGACCAGGCCCTGAGCATCAAGAAGCAACTGGCGGCCGACTTCCCCGCCCGACCCGAGTTCCGCCAGGAGCTGGCCAAAAGCCACAACAACCGAGGCACTCTGCTGCAGAAAACGGGCCGGCCCAAGGAAGCGGAGCAGGACTACGACCAGGCCCTGAGCATCCAGCAAGCAACTGGCGGCCGACTTCCCCTCCCGACCCGAGTTCCGCCAGGAGCTGGCCAGAAGCCACAACAACCGGGGCAATCTGCTGCGCGACACGGGCCGGCCCAAGGAGGCGGAGCAGGACTACGACCAGGCCCTCTTCATCCAGAAGCAACTGGCGGCCGACTTCCCTGCCCGACCCGAGTTCCGCCAGGAGCTGGCCAGAAGCCACTTCAACCGGGGCGGTCTTCTGCGTGAGACGGGCCGGCTCCAGGAGGCGGAGAAGGACTACGACCAGGCCCTGAGCGTCCAGAAGCAACTGGCGGCCGACTTCCCCGCCCGACCCGAGTTTCGCCAGGAACTGGCCAGAAGCCACAACAGCCGAGGCAATCTGCTGCGTGACACGGGCCGGCTGACAGAGGCGGAGCAGGACTACGACCAGGCCCTGAACATCAAGAAGCAACTGGCGGCCGACTTCCCCGCCCGACCCGAGTTCCGCCAGGACCTGGCCAGAAGCCACAACAGCCGAGGCAATCTGCTGCGTGACACGGGCCGGCCCAAGGAGGCGGAGCAGGACTACGGCCAGGCCGTATGCCTCTACAAGCAGCTAGTGGCCGACTTCCCCTCCCGGCCCGAGTTCCGCCAGGACCTGGCCAGAAGCCACAACAGCCGGGGCAATCTACTGGCTACCACGGGCCGGCCCAAGGAGGCGGAGACAGGACTTCGACCAGGCACTGAGCCTCGACCAGCAATTGGCGGCCGACTTCCCCAACCAGCCGGACCTGCGGAACGACCTGGCGGGCACCTGCGTGAACCTGGCGCATCTCCATCAACTCGAGGGGCAACTGGGCTGCCGCCAAACGGCTGCTCCTGGAAGGCCGGCCGCACCACCTGGCCGCCCTGAAGGCCAACCCCCGCCACCCGGCCTATCGCCAGTTCTATCGCACCCATCTCGGCCTGCTGACCGAGGTCCACGCGGGGCTGCTGGAGCAGGAGGACGCTGTCCGCACCGCCGAAACGTGTCGGGACCTGGGCTGGAACGCGCCGGCGGATGCCTACGACGCGGCGTGCATGCTGAGCCAGTGCGTCCCCATCGTGGCCAAGCACGACAAGCTGGACGACCAGCAGCGGAAGCCAGCGGCGCAGTTCTATGGCGACGCGGCGACGAAGATGCTCCGCGATGCAGTGAGCAAGGGCTACAAGGACTTGGCGCACATGAAGAAAGACACCGATCTCGATCCCTTGCGCCAGCGGGACGATTACCGGAAGCTCGTCGCCGAACTGCAGACCGCGGCCGTCCCAGAAAAAGTTAATAGCAGATAGGTGACACGCCCGCGCCTGGCTGCGTGACGCAGCTTTCTGCCAGCTAGAAATTAGCCAACGGATTTCTTGGCGCGAATTCCACGCCGACGGCGCATGCTGTCTTGGAGTCGCAGCGGCGATCTCCAGGCGAGATAGAGGCAAGCCGTTCATCACCGAACTGACTACACCCAAAGCGAAGCGGCCGGCGGGGTCCTTACCGCCAAGCAAGCCCCCGCCGGCCCGGCAACGCTCCAGCGATCGGTCTGCGCGCTGGGACGATGTCTATTGCATTGTATCGCAGACCAGCTCCCGAAAGGAGAAACATCATGTTGTCCTCTTCCTGGCTGCGAAACTCGAAAAGCTCCGCACCCGTGGCGGCCCGGCGCACACCAACATCCCCTCGCCGGCGAACCAGTGTCCGCCCGCGACTGGAAGCGATCGAAGATCGCTGTTTGATGTCGACGGCCGTCGTGCAAACCAACCTCGTGTCTGACGACACCCAATTCACTTCGGCCCAGATTCAGGACCCGAACCTGGTCAATCCCTGGGGGCTGGCCGTCGGTCCAACCGGCGCGTGGTGCGTCGCCAACGAGGGAACGGGCACCAGTACGCTCTACAACACCTCGAAAATCAGCCGTGGGCAGTAGCGATGGCCCCCTCGAACTTTGGCAGCTTCAGCCACGATCTGCTGGTCGGCAATTTCGGCGACGGCACGATCAACGCCTTCAATCCCAAGAACGGCCATTTCGCCGGTGAGCTCAAGAACTCGAGCGGCCAACCGATCGCCATCACGCACCTGTGGGGGCTGGTGTTCGGCAATGGCGGCGCCGCCGGCCCCAAGAACACGCTGTACTTCACGGCCGGCCTGACCTCGCACCTGGCCCCCAGCGACAACCCTTTCCACGGCCTGTTTGGCTCCCTGCGAATGGCGCGGCACCGGCCAGGCGGGCGCTGACGGTCAACGGGAGCGTGGCCGTCCCCGTGAGAAAGTCGGTGTCAGATCATGAGTTTGAGAAAGGATGAACTGACACCGAGTTGCTGCGATCGGCGCGGATTCCGAAAAAAAAGCTCTCTGCTGGCGCGATTCTGGTCTGGACGGCGCATTAAGGGGTGACGTAAGCGGCCGACCATCGTCTCAGGCCGATCCGCGATACCTAAGCACGTTCGATCTCACGAATGGCCGACAGAGGTGATCACCGGACTGTAAGCAAGCTTACTCAGTCGCGCGTTGGCGGTGATCAAGGCCACGGCCGGTCCATTGTCGGAGCCGGGGACATCGAGAGTGCCGCGCCCGCGTCTCGGGAATCGCACCGCTTCGCATCACACCGTATCGCAGGGCATTTCACTCGAGAGAGGAGACGAGCCATGGTCAGCCGTCACAGACTTCCAGAGCGGTTCGCGTTCGACTCCCGCGCGGTTCCGCATCGCCGCCTCCGCCGCCGCCCGGTCCTGGAGCTCCTCGAGGGCCGCGCCCTTCTGGCCACGTTCACGGTCACCAACGCGGGGGATGTGGGGATCGGTTCCAACGACGCGGGCGACTTGCGGTACTGCATCAACGAGGCCAACGCCGATAACCAGGCAAACACGATCGTCTTCGATTCGACGGCGTTCGCCACGCCCCAGACGATCACGCTGGCCGGCAGCCAGCTCGAGCTGGAAGACACCGGGGGGACGCAGACGATTACCGGGCCGGCGGCGGGTGTGACGATCAGCGGCGGCGGACAGAGCCGGGTGTTCCAGATCGACGGCGGTGTGACCGCCTCGATCTCCGGCCTGACCATCTCAGGCGGCTCGACCTCGGGCGAAAATGGCGGCGGTCTGGCGAACTACGGCACGGCGACGCTCACCGGCTGCACCTTGAGCGGCAACTCCGCCGCCCTCACTTACTACAACGGCTACTTCAGCGGCGGCGACGGTGGCGGCGTGGTCAATGGCCAAGCGGCGCCGAACTTCGGGAACGGCTATGGCGCGGCCAGCTTGACCATGACCGACTGCACCTTGAGCGGCAACTCTGCCGCAGAGGGTGGCGGCGTGTCCAATTCCGCCACGGCCTACCTGGCCTTGACCGACTGCACCTTGAGCGGCAACTCCGCCGCCGAGGGCGGCGGCGTATCCAGTTCCGCCACGGCCTACCTGGCCTTGACCGCCTGCACCGTGAGCGGCAACTCCGCCGCCGAGGACGGCGGCCTTGCAGACTATGACGGCACGGCATACCTGACCGACACCATTGTCGCAGGCAACACCGGTTACTCGGGCGCCAGCGATATCGGCGCTGACTCCAGCGGCTCGGGCAGCAACAACCTGTTCGGCACCGGCGGCTCGGGCGGTCTCACCAATGGGTCCGACGGCAACATCGTCTTGACCAGCCTCACCGACCTGGGCCTGGCCCCGCTGGGCAATTACGGCGGTCCGACCCAGACCATCGCCCTGCTCCCGGGCAGCCCCGCGATAGGGGCGGGCAGCGCCGTCACTGGCGTCACCACCGACCAGCGCGGCCTTCCGCTCGACTCGCCAAACCCCGACATCGGCGCCTACCAATTCCAGCCAACAGCGTACTCGTTAATAGTGACGACCCAGCCGCCTGGAAGCGTCACTGCCGGAACTGGCTTCGGGCTGACAATCACGGCCGAGGACAGCTCGGGCAACGTGGATACCTCGTTCGACGGCACCGTCACCCTGGCCCTGGATAGCAGCCCCACCGGTTCCGTCCTGGGAGGGACGTTGACCGTGACGGCCCAATCCGGCGTAGCCTCATTCTCGGACCTCACGCTCAACAAGGTAGGCACCGACTGCACGCTCTTGGTGTTCAGCAACGGCGAGCCACAGGCGGACACGGATGCCTTCAACGTGACGGCGGCCGCGGCGACGCAGCTTGTGGTGACCACGCAGCCGCCCAGCGCCGTCACGACCGGCATGGCGTTCGGGCTGACAGTCACGGCCGACGACAGCTCGGGCAACGTGGATCCCACTTTCAACGGCAGCGTGACCGTCGCCCTCCTCGACAACCCCGGCGGCGCCACGCTCGGCGGCTCGCTGAGCGTGGCGGCCCAGAGCGGCGTGGCCACGTTCTCGGG
Organism: uncultured Planctomycetota bacterium; assembly: GCA_963823665.1. Classification (GTDB taxonomy): domain Bacteria; phylum Planctomycetota; class Planctomycetia; order Isosphaerales; family Isosphaeraceae; genus CAVXHV01. Next base: position 1,792,913 of record CAWGMQ010000010.1, read on the forward strand.
ACTGTCTCTCGACGACGCCGGCGCCGGCTATACCCTTCAGGTGTCGTCCCCCGGCCTGACCACGGCGACCACGGGCGCTTTCACGGTCTACGACCCAACGATCTACACGGTCGACCTCACCAGCGCCGACGGCACGGGTTCGGGAAACGCGGGCGATCTGGTCTACGTCGTCGGCCTGGCCAACGCGAACATGAATCCTGGCGGCAGCGAGATCGAGTTCGATCCATCGGTCTTTTCCACGCCGCAGACGATCGAGCTGGGTGCAACACTGGGGCTGACCGAGACGGCCGGCCCGGAAGTGATCGACGCGCCCGGCGCCGGACTCGTGACGGTCAGCGGCGGCGGGACGGTCGGCGTGTTCGAGGTCGACAGCGGTGTCACTGCGACAATCTCGGGCCTGACGATCAGCGACGGCTCCACGAACAGCGACGGCGGCGGACTGGAGAACTACGGCACGGCGACGCTTACCGACTGCACCCTGAGCGGCAACTCCGGCGGCGGCGGGGGCGCTGTATTCAATGGCCAAACGTCGCCGAACTCCCACGGGAAAAGCTACGGCGCGGCCGACCTGACCATGATCGACTGCACCTTGAGCGGCAACTCCGTCGCCGGAATCTACACCGGCGGTGGCGGCGTGTTCAATTCCGGCACGGCCACCCTGACCGACTGCACCTTGAGCGGCAACTCCGCATCCGGCGTCTACGGCGGCGGTGGGGTGTCCAATTCCGGCACGATCACCCTGACCGAGTGTACCTTGAGCGGCAACTCCGCCGGCGACGGCGGCGGCGGCGTGTTCAATTCCGGCACGGCCACCCTGACCGACTGCACCTTGAGCGGCAACTCCGGCGGCTCCCGCGGCGGCGGCGGCGTTTGGAATAACGGCATGGCCTACCTCACCGGCTGCACCTTGAGCGACAACTCCGGCGACTCCCGCGGCGGCGGCGGAGTTTTCAATATCGGCACGGCCAACCTGACCGACTGCACTTTGAGCGCCAACGTCACCTCCGGCTACGGCGGCGGATTTGCAAACTATGACGGCACGGCGGCTCTGACCGACTGCACCTTGAGCGGCAACTCTGCCTCCGTCGGCGGCGGCCTCTACAACAGCAGCGGCGTGTATCACCAAGCCACGGTCGCCCTGACCGACACTATTGTCGCCGGCAACACCAGTCCCTCTGCCGCCAGTGACATCGGCGGTCCCGTCAGCGTCTCGGGCAGCGACAACCTGGTCGGGACCGGCGGCTCGGGCGGTCTCACCAATGGGTCCGACGGCAATATCGTCTTGACCAGTCTCACCGACCTGGGCCTGGCCCCGCTGGGCAATTACGGCGGCCCGACCCAGACCATCGCCCTGCTCCCGGGCAGCCCCGCGATAGGGGCGGGCAGCGCCGTCACTGGCGTCACCACCGACCAGCGCGGCCTTCCGCTCGACTCGCCCAACCCCGACATCGGCTCCTACCAATTCCAGCCAACAGCGTACTCGTTAATAGTGACGACCCAGCCGCCCGGAAGCGTCACTGCCGGAACTGGCTTCGGGCTGACAATCACGGCCGAGGACAGCTCGGGCAACGTGGATACCTCGTTCGACGGCACCGTCACCCTGGCCCTGGACAGCAGCCCCACCGGTTCCGTCCTGGGAGGGACGTTGACCGTGACGGCCCAATCCGGCGTAGCCTCATTCTCGGACCTCACGCTCAACAAGGTAGGCACCGACTGCACGCTCTTGGTGTTCAGCAACGGCGAGCCACAGGCGGCCACGGATGCCTTCAACGTGACGGCGGCCGCGGCGACGCAGCTTGTGGTGACCACGCAGCCGCCCAGCGCCGTCACGACCGGCATTGGGTTCGGGCTGGTCGTCACCGCCCTTGACGCGTTCGGCAACGTCGACTCCACTTTCGGCGGCAGCGTGTCCGTCGCCCTCCTCGACAACCCCGGCGGCGCCGCGCTCGGCGGCTCGCTGAGCGTGGCGGCCCAGAGCGGCGTGGCCACGTTCTCGGGACTGTCTCTCGACAACGCCGACACCGGCTACACCCTTCAGGTGTCATCCCCCGGCCTGAGCACGGCGACCACGGGCGTTTTCACGGTTTACCCCCCGGCAACCATCTACACGGTCGACCTCACCAGCGCCGACGGCACGGGTTCGGGAAACGCGGGCGATCTGGTCTACGTCGTCGGCCTGGCCAATGCGAACATGAATCCTGGCGGCAGCGAGATCGAGTTCGATCCATCGGTCTTTTCCACGCCGCAGACGATCACGCTGGGTGCAACACTGGGGCTGACCGACACGGCCGGCCCGGAAGTGATCGACGCGCCCGGCGCCGGACTCGTGACGGTCAGCGGCGGTGGCGATTTCACCGTACTCTATGTCGCCAGTGGTGTCACTGCCTCGATTTCCGGCCTGACCATCACAGGCGGCTCGACCACGGGCGGCAATGGCGGCGGTCTGGCAAATTACGGCACGGCGACGCTCACCGACTGCACCATAAGCGGCAATACCGCCGCTGCCTCGTACACTTACGGTTACTACGGCGTTATAAGCAGCAGTGGCGGCAGCGGCGGCGGCGTGTTCAATTCGGGCACGGCCAACCTGACCCTGACCGACTGCACCATAAGCGGCAACCAAGCGTCCGTCGGCGGTGGCGTGTCCAATTCCGGCACGGCCAACCTGACCGCCTGCACCGTCAGCGGCAACTCCTCCCCCTTCGACGGCGGCGGTCTGGCCAGCTACGGCCCGGCCGGCCCGGCCAACCTGATCGACACCATCGTCGCCGGCAACACCGATTCCCTTGGCGCCAGCGACATCGGCGGTTCCGACGTCTCGGGCAGCGACAACTTGATCGGTACCGGCGGCTCGGGGGGGCTGGTCAATGGGCAGAGTGGCAACATCGTCTTGACCAGCCTCACCGATTTGGGCCTGGCCCCGCTGGGCAACTACGGCGGCCCGACCCAGACCATCGCCCTGCTCCCCGGCAGCCCCGCCTTGGGCGCGGGGTGATCGCCGACTACCCGGGCACCACCACTCCGATCACAACCGACCAGCGTGGCGAGCCCCTCGATTCGCCGAATCCCGACATCGGCGCCTTCCAGAGCCAGGGCTTCACGTTCACCTCCGCCGTCGGCAGCACGCCGCAATCCGCCGCGACCGGCACCGCGTTCGCCAATCCCCTGGCCGTCACGGTCACGGCCAACAATCCTATCGAGCCCGTGGCCGGCGCCATCTTGACCTTCGCTGCACCCGCCATTGGTCCGTCGGCTGAGCTCTCCGCCACCACCGTCACGATCGGCTCCGATGGGGTCGCCTCGGTCACCGCCACGGCCAATGGCAAGGCCGGCTCCTACACCGTCACCGCATCGGCCGGCGGCCAAGGGACCTACTTCGCCCTCACCAACACGACCGGATCATCCCTCACCCCGCTACCCTTCTCGGGCATCACCAACCAGAGCATCACCTACGGCACCTCCAGCGTGACCATCTCCGGCACGCTGGCCAACGGCTCGCAGGCCCCGGTCGGCGAGAGCGTGGCCGTGACGATGGACGGCGACGAGCAGCCGGCCACCATCGGCTCCGGAGGCGCTTTCTCCACCACGTTCAATGACGACGGTCTCGCCGTCGCCGGCTCGCCCTATACCGTCAATTATGCCTACACCAGCGACGGGAGCTTTGCGTCCGCCAGCACCACCAGCACACTGACCGTCAACCCGGCAACGCTCACCATCACGGCGAAGTCCGAGACCAAGGTCTACGGCACCGACGACCCGGCGCTGGCCTATACCGCCAGCGGCTTCCAGTGGAGCGACACCGCCGCGTCGGTCCTGACCGGCGCACTGGCCCGCGCGCAGGCGGGCACCCTGGCCGGCGAGCAAGCCGGCAGCCACGCGATCAGCCAGGGGACGCTGGCCGCCGACGCCAACTACACGATCGCCTTCAGCGGCAATACGCTGACCATTACCCCGGCGCCCTTGACCGTCACCGCCCATGCCCAGTCCAAGGTCTACGGCACCGACGACCTCGCCCTGACCGAGACCGCAACTGGATTTGTCGACACCACGGTCGACGGGGTGACGCTGGACGACACGGCCGCGACGGTGCTGACGGGCCAGCTTTCGCGGACACCCGGCGAGACGGTATCCGGCGGCCCCTACGCGATCACCCAGGGGACGCTCGCGGCGAGCAACTACAAGATCACTTTCACCGGCAGCACGCTCACCATCGCCCCGGCTCCGCTCTCCGTCGCGGCCAATCCCCAGACCAAGGTCTATGGCACGGACGATCCCACTCTGACCGAGAGCGCAACCGGATTTGTCGACACCACCGTCGACGGCGTGACAATCGACGACACACCCGCGACAGCGCTGACGGGCCAGCTTGCGCGGACACCCGGCGAGACGGTATCGGGGGGACCGTACGCGATCAGCCAGGGGACGCTCGCGGCCGACAGCAACTACAAAATCACCTTCATCGGCAGCACGCTTGCCATCACCCCGGCGCCGTTGACCGTTACCGCCAATCCCCAGACCAAGGTCTACGGCACGGCCGATCCCGAGTTGACCGAGACCGCAACCGGATTTGTCGACACGATGGTCGACGGAGTGACCAATGACGACACACCCGCGACGGCGCTGACGGGCCAGCTCGCGCGGACACCCGGGGAGACGGTATCCGGCGGCCCGTATCCGATTACCCAGGGGACGCTCGCGGCCGACAGCAACTACGCGGTCAGCTTCACCGGCAGCACGCTCGCCATCACCCCGGCGCCGTTGTCCGTCACCACCAATCCCGAGACCAAGGTCTACGGCACCGACGATCCCGCCCTGACCGAGAACGCAACCGGAATTGTCGATACCACGGTCGACGGGGTGACGATTGACGACACGGCCGCGACTGCCCTCACGGGCGAGCTTGCCCGGACACCCGGGGAAACGGTATCCGGCGGCCCGTATGCGATCACCCAGGGGACGCTCGCGGCCGACAGCAACTACACGATCACCTTCACCGGCAGCACACTCAGCATCAGCCCGGCACCGCTCTCCGTCACGGCCAATCCACAGACGAAGGTCTACGGCACGGACGATCCCAGCCTGACCGTCGCTGCGATGGGCTTCGTGAACGCGCCGGTGGACGGGGTGACGCTGGACGACACGGCCGCGACGGTGCTCTCGGGCCAGCTTGCGCGGACACCGGGGGAGACCGTATCCGGCGGCCCCTATGCGATCACCCAGGGGACGCTCGCGGCCAATAGCAACTACACGATCGCCTTCACCGCCGGCGCGCTGACGATCACCCCGGCGACGCTCACCGTCACGGCGAAGCCCGAGACGAAAGTCTTCGGCTCAGCCGACCCGGTGCTGGCCTACACCGCCACCGGCTTTCAGTTCGGAGACACCGCCGCGACGGTGCTGAGCGGACATCTCTCTCGCGCAGCCGGCCAGACGGTGGCCGGCGGTCCTTATACGATCACGCAGGGCACGCTCGCGGCCGACGGCAACTACACGATCCAGTTCAACGCCAGCACGCTGACGATCACCCCGGCAACGCCGGTTGTGAACGAGACCGCCCCGGGCGGGACCTACACCGGCGCTCTGATCCGGGCCACGGCCACCGTGACAGCCTCGGGCAGCACGGCGGCCCCGAACCTGGAAGGCGTGACGCCGACCCTGACGTACTACGCCGGTTCGGGCACCTCGGGCACGAATCTGGGCTCGACGGCGCCTTCGGCCGCCGGGACGTACACCGTCGTGGCCGGCTTCCCCGGTACGCCGATTTTGCCTCGGCCCAATCGAAGCCCACCACCTTCACGATCGCGCCGGCCAGGGCGACCATCGTCCTGGAGCCGCACGCGGTCTTCAAGGGGAAGAAGGTGCTGAAGGGGGTCGAGCTCACGGCAACGATCGAGCCGTCGGTCCCCGGCGGCGGCGTGCCGACCGGCACGGTGACCTTCGAGTTCCTTACGAAGCACGGGAAGAAGGTCAAGGCGACGACGCTCGGCACCGCGGCCTTGAACGGCGGCGCGGCCACGCTGACGTTCAAGCCGAACAAGGTGCTGAACCAGCGGCTCTTGATCGTCTACAGCGGCGATCCTGACTTCCTGGCGAGCACGATCAGCCCGCCCAAATTGACCAAGTCCGAGGTCGCAAGTTCCAGGATTTGACATCATGAATATGGGTGATCAGCGCAGGGTCAGCCCACCAGTCCCCGAGTACGCGGCCTCCCCGACCTCGCCGCCGACATCCGCGATCTGTTTCCGGCGCTGGTGCAGATCGAGAAACTGAAGCCACCCGCCGACGCCACCGACGACTTCGAGCGGCCGGCGATACTCGCCCTCGCCAACCTGGAGCGCCTCGGCGACTACCGCATCCTGCGTGAGGTGGGCCGGGGCGGCATGGGCGTCGTTTACGAGGCGGAGCAAGAATCGCTCGGCCGGCACGTTGCTCTCAAGGTGCTGCCGGCCTCGGCGCTCCTGAACCCGACGTACCTGGCCCGCTTCCGCCGCGAGGCCCAGGCGGCCGGGCGGCTGCACCACACCAACATCGTGCCCGTCTTCGGCGTCGGCGAGTGCGGCGGCGTCCACTACTACGCCATGCAGTTCATCCAGGGCGAGGGGCTCGACAAGGTGCTGGCCGACGTCCGCCGCCTCCGCCGGCCGTGGGGAGCCGGTGAGGCGCCGACCGCCGAGGGGAGCGTGGCGCATAGCCTTCTGAACGGCCAGTTCAACCCGCCCATGGCCGCCGATCCCGGCAAGCCGAACGAACTCCCCGATTCGTCGTCGCTGACCTCGCGGCTGTCGCCGTGCGGTCCCGAGGCGGAATACTACCGAGGCGTGGCGCGGATCGGCGTCCAGGTCGCCGACGCGCTGGCCTACGCCCACCGCCAGGGCATCCTGCACCGCGACGTCAAACCGTCGAACCTGCTGCTCGATCTGCAGGGGACGGTTTGGGTCACCGACTTTGGGCTGGCCAAGGCCGAGGGGACGGAGGAGCTGACGCACACCGGCGACATCGTCGGCACGATCCGCTTCATGGCTCCCGAGCGGTTCGAGGGCGAGTCCCTGCCGCAGAGCGACGTCTATGGCCTGGGCCTGACGCTCTACGAGTTGCTGACACTCCGGCCGGCGTTCGACGACACGAACAAGGGCCGGCTCATCGACAGGGTGCAGAACGAGCCGCCCCGGCCGCCGTGCAAGCTCGACCCGCGGATCCCGCGCGATCTGGAGACGCTCGTGCTGAAGTGCCTGGCGGCTGAGGCGCGGCGCGGCGCTACAGCGGCCGATCCGGGCAGCGCTTCAAAAGCCTGGAGGCCATTCAGGAGGCGGTCCAGTTGGCCCGGCGACTGCGGAAGCCGCTCGAGACCTTCGACGAGCTGCGCAACGAGGCCATTGCCGCGCTGTCCTTGCCCGACATTGATGACGGTGGTCCCCAATGGAAGACGGCGTGTCCCGCTTCCGACATGGCCTTCGACCCGACCGGGCAGGGCTACGTGCAAGTGGACGAGGGACACGCCTATTACTGTCGGCTGGTCGACGGGAAAGAACAGCGGCTCAAGGAGCTGCACGTTTCCGGGAGGGCCCTCTTTGGGGAGTGGCACAGCCCGGACATCCGTTTTCTGGCCCTGGGAAGCCCGCACATTCCCGGGAAAGGGCACGACTGGCTGAAGCTGTGGCGCTGCGATGGGCCCCAGGCGAAGTTGGTGCTGGAAGATCGCGGGATATCCGAGTCGGCCACGGCGTTCCGGCCGGACGGGCGGCAACTGGCCGTCGGCCACCGCGACGGCACGCTCACGGTCTATGACACCGAAACGGGGGCGGTCGTGCGGCAGTGGCAGGTCGGAGTTCCCCCGTACACCGCCATGTTCCACCCCCGCCTTCCCCGCCTGGCCGTCGCTTGCGGGGCAGACGTACGCCTCTACGACGTCGAGAGCGGCGCCCTCCTTTCCCCCCGGTTCTCCAACCCCAACGGCGTGTCGGCTGTCGCCTGGAACCCGGATGGCAGAAGGCTGGCCATCGACTGCTTTGAGCAAAAACTCGTCCTGTGGGACAGCGAGACCGGGCAGCAACTGACCCCGCACTATGAGGGGCCCGGCCGCAGCGGCCTCAACCTACGATTCAACGCGACCGGCGATCGCCTCCTCACCGCCGACTGGGGCGGAATCCTCCGCGTCTGGGACGCAGGTACGGACAAGCAGCTATTCAACACGCCGAATACCAGCTTACAACCCGCCTTGGGGTGTTGGCCCAGCTTTTGTCGGGACGACCATTGTATCGTGGGGCGATTCACCGGAGACACCATCAAGTTACTGCGGTTCGCCCCAGGCCGAGAACAGCGGGTGTTGATCTCGGCCACCCCGGCGATCATCGAGGACGACTTCTACCACCTGCTGTACCCGCACAGTTGGCTGTTATCGGCGGACCTGGCGATCGAGGGCCGGTTTGGGTTTGATGCCACGGGTGCCCTCTTGAGTCGGAATGCGATCGGAGTCTTCCGCTGGCCTGTCCGCGTGGACGCCGGCTCGCCAGAGAGCTACCACCTGGGCCCGCCTCAGAGGGTCACCTCGCAGCACACCGTGCAGGCAACCATCGGCAACAGGCCGTTCGGTGCCTCCCGGGATGGGCGAGTGCTGGCATTTGCGAGCGGGACGCATGCAACAGTCGTTCACCTGGGCCCGCCGCTCCGAACACTGACCCTGGGGCCCCAGTCCGACGTGCGTCACGTGAGCGTCAGTCCCGATGGGCGCTGGGTCGTGACCGGCACTTGCTGGCACGACCCAAACGGTGAGAACGCCAAGGTCTGGGAGGCGTCCACGGGTAAGTTGATAACCGTGTTGCCGATCGGCGCGGACTTGAAACCCCTTTTCAGCGCGGACGGCATCTGGCTGCACTCCACGAAGCCCACTATGGGCTCGCCGTACTGGTGCAAGGTCGGCACCTGGCAGCCCAAAGCCGTTCCCTGTCCGTCCGGCCTGCTCGCCCCAGACGGACGGCTGCTCGCCCGTCAGGCTGAGTATAGTGAAATCGTGCTGGTGAACTTCGAGACCGGCAAGGAGATGGCCCGCCTGAGCATCCCGGAGCAGACGCGCCTCGAGCCTCGGGACTTCAGCCCCGACGGTGCCTGGCTCTATGCCCGCGGCTGGGAGTCCCAGCAGCTCTATCGCTGGGACCTGAGGGTCATACGCAGTCAGCTCGCCGAGCTGGGTTTGGACCTGGATCTACCTCCGTACCCCGAGCAGACGGAGCGGCCCATGTCGTGGCCGCCGCCGGCCGTGATGGTGCATCATCCGGAGCTGGCCAGCGACGCGGCCAAACTGCGCCAGTGGGAGCTGACGCAGGCTGCCTTCGCCTGTTGGGTCAATCCCTTCGACGCCGATGCCCACGCCCGGCTCGGGGCCCTGGCGTACGCGGACGGGCGCTTTGGGGATGCGTTCGCCCATCTGTCGATCGCACGAGCCGTCCGCCCCGACGACTTCGAGGTTCGCCGCCTGCGGGCCGTGGCCGCGCGCCGGTGCGGCCATTGGGCGGATGCCGTCGTCGATGCGACCTGGGTCCTGCACGAGCAACCCGGCCACCTGGACGGTCTGGGGGCCCGCGGCGAGTCCCTGGCAGCGCCTCGGGCGCCACGCCGAGGCGGTCGACGACCTCACCGCCTTGCTGAAGTTCTCCCCCGAGGACGCCTACCTGTACGAGCAGCGCGCCCGCTGTTACGACGCCCTGAACGACCGGAGCCACGCCGGCGCCGACCGCAAGAAGGTGGTGGAGGTCGCGCGAAACGACCCGCGGCAGCTCAATAACAGCGCCTGGCATCTCCTCACCGGCCCCGCGGCCGAGCGCGACCCGGTCCGCGCGCTGGAGCTAGTAACGAAGATCATCGAGCGGGCGCCCGACGCTCAGGCGTACCTCAATACACCGGGCGTGGCCCAGTATCGCAACGGACTTTATGGAGAGTCCATCGCCACGCTCGAAAACAGCCTCAAAGCCGGAAAGGGACAGTCCGACGCCTTTGACCTGTTCTTCGTCGCCATGTGCCATGCCAAACTCGGGGATTCGCCGAAGGCCAGGGACTGCTTCGATCGAGCCCGGAAGTGGACCGAGTGCGCACAAAGACTTGCCGGCGCGGGATAAGGAAGAATTGAAGGCGTTCCGCGCGGAGGCCGAAGAGCTGCTGCGAAGTGCGCCAGGCACGAGCGGGAAAACGGGAGGTGGAAACGGGGAGGGAGAAAAGGTGGGGGGAAGGTGAAGAAGAACTAACCATCGGAGCCTCGCTTCGATTTCCCAAGCAGCGGCCGGCGGGGTCCTTACCGCCAAGCAAGTCCCCGCCGGCCCGGCACCGCTCCGGCGATCGGTCTGCGCGCCGGGGCGACGGCTTTTTCATTGTATCGCAGACCAGCTCGCGATCTGAAAAAAGGACCGGGCTTACGCCCGCATCAGGCCCCGGGCGGCGATCGACCGCATGTCCGGCAACCGGCTTTGACCAACCGGAGAAAAAATTACGGGTTCGGGCCCGGTTTCTCGCATTATGTTCCGGGAGGGCCAGGCGGCCCCCGGCGGAGAAGCAGTAACCTGACACGATGTAACGCTGACCATTCGCCCGTTGATTCGGTGTGCGGGCGAATCCGTTGATCACCGAACTGACAACGTTCAGAGGAAAGCGGCCGGCGGGGTCCTTACCGCCAAGCAAGCCCCCGCCGGCCAGGCACCGCTCCGGCGATCGGTCTGCGCGCCGGGGCGATGGCTTCTTCATTGTACCGCAGACCAGGTCTCGAAAGGAGAAGCATCATGTTGTACTCTTCCTGGCTGCGAAACTGGACTCGCTCCGCGCCCACAGCGGCTCGGCACACACAAAGGTCGTCTCGTGAGCGCGCCCGCCTCCGCCCACGGCTCGAAGCGATCGAAGATCGCTGCCTGATGTCGACCACCTTCGTGCAAACCAACCTCGTCTCCGACGACACCAAGTTCACTCCGGCCGAAGTCCAGGACTCGAACCTGGTCAATCCCTGGGGGCTGGCCGCCAGTCCTACCGGCGAGTGGTGGGTGGCCAACGAGGGCACGGGCACCAGTACCCTGTACAACACCTCGACCTCGCCAATTACGACCTTCTCGCTGGTCGCCAGCGTTCCGCCCGGCGCGCCGACCGGTGTCGTCTACAACCCCGGCGGCGGGTTCGACGTCACCGAAAACGGCAAGACCGGCTCTAGCGTCTTCCTGTTCGATACCGCCGCCGGCACCATCGCCGGTTGGAGTCCGAGCGTGGACCCCAGCCATGCCATCATTGCCGCGACCAACCCCGGCGCGATCTACCTCGGCCTGGCCATCGCCACGGATCGCCACGGCGAAACGCTGCTGTACGCGGCCGATTTCGCCAAGGGCAACATCGATGTCTACGATCAGAACTTCCAGACGGTAACGACCGTGCCCGGCAACTTCACCGACCCTGCATTGCCGAGCAACTACCACCCGTTCAACATCCAGGCCATCAACAATTCCCTCTACGTCGAATACGCCCCGGTCAATGACGTCCTGGCCGGGACGAAAGCACCGGGCGAAGGGGCCGTCGATATCTACAACGCCGACGGCCAGTTGCAAGACCGCCTGATCCGCCCCGACGACTCCCACATCGATCAGCCGTGGGCAGTCGCGATGGCCCCCTCGAACTTTGGCAGCTTCAGCGACGACCTTCTGGTCGGTAATTTCGCCGACGGCACCATCAGCGCCTTCAATCCCAAGACCGGCCAGTTCGCCGGCGTGCTGAGAAACTCGAGCGGCCAGGCGATCGTCATCAAGCATCTGTGGGGCCTGGCGTTTGGCAACGGCGGCGCCGGTGGCCCGACGAACACGCTGTACTTCACAGCCGGCCTGACATCGCACTTGGCCCCAAGCGACGCGCCGTTCCACGGCCTGTTTGGGTCCCTGGAAATTGCGCAGCACGGGCAAGCAGCCGATGACGCGGTACGCGTGCGTGTCCGTCACCGTCATTAAAAACTCATTGGTCCGGCGAGCCTCGCGCAACTCGTTATCGGAGGGTGGGACCACGAACTGCAAGAGAGATCGTTTTGGGAGCCGATTCGTCGTGAGGCTCAGCATGACCGTCGCCTCCTGGGTCGCCGCGGGAGCAGTCCAGGCGCCGGCCCAGGAAGGGCTCTCGCACGCCGAGGACCCTGCGCTTTCTCGGCGGCTCACGAGGATCGATCAGGACAAACTTCTTCTGGGCGATTTCCCTGAGGCTGCCCCTCGACCCGCGTTATGACTTCGATGACTACCGTTAGCTGCGCTCACGTCTCGGCAATCGCGCCGCACCGCATCGTCGGATTGGATCAACCGTATCGCATGACATCCCACTCGAGGAGGAGATATCCATGAGTAGCCATCGCAAACCTGGTCAGCGCTTTCGAAGTCGCCACCCGCCCGGTTCACCATCGCCGCCTCCGCGCCGCCCGGTCCTGGAGCTCCTCGAAGGCCGCGCCCTTCTGGCCACGTTCACCGTCAACAGCTTGGGGGATGCGGGGAGCGGTTCGGGCGACGCGGGTGACCTGGGGTACTGCATCAACCAGGCCAACGCCGATGACCAGGCGAACACGATCGTCTTCGATCCGACCGTCTTCGGCACGCCCCAGACGATTACGCTCTCTGGCGTCCCACTCGAGCTGAGCGACACCGGGGGCACCCAGACGATCACCGGGCCGGCCGCGGGGGTGACCGTCAGCGGCGGCGGAATCAGCCGCGTCTTTCAACTCGACAAAGGTGTGACCGCCTCGGTCTCCGGCCTGACCATCTCCGGCGGCTCGAGCTCGTACGGCAACGGCGGCGGTCTGCTGAACGACGGCACGGTGACGCTGACCGACTGCACCTTGAGCGGCAACACCGCAAGGTACGGCGGCGGCTTGTTCAATTCCGGCACGGCCGACCTCACCGGCTGCACTCTCAGCGGCAACACCGCCTATTACAGTGCGTTTCGCACTATCGGCTATGTGAGCGCGTACGTCAACGTGGGCACCGGCGGGGGCGTGTTTAACGCCTCCTCGGCCATCCTGAGCTTGACCGACTGCACCGTCAGCGGCAGCTCCGCTGCCGGCGGCGGCGGCCTCGCCAATTTCGGCACGGCCAACGTGAGTGACTGCACCTTCAGCGGCAACACCACCAGCGCCCTGGCCAATTTCAGCACGGCCAACCTGACCATGATTGACTCCACTATCAGCGGAAATTTTGGGAACTCTGGCGGCGGCGGCATGTTTAATTCAGGCACAGCCACCCTCACCGACTGCACCTTCAGCGGCAACGGCCCCGACGGCGTGAACAATGCCGGAATGGCCGACCTGACCGGCTGCACCTCGAGCAGCAATTCCCTCGGTATGGACAATTCCGGAACGGCCGACTTGATCGACTGCACCTTGAGCAGCAACGAGACCGCCTTGCTGAACGACGGCACGGCCAACCTGATCGACTCCACCGTGAGCGGTAATAACTGCGGAGGCGGAGAAGCCGGAGGCGTGGCCAATTACGACCTGGCCATCCTGACCGGCTGCACCGTGAGCGGCAACTCCTCCGGCAATGTTGCCGCCGGTGGCCTGCAAAACCTCTTCGCGGGGACGGTGATCCTGACCGATACCATTGTCGCCGGCAATACCGATTACTCCGGTCAGTACGTCCCCGGCGACATCTCCGGTAACGTTTCGGGCACCTACAACCTGATCGGCACCGGCGGCTCGGGGGGCCTGGTCAATGGGGTCGACGGCAACATCGTCTTGACCAGCCTCACCAACTTGGGCTTAGCCCCTCTGGGCAACTTTGGCGGGCCGACTCAAACCATGGCCTTGCTCTCCGGCAGCCCGGCCATCGCCGCGGGTGTGATCGCCGACTATCCGGGCACAACCACCCCGATCACAACCGACCAGCGCGGCGAGCCGCTCGACACACCCAACCCCGACATCGGCGCCTTCCAGGTCCAGGGGTCCGGCCTCATCGCGCTGACCTTCTCGGGACTCAGCAACCCGAGCATCAACTCCGACATCCCCAGCGTGTCCATCTCCGGTACGTTGGCCAACGGCTCGCAGGCCCCGGTCGGCGAAAGCGTCACCGTGACATTGGACGGCGTCCAGCAGTCGGCCACAATCGGCTCCGGAGGCGCGTTCTCCACGAGCTTCGACACGACCGGCCTCTTGGTCGCCAATTCGCCCTACACGGTCGACTTCGCGTATTTCGGCGACGGGACGTTCGCCCCCGCCAGCACCACTAGCACGCTGACGGTCGAGCCAACGCACACCATCTTAACGGTAAACAGCCTGGGAGATGCGGGGATCGGTTCCGGCGACGCGGGCGACCTGCGTTACTGCGTCAACCAGGCCAACGCCGATGACGGGGTAGACACGATCGTCTTCGATCCGACCGTCTTCAGCACGGCCCAGACGATCACGCTCTCCGGCGGCCAGCTCGAGCTGAGCGACACCGGCGGAATGCAGACGATCACTGCCCCGGCCGCGGGGTTGACCTTGGGCGGCGGCGGGAGCAGCCGCGTCTTCGAGATCGACTCTGGTGTGACTGCCTCGCTCTCCGGCGTGACCATCTCCGGCGGATCGATCTCGTCGGGCAATGGCGGCGGTCTGGCGAACTACGGCACGGCGACGCTCACCGGCTGCACGATCCAGGGCAACTCGGCCCAGGACTCCTACGGCGCCGGCGGCGGCGGCGTGTTCAGTGGCGAGGGGGCCGACCTGACCCTGACCGACTGCACCGTCAGCGGCAACTCCGCCGACGACGGTGGCGGCGGTCTGGAAAACAAGGGCACGGCCACCCTGACCGACTGCACCGTCAGCGGCAACACCGGCTCCTACGGCGGCGGCGTGTTCGAAAACTACAAGGCCCAACTGAGCCTGACCGGCTGCACGGTAAGCGGCAACTCCGCCGCCACCTACGGCGGCGGCCTGGACGCCAACAGCTACCCCTCCAGCTACATCACAGTCGTGACCGACACGATCGTCGCCGGCAACACCAATCCCTCCGGCGCCAGCGACATCGGCGGTAACGCTTCGGGCACCTACAACCTGATCGGCACCGGCGGCTCGGGGGGCCTGGCCAATGGGGTCGACGGCAACATCGTCGGCGTGGCCAATCCCCTCCTGGCGCCGCTGGACAACTACGGCGGGCCGACCCAGACCATCGCCCTGCTCGCCGGCAGCCCCGCCTTGGGCGCCGGTGTGATCGTCGACTACCCGGGCACCACCACCCCGATCACCACCGATCAGCGCGGCCTCCCGCTCGACTCCCCCAATCCCGACATCGGCGCCTTCCAGAACCAGGGGTCCCCACTCCTCGGGCTGACCTTCTCGGTGAGCAATCAGAGCATCACCTACGGCACGCCAAGCGTGACCATTTCCGGGACGCTGGCCGACGGCGCGCAGGCCCCGGTGGGCGAGACCGTCGCCGTGACGCTCGACGGCGTCGAGCAGTCGGCCACCATCGGCCCTGGCGGCGCCTTCTCCACCACCCTCGACACCGCCGGCCTCACCGTGCTCGATTCGCCCTACACGGTCGACTACGCCTATGCGTATACCAGCGGCACGAGCTTCGCCTCCGCCAGTGCCACGAGCAAGCTGACGGTCAACCCGACGCTCATCACTTTGACGGTCGACAGCCTTGGGGATGCGGGGATCGGTTCCGGCGACGCGGGCGACCTGCGGTACTGCATCGACCAGGTCAACGCCGACGACCAGTCGAACACGATCGTCTTCGATCCGACCGTCTTCGGCACTGCCCAGACGATCACGCTCTCCGGCGGCACGCTCGAGCTGGAAAACATCTGGGGGACGCAGACGATCACCGGGCCGGCCGCGGGGTTGACCTTGAGCGGCGGCGGGAGCAGCCGCGTCTTCCAGGTCGACTCGGGTGTGACCGCCTCGATCACCGGCGTGACGATCACCGGCGGATCGATCTCGTCGGGCAATGGCGGCGGTCTGGCGAACTACGGCGCGGCGACGCTCACCGGCTGCACGATCCAGGGCAACTCGGCCCAGGACTCCTACGGCGGCGGCGTGTTCAATGCCGCGGGGGCCAACCTGACCCTGACCGACTGCACCGTCAGCGGCAACTCCGCCGACGTCTACGGCGGCGGCGGTCTGGGAAACAAGGGCACCGCCACCTTGACCGACTGCACCTTGAGCGGCAACACCGGCTCCTACGGCGGCGGCGTGCTCAATGCCTACACGGGCAAGCTGACCCTGACCGACTGCACCGTCAGCGGCAACTCCGCCACCTACGGCGGCGGCGTGTTCGAATACTTAAAGGCCCAACTGAGCCTGACCGGCTGCACGGTCAGCGGCAACTCCGCCCAGGGCGGCGGCGGCGGCCTGTACGCGGCCAGCTACTCCTCCAGCTACAACACAGTCCTGACCGACACGATCGTCGCCGGCAACACCGATCCCTCCGGCGCCAGCGACATCGCCGGTCGGGGAAACGTCTCGGGCAACAACAACCTGATCGGCACCGGCGGCTCGGGGCGGCTGGTCAATGGCGCGAGCGGCAACATCGTCCTGACCAGCCTCACCGGCTTGGACCTGGCCCCGCTGGGCAACAACGGCGGCCCGACCCAGACCATGGCCCTGCTCCCCGGCAGCCCGGCGATCGGCGCAGGTGTCGTCGCCGACTACCCGGGCACCACCACTCCGATCACCACCGACCAGCGCGGTGAGCCGCTCGACTCCTCCAATCCCGACATCGGCGCCTTCCAGACCCAGCCTCCCACACTCACCTCACTGACCTTCTCGGGAATCAGCAGCCAGAGCATCACATACGGCAGCACGAGCGTAACCGTTTCCGGTACGCTTGCCAACGGTTCGCAAGCCCCGGTGGGCGAGACCGTCGCCGTGACGCTCGACCACGTCCAGCAGTCGGCCAGGATCGGCTCCGGCGGCGCCTTCTCCACCACCTTCAATGCCGACGGCCTCACCGTCGCCGGCTCGCCCGACACGGTCAAGTATGCCTACTCGAGCGACGGGACCTTCGCCTCCGCCAGCACCACCAGCACGCTGACGGTGAACCCGGCGACGCTCACCATCACGGCAGAACCCGAGACCAAGGTCTACGGCGCCGACGACCCGGCGATGGCCTATACCGTCAGCGGTTTCCAGTTCCACGACACCGCCGGATCGGTCCTGACCGGGTCCCTGGCCCGGACGGAGTCGGGCACCCTGTCCGGCGAACAGGCCGGCGGCTACGCGATCAGCCAGGGGGCGCTCGCGGCCAGCAGTAATTACATCATCAGTTTCACGGGCAATACGCTGACCATCACCCCGGCGCCCTTGACAGTCACCGCCCATGCCCAGACCAAGGTCTACGGCACCGACGACCCCGCCTTGACCGACACGGCCACCGGACTTGTCGATACCACAGCCGACGGGGTGACGATCGACGACACGGCCGCGACGGCGCTGGCGGGCGATCTGGCGCGGACACCGGGCGAGCCGGTATCCGGCGGCCCCTATGCGATCACCCAGGGGACGCTCGCGGCGAGCAACTACACGATCACCTTTACCGGCAGCACGCTCGCCATCACCCCGGCGCCCTTGACCGTCACCGCCAATCCCCAGACCAAGGTCTACGGCACGGCCGATCCCACCCTGACCGACACCGCAACCGGATTTGTCGACACCACGGTCGACGGCGTGACGATCGACGACACCGCCGCCACGGCGCTGACGGGCCATCTGGCGCGCACATCCGGCGAGACGGTATCCGGCGGCCCCTATGCGATCACCCAGGGAACGCTCGCGGCGAGCAACTACAAGATCACCTTCACCGGCAGCACGCTCACGATTACCCCGGCGCCCTTGACCGTCACCGCCAATCCCCAGACCAAGGTCTACGGCACGGCCGATCCCACCCTGACCGATACCGCAACCGGATTTGTCGACACCACGGTCGACGGGGTGACGATTGACGACACAGCCGCGACTGCCCTCACGGGCGAGCTTGCGCGGACACCGGGCGAGACGGTATCCGGCGGCCCCTATGCGATCACCCAGGGCACGCTCGCGGCGAGCAACTACACGATCACCTTCACCGGCAGCACGCTCACCATCACCCCGGCAACGCTAACCATCACGGCCAATCCGCAGACCAAAGTCTACGGCACGGACGATCCCGCCTTGACCGATACCGCAACCGGCTTCGTCCACACCACGGTCGACGGCGCGGCGATCGACGACACCGCCGCGACGGTGCTGACGGGCCAGCTTGCGCGGACACCCGGCGAGACGGTTTCCGGCGGCCCCTACGAGATCACCCAGGGGACGCTCGCGGCCAGCAGTAACTACACCATCAGCTTCACCGGCAATACCCTGACCATCACGCCGGCGCCCTTGACCATCACGGCCAGTCCGCAGACCAAAGTCTACGGCACGGACGATCCCGCCTTGACCGATACCGCAACCGGCTTCGTCCACACCACGGTCGACGGCGCGGCGATCGACGACACCGCCGCGACGGTGCTGACGGGCCAGCTCGCGCGGACATCCGGCGAGACGGTATCCGGCGACCCCTATGCGATCACCCAGGGCACCCTCGCGGCCGACAGCAATTACACACTGAGCTTCACCGGCAGCACGCTCGCGATCACCCCGGCGACCTTGAACGTCACCGCCAATCCCCAGACGAAGGTCTACGGTACCGCCGACCCCAGATTGACCGATGGAGTGACCGGTCTCGTCGATACAACGGTGGACGGCGTGATGATCGACGACACGGCCGCGACTGTCCTGACCGGCGCGCTTGCCCGGGCGGAGGCCGGCACCGTGGCCGGCGAACAGGCCGGCGGCTACGCGATCACTCAGGGCACGCTCGCGGCGAACAGCAACTACACAATCCAGTTCAATGCGAGCAACCTGACGATTAGCCCAGCAACGCCGACCGTGAGCGTGCTCGCTCCGGGCGGGGTTTATACCGGCTCGCGGATCGCAGCCCAGGCGACGGTGGCCGGCACAAGCGGCACATCGGCCGCCAGCCTCGAGGGCGTCTCCCCGGCTTTGACCTATTACGTCGGTTCGGGCACTTCAGGCACAAGCCTCGGCTCGACACCGCCGATCCAGCCGGGGACTTACACGGTGGTGGCCAGCTTCCCCGACAGCGCCGATTACGTTGCGAGCCAGTCATTGCCGGTGACATTCACCATCGGCAAGGCCGCCCCGACGATCGCGCTGGTTCCCTCCGTCGAATCATCGGTCTTCGGCCAGTCGGTGACGCTGACCGCCTCGATCGCCTTTGACGCCGCCGTGCCGGGCGGCTCGGTCACGTTCTACGATGGCTCGACGGCGCTGGGCACCGCGGCGGTCAACGCCTCGGGCAAGGCCATGCTGGCCACGGCGGCGCTCGGGGTCGGCATACATTCGCTCACCGCTTCGTACGCGGGCGACTCCGACTTCGCGTCCAGTGTGTCGAAGGCCTCTGAAGAGTCGGTCTCCGCAAGCCGCCACCCAGGTCGTCCTGGTCCCGCAGCCGGTGTTCAGGCACAAGCGCAACCTGGTCTCGCTTGGCCTGAAAGCCCAGGTCCAGCCGACAGCCCCGGCGAGTGGAGTGCCCACCGGCAGCGTGACCTTCGAGATCCAGAAAAAGGTAGGAAAGAAGTTGACCGAAAAGGTGCTGGGAACCGTCGCACTCAGCGGCGGGTCGGCGACCCTCTCAGTCAAGCCTGGCGTCGTGCTCGACAAGCCGATCACGGTCCTTTACAGCGGCGCCTCCGACTTCACAGCGAGCACCACTGCGCCCTCTTTGCTGACGATGAAGGCACTCGATCGAATGGCCCAACAGTCCGCGACTCCCCGATCCAGCCGCCACCACTGACGCGGCGGCACCGCTCGGTCCAGGTGCCACGCCACCGAGCCCGCCCGCAGTTGCCAGTCGTTCGCCAAAGACGCCGAACACGCCAAGAACGCCTTGCGGCGACCCAAGGCGCCCAAGGGCTGTCCCCTCGCTCCCTTGTCGAGACTTTCGATATGGTTGCGACGCAGTTATGCTGATCGTAGCAGCATCCTTGTCGGCCAGCGGCCGAGCCCGCAACAGCGAGTCGCGGCCTATCACGAGCCGCGGGCAGCGTCCCATTATGGTTGGTCTTCCAATGAACGATGTCACGAAGATCCTCTCGGCTATCGAGCGGGGCGACCCGAAGGCGGGCGACCAGCTCCTGCCGCTGGTCTACGATGAGCTGCGCCGGCTGGCTGCCCGACGGCTCGCCCACGAGAGGCCAGGCCAGACGTTGCAGCCAACCGCCCTGGTGCATGAGGCCTATCTCCGGCTCGTCGGGTCCGGCGAGCCGCTGCGCTGGGAGGGGCGCGGCCATTTCTTCGCCGCGGCTGCCGAGGCTATGCGGCGTATCCTCGTCGAGGCGGCGCGGCGCAGCGCACCCTCAAACGCGGCGGCGACCGTCAGCGTGAGCCTGTCGACCTCGACGCCCTGCACGCCGGTGGCCCCGCGCAGGACGTTTTGGCCCTGCACGAGGCCCTGGAGCAGCTCGCCGCACACGACCCCCTCAAGGCCAGGCTGGTGGAGATGCGGGTCTTCGGCGGCCTGACTCTGAACGAGGCGGCCGACTGCCTGGGCATCCCGGAGCGATCCGCCGACCGCGCCTGGCGGTACGCCCGGGCCTGGTTGTACGCCTCCATGGCCGGGGAAGATTCCGGGAAAAAATGATAGGCACGTGACGCTTTTCGGGCTTCGACGACGCATAGAGGGCTGGTGACACACCCCCGCCCCGCGCCCGGGGGGTATCTCCGGCGCGGAGTTCCGCCCGACGCAGGGCCTGTGACCCGGTTTCGGGTCCATCGTGCCGGCGGCAGCGGGGCCGGTGAACGCTTCCTGGGCCACGTTAGCTGGAGGAATGCTGCAATGGGAGAAGAGTCGATCTTCGCCGCCGCGTTGACCAAGGCCCCCGGGGCCGAGCGGCGCGCTTTCCTTGACGAGGCCTGCGCCGGCGACGATGAGCTCCGCCGCCGCGTCGAGCGTCTCCTCGAGGTCGACCGGCTGTCCGGTGGCATCCTTGACATCGTTTCCGCGGCCACTCTCGATGAGAATCCCCGGCCGGATCGCACATCGCCGCCGGACCCGACCGCCACGGCCGTACACTGCCCGATCGCCCAGCCCGGCCTCGTCATCGCCGGGCGGTACACGCTCCAGGAAAAGATCGGCGAAGGCGGCATGGGTGAGGTCTGGGTCGCCAAGCAATCCGAGCCGGTCCGGCGCAAGGTCGCCCTCAAGCTCATCAAGGCCGGCATGGATTCCCGGGCGGTGCTCCAGCGCTTCGAGCAGGAGCGGCAGGCGCTGGCGCTGATGGACCACCCCAACATCGCCCGCGTCTTGGACGGTGGCCTGACTCCCACCGGTCAACCCTTCTTCGTCATGGAGCTGGTCAACGGCCTGCCCCTCACGCGGTTCTGCGACGAGGCCCGGCTCTCGCCCCATGAGCGGCTCGCGCTCTTTGTCCCGATCTGCCAGGCGGTCCAGCACGCGCACCAGAAGGGCATCGTCCACCGCGATCTGAAGCCCGCCAACATCCTGGTCACGCTCATCGACGGCAACGGTGTGCCCAAGGTCATCGACTTCGGCGTCGTCAAGGCGATTGCCGGCAAGATCACGGACGCATCGATGTCGACCCAGTTCGGCGCCATGGTCGGTACGCTGGAGTACATGGCACCGGAGCAGGCTGGCTACTCCGGCGCCGACGTCGACACCCGCGCCGATATCTATTCCCTGGGCGTGATCCTCTACGAGCTGCTCACCGGTCTGCGCCCGATCGACGCCCGGCGCCTGGAGAAAGCAGCGCTCACCGAGATGATCCGGATCATCCGCGAGGAAGAGCCTTCGAAGCCCTCGACGCGACTCTCCACCGATGAGTCGCTCCCATCCCTGGCGGCCATGCGGCGCACCGAGCCCCGCCGGCTGACGGCGATGCTGCGCGGCGAGCTCGACTGGGTCGTGATGAAATGCCTCGAGAAGGCTCGCGAGCGCCGGTACGAATCAGCAAGCGGCCTGGCGCGAGACATCCAGCGCTACCTGGCGGATGAGCCGGTCGAGGCGCGGCCGCCGTCGGCGGCCTATCGCCTGGCCAAGCTCCTCAAGCGACACCGCACCGCGGGGATCGCGGCCGGTATCGTCCTGGTGGCGCTCTTGGTCGGGATCGCCGGGATGACCTTCGGCCTGGTCCGCGCCGAGATCCAGCGCGAGAAGGCCGAGCAGGCCCAGGCGGCCGAGGCCGAGCAGCGGGCGCGGGCCGAGGCGCAGCTCGCGAAGGCCGTCGCGGCCGAGCGGCAGACGGGCATCGAGCGCGACAAGGCCGTCGCGGCCGAGGCGAAGGCCCGCGCGATCAACGACTTCCTGACTCAGGACTTGCTCTATCATAACGCGCCGGAATTCAACGCGGTCGGGAGCAATGTGACCCTCCGTGAGGTCCTCGACCGCGCCGCGGCGCAGCGTCGGCCCGCGGTTCGCCGGCCAGCCCGAGATCGAGTCGGCTCTGCGCGTCACGATCGCGCGCACCTACCTCGGATTGGGCTCGTTGGACCAGGCCGAGGCAACCTGGCGGTCGCTGCTGGATGCCGCGCGGCGGCGCGACCCGGATTCTGCCGAGACGTTCATCGCGCAAGGTGAGCTGGCGCACGCCCTGCGCGAGCGCGGTCGGCGCGACGCAGAGGTCTTGAAGATGGCCGAGGCGGCCGCCCAGGCGGTCGAGCGCAAGCTGGGACCGAACAACTTTGATGCGGAAAACATGCTCTCATACCTCGCCGTGATGTACGAGGACTTGGGCAGGTTCGATGAGGCGGTCACGCTCTTCGAGCGGGTCCGCGACACCAGGGTCGCCAGGCTAGGCCCAGACCACATCGTCACCCTGCAGCCACGCCAGAATCTCGGTCACGCGTACCTGCTTGCCGGCAAGCTCCCCGAGGCGATCGCCCTTCTCAAGCAGGTCTATGATGCTGAGGTCAAGCTGGGCCCCGACCATTCACTTACCATAACCACCGCCAATAACCTCGCCGTGGCGCTCAGCCATGCCGGCAAGGACGCTGAAGCCGTCGCGCTGCTCGAGCCGGTGCGCGATACCGCAACCGCCATGCTGGGCCCTGACCATCCGCTCACGCTGCACACGCTCAACAACCTCGCCACAAACTACGCTTTAGTAGGCAAGGTCCGCGACGCAATCGCGATGCTCGAGCGGGCGCGCGACGCCGAGATCGCCAAGCTGGGCCCCGACCATCCCCTCACCCTGACCACCCGCTACAACCTCGCCAGAGCGTACCAAGCCGATGGTAAGCTCCGTGAGGCGATCGAACTACTCACCCGCGTGCTCGACGGCCGGATCGCCAAGCTCGGGCCCGACCATCCCGACACGCTGAACACGCGCCTCGCCCTCGCCGTGGCCTACTATTTCGCGAAGCAGCTCGACCGATCCGTGCCGCTCTTCGAGGACGCGCTCAAGCGAACGGAGGCCAGGTTCGGCCGTGCGCATGTGGAGACCCAGCGTGTCGTGGCCAACCTCGGGATCAATTACAAGGAAGCCGGCCGGCTCCGCGAGGCGATTCCGCTGCTCGAGGAAGCCTACCACTCGGGGCTGCTTGGCTTGGACTGGGTCGGCACGGCGCTCTTCGATGCCTATGTGAAGGATGGCCGGTCGAACGAGGCGGTGAAGCTCTTCAATCAACTCCTGCCCCTCGCCCGGTCGGAAAATCCCAAAGAAAGCCCGCGACTCGCGGACTTCCTGGCGGCGTCCTGTCTCGCGCTGATGAACGTCAAGGCTTTTGCCGAGGCTGAGCCGCTCCTCCGCGAATGCCTGGCCATCCGCGAAAAAAATCTGCCCGATGATTGGAGAACCTTCAACACGAAGTCGATGCTCGGGGGCGCCTTGTCGGCCCAGAAGAAACTTGCCGATGCCGAGCCGCTGCTGCTCGCCGGCTACCAGGGGATGAAGCAGCGAGAAGCAACGATCCCGCCCGAGGGGAAACCCCGGTTGCCCGAAGCGATCGAGCGACTCGTCCAGTTCTACGAGGCCACCAACAACCCCGGCGAGGCGTCCCGATGGCGCAAAGGACTCGACCCGAGCAAGCCGCCCGAGAAACCCTCCCAGAAGCCCTGAGCGGCTTACCGGCGCGTGTGAGTCTCCCAGATTCGAAGAAAAACCGAACGCCCCTGGCGCGCCCGTCCCGTGGATCTCGCATTCAGTTACGGGGGGCGGCCGCGGGCACCGAATCTCCTTGAGCTCGACCGCGCAGGCCGGGACGCCACACCTCAAGGACGGGATGGCGTGCGGCTTCTTGTCCTGATCGATCTCCGTCGCCGCATGCAGTATGATGCCCGGCATGAGTGAAGTGACCGAGCTCTTGAATCAGATCCAGCATGGCGATCCGCAAGCCGCTGCGGACTTGCTGCCCTTGGTCTATGCCGAATTGCGTCGGCTCGCCGCGGCGCGGTTGGCTCGTGAAAAGCCAGGACAGACACTGGATGCGACGGCCTTGGTGCACGAAGCGTACCTGCGCCTGGTGGGGCCGGCGGACGAGGAACGCTGGCAGAATTGCGGCCATTTCTTTGCCGCTGCGGCCGAAGCGATGCGCCGAATTCTCGTCGAGCTTGCCCGGCGAAAGAGTCGAAAGAAACGCGGGGGCGAACGTGCCCGCATGAAGCTGGATGACGTCGAGCCGGCTGCTGAGGCGCCTGGCGATGACTTGCTGGCCCTCGACGAAGCCTTGACCCGGCTTGCCGGTGCCGATCCGATCGCCGCGGAGCTCGGTGAAACTGCGCTATTTTGCCGGCATGACGATTCCTCAAGCTGCCGACGCTCTGGGCATAGGGAAGCGGTCGGCCGACCGGATCTGGCTGTATGCCCGTGCCTGGCTGCGCAATGCGCTTTCTGACAGTCAGGAATGAACCAGCGGATTTTCTTGGCGCAATTTCTGCGCCGTCGGCGCATGTTGAATTGCGGTCGAAGCGGCGACCTCCAAGCGGGAGAAAACGCCAATGGGCGAACGATCGATTTTCATCGCGGCGCTGGAAAAGGACGATGCCACCGAGCGGGCCGCCTATCTCGACCAGGCATGCGCCGGTGATGCGGCGATGCGCGTGCGGATCGAACGGTTGCTCAAGGCACACGAGCCGGCCGACAGTTTCCTCGAGCGCGGTCCCGCAGTCCTGGATGCGACCGACAACTTTGAGCCGATCGCGGAACAGACCGGCACGGTGATCGGCCCGTACAAGCTGATTGAGCCGATCGGCGAGGGGGGCATGGGCAGCGTCTGGATGGCCCAGCAGACCGAGCCGGTCAAGCGCCTGGTCGCCGTCAAGTTGATCAAGGCCGGCATGGACTCCCGCCAGGTCATCGCCCGCTTCGAGGCCGAGCGGCAGGCATTGGCCCTGATGGACCACCCGAACATCGCCCGCGTGCTCGACGGCGGCACCACCGGCGCTGGCCGGCCGTACTTCGTGATGGATCTCGTCAAGGGTGTGCCGATCACCCGCCACTGCGACGAGCACCACCTCACGCCGCGGCAGCGGCTGGAACTGTTCATCCCGGTCTGCCAGGCTGTCCAGCACGCTCATCAGAAGGGCATCATCCATCGCGATATCAAGCCCTCCAACGTGCTGGTCGCCCTCTATGACAGCAATCCGGTGCCCAAGATCATCGACTTCGGCGTGGCGAAGGCGACCGGGCAACAGTTGACCGACAAGACTCTGGTCACCGGCTTCGGGGCGATTGTCGGCACGCTGGAATACATGTCGCCCGAGCAGGCCGAGGTCAACCAGCTCGACATCGACACCCGCAGTGACATCTACTCGCTGGGCGTGCTGCTCTACGAGCTGCTGGCCGGCAGCCCGCCTTTTTCCCGCAAGGAGCTGGAAAAGGCCGGCGTGCTGGAGATGCTGCGAGTGATCCGCGAGCAGGAGCCGTCGAAACCGAGCACGAAGCTGAGCACGGCGGATGGCTTGCCGACGCTCGCCGCCAACCGCGGGACTGAGCCGGCGAAGCTGACAAAGCTGGTGCGTGGCGAACTGGATTGGATCGTGATGAAGGCCCTGGAGAAGGACCGCAACCGCCGCTACGAGACCGCCAACGGCTTCGCGATGGACGCGCAGCGCTACCTGGCCGACGAGCCGGTGCAGGCGTGTCCGCCATCGGCGGCGTATCGGCTGCACAAGTTCGCAAGGCGGAACAAGGGGGCGCTGGCGGTGGTCGCCCTCGTGTTGTTCTTCGTTGTGCTCTTGGGGAGCGGCGTCGGCTGGGTGCTGTGGGATCGGTCGGCGCGGGAGGCGAAAGCGGCCAGACAGGAGGCGGAGCGGCAGGCGCAGTTGCGTGAGGCCGTGACGGGGGCGCTTGACAAGGTCGCGGACTTACGTCAGCGGGCGCGATGGGGCGAGGCTCAGGCGGTGCTCGAACAGGTGCGGCAGAGGTTGGGGTCCTCGGGTGCGAAGGACTTGCGGCGCCAGGTGGAGCAAGCGGAGGCCGATCTGGCGCTGGTGGACCGGCTGGACGCGGCGCGGCTGAAAGCGGCGGTGGTGGCGGTCAACCGGTTCGATACTGCCTCGGCGGCTCGCGATTACGCGGCGGCGTTTCGGGAAGCGGGTATCGGAGAGGAGACGGAAGCTGCGAACGTCGTGGCGGCTCGGATTCGATCGTCGGCAGTTCGAGAACAGTTAGTGGCGGCCGTGGACGATTGGGCCATCCGCGTGGGGAGAAAGGAATCAGCGCTTCGGGCCTGGTTGTTGGCGGTGGCGCGGGCGGCGGATCCGGATCCGTGGCGCGATCGTTTTCGGGATGCGGCCCTATGGCAAGACGGCGCGGCCCTGGAACGTCTGGCTAGCGAGGGGAAGGTGAGCGAGCTGTCGTCGCAAATCATACACGCATTGAATCTGCTCTTGGTCGAGCACCACGCAGACCCGACGCCTTTGTTGAGGGCTGGGCAACGGCGTTATCCAAACGATTTCTGGTTGAACTTTAGTCTGGGTATGGAATTACAGAGTGCCAAGCGATGGGAGGACGCGATCGGTTACTACCGAGCAGCGCTCGCGGTGCGTCCGGCAGCGAGCGCAGTGTACAACAACCTCGGCCTCGCCTTGTACGGCATAGGCCGTGTGGATGACGCCATCGCCGAGTACCAGAAGGCCATCGAGCTCGACCCAACGAATGCCAGGATCCACTCCAACCTCGGCAACGCCCTGGGAAAGAATGGCCATTTCGACGAGGACATCGCGGAGCAGCGGAAGGCGATCGAGCTCGACCCCAAGTCTGCCGCTTACCATAACAATCTCGGCAGCGCCCTGCGGGCCAAGGGCCGGGAAGACGAGGCCATCGTCGAGTACAAGAAGGCGATCGATCTCGACCCCAAGTATGCCAGCCCCCACTTTGGCCTGGGCAACACCCTGCTGGAGGGCAAGGGGCGTGTGGATGAGGCCATCGCCGAGCATCGGAAGGCCGTCGAGCTCGACCCCAATGATGCCTCTGCCCACTTCAACCTCGGCAACTCCCTGCGGGTCAAGGGCCATGTGGACGAGGCCATCGCCGAGTGGAAGAAGGCCATCGAAAAATAAGGCTCATTTCTCGCCCGTTGATTCGGTTTTTGGGCGCAGCGAGCAGCGAAGCCGTTCATCACCGAACTGACTACGTCCAAGGCAGAGCGGCCGGCAGGTTCATTACCGCCAAGCAAGCCCCCGCCGGCCAGGCACCGCTCCAGCGCTCGGTCTGCACGCCGGGACGATGTCTATTTCATTGTATCGCAGACCAGCTTTCGAAAGGAGAAACATCATGTTGTCCTCTTCCTGGCTGCGAAACGCGAAACGCTCCGGACCCGTGACCCGTCGCACACAAACGTCCCCTCGCGGGCGGAGCAGCGTTCGCCCGCGACTGGAAGCGATCGAAGATCGCTGCCTGATGTCGACCGCCGTCGTGCAAACCAACCTCGTGAAGGCCACGGCCGGTCCATTGTCGGAGCCGGGGACATCGAGAGTGCGCGCCCGCGTCCCGGAAAACGGACGACATCACATTACACCGTATCGCAGGGCATTCCACTCGAGAGAGGAAACAGCAATGGTAAGCCGTCACAGACTTCCAGTGCGGTTCGCATTCGCCTCCCGCGCCGTTCAGCATCGCCGGCTCCGCCGCCGCCCGGTCCTGGAGGTCCTCGAGAGCCGCGCCCTACTATCGACGTTCACCGTCAACAGCTTGGGGAATTTGGGGAGCGGTTCTCTGGCGACTCGGGCGACCTGCCGTACTGCATCAACCAGGCCAACGCCGATAACCAGGCGAACTCGATCGTGTTCGATTCAACCCTGTTCAGCCCGCCGCAGACGATCAACAGCGGTCCGCTCGAGCTGGAAGACACCGATGGTACACAGACGATCACTGGGCCGGCCGCTGGGGTGACCATCGGCTTGAGCCCGACCGGCCTTCAGGTCGACCCTGGTGTGACCGACTGCACCATCAGCGGCAACTCCGGCGGCGGCGGCGTGTTCAATTCCGGCACGGTCAACCTGACCGCTTGCACCTTGAGCGGCAACTCCGACTCACTCACCAAGTACCCTGGGGGGCTGTACGACAGAGGCTCGGCCACGGCCGCCCTGACCGACACCATCGTCGCCGGCAACACCAATCCTGGGGGTGCCAGCGACATCGGCGATCCCGTCAACGTTTCGGGCAGCCACAACCTGGTCGGGACCGGCGGCTCGGGGGGCTGGTGAATGGGGTCCACGGCAACATCGTCTTGACCAGCCTCACCGACTTGGGCCTGGCCCCGCTGGGCAACAACGGCGGGCCGACCCAGACCATGGCCCTGCTCCAAGGCAGCCCGGCCATCGGCGCGGGTGTGATCGCCGACTACGCGGGCACCACGATCCCCAGACCAAGGTCTTTGGCCACGACGATCCCACCTTGACCGGCACCGCCGACCCGGTTTTGACCGACACCGTGACCGGCTTCGTCGACACCACGGTCGACGGAGTGGCGATCGACGACACGGCCGTGACGGCGCTCTCGGGCCATGGTGCGCGGACACCGGGGGAAACCGTATCCGGCGGCCCCTACGCGATCACGCAGGGCACGCTCGCGGCCGACGGCAACTACACGATCCAGTTCACCGGCAGCACGCTGACAATCACCCCGGCGAAGCCCGTGGTGAGCGAGAGCGCCCCGGGCGGGACCTACACCGGCGCTCCGATCGCGGCCACGGCTACGCTGACAGGCGTCGGCAGCCCGGCGAACCCGGACCTGGAAGGCGTGACGCCGAGTCTGACGTATTACGCCGGTTCGGGCACCTCGGGCACGAATCTGGGCTCGATGGCCCCCGCCGCCGCCGGAACCTACACCGTCGTGGCCCGCTTCCCCGGCAGCGCCGATTACGCCCCGGCCCAGTCCAAGCCCACCACCTTCACGATCGCGCCGGCCAGGACGACGATCGTCCTGGAGCCGCACCCGGTCCTCACGCGAAAGAACGTGCTGAAGGAGGTCGAGCTCACGGCGACAATCCAGCCGGCGGCACCCGGCGGCGGCGTGCCGACCGGCACGGTGACTTTCGAGTTCCTCACGAAGCGCCGGAACAAAGTCAAGGCGACGACGCTCGGCACCGCGGCCTTGAACGGCGGTGCGGCCACGCTGACGTTCAAACCGAACAAGGTGCTGAACCAGTCGCTGACGGTCATCTACAGCGGCGATCCGAACTTCGTGGCCAGCATGATGAATCCGACCAAATTGACCAAGTCCGAGGTCGCTAGCTCCAGGATTTGACGGAACGAGACCGGGATTAGCTGCCGAGAAGGACTGAGCATACGCGCGCGGCCGGCCGCGAGTGGTGATCGACCGCATGTCCGGCTGCCGACCCTGATCGACCGGGAAGCAAAAAAACGTTACGGGTTGGCCCGCGGTTTCGCGCTTTGTGTTCTGGACGGGCTCCGCGGCCCGCCGCGGAGGCTCCCATGACCGCATCACCACCCGACAACGAGGCGATCTTCCACGCCGCCCGCAACATCCCCGACCCAGACCGCCAGCGGAACTATGTCCGGGAGGCATGCGGCGGGGACGAGGCCCGGATTGCCCACATCGAGGCGCTGCTGGCGGCCGCCGACAGCCCCGACAGCCTGCTGGACCGTCCAGTGGCGGCCGCTCCCGCGGCAACCATCGACGAGCCTTCACAGGGACGACGCCCTTGGAACAGAAACGGCTGCGCGAAGCAGGCCTGGCCGAGATGGTGCGGCTGATCAAGGAAGCGGAAGCGCCGCGGCCGAGCGTGCGGCTCAGCAGCTCGAACAACCTGCCGAAGATCGCGGCGGCGCGGAACACGGATCCAGGCCGGCTATCGGGAATTGTCCGGGGCGAGCTCGACTGGATCGTGATGAAGTGCCTGGAGAAGGACCGCAAGCGCCGGTACGAAACCGCCAGCGGCCTGGCGCGGGACATCCAGAGATACCTCGCCGACGAGCCGGTGGAGGCCTGCCCGCCGAGCGCGGGCTACCGATTGAGCAAGGCGGCGCGCAAGTATCGCACGCCGCCGCGGGTGGCGGGCGCATTCCTGGTGCTCCTGGTGCTGGGAGTGATCGTGAGCGCCTGGCAGGCCATCCGCGCCACCGTGGCCGAGCGGGTGGCTGAGAACCGAAAGCGTGAGGCCGATGAGGCCAGGGGACAGGCCGAGAAGCGGCGGGACGAACTGGCTGTCGTCAACGAAAACCTCCGCCGTGCCAGTTACGTGGCCGACATGAATCTCGCGCGCGTCGCCTGGGATGAGAACAACCTGAGCCGCGCCCACGAGTTGCTGGAGAAACACCGGCCCCGGCCCGGCGAGACCGATTACCGCGGGTTCGAATGGCATTATCTTCGCCGCCTCTTTCATGGCGATCTGCTGACCGTCAAGGCGCATGTCGGCTCGGTCAGGACCGTCGCCTTCACGCCGGACGGCAAGCGGCTGGTCACTTCCGGGTTGAGCCGGCCACGGCAGAAGTATTCCAACCCGAGGTCCGGCGATGTGAAGTTCTGGGATGCGGCGACGGGCCAGCCGCTTCGCGTCCAGCTCAGTGGCCACGCCGACAACCTGGACAGAGCGGTCCTCAGTCCCGACGGTACCCATCTCGCCGCGACTCGTTGGGATCATACGCTCCTGGTCTGGGACCTGGCCACCGTCGACGCGTTTGACGTCCGGCCTGAGCCTTTCGTCAAGGTGTTGGATGCGGCGACGGGACACGAGGTCTTCTCTTGCCGATACACTGAAGGGCCGGTTGTGCGGGACGTGGCCTTCAGCCCGGACGGCAAACGGCTGGCCGCCTGCGGGAATAAGGGGATTCGGATCTGGGGCGTGGCAAACCGTGAAGCGCAGGCCACCTGGCCGTCCGAATCCCGGTTCATCGAATGCCTGGCCTTTAGCCCGGACGGCAAACGCCTGGCGGCAGGGGCGCCGAGGGGATGATGGAGCTGTGGGACACCGTGACGGGTCAGAAGGTCCAGACCTTGAGAGGGCACCTCGGACCTGTGCGGACGCTTGCCTTCGGTCCGGACGGAAAGCGCCTGGCCATCGCGGGCCTTTTCGGTCAATTGCTGACCGGTGAGGTACGGATCCTGGACGCCGAGGACGCCCACGAGATCTGGTCGCTCAGGGGTCACACTCTCATTGTTGGCGACGCGGTCTTCAGCCCGGACGGGCTGCGCCTGGCTACCGCGAGCGGGGACCGGACGATCCGGATCTGGGACTTCGCCACCGGCCAGGAGATCCTCAAGCTGAGCGGCGACTCGACGGTCTACACAGTCCGGTTCGTAACGGGCGGCCGCCGATTGATCGGCGCATCGGCGGAAGGGACCATCCGGGTCTGGGACGCCACGCCGCTGCCGGAATAGCAGCTCGTGGCCGGTGATGAGTTCGTTGGCAGCGCAGCCTCAGATTAAGGCGACGCCGCGGCTGCGGGACGCCGATTCATTCCGAAACGCGCATTCGTCACAACCCTGAAATACATTAAATCCAAACGAAATAAAGACTTAGACCGATTTGGAGCCCGCCGGCATCTCGTTTGCTGGTGTCAGATCTTTCATGAATGCGTCGTTCTCGCGCAAGGCTGGCGTTAATCTCATGGACGAAGGAAGGGGTAATTCGATGCGACCCGGACCGATATGCGACATCGCGCCTTACTGGTCACTTCCTTTGATCTCCAGCACGGCGCGTGGGCCGAGACGGCAGGCTTGACGGACTCTGCCCGTCGATTACGATGTAATGTAACGGCTATCTGGTTCTCGTCGACAGCGAACGGGGTGAACATCCCGGGCCGGTGTGCACACCACGGACTGGATCCCGGGAATGTCGTCTCTCGAGCGACCCAAACTGCGGCCGGTGAATGCTCGCAAGGTCGAGCAGCAAGGGCAGTCGTTCGTGGTGCTGCAGGACCTGACCGGCGCGATTGCTCAGCCGGTTCTGATTCCGATCGACGGTTTCAACCATATTATTCGCCAGTTCGACGGCCAGTCGACGCTCGTCGAGATTCAGGGGCGGGTGCTGAGGTCGACCGGGCTTTTCCTGGCGCTTAACGAGCTGCAAAGCCTGGTCAGCCGCCTGGACGCGGCCATGCTCATCGAGGGGCCGACGTTCGAGGCGTTTCACAAGTCTTTTCGCGAATCCGGGCGCCGGCCGGCCGCGATGGCTGGCCGATCGTATGCGGCAACTGCCCGGGCCTTGAGCGCCCAGCTCGAGCAGTTCTTTGTCGATTCAAACGGCGCCGGGCTTCCCGCTGCGCAGGCCGACGGCCATGCCGGGGCAACCGAGCTGCGAGCCGTGCTCTCGCCGCACATCGATTTTCAGCGCGGGGGGTCGGTCTACACCTGGGCTTATCGTGAGCTTATTGAAAAATCAAACGCGGACACGTTCGTGATCCTGGGTGTCGCCCACCAGTACTGCCGGCGGCGATTTGCCCTGACTTGCAAGGACTTCGAGACGCCGCTGGGTGTTGTTCCGACCGACCGGGCGTACGTCGACCGCATCGCCTCGCTGGCCGGCCGCGACCTGTTCGACGACGAGCTTTCGCACCGCACCGAGCATTCGATCGAGTTTCAGGTCGTCTTCCTTCAATATGTGCTCGGAGGGCGCCGCGAGTTCTCGATCGTGCCGATTCTGGTGGGCTCCTTTCACGACCTGATGGAGAAAGGCGTCGATCCCATCGCTGACGCCGACGTGAGCCGATTCGTGCAGGCACTTCGCGTCGCCGAGGCGGCCAGCGAAAAGAAAGTGGCGTATATCGGCGGGATCGACCTCTGCCATGTCGGGCCCGAGTTTGGCGATCGCGCCCGGTTGAGCCGTGGCTTCAAGAGCAGGTTCGTCAATTTGACTCGGCAATGCTTGATCGGGCGGCTGCGTGCGACCCGGGGGGCTGGTTCCGCACGGCCGCGAGCATCGGCAATCAACTGCGGGTGTGCGGTCTCGCTGCCACCTACACGATGCTGCACGCGATCGGTCCGGTCCAGGGCCGGCTGCTCAACTACAAACAGGCGATCGACGATCGCCGCACGTGCTGCGTGAGCTTCGCGAGTATGGCGTTCCACACGGCTGCTCCCGATTCACCTCCTCCGACCCTGGCCGCACCAGCAAATGTCGCAACCGAGCATTAGCGAGATCCCCCCCTCAGCCACTGAACCCGAGCGCCGGCCGTGCCCCGCGCCGCGCGGATCGCGAGCGAGGTGGCGAAATACGACGACCATGCGGAAATCGGCCACTGGGACGGACCCCGCTACCGGATGACTTACCGCAGCACCGGTGCGGGCCCTCCGCTGCTCGTCGTTCCGGGAATCGCTTCGACATATCAAATTTATGCAATCTTCTTGAATCAGCTCGCTGAACGCTTCCGGACCATCATCTATGATTATCCGGGCGAGCATCCAGGCGACGGCGCGAGGCTCAGCAGGATCTCGCACGAGAACCTGGTCGACGACCTCCTGGGATTGATCGATCACCTGAATATCGGCCCGGTCTTTGTGGCTGGGCTGTCGTTCGGCTCGACTGTCGCGCTCAAGGCGCTTTTTCGGGAGCCCGGGCGGTTTCCGCGGGCCGCCCTGCAAGGTGCGTTCGCGTTTCGCCGTTTCTCGGCGGCCGAGCGGATTGCACTCATGTTAGGCCGTTTGGTTCCGGGCACGGTGAAGCGGCTGCCCTTTCACCAGAGTGTGCTCTCTTACAATTCCAAGCCTGAGTTCCCGGCGATTCTCGCGGACCGCTGGCCATTCTACCTCGAGCAGAACGGGGCGACGCCGATCCGCGCACTGGCGCATCGAGTGACGCTGCTCACCACACTCGACCTCCGGGCGATCCTGCCGGAGATCCGGACCGAGACGCTCTTGATCCACGGCCGCGAAGATCGAATTGTCCCTCTGTGCGACTATGACTTGCTCGCCTCTTCGCTGCCGAAGGCACACGGAATGATCGTGCCGACAGCCGGGCATATGCTTCATCTCACGCACGCGGAGCTCGAGGCGAAGATCATCGGCGACTGGTTGCTACCCTGCGCTTCGGAAGGTTGTCCGGAGGAGCATGAAGGAACAGCCGGCGGCGGATGCCCACTGCTCGCCTCCGGGGAATGCGAGGGCCGGCCGGGCTGCTTTGGTGACGCTCCCGCGCGGGTCAGTAGTAGCAGTTTCGGTTGACCCACGTCGAGCGAAAGCACGTGTATGGTCCGCCGTCGCTGCTGTACCATGCGACGAACCGGCCGTCGAATGTGTCGAAGATCAGGGTGCGAATCGAACGGGCAGGGGGCGTCGGGCGAATATGGTGCGCCGTTTCGTCCGGTAGGTCTTCCTCGAAGATGCGCGGGCTGCCCGATCCGCGCGATCATCTGAGGCTGAGTCCAGCCGATCATCCCGCCGACACGATGCCACGGGACGTTCGCGTCTCGATGCCGTGCCCACCAGGAACAGACAACAGCAGTCACGGCAACAAGCCCGATCGCTACGGAAAGCCGCATCCGCCGCGGCAGCCGGTGTATCATGCGCTCAAGGATCGGAATCTTCATGCCTGGGCTCGGGAATCAGAGCATGAATCGGGCGTCTTCCCGTTATTCGGTCGAAAGGGCGAGTTATTGACTGGGACGGAAGTCACTCGTTGTAGCAGGCACACTCCGTGTGCCGTCCGCCGAGAACAGCGTTTGAACACACTACCCTCCCGCGCCCTCCCACCGAAGCCGTCGGAACACCACCGGCTTCCCAGCAGGGCTCGTCCCTTTGAGAATGAACCAGTCGACGTTCTCCCAGTCCGGAAGGATCTTGCCGTCCTGAGCGTGGAATTGCGCGCTTCAAGAGAAGCGTGCCGCAGGGCTCGCGCTGCGCTCCTTCTCCCCGTCGGATGGTGCTGAGAAGCGATATTCCTGGCCGTACCGGCCAGGCGGCCGATGTCTCAGAATGATCGTCGATGTCTCGGGCGTGCGGTCGTTGTGCATGTCGATCGCGAGGACTTCATTCGCGCGACCGCGATATTGCGGGTCGCCGATTTTGCGAGTGGAGAGAACCCTTGACTCACCTCCGCATCAGCCTGGCGCAGTCGATGGCTGCCGTGGTCTCCATCGGGTTCATCTCAACCAGCGAGCGCGTCAAGGCAGCGTCCCTCTCGGAAGATCGGAATCGGTCGCCCCGCCGACGAAGTGACTTCGTGCCTGGGGCCGAAGCCCAGTCGCTGGAAGATCGTGGCCGCGAGGTCATCGGGGGAACACGCGTCGCGTAACGTCGCAATTCCGCGCGCATCGGTCGACCCGTAGACTGCCCCGCCCGGAAAACCGCCGCCGGCCAAAAGCACCGCCATCGTCTGGGCCCAGTGGTCGCGCCCCGCCGCGGCGTTGACCCGCGGAGTCCGCCCAAACTCACCGGCACACACGACGATGGTTTCTTCGAGCATCCCCCTCCGATGAAGGTCCCACACCAGCGCCGAGATTGCCCTGTCCAGCGGGGGCAGTAAGCGAGTTCGGAGTGTTCCGAAGTTATTGCCATGCGTGTCCCAACCGCCGTAGCCCAGGGTCACGAACCTGGCCCCGGCCTCGATGAGCCGTCGCGCGGCCAGCACGCCCTGGCCCAGCGGCGTCCGGCCATACTCGTCGCGCAGCGAATCCGGCTCCCGCGACAGGTCGAGCGCGTCGCGAACGCGGTCGGAATGCAGGATCTCCACAGCCTGGCGATGGAAACCGTCAAGGCCCGCCGATTGCTCGGACTTTTCGAGCGCCTGCAAACCGCGGTCGAACCGATCGCGGAGCACCTCACGGGAATCGAGATCGCGCAGCGAGAACCCCTCGGGCAGCGACACGCCGTGCGACTGGAGCGTGCCACGCACCGGGTCGCCTTCGATGTCGAACGGGCCGAACGCCGGCCCGAGGTAGCCCGGGCCCGTGACGCCGTCCTTGAGCGCCGCGAATGTCACATACGGGGGCACGCCCCGGCGCGACGGCAGCAGATTCGCGGCGAGCGCACCCGCCGAAGGGTATTCGAGCGCCGGCCCCGGCCGGTTTCCGGTGGCCATATACGTCGTTCCCGGACCGTGGGCGCTGATCGTGTGACCGAGCGATCGAATGAGTGCGCACCGGTCCATGACCTTCGCGAGCCCTGGCATGTGCTCCGAAATAACGATGCCCGGCGCCATTGTAGAAATCGGGCGAAACTCGCCGCGGATCTCCTCGGGAGCGTCCGGCTTCATGTCCCACATATCGATCGTCGCCGGCCCGCCCGCGAGCCAGATCTGGATCACGCCGGTGGCAGGCTTCTTGACGCCCGGAGATCCTCCGGCTTCAGCCTGTGCCCGGAGCGCATCGGCGAGTGAAAACCCGAGCAGCCCCGCCGCGCCCAGGCGAAGGACGTCGCGGCGGTGAAACCCCTCGCAGTCGGTCCGCGGTCGAGACATTGCTAGAGCTCCCACAGTTTCACGGTCGGTTCAATGGTTCAGCACAAACTCACGCGTATTGATGAGCGCCCACAGCACGTCGGCAAGTGCAGAGGCCCTGTCGTGGGTTATGCGCATGTGGTCCAGGGCAAATCGTATCTCGTCCCGGGACGGGAAGCGGGAGAGAGCGGCGAGGAAGAGTTCCTCGATGGCCTGGTCGTCACAGCGGTCGGACTGCACAAGCGTCTGCACTCTGCCCGACTTCAGCCTGGCGATCAAGCCGTTGTCCGTCATCAGGAAGAGCGTCTGTGGCAATGCCGGAGCCTTGGGCCGCTCACATTCGCAGACTGACGTGCGCTCGGGTCTGCCCAGGATCCGGAAGACCCGCGCCAGCTCGGGTGAGGCAATCCGGTTGGTGGCGATCTCGATGGCCCTGGCTCCCTTGGGCGCATCACTCCCGAAGTCTCCTGGCACCCCAAGTGCGGAGTTGAGCGCATCGACGAGAACTTCGGCAATCATCGGTCTCGGCAGCGAGCGGGCGAAGCTGCCGCGGTCGTCGAGGTTTGGCTCGAGCGGTGCCGACGAGCGCTGATATGCCTCTGAGCTGAGCACGATCCGTTCGAGCCGGCGGATGTCATATCCACGCGCGATGAAATCGTCCGCGAGGGAATCAAGCAGACGGGCATTCGACGGCGGGTTCGTGACCGAGAAGTTGTCGACCGGCTCGACGAGCCCGGCTCCGAAGTACACCGACCAGACCCGGTTGACGAAGCTGCGGGCGAAGTAGGGATTGTCGGGTTTTACCATCCAGGCGTAGAGCTGCGCACGAATGTCTGCGCCTGCGTCGCCGTCGTCGAGCTCCGGCCCGCCCAGAGCGCGCGGGGCGAGCGGCCGGCCGGTTTCGGGGTCGGTGAGGCGGCGGGGTGACTGCGCCTGGGCGTAAACCTCGCGGACGCGGGGTATCGGCGGCAGCGCTCCGTGTGGGTCGGCCTTGCGACGTGCGTCAAGAAGCGACGCGGTGGCGGCGAGCGCCTCGGGAGAGAGGCCGAACTGCACGTCGGCGACCGTGTTGGCAAAAGCCCGATAGTCTGCCTGGGTCCAACGGTCAAACGGATGCTTGTGACATTGGGCGCACTCAATGCGAACGCCAAGAAACGCGGTGGCGACACGCTCGGCCAGCGGCTCGACAGCGACGAATTCGCCGCCGGCGAGCCGCCGCCAGAACAGGTCAAGCCCCGATCGATCGGAGTAACCCGTGTCGCCGCCGGCTTTGAGCGCGATCGAGCGCTCGACCTCGCGCCGTACCCATGTGCCGGCGTCGTCACCATCACGACTGCTGGCACAGAGAACGCCGCGCACGATCTGGTCATAAGGCGTGTTCACCAGGAACCGTTTGCGGAACCAGTCGAGCCAGAGCCGTGCCCGGCGCGATCGCAGGTCATCGGGCCCTTCCATGGCCGAGACGTCGCACCCGGTGATGTCAAGGTAGCGGGCGGCCCAGAGCGCAGCGTGCATGGGGTGTGCCAGCAGCCGGTCGATCGTCTCGGCACGCTTGTCGGACGACTGATCGGCCAGGAAGTCGCGGACCTCGCCCGGCGTCGGCAAAGCGCCGGTCACGTCGAGCGTCACGCGGCGCAGGAACTCGGCGTCACCGGAGCGGCCCGAAGGTGTGATACCCAGCGCCAGCAGCCTGGAGTAGACTTCGCGATCGACGAGCCCGTCGCCGGAGGTTTCGGGAATCGTCGCGGTGCGCCCCGTGGCGACGAGTACGCCGGCGGCGGCGACCAGACCGTTGTAGGCGGCAACGACCGCGGTGCCGCCGCTCCGGAGCCCGCGTACGGCTACCGAGCCCGCGATGTCGGCGATAGCCGTGTCGCGGACACGAAGGTCGGCGAATGCCGTGACGTCAGCCTCGGAGCCATCGGTGAACCGCGCCATGACCGTCAGCCGGCCGATGGCGCCCGGCCGTTCGAGACGCGACTCGGCGGGCCGGATCTCGATGGCGCGTGCTTTCGGGCGAGCCGGGTCGCGGTTGGCGCCGGCGGCGATCCAGGCGCGGATAATACGATATTCCCACGACCCACGATCGAAACGCTGGCCGCCTGAGTGCGGAACTTCTCCCGTGGCCTTGAGCAAGACCAGGCTACGATCGGGCTCGAGCACGTTCACGCGGCGTCCCTGCGCCCGCGCACGATTGCCTCGAAGTCGTGCGCGGGATCATGGCCGAAGAGGCTCAGGTTAAGCCCGCCTCGCCCCTGAAACGATCCGTGGCACGAGCCGGCGCTGCCAGCCGAGCCGTCCCAGCAAGCTCGCCACATGACGGTCGAAATCGACCGATGGAAGCAAATCCGTTTTCGATTGCGGCGGATCGGCCTCGCCGGCCCGCGTGTGCCGGGCCGGGAGCGACGCGATGAGAGCGACAACCAGAACGATCGTCCGCACGGAGCTGCTCCTGGAGGTCACTTGCTGGGTTCGAGCACCAAGGTGATCTCCTCGGATTTTCCTTCCGGAAGTGTGACCTTGCGACTTCCGGTCGTGAATCCTTCGGCCGTCGCTGTGACTTCCACTTCGCGATCGGGGAGCAGGCTCGTCGTGCGGTAACGGCCGTCGCCTTGCTCATCCTTGATCGCTTCCGGAGTGTCCGGCCCGCCGGCGAGATGCACCTGCGTCTCGCCCCCCGCGTCAAACTGCGTGTATTTCGCCGTGGCCTTGAAGCCCTTGATCTGCTTGCCGTCCTTGCTGGTGGCGTTGATCAAGATGATCGGCGCGTCATATCGAACAATTTCGAGCCCTTTGACGTCATGGTCGAGCGTGTCGAGCTTGACGCGCCTGCCGGCGGTGAGAGATCCGTCCTTACCGATCCGGTGCCGCGCCGAGGCGTGTTCGTTCGTGCTGATGTCGAGCTCGACCTGTTCAAGCCCGTGCGGGACTTTCAGGGAAAAGCTGCCCTGCGCATCGGGCTCGGTCATGTCGTGCCAGAATCCCCCGTCAAACCGGCCGAATACCGAGCTTTGCCAGCCCGATTTGGGCTGCCCCTTGCTGTCGACCCACCGGCCTTCGATCACCACGAATGGCGAGGCGCGGACCTCGAGCGGCGGGGGAGTTACTCCTTCGTTGATGGTGAGTTTCTTGGGTGTGAACACCGCCGGCAGCTCGCGGCGATCACGACCGGACGAACGGTCTGCCCGGCTGTCGAACGTGGTGGGCATGACGCGGTACGTTCCCGGGGGAAGGGGGTCGAAAACGAACCGGCCGCTGTCGTCGGTCTCGGCCGTACGTTTGATCGCGTCGGCGACCATCATCCGGCTGAGGGCTTCGTCGTCCGGCCCGCTGCCGCGCTCGCGTCGGGCCTCGATCAAGAGTTTTGCGATCGGTTTACCTTGAACGTCAAGGGCAACGCCGTCCACAGCCACGCCGCGTTTCACGGTGATCGTCCCGAGATCGCCGCGCTTGCCTTCGGCCAGCACGTGCAATTCGGGAGCGAAATCCTTCGGCAAGATCCAGTAGACGCCCTGGCCAGGCGTGGTGATGGGCAAACGGAATTTCCCTTCCGGGTCCGTCTTCGTTCTCGCGAACGAGCCGTATTCGAACTGCCCCTTGGAAACCTTGTCGGTCCTCGAGTACGCCAGCAATTCGACTCCCACCGCCGGCGCACCTTCGGGTGTCTCGATACGGCCTGTGATCGGCTGCGCGGGCCGAAGCTCGACAGTCTCGAAGAACGGGCGCTCGCCCAGACGTTCGTTCTTCCGGATCATGGAGAGGGCATAGCCGAACCGCGCTCGCGTCGCAAAGTCGGGGTGCTCGACGTCAAGCTCGATGTAAAGAAAGCGCTCCGAGGCCTGTTCTGGCGGAATCACAAAGGCATACGTGCCGTCGGCAGCGGTGGTGTGGCGGCTCTCTTCCAGTACTTTGTTCTCACCGGAGTGGAGCAGCGATCGGCGCACGACGACCGTGGCCGCCGCGATCGGCTTGCCGGTCTCCTTGCTCTTGACCAGTCCCTTGTAGTGCAAAGTCTCTCCCTTGGTCTTCGAGTCGCCGGGCGGCTTTGCGGGATCTTGGGCGGGCTTGGGCTCCTTCGCCGCAGGCTTGTCGTCGGGCGGCGGGGCCGCGTCCAGACGAAGACCTGACGCGGCA
This sequence comes from uncultured Planctomycetota bacterium, assembly GCA_963823665.1. Lineage (GTDB taxonomy): Bacteria > Planctomycetota > Planctomycetia > Isosphaerales > Isosphaeraceae > CAVXHV01. The sequence continues at coordinate 1,833,855 of CAWGMQ010000010.1, forward strand.
ACCACGACGGCGACCGCGATCACGGCGGCGGTGATGCTCCAGGCCATACGGCAGCGTTCCTCGAGCGGTTTGCGGTCCTGAACGAGCATGGTGACTCTCCTGTACAGGTTCGAGCGACGGTCGCCGATCCCCAGCGCCGGCAAGCTTGGGCCGAAGCGGTGGATTCGCGCGAGGCCGACGAGATAAGCCGCGTAATCTTCGGCCGAACCCAGCGCGGCGGCACGGGCGTCGGCGAGGTAATCCTGACACAGGCGGAGCTGTCTCCGCAGCCACCAGAAAAGGGGCTGATAAAAGAGGATGGAAACTGCCAAAGATGTAAAACTCCACGCCCAGGAGTCGCGCCTCTCGACGTGCGACCATTCATGGGCCAGGACATATCGCAGGGCGTCACGTTCAGCCGAATCAGTAAGACTCGTTGGAACCAGGATCACCGGACAAGCAAGAGTGTAAGTGAACGGCAGGGCGATGTCGTTGCTTTCAAGGAGCCGGACCCGCTCGCCCGCAGGGCCGGCGATGGCCAGAAACACGTCACGCACCGCAGCCGGCACCGGGCGCGCCGCGCGGGTGACCCGCCACAACAACACTTGCCCGAACAACCACCACGCCGCGAGCGCGGTCATGGCCCCCGCGTATGACGCCAGCACGAGCGTGCGCGAAGCTGGGATCGACCAGTGCGAGCCGTGGACGGCAGTGGAAGACGCCGGCGGGATCACGGCAGGCGTGGTCTTGGTCCACGGCACTCGCGTGTCGGAGGAGAGCTTCGTGGGCTCAAGCGTCTGAATCGTCCCTGCCCCGATTTCTGATTGGTGGACCGGAAGTTCGGCAGTGACTGCATGTTCCGTGCCGCTGGCCCGCAGTGGTGCCGGCGCCGGCAGAATGCCAGTCGACCAGCGAGGCACGACCGGCACGAGGGCTAGCCAGGGGACAGCCAGCGCCCCGAAAAGCGTCAGAACGATGAGCCGTGCGCGGCGCACAGGCTGCCGGCAAAGCCGGGCTGCGAGGCTACCCACGGCCAGGATGATCAGACTGCCAGCGGCTGCGCTCGCCAGCCAGCCCAGGTCGAGCATTTGTAATCCCATTGCTGTTACCCTCACTTCTTCGCATCACCTTTTGACGCTTTCCGCTTGCGGGCCGTGGCAATCAGCCGCTCGAGCGTCCGGAGCTCGTCTTCACTGACATCCTTCGCCTGCAACAGGCTGAGGACGACCTGGTCGAGCGCACCGTCGAAGACCTTGTGCAGCATGCGCGAAGTCACCCGGTCGCGCATAAGTCGGTTCGTAGACGAACGTCCGCCCCTGCGCCCGATGTCGCACCAGCCCCTTATCCTCCATGATCCGCAGCAGTGTTTGCACCGTGTTGAATGCCAGCTCGCCGTCCGGACACATTTGCTGATGGACTTCGCGCACGCTGCCGGAGCCCAATGCCCAGAGCGCCTTGAGTACGTCCAGCTCACGCGGGCTCGGTTCGTTCTCAGCCAATGCGACCTCCCCATCCGGACAGAACGGCCCGTCACCCAGGGCTTCGTCACCTAACTTAAGAAGTTAGGTGTAAACTAACGAGAGTGCATTGGGAAGTCAAGCGTCGATCACTCGAAAATGACCATGGCGTGCATGCCGAGGTTGTTCACGGTGACTTCGATTCGGTCGGCGGTACGCTTGATCGGAAGGTCGAGGCTGCCGGGCTCGAGCGTGGCCTTCTTGATGCCGGGAGCGCGGCAGGTCACACGGATTCCGGACAGCGGGATGACCTCCTCGCGGATCGGCCAGGTTCCGCGCAGCTCGGATTGATTGGGAAAGCCCCACTGCTTGCTCAGCTCTTCCGGCAGCGGCGCAATCTTCTGATAAATCGAATGCATGCCCCACGAGCTGCCCTGGTTGAGCAAGTGAACCACGATGCGGTTGGATTCCGGCTGGCGGCGAACCGTCGTGGTCAGGATCAGGGGGCCATTCACCTCGACGAGCGGTTTCGCGTCGTGTGCGGCCCAGTAAGCCGCGTTTGCGAGCAATTGCCGCATGTACGCATCGGGATAAAAGAACATCCCCTTGTCAACCGACGCCGCGAAATAGACGACGCGCCCCTTGCCAAACTCGCCCGCGATGATCGCGGGATGGCGCTTGCCGGCCTCGTCGGCGGGGAGATTGACGTTGTAGCTTGCAAGCGCCAGGCCGCCGGAATGCGTCTTGACCTTGGTGGCGCTCGCGACCAGGGCGAGCGGTCCCGCGTGCGGTGGATTGCCGGGGTTGAGCCACGCCGTGGCTTGCTTGGCCTTGATCACGGGATCGTCGACGGACGCATCGATCGTGAGCGCGAGGCCCTCGATCCGCTGGCTGACGGTGTTGGTTCCCGCGTAGCTCGCGTAAAAGACGTCGCTCAGTGCGAAATCTGGCCGCTTTCGGAAGCTCTCGTCGTAAAGTGAGGTTTCGAACGTCGCGATCAGTCCGCCGCCGGCTCTGACGAACCGCCGCACGACTTCGGCTGCACGATCCGACATGCACGCGACATTCGGCAGCACCAGCACACGCACTCCGCGAAGGTTGCCATCTTCGAGGTCTTGTTCCGTCAAGATCCGCACCGAGAAGTGCTTTTCCATGAACGCGCGAAAGGCGCCCAGCGTGTGCGAAAAGTACATCGGCAAGGCGGCCTGAGCGTAGAGCGTCCGCGTTTGTTCGGAAGCAACGATGCCCAGGTAAGGAACCGCTTCGGACTTTTTGAGCCATTCCTCGCGTTCCTTGATGTTCGCGACGTGGAGCTTGTAATACTCTTCGCGGCCGGTGGACTCGACGAATTCCGGCGTGACGCCCCACGGCAGACATTCGAGGCCGCGAAGCTGGATTTCAACCGGCGACGAGATGCCCGAGATGCCGTGCTCCGACGGTTGAATCCAGACCGAGGCTCCGCGCTCGCGCGAGATTCCCTGCATGAACGCAAAGACGAATTGCTGGTAGAGCGGGTCGCCGGGCACATCCCAGTAAAGCTCAACCGAAGGCATATCCACCGCACTGGCATAATGCAGCGGATACTCTCCCATGTACATATTGGGGTAATACCACGTGCGGTTGGCGCTATGATTCACGAACAGAACCGCGTCGGGTGATTCCTTGCGGATGGCCGCGCGCATCCTGTCCGCGAACTTGACGAAAAAAGCTTCATGCCAGGCCATGTAGGTCCGGGCGAGGGGATTGTGGACGGTATCAAAGAACATGGGGGCGTCAGGGGCGGGGTTGAGTGGAAGCGGAATCTCCTTGCCTCCCGAGAATTCGCGGAAGGCACGTTTTGTGGCTTCGTCGTATGTGTGCAAGTGCAGCGGGGCGTAGCCGTCGAGCCAGTAGCCGTCGGCTTTGAAGGTTCGCGTCACGTACGCCAGTTGCTCGAGCAGCCAGTCGGCATAACCGCTTCGGATACTGGCGAAGTTAGGAACGGCGTCTGGCTTCCCGTCAGGGCGAATGCGTAGCCAGTCCGGGTGCGCTTTCACAAACTCAGGATTTCCGACGGGCACCTGCACGGGGCCGATGTAAAAGATGGCCTTGGCACCTGCGCGATGGCAGCGATCAACGTGGGTGCGCATGTATTCTTCGGCTTCTTTGACCCGTTCAGCCGGATAGAGCGAGGCCGAGGGCCCGACGATGTTCCACCGTCCCAGCGTGTTGAGCGTGACCACGTTGTATCCCGCGTTCACGAATGCCTCGGACATCGGCAGGCTGCCGGGCAGATGGCCGACGCGGAAGTGGGTGCGGACCCAGTCGGGGACCTGGCGGGCGGTGACCGACTCGGGAACCGAGCGAGGGGGCAGGGCGGTTGTGTCGACGGCGGGGATTTCTTGAGCGTGGGTGACACGCAGGCAGATTAAGAAAAGGACGGCGGAAACCACTGTGCGTCGGTTCTGATTGTGCATCGAGTGTCCTTGGCGTGGGAGGGTTGGGTGGCAGGGGCATTGCGATCCGGCGAGGCGACGCTCGCGCGGGAGGCTCGTGGCGAATGCCGCTCAATACTTTAGCAGGCCCGGGCCGGGTCGGGCCGGAGCGGAGGGTAGTCTTGTCGCACTGCGGCGCGGATCCGATCCAGTTCAGCGAGGCCTTCGGGAGTGTGACGATAAGCTCGAATCGCCTCGATTTGAGTGCGAACGTTTTCGGGGAGATCAGAAAGACCTGGTCGACCGGTGCTCATCGTCGGTGCCTCGCGCTGACATTTGTCCCTGCATGATACACGGAATCCGGTGTTTTCCGGGAGCCCGGATTGCGCCATCAGCCAGGCATGGTGCTTCCGCCGCGGCGTTGTTAGCATTTCGAGAGCAAGGCTGCATCCGACTTGCAAACCTGATTGGAAATGGAGGTCCATATGTGGGGACGAGCGCTCGCTGTTGTTACGCGTCTGGCATCGTCGCCTCGAACGCTCGCTGCAGCCGATCAACCGCTCAAGCCGGTCACGGTCACGGTCATCGATGTCGCGACCAAGAAACCGGTGACGGAGTTTTCGTATACGCTGGACGTGACTGCTCCGGGTGAAGTGGACGAAGCGCGTGAGCGTGAGCCGGTGAAACCGGTCGACGTCAAGTCGCCTACCGGGACCTTCGTGGTGAACGTCCCGGAGTCATGCAAGATTCGCTTCACGCTCCATTCGCCCCCTCACCAGCGCTGGCGTGAAGGTCTCTGGAACAGAAACCGCGACCGCAGACCTGGTTTACGACACAAGTCGGCAACACTGACCGGCTCTGGCCGATCGATCGATCGATCCGCCGTCAAAAATACGTATCGCACATGATGCAATAACGCTGGCCCGGCGGCACCTTGTGGCCATTAGGGCAAAGGCCTTCTCCTCGGGCAGCCGGCTGCGGTTGCGGTTGCGCTTGCGGCGATGGCGGAGCCGCGGGTTTGGGAGCGGCTGCTGGTGTGACGGGCGGCTTCTTTGGGGCCACAGGAGGCGGCGCTGGCGCGGCTTCCGGCTTTCTGGGTGGTGGAGGTTGGGGCGCCGGCTGCGGCGGTGCCTGCGCCTGCGGGATGGGTGGCGGCGTGGCCGGCACCGGACGGGGTGCGACTGCCGGCGCTGGTGCTGCCGTTGGCGCCGGGGTGTTGGCCCGGCGCGACTTCTCGTTGAACCGGATCGAATTGCGCCCGCATGTGATCACAAAATCATTGCCGAGGACGATGCCTTTTCCACCCTGGTTCCGCAGGGAGAATGTCTGGCGGGCGTCGTTCTTCACGATGGTCACGTCCGCATCGGCGCCGGCAGACGCGGGAAGAAGCGAGAAAGATCCGTCGCGGGCGCGCTCGAGGCGCACGTGAATGGGCAGAAGGCCGCGGTCGGCTTCGCGCAGGAAGGGAAGGCCCGCGCCCGGGTCCCTGCCCAGGGTCAGGCTGCTGCCGGAGAGAATCACCTGGCGGCCGGGTCGGTCGCCGTCCAGGACGGTCAGCCAGGCATGCCTGAGCAGCAGATGCGTGAGCCCGATCGCGCCGCCGATGCAAAGGCCCACGGCCACGAATCCGGCTGCGCGGCTGGTGATCTCGAACTGGAAACTTGGATCGCTCGCGCCGGCGGTGCGTGCCACGAGTGCGCCGATCGGGTCGAAGAGGATTCCGCCGATCAGTCCGCCGATCAGTCCGCCGATCAAGCCGTTGCGCATCCGGTTGGGAGAGAGGGTGATCAATCCGTCGGCGAGCCCGACTAGCCCGCCGGCCGCCATCCAGCCAACGGGTCGAACCCACCCGTAGCCGCCACCGCCGCCTGCGAACGATTGGTAGATCATTGCACCGAGCCAGCCCCCCGCGAATCCGCCGAGACCGCCGGCGATGAGCCCGCGGAGCATTCGAAAGATCTGGGGCCCGAGCTGCCAGTTCGACAGCCCACCTGCGAGGCCCAGACCCGCGCCGATCGCGGCCCCCACCAGGCAAAACGCCGCGATCGTCTGGTTTTTCTCGCTCGCGAGCGCGGCGCCCAGGGCACGCGAGCCAAGGAAGCGAGGATCGCTCGCGGCGGCAGCGCCCGGGTTCCGGCGTCGCGCTTCCCTGGACGACACCCTGGCGGAGTATCTCGGCCGCAAACCAGCCGCCAAAGGCCATCCAGCCGCAGATCACCGCGCCCAGATACACCGTCCGCAAGAGTGACATGACTGAATGACCTCGTCAGTGTGCCGGATCGTCCAGCGCGTTTGGCTGTCCCTCACGCGTAAAGCGGTAGTAAACTTCGAGCATGAGGGTCGCGAGTGCGGTGCTGTAGATCCGGCCGCCCATGCCGCCACGAAAGGTGCCGCGGGGATCCCAGCTTCCACGATCACAGCCCGAGCCTTTGGTCTGGTTGGCGACGACGGCGTCGCGTACCGCGTCGTTCCACCGACTCCATCTCTCGCCGCCGCTCTGGTACATGGCCAGGGTCGCGTTGTAGAGGGTGTAGAACTCGGCAGTGCCGCTGCGCACACTGTCACGATACGTGTTAGCCCGACCGGCGAGGAAGGTTGCCGACGACTTGACGATCGGCGCCTCCGGCTCCTTGAGCAACAGGAGGTGCGCGAGCATCCCCACGGCCGTGATCGCGTCGGAGTTGGCATTTTCTCCCGCCTGGTACGACGTTCGCCCATCGGCGGTTTCACACGACTTGAAGAAGTACCGGGCTTCATTCACGGTATCATCCCGCACGGGAATCTCGGCCTCCCTGGCCGATTTCAGGGCGAGAATCGCCCAGCCCGAGACCGAACAGTCGCTCCGCTCTTGCTTGTTGACGGTGTAGCGCCAGCCGCCGTCATTGTGCTGATGCTCTTCGATAAACTCGATTGCCTTCTTCGTCGCGGTCTTGAGGCGAGGCTCGTCCGGCTTGCCTTGTGCCTTGCGCACGGCGCACGCTTCCGCCAATGCAAACGCAGCCATCGCGTGCTCGTACATATACGTATTGGGATAATTTCCGCGTTGACCCTCGGGCACGCCGACCAGCGCACCGTCGGGCTGCTGGTGCTCGATCAGCCAGTCGAGCCCGCGCTTGACCTGGCTCGAGTATTTTTCCACGTTGGATTCGTAATTTCCGGAGGCCTGAAGTGCCAGGAGGGCGAGACCCGTCTGCGCCATGACAAAGGGATCGCCGGGGGTGGTGCATGCCTTCTCGTCTGCTTCACATTTCGAGAGGGGGCTGCTCGCTCTCGGGCCGAGGCACGCGCTCGACCAGGAGCCGTCGTCGGCCTGGTGCCGGACGAGCCAGTTCAGTCCGTCCTGCACGCATCCCTCGGTTTCAACCGAGCCGCCGAACTGGGCGACCCATTTCGCTTTGTCTTTCCTGGTTCGCAACACGTAGGTGCGGTGCTCGGTTGTGCCGGAAAGGCCCTTTTCAATTTCGACCTTCTCCTCGTAGCCTTCCTTGGGCTTGGGAGCCTGTGTGCGCGGTAGGCGGGTCTCGACGCTGTAGACGCCCGCCACGGCAAGCAAGAGTCCGACAAGCAGGCCCGTGTCGATCAAGATGCTCTTCAGTCTCTCGACCAGATTCATGACTCAACTCGGTGGCAGGAGCATGGTCGAGCGCGATGCGTACGCAGTCCAGACCATCGAAAAACGCGCACAAGCTGATGGATCGGATTACAACCTAGGCAAGGCAGAATGTCAATCAAGCGGAACAAGACCTTCGGTCGCGCGGAGGGCGGGGTCTGGAGACCCGCGCCCAACGGGGCGACCTTTGGTCGCGCAGAGTGCCACCCATCAGATGAGGAGCGGGCGGCACACGGAGTGTGCCTGCTACACGAGAGGGGAAGCCATTGCCACCGGGGGGCTCAGGCGGGGATGATCGTCTTACCGCCCGGCGCGATCGCGAAGTTGCTCGTTCCGGTGAGTGACCCTCCGCTGGCACTCGCGACGGACGGGCTCACCATCAAAACTCCACCCTTCGGGAACGACTGCTTGCCAGCGAGCCCGACGGTCGCCGTGTTGCTCGACGCGTCATACGATACCGTGATCCCAACCGCGCTCATGTGCGCGGCACTGTTGATCCCGTGCGCATTGGCTCGCACGTTCTCGAGCTGATCGAAGGCGCTGTTCGCTGCGGTCGCACCCATCGGCCGGCTGAACTCGATCGTAAAACCGGTGAGCACCGGTTTGCCCACAGGCTTGCCGCGTTTGTTCGTCTTGCGACGGAAAATCGCTTGCTCGCCGATGATGGTCGGCGCGGGAGGCTGCACTGGAGCGGCTTTGGGCGTTGTGTGCGGTGTCGTTGCAACGGTTGTCCTGGGAGTGGAGCTCGAATCGGACGTCGGTGTGGGACTTGAGCTCGACGTGGGAGTGGAGCTCGAGCCGGAACTTGTGCTGGAACCCGAGCCGGACGTTGCAGTGCCGGTCGAGCTCGTCGTCGAAGTGCCGGTCGAGCTCGTCGTCGAAGTGCCGGTCGAGCTCGTCGTCGAAGTGCCGGTCGCGTTCGTCGTCGAAGTGCCGGTCGAGCCCGACGTTGCAGTGCCGGTTGAGCTCGATGTTGCAGTGCCGGTCGAGCCCGACGTTGCAGTGCCGGTCGACTCGACGTTGCAGTGCCGGTTGAGCCCGACGTTCCAGTGCCGGTCGAGCTCGATGTTGCAGTGCCGGTCGAGCTCGACGTTGCAGTGCCGGTCGAGCCCGATTGCGCATACCAGAGCTCCGTGCCCAGAGAGTCGCTCGCGGTGAAGAAAAGTGTGGTGCCGACGGGCGTGGGGTTATCCGGATACTGTGGCAGGCTGCCCAGGTCGGTCGTTCCAGCCGCGGTTCCGTCGCTCTCCCAGAGGTCGATGTCAGGGACGTTCGACGAAGATTGTTCGCCCACGAGGATGAACAACGTGTTGTTCGAGGCGACGAGCTGGTCGATGTAAGAGTAGTTCCCGCCGGGCAGGTCCGTGACCACGTTAGTCCCGCCGGCAGTGCCGTTACTTGACCAGAGCGATTGCTTTCCGTTCGATGGATCGTTGGCCAGGAAGAACAGCGTTCCGTTCATTTCGACGAGGTTCGAGGGGGCGACTTCGCCTGCGCCAGCGGTTGCGGTAGTGACGGGCATCGTTCCCGCGACGGTTCCATCGGTGGACCAGAGCTGTGGGGCCGCTCCGTTCGGGGCTACGAAGTAGACTTTGGCGCCCGCCACAATCAATGCGCTCGGCGGGCTTCCGGATCCGTAGCCGTAGTTGCCGCTCGGCTGGAAATCTTGCAGCTGGACCGTGCCGGCGGCGGTGCCGTCGCTAGCCCACAATGATTCCGTCGAGTCTGTCAAGTCTTGCTCGGTGAAGATCAGCTCGTTTCCGAGTGCCACGGCTTGATCGATCGGGCCGCTCAGCGAGGTCACCTCGGCTGTCCCCGCGGCCGTGCCGTCGCTGGACCAGAGCTGGTAGACGGCGTTGTCGCTCCCGAATGTGCCGTCGATGATCGCGAAGAACACCTTGCCGTTCACGGCCGTCAGTGAGTAGACACTTGAACCGCTGTTCGGTATCGATGTGACGAGCGAGGTTCCGCTCGCCGTGCCTTTGCTCTTCCAGAGATCCAGACCGGTTCCCGAGTCGTTCGATTCGCTCGTGAGGAAGTAGATGGCGTTTCCCGAGACCGTCAGTCCACTCATCTGAATGGCGGACGAATCTCCAGTGAAGATGGGCGCCGTTCCCGCCGCTGTGCCGTCGCTCTGATAAATCGTGGGGGCCGACGAGCCCGGGCCCCCCCGCCGGCTTCAAAGTAGATCGATCCGCCGGCGCCGGGATTGATGTCGCTCACCATCGTCGTGCCCGAGGCCGTTCCATCGCTTTTCCAGAGCTCTTCGCCGTGGCCGCTGCCGTCATCGGCGGCGAAGAGCAGCGTGGAATTGTTGACCGCGGTGAGGGCGGTCGGCCCCGAGACCCAGTCGACATTCGGAGTGACCGGGGCAGCCGTTCCCGCGTTAACCGCCCAGAGCTGGGCCGTGAGGCTTGGCGAAGACTGGGTGGCATATTCGCCGACGAAGTAGACCGTGCTGCCGACCGCGGTGAAATCACCCGCGGAATCAAACACGCCGCCCGAGGTGGTCACGGGAACCGTGCCGTTTGCGGTTCCATCGCTCGTCCAGACCTGGGCAGTGTTGGTGGTGCCGTCGTACACCGCGAAGTAGAGAGAGCCGTTGGCGACTTCAAGCGGATCGTTCGAGCCAATCGGGCCCGCCATCGAGAGATTGTGGAAATCGGTGAGCTGCGTCGTGCCCGCGGGCGTGCCGTCGGTTACTCACAGCTCGTCGCCGTTCGTGCCATCGTTGCCATCGAAGAAGATCTTGCTGCCCAGCACCGTCAAGTCGCTCAGCCCGCTGCCTTCGGTGAAATTGGTCAACTGGACGGTGCCCGCACTCGTGCCGTCGGAAGTCCAGAGCTGAGGAGTTTCTGAACCGTCGCTGTCGGTCGTTTCAATCGCCATACCCATTGGGACATGAGTTACCTCGCGAAATGCCTGATAGTGTCAGGTCCGCATTGACCACAAATCATGGGCCGAGCCCGGCGGCACGAAGCGCCGATCCGCAGGCCAACCTGCTCATTTGCCTGTCGTTCATTGACAGGCGATTCGTCAAGGTCCGACGATTGGAGATTCTGGCCGAGTTCCTATCGGCTCGGCCATGTGATCATCATTAGAATCGGCACACACGAATTGTTGAAGCCCAATCGATGGACCAGGAGGTGACGGCCGTGGAACCAACGGAATCCCAGCCGGGTGAAACACACGTGGGGACCAACCCCACGCGTGAGGTGCGCCACGAGTATACGCTCAACTTCCCGCGCATCCTCGAGCATCTGGGGGCCTCGCTGCTGGTCTCCACGTACCAGGCGGGGAAAGTCGTGGTTATCGGCTCCGGTGCGGGAGAACTTTCGCTTTCGTACCACAACTTCGAGAAGGCGATGGGGATCGCCGCGCGGCCGGGAGAGGTCGCGGTGGGTGCCCGCGCGGCGATCTGGTTTCTGAGCGACCATCCGAAGATCGCCAGGCAGCTCGAGCCAGCCGGCAGCCACGAGGCGTGTTACCTCGCGAGGTGTGCCAAGGTGACGGGAGAAATCTTGGGGCATGACCTGGCCTGGGTGGGAGAGGAGCTCTGGGTGGTGAACACGGCCTTTTCGTGCCTGTGCACGCTGGACGAACGGCATAGCTTTGTGCCGCGCTGGAAGCCCAGGTTCATCAAGGCGCTGGAGGCTGAGGACCGCTGCCATTTGAATGGACTCGCATGTGCGGAGACACGGGTGAAGCTGGTGACGGCGCTGGCCGAGACGGATGAGGCTGGAGGCTGGCGGGCCGCGAAGGCGACGACGGGCTGCCTGATCGACGTGGAAAGTGGCGAGACGGTGGTGCGAGGGCTGGCGATGCCGCATTCGCCGCGCGTGCATCAGGGAAAGATCTGGCTACTCGACTCGGGGCGCGGGCGGCTGGTGGTGGCGGACGCAGAGCGGGGTAGTATCACGACCGTCAGCGACTTGCCCGGCTATGCGCGGGGGCTGGCCATGATGGGGAGCTTCGCGTTCGTGGGGCTCTCGCGTATTCGTGAGACCTCGACCTTCGGCGGTTTGCCGATCGCCGATCGCCGCGATTCGCTCAAATGCGGAGTGGCAGTCGTCGACTTGGTCTCCGGCGGTCAGATGGCGCTCCTCGAGTTTCATACGGGGGTCGAGGAGATATTCGACATTCAGATCCTGCCCGGGATCCGGTCTCCCGTGATGTCGGGCCCTCATCCGCACCTTGACGGCAAGCCGCCAATCTGGACGGTGCCGGCTTCGGCGCGGTCTCTGTGTGAGACAGATTCTTAGATTGGCGGGGTGGCGATCGTTCGCGAGCCCCGCGTTTTGCCCGAACGTGGCCTCGATCTTAATTATTCAGATGTCGGCCTATTTAGGCCGATCTGTTAGGGGAGTGTGCGCTACGAGGCTTGGGGGCGCACTCAACGCGATAAAGGGCATCAGCAGGAGAGTCCGATCCGCGCGTGGGTATTGATTTACTGTCTTGTATTCTATACATTAAATCGATGGAACGCCTAGAATATGGGGCTGTAATTTGATGAGAAAACAATCGTCTGGAAATCGGCCGCTGCCGGTGGTTCGTGCACTGCGGAAGCTGGGTTCCGATCTTCGCGATGCGCGGCGGCGGCGGCGGATACCGACGGCGCTCTTGGCGGAACGGGCGCTCATCAGCCGGATGACGCTCGGGCGGGTTGAAAGAGGGGATCCGGGCGCATCGGCTGGCGCTTATGCGACTGTCTTGTTCGTGCTGGGGATGGAAAGCCGGTTGGCTGAACTGGCGGACGCCTCGCACGATGTGGTTGGAGTTTCGCTGGAAGACGAACGATTGCCGAAGCGCATCCGGCTTCCGAGGGACCGAGATAGGAAGAAGGCTGTCGAGTGATGGACCGCGAGGTTCTGGTTTACGCCGATCTGGGTGGTGTGCCGAACGTGGTAGGGCGGCTGTGGGCGCGCGTGCGCAAGGGACGGGAAAGTGCCACGTTTGAATATGAAGATCAGTGGCTGCGGCATCCGGAGCGGTTCGCCCTGGAGCCCGCGCTTGCGCTTGGCACCGGTCCTCTGCACACGCCGTCGGGCCGCGCTCTCTTCGGTGCCCTTGGGGATTCCGCGCCGGATCGGTGGGGCCGGCTGCTGATGCGCCGAGCCGAGCGGATGCGTGCCGGCCGCGAGGGGAGGGAAGTACGGACGTTGTTCGAGGCTGACTATCTGCTTCTGGTGGACGACGAGGCACGGCAGGGTGCGTTGCGGTTCGCAGAGGAGGATGTTGGCCCGTTTCTGGCGGCGGATCTCGCACATCGAATTCCGCCGCTTGTTGAGCTACCGCGGCTGCTTCATGCGACCGAGCGAGTGATCGGGGACACGGAGACCGAAGACGACTTGCGGCTACTGCTTGTGCCCGGGTCTTCGCTGGGCGGAGCACGCCCGAAAGCCGCCGTTCGTGATCGCGACGGCGCGCTCGCGATCGCAAAATTCGCGCAGAAAGACGACGACTTTGATGTTGTGGCGTGGGAAGCAGTGGCGCTTGGTCTGGCAAGCAACGCCGGAATTCGTGTGCCGTTATGGCGAATCGAGGAGGTTGCCGGCAGAAACGTGCTCTTGCTCGCTCGCTTTGATCGGAGCCGCGGATCACGAATTCCGTTCCTGTCGGCGATGAGCATGCTGGGCGCGAGTGATGGTGAATCGCGAAGCTACCTTGAGATCGCCGATGCGATTCATCGGTACGGCTCGGGTCCTGATGATGATGTTCGGGAGTTGTGGCGCAGGATTGTGTTCAACGTGCTGGTTTCCAATACAGATGATCATTTGAGAAATCACGGCTTTCTGTACGACCGGGGCAAGGGTTGGCGGCTGTCGCCGGCTTACGATCTGGATCCCGTTTCGGTGGAGGTGCGGCCGCGAGTGCTGAGCCTTGCCATCACGCTTGACGACGCGACTGCGGATCTGGATCTGGCATTTGAAGTCGCGGAGTACTTTGGCGTCTCGCCCGGAGAGGCGCGACGGGTCTGCGGGGAGGTGGGGTCGGCGGTTTCGGGATGGCGCGATGGGGCTCGTCGGGCGGGGATCGGCGCTGCGGAGATGGATCGGATGGCTTCCGCGTTCGAGCATGATGACCTGAGGAAGAGCTTGGCGATGCGCGGGGTCGCGTGAAGCGTAGGGCGGGTGGTGGGGCGAGGAGTGGAGGAACGGAGAGGGGCTGAATGATGAAGCCAGCGGAGGCGCTCGTTTGTGCGCGCTGCTCAAAGCCGCGCGCGCCAGGGCGAGGGGGCTTCTATCTTGTGCGGATCGATGCCGTTGCCGATCCCAGCGTGCCGGAGATGGAACCGCTCGATGAGAAGGAGATCGCCCGGCGGATCGACGCGCTGCTCAAGCAGCTCGCGGGAATCTCCCATGAAGATGCGATGAAGCAGGTTATCGAACACAAGACAATTTATCTGTGCTGTACGTGTTATCGCGCGTGGATCGAGAATCCGGCTGGGGCTCCATCAGCTCGGTGAGAGAGCCGAAATCGCCCCGGGGCGGCATGTGTCGACGCAGCCGGGCGCGCGTCAATTCGCGCTGGAGCGGCCTGGCCACACACTAACCCGACGCGCCAGCGAGGAAGGTTGGACTGAATCTGGCGGCGATCGCACGAATCCTCGCTGGCGCTTCGGGTTGGAATGGCGGAAACGCGGTTGCCTCGATCGCGCGGTCAGCCTGACTTGGGTGTCCAGAGGCCGATTGTGGTGCCGTCTGGGTCGGCGAACCAGGCGAAGGTGCCGGTCGGAATCGTCACAGCGGGAACGATCGTCTTGCCACCCAGGGATTCAATTTTTGCGAGATAGGCGGGGATGTCGTCTACCTGGACGTAGAAGGTGGCGTAGTGGTGCGGCTCGTGGCCCAGCGAGGTGATGTGGCCATTGATGCCGCTGCCGGCGCCGGTGTCGATCATCCCCGCGGGGCCCGCGTCGGTGATCGCCCAGCCGAACAGCGTGGCGAAGAATGACTGTGTGCGGGCTTTGTCTCGGCAACCGATCTCAAAATGCACGACGGGGCAGCCCATTGTGGCCTCCACCAGATAGCGGGATATTTGTGATGACTTCACGATTCCGACCACGTGAACGGTTATCACAACATGATGGGGAGTGCTTGTCAAAAGGAATCATGGGCACGTGATCCGTTCGTCTTGCAGTGCTTTCGCTCGGACGGGGGCATTGCTGATCGGGGTGCTCGGGCGGTTGATGCTGGCGGTGAAGTGTGGTATCAGGCCGCTGGATGTCGCGATTGTCGGAGTGTTGCCGCGCGAGTAGAATCATGCTGTAGGGAATGCACGACCGGGTCGAGCCGGGAGCCGGCGGGGAGGTCGAATGTCGTCCGCGATTCAGACAATTGCCACGCTCGACGATCTCCGGCGCGTGGACGGAAAGGCTGAGCTGATCGCTGGGAGGATTGTTCACCTCATGCCGACAGCGCGTCTGCCGAGCCGCGTGGCCGCGCGGATCTATCGCAGCCTCGATGACCACGCTGAAGCCACCGGACGTGGCGAGGCCTATACTGATAACACGGGGTTCGCTGTCCCTAAGTTGTCATCAGGCCGTGAGTCGTTTTCCCCGGATGCGTCGTATTACGTGGGTGCTCTTCCGCGGGATGACATGGACTTCGTACCAGGACCGCCAACACTTGCGGTGGAGGTTCGAAGCAAAGGCGATCACGGCGATCTGGCCGAGGCGAAGATGGAGGCCAAGCGAGCCGATTACTTCGAGGCGTGAACGTTGGTCGTGTGGGACGTCGACCCGAACGCGAGCTTGATCCGTGTTTATCGTGCGACGAAGCCGGACCAACCTGAGACGTTTGGCCTGGGCCAGCTCGCTGATGCCGAGCCGGCGGTTGCCGGGTGGCAGATGCCGGTTGAGGCTGTGTTTGAGTAGGTTCGGCTAACGGTCTGGCCGGAACTGGGACGATCATTGTGAGCGTTCGAAGGGCTCACGGATGCCACTCGCGTTTGTTTGCGCGAATGACCACGCCTGGCTGGCCGAGCCGTGGGAGCTGGGCCGTGCTGATTGCTTTCCTGAGACGTGCATCGCTTGCGGTGCCGCCGTGCGACTGGAAGAGCAGGAGGAGTCGGAGGGCCCGCGTGCGACGGTTTTTCCTGAAGGCTACAAGATTCTCGCTTCGCTGCAGGGATCGACGATGGCCGAGATGTACAAGGCCCGGCACCGACCCAGCGGCAGAGTGGCTGCGCTCAAGCTGAGCCTGGGTGACCCGGAGGTGACGGCTTACTCGCGGGCCGCCACGCGGCGGGAGGCGCGGCTGCTGGGCATGCTGGACCATCCCACGGGTTGGGGGCACTGCTTTACCAGGCACTCTCCGGGCGGCTGCCGTTTCACGGGATCTGCCTCGATGAGCGGGTGCGGCGGGGTCGCGTCGAGGTTCCGCCTCTCGCGGAACTGCAGCCAAAGGTTCCCGGCGCGCTCGATCGAATCTGTCTGCGCTGCCTCGAGCCCGAGCCCGATCGTCGTTTTCGCACGGCAGATGAGCTCGCTCTGGCGCTGCGGGGAGCGTCTGGCCGTGGGTGAAATGGACGATCTGGGCCGACCGGACGCGGTGCGTTGTGCGGCGTGAGACACCGAGATTCCGATCGAGGTCACCAACGAGCCACGTTCCGGATTGCGCTTCGATTCCTGCCTGCAATGCGATACGCTGGTAACCGTGGATCAGTCGCTGGTCATGAACGACATCGGCTCGTTGTCGGCACAGGCGATGCAGAATGTGAGCAATTGCCTGAGGGCGGCGTCAGGACTGCAATGATGGGAAGCGCGCAGATCGTACCGCGGCCGGAGCATACTTCCGATGAGGCGGATAACCCCGTGCGTGACTCTCGCTCGTCCCGGACGAGCAGAAAGGCGAGGGCCAGCCTGATCCTGGGGTTGTGCGCCCTCGGAGCCTGTTTCAGTCTGGACAATCCGCTGGTTTTCCTGGTCGCCTGCTTCGTGGCCGGAGTGCCCGCGATCGTTGTGGGGCTGCTGGGATTGCGCGAAATCAAGCGCGCGAACATGCCGGTCCTGGGAAAGGGGAATGCAATTGCCGGGATCGTGCTGGGAAGCCTGACGACGATCTTGACCTTGCTCACTCCGTTAGTGGTGGAAGGTCGTGAGCCGGGCGCCGCGCGGTGTGCACGAACAACCTGAAAGAGATCGCGATCGCCATGGCGAATTACGAATCTACATTCGGAACATTGCCGCCGGCCGCAACGTTCGACAAGGACGGCACGCCTCGCTTGAGCTGGCGCGTCTTGCTCCTTCCGTATCTCGAACAAGGCGAGCTCTATAACCAATTCCACCTCGACGAGCCGTGGGATAGCGCTCATAACAAGCCCCTCGCCGACAAGATGCCCAGGGTGTTCCAGTGCCCGAGCGGGGAGTTGACTATGGGGTTGACGACTTACGAAGTCATCATCGATCCCCATTCGATCTTCACGGGCGAGCGCTCCGGCGTCCCGTTCAGAGATGTGACCGACGGGACCAGTCGCACGCTCCTGGTCGTTGAGGGGGCGAAGCCCGTTCCCTGGACCAAGCCGGTGGACCTCTCGCTTGCGTCGAGCGAGCCCGCGCTCGGCATGGGGAGCAAGCATCCGAGCGGGTTCAACGTGTCAACGGCGGATGGGGCGGTGCGGTTTGTCAGAATGGCAGGCAAAGATGCGATCAGCACTTCGGATTTGAGGGCGATGGTCACGCGCGATGGAAATGAGGAGGGTGAGAACATCGGCCCGAGATTCCAAATCCCCGGCTACCTGGAAGAAAGACCGTGAAGCTGCCCGCCGTCGGTGCAGTATAGAAGTAGGAAGCACACGAGCACGGGAACGGGGGCGATGGCGATGGGGAACCAAGGCGCGGTTGTGCGCGGGATTGAGCGGATCTGGAGCGGAGGGTCGCTCACGGGTCTCTCGGAGGGGCAGCTCCTGCGCCGGTTCGCCGCTGGGGATGAAGGGGCGTTCGAGGCTCTGGTCACGCGGCATGGGCCGATGGTGCTGGGCGTTTGCCGGCGAGTGCTCCGCGATCGGCTCGATGTCGAGGATGCCTTTCAGGCCACGTTCCTCGTGCTCTTGCGCAAGTGCAGCGCTCTGCGCGACGGCGAGCGGCTTGGGCCCTGGCTGCATGGCGTGGCGTATCGCGTGGCGGCACGGGTCAGAACACGTGCGATCCGGCGGCCGGGCGAGGAGCGTAAGGGCGCACGTCCCGAGACGGTGGAATCGGAACCGCACAGCGAACTGGAACTGAGCGAGCTCCGTGGACTGCTGGATGCGGAGATCGACCGGCTCCCCGAGGCGTACCGCCGTGCGGTCGTGCTTTGTTACCTTGAGGGCCAATCGCACGAGGAGGCGGCCCGACGGCTGCGGTGCTCGGCGGGCAGCGTGCGCGGGCGGCTGGACCGTGCCCGACAAAAGCTGCGCGACCGCCTGACCCGGCGCGGCGTGGCGCCCTTGGCGGGTTTGACCGCACTGGCAGCAGGCGGCGACGCGGCATTCGCCTCGGTTGTCGTTCCGTCTCCGCTCGTCATCGGGACGGTCGCCACGCTGGCGCGCGCCGCGACGGCAAGCGCGGTCTCGGCCACGGGCTCGACGGCGGCCCTCGAGCTGGCCGACGGGGTTTTTCGCTCGATGTTCGTCGCGAAGCTCAAGCTGGTGGCCTTGCTCGTTGCCGGCATTCTCGCGCTGGGAACGCTGCCCTTCGTTGTTGCGTTCGAGCCGCGCGGGCCGGCGATGGCTGCCGGAGACGATCCGGCGCGATCGGGTGGCGCGTCTGCAACGGCTCACGTGCAGGGCATCACCGTGACGGGTCGCGTGCTCGACCAGGCGGGACAGCCCATTGGCGGCGCCCGGGTGGCGCGGGGCTCGGATCTCCGCGGGCAGGAAGTGATCGGCGAGGCGACGACTGACGCAACAGGGCGGTTCACGATGCGCGGCGTTTCGCCGGGCGAAGTGGTCCTGACGGTGCAGGCACGGGGCCATGCGCCCGACCTGGTGTCGTTGAGGACGGGACCGGGTCTGCCGCTGGTCGAGTTCCAGCTTGGCCCGGGGCATAAGATCCTGGGCCGGATCGTCGACGCACATGATAAGCCCATCGCCGGAGCGCCGATTTCCGCGGATGAGTGGCGGGGGCACCATTCGCTGCGATGGAATACCCGGACCGACGCCGAGGGCCGATTCCGCTGGGATGACGCGCCGGCTGACGCCGTGATGATCGACCTGGGCATGCTCGGATTCAACGCGAAGCGGTTCTGGTCGGCCACGGCCGACGCGCCCGAGAAGACGATTCCGATGCGCAGGCCGCTTCATGTCCGCGGCCGGGTCACCGACGCCGACACCGGCCGGCCGATCACAGCCTTCACGCTGGTGCCGGGTTTCACGTGGGAGAAGATCCAGAACGTGTGGTGGCTGAACGATCGGGCAAAGGAGCTGACGGGTCTCTCTTATGACGTGCTCCTCTCAACGGAGGCAGGGCTCGGTGTCATCCGGATCGAGGCCGAGGGTTATTTGCCGGAGACCTCGAGGGGGTTGAAAGACGACGAGCAGGACGCCGTGGTCCACTTTGCGCTGCACCGCGGGTCCGGCATCTCGGGCATCGTCCGCTTGCCCGACGGCTCGCCGCTGGCGGGGGCCGACGTGCTGCTATCGACCGCGGCGCGGCCGCTTCAGTTGAACAATGGCCGACCTCAGGTGGGGATGAGCGATCAGCGGACCGTCAAGACGCGAGCGGATGGGCGATTTAACCTGGCGCCGAGCGAGCTGCCGTATACCATTGTCGTCGTGCACGACCGGGGACGGGCGGTGCTGCCAGTCCGGGCCGGGCCTGCCGGTCGGCACGAGCTTGCGATCGTGCCCTGGGGCCGGATCGAAGGTGTCTTGCGCTTCGGCCGGCAACTGGCGGCCGGCGAGAAGCTGTGTCTGGCGGTACAGCGTGTGCCCGACCCGGTCGACCTTGTGTACTGGCCTAACTACACGACAAGCGACGCCCAGGGGCGATTCACGTTCGAGCGGGTCGTGCCTGGCGAAGTGGGGATCTCGCGGCAGATCGAATATACGGATCGTGATATTGCGTCTGGCGGTGGAAGCCCGTCGGCGACGGTGCGCGTCGCGGCGGGGGCGACGGTGCGGCTTGACCTGGGTGGCACCGGACGGGCGGTGGTCGGCAAGACTGCGCTCCCCGCAGAACTGGCCGGCCGCAAAGATTGGCCTTACGGTTTCTCCTATCTTGTCCGCAAGCCAGCGAGCATAGAGCCCGGCGGTGCGGGACGAGATGCGCCGTCTGTCGGGCGCCGCGCCGCGAGTTTTACTTTCAAGGTCGAGGCGGATGGATCGTTTCGCATCGAGGATGTCGAGGCCGGGACGTATGAGCTGGTCATCACAGCCCATGAAGTGCCGCCGGATCGGCGCGGGCTCGGGAACGTGCTTGCGACGACGCGCAGCGAGGTGGTCGTGCCGGCGATGCCGGGCGGACGCAGCGACTTGCCGCTGGATCTCGGGGCCGTGATGCTCACGGCGGTGAAGAAGCGGGGAGCAGCACCTGGCGCGCGGCAGCCGTAGTGGATCACATCATTGCCCACTTTTGTCGGGCTCGACGATCCAGAATTGCAACTGGTCAGTTGTCCCTTCACCGATTCCCGAATCGGCTCCGAAATTCACTTGCAGCCAGTACCAGCCAGGCTTGAGCCCGGCATACCATTCGTTCAAGTCGAGCCGCAATGCCTCGAAAGATTCGCTCGGCGCAAGCGTCCGTGAGGCGTTACCGGGGTCGAACTGGTCGGTCCGGGCTGGTTGCCGGCGCGGGGCGGAAACGGCGTGCACGACGCCTTGACCATCGGCATCTCTGGGACGCACGTTCAGAACGAGTGACACTCCCCGGCGCAAAGCCGGCTTGCCGTCGGCCGCTGCGCGGATGAACTCCGTCGGCGCCGACTGCTCTATTCCATGTGCGTTGTGGAGACGAAGCGTGACGAGGACGGGTTGGCCGGGCGGGAACAGGGTGACGGATGGATCGGCCGTCTCGAGTCGTGCCGACAAGCCACTTGTCAAGTTCAGACGCCGATAGCGGTCGGGCGAGAACTCGATTTCCGAGGCCGGCACGCGTGCTATCGTCGCATGCCCGACGAAACCGAAGTATCGCTCCCAGCGGTCTCCCTTCTTCACTTCTTCGGCCTGCCATACCCGGCCGTCCTGGAGAAAATTGCCGACGGGCGGATCCGCGTTGGAACGGCGTATAATCGGGAATGACTTTAGCGCGAGCCAGCGGGCGCTCACAGGATGGCCTGCCGGAAGCGGAATGGTTCGAGACTCGCCCTCCTCCGTCAACGAGAACACAGCACGCCCCTCACGCACGTCTTCGGGCGTGGCCGGGTGTGCCAGCGCCGGGAAGCGTAGCTGGGCGACCAGGTCGCGGGTGTTGGCCACGCCCTGGACGTACTCGGCGGCGAAGCGCGGGCCGTACCGGCGCAGATACGCGGCGCATGCGGTGACGGCCGCGTCGCGTCGCGCCTCGGGCCAGGTCAGTGCGCATTCGGGGGCGCCGTCGAGCCAGGAGAGCTGCCACGCGACAAAATCGCACGCGCGGAACGGCACTTCGACTCCCGGGCTTTCCGCGGGATCGGGAAGGCGCACGTCGCTCGTACTGCCGCTGCCACCCGCCGCGAGCGTGTAGTGAAGCCCGCCCCGCTGCTGGCGCACGGCGGTCCCAGCCTTCGCCTTGTCGGCCAGTGCCCCAAGCAGGGCCTCGCGGTACGCGGGAACGCACACCAGCGGTGAACCGAGCTCGCGCTGGTACGGAAGATCGCGCCGGCCCTCTTCGGCGTGAACGATGGGCAGCCAGTGGGATTTCGGGTCGACGAACATCGCGCGCGCGGCCTTGGACAGCGCCGGGTGGTCCGGGTAAGTCCACAATGGCTCGAGTGCCCCGCGCCACGACATGCCGATCCAATCCGGATTGAACTCGTGAAGCCATGCGGCGTATTCGTCGAGGGCCTCGCGGTCGCCAGCCCGGGCACGGACGATCGTGAATTGGCCGATGCAACTGCTGTACACGCCGCCTGGCTGCCTCGCGTGGTCGGGGTCGCGTGATCGTTCGCGGCAGGCTGTCATGAGCGCCTTGAGTGTGGGCAGCGACCCGACTTCGTCCCACCAGATGAACCTGAGCGCGAGGCTACAGGCCTCTTGCAGCGTGATGTCGGGAACCGTCCGGGCATCCCCGCTTCGTGCCAACTCTATGCAACGACGGGCCAGCAGCTCCGAGACGCTGGGGTTGCGCAGCTTTCGGAGCAGCTCGCCGCGTGGCGCGCCCAGCTCCGCCAGCCCCGGCTTCCTGATGTTCAAGTACACCATGGGCGGTGCTGCACGGCCGGTCGGCTGAACGAGGCCCGACGCCGCTTCGATCCAGCGGGCCGGGCCGGCGGAGTCGTCGCGCAGGCTCCGATACCAGCGTTCAACCAAGGGCACCGAGGCGTTCTTCTCCCAGAATGCGCGGGCCGCCTGGGCCAGGCGTTTGCGGCCGTCTGCGGTTTCTAATGCGATGAAGTCGGACGACATGGCGTCCATGAAGCTTTCAGACTTGAGGATGCGGCGGAGCGCCAAGTAAGCGGCCCGGAAGACTGGGCGGGCCTGGTCGAGCCCCCACCGGCTAGAAATGCAGCGGGTCAGCCTGGTGTCCGACTCGAGCGCGGCCAGCAGCGCGCCGACGGCCGGGTCGCCCTCGGCGACAATCTCATTGAAGATTGCACCGTCGCCGGGCTCGGCGCCGCCGAAGTGGAACCTTTGTGGGACGTGGATCTGGTCGAAGTCGCGGATCAGCGCCGCGATCCTCGCGGCCGGGTCGCCCCCGCGCGGCGGGACGGGCCCGCGCGGTGCTTCCTTGGCCCGGCGCTCCTGGTCGGCGAGCAGCTCGGCTAGCACGTTCGCGTTTCGCACGTAGGCCGGTTGCAAGAGGCCCCTGTTGTGATTTGCATTCGGCTGTGGATCCAGCGGCCCTGCCTTCGCCGGGACGGCCTGGCGGTAGCGGTCGAGCCGGCGGGCGGCGTCGAGCGCGACGACGTCGTCTCCCCCGCAGTGAGCTGCGATGAGACGCAAATAAAGCGTCTCCGCCCATCCACGCGAAAGGGAAGGGAAGCTGATGATCTCATCCGCCACGTCGGGACGTGCGTTGTCGGGGGTCCAGGTGGTCGCGGCCGCGTAGAGCGACTCGGCGAGGTCGGCCCGGCCCATCCGGAGGAGCATGCAGAGCGTCAGCGGTGACCGCGGCACGGCCGGTGGCGGCCAGCGAATTTCAAAAAACGGCGAGATCGGGTCGCGGTGTTCCGTCATGGTCCCTTTCCCCACGTTGGGGGTGCTATATTCGAGGAATTGCGGCGACTCGCGACTCTTTTTCAGAACGAGTGCCAGCGCCTGGACGTCAGAATCCAGGTCTACGTTTGCGCCGACGGTGCGCCGCCGGATGCACCAGGCCGTCCCACCCGACGACGAACCGGCCGGCCACGCCGGGCCGCTCTGGAATGATGAATCCTCGAATCTTCTCCACCCCTCGCCCGTCGTCGACCTCGACCTCCCGATAGTCGCAGCCGCGAGGGTCGGCGGCTTCCAGCTCGAAGAGTGCGGCGGTTGCGTCGACGAGGGAACGGGGAAGCTTCGTCGCCGGGGGCGTCCACGGCAAGCCCCGGCTCGGCGGGTCGGGAATGGTCTTGCCCGCGAGCCTCTGCGCTTGCCGTTGCGGTTCCGGGCCACGTTCCCCGTTATCGGTGATCGGGAGCTGGGCCTGGATCAATGGGTCGGGAATCTCCGTGCCCGCGACGTTTCGGGCCGGCTTGACGATCTCTCCCCCGCATGCGACCAGGAGCAACA
The DNA here is from genome assembly GCA_963823665.1 of uncultured Planctomycetota bacterium. Taxonomy (GTDB): domain Bacteria; phylum Planctomycetota; class Planctomycetia; order Isosphaerales; family Isosphaeraceae; genus CAVXHV01. The sequence goes on from CAWGMQ010000010.1 coordinate 1,857,143, forward strand.
ACGTGGGCAAGAGCCAGCGCGTGACGGTACAGTCTCGGTGTGACGGCCTCTGCCTGATTCTCAGGGAATTCGTCGCCATTTTCCTGTGTCTCCCTGTCATGTACCGTGATGACGAGCAGGGCTATCCTTCTACTTGTCGGGCTCAATGATCCAGAATTCCAACCGGTTGGTTGTCCCTTCACCGATCCCCGATTCGGCTCCGAAATTCACTTGCAGCCAGTATCCGCCAGGCTTGAGCCCGGCATACCAGTCGTTCAAGTCGACCCGCAAAGCCTCGAAGGATTCGGACGGCGCCAGCATCCGGGCCGCGTTGCCGGGATCGAACTGCTCCGTCGGCATCGGTTTCGGAGGCGGGGCGGAACGGGCACGCAGGAGGGCTTGATCGTCGGGATCGTCGGGACGCTTGTTCAAAACCAGTGACACTCCCCGGCGCAGAGCGGGCTTGCCGTCGGCCCCTGCGCGGATGAACTCCGTCGGCGCCGACTGCTCGATTCCACGAACATTGTACAAACGAAGCATGACGACGACGGGTTGGCCGGGCTGGAACACGGCGACGGGGGGCTCGGCCGTCTCGAGTCGTGCCGCGAGGCCGCCCGTCAATTTCAGCCACAACTTGCGGTCGGGCGAGAACTCGATTTCCGAGGCCGGCACACGGGCAATCGTCGCATGCCCGACGAAACCGAAATACCGCTCCCAGCGGTCTCCCTTCTTCACTTCCTCCGACTGCCAGACCCAACCGTCCTGGAGAAAATCGCCGAGGCCCCGAAACCGGCTGGTACTGTGGTCAACCGGGAATGACTTGAGCGCGAGCCAGCGGGCGCGCACCGGATAGCCTGCCGCCAGCGGCGCGGCGCGGGACTCTCCCTCCGCGGTCAACGAGAACACGGCGTGGCCCTCTCGGACGTCGTCGGGAGTGGCCGGGTGTGCGAGCGCCGGGAAGCGTAGATAGGCGACCGGGTTGCGGAAGTTGGGCTCGCCCGGGATGTATTCGGCCGCGAAGCGCGGGCCGTAGCGCCGCAAATACGCGGCGCACGCGGTGATGGCCGCGTCGCGTCGCGCCTCGGGCCAGGTCAGTGAGCATTCGGGGGCGCCGTCGAGCGCCGAGATCTTCCACGCGACATAATCGCACGTGCGCATGGGCACTGCGACCCCTTGCCTTTCTGCGGGATCGGGAACCCGCACGTCGGAGAAACCACCGTTCTGACCCGACACAAGCGTGTACTGAACCACGCCGCGCGGCTGTCGCACTGCCGTTCCTACCTTCGCGTTGTCGGCCAGGGCGGCGAGCAGGGCCTCGCGGTACGCGGGAACGCACACCAGTGGCGAATCGATCTGGTCCATGTACTGATGATCGCGCCGGCCCTCTTTGACCGGAACGAGCGGCAGCCAGTGGGATTGCGGGTCGACGAACATCGCGTGCGCGGCCTTGGACAGCGCCGGGTGGTCCGGGTAAGTCCACAATGGCTCGAGTGCGTCACGCCAGTCGTGTTCGATCGTTTCCGGTTCGATAAACTGAACCCATGCGGCGTATTCGTCGAGGGACTCGCGGTCACCGGCCCGAGCGCGCACGATCGTGAATTCGGCGATGTAGTGGGCGTAAAAGCCGGACTGCGACTGCTGTGGGTCGAGCGACCGTTCGCGGCAGGCCGTCATGAGTGACTTGATTGTGGGCAGCGACGCGACCTCGTCCCACCAGGTGAACCTGAGCGCAAGGTTGCAGGCTTCGAGCAGCTCGGCCCGCGCCTTGCCGGTTCCTGCCATCTCCTGGCAACGACGGGTGAGTAGCTCCGAGACGGTGGGGCTGCGCAGTTTGCGAAGCGGCTCGCCGCGTAGCGCGCCGGGCTTCGGCTGCCCCGGCCTCCTCACGGTGAAGTAGCCCGTCAAGGAGGGTGGGACGCCGGGTGCCTGAATGAGGCTCGACGCTGCCTCGATCCAGCGGGCCGGGCCGGCGGAGTCGTCGCGCAGGCTCCGATACCAGCGCTCAACCAAGGGTACCGAGGCGTTCTTCTCCCAGAACGCGCGGGCTGCGTGCGCCAGGCGTTTGCGGCCCTCAGCAGTCTCTAATTCGGCGTGGTCGGACCCGTCGTCCAGGAAGCGCTCGGACTTGAGGAGGCGCTGGAGCGCGGCGTAGACGGCCAAGTTGACCGGCCGCGTGTGGTCGATCCCCGAGCGGCTAGCAATGCAGCGGGTCAGCCTGGTGTCCGATTCGAGCGCGGCCAGCAAGGGGCCGACGGCGCGGTCGCCCTCGGCAACCACTTCTTTGACAATTTCGCCGGTGCCGGGGTTGGGCACGGAGTTGTGGAAAATTTGCGTGACATGAATCTGGTCGAAGTCGCGGATCAGCGCCGCGATCCTGGCGGCCGGGTCGCCACCGGGCGGCGGGACAGGCCCGCGCGGTGCTTCCTTGGCCCGGCGCTCCTGATCGGCCAGTAGCGCCGCTATCGCATTTGCGTTTCGCACGTAGGCCGGTCCCAGAACGAGCAGGCGGCGCGGTGTCTTGGGCTCAGCGGCGGGCGCGCCTGGCTTCGCCGCGAGGGCCTGGCGGAAGCGGTCGAGCCGGCGGGCGGCGTCGAGCGCGACGGCATCGTCTGCCGTGCAATGAGCTGCGATCAGCCGGGAGTAGACGGTGTCGGCCCAACCACGCGACAGGGAAGGGAAGCTGATGTTCTCATCCGTCAGGTCGGGGCGTGCGTTCTCAGGGGTCCAGGTGGTCGCGGCGGCGTAGAGCGACTCGGCGAGGTCGGCCCGGCCCAGGCGGAGGAGCGTGCAGAGCGTGAGCGGCCCACGCGGCACGGCCGTCGCCGGCCCGCGATCGTCGAAAAACGGGGAAATCGCTTCACGGTGTTCCGTCGTCTTCCCGGTTCCTACGCTGGTGGACCGATATTCGAGGAATTTTGGCGACTCGCGGCTCTTTTTCAGAACAACGGCGAGGGCCTGGACGTCGGACTCCAGGTCTGCTCTTGCGCCGACGCTGAGCGCCGGACGCACCACGCCGTCCCATCCGACGACGAACCGGCCGGGCACGCCGGGACGCTCTGGCATCACGAATCCTCGGGCCTTCCGCACCACTCGCCAGTCGCCGACCTCGACCTCCCGGTAGTCGCAGCCGCGCGGGTCGGCGGCTCCCAGCTCGAAGAGAGCGGCAGTCGCGTCGAGGACGGATCGCGGCAGCTTGGTCGCCGGGGGCGTCCACGGCACGCCCTGGCTCGGCGGGTCGGGTATGGTCTTGCCCGCGAATTTTGGCGCTTGCGGTTCAGGTTCCTGGCCGGCTCGCAAGATTTGCGTGATCGCAGGTTCGTCCTGATTTGTGGGATCGGAGATCGTGTTCCCCGCGACATTCGGCGCCGGCTCTACCAGCTCTCCCCCGCACACGACCGCCAACAACATCGTCGGGACGAGCCCGCCCATGCTCGCACCGGCTCGGCTTCCCTGCCTCCGCATGTTTCTGAGGCCATTCGGCGTCATATTCGTATTCCTCACGTTCATGTGCCGGAACAACGAAAAGGGCTATCCTTGTATGTTGAACTTGCCCTCCGGCGATGTTAACAAGAACGCCACGCAATTGCTGCCGATTCAGAGCGGATTCCAGAACACCGGCGAATTCATTCGCGGTGCACGCACCGGCTCGGCGATATGCGGCCGATCGCTGTATGTAAAACGGCGAGCCCTGGCGTTCCTTAGAAAATTCCTTCGGCCATCAGCAATTGGAGACGGACACGCGATCGGATGGTGTGGACGTCACACCGACGAGATCGTCCGATCCGGAGGCCCGATTTCATGCCGACCACGGATGAAGCTACGGTTGTCGCGCCTGCTCCGACGAATGCTGTGCCGACGAGCAAAATGCGTCAATTGCTGCTCAGGCGGCTCCGACAACTGTTGCGGGCGACGATTGCTCTGGCGATTTGCCTCACGATCGCTGCTATGGGTCTTGGAATCCGGTGGCTGACGTGTCTGAACGGGCTTCCGGACATTGGCGAGCCGTTCGATGTGGCGGCGTTCCGCAGCTTCCGCGTTCCCGACGATCAGAATGCCTTCGCCTATCTGAGGCAAGCGAACGCAAAGCTCACCCCGATTCGAGGGGAGAAGGGGGATCATGGGACATACCCGGGCGGTCCGAAATTCTCGTGGTCAAGCGCGAGCCCGAGCGCAGCCGGCGCGTGCTGCGGTTGCTCTGCGCAGCTACCTGGCGCGTGCGGAAGCTCGCGAGCGGCCGCCAAGCGCGCCGGCTGTCTGGGCCATGTTCACATACCAGACCTCGACGAACCCGATCCGAACGGGCAAAATCAGCGTGCCGCTTTATCCCGCCAGTCCGAAAGCACCGGAGGAAGCTCGAGCGCTACCGCCTGAGAAGCTCGCGGGCTGGCTGGTCTCGACCCTCGACGCCAGGTTAGAAGTCGTATCGTCTCATAACCAGCTTTGGCCATGGCCACCGGAACGGATGGTGGACAGCAGGGGTGACGCGGACCGCACTGCCCACCGCGCCTTGGTCATCATGATGGCGACGGAGCTTTATCACCGCGAACGAGGAAGCCTCCCGCTTTCGGAAGAGGCCCTGGTTGGGACGTATCTCAAGAGCTTGCCCGAGGGATACTCGCCTGATGTGAACGATGGAACGGCGCCGGTCATCGAGTAGCTGGGAGGCGCGTCAGGCGTGTGGGGTGCATCGAAGTGGACGCGAAGGGAAGCAATGGTCAAGATGGGATGGAGGCCACGCTTACGGTATTGCCCGATCTGGAGGTGAGATTCCATGTCGATCGCGGATGATGCGCTTGATATCGCGCCGGCTGGGGCCAAGAACAAAGCGGGCCGATCGCCGCAAAACGGATCCGGCCGCTTTGAGCGTGCCACGATCGTGCTGGTGGTCTGCGTTGCGGTCGTCGCCATGGCTCTTGTCATTTTGTGGCTCTCGAGCTGGAACCAGGATGGGCTTCCCGACATCGGCGATCCGGAGGAAATTGCGGCGGTGCGGGCCTTGGACGGTGCGGGTATCTGACCTGGCGCCGATTCTTGCGACCGTCAGTTCGAGTGCCGTGGGCTCCAGTGACTCGAGAGATCGAAGGATCTGTCTGATGAACCGCGTGGGCATTACTGCAGCATTCATGTGCCTGGACCTATGTTGTGCGTGGGCATGCGCCTCCGAGCCTGCTGGCGAGGAACGGACCCATTACCCCACGTTCGGCGTGGCGTTCAGCCAGCCGAAGGGCTGGATTGAGCAGACCAGAGACAAATCGAAGACCATCGCGTGGTGGATCAGCCCGGACTCTGCGCCAGCGAAGCCCCTGGCAATCATCATGGTTGAGTGCGGCCAGACTTCGGATCACTCCCTGGATGAGGTCGCTCGGGGGCTGGCGAAGAACTTTCATGGCGAGGTCGATGGCTCGCCGACGACGCTGGGCGGCACGCACGCCCTCCGGGTGGTCGCAAAGAACGATGGTCGCACAATTCGCCCGGTGGAGGCCGTCGTCACGATCCACGACGGACTACTGTACCTGGTGATGGGCGGCGCGGTGACCGGACACTCCGTCAAGGATGAGCTTGAGGCCATCCGCGCGAGCTGGGACTGGACGGCGATCGAACCGCCCTACAAGCACTTGGAGTTTCGCGCCAAGCCGTTGTCCCTCGCCAAAGGAGCGGCGACGATTAACGTGCCTGCATTAATGCACACCTATCCTGATGAGCATCCCGACCAGGTCCTGGACCTCGGGCTGCACAATGTTCTCCGGAACGAGCCGGACTTCCTCGCCTACGCTCAAGTCGTGACGATGGCCGAGGGGCAGTCTTTCGCCGATTATCGAATCGGGCTCTCCGAAAGACTGCGCGCAAGGCACGATTCAGGAACCAATTGCATGGCAGACGCGGGAAAACGACCCATCGCGGGTCGTATCTCAGACGATCCAGATCCAGGCACCGAACAAGGCCGGTAAGCCGACGCGCATGCTGATTCGATGGGCGCTCGTGAAACTCGACGACCGCCGGATCGTCTCGGTTAACTTCACCCTTCCTCATGGGGCGCCCGGGGTCCCCGGCGCCTATAGCACGGTCATGGATCGGATTGTGGATTCCATCCATCCCGGCGTAGGTGGACGCCCAGATTAGCGGACAGATTAACCCTGCCGGGACGGGTCAATCGGCGAGCGAGCCAGGGGCAAGTGTCAGAACTTACCGAAGGCCAGCCGTGCGACAGCCCCGGATGACGACGTGGCGGTGAAGGCCTCGGACGCCGGCGGCGTTCAGAAAGACTTCACATCATGAATGATCACTCACTTCAGGCGTAGCGGAATCGTGCTCAACCGTCATGGCGGCGCAGAGCTTTGCCCCATGCTCCGTCACCTCACGCATTCGTGATTGACGGGCATTGACGCGCGAGATGGACTTCGTATAGTTCCGATTCAGGATGCGGACGCGACGCTCGCGGCCAACCGAGTCAGCTTCATGAGTCGTTCACGGAGGTCGATCATGTACGGAGCCGTCTTGTTTCTGAGCCTGCTCTCCTCGGCGCCCTGTGCGGTTGCCGACGACGACAAGCCACCCGCCAGTCGTCTGCCCGCGGGGTGCGAGGTCGTGATGGCCCCTGGAATGAGGATCACCGCAAAGACGCCCGTGGGGACGATTTTGATCACTGCGGTCGATGAATTGACGCGCGCGTATACCTGGGACGGGGCGACCCGGGCGGTCGAGATGGAGCCCCGTCGATCGAGGTTTCTCGGCAGTCTCGGCTTGTTTTACGATTCCACAGGTGAGCATTGGCGCGACCACGGCGGTATCAACCGCTGCTTCACGAAAGAGGGTCAGCAGCACAAACGTTCGGTTGAGGAGGCGATAGATTGGATCAAGGAGCCCGACCGCGTTGCCTCGGTTTACCGAAACGACGGGCTGATGGTCGGGTGGCGCAAGAATCTGCCTGGGGGGAGTAGTTTGGAGGTCGAGGTCTGGCAGATTCTCGTCGACGGGAAGAAACCGGCACAACTCCCTGGCAGCCAAGACGACAAGATTGTTGTCGAAACGGTGGAGACCGAAACTTCGCCGCTGGTGCGCGCGGTCGCGACCAATGATCTCAGCGCGGTCAGCGCCTTGCTGGCCAAAGGGGCCGACGCCAATGGCAAAAACAGCGTGGAGATACCGGTTCTGGTCACGGCGATCCGGCGCGACTCGGCCCCAATCGTCGAGGCACTGCTGAAACACAAGGCCGACCCCAATGTCCGAGAGATCGATACCGATTGGACCCCGCTCTGGAAGGCGCTCAAACTGAACGCCGGCGACCGAATCGCCATCATCAAGATGCTGTTGGCGGCGGGTGCGGACGTGAATGCGACGAGCGGGAAGGCGGAGGATCAGGGCATCACACCGCTGATGGCTGTCGCACTCGACGACGGCGCGGACATGGTTCAGCTTTTTCTTGACAAGGGCGCCGACGTCAACGCCAGGACGGCGGGTGGTGAGACCGCCCTCTCTTTGGCGAAGTGGTCCGAGCTGAAGGATAAAGAGGCTGTTATTCGAAAGCTCGAAGCGGCGCGGGCAAAGACTGCGCTTTCCGGTGACGCCAAGGCACGAGCGGGCGGTCGCCCGGCGCGATCCGAGCTCGTGATGCCGCCCGGAATGAGGATCACCGCGACGACGCCCGTGGGGACGATCGCGATCACCGCGGTCGATGAACGGACGAGAGCTTACACTTGGGACGGTGCGACCCGGGCGGTCGAGCGGTCGTCCGAAACGGCCAGGGTCCTGGGAGGCGCCGGCGCATTCCATTGTTCGTTCGACGAGCATTGGCGCGATCATCACGGCATCTCGCGCGGCCTCACGAGGGAAGGGCAGAAGCACTTCAAGACGGTTTTCGAGGCGATGAAATGGATCAGGGAGCCCGACCAAGCCACGTTTGTCTACCGCAATGACGGGCTAGTCGTCGGGTGGGAGAAGGTGACGGACGATAAGGTGCTCACGGTCGAGGTCTGGCAGATCTTCGTGGACGGGAAGAAACCGAAGCGACTGCCAGGCAGCGGGGATGACAAGATTGTCGTTGAGACTGTCGAGACGGAAACCTCGCCGCTCGTGAAATCGGTCGCGAGCGACGATCTCAAGGCGGTCACCGCGCTCCTGGCCGGCGGGGCCGACGCCAATGTGAAAAACAGCGTCGAGATTCCGGTTCTGGTGATGGCGATCCGGCACGGGCCGGCCGCCATCGTCGAGGCTTTGCTCAAGAACGGGGCGGATCCCAACGTCCGGAATGTCGACACCGATTCGACCCCACTCATCGAGATGTTCTACCGGAAAGAGCCCGACGGTAAAGCCATCGCCAAAATGCTGCTGGCCGCGGGCGCGGACATGAGTGCGGCGAGCCGGAAGCCGGGATCCAAGATCACGGACGCCACGCCCCTCATGATTGCGGCAGCCGATGGATGCGACGACCTGGTTCAGCTCTTCATTGACAAAGGCGCAGACGTGAATGCGAAGATGCCAGATGGCCACACGGCTCTCTGGATGGCGAAGTCGTTCGGCGTGAACAAGGAAGATAACAAAGGCGTGATTCGCAAGCTGATTGCGGCGGGGGCGAAAGAGTAGGGCGCGGTTACTCGAACACGACGGTGCGCACCCCCTGAACCAAAACGCGGTCTTGCAAGTGCCAGCGGACGGCTTGAGCGAGCACGCGGCGCTCGACCTCGCGGCCGATGCGGATCATGTCGTCGACTTCGTCCTTGTGGGAAATGTGGGCGACGTCCTGGTGGATGATCGGGCCGGCGTCGAGCTCGGCCGTGACGTAATGGGCGGTTGCCCCGATGATCTTCACGCCGCGGTCGTGGGCCTGGCGATAGGGGTCGGCGCCGATGAACGCCGGCAGGAACGAGTGATGGATATTGATGATCGGCCGGCGATATGATTCGAGCAATTGCGGTGAAAGGATCTGCATGTAGCGTGCCAGGACGACCAGGTCGATCTCGTGCTCGAGCAAGAGCTTCGCGACGCGCGCCTCCTGATCGGCCTTTGAGGCGGGTGACACGTGAAGGTGATGGAACTGGATACCGTGCGCCTCGACCTTGGACCTCAAGGCTTCGTGATTGGAGATGACAAACGGAATCTCGGCGTCGAGCTCGCCGGCCTCCCAGCGCCACAGGAGGTCGACCAGGCAATGCCCGCCTTTTGAAACCAGGATCGCCATGCGCTTCGGGCGGTCGGTGTAGCTCACTCGCCAGCGCATCGTGTGCTGCCGTGCCAGCGGTGCAAAAGCCGCGTCGAATTCGTCGCGACCCAGGCCGAAGCGATCGCCTTCGATCTCCATCCTCATGAAGAAGCTACCACTGGGCGGGTCGCTGACGTGCTGGTCGGCACTCAGGATGTTGCCGTTGTGGAGGGCGATGAAGCTGGAGACGGCCGCAATCACACCCTTGTGGTCGGGGCAGTCGATCAGGAGACGGATGTTGTAGCTCATGGGTGAAGGTCAATATAGACGCACCACCGGTTTGCGGGAAGAGCTCACGCAAAGGAGCTTGATTATTCGGGCAGATTGGATGAAGGAGAAAGTCAAGAAGGGCTCACGCAAAGGCGCAAAGAGAAGAAAGACACCAAGAAGGGAAGATGCGACCCGCGAGCGATCGGTGCCGCACTTGGCGAAGTCGGAGGAGGCTTCGGGTCGTCGATCCGTGCCGCGACCACGGCAGCAGCTCCGAGAGACGCAAGCGCCGCCACTGCCAGGATGGTCGCAGTCGCGAATTTGAGCCGGGTCATGAGCAAGCTCCTGATGATGGAGTGGGTCAAGGCCGCGACGGCGGCCGGGATCGGTCCGTTCGCTCCTGGGACTGGCTTCTTGCCGCTCACCAAGATTATAAGAGGGTCAGGATAGTCGACACGCACCGATTTTCTGGTAGCGTCCGGATCTTGAACGTGCATGGTGGCGTTCTTCGCTTTTCCGGACAACCCGGGAGAAAAACGCCGGCATCCGGGCAGTAGTCGACGTGGGGATGAAACAACGCGGCATCGGTTTGGCGAACGTTCTTGATCCGGAGGGGGCGTGACAGGATGTCAAGTGGGACTACACCCTCGCTGGTAAGCCAGCTCGGTTCGCTGTTCGATGGCGGTTCGGTCGCCGGGTTGACCGACCGCCAGCTCATCGAGCGGTTCAACGGCCGCTGCGATGCCGCCGCCGAAATCGCTTTCGGCGCGCTGGTGGCCCGGCACGGGGCGATGGTTTTACACGTCTGCCGCGGGCTCCTGGGCGACCGTCATCATGCCGAGGACGCTTTCCAGGCCGTCTTCCTGGTGCTGGCGCGGAAGGCCCGGTCGATTCGCGATCCCGACTTGCTGGGAAACTGGCTCTATGGGGTCGCGCTCCGCACCGCCCGCAAGGCACGCGTCCAACTGATCCGCCGGCGCAAGCATGAGGAGATCGACCCCATGAGTCGGCCCGGCGCTCCGATCGAACCGATGGTCGAGCCGGCCGAGCCGGCGGTCCTGGCGCGCGAGCAGGCCGAGATCTTGCATCGCGAGATCGACCGTCTGCCCGGCCCGTTCCGGCTGCCGGTCGTGCTCTGCTACCTCGAGGGCCTCACCCTCGACGAGGCGGCCCGACGGCTCAAGTGCCCCGCCGGCACCGTGCGCAGCCGGCTGGCCCGCGCCTGCGACAAGCTCCGCCGCAGCCTGAAGCGCCAAGGCGTCGCCTTGTCCGGGGCAGGTCTGGCCGCCGCCTTGAGCCCTCGATCGGCCGCGGCCTTGGTCTCGCCCCTTCTGTCCGACATCACGACCAAGGCCGCGATGAACTTCGCGGCCGGACTGGCCGCCGCGCCCGCCGCGACGGCCCTGGCGCAGGAGGTGCTGAGATCCATGATGATTCACAAGGTGAAATACGCCGCGCTCACGCTGGTCTTCCTCGGAGCCGCCGCGGGCGGTGCCCGGTTCGTTGGTCAGGTACCGGAGCGTCAGGCTGGAAAGCCTGACCTACCTCTGATCGCGGAGAAGCCCGCTCCGGGCCGGATGTTCGTGGTGGGTCGCGTGCTCGACCCCGACGGCAAGCCGGTGCCAAACGCGACGGCGATGGTGTGTGCTGCGCTCAAGCAGCCGGTGCGCGGCGACAGGTTCGAGAATCAACTGTCGTCGACCGGCCAGGCGCAGAGCGACGTCTCGGGCCGGTTCCGGCTCGACGCGATCCGCACCTCCTCATCGCTTCATGAGGAGGCCGTCGCCGTCGCCATCGCGCCTGGCTACGGCGCGGGCTGGGTCGATCTGGACCCTGACGCCGATCAACCCACGGCCGACATCACGCTGCAACCCGAACAGGTGATCCAGGGGCGTGTCTTCGATATCCAGGGCCGGCCCGTCCGGGGCGTCAGGATCGCGGTCGAAGCCATGGGCCGCGTCCTCCGGGACCCGGAAGGCGACCCCGAGGACGATGGCCTCGAAGGCCCCACGTTCACGGGGACGAGTCACGACAAGCATCTGCCGGCCTGGCCCCGCCCGGCGCTCACCGATGCCGACGGCCGCTTCACCGTGCGCAGCGCGGGCCGGAATCTCCGGGTCGTCTTGATGATCGATGATCCGAGGTTCGCCGTGCAATGGACCAACGTTGATACCGACGGAGCTCCCAGCTCGAAACCGGTCGTCATCGCCGTGGAACTGGCGAGGATCATCGTGGGGCGCGTGCTGGCTGCGGACACGAAAAAACCGATCGCGAAAGCCCTCATTTCCGCCACTGACGGCGATGTCGTCGAGACCGACGCTCTTGGGCGGTACCGCACCCGTGCCCTCGGACGCTTTCCTCGTGCCGAAGCATCTGAGCGCTGCATCGTCATGGTGAACGCTCCCAGGGGACAACCTTATCTGAACGTCCGGACGGAAGAGTTCGAATGGCCGAAAGGTGCCATCGAGCATCGGGTCGATCTGGTCTTGCCGAGGGGAGTTATGGTTCGCGGGAAGGTGACCGACGAGGGATCCGGAAGGCCGATCGCAGGGACGATGGTCGGCTATCTATCTTGGCCGACCCGGGCTCCCCAATCCGACGCTGGGTATGGATTGGCATGGGCGGGGCCGGACGGAACATTCCAGCTCGCGGTCTCGCCCAAATCGAAACATCTCGTCGCCTGGGGCCCGAGCGAGGACTATGTGCTTCAGGAGGCCGACGAGCGGATGATCCAGGAGGGCGGGCCCGGCGGCCGTCGCTTGTACGCACACGCCTTCATCGCCTACGACCGAAAACCTGGCGGTGACGCTCGGGACGTTCATGTCGTGCTCCGCCGCAGTAGCGCCGTGAAGGGCCGGGTCATCGACCCGGACCGACAGCCGGTCCAGGAGGCCCTGATCGTGAGTCGAAGCCTCCTGATGCCGTCGGGGTTGCCTTCGCGTTCCTGGCAGGGAAGCTACCAGGGGCATATACGCAACGGTCATTTCGAGCTGCATGGCCTGGCAGCCGACCAACAGATCCCTGTCTTCTTTCTCCAACCAAAGCGGAAGCTGGGCGCGATGGTCAATCTCTCGGGCAAGTCGGGCGCGGGCGGCCCGGTCACTGTCCGCCTCGACCCCTGCGGCCAGGCCAAGGCACGGCTTGTCGACCGGGCGGGAAAGCCGATCGCGGGGCATCGCGACCCGTATGTCATCGGCATCGTCGTCACTCCCGGCCCATCCAGGTTGAGCAGCGATCAGGGAGATGAGGGAGGCCTGGAGGCCGATCAAGATTATCTGTGCCGGATCGACCCCATCAACTATCCGGATGGCTCGATCTCCGATACGAAGGGCTACGTGACATTCCCCGCCTTGATCCCAGGTGCCACGTATCGGATTCACGACATGAGCGACGAAGACGGCGGGCAACTTCGCAAGACATTCACGGTCAAACCCGGTGAGACCTTCGACCTGGGGGATGTCGTGATTCAGAAGCCGGAAGCGGAATGAACCCCGACGATCAGCCGCCGAGCGGGTTGGCGGCGATGAAGTCGCAGAAATTCGGCCGGCGGTAGCCGGGTAGCGTCCGTTCCAGCACGTCGGAGTTCATTGTCCCGAAAGCCGTCACCGGCTTATGGGCGAAGCCGTCTGAGAACGCCTGGACGATTCCTCGCTTGAAGTCGATACGCGGGTAGGCGGCCAGCACGGAGTCCCGGTCGCTGGCCGGGATCTCGTCGAGGCCATCGCCGAGGACATCCGCCTCGACTCCGCCCGTGACCAGCGCGATCTCCGGCCGCTTGTGCCAGGGGATCTCCGGCGTCGTGTGCAGGGCGATCGCGTCCCACACGACGCCGGCCGACGCTTCATCGATGCCATTGGCCCGCAGGAATTCTCGGGCCGTGTTCGCACTATCGATCTCGAAGCGATGGTCCGGGCTGCGGTACTTCGCGGTCAGGCCCAGGTCGTGGAACACAGCCCCGAAATACAGCAGCTCGTGATCGACCGCCAGTCCCCGGTGGCGGCCCCGGATCGCCCCGAACAGGTAGACCCTCAGGGAGTGAGCGAGGATCAACGGCGTGCCATGCTCGCGCAGCAGGTCGGTTGCTTCCCGAGCCAGCTTGCTGTCGGGGATTCGGATCCCCGCGATGACTTCAGACATCATTCGACTCCTACGTAGGGCGTGGTATCCACGAAAAGCTGATCGCGTATGTGGCCGATCAGCAGGAGATGATGGAGTTCCCGCCCGTCCAGTTCTCCGATCGCGTAGAACCCGTCCCACGGCTCGCCAAACGCGAACCCGAGCTTCTGGTAGTAGGCCATCGAGCGCGCAAGGTCACCGACCAGGAACTGGGGAGCGAACGACGTCACCCGCGGCTGCCGTTCAGGGTTGACCATTTCGTGTTGAACTTCGTGTGTGTAGCCGCCTGACTTGTCATTATCCAACAAGAACGGGTAGATAATACAGTGCCGGCATCAGCCAGACAACAACGGGACTCACTAATGTCTGAACAGCATGGGGCGAATTCGGGGTGCTTCGGGAAAGCGGGTGAAACCATGACGCGAAGGCGTCTTAAACTCGGCACACTAAAGAGACCGGGGTGAACTTTGAGTCACAAACGATGGTGGCCTATCATCACGACTATGTTATTCGCACATCTCCTCGCTGTCGTTGTGATCGGTCTTTGCGAGTTCGTTTTCACGAGTGCTCGCGAGTCAATGAATTGTATTCCATCCAGTCCACGGTGGGAGACTCTTTGCTACTGGTTTCAATCGGGACGCATGCGACCCCTGTCGGATTTTTTTACCGCCTTTGATATCAAACGCTTCAACGCGACCATCGCGGGTATTGTTCTTCTCGGAATGGGGCTCGGCTGGTCAATATGGCTCATGGAACCGCTTCGGCTCACCCTCCGTTTCCGACTCCGTACGATGATGGCCATCATCGCAGTTTTGCCGATCGAGGTTACCGCGGGTGCGGACGTATGGAACCGGTGGGCGCGGTGGGATGCTGATCAACGGTTTGCCCCTCTTGCCGCCTTTTTTTCTTCTCAGCGTCAAGAGATTTACGTCCAGGTCGGCGACTCACTTTCCGTCGAGGTGCACGACCCTTTGCCAGGCACACCACTTCACGGCGATTGGATCGTGCGTGCCGACGGTAAGATCGATCTAGACCGTTACGGGCGAGTCTACGTCAGCGGCCTGACTGCTTCGGAGACGAAGGAGAAAATCATTAGTCGTCTGCAAAAGCACCTCGGAGATCGGCGGCTCCTACCGATCGCGGCTTCAGAGCTCGATTCTCGTACCACCGTCCGGATTAACAGGAAATAGAGGGCATTGGGCGAAACCGCTGTCCGGTAGAACTTGAAGTCGCCGTCGCGTGCCTGGAGACCGCTGCTCCTACGAGATCCACAAAACGTTGCATGCCCGTTCGTAGCTCTGCTCCAAGTCGAGCGCGATCACCAGATCGTCGCGCAACGATAGAGGCAACGTCGGCAATGGCTGGCCGACCACCAGTGTGTGCGACCAGGCCTCGAGCCGCGCTCGTGTGCCTTTGGTCACCCACCGGCAAGAGGCCGCATAGATCGGCGGCTCCTCGTTCGCCATCGTCCGGTCCGGATGCCCTACGATTTCCATCAACTGGGCATACAAGTTGAATCGGCGGATGGTGACCAGATCGACGAGGCTCACAGCGACCCCGTTGCGGAGCAAGGCGGCAGATTTGGGGACAAAGGCCTGGGGCGACTCCGGTCGATCCTTGTTGGCTGGGCTGACAAATTCGATGGCAGCGACCAGCGTTCGTTCTCGCTCCACATCAAAGATACGGACTTCGTACTCGTATTCATCGGGCGGGTCGGTCTCAACTGACACCACCGGGGCCGTCACAGTCCAGGGGACGGTGGCCGTGCCGCCATTGCCATCGATTTCGATCAGCGTGCCGAGATTGACGCGCGGCTCGGCAACGTACCCGGGCGGGAGCTGTTTCCGCAGTTGCTGAATGATGGTCGCCGGCCACATGCCATGGAAACCCTCCCACGATGCTTTCTTGCTCACAGGGTGGCGAAAATGATCGCGAAGCGGCATGGCCCTCTCCTTCATCGCAATTGTATCACGACGACCGTCGATCTCCGACCGGCTAAACGACGCAAAAACCGTTGGCACGATGGCGCCACCTCGTGTGATAATGTCATGGCCGACTCCGTCCGGGAGGTGCGGCTTGGTCGACGCCGTTGACTCGGGTGCTTGTGGAAAGCGGGTGACACAATGACGCGAAGGCTTTGGTACCTGATGGCGTTCGCGGCGGTGTTCGGGATCTTTTTGTCGATCGCAACGTCATCGCTTCAGTCCGGCGGGAACGATGCGACGTTGGCGATCAACGTCGACGACATCGGAACGAAGGTGACTCTTGTTGGTCGTCTGGGCCAGCCGCTTGGCAAGATGATGAAGCTTCGAGGCTCGTGGAAGTATCCGCGCGGCCTCGTGAAGGACGACTCGCTGAGGTTCACGGTAACCGAGGTGAACGGCCACAAACTCGCAACACCGGTCGAGTTGAATATCGCGCAGATCCGCGCCCGCTCGGACGATGATAAGGATGCAATTCCACAGTACCAGCACCAGAAGGCTCTCGATGGTGTCGCTTGGACTCTCAATGCCTATGAAACGGGCCGCTTCTCGGCGGTCCCCCAGTCCGGCTTCAGTGTGGCACTTCCCTACTGGCAGCGCACGTTCACTTCGGAAGTGGTCGGCACGGTGGTGCCATGATTTGAAGCGTTCGGACCAGCACAGGAGACCCGATGCTCAGAGCTTACCAGCGAAAGTTCACCCTGCTCGATGTGATGATCTTTGTCGCTGCGACTGGAGTGGCCCTTGGGTGGGAGCGTGTTTATCTGACTTTTGTTGCTACCGGCCTGGCGGCGATGCCACGTCAGATGGTGATGAAATACTACTTGTACGGAATCGTACCTTTCTTGGTGATGTATGCAGCGATACTGTTGATCTTGAGCCTGAAACTCTTCCCATCGCCGATTCGTAGCGTTGCCAGACGGCCGGGGACTATAGCGTGTTTTGCCATCATGCTCGGGGTTGTCGCTGCTGGTTTATCGGTATTCGTTGAGCTCGCTTTCTCGGCGTTCGTCTACAGAACCCTCACTGGAGGGAGAGACATCTACTCAGCGATAGTAGCCATTTTCACTCAACGCGTCTGGATTGCCGCACCTATCGTGGCAGGTGCGTGGTTGGCCCTCATCCTGACTGCCCGCTGGCGACCTGCCCCCGACTGGGTCGACAGGGCAGGCCGTGTCTTGGGAATCTGTATGGTCCTGGCCCACTTCATTTCCATGTCGTGCTAGATCGAAATCCCGATCCCAGGTGCCTGGGAACTCCCTGGAACGAGGCCGCCAAGCTGGTTCTCGACCCCAAAGTGGACGGCCTGTACTACTGGCTATTGATCAACGAGGCCGGCGAACAAAAGCCTCATTACGGGCGATTCACCGTCGTCGATCGTCCATCGAAGGTCCAGTACACGTGGATGTCGCTCCATGCGCGTGGTCTCGAATCGCTTGTGACCGTGACGTTCCAGAAAAAGGGCAAGGACACCCTTCTGACTCTTCGTCACGAGAACTTGCCGGATGACGAGTACGGACGAGGTCACGAGCAGGGCTGGGGTTACCTTTTGAGCCGATTTGCGGATCGATTTCCGCGCGATCGTGACCAGGCGTGACTTCAGAGACGAGCTGGTCGAGCTCCATTGGACTGAGTTGCTCGATCGCTTTCAGATGCGACTCACGAGAGACCTCTGCTTCGAGATGAATGGTGGGCATGTCGCCAGCTCCGAAAAATCGGACAGAAGATCCAGATGCCTGATCAATCTCGGTAATTCGTTCCGTTTCCTTTTCGGGGCCGCGGTCAGGTGTAGCGTCTGGTCCGGCGGCGGTGCACAGGCGGCATCTTTGCAAGAAGGCGTCAGGCGAAATTTGCACGACGCGACACGCCCCGTTCAATGCAACCGAGCAACGTCCACCAATCGCGATCCTGTAGCGCTTTCAGTAGGACCCACAGATTCGGCAACGCATGGCTGCGGATGATACCGTCCTCATCGGGCTCGACTAACCGGTAGCAACCCGCGTCCAATCGATGCCAAAGCACGCCCGGTTCGGCGTCGACGAAAACGACGAGGTACTCCTGAACTCCGAAATTGCAGAACCGATCACGGCGACGCAAAAAGTCCTGATCGTCTTCCGAGTAAAACACGTCGAGCACGAAATTCGGTGCTCCATGAAATACCTCGTCGCGCACCTCACACTGTTTCTTCCGTCCATAGTTCACCATCGCCACCAGTCCGGGAACCTCCGATTCCTCCGGGGATAACTGGACCTTTGCCAGAACGCACACGTACCATCCCGGCGAAAACAAGCGATACCGGTTGACGCACAAAGCCAGGTCCGTCAGAAGCGCGGATTGATGGACTCCGAGCTCAAGCATTTCATCGCTCCAAGTTTGGTTGTTTTGCCGTACCATTCATCGCCACGTACGCCTGTCGCCTGCCATTTGGGCTGAAGCGGAGTGTGTCGAAGAAGACTCTCTCGAACGGCGGTCTTTCGATCCGCTCGCGCTGGCGGCGTTCTCGCTGAATCAACTTATCCTTGAACGAGGCGGGATAATCCCGACGAATGCGCTCGCGAATCGCGCTCTGCTGGAAGCCGATGAGACAGGCATCGACGGCGCAAGACACGGCCAGCACCGCGAAAAAACAAATGATGGCCAGCCGGATGGCGGATGGCCATCGCGTCGGCGGATCGGCGAAACGCCGCCGGGCGACGACCAGGAACACCGCACACAGCGCCGCCAGCATCACGGCGACGGCCGCTCGGAACGTACCCGCGAGGATTCGGACCGGCTGGAGGATCTGGTGTTCAAGCACAGGAACCGCTAGCAATCGCGACAGGACCATCGGCGAGCCGCCGCTGATCTTCTCATTCAAGTCTCGCATGAACACGATCAGCGTGTCGTTCTCCAGGAAGAAGAAGCCGACGAGCGCGACCGCGAAAATCGCGAGCAGGACCACGCCTACGCGAAGGGCGTACTTCAGCACGCGAAGTACGTACTTCAGCCACCGTCCAATGCCGATCGTCGCCGCGAGCAAACCGGCGACCATCGCGAAGACCGTGGCCAGGCTCACGAGAGTGTACCACTCGACGCGGAGCTTAAACGCGGCCCAAGAGAGCAGTTCGCCGGTCCGTTTGTGGCCGGGCGCTTGCGCGGCGAACGACTCGGCCAGGGAGGCCGCGGTGCGGCCGTCGATCGGTTCCCCGAATCGGCGGAACGTCTCGAAGTAGAGCGCACTGTTCCGCAGCTCGGGATCTTTGGTCGTCTCGAGGACCTCGCGAATTTCGGCGTAAGCCACGCCCCCGTGACCGAACATGGTGAGCGAGGCCCAGCGCTCGGGCAAGTAACGGGCCACGCGCGGATCCTGGGGGTACGCCGTTCGCAATTCGCCGACGAGTGCGGCGATCCGGTCGTGAACTCGCCGTCTTTCATCCGCCACGCTGAGGCCGACGAGGTTTCTGACCGCGTTCATGATCGAGATCTTGTCGATCTCCGTGAGCTCGTGGGGAGGCCACCGGGTCGGGAGCAATTGCTGAATATAATCGACCCAGGTGTTTGTGAACCGTTTCGCAGGGGAGTCCAGCACCATCTTGCCCTCGAGGTCGAACATCCGTAAGTAGAGGGCATGATTCACATCGGCGACGATGAAGAGGCGGTTGCCGGCTGACGGGAGAGCGTTCAGGTCGGTGACATTCCGCATCAATCGGAGCTCGCCGTCGGCCGCGTATCCAATCCCTGGTTTGGTGGCCGTTGCGAGCGCCGCCTCGATCTCCCTGACAATCTCATCAGCCGGCCGGTGCCCGGCTGCTGAGTGCGCGACGGCGAGCGATGCGAGCGCGGGTGCTCGTCCGGCGTCGAGATCTCGAGCCGGGTGTGCGCGCACCGGTCCTGACGCCGATCCCGGCTCCGACCGCGGCCGCGGCGACCGCGAGCAGCAGCAGGACCGCGGCAGCAACCTTGAGCTTGAACATGACCGCTGGCGCAGGACCGCATTCATCAGTGAGACGGCTGCCGCGGGGATTGACGCGACCCCCGCTTGCGAGCCGCTGCCCATTGCGAGTCGCATGGCGGCCTGGATGGTCGCGGCGGCGAGCGGTTCGGAAACGGCCGCCCGAGCTCCGTCCGTGGCCAGCAGCGCGACCATCGAGCCGGCGGTCGGTGCCATCCCGCGGCGGACCAGCCGATTTTTCAAGAGATCGCGGGCTCGCGAGAGCCGTCCGCTGACGCTACCGACCGGCCAGCGCAGCCGTGCGGCCGCCTGGGCGTGGGTCAGGCCCTCGAGATCACAGAGGAGGATCGGCACCCGGTACTTCTCCGGCAACCGGCTCACTTCCTCGTCCAGCGCCGCCAGCAGCTCCACCCGGCCGGCGGGAGGTTCCGAGGCGACAGGATCGAATCCGAGCGGTACGGACCGCTCGCGGTCGCGCTCGGAGCGCGCCAAAGCCTTGGCGGCGACTCGTCGGGCCACGCCGTACAGCCAGCGGCCGAGGGAGTCTTCCACCCGGACCGATCGAGCCCGGCGCACCAGGACGAGGAACGTCGCCTGAAACGCGTCGTCAACGTCGTTCGGGTCGGTCAGGGCGCACCGGCAGACGCCCAGGACCATCGGCCCATGCCGCGCCACCAGGGTCGCGAACGCCAACTCGGCGGCGACCGCGGCGTCCTCCGCCGCGTCACTCCGGGACAGGAATCGATCCAGCAACTCCGCGTCGGAAGACACCCCGGTCACGCCCGCGCCAAAGAGCGTGCGGACGTGATGCAGCAGTCCCGACGACTGCACCTTCGCCATGGCTGATCCCCGAAAGAGCCCGATGATACTCTATGCCTACCATCCCGGCTCGGGGTAATCTCATACAAGATTCTTTCCGGGAGGGGTTCCAAATGTCCGTGCAGCGTCCCTCGACGGGTAATCTAATGGGGCTCGTGGCCGTCGCAGCTGCGAATCTGTTTCTGCTACGGCAAGGTATCACGCTGCTGCTTGGAAAACCGCTGTATCTCTACCTGTTCGTATCCCTGAACATGGTTCTCATCCAGGCGGTCGTGCGCGGGAAGCCGCTCGGGCGCTCACACGCGAGTTTTCTGATCTTGGCTGCCATCTCTACCTGGCTCTGTACCTGGCTCTGCGACCAGCCGCAGATGTTGCGCGGTGTGAAAGCCATGTTGTACTGGTATCGCGAAGCGACCGGCTACTTGCCCGCGTTCTACTCCGCTGGGAGGCCCGGCTTCGATAAAAGGGTCCGACTTACGTTAATCGTGGTAAGTTTCATATTATCTGCCATCGCGGCCGCCGTTGTCGGATCGCACGGCCGCGGGCGGGAGACTCAACTTCCTGGTAGACGGCTCTCGTCCTCTTCATCCGTGACCGCGTCTTGATTCACGGTGACGTTGTGCGGCTTCGCGAAAAGCTCCTGGTGGAGTTCCCCCCCGTTTGACGCCCCTCCCTCACCCCTGTACAATCCACCCTCGCGTACAGGACGCACCCAGTCCGCGGAAAGGGTAGAAGCCCACCTGCTTGTTGCATCGCCATACGAACCTTCTTTCGGCCCGTTATGCGGACACCGGGCGCACACGGAAAGAAGGTTGCCATGTCTACACACTCCGAAGAACCCGCGCGCCAGCTCCCGGCGAACCCCGACCTCCGTCATCTCAAGGACCAGGCCAAGGACTTGCTCAAGGCTGGTCAGGCCCAATCACTGGCCAAGGCGCAGTTCCAGATCGCCAAGCGGTACGGGTTCGCGAGCTGGGCCAAGCTCAAGGCACTCGTCGAATCACTCCAGCTTGCCGGGCAGCTCAAGCTAGCGATCGACGCCAACGATCTGGCGCTGGTCAAGCGCCTCATGACACGCCACCCGGAGCTGCACCGCGCTCCACTCGGCTACGGCAAGAACGGGCCGCTCACGTGGGTTGCCGAATGCCGCGTGCCGCGCGTGCCGCCGAACGAGACACGGCTCGCCATGGCGCGCTGGATGATCGAAAACGGCTCCGACATCCACCAAGGTGGCGACGGGCCTCTCATGCGCGCGGCGCTCGACGATATGAAACTCCCCATGACCGAGCTTCTTGTCGCCCACGGCGCCGACGTGAACGCAGTCTGGGGCGGAACGTATCCCATCATCCTCGCCCCGCTCGAGGCATTCGCGCCCGGACCTTGCAGTGGCTGCTCGACCACGGCGCCAACCTGCACGTGGCCAATTGCGACCCGATCGAGATGCTCACATGTATCTATTCGCGAAGGGCCAAGGAGAAAAACGCGTGCTTCGAGATCGTCGGCGCGGCCGGCTTCGCGCTGCCGGATACTCCGGTGATGGCACTGCACCGCGGACGGCTTGACCTGCTCCAGGAGCACCTCGACCGCGACCCGTCGCTGCTGGAGCGCCGATTCACTTACCGCGAGATCTTCTTCAATCGCGACGGCGCGCCGGGTGATGCGTATCCCGCGACGCCCGTGTCCGGCGGCACGCTCTTGCACCTGGCGCTCGAGTTCGACGACATCGACGTGGCGCGCTGGCTCATCGAGCGGGGAGCGGACGTGAATGCCCGCGCCGCGAACGAGGCCCTTGTCTTCGTGGGCCACACGCCGCTCTTTCACACCGTCGTCAACCTGGGGTCAATGGGCCGGGGAGACGACTCAAAGGCGAGGCTCCTGCTCGACCATGGCGCCGACCCGAACGCCCGGGCGAGCTTCCCGCACGAGGCCACGTTCCACGGCAACGCCCCCACCGAGGCGCTTCACGACGTCACGCCCGTCGGCTATGCCCGCCGGCACCCCGACCAAGGCGTGGTGAACGCCCCGGCGCTCGCGGCGATCATCGAGCGCGGGGGGAAGGAGTGAGCCGGGTGTGTTCAAACCTGGGTCTTCGAGCGTGCCGAGGTTCCCTCCAGCGGTTCCGTCACTGCGTCTCCTGGCGGTCCTGCGTCTGTTTCCGTTTTGCTAATGTCTCAAGACGTCTCTGGTTCCTCGCTTCAATGCTCAACTCGATCGCTTCCGCTCGCGCCTGCTGCTGCAGATACAGAGGCCAGGAACGCGCTAGCCGGGCCTGGAGGGCCGGCTCGCGTTGTGAGGCCCGGTTATGCTGCACCACCAGGGCGACGCATAGGGCCGCGATCACGATCAGCAACATGAGCGTCCGCAGCCGGAAGCGTTTCATGGCACCGCCTCGAATGTGACATGACTTTGTCCTTGCTCACTCCTCGCCGGAAGCCTCCTTCTTCAGCTCTGCCTCAAGCTCCTGCGAACCCCAGAGGCTGACGGCGACCCCCTTGCGGAGTAAGGCGGCACACTTGGCAACAAAGGCCTGACGCGACTCCGGCCGATCCTTGTTGGCTGGGCTGACAAATTCGATGGCAGCGACCAGCGTTCGTTCTCGCTCAAGGTCGAAGATGCGGACTTCGTATTCGTATTCATCAGGTGGGTCGGTCTCAACTGAGACCGCCGGGGCCGTCGCAGTCCAGGCGACGGTGGCCGTGCCGCCATTGCCGTTGGTTGCCACAGTGCGGGGTATCTCGTGCGATTCCAGGGCGCCCACATCGATTTCCATCAGCGTGCCGAGATTGACGCGCGGCTCGGCAACCTACCCGGGCGGGAGCTGTTTCCGCAGTTGCTGAATGATGGTCGCCGGCCACATGCCGTCGAAACCCTCCCACGATGCTTTCTTGCTCACAGGCGGGCGAAAATGATCGCGAAGCGGCATGGCGCTCTCCTTCACCGCGATTGTATCACGGCG
Organism: uncultured Planctomycetota bacterium; assembly: GCA_963823665.1. Taxonomy (GTDB): domain Bacteria; phylum Planctomycetota; class Planctomycetia; order Isosphaerales; family Isosphaeraceae; genus CAVXHV01. The sequence goes on from CAWGMQ010000010.1 coordinate 1,880,332, forward strand.
ATCACCGTCGACGACATCGGAACGAAGGTGACTCCTGTCGGTCGTCTGGGCCAGCCGCTTGGCAAGTGGAATCGATTTTTGCGAGTCGGAAACCGGAGATCGGGAACACGCACAGGTGGTAATGAGGAACGCAGGAAGCCAGGAACTGTGGGCGAAAGGCTGGATTCTCGCGCTTCGCCTTCGGTCCGAGGAAGGCGGTGTACAACCCAGTGGCAACAAGTCTCGAGATGGTGAATTTCAAAGGATAGGCGGTGGAGAGGGCCTGCTTGGTCTGCAGGGTGAGGACATGGGTTGCCGCATTGTATGTGGCTCTCGAAAGTATCAGGGCTTTATCATCCTTATCGCCGAACCGGCGGTCGCGGCCGGCGGAAGTGAGGGCGTAGTGCGAGAGCGCTTCGATCGCTGCGGGGTCGACCGTACCGGAAAAGACGATCTGGATGACCTTTGGTCCTCGCCTCTGCGAAGCGATGGTCACTGCGTTCACGACGGGCCCAGTTGCGCCAGTGCCTCCGCCACCTCCGCCGCCGCCGCCACCCCCGGAGTTTGTCGCAATCGTTATGGTCGAGGTGGCGGTAACAGGCGAAGTGTAGCCGTACGAATCGCGGGCTCTCAGGTAGAGTTGGATTCGACCTGTGAGCCCCTTCGGAAGCTGGATCTGGAAGGAGGAGTAGGTCATCATCCCCCCGGGTATCTGCGCAGTGACCAGCACATTTCCCGAGCCGTCCAGCAAATCGACCGAGGTTGCGAACCCCGCGCTGGCGAACACGATAGGCTGGGGGTCTGTCGTGACACCGCCGGCGGGAATCAGTGTGCCGTCACTATTCTTGAAACGCGGCGGCCCCAGGGGCGAAAATATCGATGGATCGGATTCTGGGGCAATGACCAGCAGCGTGTTACTCACGACGCCAGCCCCGTCGATCGGATAATACGGACTTGCGACGAAATCGCCCGCGACGCTTGGCGAATCCGTGATTGTGATCACTCCCGGTCCGACGCGGGAACCCACGTCGACCCTGGTTCCGGGAGGCAGTGAGGACGAATCCCCCGGGCTGTTGAAGAGGGTGACCGGGGTGTCGGGTGCGACGCCGGAAACGAGGAAGCTCGGCGTTCTCGAGGAACCCCCTTCGATCTGGGTCAGCGCTGCACCGGTCGGCGCGATCGGGATGGGTGAAGTCGCCGCGACAAAGTAGCTCGCGAGAGTTGGTCCTGCGCCGTACGTCAGTTGTGGCAGATTGGTGGGTTCACCTGGACCGATGCCGAAATGGGCGAGATTTGCGAAGTTGCCCGCCACGTAGACGTCGCCAGCCGAGTCGGCGCCGACCTGGCTGATTGGCGAGATACTTGCACCTGCCCCTCCAGACTGCATCGTGTCGCCGATCGCCACGGCGAACGGGAAAGCGGCATCGAGAACAATGCGAGACTCCATTGCCTCTGCCCAGGTTCGGTAGAGTTTCCTACCTCGTACGATCTTCATCGGGGGGAAGCCTCGTCGATGCCGCGGACCGGACGTTCGATCTCTTGAAACCGGATTGGCATCCCTATGCTACACATTTCTTTACAATGTGCGCTGGGAAACGCGAATGACGCACAGTCTGCGTGGCGGTCTTTCCGGGTTCAAGGACATCGTGAGCCTGATCGGGCGGCGGATTGCGGCGCTCTAGCACGCTGGCTTCCGTCTAGCAGGAATGCACCATGCGACAAGCGGAATTCGTACCACGCTGTGGCCTCCATGATCGCTTTGCGCTCGATTGCTTCTCGTCCAGACTAATCGTTTCGTAAACCAATCGCATTTCACGTAGGTACTCATACATTTTATGTATCAGGGTTTCTCGTGGGTCAGCGTCCGGATCACCGATTTCATTCCGTGCCGATTCCTCTTCGTGTTGCTTGATATAACGCTGCGGATCTGTTGAATAAAGGGCCGCATAGGCGTGAGTCAATGACCTGCGTCGGGATTTCTTCTCTCGGTCACTCTCTCTACAAAATCAAACCTGGAATGAATGTCTCGCAAGTCCGGCGAAGCATTGTGGATTTCAAGGAGGGCTCGGTTTTGATTAGCCATGCAAGCTAGCCATATCGTTTAGGCAGCCCCCGGCATGGACGCCGCCACCGAACATCTGGTGCGGAAGTGAGCCGCCGAGCGGTGCGAGCATTGACCCACAGCGGCACGTAGACAAACCCTTGGCACAACCATTGAAGTAGGCTAGGCTAAGAAATCTGAAAGAGAGTCGTGCTATGCCCATTAATTTACCTAAAGACTTGGAGAGCGATGTACGTGCGGCGGTGCTCAGCGGGCATTTTGCGAGCGAGGATGACCTCGTCGCTGCCGCCGTGCGGGCGTTGCTCCGGCAGCAGCCACGGGAGCAGCTCGCCGCCAAGGCATCTGGCATGGGGTCGATTGGCGCGATGCACGACGACGCGGAGCTCCTCGAGCTGATCACCCAGGGCATCATGAACAGTCGAGAGACACGGGCGTTAAGGCTCTCGCCGGAGCTATGTTGCTGCTGAGGAGGTTCTCGACTTCGGCCAACCGGAGGCAGAGTTAGACGACTCGTAACAGTTCTTCGATCGAGGTGCGGCCCTGGATCACCTGGCGCAGGCCGTCCTCTTGCAGATAAATCAAGCCCCCTTTGCGGGCCTCGGCCTTGATCTTGCTGATCGATGGGTTCTCGCGGATCATGTCGCGCATGGCCTCGGTCAGCACCAGAAGCTCGTAGATTCCGGTGCGGCCGAAGTACCCCGTGCCGCCGCATTGCTGGCAAACCTGCTCGGGATTCTCCGGCCGTCGATAGAGAACGTCGATCTTATCCGCGGGTAGATTCGCCTTCTTCAAGAATTCGGGCTTGGGCTTGTACGGCTCCTTGCACGCTTCACAGAGCAACCGCACCAGTCGCTGGCCGAGCACCCCGGAAAGAGCCGAGGCGACCATGAACGGCTCGACACCCAGGTCGAGCAAGCGGAACAGGGCTGTCACCGCATCGTTGGAGTGAACGGTTGAGAAGACCATGTGCCCAGTGTTGGCAGCCTGGCAGGCGATCGAAGCCGTCTCTTGATCGCGGATTTCACCGATCATGATCACGTCCGGGTCCTGCCGAAGAATCGAGCGCAGGCTGGTGGCGAAGGTCTGCCCCGCCTTCGTGTTCACCTCCATCTGGGTGATGTTCTCAAGGTGGTGTTCGATCGGGTCTTCGATGGTGATGATGTTCTTCTGGTAGCGATCAATCTCCCGAAGCGCAGCATACATCGTGGTCGACTTGCCGGCGCCGGTTGGGCCGCAGCAGAGGAACATGCCGTGAGGCTGGGTAACCAGGCCGCGTACCTGCTCGATCAGCTTGGGGCGCATTCCCAAGTCTTCCAACTTGGTCATGGCCGAACTGTTGTCGAGGATTCGCATCACCAGCTTCTCGCCTGCGTTCGACCCGGCTGTCGCCACGCGGAAGGCGAGGTTGCGCCCTGCCAGGGTCGCGCCGAAGGATCCGTCCTGAGGCTTCCGCTTATCGGCGATATCCAATGCCGAAAGGACTTTGAGTACGTTGACGACCGCGTCGCCGGTCGGCCGGTCGAACGGCTCGGCAACGTGCAAGATACCGTCGATGCGGTACCTCACAGAAAGCTGCTCGCTGGTTGGCTCGAGGTGGATGTCGGTTGAGCGCCTGAGCACCGCGTCGTATACCAGTTCCTTGGCGGCCATGTAAGAGCGCGACGCTTCGGCTTGCCGTACGCGCGACGGATCTTCCTTGGCCGAGCCCTGCGTTTTGCCGATGAACACGATCGGAGGCCCGGAGCGGTCTACCGTGCCCACGTCCGTCCGCTCCGCGTCCGGATTGTCCGCCTGGCGAACACGCGAAGCACCGCTCGTGGGCGGGTCCAATTTGAAGGATTCTTCATGCCTCGGCTCAGGTCGGTTCGCCGGCGTTTCAGCGGCAATTATACTGTCATCCGTCACAGATCTCCTTTTACCAGGAGACGTGTCGGTGGTCGGTACGGATTGCTCAAGGCCAGTCCGGCGCAGATACCAGTCGAGAACCTCGCACAAATCATCCAGTACCCTAGCCGCATCACTTGGTTCTACGTTTTCGCCGTGAGGGCCGAGGTTGCCCATGTCCCTGATCGAGCTCATCCTCGACAGGATGCGGCGTTCCAGCTTCCGGGTGAATTGATTGTCGTTCAGCACATCTCCAAGCAATGGCCGCCTGGGTTCTTGGCCCATCTCCGCCTTGTAAATGCGGAGTACGAGCTTTTCCAGTACGATCCGAGATTTGGTGAGGGAGCTCCCTGCATCGGGGCGGATATAACTCAATGCCAGCCGGAGTTCCGCAGAGAATTCCGTGAACTGTTCCTCCAGCTTTCTAACGCGGGATTCTAGATCGTCCATACACCTTGATCCCTCGAGTGAGGCGGACCAGCGGCCGGTCCTTGGCATCCGCCCCGATGCCCATAGCCTCGAAGCAGGCCAGTATATCCCGCTGCAGTTCCACTCGCACAGGTATTCCCCGGCTCTTGCGGCCCTTTTTTGTGGAACGGCAGGGTGTATTGCTCGCTGTCATGCTGAAAATCCTGGAGCCGCAGCTTGGCGACGGCACCGGCCCGGCAGGCGGCGCAGGCCAGCGTCGAGAGGATCGCCCGGTCCCACAGCCCCACTACATGTTGATCGACCTGATGCACGCCAAGGCCCGCTATTCCCTCAAGAAACACGCTCAGGATCCAAGGAGGGCATTGACGCCGCGTTGCAGCACAGTGTATTCCGACCCAGTTCGAGCCGCACAGGTATCTCGCGGCTGTTGCCGCCCATTTCGTGAAACCGCAGCGCGAACTGCTCGCCGTCATATTGATGATTTTACACAGCAGCAAACTCAGTGCTTGGCGACAAACACGGATCCTCCGCTCCGAACTTTCTCTCGCAAGTCCGCAAGCCCATTGGCGTCCCAGGAAGGGGCAATAAAACCGCATCCCAAGCAGGCGACGTCGTGCACCGGGATCGACTTCAACAGCGCCAGAGTGCGTGTCAACAATGACAGTCTCACGTCGTCGGCAACGGCAGCGGTGTAATCGTCGTGGTCGACCGCAGGTGATTGGTAACCGCGCCGCTGGGCCCGGTGGTCTTGGTGCTGACGGTCGATTCGAGCGGACTGATCTGGGTCACGACTCGATGGTAGTGATAGACCTTACCGGCGGCCGTGTGGATCACCTCGGTGGTGACCGCCTTCGGTGCGGTCTGAACCGTGGTGCCCACGGTGGTCTGGATGCCCAAGCCAGGTAAATCGAGCCATGCGTCGATGGTGGTCTTGCGGCCGTAGGAGTTCAGGATCCTGGTCTCGGTCGTGGTCGAATCGTCGGGCAGCGTAGTCGTGATGTTCTCGGTCGTCGTGTTGCCCTGGGTGGTTGCAACGTTCACGACCGTTTCGTGACCGGCGGTGCCGGGGAGATCGACCGAGGCTGTGCTCGTGGTCGTGTTGCTACCGGTCGGCACCGTCAGGCGATATGCGGTCTCGGTCGTGCCGTGGATCTCGCCGATTCCTGCGATGTTGCCGGCATCCCCGTTGGCATAGGTCGTCGTCAGCTCCTCGTATGATGGCGAGGTCGTTGCGGTGATCGCGGCTTGGGTTTCCGCCGCGACGACGGAGGACTGGTGGCGTACGGCTGCTGCGCTGCTCAAGGCGATTCGGCCTTCCAGAACATTCGAGAGCGCGGGACGAAACGCTCGCCGTCGTGGCATGGATTTTTCGCTCCAGTTCGGTCTTCGCTGGGTAACCGGGTCGAAAGCCCCGCAGCGATTCGGCTTCTCCGTGCCGCGTCGCATTCTGTTGTGGTGCCGGACGAGTTGTTGCCCTATTATCTAGTCGTCGGTTGGCGCTGCCGCAATAGACTTTTTTTCAAAGATCGACGCCCAGAGTAGGGAAAGCGTACGGTGTTGCAGACACGATTTCCCGCCGTTGACTCAGGTGCTCGGCGATAGGTGGTGACACGATGAAGCGAAGGCTTTGGTACCTCGTGGCGTTCGCGGCGGTGTTCGGGATTTTCGTGTCGATCGCAACGTCATCGCTTCAGTCGCGCGGGAACGATGCGAAGTTGGCGATCAACGTCGACGACATCGGAACGAAGGTGACTCTTGTTGGTCGCCTGGGCCAGCCGCTTGGCAAGATGATGAAGCTTCGCGGCTCGTGGAAGTATCCGAACGGCCTCGCGAAGGACTACTCGCTGAGATTCACGGTAACCGAGGTGAACGGCCACAAACTCGCAACACCGGTCGAGTTTAACATCGAGCAGATCAGCGCCCGCACACAAGATGATAAGGGTGCAATCCCAGAGTACGAGCGCCGGAAAGACCTCGATGGTGTCGCTTGGACTCTCAATGCCTATGAAACCGGTCGCTTTTCGGCCTACCCGTCCGACGTCGTTGTGCAACATCCCTACTGGTGGCGCACGTTCACCTCGGAGGTGGTCGGCACGGTGGTGCCATGATATGAAGCGTTCGGGCCAGCACAGGACAGCCGATGCTCAGAGCTTACCAGCGACAGTTGACCCTGCTCGATGGATCAAGCACTGCGCCAGCGCGCATACAGAATGAATTTTCTTCGCTAATTGATCTGATCGCTGGAACCCGGACACTCTCTGGAAATATCCCGGTCGCTGGCGCCAACAGTCTGGAAAGTCCTCGCATATTGTAGATGAGGGAGTGCGCTGCGCGGTGGCGTTTTTGCAGCCGGCGGGGAGCTGGGTTGCGCCCGGGGTTTTTGGCGGAGTGCGATGGATGATTACGGCCGTTGCGTTCTCGGAGTCGGAGCGAGACATGTCATCAAGATCGGGACGAAAGTGTGGCCGGTTTACACTAGTGTACGGTTGCTCGAAGGGGCTCGTAATATTGCCACTTATTGCCATTTTTCGAGCGGGCACGGCGATTGCTTCGAGCGGAGTGGCCGCTCTGTAAGTTAAATGAATATAATTAGATAGGGATAGAGCGAGGTGCTCTTCCACGATGACAAGAATCCCTTGGCACGAGCCACACGAAATTGCCATTTTCGATTGCGGGTATTGTTCACTATGTTTTTGGGCGGTTTTTTCATGGCACTCGAACGGGGATCCACGGTGCCAACGCAGCCTCGGGTACGCGGTCTTTCCGGCGCACAAGCCCGCCGCCGCCGCCTTCGGCGGCACCTCTCACGCATGGCCGGATGACGGAGCGAAGGGCGACAATGCGTGTGCGGACCGTCCGGGTTTGATGAAACGCCTGCGGGCGGGGGGAAATGGGGGGCGCCGGCAGAAACGCCGTCAGGCGTAAGTTGTATGAGCGACAAGAGATGCGTCAGATTGGCGTTCGGGGCGAAACGGTGCCGTCAGACGTAAGTCCAATCCCAGTAAGGCGCTGACGGCATGACGGCACTTTCCTGGGGTGCGCATTCGTGTTGTGGGGGGTACTCGGCGGGCGCGTGTTGGGTGAGACGGAGACTGATCGCGGCCGGAAGCTGGGCTGCGCGGTCTGCGCTCGCGCGAGCCCCCACCGGGGTGGAATGCGATTGCGTGGCTGGTCGGGTTCGTTCCCTTAACCCTTGTGGGCAAAGGACGCGCGTCGAATATACAAAACGAACGGTCATGCCAGGAGGCAGGGGCATCCAGCCCCGTGAAAGTGCGTGAATGCACGGTCCAGCCGTGGGAGCTCAATTCTCAGAGTAACACATTACGCGGACATCGTTTGCGTTTGAAAAAATCGTTCCGATTATTCAGCCGTCACTATCAAGTACAAGGCATAGAAGGAGATGACAGCGGTGACAGCGATTTGGGGGTCCAAGGGTCGGCGCATCTCCCACTGCGAGTCAACAGCCGATGCACTCGCTATAATCTGTGCGATGGGACGGCGTCGGGGGTTGATGCGGCAATCGATCGACGCACATGCGAAACAAATGGATCAACTGACGACGATCATTCGCGAGCTGTGGGATCGGCTCGAGCGACAGCATGGCGCTCTCGATCATGAACTGGCTAGAGTCGAACGAATGTCGACCGGTGGTGCCTGAAGCGCTGGCCGAGGGCACTGCGAGAATTGTTGCGGAGAGTGCGGCCGGGATGGTCCCGGCGGCCGTCGCCGCATTGGCGTCATTTGGAATGAGGAGCAGCTTGATGTCGAAAGCACTCGTGACCGCGGCCGTTCTGGTTGGCCTTGGATGCCTGGGGACCGGCGCGGCGGAATTCGGTCGCGGAGAAGTGCAGACGCCGGCGACCGCGAAGGACGAATTGAAACCCAAGGCCGAGAAGGTGTCGATTGCCGATCAATACAAGCAGATCGTCGCCGAGTTCGAGGGCGAGCAGAAGAAGCTCTCCGAAGCGGTCGAGAAGGTGAAGACCCAGGCCGAGATAGTGAGCATCTATAACAAGATGACGCCCGATGACAGTACCTATTCACGTAGAATGGTAGATCTGGCGGAAACCAATCCCAAAGATCCGGCCGCGCGCGATGCCCTGGTCTGGGTTTTGAACAAGTTGTATCGATCCGACGCAGGCACTTACGGCGACCAGGTCGCCCGCGCTGTGAGACTCTTGGTGGAGCACCACGCGAACGACCCGGAGGCCGTCCGGGTGGGGCTGATGCTCAACAACGTGTTTTCCCGAAATCGCGACGCCTTGATGGAGGGGATGTACGCGAGCTCCGAAGGCCGCGAAGCAAAAGGGCTGGCGCGGATCGCGCTCGCTCAGTACCTCGAACGGAAGATGCTGATTGTGAAGTCAGCGCACAGGCTGAAGACGCGCAAGACCTACACCTATGATACCTATGAGGACGGAAAGCCGATCAAGAAGACGGTGCCGGCGTCGAACGAGGAGGAAGGCTATCGCGCGGGTCTGCGCCTGATCGATCCCGAAGCGCTCGAGCGTGAGGTCGCGAGACTCTACGACGAGGTGATTTCCGATTACGGCGACATACCTTACATCACCACTCATCAACGCAAACTGGAAGAACTGCTGAAAGAGCCGGTTCCGAAGTGGAACAACAAGCCGCTGACCGACGACGAACTAAAGCAGCTCAAGAGCCGCGTGAACAAGAAGCAGACGCTGGCCCAGGTCGCCGAGGGACACCTCGACGAGATGCACAACCTGATCGAAGGCAAGCCCGCGCCCGAGATCGACGGCAAAGACATCGACGGCAGGTCGATGAGGCTTTCCGATTTTCGCGGCAAGGTGGTCGTACTGGTCTTCTGGGGCTCGTGGTGCGGCCCGTGCATGAGGGAAGTACCCCACGAGCGGGACCTCGCTGAGAAATACAAGGGCAGGCCGTTCACCCTGCTGGGAGTGGATTGCAATGAGAAAGCGGACGTCGCCAAGAAGACGATGGAATCCGAGAAAATGAACTGGCCCCAGTGGCACGACGGCGAGGAAACCGGCGGGCCGATCGTCCAGAAGTTCCACGTTCGAGCCTATCCGACGATTTTTGTGATCGACGCGAACGGGATCATTCGCAGCAAGAATGCCCGCGACGAAGTAATCGACAAGACAGTCGAGACGCTGGTGAAAGACGTGGAATCCAAATTGCCAGGCAAGAAGTAACGAGTATTTCCATGCAGCGGTCGGTTTTGTGGCAGTCTACTCACGGCTCAACCCACTCTTCGAGCGGCAACGGTAATGGAAGGTAATCGACGGTCAAGGATTCGCTTTCGGCTCAGGACAATTCTCGTCGTCGTTGCTTTCGTTGCATTACTGACCGTGGTGGTGATCCAGCAGGTGCAGATGGGACGGATGAGGCAATCGATCGATGCACGTGCGAAACAAGCAGCCGAACTGACCACGATCCTTCGCGAGATGCGAGATCGCCTCGAGCGGCAGAGGTAGGAGTGGGAGGCAGGGCTGATGAGGATCGGGCCGCATTACTTCACCATGGAGCTGCTCGAAGGGGGCAGCCTGTCCCAGGCCCTGGCCGGCACGCCGCAGCCGGCCCGTGAGGCGGCCGCGATCGTGGCCACGCTGGTCGAGGCTGTGCGGATGGCGCACAAGGGTGGGATCGTGCACCGCGATCTGAAGCCGGCCAACATCCTGCTCACCGCCGACGGCACGCCCAAGGTCGCTGATTTCGGGCTGGCGCGGCGCTTTGACGAAGGGTCGGCCCTGACCCTGAGCGGTACTCGGATCGGGACTCCCAGCTACATGGCCCCGGAGCAGGTGATCGGGAAGGCGGGTACGATCGGGCCGGCCGCGGACATCTACGCGCTCGGCGCCCTCCTTTAAGAACTGCTCACCGGAAGGCCGCCGTTCCGAGGCGAGACGGCGTCCGAAACGGAGCGGCAGATCCTCAATCACGAGCCGGTAGCGCCCCGCGCGATTGAACCCGAAAGTGCCGCGCGACCTCGAGACGATTTGTTTGAAGTGCCTGTCCAAGGAGCCGCAGCGTCGCTACGCCAGCGCCCTATCGCTGGCCGACGACCTGACTCGCTTCAGGGAGGGGCGGCCGATCCAGGCCCGGCCTCCAGGTTGGGGAGGGCGGTTGTGGCGCTGGGGCCGGCGCAAGCCGACGACGGCGGGGTTGCTGGCGGCGCTTCTGGCCCTTTTCATCCTCACTGTTGGCGGCGGGCTGTGGTTGGAGCGAGAGCGGGCCGCGCGGCAGGGGCGGGCGCGGGCGGCGGTCGACACGGCATTGGCCGAGGTCCCGGACCTGCGGCAGCAGGGCCTGGCCGGAGGCGCAGGCCGTTCTCACGCAGGCCCGGAGCCGCCTGGACGAGGCCGGCTCGGACGACCTGCGGCGGCGGCTGGTCCAGGCGGACGAGGACCTGCGGCTGGCGGCCGCGCTGGAGCGGATCCGGCTGACTCCGGCGATCGAGGGCAACCGCCTTGATTTCCGAGGCATGGCTGACGCCTACGCACGGGCCTTCGAGAACGCGGGGCTGGACGTTCGGGGGGAAGAGGAGGCCGTGGCGGCCCGGATCGGCGCCTCCGACCTGCGTCCGCAACTCGTGATGGCCCTGGACCACTGGGCTTATCTCGCCGACGAGCTCGGCGATACACGGTCGAGGGCACGGCTGCTTGGCCTGGCCGGGCGGGTCGATCCGGATCCGCGGTGGGGCGACCGCTTCCGCGCGCCGGCGCTGTGGGGAAACCGCGATCGCCAGAGGCGCCTGGCCGCGGAGGCGCAGCAGCGGCTAGACGAGGGGGCACCCGAGAGCGGACCGCCGACCCCGCTGATAGCGCTCTTGGCGAAGAAGCTGGGACAGAAGGACGAGCAGGCCGAGCCGCTGCTGCGGGCGGCGCAGGGGAGGCACCCGGAGGACTTCTGGCTCAACTACGCGCTGGGCGAGGCGCTGCGGGACCGGAAGCCCGCGGAGGCGGTGGGCTTCTACCGGGCCGCCCTGGCGTTGCGGCCGACGGCGGCCGAGGTTCACTTCGGCGTCAGCATGGCCTTGGAGCACCACGGCCAGGTGGACGAGGCGACCCGGGCCGCCCGCAAGGCTATCGAACTCGCCCCGAAGGTGGGTGCGCACCACCACCGGCTGGGCTTCTGCTTGCAGGTCAGGCGCCAGCTCGACGAGGCGATGGCCGAGTTCCGCCGCGCCATCGAGCTCGACCCCAAGGGGGGCGCGGCCCACCACCTCCTCGGGATGTGCTGGCAGGACAAGGGCCAGCTCGACGAGGCGATGGCCGAGTACCGCCGCGCCATCGAACTCGACCCCAAGGCGGCATTGGCCCACTTCCGGCTCGGCATGTGCTGGCAGGCCAGGGGCCGGCTCGACGAGGCGATGGCCGAGTTTCGCCGCGCCACCGATCTCGATCCTGGAGGTGGCACGGCGCACGAGTGCCTGGCTGAGGCGCTGCTCCGGAGCGGCCGCTTCACCGAGGTCCGCACGGCCGTCCGCCGCGCCTTCGACTTGCTCTCGGCCAAGGATCCCCACCGCCCGGCCTTGCAGGAGAAGCTAAATGTTTGCGAACGCATGCTCGCCCTCGACCCGCGGTTGTCGGCGCTCCTCCAGGGCAAGGAGCGGCCCACCCTGGAAGAACTGCTGGGGCTGGCCCACTCTTGCCGGGAATACGGACGGCCGCATGCCGCCGCCGGCCTGTACGCCGCGGTCTTCGCTGCGCGACCCTCGCTGGCCGATGACCTGGGCAGCGGCAACCGCTACAGAGCCGCCTGTGCCTCCGTGCGAGCCGCCGACGACCCGGGCGCCGACGAGGCGAGGCCCGGCGAGACGGAGCGAGCCGGCCTGCGCCGGCAGGCGCTGGATTGGCTGCGGGCCGACGTGGCCCAGGGGGCCAGGTTGCGGCGAGACGGCAAGTCGGGGGGGCCCCGTTCACCTCCTGGCGGACCGACACCGACCTGGCGGCCGTACGGGACTTGGTGCCATTGGCGAAATTGCCCGCCACCGAGCGCGAGGAGTGGCGGCGCCTTTGGGCGGACGTGGATGCGTCGCTCGCCGCAGACCCGCTGGAGCAGGGCCGGGCGTTCGCTGCACGCCGGGACTGGGCCCGGGCCGCCGACTGCTATACAAAGGCCATCAAGGGCGGCGCGACAAACGACGGCCACTTCTGGTTCGAGTACGCCGCCCTGTTGTTGCTGTCGGGCGATCGCCCGGGCTACGTCAGGGCCTGCGCCTCCATGATTGAGCGGTGTGGCAAGGCGGGCGGCCCGCGGTCCTACCATGTGGCCCGCGCCTGCACCCTGGCTCCCGACACCGTCGCCGAGGCGTCGCTGGCCGGCCGGCTGGCCGAGAAGGAGCTCCAGGCCTCCACCCGAGCGTTCTGGTCGCTGACCGAACAAGGGGCCCTGGCGTACCGGGCCGGCCGGTTCCAGCAGGTGGTGCCCTTGTTCGAGCAGAGCCTGGAGGCCGAGCACAAGTCGGGCCGTGCGGTGCTCAACTGGCTGTGGCTGGCCCTGACCAGTCAGCGCCTCGGGAAGGCCGAGGCGGCGCGTCGCTGGCTGGAGAAAGCCCAGGCGTGGCTCGACCAGTACCCTGACGGGATGCCAGCCCGGGCCGAACAGGAGTCAGGGTTGCACTACCACGACTGGCTGGAAGCGCACGTCCTGCGGCGCGAGGCGGAAACACTGATTCCGTTCACAGGTCCCCGAAGCGGTCCGGAAAACCGGGAACGCGCGGCGGCACATAAATGAACGCCTTCTGAGGCAAGCCGATGTCTTCGACACGCGAGGCACTGACCGCCGCCGCCGTCTGATGACCGCTCTGGACGCGATCAACCGCCGCGTGGGCCGCGATTTTCGCCGCGGCCGTGCTCGGTGGTGATGCTCGTGGTAGGTCAGGAATCGCGTGAGGTTTCCCAGCTCGGCCTGCGTGCCGGCGGCGCGCGAGCAGCGGCCGTCGCAATCGGCGCAGAGGGTTGAGCCGTGTGCGAGGGTTGCGTCGCGAAGCTGGTGAATGTCGGCTTCCTTGAGGGGCTCGTAGCGAGTGGCCGCCTCGGAGTTTTCGCGAACGTGGTCCATATTCCGCATCGTGGTGCAAACGGCGGCCAGGCGCTCGTCGCTCCAGATTGCGTGGAGCAGACCCTGATACGGCGTGAGCTTCCGCTCGGCGAGCACGGGCACGCGGCGGGTGACTTCCTGCAGGATATTTCCCTGCGGCTTGTCGCCCAGGTAATTGCCTGCGATCTGTTTCATCGAGATCAGGCCGATGCCGCGCTTGTGGGCCGCGTCGATCGCCTTGTTGAGCGGGGAATCCTTATCGAGCCAGGGGCGATACTGGAGCATGATCACGTCCACGAAACCTCCCTCGGCGGCCGCTTCGATCAAGGCGGCGCGGTCTTTGTGATGCGTGGAGATGCCGACGAGTCTCGCCTTGCCGGACTTTTTCGCCGCTTCGGTTGCTTCCTTCAGCTCTTTGCTCTTGAGCATTGCGATGGCGTCGTCCAGTTTGTGGTTGTCGCCGAAGCTGTGAATGAAGAAGAGGTCGACGTAGTCGGTGCCCAGCGCGGCGCAGCGCTTGTCGAGCATGCCCATGAGCTGAGCGGGGGTTTTGGGTGCGTCCTTGGTGACGATGGCCCGAGCTCGCGGGCGCGGCGCACTCACGTCGCCTGTTCCTCCTCTGGCTCGAACGAGTTGTCATCTTCGTCGTCGAACCACTCTACCAGAAATGGATCTGGCACGGTGCATGCGTTTGCCGCATCAGGGCCGCTAGACAAGATGCGGGTATCACAAGGCCGCACACCGCGAGACCGTTGGATTGTGCGCACGCGCACCGTTACAATGCACGATCGTTGCCGGCTGGAGACAGTTCGATCGCACCTTGCGGCATGAACCAGCGGACAGACGGCGACCAAGCGCACTGAATGGCTTTTTGCGACTCGGGGACGGCGAGGCAACCGGGCATACCACACTGGCGAAGCCAGTGTCACCCAACCGGCAAACTCGGCGGACGGCACACGGAGTGTGCCTGCTAGGGCGGAGCACTGGCGAAGCCAGTGCCACCCACCTCAGTCTCCTGATCGTGCAAAGCTATTTGGTTCGATTTCGATCAACGCGCAAGCGCACGACTCAGGAAAACAGAACTTGAGTGACGCACGGTCGAAGCTGGTGATTGTGGGGATTGGCGACGATGGGCTGGCCGGTTTGACGGAGCCGGCGCGGAAGGTTGTGCTGTCGGCCGATTTGATTCTGGGCGCGCCGCAGGCACTGGCCTTGCTCGAAGAGACTCCGGCGCGGAAGCAGGCGCTCGAGCCGGAGATGGGCGAGGCGCTCAAACAAGTGCGTGAGGCACTCAAGGCGCGGCGGCCGGTGCTGGTCAGCAGCGGCGATCCGCTGTTTTACGGCGTTGCGCGGTATCTGTGCGACCGGTTGGGGAAGGACCTGTTCGAGGTTGTGCCGCATGTGAGCAGCATGCAACTGGCGTTCGCGCGGGTGAAGGAAAGCTGGGAGGATGCGACGCTGATCAACCTGGCAGGGAGGCCGATCGAGTCGATCATCGACCGCATCCGGACCGCGGAGAAGATCGGGTTGTTCTCGAGCGAGGAGTGCCCGCCGCCGCGACTGGCGCGCGCGCTACTGGATCACGGCATCGATTACTTCAGGGCTTTCGTGTGCGAGAACCTGGGCTCACCGGATGAACGGGTCACACAGGCCGAGCTGAGCGACCTTCTGGACATGGAATTCAACGCGCTCAACGTCCTCATTCTGATTCGTCTGCCGAACCGGCCTGACCGAGGAAGCCGGCTCTCACGGCGGCGGCTCTTCGGCAACCCGGATGAGGCTTTTGCGCAAGCTCTTCCCAAACGCGGGTTGATCACGCACGCCGAGGTGAGGGCGATCGCGCTGGCCCAGCTCGACATCCGGGCGACGAGCGTGGTGTGGGACATCGGCGCGGGGTCCGGCTCGGTGGCGATCGAGGCGGCACAGCTCGCGTACCAGGGGATGGTCTACGCGGTCGAGCCGGAGCCGGCGGATATTGCGCTGATCCAGGCGAATGCCGAGGAGTTTGGTGTGCCGAATGTGAAGGCTGTGCTGGGGAGGGCGCCTGAGATTCTCGATGGTCTGCCGGAGCCTGATGCGGTCTTCGTGGGGGGGACTGGGCGGCAGCTCGACCTGGTGCTGGGGGCGGCGTACACGCGGCTGTGCCACGGGGGCAGCATGGCGATTAACGTCGCCACGATCGAGGGGCTCTCGGCTGCGTACCACAAACTGAAGTCGCTGGGCGGGGAAGTGCGGGTGTGGAACATGACGATCTCGCGCGGAATCGAGCAGATGGACCGCCTGCGGTTTGAGTCGATTGCGCCGACATTCTTGCTGGTGATCACGAAGAGGCTGGAATCGGATGATTGAGGCAACGAGAGTAGGGCGGGGACGAACGCGGGGATGGGAATATGCCGGTCCTGGTGAGTTGATTCATCAGGAGCATCGACAAGTCTCTTCCCTTGAGCGCACGAATGTGAAGAATGGTAGCTGGTGGGAGTGAGGATCGCTGCCTGATCTACAAAGATACGGAACTGGAGGACTGACCCGCATGGCCGCATCGCCGGAGCCCGAGCTGGACTTGATCGCCGTGGGGCGCACCCGGACGATGTCGAGATCGCGTGCGGGGGGACGCTGGCCCGGCTGGCGCGCAAAGGTTACGCTGTAGGTATCGTCGATCTTACCGACGGCGAGCCGACGCCGCACTCGCCCGGGCCGGAGGTCCGGCTGGCGGAGGCGATGCGGGCGGCCGAGATCCTGGGTGCGGTCACGCGGATCAATCTGAATATGCCGAATCGGCGTCTCTTTGATTCATTCGAGGCACGCGTCGAGCTTGCAAAGGTGTTCCGGCGGCTGAAACCGAAGGTTGTGATCGGATTTGGAGGCAAGACAGTGCTGGCCTCACCGGACCATTACCAGGCGATGTTGATCACGGACGCGGCCGTGTTCTACAGCCGGCTGACCAAGTGGGATGAGTACTTCAACGGGTTACCGACGCACGTGGTCACGAACCAGTTGAGTTTCCCGATTGGGCTGCATGGGTTGGACTTGCCGGAAGCGTCCGGGTACATTGTTGCCGATATCGGTTCGACACTCGAGATCAAGCTTGAGGCGATCCGAACTTACAAGACGCAGTTTCCGGCAAGCAAGGCAGGGATCTTCCGTGGCGTTGAAGCCATGAACCGTTATCAAGGCCTGACCGCCGGGTTCGAGGCGGGAGAAGTCTTCATGACCTATCGCTCGGTCGGCGTCGATGATTTACTGGGATGGGCCGCGCCGGCCCACGCCCGGCAGCCGGAGAGTTTGCCAAAATGAGTCACGGCCGGTCCGATCCTTGCGTTCAATTGAAAGGTGAGTCAGAGTTGGGGGCGGCGGGGGGACTGCTAAGCTGGTTGAAGAAGATCTTCGGCTTGCCGTCTGCACCCAAAGAACACAAGCCAACGCATGCTGGATCACTGATGGGCTGGATCAAGCGACTGCTGGGCATCGGCAACTCCGACCAGGATTCGGCGACGGACGAGTTCGCCACGCTTTCGTCGTTCACGCTCTTGCCGGGGCAGCTCAAGCTCAGGGTTGGCGTGGTCTCGGTGCGGGGAAACTACCGCGACCACAACGAAGACAACTTTTACGTGCCCGGGAGGCGGTCCGTCCGGCACGACAGCGGCACCGAGAGCCATTCCGAAATGCCGGCACTGACCATGGAATCGTCAAATCTGTTCATCGTGGCCGACGGGATGGGGGGGCAGCAAGCCGGGGAACAAGCGAGCTTGATGGCAATTGATTTGATTCCGCGAGCGATTCAGCGGCGGCTGACGCCGGAGGAGGCGGACCCGGCACGGATCAAGGAGGCGATCCGGGACGCGGTTGCCGAAGTGAATCAAGAGATTCTGGGGAGTTCGGGGGCGGTCACTGAATTCTCCAACATGGGAACAACGGTGGTGCTGGCCCAGTTCCGGTCTGATCGGGTGTTTGTGGCCGGAATTGGCGACTCGCGGGCGTACCGGCTTCGCGAAGGGAAGCTCGAACAGCTCACGAAGGATCATTCGCTTGCGGATGCGCTACTGGACGCGGGCACGATCACGGCCGAGGAGCTCGCCAACCACAAGTTCAAGAACGTGTTGTATCTGTACCTGGGCAGCAAAGACGCGCGGGGGGGGCCGGAGGAGGTGCGAGCGATGGACGTGAGGCCCGGCGATCGGCTGCTGCTGGCGAGTGACGGGTTGACCGGGGTCGTACCCGACAAGGATCTGAGCCATATCCTGGGCTCGGTCGATGACCCTCAGCGGGCGGCGGTGATGCTCAAGGACTTGGCGCTCGCGAATGATTCGAAGGACAATGTGACCTGCCTGATTATTCATGCGGTTGCGCACGAGGACTCTGTCACCGGCGTCTCCAGCGGGGGGGAAGCTGGCGGTGGGGTCTAGAGAGCCGGGCCGGCCCCGGCCTGCTCGGGGCGGCCGAAGCAGCTAAGCCTTTCGCCGCCTCTTGCGGCGGCGTGAAAGGATGTGGGTGGACGATGCTCCCGCTGGACGACTTCATCGCGCACGTCGCCGCGTCGGGACTGGTTGCGCCGGAGGTGCTGGCGCAAGTGCGCAGCCAGATTGAACCCGAGCCGGCGGGTGAGGCGTCCGTGCGCCTGGCGCGGCGGCTGCTGGAGCACGGCTGGTTGACGAGCTACCAAGCGAAGAAGCTCCTCGGTGGTGCCACCCGCGGGTTTTTTCTGGGCGGATACCGGCTGATGAGACCGATCGGAGAAGGGGGGATGGGGAAGGTGTACCTGGCGATCGACGATCGCCGGGACCAGGTGGCGATCAAGGTGCTGCCGCCGCGAAAAGCGGTGGCGGAAGAGAACGCACTGCGGCGCTTTCGCCGCGAGATGGAGCTATCGCAGCGCTGTGTGCACCCGAATCTGGCCCGCACGCTTGCGGTCGGGAGCGATGGCGATGTGCATTTCATGGTGATGGAGTACATCCCGGGGAAAAGCCTCTTCGACCTCGTCAAGAATGAAGGGCTCGGTCCGCTCCGCGTACCCGATGCCGCCAAAATCTTCCTGAAGGTTGTCGACGGCCTCGAAGCGGCGCATGGCGCGGGCTTGGTGCATCGCGATATCAAGCCGTCGAACATCATGATCACTCCGCTGGGCGAAGCGAAGCTGCTCGACCTGGGTCTTGCGCGCGCACTGGACGACGAGAAGGGGCTCACGCGTGCCAACACGGTGCTGGGCACGCTCGACTACGCGAGCCCGGAGCAGCTTCGCGACGCGGCCAAGGCCGACGCCAGGAGCGACCTGTACAGCCTGGGATGCACGCTCTACTTCGCTCTTGCGGGGAGCCCGCCGTTTGAGGGGGGCGACATCATCAACAAGATTTACAAGCAGCGGATGGAGGACCCGCCGCCTCTCGAGAGCCGGGCGCGCGGCGTGCCCGCCGCATTTGCAGCGGTCGTGCGCAAGTTGATGAGCAAGAATCCCGACGAGCGGTATCAAAATGCGGCCGAGTTGCGCGGATCTGACGCGCTGGACCGACCCGACACGGGTCCGCGCGATCCTGGGGGCTGAAGCGGACGCCGCCCGGAGTTTTCGACCGCCGCCGCCTGAGCTCGGTGAAGATGACCTTCGCCTCCTCGACGACGAATCGACCGTGAGCAGAGACCAGGTCTCGATCCGGGACCTCGGCGGCGCGGAGCCGTCGGTTGCTCCCCGCCATCAAGCACCTGAAGCCCCCATGCGTGCATTGGTGCGTCATCGGGAACCGTCCGAGTCCATGCACCGTCCATTTCCACAGTCGGGCAACGGCGACACGCGCTGGCTGGTTCATTTTGCGATCATCGCGGCGGCAACGGGGCTGATTGCCATCCTGATCATCGCGCTCTTTCTCCGATCTTGAGTCAATTGGCGCGAAACATGCTCTCAGAGCATCGGGCTATGGGCGTTGACTTTTCAAATGTTTCGGTTGGGATGGCTTTCTCATGCTAAAGGTTGATTCTGGATCGGTTTCCGCCTCTTGTGTCGACAGTCGTGCTGAACGACCGGGCAATGCGGAGGTTCCCGCGGTGGTGGAAGTTGGGTTGCTGATGCCTGCACATTGGGCAGCCGCGTTGATTGAGCTGTCAAAGGTACGACAGGTGAGCGTCGCCCAGATTTTGCGCGCGTCCGTTGCACAAACTTTGCGCGATGTTGGGGTGGCTGTGTAAGATTTGCCGAACGTTTCTTTCTGTGCGGCATTCGCCGCGCGATTTCGCCGATCGGCCAACCTCCTTCGCCGACTGACATTTCTCGGTTTTTCTCAAAATCCCAAAATCCCGATACAGGTCGTCGAATAGGCGGCTGCGCCGCGATGCTGCTGTGCGCTGCTTTGAGCCGAGTTGCGGCTCGGCTCAACGGGAGCGAGAGTGAGATTGGACCCTCGAAGTTAGATCGTGTGCAGCACCTAGATTAGGTGCAACCCACCGGCCGTAATGCTTTATCGGATGGTGGGTTGCACCCACCCTGCGGAAAGACCCGACGCGTTCGCACCCGAACGGTCTTCAGGAGAGTTCCCGGCGCTTGAGACAGGCCCGCGATTGTTTCTCTCACAATGTTTAAGAGAATCGACAAAGACGTCCGGAACGAGATATAGATCTTGTCAATCGATTTAGTAGACAATAAGATCGTGAGCGACGGGGCAATCAGATCCGCGTACAAGCAGACCGACGAGTGCGCGACGAGCGCTTCGAGGCGAAAACACGATGCGTTCGACCGTTTCTGGGATCACTCCAAGCGAGGTAGCTTCAGGCAATGAGACCGAAGCCAAGCTGGCTCGACTTTGGGCGAACGTGCTCCGGCTCGACCACGTCGTTCACCACGACAACTACTTCGCTCTGGGCGGAAACTCGCTGATGGCTGTGAGTCTGATCGCTCGGATCGAGGCTGAATTCGGGGTAAGGCTGCCGCTGACATCGATTATCCAAGCTCCGACTGTCCGTGAGTTTGCTCGGCTGCTCGAAACCGGCGGGTCGCATGAGCCCGTCGTGCTGGTGCGGGCCGGGAGCGGTGAATGGCCACTGTTCCTGGTTCACGACGCCGATGGCGAAACGATCCTGTATCGCAGCCTCGCGTTCAACCTGAATCCGACGCAATCCGTCTATGGTCTCCAGCCCTACAGTCAGCCGAGCCATCCGATGCTGCATACGCGCATCGAGGAGATGGCGGCCTACCACATCACGAGCATGCGGAAGATTCAGACGCGTGGTCCATATCTACTCGGCGGACTGTGCGCCGGGGGCATCATCGCCTTCGAGATAGCCAGGCAACTCGAGCGAGCCGGTGAAACGGTGGCGATGGTCGCGCTCATGGACGCCGCGGACGTCGCCGCGAAGGAACAGCCGATTCGATTTGCCAAGAAAAGGCTCGAACGACTGTCGGCCGCACTTCGCGAGGGGCATGATGTCGGGAAACTGCGCCGCGTTGCGCAGGCGGCACGGGTGATCATGGGGAAAGCCGTCAGCTTTAGCCGCTACGCGATCTCGAGCCGGGTTGGGGCGATCCGCAATCAGGCCACGGTGAGCTCGTTCCGGCTTTGCTTGAAGCTCGGTGTCCCCGTTCCTGCTTTCGTTCGTAACATACCCGTCAGAACGTTATACAACGAGGCCAAACGCTTCTACCGGCCTTTGACTCCGATCCGCGGCGAGCTGTTGCTGCTGAGGGCATCGAGCGGCGTTGGCGACGATGCACCGCACTCACATCGCTGCGCTGATCCGCTCATGGGGTGGGAGCCGCGCACGACACACGGAGTGAAGGCCTTCGACGTTCCCGGCGGCCATTCGAGCATGCTCCAGGAGCCAAACTCTCGAATGGTCGCGGAGATCATCGAGAAGTACGTCGATTCCGCCGCAGAGCGTCTGATGGTCGGATCGAAAAAGGCCGGAGCGGCGGTTGATAACGCCGCGTCAGGGAGTGTTCCTCGCCACGGAGTCGTCGATTCGGTATCCGCTCAACCCAACGGGAAACCTTCTGAACTCGTGAGCAAGGTGCCCGCCACAACCTACAAGTTCTTGCTCTTGTCGGCGAGCAGCCGCGATCAGCTTGAATCCGCCTCGGCCCGGCTGGCCGGCTATCTTGATCGCGATGCCGAGACGGAGCCATCCGATGTGACCGAGATTGCGGCCGCAGGAACAAACCAATCAGGGTGGCGCCAGGCGGTTGTAGGTGCGAACCGTGCCGAGCTGGTCGAGCGGCTGCGTAAGGGGATTGGCCCGGGGGTCTGGACGAGCTCCGAGCGGGTCGTCCGCAGGGACGTGGCGTTCATCCTCGCCGGCGTAGGAGAGCAGGGGGCGGGGGTCGGACGCGATCTTTACGATGCGGAGCCGGCCTTCCGCGACGCGGCCAACGACTGTGCAGACCTCGTGAAGCCAATTCTGGGCCGGGACCTGCGCGAGGTGGTGTTTGCAGCCCGGCAGTCGACGGGGGGCTGGCTCCGGGGTGGAAACAGCGGCGTGCTCAAGGAGACGCAGGTCGCGCAGCCCGCGGCGTTCATCCTTGACTGGGCACTGGCCAGAATGTGGATGAACTGGGGTGTCAGGCCATCTGCGGTGCTCGGCTACAGCGTGGGCGAGTACGTTACCGCGGCGCTGGCCGGAGTCGTGGCGATGAATGACAGCCTCACGATGCTGGCCAGACGGGCACAGTGGATCGATCAGCTCGCGGAACCGGGCGTCATGCTGGCGGTGGCGGCCGGTGAGGCGGACGTCTCGCCTCGACTGGGGGACGGGGTCTGGCTTGCGGCGGTTAACAGTCCGCAGGCAACGGTCGTTGGCGGACGTTCGGAATCGATCGAGCGACTGGAGGGCGAGCTGCAGTCAGCCGGGTTCGCGACGCGCCGGGTGGTCTCGATGCACGGGACCCACACGCCGTTGCTCGACGCGGTGAGGGGGAACCTGCTGCGCCTGGCCGAGGGAATATGGCACGCCCCGCCACAGATCCCGATGCTTTCGAATGTCACCGGAACCTGGCTCACCGCGGCGGATGCCGAGGACTCCGGCTACTGGGGCGCGCACATGTGCGGAACCCTGCGTTTCGAGGCGGCGATTGCCGAATTGCTGCAGGCGCAGGACAGGGTGCTGCTGGAGATCGGTCCTGGGGCCGGCCTGGGTGCGATGGTCCGCCAGCACCCATTGTGCAGCAGAGACCAGGCGGCGCGCACGTTTTCAAGCCTGCCATCGGCGTGGGACCGGGCGAGCGAGCGGGAACACGTCGCGGGCACGCTCGGCAGGCTGTGGGTAGCCGGAGTGGATATCGACTGGAACTCTGTCACGACGGGAAGGAAACGACAACGCGTGGCGCTTTGGGACGTCTCGGCCGAGGAGCAACCGATCGTGGCGGATTGCGGGCTGGAAGCTGTCAACAGTGGCGAATCTCTACGTTTCACCGGTCAAGGGTGAGTCATTCCAATCGCCGCGGCGAGGCCGGGGCGATCGAATTCTTCAACATGGAGCATCAACGCATGAGCCTTGACGACATCAAACGGAAAACCAAGTCTTTCATTTCAGGCAGTTTCCGGAACTTTGACCTCAAAGATGACGACGATATCTTTTCCCTCGGCCTGGCTAATTCGCTTTTCGCGATGCAACTGGTGATGTTTGTCGAGAAGGAATTGGAAGTGAAGGTGCATGACGACGATCTCGACATCGATAACTTCCGCACCGTCAATGCGGTCACGGGCCTCGTGACGAGGAAACTCGCGGCTGTGCAGGCCGTCGCCTGACGATCGAAGGCATTGTGCGGCGGGTGCTCACGCCCGGCGCTGCCCGCGCGCCGGAGGCTTTCGGACGCGGTTTCAAGACCTATACTCGAGCGCGACGCTCGGGGCTCCGGCCCCATTCTGCGCACTGCGCTAGCCAATGAGACCCAAACTTTGAGGCGCGATTGCTGCCGCTCGAAAGAAGGGCGGAATGGCTCGCGAGTTCGTGATGAGACCGGAGTTGAGCGCTGCTCAGAAAGATGCACAGGCACGCTATCGTGAATTCGTGCAGGCGGAGATCACACCCCACGCGGATCGATGGGACAGCGAGGGGCGGATACCGCCGGAGCTGATAACCCGCATGGGACGGGAGGGGTATCTCGGTGCTTTCGTGCCGGCAGAACGCGACGGGCGCGGCATGGATATGGTGACCTTCGGCATCCTGAACGAGGAAGTCGGGCGTGGCTGCTCGTCGGTGCGCAGTCTGCTTACAGTCCACGGGATGGTCGAGCACGCCATCCTGCGCCTGGGGGAGCGAGGAGCAGAAGAAGCGTTGGCTGCCGCGGCTGGCGACGGGCGAGGTGATCGGGGCGTTCGGGCTGACCGAGCCCGGTGCCGGCAGCGATGCCGCTGGAGTTGAGACCAGCGCCACGCGATCCGAGGGATCGTACACCTTGAATGGAACCAAGGTGTGGACTTCGTTCGGCCAGATCGCGGATGTCGTGCTCGTCTTTGCACGGCTGGAAGGCAAGATGACCGCGTTCCTGGTCGAGACGCGGAGCCCCGGTTTTTCTACCACCCCGACCACCGGGCTACTGGGTACGCGAGCAGCCATGCTGGCCACTCTCCGGATGGAATCCTGCGCGATCCCCAAAGAAAACTGCATCGGCGGCCCTGGGTTCGGATTGAGCGCAGTCGGCTCGGCGGCGCTGGACATCGGCCGCTACAGCGTTGCCTGCGGCAGCGTTGGCATCGCCCAGGCCTGCCTCGATGCCTCGATCAAATATGCTGCTTCACGCGAGCAATATGGCAACTTGCTCATGGACCACCAGCTCATCCGGAAGATGATCACCGAAATGGCCGTGAACGTGAGCGCGGCACGAAGCCTTTGCTATCGCGCCGGCTATCTCAAGGACACCGGTGATCCGCGGACCCTGCTCGAGACGCTGATGGCCAAGTACTTCGCGTCTCGGGTTGCCGTGCAATCCTCCAGCGACGCAGTGCAGATTCACGGTGCCAACGGGTGCGGCGGCGATTACCCCGTGCAACGCTACTATCGTGACTCCAAGATCATGGAAATCATCGAAGGCAGCTCGCAAATCCTCGAGATCAACATTGCCAAGCAGTTCTGTGACGTCTATGGAGGCGCATCATGAGTTCCGGTTCCGCCGTGGCGCACGTCGATGAAGTGTCAGAACAGGCAGTGAAATGCCTCGTCTGGGATCTCGACAATACACTGTGGGACGGAATCTTGCTCGAGGATCCGGACGTCCTGCTGCGGCCCGAGGTGCTCAATTTGCTCCGTGCGCTCGACGAGCGCGGCATCCTGCATTCGATCGCGAGCCGCAACGATCCTGAGGACGCTTTGAAGAAGCTGAGGGAGTTCGGACTCGCGGATTATTTTCTCCATCCGCAGGTAAACTGGAATCCCAAGTCCGAGTCCATCAAGGCCATCTCCGAGAATCTGAAGCTTGGCCTCGATACGTTCGCGTTCATCGACGACCAGCCGTTCGAGCGCGCCGAGGTCTCGTTCGCACACCCGAACGTGCTGTGCATCGACGCCACAGAGTTGACCACGATTCCCGACATCCCGCGGATGCATCCGCGGTTCATCACCGACGAATCGAGGACACGGCGGCACATGTATCGCAGCGACGAGCGCCGGCAGGAGGCGGAGAAAGAGTTCACCGGCACGAACCAGGAATTCCTGGCCGGCCTGAAAATGGTCTTCAGCATCTCAAATGTGGGCGAGTCTGACCTCAAGCGCGCCGAGGAATTGACCGTCCGGACCCACCAGTTGAATACGACCGGCTACTCGTATTCATACGAAGAACTCGACGCGTTGCGCGATTCGCCGGACCATCTTCTGCTCATCGCCGGACTGGATGACGTGTTCGGCACATATGGCAAGATCGGGCTTGCGGTTGTCGAACTGGGGCCGGAAGTCTGGACGATCAAGCTGCTTTTGATGTCGTGCCGGGTCATCGCGCGCGGAGTGGGCGGCGTATTGCTCTCACGGATCATGAATCTGGCGAGGGACGCGGGAGCAAAGCTCCGCGCCGATTTCGTGTCGAATGACCGCAACCGAATGATGTACATCACCTACAAATTCGCAGGCTTCCGTGAAGTCGAGACGAGAGGCAGGGTATCCGTGCTCGAGAACGATCTCGAGAAGGAACAGGCGTTCCCGGACTACATCAAGGTGCACGTCTGACGCCCCTGCGGGAAAGGCTCTCAGCCACGCGGGCAGCGTCGCATCGACCGAATTGATTGTTAACTACATCGGGGCCTTGGTCATGAAACTCTACATTGTGATCCTTTGTTATCGAGTGCCCGATCTGACGATCGATTGTCTGCGCTCGCTCAGCAGCGAGATCGGGAAGGTACCCGGGGCAAAGGTGGGCCTTCTCGAAAACGGTTCCGGCGGCGACTGCGCGGAACGGCTCCGCCAGGCGATCCGCGAGAACGGCTGGGGATCTTGGGTTGAACTGACAACAGTCCTCGTGAACCTCGGCTTCACGGGGGGAAACAACCTGCTGATCCGCGACGCGTTCCAGTCTGCCGATCCGCCCGAGTATGTCCTCCTGCTGAATTCCGACACAATCGTCTGGGAGCACGCGCTTGATGCCCTTGTCGATTTCATGGACAGCCACCCGCGGGCGGGAACCGCCGGCAGCCGAATGCTCAACCCCGACGGCAACGTAAGGGCTTCGCCGTTCCGCTTCCCGGGCGTTCTCACCGAGTTCGATCGCGGACTGAGATTGGGGATCGTCTCGAAGCTCATGTCTCGCTGGGCCATCGAGCCGCCCAAGCCCCAGCAACCCACCAAGGTCGACTGGGTCTCCGGGGCAAGCATGATCCTCCGGCGAACGATGCTGGAAGAAATCGGATTGCTCGATGAGGGGCTCTTCACCTACTTTGATGATGCCGATCTGGGCATCCGGACGAAGCGAGCTGGGTGGGAGACGTGGTATGTTACTCAGAGCCCCGTCGTCCATCTCGGCGGAGCCTCGACTGGCTTGACTGCGAAGGCCGTGGCGCGACGCCCGGCTTACTGGTATCAGGCCCGCCGCCGGTTCTTTTTGAAGAACTACGGCAAGATTCGCACAGCACTCGCCGATGTCGCATTCATTACCGGGTATGCGCTCTGGCGCCTCAGGCGAATCATCGAGCGCAAGGCCGTTCGGGACCCGGAGTACATGCTGCTTGACTCGATCCATCAGAGCGTTTTCTGGGCGGGATTCCGCTTGAATACGGTCGAGAACCCGGCGCTCAAGGAAGCGAACCCGTCCACGGAGTCAAGTGGCAAGTCAGTCGGCGCCTCCGCGTGACCGCGCGCTAGGGCTCAACGAGCGCGACGTTTGCGTCGGATGGCATCAACCGTCATGGCGCCACCTCGAACTGCACCGCGCGTCGGGATCTTTCTTCTTTTGAAATTGAAAGGGGCGAGTTCATGCGCATCAAGTGGTACGGCCACGCAGCGTTTCTCGTGGAAACCCAGGGGTTGCGAGTCATTCTCGACCCTTACCGCTCTCCCGATTCAGGGGGCTATCTGCCGATTGACGAACCGGCCGATCTGGTGATTGTCAGCCACGAGGAAGATGTTTACCACAGCCATATCGGGCAGATCGTCCCGCCTTTCGAACACGTCAAAGCACTCGAAATACCCGAGGGGGGTGAGGTGAAGAGGGGCATTCGATTCGAGACGGTCCATGTCTACGAGCACGCTGATCGCAAGCCGGAGGAGAAAGTCACGATCATTCACTTTCGCTCGGAGGGCATGCACCTGGCCTTTCTGGGCGATCTAGGACATTCGCTCACCGAAGAGGAAGTCGCGCCGCTGCGAGGGGCGGAGATCGTGTTGATCCCGGCCGGAGGGCCGCCGACGATCGACTACCCTGATATTCCCCCACTCATTGCCGAGATCGGTCCT
Organism: uncultured Planctomycetota bacterium; assembly: GCA_963823665.1. Classification (GTDB taxonomy): domain Bacteria; phylum Planctomycetota; class Planctomycetia; order Isosphaerales; family Isosphaeraceae; genus CAVXHV01. Next base: position 1,907,564 of record CAWGMQ010000010.1, read on the forward strand.
CGGCTGGTTATCCCGATGCACTTCAAGACGCGCAAGATCAACCTCAACATCAAGCCGGTGATCAAGTTCCTCGAAGCGATGCCGGGTGAACCGGTCCTCCGGATTGGTACGAGCTCGATCGACGTCACGCTGGATACGCTTCCGGCAACCCGGACCATCATGGTCTTGGATTACGCGAGATGAACCAGTCGATCCGCCGAGGCACGCGTTCGCTGCGCGAGCTTTGCGCGAAGTTCGTGTGGCGTGTAAGATTTGCCGGATGTCTGCTTTTCGCGGGGTTGGCTGCGCGGGTGCGACGGCCGGTCAGTCTTCCTCCACGTAGCGCCATTTCTCGGTGAGTTTCCGCTTATAGGACAGTGCGTAGTACGCGTAATAGCCCGGGGGCCTTCGTCCGCTCCGCTCGAAGCCGGAATGGCCGCCTTGACTGGGATCCGTGATCAAGCGGATGCCGCCCGTGAAGACGTTGACATCCGAGCCGACGATTCGGAAGGCACCCGCCCACTCGGGATCTGTGACGGGATTGCCGCGGCCAACTCGGTCTGCGAGTCGGTCGAGGGCTGGTTGCGAGGCCAGGAACGCGAGCTGAAAGGGCCACTGGCAAACCAGCATCGTGAGTGGGGCGAGCGTAAGGACCAAGTTGATCGTCCGCCGCAAAACGCGCGATCGTAAGGAGATCAAGGGTGCGCGATCGGGTGGCCTGGACCAAACTGCGCCGAAGCCGAACGTCAATGGCATGCCGAGGGCGCACGCGCACATCGAGATCAGAACCCCGACAAGCCAAGAAGAACAGATTGGTGCAACGAAGCAAGTTGTGTTTGTGACGATGGCCGCGGTGGCGAACCCGAGGGCCGAGACTCGGCGAAATGGGCGGGCGGCGAGCCAGAGGCCGCGCGTAAGCGCGAAGCACGATGCCAGCAGACCGCAGCCGAGCACCTGGGAAAACGCGGCCTGAGAGCGCGTCGCGAAGAGCACCACCGCGGCTGCGGCGATCATCAGCATGATTGTCCGGAGCTTGAATCGCATGGTCGATGCCTATGAGTCCTCCAGCGTAGCAGTTCTGCGCTGTGCGCGCAGCTCGGGTCGCGGGACGGAGCCGGCTCCAACAGGCGTCGGCGCGTCGTCGGCGTCTTTTGCGGGGTTTGCTGTGCGGGTGCGCCGGCTGGTCAGTCTTCCTCCACGTACCGCCATTTCCCGGTGAGTTTCAGATCATAGGAAAGATTGTAAAACGGGCCGTTGCCTGGAGGTGCTGGTCCGCGCCGTTCGAAGCCGGATCGGCCGCTGGCGTTGGGGTCCGTGATCAAGCCGACGGCGCCCGTCACTGTGTTCCGATCTGATCCAACGATTCGGAACACGCCCGCCCATTCGGGGGTCGTGACGGGATTCCCGGCGCCGACTCGGTCGGCGAGGCGCTCGAGCGAGGGTTGCGATGCCAGGAACGCGAGCCGGAAGGGCCACGGGGTGAGTAGCATAGTGATCGGGGCGAGCGACAGCGCGAGTGTGGTCGCCCATCGGAGAACGGCCTGACAGGTGATGGCCCGCGTGCGGCCGGGCGGAGTCGACCAAGCCGCGCCGAATCCGAATGTGATAGGCATTGCGAAAACACACAGTAACACGAGGATTGCGATACGCGGGAACAACGAAAAAGCGACAGAGGAAACGAGCGCTGTCGCGTTCATCGAGCTGGCTGCGACGGCGAACCCCAAGGCAGAAACGCGCTGAAACGGGCGGGCGGATTGCCAGAGTCCGCGAGCCATGGCGAGGCACGATGTCAGCAGGCCGCCGACGATCAGGACGGCAAACAGGGTTTCGTCGCGCATCGCGAGAAGCAGGAGAGCGGCTGCCGCGATCACGAGCATGATCGTCCGAATCTTGAATCTCATGGGCGAGACCTAAAAGGCCTCCGCGGTAGGATCTCTGCGCCTTGCGCGTGTCTCGGGTGGACGGACGGAGCCGGCGCCAACCGGCTTGGGTGCGGCGCAGGACTTTCTGTTGGATGGGGCCCGGTCGCCCGATTTTCGCGGTTGCGGCTCGGCCGCGGTAGGCAGTGGATCTGACAGTCTGAGCGTAAACGTCCGTTCAGAATGCGCTTGCCAGAATCGGAACGGTTAGGGAAAATCGACGCCGAATGACCCGATCGTGGCCTGAAGGGCAATCGGCGATATGGACGACGGTTCGGTGGCACCGACTGAGCTCGACATGTTTCACCCGGCGGTGGCGTCGTGGTTCTCCGAACGCTTCGGTGAGCCGACGCTCGCACAGCGACTGGGTTGGCCGGCGATCGCGTCGGGTCAGAATGCCCTGATCGTGGCGCCGACGGGATCGGGCAAGACGCTGGCGGCGTTTCTGGCGGCGCTCGATCACCTCTGGAGGAATCCGCGGCCCAAGCCGGGTGTTCGCATCCTTTATGTCTCACCGCTGAAGGCTCTGAACGAAGATATCTGGAAGAACCTCCAGGTTCCCCTCGAGGAGATTCAAGCACGTTCTCGAGACATGGGCAATCCGCTGCCGGTGTTGCGGGTGGCGGTGCGAAGCGGTGACACGCCGAGTCACGAACGCGCGGCGATCGTGCGCAAGCCGCCCGACATCTTGATCACGACGCCGGAATCGCTGCATCTGATGCTGACGAGCCGGGCGCGGGAGATCCTGCGCGGAGTCTCGCACGTGATCGTCGACGAGATTCACGCGGTTTGCCCCAACAAGCGGGGAGTATTTCTGGCGCTTCTCCTCGAACGGCTCGAAGCCATCAATCCGCAGGGCTTCGTCCGGATCGGGCTTTCGGCCACGCAGCGGCCGCTCGAGGAAGTCGCTCGGTATCTGGGAGGAATCTCTCGCGGTGGCGGCCAAGCGGGGGAGCAGGCGCCGGGGTTTCGGCCGGTCACGATCGTCGATACGGGCTTCCGGCGCGACCTCGACCTGGAGGTACTCTGGCCGCGGACCCTGGGGCGCAAGGTCGTCGCGGGCACGATCTGGCCGGAGATTGAAGACCGACTGCTGGCGCTCGTCGGCGCGCACCGGTCGACGATCATCTTCGCCAACAATCGGCGGACGGTAGAAAAGTTGACGGCGCGGCTGAATGTGCTGGCGGATCCGACTTGTGACGATGAAGCCGAGGTGCAAGGTGTGCCGCCCGGTGAGGACACCGTTGCTGGCTCGCGACGGTTTCGCGCGCATCATGGAAGCATCAGCCTGCCAGAGCGACGGGCGACAGAAGAGGCGCTCAAAGCGGGTGAGGTGCCGGCGGTGGTGGCGACGGCCTCGCTCGAGCTTGGCATCGACATGGGGGCGGTCGATCTGGTGTGTCAAATCGAGTCGCCGGGGAGTGTTGCTCGCGGATTGCAGCGAGTGGGGCGAGCCGGCCATGTGGTGCGGGGGGTGAGCAAGGGGCGATTGATCGCCAAGACGCCGGGCGATTTGCTGGAATCCGCGGCGCTCTGCCGCGCGATGCTCGAGGGCGAGATCGAGCGGCTCACGGTGCCCCAGAACTGCCTCGATGTGCTGGCGCAGCAAGTTATCGCTTGTGTGGCGATGGAGCCCTGGGACGTTCCGGCGCTGTTCGACCTGGTCCGATCGGCCTATCCGTTCCACGGGCTCTCGGCCGAGTCGTTCGAGAGCGTGCTGCGGCTGATCTCCGGGCGATATCCGACCCCGGAGCTGCGCGATCTGCGCGCAGAGTGGTGTGGGACCGGATCCACAACCGGCTTTCCTCGCTGCCGGGCACCGCGCAGCTTGCGCTTGTGGGAGGCGGGACGATTCCCGACACGGGCCAGTATCCGGTTCATCTCGGGGCAGGGGGGCCGCGGCTGGGCGAGCTGGACGAGGAGTTCGTTTACGAGCGGCGCGTCGGTGAGACATTCTCCCTGGGCAACGCGAGCTGGCGAATCGAGCAGATCGAGCCCCATCGCGTGGTGGTGTCGCGCGCGGCCGGGCACACGGCGGTGATGCCGTTCTGGCGGGGGGAGAGTGCGGCACGCTCGAGCGAGCTCGGCGAAGCGATCGGGAGGCTCTGCCGCGAGTTCTCCGAAGGGCTGGACGACCCGCAATCGCTCGGCCGGCTCGAAGCGGAGTGCCGGCTGGCACCGCAGGCGGCCCGGGCGCTGCGCGAGTACCTGGCCCGGCAGAGGCGGCTGGCCGGCGCGGTGCCGGATGATCGGACGGTACTGGTCGAGACGTTCGTCGACCCCGCGGGCGAACAGAGCCTGGCTGTGCTCTCTCCCTTCGGCGGGAGGCTTCATCACGCGCTCAAGCTCGCTCTTTCGGGTATGATTCGCCGGCGGCTGGGCTTTTCGCCCGCGTGTCTGCATTCCAACGACGGACTGTTGTTTCGCCTGCCAAACATGGACGAGCCGCCCTTGGACCTGTTCGACGAGTTGACACCGGAATATGCCGAGCGGTTGATTCGTGAAGAACTTCCGGAGACGGCGCTCTTCGGGCTGCGGTTTCGCCAGAACGCCGCCCGATCCCTTCTTTTGCCGCGCCCGAACCCGGCCAAACGTACGCCGCTCTGGCTTCAAAGGCTGAGGGCCAAGGACTTGCTGCAGATCGCCAGGGGAATCCCTGACTTTCCGATCGTTCTTGAAACGGTTCGCGAATGCCTGGACGACGATCTCGATGTTCCAAGGCTGCGGCGCTTGCTGGGGGCAATTCAATCGGGTGACGTTCGGGTCCAGACGCGGCGCGGCGAGATTCCATCGCCGTTTGCGTCCGAATTGATCTTCGAGTTCACCGCGGCGCACCTCTATGAGTGGGATGAGCCGAAGCGGGGCGACCTTCCGCCGGCGGGATCGGTGTTCAACGACCAGATGCTCGAACCGCTGCTGCGCGGGGGTGCTCCTCCTGATTGGCTCGATCCCCAGGCCGTGGGTAGGGTGGAGAACCGGTTGCGGCATCATGGATTTCCTCCGCGCAGCGTCGAAGAGATGGCTGAACGACTGAGGCTGCTGGGTGACATCACAGATTCCGAGCTGTGCGGGCCGATGGCGGCGTTCCTGGCCGATCTGGAGCAATCGGACCAGGCCGTGCGGATCGAGCTTGCCCTAACGCGAGAGCCGGAGCGATGGATTCTCGCCGAGGAGGCCGGCCGCTACGGTGCGGCCTTCCCGGGGACATCGAGCGGTGACCACGAAGCGCGGGCGGCGATCGTCCGCCGGTTCCTGCAGACCCATGCGCTGGTTGCGCTGGTCGATCTGAGCGCTCGCTACCCGATCGATCCGGTTGAAGCGGCCGAGCTTCTGGAGCACTGGTGCGACCAGGGCGAGGTTGTGCGGATTGGCGAAGGCACACCGGCGGGCCAGTCGCAGTGGGCCGAGCGCGCGAACCTGACCGAGATGCGCCGAGCGACAGTGGCGGTTCGCCGCCGTGAGAGTATTGCGGTGTTGCCCGAGGTTTTCGCCGATTGCCTGCTGCGGCGGCAGCACGTTCATCCGGCATCGCGCCGCGAGGGATCAAGTGGGGTCGAAATTGTCCTCGAACAACTGCAAGGCTACGCGGCACCAGCGTTTCTCTGGGAAACTGAGCTTTTGCCGAGCCGTGTGAAGGACTACCGTCCCGCATTGCTGGATGAAGTCCTCTCGCGAGGAAACTGGTTCTGGCGGGCGGAAGGTGCCCTCGCGGAGGAGACGCGGGTCGCGTTTTACTCGCGTGCGTTCCCGGCTCTTTCGCCACTGTCGGCGCCCGCTCTTGAACTGGCGGCGCCGGAGAGGCTGATTTTGGATTTGCTGGACCGGCACGGGGCGAGCTTCGCCGTCGACCTGGCGAGGCTCTCGGGTCTCGGGCCGTCCCAGACTCGGGGAGCGCTCCGAGGTCTCTTGCGGCACGGGCTGGTGACCAACGACCGATTCGACCCGGTCCGCGGCGGGTCCGACGCAACTCTGGACGCGTTATCGGAGGCACGCGCGGGACGGCATTCGAGACTCGGCAGAAGTGCGCGGGTGGGGCGCCGGGCGGCGTCTGCTGTGCCCGAGGGTCGTTGGTGGCGTCTCAACGGCCAGGAGACCAGTGCCGTTGCCGTGCTCCAGTGGTGGGTGGAGGTGCTTATCGATCGATACGGCGTGCTGGCACGCGAAGTGGTCGCGCTCGAGCCGTCGGCCCCGTCGTGGGGGAGCTGCGCGCCGATTCTTGCGAAAGCGGAGTGGCGGGGAGAGATACGCCGGGGCTACTTCGTAGAAGGTCTTTCCGGGCTACAATATGCCTCGGCGCAAGCTGCTTCTGAGCTCGCTCACGCAGGCGCCCGGAGCGGGGTTGCGGACACGCCCCGGAACGGCTCTGCGGGGATCGCTGCAGCGTCGCCGTCGGCATCGCTCGCTGTGGTCTGTGCCGCCGATCCCGCCAACATTTACGGGTCGGGTGCACCGCTGGATATTGAGCTTCTTGAAGGCGGCGTTGCGCGGCTGCCTCGTAGCGGCGGGAACTACCTGGTGGTGCGCGACGGCCGGCCGGTGTTGATTGTCGAAGCGCAGGGCAAGCGACTGACCGGGCTTCCCTGGTCCGAGCGTGCTGATATCGATCGGGCGCTCGAGCTCTTGCCAGCCGTTCTGGGAAAGAGCCGAAAGATCCTGAAGATTGAGACATATAATGGCCGGCCTGTCGCCGACAGCCCCGTCGCAGGCCGGCTCGGTGAGATTGGATTTGTTCGCGACTATCCAGGAATGACATTCTACGTGGGGTGGCCCGTGGCACCGCTGCGGGCATGAACGGGCGACGAGTGTTGCGGCCTGGAGATCTTCTTGCGTAATTCTTGTTCCGTTCCATCAGTACGTCCAGAGGAGCCAGAGCATGGAAAGCTTGAAACCGGAACGGTCCCAGAGGGCTCCCCACTACGACTGCCTGGTCATCAGTGACCTGCATCTGGGAAGCGACGTCTGTCAGGCCAAGTTGCTCGAAGAGTTCCTGATCTGGGCGGTCGAGCACTGCGACCAGATTGTCATCAACGGCGACATTTTCGACGACCTGAACTTCAAGAGATTGACGAAGCGCCATTTCGCGTGCCTGAAGGTGATTCGTCGCAACACGGATCGACCCGATTTTCGCCTGGTCTGGGTGCGCGGCAATCATGACGGGCCGATCGACATCATCAGCCATGTAGTCGGCGTGGATATTCTGGATGAGTATGTCTACGACAATCATCGGATCCGGCTCCTGATCCTGCACGGAGACCAGTTCGACACGTTCATCACGGCGAATCCGGTTTTGACGGGATTCGCCTGCGGGTTGTTTTATTTCATCCAGAAGTGGATGCCGCACCGGGCAGCGCGGTACATTCGGCGAATCACGAAAAAGTGGCAGAGGAACAGCGAGCTGATCGAGCACCGAGCGGTCGAGTATGCCCGAACACGGGGCTTTCGATTCGTGACATGTGGCCATACCCACCTTCCACTGGTTGCAGAACACGGCGACGTGACGTACGTGAACAGCGGCACCTGGACCGACTTCCCGCCTTGTCCGTACGTGGTCGTGCAGGGGGACGAAGTGCGACTGGAGTACTGGCCGGCGGAGCGGGAAGGGTTGACGACCGGGAAAGAGCTCGCGGGAAGTTCTCGAACCGGTCCGGACCAATCAATCGAGCTCGGCGCCCATAGAGCGGGTGCAGAAAAGTCGGAATCCTGGTAGGATATCTGCCAGTCCTGACTTCCAAGGGGATCTCGCGATGAATGACGCCGATCGACCTGCTCAAGTTTCACTGGAATCCGACCGGCTGGAACAGTTGCTCGAGGTGCCTGCGCCGGCTCAACCGGTTGTGATGATCGAGTATCGCAACCGCGGGGTTCCATGGTGGTTGCTGGTGACCTTGGTCGTGCTCGTCCCGCTGGTTGCGGTGATCGCCTACCAGCAACTGGTCGTCCAGACATATCAGGCACAGGCCGCGAATGCCCGGTATCTCACCGAAAAACTGAAAGCCGAGCGAGCCGTTGACGAACAACCGAAAGCAGAGCCACCACCAGTCGCGCCCGCCGCCGCAAGCGCGGCTCCAGCCATGATCTCTGCCGAGGCGGCACCAGCACCCGCCGCGGCCCAGCCGCCTGCTTCGCCAGCGGCCTCTCCCGACCTGAAGCCGCAGCCGGCCCGGTCCGACGGAGCGGGTGAGCCGACTCTCGCCGGCGTTGGTCAGCTGGCGGAGCCGCGTGTGCGGTCGGTCTTCCCGATCCCGCTCGAGGCCGCAGCGGCTGCCCCAGCTCCGAAGGGTGCAGCCGCCGGCTCGATCAGCCCCTCGACCGGATCGCCGGCGGGCGCGCAGCGTGATGATTCGGTGAAAACACACGTCGCCGGGCCGGAGCAAGCGCGCCGTGCCGCCGACCCCCCGTCGGAGAACGGCCCCGCAGGCGATCGTGACCGGGCGGCGCTCGCATCCGGTGCCGGGGCGAGACTCGGTCGAACCGGCAGGTCACCCGGAACCGGCTCCACGGAATGACCCTCTTCCGACGGCAGAAGAAATGCGGACCCAGCTCGCCGAGGAAGCCGCCAGGAAGAATGCGGATGAAGCCGAGGCGGCTCTTCTTCTCAACGATCGGATGCGTGTGCGTCGCTACGAGGATCGCATGCGATTTCACGACGATCTGCGCCAGATCCTGGCGCGGGACCTGAAGAATGCGGGAACGGAGATTGATGAATTGTCCAAGCGCCAGCGCGGCGACAGCGATCCACGAACGCGCGCCAAGGCGCGAGTTATCTGGCGTGACAAGCGCTCGCCGTTGGCCACGCGTGTCAGTCAAATTCGATCGATGAATATTTCTGAATCCGACATCCTCGATCTCATGTCGGACAACCTCTATGCTCGGATGCACGCGCCCGGCGGGCCGCGAGACAGCAATGAAGTGCGCGTGCGAGCGGCGCGGCTGCTCCTGAGTTGTGAGCTTTCGGGCGCGAACAGCGCCCCGGAAGCGGGCTCCGCTCCGGGAAGTGCACCGAAGCGGCGTCGGACGACCGGCACGGATTCCCCTCCATGAACTGGCGGTTTGACGCCGGTCAGCGTTTCATCTTTCCCAAAGAGCAGGGTAGGCTCATGCGAATTCTCACGGCCGGCTGCATCGTATTCATCTCTTCGCTCTGCCTTGCGTCCGGCGCTGGGCTTGCCGATGACGTCCCGGCGGCAGATGGTCCCAAGCTCCTCGAGCAAGGAGACAAGCTCGCCGACGCCGGCCAGTTCACGGAGGCAGTTATCCGGTACAAGAGCGCGATGGAGAAGCTGCTGCCGACGCTCAGGAAAACTCCCGTTCAAGCATGAAGTGAAGCGTGACGTCACCAAGCGCGAAAACATGAAGGAGTTGATTCTCAAGGAAATCGATGAGGACATGACGCCGCAGGAGTTCCGTGCCAATGAGCTGGCTCTCAAGGCTTTCGGCTTGCTGCCGGCAGAGTACAACCTGCGTGAGGCGCTGGCCCAGGTTTACGCGGAGGAGGTCGCCGCGTTCTACGATCCCAAGACCAAGACAATGCACTTGATCGAAGAACCGAAGAAGCCGGCCAAGGACAAGCCCGGCTTCCTCGAGCGGCTCTTCGGCAAGAAGAGCGGGTTCGACAAGGACGAGAACAAGACGGTGATTGCTCACGAGTTGACACATGCCCTGGCCGACCAGCACTACGATCTCGACGCCCTGCAGAAGAGTGTGAAGAAGGACGACGACCGATCGCTGGCGCTCTCCGCCTTGATCGAGGGCGAAGCCACTCTGGCGATGTTCGGCGCCGGCATGTCCGACTGGAACGGGGAGCAGATCGTTGCCTTGCCGGCCGAAAACCTCGAGTGGACTTTCAACCTGATGGCGCCGTTCATGACTTTCATGGGCGGTGGCCAATCGATCCGCAACGCGCCGCCCATCATCAGCGAATCCATGACCTTTCCCTACCTCCGTGGGATGGTCTTTTGTGCGAAGCTGGCCAACACAGGAGGATGGGCGGCGATCGACCAGGTTTACCGCGATCCGCCGCTTTCGACGGAGCAGATCCTCCATCCCGAGAAGTATCGTGTGAAGCCCGATTACCCCATGTCGATCGAGCTCGGCACGCTGGCTCCGGGCGAAGGCTGGAAAGAAGCTGGGCGAAATGTGCTCGGCGAGATGCAGCTCGCCATCCTGCTCAAGAAGCACGGCGGAAAGGATGCGGCGGCCGGCTGGGACGGCGACCGATACGCCGTATTCGAGGGCCCGACCGCAAAGCTCGGGCTGGTTTGGGTCTCCACCTGGGACAGCACGGATGACGCCCGTGAATTCCTGCGCGGTTATGCCGCTTGTCAAAACGATAAGGTCGAAAATCTGGGCGGGCTTCCCCGTCGCCTGCCCGATTCGATCTGGCGAAACGACGGCGAAGCGCTCTACGTCATCGAGCGGCACGGCTGCGACGTGATCGTCGTCGAAGGCTTTGCTCCAGAAGCGACCCTCGCGCTCCTCTGCTCTGCGCGAGCGGCGAAGAAGACCGAACTGAAGCCTTCGCCTCGCAAGGAAGAAAAAGCCGGCGCTAAGCCGGAAAGGGCTTCGGCCGCCGTTCGCTCTAGGATATCTCACTGAAATGTTCCCCATGACCTGTTGAAATGTCGATGGTCCCTCGTGTTGAGTTACTTTCGCAGCCACCCAAAGGAGGCAACCGGTGAAGCCGATCCTCACGCGATTCTGGGTGTTCCTGGCCACGTCTGCACTTGTGGTGGGCTCTTTCACGCTTCACGCCGCAGGGCAGGACTTTTCTGAAAGCTCCAAACAGCAGGGCCGAGACTCTTCGGCCGCTTCCGACGGAAAGACCGGAAGCGCGAATGACGCTGCCGGCAGTGATCAAACCGCAAAGGACGCCGCCGGCAAGGACCCTGACGGAAAGCCCGATCCCAAGGCGAAAGCCGGGTCCAAGGCCAAGGCCAAGCCAGAACCGGAGTTCGTTCGCAAGACCGACGCCGAGTGGCGAAAAATCCTGACGCAAACGCAATACATGGTGACTCGTCTGAAAGCAACCGAGCCCGCATTCTCCGGCGACTACGCGACTGGCCACTTCCGCGGGATGTTTCACTGCGTTTGCTGCGATGCCGAGCTGTTCAGCGCGGAGACCAAGTTCGATTCGGGCACCGGCTGGCCCAGCTTCGATCGCCCATCGAGCGCGAGGGCCGTCGCGCGGGCGATGGACTACGATGCATTCGAGCCGCGGATCGAGGTGATGTGCCGTCGTTGCGGCGCCCATCTGGGGCATGTCTTCGACGATGGCCCGACGATCACGGGCCAGCGATTCTGCATCAACTCCGCAGCGATCAAGCTCAGGCCCCCTGAAGGCGAATCGGTCCCGACCAAGGCCGCGAGTCGAACGTCCTCGCGAGCCCGCGCCAAGGCACGCGCGAAAACGATGACGAAAGCCAAGGTCAACCCCAAGGCGAAGTCCAAGCAGTCGCCGGCTGATTCTCACGACTCGCCCGGCTCGGCCCAGGACGATAAGCCCGCCGAAACCGACGCGGCCCGCGCCGCCAAACCGTCGGAATAGCCGGCGGTCGACCGCCTGGTCAACCGCGATTGATCGCGCGATCCGCCGCTTGCTGGCGAGATTGCACCTCCGGCCGCTCCAGCCGCGGCTCGGGTGTTGCCGCCGGGCGCTGGCACCGGGGATCGACAACTCGCTGCGCTCTGTGTTAGATTCGTTCGGTTTCTCGAAGCTCGACATGCCAGGGTGTCTGCTTCGAACCGGAGAAAACTCATCTCGACTGGTACGTGGCCAGTTCTCGGATTCACCACCTGCCTGGAAGGAGCCATTAGAAGTCATGGCGACGGGACGAAACATGAGCAGAATCTTGCGGTTGGGCCGTCTTGGGCATGGGATTGAGTGCGCTCTTGCTGCCAACCGCGTCAAGTGCCCAGGACGACGAGAAGAAACCGGTTGTCGTTCTGGACACGTCGATGGGAAAGATCACCATCGAGCTCGACAAGGAGAAAGCCCCGATCACGGTTGAGAACTTCCTCAAATACGTCGATTCCGGCTTCTACGACAATTTGATTTTCCATCGCGTGATTGAGAAGTTCATGATCCAGGGAGGCGGGTTCAGCACAAAGATGGAAGAAAAGAAGGAGGGCCAGCGCGGTGGGATCAAGAACGAGTCCGGGAATGGTTTGAGCAATGTGAAGGGGACGATTGCCATGGCCCGGACGTCTGACCCCAATTCGGCCCAGAACCAGTTCTATATCAACGTCGAGGACAACAACGCGAGCCCGAACCTCGACAGAGGGCGGCTACGCCGTCTTCGGCAAGGTCATCGACGGCATGGACGTGGTCGAAAAGATCAAGAAGGTGCGCACCACGACCCGAACGGGTGCGGACGGCCATGATTACGAGGATGTTCCCGTCGAGCCGGTGATCATCAAGTCCGCCAAGCGGAAGGCCAAGGAATGACCTGCCGATCGCTTCGAGTGTTTGATTCGGTTGGAAGTCTTGACCCAAAAGTTTGCGACTTCTAAGATGGCTGACATCCGGCCGTGCTCGCCGTTTCGACGGGCGCGGCCCTGCGTTAGTTCTTGAACCACATTTTCTCGGCCTAAACAAGGAGTCGCGAATGGCTCACATTGTCGCTGAGCCCTGCTTCGACTGCAAGTACACCGACTGTGTCGTCGTGTGCCCGGTCGACTGCTTCTACGAAGGGGCGCAGATGCTGTACATCCACCCCGACGAGTGCATCGACTGTGAGGCTTGCGTGCCGGAGTGCCCCGTCGAGGCGATCTTCCACGAAGACAACTTGCCCGATGAGTGGAAAGAGTTCACGGCTTTGAACGCCGAGGAATGTCCGAAGTGTCCGGTCATCACGGAAAAGAAGGATGCCCTCGAGGCCGAGTCGTGCGACCAGAGCCGTAAAAAGAAGTGAAGGCCAATTCCGCCTGATCTTTCGGTTCGCACTCTCACGCCGCTAGCGTTCGTCGCCGGATTCAAGCTCCAGTCGCTCGATGGCATTTTCGCCCCGGCCACCACGTCCGTGACCGGGGCCCTTCCGTCTCCGGAGACATCAACCCTTCTTCGTCGTTTTCTTCGTTGTGGCCGCCTTGTGCTTGGGTGCCGCCGGCTTGGTCACGTGTTTGACGACGATGTGTTTGACCGGTTTCGGGTGGACGACCACGTGGGGCTTCTTCTTGTGATGAAGTGGTCCTTTGGGCGCGGGTGCCGGCGTGGGCGAGGGAGTTGGTGCAGGGGCCGGGCTGCCGACAGTGCCGCTTCCTGTTCCGGTCGTGGTTCCTCTCGTCCCGGTTGTGGTTCCTCCCGTCCCGGTGGTCGCGCCGCCGCTGCCCGTCGAGCCCGAGCCCGAGCCGCCCGATGACGTGCTCGACCCGACGCTCAAGACCGCATAGTCGGAGTAGCCGGTCAGTCCGGCACCTTTAACGCTCTGGACCGTGTCGGCAGGCAGCGACACGCTGAGCGTGCCCGAGGTGTTGAAGTTCCCGGTCAGGTTGAATCGCACTGTATCGGCGTCGATCCACGTCAGGCTCGTGGCGTGGGCCGGGTCCATCGTTTGCACGGCCGTTCCGGACAGCACGAGATCGGTCGCATTGATGCCGGCCTGGTTGACGTTCTGGGAGAACGTGACCGTGACCGATGTCGGCGCCGTCGAAACGTTGAGAGTCTGGCCGTTTGCCTGGAACTCGCCGGTAATGGGTACCAGGGACGTGCTCAGCACGCGGAACGCACCGCCCAGCGGTATACCACCGGTGCCGTTGAACTCGAACGCACCAATGTCGCGTGGTCCGTAATTGGCGAATCCGAACCCGCCGCCCGAAATCTTCACTTGGGAGTTACCGAGCAGGTCGGTCGTGATGGCCGTCGGCTCCCACGCGTTGTCGATCGCCGCTGAAGCCGAGGTCACCTGGAAATCGGCGTCAAGGAAGAAGTTCGCAGGGCCGTCGGAACCCGGTCGGGCGTCCACCGGGAAGACAAAATTCGGGTTCCCGACGAAGTTGCCCTGGTTGCTGAGTGCGTCCTGACCGGTTGTGCCCAGAAGCAGCGGATTGAACCCGTTCTGAACGGTGTTGACCACCGCGGTCTGCCCGCTGTCGCTGGCACCGTTCGAGTAGAACAGGTTGTTCTGCATGTTGATCTTGTTCGGGTTGGTCGAAAAGATCGCAAAACCCGACCTGGCCAGCGTCTGGTCGTGATTCTGCCAGAAGATGCTGCTGGCGACGTAGGCCTGAGTCGGCGTCGTCAGCGTGTTCGAGAGCGAGAGTCCAACTGTGTTGAAGACAAAGTCGTCGTTGATCAGGCTGACGGGGCTGACCGACGCGCTCGTCAAGCCGCCGTCGGTGATGGTGACACCGTCGATGTTTCCGTCCACGACGTCGTTCACGAGTTGCGGCGTCATCGCGCCGGAACCTGACGTCGTGATCGCGACGCCGGCCCCAGCGTCCACAATGTAATCTTTGTCGACGAAGATGTTGGAGTTGTCGATGGATAGCGCGATGGAGTTGGGGTTGATCGAGCCGTTTGCCGGGTCGCCGACCAACGGGCTGGCGATCGAGAAGCCGGCGATCTCCGTTCTCAGACCGGAGAAGCTCTCCACGTTCGTCGCGGATACTGTGGCGTAGAGGCCCGCGGGTGCAGTTGCCACGAACGGAGCGCGGATGATCGTCGAGAGGGCGTCTCCAGTGCTCGTCGTGAAGACCGTGCTGTCGGTGCTCGTCGGGTCCGCCGAGAGCAACCGAACGAACTGCTTCATCGTGACCTGCTCGGTATAGACGCCCGGCAAGACCGCCACGACGTCGCCGGCGGCAGCCGCTGTCATGGCCGCGCCGATCGTCGGATAGGGGTTCTCCCGCGTGCCGATCACCGCCGTCGGGTTCGTGATGTATTGTGGTCCGCCGACGAAGAAGTTCTGCTGAAGCGCCGGCACGTCGACGATGAACTGCTGGCTGGCGGCAGGCGTCGCGACGTTGCCCGCGATGTCGCGAACGGCGTCCGGCCCCGTGCTGAGCAGCGTGACCTGATAGAGATTGTTGGTCAGCGTGCCCTCGGACGAGAACTGGATCTCCTCTCGACCCTTGCCGCCGGTGACCGTATCGAGCAGCGTGAACTTGATCGAATTGGGGTCGATCGGAATCGTCACGTCGTCCGCGTCGCCGAGGATTCCGTCAGGGCCGGCATTGATCAACTGGATCGACTGCGCCGTGAAGTGCGTCTGGTCGATGTTCTTGTTGCTGAAGACCGTGAAGTTGATCTCGCCGCTCGAGTTCAAACTCGTGATGACCTGGTCGGTCGTCGGCGATGAGACCGTGAGAACCGGCGGCGTCGTGTCGACGACAAACGGCAACTGAGCGTTGGGATCGGTGGGGCTGGACTCGTTGCCACTCTGGTCGATGATCTGCACCCGAGCGACGTAATAGCCGCTGTCGTCGCCAGGAACAGGCGAGAGCAAGCCGTCTGGCCCGACGTTGTAAAGTGGGAAGAGGTTGGGAAGCGGGTTGGTGTTGGTCACGAGTCCGGTATTGGCCGCGTCGATTCCGACCGTGACCTGGAACGCGCCACCTGTGCCCGAGAGGGCTGTGCCCGCGTCCGGCCGGATGTACTGCGCCAGACTCGCTTCACTGCTGGGAAGCGTGGTCGGGTCGAAGTATTCGGTCAGTACGCCGTTGACGTCCACGGCGACGCCGATTTCGAGAATCGCTGTTTGACCGGCGAGCGGCACGAGCTGCGCGTTCGGCTCACTCACCGTACCGTCAAAGGTCGGTAGCGTCGTGCTGGTAATCTCGTCTCCGATGATGTTCGTGTCGCTGGCCGGATCGAGCGTGAGCGAGCCGGCCAGAACCGACGGCGGCGTGGTGTTGATGATGAACGAGTCGAAGAAGTTGCCGCCGGGGTAGCCGTTGCCCGAAGGCAGAGCCAACTGGGCGCCGGTCGGGCTGTCGCCGACGGTGTTTTCACCGTCCAGGGCGATGCCCTGCGGGCTCGTGAGCACCGGTGAGCCGCTGCCGAACAGCTCGATCTGGTAGGCGTCGGTGCTGAGCGTGAGGCCGGCTGCCGCCAGGTTGATGATCAGCGTGTCGGTCGCGCTGTCATAAGTGAGCTTGCCGGCCAGGTTGATGGACGTGTCGACCGGAGCCGCCGGGTTGCTCCCGAGATCGGTCAACATCACCGTGTTGGCGGTGATCGAGTTGGGGTCGAGCGGGCCACTGAACGTGATGTTGATTGACCACGGCGTGGCGTTGGCACCGGCGCTTCCACCGACGACGTAGAAGTTCTGCGGCGTCGAGCCCGATAGCGCGGTCTCCGTCACGCTCGTGACTTCCGGCGGATGCAGGTTGACATACTGATACGCACCAATGTCGATGAACGGATTGCTGCCGTAGCCGACGCTTGGGCTGCCGATCTTCGGTGCGCGAATGTACCCGAGCAGATCGCGCTGGCCCGAGACCGGGGCGTAGTCGTAGGTGCCGGGAATCTGGCCAGGAGTGCTGTAACCGCTGGGGTCGGTGGTCAGCACCGGCTCCCACTGGTCGGGGAAGCTGAAGAATCCCGATCCAGGCAAGGTGAGGATCTGATTGGGAGACACCGCCCCGACGACACCGACGTAGCCGCCGGGATTGTCTCTTCCCGGCTCAGCGGGGGGCGTCAATGAGGCCGGGTCGGTCCGGATTTGGGTGGCGATGCCGTCGTTTAGCGTGAGGGTCGTGGTCGGGTAGATTGCATTGACCGGAGGGGAGCGGCCCGATCTCGCTGCGAGCCTGGTCGATCGCCGGTGAGGTCGGCTCCAGCTCGAAATTGCCGTCCGCCGCATCCACGAATTGTGGATCAGCATAGATTGCGCCGAAGTTGCCGTCCCAGTCGCCGTCGGTGGTCGTGACGTTGAGGTTCGTGGCGTTGTTATAGTAGAGGTTGTACTGCTCCTGGCCCTCGCGTGCTTGTCCCTGGAGATTGACGGCGATTTGCGTTGAGCCGTCGAAAATGTTGTTCATGGCCAGAACGGTGACGCTGGAGTTGGCGTTCGTCCCGTTAAATTGCGGCGCAAGGGTCTGGATGGCGAACGGGTCGTTGTAGAACGTGTTGTTCAGCAGGATTCCTTGATAGGCGGACTCGCCGGCCGTGTCGGCAGTGTTCTCGGAGTTGATCTCCACACCGACGCCCGAGTTGGAGATCGTGTCGTTGTACATGTAGAGCCACGCAGGATCGCCGTCCAATGTGCCGCGTATGGGGATTCCGCCGGCGCTACGAATCAAGGCGGCGAGTGGCTGGGGATGCACGAAGACCGCGGCATCGGCGAACTCGTTGAGGTTGGAATCGGCGATCGTGAGAAACATGGCGGAGTTGAACTGGGTGGCGGGACCGGCATAGCCGGTCTTCTCCTGGAGCCAGTCGCCACTCCCGCCGGTGTCGACGATTCCGCTGCCCTGGAGCTCGATCCGGGTCATGTAGCTGATGTCGGCGTTGCTGATGATAGCTTCCCTCCAACGGATCGGTGGGGTCGTACTCCGTGAGCGACAGCCCGCCGATGTAGATGTAGCCGCCGTCCCCCGCTGCAGGCGTCGTCAGACTCTGGCCGACATAGTTGGGGCCGCCTGAGGCCGCAATCACGGCCGCCTCCGGCAGACTGTTCAAGATGTCGTCCATCGCAATCCCGCGCACCGTCGTACCGACCGTATCGTCGCGGAGCGAGGTCATGATCACCGGCACCCGCTGCTGCCCGGTCGTCTGGTTGCCCGGAATTCCCAGGATCCGCAGCTCGGAGTAGGCACCTGGATCGACGAGCGGGCTCGGAGTCGGATCCACGCCGTCCTCGACTCCGAACGCAAACCCGGCGCCGGCGTCCTCTGACGCCCCTACCCCGGTCGACCCGAAGGTCGTCGACAGGTTGGCGGCACCTGCGTCGTGCGGTGTCGACTCGCTGAGCATCTTGACGATGACCGACTGGCCGGGGCTCGGAATCGTCGTGCCGTCTGCCAGCAGCGTCCCTGGCAGGGCGGACTTGAATCGTCAGGCAGACGACAGGGTTCGGAATCGGCCCATAAGCCGTCTGGCTGGGAACCGGAGCGTTCGTGCCCAGGAAGTTCCCGCCGAAGCCGGGGAAGTACGGTCCGGAGGCGATGATCGTACCCTCGAGGACGTATGTCAGGTCGGTCGCATCCCAGACCGTGCTCACGGACTGGTTCGCATAAGTCGTGCCGCCAGCTCCGTCAACCGGGCCGACATAGTTGTATCCCGACGCCGCGACGAACGGATAACCACGATTCGTGATTACTAGCAGACCGTCAATGCCGTTGTCCTGCATCACGTTCCCACGGAAGAACGGATGCCCCGAGACGAGCGGGTCGAGTGGGTCACCCGCCAGCAGGCCGTTGGGCTCGATTTGCATCGCCGCGTCGAAGTTGTTGAAGAAGTTGTTGTTCGTGATGTAGACGTGGCTGCCCAGCGTCGGCACCGCCGCCGGTGGCAGCGGGAAGTCCGTGTCCAGCGTGATGAACGCCAGCACCGACTGCGACGGGATCGTGAAGTTCGGCGTGTTGATCGCGCCGCCGCCGTACTCGAAAGTGGCGGCGTTGATCACCGCCGCCGCGCCACTCTGGATGCCGATGCCACCCCACATGCTGGGCCCAAGGGTCGGGGTCGTCGCCTCGCCCGTCACGTTGATCGGCGTCGGCACCAGCGTGCTCGTCGCCGTGGACGTGTCGTCGTAAATCGAGTCGAACACGACTTGCGGATCCGAGGCCGACTCGTCGATGTTGGTGCCCGCGCCCACCGACCGGCGTGTATCCACCCGGCTGGTCGTTGGCCGTGAGTACGCACGAGATCCCACGTTCAGGCTCGAGCCCGGGTTCAGCACGTCGAGTGCACTGCCTCTGTTGAACTCAACCAGCGAACCGGGCTGAATGTAGAGCCGGTCAGTGACCCACTGGGTCTGCCCGCCCGAGTTGTCGATGAACTCTTGGCCGACGACCAGTTGTGCCAGCACGATGATCGGCAGAGGCTCGAAGAACGTGTAATTGAGCGATCCGCCGAGCGTGGAGGGATTGGTCGGATAGTTGATCGCCGTGGTCGGCTCGATGTATCCGTTGCTCTTCGGACATCAGCCAGATGCGCGTTCAGGCTGTTTTGCGACACGACGACCTGCCGGATCAAGGGGCCACGCGCCGTGTCGTCCTCCCGGAACGAGTCCATGTCGGCCCCGATGGCCGACTCGGTCCCACCCGTGCCGCCGGAGAGCGAGATGTCGGTGTTCGTGATCGCCGGCCGGGAATTGTAGAGCGTGATCGCGCTGACGAAGTCGCTAGAGCCCTGCGGCACGGCACCGCCGGCGTAGCGAATGTTGCGTGTAATTCAGGATCGACATCGCGTCCGAGGCGCCGGAAACCGCCGCGCCGCCATTCGGGCCAACCAGCGTCCCGTCGACCGGGAATTGCACGCTGCTGGGCGACATTCGTCTCGTCGTAGTTGCGGAAGATGATCCCGCCCCAGTCGCCCGCAAAGGGTTGAGTATCGGGATTGGCATTGGTAGCTCCGCCGACGCTCGCGTCGTTGTACGACGTGAACGTGACCGGATCGGTCGGCGTGCCGAGCGCCTGGAGGGCACTTCCCTGGTTCTGCACGAACAAGGCCGCATTCTGTGCTTTGAGCGTGGCCCCGGCCTCGAAGACCAGCGTCGTGTTGAACGGCACCGACGCGCTGCCGTTGGTCACGCCGCTGTTGTTCCCCGCCGGTGCCTGGAGCACGAAGCTCGCCTGGGTGACTAGACCCGGTGTTCGGGTTTCGCTGCGGAATGCCCGCCAGCGCGACCACGATCACCGGTCCGCCGGCCGAGTATTGCGAGACGTATGAGAGCTGCGAGGCCGCGTAAAGGGCCGACTGCTCGAACTGGCCGTCGCCGCTGAAATCGAAGGCCGTGTTGAAGTTCCCGGGCTCATAGAAGAACGTACTGTTGAGTCCGCCGTTGGGATTGTGGTCTGAATTGGCCGGTGCCGTGAGCGGATCGCCCTCGGGAGCCAGCACCGGGTACGGTTGGGCGAGCGAGCCGTCCGACAGGGTGCTGGGCAAGAGCGGGTTTTCGACATAGTCCGGCCGAGCATAAACGACGTTGCCGTAGTTCACGACCGTGAACGCGGCCGTGAACGCACCGCCGGCAACTCCGTCGCCGCTCATGTCGTCCATGCGATTGGTGCCGTCGGACTGCAAGTCCTCGTATTCGGGCAGCGATGGGAACTCGGGGCTGGGAAGGCTCGTCTGGTTGCCCAGGTTTTCGCCGTCGAGCTGATTGCCGTAGATGTCGAAGATCCGCGTGTCTGTTCCGTCGGGCTCGATCGCGTTCGGGAAATAGACCCGATAATCGTCGGCGGCAAGGGTGTTGCCGGGGTCGAGTTGAAGAACCAGGCGATTGCCCGAGCCGCCCGGCACCACGACCGACGACTGCTGCGTGATCGGATTGTAATTGTAAAGAGTGACCGTGTAGTCCGTGAGGATCGTGAAGCCGGTCCCGGTGCTCCCGAGCCCTGCTTCGCCCAGGGTGCCGAAATCGCCGTCGGAAGCCCCGCCGGCTGAATTGGCCGATCCAATCAATTGAAGCTTGTTTGAGTAGTCGCCGTAGGGCAGCTGGGTCGAGAAGTCGACAACGACAGCCGTGGGCGGCGCCGACACGTTGTCACGCGTGTTGGCCGACCCGTTCGCCGGAGGCAGCTCGAAATACGATTGCTCCCCGCCGACCACTGTTGACCCGTTGGACGAATACGTGCTCTCAAGCGCCATGCCCGTGATGTAGACCGGTTGCGGCTGCACGTCGAACAGCACGCTGAAGTCGGGCGTCCCCTCGTCGGGCACATTCGTATCGTTGAGCGGATTGCCGGCGGAATCCGTGAGGCCGGGATACTGAAGCTCGGTCGTGTGGGCCACGAACACGTACTGTCCGGCCGGCAAGCCGGCCGTGAACGTCAGATTCACATACCCGGTGTATTCGAGGATATACGTCCCCGTCGGGTCCAGCACCGGATTGAGTGCCGAGAAGGTCGCCGTGGCTATGAACTGCGACTCGTTCGCGTTGTTGTTCGTGACGTCGACCAGAGAGTAGTTGCTGATGTTCGCCGCGGTTGCCGGATTGAGCGCGGAGAAGAGGACCGACGACGGAGTCGCGAAGACCGGCTGGCTCTGATTCACCGGATCGACGACGTGCAGCGTGAGCGTTGTGAGCGCCGGCACCTCTGTGATATTCGGCGCCGGCGAATTGGGCAGAGGCAGGGGAGCACCGCCCGGTGCAAACGAGGACCGTGTCAATGTACGGATCGGTCTTGTCGATGCGGAAAGCGTCCTCCAGCGACGCCGCGAGCCCCGGCAGCGGCGGCGAGTCGACCTGGCCCACGACAACGGCCTGCACATGCTGGAAGCCTTCGGGCAACGCGGCTGGTGCCTGGAACGAGAAGGCGCCGTTGGCGTCAGTCGTCACCGTCAGGTCATAGGTGCCCGGTGTAGCCCCGATTTCCCGCACCCACCGCGAGCGTGATGATGCCGTTGTGCAACCCGTCGAACTCGATGTAGACCTGCAGGTTCGCCACCGTGCCCGGGAACGGAACGTACACCTGACCGATGAACGTCGGCTGGCTGACGTTGGTGTTCTGATCGCCGACGATGCCCGTGTCATTCGTCGCCGTCGGCGTCAGCTCGAACGTGGTGATGCTCGGCGGGCTCAAGGCTTCCACGCCGAGGTTCTCGACGAAGTCCTCGGCCAGTCCATTGGCGCCCGAGGGGAACACGCCGGTGAAATTGCCGTCGAGCGAGTTGCCCACCAGATCGGTGACGCCGGGATTGGCGCCGTGGCTCGAGAGAACCACGATCGCGTACTGGTCGGTCGGCATCTCGGTCTGGGGCAGACCGTCGTAGTTGAGCGTCACGGTGTAGGTCGGGCGCACCGGTGCTCGGGTTCGTCCCCGTCGTGTAGCTGATCGTCGCACGCGGGTCGTTGTTCAGGTCGATATAGCTCGAGTAGTTTCCGTTCGAGGGCGGCCAGGTCGTCGCGGATCCCTTGCGGATCACGAAGATGTTCTGGAGCGTGACCGTCCCTGGATCGAGCGCCTTGCTGAACTGAATCTGGACCGTCCGGCCGTTGAGCTTGGTCCCGGTCACGACCGGCGCGGTGACGTCCGCCAGCGTGAAGGCGATCTTGCCGGTGGCGACCAGGTCCTTACCGTCTTCCGAAACGACTGTCTTGCTCGCAGGGCTCTGGATCGAGAACGTATACTGGCCGTTCGCCAGTGTGCCCGGGCGGCTTCGTGAAGCTGATCGGGAACTGGATGATCGTCGGGTCGGTCGGGTTATCGACCGCGATCGGCGTGCCCACGTTGACCGTCACCCCCGTGGGTGCGGTAAGGAAGGTCAAATCACCCGCCTCTACCGTCGTGAAGTTCACCGGCTTGTTGAAGGTGACGGTGACCGCGCTCGGTGTCATCGTCACCGTCTCGCCGTTGGACGGATCGGTGGACTCGACCCGCAGCAGGTCGACGGCGTTGATGGCCTTCACCGCGTTGATCAGTCCGTATCCACCCTCCGGGTCCCACGCTCCCGGGCTCGAGCCGTTTAACGGCGTGTTCGACGCCGATTCGATCAGTCCTTCGCGGATCTCGGCGGGCGTGAGCGTCGGAACCTCCTGGAGCATCGAGCGCCGCCACGGCCGCGGCATTCGGCGCCGCCGAAGACGTGCCGAAGAAGCTCGGCAGGTTCTGCGAGAGGTTTGTCGAGGTTGACGGCTCACCCGGCACCTCCGGCGGCGTGTTCGACGTGTTTATGACATTGCCCGGGCTGAAGAACGAGGTGTTCCCCCCGTCAGGGGCAGTCACCGTGGGGTCCAGCGAGAGTATCGGCGTCGCCATCGCCGAGCCGTCCGCGTTGAATACGTAGAGTCCCGGACCATCCGAGCTGAACGGCTCGGAAGCCAGCGGATTCTGGCCCAGGAACGGCGCCGGTGCCCACCAGGGGGTTGCTCCTACGCCGATCGTGTTCGGGTTCGTTTCGTGCCCCGCCGAAGTCGGGTAGTATGTGCCGCCGGCACTGCCGTACGTTGACTGCGTGTCCACCGTCAGCTCGTTGGTGTCGTCCGCATCGTAGAATTCAACGTGACCGGGATTGGGCCCCGACACCAGTTCCATGGCGATGAAATAATTGCCTGCCGCCGGTGTGGTGAGCGATTGGAACGGAGCGTCGAAAGCGACGTCGTTGTTCGTGCTCGAGGCCACCACCGTGCCCGAACTATTGAGCAGGTAGAAATTAACAGTTGACGTATCGACGTTGGGATCGCCGGCCGGCTCCTGGAAGTTGTAGGGCTGGTCGAACTGCATCACCAGCGGTATGTTCGGGTTGGTCGTGGTGATCGGCAGCTCGAGCAAGGTGCCGCCGTTGGGATTGAAATTCTCGAACGTGCCACTGCCGACGCCGGTGACTGTGCCCGTGGCGGGCCGCCAGTTCGACAGGTAACCGCCGTTGGCCTGGTTCCCGGCGGCGCTGAAGTAGGTCACGCCCTGCGCCGTCACCGCGTCGATCGATTGACCGGCATATCCATCCTGGAACAACGGCTCGTCAGAGAATGAAACGTCGTCGACGATTTCATTCGCCTTCCCTGTAGTCGCAAGCGCAGTGATGGCCTGGCTGAACGCCAGGTCGCTGTCGCCCGCTGTGTCGAATGCCAGGTTTGCCCCCGGGGCGATGTCGTGGATGTTCTCCAGCATCGCGCGGCCTTCATCCGTGCTGCCGCTCGGCCCGTCACCCAGCACGTCGACCGGGTTGTTCGGGTTCAAGTCGCCGGTGCCATAAGACTCCGGCAAGCCTGCCCCTGCCGTCGGGTACTGATTAACGCTGTCCGAGATCACACCAATCGTCACACCCTGCCCGGTTACGTTGAACTCGGTTTGCGCGACATCGGCAAATGTCGAAGCCAACGCCTCGTTGTCGGCTTCACCCTGATAGTGATAAACCGGGTAATCGAGCGGCATCCCGGCCATCGTCTGCTGCATCTCGGCGATCGTCGGCAGCTCATTCACCGGCGCCCAGCCCGTTGCCACCCCGTAGAGAGTGCTCGTGTCCGTGACCTGCATACCCACGTCTTGGAGCTGGGTGACAAACGAAGTGAAGCTCCCCCCCAGGCTCTTGACCTGAATGCCCACCATTCCGTTATTGAACTCGACCCGCGGATTCTCCGCAGCAAGCTGCGACGTGCTGCCGCCGGTCTGCACGTAAGATTGGTAGATTCCGATCAGCGTCTGCCCCAGATTCGCCATCGGGCCATGCTGCACGTCGAACAGGTTCGTGGTGGTCGGGGTCCACAGCGGTGCAGGGATCGTGCTGTCGGGCGTCGTGCTCAACAGCCGCCGCTCCTCGAGCATCTCCAGTCGAGGCCGATCGTTACGTTTCGTACTCTTCTGATTCCGCCGCCGCGAAGGCTGCTCCGGCCGACCGTAACCCTTGAAGCTCCCCATCGACAGACTCCCCGGTAAGCATTCGAGCTTCGACCTCGTGAAATAACCCCAATCGGGCTCTCACGAAAAGGCCGGGCTCGCAAACCATCAAGGTGATTCAGTAAACAGACTTACGAGAACTTCATTCCCCGCAGAGGGGCCATTCCGCTCTCGGCTCGTGACTTGTGGAACCTTCCGTAAGGCTCTACTTGTAAACGACCACATGTGATGGTTGTGACATCATGCATGCAGTCAATCATTGCAGCGTCGATTCCGTTCGTCAAGTCCCGGGCTAAAAGAATTCGACGGGATGTCGGTCGGAGGTGGGTAAGCTCTGTGAATTCTAAGGCCCGCGCAGAACGCGGAAACAGAGTCATTGCAGTCTGTCCTCTGGAATCCAGAAGTCAAATGGGGAGGACTGGGGAACCTAGCATTTTGCGTGATCTGGTCGGTCGGTCGCGATGGTAGCGATTTCGGTAATGATGACTCTTGCCGGGATACTGGCCATTTGAGGTCAGATTTCGGATCATCGAACCGGTCGCAATCCATACACAAACCAGGCGATCGGGGGCAGACGATGATCAACCCAGCGGACCTCGCCGGCCGGCTGATACCAGCCGTTCCCGTACCGCTGGAAAGCTCGGGTGACCTCCACAACGGTGCGCTCGAGGCTTATGTCTCCTGGATGGTGAATCAGCCAATCGGCGGTGTCGCGGTCTGGGCCCACACCGGCCGCGGCCTCAAACTCCCGCCCGCTCTGGCCGATCGTGTCCTCAAAACCTGGCGAACGTTCTTGCCCTCCGGTTCCCTGCTCCTGGCTGCGGCCGGCGTTCCTCCACCGCACAGATCGCCCAGCGCTCTCTTCGAGCGGGCCTACTCAATGGCCTGCCGCGCCGCGGAGCTGGGTGCGGACGCCCTTCTCGTTCATCCCCCAACCGCGCTGCGAGATTGCTCCGACCGCGACTCCCTCGTCATCCGCTACCATTCCCGAATCGCGCAAGCCGGGCTCCCGCTCGTCGCATTCTACCTTTACGAGGCTGCCGGCGGCATATCCTACACTCCCGATTTGATCGCCGATCTCCTCGCTCGCCCCGACGTCCTCGGCATCAAGATAGCCACCCTCGACAGCGTGATGACCTTTCAAGAAATCACCCGCCTCGTCCAGACTCGCGCTCCCGCGAAGGTCGTCATCACCGGCGAAGACCGATTCCTGCCCTACAGCTTGATGTGCGGCGCCAAGGCCGCCTTGATCGGCATGGCCGCGGCCTGCACCACGGTCCAGGCCCGGCTCCTCCGCAGCCACCTCGAAGGTCGCTCGAGCGAGTTTCTCGCCTTGAGCCCGCGCATCGACGACCTCGCCCAGAATACGTTCCTCACTCCCATGGAAGGCTACATCCAGCGAATCCTCTGGTGCCTGGTCCACCAGCGAGTCATTCCCCGTGAGGCTGCCCACGACCCCTGGGGTCCCCAGCTCGACCCCGCTGAGTTCGACCGGATCGGCGCATGCGTCGCGCGTGTCCTCGGCGCCCCGGAGCCAATCCCGCCGCCCCCCACGACAACCGGCTCTTGAACACCAGAAATAGAAATCGTCATGCAACCCCATCTGCTCCCCGTCGCTCCCGACGTACCGCCCGAGACCCTTCGCTCGGTCAACCGCGATCACGCCCGCTTCGCCCGCCACGGCATGCCCGAGGGCCTCGACCGCTATCTCCTGGAAACCTACGGTCTGGACATGACCGCCTCCTACGCCGGGATCACCCTCGCGAACCCCTGGGGCAAGGCATCCGGCCAGCTCTCGCTCAACCGCGCCTCGGTCTCGGAAGCCGCCGATGCCGGCCTCGCGCTCGTCGTGCTCAAGACCGTCATCGCCCAGGACGCGAACGGCAACCAGGCCATGTCCGCCTGGGCGATCAAGGAATCCAAGCTGTCCCTCGAGCGAATCAAGAGCGCTGACTCCGCCGAAGAAGGATGGACCGTCACCTGGAACGGCCGCGGCTGGTGGCAAACCCTCGATGATTACCTCGATCTCGTCCGCTCCGCCTGCCAGATCGGCCTGGAACGCCAGCTTCTGGTGGTCCCATCGGTCAAATATCACCTGCCGAATCCAGGCGAGACGACCTGGCACACGGACGAGTACCAAGTCACCACCCGCGCCATCCTCGACGCCTTTCAATCGGCCGGCGGCGCCTGGCCGATGCCTCTCGAAAAAGACTTTTCCCCAACCCTGGCCGGTTCCGATCGCGCCGCTACCAGAGCGTCGGTGCTCGAATGGATCAGGCGCGTCCCGGGCTTGATCCGCGCAGCCGCACCCGACCCAGCCCAGATTCGAGTCGGTCTCAAGCTCTTCAATAGCCTTGATGATGACGAATTTCAGCTTGAGCTCCTCGCCGCAGTATTCAAAACACCCGAACCGCCCGACTTCCTCGTCTACGCCAACCGACTGTTCAATCCTGAGCGCATCCACGAAGGCCAGCGCGGCGTCGCATACGGCGGGCCGGACCTGAGCAACCGGAATCTCCGCATGCTGGCGGCACTCAGGCTCGCTCAAGACGATGGAACCCTCCCCCGGCGTCCGCACGAGATATCCGCGACCGGCAACATCAGCTCGGGCCGAATCGCCGTCGAATATGCTTTGCGTGGTTGCACCAGCTTCCAGATCCACACGCTCTTCCAGCTCCCTGCCTCCGAGTATTCCTGTTTGAAGGGAACGAAGGTCCACAGAGCGCTGCACAGGCTGTACTTTGATCCCCATGATGGATTCATCGTTTGGGCGCTCCACGCTGCCCGGTGTCTGGGGTTGTCCCGGCGCGACGGCACCGTCCGCTTCCTGGATCTGTCCAGCGCCGGCGCTCGATCAGCCCTCATTCGGCGCGACCTCGACCCCCAATCGGCGTAGCCCGTCGCATAGCCCGGCCGTGTCAACGTAGTGCAAGCCCTCGAGCCCCGCCGCCCGTGCGCCCTCGACATTCTCGGCCATATCGTCGATGAAGATGCACGAGCCCGGCGCAGCTCCCGCCGCGCACGCGCACGCTTCATAGAACCGAGCGTCCGGCTTCATGCAACCCACCTCGTGAGAGAGAACAAGCGCATCGAATCGATCGAGCGTCGCGGCAAATCGTCGACGGTAGTATGGAGCGTGCAGCGCAGTTGGTATTCGACCCGAGAATCAAGGTGTACCCGCGCGAATCAAGCGATGCAATCAGCCGCGAAACCGGCTCGTTCAACCAGAAGATGTCCTCGAAGTCGCGCACGAAGTCTTCAAACGGTAGCGAGATCCCCAGCCCGTCCGTCACGCTCTCGGCAAACGCGGCGGGGCTGATCAAGCCCGTTTCGAACGGCGCGTGCAGCTTCCCAAATCCCGCGTCGCGAAGCTGCGTGCGGACCGATTCACCCGAACGCCCGAGCCTCGCGCCCAGACGATCATAAAACCGCCGATAGTCAAAATACGCGACCACATTGCCGAAATCGAAGACTAGCACGGGTAGACGCATCGATCCTCCACTCCCCAGCTCCCCCGCAGATTATCCCCGAATTTCTCTGGCTGCCAAGATGATCTGCCTTGCGCAGCCACATAAGCTTTGACTCATGAACCATCTGTGGTTATCCTTCAGGAAACCTGCCAGCCTGCGAAGAAGCCAGCACGGTCGTCGATGACCTGTCGGATGGAGTATGCACCCATGAGCGCGATCAATTTGCATGGCAGCGCACGCCGGGATCGGACGATAGGCTCGACTCGCCGCGAGGCACTCAGAGCGGGCATTCTGTCGCTTCTCGGCGGTTTGGGCAGCCCGCCCGTCGTACGGGCGCTCGAGGCCTCTCGCGAGCCTTACCGGCACCCCGCGCGAGCCAAGAGCGTGGTGCTTATCTACCTCCAGGGCGGCCCGCCCACCCAGGACATGTTCGACCTCAAGCCCGGCGCCCCCGAAGGCATCCGCAGCGAGTTCAAGCCGATCGCCTCGAGTGCGCCCGGCATCGACGTCTGCGAGCTGCTTCCCTTGACTGCCCGCTGGATGCACACGACGACAGTGGTCCGCAGCGTCTTCCACAACGGAGGCTGCCACAAGAATTTGCCAATGTACACCGGCTTTGATGTGAACCTTCTGGACGAAGACTTCCGCGACACCGATCCGCCCAGCATGGGCTCGGTGTGCGCTTACCTGGAGCGCGACAATCCGCCCGCTTTGCCGCCGTACGTGTATCTCCCCTGTCCGCTCGGCTGGGGTGAAGCTCGCAAGAAAGCCGGCCCGCACGCCGGGTTCCTCGGTCGGCGCTTTGACCCATTTTGCACCGAATGCACCGCATCGGTCGACCACCCACCGGACGACATCTGGGCTCCCCAGATTGTCCGCGGCCAGCCCTATTTGAGCGGAGCTAGCCTTCCGGATGAAGTCTCGCTCGCTCGCCTGCGCGATCGTCGCCGCCTGGTCGACCAGTCTGACGGGCCGTTCGTCAATCAAGTTTCCCAGGCCGGCCTCGGTGATTACCCGAGGCTTGAGCGCCTGGCCTTCGACATGCTCACAACCGAGCGGCTCCGAAATGCATTTGACTCGACCCGCGAGGATCCCCGCCTGCGAGA
Source organism: uncultured Planctomycetota bacterium (assembly GCA_963823665.1). GTDB lineage: Bacteria > Planctomycetota > Planctomycetia > Isosphaerales > Isosphaeraceae > CAVXHV01. The sequence goes on from CAWGMQ010000010.1 coordinate 1,936,481, forward strand.
GCGGTACGGCGACACGCTTTTCGGCTCTGCGCTGCTCCTGGCCCGCCGGCTTCTGGAACGAGATGTGCGATTCATCAACGTCAGTTGGGATAATTACTCGAAGCGGTTCGGCGTGAGCAAAGCCGCCTGGGATACGCACGAGCGGAACTTCCCGATGCTCAAGGAGACGCTGCTCCCGAACTTCGACCAGTCCTACTCGGCATTCCTGGCCGATCTGGACGCGCGTGGTCTCTTGGACGAGACGCTCGTCGTGACCATGGGCGAGATGGGCCGCACTCCCCAGGTCAACGCCAAGGGCGGCCGCGACCACTGGACCTATTGCTATTCCGTGCTCCTGGCCGGCGCGGGAATCAAGCGCGGCACGATCTGGGGCGCCTCCGACCAGCACGCGGCATTCATCAAGGACAATCCGGTTCATATTCGCGACATCTGTGCAACGATCTATCACTTGCTCGGCATCGACCCCGCGATGCCCGTCTACGACCGCGGCGGTCGCCCCACCCCCGTCGCCCACGGCGGCCGCCCCATCACCGGCATCCTGGCCTGAGCGCAAGAGCCTCAGCTCGAAATCTTGGTCCTAATCTTAATCTGAATCCTAATCCTAATCCTAATCCTAATCCTAATCCCAATCTTGCCCCGACCCTTCACCCCACCCCGACCAGCCATTTCGTTTTGTACATTCGTCGCGCGTCCTTACGCCACAAGGACTACGGGAACGCACTCGCTCCATCCAGATGGCCCTGGCGCCCGGCCTGGGATCCTCTTCGTCCCCGACGGGTGCGAGGGAGAACGAAAGGAGTGGCTCGCCATTTGACCCGTCGTGGATAACGTGCGCCGACGCTTGACCCCCCAAATCGCTGTCACCGCTGTCATCTCCTTCGACGGCCCTCGCTCCACGTACCGATGCCGCCGATTCGGTCTGCCGACCCGATGCCTCCGGGTCGTCGCGTTACCACGCACGCTAGCGATCGGAGCTCCGCGCAGTTCGCTCGTCGTTTCCGCATCGAAAAAAGCCGTTCAAACATAGTGAACAACACGGCGAAATCATTTTGGCAATTCTGCGGTGGCATTGCCAAGTGTTTTTCCAATCGCGTGAAAACGCACACGTCAGGTCCGATCCTTTGATTCAGATTCGACATGCGGAACAGCCGTGCCCGGCCCGGATCACCGCTCGAACGATCGAAAAATGGCAAAAAGTGGCAATCCTGGGAGGGTGTTCGAGCATCCGTACACCGGTGTAAACTGGCCGCTTTCAGCAGCGGCCAGCGGTCATCATCCATTGGTTCTTGAAGCTCGCTCAACGCAGTTCCAATCACGGTCTCTTCTCCCGAGTAGGTCAGGCTTCAGCCTGACGATCTCCAGATCAACCGATGAGCCGGACGTCCTGCGAGATCAGTCCTCCAGCCTGAAACGCGAACGAATTGCGCCTCGAGTTCCCGGTTATTGGGGTCGATCTCAGCGGTTCCCGCACCGCCCGCCGGCGCGCACCCCCGGCTCCTATCTAGATGATCTACAAAACCCCCGATCCATTTGCGCCGAAGATGTGGTATTCGTCCATTTCGAGCGAGATTTCTCCGCCGTCTGCCCCCCCGTCCTCCGCACCGATTCTCGGCGGAGTTCGTTTTGAGCATTCAACGCGCGTCCTTTCCCCGCAAGGATTAAGGGAACGAACCGATTCGTCCCGCCCGCGCGTGTTACGTGCGGATCTCAAGGCCCCGCACCCGCCGAGACCGAAGTTAAGCCTGATCGCACGCGTCCGTCGAGCCGATCTCAATCAAACATCGCCTGGCCAAACCAACCGCACCCAGGCTAAGCCCCAGCGCCGCCATCAGATACCCAACCCCAAGGGTGTCGAACCCCCAGGAAAAGCTGGACCAGCATTACATGAACAACGACCGTGCCAGCCGTGAACAGCATCCCGATGCCCAGGTAATAACAAAACGTGAACGACACATCCTCGGACTTGCCGAAAATCCCTTGAGCTTGAAGCGCCTCAGGCTGCATCTCAATTGCAGCCCATTCCATATACTGAGGCGAAGTCAGTTTGAAATACGTTCCGATCTTGAGGACGAAGACGCTCATCCAAACCAAAATGAAGCCAACCAAGAGAGGATTGCGCAACATGACCCGAACCTCGATTCGCAGCAAACGGGGAAACGTGGTCGTCGTTCGCCCTCGGCGATTCTATCACGTTCATCGCCGGAGCTCAGCGCGAGCTCCCGGCGCTCGCGGGCAGACTGGTCTGGCCGAATCGATTCGCCGCGACAGCGAGCGGCAGGTTAATAACCAGATAGCAGACCCAAGCGTAGCATACTCATCGCACTCGGAGGTGCATCGCGACGGTCGCGACCACGAGTTGGAGGACGATGGGCCATCCGCGAGTTAAAAGATGGTCGGAAGACGCGACCAAGAGGATCAACCGTTAAATCGCGCGAGAATCGCTCCACGCCCGCGGCGTTGGCGCCGCTGGCACAAGAGATAGCGGTGTACAAAGCTCACCAGCCGCGATTGCTTCGGGAACACGCCGGCCAGTTTGTCCTCATCAATGCCGATCAGATCGTTGGAGTTTTCCCCGATCGCTCCTCCGCACTCGACGAGGGTTACCGACGCTTCGGAATTGTGTCCTTTCTCGTTAAGGAAATCTCCGAAACCCAGCCCGCGATCTATCTTCCGAATATAGTGCCGTGAGCCATGCCGAGGTTGGAATCGCCGATCGGCGAAGATGGGCCGATCATCGACATCAGGTGCTGGGTCAGCCCCGAGTACGAAAACGCGGTCCGATCGCACGCATCCCCGCGCCCGAAGCCCTTCTCAACTCGCGGACTCATCGACACCGGCGCCCGTGCCACGGCGATTCAACACTTGCTCGTCCAAGGTATGGGCCTTCCAATTCACGATTGGATGACCATCACATCGTCCGCATCTGGGAACGAAGTGCGTGAAGCTCCGGTCTATCAACTCAGGATGACTTTCGGATCCCTCGAGGCCGACGATGCCCCTAAGGAACAGGCCGGAAATAACTTCCCGATTTCGGTCTCAATCCTACCACGACGGAAAGCCCTCGTTCCGACGCTCTGCGTCGGAACGGTCTTTGTGCCGCTCCGCGGCGCACTTCACGTAAATCGACGGAATTTGGTTCCGGCCCGTTCCTAAGTGGCGAATCATTCGCGCAGTCGGCGTCCGCGTCGTTTCCCCTGGGGCATTGATTCTGATTGGACAGGATCTTCTTGCGACATGTCGTTTCACATACGACGGACGAAAGGCTCGCTTGATGATGTCTTAGTAGGTCCCCGGCGTCACGCCATCCGTCCGGGCCAATACCCGCCAGACAGTCGTGACCGTACGGCGGCCAAGCCTGCTCCCTCGAATGAACCAAGCTGACCTCGACAAGGCATTTCGAATGAGAAAGGTTGGAATGCCGCAACCAAGAAAACCGCGATCAAACGTCGAATTTCATTCTTTCTGGCTTCCTGCCCGGCGCACTCACCGCACCTGCAAGTGCATCGCGAGCTTCGCAACGACGAGCTGATTGAGGCTCACGCCTTCCGCTTCCGCTTCGCTGGCTAGCGCCGCGTGCAGCGATTTGGGAACGCGCACATTGAACTTGCCGCTATACTCCCGCTTCTGCGGACCAGTGGGCGGCTCAGGCAGGCTGTCGATCAACCGGTCGACCGCCCGGCTTTCCTTCGTCTTGGCAAAAGCCGCCCGGTCCTTGGCATTCGGAAACAGTCGTGCGAACGGCCCTCCGGGGCCGTAGATGGCGTTGTTGGCGTCTACCCAGGTGAAGCCCGTTGTCTTCGCCAGCTCGCGCGCTCGCGCCAGAAGTTCCTGCGCCCGGCTTTCTGTAGTTCGTTTCGACATTCTTGATACTTCCGATCAATCCAGGTCGATGATCTCGCCGGCATCACGAACTTCAAAGTAAATCGCGCGCTGGCCAAGCTGCTTTCCGATGCGGCTGAATATCTCACGCGCTTCCTGAACGCGACTAGACGGGACCAGGACCTCCAGACGGTAATTTGACTCTTCATACACGCGGCCGTCGTCCGGCAGGCTCTCGATCAAGCGGTCGACCTGCCGGCTTTATTTCCGCCGATTCCCCTGCGTCACAGAAATCAAATCGCAGGTCCGCATTCCCGAAGGATCTGCTATTGTGCGCCATCCCGCCCCAATCCAAAATCTGAAATCAGAAGGGGGAGCCTCGCCCGATGCCTACCGATCACGCAAGCGAACCTCCGACTCGTCGCCGTCGGCGCCGCTGGCGATTAAACGTCCTGCTCGGCCTTACTGCCTTGGTCCTCGCCTTCTTCGTTTTCTCCCGCCTCACGCCTGAGCAGGCCAGGCGCCTTGGTCCTTGGGGCGAGTCGTTGTATGAGTTGTTCAATCCGCCGGCCGATCACGACGTCAGTCCAGCCGGTCGGCGTCTGATCGCCGAGGTAAAGACGCTCGGTGGTGAAGCGCGGCGCCTGGGGCAAGCGCCCGGATTCCTTCGGCTCGTCGGCGGCACCGACTCGTTCCACATCCGCGTGAACGGAACGCGGTTCGGTGATGAGGACCTGGCGCGGCTCGTCCAGAACTACGGCAAGCTGATTTGGGGCCTCGACATTCGCAACACGAACGTTTCAGACGAGGGGCTTCGACACCTGACGGGTCTGTCCAGCCTCGAGCAGCTCGTGCTTGGTAACGACGATTTGAGCGGCTCTCGCGGAATTGAACGAATTCAACCGCCGACGAGCCCCATCACCGACGCCGGCTTGGTCCACCTACGAGACTTGCCGCACCTCATGAGCTTGAACGTCAGCGGTTTGCCGATCACGGATGCGGGGCTCGCGTCGATCGGCGACCTACCAAACCTCGGGGCTCTGTATCTGAGCCGAACGAAGGTGCACGGTCAGAACCTCGGCAAGTTGAAGTGGCTACCGAAGCTGGCGATCCTCTATCTTGACAAGAGCGAAGTGACCGAAAAGGCCCTCAGCCAGCTCGCCGGCGGTTCAAACCTCCAGTTCCTTTCCCTTAACAGTCTCTCCCTGACGGCCGAGGGATTGAAGACGTTAAAGGCCCTGCCAGGGCTCCGGCAACTGGACATCATCGGTTGTGGATTGCTCGACGAAGAAGTGGACGACCTCCGAACCAGCAAACCCGCTCTGAAGATCCAGCGATACTGAGGCACCACACACGGCACGGCGTGGCCGGCCAGTTCCCATCCCCGTTAGCGTTGGCCATCGAGTGAGAATCGCCCGCACTCTGAACGCCACCGCCTCGCCCCCTCCGCAACAAGCCGCGCCAGGTCCCCAAACGTTCGCAGGTCTCCGATCGTGACCCGGGACGGAAGGAAAAAGCGATTACAGGTCCAAGCCCCAATCCACGAGAGAGCAGATACGCACACGCCGCCGCAGACCACGATCGGCGAAATCAGCAACCCAGCCAGAGCGACAAGCAATCCAAATACCAACCCCCAGAAGCCCAACTCATACAAAGGCCCGCTCACCTTCACGTCCGGAAGTGAGTTCGGAGCCAATCTCGCGATGGGCCCGGTGAACACCTCAGGATGCCGCCGCGCGTATGGTTCGAACGGCGTCGAAGGCGCCGCAGAATCCACATTCACACCTGACTGTTGTAACGTTGAGCGAATCGCCAGGAACGCGCCGGCGGTCAGGCACTTCGAAGCAAGGATGTTGACCGGTTCGATCGAGGGCATGAATGCCGGCTGCGCGATAAACGAGCAAAGGTCCCGGAGCGTCCAGGACCTGGCCGGTTCGACTACGGCGCGCCACGTCCTGTCTGGCAATCCGAGCTTCCATTCAGTATCGAGCGCCCTCCCGAGCCGTCTCCTTGTCGCACGGACAGATGGACGCATCACCGGACATGGGTTAGTGCTGGTGGTCGAGCTCGAACAACGCTCTCTTGAACGACACTTTCGCGCCCTCGACCGAGGCCTTCGAGACATACCCTTTCTCGTACATCCGCTCGGCCCATTGCATTCGGTCGGACGCCCGTCGATAGTCATCCAGTAATCGCACGAGTCTGGCCAGTTCGCGATCGCGTCGGGCCATCCTGATGCTTTGGATGACGAGTGCCGACACGAGGGCCGCGACGACGATCAGGATCATCATCTGCCGCACCGTGAACCGCACGCGGGGAAGTCGCATGGTTGTGCCTCGATAGGCTCAATCGGAAATTCTCGAAGTCCGAAATCGACCGATTTCGGCACTCCCCCCCAGAGTAACCAAATCTCGCCGAAAAGGGCCTGAAATCCGTCCCTTTACCCTTCCCGGAATCGACGTCCCTGGCCGTTGCCCAACCGCCGGGCCTCGGGACAGCCTCCCCATAGTGTGCAAAATGGCCCACGTGGGTATCATCGAAGGCTCGCACGAAATCTTTCGCGGTGATTTGCACGTCACTTCACGGGGACGTAAGCGCCGCAATGGTTCGAGCGTGCAAATTAGGTATGAAGACTACGGGTAGGCATGTCTGAATGAATGGGATGCCATGAAACGCTTCCGGCTGAGCACGGTCATGTTGCTGGTGATCATCGTGGCGTTGGGTGTTGCCCTCGTGGTGCATGAGCAGCGGGCGAGGCGTCGTGAGGCTGCGTTACTGGCCCAACTGCACCCCGTTGAGCATACGATTGTCGCACCCTTCTCAGGTATTATAACAAAGAACAAAAAAATCACATTTATTGAGCCGACAACTGATATCAGGAAGGTATTGGAGGAGTTGACTAGCGGCCGCGACAAGAGGGAAGAAGGGAAGTGATTGTTGTTCTCGGCATCGCTGGCCTAATCCCGAGGCCGCTTCAGGGTGTGTTGCCTCCATCCACTCGACCGGCTACTTCAGCGACTGGGAGACTCGATCCTGGCGGGCCGGTTCAAACCGCGAGGAGCTCTTGCTTTCCGGAGTCCCTCAATCTTCATGTCAGGGATTCTTCCGGCTGCCTGATTCTCCTGGGAGATCTCTTCTGCGAGCGCTGAAGACTCATGTATCAGCCGATCAGGGTTGAGACGGCGGATTTGCTCGACACGATCTTCGCCAAGACGGACGACCCAGCGAGCGCGATCCGAGTCGATTGTGCGGCTCAAGTCGGCGATCCCGGCGAGGTAATTCGCCAGCGAGCGGCGCGCCGACGCGCGGAGCCGCCAACTGGGATGACCTTCGGACACGCAACGCAGGAGTGTCTCTGTGCCAGCGTGGTATTGAGAGAGCGTAGGGCTATCCACGATCAGGTGAAAATAGGAACTCCCCGGATTGTCGACGTCCTTCACACGTTCGGCAATCCTCTGGAGTCGCTGCTCGATCTCGCGAACCAATGCCCTCGAATCGACGGCGTTGAGTCGAGACTTTCCGCCGAAGACGCACGCAGCGGCCAGTTCGGGACCAGCACATTGCTTCGACTCGGGCGGCAAATCCGCCACGGACCGGAGATCGGCATCCAGCGATGCGATCTCCATCTGCTGAAGGGCCAGGCCGCACTCCGCCTCCCAACGGATCGCCGACTGAGGATGCGTCTCGGCGATGCGCCGCAAGATCTGGCCAGCCGTGGAACCAAGGTTCTCGGCCAGTAGTCCAAAATTGTCCGTGATATCCTGTTCAAGAAGGACGCCCGGAAACTCGTCGAGGACCTGTCTCAGCCGGTGCTCGATCTCCGCAGCCAGGGCGGTGGTCTTGACCTTTCTCTTCTGAATGATGAGCTCTCTCGCCTCGACACCTTCCGGCAGCTTTTGGGGGAGACTTCCCTGGTTTCGAATTTCGCCCCGGAGCTGCAAACTTCGAGCAAACGCCAAGGCCAGGCACGCCCGTCCGCGAATTCCTGGGTTCGGATTCTCATCGAAGATTCGTTTGAGAAGGCCTTCGCCTTCCGGGCCGCGCGCGCCCGGTGCATGGCAAACTGCGGCAATCCGGCCGCTACAGATATACTGATCTGCGATCTTCCGGACCGCCTCATCGCCCTCCGGCGTGCGAAACCCATTTCGGACAACCCAGACCAGCGCATCGACAGTCGCCACCTCGTCGATCGTTTTGCTGACCAGTACGAGGAATCGCTGTGCGTATTTCCGCCGGTCGGGCATCGCCCGCATGGCCGCCTTCTTCTCCGCATCCGTTTTCGCCTTACGGGCGATGTCGAACGCGGATCGTTGAGCGGATTCAAACTCGGCCTCAAGCCGACGAACCGCTTCCGCCGTCTCTGAAGTCTGATGAGAGGCAGTCCGCAGATCGTCGTTCCAGGCTGGCGACCAGGCTATCCAAAATGTCAGGACTATCACCAAAGAGTCCATTGGCTGACCTCCCACGACTCAAGCTAATCCAGCCGATTGACTATGGTGAATCAGCGTCGCCAAGGGCTCGAACGGCCCGGCAGAACGCGAGGTGCTGCCCGGATTGCTGTGGAGTTGGGTTCTAAGGACGACGTGATCACTCTCACCGGTGTGATGTTGTGCTTCGACCCGCCGTGCTCCCGCTGCTGCTACCCGGTGTGCGGCTCACGCAGATTGTCGATTCTACGGTCCTCAGCCCGACGCAACGGCGACTTCCCCGACGCGCAGAAGCTGCCTCGCGGTCGCGGTCACATGCCGGACCGCTACGGGATCAACCATCGGCGCCGAAGCCCACACAGAATCACTGCGGCTTGAAGCCTGGACCAGCATCTTCCCCTTCGTTGCCTTCGCTACCTTCTGTTCAAGCTCTTTCGACGCGGGTACGGATGGCCGCGACCGCGCGGCGGCGCTGCTCCTTGCCCTGAATCAGGCTGATCTCTGCAGATTAGTCGAGCCCTTGGCCCGTTCCTGTGGTCGAGTCAGCGTCCTTCGGCGTCGGAACCACACACGGCACCGCGTGGCCGGCCAGTTCCCATCCCCGTTAGCGTTGGCCATCGAGTGAGAATCGCCCGCACTCTGAACGCCACCGCCTCGCCCCCTCCGCAACAAGCCGCGCCAGGTCCCCAAACGTTCGTATGTCCCCGATCGTGACCCGGGACGGCAGCAAAAAGCGAGTACTGATCCAAGCCCCAATCCAATTGACGGCAGCCACGCAAACGCCGCCGGCCGGCACTATCGGCGCGAAATAAGCGACCCAGCCATCGCGACCAGCAATCCAAACATCGCCCCCCAGATGCTCAACTCATACACAGGCCTGCTCACCTTCACGTCCGGAAGTGAGTTCGGAGCCAATTTCGCGATGGGCCCGATGAACACGTCAGGATGTCGCCGCGCGTATGCTTCAATCGGCGTCGAAGGCGCCACAGCATTCCCATTCACACCCGACTCTCGCAACGTCGAGCGAATCGCCAGGAACGCGCCGGCGGTCAGGCACTTCGAAATTAAGGATATTGACCGGTTCGATCGAGGGCATGAATCCCGTCTGCGCGATAAACGAGCAAAGGTCCCGGAGCGTTCGCGACCCGGCCGGTTCCAGTACCGCGCGCCACGCGCTGTCTGGCAATCCGAGCTTCCATTCAGTGTTGAGTGCCCTCGCGAGCCGTCTCCAATCCAGCAGATCGCACCAAAATCGCCATTCCCCGATCGTGGTCTCAAACGTCAGCTCGAACTGCGGTTCCGCGTCATACTCGATCGAGCAATCCTGCCGATGTTGGTCGCGAAAAACGGCAAGCACTTACTCGGGCGTCGCCGGCACGTAAGTCAGAGAAAGATCGTATTTCACGGGAAGGTTACTCTTCGTCACGGCTCAAGCCGAGGGCCCGTTCAATCGTACTCGTACTCGTGCTCGTACTCGTACTCGTCTTTCTTCTCGTTCACCCCGCCCCTCACTGCCCCACCCCATCCGCCTTCCTCCCCCGAATCCGCGCATACTCCCTCCAGATCACCCGATCAACCGTCGGCGTCACGGTCGCCACGTGCCCATCCGCAAACAGCACATTCACCCCCGCCACGTGCCCGCTCGAAGCCCCCATGAGCGCCGACGTTCCAGACGCCTCGATGCATGAAGGATGCCCATTCGGCCTGAGCGCGTGATTGTAGAGCGTGGACCGATAATCCGCCGCATTCCACGATGACCCCGCGTCCCCCCGCCATCGCGATAGGTCCTCCACCGCCCCACATCCATCCCCTTCGATTCGTCCTTCTACCAGCATATAATTAATCTTCACTGCACTCCCTGACTTGTTGTCCCCCACCAATCGCTCCGAAAAGACGGCCGTGTAGCTCGTGCCGTCCAGGTCCTGAATCTCCTTCAGGCTCATCGATCGTCCCACCGCAAACGCTCCGTTATCGCCGGCCGTAGTGTCACCGGTGCACGCGCGGTAGCTGATCGGAGCCACGAACAGCCCCGCCGTCGCGTTGGGATCGCTGGCGCACACCAACCCCCGAACCGCGGTCTCGCCGGGTACCTCCCCGGGATGCCCTTCCGGTCGCGTCTTCGCGTCCTTGAGAACAAGGAAGTTAGCCTGCTCGAGCGTCTCGAGAATCAACCGCACCACACTCTTCGGCCGCGCCTCGGCAGCGGAATCCGGCGCCGCCACACCTTCAACCGTCGGCAGCCGTTTCTCCAGAAAATCGTACTGCTCGATCGCAAATCCAATGTGCGCCAGGTTGTTCTCGCACCCGGCCATTCTGGCGTGTTCGCGCCCGCGCGGCAGGAACATCAAGATGACGAGCACCGCCAGGATGACCAGCACCAGCACCACGATCACGTCCGCGGCCGTAACCCCGCGCCGCCCGCCCGCACAGAGGCCGGCCGGCCCGCAAGCTCTCCCCACGCGCCGTTCGTGAGAGATAAGCATGTGCAAAACCCACCGTGCTTACTCTTTGATTTCGACGAGCGCGTCGCCGGTGCCGATATTCCCCGCCGCGTCGGTGGCCCGCACCATCACCAGGTGCGCGCCTTTCTTCAGATCGGGAATTCGCAGCGTGATCTTCTCCTCGCCCGAGTCAAACAGCTCGTCGTCGGGGAAGATCGGCGTCCAGGCGCCGCCGTCGACTGCATAGTCCGCCTTCACCACCCGCGTCAGCTCGTCCTTGAGCACGATCGAAGCACCGGCCCCCTTGGGAGTGACCTTCACGACCGGCGGATCGTGGTCGACCACGAATGTGAGGCTCTCCCGCTCCCGCGTCAGGGCGTCATCCGCACTGTTGGAGGGACGATCGCTGGCCAGGACCTTCAGGCGATAGACCCCCGAGGGAAACGCGGTCGTGTCCCAGGCAAATGTCTTCTCCGTGAGCGGCTCGCTATCGAGCCGGATCCATTCCGGCCAGCCTTCCTTGCGCACCGTGAGCGTGTAGTTCATGTCGTCTTCATTGGGGTCGGTGGCATCCCAGCGGATGGAGAGCCGCGGTTGCTTCGCCGCCCCGTCGCCGCCGCTGGCGTCGGGAATGTCGAGCCGTGTGATCTCCGGCGCCAGGTTTGCCGTCCGGAAGCTGAGCGACACTGACCGCAGCTCCGGCGTGTGCTTCGTGTCGGTCGTGGAAAGCTGGACGCGATACTGGATAAACCGCCCCGCCGGACAGGCGGTCGAAGCCTTCGCGGGGTCGCTCTGCTCCGCCGACCAGGCTGACCACGTCTCATCCGGCTCGCCCACGTTGCCCGAGCGAGACTGGAACACAATCGAAGTCCCCGCCGGCCGCTCCGCGCGCCAGCTCAAAACCCCGAAGCGGCTTACCAGCTTGGTGTCGTGGATCTCCGAGACCAGCGTTCCTTTGGACGCATAGCCCGGCGAAAGCCGGATGACGCTGCCCGGGTCGCCGGTTCCCAGGAGCACCGTTCCGTCCGGCTCGGTCAAGAGCGAGAGAATCTGTCCGGAATCGAGCTTGGCGATCGGCGCAGTCTCGTGCCCCGCCTCGCGCACCTCGAAGAGCACCCCTTCCGGTCCGGTCCCGACGATCAGTCGATCGTTGGCCCATGCCAGCGCATGCACCAGTGCTTTGAACCGCAGCACCTCGCGCGGCACTCCGTCGGCATCGAGGCGATAGACGGCGTTGTCGCCCGCCGTGATCGGCCGCGGCGACGCCGAGCCACCGCCTGGCGGCCGCCCGGGAGTCTTCGGCTGCGCCGGTGCTGAAGGCTGGGCCGTGGCTTTCTTCACCTGGTTGTCTGCCTCGCCGCCGGTCGGAAAAGATCCGTCCCGGTCCGAGGGCGGTCCATCCAGAAGCTGGGGCGCTCCCGCCCCCTGGGCAAGAAACATCGAGCTCCGCGAGTTTCCACCGCCAGCCTCGACCGCCGTCCCGGCGTAAAGTGCTCCGTCGCCGCCCCAGAGCAATGTGCGGATCTCCGATTGAGGGGCGTCAAAGACGATCGTCGCCTTCCCGTCGCGCGTCACCCGGTAGATCAAGCCCTCGCCGTCGCTGCCGGCGTAGATCGACCCATCGGGCCCGACCGCAAGACACAGCAGATGCGTCGACTTGCTGTCGTAGAGCAGCGACCATTTTCCGTCGCTCGCCCGCTTCCAGAGCTGCCCGTTCGGGCCCGTCGCCGCCAGCAGGTTGCCCTGCTGATCGCACGCCAGGTCCCAGATGTACTGCACCTTCGCGTCAGGCCGCGAAACTGGATGCTTCGGGTCCGTCAGGTTGATGACCTGCCCGCCCGGTCCCGTCCCGCAGTACGAAATCCCCTCCGGCGTGACGCAGAGCGACAGCACCTGCGTATCGCCCGGCTTGGAAAAAAGCGCTCGTCCGTGCGCCGAACAGTCGTAAACAACACTCCAGCTCGCGCCGGCCTTGGGCTCCCGACCCATCACCTTGCCGCCGTCGCCGGTCGCCGCCAGCAAGATGCCTTCGCGCGTCCGCGCCAGGTCCCAGACCCTTTCGACGCCGATCGATCCCAGCGGAGCCAGCGCATGCCCGAGCCGGATCCGCCCGCTATCAGATACGACCACCCCTTCACGGTGCGCCTTCGCGAACGCCCCGGGTCCTTCCTGACGCCAGGTTTCCACCTTGGCCACGGCCGACGCCGCGATCAAAACAACCGCCGCCGAGCCGGCCGCCGCGATCCATTTACGCGGAAATCCGGCTCGCCCAAAAAATCGCGGGCGATGCCACATGAGAGTTTCCCCCCCTTGCAAAGGGGGGGCCAGGGGGGGTGAAGGCCGCTGAACGACTACAACGATATCGACAACCCTGCGTCTTTGGCCACGGTAAATCGCAGCGTTTGCATCCCTTCCACGACCCAGCTCACCGGCAGCACCCCCGTGATGTCGCTCCGGATCGGCGGCATCGGCGTTTCTCGTTTGGATTGAAGCGCCGACCGCACACTGCCCGGCAAGTTCGGCAGGGCCTGGCCTCTGATCGTCACACCACGCTCGGGCGACGGGATGTGCACATAGATCGACGTCCGCTTGGGGTCGGTCTGCAGCCGGATCGCGCGGATGAGAGCATCGAGGTCATGGGGATCGAGAATCGCCGGATCGTTGCGGAACTGCCGGCGCGAGCTGTTCATCGCGTCGCAGACCACCAGCTCGCACGGCCCCTCGGGAAAATCTCGGGGAATCGGAATCTTGATCTCGTGCGTCTCTCGCTCTCCCTTGTGCGGCTTGAGGGTCACGAGCGCCTTCACGTCGTGCCCGGGCTCGACCGTCTCCGAAGCCAGTCGCACCGATTCAAGAATCGCCGTTCGACGCCCGGGCTCGATCTGCACGTCGCAATCGATCGACTCGATCCGCACCGGCCCAATCGGGTTCCGCACCAGGATGCTCACAATCGTCGACAGCGGGCTGAACAATAGTGCTGCCCCCATCGGCCCGGTGTATCGCGCCCCGCTGAACGTATCCTGGATCGTGATCGGATCGGCCCCTTTCAGCCGCACCGTCGCCGTCATCCGCGCCGTCAGCTCTTCGGGCAGATTGCCTTCGGTGTCGATCGCGTTTGTCGTCACGGCCATGACGAGCGACGCCAGCATCATCGGCTCCCGTACGACTTTCACGTGATAAGTCTGCGCGTCGGCGTAGCGGCTGGTCTTGACCTTCACCGCCAGCGGCAGCATGTCGGGTTCCGGGCCGATCCGCCCGGCCACGCTGGTGCTGACGTCGGTGTCGATCACACCGACAACTTTGAGCGGCGATCCCATCTTCATGCTCACGCTCGCACGCGGATACACGGTGTGGATGTAGCCGGTCATCATCGGCAGATCGCAGGCACCCAGCGAGAGCATCGGATGCCCGAACCCGTAAACGCGGTTCCCCTCCACGTGCGTCACGGTGCCGATCGCCGACAGGTCGAAATCACCGGTCACCATCGCGATCGAGAGCGGAGACCCGGGCACGAGCGGCCGGTCTCCCTCCTCGCGAATGATCCGCTCCTGCGCAGCCCCGCCTGCCATCGGTGCCATCCCCAGCGGCCTCAGCCGCTCCGAGAGGAACGACAGCGCCCGGGCGGAAAAACCCGACGCGGCCACCGGCGTGACAATAGGCGTCATCCCCGCCAGGCCGCCACCGGAAACGGGCAAGCAAAGCGACGCACCAGGCATATCCGCCCCGCGTGAATCCGCCAGCTCTTCCAGCAGCGGAGCCAGCGAAGAGGTGCGCACCGTACCGGCGGCCGGATCCTTCGATTCCGCCGCAGTTCGGCGATCGCTCGAGCGCACATACTGGATCATCTGCGAAAACGGCGTGATCCCGGCGATCGGGTCCTTGGCAAACTCCCACGCGAAGGCAACCGCTCCCAGCAGCTTGCCGTCGATGTAAACCGGGCTGCCGCTCATCCCCTGGATGATGCCAGCGTGTTCGAGGTTGCACCCCTTGAGACGACAGAGAACCATGTCGCGCCCCGGGCTCACATCCCGCATCACCCCCAGCACCTCGGCCTCGAATTCCTCGAGCTTGGTTCCGCGCATCACCGTCCGGCCCACCCCCTTCATGCCCGGACGGATATCCTTTACGTCCCAGTAAGTCTTGGGGTCGGGCTCGCCCGCCACGCTCCGCGAGCAGAAGATTCCCCCCATTCCAACCGCAACAACAACAAGGGCGCGGAAAAACACGCTGAATTCTCGACCGAAAGTACGTCGCATCGGTTGGTCCGCCTGAAGCAGGTCGAAAGAGTACGCGATGGGGCGCCGCGGATCGACCCGGGGAAGGAATGAGGCGACGAGGCCTTTACACAAGTCAACCATCGGCTTGCGCTAGGGCCCGCTCTCGCGGAAAATCTTCACGATCTCCACGAATCACACCGCTATCAACCAATCCTGATTCTCAGATCAGTTCCATCCTGGATCGCTCCAACCAATGTTACACAGCAAAGCCGCAAGAAGACAAGTGCTTTGGACTTAGGGATTTTGGAATTTCCGCCATTTCCGCTACAGTCCGCAGAAGTGGCGGAAATCCGCCGTATCTCTGTCAAAGCGTGTCAGTGGCGCGTAGCCATCCCTATTAGGGTAGTAGCCAGGCCGAACGCTAGCATCGCGTTCAGGATCAGAGAGTACCAAAGGGCAACCTCTTTCCAGTCCCGCCGCCCTTCGGCCATCAGCTCCGCCAGCGTTTTGTGATATCGCATTGTAGATCTCCAAAAAGAAAGGGCGTGACCCAACAATAAATTGTTAGGTCACGCCCTTCTATCTTGCAGTCCAATTACTTGTATTTGGACATCGCTTTTTTCAATTGCTCTTCCGTCCAGTGCCTCGGCTTACCGCCAAGGGGGACTACAATGACCTGCATCTGCTTTCCCTTGTTCTTTATGACGTAGGTCTGGGCGCCGCCCGGATCGGTTTCGACTGGTTGCAGCCAGGCAGCATCGGTTTTGACTGGTTGCTGCCTGGCAGCTACGGCTGTCAGCGTCAGAGCAGCAACGATTGCCGGTAGTAGCAGGAGTTTTTTCATGATCTCAATCTACCAAATTGGATTCTCACATGCAATTGAACGGCGCCAGGGGGAGGCCGACCTCTCCCTCGCAGTCAATTCCAAAATCGAAGTATCCGTTGCACATAGTTCTTATCTGGCCGCCATTTCCACTACACGGCCCGGCGAACACGTTTGCGGTAATGGAGTAGTTGAACCAATAGTATAGCCTGCGTATCATCGAGTCAACGAATAGTTCACGGGCGCTGCATCCGTTCTTCTCGGACTATTCATGAAAATCGCGCAGGTGTGCCGGTTCACCGCCCCGCCCCGCGCTTTACTCACCCGCACTGCACGCCCGTCGGCAAGACAGCTTGCCCCGGGGCGCCAGGTCGGGTGTTGCCGCGCTAGAGCACCGGAGTGCGCCCGCTACATCAGGTTTCAGGAAGCTCGCGCTTCTTCTCGGAACCGCGCCGCGAGTCGGAGCTTCCCGTGCGGCGGATCACTTCGAGCATCAGCTTGGCGTGCTCCTGCGCAAGCTCACGGCGCTGTCTTCGCGCATAGCGAAGGGTTGAAAGCGCGTCAAAAAGCGCCAGTGCAAGCAGCCCGATTATGAGCGCCGCCAAAAAGACGAGATACACCGCTTGCGCGCGCCGCGATGTTCCCGCTGAATCAACAAAGAAAATCGCGCCAGCCAAGAGCAGCATCATCACGATGCCGATCGAACGCCGCAGATCTTGGCGTTTAGAAAAAAGGCGATCCGTCGCATCTGCATCGGCGCGACGTGCCCGCTTGTCGTACCACTGCCACAAGCCGAGGAATGCCGCTACCGCCACCGTCCCGATCGCGAAGATCGTGCTCGGCTGCAAGCCAAGCATAAACTCAAGCATATTATAACGCTCCCTGAGTCCCTGGGCCGCGGGCAAAATTGTAACGCACGTGTCACAAGAACGTGACAACATTTCCGCTCGAAATGTCAGGAATTCTCTCCACCACGGCCTGCATCCAAGAGTGCGCGAGTGATCAATACTGGTCCTCGCGCGTCAGTTGCTTCTCGACAGAATCCGCTCTTCGAGCGATCTCGATCATCGCATCGCGCAGCTCTTCGGGGCGGACCGTATTGCGCAGGAACGTTCGCGACATCACGAACATCTGTTTGCCCAGCACGTCGTGAATCGAGATGCTGCCGAAGGTCAAGTGGGCATTCAGCAGAAGTGCATACCGGAAGTGCTTCGGCTCGGCCGGGCCGCATACGGAAAAAACGGACAGGTACTGTTCATCATTCTTTCCTGTGCTCACTTCGATGATGACTTCCTGCAGCCGCTCGCCCGGCTGGGGCATGATCACCCGAAATGTGTCACGGGCCCCTTGAATGAAGCAGTCCAGGCCTCTGGCGCTCTCACGTACCAGGCTTTCCGTGTCCCGCAGGCCGTGCAGCACGAGCTGGAACGAATCGGCAAGTTCCCGCGCACTTCCATACCGGTCTGCCGGCGACTTGGCCAGGCACCGCTTGAGGATCGCATCCAGAGAATCCGGCACCGGCACGATCTCGGTGATCTCCGGAATCGGTTGATGCTGGTGTAATTGAATGACCTGGTGAATATTGTCGCCGATGAAGGGGAGCCTGCCGCTCAAGGTGTGGTAGAGCATCACGCCCAGGGCGTAGATGTCCGACTGGGCGCTCGCCGGCGTTCCGCGGAAGAGCTCAGGCGCCATGAACGTCGGCGTGCCGGCCAGGGGAGCGCTCCCTTGCGCCAGGTCATCGAGTCGGCGCACCAGCCCGAAGTCGGTGAGCTTGGCGCGCCCGTCCGGGGTAAGGAGCACGTTGGCCGGCTTGACGTCCCGATGCACAAGCCCCGCATCGTGCGCGGCCTGGAGCGCCAGCCCCACCTGCCTGGCAAGCATGGTGGCACGCAGCGGCTCGAGCGGGCCCTCCCGCACCAGCGATTCACGCAGCGTCAGTCCCCCCGGAACGTACTCCATCTCGATGAAATGAAGCCCGTGCAGACTGCCAAGGTTATGAATCGTCACGATATGCGGGTGTATCAGGTTCGCCGCGGCCCTCGCCTCGGCCCAGAACTGTTCCCGAACCCCCGGCTGTTGCACATCCAGGGCCGGGTCCATGATCTTGAGCGCGCAGTGCCGCCCCAGCTCGAGATGACGCGCTTTGTAAACTCGCGCCATCGATCCCCGGCCGACCATCGACTCGATCTGATACTGCCCGAGCTTGCGTCCCAGCAACGAATCGTCGAGAACGACACTCTCCCCCATGGCTGGAGCCTTCGGCACCCGCTGCCGCGCTCCCGGCGAAGCGTGCACAACCGTCTCCTCGAGCTTGCTTCCAGGTGCTCTGACGACAGTTCGAGGTGGTGTGTTTTTCTTCATCAGACTTGAATGAACCGACAAAACAAACTCCGCGTTAATAGTATGCGAGTACCAATGATTGCATGACCTCAAAGGTCCGCGCGTATCACCACACTTATTCAGCCACGATATTATTCGGCTGTGAAGAGAGAAAGTCGACCGCGAATCCCCCACATTTTTCAGAACCATCAGGCCGGTAACCCTTTACAAAACACGATTCCTACATAAACTCACAACGCCCCGGCTCCGCACTGTCGGAGGAATTCCGTGAAATCGCCACGCCGCTCCATCGCGGTCGTGATGGCGCTGATCGCCCGGGTGGCGCTTGACCTGGCCGCGCTTCTCACGCGTTGTACGATGACGAAGCGGTCATCCCGCCGCGCCCCGTCCAGTTCGTGTGGAAAAACTCCCCCCGGGGGCGGTCGACGCGTTCGTATTGATGGGCCCCGAAGTAGTCGCGCTGGGCTTGCAGCAGGTTCGCGGGTAGGGACGCGCAGCGGTAGCCGTCGAAATAGGAGAGCGCGGCCGTCATGGATGGCGCGGGAATCCCCCCGCCAGCCGCCGCCATCACCGTGCGCCGCCAGCCAAGCTGAGAGCGCTCGAGCTCGTCGCGAAAATACGGGTCGAGCATGAGGTTTGCCAGCTTCGTGTTCTGCTCGAACGCGGTCTTGATCTTGCCCAGGAACACGCTCCGGATGATGCATCCGCCGCGCCACATCAGTGCCACACCGCCGCGGTTGATCTCCCAGTTCGATTCCCTCGCCTGCGCGTCCATGAGCGCGAAACCCTGTGCGTAGGAGACCATCTTGCTGGCGTAAAGCGCCTGTTCAATGTCGTCGACAGACGCCCGAACCGCTTCTGGTCCGGAAAGCGTCGAGCCGTTGAGCAGCTTCGCCGCCGCCACTCGCTCCTCTTTCTGGGCCGAAAGGCAGCGTGCGAAGACCGCCTCGGCAATGAGCGTCAGCGGCACGCCCTGGTCCGCGGCCGAAACCACCGTCCACTTTCCCGTCCCTTTCTGGCCGGCGGCGTCGAGTATCAGGTCGACCATGGGCTTCTTTGTCTCGGGATCGATGTAGGCCAGGATATCGCGGGTGATCTCGATCAGGTAGCTGTCGAGCAGCGCCCTCGTTCCAGCGTGCGAAGACGTCATGAATCTGGGCCGGCTCCATACCAAGCGACTGCCGCAGCAGGAAATAGGCCTCGCAGATGAGCTGCATGTCGCCATATTCGATGCCGTTGTGCACCATCTTGACGAAATGCCCCGCGCCCTCGGGCCCGACCCAGTCGCAGCAGGGTGTTCCATCCTCGACCTTGGCGGCAATCGCCTGAAAGATCGGCTTGACGTGCGGCCATGCCGCCGGATCGCCGCCGGGCATGATCGAAGGTCCCTTGAGCGCCCCCTCTTCGCCGCCGGACACGCCTGTTCCAATAAAATGCAGCCCCTTGGCCTTGAGCGCCTTGGTGCGCCGGGTCGAATCCGGGAAATGTGAATTGCCGCCGTCGATCAGGATGTCCCCAGGCGAAAGCAACGGGACGAACTCATCGATCACCTGGTCCACCGCGTCGGCCTTGACCATGATCATGATCTTGCGAGGCGCCTTGAGCGCGGCGACCAGTTCCTGCGGCGATCGTGTGCCGACGATCTTCTTCCCCTTGGCTCGCCCCTCGACAAACGCGTCGACCCGAGAAGTCGTCCGGTTGAACACCGCGACGGTGAAACCGTGGCTCTCCATGTTCAGGACGAGGTTCTCACCCATCACCGCCAGGCCGACCAGCCCGATGTCGGCGGTTTGCGCACTGGATGCCATGCTTTCGGCCCTCACTGGGTCATCGCTTGCCGGAATTGTCTCGATCGCGCAGATTGTACCAACCTGCGTACGACAATTCGACGATCCTCGGCCGGCAGCCTCGCTGTGCCCCGTTCAGTCGTGCTTCCACGGCGGCCGTTCCGGCAGCAGCTTGAAGAATCGGGCGAGCTGGGCCTCCATGTACTGACCCGCATATTCCCCGGCAAAGAACCGCGGCAGCGCTTCCTCGAAGAAGCGTTGCCACGCCTCTTCCTCGGCACCGGGGTCAATCGGGTAGAAGAGCACGCCATTGCTCCGCGCCGCCTCGTAGTCGCCGAGCGCGTCGCCGACCATGAGGATCTTCTCGGGCTCATATCGGCCGCCGGCGGCAAGCGCCAGGTGCTCTTTCTTGCTCCCCAGCTCCTGGCCTGCCAGAAGCCCCACGTGCTCGAAAAGCCCGTGCTCGCGCCATTCCCGCTCGAGCGCTTCGCCCGGCGTCGCCGAGACCACCATCACGTCCGCCTTGCCCGCCATGCTCTCGAGCGACTCCCGGACCAGCGGAAACGGAGGAACCTCGACCACGATTTCACTGATCGATCGGTTGACCGCCTCGCTCCATCGCAGTGCCCGCTCGAGGTCGGCGTCACCCGTCTCTTTCACCTTCAAGGCCAGCGCCGGGTTCGCCAGCTTCGTCTCCTCGAGGATCCAGGCCCGCACGCTCTGAAGCTCCGGAAGCTGCGGCCGCCTCCGTGAGACTTCCACGCGGTCCGCAAGCACATCCATCAGCAGCACCAGCCCCGGAAACCGGTTGATCCCCCGCCACTTTGAATAGAGATTAAGGAATTCGGCCGCCTCCCGCGCATACTTCGAGATCGACGCCAGGCGGTAAAACTTGATGATGTTCGGTATGAAGCATTCTTTATGCTTCACCTCCATCGTGTCGAAAGCGCATCCGTCGCTGTCGATCCCGATGAAGAAATCATGCAGCTTCGCGAATTCACGGAGGTGATGCTGTTGATTTACAGACACACTCATGCATGTGGATGAAGGAACGCACGTGCCACGGTTCCGCCAGCGGGCTTGAACGAAATCGTATGGGGTGGAGAAGGGGTTGTCCAGTGACTTCGCCCGCGACCGTTCCGATTTGTTCGTCTCATGCAATTGGTGCAAGCATTTTGGATTCAGCTACCTGTTTCTGGTTCGTGAATTGAGGAGTGAGATTCGATCTGGTAACGTCAAGGTCACGATAAGGGTCTCTGCGCGTAGAATTTGGGGATGCCGCGGTGCGCCGTGAGGCATCAACTGCAACCCTGGCGCCTGGAGGCTCGGACGTGCCGCGGTCAGCAATAACCGGGAGGGCCGATTTGGCGAGCTCCGAGAAACCCAAGGAAGCGCAGAGCGTTCCACGAGATTTACTGCCGGTCATGCGCGCCTCGGGCGTGATTTCCGAGCGCCAGCTCGCGGAGATTCAGCGCCAAGATCCTGCACGGCGACTTTCCTCAGGATTCCGTCGAGCTGGCCGAGGCCTTGGTGCGCGACAAGATCATCACGCCCTTCCAGGCCCGGCGGTTCCTGTCGAATCGGCCCAATGGCTTGATCGTGGGCCGCTACGTGATCCTCGACCGGATCGGCTCCGGCTCGATGGGGCGAGTCTACAAGGCCCATCACCCGATGATGGACCGCACCGTCGCACTCAAGATCATCGCCCCGGAAATCGCCGCCAACGAGCGGGTCGTCGCCCGGTTTCAGCGCGAGATGCGGCTCGTCGGCCGGCTCGATCATCCCAACGTTGTCCGCGCCTTTGATGCTGACCAAATTCATAAAATCTTATATATCGTAATGGAGTATGTGACTGGCCAGACACTGGGCGAGCTTGTCAAGAAGAAGCCCCT
This sequence comes from uncultured Planctomycetota bacterium, assembly GCA_963823665.1. Taxonomy (GTDB): domain Bacteria; phylum Planctomycetota; class Planctomycetia; order Isosphaerales; family Isosphaeraceae; genus CAVXHV01. The sequence goes on from CAWGMQ010000010.1 coordinate 1,958,230, forward strand.
TCCGCCCCTCGATATGGCCGATTTCGGGTTTCAAGCGGCCCTTGGCCTGGCGCATGCTCACGACCAGGGTATCGTCCATCGCGACGTCAAGCCGTCCAACATCCTCTTGACCGAAGACCGCAAGATCAAGGTCCTCGACCTGGGCCTGGGCGTGCTCATGGAAGCCGACAACGCCGCAACGTTCGCCACGGCCGACGGCATTGCGGTCGGAACCGTCGACTACATGTCTCCCGAGCAAGCCTGCGGCAGAGAAGTGGATGGCCGCAGCGATCTGTACGGCCTGGGCTGCTCGATGTACTACCTCCTGACGGGCAATCTTCCGTTCCCCGGCAGCTCACCCATCGAGCGGCTCGGCAAGCGGATCAGCGGCCGCCATGTTCCGATCACGGAGCACCTCCCGGATCTTTCCCCGAATTTTGTAAAAGTGATCGACCGGCTGCTTGCCCCCAAGCCGCACGAGCGATTCGCAACCGCCGCCGATGCGGCCGACGCCCTGCAGAGCCTGTTGAAGCCCAGGACCAGGCCGTCTCCCGCTCAGCAGGCGCAAGCACCGGCCCCCGCGAGCGCCGCGCCGGTTGCGGGTCCGCCCGATGCGAAACCAGCCATTGCCGCCAAGCCGCAGGCCGCTCCGGCCCCGGCCGACGGCCCGATGGTCGTGAAGATTCGGCCCAAGTATCCCTCCTGGTTCGAGCCCGCCGCCCGCCTCGCCGAAACCCGCCCAAAGTACGCGCTCGCGACCACGGTCTCGATTCTAGTGGTCGTCTTTACGGCAGGAATCGTTGCTGGGTTGATCTTGAAGGCTTTCTTGGGCTAATGGTGCGCCCCCGCGTGAACTGGCTCCGGCTCTACACTCTTCGCCGGAACATGCTCGATCACCGCTCGAAGCGCATCGACCAGGTGCGGATACTTGAACACATACCCGAGCTCGAGCGCCTTCTTCGGCAAAACTCGCTGCCCCGTCGTGATCACGCTCGCCGCCTCACCCAGAACAAGCCGCAGCAGACCGTCCGGCGGTCCGAACGGCAGATAAACCCTCCAGGGCGTATAAGGCTTGCGTAAAACAGCCGAGAACGTCCGTGCGAACTCAGAATTGCGCACCGGCTCAGGCGCCGTCCCGTTGAGTGGCCCCTTGGCCGCGCCGTTCTCAATCGCCAGCCGGAAAAGACCGACGATGTCGTCGATGTGAATCCAGCTCATCCACTGATTCCCCTCGGCAATCAGCTTGCCTGCCGCACCAATCGGCGCTCCCGGCCCGATCTTGAAGATCGGCGTCATGATCTTGAGCGCGCCCCCGCCGGGAGCCAGCACGATTCCGGTCCGTAGCATCACCCGCCGGACACCCAGTCCCTCGAGCCCCGCCGAGGCTTCCTCGGCCTCCCGGCAGATCACGGCGAGCAGGTCCGAGCCGGACCCGGCCGACTCATCGAATTCCTGATCGCCCTGCGCGCCGTAAAAGCCGATGGCAGAACCGTGAATAAACACCGGCGGGCGCTCTCGCGCCTGCTTGATCGCGGCGGCCAGTTGCTCCGCGCTGTGCACGCGGCTGTCGCGCAGCTTGCGCTTGATCTCGGTGTTCCAGCGATTGGCGAAGATGTTGTGACCGGCAAGATTCACGACCGCATCGCAGCCGTCCAGCTCGTCCTGCCATCGCCCGGGCGCTACCGGGTCGCCTTGAACGATCCGGAAGGGCCACATTTCTCGACGGCGACGAATTAGATCCGCGTGTCGCGACAGGATGATCGGCTCATGCCCGTCTTCCTGAAGCGACTGCGCCAGACGCACTCCGATCAGCCCCGACCCGCCCGCAAGAAAAACGCGCAGCTTCGACATCCCCGCCGATCCCTCCTGATCTCGCTGTTTTCCCCGAATGTACACAGAGTTGCCATCTTCGGGTGTCAACGAATCGCCGTCAAGCATGGTGAGCGTGCTCCGTCGCAAAGGAGATGTGGAATCGGTGTGAACTCGCGGTGAAGTTCGCTCCAGCCGGTTGGCTGCCGCCTCGGGCCTTGATAACATTCGATCGTCGTTCCTCGAGGGAAGTCGAAGATCCGGCTCCGACATGGGAGGAAAAGAGCCAATGACGACGCGCGTGAGCAAGTGGTTCGATCTGACCGATCTCGTGCCCGCTTACGAGCCGCGGATGCCGGTCGTGCTGGTCAATGGTCTCGCGGAGCAATCCGAGAGCTGGTTCGCCAACCGATCGGCGCTGTCACGACACTTCGACCTGAAGGTGCCCGAGATCCTGGTTTACGATGGCGATTCGCTCCATCGGCGGATCGAGTCCGGCGGCGAGATCAACGTCGAGTACCTTGCCGATCGCCTTTGCCTGTATCTGGACGAGTTTGTTCAACGATCGCCGAGCCATCTGGTGGCTTCGAGTCTCGGCTGCCAGGTCGCGCTTTCCGTCGCCGTACGGCGCCCGGAACACATTGCCAAGCTGGTGCTGATCGCCCCGTCCGGATTTCACGGAGGCGAGAGCCTGCCCATGATCGACGGCGTGCGCCGCAGCGCCACGGCGGGGCTGGTTCGCGCGGTCTTTCATGGCGGCCGGTTCGCAACCAAGGAGCTGGTTGCCGATGTGCACAGCAAGCTGCAGGATCGCCGATGGAAAAAGGGCGTTCTGCGCACGCTCAGGGGCACGGTCGGGAATTCCGTCGCTCCGCTCCTGCCGCTCGTTTCGCAGAATGTTCTCGTGATCTGGGGCGCCGAGGATCGAGTGCTCACGGATCTCCCCGGCGCGATTCTCGCCGGCGAGCGAATCCGCCGTGCGCGCCAGGTTGTCATTCCCAGGTGCGGCCACGCTCCTCAGATCGAGCGAGCCGGCCTGGTCAATCGGCTCATCTCCCAGTTCCTCCGCGACCAGCTCAAGTCGATTCCGCTCGATCTCGCGCCGCAGAGGTTCCTGTCGCGCATTGCCGAGCCTTCCGGCGCCGGCCGTTCGATCGAAGCACCTGCCCATTCTGTTTCATGAATGCTACAGTCCGCGATTTCACCCTGTTCCTGGGCAAGTTCTTGAGGCATGGAACGGCGATCGCCAGCATCGCCCCCAGCAGCCGCTGGCTCTCGCGCTTGACTGTGCGAAACGTTGAATGGGCCCGTGCCAGGGCGATCGTTGAGTTGGGCGCCGGCACAGGGCCGATCACACGCGTGATCGCCGAGCGGGCGCACCCCGAATGCCGTGTCCTGGTCGTCGAGCGCGACCCCGATTTCGCTCGCCTGCTCCGGGACCGGTTCGCTGCCTTGCCGAATTTTGAAATCATCAGCGAAGACGTCGCCGATTTGAGCGCGATCCTCCTCGACCGGGGAATCAGGTCGGTCGACCACGTCATATCGGGTCTGCCGGTTCCCTCGTTCCCACGCGTCTTGCAGCGATCGCTGTTCCGGGCCGTCAGCCGTGTGCTCGGCCCGGAAGGAACGTTTAATCAGCTCACCGAGATCCCCTGGCTTTACCGCCGGCTTTACCAGCGGCAGTTCGAGGAAGTGCAGTTCGTGCTCGAGCCGCGCAACTTACCCCCGGCCGGCACTTATTTTTGCCGCCGGCCTCGCCCGCTCGAATAGGCAAATCACGGGCAGATGAACGCGCAGACGCAGAATCTGACTCAGGCTCCTTTGACCGATGCACCCGGGCGCAGGGCGCTTCCCGGCGCGTTCGAGCGCCGGCTCGTCAATGCCGGATTTCGCTTGACGAGTGCGCTCAGGCGTCGCGCACTGGAGCGTGCCGATCCCGTTCGAGCCCAGCAGATCGAACTGCGCCGGCTGTTGAAGAAGGCGCGAGCGACGAAGTTCGGCCGCGAGCATCGATTCGACAGAATCGATTCGGTGCCGGCGTTCCAGCGCGCGGTCCCGATCCGGACATACGAAGCGCTTTGGAATGAGTTCTTGCGCGCAGCTACCCCGTCTTCGAGAACCTCACGTGGCCGGGCGCATTCCCTACATCGCGCTCTCCAGCGGCACGAGCCAGGGTCCGACCAAGTTCATTCCGGTTTCCTGGGAGATGCTGCGATCGAACCGGCGGGCGAGCCAGCACGATGCTCGCCTGGCACATCGGCTCCCGGCCGGGCTCGCGAGTCTTCGACGGCCGGATCTGCGTGCTGGGAGGCTCGACGAATCTTGAAAGCGTAGCTCCGGGCGTATTCCAGGGCGACCTGAGCGGAATCGCGGCCGTCGAGGTGCCGCGGCTGCTAAAGCCCTATGCGTTTCCGCCACTCGAGCTGGCACTCGAATCAGACTGGGACAAGAAGATCTCTCGACTCGCCGAGGCGGCCGTTCATGAGCACATCACACTCCTCTCCGGCGTGCCGAGCTGGCTGATCGAGTTCCTGGAGCGCGTGCTCGATCACACCGGCAAGTCCCGGATCGTCGATGTCTGGCCGCAGCTCGAGCTGATCGTCCACGGCGGCGTGAAGTTTGATCCGTATCGCCAATCATTCCGGTCGCTGGTTGGCTCCGCCGACGTCGTGTTCCAGGAGGTCTATCCCAGCTCGGAAGGGTTCATCGCCTACGGCGACCCCGCCACGGGCCTGCTTCGACTGGTATTTGACCACGGCATCTTTTTTGAATTCATCCCGGTGGATGAGCTCGATTCGCCGCACCCTGTCCGGCACTGGCTCGGAACCGCCCAGCCGGGTGTAAATTACGCGATCGTCGTATCAACCTGCGCGGGCATGTGGGCCCATCTGATCGGCGACACCATTCGCTTCGAGTCGCTTGCCCCTCCGCTCCTCACGTTCACCGGACGCACCGGCAACTGGCTTTCAGCCTTTGGCGAGCATCTCATCAACGAGGAGGTCGAGGAAGCAATCGCCCATTCCCTTCTGGTCACCGGGGCAGCCTTGCGCGACTGGCACATCGGGCCGGTGTTCCATTCCGCAGGAATGGGGCATCACCTCCTCGTTGTCGAGTTCGACGCCGAGCCGCACGATCCCGCCCGGTTCCGTGACGAGTTTGACGGGCAGCTCTGTCGCCGCAACGCCGACTACCAGGCCCATCGCACCGGCGGCGCAGGGCTGCCGCCCCCGGCGTTGATCATCGCCCGCCGTGGCGCGTTTCGAAGGCTGGATGCGCTCGCGAGGCAAGCTCGGCGGCCAGCATAAGGTTCCCAGAATGGATAGCGGCGGCGCCTTGACGGGCGAGCTCATTCAGTTCTTGCGCGCGACGGCCAACGTCCGCGTGGAGCTATCGGAAGTCTGAGGCCAGACACCAGCCAGCAATTCAATCCGATCAGGCCGCAGCTCGCTTCTTTTCAACAAGCGCGGCAATCTGGCCGATGGAATCGAGGTGCTCGACGCCCGCTTCGTACGCCTCAACCCTGATGTGGAAATGTTCCTCGAGAAAGACCACCAGCTTCAGGGTGCGTATCGAGTCGAGAATGCCTCCGGTGATGAGCGGTGTGCCCTCCGTGAGCTCACCAGGATCTTCACCGGGAAGGAATTCCTGCAAGATGAAATGATGCACGACCTTCGCCGTTTCTTCCATGATGGCCTCGAGCCGCTCAAGCACACCGAAGAATTTCGTTCGATCACCATGGCTATCCGGCGCCGCTCAAATCAATCGCGCACCGGATCAACATGGCTCATTCGCAATGACTTGGCAGGCTACACTTTCACCCGCATCCGGTCAATCTCGAGTTTTTCTCAAGGACACGCCCCCGGCATGTCGAACATGGATCTGGGAGACTCCCTGCGCAGAGACGGCAATTCACGCCGAACTTGTTGAAACAGAATTAGTTAAGTTGACAGTTCGGCGTCAATCGAGTAGAGAGCAGGAGCACAGTCTGCTCTGTTCTATCCCGCGCGCCAGACCGCATGGCTCGCAAGTGCCCTTCGCGAGCGCGGCAAGCCCGGGTTTATTCAAGGTGGAATGCTGATGACAGCAAGGATGGTCATTCACCCTTGCCGCCCTCTCTTACTGGCTGCCGCCCTGGCGCTCGTGGCGTCAGCGGGTTGTCACGGATTCGCTCGCCAGCATGAAGCCAACAAGATCCCCCAGCTTGGAACGATTGATCCCAGCCAGCCGGCCGAGCTGCGAAAGGTGTCGCAGTCGCCTTACGTGATCGAGCCGCCGGACGAGCTGGAGATTTCCACCAAGCCGCCTCTGCCGACGTCGATGACAACACCCTTCATCGTTCGCGGCGATGGCTTCGTCGATCTTGGCCTCTTCGGTGAGGCCTTCGTCTACGGCTTGACGCTGTCGGAAGCCGAGGAACGGATCGCCGTCCAGTTGAACGACGCGGCCCGAAGACTGACTCCAGAGGTGAAGGACAAGTACCAGGTTGCGGTGCGCCTGGCGAACAATCAAAGCAAGTACTATTACGTGCTGGGAACGGTGGGCAACCCCGGCCGATTCAAGTCGGGCGGCAACGACACCGTTCTGGACGCCATCTTGCAAGCCGGCTTGAAACCGAACAGCCTCCCCGAAAAGGCCTACCTCGTGCGCCCGCATCCCCCCGGCGGCGAGGACCAGGTCTACAAGGTTGATTGGGTCGGCATCAAAGACCGCGGCGACACCCTGACAAACTACCAGCTTTTCCCGGGCGACCGAGTGGTCGTTCCAGGCACCAAGCCGCCGGGGTTGATCCGTAGCTTGCTCGGCAACTGAACGCACCAATTTCCCTCCCCCCTTGTTCGTGCCCACTCCGATTGATATTCTAAGTAAATAAACAACCTTTTACCTCGTCTCTCGACTCAACCGCCAAGGCGCGGCAGGTTCGCACATGGACTTGTCTCGCCGGAACTCCCCTCGCAGCATCGAGGTGACACACGGATCGCGCGCACGGCTTGCAACTCCCTGGCGATGGACTGGCACGGCAACGAATCAGATCGACTGTTCGGCACAGCGTTTTGACTGGCGCGCGGTCACTCCGGTCGCCGCGGAGGAGCGCCATCATGACTGGAGGGAACCAGGCGTTTAGCGCAACAAACGCGGTCCTTCTCGGGCTGGTCCTGGTCTGTTCCGGTACGGGCTTCACGGCAACGGCGCTGGGCCAGCAGCCGGCTCTCGGAAAGGCGACCTCCCCGTCCGAAACGGCTGCCAGCAACGAGAGGACAGCACCCGCGCAGAGGACCGCGCCGGTGGTTAAGGACGCTCCAACCTACACGAAGGATATCGCCGCGATCCTCCAGGCGAAGTGCCAGAGCTGCCATCGCCGCCACCAGGTTGGGCCGTTCGCACTCGAGACGTACGAGCAGGCGCGCAAGCGTTCCCATGATATCGCCGCAGTGACCGAAGAGCGTTCGATGCCGCCGTGGAAGCCTACCCGCGGGTTCGGCCCGAAGCTCAAGCACGACCAGTCGCTGACCTCCAAGGAGATCAGCGTTCTTGCTGCCTGGGCGGAGGCAGGTTCCCCACACGGAGACCCCAAAGATCTTCCGCCGCCACGCACGTTCGCCGAGGGCTGGAAGCTCGGGCCTCCGGACTTGATCCTCGAGCCAGGCGAAGACTTCGCCGTGGCAGCGTCCGGGCCCGATGTCTACCGGTGCTTCGTTTTGCCGACCAACCTCGCGAAGGACTGTTACGTCGAAGCCGTCGACTACGCCCCAACCGCACGAAGCACCGTCCATCATCTCATCGCCTACATCGATACCCTGGGGCGGGGGCGCATGCTCGACGAGGATTCCCCGGGGTCCGGCTATGCCGCACAGAATGGCCCTGGGTTTGAAGCCGACGAATTGAGCTTCTGGACCGCCGGCCTCGAGCCCCATCGCCTGCCGGAGGGCGTCGGAATCCGCCTGCCCGCCCAGGCCGACATCGTCGTTCAGGTCCACTATCATTCCGACGGCAAGGCCAGGACCGACCGCACACGCGTCGGCCTGTACCTCTCGCGCAAGCCCGTCAAGCAAGCTCTGCACTGGAACAACGCCTCGAGCTATGACTTCAAGATCCCCGCCGGCCAGAACAATGTCGAGGTCAAGGCGAGCTGGATGATCCCGGTCGCCGTCCAGGCGGTCGCCGTCTCGCCCCACATGCACCTTCTCGGCCACGACATGCACATGTCCGTCCGCTTGCCCAGCGGGCGAGTCGAAAACCTGATCCATATCGCCAACTGGGATCCCTCCTGGCAGAGCGCTTACTACTTCCAGACGCCGATCACGATACCTGCCGGGTCAATCCTCAACGTCGTCGCGCACTTCGACAACTCAGCCCATTCACGAAACCCCAACCGGCCTCCCAAGATGGTCAAGGTCGGCCAGAAATTCGACGACGAGATGTGCGTCGGCTACATTGCCGTCGTGAAAAAAGACCAGGATTTGACCAACCCAGGCGCCCGCGACGACCTGTTCGAGATCTTCTCAAAGCAGCGCGAGCGGTTGATTCGCCAGCAAATGGGCAAGAAAAAGCGCTGAACAGGTCCCACATCTTTCGAGCCTGACGTCACTTCCGTCCTCCGTCTGCCGTCCTTCGCACAGCTTCCTCCAAAATGAATGGAACGATCCGGTCTCCCCATCCCATGATACTTATGAGCCCCGGATTGAGCGGGGCGGAGAGCGTATCAGGGCGGGAGAACGATCGTGACCGTCAGTCAATCCACAGCGGCGCAGCGATTCCTCCGCGTTCTCTTCGATGCCGGGGCCGCGGGCGGGCTGACCGATGCGGAGTTGCTCGAGCGATTCCTGGCAAGAGATCCCGGCACCGCCGAGCTGGCCTTCGCCGTGCTTGTCGAGCGCCATGGCCCGCTCGTCCAGCGCGTTTGCCGTGGTGTCCTGCGCGATCAGCACCTCGCCGAGGATGCATTTCAGTCGACGTTTCTCGTACTCGTGCAGAAAGCTTCGTCGCTTCGGGTCGAGAAGACGCTCGCGCCCTGGCTGCACTCCGTGGCTATTCGCGTCTCCCGCGACGCCCGCGCAACGGCTGCGCGCCGCGCGAAGCACGAGCGCAAGGCCGCCGAGCTCGCGACCGAATCGCGGTTGACCGAGACCGATCCCCGCGAGAACCTGGAGCGGCAGCTCCAGGATGAGCTGGCAAAGCTGGCGGAACGCCATCGCCGGCCGATCGTGCTCTGCGACCTCCAGGGCTTGACCCACGAGCAAGCCGCCAGGTTGCTGGGCACGCCCGTGGGCACGATCAAGAGCCGGCTCGCCCGCGGACGCGAGCACCTTCGCAGTCGCCTGGCCCGCCGCGGCCTGGTGCACTCAGGCAGTGCCATGCCCGCGATTCTCGCGTTCGACGCCTTCAAACCTGAACTCCCGACCGTGCTCGTCGATCGTACGGCCCGCCTCGCCTTGCTGGCCGCACAGCACGAGGCTTTGACCGCCGCGGCAATTCCGTCATCAGTCGCAATCCTCGCGCAGGGAGCCCTCAAATCCATGTCGATTTCCAGATTGAAGATCGCCGCAGCGGCGGTTCTGATCGCAGCCTCCTTTGTAATTGGCATCGGCTATACCGCCAGTGCCTTACTCGCGCAGGATGGGCCGGCGCGAAAGCCCGCCCCCCGGCCGCCCTCTCGGCCGCTGGATTCCGTCGTCCAGGACCTATTCGAATCGGCGGGCCTCGTTCGTTCCGTCGCGTTCACCGGCGACGGCAAGTTCCTGATCGCCTCCACCACGGGGCGGGATAATGACAAGGACGAAGGTGCGATCCATCTCTGGGATATCAAGGGCGCGACGACCCTCCCGTCGATCCCCCTCGATGGCGACCCGTTCGCGATGGCCGTTGCGCCGGACGGCCAGAGCCTTGCCGTGGCCGTCGCGCGCAACCCAAAGGCAGCACGCACCATGTATATCCGCGTCGTCAGCGTGCCTTCAGGAAGGACGACGAGCACCTGGACGCTCAAACAAGGCGTCGACGTCTGGGCACTGGCCTTCACACCCGATGGAAAGGCCCTCGCCGGCGGAATCGGCGGGCTGCGAGACTCGATCTTCTATGGCGAAATCGACGTCTGGAACTTAAAGACGGGCCAGGAAATCCGATCGTTCAAAGGCCATCCCAATCCCGTCATGTCGCTCGCGTTCTCTCACAACGGCCACGTGCTCGCCAGTGCCAGCGGCACCTACGGCGCCCCGACCGGGGGAGTGCGCCTCTGGGAATTCGAATCCGGCCGGTTGCTGCACACGCTGGTCGAGCCCGATCTCGCGATTGTCACGGTTGCGTTCTCGCCCGATGACAAAACCATCGCCAGCGGCGGAACAAGCTGGCGTGAATCGGGAGCCACCGGCGGGTTGGTCACGCTCTGGGATGTGCAGACCGGCAAAAAACGGCTCGCACTCCCGGCATTCCCCTCCTACGTTCACGCGGTGTCGTTTGCTCCTACCGGCGCCCGCCTCGCCACCGCCAGCGTCTCGTCGGATAACGATGCCAAGGTGACGATCTGGAACAGCGACACCGGCACCCAGCTTCAGACGCTGCCGCCAGGCAAAACGGCGCCGGAATCATCGCCGTGAAATGCCTGGCAATCTCACTCGACGGCCGGACCTTGGCCGCCGGCGGTGCCTCGGGAATGCTCCGGCTCTGGTCGGTCCCTCCAGCGATTGGCGCACCTTAGAAAGGCATTCCGCGCGTCCTGGCGATGGCCTCTCGGTACTCCTTCGTGAAGACCTTTCCGCTCGGAGGGCTGATCAGCACGGTCAGCACGACGCCGCACAGCCCGCCCGTGAGAACCATCACCGCGATATCTCCTATGGTCGGTTTGGCGAGGCCTATGATCTGTCCATAGGCCGTAAAGCACACTCCAAATAAGACAAGCACATCCAGTCCGACCATGGTCCAGCGCGCCCACGATTGCAGCGACCGCAGCCCGATGAAGAGGGCAATCCAGAAGCTCAACAGGCACACGTTGGCTAGCGCGACGAGCCCCATAACGCCGCCAAAGGGCGCCGGCGGCGGCAGATCGAACGATGGAGCAATGTCGGCGTTCATCGCGCGAAGCCCAATGAGCAAGACAACGATCAGTGATCCCGCGGTCGGAAACACCCAGATGATCGCACAAACCAGATTGATCCACGCGACTCGCCTGATGGCCTTCTCGCGACCAAGATATGCCAGCCGAAGTGCTCGCGCGCTCTCGTCCGAAAGTTCGCTGCTCGTGAGTCTAGCTGCGGGCGGAGCGTATGGATTCTCGCGCGACTCGATCTCGGCGCTCTCCGGGTCGGATGTCATTCTTGTTTCCGTCGTAAAGTTCGCACAGGAACTCGTATCGTCGCACCTTGCAAATGGCTCGTGCGCAGCTTGATGAAGTGTTCGCGCTTAGCGGCCACGGCCTCGATTGTGCGCCGATCACGCTTGGCTTTCAACTGATCAACCGCCAGCGCCGTCACGACGGGGTCATCCTGCACACCCGGCGCCGCCGGCGCCGAAACGAGTGATAGGCTGGCCAGCTTCACGACGGGCGTCGAAACCGCCGGCGCCGTGGCTTTCGTCACTGTCACGTCGTTAGAAAAAGCCGACGTGTTGTTCGCTGGGCTCGTCGCCGTCGCACTCACCACTTCACCCGTGGCAAGCGCAGGCTTGACCGTGAAGCTGATGCTGGCCACTCCACCGCCGTTGGCCGTCACCGTCTCGGTCCCCAGATAAGTCTGGCCCTGTCCAAAGCCCGACGGATCGGCGGCCGGGTTGGCGAAAAACTGAATCTCGTAGGTCGCGTTGGGCGAAGCGGTGAGCGTCCCCTGCACGACGGTGCTCGAGCCGCTGCTCACCGCCGAGGTGAGCACCGGCGCAACCTGAAGCGCATTCCCGTTCCCGGAGAGCACGATGCCTTGATTGCTGTTGGCGAAGATCGAGTTGGTCAGAATCGGGTTGCTGACCGCACTGGCGGTGACTGAGACCCCGGTCCCGCCGTTATAGGCGATGATGTTGCCGTCCTTTGCCGCCGAGCCGCCGATGGTGTTGCTGACCGCATTGTCCTGGATGTGAACACCGTCCGAGCCATTGCCCAGCGGCTGTTTGCCGGTTGCGTCGGTGCCGATGTCATTCCCCTCGACCAGAATGCCTTCGGAGCTGCGCTCGATGACCAGCCCATACTGGTTGTTCCCGGAGATCACGTTCGCCGAGGCGGCCGTCGTGCCGCCGACGACATCTCCCAGGGTTCCCAGCTCGATTCCATCCTGATTGTTAGCCAAGGCGACAGTGCCGCTGCTATCGGTGCCGATGTCAGTTGCCTTCGATCGTGTTGAAACCGACCGAGCCCGAATAGACGCCGTCCGAGATGCCGTCCCGTCCGTTGCCCGAGATGACGTTGCCGTCGCCCGCGGCCGTCCCGCCGACGGTGTTGTCCGCGCCGCTCAAGAGCACGCCGTCATACTGATTGCCGATGGCCTTGAAACCGCGGGCGTCGGTGCCGATGTAATTCCCTTCGATGGCAACGCCCATGGCCGAGTTCTGGAGGTAGACGCCGGCCTGGTTGCCCGAGATGACGTTGGCATCGGCCGGCTTTCGGTCCGCCGATCAAAGTGCCATAGCCGAAGTCAACCTCGACGCCGTTGTTGCTGTTGCCCAGGGCCAGGATGCCCGTCGGCATTGACGCCGATCATGTTTCCCTGGATGACGGTGGAGAGCGAGCCGGGTCCGTTGTCGGAAGAGGAGACCTGGATGCCGTCGTTGCCGTTGCCCGAGATCAGGTTGCCTGCTCCGGAAGCACTGCCGCCAATCGTGTTCTGGGGCGCGTCGTAGAGGACCACGCCGCCGCCATTGTTGCCCAGGCGGTTGTTGCCGGTGATGTCGGTGCCGATGTAGTTGCCCTCGACGAGGTTGCCGGAAGCCCCGTCGTCGAGCAGTACGCCCTGGTTGTTGTTGCCCGAGATCACATTCCGCAAGGCGGCCTTGGTGCCGCCGATCGACGTTGCCCGAGGTCTGGACCTCGATGCCGATCTGATTGTTGTAGCCGCTCGCGGTACCCGTTGGGTTGGTGCCCAGGAAATTGCCGGTGATCGTGTTGGCCCCAGCGCCCGAAATCAAAATGCCGTCATTGAAGTGCGTGATCGAGAGTCCCTCGACCGTGCTGCCGCCTCCCTCGAGGACCAGCCCGCTCGGCCCCTCCGGAGCTCGAGCCGTCAATCTGGATCTCGATGATCGCGTTGTCGCCGGTCGAAAGCGAGTTGGTGTGGGCGCCGGGCTGGCTGTAACCGTTGATGATCGTGGCGTGCGTGACCGGCGGCAGCGCCGAGGCCGGCGAGATGACGAATGGCCCGGTGCCGGGGATCTTGAAGTCAATCGTGTCTGGCCCCGGGCTGTTCGAGCTGTCCGCGATCCAGGATCGCCTGCGCGCAGCGATCCGGGCCCGCTGTCGTTCGTGTTCGTCACGTACGAGCGTCTTGGGGTTGACCGAGATCGTGACCGTGGCGACGTTCGAGGTCTGCCCGTCGAGCTGGTCGTCATAGGTAAACGAGTCAGTGCCCGTATAGTTCTTCGCGGGAACATAGGTAAACGAGCCATCGGCATTGAACGTCAGAGTGCCGTGCGACGTCGTCGAAACCAGCACCGAGGTGAACGGGCCCCGAGTAGACCGAGAAATCGTTGGCCTGAACGCCCGGCGCGGCAACGGCGAGCGTGGTGTTCACGTCGGTGTTGTAGCTGTCGTTGACCGCCACGAGCGGAGCATCCTGCCCGACGGCCGCGAAGTCTTGCGAGAACTCCGAGGTATCACCCGAGGAGTCCGTCGCCGTCGCCGAGATGGCATCTCCCGGATTGACCGCCACGCTCGAATGAGCGGTGAAACTGGCATTGCCGATGGCGTCCGTCGTCACGGTCGTGGTGCCAAGCAGCGTCTCTCCCTGGCCGTACCCTGGAAGGTCGGCCGTCGGGTTGTCAAAAAACTGAAGAGTGAACGTCGTGTTCGGTGCGCTGTTGAGCGTGCCCGTCACCACCGTCCCCACGCCGCTGATGGTATAGACCTCTGTGAGAACCGGGTAATTCTGAAGGTCGTTCGGGCCCTGGAAGGGGCCGCCGGGCATGTTCTGGTTGGGCGTGGAGTTGAAGCCGAGGTTGATACCCAGCATCCGCGTTGTTATAGATGGAATTCGAGAGGATCTCGTTGCCGGGGCAGTCGTCGGAATCGTCCACGCCGATGTTGACGCCGGGCCGGGTCTGGTTGTTGGCGATGACGTTGGCCGCTCCGGCGGCAGTGCCGCCGATGGTGTTGTACGTGGCACCGTAGAAGGCAGAGACCCCGCCGCCGCCGTTGCCCAGCGGCTCGGTCCCATTGGCCCCGACGCCGATCAGGTTGCCTTCGAGCAGGTTGTCGGAGGTTCCGACGATGTCGACGCCGTCCGACCCGTTGCCCGAGATCACATTGCCGGCCCCGGTGGTCGTTCCGCCGATCGTATTTGAATTGCTGAATATATCGATCCCGCCGACATAGTAATAACTGAGGAACCCATTGGGGATGCTGACGCTCCCCGTCACGTCGGTCCCGATGTCGTTCCCCTGGACCAGGTTATCACCGCCGTTCAGGATCAGACCGCCCCAGGTATTGCCCGAGATGAGGTTGCCCGCCCCGGCTTCTGTGCCGCCGATCGTGTTGCCCGAGCTTTGGACCACAACGCCCTGGTAGTTAGCCAGGGCCGCGTTCCCGGCGGCGCTGGTGCCGATGATGTTCCCCTGGAGCAGGTTGTTGTTGCTGGAGACGACGATTCCGGCGCTGTTGCTGCTGCTGCTGCCCGAAACGACGTTGCCCGCGCCGGCCGTGGTGCCCCCGATCGTGTTAGACGACGATGCGACGACGATCCCCTCAATATTGGGAATGCTCTGCGTCCCGGTAATATCGGTGCCGATCAGGTTCCCCTGCACGAGGTTGTTGCCGTTCGCGGAGAGGTAGAGCGCGCAGCTATCGATGCCCGATGAGCTGCCGTTGCCCGAGATGACATTGCCCGCCCCGGCCTCTGTGCCACCGATCGTGTTGTAGCCGGCACCCCCGGACAACCCAATGCCCTCGTTGCCATTGGGCAGGCTCTGCGTCCCGGTAATATCCGTTCCAATCATGTTGCCTTGAACGAGGTTGTCCGAACCACCCGACGGCCCCATTGGCGATGTAGGAACCGTTGGTGATGTCGATGCCGTCGTTGATGTTGCCGGAGATCAGGTTGCCGGAGCCGGGAGTGGTCCCGCCGATCGTGTTGCCCGATGTCTCGACCGACACGCCGGGAGCGATGCACGAAGCCGGGGCTGCCCGCGTTTCCCGTACCGTTGGGCAAGGCGACGGTTCCGGTAACGTCGGTTCCAATGTAGTTGCCCTGGACCACGGTGCCGCTACCGCCGCCGCTCATGATGATCCCCGCGTCGATGCTCCCTGAGATGATGTTCCCGGCGCCCGCGACGCTTCCTCCGATGGTGTTACCCGTGCCGGTCTGGTAGAGCGAGATGCCTTGCCAGTTGCCCAGGCTTTCGGTCCCGGTGGCGTCGGTTCCGACGTAGTTGCCCTCGATGACGTTGCCGTACGCATCGGCCCCGGTGAGCCAGATGCCGTAGCTCAGAGCACCCGTGGCACCCGTGGAGATGATGTTGCGGTCGGCCGGAGTGGTGCCGCCGATCGTGTTGCTGGAAACCTCGACTTCGATTCCGGTTCCCTCCTTTTGGTCGGGTACGGCTTGCTCGCCGGTCGCGTCGGTCCCGAGGAAGCAGCCTGTCACCGTGTATCCGCCGTAGGGGCCGGTTACAGGACCCGACGAGCCGGGGGGGAAATAGAAGCTGTCGAGCTGGAGATCGGTCTGGCAATCGTTGATGGCCAGGCCCTCGACTGTACTGTTGGTTCCCCCCAGAGAGAGGCCGTTGCCGAGCGAACCGCCTCCGCTGAGCACGATTTCGATGACGGCATTGTCTCCCTGGGCCAGCGTGTTTGGGCTCGAGCCCGGCTGGCTGTATCCGTTGACGATGACCGGATTGAAGATGCCGCCGTCCGGCCCAAGCATCGTGAACGGGCCCGTGCCCGGAATGTCGAAGTCGATGACGTCGGGTGAGCTGCTCGAGTCGGTTGTGTCCGAGCTGACTTGCTGGACGGCCCAGTCGAGCGATCCCGTGCTGCCGTCGTTCACCGGATCGGTGACCGTGAACGTCTGCGACAGCAATCGCCGGCTCTCGAGGCTGTACACCGGCCCGAGGATCACAGCGCGACGGTGCCGCTTGCCACGTCCAAGCCTGCCACTCTCAATTCGCCCTTCGTCCCACCGTGGCTCGACGTGCGTCTGCGATGTCATGATCAAGACTCCGAAAAAAAGCGGATAATGCAGTGATGAATAAAAATATATTAGTCAACAGTCATGTCACTTCCGGAGCGTGCTCGGGCTCGCCAAACACAGCCACGCACGGCGGACCACGAGCTCGCCCCGGAAAGTGGTTTCATCGAGGCTCTTCTGTTCGCTCTGTCACAAACGCGAGGCTCCGACTCGCGCTTCTGCCCGCGACACTTGCGCGACGACCTCGGCAAGCACCATGCTCAGCTCACGCCGCGCAGCCGCCGGCAAACGAACGTCGTGTTTCACGATGTTTCGCAGCGAGAGCCGCACCCTGGACGCGACTACAAGCTTCTGCGCCACCCCTTTGGCGGCGCGGAGCTCGCGTTTGGCTTGCACCTGTTCGACCGCCAGCGCCGTCAAGACCGAGTCGTCCTGCGTGCTCGGCGCAGCCGGCGCCGCGACGAGGGACAAGCCGGTCGACTTGACCACAACCGTCGCAGCCGCTCGCGCCGGTGGATCCGTCACGGTCACATCGTTTGAAAAAGCCGACGTGTTGTTGGATGGACTCGTCGCCGTCGCACTCACGACTTCTCCCGCGGCAAGCAGCAGGCTTGACCGTGAAGCGTGATGCTCGCCACTCCACTGCCGTTGGCCGTCACCGTCTCGGTCCCCAGATAAGTCTGCCCCTGGCCGGATCCCGACGGATCGGCGGCCGGGTTGGCGAAAAACTGGATTTCGTAGGTCGCGCTCGGCGATGCGGTGAGCGTCCCCTGCACGGCGGTGCTCGAGCTGCTGCTCACCGCCGAGGTAAGCACCGGCGCAACCTGAAGATCGTTCCCGTTGCCGGAAAGCACGATTCCTTGATTGGCGTTGGCGAAGATCGAGTTGGTCAGGATCGGGTTGCTGACCGCACTGGCGGTAACCGAGACGCCGGTGCCGCCGTTGTAGGCGATGATGTTGCCGTCCTTCGCAATCGAGCCGCCGACGCTGTTGCTGACCGCATTATCCTGGATGTGAACACCGTCAGAGCCATTGCCCAGCGGCAGTTTGCCGGTCGCGTCGGTGCCGATGTCATTCCCCTCGACCAGGATGCCCTCGGAGCTGCGCTCGATGACCAGGCCATACTGGTTGTTCCCGGAGATCACGTTCGCGCGCCGCGGCCGTCGTGCCGCCGACGATGTCTCCCAGAGTGCCCAGCTCGATTCCGTCCTGATTGTTCGACAGGGCAACCGTGCCGGTGCTGTCCGTGCCGATGTCATTGCCTTCGATCGTGTTGAAACCGACCGAGCCGGAATAGACGCCGTCCGAGATGCCGTCGCGGCCGTTGCCGGAGATCACGTTGCCGTCGCCCGCGGCCGTCCCGCCCACGGTGTTGTCCGCCCCGCCCAGGACGACGCCGTCGAATTGATTGCCGATCGCCTTGAAGCCACGCGGATCGGTGCCGATGTAGTTGCCTTGGATCGCCACGCCCATGGCCGAGTTCTGGAGGTAGACGCCGGCCTGGTTGCCCGAGATGACGTTGGCGTCGGCGGCTTTGGGGCCGCCGATAAGTGTGCCGGAACCGTAGTCAACCTCGACGCCGTTGTTGCTGTTGCCCAGCGCGACGATACCGGTGGCATCGACGCCGATGAAGTTCCCCTGGATGACGGTGGAGAGCGATCCCGGTCCGTTGTCGGAAGAGGAGACCTGGACGCCGTCGTTGCCGTTGCCCGAGATCAGGTTGCCTGCGCCGGAAGCGCTGCCGCCGATCGTGTTCTGGGGTGCGTCGTCGAGGACCACACCACCGCCATTGTTGCCGAGGCGGTTGCTGCCGGTGATGTCGGTGCCGATGTAGTTGCCGTCGACGAGGTTGCCCGAAGCCCCGTCGTCGAGCAGTACGCCCTGGTTGTTGTTGCCGGAGATCACGTTCCGCAGCGCAGGCTTGGCGCCGCCGATCACGTTGCCGGAGGTCTGGACCTCGATGCCGGTCTGATTGTTGTAGCCCTGCGCGGTTCCCGTCGGGTTGGTGCCCAGGAAGTTGCCGGTGATCGGTGTTGGCGCCCGGCGCCGGAGATCAGGATGCCGTCGTTGAAGTGCGTGATCGAAAGGCCCTCGACGGTGCTGCCGCCGCCGGTGAGGACCAGCCCGTCGGCTCCGCTTGCACTCGACCCGTCAATCTGGATCTCGATGACGGCGTTGTCGCCGGTCGAGAGGGAGTTGGTGTGTGCGCCGGGCTGGCTGTAGCCGTTGATGATCGTCGCATGCGCGACGGCCGGAAGCGGCGAGGCCGGGACGATATCGAACGGCCCGGTGCCGGGAATCTTGAAGAGGATGGTGTCCGGGCCCCGCGCTGTTGGAAGCGGCGGCCAACTGCGAGCGCCGGCTCGCAGCGATCCGGGCCCGCTGTCGTTGGTGTTGGTGACATAGAGTGTCGTGGGATTGACCGAGATCGACACCGTGGCGACGTTCGAGGTCACGCTTCCTTGCACGTCCTCGTACGTGAACGAATCGGGTCCGAGGTAGTTCGCCGTCGGGTACATACGTGAATGACCCGTCCGATTTCAAGGTCAGTGTACCGTGTGCCGGCGATGACTCGACCACCGACGTGAACGGCTGGCCGTTGGCCGCGATGTCATTGGCCTGGACGCCCGGCGCCGCGACGGTGAGCGTCGTGTTCTCGTCGGTGTTGTAGCTGTCATTCACTGCTTCCAGTGGCGAGGTCAAAGCGATGACCGTGACATCCTGTGCAAATTCCGAGGTGTCGCCGGTGGAATCCGTCGCCGTGGCCGAGATCGCGTCGCCTGCGTTGATCACGGTGCTCGACGCTCGACGAGAAGCTCGCGTTTCCGCTGCGCGTCTGTCGTCACCGATATCGTCCCGATCAGCGTTTTTCCTGGGCCGTATCCGGTCGGGTCGGCCGTCGGGTTGTCGAACAACTGAATCGTGTATGTCGAGTTGGCCGCGCTGTTGAGCGTGCCGGTGATGACAGTCGAGCCCCCGAAAGTCAGAGCGTGAGCGAGCACCGGGAAGTTCTGGTAATTGTTCGGTCCCGAGATCGGCCCGCCGGGATGATTGAGCGTCACGCCGTTGTTGCCGAGGTCGATGCCGATCCCGCCGTTGGAGAAGATCGAGTTGCTGAGGATGGTCACGCCCGTCGAGCCGTTCTCGACGATGACGCCGGGCTGGCCCGACAGATCCGTTGAACGCGATCACGTTGCTCTGCCCGGCGCCGGTGCCGCCGATCTCGACTCCGCTGCTGTTGGCATCAATGCCCGGTCCGCGATTGCCCAGCGCCAGCGTGCCGGTCACGTCGGTGCCGATGTCGTTTCCTTGAATGACGATGCCCGTGTCCTGCGGATGCACGCCTCCGGCGCCGTTGTCCGAGATGACGTTATTGAGAATCAACGTTCCGGACGAGTCGGTCTCGATCCCCCAGCCGCTATTACCCATCGCGACCGTGCCCGTGGCATCGGTCCCGATAAAGTTTCCCTCGATGACGTTGTCCGGCGACGCATCGTCAAAGATCTCGATGCCCTGTCCGTTGTTGTTGGCGATCACATTGCCGGCGCCGGCGGCCGTGCCGCCGATCGTGTTGTCCGACGCGTTGGCGAAGATGTCGATGCCGTTGGCGTTGTTGCCCAGGCTCTGCGTGCCGGTGACATCCGTGCCGATGTAATTGCCCTCGACCAGAACGCCCGTGTTCGTGCCGAAAATGAAGTGAATGCCCTTGGCGCCATTGGCCGAGATGATGTTCCGCGTCTGGGCCGTCGTTCCGCCGATCGTGTCGTTCGACGTCGTGCCCAGCGTGATCCCGTCGCCGTTGTTCCCCTCGGCCTGCGTGCCCGTGCTGTCGGTCCCGATGTAGTTGCCGTCGATCAGGTCGTCATTCCCCTGGTCGATCTGGATGCCGTTGCCGTTGAACTGGTCGATGATCAGGCCCTGGATCGTCACGTTGCCGACCTCGAGCTGGAGGCCATTGCTGCCGCCGCCGGCTTGGCTGCCGTTCAGCTCGACGAGCGGTTGGCCCGAGTAGCCCGGCTGGCTCGTGCCGTCGATGGTCACCGAGTTCGTGATCTCCGGCAGTGCCGACGTGGGCTGAATGACGTAGGGCGCAGTTCCCGGCAGATCGAAGTCGATCACGTCCGGCGTCGTGTCATTGTCGACCTGCTGGATGATCGAGCGCAACGTCCCCGAACCGCCGTCGTCGCTCGGGTCGGTGACCGTGTAGACCGAGAGCAGACATCGCTCCTCGAGCATCGTGAAGCCGGTCGCAGCAAACCGTCGCCGCCGCCGAAGGAGACCACGTCTGGTCCTGCTGCTGCCGTTCCACTCTGCCCGCGGCGCACAATCCCCACGAGGTGTCATCGACATGGTGCCAATCTCCCAAGATAGTAATAATAAAAGCGTGATGTAACCACACTCAAATGCGTACTTGCATTGAGTGTTCGCAGCTTCCTCGGGCCGAGGGGTTTGCTGCGCGATGCATTCTCGATCGCCTGGGTCAGTGTTCCCCGCCGGTCAATCTCGGGGAGCGTGATAAAAAAGCAGAATGAAAGAGAATAGATTCTGAGCCGATCGAGTGCCCGGTGCGTTTCTCGACGTTTTCCTGGAAAAACACCGCGTAGCCGTGCTGTCATGCGGCACGTTCGCCGTGCTTCTGTGTTGATAGGCGCCGAACCGGTGAGAAATGGCGCGAACGGATTTCTCGCTCAACACCATCTGAGAGCGGGGAGAGCTTCGGCACCGTTCTGCCGCGGGAACACACACCTCCCGTCGTCGCGAGGCCGGAAACGAATGCCGTTACGTCTCTTCCCCGCAAGCCCGCCGCGCATCCCGCTCGAAATGATTGTCCAGATAGTAATCCCCACCGCGCCACCAAGCCATCACGCTCGCGAGCAAATACGCTGGAATAAAAAGGACCCCCCAGCGTTCGACCTGCCGCACGTGCGCTTGCTCGTGATCGCGGCATTCCTCGAGGCAGCAAGGGTCCTGGCCGATGATCACGTGTCCCAGCGTCATTGCCGAGAAACGGCAGAGCTTGCCTAACCAACGCGCGAATCCGCCATGGAATTCAACCGCCCCGCGGCGAACCTGCACCCGGCCGCCCGTGCATAAGGTCAGCACTCCGGCGAGCACCCCGACGAACGTGGTGGGAGCGGCCCAGATATAACGAAGGAACGTCAGCACAAGCGAGGCTCCTGGCGCGGTAACGAACAAAACGGGCATGCACAACCGGAAACTCGCTTGCAACGGTGGATGACTGCCCTCTGGCTTTGTCGCGACCGCTCGGGTATCTAAAAGCAATTCTATTCTAGCGAGGCTGGATACTTCCTCTATTGGCGGCGACGTTGTCGCGCCGGAGACCGAGCGCATGAATCCGCGTCGATTGTTCGTGGCCAGTTGCATTGCCCTCGTCGCCTCGGCGTTTTCGTTTGTGACCCGTGGCGACATCCTTCCGGCGCTGGGTTCTACTTTCGCGCTTAACCAGGAGAGCCGCGGCGCCATCTCGGGGGCGGCATTCCTGGGAATGGCCATCTCGATGCTCATCGGCGCACCGATTTGTGACGCCCTTGGGCTCAAGCGGATGCTGGGGCTCGCGTTCCTTTGCCACATCGGCGGCAGTATCTTGACCGTTGGGTCACCTTACTTCGTCCCGAGCGGGGGCTCTTCGATCGCGTTCTACGTGCTGTGGGCAGCGATGTTTCTGGTTGGTTGCGCGAACGGCTTCGTCGAGATCGGCATCAATCCGCTCACGACGACAATCTACTCCACGGAAAAGACGCATATGCTCAACGTCCTCCATGCATGGTGGCCGGGAGGACTGTTCCTGGGCGGGTTCCTGGCATCGATCCTGATTAACAAGATCATGGGATTGCCCGCGGACGGGATCGCCTTGGTCGGCGACAAGACGGACGCAGTCGACGCCGGCAAAACCCTGTTCGGCTGGCAGCTCAAGGCGGGCTTGGTGTTCATTCCCACGCTGATCTACGGCGCGATGTTCATCTTCGAGAAGTTTCCAGCCACAGAGCGGGTGCAGGCTGGCATCTCGTCGCGGTCGATGTACATGGAGATCTTCCGTCCCATGTTCATCCTCTGGGCGATCTGCATGCTCATGACGGCCTCCGTGGAGCTCGGGCCGCAGCAGTGGCAGAACTCGGTGCTCACAAAGACCTCCGGTGTCAGCGGAACATTCATCCTCATGTATACGAGCGCGATCATGTTCACGCTCCGGCATTTCGCGGGTCCGATCGCGCACAAGCTCTCGCCCGTGGGAATGCTCACCGTCTCGGCTGCATTGACGGCGGTTGGACTGTACTTGCTCAGCTTCGCCGACAGTACCGTGACGGCCTTCGCCTATGCCACGATCTATGGTCTCGGCATCGTTTATTTCTGGCCAACAATGCTGGGCGTGACCGCGGAGCGGTTCCCGAAGGGCGGAGCATTCTTGCTGGGACTCATGGGCTGTGTGGGCAACCTGGCGGTCGCCCTCATCCTGCCGGTGATGGGCGGATTTTACGACAAGGGCACGCTCGAATCACTTCCCAACGATCTGCGCGGCCAGGTACTCGCCACGTCAGCGCAGGTGCCGCCGCCGCCGCTGAGACACTCGACGCGTCGAAACTCGAGAAACTCGAGAAGGCGCATCCGCAGGAGGTGAAGGTCGCCGTGATCGAAGGGGCGCGATGAAGCGTTCCGGAAAGTGTCCGTGCTCGCGGTGATTCTCATTGTGATCTTCGCCGCGATCGCGACCTCCGATCGGTTGCGCGGCGGCTATCAGCCCGAAAAACTTCCCGAGAAGGAATTCACAGCCTCTGAGCTCGCGTCGGATTTCTAGCTGTTGTCACAATCTCCGGACAGACACGAACGGCCTTGTCCCAGCACGACCCAGTCCCTTGATCGACTCAGGTGAGCCCAATCCCCACGCCGTCAATTCCTTGCCGCCGATTGTCGCGCGCGCTCGGAGCGAGCCTCCGCCCCCGCCGATGCCCTGGTACCGCGGTATTGCGCCGGCCTACCTGACCCTGTTCATCTGGGCCCCGTTCTTCGATCAACTCTGGGCCGCCGATGTGCACCGCGCCGGGCCGCTCTTGCTCTCTGGCACGCGCGATTCTCGGAGCGATTCTTTGTTTCGGAATGTACTTCCTGGCCGCATCGTGGGGGTGGCTTGCCCGTCGCCCGCTCGTGGTGGTCGCTTCCTCGACCTTCGGGGCAGCCGGATCCGAATGGATCTGTGGGCTCGCCGTTGCCTTCGCCGGTCTGGTCTGGTACGCCCTCGCGATCAACTTCGCCGTCGATTCCACGCTCTTGGGCTTGCGGGCCTGTACCCTGCTCGCGCCATCCGGCGTCGCCCATTGGACGGTCGGACCGCTCGATATCAAGAGCCCGGTCTTCCTCGCCACGGCCGTATTCTGGATCTACATCACCCGCCAAGCCATCCGGATGCGGCTTCCCGGCGTCGTGGTTGGCTTGATGAAAGTGTATTCACCCATTGCCGTGATATTACTCATCGCCACTACGGCGTGGCGCTTGCCCACTCTCTGGGCGGGCGATGGCGGCCCGGGAACCGCTGCCCTGCTCATCTCGCCGCCGGTCCAAACGCAACCGGAGTTCGGTGCCCTCTCGATCATGCTCGGCTTCTTCGCGATGAGCGCGCTCCTGAGCGTCGACTGGGGCGCGGCTGTAAAGAACCGAGCCGACATCTTGCGGGCGGGCCTTCCGTGTGTTCTCGTTACCGCCGCGTCAAGCTCGATCATGTCGCTCCTGGTCGTCCTGCAAACGGTGAGGTCGTTGTCGGCGCGCGGCACATCCCTTTCGACGAGCCCGCTCGACCCGATGCCGTTTTCCTTTCGCTGGGCCCTGTTCGAGGGCCGGGAGACTTTCCCGCCCGGCGCGGCCGCGGCCATCCTCATCCTGTTCGGCCTCGCCGCGCTCGCGGCTGCTGTTTCCTCGTTGAACAAGCTCAGCGAAGGGGTTTCAACTCACTGGCCGGTTTGGACCCCGCGCCTGGCCACAATCCCCGCCGGTGTGGCCGCCCTGTGCTTGATGGCGACCGGCCTGGTTGACCGCCTCGGTCCGATCTTCATCGCCATGGGATCGCTCTTCGCTCCCGCACTCGGAGCGCTTGCCGGCGACCTGGCGGCAAAGACCAAGCACGGATTTGCACTCCGCACCGGATTCAATCCCGCCGGCGTTCTCGCCTGGGCCGCCGGATGCGCGGTAGCCTTCGGCATGAGCGCCGTTGCCTGGCGTCAAAGCGATCACTCGTTCTGGCTCGAGCAAGGGTCGCTCTGCGGGTTCCTTGTCGCGGCGATCGTCTACCGGCTGCTTGCCGCAATGGCCTTCGAGCGTCCCGCAGTCTCGGAAGGCGCGAACGAGATCGTCCGCTAGATCACGATCGCAATCGGACGCACCGGCGCGTGAGAATGCCCGCTCGCGCTCAACCCGCGGATTCGACGCCCGGGATCCACGCGCCTGAGCTTCGGGCATGGCGGAGCACCGGCTCTGGGCTCTTGAAACCCATGAGCGCCGCGCGGTCCCAGTTGATCAGCAGCCGTCGCGCGACGATGCGCGCCGACAGGTCCGATCCCAGCGGCGAGAAATGGCGGTCGCCCATCAAGTGCAGATTGAAGAGAGGATCGCGCATCGGTTCGCGCTTGCGTTCTGCTTCGTTCTGAAGCCGCAGCAGCGTGTCTGTAAACGCCGGCACCAGGTCCACGTAACTCGGCGCGCCGTAGTGCACAATTCGACTGAATTGACCCTGGAATCGGTCGCCACTCTTCGGCCCCAGAATCGCAAACTCGTCAGCGCAAGGCACAACCAGAAACTGCCAGGCCCGCGACCGGCAAAGATCCGCGATCCGAGTCAGCCAGTATTCGCCCTCCCGCCAGCTTGCTGGGTCGTCCAGGTCGGCGAAGTCGTTCTGGCTCACGCTGATGACGACGTACTGTGGCTGAAACCGGTCGCCAACCGCGCGGAGGGTTTGATCGTACTGCTCGAGGGAATAGCCGATGTGGCCCGTGTTGAGAACCGAGACCCGAGTCTCGAGCGCCCGCGCGAGATATGCTTCCAGCTTCGCCGGCGGGGCATCCTGATCGCCGATCAGGGCACCCTGCATCATCGAGTCGCCCAGCACCACCACACGCACCAGTGCGGTTTGATCAGGCTCGGGCCCACGACAACCCCATGAGTTGGTGGTTTGCAGCGATTCGGGCACGATCAAGCCACCGGCGACCTTGGCCCGGTCGCGGACTTCGGGAGTGTCGGGCACGAGGAACATTGCGAGACTTGTGGAGAGCGAGATCCCGATCACCCAGACTGAGCGGACGCCAGGCTTGAGCCGGTACGCCCGGTCGTCGTCCGGCTCGAAGACGGCCGACGAGAGCACGATCGAGCGATTGACGTTTCCCCAGCGAATAACGGCCGAGCTTGCGTCCATTCCCGCGGCTTGCAGGAACTGTTCCATAGCCGACCCGGGCGTCGTCATCTTTGCAAGTGTCTGCCTTGCGCTGGCTGCATTTCGGAGCCGTTCCGCAAGCACTTGCTCACGGCTGGACACGGGATCATAAGGCACTCCGGCGATTCGATCGAGCAGCGCCCGCGCTCGCCGCTTCGAGGCCAGTGCAGCTTCGCGTCCCGAGGGCGTGCCGGCGATGAGCCCGATGAGCAAGAGCGCGGTGGTCGCGGCGATCACTCGCTTGAACGCTCGCTCGTTCCGCTCGGCTTTGAGCGCAAACGCCAGTTTTCCTTGAACGGCCGATTGCCTCCCTGAGGGGCCTCTCCACTTCAGGCGTCGTCGCATACGCGGCTCCGGAGTCGAAACGAGAACGGTCTTCGGACGATCGGTACAGAAGCGGGGGCAAGAGGCTGTCGCGATCGCGGGCGGGCCAGTGATGCTTGAGCCGGATCATCCGCTCTGGTGGGCCAATTCCATGTTATCCTGAATTGAGCTATACCGCCCCGCGAACAGATGCGAGATATTATGAAGGCCCTGGCGACCAGGCGTCTGCGCGGAGTCGCCGGGTCAGAGCGCCACGCTCGAGCGGAGATCGACACGAAGGCCCGAGGGAACCTGATGGCGGATCGCCCCACTTCCACGAGCGCATTTCATGCGGTGCGCTCGCCCACCTTCGCGGCGCTCGCGCATCCTGATTTTCGCCGGTTCTACATCGGGCAGGGCATCAGCCTCGTGGGAAGCTGGCTCCAGGCCGCCGCGGTGCGCTGGCTCGTTTTCGAACAGACCCGCTCGGAGTTTATGCTCGGCATCGTCGAAATGGCATCGCTCCTGCCCGGCATCCTTGTGGGCTTGTACGCCGGCGCCCTGGCCGATCGCGTGCCGCCGCTGCGGATGGTCCTGCTCATGGAATGCGCCCAGATGGCGCTGGCCTTTGCCCTGACTGCCTTGGTCGGTTTTCAGATCGTGCATATCTGGCAGATGGCGCTGATTCTGGCTCTCACGCGAATCTGCGTCACCTTTGAAATACCCAGCCGTCAGGTACTGTTCTTCGAGCTGGTCGGCTCCGAAGTGCTGTCGAACGCGATCGCGCTCAACACTGGTCTCTTCAACGCCACGCGGGTGCTCGGCCCGGCGCTCGCCGGTGTTGGCCTCACGCTCTTCGGTGCAACCGGCTGTTTTGCGCTCAACGGCGTCAGCTTCATCGCCGCCATTGCCGCCGTGCTCTCGATCAAGCTCGTTCATCAGCCGCGGCCCCATCATCGCGAATCGTTCAGCGTCGGCGTCGTCCTTGGCGGTCTGCGCTACCTGCGTCACGACCGAAGGCTGTTCGCCCAGTTCGCGCTCGTCGCCTTTTTCGGGGTGGTCGGCATGGGCTATGAAGCGATGATCCCCGCCTATGCCGCACGAGTGGTTTATACCGGCGTGCGCGGATACAGTTTGCTGCTCGCCTGCAGCGGAATCGGCGCCACACTGGGCGCGCTCGTCGTCGCTTCGCTCTCCGGAATGCGCCGCAAAGAGCGGCTCACGCTCGCCGGTATGGCCATCTTCGGAGTCGCCCTGGCCGCGGCGGCACTCCTGCCGGGCTGGCTCTCGTCGGACACGGGCCAGTTCCTGAGGCTCGCTTGCGGTGCGTTCTGCCTGCTTTCAGCCGGCTTCGGAGCCGTGCTTTTCTATTCGTCGTCGATGATGATCATCCAGACCCCGGTTCCGGATCAGTTGCGCGGGCGGATGATGGGAATCTGGATGATCGTCTATTCGGGCTCGGTGCCGCTGGGCGCGCTCTGGACCGGCATCGCCGCTCAGGCGTGGAGCGTCGCGCTCGTGATGGGACTTTCCGCAGCGGTCTGCGTGATCACGGCGGTGCTCGTGCTGCTCTCGGGCGTCCTCGCGGGGCCCATCCACGCCGCGGCAACCGCGGCGTCGCTCAAAGGGACTGACGCGATTGATCGGAGCTCAGCAACCTGATCGGTGGTGCAGCGGGCAGACCACCGCGGCCCCGAAGCTTCGCGCCCTGCGGCGAAGCGCGACGGCGAGGTCGTCAAGTTTCATGCGGAGTGGATTCGGCATGAGGAGGAGCTATTTCGGAAGTATCGCTTCGCGGCGTTCCTTTCCCTGGCTGCCGGTCGCCCCGGACCCGCCCGCGCGACCCGATCCGCTGTGCGATGATACTATCCCCACGATGCGGACGGGTCGTCAGGACGCCGCTCGCGCGCCAGTGCCTCGCGTGCGGCCTTGACTGGCACTCGTGAACTATAATCCGGGCTTTACTGGCAGTCGGGCGATAGAAAACTCGAATTGCAGGAAACCTGGCCGAGAGTTGTGCGACGCCACCGCCGGTGACCCCGGTCCCTTGCACTGAGAGATACCAACAGTTGCTCAAACCGCCCAGTGAGGCCAGGCCCGTATCGGTGACGCGAGTGCCGGACAAATTGAGATGTTCGAGCTTTGAGAGGTCCCCGAGGCAGGCCAAGCCAGCGTCTCCAACCCGGGTATGCGATAAGTCGAGATGGAAGAGCCCTTTCGATCGTGCCAGGATCACCATGTCGGCGTCCCCCACCGCCGTCCCGTTCAGACCGACCCACTTCAGCTCGGTCAAGTGGCCCAGGGGAAGCAGGGAATCCAGCCTGGGGGAATTGAGCACCAGGCACCAGAGATCGGTCATGCCGCCGACGTGGCGAAGTCCCGCGCCCGAAATCCAAGGAGATTCGAGGCGAAGCTGGCGGAGCTTCAATCCCGACAGATGGGCGAGACCGGCGTCGGTTATGCCGCTGCTGGAGAGCGTCAGGACCTCCAGAGACGTGAGCCCCCCGAGGTGAATCAGGTCCTCGTCTTTGAGCGGCAATTCCAGGAGTTCGAGCCGCTTGAGTTGATTCATGTCCCGGAGGTGGGCCACCCCCGGACCGCGAACGCCGGTCCGGCTCAGGTTGAGCCGTTGCAGTCGGGGGAGGCCGCGCAGGTAGGCCAGGCCCGCGTCGGACACCGAGGGATGAGAGGCCGGGCTGAAATCGAGTTCTTCGAGGTCCTCGAGGCGGGCGATGTGGGCCATCACACCGTCGTCGGGTTCGCCGATCGGACTGCCGTTGAAGCCGACCCAGACGACCCTCCCGAAGTGATCGGGGCCGAGGCGAGCCATGGTCGATTCCCACCACGTCGGGTTGACGGGGCGCCCCGCCACGCGACCCTCCGGCTCCCAGTGGTACCGCACCGAACCGCCGGCCCGCTTGATCGCGCTCACGGCCTCGCGCTGGAGCCGGGCCCGGTGGAGGTGCAGCCCGAGCAGGCCCCCGAGGACGAGCACGGCGACTATGAGGCCCCGGACGCTCATGCGGGGTCTCCAACCCCAGCGGGCGCGCCGCTTGGGGACCGCTCCAGCCGCCGGGACGATCGGCCTGATGTAGAGATAGCGGTCCCGCCAGCGCGTGGCACACGCGACCCTCGCGACGAGGGGCGAGAGGCCCAGCAGGAGCGTGCCGAGGAAAAGGCCCCCGGGCCAGAAGAAGCGCGCCGCCAGGTTTCCGAATGGGGCCCCGAGCACGACGATCGTCGTCAGGAAGAGCCAGGCCATCAAGGTGAGGCCGATCGCGAGCAGAGGGGGATTCCTCAAGATCGTCCCGACCTCGACGCGATGATCCCCTTCCGGGGCGATGTCGAGTCGGACCGGTTTGCTGCTCAATGACGGGTTCATCGTCGCAGTGATCTCGTGGAGACCGGTGCGCGACCTCAATCTCGACGGTCTTCTCGCTGCCGATCGAGGCGACCGGGGTGCCGTCCAGGTGGATCTCATAGGACTGACGGACATCGGGCCACTGATGCAATCGTCTAAGGATGAGCTTCGCCATGCCTCATCTCCCCTCGGGCTTCTCGCCGACCACCGTCGAGAATCCTGTGTTCGGCCCACCCGTGCCAGGTCGCGGTATCGTCCCGCACCCGACTGTCCGCGCCAACTAGAATTCAAGCGTTACGGCTGTCACTCAGCTTCGAGATCATGAGCGAGCCACTTGTCTTTCGTGACTTCCCCTAACTCGACGCCCAGCGCGTCGGAAACGTCACGCTGGAAAAGCGGCCAGAGGATATCGGCGTCCGCGTCGAGATCGAGAACTCCGGCCTCGGGAACCTGCCCGCGAACGAAGTCAAACAACTCTCCGACTCTGATGTCCGGTGGCTCATTCTTGATCCACATCTTGCGGAGCTGATCTCTGGTGAGCTTTACGCCGAAATGCCGCTCAAGCCGAAATGCCAGATCGATCAGGTCGATTCCCATGGAACCTTCCGCCAGTCGTCGCTTCTGCCCGTTGACCCACACAGCGCCCGCTTTGTCAATCTTGACCTTGTCGCCGGTCCGCACCGAGCCATAAGCCCTATCATCGACCCCGGGGATGCCGTCCTTGAAGCGGAACTCCGACCTTTCATTCGACCTCGAGGTGTCGACAACCTGCACGGCCTTCTGTGATTTGGAGCATCCCACGCATGAGATCGTCAGGGCGATCGGAATCACCGCGGAAACCATCCGCTTCATGAGTCGCCTCCTCCTGTGCCTGTCAACTCTCGCTACTAAACGACCCTTTACACCGGCAGTTCGACGTAACTCGTTGAACGACGTCTCGGATTTCGTCGATGCAACGGGGATATTCACCCTTTACACATCGGACATTTGTAAATCGCCCATCTGGTGATTAACAGACGTCCACGATTCGGATGCTCGCCAGCTTCCAATGATACCGCGCTGCGACGTTTGTCGCAGCAGGGTCGAAAAGGTGAACCCTCGCCGGTTCATGGTCAGTCGGGCCTTATCTCGCGCTCTTGGCGAGCGTGAAATCGGCAATCCACACGGTCCCCGTCTGATCCCCGACGTTGAATTGGATCATGTTCTCGGCGGCAAGGTCCTTGGCCTGGAACTTATATTGATAGTCCTGCCACGCTTGGGTCAGGCGGACCTCCTGGAGCAGGCCAATGCCATGGTAATCGGGCTCATCGATCGATCCAACGAGAAAGATCCGGCGCGGGGCGTCCGCCTTGGCGCGGAACCGGACCGTGTAGGTCGCGCCAGCCTGGGGATCGTCGAACATCCTGATGATTCTTACATGCCAATTGTTTCCATCCACGGCGGCGACGGCGATCCGGCAAACGTTTTCTTCGATGGCCAGGGTTGCCTTGGCGGTGCCGAAGAGCTCCAGCGCGCACAATCGGGCAGGCTCGACCGGCATCGGCTTACTTCCCGACTCATCCTGCTCGGGATGCGCCGCATGCGCCGGCGAGTCTTGCCAGTCCAGTCCGATCTCGGCGAGCTGCGCGCGGATGCGGGGGATGTTCCAGATCACCAGGCTGCCGTCGGAAAAGCCGACAGCCAGCAGCTCGCGATTGGGGCCCCACGCCAGGCCCCAGTTGGTGCCATACTCCTCGGGCAAGGCCAGCAGGAGTTTCTTCCGGTGCAGGTCCCAGACGGTGATCGCTCCGGCGCCGCCTGCGCCGCCAGCAGTGCGTCGTCGGAGCTCAGGGTGACCCCACCGGCGAGACCGCGATCCCTTGCTCCCTCGAAGTCGTCCGGACCGGAGTATTTGACCGTCCGAACTGAAAGCGACGGCGGGAACTCCGCCGACGTGCGCGCCCACGACGAGCTTCTCGCGGGCCCCAGCGAGGTGCCAGATTTGAACTGCGTTGTGCTGCCAGTTCCCACGACCGACAAGAGACTTGCCGTCCTGGCTGAAACGGACAGCCCAGGCACTGGCCTGTTTCAATGTGGCGACTTCCCGGTTCGTTACCATCTCCCAGAGACGAATGAGCCCGGATTGGTGATCCGCAAATGCCACCAGCTTTTCGTCCGGGCTGAAGCGGACCGAACGACATTCCCCGAAGCGCGCGACAGTCAGCTGCTCGAACTGAGGTCCCTCAAGCACAGCAACCCCCGAATTGCCGGCATAGGCCAGATAATGGCCGGTGCTGCTGAAGACGAGCTCGGGACGACAGCGTGAAGGAATCCGACACCGCCGGCCGATCGCGGGCGTCGGCCGTCTTGTCCTGCGGGCATACGACATCCTTCTGCACCGCTGTAGCGTCCTCACCGTCTTCGTCATTCGTCCTGTGGAACTCGCCCGTCAAGAGCGAGCGGGCCACCTGCGCAGCCGGGATTTCCGGGCGCGAGCGGCGCGGTTGGCCTAGAGTGAGCGTGCTGCCAGCCCGGGCCCCGCCGGACTGCAAGTGCTTCAACTCGTCCAGCACCTCATCCAGCCCCAGGCCCTGGATGAACTGCATGACGTAATACGGCAGGCCATCGTGCTCGCCGACGCCGAAGACAGGGACGATATTGGTGTGGTGCAGCCGGGCGGCCGCTCTCGCTTCGCGCTCGAACCGCCGCTTGGCCTGCGCCTCCAGCAGCATACTATTTGGCAGCACCTTGAGCGCGACGGGCCGCCCCAGCGAGACCTGCTCGGCCTCGTAGACAATGCCCATGCCGCCCTTGCCGACTTCGCGGATGATGCGATAATCCCCAAGTTGCTGCAGGGCGGGAGACGGCGGTGCGGCTGCGTGCTCGTCCGCTTCGAGGTGATCTTCCTTGACCTGCTCGATCTCCACCATGGCCGGGAACAGCTCGCGGATGTCGTCAGCCAGCTCGGGATTGCGGTCGATGTATTCCTGGAGCGGAGGCCGTTCGCCGGCCCGGTACCGCGCGGCGAACTCGTCGGCAAGCCGTGTGAGCAGGATGTAGTTGGCGGAGCTGGAGGTGGACGTAGCGTGTCTCCTTTTTGCTTTGCTACTTTGCCCGGATTCGCCTTGAGCTGCGGTGGCGCCTCCGCCAATCGAGACACGAGACGCATGTACTCGATCCCGGCCTTCCGCTGCACGATTGAGACCATGTCCGTATCAAGGATTAGCACGTTTCAATTTTCCTCCTCGCGGCCGCAACGATTCGCGGTATTCTCTGCCCAAACGAACAATCTCCTCGAACACCGGATCATCCTTGAAGCGCCCGGCGTCCTCCAGCCACCACGGTCGATTGGGATCGGCCGGCCGCGAAATCTTTGCGTCCAGCCGTCGGACCACTTTTTCCAGGGCATCGAGCCTGTCAGCGAGTTGGGCGATTGTCATCGACTGGTCTCCTGGCCTTTTGGCCACAGTTCCACTCAGTCCTTCCGTTCTTCAGATCGAATAGACACCATAGTCGTTCGCCGGCCCGGTACCGCGCGGCGAACTCGTCGGCGAGCCGAGTCAGCAGGACGTAGTTGGCGGAGTTGTCGGCTGCCAAGAATTATGAACTCCTGTGTCACGCAAAAAAAGCTGGGGCAACCACGTCACCGCACCGGCGGCCCGCCGAGCGTATCCAGCCGTTCCCGCAACTGGTGCCATGTGTCGCCGTCCAGCACTTGAATGACACCCTCGGAATCAAGTTTCATCCCGGTGACGACCTGTGCCCAGAGCTCGATCCGCTCCAGGCCGCCCTGGACAGGAGCGGGCAATTCCCATAGCCGCGCGGTGTTATCTCCACATGCGGTCACGATCCTTTTGCCTTCGGGGCTAAAGACGACGGCCCGCACACGTCCCGGGTGTTGCAGAGGTGTACCAATCGGCTTCGCTGTGGCCGCATCCCACAGGCGGGCCGTGCCGTCCACGCTCCCTGTAAGGAGCATTTTGCCATCGGGACTGAAAGCAACCGTCCAAACTTTCCCCTGGTGCCGCATGGGCCCGCCGATGGGGGCGCCGGTCGTTGCATCCCACAGATGGGCGATTTCATCCTCGCCTGCGGTTGCCACCGTCTTGCTATCCGGGGTGAAGGCGGCGGCGAAGAAGCTAGTTTCGGCGACGCGATGCTGCATGGGCTGTCCAATGGCTTTGCCGGTTGCAGTTTCCCAAAGTTTCACGGTCTGAACAGCGAAGCTTGCGGTCAAGCATGTTCTCCCGTCGGGGCTAAAAGCGACTGCGTCGACCGGGCCATCGTGAGGCGGGGTTAGGATCCTGAGCAATCCACCGGTGGCCGAATCCAGGAGCCAGGCCGTGCCGGTCCGGCTTCCCGTCAGTAGCAGACTTCCGTCTGGACTAAACGCCATAGTTAAGGATGGTCCCTCCAGATGGGGTGGGCCGATCGGTTGGCCTGTGGCGGCATCCCAAAGGTGGACCTCTTCCCTTGTTGCTGTCGCCACGATCTTACCGTTCGGGTTGAACGCCGCGATGTTCCAGCCACGATTGATGCCGTCACTATTGCATTGCAGGGCACGGTGAATCGGCTCACCCGTGTCCACATTCCAAAGCTGTGCTGTCCCGTCACTGCTGGCGGTCAGAATCGTTTTGCCGTCGGGACTGTAGGCGACAGCCCAGACGCCGCCCCGATGACCCCTGAATTGTCTCAGTTCTTTTCCGGTCGTTGCATCCCAGAGGCGCGCGGTCTTGTCGATGCTTCCCGTCAGTACGGTTTTTCCACCTGGGCTGAAGGCCACGGCCATCAGAATGCCCTGATGTCGCAACGGCGTGCCGAAGGGGTCGCCGGTGCCGACCTCCCAGAGCCGGACGGTCTGATCCGCGCTCGCCGTGAGGACCGATTTACCGTCTGGGGTGAAGGCAACGGCTGTGACGGGGCCACCGTGCGACAACACAGGCAGCAGCGGCTTGCCGTTGTCAGCCTGCCAGAGGCGGAGCGTTTTGTCCTTGCTCCCGGTGGCGATGATTTTTCCGTCCGGGCTGAATGCCACGGAATACACGTCGTCCTGATGCACGAGCGGCTCGCCGATCGGCTGGTGCGTGGCCACATCCCAGCGCTGCGCTACGTTGACAGTGACACAGGTTACGATCGTTTTGCCGTCTGGGGAAAAAGCCAGGCCGTGTACCCCACCTTGATGCATAAGAGGGGCGCCAATGGGCTTGCCGGTACCGGCCTCCCATAGCCGGGCTGTTTGGTCCCCGCTCCCGGTCAGGATGAGCTTGCCGTCCGGGCTAAAAGCGATCGCCCAAACCCCGCCTTGGTGGTGCATTACTGTTCCGAGGGGCGAGCGCGCAGCAGCGTCCCAAACACGAGCTGTTCCGTCGTCGCTTCCTGTCAGGATCGTCTTCCCATCCGGACTGAAAGCCACAGCACGAACCGCACCTTGGTGTTCGAGCGGCGGCCCGAGCGGCTTGCGGCTGGCCACGTCCCAGAGGTGTGCCTTGAAACCGTCGCCTCCTGTCAGCACGGTCTTCCCATCAGGGCTGAAAACACCGGGTATCGCGACTCGAGGCCCGATGCCCGAGGCCTCGCATTGATGGTGAGGCAGCTCCAGAACGAGCCTGCCGGTAGGCGTCTCCCACAAGCGCGGTCTCCCGTCGGTGCCGCCCGTGAGGAAGAGCTTGCCGTCGGGACTGGCTGCCAACGCCTCCAGCGGGCATGGCGTGTGCCAGACGGCTTGTAGACGATGCAAGGAAGCCCGCCAGCGCGCGATATTGGTCCGAATGTCTCGCTCCAGGTCCGGATCACCCGCCGGAGCAAGTTCCAGGCTTCGTGCCATCCAGATCAATCCTTGCCCCGTATTCCCTTGCTGGCAGAGGCTCAAACCTCGTTCCAGGGCCAGGCGGGCCGAGAGTCGATGGCTTTGGTGCTGCGCTTCCGCGGTCAGCGCGCGTTGGTTCGTCGCGTCCTCCAAAGCCAGATGGGTGCGCTCCTGTTCTCGGCGAAGTTGCAGCACGAAGGAATAACCAACCGCCAAGGTTGCCAGGGCCGCCAGGACCAAAAGGGCCAGGAGTGAGGCTGCGGCTCCAGCCGGATGTCGCCGGCACCAGCGCCACAACCGCTCCGCTGGGCTTACCCGCCGGGCCTTGATCGGTTCATCCTCGATGAACCGCTGCAAGTCCTCGGCCAGCGCTGCGGCTGAGCCGTAACGCTGTCTGGGGTCCTTGTCGATTGCCTTGTGAACGATCGTCTGGAGATCCCGGGGCACGTGCCGGTTCAGCTCGCCCAAGCGCGCGGGCTCTTCTTGCGTCACCTGCCTGATCAGCCGGTTCCGCTCCCTCTCATCAAACGCCGGCCGAAACGCCAACATTTCGTACAGCGAGAGACCCAGGGAGTACACGTCGCTGCGGGCATCGGTCTTGCCCTCGAACGCTTCCGGCGGCATGTAGCGCAGCGTGCCGAGGATGTCGCCGGTGTGCGTCAGATTCTGCTGATCGTCCGCCTTGGCGAGCCCGAAATCCGTGACCCACACCGTCCCCTGCGTGTCCAGGAGCAAATTTGACGGCTTGATGTCCCGGTGATTGATCCCTTGCTTGTGCGCGTACTCGAGCGCGTGGGACACCTGGACGCCGATGGATGCCACGCTCTCCCAGTAGGTCTGTTTCTTGTTCCTGGACTCGCCGCCGCTTGGGCTTCGCCCCGGCAGCACTACGGATGAGGACGAAAGCGTGAATGAATCGGCTGGTGGCCCAGAGCCCGGTGCGTCTCCACTCTTGTCCTTTGCGCCGGCTACTCCCTCCGGCTCCGGTTTGCCGCTGGTACAATCCACCGTCTTGCCGAACTCCCCTGTCATCAGCAAACGAGCAACACTCACGGCCGAGAGTGCGCCGTGCGATCGGGTCTCGACCTGTCGCTCTTCCCCCGGCAAGCTGGAGGCCTGCGCCCCGGTCCGCGACACGCGCAGCTCGCCGGCGAAGTTTGTACCGGCCTTGGCGTTGCCTTGCTGCATTTTCTTTAGCTCTTCAAGCACTGCATCCAGCCCAAGGCCCTGGATGAACTGCATCACGTAGTACGGAAGGCCATCCTGCTCGCCGACGCCAAACACGGGGACGATGTTGGTGTGGTGGAGCTTGGCGGCCGACTTCGCTTCGCGCTCGAAGCGCCGCTTGGCCCTGACATCGAACAGCGTGCTCCTGGGCAGCACCTTCAGGGCCACGTGCCGCCCCAGCGAGACCTGCTCGGCCTCGTAGACAATGCCCATGCCGCCCTTGCCCACTTCGCGGAGGATGCGATAATCCCCGAGTTGCTGCATGGCGGGAGAAGGCGGCGCGGCCGCGTGCTCGTCCGATTCCTGGTGATCTTCCTTGACCTGCTCGATCTCGACCATGGCCGGGAACAGCTCGCGGATGTCGTCAGCGAGCTCGGGATAGCGGTCGATGTACTCCTGGAGCGGAGGCCGCCCGCCGGCCCGATACCGCGCGGCGAACTCGTCGGCGAGCCGGGTCAGCAGGATGTAGTTCGCGGAGCTCTCCGAGGTCTTGTCAGACATTGTCGAGTCCTCCGGGCATGGTGGCGAGGATCAACTTGAGTCGCTTCAGCGCGTCGTTCCAAGCCGCCTGGTCCCCGGCACGGACCTGTTCCAGAAGGCGGGCCGTCTCGGCGGAGTTGTTGTCCATCAGCGTTTCCCTGAGCTATTAACTCCGGAGCAAGCGGTTTACTGGACAGGTTGAGGGAGAGTTTTTCGGAGATTGTAGCAGAGCTGTGCCGGTTCCCGTCCAGTTGCGCGGACGAATGATGGGAATCTCGATGATCGTTTATTCGGGTTATGACCTGCCGGCTGCGGGCGCGCAGGAAATGTGTCGGAAGAACGAGGCGCTCCGCGAGCTGGTCGCCACGTGGCACGGCCTGACGCCAGCCGTCAGGAAGGCTATCATGGACTTGGCACGGGCCACAATCTGACAGAGCGCGTCGGGGATCGAGTGGTCCCCGGTCACCTCAGAACCACCAGCCAGTGTCCGCAGATAATCTCGTATGGTGCCTCCGGAAACCTGTACATTTATTCCCAGCCCATGGTATGGGCGGATCCGTGCCGGCGGCTCGAACGGTGCAGATAAGCCACCGCGGAAACCCGACTCGACCAACCAGCACCAAGCGGGAATTGAGTCCGCTCCGGCGACCGAAGAAGGCGATCAAGGCAAGTCTCAGTAAATGACGAGCCAATCTCATGGCGGACTCAATGGCTCCCAGGCCCTCCGATCGCTTCCCCACGACGCACTGGAGCCGGGTTGTCCAGGCCGGGAACCCGTCTTCGCCCGAGGTCCGAGCAGCGATCGAAGCGCTTTGCAGCGCCTACTGGTATCCGCTTTACGCGTTCATCCGGCGCCGTGGCCCTGATCCCGATGCTGCTGCGGACCTCGCACAGGGCCTCTTCGCGCACCTTCTGGAGCGCGACGCGTTTGCCAGGGCCGACCCGCGCCGGGGCCGGTTCCGGACGTATCTGCTGGCCGTCTGCCGCAACTTCCTCAGCGACCAGGGTGAGCAACGCCAGGCCCAAAAGCGGGGACGCGGCTTGGCGATCGTGTCGATCGACCAATCGGCCGCCGAGGGGCGTTATCGCGTCGAGCCAGCCGACACATTAACACCAGAGCGGCTTTTCGAGCGCGCCTGGGCACTGGCTTTACTGGAGCGAGTCCTCGGACAACTGAGGCATGAGTACACCGTCGCCGGAAAGGCGGCGCTCTTCGAGCGTTTGGAGCCGACGCTGGCCGCGGGAATTGACGCCGAACCGCTGGCGGCGATCGCTGCCGCGCTCGGCGCTACCGAGGGCGCCATTCAAGTGGCTGCTCACCGGCTTCGACGTCGGTACCGCGGGCTGTTCCGCGCGGAAATCGCTGCCACGATCAATGACCGAGCCGAAATCGACGATGAGATCCGCGCGCTGTTCAGCGCGCTTGCGACGTGACTGGAAAAAAATCCGGCGCGTTTCTGTAAGCTGATCCCACATTTCACGTAAGTATGAGACAGTAGGCGAAACGACCGATCGCATCGATTGTCGACACGGAGAACTGTCCCATGGGCGACCACCTGCGTCGCTGCCCGTCATGCGGTGAAGTTCTTCCCGCGAACGCTCCCGACGGGATTTGTCCCCGCTGTCTGCTCCG
This sequence comes from uncultured Planctomycetota bacterium, assembly GCA_963823665.1. Taxonomy (GTDB): domain Bacteria; phylum Planctomycetota; class Planctomycetia; order Isosphaerales; family Isosphaeraceae; genus CAVXHV01. The sequence continues at coordinate 1,996,549 of CAWGMQ010000010.1, forward strand.
GAACGCCCTCGAGGGCGATGGCACCGAAACATTTTCGCACCCGATGAGTGTCTAGTCGGAGCCCGGCCGAGTTAGCAGTCTGGCGTCGTTGGCCGAGTCGATCGGGGGCGTTGCGAAGATCTTCTTGCGCGATCCTGAATCTGGCGATGGCCCGTCGCCTCTGGTCAAGCCGGCCTCACTTGAGATGCCTGCACCCGGCGACCGGCCGGGGCGGTTGCAACTGCTCGGGGAAATCGCCCGCGGCGGCATGGGAGCCGTGCTCAAGGGGCGAGATCCCGACCTCGGCCGCGACCTGGCCGTGAAGGTCTTGCTCGAATCCCACCGTGATCGGCCCGACCTGATTCGGCGTTTCATCGAGGAAGCCCAGATCGGCGGCCAGTTACAGCATCCGGGCATCGTCCCGATTTACGAGCTAGGCGCCTTCGCCGACCGGCGCCCGTATTTCGCCATGAAGCTGGTCAAGGGCCGCACTCTGTCGGGCCTGCTAGTCGAGCGAGGGGACGGCGCGCACGATCTACCTCGATTTCTCTCGATCTTTGAGTCAGTCTGCCAGACGATCGCCTACGCGCATGCCCAGGGCGTGATTCACCGCGACTTGAAGCCTTCGAACATCATGGTCGGGTCGTTCGGTGAAGTGCAGGTGATGGACTGGGGCCTGGCGAAGGTCTTGCCGCAAGGCGGCGCGGCCGACGACGCCTCGGCCGGCAAGACGCGCGAACGTGACACCGTGATCGCCACGGCCCGCAGTGGCGGCGATTGCGATTCCGACCTCTCGAGGGACGGCAGCGTGATGGGCACGCCGTCGTACATGGCACCCGAACAGGCCCGCGGCGAAGTCGAGCGGCTCGATGAGCGCTGCGATGTCTTTGCCCTGGGCTCGATCCTTTGCGAAATCCTTACCGGCGACCCGGCCTTCGTCGGACGGTCTTCGGGAGAGATCCAGCGCAAGGCGTCACGCAGCGAATTGCAGGGTGCGGTTAATCGATTAGAGGCAAGCGGCTGCGACGGCGACCTGATCGCCCTGGCGAAGGACTGTCTTTGCGGCGAGCTCGAAGACCGCCCGCGCCACGCGGGCGAGGTGGCTGCGCGGATCAATGCGTACCGAACGGGCGTGGATGAGCGATTGCGATTGGCTGAAATTGCGCGCGCCGAGGAGACGGCGCGGGCGGAGGAGGCCAGTAAGCGCGCCCGCCTCGAGCGCGATCGGCTGCGCTTAACGATCACGCTCGCGGCGTCGATCTTGGCCGTGGTGGCGCTCGGTGGCTCCGGCGCGGCCTGGCCATTGCAGCAACGTCAGGCTCGTTTGTCTGGCGTTGAGGCGACCTTGGCCCGGATTCAGGCGATCCGGGACCAAGCAGCAGCCAGTGCTGCCGACCCGACCCGCTGGGGGGAAGTGCTGGCTGCCGCCGACGAAGCGCTGGGTTCGCTCGGCGATCTGGCGGCCTCCGAACCTGGCCGCCGGTTAGACGCACTTCGCAATACGATCGCGGAGGACCGGAAGCAGGCAGAGCGTGACCAGAAACTGGTCGACCGGCTGAACAGCATCCGCTCATCAGCCGCGAAGGTTTTTGGGGGGAGCTGACCGTGAGGGCGTGGATCGGCGCTTTCGATTCGCTTTCAAACGCTACGAGCTGGATTTGGAGACAACCCAATTAAAGGATGCGATCACTCGGCTCGGTTCGCGGCCCGAAGTGTTCGTGCGCGACGTGGTCGCTGGCCTTGAGCACTGGCTATTAGTGCGAGAAATGAACGGACAACCCGACCAAGTGCAAAGAATCGTCGATTTGCTGAGAGGTCTGGATCCCGAGCCGGCGCGCAACCGGTTGCGCGCCTGTTGGCGCAATCGGACCTGACATCGCACCGTCAAGCTCTGATCAAGATGGCAAACGAAGCGGGCCTGGTCGAATATGGCCCCTCGACGGCCCTGCTGCTCGCGAGTTCGTTGGATCGCGCCGGGGAAGGGAACAATGCGATCGCCATCCTGCGAACTGCCGTTGCGCGATATCCCGGCGACGTCTGGACCAACCTCGAACTGGCAAAGCTGCTCAGAAACGCGAAGCCGCCGCACCGCGAGGACGCCATTCGTTACTACACGGCCGCACGCGCCCTCCGGCCGGAAACCGGGTTCGAGCTCGCCGAGGTGCTGAACGAACAAGGCCGAAGCGATGACGCCGAGACGATCTACCAGGAACTGGTCCGTCGCAATCCCGAGAGTTTCCTGGTTCAGTTCCGGCTCCTGAAAGTGCTTCAGAAAGTCGGAAAGTCGGACGAGGCACGCTCGATGGCGGAGCGCATCACTGCCCATTTTCGCGATAAACTGCGGCGCCAGTCGAACAGCCCCCTCGCGCACGAGAGGTTTATCGAGTCGTTATGGGTGACCGGCAACTGCGCCGAAGCAGTTGCGGCAATGCGTGACGCGACCTCGTATTTTGAGAGAGAATGCGGTTTCTATCACACGCTTGGGCACATGCTGCTGGCTCTTGACGACTACCAGGGTGCCATTGCTGCGTACCGTGATGCAATCCGAATCGATCCCTCGAACGTGGATTGCCACCTGGTTCTCGCGTGGGCGCTCGGACGTGTTGGCGATCGGAAAGCCGAGATCCTGGAGTTGTTTACCATCCGATCTGCCTTGCGACAACAGGCGGAGGCCGCTCCGATCCAGTCTGGGTCGCGAGTTCGATATAGTTGGCTAAGGGGTGTCTCGCCTGACTTTTCTTTGGGCCAGGACCCCAGGGTCCCGCGGAATCAGACACTCATCGTCAAGGACCAGATGGGACCCGTTGACGATTTTGTTGATTATGGGCAAATGGATGCATATCGTGCTGGGGTTAATTCGGGACTCAGCCTGTTTAAGGATGAGGAAAGGGAGCCTCTTGATTACATACCGCTGGAATTGCTCAATGAGATGTATCTTGAGGCATATTTTCTCGGGTCGTTTTGGTTCGTGGTTCCTCACCTGGCCCTCGAGCAGGGCCACCTTGCCCTTGGAGCAGTACTGGCGGAATCCGGCGATCTGCCCGGCGCGATTTCCGCGTACAGCGAGGCAATCCGCCTCGGCGAGGGTGATACCAAAGCAAAAGCGACCGCTCACGACTCTCTGGGCAGCGCCCGCTGGCTAACAGGCGCACGATCAGCAGCCATCGATGCCTTCCGCGGGTCGATCCATGTCAATCCCGATGAGCCTAACGAAGGCCCCTACAACCTCAGCGTTGCGCTGGCCGAATCGGGAGACGTATCCGGAGCGATCGCTGCACTCCACGAGGCCGTTCAGCGGCAGCAACCACGCCAAGCAGGGTCGTTTCGTCTGCTGCGTGCGATCGTAATGTCACCGCTTCCCAAAGATGCCGTCGAGGCGCTGAAACGCGTGCGCGACGAGGCGCGCGACGACGGCACCGTTCGCAAGGCGATCGAGGTCTCCCTCAGCCAGTTCGAGCGACTTTCGAAGCTGGGTGTCCCGATTCCGAGGACGTTTCGTCTCTCGCCTCAAGGCAACAATTATCCCGACCACTGCTACAGTTTGCGCTTGTTCGCAGCCTCGGCAGCGATCTGGGCAGCCGGCTTCGCCGCAGACCCGACACTTGCGCAGGACATGCAGGCCCAAAACCGCTACCTCGCCGCGAGTGCCGCCGCCTTGGCTGCCGCCGGCAAAGGGATCGATCAGCCGCCACTCGACGAACTGGCCAGGTCTCGCTGGCGAAAGCAAGCGCTCGACTGGCTCAACGCCGACCTCGCGTACTGGGCAAAGCAAGCCGAGACTGGCGTGCCGCAGTCCACGGCTCTCGTGCAGAAGACTCTCGAGAACTGGAGGGTTGACAGAGATTTCGCGAGTGTCCGCGATGAGTCCCACCTGAAGCGACTTCCTCAAGATGAACAGAAGGCCTGGCAAGCATTTTGGTCCCGCGTCTCCGCGCTTCTCAAAAGCGCGAGTCAATACTGAGCCGGGCAAACCGAGCTCCGCCCCCAGAAGCAAAGCTCCCGCTTACGGTTCCCAGGTCAACATTTCTTCTTGGCCGCCGGGCTGGAACAGTCGAATACCCACGTGGCTGACTCGCATCACTCGGCCGAGTCGTTTGGCCTGCGTGTCGAAGGACGGATGTCGTAAGAAGCGACGGACAAAGCTGGCCGCCTCGTCCGGCACGACCGCAAGACAGACTATGCCGTACCTGGCGTGAGAGAGTTTCGCGTCCAAAAAACCCAGGTCGCGCGTAAAGAAAGTTGGTCGGCGCAGCCTGAGAAGCAACGGGATGATTTGCTCATCCTTGATTCAGGCTCGGCCAACGTCTCGACCGACTTGATGCGCCCGGATTCGCCAGCTTCTCAAGAGCAGGCGTTGATCTTCGGGAATGTTCTCATCAAGTACGATCATCAGCGGGCAGTGTCAGTGACCAGTTCGTCCGCGTGGTTGATCAACGCCTCGCGAGCCAGGCGAACCGCCTCGGCGATCGCGTCCCTGGAGATCGACCCATGCCACCGCTCGGTAATGGCCTCCCAGGCCATCCCGCGCACAACGTCATCCAAGACGTCACTGACAAAAACTCGAGTTCCGCGGAACGTGGGCCGACCGTGACACACCGCGGGATCGGAGACGACAAACCGCCCCAAAAACTTGCTCATTGCGGCTCCCGGCTGAGTCTGCGTGCTCTCTCACCGTGACGATACCCATCTTACGCACTCCGTTGCGAGAACAACCACGTCAACTTCTGTTTGACGTGCAGACCATGAAGCCATGGACGCTGCGCGGCACACAAGCGAACAACATCGGTCGAGTGTCGGCCGCTCCTCTCTTACCTCAGCGGCCCCGACAGATCACTCAGGATGCCGGGCCTGCGATGAGCGCCGGAGACCTTCGGTCGCAACCAGGGCGGGGTCAGAGACCCTCGCCGAACATCGCGCCGAAAGGTTCCGTAGGTACTTGCCCCAAATGTGCTTATGGCATGAATTCTGGTGGTTGGCCAGAAAAGTGCCATCGGACTTACCGCGAAATCCTGTCGAAATTAGCCGAAGGTTTCTCGAATGCCGATACTTGGGCTAGGACCCCGGTAAGGGATTCTGGTAGAAAGCCCACATAGCCGATGGAGGCTGCGGAAAGGCCCGGAGAAATGGCTGCGCCGGATCTGGCGAGCCTGGCATCCACCTTTTGTCAGAAATCTGACTGGCACTGACAGCCGGTCCACGAAAACCGCCAGAGGGCAAGTCTGTTGTCCACATCAAGGGTTAAGAGATTAACCCTGTGTGAATTTTTTCGCGAATCTTTCCGACGTCCGGTGTCAGAAAACAGAGAGCACTCGAGCTCCCTTGGCAAGGTTTCGACCTTCGCTGCCCTTACGCAGGAGTGTGCCCGTGTCGTTCACCATTTCGGTTGAGAACACCAGGCAGACCGTGCGCAGCGCGCGGTGGAACCGATTGCACTCGCCCGATCGGGCCATCCGTTCGAGACGGCTATCGTGGGAAGCGATCGAGGATCGCATCCTGCTGGCCGGGTTAACCGCGTTTGTCGATCCCGACCCTGCGCCGGGCAATCAATTTGGCGCGGCGGTGGTCGTGCTCAGCACGGGCAACGTGGTCGTCACAGCGCCGGACGACAACGCGGGTGGCACGGGTGCGGGGGCCGTTTATCTGTTCAATGGCACGACCGGCGCGCTGATCAGCACTCTCATCGGTTCGCACGCCGGCGACAACATCGGCAGCGGCGGCGTGACGGCCCTCGCCGACGGCAACTACGTTGTGGAGAGCCCCAACTGGACCAACGGTGCGGCCGCCGATCTTGGCGCGGTCACGTGGGGCAGCGGCACGGCCGGCGCGAGCGGTCCCGTCAGTGCCACGAACAGCCTGGTCGGCAGTACGGCGAATGACTCTGTCGGCTCCAGCGGCGTGGCGGCCCTGCCCGACGGCAACTACGTGGTGGACAGCCCCACCTGGAGCAACGGCGCGGCCGCCAATGCCGGAGCGGTCACGTGGGGCAGCGGCACGGCCGGCGTCAGCGGCCCCGTCAGTGCCACGAACAGTCTGGTCGGGAGTACGGCGGGTGACTCTGTCGGCGGCAACGGCGTGACGGCCCTGAGCAACGGCAACTACGTCGTAGACAGCCCCACCTGGACCAACGGCGCGGCCGCCTCTGCGGGCGCGGTCACGTGGGGCAGCGGCACGGCCGGCATCAGCGGTCCCATCAGCGCCACGAACAGCCTGGTCGGCAGTACGGCAAACGATCAGGTCGGCGGCGACGGCGGCAGCGGCGACAGCGGTGACGGCGTGACGGCCCTGAGCAACGGCAACTACGTGGTGAACAGCCCCGACTGGACCGACGCCGCGGCCGCCGTTGTGGGCGCGGTCACGTGGGGCAGCGGCACGGCCGGCGTCAGCGGTCCCGTCAGCGCCACGAACAGCCTGGTCGGCAGTACGGATGGTGACTCTGTCGGCTTCGGCGTGACGGCCCTGAGCAACGGCAACTATGTGGTAAGCAGCCCCTTCTGGACCAACGGCGCGGCCGCCTCTGCCGGCGCGGTCACGTGGGGCAGCGGTACGGCCGGCGTCAGCGGCGCCGTCAGTGCCGAGAACAGCCTGGTCGGCAGTACGGCGAATGACGATGTCGGCGGCGGTGCCGGCGACGGTGTGACGGCCCTGACCAACGGCAACTACGTGGTGACCAGCCCCGGCTGGACCAACGGCGCGGCCGCCTCTGCGGGCGCGGTCACGTGGGGCAGCGGCACGGCCGGCGTCAGCGGTCCCGTCAGTGCCACGAATAGCCTGGTTGGCAGTACGGCGAATGACTCTGTCGGCACCAGCGTGATGCCCCTGAGCAACGGCAGCTACGTGGTGAGCAGCCTCTACTGGAACAACGCCGCAGGCGCGGCCACGTGGGGCAGCGGCACGGCCGGCGTCAGCGGTCCCGTCAGTGTCACGAACAGCCTGGTCGGCAGTTCGGCGAATGACTCTGTCGGCAACGGCGGCGTGACCCCCCTGAGCAACGGCAACTACGTGGTGGACAGCCCCACCTGGACCAACGGCGCGGCCGCCAATGCCGGCGCGGTCACGTGGGGCAGCGGCACGGCCGGCGTCAGCGGTCCCGTCAGCGCCACGAACAGCCTGGTCGGCAGTACGGCGAATGACTCCGTCGGCTTCGACATCGGCTTCGTAACGGCCCTGAGCAACGGCAACTACGTGGTGGACAGCCCCGGCTGGACCAACGGCGCGGCCGCCTCTGTGGGCGCGGTCACGTGGGGCAGCGGCACGGCCGGCGTCAGCGGTCCCGTCAGTGCCACGAACAGTCTGGTCGGCACTACGGCGAATGACCAGGTTGGCTTCGGCGGCGTGACGCCCCTGAGCAACGGCAACTACGTGGTGACCAGCCCTGACTGGAACAACGGCCCGGCCGGCGAAGCGGGCGCGGTCACGTGGGGCAGCGGCACGGCCGGCGTCAGCGGCCCCGTCAGTGCCACGAACAGCCTGGTCGACAGTACGGCGAATGACGATGTCGGCAACAGCGTGATCGCCCTGAGCAATGGCAACTACGTGGTGGACAGCTCCACCTGGGCCAACGGCACGGCTGCCGATGCAGGCGCGGTCACGTGGGGCAGCGGCACGGCCGGCATCAGCGGTCCCATCAGCGCCACGAACAGCCTGGTCGGCAGTACGGCGAATGAATATGTCGGCGGTACGGCGAATGACAATATCGGCAGCGGCAACGCCGCCGTCAACTACGGCGGCGTGACGGCCTTGAGCAACGGCAACTACGTGGTGAGCAGCCCCAACTGGAACAACGGCGCGTGGCGCGGTCACGTGGGGCAGCGGCACGGCCGGCGTCAGCGGCACCATTTCCACCACGAATAGCGCCATCGGGTCGGTCGCCAACAGCGGGCTGGGAACGCTCGTATTGGACAATGTGGACGGCACATTCTTCGCCCCGTTCGTGACCGATGGGGGCGGCCAGGTGAGCGTCGGGTCGCAGGGCACGGGCATTGCGGCCGCCCCTACGCCTACGCCGACGCCGACCCCGAAGCCGACGCCGAAGCCGACCCCGACACTTCCGCAAGTGCTTGCAATAGCCGGGGTGTCCTCCAAGAAAGGCCTGACCTCGTTCACCGTCAGCTACAACGAGCCACTGAGCTCGAGCGCGGCGAGCAGTTCTGGCCTGTACCAGGTCTTCGCGGTCGTGACGAAGATCGTGAAGAAGCATAAGGAGCCGCTCTTCACCAAAACGCTGGCGATCCGGAGCGTCAGTCTCAATAGTACCAGCAGCACGGTGACGATCAACCTGGCCAAGCCATTCAAGGGCCGGGTCCAGGTGCTGGTCCAGGGAAACATCACCGCCGGCAACGGAGCCGCGAACAGCGTTCATTTCACGCAGGATCTTCGATCGAGCATGCGTCGCGATCATTGACGGGAGAGGAAACTGGGACGCAGCTAGTATTGCGACGGAGAGGAGAAGTGACAGCTTGAACGCGGCGAGCGACCGCGGCGATGATCGCCTCCTCGACTTCCGGCGACCAGCTTGCCGGCAACCCGTAGTAGAGCATGGCCCCTCCGCCTTCGTATCCTCCTTCGTCGAGGACGCGTTTTGACGGGATGTAAGCCATCACGTCGTTGCAATACGCGGAAACCCAGGTCGATGAGGAACCCAGGTTGCGTTTGATTCTGAGCGTGTAGTCCACGACCACCTCGCCTCCCAGGAATATCCAGGTCAGATCGCCCAACCGCCAGGCCTGGACCGGGTAGGGATAGGTTTTTTCCAGCGACCCGCGCCGATTGATCGTCTCGAGCAAGAGCCGCGCACGGCTGGCGGTGTAGAAGTTCGAGGATTTCGTGTCACGCTCAATATCATCGCGGGAGGGCAGGGGACCGAACGCGAGTGGAAGCTCCTCGTAGGTGGTGCTCAAACCCCCCGTCACGCTCCGCAGCGGCCCGGCCAGCACCGCGTTTGTGCTTGCGGCAAGCTGCTTCCCGTACCGGGCCGCCAGCTCCAGCGACCGTCTCGGAATCGGGTTCTGATCGCCGCCGCAGCCCGCGACGAACATCGCCTGGGCTCCGTGATGAGCCGACTCAAGTTCCAATTGCGCGAATCCCGCGTAGTCTCCACAGAACTCATAACCGTCGAGCACCGTGCAATGACACGCATATCCGAAAACGGCGGCTAGCAGGCTTCCGTCAACCCGATCCACGCGCAGCACCGGCACATCGTGATCGACAGGTCCCCGCAGCTCCAGCCGATCGCGCAGCGCGGGAACCTCGGCTTCCTTGTTGGTTCGCCGATTGACCGCGAAATCCGAGCGGCCGTTGCCATAGCACAGCCGCGCCTCCGCCAGGCGGCTGCTCGCCTGCTCGCTGATTCGCACGAGCGTTTCTTCGAGCGATGCGGCGAATTGCTTTACCAGCTCGATCCCCCGTGGATCGAGCTGGTACATGGACATCAGGTTATTGCCGACGACGGGGCCCGAATGCGTGTGCGAGCAGGCGATCACGATCTTGTCGCGCTCGAGCCCAAGACGCTTTTCGATGGAGTCTCGAACGCGATTCGAGAGATCGCGGCCGATCCCGCAAACGTCTAGCGTGATCAGAACCACACGATGTCCGTTCGGGTCCTCGAGTGCGAGTGCCTTGGCCCAGAGGTCGTGCACCACCCCTTGCGACGGCTTGTTCCGCGCAGCGTAGCCCGACATCCACATGGGCGACTTGGGTGTGATGACGGCCCGCGCGGTTCCGGCCTTCCACGAGGGCTCGGCCGCATCGGCGGCGGTTGAGTCGGGCTGCAGAGTCGCGCCCGCCGCTGTCATTGCGAGCGCCGTGATCCATATCCGGCGGAATCGCCCGATGGATAATCGCCAGCTCAAGTGCGTCTCCAAGATTCTGTTTATCGAATGGCAGGAAATGCTCGGCGCCTGCCGTTGGAGTGAGCGAGGCAATCGTACCGCCCTTGATTTCGTTGGTAAAGTACTTCGAGAGCTGCGCAGGCTCCGCCAAGCCTCAGCAAAGTTCATAGTCGCACAAACACGCCTCAACGTGATTGCGCGGCTGCGTCGGGCCATTGTCCCGCGGTTCGTACCGCCGATTCGGCATCTTACTGAACATCGGTGCCGATCGAAAAATGTCGGTTTTTTCTCCGATTCGATTGGAACCCTCACTTGCAAGATTCAAAAGACTCAAGTACCATGCCCCCGCGCTTTGCCAGGCGCCCACACGGATGAAACCACGGATGAACACCAATCAACAGGGATGGGAAATGCTCATGAGAATCCGGCACTAGCGGGACGACACCGTCTGTCCTCTGCAACCCGCGCCCGTCCCAGGTTCCTGGGTCAACCCGAAGTTCGCGCCGGCGTTTCCTCCCTCTCGCGCCGGGACAGGGGAGAGCGGTCTTTCCCGTAGCGTCCAACCGCGCAGCGAAGCAATTCACCGCCCAGCGAGTCGGAGCGAACTGCTCATGGAACTTATTGCGCGATCGGAGGCTGGTATGATAGTGCTCCGATCCTTTGTATTGGCGGTCAGTGTCGTCTTCACAGCAGCCATTGCGTATTAACCTACGCGTTCAGTCATGTTTTTCGTGGTCCCCGAAGAAGATCAGAACGGAGTCTGAACCATGGCGAAGGTGCTCATTACCGGCGGCGCGGGCTATATCGGATCTGTCCTGGCGCCGCTGCTTCTCGCGGAAGGCCACCGCGTCGTCATCTTCGACGCGCTCATGTACGGCGCGCAGCCCCTGCTCGGATTCTCCACGCACCCGCGCGTCGAGATCGTAAAGGGCGACATTCGCGACCCGGCAGCCGTGGCCAAAGTGATGCGGGACCCCGATTGGATTCTGCATCTGGCCGCGATCGTCGGCTACCCTGCCTGCGCTGCGGATCCCCAGCTCAGCACCGCGACCAACGTCGACGGAACTCGCAATATCCTCGCGGCCATGGGGCGCGGCCAGCGTCTGATCTTCGCCTCGACCGGCTCCACGTACGGCAAGGTCGAAGGCGTCGCGACCGAGGAAACCCCGATCGCACCGCTGACGCTCTACGGGCGCACCAAGCGCGATGCTGAAATGCTCATTCGCGACGCCGATCGCGAGCACATCATCCTTCGGTTCGCGACCGTGTTCGGCAGCTCGCCCCGGTTGCGGCTTGACCTCCTGGTCAATGACTTCGTCTACCAGGCACTGCACAACCGGCAGATCGTCCTCTTCGAGGGCTTCTTCCGCCGGACGTTCCTGCACTCGGCCGACGCTGCCGCGATTTATCCGTTTGCCATGTCGCACTTCGACGCGATGCGCGGCAAGGTCTTTAACGTCGGCGACGAATCAATGAACTACACGAAGCGCGAGATCACGCTGAAGATCAAGGAATATGTCGACTTTTATCTTCACGAAGCCGCGATCGGCAGCGACCCCGACCAGCGTGACTACGAAGTCGATTACAACCGGCTCAAATCGGTGGGGTTCCGCGCCAACGTCGGCCTCGATGAAGGGATCCTCGAGCTGGTGAAAATCCTGCGTGTGCTCTCGATCTCGAACCCTCTTCGGAACGCTTGATTCTTCGAGGAAACATCACCATGGAACGCGTTCTCCTGACGGGCGGCAGCGGTTTCTTCGGCCGGCGGATTGCCGAGGCCCTGCGCCGGCACGGTTTCGAAGTCGCCACTCCCGGCCGTCCCGATTTCAACCTACTCGACTCATCCAGCACGATCCGCACGCTCGAGGCGGTGCGCCCCGGGATCGTCGTGCACTCGGCCGCCTATTACGGTGGCCTTGGCATCTGCATGGCCGAGCCCGCGCAGATCTTCCATCACAATGTGCTGATGGGTGTGAACCTGTTCGATGCCGCCGCCCGCACCGGCGTGCGCAAGATCATGGCCATCGGCTCGGCGTGCTCGTATCCCGGCGGCGTGGCCGGCAACATGAGGGAAGACGACTTCTGGTCGGGGCCGCTCCACCCATCGGTCGAAGCTTATGGCTTCACCAAGAAGGTGCTGGAAGTCGGTCTCCGCGCGTACGGCCGCGGCAACGGCTTGATCGGCCAGATGCCGGTCGTCACCAATCTGTACGGCGAGTACGACGTTTTCGGTGAATACCGTTCCCATGTCGCGGCGGCCCTTATCAAGAAGTTTGCCGATGCGGCGATTTCGCGGGCAGATCACGTCGTTTGCTGGGGTACAGGCGCGCCGGTGCGCGAGTTCATCTATTCCGGCGACGCCGCCGAGGCCGTCGCGCGGCTGCTCGAGTGCGGCTACACCGAGCCGCTCAATATCGGCACCGGCATCGGCACCACGATCAAGGAGCTTGCCGAGATGGTCGCCCGCTTGACGGGCTTCCGCGGCAAGATCGTGTGGGATACGTCGAAAGCCGACGGCGTCCTGCGCAAGGTGCTCGACGTCTCGCGAATGGAGAGCATCCTGGGCTGGAAGCCCCCAACCAGCCTCGAAGCTGGTTTGACCAGGACGATCCGGTGGTACATGGAGCACAAGGCCGAAGCAGATGCGCGGCAGTGAACGGACGCTCAGTTTGCGAAGCCTGGCCGTTCGATCTGCCGTCGGGCCTTCTCGCGCTCGCCGGGCAGCGCGTATTCTACCTCCAGACATTAACGATCATGTGCGTGCACCATGCGATGATCCAGACGCCGCCGAGCAGCCGCGCTGAAGACTCGACCCAATCATGACTGCGCCGCCACCCTCCCTGCAGACCGACGATCACCCAGGCCACCAGGATCACCGGGGCGAGCCGATACGGCGCGCTGATTGCAATCATGTTGTTGTGCAGCCACGCTGGGCTCCTATTGCTGCCGCCTGCCATGTACGGCATGAAGTTCGCGGCGGCTTGCAGGACGTTTGTGGCGACGGTTGACGCGACTGCAACCCCAGCGAGGAATCCGGGCTGCCGTGCCAGCCGGCGCAGTCGCGGCCGGGGCGCGACCAAGCTGAGGCCGAGAAGTCCAATTTGCACGGGCATCAACACCAGGCACGCGGCCAGGGCCCAGCTCCACCAAGTGCGCGCGACGCCCATCGTGCTGAACACGGTCTGCTCATTGAACAGGTAGCTGCGACCCAGCCAAAGGCCCACACCCGTCGAGGCGACAAGAACTGCGGTGTCGCTCAAAGTAAATCGGCGCCGGGTTGTGTCTCGTTGCCCCATCGGATCGTCGCCTCCCTGCGCCGCTGAGCGCTCAAGGCTCTAGCCGGCAACTGCCGCGACGCCTCACGCCCTCGGCCGCTTGCGGCCCGACCCGTTCGTTCGCGGCGGGATCTCCAGGTCGGTCACCAGCAGCAAATCGATGATATTCAAGGTGTCGTCCGGCTGGCAAACCACAATCGTCCGCCCGCTCGGTACCGTCATCATAAACTCGCGATGTCGGACGGGAACCTCGCGTCCATCAGCCAAATGGATGACGAAAGGCCGAAATGGCTCGGCGTTGTACGCGTTTCGAAGCTGCTCGACGGTTATCGCGGAATCCCTTCGATCAAGGTCCGGCCAAGCTTGTTATCAGTTGAATGATCGGCATGTACACCGCGAGGATGATGAAGAATACAATCCCGCCTAAGAGCACCATCATGATCGGCTGAATCAGGTGCCCCAGGCTGGCGACCATGACTTCGACCTGTTCGTCGTAATCATCGGCCAGGTGCACAAGGGCCTCGGGCAGCTTGCCGGTTTCTTCGCCCGAAGTGATCACCGCGATGACGTCGTAGCTGAATTGCTTCGGAACGGGCCAGCGTCGTACTCAACTCGCTGCCCGAGACGATCTCTTGCCGAGAAGCTCGCACCGCGTTTTGGATGGGGCTCATCCTCAAAACATCCGCTGTCAGGTCGATGGAGCTGCCGATGTCGACGCCGGCGTCGAGCAAGACCGACAGAGTGCGTGCGAACCGCGTGGTGTCGAGCATCCGGCACAGTTTGCCGAAGACGGGCAGCCTGAGTGCAATCCGGTCCATCAGCGACTTTCCGCTGCTCGTCTTATAAGCTCGCACCAACAGAATCGGCGTCGCAATCATCACCACTGGAATGAGCCACCAGCCGATCACGCCGACAAACGAGCTGATCGCCATCAAGACCCGGCTGGCCAAAGGCAGTTGAATATTGCCGGCGATATCCTTGAGAATCGCCGCGAATTTGGGGAGCAGGAAGATCGTCACAAGAGCCACCACGACCGACGCGATGCCCAGCACGATCACCGGGTAGATCATGGCCGATCGTGCCTGGCGGATCAGTCGCTGCCGCGATTCATAATGCTGCGCCAGCATCCGCAGCGTTTCCGGAACACCGCCGCGCGTCTCGGCCACCTTGATCATGTTCAGGAACATGGGCCCGAACGCCTGCGGTTCCCTGGCCATGGCTTCTTCAAGCGTCGACCCGCGCTGGATTGCCAGGTGCACACGCCCCAAGATCGGCCCGAATGCGGTCCCCGTGAATTGGCGCTGCAGGCTCGATAGGGACCGGTTGAAATCGACGCCGGCGCCCAGATACGCGGCAAATTGCCGGCAGAACTGCGCGAGCTGCCCTGTGCTGACTCGACCGAAGAGGATTCGCTCCCAGAGCGTCGGGCCCTTGGCGGGAGTCTCGAACTTGCCGCCGTAACTCACGTACGGCTTTTCCTCTGAGGGCTTCGAGACGGTTGCCTTCGCACGCTTCGGGTTTCGCGTCGCCGGCTCTCCGAGCGGGCTCGGCCGGAACGTCGATTGCCCTTCAAATTCCTCACCGGATCTCGCACCCTCGCCCGGCTCGGGCCGGGGACGCTGCCGCCTGGGCTTGGGAGGATCGAATTCGTCCCGGTCGACTGCCATGGCAACTCCCTTTGGACGAGCGCGCCCGGCCCACTTCAAAGAATCAGCGCAACCGCGAGCCACGCGCTTCGTTCACCTTATCGTCGCTCGTAAGGCGCCTACGGTCAAGCAAAGTCGTTCGACATTTGTCGAAGCGAGACGAACGCGAGAGTGCGGTCGACCATCCGTTCGCTGCCAGATCTAGCAGCTCGTCAATTCCGTGTTCGGCGAGCGAGCGTTCTTCGCGCAACCTTGCGGCGTACTCACGCTCACCACGTTGGACCACATGTCATTCTCGCTGCATCTCACCTCGCGGTCCACTTGAGCACCGGGCTCTTCGCCGCCTTCACCTCGTCCGGCCGGCTGATCGGCGTGCTGTGGGGGGCATCGTGGAGCATTTGCGGATCTTCCTGGGCGATCTGCCTGAGCACTTTCGCGAAGGCTTCGAGTGTCTCGCGACTCTCGGTCTCGGTGGGCTCGACCATCATCGCCTCGGGCACGATCAGCGGGAAATACACGGTCGGTGCGTGGAAGTTGAAATCGATCAGTCGCTTGGCAATATCCATCGCGCGGATGCCGCGCTCCTTGGCCAGGCTCCGCGCTGATGCCACGAACTCGTGCATACACGAATCGCCAAATTGCACCGGATAGACATCGCGCACAAGCGACATCAGGTAGTTCGCGTTCAACACCGCGTTCTGGGCGATGCCTTTGAGCCCCTCGGGCCCGTGGGTTTTGATATAGCAGTAGGCGCGGAACAGGATGCCCGTGTTGCCGAAGAACGACCGGACCCGCCCGATCGCCTTGGTGCGGTTGTAATCCAGCAGGTACGTGCCGTCGGACCGCCGGGCGACCATCGGCGACGGAAGATAAGGCGCCAGGTGCTGCCGCACAGCGATCGGACCGGCTCCCGGCCCACCTCCGCCGTGTGGCCCGGAGAAGGTTTTGTGGCAGTTGTAGTGCATCAGGTCGACGCCCATGTCACCCGGGCGCACGACTCCCAGGATCGCGTTCATGTTTGCGCCGTCCAGATAGAGCAACGCGCCCCGGTCGTGAAGCAACCTGGCAATCTCGCCGATCTGCGGGTCGAAGAGCCCCACCGTGTTGGGGTTCGTGATCATGAACACAGCCGTCTCGTCGGAGAGCTTGGCCTTGAAGTCGGCGAGATCGACCAGCCCGCGAGCATCGCTCTTGATCGTCACGCACTCAAATCCGGCCAGATGCGCCGATGCGGGATTGGTGCCATGGGCGCTGTCCGGAATCAGCACCTGCGTCCGCTTTTTTCCGAGGTCCCAGAAATAGGCTGCGGCCACGAAGAGCGCCGTCAGCTCGCCCTGCGCGCCCGCCGCGGGCTGCAAGCTCACGGCGTGCAAGCCGGCGATTTCCGCCAGCATCTCCTGTAGCTCGAACAGAATCGCCAGCAAGCCCTGGAGCGTGCGCTCGTCCTGCATCGGGTGCTGCGCCGCCAGCCCGGGCAGAGCTCCCAGCCGCTCGTTGCGCTTGGGGTTGTACTTCATCGTGCACGAGCCGAGCGGATAGAAGTTCGAATCAATCGACATGTTCGTAGTCGAGAGATTCGTGTAGTGCCGTACCACGTCCAGCTCGGAAAGCTCCGGCAGAGGGGGCGGTGCAGCGCTCAAGTGGGCATCGGGAATGAGCGACGAAATCGGCTTCTCGGGCACGTCAGACCCTGGCAGAATCGCCGTGAAGCGTCCCGCACGACTCGACTCGAAGAGCAGGGGGGGCTGATCCAGTTTGTACACAGTCGGGCTCCAAAACCATTATCTCACTGATGCGGCCGCCGCGAATGCCTCGGCCAGTCCGTCAATTTCCTGCCTGGTTCTTTTCTCGGTGACGGCGACCAGGATGCAGTCGGCAAGCTTGGGATAAAATCGGCCGAGATCGATTCCGGCGTGGTATCCACTTTCGAGCATCCGGTCGAGCACCTGAGAGACCGGCTTCTTCGAGCGCACCACGAATTCCTTGAAGAACGGTCCTGAGAAAGCCAGTGAGAGGCCCGGCACCGCTCCGAGCTTTTCGGCCGCGTAGTGCGCCTTGCGAGCCGAGAGCTCCGCTGCACGCTGCAACCCGCTCGGGCCCATCACAGCGAGGTACATACTGGCTCGAAGCGCAAGCAGTCCTTGATTGGTACAGATATTGGACGTTGCCTTCTCGCGACGGATGTGCTGCTCTCGCGTTTGTAGCGTCAGCACCCAGCAGCGTTTACCGGTCCGGTCCGTCGTCTCGCCGACGATCCGGCCCGGCATCTTCCGCACGTATTCCTCGCGGCAGACCATGATTCCCAGGTACGGGCCGCCGTAACAAAGGTGGTTGCCCAGCGACTGGCCTTCGGCCACGGCAATATCGGCGCCGTAGTCGATCGGGCGCTTGAGCAGCCCGACGCTGATCGGGTCAAACACGACGATTGCCAGCGCGCCGCGGTCGTGCGCTGCCTTCACGATTGCCTGCACGTCCTCGAGCCCGCCGAGGAAATTCGGGTACTGAAAAACCACCGCGGCAGTTTGATCGGAAATCGCTCGCGCGATCGAGTCGCTCGTAACCTGCCCGTCGTGGGCCGGCACGGTCACCAGCTCGGGCTCGAGGTGTTCCAGAAAGGTTGCCAGCACCTGGCGGTATTCCGGATGAACCGTCTCGGCGACAAGCACCTGGCCGAACCGCCGCGTGATCGAGAGCGCCATGAGCACGGCCTCGGCCGTCGCCGAGCCGCCGTCGTAAAGGCTTGAGTTCGAAACATCGAGCCCGGTGAGCTGCGTCATCATGGTTTGATATTCAAACGTCGCCTGCAGCGTTCCCTGGCTCGCCTCCGCCTGGTAGGGTGTGTAGGCGGTGTAGAACTCTCCGCGTCCCGCCAGGTTGTCAACGACGGCCGGTATGAAATGGTCATAAGCGCCGCCGCCCAGGAAGCAGACTTTCTGGTCCGCACCCTGGTTCTTCAGGAGCGCCTCGCTCACGCTTTGCGTCAGCTCGAGCTCGCTCAGGGCTGGCGGAATGGCGAGCGGCCCCTTGGTTCGCAGCTCCTCGGGAATCGTCTTGAATAGATCATCCAGCGAGCGCATGCCGATCGCCTCGAGCATGACCCGCCCGTCTTCCGGCGTATTCGCTTCGTAAACCATCGACGTGTCGGTTCCGGTAACAGCAAGAGAAATGGTGAATCAGTGCGCTTCTTCGGCGACCTTCTTCTCGTACGAGTCCAGATCAAGCAGCTCCGCCGTCTGAGGTGGCTGGGCGAGCCGCACCTTGATGAGCCAGCCCTTCTCGAAAGGGTCTTCGGCAAGGAGCTGCACGTTCGCGGTGACAGCCTCATTCACCGCAGTCACTTCGCCGCTCACCGGCGCATAAAGATCGCTCACCGCCTTCACGCTTTCGATCTCTCCGAACGACTTGCCGGCCGTCACCTTGGTTCCCACGGCGGGAAGCTCGATCATGATCAGGTCGGTCAATTGCTCAACAGCAAACTGTGTGATCCCGATCGTCGCATTGGCCCCTTCAATATACACCCACTCGTGAGAGGCCAGGTATCCCAGCGATTTGCGATCCATGAATCAAAATCCTCGTGAAGTGCTCAGTCAGGTCTTGGATCCAGAGTGAACAGGAGGCCTGCGAAGGTCAGGTTTCTGATGCCGTTTTTCCCGCGCGTTTGTAGAACGGCAGCTTGACGACTCGTGCCGGCTCACGATGCCCGCGCACGTCCACCGCGAGCTTCGTGCCGGTCTTTTGCGCGGCCCGATCGACGTAGGCCATCGCCAGGCTGACCTGAAGTGTCGGCGAAAAGGTGCCCGATGTGACCTCGCCGACTTGCGTCTCTCCGGAATACACGGCCGAGCCCTGCCGGGCAATCCGTTTCCCTTCCAGCACGAGCCCCACCCTCGCCCGGGGAGGTTGCGTCTTGAACCGTTCGAGCGCCTGACGCCCCACGAAATCTCCCTTGTCGAGCTTGACCGCCCACGCCAGCCCCGCCGAGAAAGGGTCGATCGTCTCGGATAGCTCGTGCCCATAGAGAGGCATGCCGGCCTCGAGCCGCAGCGTGTCTCTGGCGCCGAGCCCGCAGGCCGTCACTCCTTGTGACTTGCCGGATTCCAGAAGCGCCTCCCAGAGAGGAAGTGCGGCCGAATTCCCCACAATCAACTCGAAACCGTCTTCGCCCGTGTAGCCGGTGCGGCTGACGACCGTGTTGATGCTCCCGAGCAGTCTGCCCATCGTCAAATGATAGTAGGGAACACTCGCCAGGGGCTGGTCGAAGAGCGGCTGCACGGTGTCCAGCGCACGCGGGCCTTGCACAGCGATCATCGCCGTGGCCGTCGTGCGATCGACGAAGTTGCCGACCGCCCCGGTTCGCTGGCTCTCGAGCTGGCTGACGACCTGCGCTCGATTCGACGCATTGCAAACGACCAGATACGCGAATGGCTGGCGGTAAACCAGGATGTCGTCGATCACCCCTCCGTCTGCGGTCGCGACCAGGCTGTACTGGATCTGGTTGTCGGCAAGGGACGCGACGCGGTTGGTGGTCACTCGCTCGAGCCAGTCGAGAACGCCGGGCCCGTCAAACGTCAGCCGCCCCATGTGGCCGATGTCGAAGAGACCCACCCGCTTCCTGACTGCCTCGTGCTCTTCGCCGATGGTCGTGTACTGGACGGGCATCGACCACCCGCCGAACTCGACGAGCCGGCCGCCGTGGCTCTTGTGCCAGTCATGAAGCGACGTCTGGAGCAGCGGAGCGTTGGCAGTCACGAGGTTCTCGGCGGTAGCATGATGACATTGCGGAAAGGACACACCAGGCGGTGTGAAGCCGCATGATTCTAGCTGGTTTGGTGTTTCCAGGACAACGGGTGTGAGAAACACGGCCGTTTAGAAGCCCATGCGCACGAACCTCATCATGGGCCGCTTCACCTGCGCCGCCACAATCCCTTGATCCGTGACCGTGGTCTTGCCGATTGCTACCTGCTGCAAGGCTCGCAGTCCTTGCAGATGCAATAACCCCGCGTCGGTGATCGCCGTCCGCTCCAGGAAAAGCAGTGTCAGTTGATCCAGGCCCGCCAGCTTTGCCAGACCCGCGTCGCTCGTCGCCGTACCGTCCAACCAGAGATTATACAGATTCGTGAGCCCGGCGATGTGGGTCAGGCCCGCATCGGTGATCCGGGTGTCGTCGAGCGACAGATGGGTGACCGCCCCAAGATTGCTGATCGCGCCGAGCCCGGCGTCGCTGACCTTTGTCTTCGCCAGCGAGAGCTGCTGCATCAAAGTCAGGCCGCGAATCGGCGCAAGTCCGGGATCGTCGATCGGTGTCGAATCGAGATTCAACGATGTTAATCCACGCAGATGTGCGATCGGGGCGAGATCGTCGACGCCGGTGTGGTGAAGGTTCAGCATTTGAAGGCGTGTCATTTCTCGTAATGAAATGAGCCCGGCGGACGTGATCCGGGGCGAATGGATCTGAATTGTCTGCAAACGACGAAGCCCTTTCAGATTCACCAACCCCGCGTCGGTTAGCTCGGGGCTGATCGTTCCCTGGGAAAGCCATTGCAGCTTGGTGAGGCCTGCCAGGTTGGTCAGGTCGGAGTCTGAAAGACGCGCATTGGGCAAATCCAGCCGCTCGAGCCGGGTGAGCCGCTGCAAGTGCTGCAATCCGGCGCCGGTGGCTCCGCTGAAGCTGAGGTCCAGAATTCGCAGCTTTGTTAGACCTACCAGATGCGCCAAGCCGGCGTCAGTGACGTTTCGGCATCCGTTTAACTGGAGATCTTCCAGGCCGCCAAGCCGGCCCACGTGGGCCATGAGCGAGTCGTTCGTTCGATCGGCCCGCCCACCAACGAGCACGACCTGCTTGACCTCGTAGAGGAAGTCCACCCCCAGGTTGTTGATGAGCCACGCGGGCCACTTGGGTTGGCCGCGCGGGTCCCACCGGCCGTCGCGCCATTGCCACGAGTAGACGACCCTGCCCCCCGCCTTGCCGATCGCCGCCACCGTATCGCGCTGAACGTGAGCCCTGCGCACGATCCAGCCGAATCCGCCGCCCAGCACGAGCACCAGCGCGATCAGCCCACGAATGCTGAACCTCAGGAAGCGCCGACGATGGCGAGACGCAGACGTTTGAATAGCGGCATGCACTTGCGACCGGCATCTCCAAACTGAGCAGAGCCAGGGCATACGATCCTGAAACTTTGTAGCAGGCACACTCCGTGTGCCGCCCGCAAACGCATCTGGTTCGCTGCACCCTCCCAAATCCACCGCAGATCGGCTAGCGTGGACCGCTCAATTTTCTCCATTGAGGCAGGCCCCTCGCAATGCCAGAGCAATCCCTCGCCACTGATCCAGCAGCCCGAAACTCGGCGCTCGCCGAAGACATTCGGCCCACCTACGAGCGCCGGCTCGCTGAGCGGAACCGCGAGCTGGAGCGATGCACGCGTCGCGACCGCAGAGTCGCCGACGCCCGGCTGGCCGCGTTTGTCGTGCTGGTCTTGCTCGGTTTTCTGGTCATTCGCGGCACAGGCATCCCGCTGTGGTGGCTGGTCCCACCTGGGGCGATCTTCATCGCGCTGATCCTGGTCCACGAGCCGGTCCGCCGCGCCGCCGACCGCGCCCGTCGCTCCGTGCAGTTTTACTCGAACGGCCTGGCTCGACTCGACGGCCGCTGGCCCGGCGCGGGCTCAACCGGGTTGTCGTATCTCAACGTGGATCACCCTTATGCCGCCGACCTCGACCTCTTCGGTGCCGGTTCGCTCTTTGAGAGGTTATGCACCGCGAGGACGCGATCGGGTGAGGACACGCTGGCCGCCTGGTTGCTCGCCCCCGCGAGCCCAGAGGAGGTCGCCGAGCGCCAAGAGGCCGTTCGTGAGCTGCGCCCGCAGCTCGACCTGCGCGAAGACCTCGAGCTGCTGGGCGTCGATGTTCGCCAGGCCATCGATCCGGCCGCGCTCGTTGAATTTGGAACCGCCAGGCGGGTCTTTTCGGGACTCTGGGTGCCTCTTGTCGCGTTTGTTCTCGGCGTGCTCGGGACCGCCACTCTCGTGGGCTGGCTCTTCTTCGAGTTCGACCTTGTGCCTTTTCTCCTCGTTCTCATTTGCGATGGTATCTTCGCCCGTGTGGTCTTCAGACGCGTAAGCACCGTGCTTTCGGCCGTCGAGCGCCGCACGGCCGACCTGATTCTTCTCTCCGAGATGTTGCATCGGCTGGAGACGCATCCGTTCGAGGCCGCGCGGCTGCGCCAGCTTGTAAAATCGCTGGAATCGGACGGGCACCCGGCGTCCACGCAGATCAAGCGGCTCGCCCGCCTTCTTCAGTTGCTCGATTGCCGGCGTAATCAGCTCTTCGCGCCCTTCGGCGCGTTGTGGCTTTGGACCACCCAGATCGCCGTGCGCATCGACGCCTGGCGCAGCGGGCCGGGGCCCCGGATCGTCAACTGGCTCGCCGCAATCGGAGAATTCGAGTCGCTCTGTGCGCTGGCGGCCTACACCGCGGAAAACCCGCAGGATGTGTTTCCGCAGATTGGTACAGGCCCGGCACAGGTGGAAGCTCTGGGAATCGGCCACCCGTTGATCGCGAGACGCGACTGCGTCTTCAACGACGTGACGCTCGGCAGCCGCACGCATGCCTTGATCGTCAGCGGCTCGAACATGTCGGGCAAGAGCACATTGTTGCGTACGGTGGGCATCAATACCGTGCTGGCGCTGGCCGGCGCCGGTGCGTGCCACGGCGCTCCGCCTCACGCCGATGGCCGTGGGCGCCACTCTGCGAATTCAGGATTCGCTCCAGGCGGGGCGCTCGCGTTTCTACGCCGAGATCACCCGCGTGCGGCAATTAGTCGAGCTCTCGCGCGGCCGGCTTCCGCTTCTCTTCCTGTTCGACGAGCTATTCAACGGCACCAACTCGCACGACCGCTTCGTCGGAGCGGAGGGCGTCGTCAAGGGACTGCTCGCGCACGGCGCGATCGGCATGGTCACGACCCATGACCTTGCCTTGACCGAGTTCGGCGGCGGCGAGGATTCCGGGATCACCAACGTGCATTTTGCAGACCGACTCGTCGATGGGAAGATGATCTTCGATTACCGGATGCGGCCAGGGGTGGTGCAGCACAGCAATGCGCTGGCGCTCATGCGGGCGATTGGATTGGAGGTTTAGAAATCAAACGTCCCGCGCGCCAGCTCTTCTTCCCAGGCGTCCATGAGCGGCCAGTCGACGGCGCAGGTGCCGAAGTCGGACATGTGGGTGTACGATTCGAGCCGCGCGATGGTCGCCTCGATCAGCTTGTTGTTCTTCCGGAAGATGGGGCCGTGGGAGGGAAGAAGGTATTCCACGTCCGAGCCGAGGATCCGCTTCAGACTGGCGACGAATTCCACCAGGCTCGAGCCGTGGTGGGCGTCGATCACCCCGACGCAGCCGTCGCGGAAGATATTGTCGCCGGAGAAAAGCAAGTTGCCCATCCGCAGCGCGAGCTGGCCGTCGGTGTGGCCAGGCGTGCTCCAGACCTCCAGGCTTTTATCGCCGATTTGCAGGCGTTCTCCCTCGTTGATGACGCGGTCGACCTTGCAGCGCGGCATTGGGATATGGATGTTCTGAGCGTCGATTCTCGCGTAGGTGAAAATCTCATCGCCTTCTTCGATTGCCCTGATGCTCTTGGGATGGGCGGCCACGTCGCACTTGAGCACGTCGCGTGCACGGGTGAGCCCCTGGGTGTGATCGACGTCCGCGTGGGTCGCGATGATCAGCTTGCACGCGGAGAAGCTGAAATTCATCTGACGGATCAGCTCGAGCACGTCGCCCAGCTCGTCGAGGAAGCCCACGTCGATCAAGGCGTATTCCGAGCCCCCGTCGATGAGGTAGATATTCACCCCCATCCGGCGCTTCGCCTGGTAGTTCATCTCGATCACGCCAGGAAAGACGTACCGCCGTTCGATCATTCGAAATCAAGCTCCCGCGTGAGGACATGGCCGGCCTGAGAGGATTGTCGCCATTCTACGCGCTCCCCGCTCGAGGCTCAACGGCGCTGGAGAAAAGGTGTCTGACACCTTTTTCAAACGCCCACGAGCGCATTGAATCTCTCCATGGCGACGTCCCATGCAGATGTGTCCCGGGGCTCGTAGACCGTTACGGGAAACGAGCGAGCCACCACGGCGCGCAAGTCCGAGACCGAGCCGAGCTGACCGCGGCCCAAGGCTTGCATCAGAATGTTGCCGATCGCCGTGGCTTCGGCTGGGCCCGCGTGAACCGGACGCCCGCAGGCGTCGGCCGTGAACTGGCACAAGAGCGCGTTCTTGCTGCCGCCCCCGACCACGTGGATCGTCTTGAGACGCGTTCCGAGAATCGATTCGAGGCGATCCACACCCCAGCGATACTTGAGCGCGAGGCTTTCAAAACAGCAACGAACGATCGCCCCCTCATCCTTGGGCAGTGTCTGGCCCGTCCGCTCGCAATAAGCCGATAGCCGTTTCGGCATGTGTCCGTGCGACAGAAAGGACGCGTCGTCGGGATCCACCAGGGCCGCAAACGCCGGTGCAGCCTGGGCCCGCGCGGTCAACTCGTCGTACGACAGCTCCCGACCCGCCGCCGCCCAGTTCCGGCGGCATTCCTGCACCAGCCAGAGGCCCATGATGTTCTTGAGCAACCGCGTCGTCCCGGCCACTCCACCTTCGTTCGTAAAGTTAAATTTCATTGTCTCGGCGGTGATCACCGGACGCGGAACTTCGACGCCCAGAAGGGACCAGGTTCCCGAGCTCAGATAACACCAGTCGGGGGCGGCCGGTGATGCAGCGAGATTTCTCGATCCAGCCACGGCCGGCACGGCCGCGACCGCGCTCGCGGTGTCATGCGTTGCGGGCACGATCACGTCGATCGCGCGCGAGATCCCCAATTCCTCTGCCACGGATGGTCGCAGCGCCCCCAGCGTCGTGCCGGCCTCGATCAGCTCGGGTAAGATCGCCCGCGGCAAGCCGAGTGCCGTACAGAGCTCATCCGACCACGCTCCTTTGCGAGCGTCGAGCAACTGCGTGGTTGACGCGTTTGTCCGCTCGCAGACGCGGCGCCCGGTCAGGAGCCATCCGAACAAGTCCGGCATCAACAGGAGCGTTTCGCTCACCTCGAGCAGGGGCGACCGCGATGTCGCCAGTGCGAGAAGCTGGTAGACGGTGTTGAACGGCAAAAACTGCAAGCCGGAGATCTCATAGATTCGCTCGCGGGAAACTCGTTCGAAAGCGGCTTCAAGCATGCCGTTCGTGCGTGCGTCGCGATAATGCACGGGGTTGCCCAGGAGCGTGTCACCCCGCCCGACGAGGCCAAAATCGACACCCCACGTATCGACGCCGATGCCATCGAGCTGCCCGGCACCCGCGGCGCCTTTGCGAATCGCCGTCTTCGCCTCGTCAAGGAGCCGGGGTAAGTCCCAGTGGAGGGTGTCGAAAAGCCGCACGGGACCATTGGGGAAACGGTGAACTTCCTCCATCTCCAGGAGCGTGCCATCGAACCGGCCCAGTAGCCCTCGGCCGCTCTCCGCCCCCAGGTCCAGCGCCAGATAGTTGCTCGTGGCCGCCATGGAGCTCGCCTCTCCCGCCGATTCCGAAGTCGATGTTATCTCACCCGTAACGACCGCTCATGATACGGACGTTCGCGCGGCCCAACAAGCGCGCCGGCCATGAACGCGGCAGACCAATCCCGGCAAGCTAACTGGTAAACTCTTGCCAGGTGAATCCACATCCCGCGAATCCTGGCTCCCTGTCGGAACCAGCGGCGTAGACCGAGCGTCTAAAGGCATATGGGTGTCGCAAGCGGCGGTTGATGCCGGCTCGTCCACGGGGCTCGAACTGAACGGTATTGCACGTACTGGGCCCATCTCGCCGCGACCCGAAAGGTTGACAATTTCGGGCTCGCGGCGAGAGGCCGTCCAGCGACTTGACAGACCTCGAATGGCGGGTTAACTTGAACTGTGGCCATTTGATGGAAGTGCAAAGATCATCTTGAGATGAGTTAAGGCGGCACGCGACTGAACCGCCTTGTTCGGTTGTGCCCGCGATCAGGCAGGCACCTCGCCACGCGGCCCTTCGGGCATGCCGGCAGTGACTCTCCAGCTCCTGGTTTTTTTCACGAGGTTCCGCGAAATGCGCATCGTGCTCGTCGGCTGTCTTGGCCTGGCGCTCGTGCTGTTGCCACCACGATCCTCGGTCGCGCAGGCTCCGGCCAAGAAGGAGGCACAAGCTCCGGCCGCGACCCCCAAAGACGATCAGGATGACGCCGATCAGCCCAAGGCCAAGGCTGGCGCGGAGAAAGGGAAGGCAGGGCAGGATAACGGGGCACCGGATGACGAAGACGGCACGTCCAAGGCTCTACCGTACGACGTGTTCCGGGACGAGAAGGCCGAAAAGTTGACCGACATCGCGGGTTTTACGCATATCAAGAAGCCCAAGGTGACGCCGATCGAGATCCAGGACTTGAACGGCATGGCCGGCCCGGGTGGGCAACCTGAAAGCAATCTGATGAACCGCGTTGTCGATGCCATGGTCTCGGAATTGACCGATCATGCGAACCTCCAGGCCGTGGTCGAGCCCTCACCGAAGACGAGTATCCAGGCAGACGTCAACAAAGCGATTAACGACGCCACGACCACGCTGCTCGAGCCGATCTTCCTGGCCCGCAGCAACAAGAATCTGGCCTTTCAGACCGCGTATAACCGAGTACTGAAAGCGAAGCTAACGCCGTTGCTGAAGAACCATCTGATTCCCAGGGTGCAGGCAATGATCGTCCTGGGCCAGGCCGCAAGTGGTGACTACTTCCCACTTTACGCCGAGCAGATCAAGGATCCCAACCAGACCGTATGGGTCAAGCTCTGGGCCTTCGAGGGTATTGCCAATGCGATTGAGGAAGGGAAGCCGCCTGCCGGCGACGTGATTGCCTCAACTGCCAAGGTCGTCGCTGATTTCCTCACCAAAATGGAGGACGCGCCCTATCCCGTCCAGCTTCGTGCGCTCGAGGCGCTTCGCGCCTTGAAGCAGGGCTATGAACCCAGTCGACCCGAAAACGCGGCGATGGCCAGCGCGGCGATGAAATTCCTCGCCGATGGCGACAAAAAGTTCGAGTTGCGGTCCGAGGCCGCCCGGGCTCTCGGGCTCATGCAGATTCCGCCGAGCGTGCGCAAGTACAACTTTCCCCTGGTCGCTCATTCGGTCGGTGTGCTGGCTGCGGACCTGGGTGAGCAGATCAACGAGCTCATCCCCGAGCACCAGTTGAAATCGGCCGCTGGCAAGGCGGCAGCCGCACCCGACGTCAAGATGAAGCCGGTTGCCAAAGCGCCCGCGAAGCCCGCTGCGAAGCCCGCCGTGAAGGGACTGAAGGCGGCGAAGGCGGAGTTAGCGGCCGCACCGCCTGCAAAAGACACGGCCAAGCGCCCGCAGTCGACCAATCCCATCAAGGCGCGATACTTGACCGCGCTTTTGATCGGTCCGGTCTATCAAGCGTTTGACGGCAATCCCGGCGCTCGCGGCGACGCAGGCGGGCTCCTGCGCAACTCCGGCGCCGAGGGAGGTGCCTACAGCCAGAAGGTGTTCGAGCTGGTGAAGCCGATCGCCAAGGCATCGATCGAGCTGATCACGTCCGGCTCTCGTCAGATCAATGACAAGAAGAAGGAACTCCAGGCTCGGGTCGACGCGCTTCGCGACTTCCTCGAAAAGAATCCACCGCCGGACAGGAAACTGGTTCAGGGGGGCGAGGAATTTCCCGTGGCGCAAGTACTGGGCCGATGAGAGCGGCCGTCGCGGAATCTCTGGCTTCGCGCCTCACTCGGGTGTTCACTCGCGCTCGGGTGCCTGGGCTGCCATGATGCCCTGGGCCCGGAGAAGATGATCACAACGACCGTGCAGGGAACTGTCACGCAGGCGGGCAAGCCGCTCTCGCGAGGCTGGGTCGAATTCATCCCCATTGACGGCACCGTGGGCCGAATGCGTTCGGCACGCATCCAGAAGGATGGTTCCTTTCATGCCACGAAAGTCCCGGTGGGCTTCAACTTGATTCGTCTGGTCAACGCGGACATCGAGAATGACGAGCTGCGGCGCGGCCTGGGCTCGTTCGGTTCGCCGATCCGGCGCACGATTGCCGAGAAGCCAGGCGGTGACCGCGTTCTGATCGACGTCATCGACGAGTACAAGAAGGCCGCCACCGCCAAGCTGCGCAGCGGAGGCGGGCTCGCCGAGCCGAGGCCATCGCGATGAGCGGCGATGCCCACGCAGCGGAGGCGGGGCCCACCGTCGCGCTCTTGAGCGCTGGAACCGTTTTCAAGCTGGTTTACCGTGACGGCAAGGGCGTCTTCCATGCCGATTGGCCCCGAGATTCCATCGACGACGCGCTTGCCGACAGCGCCGGTCTGATCTGGGTCGATATCCTCGGGCCGGAGGAGCACGCCAGCCCTGCGCTAGAGGACTGGCTTTGCCGGCACTTTCAGTTCCATCACCTGGCCGTCGAAGACGCGCTGGCTGAGTCGCACATCGCCAAGGTCGACGACTGGGGAGAATACCTCTACATCGTCTTCCACGTTGCCGGCTTCGAGCCCAACTCGGACAAGCTCGATCTCCACGAGCTCGATATTTTCCTCGGGCCCAACTACCTGGTCACGTACCACACCGCGCCGCTCGAGATTCTCGATCAGGATCGCAAGATCATCATGCGCGACCCCCGAGATCGCCTGCGCAACGGCGCAGACCATCTGCTCTATCGGTTCCTCGAGCTGGCGATCGATCGGTCGCTGTTCGCGATCGAGCATCTCGACGAAAAGATCGATCAAATCCAGAACGCCGTGATCGAGAACGCGAGCACGCAGTCACTGCGGGCGATCTTTCGGCTCAAGCGTGCCGCCCTCTTGCTCCACAAGGCGCTCTCTCCCCAGCGCGAGGTGCTCACCCGGTTGGCCCGCGATCCGTTCAAGCCCGTCCAGGCGAAGCACCGCGTGTACTTTCGCGACCTCTACGACCACGTGGTGCGAATTCACGATATTTCCGAGAGCCTGCGCGATCTGATCGCAGGAGCGGTCGAGACGTACCTCTCGGTCGTCTCCAACCGCACCAACGAGATCATGAAGGCGCTGACAATCGCCACGGTCATGTTCCTGCCGATGACGTTTCTGGTCGGCTTCTTCGGCATGAACTTTTTCGGCGACAACCTGGCTTTCACCAATCCGCTGCCCAAAGCCTTGCTCTTCTGGGGCAGCGCCGCGATCATGGCAGTATCGCCCTGTTTCATCTGGATTTATGCGCGGCGCCGCAAGTGGTTCTAGAAGGCCCGCAGATCGGTCGCTTTTTTGTGACAGCCAGAGCCTTCCGACCCACCCGCTGGCGACTCAAGCCGTTCGATGCCGGGCGCATCGAGAGCTTGAGTCGAAGCGCCCGGCTTTCGCCCCTGGTCGCGCAGTTGCTGATCAATCGCGGCATCGACGACCCGGCCCGGGCCACCGCATTCCTCGAAGCCAAGATGGGGGCTCTGCACGACCCGGAGCTTCTGCCGGGCGCCAGGCGGGCTGCGGAACGGATCGTGAGTGCCATTCACGAGCGCCGCAAAATCGTGATCTACGGCGACTACGATGTCGACGGTGTGTGTGGCACCAGCGTTCTCTGGGCGTGCCTTCGTCTGGCGGGCGCCACGGAGCTCGATTATTACATTCCGCACCGTGTCGAGGAGGGCTACGGCGTCAACGCCGAGGCCCTGCGCCGGCTCACAACGGAGGAGAAGGCTTCACTGATCGTGACGGTCGACTGCGGAATTTCCGCGGTCCAGGAGGCCGAGCTCGCGCGAAGCCTGGGGCTCGAGCTGATCATCACCGACCATCACACGCTGGGGCCGGAGCTTCCCGCAGCGGCCGAGATCGTTCACCCGCGTCTGCCCGGCAGCGCGTATCCCTCGGGTGATCTCTGCGGCGCGGGCGTCGCGTTCAAGCTGGCGTGGCAGGTCTGCAAGTCATTTGGCGACGGCAAGCGCGCATCTCCGCATATGCGCAACTTTCTGGTCGGCTCGCTTGGTCTGGTCGCGCTGGCGACGATCGCTGACGTTGTGCCTCTTTCTGATGAGAACCGAATCATCGTGCGACACGGCCTGGCAGCCATTTCCGCCGAGCCCAGCGCCGGCCTGCGTGCTCTCATGGAAATCAGCGGCTCACTGGGCAAGAAGCGTCTGACGGCGGGAATGGTCGGGTTCGGCATGGCGCCCGCATCAACGCGGCCGGCCGGCTCGAGCGCGCGATGATGGCCGTGAAGCTGCTGACGACCGATGATCTTGAGCAGGCGCGAACGATCGCCTCGGTGCTCGATTCGTGCAACACGCGCCGCCAGGAAGTGGAGCGCCAGATCCTGGACGAAGCGCGGCGAATGATCGAGGACGAAGGGGGCCTGGGCGACCGGCGCTCGATCGTGCTGGCGCGCGAAGGCTGGCATGTCGGCGTGATTGGAATCGTCGCCGGCCGTCTGGCTGACATGTTTCATCGCCCCACGATCGTGATCTCGCTGGGTCCCGAGCAATCTCAAGGATCTGCGCGGTCCATTCCGGGTTTCGACGTGCATCAAGCAATCAAGGAGAGCTCCGAACATTTGCTCAATTTCGGCGGCCATCCGGCGGCGGCGGGGCTCAAGCTCAGGCAGGACCAGCTCGCGGATTTCACCCGCCGATTCGAGCAAAGCTGCCGCGCCACTCTCCAAGCGGAGCAGCTCGAGCGCGAGCTGGCGATCGATGCCGAGGTTCCCCTGGGCGCCTTGACGCTGCGCATCGTCGAGGAGATCGAGAAGCTCGAGCCGCACGGCATCGCCAATCCCCGGCCCATGCTTCTGGCCACCGGCCTTCAAATCGCCGCTGCACCAAGGGAAGTGGGTGCCCAGAGACAGCACTTGCAGCTCCGGTTGAAGCAAGGCCCGCACGAGCTGAAAGCCATCGGCTGGAACATGTCCGCAAAGGCAGGCTCCCTGCCCCCAGGCACGCGCTGCTCGGCGGTCTTCCACCCGACTATCAACGAATGGAACAATCGCCGCGACGTCCAGCTTGAAATCCGGGATATCGTGCCGGAGGAGGATGAATCTTTGTCCTAATCCTAATCCTAATCCTACTATTACTCCTCCCTCAGCTCCGCTTCACCCGTGCCCACCCGGCTGCCCCGATAAATCCTGCCTCGCCCCCGAGCTGGGCGTATTCAATCCGCGTCTTCGCTGCCGGAACTGGAAACGCCATCGCCCTCACTCCGCTGCGAATCTCTTCGAGAAACGCCTGTCCTGCGGCGATCATGCCACCGCCGAAGAGCACAATTTCCGGGTCGATGGTGTGCATGAGCGAAACCGCTCCAACCGCCAGGTAATGCGCCGTCTCGCTCATGAGCTGCTTGGCGATCGCGTCGCCCGCCACGGCCGCGGAGTTGATCGCGCGGCTGGTGAGCTGTTCTCGCGCGATCGATCGCAATGAGCTGGGTGTCTCGTTGGCTTCGAGCCGCTCGACGGCGCGTTTGACCACGGACGTGGCCGAAGCGTACGCCTCGAGATGCCCGAGCTGTCCGCAACTGCACCGCCGTCCGTTCTCGGCCTCAATGATGATATGGCCGCACTCGCCGCCGTGGCTGTGGCGCCCCTGAATGATGTGGCCGCCGATCACGATTCCGCCGCCGACACCCGTGCCCAGGGTGAACATCACCAGGCTGTGCGCATTCCGGCCTGCGCCGACCCAGTATTCACCGTATGCTGCGGCGTTGCCGTCGTTCTGAAGCACGACCGGCTTTCGGAGCCGCTCGGCGAGCAACCGGCAGATCGGCAGGTTATCCCACCCGGGCAGGTTAGGAGGCTCGAGTAGCATGCCGGCGTCAAGGTCCATCGTTCCGGGTGACCCCAAGCCCACCGCGGCGATGCGGTCCCAGTCGAGCCCGGCTTCCTGCACGGCCTTCTTGCCGGCGGCAACCAGGTTGTCGACGCCGACGACCGGCCCGTGGTCGGCCTGGGTCGCAATGCTGATTGAAGACAGCGGCCGGCCTTTGTCGTCGACCACCCCGCTCTTGATGTTCGTTCCGCCCAGGTCGATGCCGAGGAAATAGGGAGGCGAGGTGTGGCCGGCATCCATCAAAGTGTACCTGGCGACGTGGCTAAGGCTGCGGTGAATCAGAGTTCGTTGAATCAAGAACAATTTACGGATTCGAGCGCGATCGGTCAACGGCGCGGGAGCTTTCGTGTTTTGACGCGGCGCATGTCGGGTTCACAGGTTAAACTATGCGGAATACGATCGCGGGCGATGGAAGATCGGCTGAATGGGAGGAAGGCGAATCATGCCCAAGCACCCAAAAAAGGTCGTTCTGAAGGGCGAGGATGACCGCTACATCCGGCTCGTCCGACAACTTCGACTCCGTCCGATCAGCACGGACGTCGAGCTGGACCGAGCCATCGCGATGATCGACTCGTTGATCAGTCGAGCCGAGCTTCAGCCCGACGAGGAGGATTACCTCGATGTTCTGAGCGATCTGGTCCACCGATATGAGGCCGAGCAGGATCCGAGCGAGCCGGTTTCCGACTCGGAAATGATCCGGTTCTTGCTTCAGTCGAATGAAATGACCCAAGTAGAACTGGCCCAGCGGAGCAAGATCGCCAGCTCGACAATCTCGGAAATCCTGGCGGAGAGACGTAAGCTGAGCCGCCGGCACATCGCGGCGGTTTCGCGCGTCTTCCGTGTTAGCCCCGCGGTCTTCTTCTCCGAGGCGATTGAAATGACGCCTGAACGAGCAGCGGAGATCATGTGAGCTCGTCGACGAAGCCATCCAAACGACGTGTGGCCTGCGGTGAGGGATCACCGAAGAGCACCGACGTCCGTGGTTGGTGCTCTGTGCTTGATCTGATAAGATGGTGATAAGCTTTAGCGGGATAAGTGGCACTTAGGTCCCTGGGGCGTACCGAACAATGGCGACTGTGGAACAAGTTCGACGCGCGATGCACCGCCAGCCATTTCGGCCGTTCTTCATCAAGCTCGCCGATGGCACGGCTTACCACGTGAGACATCCCGATTTCGTCGCCGTCACGCACCGAAGCGAGCTGGTGTTTGTGGGCGATGATGAGGGTTTCCACGAAATCGACATGAGGCTTGTTGCCGAGATTGAAACGCCCGCTCCGACATCGACGCAGAGAGAGTCGCAGGATGAATGAAATGTAGTTCCGTCTGATTGCGCGAGAAACCCATTCGGCTCGGAGCACGACTGCAATGCCGCACACGTCGGTTCCACTTTACTCGGCCCCTCATCGCGAGCGCTCGCCCGGTCTTTCCCGTCGCGCGTGCATCGCCCGCACAATCTGTGGGATCGTCGGAATTCCCCTGCTTACTCGCATCTCGTTGTCAGGCGAAGCAGTTGCAGTGGTCGATGACGCCGCAGAAATCGCCGAAGTAAAGGCCCTGGGAAAGAAAGCTGGCCTGGCACCGTTCTCGGATGCCCCGTCCAAGCACTTCCTGGGACTGGGAGATGCCAGCCCAGTCTATAGCAAGGACGCACTCACGATTTGCGAAGCACTGGCTCCGGAGTTTCTCTCGCACTTCCGCGATCGGGGTTTCAAGCTCGCGCTGCCGCCGAACCGAATGACGGTCATCACTCTCAAGGACGCTGCGTCTTATCGTGCGTTTCTCGGCGAAGACAAGGGTGCAGCGGTTGGTGGCCATTATGATCTCGAGACCAATCGGCTGGTTGTGTTCGACAATCGGGGCACGGACGAGGAACTTCCCGACAGTCCCGAGCGCGTAAATCGTTTTACCCTAACGCACGAGGCTCTGCACTTGCTGTCGTATAATACGGGCCTCCTCTCCCGGCAACGGGACGTGCCCGCTTGCATTAGCGAAGGCTTGGCGACTTACGGCGAGCTCTGGCAATACAAGGGCAAGACCAAGATCGGGACGACCAATGGCGCCAGGCTCCGGGCGCTGACTGACCCACGCGCCGGCGGCGGCAGCTGGATTCCGATCCCGGAGCTGCTGGCCAATGACGCCTACTTCAACGACGACAAAACGGCGCAGCTCGCTTACGCCGAGGCGTGGGCGCTGGTGCACTATCTGCTCAGGCGAGATTCTAAGCAGCTCGCGAAGTTTCACTCCTATCTCGACAAGCTTCCGCCGCTGCAGGACGCGGCCAAGCGGCTCAAGATCGCCGAAGCCGAGCTAGGCTCACTCGAGGCGCTCGACAAGGAGGTCAAACGCCACGCCAAGGAGCAGCTCCGCAAGTGAAAATGAGTTTCGACGAAGCGCTTGCTCAGCCGAGCACCGGGTTGAGCCCCATGTTCTTGCGCATCTCGGCCCGCTGCTTCTCGTAGTGCATGAGCAGCTTGCGGTCGCGGAAGTGCTGTCGTTCCTTCTTCCGCTGCGCGGCCACGAACATCCGACGCATGGCCACGCTGGTCAACTCGCCTTTGCCGCGCAGCCGCTTGCGGATGCGCGCTGCGCGCTTTTCGCCGAACGCTTCGACGATCTCGTCGTCGACCGAAATGAAGAACTGCGCGAGGCCCGGGTCTCCTTGGCGTGCGCAGCGGCCGGCGAGCTGGCGGTCGATTCGCCGGGCCTCATGCCGTTCGGTGCCGATGACGTGCAGCCCGCCCAGCTCGGCAACGTCGTCGCCCAGCTTGATGTCGGTCCCGCGGCCGGCCATGTTGGTGGCGACCGTCACGCGGCCCTTCTGCCCTGCCTGCGCGACGATCTGGGCCTCGATCTCGTGGTTCTTGGCGTTCAAGATCTGGTGTTCGATTCCCTGCGCCTCGAGCAATGCGCTGAGCCGCTCGGATTTCTCGATCGACCGCGTGCCCACCAGCACCGGCACTCCTTGCTTGTTCCATTCGACGATCTGGTTCGCGACCGCCTGGAAGCCTTCGTCGATGGTCGAGAAGACCCGATCGGGCAGCCAGACCCGCTGGCAGGCACGATTGGTGGGCACCTTGAAGACGCCGACCTTGTAGATCCGGCGCAGCTCGGCGGCATCGGAAGAGGCCGTTCCGGTCATCCCCGCCAGCTTGGTATAACGCTTGAAGAAGTCTTGAACCGTCACTCGCGCGGCCGTGATCGTCTCGAGGGTGATCTCGAGCCGCTCCTTGGCCTGGATCGCCTGGTGCAGACCGTCTTGCCACTGGCGACCGGGCATCATACGTCCGGTGAATTCGTCGACGATCACGATCTCGCCGTCGACGGCGACATAATCGCGGTCCTTGAGATAGGCGATCTGGGCTCGCAGCGATCGCTCGACATATTCATAGAGGCCGTCAACCGTGAGCGAAACGAACGCGGGGTTGGCTGCAACCGCCTGGATCTTGCGCCGGCCGGCCGCCGATAGCTCGGCCTTCCGCTCGAGCGGGTCGTACTTGTAGTCCTTGACGCGCACCAGCGTCGCGGCAAGCTGGTCGGCTCCGTAATAAGCGGCGGCCTCCTCCTGGGTGGGCTGATTATTCGCTCCGATGATCAGCGGCGTACGTGCCTCGTCGATCAGGATGCTGTCGGCCTCGTCGACGATCGCATAGTTGTGCGTGCGCTGGACGGGCATCTGCGACTCGACGGCGCCACCCTGGCCGAGATAAGACCTGTTCAAACGTCTTGCGGTGCGCGTCGCCGCCAAGCTGGAGACGCTTCAGCTCGTCGCGCAGGAAGTCGAAACCCAGCTCCTTGGCCGTGCCGTAGGTGATGTCGCAGGCGTAGGCAGCGCGGCGCGACCGGGTCGGTCTGGCCGGTCTGAATGCAGCCGACGGTCAAACCCAGCGTGCGGTAGATCGGACCCATCCATTCGGCGTCGCGGCGGGCCAGGTAGTCGTTGACGGTGACGATATGCACGCCCTTGCCGGTCAGTGCGTTCAAGAACGCCGGCATGGTCGAGACCAGCGTTTTCCCTTCACCGGTTTCGAGCTCGGCGATGCAGCGGTAGTGGATCGCGATGCCGCCCAAGACCTGAACGTCAAACTGTCGCTGGCCGATCGATCGTTTTGCCGATTCGCGAACCAGGGCAAACGCTTCCGGCAGCAGGCTGTTGAGCGAATCACCCTGCCTGGCCCGGAGCGTCAGTTCATGGGCCTTGGACGCGAGCTGCTCGGGCGTGCACACCTCGAGCAAGGGCTCGAGCGCATTCACGCGATCCACCATGCCGGAATACCGGCCCAGCCGGCCCGCATGGGTGGGACCGGCGAGTTGCTGAACACGATTCAACCAGGACGGGCCCAGGCGGTTGGCCATGGTGCAGTCAGGCTCCTCTTGGAGTTCTCAGATTCACTCAGAAGCGGGGCAAGATCGCGGTGCATTGGCCGGGCCGCCCCGCGGCCGCGCAACATCTTACTCAACCTTAACAGGACAGCCAAACTGGCGTCTTGTCCCGAGACATTCCCGTCGGTAGCCGGCCGCTCCAGGGCAGCCGGCCTACCTGCGTCATGGCCGGCTCGGTGTGCCGGGGATGATGTGTTCGAGGGCATCGATGCGCGAGCCCCTTGGCCGTGAAGTCCCAGTAGTCGCCGTCCGGGAGAGTGTGGTCGATCGCCAGACCACTCCACCTGAGCAGAATCTGCCACTTCTCCTCTGCGGTAGACTCCCGGGGCCCTTCCGAGCCTGGGGGGCGTCCCCAGCAGAAGGACAGTTCCCTCGGAATTCACCATGAACAGGCCGCGTCCGGCGAATTCCGTCACGATGATCTGGATCATCCGCAGCGATCTGGAGACGTTCGTGTGATCACTACCGACTCGCTCCTTGAGGAAGCGGGCCAGACGCGCCGCGGCGACGATTCGCTCGTCAACCCGCTCGACGTCTTGACCGGCCGACTTCGACTTCCACACCACGCCCGCGCGGGAATCGGCGGGACTGCCCGGCTCGAGCCCGGTGATCTGAATGAGCGGCCCCGCCAACTCCACGTCGACATCATCCGACGGCAACAGCCGCCCCTCGCCATCGATGATTTGCTGCGTCTTCTCGACCTTCACCCACGCGACCGGCTCGCGAAACTTCAACTCGACCGCAATTCGACCTGGGCCGAACGTCACCCTGGTCACTTCCTCGACCCACGGCTCGAGCTTGAAAGCGGTCGCGATCCGCTCGGGCCGAACTTCTAGCAGTGAGATCGATTCCGCATTTCCCGAGCTACGCTGGACCCGCGCAAGAAACTCACGTTTTCCACCGCGATACCAGCTTCGGAAGGTCCCGAACGAGTTGAATATCGCTGAACGCAAGCCGATACTGTGACTGGCGATGAAGCCACGCAACCGCGCCGCTCGTGGCGCGAGACAGCCCGTACACCAACGCCACGGCCACCACGACTAAGCCCAGCGACCGTGACGCCGAGCCGGACCGGGTCAACCCGAGCGCCGGCCACGGAACGGATCGAACGCGCGCAGACGCACCCCGTCCGCGGCATTCTCGACCGCGCACTGACCGAGCGGCGATCGCCCGCGCCGATTCGAGGAGGTTCGCGGTGTTCCATCACCTGAATGCCTCCGTCGTCTCGATCACTTGCATCAGACCGCCAGCATTCGAATTCGGGGGAGATTGTCAGAACAACCTATTTTACCAAATTTGGATCTGGAGTTCCAATTCGTAGCCGAATTGTTGCCAGACGCGCTGGCGGATACGGTCGATAAGCTGGAGGACATCGGACGTCTTGGCGCCGGGGTGAGCGACGATGAAGTTGGCGTGCCGGTCCGATACCTCGGCGTCGCCGAAGCGGGTTCCCTTGAGCCCGGCCTGATCGATCAGCGTGCCGGCGGAGACGTCGGGCGCGGGGTTCTTGAAGATACAGCCGGAGAATTGATAGCCGTAGGGTTGATTCTCCTTCTTGACGATCCAGATCCGCCGCATCCGGCGGACGAGCGTTTCCGGATCCTCGGGTGCCAGCTCGAATTCCGCCGAGAGGATGACGGGCTCGTCGAGGTTGGAGTCGCGGTCGGCGAAATTGAGGTCGTCGCGCTCGCGCACCTGGATCTCATCGGCCAGGTCCAGCACCATGGCCCGGCGGACGAACTGGCCGATGGCACCCTGGCGGCTACCGGCGTTGCCGCGCAGGCGCTCCGCCAACGGTGCCGGGGATTCCGGTCAGGATCTCGAGCCCGGCCAGGCCCGCCCGCGCGGCTTGCGAGATCAGGGCGGTCAGAGGCACGGCCGCGCCCGCCTCGATCACGATTTTCTCGCACGACACACGTCGGAGAAAGACGGACTTTCCAGATGGATGACCAGCGCATCGATGCCCTCGTCGCGCACCAAAACGTTGGAGCCGCCGCCCAAGGATCTTGGCTGTGATTCCCGCGGCCCGGCATCGTTTCAGGAGTGCGGCGAGCTCGTCGACCTGGCGCGGCCGTGCGAAGTACGTGGCCGGACCGCCGAGCCGAAACCACGCCAGGGGAGCCAGCGGCTCGTTCTTTCGGACGATGTCTCCGAAGTCGTCAAAAGGATCCATCGGCTTTGAGACCTAAATCCATAAAGCACAAGATCGTAGCCTCAGATCGAACAGTCGTCAAGCGGGGTCGGCCGCCACGCGTTTCGCCGGCCAATGTGCTGAAATCATGGATGCTCCCAGGCTCCCATCTCGCAAACCGCCCGGAGAATGCTCGATCGCCGTCGCCGCTTTCAAAGCGTGGGCTTGTCATTGAGCGTGCGTGTTCCGTCGAGCAGCCAGTTGCCGAACGAGTCCTTCACGAAATAAAGGTGGAACTCGACAGTCGATGCGGGTTTTGAGAGGCCAGGGTTGGGGTGAACGGCATCGATGCCGGCGTTTCCGAGCCGGGTGCCTTCCGCCGAAAATTGAGCGACGACGACGGCCGGACCATTGGACCCGTCGGACAGCACCTTGATGTTCAGGCCGGCGTCGAGCCCGCCGAGCGCCATCTTGAGCTCGTTGTACTGTCGGCTGGCTTCACCATGCCAGCGGATGACGTCGAGCGCGGTCTCGGGAACGGCGATCGTCATCGCCGTCTGGATTCCTTCCGGTGTCATGAGGGCCCTGGCCGCCGTCTCCGCGCGCGTCGTCAGAGATTGTCGGGCGAGAAGCCAGATTCCGAGGGCCGCAACCAGGATAACCGCCGCCGCAATTCCGGCGGTGGCCCCGGAGACGCGTGGCAGTTTGATCTTCGACAATCCCGCCGTGAGACCTTCGAGCGACCCGCCGAACTCGATGCCACCACCACCCGACTCGGCGCGCACCTTTTCTTTGGGTAGATCCTTGAGCGCGGGGGGCTCGCCGAGAACCGCCACTCCACTCGGGCTCAAGTGGAACACCGCGAGGCATTTTCTGCAGACGAGCCGAGTGTCCTTCTTCTCGCGGGGAACGCGCCCGCCGGCACCGCAGCGCGGACATTTCATCTCGATTGCCATGAAGCGGTTCCTCCGCGCCAGCCTGGACGCACGATCATTCCTCGATCCGGGCCCAACCCGGGCCCAGGTCAGGCGGTTCGCCAGTTTTGGGCGTCACCTCTGCCGTTCTCTTGACCCGCTCAAGGATGAGGGCGAATCTTGCCCCTGTTCAAACTAACCCTCCGCGGCACGATTAGCAACGTCAATGACGGGATGCTGGCAGAAGGGGTAACGGCAAGCGCCGGGAGTATCGAGGCTGGTCATTCCGGCTACATGATCGTGTTGCCCTTGGGAGCGATGGAACCCCAGCAGCCTTCGATCGGGCGGTGGTCTCGCGCAGACTGAACCGCAGCGTCGAGAACGCGAACCACCTCACCGGCGTCCTCGGCGGTGACGGCGAGAGGAGCGAGGCCCAGGATGACGTCGGCGATGTTTTCGTAGTAAGAGTCCCAATGGCCGTGGACGGTCGGGACCGGCCAGTGGCCGGGAGTTCCGTCGGCGAGGGGTCCGTGCATCACCCCGTGGTGTTCCGGCGGCTCCGATGCGGAATCGATATCGCCGCCGCGCAAGGCGGCTTCCTGGGGGTCGATGCCGTATTTGACGAACGCGCACCGCGTTCCGATGATCCACCACCGCGGGCGGTCGAGCCGGCAGATTCGACTGGATTCCACATGAAACAGCGTGTCGTCGAATTCAAGGACGATCCGGCCGTGCCCCCATGAATCGACCCCTTCCCAATTACCAGGCGTCAACCACGCGGTGAGCCGGCGGCACGGGCCGAGACCGAGCTGAAGGGCCTGGTCGATGAGATGCGCACCCCAGTCGTGCAGGATCGTACCGGCTGAGGAAACACGTCCCCGCCACCCTCGCGGCGGCGCATCGCGGCAAACAGAGCTTTCAATGATCACGGGACGCCCAAGCGCACCACTGGCAAGGATGTCGCGCACCGTCTGGAAGTCCCAATCCCATCGTCGGTTATGGAATACTGATAGCAAGCATCCGGAACGATCTCGTGCGGCGATCATCGCGTCGGCTTCGGTAGCGGAAAGTGCCATGACTTTGTCGACGACGCAATGACGCGAGGCGTCGAGAGTGCGCTGGCAGAGCTCGGCGTGGGAGTCGTGCGGCGTGGCGATCACGACGAGCTGCACATCCGGATCGGCCAACGCCTCATCAAGGTGAGCGAACGTTCGGAGGCCATCACCCAGGTGCGCCCTCGCTTCCGCGCGGACCCGCGGATCACGGGCGACGATCCCGTGCAGACTCAAGTTCCGTTGGCGGCGAATCAACGGGCAATGGAATGCCCGGCCTGCGAGTCCATAACCGACGACGACCGTTGGGATCATTTTCTCGGACACCTCGATTTCGATAGCTGGATCACTCGACGCTCGCGCATCGACGCTTAACCATTCTCCCCATCATAGCGGCGCACATGATCCCGCATAGTTATAGTTTATAGCGATCTGGTGCCACACGCCGCATGCGAAAGCCCGGGCATTCGGCCGCGTCGGAAATGCGGGAGTGGCAGTGGAGTTGGTGCGATCAGGACGGTTCATCGGCGAACGGCGCTTATTGTCTGCGTTTGGCTCTCGTCGTACCACCCGGATTGAATTATGATCTTTATGTTTCGTCTCCGCCGGAGTAATTCGCTGCGGCACATGTCACGGGTTTGAAGATCTCGCGCGCGGGCGTGTACTTCATTTGCACGCCACGCTCACAGACTGGTTTGCAATGTCACGATCGACGAACATCACGATCCACGTGCCGCGTGAGCTTCGTGCGTATTGCGAGGGCGCTTCTGCGCTTATGCTCCAGGCTCAAAGTGTGCGTGCTGCACTCGAAGAACTGGAGCGGCGGCATCCGCTGGTACATCGTGGCGTCTGCGACGATACGGGCGCGGTGAGGCGACACGTGAATGTGTTCGTGAACAGGGATCATATGCGCGATCGGGATGGGCTCGATACGGCGCTCGTGCCAGGGGACGAGATCATCATACTTCCATCGGTTTCAGGGGGTTGACTGTCGGAGCATTGCAGTCCTTTCCAACCCTCGTATTGTGCGTGATCACGATTCTGCCGGTTCAGTCAGGAGTTTCAACATGCCAGATCGCATTATTCTCACGATTGGTACCAAGAAAGGCGTGTTCGTGGCCCAGGCGCCGAAGTCGCGTCGCAGCTTCGCGCTCTCTGGGCCGGTCGGACCAGGCGTGGCCGTGTATGCCACTCTGATCGACACGCGCGGAACACCGCGACTCTACGCTTCGAGCTGTAATCCTTTCTTCGGCATGAAGGTCCTGCGTTCGACCGATCTCGGCAAGAAGTTCAAGGAGACGAAGTCGGCTCCGGCGTTCCCCAAGGACGACGGGCGGGCGCTGGCCAACATCTGGTCGCTGGAGCCGGGGTATGACAAGAAGGACCTCCTGTGCGGCGTGGAGCCGGCATCGCTCTTCCGGTCGAATGATAGCGGAGATTCGTGGGAGATGGTTGCGGGGATCAGTAACCATGATCATGCTCGTAAGTGGCAGCCGGGGAACGGAGGGCTGTGCATGCACACGATCCTCCGGGACGGGAATCGCGTGCACCTGGGAATCTCCACCGGCGGTCACTACTTGAGCGAGGATGGCGGCCAAACCTTCACAGCGGCGAACAACGGCGTCGGCGCCGGGTTCACGCCGGATCCCTATCCTGAGTTCGGTCAGTGCGTGCACAAGATCGCCGGCCACCCGGCGGCGCCCGGGCGGCTCTACATGCAGAACCACGGCGGCTGGGCCGATTGGAGCGGGCCTGGAGGGCCGCGGCCGGGCATTGGCGTGCTGCGCAGCGACGACCACGGCAAAACGTGGAGATCGATCGCCAAGGGGCTGCCATCGGATTTTGGCTTCCCGATCGTGGTGCACCCGCACGACCCGGACACGGTCTACGTCATGCCGCTCGAGCCGATGACCCGCACATGCCCGGGTGGGGCACCCGCGGTCTGGCGCAGCGAGAACGGTGGCGGCTCGTGGAAGCGGCTGGCGAAGGGGATGGCGAAGAAGGAGAGCTACTTCACGGTCCTTCGGGATGCGATGGACATCGACAACCTCCGCTCGCCCTCGCTCTATTTCGGCACCACGACCGGTCAGCTCTGGATGGGTCGAGAAGGTGGGGAGGAATGGAACTGCCTCTTTGACTCACTGCCGCCGATTCATTGCGTGAAGGTGGCGGTGGTGTGAGGCTGAGAACGGGCGGCTGGGATGCCGCCTCGGCCCGAGTCGCTTCAGGACACGCTCGAGGTGCTCACCGACGCCGGCTCTGCGATCGCTATGACCACTCGATCAATGGCGCACTGTTTCTGATTCACGTTCGAAACGTTCGCTGAGAGGTTGACTCGACTCGTCCTTGAGGAGTTTGCGCCCGCCGTCAATCTGGCCGAATAAATAATAAAGGCCGGGAATGATCAAGACTCCGATGACCGTGCCGAGGAGCATGCCGCCGGCTCCCGTGGTGCCGATGGTTCGGTTGCCGATCGCCCCGGCTCCGGTGGCCACGACCAAGGGAAGGAGACCAGCGATGAAGGCGAAGGAGGTCATCTGAATCGGCCGGAAGCGCAGTTTTGCACCTTCAACGGCCGCCTCATGGAGAGGCACGCCCTCCATCCGCCGTTGGACCGCGAATTCCACGATCAAGATCGCGTTCTTGCCGAGCAGACCGACCAGCATGACCAGACCAATCTGGGCGTACACGTCGTTAGTCAAACCCATGGCCTGCAAGAAGAAGAAAGAACCGAAAAGCCCGACAGGCAGCGACAGGATCACTGCCAGCGGCAGGATAAAGCTCTCGTATTGCCCGACCAGCACCAGATAGACGAAAGCGACGACGATGAGAAAGATGTAAATTGCCTCGTTCCCCTTTCTTGACTCGTCATAAGAGAGACCCGACCAGCCGATGTCGAAGCCGCGCGGCAGCGTCTTGGCGCCGACCTCCTTGATCGCCTGAATGGCTTGACCGGTGCTGTATCCAGCAGCCGGCGCGCATTGAATCGCGGCGGAGGTGTACAGGTTATACCGGGTGATCCCATTCAAACCCTGCTTCGTTTCGCGAGTTATGAACGCGGAGTAGGGGACCATTTCCCCTTTGTCGTTCTTGACGAACAGGTAGTCCAGATCCTCTGGGTAGCGCCGGAACTCCGGCCGGGCCTGGACG
The DNA here is from genome assembly GCA_963823665.1 of uncultured Planctomycetota bacterium. GTDB lineage: Bacteria > Planctomycetota > Planctomycetia > Isosphaerales > Isosphaeraceae > CAVXHV01. Next base: position 2,039,733 of record CAWGMQ010000010.1, read on the forward strand.
AAGACCTTGTAGAACTGGTTGAAGAGAATGAATCCCTGCTCCCAGGTGCTGCCAATGAGGATGTTGAGACTGTCCATCGCGTCCTTGATCGACACGCCCTTCTGCATGGCCTTGTCGTTGTCGATGATGAACTCGTACTGCGGGTAGTTGGCAGCGTAGAAGGTGAACAGGTTCGTCACCTCCTTACGCTTTGCCAGCTCGGCCATGAACTTTTTGGTCTCGTTTTCGAGCCGCCGGTAATCAGCGGAGAATGTCTTGTCCAGGACGAGCATGGAGATACCCCCGGCGGTTCCAAAGCCGGGAACCGCGGGCGGTTCGAAGAACTCGAGCTTCACGTTGCTCAGCTTGCGGCATTTTTCTTCGAGATCCACAATGAGCTGGCGTGCGGTTCGCTTTCGCTCGTCCCAGGGTTTCAGGTTGATGATACAGGTACCCGAGTTCGAGCCGCGGCCTTCGGTCAGAACTTCATAGCCGGCCAAACTTGTGACGGACGTGACTTCCTTGATATCCTTTGCGATCGCCTCGAGCTCCTGGGATTTGGCGTTGGTGTACTCGAGCGTGGAGCCTGGAGGCGTCTGGAGGACGGCGTAGATGATGCCCTGGTCCTCGCCCGGGATAAAACCCGTTGCGAGCTGCGTGTTGACAACAACGATGCCGGCGGCAAAGACCCCGACGACGGCCATGGTCAGCGTGCGGCGCGTGGCGATGCGCCGGACGATCCCGGCATAACCGCCCGTGACCTTCTCGACGGCGCGGTCAAAAGGCTTCCGCACGAACGGCAAAAGAATGAGCAGGAAGCCAGCCGGCCCCCACAGCTCATACGCCAGATACGTTATTCCGCCCAGGACCAGCAACCCTCCGAGCGCAAAAAGCAGCCTGACTCCCAGTCCGCGCCGTCTTTCCCCGTTGTTCGTGTCGGTGTCAAGGCTCGTGTCGGTGTTACCGTCGGTGTGGCTCGTGTGGGAGTCAGTGCCGGTGTGGCTGTGGGGCTTCAAGATCATCGCACAGAGGACCGGCGTCAGCGTCAGGGCCACCAGACCGGACAGAATGATGGACGTGGCCATCGTGATGCCAAACTGGCGGTAGAAGGTGCCGACCGCCCCGGGAATGAACGTCACCGGAACGAAGACGGATGTCATCACAAGCGTGATGGCAATGATCGCGCCGGAGATCTCGTGCACGACCTCCATGGTTGCCTGGTAGGGCGATAAGTGCTTCTGCGCCATCTTGGCATGCACCGCCTCGACCACCACGATCGCATCGTCGACCACGACACCAATCGCGAGAACCATGGCGAAGAGTGTGATCAGGTTGATCGAGAGGCCCATCAACCGCAGGACAAAGAAGGTCCCGACCAGCGACACTGGAACCGCGAGCGTCGGGATCAGCGTGGATCGTAAATCCCCCAGGAACATGTAGACCACGAGAGACACCAGGATGAACGCCTCGAGCAGGGTGTGCAGCACCTTTTCGATCGAGGCATCCAGAAACTTGGAGACGTCGTAGGCGAATTCGTAGTCCATCCCGGGAGGGAATGATTCCTTCTTGATCGCCTCGAGCTCCTTCTTGATTTCCTCGATCACCTCGGCGGCGTTGGAGCCGGGAGCCTGCTTGAGAACGATGGACGCCGCGGGATGTCCGTTGATGTCGGAGTAAATATCAAAGAACTGGGGACCCAACTCCACCTCACCAATGTCCTTGAGCCGCAGGATTTCTCCTGAGGGATTTGCTTTTAAAACTGATGTTTTCATACTGCTCTGGCTTATTGAAGCGGCCGATATAGGTCAAAACGTACTCTTTTGATTGCGACGTCTTCCCTGTGGCCTGGCCGAGTCGTCCGGGCGAACCAATCACGCTCTGTTGCGACAGAGCCTTCATGACATCCTCGGAGGACACGTTGTAGGCCCGCATCCGCTCGGGATTGAGCCAAACCCGCATCGCAAAGATGCGGTTGCCGAGATTCCTGGGGATGCCCATGCCTTTGATCCGCTTGAGCCGGGGCATGACGTAGACGTTGGCAAAATTGAAAAGGTCTTTCTGGTCGGCCTTTGGATCCGTGCTGTAAATGTTCACGTACATCAGCATGCTCGGCACGACCTGGCTGACCAAGATCCCTTCCCGAACCACCAGGGGCGGGAGCTGGAACAGCACGATGTTGACCCGGTTTTGCACGTTCACGACATTGATGTTCGGGTTCGTGCCCGGCTCGAAGTAGATGATGATCGCCGCCTCGCCGGCACTGGAGGCGGAGGAGGTAATGAAGCGCATGTTCTGAACGCCGTTGATGGATTGCTCGAGCGGAATCAGAACCGATTCGACCAGGACATTGGCGCTGGCGCCGGGATAAGAAATGGAAACCATGACAGTCGGCGGCGCGATGTCGGGGAACTGTGCGATTGGAAGGGTCTTGATCCCCAGCACGCCCAGGAACAAGAGGATGATTGAGATGACGATCGCGAATGCCGGCTGGTGGAGGATTTTCGTGAACATGGTTTGGGGCCCATCTCGTTGTGTTGGGTGTCGCGAATGTCGGTGAGCGAAGGCGACTGGACTCGAGCCAGCGCCGAGCAATTCCAATGCGATCAAGCCACGGTTTGAAGGGCCTGCCATCGGTATCAAACCGATGGCGTGGTCGACCTTACTCGCCGACAGCCGGAAGGAACACTCGCGGCGAGACGCCACGATTTGCCGCCCGTTCAGCGCGCTCAGATCATCGAACTGGCCTGCTTGGAGCCCTTGGCCACGGGGCTGCGCATCACTCACTGGTCCAGTGAATACGCGTCAACCCGCGATCGGCTGGTGACGGGGCGCAAGGAACTCCATGCAACGAAGTTGCCGAGCGGCAAGACGGACGACGATTCCAGACTTGTTTCTCAGAAGCGTCTATTCATCAAACCCTGAAGCGCGAGAGAAGGGAGGAAACGTGCCCGAGCTGAGTCGTGACTGGAGAATTCGCCGAGAGGGATGAGATTTGTTCCGGCAAAGGCTGGAGGGTGGCCGGGATTCTCGTCGAAGGGGTCCGGATCCTCGGTCTCCACACAAACGAGGAAGTCACGCGCCAGAGCCTGAGGTTTGTGCGAAGTGCCAGTATTGTGAGACCGCAAGACAACGCGACCGGAAACATCAACGCTGGGCAACGAGCCAGTCAGAAGAGAACTTGAAAATTGAGGGAAGTCAGAAACGGAACGAATCGTGAAGGAATTGAAGTACGGTTGAAAGACAATACAAGCACCGAGTACAGCCAGAACGCGTACTGGCTGGCATCGAATCTCCGCTTTACCAACAGTTTGGATTGTTGGCGTGCATGACATTCGGTGCCGTGCCCCACGAAAGAATCTGGAATCGCGGTGCATATCCTTTCTCCCGGGAATTCCAAAGGACGCCAGAAAGAGCAGCATGCTCCAAATGATCACTTGATCAATGGCGCACTGTTTCTGATTCACGTTCGGAAACGTCTCGCTGAGAGGTTGACTCGACTCGTCCTTGAGGAGTTTGCGCCCGCCGTCAATCTGGCCGAATAAATAATAAAGGCCGGGAATGATCAAGACTCCGATGACCGTGCCGACGAGCATGCCGCCGGCTCCCGTGGTGCCGATGGTTCGGTTGCCGATCGCCCCGGCGCCGGTGGCCACGACCAAGCGGAAGGAGACCAGCGATGAAGGCGAAGGAGGTCATCTGAATCGGCCGGAAGCGCAGTTTTGCGCCTTCGACGGCCGCCTCGTGGAGCGACACGCCCTCCATCCGCCGTTGGACCGCGAATTCCACGATCAAGATCGCGTTCTTGCCGAGCAGACCGACCAGCATGACCAGACCAATCTGGGCGTACACGTCGTTAGCCAAACCCATGGCCTGCAGGAAGAAGAAAGAACCGAAAAGCCCGATCGGCAGCGACAGGATTACCGCCAGCGGCAGGATAAAGCTTTCGTATTGCCCGACCAGCACCAGATAGACGAAGGCGACGACGATGAGGAAGATATAAATTGCCTCGTTCCCCTTTTTTGACTCGTCATAAGAGAGACCCGACCAGCCGATGTCGAAACCGCGTTGCAGCGTCTTGGCGCCGACCTCCTTGATCGCCTGGATCGCTTGACCGGTGCTGTATCCAGCAGCCGGCGCTAATTGAATCGCGGCGGAGGTGTACAGGTTATACCGGGTGATCTCATTCAAACCCTGCTTCTTCACGCGCGTCATGAACGCGGAGTAGGGGACCATTTCCCCTTTGTCGTTCTTGACGAACAGGTTGTCCAGATCCTCTGGGTAGCGCCGGAACTCCGGCTTGGCCTGGACGAAGACCTTGTAGAACTGGTTGAAACGAATGAATCCCTGCTCCCAGGTGCTGCCGATGAGAATGTTGAGGCTGTCCATCGCGTGCCTTGATCGACACGCCCTTCTGCATGGCCACGTCGTTGTTGATGACCAGCTCGTACTGCGGGTAGTTGGCGGCGTAGAAGGTGAACAGGTTCGTCACCTCCTTACGCTTTGCCAGCTCGGCCATGAACTTTTTGGTCACGTCTTCGAGCCGCTGGTAATCAGCGGAGAATGTCTTGTCGAGGACTAGCATGGAGATACCCCCGGCGGTGCCAAAGCCGGGAACTGCGGGCGGTTCAAAGAACTCGAGCTTCACGTTGCTCAGCTTGCGGCATTTTTCTTCGAGTTCCACGATGAGCTGGCGTGCGGTTCGCTTGCGCTCGTCCCAGGGTTTCAGGTTGATGATACAGGTACCCGAGTTCGAGCCGCGGCCTTCGGTCAGAACCTCATAGCCGGCCAAACATGTGACGGAGGTGACTTCCTTGATCTCCTTTGCGATCTCCTCGAGCTCCAGGGATTTGGCGTTGGTGTACTCGAGCGTGGATCCTGGAGGTGTCTGGAGGACGGCGTAGATGATGCCCTGGTCCTCGCCCGGGATAAAACCCGTCGCGAGCTGCGTGTTGACAACCACGATTCCGGCGGCAAAGCCCCCGACGACGGTCATGGTCAGCGTGCGGCGCGTGGCGATGCGCCGAACGATCGCGGCATAACCGCCCGTCACTTTCTCGACGGCGCGGTCAAAAGGCTTCCGCACGAAGGGCAGAAGAATGAGCAGAAAGCCAGCCGGCCCCCACAACTCGTACGCCTCATACGTTACTCCGCCCAGGACCGCCAGCCCTCCGAGCGCAAAAAGCAGCCTGACTCCCAGTCCCCGCCGCTTTGCCCCGTTGTTTGTGTCCGCGTCAGGGATCGTGTGGGTGTTACCGTTACCATTACCGTCGTTGTGGTTCGTGTCGGAGTCAGTGCCGGGGTGGCTGTGGGGCTTCAAGATCATCGCACAGAGGACGGGCGTCAGCGTCAGTGCCACCAGACCGGAAAGAATGATGGACGTGGCCATCGTGATCCCGAACTGGCGGTAGAAGGTGCCGACCGCCCCGGGAATGAACGTCACCGGAACGAAGACGGACGTCATCACAAGCGTGATGGCAATGATCGCGCCGGAGATCTCTTGCATGACCTCCGCGGTCGCCCGGTAGGGCGATAAGTGCTTCTGGGCCATCTTGGCATGCACCGCCTCGACCACCACGATCGCATCGTCGACCACGACACCAATCGCGAGAACCATGGCGAAGAGTGTGATCAGGTTGATCGAGAGGCCCATCAACCGCAGGACAAAGAAGGTCCCGACCAGCGACACTGGAACCGCGAGTGTCGGGATCAGCGTGGATCGTAAATCCCCCAGGAACATGTAGACCACGAGAGACACCAAGATGAACGCCTCGAGCAGGGTGTGCAGCACCTTGTCGATCGAGGCTTCCAGAAATTTGGAGACGTCGTAGGCGAATTCGTAATCCATCCCGGGAGGGAATGATTCCTTCTTGATCAGATCGAGCTCGGTCTTGATTGCATCGATCACCTCGGCGGCGTTGGAGCCGGGAGCCTGCTTGAGAACGACGGACGCCGCGGGATGCCCGTTGATGTCGGAGTAAATATCAAAGAACTGGGGACCCAACTCCACCTCGCCAACGTCCCTGAGCCGCAGGATCTCCCCAGAGGGATTTGCTTTTAGAATGATGTTTGCATACTGGTCTGGCTTGTTGAAGCGGCCGATATAGGTCAAAACGTACTCTTTTGATTGCGACGTCTTCCCTGTGGCCTGGCCGAGTCGTCCCGGCGAACCAATCATGCTCTGTGACGACAGAGCCTTCATGACATCCTCGGTGGACACGTTGTAGGCCCGCATCCGCTCGGGATTGAGCCAAACCCGCATGGCAAAGATGCGGTTGCCGAGATTCCTGGGGATGCCCATGCCTTTGATCCGCTTGAGCCGGGGCATGACGTAGACGTTGGCAAAATTGAAAAGGTCTTTCTGGTCGGCGTTGGGATCCGTGCTGTAAATGTTCACGTACATCAGCATGCTCGGCACGACCTGGCTGACCAAGATCCCCTCCCGCACCACCAGGGGCGGGAGCTGAAACAGCACGATGTTGACCCGGTTTTGCACGTTCACGACATTGATGTTCGGGTCCGTGCCCGGCTCGAAGTAGATGATGATCGCCGCCTCACCGGCACTGGTCGCGGAGGAGGAAATGAAACGCATGTTCTGGACGCCGTTGATGGATTGTTCCAACGGAATCAGAACCGATTCGACCAGGACATTGGCGCTGGCGCCGGGATAAGAAATGGAAACCATGACGGTCGGCGGCGCAATGTCGGGGAACTGTGCGATCGGCAGGGTCCTGATCCCCAGCACGCCCAGGAATAAGAGGATGATCGAGATCACGATCGCGAATGCCGGCCGATGGAGGATTCTCGTGAACATGATTCGGGAACAACCTCTCTGTGTACGGTGTCTCGAATGCCGGTGAGCGTTCTATTCCGCGCGGAATTTTTGGTTCTTGAGGGCATCTTCCGGCTTGACGAACTCGTATTCGACCTTTGCGCCTTGCTCAATCTGCCGAGTCCCTTCCAGAACGATCTTGTCTCCCACGCTCAGTCCGCTCTCGATGACAAAACGGTCCTCCAGCTCGTGCTTGATGGTAATCAGGGTCTGATGCGCCACGTCATCCTTGTCGAGAAGCCAGACGTATCGATTGTCGAGGATCTCAAACGTCGCCCGCTGTGGAATGACGATCGCATTCTTGAGCTTCCGTTTGATCAGCATGGTGCCGGTCTGACCGTGACGCAAGAGGCCATCTGGATTGGGAAAATCCGCGCGGAAGGGGATGTTCCCGGTCTCGTTGTTGAATTGGCCCTCGATCGTGATCTTGATGCCGTCGTGCTTGAACTTGGCGCCGCTGGCCAGCACGAGCTCGAGTTTTTCCTCCGCCTGATGCTGCGCCCGGTGTTCCATGTATTCGAGGTATTGTCTCTCGGGTACGTTAAAATAAACCCACATTACGGCGTTATCGGACAAGGTCGTGAGGATGTCACCCTCCTTGACCAGGCTGCCCTTCTGCTCTTTCAGCGTGTTGACGATGCCGTCGAAACGTGCAGTGACCTTGGTAAAGTCGAATTCGGCCTTCGCCAGGTCCGCGTTGGCCTGGGCCCTTGCCAGTTTGGCCTCGTACAGTTTCACCTCATTCAGAGAGACACCTTGTCTCTGGGCCAACCTCTTGGTGTTATTCAACTCCAGTTGCGCGAGGTCTCTCTCGGCCACCGCGGCGTCCCACCTTGCCTTGTAAAGAGTGGGCACAACCTCGAAGAGCACGTCGCCCTCTTTCACCGCCTGGCCTTCCTGGAGCTTGATGGGCATGAGATACCCGTCCTCGAGCGCACAGACATCGATGTGATTCCGCGAGTGGATCTGACAGACAAACGCCTGCGTGATGGTTTCCTCCTTTGCCATCGGGCTGGTGACCGTGATCTGATGGTCCTCGTGGGAGCCCTCCGCGCCTGAGTGCTTGTGAAAATACTTCTCGTACTGGTTGATGATGCGTGCGGAGAGGGTATCAAGATGCGCGTAAAGCTTGGGAGTATTCAGTGCGGGGATCTCGACACGCATCTTGTACAGGCCGAAGACCACGCCGCAGAACACGACGGCGAGCAGCATCAAGATGCCCACCAGCCGTCCCATGATGGACTTATTGGGTTCAGCATTCTCATTGGGCTCAGCATGATCATTGAGAGGTTGGTCGATGGACGAGCCGTTGAGCGCACTCGATCGATCATCGACCAACGGCTCAGTGACCATGCTGGACTGCGTAACCGGATTCACTGTAGGGCTCCTGTTCGACGCTTCACGACTCGACTCTTATCCGATCACTTGGGCAAGGACACAAGGTGTGGATTGAAGGGACTCGAGAAAGTATTGGCCGCGATCCGACTCGGTTTGAAGCCGGAGAGGGTGAATTGGCGGCGGACGGCGTGCGGGATGATCTCCCTCCCGACCAAGTCGTAAACGATCGATCGCGGGCGTCGGCGTCGCGCCGAACCGACGACCAAGAGGGACGTCGAGCCCAAGACATGGGCATTGGAGAGGAGGAACGGTTTGGCCGAGTCGGCGATGTCGATTGCACGCCATCCCCCCAAGCCGAGGTTTGGACGACGCGTGAAGAACCGGCGACATATCAGCCGGTAATCAGGCGTCCCGGAGCGGATGATCAACAGCGGAGGGGGTAGAGGGTCAGGATCGACCGGGGAACGATCAACTGGCGATCGGGGACTTTGCAGAAGGAACACGGGATCAGGAACGAAACTCGAGGCTCGTCCAGAGGATCGGCCCGATCCTGCTCTTCGTTCTCGGAAGGAAGGGCGTTTACCTGGAGGACGGCGTAGGTGGCCATCGGTGCGCTGAGACGGGTCGTAGGCTCGCCCGGGGGTAGGGCGATATTGCGGGGGGGGCAATCGGGTCGGGCCGAGACCAAGACGAAACGAGAAGTCCGAATAGGCGCAACCAGCACCGACGCCAGCAGCGCCAGCGAGGATATAAGCCAGAGCATCCAGACGAGACTTCTACGGTCGGGCATGGCCCCTCGCTTCTCGAACGTCGTGATTCGAGGCTCGCAGTCGTCCGGCGAGATGGCTTTCTACCAGATCGCTTCGCGAATTCTCTGGCTGCCCGGGTGAAGCACACAGCCTCGCACCAAAAACTCCTTCGACGTGCGAGGAAACCCCCATATTCCGGACAAACAATACACGACATCCAAGTCCTAGAATTTATAGCTTCGCTATCGCCGGAAGTCAAGAGACGGCCGTTGGTTGTTCGAGACATGGCAACCGGTGCAAGGTGCGTATTCCCTGGTGACTGCGCCCACGCTCACGTGCACCTGTGGGTCACAGAAGAGCTTGCCAGGCGGTCACTTGCCCGTCATCGCCGGCTCTGGCCACGCCGCTGGTGGGTTGATGCCGCCGGCGGCTCTGACGGCGGCGTCTTCGGTCGGCTTCTGGCTGAACGGGCCAGGCACGCCTGCGGGTGGCGGCACGGGCAGGGGGGGGGCGGTCGCCGGTTCGCCGGCGGGCACGGTATCGGGGACGGGTGCGGCAGGCGCGGGGACCTCCTGGATCAGGGCCGGGTCGAGCTGATTGACCGGCGGGATGATGATCTTGTCGCCGACCTTCAGGCGGTCGAGGCCGGGAACGGCATCCTTGTTGGCTGCCCAGAGGGCCTTGCCATACCGGCTCGACCGGTAGTAGAGCAGGGCGATCGTCCAGAAGTTCTCGCCGTTGCGGACCGTGTGGATGTACGGGAATTTACCTTGAAAGTCTGGAGGAATTGCAATCGTGTACACACCGCCGCCCAGGGCTTGATAGGTATTCACGACGGCAGAGAGTTGCTCCGTCTTGGTGTCGATCATGACCACTCTCGCATCCCTCAAGTCACGCTGGCTGAAGAGCACGTCGATGTATTCGATGCGGGCATTCTGAAAAAGATCCTCGGCGTACTGGACTGCGTTCTCGAGCGTTTTCAACTGCTGCCTCTTGATCTCGATGCTCTTGCTGTAGTTCTCCACCATGGTCATGCGGTTGATAACCTGGGTGAAGGCCTCGAGGATAACGCGCTGGTATTTGTAGATGGCCTGCAATTGCGTGGCGTTCGCGGTGAGGTACATGGCCCTGATCGCTCTCTTGTTGACGAGCGGCCCGACCAGGCCACCGGCGATATCGCCAATCACGGCATTCGGCTCGAAGAGATGATTCAGAATCAAGGACTGGAGGCCAACGCCGCCGCTGATCACCAGTTGAGGAAAGAAGTTGACCCGGGCGACCTTGACGTCGAGCCCGGTAGCCGCCAGCTCGCGCTCGGCCTGGCGGATATCGGGTCGGTTCTGGAGGAGCTGCGAGGGCACTCCTACGGCCAGCGGATGAATTTCCAGCTCGTAGAATCGCGTAGAATCGCGTTCGACACGCTGCGGGTAGCGATTGACGAGGAAGTTGATCCGGTTTTCGCCCTGGATGATCGACTGATTGATGATCAGCTTTTCGCTGTAGTTCCTTTGAAGCTCGGCCTGGAACCGCAGGACGCCCAGCTCGGTGCTGCGGGCGGCTTCCTTCCTGGCCTTGGCAATCTCGAGGCTTCGCGTCTGAAGCTCGATGATTTGATCCAGGTTCTCAAGCCGTTTGTCGAGCCCCATGAGCCTGTAAAAATTCTCGGCAATCTCTGCGACCATGGTGGTCACGAAGTAGTTCCGCTTCTCACTGGCGACGACGTAGCGCTGGGCCGCCGCGTCCCTGGCATTCCGCAGTTGCCGGTAGATGTCAAGCTGCCAGGTGAGGTTGACGCCCGTCGCGAAATTCCCCGACGGATTGGTAAAGTGCTTCCCGGGTAGATACTCGTCGTCGAGAATTCCGGCTCCTTCTTCGGTGAAGCGGCTGTATCGGTTCAGCCCCGAGCTGGCCGCGACGCTGACGAAGGGAAGATACGCCCCTGATCGCGCCAGAACTTCGTTGCCGGCGATCTGGACGTCCTCATTCAGGACCTTCAGCTCCCGATTTTCGACCAGCGCCTTTTCGATCAACATTGTAAGCATGCGATCGTTGTAAAACTGTTCGATCCCGAGCTGACCTGAGTTATCCGGGCTGGTCGCACCATTATAGTCTGTCGGCAGGCCCGGTCCCGGCTCCGGATTACGGAGAGGGGGGATTCCACAGGACGGCAGAACCAGCAGCATGATGCTGCAAGCGATCGCTCGCGCAATCACGAGCTTCATCTGCTTTGCGTTCGAAGACCTCACGCGCTGATGCATCCGCTCGTCCTTGAGGAGTTTGCGCTTGTCGGGAATCCGGCCCAACAAGCAATAGTCGATCGACTCCTGGCTCGTGCAGGGCTCATTCATGAGCGTCCTCAGCGAATGGTCCAATGGGCCATGCCAGCGCAGGACTGTCTATTGATCGACGAATGCGGGTTATGACTTTAGTAGCGGATTACGCGATTGGGAGAAATGGAGACGGTAGAAGGGTAAATCGGCCCGACAAGGCGCAGCAGAAGACCCCTAGTCGTTCAGTCCCCTGCCCTCGAGGATTTGCTGCATCCACTTTTCAACCCTCGACTCCCGAGTTTTGGATTGTTTGGGCGCAGAAAAATGGAGGATGTACGCTCTTTGCCGTCCCGGCGTCAGCGCATCAAAAGCGGCTTTCAAGGCAGGGATTGCATCTAGTTTATTTTGAAACTCTTCAGGAATTGAGAATTCCGATGACTTTTTGAAATCCACTTTCAAGCCGGCTTCTTCCACCAGAATGGCTTCACGAATATAGGCTTTCAAGGTGGTTTTCAACTTGACTATTTCCCGAACATTGGTGAATCGGATCTGGCGCCCCGCCTGCACATTCTTGGTTTGCTGGATCAGAATACCATTGGCATCATGCAACAAGGCGCCTTTGAAAAACAAAAGCGCACAGTATTCTTTAAATATATGTATCAAAACAATATTATGTTTCTGAAACGTGTAACACGGAACACCCCACTTCAATTCTTCGGTAAGCTGACAGTCAAGAACGATCGTTCTCAAAACCTCCAATTCTTCCTGCCACTTCTTGGCTTTACTAAAATAAAAATCAACCTTCGGGTTCATTTTGTTCATTGATTGATACTCCGAAAGATGTCGCCTCCATCGCCCTGGCAGAGGGTGATGCGGCGGCGCAAGAATTCTTGATCGGCGCGGGCAGTAGTAAAGCGTAAGGCTTCCCGCCAGGCGCGTAGGGCGGCGGAGTGTCGACCGAGCCGGAAATTTAGCTCGCCGATCACCACGTGCCAACCGGGATAACGGGCGGGAACGTTGCTGGGAAGAACGGCGGCCAGGCGATCGAGGCCGGCTTGCGGGCCGTGCAGGTAAGCTTCGGCGACCGCACGGTTCAAGGAGTGGAGCGGCGACGGCGCGATGCGATCGAGCGTATCGTAAAGTTCGGCGATCCGTCGCCAATCGGTGTCGGCGAAGGAGGGCGCGCGGCAGTGCTCCCAGGCGATGCCCGCTTCCACGTGATAGCGCGAGAGCTCGTCGCCCGCGGCTGACCTGGCGAGCCATGCCATGCCTTCACGCACGTCGCTCCAGTTCCAGGCGGAGCGATCCTGTTCTTCGAGCAGAACGATGGCGCCGCCCTTAGCGACGCGCGCGTCGAAGCGGGCCCCGTGGAAGCACAAGAGCGCGAGCAGGGCATGGACCGCCGGGACGTCCTCGACGGGATGGGCGGCGAGCATCCGCGCCAGCCGGCGGGCCTCGTCGCACAGGTCGCGGCGGATTGGCACGTCGCCGTGGGTGACGTGGCAGCCCTGGCTGAAGAGGAGATAGATGACCGCGAGGACCGCGTCCAGCCGAGCGCAAAGCTGGGCCGCAGCCGGCGTCTCAAAATCCACGTCCAGCTTGCGCAGCCGATCCCGCGCCCGCTCGATCCGCTTCTGGACGTTGGCCTCGGTGGTGAGTAGCGCGCGAGCGATCTCCGCGGTGCTGAAACCGCATAGCGTCCGCAGCGCCATGGCGACGCGCGATTCGGCCGGCACCGCTTCGTGGCAGCAGACGAAGAGCAACCGAAGGGGCTCGTCGCCGATCTCGTCCACGAAAAAGGTGTCCGGCGGCGACGATTCCCGCTCGGCCTCATCGGCCAGGCGCGGCAACGCGTGGGCGTGGGTTCGCTCCCGCCGCAGCGCGTCGATCGCCAGGTTGCGGGCGGTGCGGAAGAGCCAGCCCGCCGGGTCTTCAGGTACGCCGCGCCGGGACCAGGTTTCCAAGGCCTGCACGAGCGCGGCTTGCACGACGTCCTCGACGAGCTCGAGCCGGCGCACGCCGAGCGACCGGGTCAGCAAGGCGACAAGCCGGCCGAACTCGTGGCGAAAAAAGTGCTCCACCAGCGCGCACGGTTCGCTCATGTGGGTTCGCTCATGCGTAGCCGGCAAATTCGCGGATCTCGATCGTGTGGCCGGGCGGGCACGCACGTGCGACCTCGAGCGCCGCGTCGTAGTTGTCGGCCTGGATGACCCCGAAGCTGACGATGATTTCCTTGGCTTCGACATAGGGACCGTCGGTCACGAGTGCGTCCTTCAAGACTCGGCCGGTTGGCTTCAATCCGTCGCCGCCGGGCAAAATTGCCGAGCTGAACTTCTGCATCCATGTGTACCAGGCTGCCTGCAAAGCCTGCATTTCCTCAGGAGACGGCTTGCACCCTTTGGCGTGGCTCTCCGTGGATTCGCGATAGATGAACAGAAACTTCGCCATGACGGTTCTCCACACGGTTTCGCACTCGCGGGCGGAGGCCTGTCCTCCGCGTCGTGTGAGTACAACGAACAAGCTGCAACCGTTCGGACACCGGCGCGGGATAAAAACTTCGACGCGCCGGATACGACGACCGAAATCCTTATTTCTAAGTGATATAGGGCGAATTCGCTCGCGCGAATTGCCCGGCCCGACTTGAGTACCCCGGTCGATCCAGCGTGCTCGGGCTGCTCGACTTCTTGCGGGCGGGCTCATGGGAGGCCATGATGACCAGTTCGACTGGGGGGACAACTTGTTACGGATCGCCGCCGTTGGGAGGAATAGGGGGAACAGCCGTGGATGTCACGCTCGAATACTGTGCACTTTGAAACTATGAACCTCAAGCCGTCAGTTTGACGGCCAAGCTCTTGCCGCGTTACAAGCAGGCGATCAGTCGTTTCGTCATGATTCCCTCCAAGGGAGGCTGCTTCGAGCTTACTGTGGGTGGCAGGAAGCTCTACTCGAAGCTCAAGACAGGCACTTTCCCCGACGAAGACGAACTCATTGAAGCCGTGGGCAAGGTGATCGGGGCTTGAGCACGCGTCAGCCAGGTCAGCCGTCCCGCGCCCGCCGCGGGGTGCGCTTGGGAACGTGATCACGCCCGCGGTTGCCGGGCGGCGATGGTCCGGTCTGCCCACGACTTTGACCGAGCGTTCGGGATCGTGCCGCCGAATGCCAGATTGGCCGAGTGGGTCGCCAGGATCGTCGTCATGATGACCAGCTCGCCCACGCTGCGTGTGAAGTTGTCGCCGCGTGCCGGATCAATCGGCGAAACGGAATCGGTGGCCGTGAGCGGAGCGCGCTGCGCGATATCGACGTCAGAGGCGCTGGCGGCGCTCGCGCTCATCACTGTCGGGGCGGTGAATGAGGCGGATTCGGCCTGATCGGTCAGGAATACCTCTCTATGGAGGTCGAAAACGGCGTCGCCTCCGGCCTTTTCCTCGGCCTCGGCCGGCGCCGGAACGCCGACGGCGTCAGAGACAGTCGAACCCGGCAACTCGCGCGTGCCGGCAAACGGATCGAAGGCGAACATCTCTGGCTTGCTGACGTCTTGGCCGGGTCCGAGGGAAGTTGAGCTCGGCGCGGAATTGGCGATGGCGGCGGTGCCGGCGACGGTGCTGAGATTCGCACCATCGCCCGGATTGCCGGTCTGGCCCATGATGGGGCTACCGCTGCCGCTCGTGCCGATCAGGCTTGCAGAAGCGCTCACCGAGCCCCCAGCGCTAGCGAAGAGAGCACCGGCTATCGCGATGGGGCTGGTTCCCTGCGTATTCTGGGTAACGAGTATTGGGGACGCGGTCGAAATGTTGTCGGAAAACCTGCCGGCCACGGCACCGTGGAGGCGTTCGAAATTCTCCGGCGAACCTGTCCATGAACGCCGGAACGGGCGCGGGGGCGGTGGTTAACCCTCCGATCGTCGCCGAGTTCGTGGCGAGGGTGCCGTAGACCAGGGTCAACTGGCCGGTGACGACGGGAATTCCTCCTGCGGTGCTACCGGAGCTTGACCCCGAGGCGGTATTCGTCGTTGTACCGGGGTTCGCGGTCGTCGTCGCGTTGCCTGGTGTGTTTGTCGCGTTACTCGCTGCGCTGGTCGCGTTGCCTGCTGGATTTGTTGCAGGGCTTGGCGAGGTCGAAACCGCGCCTCCGGCGGAGGATGCCGAGTTGCTGGCGACTGTGCCGGCCGCTCCCGAGCCGGTGGCGGAGTTGCTCGACGACGCGGAATCCGACCCGTTGACCGGGCCTCCGCCGCTCCAGATCGCACCACCGGCCTGCGCGGGATTGCCCGGTAACAATGGACCGCCGATCGTCACGATCCCCGAGGCGACAAAGGTCCCCTCGAGACTACCGATTGTGCTGATCGCGGCGATGCTCGCGCCGGGGGTTCCGATGTCCGCAACATGGGTCAAGTTCATGACGTGGATCGACGGTGATCCCGAGAGCATCAGGCGACCCTCGAGCCAATCCGGACGAAGCTCCGACGTGCGACCTCGCTGGTGATTCGTGGCGCGCGACAGATTCGGAAAAAGTCGAGAACGTGTGATGCGTTCGATGCGGTCCATCGGTGCTCCTTCACGGATTGGGGCAAGGCAAAAGTGGCCCACTGAAACCGGCAACGACTTTGGCGCAGCAACATAAAATGCTGGCGACGATCCAGGTGACGTGTTTATGCACGGTATTCGCGAATGGTATCTCCGACGATTGGGGTGACGCAATACGGCGGCGAAAAAGACGGTCGGGCTGCATAGAGATCATTTATTCACTTGGAGGTCCAACTCATATGGCGTGTTCGCCGCCACGGCAGGAAAAACCATCCAGAAAACGCCAGCCTATGGAGACGCTCGAGGAGCTCAAGCGGCTGCGGACGATCCCGAAGGTCAAGCCGGCCGAGGCAGGCGGCAAAGTCGAGGCCACGATCCCCTTCCCGAGCGCCGGCCGCGACGTTTCGGCGGCCGACGTGGCGCAATCGCTCTTGACCGGCCGGTTCATGCCGAATGGGGACGGATCGAACGCTCCAGAGGTGGCTCAGGAAACGACTCCGCCAGCCGAAAGCGGTTCGGAAGTCATTTCCTCCTCGTCGCTGTCTCTGCCAGGGGGCGAGTCGCGGGGCAAATCGCGGCGCCAGGCGTACTGGCAGGGCGTGGCGCGGATCGGGCAGCAGGTGGCCGAGGCACTAGCGTACGCCCATGGCCAGGGAATCATACACCGCGACATCAAGCCGTCGAACCTGCTGCTCGACAACAAGGGGACGGTCTGGGTCGCCGACTTCGGCCTGGCGAAGGCCTCGGACCAGCAAGACCAGACGCATACGGGAGACCTCCTGGGCACGCTGCGCTACATGCCGCCGGAAGCCTTCGGCGGCAAGGCCGACGCCCGCGGTGATATTTATTCGCTTGGCCTGACGCTCTACGAGCTGCTCGCATTCCGCCCGGCGTTCGACGAGGGGGACCGGGACCGAAACGATCACGGGCCGGGCGGCGAGCGTGACGGTCGACGCCGGCGGGAACAGCCGGGTGTTCCAGGTCGATGCCATTGTCACCGCGTCGATCTCGGGGATGACGATCAGCGGAGGAAGCAACGCGTCTTACGGCGGGGGCCTGCTCAACAGCGGGCGGGGCACGATCGGGATCACCGGTTGCACCGTCGGCGACAATTCCGCGAGCTCCGGCGGCGGGCTCTACAATAATGACGCCACGGCGAATCTGGATGCCACCACGATCGGCGGCAACTCCGCGGGCTCGGGCGGTGGAATTGACAAAATGGACGATGGCGGCGCCACGCTCGAAGACACGATCGTTGCCGCCAATACGGGGACAGGCGGCACGCCCACTGACATCGGCGGTGCCAGCGCTACGGGAGTCGTCGGCACGTATGATCTGGTGGGGACCGGCAGCGCCGGGGGAATCGCCGGCGGCACAGGCGACATTGTCCTCTCCAGCCTGAGCGGCTTGGGGCTTGCCTCGCTCGGCGACTACGGCGGTTCGTCCGAGACCATGCCCTTGCTACCCGCCAGCGCCGCGATCGATACCGGCACCACGATCCCGGGGGTCTCAACCGACCAGCGCGGCCTCCCCCCTCAAGCTCGACGCCCGACATCTGTGCGTTCCAGAGCCAGGGATTCACGTTCTCGGTCGTCGCCGGCAGCACCCCCCAGCTCGTGGCCACCGACGCCGAGTTTGCCAATCCGCTGGCGGTCATCGCCACTCCGATCAATCCCGTCGAGCCGGTGGCTGGCGGGGTCGTGACGTTCACCGTCAATCCGGGCCCGAACGGTGCCGGGGCCACCCTCTCCCCGGCGACTGCGATCATCGGATCAGCCGGAATTGCCGAGGTCACCGCCACGGCCAATTCCATCGACGGGCCTTACACGGTCACCGCAACGGCCGCGGGCGGCACGCCGACGATCGATTTCGATTTGAAGAACCTGATCAGGCTCACGTTCTCGGGAGTAACCAATCAGAGCATCACCTACGGCCCATCGAGCGAGACCCTTTCCGGCACGCTGGCCAACGGCACTCAAAATGCCGATCAAGATCATCTACAGCGGCGATTCTGATTTCATGTCCAGCACGGCGACTCCGCCGGAGCTCGCGCGGTCGGGACTCAAGAGCCTGGCGCGGCCGATGATCGGGGAGACAGGGCACGCAGCGCAACGCCAACACTTTCGCGGTGGTCCGAAGATGTAGGCAGCCCTAACCCATTTCATTCTGGAACGGTTCGGATCTCCCGACGGTGCCTGGGCCCGACGAATCCCCTCGAAGGATACCACCGCGCGCGGGAGAATTGCTACTTTCGGAATGCTGCGAATGGCTGGACCTGCCGCCAAAATCGCCTTCAAAATGGACCCGAAATACAGCCATATCTGAATGCTGGTGCTGGAGTAGGTCCTGGCCTGAGTGTGATGTCCCAAACATGCGCATTCGCTGAATTGTCGGAAATTTCATTTTTCCTGTCCTGCTTTCCTAGGTACGCGCTGGGTATAGTGTATGGGTACCTTCTTGGCCAAGACGCCCCACGACCCGGTCGACCCGAACGAGCAGGTCAGCGGCGGCGACCGCAGGGCGCTGCCAACGCTCTTCGAGCAGCATCGCGAGCGGCCCCGGCGGTTGGTGGATCTGCGCCTGGACCCCCGGATTCGAGCCCGGCTCGACGGGTCGGAGCTCGTCCGGGATGCGTTCCTCGACGTCGCCCGCGAGCGCAACGAGCGACCGGAGTTGGTGTACGCGCCGTTCGCGTTGGCTCGACATTGGCGAGGAAAGCCGCCGGACACAGGCCACTTGAGGATCACCGGCTGAACCACGGGACGCAAATCTGATGATCGGCAACACGGTTCGCAACTATCGCATCGTCGCCAGGCTCGGCGCGGGCGGCATGGGGGAAGTGTTTCTCGCAGAAGACACACGGCTCGACCGGAAGGCGGCGATCAAGTTCTTGCCGGCCGAAGTGGCGAGCGACCCGGACCGTCGCCAGAGGTTCTTGACCGAGGCCAAAGCTGCTTCGGCGCTCAATCATCCGCACGTCTGCGTTGTGTACGACGTTGGGGAGACCGAAGATGGGCTGCCTTTCATCGCGATGGAGTTCGTGGAAGGGCTGACGCTCGGCGCGCTCGTGAACCAGGGACGACCCGAGATCCCCACAGTCGTCCAGATCGCCGTCCAGGTCGCCGACGCGCTCGATGCCGCCCACTCCCGCCGGATCGTCCATCGTGACATCAAGCCCGAAAATATCAGCATCAATGAGCGCGGCGAGATCAAGGTCCTGGACTTCGGCCTGGCCAAGCGCATGTTCGAGGAATCCGCGGACTCGCTGGGAAAGACGGCCGACGCAGGGCAGACGCAGGACGGGCAGCTCCTCGGAACCCCCAGGTACATGAGCCCCGAGCAAGCGCTCGGCAAGGCCGTTGATCATCGCAGCGATCTCTTCAGTCTTGGCTCGGTCATCTACTTCCTGGTCACAGGCCGCCCGCCGTTTGCGGGGGCCAGCATGGGTGAAGTGCTGGACAACGTGGTCCACAAACAACCCGAGGCCCTGGCCCGTTTCAATTATGACGTCCCACCCGAGCTGGAACGGATCACGCTCAAGCTCCTGGCAAAACAGGTCGACCGCCGATACCAGTCGGCTCGCGATCTGCTTGTGGATCTCAAGAACCTGCACCGCGATTTCAATGACTCGCCGGCTCACCACCTGGCTGCGGCAACCCCGTCGATTCCGACACCGAAAGAGATCGCCGAGAGCGATATCGTCATCACCTACGCGAACCTGGATGACCGACCGGTCATGTCGGGGCGTCAGGGGTGGGTTTCGCAGCTCGAGCAAAACCTCCAGTTGCGCGTCGCGCAGCTTTCGGGTAAGCAGGTGGCCGTCGTCAAGCAGCCAGACGCGTCGGAGTCCGCCGACGTCGAATCGGCGATCCTCCAGCAGATGCCGCAGGCCAAGACGGTCGTCTCGGTCCTCTCTCCCCCCTTCGCCCGGTCGAACGGGTGTCACCGGATGGTCGATACGTTCGCGAAGAGTACGCAGGCATCCGGGCGCTTCGAAGTCGGCAGTCGCTCGCGATTGTTGAATGTCATCAAGACGCCGGTGGACGCCGACGACTTGCCCCCCAACCTGCGTGCGCTTTACACCGGTCTGGTACCCTACGAGTTCTTCGAGCGCGACCCGGTTTCGGGCCGGATGCGAGAATTCGACGAGGCGTTCGGAAGCACCGCTCTGCAACGCTTCCACGAGCGGGTTTATGACGTCGCCTACGACGTCTCCCAGGTGCTCAAATACCTGGGGGAAGGCCTCTCCGCTGGCGACAAGCGAACCGCGAATCCCAAGACCATCTTTCTCGCCGCCACGACTTCGGACCTCGAACCGCAGCGCGATCAGTTGCGGCGCGAGCTGATCGAACTGGGGCACACGGTCGTCCCGAAGCAGCCGCTGCCCTTGGTTGCCAGCGAGCTGGTCGCGGTGGTGCAAAGTTGCCTCGTGCAGGCCGACGTCGCCATTCACTTCGTCGGTGAACACTTCGGACTCGTCCCCGAGGCGACTGATCTGTCGATGGTCGCTCTGCAGAACCAGGTGGCTGCCAGGTTCTGCGAGAACTCGTCGCTCAAGCGCCTGATCTGGATTCCCAAGGGACTAGTGCCCAGAGATGAGCGCCAGAGTTTGTTCATCCGTCAACTCGAGACCGATCCCCGCTCTGTCACCGGCGCCGAGCTGATCGCCGATACGCTCGAGAATCTCAAGGTGCTGTTACGCACCCGCTGGGAGCGAGAGCAGGCCGAGCGCGACAAGCCGGCACCAAAGCCGTCAGCCGGCGGCGCACCGCGCGTCTACATGATTTGCGACCAGAACGACGAGGCCGCACTCGAGCCGCTCGAAGACTTCTTCTACGCGCAGGGCATCGAGGTCAGCCTGCCGGGATTCGAGGCGGAAGAATCCGAGGTGCAGCAGATCCACATCCAGAACCTGCGCGATTGCGACGCGGCGCTCATTTATTACGGGGCAGCCGGCATGCATTGGGTGGACTTCAAGATCCGGGACCTCCAAAAAGCGGCCGGCTATCGGGATTCGCGCCCCATACCAGTCAGCGCGGTCTATGTAGCACCTCCGTTCAATCACCGCAAGGAGCGCTTCAAGAGCGTCTCCACGGAAGTGATCCGGCAGGCGGAAGCCTCATTTGCCTCGGGATTACTCACGGAATTCGTCGCGGCCATCCGCCAGGCGAAGGAGGCCGTCTGATGAAAACGGTTGACTCCCAGCCGGCCAATCCATTTCCCGGCCTTCGCCCGTTTCGCAGCGACGAGCACCATCTGTTCTTCGGCCGCGAGGAACAGACCGCGGCGCTCTTGCAACTGCTGCGAACGAACCGATTCCTGGCGGTCGTCGGCACCTCGGGCAGCGGAAAGTCGTCGCTGGTGCGGGCCGGCATGATCGCCGAGCTTCACGGCGGCACCATGACCCGGGCCGGCTCGACCTGGGAGGTGATGATTCTCCGCCCCGGCGGCAGCCCCGTCGAGAATCTCGCGCGGGCGTTCGTCGAGTCCGATCTCTACGATCGGGAAGATCCCAGCACCCTGCCCCGGTTGCTTGCCACGCTCAACCGCAGCCGCTTCGGCCTGGTCGAAGCGATGAAACAGTGCGAGCTGTTCGAACCGGGAACCAACCTGCTGGTCGTGGTCGATCAGTTCGAGGAACTGTTCCGTTTCCGGCAGCAGGGCGTCGATTCCGAGGAGACGGCCGCCGCCTTCGTGAACCTGCTGTTGACTGCTAGCGAGCAGGCGGAATGGCCGATCTACGTGACCATCACGATGCGTTCCGACTATCTGGGTGACTGTTCCGAGATTCCCGGCCTGGCCGAAGCCGTGAACGATGGCGAGTACCTGATTCCCCGGCTGCTGCGCGATCAGAAGCGGGATGCGATCGAGAAGCCGATTGGCGTCGGCGGGGCGAATATCTCGCGGATGCTCGTGCAGCGACTCTTGAACGACGTGGGCGACGATCCCGATCAACTGCCGGTGCTGCAGCACGCGCTCATGCGGATGTGGGATGCCTGGTCGACCGGCGGCGACGACGATCGGCCGATCGACTTCGCCGACTTCGAGGCGACCGGCGGCCTGGGGGCGGCGCTCTCCAACCACGCCGATGAGATCTACGACTCGCTCCCTCACGACCGCCATCGGTCTGCCTGCGAGAAGATCTTCAAGACCCTCACCGAGAAGGGTGACGACAACCGCGGGATTCGCCGGCCGACGCGGCTGGTGCAACTCCAGGCCATTGCGGATTCCGCCCGCGACACGGTCACGACCGTGCTGGACGCCTTTCGCGGCTCGGGCGTGACGTTCCTGATGCCCGGCGCGGAGGTCCGCCTGGATGACCGAACGGTGATCGACCTGTCGCATGAGAGCCTGATGCGCGGCTGGCAACGGCTGCGGATGTGGGTGGAGGACGAGGCGCAATCGGCGCGGATCTTCCGGCGGTTGCTGGACACGGCCCGGCTCTGGAGCGATGGGAAAGCCGGACTGTTCCGCGATCCCGATCTGCAGATCGCGCTCTCCTGGCGCGAGCAGGAGGCGCCCAATACCGATTGGGCCGAGCAATACGGCGGGCATTTCGAGACGGCGATCGGTTTTCTGGAGACCAGCAACGCGGACGCGGAGGCCGAACAGCAAGCCAAGGAAGCGGCCCGGCAGCGAGAACTGGAACAGGCGCGGCAGTTGGCCGAGGCCCAGCAACTGCGGCTGGAGCAGCAGCAGCGGGCGGCGCGCCGGCTACGCGTCATGATCGCCGGGCTCGCCGCGGTCGCGCTCGTTGCGGGCGCCGCCTGCGTCGTTGCGCTCTTCGCGAACCAGCGGGCGATCACGCTGGCGGCCGCGGCGCGGCATAACGAGGAGAGAGCCAGACAAAACGAAGAGAAGGCCAACCAGAACGCGACGCGAGCGGAGCAATCTCAGCAAGAGACGGCCAGCGCCCTCGCCCTCGTCGCGTCACAGAAGGCACAAGTCGAGGGAAGTCTGACCAAGGCCGAGACGGCCGAGCGGCTGGCGCGAGCCGCCGAGGAGGAGGGCCGGAAGCTACTCTACACGACCGATATGCGACTCGCCCCGTTTGTGTGGCGCGATGATCGGAGCACGGCGAATCAACTCCGCGATCTCTTGTCGAAACACATCCCCACCAGCATCTCGACCGTCGCCAAGCCCGATCTGCGCGGCTTCGAGTGGAACTACTACCAGCATTTACTCGAACATAACGCGGCGATTTTCTCGGGGCACGGCGTCTCCGTTGCCGGCGCTGCTTTCAGCTCGGGTGGTCGACTGGTTACCCTGGATCAGGAAGGCCAGGTAAGGCGATGGGAGCTGGATTCGCAGGACGAAGACACGGCAAATCGCCGCGACTTGCCCGGCGGCGCCACTGCTGGACTTCGCGTCTTATCTCCGAGCGGACGGCTGGCCGCGCTGGCTTCAGGCGATAAGATTCACGTATTTGACACGTCCACGGGCAAAGATACGTTTCAGATCGCTTCCGGCAATGTTTTTTATCGCCGCCTGATTTTCTCGCGGGATGAAAAGAAGCTGGTCATTGTTGACGACAAGATTCGCTGGTGCGATGCCTCAAGCGGCGAGGTGATCGCATCCGTCGTCAATCAGGGGCTCACACAAGTAGCAAGTCTTGCCTTGTCCGCCGATGGTCTAACGCTGGCCGCGGTCGGCTACGCGCCCGGGGTTAACCCAGGATTCTTGATCCTTCGCCTGGACCCTACCACGCGCACAGTGACTTCGCTTGCAAAGGACCTCAAAGAGGAAGGTGAAGCATTGAATGCCTCCGCGCTCAGCCCCGATGGCGAGCGGATTGCTGTAGGCTGTCAACTCAACGGATCGTTATTCGTTTGCGACACGGCCACAGGCCGCTCGATTGCGAGATTTGGGTCCGCGCACGCGTCGCCTATCTCGGCGATTGCCTTCTCAGGCGACGGCACGAAGCTGGCCACGGCCGATGTGGAAGGGACAATCAAGATCTGGGCCGACGCTCAGAAGCTCACTTCGAAGAGCACAGCGCTCTGGACGCTCAAGGGTCATCAAGGCACGATCACAAGTGTCAACTTTTCGAGCGATGGCAAACGACTTGCAAGTGGTAGCGCGGACAAAACGGCCAGAGTCTGGGACCTGGAAAATGCCGGCGCGGCCATCCGGTCATTGGAACATTCCCGTGGTGATTGCTGGGTGGCGCGCTTTTCGGCTGATGGCCAGTTGATTGCCGCCGCCGACGGCAACCGCGTTCGTCTGTGGGACGCCGCCACGGGGCGACTCGTGCGGGACCTGTCGGCCGGCGACACGAGCCGGGTCTTCAGCGTGGCATTCTCGCCCACCGACAGCAACCTGCTGGCCACGGGACATGGTGGACAAGCGAATCTATCGTATGTCTCTCTGTGGGACATCCATACCGGAACGGAAATAGCTCGGTTGCCGGGAGCGACCGACCTGCCCGGCTTCAAGGTTGCCGAAGAAAACGGGCCGGTCGGCGCGCTGGCATTTTCGCCCGACGGGAAATATCTGGTCGCCGGTTTCGGCTCAAAGTGGCTTCTATCGGCGGATAGTTCTCCCACTCCGCTGAAGGTCTGGGAGGTCGCCACGCGCCGCCTGATCCGCCGCCTTAATGGACACACCGGCTTCTGCGTTTCTCTCGACTTCTCCAACGATGGAAAGCTGCTAGCCAGCGGCAGCCGAGACGGAACGGCGATCATCTGGTCAGCCCGGACCTGGAAGAGCACGCTGACGCTGCTGGATCCAGATCAGCGCTTGTCATTCGGCCGAGCTGGGCGGGGCATGGTCGATGATGTGGCGTTTTCGCCGGACGGCAAGATTCTAGCCCTGGCCAGCCGTGGGGGGAACGTCCAGTTGTGGGACGTCGCCTCCGGAAAACTTCTGCAAGCGCTCAAGGGACATTCCAACGCCGTCCAAGCCGTGGCGTTTTCGCCGGACGGTCGCACGCTGGCGTCGGGCGGCAGCGATCAAACGGTCCGCCTGTGGAATGTTGCGACGCGGCGCGAACTGATGCAATTGGGTCAGGGCGGCATCGAGCTGGGTAATGTGACAACACTCGCGTTTTCGCCCGACGGCGAGCGATTGTTGACGGGAGGGGAGCACAGCACGCCTGCCTTCTGGTCCGCCGCGCCGATCGTGTGGAACGATCCAGGCCGCGCCGCCCTGAAACTGCGACTTCTGCTGAATTCGAACGCCGACTTCCCGAGCCGCATCCGGATGCTGTCCGAAAACCTGAGGCTGCACGAAGCGCTGGCGAAGCTCGACGCGAAGGATCGGCGCGTGCAGGCCGCGCTCGCCGCCACGCAGGCCAACTGGCACGCCTCGCGTCATGAATGGGCTCTGGCCGTTCGTGCCTTTGATCGGCTGGCGGCCGCCGACCCGTCGTCCCCGCCCGACGCCTGGCTCCGTACGCCCGGACTGCTTCGTCTGGCGACGGCCCTCGCGCATCAGAATCGGCCTGCCGTGGCGGCCAAGCTATTGCAGGGAGGCGCGAAACGCCGTAGCCAGGATGGGCTACCCACCGCCGCTCTACAGGTGGGAGTCGGCATTGCGTATGAAGAGGAGGAGTTGCATTCCCTTCGGGCGGCCGTCAATGAACGGCTCGCCGAACAGCCGCGAAACGCCGGACTTCTCGAACTGCGCGCCGAACTTGCGGGCCAGTGGTCGGATGCCAGGGCCCAGTTGGCCGACTACACCGCCGCCATCGATGCCCTTTCGCCGCTGAAAGCCGAGGCCACAGCGGCCGATCTCGAGCGGCTGTACGGCCGCCGCGGCAACGCCCACGTCGCTCTGGAGCAGTGGCAAAAGGCCGTCGACGATTACGCTCGGGCCGTGGTTGACGCGACAACCGATGAAACTCTGCTATCCAACCAGGCGCTGGCACTTTCCGAGACGCTCCTTTCCTCCAAGCGATGGACCGTGATGAAACCGACCGAGATGAAATCAGCGCTGGGAGCGACTCTGGCATTGCAGGAGGACGGCTCCGCCTCGGTAAGTGGGAAGCTCCTGACCAAAGAGACCTACACGCTGGAATTCGAGGGCATTCCCAGGAAGATTCGAGCCATTCGCCTCGAGGCGCTCCGCGATGACCGGCTTCCGAACAGTGGGCCGGGGACGCATTGGTCCGGGAATTTTATCCTCAGTCATCTCGCGGTGTTCAGACCGGACGAAAGAGGTCCGGCAGCAACAAAGGAGGTCCCGCTGCGAGCCGTGTTTGCCACGTTCGAGGAACGCCGTGCCGAAACGTCCGTATCGAAAAAGGACCAGGATGCGGGCTGGAGCGTATCCCCCGCAACGGGTAAGTCGCACAGCGCCATTTTCGCGATCGATCCCTACCAGGATAGAGTCGGCGCCGATCGACTCCGGATTGTGCTGGATTTTCGCCACTCTGACTCGACCCCCGCGCTCCTCGGGCGGTTTCGTTTTTCGGTCTCTTCGGATGATCCAAAGGTCATCGCCAGTGAAGCAAGCACGCAACTGCGAGCGACGAACCTCACCGATCCCTGGACAAAACTGGCCGCGGCTTACCGGCTCGCTGGCGATCAGCAGGCGATCGACGATCTGGTCGCGCGACGACCTCAAGCAGCGGGCGGCGTCGGCGACCTTTTCGCCGCGGACAGCGCCTGGGCCCGCGCGGTGGAAATCTACAGCCGGGGCCGCACGGCGAAGACGAACGACGCCCTATTGCTCTCGAAGCGGGCTCGCGCCTATGAGGCGCTCAAGAACTGGGAGGCCGCGGCAGCCGACTGGTCGCGGGCCGCGAGCGGGAATCCGGACGGGCCGCGGCTGCTCGCCGAGTTCGCAAGTCGACTTGCGGCCGGCGGCCCGGTTCCCTTGGCGAACGGTCAGTTCGAAAGGTCGCGAGCACTTTTCGAGGAGTCACTGCAAGCGGACCCTGGGAATGACCCGGTCGCTACGGAGCTGGCTCAACTTCTCCTGGACAAGCTCAGGCCCACGAAGCCGGATTGGGTCGTTCTCAGACCAGCCGAAACGAAGACCGAAAATGGGACGTCGCTGACGTTGCAGGATGATGGATCGATTCTTGTTGCGGAGACGCCACCAGAGGTCGTCCGCTGGCAACCCGGTCCCACGCCGGTTCAGGCGCTGCGCATCGAGACCAGCACCCGTGCGGTCACACCCACCAACGGCGCCCCGCTATTCAACGAGTACCAGATCGTCGCGGCGAGCATGGCGGCTTCCGGATCCGGTGCCATACGGGGCCGGTTCGTGCGACTCGACCTGCCCGGGGACAGCAGTCGGTTTCCCAGGCACCCGGCGGAGCCCGATAAGAAAGTGATCAACCTGGCCGAGTTGCAGGTGTTTCAAGGCGGTCAGAATATCGCCCTGGGGAAAAAGGCTCGGCAGTCGTCCATCTGGAGTGGGAGCGAGAGTCGATTCCGGCCGGGAGGCGCCGTGGATGGCAATACGGTCGGTGATGATGATGGCAATCCCTACGCTCATACCGCGGAAAACGATCCGTGGTGGGAAGTCGATCTTGGCAGCGAAGAGGCGATCGAACGGATGGTTGTCTGGAATCGATCCGATGCCATCTTGTACTCACGCATGAATCATTTTCGTATCCGGGTGCTGGATCGCTCGCGAAAAGTTGTCTTCGAACGGGTCATCGAAAGGGCGCCGAGCCCTTCGAGAGAGATCGTCCCCCCGAAGCTTCTAGCGGAAGCGAACGCCGCGCTCACCGGGGGAAATCAGCCGTTGATCGTGCGTTTGCCATTGAACCCGCACGAGGACGCGCCATCCCGCTTCCGCGTTTCGGTGGCTGACCGCCTTGTTGACTTGAGCCGGGAGGAAGAACGCGAGGAACGAGCGCAGCCGGGGTGGGCGGTGCTCAAACCGGCGGAATCGAAAACCCAACGTGGATCGAAGCTGACATTAGACGAGGATGGATCGATTCTTGTTGATAGGAAACCAGAGACGGTTCGCTGGCAGCCCGGTCCCAGGCCGGTTCAGGCCCTGCGCATCGAGACCAGCAGCCGTGCATTCGCCCCCACCACCGGCGCCCCGCTTTTCAACGAGTACCAGGTCGTCGCGGCGAGCACGGCTGCTTCCGGATCCGGGGCCATACGGGGCCAGTTCGTGCGACTCGACCTGCCCGGGGACAGCAGTCAGTTTCCACGGCTCGCGAGCGATCTCGACAAAAAAGCGATCAACCTGGCCGAGTTGCAGGTTTTTCAAGGCGATCAGAACATCTCGCTGCGCAAGAAGGCTCGGCTGTCCAGCGACCTTGGCAATGAGCAGGTGGCCGAACTCGCCGTGGATGGAAATACGGCCGGTGACCAACCCCACATTGCCCATTCGGGATTCGAGAGTGCGCCCTGGTGGGAAGTGGACCTCGGGAGCGAACAGTCGATCGATCGGATGGTTGTCTGGAATCGACCCGACTGGGGGCTCTACAAACGCATGAGCCATTTTCGGGTCCGAGTGCTGGATCACTCACGAAGACTGGTCTTCGAGCAGGTCGTCGAACAAGCTCCGGCCCCTTCGGCAGAGATCGTTCCTCGGGCGTTGCCGGCGGAAGCGCTTCCCGCGCCGACCGGAGAAAACCAGCCGTTGATCCTGCGGTTGCCATCCCAGCCGGACAACGACGCTCCGGCCCGCTTTCGCGTTTCAGTCGCCGCTCGGCTCCCTGATGTGGACCTGGATGAAAACCGCGAGGAGGCCATGAAAATTAACGACGTCGCGACGCGTCTGGCGGTCGCTTACGCGATGAACGGTCGCAATGACGAGGCGTCGCAGTACTTTGGCCGGGCACTCCAGCAGGCCGACGGTTATGAGGCAAGGACGCCGATCGTCGAATTCGCATCGCGTTTTGACGACGTGCTTTCCGCCTTGATCAAACAACAGCCTGAGGTTTCGCAATTGCAGTTGGCTTGGGCACGACGTCTTGCGGAGCGGGGCAAGCAGCGTCTGGCCGAGAAGCAAGCGGCGAAAGCACTGACTGAGTTGGACGAATCCCGCAAGATTTTCACGCGGCTGCGCGGAAATGCCTTGGAAGGTGCCCACCCCGGTCGAGATGAAGACCGAAAACGGGTCCAAGCTGGAATTGCAGGAAGATGGCTCCGTTTTCGTTCACCAGCCCGCGAAGCGAGACACCTACACGCTCGTCTTCCGGACCGAACTGAAGGGCATCAAGGGCCTGCGTCTGGAAGCCCTGGCCGATTCCCGCCTGCCAAACGGCGGACCGGGGTGCTGGAACGATGGGAACTTCGTGCTCAGCGAACTGTCGCTGCACGCGGCCTCCGCCAAGAGCCACGACCAGCCAAGGCCCATCGTCTTACGAAACGCGTGGGCGGATTTTAGCCAAGAAGGTTTCAACGTGCGTGGAACAGTGGATGGCAAAGGGTTGGGTTGGGCCATCGCGCCGGCATTTGCCAAAGATCACATGGCAGTCTTTCAAGTAGCCGAGGAACTTGGCGACGGCCAGACCCTTCGACTCACGGTCCGGCTTAACCACAAGTTTCACTACGAGAAACACTTGCTTGGCCGCTTCCGCTTGTCGTTTACCAACGATGCGAATGCGACAACGTTGCAAGCGGCGCGAATTCGGCCGGATCTGAAAGACAGCGAGGTGGCGGACCTCTGCGTCGCCCTTGGAAAGGCCCATGCCCAGCTAGGTGGTAGCAGCGAGGCTGCTGCTTCCTTCGCCGAGGCTATTTCTCTGGCTGCCGACCGCGCCGGCAGAGCCAGGATCATTGAGGAGGCCGTGCCGCTCGAAGGTGTACTGGCCAAACTTGCGGACGGTGCGGCGGGCGATGGACGGTTCCAGGCCGAGCTGGCCCGACATTTCGCCGAACACGGCGATGCGCCAAGGGCGGACGCTTCGCGCACCAGAGCCCGCGCGGCGCTTGAAGAAAGCCTTGCCAAGGAGCCTGAGAGTTCCGCGGTGGTCGCGGAACTGAGCGACGTCCTGTTGCTGAACACCGCCGCCTGGACCGTTCTGAAACCGACTGCGCTGAAATCGGAAGGCGGGGCCGCCCTGACGCTCCAGCCGGATGGTTCTGTTCTGGCGAGCGGCGTCAACCCGGCCAAGGACGTATACGTCGTCAAGGCGGAGTTTCAGGGACCGATCGGGGCAATCCGACTCGAAGCTATCCCCGACTCAAGCATGCCAGGAGCCGGCTCTGGGCGGTATGGGAACGGGAACTTCATGCTCACCGATTTCCGGGTCCTGGCAGGGGAAAACGTGGTCACCTGGAGGCAAGCATCCGCCGATTTCAGCCAGGAGAATTCCTCGGGGAACTTTCGAATTGACTTGGCCATTGACGCGGACAAATCGACCGGCTGGGCGATCTTTCCTGAGGTCGCCGAGCGCCACCGCGCGGTGTTCATCCCCAGCCGGCCGATCACCGCGGCCAGCGAGACCCATCTCACCATACGGCTGGCGTTTCAGAGCAAGCACTCGCATCATGCGCTGGGCCGGTTCCGGCTCTCGGTCAGTGAAGACGCGGCCGCTTTTGAAAGGGAAAGGAAACGCTTCGCCCTCGTGAACGTTGTCGACCCCTGGGCAAGACTGGCCGCCGCGTACGCGGTGAACGATCGCGACGATCTCGCGTCGCGATACTTTAGCAGAGCACTCGAGCGCGCCCACGCCTACGAGGCGAGGAAGCCGATCGTCGAGGCCGCTGCGCGTTTCGACGAGGTCCTCTCCGCCCTGATCGAACGGCAGCCCGAAGATCCGCAATTGCAGTTGGCACTGGCTCGGAAACTCGCGGAGCGGGGCAAGCAGCGTTTGGCGGAGAAGCAGCCCGCGCAGGCACAAGCCGCGTTGAAGAAGGCGCGGGAGATCCTCACACGGCTCCGCGTGGAGCCGCAGTGGACCGTGCTGACCCCGGTCGAGATGAAAACCGATAACGGCTCCAAGCTGGAATTGCAGGAAGATGGTTCCGTCTTCGTTCACCAACCCGCCAATAACGACACCTACTCGCTCGTGTTCCAGACCGAGTTGAAGGGGATCAAGGGCCTGCGCCTGGATGCGCTGGCCGATCCCCGCCTGCCAGGCGGCGGACCGGGGTGGGCGCCCGATGGAGGCTTCGTGCTTAACGAACTATCACTGGCTGCGGCCCCTGCAAACAGCCCCGAGCAGCCGAGGCCCTTGGCCATACGAAACGCGTCGGCGGATTTTAACCAAGCGGGTTACAACGTCGGTAAAGCAGTGGACGGCGTCAGCGAGCCTTTCGGGGGTTGGGCTATCGCCCCCCAAGCCAACAAAGATCACGCAGCGGTCTTCGAGACGGCCGAGGAAATCGGTAACGGCAAGGCCACTCGGTTTACGGTCCGGCTCGACCACCTGTTTCACATGGAGAAACGCTTACTCGGCCGCTTCCGATTGTCCTTCACCAACGACGCGGCCACGTTGCAAGCCACGCGTATTCGATGGGATCTGAAAGACAGCGAACTCCTGGACCTGAACGTCGCGCTGGCAGAGGCTTGTGCCCAACAAGGTCAAACCGATGTCGCCGTCGCCTCCTTCGCTGAGGCGCTCGCTCTGGCCAAGGACCGCGCCGGCAAAGCGAAGGTCATTGGGGAGGCCGCCCCGCTGGCAGGCGTGCTCGAAAAGCTGGCCGAGCGCGCAGCGGGCGACGCGCGGTTCCAGGCCGAGCTGGCCCGACATTTTGCGGAACGAGGCAATGCCCAGGCCGCGGACGCGGCACGCGCGCGAGCGTGCATATTGTTCGCCGAGAAGCTGGCGCAGGAGCCGGAGAACTCCGCGCTCGCCGCGGACCTCCTCTCGGCGTACCAGTCGGCCGGCCGCACGCGTGAGGCGGTCCTATTTCTGGCGAAGGCGTCCGCCGCCGATCCGAAGGACACAATGCTCTCCTTGAAGGTCGCCGCTCTCCAGGCGTGGTTCGGGCAGGAGAAGGAACTTGCCGCCACCCGGCAGCGAATCCTGGCGTCAGCCAAGGGCACCGCCGAATCGATCACGGCGGAACGCGCGGCCATGGCGTGCAGCATCCTTCCCTCCACCGACAAGGCAGAGATCGAAGCGGCGCTGGCGCTCGGTCGCTCGGCGGTGAAGCTGGGTAACGGCGTGGAGTGGTGGAACCTGCTGGCCCTCGGCATGTCGGAGTGCCGTGGCGGCAACCACGCTGCCGCCGAGAAGGCCCTGCTCGCCGCGGTGGAATCCGTCAAGAACAGTCCGCTCGACGCCCCCGGCGTGACGGGCGCGTCATCCTTCTTCCGCGCGATGAGCCTGTTCCTACTCGGCAAGAAGTATGAAGCTCGCAAGCTCGCGATTGCGGCCGCGGCGAAGATGAAGCCCCTGCCGGCCGACGAGCGGAACCCTCTGGCCGGCGATGAAACCGAGAACGACCTGATCGTGTGGCTGGCTTACAAGGAAGCGAAGGCCATGATCAGGTTCGACCCACTCCCAGCGGCCGCGGATCAACCCAAAGCGAAATGATCGCGTCACCAGGATCCGATCCGCTCCCGAGTCTCGCCGTCATCTCGCAGCAAAAACGCGGCCGTACGCTCAGTGCAGCGAGCGCTTGGCGCGCGATTTGCTTGCGGAATTGCAAGTCCGTGGCGCGGTCGGTCGTTGAGAACGGGCCGAACGGTGAAATCGCTGGGAAAACAATAGCATCAAGGCTTTGATCAGCGCGTCTTGGGGAGAATCCGGCTGTGGGACGCCGATGAGCGACACGAAAAGAATGCCAAACGCCGATGCGCACTCCCTTCGCTTTCTCAGGGGAGGCGGCGAGATGGGTGAGCGCATTCGTGCATTCGACTGGTCAAAGACGCCGATTGGACCAGCGGAGTCGTGGTCACCTGCGCTGCGGACGGTTATTCGACTGATGCTGTCGAATCGCTTGCCCATGTTGCTGTGGTGGGGGCCGCAGTACGTCTGCATTTACAACGACCCCTACTGCCCGGTTCTCGGCAACAAGCATCCATGGGGTTTGGGCCGTCCGGTGAGCGAGTGCTGGAAGGAAATCTGGCACGTGCTCAAACCACTGATCGACACGCCGTTCAATGGTGGTCCAGCAACCTGGGATGAGGACATTCTTCTCGTCATCAACCGCTACGGGTTCAACGAAGAGACGCACTGGCTGATCGCGTACAGCCCGGTCCCGGACGAGAGCGTACCGAGCGGCATCGGCGGCGTCCTGGCGACTGTTCATGAAATCACGGCGAAAGTGCTCAGCGAGCGCCGCATGACGGCACTGCGTGATCTGGGTAGTCATCCGGGCGAGGCAAAGAGCCCGGAGGCGGCGTGCATCGCGGCCGCAAGGACATTGGAGGCTTACGCCAAGGACATCCCGTTCGCGCTGCTCTACCTGACCGAAGCCGACGGCAGGCACGCACGCCTGGCGGCGACCGCAGGAGTCGCACCGGGCCAGGACATCAGCCCAGAGCGTGTTGACCTCGAGTCAAAGAGCGATGCGTGGCCATGGGTGGAAACAAAACGGAGCATGGATCTGCAGGTCGTAACCGATCTCGGGGCGCGCTTCTCGTCCGTGCCGTCCGGCCGCTGGCCCGACCCACCGAACACCGCGGTCGTGCTGCCCATCGGTTCCAGCAAGCCGCACGAGCCCGTCGGGTTCCTCGTCTCCGGGGTCAGCAGTCAACTGCGGCTGGACGACGCCTACCGCGGCTTTCTGGACCTCGTGACCACACAGGTCGGCACGGCCGTCGCGAATGCACGGGCCCACGCAGAGGAGAAGCGGCGTGCCGAGTCGCTGGCCGAACTTGACCGAGCCAAGACGACCTTCTTCTCGAACGTCAGCCACGAATTCCGCACCCCGCTGACACTCATGCTCGGCCCCCTTGAGGATGCCCTTGCCGAGACGGAAAGCGACTTGCCGCCCCAGCAGCGAGAGCGGCTGGAAATTGTCCGCCGCAACGGGCTGCGTCTCCACAAACTCGTCAACACTCTGCTCGATTTCTCCCGCATCGAAGCGGGGCGGGTTCAGGTCAGTTTTCAACCGGTCGATCTGGCAGCGCTTACCAGCGATCTGGCAAGTAATTTCCGCTCGGCCTGCGAGAAGGCGGGCCTCGAGCTCGTCGTGGACTGCTCCGTGCTGTCGGAGCCGGTGTATGTGGACGCCGAGATGTGGGAAAAGATCGTTTTCAATTTGATCTCGAACGCCTTCAAGTTCACTTTGAAGGGCCGTATCGAGATCACGCTGCGGCAGTCGGACCGGCACGCCGAGCTGGTTGTGCGGGATACCGGTGTCGGCATTCCGGGCGACCAGATGCCCAGGCTGTTCGAGCGGTTTCATCGAGTCGAGGGAGTCACGGGACGATCGCTTGAAGGCTCCGGCATCGGACTGGCTCTCGTCCGAGAACTGCTGCGCCTCCACGGCGGCCAGATCAGCGCCACGAGCGAGATCGGCAAGGGGACTTCATTTGTCGTGACGGTTCCGCTGGGTACCGCCCACCTTCAGGGTAAGCTACTCGCTCCGGCTCCGGCCTTGATTTCGACGGCGCTGCGCACCGGCCATCACGTCGAAGAGGCGTTGCGCTGGTTGCCCGATGCTGGTCCCGCTCTCCTTGAAGAGGCGACTCTGATCGGCGAGGTCGAACAGGAACGGAGGCCGGGTCATCAGCCGGGCGGCAACGCGTTCCGTATCGTGATCGCCGACGACAACGCCGACATGCGGCAACACCTCGAGCGCGTTCTCTCTCAACACTATCACATCGAGGCGGTATGTGATGGTCAGGCGGCGCTCGATGCCGTCAAGCGGTCGATGCCCGACCTGATCCTGGCGGATGTCACGATGCCCCGGCTTGACGGGTTCGGGCTGCTCAAAGCCCTGCGATCCGACCCGAGCACGAGCGGATTGCCCTTCGTCATGCTCACGGCCCGTGCCGGCGAGGAAAGCCGGGTCGACGGGATGGAGGCCGGGGCAGACGACTACCTCGTGAAGCCATTCAGCGCCGAGAGCTTCTGGCCCGTGTCGGTGGGCACCTCCAGATGGCACGGCTGCGACAGCAGGCCGGCGCAGCCGCGCGGAAGAGTGAAGAACGGATGCGTCTCTTGTGGGAATCGGCGGCCGTGCTGCTGACCACCGATGATCCTGAGACGATGTTGCGAAACCTTTTCGCCAAGATCGGGCCACACCTGGGGCTGGACACCTACTTCAACTTCATGGTCAATGACAGCGGCACGGGACTCAAGCTGGCATCTTGCACCGGCGTCTCGGACGAGGCCGCGGGCACCATCAAGAACCTGGAGTTCGGGCAGTCCATTTGCGGCACGGAGGCCATGCTCCGCATGCCAGTCACCGTCACGTTCATCCAGCGGTCTGATGACCCGAAGGCGCAGTTGGCGAAATCGTTCGGTATCAGAGCGTATGCCTGCAATCCGCTGATGACGGGCGACGAAT
Source organism: uncultured Planctomycetota bacterium (assembly GCA_963823665.1). Lineage (GTDB taxonomy): Bacteria > Planctomycetota > Planctomycetia > Isosphaerales > Isosphaeraceae > CAVXHV01. Next base: position 2,074,749 of record CAWGMQ010000010.1, read on the forward strand.
TGCTTGGCACATTGTCGTTCGCCAGCCGCAGTCGGGATGAGTTCGACGCCGAGGAGCTGGACTTCTTGCAAACGATCTGCCGGTACGTCACGGCTGCCTATGAACGGCTGCGACTTATCGGGCAGTTGCGCGAGTCAGATCGCCGCAAGGATGAATTCCTGGCGACACTGGCCCATGAACTCCGCAACCCGCTGGCGCCGATCCGCAACGGTCTGCACGTCCTGCGGCTTGGCGGCGCCGGTGGCGAGATGGCAGACGATGCCCGTGAGATGATGGAGCGGCAACTATCGTTGATGGTGCGCCTGATTGACGACTTGCTGGACTTGAGCCGGATCAGCCGTGGCAAGATTGAACTTAAAAAAGAACGGGTCGAGCTGGCGAAAGTCGTTCATCATGCCATCGAGACGAGCCGCCCGACCATCGAGGAAGCAGGCCACGAGTTGATGATTGACGTGCCAGCCGGTCGAGTCTATGTCGATGCTGATGTGATACGACTGGCCCAGGTATTTTCCAACCTCCTGAACAATGCCGCGAAATACACAGAGCGCGGCGGCCGGATTGGACTTTCGGTGCAGCGGCGGGGGGGAGAGGTGCACGTGTCCGTGCGAGATAACGGAATCGGCATCCCTGTGCACATGCTGCCAAAGGTGTTCGATATGTTCACCCAAGTCGACCGCAACCTGGAGCGGTCACAAGGCGGGCTCGGTATTGGCCTGTCGATCGTGAAGCGGCTGGTCGAGATGCACGGCGGCAGCGTCGAAGCCAGGAGCGACGGTCACGGCATGGGAAGCGACTTCGCAGTCCGGCTGCCCGTCGTGCCGTACGTAGCTCAGTCGAAGATCGCTGATGAACACGCCACCGACCCATCGAGCCGACGGCGAGTCCTGGTCGTGGACGACAATCGGGACGCCGCCATGAGCCTGGCAATGATGCTCAAGCTCATGGGGAATGAGACGAAGACAGCGCACGACGGGTTCGAGGCGCTCGAGGTGGCGGCAGTCTTCCGGCCAGACCTGATCCTCCTCGACATCGGGATGCCGCGATTGAACGGTCACGAGACCGCCAGGCGGATCCGGGAGCAACCCTGGGACAAAGGCGTCGTACTGGTGGCGCTGACCGGCTGGGGCCAGGAGGAAGACCGCCGCATGTCAGATGCGGCCGGGTTTGACGCACACCTGGTCAAACCGATCGAACCATCGGCGCTGGAGAAGTTGCTCGCGAGCCTGCCGGCGAGAATTGGCTGAGGGTTCGGCGGGGGGTTGTGATCCCGGCCCTCATTGCCCATCGCTGTAATCTTTGACGGCGGGCATCAGTCCATGCTCGAACAAGCTGTCGATCGCTGCGGCGGTTGGAGCTTCGATGGCGGCGGCGCTCGCGGTGGGCGAAATGACAAGCCCGGTATTGGCCACCGTGGCTGTGAAATCCTTGCCGTTGTTGATCGGTCGTCCCAGCGGGTCGGTCAGAAGCGAAACGTTGACCAGCAACTGCTCGAACTTGGGCAGGCGGTGCTTGCCCCGGGGGAGGAGGATGACGCTGTCGCTCGAGGGGTTGTAGATCGCCTGGGTGAGCGGCACGAGCTTGTTATAGATGATTCGCGAAACCTTGTGAACCTTCTTTTTCTTGCCCGAGAAGACGGTGTAGGCCGCGAGATTCTGAGCCGCGGTGGCGTCCAAGGCACCGCTGAACTGGACGAAGAGCACCAGCGCTCTCTGCTTGTGGAATTTCCTGCCGAGCTTGACCTTCTCGACCTTTAATGCCGTGATCGTCACGGGCGACGTTGGCGCTTGCGTAACGGCGATCGTCGTCGTGGCTCCCGTGGTCGTGTAATCGGCCGCGTCGGCCGGCCTGAAGAGCACCGACAAAGGCTGATTCTGGCCTACGGGCAAGATCGTGCCCGCCGCCGGAGTGTAGACGAAGGTGCCCGCCACCCCTGCCGTGGCGTCGAGCTGCGCCGACCCCAGGGGCGTGCCGGACGTGATGCCGCCAGGCGTGGCCCACGTGACCGTCGGTGTCGCCTTCTTGACCGTCAGCGTCGCCGAGCTGCTGGCGGACATGAAATCCGCATTGCCCACGACGCTGTAGGAAATCGTGTAGGGCGAACCAGCAGCGCCAAGCGAGGCCGTGTTGAATTTCGCGGAGAAGTCGCCGGTCGTGGTGTCGATCGGGACGGTCGCGGTGACGCCAGCGAGGGTGATCGAGACATTCCCGGAGGGGATCTTCGACCCTGGGGCGACGATCTGGCCCGAGAGCGTGACGCTCGGGGTGCCGTAGCTGATCGTCGGCACGGAGAGCACGCTGAAGGCCGGCTGCGCCGCGACGACGTTGATCGTCACTGAGTCAGGAGCCGTGGTGTAGTCGGCCGAATCGGTTGGGGTGAATAGCACCGACAGGGTCTGTCCCTGGCCTACATTCGGTACCGTTCCCACAGCCGGTGAATAGGCGAAGGCGCCGCCCACCGAGGCCGTGGCGTCGAGCTGCGTCGACCCCAGCGACGTGCCATACGCGATGTCGGCGGGCGTGGCCCATGTAACGGCCGGCGTGGCCTTGTTGACCGTCAGCATCGTGGTGCTGCCCGCGGCGGCGAAGTCTGCGTTGCCCGCGAAGCTGTAGGAGATGGTGTAGGGCGAAGCGGCCACGCCAAGCGCGGCCGTGTTGAAGTTCGCGGAGAAGTCGCCGGTCGAAGTGTCGATCGGGGCGGTCTCGGTGACGCCATCGAGGGTGATCGAGACATCGCCCGAAGGAATGAGCGACCCTGGGGCGGCGATCTGGCCCGAGAGGTTGACGCTCGCCGTGCCGTAGGTGATCGTGGGCGCGGACAGGACGCTGAAGGCCGGCTGTGCCGGGGTGACGTTGATCGTCACTGAGTCAGGAGCCGTGGTGTAGTCGGCCGAGTCGGTCGGGGTGAATAGAACCGACAAGGTCTGTCCCTGGCCTCCATTCGGTACCGTTCCCACCGCCGGTGAATAGACGAACGTGCCCGCCACCGAGGCCGTGGCGTCGAGCTGCGCTGACCCCAGGGCCGTGCCATACGTGATGCCGGCGGGCGTGGCCCACGTGACGGCCGGCGTGGCCTGGGTGACCGTCAGCGTCGCGGTGCTGCTGGAGGCGGTGAAGTTTGCGTCGCCGGCGAAGTTGTAGGAGATGGTGTAGGGCGAAGCAGCCACGCCAAGTGCGGCCGTGTTGAAGTTCGCGGAGAAGTCGCCGGTCGAGGGGTCGATCGCGGCGGTCGCGGTAACGCCGTCGAGCGTGATCGTGACATCGCCGGAAGGGATGGTTGAGCCTGGGCCGGCGATCTCGCCCGAGAGGGTGACGCTCGCTGTGCCGTAGGTGATGAAGGGCACAGACAGTCGACTCCAGGTAGGCGTGGGCCCCGTCTTCACCGTCGCGGTTACCGACGCCGACTCGTTCGGCTGAGTCAGCGAATTTACCTGCACGGTGACGGTCCCTTGGCCGACGCTCGAGAGGCTTATCTCGAGCATGATCGCGCCGGTCGAAAATCCCGGCAGGATGAAAGTCGGGATCGTCTGGGTCGGCAGTCCGTCGAGGCCCATCAAGGTGGCGGTCACCGGGCCTGTCGTTCCCATGATGGTCGCCGCATAGGAGTCCTGGCTGTTGCCCGTGTTGTTGACCAGCAGGATGAACGAGGACGAGCCCGGGACAGGCACGACCTGGACGCTCGGGTTGAACTGGGCCGTCAGTCCTTCGGTCGACGGGATGCTGAGCGTAGCGGTGGCGGCCGCTCCGACGGCGGGATTGGTCTGCGATGTGGCCATTGCGGTCAGGGCCAGGCCGCCCGGATCGGCGAAGTTCACGGCCGACGTGGTGATCGAGACCATTTGCGACGCACCCGGCGCCAGCGTCACCTGTGACACGGCGAGAGTCGAAACGACTGCGGCCGGCCCGGTCAGCGCCAGGGTATAGGTGTCTGACGCCGTACCGGTGTTGGTCACGGTCATCTGGAAGGTTGTGCCCGGAGCGGCCGAGCCCGGGTCGAGCGACACGCTGACGCCGTTGGCCGCGACCGTGAGCGTGCCCTGAGTCGTGGCCGTTGCCGCAGAGCTGGTGGTGGAAACAGCAGTGACCGTGAATGGGTAATCCGCGGCGGCGGTGCCGGGCGCCGGCGTGAGCGTCAAGGTCACGTCGCGGAAGTTGCTCTGGCCGGGGGGTGCAGTGATCGTCGCGGGGGAGAAGCTCGCCGCGATGCCGGCAGGCAGGCCCATGACAGCCAGATTGTAGGTGTCGGTCGCGTTGCCGACGTTGGTGACGGTGACGGTATAACTGGCCGACGTTCCTTGCCCGGCGGTGGCCGAGGACGGGCTGAGGCTCACATTGACGCCGGGCAGAGCGACCGTGGACGTCACGGTGAGCTGGCCTTCGACCGAATCGCTGGCGCCGGCGGCATCCGTGGTATCGACTTCGAAGACCTGCGTACCCGCGGCGGCGCCGGCGGGGACGGTCACCTCTAGCGGCACATCGACCGTCTGGCCGGCAGGCATCAGCATGCTCGCGGCCAAGCCGACCGTGAACCCGCTCAAGCCGCTCACACTGAGATTGTAGGTCTCGTCGGTTGACAGCGGGTTGGTCAGTGCCACGGTGTAGTCGGCCGTCGTGCTGGTGTTCGCGGTCTGCGCTGGCGGAGTCAAGCTGATGATGTGCTCGGCCGCCACCGTGACCGGCGGCAGCGTGATGGTTTCGACGAGCGGTTGCCCCGTGCTCGTTGTGGTCGTCTCGGTGACCGTGATCCCGGTGCTGATCTGCTCTACTTCGCCGGGGGTCATGTTGGCGACGGTGCCGGTCAGTTGGAACTGGCTGTCGGTAAATCCCCCGACCACGTTGGCGTTCCACACCACTCCCGACGCGGACACCGACGTGGCCCCCGGACTGATCGAGGAAGGGTCTACGTTATAGCCGGTTGCGGGGAGCTGGTCCTCGATCTGCGTTTGCGCCGTGTTGGGGTTAAACACCATGGCCATGACGACCGCGTTGCCCTGGCTGTCGGTCACGAGGGTGGTGAACCCGGCGGCGCTCGGCGTGCTAAAGTCGGAATGAACGCTGGAATTCCAGCCGCTGAGACCTTGCCCGCCGGCTGTTTGTTGCCAGTTGCCGCTCGATAGACCGGCCATGATCGGGCTGCTAGGGTCGACGATGCTGACGTCTTGCACATCGGTGACGGCGTTGGGATTGCCGCCGCTTGATCCGATGAGAGAGGCATAGGGGACCCAAGAAAAGGAGTTGGCTGCGTAAAGCTCTGCCTCCACGACCAAACCGCCGCCGCCCTGAAGATAGTCTTGAATCTCGCTCTCAGCGGCGATGTAGTAATTGATGTCATTTGCGTTGTCAGTCGGTCCGAACCACAGCTCTTGAAACTGGCTCAGGTCGGTCGTCGCCAGGTTGGCCGGGCTGATCTCGGTCAAATTGGTAAAGCCCGCATGCTGCAGCAATCCCAGCGTCGAAGGACCGCCGGGGAAATCGCCGTCTTCAATGATTCCGATCGTCGGATTGGCCACGCCGCCAGCGGCGAATTGTGCCACGTTGCTACCCAGGGTCACCGCGGCCGGAATGCCATAAATCCAGTGCGTGCTCGGATCCATTCCCATGTACACGATTCCGGCCTTCCCCGTGGCGGCGGTTGGGGCGATGGGATCGGCGTTTTGGTTGTCGAAGGTGATGGTCGTCGTGACGGTCGAACTGCCCGGCGGCACGATGCTGGGACTGGCTGTGACCGAAAATGGGATCGCCTGGCCGACGCTGAAGATCGTCGCCGCCGCCTGGCCGGGCAACGGATCGCCGCCGGGAGTCAGCAGCGAGAACCTCCACGCTGTAAACCCCGTCTGCCAAGCCGGTCGTCGGCACCTGGCCGAGGTCAACGGTGGAACCGCCGGCGCCGGGAACGAGAGTCACCGGCACCAGCGGCCGGGTGCTGAGCACGGTGCCTGAGGAACTGAGGATCTCGAGCTGAGCCTCTTCATCGCGGTCTACGTTAGCCGCATTGAAAAGCTGGGCCGTCACGGCGACCGGCACGCCGGCGTTGACCTGCTGCGGGTTGGCCGTCACGCTGACGACGTCGGCGACGGCCGGGTGGATCGTCACGACCGCCGTGACCGTCTGCTGCGCCACCGAGGCCGCCGCCGTCACCGCCAGCACGAACACCACATTGACCTCCTGCGTCTGGGTGAGCGTGAGATTCACCGTTTGCGTCGCACCCACGGCCAGGGTCACCTGCGTCTGGGCGAACGTGGCCGTGACGCCGGTCGGCACATTCGCGGCGGTCAGCATCACGGTCACCGGGTCGGGGCCGACGTTGGTAAGCTGCACCGGGAAGACCTGGCTCTGGCCCGTCCCCAGATCGACCGAGGTGGGCGTCATGCTGATGGTGAACTGCTCGGTCGCCTCGACTGTCAGGATGCTGGTGAGATTGTTGAAGAACGCCGGCAGATCGGCGAGCAAGCCGCTGACATTCCCGCTGTTGGCATCGTTCTGGAGCGTCTGTAACGGGGTCACCAGTGGCGTCAAGTTCGGGTCCTGACTGACGCGGAGCAGGGTGCTCGTGTTGTTCAATTCGAGCTGCACATCGCTGAGAACTGTGGCGTCGGTCGGCGCGGTCTGTAGCTGATTAATGAAAGATTGCAGTTGGGTGAGCGTTTGGCCCAGTTGGACGTCGTTGTTGTTGCTCGTAATTTCGCTCGCGGCGCTGGCCGCCTGCGAGAGTGCCAGGACCTGCGCCGAGACGACTTGCAGGTCAATGGTCGTGCTCTGCTCGGTGGGCAATGCCGCGACGGCCAGCGCCGGAAGGGCTGTCTCGACGCTGCTTCCGTTGTTGGCAAAGCTCAAAGTCCCACCGAGTGCGACCTGCTGGACCTGGCCCGCCTGGAGGCTGGCAATCGTCGAGGACCAGGTGATTTGCTGACTTACTCCCGCGTCCAGATTGAGGTCCCAGATCAACTGCTCGGAACTGGCGCCGGTGATGATCTGATTGGGAGCAACGTCGAATGAGCCGGTGTCGAGCGTCGCACCGGTGGTCGGGACATCGACCTCAGCGGTGACATTCTGGCTCGTCTGCGTCTGGTTAGTCACGGTGAGCGTGCCGAAGGCCGTCACCTCGCCCGCGGTAACTGTGTCCGAGTTGATCGTCAGCGTGCCGGTCACCGGTTCGCCGACCGCCAGCGCGGCCGTACCAGTGGCGCCCGTGATGATCTGGCCGCTGGTCTCCTCGGCGCGAACGGTGATCGTGTACGTTCCCGCGCTCAGGGAAGTGGTGTCGAACGAGCCCAGGTCGAGCGTGGTCGTGAGCGGCAAGCTCCCGAGACTGATCGGCACCGGCGTCGATGTGAAGACCGTGTGACCGTCGCTGTCCGTGACCGTGTATTGCACCTGCGCTTGCCGTGCATCGAGCAGGCCGGCATAAATGTCAGCGGAAACGTCAACCGTACCCCCGCTGCTAACCAGGGTCCCTGGATTCGGTGTCACCGACAGCACCGAAACCACGTCCTGCGTGACGGGCGGACCGACGTTGACCGTCGTCGCGAGCGACGTGTTATCGGGGATGTCGGCGGCAGGAGTAAGGGTCAGCGTCTGCGTGACCGATCCGCCGATGGGAATGTTCACCGGCGCCTCGTTTGTGGCCACGGTAACACCGCTCGCGGTGGCAAGCGACACGGCAGCGCTGGCGGCGACGTTGCCGTCGTTGGTCAGCGGAAGCGTGTCGGTGACTGGCGTGCCGGGCGTGGTGCTGACTTCTGCCGGACTACCGGCCACGCTGACCGCGTAGATCGCCGGCATCGAAAAGTCCTCAGTGTCTTGCAGCACGTCCTTTGAGTTCGTCGCATTGGTGGCGGTGACGGTGAAGGAATAGTTGCCGATGGCGGGTATCTGGCTGCCGCTCGGCATGAGGTAGACACCGACAAAGCCGGTCTGGCCGGCGGGAATGGTGACGCTGGAGGCGCTGCGAGACCAGCGTGAAGCCGCTCGGCACATTGGAAAACGTCAGGTTTTCGGTCACCGGTGCGGGTCCGCTGTTGTCGATCTCTACCTTGAAGGCCGTCGGCAGTTCGGCGCCGTCGAAAGGTACGGTGAAAATAGGGTCGGTGACAACGCTTAGCGTCTCGCCCGCTGTCGCCGGCTTGATCGTCATCTCGAGTGTGGTCTGCGCCACCAGGTTCGCATTGGTGCTTGATTGAGCGATAACCTGGATCGGATACGCGCCGCCCTGCAGTCCGGGTGCGGGAATGGCCGTCACCACACCGGCGCTATTAATGGTCACGGTCCAGCCAGGCGGGGCTGTGGCGGTGAGGTTGTAGTTGTCCGCGAAGCTTGTGTTGACGTTGACCTGGAGTGTCTTCGGTGTGTTCTGGTCGGTCGTGAGCGCGACGGGAGTGGCCGACACGGTCAGCACATTGGCTGTGTTGCCATTGAGCGTGACTGCATCGAGATTGTTGCCGCCGCCGGCCGCGACGGTGACGCTCCCCGTGTAGCCGTCCAGCGTGATGCCGCTGGTGGGATCGACCGGATCGCCGCCGACAGTGACGGTTCCCGTTCCAGGGCCGAGGTTGACGGTGCCGCTGGTGGCCGTGATGGCGACGGAACCGCTGAAGTTCGGCGAGGTGGTCGTGCCGCTGCCGCCCAGGTTTGCTGCGGTGGTCGTGACGGTGTAGGTCCCGGCGGGCAGCGTCTGGCCGTTCAACGTCAGGCCATCGGTCGTCAAAATAATCGAGGCATCGCCGGTGAGGGTCGCCGAATAGCTGTCCCAGTCGGCGCTGACGCCGAGTGAAGACTCCGCTGAGCCATAGAAGGAAAGGCTTCCCGTACCATTGACGCTGAAGGAATCCGACCCATTGATGGCCAGCGGAATGGCGTTGGCGGACGTGAATGCGACATTACCCGAGCCGATCACGGTTCCGTGGGAATTGCGGACCGTGGCGCTAGCTGCTTCAAGGGAGATCGCCTGAAAACTGCTGTTCGCCATACTGGACCACGAAGCCGTCATGTTGCCCGATGCCCCGGCGTTTAACGCTTGAACGGCACCGCCGACCTGGCCGGATGCCGCATTTGACTGAATATTAGTTTCCGCATTGAAGGTGTCAGTAGGTTGAGTCGGAAACGGCAAATCCAGACTCATCAACTCAGGTTGCAGTGGGGGATCGCCGGCTGCTACGAGACCACCCAAGATCGCGCCGATAACTAAAAACGCGACAGCAAAAGGAGGATAACCGGTCGTTTTACCGGCTATGGTAATTAAAGCAAGGCTCACAGCGCCTTTCGTAGCTACCCCCGCCGGGCTAGTTGCGGCATTATGTATGGACGTACCTAGACTTTTTAGGAGGTCCTTGAGTAGCTGATAGTATTCGGGAGGAGTAATGTAAAGAAAACTTGCGGATATTAATGCGATACTGATAACGGGAAGATACTCTTCAAAGGTTTCACCCAAAAATTCACCGGACTGCCCCTCTGCGACCATTTCCCCTGTCGCTGGGTTGTAATTGAACCAGGCAGTAGTTTCCGTACCATTTGCTGTAAGCCCGCTGGTTGGAACGATTACCGTTTCACCATTTTGCACATTCTTCGTGATTCTCGCGATCGCCTCGGCAGGTAAGTTCAAAGATTGCAGAAGCGTTAGATTATTTGCGCTGATGGCCGTCAACGGGATGCCCGCCTGAACTGATCGCTGAAAAATCATCACGGCACTTAAATTCTGACTTGCGGCGGATGTGGGAAGTAATTGACTTTCCAAGAAGCTGTCAAAAACGCCGCGGGCCGTGGCAAACCTCAATGCTGCCTGCGTACTCTGTCCGGGTGACGCGAGAACCCGAAGAGAATCACGGAGCAGATTCAAGGTGTACGTGACAGTCGATTGATTGTTCGCAGTTACAATCCCGCTCGAAAACGCGGTCACCCTGGGTCGGTCGGAATATGCGGTAACGGAAAACCCGCTGTCAAGGTTGGCAGCTTCTCGGTCCGAGAGTACTGCGAAACTAGCTAAAAGGGCGGCGCAACTACGATCAACACATTCGCTTGATCTGTAAACGTGGGATTTGTCTCCGAAGAGACGGTCCCGACAACTTGGCTCGCTTGGGCCTGTGCAAGCTGTGCCGCAGCGGAAGTTTGGAGCCCAGGAAGGATACTGAGCGTGGTCAGGTCCGCGGGTGTGATTATCGGTGGACCGGATGGGTTGAACCCAACGTTCTCGACGGGCGCCAGTCCTTGCCGCCCGGCGTATCCGATGCGGTCAACCAGGGTCTGGCTGAAAGTCGCCGCGGTCGTCCCTGCCCCATTCAAGGTGACGTTCAGGAAAAGCCCGGTAAGGATCTGACTGGCGAGCGGGAAACTGTCGAGGATTTCCTGGTACGGTATCCCTGCTATCGTCACAGCTTGAGTCGAGGGGAAGGCCTCATCCCCAAGGACGATGAAGGGAGTATAAGTATTCGTGACGACACCGGCGATGAGAGCGCCTGCGGCCTGGCTGCTAACGAAGTTTCCGATCGTCACTGGCCGGCCCACCAGATTCACATCATTGAATGTATGATCCAGGACGACCGTCTCTGTATACGGATTCGATCCGAACGCCGCCGCACCCTGGCTGTAAATCTCCGCCGTGAGCGACACCTCGGCAGTCTGCCGGAGGTCGGCCGGCACATCCGTGAACGTGCCGGTGGGAGCGGTGAACGTCTGCCCGATCTGCCCCTCCGAAGCCACCTCGGCCATCAGCGGATCGGCGTTCACCCAGCCGCTACCGGTGTTGAACTCGAACCAGTAGTGACTCTCCGTTTCCTGCTCGAGCGTCAGGCCGTCATCTTGCACTGATTGCTCGATCGACGATGCGGTGGCAACCGTCGTTCCGGCCGGGATGTAGCCGACCGTTTGATAGCTCGCCGGGAACATCGACAGAATTAGCGCGTCAGCCTGGCTGGCGGACAGAGTGCCCGAGACGTATTGGGCTGGGATGCCCGAGGCTCGCATCAGGGCCACCCCGAGGCTCGCCACGTCCAATGCGTTGCCGGCGTCGGACCACAGCGTACCGCGGGCGCCGCGCAGCGAGCCGACGTACGAGTTGTAGCCGATGTCGTTTTCCAGGAAGTTGAAAATATTCTGCGCGTTGTAATCGAGGACGGCGGCTTCTTGCTGGATGAATGGGTCGGCAATCTGCTGGCCCGGCGTGTCGCTCAGGTTGGTCGCATCGGTGTCCGGCGTGGAGCTCAGCAGGGCGATGCCGCCGGGAATAGCGTTGATGCTGCCCGGTTGGAGCGTCGCGGCGGGCGTGGAATTCGAGATCGGGCCGGCATTGAGCGTGGCGAAAGCCTGCGCGCCGGCGTCCAACTTCAAGATGCTGGAATTCGCCAGCGACACCGTAATCGTCACGCTGGTCCAGTAGTCCCCCTCGATCGTTCCCAGGCTGAACGCCAGGTTCTGCCCGCTCTGGTCCGGCTGCTGCGATGCGCTCACCAGCGTCACGCCGGGTTCCAGCGTATCGGTCAACAGCACGCCCGTGATCGAGTCGGCTTGCTGGTTGTAGACCGTGAAGGTGATGGTTTCCTGACCATTCTGCACGTCGCCGGCGAAATAGGTGGACAGAGTCCGGCCGACGATGATGTCCGTGCTGGGCGTCTCGGAGATTTGCCCGGGCAGGATGATTTCCTGCTGCGTGGTCGTGGGGAAGCCGGCCGCGGAAGCCGTCAGCGTGGGCGCTCCTGGCTGGGTGTCGGTGTATTCGAACGTGGCAATGCTTGCGTTCTGGGGAATGATGATCTGCCCGCCGGCAAGCGGCAGGCCGTTTGGCAAGGAGAAGCTACCGCCAGTGGAGCTGCTGCTCAGCGTGACCGTCACGCCGCCGACCCCCGCGGGCGCCGGGTCGCCGTCGACGTCTTCGAGCTCGACCGTGATGGCTCCGGTGGGCTGCCCGGCGTCGGTGGTCTGGCCCAGCGATGTGAATACCAGCGCAGGCGGTTGCGACTGGAAGGCGCCGATGTCGAGGCTGCCGTTCACGAGGCGCGGCAGCCCGCGCTGGTCGGTGGCGGGCAGATTGGCGGCGCCGGCGTTGCCGGCGCCGATGGCGGGGCTACCGGCAAAGAGAGCCAGAGTCTGCGTGGGACCACCGTAATTGCCCAGCGCGGACAACATCGGGTTGTCTGTGAAGACGTCGTGCGGCCCCACCGTGGGATCGGTCGTGGGGTTGTTGACGGCCGTGCCCAGCAGGTTGTAGCCATCATCCGTGGTGATGGTGCCTTCGATGTCGCGATCGGCGTACGATGGGAAGTTGTTGCCGGCCACGATGCTGTTTACGAGAGTCAGCGTGCCGGCGCTCGTGATACCGCCACCGCCGGTGGCGTTTTCGAGCGCCGGCGAGCCTGCGCCGGCGACGCTGGTGCCGCCGGCGTAGCCCGCGGAATTGCCGGATATGGTGGAGTCGCTCACTGTGAGACTGCTGCCAAGCTCGTTGTCGATTCCGCCGCCCGAGTTGGCGGAATTGCCAAAGAACGTGGAGTTGCTCACCGTCACCGTGGCACCGCCGCTTGTGGCGTGGCTGTCGATGCCGCCGCCGTACTCGGTCGCGGAATTATTGGAGAACGTGGAAGCCGTCACCGTCACCGTGGCAGAGTTCTCGATGCCGGCGCCGATGCCGGCCCGATTGCCGGAGAGGGTGGAGCTGCTCACCGTCAACATGGCATTGTTGTCGATGCCGCCGCCGGAGCTGCCGGCGCTATTCCCAGACAACGTGGAGCTGCTTACCGTCAGCACGCCGCCGAGCTCGTTGTCGATGCCGCCGCCCAAGTTGCCGGCGTTATTCCCAGACAAGGTGGAGCTATCCACCATCAGCGTGCGAGTGTTATCGATGCCGCCGCCGGAGCCGCTGGCGGTGTTGCCGGAGACGGTGGAGCTGCTGAGCGTGAGGGTGCCACTGTTCTCGATGCCGGCGCCGGAGGCCGCGGCATTGCCCGAGATGGTATCGCCCATCACGGTCAAGGTGCCGTCATTGTCGATGCCGCCGCCGTTGTTGCCGCTGCCGGGATTGCCGTCCTCGATCGTGAGGCCACTCAGAATGGCCTGCGCACCGATATCGACCAGGAAAACCTGGCTGGTGTTGTTGCCGCTGACGGTGATCTCGCCGCCACCTTCGATCGTTGTCGTGGCGTTGTCAACGACCGTCAGCTTGAGCACTCCCTGGGTCAGCGTGAGGGTGCTGCCACTCAGGCTGGGGGCAAAGTTGATGGTGTCGGTGACGCCGAGAATGGCGTCGAAATTCGCGGCCGCAATGGCGGAGCGCAACGAGACCAACCCGTTCGAGTCCGTGGGATCATCCGTGCCGCTGTTCTTCTGGCTGGCGTCGGCACTGTCGGTGACGACGAAGGTTGTCTCAGAGGCGCTGAAATGAAGGGTGGTGTCGCTGGGGGCGAAGTTTTGAGTGCTGCCAGTACCATTGCCGAGGGTCGTGTTCGATGATGCGGCGACGACGGCGCCGCTGGCAGCGCCGACGGTGGCCGGGCCGTTGGCCGAGGCGAGAACGCCGTTCTGGCCGAGGGTGTAAATGTCCACGCCCAGAGCCATGCCGCTGCCGCTGGTGGCGACGGCGTCATTGCTGAAGGTGTCGCTGTCCAGGGTGAGGCCGCCGTTGAGGTTGAATAGGGCGCCCCCATAAGCGGACCCGGCGCCGGCGCCGCCCGTGGCTGCGCCGCCCTGCGCCGTGTTGCCGGTCAGAGAGGTGGTGGTAAGGCTCACGGTGCCGGCCGCATTGAAGATGGCGCCGCCAAATCCGGCACCGCCGCCGCCGCTGCCGGCCGCCCCGTTGCCGCCGCCTGTGCCGCCACCAGCGCCGAAGCCGCCGATAGCGCCGGGGCCGCCGGCGCCGTAGGCGCCCTCGCCGCCGCCACCACCGCCGCCACCAAAGCCGCCGGCACCGCCACCGTTGCCGCCGCCATAGACGCCCGCCCCGCCGCCGCCGCCTCCGCCGCCGAACCCGCCCCCGAAACCCGGGGTGCCGCCATCGCTCGCCGGGAGCGCGATGCCGCCATCGCCACCGCCGCCGAAGCCGCCGCCGGAAGTCCCGCCGTACGCCCCCCCGTCCGACGATCCAGCGCCGCCGCCGCCCGCGCCTACGTTCCCGCCGTCGATACCTGGTGCCGGTGGCGCAATGAGCGAACCGCCCTGGCCGCCTGACGCGGTATTGCTCGTGAAGGTGCAATCCACTGTCGTGACACTTCCGCCGTCATTGAATACCGCGCCGCCCAATCCCGCGCCACCGCCGCCGGCGCCGCCACCGCTCTGCGAGCCGCCAGCGCCACCCTGGGCCAGTCCGCCCGTCAGCGTCACCTTTTGCAGCGTCATGCTGCCGGTCGGCGCCACGTCGAACAGGCGGAAGGCGAGCACCTGGCCGCCCGGGTAGTCCGCCGCGCTGGTGTCGCGCGCGATCGTGATCCCCTGGGTGGCATCGCCCTGGATGGTGAGCTGGCCAGTGACCAGAAAAGCGGAGTCGCCGATGGTCGTATCGCCGATTTGTATCAGGTTGACGCTTTGCCCTGCGAGCGCGGCGCGAACACGATCGTATCGGCGACCCCGCCCGGGGCGCTGTCGGCCTCGGAAATCGCGTCGCGCAGGGAGACGCCGCTATGCAAAACGGCGTCTGATGTTGTCGTCACGGTCAGCGTCCCCGTCACGACGCCGTTGACCATGAGCGTGGCGATGTTGCTGAACGCGCTGCCGTCGGCGTAAGTAAAAACGGCCTCATACTCGTCGCCGTTCATCGCGCTTGTCGCGGTGAAGCTCAGCGTGGTTGAAGTGGCGCCGCTGATGGGGCTGAACGTCTGGCCGCCATCTGAGCTGACCTCCCACTGCACCGTCGGCGTCGGAGTGCCCACAGGGACGGCCGTAAAGGTCGCCGTCGTCAAAGGATTGACCGTCTCACTGCCCGGTTGGATCGCGTCGCTATCGGGGACGGTGAGGCGGGTCAAGACGCTGTTGTTATTGACGAAGTTATTGGTGCCGCCGGTGCCGTTGCCCAGGATCGTGTTGGTTCCCAGGGCGAGCGTCGCGCCGCTGGCGCTGCCGACCGTGGCGGAGCCGGTCGCCGAGGCGAGAACGCCATCGAGGCCAAGCGTGTAGATGTTGCTGCCTAGGGCGCCCGCCCCGCCACCCGGGGCGACGGTGTTGCCGAAGAGAGTATCGCCGGTCAAGGTGACAGAGCCGTTGAGGTTGAAGAGGGCGCCACCGTACGCAGATGCGGAGCCGGCGCCGCCCGTGGCTGCGCCGGCCTGCGCCGTGTTGCCGGTCAGAGAGGTGGTGGTAAGGCTCACGGTGCCGGCCGCATTGAAGATGGCGCCGCCAAATCCGGCACCGCCGCCGCCGCTGCCGGCCGCCCCGTTGCCGCCGCCTGTGCCGCCACCAGCGCCGAAGCCGCCGATAGCGCCGGGGCCGCCGGCGCCGTAGGCGCCCTCGCCGCCGCCACCACCGCCGCCACCAAAGCCGCCGGCACCGCCACCGTTGCCGCCGCCATAGACGCCCGCCCCGCCGCCGCCGCCTCCGCCGCCGAACCCGCCCCCGAAACCCGGGGTGCCGCCATCGCTCGCGGGGAGCGCGATGCCGCCATCGCCACCGCCGCCGAAGCCGCCGGCGGAAGTCCCGCCGTACGCCCCCCCGTCCGACGATCCGGCGCCGCCGCCGCCCGCGCCTACGTTCCCGCCGTCGATACCTGGTGCTGGTGGCGCAATGAGCGAACCGCCCTGGCCGCCTGACGCGGTATTGCCGGTGAAGGTGCAATCCACTGTCGTCACACTTCCGCCGTCATTGAATACCGCGCCGCCCAATCCCGCCCCACCGCCGCCGGCGCCGCCACCGCTCTGCGAGCCGCCATCGCCTCCCTGGGCGAGTCCGTTCGTGAGCGTGGCATTTTGCAGCGTCAAGTTGCCGGTCGGCGCCACGTCGAACAACCGGAAATCGAGCAACTGCCCTCCAGGGTAATCCGCCGCATTGGTGTCGTGCGCGATCGTGATGCCCAGGGTGGGATCGCCCTCGATGGTGAGCTGGCTATTGATCAGAAAGGCCGAGTTGCCGAAGGAGGTATCGTCGAAAGCCGTCAGTTGAATGGTCTGTCCTGCCAGCGTGGGCGCGAACTGGATGGTATCGCCGCCGGCCGCGTGCAGCGGGCCGGCAATCTGGGTCTGCTCGAGGCCGCTGAGGCTGCCGATGGCCAGGGTGCCGTTTTCGACCAGGATGGCGTCGCGCAGCGTCAAGAGACCGCTGCTATTGCTGCTGTCGAGGACGCTGGTGTCGGCGAGACTGTTGACCGTGAAAAGCGCCGGGGCCAAACGGGCTTCCAGGACCTCCACGAAGAGGCGGCAGAATCTTCTGCGCAGCGACTCTCGACGTTTCGGCTTGCGGCACGACGGGAACAGCCCGTCCGGGAAAGAGTGCCTGAGATGGCCGGGTGTGACGACGAATGACATTGGAGTCCCTCTGCTCACTGTGTCTCAGGACGGCGCGAACCATTCGTCATCGAATCTCTTCCCATTCCGGTGACGCGCGATGGATCACGTGCGTATCGATCTCTGAAATCGCACTCGGGCCACGCCGCAGCCATGGCGTTGTCTGAACGGCTCAGGTTGCGGTTCTGGGCTCTGTTTCATTTTGGCTTGCGCCCTGTTGCTTCGCTAGGCTCCGAACGGATGGCAAATGTGACACGATTCGAATAAAAAAAATGAATTATCTTCGAAAACGGGATCGCCGTTAAGAGCAAAGGGCATAGCAGCAAAGGACATACGCAGTTTAGGTGAATTCCCTCGGAGGAGCTGTTCAACAGCCTGCGCGAGCATTTCAATGCCCAGCAGATGGTGGAACTGACCACGGCGATGGCGTGGGAGAATTTCCTGGTACTCTGGATCATGCCCCGGATTTCCCGACAGCCTGGATTTCCTTTTACCTTTCCCTTAGCCTTGGGGCGACTCACGAGCGACTGTCACCAACCGTGCATTCAGCACCGATACAAAAGGAGAATCTGATGGATCCGTTTCTCGGCCAGATTCGGCTAGTGCCCTACAACTTTGCGCCTAGAGGTTGGCAGTTTTGCGAAGGACAACTCATCCCGATCTCATCGAACCAGGCCCTGTTTGCCCTCCTCGGCGCAACGCATGGCGGGGATGGGAAGACCACCTTCGCCCTGCCAAACCTCAAGGGCAAAGAGCCAGGTCCAAATATGCATTACTGCATCGCGCTGGTAGGTGCATTCCCTAACAGGCAGTAGCCTGGATTTTCGAGATGGCGGTGAGCCTCGCCCCCGCATTCCGCTTACCAAGGCGATTTGGTTCCTGGCACCTTTTCCCGGTTCGGCAACAGTTGTTCGAGCAGTCCGCTGAACCAGATGGCGTCCGTATCCGTGCTCGGCTTCGTCAACAGCATGAAAGTGTGTCCATTGGCCTGCCAAACCGCTTCGTGGGGGCCATATCGCTCAGTCAAAAATGCGTGGTGAACGTTCTGGCCGTGGATGCTCAGGATCTCAGTCGAACAAGGCTGAAGATCCGGCCGCGGCGGATACGCAACACCGCCGGCCTCTTTCGACGGAGAAACCAACAGCCGCAGGTATCGGGCTGGAGGCTCGTCGGCCTCGTACACGTAGTCAACCTCTTGAGGCTGTTCCTGCGATCCATAAACAAACGCCGCGTTCAAACGAAAGCCGTAGGCAGGCGGCGGGGCGACTTCTCGACCGGGCAGATCGGTGGGGAGATTCGTCGCGCTGTAGACAGCCAGTTCAACGGTGGGAGGCGTTCGCTCGTGGGCAAAATATCCGCAGGGGACAGCGATGGTTTGCTCCTGGTGACGGCTCTGGTAGCACAACTCTGAAATGGGAGTTGCGAGAATGCGTCTTCTTGCGTCCAGATCGACAGGGCACATCCCGCAGCAGATGGCCCGCAGCTCGTCGTCGCCAAAGGCGCCTTCGTAGGTGGAAAGCTCGATCGTGGTGCGGTCGATGCTCACGGCCGCCGCACGGGCCTTGCGAAAGTCAGTGCCGAGCCAGCCGATGTTCTTGCCCACTTCAAACGGCTCGTTCCGGCTTTTCCAAAGGCAAGGGTGGTCAAATGCGGGAGGCGCCCAGTCGTAGAGGAACTGCTTCACGCGCAGGCGCCGACCACTGCCGACGATCTCAAAGCGGAGCGAACACCGGTTGTGGTCGTGCCAGTCCGGCCGGCCTGCTACGTCGTTGGTGCGACCGGGAGGGGCTTCTGGACGCAAGGTAAGATTCTCGAGCGATAGACCTGGCGGAAGATCGCGCGGCCGCATGACGACAAAATTGCACCATGGCTGGACTTGTTCCCACGCGACAGTGCGAATTCTTGACTCCTCGCAATCGACGGAACTCGCCGCCCTATGTCGCCAGTATTCTGAGCCAGCGTGGCTTTCGGTTGTTGTTTCCCGGGTCACGTCACGTTCCTCCCGCAGGCGATGAATCGGTTCCTGGCACCTTTTCCCCCGCGGATCAGGGTTTTTGAGAAGCTACCGCCGACCTGCTTTGGGCTGCTGACCTACCTTGGGCTTGGGCTGCTGACCTACCTTGGGCGTGTAGGGAAATCGTTCCGGATCGATGCGCGAGAGGGCGATGCCGGCCGCTTCGCGGACCCTGGCGTCACCGTCGTGCTCCTCCGCCTTCTGGAGCGCGGGGATGGCATCCTTGGCTAGTTCGTGAAATTCGCCAAGTTTGAGGGCGGAGCTGCGGCGGACATCGCTGGCCCTATGCGTGAGGGCCTCGATCAACGCCGGAACGACCTTTGCCGCGTCGCCCTTTGCCCGCGGCAAGGTGTGCGCCGCTTTAACCCCCTCTATTTCATTGCCCGACTTCAGATCCGCGATCAACTCGTCGGTCGATTTCCCATTGTTGCAGCCGGCGCACGCCACCAAGCAAAGCAAGAGAACCAAACCTGTCTGTACGCGCATCACTCTAGTCCTCCATCTGAATAGGGGCGAAGAACAAGGCGAGCGGCCAGCGTCCACCGGTTTCTGGTGCGCGGCCCGCGGCAATCAATAGGAATCTGACGAGATGATCTCGCCGCCGGCTCTGGTCATCAGGTATTGATAACTGCCCGGGCTGATGCCGGTCTTGAGGAAACGCACCGAGCCGTCGCCGATGAGGAAATTGCATCCACCTGGGTGCATGCTCCAAAACACATCGGGGTCGAATACCGGGTTGTCGCTGTTGGGCTTGTGCGTGGCGTTGCCGTGGCCGAGGCACAAGGCTTCGTCGAAGTCCGCCTGGTCGTAGGCGGTGCCGTTTCCGGTATTTGGGCACTGGGAGGGCGGAGTATTGGGGGTTGTCCAGGGCGTGGTACACATCCAGGCGGGGCACCTTGCTCCCGTCGGAGCGCCGACCCAGGTGGTTGGGGAATGCGCGGCGCAGCGCTCGCCGATGGCGAGTGTGTTGCTCATTCCGTCAGTGACGGCGGCGATGCGGGTGTTACTGTTGCGCCAAAACATGCCGATGCCGGCCGCGCCAAACCCGCACGTAATGCCGCTGCCGCTGCCATAGATGCCGTCTGTGGGGTCTCCGTCCAGGTCGTTGCCGTCGTAGGTGTTGGCGTAGAAGGGTTGGGGGTTCCCGGTGGCGTTCATAAAGCATTCCTCCCAACCGCAGACAGCGGCGTAGTTGGAGTGCGCCACCGTGATGATGGGGTTGGTGAACGTGCTGTCGTAGAGGATGCAGGGCTGCGGGTTGTAACCATCCGAAGGACACTGGAACACGTTCATGTTGGTTAGCACACTCGTCGAGTTGCTTGGGCTGGTTATTCCCAGGCTGAAATTGGTCGCGTTATACAGGGGCGTCTGCTCCAGGTTGGGCAGCAACATGGCCGCCCAGCCCCAGCCGGTTCCCATGTCCAGGTCGGGAGTATTGTTGGGGTTGTTTTGGTAATCGATGTAGCCCGGAGGAAAGACGGACATTTGGTTCTCGTAGTTGAAGAGGGCAACGCCGATCTGCTTCAGGTTGTTGACGCACTGGGCCCGGCGAGCAGCTTCGCGAGCTGACTGAACTGCGGGCAGGAGCAGGGCAACCAGGACCCCGATAATCGAGATCACGACCAGCAGCTCGATGAGCGTGAATCCCTTGTGATCAGTTTGTCGTTGACTGCGCTTCATGAATCTCTCTCCGATAAAAACAGACACGATGAATGATCAGTGAAAACCGGGAGGTGGACCCGATCGAAAAGGTCGTTGAACGAATAACCGACGTGACGACGTAAACGCCGCCCGCCACAATCAAGCGGGGACCGGCCCGGACTGTGGGGCCCAAGCCGAGTGAGAGCTAACTAGCTAGCGCGCCGCGACGGATTCTGTCGGCCACGATCAAGATGATTGCTGCGCTCTGGTCCCAGCGGTGGCCCGGAGCGGGGCTATACCAGCGGAGATCGCGGGCCTGGTCGCGCGTGACGAGCAATGCTCAAACGGCGGAAATGGCCCGTGAACGCGTAGCGTAACACCGCGGAGGCGACAGACCGCGCGTACGATCACGACAACGTGAAATTGGCAAACGGCGGTGCACGTGGGAATGACGGAAGGGGAATTGAGACCGGGTGTGACAGGGCGGCAACGGGCGACACGAACTCGTTCACTTGCTCGAACGAGGTCGCGGTGAAGACTTCAGCGAGTAGTTGCCCTTTCGCCACAAACTGGCAAATCAGGCAGTTATCCGCTCCATCACGCGGCGATTGAGCGGAGTCGTCGCTATGCTGCGAAGTCGAGTTCGCCCCAAGCTTGTGCGATGACCCCGGCAGCGCGTGCAGGCACGGGCCACACAGCGTAACCGCCACGTGACATGTGAAAACCAAAGCAAACAGGAAACGCCGGCCGATGGGCAGCATCACAGTCTCTTGGTGTGCCGCGAATAGAGTTACCGAAGAAGTAGTGTGAACAAGGCATCCAGGTTTGTCAATACCCTGGCTCCGAGCGGCGCGATTGCGCGAGGTACGGACGGACGCGGTCCGCGAGCAGCTTGTAGCCCTCGGCGGCGAAGTGGAGCCTGTCCTTCATGAACAGCTCGGGTCGGGCACTGCCGTCCGGCGTGAGGCTGATGTCGTATGCATCGACATAGCCGACTCGCGGCATATCGAGGGCAAGCTCACGAATAAGCCTGTTCAATTCGCGGTTCTTGTCGGCCTCGCCCCATCGCGCGGGTGCCGGGCTAACGGCAATGTAGAGGATCTCTGTTCTGGGCAGTCGGGCGTGAACCACGCGGACAAATTGTGCGAAATCAGCCGCCACTTCTCTGGGAATCCGCCCGGCGTGGATGTCGTTGCCCCCGGCCCGGAGAAAGATCTGCTTGGGCTCATGCGGGAAGATCAGGCGGTCGGCGAAGTGGGTGGAATCCACGATTTCCGTGCCGCCAAAGCCGCGGTTCAAAACCTGGTGATCCGGGAAATCGGCGGCAAGTGTTTTCCAGAGCCTGATCGTCGAGGAGCCGATGAAGAGGATTCCACCCTTGGGAGGGGGCTTTTCGCGATCCGCCGCCTCGTACGCGGCGACTTCTTTTTCGAATTTCGCGTAGTCGCGCGCGGCCGCGTATCGGCTGCTGGGCGCGTCCTGGCCGGGTAAACGCGCCGGCGAGATCGCCGACAGCAGGCTCAGGGCCATTGTCGCACTGGTTACCAGTTTGGTCATGATTGCGCACCTCGGGCCAATACCGCCGTGTCAACCGCTCAACGCGCTGGTACGTTTGCAACTGGAGAAGAGCGTTGTGACTCCATCGTACAGAGCCGTTAAAGGCTCGCAAGGGGTGGTGCGTTTCCAGGTCGCCGTTGGCGAATCATCTCACCGTGAGCTGGGGCCAGCATCAAGCTCCCGGCCGACGCCGGTGAATTGGCGGTGTGCGAGCACGGGTGTCATCACAAAAATGCTCTTGTAACCGCTCTCAAGATTCATTGTTGCTCAACGATTACCCTTGGCCACCATTCAGGTCGCTGTGAAACGGTTCCTGGCACCTTTTTTCCAATCCTGTCGACGGAGCAAGGGGTCAACGCCGGGCAGGCGGAAGGATGTGATGGCCGAGCCAAAGGAATGTGGGGGGCTCGGCGCGCTCGATGTAGAGAAGGTTATGGCGGCCCGTGGGGTCCTCGACAAGATCGACGGCGACGCCGCGCAGGGCGGCGAGCCACGCGAAGGACTTGACCTGGGCGTCGAAGTTGTAGTTGTCGCGGCCGGGATAGTTGATGTACATGGCCAGATCGCCGGACTGGAGGCCGGTCGACGAGAGGAGGTCAGCCGGATTGTCGCGGGCAACCTTGGCGATCATATCCGGCCCGGGACCGTAAACTGGTTCAAGGAACGTCTTCACGCGCCGGCGGCGCAACCCGCCGTAGTAGTGGGCGATGATCATATCGCGGTCGTACTCCGTCCGCTCGCGGTAAGTGGCGGGGTCGAAGTCGTCGCCGTAGCGGCCTTCGCGATTGTCGTAGCGCATGTTGAGCGGCCCGCCGATGGCGGCGACGACGCCGAAGAGATCGCGATGCCTGAGCGCGATCGCCATCGCGCCGAAGCCGCCGGCCGAGACGGCGAGCAGCGCGTGCGCGTTGCGCTCGGGTCGGATCGAATAGTTCCGCATCAGGAACGGTACGATCTCGGCGACGACATGATCTTCAAATCGCCCTCCTAGACCGTTAACCCAGAGGGAATGAGGGGAGTTGATCCGATTTTTCCCATCGTACGTTCCGTCCGGAGCCGCGATGATGGCCGGCGGGATCTCGCCGGCGCTCATCATCCGGTCGAGTGCTTTCAGGTCGAAGGGGCGCAGAAGGTAGTGCTCGTCGATGACGGCGCCGTGGAGGAACAGGATGAGGGGGTAGGCGACGGAGGGGTCGTAGCCCGGCGGTAGGTAAACGTATAGGTCGCGCGTCCTCCCCAGGATGGGCGACCAGATCCGCCGGTCGGCGCCATGGTTCCCGGTAAAGTCGATAACCCGACCGTGCAGCTTGCTGTTGAGGCGATCGAGGTTAACCCAATTGAAAATTTGTGCCTTTGCCGGGGCGGTGGCCGAGGCGACCAGCAAAAGAGCCGCAACGACGCGTCTCATGAACCATCCTTTGAAAATGTTGCGCGGTCCGTTTTTCGCGCTTTTTACCGAGTTATCGGGCGAAGGAGCGGGGACTCGATAGGCAACAATCCGGTAGACCCCCAATTCTTGCGGGGTCCTGCCAGATGTATTACCTGAATCGAAATGACCTCGATCGTATTGTGCCAGGTCGACGAGAAACGAAGCGATCGATGACGTGCGGAGTGAAGTTTTAGCGGTTAGACTGTTTGCCCTCGATTCTTCCCATTCGATCAATTGGCGCATTGCTGGAAAAGTAGGGACGGCGGCGTTCCGGGGACAGGTTCCGTGAACACCGGGGTGCGTGCTATTCACGCACGGGGTATTCCCGTCGGGATCGGGGATATCGGACGCGTCGTATCATCGAGCCCTTCCCATCGGCAGGCCATTGTCTGAGCCCCGCGACGAGCTGCTCCGACTTCGGGCTGAGCCTGCGGAGGGCACGGGCGATCCCGGGCTTCTGCTCCTGGGGTGACGTCTTCCAAGCGGTCGCCAGGCAGGCGAGGACGCGGTCCTCATCCGGCGTCCCTCGACTGATCTCGGCGAGGGACTCGGCGGTCAGGCCGCGGAGGTTGGAGACTTTCCGGGCCGACTCGAAAGTCGAGAGGAGGAGGGGCACGGCGGGCGCGGCGGATCGGCCGAGGATTCCCAGGGACCAGACGGCCTCGGCCAGTACTTCCTCCTCAGGCTCCAAGGCCGGGACGGACCGAGCCGGCGAATCAGGGCGAGCGGGGGCCGATTCGCGGCTCGCTCCGCCCCGACGCTTCAGGAGCTCGCACAGGAGCTCGACGGATCCGGGTGGG
This sequence comes from uncultured Planctomycetota bacterium, assembly GCA_963823665.1. Classification (GTDB taxonomy): domain Bacteria; phylum Planctomycetota; class Planctomycetia; order Isosphaerales; family Isosphaeraceae; genus CAVXHV01. Next base: position 2,098,596 of record CAWGMQ010000010.1, read on the forward strand.
CATTCCCCATCCGACGTCACCTCACCGATCGCCCCCGCCGCCATGCCGATGATCCTGTCGCGATCTACGAGCGAATCGGGGGGATGGGGCGTCTCAAGCTCCTTTCGAAGCAAGGTCAAGATAGCGGGCAGCGCCGGCCTGGCCTCTCGGCCCATGTGGTTGATCGCCGCCGTGCAAACGAGGCACACCTGGGTGTTCTCGCTCGACAATCCTCCGATCAAGAGCGGGAGCACCGAGGGCTCGAGGCGGACGTGCCAGAAGAGGTCCGTGAATGCGTTGCGAGCGACCGGACGTTCGGTCGGAAGGCGTCGCAGCGCCACGGGGACGATCAGTTCGGGCCCCTTGCGATAATCGAAAAGGGCTTCGACCGCGCTGGCGCGGACCTGTTCGTGCGCGTCGTCCAGGCAGGCGACCAGTCGAGGTGGCGGGGCGTCGAGCCGGCCGCTCGCGGCGATGGGTCCCAGGGATCTGGCCGCCCTGGCGCGTAGTGCGGGCGAACGATCGTCGAGCAGGGCCGTGAGGGCCTCCTCGGCGACGGGTACTTCCCCGGATAAACGCGGACTCACGTCGCCGATGACGGTAGCCGCCGCAGTTCGGACCACCTCCGATTCGTCCTTCATCGCCCGAATGAGATGGGGAAACACCTGCGCGAGCTCGGCACCCGTCAACTCATGGCAGAGGACGATTCTTTGCGCCCTCCCTGCTTCGTCGCCCTGTTCGATCTCCCGGATGATGACCGCGATCGGTTTCCTGGCTCGATTTTCCAGGCCAACTCGCCTTCCCACGTCCCGTGCCATTCGGACGATGCGCGACCTGGTTCCATCCTGCTGCGGTGATAGGGAGATATAGATGCCGATAGCCGCCGCGATGATCGCCAAGGCGGTCAGCGCAAGCCGGACTCTGCCGATTCTTTTGCCGCCATCGGGAGCGTCCGGCATTCTTCGGTCTCCAAGACTGCGGGTACACCCAAGTAGAATCTCGCGTCCAACACGCAGTTTACATGGGCGTTGTGGCGCAAGCTATGCCTCTGGCTGCCTCGAAGCGCGTGAGCGATCCGATGAATCCAGTCGTTCACCGTTGCTGCATCCAAAATCCGCTCGACCGTTAATTCCCCGGGCATTCCCTGAAACTGTCGCCCCGCGCGCCAGAGGCGTTTGTACGGGGGCGGCCCCAAGAGCGCGATGCGGCGCCCCTCAAACTGCGCTATGTCGGCGGGGCACGCTTCGTTCCAGATCCAGTGCGATGCGAGGTCCATGGTCTTGTGCTTCGAGCAGGGTGCCATCGGGCTGCAGCGCAGTCCAGTTGCAGAGGTTGAATGCATCGGTGACGTTTTCGCCGCCGCTCTCGCCGATGCGGGCATCCTGGTACTCGGCGACGGTGCGCGGGCTCGGCGCCTCGCCCTCAACTGATGTCGTCGATGAAGGCCTGGACTGAATTCATGAACGCCGACATGATTCGATTCCTTATTCACGGTCTTACCCGGCCTCGACGAGATCGACGGCCATCGCATGCCTCGGCCGTATAGCGCCCAGGATCAGCGACGCGCGGGAGGGAACCGGGCCGCTTCGTGCTCGCGCCATAGCTGCTCGATCAAAGCTCGGCCCTCCGCGGGTTAAAGACGAAGCCCAGCGGACCACCCAGCTCGAGCGGCCTCCGAGCGTAACACAAAAGCTCGCGGAGGGGTGGGGCGGCTGTAGCGCGAGGCCAGGCGGTCAGTCGTAGTCGAAGACTTCGCCGTATGCCTCGCCGTTCAACTCTTCGGCACGATGCACCGACAACCATATAGGTTCGTCGCACAGCCCCTCTCGCGCCAAGGCACGCACGAGCGCACGACTGGTACGGATACTCTAGGCGGCGCGACCCAGTGGGGCGAATCGCGGAGCGGACGGACTGCACCTTGGTCGGGCATTTACTCGAGTCTCTGTGCACGGTGGCGTGTAGAAGGCAGCTATTTGGTTCCTGACACCTTTTCCCTGGCCGACTTGAAACGGATCGTATCAATTCGACGTTCTCTTGACCATAAACGAAAGACTAGCATAGCGTGGTCTAGCGATGACGGGCATTGATACGTTCGCTCGCGCCGAGGGGATTTTGATGGAGAAGTGGCCAGGTTGGTCTGCACCACTTCTGGGCGTGATCGGCGGCGGCCTGGGTGGCCTTGCGCTTGCGGGCGATTCGAAGAACCGGTTTCCTGCATGGCAAACTTCTCTTGCTGGGGCCGTGGCCGGTCTGGCGGCCGGGCTCATTGTCTGGGGTTTCGACAGACGACATTCGAGTTCCAAGCGGCTGCGCGACGCGGCGAGTGCACGAATCGCTGTCGGAAAGGCTTCGCGCTGGACCGGGTTTTGCCTGCTGGCGACGGGCCTGGCCTGTATGGGAGTTAACCACGCCTTGGCTCTGTTCGCCCAGAAGAAGTTCTTGCCGCTGGCGGTCGGTGGCTCATTTCTCGCCGGTGTCGGTGTCGGAGGGATCGTATTGCCGCAACTGTTCACTCCAGCGACGGCGGGCGAGAAGATGCCGTGGTGGGTGCATGTCGTTGGCGGAGCGTTGGCCGTAGGTGGCCTGGCGGTCGGGTTCTATCTTTGGCTCATGGTTTATTGACATGAAAAACGAACGTTCTTCTTGTCGCTCCGGTGGCCTGGTGGCTTGGTGCCAGCATGGAATCCACCGCGATATGCTGCGATGGTACCCATCTCGGGCCAAAAATCGAACGGACGGGGTTCTCACTCTTGCGACCGCTTTTGACCGGTTCTTGCTGACAATTCTCCCGGCCCAGCATTGATATCACCGGGAATCGGTTCCTGACACCTTTTCCGAGCCTTTTCCGAGCTCGCGGTGCGAGTGATCATAAATTCCAGGCCATAGTTGGAGGCAAATCGTGCAAGAGGACCAAATTCGTGATGTTCTCAATGCGCACTGGCACGCTTCGGCGATCGGAGATGAGATCGCCGAACACGATATCTACGCAGACGATGCCGTCTGTGAATACCCTCAGTCGGGTGAACGAATCGTCGGGCGAGTTAATTTACAGGCGCGACGGAGCCATCATCCAGGCAAGCCTTCAGGTTTTAACGTCAGGAGAATCCTCGGAAAAGGTAATCTCTGGATTACCGAATATATCATCACCTACCAAGGACGACCGACATACACGGTGAGCATCATGGAGTTTCGCGACGGCAAGGTCATGCACGAGACCCAGTATTTCGCGGACCCTTTCGAGGCTCCGGACTGGCGGAGCCAATGGGTCCAGCGGATCTCCTGACACCTCACCGCCCGCGCTCATGCTGGGTCATCAGTTCGTCCAGCCAGCGAAACACGTCGTAGTTCTCGATCTCGGCGAAGCTCTGGACGTGGACCCCGGGTGCACCGCCGTTGTCACGGCAGCGTCTCGAAGGCTCCGACGGTATCGTCACCTCCACCGCCGAGGGAAGGGATGGCAGACACCCACCGATCTCATGTGAAGCTGGCATCCCGGTGCAAATGCTGCCACTGGGCTCGTCCCGAAGCAGCCGCGGCGTCGGCTGTCGGAACTGCTGGTTCGCTCCGAGTAAACCGTCCTTGCTTTCGAGTTTTTTCTCAACGCTCTTGACACCCGGGCACGATTGGTATTTTTGTCCATTACTGTTCTTGTGAATACTCTCACTAGTGTGCTGCACCTGCCCGGTGGAGGACAAGTCTGCCGGCAGATTTTGGGCCGGTCGCTTCAAGTCGCAGCCGCTTCTCGATGAGGCTGCGCTCCTGGCGTGCAGCGTCTATGTCGATCTCAACCCGATTCGGGCGGGAATCGCCCGTACGCCGGAGGAATCGCAATTCACGTCGGGGTCTGACCGCATTCTGAGCCTCGCTGAAACTCCGAGTAAATTGCATTCATCGTGCGAGGAAAGCTGCGCCGAAACTCTTGATCGCCCGGATGCGTGGCTGTGCGAACTGACGTTGCGGGAGACCGACGTCGATCCCCGAACCGGGCAGACCGAAGGCTCACGCGCTGCGCCGTCGGAAACGGTTCCGCCGCGCGAACCGATCGCGAGCGACCTTGTCGATGCCGCGGAGCGTCGGGCACCTGCTGGCTCTTCTGCCGCGGTCTCGACCGTGCCGCGCCAGGCGGCGTCGAAACGGCCGCTCCCTGTGCGGGCGTCGGATCAAGGGTTTCTGCCGATCGAGACAAGAAAGTACGTCATGCTGCTCGATTGGACGGGGCGGGAACTACGGCGCGACAAGCGTGGGGCGATCCCTGAAGACCTGGCTCCGATCCTGGACCGGCTGGGTGTGGATCGGGCGAATTGGGTGGACACCGTGCGTGACTTCGGTCGCATGTTCAAGCAAGCGGCGGGTCGAGCGAGTTCGCTTGTGCGCGCTGCGCCGGGTTGCTCACGGCGCTGGTTTCAGGGCAAGGCGGCCGCGCGAGTTGCATTTCTGTAAGTAACCGGCTCGCTCGCTCGCTTGCTCGCCAGCGCTGGTCGAAGCTGCGGACGCGGAATCTGATCGGATTTGAGGTCGCACAGCGTCGTTTTCTTCGCCGGCGCGGCAAGGGACGTAGCAGGGCCGTCGGTGTCGGACTGGTCACAGCAACGGACGGGTGCAAAACGCCGGCGACGTAGCCGAGCGCACCCAATTGCTGACCGTGTGTGGCAAAACGCGTGCTTTGACGTAGTCGGCCGCGAGGCACCCTGCGATCGCGGGACGTGAACCGGTGGGAACCACGCGGATCTGGCTTTCCCGAGGCCCGACTGTCGACTGCAGAGGGTGGGTGTCTGGGTTCCCGTTAGAGATTGGTACACCGAGCAGGAGAGGCTTCTAACGGACATGAAGGTACGAATAGATCAACTCAGGAAGGCGATTCAGGATCCTGCGATGAGCAAAACAACACTACGAAAAATGCTCAGCGAATTCAATTTGGAATTGCTTCACGCAAACGCTGACTTGTTGCCCCAACAAACCCGCGCTTATTACACTCCGCAGCAGAAAGGAATGCTCGCGAGGACTCTCAAACGTGGACGGGCATTGCGACAATTGATCTCGAAAGTTAATACGATCAACAATTCCCCGGCAAATGTCCAGCCGCCAAAAAACGCGCCAGGCCCGACATGATTGATTTAGCGTGGCATAGCGGTCAGGGCTCCCGTTCGGCAAAACCAGACAGTCCATCTGTGACGGACTGCGGAGGTGCGCGTCGGTCATTTGCCGAGCCGTCTGAAACGAATCGCTGGGCGTGCCAGTCCTCGAGAACCGCGCTCGTCGCTATACCGACGACCAGGTTAGCGCCCGCGGCCTGAGTTGCGCGGCCCCCCCGAGATTGCTCGCGTCGTTCGGTTCGAGTAGAATGAACAGGTGCGATATGGGCTTCGTTGCGACTTGCTGAGGAGTCCGGATTCCACGGTTCCGGTGCCACTTTCCGTGCCCGCCGCTGCCCAGTTCGCGCGAAGGCGGTCCCGGCATTCAATATCCAAATGTTCAGCGATCCACATGTCATTGGATGTGGCGTGCACATCTTCGTCTGCCCTGATTGGTTATGGGGCGGCGCCTTTAAGTGCCCTCGGTTTTATACGTGCGAGGCTCGAGCATGAACCTTAAGGCGAGGCGGTTGCAGCTACGGTCGTGTGCTGGTCGCCCAGGCTCGCGGTGCCTCACTTTGCGTTTCAGCCTGCGCTTTTTTATTGTCTGCACGCTCCTCGTTGGTGTGCCATTAGGTTGGCTGCTCCGAGGAGCTCGAGGTCAGCAGCAGGCGGTTAATGCCATACAGTCAGGGGGGGGCGCCGTATATTACGAAAACAACTGGTGGAACTCGAGCTTCGGCTCGAGCGGGCGGGCTGGGTTTCTAGTAGATCTCGTGCACCGGCTGGGCCCCGACTTCGGCGCAAACGTGTGCTCGGTTCGGCTGAGGAATCCCAGCCCTAAGGCCTTCGCGTCCCTTGAGCGCCTTGGTCAACTCGAGCAACTGATAGTTTACCAATCGTCGAATGTCGATGCTGGGCTCAAGTATGTCGCTCCGTTGGCTCGCCTTTGCGACGTTAGGCTTTACTACACGTCGGTTGGCGATGACGGCGTCGCGAGTTTGAGGGGGTTATCGAATCTTGTCAGGCTGGAGTTGGTAAGCGGGCGAGTAACCGACTCAGGCTTAGCACATCTGATAGGATTGAGTAGTTTGAGGCAGTTGGAGTTACGCGCGCTCCCGATAACTGAAGGCGGATTGGCTCACGTTCAAGGCCTGACGAAGCTTGAGACACTTAAGCTCGAGGGCGTAGTTGTGACTGACGCGGGTCTCCGCTATTTAAGTCGCATGGCTAAGCTCGTGAAGGTGACTCTTCGGGAATCGGAGATTACGGACTCGGGACCTTCGACTCTGGCGCGGCTGACACAGCTTCAGGAGTTGGACATTGTTGGCCGTGGGGTAACTGACGTTGGTCTGGAGCGACTGAGGTCCCTCCGCAACCTCTCGTTCCTCGCCATTATCGACTCGCAGATTTCGGACGACGGGATGGGCGTTCTGGGTGTCCTTCCGAAACTTCAGGGGCTGGACCTGAGCGGAAGTCGTATTACTGATACTGGCGTGCTGAAGCTAAGTCGGCTCGGCAACCTCTCGTACCTTGCCTTGCGTGACACCGAGTTGTCGGACGCCGGCCTCCGACACCTGATTTCGTTGCGCAAGCTGCGGGTCCTATCTGTTGACGGGACGAGGATTTCCGCGGCTGGAATCAGGGAACTGGAACGCTCCTCGCCTGGCATTGAAGTATTGCACTAGGCTCCCCTCAGGGCAGATCTTCCGCGGGCCGGGTCGCCCCGGGGATTATTCCCTGGAACTCCTAGAAATTCTGGTCTGCGCGGTATATTGGCCTTTTTGTCACACCGCCTCGGTTCCATCAATGGGACCGATCATCGAAACGGAGTCAGTTTCGATCACCGCGGCGGCAGCGCCTTGGGTGGCCGGATGGGTTTCTGCGTAATTGGTGCGCACTTCCACGTCGCTCGGCACGTTATCAAAAACGCGGAGCCAATCAAATCAGGAGTGTGGCGTGGCCGAGCTCGGCAAGGGCGGGTCAGCCAGGCATTCGACCTCGTTGAGTACGGCGTGGTGGACTAGGCCACCGCCAATTCTTCACAGCGGACCACCACGGGTCACAAACAGGATGACCAGGCCGCGCCAAGACGAAGCCCCCCACCGGAAGCTGTTCGCGGATTCTGGGGATGGGAGACACCCACCGATCTCATGTGAAGCTGGCATCGCGATCCGGATGCCGCCGCGGGGCTCGTCCCGAAGCAGCAGCGGCGGTGGCGGTCGTAGCTCCTGGTTAGCTCCGAGCAAATCGCATTTGCTGTCGAGTTTTTTCTCAACACTCTTGACACCCGCGCCATTATTGGTGTTTTTGTCCATTACTGCTCTTGCGAATATGCCCGCTAACATACTGAACCTGCCTGGTGATAGAGCTTTACGTGCCGGCCTCTGGGCGTCGCCAAATCGTCCACGAGGAATGCATTGGCGTTGTGCGAATGGGTTGTCCGAGCGACCAATCGCGAGGAAAATTCTGCCGGCGGATTCCGGGCCGGCCGCTTCAAATCGCAGCCGCTTCTCGATGGGGCAGCGCTTCTGGCATGCAGCGTCTATGGAGTATCGGCGCGATATGAAGACGGATTCCTCGGTGAAACCGAACGAGCGAGGGGGGCCAGGAATCTGGTAGGATGGCTGTGGTGAGGCCCGGTCCCGTTCCCAGCAGCGCGGCTCTCCGAGGAGGAGACACCATGGCGGTTGATCAGATGATCCAAAAGGTCCAGGACGCCTTGAAGCTCGGTAAGGTGAAATCGAAGCTGCCGCGGAATCCCAAGTTCGTCGACATCCGCGTCGAGGACTACGTCGACTCGGACGGAGACGATGCGCTGCGGGTGACGATTGTCATCGACGAGAATGTGGACGTCGAGAATGTGAGCGGTCAGGAAATCACGGACCTGAAGAGCGCCGTTCGCCGCCGGATTCGCGAGCTGGGCGTCGAGCTCTGGCCTTACATCCAGATCGCCAAACCGAGCGAGCTCGAACAGGGCGGCGACGAGGAATGAGCTGTGTACAAGGATCTTCTGGAACAAGCCGTCCGGCTGGCGGAGCTCGATGCCAAGAAGCCGAAGTAGGCCAACCTTCGTCGTGCGATCTCGGCGGCCTATTACGCCCTTTTCCATATGCTGGTTGACGAAGCCTGCCGAGTCCAAGTCGGGGCACAGCACAACCAGGCACCGTACCGTCAGGTCCTGGGCCGTGCCTTTGCCCACACTGTGATGAAGGATGCCTGCAAGTGATCAAGATCACCGATGGTTTGCCCCCTTGTGCGGCGGGCGGCGTGAGTTATTGCATCGCGGCGTGAGCTTGAATGCACGCCCATTGGCGAGGATGACGCGTGTGCGACATCCTGTCGCAGATGTCGCGGCTCCTGCCGCGAAGGTTTTTCGCATTGGTGCCGATCCCGGAGCGGAGCTTCGTTCGACCGAGATCCGAACGGGAGCCAGGCCGAGCTGCGACACTCGGCCTGGGCTCCGGTCTCGGCCCCTGAGTCGGCGCTCGGGTTGCTCCTCAGCAGAGCCCTATCCTCCGTTCAGGCCGCTCCTCATTGGGGCGGTCGTGCTTGCATACAACTTCTTGCACCACGCGACCGGCCATTCCTCGACAGTCTCGCGCCTCCTTCAACACGCGCGATGTATTCGAGCTCATCCCACATGCCGCGAAGCCCATCAACCCCGTTCCGTTCCCTCTCTTCTCTATAGGGGGAACGGGAACGCGCCCTCAGGGCAGTCAGCCCAGGCGCTGCCAGCCTGCGGCCGTACGACGCAGCCGGCCGGGTCGCTCCAGCGACTCGAGCACCTCGCCCAGTCAATCGTCCTTCCGCCAGGCAGTCATGCAGCCGGGCGCGCGTGCAGTGACATCATCGAAGCACCATCGAAGTGGTTGATCACCGGTGGCGTCGTTCTCCCGCCCGGCCGCTTCGCTGACTGCGCTGGCCTACGGACGGGCAGGTCGGAATCGGACGCTAAATGCCACGCCTTTCGGAATGTCCCGTCCCGTTCTCGGACTTCGAGTTGTTCAGATTGCCCATGCCCTTTGGAGGAACAACCATGAACTCTGATTCGAACGACAGCGACCGGCCGCCCCACGACGACGCCCAGAACGGCCGGCCGGGGAAACGCATGCTCTGGTACACCTGCGATGACGGAGGTGAAGGGGTCACGACCTACACCTACGAGATCGGAGAGGAACCCTGGCAATTCGCCTTCACGCACGACGCGGCCAAGGGCGTGTATGTGCTGGCCAAGGCCGACGGCACTACCGAGCGATTCCGTGATAACCCGGCGCGGCACCTGGTGGTCGAGCAAGATCCCGTGACCGGTGAGATGCGGCCGGCCGTCAAGCGCGGCCAGCCAACTTATATCTACCTGTGCCGCGAGCAACGCGAGCCGTGACAACGCTGGAAAATCGTGTTCAGGGCAGGCACCAACGGGGGTCGGATGAGCCAATCGCCCGGGATCGTCGGCCGCTACCTTGACTTGATGCACGAGGTTCTCATCAAGGCGATCTATCAAGATCGGGCCGTTGACCCGTGGTCGCAGCCGGTCTTCGACGTTCGCAAACGCGACTTTGGTCTAGATTGGCCGCATCAGGCCTTTACGATGATCGGCCGCATACGCCTGCGATCGCTACGGGACTGCTGCGACCTTGTCTTGCGAGAGCGAATCCCGGCAGATGGCAGTCGGAGACCGTCCGCCGGTTTGAGGCGCATAAGCAGCGTCCCGAGCAGCGAGTTAGTGGGATTTCTTCAATAGGCCCGAATCGTCACCCGACAGCGCCCCAATCTCTGCGGCATGTGTCGTGCCGATGAGCCGCCCCTGGAACTGCCGCTGCCACTCGATGTAGTACGCAACCAGGCGCGTCGGATCATGGCCGACTCGCGCCGAGATCCGGTGGCGAACCTCCCGGACTTCCTCGATGACGGGATCACTCACTTCCGGATCCATTGTTCCCTCCGAGCAGCTCAAGCGGGGTGACCAGCGCGGGGACGAAAAGCCCGAGCATGGTGTTAACGCGGCGTATGTGGCCGAACTTGTTCGCGTTGGCCAAATGCAGGCAATTCCATGTCACCAGGAAATCGCACTTGTGGTAAGAGGCCAGCGCCAGGTGGAGCGCGTCGCCGCCGGGGTCCGCGGGCATCACCTTGTGACGGATGTAGGTCTCGACGATCTCGGCGATGGACGGCTCGATGGCCAGGAGCGGGATCTGCCCGACCAATGCGAGTCGCTCTGCGACGCGGGCAGGGTCGCCGCCGCACAGCTCGTCGAGTACTGCCGGGCTTGTCACCAGTTCGTATCGCTCGTGGGCCGTGACCCACCAACGCCGGGTCCAGTCCCGGCGCGCCACCACATCCGGCGAAGAGCGTACTTCGTGGTAAAAGCTGAAGATTGTGGTCTCGACATATGCGCGAGGGACGAGCATCAAACATTCTCAGTAGCCGTGTACGCGACGGAGGTTGGCAAGGGCGTTTCCGCCTCCCTCCAGCATACTCGGCCTGCCCCACCCATGCCCAGAGCGACCGGCGCCGCACCAGGCTGCCGGTTCGGGCACGGCCGTCGAACGGAGGCAACGAGCTTCGCGCCGAGTTTAAGAGCAGACCGAACCGCCGAGGACAACCGTGAAACGTACCCGAATTTCGTGTGCGACGAGTCGTGGCCGTCAATCAATCAGGGAGTCATCATCCATGTCATCGCAACCGTCGTCTTCGAGCCGTGTTCTTTCTATGGGGTACGCTGAGTTCGCCCGCTGCTTTGGGCGGTTTGAGATTGCCGGGGCACTTTGTGGCTACACGCCGCAAGTTGACACACATGCGGTGCTCACGCTGCTGGCGCATGCCAGGCCGCGTCGGCTTCTCGAGATTGGCACTGCGCTGGGGCACATGACGGCAAATTTTAGCAGGTGGACTCTTGATGATGCGCAGATCTTCAGCCTGGGGACTCTCCAGGAGACTCGGAAGACTTCGCCCGGGGCGCGGGAGCAGCAGGTCGAGGAACCGGGGCGTGGCGAGTTCGGTCGGTTTGCTGACCAGTTCGGCAAGGCGTGGAAAGTGTTCTTCATCATCGCCGACTCGATGGTCTATGACTTCGGCCGGCTGGTGCCGCTCGATTTTGCGTTCATTGACGGGGGGCACGACCTCGAGCACGGGCTCAACGATAGTCGCAAGGCGTATCAGGCCCTTGACCATGGTGGCTGGCTTGTCTGGCATGACTTCGGCAGCCCGGTGCCGTGGGTCAAGGTGCGGGAGGCGATTGAGCGGGTGGGCTTTTCTGAACCGCTTGTGCATGTGGAGGGGACTCAGGTCGCGTTCCTGCGCAAGCAGGCACCGCTGCCATCGCCGCCGATGGAGCCTGTTCGTCGTGGCCCGGTGCGCGTGGCCTGGGAAGGAGACCCACAGGGGCTGCACTCGCTGGCACTCGTCAACCGAGCCCTTTGCGGGGCGCTGCTGGAGCGCGGGCACGATCTTGGGTTGATCTGGGATTCGAAGGCCGCCGAAGGGACGATGCCCATGCGGCCGCCTGATGCTCGCCTGGCTGAGCGGTTGGGCCATGGGCCGGTACACGGGCCGGCCCAGGTGCACGTGGGGCACCAGTGGCCGCCGCGGCTGGAGCCACCGCGGGATGGCCGCTGGGTGCTGATGCAGCCGTGGGAGTATGGGAGCCTGCCGAAAACCTGGCTGGGGGCTCTTCGGCACGTTCACGAGATCTGGGCTTACAGCCGATCGGTCCGCGATTGCTATCTCGAAGCCGGGGTCGCGCCTGAGCGCGTTCATGTTATACCGCTGGGCGTGCAGCCGGACGTATTCCGGCCTGGGCTTGAGCCACTGGCCTTGAAGCCAGGTCCGGATTTCCGGTTCCTTTTTGTCGGGGGGACGATTTTCCGCAAGGGAATCGATGTGCTCCTGGCGGCTTTCGCGCGGGCCTTTGAGCCTGGAGACAACGTCGGGCTGGTCATCAAGGACATGGGGACGAAGAGCTTTTACCGCGGGCAGACGGCCGAGGCCAAGATTGCCGGATTGCGCGAGCGGGGATATTCGGTCGAGTACATTGAGCGGGATTTGGATGAGAGCGAAATCCCCAGGCTTTACGCGGCTTGTGATTGCCTTGTGCATCCGTTTCGTGGCGAGGGGTTTGGCTTGCCGGTCGTTGAGGCGATGGCGTGTGGGCTGCCGGTGATTGTTACCGGGGCGGGGCCAGTGTTGGATTATGCGAGTGAGGAGACGGCGTTTCTCATTCCCGCTCGACGCGGGAATTTCGCTGAGTTTCGAGTGGGGGATTTGGAGACGATCGGGCGGCCTTGGCTTTGGGAGCCGGATGGTGATGCGTTGGTTGACCAGTTACGAATGGTGGTGCGCGATCGGGCGGGTGCTGCGGCTAGAGGTGCCGCTGCGTCGGGTTGGATTCGCGAGCGGTTTACGTGGGCTCGTTCGGCCGAGGCGGTTGAGCGGCGGTTGCATGTGCTGGCCACCGAACGAGATCGCAGCGAGGTCAACGGGGTACCGGCGCGGACCACAGGGCGAAGCCCGACGCAGCACGAACGCCTAGTTCCTGGGCCGCAACCAAACGAACCCGTTCTGCTGACTCAGGTGACGTCATCGGTTGTCAGCACTACGCCAACCGCGCGCGCCAAAGTTAGCTTGACGATGATCGTGAGAGATGAACAGAAGAATTTGGCGCAGTGCCTCGAGTCGGTGAAGGGACTATTCGACGAGACCATTGTCCTGGATACCGGCAGCAAGGATTGCACGGTTGAAATCGCCCGATCGTTCGGGGCGCGAGTGTTTGATTTCGTGTGGGTCGATGACTTTAGTGCGGCCCGCAATGCGGCACTGGCTCGTGCACGAGGCGATTATGCGTTCTGGCTTGATGCGGATGATCTGATTGAGCCGCCCGAGCGCGCCAAGCTGGAGGAACTGTTCCGCCGGGTGAATTCCGCCGGAAAAGTGCCGGCGTTCGTGGTGCGGTGTGCATGCGATCCCGGGCCGGATGGAGAAGGCGGTGACACGGTTGTTGATCACATCCGGCTGTTTCCGCTGATTGAAGGTGTGCGGTGGACGTATCGCGTGCACGAGCAGATCCTGCCCGCACTGAAGAGAGCTGGTGTGCCTGTGGAGTGGACTGACATCACCGTGCGGCACACGGGGTACTCTGACCGGGCACTCCGATTGAGAAAGCTTGAGCGGGATTATCGCATTTTGCGTGAAGAGCTGGTCGAGCGGCCGGACGATCCGTTCACGTTGTTCAACCTGGGATCGATTGCGATTGAACGGGCCGAGTGGAATGAGGCGCTCGGGTATCACGAGCGCAGCCTGGCGGGCTCGGTACCGAGTGATTCGATTGTCCGTAAGCTGTATGCGCTGATTGCGCGGTCTTACCAGATGCTCCGGGATTATCCGGCGGCCCTGGCGAGCTGCGCCGAAGGGCTTTCGCTCGATGCCGAGGATGCCGAGTTGTGGTTCCGCAAGGCGGTGGTGCATCGGTGTGGTGGCGATTCGGCTGCGGCCGAGGAGTGCTGGCGGCGGATCTTGACGCTCTCGCGGCCCAAGAAGTTTGCCAGCTTGGATCAGGGGATTTATGGGCATCTGACGCGGCGGAATCTCGCGGCGCTGGCTCACGAACGGGGTGATGTTGAGGAGGCGCGGCGGCAGTGGCGGGCGGTGTTGGAGGAGTGCCCGGGGGACAGGGAGGCCACGGAAAAGCTGGCGCAGTGCCGGAAGTAGCGGGCACATGCCACGTCCCTGCTGCAGTGGGGCACTCGCCTCGGAGTCATTTACGGATCTGCCAGGGGTGGTGACCCTGGCCATTGACCTCTACGCCGTCCGGCGTAAACAGAGAGGAGCGCTGCGCCATGATCATTTCACAAACGCCTTACCGGGTCAGCTTCGCAGGAGGTGGGACTGACTTGCCGGTGTTCTATCGGCGGCAGTACGGGGCCGTACTCAGCACGGCGATCAATCATCACATTTATGTCACCGTTCACCGGCGTTTTGAGCCATCCATCCGCGTCAGCTACTCACGCACCGAGGTCGCCGACACGCTGGACGAAGTTCAGCATGAGCTAGTGCGCGAAGCGATGCGCCTCGCCGAAATCGACGAACCACTCGAAATCACCACCATCGGCGACGTACCGGCCGGTACCGGCATGGGGTCCAGCAGCAGCCTCACCGTGGGACTTCTGGGTGCTCTCTACGGATTCTGCAACCGGGTTGTCAGCCCCAAGCTCCTGGCCGAGCAGGCGTCCCGCATCGAAATCAACGTTCTGGGCAAACCGATCGGACGCCAGGACCAGTATGCGGCCGCCTTTGGCGGGCTGAACTACATCCGCTTTAACAAGGACGACACCGTCGACGTGGAGCCCGTGCCGTGCCGCGCGGAGACGCTCGAAGAGCTCGAGCGGCGGGCTCTACTCACCTATACCGGCCAGACTCGCGACGCCAGCACTATACTCGAGCGCCAATCCAGCATCACTGAAGATCATATGGAGGTGCTGACGTCACTTCGCGATCTCGCCGACGAGATGCGAACCGCACTCGCCGGCGCCGGCGACCTTGATCATTTCGCGGAGCTTCTCCACCGAGGTTGGGAACTTAAGCGATCGCTGGGATGCGGGATCAGCAACCGCCAGATCGACGACTGGTACGCGGCCGCACGACGAGCGGGCGCCTGCGGCGGCAAACTGCTCGGGGCTGGCGGAGGTGGGTTTCTGCTGCTTATAGCACCACCCTGGCGGCACCGCGCTATCCGCGAAGCACTTGGACGACCGCGGGAGCTGCCGTTCAAACTCGCCCGGCACGGAAGCCGGTTGATCTTTATTCATGCTTGAGGACTGAGCGTGGACTTTGGCCGCGAGTATCCGCGCAACCAAAAATCCCGGGCGTCACGCTAGAGCCTGGACGACGAGGTGTTCCGCAGAGACTCTTTATGGGGCTCGCACGACATGGCACATCGCTTACTCTTCGCTTCTATTCACAGCTACCTCGACCCCTCCAGCGGGGCGGCTCTTGCGACGCGAGAGCTCCTCGAATTGCTGGCAGGGCGCGGATGGGACTGCCGAGCGTTCACTTGCGGCGTGCTTGACTATCAGAACGAGACGCCTATCGAGAATGTGCTCGCTTCAATCGAGCGGCCGGCTACGCGGTCGGGCACGGCGCTCAGCCTTGGTGGCCAGGCCGAGATCTTTGACCTACAAGTTGGTGGCGTGCGCGTCACACTGCTGCCCACGTCGTGCAGCCGCGCCGATAAGGCACCCAACCCGCGTGAGGGCGCCATGTACATCGACCTCGCCGAGCAGGTGCTGGATCGATTCCGGCCTGAGATTCTGGTGACCTACGGCGGGCATCCGGTCAGCCGTTCTCTGATGCTGAAGGCCAGGGCCAAGGGTACTGCGGTCGTTTTTCACCTGCACAATTTCGGCTACAACGATCGGCGCGGATTCGAGGACGTCGATGCCATAATCTTCCCGTCAGAGTATTCACGCCGGCTCTACACGCGCCGGGTCGGTATCGACGGCGTTGTCATTCCTGACCCGATTCGGCTCGAGAAGGTGATCGCCGAGAACCCCGAGCCGCAATACGTGACGTTCATCAACCCCCAGCCTGAAAAGGGAGCGGCCGTCTTTGCGCGGATTGCGCTCGAGCTCGGTCGACGGCGGCCGGATATCCCGCTCCTAGTCGTCGAAGGCCGAGGTACCGCTGACGGCCTCGCGGGGTTGCCCGTCGATCTCTCGGGGCTGACGAACCTGCACCGGATGGCGAACACGCCCGATCCGCGCGATTTCTACCGGGTCAGCCGGGTGGTGCTGATGCCATCCCTCTGGCGGGAGTCGCTCGGCCGCGTGCCGATCGAGGCGATGGCGAATGGCATTCCAGTACTGGCCAGCGATCGCGGAGCGCTACCCGAGACCCTGGGCGATGCCGGGTTCGTGTTCACGATCCCTGATCGGTGCACACCAGCCAGCAGCGTGGTGCCAACCGCGCAGGAAGTGGCTCCCTGGGTGGCCGTGATCGAGCGACTGTGGGACGATGCGGAATTCGAGGCCGAGCACCGGAGACGGGCGCTGGCTGAGGCGAAGCGCTGGGATGTGGACAGGTTGGCCGAACAATACGAGGCTTTCTTCCGCTCATTATGCCAAAGCGAAGTAAAGCGCGCCACCACGCACGCGGTGCGAAATATAGTCGTTGGCAATTAGCGCCCGGTTTGAGAAGCGCGGAGTGGATACCGAGGGTCAGACGAAGCGCCATTCGTCGACGCCAGACATTTGCGTTAGATTTCCACGAAGGGACCATCTCCCTTCGGATGTCCGCACCCCCGGACCCCGTACCCGGGCTTGGAATAGTGGAAATGGACGGCGGGATCGAGAAATCGGCCTTCGATCATCAGGTCGGCCTTCACGAAGAAGGCATTCACGCCCCGTGAGTCGGTGGCGACCAGTGAGTATCCCTTCTTGCGCCCGAGACGAGCGAGCGAAGCAAGGCTGGCACCATAATAGCTCGTCCCATCCCAAGTGTGTTCATGGTTTTCCACCATGACCCACAGCCGTGGCGGAGGGAAGCTCGCGTTGTACTCGATCACGACGATCCGGGGATGCCAGTTCTGGATGGCCGCCCAGACCCAGTAGTCGTTGCCGTCGATGTCGATCGAGAGCAGGTCAAACTCTTGGGGGATGTGATTCCCGGAAAGGATCTGCTCGATGTTGTCCGAACTCACGCGGGCGCGAATGCACCGAATGCGATCATCTCCGGCGTACGTGCGGCTGAGCCCGTCGAACTTCGCGCTATTCCCTTCGATGAAGAGGGCGCCCCATCCTTCCTTCAAGGCCAGGCGCGCGCAGTTACATTCGAGGCCGGTTTCGGCCCCGAACTCCACGAAGAGACCCGTCTTGATACCGACCCTCCGGAGGATCTCCTCGATGATGCCATCTTCGCCATTCTGCGAGTAGACGCGGCGCTCGTGTGCGCGCAGGTCCCCCGCCACGTCCCGTGCCGCGAAATCGCTATGACCCATGGCATCGACCTCCTCTGTTCTCGAAATGTTCAACAATCGCGTTGTGCGCGGGCCGCACCCGGATTATCGTTGCCCGGATTTCGATCAGCACAGGCGCAGACGCCGCCGCACAAGGCACCTTCTCTCCCATGACTTGAACCGTTGTTCTCGAATTCGAAGATACGGGGACATGAACTAGCCCGATCCGGACACCTCAACAAGCATTGGCTGACACCTCATCCCAGGAGAGCAAAAGGTAGTCAATCGAGTTCGAGAGAGGGAAGCAATCCTCGCCTTTTGGCCGTAAACCAAGGCGATCCGACAAGCGGGCAACTCGTTAGCCGCTCTTTCCGCTGCTCGATTTCAGTCGATAGCCGAGACCTCAACGGACTGGGTCCTACGCCGCCATGCACTCCATTATGTCATTCGGATTCAGTTTTACCGCGCGCGTCTCCGTCATCCTCCTTGCCCCAAAACGCTCCTTTGAAACGCACCGAGTCAGGATAAGCTATCTGCAAACGAGCGTGAACCCAGCGCCAGTTCTGTTCAAAGACACTGCTAATGAACCTTCCGACGTCCGGGAAACCCGCCATTGCAAGAGGGCCTGCGGGCACCCTACCGAACTGAATCAAGTGGATCTCGATGTGCGAGCTCGGATTCTCAAGCCGGGTCGATTATCCATAAAAAACGCTTCCTATTTCCTCTAATCGCGTCGACCTGCGAGGGCCGCTCCGTGCCTGTCGAAGTAACACCGCTTTTCCGGCGCGATGTTCTCCGCCCTCACCTCATTTACGTCCATCCGCCCGGCGATGGCAGCGCTGTTCGGGAAACCCTCGCGCGATGATCCCGGCTACTCTGGTATCCTCAGGCTGACACCCTCAAGGAGCACGAACTTCTCCCCGACGTCCTGACCGACATCCTTTGTGGAAGCCTCGGTTACACTCGAGCCATCGACACCAAGGACCGCTGCACGCTCTCGCGCGAAATTCGTCGAAGTAGACGGCAGGTTCGCCGACGCCGTGCTCGGTGAGTTCACTCCCGCGGCGATCTGGCTCTAGTGGCTGTAGAAGGCAAGGGACCTACGGACCCATTCGATCGGAACCTTGATCTATCGATGATGGTTGTCGAGCTTAGATTCTACTTTCCCAGAATGGGAAAATAGGATCGTCCGGCCATAAGTCCCACATTGCAATTTGGTTAGGACTATCGAGTCTTGGGTTTTGGGGTTGTCCTCCCTCACCTTTGAGTTTCGCCTGGCATCGACTCCAGCAGGGCACGTACGTAAGCGGCGGCGGTGATCGCTGCGTAGTTCTGCCACGTGTCGTTCTTGGTCATGTCGGCATAGTCGCAGATGCCGCGTACGACGAGGTAACCGATGCCGAATTGCCATGTCGCATCTTGGATACCCGAGCCTTCCATCTCAACTGCCTTTACGCCGAACTGGTCTCGGAGCAAATCGCGTTTGCTCGGATCTTTCAGCAGAGTATTCGCGGAGGCGATGGGCCCAACGAACACCCGCGGCTTGTCGACGCTGCGCCTTGCGTCCGGTGGGTGCGAAACGGACCTGGCGGTGCCGGCGAGGACATCTGTCGCAGGATCGGGCCTCATCCATCCCAGTTGTGCCGAGCAGTGGTCGAGCCAGCGGTTCCAGGGCCGCTTACCGAAGTGTTCATCAGCTACCATTGCGTCGACGGCGGCCAATAACTCGGCGCTTGGGCGATGACCGGCCGCTCGAACTTCTACGGCCTTGTCGGTCTTTTTCCTCTTTGCGGACTGTTTCACAAAATCGTATTGAACGACGCCCTTCAGATTTGACACCACAATATCACCAAGACGGACATGGTCCTCGGGCTTCTCCGGATCCGGGATACCGGCTGCGATGCCGCACATGATGATGGACTGGATCGATGGGAAATGCGATAAGAGTACGCTTGCCCGGATTGATGCCACATTGTTTCCGATACCGCACTGTGCAATTACTATGCGGTGCGCACCACCCTGTGATGATGGTATCTCACACCTCCAGTACGTCCCGCCGCCACCCGCCCCAACGATGTTTATTTGCGGAGGTTCTCCGAGAGCTGCCCGAACTGCGGCGAGCTCGTGCGGTAGGGCCGTGATAATCCCAACTTGCGGCCCGTGGTTGTCGGAAAACTGACGCTTTGAGGCCACTGCTTCGAAAAGCCCGCCGCATCCTTCAAGGCCCGATAACAGGCGTACCATGTCATCCAATGAGCGTGGGTTGAGTGAGCCAACGTAGTTCTGGAGGTCCGACGAAATTGGTAACTCCATCGGCGGCGGGCCTTGTGGCCAGGGAGCAGCCTTAATCATCCTATCGGCTTTCAGAATAGCTGTCATTGCGTCCCCTTCAACGGGACCCGGCGGCAATCCCTCGAATAGCTTTCGCAGATCGTCGAGAGCAAGACAGGCGTAGACCGTTCGAATCGATCTAAGCTCCGGATCGGATTCAGTTTCGAGTCCACTGATCAGACGCCCCAATCGTCCTAGAGCTTCACGAGCAGACAAGAGCCACGGTAGAGCGGCGGAATCCTCGGATCCACAATCGCTTCGTGGTTGGGACGTGTTCTCAGAGAGCGCTTGGACTACTTCAGACTCCGTTGACTCGAGCGAGGATTGCTTTGCGTTAGTTCGAGTGCGCGAACCGAAGCGCCCGTGCTCGTCCGGCGAGACCGCTAGACTTCCGTCGGCCCGCAACGGTCGCCTGCTGCCGTCCGTCAAATTGCACGGATTGGGTAATTTCTCGCTCTCGGAAACGTCAAAGCGCGTCCCGCGAACTCCTTCCCGAATCTCGTGTACGGCGGATTCGAGCGCTGGATAGTCCCCGCGTTCGAGCGTCGGGAAATCCGGGCCCAAGTAAGGACAAAAAATCCAAGAACGGCGAAGTGATTCAAGCTCTTCAGTCGACCTTATCGAGGGTACAGCCGGTGGGATGCCTTCATTCTCCGCGTCCCTAGCTGCGTCGAAACGCCCCTGATCCGGTACCTGGCCTACCTCCTCAGCGAGAAATGCTTCGACGTGGGATCGGGCTGCAGCGAGATAAGCACGCCGTCGTGCTTTCCATAGGTCCCATTGTTCCGAAAGATACTTGCGCCCATCCGCCTCAATCACGCGATTCCATTTCCACCGCCTGATCAACGAATAAAACACTTGTTCCAAAGGTTTCAATCCTATCCGTACACGGACCGGTAGCTCCGCCTTCTCGAGCGTTCCCAACGCAACCGCAAGTCTCCTCGCCTTCTCGGCGCCATCGATTTCCCACTCACTGTTCATCCGCACGTTTGGATGAAGAAACGATATTTGTAGGAAACCCAAAAACACCCCGGCGTCTTGCGTTAGGTTCTTGACGCTCTGCGTTTGGGTTGTGAAAGACTCTTCGACCATTTAACGACTTGCCTCTCAGTTCGCTGACGAGTTGGAAGAGGTTCGGTCACGGTCCTATTATTCCACAACCGCGCGGAACCTACGTAATCATCGTATACCTCAACGCGGAATCCCCAGTCTCAACTGCGCATCGAGACAGCGAAGGATCTCATCGCTGAACGCAGACGAACTCCGGAGACAATTGCCGGTCCTCCATTATGTTGAACCCAAGTTCGTCAATTCGCTCGCGCCAACGGTACACGAAACCGATCATCGCACGGACCCGATCAAGGCATGCTTCGGCCTGTTGGCGAGTCAGGCGTTACGTTTGCGTACTGTGCACAAATACAGTTTCGGTGTCAATGACTGTACTCGGCGCGCTACCGAACGCGACACCGATCTCCGGACCTTCATTTCGCCGCGAGCCACGAGCACCGAAAGACCGTCGATCATCATGTGCGAGAATTATTGGTCGTGTGGATAGCCGGCGGCACGAGCGGGTACCGATTCCGCGTTTCCAATGAGCGCGTGCTATGCACGTCGATCGTTTTAGCGACGGGCTGCTGAGAACTCTGCCGTGAGGCATTCGGCAGGTCGCGGCATTCGCTGCGGACTCTGCTTCTGCGTGAATCATTTGAGCCGTCCACGCGCTGAAGGAATTATGACGCTTCGATTTGGGCGCGGACTTTGGGCCGTTGCAACGTGTGTGACTCAAGAGCGTGTCTTTGAAGTCCTCAAAACAATAAAAAAAGGTACGCCAACTTTCGGCTCCCCGCGAGGGAACGAAAGGAGTCGTACCGATCATTCGCATCGAACTATCTCACGGACGTGACGGACGAAGATGGCGAATCAAACCGACTCGCTTAGGATGATCGCGATGGCCTTGAAAGTCCGTCACCGCCCGATGCAGACCTGTTGACGGCAAAGAGAGAGGAAGAACCGCTCGTACTGTTCGGTCAGCCGCTGCCCATCCCAGCGCTTCGCCTCCGCCAGCCCTTTTCCGGTGCTCTGCCTCGAATACCGGATCGTCCGACAGCCGCTCAATCACGGCCACCCAGGGCGCCACTTCCCGTATGGTCGAGACTCGTGATTCGCGGGGTTGCTTCTCGTGGAATCAAGGAGGTCGCTTGCGGTCGCGGCCGTCTCCTTGTCGAAACACCGTGCTTGATCGCTGCATTGCTCGCTGGACATCGTGGCGAGGGCGATCAGTTGATCAAGCCAGCCATCGGTGCCGGCGCTGAACACTCTTTTCCTGCATTGTCACGGCTCGCGTTGCTCGCGGCACAGGTAGATATAAGTCGGCTGGCCGCGCTTGATGGCTGGCCGCAACTCGCCGGTCACGGGATCTTGCTCGACCACCAGGTGCCGCGCCGGGTTATCACGGAATCGCTCGGTAGTGCCGTCGGCCTTGGCCAGGACGTAAACGCCCGCAGTCGCGTCGTGCGTGAAGGTGAATTGCCAGGGTTCCTCTCCGACCTCGTAGGTGTAGGTCGTGAGCCCTTCACCTCCGTCATCGCAGGTGTACCAGAGCATGCGTCTCCCCGGCCGGCCGGTCTGGTCGGCGTCGTGTGGCGTTCGGTCGCTGTCAGGGGAATCAGAATTCATGGTTGTTCCTCCAAAGGGCACGGGCGACTCGATCAAAGTGAACATCCCTGGTGCACACTTCCTTCACGTGTGTTCGTTTTTTTTGTGGTTTAGGATCCTCTCTGACCCAAGCCCCGCCTTCGGCGAGCGCCCAGGCTACGATTGATTGTGAATGCGCTACGCACAAACAACCTGTAGAATCCTCTCTGTTTCCTTCGTTTCCTCCTGTTCCAAAAAAATGGAGCCCGCGCTATGCACCCGCTTTTCTCCAAAGCAAAAAACCTCACTGGTGAGGTCATTGGGGCCGCTATCGAAGTGCACCGGATCATGCGGCCGGGCTTGTTGGAGAGCATCTACGAGCGGTGCCTGGTGCGCGAGCTCGAATTGCGTGGCATTCCAGTGCGTGACCAGCAAGAAGTCATCATCGAGTACAAGGAGCTGGTGTTCACGGAGACGTTGAAGTTCGATCTGCTCGTCGACGACTGTCTTCTCGTTGAGCTCAAGGCCGTCCAGGATGTCGTACCGATCCACAAGGCACAGTTGCTCAGTTACATGAAATTACTCGACGTGCCGCTTGGTCTCTTGTTCAACTTCCACGAGATCAAGCTCTCGGACGGGGTTTCGAGGCTGATCCTGCCCGGTGCAAACCAGTCTTGAACATGAGGCAACAGAGTCAACGAAGACCGGAGCGGAGAACGAAGGTTCAACACAAGTGGACCAGCTTGTCCGATCCCAGCACTTCACGCTGAGCTCGGGGATGGGGACAGCTGTGTCCGGTGAATTCACTGATTTTGAACAGGAGGTAACCGAGTTAACGGAGACCGGAGCCGACAACGCAGGTTGAGTTCAAGCATTTATGATCCTTCGAAGGCATTTCCAAATCTCCACCTGGCCAGAGTGGTGCTACGGGAAGATAATCGGCCGGTCGTGCTCGATTGCCACTGCACAAAGTTCCAACAGGCATTCGAACGAAGCCCCAAAAGGCGCTTCAAGGTCGGGTACGGGCCAGCGCCCAGGCTACGAGTGATTGTGAATGCGCTACGCACAAACAACCTGTAGAATCCTCTCTGTTTCCTTCGTTTCCTCCTGTTCCAAAATGGACCCCACGTTATGCACCCGCTTTTCGCCAAAGCAGACAGACTCAAACTCACTGGTATGAGATTACTCGACGTGCCGCTTGGTCTCTTGTTCAACTTCCACGAGATCAAGCTCTCGGACGGGGTTTCGAGGCTGATCCTGCCCGGTGCAAACCAGTCTTGAACATGAGGCAACAGAGTCAACGAAGACCGGAGCGGAGAACGAAGGTTCAACACAAGTGGACCAGCTTGTCCGATCCCAGCACTTCACGCTGAGCTCGGGGATGGGGACAGCTGTGTCCGGTGAATTCACTGATTTTGAACAGGAGGTAACCGAGTTAACGGAGACCGGAGCCGACAACGCAGGTTGAGTTCAAGCATTTATGATTCTTCGGAGGCATTTCCAAATCTCCACCTGGCGAGAGCGGCGCTACGGGAAAATGATCGGCCGGTCGTGCTTAATTGCCACCGCACAAGGTTCCAACAGGCATTCGAACAGGTTCGCGCCGTTCGCGTCTCGGAAGCAATCGTAAAGCGACTCGGCCCGTCCGCCGTCCTCGGAGGGGGAAGCGAGACACCCACCCTCTTGAGCGGGTTCCTTGTGAAGCCAGGCTCGCGTGACTCTCATTGTTTCGCACCCCGCGATTGCTCGGTGCCCTGCGGCATTGCGGCAGACGAAGCGTGCAGCTCGTACTTTACCACGCTCGGCCAGCGAGCGTATGCGCTTGCGTAAATCGCCAGCGCTTCCACGCGTCGGTTGCTGCGAACCGCTCGATATCGACGGCGTTGCTTCGTCGCTCGCCGCGCGGTCGAACGGAACGACGTTCACCCGCCTCGAATCCAATCGAATTCAGCGTCTGCCGCTACGACCAGCGCTAGCGAGCAAGCCACTCACTTACAGAAACGCGACGTGCGCGGCCGCCTTCCCCTGAAGCCAGCGCCGCGAGCAACGCGGCGCAGCTTGCACAAGCGAGCTCGCTCGACCTGCGGCTTGCTTGAACATGCGACCGAAGTCACGCACCGTGTCCACCCAATTCGATCGGTCCACTCCCAGCCGGTCCAGGATCGGAGCCAGGTCTTCAGGGATCGCCCCACGCTTGTCCAGCCTCAATTCGCGGCCCGTCCAATCGAGCAGCATGACGTACTTTCTGGTCTCGATCGGCAGAAACCCTTGATCCGACGCCCGCGCAGGCAGCGGCCGTTTCGACTCCGCCTGTCGCGGCACGGCCGAGACCGCGGCCGAAGAGCGAGCAGGTGCCGAACGTCCCGCGCCATCCTCATGGTTGCTCGCGATCGGTTCGCCCGGCGGAACCGTTTCTAACGCTTCAGCCGGCGAGCTTCCGGACTGCCCCGTTCTGGAAACGACCTCCGTCTCCCGCAACGTCAGTTCGCACAGCCAGGGATCCGGGCGATCAGAAGTTTCGGCCGAGCTCTCATCGTGCGATGAATGGAATCCACCCGGAGGTCCGGCGAAGCTCAGAATGCGGTCACACCCCGACGTGAATTGCGATTCCTCCGGCGTACTGGCGATTCCGGCCCGTATCGGGTTGAGGTCGACATAGACGCTGCAAGCCAGAAGCGCTGACTCATCGAGAAGCGGCTGCGATTTGAACCGGCCGGCCCAAAATCTGCCGGCGGACTTCTCTTCGTGATTGGCCGCCCGGGCGACCCATTCGCACAAGCACCTCATGAACCACGATAGACTCGACAGCCGGCCGCGCAGGATCGCCAGCCTGTCAGCGTCGGCCGTGAGCATCGCCAAGTCGAGGTCGTCGGGTTCTGCTGGCTCGCCCGTAACGTCGTCACGTAGCGGAAATAGCTTGCGCAGCGCAGCGCAACTTCAGCGTCGGACCACTGCTCGACACTGTCCGGTCGATTGCGGAGCACGAGATGCAGGTGGTTGCTCATAATGGCATAACCGCACACCTCGACGCCGAAGAGTCCGGCGAGGTGGCGAGGCCGATCGAGAATCCAGGCCTTACGGTGAGAGTAATCACGACCGGAGTAGGTGTCGGTGCCGCAAAGAAAAGCTCTTCGAACGCAGCGAGCGATGCAGTGATAAACGCCGACGCACTCCTCGTGGACGATGTCGCGGCGGGCAGAGGCAGGCACGTAAGGCTCCATCACCGGGCAGGCGCAGCACATTAGCGAATGTATTCACCAGAACAGTAATGGACAAAAATACCAAAAGTGGTACGGGTGTCAAGGGCGTAACGAAAAAACTCGACGGCGAGGACAGCATGCTCGGAGCTAACCAGGAGTTGCGCGGGTCACTACCGCAACTCCTCCGGGACGACCCCGGTGGTGGCATCTGGACCTGCATGCCAGCTTCCCATGAGATCAATTCATGGGTGTCTGCCATCCCGTTGAATGGACGTGTTTGCACGGTTTTATCTGGCCGATTCGGGCTCGGTAGAGGACGCAGTGTGGCGGCTCTCGCCGCGCGGTTGGATAGCCTCTTGTCCGTTTCAATTCTGGGCCGTCTTCCGCTTGATTTACCCTCTCGACCCAATCCGGAGGCATCTCCACCGGCCAACGCGCTAGTAACGACTGTTCCTCCGGCGTTCCCTGACACCGTCGCCACAAACTCGACCACCGCCACTCTTCCGCTCGCAGAACAAAATTCGCGCGCAACGCATTGCGCTCAACGTACCGCGCGACAACCCAGAAATGTCCATCAGTCTCCACAGGGAACGACTTGTACCGGCCCTGGTACACGTGGCCCAGACCCGCATAGCCGCGATTCTGTTGCCATCGCCGCACGTGCGTGGCTCTCAGGCGTTGCATGAACGCCGCCAACTCTCCGTCATTTTCCGGCCAAACAAGCAGATGCCAGTGGTTCGGCATCAGGGCGTACGCACATATCCGCGTCGCTGATTCATCGACGGTTTCCCGCAGGATAAGCTCGAACGCTTGGTAAACCGTCGCCTTCTCGGACAATTGCATGCGGGCCACGCCACGATTCAGAACGTGATAGACCAACCCACCCGGAGCGACTCGCGCTGCTCGCGGCATGATTCCATCGTGGACCAACTCCCCCAATTTGTCAATATGGGACCTGTCCCCGTTTCCCCTGTCCCCGTTTCCCCCGTCGGTGATTCATCGACGGTTTCCCGCAGGATAAGCTCGAACGCTTGGTAATCCGTCGCCTTCTCGAACAATTGCATGCGGGCCACGCCACGATTCAGAACATGATAGACCAACCCACCCGGAGCCACTCGCGCTGTTCGCGGCATGATTCCATCGTGGACCAACTCCCCCAATTTGTCAATATGGGACCTGTCCCCGTTTCCCCTATGGGACCTGTCCCCGTTTCCCCCCGGCCCCTTCTTATCTGCGTCGTTCAGCGTCCTCTGCGGACGACTCTTCTCCATCTACATGACGATGATCGGCCGCTCGTGCTCAATTGCCACCGCACAAAGTTCCAGCAGGCATTCAAACAGGTTCGCGCCGTTCGCGTCTCGGAAGCAATCGTAAAGCGACTCGGCGGTTCCGCCTTCCTTGGAGGTGCCGTTGAGGCCTTCTCCGTTCCTTGCAGGTGGCAACTCGCGAAACGCGGCTGCGATCTCTTGAAGCTGCCGCCCGAACGGCCCGACGTCGTTCGGTGACCATTCCAATGTGGTCGTGCAGCCGCTTGCGTGGTGGAAGCGTTCTTGAGCGCACTTGCAAAGCGACCCGGCTACCGTGCGCGCTTCCGCGACGCGTTGAAAAGCGCCCTTCATCCGTTCCGATGGCAGCTCCCGAAATGCGGCCGCGATCTCGCTTCCGGCTGCTGGCCCGGCTCTGCCGGACGGGATTGGTTACCCGCAGGGTTCCAGTAAAAGGTTTCACATCGGAATGATCCTCCTTTCCGAGCTTCTGGGTGCAATGTCTGTCTTCCCCTCTGTCTTCCACCGCTTGCCCGGATCACTCCAAGCCTAGAGACTTCGCTGCTTCCCGCATCTCCATCGTCACCGGGTCTTGCGCGAAGGGAAACCAGATCTGATCCGCAGCGTCTTCAAACTGTCGCCTTACGTCGGAATACCGCTGGGCAGCAGCCTTGGCTTGATCTGCAGCCTCGAGATAAATTCGCCGGTCTCTCAGTTCGATGGTGTAGAAGCGGCTCCGAAGGGAAGATCGCCGCAGCCTGGCAGGATCTCTCTGCACCGTCGGGGAACGCTTGCCCTCGGTACGCTCCGCAGCCATTTGCGCTGATAGATGCTCGAGAGACTGTGCTACGCGGTCGGCCGTCGCCCGGTAGAACGACTCGTTTGCGATCTCAAGCTTCTCGAGCGTAGCCAATTGCGAGGCTCGTTTTCGACAGGATGATTGCACTTGCTTGAACCTGAAGGCATCGACGAGCGTTCCGAACGCGACGGCGATCAGGGCCACCGCCGTCATGAGCTGGAGCACCGTAAGCCTCAAGCGTGCTGACCGCATGTGCCGCACTCACGAGAAGTTCGGCAAAATCGCGCGCGGCCCCTCGGCGCGAGCGTTCGGCCGTTGATGGAAGGTCGATTCCGCCCGGGAGAATGGGTTGGTCGGAAGGGTCCGACTCTGAAAAGAATTAATGTAATATACCTCCGTCCTTCTGCGTAAGGACAAACCAGACCGAGGACCGCATTCAAGTGTCATCCACTCTCGAGCGGCGCCGTTTACGGAACCTCTCGGTAACTTCATGTCCCTGGGTATGCATCATTATTCTATGCGCGTTCGATCTCGGGAACAAATCAGCCCCGGAGACTTGGGGGCGCCAAGCTACGGCTTCTGTCGCTAGCCAATGCCGACAGCTAGCGTCGCACCCGACCGCCTTGGACCACGCATTGACAAACGCGGAGTATCTTTCCGGGTACAGGTCGCCTGCCTCGTCCGCTCACGGTTAATGTTCGTGCCTGAACTGGGCGCGTTTCCTCGCGGAGTACCGAGGCGGTCAACCCCCGGTAGCCTGGCTATCGATGCCCAGCGGCGACGCACGCCTCCCGGAGCACGTGTAGCCCGCGTGGGAAGTCTACGCTGGCCGTTGGGGGTGGTTCTCAAGCCCGGCCGCTGGTCGGCGGTCACGGCTGGGAGCGTCGACGTGGCCACTAGATGGGCGGCGGAACAACCGGGCGCGGTGGGACTCCGTACTCTTGAATCACTTTGTCCAGGTCTTCCAAGATTTCAATAATTGTCCGTGCAGAATCCTTCTTGTCCTGTACATCCTTTATTTCCGCAGCCAACCTGGCCAGCAGTTTCGGGTTTGTTGTTTCTTTGCTTTTTTGAACAAGCCAATTTAGGTCCTCGGTCATCTCCCCATTAACTGTGGTAATTGCATCGATTAAGTCAAGAATTAGCTGTTCTGTGACCTTGTTTGGTTCCCCTGGAATCACCATGAGATCATCCATCTGCGGATCTGCCGGAACAACCATTTCGGGATCAGCGAGCAAGTTCGGTGGAGTCAGATTGAGGAGGGAGTTGCCCTCCGGACCGAAGAGGTCCACGGGCAAGTCGGGAAGCTGTTCAGGCGCCGGCTGCTGGCTCGCGCTCGCAGTACTCGAGGGCGCGGCGACCACGGAACCGCCAAGGGCCAAGGCAGGTCCGACCGTGGTGCCTACGGTCACGCCTGCGCCAGATAATAGGACACTGGCAGGTCCGATCACATCTGGCGCGTTGCCCGAAACGTCCCTCTCGTCCGGCGGGTCGTTCCCAACGTAATTGAAGAGATTCGTTGTGCTGGACGTGAACAAGGCTGGGTCGAGACTTGTGAAGCGGCCAAGCTCCTCGTCGTAAGCCCTCGCCCGATCGTAATATCGTCCGGTTGTTGAATCATACTCCATCCCCGCAAACTTGAACCGATCCCCGTTGCTCGCGTTGGTCTCGGTCGTGATGTTGCCGAAGCTGTCATACACCACGTGATCGAGCACCGAGCCAGCCGAACTCACCACGTCGCGAACCGAATCCAGCTTGTCGGTCAAGTACCACGCTGTCGTTCCCCCCGAGCTTGTTCGCGCGAGCAACTCGTCCACGACCGCGCCGTTGACCATCCCCGGGCCGGAGACGTAGCGCGTGAGCAGTGCGCCACCAGAGCCGTTGAAATCAGCGTAAGGGAAGGAATTCGCGCTCGTGCCGTTGTAAATAGTCCAGGTCGTCGAGCCGCCGGAATCCTGGATCCCGATCCGTTGGTCCAGAGCGTTATACGTGTACGTCGCAATCAGAGTCCCGCCCTGTTTCACTTCCGTCAAACGATTGCGATAATCGTACGTGTAGGTGGTGTACGTGCCACCGCTGTCCGCGCTTGTCATATTGCCCGCGCTATCATAGGTGTACGTGACCACGCCCGGCGAGGTCAGCGTCTCATTCATCACTGTCGTTGAGTACCCAGTCCCGGTTCTGCTCCCGTTGGCATCGTACGCGTAGGACTCGACCTGAGCTCCGCCCTTATATACGCTCGTGAGTTCATTGCCGTTGTCGTATGTATAAGTATATGTTCCCTCTGCATCCACCAAAGTTGTCACTCGGTTCGCATTGTCGTAGCTGTACACGTACGTAGCGAGCGCCGAGCCGCCCGAAACGTAATCCGTGATTGTCGTCTGCCTGTCAGCAGCGTCATAACCGTATGAGGTATTCACAGCGGTGCCACTGCCGCCGATCGTGCGCAATTGCGCAGAGATTTGGTTATTGGGCGCATACGCCGTTACGATCTCCGGGCCGGACGTGCCGTTGTACGACGTCGTGATCGTGGTCAGCCGCTGGCCTGCGTCATACAAGTATGTCGTGATCCCAACATTGCCCGAGACGTTGTCGGTTACGCTTGCCAGGTTGTTCTGCGGATTATACGTGGAGGTCAGCGTCACGCTCGGCTGGCCGGTTCCCGGGCCGGAAGTCGCCGAGGTGAGCTCATTGCCGCCCGAGTCATATGTAAACGTCAAGGTGGCATAGGCATCGTCGGCTCCGGTGAGCTCGATTATCGGCGTCGTACGTGTACGTAATTTTCTCGGCAGGCGATGCGCCAACCCAGGTTTCACCAGTCTGGTCCCCATCCGCATCGTAGGAATAGGTCGTGCGCCGGCCGTTCGCATCGGTCGTATCCGTGAGCTCACCGTCATTGTCGTAGACGTAGGTCACCGTGGCGGAATTGGGCAAGGTCTCGGTCGTGACCCGATCGTCTGAATCGTAGGCCCACTGGGTTTTGTTGCCGTCCGGATCGGTCAAACTGATCTCCCGCCCGGCGGCGTCGTAGGCAATTACTGTCGTCCCGCCCGAGACGGGGCTGGTGATCGTCGTCGCCCTGTTCAGCGCGTCGTATTGAGTGGTCGTCGTATGGCTCAATCCGTCCGTCACCGTGATTTGATTGCCGCCCGAGTAGCCGTAGACGGTGGTGTCTCCCGAGATCGGAGTCGTGACCGTGGTCAGACGGTTCATCGAATCGTACGCATACGACGTTGTGTTATTATTGGCGTCGGTGACGGCGATCTGATTGCCAACCCCATCGAGCGTGATCGTCGTGGTATTCGAGTTGGCGTCAGTTTCTGCAATCAGCCGATCGTCCTTATCGTAAACGAACGAAACCACGGTGCCGCCACCGCTGCTCGCGGGATCCGATTCCGTCGATTCCCGTCCCGTGGCCGTGTACGAGTATGTTGTGGTGTTCCCCAGGGGGTCGGTCGAAGTGGCCACCCAGCCCCGATTATCATACGTCGTGGTCGTGATCCGGTTCATTGCGTCATCAACCTGGATCACCTCCGAATCACCATCATAGGTCGTCGTGGTCCGGTTGCCGTTCAGCGGATCGATCACCACCGTTGGCCGGTCGAGCGCGTCGAAGACCGTGGTCGTGACGCGCCCCATCGGGTCTTTCACCGTCACCTGGTTGCCGTCCGAATCGTATCCGTAGATAGTCTGCAAGTCCAATGGATCGGTCACGGTGGTGAGCCGGTTCATCGAATCATAGGCATAGGTGGTGGTGCGCGCCGTCCCGCCGCTCGGCGTCGGCTCCTGGTCCTTGGTCAGATTGCCTCCCGAATCGTAGGTCAGCGTCGTGATGTCGTTCAGCGCGTCGGTCGAGCCAGTCTCTCTATTCATCGCATCGAACGAGTAGGTGGTCGCATTCCCCGCGCTATCGACTGACTTGATCACATTGCCTTGTGAATTAAAGGATTGGAGGTTTGTTGTCCCGTCAGGCAGTTGCACCGTCGTCAAGCGGTCCTGGCTATCGTATAGATAGGTCGTGGTATGATTATTCGCGTCAGTAAATGTGCTGAGCTGGCCGGTCGATGTGTAGGTCATCGTGGTCAGGTTCGTCAGCGCATCCTCGACGACGGTGAGGTTCCCGGAGCTGTACGTGTAGCTCGTCGTGTTCCCATCAGCGTTGGTGAACGTGAGCGGCTCGGCATCGCTGTTGTAGGTGTAGTTTTCCTCGTTTGTATCTTCGTAGATAATGCTGACCACGTTGCCCTTGGAGTCATAGCCAAACTGCGTATTCCGATTAACCTGGTCCACGGTCACGGTCGCCAGGCCGTTGGAATTCCTGTCGAAGAGCTGATCGTTGCCCAGGGGATCGATGATGTTGCCGGGCAACCCCATGCCCATCCAGTCGGGCTGAATGGTCGTCGTGTTGCTATTCGGGCTCGTGTACGTGCTGCCCGCCACGGCGAGCAGTGTACTCGGAGCCGGGCTGCCCGACGTGCCGCTGTTCGTCCAGCCTGCCTCCTGGTCGTTGGTAAAGTCCTCGGTTGTGCTATCTGGCCGGTTCACCGAGCTTACACGCCCACCAGAATCGTAGTTTATGGTGGCGGTGTGCGAAAGCGGGTCGGTTATCTGAGTCAGTTTTCCACCCGACGCGTAGCTATAGCCCCAGGTGCTGGCGTCTGGCAATTCCGCCTGGGTCAGGTTTCCACCAGAATGAGTGAGCGTGGTGAAGCGCGAGGCTGGGTCTTCGATGCTCTGGAGATAGCCACCGCTGTACGTGAAGGTTGTGAACTTGCCGAGGTAATCTTCGATCGTGGTCAGGTTGCCGCCGCTGTAGGAGAACGTGGTGTGATTTCCGTTCAAGTCGATGATGGCCGTCTCCGAGCCGCCGGAATTGAACTTGATTTGCGTGCCATCGGTCAGGGTGCGAGTCCATCCACCCCCCGAATTGCTGACCAGCGTCGAGAACTCACCGGCGGGGTCGGTATAAGTGCCGCCGCCGCTGCCGCCGGTGGCAAACCACAGCGAGCGGCCGTTGTCGCCCAGATCAAGAATCACACCGCCTGTTGCAGACGTGATCTGCTCCAAACCCTGCAACGTCCAGCCAGCGCCAAATTCGTTGCTCGAGTAGTTGAGCAGATTCGTCTCGCCACTGTATGTCAAAGTCGCCACCCCCGACCCGATATCCACCACCTGCGCCGAGTAGGTGTACCGGCCGGTGCTCAGCGAGGTCGCATTGGTCGCCTGGAGGTTGATCTGCTGCACGTCTCCCGTGTTCAGCGTACTCGTACTGGTGGAGGTGTTGTAGTAATAGGTCGTGAGCGGCGTGCTGCCGTTGAAGGTGAGCTGGGCGCTCACCTGGCTCGGCACCGTGGCAGGAATCGTGTTCTCGACCGTCACGATGGGCTCCGGTTGCGCCGTCAGCGAATCATACGTCAATGCGAGTGCGGGCACATTCGGGTTGTAGCTCGGCAGGTCAATCTCGGTGTCGAGCGACCCACTGTTCGCATCGACCGACGCGTTGTCACTTGGAAATGAGGGCGAAGACAGAAGCTGCTGGCTCGGCGCCAGCGAGGTCGCCCAGGAGGCATTCGTGCCGCCGCCCGATGGGCCGCTAACCGGCCCTCCCGGCGGCATCCAAAAATCGTACGTGTACGTCAGGGTTTGTAAGGAAGTATCCGTCACCGAAAGAGTCACCGAGGTGGAATGACCGTACCCAGCCTCGTTGGTGTTGTCCCACCGGAAGTTGAGCTGGTCGGTGCTGGTGCCGGAGATGGAAGTTGCTGGCAAGCCACTTGTGTTCCAACTGTACGTCGATACAGTAGCGCCAGAAACCTGCGCGATCAAATCCACCCAGCCGTCGAGCGTGGCGAGCTGTTCGACACCCGGCTGCAACACGACGCCGGATTGATTATCCAGCACATAAAGCCCAAAGGGAGCCGAAACGCCCGGTGTGAAGCCGGCGTAGTTGCCGGTCACCGGGTCCGGTGTCGAACCTGGAGGCGGAGTGCTCCCACCCGATGGAGTCGAACCCGGGTCGGTAGCCGGGCTGAGCGTGACGCCACCGCCGCCGCCCTGGTTGCTCTCGCCGGAAGCAGCGCCGGCTCCGGCGTGGACGAGCGAGATCTTCGCAACCGGCGGAGCGCCGCCCGTGCCGGGTGATGCGATCTGAGTGCCGGCGCCGCTGGCGCCCGCAACAGCCGCCAACAATGCGGCCGAAGCGCCACCACCGGCGCTCGCGGCCGGAGTGGATGCAGGTAATCGCAACGGCGTGATGGCACCGCGCGCGGCGTTCTGCGTTCCGCGCGATGCGCTCGCTCCACCGCGCGGTGCCTGCGCCGGCCCGCCACCTGGTCCCTTGGCTGCATGCCACGGCTTCGAGATTCCCTGGTCGACCGCCGGCTTGGCGCTCAATGTGAGCCAATTGTTCGAAGCTTCACTGCTGGAGCGGCGCCCGACCGCGCCGGACGCTTCAGCCGCAGAGGAACCACCCGTCCCCGCGATCTGACCAATAGCGAGCGCGTCAATCGACCTCAGCAGCTTGGCTGGAAGTGCGTACGGCTTCCTGCTGGATCCGCCCGCCTTCTTTACCGCGTCCTTGGCTGCCGTAAGCATGTTGAGTGCGCGATTCGCGCCATCGGGATACATGAACCCAAGCGCGATCAAGTTGCGGAGGGCGTTCGTCGCCACCCCCACAAGGCTGATGGGTTCGGTGATCTGCGTCCTCGACTCAAGCCGGTCCAGGCGATCCACATTCCGGCGAAGCATCCGGCGGCGGCGTTCGGTATATCCGATGTGCAGGCGGAAGAGACCCATGGCGCACTCCCTGAAATAGTGCGGAGACATTGCCCCGCGCCGTCCTTCCCGCTGTTGGGGCTGGTTCGGGACGTATGAGGATGCGATGCGAACGACCGATAGAAGCGATCAGGTACGAGGGCAAAACACGTGCGTAGAGGCAAGCCGTCACACGTCGTGACACCGGCCGCCCGAGTGAATTCTCGAACGGGAAGCTGATCGGCGAACGTATGTGCTGCCTTCAGCGGCGTGCCGATCTAGAAAAATGTGGGCTCTCTATATTATATACGGACATGAGAAATGCCGAGTGTTTCATGATTCCGGAAAACTTTTTCATTTTGACGTAAAGTTTCGTTAAAAGGGCCCCAGCGAATTGCCGCGGAGGAACGCTCGGAGCTCCGGAACGACTCGGTGCAAAAAGTCCCGCACGCAGCCCGGCCTCACGCCTAGCTCGCGCGCAATCGCCGCCGAAGTCTTGAGCTCGATGAATCGATCCGTGGCGTTGCTTGTGTGCCTGCGCAGAATGGGCGGTGCGCACAACGGCCGAGGCAGATGAGATCGTCTTAATTCATCACGTGTTTAACAAGGCCCCCGCGTCCCTGCGAAACCAAGCCGCTCGCAGGGAGTGAGCATTCCCTACTCCATTGACCCCGAGTGAGGAAACGCTCGCGAAAGCACCTACCCCATGCCTAAAAGAGCAGAGAACGGTATTGAAGCGATTTCTCGCAGTGAAATCAATAGGACAGAAAAAGAATTCCGCAAGATGAAAACGCCAAGCGGCGGCGAGCCGGAGAAAGCTCTTCAACCGGGTTGGGGGAAGCGAGACACCCACCCTCTGTGAGGGGGAAGCGGGAAGCGAGACACCCACCCTCTTGAGCGGGTTCCTTGTGAAGCCAGGCTCGCGTGACTCTCATCGTTTCGCACCCCGCGATTGCTCGGTTCCCTGCGGCATTGCGGCAGACAAAGCGTGCAGCACGTACTTTACCACGCTCGGCCAGCGAGCGTATGCGCTTGCGTAAATCGCCAGCGCTCCCACGCGTCGGTTGCTGCGAACCGCTCGATATCGACGGCGTTGCTTCGTCGCTCGCCGCGCGGTCGAACGGAACGACGTTCACCCGCCTCGAATCCAATCGAATTCCGCGTCTGCCGCTACGACTAGGGCTCGCGAGCGATCAGGCCGCTTACTTACAGAAACGCGACCTGCGCAGCCACCTTACCCTGAAACCAGCGTCGTGAGCAACGCGGCGCAGTGCGCACAAGCGAATTCGCTCGACCTGCCGGTTGTTTGATCATGCGACCGAAATCGCGCACTGTGTGCACCCAATTCGATCGGTCCAAACCCCGCCGGTCCAGTACGGGAGCCAGGTCTTCAGGAATTGCCCCACGTTTGTCCCGCCTCCCGTCCCGTCCAATCGAATCGTTACGGTGCGGAAAGCGCATGCGCCAGCGCACGCGCGACTTCAGCGTCGGACCACTGCTCGACACTGTCCGGTCGATTGCGGAGCACAAGATGCAGATGGTTGCTCATAATGGCGTAACTACACACATCAATTCCGAAGAGCCCGGCGAGGTGGCGCAGCCGATCGAGAATCCAGGCCTTACGGTGAGAGTAATCACGACCGGAGTACGAGTCGGTGCCGCAAAGGAAGGCTCTGCGGACGCACCGAGCGATGCAGTGATAAACGCCGACGAACGCCTCTTGGAAAATGTGGCGGTGGGCAGAGGCAGGCACGTAAGGCTCCATCACCAGGCAGGTGCAGCACATTAGCGAATGTATTCACCAGAACAGTCATGGACAAAAACACAAAAAGTGGTACGGGTGTCAAGCGCGTAGAGAAAAAATCGACCGCGAGGACAGCATCCTCGGAGCTAACCAAGAGTTGCGCGGGTCACTACTGCAACTGCTCCGGGTCGACCCCCGGTGGCGGCATTTGGACCGGCACGCCAAGCTTCCCATGAGATCAATTCATGGGTGTCTGCCATCCCGGGACGACCCCCGGTGGCGGCATCTGGACCGGCATGCCCGCTTCGCATGAGATCAATCGATGGGTGTCTGCCATCCCCTGCCTTCCCCGAAGCAAACGGTGGATGTCTGCCTTCCCCAGCAAAAGCTGACGTGCACCCCTCCCCGTTTGACGAAGAGCCGACGAAAAAAGGTCAGTTGCCGGGCGCCGCTAATTGTATTATTGGAAAGCAATCTTCCGGCGAGCCGTTTGCGACTAGGATGCGCCCGGCAGAGCCGAAAAGCGGTTCGCGCAGAGCGGAGGCATCGTCAGCAGCGAACGAGAGCCAGTCGCGCACGTCCACCATTTGCTGCGCGTTGACGGGCAACACAAAGTGGCGATTGATGGGCTGTGCGTCTACAGCTCCAACGCCAGCCAGGAGGGCGTGCGTCAATACACCGTGGCCAAGCGGCTCGACCGCGCGGTCGGCTTCGTCGGCCGTAAGCGCGGCGATTGTATAGATACCATATTCGCGAGTTAACCGCTCGACGGCCCCGGACAGAGATGCGCTCAAATTAGCTGTTCGCGCTTGATCGGGCTGCTGCAACGTGGCGCGGGTGTCCAAAATGACCAGCCGCTTGAGCGCCCGCGCGCCACTAATCGTATCCAGGATGTCGTCGCACGACAGCACTTGACCGCGCTTGTTTGTTTGGGTTTGTTCGTCCCCAATTTCCGCATCATGTGGGACGAGGCAAAAGCGTTGATCCAAAATCAAACCGCGTCCGGCGAAGAAAACGATGAGCGCGTCTTCCGGCGCCGTCTCGGCAGCGACTGCGCCTTGAGCCGCTCAAGGATTGCGCTCCTGGTCGCTTTTGCATCGAGCAGAACGGTTGTGCGTCTCTCCCGATAGCTACTTCCCGTGCGCTTCCGAAACAGCTCGTCCACTGCGATCGCGTCCTGCATGGCGTAGCGTGGATTCACTTGGGGATTTGGGTACTCATTGACTCCAACCGCCAGTAGAAACAGGCGCGGTGCAGACGCGGGATTCTTGTGCTCAAGCTCGATCCGCGCGGGCTCAGCTTCCCACGAGCCATCGGCGTTCGTCGCAACGACATCAATTCGATTTGTCCCGTCGACGAGGGTGATTGGGAATGAGGCGCCAACAGTTTTGCCGCTGCCACGAGCTTCCGGTGCCGCCTTCACTCGCGCACCTTGATGAAATACGCGGAGGTTGGCGATGCCGCCGCCACGATCGCGGGCCACGGCCTCGACGACGACGTCAGCGGTTGCAACCGTTTTCCTGACGGGCGCGATGATCTTGAGTTCCGGTGGCGCGCGCTCGCCGTCCCGCCAGCCGGGTAACGGTCGCTCGCCGCGCAGAATCTGAGCCAGCAGCCCGGGACGGTAGAGCTCGTGGAAAAACCGGTCCACCGGCACCACGTTGAGGCCGTTCCCCATTCGGCACGCTACAGTGCGTCGAGCGCCGGCTGAGCCGTCGAAAAGTCCTTCGGGGGTTATCACGAGCCACTCTTGGCCTGGACTGACGAAGACAAGCGAGGCAAGGTGGTCGCCGGTGGCGACGTCCCACACGCGTGTGGTTCCATCGCTGGAACCGGTGATCACAACTCGGTCGTCGCAGTCGAACGCAATCGAATTCACGCAGCTCGAGTGTCCTCGGAAAGCGCGGATTTGCTCACCAGTCTTCGAATCCCAGAGCGCGGCGGTTGCATCCCATGAGGCGGTAAGCGCGTACCTGCCGTCGAGCGCAAAGGCGACGCAAGTGACCGGACCATCGTGGCCACGGAACTCGCGAATGCGGCTCCCAGTGGCTGCGTCCCAGATGACCGCAGTTGTGTCCGTTGAACCCGTCAACACGGTCCGCCCATCGGGGTGAAATGCGACCGCACGCACGCCTGCAGCATGCGCTCGGAAGGTAAGAACGCGTTTTGCGGTTTGTTCGTTCCATAAGATGGCCATGCCATCGCTTGACCCCGTGAGAACAGATCGTCCGTCCGGGCTGAACGCGACTGATTGAACCGGACCTGTGTGAGCTTTGAAGACCCGGATCGGTTGGCCCGTGGCAACATCCCAGAGCATTGCGGTCTGATCGGCCGAGCCAGTAAGCACTCGCCGCCTATCCGGGCTGAACGCAACAGCTAGCACGCCGTCCGAATGGCCGTGGAGCCCCCGAATGGCATTGCCTGTCCCGATATCCCAAATAACTGCGGTCTGGGCAAGTGAGCCGGCAATCGCCCACTTTCCGTCTGAGCTAAATGCGACCGAAGTCACTGCGCCGAATTGGCCCTTGAAGGAACATCCCTGGCGACACACTGCCGGGTCCCAGAAGACGCAGGTTCCATCACCCAGGCCCGTGAGTATGCCGCGGCCCGCGTGGCTAGCAACAGAGAGCACGCGTTTAACCTGGGCACGAAGCACCCGGACCTGAACGCCGGTGGCAGCGTCCCAGACGACAGCATTCGAATCGTTCAGCCCCGTTAACACCCGCCGGCCGTCCGGGCTGAAAGCAACAGCACACACCGGTTCCCCATGCCATTGAAAGGTGCGGACCGGTTTGCCCGTGTCAATTTGCCACAACCTCGCCGTCGTGTCACTCGAGCCAGTGAGTGCGTACCGCCCGTCTGGGCTGATCGCCACCGAGTTTACTTCTCGTTCGTGTCCTCGAAGCTCACGCTCTCGCCGGCCGCTCGCGGTATTCCAAAGCGTTCCGACTCCCTCCCCCGAGCCCGTGAGCGCATGTTTCCCGTCAGGACTGAAAGCGACGGAATCCACGGCACCCGCTTCTCCACGCAAGGTTTGAAGCTTCGCACCGGTGGTGGTGTTCCAAACGATTGCGGTTGTGTCGTCCGATCCCGTGATCACGCGAAGGCCGTCGGCGCTGATTGTGACCGAGTTTATTGCGGATGTATGTCCGCGCAAGATGCGACGCTGCTCGCCAGTCCGGGCATTCCAAACCGCGGCGTTCGCATCGTCTGAACCGGTGATGACAATACGGCCGTCGGAACTGACCGCTACCGACCGCACGGAGCCGTGGTGACCGCGCAAGACGCGCGCTTGAATTCCCGTCGCCGTCTCAAGAATGGTCGCGGTACCATCTGCTTGACCCATAAGCACGTGTCGTCCATCTGGATTGAAAGCGACTGAGAACACGCCTCCGGTAGAGCGTCGGTAGTGACGGAGTTCCCGGCCCGAGGCGGCGTCCCAGAGGACGGCAGTGCTGTTATCGGAGCTGGTAAGCACGCGTCGGCCATCCGAGCTGAATGCAACCGACGACAATCCCATGCTGTGCGCCACATTGATGTCGTGTCCCATCGGCACGACAAGTTCTTGCCACGGCAAATGCGACGGGAAAAGCGGCACATAGGCGTGCCAGTCCGCCTTCAGAAACAGTTTTCGCGTAGTCGTTTCACCATCACGGAAGCGAGCGACGACGTTGTGGGACGACAGACCGTTGGTTTCGTCGACACTCAGCTCGATGTGGCGGCGCCCGGCATTGTCAACGCC
This sequence comes from uncultured Planctomycetota bacterium, assembly GCA_963823665.1. GTDB lineage: Bacteria > Planctomycetota > Planctomycetia > Isosphaerales > Isosphaeraceae > CAVXHV01. Next base: position 2,138,062 of record CAWGMQ010000010.1, read on the forward strand.
GTCAATGAAAATGGTCGCGTCGGACGGCGATTCTATATCGACCAGCGCGTGAAGAGCGGCGTGTTGCCGTGGCTCATACGCCGCGGACAACGCCGCCGACAGAAGAATGCGAACAATGACTGACGATGGCACGAGGCTTCCCAATTAGGGTGACTCCGAGAGGCGGCGTTGACTCGGGTGTACGCTGACCGGAGGGAATTGGCGGAGTACCGGAACCGCCTTGCTAGGGACATACAGAACTCACGTTGGCGGCAAAATCGGCCGACATCCTCCGCGAATTGCTCCCCAAACGCATTGTTCTCATTCTAAACTCTTTCACGCTCTGGAACTACAGTCGCGTTCGAAATTCTCGCGCGGGCCCTTGGACGCCCTCCAAAGGCAACTTGGTCGGAGAGCGATGGGTCCGATGGAGGTCGGGCCGTTGCCACTGCACGACTCGCACGAAGCGCGCACGCCACAAATTTCAATCCGCCTGTGTTTCCGATCCGAAACGTCGCGTCCGCCGAAAACGGCACGTTCAAACGATTGCGCCGGGCGATACTACCTCGCACCGGAGCCAGGCTAACCGTCGGATGCCTCGGGGAACCAGTTAGTCGATTTTTACGGTAGACCGGGCGGCAGCGGCGGCCAGAAGACTGGGAGCTGCTCAACAGGCGGATACTTGATGGGTTTTTCGCCCCCGACACGGCCCGTCCCGGTATAGATCTGATACTTAGTCGGCCCAACTGTTGCTCCGGGCACCCCGAGCATGGCCGCGTTGCCGTAGTCCTTTGTGGGCTGGAAATAAGAGAAAATTTGCCCGTCCGCATCGATGCCGAATAGCTCGGTATATGGATTACCCGACGGGATTAATCCCCCGGCATGTGTATGAAAAGTGCCGAAGAGGACCCAGCCCTCAATATTCGGCGGGGCACCAAATCCGACGTGAGTGCCATCAATTTGAAAAGTATTCATGTTAGTTACCATAATCTGCACTGATTGCACTGTTTTCCCGTTAATCTGCATTGTTTTCTGTTTAAGCAGCACCCAGCGCCGAACTTCCGGCTTTCCAGTCAGGCCGATGTGAGATTGCCACGCAGATGCCATTATCGATTGCATAAATGGATTTGTAAGCAAAGACGCAAAGGCGTTTCGTTGGCCCGGCCTAAAGTTTTTGGGCGAGAATACAATGTTGACTGGCGGCTCCTGCTGAGGACCACCGCTCATTCCCACTCCAGTTTGGGTCGCTGCGTTTAACCCTGCTGCAACCGTATCCGCCACCACGGATTGAACCCCTCCAGCCGCGGTCTGCGTGGGCGTCGGCACAAGCGACGAAGGGTCGTCCTCAACTAGACCGGACGAATCCGTGCCGTTTGGGCTTGAACTATCGACGTACTCATACAGATCCGGATTCCTGGTGCGAAACCCAGCCGGGTCCACCGACGAAAATCGCCCTATGGACGGGCCGTACCACCGCGCGTGATCATAGTATTCGCCCGCGGTCGCGTCATACTGCATTCCCGAATACTTGAACCGGTCTCCGTTGCTCGCGCTCGTCTCGGTCGTGATGTTCCCGAAGCTGTCATATACGATGTGATCGAGCACAGAGCCCGCCGAGCTCACCACATCGCGAACCGAATCCAGTTTGTCGGTCAAGTACCACGCCGTCGTTCCCCCCGAGCTGGTCCGGGCGAGCAGCTCGTCGACAACGGCGCCGTTGACCATCCCCGGCCCAGAGACGTAACGCGTGAGCAGCGCGCCCCCAGAGCCGTTGAAATCAGCGTAAGGCAAGGCATCTGCGCTCGTGCCGTTGTATATAGTCCAGGTCGTCGAGCCGCCTGAATCCTGGAGGCCGATCCTTTGATCCAGGGCGTTATAGGTGTACGTCGCAATCAGCGTCCCGCCCTGTTTCACCTCGGTCAGGCGATTGTGATAATCATACGTATAGGTTGTGAACGTTCCGCCGCTGTCGGCGCTGGTCATATTGCCAGAATTATCATAAGTATATGTAACGATGCCCGGCGAGGTCAGCGTTTCGTTCATCACGGTTGTCGAATACCCGGTTCCCGTTCGATTGCCGTTGGCGTCGTACGCGTAGGACTCCACCTGCGTTCCGCCCTTATCCACGTTCGTAAGCTCGTTGGCATTGTCGTACGTGTAAGTATATGTGCCCTCCGCATCGACCATGGTTGTGACTCGGTTGGCGTTGTCGTAGCTGTAGACGTAGGTCGCTAGCGCCGATCCGCCCGAAACATAGTCTGTTATTGTCGTTTGCCTGTCAGCAGCGTCGTAACTAAATGAAGTATTGACAGCCGTGCCGCTGCCGGCGATCGTCCGCGATTGCGCAGAGATTTGGTTATTGGGCGCATAGGCTGTTACGATCTCCGGGCCGGCCGTGCCGTTGTGCGACGTCGTGATCGTCGTCAGCCGCTGACCGGCGTCGTATAAATATGTCGTAATTCCAACATTGCCAGACACGTTATCGGTCACACTGGCCAGGTTGTTCTGTGGATTGTAGGTTGACGTCAGCGTCACGCTCGGCTGGCCGGTTCCCGGCCCAGACGTCGCCGAGGTCAGCTCATTGCCGCCCGAGTCGTACGTAAACGTCAAGGTGGCATAAGCGTCGGCGGCACCCGTGAGCTCGTTGTCTGCGTCATATGTATACGTAATCTTCTCAGCCGGCGACGCGCCGACCCAAGTTTCACCAGTCTGATCGCCATCAGCATCGTAGGAATAGGTCGTGCGGCGGCCATCCGCGTCGGTCGTATCCGTGAGCTCACCGTCATTATCGTACACGTAGGTCACCGTGGCGGAATTGGGCAAGGTCTCGGTCGTGACCCGGTCGTCTGAATCGTAGGCCCACTGGGTTTTGTTGTTATCGGGGTCGGTCAGGCTGATCTCGCGACCGGCCGCGTCGAACGCGATCACGGTCGTTCCGCCCGAAACCGGGGTAGTGATTGTAGTCGCCCGGTTCAAGGCGTCGTATTGCGTGGTCGTGGTGTGCCCCAGGCCATCCGTCACCGTGATTTGATTGCCACCCGAGTAGCCGTAGACCGTGGTGTCTCCCGAGATCGGAGTCGTGACTGTGGTCAAACGATTCATAGAATCGTATGCATAGGAAGTAATGTGATTATTGGCGTCGGTCACCGCGATCTGGTTGCCAACCCCATCGAGCGTGATCGTCGTGGTGTTGTCATTGGCGTCGGTCTCGGCAATGAGCCTGTCGTCCTTATCGTAGACGAATGAGACTACCGACGCGCCGCCGCTGTTCGCGGGATTCGAATACGTCGACTCCATACCCGTGGCCGTGTACGAGTAGGTTGTGGTGTTCCCCAGGGGGTCGGTCGACGTCGCCACCCAGCCCCGATTATCGTAGGTCGTGGTCGTGATCCGGTCCATCGCGTCGTCGACCTGAATCACCTCCGAATCACCATCATAGGTCGTCGTGGTCCGGTTGCCGTTCAGCGGATCGATCACGACCGTCGGCCGGTCGAGCGCGTCGAAGACCATGGTCGTGACTCGCCCGATGGGGTCCTTCACGGTCACCTGGTTGCCGTCCGAATCGTATCCGTAGACAGTTTGCAAGCTTTGAGGCGCCGTCACCGTGGTAAGTCTGTTCATGGAATCATACGCGTACGTCGTCGTGCGAGCCGTCCCGCCGCTCGGCGTCGGCTCCTGGTCCACAGTCAGATTCCCTCCCGAATCGTACGTCAGAGTCGTGACGCCGTTCAGGGCGTTAGTTGACCCGGTTTCCCGCCCCAAGGCGTCGAAGCTGTAGGTCGTGGCGTTGCCGGCGTTGTCGACGAACTTGGTTACATTGCCCTGCGAGTTAAAGCTGTACAGGTTGGTCGTCCCGTCGGGAAATTGAACCGTCGTCTCCCGGTCTTGGCTGTCGTACAGATAGGTGGTGGTGTGATTATTGGCGTCGGTCGTGGTCTTGACCTGCCCGGTCGACGTGTAAGTCATCGTCTCCAGGTTCAACAGCGCATCCTCGACGACGGTGAGGTCCCCCGAGCTGTAGGTATAGCTCGTCGTGTAGCCATTGGCGTTGGTGTAAGTGAGCGGCTCGGCGTCACCGTTGTAGGTATAGTTCTCCTCGTTGGTGTCTTCGTAGATAATGCTGACGACGTTGCCCTTGGAGTCATATCCGTACTGCGTGTTCCGGTTCACTTGGTCCACCGTCACGGTCGGCAGGCCGTTGGAATTCCGATCAAAGAGCTGGTCGTTGCCCAGCGGGTCGATGATGTTGCCGGGCAGACCCAGGCCCATCCAGTCGGGCTGGATGGTCGTCGTGTTGCTGTTCGGGCTCGTGTAGGTGCTACCCGCAACTGCAAGAAGGGTACTCGGAGCCGGGCTGCCCGAAGTGCCGCTGTTCGTCCAGCCGGCTTCCTGGTCGTTCGTGAAGTCCTCGGTCGTGCTGTCTGGCCGGTTCGCCGAGCTTACGCGCAAGGCAGAATCGTAGTTAACCGTAACGGTCGAGGAACGAGGATCGGTGATCTGGGTAAGCTGCCCACCCGAGGCGTAGGTATAGTTCCAGGTCGAGGCGTCCGGCAATTCCGCCTCGGTCAGGTTTCCGCTGGAGTGGGTGAATGTGGTGATGCGGCTGGCCGGGTCCTTGATCGTCTGGAGGTAACCACCACTGTAGGTGAAGGTCGTGAAGTTGCCCAGGTAGTCTTCGATCGAGGTCAGATTACCGCCGCTATATGAGAATGTGGTGTGGTTACTATTCAGGTCGGTGATGGCCGTCTCGGCACCGCTGGAATTGAACGTGATTTGTGTGCCGTCAGTCTGCGTCAGGGTATAAGCGCCGCCGCTGCCGGAAGCCTTGACCAGGGAATCGAATTCACCGGGCGGGCTCGTGTACGTTACACCGCCGCCGCTGCCCGCGGTCCCCGTAAACCAGAGCGAGCGGCCGTTGTCTCCCAGATCGAGGATCACACCGCCCGACGCGGAAGTGATCTGCTCGAGGCCCTGGAGCGTCCAGCCCGCACCGAAGGCATTGCTTCCGTAGTTGAGCAAGTTCGTCCCGCCGCTATAGGTCAGGGTGGCCACGCCAGACCCGACATCCACCACCTGCGCCGAGTAGGTATACCGGCCGGTGCTGAGCGACGTCGCATTGGTCGCCTGGAGATTGATCTGCTGCACATCTCCCGTGTTCAACGTGCTCGTACTGGTGGAGGTGTTGTAGTAATAGGTCGTGTGCGGCGTGCCGCCGTAAGCGCCCGGCAGAACCATACCCCCCGCGGCGCGGCAATGACCGGCTGGCCCGCAGGCCGGCAGGCGGGCGGGCGAGCGGTGGCGTAGCCAGAGCTGCTCGCCGCTCCGACAAGCCGCGTGACCATGGAACACAGCCCGGCATGCCAGCGGAGCCAGCCGTCCGTACCTTCGCAAACGGGGCCGTCTGGGGATCGGTTGGGTTCCGATCACGATCAGCCTGCCGTCGTCCACGCCAGTCGCATCGTCGCCGTCATGACCGGCCGGCGACTGCTACCCTGGAATCAGACCACCAGGCCGTCCACGACGGGACCATGCTGATCCGTGGACCGAGAAGCCGCACCCGCCTGCTTGGCCATCGCGCGACGCCCAGCGCGACGGCGACGTCGTGATCGCGCCGCGGCCTCGGCCTCGTCGCGGCGGTACTCCAGAAAGTGCTCCGGGTGCGTCGCGATCCAGACGTCGGGCAAGAGCGTGTTCCAATCCGGCTCACCGGTTGAGATGGCGACCAAGAGATCACGCACGTAGGCAAACGGCTCGATTCTGTGTCGCTTGGCTCCAGCCAGGATACTGAAGCAAGTCGCCACCGTCTGACCCCCGCGGTCGCTCCCTACGAATAACCAGTTTTTACGGCCGACGGCACACGGCGGCGCGCAAACGTGGGGTCTCGATCGAATTGGTCGTTGCATCCGTTGCGACGTGAAAAAAAATCCGGATTTTCTGGTCGACAAACTGGCCAAATCCGGGAAACCCGTCGCATAATATACTTAGCGCGATCTCGATTGCCGACACTGGAGTCGGCGCGACGGGCGCCCACCTCTCTGGAACCGGGAATGATTGCTTCGTTTGCTCGTGCGCGTGCTCGAGGACCTCAGCTCGGCCTGACCAGGCCTGTGCCGTGGGAAAAATGGGGCCGAACTGCGCCCGGAGAGGGGGATCGGTGCGCGATGAAATCTTCCCGAATTCTGAGCTGTGCCGAGCGCGGACAGGTTCGGACCACGAACAGGATGAGTTTTCATCGTTTCATAGCGGACGGCTGCTGGCCACTGGCCGCTTTTGAAAGCCGGCGATTTACACTGATGTACAAATGCTGGAAACCCCTCGTAAACGCGCCACTTTGCGCCACAATCCGCCACTTGTCGGTGGCCCTAAGACACGGGCTCTATTTCTCCACAAATCAAGTGAAGATAAGATGATAGGGTACGATCCCGATGCGGCCTGGCGATCAAAAACACCTCGTGGCGCTAGTCAGGTCAAACCCGCCGCTCTGAATCTCTTAGTTTGTTCACTATTTCCATACGGCTTCAAGGCGTTGCGGCGAGCCATCGGATGGGGTTCAAGACAGCAAGCGAGTTGAGACTTTTTCGGGGTCAAGAGTCCCATTTAGTTCCATCCACTTCTACTTATTTGGAGCATGCGATACATGTCTCGAGAGCCGGAACGAGGAATGCGAAAGGGGAGAACTTGCACGGGGAGAAACTGGTCGGAGCAAACAGCGGACGGGAGGAGTCGGATCGATGACCGGAGGATGTCGTGAAAGTGTGTCAAGTCGACTTGCGTTTTGTGACGAACGAACCCAATTCCGCTCACGTGGCTGGGAATGCGTAACTTGGAATTAGAGTGAAGGTTGGATCACGAAAACACCCATGAACGGTGACTTGACAACGTGGCTGAAATGCGCGAACGAACCCAAACTTCGCCCCGCTGGGGCGGGAGACGTGGCCTGGGTGCGGCCGACAGGGGGGTCGGGCCTACGGCGACTGGCCCGGGGAGGAGCGCGACCGATGATCGACGTCGCTGGGTTCTCGGAGTCGGAGAGAGATATGAGGCTAAGATTGGGATTGGGATTAGGATTAGGATTAGGAATAGGATTAAGATTGGGATTTGGATGCCGCCGGTTTACACGAGTGCACGGATGCTGGAAGGCCCTCTAAACACTGCCACTTTTTGCCACTTTTCGAGGGCGTCGGCAATTGCTCCGGGTGTGTGGCGTCTCTGTCTTTCCTGCGTGCGAGCCTCCCCGGGGCCGCCTGGGGCGGGAGCTCGCCCACGCAGGGGGAGGAATGTTTGGCGTTCCCTTAATCCTTATGGGGAAAGGACGCGCGTCGAATATACAAAACGAAATGGGGCGCGGTTCAAAGGCGGATAACACCCGCGGCATGCTAGCCCGAAGCACAAGCGACGGTGAGCGGAACCCTCGCTGGCGCTTCGGGCTAGTGTGGTCGCTGGGTCGAGCGCGCAACGTGTTGCCCAGTCAGCCGCACGCATGACCGAGGCCCGAAACGCTCGGTCAAGGTGCGGCTGGAGCCCGACGCCGGCGCCTTCCGCTTCTCCTTTCGGCGGGCGGGTTTGACCGTTCCCGAGCGTCGCCTACAATGACACTGTGTGCGCCTGCTCCACTCGATCTCGTCGATCACGCGTGCATGCTGACTGAGACCGAGCCTGGTTTGGCGAGGCTCACTCGAGAGCAAAACAGGCGCGTTGTTACGCCGCACGGAACACCTTCAGCGCGAGCCAGGGCCCGCCGGGAGGAGATGGAATGATTCCACTGCACCGAGACGAGCCGCGGATCAACTTACCGTTGCCGGGGCCTCGCAGCGCGGGGTGGCTCGAGCGCGACCAGCGCGTCATGTCGCCTTCCTATACGCGCATGTATCCGCTGGTCGTCCGAAGGGCGAAGGGGGCGATGATCGAGGACATGGACGGGAACCGGTTCCTCGACTTCACTGCGGGCATCGCGGTGACGAATGTCGGTCATTCGCACCCGCGCGTGGTCGCCGCGATTCGTCGCCAGTCGCGCCGATTGATTCACATGTCGGGGACGGACTTCTATTACGTGCCACAGGTTCGCCTGGCCGAGCAGCTTGCGGCGCTGGCACCGGGGAATGAGCCCAAGCGGGTGTTTTTCACCAACAGCGGGGCCGAGGCGATCGAGGCGGCGCTCAAGCTGGCGCGGCGTCATACAGGGCGCAACTGCGCGCTAGCGTTCGTGAACGCCTTTCACGGCCGAACCTATGGCGCCATGTCGCTTTCCGGGTCGAAGCCGATGCAGCGCCGGGGCTTCTCGCCGCTGGTGCCGGATATCCACCACGCGCGGTATGGCGACCTCGAGAGTGTGCGCGCTGTTGCGCACGATCTGTCCGGCCGAAGAGCTGGCGGCGATCTTTGTCGAGCCGATCCAGGGGGAGGGTGGCTACATCGTGCCGCCTCCTGAGTTCCTGCCCGGTCTGCGCGAGCTTTGTGATGAGCACGGCGTGCTGCTGGTCTTTGATGAAGTGCAAAGCGGCATGGGCCGCACGGGCAAGATGTTTGCCTCGGAGCACTGGGGGGTGGCGGGTGACATCGTGTGCCTGGCCAAAGGGATCGCGAACGGACTTCCGCTGGGAGCGATCGTGGCTCGCGCCTCGGTGATGGATTGGCCGAGCGGGAGCCATGCGTCAACTTTCGGCGGGAATCCCGTTGCGTGTGCGGCATCGCTGGCGACCGTGCAGCTTCTGGAGGGCCGGTACATCGCCAATGCGCGGCGGCGGGGCCGGCAGCTCAAGGATGGGCTCGAGGATCTCGCCCGTCACTTTCCGTTCGTTCGCGAGGTGCGGGGGCTTGGCCTGATGATCGGACTGGAGATCCAATCCGAGAGCGGCGAGCCCGCTCCCGGCCTGCGGGATTGGCTGATTGATCTGGCATTTCATCACGGCCTGCTGCTTTTACCGTGCGGGCCAAGCACCATTCGGTTCTGCCCGCCGTTGTGCCTGACGCGGCGGCAGGTGGAGATCGGTCTGCGACTACTGGCGGTGGTGATGTCGGCTGCCGTCGAGGAAAATGCGCGGTCGAGGAACGGGATGAGTGATCCGACGCAGGCCTGCGAGGATCTCGAACCCGAGCCGGCGTGATTGCGGGCTCTCGCGTGAGACGACTCGCGGGGCCGCACACGCCCCGAGCAGGACGACACAATTCAAGAGGAGGCGACAACCCATGACTGCAACAGCCGAAATGACGGCCCCCCCGCACTTCGAATGGAAGCGCTGGCCGGAAACCGACGACTTGCTTGACGAGGCGATCAAGCTGGCTCTGGAGGGCAACAGCCTGGCGGCTGCGCTCGCGAGCCGGATGCCGCGGGAGACAGGCACGCAGTTCAAGGTCTGGATTGACCACGTTGTGTTGCGAGGTGGACGGGCGCTTGCGGGCCGGCTGGTCGATCTGGGCTATGAGCGACAGGCGACACCGTATTCGGTGGGCGTTCCGCTGTTCGCGCATTCGGGGGGGATGTTTCCGCCGATTGCCCTCGAGGCTGCGAAGCCGGGTAGCCCCCATCCTGAGGATCTGCAGGTCCCGGAAATCGCCCTCAAGGTTGAGTCGGTGGCCGATTTTTCTCGAGCGCACGACCTGGGCCTGCGAATCGCGGGTTATGCGATCGGCCCGTACCGGGTGGCGAAGATCGCGGGGACGGGGACGACGCTGGCGGTGGTCGAACGGCGCGGTTATCGCGGATTCGAGCCTTATCCCGGCGAGCTGGCGCGCGAGGGACGCATGAAGCCGCACGCCGCACGCGATGCACTCGCCGCGCGCGATCTCTGGCATGGCCGCCGGCGCCGATTCGATGATGACGAAGAGGGAATCGCGGCGACCGAGGCGACGCTCGAGCAGGTCATCGAGCTGGCCGGTTCAAGGGATCTGGCGTGCCATTTGATATTTGAAGCCGAGCGGTCTTACTGGGAGTCGCGCAATCGCGCCGTGCGCGTGCAAAAGGCGCGGCAAGACCGATTGGGACTGGGATGGGCGAACCATGACCATCACACGTTTCGCTGCTCGCGGCGGTTTTTCCCGCGGATCATGACGATGTTCAAACGATTGGGCTTTGCGCTGCGGAGCGCTTTCACGCGGGCGCACACGCGGGCTGGGGGGCGCAGATCCTCGAGCACCCGACGACCGGCATTGTGATCTTCGCGGATCTCGATCTCGCACCTGAGGAAGCGACGGAGGATTTTGCAACTCAAGTGCTTCCGGAGCTGCCGCGTCCTGGAACGGTTGGACTCTGGGTGGCGCTGCACGGCGAGTCGATACTTGAGGCTGGCATGCATCATCTTGAAGCGCAGTTTGATTTTGAAGCGTTGCGTGAAGGGATCAAGGCCGAAGCCGGCATCGAGACGATGCCGCCGTTCTCGAACTTTCCATTCCTGCGGCAGGCGTTCACGGCGGGGGAGCGCTGGAATGTCTCGGCGCATCGCGCGGACCGGGCACTTGCGCTCGGGTGGATTGATGCCGAGCAGCATCAGAAGTTTCTCCGGGAAGGCACGATCGGCAGCCATCTGGAGAACCTCGAGAGGCGCGAGGGCTACAAGGGCTTCAATCAGCAGGCCGTGAGCGCCATCATCGCGGCGACGGATCCGCGGCTGCATTGACTCTGGAGATCAGTGAGATGGACGTGCGGTATCTGCTCATCGCCCGATACGCAGAAGTTGTGCAAGACGGGTCCGTCAATTTGATCGGTGCCGGTTCGGATGTCCATTTGACTTCGGCACTTCCCACCGCCTTGCCGATGTTGTACGTTGTCGCTCAAGTGGCATTGGACATGGAAGACGCTGCGAGTTCGCACACGCTGAAGATTCGGGTTGTCGATCCGCAAGGCGGGCAGATTGCCGAGACCGATATGATCAATATCGACGCGCAAGCGAATGTTCCAGGCGATCGAGAACACCTCGGTGCGAAGATCGTTTTAGGATTGCAAAACATCGAGTTGAAAGTGTATGGCCGCTACCGAATTCAGCTCTATTATGATGAAGGCATCGTGAAGCAAGCCCAATTGCGAGTCGATCCGGTTCAGGGGGACGCACCAGCGAGTTCTGGTGCCCAGGGAGCGGATGCGTGAATTGCTATCAAAAAACGATCGATCTTGGGCGGCTGCGACGGGGCGGCGAGAGCCACCAACCAGATTCCGCGGTGGCATTCCTCCCGGGTCCGGTGGCGGCGGTGCGAAGGGGCGACGCCTGCACGCCCAGCACGCGAGTGATTCGAAGTAAGGTTGAACGCTGGACCTTCGCATCGCAACGCTTGGAGGATTTGGTCGTCGCGCGCGACGACATAGTCGTGTTCATTTCCGTCAAGGGACGTTCACCGCGGTCGTTTGGACAGGCTTGGTTCTCCGGATCGAAGTCGAGCCCGGAATCCTTCTCGCTTGGCGTTCCGCTGAATGATCCGACGGACTCGCCGAGTGTCCCACCATTGTCCAAGCGCGACCGCGAAGAGTACGAGAAGCTGTACGGCCAACTCGGATGGTGGAAGGGGCCGTTCGCTTCGCCCGAGGCGCAAAACGCCACACGTGATTTCTGGATCAAGAAGGGCGCCGCGGGAGCAGAATGGCTTGCCGAGCGGGTTCGCAGCGAAACTCACACTGATGCGCTCGAAGCCGTGGGCAACCTGATCGCCGATATCGGGTGCGCGGCCATCGACCCAATCATTCGCAAGCTACGAAATGCGACGAGTCGCGATCAGTCCGAAGTCCTGCTGAAAGCGCTAAGCTGGATTGAGAAGACCCAAGATGCGCCTGCCCTCGATCTGGAGCTTCTTGAAAAGACTCTGGAGAAGTATTTCCTGGATCAGGACGCCGATATTCGAGCGGCGGCGTACGCCGCCACAGGGATCCTTCCGCGAGATCGAGCGATCGTTCGACTTGATAGGAGACGACCCCTCGAGCGAGAACCCCTCAGCCCTCGAAGCGCTTGACGAAGCACGCGACGCTCGACTCACGCTCTGAACCAGTGGGTTTGGTTCTACGGTTTATCAGGAAGAATCGATGGGAGAACAAGAACCCGGATTCGGAGGACGACGTCGCGACAGCCGCCGCAGACTTCAAACTTCGACCGAACGAAAACGCCCTCTCGTTTTATCTGGTACTGGACGAAGAGGAGGGTCGCCGGATCGCGACGGCGTTCAAAATGATTCAAATGGATAAGCGGCCGGATTTCGTAGATTTCATGGTGTTGCCCAGGTCGCTCCTCGCCGAATTCGGTGTCTCGCTCAAAGATCAGCCTGAACCCAAACTTCCCGCGATCTTGTCCTCTCGTCATCTAGAAACGGTCGGGCCGCAGCACGAGGCCGAGAGTGCTTTAATAAGGAAGCTGCTTGATCCGAGTAATGGTCGAATCTTTCGCGTTAAGCGAGAAGAGGCCATCCAGGTTGCCAGGACACTGGTCGCGGAAGACCCTGACTTGCTCGAGCGGCTCGGAGCGCATTGGCGGAAGGCGATCGGGCGCTGAGACATTCATTCCAACGACAGCCTCTGAGATCAGACCGGAGAAGTGAAATCCCGTGACCGTTGTGCCGGCAAAAACCGCGGCTCCTCAGCGCTCGAACGCCGACCTTCGCTCGCTTACGAGTGAGCTTCTCGTCCAGGCGGAGCAATTGCGTCAGGGAGGGGGCAGGGGGGCGATCGAGCGCCAGCACGCCAAGGGCGCAAAACGGCGCGTGAGCGGATCGCAGCGCTCTTCGATCCGGGTGCTCCCACGCTCGAGATCGGCCTCTGGGCGGGGTATCAAGTCTATGACGAATGGGGCGGCGCACCGGCGGCGGGGGTTGTCACGGTGATGGGATCGGTGGCCTCGCGGCGCGTGATGGTTGTCGCTAATGATGCGACGGTCAAGGCTGGTGCGTGCTTCCCGATGACGATCAAGAAGATCCTGCGCGCCCAGTCGATCGCCGCCCAGAACCGGCTTCCGCTCGTCTACCTCGTCGACTCTTCGGGAGTGTTTCTGCCGATGCAGGACGAAGTCTTTCCGGATGAGGACGACTTCGGCCGCATCTTTCGCAACAATGCCGTGCTGTCGGGGCAGGGGATTCCCCAGTACGCTGCGATCATGGGGAACTGCGTGGCGGGCGGAGCCTATCTGCCGGTGCTTTGCGACACGGTGCTCATGACGGAGGGATCAGGCTTGTATCTGGCCGGCCCGGCGCTGGTGAAAGCGGCGATCGGCCAGGAAATCTCGCACGACGAGCTGGGCGGCGCGCGGTGCATTCGGCGATCAGCGGCACGATCGACTATCACGAGAAGGATGACGACACGTGCTTGGCGCGGCTGCGCCGGCTGATCGGTCTCTTGCCGCCGGACCCGATTCCGCCGGTGGCGGCAGCCACGATCGAGCCGCCGGGCCGGCCCGCCGAGGATCTCTATGACCTGGTGCGCTCTGATCCTTCGGCCCAGTATGACGTGCGCGAGCTGCTTCGCGCGATCCTGGACGGCGGCCGGCTCGACGAATATCGGGCTGAGTATGGCCGAACGCTCGTCTGCGGCTTCGGCGCAGCTCGGCGGAAATGCGCTGGGAATCGTCGCGAGCCAGCGACTGAGGTTTCGGCCCGAGGGAGGCGGCCCGATCCAGTTCGGCGGCGTGATCTATGCTGACAGCGCCGACAAGGCCGCACGGTTCGTGCTCGAGTGCAATCAGACGCGGGTGCCGATCCTTTTTATCCAGGACGTGAACGGGTTCGACGTCGGCCGCGATGCCGAGCGCACCGGCATCATTCGCCGGGCGCAAAGCTCGTGAGTGCGGTGAGCAACAGCAGGGTGCCCAAGATCACGTTGATTGTGGGCCATTCGTTCGGTGCAGGCCACTACGCGCTCTGCGGCAAGGCGTTCGATCCCCGGTTCATCTTCGCCTGGCCGGGCGCACGCTATGCGGTGATGGGTGCACAGCAAGCCGCCCGCACGATGCTGGATGTGAACGTGGCGGCGCTCAAGCGCGAGAAGAAAGAGATCGACGACCGCGAGCAAGCAGCGATGGCCGAGCAATTGCGGCAGCGCTACGACCGCGAGACCGACATTCGCTACGCCGCGGCGCGGCTGTGGATCGACGCGATCATCGACCCGGCGCAGACGCGTGAGGTGCTCTCGCTGGCGCTTGACACCGCCGTGAGACAACGCGAGCTCGAGCCGATTACCACGGGAGTGTTTCAGGTGTGATTTGGCGAGCCTTCTGTTCTGAGCTAACCTGCAGGCTGGGTTAATTTCACGATATCGTCGAGATTTATCGCTTTGATATCCAATAATCAAATTAATGATTCTCGTTCCTTGCGAGTCGGCAACGGGGCCGGCTTCTGGGGCGATAACCTGGACGCGCCCTTTTTACTGGCCCGCGACGGCGAGATCGATTTCTTGACGCTGGAATACCTCGCCGAGCTGACGATGGCGATCCTCAGCCATCTTCGGTCCCGGGACGCGGCGGCCGGCTTTGTGACTGATTTCCCGGAGCTGCTCGAGCGTCTAGCTCCGCTCTTGAAGGAGCAAGACGGTCTTCGAGTGGTGACGAACGCCGGCGGGCTCAATCCTCCGTCCTGCGCGGCCCGCTGCGGAGCCATACTCGAAGCGGCGGGATTGTCCGAGATTCCGCTCGGGATGGTTACCGGCGATGACGTGCTCGATCGCGTTGCCGGCGGTGGGTCGAGCAGGGCATCGATCTCTCGCATCTGGAGACTGGCGAATCGATCTCGACCGTCTCTGACCGGCTGGTCGCAGCGAACGTTTATTTCGGAGCGCGGGGGATTGCTGCAGGCGCTCGCGGGTGGTGCTCGCATCGTATTGACCGGGCGAGTGGCGGATGCCTCGCTCACGCTGGGGCCGGCGGTCGCGCATCATGGCTGGGGGTGGGACGATTGGAATTCGCTGGCCGGCGCCTCGACGGCGGGGCATTTGATCGAATGTGGGGCACAGGCGACTGGTGGTCTCTGGCACCGCTGGGAGCAGCTCGCCGACCCTGCGGGAATTGGTTATCCGATCGCGGAGATCGAGGCTGACGGCTCGTGTGCGATCACCAAGCCCTCGGGAACTGGCGGGCTGGTGAGCGTCAATACGGTTGCCGAGCAGTTGCTGTACGAGATCGATGATCCGAGTTGCTATCATACGCCCGATGTGGACGTCGATTTCACGAGTCTGGAATTGAGCCAAGCCGGGCAGGAGCGGGTGTCGGTCAAGGGCGCGACGGGGCGGCCGCCGTCGGACAGGCTCAAGCTGGTGGCGGTCTATCGAGACGGGTGGACTGCCAGCGGAATGGTGGCTGTTGTGGGCCGGAATGCGGAAGCAAAAGCGCGGGCGGCGGGGGAGCTCGTTCTGGAACGGGTTCGCCGGGCGGGTGTCACGCTGTCGGCCTCGCTGGTGGAGTGTTTGGGGGCAGGCGACGTGGCGCCGGGCGTGCTGGCGCCGGCAGCGCCGCCGTTTGAGGTGGTGCTGCGGGTGACAGTGCGCGACGCCCAGCGTGCGGCGGTGGAGCGGTTCTGCCGGGAGCTGGCGCCGCTTGTGACGGCGGGCCCGCCGGGAATCGTCGGGTATGCGGCGGGAAGGCCGGCACCGCGGCCCGCGTTCGGGTACTGGCCTGCGCTTGTGCCGCGGGCGATTGCGGAATCTCGAACGCGGGTCGAGGTCAGGGGTGCGTCAGAGTGGGCGAAGGCATTGCGTCCATCGACCAAATCGTGAACAATTCAGGGCGAAGCCGCAGAGTGAGGGAGCCGGCGATGTCACATGAATCACCAAAAATCCGTCTAGGCGAGCTGGCGCACACGCGAAGTGGCGACAAGGGTGATCGATCGAACATCGGCGTCATTGCGAACGACGCCGCAGACTACCCGTGGCTGCGAACGCACTTGACCGAGGAGGCCGTCGGAGCATTCTTGCGTCCGATGGGGATCGGCAAGGTCAAGCGTTTTGAGCTGCCGAGGCTGCACGCGTTCAATTTCATCATTGATCATGCTCTGGCAGGGGGTGCGAGCCGGTCGCTTCGAATCGACACGCAGGGCAAGGCACTGGGGACGATTCTGCTCGAGCTCCCGATCAAGAGCCCCCAAAAAGACTGACGCCAATCTCGGAAGGGTTCCCATCAATGAGCACACATCTCACACTTCGGGAAGATCGAGGACCGATTGCGATTCTGACTCTGAATCGTCCCGATCAACGCAACGCCCTTTCTCGCGCGCTCGTGGCCGCGCTTCGCGATCGGATCGACCAGATTCGCGTGGAGGAGCACACGCGAGTCGTGGTGCTCACGGGAGCCGGCGCGACGTTTTGCTCGGGAATGGATTTGAAAGAGGCGGCCGCGGTTTCTGAAGGTGCCGATGGCGAACAGACGACGATCGCGATCCTTCAGCAGTTTGCGGACCTGCTGCAGTGCCTGCACGCGCTATCCAAGCCGACAATCGCCGCGGTGGCCGGGGATGCATTCGCGGGTGGGGCGGGTCTGATGGCGGCGTGCGACCTGGTCGTGGCGGCCGAGAGTGCACAGATCGGTTATCCGGAGATCAAGCGCGGCCTGGTGGCTTCGATCGTGATGCATGACGTGTCCCGTCAGATTGGGGATCGTCGCGCACGCCAGTTGCTTCTGAGTGGCGAGCCGATCTCGGCTGTGGTCGCGAAGGAGTGGGGAATGGTCAATGTGGTGGCGCCCTTGGAGAGCTGTCTGGCGGAGGCGATCCGGCTGGCCGAGGGCCTACTCCAAAGCGGCCCGCAGGCGATCGGCACGACGAAGCGGCTGCTCGACGAAGCGTTTCGGCGGCCGCACGACCTCCGTGGCGCCGCGGCGGTCAGCGCGGCCGTGCGGGTTTCTGACGAGGCCCGTGAGGGCATCCGTGCATTTGTCGAAAAACGCCTCCCCACGTGGGCCTCGTCCACTTCCCGTTGAAGCTGATTGGACCATGGCACAGAAAACGAGCCGCTCCAGGTCTGGCAGGTCATCTGGAACCGCTGGGACGAGGACATTCATCCCATGAATCGAGCAGCGGGAGACGTGCAACCCTGGGTATGGAATGAGACGGTTGGCGGTGTGCTCGCGCGCACAGCCGGCCTTTATCCCGATCAGGACGCCGTGGTGTTCCCGCAGCTCAATCTGCGCTGGTCCTGGCGAGAGCTTGATGAGCGGGTCAATCAGGTGGCGCGCTGGTTCATCGAGCTTGGTGCCCTTGCGGGTGAGAATCTGGGCATCTGGTCGATGAACGTGCCGGAGTGGGTCGTCACTCAGTTTGCGGCTGGGCGAATCGGCGCGGTTCTTGTAAATGTCAATCCAGCCTATCGTGTGCATGAGCTTTCGGACGCGCTGCGTATGGCCGACGTGGCGACCCTGATCGCCGGCAGCCCGTTCAAGGGCTCGAATTTCGTCGCAATGGTCGAATCCCTGTGTCCGGAGGTGGCTTCCGCTTCATCACGTGACTGGACCTGCGAGCGATTTCCCCGCTTGAAGCGAGTGATTTCACTGGGAGACCGGCCGGGGCCGGGCTGGATTACGTGGGCAGATGGGCAATCAGGACCGCTTGCGGGCGCGGATGGGCTGGAGGCACGCACTTCTGCCGTGCGGGCAGAGGACGTGCACAACATTCAGTTCACGTCGGGGACAACCGGGCTGCCCAAAGGAGCGATGCTCACTCACCGCAACGTGCTTCTGAATGCGTTCTACACCGGCGAGCGCCTTCGCTATTCCTCGGCCGATCGAGTCTGTGTGCCGGTGCCGTTCTACCATTGTTTCGGGTGCGTGCTGGGGAACCTGGTGTGCGCCGTCTACGGCGCGGCGATCGTCGTACCCGCTCCGTCGTTTGATGCCGGGGCGACGCTCGCGGCGATCGACCGCGAGCGATGCACGGCGGTGTACGGTGTTCCAACGATGTACATCTCGCAACTCGAACACCCTGACTTCCCGCGGTTTGATCTCTCGAGCCTTCGTACTGGAATCATGTCGGGGGCGCCGTGCCCGCTGCCGCTGATGCAGAAGGTCGTCTCCTCGATGGGTATCCGCGAGATTTGTATCGGATACGGCCAGACCGAGGCGTCGCCGATCATCACTTTCACATCGGCGGACGACGCGCTTGAAGTCAGGGTGGGAACCGTCGGCGCTCCCATTCCTGAACTCGACGTCAAGCTGGTCGACACCGTCTCCGGTGCCCTTGTACGCTCGGGCGAGACCGGCGAGCTTTGCGTGCGCGGCCACTGCGTGATGGCGGGGTATTACAATAATCCCGAAGCGAGCGAGCGAGCGATCGACGCCGCCGGCTGGCTGCACACCGGTGACCTCGCTCGGTGCCGCGACGACGGGAATTACAGGATCGTCGGAAGAAGCAAGGAAATGATCATTCGTGGAGGTGAAAATATCTACCCAGCCGAGATCGAGGAATTCCTGCACCGGCACCAGGGAGTCGCCGAAGTTGCCGTGGCCGGTGTGCCCGACCCCAAATACGGCGAGGTGGTGGCTGCGTGGGTCGTGCCCAAGTCCGGGGCTTCCCTCACAGCCGAAGATGTGAAGTGCTACTGTCGCGATCAGATCGCGTATTTTAAGATACCACAATATGTTATGCTTGTTGAACAGTTGCCGAGAACCGTCACCGGCAAGATTCGCAAGCACGTGCTCAAGGAGCAGGCGATCGGCGAGCTGGGATTGAGTGAAGCAGCACGGGTCGAGACAGCTTAGCCAGAATAAACGGGGCCCGTGCTGCTGGGCTTCTTGCTGATCTCGATCGTCGACGGTTCGAGCGTGGCATCGGCCTTGGCCACGATGAGCCCGTCGGTCGAATACGTCTCATCGAGATCTGCGCTGGCCATGATGAGATAACCGTAGGACTTGAGAATCTCCACGCATTCGTAATGGAGCTTGTTGCTGTGGGTCGAGATGAACACCCAGTCGGCGGCTTTTCGCCCGAGCAGCATCTTCGCGCCGGCGAGCATGTCGACTTCACCCCCCTGAATGTCCGCGTGCAAGATGGCGAGATGCTCGATCCCGTTCCGCTGGCAGAAGGGATCGACGGCCACGAATCGGTTGCCTTCTCGATCCGTTCTCTCCGATGACCCGACAAATGCCTGCGTGAAATCGCCGCGGGCGCCATTGATCTCGAAGTTCCTCTCGCCGGAGCGGAGGTTTTCGCGTATCGGTTCCACGAGGAAGCAATGTGCATTTCTGACCGTCTTGGCAAACCACAACGAATAATAAGCCCAGTAGGCTCCGAGCTCGAGCATTGTGCTTCCGGGGCCCAGGTGCGGCAGCACTTCGCCGAAAGCTCGCTCTTCTTGCGGCTCGTGCACTCCGCGGTTCTCGAGCAGCATCTTCAAGATGCCGGCTCCGTAGTACCCGAGGCCGACTACGCGGGTGCCGTTGTGCATCACAACCTGGTCATCGACGAGCTTGCCCGCCTCCGGTACGCGATCAATATACTGGTTATCGGGACAAGCGATTACATCATCAATTCGTTGTCGCCAGTACTTCGCATCATTGCGCCGGCTCCAGAACGAGAAGACGTTGCGAGCGGAATCGATGGCCGACCGTGGCAGCGCCTTCTTGAGTGCGGATTTGAGGATGCTCATGGGCGGATTGGAGGGGCTCATTGGGTGCCGCCTTCCGATAGCGCCGGACGCACGAGCATCCGAGCTCTTAGCACCCCTGTAGTCGGGTCTCGGTCGGCGGGTAAGGCTAATGGTAATTTGAACGACTGCGACTGTAAAGCCTCACGGACCGAGCGGGTGGGTTGCGAACTTGTCGCGGCCCGCCGCGCCAAGCGGCCGTTTTGCGGACACAGCTTTCACATTGGCTCCAAACTCGCCAAAGATCGCGGCGTGAATGCATTGCGATCTCCCTCACCGAGATGTTACAAACCGGGTACTTGATCATTCCTTCAATTTCGCGGAGTTTACTCATGCCCTACGATGACACGCTGGTCGTCGGATACGTGCGCCAGACCCATAGCACAACTCTGCTCTCCGAGCGAGAAAAGCACTTGATCGGGCTCGCGGTGACGATGACCCGGGGCTGCCAGGTCTGCACGCGGAACCGGATCGAGAAGGCGCGTTCAGCCGGCATCGGCGACGACGTGCTCAATGCGCTTGTGAGCGTTGTGTCCGCGGTCAACGCCGGGGTGACTGCGGCCACGGCCCGCGAGGGGTTCCGGCTCGCCGACGCTGCTGCCGAAGAGGCACTGTGCGGCGACGTTTGCGCAGCGGAACCCGGCCGGAGATGAAGCCGATCGCGGGAGCACGGCTCCCGTGACCCGTCGTCATTTCGATGCGGCGGAATTCGCGGTTGAGGCGAGCCCACCCTTGCCCTGTGCGGCCGCCGGGCGCTTCTGCTCGATCACCAGTGAATCGAGCTCGGATTGCAGCAACTTCACCCTGGCGAGTGCCGCATCCAGCGGCGCCTTCTTTTCCGAAATGGCTTTCTCCGCGCCGGCTTTGGCGGCACTTACCTGGGCGTGCTCTTTCTTCACCGCAGCGAGCGCAGTATTCACGCTTTGCAGGGCAGCCTGACCATCCGTGAGAGCCTTGTCCGCGGCCGCTTTCTCCTGAAGGGCCCGGTTGGTGAGGTCGCGTGCAGAAGTCGTCGCAAGGGTTGCAGCTTTGGCGGTCGTGCGGGCCGCAAGAGCCGTCAGCGGAGCGGCATTTTTCGCTGCTGTCGCACGGGCCAGGGCCGAAGAAGCTGCCGCCTGCTGTCGTGCCCGCGTCCGCAAGGACCTGCACGAGCGAAAGGGTCTTCTGAGCCTGTTTTACCAGCTCGGCCGCGGCCGCTGCCGTGGCTTCGGGAGTCGTCGCACCGCTTAAGTGCAGCAACTGATGCCATCAGTGACGGGTCGTTCGCAGTTCTTATCTGCCAGCGCTTTCTCGGTGGCCGTTTTGGCAGCGGCGAGCGCGCCCGCCGCCGATTTCTCGGCGTCTGCGGACTGCGCGATCGCTTTCTCGGCCGCGGTCTGGCCGGCCGCAAGCTGGGCCGCCAGTGCGTCGGCAGCGTTCAGGGTCACGCTAGCCTCGTTAACCGCGGCCGCCTTCGCCTGCTGCGCCTGATCGAGCTGCTGGACCAAGGCAGCCTGCTTCGCTGTGGCCGCCTCGGCCGCGGTCAGCCTGGTCTGAACTGCCGGCGAGAGCGGAATTCATCGGGGCGATCGCGTTCTGGAGCGGATCAAGCTGCTTCGCAAGCGACTCGAGCCTCGGCCCGAGCGGCTGCCAGCGTCTGCTTGACCTGTTCGATCCGGGTGGCGATCGGGGCTGGATTGACGGCAAGGTTGGCTAGCCGTCGCCCGTCCTTCGCATCCCACACGCGGATCTCACCGGTCCAGTCTGCGGCAAAGACACGCGAATCGTCGTGACTGATCACCGCCTCGAGCGCAAGGTCGCCGAACGGCTCGAACTCGCGCTGCTTGCCGCCGTTCTGGTCCCACAATCGCACGATAGCGGTCGCGCCCGGTCGTCAGAAGCCGTCCGTCCTTGGCGAAACGGACCGACGCCACGCCCGGACCGTGAGCGCCGATCGTCCGGATGTTGCCGCCGTTCTCCATCTCCCATAACCGCACGCCGCCGTCTTCGCTCGAGGATGCCAGCACGTTCGAGTCCAGCCGCCAGCTCACGTCGGTGATCGCCGCCTGGTGGCCTCGCAGGTCGAAGAACTCGCGGCCGGTCTGGGCTTCCCAGACGATCAGCCCGTTATTGCGGTCGCCGGTGGCCAGGAGCACGCCGTCCGGGCTGAACTCCGCCGCCGTGATCCATTCCGTGTGCTTGCGCATCTCGGTCGCCAGCGAGCCGTCGGACGTGTTGTAGACCCGCACGACCTTGCTGGGACCGCCCACGACGACCTGGCCGTGGTCGGGGCTCATATCCGCCGCCAGAACCACGTCGTATTCCTTGCCGACCTCGAAGACCCGAGTCCCCTTCTTCACGTCCCAGGCCACCGCGATTCCCGATTGCCCGCCGCGGCCACCGCCGGCCAGGAGCAGGTCGCCGTTGCGGCTGAATTTCAGCACGTAGATCGCCCCCTCGGGGAAGGGGAGCACACCCATCAGATGAAAGTCTGTCGTCCGGTACAGGAGCACCTGCTTGTGACCCGCCACCGCGATCAGAGGCGCCCACGGGCTCGCCGCCATCGCCACGACCGCGCTCGGCTGCGCCTCCGGTACGAACGGCTCGGTCGAGAGATTCTCGGGCATCGCCGGCGTGCCCGACGGTTTGCCAAGCGACGCCGGATCGAGCTTGAACTCGAACTTGGGCTTTGTGCTGGCAACCGCCTTGCTGCCGGAATTCTCGAGCGCGCCGCCGGCGATCCACTTGCGAATCACCTCGATTTCGGCGTCGGGAATCTTGGGCGAGTTCGGCGGCATCTTGGGCTCTTCCTTGTGCGAGATCACCAGGAAGAGCGTGCTGCTCTCGGCGTCACCGGGCTCGATCACCTTGCCCGACCCGCCCCCTTGCATCGCCGAACCGTAGTTATCAAGGTTCAGCCCGCCCTTCTGCTTGTCGGGGTTGTGGCACGAGCCGCAGCGATTGCGAAAAATCGAAACCACGTTGTCCTGGTACGTCACCTTCTCCTTGGGAGCGTCATCCACCATCTCCGCCGAGACGGCACCCAAGGCCAGGGACAGAATCGCAGAGAAAACGACGGCAACGAGCTTCGATTGCATGGTCTCGAATCTCACAAGAACTGGCCCTCAATGTTGCGAAAAGCTCCACGCTCGACGGAGGAACCGAGGGCTCATCGAAAGCGCTCCGTGGGCCGTCGATCAATGGTTAAACAGGAATTCACGGCTGTTAAGCAACGCCCAGAAGATGTCTTCAAGCGCCTGGGACCCGATCCTTGGCGGTGGCAATAAGCGGCGTGAGCTTCGCAAGCTCCTGCTTGTCCGGCTTGCGCGAGAAACAGCGCACGTACAGCTCGGTGATCCTCTCTTCGGGCGGCTTCTTGCCCGAGGAAAGCTGTGCGACCAATCCGCCCTGGCGGATCTTGTCGGTGACCGTTCCCCCATTCAGCAAGTGCAGGGCCTGCGACAACGTCGGCTCCATCTTGACCTCGCAGGAACACGGCGTCTCGCGCGTCGCCCGGCCGAATGTCTTGAGGAAATACGTCGACCGCGTGCCGTCGGCGATCTGCACAGCCCGCGCCCCCACCGGCAGACCGTCGAACTTATCCTTGGTGTTGGTGACGGCACTGATCGTATCGAGCAGGTTCTCGGCCTTGATCCTCCGCACCAGAGCATGGGCGAAATTCTTCTCGTCGCTCTCGTTACTGTCGTTTCGCCGCGTCGTTCGCTGATAGGTTCTCGAATTGCAAATGTCGCGCACCAGCGCCTTCAAGTTGTACTTCGTGTCGGTAAAGTGCTTGCCGAGAGCCTCGAGCAGCTCCGGATTCGAAGCAGGGTTCGATACCCGGAAATCATCAACCGGCTCGACGATTC
Organism: uncultured Planctomycetota bacterium; assembly: GCA_963823665.1. GTDB lineage: Bacteria > Planctomycetota > Planctomycetia > Isosphaerales > Isosphaeraceae > CAVXHV01. Next base: position 2,161,414 of record CAWGMQ010000010.1, read on the forward strand.
CCACTCCCATGAAGTGGGCCCAGACCCGGTTGGCGAATGAAGTCGCGAACCACGGGTTCCGCGGCGACGCCAGCCATTTGGCCAGCACGACGCGGCGGTCCTTTCCTGCCACATCGGGCGCCTCGGCCCCCAGAAACTTGGGCGGCATCACCCTGCCACCGACCGGATGAGTCACCTCGCCGCCACCCGAATTGAAGATGATCGTCTCGCGATAATCTTCCGCTTGCTTGCGGCCGATCTGCGCGAAGAACGCGGCGAAGCTGTAATAGTCGTTCTGGGTCCAGCGATCGAACGGATGGTTGTGGCACTGCGCACACTGCACGCGAATCCCCATGAAGACCTGGGCCACGTTCTCGGTGAGCGGCAAGGTCTCGTTCGTAATCTGGTAGAAGTTGGTCGCGGCGTTCTTGAAGGTTCCACCGCTGGCGCCGAGTAGCTCCTGAACCATCTCGTCCATCGGCATGTTCTTGGAGAGCTTGTCAACCAGCCAGTTATAATAAAGGAACATCGCCTTCTGGCTCACGTTGCGCGTGGGGTCGGTGCGCACCTGCAACAGCTCGGCCCACTTCGAGACCCAGATCTCGGAAAACTCCTTGCGCTCGAGCAGCTCGTCAATCCACTTCGACCTCCTGGCAGGGTCGGTCGATTTCATGAAGCGATCGTATTCTTCCATGGTCGGCGGCAGCCCGACGATATCGAGCGCAACCCGGCGCAAGAATGTCTCGTCGTCGCACTGGCCCGACGGGGCAATCCTCAGCTTCTTGAGCTTTTCGTTCACCAGCTTGTCGATGTAATTCGGCTCAGGCTCATCCGCTGGGAAGGTGAATTTAAGCGCGTGCGGCAGCACGATGAACTGCGAGCCCACGGTATGCGTCTCGAACCGGGCCATCACGAACGCCTCGCCGCGCTCCCCGCCGTGACCAGACCGCTCGTGCTCACGGGCGCCGAGACGTCGTTATTGGTGAGAAATACTGCCAGGCTCGTCACGTCGCGATCGGTGCCGTCGGAATAGCGTGCGCGAACGGTCAACTGCTGGGTCGATCCCTTCCCGTCGAGGACGCACTGCTTCGGATAGAGGTCGACGCCAACCACGGCGGGAACCTTCGCCACATCGTCGTTCAGCGCTCCGGACTGGATCCACGTGTGCAGCGTGTTGTACAGCTCGCTCGAAGGCTCGAATCGCTTCCCTCCAGTGTGGGGAACAGCCCCGGTGGCCTTCTCGAGCAGCGTGCTTTCGGCCGGCACGGCTCGATTGATTCGCCTGCCGACCATCTCGCGCGTCAACCGGAAATGGTCACCTTCGGGGTCAAACCCGAACAGCGAGATCCGGAATCCATCCTTGCCGCGCGCCGCCCCGTGGCAGCTCCCGGTATTGCAACCCGATCGCATGAACACGGGCATCACATCGAGCCGGAAGCTCAGCGGCGGCGAGACAGTCGCCTGCGCGACCTTCACCGGCACGCTGACGGTCTTGCCGCCAAAGCTCACGGTGAGCGCCGTGGCGCCGTCGGCTGCGGGATAGAAGATCGCCCCGTCGCGCCTCGCGGGCTTGGAATCAGCCAATGCCAAAGTCGCTTCCCTGGTCACATCCCGCGTGATCCCATCGGCAAAAGTCGCCTGCACGACGACCGACTGCCGGTCGCGCGCGGTCGTGAGATTGATCTCCGACGGGTAAACCGCCAAGCTCGCCAGAGGCGCGGCTTTCCCCGTGGCGAAAAGCGGTTCTGGTAGGTTCGGCAGTTTGCCGTCACCGGCCAAAGCCGCTCTGCCGGAGACGAGAAGCAGGAAGCAGCACAGTTGAACCCGGAAATTCGAGGATGACAGAGATATCATCGCGAAGGAGTCCTTCACTGAGAGACTGGTCCAGGGCGGAAAGCCCTTTTTACCATTCCTTTGTTTCTCAATTCAGTTCATTTGCCCGTCTTGGCTTGTTTGGTGTCGAGCCTCAGCTTCTCGAGCCGCGTCAGCGGCTTGGCCGCCGGAGCCGCCGGCTTGGGCGCAGCCGCAACCGGCGCAGGCGCGGCGGCACTGGGCTTCGGAGGGAGCGGTACGTCGATCCGGAGCGCTCCCGTGCCGATGTTGTGCACGATCGGCTCGCCGTTCTGGGTAATCACCACCTGGCAGAACAGGCTGGCGTGATTGCCGGCCGGCGAGACCTTGTCGGTCTTGATATGGAACATCAGGTCCGTGGTGTCCTTGGTGATCTTCTTTACGTCCGTCGTCACCTTGTTGGGCAGCCCGATCAGGGTGACGGTCGCCTCACCCGGAAAATCGACCGCCTTGGCAACCTTCACCGCCATGTCGACCTCCTTGCCCTGCTCGACACTGGCAGCCGTGTAAGCCAAACCCAGGTAAGGAGCGGCGATCGTCAAATTGGCAAGCTGCGACGAGACACTGATCGGGCCCGACGCAACTCCCGAGGCGCCGTTGACGACAATCTTCCAGGTCCGCAGCTCGGCGCCGCCGTCCGCGTTCATGGGAATCACCGCCTCGTTCTGTTTCTCCGGGATCTGGATTCCGCCGCCGGAGCCCACGCCCGGTGGATTCCACGGCAGATAAACCGAGATCGGCGCCGTGAACCCCGCCTTGCGGATCGCCCGCACTTTCAGCCCCATCGACCCACCGCGCACCAGTGGCACCTTGGGCTCGACGATCTCGATCGTGTAGGGACATTCCTCCGTCACCGCCACGGCAAGCCGCTCGACTGTCCGCGACCACACGTTGACGTTGTTCTGCCCCAGCACCAGGACCGACATCTGCTCGAACCGCGACGGCACGATCAGCTTGGCATCGGTCGGCTTACCCGCGACGTCCGCCAGCGTCACCGCAAGTGCGGCGTCCGGCTTGGCAGAGAACAACACCGGAACCACCACCTGGCTGGCGGCGATCGTCGGGGCCTCGACCGAAACCCCCGCAGGCAGCCCAGCAACGCTGAGATTCAGTTCGCCGCCGAAGTCGGACCGATTGCCATACAAAAGGATCGCCTGCCGGTTGCCCTTCGGCACCGCAAGCGACATCACTCCGGTTCCCAGCGGGATCTGTTCCGCGTTGGTCGTCACCACGAGCTGCGGCTCGACCGGTGTCACCTCGATCCGATACGCATAATCCGGCCCTCCCTTGCCGAGCTGGTCGATCAGCCAGATGGCGTACTCGGCATCTTCGGGGGCTTGAAAGCGGAAGAAGCTGTCAGGGCCGAACGAGTCGTCCGCGCCCAGCATCGCGCCTCCCCCCTTCTTCCCCAGGTACATCACCGGGTCCAGCGGCGAACGGATTCGCCTCGCGTAGCAGTGGATGTCGAAAACCTGCCCCTTCGTCGCCTTGAAGATGAACTGGTCCACATCGCCGGGCTTCTCGATCACGCCGTTCAAGGCCGCAGGCGCCTGAAAGACCGTCGCGTGCGCCTGGTCCTCATTCGGCTCTTTCTCGAGAACGTTGCGAAAGCGCCGTCAGCCGGAATGCATTGGGGTAGGGCGAAATTCCCTTCTCGTCCTGGCGCTCAATGCCGAACTCACGGTCGGCTTTCTCAGGAAGCTTGATCGTCGTCGTGACATCGCCGGTCGGGTCGCCAATCCACCGCACCTGCAGCGTCTCGCCCGGCTTGCCGCCCCCGGGCAGCACAGCCGTCGCTCGCGGGAAGTTCCCCACGTGCAAACGGTAGATGCACGCTCCGTTCCCGGCGTAGGCGCTCTCCCGCACCTGAATGATGTACTTCCCGTCCTCAGGTGCAAGCACCGAGGTGAACCCGTCGCGCCACACGAGCGCGGCATCATCGCTGACTCCCAGCTCGAATCGCTTCGCGTTCAGGATCGCAACACAGGGATCGAATTCCGTGATCCCCAGGCGCAGGCCCTCCACCTCCGCCGAGATCCGCTCCCCTTTCTTCGCTTGCACCACGAAGTAATCGACGTCTTCGTTGTCGGCGATGCCGGTCACCGTCACGTTCATCGCAATCGCTTGAGGAGCCTGGAAATCGTTGTTGGGTTCGACTTCCGCAATCTCCTTGAGCGCCCCTACGCTGAACGTGCGCAGCTCGCTGATCCCGCTCGCCGTCCGCACCCGCAGGTCGTGCAGACCTAGCGGGCAGTCAGCGGCAATCTTGATCTTCGCCTTGACGTTGTTGTCGTCGACTTTCTTGAGCGAAAGCGTCGCGATCCCGCGCTGATAATAAACGATCTCCTGCGCGTCGCCGAGGCGCGCGCCCGAAAGCGTGATCTCCAGTTCCGTGCCGCGCTGGCCGCCGACCGGACGAATGGCCCCCAGTGACGGCGTGGCCGCGCAGACCTCGGACGAAAACGAGAAGTAGAACACGATCGCGACGCTGCACAGCAAGATGCGAAATCGCATGAACCTACCTCTAAGTGACTTCAAGCGAGCAGTAAGTGATTTCAAGCCAGCAGGTCCTTGACCACTTTGCCGCCGTCGACGATCTCGATGGGCCGGTTGCCGGGCGCCATGAGCTCCTTGTCCGCGACGATCCCCATGAGGTGATAAACAGTCGTGGCCAGGTCCTCCGGGCCGAGCGGGTCTCGCTCCGGCTCGCTGGCCGTCGCGTTCGACAACCCGTAAATCGCCCCGCGCTTGATGCCGCCGCCGGCCAGCACCACGCTGAAAACCTTGGGCCAGTGGTCGCGCCCTGCATCCTTGTTGATCTTCGGCGTCCGGCCAAACTCGCTCGAGACCATCACGACCGTGCGGTTCAACAGCCCCGTGCGATCGAGATCGCGAATGAGCGCGGAAAATGCCTGGTCGAACGGCGGCATCTGGCCCTTCATGCCGGCGACGATCTGGGTGTGCATGTCCCACCCGCCGTAGTCCACCGTCACGAATCGCACCCCGGCCCCCACCAACCGCCGCGCCAGTAGCATTCTCTGGCCCGCGGCGTGACGCCCATACTCGTCGCGAATCTTGGCAGGCTCCGCGCCGATGTTGAACGCCTCCCGGGCCTTCTGCGAGCTGATCAGGCTGTAAGCCCGCTGATAGAACGTGTCCATCGCCGAAATGTTGTCACTCTTCTCACGTTCCGCAAAGTGAGCATTCACGGCATCCAGCACCGTTCGCCGGGTGGTGAATCGCGTTTCATTGATCCCACCGGGCAAGTTCAAGTCCTGAACCTGAAACCCCGGATCGGCCGGATCACGCCCCAGAGAAAATGGAGAAAATGACGAGCTCAGGTAGCCAGTGCCGGCGTACGTGTTCGGCTGGTTCGGAATGCAAACGTAAGGCGGAAGGTTGTTTTTCGGGCCATATTCGTGGGAGACCACACTGCCCATGCTTGGGTACTGCAGCGCGGGGCTCGGCCGGTAGCCGGTGAACATGTTGTGCGTGCCGCGCTCGTGGGCGGCTTCGCCGTGCGTCATCGAGCGGATGACGGTGAGCTTGTCGGCGATCTGGGCCGTCTGAGGCAGTGTCTCGCTGAACTTTTCGCCCTCGATCTTTGTAGCGATCGAGCCCATGTCACCCCGGTATTCGATCGGCGCGAACGGCTTGGGATCAAACGTCTCCTGGTGGGCGATGCCGCCGGGCAGGAAGATATGAATCACCGAGTCGGCCTTGGCCGTGATGGCCGCATAGGTTTTCTGGTCGGCACGGGCCTCGAGCCGGAGCAAGTCGGCCAGTGTCAAGCCGCCAAGTCCGATCGTACCGACCGTCAGGAATCCGCGGCGGTTCAGCGTGTTGCGAGATTGGCCGATTGCCATCGAGACTTCTCCTTTTGTTCCCAAGGTTCATGAGGCGAATCGAACATTGACGCTGCAACTTGAGCGCCAGTGACTGCAAAAGAATCGAGGTTTGAGCGAAAAACTCCAGAACGTCTTGGTGGTCCGGTCATTAGGGCGGAATGAGTCGGGCCGTTCAGGCGCGCCGTCACGGGAATCGCGAATTCATGATCATCGCGGATAATCACCCGTGCAATCGGTCTGAAGTCGGGAAAGCTCAAGATGCATTGGCACCATAAATCTCGAAAGATACGAATGTTAGGCAGGATTCTCCAAGCATCGGGAGCGGTTTGCCACCCGAGTACCCAAAGAAGCGGAGAGCGGTTGTTGAGGTCGAAGCAACTCATGCCATGGAGTGCTGGTGCAACTCTCGCGTGCGTTCGGCCACGATCTACGGGGGCCCCGATTGGAAGTATCGATCCCAGATGTCACGCGGTCGAGCCATTGCGATGGTCCATACATCCATCGAGGTCATAATATAACGCCCAGCTGTGAAAGTTGCACCCCTTCTTTTGAGATTCATCGGGATTTCATTTCCGAACGGAACTTCTTTGGAAATCGTGATCGGCACGTGTTAGCATCAGACTCCAACGACATTTGACCGTCATCCGAGAGGGGGCATGCGTGATGAACACAGCCACCAACCTCGTCATGGGCCTTGTAAGCCTCCTCTTCTTGGCGGTTTCGGTCGTGCCGGCACACTCGGAAATGACGGAGTATGACGGGCCTGGGCCAGGCAATTCCGGCAAAGCGGATCCGCACTCCTACGGTAACCCCGAACAAGTGCAGATTCAGCAGTTCGAGCTCGACCTCACCGTCGACTTCCAGAAGCGGCGGTTGAGCGGAATCGTCATTCTTGACATCCGGCGACGAGAAGGCGCGCCAGACGCCGTGACGCTGGACCTCGATACCCGCGGGCTCACGATCGAACAGGTCGACGCGCACCGGCTCGACCCGGTCCGCTTCGATCCATTCAAGGTGGTACCCTTTCATCTCGGCCCGCTCGACCCGATCCTGGGGTCGAAGCTGTCGATCGAGCTCACGCCCGCCGCGATGCAAGTTCGCATCCGATACCACACTTCGCCGGATGCGAATGCGCTCCAGTGGCTCGACCCCGCGCGCACCGCCGGGAAGAAACAGCCGTTCCTCTTCACCCAGTCGCAGGCGATCCACGCTCGAAGCTGGATTCCGCTTCACGATTCGCCGGGCGCCCGCGTGAGCTACACCGCAACGATTCGTGTCCCGCCGGGAATGACGGCCGTGATGGCGGCCGAGCCGCGGCTCAATCCCAGGGAAACGGCCAGGGGCATCTTCCGCTATCGCTTGCCGCAGTCGATACCACCTTACCTTGTTGCGATGGCCGTCGGTGACCTGGCGTTCAAGTCGCTCGGCCACCGCACCGGCGTCTGGGCCGAGCCCGCCATTCTCGAGGCCGCAGCCAGCGAGTTCGCCGACGTCGAATCGATGCTCGCCGCCTGTGAAAAAGACTTCGGTTTCTATCGCTGGGGCCGCTTTGACATCCTGGTCCTCCCTCCCAGCTTTCCGTTTGGTGGCATGGAAAACCCTCGTCTCACCTTCGTCACCCCCACCATCCTGGCCGGCGATCGTTCCCTCGTCTCGCTGATCGCGCATGAGCTCGCTCACTCGTGGTCCGGCAACCTCGTGACAAACGCCACCTGGCGCGACTTCTGGCTCAACGAGGGGTTCACAACCTACATAGAGCGCCGGATCATCGAATCCGTCTACGGCCGCGACCGCGCCGACATGGAAGCCTTGCTCGGCTTCTACGAGCTTCGCAGCGAGCTTCCCCGGCTCAAGAAGGCCGACCAGATCCTCCACATCGACCTGACCGGCCGCGACCCGGATGACGGTATGACGAGCGTTCCCTACGAGAAGGGGGCCCTCCTGGTGCAAGCAATCGAACGGGCCTTCGGCCGCGACCGCTTCGACGCATTTCTCCACGATTATTTCAACACATTCCGATTCCAGAGCATCACGACTGCCCAGTTCGAGGAGTTCCTGCGCCAGGCTGCTCGGTGATGACTCCGAATCCGCCCGCATCGTCGACTTGCGGCTCTGGCTCGACACGCCCGGCCTTCCCAAGATTGTTGTCGCGCCCCAATCCGCCCGTCTGGACGCGGTCGCTCGCCTGGCATCGAGCTGGACCGATCAGTCCACTCCGACCGAAGAACTCCGCGCGGTGGACTGGTCGACCCAGGAATGGGTCCGTTTCCTTCGCGTTCTCCCCGCCAACCTCCCGGTCGAGCGCCTCGCCGATCTCGATCGCCAGTTCGGCCTGACCCAGCGCGGCAATGCCGAGATCGCCCACGTCTGGCTCCTCCTGGCGATCAACCACGGCTATCACCCCGCCGACGCGCGGCTCGAGGCGTTCCTGACCACGATCGGCAGGCGCAAGCTGGTGCTCCCGCTCTACCAGGCGTTGATTGCAACCCCCGACGGCCGTCGACGCGCCGAAGCAATCTACGCCAAGGCGCGGCCGTTCTATCATCCCATCACGATCGAGTCGATTGATCGGATCATGAAACAATAAAATCACTGCGCGTTATTCCCAGTGGGCGCGGCGGGCGGGAACTCCGGCAAAGCCTGGCCCTGATGTCCATGCTCGGCCGCCTGCGGGCTCGCCTCCGTTCCGCGCGTGTCCTGAGCGCGATGCCCAAGCCGCTTTTCAATCTCGCCCACGCGCTTTGCCATTCCTGTATATTTCGAGGGGGCGAGGTTGCCCCTGCGGATTGCCCGGTACGCGCTCAGCCGCACCGAGTCGGATTTCGCATTCTTCGCGATCTCGATGATTCCTGCCGCAGCCCACTCAGCATGTTTGGACATCAGGCTGACCGCCTCTTCGAGTTTGCGGCGGCGATAAGCCGCGACCTCGCGCCGAACCGCAGGCTCATCCGCCCATCTGTAGGCCGTCGCCCGGGCCACTCCGTTCGCCTCGGCCCATTTGATAATGCATTCGCCCTGCGCAAGCGCTAGGGCGAGTTGCGTTTTCGCGCTCTTGCAATGTTCTTCACTCATGGTACGAAATGGTACTCCGTGGTACGAAATTCAAGAAATTCCTCGTCGCCTACTCAAAATCGCGAGCCGGCGCCCCTGGCGACCTCCAGCACGAATTCGACGCTCAAACAAACGCCGTGATTGGTCACGACGCTGGCACCAAGCTCCGGCGAAACCCCCGCACCTCCCTTTCCCCCCCCTTGCAAAGGGGGGCCAGGGGGGGTGAAGGGCGTCACCCGCCAGTGATCCGCTCGCCGCGCACCAGCCCCCACATTCGCTCACGGCCCACGCACGTCCTGCGGCGCCATCCCTTCCCCCGCCGCCCCACCCGCACCGGCCCCAGCGTTCATTCCCCCGGCATTCAACCTCGCCAATCGCTCCCGCGCCTCCTTCTCCGCACGTTGACGAATCCACTCCCGCCGCCTGATTTCCTTCCACGCGTCCCGTCGCTCGTAGTCCGTCAAGGCACGTGCAACCGGCTGTGTTGTCGAACCTCCACTTCCACCCGCCTCCGCACCCCCCACCGGAATTGGCTTCGTTTGCAAAATTGGCTTCGTTTGACAATCGTCAAGTCCCGAAACACCGCCGGAATTCGTCGGAACTTCAATAATATCTTCATGTTGTGCTATGCACGCGTCATCACAAAAATTGGCTTCGTTCGGCGCTTTTTCACCGATTTGACTCTCGTCGCCGCCGGCGGCAACCTCTTCTTCCCGCCCTCGATCAGCAGCTTCCGCCAGTTGCTCTTGAGTGACTTCGCTCGCACCTCCCGCATTCAGTTCGATGTCGCACCGCTCGGCTTCCTCCGATTCTGCACCCACCGTTTTCGAGTTCGGTACTTCATCTTCCAGGGCAGCCCCAGGCGCCGACTCGCCGTCGCCGTCGCCCGCAGCGCCAACGTACTTCTCAGGAAGATACCCACCACACGCCAGAACGTCCGATTCCTCGACCACAACCGACTCCCACCCCCGCCCCTTCTCATTCGAAGTAGCAGGCACACTCCGTGTGCCGTCTGCCTGAGGCTCACGGCCAATCTCAACCGCCGCGCCCGAACCACTACCCGCGAGTGGCCCGCCGCTCCCACAGTCACCCGAATCCGCCTCCCCATCCGCGTGTTGGGCGCGAGTCTCCTGACCCCGCCCTCCCCGCGACCGCAGGTCTCCCTTCTTCCCACCCCCCACATTCTCCGCCCACCAGGCCGCCGGCCGCCCATCATATGGGCTGATAACATCTTTCCCAGGCACCGGCGGCAATCCCTGCGCATCGCTATCCGCCTTCCGCGCCCGTACCTCCTGCCGAATGACCTTGCCCCCCCGCTCCACCGACCCCTTGGCTCTCAAGAAGTATCGCCGCATCGCCTCAGCTTCCTTGGTATAAACAAATCCCTTGCGTCGCCTCGTCCGCGCAGGTTCATCCTTGATATGGGTGTCATGTTCCGCCGCAATGTCCCACACCCGCTCGATCTCGCCCTCCACCAGCTCGATCAGGCTCTGCCTGGCCTTCTCCTTTTCACCGCGCTGCGATAGGTCAGGCCACAACGCCACGACCGCCTTCACGTGGGCCTCGAGCATCAGCTCGTTCATATCGCTGAGCAGATCGTCAAACGGTTTGCCCATCGGCCGAAGCGCGTGGCTCGCCGCGAAAACCTCAGCGACCCGCCGGTCTGCGGGGCCGTCCACAGGATTCCGCCCCAGCAACCGTAGCATCATCAGCCGATCGCCGGAGGACCAAAAACGTTTGCGAGCCCGTTCCAGCAGTTCCTCAAGAACCTCAAGGATCCAGTAGCACCCCATCGCGCTCGATTCCAGTTTGCGCATGAGTTCGTCGGGCTTGATTGCCGGCGCAGTTTCGCTACCCCATGACGGCCCCCCTGGTTTCTTGTTGTTAAACCGACGGGTGCCGAACAGCGCAACCGGCACGCCTCGCGAATCGGTGAACAGCAGGTCGCCCGTTTCGCGCACCTCTTTGATCTCGTCGTCCTCGGCGTTGTCGATCTGGCTTTGAGTGAGTTCCAGATAAGCGCCCCTCACCCGATCCATGTCCGACGCCAGGAACAGGTTGGCATTCAATAGAAACTCCTCGGGGTCACTCTCCACCCCATAATGCGCGGACCAGCGAAAGTATCGCGCTTCATACGCAATGCTTTCCTCCCGCGCGAGCTTCTCCCGCTCCGCCCGAAGACCGTGCTTCCGACTATTTCGAGCGCTTTTTGCCCGGGTTTCTGGAGTTTTCGGCCCGGTGGAGCGCAACGCATTGCGCCGATTCGCATTGATTTGTGCGTCAGAGGCCATATCAGTATAAATTCCTATTCAAATGAGCTTGGAAGCCCGGCCCGAAGTCCCGCGACCCCGAGAATTTCCCCAAACTTCCCAAAGCCCTCTACAGAGATGATCTACAAACCCGCTTCTTTTTTTGCCCAAAATGGGCCGATCCCAAGAAAAGTTTTTCCGCCCGCCCGCATAATCGGACCTGGCAATACGTTGCCAATCGGCTCGTCGACCGGACTTGCTCTTCGGCGGCGGGGACGATCGGCGGCAGAAGTTGAAGCCTCGTTCCGGTGGCATTAAGCTGTGTTGCAGCAAAACCAACCGGGATATCCGGCATTGATGGCCATGAGCGCAAGGCCCATGACGTGCGCCTGCAGATTCGCGACCGGAAGGCGACCATGACGGCGACCAGGATCAACGGGCTCCATTGGAAGATGATCACCGACGCGATCCGCGCCGGAACCTGCGTCCCCTTTCTGGCGCCGCCGTCAATGTCAAGAGCCGTACCAAGGGCTACGAATACAAAGGACTGCCCCTGGGGGCCGACGTCGCTCTCCGCCTGCTGAAGGAGCTGCTCGACGACGGTTTCGAAGGCGTCGCGGTCGAAGAGCTTCAACATTACGCTGGAGCTGCCCGGGCTGGCTGGCGATTGCTTGAAAAGATCCTGGGCGACGAGGTCCCCGGACTCGATGGCCAAGCCATCAAGGCACGGCTTGCTGGACAGCCGGAATACGCCCAGCTATTGGCCTACGAGAAGGTCGAGCTGGCTGGGCTCGACGACGACCTCAAGCGCGTCGCGATCGTGAATCTGCCCCGCGTAGCCCTGCACTTTGGACTGAAAGCGAAGTGGGACTACACCTTCATCAAGCAACAGCTTGAGTCCATCCTGATGGAAGAGGAGGCCGATCCTTCGAAGCTCCTCTCGACCCTCGCCGCTCTGCCGCTGCGAATGATCGTCACCACAAACTTCGACCGCCTGATGGAGAAAGCGCTCGACGCAGCGGGCATCACCTATCGGGTCGTCGTCCAGCCGATTGAGGGCTTCAACACCTCCAGCGGCCGCAAGCAGGTCACTGAGCTGGCAAAGTCGGACGGCCTGATCCTCTACAAATTCCACGGCGAGTTCGGCGACAAGGCCACCGGATCGCCTACGGGCGGCGGACCCTCCTCGCCTCGGATCATCCTGACCGAGGAAGACTACATCGAATTCCTCAGTGTCCTGGGTAAAGATGGCGCCGTCCCCAACTTGATCACGGAGCGGCTGGCGGACAACACCCTGCTCTTCCTCGGCTACAGCCTCGAGGACTGGGATTTCCGCACGATGCACAAGATCCTGATCGACCGCCTGGTCAAACACAGCCAGCGCACCTCGTTCGCGATCCAGAAGGACCCGCCGGAGTTCTGGGTGCGCTACTGGGAGTCCAAGAAGGTCCTGATCTACAACGTCGACCTCTACGAGTTCGCGGACCAATTGAAGGAACGCCTGGCGCGGGTCCGTTGACCATGATCGCGGCCCGAGAACGGGTTGGGGAGCCAGTATGTCAGGCACAATGCCCTATCGATTTCTCGACTCCTACCAGCTTGGAGATGAAGCCCTCTACTTCGGCCGCAAACGCGAAACCCGCATCCTGTTGGCCGACATCGTGGCCAACCGGCTCGTCGTTCTGTTCGCCCGGACCGGTACCGGCAAGACCTCTCTTATCAACGCCGGCGTCCGCCCGCTCCTGCACGAGCGCGGCTATGCGACGCTGCCTGTCCGCGTCCGAAAAGATCCGGTCGAATCCATCCTTTGGACGCTTCGCACGAGGGACGAAGGCCCCATCGTCCCGACCGGAGAAACCCTCTCCGCGCAGCTCGAGAGTGTCGCCGACCAGCTCGACCGGCCTGTTGTGTTCTTTCTCGACCAGTTCGAGGAGTTCTTCGTCTACCACCTCGGGCAGCAGCCCGAACAGGCGGCGAGCTTCATCGAGGAAATGGCGACCATCTGTGAGCGCACCGAGTCACGCGTCCACATCGTCATGTCGATGCGCGAAGAGTTTTTCGGTGGGATGGACGCCTTTCGAGACGCCATTCCAACGATCTTCCACAACGAATCAAACCTTCGGCTCCGATGGTTCGACCTCGAGCAGGCGCGCGAGGCAATCGAAGGCCCACCACGCGTCTTCGACGGAACAACTGTCGCCGAAGATCTCGTCCAGCGTTTGCTCGCCGACCTGGCGGAAGACGGTGCAGTCGAACCCGCCAAGCTTCAGATCGTTTGCGATTCGCTCTGGCGGGAGGAAGTGCGGCGCCGGACATCCCGGCCGGCCGGTCCGCTGACGCTTGACCACTACGAAGTGCTCGGCCGCGACCGCGGCAGGAGCCGGATCTTCGAGCACATCATCAACCGACGGCTGGAAGACCAGTTCGCGCGGATCGACTCGGAGCAGCAGTTAAAGCTCCTGGAGCGGCTACTCCCTCGCCTCCGAACCCGACGGGGCACGAAGTACATCTGGGACCTCGCGCTCCTCGCGAAAGTTCTCGAAACCGATGAAGGTTCGCTGGGCGAGCTGCTCGAGCGCTTGAGCGAGTCGCGCCTGGTGGCGCTGAGCGCAAAGAGTGAAGGAGGTGCCCAGCTCTTCGTGGAGCTCACGCACGACTACCTGGTCAATCGCCTGCCCGATCTCCGCCGTCGCGTCCGCCTCATCTGGCCTCGCCGCGTTCTGGAGTCGGCAATCGGAGACGGGGTTGATCGCTCGCCGCCCATCGACGAGCTCGCGTTGGCAACCATTCTTCAGCACGGAAAGCGGCTGAGCCTGACGGCCCCGCAGGCCGAGCTGCTCTTTCGCTCGGCCCTGCTGTACGGCGGAGGCAGGAGCGCGTCGTGCTTCCGGCTAGCCCGGGCCAGCGGCGTTGACGTCTGGGGGATCCTCGCCCAGAGCCTCGCATCCCCCGACTCCCGTGAGGCCATTCCCGCCCTGAACTTCCTGGCCCGAGTGCAAACGAAGAGAGCCTTCCGGATGCTTCAGCAGGCCTTGGGCCGCGATGAGCTGGCGAGGCACCTCAAGGAGACCTTCCTCCCGAAGCGATCGCTGGCGGTGGTCAACTTCCTCGAGGCACTGCTCGATCACCCGGGTCTCTCGTCCCGGGCCCGCTCTTGGCTGGAGCAATTCGCGAATGCCCCATCGAAGCTCGAGCCCGAGGTATCGGCTCGGGCCGCGACAGCCCTCTCCAGCCATGCTCCGCCCGGCGGTTCGCGTTCCACGTTCGAGCAGTCAACCGACGCGAGTGCACATCCGACCGCGCAGGCAGAGGACACAGCCGCCACGCGCACCGACCTCGGCTCCCGTCTGACCGGCATTTCCACGGCCATGACCAGAGGTCGTCTGGTCCTGATCTTAGGCGCCGGTATCCACGCTGCGGGGAGGCCTGTCTCGGATACGTGGCACCCTGACAGCTCCAGGTTTTTCCCGCTCGAGTGCGAACTATCGGCCTATCTAGCCGCGAAGTTTGGTGCTCCCGACGAAATTCGCCACAATCTCGCGAGCGTCGCCCAGTACGTGGCCACAAATGCTGGAACGGGCCCGCTCTACGAAGAGTTGCAAGAGATAGTCGACCGCGACTATCAACCCACGATCGCTCATCGCTTCGTCTGCCAGCTCTCGGAGACAATCACCCGAAGAGTTTCCGATGATTCGAAACGGCTGGTTATCGTGACCACCAACTTTGATGATCTCTTGGAGCGGACATTCGAGGCGCAGGCGCTCCCGTACCATCGAGTGTCCTACATCGTGGAAGGACGTGATTCTGGCCGATTTCTCCATCGTCCTTCCGGCGGCACTCCCACAGTCGTCCAAGAGCCGAATAGTTATCCCGGGCTGCTTCGCGACGCTTACCCGGTGGTCATTAAGCCCTTCGGCACGATCGATCGCGAAAGTACGAGAGGCGACGGATTCGTGATCACAGAAGACCAGCACTTCCGGCTCCTGACGGGGTCACCCCATTCGACATTGCTGCCGGTGCCGCTGCGACAAGAACTTCTTCGCAGCGGGACTCTCGCCTTGGGCCTCGCCCTGCGTGAATGGACCAGCCGAGCAAACTACTATCAAATTTGGGGCGATAAGAAACGGACCTTCCGATCCTGGGCCGTCCTGCACCGGCCGCGGGAGTTTGATAGGAGATATTGGCAAAACTACAACGTCGAGATCATCGATGCCGATCTGCGCGACTGCATCGCCGAGTTGCAGGCCCAAATGGTGTCTAGCTAGCCCTTCGGAAAGCGAGATTGATGGAATATGGCGCTCAGGACCTTCGCAGGAGCCGTCGCCATCGTCACCGGCGGCGCTTCGGGGATCGGCCGTGCGCTCGGAGAAGCGTTGGCACGGCACGGGGCAACGGTTCTCCTGGCCGACCGGCAAGTCGATCTGGCCCGGCAAGTCGCCGCCGGGATCAGGGAGGGCGGCGGTCAAGCAACCGCCGAGGAACTCGATGTCACCGACTTCCCGGCAATGAACCGGCTGGTCCAGAACACGTTCCAGGAGACCGGACGCCTCGACTATTTCTTCAATATCGCGGGGATCGGCATCGTGGGCGAGGCCCGCCACTACGAACTCGAAGACTGGTATCGCGTCCTGGACGTCAACCTCCGCGGCGTCGTGCATGGCGTGCACGCCGCGTATCCGATCATGCTCCGCCAAGGGTTCGGGCATATCGTGAATATGGCCTCAGTCGCGGGCTTGTGGCCATCGCCGTTCGTCGTGAGCTATTGCGCCACGAAGCACGCGGTCGTTGGACTATCGACGTCCTTGCGCATCGAGGCGGCGCCGGCCGGGGTTCGCGTCAGCGTCCTCTGTCCGGGGCCCGTTCGAACGCCGGCGCTCGCCGGCGAATCAAGGTTTGGCAAAGTGCTCCCATCGATCCCTGCGGAGGTTCTCCAGAAGTTGGTCGAAAGCCAACATCCCATGCAGCCCGACCGTTTTGCCGCCCAGGCGCTGCGAGCCATAGCCAAGAACCGGGCGATCATCGTCATCCCGTCCTGGTGGAAGATCGTATGGTGGCTCAACCGTTTGTCACCGAGTCTAGGGCTCTATCTGGGGCGGAAGTCGCTGGAGATCGTGAACCGGGCGGTGGAACGGCTGCCTTCCGGTTGAAAACAAGAGATGGAAGATGCATTGGCTGCCGATCGTTTGGAGCACGCGTGCGAGAACCAGCCCCACATCTCTCTCCAATCCAGATTCCGCTGCGGAGGCACACAAGATGGTACGGTCAGCCAACCTCGACTTCTTCGCCGCCGAGACCGACCAGCGAGCGCTGCTCGACTTCCTGTTCGGTTCAACCGATGTCCGAGTGTTCGAGTCGTACTCAGAATTCGACACCGAGCTGCGCGAATTCCGCTCGACAGACGATCTGGCGTCGGCCTTCCCCCAGGCTCGGACCCGCACGGCAACGGCGCCGCGATCCTGTTGCTACTCTGGTCGCCGTCGGTCTTGCGCAAACCTGATATCGTTCGGATCGACCTGATCCCGGAGAAATGCGGCGGCGCCACGTTCCGCTATTCCATCGAAGGCCATGGGCTGATGCAGCTCTACCTCGGAGGCGTCTGCGGACAGGTCATTACCAAGTCGAACTTCGCCCACTCAAGCAGCCTCTGGGCGGAGAGGGAGGGGCTAGAAGGAATCGACTGGGAGGCATACAAGAAGATCTCCAACCGCATCCAGTACCATATCCGTAAGCGGCTCGCGGTGGGCAAGGTCCCCAGTATTCCAGTGCTGCCAGAGGCAATCAGGTTGGCGAAGGCCGGTTACGCGCTCAAACAGATGGTCAACAGTCCGTTCCAATACGAGCTGCAATCCGAAGGGGAGACGGCCTGGCCCCGCCCCGCGGCAGACCCGGCGCGGCGCGTTTGCGGTGGAGAGTAAATCACGGGAGCTGATAGTCGTGCACTTCCTGAAGACGGCTTCTTGGTTGGTCGTCATACGACCGAAGAGGACGTTGCGGCCGGTCGTGCCATCTTCGTTTCAGCGCGAGCGATTCGGACAGACAGACGCTCAGTTCTTGCGGGCGGCGAGTTTCCTCACGAACGCCGCATGCTCGGCCGACCGCAGGCCGCGTCCCAGAGTCTGCAAGAGGCGGGCCACATCGTACTTCCAGAGCGCCGGCCCATCGAGCCACAGGCCAGGAAAGACTCGGGACCGAAAACCGCCCTTGGACGTCGGCTGGCACAATTCGTATACGCCCTTGACCAGGCGATGCCAGCGGATCTCCTCTTCCGCCATGAGAATCGCCACGTATTCACGCACTCCCGCCCTCTGATAGAGCGCCTTCTTCACACCCAGATCATAAGAAGCGCTCGTAAAACAAATCTCCGCAGCGAGCTCCGGCGCCCCTACGTGATATTTCCCTTGAATCGCCGATTGTCCGCCATATTCAGGACGGATCCAAAGATAAGAATCAGGCTGCGGCGCACTCTGAAGCATGAGCCACGTTGACTGGGTGCCCGCATCGCAACTCGGCGTACTTGCGATGTACGTTCCAAGCCACACGTCGATTCGAATCTCGGCGCGCCCGTGGGCGCTGGTTTGCGGTGAGGGCAAGTAAACCACCCCGTCGATCAGCTCCGCGAACTTGAGTTCCGGCATCGCCTCCCACCGGAGAAGGAATTCCTGCACCGTCATTCGTTGTCCCGCGCGAAGTGGTGTGATTGCGCGTTCGGCGATTGACATGACCAGAGCCTCCAATGACGACGCTAACCCATTCTACTTGGTCGCGGGTATCATCTCACGATTAAGGGCCAGGGCGCAGGAAAGTCCCTGGACATGCAACTGCGCCGCAGTCGAGTGGAGGCCATTGCTGCCGCCAGTTGCCCAGGGCGAGGGGCAAGGCAACCGTGTGGATGCGTTTCGCGGAAGGAGGTGGCCGGTTGCCGACGATCTACGAGCGCGTTCTGCAGGAGCGATTCGGATCGCTTGATCCGTCGCTACGCCGCTTTCTTGGTGAAGTGCGCGGCGGCCGGGCGGTCGGACTTCTGCGGGTAACTCGCGGCGACGGTCCGCTTCGGAACGCCATCGCTGCGGGAATGGGTATCCCACCTGCCGGGGAATACGATACCGCGCTCGAAGTGACACCGCTCAAAGAAGGGCAGCGGTGGAGACGCCTTTTCGGGATTCATGCGCTCGAGACCAGCCAGAGAGAGTATCGCGGGCTGCTGCTTGAGTCATCCGGGCCGGCGAGCATCGGCTTTGAGCTGGTTGTGGAAGAGGGCTCGCTGCTCTTCTTGCCGCGCCGCGCCTGGGTGTTCGGGATCCGATTGCCCCTCTGGTTGGCGCCACGCATCGAGGCGGAGAACTTGCCAGGCGAGTCTGGCGGCTGGCGCGTTCGGGTTCGATTCGGCGTGCCGTTGCTCGGGCGCATCGCGGAATACGAAGGCGATGTGATCGCGGAAGATACCTCGCTTCGCCGCTGAGCAAGCCACGGACCAACTGGGGACAAATCGCACCAGGTCATCGAATCACATGGACCGGTTTACGAGTCGCAAGGTTCTGTGCTTGGACGTCGCCGTGGATCACGTGAGAGCCGTGAGCGTCCTGCTTCAGCCCCGGCTTGACGACGACCTTGACGTGAAGAACGGAATGCCCCCGCCCGGCGATCGATCGTTGGACTTTGAATGCCGAATCCCGGCTGCTGACCGGCGGTATATGTTTGGGCAAGACCACGTTCTTCCAGTTCAAGATCGTGTGGTAATTGCTTCCCGGTACTCCCGTGTTCTTGCCGTCGAGCAGGAGACCCTGCGAATCCGACACCCCGTTGGGACCAGCTCCGATAACCGTTAGCTTGTAATTGTGGTGGAGGTTCACCCGCCGGGCTGGGTGCAGAGTCACAGTCTGCGTCGTCGGGTCGTACACCGCCGACCGGATCCGGTCGCGATGGCCACCTGGGCCGATGATGACATAATTGCTCACGTTCTGGGTCGTGGACGGATCGAGCGGCTGATCGAAACGGAGCACCAGCGTGGTTGGTTCCCAGTGAATCCCGTAACGCAAAACCTGAATAACCTGCGGCCCATCAGTGGCGGGAGGAGTGACGACTCCGGAGGTGACAGTTGCCGTGGCGGTGGCGACGATCGATCCGTTACTCAGCGATTTCACCTCCACGGTGACCGTGCCTTGCCCGATCGCGGCAAGATTCGTCTGGAGCAAGATCGTGCCGGTGGAAAGGCCAGGGATGCGGAAAAGAGGAACGGACTGTGTGGGAAGTCCGTCCAGACCGACCAGGTTCGCGGTGATCGGGCCGCTCGTGCTCACGATGAAGGCTGTGTAGAGGTCTTCGGTATTGCCGGTGTTGTTGACGACAAGAGTGAAAGTCGCGTTTCCGGGTGTGCCGAGATTCTCGGAGGACGGTGTCAGCGCCGCCGAAACGCTCTGGGTCGAGGGAACGCTGAGACTCGCGGTGGCTTCGCCGTTGACGGCGCGATTGCCTTGCGAGACGGCCATCGCGGTCAGGTCGAGGTTTCCCGCCACCGCGAAGCTCGCCGATCCGGTGGTGATCGGTATGATCCGGGACGCGCCGGGGGCGAGAGCAATCTGGTTCGTGGCGAGGCTCGCGACCAACGCGCCGGGACCGATGAGCGACAGGTTGTAGGTATCCGACACGCTTCCGGTGTTGGTGACCGTCAACTGGAATCCGCTCCCTGTCGCCCCGGACGGCGGGTTCAGCGACACGACGACTCCTTGCGACGTCACCTGGAGCGTCCCCGTCGCCGAATCGCTCGCGGTGGAGTTGGTCGTCGAGGCCACGCTGATCGTGAACGGATAATCCGCCGCCCCGGTTCCTTGGCCCGGCGTGAGGGCAGGCGTCACGTCACGGAAGTTGCTCGCTCCAGGCGGGACTTCCACAGTGGTTTGTCCGAGAGACGCAGCGATCGACGCGGGCAATCCGCTCGTCGCGACCGTGAATTCGTCTTCCGCGCTTCCCGTGTTGGTAACCTGGATGACATAGTAGGCGGCTGTGCCCGGTCCCGCGATGCGCCTGTGAGGGAACAACCGTTACCACCACGCCATGCGATTGCGTGTCGGGAGCCACGGGCTGTCCCTGAAGAATGAGATCGCCCAGCACCGAGGCCGAGGCGCCATTGTCGCCACTTGCCAGCACGGTGAACCCTTCGTCATCCGGAACCGCGGCGGAGTTTGATGTGAGAGTCAGTGGCACGTTCGCCGATCCGTTCGCCGGGATCGTGATCGAAGAGGCCATGTCTACCCACTCGGTCGGAATACCCTGCACCGAGAGGGTATACGTCACGGGACTGGCTGAGGGATTGGTGAGGTTGACGGTATAAGCCGCCGGCGCTCCAGGCGCAACAGTCTGCGTCGTCGGGCTCAGGCCGATGATCTGGTCACCCACGACGTACTGGTCGGGAAGGTTCAACGTGGCGGATGTGCCCTGGCTGGTAAAAGCCACCGATGCGGCCTGCGCAACGGGGACCGACTGGCCAGGCTGCAAGCCGGTGACAGTCTCGCCGAACTGGATCGCCTGGCTCACGCTCGCTCCGGAAAGTGTCAGGTCCCAGGTGAGCGTCTCGGACGTGGTGCCCGTCGTGATGTTTGTCGGGGCGATGCTAAAGCTATTCGGGTCGACTGCCACACCGTTGTTCGTGGGGACCGTGATCGTGGCAGTCACTGGAACGGCTTGCGATGTTCCGATGTTGTAGATCGTAAGATTCGAGCCATCTGTCACCAACAACTGGTTCGCGGCGACGGCAAAATCATCCAGGTAATCGGGGACCGTGTTCGGGACCGCGATCGGAGTCACCACGACATTGTTCGAGTCACTCGCGTCGAACAGCAGCAATTGGGGCGAGCCGTTGGCACCCGCCGTACTCGTCGTGACGTACAGGCCATTTCCCAGACTGGAAACGTAGCCCATGCCGACCGAGGGAATGTTCAAAGTCTGCGTCGAAACGATTGTGGGGCTTTGCGGGTTGGTCAGGTCAAGCGTGGCCACGACGACGTCGCCTCCGAGCCCCGAATAGGCAGTCTGGAAAGTCTCCGACGAGCCGATCACGAATGCCTGGTTTCCCTGGACCGAGATGCCGGTTACCACTCCCATGCCGGGGATCGCCAGCTTCTCCAGGACCGTGGGACTTGCGGGATTGCTCGTGTCGACCACCATCACGAGTCCCTGGACGTCCGACCCGACATCGGTGCCGCTGGCTGTCGTGGTTCCGACCAGCAAAACGTTGTTGCCCGCGGGCGCGAGTTGCCAGAAGTTGGAGGTTCCCTCGTTGGAGAAGTAATCCGAGGGGTTGGGTGGATTGTTGTAGATCACTCCATCCACCGTGGGTGACGCGGGGTTGGTGATATCGATGTCAAAGCTTTCCCCGTACTGTTCAAAAATCTCGCCGCTCGAAGTGAAGAACCGAGAATGGTGCGCCGTGGTGTAGACATGCCCGTTCGAGATCGTGAATCCCGCAAGGCTGTAATCATCAGTGGCCGATTGATACGCGATCGGGGTCTGGCCCAGAAGGGTTGGACTGGTGGGGTTGGCCAGCGAGTAGATCAAAAGAGTCGAGGGTGCGCCGCCGGGCTGCTGGGCGAGGACGACCAGCTCGTTGTTGTAGACCTGGAGGGCGATAACCGACGCGCCGCCAAGATCGCCGGCGCCGAACGTCGAGAGGACGTTGGGCTGCGCGGGGTTTGAGATGTCCACGATGTCGATCCCGCTGCCGGCGCCAACGTAAGAATCCGTACCCAGGATTGCCACACCGCTCGCACCAGCGACCGGGGTCGTGCTCACCACGCCCAGTGGCGTGCCGCCCTGCGTGGTCTGGCTACTGATCTCCAGCGTCGTCGTCACGGTCCCGGTTCCGGCCGGGAGCGTGGCCGGGGTCGTGCTCAGGGTTGCCGTCACCGGGATGCCGATCTCGAGCGTCCCGGTGCCGGTCGCGCCCGCGATCGGGTTGCCGGAAGCATCGGTTACGGTCACGTTGATCGTGTCGTCACCGATCGCGAAACCGGTCGTGTCGAAAGTGCCAAGGTCGACATTCGTGAGCGCGGTGAGAACCTGAAGCGCGGTTGTGACGGGTGTCGATGTGAAGAGAACACTTCCCGATGGGTCCGAGACCGTGTACGAGACCATGGCCTGTTGTTGTTCGTTGACGGCGTTGAGAATCTCCGCCGAGACGTCGACCTGGCCTCCCGGCTGCGTGAACGTCGGGCTGGGAGTGACCGACGCGACCTGCACGAGTGCGGCGCGAGAGATCAATGAGCCGGTGGTCGACTGGGTGAGCTCGGTCGCCCCATCGACCGTCGCGGTGACCTGGAAGCTGAATGGCGAGAGATTTGTTGTCGAGGAATTCGTGAGCGTGACGGTGACCTGCGGCACGCCCATCGTCCCCACGGTGTCCTGGCCGGGCTGAAGCGTGATCGAAGGCTGGGAGAACGAGGCTGTGACGCCGCCCGGCAGGCCGGTAATGCTCAGATCATAAGTCGTTGCCTGTGAGCCCGTGTTCTGCAAGTTGATCTGGAACGTCGCGGGCGACAGCGGCGCTTCGACCTGGCTGTTCGTCAGGAGGGAAAGCGTGAAATTGTGCGCGGCTTCATCGGTCAAGATCGAGTCGAGCGAGTCCAGAGACGTGCCGAGCGTGCCGGCCGCGGCGAGCAGTTCGGTGGGCGTCGTCGCGCTTGCGATCGCGGCCCGAGCCGAAGCGAACTGGGGGAGCAATGACGTGAGGAAAGCATCGGCGCCGAGCAGGCCGGTCACGGCGTCCAGGCTGGCAAGCGTCTGGCTTTCGGCGACCGGATCGGCCGGGTTCTGAACCAGACTGGTGAGCGCCGTGCTGAGATCATCGAGCTGGGCGGCCAGCGCGGTGTTTCCGAACTGGGCGGCCGTCGCCGAGGCGTCGGCGATCGCACTGGCGCCCGGTACCTCGACGGCGACGGGGATCGTGAGCGTTTGCGTCAGCGGCGATCCGGAAGGACCGAAGGTCGCGGTCACCGTGGCGACAAGCTGGCTATTCAGTGGCGTCGACTCGGCCGGTGTAAAGGTGACCGTTTCGGTGGTCGACTGACCCGGTTGCAACGAGACGGGGCTCAGGCCGCTCAGGGCCAGACCCGACGATTGGACCGATGTCAACGTCACGTTCGACTCGGTCACGTTACCGGTGTTGGTGATCGTCAAGGTGTCGGTGACCGGTGTCCCGGGAATGGCATTGAGCGACGTCGTACTGCCGGTGACGGTCACGGCATCAATGGAAGGAACGGTGAACGACTCGGTGGCCGAAGCGGTGTTGCTGGTGGTCGTCGCGCTGGTTGCGGTGACGTCGAACGACACATTCGTGCCCGGCGCCGGGAGCGTGCCCGAGGGTTCGAGAACAAGCCCGACTTCGGCCGTCGCGCCGGGCTGGACGTCGATCTGCGAGACGCTGGTCAGCGCCGTGAAGCCGGCCGGCACACTGGTGACGCTCAGGTTGTACTGGTCTTCAGTCGTCCCCTCGTTTTCGATGCCGACGCGGAACACAGTGGGAAGCTCCGCGCCGCCCGAGGGAAGGGTGAAGAGCGAGTCGGGGGCGACGGCCACGGCGAGGGAGCCAGGGCCGGAGAGACTTGCCAGGGCCGGGTCGGGCGGGGGCGAAACCAGGAAATCAGGGAGGGGCGGATCAAACAGGGTGGCGAGGCTACCGAGAGCTAGACCACCCCCAAGCCCGAACACGACTGCGCTCAGATAAAAAGCTCCTGGTATGAAGATAATTGCAACTCCGACAATGGCGAGAAGGGCCCCATATGCTGCATCGTTGAGCCCTTTCGTTCGGACGTACTTCTTGAACGCCGCCGGGTCGAAATATGATCTGTAGTCGAGATCAAGCTTCTCGATGCCGTAGAATACAACGCCCGAGACCAACGCGGTGACGCCGGCGACCGCGGCATACTCTGTAAGTCCCTGGTTCCCCCCGTCCTGGGTCACGCCGATGGTCTGCCCTGTGGTCGGGTCGATCTCGTACCAGGCGACAGTGGCCGCGCCATTCACCAGCACGCTCTGGCTCGGCACGATCACGAGCTGACCCGCGTCGACTTCCGTCGTGATCTCGGCCTTGGCATCGGCCGAGATCGCGAGCGAACCAAGCACCGACAGGTTCGCCGCGGTGATGGCGACGATTGCGATCCCCTGCGATTGCGCCTGCTGGATGATGCTAGCCGAGTTGACGGGCGTCGGCTGGGTGCTACCTGGCGCCGCGTTGAGCGTCAGGACCTGGGCCTCGGCCAGGTTCTCGAAGAGACCGTAATCCAGGTTGAACGCCACGATCGCGGCCGTGTTCTGGCCGGGATAGGCGATTGCCTCGATCGCATCGTTTCGCAGATCGATCGCAAAGGTGAGCGTCGGCGTGGTCGAACCGGCCGGGGTCGTGAGCACTCCTGAGGAGATCACGACGCGCGGGCGGGCATAATACGCGGTGATCAGTCCTGCCTGCTCCAGACCCAGGAGCGAGATGTTCGAGGCGAAGAAGAAATCGTCGGCATTCAGCTCGGTTGTCAGCATGACATCACGTTGTGCGAGGGCTTCCTCGCCCGGATCGACATTCCCCGCCGCCTGATCGGCTGAGAGCTGCTGCTGAACCTGCGTCAGCTCGTTGATTATCGTGCCGACGGCCTGGGTCGCCACGGGGCCGGGCTGGACGTTGACCGTCCAGACAGACAGCGGCGAGACGCTCGGCCCGCCGGCGGGATTGATCGAAGTGGAAGAGCTTCCTCCATTCTGACGTGCCGCGTAGCCGATCGCGTCATAGAGCGCTCGCTCGTAAGACTGGGTCGGACCCTCTGGCCCGCTTTGATTGATGGTCAGGAAGAGCCCCGTCAGAACCTGGCTGCTAAAAGGAAGGGTCGTGAGCACCTCCTGAAAAGACGTGCCGCGGATCAGGTCCGACTGGGTCGAGGGATAGGCGTCGTCGTTCTGAGCGATGAACGGCGAGTATGTGTTGGTAGTGGCCGAGGCAAACAGGGCCGAGACCGAGTTTGTGCTGACGAAGTTGCCGATCGAGAGCGGCCGTCCCACGAGGTCCACGTCATTGAATGTCTGGTCAAGGACGGTCGTGTCGGTCTGCCCTGACTGTCCAAAAAGGCTGCTGGCGGTGTTGGTGATCTCGGCGACGAGCTGGATCTCGGTCGTCTCGCGGAGGCTGTCGGGAACCTCGGCAAAGGTCGTGGACGCGGTGGTGAATGACTGCCCGGCCGTGGCGCCAGCGATCAACGGATCGGCGTCCTGCATGCCGCTGCCCGTATTGAACTGGAACCAGTAGTGATTCTCCGTTTCAGACAGCAGCTCGGGGTCGTTGGCGGGATCGGAGAGCGTGGCCCCAGCCGGGATGAGTCCCGAGATGCGATCGGGCTCCGGAAACATCGAAAGGATGAGCGATTGCGCCTGACTCTGCGACAGCGTGCCCCCGACATACTGGGCCGGTACGCCCGAGGCGCGCATCAGGGCGATGCCCAAGCTCGCGACGTCGAGCGAGTTGCCGGCGTCGGCCCAGAGCGTACCGCGGGCCCCTCGAACCGAGCCAATGTATGAGTTGTAGCCGATCTGCGTGTGCAGAAAGTCGAAGATCTGGGTCGGGTCGTAGTTGAGCTCCGCCGCCTCCTCCTGGATGAACGGGTCAGTGGTGTTGGCGTCGGGCGTGGAGGCCAGCAAGCTGGAGTCAACGTTGCCGGGACTGAGCACGGCCGCGGCAGTTGTATTCGAGACGGAGGCTCCATCGAGCGTGGCGACTGCTTGCGCGCCGGCATCGAGTTGCGTGGTCGAGGGCGCGGGCAGGTTGACAGTCAGCGTCACGCTCGATCGCTCAAAGCCGGCAATCGTGCCCAGGTTCCACGCCAGCTTCTGCCCACTCTGGACAGGCGATTGCGAGTCACTGGCGATCGTCACGCCCGGTGCCAGGGTCGTCGTCAGCAATACACCGGTTTCGGGGTCCGCCTGCTCGTTGTAGACGGTGTATGTGATCGCGACTTGATTATTTTGCACCTCACCGACGAAATACGAAGGTAAGGCAGGAGTAGTCGATGACGTTGGCTGCGGAACACTGAGCGTTCGCCCCACGACGATCGTCGACGGAAGGCCCGAGTCCAGCATCAAGCGATCTTCCAGCCGCTCGAACGATGTCCGATGCAGTCGCCGCAACATCGCCTCGCGATTCCCTTTGCGCTTCCTCGGCGCACGATATACCATCTCGGTATTCTCCGGCGGAACAGCATGTCGTCGTGCACACGCCGTCAGCAGTTCCGGTAATGTTCAGTATTGCAATGTTCATAGAGATCGCGCTGGAAGCACGTTTCATTTCATGCAAGCCATCCATTTTTCCAAAATTCGGTGATTTTCCGCAAGGAAGAAATCTATGGATGCTTGAGCACTTGCTTGTGCCCGTGCATGCAGTTTGAGCGGTCTCTGTAGCTTGATGCCGGGCAAACACGCTAGATCTTGGCCTGCGCGGGCTGTCTAGCGGACCATCTGCGGCTCAACCCATCGCCGAGCATCGAGGGCGCCACTAACTGGCCTCGGCTCACAATCCCACTGGCTAGGCGCACGGTCAGGCTGCACTCCCCTCAATAGTCGAGATACACATGGGTGTCTGCTTTCTCGTCGCGGAATACGAAGGCGATGTGATCGCGGATTATGCCGCCGGGGATGCCGCGTCACTAACCGCCCCCGGCACCGGGGAGGGACCCGTCCAGGTTCCGGTGTAATCGATTCGCGAATTAGCGATTCAGACAGACGCTCAGCTCTTCCGGGCGGCGAGTTTTTTCACGAACGCCGCATGCTCGGCCGAGCGAAGGCCGCGTCCCAGAGTCTGCAAGAGGCGGGCCACATCGTACTTCCAGAGCGCCGGCCCATCGAGCCACAGGCCAGGAAAAACTCGCGAGCGAAAAACGCCCTTGGACGTGGGCTGGCACAATTCGTAAACGCCTTTGACCAGGCGATGCCAGCGGATCTCCTCTTCCTCCATGAGAGAGGTATGGGAGCCAGCCCGGCAACGGAATATCCACCGGGTTTGTGCGAATAGCTTCCTGGCGTGGCTTTTTGTTGTGCGATTGCGATCGGCGATCTTATAGCCGAGGAGTTCCACCATGACGGCCGAGCGATTCAGTCCCCGCGACGACACTGATGGCCGGCCGGAAGACGAGTTTCGTGGTGGCCGGCGCGATTGGCGACGCTGGTGGGACGACAAGGCAGAAGCCTTGGACCCCGAAAGATGGAAGGCGATGGCGTCCGCCTGGTCGTGCCTGTGGCAAGATGCGGTCAAGAGAACAGAAACCGAGCAAGGGTCGCGCACGGCGACCAAGACCTGTCCCTACTGCGCCGAAGAGATCAAGCAAGCGGCAATCAAGTGCAAACATTGCGCCACCTGGCTGGTCCCGGTGCCGGAGTCGGCCCGATCCGAAATCTTCTCGGGTCATCGCGAAGTGGACCCTGCCCTCCGCAAAGGTTACGCACCGCCACGGCTCACTCGCTCCACCGCGGATGCGACGGCAGCCGGCGTCTTGAGTGGTTTGGGACATTTCTTCGGGGTGGACCCAACCTGGCTACGGATCGCCTACGTCGTTGGGACGATCTTCACGGCCATCATCCCCGGCATCGCCGTTTATGTGATACTGGCTGTCCTCATCCCCCGCGATGCTCCCGCCGATGGCCTGGGTATGGAATAACTAGCAAGAAGCACCTTCCCACGGAACTCAGCGACAGCCTCGACGATGGCGTGCTTTAGATTCCGAGCAAATGCCGTGCGATCCAACATGGCCCCACCGCTAGATTTCAGCGGCCCGCCGCGAAGGCGATTCCGCTTGTCGTATTACAAATTGATCGGCCGGGAACTCCTCGCACGATGGCTGCATATCCAGCGCTCGGCCTTCCCGACCTGATCTTCAGCAGGGCCCTGGTCAGCCTCAGTCGCTCGTCCGGCAACAATCTGTCACGTTCGTGTCACTCGTTTTCGACTAGTGTACGTCATCCTCTCTCGAGTGAATGGGTTGACACTCTCCTTCGTCAGAACCTCGACATTCTCCTCTGAAAAGAGAACCTTTCCCTTGAGCCACATTTCAAAGAACCCAGTCAGCGTATACCGTTCCGGCCACACGCCGAAGTCTTCGTACGTGAAGATATGATGGGCCGCATCAGCACAGTCCACACAGGAGAAGATATGACAGCCCCAGTCAGAAAACGGTAACAGGCCATGCTTCCACGGACCTGTCTTGTATTCGCTTCCTGCACTAGGGTCCCGTCTTGGAGCCTGGCCGGCCAACTTTCACGGCCGACCGACCCGAAAAGAATCCCAAAAAAGAACACTGATGATCCACGCGAAGGCCAGCAGCATGGCAATCGAATAGCCGGCCCGCCCGGCAACCGACATCGCCGCCGCCCGCCGCCCGCCAATTTCGATCTCCTGGGCCAACAAAGCTCTCCGGTATCCCGCGAGGAGCATCAGCATCAGCACGATTGCCCCCGAGATGATCCACGTTAGATCAAATCGAATCAGCCAGAGACCAAACGAAATCAACCCGATCACAAGCATCACGTGGATCGTCTTGATCCGGGTTCGTCCCATGGCCTGCACGGCTAGCCGTCGCATGGCAATCCGCGCGACGCCCAGTACCAGTAGACTGATCCCCACGCTGGCCGCGACCGGCCACCACACCTGCCAGAGGCCGATCGCCGATGTCGGCTGGACCACGACAGGTCCAATTCGGCCTCCGGTCGGAGGATAGATGTACTTCACGACGCTGCCATCGGGCAACTGGCGAATCGAGGTACCGCTAGTGCCTGGTGCTGTGGCGGGTATCCACGTCCACTTCGGCTCCAGGGCCGCACGGAGTGCTGCCAGGTTCACCCCGACGATCAGGATCGCGACCAGCAGCCACCCCAGCCAGACGTGCACGCGAGATTGCCCCATCGTCGTGCCTCGATTTACATTCGACGGGTTAGCCGAGCCGCAGCCACAGCCCGATCAGGCCGATCTCCCTGCAGCCACGTTCAGAATTGCAGGGCCCGTCTTGCATGTAAAGACGTGCGACGATTGCCGGGAGCTCGTCTGGTAAACTGGTGTTCGACCTGTCAGGCTTATTGCAGGTCGCCATCACCGACGAAAAGAAAGGGACCGAACAATGCCACAACGGTTCATCCTCGGCCTCACGATTGCTATGTCCGTCGCCTTCCCGGCTCCGCAAGTCGGAACTCTGCCGGTTCGCCCGAGTGCGCAAGACAGCAAGGCTCGATTCGACGTTTCGGACATCTCTTATCTCTGGCCGGTCCCGAAGACTCCGGCAGAAGTCGCCGCCTTGATCTCGGCCGACACAGCCAGCAATGACACAAAGAATCCGATCTGGGACGACACCGCGTTCAAGCGCATGCTCGAGATCGTGACGAGCGACGAAGCCGCGATCAAGCACCCGAACGGCGCGACGCGGCGGATCGGTCTTCGGCCCGAGTTCCGCGACCGAAAGAACTGGAAGGTCGTCGCTTTCCGCGCCGACCCGAGCGCACCCGGCGGGCATCCGTCAATCGTCGAGAAGTTCGGTTCGACACCGCAGCTCCGCCTGGTCCTTCAGCCAGTCACCCTCGAAGCAGGCAACGTGAAAGTCCATGATTTCACGGTGCACCTCGTCTACTCCTACTTCACGCCCAAGGAAGCCCCCAAGCCGGGCTTCGTCCCCCCGGCGAACGCAGACACAAACAAGTTCCGCCAGATCCTCGATGACCTGGCCGCACTCAAGGCCAAGCTCAAGGACAAGGGGATCGATACACAAGGCTTGCCGCTTGGTGTCCACCCTGGGCTGAAGGATAATGCTGGTGGTTCTAGCTTCTCGAGTGGCGTCCAGGCGCTCCTGACGCGGCACGTCAACGTTCAGAACTTGAGCGCGATGGCTTTCATGGGGCTTCCCGACTCCTCCCCCCAGCCCTGGATCTTCGTGGCGGCCCGGAACCAGGGCGATGCGACATTCGCCCCATTTGATCTCCCGACCATCGCGCTCAAACCAGCGCAGATGTTCGACCGGTCAGACGGCGACCCGGTCGTCGTGCCGACTCCGCTTCCCGACAATCGCAGCCCGATCACCAACTCACTCGGAACGCCGGTCGCCGATCGCCGCGGCGTCGCCACGCTCGCTCTCTTCGAAAAACAACTCAACCTCCACAGCTCGGCGCGCGTCAACGGATCCGGCCCCCCCATCCTCGACGCCGACGGGCTCGCGAATCAGGAGATCGCCGATTTGATCGCCAACCCCGAGAAGGCCCACTTCTTCAGCACCGACTGCTTCAGTTGCCATTCCGAGAGTACCCGCCGCGCCATCCTCTCTCTTCCGGCGAGCGCCGCATTTGGCTACAAGCGACCCAGCGGCATCTCGGGTGTCGACCCTGCGTTGCTGCCGAGCAATATCTGGATCGTTCGAAACTTCGGCTGGTTTCCCTCGGGTAGCGGCACCGTCAGCCCGACCGTCACCCAGCGCACCGCCAACGAAACGGCCGACTGCGTCCACTTCATCAACAGAGTTTACTTCGGCAACCCCTGAGATAACCAAAAAAAGGTGTCAGGAACCAAATACAGGCTTTCTTATTCTGAAAGACGTCTCGCGCGGCCGCCGGCCCCGCTTGACTTGACTGGAGCTGGCATCGCCCGGTTCCGAATCGACGTGCACGGGATTAACCTTGGCCTGTTGATTTTCCGACGCGAGATTCGGCACCGGTCTGGTCGAACGTGTGCCTCTGGCGATATCATGAATCCCGGCAGTTTATCGTCCAGACGAGAATAATCTGGCCGACGACATCGCACGGAATGCGCTGGAGATTTGATTTCGTCAATCGTCGTGAGCGACACCGCGCCGTTGGCAGCGCTCGTTCATCTGGACCTCCTCGGTTAGCTCGGGAACTTGTCTGGCGTCGGAGTACTTCCAAATGGCGGTTTTGAAGCACGCGACCGGAGACCTTGCCGGCACGCTGGTTCAGTTGAAAGACGACGTGACGGTGATCGGGCGCTTACCGGAATGCCAGATCATTCTGGCTGCCAACGGCGTCAGCCGGCGCCATGCCGAGATCCGCAAAGTCGGGCCGGCTCACTGCGTGGTCGATCTCGAGTCGCGGAACAAGACATTTCTCAACGACACCGAGTTGAAGGGCGGGGTGGAGCATCCTCTCAAGGAGAAAGACCGGATCACGATCTGCAACATCGAGTTCGTCTACCACGCCGTCGATCCGTCGTTGGCCAGGGATCCAGCTCTCTCCGCCGACGTCATGACGATCACCGACAGCGACAGCAAGGAAGGTCCGGATTTCCGGACGCTCGAGGCCTCGCGCTCGGTCACGATGCTGAGCGCGGTTCGTCCGGAGGTAAAGCTGAAGGCGATCCTGGAAATCACCCGTAGCCTCTCCAACGAGTTGCGGATCGACGCTGTCGCCCCCAAGATCCTCGACTCCCTGATGGAGATCTTCCCCGGCGCCGAGCGGCTCTTCCTGATGCTGCAGGATCCCGCGAGCAAGCGGCTGATCCGAAAAGCATTCAAACACCGCCCCCAGAAGCGCACCTCCTTCTCCCGGGCCATGCCCGAGGACGAAGTCCCGACGAGCATCAGCCGGTCAATCGTTGACTTCGTCCTGGGTCAGAAGAAGGCGGTGCTCAGCCAGGATGCCGGCGAGGACAAGAACCTTCCGGCCAGCGCCTCGATTTCCGACTTGAAGATCCGCTCGGTCATGTGCGTTCCGCTCTTGACGCCCGACAACAAGGCGCTCGGAATCATCCAGCTCGACACCAGCGACCGCCGCCAGTTCAACGAAGACGACCTCGACGTACTGGCGGCCGTCGCCAGCCAGGCGGCGATTTCCATCTCCAACGCGTCGATGCTCGAGTCGCTGCTCGAGCGAGAGCGACTCAACCGCGATCTGAAAATCGCCGAGCAAGTGCAGAAGCGGTTCTTGCCGCAAGTCGTGCCTTCGGTCCCGGGCTACGAGTTCTTCGCTCATTACCAGCCGACCTACCAGGTCGGGGGCGACTATTATGACTTTGTTTCCCTCGGTACCGACCGCGTGGCCCTGGCCGTGGGCGACGTCTCCGGCAAAGGTGTGGCGGCCGCACTCATGATGGCCAAGTTCTCCGGTGACACGCGGTCCTCCATCCTGACCGAGAGCGGCCCCGCGACCACCGCCGCTCGTCTTAACACCCTGCTCTGTGCCGCCGGGATCGAGGATAAATTCATCACGCTCGGCCTGTGTGTGCTCGATTTTGCCACCCGCAAGCTCACGCTCACATCAGCGGGTCACACGCCCGTGATCGTCCGTCGCGCCGATGGCCGGGCCGAGGAAGTCGGCCAGGATTTCTCCGGCCTCCCGCTCGGCATCATGGAGGATTCCGAATACCAGCAAACCGACATCCAGCTCGATCCCGGCGACGTCGTCGTGCTCTACTCCGACGGCGTGACCGACGCACGAAGCCCTTCTGATGAGCTGTACGACTCGCAGACCAACCACCGCTTGATCAAACGAGTGGCCCAAACATCCGGCGGTGCGGCCGCCGTCGGCAAGGCAATCCTCCAGGATATCCGCGAGTTCTCCGCCGGCCACTCCCAGGCCGACGACATCACGTTGCTCTGCCTCGGGCCGACGCCCGCTGGCTCTTGAGCCACGCCGCCTTTTACACCCGGTCGCCCCGCCCGGTTGGACCGGATGCGGCGCCAGGAGATTGGCCAACCACGACGGCTCCCGAGCATCACGTCGACGCCGCTGATGACGTGACCGTGCGCCCCGTGCCAATTGCAACAGGTGTCCTGTCCTCCCAGCGCAGAAACGACTGAGCAAACCCCTGCCGATGGGCCGATGATGGCTTCGGTTTCAGACCAGCAGTCATTGGTCAGCCGAAATCGGGCAATTCGCATCGTGGCGGTTAGCGGGCCTGCAATGCCGATCCGCTCGCCTGCGACAGCCGCGCGTCTCGAATAACCCATACAAGACGACGAAACCGCAGACACACGGAATCCGGCAACAACGCCAATGTTGCACGTTTCGACCCTGAAGCGGGTCGTGGTGCCAGGGACAACAACATGCCGATGCGCACAGTGCACCGAGAGTCTGCCAGCAAGTATCCAGGCTCGAGATTCACCGCCCGCCACGCGCTCTGGGCGTTGATCGCCATCTCGACGATCCTGCGGTTGGCTTGGTCTGCCAGCCTGGGGGCGGCGTTTGATGAGCCTTATTACATCCAGTACATCCAGCACCCTGCGTGGAGCTACTTTGACCACCCGCCGATGGTCGCGCTGCGTCGGCGCACTCGGCCTCGCAGTGACGGGAGACGCGTTCTCCGTCTTCGGCCTGCGGCTCGGCTTCATCCTCCTGTTCGCCGGCTCCATGTGGTTGATGGCACGTCTCACCACCCGGTTCTACGGCGAGAAGGCCGGCCTTCTCTCCGCCCTCGCTCTGAGCGCCTCCGGTTACTTCGGGATGGCGGTCGGCACCATCGCCCAGCCGGACGGGCCGCTCCTCTTCTTCTGGCTTCTGACTCTCGACCGCCTGGCCGTCGCGCTCGACGACCCAGAACGGCTCGCGCCCTGGCTGGCCTTGGGTGCCGCCTGGGGTGGGGCGATGTTGAGCAAGTATCACGCCGTTCTCCTGCCGGTCGGGGCGCTGCTTCACATCGTCTGCTGGCCCCAGGCCCGCCAAGCCCTCCGCAAACCGGGGCCTTACATCGCCGCGGCAATCGGCTTGATCCTCTTCGCGCCCGTGATCGCGTGGAACGCCACGCACGGTTGGGCCTCGTTCTTGTTCCAGGGTGGTCGCGCGACGGTCTCGCATCAGCTCCGGCTCGATCAACTTGGTGCGACCTTGGGCACCGAGGCGCTCTTCCTGTTCCCGTGGCTCTGGATCGTCATGCTCGGATTACTCGTCAAGCTCATCTGGCGTGGGCCGCGTGCCTGGACCAAGGGTGAGTCGTTTCTGATCTGGCAGGCATTACCGGCGCTGGTGTTGTTCCACGCGATAGCCTCCCAGCGGTGGATCATGCCCTACTGGCCGCTGTTCGGTTTCATCGCGCTCATGCCCCTGCTGGCACGAGCCTGGGAGAAGCGCCTCGAGACCCACCCCGCCAGCCATCGACGGCGGATCGCAGCCATCTCGCTATTCCCGGTCTTGCTGGCGGCTCTCCTCTCTGCCCAGGCTGACTTGGGCCTGCTGGAAGACAGCCACGGCCGGCTATTGGGCCTGATCGCGCCCAAGCACGATCCGAGCGCGAACCTCTTCTGCTGGAACGAGGTCGCCGGCGAGCTACAGCGGCGCGGGCTCCTCTCCGAGCCGGGAACCTTCCTGTTCACGGACTCCTGGGACCAGAGCGCCCGTCTCGCTCTCGCCACTCGCGGCGAAGCCCCCGTGGCTTGCTATCACATCGAAGCCCGATCCTACTCATTCTGGAGCCGCCCCGAAGATTGGGTCGGCCGCGACGGAATCTTCGTCGAGAGCGCCCGGGCTCCGGGCGCGCTCTCGAATTTTAGACCGTTCTTTGCCCGGTATGAGTCGATCGGAACCGTGCAAATCGTCCGCCGCGGCGTTCTCGTGCGCGAGGTCTACCTCTACCGCGGCACCTGTCAGACCCGGCCGTTCCCGTTCGACGGCCGCTTCTGGGACCGCACGAAGCGCCCGAACACCGAGGGTAGCACCCTGGCCCCCACCGCGCTGGCACGACGCAATGACACCCGCCCTGGATCATCGCCCCCGGCGACGCAAACGCGCCGTACCAGGTAATCTCACTCGCCAATGATTGGCGCAGCTTTTACTCGACCAGTTTCATCACCACGGCAGACGGCCCCGCCGCGACTAGCGATTGCTCGCGCTCCTGCGAATTCCGCCTCGAGCGTCTTCGGGAAGCTCGATCATCTGCCCGACAACGAGCTGGCCCGGGTCGTCGATCACGCCGCGATTGAGCTCGAGGATCTCATTCGCTCGCCGCGAGTCGTCCAGCATGTCGTGCGCGATCGACCTGAGCGTGTCATACGTACGCACCCGGTAGATCGGTCTGCTCGATCCGCCTGCTGCGGATCTGCGTGAGCGTGCGGCCGTGCGCACATCCTGATCGTCTCCCGCTTCATCGCCGTCAAACACCTTGGCCGCCGCGGCGCTCCTCCCCTTGTAAGCCGTCGACCGGTCGCCTGCTGACGCGGTCACGGAAGGTGCCGAGTCGTCCTCGTATTCCGATCGACTGGCACGTCGCGCAGGCACATCGCCCCGCCCGGACGCCTGGCGAGTTTTCCCCGGCGCCGGTGCGAGAGCAGCTTCGGAATCGCCACCACCGGTTTTCGACCCTCGGCCCGCTCGGCGCGAGATGCCCAGCGACGCCTCCCACTGCGGTGAAGCCGTCCTGCCTGGCGCCAGGATGTAGTCGGGGTTGAGGTCCTCGATCGCCGGCACGACGATCACGTCGCCTTCGTGCAACACGTCGATATAGGGATGATTGGCGGAGTTTGCCCTCCAGAGCGCGGCGAAGTACCGCCCCGACCCCCAGTACTGGCGCGAGATGATCCAGTAGTTCTCGCCCCGCTCGACCACGTGCTCCGTCGCCTCGACCCGTTCCATGTGCGAGGCCGCGCGCGGCTGTTGCTCGGCCGCATCCGTGGCCGCGCTCCGCGAGGGACGCGATGATGAGTTCGTTGCCCCGCCTTCCCGGTGCGACGACTGGCTCGGCTCCGGCTCGAAGTCAATCGAGCGCCTGGCGTGAAATCGGGAATCGACCGCTGCCGTCGCCGGCCCCGAGCCGCGCTCCAGACCGCCGGCAACGGGTGGCTCGGCCGCTTTCTCGGTCGGGTCGACGGGAAGGCTGCCCGAGTTGGGAATCGGAATCCAGCCGGGATCGCTTCCCGTCCTGGGCGTCTGCTCCGCCGGCTTCGATTCGATCGGCTCCCCCGACGGCATCGGGATTTTCTCGCCGCTCGGCACAGGCGCTGGCCGTTCAGGTGCCGTCGCGTTCACTCGCTCCGGCGTCGGCGCGGGATTGGAAGCCGCAGACGGCGTCTTCGGCTCGTCCGGCTTCGGAGGAATGACGACTGCCGGAGGCTCGGACGCGCCGCTTGAATCGGGTGCCGATTCGACAGACGGCTTCGCCGCTGACTCGATCGGTGGCAGCGCCGGTCCGTCGATTTTCTTCGGTTCGTCGAGTGGTTTGCTTTCCCCGGAGGGCGGTGCCCCTGGACCAACTAGCGGTGTTGCAGGTGCCGGTGCAGGTCCCTCTGTCGCTGGTCCCGGCTCGCCCTTCATGGATTCCTTGGGTTTCTCTGCGGCCGCTTTGTTCGCGCCTTCGGGAAGCCAGAGATCCGCGGGTGGCTCCGGCATCGGGTTTGTCTTGGCGGCTTGCTCTCCCGCGCCGGTGGGCGAGGCCGCCGGTGGCTGCGATGCCGCCGTCTGATCGGTCGGGGCTCGACCGATTGCGCTCGAATCAGCATTCTTTTTCTCATCGGCCGCAGCCGACGCCGGGGCAGGGGGCGTATTCCCGTGCTCCTGCGCCGCGGCCGAGGAAAGGAGTGTCGCGGCCTTCCCCGCGTCTCCGGTGGGTGCCGGAAGGGGAACCACGGCAGGCTCGGCGCTCGTGATGGCCGGCTGCGCCGCCACCGCCGCCGGTACCGGTGCAGCTCCCGGCTTCGTCTCGTCTTTTTTCTGCTCTTCGCTCTGCGCGAGCGACCCGGGGGGTGCAGCGTCGTGCTCGGTTGGCTGCGGCTTGTCGTTCGACTGCGCCTTCGGAGGGGCACTCGAGGGCTGTGTACCGGGTTCAGTCTGCGCGATCGTCGCATCCGTTTTGTCGGCCTTGGGGGGAGCTGCCGGGTCGGTTGCCGAAACAACTTCCTTGGCGGCCCCTTCACCCGCCTTGGTGTCGCCGGCGACCTTGGTTCCACCCTCGGATTGTGGTCCTTTCGCTTCGGCATCCCCCGGCGATTTGTTCCCGGAAATTGCGTTCGTCACATCGCGCCGAGTCGTCCCGGAGCGCGACTGTGAGTAGATAATCCCACCCAGAATCAAGATCGAGGCCAGCGCGGCGATCGAATGCCGCGGGTAGCGGCGAGCCACCGCCACGAGCACCGACACCACGGCCCCGATGACCCGCTTGAGCAGCGACGCCGCCAGCCCCACGATTCGCAAAGCGGCGCCAGCAGCGGCCCCTCTTTTCTTCGAGGCCGCGGCGGCCGCGGTAGCCTGGGTTTCCTCCGCAGCGGCGGTTGTTTCCCCCGCCTCGGGATTCGCCGGCCCTGTGGCCGGCCCGATGATCACGACGGGTTCGGGCATTTCTCAACCACCCTCAGTTTGGCACTACGGGCCCGCGGGTTCTCGGCAGTTTCCCGGGCCCCCGCGGTGACGGGTTTCCTTGTCAGAACAGAGAGCTCCGGGTGTCTCTTGAAGGCCCATTTGACGCGCCGGTCTTCCAGCGAATGAAAGCTGATGATTGCGGCTCGCCCCTGCGGCAGGAGCAGGCCCGGAATCGCTGCGAGTGCTTGCTCGAGTTGGCCGAGCTCGTCGTTAACGACGATCCGAAGCGCCTGGAAGACGCGGGTCGCCGGGTCGATCGGTCCGTGCCGTGCGTGGCCCGGAATCGCGCGACGCACAATCGCCGCGAGCTGGGCCGAGCTTCGGATCTTATCCAGCTTCCGCTCTTCCACCACCCTGCGCGCAATGCGCCGGCTGAATCGCTCCTCGCCAAACTCATAGAACAGATCCGCCAGCTCGGCTTCGCGAAGCTGATTGACGAGATCGGCCGCAGTTGGCACGTCTTCACCCGCGTCGAATCGCATGTCGAGCGGCCCCTCCGACGCGAAGCTGAACCCGCGGTCAGATGCCGCAAGCTGGTCGGATGAGAGACCCAGGTCCAGGATGATCGCATCCACCGCCTCGATTCCCATTTGCTCCAGCACGGCACGCATATCGCCGTACGCCGCGTGCACCAGAGTGACCCGGTCCGACAATTCCGCGAGCCGAACGGCTTCTTTGGCCTCCACCAGCATGCTCGGGTCGCGGTCCAGCCCGATGGCTCTCCCGCCCTCTCCGAGCCGCTTCGCCATCGCCACGAGATGGCCGCCGCCCCCCACCGTCCCGTCGACGACGATCGCGCCGCGCGCAGAGCGACAGGAAGCCACGAGGCAATCTCGTCAACCATCACCGGCCGGTGAACCGATCCCATGGCGGCCTTCGAACAAAGAAAAGAAGGGACTGTTCCTGCCGCGCCCGGGTCCAGACATGGTCAACAGGATACTCTAGCCCGACAGCCAGAGCTGTCAAGGGCGGTATTCGTCTCTGATGGATCCCTGTGTCCTTCACACTGCATAGCGCCTGATCGCGTCCTCGTTCCACCGGATCCCGCTGCCTGGTACATCCGGGATCATGAGATGGCCATCCTGCAGCTTGAACGGTTCGGCAAGTATCGGGTAGGCCCAATCTTGCCACTCGAGCCAGTGGGCCGTTTCCGTTACGCACATGA
Organism: uncultured Planctomycetota bacterium; assembly: GCA_963823665.1. Lineage (GTDB taxonomy): Bacteria > Planctomycetota > Planctomycetia > Isosphaerales > Isosphaeraceae > CAVXHV01. Next base: position 2,199,846 of record CAWGMQ010000010.1, read on the forward strand.
GGTGGGCCGCGAACTCAGGATAGAGATGTGTGGACATCGGAATACCGGCAGCGCCAGCCACTGCTGCCGCGCGCAGCCAACCCGTCACGCCGCCTATTCGCATCAGGTCGGGCATGACGAAGTCCCCGGCGCCAGAAACGATCGCCTGGAACAAAACTCGCGGGCCGTAGAAGTTCTCCCCGAGCTGGACTGGCGTCTTTAATTCGCGAGTGAGCCGGATATAGCCAGCAAGGTTGTCGTAGACGACCGGCTCCTCGAACCAGAACAGGCCCTCGTCATCGAGCGAGTGACAGCGCTCGAGCGCGTCACCAAGCGACAGTCCTTGGTTGAAGTCACACATCAGCTTGACTTCCTCGCCGGCCCCTTGGCGGACGGCTGCAATGGCGGCAAGATCATCGGCGAGCCGGTCCCGACCCAGACGCAGTTTCAGCGCCGTGAAGCCGCCCTCCTGAACCAGTTCTTCGGCCCCCTGTCGGAGACTCTCTGCCGGGTTAAGCCAGAGCCCGTTGCTGTTGTAGGCGGGCACGGGGCCGATCGCCCCACCCAGAAAGACGGCCAGCGGCATGCCGGCGGCCTGAGCCAGCGCGTCCCAGGCAGCCATGTCGAGCCCCGCCACGGCGATCAGCGACAGACCTTCGCGCCCAACCAGGTGCAGCGCATTGAGCCCCCGGCGGAAAAACTCAAACGGCGCAACCGGCTGACCTCGGAGCGCCTCGGCCACATCCATGATCACCGGCGTCAGATAGCGTGCCGCCTGCTTGAGATATGGCTCCAGGTAGCTGCGCCCGACGATTCCTTCTTCCGTGTAAAGATCGATGAGGATCATCGGCCAATCATCGAAGAATCCGACCTTCGAGACGATGGGATGGCGTAGCGGCAAGACGACCAGCCGAACCCGGACGGTCTTCAAAGTCAGTCTGGAATGTGTCATGCGATCACCCCCCTTTCGGCCTATGGGTTCCGTCTGGTTCGAGTCGATCACGGTTGCTCGGCCCCACCTGCTTTATCGCGCCTGGCACTCACGCTCAACCCACGGGCGCCTCCAGATCCAGTTGCAGCGGCGCGAGGGGTACCCCCGCAGGCTCCACGCGGTAGGATTTACCGCGGCACAGGCGGGGCAGCGCCGTGAGCGTGCCAGTGGCGATCACCTCGCCCGGCAAGAGCCGCGGAGCCCACGACTGGGCCGCCAGCACGCGCGTCAGAAAGCCAAGCGCGAGGAGTGGGCTGCCCAGAGCGTTGCGTCCCGCCCCCTCGGCCGCGAAGTCGTTTCCGCCGCGGAGCGTGACTTTGAGCGTCTGCAGGCTTGTGGCGAGGTGTCGAGGATCCACGGAATCCACACGCCAGGGAGTGCCCACCACGAGCGCCGCGTGAACCCCGAAGTCGGCGACGGCCTCCGAGGCGGTAAAACGCCAGTCGGCGTAATGAGAATCCACGATCTCGAGCCCGAGCGCCGCCCATTCGAGACAGCCCGCCAATTCCTCCATCGATGGATCGCCGCCTGGAACCGCATGGCGCAGCTTGAGCACCACCTCGGGCTCGAGCCGCGGCGCCACCATGCCGTCCAGCGGTAGACGCAGATAACCTCCCTGCGCGTAATGGACAGTCTCGGTATACATGTGTGCCCAGATTGGTTGTTTCGCATCGAATTGTGCCCACATGGCGGGATTAGTGAAGCCGATCTTGCGGCCGGCGGCTCGGTATCCTCGCCTCAAGAGGCACCCGTGGAGTGCATGGCCGACGTGGTAGCCCCTCTCCAGATCGAAGCCGATGCACCGCTGCGACGGTGATGGAGTGATTCGCGCGGCATTACGCGCCTGAAGCAGGTCGGTTACGAGCCGCTCGTCTTCCCGGGCATCTTGCATCGGCAGACTCCGAAAAGCTCCGCGCGACGGGGCCAGGCTCCGCACGGGAAGGATCGCGGCCTAGCGCGCGCTCCCGGCAAGGACGCGTGCTGCTCGCTCAGGATGGCGGCGCCGGAATTCCTGCCAGCGCTCGAGCCACTCGTCGTCGGTCAGGTTCGTGACACCGCCGCCTTCATGAATGCGCTGGCCGGAGAGCAGCTCGGCGCCAAGACACAGGTCATCGACGTCGAGCTCGTCCTCGTCAGCCGCGTAGAGGTCATCGAGATCCATGATGTCGAGTGCATCGGAGAATCCTCCGATCACGACTCGCCGGCCGTCTGGGCTGACCGTCACGTTCAAACCCTTGCCGCGCAGCGCGAAGGGCGGAGCCACTGGCGTGCCAGTGCGCCAATCCCAGACGCGAGCGGTCTTGTCCAGACTGGCGGTCACCATGAATGAGCCGTCGGTCGTGAACGCGGCAGCGTGCACCTCGTCGCTGTGCTCGAACGCCGGGCTTACCAGCCGGCCCGACTGCCAGTCCCAGACGCGGGCGCGGCCGTCCCGGCAGGCGGTAAGCAGGTGCTGTCCGTCTGGATGGAAGTGCGCGTCGAATACCCAATCAGGATGCTGGATCGGCGTGGCACCCGGCTCGCCGGTTGCGTAATCCCAGACGCGTGCTTTCTTGTCGTAGGCTGCGGTGACGACATGCCGCCCGTCCGGCGAGAAAACCACGCTATGACAGGGCTCTGCGTGCGCGAGCTCATACCGCACCTTCCCTGTCTCGACGTCATATGCAGGCACTTTTTTCGCTAACCCCCACACGAACACGGTCCGGCCGTCGGGGCCGAAACGCACGACGCCGTTGCCGTGCGTGTAGGCGCCCGAATCCGAAAGCTGGCGCGCCGTGCGCCACCGTGCCGCCACCTGGCCGTTGACTGTCTCGATCAGCAAGAGCTCGCCGTCACCACAGATCACGGCCAGGCGCTTCCCATCCGGGCTGTAGTCCAACCAGCGAGGATCGGAGGGAAGCGACGCGGGGGCGAGCGCCGGCTTTCCCGACCGCCAATCCCAGAAGTGAGCGAGCGGCGGCTGGCCCCGGCGGCCGCTGAGCATGGCGACGTGGCGACCATCGGGGGCAAAGGCCGCCCCCAGTATCACTCCTCCGGGCTGGAGTCGCGGCCCGGCGGGCTGGCCCGTTCTCAATTCGTAAACCCGAGTGCTGGCCATGGTGCAGCCACTCTGGTTCATTCCCGCCGGAAGCAGGTGCTTGCCATCGGGGCTGATCTTCCCGAATGAATACTGACCGTCGAGCGCGAGCCGGTAGCTCGACGGGTTTTGACGAGGCAGCGCCCACACCCGGATCATGCCGCCATCCTGAACCGTCGCGAAGGACCGGCCGTCCGGCGCGAAGCCCACATGGTAGATCCCCGCTGGGTGAGTCAGAGGCTGGCCGATGAGCTGGCCGGACCGCACGGAACGGATCTCGGCAGTGCGATCTGTTGAACCGACCAGCAGCCGCGTGCTGTCGGGGCTGAAGGCGATCGGAGCAACGAGATTGCGGTACTCGAACGTAAAGAGGGCGCGTCCCGCCTCGGCTTCGAAAAGTTGAGCGATCCCCAGGCCGGCTCTCCCTTCGCCGACCGCGAGATACTTGCCGCTGGGGCTAAGCGTCATTGCGACTCCCGCGTTATCGAGAAGCGGAACGGACTTGTTGTGCACCTCGGCATCGTAGGTCCTATCCAGGAGCGACATCCGGTCCATGTATTCGCGCCGAACGGACCGGATCTTCGCCCCGCTCTCGGCGTTCCACCACAACAGATCTTTTTCGCTTCGTGTTACCAGGTCCCGACCATCCGCAACGAACAGCGGCGGAGTCGCCTTGGCGCCGGGGACAATGCCCGGTCGCTTGCTCACGTGCGAAACCGGGGCAAATAACGGTTCGGCTGAGTCATGCGCAAGGGCGTAGACACGGCATCGACCGTCCCTGCAGGCAGTCGCCAGGCGATCGCCCCGAGGGTTGAAGATCACCGCGTCCAGTCCGGCGGGATGGCGAAGTTCCTGCGTGGCGAAGGTGCGAGCCTGGCAGTCCCAGACGCGCACCGTCGAGCCGGCGGCGATGGCCAGAAGTCGCCCGTCGGGGCTGAACGACAGCCACGACACCGGGGAATCAAACAGGAACTGCTCCTCCACATCGCTGCCCGGGAAGCTCGCCACGGTGACGCTACCGGAATTGTCGCCGAATGCCAGTTTCCGCCCATCCGGACTCCAGGTCGCGCTACTTGCCGTGGCGGTCGCTTCCGGCAAAGGCAACGGCTGCTCACGTTCAAGGTCCCAGATACCCAATCCGCTTGGGAGATCGGGCCCCTCCCTCTTGGGCCCGCCCTGCACCAGCAGGTAGCGGCCGCCGGGGTGGAAAGAGAATTGCTCGAATGCCCCATAGTCGCCCGCGCGGCGGAAGCCGTGCAGCGGAGTGAACGCGCCGCGCGCCCAGGTCCGGGCGCGGATGCGGTTCAAGCGCTGGCGGCCTGGATCTTCGCTGGCCAACCGCACAGCGTTCGCAAACCAAAGGACGGCCTGGGCTGGATCTCCGCGCTCCCCGGCCACCAGCCCTTGAGACGTGTGCATGTCAGTCAATGCGAGAGCCAGCTTGCGGCTGGCTGTCTCGACGTGCTCCTTCGCCTGCATGGCCTTGGATCGTTCCACGTCCCGGTCTGCCGCCAGCAGAGTCTGCACCTGGGCTTGCTGACGAAAACGCTCCAGAGCGATTCCCACACCCGCAAGTCCCAAAAGCACCATCAGCCCGATCACTACCAGCGAAGTTGCAACCCCTGGATGGCGCCGGGACCACCGGGAGAAGCGTTCGAACGCTGAAATCCGGCGGGCCTTGATCGGCTCGTCGTTCAGGAACCTATGCAAGTCGGCGGCCAGCTCGGCGGCGGTGGCATAACGGCGTGCTGGATCGCGGTCGATGGCTTTATGGATGATGGTTGCCAGATCACGCGGCACCGCTCGGTTCGCCAGGCCAAGCCGGGTGGGCTCTTCCTGGATCACTTGCTTGATCAGCCGGTGCCGCTCGCGCTCGGCAAATGCAGGCCGAAACGCGAGCATTTCATAGAGCGTGAGTCCCAGGGAATACGTATCGCTGCGAGCATCGGTCTTGCCCTCAAAGGCTTCCGGCGGCATGTAGCGCAGCGTGCCGAGCACATCGCCGGTTTGAGTCAGGTTCTGCTGGTCGTTCACCTTGGCCAGACCGAAGTCGGTTACCCACACGGTTCCATGAGTGTCGAGCAGCAAGTTTGACGGTTTGATGTCCCGATGATTGATCCCTTGCTTGTGGGCGTACTCAAGCGCGTCGGCCACCTGTACACCGACGGAGGCCACGCTCTGCCAGTACGTCTGCTTCCGGCTGCTCGACTTGCTCCTGTCGCGGCCCATCCCCGCGAACACCAGTGACGACGATGTGATCATGAACGAATCAGACAACACCGGCGTGCGATGGCCGTCCGACCTTTGGCCTATCGCGCCAAAGACGCCCGGCCGCTCCTCGAGTGGGCCCTCTCCGTGTTGTGCATCCCTGGTCGGCTCGAATTCTCCCACGAAAAGCGAGTGCGCAATCTCCGCCGCCGATAGTTCGCCGCGGCGCCGGTTTCCCGGCCCGCCGTTTGATTCTACCGCAGTCTGCGAGACCTGCCCCGCATTCATCACCCCGCCGAGCTCGCCCTCGGCGCAGCCGCCCCCGTTGGTGTTACCCGGTTGCAGCTTCTTCAACTCTTCGAGCACCTCATCCAACCCCAACCCCTGGATGAATTGCATCACGTAGTACGGCATGCCGTCCTGCTCGCCGACGCCGAAGACCGGCACAATATTGGTGTGGTGCAGCTTGGCGGCCGATCTGGCCTCGCGCTCGAACCGGCTCTGGGCATTCGCGTCGTGCAGCCGGCTCTTGGGCAAAACTTTTAATGCCACGTGCCGGCCGAGCGATACTTGCTCGGCCTCGTAGACGACGCCCATGCCGCCGCGGCCGATCTCGCGGATGATGCGATAGTCTCCCAGTCGCCCCAGCGGCGGCAACGGGCCGGAAGGCGCCGGCTCGCCGGCGATCTCGCGATCCTCCTTGACCTGCTCCATCTCAACCATGGCCGGGAAGAATTCCCGGATAAGGTCGGCCAGCTCCGGGTGCCGGTCGATGTACGATTGCAGGGCCGGTCGTTCGCCCCGCCGGTAGCGCTCCGCAAACTCGTCCGCCAGATCGTTGAGCATAACAAAACGCTCGGAGCTTTCACCGGACATGTCAGACCCCTTCACTCGCGCCGGGCAGGGGCGCAAGGAGACGCTTGAGGCGTTCGAGAGCACGGAAGTAACGTTTGGCAGCGGCCGACTCCTCGATGCCCAGGACCCTCGCGGTCTCGGCGGCAGTCAGCTCCTCGAAGTGGCGCAGCGAGAGGATCTCCCTGTCGATTGGCTCGAGGGCATTGAGCGCATCCTGCAGGCGGAGCGCCCGCTCAGCACGCACCGCGGCCTGGGTCGGAGAGGTGTGACGGCCCAGCAACTGGGCAGCCAGTGCCGCCGAGCTGGCCGCCGGCAAGGCGCCGTGAAACAGGGAGATCTCCCGGCCAGCATCGCGCATCTGGGTGCCGAGATGGTGCCGGTGCAGCTTCATCAGCCGCTCGCCGACCACAAGCCGTAACCACAAAAACAAGGGGAGCTTCGGGTCGCGAAGATACTCGCCCATGCGCTCTGCTACCTCGACATACGCCTCCTGGACCACGTCGGAAGCGTCGAAGCGTGCCTGCAAGCGGGCGTCAAGCCGCATCTCCACCATGCGCCGCAGACGATCGCGGTACCGGCGCAGGAGGGAGTTCATGGCCTCTCGGTCCCCCACCCGCATACGCCCTATCAGATCCGCTGAGTCGGCCACATTGTTTTCCATCAGTGCCCCTATACGATATTACCTCCGCAGCCCGACGCGTTCTGGACAGGCGAGCCGCGTTTTTTTTAATCCGCGATCGTCTCTGAGTCCCGTTTCCCTCGATCTTGCTTCTGACTGTCACGCCATCGTCCTCGAGCCTGGCGCGAAATGTCGCGGGCAAGGCCGCGGAAATCGCGCGGAGACGGATCGTCGCCTTCCTCCAAGAGGCCCGAGCCTGGCGCGAGAATCACGCGCGTCTATCGTGATCGATCGCACGATCGCCGCCAGAGCGATTCATAGGCGGTTTCCAGATTCTGCGTGAACGACCGGCCGTCGCACAGTCGCGAGCCTCGCATTTGCTCGCCGAGGCCCGCGCAACTGTGCGAGCCCGGCCCGGTCTGAAACCAGCCTGGACGCAGCCTCGATGTATTGCTCGGGCGACCCGGCGATCATTTCCTCAAGACGCATCATCGCCAGCACGCTTGCCGTCATTCGCGACGAGCGGCGCAGGCCCGCGAGGGTCACGACCGGCACACCCATCCAGAGCGATTCACATGCCGTCGTGTGGCCGCACCACGGGAAGACGTCAAGCATGACGTCGATCGACGCGAAGATGGCCCGGTGTTCCTCGGGCCTCCAGTCGTGCCGGATCTCGACACGTCCGGCGCCAACTCCGCGAGCCTCGAAGTACGCGAGAATCTCGTCCCGCCTGCACCCGCGCAAGCTGTCGCGGAAGAGCAGCAGGCGCGCACCAGGAATGGCCCGCAAGAGCGCCGCCCAGAGATCGAGAACGCCGGGGTTCAGTTTCGGCAGCTTGTGCAGCGATCCAAACGTGGGGGCATTGTCGCGCAGCATCGGCAGCGGCGCGACCTCGGGCGCGTCAGATGGAGGGGCATAGCAGTAGGAACCGCCAGGGAGCCGCAAAGGCTCCTCGGTGGCTTGAGCCGGCCCGCCCGGCGGATCCATCGTCGCGTCGGTCAACATCGCGTCGAAGGTCTCGAGCCCCGTCGTGCTTGGGTAACCGAGGTAGGTAACCTGCACCGGAATGGGCTTGCGAGCGAAGATCCGCAGCCGGTTGTGAGCCGTGTGACCCGCCAGATCAACCAGGATGTCGATCCGATCGTGCCGGATCAGCTCCTCCACTCGATCGTCGGAGAGGTGCCGGATCTCGCGCCATTCATGCGACAGCGAGCGCAGTCGGGCGGTCACGGCGTCCGGCGACTCCAACATCGGCATAACAGATCGGCAGAACCCGGCGGTGGTCGTGGTTTGCAAGGATCGGCTCGAAAAAGAACGCCACGGCGTGCTTGCGGAGATCGGGTGAAACATACCCGACGCGAAGCGGCCGGCCCCCTGACCGGTCGTGGCTTTCGTGCGACCGGGCGATCGCGCCGGCCGCGAGCGCCGCGGCCCCCCGCCGATGCTCCGCGAGCAACGTTGCGGGGTCGATCTTGTGTTCGTAATTCAGGAAGAACAGATAGTTGCTCTGGATCGTTTTCGAGCCCGGCCCCAGGCGCATCGCCTCGCGGTAACTGGCAAGTCCCTCGGCGATCCGCCCCTGCTTGGCGAGGAAATAGCCGTGATTTCCCCACAACTCGGCCGTGTCGGGAATCAAACGGATCGCTTCGCGAAAGCTCGACTCCGCCTCCTCGAGCTCTCCGCGACGCCCAATGAGGCAACCTCGCCCGCAAAGCGCCTCCTCGAGTCGAGGCTCAATCGCAAGCGCCCGGGTGTAGCAGGCCATGGCCTGATCGTTTTCGCCCATTTCCGCGAGGACGATCCCCAGGTTGGTGAAGGCCACGGCGAAGGCCGGCTGGAGGCGGATTGCCTCGCGAAGGCTGGCCGCGGCCTCGGCCCACCGACCCTGCGCATTCAAGGCAAGGCCCAGGTTGTTGTGGGCCTCGGCATAGTCGGGCCGGGCCTTGATGGTCTGCCGGAAGCACTCGATCGCTTCGTCCGCACGATCGACCTGCACCAGCGCGTTGCCCAGGTTGTTGCACGCCTCCACGTAGTCGGGCCGCAGGCGCACCGCCTCGCGATAGCTTGATACGGCGTCATCGAGGCGGCCCAAGCTCTTGAGGACAATTCCGAGGTTGTTGTAGGCTTCGACAAATCCCGGCTGCAGCTCGACGGCCCGCCGATGGGCCGCCGCGGCCTCTTCGAGCTTGCCCAGCTCCTGGCGCGCCCTTCCCAGCAGATACCATCCTTGGGCCCGGTCGGGGCCATGCGCCAGGGCATCTTCGCAGGCCCGCTCCGCCCCGGAGAAATCACGAGCAAGCAAAAGCCGCACCCCCGCGGCAAATGCCGCCTCGATCTCCGCCATGATCATGCTCCGGAGCTGTGCTCGAACGTGGCTCGCGATTCCTGCCGCTGTTTTGTCCGCGCAATTGGGTTATTATTGAGCATCCGGCTCGGCGAAAGAAGCCGGTTTTCCTTGTTCCCGCGCTCGGCGCAGAAACGAGGACCGGATAGGGGCACGCAGGATGTCGCAAAACGTGGGCCGCACCCATGCGCACCGTTCGCTTTCCAATCGCCGGACTCATGTGGGCCGTGGTGGTCGCGGCACTCGCCTTGGCGGCACTGCGGAACTCCTCGGACGTCTGGGCGGGCGCCACTTTCCTGGTCACTTGCGCCGTGCTCTGCCTGGCGATCGTCGGCATCGTCTGCCGTACGAATGAATCACGCGCGTGGTGGCTCGGCTTCGCACTGTTCGGGTGGGGCTACCTGGCGCTGGCGTTCTGGTCGCCGCAAGCGCTGCCGACAACGCCCCTGCTCAGAGTGCTCGAAGCGCGTCTAGGCGCGACGCACGGGGTCGACGGCGGCCTGCGCAGCGTCATGCTGGCCGGAGGTTTCGGCGGTGCTTCCGGCGGCGGGCCGGACGAGCACTTTCAACAGATCGGCCACTGCCTCCTGGCCCTGCTGGCTGCTCTGCTGGGCGGAGTCATTTCGAGCATTCTGTTCGGCCGTCGAAGGGAACGCGACGAAAGCCGCGTTGACGGGCCACAGGCCCCGGCTCAAGCTCGCCGCGCAGTGGTGGCGCTGGCCGGCGGCGATCCTCGGTCTGTCCGCATTTGTGCTCATCGTGGTTCTCGGAGCCTTCGCCGCGAGATCGTCACCCGGATTCTGGGCCGGGGCCACGTTTTTCGCAACCTGCGGGCTGCTCGGCATCATCGTCCTGGGAGCCGTGAGCGCTCAGGGGAAGCGCCGCCAAGTCTGGATCGGGGCCGCACTTTTCGGTGTCGGCTACATGACCCTGGCGTTCGGCCGTTCCGCCGATTCGGACCCGCTGCTCGGTCTGCCGACCGACCCGTTGCTGGCCTCCCTCCGCCGCTGGTTTCCGCCCATTGTCAGCGGTTACTCGACCTCTTCACCCAACGTCGATGCCGCGAACGCACGCATCGTTGAGGCGCTTGAGCAACCGGTCCCGGTGCACTTTGCGGACGAAACGTCACTGGAAGATGTGGTGAAATTCATCAAGTCCGCGACGCGGGGCTCCGCTGGCAACGGCATTCCAATCTACGTCGACCCGCTCGGGCTTACTTATGCCGATAAGACCATGTTGTCCGGGGTCCGCGCCATTGACCTGGAAGGTGTCCCGCTCAGGACAAGCTTGCAGCTCTGCCTCGAACAGCTCGATCTCAAGTACGCCGTCCGGGACGGTCTGCTTCGGATCACCTCGTCGGATAGCGAGTTGCATCATCCATTCTATCATGATTCCTTCATGATCGTCGGACATTGCCTGCTTGCCTTGCTCTCGGCCGGGCTCGGTGCCATGGTGGCCCCGCTCGTGCCGGGCAAGCACCGTGAGATGGCAACGTGAGTTATCCAAGGCGAGGCCGCACAAGCACGGCTCGGTTCCAGGCCAGTGCCGACCGGTCGGTTAGCTCATTCGCGTCACTTCTTCTCACCCGACTTGGGATCGTCATCCTTCCTGAGCTTCAACATCGCGGTCGTTTCGCGGTCCTCGGTAATCTGCCGGCCGCTGACTGTCACCGTCGTCGACAATTTCTGAAACATGTCCGATTCCCTCAGGATGCCGACCGAGTTGGCAAAGCGGTAGTGCCCCCTCGAATCCTGCGACGTCACCTTGTATTCCACCGGCAGGCCCTTGGTGGGCTCGATTTGCACCTTCACATCGATCCCGACATTCTCGATCGGGCCTGCTGGCGCCTCGAGCTTGTACGTGATGTCCATGACCATTGTTCCGTAGTTCACCGGCAGCTCGCGGGCCCCTTGCCATGAGTCGCCTTGCTCGATCGCCGTCTTCGGAAAAGGCACAAAGATCTGTGCGGCCAAGTCTTTAAGGCTCTGTTCGCTCCCGAGCATGACCCCGGACGGACCTGCGTCCTTTATGGCCTGCACGATGTTCCCTGGGATCGCAAAGTCGTGGATCTCTCCCAGCGGTGTGATCGTCATCGTGATCGAAGTTCCGGCAACCGTCCTGAACAGGTTTGCCATCGCCGCTGGTAGGTTCGACGGATCTTGGCCGTTCGCAGTATCCATCGTTCCCACACGGTCGGGCGGCGACAACGACTCGAACCGAAACCGGTCGATTGTCTGCACCATTCGCGCATTGCCATCCTTGTCGACGCTTTTGACTTCCCACGTCATTTCCGCTGTTTGCCTGAAGCTCTGCTCACGCTTCTTACCCATCATCTCGACCGTCGTCGACGTCGTCTGAGTCAAAACGTAACCGAGCTTCTGGCCCGCCCGAAAATTCAAACGGAGCGTCTTGTCGACACTCGCCAATGCCGCCACAGCCCCGAGCATCGCGATCGTCAGAAACGCAAGGCATACGCCGAACCCTGACCTCTTCATCGCACCCCCCCGTTAGCGACCCATTCGCTGGTTGCGACCGCAACGCAAATTGAGACCCCGAGGAAATCATCGCGACTTTTCCCCGGACTCTTCTCACTCTAATCGGCTATTCGTGATTCCGGAAGTGCGAGGCTGGCCCGGTGAAACGTTGGTCTTGGCGGGTCAAAGCGTTCATCCCGGTCTCGAAGCGAGAGAGTGTCTTCTCCGTCGCGCCCCGTCGGGGAAGAAGAGCATCCGAGGCCACGCGCCAGACATCGGGACAAGCATCTCCTTCTTCTTTGTTGCCTTCGTTACCTTTTGTTCAATGACTTATGGAATCGCGGGTCGAACTCGCATCGATTCGGACGGGCCCGTCGAAGAGACATTGGTCTTATCGCGTTCCGGAATCGCTGTCCATCACATGACTCGGTTGTCTGGCGGTTACACGCTGGTGAGGCACGGTTTCCTCGCTGCGCCCCGCCCCGGGGACTCGGGACGAAGGTGCCCGGCGTCTCGCGATCCGAAAGGATGGAATAATTCCCGAGGCGTCGAGAATTCTCCGCCACTTCAGCCTCCTTCGGTCACTATAATCGAGCGTTGTGTTGACGCCAATGTCGGAGAAGATTACCACTGCCTCAACCGAATTTCGTGGGACTCCGCGAATGGCTCGGAATCTTTTGATCGCAGGCGCGATTTTGCTCACATCGGGCTGCGGCGGGTCGCAGCCGTTGCCAGGGCCACGCGCGGGACCACCGGACCACGCGACCGATGCCCGGTCGCCCGCCACTGTGGGCAAAGACAAGCAGAACTCCGCCGAACCCAAAGCGAGCTCTGCCACTCCCAAAATCCAGTCAGCCGATGTGAAACCGCAAGCCGGATCGACTCGAATCGACGCCATCGGCCCCCGCGCTGCTCCGGTCGACCTCAACCAGGACAAGCCCACGTTCTACCCGGTTCTCCGAAACTTCAAGGATGGGGATTTCTTCACTCAGAAAGTCGTGTACATCCAGGTCGCCCCCGGACTCGGAGTTTTTGCGTGCCGCAGGATCAATAGCCCGGATGGAAGAACACGGATCGACTATGTTATGAAGAATCAACTCGCGGGCTACGGCCTCGACACGTCGAAGTTAATCGAGCTGTGTTACGAGAATTTCTTCAAAGCAAAGATCGAGGTCAAGACACTCGAGCAGGGTGACGACGTGATGTTGAGTTTCTCGAGCGCCGGGCGATTAGTGGCCGCCATCGTGGGTCACTCCTCGACACTTGAGAACCTTTCGAAAATGCTCGACTCGGAGTCGATCGCCATCTTGATCGACAGCCCGGACATCCTGCTGGCAACGATCCCGGGAAACAGCTTCGAGACGAAATTCTACGAAATCGCCAAGAAGAGTCGGCACAAGAACGACGCTCTTAATCTCGACCCGGCGGTGTACCATTGGACGAAGAGAGACGGCTTGAAAGCAGTTTCGCAAGCGAGAGAAACACGAAATTGAGAGCAAGCGATCAGACATCAACCATGAAAGGCCCCGCTGCGCGAGTCACCGCCCGGCAAGCACACACCGGAGGTCTTTTCGCTTGATCGACCCTCGCTTGATCCTGGGTACCGCCGCGGCCGGGATGTCTCTCCTGGTGGCCGTGCTGTTCGTGGCCGCCCTCAAACGCTGGACTTGGCACTCACAGCCACGGTCCAGCGCCTCGTCGCGCGCGGTCAAGGTCTCGGTCATCATGCCCGCTCGCAATGAAGCGGCGGATATCGGACGCTCGATCGAGTCGCTGCTCGCTCAGCAAGACGTTGACTTGGAGTTGATCGTCGTGAACGACCACTCCACCGATCGGACCGGCGAAATTGCCGAGGCAGCCGCGCGAGCGGATGGCCGCGTCCGGGTCATTCACAACCCCGAGCTGCCCCCGGGCTGGCTGGGAAAATGCAACGCCATGCAGCAGGCTGCCGCGCTCGCCGGCGGCGATCTCCTTCTCTTCACCGACGCCGATATCATCCACGAGCCGCGTGCTCTGGCAACCGGCTTGGTTGAGCTCGAGAACCGAGGTCTTGACTTCTTGAGCCTGTTTCCGCGCATGGACACAATCTCGCTCTGGGAAAACATCGTCGTGCCCACATTCATTGGCGGGCTGGCGTTGCTCGCCACGCCGGGCATCGAGGATCCAAAATCGGGCGAGGCGCTCGGCGCCGGCGCATTCCTCCTGATCCGCGCCCCGGTCTTTCGGGCCATCGGCGGCTTCGAGCCGGTCCGTGGCGAGATGGCCGACGACCTGGAGCTCACACGATTGGTCAAGTCAAAGGGCTACCGGGTCGGATTTCGCTTCGCGCCCGAGTTCCTCCACGTGCGAATCTACAAGGGCGACCGTCACGCATTCTGGGCGATGACCAAGAACGTTCTCATTGGCATTCAGGGTCGATTGTGGCTCGCGCCCGCCGTCATGATCCTGCCGATCTTCGGCTTCTGGACGCCTCTTTATTGCGCAATTGCCGGATTGATCGAGGCCGATGCGCGGCTGACCCTGGTCGGAGCAGCCGGTTATCTCATTCCCTATGCATCCATGTGGTCCAGCCGCCGGCTCTTTCCGTTCCATCCGCTCAAGGCCCTCCTCTACCCGCTGGTCGCCATTCCGGTGATCTGTTGCATGGCCCGTGCTCTCTTCCTGTATCTGGTTCGAGGCGAGGTGGCCTGGCGCGGCCGCTCGATCCGCGTGCGCGACAGCCTCCAGACGAAGTAGTCTCTTTTTCGGTTTTTCGCTGTCGCACTCTTGGTTCTTGTTTCGATTCCCGCGCGTCGTTACGCTCACCCGATGGCACACTCCTGTAAGTCTGCGTTCGTTACCGAAGGTCGCAGCCGCTGGCGCTCGCGAACTTTGTTTTCCAGCATCGGCCGCCACATCCGCTTGTTCCTCGTCTTCGGGCTGCTCAATGCCTTCTTCGTGGTAGGCCCCGCCATAGCGCAGGGCGGCGCCCGAAATCAGGTCGATAAGCCCTCGCCGTCGCGGCCGCTCGAATCGTGGGCCGACCCAATTTTGAAAGTCACTCGAGGGCTCGTGCTCTGGCTCGACGCCGGGCGGTTGAATGCCGCCCGCAAGTGGTACGGCCGTGCCGATGTGGCTGACGGCAGCCGCGTCAACACCTGGTACGACAGCTCAGGCAACGGCCGCCATCTCGCTCAGATTCATCCGGAAGCGCAGCCGCTCTATCTGGCAGGTGCACTAAGATTCAATGGCACGTCGACGTTTCTGGAGCGAGCGGGCGCGGCGGCCAGGCTCGAGGATTTCACGCTCTTCATTGTCGCAGCCCCCTTCTCGAACGCCGGTGGCTACCGCGGCTTTCTCGCTACGCACGAACAGGGAGAGGTCGATTTCACAAGCGGCGTGACAGTCGACATGGGTGCAGCCTTCACCATGAAATTCGAGTCACTGAACGTCGAGGGCGAGGGATTCGGGGGAGAACGAAGCCTGCTAGCCGATCCGTCCAGTTTCGGCGTCGTGCGCCAGATGGTCGTCACGTCATCGGCCCGTCTGCGCGCGACCAAGCTCGACATGGACGGCAAACCGGCCCGGGCGCGCGACCGCATGGCATCGATCCTCGACGTCGACCGCATCGTCGTCGGCGCGCGTTACTTCGGCCCTCGTCCTGCGATTCAAGGCTTCCTCGACGGTGACATCCTGCAAATTCTGGTCTACGACCGCGTGCTCGATTATGCCGAGCGGAAGCAGGTCGAGAGCTACCTCGCCGCGCGCACCGGCGGGAGCGGCCCGATCACGCGTCCGCTTCCATCAAAACCCGGCAAGCCGCTGGTCTCCGTCGCCAACCCGCCGCCGGTCCAGATGCTCGTTCTCGGTTTCGTCGCCCGCCAATTGCCCGTCGATCTGACGAACATCAACAACGTCAAGTATCGCGCCGACGGCAAGCTCGTCGCCCTTTCCTATTCGGGTGACATCAACCTTCTCTCCGATGCCGACGGCGACGGCCTCGAGGAAACAATCGATCGCTTCTGGAAGAACAAGGGAAGCCTGGTCGCACCCATCGGCATGGCGCTCTCCCCCAAGGGCAGCCGATATGGTGAGGGCGTCTTCATCGCATCAAAGGGGAAGGTATCGCTCATCGTCGATCCCGACGGCGACGGCAAGGCTAACGCGGAGATCAGCGTCGCGCAGGGCTGGAAGGAACTGCCGCACGGAGTCGATGCACTGGGCGTGGCGCTCGACGAAGCCGGTAACGTCTACTTCGGTCTGGGCACACCTGACTTCACCAATGCGTATGAGATCGACAGTTCCGGCCGGCCCAATTACAACCTCAAGAACGAGCACGGCACGATCCAGCGAGTCTCACTTGATTTCAGCAAGCGCGAGATCATCGCTACGGGTATTCGTTTTCCCGTCGCCCTCGCGTTCAATCGCCAGGGCGACCTTTTCGCGACCGACCAGGAAGGCGCAACCTGGCTCGCCAATGGCAACCCGTTCGACGAGCTCCTGCACATCCAGCCCGGCCGCCACTACGGCTTCCCGCCTCGCCACCCCAAACACCTTCCGTCGGTGATCGACGAGCCAAGTGTTTTTGATTACGGGCCGCAGCACCAGTCGACGTGCGGCCTGAATTTCGACGAGCCGGTGAACGGCGGCCCGATCTTCGGCCCGCCCCAGTGGGCCGGGGATGCGCTCGTCACCGGCTACTCGCGCGGCAAACTCTTCCGCACGAAGCTCGTCAAGACGCCGAGCGGATACGTCGCCCAGAACCAGCTTCTGGCCGTGCTCAACATGCTCGCAGCGGATGCCTGCGTCTCGCCGCACGGAGACCTGATCGTCGCCGTTCACAGCGGCTTCCCCGACTGGGGCAGCGGCCCCAAGGGTAAGGGCAAGCTCTACAAGATCGAATACCGCGACCACGACGTGCCTCAACCCGTGCTCGCGTGGGCCCAGGGCCCGCAGGAGGCACGCATCGCCTTCGACCGCCCGCTCGATCCGAGACGATTGACCGACCTGACTCGCTCGATCTCCATTGAATACGGCGCGAGCGTGCGCCCCGGCGATCGGTTCGAATCGCTGCGGCCCGGCTACGAGGTCGTGGCCCGGCAGTTGGCCTCACCCCGATCCGAGCTGCCGGTCCTCTCGGCCCAGATTTCCGGCGACCTGCGCACCCTCTTGCTCACCACTACGCCGCACCCGGAGGCAACGTCTTACGCGATCACCCTGCCGGGTCTGGCGTCCCCGAATTCGCCAAAAGCCCGGCCGCGCGACCTGCCGCAAGTCGCTGGCGTCGAGCTCGGCTACGATCTCTATGGCGTTCTGGCAACGTGGCATCCCGCATCGGGCGGCCAGAACTGGACCGGCTGGTTGCCGCACCTGAACCTCGCCGTCGCCAGAGCCTTCACGGCCGGGAGTGCGGAACACGACCGTCTCTGGGACGCGATCAAGCTCCCCGGCCGCCTGACGTTGGTCACCAACCTCGATCTCTGGCACATGCTGCGCCCGGCAACTCAGCCCGGCTCGACGATCGACTACTCCCTGCCGCAAGAAGTTGTGTCGCTGGAATTTTCAACCACCAGCCCGCTCGTCGTGAGCGTGCCATCCGGCATGGTGACCCCGGCGGGCCGTCACCGCTTTCGGGTGACCGTCAAGCCGAAGGAGCGGCAGCCGGCCCGGATCGAGATGTCCCTCGAAACATCCGGCCACCCGGCGCTCGAGGTGTCGTATACAACCCAGGAAGACAATCGCCCGCGAGCGCTGCCGCTCAGGAGGTTCGTGCTGCCCTGGGCCAGTGTCGAAAAGCAGACGGACGCAACGCCCGAGCGTGACCTCGCCGAGTTGAAGGATGGCGACTGGGGTCGAGGACGCAGCCTGTTCTACGGCGAGCAATCGAAGTGCTCATCGTGCCACAAAGTCCGCGGCCGCGGCGGCGAGATCGGTCCGGACCTCTCCAACTTGGTGCACCGCGACTATGCGTCGGTGTTCCGCGACATCCACACGCCCGCCGCGGCCATCAATCCCGATTTTATCGCCCACACGGTGGCGCTCGCTGACGGGCGAGTCTTGAGCGGCACGATTCGCACCGACGGCACGCGCATGATCGTCGGTGACACCACGGGCCGCACGACGATCTTCGACCGCGCCGCCGTCGAGTCGACGTCACCCTCCTCCGTCTCGATCATGCCCGAAGGCCTGGACACCGCGCTCGGCCCGGAACGGCTGCGAGACTTGCTCACCTTCCTGTTGACTGACCCGCTTGTTCCGGCAGCGCTCGAACACGACGGCCCCCCTCCACCGCGCCGCCGAGCAGAGCTTGAGGCAGTCCTCAAAGGCAGCGTGCCGGTCGAGAATCCCAAGCGCCTTCGAGTCGTCCTCGCCGCCGGCCCGAAGGACCACGGACCGGGAGAGCACGATTATCCCCTCTGGCTCAAGCGTTGGAGCGCACTGCTGGCGACAGACCAATCCCTGAGCATCGAAACCGCGAACGGCTGGCCTTCCCCAAAGCAGCTCGAAGAGGCCGACGTGATCGCCTTCTACTCGAACAACCCCGGCTGGGACGCCGCCAAGGCGGCCGCGCTCGATCGATTCTTCGCGCGCGGTGGCGGCGTAGTCCTGATCCACTACGCGGTCGACGGCCACGAGGCCGTGAACGAGCTCGCCGACCGCATCGGCCTGGCATGGCAACGCGGAAAGTCGGCATTCCGCCACGGACCGCTTGAGATCGATTTCTCAAAATCCAAGCACCCGATCACGCGAGGGTTCGAGAAACTCAGGCTCCTCGACGAGAGCTACTTGAACTTGGTCGGCGACGCCGCGTCCGTCGATTTGATCGGAACGGGCGTCGAAGACGGCCAGCCGCGTCCGCTCTTCTGGTCTCGCCAAGCAGGCGCCGGACGCGTGTTCGTGAGCATCCCGGGCCATTTCACGTGGACGTTCGACGACCCGCTGTTCCGCATCCTGATCCTCCGCGGCATCGCCTGGACCGCAAAGGAACCAGTCGACCGCTTCAACGAGCTGGCGACACTGGGAGCCAGGATGACCGAGTGATTTCTACCCGCGCTGTCCCGAGCGTGTCCCCGAGTTCATCGTGCGACACGATCCGCTAACCGTTGAGGAATCCGAGGCGACGACTTGACGCTCCCTCTCCCTCTGGGAGAGGGCCGGGGTGAGGGGGCTCGCGCACACGAATGCACTTCGCAGACAGGCGGCTCACCCCACCGGCCCATTCTCCACAGTTGCTCTTGGCACGTCCGGAATATGGAGCTGTTGCCGCGCCGCAGCGACTCCAATCAACCCGCCCAGGTTCATCGAGTCGACCATGCTGCTGGGCACCACCATGAGCGCACCTTTTTCCTTGAGCCCTTCGTAAAGGATGTTCATCGCCCGGAGCTGAAGCGCCGTCGGGTTCTTCACATACGATTCGGCGGCGTTCGAGAAGAGGTGGGCGATCTCCACTTCGGCCTGCCCGAGTATGATCCGCGCTTCTTTCTCGCGCGCGGCCTGCGCCTCGCGCGACATCGCGTCCTGAAGTGATTCGGGAATAATGACGTCGCGCATTTCCACCGAATGGACGGTGACGCCCCACGGAGTCGACCGCTCGTCGATCAGCTTCTGGAGCTGAGCCTCGATCTGTTCCCGACCGCGCAGCAGGGTCGTCAGCGGCGTCCGCCCGATGATATCTCGCAGGGCAGTCTGGGCGGCCCAGCTCACGGCCAGCTTGTAATCCTGCACCTCGAGAGCGGCCTTCTCGGGGTCGTATACCATCCAGAAAAGGACCGCGTCGACGTTCACGGGCACGGTGTCGCTCGTCAGTGTTTGCTCGGCAGCGAAGCTGGTCGTGATCGTGCGCTGATCGATCCACGACGAGACCTGATCGATTCCAGGAATGACCCAGAAGAACCCCGGCCCGCGGAGTCCAACATATCGCCCCAGCCGTAGCACAATGGCTCGCTCCCACTGCTGGGCCACCTTGGGTGCCAGCGACGCGATGATGCCGATTACCACGCCTGCGACGACAGCGACCGGAGCGTTCCTTACAATTCCCACGCCCATTCCTACCCCGAAGCAGATCAGGAACAGCAGTGCCGAGATGACGTTCACGTGCGGCGGTGTCGCTTGCGCCTGCTTGGCCTTCCTCTCCTCGCTGGCGTTCTTCAAAGATTCCGATGCGGCCTTCACTTCAGCCATGGAATTTCTCCCGTCTTCGTTGCCTTGATCGAGTGTTGATAACTTCAATCGCTTGCTGCTGCGTGAACCCTAAAACCACGGATTTGTCGAGAAACTCATCCGCCAGCGCCGCAAGCTGCCGCTGGCGCTCGGAAAGCGAAAGCGCCTCGTTCTCGCCGTCCTGAATGAACGTGCCGACGCCTCGCTGAGTTTGCACGACCCCCGCCCGCTCCAGCTCGGCGTAAACCTTGGCCACCGTATTCGCGTTGATTCGCAGATCGACCGCAAGCTGCCGCACCGTGGGCAACTGATCCCCCCGCCGCAGCTTCCCCGTCGCCACCGCCAGCCGTATCGCCCGGTCAAGCTGTGCGTAAATCGGCAACGGGTCGGAATGGTCGATCGCGAACATGAGCCACCGTGTCCTATTGTTCTAGGAGAATAGTACAACTCGGATCGGGTCATGTCAAGGGGGAGATCCCCCGGCGGGCCAGCAGGCGTAGTCTGGCGGGTAGACTTCAGCGGCGACGGCAAACTGCTGGCCTCGTGCTCCAGCGACAAGACCATCTGCCTTTGGGAGGCCCGAACCCAGGAGCGGCTCGCGGTCATCCGGCTGGGGAGTGTTGTCTACGGCTTGGCGTTCAGCCCTAACGGCATGCGGCTGGCCGCCGCTTGCCGCGACAACACCGACCGCCTAGTCGACGTCGCCGGCCGTCAGGAAGTCGCCGAGCTGCGTGGCCACAATCAATCGTCTTGATCCGTCGTTTCCCATCTGGTTTGTCTTCAACCATCAACGTGAGGCTCGCTTGATCGCCGGCCTTGCAGCGCTCGATATCTCCCGAGCGTCCGATCGAAATGACTGGGGCTCCTGGCCCGAACCAGTCCAATTTCGTGTCGATCCGATTAGCTTTCCAGAATGCTCTAAGCTCTACCTCATTGCGCACGGATACCTAGGTCTCGTCCAAGAGTCTTTATCACCGAGCCAAATACCGTGAATGTCGCGCCCGGCGGTGGAGTGCGTTGCTTCGCCTCGTTCGAGCCAGCCGATTTCTGCGACGCAGGCGAAACCGGAGCGGTGCCATCAGGATGAGCGAACTCTATTTCGAGTCCCAATACCTTAATGCCGCGTATCCGCATCCTGCGAAGCCACGAAAACATAATTCCTCGTCGTGCTGATTCCCATTTAGTCGCACCGTCCCTAATTATCGTCCATACGCGGTTCGGTCGCTAGACCCTGCCAAGTCAGTTGCGCATGCGCTTCCGATCGACTATCCTTGTCGAATGATTGAAAAACCACCCGCAAACCCAGCGCACCATGCCGAGGACTTCAGCCGCCGCTACGCCGACCGACTCGAAGAGTATTGCAGCATTCGCATGCAAGAGCTTGGCCTTCCTGACGACAAGATCGGCTCGGCACCACTTACCAGGCCGGGAATCTGGCGTGCGTTCGACCCAGAGGAAGGGACTGGCGGTACGATTGAGCGCGGGATCGTCGTCAATTCCGGCTGCCTGAATCCTGACTTGATGAAGGGGAAGAAGGGCAGTCGGATTTGAACGAAGGCTAAGTTGCGGGACCGCATCGACTCGATCATCGCTCACGAGTATGAGGAGGACCGCACAGGGTCACACGAGGCCGCAGTAAAGGAGTCCCCCAGGACGAATCTGCTGATTACAGAAGGTGCGAGAAGGATCTGTCGGGCGATGGCGAGGTAGGCTGCGAGGCTGCACGCGCCGCCCGTCGGACATTCTTACTAGTTGTTCGAAGGTTTCGATCATCGTATCATCCCGCTTCCTTAGCGCAAGCCAGAAGTTCGAATCGAAGTTTATGACCCCAATACGTCCACCGATACATCGATTCATCGCCCTCGGCGAAGGAGTGGCCGAGCATGATGATCCTGGCCACCATCAGTTCCCGGAACGCCGGTCTATTCTGCAGTGTTACCTCAACTCGGCCAGCAATAATCTGCCTCAGCAACTCTCTGGCGGCGGGTGATAGGTTTCTCGCGTCCGGCGGCTCAAACCGTTCGCGTTCAATATGTTCCTCGGCCTCGGCTATGTATTCCTCACGCCGTGCCCAACCATCCTCCGTGAATTTGAAGTCTTCGCCGTCAGGCACCATGATGCCGGCAGCGACCAACTCGCGGTAGGCGTCCCGGCGAGGGTGCGTGATCGGCCAGTTATTTGCTCGGAAGCGAAGGACGAGTAGGGCACAGGCGGAGAGTTGCATCGTGTCCTCGTTGGATGTGTACGGGGCCGCGCCGACCGAGACGATCCCGAGTCGCGCGAGAACGTTTAAAGTGGGGTTGATAGCCATCCCGAGCAGCCTGTCGGCCGCTTTCAGCAGCGCGACCGCCTCGGGAGTCGTCAGCACGCGGAGGTCCCGATGAGTTCGTTGAGACTGAAGCGCTTGATTCCGAGGGGATGAACGAGGACGAGACTCGCCTGGAACGACCCGTAGCTCTGCAGAAGTACGACATCACGATCAAGCCGAGAATCACATCACCCCTCCGAAACTCGCTCCGGCTGGATGCCTGATTCGCAACTCGACAGGTTCATGCCAACCGAGCCTTGCAACAGCGGACTCGGCGTACTCCGACGACAACCGAGAGCATCAGCATGCCGGTCAGGCCGGAGATAATCGAGGATGGCTCGGGAACGGAGGATCCGGCCGTGTTGATAATCACGTCGGAGATCGTGACCGTGGATGAACTGGATGGATCTGTGCCTCCGATAAGACGGAAGAAAACCTCTGCTGTCTGGCCATCCAGGTTCAGGGCGGAGAGGTCGACGGAGATCAGGGCAAGCGATCCCGGCGAGCTCGAGACGGTGACCCCGTTCCCGGCGAGTCCCTGCGTCACGCCATCCACCACATCCCGGGTGTAGAAAGAGTCGGTGGTCGGATCGACCGTCGGCACGAGCGAGGCCAGCGTGTTCGGGTTCAGCAACGAGGCCCCGAACGCATCGGGCAGGTAGCCATTGGCGTTGTTGTCCGCGACGGTGGAGTCGGCGAAGACCGAATTGAGCGTGAATTGCAGGCTCTGGGCGCCGGTCGGGACGGTGAAATTCATGAACAGATCCGTCTCCGCCGCGAAGGTGCTCTCGGCGATGGTCGCCAGGCCGCCACTGGCGGTCACCGTGCCGGAGTCACCGGCGGTGCTCCAGCCCGTCAACCCGTTTGGAAAGCCGAGGACCTGGCCGGCGCGGGCAGGGGAGCCGATCATGAGCAGAGCCAGGAAGGCGAGCAATGGGATGAGAAGTGGTCTGTCCTTGGGAGATCTCATGGTTCGACCCCTGTTCGAAATGATTCAAATTGCCGTGGTGTTGATCGGACGGACCGACTCAGGAATAACAACGGGACAAACCGCGCACAACCCGCCTCGACTCGGAATAGGACGCGGTCTCACGCCCTCGTGAAACTTTGATTTCGTCGATGGAGAATAGCTGGTCGGGCATAACGGAGCAATGTGCTCGATCGTCTTCCAGAGTGGTTCGTCCAATTTCGCGGCATTGAGGCCCCCGATCGTGGGTCGATTGTTGATTTTGGGAAACAATATGCTCGCTCTCTGACCTTTGTGGATGACAGAGCGGAAGTCGCTCCTTCGATGTTCGTCGTTTTGCTCGAGCTGTCGGCAGTGAGCGAAGCGCCCCAAGCTGTAATCGACCAGGTGTGGGATTCTCGTTACGCTGCCAAGGTCCGGAACAGATCAAGCGGCGACGTGAATCGGAATTCCTCAGACGACGCAAGACACCAACTATGATCACGTCGTTAATGGACTGTCGGCCATCACGCGAAAGAGTCGCCACGCCGTTTGCCGATTTCTCTCGGTTTATACCAGTGCGTAACTCGACTATTGGTCCGCGAAAGGGTCGTCGAGGTAGACGTAGAGCCCCGACCCATCTGGCTTTCTCGTCGCGGAGGGAGGAACCTCTGGGAAGAGCTCCATCGCTGCGTTGGCGGTGTATGTAAGGCCACGATCGAATGCGGCCTTTGCGATATCGTATGTAACGCCGGCCGCTGCTTCGCCGAACTTCCCGCCGAAATGGTTCCCAGCGACGGCCAGGGTGCCGCCAAGACCGAGACCCACAACAGCTGCTCCGGGGAATCCGCCGCCAAGCGGCTCGAAGAATTCGCCTGCCGCAAACCCAGCGGGAACTCCGATTGCCAGGCCAACCGTCCCACCGATTTCAGCTCCAACTGTTCCGAACACCTCCGACCCCAGCGTTTGGAACGCGGCCCTGACTGAATCATCTGGATTTTTTTCGAGAGAATCTTCAAACGTCAGTACACGACCCAGCCAACCGAGCGCTGGCGCCTCCGCGGTGCCAATCGCTTTATGGAGGAACTGCACCGAACTGTCGATCGCCCCCACGACATCATCCGAAGTGACCGAAGAATTCGAGTCCCGCAGGCCGCTCGGGTCGATTCTAACAGTCGGCGAGTTTCCGGCGTACCGGTACAGATTGACGTCGCCAGCGGAGAGCCCTGATGGATCCTGACTGATAAACCGACCCACAGCAGGATCGTAGTACCGCGCCCTGTAGTAATCGAGCCCGGTCCCCGGGTCAGTCTCGCGGCCTGTGTACGTGAACCTCGGTTGGAGGCTCGGGTTGGTCTGGCTGATGATCTGCCCGAAGCTGCTGTAGACCAAGTGATCCTGGACCACGCCGTTGGAATCGACGACGTCTTTGATCGTGCCCTGGTAGTCGCCGAGGTCCCAGAAGATCTGCCCCATCGCGTTCTCGTCGGCAAGGACCTCGTCGACGGCTGGCCCGTAGAGGTAGCGATCGGTCTGGTTGCCGGAGCCGTCGAAAACCAGGTCGATCTGGCCTCGGTCGTAGACGAACCGCTCGACCACGGGCGGGGCCGGGCCCGATCCGTCCGAGTCGTACGACGTGCCGATGCGGTTGTCGAAGACGTCGTAGGTGTACTGCGACTCCTGGATCACTGTGCCGCTAGCGTCCTTGACGATCACGGCAGTCAGCCGGTTGCGGTTGTCGTACTGGTAATCCGTGACCGTGCCCGTCGCGATGTCGGTTTGGCTGATCCGGTTCCCGTCCGCGTCGTAGGTGTAGTTGTAGGTGCCGTCGGAGAGCAACTCGTTGTCCGGGCCGGTCACGTAGCCGGAATTGGTCCGATTGCCGTTGGCGTCGTAGGAATAGCTCTCGTTGGGCTGGGAGGAATTCACGGCGCCCGTGAGCTGGCCGGTCGCATCATAGCTGTAGGTTGTCGTGCCGTCGTCGGAGACTTCCTGGGTGATCTGACCGGCGGGGTCCAGGGTCAATTGGTACTGTGCCAAGACGGTCCCCGCATGGTCATGGGTCAGAGAATCGAGGCGTCCGGCCTGGTCGTAGCCATAGGTCGAGCTGACGACGGGGTCGGTGCCGTTCAGGTTGGCGTAGCGCTCGATGGTTGCAGTTTGCCCGTCCGCGTTGTACGTAAAATCAACCCGCTTGGCGGCAACACCTGCGCCGCTCTGCTGGATCGAAAGCATATCGTTCAGGCCGTCGTACTGGTAGGACGTCACGGCGCCTGGCTGCCCATTGATCGTCTCGCTGACCGAGGCGACGTTCCCGGCCGGGTCATAAGCGTAGGTCAGGATAACCCGCGGGACGCCAGGTGTTCCCCCGTTGTCGATCGAGATGGTGTTGCCGTCGGCGTCGTAGGTGTAGGTGTAAGCAGAGTAGTTGTCAGCAACGCTGGTCAGCTCACCGTCCGCGTCATAGTGATAATTAATCGTGTTGACCAGGTTCCCGCTTGCGTCGTACCACTTCTCCTGGGTCTCCCGATCGAGTGCGTCGTAGAAGAAATTGGTTACACGGCCATCGCCATCGGTCTGGGAGATCAAATTGCCTGCCGCATCGTACGAATAGGACTCGGTCGCGTTCAACGCGTTGGTCTCGGTCAGCAACTCGTTGTCGGCGTCGTAGGTGTACGTCGTGGCATTGCCCGCCGGATCGACGACCTTCGTCACGTTGCCATCGGCGTCATAGGCGGTCGTCGTGGTGTCGCCTAGCGGGTCGGTGACGGATATCTGGCGGTTATCGGCGTCGTAGGTGTAGGTCGTGGTGTGACCGTCGGGGTCGGTCGTGCTGGTTACGTTGCCGTCGGCATCGTAGGTCGTCGTCGTGGTGTCACCTAGCGCGTCAGTCACCTGCGTTTGCCGGTTGTCGGCGTCGTAGGCGTATGTTGTGGTGATGCCAAGCGGGTCGGTGGTGCTCGCCACGTTTCCGGCGGTGTCATAGACCGTCGTCGTGATTCCACCCAGGGGATCGATCGTCTCGACCGGGCGATCGAGGGCGTCGTACGTGTAGGTCGTGGTATGCCCATCGGGATCCGTCGTGCTGGTCACGTTGCCGTCGGCATCGTAGGTCGTGGTCGTGACGTTACCGAGGGGATCGATCGTCTTGACCAGGCGATTGAGAGCGTCGTACACGTTGGTTGCCGTGCGGCCGAGGGGGTCCGTCGTGCTCGTCACGTTGCCGTCGGCATCGTAAACGGTGGTGGTGACCCCGCCCGTCGCGTCGGTGACCTTGATCAGCCGGTTATCGGCATCGTAGGCGTAGCTCGTGGTGTGGCCGAGGGCATCCGTCATGGTCAGCACATTGCCGGCCGCATCGTACGTGTAGCGCGTAACTTCACCGAGGGGGTCGGTCTCGGTCAATTCCCGCCCATACTGATCGTAGGTGTAGGTCGTGGTGTTCCCGAGCTTATCGGTCTCGGATGCAATCTCGCCCAGGTTCGTGTAGGTGTAAGTCCACGTGGCGCCGGTGGGGTCGGTCATGGAAACCAGTTCACCCCACGGATTGTACTGATATCGAGTCGTGTTCCCGAGCGCATCCGTTTCGCTGATGGGCTCGTTGAAAACCAGCGCGGGGTTCGGATTGCTGGTATCGTAGGTGACACTCGCAGTGGTGCCCGTGAGGTCGTCTTCAATGGAAATGACGTTCCCGTCGTCGTCGTAGGTGTAGGACGTCTGCTCGGAGGGCGTGGTATCCCCGCTGACGTCGTCCAGCGCATCCCGGTTGCTGGTGCTGACCTGCCCCAGCGCATTGGTCACGGTGACAATCTGGCCCCGCTCGTTCAGGGTGACGGCGGTGACGTTGCCGTTGGGATCGGTATAGCTTGCCGAGGTGAAGCCCGACGCAGCAGCCAGAACGGTTGTTTCCGGGTTGGCAGTCAGCGACGGCGGATATAGCCCCTGGGATTGCAGGTAATTGATCGTGTACGACGTGCCATCAGCCTGCACAACCTTCTGAATACGGCCGGCAAAGTCGCTGATGAGCGTTTGCTTATCACCGAGTGGGTCAACGATCGCCGACATGTGAACTCCGTCGGCGTACTGGTAGCTCGTCTTTGCTTCATCCGGGTCCGTGATCTGAACCAGATTCCCGCTCGCGTCATATTGCAGGAGTGTCTGACGGCCCGCCGGATCGGTGATGGCGGTGACGCGATTCCCGGTATAAGTGAAGGTCGTCGTCAGACCAACTGGGTCGACGATACTATCGATCTGGCCGGCACCGTTGTAATTGTAATGCGTCGTGTTGCCGACGGGGTCGGTGACCGTACTCAGCACATAACGCGGCTGGCCGCTGTTGACATCGCCGGCTGGCAGGGCCATGGGAATGAAGGTGTAAACCGTCCCGTCGGTGAGCGTGCGGGAAAAGGTATTCGTGCCAGGATCATAGGCGAATCGGGAATTGTCGCCCGTCAGCCCGATGTAGGAAATCACCCCCGAGGAATTGGTTTGCTGCGTGACAACCGGCTGGAAGAGCTCGTCCGATCCGTCTCCATCCACCAGGAGAACCGTTCCATCGGGATTGACGTAGAGTTGCTCCAGTCCCGCGATTCCCCAGCCCTGGCCAAAGGGGCTGTCGGTGTTGTTGACCACGAGCAGCGTGCCCGTGGTCGTGCCGAGCGGTGTATCCGCCGGGTCGTTCGGGTCCA
The DNA here is from genome assembly GCA_963823665.1 of uncultured Planctomycetota bacterium. Classification (GTDB taxonomy): domain Bacteria; phylum Planctomycetota; class Planctomycetia; order Isosphaerales; family Isosphaeraceae; genus CAVXHV01. The sequence goes on from CAWGMQ010000010.1 coordinate 2,227,474, forward strand.
TGAGCGCGGCATTGATGGTGAAGTCGTACTCACCAGTGGGCTCGTTCTGGAGGTTGATCTGCATGCTGGCAGAAACCGCTGTGGCGCCGCTCGGAATTTGCCAGAAGTTGAGATTCTCCAGGTCAGGGTCCGGAGTCGTCGGCTGGTACCCCGGAACGGTGTATTCGAAGTCGCCGCGGCTGATGGAGATTTCGGCAGCGAGGTACGGCTCCGTGGTGGTGACGTCGGAGTAGCCGAAGGTCAGGATCGGTCGCGGGTCGGCAGTCAGGGAATTGTAGGTCAGTGTAATTCCTTGCTCGACGCCCAGCGAGGAATAGGTCGCAAGGGTCTGCGTCTCGGTGATCGCACCGGTATCGAGCGAGACGCCCTGGTACGTCGCCTCCGTGGTGTCTTCTAGTGTCACGCCGTCGCCGGTTCCCTGGTCGACACGATTTCGAACCGTTGGAGGCGGCCCCTGGCCGGCTTGTATGGCGATCCCCCACGGACTTCCGCCGAGGCCGATCGGGGATTGAGCCTGATCGTAAACCGTCAGGACGGGGAAGGGGCCGGTATTAGTGGGGTCAACCGCAATGGCTGCGAAGGTGTCGATCGCGGTGTTATATCCGACCTGTCCATTCACAAGGTCGTCGATGGCGTAGCGATCGAGCAAAGAGGGATCAGTGCTTCTGATTGCCGCCTCGATTGCATTGATGTTGTAGACGAAGAGAGCACCCTTTGTGGAATTCACCACAGGGACGTTGGGGAAGCTGGCGTAGAGGTAATCGCCGTCGGGCGAGATGGCCAGGTCGGGCGGGTTGCCGTTGGGGATGGTGCGGGTCGCGGCAACCATCGTCGGAGTGGGGCCGAGGGGATTCTCGATGATGCCGATCGTGCTCCCGCCCGGGTCGTCAGCGGGGTCCTCGGCGTTGTGACTGGGAATGTTCGGGTCCGGGAAGCTCCATCCCGCGACGAAGGCAAACTTTCCGTCAGGCGTGATGACGACCGACCGGACATTGCTCACGTCGAAGGGGCTGCCGGGAAGTCCCAGATTGACGCTGACGAAGCTGGCGCTGGCTTGCAAGCTCGTCGCATTATGAATGACGCCAAAGCCATTATTGTCGTCAAGATAGTCGGTGAAGATCATGACGTTGGGATCGGACGTCGCGGCCACACCGAAGGGATACTGGTCGGCCGCGATCGAGTCTGTCTGCTGCCAGTAAGTCTTCGATGTATCGCTGCTGGTGTCGATGACCTCGATATGTCCCACCGTGTTCGACTGAAGCCGCGTGTAGTAGGAAACATCGTTCGGCGAGGCGACGAAGAGCCGGCTGCCGTCGCTGTTGAGGGCTAGGCCCAGCAGGCCCTGGCCGTCATCGGAGACCCGGATTGTCTGAATCAGTTGGTCGAACTTTGATGAATTGGGATCGATGTTGACCACGTAGACAAGACCGTAATTCGCGCCGTTCGACGTGTAGTTGTTCTGGTCGGAAATATACGCATACTCGTCGTCCGGATCGATGACGATCTGGAACGGCGACGCCCCACTCGGAAGCTGGATGTCCCCGGTGCTGCTACCGACATTGATCTGGTGAAGAGCGACGGTGTCGATCACCGCGATGGAATCACTTCCAGCAAGGATGACGTAAGCCCTGGTGTCGTCGTGGGTGAGCGCGAGGTAGGTCGGCCGCGATCCGCGCCGACGTTGATGGTCGTGACCAGGTTGCCGTAGTCTGGGTTCGGAATCTGCTGGCCGGGATTCTGGGAGTCGGGCACAGTGGCCTGGCCGTCGAGGATGGCGACGGAGCCAGCGGCATTCTGTGCGGTGAGGACGTAGGCGTCTCGCGTTTCAAAGGGTATCGGATCGCTCTCCAGCGTGATCGGCTGTCCGGTCCCGTTGGGGATTTGGCGGATGACCGTGATCTGGGCCGATCCCAGCGGTACGCCTGCTGGTACATTGACCGTGATCGTGTTGTCCGTCACAGAGGTAGGCTGGGCGACAGAGTCCTGGCCGCCCTCTGCCTGGCCCGGTAAGTCTCGTCCGCCAACCTGAAACAGAACGGAAATCTGATTGAGCGTATTGCCGAATCCCTGACCATCGAGGACAAGTTGATAACCTCCGCCGGGAGCGCTCGCGAGGCCGGCGTCGGAAATCTGGGGTGGACCGTTGGTGATCGTGGACGTTGGCACCGATGCGGTGTATTGCGTCACGCCGGTTTGAGCGACATCGATCTTGACCTGGGTTGCCAGCGCACTCTGACCATCCTGGGGAACTTCGACGATGTTCACGGAATCCGAACCGGTGGGGAGCTGAATGACGAAGTGGGAGAGCAAATCGACGTAGGCGCCGACGTTTGCCCATGCGCCCTGGGTGTCGAGCACCATGAATGAGCTGCCACCCAGCGCAAATCCGGCATCGGCCTCGAGATATCCGGACACCAGGCCGCTTTCGAGTGTGTTCACGATGGCGGCAATGTAGGTCCCTCCCTCGCGGATCCCATCGTAGGGAGGCGAGGCACTCCTTGCGAAACCGTCGGAACCGACGACTCCATCCTCCACCTCCATCCAGGCCGGCACCATGCTGCCGGAGCCATCCGGGATCTGGTCGGCGCGATAGAAAAGGACCGGAGTCCCAGCGGCAATCCCCGGGGCGACCGGCACCGCAATCTGAACGGGGTCGGCTAGCTGCTCGTTACCCAGATCGAGCTGGAATGCCCCCGCGAAATCAAGGGCCGCCGGCAGAGACATCGGAAGATCAGCCTGAGCGACCGGCTGGATGTCCACAGTCGCGCCTTGCCCCATCGCGCCTGGCGGCACCGCGACGGTTGACCCGTCCGAACCTTGCACGATCGCTCCCGCCGGCCCGACCTGGATCGATCCGCTCTGCGGTAGTTCGACCTCGACCGGTATGACCTGCTCCGCGGGCCCGTTGATCACGGTGATCTGAGCGATTCCCACGTTGCCCGCGTTGACGAGTCCGTCCGGGGTGACCGTGACGACATTCGGATTGCTCACAAAGTACTCGGTCCCGGTCGAGGCTGAGGTCAGGTCGATCTCGCCTCCCACGTCGATCTTGAGCTGGCGCGAACCGACATGGGCAGCCAAGCTCAAGGCCTGCGGGTAATCGTCCAGACCCAGCTTGACCAGGAGCTGCTGCGTCTGGTCAGTCGAGGTACCAACACTGACCGCCGTCGCGGCCTGGATGCCGTGGCTTGATACAAGCAGGACGGTCGTGCCGTCGGCCACGGCATGGAGCTGGCCGCCGGCGCTGATCGTCGCGACGGACAAGTCGAGGGTCTGGAAGGTCAGGTAAGAGCTCGGCAACACAGCTCCGTTCTCGTCGGCGAAATCGCCGACGACCGTCACGTTCAAACTGTCACCGGGCTGGAGGCTGGGGGCGCGATCCTCGAAATCGAGGCTGACGAGCGGCGCAGCACTGACGTTGATTGATACTGTCGCCGTCGCCGAGGTCCCGTATCCGTCATCGGCCACGTACTGGAAGCTGGCCGGGCCGGTGTAGCCGGGGGCTGGGACAAAGGTGACGGTGTGACCGTCGGGCGAGAGTGTGGCGGTCCCGTCCTCGGGATTTAGCACGCGGAAGTAGATCGGGTTGCCTTCGGGATCGGTCGCCAGGGTCGCCAGATCAACCGTGACCGCCAGGTCGATGTGTGTCGTTGCCTGGCCGGCCGTCGAGACCGGAGGCAGGTTTTCCTGGAAGCCGAGATCACTGGAGAGGAGCTGCATGTCCGTTGCGTTGATCACGCCGTCCTGGTTGGCGTCGGCAGCGGCCAGATAGCCGGGCTGGCCCACGGACGTGCCCAGGGCGCCAGCGAGGAGCTGGCCGTCGGTGCCATCGACCTTGCCGTCGCCGTTCACATCACCGGCGACGAACATGTGCAGTGTGTAGCTGCCCTTCGTTGCACCATTGGCCCCGGATACATCGAGCAGCTCGAGACCGGCCTCGCCGATGGCGTACAGGGCAAAGGAGCCGAGTGCGCTGGTGTGGCTCACGAGCGGAGTCAGGCCGACGATCAACGGCACGCCCGGCTGAAGCGCGCTGCCCGACGTCGCCTGGACGGTGATCCCCAGATAGATTTCCCCGGAGGCCGTCGAGAGGAGCTCCGAGGGACGGAAACTGAACGCGTAGCGATCGGTCCCACCGGCGGCCAGTGTCCCGGTTTGGTTCGAGGCGAGGAACTCGCCCGAGCTGCCCAGGTCGGCGGTAAGCGGCAAGACCTGGAAGCTCGGCGCGTACTGGACCACGGCGCTTGTCCCGTTCGCGGGCGACACCGCCTCGATCAACAGGTGGATCGGTCCAGCCTGATAGCCGTACCGGCTCGACTGGCCTGAGACCAGATTGCGAGCCGAGACGAGATTGCCTGAGCTGTCGTATGTGTAGATCACGCGCGTGCCGTCCGGCGCGATGATCGACGTGATCCGCCCCTGGGCATCGTGCACGAACTGGATCGACTCGCCCGTCGATGCGGTGATCCCGCTATCGGAGAAGTAGAGCCGCGTGCCGTCGGGCCGGATCATTTCCTGCACTCCTTGGGCCGTGCTCAGGTCGTAGGCCGTTCCGTCGGGGGCGGTCAGGACGTATTCGGGGCCGGCATAGAGGTCAGCCGCCGGGTTGTACGCCAGCCCGGTCTTCAAGTCGTAATACCGGTTCCCGGCCTGGATGAGCGGCCCGCCGGCCGAGCTCAGCGTGTACGTCACTCCCGAGTCGGCTGTGTAGGCCGGCATGTAATACGTCAGCCCATTGATCTGTTCCTTCACCGGCGTGAAGGTGAAGCCGACGCGCTGGCCGGTCGGCAGGGTCAGGTAGACCCTTGTTCCGATCAAGAAAGGATTGTAGATGCCGGTCGACTCCTGTCCGGTGGGCAGGACTGTCGTCTGGATATCCGTATCCTCGACGGCCAGCCGCCAGCCGTAGCCGAATGTGCCCGACTGGTCCGCGGTGAGCGAGTCATACGTGCGGACCAGGTTGAACACCGAGCCGGCCAGGACCACCGACAGGTCGGTCTCCGTGCGGAGATACTGGGCTGGCTTGGTCGTGCTGTCAGCCTCGACCACGATCGTGGTCTGGCTGACGCGCCCCGCGATGTCGGTGGCGGTCAGACGGAGAACGTACGGACCGTTGGCCAGCACGGTCGGGTCGAACGTCGCCAGCGTCGCTGATGACACCGGGGCAGTGCCGCTGGCCAGGGTGGTGAACGTGGAGGAGCCGATCGGGGCGCGGTCGAGGACCCAGGTGTCGAGGTTCGTGTCGCTGATCGTGCCGACGATGGCCGCCGCGGCGGTCAGCCGCGCGTTGGCCAACTGGGGGCTGAAGGCGACGACGGGCGCGGTCTGGTCGCTCGGGTCAAGCACCTTGAGCACCGTCGCATACTGGCCGACGAGCCCATCGCCGTCGGTTGCCGTGGCGGTGATCGCAATCCGGCCGGGCGCCTGGGCGTGTAGGTCGCCCGGCCCTGGCTATCCAGTGTCAACGGCTGCCCGCCGACCGTCACCGACAATCCGGTGATCGGGGCAAGGCTCGAGGCCGCGACATGGACGATCACCGATTGACCGGGCACGGCCGGGAAGCTCGGCGTCAAGACGACGATCACCTGCGGCGGTACCGCGGCGATCGTGCCCCGGAGCACGACTGGCACCGTATCGGACAGCTCACCGTCGGAGACCGAGAACTGGACGGAATAGTCGCCAATCTGAGAGGGGCCAGGTGTCCACGAAAATGCCCCTGTCTGCGGGTTTAGGCTGGACCCTTCGGGCAAGCCCAGCGCCGAGTAGGTCAAGTCGATGGGAATCCCCTGGTCGGGGTGGCTGCCCAGCAGGGTGAAGCCGAGCGGCTGGCCAACCACGGCCTGATGGTTGGTCACCACCAGACTCGGCGGCAGGTCCACCTGGTCGATGTGGACATTCACGCTGATCTGATCGCTCAGGCCGCCGGGGTCGCTGACGCCGAACTGGATCGCGTAATCGCCCGCCTGCGAATAGGTAGGGGTCCACTTGAACTGGCCCGTCATCGTGTTGAACTGCGCGCCCGAAGGCAGCCCCGAAATCACGCCGTAGGTCAACGGGTCGCCGTCGCCGTCGGCGGCTGCCAGGGTGAATTGCAGCGGTGTCCCCTCACGGCCGTCCTGCTCGACCAGCGGCACCAGCACAGGCGCCTGGTTGATCGCGGTGACGTCGATTGTCAGAGTCTGTGAGGCGGTCAGGTTGCCGTCGCTTGCGCTCAAGACGATGTTGTTGAATGTGCCCGACTGCGACAGGTTGGGCGTCCAGGTCAGGATGCCAGAAACCGGGTCGAGCGCGGCCCCGGCCGGCAGGTTGGCGGCCGAGTACGTCAGGGTGTCGTTGTCCGGGTCGGTAGCCTGGAGCGCGACGGTGAGAGTCTGCTGCTGAGCGACTGTCTGGTTGCCGACAGGAAGCAGAACCGGTGCACGGTTGCTCAGGCGGACCACAAGGTTGATGGATTGCTGGCCGGTGAGCACTTCGGCGGGATTGCCGTTGCCGTTGTCTGCGACCTGGAAGACGACGGTCGTCTCGCCCAGGGCGCTCGAGGTCGGCGTCCAGGTGACGACGGCGTCGCCGTAGGTCGAGCTGGGAGCCAATGTCGCACCGGCGGGAAGCCCAAGGGCGCTGAAGGTCAGCGGGTAAGAATTGGGGTCGGTTGCATGGATCGTGAACTGTAGCTCCTGGCCCACGACGGCGACCTTGTCGCCGATCGGGGCGAGGTGCGGTGGGGTGTCGTTGACCGTCACGATGAAGGCCTGCGAGGCGGACAGGACCGCGGCCGGGCCGCCGCCGTCGCCGTTGTCGGTGGCCGTCAAGCTGATCGTGTAATCGCCGCCGTCGTCAGGCCCGGGCGCGAAGGTGAACGTGCCGGTGCCATTGCCGTTATCGACGAACGACGCGAACGCGGGCAGACCCTGGTCGGTGGTCCCGCCGGCCGTCAAGACCATCGGGTCGCCATCGGGGTCGATCGCCTGAATGGGCAGTGTCAGTACCGCCTTATCGTCGACGGTCTGGTTGGCGATGAAAGTGATCTGCGGTGCCCGGTTGGTGTTGAGGACCGTGATCGGTACGCTCACCGAGATGGAAAGCGGCGCGCCGGTGCCGTTTCCTGGCTTGGTGGCGGTGAACGTGACCAGGTAGCTGCCGGCGTCGGAGTAATTCGTCGGCCAGTCGAATAAGTCAGTCTGCGGGTCGAACGTCGCTCCCGCGGGCAGACCGCTGACTGTGTAGGTGACCGTCGGATCCGTCCCTTCGAGCGCCGTCAAAGTGCCATCAGCCATCCGGTCCGGCGGCACGTAGCCGGGATTGTTGGGGTCGAATGCGAAGGCCCGGAAGTTGATGTCCTGCCCCTCGGCGACGCGCCAGGAGGACAGATCGTCAAACTGCGGTGGGGCGTCGACGGGCAGCACTGTGATCGTCGTCGTTTGTGTCACCGAGAGCTGGCCGTCGCTGACCGTGAACGGGATCTGAAAGACCCCTTGCTGGAAGTAGGCCGGTGTCCAGTCGAAGACGCCGGTACTGGGGTCGAAGTAGGCGCCGCCGGGAAGCATGGTGCTGGAAAAGCTGAGCGGGTCGCCCTGGGGATCGCTGGCCTGGAGCGGGATGTGGACCGATTCTCCTTCGAGGACAGTGCGGTTGGCCGGCTGGACCAGTGTGGGCGGCTGTTGCGTCGGGGCGATCAAGAGGGTGGTCGCAGCGCTCACCTGGTTCACGCCGTCGCTCACGAAGAACTGAACGTCCGGGTAAGTGCCGGCCTGCCCCGGTGCGGGAATCCAGGTCAGGGTGTCGTTCGTGGTGTCGTAGACTGCACCCGGCGGCAGGTTGTCCGCCCAGGAGATGAGCGGCAGCCCCTGCGGGTCGGTCGCGCTCAGGGCAACCTGAAGCGTCTGATCCTCCTGGCCCGCGATCTGGAGGGGAAGCGGCTGGAGCACAGGCGGCTGGTCCACTCCACCGACCGTGATTGTATAGGACAGCGTCGCGCGGCTGCCGAGAGAGTCGTAAACCGCCAGCACGACCGGCGCAAGGGCGGGGCTGGCGATCGTGGGCAGCCAACTGACCAGGCCGCTGGTCGCGTTGACGGTCATCCCGGCCGGCCCCCTGACCAGCAGGTAGCCGAGAGTGTATTTGTTCGGATCGTGCGCGGCGACCGGGAAGTTGTAAAGCTGGCCAGCGGTCGCCGTCGTCAGGGGTTGTGAGTCGAAGATTGGATCCGCGTTGGGCGCGGGCATAGCCAGCAGGCCGGTCTTGAACGAGAGCCTCAGCCCCGAGGGGTTGGAGAACGTGACGGTCGCGGCGGTGGTCGCCTGGCCGGGCAACAGCTTGCCGCCGGGTACATCGCTGCTCAGGTCGAGCCATACGGTGCCGTTCGCGGTCAGGTTCGTCGCGCCGATAACCTGGTCGTTGATCGGCTGGAGGCCGTCGAAGGTCAGGTCGAGTGGGGTCAGCAACGGGGTCGGCCCGTTGTTGGTGACGATCACGCTGTACGAGTAAGTCTTGGTTGCCGCGTTGGCCCGCCCATTGGCGAAACTGATGTTGACCTGCGACGACACGTCGTCGAGCCCGCGGAAGTGGGCCGAGAACGGCTCTGCCAGGCCGAGACCGTCGGTGCTCTGGATCGACGTGGCGACCTGGAGCGTGTAGCCGCCCGCCTCGATGGAGTCGAACGACAGGGTGGCGGTACGGCTGGATGCGTCATACACCACGGCGCTGACGGCAATGGGGCCCGCGGTGTCGCCGATGATCTGATAATTGGATGGGTTGAGGACCGAGTGAGGATCGGTGGAGGCGCCCTGGAACATGTCGTGATCGAACGTGACCGTGATGGTCCCCAGCGGCAGCCCCACCGTCGCGCCGTCGGGCGGGTTCGAGCCTGCGACGCGGGGAGCCTCGATCGGGGAGAGTATGTCGACCTGTTGAGACTGGCTGAGCAGGATGCTGCCGAGTGCCGTTGTCTTGATCTCGTCGCCGCGGCTGCCGCCCGTGGCGACGGCCAGGGTCTGCAGCGTGGCGAGGTCGACCATCGTCAGATCGGTCCCCGCGCCCGGCGACGCCTCCTCGTCGTGGCTGATGAACAGCAGTCCCGCAAGCATGGTGCCCGGCAGGCCGAAGGCGATCGAGTCAACGTCGGTCGTGAATTGAAACATCAGTTGGGCGTGATATTGCGGAGTGATCGGGTTGGGGGCAGGGGAATCCGGGACGAACTCGACCACGTCGTTCTGGTTCTGGGGCCAGGTCGCGGCCCAGAGTGAGCTGTCCGGGTCGAAGGCGAGGCTGCCGACCCGCAGGTCGCTGAAGTGAGCGAAGGTTTGGGTCGTGGGATTGAAGATCTCGATGCCCTTGCCCGACGAGACGTAGATCAAGCCGGTGCTCGGCTGAATGGCCAGGCTCTGGGTCAGGCTGTCGCCGTACTGGCCGATTATGGCGCCGGTCTGGGGATTGAGCTCGAGGAGCGGTCCGCCGCCGGTCGTCGCCCAGAGATTGCCGGCGGCATCGAGCGCCATGTCGTAGATCGGGAACGGCTCGGTGGCCAGAGGCGTGCCAGCCTGGCCGCCTTCGGAAGTGAACGAGAAGAGCTGGTCCCGCGCCGGGCCGCCGCTGACCAGTGCCGACCCGTCGGGGAAAGTGACGATCGCGAGCGGGCCGATGTTCGCCTCGCTCTGTGTGATGCCAGTCGCGAACGCCCGCGCGGTGAACGGCTGGAGGACCTTCTGGAACTCGGAGGGCTGGCTGACCTGAACCGGTGAGGGGATTCCCTGCTCCGCCTGGGTGAACAGCGGATTGGTCGACGGCTGCGTTGTGGGCTGCGCCGGCGTGCCGAGGTCGGTCGTCGTGGCGGGGACGGTCGGCAGAGCGCCCAAATTCGCTTGCGAGCCATCGCTGGGAACCGCGACGCCCGACGGCGGTTGCTCCTGGTTGCCGGCGTTGTCGGTCGCGAGCGCGAGGAACTGGTAGGTGTGCCCCGGCTGGCCGTCGTAGATTCCCGAAGTGGTGGTCGTCTGGTCGAGCCAGATCTGGTAGTCGCCGCCATCCTCCGCCACGTAGACCGTCACGCCCTGGACCCCCGAGCCTCCGTTGTCGTCGGTCGCGGTCCACTGCACCTGGTAGTCTGAGCTGCCCGGGACGATGGGCGTCGCCGTCAAGGTCGTCGTGGGTGCCACGGCGTCGACTGTGTTGGTGACCGTGTTCGTATCCTCCGGCGCCGACGTGTCGAAGAGTATGCTCGCCTGGGCGCTGATCTGCGTCCCGGTGGCCACGCCGGCCAGGGGCTCGGCCGTATAGGTGACGAATCCCGAGGCATTGCTGCCCGGCGGGAGGAGTCCGCGCGACGGGTCCGTGACAACCTCGCCGGTCGCCGGGTCGATCGCCTGCAACAGCCAGGTGATTGTGTCGGACTGGATGTCGATCCCCGCGCTCACGCGGAGGATGAAACCCTCGCTCTGGGTGAAGTCGAAATCCCCCTGGAACGAGCCAACGGTATTGGGGATGTGGACCTGGAGATCGCCGATCTGAAGGTCTCCGAGCCGGAAGCTGCGCGGGTCGAGGTTGGGGTCGAGCTGGCTGACGATCCGGATCTGGCCGACGGTCGAAGTGCTGGAGGGGTTGCTGAAGTTGATCGTATAGGGAAGCGGCTGGCCCGTCGGCACGAAGTCCGGTGTGCCCGAGCCGAACGGTCCGACCAGTTGCGCCTGGCCCGTTGTCCCCTGCCCGTTCAGGAACGGCGAGAAGTCCGTGGGCTGAACCGGAACGTAGTTGGGGTTTTCGGGGTTGCTCGAGTCGATGTCGCCGTTCATATCGTAATCGTTGGCGTAATTGACATAGACCGTGAATGACTCGGTTTGCGTCGGGCTTGACTCCTGCAGGTCGAAGGCGCTGTTGGGCGGTGCATTGCCGGCCACGATGGTGCCCGCTGCGTCCGGGTCCGGGCTGTCGACGTAACGGCTGCCGATGTATGGGCTCGTCTGGGTCGGGTTACTGCCGTACCACTTGATGACCTGGTCGAAGAACTGGGGAAGGTTGCCGGTTGTGATGATCTGCTGCCCGGCGGGCCCGGCCAGGATGCCCGCCGCCAGAGTGTCGATCAGGGTGATGACGTCGGGATCTTGCTGGGCCGCCGGGGGCACGTCCGACGGGAGGAGGAGCCCGGCCTCTGTCAACGCGGCGAGGTAGAGATCAGTCCAGGAGGTCGGGTCGGATGCCAGCACCTGCAAAGACGCGGATGCCGTCGGATCTTGCAGGATAGCCGAGCGCAGCGTCAGCGCTTCCTGGGTCTGCTGCGCGATGAACTCGGCGGTCGTCAGCGGGGTCGCCGACGCCGTGATATCGAACTGGAACGCGGTGTCAGAGGGCGGATTCTCACTGGCGTCCGGAGGCAATCCGTCGGGGTAGGTCTGAACCGCGAGGGTCTCGCCCAGGTTCGAGCCATCGGCGAAATCGAGGGCGTAGGCAGTCGACAGGTCCTCGCCTCCGGTGTTGACCACGGGATTGACGCTCGCCCACGGGACATCGGCAACCTGCGGGTTGTCCTCCGCCCCCAGATTGGTGGTGAGTGCCAGGTACGGGTACAGGCCCGTCCCTGGATCAGTCTCGGTGATCCCGCCAAGCTCGGGGATTCCGACCTCGAACTCGACGTAGGGGATGTCGACGTTGGTCAAGCTCTCGAGCGAGAAGCCGTAGATGGCGTTCTGGCCGGCCGTCAGGACCCGCGGGCCGCCAAGCGCCACGGCGACGTCGGGAGGCAGGGCCTGCTCGACGAGATACCGATAGGGGGCAATCGCTTCAGTGCCGTCGGGGTTGATCACCACGACGTCGTACAGGCCATGCGGCGCGTTTGTGAAGTCAAAGACTGCCGTGATCGTGGTGCTGTCGACCACCTGGTAACTCACCGGCTCGTACTCGGCGATGCCCGGGCGGACCAGCTTGACGATTGCCTGGAGGTCGAACTGTGCGCCGAGGATTGTGGTGGTGACGTACTGGCCGTCGCCCCCCTCGTCGGTCTGGACGTCGGTGATCTCGAACGGCAGGACGTTGGCCACGACGCTGACGGGCGTGTTGGCGGCCGACTCTGACTGACCGCGCACCAGGATGAGATATTCGCCAGCCTGGGTCGAGGGAATGACCGCGAACTGGTTGGCTTGCAGCGCCCCCTGGTAGGCGGCGTCGTACTCGGAGCCGCTCGGCACGGCCTGGTAGCGCAGGTACAGTTCGTTGGAGGCGGATGCATCGGACGAGGTCAGGTCAACCCGGAGCGTCTGGCCGAGCCCGACCTGGACCTCGTACACTCTGTCCTGGCCGGTGCTCAGGGTTGTCTGTACCGGCACTCCCAGTTGCAACTCGGGGACGGTCACGTTCACGACGTCGGCCGAAGCGGTGGTGTTGTTCAGGTAGTTGCTCTCGACGACCTCATCGAAAATGTCGGTGCGGACGATGATCCGATATTGGCCGGCGGCGGCGTCCGGCAAGTTTGCGTTGAGAGTGGAGGTGTACGTGCCGCCCGGGAGCACCGTCCCGCTGTAGACCACCTGGCCGATCAAAGGGTCGCTGATGTCCCAGGTGGCGCCGCTGGCGAGATAGACCGAGTCGGTCCAGGAGCCGCTGGCGGCATTGGCTCCGACGTTCTGGACCGTCCACTGGATCTGCACCGGGTCGCCCGACTGGGCCGACGACGGGATCGTGATCGTCTGGACGGTCAGATCCGCCGGCGGCGGGACGTCAAATACCAGCGGGGTCGCCGTGGCCGTCGTGTTGTCGTACTTGTTACCCCCCTCGTAAACGACGCCTCTCGGGTCAGTGATGACGATGATATACCAGGGGCCGGAGAGATTGCGCGTCGCTTGGAAAGTGGCTGTCACCTGATAGCTCTGGCCCGCGTTCAGCCCGCCGGTGTGGTCCTCCTCGGCGAGGAAGGTGTCGCCCGAGTCGAGCAACTGGTCGCGAGACAAGAAGATCCAATCCACCCATGACGATTGCCGCGCTGGTGTACCGCCGGCGCCCGCGTTGGTGACCGTGTAGGTGACCGTGTAATTCTGCCCGGTCTGTACATGATCCGGCTGGCTCGGGTCGGGTCCCACCGCGGTCACCGATGACACCTGGAGGTCGGGCGAATTGGCCAGCAGCACCGGGAGGGAGGCCGCCGTGATGTTGTTCCCCTCACCCTGGTACTCGTCGACGCGCCCAAAAAACGGATCTGAGCCATCGTTATAGAGGCCAGGAACCGTGGGACTACCCGTCTCATTCGAGTCCGTGAAGACCAGGATGTAGAAATTGCCGTGGATCCCATCGGGGAGCTGCACGTTCAACGACGCGTTGTACTGGGCCCCGGTCATGAGGATCGACGAATGCGTGACCTGGCCGAGCATGTACGACTGGTCGTCGAGCGACGGCGAGTCCGAGAGGTAGACACGGTCGATCCAGTAGCCAACGCGCGTATCGCGGTTGCCGACGTTCGTCACGGTCCAGCTCACCGGGATCACATCGCCGGAATACACCGGTGTGGAGGGCACGACCAGGTTCGTGACCTCCAGGTCCGGCTCTCGGTAGATGACCGTGAGGGTCTGCGATCCCTGGTTGTTGGTCGGGTCTTCGTAACCGTTGGTCGTGTAGTAATCGCGGCTCGTGTCGTTGTCGCGGTACCCCGTGTTCGTCGTGCCCGATGGATCGGTGATCACGTAGACATAGAAGGTCTGGGGGTCGGCCGCGGTCCCGCCGATCCCCTTCGGCAGGGCGAACGTGAGCGACTGCGTGTAACTCTGGCCGGTCCCAAGCGTCTGGACATTGTTGTATGCGACCACGCCGGCGAGAGTGTTGCCGTTGGTATTGAAGGTCGGGTACGGCGAGATGTACACGTCATCGACCCAGTATTGCGTGCCCGACCAGACGGTGTTGCCAAAGTTCGTGACCGTCCACTGGACGGTCGTGTTCTCGCCTGAGTAATTCGGTGACTGGGTGACGATCGACGTAACCTGGAGGTCGGCCGGCGCCAGGGGCGTGACCAGCGTCGGGCCGGTGTTGGTGTTGTTGTTCGTGTTGGGGCCTTCCCATGTCGGTGGGATCGAGTTATCACCAATGGAGCCGCCGGTGTTGGCGTCAACGATGACGTACTTACCGGCGATCTCGGGCGAGAGCTGGAACGTGGCCTGGGCGTTGTAGCTGCCGCCGACCGGCACGATGCCGTCGTGCTCGATGGTGCCGAGGGTCCACTGGTTCGCCCCGGGGGCGTTGAGTGTGGGCTGGTTCGACAGGTAGACCCGGTCGAACAGGGTCGCACCTTCGGTAGGGCCGGTTCCCTGGTTCAGTACCGTCCAGTTCACCGTGAAGGAGTCGCCCCCCACGGCCGTCGGCTGGGCCGCGACCGAGCTGACCACAAGGTCCGGCGGAAGGGGAGCGGGGGGTGGCGGTGTGAGAAGAACGGTGATGGGTCTCGCCTTCCAGTTGTCGTTGTAGAGCTCGTTGGGGTCATCGGGATTGATGTTTGCGTCGAGCGTCGTCTTGAGCACCTGGTCGAAGGTGTCGGCCCAGGCGGTGATGTAGTACTGGCCCGAGATTCCCGAAGGGAGCGTGACCGTCGCGGTCTCGGTGTAACTCGTCGGTGGGATAAGTACGCTGGGATCGTTGCCGAGCACGCCGTTGTGCGACAGCGTCGCCAGGACCACATCCCCTTTGCTGGCGCCCGGCCGGGTGGGATCGTGCGCCAGCCAGATCGTGTCGGTCCAGCTCGGGACATCGGTGACATTCAACCCCTTGTTGGTAACGGTATAGCTGACCGTGAACGACGTTCCGTCGAACGCCTGATCAGGGGCGGTGACCTGGCCCGTGACGAGGTCCGCGGGGGGCAAGGCGTTGACGTAGATCGGCGAGACGAAGGTGTTGTTCCCCTCGTTAGGCGTCTCGTTGACGGCGTTGCCCGAATCGGTGTACACGATCAGGTAGCCGGCGCCGGCGAAGGTGTCCGGAATGAGCAAGTCGCCGGTCATGGTCTCGTAGCTCTGGCCGGGTAGAAGCGCCGATTGGTTGGGGAAGGAACCCAGCACGATGGCATTACTGTCGAGCGTGCCGTCGAGTGAGAGGTAAACGGTATCGGTCCAGTGCGGAGTGGTGGTGGGGACGGTCCCCTGGTTGATGACCGTGAAATCGAGCGAGACCGTTCCGCCGGCGTTAGCCTGCGAGGGGGCTGTCACCGATGAGAACCTGGAGGTCGGGGTTGGGCGGCAGCGTGAGAGTGAGCTGATTTGGGTCGACGTACGTATCGTTGGCCGTGGCCCCGTTTTCGAAGAGACCGGTCGCCGTGGTCACGGCGAACTGGAAGACCCCTTGCACGTTCGAAGGCAGTCCCACCAGCTCGTCCCGGCTGTACGACTTGCCGGCCTGGAGGGGCAGCGTGTAGGAGAACTGGCCCAGGTTGTACACCGCCCCGCCGCCCACCTGACGCAACTGCAGCGAGTCGGTCCAGGGCGTGTTGGCATCGCCGGGTCCAAGATTCTGGACGGTCCAGGAGACGTCGACCTGGTCGCCGGCGCCGGCGGTGGTCGGGGCGACGATCTGAGTCGGGGTCAGGTCCGGAGCGGGGGTCAGTGTCACGGTCAGAGGGCCCGAGACGTTGGTGTTATTGGTCGTGTAGATGAACTCGTAGGGCCCGCCAGTGTGGACGACGACATAATAGGTTCCCTGCAATGTAACCGGCAGAGTGACCTCGACGGTGTGCGTGTAGCTGCCGCCCGGGGCGAGGACGCCGATGTGCTCGAACCCACCGAGATCCACGACGATGTTGGTGCCGGCGGGGTCAGTCGCCAGGCTGACTTCGTCGCTCCAACTGCTGGTGTTGGTGACGCCGATTCCCTGGTTGGCCACGGTCCAGGAGATCTGAACCGGCTGGCCGCTGGCTCCAGTCGGAGACACGGTCACCGAGGGTACCACCAGATCGGCGTAGGGGATGGGGCTGACGTCGAACAGGTTCGGGGCCTCGGCGTAGTTATTCGCCGTGTTGCCGTTCTCGAAGACGGCGCCCGTCGAATTGGTCTCCACGAACAGGTGGTACTGGCCCTCGAAGTGCGGCGGCAGCAGGAACGTCTGGGTCTGCGAGTAGCTGGCTCCGACGGCGAGGAGGCCCTGGTGAGTGAACTGAGCGATGGTGGTGCCGTCGGTCGGGTCGTCATCCGGAGAGGCGATCACGGCATCGGTCCAGGTGGCGACTGTGCCGGGGCCGTTCCCCTGATTCGTCACCGTCCAGCCCACGGTGACCTGCGCCGGGTCGCCGATCGTCAGGCTCGGGGCCGAGACGGCGGACGCGGCCAGGTCGGCATAGGGCGCCAGGCTCGCGGTCACGGTCTGGCTCGTGGAGTTGTTACTCTCGGCAGTGCTCGTGCCGCCGGGGCCGGCCTCGTTCCACTCGAAGACCTGGTTGTAGTAATCAGTCGTCACCGTGACCTGGATCTGGCCCGCGCCGGGCGTGCCCTGGGGTAGCGTGAAGCCGATCTGCCTGGAGATCGCCTGGCCGGCCGCGATCGGTCCGTTGCCGCTCGCGGTGGGATCATACGGGACATCCTGGGTCCCCAGCGGCTTGCCGGTCGTTGTGTTCTGGATGACGACGTGATCGATGAATGCACCGTTGACCGGGGCGTTCCCGGTGTTGGAATCGCTCCACTGGATCGAGAGATTGTCGCCCGACTCCAGGCCCGTAGACGGTGACACGATCAGGCTCGGGACGGTCAGGTCGGGATAGGGCGCCAGAGTCGAGGAGACAGTCAAGCTGGAGGTATTGTTCGATTGCGCGGTGCTCGTGTCGTTGGGGCCGGCGGTGTTGTACTCGAAGACTTGGTTGTAGACGTTAGTCGTGACCGAGAACTGGATCTGGCCGACGCCCGGCGCCCCGTTCGGAAGCGTCACCATGAACTGGCGGGCGCGCGAGTCGCCAGCCGCGATTGGACCGTTGCCTGCGGCCGACGGGTCGTAGAGAAGGGTCGATGTGCCGAGGACCTCGCCGGTCGTGGAATTGGTCACGGTGATGGAGTCGTACCACGAGCCCTTGGTGGCGCCGTTGCCGGTGTTAGCGTCATCCCAGCTCAAGGTCACGTCACCTCCTGATTGGAGCCCGGCGCTGGGGGTCGCGGAGAGCATGGTGACCTGAAGGTCGGGATATGCCGCGAGGGTCGACTTGGTGGTGATGCTCGCGCTGTTGTTTCCGTACGCGGGGTTGCCGCTGCCATCGTATTCCTTGACGGTTTGACCGCTGTCGGTGGTCACCGTGATCTGGAAATTGCCGGTTCCCGCCGGGCCGTCGGGGAGTGTGAAGGAGAACTCTTGCTGCGCGCTTGTGGCGCCGACGGCCAGGCTGGCGTTGCCGGAGACATTGCCCGACGTGATGTTCGTCAGGCTATTGTCGGGGTTCACCCTCTGCACCAGCACATAGTCATTGAAGGCGGCGCTCACCGCGGCGTCGCCCTGGTTCGTGTCGTTCCAGGTGACCGTCACCGCGCCGCTCGATTGCGGAGTCGCCGGTGTGACCGCCAGCGAGCCGGAGGCCACGACCAGGTCGGCGTAGTTCCCCAGCGTTGACGTGATCGTGATGCTCGAGCTGTTGTTGCCATACGCGGGATTGCCGTTGCTGTCGAATTCCTTCACGGTCTGCCCGCTGTCGGTGGTCACCGTGATCAGGAAGTTGCCCACTCCCGCCGCGCCGTCGGGGAGAGCGATGGTGAGTTGCTGCTGGTCGCTGGTGGCGCCGGCGGCCAAGGTGGCGTTGCCACTCACGGTTCCGGTAGCGATGGTGCTCAGGCTGTTGCCGGAATTCACTTTCTGCACCAGCACCGAGTCGTTGAAAGCGGCACTCACCGCGGCGTCGCCCTGGTTCTCGTCGTTCCAGGTGACCGTCACCGCGCCGCTCGAATACGGATTGGTGGGCGTGGCCGCCACCGAGCCGGGGGACACGACCAGGTCGGCATAGCGCCCCAGGGTTGACGTGGTGGTGATGCTGGCGCTGTTGTTGCCGTAGGCGGGGTTGCCGTTGCTGTCATACTCCGCGACGGTCTTTCCGCTGTCGGTGGTCACAGTGATCAGGAAGTTGCCCACTCCCGCTACGCCGTCGGGAAGAGCGAGGGTGAGCTGCTGCTGGGCGCTGATGGCGCCGGCGGCCAGGGTGGCGTCACCACTAACGGTGCCGCTCGCGACGGTGGTCAGGCTGTTGCCGGAATTCACTTTCTGCAGCAGCACCGAGTCGTTGAAAGCCGCGTTGACCGCGGCGAGGCCCTGGTTCTCGTCGTTCCAGGTAACCGTCACCGCGCCGCTCGAATACGGATTGGTGGGCGTGGCCGTTACCGAGCCGGGGGCCACGATCAGGTCGGCGGAGTTCCCCAGCGTTGACGTGGTGGTGATGCTCGCGCTGTTGTTGCCGTAGGCGGGGTTGCCGTTGCTGTCGTACTCCTTGACGGTCTGCCCGCTGTCGGTGGTCACCGTGATCAGGAAGTTGCCTACCCCGGCCGGCCCCTCGGGGAGGGTGAAGTTGAACTGCTGCTGCGCGCTGGTGGCGCCGGCGGCCAGGCTGGCGTTGCCACTGACGGTTCCGGTAGCGATGGTGGTCAGGCTGTTCTCGGAATTCACTTTCTGCACCAGCACCGAGTCGTTGAAAGCGGCACTCACCGCGGCGTCGCCCTGGTTCTGGTCGTTCCAGGTGACTGTTACCGCGCCGCTGGATCGCGGATCGGTGGGCGCGGTCCCCAGCGAGCCGGGGGCCACGATGAGGTCGGCGTAGTCGGCCAGGGTTGAGGCGAAATTGATCGAGCTGCTGTTATTGCCTCCAGCGGTGCCGGCCGTGTTGTACTCGGCTTCGGCGTGGTTGGCGTTGACCGTCACCGTGGCCTCGATCGTGCCCACGCCCGGGGCGCCGTCGGGCAAGGTGAACGACGTGGAGAGAGTCGCCGATGCGCTGCCGGGCTGAATGCTCGCGCCGGTGTAGGGGACATTGGCGCTATACAGGGCAGCGCCGGTGGTGGTGTTGACCACCGTGACCTGGTCGCTCCAGCCGCCGGTCGTGGCCAGGACGCCCGTGTCGGCATCTGTCCAGGTCAGTGTGACCGGATTGCCCGACTGCGGACTGGCCGGGCTGGATTGGGTCAGGTTCGTGACCGTGAGATCGCGCGTGGCTGTGAAGGTCGTGGCCGACGTGTCGTTGGCGACGGCACTCGCGTGGCCCTGGAGGTTGTCCTCGTAGATGCTCTGGTCGGAGTTGGTGGTGACTGACACGTCGAAATCACCGGCACTGTCGACCGTATAGCTCCCGGTGAACGGCTCGGTGTGCGCGGAGGTGCCTCCGTTGGCCGCCAATCCGCCGCTGAAGCTCAGGGGCGTGTTCACGACGGTCACGCCGGTGGTCACGTCCTTGACGACGAGCTGCTCGGCCCAGTTGTTGGCCACGGCGCCGTCGCCCTGGTTGACCGTGTCCCACGACAAGGAGAAGCTGCCGGCGGCGCTCGGCCCGTTGACTGTCAAGCCCTGGACAATGAGGTCGGCGTAAGGGGCCAGGTTGACGGTAAAGGTGCCATTGCCGTTGGGGCCGCCGCTGGAGACCGTGACGGAATCACCTCGGCCGATGGTACTCTCGTCCACCTGCTCATTGGTGTCGGTTTGCACGATGATGTAGTAGTTGCCGCTGATGCCGTCGGGCAACATGACGGTTTCCGTGGCGGTGTAGCTCTGCCCCACGGCCAGGACGCCCGAGTGACCGAAGACACCGTTATTGCCGCCCAAGGGGATGTCGTCGCTGTTGCCGTAGGTGGTGTCCAGGGAAAGGACGGCCCGGTCGCTCCAGTTGTCCACGTTGGTCGCTGCCTGGCCGTCATTCGTGACCGTCCAGCTAAAGGTGACCGGCTGCCCGCTTTCGATGTTGCTGCCGCTGGGGAGGGAGATGCTCGTGACTTCCAGGTTCGGCAATGCCGTCAGGCTGCTGGTGGGAACAATCTGCACGTTCATGACGTACTGATCGAGCAATCCGCCGTTGCCGCTGCCGCCTTGCATGAGCGCGTAATACGTACCCGTCTGCGTGATATCGATCTGGCCGACGCTGTCGAACGGGCGCCCGTTGGTCTTGTTCTGGTAGACGTCGGAGGCGTTGTAGACCGACACCACCGGGCTGAGCACGCTCAGCGAGGTCAGTTGCGTGCTCAGCAGGATCGAGTAACCGGCCTGGACCGTCCCGAGATTGAAGTAGTTGAGATCCGACGAGTTCATGATCGTCCCGCCGACGTTCGCCACCTCGCTGTTCCCGCTGGCGGCCAGCGAGAGGGTGTCGGCAGTGGCGATCGTAGTGTTGGGCTCCTTGTCCAGTTGCAATGGCGGCGTCGCCGAGGAAACCCAGAACCGGTACTCGCCGTAGTAGCCGTTACTGATGTGGACCGAGATCGTGTAGGTCCCGGTCCCGGGCAAGTTGACTGGCGCGCTCTCGGCATTCCCATTGTAGTTGGTGTTGAAGCTGGTCAGGGTCGTCGAGCCGTTCGGTTCAGTGACCACATAATTGAGCTGGGACCCGGAAGGACTGTTCGGATTCTGAGTCGAGATGACCAGTGAATTGCCGGACGTGCCGCTGAACGTCCAGTAATCGACGTCGGAGTTATTGATGAGGGCGCCACGGCCGCCGGCCACGAATAGCCCCGTTCCCGCCGGGTCGCCGGTGAGCGTCAGTGCTGTGGGGTTTGCGGAATTGTCCGAGGAGCGGCCCTGGTTCGTGAAGGGAGTCACGCCGGCAACCGAGAACTGGAGGCTGAACGGATTCTGGGCGTTGCCCATGCGGTCGGTCAGCCCGGAGATGGTGAGCGTGTAACTTCCCGGCTGGAGCGGGCCGTCAGTGATCGAGTAATAGGCCGAGGTGCCGCTCGTGTAGCCGGGGTTCGACAGGTGGTAGACGTTGCCGTTGCTGTCTTGCAGCACGTAGTTGGCCAGGTTGTTGACAGTCGCCGCGTTCAGGTCTTCCGAGAAGCCCAGCGTCACTTGATTGATGATGCTAGTGGACATGTTGCCCTGCGCTGGCAGGCTCGGAGCTGTGATAGTAGGGCCGTTGGTGTTGGCGACGTCGATCGAGAGCACGTACTGGCCCAGGAGTCCGGTCGATTCGGGGACCACGGCCGAGATCGAGCCGCCGCTGAACTGGTAGGCCGTGTTGCTGTCGTTGCCCAGCGCACCAGACACGCCCAGGGTGATGCTGCCGCCGAATCCGGCGTTGTCGAAGTTGCCCGAGCTGTCGTAGGCTACCGTGCCGTTGCTCTCGCCCAGACGGTAATAGGCCACCGGGTTCTGGCTCAGGATCACCGAGCTGTAGCTGCCGCTGTTGCGGGCAGCGTACTGGGCCTGGATCTGCGCGGCCGTCAATGTCCCGTCGAAGTAGGCCACCTCGTCGAGCACGCCGGTGAAGGCGTAGCCCGCCCCGACGTAGTTGCCGATGACGGTGCTGGTGGCGACCAGCGGCGCACCGACGGTTGTACCCACACGTTGGGTCAGGGTCTGCTGCACGCCGTCGATCCAGAGCTGATCGTTGGTGACGACGCCATCGACAAAGACCGCCGTGACCAGATGCCAACTGTTGGCCAGCCCGGCGCTGCTGATGCCGTAAACGTAGCTCTCGTTGGTGTCGAAGCCAAACGAGCCGCTGTTGAGGAACAGGTTGTAGTTGTTGCTGAAGCTGATCGGCATCTCGCTGTTGGTGCCGTTCCAGTTCATCCAGAACGAGACCGTGGTCGTGCTGGCCGAGCTGACCCGGGCGTAGTAAGTACCCCCCTGGCCGGCGGGCACGGTGTAGCTGAGCGTATTGCCCGCCGTCACGTTGTTGGTCTCGTTCGTGCCGGCGGCATTGTAGATGTTGAGCACGCCCCCCAGCAGGCTGGTGGCCGGCTGAGACAGCGTCAGATTCAACTGGGTACCGGCCAGCACGTTGCCCAGACTGAAGAAATCGCCGCTGCCATCATTCTGGCTGATGTAGCCGGCCACCGTCGCCGTCAGGTTCCCCGGCGAGGTGTTGGTCAGCACCGGGACATTGGGACTGCTGCTGACCGAGTCGTTGTAGTGGCTCACCAGTTGCAGCGTCGGCGGCGCTTCGGTGACCCGGAAGCGATACTCGCCGGTGTAGCCGGAGTTGGGCGTGACCTCGATCAGGTAGGTGCCCGTGTACGGCAACGTGATCGGGCCCGACTGGCCCTGGCCGTTGTTGTTGCTGGAGTTGCTGGAAGTGAAGGATGTCAAGATGCTGCCGAAGGAGTTCTCGACATAGTAATTCAGGTAGGTGTTTCCGGCGTTGCCCGGCGTCTCCGACGCCACCTGCACCACGTCGCCGGCCTTCCCCGTCCAACTGAAGAAATCGACATCCGAACTGCTGGACATATTGCCCCGGCCGTAGCCCGACTCCAGCCCGGTGGTCGCATCCACCGGCAGCGCCTTGACCATGTTGGGCACCAGAACCGTGACGCTATTGCCGTTGTAGTTGGCGGTGGCCAGTTCGGTGACGCCGTTGCCGTTGAACACCCCGGCGGTGATCCCGATGGGGTTGCCCCCCCCGACCGAGATGCTGATTGCCGGCTGCAAGGTACCGTCGCCGTTGCCCAGCAGCATCCCCACCACGTTGTTGCCGTAGCCAGCCACCGCCAGGTCCTGGTTGCCGTCGTCGTTCAAGTCGGCCGCCACCAAGTGGTAGGGACTGCTGCCGCCGGCCGCGTAGTTCACCGCCGTCGCAAACGTGCTCGCCGTGAATGCCGCCCCTGGCGTCCCCTGGTTCAAGAGCACGCTCACCGTGCTGTTGCCGTTGTTGGCTGTCGCCAGGTCAACCTTGCCATCGCTGGTGAGTTGCACGGCCACCACGTCGATCGGGTTGGTGCTGCTGCCGGTCGCGTAAGTGATCTGGGTGCCGAACGTGCCGTTGCCGTTGCCCGGCAGGATGCTCACCGTATTGCTGCCGTAGTTGGCGGTCGCCACGTCCAGCTTGCCGTCGCCGTTGAAGTCGGCGATGACCAGGTTGCCGGGGTTCGAGCCCACGGGATAGTTGACGGCGCTGGCGAAGGTGCCATTGCCCTGGTTCAAGAGCACGCTCACGTTGGCGCTGTTCCAGTTGGCCACCGCCAGGTCGTTGCCGTTCTTGCCGTCCAGGTCGGCAATGGCAACGCCCCGCGGGCTGGAGCCAACCGCGTAAGTGACCGGGGTCTGGAAGGTGCCGTCGCCGTTGCCGAAGAGCACACTGACGCTATTCGAGCCGTAGTTGGCCACGGCGATATCGGCCTTGCCGTCACCGTTCAAGTCGCCGATGGCAACGGCGATCGGGTTACTGCCGACCGCGTAAGTCACCGGGGCCTGGAAGGTGCCGTTGCCGTTGCCCAAAAGCACCGAGATCGTGCCGCTGTTGTAGTTGGCCGTGACCAGGTCAAGCGGCTGGCCGGCACCGCGCAGGGCCGCCGAGGCGGTGAAGTAGGGCTGGTTGCCCGAAACCGAGTACGAATTCGGCGAGTAGGTCCCGTCCGGCTGGCTGGTGGGTGTCACCAGCGGCGTCGCCGTCCCGGGGCTGTTGTTATTACGGCTCTCCAGGGTGTAGGGCGCGACGCCGGTTACGTTGAACGAGAGGGTGTAGGGCACCAGCAGGTTGCTGGTCCGGTCGGTCAGCCCGGAGATGGTGAGCGTGTAGCTGCCCGGCTGGAGCGGGCCGTCGCTGATCAAGTAACCGGCCGAGGTGCCGCTCGAGTAGCCCGGGCTGGTCATATGGTAGACGTTGCCCTGGCTGTCTTGCAGCAGGTAGTCGGCCATGTTGTTGACCGTTGCCGCGTTCAGATCCTCGGAGAAATTGAGCGTGAAGCGGTCGATCACCGCTGATGAAGTTGAGCCCTGTCCGGGCAGCGTGTCGCCGGTGATCTGCGGCGACGTCGTGTTGGCGACATCGATCGAGAGCACGTACTGGCCCAGCAGTCCGGTCGATTCGGGGACCACGGCCGAGATCGAGCCGCCGCTGAACTGGTAGGCCGTGTTGCTGTCGTTGCCCAGCGCACCAGACACGCCCAGGGTGATGCTGCCGCCGAATCCGGCGTTGTCGAAGTTGCCCGAGCTGTCGTAGGCTACCGTGCCGTTGCTCTCGCCCAGACGGTAATAGGCCACCGGGTTCTGGCTCAGGATCACCGAGCTGTAGCTGCCGCTGTTGCGGGCAGCGTACTGGGCCTGGATCTGCGCGGCCGTCAATGTCCCGTCGAAGTAGGCCACCTCGTCGAGCACGCCGGTGAAGGCGTAACTCCCGCCGACGTAGTTGCCGATGGCGGTGCTGGTGGCGACCAGCGGCGCACCGACGGTTGTACCCACACGTTGGGTCAGGGTCTGCTGCACGCCGTCGATCCAGAGCTGATCGTTGGTGACGACGCCATCGACAAAGACCGCCGTGACCAGATGCCAACTGTTGGCCAGCCCGGCGCTGCTGATGCCGTAAACGTAGCTCTCGTTGGTGTCGAAGCCAAACGAGCCGCTGTTGAGGAACAGGTTGTAGTTGTTGCTGAAGCTGATCGGCATCTCGCTGTTGGTGCCGTTCCAGTTCATCCAGAACGAGACCGTGGTCGTGCTGGCCGAGCTGACCCGGGCGTAGTAAGTACCCCCCTGGCCGGCGGGCACGGTGTAGCTGAGCGTATTGCCCGCCGTCACGTTGTTGGTCTCGTTCGTGCCGGCGGCATTGTAGATGTTGAGCACGCCCCCCAGCAGGCTGGTGGCCGGCTGAGACAGCGTCAGATTCAACTGGGTACCGGCCAGCACGTTGCCCAGACTGAAGAAATCGCCGCTGCCATCATTCTGGCTGATGTAGCCGGCCACCGTCGCCGTCAGGTTCCCCGGCGAGGTGTTGGTCAGCACCGGGACATTGGGACTGCTGCTGACCGAGTCGTTGTAGTGGCTCACCAGTTGCAGCGTCGGCGGCGCTTCGGTGACCCGGAAGCGATACTCGCCGGTGTAGCCGGAGTTGGGCGTGACCTCGATCAGGTAGGTGCCCGTGTACGGCAACGTGATCGGGCCCGACTGGCCCTGGCCGTTGTTGTTGCTGGAGTTGCTGGAAGTGAAGGATGTCAAGATGCTGCCGAAGGAGTTCTCGACATAGTAATTCAGGTAGGTGTTTCCGGCGTTGCCCGGCGTCTCCGACGCCACCTGCACCACGTCGCCGGCCTTCCCCGTCCAACTGAAGAAATCGACATCCGAACTGCTGGACATATTGCCCCGGCCGTAGCCCGACTCCAGCCCGGTGGTCGCATCCACCGGCAGCGCCTTGACCATGTTGGGCACCAGAACCGTGACGCTATTGCCGTTGTAGTTGGCGGTGGCCAGTTCGGTGACGCCGTTGCCGTTGAACACCCCGGCGGTGATCCCGATGGGGTTGCCCCCCCCGACCGAGATGCTGATTGCCGGCTGCAAGGTACCGTCGCCGTTGCCCAGCAGCATCCCCACCACGTTGTTGCCGTAGCCAGCCACCGCCAGGTCCTGGTTGCCGTCGTCGTTCAAGTCGGCCGCCACCAAGTGGTAGGGACTGCTGCCGCCGGCCGCGTAGTTCACCGCCGTCGCAAACGTGCTCGCCGTGAATGCCGCCCCTGGCGTCCCCTGGTTCAAGAGCACGCTCACCGTGCTGTTGCCGTTGTTGGCTGTCGCCAGGTCAACCTTGCCATCGCTGGTGAGTTGCACGGCCACCACGTCGATCGGGTTGGTGCTGCTGCCGGTCGCGTAAGTGATCTGGGTGCCGAACGTGCCGTTGCCGTTGCCCGGCAGGATGCTCACCGTATTGCTGCCGTAGTTGGCGGTCGCCACGTCCAGCTTGCCGTCGCCGTTGAAGTCGGCGATGACCAGGTTGCCGGGGTTCGAGCCCACGGGATAGTTGACGGCGCTGGCGAAGGTGCCATTGCCCTGGTTCAAGAGCACGCTCACGTTGGCGCTGTTCCAGTTGGCCACCGCCAGGTCGTTGCCGTTCTTGCCGTCCAGGTCGGCAATGGCAACGCCCCGCGGGCTGGAGCCAACCGCGTAAGTGACCGGGGTCTGGAAGGTGCCGTCGCCGTTGCCGAAGAGCACACTGACGCTATTCGAGCCGTAGTTGGCCACGGCGATATCGGCCTTGCCGTCACCGTTCAAGTCGCCGATGGCAACGGCGATCGGGTTACTGCCGACCGCGTAAGTCACCGGGGCCTGGAAGGTGCCGTTGCCGTTGCCCAAAAGCACCGAGATCGTGCCGCTGTTGTAGTTGGCCGTGACCAGGTCAAGCGGCTGGCCGGCACCGCGCAGGGCCGCCGAGGCGGTGAAGTAGGGCTGGTTGCCCGAAACCGAGTACGAATTCGGCGAGTAGGTCCCGTCCGGCTGGCTGGTGGGTGTCACCAGCGGCGTCGCCGTCCCGGGGCTGTTGTTATTACGGCTCTCCAGGGTGTAGGGCGCGACGCCGGTTACGTTGAACGAGAGGGTGTAGGGCACCAGCAGGTTGCTGGTCCGGTCGGTCAGCCCGGAGATGGTGAGCGTGTAGCTGCCCGGCTGGAGCGGGCCGTCGCTGATCAAGTAACCGGCCGAGGTGCCGCTCGAGTAGCCCGGGCTGGTCATATGGTAGACGTTGCCCTGGCTGTCTTGCAGCAGGTAGTCGGCCATGTTGTTGACCGTTGCCGCGTTCAGATCCTCGGAGAAATTGAGCGTGAAGCGGTCGATCACCGCTGATGAAGTTGAGCCCTGTCCGGGCAGCGTGTCGCCGGTGATCTGCGGCGACGTCGTGTTGGCGACATCGATCGAGAGCACGTACTGGCCCAGCAGTCCGGTCGATTCGGGGACCACGGCCGAGATCGAGCCGCCGCTGAACTGGTAGGCCGTGTTGCTGTCGTTGCCCAGCGCACCAGACACGCCCAGGGTGATGCTGCCGCCGAATCCGGCGTTGTCGAAGTTGCCCGAGCTGTCGTAGGCCACCGTGCCGTTGCTCTCGCCCAGACGGTAATAGGCCACCGGGTTCTGGCTCAGGATCACCGAGCTGTAGCTGCCGCTGTTGCGGGCAGCGTACTGGGCCTGGATCTGCGCGGCCGTCAATGTCCCGTCGAAGTAGGCCACCTCGTCGAGCACGCCGGTGAAGGCGTAACTCCCGCCGACGTAGTTGCCGATGGCGGTGCTGGTGGCGACCAGCGGCGCACCGACGGTTGTACCCACACGTTGGGTCAGGGTCTGCTGCACGCCGTCGATCCAGAGCTGATCGTTGGTGACGACGCCATCGACAAAGACCGCCGTGACCAGATGCCAACTGTTGGCCAGCCCGGCGCTGCTGATGCCGTAAACGTAGCTCTCGTTGGTGTCGAAGCCAAACGAGCCGCTGTTGAGGAACAGGTTGTAGTTGTTGCTGAAGCTGATCGGCATCTCGCTGTTGGTGCCGTTCCAGTTCATCCAGAACGAGACCGTGGTCGTGCTGGCCGAGCTGACCCGGGCGTAGTAAGTACCCCCCTGGCCGGCGGGCACGGTGTAGCTGAGCGTATTGCCCGCCGTCACGTTGTTGGTCTCGTTCGTGCCGGCGGCATTGTAGATGTTGAGCACGCCCCCCAGCAGGCTGGTGGCCGGCTGAGACAGCGTCAGATTCAACTGGGTACCGGCCAGCACGTTGCCCAGACTGAAGAAATCGCCGCTGCCATCATTCTGGCTGATGTAGCCGGCCACCGTCGCCGTCAGGTTCCCCGGCGAGGTGTTGGTCAGCACCGGGACATTGGGACTGCTGCTGACCGAGTCGTTGTAGTGGCTCACCAGTTGCAGCGTCGGCGGCGCTTCGGTGACCCGGAAGCGATACTCGCCGGTGTAGCCGGAGTTGGGCGTGACCTCGATCAGGTAGGTGCCCGTGTACGGCAACGTGATCGGGCCCGACTGGCCCTGGCCGTTGTTGTTGCTGGAGTTGCTGGAAGTGAAGGATGTCAAGATGCTGCCGAAGGAGTTCTCGACATAGTAATTCAGGTAGGTGTTTCCGGCGTTGCCCGGCGTCTCCGACGCCACCTGCACCACGTCGCCGGCCTTCCCCGTCCAACTGAAGAAATCGACATCCGAACTGCTGGACATATTGCCCCGGCCGTAGCCCGACTCCAGCCCGGTGGTCGCATCCACCGGCAGCGCCTTGACCATGTTGGGCACCAGAACCGTGACGCTATTGCCGTTGTAGTTGGCGGTGGCCAGTTCGGTGACGCCGTTGCCGTTGAACACCCCGGCGGTGATCCCGATGGGGTTGCCCCCCCCGACCGAGATGCTGATTGCCGGCTGCAAGGTACCGTTGCCGTTGCCCAGCAGCATCCCCACCACGTTGTTGCCGTAGCCAGCCACCGCCAGGTCCTGGTTGCCGTCGTCGTTCAAGTCGGCCGCCACCAAGTGGTAGGGACTGCTGCCGCCGGCCGCGTAGTTCACCGCCGTCGCAAACGTGCTCGCCGTGAATGCCGCCCCTGGCGTCCCCTGGTTCAAGAGCACGCTCACCGTGCTGTTGCCGTTGTTGGCTGTCGCCAGGTCAACCTTGCCATCGCTGGTGAGTTGCACGGCCACCACGTCGATCGGGTTGGTGCTGCTGCCGGTCGCGTAAGTGATCTGGGTGCCGAACGTGCCGTTGCCGTTGCCCGGCAGGATGCTCACCGTATTGCTGCCGTAGTTGGCGGTCGCCACGTCCAGCTTGCCGTCGCCGTTGAAGTCGGCGATGACCAGGTTGCCGGGGTTCGAGCCCACGGGATAGTTGACGGCGCTGGCGAAGGTGCCATTGCCCTGGTTCAAGAGCACGCTCACGTTGGCGCTGTTCCAGTTGGCCACCGCCAGGTCGTTGCCGTTCTTGCCGTCCAGGTCGGCAATGGCAACGCCCCGCGGGCTGGAGCCAACCGCGTAAGTGACCGGGGTCTGGAAGGTGCCGTCGCCGTTGCCGAAGAGCACACTGACGCTATTCGAGCCGTAGTTGGCCACGGCGATATCGGCCTTGCCGTCACCGTTCAAGTCGCCGATGGCAACGGCGATCGGGTTACTGCCGACCGCGTAAGTCACCGGGGCCTGGAAGGTGCCGTTGCCGTTGCCCAAAAGCACCGAGATCGTGCCGCTGTTGTAGTTGGCCGTGACCAGGTCAAGCGGCTGGCCGGCACCGCGCAGGGCCGCCGAGGCGGTGAAGTAGGGCTGGTTGCCCGAAACCGAGTACGAATTCGGCGAGTAGGTCCCGTCCGGCTGGCTGGTGGGTGTCACCAGCGGCGTCGCCGTCCCGGGGCTGTTGTCGTTTTCTTTCTCGGTTACAAACCCTGGCACCTGCGCGATCCCGAACTGGAGTTGAAACGGCGTCAACGCGTTCTGGGCCCTGTCGGTGATTCCCGAGCCCACGTTGAGGGTATAGCTTCCGGGCAGCAGAGGGCCGGTAGTGATCGTCAAGGTTTCGGACAGACCGCCGTTATAGCTGCCGGGGACCAGCGCGTAGCTGTTGCCGTTACTGTCTGTGAGCGAAAAGTTTGCCGAACTTGTGACGGTGGCGGGGACCAGGTTCTTGGAAAAACTCACTGTGATCTGGTTCAAAAGCGCGTTGGTCGTCTCGCCCGGGGCCGGCAGCCCGGTCGAAGTGACGGTCGGCGGAACACCATCGATCACGCTGGCATCGAGCAGGTACTGGGCGCGGATGCCCTGATTGCCTGCCGAAGTCTGCACGATCACGTAGTAGGCGCCGTTGCCGCCGCTGGGGACGGTGTAGCTCAGATTTCCCGTGTTGCTCGTGAACGCGGGTGCGCTGCTACCGGCCAGCTCGACGCTCAGCTCGACGGCGGCCGGCGAGGCCGAGCCCGTAGACAACGAGCTGATCGCAGGCGCGCTCGTGGTCAGCGATATGGTATTGCCGGCCACGAGAGTCTCCAGCCCGTAGTAATCCCCATTATCACCGACCGGCAGGGCGCCCGCGACGACTCCGCCGAAGCTGCCCTGGACCGGAGAGGTCACGTTCAGCAATGTACTGTTCGACTGACTGCCACCCGGCGTGGCATCGAGCTGCGGCCCCACGCTCGCTTCAGATTGATCGACCCGCAACTGGTACGAGGCGGTGTTGTTGTTGCTGAAGACATCGACGAAATAGGTGCCGGACGTCGGAATCGTGACGTTATCCAGCTCTGCATTGCCGACGGAGCTGTTTCCACCCGTGCTGGCAATCACGGTGCCGGATACGTTCTCGAGGTACAAATAGGGGTCTACGCCATTATTGGGGTTCCTGGCTTCGAGGCGGATCGTGACGTGATCGCCGGCGTTGGCATTCAGATACCAGTAGTTTGGGTCGTTGGTGCTGGCGAAGGTGCCGACGCCAAGTGCCGTAAAGAATCCGGTGCTGACCTCGGTCATGGGCAAGGGAGTGGCGCCGGGGACGAACCCTATCTGGTGGGTGGTCAATGCGATCTGTCCGTCTGGTGGGTTGCTAATCGTGAACGCCAGCGCGAAGGGGGTCACCTCGTTGCCGTTTGAGTCGATGAGCCCGGAGAGGCTGTTGAACGAGTACGTGCCGGGCTGGAGCGGCTCCGGGGTCATGGTGAAATTCACGGTCGTCGAGCCGGCAGTGTACGACGAAGCGAGCACGTAAGTGGGATCGCCGCTGCTGCCCGTGAGGCTATAGTTGCTTGCCGCTCCGGCGGACGCCGCATTGAGCGGCTGGTTGAACGCCACCGCGAAATGGTCGATGGCGGTTTCGGTGTTGGCCGTGCCGGTCGAGACGACGCCGTCGAGGGGGGCGTTGCTGGTCACCCAGGCCGGCGGCGCCGGCGGCGGTTCCCCCTCCAAGACTCGCGTTGTGATTCCCGCCCGACGAATCGGCGGCCGTCAGGCCGGTCCCATCGTCGAGCTGGTAGTCGGCCACCAATCCGGTCTGGGGCGTTGCGGGCGGTTCTACCATGTCCGCCTGAATTTCAGCGTTCGAGCGGGCGACGTTCCAGATGCTTACGTCGTCAATCGAGCCGCTTAGCCAGGCGCCATTCCCCAGGTTTGTGCCGTCGGTAGAGCCAAGGGCGTAGTACTGCCCGTAACTGTTGTTGAATGGAGCCGAGCGATTGCCTGAGACCGTCGTCGAGCTGGGGACCCCGTTGAGGATGCCGTCCAGGGTCGACGTGGTGCTGTTGTAGCGCAGGGCCACGAAGTTCCAGTCGCCAAAGCTGGCCGTTCCTAGCGACACTGCGTTGAGGCCCTCGACCCGCGCCTCGACCTGGCCGGAGCTCAAGATCTCGATCTGGCTATCGTGCCAGGCCGTGTTGAGCGAGGTCTGACCCAGCTCATCCAGGATGACACCCGGAGCATTGGCCTTGAACCATAGCTCCACCGTCACCGATGTCGTGGGAAACGAGCTTGCGAGGTTCGGCGTGATGAGGTAATCGCTCGTCCCGTTGAACGACAGAGCCGAGCCTGCGGTGCTTACCACGGTCGGCAGCGACGTGCTTATCACGGCTGTGTTGGCCAGCACGATGCGATTCTCGAGAGCTTCGAGAAAAACGCGATTCAGGTGGCCGCCCCGTTTCGTCGAGCGCGTCCGGCGTTTCTGGCTGGACCTTTTTTGCAGCCATTTCCAGATGCTAGCGGTGGCCATGGAAGATCCCTTCGCCAAGTTGAGTTCAACAATGAAGAGGGATAGCTGACATACGGCAAGACTCATGAACGGGTGCGTCGCAAAGCGAGAACAGGATCAATTCCAGTGCGCGCACGTGCTTCGCGGCAGCGCACACGATCTCGATATCGCGCGGTCGCACTCACTCCGCAGCCGTCTCAAATCAGGCATCGATCTCTTTGAAACGCCAATCCTCGGCCCGGCGCGATGAGAGCCCTTCACTGCCGCTATCCGACTTAGCATCCAGACAAGTGTAAAACAGGAACGCGCATGATCAGAATTGTTTGGGAATCTCCCGAACATGCTTGTAAGATGCAAAGTTATGTCGAGAAAAAATCTCGCTGGAAACGGAGCACAGGACGGCGGGAGGCGATATGTCTTCGCTGATTGGCGACACCACGCGGCTACGAGGGTGGGCCGATCGTCTGCGAAACCGAGACGACTCGGCCCTGAATGAATTACTGATACACTTTGAGCAACAATTGACTCGGTTGACGCGCCGCATGCTAAAAGATTTCCCGGACGTTCGCTGTGTGGAACAAACCGGTGACGTGCTGCAGAAGGCGACGGTGAGACTCCTGATTGCCATCCGGAAGGTCTCGGTGCCGGAGAATCCGCGCCACTTCTTGCGTTTAGCGGCGTTGCAAATTCGACGAGAGCTGATCGAGCTTGCAAAGTATTATGGGAATCGGGCGGATGTCGGCTTGGGCTCGGCCGCTGGTTCGTGGTCCGGAAGCGGTGCCAGCCAGGTTAAGTTTGACGACACCGACGGCCCCAGCCAACTCGCGGAGTGGACCGAGTTTCACGAGAAGGTCAAACTACTTCCCGACGAGGAGCGTGAGGTCTTCGAGCTTGTCTACTACGGAGGATTTTCGCAGTCGGTTACGGCCGAGATCATAGGCGTTCACCCGCGTACCGTCCGGAAGCGCTGGCACGGCGCCCAGCTCGATCTTTTTGAAGCTCTCGATGGTCACCTGCCGGGATCTTGAATCGGGAGGTCGATTCGATGGGTCACGACACAACCGAGTGCGAGTTGCAGGAACTGCTCTTACAGTGGGATGAGCTGCACGAGCGCGGAATCGCAGTTACCGCCGAAGAACTGTGCGAACGCCGACCTGAGCTTGCCGATCAGCTTACCACGAGAATCCGCATCCTGAAGGAGATGGGATTTCTCATGGACGGGGATCAATCCCACGTTTCCGATCAAGAATCGGGCGCAGCACATGGCTCTGCCAGCTCGACGTTGCGGTTCATAGACCTCCGGTTTCACGCCCGCGGAGGCCTCGGCGAGGTTTATCGAGCTCACAACGTCGACTTCGGGCGTGCCGTCGCGCTCAAGTTCCTATCGAAAAAGCATGGCGAAGCGCAGCGCAACCGCCGTCGGTTCATGTGGGAGGCCGCAATCACCGCGCGACTGGAACATCCTGGTATTGTCCCGATCTATGCGCTGGGAACCGACGAGGAGGGAAACCTTTGCTACGCCATGCGATTCATCGAAGGACGCACATTGAAAGAGGTCGTCGACGAGTTGTGCGAACAAGCTGGCATCCGATCCAATACACGGGGATGGGTCCGGAATCAGCGGGCGCTCTTGAATCGGTTCAAATCTGCCTGCAGCACGGTCGCGTTCGCCCACAGCCGGCAGATCCTCCATTGCGACTTGAAGCCTGGAAACATCATGCTCGGAGACTTTGATGAAACCCTGGTCGTCGACTGGGGTTCGGCGCGGACGATGAAAGGAGATTCGCCGCCGGAGCCCCTGGTTGCAGGTAACGGCACTTTTCGTTCGGATCAAGCACTATCGGAGACGGGGGCAGGGTCAGGGACCCTCGGGTTCATGAGCCCTGAGTATCAGAGTGGCCGTTGGCAGGAGGTCGGGCCGACGAGCGATGTCTACAGCCTCGGTGCGACATTCTATTATCTGTTGACGGGACACGCTCCGTTCGAGGGAGGGAGCTGGACCGAGGTGCAGCAGCGGATGGATCAAGGGCTGTTCGCGCCGCCACGGCAAGTGAATCCTTCGATCCCTAAGTCGCTCGACGCGGTCTGCCTCAAGGCGCTTGCGCCGAAGCCAGGCGACCGATACACTTCCCCCGCGCACCTGGCCGAAGACATCGAGCGCTCATTGGCCGATGAGCCGGTTTCCGCGTGGCGCGAGCCGTGGTGGACTCGGGCGCGTCGCCTGCTGGACAGACATCGCACGAAGGCTGCTGTTACGTTCACAGCGATATTAGTCGGGCTCGCGGCCCTCTCTGTGATTGCCATTCTCGAAGGCCAGTCCAACCATCGCCTCGCGGCGAAGAATGAAGCGTTCCGGATCGCTAACATGCGAGCCGAAAGGCGGGTCAATCTCGCAACCGAAGCCATCGAGAGCTTCAGCAAGGTGGTTCTCGGAAAACCCTGAGCTGACCGATCAGCCTGCGATGAGATCTCTGCGCAAACGACTTCTAAAGGTTCCGCTCGATTACTACCGGCAGCTCAAGGCGGACGTCGACGAAACGGAAGCAGCGAGTCCGGAGAGTCGGGCTGGGCTTGCGAAAGCAATCGCTGGCCTCGCCTGGATCACTGCAAGCCTGGACTCGCAGGCCAACGCTATCAAGTCGTACCAGCAGGCGGTTGATTTATTGGATCCGCTGGTGCGCAATGACCCCGAACGACAGGTACTCCTCGGGAGGGTGCTTGACGAGCTCGGCATGCTCCAACGCGCTGCGGGTTCAGTTGACGCCGCGCGGGCCAGCCTGAGCCGGGCCCGAGAGATCCAGGAGCGGCTGACGCGAGATCACCCGACCTCTGCTGCCTACCAATTTGATCTGGCCCGGACGCTCGATCGCCTCGGGTTGCTGCTCTTTACCAACGAGCCGAACGAGTCGCTCGACTGCTTCAAGCAAGCCCTCGGAATCCAGCGACGTCTCATCGGCAGCGATGCTCACTCTGCCACTGCCGGTGCCAGAGCCGACATGGCCCTTACCCATAATCACATCGGCATGCTCAAGCGCGCGACCGGTCATCAGGACGAAGCCGGGGATAGCTTCAAGCAGGCGATTGAAATACTCCAGGCCGTGGCGAGGGAAAACCCCGGCGAACCGATGTACCGGATGAACCTGGCCGCCTCGCATTACAACCTTGGGAGGCAGGGCATGGATCTGGCCTGCTTCGAACGTGCACGAGAAATTCAGGACGCGCTGAGTGCGCGAACATCCTGCGGTCGTGTCCTACAGAGCGTCTTTGGTACTGACGTGTGGGAACCTCGGTAACGTCCAGCGAAACGCGGGCCGACTCGGTGAAGCGCAGGCGAGCTTTGATCGGGTATACAAAATCCAGAAGGAACTCGTCGCTGAAAATCCAGATGTGCTCAGATTCCGGCGTGATTTGGCCTTTACAGAGATCAATATTGGTGCGCTCAAGGGCGATTTCCGTCGTCCGGCTGAGGCCCTGAATTGTTACAAGAGAGCCCGCGCTATTCTTGAGGATCTCATTCGCCTGCATGCGGACGACGTGGTTGGACGACAAGCTCTGGTCGCCGCTTGTGTCGGTCACGGCGACTCGCTCACGCAGCTTAAGAGAGACCAAGAGGCCCTGGACGCTTTCCGAGAGGCCAGGGCTCAAGCGCGAACTTTGCTCATCGGGCCGCCCCGTCTTGTCACCGAGCGAGCGTTGCTTGTTTCTTCGTTTCATAAACTTGCGAGAGCGCATCGAGAGCAGAGGCAACAGGAGAAGTCGGCTTCCATCATCGAAGAGCTGCGCACATTCTGCAAAGGCAACCCTGGCGAGTTGTACGAGATCGCCCGGGAGCTGGCGAGGTGCGCGACACTCGTCGATGCTGGTGACGTCGCCAACGCAGTCAGGCAGGCAACGCGCCGAAACTACGAGGACCAGTCGGTGGATGCGTTGCGGCAAGCGATCCAGAGCGGCTTCGATGAGGCCAAAACAATCAGGACGGATCCTGATCTCGCCTCGCTGCGAGCACGATCGGATTTTAGAGCACTGGTAATGGATCTATCGTTTCCCCGCGATCCGTTCGCGCGATGACTGGATCGGACAGGAATTTCGTCGCACGACGGATCAATTTGATTCGACGCTCTTCGGCGACGACCTCCGTGAGTCGGTCGTGCAAGGCTTGGCCCGCTCTGGCCGGCTCAAGGATTTCCGCTACCTGCAATTTGCAACGCATGGCCGGGACGACCCCCGATCCGGTTACCGCGCGTCGTTGAACCTTGCCCCCGACCCCGAGCACTCTGACAACGCCGCCGCGTTCGACTCCGACGGCTAAAGCACCGCCGAGGAGATTGCCCGCACATGGGAACTCGACGCCGAGCTGGTAGTGCTCTCGGCCTGCGAGAGCGCCCTGGGCAAGCAGGCTGGTGGCGAGGGATTCCACGGCTTCGCCCCGCCACTCCTGGCCAAGGGGGCGCGGAGCTTGGTCCCGAGCCGATGGAAGGTGGACGACCGGGCCACGGCCTTGCTGATGGCAAGGTTCTATCAGAATTCGTTGGGCAAGCGCGAGGACTTGTCGAAGCCGACGCCCAAGGCCGAGGCACTCGATGAGGCAAAGCGGAAGTTGCAGGAGCTGTCGGCGGATGAGGTACAGGGCGAACTGGCCGGGCTGGACCGCGGCACTGAGCGCCGCAAAGACCCGGCCACGCCGCGCACGCCTGACTCACCCCGGCCCTTCGAGCACCCCTGCTACTGTGCCGCATTTATTCTCATTGGCAACGCCAACTGAGCGTCGAGCAGCACCGGATTACGCGCGTTCTCGATGGTATTACGGTGCGGATCGTCATCCTGATCTGTGAGAACAGACCTCCTCGACCTGTTGGGACGTGAGATGATCGCCAAGGGCGCGGGCGGCATCGTAGGTCGGCACCGAGTCTCTGTCGGCATGGAGCCAGCAGCATGGACTGCCCCCACCGGCACTCGGCGATCCGCACATCCGGCCTGTGGGCTACTCACTCCTGGATAACCCCCAGCGGATCATCGACACGGGTATACCCGGCTTTCATAAAGCCGAATTGCGCGATTCGATACCGGGGCCTGGGCCATGCGGGCGCGCTGGTGCTTGGCCGATTTTCGTATGCTCGGATGCCGCGGATCGACTCCCCGGCCCGTGAATGACTTAGCCTGCCGATCCAGGAGGCGCAAAGTAGAGTCCCGTTTGACGCTTGCTGTCGGCCGAGATATCCTGAACCTTTTAGAAGGCAAACTTCCAGATCCCGCGAGAGCAATGAGCGCAATTACCGTCCAACTTGCTCCGGATACCGAGGCGAAGCTACGCCAGCAAGCGGAGCAAGCCGGCCAAACGCTTGAGGTTTATCTTCAACAGCTCGCGGAACGCGCGGTCGGGAACGGGATGCCCGCGGTGACCGGTGCGGAGTCCAAGCAAGAGCCGAGGTACACATCCGACCCGAATCCCACAGCGTCTGAAGTTGAGCGGCTCCTCCGTGAGCTTGCGGCGGGTTCGCCGTTGCCGGTCCTTCCGGCTGACTTCTCGCGAGCCGATATTTACGATGACCACGACTGATGGACGTGCTCGCTGACTCCAGTATTCTCCTCCGTCTGCTAGAAGCTGGCGACCCGCTTCATCCATCGATCTGCCAAGCGGTGAGCGTGCTCCAGGGTCGGGGCGAGCGAATCGTCATTGCTCCGCAAAATGCCGCTGAGTTTTGGAATGTTTGCACGCGTCCGGTGACGGCCAGAGGGGGCTATGGCCTGAGCGTCGAAGAAACGAACGCACGGCTCGTGATCATCGAATCGCTGTTCGCCGTGTTGTCCGAGCCTGCGACTACTTACGGCATTTGGCGATCGCTCGTGGTGACTCACGGTGTTCAAGGGAAACAAGTGTACGACGCCCGACTCGCTGCACTGATGCAGGCTCACGCAATTAGCCATATCTTGACTCTCAATGGGCTGGATTTTGCTCGCTATCCAGGAATTATCCCGATAGACCCGTCAAGCGTGGAAGCACTTCCGCGTGGCACGTAGTTTCATCATCACGTCGTTGAGCGGTCCCCATCCACCTTCCAGGCGATTCTCCAGTGCACCAATTCTCCGGTCCAAGGCGACCTCGACCGGCGCGATGAAGTAGTCGTCGAGCCTCAGTTCGCGCTGAATCTCTTCTCTCAATTCTGATTCGAGCCGCTTCCGAAAATCGGTGCTCATGGAGCCAAGGGCCGAGGAACGCAATTGCGCGCCGGCCCCTGATTGTGGCAATCGAACTGCGGCCTCAATGGTTGGAATCGCCGATTCGAGCTCGGCCAGCTCGACCTCGACGCTCACGACCTTGTCGATGAGCGCGGCGGCCTCACCTTCGGCACCGCTTGAGGCAGCCCTCGGCGTGAGCCTATCCAGACCCGCGCGTGCCTCCTCATTGACAGTCCGATGATGATCGACGCGAGCTTTGATCCTACTGATCGCGCTATGTAATTCGGTAAAATCGTGGTGACAATCCACAAACGATCGCGTCACCGAATTGACAATCGCAGTAGCCTCCCTCGGATCGGTCGATTCGAAGGATACAAAGGCACAGTCGCTGTCCGGCGAAATCTCGAATTTCAGCCTTCGGCGAATCTCGCCGACCGGATCGTGGGACTCGTTGATCAGTGGAAATTCAGAAAGCTTGATCACCGAATCGTTGAGCACACCGTGAATCACGCGATCTTCCATGATCAAAAACCGCTGGGCTCGGGCAAATGCCTCGAATTCCGCACGCTCCCCGGCTCTGATCCTCGCATAGTCCTGTGGCGAGAGAGTGTGGTCGTAGAGTATACAACCGATCCCGTTTCGAGCCCGGAGCGTACTGACGGCCTCATAGGTTGGCCGGACCGCGACGAATAGACCGGACGTCGCCGCCAGGACAGTTACCCCGAGGCGAACACGAAGTCGCCTCAGAGGAATCACGCGCGCCTTGATACGGCGCCGCCAAGCACCTTCTCCTTCGCTGTTTCCCGCAAAGAGTTGCATCGAATCGGCCCGCCGCGTTCACGCTCCGTTGCCGTCACTTGACCTTTTCCTTCGGAAGCTCAAGCCCGCTATTATGATACCCGCCCACCTGCCGCCGGTTGCTCGGGTCGTGCCGCCACTTCTTGCCTTCAACAACAAATTTATATTCATGGCTGCCTGCCGCCAGCGTCTGCTTCCGCTCAAACGTCCCCGACGCATCGGGCCCATCCATCTTCAAATCGTCGGGCTTCCACCCGTTGAATTCCCCGGCCAAATAAACCGCCTTCGTGCCCGCGGGCGCCTTGTACCGAAACGTCACTTCATACTTCCCATTGTCAAGCTTCCGCTTCGTTGGCCCTCCGAGGCCCAGGTCCTGGTCCGCCAGCGCAACCTCGACATACCCCACGAGCATCTCGTCCTTCGTTTGCTCGCCCCAGCGCACCTCGTGGCTCGGATCGGGATTCGACGGGTTTCCGGAGGAATTGTCATACCGCGCGATGCAGCGCAGCACCGTTCCCTCGGGCATCAGCTTGGGCTGTTCGAGCACGTAGACATTCTGCCATTCGAATTCGTACCGCGGCACGTCGAGCAGCACCTCGCGCTTGCGGTCGGGATACACCGCCTCGAACCGAAATGCCTTCCCGCGCAGGTGCATGTGCGGCAACAGTGAATAAACCAGCGTATCTTGATCGAAACGGTGGTACGCCTCGGCTCCGAAATCGGCATTGCCTGCAGGAATCTTCAAATCCATGTTGATGGCCGCAATCGCAGTCATCTCCTTGCGCACAGTCTTGGGATCGGCAAAAACCAGCCCGATCTCACTGCGGTCGGTCGTCGGCATGCCGCGCGGTGTGTAGTGCACCTGAAACATCAGCTTCGACCCGGCCGGAATCAGCTTGGCAGCTCCTTCGGGCAGTATTCGCGGCGGCATTCCGGGCGCATACGCCGCCAGGAAGTCAATGTTGTTCCGCGACTCGCGCTCGCCCGGTGGAACCACGAACACCACGAGATGATGCACCACCGAAGGATTCCCCGGCCGAACCTGCGAGGCACGCACCCAGACGTCTTCCTTGAGCTTGGGATCGACCACGAAGTTCTCGTACGGCATCGTCCCCTCGGCCTGGATCTTCACCGTCCTGGGCAGCGAGATTCGCAAGTCCGGCGCTGGAATCCGCCAGCCTTTCACATACTTCGCTGGCTCGGGCAGGTCCTTGGCGTCGCCTTCGGGTGCTCCGGAAGAAACCCAGGCGGCGATCGTTTCCTTCTCCTGGGTGCTTAACTGCGCATTGTTTGAAAACTTGCCGAAGGCCGGGTTGGCGTGCCAGGGAGGCATCCGGCCGCCTTGCACGACCTCGTCGATCATGCTCGCCCAGCCCGCGGCCTGCTTGTACGAGTCGAGCGCGAACGGGGCGATCTCGCCTTCTCGGTGACAAGCAACGCACCGATCGCGCAGGATCCTGGCAATCTCCCGCGAATACGTGACCTTCGCATCGGCCGACGCCTTGGCGACGCGTCCGATCCGGCAGCCCGCCGGCTCGGTGCGAGTCGTCGCGACAGCACGCCCGGCCAGCAGGTTTTCGAGTGCATCGCTCAGGTCGCGCGCGCGTCGGCGCCGCGCGGTGAATTCCCAGTCCGAACTGGTCGTCGACCCGCCCGCGATAGCGCACCATCCGGTCCGAATCGAGCACGAACACCTCGGGCGTGCGCTCGACACTCAGCTTGTCGGCCAGCTCGTTGCCGACGTCCTTCAGGAGCGGAAACGGCAGGTCGCACTCCTTCGCAAACTGGGCCAGCCGCGATGGCGCATCCTGCTCGTTGGAATCGATGCCGAA
This sequence comes from uncultured Planctomycetota bacterium, assembly GCA_963823665.1. GTDB lineage: Bacteria > Planctomycetota > Planctomycetia > Isosphaerales > Isosphaeraceae > CAVXHV01. Next base: position 2,267,785 of record CAWGMQ010000010.1, read on the forward strand.
GAACGCAACTCCTTTCTTCTCGTAGCCGCGCGCCAGCTCCGCCAGCCGCGGGGCGTAAATGTTGGCGAGCGGGCATTCCGTTCCCAGAAACGCGAGCACCACCAGCTTGCTCTCCTTCACCTGCTCGAGATCATGCCAGGCACCGCGAAAATCCTGCAGCTTGAATTGGACCGCCCGGCGCTCGAGCACCTCGTCCCCCGGGACCAGACCCAGGAGCACCACAATCACCATCGACAGCGGTCCGCGAACGAACATGATCAAGCCTCGCGTCAAGGACGATTTTCGGAACGCGCCCGTTCGGAATTCCGACGGCATCCCGATCCTACCACATTCGTCGTAGATTCCCAAGCGGCGAATCGGGCGCCGCGAATGGTACTCTTTCGGCAAGCCTTCATTCGTGGTACATTTGTCAGGGGCAATCGCTGAGGCACATGCCGTGGACAGCAACCAATGGGGAGGCCCGATGGCGGGAAGTGTGGCCGAGACGGAAAGCCCGGCAGTCGAGCCGAGCGGCCTGCAGGTCAGCCTGGGCGGCTTGATGGTGCTGGTTCTGGCGGCCGGGGTGGCGGCGGGCGCTGCGAGAAGTGCACGCGAGGTTTGGGGCTTGCGGGTGTTGCCCCCTCCCTCGGGAGCGGCCGGTTCTCCGGTCGGGGGAGGCGCCCCGGTCCCGATCGAGAGGACGGCCGGCGTCGCCTTGGAAATCGTCGCGGTCTTCTTGCTCGTTGTACTGGCCCGCGCCCTGATCGGCTTGCTGCGAGGCAGCCGTTCGGCTGATCGCTCCGAGCGTCGAATTCGCTCGTGGGGCCTCGCCTGGCGCATTGGTGCGGCCTGCTTTCTCCTCTGGTACATTTCGGTGGAATCGCAGGTGCTGCGAATCGATTTCGTGCGAGAGCTCGAGATTTCCGCGATGGTTCCTGGGTGGGACTCCACGTATCGTGTGCATCAGCAGCTTCTCCCGGCCTGCGGCCTGTTTGCGATGCTCGGGCTGGTTCTGGGCAGCGGCGCCGGTTTCTTGCTGCCAGGCGCTCGGCGACGCAGTCGCCGGCCTTACTGGTTGTTCGTCGTCCTCGCGGGCGTGGCTGCGGTGTTGATCGTTGCGAACGACCGCACCGGATCGCTGATCGCTCATCTGGTCTTGATCGCGCTCGAGGCGGTCACCTACGCCATGCATCACGGGCCCGATCTCGGTCGAGGGCTCTGGACTCGTCTGCTTCACGCCGGAAGTGACGCAGCAATCTGCGGCGGTGTTTGCCTGGCGCTCGCACTGGTGGTGGCGCGAGACTTCGAGATGCTCCGCCGCGGCAATCTCCCGGCGGCGAGCCGAACCGGCCGGTTGCTCCGCCTGCTGTTGCTCGCCGGTGCGGCGGGCGCAGGATTGTACGTCGCGGTCGTGACGATCCCCGCGATTCATCCCTGGTTTGCCACGGGTTTTCGTCAGGTACTGGGCCCTCTCGAGGTCGGCATGATCCTGAGCTGCTTCGGTCTATTCGGCGCGGGCATGACCGCGCGGGCACTCATCGCCGCACCCGAGCACCAACCCTCACGGTGGCTGGGACGGCTCCGGGCTCTCTACAGGCTGTCGATCCTGGGCCTGATTCTGTTCGCCGTCTTGAACGTCTTGCCAGATTCCTCGCAGTTCCCGCCCTATGCGCCTCGCGTCGTCACCTCAGCCGTTGCCGTGATCAACGGAGCCGTCGCCCGCTTCTGGGATCAATTCCCCGACTCGTTAACCGCGAGCGCGCTGAGCATGCTCGCGATTGAAAACCTCCTGTGGACATCGCTGATTCTCACGATGATGTGTTTCGTGCTGGAGCTCCTGATTCGTGACAACTTGCAGCTAAACTCACCATTCGATCGCCTCGCGGAATCACCGAAGAGGGCAGGGCGATTCGCCTGGCTTGTCGCGGGTTTCGTCGTCGTGTGCGTAACGGCATTGCCCATTCTGATCGTCGCCGGCCAGGTTCTTGTGCTCGTGCGAGAGGTCGCGGGCAACATGCGGAACGGTTGGGGGAATTGAACCTACACTCAGAAGAGATTGACCTTCTCACCCAGACCGCCTATGATCCCGCCTCGAGTAGGTCAGGCATTGGCCTGACGCATTTGGGAGAGACGTCAGGCTAGAACGAACCGCGAAAATACGTCAGGCTAAGGCCTGATCTACAGCGGACGGCACGGAGGCCGATCATGCCCTTTGACGAAGCCGCCATCGAAGCCGTCGCTACTGCAACGACAGCCCCGGCCCGCTCGCGCCGGCGCCGTTTCGCAAGCGCGCTTCCAACTGCTGAGCGCGATCCAAGCCCGACGCACGCGCGCACGCTCTTCGCCTACCTCACAGCGCTCGGAGGCGGCATCGTCACCGCTTGCGCCTGGCTCATTCCCGAAACAGTCGCCGCCGCAGCGCTGGGTTGGATCGCGGCCATGCTCCTGGTTTATTCGCTGCGCCTGCGTGCGGCCTGCCTTCCGGTGTATCTTGGCGGAGCTGTCGGGCACGCGATTGCGTTTTACTGGGTGTTCCCGACCGTGGCCACGTTCGGCGGCTTCGGACTGATCATCTCGGGATTGATCTTCGCCGGCTTCGTCGTCACGGGAGCGCTGCTCTTCTTCGTTTTCTCATTCGTTCACCGCCATCTTCCCCCGTTCGTCGACCGATTCGCCCTGCGCGCACCGGTTTCCATCGCAATTGCCGAGCTGGTGACCCTCCGCTTGTTCCCCTGGCACTTCGGGCACACGCAGATCGCGTTCCGTCCGTTCGTTCAGCTCGCCGGTCTGGGCGGGGCGATCCTGGTTTCGGTCGTGCTCTTCTGGGTCGCCGAGGCGGCGGTGCGGGCGATCGTTTTTCGCGAGCGCAGGAACGAGTTCCTGCTGCCGCTTCTGGCCTTCGGTCTCGCCCTCGGCTATGGCGCCGAAGTCACCGATGCGCATGCGCACCGCCGCGATCCCGAGCAAGAGGTGATCGTGGTGCAGGGCAACGGATCACTCGACGAGATGAAAGAGCCTGCTTCAATTGAACGAGTGATGAGGCGCACATTCGAGCTGACCACGCGAGCCACCAGGCCGGGGACCCTGATCGTCTGGCCCGAAGGTTCGATTCCCGCCTATCTGCCGGCCTATCTCGGGTCGGCCCGAAAGGATGCGTCCCTACCATGGTTGGGAGACGGTTCCGCCCTCCTGATCGGGGCTTACTCATTCACGGACGAAGAGCATCGTTATAACTCGGCGTTCGCGGTTTACCCCGACGGCACGGTCCCCAGGCCATACAACAAACAAATCCTCATTCCATTTGGCGAATATATACCCGGCGCCTCGATCTTCCCGTGGCTGAATCAGGCCAACGAGAACGCCGGGATCTTCACCGCCGGTACCGAGGTGAAGGTCTTCTCTTACCCCATGACGCGCACGAACGGCCAAGAATACCAGGCGAGAGCGGCCCCGCTGATCTGCTATGAAGACACGCTTCCCACTCTCGCACGGCAGGCGACCCGCAAGGGTGCGCAGCTCCTGGTAAACCTAACCTTTGACACGTGGTTCGGGAGCACCCATGCGCCCTATCAGCACCACTTGATCGCCGCATTTCGCGCCATCGAGAATCGGCGATACTTGATCCGTTGCACGAATTCCGGCTACACCGCCGTGGTCGACCCGACGGGCCGCACGATCGCCAGCATCCCAATGTTCACCGCGGGCACGCTCAAAACAAAGGTTCGCTTGATCGATGAAATGACGGTCTACACCGCGTATCTGGGTGAAACCCCATGGTGGCTGTTACTCGTCGTGGCGCTGGGCTTGATGGTGATGGAAGCGCGGAAACGGCGCCGTGCATCCTTGATCAGCCGCGTCCCCATGTCGACTTGAGCCGCATGACCGACCAGTACGAGAGAAGCGCAGCGATCACCGAGTTGACGGCCGCCAGCGTGGCCGCTATTCCCAGCGGCGGCACGATTCGGGCCGAATGAGAGGACCCGGTCATGACCTCGCCCGTCAGCATGAACTTGAAGTCGCGATAGGATGCGAGCGCCAGCCAGAACTGATACGGCCATGTCGTGAAAATCGCGTACACGAAGAGCGCGGCCGCGGTCAGGAACAGTGCGCGCGTGGAGTTGGCGGCGAGCGTCGAGGCAAGAACGCCGATCGCCGCCGTGAGCCAGGCGGAAGTGGCGAGAATCGCGACGCCGGCAACAAGGCCGATCGGATGAATTGCACCCAGCACGAGGCCGGCGGCCAGGATGCACACGAGCCCAATTCCCAGCCAGCGCGCGCTCCAGACGGCGCCGAACTGCTTGCCGCGGATGACCTCGCGCGGGGTCAAGAGAGTCGTCGCCAGGCTGATCCAGGTATCCCCCTCTCGTTCGGACGTGATGCTCGAGGCCGCCGCCGCGCCGATCGGCAGGATGGCCAGCACCGCCAGCGCTGCGGTCGATGTCCGCAGGCCGAGGTTGATTTCATCCCAGATGCGCGTGCGGTGCTTGCCGCTGACCAGATCAGCAACCACGGATGCCGACATATCGGCGAGATAGCAGCACAAAAGCACGATGAAGAACAGGGCAACCGGCCGGCTGCCCAGCCATTTCAGCCCGCCACCCATGCGCGTGAATCGCTCCTTCCAGAGCATCGGGTCTTCGCCGCAAGAGGGACGGTCCCTTCGCGTGGCCAGAAGCGCATTGCGCGTGAGCGCGGCGGTCGCGCGTGCCTCGACGACCTGCCGGAACCGTGTGCGAATGCGAGTGAACCAGCCCGTCTGCGGTTTGGCGCCGGGCCAGGCCGTGCCGCGAAGGGGACGAAGCGTGGCAATGGCCACAATCAGGAAAAGTGAGCCGCCGAGCGCCTGAATGCCCGACATCAATCCGAAGTTCCACTCAAACGAATTCCAGGAAGCCGCCCAGCCCGGAGTGAAGCCGATCATCGGGTTGTAGCTCCGCATGGTCGAGAGCGACCACACGTGAATCGGATTGAACGTGAGCAGTGCACGGTTCACCTGATCCGTCCAGCCCAGCGGCCCGTCTTCGAACAGAGCCGTGATTCCCTTCGTGAACGGCGCGGACAGCCAGATCGCTCCCAGACCATAAGTGGCCAGGATGGCGTCGCGCGGGCGCCTGGCCAGCACCGAGATCAGCGTCGAGAATCCGGCCGCAAACAGCACCATGGTCGCCGTCCCCATGTAAACATAAAAGATGTTGACCGGATTCAGCCCGCCGTAGAGCATGAGCAAGCTGACGATCGGCAGACCAAGCGCAACGAACGCGACGACGTGAACGAGCCGCGCGCCGAGCTTGCCAAGCACGATCTCGGCACTCGAGAGCCGGCTGGCCAGCAGGTAATGCAGTGTCTTTCTCTGGTACTCGTCGGGGATGATCCCGGCGACGAGCGCCGGGATCAGCAGCAAGAGCGCCAGCCCCTGCACGCCCGCGAACTGGATGAACGCGTCTTCCGCGAAGGCCTGGACTTCCTCGAGCGAGCTCGGCTTGTAATAGAAGGGCCTCGCCCTGGCCCCCGCTTCGTGCTCCGCCTCCCAGTTGCGAAACAAGACCCAGAGCTGGCTGAGCAAGACCAGACCGTAGATCACTCTCAAAACGTAATACCGGCGGCGGCGCGACGTGGTGATCAGCTCATACCGCATTACCGGGCCCAGGCTGAAGAACATCAACGACTCCGAGAATAAACGGTTGATAGTGACTGAACGCCCTGGCGATGAATCCCGCGATCAGGCTCGCCCCCACGTCGCTGCCAGGCGATTGATCGACCAGAGGCTCAGCAACCCCGCCAGGATCGAATTGACCGCCGAGAGAACGGCTGCGCCCACGAGGGGCGGAACGACGAAGTTTCTCCAGGAATAACCGGCAGGAATCTGCCCGGACCACATGTAGCGGACGTCGGCGTAGGAAGCCAGCGATTGCCAGAACATGACGGGCCAGCCGCTGGCCCACACGAACGCGAACATCACGACGAAGGTGAAGAACGCCGCGCGGGTCGAGTTGCGGGCGAGCGTCGAGGCGAGCACCCCGATCGCCGCGGTCAGCCAGGATGACGTCACCAGAATCGCCAGCGCCGCAATGAGTCCCAGTGGATGAAACGCTCCCAGGAGCGTGCCGGAGCCCAGGAGCGCGACGAGCCCGATCCCGAGCCAGCGCGCGCTCCAGATCGACCCGAGCATCTTTCCGCGAATGACTTCCACCGGTGTCAGCAATGTGGTCGCCAGACTCGTCCACGTGTCCTGCTCGCGCTCGGAAGTGATGCTCGCGGCCCCCGCCGCGCTGATCGGCAGCATGACGAGCGCCGCGAGAATGGCGCTCGAGGTGCGCAGGGCCGAGTTGATCTCGAGCCAGGTGTGGCCTTGCCACCACTGCCTCGAGAAGCCGGCGACCGCGGGCGCGGCCACGTCGAAGAGATAGCAACCCAGAAGCACGATGAAAAAAAGCGCCACCGGCCTGCTCCCCAGCCACTTGAGGCCGCCACCCATGCGCGTGAATCGCTCTTTCCAGAGCATTGGATCGTCGCCGCACGACGGGCGATCGGGTCGCCTGGCGAGCAGCTCGTTTCGCGTGACCGCCGCCATGGCGCGCGCGTCGACGAACCGGCGGTACCGCCCGGTGAGCCGGGTGAACCACCCTGTCTGTGGCTGGGCGCCGGGCCACGAGCTGCCCCGAAGCGGCCGCAGCCCGGCTACCGCCACGCCGAGGAAGAGCAGACCGGAGAGCGTCTGGATGACCGCCATGATCGCAAAGTGCCACTCGAAGCCGATCCGGACTTGCAGGAACGGCAGCCGGGCCGTGTAAAACCACGGGTTATTCTGATAGGTCGCGTTCACCCAGACCTTGATGGGATTGGAGAGGATCAAGAAGTCGACCAAGGGCGGAACCCAGCCGAGCGGCCCCTCCAGCTCGAGCCCCTCGAGCCAGTGTGACGCCAGCAGCCAGACCACCCCCAGCCCGTAAGTCGCCAGGATCGCGTCACGCGGCCGCCGCGCCAGAGTCGAGGTGAGAATCGAAAACCCCGACACGAAGAGCACGACCGTCGCCGTGCCCATGTAAACATAAAAGATGTTGACCGGATTGAGCCCGCCGTAAAGCATGAGCAACGCGACAACCGGCAGCCCGAGCGCGACAAACGCAACCACATGTACGAGCCGTGCCCCCAGCTTGCCCAGCACGATCTCGGCGCTCGAAAGCCGGCTGGCCAGCAGGTAGTGCAGCGTCTTCCGCTGGTATTCGTCGGCGATAACTCCGGCCACGAGTGCGGGTACGAGCAGCAAGAGACAAAGCCCCTGCACGCCCGCGAAATAGATGAATGCGCTTTCCGCAAACTCCTGGATCTGCGTCAGCGTGCCCCCTGCCGGGTGGTTCAGCTCCCACAACTGAAACAACATGGTGAGCTGAGTCAGCAAGAGAAGGCCGTAGATCACTCTCAGGAAGTAATACCGCCGGCGCCGCGACGTGGTGATCAGCTCATACCGCATCACCGGCCCCAGGCTCAGCATCATCCATTGCTCCACACAAACCAGGATCTTCGTCCGACTTCTGTCCGAGAGATCCATTGAATCCTAATCAGTTCCGGAATTCCACGCCAGAATCGATTCCAATTTTCGCATTGAACCGGCGAGCGCTCCGGGGCGATAATACGGTGTAGTCCCTCCGTGCATCGCCCTCCCATGAATGAGCTTCCAGAACTAATGCTTCAGGAAACGCCAAGATTCGACCGCTGCAGTGCGCGCTTCGCGCGGACTGGCCCACTTGAGGCTTCGGCCCGGTTTCTTCGTGCTCGGCTTGCTGGCACTCACTCCACGACTCGCGCCTGCCCAGGAGCCGGTCGATTTCCGGCGCGACGTCTTGCCGATCCTGTCGCAAAACTGCTTCACCTGCCACGGGCCCGATTCCAAGACGCGTAAGGCCGATTTGCGGCTCGACCTCAAGGAGGGGGCCCTCAGAACCAAAGACCCGGTGATCGTGCCGGGCAAAAGCGGCGAGAGCGAGGTCTTCCATCGCGTCTCGAGCAAGGATCCCGACGAACTGATGCCGCCGCCGAAATCGGGCAAGAAGCTCTCACCGGCTCAAATCGAAGCCCTCAAGAGATGGATCGACCAGGGCGCGCAGTGGAAGGGGCACTGGGCGTTCGAGCCGATCACCCGGCCGAGCCCGCCGCCAGTGCGTGAGGCGGCGTGGGTCAAGAACCCTATCGACCGATTTGTGCTCGCCGAGCTGGAATCCAAAGGGCTTGCGCCCAGTCCGGAGGCGGACCTGACCACGCTTGCTCAGACGGTTGAGCCTCGACCTGGCTGGAGTGCCGCCCGCACCGGAGGAGGTCGACGCATTCCTGGCTGCGGGACCAAGGGCCTACGGAGAACACGTCGACCGTCTGCTGGCTTCGCCGCTCTACGGCGAGCGCATGGCGATGGACTGGCTCGACGGCGCCCGCTTTGCCGATACCAACGGCTACCAGAACGACTTTGCCCGCACGATGTGGCCCTGGCGCAACTGGGTGATCGCCGCCTACAACCGCAACCAGCCGTTCGACCAGTTCCTGACCGAGCAGCTCGCCGGCGACCTGCTGCCCAAGCCGTCACTCGGACAGAAAATCGCCACAGGCTTCAACCGCAACAACCGCACGGTCACCGAAGCCGGCTCGATCGAGGAAGAATGGCGCATCGAGAATGCCGTCGACCGCGTCGAGACGACGGCGACCGTATTTCTGGGACTGACGATGGGCTGCGCCCGCTGCCACGACCACAAGTTCGATCCGGTCTCGCAGCAGGAGTTCTACCAGTTCCTGGGGTTTTTCAACAGCGTCAACGAGCAAGGTGTATATACGGAAACTCGCGGTAATGTACCGCCGCTCGTCCAGCTTCCGACCGAGAAAGACAACAAGCGGCAAAAGGAGCTCGAAATCGCCCTGGCCGCCGCCCAGAAGCGCGGGGACAAGAAGGAAATCGATAAGTTCGACCAAGGAGAAGGAAGCGTTCTCAAAGGCGATCACCAGCGTGATGGTGATGGAAGACACACCCAAGCCACGGCCGACCTACGTGCTCAAGCGCGGCCGCTACGACATGCCTGACACGCGCCATGCAGCTCGAGCCTGGCGTGCCCGGTTCGCTGCCGGCCTTGCCCAAGGGTGCCCGGGCCAACCGTCTCGGGCCTGGCGGCCTGGCTCTGCTCGCCGGCGAACCCGCTCACCGCGCGGGTGGCCGTCAACCGAGTCTGGCAGCACCATTTCGGCACGGGGCTGGTGAAAACGGCCGAGAATTTCGGAGTTCAGGGCGAGCCGCCATCGCACCCGGAGCTGCTCGACTGGCTCTCGAGCGAGTTGATCGACTCCGGCTGGGACTTGAAGGGACTGCACCGCCTGATCGTGACGAGCGCCACTTTTCGCCAGCGATCCCGAGCGAGCGCCGCGTTACTGGCTCGCGACCCGGAAAACCGCCTGCTGGCGCGCGGACCGCGATTTCGCCTGCCGGCCGAGGTCGTGCGCGACAATGCTCTGGCGATCTCCGGCCTGCTCGTCAAGCGTCTGGGCGGCCCGTCGGTGAAGCCTTATCAGCCGGCCGGCCTCTGGGAAGAACTGGCCGGCGGCGCGGGCGAAGCACCCTACGTACAAGACAAGGGACACGAGCTCTACCGCCGCAGCCTCTACGTCTACCGCAAGCGAACGGTGCCGCATCCGATCATGGCGAACTTCGATGCCCCCAGCCGCGAAGTCTGCCAGGTGAAGCGGCCGCGCACCAACACGCCGCTCCAGGCGCTCGAGCTGCTCAATGACCTGACCTACGTCGAGGCCGCGCGAAAGCTCGCCGAGACGGCGATCAAGGAGGGAGGCGCAACCGAATCCCAGCGCCTGGTTTATGCCTTCCGGCGCGCGCTCAGTCGATTGCCCTCGGCCGCCGAGCTCGAGTTTCTGCTGCGCGGGCTGAGCGCGATATCAAGAGACGTTTCGACAGGATCCTGCGGCCGCGCAGCAGTTCATTCAGCTTGGCGACAGCCCCCGGGATAACCAGGTCGAACCAGTTATGCTCGCGTCATACACAGCCTCTTGCAGTGTCATCCTGAATCTGGACGAAACCATCACGCTCGAATAATGAATCGCGAGGCCGAAAGTGGATGAACTCAAGCCCGTCCAGCACGCAAACCGAAGGGTGTTCCTCAAAAGCTCCGGGGTCGGTCTGGGCACGATCGCCCTCGGCTCCCTGCTCGCTCGCGACGGCCACGCTCGCCCCGGCGGCCTTGCCGATGCGCCAGCTCGTGGCGAGGCCTCCGCAGCGAATGCACCGCTCGCAGGCCTGCCGCATTTCCCGGCCAAAGCCAAGCGCGTGATCTATCTTTTCCAGTCGGGCGCTCCGTCGCAGATGGACCTCTTCGACGACAAGACGGCGATCTCCAGCCGGCGCGGCATCGAGCTGCCCGACTCGGTGCGGATGGGTCAGCGCATCACCACGATGACCTCGGGCCAGAAGAGCTTTCCGGTCGCCCCGTCGATCTTCCGGTTCGCCCGGTACGGCCAGAGCGGTGCCGTCGCTCAGCGAGCTTCTGCCGCACACGGCCGGCATCGTCGACGACATCTGCATCATCCGCTCGATGCAGACCGAGGCGATCAACCACGACCCGGCGATCACGTTCGTGCAGACGGGCTCGCAGCTCGCCGGGCAGGCCCAGCATGGGGTCATGGGTTGCGTACGGTCTGGGCAGCGAAAACCAGGACCTGCCCGCGTTCGTCGTGCTGCTCTCGCGCGGGCGGACCGACCAGCCGCTCTATGACCGCCTCTGGGGCAGCGGCTTCTTGCCCACGCGCTACCAGGGAGTCAAGCTGCGCGGCGGCAAGGAGCCCGTCCTCTATCTCGCGAATCCCGCCGGCTGCGCCCGGCCGACCCGGCGGCAGATGCTCGACGAGATCGCCGCGCTCGACGGTTTGCACCACGACGAGACCGGCGATCCCGAGATCGTGACCCGCGTCGCCCAGTACGAGCTGGGCTATCGCATGCAAGCCTCGGTCCCCGAGCTGACCGACCTCTCGAGCGAGCCCAGCTCGATCCTCGACCTGTACGGCCCCGATGTGCAGAAGCCCGGCAGCTACGCGGCCAACTGTCTGCTCGCCCGCCGCCTGGCCGAGCGCGGCGTGCGTTTCATTCAGCTCTATCACATGGGCTGGGACCAGCACGGCGACCTGCCGGCCCAGATCCGCAGCCAGTGCAAGGACACCGATATGGCCTCCGCGGGCCTGATCAAGGACCTGAAGCAGCGCGGCCTGCTGGATGACACACTGGTGATCTGGGGCGGCGAGTTCGGCCGCACGATCTATTCGCAGGGCACGCTGACAGCGACAAACTACGGCCGAGACCATCACCCGCGCTGCTTCACGATCTGGCTGGCCGGCGGCGGCATCAAGCCGGGCATGACGCTGGGCGAGACCGACGACTTCTCATACAACATCGTCAAGGACCCGGTCGAGGTCTTCGACTTGAACGCCACGATCCTGCACTTGCTCGGGATCGACCACACGCGGCTGATCTACAAATTCCAGGGCCGCGACTTCCGGCTCACGGACGTGCAAGGTAAGGTCGTGAAGCCCATTCTCGCCTGAACGCAGCGAACAGCCGGACGTCCGCGGAGAGCCCATTGTCGCCTTTCGCTCCGCGAAAGTGCATATTCCTTCGCGGTGCGAACGGCGACTTTGGTAGTCGGTTGCTGGTTACGCTGAGGCCTCTTGTTCAACGTACGCCGTTCGGCGCCGATGACCGTTCCTTCAGCTTGGCGGCAACATCCGCAGCTTCGCGCGCGCCGAGGATGAAGACAAACAACCGTTCGCCCGCGTCAATCCGGGCTTCAGGCTGCGTCGCACCGCCCGGTTCGACGCCGGTGACTGGCCCTGTCGCTGTGTACGGAGTCACCGGCTCCGGTCGCAGCCCCATGCAGATCGCCAGGTACGAGCCTGACGGAATCTCACAAGCTACGTGAGATTGTCGCTCGATGATCGGGGAATACCTGGCCTGGGCCAAGCGGTCGTTGATGGCGGATTCAGTTTTGTTATGATGCGCGCCTTCGGCAATGAATGAAGAATCGCGCACGTCGACCGAGACGCGGATCTTGCCCGGGAGTATCGTACCTTTGACCTGGAGCATCGTGCCCAGGAACTCACCTCCCCAGGTTTTTACTTTGACGGTCGCCCGCGAGGACGGCATTTTCCCCTTGCCGGGTTGCTCTGCGTTCGGGTCGGAGCTCGGGCTCGGTGGACCTGCGACTGGCATTTGTCCCTCGCTCTCGAGCTTCATACTCTCCACGAATCTCTGTTTATACTTCGGGCCGTTAAAGACCTTGGCCGATGCCTCCTCGAACGCCGTGATCTTGGGAGCGTGGACGACCTTCGTTCTGGCGTCCGCTCCGGCACGCTTCAACCAATCACCGAGCGTCTTCTCGTCGATGATCCACGCGGAGCAGTCGCGTTCCTGATCGGGAAGCTCGCGCTGCTCGAGAAGGAAACCACGCAGGCTTTTTGGATTGCCGGCAAGAAACCGGACGTCGTAGACAATCATCGAATCCAGGTCGTCCCGAGCGGGCGCAGGGACCGCGATCGGACGGGATCCCGTGTCTGTCGATGAAGATGCCTTCTGCGCCGGGGCCGCGGCCGGTTTCTCCGCGGTTTGAGCCACTGACTGGCCAGGGCGATCTTGCGCCACGCCGGCAGATGCGGCGAAAAGAGCAGAGAATCCGGCGGCGGGCAGCGCCGCCAAGGGCCACAAATCGAATCGCTTTCGAGACGGCTTCATGCCGAGCAGCTCCTGAATACGTGGAAGAAGGAAAGTGGAATGACCGCCAAGCGTGCTGGCGCCCGCTGGCGCGGGGGCCGACGAGAGACGAAGAAGGGCAACCGATTCGAGCGCACCGGCCAGCGCCAGAGGGTCGCTCGTCAACCGAACCGCGAGGGCATCGGCACAGAACTCCCGCTGGCGGCGAAGTGATCGCGACAGCCAGTGAACGGCCGGGTGAAAGAACAGGAACATCTCCACCATTCGCTGGGCGAGGTTGATGATGTGGTCGAGCCGCCGCGCGTGGGCAAGCTCATGGGCCAGAATCGCCTCCAGGCGATCGCGTCGAATGCCGGCAATGGCGCGCCCGGGCAACAGTATCGCGGGGCGGAAGATCCCACCGAGAAACGGTTCTTGCACCCGAGCATGCACGAGAACTGGCGGCACGCGCGCGAGTCTCAGCCGGCGCGCCATCGCGCCTGCCGTTCGCTGGATGTGTTCCGCGGCGGGCTCCGCCTGCCGAGACAAACGAAGCAGGCTGTTTGCTCCGAGCACGAAGCAGCCTCCGATCGTCATCACACAGAGCAGCCAAACGGTAACCAGAAATGATCGAACACGATTGGCGACTCTCACAAAGCTCGCGAGTTGATCGCGGAAATCGAAAAACGATTGTGACTGCACGCGCTCCAGCGGCGCGACGGACATCCGCAAATGTTCCTCTTCGGCGACCGTCGTGGCCCGCTCGCCCGACCTCGTGACGGTGATCATCTCAAATGACGCGGTACGATCTAACGGTAAGAGAACTGCGATTGCGTGTTGCAAAGCCATGGCGAGCACGGGCCCGACGATAACCAGCACCAGCCCAGAAAGCAGTATCGCATGCCGAGCCCGATGAGTGCATTTCACCGCGGCCTGCAGGAGGAGGGCGGCCAGCGACGCCGTCAACAGCCCGATCCACACGCTGTGCAACAGCGCCGGCCAGATCCAGCGCGAGCTCAGCTCTCGCCACGCTTCGAGCGCAAAGGCTTGCATCGAGCCGCTCCTTTCTCGGGTCTGGCCGCATGCCGGCTTTGAAAATCGTCGAGCAACGTGCGAATCTGCTTCATAGGGACCGGGACATCTGGCTGACGTACGTGCACCGCACGGTCGTCAGCGCGGTGCTCGCTTGATCTGGAAAAATCACTTCTGGGGCTTCGCACCGGAATCGCCCTCTTCAATCCTCGTCGAGATCGGCAAATACTCCCGCCCGACTCCAACGCCGGCTGCATCAGCCGCTTCGCGCGCTCCGATGAGAAAAACAACCAGGCGGTCACCCGATCCGACCTCGGAATCCGGATAGGTCGCATCCCTTGGCGGAACGCCGCTGAGCGGTCCACTCGCCGCGTGCGCCGTCACCGTCTCCGGACGAAGCCCCATGCAGATCGCAACATACCGTCCGGTGGGCACGTCACATGCCACAGTTGATCGCCGTTCGATGATCGCAGGCACATTCCTGTCACGTGCCGGACCGTTCTTCTCCCCGCTGGCTTCAGTCGTGAGCCGCAAATCACGAACATCCACCGTCAGGCGGATTTTCCCTGACAGGATCTTTCCCGTCATGGAGACCACGGGGCCGACGGGAATCTGTTCGACGATCGGCTTCGCCGATTGGATTCTCGGTGCACCATCCGGCTCGGGTTCGAGGTCAGTCACTTTTGTCGATATTGGGCTCGGTAGATGTGCACGCTTTCGTGCCAACTGCTGGCCGCTGATCGACGCCTGTGCGCCGTCATATGTCCGGACTGTCGGCGCCTGAAGCAGGTGGAAATGGACATCCCGCTGCGCGTGTGCAAGCCAGGCGTTAAGCGTTCTGCCGTCGATCACCCATGCCGTGCACTCACCGTCCTTCTTCGCGAGGTTCGGCCGGTCGTCAAGCAATGGGCGCCATCGATGCGCGTCACCGCTCAGTATTCGAACCTCGTACTCGATCGTCTTCGCGGAATCGACCGGCTGCGATCCATAAGCAACTTGTAACGGAAGCGGCGCCCGCGCCGCTTCAGAGTTGTCAAGCGGCGGGGCTGCGGGTGCGTCGGTTACGGCGGCCGTTGCCCTCCCGGGCTTGTCATCCGCCACGCCAGCCGACACGGCCAGGAATGCAAGCAGCCCCGTCGCGGGCAGGGCGAAGAATGGCCAGGTACGGGTTCGAGTGCAAACAGGCTTCATGCCAAGCAACTCCTGAATGCGAGGAAGGAGAGAACTGGTTTCGCCGCCGGTCGAGCTGATGCCTACCGGCGTGTAACGGCACGCACGACGAAGAACTGCGACCCTTTCGAGAGCGTCGGCAAGCGCAAACGCATCCCCGGTTAAACGAGCGGCAGCCGCATCCGCGCAGAACTCGCGCTGTCGCCGCAATGATCGAGAGAGCCAGTGAACGGCCGGATGAAAGAACAGGAGCATCTCCGCGAATCGCTGCGCCAAGTTAACGACATGATCGAGCCGCCGGAAATGGGCAAGTTCATGGGCGAGAATCGCGTCCACCGCATCACCGCGCGCGACGGCAACGAAGCGTGCAGGCAGTACGATGACGGGCCGGAGAATCCCGCAGAGAAACGGTTCTTCGACCCGCGTGTGCACCAGCACACGAGGTACCCGGCCCAGGCGGAGGCAGCGTGCCAGGGTGCGCACTCGACGCTGGATTGGTTGCGCCGCCGGCTCGGCCTCGCGACACACTCGCCGCAGGATTCCTGCGCCGAGCGAGAAATACGCAGCGATCAATGCCACACAAAGCACCCACACCGTGAGAATGAACCGACGACCCGCAGTCACAACCCCGACGACGCTCGCCAGGCAATCGTTGACCACCATCGATCGCGTCGGCCGCTCCGGCACAATGCCCTCGCCACCAATCGCGCCCCCGACTGCACGGTGGCTCGCAACCGCTTCGCCCAGCTTCGCGCCGACTGTGATCTCCCATGTCACGTGCTGCGCCGCAGGCGAGCCCTTGGCAATCGCTCGCTGAAGACCCGTCGCGACCACCGGGCCCACGAGGACCAGAGCAAGCGCCCCCAGCAGAACTCCATGCCGGGCTCGATGGCAAAGCCGCGCCCGGGACTGGAAGAGGAGCGCAGCCGTCGACGCAGCCAGCACACCAATCCACACGCTATGCAATAGCGCCGGCCAGATCCAGCGTGCGCTCAGCTCTCGGACCGCTTCGAGCGTGAAGGCTTGCATCGGGCCGCTCCTTTCTCGGGTTTGGCCGTGCGCCGATTCTGAAAATCGTCGAGCAGCGAGCGAATCTCCGTCAGCTCGGCTCCGGAGGGATTCGACTGGTCGAGCAAGTGCGCGACCAGCAAGCTGGCCGATCCGCTGTAGACGCGCTCGAGCGTCTCGCGCAGCATCGAGCGCAGAGTATGCTCTCGCGGCGACGCGGCCGCATACAGAAAGGCACGCCCGTGCGGCTCGCGCACGACCAGCCCCTTCTCGGTCATGACGTTGAGCAAGCTCATCACCGACGTGTAAGCCCGCGGCGGTTCATCCTGCTCGTTGACGACAGCAAGCACATCACGGACCGACGCGGCGCTGCCGCGAGTCCAGAGTATCTTCAGAATCTCGAGCTCACCCGGCGTGGGATGCTCGTGACGCGGGCGCGACATGGATGCGGACCTCCGTGCATGGGACCACTCGTTTCCAACCAACGAGTCGGATCATACGGGTTTTGCCGTAGTTGTCAACGGTGAAACCAGTAGATTAGGTCCCTTGTCTTCTGGCCGATGCAAGGCTACGATCGCAGATACAGTCAATGACATTTGTCGTTGACAACATGCCGCCCAGTGCGATCATCGGAGCTCCAGCATGTCTGTTTCCATCACCTGCGAATGCGGCCGGTATCTGGAGGCGCCCGAATCCATCGCCGGCACTCGCGTGCGCTGCCCCGATTGCGGGCGCGAGCTGATGGTACCCGAGCCAGTCGCCGGCGGAGAAGAGCTCGCCGATTCGTGGGAAGTGGCCAGGCCACGCACCAGCGGCAAGGCGATCTACAGCCTCTTTCTGGGCTGTCTGTTCTTTCTTGTGTGTTTCGCAGGCATGCTAGCGATCCACTTCGGCATCGAAGCGCTTCGTGAGATCAAACGGAGCAAGGGAGGGCTCCGCGGCCGGCGGATGGCTCTCGCCGGGATCGCTCTCGGCGTTATCGATTGCCTGCTCCTGATCGCGCTATTCGTCCCTCCGCACCGCTCGGCTCGCGAGGCAGCCCGCCGCGCGCAGTGCGTGAACAATCTCAAGCAGCTTGGCCTGGCCCTGCAGGTCTACCATCAAGCGACCGGTAGTTTGCCCGCAGCGGCGATCACAGGCAAAGACGGCAAGCCGCTGCTCTCCTGGCGAGTCGCGTTACTACCGTTTATCGACACCGGCAGCCCCTACTGGAAGTTCCATCTCGACGAGCCTTGGGACAGCCCGCACAATATTGGGGTCGTCGAACTGATGCCGGCAATTTACCACTGCCCGAGCGACACCACTGGAAAATGGGGAATGACAGGCTACATGGCCGTCATCGGCGCCGGCACGGTCTTCCGTCCGGACTACCAGTCGGTGCATTTTCAGGACATTTCCGACGGCACCGAGCAAACGATTCTCTTCGTCGAGTCGCCCCGGACCGTGCCGTGGACCAAGCCGGAGGACATCCCAATTGAAATGGTTCTCGCGCCAGATGGCCTCGGAAGCCATCACGGCTATCAGAACGACGGCTTCAATGCACTCTTTGCGAGCGGTACCGTCCGTTTCTTGAAGAGATCGATCACGCCCGGCACGTTGAGCGCGCTCTTTAGCCGCAACGGGGGCGAGGACGTCTCATCGGACAGTTATTGAGATCGCGCGTGGCTCCCGCTCACCTTTCCCCCCTTTGCAAGGGGGGGAAACGGATCGCGCGTTCGCACTCTCATCTGTCAGATCTCACTCTTCGATCATTTTGTCGCTTCTTCCCACCTCAATACGCTCAACGACAGCGCCGGAAACCGGAACGAGAAACGCGGCGACTTGGGCGAGATCACCTCGGTCTGGCGGGCGATGATTCTCTCGGGCTCGGCGAAATTGTTCGTGGCGTCGGGCTCACCCGCGCTCTTTTGATCTGACAGCGTCCACACGACAACGCGGTCTGCCTGGCCGGCTTCATCCGTGAAGGACGAGAAATCGAGTGGGCGAGTGATCGGTTCGAGCGCATCATTGACCGCGAAGAGGATCACCGCGTCTCCGCTGGGCGCGAGTGTCGCGCTCAGATCGGGGCCGACTGAAGTGGGCAGCGGCGATTCGATCTTGAGCGGCCGATCGCCGGCAAGCGTGGCGTAAAGCTGCTGAGCATAATAAGTCGGAGTCTTATAGAGCCGGTGGTTGTCGGTCTGGATGCAGCCCGAGCAGAAGCTGTTCACGAGGTTGGACCGGCAAGCGATCTGCACCAGGTCGCAATGCCGGTGAATCAAGTTGTGGTATCGCGAGCAGGCCAGTGCATTGGCCAGGTTCCAGAGCTGCCCCCTCCCCGGACCCCAATCGCCGCCCGTCGTGTTCCACTCGGTGACCGCGACGCCGATCGCCCGGCCGCCGGCATGCTCGCCAATCATCTTCCGCACGGAAATGAGGCTGTCTTCCTCGGCGCGAAGATTGGCGCATTCGTAATGATGGGGTGAAACGTAGTTGAGCCACTTCCCCGCGCGCTGGAGCACGGTGGGCGTGGGATAGCTCGACATCAGCTCGATCGAGCCGTCCACGCGTCTTCATCGCTTCACAGAAGGCCGCCAGCCGAGCTTCGTAATCCGCACCGCTGCGCTCGTTGCCGACTTGCCAGAACTTCACGCGATGTGGTTCGGGGTGTCCGTTCTTCGCCCGGAGCGCGCCCATCGGCGTGTCGACCGCGCCATTCGAGATACTGCACAAGCGCGGCGGCATCATCGGGGTCGCGGCGGCTGAATCGCACGCAGATCAAGGGCTCGGCGTCGACCATCCGGCAGAACTGCACGAACTCTTCAAGCCCCGGCCCAGTGGGCTGAAGACCTCCCCATGCGCGGAAGGGACGGCGGTGGTCCGGATCGCCGATCGTGTCGCGCCATTCGAATTCACCCAGATTGGGATCGTCGAGGGTGCTGCCGCCGAAGCGGATGATTCCCGGGCGCATCGCCTTCACCGCCGCGACAACGTCGGCCCGCCAGCCCCCTTTCGCGTCGACAGGCATGAGTGAAGCGTTCTCGACCCAGAGCGTCCCGGGCCCGCTGAAATTCGATTGTCAGCGTGGCGTTCGTGTCGGTTCCCGAGGGAACGAGCGGCACTCGCCGCTTGGTCCAGTCCGGCGTCGTGTCGAGCTCCGCGGAGGCGTAAACCGTCGCATCGCGATGGAGCCGCACGCGGACCTTTCCGCTCAATCCACTTTGCTTGAGCAAGCAGGCAAAGTCACAGCCCACGCCGGCTTGTACGGCAATTCCATCCTGGGCGATCGCAACGGTGCACGGCGTTTGACCGACTGTCTCGATCTTGTAGGACTGTTCGCCGCTGACCTTGGTCGACTTGTCTCGCACGAAGCGTGCGCGATTGGTGGCCCCGCTCGGGTACCACGGCCGTTCGTGGAAGTCGGTCTCCTTCAGATAAGCGACCTTGTAAGGGCTGAGCCCCTCGAAGCTGCCGTCAAAGAGCTTCTCGGCCCACATGGCCGGCACCATCGTGCAGAGGTACTCGATGAACTGGCCGTACTGATTAGGGTTGATGCGGCCGGGACGAAGGAACTCCCGTGTGATCTTGACCGGCGAATTGCCCGGATCGATTCTCTCGATCGCCATCCCGTCGAACCATGCCGTCCCGCGCCCTTTTCCATACCCGGCCAGGAACGGTGCGATCCGCACTTTGCCATCGGCGGGTGCAACGAATGCGAGGTCCACACGAGTCCAGGGCGTGTCTCCCTCGTGGCTTTCGCCGCCGGCGATGGCGCTGCGGTCAGCCGAACGTTGGACTTGAAAAGTGCCCGAGACCTGGGCGTCAAGGCGCTCGAGGCCCTGCGTCTTGACCCATCCTGTGAATCGATAGCAGCACGACGGCTCGAGAGTGATGTCCTGGCCCAAGGCCGTGTCCGACGCCTCTTTCGCGTAGACACGAAGAGATTGACGGCCCTCGTGCGCGACGCCGCCGTCGAGCGCGACCGTGCTCGCAGGCCCATAGGTAATCAGTTGCCAGCCATCGAGCGCGCCGCCGGACTCAAATCCGGCGTTCTTCAATAGGACGGCGCGACTGCCGGGGCCGTCGCTTGAAGCGAGTCCCAGGAACGCCGCGATGATCGGAATGAAAAGGTTCATCAGTGCCCCGGTTTGCGTTTGTGTATTCTTCTTGCCGCTGACCACGGCCTCACCCGCTCGCAACGCCCCTCTTTTCATTATGGTCCGTGCGCTACAGAATGAACCATGAGCAGGAGGACGGGTCAAGTCCCTGAGGTGTCAGACCAAAAATGCCCGATCTCATTGTCCCGGCCACGGTGATCGGAAGCTGGTCGTTCCCCGGCTGGTTCGAGAAATTCGCCGCCGATGTGAAAGAACATCCCGAGACGTTCGGCCCGGCCGATCGTGATGAGGCCGTGCGCGACGCCGTACGTCTGGCCATCGACGACCAGCTTCGCGCGGGCCTCGACCGGATCACCGACGGCGAGATGCAGCGGGTCGATTTCAACCTGGGGTTTTACCAGCACCTCCACGGCATCGAGCCGGTTCCTCGCGCCCGCCGCTGGGGTGCCCCCGCCCACGATCAACGCGACCGCTACAAGGCGATTGGCACGCTCAGAGCACCGAAGGGCCTGGGCACGGTCGAGGAGTATCGCCGCCTTCGCGAATTCACCACGGCCCCGGTCAAGATGCCCGTCCCCGGGCCATTCACACTCTCGGGCTGCATCGATTGTGGTACAGTCTATGATGGCCGAAACGCAGTCACCCGGGCGCTTGCGCCGATCGTCAACGCCGAGCTGAAAGCACTGGTGGCCGCGGGGGTTGATTTCATCCAGCTCGACGAACCCAGCTTCGCCTGCCATCCGGGCGAGCCCGAATTCTTCCTGGAAACGTTGGCCAAGACCGTCGACGGAGTGAGCGCATACATCAGCATGCATCTCTGT
Organism: uncultured Planctomycetota bacterium; assembly: GCA_963823665.1. GTDB lineage: Bacteria > Planctomycetota > Planctomycetia > Isosphaerales > Isosphaeraceae > CAVXHV01. The sequence continues at coordinate 2,288,613 of CAWGMQ010000010.1, forward strand.
TTTGGCAACTACCGCGCCCGGGCCGTCGGGCATCGTTCGTACGCGCCGCTCATGCCGCATCTGGCCAGCGCACGCGTCAATCAGCTCGCACTCGAGTTCGCCAGCCGGGAAATGGCCGAGGTCGAGCTGCTCGAGACGCTGCCCGAAACGATGGACGTCGCCGTGGGCTTGGTCGACGTCAAGAACACGTGGATCGAGCCTCCCGAGCTGATCGCCGAGCGCATCTGGAAGGTGTTTCGCCACGTCCACGCGCGCCGGGTTTCGATCACGCCCGATTGCGGCTTCTCGCAGACCGCGCGGTTCGTGGCGATTGCCAAGGCCAGAGCCCTGGTCGAGGGGGCCAGGCTGGTGCGGAAAAAGTTCAATGAATGATCGAGTGAGGTCGCCGGGACGACTCGGTTCGGGCTGGCTCCGGCGGCGAGCGCTGGGAGAATAACGGATGAGCATCACGCTGGGCATCGACGTCGGAACTTCCGCAACCAAGACGCTGGCAATCGACGAAACCGGGGCGATCCTGGCGTCGGCCTCCGCCGAGTATCCGTGTGATCATCCCCGCCCGGGGTGGTCCGAGCAGCATCCGGATCTGTGGTGGGAGGCGACGAAGAAGACGATCGGCCGGATCCTGGGCTCCGGCCGAGTGCCCGCAAAAAGCATCGCCGGAATCGGCTTGAGCGGCCAGATGCACGGTTCGGTTTGTCTTGATGGAACCGGAGCGGTCATCCGTCCCGCGCTGCTCTGGAACGATCAGCGCACCGCGGCGGAATGCTCGGAAATCGAAGCGAAGGCCGGCGGCCGCGAGGCCTTGATCCGCATGGTCGCCAACCCTGCACTCACCGGATTCACTGCACCCAAGCTTCTGTGGGTGCGCGAATCACGAGCCGAAGAACTGGGAGCGGGTGCGGCAGGTCCTCCTTCCCAAGGACTACGTGCGTTTTCGGCTCACGGGCACGTACGCGACCGAGGTCAGCGACGCTTCGGGAACACTGTTGCTCGACGTGGCCAACCGCCGCTGGAGCGGCGAGCTACTTTCCAGGCTCGGGATCGAACAAGCGATCTTGCCCGCTTGCTACGAAAGCCCCGAGGTGTCCGGGAAAGTGAGCGAGCTGGGCGCAAGAGCCACTGGACTTCCCGTCGGCGTCCCGGTGGTCGGAGGCGGCGGCGACCAGCCCGCAGGCGCGGTCGGCAACGGCATCGTGCGTCAGGGCGTGGTCTCGGCGACGATGGGAACTTCCGGAGTGGTCTTTGCCCACGCTGACTCGCTCGGGTTCGACCCGCTCGGCCGCCTGCAGCGCGGCTGCCATGCCGTGCCCGGAGCGTGGCACGTGATGGGCGTGGTGCTCTCGGCCGGCGGCAGCCTGCAATGGTTCCGCAACGAGCTCGGTAAGGCCGAAATGGCCGTCGCCAAGCAGAAGGGCGAAGACCCCTACTTCATCCTGACCGACGAGGCCGCGCTCGCCGGTCCCGGCGCCGAGGGGCTCTTCTTCCTGCCGTATCTGACCGGCGAGCGAACTCCCCATTTCGACCCCGACGCCAAAGGCGCGTGGATCGGCCTGACCGTCCGACACGGCCGGGCGCACATGATCCGCAGCGTGCTGGAAGGGGCCACGTTCGCCATGCGAGACAGCCTCGAGCTGATCCGCGAAATGGGCGTTGCCATCGAACAGGTGCGAGTCTCCGGCGGCGGCGCCAGGAACGCTCTCTGGAGGCAAATCCAGGCTGATATTTACGGCTGCGACGTCCACACGCTCAACTCAACCGAGGGACCGGCCTTCGGCGTGGCGCTCCTGGCCCAGGTTGGAACCGGCGCGTTCAAGTCGGTGCCGGAAGCATGCGACGCGACCATCCGGTCCGTCGACTCGACCGCGGTCGACCCGCGCGCGATGGCTTTTTACAACCGAGCCTATGCCGTTTACCGGCGGCTTTACCTCGATCTCCGCCAGTCGTTCAAGACGATCAGCGGGCTCGTTTCGGAAGGGTGAGGACGCAGCGCGGAGGGGGTGAACGTTTGGGTCGGAAACGGGGGCGGGCGGCGACGGCGACCTTGAAGACCGCGGGCGCGGTTCGGCAGACGGCGCCGGCGGCTTTGCCGAAGCCGGCTGCGTCCGGTGACGGCGGCTCACCCGTAACGAGCCCGGGTCGCGCACGCATTCGATCCCACGTCTGGATTGGCTTGGCAGTAGCGGGGCTGCTCTTGCTTCATTACGCCGTGGCCGCCCGGAGCCTGCTCGAGGAAAACCCGACGATCGACGAGGTCGTGCACCTGCCCGCCGGAGTGACGTACTGGCAACGCGGCACCTTTCGCCTGTACCACCATAATCCGCCGCTGGTGAAATTGGTGGCGGCCCTTCCGGTCGTCTGGTCAGGAGTGGTCACGGCGCCGCTGTATGAATCCGGCAGTTGGAAGTCGGCAGTCCCCAGTCAAGCGGCGTTTGGCCACCTTTTCGCAGCCCTCAACGCCGAGCGGTTCTTTGAGTTGTTTCAGCTTGCAAGGCTCATGATGCCTCTTTTTTCCGTGCTGGGGGGGCTGGTCGTGTTTGAATGGTCGCGCCGGCTATACGGCATATGGGGAGGGTTCTTGAGTCTCGCGCTCTGGGTCTTTTGCCCGAACGTCCTTGCGCACGGGCGATTGATCACGACCGACATGGGGTCGACGTCACTTGGAGTCGCGGCGACGTTTGTCTTCTGGCTGTATCTTCAGAAACCAAGCTGGCGCCGGGCCGTCGCCGCGGGCGTTCTGCTGGGATTGGCGGAGCTCACCAAGTTCAGCATGCTGCTGCTCTACGCTGTCTGGCCGATTCTGTGGCTCTGCCAGGTCATCGTGGTGTGGCCCCGGACGGAACGGCTCGCCCGCGCTCGGCGTGGCCTGGTCCACGGCGCTGTGATCGTCACGATCTCGTTCTTGACGATCGATGCCGGCTATCTATTCGAGGGAGTTGGGAAGCCGCTCGGCCGGTTTGAATTCGGTTCCCGAACTCTGACGACATGGGTCAGGCCCGGGATGAAGCGCCCGCACAGCCCCAACCCGCTCCTGGACGTGGTCTGGCAGTTCCGCGTCAACCGATTCCGGGGAACGTGGCTTGCCGGCATTCCCTGCCCCTTACCCGAGCACTATGTGCTCGGATTCGACGAACAGAAGATCGAGACCGAGGGCGTGCCGCGGCAATGGGATGAGGCGGATTTCGCAGACAAGAGCGCGAGAGAGCGAGCGAAGCCCGGCGCCACTGACATCGAGGCAAAGGCCGATGCCGTCGCCCGGCTATTGAGCGCACCGGAGATTCCCGTCCAAGGCATCGAAGGCTACCCCGTCTACTTGAACGGCGACATTCGCCGAACCGGGTGGTGGTATTATTTTCCGCTCACGCTTGTCTTCAAGATCCCGGAGGGGACCTGGATCTTGATTCTGCTGTCTCTTGCCGCCGGCGTGGCGACCATTCGATCGCGCGCGTCAGTTGCGCAGGAGCTTGTGCTGTGCACAGTGCCGGTCGTCGTCCTGTTCTCGATGAGTTTCCTGACTGATATTAACATCGGCTTGCGCTACGTGCTTCCAATTTTTCCTTATATGTTTATTTTTATAGGAAAGGTGGCTCCGTGGATACTCGCGATGGCAGGGCTCAAGAAGCAAATGATGGGCTCGCTCGCGGCCGGTTCGCTCGCGCTTGTGATTGCGGCGACAGCGCTCGTTCACCCCCACTACCTCGCCTATTTCAACTGGGCCTCGGGCGGGCCTGATCGAGTGCCGCCGCATCTGATCGACAGCAATCTCGACTGGGGGCAAGATCTCGTCGGGCTAGAGCGATGGTGCAAGGAGAAGATTCCCGGTGAGCCGATCGGTCTGGCCTATTTCGGTCAGATCAACCCGTCCATCTTTGCGATGCGCGGAGAGTCGTTCCCGTGGTTTCTGGCACCAGTACGGCCAGGAAGCACGCAACGGATGCCAATGGATTCGAAGCTCGCTGCTGAACTGATCGGCCCGGCGCGACAGCTCGAGCCCGGGTACTACGCTGTGAGCGTCAGTTCGCTTTACGGGCTCCCTTGGCGATTCTATGATCCGGCGCCCGTGGCGCTTCTGCCGGCATGGAATGCGTCGAAACCCGGCGCTTTCAGCTATTTTCGCGAGCTGACGCCAATCAAAATAATCGGCCACTCGATCAACATCTATCGGCTGAGTGCAGACGACGCCGTCCGTCTGAATTCGGACCTCGGGGTGGGAGGCAAGAGGCCGGGCTGAAGCCAAAACGAGCGTCGTCTCAATCGCTCGGCTTCCGGCAGACGTACACCTGCGCCAGATCATCCTCGCTGACCGGACCGAAGTGGACTTCGGTCTGGAACCCTGCTTGTGAGAGCACCTCCGGCAGGTCAGTCCCCAACTCGGTGGAGACGGGATAGCCCCAGTCGCCGCCGGGATGACAGATGCGCGGCAGTAGATCGCAGATCGACCCGTCGGGCCTCACCGTCGAGCGAGCAATCGTCTGCTTCGTGCCCGGAAGGACAGGCACCGTGAAGACATGTCGCCCTCCCGGCGCCAGCACGCGGTGAATTTCGCGGAGGGCCGCGTGCAGGTCGGGCACATGCTCGAGGGTCTCCGAGGTCAAGATCAGGTCGAACGAATTTTCGCGGTAGGTCAATCGAGTGAGATCCTCTGATCGTGCCCCACCCGGAGCAACACTGGGGTGATCGGCCTCGCCGCTAAAATCCGACCCCGCATAAAACGGCAGTGTCCGAACGAACGAGTGCACACCGTCAATCCTGTTAATCTCAGCCACGCGAAGCTCGCGGGTCTCGGGCAAGAGGACCCAGCGCGCAGACACGGGGCAGGGGGGGCCGCGCCCGGGTCGAGCGACAGCAAGACCTGAGCGAGCCGCCGGCCCCGCAGCTTGGCGCCGCAGTGCGCGCAATCGCCAGATTCCTTGCGAGCCAGGGCTTCCGCCAGGCGAGGCGAGAGGCCCCAGAGTTCTGCAAGTCTGGGCGTGACCACCCGGCGCCGGTAAATGAAGATCGCATTTCGCCCGCAGACGATACACCGTCCGAACCGGCCGGATGCAACCGCACCCAGGTAATCGTAAGCGATCCACGCGCCGTGATGGACGGCGTTCCAGATCGGAACCACGAAGGGCTTCAGGCCGGTTTTGAGCCGAGCGCGGAGTGACATGGAGGGTTGAGCGGGGTCATCCGTCAGCGTTCGATGAGACAGCCACGACTACACAGAGTATAATGGATGCAACAGAAGCGGTCTGTGGAGTGGGCCGTTCTTGTTGCTGGCTGTCTTGAAGCGGAGGGCGAAGCATGGCAAAGGTCGACACGAGAGCCGCTGCTCCGTCTGGTGAAGACCGCGCAACGATGCACAACTTGTATCGAGAGGGGGGCCTCGATCGCCAAATGGCTCCTCACATTGTCTACGCGGAAGCCACTTGCCCTCATCCCGGCTGTTCACAGCCCATGCAAGCCCTTGACTTCCGACTCGAGGATCACGGACGGGCGATCCACGATCCGCTCGTTCGTGCCTGGTGGAACGATACGGGATTCGTCGGCCGATGCCCGCAGTGCCACGGGTGGATTCACTTCACCATCCGAACGAAGGCGGCCATCACGGACGAGGAAGCGGCCCGCTATCCCCGCCTGCCGGACGACTGGCACGTCAATGCGACGATCCTTTGAGGCGGCCGGAATGCGCGGGGCTCGTTTTGAACACTGCATGGCCAGGTCGGATTGCGCTGGCGGCAGCCGAGCCTCGAAGTTCGTGACCGCCTTTCCGTGCCTGTTGAACAGGGCAGTTTCAATCTGCACCGCCAGGACCGCGCGACTCCAACCATGTTCGACCGTCTTCGCGGCATACCAAAGCCGCTGGGCTCGGTCCTTCACTTTCTGAATCAAGATCACATTATGCCCCCACGGAAGACCGACAACTTCGGCGGGAGGCTTTTCACTCTCTAATTGTCGCACAGCCTGTGCGACTTTTGGCAAGCCCTTGGTTTGTCGCACAGCCTGTGCGACTTTTCGATCGTCTTCCAATTGTCGCACAGCTTGTGCGACTTTTTCCGCCAGCCTATACGCCAGGTAAAATGCCCGCATCCGGAAGACGTTGCTCCGGGAGAAACCGGTGACGCCCGGGAACGCCTTTCTTAAGTCGTCCGCGAGGCGTTCCAGAACGTTTTGCCCCCAACCTGCTTGCTCTTGCCGCTCACAGATCAAGCGCCCGATGTCCCAGTAAAGTTGAATCACCTCTCGGTTGGCCGCGAGGATTGCCTTCGTCTGCGCTCGCTGAATGCGATTCTTGAGCGAGTCCAGAAACGCAGCGTAGCCGGCGGGCCGGCCGGCGGTCGCTCGTTTGATCCTCGTCGTCGTCGTCTTCTTCTTTCGGGCCATCAGCCTGACTCCACCGGAATCGTCGTAATGTAGGCGAAAAAAAAACGCTCTCGACGATGGTGTCGTCTTTCGGCGCGCTCCGACGCGCACGCTGTTACGCGACAACACGATCCCGGTCGCCTTGACCCCACGCCCTTCTTCGATTACGATGGGTGCATGTGTTCGGCGCAAGCTGTACGCGCGCAATTGTTTGTTGCATCACGACTTCAGGACGCAAATCAATGGCCTACGCGACGACCGTCGAGCGCCACAAGACCCGTGAAGTGGGCCTTGGAGGGCAGATTGTCGGGGGTGACAATCCCGTCTCGGTGCAGTCGATGACCACCACCAACACCTTCGACGTTGCCCAGACGCTCGCTCAGATTCACCGGCTCGAAGAGGTTGGGTGCGAGATCGTGCGCGTGACCGTGCCCAAGAAGGAAGACGTTGAAGCCGTCAAGTTGATTCGTGACCAGATCAGCATCCCCTTGATTGCCGATATCCATTATGATTACCGCATGGCGCTGCAATGCCTGGACGCGGTGACTCCCTCCGGAAAGCACGCCGTCGACAAGATCCGGATCAACCCCGGCAATATCGGCGGCGAAGAGCGATTCATGGAAATCGTGCGCAAGGCGCGTGATAAAGGCATCCCGATGCGTGTCGGGGTAAATTCGGGGAGCCTTGAGAAAGACCTGATCGACAAGTACGGGTATCCTTGCCCCGAAGCGATGGTCGAGAGCGCGCTGCGGTACATCGAGATGGCCGAGCGGCTCGGCTACAAGCTCATGATCATCAGCCTGAAGGCCAGCCATGTGCCCACTGCCGTCGCTTGCTACACGCAGTACGCAGCGCAGAGCGACTACCCCACGCACGTAGGCATCACCGAGGCCGGCTCCCGTGAGTATGGCACGCTCAAGAGCGCGGCCGGCATCGGGGCGGTGCTCCTGCGCGGTATCGGCGATACGATTCGCGTTTCCCTCCTGGGTGACCCCGTGCCCGAGATTGCGGCTGGGTTTGACATCTTGCGCGCCTGCGACCGGCGGGTGACCAAGCCCGAGGTCGTCGCTTGCCCCACCTGCGGGCGGCTTGACATCGACCTCGAGCGCATCGTGGCCGAAGTCGAAGACAAGATGAAGGACATGAAGAACCCGCTGCGCATCAGCATCCTGGGCTGCCTGGTCAACGGCTTCGGCGAAGCCAAGGAGGCCGATCTGGGCATCGCCGCAGGCGCCGGCAAGGGCATCATTTTCAAGCGCGGTGTGCCGATTCGCCACGTCAAGGAAGCCGACATGGTGCAGGCCCTGCTTGAGGAAGTTGAGCGGTTTGACGAAGAGACTCGTCCGCTCGATTCGTACATCGAGAAGGAAAAGCAGAAGCAGCAGAAGCTGGCCTTGCCGGTGCTGAACTGAGGCGATTGATCAGCCCTGCTTGAGCCCGATTGAGACGCATTTGGTTTCCAGGTAGGCATCGAGCCCTTCGATGCCCAGCTCGCGGCCCATGCCTGATTCCTTCATGCCGCCGAAGGGGCATTGCGGCGTGGCGGGGACCGGGTCGTTGATGCCGATGATGCCCGCTTCGAGGCCTTCGGCCATGCGAGTGGCGACCGTCAGGTCATTGGTGAAGACATACGCGGCCAGCCCGTACGGCGTATTGTTGGCGGCGGCAATTACGTCGTCGATTTTCGAGAAGTCGATGAGCGGCATGACGGGTGCGAAGGGCTCTTCGGTCATGACCTGCATGCCATTCGTGACCTCACGCAGCACGGTCGGCTCGAACCAGAAGCCTTTTGAAAAGCGGGTCGAGCGGGCACCGCCGGTCAAGACCTTGGCACCCTTGCCGCGGGCATCGTCCACGAGCGCCGCGGTCTTTTCAAGTGCCTTGGCCTCGAACATCGGGCCGACCTGCACGCCCGGCTCCAGTCCGTTGCCGATGTTGAGCTTCTTCGTCAGCTCGACGGCGGCCTCGGTGAAGCCCTTGGCGATCTTCTCGTGCAGGTAGAACCTCGACGGCGAGATGCACACCTGGCCGTTATTGCGGAACTTGCCCAGTACGGCTGCCTGTGCGACCTGCTCGATGTCGGCGTCCGGAAAAACGATCAGCGGTGCGTGCCCGCCCAGTTCGAGGCTCAGCCGCTTGACCTGCGCGGCCGATCGCTTGATCAGTTCCTTGCCGACCTCGGTCGACCCCGTGAAGCTGATCTTGCGCACGGCCGGGCTCTCGAAGAAGACGTCGGCAAGCGCGCGCGAGGGCCCAAGCACCAGGTTCGCCACGCCCGGCGGCGCGCCGGCATCGGCAAGGCATGCGAACATCTGGATCAAGGTCAGCGGAGTCTGGTCCGCCGGCCGGCTCACGACCGTGCAGCCCGCTGCCATCGCCGCCGCGATCTTCCGGCTGGGCAGCGCGGCCGGGAAATTCCACGGGGTGATCGTGCACACGACGCCGACGGGATGCTTGATCGCGTAATAGCGCTTGGCGATGTTGGCCGGCGGAATGATCCTCCCATACGTGCGCTTGCCCTCCTCGGCAAACCACTCGAACGTATCGGCCGCGTGCAGCACCTCGGTCTTGGCCTCGGCCAGCGGCTTGCCCTGCTCCATCGTCAGTGTTCGACCGATCGTCTCGACGCGGTCGCGCATCAACTCGGCCGTTTTCTTCAAGACCTTACCGCGGTCATACGCCGACAAGGCGCGCCAGGCAGGAAACGCCCGGCTCGCCGCATCGATCGCGCGCCGGGCTTCGTCAGCGGATCCATAAGCCACCTCCGCGACCACCGACTCATCCGCCGGATTGATCACAGCCAGCGTCTTGCCCGTAAGCGCGTCGCACCACGCACCCTCGATGTACATCTGCGTCGGAATCTTCTCTGCAACTGCGGTCGACATGGGCATCTCGCTCCCCTCGTGGCTCAACCTTGCTGTGATACGAATGACGCGGCCGGATCTCCTCGGACTACCAGAGGCCCGGCTTCTTGCATCGTAAAGGCATGATCAAGTGCCAGGATAGCGGCCGTGTGAACCACATTCAATGACGGGCCTCAGCGGAGAGGCTGTGCCTCCCCACCTACGAGTCTTTCCCAAATCGCCCATTCTCAAACGATAACTCGCTAAACCCGGAGCAACCGGCTCAACTCTCCCGATCGTTCCAGCCGATATCTAAGTACAAGGCATATCACCGGGCGCGAGCGGTATAGCAAGCATGGATGTAGCGTCCCTTTCTTTAGCCTGTGAGTGGAGCATGATCGCATTCACGTGCCAGGTTCAACGGAATCCTGGAGCTCCGTCAGTTGCTCGCCGCAGGTCAGGCTTTCAGCCTGACGTTCGGCCTTCAAGAAGGCACCAGATCACTCGGCTGGCTGGGATTGCGCTCTTGGTCGTGTCGTGTCAACTCGGGGCCTCGCATACAGCTTCGGCCTCACCGATCAAGCACTCGCATCCTCTCTCGGAAACAGCACGTCTCGACGCGGAGCTTGGTCATTCCTGGGCCGCTTATTTGATGGCGGGGCCGAGCGTGTGGACCAAGGTTATCCATCCAGAAGTGACTCCTGACCTTCGCACGGCGATCTGGCAGGCGCTCGGGAGCACGGACGCGGCGTCGAACCCGATGGTGGAATTCCTGCTCTGGAAACAGAGCCTCGACCCGGCCCGATTCGCCCGATATCACCCCCACGTTGCGCCGATTCTCAACCGGATTTCGACGGCGAGCCTGGGAAGTCAGACGACCGCGCCCTCGACATCGACGAGCACCAGCACGACCCCGATCATACAGCCCCAGACACTGACGCCAGCCGTTCCCGAGCCCGGCCCTTGGCTGCTGGCCCTGGGGATGACCGGATGGGGCCTCTGGTGGCGCAGGCGGCCGCGGTGAGTGACGAAACAGCGGGGCGATGGTAAATTCGAGCGGCAAGCTTACACGTGAACCGCCCGACACACGCCCTTGTCCGGTTGTTGGTGGAGAGATTCGAGGCTTCGGGCCAGGCCGAGCAACACGGAACGGATGATGTCAGACAAACCGCGATATTTCATCACGACGGCGATCGACTACCCCAACAGCCGGCCGCACATCGGCACGGCGTTCGAGAAGATCGGGGCCGACGTGCAAGCCCGCTTCCGCCGCATGGAGGGCTTCGACGTCCACTTCTTGATGGGGAACGACGAGAACACGATCAAGGTGCCCCAGCGCGCCCGCGACCTGGGCGTGAGCCCCCAGGAATACGTGGATGACATGGCGCGGCAGTTCCAGGACGTCTGGCGCGCGCTCGACATCTCGTACGACGAATTCATCCAGACGAGCGAGCCGCGGCACCATACCGGCTGCCAGAAGTTCATCCAGGCCGTCTTCGATGCGGGCGACATCTACAAAGGCGTGTATCAAGGCCACTACTGCAACGGCTGCGAGACCTTCAAGACCGAGAAGGAAGTGGAAGAAGGCAACGGGAGGTGCCCGAATCACCCGAACACTGCGCTCGTCTGGCTCGAAGAGAACAACTACTTCTTCCGCCTCTCGGCCTATCGCGACAAGCTGCTCGCGCACTATGCGGCCCATCCCGAGTTCATTCAGCCCGAAAGCCGGCGCAACGAGGTGGTGAACCTGGTCGAGACCGAGCTCAGGGATATTGCCATCACCCGCAAAGGGTTCTCCTGGGGCATCAAGGTGCCGTTCGACCCCGAGCAGACGATCTACGTCTGGTTCGACGCCTTGCTCAACTACATCACCGCGATCGGCTACGGGACCGACGAAGAGCGATTCAGGAAGATCTGGCCGGCGAGCGTGCACGTCATCGGCAAGGACATCACTCGGTTCCACTGCGCTTTATGGCCGGCCATGCTAATGTCGGCCGGAGTGCCGCTGCCTGAGCGCGTGTTCGGCCACGGCTTCGTCTATCGCAAGAATGAAGAAACCGGCGAGGTGCAGAAGCTTTCGCAAGACGCTGGGAAACGTCGTCGAGCCCATGGAGCTCATCGACAAGTTCTCCGTCGAGGGCTTTCGGTACTATTTCATGAGCCAGTGCCCCTTCGGCGGCGACGGCGAGTTTTCGTTCGAGCGCTTTGCGGAGACGTACAACAGCGGTCTGGCCAATAACCTGGGGAACCTTTACAGCCGCATCCTGACGATGTGCATCAAGTATTTCGACGGCCGGTTCGAGAATGCCGCGGCCGTCGATGTGACTCAGTGGCGGCGTGGTGTCGATATGGCTGACCTGGTCTCGTCGCTCCGAATCGCGATCGGCTCGTTCGACTACAGCTCGTCATTGCAGCGGATCTGGCGCGACGTGATTGACGTGGCCAACCGATACATCCAGGAGACGGAGCCGTTCAAGCTGGCGAAGACCGATCTGGAAGCCTGCCGCGCCGTGCTGGTGAACCTCGCCGAGTGGCTGCGGGTAGCCGCGATCTTGATCAAGCCTTTTCTCCCGCGCACGGCCGAGACGTTTTACCGGGCGTTCAATTTCGAAGAGATTCGGGCGTGGGATCAGGTCAGCTATACGGATGCGGCGGCGCCGCAACTACCGGGTCTGCTCAATGTCACAGCTCCGATAAGCGGCGGCAAGCCGGCGCCGCTGTTTCCGAAGATTGAAGCGCGGTGAGTTTTCTTAATGTAGCAGGCACACGCCGTGTGCCGTAACTGGATTACATCGCGCGGACTGCGACTACTACCAAAGTCGCACTTCGCGCCTGAAAAGCGGACGCACTTTCGCGGAGCGAAAGGCGACTTTAGTTTGGGGCAAACTTGTCCGCGAGTTCCAGCGTGCCCCACACGAAGAGCCCGACTACGAATCCGGAAACCGCACCGACAAACGTTGCGCTGAGCAAAACCGCCAAGCTCACGCCGTAGTTGGTGGTTGCGGCAATATACGCCGTCCAACCGTAATACACCACGATTCCCCCCGCGATGCCGCCCAGAATTCCTCCTCCATCCCGCCACCGGTGAATGAGAGCCCCAATGAGCTGCCCCGGGACGAGAGCAAAAAGGAGTTTCACCGTCAGATCCAATATGCGACAGAGCGCGAAGAACAGCGCGCACCCGGCAACCACGACCATTATCTGCCCGAGAGTAAAACGCACATTCGGTCGGTTCATGGGTGCTGCTCGGAGTGCGGCCGGAAGCGTACGCGATCCTCATTCCACGTTGACGCTGTCGAGACCTGTCGTCGACAGAACGTGGCGCCGGGATTCGACGGCAGGCTCGATCGGCAGCGTCACCATCATCTCCGTGCCGCCGGCCTTTCCACCGTGTGCTTCGATCGTACCGCCGTGGGCGCCTGCAATCCACTTGCAGATGCTGAGACCCAATCCGCAGCCAAGCGAGGCTCGGGCGGGGTCGACTTGATAGAACCGCTCGAACACGTGCGGCAGGTGCTCCGGAGGAATCCCGATGCCGGTGTCCGTGACGCGGAGCACCGCGGCTGCGTCAGTCACCTCCACTCGCACGGTCACGGAGCCGCCTGCATCTGTGAAGCGGATCGCATTGTCAAGGAGGTTGGTGACCAGTTGCCGGAGCCGTGACGGGTCTCCCTCGATCACCACGGGCTGCGAGCTCTCGGCAACGAGACGAACTCCCTTGTCGTCCGCGACCGGCTCGAACATCTCCACCACGTCGCGCACCAGCACAGCCAGATCGACTGATTCTCGTGTGATGGCAATTTCACCCGCATCGGACCGTGCCAGTAGCAACAGGCCATTCACCAGAGCGGTCAATCGCTCGCACTGGCTACTGAGCGTGCAGAGGGTTTCCTGATACTCGTCGGGCGCTCGGGGCTTTTGCAAGGCAAGCTCGATCGCCGCTTGCATCGCTCCCAGCGGGCTGCGCAGCTCGTGCGAGGCATCCGCGGTGAAGCGACTAGCCTGTGTATGAAAGGCCGCCAGGCGGTCGAGCAAGCCGTTGATCGTCGCGGCAAGCTCGTCGAGCTCGTCGCCGGATCCCGTTCGCGGCAAGCGCTCGGAGAGATTCTTGGCATCCAGTCGCCGGGCCGAGCGGATGCTCTGGGCGATGGGACGCAATGCTTGCCGCGACAGCAAGACGCCCCCCGCGGCGGCAAGGATGAGCACGGCAAGGGCCCCTCCGGCGATCTGCCGGTCGAATGCTGCGATGGTCTCTTCGGTCTCGGCCAGAGACATCCCCAGCTCGAGCGAAAGCCCCGCGCTCGCCGAGGTAGCCGTGAGCACGCGGAATTTACTGGAAACGCCCACAAGCTCGATCGTACGGGGCGAACGCGGCGGCGCCGGCCTCGCGGCCAACAGCTCCGCTGCATTCGTGAGCGGCGAGTGGGAGACTCTCGATCGCTCGCGGAGGACGACAATCAGCCCCTCGGGCTCGTACGCCATGACCTCGCGGCCGATCTCGGCATCTAGCTCTTCCCGGCCGCCGGGCCGTTCATCCCTGACGACCGCGAGCAGCTCGGCCGCCTTGCGCTCGAGAAAGGCGTCGTTGCGGGATTCCAGCACGCGAACCAGCCCAACATGCACACAGAGAAAGCCGGCCGCCATCGTCCCGGCCAGAACCAGGCCCCACCACAGCATGAGCCTGGTTCGCAGCCCAAGCGGCCTACGTCTCGCGGATGACATAGCCCACTCCACGCAGCGTGTGGATCAGGGACCGATCAAACCCGCGATCGACCTTGTTCCTCAGCCGATTGATGTGAACATCCACGACGTTCGTCAAGCCGTCGAACTCGTAATTCCACACATGTTCCTGGATCATCGTCCTGCTCACGACTTGCCCTGCGTGGCGCATCAGGTACTGGAGCAGAACGAATTGCTTGGCGGAAAGATCGATGCGTTTGCCGCTTCGTTCCACCACGCGCGTCGCGGGATCGAGGGACAATTCACCGACCCGCAAGATCGCCTGAGGGATGTCGGGTCCTCGGCGCAGCACGACCCGGATCCGGGCAAGCAGCTCGGCAAAAGAAAACGGCTTGATCAGGTAGTCGTCCGCACCGGAATCGAGCCCAGCGACCCGGTCGTCCACCGCGCTCTTCGCGGTCAGGAAGATGGCGGGCGTGCGTACGTCACCATTGCGCAAGCTGCGCAGGAGGTCCAATCCATCCCGGCCAGGAAGCATGCGATCGAGGATGAGCAAGTCATAAACGCCGGTTGCCGCGTGCACAAAGCCTTCGTTGCCGTCGGTAACGAGGTCGACCGCGAATCCGTGTTCGATCAAGCCTCGCTTCAGATACGGCCCCATGTCCGGGTTGTCTTCCACCACCAGCACGCGCATCGCCACGAAGCTCCGGGTCAAGATCGCGCAAGTTCCCGCACGTCACATTCTAATCGGCGCGACCGCTCCATGGGGAAGATTACAGTCCTGTCATCTTGACGCCACGCTCCGGTCATGTCGCAGAACTATACTGGTTTCCCTTGCAGATCGAGATTGCCGTTTTCGAAGGCTGCGAATGCAGAATCGACGTCTAATCAGCAAAGCGATGCCGGGTTTCACGTTGATCGAGCTCCTGGTGGTCGTCACGATCATCAGCGTGTTGATCGCGCTCTTGCTGCCCGCGGTGCAAGGCGCTCGCGAAGGCGCGCGACGAGCACAGTGTATCAATAACCTCAAGCAGCTTGGGCTGGCACTCCACAACTACGAGAACGCGACTCGGGTTTTCCCGCCGGGTTACATCTCGAATTTCGATGCAAGTGGAAACGACACCGGCCCGGGCTGGGGCTGGGTTGGCATGATTCTGCCGCAATTCGAGCAACGGTCGCTTTTTGATGCGGTCAACTTCACGCGAGCGATCGAGGATACTTCGAACGCGAGCTGCCTCGGTCCGCGACTCTCGGTCTGCCTTTGTCCGTCGGATGATGCTCCGCTGTCGTGGCTGGCCGTGGCGCGCGATGCCAGCGGCAATCCGGTCCGGAGCATCTGCCAGGTGCCGTCGGCGAACTACGTGGGCATGTACGGGACGAGCGACCCGGGAATCGACGGCGGCGGCATCTTTTTCCGCGACAGCAATATCGGCATCCCCAACATCACCGACGGAACGGCGCAGACGATCGCCGTCGGCGAGCGAGGCCATGCGCTCGGCGAAGCGACGTGGGTCGGATCGGTGACTGGTGCGTCGCTTTATCCCGTGGATGACGACGGAGTGGGTTATCCGCGAGTGGAGAGCGGCCCGGGGATGATCCTGGGACACGCCGGCGGTAGTCTCGGCCCGGGCGACCCGAACGGCGAAGTCAACCAGTTCTACAGCCGGCATCCCGGCGGCGTGAACTTCCTTTTTGCCGACGGTCACGTCTCGTTCCTCAAGACGTCGATGCCCAACCTGACCTTCCGCGCCCTCGCCACGCGGGCGGGCGGCGAGATGATCTCCGGAGATTATTGATCATGCGCCATGTCCAGATCGGTGTCTTGATGCTGATTTTCACCGCCGGCTGCGCAGGTTCTCCGCCGAAGAGCGACCCGGTCATCCCCATCGACGAGGTGCCGCCAATCGTCATGGAGACTGCCAAGAAGACTCTCCCGGGCTACACGTTCGACACCGTCTACAAGATGAAGGTCAACGGCAAGGATGCCTACGAGGTTCGCGGCAAGGACAATCGAGGCAAGGTCCGTGAAGTCGAGGTGAGTGCCGACGGCGAGGTGCTCGAGATCGAGTAAGCCAGTCCCGGCAGAGCTAGTCACCATTCCATCATGATGTTAGAATCAGTCGGCCAGGGGTGACCTGGTAAGGAAGGCATCAAACGAACGACAGATTGCTTCACGGTTGAGCGGGGCTCTGCGGAGGAACGGGATGCAGCTCAGGCAAGGACGCCAGGGGTCGGGGTTTCGTTTGCGGCGCCTGGCCGCCCTTCCCGAACCCGCTTCGACAACGGAACTGGCTTCGATCTCCGGCTCGCCGCTTTCGCGCCGGGAGCTCGCCCTGGGAACCCTGGTCTTCCTCGGGTTCTTCACGCTGTTTCTGCTCAAAGCACCCGGCGTGGGGTTTTACTTCACCAGCTCCGACCACGGGTTTCAGCTCAGCGTCGGCACGCAGGTGTTACTCGGCAGAGTGCCCGGCACCGACGTCGTCATCGGCTATGGACCGCTCGTGATGTACACGAGCGCGCTCGGGCTCTGGCTGACCAGTTACTCGTTGATCGGTGAGACAATCATCTGTTCGATCGGGCACGCGTTTTCGCTCTTCCTGATCTATCATCTTGTTTCGCGCTACGCGTCGAAGCGCCTGGGGCTCGTTGCGGCGGGATTTGGCTTCTTACTTCAGATCCGTCTCTACAAGTGGTACGTCTGGCTGATTCCACTGGCCGTGCTCTGGGTCTGGCATCGTTTCTTGAATGCCCGGCCCCAGCAGCGAGGGCGCTGGATCGCCGCGACCGGATCGATCCTGGGCGCATGCTGGCTCTACCGGCCCGATTTCGGGACGACCGAGACGGCGGTCGTTGTCGTTCTCCTGGGCCTCTTCGAGGCCTGCAAACCTGGGCGAACCGCAGGCCGCGTGGTCAAAGCGCTGGGGATTCTCATCGCGTCCGCTTCGGTGCTTCCTCTGGCATGGCTCGGCTACCTGGCCTTGGACGTTGGCTTGGGTGCTCCGTTTACATACCTTGAGACCACGGTGACGGCAGCCCTGGCGGTTTCGCGAGGACTCGCGCATCCGCCTCCGCCGATCCGGAGCGTCTTGCTGGCGCACGCGCTGCTCCCGGCAACGTACCTCTTCGTCGTGGGTGCCTGCTTGCTCCGTATCAAGAAAGGCTTGCGCGATGCATTTTCCTGGTTCTTGCTCGCTTCCGCCATGGCTGGACTCGCGTGCGAGCACCAATCCCTGCATCGCATGGACCCGGGCCACCTTTTGCAGGTGCTCTCGCCGGCGATCGTCTGTGCTGGGCTGCTGGCATCGTGGATGATCCGAGGGCTCGACGGTCTGGTGCAGAGCGGGCGGCTCAGGCTCTGCGCACGCTGGGCCGGTGTGGGTTACGCGCTCGTCCTGGCATTGCTCGGCATGAAGCTCGCGCGGTTTGGTCAGGTTGATCTCGACCCATTCTCATTCTGGCCGTACGAGCGGTACGCTCGCCTGGCGAGCCCCCTGAGCGACGCCGCGACTGACCCGCGAGCGGCCGCGGCGGCCTTTGTTGCACGGCAGACCAGCACTTCCGACTCGATCCTGGTTTTCCCACTGAACCCGCAGTTCTACTCCTTTGCGCAGCGGCGGATCAGCGGGCGGCTGCACGCGTATTATCCTGGGGTCCTGGACACGCCGCGGTGTCAAGCCGACAACCTGGCGGCGATCCAAGCCGATATGCCCACGGTGGTGATTGTCCCTTCCGACTGGGACAGTACCCAGGAGGGTGTCGGTGACGAACTCGTGCGCGACTGCCGGAGATCTCACGCATACGTCGAACACTTCATTCGCCAGAATTATCCGCGCGTCGTGCTCAACAGCGGCGGAAACATGGTACTGAGCCGCTGATTCCTGCGTGATCTCAAGCTCACGATGTGTAGTTTGAATCGGGACGCTCGACCGAACGTCGCGTGGGTATGGCGGCCGGTCGACTGGCACGCACAGCGGGCGATTGAGCCGGGTCGGCGCGGGTAACCCGGCGATGCGAGTCAGCCGAGGTCGCGGCTTGGCCATCGTCCGTCCCGATGCGCTCGATCGTCGCCGGAGCCACGCTGCCGGACGCTTCTCACGGTGTATTGGGGCTTGCGGTTCACATTGAGATGCAGCCGGCCGAGATACTCGCCGATCATGCCGAGGGCCAGCAGTTGCGTGCCGCCAACCACCAGGATCGCGATGATTGTTGATGCATACCCCGGCACGCTGATGCGGGAGCGAAGGAACTCGAAGAGATAGAACAAGGCCGCGCAGAACCCGCTGGCGGAAAGCGCCAGGCCGAACCACGAGACGATTCGCAGCGGCAACAGGGTGAAGTTCGTGAACAAGTTGAGCGCCAGAATGATCAGCTTGGCGACGTTGTACCCGGAGCGCCCCGCCGCCCGCGTGTGATGCTCCACCTGCACCTGGCCGATGCGCTGCGTATTCCACGCAAGCAGCCCGTCGACGAAAGTGAAGTTCCAGTCGTAGGAAAGGATGCTCAGCAAGAGCGGCCGGTGAATTGCGCGGAATGACGTGATGGTCACATCGTTCTGGAAAGTGAATCGGTAGAACGCGCCGACCAGCGCCGAGCCGGCGTTCCTCCAGGCGCTGTGGCGTTTGGACGAGTAGACGCCGTAGACCAGATCAAACCTGCCGGTGCGGATCTTCTCGATGAGCTTGGGAATCTCCTCGGGCGGGTTCTGCAGGTCGTCGTCGAGCGTGATGATAAATTCGCCTCCGGCGTGGCGAAACCCGCACATGAGGGCGTTGTGCTGCCCGTAGTTGCGCATGAGCTGGATCACGACGACTCGATCCGGGTTGGCCGCCTGGAGGTCGAGGAGCAACCGGAAGGATCCGTCTCCGCCGCCGTCTTCGACGAACACCAGCTCGTAAGGCAGACCAGTCGCTTCGAGCGTGCGCGATAGACGCTCCACGAGCGCAGGCAGCGACGCTTCAGATCGATAGACCGGCACAACCACCGAGACTAAAGCTCTGGACATCGACGACTCCGTCACGAGATCCGCTCGAGCCCGCCCTGGATCTCGCGCTCTCGAGGATCCGCCTAGGCCGCGAGAATGTGGGCGCCCTTCGTATGCTTCTGAAGGTAATGGCGGATCTCTTTGACAACTCGAGTCTGCTCTTCCTCCGTGATCGCATGAAAGAGCGGCAGTCGCAGCAGGCGACGGCTCAAGTCTTCGGTCACGGGGAGATCGCCCTCGCGGTAGCCATAACGCCGACCCATCGGCGAGGAATGCAGGGGCACATAATGAAACACGGCCAGGATCTCCTCGGAGAGGAGATGCTCGATCAAGGCATCGCGCACTGCCTGGCAGGCGACGATGATGTAAAAGAGATGGTGATTGCTGTGGCAGTCCGCCGGCACATACGGCAGACGCAACAGCCCTTGCGCTTCCAGCGGAGCAAGCTGCTCTCGATAGAACTCGAATCGCCGCCGCCGCACCTCGGTGATTTCGTCCATCATCTCCAGTTGTGCATACAGGAACGCCGAGCAGATCTCACTGGGGACGTAGCTCGAGCCGATATCGACCCAGGTGTACTTGTCGACCTGGCCGCGATAGAACTGCTTGCGATTGGTGCCCTTGTCGCGGAGGATCTCCGCTCGTTCGAGCAAGCCGGGATCGTTGACACAAAGCGCGCCGCCCTCGCCGCAGATGAAGTTCTTCGTTTCGTGGAAGCTGAAGGCGCCCAGGTCGCCGATCGATCCCAGTGCACGGCCGTTTTGAAAAGCATTGACTCCTTGAGCGGCGTCCTCGATGACCTTGAGTCCACGGTCGCGTGCAATCTCCATGATGCGATCCATCCGGCATCCGATTCCGGCGTAGTGCACGGGCAGGATGGCCTTGGTGCGCGGGGTGATCGCCGATTCGATCTTCGTTTCGTCGATATTAAGTGATTCGCGGCGGATGTCGACGAAGACGGGGCGGGCCCCCAGGCGCGCGACGGCATTGGCGGTCGAGACAAAGGTGAACGACGGCAGGATCGCTTCATCCCCCGGCCCCAGGCCCGCGAGGATCGCGGCGGTTTCGAGCGCCGCGGTACATGACGGAGTCAACAAGACATGAGGAATCCCGAATTGTCGCTCGAGCAGTTGGGCGCACGCCTTCGTGAAATATCCGTCGCCGCCGATATTCCCCTTGGTCACGGCCTCGGCAATGTATTCAAGCTCTCTACCGACAATGAACGGCTTGTTGAACGGGATCGACCGTGAAGCGCCGCGATCTTCGCCTCGCGTGTGCTCGGCGGTCCGATCATGAGCGGACATGACGCTCACCCCGCATTCTCTGGAGCCGGCCGGCTTGAGCGGCCCTTCTGTCAGGCAGTCGGCGGTCGATTGCTCTGTCTGTCGCGGTCCTGACTCAGAAACCCGGCAGCGGCAATCCCACTCCCGGGATGCGCCACATCATCACGCCGGGTGGGGCGACATCCTAGATCGGTGCATCAATTCGGTCAACCCGCATAACCTTCCGGACCCTCCATCACGGCATCCAAACCGAGGGCACAGCCGACAACCGCGGCACAGCCGGATTCAACCCGCGCCGAGCCCGGGTTGATGCCGCCGTCGCTACCCGATGAAACGCGGCGTCCCTGCGACATCCGCTCAAGCCATCCTGAACCGTAAAGAATCGTCAAATCCAGGTTTTCCTGGCTGCTCTAAGTTCCGAATTACGATAATATTTCGAACACTCACTCCTACCTAATCTTCAGGAAGTTTGCTCGGTGGGGCAGATGAGCATGGAGGATCGCGAGCGCACCCTGGTTGTTTTGCTTTCGATGCACCGCTGCGGCTCGAGCCTGACGACCCAGGTCTTGCAGCGGCTGGGGATGTCGCTCGGACCGTTTGAATTGATTGGCGCCGAGCCGACCAATCCCTATGGTCACTTCGAGGCGGTGCCGTTCCACAGCTTGAATCGGCGCGTCCAGAGCTTGGCGTTTGGATTCCCTGATGACTTGCCCGATTCGCCAGAGGTGCTCGAGCGGTTTATCGGGACGAAAGGTCACTGGGATCCCGACATCTACATCCCGGATGAGTTCCTGGCCGAAGGTCGCTCGCTCATCCGCACGCTGATCGACTCGGGAGAAGTGTCGGGTTTCAAGGACCCGCGCACGGTGCTCACCTGGCCCTTCTGGGAGCAGGTGCTCGCGAGTTTTCCGGATGTGCGAGTTATTCCGCTCGGGCTGATCCGCTCTCCGCATGAGATCGCCATGAGCCTCGTCGCGCGGCGAGGCGGGTGGCTGGGCTACTGGTCTTCCCTGGACGTGATCGCCGTGCATTTTCGGCGTCAGCGGCAGATTCTTGAGATCCGCGAAGACCGAATTCCTTCGTTGTGCTTCGGCAACCCGGCTTATCTACAAACACTGGAACTGGCTGCCAAGAAAGCTGGGTTGCCCTGGAGCGCGGCGGCCGTGCTCGAGCAATTTGACAGCTCGGCCGTCCATCAATTGCCGGCAGCGGTGGCGCATGACGCCCAGGAATTGTTCGAGGCGATCTGCGGTGACGTCGCAGCGGCCTGCGACGCCGATACCAGCCGGGCACGTCTGGAAAAGGATGCCCGGTACCTGGAGGGCCTCCGGCTCGATCAGTGGAAGAGCAGCAAGCTGAAAGACTCGGCAGAGCGCCTGGACAGCTTCCGGCTCTCCGCGCGAGTGACTGATCTCGAGAGGGAGCTAGCCGAGGCCCGCAACCAACTGACAGTGGCCGCGATTGCCCGTAGTGACGTTCAGTCACGACTAAACGACGTTCAGTCGCAATTTAGCGACCTTCAGTCGCGATTAATCGAGGCGCAGCACCACGAGCTAGAGACACTGCGCGAGATGAGCCAGTTGTGCGACCGCCTGGCGCGGTTCGAAGGGCATCCGATCCTGGGGATTGTCCTCCGTGGCCGGAGGCGCCTCAAGCGGCTGATTCATTCCACTCGCGAGGCGACGCCTGCCGAGCGCAATGGCTTTCATTAAGCGAAGCGCTCGCCAGGATCGAGACAATTCGATGAGCGGCCTGCCCGTCACCGTACGGGCTCTTGCCACAGGCCATCGAGCGGTATGCAGCCGGATCGCAGAGCAGCCGTGAGCATTCCTCCACGATCACCGCCGTGTCATGGCCGACCAGCCGCGCCACACCCAGCTCGATCGCTTCCGGTCGCTCGCTTTCGTTGCGCAGCACGAGCACAGGCTTGCCCAGCGCGGGCGCCTCTTCCTGCACGCCGCCTGAATCCGTGAGCACGAGAGCGGCCATCTTCATCGCCGAGACGAACGGGCCGTACTGCATAGGCTCGCACAGATGCACGCGCGGAAAAGCGGCCATCAAGCGGGGAACCACCGTCTTCACCGCGGGGTTGGGGTGCACCGGCCAGAGGAATTCGACCTCCGGATGCCGCTTGTGAAGCAGGCCAATTGCCGCACAGATCCGCTCGAGCGGACCGCCGAATGAATCACGGCGATGCACCGTCACGAGCACCAGCCGCTTGCGTGGATCGAGCCGCACACCGATCGGTCGGTCGCGCTGCGAGGTGGAGAGGAGTGCATCGATCACGGTGTTGCCGGTCACGTGAATCGTGGCCGGGTTGATTCCTTCCTTGAGCAAGTTCTCTCGTGCAAGAGCTGTCGGAGCGAAGTGAATCGACGCGAGGTGCGACGCCACGACACGGTTCGCCTCCTCGGGAAAAGGGCGCAGGAGATCTCCGCTGCGCAGACCGGCTTCCATGTGGGCGAAGGGGATCTCGAGCCGGGATGAGGCAAGGGCCGCGGCCAGCACGCTGGTGGTATCGCCCTGGGCGAGCACCACGTCGGGGCGCTCGTGAGCGAGCGAGCGCATGCAAGCTCTCGCACCAGATGAGCCGCCAGGCGATCCGGCGGCAATGCGAGCTTCATCACCGCCAGGTCAATGTCTGGCTCGATACCGTTGCCGGCGAGCACGCTTTGCACCAGCTCGCAATGCTGCCCGGTCAGAAGGACTCGGGGGCGAGCCCACGAAGCCTGACGCAGAGCCAGCACGACCGGGGCCATCTTGATCGCCTCGGGTCGAGTGCCGATCGTGCACACGATGGTCTTCATCATCGGCAGGGTATCCTTCACGCCGGCTTCGACCAGCGCCGCCATGCCGAACGGGCCGAGCGGGCCAGCGAAAGTGCCCTGGGAGGAGCTGATTTCTTGAGCATCCTGACCAGTGGCCGCAACCGCTCGGCCGGGCCGTGAAGCTCGAACCAGCGCTGGTAAGAGTGACCGCTCGTCGCAAACGGGTCCGGAAAGTGGATCGCCAGATCGTCGCGGCTCCGATAGACCAGCCGGTGCGCATCCGTGATTCGCCGGCCGCTCTGGAATGAGTTAAAGACGCAGTCGATGGCACCCAGCGTTTCCTGGCCAAGCTCCCGGCACCGCGCGATGTACCAGTCGCGCAAATCGTACAGTACGGGGCTCTGCGACCCGTAGCGATCGAGCATGCGCGCTGCGCCCCGGAGTCAAAGCCCGAGAAGTGGTAGAACACAAGGGGCCGGTCATTGATCCGGATCTCGTAAGGAGCCGTGCCTGTGGCCCGCCGATGAGTGAGGTTCCATGTCGCGACGTTAAATTCGGGCTCGCGCACGATCGCGATGTCGTCGAAATACGCTGGCGCCAGGTCGACCCAGCGCTGGTCGGTGAAGAGGCCGCTCTTGACATCGTCGTAGCAGAACTGTCTGAGCCGGTCGGCCCACCAGTCGATGAACCTGCGCCCTTGGGAGCTAACCCGAACCGCCAGGAACCCCAGGTTGTAGATTCCGTGCCGCAGGGCGCAGAGCTCGTTGTCAAGGATCGCCTGGTGAAGAGTCTCGGGCTCGGCCAGGTGCGGCGTGAGCAGGATGCTGCTCGAGTCGAGCTTTCGCTCGAGCGCATCGAGCCGGCCCAGCACCACGATGTCGGGATCGAAGTAATAGATGCGCTCGGCACCGAAACGGTCAGCGATGTGCTGGAACGCGGTTCCCTTCACGGCCGTGCACAGCTCCACCAGCCGGTGCTTGAAAATCCAGGACGGCAGGTTGTCGATCGGCAGGTCCTTGATGTTGATGATGCTGTCGAAGGCGCCGGTTGTGATGCTCGGGCACGGCGGCAGCTCGTCGCAGAGCACGACGTGAAAGACCGCCTCGGGGTGAAGACGCTTCACGGAAATAGCCAGCGCCGCCGCCTTGGGCAGGTAGTTGGCGGTGATGCTAGTGAAAATGTGCATGTCGCCTCCGTGAGACGCCCAGCGGGCTTGGACGTTGCGAGTGGAGCTCGTGAGCGCAAGCGCCGCGGGTGCGGCGCTCGTCGTCCTCTGCAAATTCGTAATAGGATGTGAGCGTATCCGGATAATACGCCGGTGTCGGCGCCGGAGGCGGACTGCCGGCCCCGGAGAGCCAGTGCGCGGCAGCCAGGAGCTCGTCGTTGATCTGGCCGGGAGAAAGCTCGATCTGGAGCGGCCGGCCCCAGCCCCAGTTTCGCACTCGGAGAGCCTGGGCCCCCAGATCGAAGCAGATGACGAACAGTCCCGCGGCCATTGCGATCGAAAGAGTGTACATGTACGATTCCGGGCACTCGGACGGGAGGAAGGCCAGGTGGGGGCGCCGGGAGGCAAGGAGATCGAAAACGTCGTGCTCGCGGTAGCCTCCGGTGATGTGCACGTTGCCCAGGCGCAGAAGCGCGGCGTCACGGTCGCTGGAGCCGATCAGGTGAAACTCGAGCGGCAGCCCGCGCAGGCGGGCGTCGGAAGCGCACGCGAGGAGGCGCTCCGAGCCTTTGACCGCGACCAGCGTGCCGATCAAGGCCACTCGAATGGCTTCGTCGCCGCGAAGGGGTCGCGCGACCTCTTGGACGATCGTGAGTGATTCCTCGTGCGGCCGGAGCGTCAATTCGAGGCCGGGGAAATAGCGGCCGAGCCGGCTCGCGACATCCGTGCTGGGCACAAACACCCGCCGGGCCCCCGCGAGCCGCCGTGCGTAACGCTCACGCCACGAGGCGATCGACTCGGTAACGCGGCGGCCGCAATCGTCGCCAAGCTGAGCGAGGCACCGGTTGCACCCCGCTTCATCGGGCTCGCCGCAATAGCGGCCGCCCGAGCTGATCAAATTGATGCGCGGGCAGATCGTGTGGTAGTCGTGAATCGTCCAGTCGTACGAGACGCCGCGCGCGGCCAGGGCGTCGAAGAGAGATTCGGGCAGCCCCAGTGCATGGTGCACGTGCGCATGCACGGGCGCGATCGCCCCCAGCATCTCCGCGATCGATTCGCGATCGACATTCGACTCGCGGCACCAGAGCGTTTCGCGGCGATCGTCGCGTTCTTCCCAGAGGATCCGCCCGGCCTGACTGGGGCGCACCACGATCGGCCGCACGCCTTCGTTTTTGAGCGCGTACTCGAGATCGCCGATGTGCCGTTCGGTGCCGCCGCCGCACCGGTGGTTGATCAAGAGGAAGACCGGTCGATTGTCCGCGACCCAGGGGCGGGTATGGAAGTGCCGCAGGCGCGAGTGCTCGGCCAGCCGAGCTGCGATTTGCGACAGCTTTCTGCGCAAGAGCGAACGCGCTCCCTGTCGCTCGAGGGCGGTGAACAAACGCGGGAGCCAGTGCCGCACATTCCGCATCTGGCTCGGAACGCTTTGAATTCGCATCCTTTGTCCCCGCCGTCCTTGGTGCGGGACCGGAACCACGAGAAGCGGCGATCCATCCCGCCGCGCAACCTGCACTGGGAGCGGGAGTTCTAACCTCAAGCGATGGAAGTGTCAATTGTGAATTCGTGCGTGTGTTGCTGCAGACGGCACGAGACTGCACTTGCCGCCTCCGCGTGGACGAGGTTTAATCTGCGGTTCCGTCGCTGGATGGATCCGGCGAGTGAACCGGAGCGGTTAACCGGCGTTCAGGATGAAGGCCGATGAGCCTGGCTGAGCAAGTTCGCCCGCTGCTCGCAACGATCGCCCCGCCATCGAGTGTGCGGAGGCGAGTGCTCCGGTTCGGCTATCGGAGGATCCGTTCACTGTCCGAGCTTCTCTGCCGGCGAGGCTTGACGCGCGGAGCCGAGGCAATCCCAGAGCATCCGCAGGCGACGGCAGCAACGATCCGCCCGATCGGCGCCGATCGGATCGGGCCGCGCCAGGTCCTCGTGATCGACCACCGGCTTCCAACTCCCGATCGCGATAGTGGGTCTGTTCGCATGATGGAGCTCATCCGCGCGATCGGGCTCCGTGGTCATCAGGTCACGTTCATTCCCAACAATCAGGCCGTGTTTTCGCCTTATCGCGAAGACCTGGAGCGCGCTGGAATCGAGGTCGTCTATCCGCCGCGCTACCGATCAACCGAGGAATTCCTGAGCAAATACGGCCACGAATTCCGCCTGGCGATCATCGCCCGCGCCGACGTGGCCGATCGGCACATGGACACGGTGCGACGACACGCGCCCCAGGCCAGAATCGTGTTCGACACCGTGGACCTCTGCTTCTTGCGCGAAGAGCGTCAGGCCCAGATCGCAGGGGACGAAAGCCTCAAGGCGGCTGCCTCTCTCCGCAAGGAACAGGAGCTTCGGCTGGCCAGGAGTGCGGATCTCACCCTGGTCGTGAGCGCGATCGAGAAGGCTGTGCTCGAGGCCGAATGCGGGCCGGAGGCCGACGTCCGTATCCTTTCGAATATCCATCCCGTCGAGACAAGAACGCCACCGGGCTACGACGAGCGACGCGATATTCTGTTCATCGGCGGGTTTGATCATCAGCCCAACGTCGACGCGGTGCTCTTCTTCGCGCACGAGATCTTCCCGCTCGTGCGGGAGCGCATTCCGGGCGCCCGTTTTCAGGTCATCGGCCCTTATCCCAGGCCGGAAATCAGCCGGCTTGCCTCGGACAGCACCCAGATCCTGGGGTTCGTTCCGGACGTGAAACCGCATTTCGACAGGGCCCGCCTCTCGGTCGCGCCGCTGCGATTCGGGGCCGGCGTCAAAGGCAAGGTGAACCAGAGCATGTCGCTGGGCGTGCCCACCGTAGTCACCCCCGTCGCGGCCGAGGGGATGTATCTGACGCATGAAGTCGACGCCATGATCGCCGACGGAGCCGAGCACTTTGCCGATGCCGTCGTGCGGCTCTGGTCGTCACCGGACCTCTGGCGGAAGATCTCGGAGAACGGCATCCGCAGCCTGCAACGACACTTCTCTGTTCTTGCCGCGACCGGGCCCATTGAAGAGCTTCTAGCATGGGCCGGCCTGTCGGCAACCGTCAAGTTCCAGGAGGAGCGCGGCCATGAGCGAGCGAGGTCTCGATCGCGGACTGAGGGCGGATCCAGTAGCGGATCGAGCACGGTCAGAATCGCTTCGTAGCAAACTGATACGCCGGCCGTCAGATATCTTCCGCAAGCCAGCCGCGCGCCCGCGCCAAGGGCGAAGCCCGCCGACATCGTCCTTATCGCCGGCTTCCTGGTTGCGATCAGCCTGCCGCTCCTGGGCTTGCTTTTCTCGCTCGACCGGGGATTCGTTCTCGACGAGAAGCGAACGCTCACGCCACGGCCCCGGCTCAAGGCGCACATGAAGGTGCTGGCCGCGTTCCCTGCCCGGTTCGAAGCGTTCTTCAATGACCAATTTGGATTCCGCAAGCGGCTGATCTACGGGCTCAATGTGACGAAGGTCGTGGCGCTTGGCGTCTCGCCCCATCCCAAAGTGATCTTCGGATCCAAGGGGTGGCTCTACTACGGCGACAAGGATGTCCCGTACTACCGAGCCGTGGAGCCTCTGACTGAGGCGCAGCTCGAAGCCTGGCAGAAACGGCTCGAACAGCGGCAATCGTGGCTCGCGGACCGCGGCATCCCCTACCTGTTTGTCATCACACCGCTCAAGAGCACGGTCTATCCCGAGTATATGCCGCGCACGTATAACCGGATCGGAACGACGTCGCGCCTCGACCAGCTCATGGCGCACTTGAGGGCGCACTCCGGCCTCAATGTCATCGATCTGCGCGCGGCGATCCTGGACGAGAAAACGCGCAATCAGGTGTTTTACCGCACCGACACGCACTGGAACACCCGGGGCTCGTACGTCGGCTACACCCACATTCTGAAGGCGCTCTCGCGCTGGTTTCCTCAGCTCGAGGCCATTCCGATCTCGGCATTCGAGGAGTTCCACTATTTTTCCGAGCCGGGGCGAGACCTGCCGTCGCTGCTGGGGATGGAACCCTACTTCTGGGATCGCTACGTCGACATGAAACGGACGAGGCCGGGTCTTGCGCATGAGATCACGCCACCGCCGCCGGCGAGCAAGCTGGTGGATCGCGGCCCCGACATCTTGTACGAGCACCCCGATGCCCGATTGCCGAGGGCCGTCATGTTCCGCGACTCATACGCGGGCTGGCTCATTCCGCTGCTCTCGGAGAATTTCAGCCACA
The DNA here is from genome assembly GCA_963823665.1 of uncultured Planctomycetota bacterium. Taxonomy (GTDB): domain Bacteria; phylum Planctomycetota; class Planctomycetia; order Isosphaerales; family Isosphaeraceae; genus CAVXHV01. The sequence continues at coordinate 2,316,858 of CAWGMQ010000010.1, forward strand.
TTCTCTACACGTGGCAGTACACCTTCGACAAAGAGATCGTCGAGCGAGAGAACCCCGACGTGGTGATCCAGGAACTGGTCGAGCGGGTGCTGATGGAAGACACGCCGCCGGCGCCGTACGCGCAGAGCGCGGGGTCTGGAGACCCGCGCCCAACAACCCGGCATATGATGGTGGGTTTCACCCACCCTACGGAGTCGAAAAGCTAGACTTCGACCCACTCGAGGTGTGCCACCTTGGGCAGCAGCTCTTGGCGTGCCCAGGTCACGAACGGCCGGTCCACGCACGACTCGATACTCACCCCCGGCAAGACATCTTCCCCGATCCCGTCGGCGACGAATACGGCGTTGAACCCGAGCCGCTGCACACCGGCCAGCCGATAGCCTTTTTTCTTGCCGAGCTTCACGAAAGCCGGCAGGCTGGCGCCTGAGTAGATCAGAAAGCGGTCGATCGGCGGGGTCTTGAACGTATCGGAGTACGGGACCGTGACGGCGCGATCCGGCCCCCAGATGCACTGCACTTCGGCGATCACCACGCGGGGCCGAATCACGTCGATCGCTTCCCAGACCCAGTAGTCCACGCCGTCCAGATCGAGAGACAGCAGGTCGACCTGCCCTTCAAAGCCATTCATTCTGATCAAATCGTTGATGTTCTCGCGTGTGATCCACGCATGGACAAACCTGGGCGGGAGCGGACTGGTATCGGGAAGCCGGGCGTAATAGGCACGCCCTCGTTCAACGAGACGAATGTCGCCGTCAAAGAGCAATCCGTTCCAGCCGTGGTTCACGATCAGATTTGCCGTGTTGCACTCGATTCCATCTCCGGCGCAGATCTCGACGCAGCGGCGCCCGCCCATGCCGAGCAGACTGAAAACGTAGAGCAGGATGCCATCCTCGCCGTTCTGGCTGAAGGCGCGGAACTCGGTGTCTTCAAACGAGGGCAGGGGGGCTTTTCCGCGGGCGAGCTCGCGGTACTGGTTGGCGAGGATCAACTGCGACACCTTGTCGGCGGTACCGACCGTTCCGCCGGCAGACCGCTCGAGCAAGGATCGCAGGCCGGCCAGGTCGCGCTTGAACGGGCCCATGCCGAGCGTGTTGAGCACCGAGAGACAGCTTTCCGCGTCAGGCTTCTCATGAGTCGTCCTTTTCTGGAAAGTCAACCGGGTGCGCAGGCCGGCGCCCGGCGCTCATCAAATGCGTTTGCCTTTGATCGACGGACGAAGCCGTCTCAGCTCGCGCCCGAGCCGCCGCTCTACTGCGGTATGGAGCGCATACCACGCCTGACGGACGCCGGCTGCCGGCCCCTCCGGTACCGCGTGCGCCGCATCGACGCGGACCGGCCCGCCTGCCGGCTGCGACCAGCTCAGAATCGCGTCGCGGAGCATTCGCCTCGCCTGAAGCGAACGTTCCGAGGGATTGAGCACAACCGAGCGGTACACGCGAATCACGGCATCGGCGATCGCACCGCGCGGCGCCAGCACGATTTCCGCCGGCGAGATTCCCAGCTCGGAGGCGATCCGGTCGCGAGAGTCTTGCGAGTGAGCCAGGATACCTTGAGCGCACATCAGAGCGAGTGAGCCTGTGGTGCCCTCGGCATCGTGAATTGCACCTAGGCGGGCTGTTGCCGTCGCTTCCCGGGAAGTCCGGTCGTCAACGGTCAGAACAACGTGCGCCCCAGAGCCGTAGGGGATCGCCAGCTCCTCGCGAGTGATGAACCCCGCCGGTTTGTGAATGACCGCGAAATCGTCGCGCCAGGATTCCGGTGTGATGTGCGGCGCGCAGAATCCTGCGGCTTGCGCCTTTTCGTTGACCAGCAGCCACAGATCGACCTCGGGGGCCTGCGCGAGCGATTGTGCCAGTTTGATCGCGTCCGTCCGCGCGGGCTCATTGGTAGTGGCGACGTGCCGGATGTCGAGGGCAACGCGCAGCTTGCCGGTGCGCAGGAATTCGATGGCATGCCGGGGCAGTTGCCCGTCCAGGCTATGCTCGAAGCCGGCGAGTTGATGCGCGCGGTACGGATGTCGTTCCTCGAGGATCGCTCGATCTCGCGCGGGCAGAAAGCCACCATCGTCGTCCGCATTCAATCCGGCCGGCAAATGCTCGACGTACGCGTGATTGGATCGCTTGCCGAGAAAGCCGACCGTCTGGGCGCGCATGACCCAGTCTTCGATGGCGGATTGAAGGGTCGAGAACCGGGGATCCAGCAAACCGATCGCGTCGATGATCGGCCCGCGCAGATAAACGCACGGCCCGTGTACGCCAGGTGCGCTCGTCGCCCGCGGGAGGCAGGAGAAAGCTTTGCTCGCCAGGCACTCGTCGATTCCGGCGTGGCGATTGTCGTGTGTTTGGATCGAGCGGTCGAGCACGCTCAGAATCGACAGCGGCCACGCGAAGGCAACGCGCTCTTCGGAGTGAGCGACGGCCGAAAGCTCGGTGAGCCAGCCGGGCGTGACCATCGTGCCGGGCGCGAGGAGAAGACAATCCCCTCCGCGCTCGCGCAGGCCGAGGTTCCAGGCTTGCGTATCAACGGGATGATGCGAGTGCCGCACAATGTGGACGGCCGGGCTGCTCTGAGCGAGGCTCTCCAGCTCAGGCTCCTGGGCAAGCGCCGTGACCAGGATCAAGCGGCGCAAAACCGGGTCGCCTGGCTCGAGAACTCGTCGCAGGGAGCGGATCGTGGTCGGCGTCACCCAGTCCACGGCGACGATGACATCGGCGGTCCTTGCCGGCGGCATTCCCATCTCCAGAGGGGCCAAGCTCGGAATCGTTGCTCGGTCGGGACGCATCGATCGACTGAGAGGGTATACTCCCATCGCGCACTGACGGTCAAGATGAATTGGATGGGTCGGGCCGCTCGATTGCTCGAGGTGCAACGTCGGGAAGAAGCACTTTCGCCGAGTAAAGATGCCGGCGGCTGCGTCGAGAAGATTTACTTCGGGTGGGTCTTTCTGAGGCAGTTCTGAAACCAATCCGTCACGTCCGCGAGCGCGATCCCGAACCGGTCTCGCTTGACTGTTCCGTTTCGAGCCGTGCCCTGGCCGCGATCATCGTTTGGTGCAGCTTTTTCTGAAGCAGCCGTTTCGGCGGAAGGTCCGTCAGGTAGGACGCCACCCGGATGCCGCTTTTGTCGAGTTGGAGCAGTTCAACTCGCTCATCTCCCTTGTCGGCGCACAGAATCAGCCCGATTGGAGCACCCTCGCCACGTTCCATCTCGTGCTTTTCCAACCAGCGGAGGTACAATTCCATCTGCCCCTTGTCGCCGGCCTTGAAGCGCTCCAATTTGAGTTCGACTGCAACCAATCGCCGGAGTTTTCGGTGGTAGAAGAGTAGATCGAGATAGAAGTCTTCGCCGTCGATCACGATTCGCTTTTGTCTCGTGATGAAGCTGAAACCCGCGCCCAACTCCAGGATGAACCGCTCCATCTCCCGCAAGATCGCCGCTTCGAGGTCTTTCTCATCGTACGTATCTTTGAGGCCCAAGAACTCCAGGAAATAAGGATCGCGGAACACGAGGTCGGGCGTAAGCGTTTCTCCGCCCCGGAGCTTCGTCAATTCTTGCTTGATCAGTTCTTCGGGCTTCCTCGACAGAGCGGTTCGCTCGAAGAGCATCCCGCCGATTTTCGCTCGAAGCGCCCTGACGCCCCACCGTTCAATCCGGCACATTTCGGCGTAGAACTCTCGCTGGAGCAAATCCTTGAGTTGCAAGATCTCGATGAAGTGGCTCCAGCTCAATTGTCTCGACAGTGTCGAGACAATTTCTCCGTCCGGGAAGGATTCGGCGAATTTGATCATGCGGAACAGATTCGGTCGCGAGTAGCCGCTGCCGAATTCCACACTCAATTGTCTCGACAGCGTCGAGACAATCTGCTCGCCGTACGCGGCGCGCCGGGAATCGAGGATATCGCCTCGGATGCGCTGCCCCACCTGCCAATAGTGCATCACCAGCGCCGAGTTGACAGCCTGGAACACCCCAAAACGCGCGGAGCGTATCAGGTGGCGGAGATCCTTGATCAGCTTCGCCGGGGAGCGCACATCACGCAGCGGCACACGCACCATCGGCACGTTCTGGTTTTTTGCTCGTTTCCTGGCCATGCCTCAAGATTAACGTAAGCCGCGGCTAAATCCACACAGCCCCAGGACCAGGCCCTCTTTTCTTCTCGAAGCGGCGACGATAGCTTGAACCACGCGCCCGGCGGGGAGACAGGAACCCGGACGACGCCGCGCCGGTCCTCCCGTCAGATTCGCGGGCCATGGAACCCGGTCGGAACCGAATTCTCACGGAGGCGATCAATCTTGGAACCGCTCGGCGTTCTGGTCCTCGGAGTCGGAGGCAATGTCAGCCAGGGGATCTTGAAGGCGCTGGCCCTTTGCAAGCTGCCGGTGCGGGTAGTGGGGGCGTGCATCAGCCCGCTCTCGCTGGGGCTCTACACGGTTGACCGCGCGTACGTCTCGCCCCTGGCGAATGACCCTGCTTTCGTTGACTGGCTGGTCGCAACCTGTCGCGCCGAGGGCGTTCGCGCTGTTCTGTCGGGCGTCGAGCCGGTGCTTGCGGTCCTGGCGCGCCAACAGGCCCGCATACGGGCTGAGTCCGGGGCCGTTTGCGTGGTTGCTCCCCCGGATGTCCTTGCCATTGGCGACGATAAGCTCGAGAACCTGCCGCTGGCTCAAAGCCCAGGGGTTCCATGCCCCGCGCTGCTGCGATGCCGGGGATCGCGACGGCCTGGAAAAACTCGTGGCGGCTTGCGGCTTCCCGCTCTTCGCCAAGCCGCGGGCGGGCAAATCCGCCCAAGGGGTCATGGAAATCCGCGATCGCGCTGCTCTTGCTCTGGTCGCCGGCCGTCCCGAGTATGTCGTTCAGGAACTCCTCGGCGATGCCGGCAGTGAGTACACCGCCGGCTGCTTCACGGACCGCGACGGCCGGGTGCGCGGCACGATCACGATGAGGCGCGATCTGCTCGAGGGAACGACCTACCGCGCCGTGGCGGGGGCGTTCCCCGAGGTCCGGCATGAGGCCGAGCGGATTGCCGGGGCGTTGAACCCGATGGGGCCGTGCAATGTGCAGATGCGGGTTGCACACGGGCGCCCCGTCTGTTTCGAAATCAACGTGCGATTCTCCGGCACGACGCCCGTGCGGGCCCGACTGGGGTTCAATGACGTGGAGGCCGCGCTAAGGCATTACGTCCTCGGGGAACCGGCCGTCGATTTGCCGGTCGTGACTCAGGGGATTGCCCTTCGTTACTGGAACGAGGTCTACGTCGATCCTTCGGCTCATGAGGAACTCGTGCGTGCGGGGCGTCTGGGTTGTCCGCGGGGCTACCCGATCACGGTCGAAGATTACGGAGCCCGATGATGCGCGTCCGCCGGCGATTTGCCTAACGTCCGCAGTTTACCCTCGATCACTCCATCCTGGCGGTTGCTGACGATCATGCACACGGCATTGGTCGATGACATCCACCGCCCTCGGACAACTTTTTCGAACCCGCATTCCCACGTCGGCCGATTGAGGTGATAGTGGCGCGATGCCTTTTATCGTGTTGCAGAGCCCGTGGGCACATTCTTTGGAACGGATTCATGCAAACTGCGCTCGCGCCAATCGGGACCGCCCGAAACGTGCTTCTGGACCAGGCGAACACCGACGACTACAACCGGCTCGTGACCGAAGAGCTTGAACACTTCAATGAAATTGCCGTCACCGAAGGGCTGACCGAAGGCGGCATCCACGCCCACCGATGCTGGAGCTTCTATTTTGCGCATCTGTACTCAAAGCACTTCGGGCTTTCATTCTATGACGCCGTCTGGGCGGCACTTGACGGGCGAAAAGCGGCCCGCGTGCTGAGCCTGGGCTGCGGGTACGGCGGCCACGACCTGGAGATCGCCCGCAAGGCCCCGGATCTTGGTGAGTTGATCGCCGTGGACTTGAATCCCCGCGTCTACGACTCGGCCTCGCGCCGCGCGGCGGACGAGGGGCTGCCGATCTTCTTTGAACCGCTCGACCTCAATCGCGTCGAGATTGCGCCGGGATACTTCGACGTGATCTACGCTGTGGCGTCGATCCATCATATTTTGAACCTCGAGCATTTGCTCTCCCAGGTGCACCGCGGGCTGAAGGACGACGGGAAGCTGATCGTCTTCGACATCATCGGCAAGACCCAGGTCGAGTTCTGGCGTGAGAACGTCGAATACGCCGCGCGGGTGGTCAAGCGGCTGGCGTCACGCTTTGGCCTGAGAGCCGGGCGCCGGCGGCCGCTCAAGCGATTATTCTTCGACCCTTACACCATCATTTCGCCGTATGTCGAACCCGTGATTCAAACGGGAATGGAAGGCATTCGCCAGGAAGAGATCGCGCCCTTGCTCGACCGCTCGTTTCAGGCGGAGAAGGTGTTTTACTTCGACGCCTACATGCGGCTGATCTGCACGAACGGAACGCTCGGCCCGCGCCTTGACCCGGACATCGTCGGGAATCGCACCCTGCTCGAATCGCTCTTCGACGAGGAGATGGAGCTGATCGCCGCGGGCAAGCTACGGCCTACCGAGCTGTTCGGGATCTATTGCAAAAAATAAAGAGCCCGCATCAAGCCGGCTCAGGCGGGCTTCCGCAGGGCGGAGGACGCCGAGGCTTTTGTTGATTCGCCGGGATGGGCGAGAGCGAAGGCGATCACGTTGCGGACTTCGAGGTAGGCCTCGCCGCAGCAGGCTGCGAGCTCGCCGGCGGGCCGGCCTCGGTCCAGAATCCAGCGAGGCTTGCCAGCCAGGGCCTCCGGCGCGAGCTTCTCGAGACGATCGAGCTCGGCGGCGTCTTCGTAGAAGAAGCCGCGGGCCTCGTTCAGGATCAAAGAACCCACCCGTCGCGCATCCGGGTCCGGCGCCGAGTCGTTGAAGGAATGAAGCACGCTCCTGGCATGGAATACACAGGGGATGAGCGGCTCGGTGCGCGAGGCGAGCACCAGGCGGTCGGCCGCGGCCAGGTGGGAATGCACCACGTCGATTCGCAACAAGTGAGCGAGCTCGCCGAGCACAGTCGCGCAGCGCGCACGACGACGCGGTTTCTCGTCCGCGATCCGCTCATCGGCGAGCGACCAGGGATTGGGGCCGATCGTCCCCTCGACGAAAATCAGCCGAGGGCTCAACCGATGCTTCGTAGCGTCGTCGACCAGGTTCGGCCGGGCGTTACAGAGAAAAACGGCGTGCTCGCGCACCAGGGCATTGGCCAGCTCGATGACTCGTTCGGTTTCGTCGTGCGCTGCCAGGTCAGACACGACCAGAAGCACCCGGATCGCGCTCGGATCCTCGAGCCGTGAGTCGACGACCGAGCGCAGCCGCGCGACCGGTTCTTCCAGAAGTGCGTTCGCGGAGAGTGCAGGGCGTTTGAGATCGAGGCGCTCAGGAGAGCTCGTTGTATTCGAAGATGCTTCTCGCCAGACTGCCGGAGACCGCCCGTGCCGAGACCGGGTAGGTCTCGAGCACTCTCGCTTTGACGTAGAGCGATTCCTGTGCCTGCGAATCGTCGCGAATGCTCCGGTGGGTGACGGTCGCCTCGTGACGGCGGTAGAGGTTCAAGACTTCCGGCAGGTAATTCACTCGCGCCCCGCGGATGATCATCACGTAGAGCAGCCAGTCTCCGGCGAATTTGAGCTTCTTGAGCTCATCGGCGAAGTCGAGATGATCGGGCCTGCGAAAGACGACCGCGCTTGCGTTGGGGATCGTGTTCTTCTGGGAGAGGGCGAACTCGACTTCCTGGGCCGCAATCGCCGAAAAATGGCGGCGCCAGTGGACGGTGCAGATATCGTCGGTGTGCGCGAGGAAGTCGTCGGCGAGTCGCTCGCCTCGCGAACCGATCAAGGCCGACTGGCAATACGCCAGCGCGACGTCGGGATCAAAGAACTCTGGCACCAGCCGCTCGAGAAAGCACGGGTGGGCCGAGTCGTCCGATTCGGCGATCCAGACCAGATCGCCGGTGGCCAGCGAAAGGCCCTTGAGCCATTGCAGGAAGGTGCTGCCGTTGTTCTTTTCGTTGACCACGATCTGGATCGGCACGCTCGAATTCCGGGCCAGGCGCCGCACGACCTCGACACTGTCATCCGGAGAGGCGTTGTCCAGAAAGATGATCTCATGAGGCGGCAGGGTCTGGTCGATGATGCTCTGGATCCGTTCCTCGAGATAGTGGGCGTAGCGATAGTTGGGAACGATCACCGAGACCTTGGGTCGCTGCGCAGGCCGGTAGTGGTAATCGGTCTGGAGGATTCCCAGAAGCTCGTGCAGGAAGCTTGTCCACGTGAAGCGGCTCCGGATTCGATCGCGGCCGCGGCGGCCCATCTCGAGCCGGAGCGGGTCGTCGGCGAGCAGGTCGCGAATGGCCCTTGCCATCGCGGCCAGATCGAGGTACGGAACACAGATACCGGCATCCCCGAGCACTTCGGGTGCCCCACCGGCGCCCGAGAACGCCACGACCGCCATACCGCTTTCCATGGCCTCCATGTTGACCAGCGGACAGGGGTCTTCTCGCGACGTGAGTGCGAACAGGTCGGCGGCCATGTAGTAGGAAGTCACCGTCCTGCGAGGTCCGACGAAGCGAATGCGGTCGTCGAGACCGCCGGACCGGCAGTCGTGCAACAGCCAGCGCCGCAGGGTTTCGTCAATGAATTCACCGACCCAGACGAACCAGGTCCCGGGCTCTTCACCGGCCTCTGCCTCCTCGAGCAAGACCCTGCGTGCCACGTTGACGAAGAGGTCTGGCCCTTTTCTCAGATCCACAGTTCCGCAGCCGAGCACGATCCTGGCATCATCAGGCAGCTCCAGCTCGCGGCGAACCTGGAGTCGAAGTGATCGGCGGTCGAGGCCCAGGGTGCGAGGATCCTGGCCGTTAAAATTCGTCTTGATCCGGTTCTCATCGATCCGGAATTGAGCGGCCAGCGCGGCCCGCACCGCCTGCGACGGCACCATGATCGTCCTGGACGCGCGCGCGATCACCTCGATCGACCGGTCTCCGCCCAGCAGTGAGATGAACGTCGGCAGCTCGTGAATCCAGGAGAGTACCTCGACGTGGAATTCGGCAAACGCCTCCGGGAACTGGCCGACGGCGAGCGTGTTGCACACGGCGACGCCGCGGCTCGAGAAGTCGTGAAATGCGGAGGCGATCAAACGGGGAACGTCATGCCGCTTGAATCCCTGGGCCACGAGCCATTCGACTTCCAGGGTCGGGGCGAAGCGGGCGAACGAATCTGCAAGCTCGCCTCCCGTGAGCAGCACGACAAAGCACTCGATTCCGGGCGTCTTCGAAAGTTCCTCCGCAACCCGAAGCAGGCAGAGCGGTGCGCCCGTGCGCCAGGCGCAATGGGAGACCAGAAGCACCTTGAACTGGTCGGGCGATCGGTTTCCGGCGCCCTGTTCGTGCCCGAGGAATCGCCACGGCAGCCTGCGAAACCGGTCGACCGCCGTATCTTTTCGGCGAACGGCTCGTGCGAGAAACCCCATTTCGGCAGCGCACCGGGCAACACGGCTGCTGCGCAGCTTTCGGAGCAATTGCTCGTGAGCCCTCCGCAGCGTGACGCCGATGCCGATGGCGCGAGCTGTCTTCAAGAACCGTGAAGCCAGCATCCAGCAGCGGCCCAGAAGTGTTTCAGGACGGAGGATCCTGGTGCGCAAGCGACTCAAGCGAGAAATCAGCAGCCAGCTCAGGCTGGACTGAATTTCGCTCAATCGATCTTCGGAAATCTCAAGCTCGCGCCGGAGAGCGACATTGCTCTTGCGTAACTCATCCAATTCCTTGCGAGCGTGCTTGAGCTCTTCATTGTGCAGCAGAGAGCGCGCTTGAAGAGATTCCTGCTCAAACGTCTCGTTTGCTTCCATGAATCGGCGGGCTCCGTCCAGCTCGGTGTCGAGCCGGGGTTTTATAGCAGCAGGCGCCCTATCTGGCAATCCAAACGCGTCAAGTCGCGCCTTGATCTGGACACGGAACGCGATCTGCTGTACCAGATCACTGCATTTGGAAAGCCCATCGACCCTTTTCAGGACGCTCAACCCACGGAGTTCTGATGGCGACCAATCTCACGGCGAATCGGATAGCGATTCGGATCAGAAACGCGCGCGGCAGGTTGGCGCGAGTCATCAATCGGCTGAGGAAGCCGGGAACGTCCAGAATCGTCCCTGCGGCGCTCGAGGCAGCGACCGCCCGCGCGGTTCTCGAAGTGACATCCATCGGAAACAAGCCGGTTGAGTCGGGCTTGCTGGCGATCGAGGGCTGGGCGTGTTCGGGTGAGGAGGTGCTCAAGGAAGGTTTGGTCGAGCTGGCGGTCGACGATGAGAAAGAATGGGTAGAGCTCACGAACCGCGTAGACCGCCCGGGCGGCTCGACCGGGAACGATGGAGCTCGAACCGGCTTCCAGGCTGCGATCAACACGTTCCTGCTTTCCAACGGCGCCCACCGGGCTCGTTTGCGGGTGAAGACCGGTTCCGGACAGGTCGCCGCGAACAGAGACGCCACGTTTCGGGTGCACAACTCCGGCTCGCTTGCCGAGACCACGACTCGCCTCATCAAGAGTGCCGCTGGCCACAAACGAATCCTGGTTGACCCGATCGACTCGTCGGATTTTCCGTTCGCCAAAGCCGGCGAGGTGGCATGGTTCGAGCGACCAGACGCCGAGCGCCATGTCGCCGACGTCATGCGCCGGCACGGCCTGCCGGCGATGTACGAACCCCACTTACATCATTTTCTGCGCGAGGGCTACATCGTCCTCGAAGGTCTGGTACCGCAGGAGGTTTGCCAGCAAATCAACAGTGACATGGATGCCCTGTTCGCCACGGGCTTCTATCGGCTCGAGTTCAAGGGGCAACGATTCGAGCACTTGTACGAGCACAGCAAGGCGACGCGCGATCTCTGGACTCACCCCGAAATCCTGAAACTGCTCACCGCCATCTTCGACGACCAGGCCGTCCCCTGTCAGACGCTCAACTTCATCCACGGCAGCCAGCAGGGAATTCACCACGACCTGATCCATTTGACGCCCTTTCCCCAGGGCCTCATGTGCGGGGTTTGGGTGTCGCTCGAGGACATCCACCCCGACGCCGGTCCGCTCATCGTCTATCCCGGGAGTCACCGCCTGCCTCGACTCTACACTCGCACGGTCGGCACCGAGAAAGTTCGTCCGGGCTCGAGCTGGGCGGAATTTGCAGCCCGGTATTCACCGAAGGTTATGGAGCAGATCAACCAGGCCGGGCTCGAGCCGGTGTACTATACCCCGAAGGCGGGCTCGGCACTGATCTGGCACGAAAACCTGGCGCACGGCGGCTCACCCCGCAAGAATGACGAGTTGACTCGCAAGTCGATGGTGAGCCATTACTTTGCCCGCGGCTCCGTCGCCTTCTACGACAGCACGGGCGTACCCGCCGGGAAGTCACCCGCGGACGACGATTGATCTTCGCTTCTGGCAGCTTCCCAATCGCTCGCGGAGCGTCACGCCGGCTTCGACCAGCGTCGCCAAGCTGCGCGAGCAGAGCGGGCAAGGCGACGAGCCGGCGGAGGAGTCTTCTCGCGCAGGAGTCGAAGGAACGAAATCGGCGGCACGCTGGCGCCGTGGCCTTCATACCAGTTGTAGTAGGATCGGTTGGCATCGCTGGTCTGGTAGGGATCGGGAAAGCCGTGAATGAGGTCTTCCCGGTGGCGATAGGTCAGACGATGGCGCTCCGTGATCCGCTGGCCGTTCTCGAACGAATTGTAGATGCATTCGAGGCCGCCCAAGGTTGACTGCCCCAGCTCCTCGCACCGCGCGATGTACCAGTCGCGCAACTCGAAGAGCACGGGGCTGTGCGCCCCGTATCGATCGAGCATGATCTTCTGGGCGCCGCTGTCGAAGCCCGAAAAGTGGTAAAACACGAGAGGGCGACCGTTGATCAGGATTTCATAGGGCGCGGATCCGGTGGCAGTACGGTGGGTCAGATTCCAGGTTGCGACATTGTACTGTGGGTCGCGCATGATCTTGATGTCGTCAAAGAACGCCGGTGCCAGGTCGATCCAGCGCTGATCGGTGAACAGGCCCGAAGGGATATCGTCGTAGCAGAAACGGCGCAGCCGATCGGCCCACCAGTCGACGAAGCTGCGCCCCTCTTCGGTCATTCGCACGGCAAGGAACCCAAGGTTATAGACACCGTGCTTCAAGGAGCAGACTTCGTTATCGATCATCGCCTGCAGATCGGTTTCGGGTTTACATTGGTGCGGTGTGAGCAGAACACTGCACCCGTCGAGCGTGCGCTCCATGTCGTCGAGGGACCCCAGCACCACGATGTCCGGATCAAAGTAGTAGATGCGCTCGGCACCGAACCGGTCGGCGATGTACTGGAAAGCGGTACCCTTCACGGCCGTGCAGAGCTCCACGAGCCGATGTTTGAAAATCCACGAATTCAGATTCTCGATGGGAAGGTCGGTGACGTTGATGATGGAATCGAAGGGAGCCGTGACGCTTTCCGGGCAGTCCGGCATCCGGTCGCACAGGACGAGATGAAACACCGCCTGGGGATGCTGCCGCTTGACTGAATGAGCCAGCGCGGCGGCCTTGGGCAGGTAGTTTGCAGTGATGCTCGTAAATACGTGCATTTTTACTCCTGTGTAGGCCATGCGGATCGATTGCGGGAATCCTGTCGAGCTCCGCGGGCAAGCCGCCTGCGACGAGAGGCCCTGGTTCCGGACCTCACTGGTAGAGCGGAATGGCCGGTCCGCGATCGAAATGCGGTCTCGAGTCGGTGTTCGAGCAGCTCCGGCACGCAGTGCCGAGAAAGCCGGCCAGCTCGGCCTTCGTGAAGTCGTAGTAGGAGGTCAGGAGCCTGGAGTAGGCTGCCGCGGGTGCCGGCTCAAGCGGCGTCGCGCCCGTCGACAATAAATGAGCGCATGAAACGAGCGCGTCGTTGATCTGGTCGGCACGCGATTCGAGAGGCAGGACTTTACTCCACTTCCAGTTTCGCAGCCGCTCGGCCTGCGCACCGAGGTCGAAGGACACGACGAACATCCTTGCGGCCAGGGCGACTGATAGCGTGTACATGAACGTCTCGGGCCAGAGCGACGGCAAGAAAGCCAGATGACAGCGTTCATTCCTGAGGCGATGGAACACTTCGCGCTCGCGATACGCTCCGGTGATGTGAACGTTGCCGAGCCGGGCGAACTCGCGGTCGCGGTCAGTCGATCCCACGACGTGGAATTCCAGCGGGAGCTGACGGCCGAGCGCATCGCGAGCGCAAGCGAGAAGTGCCTCGGAGCCTTTGATCTGAACGATCGAGCCGAGCACCGCGACGCGAACCACGTCACCGGAGCGCAAGGGCGCCGCGACGCTCGCCAAGTCGGGCAGGCTCTCGAAATGGGGCCGGAGTAGAATCGGCAAGTCTGGGAAATAACGCCTCAACCTGCGGCGAACATCGTCGCTGGGCGCGAACACCCGGCGAGCGTTCTGGAGGCTGCGTGAAAAGCGATCTCGCCAGCTCGCGATCGAATCGGCGACACGCTTGCCATTGTAGTCACCCAGACGGGCCAGGCAGCGATTGCAGCCCTCCTCATCCGGCTCGCCGCAATAACTCCCGTTCGCCCGATTGAGATGCGCTCGGGGGCAGATCGCGAAATAATCATGGATGGTCCAGTCATAAGAGACGCCGGACTCGGGTAGCCATTCGAGGAAGCTAGGCGGCAGCCCCATCACATGATGAACGTGCGCGTGCACCGGCCTGAGCAGTTGCAGCAGCTCGTCGAAGCTCTCGCGATCGCCAGGAAACTCTCGGGACCACAGGACGTACCAGAAATCGTCGCGCTCTTCCGTGATCAGGGAACCCGTCGCGCCGGCGCGAACAAGTACCGGGCGCACTCCCTCGTGCTTGAGAGCCGCCGCGAGCTCACGAACGTGTCGCTCTGTGCCACCGCCGCCCCGGTGAGTGACCAGAAGGAAGACCGGCTTCTCGTTCGACGGGTGAAGAGCCCTGGTTTCACTGCGCAGGGTTCCGGGAACGGCTTCTCTGTCGTGGAGAATCGATCCTGCCGGCCGGCTCGCCGCTTGGGGCTAAATCGGACGCGCCGCTCATCGGAACTGCCGGCGAGCGGTGACGCAATCGAGAGAGTGCGATCGCCCGGCGAAGTTTGCTCAGAAACTGGGCCAACTGCCAGCTTCTCGACGATTGGATCTCGGCGAGCGCCGACTCGTAATGGCGGACCCTGGCGCACTCGTGCTCCAGCTCGTTCCTGAGTGGGGTCAGCACGACACCCCTGTCCTCGAGCTCGGCAATCTCGCGATGCAAACCGACGACGATCGCTTGCTCTTGTTCGAGCTCGCGGCTCACCTGCGCAAACACGGCATCCTGATCACGCCTGTCGCGCCGAGCTCGGGCAATGAATGATCGATTGACTCGGAGCCTGGACGATGAACCGAGTTGATTCGACCAGAACTCATACAGCCTCCCATCCGTGAGCTCTTGCTCCGGCGCCGATCGCATATACACACATTTACAATACTATTCCAAGAAGGCGGCTGACTTTATCTGAGCCGCGCGGGGCTGTCAACCGATTCCTCAGCGAGACTTACGACGCTTGTGGTTCCACCTCCCTACGAGCGGCCGGCTGAGGGTGCGGCCCCTTAGCGGGTCATGACAATGACGACCTGTTCGTTCAAGAGGTCGTCGCGTGAATACAGCTCGAGCAGATCGGGTGGGATCTCGTAGGGAGAGTCTTGTGTCGTGAGGAAAGAGTGAGTCGTGAAGCCCGCCTTCTGAACGTGCTCGGTCAGCTCCTTGACGGTGATGCGGTTGAGGCTATGGAACCCGTCGATGATCATGTCGCAAACGGAATCCACCGATCGCTCGTCGAAGCCCGCGTCACGATGGGCCGCAGGCACGTTGTCCAAGCTTCCTGTGCGAAGTCGTTTGAACAACTCCTCCTGCGACAGCTTGAGATGGACCCAGGGCTCATCGAGAATGTGCCGGAGATGGCCACCATGCGGCGAGTAGTAAAGCGGCGCTATCTGGAGAAAGAAAGCCCCTCCCGGCCTGAGCACCCGGTGGATCTCGCCGAGAGCGAATGGGACATCGGCGACGTGCTCGAAGACGGACCATGCAAATACGCCGTCGAATGTGCCGGTTTCAAAGGCCAGGGGTTCGTCGGCGCGAACGCGTTTCAGGCTGACTTTCGGGAACCCATTTCCGGGGCCGAACATCCTGTCGAATCGATCCTCGACTCCAACGAAATCGGGCATGACATCGACGCCGTGGACTTCCCTGACGAACCGCGCCAGGCCCTTGGCCATGAGACCTTCGCCGCAGCCGAAGTCGAGGATCTTCGATTCCTTGAGCGGCAGCAGCTCGGCCAGTTGCGTGGCAACGATTCGTGGCACCTTGATGAAGTGCTCGTAAAACCAAAGATCGTGGGTGGCGAGAGCCTCAAGCTCGGGCGATTCCGGAGGCAAAGGCACTGGGGGAGCCGGAGCCGCCGCTTGCGCTGCGTGAGACGGCCGCAAAGCGCGGCGGAGCGAGCAAGGCGCCCATCGGCTCCGTAGCACGCGACCGACAATCCGGCGAAGGGTTTTGGCCGGCATCGCTGTCCTTCCTTGGACGGGAGAATGAGCTCGAGAGCCCGGACCGGGTAGGGTAGCGAAGCATTATATGAGATGGGCGGACGCACACAAGCTGACTTGCAATTCCCTGCGCGAGCGCGCGCTTATCGTGAAATCTTATCGGCGGCGAGAACCGCGGAACCGCGTGATTTTGCGTCGGAATCGCGCGTGCAATGCCGTTTTCAGGCCGTGCCACGACTCGCGAACACCCGGCGGATCAGTTGCATTCGTGCATTGCCGCGAGTTCCTATTGGACCAATCGACGATTGCCTCACGCAATGAGCGCCGCAGACACAATGAGCGAACGGATGGGTGCAAGATGGCTGAACGATATGCCTCGAAAGTCGCGCGTGCGGTTTTTTCCCAACTGAAATCGCGGACACGGTGGTATCCCCGTTTGCGCAGATTTTCACGCAGCGCTCTGTCGGCGGCGACGGATTGCATGGCGCGGCAAAGCGAATCGGGCGACAGGCTGTCGGCGAAGAGCGCGCCGTCGCCGCAGACCTCCGGCATGGCCGATGCCGGCAGTGCGATCACGGGCGTGCCGAGGGCCATCGCTTCGAGCGGCGGCAAGCCGAACCCTTCGTAGAGGGAGGCGAACACGAGCGCCTCGGCATGTGCGTAGAGACGAACGAGATGCTGCTGCGGGACGGGACCGAGAAAGACCACGCCGCTGGGGGCAGCCGCGTGCTCAAGATCGGGATACAGGGCGTTACGCGCGCCAGAGGAATAACCGGCGAGAACCAGGCCTGGAGGCTCACCGCGGTTCCATCGCGCTCTCAGACGCGCATACGCGTCGAGCAGCGTAGCCAGGTTCTTGTGAGGATAGTCGCTCGACACGCTGAAAAAGTATCGCTCCGGCATGCGGCGGATCGGTCGGATCGCCCTGGCATCGGCCGCGTTTCCATGCTCTGCTCCGTGCATGACGACTGGGATTTCCGAGTGCGGGATGCCAAATTCGGCGGCGATCTCGTCTCGTACACTGTGCGATATCGCGATGACCCGCTGCACGGCCGGCAGCACGAGCCGGCTGGTTGCGCGATAGGTGTCAAACCTCGACTCCGAAGCAAACACCAGAGGAATGCGGAATGCGATCAAGTCTTGATAGGTGATCACCAGGTGAGCATTTGACTCGAAGAGCAGGCGGAGCTCTCCGGGATCGAGCACCTGCGCGGGCTTGTGGATCAAGTCGACGTCGTCGGCCCATGCCGCGGCAGGGACGATGCGTCCGCGCAATCCCCGGGCCTGGGCCGGGTTTTGAACCAGGAGCGTGAGCTCGAGCTCGGGCAGCTTGACCAGCTCGCGGGCGAGGCTGACGGCGTACGTGCGGGTGCCGACCTGCTCTCGAGGCAGGTCGCGCAGGTCGAGCGCGACCCGGAGTTTTCCAAGGCTTTCGACCCGGGAATCACATGATGCCCGGCATCGGGCTGGTTCGCCTGCGTTCGCTCGGTGCGCGGCGTCATGCGCGATGCTCGCCTCGGCGCGCGACTGGCTGGACAATCCACCCTCCCGAGGAGTCGGAGCCCTCAACGCCACAAGACAACGGCGATGGACGGTTTCTGTGAAGTAAGCCACGGAACCCGATCGAAGACGATGACCCGGCGCGGCGCATGCTAGTGTTTCCTTCAACTTTGGTCCAGCCCCGGTTGGCCCGGCAAAGACAATTCGGTCCAAGGATCGGTTGTGGGCGGCTGGCTCCCCCGGTATCCACGATTCCGAACTGAGCTTGTCGCTTTGGCCCGAAACAGCTAAGAAATGCCACTGGGATGCCATCATGCCTGCTGAGATTGTACCGGCAAGGGGAACAGGATGTTCAGGAATCCTCGAGCCAGTCGCCGCCGCCCGTGCCGGAGCCGAGCTCACTACTCATCTTTGCGGGCTTGGCGGCCGCGATTTCCGTGCATCGCCGCATGAATCGCAAGCCCAAACAGCGGTGATGGGAGTCGCGTGGCGCGCCTCGTCGTCGCGCTCGACCGAAAAATGGCGGCCGAGGACAGAAGGTCAAGAGAAGCGGCGGGGACCATGTCTGAACAACGGTCGCTAGCGCGGACTCGTCCTACAGTGATGCTCACACCCATCGATCAGCCGGCCGTGCGGCTGATTGCCTTTCATCTCCCGCAGTTCCACCCCGTGCCGGAAAACGATCGATGGTGGGGTACGGGGTTCACCGAGTGGACGAACGTCGCCAGGGCAAAGCCTCTATTCCAGGGCCACTATCAGCCCCGTCTGCCGGCAGACCTGGGTTACTACGACCTGAGGGTGCCGGAGACGCGTCAAGCGCAGGCTGAACTCGCGAGCCAGTACGGAATCGAGGGGTTCTGTTACTGGCACTACTGGTTCCACGGAACTCGACTGCTCGAAAGACCGGTTGACGAGATTCTTGCCTCGGGCGAGCCCGACTTCCCGTTTTGCCTGGCCTGGGCGAACGAGTCGTGGTCGCGGAGCTGGCTAGGCGACGAGCGCGAGATCTTGATCGAGCAAAGGTACTCGGAGGGAGACGACCGGGGGCATGCCCGATGGCTGGCGCGCGCATTTGCCGACCCTCGCTACATCCACGTAAACGGCAGACCGATGCTCGTGATTTACAAGCCGCTCTCGCTGCCGGACGCGAAGCGGACCACGGAGATCTTTCGCGATGAATGCCGCAAGCTCGGCGGGCCCGAGCCTTACCTGGTCGGCATCGACGCGCACTGCCCGGGCACCGACATGCGCGCGCTCGGCTTCGACATGACCGAGCATCACGAGCCGCAACTGGGCGCGCTCGGGCCCGACGCGTTCATCGACGGGCCGCGCCGGTCCAAGATCCTGCGGAATCTGCGGCAAGGCATCATCAGCGCGAGCCTCAAGGTTTATTCGCATCGACGAGCGGTCGGGTGGATGGCGCAGGTGCGGCCGCCGTTCCCGCACTTTCCCTGCTGCTTCACCGGCTGGGACAACACGGCCCGACGGGTCGCTGACGCGATCGTGATGATCGACTCCGGCCCCGAGATCTTCGCCAGCCAGCTCGAGCTCCTGTCCAGGAGCGTGCTGCACAGGGAGCGTGAGGAGCGCGTGGTGTTCATCAACGCGTGGAACGAATGGGCCGAGGGGATGTACCTCGAGCCCGACGTGAAATTCGGGCACGAATATTTAAATGCTGTTGCGCAAGTCCTCGAGGAAGTGTCAAAGTCGGCGGGAACGAGGTCGGATCGCGTGTTGCTTTCGGCGAAGGCGTGTTGATTGAGCCGCCTGAAGCGTCACGAGGCGCCGTTCAAATCGCGCCCTACCGCGTGCCGAGACGGGTCAATCGTTGGCGATCACAAGTCGGGTTCCGACGTTCGTCTGGAGCGTGCGATGGTAGAATTGAAAGCAAGTCGGCGCCTGTGGAGCATTCTGGCCAGATGCCTCGTAAATGTGATTGGAACCGACCGGCCCGGAGCGCGTAATGCGAGGATTACGCGATTACTCGAGCATACGGCTCCGCTCCTCTTCGTCGCGATCGCGGCGATACCGCTCTTTCGCAGGCTTCGTCATCCCACGATTGTGGGGGACGACGTGACGAGGCTCGTGGCCCTGATCGAGCGGCCCTTTCGCGACGTGATCTTTCTGCCATTCGCCGAGCACGTCACGCCGCTGTTTCAGTTCGGCTCCTGGGTGATCTGGCAAGCGATCGGTCATGACATCCGCCTCGCGCCGCTGGCATACTGCTTGGCGTCCGTCGCGGTGTGGGGGTTGGTGCTCTCGCTGCTGGGCCTCTGGCTGTTCCGCGAGACCGGCTCGCGCACGGCGACTTTCATTGCCGTCGCTCTCGTGGCTCAATCGCCGCTTGTTCGCGAGACGGCATGGTGGTACTCGGCCAGTAGTTTTTCATGGGCGGTGTGCGGGATCTTGATCGCGATGCTGGGCGCGGCGGGGCTGGGGCGGCGGCGCGGTTCGCTGGCGCTGGTCGCGCTCGGCGCGGCGATCGCGCCGGCGGGGACTTCGCTCGGGTTTCTGGGCGCACCTCTGGCGATGCTACGGGCGCTCTTGCAGGGCGGGGTGTCGCGCCGGCAGAAGCTCCTGGCCATCCTGGCTGCCGCCGCCGGCGTGCTCGCATACGCCGAATTCTGTAACTGGGGAGCTCCGAGCGTAAGCTCAATGCGATTAAAATACGCCTCGGTGTTCGAGCCGATGGCTGGCCTCTGTTACGCGCTCACCGTTCCCGGGCGGTTGCTCTGGCCTTCGACCGGGGGGGTTCCGGCTTCGTGGCTGGCCGGCCCCGTCTCCGGCCTGTTCGCCTGGGGCACCGGGGCCGTTGCACTTGCAATGACCGCCTGGCTGGCGATCAGCCGGCGCGCTCACGGCAACGGAAAGCTTGTCGTGATCGGTGCATTCATGATCTATTGTGGATATTTGCTCGCCTATGTGCCGAGAGTGTGCACCCTGCGCCTGGGTATGTGGAGCGAGCTCCAGCTATTGTATCAATTCGCGGCAAGATACCACATTCTGCCGCTCATGGGCTTGGCGGCGATCGTCTCGGCGACGATCGCCGGCTTTCCTCTCGCGGTGCGCGGTGATGCTCGGCCGGGCCGGCCGGCGCTCCTGGGCGCGATCGTGGGCCTTGCAATGCTGGGAGTGCAGTTCAAGGAGGCCAGTTTCTGGGATTTCTACCTGGTGCAGCCCGACCAGAGATCGACGCTCGCGGCGGTTCATCGACTGGGACAGCTCGCGCGTGAGGAGGGCATCCCGCGCACTCAGCTCGTCAGGATCATTGATCCGGTGATGCGTCCCTGGAACCAGTCGATCCTGGGTGATCGGCCCGAGGCGTTCCCGCTCGTGAAGCTCGGGGCACTCGCTCCGGAAGAGGTCACCCGTCCGATCGCTGATTCGGAGGCGCGTGCTCGTCTGAAGGCTCGATTGACAGCGAGCGAGCGAACGGCACTCGGGTCAGACATGTGTGCATCATTCAGCCAATGCCGGGTCCAGTCGAATGCCACCACTTTGGCAATCGCACGGCGATATGAGCTCCGAGGGGCGAGCGAAATCGGGCCGGGACTCTATCGCAATCTAGGCGGTGCGGGAGCGATCAATTTTGAGTTCGAGCCGGCGCCGGGGGCGCGGTACCTGGTCATGCCGGGCCTGAAATCTAACCAGGATATTCACATTTACTGGTGTGACCAGAATCAGAAATGGCGTCCCGGGCAGTGCGTCCGATGGCTAAAGTCTTCCCCCGGAGCCGGACAGGCGGTCATTGACCTCGACCGGCTGATTCACCTGTCGACCGAGCCGTTGTCGCGGATCGCGATCCAGTTCACGCAGCCCGGAGGGGAACTTGCGCTGCGAGGTGCGCCGCGATTGGTGCGTTAGCACACGAATTCGAGGCGTGAGTTGCTTCGCGGACCGTGGGGTCTCAAGGCTTCACTGCCCGCACGATCGTGCGGATGCAGTCGATCCGGATCGAACCACGTTCTTGCCGCGACGGCCGGAAGCTCCGGATGATTGGCCCGGCGAGCAGCTTGCCGCGCACGGATTCCTTGGTATCGCACGGTGTCCCGCGGTCGAACCATTCGTCGAAGTCGAGTACAAACGGCTCTTCGACCAGAGTGATATTCTCGAGCCCGGCGCGGGCGAACAGGTCGACGAGCTCTCCGCCGGTCAGGTTCCGGGTGTGGGTGCGGTCGCGTGCGATTTCGAGCGCATTGTGATGAGCGGCGATCGCGGAGTCAGGATCGGTCGTGTGGTCGCAGGCTACGATCACGCCGCCATGCTGGACGAGAGCGACCTGCCGTGCCAGAAAGGCGAACGGGTCGACTACGTGGTGGAGCACGAAGCGTGATAGGGCTCCGTCGAAGGGAGCAAATTGGTCGAGGACGGGGTCGTAGACCGACCCTTGCACGAACCTGGCTCGTTCGCCGTGAGCCGCGCAGCGCTTGCGAGCACGCTCGACCATCTCGGTAGAGAGATCCACGCCCAGGACACTGAGTCCGGCGTCGAGCAGCCCGCTGCTGACGAGCCCGGGCCCGCACCCGGCGTCGAGCACGCGGCCGCCGTGGGGGAAGTCAGCTTCGTGGACCAGACGCTGGATGGCAGCGGGGTCGCTCTGAACGGGCGCTCGCTCGAATTTGGGAGCCTGAGCGTCGAAGCCTTCGGCGAGCTGCTGGTCGTGGTCGGTCATTCGAAACATGCCCCGCAACTGCGGCTCAACTGAGCAGACGCTCGCCGTAGTGGTTCGCGTAGCTCAAGAAAATCAAGAAGGAAGTTATACCAGTTCAAGTACGGCTTCGCACCCTCACCGCGCTAAAGATCGAGGGTCGAAAGGCCGACACAACTGTGCACGGGGATGTGCGCAAACACGATGCCGGACCGGCGATCTTCGGATGCTCGATCGCAGATGCACGCTGCGGGGCGCTCGTGAACGGAGTGTACGATGCCAAGCGTGGATTTGAACCAGCGTTTCTGGGACGAAGAATACGACTGGTCGGACGGCGGCGACGAATGGTCAAGGAGCTGGGGCGGGGCACAATCCCAGTGGAATGGGACCATCGTTCCGAGAATCAGACGGCATTTGCCAGCGCACACCATCCTCGAAATTGCGCCCGGCTTTGGACGGTGGACGCAATTCCTGGTTGAACAGTGCCAGCGGCTGATCCTGGTCGATCTTTCGGAGAAGTGCATCTCTGCGTGCCAGAAGAGATTCCGCGACTACAATCACGTTGAGTACCACGTGAACGATGGACGCTCGCTGGTTGTGATTCCAGAGAGCTCGGTCGATTTTGTATTCAGCTTCGATTCCCTGGTGCACGTCGAGGCATGCGTGATCGAGTCGTACGTGAACGAGGTCGCAAGGATCCTCAAGATCGACGGAACCGCGTTTCTGCACCATTCCAATCATGGTGAGTTCGCGGCGCTTACTGCGATTCAAAGCTTCCTGTGGTCGCACACGCGGGCCAGATCAGTCGTCGAACGACTGAAGCTCATGCCGAATTCACACGGGCGGGCGTTAACGATGTCGGCCTCGAAATTCCGTGAATACGCCGAGCGAGCTGGAGTGCATTGCAGGGTCCAGGAGACGGTCAATTGGGGCGGGAAGCGCACGATCGATTGCTTCTCAACGCTCCAGAAAAGCCGCGAGATGCGGCATGTGCCCACGACCACCTTGCATAACCCGCACTTCATGCGAGAAGCAGAATACCTCGGGCAGCTTTCGCGAGTCTACCAGCCGCACGAAAACATCGTGCGGGTCTGAATCCCGCTGTTGAGTTCAACCTTGGCGGTTGATCCGGCGAGTTGGGGCAGACCAGCCGGGGTGTCGCCGAGCGGAAGATTCGCTAAAATGAGATTTGTGGAAAGTTGATCATCGCACCGACGGAGACCGCACGCGTGACAGCTCCTCAATCGGTCGAAGAACTCAACCGAAATCTCGCCGATCGCATTAACGAACAGGCGCGCAAGGATCCGACGTCACATTATGCCGGGAGATTCGTCGGGATCAGCAATGGTGAAGTTCTCGCTGTAACTGATGATCTCGACAGTCTGGTCGAGCGGCTCCGACAGCTCGAAGCAGACCCATCCACGACGCTATGCCTCGAGGCCGGCTTGGATTACGAGCAGCCGCAGGAAATCTGGGGCGTGAGCGCCCGTTCGGCGCGGGTCTCACCAATGCGCCGTTCGGCGCGGGTCTCCGACCCCGCGGTCCCCTGACCGTAGGTCTCCACCACGCACACGGCGGTCACCACTCAATCCGGCTCAAGACAACGTCGTTCGCTGCTGTTCCGTCGCCCATCCAATAGGAAGCCGATGAATAGCGCCAGTGCTAAGGTCGTAGGACTAACCCCTTGCGACATGGATTGTCGTGCAAGTAATCAAGCTTCTGGTGATAAAACTGCTCCGTCTCGATCGGCTCGGGGTGGGTGGTCGCCTTCCAGAAGCGGCGATCCCGATCGTCGCCGGAATTTGCGCGAAATGCCTCGTCGAAACAAGGGGGCATGTTTCGCCGGCAGTAGTCGATCAACGTTCTGGCCGTGAATTTCCGGAGGTCGGTCAATGTCGCTTTGAAGGCCGGCGGGTCGAAATGCTGCATGAAGAGCATGGCGTGGAAGTGCGTGGGCATGATGACGTATGCGTGGATTCGCAATCCCTTATGCTGGTGACAGAAATTCAAGCTGTCCGCGAGAATCTTGCACGTGGCTTCTGATACGAAGACCGGAAGCCAATCGACCACGGTCATGGTCACGAAGTGGAGGGCTACGTCGTCGGAGATGCGGTAGCGTTCCATGGGCGGGGCGGCTTTCGCGTTCGTCTGGGGAGACCTTCGGTCGGGAAGACGGCGGGGTCAGAGACCCGCGCCGAACACTAGAACACTATACATTCTTGCGGCGGCCCTCGGTGGGGAGACCTACGGTCGGGAAGACGGCGGGGTCGGAGACCCGCGCCGAACACTTCGGATGACGGCGGGGTCGGAGACCCGCGCCGAACACTATGGGAAGACGGCGGGGTCGGAGATCCGCGCCGAACACCATGGGAAGACGGCGGGGTCGGAGACCCGCACCGAACACGCACCTCGGTCGCCTCAGTCCGCTTCGGATTCGCTCAAGATCTTCTTATATGCCTCGCGTGCGACGTCATACGCCTTCTTGGCCGCGTCTTTTTCTGTCGCGCGAATCGCGGGCTCTTTTTTTAGCCAGCACTGGTCCACGGACTTTAGGCACCACTCGGCGGATTTTTTCGAGGCGCGAACGGGCTTGCCGCCGACAGTGACGAAAATCGGATTCGTGTGTGAAGACGGGTAGATCCTCAGCGCCACCCAGCTCGATTGCTTGATCGGGACTTCGAACGAGACACCCTCGACGCTGCCGTCGGCGGTGATCTCGGTCTTGGCGACGGGCAGGCCGTTGACGATGACCTCGACCGGAACTTTGCGCGTCTCGCCCATGCGGGCGCGCTCGAGATCCCAGTAGGGCTTTTGATCGAGCGGGCGGGCGGCGATGGCGCGGGCCTCGCCGGAGATCGTCGACGGTAAATACGCCGCGACCTGCGCCGTCACCTTCACGGTGCCCGGCTTTTCTAGTTTCAGTTCGCTGCCTTCGGTTCCGAGCACGCGGTCGTTGACCTGAAAATCGATCAGATGGCTGTGGCCGTCGGATACATAGGACCGGCCGAGCTTCACCCCCTCGCACCACTTGTCGAAATCAAGCTGGCCCTCGGGCAGCTTGACGTAAACCCGCCCCAGGCCCACGCGCTCGCCGTAGATGCAGGGGAAATCGGTCTCGCCGCTGATCCTCGCGCGATAACCGCAATTGAGCGTGTGATACCAGATGTTCAACTCCCAGGGGGCCGGCGTGTCCACGGTCGAGATGAAATCAACCGCGTCGTGCACGACGTCCACGATGTATTCGTTGGCGCCGATGCCGTCAAATGGCGGAACCTCGTATGTGGGAAGTTTGTCGTCGGACGCCTTGAGCCCCCAGCCCGAGTGCGAAAATCCGACGACACCGCCTTGCGACTTGCCCCATTTGAGCACGGGCAGGTCCCAGCTCGGCCATTCCTCAATGCGGGTGGTGCCCGGGTAGTCGTCTTCCTTGAGCCGAAGCAGACACAGGTGGCCGGTGTGCGAGCTTGGGAACCCGGAAACCTCGATGTCGTAGCGCATCAAGTAATCGCGTGTTGAAAGCGGATGGATCTTGCCTTCGAAGAACTGCTTCTGGGCATACCAGCAGGGGCCCCAAGAGAGCACGCAGCCGACATCGAGGTCCTCGCCCAGGATGTGCCGCCACATGTCCTCGGGCTTGACGCCTTCGGTCGGGCTCTCGTAGTGGCCGCAGCCCGCGGCGTGTACGTGATGGTCGCCGGAATACCACCCCATCTTGGCCAGGTGGATCCATCTCTTGAGGTCGAACGATTGATGAAATGTCTTTGCCTTGGGAACAATGATCGAGCCGGTTTGAACGAGGTATTCGGGGCCCCGGCCGACCTCGACCTGGTACGTGCCCGGCGGCAGCAAGATGGTTTCGCCACTTTGGCGGTAAATCTGGGGATGGAAGAAGAAATCGGGCGCCAGCCGGCGAGTCGGCGAGGGATAGACTCGTCCCATGCGATCACGAAAGATGAAAGAGGCCATCGTCGGGCGGCCATCGTCGTCGCGCACGTCGACGACCATGGCGACGGCCGGATCGCAGGAGAACAGGATGTCGACATCGCTGCGGAATCCCAGGTCCTGCGTTCCCTGGCCGACGTTGAAGCTGATCTTCGCCTCACGCTTGCCGGCATCGCGGCTGTGGATCTGAATGATGCCATACTCGAGCGTGAGACCGGAGAGGGATTTCTTGAGCGGGCGATCCGTGTACATTGCGACATCGGCCCAGCGCTGGATCACGTCCGACGGACGAACCGAGACTGTGGGCTCGGCCCGGTTAGTCGACTGGCGGTAGGGCAGCGCGGCGTTGGGGCTCTCGGCGACGAGTGGGGCGGTGACGCCGGCCTGGTTGTTGATCTTGACCAGGAAGACCGTCCAACCGTTTTGAACCAAGTGGGGCAGGGCAGCGCCTTGCGCGGCTTTGACGCGGCTCTCGGCGTTGATCTCCACTCCGACCAGGACGTGAGGGTCGAGAATCGCCTGGATGGTCTTGATCGCCGGGGCGCCACCGGTGGAATCGACGGCCTTCTCGAGCGCGGTTTTCTCGGAGGGAGACAGCGGCTGGCCGAGCTGCTCGAGCGCCTCCACGATCCGCTTCACCTGGGCTGAGAGAGGCTGGAACTCGACGTCCGTGACGATGGGAAGCTTGTCGGCCGATGCGCCGGGCGCGGCCATCACGAGCAGCACGAAGCCCATGGTGAGGCGGAAGAGGGACGGATATTGCAATCGGATTCGCATGGTGAGGCCCCGGGGACGAACGCCGCGATTCATGAGCAGGACGACGCGTCTTGCGCCCACCATCTTGATCGCTTCCTGGCGGGACTTCAACGAGGTCGAAGGATTGCGGGGTTCACTGCGCGGAAGCGGAGTACCGTGGACACGATACAAAACTGCTGACGGCCGGCTGTGTGCTTTCTCGCGAGAAGGGTAGGCGATGCGGCGTGGGCGGGAGGGCGAAGGCGTAGAATAGTTCTAACCACTAGCCAGCGGGTCGGTGGGGAAGGCGACATCGAGGCGGAAGAGCTGAAAATCACGACGAGAGCGAAGGGGGTCCAGATCGGTGTCCCGATCGAGCATGTCGAGCATGGCCGGATCGCGGAAGAGCCCGCGACCGCCGGCGCGACGGAGCCATTCCAGGGCCTTCGACGCGTAGACGTCGGCACGCCCGGACGACTGAGCCGCCCGGCCGGCGGAGAGTGAGGCGACGCATGCCATGTTGTACAGGTCGGGGGCCCCGCAGGCGGCGGCAGAGGCGATCGCCTCGGCCTCAGCAAACGCGCCGGGAGCATCGCCCGCGCGGGCGAGGTCCATGGCGTGGGCGAGGCGGAACGACGTGCGATCGGCATCATCGCACAGCTCGATCGCGCGGGACCATTGACGGGCCGCATCGGCGAACCGGCCCGCCTGCTCGTGCGCCTGCGCCAGTGCCCCGTTGAGTCTGCTGGCCACCAGCCGCGCTTCGGGCCAGTCGGGGCTGATGCGGATCACACCGGCGACCTGGGCGATGCCCGACTCATATCGTTCCCGTGCCTGTTCGGTGCGGCGCCCCAAGAGCGCGAGGCCGCCCCAATTCAACGAGAGCTTGGCCAGTGAGAGCGCGGCGACTTGAAATCCCGGGTGGTCGCGCACGACGGGCGACAACAACTCCGAGGCCTGGGTGAATTCAGAGTCGGCTTCCGCGGCGTGACCGGGATTGGCGTGGATCAGCCCGAGATTGATCAGGGTTTCCGCCAGTCGCGCCCGGAGGACGAAATGATCGGGATGGGCCCGGAGCAGCGTCTTGCGGATCTCGGCGGCGCGGCGATAATGCGGTTCGGCCTCCGCTTGGCGGCCGACGTTCTGGAGGATGGTGCCCAAGTTGGTATGGCACCAGGCCAGAGCCTCGACCCGATCGAACACGGACGGGTCGGTCTCCACCTGCCGGTCGCCCTTCTCGATTGCCTCGGCGAGGTACTTGATCGCCTCGTCGGTCCGCTTGGCGTCGCGCGCGACCGCCAGGCCGAGCTTGGTGAGGCAGTCGACCCGCGCGTGGACGACTTCGGGGTGTTCCGGCTGGTCCGCGGCAAGCCGGTTGATCAGATCGAGGGCCCGACGCAGTGTCCGCTCGACATCATCGTGCCGCCCGAGCATGGCCTGGAACATCGCGGCCTCGCCGAGCGCCTTGACCTTGTCCAATCGCGCGGAAAACTCGGCCGGGCCATCGTCCCGGACGGCCCCGTCGTAGAAGGCCAGGGCGTCCTCGATGATCTTTTGGCGGAGCCCCAGGGGCATGGGCTGGCCGACATAGCTCGGGTCATCAAATCGGCTGAGCATGCGTACGATCGCGTCCCGGGCCGACCGGTACTGGGCATCGGCGCGGGCCTTCTCGGCGCGGAGCCGAACATTGTGCATGAGTGTGCCGGCCACGAGCCCGACAGAGCCCAGCATGACGAGCAGGGCCGAGACGGCCTTCCACGGCCTTCGCCTGGTCCACTTGGCGAGCCGCTCGGGCCAGGAGATCGGCCGGGCGTGGATGGGCTCGCCTTCGAGAAAGCGCCTCAGGTCATCGGCCAGGGACCGGGCCGAGTCGTAGCGCCGCGCCGCGGACTTCTCCAGACATTTCAGCGTGATCGTTTCCAGGTTGCGCGGGACGTCGCGGTTGATCCGCCGGGGAGAGGTCGGCTCGGCCTGCCGCACGAGCTCCAGCGTCTCGATGGTCGACGCGGCGGAGAACGGCGGGCGGCCGGTGAGCATCTCGTAGAGGATCGCCCCCAATGCGTAGACGTCGGACAGGGGACCGATGCGGGCCGAGTTGCCCTCGGCCTGTTCCGGCGCCATGTAGTTCGGCGTGCCGAGGATGGCGCCTGTCTCGGTCCGTGAGCCGTCGCCGTCGCGCTTGGCGAGTCCAAAGTCACTGATCTTGGGGGAGAGCAGGTCGGGGCCGACGAGGACATTACCGGGCTTGAGGTCGCGATGGACGACGCCCATCTGATGGGCATGTTCGACGGCGCGGGCGAGGGCCTCGATCAGCGTCGCCGCCTCGCCGGGTGTCGTGGGCCCGGCGCGGAGCCGCTGGGCGAGCGAGCCGCCCTCGACGAACTCCATCGCGTAATAGGGCACCCCGTCGAGCCGGCCCACGTCGTAGATCGGGACGATGTTGGGGTGCCTGAGCCGCGCCACGGCCTCGGCCTCGCGGCGGAACCGCGCCGGGCCGTCGCGGCCGGCGAGCGCCTCGGGGCGAACCCGCTTGAGCGCGACCACCCTGCCGAGGCCGAGCTGCCGCGCCTTGTAAACAACACCCATCCCCCCCTCGCCGACGATCTCGATCAGCTCATAGCGCTTCGGCGGATCTGCCAGTTCGTCCGTTGCGTCGGCAACCTTGAGCGAGTCGCGTCCGTCCGCGACGCGGAGCAGCGCGGTGAATGAGTGGCCGGCCGCGTCGACGATCTCCCGGCACCCGTCGCAGGCCGCGACATGCTCGGCGATCATCGACGACTCGTCCTCGGCGAGCTCGCCCAGCCCGAATGAGGCGAGCGCGGCGTGGGAGGGATGCAGTGCCGCTTCCGGCGAGTCGCGGGCGGAGGTGTTCATCTCCCTCCATGATACCGCCGTTGTCGAGGGAAATCTCCGGGATTTCCTGCTGCGACCATCTGGCA
Organism: uncultured Planctomycetota bacterium; assembly: GCA_963823665.1. GTDB lineage: Bacteria > Planctomycetota > Planctomycetia > Isosphaerales > Isosphaeraceae > CAVXHV01. The sequence continues at coordinate 2,346,151 of CAWGMQ010000010.1, forward strand.
AGGCCCGGAGAGATTCAACACAGTGTTTCCCGGCGCGCTTAGCACGTGATCCCGCTCGAGTCTTCTCAGACGTTCCTCGCGGAGCGCGGCCGCTTCGGTCCGCCGTACGCGGCCAAAGGTGATATCGCGAGAGCGCAAACCATTTCGTCGCGTTGCGAAAAAGCAATACCAGACGAGCTCAGCTCAGTCGATCAGCCCGCGTCCCTCTTTGCGCAGGCGGTGAAGGACGCGGTACTTGGCGATCCGAACGGCGTTGATGCTCATACCCAGTTCGGATGCGACCTCGGCCGGCGGCCGGCTCTCGATCACCTGGAGGCGAAAGGCGGCCCAGGTCACCGGGCTGAACTCGGGTTCCATGAGCACGAGCAGGCGACGGGCCACGAACTCATCGTGCTCGCGGTCCCAGGCCTCGGCAAGGTCACTCTCGGGGTCTTCGAGCTGTGCCCATAACGCCGGCGGTGCCTCGCCGGGCCGGGAGCGGCGGGACCTCCTCCAGAACGTGGACAGTTGCTGCGCGGTGGTCGTGCGGAGCCAGCGGCGGAAGGAGCCGGTCTGACCGGTGTGGATAAATGTGGGAATCGCGCGGACGACGGCGCCCAGGATTTCCTGCACGAGGTCATCCTCGTCGGCCTCCTGGAGGGCGCGACGGAGCCAGCGGCGGATGAGCGGCGAATACAGATCGACGAGCCTATGCCACGATGCCGCGTCGGTCGGGTCTCGAAGCCGCTCGATGAGACTGAGCGGTGTATCCATCGCAGAGCCTTTGAATGGTTTCATGATGGCAGGCGCGGCGTTCCAGGTCAAGCGAGAGATTTCCGGAACAGAAAAGCGCTTTATCGCGCCGGGCAGGCGGGGAAGCGAATTGGGGTGCGGTCATGGTCCGTATCCTTCTATTAGCGCTTGTTGTTGCGCTCTGGGCCATTGACCAGGCGGGTCGGCGAGGAACTGGTCGAGATAGGAGAGGTAGGCTTGGGCCACACGGGCGCGGGCCGCCAGGTCGGCCTGAGTTAGTCCGCGGGCCTCGCGGGCGGCACGGATCATCTGGCCCAGGGTTGTGGCACCCTCGGCCGCGGCTTGGTGCCGCCGCTTTTCCGTCAAGAGCCGGCGGCCCTCGGCGAGGATCTCGTCCTTGTCGTTCTCAACCAGCTCGCGCAGACGGCGCGCCTCAGCGGCTTCGTCCTCGGTGAGTTTTCGCGGAGTGACGAGGCGGTGGACTTTCTTGGACGGCATGGCTGCTCCCGTTATTCCTCGATGTCGTAGGCCGTGACAGGCTCGAGGGTGTCCGACGTGCTACCGCGTCGATGCTTTCGAGGATTTGCTTCCCCGCGCGGCTTTGGCGGCTGAACTTTTGCGAGTCGAGGATTTGGCAATCCTGGCGATCGACGTTGTTGCGGTGTGTTCGTCCATGAGTGGGCCGGTCAGGTCGGCGAGCGTGCCCCCGAGGACGAACAGCAGCATCACCATCGCATCCAGCGTTACTCGGGGCGAGCAGTTCTCGATTTTCGCCACCCGCGATTGATCCACGCGGGCCATGGCGGCGAGCTGCTCCTGCGTGATCCTGCGCTGCGCGCGCAGACGACGAATGGCCATAGCCGTCGTGATTTTCAGGTCGATCAGGAGCGACTCCCCTTCGCTGAGGCCGAGGAAATCCGCGGTGTCCCCCTCTACCCAACCCGGCTTTCGGTGCAGGTCTCTGAACTTGCCCATTGTTTCATTCCCTCCCGGTCAATGATCGCTCTCATCATACCGACGAAGCCGCGATTTGCATTGGTCGATCACGGCTTTCGGCGTCTGCCGCGATGTTTTCATGAAGACCTCGACAAATACGATCGAATTTGCGTCGATGCGATAGCTAATCCGCCAGTTGTGAGCCTCGTCGCGGACACGGAGCTCGTGACATTGTGGACCGATTGAAGGCATCGGGCGCGAATGCAGCATCCCGAGCATCTCTCCGACCTGTAGGCGTCTCAAGAGCATGCCCGCCTCGCGTCTGCCTTCGTTGGAGAAGGGCGGAGACTTGACCTCGCCCTTCAACCAATGCAGTCGTTTGACCTCGGCGGGTCACGTGCTCATCCATGAGGTTTAGGACAAAATGGTCATAATGTTAATACGATTCGGCGGCATTGACCGGGAAAGAATTGGTGGCAGTTTCGGCTTCAGGCGATCAGGTCGCCCATCTGCTCACGGAGCCGGCGGAGGACGTGCGATTTGGCCAGGCGGACGGCATTGGGGGTGATTCCTAGCTCGGCGGCGACTTCCGCTGTCGCGCGGCACTCGACCGTTGCTTGCCAGAACGCCGTCCAGGTCCGGCCCTCGACCTGGTGCTGAACCATGCGCAGGGCCCGGTCGTACAGCCCGGTGACGTCGGCCGGGCTCTCCGAGAGCTCGAACGCGTCCGCCTGCGCGGGGACCTGCTGGAGCCGGATCTGGGCATCCGTTCCGCCGATGGCAGGCTCCTCGCGGTCGCGCGCGAGATCCACGAGTTTGTGCCGCGTGATCCCGCGCATCCAGCTTCGGAAGGTCGTCTCCGGCTGATCGAGTCGGAATTGACCGAGGGCCGAGGCGACCGCCGCGAAGACCTCCTGCGTGACGTCGGCGACCGCGTGCTCGGCGATCCCCGCTTGTCGGCACCAGCCTTGGACCAGCGGGGAGTACAGTTTCACGAGACGCTCCCAGGCTTCCGGTTCGCGCGCGATGGCACGGCGGAAGAGAGAGAAGGACGTCGGATCTGGGGAATCCAAGGCGATTTTCTTCACCACTTCTGTTCGCGCCGCATGCATCGGGGTCCGGGCTCGCCACGCGTGGCGCGGGACTGGATGATCCTTGATCGCAGACCGCTTCAAATCCTACTGTTAAGATCAAGATTAAGATTAGGATCAGGATTCCGACGCGTGCAGTTTACAGTAGTGTACAACTGCTTTATGGCCCTCGTGATATTGCCACTTTTTGCCATTTTTTCGAGGACTACAGCGATTGGTTCGGGTGGAGTTTCTGTTCTGTAAATGCAATGAGCGTAATCAAATGGGAATAGAGGGAGGCGTTCTTCGGCGATGGAAAGAATCTCTTGGCACGGGCCACGCAAAATTGCCATTTTCAATCGCGGGTGTTGTTCACTATGTTTTGGGCCGTGTTTTTGCAGCACTGGGAGGGAGATTCTCGCTGCCTGGGGCGAGCGAACTTCGCTGCGCCCAAGCCCCCCTTCGCCGCCTGCGGCGGCATCTGCTCCACAACGGGTGGAGGAGTGCCCGATCACTTTCGCGGAGCGCAGGGCGACATTCGGGTATGTGGGGGGAGACACTTTCGCGGAGCGAAAGGCCACAGTGGGGGACGCATTCGTGTTGCAGGGGGGGCGCGGCGGGCCGGGAGCGCGGTTGGGGTGCGAAAGTGAATGCGACCCAGGTGGCGTAATGCCATATTGATTGGTGGGTTGCACCCACCCTACGGGGAGACCGGGCTCGGCGGTTGCGCTCGGTGCGTTTGACTCGCCATATTGTGCTTGCTGGGTTCCTGTGGTTGGGTTATTGTCCCCACTCGCTCCATTTCGACGTGACGGCAAGGGCGCTTGGGACGGATCCGGATTAGTCGCCTCGCATGATGCGAGGGAGGGGAGGGATTCCCATGGTTCGCAACCGCGTTCGACGGTATGCACTTGGACTGGCCGGTGTGGCCCTGATTCCTCCGCTCCTGTGGATCGGGGTGGTTCTGATCGCGCCCACGGCGTGGGCGCGCAGGCATGTTGCCGCGGCGCTGGCAGCAAGCAGCGGGCGATCTGTTGCCCTTTCCGGCTTGACGGTGCCGCTTTTGGGCGGAGTCGAGTTCAGGGGCCTCTCCTTCGGATCACCCAAGAACACGGACGACCCCTGGCTGAAGGCCGAGCACGTTCGGCTCGATGTCAGCGCGTGCCGGCTGCTCATGGGGAAGATCGGGCCTTGCTCGATTGACATCGACGGCTGCGCCATGCGCGTGCTGCGGCGGCTGACGGGAGCCTCGAGCTGGCCGACTTCATCTTGCCGCCGCCACGAGAAGACAGCCGGCGGCCGCACGAAGAAGATGAAGCCGAGCGGATCGACGTTCAATTTCGCAACGCGACGGTGGCGGTGATCGATGAACCCTCGAAGAGTGTGCTGCACCTGCGGAACGTTGAAGGCGACGCGTCGCGGGAAGGCAAGCGAGTCGTGGTGAACAACATGAGGGGCAATCTCAACGGCGGACCATTTCAATTCTCGGGACAGCTCGACCGCTCCGGAGGCGAGCTCGCGCTCGAGCTGAAATTTCGGGCCGAGAAAGTGGTGCTGGACGACGGAATGAGGCTGATTCGCTACGTTGTTCCGGTGCTGGCCGACTCGACGCTGGATCTCAAGGGGCAGCTCGATTCCGACTTGCACATTCAGGGCAAAGGAAAGACGTGGGAGACGATGAGCCGCACTCTCGCCGGCCGCGGGGCGGTTGCGATCAACCCGATTGATCTGGATGGCTCGCCGGTCGTCACAGAGCTGTCGAAAATCGTGGATCTCAAACGGCAAGGGCGGGTTGCGTCGATCAAGAGCGACTTCGCGATCGGCAATCGACGCGTCACGACCGACCATTTCGTCCTGGATGTCGGCCGCGTGGCCTTGTCGCTGGCGGGCTGGACCGACTTCGACGGCAACCTCGAATACCGCATCAATCTGAACGGTCTTGATGACCGGCTCCCGGACACGGCCCGCCGCTTCTTGAGCGATCTCAACGTGGAAATGAAGACGCTCAAGGTGCTCACGCTCCGCGGCACGATCAACCAGATGGTGGTGGAGCTGAACGGCGTATCGCTCGATCGGGATCTGCTGCGTGAAGCCAACGTGAAGCTCAAGAAGCAGGATCGAGAGAAATTGCGAGTTCTGGGCAAGAAGCTGCTGGATGAACTTGTTCGTTGAGTGAACGGGATCGTCAGGCTAAAGCCTGACCTACGGGATTGTCAGGCTGAAGCCTGACCTACTTAATCGTCAGGCTGGAGCCTGAGCTACGGCGCGGCTTGATTCAGGGGGGGGCGTGGTCTACAATCCTCACGGCGGGGGGCGGATGGGCAAAGAATCGCTCGAGCAGACGAAGGGAATGCGGATGCCGAAGCGGGTTCGAACGGTCGCGCTCGCGGTGTGGCCCGGCCTGGCGCAGGTGTGGCTGGGCCAGGAGGTACTGGGATTATTTTTGGGGGTTTGCTTCGCGCTGTCGCTGAATCTTGCGATTGTATCTCGCTGGATCTGGAAAGAGATTTTCGCGTCGGGGTGGAGTGACTTTTTTTTTATTGTTGCCGCGGCTTGGTGGGTTGCGAGTCTGGCTTATACTTTGTGGTGGATCGTGATCTGCCATCCGGACCGGCACCGGGTGGAGATCGACCGGTTGTTCCGTGAAGCGCAAGAGGCTTACTTGCAAGGGAGGTGGCGGGATTCAAAGCGGCGGCTCGAGCGGATCTTGTCGTGGGACGAGACGGATGCCGACGCGCTTTTGCAGTTGGCGACACTTTACCAGCGAACCGATCAGCCGGACCTGGCTCGCCAGGCGCTGCAACAGTGTTTACAATTAAAGCAAGGTGAAAAGTGGCGTTGGGAGATCCAGCAAGCACTCGCCAGACTGGGAGGCAAATAAGCGCATCTCGCTGGGAAAAAAGGCCGCTGGAAGTTGATTATCGGATCGGAGTAGACCCGCAATGTTTGAGCGCTTCACCGACCGTGCTCGTAAGGTCATGCATCTAGCCAATCAGGAGGCGCAGCGATTCAATCACGAGTACGTCGGAACCGAGCACATGTTACTCGGCCTGATCAAGGAGGGGAGCGGTGTTGCCGCGAACGTCCTCAAGAATCTTGAAATCGATCTGCGGAAGATTCGCAACGAAGTCGAGAAGATAGTTCAGGCCGGCCCGGAAATGGTCACGATGGGGAAGCTTCCCCAGACTCCTCGAGCCAAGAAGGCGATCGAGTATGCGATCGAGGAGGCCCGCAATCTGAACCACAATTACGTGGGGACCGAACACCTTCTTCTGGGGCTCTTACGGGAGCAGGAAGGGGTGGCTGCCCAGGTGCTGTTGAACCTGCAACTGAAATTGGACGAAGTGCGCGAGGAGGTATTGAACTTGCTCGGTCACGGGATGGACGCTGGCGGCGAGAGCGAACGCGGTGCCACGTCAAAAGGCAACAAGTCCAAGACACCTGCCTTGGACTCTTTCGGGCGCGACCTGACCGACCTGGCCCGGCAAGCCAAGCTCGACCCGGTCATCGGCCGCCACAATGAAATCGAGCGTGTGATACAAGTGCTCTCGCGGCGCACCAAGAACAATCCGGTGCTGCTGGGAGAGGCCGGGGTCGGCAAGACGGCGATTGTCGAGGGCCTGGCCCAGATGATCGTCGACGGCAACGTCCCGGAGCTTCTGCGCGACCGCCGGATCGTGGTTCTGGATCTGGCCATGATGGTCGCCGGCACCAAGTATCGCGGCCAGTTCGAAGAGCGAATCAAGGCCGTGATGAACGAAGTTCGCCGCGCCAAGAACACGATTCTGTTCATCGACGAGCTGCACACGCTCGTCGGCGCCGGCGGAGCGGAAGGGGCGATCGACGCTTCGAACGTGCTGAAGCCGGCCCTGGCGCGGGGCGAGGTGCAGTGCATCGGCGCGACCACGCTCGATGAATACCGCAAGTACATCGAGAAAGACGGCGCGTTAGAGCGTCGGTTCCAGACGATCCTGGTCGAGCCGCCCAGCAAGGCCGAAGCGCTCGAGATTCTGCGCGGCCTGCGAGACCGGTATGAGGCCCACCACCGCGTGCAGATCACCGACGAGGCGCTCGAGGCCTCGGTCGATCTCTCCGATCGGTATATTACCGGGCGCTGCCTGCCGGATAAAGCGATCGACGTCGTCGATGAAGCCGGTGCGCGAGTTCGGCTGAAGGCGATGACTCGACCGCCCGATCTGAAAGATCTGGACGAGCAGATCGAGCGGCTCAATCAAGACAAGGAAGAAGCGGTCGCCAACCAGGATTTTGAGCGGGCCGCGTCGCTGCGAGATCAGGCCGACAAGCTCAAGAAGCGCAAGGAGACGATCACCCGCGAGTGGCGAGAGCGCTCCAAGGAAATCGACGGCACGGTGGACGAAGAGGTTGTCGCCGAGGTTGTGAGCAAGATGACGGGCATTCCGCTCACGCGGCTCGAGACCGAAGAAACCGCCCGTCTCTTGCACATGGAACAAGATATCCAGAAGAGGGTCATCTCGCAGACCGAGGCGATCAAGCGGATCAGCGAGGCCGTGCGGCGCAGCCGGGCGGGCCTCAAGGACCCCAAGCGCCCGATCGGCAGCTTCATCTTCGCGGGCCCGACCGGCGTCGGCAAAACGCTGCTGGCGAAAGCCCTGGCCGAGTTCATGTTCGGCGACGCCGACGCGCTGATCCAGATCGACATGTCCGAGTACATGGAAAAGCACAATGTCTCGCGGCTGATCGGCGCGCCGCCGGGCTACATCGGCTACGAAGAAGGCGGCCAGCTTACCGAGAAGATCCGCCGCCGGCCGTATGCGGTGGTCCTGCTCGACGAAATCGAAAAAGCCCACCCGGATGTCTACAACACCCTGCTCCAGATCATGGAAGAGGGGCGTTTGACCGACAGCTTCGGGCGCAACGTCGATTTCAAGAACACGATCATCATCATGACGACCAACGCCGGTGCCGAGGTGACGTCGTACACCAACATCTTCGGGTTCGACCGCGGCCGTGACGAGGCGGGCAGTTACGAGCAGATGAAAGAGCGGCTCAAAGTCGCAATCGAGAAGTACTTCCGGCCCGAGTTCCTGAACCGGCTCGATGACGTGATCGTCTTCCATGCCCTCAACAAGGAAGACCTGAAGCGCATCGTCGATATCGAGCTTGCCAAGATCCGGGGCCGCATGGCCGATCGGGGACTGGAGCTGGTGCTCGACGACAAGTCCAAGGAATTCTTGATTACCAAGGGCTACAACCCGGACTACGGGGCTCGCCCCCTACGACGCGCAATCGAAAACCTGATCGAGAATCCGTTGAGCGAAGAAATCCTCCGAAACTCCTTCAAGGGCAAGGATATGGTGAGCGCCGTCGTCACGCGGCGAAGGCGAAGCCAGAAAGCTCACGTTCGTGGCGACGAACAAGAAGGAGCGTGAGGAAGCCGCGCTGGTTGCTGTCGGGGAAGAAAATACTGGCGGAGGTGCCGGCTCGGAACCGTGATGAGGGGGGGCTCGGCCGCCGGAATGCACCCCCCCTAACCCTCCGCGGAGCGTCGGGGGGAGAGTTCCCACGCGGAGCGTGGGAACGTGTATTCGAATTGTCCGTGATTGGGCGGCATCGACCGCACGCCGGACGTCAGGACATGCGTTCGCCTGGGGTGACCAGTGCAGGCTGCTCATCCAGGGCGCAGCGCGTGCCGTCTCGCGCTTGATTCGCTCGAGCAGTACCACGAACGCCGGGACCAGGATCGGCCGCACCAGGAACGTGTCGAGCAGGACGCCCAGTCCGAGTGCAAACCCCAGCTCGCGCAGCGAGGTCAAGCGGCCGGTGAGCATCGATCCGAAGGTGCCGGCCATGATCAAGCCGCACGAGCTGATGATGCCGCCGGTGTGGGCCACGGCAAGCCTCGTCCCTTCGATCGTGCCGTGGCTGCGCTCCTCTTCGATCACCCGGGCCATGAGGAAGATGTTGTAATCCTCGCCGACTGCCACCAGGATCACGAACAGGAAGAACGCGACGGTCCAGTCCAGACCGATCCATGGGTCGGCTCCGTGGTGCAGCGCCCGGAAGAGAAGATCGGTCAAGCCGAGCGAGGCCAGGTAGCCGAGCACGACGGTGGCGATCAGATAGAGGCAGATCCCGGGGCGTCGCAAGAGCACGACCAGGATGACATAGACGCCGACCGTGACCAGCACGTACATCCTGCGCTGGTCTGCGCCGGTGACGGACTTGAGGTCGTGGAGCATCGAGCTGGACCCGGCGATACCGATGGTCGCGGTTCCGGCCAGAGGCTCTCCGGGACGGGATGCGGATCGAAGCGTCGCCTGCACTTCTTCGAGCGATTGAAGGCTGGCCTCGGAGAAGGGGTCGGTCTTGAAGACGAGGTCGAGCCGCGTGATGTGGTTGCGGTCGGCGGGGGAGGCAGGCTGAGTGCCGACGTACCGCGACTCGGCCCCCAGGCTGACGGCCGAGCCGGCGATCCGATTCAGGAACCCGGAATTGGCCGCGGCGGCCGGTGGCTTGCCCAGCGGCTGAGTGAGCGAGCGAACCTCGGCGATATTGCCGATCGCGAGCAGCCTGCGCGAAAGCTCGGCAATGGTTTCGCGACCCTCCGGCGAGCGGAAGTCGATTGAGGGATGATGCACGAGCGCCGCGGCGGGGCTCAATTCGCCGACGGCGAAATAACGTCTGACCGTGTTCGTGCCGACGACGCTGGGCGTATCCGGGTCGAGGTCGCTCAACTGGCTGTAGCTCGAGACGGCCCGGGCACCGATCACGGCCAGGGGCAGCAGCACGAGCAGGCAGACCGAGAGAATCGGCAGCGGCTGGGCGACAACCAGGTCGGCGACGCGAGCCCAGAATCCATGCGCAGGCCGACCGCCGTTTTGTGCCTTCGGGCTTTCCAGATCACCGCTCTCGACGGCGGCGGAGAGGTGGGGCGCGCGGAAAGGCCAGAAGATCGTTCTGCCAAAGATTGCGAGCAAGGCGGGGGCCAGTGTCAAAGCCGCGACCAGGGCCACTGCCAGCGACAGCGCGATCGTCGGGCCGGTGTACTTCACCTTGGCAAATGACGAGAAATAAAGCATGCCCAGGCCGAGGATCACCGTGCCCGCGCTCGCGACAGCGCGGCACCGACCTGAGAGATCGCTTCGTCGAGCGCAGCCTGACGCGACTTGCGATGGTGCAGCTCCTCGCAATAACGCGCGATCAAGAACAGACAGTAATCCGTTCCGGCGCCGAAGAGAACCACGATCACGAAGACACGGGTGATGTTGATGACGGTGAACCCGAGCCCGGGGACGAACGTCAAGAGGGCGATCAACCGCAGCGAGACAAAAACCGAGAGCACGATCGTGATCAAAGGAATCATCGCCAGGAGCGGCGAGCGATAGACGATGAGCAAGATCAACACGACCAGGCCGACGGTGCTGTAGGTCGTGTTGTTGATGCTCTGGGTGGCGGCGACGTTGGTGTCGCGGCCGACGGCGGCCGAGCCGGTCCTGGCCAGCTCGAGCCCGGCGGGAGGCCGCGGCCCCTCTTCCTTCAGCCACTTCAGGATCCGATCGACGGCAATTCGCGTCTTCTTGGAAAGATAGGTACCCTGGAACCTGACAATCACGAGCGCGGCGTGTTGCGTTCCTTGTGCGTCTCTGCCGATCAGCCGCGGGCCGATGAGCGGAGTGGCCGGCGAATCCGGGCGCTTCTCGATGCCGAGCGCGGGATTGGCTTGCGTGAAGTCGAAGAGCTTTGAGGCAACATCATCGGCGTGACGGAGGTCATCCGGTGTCACGGCCCGATCTTTGCGTTCGTAGACCAATACGAGCTGTGAGCTTGACGCGTCCCTGGGAAAGCCGCGTTCGAGGAGGTCTTGCCCGATCACGCTGGTTGATCCGGGGGGAAAGAATCGGACGTCGTCGTCCTTGGTGACGTCTTCCCAGCGCGGGCCGAACACGAACAGGGCCGAGGTCAGCGCGAGCCACACCAGAACAACGGCCCAGGGGCGGCGCAGCACCACGCCTGAAAGGAACGAGAACATGAGAGCTTAGGTTTCCCGAACTCCAGCGGGTCCCGGCCGGTCGTCTCGACACTCGCGAGCCAGCTTAACTTGCCTGATCATCCATTCCGGCCTGGATGTGAGAAGACAGAAACATAGTCGATCGCAGCCTTGAATGTCAAAAAGAAATGGCCGCTCGTGCTGGAACAATTCTCGATTGGCGGGTCGGCCGCCTGGAGACCTGCGGTCGGTGAGGAGGGCGGGGTCAGGAGACCCGCGCCCAACAACCCCGGAGGGCGGGGTCAGGAGGCCCGCGCCCAACAACCCCGGAGGGCGGGGTCAGGAGACCCGCGCCCAACAACCGCTAGAAACACGCAAAGCCGCGCTTGGCGGAGTGCAAACGGCGCGCCGATTGCAGTAATGACGTGATGAGAGAATTGCTGAATTCGTGACGGAGGACTTGTCCTGCGAGGTCTGGTGACCTACGAATTAGTTAGAGCGGCGTACAAACCACCGACGGTCTTTGAGGATTATCAAGTCCGTGTCTGTATCACTGGTCAAGCATCTGGCTCGGCACTGGATCGGCAAGCTCGCCCACTACGGGCAGCACGGCAACGACGAGCACTGTGCCGCGCTGTTCGAGGAAGCCATCCGATACGCCGGTCTGCACCTGGAGAACGACCTCTCGCGTTCGCCGTACTGGTCGGCGATGCCGCTGCATCAACGAGCGATCGTCTTGTTGTTCCTGGTCGACCGAGCCGTTGTCGAGCGCGGCATGCGCAAAGGGCGTCGCGTCTTCGAGCCGCTGCCGCACGCTGAGTCGTGGGTCGAGAGCCAGACGACGTTGCGACCCTACCTGAAGGAGACGCTCGAGCTGATCGCGGCGCTGCGGCGGGAACTCTTCCGGCGGGCGCATTCGCGGCATTTATGACAGCCCCGCCAGGGTGCCGCACGCGGCGTTGATGTCGGCGCCGCCGGAATATCGCCTGACTACGGGTTGTCGCAGTCTCCTCCCGAGCTCGTCGCGGAATTGGCGGAATTCCTCGAGGGTGGGCCGGAGGAATTCTCCGGTCGGATCGGTGACTTCGATCAAGTCGAGCCGCACGGGCGTGTCTCCGATCAGGTCGGCGAGCGCGTGAGCGTCGGAAGAGTCGACGTTCACGCCTGCGATGCAGACATAGACGAGCATCACGCGCTCGCGGCGCGCCAGCGCGTGCCGGCGCGCCGCGGCCATGACCTCGCGCAGCGGAGTGCGGGCCGCGACCGGCACGAGCCGCGCTCGTTTCACGTCGGTGGCCGCGCCCAGGCTGATGGCCAGGCGGAAGGGCCGGCTCTCGTCGGTGTAACGGTCGATCTCGGGAACGAGGCCGACTGTGCTGATGGTGATCGAGCGGGCACCGACCGAGGCACCGAAGGGACAGCGCAGCAGGTCGGCGGCGGCCAGGACCCGGTCGTAATTGAGGAACGGCTCGCCCATACCCATGAAGACCGCGCCGGTGACTCTGCGGCCCTGGGAGCGAACCAGGTCGCGTGCCTGGAGGAACTGGTCGATGATCTCCCACGTCTCGAGGCTGCGGCGGCCGGGCATCTTCGCCGTCGCACAGAACACACATCCCATGGCGCAGCCGACTTGCGACGACAGGCAGACGCTCACGGCGCCGGGCTTGTGCAGCGGGATGAGCACGGACTCGACCGGCAAGCCATCGACGGTGCGGAAGAGCAGCTTCTGGAAGCCGTCGACCTGTGACGTGAGCGTGCTCTCGCAGACTAGCCTTGGCAGGGGTGCCAGGACTGCGTCACGAAGGCGTCGCGGGGTCTGGTATTCGCGTGCCCAGATCTTGGGGTCGAGGATGCCGCGGCCGACCACGGCCGCGACCAGCCCTCGGATCGATTCGTCAGGGACGTCGAGCGCGCGGGCCGCGCGGGCGAAGATCTCGGGCGCCACGTTTCGGGGGTCAAGCACGGCGAAATCGCTCTTGAAGAAACTGGGCGCCTCGATAAAAAACGCTAACGGCAAGATACTCGCGGCGCAAACCGGGACAAACCGTTACGAGCAAATGAATTCGGGTGAGGAACCGCCACGGATTGCAGGCATGGATGTCGGCAACCGGTCAAATTGCACTCAACCTTCTGAATATCTCGATCGTAGCAAGGAAGTACTTTATGAACGACCCGGTTTCGGGTTAACAGGACTAGACAGCGATGACAGGAGAATCTCAAAGAATGAAGCGCAATCCAGTTGCATGGGCAGCTTTGATCGTATCGTCCGCGCGCTCGGTGAGCTCGACGGGCTTTTTGCGGCCGATGCCCGCCGCACCCAAGGTTACGGAAGAGAGCCAGCGGACTGCCAAGGCACTGTCCGCGGCGTTCGGCGCTGTTGCTGAATTTGCCCGGCCTTCCGTCGTGCAGATTTCGGTACAAAAGAAGGCCGGCGCTGGCTTGTCCGGTAGTCTGCGGCGGTTCGGGACTCCGGCACCGCGGAACGGGCAGCCGGGCCAGCCCGGCAACCGTGATCTCGAGGAAATGCTGCGGCGGTTCTTCGACGGCATGCCTCAGCGTGAGCAGTTCGGAACACCCGGCCGGGGCGTTGGCTCGGGGTTCGTGTACGACAACAAGGGCCACATCGTGACGAATAATCACGTTGTCGAGGACGCCGAGAAGATCGAAGTGACCTTCTCGGACGGCGTCGAGCTCAAAGCCAAGCTCGTTGGCACGGACAAGAAATCCGACATCGCGGTCATCCAGGTGGAGAACACCAGCGTATCCGCCGTTGCCGCGAGGTGACAGCAGCGCACTCAAAGTGGGCGAGTTGGTCATGGCCGTCGGCTCTCCGTACGGGTTTTCCCAGAGCGTGACGACGGGGATCATTTCGGCATTAGACCGCCACGCTGGCATCAACCAGTATGAGTCGTTCATCCAGACGGATGCGGCGATCAACCGAGGGAACTCGGGCGGCCCGCTCGTCGACATGAACGGTAACGTGATCGGCGTGAACTCGGCGATCGTTTCCGGCGGCAGCCTGATGGGCGGTGGCGGCGGCAACGACGGGATCGGCTTCACCATTCCGATCAACCTGGCTTCGAGCGTCGCGAATATGCTGATCAAGGACGGCAAGGTCCATTATGCCGGCATCGGCATCTCACTCGATCCGCTCACGCCGGAACTGGCCCGAACGCTCGGGATCAGCGACTCGACCAAGGGAGTGGCGGTGGGCACCGTCGTTACCGATAGCCCGGCCGACAAGGCGGGGCTGAAGCAGGGCGATGTCATCATCGGCTTCGGCGGCGCGAAGGTGAACGACGCCTCGTCGTTCATGCTCAAGGTCGCCACCAGTGAAGTGGCCAAGCCGTACGAGATCGTCTATCTGCGCGACGGCAAGGAGCACACCGTCGAGATCGTTCCGGCCGACTTCGACAAGCTGGCTTTCCAGAAGCCGAAAGAGTCGGCGCGCCGGCGGAAGAGCGGAGTGACGAAGGCGGAGAGACGCTCGCGGGCTACGGCCTGGAAGTGCAGCCTCTGTCGCCGGAGCTTGCCAAACCGTTCGGCATCCCGGCTTCGACGAAGGGGCTGATCGTGACCGGAGTGAAAGAGGATAGCCCGGCCGCGGAGAAGGGGATCCAGGAAGGGGACGTGATCACCAAGGTCGTGCGCAACCAGCAGCTTCAGCCGGTTGGAGGCGTGCAGGCCTTGAAGGATGTGGCGTCCAAGTCAAACGAGCTGGCGATCTTCGTCGAGACGCGCGGACGGGGCGGCCACTTGATCGCTCTGTCGAAGTCGCCGAAATGAAGTAACGATGGGCACCGGGGGCTGGGGGGAGTGGTCGAAGCGCCGCCCCAGCCGCTGAGCGCGGCAAACCGTGGAAAAGCAAAGGGGACGGTCCGGTTACCCGGGCCGTCCCCTTTTTCTATCATTATCCAGATTGACCCGAAACCGCGGGGTCTATTCGAGGAGCGTGTATTTCGAGTCGGGGGGTCCTTCCTGGTGGTAGTTGGAGTATCGACTGAGGCGATCCGGGAATTTGCACCAAACCCGCGGGGGTGCGCGCGCCTGCCGGAATAACCGCTACAGTCTGCCGCGAATGAAAGCGGCGAATTACGAATGCCGTCCCGGGGCGGGGCTTTCTTGCGGAGCGCCGGCGGCCGTGCCGACGGGCTGCGGCTTGCCCTGGACAGTGTCGATGCGGCCGAAGATCATCCGGCCGGCGCTGGTTTGGAGCACACTTGTCACCGTCAGTTTGAGTGTTTCGCCGAGGTGGTAGGCGCCTTGCTCGGCGACGACCATCGTGCCGTCATCCAGGTAGCCGATGCCCTGGCCCTGCTCCTCGCCTCGCTTGAGCAGCTTGACGGTGAGGCCCTCGCCGGGCAGGACGATCGGCTTCATGGCGTTGGCCAGGTCGTTCAGGTTGATCACCTCGACGCCCTGGAGCCGGGCGATCTTGTTCAGGTTGTAGTCGTTGGTGACAACCTTGCCGCCCAGGTGCTTCGCCAGCACAACCAGCCGCTGGTCGACCTCGCGAATTCCGGCGAGCTCGGGGATCTCGGCGTCGTGGATGCGGACTTCGATGCCCGGCGACTTCTGCAGGCGGTTCAAGATGTCGAGGCCGCGGCGGCCGCGATTGCGCCGGAGCTTGTCGGAGCTGTCGGCGATGCTCTGAAGCTCTTGAAGCACAAAACGCGGGATGATGAACTGCTGGTCGATGACCTTGGTTTCGGCGACGTCGGCGATGCGGCCGTCGATGATGACCGAGGTATCGAGCACCAGCGGGCGAGCGCCCTTGATCTCCTTGGAAAACTCGACGTACGGGATGATGAAGCGAAAGTCGTCCTTGGTCTGCAACAGGGTCGAAATGCAGATGAAGCAGATGAACACCAGCATGCAACTGCTGCAGCGACGAAGTGAAGTCGCGGGTCGAGGTAGAGCTGCAACGTGGGCTGGAGTGTGTTGGAACAGCAGGTTGGACAGGAAGAATCCGACGATGAAACCGATGTAAATCGCCGAGATCGTCTGGATGCGTTTCCGTGGAGTGAGCACGTCGAAGACGACCGCGACCACCGCCGCCAGCATGACGCCGACAAAGACGACAATTGCAAGATAGGGCTTGGCAAGTACTTCCCCGACAACCTTGGCGGCCAAGACCGCGAAGCCGGCGGATGCCAGGACGAAGACCGCCCGAATCAGCATCAGGAGCATAGCGATATCACCTTTTCCGCCCTTTCCCAGCGTTTCCATCCTGGACTACGTGGACGCGAGCGCACCCCGTGTAAACGGATTGACTGAGCCGCCCGACCGCGAGATTCTCAAGCCGGCTGCCGGCTGAGCTCGTCCGTGATCCGGTCGTAGAACTCATATAAACTCTCGATCAAGACCTTGGTATCAGCCAAAATAGGCATGAAGTTTGTATCGCCATCCCAGCGTGGCACGATGTGCCAGTGCAGGTGCCCGGGCAGGCCCGCGCCGGCGGATTTTCCCTGGTTAAGCCCGATATTATAACCCTGCGGTCGAAGACATTCGGTCGAGAACCACGGTCATTTTCCGGATCGTCTCGATCGGTTCAAGCAAGTCGCGAGAGCTCAGCTCGGCAAGTGTCTCGCGATGCGAGACACGGGGCAACGAGCAGATGCCCATTGTTGTACGGAAAACGGTTGAGGACCACGATCGTGTGCGATTCACGCAGGACGACGAAATTGTCTCGAAGGTTGTCGCCGGAACACGCCTGGCACAAGAAGCAACTCGACTGCGCCCGAGGCGACGACGCTGCGCTCCCGGACATACTGCGCGCGCCAAGGCGCCCAGATCCGGCTCAGCACGATCGTCGACTCCCGTGCAACATCAGGACGAGACCTTCCGAAGCGTGGTGCGCCTCAGCCACGACCAGCGGGCGGAAACGCTCCGCCGTGCGGGCCTAGGCCGCCAGTCGCAGCTTAATCATATCAACGCAACGTCTTGTTGTCGCGAGTGCTAAACATTTTTGCCGGTGAGAGGCGGCTTCCCTGGGGGGGCGGTGCACAGCCCGGACGGGTGGGCCGGCACGTTTTGCTGCGGCCTGCGTCAGAGCAGGTGGCGATCCCAGACCGGGTAGAATTGGGCCCATGCTCTACCGACGATCCGATCGGCCGAGACGAGTACGCACGGGCCGACGCGTGTGGGTGAATCGCCTTCGTCGCGCGGCTCGACCAAGATCTGGTTGGGCGGAATCTTGAACCGGCACGTCTGCGGCCAGGACTTGAACCGGCCGGGCGACTGGAGCATGCGGCTCTTGCCGTCGACGACCCAGTTTCGCCCCGTCCATTCGACCTCGTCACCGGGAATCGCCACAACCTGTGCTGCGCTAGGCGCTTCCAGAGCGGAACTGATTCAACCAGACCCATTGGCCTTCCCGGGGGCCCTTCATACGATACGCAAAGCGGTCGACGAGAAAGCCGATACCTGTGTGGGAAGGCTCAAATTCGGGCCAGGCCATCACTGACAGCGCGTAAAACGACCGGCAAGTAAAGAACGAACGCGAGCGATACGGCCACGAACAAGAGCGCCCGCTTGGCAGGGAAGACCGGAAAGGACACCTGACCAAGGACATCGGTGACGGACGCGACGTGGGTGAGGTACGCGAGCATCAGAAAACCGCTGCCGGGAACCGTTCCCCAGGTCCAGAGCGCCACCATCAAAGCGGAGACAAATGATCCGAAGAACACCCAGCCGCGGTGTCGCTGGCCCCAGCGGTGCTGCAACAGCCCTGGCACCAGCATTCCCAAGCCCGTGGAGAACCTGATCTGCCGACCACGCGAAGTCCAGCCCCATTCCGCGGCGGTGTCTCCCGTCAGGAGGCGCAACATGATTCTCTCCTCGATCCGACGACCTCGGGTCGCCCCAGTCGAGCTTCAGGCTTATGAACAAAGGTGAACAACAGTTGTGATTCCCGGTGCAGTGAATCGCAGAGACGGCGGCGGCGTCTGAGGGCCCCAGCGTTAGCCAGCGTGAACTCTTGTATTATTTCAGCGTCAAATCCAGAGATGCTGGACGGTATTAGTCGATTCGCAATTCCAGGCGGAATATTCCATGTTAACTGGGCGACCGGTCGGTCGGCCAGTGGCCGGCAGCGGAGGAGAGTGTGATTTCCTGTCATCGACCGAGAACCGATTCCCCAAGTGTATGCTGGTGGCGTATTCTCAGCACCAGAGACGCCTGACCTGAGGAGGCCAGTCACGAAACCTGCACGCCTCGCGCCGACATTCGTTATTTCTTGACACGGCCATTCATTTTGATAGAATGCTGTGCTCGCATTCATCAGCATTACACGGAAGCTTGGCATGCTTCACACCAAAATCGGCTAGATATCCGCTCTCGGTCGGTTCTGGTGTGCGTCCGAAATCCTCTTCGGCATGCCCCGTCAGTGCGTCTTGGAACGACGCACTGATTCAAACCCGGCTGAAGGACGTTGACTTGCGGCCCGTAGCTCCGGCCGAGGGCGTTCCACCCTCCGGACGGCGCGAGAGTGTATTTGGACCATGGAAAATCTTCGTCTGGTTCGCAACATCGGGATCTCGGCGCACATCGACTCGGGCAAGACCACGCTGACCGAGCGAGTGCTCTATTACACCGGCCGCACCCACATCATCAAGGAAGTGAAGGGTGAGGGGGCGGTGATGGACCACATGGAGCTCGAGCGCGAGCGAGGGATCACGATCACCTCGGCTGCGACGACCGTCCACTGGAACGACACCAAGATCAACATCATCGACACGCCGGGCCACGTTGATTTCACGGTCGAGGTGGAGCGGTCGCTACGCGTTCTGGACGGCGCGGTGCTGGTGCTCTGCGCGGTGGCGGGCGTGCAGTCGCAGTCGATCACGGTCGATCGCCAGATGAAGCGGTATGCGATTCCGCGCATCGCGTTCATCAACAAGATGGACCGCACCGGGGCCAACCCCGCCAATGTGATCCAGCAGCTCGAGAGCAAGCTGGGCCTGACGGCGATTCCGCTCCAGTTGCCGATCGGCGCCGAGTCGGGCTTCCAGGGCGTGATCGACTTGATCGATCGCGTGGCCATCTACTTCGACGGCGACAACGGCGAGGACGTGCGCCGCGAGCCGATCCCGGCCGAGATGGTCGACGGCCGCCGAGCGTGCACGACAGGGAATGCTCGAGGCGCTCTCGATGCTTTCGGACGAGATCATGGAGCTGCTTGCTCGAGGAGAGCGAGGTTCCGCTCGATCTGATTCACAAGACGATCCGCGAGGGGACGATCGCTGCAGCAGGTTTGCCCGGTGATGATCGGCTCGGCGTACCGAAACAAGGGAATCCAGCCGCTGCTGGACGCCATCAACCGCTATCTGCCCAGCCCGCTCGACCGCGAGGTCTATGCGAAGGATCACAACAACCTGGGGGCCGAGCTGCCGCTGGCTCCGGACCCTGATGCACCGCTTGTGGCCATGGCGTTCAAGCTGGTCGAAGAGCCGTTCGGCCAGGTGACGTTCATGCGGATCTACCAGGGCACTCTGGCCAAGGGGAACTTCTACTACAACACGCGGCAGCGCAAGCGAACGCGGATCAGCCGGATCCTGCGCATTCACGCCGATCAGAAGGAAGACATCGATTCGGCGTCGGCCGGTGACATCGTGGCGGTGATGGGAGTGGAGTGCGCGACGGGCGATACGTATTGCTCGGAGGGTACAGACCTTTCGCTCGAATCGATCTACGCGGCCGAGCCGGTGATCGATCTGTCGATTCAGCCGCAGAAGCGTGCCGATTACGACAAGCTCGCCAAGGCGCTCAATCGCTTCATGCGCGAAGACCCGACCTTCCGCGTGCACGTCGATCAGGAGACGAGCGAGACGATCATCTCGGGAATGGGCGAGCTTCACCTGGAGATCTACGTCGAGCGAATTCGCCGCGAATACAAGGTCGATTGCACCGTGGGCGCGCCCAAGGTGAGCTACCGCGAGGCACCGACCAAGGAAACGCCGTTCAACTACAAGCACAGGAAGCAGACCGGCGGCTCGGGCCAGTATGCCCACGTCGTGGGCAAGCTGATCCCGCTGGACCCGCAGGCGCCGGAGCCGTTCGTTTTCGAGAACAAGGTGACGGGCGGTCGAATTCCCAGCGAGTATATCCCCTCGGTCGAGAAGGGGTTCCGCGAATCGCTGCACAAGGGACCCGTGGCCGGCTACGAGGTGATCGGCGTCCATATGCGGCTTGAAGACGGCTCGTACCACGACGTCGACTCGTCGACGATGGCATTCGAGATCTGTGCTCGCGACTGCTTCCGGGAGACTTTCCGGAAGGCCGACCCGGTGCTGCTGGAGCCGATCATGAAGGTCGAGGTGGAGATTCCGACCGAATTCCAGGGGCCAGTCACCGGAGCGATCTCGTCCAAGCGAGGCGTCGTACACGGTACCGAGTCGCGATCCGGCTACACCGTCATCAGCGCGGAAGTGCCGCTGGCGGAAATGTTCGGGTATTCGAACGACCTGCGAAGCATGACGCAGGGCAAGGGAAGCTTCAGCATGGAATTCTGCAAATATCAGAAGATTCCATCGCGATTCCAGGAAGAGATCGTGAAGAAGGCGACCCTGGCCAAGGCGACCGCCAAGGCGTGAGCGCGGCGCGATTCACGTCGGGGGCGATCGTGCGCCGGGCGGACGACGCGGAGCGCCTTGTGGATTCATTCCCAGGCAGAGCGTGGGAACGAGATAGCGGCGGCACGTCCGCCGGAGGATCGCGCTCGGCGACGGACGCTTGATTGTCTAATCCCGGCAGTTCTGACGGTGTCTTCTCGTGCTGGCGGGCGGACCGCCTAATTCCTTCGGAAGGGTGTTGCGAGCACCCTTACGATTGTCGTATGATGGCGCGCCAACGTCGAATTGGAGCCAACCATGCGTCGTCGTCAACGTCTCGGGTTCACATTGATTGAACTGCTGGTCGTGATCGCGATCATTGCGATTCTGATCGCGCTCTTGCTGCCGGCCGTGCAGGCTGCTCGGGAGGCGGCCCGGCGGATGCAGTGTTCCAATAATGTCAAGCAGCTCGGTCTGGCGGTCCACAACTATGAGCTGTCGCTGGGCGGCCTGCCTCCTTCCGCGATCGTGGTTTCACCCTCACCGGGAACGCTCTGGACCAGCGACTTCGGCATATTCGCCCGCATCCTTCCGCACATCGAGCAAGGGAACATCTACAACTCGATCAACCTGAATTCGAGCTACGGCGACCCTGGCAACATGACGGCAACCGCGCCGGCGATCAACACGTTTATCTGCCCAAGCGAGGTTCGGTCGGACCGGGAAAACAACGCGACGTTCGGGATCGTGGGGCCAACCAACTATGGCTTCTGTCTGGGCGACTGGTTCGTCTGGGCCGGGCCAGCGCCGGGAGGGCCGGTCACGCGGAGCGCTTTTGGGCCGAACCTCAGCCGGCGCTGGGCTGCGTTCACGGATGGCCTGAGCCTGACCATGCTGCTGGCCGAGGTCAAGAACTGGCAGCCGTACATTCGCGACTGCGGAATTCTGTCACAGATCAACAACCCGGCGAATATTCCGAGCCCCTACGCCGACCCGGCAACCGTCTGTCCCGAGTATCAGGGCACCGGCTGCGCCTACCACCTGGAGGGCCACTGCGAATGGCCTGAAGTGGCCGTTCAGCATATCGGCATGACAACCGCGTGGCCGCCAAACAAGCAGACGCCGGGGGAGCCCGGCTATTCCACTCCCGATATGGATATCACCAGTGAACGAGAGCGGATCGGCGGCCCGACGTTTGCAGCGATCACGGCGCGCAGCTACCATCCCGGCGGCGTCAACATCCTGGTCGGCGACGGCAGCGTGCGGTTCGTCAAAAGCTCCATCGACGGGTTCGTGTGGCGAGCGCTGGGCACTGTTGCCGGCGGCGAGGTGCTGAGCACCGACGCGTACTGACGGGTCGAGTCAAGCCGGAGACCGATTCATGCGTCGGCTCGTGATGGGCCCGATCCTGCTGGCCTTCATGGTGGGTTGTGTGGGATGTGGCCGGCCCGCCGCTGAGACTCGCTACGATTCCGATGGAGCGCGGACGGCACTCATCGCGGCGCTCGACGCGTGGCAGAAAGGCGATGCGAAATCGCTGGCGAAGCGCGAACCGCCGATCCGCTTCGTGGATGACGATCTGCTGTCGGGCCTGCGTTTGTCCGAATACGAGATCGAGGAGCCGGAATCGTCGATCAAGCTGCACCAAGACGTTGAGGTGATTCTGGAACTGCGCGACGCCCAGGGGAAGCGAGTTCGCCGCGAAGCCAAGTATCAGGTTGCGACCGAGCCAAGCCTGTCGGTGCTGCGCAGCGACCACTGAACGGCTGGGACGGAGCCGGACCGGTTTCTGGCTGGGGTCGATCCGAGCAATGGTCACGCTCCGCACCGCGTTCCGTTATCTTCTGACCGCAGATGTCACATCGGGTGTAATCGTTCGTCAGATTGTTATTCGCGGGCGGCGAGCCACTCGATGTCCCAGAAGCCGTGGAACTTTTCAGCGGGATGAAGCGTCGAAAAGGACGGAGGACCAGACGTGGGCAAGGATTCCCGTGACCGGATTCGAGTGGGAAGGGGCGTAGTGCGCTGGGCGGCGGGCCGCCGACATGAACGGCTCCTTCGGTTGGATACCTTGTGACCGAGTATCTACCCTCCAGACATTCGAGAAAGGGCGCGGTGACAAGAGCGACCGATCAAGGGGGACGAAGAGCGCCGGAACCACGATCCGATTCGCCTCGAGCGTCGACGGCGTGGTCGATACCGGAGATCCGGGTCATCAAGGATGATCAAGGACGCTTGCGGATCGACCAAACCGACCCTGCCACGTACGGCGCGTATAGCGCCCGTCAATTCCTGGCGACCGCCCTAGCCGACCCGAGTTACAGGGACGTGATGACCAAACGTCCCTCGACGTCCTCGATCAAGATCACCTATGTCAACCGCGTCGGCCAGCGTCAGGAGATCGGCGTCCGCGAGATCTTCTGCCGGATGAACGGGGATGCGCTCGTCCTGACCGAGTTCGAGGACGCAGACGGTGTGAAGGTAAAGGACCTGCCCATTACAGTCCCCTTGCTCGGCGAGCTGGACGACGATGTGGACGACGCAGATCGACTCCATGAGCTTGCCCTGGCCGAGCTCGGTGACCTACCGTCACCGCCCGCCGAAATTGAAGCGGAGCATGAGGCGCCCGGCCGGCGCCGTCTCAGGCGCGGCGGCTCCCGTCAGGGCCACTTCGGCAATATGACCAGGCGGCTGCTCCGGCTCCGGCTCCGGCAGCGGGCACGGTCATGGCCGCCACACCGGCCGCTGAGCCGGCACCGCGCAGCCCAGCAGCCATGCCGCCTGTGACAACGACGACGAGAGCGACCACCGGCCCCCCGGCCGGTTCGACCGTGCGGGCGATCGACGAAAGTGAAGCAGCCTCACTACGTGTGCTGATCGAATCCAAGGCGGGACAGACGCGGTGGGCCAACGAGATCCTCATGCAGGCAGCGGAACGCCACCCGAGCGATCGAAGGCTGCAGAACGAGCACCTCGCGAACCTCCTGCGGGTCTCTCTCGATCCGACGCGGGCCGAGTCGCGGACGCCGCTCGCCGCCGCATTGCGCGGCATCCTCGAGGAGGTGCACGCATACAAGGCAGGCGTACTGGACCGCGATCCCCTCAAAGCGGAAAAGCTCGCACTCCAGCCCCTCGCGCGTACGGCGCTCGACCCGACGCCGACGGACGACGCTCCTGTGAAGACTGTTTTCGGCACTGCTCAGAGAACTCCGGCTCAGGTTCTGGCGAAGCTCGAAGATCCGAAGCTCGCCCGGGCCACCCGCGTGAAGCTACTGCTCGAGATCGTCCCCGAGCTGATCGAGACCTGGCGACCAGACAAGGAGAGCGGCCGCAGCGAGGCGGGCAACGAAAGCAGCCCCGCGATCGTGCGCAGGATGTTCGCGGTGGCGAACGAGCAGCGTCAACTGCGAAAGTTCATCGACGACGGCTCAGCCTTCAAGAAGGCGGGTGAGAGGTACGCAGGACTCGAAGGTAAGTTGCCGAAGCCATCGGCTACGGACGAGTCGTAGGAGGCTTCGAAGCGTAAGACGCGTCGGTGGACGGCTGCCGCGCTGACGCTTCGCGTTGGTATGGTCGACGGGACAACCCACTTTTGAGCGTGGCCTGTTGTACGATTGGCGACCGTACGGTCGTGGCCTGGACCAGGGCGGTTTCGGCCCTGCCGGCAAGCGGCACTTCCTTCATTACCGGGAGGTCTCGCTGCGGGTTTTGCCAGCTTGCGCGATTGAACTGTTTACGCAGTGTGGCCTAAGTGGTAATTCTGGGGAAAACGGGGTGGGGGGGGGGGGGGGGGGGGGAATTTGCAATCGCGGGTTCTGCATCTTATATATTGGATTCAGAGAGACGGTCACGGGACCGGCGTTGGTCAGCACGATCGTCCGTGCTGGAGCGACCGGGTATCGATCAACTCTTCCTTGTAAGTACGCTGCAATGAGTGTTCGATGCGGGATCGTGGGCTGGGACGAGCTCGGTGACGGCGAGTCGGCGTGCGCTGCGGATCTCATTGCCGATGATGCTATTTCGTCGGCCTTCGATTGCGTATCGGGGATACCCATGGCGCGGCGGGTGATGGCGATCGGGGGAGAGTTTTTTTTATTCTCGTAGCACTGAGTACCATTTCGTACCAGGGCTAGAGAACAAAAGGTCATAGGTGATGCGATGAGCGTGCAAGGTGCGGCTGTTGTCGGGATGAACGATGAGCGAGCTTCGCAAGGCAGTGCGTCTCGGTTCAATGCGCTCAAGCATGGGCTCACGGCGAAGACGCCGGTTTTGCCGGGTGAGGATCCCGCTGCGCTTCAGGCCAAGATCGACGCTTATCAAGCCAAGTATCAGACGAGAGACGAGATCGAGGGAGACCTGATGGAGATGGCGGCGATGGCTTGCTGGCAGTTCAAGCGGGCCAATCGAATCGAGGCCCACAGGGTCACGCGCGATATTGTGATGCGAACGGAGGCCGAAAAGGTTCGCGCGGGGAAGGATGTCGCGGGGCTCGGTCGTCGCTTGTTGTTTGACCGCCGCGGGCCCTGGCAGCTTTTTCCGTCCCGAGACTATGAGCACAAACAGCCGCGGACCTCGGATTCGGGGGAGCCTGTTGACCCCGATCAGCCGGCGGTGATCGTGCGCGAGCTTGAATCAACCCCCGAGGGCTGCGGCTGGCTGCTGGACCGCTGGTTCGAGCTGAGGAAGCCGCTCGAGAACGAGAGCGACGGATCGGGCTGGATTTCGTGTCAGAAATTCACGGCCATTCGGCTGCTGGGCAAGCAGCCGCTTGACGCCATCTGTGATCCCGAGGTGGCCATTGTGTTCCTCGCGAGTTACGCCATTTGGCCGAATCTTCCGACGGCTTTTCACGAGCTTCGGTGCGAGATCCATTATGATCAGGTTGAGAATTTTGAGGGCGAGCTGTACCGGGACGAGTGGCAGGCAATCACTCCGGCCGATACCGCGGCCGGGCGGAAGGCGCTCTTGGAGATCGTCGACAAAGCGATTGACCGGTTGCTGGGGCTCCAAGCCGAGGGGGGGAAGTCGCCGACTTCCTCGAGGAGGTTCAGTGCAATCTCCCGAGCGACGAGGAGCGCAAGACGATGGCACAGATTCAGCGCCATCGGGAGAATGCCAATCGACTGGTGGTGCGGAACATTGAGGTGATTGAAAGGGCGCGACGGTATGAGGCGGAAGGGTGGGGGAAGGCCCGGCGGGAGCGAGAAAGGCTGAAAGAGCAAGCGCGACGCGGGCATATGATCGATGAGCGGTTTGTGATCGACGAGCATGGGACCATTCACCATGCTCAGGGCTATGACGGCGAGCTCGACGCAGGCCTGGCGCGGTGGAAGGCGCGGAACGGGAAGCAGCCGTTTGAGTGCTATGCCGATGCGCAGCGCGCGGCCGATGAGCGCATGCAACGGGCTGTTCCGGATTATACGCGGTGGGTGGACGGAGAGCGCGAGCAAGCGGCTCAAGGCGCGGGGATGACGCGGGCAGGAGACGGGACGGAGAACGGGGGCGGGGTGAATGTGGGTGGCCGCTGCGAGGGGGGTTTTGAGAGCAAAACCGGGGATGGTGCGCGTAGCGGTTTTGTTCCCGTAAACCTTATTGGGCAAGGGCCAGCGACGAAAATACAAAACGAGATTGGTGCGGCGGGTGGGAGCGATTGTGAGCGGGACGGTGGTGGTGGGGTGGAGACCTGCGGTCGGGGGGACGGCGGCGACCCTTCGAGTGCCCGAGGCCCGCGCCGAACAGAGGAGACCTGCGGTCGTGGGGACGGCGGCGACCCTTCCGGTGCCCGAGACCCGCGGCGAATGGGAGATGGAGTGGAGACATGCGGCCTGCGGGAGTCGAGTGGTGTCGTTCCGTTAAGCCTTATGGAGAAAGAGCCAGCGACGAAAACACAAAACGAGATCGGTGGGACGGAACGTCAGGCTGGAAAGCCTGAGCTACGAGTTGTGGCCTGTATTGGATATGATAATAGTAGTGGCCGAGATGACCGTCGTGCTTCGCTGACCGGCATCGTGACTGATATGGGAAGGCTGGACTTATTGTTCGCGTATGGGACGTTGATCCCTCAGGATCGCGTGCTGCTCGCGAGCGAGGGCTGGGTGGCGGATGCTGTTCGTGGGCGGCTCTACGACCTGGGGGCCTATCCGGCGCTCGTGGACCTGGACGATCCGACCGCTGGTTGGGTGCAGGGCTATGTCCGTCCGGTGGCGATGGAAGAGCTGGAGGGACCGCTCGATCGGTATGAAGAGGTTGGTCGGGAGTTGTACCGCCGGGTGCGGGCGACGACACGTGACGATCGCAACGTGTGGGTCTATGTTTATTCTCGGCCGCTGCCGCTGGAGAAACGCGGTCCGCTGGACTGCTGGCCGGCGCCAGAGGGCATCAAGGTGAGTCTTTCTTCTTGAACCCGGCCTGGGAGGCCACGATGTCCGGCACGTCGACACCGAAGAAACCAAAGCGGAATAGAAGCCCCAAGCCGAGTGGAAACGGAGCCCGACGCGGTGGCGCGACGATCGGGGAGTACTTGATCGAGCGTCTGTCGGCCCTCGGGGTCGAAGCACGTCTTCGGGATTCCGGGTGATTATATTCTGACGCTCTACAAGATGATCGAAGAGAGCCCGATCAAGCTCGTGAACATGACAAGGGAAGACAACGCTGGATTTGCCGCAGATGCGTATGCGCGGATTCACGGGCTTGGTTGCATTTGCGTAACATATTGCGTCGGCGGGCTTTCCACATGCAACAGCATCGCCGGGGCCTATGCGGAGAAGTCGCCCGTGATCGTGCTAGCGGGCTCACCGGGGGTATCGGAGCGGGCGAGCAACCCGCTGCTTGCACCACAAGGTGAAGGGCTTTGAGACGCAGTTCGAGGTGTTTCAGAAGATCACGGGGGCGTCGACGGTTCTGGATCATCCGGAGACAGCCTTCAGCGAGATCGACCGCGTGCTGGAGGCGGCGGTACGGTACAAACGGCCGGTGTACCTGGAGCTGCCGAGGGATCAGATGCAGGCGCGTCAGGTGGGGCCGCACCGCGCGCCCGAGGGGCTTCCGCCGTCGGACCCGGATGCGCTTCGGGAGGCGATTGACGAAGCCGCGGAGCTACTGTCGGCGGCGCGGCGGCCGGTGATTCTGGCGGATGTGGAGATTCACCGGTTCGGCTTGCAGGATGAGCTGGTGACGCTGGCCGAATCGACGGGCATGCCGATCGCGACGACGATCCTGGGTAAGAGCGTGATCTCGGAGGCGCACCCGCTGTTTGCCGGGATTTATGAAGGGGCGATGGGGCGGGCCGAGGTGACGGAGCTGGTGGAATCTGCGGACTGTCTGCTGATGCTCGGCTGTTTCTTGACTGATATCAACATGGGCATCTGGACGGCCAAGCTCGATCCGTCCAAGTGCATTGACGCTACGAGCGAGGCGCTGCGGATCAAGCGGCACCATTACTGCGACGTGCGGCTGGACGATTTCATCCGTGGGTTGATCGCGCGGAAGCTCAAGGTGGCGCGGACACCGTTTCCAAAGCGGTCGCCGCCGTTTGCGGGGCTCGAAAATGCGGCGGCCGCGACGCCGATGACGTCGGCCTTGCTGTTCGCCCGGCTGAACCGGATGCTCGCGGCCGCCCCGGGGATGACGGTGATCGCGGACATCGGCGATTCGCTGTTCGGGGCGGCCGATCTGGAAATGAATCGCCAGACCGAATTCGTGAGCCCGGCTTATTACACATCGATGGGTTTTGGCGTGCCGGCGGCGGTGGGGGCGAGCATGGCCAATCCGGGCGCCCGGATTCTGGTGGTTGTCGGCGACGGAGCGTTTCAGATGACGGGCATGGAGATATCAACGATCGCTCGGTACGGGCTCAATCCGATCGTCGTCGTGCTCAACAATCACGGGTACACGACGGAGCGGTTTCTGCTCGACGGGCCGTTCAACGACATCCAGGGCTGGGCGTATCACAAGATTCCCGAGGTTGTCGGGGACGGGCTGGGGCTCGAGGTGCGCACGGTGGGAGAGCTCGACCGTGCGCTCGAGAAGGCCGTTGCGAACTTGAAGTGCTTCAGCCTGATCAACGTGCACATCGACCCGTACGATCGCAGCCCGGCGCTGGATCGGCTGGCGCAGCGGCTTTCAAAGATCGTCACCGCTTCGGAATAAACGGCTTTGGGTCGAGTGCGTTTTCATGGGAGAGGTAATGCACACTTTCGCGGAGCGAAAGGTGACTTTGGGCGGCCGAGGAATTGGGCACTTTCTCGGAGCGAAAGGCGACTTTGGTCAGTGGAGGAGGTTGTCATCGAAGCGCTCTGTCTTGGTCTGAGTGGGAACGATGCCGCTCAGGATACCGATCTTGGGTCCCTTATGCGTCCAGGTGTAGGTCTTCTGACCGTGGAACCGGCTGCGATCGAACACCGTGCTGCTCAAGGTGGTGATGCCCCTGACTTTGTGGCCCTGACCGCGGTTGGTCAGGTAGGGGCCGACGGTCTTACCCGGATGGTTGTAGGAGTAGATCCGCTGGCGGAAGCCTTGCGGGGGCAGGAACTGCTGGAGGGCCAAAGAAACCGGAATGGGCTGGTAGTTGAATGCCGAGAGGGCGGTGAGGGAGGGCGTGTACTGGTTGGCGCCGAAGGCCGAGATGAAGTTGGTTTGCAGGTTGGGGCCTGTGGGCACACCGGCGAGCCCGGAGATCACGGGCGTGACGGAGCCGCCGGTGACGGTGACCGTGGCGGTACCGGTCCAAGTGAAGCCGGGCAGGGGCGAGGAGGCGAGCGTCTGGCCGGTGATCGTGATCGTGTCGACCCCGTTGGGGAGCTTGAGCGCCGAGCGGGGGTTGATCGTGATGATCGCGTCCTGAATTCCGTTCAACCAGTCCGCCATGTTGGGGTCTGGAGTGAGCGTGGCGCCGGGGAATGCAACGCCGTTGACGGAGACGGTCGCGGGATTGATGTCGGTAACCGGCGCGAAGCTTGGAGTGGTGGACGTGGAACCGAAGACGTAGATCGGCAAGTTGGCGGGGGTGGTCGCGTTGATGCTGAAGGGACCGAAGGGCTGGCCGACACCGATCTGGGTGGTGACCTGGTTGCCGGCCGGGGGGATTGGCAGCGTGATCAAGCCGCCTTCGACGATCTGGGCACCGCCGGCGTTGGGGCGATCGAGCACGGGAGGAGTAGTCGTCGTACTCCCGCCCTGCGTGACGTCATAGCCGGGATCGCCGATGATGAAGTCACCGATGTTGTCGAGGTCGGCGGTGTTCGTGGTGGTCTGCAGCCGGCCGGAGACGGATGTTCCGAAGAGATTGGGGGAAGTCGGCGGCGAGTCGGGGGTGGTGAGCAGGAACTGAATGCCGGAGAGAGTCGAGCCCTCGGCCGCCGAAAGGGAAAACGTACCGGTCAAGCGCCGGAGTTCGGCCCGGGAGCAGGTAGGCAGTGCCGGTCGCTCGAATTGAAGCCGGGGGCGCCGATCAAGATCTCATTGGGCTGTCCGGAGTTGATGACGCCTACCAGGCTGACAGACGATCCGGCGAGGTCTCCGGCGTCGGCCCCGGTGAGCTGGACGGACGGGCAACGCGGTGGGGATACTGGCCAGGGAGATCGTGCCGGTGAGGTAATTGGCCGACGGTGCTGGACGCTCCGTAGAAGACGTAAACGTCGCCCTCGTTGGTCACATTGCTCGTGCTGAAGTCGGGAGCGCCGAAGATGATGTCGCTGAATACCGTCGCCGTTCCAGTCACCGGCGGAGCTGACCGAGAATCCCAACAAGGAGTTGCCGGCCGCGCCGACGAATTTCGCTCCGGGGATTCCGCCAGTGGCAGTGCTACCGACGTTGGTCAGGTTGACGAACTTGACGCCGTTGACCGTTGTTGCCAGGGCGGGGAGGCCCGAACCCCCGTAAACAAGATAAACGAGGCCGGCCCCGGACCCGCTTTGGGGGGCGCCGATCAGGAGGTCGTCTGCCCCAGAAGAGGCGGCGTTGACATTGCCGGCGTCGGCCACGGAGAATCCCGTCTGGTCGCCGGAATTGGCCCCCGCCAAGGTCAGCCCGGCAAAGCCGCCAGATTGGCCGATGGTCTTGACATCGATCGGGGCCGGATCCTGGCCCAGGCTCGTCAGAGCCGTGGTGGGTACGACATAGACCGCACCGGTGTTGACTTGCCCGTCCACGCTGGCGGAAGGCGCGCCCATAATGACATCGGAGGCGCCGTCGCCCAGGATGTTCACCCCGCCGGCGACCGAGGCACCGAGCTTGATGCCTGCGACCGAGCTAATGAAGGTGACGAAGTTGAGCTGGGTGTAGTTTCCGGGGGTGTCGAGGTTGATCGTCTGTCCGTTATAAGCGTTGAAGTTACCATAGATCAAATAGACTCGCCCGGTCCCGATGGAGCCACCGGGCGCCGGGGCATTCTGGGCACCGATCAAGAGGCCCTGCTTGCCGCCGATGTTGACGCCCGCGACCGAACTCAACCCCGACAGATTGAGCGTCGCGCTGTAAAACGTGACGCCGGCGAAGGGGTACGTGAGGTTGGTGGATGTGAAGAGGGCCGGGTTTTGCTGGGTTGTCGCGCCCAACTGGCTCAGGTCACCGACGCGGTCGTTGGCCTTGTAGTTGTAGACGAGTGGCGTCGTCGAGGTGGTTCCGATCCAGTTCTGGATCGTGGGGGGGGAGCCGGCCACATTCGACCCGAAAATCACGCTGACGTAGGCGGTGTTGATAAGCCCCAAATTCGCCGCCCTGCGCGGCGATCGCGAAGTCTTCATATCCGTCGCCGTTCAAGTCGCCGACATCCGCTACGCTTATACCGGCGGACTTTGACGGTAAAGTCGTTGAAATATTAGGGATGCTGCCGCCTGCGAAATCCATTCCGAAGGGTGCGTTGGCGATGGTCGGGTTGGAGTTGGCGATCGAGCCGCCCAGGTCGATCGATAACAGCAGCTTGGCTTCGAGCCCCTCGCAAAGAGGCTGAAAATCATGGTGGCTGCACGCCCGCTGATTCGACTTTCGGGCCCGGCGATTGACGAAAAGCATCGGAGACTCCCTCCTCCACAAGCGTAAAGCCGTCCATGCACCGGTCCTACGTCCGGTTTCAACCCCGCGTGGGGCCGCCCTGCGGTCGGGACCGCAGGAGAGGGCCTCGTGCGTCCCCGTACCGAGCGGTCCGGTGCGGGCTTGCCGCGGTGGGCATCCTGTTACCTCAGGAGTTTCGACCGAACGCCGCGTTTCTCTCCACCGAATTCAGAACTTGTAGATCTCCTACGTTCCGCGGATGCGGCGCTTTGGGCTCAACTCGCAGAACCCACAATTCCGATATATTTCGCAGACGCGGAACCCCCCGAGCCCACGCCGTGGTGTGCGCCTAACACCGGTCGAATGGACCAGTCGCGGCAAGAGAGAATGTCGAGAGACCCGCCAGAGATTCCGCGGCAGCGGTGGAATCTGGCGGCGAAATCATGCTGTCGAGGCGAGATCCATGAAAATGTCGTGGAAGTGGACGACCCGGCACTCGGTCCGACGAACAGGGCTGAGCGCAATTCTCATTGCGGTTGCGGCCGGGGCGCCCATGGGGTGCAGGCGCGAGTTCTACCGAGAGTGGGCCAACCAGGATGCCTCCGAGGCGGTGTTCGAGAAGTCGCGGGATCCGCGGTGGCGGATCGACCTGTTCACGATCGAGCCGCCGATGCTGTCGCGGTTTGCCGATCCGTATGATCAGGACGTTCCGCCGGCACCGCCGGACGACCCTGCGGCCGAGGCGCTCTCGCCGATCCCGCAGTGGCCCGACAACCGGCTCTTGATGCCGATCGAAGGGACTGGCTACCAGGACCTCCTTGAATACTGGGCGCGTGACAACCAGGCCAAGGCGGCCGCGGCGGGCGAGCCTGTCCCGGCGGATGAGCCGGAGTACTGGCAGCGTGCGGACAATGGGCGGCACCAGGTAACGGACCCGCGACAGCCGGGCATGCCTGGCCAACCGCAGGACTCTCCAGCCGGCCCGGCCGTGCCACCTGAGACGGAATCCCCGTTCGCGCCCGAGCAGCCGCCGCCGATTCCAGGGCCACGCGCCGCGCCGGCGCCGGGACAACCGGGCGGGGCACCGGGAGAAGCGCGACCGGCGGCACTGGGCGCGGCGGCGACGCCGCCGGGCGCGGGCGCCAGATGCTGAAACCCGTCGGAGCAGGGAACTCGAGGACGGACGGTCTGCTCGTACGGATGCAGGACACGGGCGTGGCGGATCGACCGGGGTCTACGGGGCAGCGCCCGGCTGGTTCGAATCAGGACTCCGCCGCGATTTCCGGGACGAAATCCCCTCGTTCGACGCCCATACCTTTATCGACGAAAGTCGATCCGGCGGCGAAGCGTAGGATTCCGCCGCCGCGCTCCGGGGCGGATTTCGGGAAAAGCGCTTCCGTCCGCCCGAGATCGCTACAGGATCGAATGGTGTCACCAACCTCAGTTCAGGAGGGTGCTATACCGGCCCCACCTCCGGAAGCAGCCAGCTCCCCTATGCGGACGCAGATACTCGAGCTTGTCAAGCCGGTGATCGCCAGACTTCCGGGCGGGCAGGAGAGCCCGGTGCAAACCAGGCCAGGGACGCCGAGCCAGGACAAGCCGCCCGCCGCGTCTCCGAGCAACATTCTCGACCGCGAGATGCTGAAGGAAGCCCAGCCGGCGACACCCGCGCAGGTCGAGGAGGCTGGGCGGATGACCTCGCAAGAGGCGGCGGCGCTCTCGGACGTGCTCGTGCCAAAGGTGTATCTGCAAAACGACACGGAGGGGTACGGCTACCCGAAAGGAAGCCGCGTTTACAAGATCAACATGCAGCAGTCGTGGGCGCTGGCGATCCTCAATGCGCGGTTTTACCAGTACAACCTGGAGCAGGTGTATCTTGCGGCCCTGCCCGTCACGCTGCAGCGATTCTCGTTCGAGCCGCAGTTTTACGCCGGCATGGGTCAGGTGACGGGTGTGCCCCAGAACCAGAGCGGCGTGGCGCAGTCGACGCCGTCGACCCCGGGAGTGGTCACATCGCCGGGGCTCGGGTTCAACTATGCCACGCGATATGGTCCGAACGGCCAGATTTCGGCGCTGAACCTGGGAACACTGGCTGGATTCGGGAAGCTCTTCAATTCCGGCGGCCAGCTTCTGATGGGATTTGCCAATGAGGTCGCGTTCAACTTCCTGAACAAGAATCCGGCACAGCCGACGGTGATCTCGGCCTTGCCAATGAGCTTTGTGCAACCGCTATTGAGAGGCGGTGGGCGGGCCGTGATCCTCGAGCCGCTCACCACGGTGGAGCGCAATTTGCTGTACGCGGTTCGCACATTCACGCTGTTCCGGCAGCAGTTCTTCGTGGTGACCTTGACCGGCGGAAACATCCAGAACTTCGGTGCGGGGTTCCAGTTGTCCGGGTTCTCGGTACCGGGCAACACTGATCCGGTCATCGGCTTCCTGCCGGTCGTGTTCAATCTGGTGGAGGTTGAGGTTGACCGAAGGAACCTGTTCTTTTTGGAAAGCCTTGCTAGACTATATCAAGAGTTGATCCAGGGTGAGGCGTCGGGCTTGTCGCGGTTGCAAGTCGACCAGGTGATGCAGAGACTGATCACCGGCCGGCAGGCGTTGTTCATCGACAAGATCACTTATCGCTCGCAGATGGATCAATTCAAAATGCAGCTCGGCATGCCGCCGGACATGCCGCTCGTGGTCGACATGAGCCTGGCGCAGCCGTTTTACGACGTGTTTGACGCGGTCGACAGATGGCAAAGGAACCCGACCCGCAGCCTGGATGACCTGCCTGGAATCATCGCCAAGATCCCCGAGCTCGAGGATATCGACGTTGAAGGCCGGTCCGTTCTCGAGCCCTACCGCAATTATCGCAGCACCCTCAAGGAGTTCAAAGCCGAAAACGAAGAAGGCCTGGAAGACCTGCTCCAATCGGCCGTCCGGATCGCGCTTGAGTATCGCATGGACCTGATGAACGATCGTGCGATGCTTTACGATATGTGGCGGCAGATTCGAGTCACAGCCAATGCCTTGAAAGGCGTTTTCAATCTCGCCCTCACCAACAACGTTTACACTCCGGTCGTGAGCAATACCAACCCGTTTGGGTTCTTGAGCCAGGCGAAGCAGTTTTCGCTGACGTTGAACGCCGAGCTTGCCGCTTGTGCGGGTGACCGAGCGGAACAATTTCCGCACGGCACTGATCAACTACCAGCGGCAACGACGGGCGCTGCAGAACGCGGAAGACAATCTGAAGATCTCAGCTTCGTAATGATTTGCGATCGGTTCATCAGGCATACATCAATTATGAGATCGCCAAGCGGAACTACGAGCTCAACGTGCGGCTCAAAGATCAGTCGTTCGAGCAGATCGTTGCTCCACCGGCGGGTGGCACGCAGGCTCTGGCCCAATCAGCCAACGCCGCCACGCAGACGACGAATTTGTTGAATTTCCAGGGGAACGTGATCACGGCAATGCTTGCTTTGACGAATGGCTGGCAGGGTTTCGAGACGACCCGTTTGATCGTGTACCGCGACATCGGCATCTTGCCTTATGATGAATGGGAGGCTTTCAGTGAACTTTTCCCTTCACAGTACCACGGGCCAATCATTGGCCAAGCTCCCGGCGGGGGGACAGGATTTACCCCGCCTGCAGAAGCCAGTGCGGCGACGCCTGAGCGCCGGTAAGGTCGTCGGGACGGGCGTATTCGCAGCCGCCTGCGTGGGAGTGTATTTCCTCGCGACCGTCTCCGGGGTGAGCAAGCCCATCAAGGAGATGTTCATCAGCCCGAACGCGGACATCGTCACGCAGACGGTGCGGCTGGGCGAGCTGAAGATCACGGTGGTGGAGAAGGGGACGCTCGAATCCTCGAAGAACCAGGATGCGTTCTGCAATGTTGAGGGCGGCACTTCGATCATCATGATCAAGCCCGAGGGAACGCAGGTGAAGAAGGACGAATTGGTGTGCGAGCTGGACTCGGCGGCTCTGCGCGACAGCTTGACCAACCAGCAGATCACGACCAAAAGTGCCGACGCCAATTTCCGGAACGCGACACTGACGCGCGAGGTGGCCGAGATTGCGGTGAGGGAATACGTGGAGGGCATCTACAAGCAGGACCTGGCGACGGTCGAGGGGGAGATCAAGCTGGCGGAATCCGAGCTTTCGCGTGCGCTGGATCGCGTCGATTGGGCGCAGCGGATGTTCGTGAAAGGCTACGTTTCGATGGCCCAGAAGGTGTCGGAAGACCTGGCGCTCAAGAAGGCGCGGTTCTCGCTTGAGCAAGCCCAGAGCAAGAAGAAGGTGCTGGTGGACTACACCAGAGACAAGACGATCAAGGAGCTCCAGAGCGAGGTGGAGAAGGCGGGTTCGGACGAGCTGGCCAAGAAGGCGACATGGTCGCTCGAGACCAGCAAGGAAAAGAAGCTCGAGAAGCAGATTGCGGCGTGCAAGATCCTGGCGCCCTCCGACGGGCTGGTGGTGTATGCGAATGATCCCACGCGGGCGTTCATGAGCAACACGCCGCAGGTTGAGGAAGGGGCTCAGGTGCGGGAGCGGCAGAAGATCTTCTCGCTTCCCGATATTTCGCAGATGCAGGTCAACACCAAAGTGCATGAATCGCACATCAACAAGGTGAAGCGCGGCATGAAGGCGAAGATACGGGTCGACGCCTTCTCGAACGAGCTGCTCGAAGGCGAGGTGACGGACGTGGCGGCCTTGCCCGATACCGCGAGCATTTTCAGCTCGGACATCAAGGTTTACACGACCAAGATCAAGATCTTATCGCCGCTGCCGGGGCTGCGACCTGGCATGAACGCCGAGGTGACGATCGAGGTGAATCAGCTCGACAAGGTGCTCTCCGTGCCGGTGCTGGCGGTGCTCGAATTCGGCGGCAAGACGTACCTGACCAAGAAAATTGACGGGCGGTTTGTGCAGACCCCGATCGAGATTGGTGTGTCGAACGAGAAATACGTCGAGGTCAAGAGCGGGGCGAAGGAAGGGGAGATCGTGGCGATGAGCCCGGTTTCGCTGATGACCGACGATGAAAAGCGTGAAGCGTTCGGGTCGATGGGCAAGCCGACGCTTCGCAACTGGTCGAGGGATGAGACCACCGAGGCTGCGGTGGCGGCGGCTGGGGCCAACGGCGCCGCCGCGCAGGCCAAGGCGGGCGGTGCCGCGGCCAAGAAGGGAGGAGCGTCGGGGAAAGCGCGAGGCAAGGGCGAGGCTGCGCGATGGGGGCCGTGTTCGCGAAGATGGCGAACCTGTCGGATGAGGAGCGACAGCAATTGCGGTCGCCCGAAATCTCGCAGGAAGACAGGACGGCGATCTTGAAAAAGGCTGGGCTAACGGATGAGGAAATCGAGCAGATGGCCCAGATGCGAGCCGTGGCGGTGGTGGCCGGGGAATGGGCGGTCCCGGCGGTGGTGGTGGACGCGGACGAGGCGGCTTCGGCGGTGGCGGTGGCCCTCCGGGCGGTGGCGACGGAGGGTCTGACCAGTGATTTCGGACCAGGGACCAGGTGCGTCGACCGGCAAACCGATAGTGAAGCTGGTCGACGTCACCAAGATCTACGAGATGGGACATGCCGGCGGAGGCGGCGGCTTGCTCGGCCGCCGCAAAGGTCCGACGACGACGGTGACCGTGCATGCGCTTCGCGGCGTGTCCGTCGATTTCTATCCCGGCGAGTACATCGCGATCATGGGTGCTTCGGGCTCCGGCAAGAGCACGATGCTCAATTTGCTGGGGTGTCTGGACCGGCCCGACAGACGGGTCGTACTACCTGGGCGGGCGCGACGTGGCCGGGCTGGACGATGACGAGCTATCGGAAATCCGGAGCCGTTACCTGGGATTCATCTTTCAGTCTTACAACCTGATCCAGCAGTACACGGTGCTGGAGAACATCCAGCTTCCGCTGACATACCAGGGAAATGGCGACATCAGCCCGGAGGCGCAGGAGCGGTCGGCCGAAGTCGCCGCGCTGGTCGGCCTGGGCGATCGGCTGGACCATCGTCCATCGCAGCTTTCCGGCGGCCAGCAGCAGCGCGTCGCGATTGCGCGGTCGCTGATCAACGACCCGTACATCATCCTGGCGGATGAGGCCACGGGTAACCTCGATTCCAAGACCAGCCACGAAATCATGGAAGTGCTGGAAAGGCTGAACGACGGCGGCAAGACGATCATCATGGTGACGCACGAGGATGACATCGCTGCCTGTGCCAAACGAATTATCAAGATGAGGGACGGCCTGATCATTGACGATTCACCGAGCCCCAGGATGCAGAAGCTGCTGAACGGCGCGGTCGAGCTCCAAAGCCGTAGCCGACAGCGAGGACGGAGAGTTGATCACCAACTGGACCGGGCACGAAGCCGAACTCACGGGCCCGAGCGAAGAACTGACCCACTGACGAGGATTCCATGGCACGCATCTGGCGAGCGCTCAAGCTGGGTATGAAGAGCCTGCTGCTGCATAAACTGCGGTCCGGGCTGACGGTGCTTGGTATCGTCTTCGGTGTCGCCGCGGTGATTTCGATGCTGGCGATCGCCGAAGGTACGAGCCGTACGGCGCTCGAGCAGATCCGGGCGCTCGGTGCAACGAACATCATCATCCGCTCGGTGAAGCCGAGCGATGACGCACAAGCCTCCGGCGGCAATCGGCCATCGCAGATTCTCAACTACGGTCTGAAATACGCCGATTTCGATCGGATGGTCGAAACCATACCGACGATCCGGAAAGTATTGCCAATCCGGGAGATTCGCAAGCAAATCCGGCGGGGGAGCTACGCATTCGACGGCCGGGTCGTGGGCACGACCGAAGATTACGCCGACTTCAATCTGCTCGAAGTGGCCCGAGGCCGATTCTTGACCGCGACCGACAACGAGCGGTACGAGAATTTCGCCGTGCTGGCACACGACACCGCGATGAAGCTCTTCCCGTACGAAGACCCGATCAATCAGACGATCAAGCTCGGGGCGGACTATTACACTGTCGTGGGCGTGACTCAGCAGCGTGAGAGCAAGAATGCAGCGTCTTCCAAGATCGCCAGCAGCCTGGCATCCCAGGACTTCAACAAAGACGTCTATATTCCGCTCAACACGTGCCGCCTGCGTTTTGGCGAGCGCATCATCGACCAGCGCTCAGGGTCTCGGCAGGCCGAAGAGACGCAGCTCACGCAGATCACGATCCAGGTCGGGACGATGGAAGAGGTGCTTCCAACCGTGCCTTTGATCGAAGCGGCGTATGAGCCCTATCATCCCAAGAAGGACGTGGAAAAGACCGTCCCTTACGACCTTCTGATCCAAGCTCAGAAGCAGGCGAGGCAGTTCGCCATCATCCTGGGCACGATCGCGGCCATCTCGCTTCTGGTTGGTGGCATCGGAATCATGAACATCATGCTTGCGACCGTGACGGAACGCACCCGCGAGATCGGCATCCGCCGCGCACTGGGGGCCAAGCGCCGGGATATCACACAGCAGTTCTTGATTGAGACGGTGGTGCTTTCCGGCGTGGGCGGATTGCTGGGTGTGGCTGTGGGTTTCGCGATTCCGCGAATCATCATTTTCTTCATCAGCGATCAGAAGGCAATCGTGACGTGGACCTCCGTGGCTCTCGCGTTCGGAATCTCGGTGATTATCGGGATCGCGTTCGGGATTTATCCCGCAAGACGGGCGGCCTTGATGGACCCGATCGAGGCGCTCCGCCACGAGTAGGCTGAGCTCCAGCGGTGCGCTGTTCGGTCAACCCAGCGCATGGCTTCACTTGGGCTTGCGTCACGCCGGGCTTCTGGCTAGGCTTGAGAGATCACAAGAGGCGGTTGACCGCGGCTCTGGGAGGTCCCTGGCCGCGGTTTTTGTTCTTGTTGGCATTCACAACGGCCTGAGCGCATTCACAAGAGCACTTCGGCCCAGGGGGACGTGGAGTAGAGCCGGATGCCCAACGACCGAA
This sequence comes from uncultured Planctomycetota bacterium, assembly GCA_963823665.1. Lineage (GTDB taxonomy): Bacteria > Planctomycetota > Planctomycetia > Isosphaerales > Isosphaeraceae > CAVXHV01. Next base: position 2,385,322 of record CAWGMQ010000010.1, read on the forward strand.
TTCCGATGTCGAAGGAAGGCTACGAGAAGAAGAAGGCCCAGCTCGACGCGATGAAAAACGACGAAATGCCGCGAATCGCCGAACAAATCGCCCAGGCCCGCGGATACGGCGACCTCTCCGAAAACGCTGAGTTTGACGCGGCCGTCGAGGCGCAGGGCATGCTTCAAGCCCGCATCAACGACCTGCAGAACTTGCTCGGGCTAGCGTACATCGTGGAGAAGTCAAACCTTCCCACCGATCGTGTCGTCTATGGGTCGAAGGTGCGTGTTCTCGATCTCTCGCTGAACGAGGAGGAAGACTTCATTCTCGTCGGTCCCGGCGAAGAGGACTACGACCAGAACAAGATCCTGCTCTCCAGCCCGATCGGTCAGGGGCTGGTGGGTAAGAAAGTCGGCGAAAAAGCCGAGATTCAGATTCCCCGAGGCGTGCTCAAGCTCAAGATCCTCGAGATCGGCACTGCTTGAAACTTTTTGAACGCGCTACTGGCTAAGGGCAACCGCCAGCCCTTCGTCCGCCCACCATGTGGGAACCGGGGCGATGAGGATCAATTCACGGCCGCTGGTCGGATGCTTGAGCGTGAGCGAACGTGCATGAAGAGCAATGCGATCCGCATCGGCGAATGGTCGGCTCGCGCCGTAGGTGACGTCGCCGAGTATGGGCGTTCCTCGCCGGGCGGCCTGAATGCGCAACTGGTGGGTTCGCCCGGTCTGAGGCCACAGCCGCAGCCAAGAGCAGCCTACCGGCAATGAAGAAGCGGCCGTGCTGAGACAGACGTGTGTAAGGGCGTCCCTCGCACCTCGTGTTTCCCGATCGACCGCACTCACGCAGCCGGTCTCGTCAGCTCGCGTGAGCCAGTCGTGCCACACAGTTTTATCCTGTTGCTCACCAGCGCAGGCGAATTCGGGAGTGGCTTCGCGCGGCGTTTGAGTCGACGCGGTCGACTCCACAATCGCCCAGTATTCCTTGAGGACCAGCCGCTTCTGAAATTGAATCGAGAGCCGCCGGGCCGCTTTCTCGGTCTTGGCCCAGAGAATGACGCCCGAAGTGGGCCGATCGAGGCGGTGCACGAAGCCGATGTATGCCGCGTGCGGATCGCCGGGATGAAGGTAGCGGCGCACCGCCGTTTCGAGCGTACTCTGACCTTTCGGCGCCCAGGCACCCTGAGAGAACTGCCCGGCCGGCTTGGCCAGCGCCAGGCAGTGGTCATCCTCGAACAGGATCGTCAGGGATTCGTCCAAGTGCCGCTTGAGCCTTGCAATGACAGTCCGGCCTCAACACCGGAGTACGACGAAACAAGCTCGTCGCGCTTCGTATCGGATGGAGGCCGATCTTGCGACCGCGTTACTGGCTGGGCAGGCCGCCGGCGGTTCCGGCCGGGCCGTACCGATTGTTCGTTGGCAAGTTGAGCGGGCTCGTGTTCGGCGTGGGCGTTCCGAACTGCGGTGCCCCAGAGCCAGCGGCCGCGTTCGGGTCAGACGGGTAACCCTGGTACTGCCCGACCGACGTGCTGGGGTGCGGATCCGAGTTGAACCCGACCGCAGGCGAATTGCCATTGGTCGAGAACGGTTTGCCTTTGGGAACGTCATTGTGCATGCTGCGGCAGCCGGATGCGGTCAAGACGAAGCCCAAGGCCAGGGTAAAACACCCTCCGACCATCACGCGACTGAGTCGATCCATCGACATGAACTCCTCGTTCCTTGGCGCTCGATACCACCTGGCATCAAGGCGAAAAATGAGCCTACGAATGGTTTCACGGCGGCGCCGACAACCGGCCCGCTGCCGTACCAGCACTTCCAGAATGGAAGGATGAGAGCGATTCGAGCTGAAGCGAAACGTGAAGAAACGGGAGACCTGGTGCTGCGGAAGGACGCAGAATCCTCCCGCAGCGCCGGCATGATAGCGACTCAAACGTCGCGGTCAAGCGCAAAGGCCAAAAGTCCCGCACGTTTCGCGCGAGTTCACTTTTTCGCGGCTGAAAACCGCCGGCCGATCTCGTCCCAGTTGAGTGTGTTCCACCAGGCGGTGATGTAATCCGCGCGGCGATTCTGATACTTCAGGTAGTAAGCATGCTCCCAAACATCGATACCCATCAGTGGAGTGGTGCCATCCATGATGGGGCTGTCCTGGTTTGGCGTGGAGATGACAGCGAGTTTCTTGTCTTTGCCGAGGATCAGCCAACCCCAGCCAGAGCCGAAGCGACCGAGTGCGGCCTTTGCCCAGGGCTTCCTTGAACGCGGCAAGGCCACCCAGGTCGGACGTGATTGCCTGCTCGAGGGCACCGGTGGGATCGCCGCCGCCGCCGGGCTTCATGATCTGCCAGAACAGCGAGTGGTTGGCGTGGCCGCCGCCGTTGTTTCGGACGGCCGTCCTGATGGCGTCAGGAATGGCGTCAAGGTTGGCGATCAGGTCGTCGATGGGTTTGCCCTGGAGTTGCGGATGATCTTTGAGCGCGTTGTTCAGATTCGTGATATACGCTTGGTGATGTTTCGTATGATGGATCTCCATCGTCTTGGCGTCGATGTGCGGCTCGAGCGCGCCGAGATCGTAAGGGAGAGGCGGCAAGGTGTATTCGGCCATGGTTCTGTCCTCAACAGTGCGAGTTTGATGAAAAAGCGAGACTTCGGGCACCGGCAGGGCCAGTGGCACGCCGTCAGTGTAAAGCGAATGGCGCGCCGAAGGAAGGGACTATGAGAAGACAAAGGGCGGAGGCTGGAGCTCGAGATCCGTACTCGGCATTTATTCGCATGCAAAGCGAGTCCGCCGCGACACGGCGGGGACTTCCACCGGCGACACGGAGTGGCTGGGAGGAGCGTTTCAAGCAGGTGCGAGCAGGGCTTGCGCGTGCCTTCGGGCGCATGCCCGACCCCCCGTGCCCGCTCGACCCGGATGTGCTGGGTACGCTGCTTCGCCCCGGATACGCAATCGAGCGCGTGACGTTCCAGAGCGAGGCCGGGGGTCCGCGTCACGGCCAATCTTTACCGTCCAGACCCGGTGAACCAACCGTGCCCCGCGGTACTTTCAGTGCACGGACACTGGGCCTGGGCTCGCATGGACATTCACGTACAGCCTCGGTGTATCGCCCTGGCAAAGCTGGGTTACGTTGTTCTCTGCGTCGACGCCTTCGGCGCGGGCGAGAGGGCGATTGATCCCGGTCCGGGAACTTACCACGGTGGATTGATCGGGGCATCTCTCCTTCCAGTCGGCACGCCACTGATCGGCCTTGCAAGTCAATGACAACCGGCGAGCAGTCGATTACCTCATCTCGCGTTCCGACGTCGATGCGAGCAAGCTGGCTGTCACCGGTGCATCCGGAGGAGGCAACCAGACGCTCTACGCAGGCGCGACCGACGAGCGATTTAAGGCCGTGATCCCGGTGTGCGGCATCGGGACATACGACACCTACTTGAGCGCGGCTTGCTGTGTGTGCGAGATCAACTCCGGCGGTGCCGTCTTCGCCACCACTGGCGATCTGCTCGCGATGGTGGCGCCGCGGGCACTCCTGGTGATCAGCGCAGAACGCGACGCGCTTCAGTTCAGCGTCGGCGAGGCCTCCAAGAGCGTGGCGCAGGCACGACAGCGATTTCGCTTGCTCGGGGCGGAGGAAAAAATCCGCCATCTCGCTGTCGACTCCGACCACGACTACAACGCGCCGATGCGCGAGGCGATGTACGGCTGGGTTGAGAAATGGCTGGGCGGCCGCGGCGACGGAGATCCGATCAAGGAACCCGAGGTTCAGGTGGAGGCGATCGACTCGCTTCGCTGTTATCCCGACGGCCCGTCGCGCCCAAAGACGATCGTGACGATCCCTGAATTCGCCCACGAGGAAGGCATGAAACGACTGGCGGCGCTGCCCGCAGCCTCCGGACCACAAGGAGCATTGGAAAGCGGAGGCCGAGAGATTGCGCTTCGGCCTGAAGAACGACGTGCTCGGCTGGCTTCCCGCCGCGCGGAGTCGCTCGCGTGCCAGGTCGTTCGCCGGCAACGAAAGCCTGTCGTATCGCATCACGACGGAACGCGGCATCCACTCCACGGGTGAAGCGATCATTCCCGCCGGAACTCGGGGCCGACCATGGCACGGTCGTCATCGCCATCCCATCGTCGAAAGATCCAGCCGACTTCGAGCCAATCCGTCACCGAGCAGGCGCGATCGTGGCATAAGAGCGGGTTTGCCACGCTCACGGTCGCCGACTCTCGCTTCACCGCCGCTCGACGTGAGCAACGTCGCACCCGTGGCCGGGGTCGCCGACCATAATCCGGCGGAATGGGGATTATGGGTAAATCGGCCGCTGCTCGGCCAGTGGACCTGGGATCTCATCCGTTGGCTCGACTTTCTGGACGAACAGGCCCGGAATGTGGATCGCGAGGGAGGCAGGGGTGGAAGCCAGCAGCGGCCGTACGTCTTGCTCGGACTGGGAGCGATGAGCCGTGCCGGCGCTCTTTGCGGGAGGGTTGGATCCGCGTGTTGCCGGAGTGGCTTGCGAGCGATGCCTTGTCAGCTACGTCGGTCTCGAAGGGAAGCCGTGGTCCGGACATCCGATGGGACTGCTGGCACCTAACATCCTGGAGCTAGGCGACATCAGCCATTTCGCGGCTCTCCTCGCGCCTCGACCGTTTGTGCTGACGAGCGCGGTCGAGCCAGACGGACAACCATCGACGCCCGAGAGAATTCGGGGGGCCTTCGAATTCACGGAGCGGATCTACCGGTTGCTCGGCGCCGCGGATCGGTTAGCTCTGGGCACACGAGTCGACTCGCGGAAGGTACTCGGGCGCCGTGAACGCGGCGGTCCGGCGTTACGCCCCAGACCGCGTCCCGACTTTTGGCGTCCGGCGGTGGCCGGTTTGACGCTGAGATAGGGAGAGGAACGTGGTTCGGCAGAGAAGGCACTTAATCACGAGCAAGGCACGTTGGCCAATTGAAGTTAGGACATTTCTGCCGATAATGGACTGGTCGAGCGCGGCTCGACAACTTGACGACGAACGACGACTGACGGGGTTCCCGTATGCCCGCCGAAGCTGAAAAGATTGATTTCGCGCCGATAGAGATCCCGCGGGTGCGCCGGTCGGCCTGGGGCATCGTGAAAATTGCCCTGGTCTTGGCGGTCATTGGTGGGGCTGTCGCCGCGTGGCAGTTGGGATATTTGCCGCGATTGATGGGCCGGCAGGCTCGGCCAATCTTCCGCTTGGTCGAAGTCGATCGCGGCGACATCAACATTTCGGTGGTGGAGACGGGTACGGTCGAAAGCGCCAACAATGCGACGATTCGCTGCCATGTCGAAGCGATTCTGGGGGCCGTGGGCGGCAGTCAGGGGTCCGGTTCGGGTAAAGCCGGGGGAGCAGGCGCAGGCGGTCAGGCTGGTGGCGGAGCGGCGGGGGGCGCCGCAGGCGCTGCGGGAGCTGGAGGCTCGGGTGGCGCGCAGCAGACGACGGCGAAGGCCAAGACGACCAAGAAAGCTGGGGCGTCAGGTTCGGCTAAGACTGCGGCGAGCAGCGGAGCGAGCAAGTCGGCGAGCGGCAGTTCCTCGACAGCCGCCGGTGGCACGTCCGCGACGTCAACCACTGCTTCTTCGAGCGGAACCACGTCGAGCTCATCCACTGGAGCAACCACGACCAGTTCGAAGCCCGTGATCCGCAGTTTCACGTACGCGGTCGTTCAGTACATGCCGCTCAGACCGGTGACGACGAAGGCGGTTGACACGACAGCTCAGAAAAAAGCCACCCAGGGCGGTGGCGGCGGCGGTGGCGGCGGCGGCGGCGGCGGGCGCGGCGGCGGAGGCGGGGGTGGCCGTGGCGGCGGAGGCGGAGGAGGCGGCGGGCGCGGTGGCATGTTCCAGATGGACGAGTCTCCGGGCTCGACCTCCATCGTTTATCTCATTGCAGAAGGCAGCCACGTCAAGGCTGGCGAGCTGCTCTGCAAGCTTGATTCGTCCGCTTTCGAGGATGAGGAACAGGCTCAGCTCATCCGTTATCACCAGGCTGAAGCGTACGTGATACAGGCCCGCAGCGCCCTTGAAGTTGCCAAGATCAGCCTGCGGGAATATCGCGATGGGATTTATCCGTCGGACGTTCAGCTTGTCAAACAGTATACCGAGGCCTGCGAGCTCGATCGCGATCGGTTGAGCCGCGCCGCCATCTGGTCGCGTGATATGCTGAAAAAGGGCTATCGCACCCTCAATCAGGTCAAAGGTGATGAAAAGGCCCTCGAGCAAACCGAGATCGCTCTTGGCGAAGCTCAGAACATGATGGAACGGCTTGTGAAACAGACCGGGCCGAAGGTGCTCAAGTCTCTCGAGGCAAATGTGAAGGCGATCGAGGCCGACAAGCTTACGCAGGACGCGTCGTTCAATCTCGAGCAGCAACGGCTCGAGCGCATTCGCAAGAATATCAAGAATTGCACACTTCACGCCCCGTCTGACGGGATCGTCGTTTACGTCAATCAAACCAATCGATTCGGAATGGTGACGGCACCAATCGCCGAAGGCGTGACCGTGCGGCAGGACCAGCCGATCATCAATCTGCCCGATCCCCTGCACATGAGGGTGAAGGCCAGAATCAACGAGTCCAAGCTCTCGTTCATACAGACCGGCCTGGTGGCTCGAATCGTGGTTGATGCCTTCCGGGAACGGCCGCTCAAAGGCCGCGTCAGCGAAGTCACCGCAATCAATACACCCTTGAACGCCTCCGACGTCCGTGTCTACTACGCCAACGTCGACATCGCTCAGGGATTCGCTGATCTTCGTCCAGGCTTGAGTGCCGAGGTGACCTTCCTCGTGGATTCTCGCCAGAACGTGACGCGGGTTCCGCTCGAGGCGGTCCGGTGGATCAACGAACGGGGCTATGTCGCGCTCTATGAACCTTCCGCGAAGGACACTCATAAGAATTGGCGCTGGAAGGAAGTCCACATCGGTCTCAGCGACTGGCATTACGCTGAAGTCTTGAGCGGCCTTGAGCCAGGAGACCGCATCGTGGCCGCACCGCGCGAGCTACTACCCGCTCCTGCGCCATCCTCCGCCGATGCTGCGCCGACCACCGTTGCCGATGTGAATCCCTGAACGATCCTCACTCGAGCTTTCGCAGCGTTCGCGTTTGAGGTCGGATCAATCGTTGAATCGTAGCTATGGCGGAACTGTCCGAGAGACCACGGCCGAAGCGATTATCGCGATCAGCATGATCGCCATATCGGCGCTCGGACTTGCCGCCCACGCGTCGGCCGAAGAGCCGCGTGCCGCGGCCAGGGCACTGCACATGCCGCCACTCGCGCTCGAGGCGCGGCTCATGCCGATCATCAACGCTCACAAAGGCAAGGTCGCTGTCGCGGTCAAACATCTCGGGACCGGCCATAGCTTCGCATATCACGAAACGGAGGTCATGCCGACCGCCAGCCTGATCAAGCTTTTCGTCATGATTGAATTGTATCGTCAGGCGGAAGCGAAGAAAGTCGACTTGTGCGCGATGCTCGTACTGAAGGAATCCGACAAGGTTCCCGGTTCCGGAATCCTGACCAGCCATTTCACGGCGGGCGCCCACTTCACAGTCCGTGACGCAGCCCGACTCATGATCGCCTTTTCAGACAATACCGCCACCAACCTTGTCCTTGACGCTGTCGGCATCGGCTCGACCGCGGCCACGATGGATGCTCTCGGCTACCCGAATACCAAGATTCACTCGAAGGTTCTTCGCCGTGATACGTCTTCGACGAGCCAACGCAGCCCACGAACTCGAGCTCGAAGGCCCAGCGCACACAGCCGTGGGCCGAGGGTTTCATCTCAAGATTTCCGGCAGCGCCTGCGGTCTTCCTTCCCGGTCGACGCACGCGAGTGTCGAATGGCCCTCCGCCAGCAGCAGACCGTCGCGAAATACCTCGTAATGGTGCACGATCTTGACGTGCGTCACCTTCGCAACTGTCGTCCGGATCGTCAGCAAATCGTCGTACTGCGCCGGCCGTTTGAACTTGCACCCGATATCGATGATCACGAGTAAATGGCCGCTATCCTCGATCTCGCGATACGAGATCCCCCGCTGTCGCAACATCTCCGTCCGCCCCATCTCGAAATACACGAAGTAATTCGCGTGATGCAAGAGTCCCATGCGGTCCGTCTCGGCATAACGTACACGGACCGTCACGTCGTGGCTTTCGCTCGTCATCAGATCCCTCGTCATCCGACTGCTCTTGAGCCCACCTACCCTCACTTACTTGCGGAGCGGCCGATCGGGCGTGCTCTCCACGGCCCCGATCACTTCCGGCTCTGAACCAGGCCGCGTGATCACCACAAGCGGATACGGGTCATACGGCCATTGCTCGCGATTGGGCACGCCCGGCCTGAAACCCTCAGTCACCCAGCGGCGGAACGTGGTCGGGTTGTGCGCGAGCTTGCCTTCGCGCAGCCAGTTCTCATATTGATCGAGATGCTCGGCCATTAACTTGCCGTCATTCACTCGCACGAACAGATAGCCGAGCGAAAACTGCGCACGGGCGTCCTCAAGCGTGCCGCCGGGGCGAAGCAGCTCCGCGAACGCCGAGACCAACCCGCTGCGCTCCGATCCCCATGCGCAGTGGATCAAGATCGGATACTCCGCGGTATCGAGTGCGTCGACGAGCGCTCGCAACTGCGCGCGTGACATCCAGACGCACGACGACATGGCGATGTCGACCTGCGTTGCCCCTGCCCGGTTCGTAGTTTTGACTTCATCACGATACCAGGCTTCGCGCCGGTTCGAGCCTCGGAGGTTGAGTACAGTCTTGATGTGATTCTGGTGAATCGTTCGCTCGAGCGCATGCCGCGGCATCTGGCCTGAGCGATAGATCCGACCCGGCTGAACCGTCCCGAAATTATATGTAGCTTGGTCCCACGCCACGTACACGAACGGAACGGTGACAACCGCGACGACGATTTTCATCGTCCACGAAATCTTGCGGCCAGGCCGTCTGATCGTTCCCATTGGCTACCTCACCGCTCGTTGACAGCTTCGGGGCGAGTGCACCGTTGCGACCGCGCGAACGCCTCGATCAGCGCCTTGTCGCCCAGATCTGCCGCCGAACCAGGCCGAGCCCACGGTAGCGCCGCGACAAGAGCCCACGCCGATTCAGCCGCCCAGCCGGAATGCCGGATCAAGTACGCTGCGTGCGCCAGACTCGTTCGATGATGCCCCGCGACACAATGGAAGAAAACCGGTTGCAACTCGGGATCGGCCAGCAGATCCGCCGCCTCGACCATCTGCTCCAGCGTCGCGCGCGATCCCCGCATCGGCACAATCAGCCATGCCGCACCCGTCTCGGCAACCACCTTCGCCTGTTCGATATACTTGGGATCGTCGTGGTTGATCGCGGTGAGCGTCACAATCGTCTTTACCCCTTCGCGCTCGATGATCGACCGCAGCGCCTCTGGCGTCTGCCATGCCCCCCGGATGATTCGCCCAGGCTCCACCACGCGCACCCGCTTCTCGCCCTTGCCGATCGCGCGGATCGCGAGAGCGGTGGACCCAGCCGCCATCATCACCGCCAGGGTCGCCATCACTATTACCAGCCGCCGTTTCACGCACTCGGCTCCCATCGCGACGACAAGCATTCGCCTACCATGCTCTTGCGGCGAATTCTAGTCGTATGCCGGCTCATGGCAATCCCAACTGCCACGCTTCCCTCCCATCAGGCGCAACCATTCGTCGAACCGGGCATCCCAAGAGTCTCGACATACCGCATGAACTTCTGCGTGTCGCGCAGCGGCGGCCCGTGCCCGAAGCAAACGAGCCGCGGCTCCAGCGCCAGGAAGCGCCGGGCCGACCGACGGTTCTCGATAGGATCGAGCGTGAAGATCGCCTCCGGCTCGCGGAGCATCACTCTGCCGTTCCAGATGTTCACGTTGCACAACACGTCGCCCGTGATGAGGGTGCGATCCTCCTCACGCCAGAACGAGACATGACCCGCAGTATGACCGGGCGTCTCGATCACCGTGAATGTGCCGATCTCGTCCCCTTCTCGCAGCCTCCGCGACACCGGGTGCGGCGGTCCCGTCCACAGCCGCCCGACTGTGCCGGAAAGCCAGTGCTTCGGCATCCGCGCCATGATCTCACCCCGCGTCTCCATCGCGTAAGCATCCGCTTCTCCACACCAGAGCGGTATCCCGAGCGCCTCGCACACCGCGTGGCTCGAGCCCTGGTGGTCCGGATGTGCATGCGAAAGAGCGTGCGCAGTCACACCGCGACTGCGTGCACGCCGCACGATCCGCCACGCATCGAATCGCGTCGCGGCGTCGATGAGCACCTTTCCGGCGATATACGCATTGATCGCGTAGGGCGGAAACCCCTCCAGAACGAACAAGTCGTCGGTCAGTTGTTTCATACGAGTTCTCGTTGCCAGACGCGTGCACGCTGGCTTGAACACGCCACGCGATCTTGACCAAGATCACCACGTTCGCCAGAATCCCACTCCAAGGAACAAAGCCTACACGTGCGACGGAACGCCTCGAGGGGACCGGAAGCCCATGGACAGAGCAACCCAGATCACGACCGGTGCGCTCGTCGGTCTGGCGATCATCTCCCGGATCGCCGCAGTTTGGATCTTGCAAAGCCACCACGTTCCACGAAGCACGTACGAGCACGGCGAAATCGCCGCAAACTTGCTCGCGGGCAGAGGGTTCACAACACAGTTCCTGGGCGCAGTTGGTCCCACCTCGCAGCAGGCGCCAGTCTATCCCGCACTCGTCGCTCTGGCATACGCCGCCGGAGGAGTCGAATCTCCTCGAGCATTGCTCCTCCTGCACTTGGGCCAAGCGATTCTGGGTGGTCTGCTCGTGCTCGGCGTGATGGACCTCGCCCGGTCAATCGCGCCTGGCCGGCCGTTGATCGCATTCTCCGCAGGGCTAGTCGCCGCGCTCCATCCAACCCTCGTCTACGCCGCCACTCACGTCCAGGTCGCACTGCTTGGCACCACGTTATTGATCTGGGCGCTCGCCGCCGCTTATCGAACCGGCATCGTCCAGAGCGTTCGCGCCGCCGTTCTCACCGGTCTGATCCTCGCCTTCCTGGCGCTGACCGACCCGATTCTAGCACTCGTCTTCCCGGGCGTCGCGTGGGCCGTCTACGCACCGTGGGCCGGGCACGTCGTGCGCCGTCGGTCACTCGCGTTGGTGGCCGTCATCGCCATCACCGCGTCGGCCGCAGTCGCCCCCTGGCTGCTGCGAAACGCTCGCGTGCATGGCGAGTTTGTCGCGATCAAAAGCACGTTCGGTTACGCGTTCTGGCAAGGGAACTGTCTGCTCAGCGAAGGGACCGACAAGGTCGTCAGACAATCGGTCGAAGAGACCCTCGATCGCAACCAGAGCACGCCAGGCTTCGAAGGGCTCAATCGCAAACTGTGGGAAGCGCGCCATCAGGCCGGCTACATCGACGACATCGCCCTCTCCAAGCAGGACTATCTCCTCCTCGGCCGGGCCAGCGAGCCGGAGCGATCGCGCATCTTGTTTCGCCGCGCACTCGCCGAGCTCGAATCCTCCCCCGGCCGCTACCTCCGGCTCTGCCTGAGGCGGCTGCGATATTTTCTCCTTTTCGACGAAACAAACCCCAAATCGAGGGTGACGGCCTACCGCATTCCACACCTCGCTCTCTCGCTATTCGGCACGCTGGGATTGTTCCTGGCAGGATCCTCACTCCGGATGCGTTTGATGCCGACCATCGCAACCGCCGCCCTCATCGCCCTCTTCCACACCCTCACCATCGTCTCTGCCCGATTTCACATCCCGATTGAGCCCTTACTCGGCCTCTGGGCGCAGCCGGGCTCGCGCACGTCATGGAAGGGTCGAGAAACTACCGCTCACTGCCTCGCACGCTCAACCTCTTCGAGCGAAGCCCGACGCGCCCGCATCGGAACCCGCGGACGGTGAAGAATGAAGCGCCCCGGTCCCGAACCGGAATCGCTGAGACCGCCGTCGCTCCCTCATCTAAGTCGTGAAGAAACAACAGCTTGGGCAATTCTGGATCACTCAACGCGGCTGCGAACAAAGGGAGCCGGTTGCACGAGCGCAAAACGGCGCGGAACCCCGGCGAGCGAGGAACCAGGACTTTGCCGCCCCCAGAACCACAGATTTGCGTCACATCCTTACCACCATTGGATTTAAGTGTGACGATGGAATAATCGGAACCCGGCGGTGTATCGCCGTAAACAACTGTTCGGCTGGTATTTAGGGCGTGACGATGGAATATTCGGAACCCTCGGATTTCAGATATAAAATATTGCAGTGACTAAAGTTATGGCGTGACGATGGAGTATCCGGACATTTTCCCCGCGCTCCGCGTTTTTGGATCACAATCGCGCATTGTACGACCGCAAATCGTCACCCACGGTTCGATACCACGTCAAACGCGTCCGGATCAAACACCGGCTTGCCGTTCCTGGCCACGTGGAGCGACGATTCCGTGTCTTTCCGCACACGAGTGTGCATGTGAGCGAGAAATAGACTGGAGATCATCGCGATGGCGCCGATCATGAGCGCGCATCCCCACACGATGCCCATCACCGCAACCTCTTCGCCCTCGGGCGACGGAAAAGAGAGTGTGGTCACAACGGCCGCGATCACCGCGGTGATCGGCACCCCTGCTCCCACGGCCGCGATGCTCGCGCCAAGCTGTGCAGAAGGCGCCGGCACGCCCAGCTCGATGGCTTGCATCCGCTCCTTGTGTTGCCATTCCTTCTGAAGCGTCCGGTGCTTGAGAATCATGATTATCGGCACCAGCACGATGGGCAGCATAATGCCCAGGATCGGAATCCACAGAGCGTTGATCTCATGCATCGTCATTGCCACCGTTGTTGATGAGTATGTTGCCTGTGTTCCTGCCACGCCAGGCTCGAACAGCTCGGCCGGGAGTTACCCTCTCGAACTGACCACATCGTACGCGTCGTCTTCCACGTGTGGCTTCGAATTGCGATAGGACGCGAAGCCCTCGCTCTCATCGCTCGACGCAAACTTCTGGAAGGCCCCGCCAGCGAGCACCGTGCCGCAAATCACACTGCCAAGCCCGACCATCCCGGCCGCGATCCAGATATCCTTGTGGAATCCAACGACCAGATTTGCCAGGAACGCACAGAGGAACACGCCCAGCGGAACAACTGCACCGATCAAGACCGCGATGATGTGCGGCACAACCCATTGAGGAATCCCCGAAAACCAGAATTTGTTGTCCCCGGGATAAGGTCGACCCACTTCGATTGCCCGCATGCGTTCGATATGCTCCAGCTCGCGTTTCCGCCGCTCGCCGCGGAAATGCAGAAAGAACGGCATCATAACAGCCGCAGACAGAAACAACGCAAAAAGAGCGGCGACCTCACCAGCTTCCATCGAACGCCTTCCTTTCTAGAGCCGGGCCACTCCCTCGCCCGCAGCCGACGCATCGTGGTAAGTTGTCGGCTCATCTTGGGCGAATCGGGATCGAGATCTTTCTCTTCAGGAGCAGACCCTGATGACGCGCGACCATCTGTTGGTTATCGACCAGGGAACAACAAGCACCCGGGCGGTCGTATACGACAAAACGCTCAGACCGGTGGGACAGAGTCAACTGGAAGTCCTACCAACCTATCCTCGGTCCGGCTGGGTCGAGCACAATCCCGAAGCGATTCTCGAATCCGTCAGATCTCAGGTCCCCTCCGCGCTTGCCGCCGCCGGGTTGGCCCCCGACCGGCTCGCCGCCATCGGTCTGACCAACCAGCGCGAAACAACCATCATCTGGGAGCGGAGCACCGGTAAATCGATCGCGCCGGCCCTCGTCTGGCAAGACCGCCGCACGGCGGATGCCTGCGCGGCCCTCAAAAACCGTCAGGCCGAGATCAGCCAAAAAACAGGCCTGGTGATCGACCCCTATTTCTCCGCAACCAAAATGGCCTGGATCCTCGATCACGTCCCGGGGGCTCGCCCCCGTGCCATGTCCGGTGATCTGGCAGCCGGAACCGTCGACACGTTCCTGATCTGGTACCTCACCAAGGGCGTTCGATTCGTGACGGACGCGACCAACGCTTCGCGCACCCTGCTCATGGACCTCAGGCACCTGCGCTGGGCAGACGACCTCTGCACACTATTCGGGGTTCCTCCGCAAATATTGCCCGAGATACTCCCAAGCTCCGGCGAATTCGGCAAGACCTGGGGCCTTGATTTTCTCCCCGATGGAATCCCGATCATGGGCGTCGCCGGCGACCAGCAGGCGAGTTTGATCGGCCAGGGTTGCGTCGGTCCCGGACAGGCCAAGTGCACCTTCGGCACAGGTGCCTTCCTGCTGGCCCACACCGGCGGACGCGTCGTCCCCTCACGCCGGGGACTGATCACCACGCTGGCCGCCACCTTCGACCAATCTGCCCCCCAGTACGCGCTCGAGGGAAGCGTTTTTGTCGCCGGCGCCGCAGTCCAGTGGTTCCGTGATGGCCTCAAAGCCATCGGCGCCTCCCCAGACATCAACCCGCTAGCCCTCGAGTCAGACCCGGACAACGAGCTCGTCTTCGTCCCCGCCCTCACAGGCCTGGGCGCTCCACACTGGGAGCCGGCTGCCCGCGGTGCCATCTTTGGGCTCACCCGCGCCACCGGCGTCGCCGACCTCGCCCGCGCCACGCTCGAAGGCGTCGCTTTCCAGGTCGCCGATCTGATCGATGCCATGACCGAAGATCTGGGTTCTCCCCTCTCGGATATCCGCGTGGACGGCGGCATGTCACGCTCCGACCCGTTCCTTCACTTCCAGGCCGACCTGCTCAACCTCCCGGTCCACCGCAGCCCCCAGACCGAGTCGACCGCCCTGGGCGCCGCCCTGCTCGCGGGGCTTGGCGCAGGCTTGTGGAAGAGCCCGAGCGACGCGATCGCACTCCTCCAGGCCGGCGATCAAACCTTCCACCCCCGCCGCGACCAGGCCTGGCGAGACCATGCGCAAAAACGGTGGCGAAAGGCAGTCCAGAGCACACTGAACTACGCGCACCAGTGAAACTCACTCAAGGGTGAGAAGGTGGCGCCGGCTCAAACTTCCCGGCGCGTTCGTAGTATTTCTTCGGCGTCTTGCTGTCCAAATACGCTCGCACTGCCTCAAAGTACGAGTGGGCCGTTGTGACATCGTGACAATAGAGGCGGATCATCGCCCGGACACACGCGGTATGTTCGCTAATGCCATCCGCCAGACGTCGTATATCATCTTGTGCGTACTTCACTCGCTCCGGATCCTGCGATTTGATGTCATTGAGAGATTTTTCAAGTTCTCGCAACTTTTCAGCCTGGCCCCACAGTAGCTCCTCGCGCTCGTTTAGACCAAAGAAAGCAATGATCACGCGTGCTCGCTTGTTGCGGTGCGCATCTCTCCTGTCCTTTGCTGTGAGCAGCGGGTCGAGCGCCGGTGGAAGCGCTGCCAGCCCCCGATACCGAATAACCTCTTCGGGGTCGTCATCGATCGTGCCCAACGGGTAAATCAAATAGGGCTTCTCCGCCCGCGTTAAGCCCCGTGAAGGAACATCCGCCGGATTGCATCGCGGCCCCGCGACGGGAAAATAGTTGCTCTTGAACCCCGTGTTGCACTTCTTGCAGGCCGTGCAGTAATTCAGCAAGTGGAACGCGAGCCAGTAATAGCCCGAGTCGAATGCCTCGCCGGTTTCGAAATCGATTTCCGCGGGCGATGGCCAGGCCTTCACGGGATTCTTTGTCCGGAAGTGTTCCAGATCATGCTCCGCTGCGCCACCATCGCCCAGTGCCGCGAGTTTCCGCTCACAGTAGGCACACTTCTCGTTTTGTATTGCCATGAATAGGTGCTTGACCGATGCCCAATCCACGGCGATCGGTTTGGGAACAGGTGCCCTCTCCGCAGCCTTTATCTTTCGCCACTTCTCCAGGTCGATGTACGCCTTGGCCGCGAGGAGTTGCGCGGTCCGCTCATCAGCTTTCGTCAGCCAGTTTTTGAGCCCTTGGCGGATCCTGGCGTCGACGTGTCCGGTGGCATCAGCCTCCACGGCAGCGCGTAACGACTCGATCGTGATCGCAGAACCGTCGGGCAGCGTCGCATAACGGATCATCTGTCTCTACTTCTTCGAGCCCCCTTGGCCCGCCAGTTCCTTGAGGAACGCCAGCGCAGGCTCGGTGTCGCCTTGGTCGATTGGGCCCTCAAGCAATGCCTGAAGCTGTCGTTCCGATTCGTCGGTCCTCGGCTTGGTGTAATTGAAGTAAGGGCTGCTCAATATCTGGTCGACGCTCAAACCGTGCAGCCTCTCCGAAAACTCGTGCACCTGATGCTTGCCGATCACGCGGACGTTCGCCGCGTGTACCGTCCCAGCCACGAGCGGGCTGTGGGTGGTCAGGATGAATTGCAGCTTCGGAAACGCACGCGCCAGCCGCGGCACAACCACTCGCTGCCACTGCGGATGCAGGTGAAGGTCAATATCGTCGACCATGACCACACCCGTGAGATCGGTCAATGCTCGTCCCCGGGGACTGCAATCGTTGAGTTGGCACAACATATCCCCGATTAGACCGACATACGACCGGTAGCCGTCGGATAGGGCGGGGAAAGGTAGCGCGATTCCGTCCTGCGTGAAAATCGCATGCCGGGCTCTGTCAAACCGGCCGGTGAACCGCGTGCCAGGTGGCAGTGTCCGGTTGAGCAACAGCGTGATCTCCCTGTATCGGTCCGCTCGCTTCAACTGCGGAAGCCATGCCGAAAGGGATACCAGCGTCATGCCCTCTTCAAACAGTCCAGCAACGCGGAGGTAGCGGCGGCCACGGCCTTTGTCCGTCCTCCCGACCGCTGCTCGCCCGGGCTCCTCGACTCGTCGGTTCGCCGCGTATCCAATCAGGAAAAAGCTTGGCGAGAAGTCCTTGTAATACTCGTTCAGCGCCGCGTGAAGTTGCGACCTAGACGCATGTTCTGTTCGAGAATTGTACACATAAGGGCAAACGCCTGCGCGGGTTCTCAGCCAAAGACAGCGCGGCGTGATCGGATTCGTCTCGATTTCCAGCGAGCGTCTTTACCTCGAGTACGTCGTAATCATTCCTCCTTGTGACTTCAACAATGTTCGCGAGGCGGTCTGGCCCGGCGCGCGCGGCCTCACGGGGTGCGATCGCGGCAGTCTCGTGGTCGTCGAGAACACCGTCGACGCAAACCCGGCCAATCCGGACTTGGTGCAAACCCGTTTTCGGGATACGTACGAGGTAGTAGGGTCGATAGCCAGATTCCTTCAGAATCGGTGCGAGCACCCCTAGCGCGACCGCCCGAAGAATAGTCGTTTTTCCCGAGCCATTGATTCCAACCATGAGCGTTACGTTGGGCAGCGCGCCATTCAAGGTCTCCAAGGGTGCGCCAGCATGAACAAATGACGTGACGGCACGCCGAAAGCAACGAAAATCGTGCACATTTACAGAACTGATATACATCGGCCCGCCCAAAACCAGCCGCCGCACCCAGTCCGTCGACCGAGGTGAAATAAAGGCTGTATTCACACACGCGACTCGAGACTTGGCACATCGCCCCTGCGGACCAAACGCATCACGAACTTCGCCGGCTTCAACCTTGCCGCTCACTTATCCCTGCTGATCGTCCCCCCACCCTCAAGCGCCGCCTGAGCCGCCGCCAGCCGCGCAATCGGCACCCGGAACGGCGAACACGAGACGTAGTCCATCCCCACCTTGTGGCAAAACGCCACGCTGTCCGGGTCGCCCCCGTGCTCGCCGCAGATGCCAATCTTCAGGTGCTCGCCGTGCTTCTCCAGCCGCGCCTTCCGGCCCCGCTCCACCCCGATCTCGATCAACTGCCCCACTCCGCGCCACGTCAATCGTCTGGAACGGATCGATCGGCAGGATCTTCAGATCCACGTATTCCTGCATGAATGATCCAATGTCATCGCGCGAGAATCCGAAGGTCATCTGCGTCAGGTCATTCGTGCCGAACGAAAAGAACTCCGCTTCAACCGCGATCTGGTCGGCCGTCAAGGCCGCCCGCGGAATCTCGATCATCGTCCCCACCGAATAGTCGATCTTTACTCCCGCTGCTTTCGTCAGTGCCTCGGCGATCGCCACGGTCCGCTTCTTCAGGAACGAAAGCTCCTCGACCGTGGCGATCAAGGGAATCATGATCTCCGGCAGCACCGTCTTGCCCTCCTTCTGGACGTGGATCGCCGCTTCGATGATCGCCCGCACCTGCATGTCGCCGATTTCGGGAAACTTGATCGGCAGCCGGCACCCGCGCAGCCCCAGCATCGGGTTCTGCTCGTGGAGCTGTACCACGCGCCGGCGAACCTTCTCAACCGGCACGCCAAGCTGCCGCGCAACCTCCGCTTGCCCGGCCAGATTGTCGTCCTGCGGCAGGAACTCGTGCAGCGGCGGGTCGAGCAATCGGATCGTCACCGGCAACCCGTCCATCGCTTCAAAGATGCCGATGAAGTCCCGCTTCTGGAACGGCTCGAGCTCTGCCAGCGCCGCCTTCCGGCCTGCTTCATCGTCAGAGAGGATCATCTTCCGCATGGCGACGATCCGCTCGTCGCCGAAGAACATGTGCTCGGTGCGGCACAATCCGATTCCCTCGGCCCCGAACGAGCGCGCACGCACCGAATCCTCCGGCGTGTCGCAGTTGGTCCTCACCTTCAGCGTTCGCACCTTGTCCGCCCACGACATCAAGGTCGCGAAGTAGCCGGAAATCGTCGGATCAACCGTCGGCACTTGCCCGATCATCACGTCCCCGGTCGTCCCGTCGATCGTGATGTAATCCCCCTCCTTCACGGTCGTGCCGTTCACCGAGATCTTACCGCCGGCTTCATCGATCTCGAGCGTGCTGCAGCCCACGACGCAAGGCTTCCCCCAGCCGCGGGCCACCACCGCCGCGTGCGAAGCCTTGCCGCCGGTCGCCGTCAGGATCCCCTGTGCCACGTGCATCCCGGCCACGTCCTCCGGGCTCGTCTCCTTACGCACCAGAAGCATCGGGTCCTTGGGATGCGCCACGTGGTGCTCGACGGCATCCGCAGCCGAGAGCACCACCTTTCCACACGCGGCTCCCGGGCTCGCCGCGATGCCCCTGGCGGTCGCTTTTCGCTTCGCCTTCGGGTCGAGCTGCGGCAACAGAAGGTGATTCAGACTGTCCGCATTCACCCGCTTGATCGCCGTCGTCTCGTCGATCAGCCCTTCCTTCACCATCTCCACGGCCGTCCGCACCGCGGCCGTCCCGGTCCGCTTCCCCGTGCGCGTCTGCAACATGTACAGCGTGCCGTCCTGCACCGTGAACTCGATGTCCTGCATCTCCTTGTAGTGAGTCTCAAGCTTCGACCGGATGCCCAGAAGCTGGTCGTATACCTTGGGCATCTGCTCCTTGAGCTGGCTGATCGGTTCCGGAGTCCGGATCCCCGCCACCACGTCCTCTCCCTGGGCGTTGATCAGATAATCTCCAAAGAACTCGTTCTCGCCCGTGTTGGGGTCACGGGTGAATGCAACCCCCGTCCCGGAATTCGTGCCGGTATTGCCGAAGACCATCGCCTGCACATTCACCGCCGTGCCCTTGAGCGTCGTGATCCGCTCGATCCGGCGATACTCCACTGCCTTCTTGCCCATCCAGCTATTGAAGACCGCCATGATCGACTTCCAGAGCTGATCGATCGGGTCTTGCGGAAACGACTGACCGACGTGCTTTTCGTACACCCGCTTGTAGCGGCCGACCAGGTCCTTCAGGTCCTCAGCCGAGAGGTCGGTGTCCAGCTTCACCCCGCGCTCTTCCTTCTTGGTCGCCAGCTCATGCTCGAACGCCTCGTGTTCGACCCCCATCGCGGTCGACCCGAACATGTCGATCACGCGCCGGTAGCCGTCATAAGCAAATCGCGGATTACTCGTCTTCCGCGCCAGGCCCTCGACCGTCGCGTCATTGAGCCCAAGATTCAAAATTGTGTTCATCATTCCGGGCATCGACAGCGCGGCCCCGGATCGCACGCTCACCAGCAGCGGATCGGCCACGTTCCCGAACCTCTTGCCGGCGAGACCCTCCATCCTCGCAAGCGCTGCCTCGACTTGGGGCTTGACCGCTTCCGGCAGCTTGCGCCCGCGGTCGTAATAGTCGGCGCAGACGTCGGTGGTGATCGTGAAGCCGGGAGGGACCGGAATGCCGATCAAGCTCATTTCGGCCAGGTTGGCTCCCTTGCCTCCCAAGAGTCCCTTCATGTCGGCGCGGCCTTCGGCGGTGCCTCCACCGAACGAGTAAACGTATCTGGGTGCCTCGGCCATGGGTTCTCGCGGCTCCACGATGTGTCGATAGTCAAGTTGCTTGGGTAGGATAACGCGCGGAAGCTGATCCGCGCGGCTGCGCAGCGGCGATCAGTGTTTCTGCAACGCCGTTCGTATCCGAACGTTATCGTTTCAAGCTCGCGCAGTCAAGAATTGACATGCCGCCCAATCGAGCAGCCCCCTCATTCCTCGGGAATTCCCAGCGACCGGTCGGCTCCGACCAGCAGCCGGCTGTCGGGGTTGCGCGAGATCCATGTACCCCACGTGACCGGCGACGGAATCGCCACGCGCATCAACCGCTTCCGGTAGAGTTTGCCCGCCATCGCCGTCAGCCCATCGTGCATCTCGATCCAGAGGCTCTCGGTACCACGGTCGAACAGAACCGGCCTCCCATCCTGGAAATATCCGGTCGGCGCCAGGGTGATCCGGCGCCCATCGAGCATCGAATCATAGACCGAAAAGGCCACGACCTGCTTGGCGAACGGATTCAGGACAACCAGATACGGATGTTCAGAGACGATATCGTTGATGACGATCACTTTTCCCAGCACGGCCACCGGATAGACGCAGACGCGGTTCTCGATCTTGGTGCCGACGACGGGTGTCTCCGATGGCATCCGCCCGAAAATCTTGCCGCCCCTCGTCTCGGCCACAGGAAAATCAATCGCCTGCGAAATGAATTGACTCTCGGGATGCCGAAGACGGGAAGGGTCAACCTCACCGGACGCAAATCGGAACCAGCGATGTCCCGTGTTCCTCTCCCAGCCGAACCACAGATACGACTGATCGCCCTCCACCCGGAACCACTCCTTCGGCCCTTCAGCGAAGCTCGCGATCGGCGCGATGTTCACAAACCCGATGACTCCGTGCTGTTCCTGCGTGAATAGCTCGTCCTGGAGCTCCTTCCACTCCTCCCACAACTGGCCGGCCTGTGCCAACACGAACACGAAGAGCACAATGACCGACGGCACCGTCACCGCTCGGATCAATATCTTGTTGAATCGACTCCGGCCCGGATCCTGTGGTCCTTGCGACTCAACCGGGAGCCCTGACTCAGGCGAACTCATCGATGCCCTTCCTTCCCAGCGAGTTGTCATTCGCGAAAGACCCGTGGACGGAAGCGTTTCTTACTTATCTCAAGCGACAAGCCCGCCGTCAACGGCCCAGCCCTCCACCGAGGAGGTATTGCCGACCGTCGACGCGCTCCCGCCACTCTGGCTCAATGTCGCGACACCCCGTCATCCGCGACAACTGTATTCCTCCCCGCGGCGTGGGGGATGTGCCGGCTCAGCCGGCGGTGGGGGGCGTGCAGGCGAACGGCAGCAAAGCCCTGACAGCGACGCCTTACCGGCCACACCCGCACCGATCACGGACCTTTCCCTACTGATATTATGTGCGGGTTTTCGAAAATTGGCCATTTCTCAATCGCATTTTCGATTCGCGTGAAAAGCGCAAGTTCAATAGCGATAGATAATTAACTGCTGAGGAATCTCATTCTGATGTGCCGGTTCAACACGCTTTGAAAAGTGCCATCCCGGCGGCATCGAAATCCCAATCCCAATCTTAATCTTAATCTCAGCCGCCGCGGCTCGCCGACAGACCTCCGAGGGGGTCCAGAACATAGTGAACAAACTAAGCGATTCAGAGTGGCGGTCTTGACCTGACGAGCGCCACGAGGTGTTTTTGATCGCCAGGCCGCATCGGGATCATAGCCTATCATCTTATCTCCACTTGATTTGTGGAGAAACGGAGCCCGCGACTTAGGGCCACTGATAAGTGGCGGATTGTGGCGCAAAGTGGCGCGTTTACGAGGGGTCTCCAGCATTTGTACATCAGTGAAAATCGCCCGCTTTCAAAAGCTGCCGATGCCCGCCAGCCGTCCGCTATTGAACACTGCTCGGTGATGCTTCCCCGGGCTGGCGTGTAAGGCCGCAACAATACAGCCGAGGGCAACGCCCTGGGGCCTGCCTTCGCATCTTTCAAATAAGTAGAAGCAAATGATAATAAATGGTAAGGAATGGTAATCCTGACGCAAAAAAAGTCCCATTTTGCTTGCAGTTGAGAGCCCCCCACAATGCCTGGCCGGAACATCGTGGAGCAGCACGGAAATGCTGAGAGGCAAGGAAGATAACGCCACCAGTCTCGCTCCATGATCCCTCGGATGAGACGATGAAAACTCATCCTGTCCGTGGTCCGAAAGTGTCCGCGCTCGGCACAGCTCAGAATTCGGGAAGATTTCGTCGCGCACCGATCCCCCTCTCCGGGCGCAGCTCGGCCCCGTTTTTCCCACGGCACAGGCTTGATCAGGCCGAGCTGAGATCGTCGAGCACGCGATCGAGCAAACGAAAAAGTCATTCCCAGTTCCGGAGATATGGTTGGTGCCTCGCGCCGACTCCAGTGTGGGCGATCGAGATTGAGCTATATATATTATGGTCCCACTTTCGCGATTTGGCCGTTTCGTCGACCAGAAATCATGGGATTTTTTTTCGGGTCGCAACGGATGCAACGACCAACTCGATCGAAACCGCAGATCTGCACGCCGCGTCCAAAAAACGGGAAAAACACCCGGCGCGATTCCCGCATGAAGGGTCGCCGTTCACTCCGCCGTCCCCCGCGCTTCCGCTCGATTCCCACCGGTCGCCCAGCGAATCGCGTAAGATCTCCACCAAAGCCTGGGACCCGCCCGGCTGGACTGGCCCGCTTCCGGCGTGATCGAGGCCGGCCAGCGTCGTTTCCGGCCAGCGACCTGTCCTTCGCCGGTGCGGCAAGCGACGAAGTAGTGCCGTACCTATCGAGCGGTTCGCAACGACCGGCGTGTGCAAGCGCCGGCGACGCACCCAAGCGCACCCAGTTGCTGACTGTGCGTGGCACAGCGATGTGCGCGACGTCGGCCGCAAGGCTCGCGGCAATCGCGGGACGCGAACCAGTGCGGGTCAGGTGTGCCTGGCTTCCCTTCGGAACCTGCTCCAGAGATTGGGCGTTCGGCGCCCCTTCTGCTTTCCCGGTGTCCGCGGTTGGTGGGTGTCTGGGTTCCTCGCGTCGCCCCCCGTTGGAACACGTACGCTCGCTCACCGTCGACGCCGGGCGAGCCGTGCTTTCCTACCCAGCCGGGCACCGTCCAGCGCGATTCACGCACGCGGCCTCGCTTCTTCCGGTGCGCCACACCGGCCCGGTACACTGTGACACGTCGGACGCAAAATCCCCCGACTGAGCCTTGCCTCAGATTCCGATACTTCTCGCCCCGGCGGTGCCCCGTGGTGCAGCAGCCAATCGAGCAAAAGTTCAATCGGGCGCTTCAATCGCTCCTCGAGCAGATCAAAGGCGATCGCTCCGTCCTGGCCGCCATCCTGTGTGGCAGTCTGTCGCACGACAAGGTCTGGGCGAAATCCGACATCGATCTCGTGCTCGTGACCATCGACGACAAGAAGGTTCAATCGGGCGATTTAGCACTGAACGCAGACGGTGTTAATGTCCACGCAGTCCTCCTGCCCCGCGCGGAATTCCGCAAAACGGCCAACGCATCAATCCGAAACTCGTTCATGCACTCGTTCCTGGCCAAGGGCCGACTGCTGTACACTCACGACGAGACGATTGCCGATCTCTACGCCCGGATGCACGAGATCGGCCAGCGCGACACCATGGTCCAGCTCCTCCGCGCAGGAATTCACGCCCTCGGGCCAATCTACAAAGCACACAAATGGTTCATCACCCGCGGCGACTTGAATTACACGGCCCTCTGGCTCCTCACCGCCGCAATCCCGCTAGCCCAGATCGAAATCATCGGCCGCAAGCTGCTCGCCGACCGCGAAGTGCTCCTCCAGGCCATCGAGCTCAACCCTGCTTTCTTCAAGACCGTCTACGTCGACCTGCTTAACACCAAGAAAACGCGCAAGAACGTCCAGGCCGCCCTCGATGCGGCTGACCACTACCTCGCCGAACGCGCTCCCACGCTTTTCGCGCCCGTGATCGATCACCTCCGCGACGTTGGCGAGATGCGATCGTGCACCGAGATCGAAGACCACTTCAAGCGGAACTTCGATGTCGGCGGCGTTTCCCTCGCATGTGAATACCTGGCAGACCAGCGCATGATCGGCAAGGCATCTTCACCCGTTCAGCTCACGCGAAGAAGCGACATCCAGGTGCAGGAGCTGGCGTTCTTCTACCTCGAGGATCAACCGGATGGCTTCTAAAAGGCGGCTAGCGACTTCGGGAGCGCGAGCGCCCGCCGAGCCGCACCGGCGCTCGCTTCGCCACGCGACGCCCTGTCCCACAATCGCGAAAACACATCCATGTCAGTCGCACGGCAAACGCACTCCGCCAGCAAAGCCGAGCCGCGCACAACCATCGCCGTCCAGGCGCGCGCGTGCACAACCTCAAGAACATCACGGTCGAAATCCCCCGCGACAAGCTCATCGTGGTCACCGGGCTCTCGGGCTCGGGCAAGTCGAGCCTGGCGTTCGACACCATTTACGCCGAGGGCCAGCGTCGCTACATGGAGTCGCTCTCCAGCTTCGCCAAACGGTTCATCGCCCAGGTTTCCAAGCCCGACGTCGACTTTGTCTTCGGCCTCTCCCCGGTGATCTCCATTACGGCATCGAAACCAAGGTCACCCTCATCGCGCCGCCGGAAGCAAAGGGAGCTCGCGATGAGTGGGAAGGCAAGGAGGTCGGCTTCGGCGGAATCGCCCGCCGGATCGAGCGGCGCTATCGCCGCTACCGCCAGAAGGGCGAGGCAAACTCTGGCATGGAAGCCTGGCTCGACAGCGTGATGTTCGAGCACACCTGCCCCGACTGCCGCGGTGCCAGGCTTCGCTCGACGCGGATGTGTTTCACCATTGGGGGCAAGACGATCCACGAATTGGGCCAGCTCAATTTCGATGAGCTTCACACGTTTCTCGGCACCGTCAAGCCCACAGGCCGCGGTGCCGACGCCGGCCGCCAGGTGCAGAAGGAAATCCGCGGCCGTCTCGAGCTGCTCCTCGGCATCGGCCTCGACTACCTGAACTTGAACCGGCGCTCGGGCACCCTCTCCGGCGGCGAGTCGCAGCGCATCCGTCTCTCCACGCAGATCGGTTCCGGCTTGATGGGCATGCTCTACGTGCTCGATGAGCCGAGCATCGGATTGCACCCCAAAGACAACGTGAAAATGATTGCGACGCTCGAGAGCCTGCGCGACATCGGGAACACGGTGATTGTCGTCGAGCATGATGAAGACACCATCCGCGCCGCCGACCACCTGGTGGAGATGGGCCCCGACCCAGGCGTTCACGGAGGCACCGTGGTTGTGCAAGGCACAATGGATGACGTGCTCGCCTGCAAGGCCTCGCCCACCGGGCAGTTTCTCTCCGGCAAACGATCGATTGCCACACCCACGAAGCGACGAGCAGGCAGCGGCAAGGCGCTTGTCGTCCGCGGAGCGCGTGAGAACAATCTGAAATCGATCGACGTCGCGTTCCCGCTGGGCAAGCTCGTGGCGATCACCGGTGCTTCCGGCTCCGGCAAGAGCACGCTGGTGAGCGACGTGCTCTACAAAGCGCTCTGGAAACGGCTGATTGATACGCGCACGCTGCCCGGCGAGCACGACAGTGTGGAAGGTCTCGAATATGTGCAAAAAGTGGTGAACATCGATCAATCACCGATCGGACGCAACAGCCGGTCCAACCCCGCGACGTACGTGGGCTTCTACGACGCGATCCGCGACTTGTTCACCCAGAGCCCGCTCTCGATCGAGCGCGGCTACAAGCCCGGCCGGTTCAGCTTCAACGTCAAGGGCGGCCGGTGTGAGGAATGCCAGGGCGAAGGTGTGATCGCCACGCAGCTTTATTTCATGCCCGACGTCGAAGTAACCTGCGCCGCCTGCAAGGGCGCGCTTCAATGCCGAGACGCTTGAAGTAACGCTGCGCGGCAAGACAATCGATGACGTGCTGAACATGTCCATCGAGGAGGGCGCGGTCTTCTTCGGCGATGAGCCAGCCGTGGGTAAGAAGATCGAGGTCCTGAATGACCTGGGTCTTGGTTACCTGACGCTCGGCCAGTCGGCAACGACGCTTTCCGGCGGCGAGGCACAACGGATCAAGGTGGCGACCGAGTTGAGCAAGGTCCAGCGCTCCAAGCACACCGTCTACATCCTCGATGAGCCGACAACCGGCCTGCATTTGGCCGATGTGGAGCGCCTGCTCGAATCACTCAATCGCCTGGTCGACGCCGGCCACACCGTGCTCCTGATCGAGCACCACATGGATGTGATCAAGACAGCCGACCACGTGATCGATCTGGGCCCCGAAGGCGGCCACGCCGGCGGGAGGGTCGTGGTGACCGGCACGCCGGAGCAAGTCGCCGCCTGCAAGGAATCGCACACCGGGTCGTTCTTGAAGTCACATCTTCGTGGATAGCGGACGCGCGAGCCGGCCATGCAACCCTCAATCTCAGATTCTACTCATTTTCTGCGTTGAAGGCAGGTTGGATGGGAAGCGAAGACAGCGTAATGGAGAAGTGTGAGCCGCCTATTTCCATCGCAGCCCATCAACAAAAGTGATCTCTTATGAAAGCGCAGTCGTATCATTCGCTCCAACCCATTTGTGGCGTCTCTCCGCCGGCCGTGCTACGTTCTCGACATGAATCCCCGGGCCATGTTCTCACGCATTTTGACGGCCGCCCAAGCTTTGACCGGCCGTTTTCGGCCCGCAATGACCGGCACGCCTCCATCGGCCCGGCAGATTCCCGCCCACCCGGAACTGCATGCACTCGACTTTGCCAAACGTTACGCCGAACCGTTGGATTATCATGCTGCCCAAACCATGATCGACTTGGGCATCCCGCGCGACCTGATCGCGCAGGCGCACCTTTACACCACATACGACATGCGACTTTTCATTGGCGTGAGCGCACAGGCAGCGGAGTGTCGCCAGAAGGACGATTGACGCTCGACAGCGGGATAATGAACTTGATTTACTGAACACAGATTACGGCGATGATGTCGCAACAATATGGAGGAAGCTTCGCCTGAAGGCCCGCATGAAAGCGATCACCGCGCATGAACTGGCGGAGTATGAATCCGGAAGCCATGTTGAAGCGCTCGAGGCCGCTGCCAGGACCCGGTTGCCAATCAGCGCGGAAGCGCGGGAATTGCTGCGAGCGATGGTGAAGGGATGGAAATGGAGGTCGGCTCCTTAACCAGGAATCGACCCAGCTAATCCCATCGAATCGAACACGGCGCTCAGAGCCGGAGCCGACCGCTTACGACGATGTCACCCACAATCACATAGAGATCAGCTCCCCGCCAAACTCGCAGCGTAATCAACTCCCTCCTGCGTGATTCGGTAGGCCGATTCCCGTCCGTGTGCGAACGTGTGCAACGGAATCATAAGCCCGGCGCGCGCGAGCTCCCGGTAAGCTTCGCGGTTCTCATCGGTCACCAGGATTTGCTGTCCGGTCATGTTTTCCCTCAGCAGATCGAGGGCGGGTTCGGACAGGATCAGGGTTTCCATGTTTTCCTCATCATTGGGCGGGCTCGACCATTCGAGCGCGGGACTCCCGCCCCCTGGGCTCGACCGCCGATGTCGCAAAAGCGCGCAAGCCGCAAGTATCCTACGACGCAAACATTGAGCGACATACTACCCGCCAACACAGTTCCAGAGAACATCAACCAGAAGCGCGTCACCCACCCTTTTCGATCGCCAACGCAATCCCGTCGCGAGTAACAAGAAACGGCCGCGGGGTAATCGGGTAGCTCGACGTGTCATAATCCTTGCGCAATTGCGCTCCGTCCGCTTCTTCACCCGCCGCCGGTCCGAATAGAGTACCAAGGTGTCTCGATCCGGAATGCCGGCCCGGAACGGGCTGCCGAGTGCACCGCAGAACACGCGGTGCAGCTCGGGATGGAGCAGCCGGCTCGATGCCAGCCCGTCGCCCGTGGCGACGACGATCACTCGCCCTCCGTCCTCCTGTCGCGCCCCGGGCATCTTGGCCGGCCAGGATAGCCTGCTCAGGTTGGCCACGGCCACCTCGTGCATGGCCTGAGCATCCCTCTCCCATCGGACTGCATCAGCCGTGGTCACGAATCGGAAAATGTCGTTGCCCCGCAGGGCGTAGCAGATCACCACATCGGCAAGCCATTCATTCACGAGCGAATTCCGGTTCGCAGATGCCGATTCCAGGTAGCTGCGCGGCTTCAAGAGGGGGACCACCCGAGCTTCTGCGTCTTCCCATGTTTCCTGACCCAGCGTCTCATTCATGGATTGATCGAGGCTCTTCACGAAATGTCGAATGATTTCGGCTCGACGCTTGGGAGCCTCGCGAACCTCTCGATACAGATTGCTCAGAAACACGACGCGGTTGCGCCCGCGGATCCCTTTCTCATCCGCCCGGAAGTCTTGATCGGGATGGCGTTCCCGCAACATCCCGATCACCTCGTCGGTCAGTTGTCGCAGCGCCAGCTCCTCGTCGCGCGTGATCTCGAGCGTGGCCATCACGTGCTCGAAAGTCGGGTTCCAGATGTCGCGTTCCGCCACCGGAAGCTGGGTGCTGGCGAACAGCACCACATCACCACCCGCGATCAGCCAGTAATGGCCTCCCTCGCCGTCCTTCTGGACGTCCGCCTTGACGCCGTAATGTCGCAGCGTCGGATCGCGGCGAATGTTGCCCCCCTCCATATGCGGCAGCACCTGGTTGAGGATCTTGGGTAGTTCCTCCGTCAGTCGGTTGCTGTCCACGCTGACCGGCATGAGCGAGATCCACAGCCCGACATCATCGCGCTCATGCGGGCCGAATCCACACGAGCGAGCCTCGTCTTTCTGGATCTGGTCCCAGTAGGAAGGGTACTCCAGCCGGTACACTCCCGCGGGATGAACGAATTGCTTCAAATGAATCGGGTTCATGAACATACTCAGGGAATGATGAATCGAATATTCGTCTTTGCTTCACGCGCGGAAAGCGAAAGAAGCACAGGACGACCCGGTTCGAAACCCCGAACATTCGGGGACAGAGCCCCTCATACAGGTTCCACTCCGACACATCCATTCTTGTAGGAGCGGGCTCCGTCCCGCTACAGGCAGAATCGCGACACGGCCATTTTTGTAGGAGCCGGCTCCGTCGGACGATCCCGAATCCCCTCACGGCGCTGAGACCTTACGGTGGAAAACTCTAACAGGACCCAGACCATTTCATTCAGGCGACTTCTGACCGGGAAGATAACACTCAATCATTGATGCCTCCGTGCGATCTCAGGTTTGCTGACCACTTGGACTCAGATTTGCCGGATCACATACAATTTCGGCGGTCTTTTCACCCAGGAAGCCCATTGCACCAGGAGCGAGCCATGGCCAAGGTCGTGCGGTTCCACAAAATTGGCGGTCCCGAAGTACTCCAGCTTGATGAGGTCGAAGTTGCGCCGCCGAAGCAGGGCGAGATCCAGATCCGCGTGAAAGCCTTGGGGCTGAACCGCGCCGAGTCGATGTTTCGGAGCGGGCAGTATCTGGAAGAGCCCCGGTTCCCCGCCCGTCTGGGTTACGAAGCCTCGGGAACGGTCGCAGCAGTCGGCCCCGGCGTCCAGGGCTTCAAGGCCGGTGACGCCGTCAGCGTGATACCCAGCTTCTCGCTAAACGAATACGGACTCTACGGCGAAGTCGCCAATGCCCCCGCACACGCGGTCACACACCATCCGGCGTCCCTTTCGTGGGTCGACGCCGCGGCGGTCTGGATGCAATACCTTACAGCCTATGGAGCAATCATTGACATTGCCGGCTTGAAAGCGGGCGACTCGATCTTGATTCCGGCCGCCTCGAGCAGTGTCGGCCTGGCCGCGATTCAACTTGCCAGAAGGGTCGGAGCGACCCCGATCGCCTTGACTCGCGGCCACGCCAAGCGGCAAGCACTCAAAGATGCCGGAGCCGCTCACGTGATTTCCACCGACGAGCAAGACCTCGTGAAGGAAGTTCTCGGCCTCACGTCCGGCAAGGGTGCCCGTGTGGTCTTCGACCCCGTCGGCGGCCCAACATTTGCAAAACTCGCGGAAGCCACAGCCCATCGTGGAACGCTCTTCCTCTACGGAGCGCTCAGCACCGAGCCCACTCCATTGCCTCTCTTCACGACGCTGGCCAAGTGGCTCACCATCCGTGGGTACGTGATGATGGAAATCACCAGCAACCCGGGTCGTCTGGAACGCGCCCTGGAGTTCATCAACGAGGGCCTCGCCGACGGAAGTTTGAAGCCGATCATTGCCAAGACGTTCCCGCTGAAGGATATTGTCGAGGCGCATCGCTATCTCGAATCCAACCAGCAGATTGGCAAGGTCGTCGTGACGGTTTAGAAACCGATGCGTTTACAGTCGCTGCTCGGAATGAGCTTGCCGTTGATTCAGGCCCCTATGGCCGGCGTCCAGGGAAGCGCCCTGGCGGTGGCCGCGTCGACCGCTGGGGCACTCGGCTCCCTGCCTTGCGCCATGCTCAGCCCGGACGCGATGCGGAACGAGCTCGTTGCGGTCCGCAGCCAGGCGTCAGGCCCCTTCAACGTCAACTTCTTCTGCCACACGCCGCCCGATCCCAGCGCCGAGCGCGAGGCCGTATGGCGGGCGGCACTCGCTCCGTATTACAGAGAACTTGGGCTCGACGTCGGCACGATCGCCGGAGGAGCCACGCGCACGCCGTTCGGCAATCAGGCCGCTGATGTACTCGAGGAGTTCCGGCCCGCCGTCGTAAGCTTCCATTTCGGCTTGCCGTCGCCCGAGTTGATCGCTCGGGTGCGAGGCTGGGGCTCAAGAGTGCTTTCTTCAGCGACAACAGTAGAGGAAGCACGCTGGCTCGAAGAACGTGGAGTCGATGCGATCATCGCCCAGGGGCTCGAGGCCGGCGGCCACCGCGGTATGTTCCTGTCAGACGACCTGACGACGCAGATCGGTACGCTCGCGCTCGTCCCGCAGATCGTCAGTGCCGTGAAGGTTCCGGTCATCGCCGCGGGAGGCATCGCCGACGCAAAAGGTGTGCGCGCTGCGATGGCCCTGGGTGCCGCCGGCGTGCAGGTGGGAACAGCTTTCTTGCTGTGCCCCGAGGCCACGACGAGCGTCGTGCACCGCACCGCGCTCAAGAGCGATAGAGCCCGCCAGACGGCGGTAACGAACGTCTTCACCGGCAGGCTCGCTCGCGGGATCGTCAACCGGCTGATACGCGAGGTCGGCCCGATCAGCTCGATCGCACCAGAGTTCCCCTTGGCCGCGGCCGCTATCGCCCCGCTCCGCGCCGCGGCCGAGAGCCGGGGCAGCGGCGATCTCTCGCCCCTCTGGGCGGGGCAGAACGCATCCGGATGCAAAGAAGTCCCCGCCGCCCAGCTTGTTGATGAGCTGGCCGCAGGATTCTAGCTAACATTGCCTGCACCGCGCGCGACAGCCGCCGATCGGCGTGTTCTTCGACCGCGATCGGCACTTGCGGGCGCCGTTTGCCCATTTAAGAATTGTGAAGCCATCCTGGCGTCTGGGGCTCCGGTTGCAGGCCTTTTCTGAGACGGTCGGTAGGTCCCGATCCGTAAACCCACATGATTGACACCACTCCCTCCGCCGATCGCTACGACCTGCTCTCCGCGGAGTTTCTCGCCGATCCGTATCCGCTCTATGCCCGGCTGCGAGCGGATGACCCTGTTTACTGGTCAACTGCCCAGAGCTACTGGCTCGTCAGCCGGTACGCGGATGTGCACGCCGCGGCACGCGATCCGCGGTGCTCGTCAAACACCGTGGACACGCTCATGGATCGGTTGCCGGCCGAAACGCACAACGAGCTCGCTTCCTTGCGAACGATCCTCGGCGACCGGATGCTCTTCACCGACGCCCCTCGGCACAATATCCTGCGCGGGCTGATTCACAAAGCCTTCACGCCGCGCCGTATTGAGCTGATGCGAACGACGGTCCAGAAGGTGCTCGACGAGCTTCTGGAACCGGTCGCCAAGACGGAATCGTTCGACGTCATCGAAGACGTGGCTGATCCACTCCCCTCGCGCATGATCACGATGATGCTCGGCATCCGGGCGGAGGATCGCGACCGATTCAAATCGTGGACGGATGCAATCTATCTCTTCATGGGGTTGAGCGGCACACCCATTCTCGACCGCGCCCGTGCGGCTGCATCCGCCGCCCATGAATTGACGCAGTATCTCCGACGTGAAATCTCCGCGGTAAGGCGATCGCCCCGCGACGACCTGCTCAGCGACCTGGTCGCCGCGGAAGAGCAGGGTGACACGCTCACCGAGGCGGAGCTGATCTCAAACGTCGTGGGAGTCTTGAATGCCGGGCACGAGACAACCACGAACCTGATCGGCAATGGTGTGCTGGGCTGCTGGAAAATCCTGGAAGCTGGGAGATGCTCCGCGACGACCCCGCGCTCATTCCTCGCGCCGTCGAGGAGGTTCTGCGGTATGAAAGCCCGATTCAGATGATCTCTCGAATCGCAGCCGAGAGCGTCGAGATCGGCGGGGTGAAAATTGGGCGAGGGGAACCGGTCGCTTTGATTCTCGGCTCGGCTAATCGCGATCCAGAGCAGTTCCCGCACGCCGACCGGTTCGAGATCGGCCGCGCGGACAACCGGCACGTGGCCTTCGGCCATGGCCCGCACTTCTGTATCGGCGGCGCACTCGCGCGTGTGGTGGGCCAGGTCGTTTTCGGCACGCTTCCGTCTCGCTTTCCGAGCTTGAGACTTGCGTCGCAGGCCCGTGAATGGCGGGCTTACCCCATCTTCCGGGGACTAAGGCGGCTTACCCGTGATGACCTGAAATTGCTTTGGAGATCACGACGCCGGAAAAAAGGTGTCAGTGCACCCCCTTGACGGCGTTCATTTGAACGCTATGCTGGCGTTCGATTGTAAGCGAATCTCCTGGAGGCTCGATCATTGACCAAGCGGCCCGCTCTCGCCGAAATCCGAGCTTGAGATCGCCCAGCTCGTCTGGCAGTTGGGCCAGGCCACCGTGCGCCAGGTGCTCGATGCACTGCCCACGCAGCGCGGCCTGGATTTCAAGACCGTTCAGACCTACTTGCGCCGCCTCGAGGCCAAAGGCTATCTCCGCTCGCGGCGCGAGGGGCGAGCCAAGATCTACGTCGCTCGCGTGCAGCCGGAACAGGTTCGTCGCGAGGTGATCAACGACTTCATCCATCGCCTCTTCGGCGGTGAAACCATTCCTCTTTTCCAGCATCTGATCAACGACCGGGGCTTGAGCGATTCCGAAATCAGCCGGTTGCGCGAATTGCTCGACACGTTGGAGGTCCGCAAGCCATGATTTCACTCGGCCAGCTTGTCTGGACCCAGCTCTGGCAGGTCACCGCGGTCGCCGCCGGCGTCGGTCTCTGGTCGTCAAGATCGGGTGCCGGCATCGGCCCCACCTTGCCCACGCGCTCTGGCTCGTTGTGCTCGTCAAATGCCTGACGCCCCCGCTTTTGAGCAGCCCCACCAGCATCTTCAGTTGGGCAGCGCGCGATTCCGCGACGCCCATCACGATCGCATCCGCATCATCACCGGTCGATAACGCGATCAGCCTCACGCCGGTCTCGCACTCTGAACCGGACGCGCATCACGAAACCCCAGGCGGCGAACAGCTTCTGGCATCGAAATCCGCCCCAGGCGATCCCCATTCGCTCAACGATCCGCCGGCTGAATCGGCCCCAAGACCCAGCGGCGGGTTGCCCCGCCAGTCTCCATCGCCATGGTTCTGGGCATCGCATGGCTCGTCGGCGCTCTCGCCTACGCAGGCTACGCATTGCTCGCGACGCTCTCCTGCTGGCGGATCATGCACACGAGTCGATTGCCGGCTGACGAACGATTGAGGAGTCTGGTCGCGGATTTGTCGCGGCGGCTGGGCCTGGGCCGCCCCGTCCGGGTGTGGGTCACCAGCAAGCCGCTCGGGCCGTTGAGCTTCGGCCTGTTACGGCCCACCGTGGTCTTGCCGGAGGCGCTCGCGGCCGGTCGATCCCCGACCGAGCTCGAGCCGCTGCTGGCGCACTGAGCTGGTTCACCTCCGTCGCCGCGATTCGCTCATCGGTCTGCTCCAGCTCGCCGCGCGATGCCTCTGGTGGTTTCACCCGCTCCTCTGGTGGGCCGGTCGCCGGATCGATTTCGAGCGCGAGCGCTGCTGCGACGAAGAGGTCGTCGCGGGCCTCGCGATCGACCCCGCTCGCTACGCGCGAACTCTCCTGTCGGTGCTCGAGCTGAAGCGGCAGTTGCGCTCGATGCCGGCCTCGCCCGGTGCACGTCCCTTCGAGATCACCCAGCGCCGATTGGAGCACATCATGCTGCGCAGCAATCGATTCCGAGCCCGAACGCCTCGCCGCGATTGGCTGGCGCTCGTCGCGCTGGCGTCTGCTGCTTGTCCCGGGAGCCGGCCTCACCGGCTGGAGCAGCCAGAGCAGCGAGTCCCTCCGGCACGACCCGATCCCGCGATCTCTCGCCGCCCGCCCAGGCAGACAGCGCGATACCCGCGGCCATCAATCACGCTGGTCCCACGCCGAGCGGAAAGAAACCGCGACCGAGGCTGAAGCCGAAATGCACGTCATCGGCGTTTACGAGGCGATCGATCGCCCTGGGAATGTCACGAAACGCGTGTACGTCAATGTGCGACCGACCACCAAACCGCATCGTCCTGGTGCTCACCGCGTATAAGGCCGTTGACTGGCACGTCTCTCTCGGCCGTGGAGCACGCGTCAAAAAGGTGATCATGAGCGGCTATTTCGAGCAGGAAATCCGCGGTCTTCGCGCCGGCATTCCCGTCGAGAACCGATCGTATTTCCCCATCGACGGTTCGCGGCGCAAGGAAGGCTGGTTCTGCGCCCACCAGTGGAACACGCTCGATTGGCGACAGATGGCTCGGAGACTGAACGAGATGACTGGCCTCGCCGTCACCAGCTTTCAGGGAGCGAACCAAGGCGATTCCTTCATTGTCGATGGGAAAGTCGGCCGCGAGTTTGGCCAGGCTGGGCTGAGCCGGGCCACCGCTCGCAAGCCGGCGCC
This sequence comes from uncultured Planctomycetota bacterium, assembly GCA_963823665.1. Classification (GTDB taxonomy): domain Bacteria; phylum Planctomycetota; class Planctomycetia; order Isosphaerales; family Isosphaeraceae; genus CAVXHV01. The sequence continues at coordinate 2,420,494 of CAWGMQ010000010.1, forward strand.
GCAAGATCTACGCGAGGCTTCGAAAAACTGCCGCCTTGCACGTACTGGGAATCTATCATCCGGGCAACCAGAATCGCGGCGGGCTCGTCGACGTTGAGGTTCGCCCGGCGCCCAAAGCCGATCGTGCTGGTATTGACGTCGTATTGGGAAGCGATCTGGAACATCAAGCTCGCCCCGGGCGCCCGGATCAAGCACGTGATTGTCGGGAGTCCCTTTCCCCAGGAGGTCGAGGGCGTTCCGACTGGCGTGCCGGTACATTATTTCTGCCCCGATCACACGACATTATTCTTCGAGGGAAAGCAACAGCCGCCGCGCGAGCCGCAAGGGTTCTACGCGTACGAAGGGAACACGCTCAATTACCGACGTATGCTGGAAAAGCTGAACGACTTGACGGGCCTCCTGGTTTCCACTTTCCAGGGCGAATACACCGGCACATCTTTCATCGTCGATGGTACGCGCGGCCGCGAATACGCGCAGATAGAGCGTCAAGTACGGCCGGCCCCTCCGAAGGAGGTCAAACCCGAGGAGCTGCTGGCGGCCTCGGCAAATGCCGGCCTGCATGTCGTGGGCGTTTACGGGGCCGGCCCTATTAACAGCGGCCGCCCTGTTGACGTGGAAGTCCGTGCGACCGCCAGTCCGGTCGTGCTCGCGCTCGCGTCCTACGGGTCGGTTCTCTGGAACGTGAAACTCGCTCAGGGCGCGAAGGTGAGCGCGGTGATCGTCGGCGGCTATTTCGAGCAAGAGATACAAGGCGTTCCGGCTGGAATTCCGGTGGTTATCAAGAGCTATGCACAATCGCCAGATCGGGATTACTTCTTCGGCTACAACTGGAATTCGGACGAATGCCGCAACCTGATTGGCAAGTTGAACGACATGACAGGCCGGCTCGTTTCGACCTTCCAGGGCCAGGAAACCGGCGTGTCCTTCGTGGTCGATGGCGAGCGCGGCCGCAACTTCGCCCAGACGGTGCGCATGCCTGCCAGCTCCCGAGCCCTGCAGCCGCGAAAGAACGGTTGCAGCCGCAGAAAGACCTGCTGTCCGACGTGGCGGATATTCCCTCCCAGGAGCTGAAGGCCGGCGGTGACGCCGACAAGCGCTACCTGCTGATCGGCCCGAAAAAGGATGCCAAGCCCCCGGCCGGAGGCTACGGCCTGGTCGTGATCATGCCCGGCGGGGATGGCAGTGCCGATTTTCATCCGTTCGTCAAACGAATCTACAAGAATGCGTTGTCAGACGAGTATCTGGCCGCCCAGCCCATCGCCGTGAAATGGGCTGCCGACCAGCAGATCGTCTGGCCGACGAAGTCGAATCCCGTCGCCAAGATGAAATTCAGCACCGAGGAATTCATCGAGGCAGTGATCGACGATGTGGCGAAAAAACACAAGCTTGACCGCACCAAAGTCTTTTCTCTCTCCTGGTCGTCAAGCGGCCCCGCCGCATACGCCGCCTCGCTGCAAGAGAAGCACATCATCCGGGGCTCGTTCATCGCCATGTCGGTATTTCAACCGCGGTTCCTGCCCCCGCTGAAAGCCGCGAAGGGTCAGGCTTATTACCTCTATCATTCGCGAGCAAGACCGCATTTGCCCGTTCCGCATGGCCGAACAGGCCAGGAAGGCGCTTGAAGAAAACGGCGCCAAGGTTCAGCTCGAAACCTACGCAGGCGGCCACGGCTGGCACAACAGCGTCTACGGCCACATCCGGAAAGGCATCGACTGGCTGGAGAAAACGGCGGAGTGATGTACCTTGCCGGTCCTGAACGCCTCTGCTACAGTTGCCCTTCTGGATCGCCACCGCCCAGAGGCCGTCCCTGAGAGGCCGGGGCGGCACGTCAGAAGGGCCCTCGGCCTCGGGACCGGCCGTCGCGACCCGCGCCTCCAATCCGCACGAATGACGGATGACACCCCTTGCGGAAGGGCGGGTTCACACCATGGCTGCCAACCAGGATTTGTTGCTTGAAGAACGGTCGATGGTGACCATGAATTTCGGAGATCACATCGAGGAACTCCGTCGTCATTTGATTCTGGCATTGCTCGGACTCTTTGTCGGCGTCATCGCGACGCTGGTTCCTCCGTTCAACCTGGCACGCGAGATTCTTCGCCAGATGCAGGAGCCCGCGCAGCGGAGCCTTGGCGCCTGGAGCGCGAGGCACGCACGTGAAAAGGCCGCGTCAGCCGCGGCGGCGGGTTCCTACACGTCGGTACCCACGCGCATTTCCGCCGACGCGTTCGCGCAAGCCGTGCATCAGGTTTTCCCCGAGTTGCGCGTCCCGTCCCCGCACGCTTTGAAGGACCGCTATGTCGAGCTGCCCCAGGAGTTGAGCGACTCGAGCCTCATCACTGCCGTTGGAACCGAATAGCCCCGCTCCGCATGACCGTGCCCCGTTGCGCCTTCCCCCTTTGCGACTTTGCGCCTTCGCGTGTGCCCTTCTTCGCCTTTGATCTCTTCGCATCTTTCACTTCTTTGTCACGCTCACCTCTTCGCGCCTTGAACGGGGTGGGAAACGCCAACGAGCACTCTTCTCCGCGTGAAGTCGTTGCTCGTCCGCACTCCGATCCCACGTTCGTTTCGGCACGCTGTTTGCAAGTCATCTGTGCGCGGGAAAAAAGTCGGCGGCCGCATCGATCACAGCACAAGGAGACTTTCATGTCGGCGCCCAGACGCTGCCGAGAGTGCGGCCGGAAGCTCGCTGACGCTCACTTCTGTCCCCGATGTCGCGAGTGGTTTTGCTGCCTTACCTGCCTGGCCGGCGACAACGATCGACATCTGCATGAGAATGCAACATCCGTCAGTCCTCTGAAACCGTCCGGCACGGGTCGTTCGCGCACCCGTCCTACGCATACGAACATTTCAATATACATCGAGGAACTGACTGCCTGGTCGCGCACCTTCAACGCGAACCGGCGGTGAAGAGATTCACGTTGGCCAGGAGGGCCTTCAACCCGTCCAGTTGGACCGGCTTGGTCAGATGGGAGTTGAAGCCCGCCTCTTGAGAGCTGCGCCGATCTTCGTCTCCGGAGTATCCGGACAACGCGACCAGAACCGCCCCTTGAAGATCGAGATCCTCACGGAGGTGGTGGGCAACCTCGAGCCCGCCCATGCCGGGCATACTGATATCGCAGAAAACCACTTCGGGTGCTTCAATCCGCGCCAGTTCGAGCGCTGTCTCGCCGTCGTACGCGGTTCTTACCTCGTGGCCGGCGAGTCGCAGCAGCATCGCCATGCTGTCGGTCGCATCCTTGTTGTCGTCGACGAGAAGGATTCGTCGCGGCGGCGCACACTCCGCCAGCAATCGCCCGTCCTCCACCGCGCCATCTCGCTCGGGCATCTTGTTCTTCAGAAGTGGCAGACGAACCACCAGCTCGGTCCCCCGCCCGAGGCCCGCACTCGAAGCTTGCACACAACCTCCATGCAGCTCGACCACGTTGCGCACCAGGGCCAGTCCAATGCCGAGTCCCTCGTCGCCACGGCTCGGCGAGATTGTTGCCTGGGTAAACAGATCGAAGATTCTTGGCAGCATCGCCGGCTCGATCCCGATGCCAGCGTCGCGCACGCGCAGCATGGCCGAGTCGCCAATCACCTGCACGCTCAACTCGATGCGGCCCCCGTTTTCCGAATACTTTGCGCTGTTGTTGAGAAGGTTTGTCACGACCTGGGCCAGCCGTCCCGCGTCTCCTTCGACCAGGACTTCATACGCAGGAAGCGATAACGCCAGCACATGCCTTTTCGCTTCGATCAGGGGACCGCTCATTTCGACAGCCAGCGCCACCACGGCCCTCAAGTCCACCGGTTTCATGTTCAGATTGATCTTGCCGTGACCCACTCGAGAGACGTCGAGCAAATCGTCAACCAGCCGGGAAAGCTGCTGGACCTGACGCTCGACCATCTCCGTCACCTGCTGAAGCTCGGGATCGGCCGCACTCTTCAAGCGCAAGATTTGCATCGCGCTCCGGATCGGCGCCAGCGGATTGCGCATCTCGTGCCCCAGCATCGCCAGGAACTCATCTTTGCGCCGGTCTGCTTCCCGGAGATCACGAAGCCTCGCTCCACCGTGCTGGGCAGGCCGTTTTATTTGCGACTGAAGCTCAAAGGGCGCCGCCGATCCCAGCTTCTGCTCAAACGGCCAACTTCGTTCGATCGTGGTTGTTTTCATCGGTCGCACCATGGATCCTTTGGTACTCGATGGCGAAGTCGTCCCAGGCGTCTTTCCCCATGCCTCGCGGCCAGCAAAAAAAAACGGCGCGGCGCACAACCCGAAGGTGTCCGCCGCGCCGGCTTACTCGTCAACGAGCCCCCCGCCACTGGCGAGTTGCCCTTCATCTAGTCGTCCGACGATATTTTTTTGGGTCGCCTGGGCGTTTGCGTAGGCCCCGGTGGGTCCCATTATGCCGCGCCCCGCAGAAATAGCAAGGGACATCGCTCGATTCACGATGCCGGGATCATCAACCAGCCGGAGAGAATCAAGGTTCCGGCTGACATCCTGCCGAAACCTTGAATTTCAGCCGGAATCAGTCTCGCGACCCCCTCCCGAGCAACTTCTTTCCGACGACAGGCAGCCCCAGCAGCACCCACCCGATGAGAGCGAGAGTCATTGTGCCGGGTTCTGGAACAGACGCCGGCGAGATGCAGTTGGTGATGGTGTTCGACTGGAGCGTCACAGCACCATTAAGCGCCAGCGCGCTTCCGTCAAGGATAGTTGCGCCGGTGTTCATCGTGATGCTCGCGTCCGCGAGAATGTGTCCTGCGAACGCACTGTCTGTATTGAGCGTCGCGGAGCTGCCAACCTGCCAAAACACCGTGCACCCTGCCATCGGAACCGAACCGCCGCCGGCGTTCAGCTCTGCCACGACAGCGGAGCTGCTCGCGGTCGTGAGCGTGCTCCCAATCTGGAACACGAATTGGGCATTCGCGTTGCCCTCGTAGTTGAGGGTGAGCGTGCCCGTCAGTTGCGCCGACGAAGAAAAGAAGTACGTCCCCGGCGTTAACGTGAGCCCGCCAAGATCCATACCAGTCAAGTTCTGCGTGGGCGCAAGTCCCGCCGCAACGTTGTAGGCAGAGAGCGCATCAGCCTGTGCCTGCATCGCCACGGCATCCGTTATGTGCGTCGTGAATGGCGGCGTGATCGTCCCCGGCCCCCCATCGACACTGGCGAAGCCCGTGATCGACGTGCCTGGGTAAAGCCCGACATCTCCGCCGTTGATGACAGTCGGACCAGTGTTGGTCACCGTCGATGCACCCAGCACCGCAAAGTTTCCCGAAGTACCGAGGTTAATGCCGCCGCCGGCCATCGCGTGGGGTGAAAAACCGACGAGTGTCGCGATCGCGATCAGAACCAGGATCTTGCACCTCATTTCGGACCTCCTTCGTCGAACGAACGCTTGTCGCCGCCCGTGCTTGAGGATGAATGCGATTCAGAATGAAGGCGCCGATCCGCAGGAACCCAAAGGCCGAGTTCGATCGACGGGCGTCCCTGCCTGGATTGCCCTCCGTGCGCCATCCGATACCCACGCATCCGCGCCCTAACAAGTCCAGCCTATGACGGAGAGACGCCGGCGGTGTAGCGGGAAAACCCTGGGATGCGCGGGGAAATGACCTGGGATCGAGTCGGGAAAAGACTGTAAGAGCGGAAGCGACGCGACGATCTCCAATTCGCCGATGGCCGGGTTGGGGAGAGCCGATCCGCGTGCCGGTCGCTAGACGTCCGGAGTGATCACACCCATCCGGATCGCAAAGCGCACCAGGCCCGCGATGTGGTGGACATCGAGCGCATTCATCAATTGACTCCGATGCGTCTCCACCGCCTTGACGCCGAGCCCCAGCTTGCGGGCGATCTCTTTGGTTGTGTCCCCTTCCGCGACCAACTGCAGCACCTCGCGCTGGCGCGGCGTGAGGCGCTCGACCGGGCTGGTCATCTCGCTGCCGACGCGTTTGACGTAGGCCGCGATGACGTGCTTGGAAATCGCCGAGCAGAGGTATGTTTCGCCCCGGGCAACCGCCCGGATCGCATGCTCGAGCTCCTGGGGGCTGGTGTTCTTGAGCAGGTAGCCGGCCGCGCCCAGGCGAAGCGCTTGCAGGACGCACTCCTCGTTGCCGTTCATGGAGAGGATGATGGTTCGCGTCCGCGGCGAAACTGCGGCCACGCGTGCGGTCGCGTCGAGGCCATTCATCTCCGGCATCATGATGTCCATCAGGACGACGTCGGGGTGATGCACCTTACACAGGCGCAGCGAGTCGCGGCCGTCGCCCGCCTCGGCGACGATTTCGACGCCGGCAATGCCTTGCACCAGGGAGCGGATCCCCGCACGGAAGAGGTCGTGATCGTCGGCGAGCAGGACGCGGATCGGCGTGCTCACTGCTGGCCCTCCTCGTGCGGCTCATCCGCCGGAGGTGTGGCTGTCAGGGGGAACCAGACGCAGACGCTGGCTCCATGACCCGGTTGCGACTCGACCGTGGCACGGCCGCCCAGCAGCGCGACCCGTTCTTGAATCGCCAGCAGGCCGAAGGCCACGCCCCCGCGGGCGCGGAGGCGCGCGGCCTCGAGATCGAAGCCGACTCCATCGTCACGAACGAGCAGTCGGACCTGCTCCTCACCCTGCTGCAGCTCGACCCAGACGTTTCGCGCGTGTGCGTGCCGCACGACGTTGGTAAGTGCCCCCTGGGCGATTCGGAAGCAGGCGGTGGCCAGGCTCGGGGGGAGCGGCGCCGACGACGACTCGACGGCGAAGTGCGCGACCAGGGCCGACCGCTGCGCCTGGCGATCCACCAGCCAGCGCAATGAGGCCGCCAGTCCAAGGTCGTCGAGCATGTAGGGCCGTAATTCGAGCGAGAGGTTGCGCACTTGCTCAACGGCCTGGTCGACGATCTGGATGCTTTCCTCGATCCGGGGAGAAGCGGCGGCGCTCGCAGTGGCTTTGAGCCCTTGCAGATTGACGCCGACCGCGCTCAAGACCTGCCCGATTTCATCGTGCAGCTCGCGGGCAATGTGCCGGCGCTCCTGCTCCTGAACCTCAACGACGCGCCGGGAAAGGACCTGCAGTCGCTCGGCCGTGCTGCGCAGGGCCTCTTCGGCCTTCTTGCGCTCGGAGATGTCGCGAGAGATTCCGAGGACGCCGATCACCTCTCCGTTTGCATTCCTGTACGGCGCCTTGGTCGTGAGCAAAGTTCGAGTAACGCCCGCCGCTGTGACGAGCTCCTCGAGCGTCGTGCTTTCTTCGCTCTCCATCACCCGACGGTCGATCGCCCTGATACACTCGGCTGTCTCCGGGGCAAACAACACGCTCGCGTCCCGGCCGATCACTTCCGCGACGGTCCTGCCGAGACCCCGCGCACCATGGGAATTGATCATCAAGTTGCGGCCGTCGACGTACTTGACGTAGATCGCGTCCGAAACGCCTTCGATCACCGCGTGCAAGTCGGTGATATCGCGCGAGATGCCGAGCACGCCCACGATACGGCCTCGATCGTCTCGGAACGGTCCCTTGGTGCTTACAAGCATCCTCATCGGTTTTGGGCACGATAACGTCTGCTCGAGGGTTATGGTTATCCCATCCGCCGCGATTTGCCGGTCGATTTGCATCATCTCCCAGGCGTCGTCGGCCGCGAATAGTTCTGTATCATCCTTGCCGATGGCCTCTTCCGCCGGCATTCCCAACACGCCCGCGCACGCCGTGTTGACCAGCGTGTAGCGCCCCTGTGCGTCTTTGGCATAGACCGCGTCGGGAATCAGTTCAGTCGCGGCTAGCAACACGGCGCATCTAGCGCGCACAGCGCCGGCAGAAGCGCGCAGCGCGCACAAATCTTCAAGCAATTGCTCTCGAGTCTTGCCCGAGTCTTCTGCGTCCATCTCGGGTAGCCCTTACGAAGCTAGGCACGCTGCCGAGCCTCACATCCTCTATGGGAAATTGTCACGACCCGATCGATCACAACCTGGCTGCACTCAGGACGTACCAGCACTCCTCCTAAATTGCCATTCACGATCGCCGTTATCCGTCAGTTAGCGTCGCACCAGACTTGCGCGGTGGAGGTGCAGCACCGCACGGGCCCTGTTGGAATACACTATGGCCGAAATGCAGCGGATCGAGCAACGGCGTGAGACCCTGAGTCCCTCTCCATACGGCGAGGGGGCGATGCGTTGTGCAATTCGCCGCCGTGCGCACGAACACACGACGAGATGCAGATCCAGTGGTCTAAAACGCCGCTATGGCAAACCTATCGAACTCAAATATTAATAGCATGTCAAGTAACTTGTACAAAGACGGCTTATCTAAAACGCGATTGAACATCCAAGTTTGGTTGTAACCCAAGTTCCAGCATCTAGTTTGCAAAATGGCGTCATCCGCTTTTCTCGCCGAGCACAACGCCATTGTCGTTCATTTTTTCAGTCGCACGTTTATTTTTTTCAACAACTCCCACTCATCAGAACGAGTTCGATTGCGTACAACCCAGCCGTGCCCATGATGCCTCGCTCAGCAAAATTAACCGGCGAAACGGTTTAAATCTTGGTACCAAGATGATCAACTAGCGGTAGAGCATCGTCGACTCCCAGCAAGGCTGCGACCGGATTCATGCCGGTTTGAAGCCCATCACCCGGTGAGGCAACGCAATCGAGGGCTCCATGCGAACACAGGGCGAAATCGAAGCCGCCATCTGCGCTGGTATGAGTCGTTTTGAGCAGGAATACATGGGGCGGGGGCCCACGGACATTCGCGCCCACTTGATCGACGACATTCTTCTCGTCCGCCTCCAGGGTGTCCTGACGGCCGCTGAACAGCATCTGGTCAAGTCCCTTCCGGCCGAGAAGGGGAGAGACTTGCTCAAGCAAGTGCGCACGCATCTACTCGAAACCGCGCGCCCGCTGATGGAGGCAATGGTCAAGGAAATTACCGGAATCGAGGTCGTCAGCATGCACCACGACATCAGCACCGTTAGTGGCGAAGAAGTCGTGCTCTTCACCCTCGCCGAAACACCGCGGGTCCGCGAACCGAAGAGGAATCCGGGCTCCTGAAGAATGAACGAGAAGCGATTGTCGTCGGCTGAAAAAATGAACGAGACGGCAACCACTCCCGAGGGCCCGACCTTCCGCTCGGCCAGGCCCGTCTCCTGGGTGATCGCGGGTGCCCAGATCCTGAACCGCCTCGACCTTGCCTGGCGCAACCGGCTGCGCCTCTCCCAGCCGGATCTGGCGATATTGGGCACGCTCCCTCGCACGGCGGGAATCATCCTCGCCTCCAATCACGCCGACGAAACGGATATGAAGGCATGCCTCGAGTTATCGCGGCGCTGCCACCGCCGATTTCTCTTCATGATGAATCGCGAGGCTTTCGATGAGGCTTCCGGGCTCGCCGGCTGGTGGCTCCAGCGCCTCGGCTCGTTCTCCGTTGAACGAGGCGGCCACAACGACGTCGCAAAAGACTTCGCGATCGACGTGGTCAAACGGGCCCAGGACGTGCTCGTCATTTTTCCGGAAGGGGAGATCCACTACCTGAACGATCTGGTGCAGCCGTTCAAAAGCGGCGCTGTTGAGATTGGAATGCAGGCTGTGGTCAGCCGGCGGCAAACCGATCCCGATTGGACCGCCTACCTCGTCCCGCTGGCCATCAAGTATCGTTACCGCCAGGCCATTCAGCCGATCCTTGATGAAAAGACACGCTTGATGGAGCAGCGTCTCTTCCGCAGAGCTCCCTCCGACTCGCTGCCTCACCGCCTGGCACGGATCGTCGCCGAGCTTCTCCATCGCCAGGAGATGATCCATGATCTGGCTGCCGACCCGGATCGCCGCGCCGCACTCACCGATCGCGTGCAAGCGGCGCGGCGGGCGGTGCTGTCGCAGATCGAAGAGGCCCACACCGGCGCGACCGCCGATCCCAGGGCCCAGACGATCGATCGCACCTGGCGCTTGAGCTCCTACCTGCGGAGCTTGCTGAGACAGGGGGGCGAGTACAGCGACGAAAGCCGCGAAGGCTTCCGCCTCGACCTCGCGGTACTCAAGCGTGTGGCACAGATGGGAAGCTGGCAGCCAAGCTACGTGGATCTCGACCCGTCGCAGGAACGCCTCGCGGAAATGGTCTTGAAGCTCGAGCGGGAGGTCTACGGCATCAAACGGCCCCGCCAGCTCGCTAGTCGCGACGTCTTCCTCCGCATCGGCGAGCCGATCGACCTCGGCCAGTTCGTCCCATCTTATCTCGAAAACCCACACGCCACCTGCCATGCAGTCGCCGAACAGCCTCCGCGCGGTGATCCAGGCCCTGATCAACGACATCGTGACCCCACCGCCAACAAGGTAGCGATCGCTAAAGTGGCGCGACCCCCGAAGCTTCGCTCTCCGCGTTTAAAAATAAATACTATGATTGTACTTGCATTTCCATATATTTTATATTATCATTGACGACAGAAAACCGGCATGAATCGCAGCCGAACCCGCCGGCCGCTTTTTCGAGGGGACGAGCCCAAAGAGAACGTCGCGACGGGAAAGGAGAGCCCAGCATGGAACGCTTTCAAACCGCATTGCCCAGCGCCGAAGCACTGCCATTCCGCGGTATCCGGCCCTTGAGCACATTCGAGCGGAAAACCGGTCCGAACGACTGGTCGGGCCGGTTCTGGCTACCCGACGGTCGACTGGGTACAGCCGGTTCAAAAGTTCTGCCTGGTCCGCTCCGACGGCCAGCTCGGAGAAATGACGATGGATCGCTTCGCGCTGAACGGCGTGTGATGCCGATGTCGCTGTCCTCGGCGCAGGCCGTTCTCACGCCGCCGGCGACGAACGGCACCACGATCTTGAGAATAAACCGGTAGTGAGCCAGGCTCCCCGCGAGAACGAAGAAGTGAAAGATCTCGTGAGCACCCAAGGTCCCCGGTAAGATCACCGGCCAGTGCAGCAAGTTGAGCACCGCCCCGACGCTGTAAGAGACGCCGCCAACGACGATCGGCAACAAGCGCCCGATGAGAGATCGCCCGTGCGATCTCGAAATAACAAACGACCGCGCCCCACCCCATTCCCAGGTAGAGGCAAGTCGCCAGTCCCGGCGAGAAGTGGAGGCCGGCCGCGATCAGGATCGTGGCCGTCGCTGCCACACCCCAGACGGCCGCCAGCGTCCACCACCGCCAATGGCCTCGCAAGAGACAAAACGCCATCGGCGTGTAGCTGCCCGCGATCAGAGCAAATATTCCGACGCCGTCCAGCCGGGCGAAAGCGGCAATGCCCGCCTGCGGCAGCCGCACGCCGTGGTAGAGCGTGCTCGCCAGATAACAGAAGGCCAAGGTCAATCCATAGACGACCACGGTCAACCGCTTGGTCGGCTCCCCCGCACTCCGTCGCCAGAGCAGGAACGTGCCCGGCACGGCCAGCAATAGCCCGGCGCAGTGGCTCCATGCGCTCACCGGCTCACGAAAGTCAAGAATGCTCATGCTGTTCACCCGGTTAATGGCCGGGGCGGCTTGTCACTTGACGCAGAGATCCTCTCATGAACGCCACCACGGTCCAGCCGCTCAGCATTCCCAGGAAGTATATCCCGACAGTCAACAGTGCGACCGGCTGGGAAAGATTCCAGTTGAGAAAATTGACCGTGATGATACCGGTGTTCTGAACCGCGAAGACGGCAGTGGCCACCAGCAGAGCCAGGAAAAGTAACGCCTGCAAGTACCGCATCGGGGCACCCCACATCGAAAACTGTTGATTGACCAGAACGTCCACGCTCGAGCGCTTTCTCGAGACTCCGCCCGGCCCTCTCCGCAGCGCTCGGCGGATCGACGGCGCCCTCCGCGCTCAGGATTTGTTCACAAATGCAAGGCCGGTTTGCGTCCGCTGAACGCTCGGAGCACGAAGATCAAGACGCAGGCGCCGATAAAGGCCACGAGAATGCTGCCCCAGAACCCGGCCGCCCCCTCGACGAAGAACGAGAGGAGAAGCCCGCCCAGGAACGAGCCGATCAGGCCGACGATTACGTCGCCCAATACTCCGTAACCGCTCCCCTTCATCATCAAGCCAGCCGACCAGCCGGCGATCAGGCCGACCACCAGCCAGGCGATGATCCCTCCCGGTGACAGAACGATTGCGATACTCATGCTACCCATCGTACTCTCCTTACTGGAGTGAGAACTCAGTGATCTCTTTATCCGCCTGCTCACGCGTGTAGCCGTATTTTCGCTGGAGCAGAACGGAGAGCTGGTCGCTCTGGCCACCGAAAGTCGTCAGGTCGGCGTCGGTCAGCTTGTCCCACTTTTTCTTCACCATCGCCGTGAACTGCTGCCAGTCGCCGGCGAGTTGATACCACGTCATGAGCCAACCTCCGAGAAGAGCATTCTCCCAGACTCGATCGATCGCCCCGCCAAGGCGGCACAAGGCAGCACGGCCAGCCGCGCGACCGGCTCTCCACGAGCACAAAAATCCGCCAGATCGTGCCACAGCAGCGGTCCCATCAGAATCCACTCAGAATCCACCGGGAACGTAGCCGGCGAACACCAGCACCAGCAGGATCACGACAAGCAGGCCCAGGCCGCCGCTGGGTCCGTAACCCCAGTTCCGGCTGTAGCCCCACCTAGGCAGGCCGCCCACAAGCAGCAAGACCAGGACGACCAGTAAGATCAAACCCATGGTTGACTCCTCTTGATTAGTGACCGATTCATAACCAGTGACGCACTGCTCATTCCACCGCACTCTCGGAGCCCGGATTCGTCATCCATGCCCGAACTTGATGTACGAGAGGGTCGTCGCAAAAAAAAACCGGCGTGGTCGAACGCCTTCACGCATTCAACCACGCCGGCTTACTCGTCAACGAGCCCCCCGGCTGTCCCGGGTTGCCCTTCATCTAGTCGTCCGACGACATCTTTTCAGAGTCTACCGGAGCCGGCTGTCTGTTGACATCGGCTCATCTTCATCTCCCATTGTGACGCGCCGAAAGAGAATAGCAAGTGAATTCTTTTCTGATTCTTTTCATCTATTATTCTTGCTATTGCTAATAATCATCATATCTGATCTTATTAGCAGTCGAGTCGCCTCCGCTTGCCTACTTGGCGTCGCCCATGGCCCGCACCATCGCCCGGCACGTCTTTTCGCAGGCGGAACACGCCTTGGCACAGTCCTTCATCTCCGGCGCCTCGAATTTGTCGCACTCGGCCGCGCACGCCTTGCACGCCTCGGCGCATGCGGCGCAGGAATAGACCATGAGCGGGCTGCTGCTGGCCACCATGTCGGCTGACAGGTCGCAGAACCTGGCACAGTCGGCGACCAGGCGCAAAGCCTTCGCATGCTCCTTCTTGCCAAGGGCCACCTGCTCGCAACAGTGGTGGAAGGTCTCGTTGCACGAGCGAGCGCACTGCTGGCAAGCCCTGAGGCAATCCTCGTGCCCCTCGCTGTGATGGTGCTCCTGGCTTTGGGCCCCGGCGGCCCGCCCGGTCACGGCGAGTAAACCGGCAGTGGTGGTCCCGAGCACGCCCAGTAATTCTCGACGATCCATGGTCGAATCTCCTGATTCTAAGAGAGATGAATTTCCGGCGGACCACCCGTTGCGGACCGCCTGGGGGAAAACGCCTCAAACGGTACTCGAAAATCCCACGCGACTCCCCGCTGTCCCCCATCGCTGTCGGAATGCTCGCCAATCAATCTCCCCGTTTGGTGACGTTGGGGATCTCCACTCCCAGCGCATTCGCCAGGGCGATCTGGTGATCCTGTTCCTGCACCAGTATGTCCCGGATGTGTTCGGCCAGGGCATATTCGCCCAGCGCTTCGCACTGACGTACACGCTGCCGATAGTGATGGATCGTTTCGTTCTCGTTATCCAGGTCAAAACGCAGCATGTCTTCTGCCTTTGCCGAGGTCTTTACCGGCTTCGGCACGGCCAGCGGCATACCACCCAGATAATCGATCTGGCCGGCGATGATCAGGGCGTGCGCCAGTTCTTCCGCGGCGTGCGTCTCCAGCTCGGCAGCGATGTTCATGTACTCGGCGCCCTTGAGGGTCTGCGAATAGACCACATACGAAATGATGGCCTGGTATTCACGTGCGAGGTCGCCGTTGAGCAGGGCAACCAGGTCTTCGCGCGTGACGGCCAGGGCGTTGCCGGCATCCGGTTCTTGCTTCGCCATGTCGATCTCCTGTTGTCTGGGGTGAAACGGATTTGATCTCCGACCGATCGGGCTCACGTTTGAGCGCCCCGTCGACGGCCCGCCCCGCTTTCTCCGCCGGGCCCGGAGGATTCACTGCGTCTTTGACGTCTTGAATGCCCTTGTCGATGCTCTTCCCCGCCGGCTCGGCAGGCCCCTTCGACTCACATCCGACGACGGTCGCAAACGCCACGACACAGCACTGCGACCAGGGCCGCGATCCGATAGTTCCGTTCCTTGCTCATCCGAATACCTCCGGAAAAATGCCATGCGACGCCGGCGGACCAGGTACTGAAGACTCAGCCGGCCATCGCTCCTTGTTCATGCTTGATTAACGGTCCCATTCCAGGTTCCTACGGGTATGCCCGTAGCGAGTAGGAACACCTGCACCACAGTGCCGGTCGTGAATACCTGCACGACCGTGCCTGTCTTCGTTTCGATCTCTGCCTTGGCCTCGCGCACCTCCACACCGGTGATGCGTTTGATTTCATTCCGCAGCCAATCGGCCGAGTCGTTGAACAACTGCCGGTGAAACTCCTCCACCTGAGACGCCCCTTCCGGGGTCTGGGCCAGGGCCCTCTCGGCTGGCGACAAGGCGCCATGCAGGGTGATGACCAGCGTCTCTTCGCCCAGGACCACCGTCACCGATTTGGGCACGTGGCCCGTTCGCCGTTCCTCGAAAGCCGCCGCTGCCTCGGCGACCTGTTGCGCCATAGTCAGATTGGGCTTCTCCATTCGCTGCCTCCCCGGCGGAACCGACCGCTCGTGTCGCCATGTGCCAAAAAAAAACCGGCGCGGTGGAACACCCCGAGGGTATTCGACCACGCCGGCTTACTCGTCAACGGGCCTCCCGACACAGCCGGGTTGCCCTTAATCTAGTCGTCCGACGACCTCCGCCCAAGTTTTTATCGGAGCCAAGGACCGGTTTTCACACGGGACCAGGCTCACCCCCTCATTGTTTCAAGCCTGGCTGGAAATAGCAAGAGCATTGTCTTTCTTTTTGGTATGATGATTCCTCAACAGCTTGGAAGACGGACGATCCGGAGTCGGTTGCCATCGGGCACAGTCCCAGCGCGTGGCTGCCGGCAGGGCGCGGGCCGCCCTCGAGGTCAACATGAAGTCTCAGGGCGAAATCGAAGCCGCAATCTGCGATGGGATCACGCGCTTCGAGCAGGAATACATGGGACGCGGGCCCAAGGACATTCGTGCCCACTTGATCGATGATCTCCTCGTGGTCCGCCTTCAGGGCGTCTTGACTGCGGCCGAGCAGCATCTGGTCAAGACACTCCCGGCCGAAAAGGGCAGAGACCTGCTCAAGCAAGTGCGCACCCATCTCCTCGAGACAGCCCGGCCGCTGCTGGAGGCAATGATCAAGGATATCACGGGCGTGAACATTGTGAGTCTGCACCACGACATCAGCACGATGACCGGTGAAGAAGTTTTGATCTTCACGCTCGCCGATCCACCGTCGGTCCGCGAATCCCGCAAAAAGTCGGGCTCTTGAGCGCTGGACAATCGCTCGCGGCCAACAACGCCTCTTGAGGCGGAAATCAAAGCTCGCCGCGCTGGGGAGGACATCGCCGGCAACCCCGCATCATGGCGGCTGACCCGCGAGCTGGCGCCGGATCTGGAGTGGCTCGCGCCAGCAGGCCAGGTCTCTTTCCCCTTCTCCGGTCAGGAGCCATCCGGGCGCCACGCCGGTGACATTGATGAAACGAAGGATCGCCAAACCGGGGATCGTCACGCCGGATTCGTAACTGGCCCAGGTTGCAGGCAGGAGCCCGAGGTCCGCCGCCAGAAGAGAAGCACCATGTTCGCCATACATCGCGAGGCGAACCTCACGCAGACGGCGGGCGAGGGCTATACTCCGTTTCATTGAGTTCTCCGTCTGAGCCTGATAGGAGCCTTCCGGACATCCGCATGATCGTCCGCGTGCGCGGCGATAGCCAAAGTTCCCGGTTCCTCGACCGGGCTGGCGTCACTCGCGCGGACGATGCGAATCCCACCCCCCGGCGCCGGCACGACCCGGATCTCACCGCGCGAGATTTCGCGGCGGATCATGGCCTGCACTTCGGGAAGATGGGCGCTGCAACTGAAGGGATTCCCAGCGAGAAGCAGCCTGTTCTGGCCTCATCGCCACTGCCGTCCTTTCCGAAAAAGAAAAAGCCGATGCGGTGGAATACCCCCAAAAGGTACTCGACCACATCGGCCTACTGGTCAACGAGCCCCCCGGCTATCCCGGGTTGCCCCTCGCCTAGTCGTCCGAGCATATCCAGCAAGTCGTAACAGTGCGAGTTACACGCAAGTATTCGACTTACTGTGGCGTTCATTGTGCCAAAGAACACTGGAAAAGCAAGCGAGTAGTACCGGGTAGGTCGCATCATCGATCGGGGACGGCTCGATCAAAACACACCGCTGTGCACTCGTACCGGGCTTCCCCGGGCGATCGCCCCGGCCAGCTCGTTTTCGCGCAGGAGCGGCGTCGCGGCGGTGGGCTTGGGGAGCTTGACGCTGTGAGCCAGTCCGACGGCCGACAGCACACGAATGGCCACGTAGGTCATGTCAACTTCCCACCACCGCAGGCCGTGCCGCGCGGAGGTCTGGAAGGCGTGGTGGTTGTTGTGCCAGCCCTCGCCATAGGTTAGCAGGGCGACCCACCAGTTGTTCGTCGAGGCATCCCGGGTCTCGTGGCTGCGATAACCCCAGATGTGCGTGGCCGAGTTGACCAGCCAGGTCGTATGAAGCACAAAGATCGTGCGGACAAACCCGCCCCAGACCAGCCAGCTCATCCCGCCGAAAGCGTACAAAGCCCCGAACAACAGAATGGGAAACACAAGCTGATACTTGTCCATCCAGCGGTGAACCGGGTCCTTGTACAGATCGGGAGCCCACTTCATGTAGTACTCCGGCGTGTGGTACGAGATGACTTCCGGCGTCATCCACCAGAGCATATGGGCCCAGGCAAACCCCCGGTTGGGGCTGTGTACGTCATGCTCGCCGTCGGAATGGGCGTGGTGGTTCCGGTGATCGGCCACCCAGCCGATCGCACCACCCTCGGAGGCACAACAGCCGATCATGGTCAGGACGTATTCGAGCCACCGCGGCCGGGTGACGAAGCTACGGTGAGTCAGCAGACGGTGGTAAGTCAAACAAATACCGATGCCGCCGGTCAGCCAGTGGAGCACCAGACATACGCCGACCGCGGTCCATGAGAAGTAGCTGGGCACAAACGCCAGCAGAGCACCGAGATGCAGCCCCCCGATCCAGATCAAGGAGGGCCAAGCGATCGCTGAGGCCGAAGGCCTGATTTTCGTCGCTGTCATGAGAAGTATCCTCCTCTGAGCTCGGCGATATTTCGGCCGGCTCGTCGATCAAGTCGATATCTCGCGCGAGGCAACCATTCGATGGCACCACAAGAAAACAAAAAAAGCCGCCATGGCGGAACACCCCGAGGTATTCGACCACGCCGGCTTACTCGTCAACGGGCGCCCCGCCAGGTGCGGGTTGCCCTTCGTCTAGTCGTCCGACGACTTCTTATATCGAGTCTTGCTTTGATTCACAAGTCAGGAAAAGCTTTAGGTCTATTGCAAGATTCATCATACATCGCCCGGGCCGAAATAGCAAGTGAATTGTTTGCGCTCTCGTATGATTTTCCGCGGATGGCAGGCTGCCCGAGGATGCTCGCTCCGCCGCAGTTGCACCAGGACTTTTCCAACCCGCTGGCATCGTATTTGCGAAAAGTATCGGACGTCAAACCGAATTTGGAGCAGCTATGTCTTACCGTACTCACTGTCAACCTTGACCATGTGGGCGTTGAAGCCCGCTTCCTCGGAGCGCACTTTGTCGTCTTGCCGGCCATATCCCGTCGTGGCCACCAGCAGTGCGTCGCCGAGCCCGAGGTCCTGGCGCAGGCGACGGGCCACCTCCAGTCCGCTCATGCCTGGCATGCTGACGTCGCACAGGACCACGTCGGGTGGTAGGAGCCGGGCCATTTCGAGAGCAGTCGACCCATCGTAGGCTGTCCGGACCTCATGGCCGGTTATTCTGAGCAGCGTCGCCATGGTGTCAGCCGAATCCTTGTTATCGTCGATGATCAGGATGCGTCGCGCGGGACCCGCGGGCGTAACCACGCGATCGTTCCCCGCACTGGGTGGCAGAGGCGCCCTCAGAAAGAGCGGCAAGCGTACGACGAACTCGCTTCCGTGGCCGAGCCCCGCACTCGTGGCTTGTACGCGACCGCCGTGCAGATCGATCAGGTGCCGCACCAGGCTCAGGCCGATTCCCAAGCCACCCTCCGAACGATTCTCACAGCCCGGCACCTGGGTGTACAGCTCGAAGACCAAGGTCAGCATGGCCGGCGCAATGCCGGCCCCCGTGTCCCGCACCCGCAGGATCGCTTCGTCGCCATGGGCCTCCACGGCCAGGTCGATCCGCCCGCCCGCTTCCGTGTACTTCGCGCTCTTGGCCAGCAAATTCGACACGACCTGGGACAACCGGCTCAGGTCTCCTTCCACAAGGACCGACTGCTCGGGCAACGAGACCCTCAGGTCGTGTTTCTTCGAGTCGATGAGAAAACGGCTGGTCTCGAGGGCTCTTTCCACCACGTCTTTGAGGTCCACACGCTCACTTTGGAGCTGGATCTTGCCGTGCTTGATGCGGGCAACGTCGAGCAAGTCGTCCACCAGCCGTGTCATGTTCACGACCTGACGCTCGATGACGCTCGTGGCCGAACGATGCTCGGGATCGCCCGCGCCCGTGAGGCAGGCAATCTGCACCGCATCGTGGATGGCGGCAAGCGGACCGCGCAGCTCGTGGCCCACCACGGCGAGGAATTCCTCCGTGCGCCGCTCGGTCTCCCGGAGCTGCCGGTAAAGACCGGCGATCTCGACCTGCCGCCGCTCGTTCATCTCCAGCCCCGATCGGTCGGGCAACCGGGTCATTTCGCCCAGGCTGTCTTCGCGCGATGGCTCCGCGAACAAATGGACGACTCGGAGGGCCGGCGAAGGTTCGATATCGCACGGCGCCGGAACTTGCTCGTCACGGTCTGGGGGCGGGCTCGGTCGAACGCGTTGTTCCTGAAGTGACACTGCTCCCTCCGTTCCTCGAGGAGAAAACCGACGGGCCAGTCACCGCCAACAAAAAAACCGACGTGGCCGAACACCCCAGGGTATTCGTCCACGTCGGCTTACTCTTCAATGAGCCCCCCCGGACCAAGCCAGGTTGCCCTTTATCAAGTCGTCCGACGACACCTGCCGTGATTCTCGCAGCGGCCGACCGCCAAATGCGATGGGCTGCATTCCCCGCTCATTATCCCGCGCAGCGCGGGAATAGCAACGCCATGCTTTGTTTTGACAGATGGAAACGATCTATCCCGCGTTCAAGATGCTCGTATTTCGCGCCGGGCGTGAACGTGCCACCGTCCGTTTCCACTTTCCCTTGCCGGAACGGGAATGCGCGCTATTTCTCACATGGCAATCCCAGGATCGACCGCTCGCGGCACTCCCGGGGCCGCTTCAAGAGCCAGTGACCACATGGGACCAGCAGGGGGCGGACGATCAGTGCGTCGATCGTGATTCCGACGACGAGTGCGAAGCCGAGCTGTCTGAGGGAGCCGAGCGGGCTGAACAAGAATGACGCGAAGCTGCAAGCGGTGATCGCCGCGGCCGAAGTGATCAGCCCGCCGGTCTGGCCGACGGCGCGGATCAGAGCCTTCCTGAGTTCCCAGCGGTGCGACTCCTCGCGGAGGCGGGTCATCAGGAACACGTTGTAATCGACGCCGACGGCCACGAGCAGCACGAACAGGAAATACGGCACTTTCCAGTCGATACCCGCGGCGCCCAACACCATGACAAATAGCAGATGCGTCGCCCCCAGCGCGAAACCATAAGTCAAGACCATTGTGGCGACCAGATTGAGGCAGACCAATGGGTCGCGCAGGGTCAGGAGAAGAACCAGGAAGACGCCCAGGGGCACAGCATACCAGCTCTGAACCTGGTCCGATCGGATCAGGGCCCTGATGTCAGCCGACTCGGCGTTCTCACCGGCGATCCGGGCCGTCACCTGGAGGCCCTCGAAGTCGCCGAGGAACACCTTGATGCGGCGGCGAAGGGTCTCCACCTGGTCCATGGCGGCGGACGAATAGATCCGGTCGACCTGGGTCAGATCGATCCGCGAGATGCGGCCGTCACTTGTGATATAGGCATCCAGGCTCCGGCGCAGCTCGGGATGGTCGCGGATGGTCTCCTCGTCGATCATGAGCCGGTTCAGTGCCCGGCGCCCGACGGGATTAGCGAGGATTGACGAAACTTCGTGTTGAGCTTGAGCGGCGCCGGAGGCGATCCGCCCGGCGCCATCGGCAGCGCGGGTCAACTCGTCGACCAGCAAGTTGCGCGGGTCGTTCGACGGCGCCACGCCCTCCGGTTCGGGCGACCGCCAACCTCCGGCCTGCATCGCTCCCCACGCGCGCCTCAGACTCGACGCGAGCGCCGCGCGCGTTGTGTCCGACGACCCGTTTAGCGGTATCCCGGTCTGCTTTTCGAGCCACAGCAACGCGCGGAGTCTCGCAGCCCCCTCGTTCAATCCCTTCTGCAGCCGGTGTGACCCCGACTCGATCTGCAATTGTGCCGCGTTTACTGCGCGAAGGCGCTCCGAGAGTCGCGCGGCATCCATGGGCGCAGTGCTCCCCAGCGGCTGAGTCGCCGAGCGAACCTCCAGGATCCGTCGCTGCCGACCCAGGAACCGGCCGAGGTCATCGATGAGCGCCAGGCCCTCTGAGCTCCTCAGGTCGGAGTCCGACTCGAGCACGACCGCCAGCGGCGCCAGCGCTCCCGCGTCGAACTTGGTGCCGAGCCACCGCAGGTTTCTCACGGAAGTCATATCACCGGGCATCTCGGTAATCACGTCCTGGACGAAACCCCAGCGCAGACCCAGGACCGCCAGGGGAGTCATGATCAAGATCGTCGCCAACCAGCACGCGATTGGCCTCCCCAGCGCCGCCCCCGCGATACGTGCCCACAATCCCGATGGCGGCACCTTCAGACGCGTGAACGCGCGAGGTACGAGTCCGGCCAAGATGAGCAGCAGCGCGGGCATCAGCGTGAGGCTCGCCGCCAGCGCGATCGCCAGCCCGATCGCGACACTCGGTCCGGTGGTCGATAACAGCTTGAACCGCGTCGTCCCCATCAGCGACAGCGCGATGATCACCGTCCCGGCGCTGGTCAGAAGTGTTGACGACGACCGTTCCAGCGCCAACCGCATTGCGCGTGCGGGCTCGCCCGCCTCCCAGTGCTCGCCAAAGCGCCACGAGATGAATAGACAGAAATCCGTCCCGCATCCAAAAAGGAGCGCGACCAGGAACAACTCAACGAGCGGCGAGACCTCCCATCCGGCCATGGTGAGCCAGGCCAGGACGCTCCGAGAGATCATCAGGCTGATCCCGATCGTCACCATCGGAGCGACGGCCAGCCAGACGGAATGGAAGACGGCGAACAACACGCCAAGGAGCAAGACGACGGTGGCGACAGCCGCGCGATGGAGAGAGATCTGGACGTTGCTCATGTAGTCCCGACCGATCAGAGCATCGCCCGCCCAGCGCACCTCAAGCCCTTCCGGTAGGTCGAGCTCCGCTGCGTGGCCCTGCGACTGGAGCCAGGCGACCGCCTCGCGAGTTCCCGGGGCGACGAACGACGTGGACAGAGGCACCGCAACGAGCGTGACCGTCCCGTCCTTGCTCCTCAGACGGCCGGCGATCTCCGGCGGCGAGTCGGGCCCCAGCACGCGCAGGATCGCCTTCGGCCGATCCTCGCCCCTCAACCGCGTCGCGAGACGCGCCACATAGCCGAGGTCGGCGGCCGACAGCCCGCCAGAGCGGTGGACCGCTGCGACCACGAGCGACTCATAGGACTGGTCTGGCCACGCCCTGCGTAGCACCTCTCCCGCCACGAGGCTCTCGCCATCGCCCCCTACCAGATTCGCCTGGCTCTCGGCCGCGAGTGTCGTCAGATTGGGAGCGAAGTAGCCAAGCGCCCCGGCGGCCGCGACCCAGAACACAACGACCCAGACCGGCCGGCGAACGACAATCGAGCGAAAAAACAGAATCCGCATCAATGGGAATTCCTCCGACCAGCAGTTGCCCCAGTCGAGGTGCGCTCCTCAGTTTTCCTTGAAGATGGCCTCCCAGATTGCCAGCTTGTGCTGCACGTAGCCACGCAAGTCGTCACCATTGGCCACCATGACGTCGAGGAGGCTCCGATCGTGGGCGTGTGATGCCAGTACGAGCTCGGTCATTTCTCGATCGGCGCCCATGTCCACGCACGCTCTGCGGATTTGCGCAAACTCGTCTCTCCTGGTGCGCGACTCGTCGGACTTGCGAATAATTGTTTGCATTGAGCAACCGGAAGTGGGAGGCAAGGACCGCGCGACGGGAATCACGCGACGACGGCGGTTCGTCCACCGGTAGGTCAGCGAGCCCAACACATCGGTCCAGATCATGCCGGCGCGGAAGAGGATGCCGCGGGAACCGACTTTGACATAGAACGCCATGAGCGTTGCCCTCGAGGATTGTGAACGGTGACTTCGGAGAGGACGAGCTGCGCGTCGACCCCGGCGATCACCGGAGGTGAATGTCGCCCGTCGCAGATGCTGCTGCGACCGGCGAACCGATCGTCGATCTGCTGGGTCAGCCGCAGGCCGAACATCGGGATCGTCGTGCGGGTCGCGCCGCACTGATTCACGCAGATGACCGGTACGTCCAGATCCTGTGCGACCTTGACAGGGATCTCGGCCGACAAGGGGCCGAGGCGACCGAACAGCCAGTGCTTGCGTCCGCTGTGGCGGCATGCGAACTCGGGCCACGCGGAGGCGATCACCCCCAGGTCGATCTGGCCGCGATAGCCATCCCAGACATTGCAGTAAATCATGTCGGCACAGATGGCCAGGCCGATCCGGCCCCACGGTGTGGGGACGATCAGCGGCGATCGCCCGGGGTGGAAGCGAAACCGCTCCCAGAAGACCAGGTGCCGCTTACGGTAGATATGGATCGAGCCATCGGGCAGGCACAGCGCCAGCGCGTCGTATAGGTGCCGGCCATCGTGCTCGACGAAGCCGGCTGCGATCCCCATCCGCCAGTGGCGGCTGCGACCGCATAAGTACCGCAGTGTCGGCCCGTCGGTCCTTTCCGCGCTGGGCCGGAAATCGGGGAGCAGCCCGTAGCCGGTGTTGAACATCTCCGGCAGCACCGCCAGCTCCGCGCCGGCGTGACTCGCTTCGCCCAGAGCGATGTCGGCTCGCTCGAGATTGGCGGAAATCTGCAACAGCTCAGCCGGCATCTGCACCGCGGCGACCATCATCTTCATCTCAGTCCGGCTCCGATCCGGGGGGCGCCGAAGCTACGGGCGTTCGAACGCTGGCCGGGCGTCGCATGCGAGCGGGTCACTCCTTCGGTCAGAAGGAAAGGGGCCGCGCCGCGATGGACATTCTGGCTCGTCTGGACGAATCCAGCCCGGCCGAACAGGTCGCGCACCCTTCGGGCCGAGGCGTGCAGGACTTCCCCCTCCACTCCGGCGACACAGACGTCATAGATGAACCATCCCCAGAGACCGTCGCGATAGCCGTCGACCAGGAACAACCGTCCCCCGGGTTTGAGGACGCGGAACATCTCCGCGACGGCACAGTCCTGGTGCGGATAGTGGTGGAAGCTGTTGGCGCACGTCACCACGTCGAAAGCGCCGGCTGGGAACGGGAGGCGCTCACTGTCCCCCTGGACCGCGAGGAGGTGTTCCGGATCCGATCGCCACCGCGCTTTGCCCTGGGCCAGCATCGCGGAGACGAGGTCGACCCCCCAGACCGTGGACCGCGGCACGGCCGCCCTGATCCTGGAGGCGAACACGCCGGTGCCGCAGCCTACGTCCAGGATCGCTACAGGCTGCTCGCCGCATCGAGCCCTCACCCGAGCGATGATCGCCCGGTGTGACGGACCGAACAGCAGCCGCTGCAGGATGCAGCGGTCATAGCCTCGACTCCAGTGGGCAAACTCCCCGGCGGCTTGGATCTTGGTGTATGACATCGGTTCCTCCCGGATGAGCTTGATCATCCGTTACCAACGCAAACAAGAAAGCCGGCGTGGTCGAACACCCGAAGGTATTCGACCACGCCGGCTTACTCGTCAACAGGCCCACCGGCAAAGCCGGGTTGCCCTTCCTCAAGTCGTCCGACGACATCCGCTCATGTTTTGGTGGGATTTGCCCGCTTGCTCATCAAGCAGGCCGTGCGCCCAATTCCTATTGTCCTCTTCGGAGCGTGAATAGCAATAGCATTTCGGCTTTTTCTCACATGAAAAGCCCCAGATCCAATATCGCCGGGTCAGGCCGTCACAATCGCCCGCCGAGTTAGCCACTTCAGCAGCATCTTCGGGACGGTGTATTACAGCCCCGCGTAGATCGACAACGCCGCCAGGAGACCCAGGAACGCCAGCGCGAAGGCGACTCCCGCCAAGGTGCCGAGCATCGGGTGGGTCAGTGCGGTCGCGAGGAGACGGCCCGTCGATTGGCCTTCGCAGCCGGCGCGTGTAGAGCGTTTCTTTCCATCGCATCGGGTTGCCTCATCTCAAAACGCTCGGGTTAGAGTCTCTCTCGGATGATCCCTTCGCAACTTCCCAACTCCCGCGAGCCCGACGCGACCGAGAACCTCAACCCCCACGATGGAGATGTCGTCGTGAGCACTCGCCGCGCCGCGCCACCGTTCGACCTCGCCCACCACGGCGACGACGCTCTCCTCAAGTGGCACGGAACGGGCGCGGCCGATCGCCTTCAGCAGCCGGGCATCGCCGAACATCGCACGGGCGGGGTCCATCATATCGGTAACGCCGTCCGAGTAGAGGTACAGCCTGTCCCCGGGCGCCAGCCGGACGCACCGCTCCTCGAAGACGTCGTCCGCCAGACCGATCGGGAACCCCGGGCCTTCCAGGATCACCGGAGGTGACCCGGCGGGGACGAGTACCGGGCCGGGGTGGCCGGCGGAGACGTAGCGAAACTCCCCCGCCCTCACGTCCAGCACGCCGTAGATGATCGTGGCGAACTGCTCGGTCGTCTCGTTGTAGGGGAAGAGCTGGTTCAGGCGGTCCGCAACCTCGGCGGGGGGAGTGATCGCGGGCCGATCCGGGACGCCCGCGTCCCGGGTCAGGATCGAGGACGGCTCCGACGGAGAGGACAGGACACGACTCAGTGCCATGGCCAGAAGGGCCGACGCGACGCCATGGCCGCTGACGTCCAAGATGTACAGCCCGACCTTGCCATCGCCGAGCGAGATGACGTTCAGGCCGTCGCCGCCCAGTTCGTCGCAGGGCCGATAAATCCAGGCGAAGGCCGCGCCCGGCACGCGGGGCAGCTCGTGAGGCAGGAACGTCTCCTGGATCTTGGCCGCCGCCTGCAGGTCGCGTGACATCCGATCGTGGACGAGCGCCAGTCGCGCATTGATCTCGTCTTTCTGGCGTTCAGCTTCGTGGAGAACCCTTTCGGTCCGCTTGCGGTCGGTGATGTCTTCGACGGCCAGGAGAATCGCCTCAAATCCCCCTCCGGGGGGAAAACCGCGGGCGTTGAGCAGCATCGTCTTCGGGCCGATATGGCTGAAATCGTGTTCCACCTCGAAATCATCGAACGAGAAGTGCAGTGGCAGTATTTCCTCGAGCAGCGTTCTTAACGCCGGGATGTTCCACTGCCCATTGCCCAATTCGTAGATGGACCTGCCTTCGGTCTCGGTGGGTTCGACCTTGAACGTCTCGTAGAAAGCGCGATTTGCCGACCGGACGCGAAGCTCCGGATCGAGGACCAGCAGCGGCTCTCGCACCGTCGCCACGATGCTCTCGGCATATTCCCTGGCCGATTCGATAAGTTGCTCGGCTTCTCTCCGTTCGGTGATGTCCCGAAAGATGAGGACCACCCCGACGACATTCCCCCGGTCATCTTTGATCGGCGCTGCGCAGTCGTCGATGGGTCGCTTGCTGCCGTCTCTGGCGATGAGCAGAGCATGTTCGCCGAGCTCGACGGTGAGCCCTCGCTGGATCACTTTCCGGACCGGTTGCTGGAACGGCTTCCCCGTCGTCTCATGGACGATGTGAAAGACGCTCTCGATCTCTTCTCCGACCGCGTCGGCGAGCGACCATCCGGTCAGCTTCTCGGCCACTGGATTGAGATAGTTCACGCGGCCCCCCGGGTCAGCGGCAATCACTCCGTCGCCGATGCAAGAGAGTGTAATCTGGAACCACTCACGGCCGGCGACGCCCGCGTTCCCTGCCAGTTCAGCTTCCGGGTTGCTCTGCGTGTGCGAAAGGCTCATGATCCCCGTCTCACGGTCTTGCGTGCACGGCGCACGGCCCAGACACGGTCGAAACAGACGGCTTCGTCTCAGTCCGGCGCGAAGGCCGGGGCACTGAGGCCGGTCGACCATTCTCGGGTGCTGAGTCCACGGTTCTGGTCGTCGCCTCGATCGGGTCGTGGTTCGAGATCGCTTTGGAATGAGACATGGGTGTCGGCCTCGTTGAAAGAAGCTTCCCCCTCTGCTGTGGCCCGGGCGCCCGTTGCTGAGACTGTAGCGGGTTCGACACCTTCTCGGCCCGCGGCTCACCGGATGCCGCTGGGACGCGGACCGTTCGCAAGTCGCTGGCCGCCCGCTCGACGTATCCGGGCGCGTAGGTCGGCGGGACCACGGTCGTGAGCTGCTTCGCTGACCAGATCCCGTGCCGCTCGTTGCCGGGGAAGTAGACGAGCGTGTCGAATGTGAACGGATTCTCCAGCACGTAATGTGAGGCGAGCATCATGCCGAACATGCAACACGGGAAGTCGGCGGCACGCTCCATGTCGCCGAGCCGGATCGGCTTCGAAAGCTCGATCCCCGCCGCCATGAACGCCTTCTGAGTCATCTCGACGCAGTAGAGGGCCGTGTCATCGAGGCACAGCTCGTAATCGAAGGGAACCTGGTCCTGGTAAACCTTGCGGCAATACGCCAGGACTTTGGGGATGGCGCCGAGGAACTCGGGCTGCAGGCGCTTCACGCCGATGTAACCCACGTTGTCAAGGACCCAGACGCACCACGGCTGTCGAGCGCCGGCCGGGCGCGTCATGTCGTAGACGACCGGGCCTTCCTTCTCGAACGCGATGATGCCGGTGTGCGAGAACCGGCTGTTGCTGCAATTCGCGACGAACCGGCTAAACGGAAAGTAGCCGTGGAGCAATCGGGCATCGCCCGCGCGGAAGACGATGTCGCCGTCGCGGAGCACCTGGCGGCCCCATCGGTCCCAGCGCGCCATATCGGGCGTGATGACGATGGGCGGCAACTTCCCCTCATCGCGGGCCGTGGTGGCCAACGGACCCCAGTAGCTCCCCGCGAAGCCGGGCGGCGCCATCCGCTCGCTCATTTCACGTTCTTCGGGGGGAAACGCCATCAACGAGACGAGCCAAAGGACGATTCCAGACATGAGCCGTAAGCCTCGATTCTTGTCCTTGATAGCCGCCGGTGTCGGATCGTTGAAAAAAAAAGCCGGCGTGGTCGAGGACCCCCAGGTCCGCGACCACGCCGGCTTACTCTAGGACGAACCGCCCGGCATGGCCGGGCTGCCCTTCACTTAGTCATCCGACAAATTCAAATCATTTCCGGAAGTCGACGTGCGGTTGTCGCATATCAACA
This sequence comes from uncultured Planctomycetota bacterium, assembly GCA_963823665.1. GTDB lineage: Bacteria > Planctomycetota > Planctomycetia > Isosphaerales > Isosphaeraceae > CAVXHV01. The sequence goes on from CAWGMQ010000010.1 coordinate 2,448,265, forward strand.
CCCACCAAGAACATCTACGATGATACGCGCTGGGACGAGAGAAAAGCAAATCTCTTGAGTCTTTATGACCAAAAATCGATCCGGACACTGCGGTCCCGATACCAGTAACAGCGGTCCAGAAAGCAACAATCGTCCTCGAGCCGCCAGAACACGGTAGCATTTGCCGCGCCGTGGGCCGCGTTCTAAGCGCGTTTGGCACGGAGGATGCTGGCAATTGAACCCGACATCTAGCCGGCCTGCAAGGAATGCCTCACCAAATGCCCGATGAACGTCGACATGGCCACTTACAAAGCCGAGTTCCTCTGGCACTACCATGGCCGGCCGTCGGGATGGGCCTGCCATCACCGGGAGAACGGCGACGTCCGGCAAGCACCGGCAAGCCTGGTGTCACTCCGCATTGGGCTTCCAGCGCGAAGGACGGCGTCGGTACCGCACTCGGCCCGAATACGCATTCCACGAGCTTGGTCTGGTTCACCCTGGGCCACGGCATTCTGACCGAGATTTTCTACCCTCGCATTGACCGGGCATGTACCCGCGACCTCGGCCTCATCGTCACCGACGGCAAAAACTTCTTCTCGGACGAAAAGGTTGACACCGAGCACCGCGTCGAATACCCGGTCGAGGGTGTTCCCTTATATCGGTTGATCAACATCTGCCGGCAGGGCCGGTATCGGATCGAAAAGACAACCTTCGCCCACCCTCACCAGGACGCCGTCCTCCAGATCACTCAGTTCACGGCGATTGAAGGGCGAATCGAGGACTACCATCTGTACGTGGTCTTGGCGCCGCACCTCGGGAACCGGGGGGCGGGCAATTCCGCATGGCTGGGCGATCACCGGGGGGTGCCGATGCTGTTTGCTCGCCGCGGCGGCCAGGCACTGGCCCTGGCGTGCTCGGCACCCTGGATCAGGGGCTCGGCCGGGTACGTCGGGGCTTCCGACGGCTATGAGGATCTGGCGCGGAGCAAGCAGATGACCTGCGAATACGACCGGGCCGAGGATGGCAACGTCGCGCTTACGGGCGAGGTGGACATCACCTGAGTTGGACCGGTATCCAGCTCGGGGAGACCGCCTTGCCCCTCCTGCTCCTCGACCTGCTTCGTCGCCATGACGGGCTTCCTCACGAGGATGTTCCGCGGTTCTGGCCCATGGTCCGGCGCACCGCCGGCTCCATCGTTCGGAGCGGTCCCTCGACCGCGCAAGACCGCGGGGAGAACGAACCGGGATATACCCCCTTCACGCTGGCGGCCGCGATCGCCGCGCTGTTGATCGCCGGCGAACTGGCCGATGAAAAGGGTGAGAGCACCGTAGGCGCCTACCTTCGGGAAACGGCTGACGCCTGGAACGCCGCCATCGAGAGCTGGCTCTATATCACGGGCACCGATCTGGCCCGCCGGCTCGGGGTCGAAGGGTACTACGCGCGGGGTATCCCGCCCGCGCTAGATCACGAATCCACACCCCGCCTCGGCCACGTGACGATGACGCAGACGACCCCCACCAAGAACGGAACCGCAGTCACCGAAATCGTCAGCGTCGACGCACTCGCGCTGGTCCGGTTCGGCCTGCGCGCGCCCGACGACCAGAGGATCGTCAATACCGTCAAGGTCATCGACGCCCTCCTCAAGGTCGAGACTCCTCGCGGGCCCTACTGGCGCCGCTACAATGGCGACATTTATGGGGAGAAGGCGGACGGTTCCCCCTACGATGGCAAGCCCGACGGGATCGGACGCGCCTGGCCGCTGCTGACCGGCGAGCGCGCCCACTTCGAGCTGGAGGCGGGACGTAAGCAGGAGGCGATCAGCCTCTTGCACGCCATGGAATCCCTCGCCGGCGACAGTGGGATGATCCCCGAGCAGGTCTGGGACTCAGGCGACATTCCCGAGCGCGGCCTCTTCAAGGGGAGACCATCAGGCTCGGCCATGCCCCTGGCCTGGGCCCACGCCGAGTATGTCAAGCTGCTGCGCTCGATCCAGGACGGCCGCACGTTCGACCGTCCTCCCCAGACGGTGCGGCGGTACCGGCAGCAGAAGGTGGGCTCCCACCTGGCTGGCTGGCGGTTCGACTACCCGCGCCGGGTGATCTCGCCGGGCGAGGTGCTGCGAGTGGAAACGCTGGCGGCAGCCGTGGTGCACTGGAGCACGGACGCCTGGAAGACGAGCCACGATTCCCCGATGCGCGACACCGGCCTGGGCATCTACGTCGCCGACCTCGACACCGCTCGGCTGAAGAGTCGCGACACGATCGAGATGACGTTCCACTGGTCCGATCCCGACCGTTGGGAGGGGAAGAATATCACCGTGGTCGTGGTTTGACCCAGCGGGCCGTGCGCTGGCTAGCCACGTTGCTTGGCGCTTGCGAAAAGCTCATGATCCCCGTCTCGCGGTCTTGCGTGCACGGCGCGCCGGCGGAGACACCGTCGCAACGGACGGCTCGGTCTCAGTCCGGCGTGAGGACCGGTGCACTGAGGCCGGTCGACCATTCTCGGGTGCTTTTTCACACAGCTCTTCGACCTTCTGGCGCGCGGCCGCAGTGCCGTCGATCAACCCTTGGGCCGCGGCGTTGTTCGCGGGGACGGAACGAGCCAGCAAAATCGTGGGAAAGACCACCCCGTACGCGGTGGCGTAACAGGTGGTGTAAACCAATCGGCTGACGAAGCGCCCGGTCGCCGGCCATGTCCGGGCTGCCGCCTCGCGCGCGTCCGCTGCCCCGCGCCGGGCGGCTTGCATGGCGAGTTTCACGGTTCTGGTGGTCGCGTCGATCGGGTCGTGGCTCGAGATCGCTTGGGGATGAGACATGGGTGTTGGCCTCGTTGAAACAATGTCAAACGATCCGCCGCCGGCTGCATGCCGAGATCGTTGAAAAAAAAAGCCGGCGTGGTCGAAGACCAAGAGGTCCGCGACCACGCCGGCTTACCCGTCGACAGGCGACCCGAAATACCCGGGCCGCCCTTCGTCCAGTCATCCGACAAATCAAATCAGTTCCGGGAGCCCACATACGGTTACCCTATGTCGGCTCCCGTCAAACATACGTCATGGTACGCGCGGCGGCGAGAGAAAAGCAAGCCTATTCGCTCTGCACCCGGAAAGTGCGTCCCTGAGTTCTTGGGCAAGGAAAGCCCCGGCTCGACAGGAAGAAATGTCCGCGCACTGAGGGCTCGAGGGCACGTCGGCCGGCTCCTGGCGTCAGCCGAGCAAGCGGTCCAGCTCCTCTGCGACCATTGCGTAGCATTCGCATGAAGCGGCTTCCATCCCCTTCCGGTCCAGGACGGTCACCCTGCCCCGGTGGTACCTGATCAGCCCGGCGGTCTGGAGGCTGCCCGCCGCCGCGGTTACGGTGGGGCGGCGGACGCCGAGCATCTGCGCCAGGAACTCATGGGTGAGCGGGAACTCGTCGGTCCCCACCCGGTCGTGGCTCATCAGCAGCCAGCGGCACAGGCGTTTCTTGACAGAGTGCCGGTGGTTGCAGACGGTCGACTGCGAAATCTGGTTAATCATTGCCTGGGTGCTCCGCTGGACCAAGCTGTACAACGTGCCGCGCCGCAGCATCTCCTCCTGAAAGACCTTGGTTTCCATCCGGAGCGCATCGCCTGCAACCTGCGAAATCGCTCTGGTCAGGCTGCTCTGGCACCCGAGGAAGACAGGGGTGCCGACCATGCCCTCGTTGCCGATGATGCCCACTTCGAGCGAGAAGCCGCCGTCCATGATGATCACCAGGGAAACCACCCCGTCCAGCGGGAAATGGACGTGCGGAATCGGGCCGTTCGGTTCGTAGAGAATGTCCCTCAAGGGTAAGGACACCTTCTCCAGATGGGGACGCAGGCGGTCGTATTCCTTCCTCGGCAAAGCAGCCAACAGCCGATTCTCGCCGAGAACGTGGACTCTCCGAAACTTAGCCATTCTGCCCCTCCCCGCTGCGGTCGGGGCCGGGGGGTTCGCTGCACCCGGACCCGACCCTTGCCCTTCTCGTTCCATTATCGCAAGAAAAATTCTTGCCGTCTTGTCGGAAACCGTACAGACGATGAGCGTCTGCCAGCAGACAAAGTGATAGAATGGTCTGCTGGCAGACAGACCAGGAAGGTCGATCTGTGCCGCCGCTATACGCCTTGCAGTCGTCCTGCGGACGCTGGCGGGGAGCAGGGAGGGTGGGGAGCCGTGTCCAAAACCAAACCGCTCGCTGTGCCGCCGGGCAACCGGCTCCTGAGCCGGTTGCCCGCGGACGACTACCAGCGCCTTCTGCCCCGGCTACAACTCGTCCCGCTGACGTTGAAGCACGTCCTTTACGAGGCCCGATCGTCCATCGACTACGCCTACTTCCCCAACCGTGGTGTCGTCTCCGCTCTGACCGTGATGGAGGACGGCAGGGCCATCGAGGTAGCGACGATCGGCGACGATGGCATGGTCGGCCTCCCACTCCTCGTCGGGGCCACGATAACGGCCAATCGGGTGATCGTGCAGGTTCCAGGCGACGCCCTGCGGATGCCGGAAGCGGCGCTGCGGGAAGAGGTGAGCCGGGAAAGCGCCTTGCGCCGGTTGCTGATCCTCTACCACACCGCCTTTCTTGCCGAGGTTTCTCAGGCCGTGGCTTGCAATGGCCTGCACTCGGTTCACCAGCGCTGTTGCCGATGGCTGTTGATGACCCAGGACCGGGCGCACTCGGATGTCTTCCCAATGACGCACGAGTTCCTGGCCGAGATGCTCGGCGTGCGGCGCTCTACTGTCTCCGAGGTTCTCGAACCCTTCCAGCAGAAAGGATTGATCCGTTACAGCCGGGGGAAACTCACTGTCCTCGATCGGGATGGCTTGATGGCCGGCTCTTGCGAGTGCTACCGGAGCATCGCCGATGAATTCGCACGATTGTTCGGTTGAACACAAAAGGAAGGCTCGCGACGGGCGCAGCAAATAGCGCTTGCCTTGTCTGTCGGAAAGCGTACGGACGACTTTGAAAACAGGTAGTAAAAAGACATAACACGATAAGTTGGTGGACCAAACGAGGGTTTTGGCGTTCCTATGAAAACACGGGGCGAGATCGAAGCCGCCGTTTGCGAACTGATGAGACGCTTCCAACTGGAGTACATGGGCCGTGGACCCAGGGACATTCACGCCCACCTGATCGGTGATTTCCTTGTGGTCCGCCTCCAGGGCGTGTTGACCGCGGCTGAACAGCAGCTCGTCAAGTCGATCCCGTCCGCGAACGGGAGGGACCTGCTCAAACAAGTACGCACTCATCTGATCGAAACGGCTCGGCCGGTCATGGAAGCAATGATCCAGGAGGTCACAGGCGTCAAGGTGTTGAGCCTGCACCACGACATCAGCACGGTGACCGGAGAAGAGGTCGTGCTCTTCACTCTGGCCAGGTTGCCTGATTTTAGGCAGCCGAACAAATGACTGTACTATGAATCGGGGTGCGAAAACGTGGAAGCGAACGATGACAACCGCGCACACCAACTGGAACTCGCCCTTGCGTACGCAGAGAATATCGTCGCGACTTTGCGAGAGCCATTTGTCGTTCTCGATAACAGCCTGCGGGTTCGCTCGGCCAACGCGGCCTTCTACCGGAACTTTCATGCCTCGAATCCAGAGACGGAGGGCCGCTTCGTCTACGACTTGGGCAACGGTCAGTGGAACATCCCCCAACTGCGGACGCTACTCACACAAGTCCTGAGCAACAGCCATCCCGTCGAAGATTTCGAGGTTGAACACGACTTCCCCGCTCTCGGGCGAAGGAACATGCTGCTCAACGCCCGCAGATTCCCTCCAGAGAGCAACGACCCGCATTTGGTCCTTCTTGCCATCGAGGACATTACCGACCGCAGGCGGGCCGCAGCCGCCATGGAGCACTCCGAAGTCCGGTACCGGCGGTTGTTCGAGATGGCCAAGGACGGCATTTTGATCCTGGACGCCAACACGGGAAAGGTGATCGACGCCAACCCCTTCATGACGGCCTTGCTGGGCTACTCGCACGACGATTTCTTGGGCAAGGAACTGTGGGAGATCGGCCTGTTCCGAGACATCAACGAGAGCCGGGCCGTTTACCGCGAACTGCAAGAGAAGGGCTACGTCCGCTACGAGAATCTGCCGCTGGAAAACACAAGCGGGCACAAGGTCGAGGTCGAGTTCGTCAGCAACGTCTATGGAGAGAACAACCACCAGGTCGTTCAATGCAACATCCGCGACATCACCGAACGCAGCCGCCTTCAGCGACTGACGCAAGAGCAAGCGCAGGCACTCGCCGATTTGGACCGTCGCAAGGATGAGTTCCTGGCGATGCTCGGCCATGAACTTCGAAACCCGCTTGCCCCCATCCTCAATGCCGTTCTTCTCTTGCGCCTGCACAGCACCCGGAATCGTCTACAGGGCATCGAGAACCCGGTACTTCAGCAATCCGCCGGCATCATTGAGCGGCAGGTGGGGCAACTGACACGGATCGTTGATGAATTGCTCGAAGTCTCTCGCATCACCACGGGCAGGATTCAGCTTCGCCAAGAATCGATCGCCGTCGGCGTCGTGGCGGAAAATGCGGTGGCGACGGTCCGCTCGCTGATCGAACAACGTAAGCATAAACTGACGGTGTCGCTGCCGACGCAAGCGATCTGGGTGCACGCGGACGCGGCCCGGTTGGAACAGGTCGTCGTGAACCTCCTCACCAATGCCGCCAAGTACACGGACCGAGGCGGTCACGTCTGGTTGACTTTGCAACAAGAAGGCGCGGACGCGGTGCTGCGTGTGCGGGATACGGGCGTCGGCATCGCCCCCGAAATACTGCCCCGCATCTTCGACCTGTTCACGCAGGCAGAACGGTCCCTGGATCGCGCGCAAGGCGGGTTGGGTATCGGACTGGCTCTGGTGCAGCGCCTCGTGGAAATGCACGGCGGATCGGTGGCGGCTTCCAGCACATTGGGACAAGGCAGCGAGTTCGTCGTGCGTCTGCCGGTGACGGCGCCCCCCCGGCCGCGGGCGTCATCGCCGCCCGCCAAAACGGCCCAGCCGATCGCAACATCCTTGCGAGTGTTGGTGGTGGATGACAACGTGGATACGGTGACGACTCTGGCGTTGCTGGCGAAAGAATCCGGCTGCGACGTTCGTACGGCGTACGATGGCTCGACGGTTCTGGAAGCGGCCCTGGATTACCGGCCGGACGTCGTGCTGTTGGACATCGGATTGCCGGGCCTCAATGGCTATGAGGTAGTGAAGCAGCTCCGTCAGCAGCCCGCTCTTCAGAACATCGTGGTCGTCGCCATGACTGGGTACGGCGGGGAGGGTGACGTTCAGCGCTCGTTTGCGGCGGGCTTCGATCACCACTTGGTCAAACCGGGCGATTTCGGGAAAGTGCTGCAAATCTTGGCGACCGTCTCGGAGTTGCCGGCACGATGAGAATCCGCGAGAATTCGAGGATACCTGCCAGCCAGCGCCAAGGGGCCCGAACCTCGGGCGGCGTCCCGCGAGACGTTCTGGTCTCAATAATACCGGTCGCAACACCGGGGACTTGTGTCCTCTTGCCGTAGCGTGCATACTGATGAATGTTCTGCGGGATTCGACAAGAGACAAGCGCACGTCGGCTCCCGGAAATGACATGATTTGATTTGTCGGATGACTAGACGAAGGGCGGCCGGGCTATTCCGGGTCGTCTGTCGAAGAGTAAGCCGGCGTGGTCGAGGACCTGAGGGTTTTCGACCACGCCGGCTCTTTTTTTCACTCGCGTTTACTCGGCTCGACCCGAGCGCCTTAAGAGGCCAGAATGCGACGATCCAATTCTGAATCCTCATCCGATCCATCATCCGAAAACGGCTGCGTTCATCCGGGAATGAGCCACGAGATGCCAGTCGCCCGTCGGCAAGTCGAAATTACGAACCGTCTCGGTCTGCACCTGCGGGCCGCCGATCAGTTCGTCAGGCTCGCTCGAGGGTTCCAGTGTGAGATTCGGGTGCATTACCAGGGCAACGCATGCAACGGCAAAAGCATCCTTGAGCTGATGACTTTAGCCGCCGAGTGCGGCGCACGTCTCGACCTGGAGGCGTGCGGGCCCGACGCGGTTGCCGCCGTCGAGGCTCTGGCCGTTGTGGTCGCGGCTGGATTCTACCAGGACGAGAACGAAAGAGAGCAATCCGCATGACGTCCGTGCAACGATGATCTCGCAGATCCGTGGAACAAGAGATTACAAAAGAATTCACTTGATTTTATCCGACCGCGCGGGACAATGAACATAATCACGGGGCACGCGTGGATTGACATTCGGCTCCGATGAAAAGGTGAATCGAAGTTGTCGGACGACTAGACAAAGGGCAACCCGGCTTAGTCCGGGGGGCTCGTTCTTGAGTAAGCCGGCGTGGCCGAACCCCTGTGGGTGTTTGGCCACGCCGGCTTTTTTATTTCGCTTGCCGAGGCGTTCCAGGCCGCGGACTCGGTGAGGTCGCTCACCATTCGTGGAGCCTGGGCGTGGGCCCCGCTCGCGATGAGCACCAGTCTTTTTTATGGAAAGAGAGAATCCCATGCTCGGTTGGGCCATAACGTTCGCGATCCTCGCACTGCTCGCCGGCCTCTTCGGTTTCATGGCTCTTGAAGGCAGCCTCGCCTTGATCGCCAAGGTTTTGCTGTTCGTTTTCCTGGCCTTTTTCGTGATCTCGCTGATCGTTGGCAGGAGGCGCGGGCTCACTGTTTGATCTTGGTTGGGGCGAACTCAACCGGCGAAATCCCGCCGCCCAGCTACGCGGGTGAGACCGGCAGGTGAGAACGTTGATTAACGTCAACGCTCTCTCCCCGTCGGCCGCGGGAATGGGGCGGCTGAATGGGCCAGGTGAAGGTGCAAACCGGGAAGCCGGTCGCTCCTTCGCCTCCGGCGAGCGCGTAGGAGCCGCACATGCAGATCCGCCTCCGCCCGCCCACACCGATGAGTCTCGGCGGCCTCTCCCCGCGCCAGCTCGCCGTGGGAGTCTGGAAACGGTTGGCGGAACACGACGCCATGACCTGGGCGGCTGCCGTTGGCTTCTACGCGATGCTCGCCGTGGTCCCGTTCCTGGCTCTCGTCCTGGTCGTCGTGGTCTTGCGACTGCCCGACCTCTCCGGCGCAGGCCACCGGACGATCGGCCTCGGTAACCTCACGGTCGACCAGCTCGAAGCGACGCTCAAGTCATTCTTCCCGAACGAAGCCTATGTCCTGGTCAGGGACCAGATCGCACGCATTCAGAGTGAGCCTCCCTTCGCTCTGCTTTCCCTGGGCGGGGCGATCGCGCTCTGGAGTGCGTCCAGCCTGTTCCTCGTCGTCATCGACGCGCTGAACCGGACCTACGGGGTCAAGGAGACGCGATCGTTCGTGAAGCTCCGGCTCACCGCATTCGCGATGACGCTCCTCCAGGCGGCCTGCCTGCTCTCTTCGCTCGTGGCGATCGTCGCCTGGCCGCAGATCCTCCGCGCAATCGGTTTGGACCCGAGCGGTGCCGTCGCATGGCTGGCGGCGGCCCTCCGATGGTCTGCCGTCTTCCTGATGGTGCTCCTGAGTTTCGCGCTGACATTCCATGTCGGCCCCGACGTTCGCCATCCCTGGGCCTGGGTCACGCCGGGAAGCCTGGCAGGAACCATCGCCTTCCTCGTCTTCTGCATCCTTTTCCGTGTCTACGTCCAGAACTTCGGCCGCTACAACCAGTCGCTCGGAGCGCTGGGTGGGGTCATCGTGCTGCTGTCCTGGTTCTGGGTCGTCGCCCTGGTGCTCCTGGCCGCGGCCGAAATGGATCGAGCGATCGAGGCTGGCTCCCCGACCGCCAGGTCCCCCGCCGGATGATCGCCCCGACCGATCGCACCGACTCCGAGGGCGCGGACTGCGCGTACACGAACGGACACCCTCTGCGCCCGAAGTCCGCGGCGTCAGGACCGGCAGGGAGTTCCTGAAATCGCCGACGGGCTCAGCCCAACGGTGTCCACCGTCGGCGCCGCCGTCGCGTTCACCGTGAGCCCGAACCCCAGGTTGACGAGCACGATCGTCGTCAGGTAGTGGCTGATCCGCTGGCCTATCTCCGCCATGGTCCGGCTCGTTAGTTTGATCTGGCGCTCGCCGAAGACCTGAACGATCCGTTCAACGGCGTGAAGGTGAGGCGATTTTTTTTCGTTTCCCTCGGTGCGGCGGCGAACTCGTTGTGTCTGCCCCTCAATAATCCCGGGATTACCGCTAACTCAGAATTGGATCGGCAAGAGCTTCGTTCACGCCAGATGCAGCCCATATCTGCAAAGATGCGGCAACAAGTTGTGAGTCCTCGTTTGCGTCGATATCGAACACCTTGCCCCACCGCATGCGAATGATGTGAACGCCGTGATTGTGATAGGGTGAGCCATCCGGGAGATCCTGGACTCCGGACCACCGCATGATGACGGTCGTATTCCAGGGGAAACCCTTCACCCATACATCATGAACCGTGAGTTGCAACGTAGGAGCCAGCCGGCCCAGTCGTTCAAACCATCGCCCCAGCGCTTCACGATCGTGCCGCTCGCCACCCAGTGCATGATGCCCGCCAAACCGGTGATGAACATCCGGGGTACAACCCTTCAAGATTGCAGCGTAGTCCTTCCGATTCACTCGTCGCAAGTTTTGTAGGGCAATTCGTTTGACAATCGCGTGATACATGAATACCTCCGTCGAAATCTCGTAAGAGCGATACTGCTGCCCGTTGGATGTTCGATGCTCCTTTTGTCCCGATTTTGTCCCGACTCCACACGCGCGGCTACTGCTTGCGGTCGCGCCACCAGAAGTCAATCGTCGACGAAGACGATCAACGCCCAGAGAGGCCAGACCGAGTGGGCTTTTGCAGCATGCTCAGCGCGACGACTTCCCAAACGTCGTTAACAGCCAATTGAAAGTTGCCGCGTGAACCAGGCTTAAATTGCCTACCTGGCAGTGCTGCGCTCCGCCGGAAGCGCGATCGAATTTCTTGACCGTTACGCTGCGCGCGTTGACGAGCGCCGCTTGAAAGTCCGCGGTTTGGTGGGCGGGGATGAAGTGATCCTCTTCCCCTACGAGGATCAATACGTGCTGCCGAATGCGCTCGGCGACGGCTGCCAGCGTGTAAGGGCCGAACGCTGCTCCCGTCTGCTTCGGCGTTTTCGTGCCCATCGTCCAGCGCGCATTGTTATACGCCCACACGAAATCCGCGCTCTTCGATAAAACCGGGTCATCCGCCAGGTCAACCACCCGGCGCGCCGTTTCTCCCATATCGAAGCACGTGTCGTAGGAGACAAGCCCGTCAAACCTTTCATCGAACGCGGCGGCTCGCGGTGCGAGATAGCCCCCCATGCTCATGCCGATGAGCACCACCTTCCCCGGCTTGGGATGACTGCGTAGAAATTCATCCATGACGGCGCGCGTCGGCCGCTCCCATTCCGGCGTGAAGGTGAGGCCATGCCTTCGAAGCGGCTCGCCCTGGCCGGGACCCTCGTAGGCCAAGAAGGAGTAACCACGTTCAAGTGCCGCTTTGCCGAACACCAGATAAAGTTCCTCCAAAATCGAGTCGAAGCCCCCGACGAAGACGATCAACGGCTTCCGGTCGGCGCCGTCCGGTCCGGGCCAATAGAACCCCCGCAGTTCGCCGCCTTCGTATGGTACGGTAATCCGCTCGTAACGGCTCCCGCACGCGGCCAGAGCCTGGCAGAAATACGCTTTTGTCTTTTCCCACGAAGGTGGCCGTTTTGGATCGTCGGGGAGAAGAAGGAACTCCGCCGTGCGTTGATAATTGTGAGCGCGCATTAAGGCGCCGCTGTTGCTGATTGGATCCAGCATGCCCTCGGCCGTCCCAGCCACGCGGGCTGCGGTCGCTGACCATGCAGCGTACCAACTCTGGACATCCCCTTCCGTGATGAGTTTCACAGTTTCCAGAACTTCGCCGGCTTCTGCGCCTCCCGATTGCATGTAGCCCAGCGACCTCAGCGTTTCAAAATGAAAGGTCTGGTTGGTGAAGAACCTGCCGTTGCCCGATCGAGCTTCCGGACCGGCGTCGGCCGCAAGTTTTTGCGCTGCTTCTGCAGTGGCTGCTCCGCCATGAACAATCGCCGATTGAGGGGCGGAATGTGGATTCGTTTTCACTTCAGTCACGGTATTCATTTCAGTTTTCTCCTCTTTTTGAATCGGCCTTTCCTACCATACTATGTTTATTTTTCTTCTTGAAGACGTCATCCAACCAGTCGAATTCGATCTGGTGCTTGAGGCTTGGGTTATTGAGGTTGCAGTGAATCTCGCCGCCATCCACAAAGCGAATCACACGCTCCGTCTTCGGACAGGTCAGCTTCGCGTAGAACTTATGACCTTCACTCGCCACCAACGGCCCTTCGCCCTCGGAGATTATGTACAGCAGGGGGCACGTAATCTTTCCCTCAAGCCCGGCCAGACTATAACCGCCGAGGCTGTCACAAAAGGCGGCGAGGGACTGCCCGGTCATACCGCATCGGTCCTTGAAGTCCGTCACAAAGAGCTTGTTGAGCGGCTCGGAGAGGTCAAGCTTGCTCTCAAGGTCTTTGCCATAGGGCTCATTCGGGTCGAGCTTCACCATGGCCATGAGGATGGGCTTGCACTCCGGTAGCAGCGAATTAGCGATCACGGCTTTGATGCGATTCTCGTAGGCAGCAGCGCGCGGCGCGAAGTATCCGCCAAAGCTGTGCCCCGACAGCGCAAGTCTCTCAGGATCGACATCTTTGCGGGACAGAACATAATCAACCGCGTATCGGGTTGGGACTTCCCAGTCCGGACGATAGGTCAAAGTTGAATCCAAGGCGTAAGCGCCGACTTGACCGGGACCTTCCCACAAAAATGCGTTATAGCCACGGCGGACCGCCGCGGCGCCGCCACCCCAGTAATACAGCTCCTCGCAAGTGGTATCGCCGCCCCCGATGATCATCACGGTCGGACGCGGGCCGCCGATTGCAGAAGCGCGCATGAAATACCCCGGCAACGTCTTCCCGTTTTCGTAGGGAATGCTGACAGGCTCGATCTGCGGGTCGAACAGCGCCGCAGCTCGCACGAAGCATGATCGGTGGCGCTGGTACATTTCGAGCTGTCTCGGGTCTTTGCTGTCGAGGTAGAATTGGCCGGTTTTCCAATAGGTGGATGCTCGCAGGAATGCCTCACGAGCACTGACAATATGACCGCCGCTCAGGCAGTCGTGGGCAATCCGCTCGACCCTCTCTGCGGTTTCACGCCATGCGACATTCCAGCCCTCTAAATCTCCGTCCATGATCCGCCGCGCCGTCGAATACACCTCACCGACGGCTCCGCCATCGCCATAGGCGCCAGTGCACATGGCTCTGACGACTTGGTAGTCGAAGTTCGACTTGAAGACTCTTGGCATTCCCGGCGAGTTGCTAAAAATGGCTCCGGTTGCCGCCTTCGGTTTTGCCGAGAACACCGTACCTGTCGCTCCACGTTGAACGCTCGTTGATTTAGGATCCGGAAGGGGAATCGTCTTCATTTCAATACCTTCCTTTGCCAAAGGGAACAAAAAAACCGACGCGATTGAACACCTGGAAGGTGTTCAATCACGTCGGCTTACTCTGCAACTAGCCACCCGGCGAACCGGGGTGCAATTTATTTAGTCGTCCGACGACCTGTATCCATTGATCATGCAGCAGCCATTAGCTCCCGCACTCTTCGTATCGTAGGACGGTGACTGGCGAACAGCAATGGGCAATCTCGAATTTCGGAAAAAAGAGCAAATGCACATACTATTGCAGCCGTGGTGCGGGTTTCCGTAGTGTTATCCGTAAGTCATTCCTCCAATGCGACGCGGGCCGACGAGCGTTGTCGCGGTCCCGCGTCGCTGTCTGGCAGCAGTGGCGAGTGTTCACGCGTGCGCATCCGCCGCGTGGCAACACGAGCCGGCCTTTTGAGGAGGCGGCTCGTATTCGTCGTGGCGGCGCCACCTGACGCCGGTTCTCGTTACGCCCCTTGGGGGCGCGGTCGAGCCACTGGTACATGCCCCAGAAGCCGTCCAGTCCGCGCGCATAGACGACCGGATGGGGTCCATCCGCGACTTGCGTTGACTGGCCACGGTGGGGTTCCTGTCCGGGTTCCGTGAGGACTCAACGGCCCCGGAGCACCAGTCCGGTGATGAGCCCAGCCACCAGGCCGATGCCAAAGGCCGCGATCACTGTCTCCGTCGGGTGGCTGTGGACCAGACCCTCGGCACTGTCGTACCGTTCGCGGATCTGGTCGCTCGCCTGTTGGGCGTACCGGCCGGCGGCCTCCGACGCATGCGCGACCGCCGATGAGCCGCGCGAGGTCATATCGGAGAAGAACTTCTCGATCGCCTCACGTTTCTCGCCGGTCTTCTGCTGGATCCGGCCCACGAGTTGCTCGATATTTCCCTCTAGCGCCTGGAGATCGTCCTCAGTCAACTGGTTCCAGTGCGCCCTTGCCAGGGCGCAGATCTGATTCCAATCTCCGTGAAACGTCTGCACGTGAGTCGCCATGATCTTCGATCGAAGGCGCTGCGGCGCCTCAATCCCTGACCGGATCAATCGGCCCATTCGGCCGCTCCGCTCCCCGGGCCGACGGTGAGAGACCGCTCGGACTTACCGTCCTCGTCGGCTGAATTTGCTCGAGCCAATGCAGCGTGTAATTCTGGCCCGCACGGACGGCCACCGGCAACAAGAAATCCCAGTTGGCGAGCAGAATACTCCAGCCGATCCTCGAGCGTTCCTGACCGTCGGCGCTGGCGCCCGCGACCGGTTCAGCAGCAAGGGCCCCGTCAGCCGGGCGTGCGTCGCTGGCCCTGACCTTCGGGTGCCTTCCCGTGTAGACCAGATAGCCGACCGCCGCCGCCGCGCCCAGGGCGATCCAGGGATACATCCACGTGTACCGTCCCCAGTCGATGACAGCCTCGGCGCCGGCGACGGATTCGCTCACGTGTTCATGGCGCTCGCGGCGGATCGCCGCCATCTGATGATAGATCTCATCGACGTCATTCGATCCCGTGACCACGGCTGACTCCCTGTAGTTTCCCGGAATCTGCCCCGAATCATTGAATGAACGGTGTTCGGGCAGCCTCACGACGAAACTGCCCCCGCCAAACAAGACCAAAGGACCGTCCGCCTCCTCCTCAAGCCGAAGACCAGCGAGATCACGAAGAGGACCAGGAAAACGAACCGCAACAAGCGCGCTCAGCGCCCTGCGTTCTTCATCTTGTCACCGACGTTGTGCACAACATCCTTGGTCTGTTCGGCAACGGTGTGCGCTGCGTCCTTGACCTTCTCGCCGACATTGTGTGCGGCGTCCTTGGTCTTTTCGGCCACATTGTGCACGGCGTCCTTGACCTTGACTCCGGCGTCATGCGCGACATCCTTGACCTTCACGCCGGTATCGTGCGCGACGTCCTTGACTTTCTCCGCGGCATCGTGAAATCCCTCTTTCGGCCAAATCCTCGAGCGGAGAATTTGAGAGCCTCGCGCTTCGCATGCCGCCGACGGCACCGTAAAGTCCGGTCCGACGTTGCCGCAGAGGTATGACCCGTCCCGCGCGGAACTCTAACAAATCGTGGCGAAAACAACGGTTGCACGCCGATCAGATGTCCCAGGATCGGTCTACGGATTTCGACACGGAGTGTCCAGATGAGCCGCTACATCCTTCCTCTATTAGCCATCCTCTCATTCTCGGGCTGTAGCGTGCTCGAGCGCGTTGATATCGCGCTTGATGAACTCGACATGACGAACAAACAGCTTGCCAGGACCAACGAACAGATCGCCACCATCAGTGAGCAGATGACCGCGACGCAGGCCTCGTTGCTCGAGTCGAATCGTCTGGTCGTCGAATCCAACCGCCTGGTAGCACTCAGCATTGCAAACGTCGTGACTTCCAACTCCAAAATGGATTTGTCGAATGAGAACATGACAAAGAGCAATGAGAACATGACAAAGACGCTTGCCGCAATGGCCGAGACGAACAAGAACGTCACTCGCAGCAACGCTCTCATCGTCGAATCAAATGCGAACATGATAAAAACGCTGGCTGGAATGGCGGAGATGAGCAACAACGTCACTCGCAGCAACGCACTGATGACTGAGACAAATCAGAAACTAGGTGTCGTCACTCAGTTAATCGAGAAGATCCCAGGGTTCAAAAAAGAGTAGACGACCGGCTCGCTGCCCCGGCGGCTGAAAATCAAGGAGATGACTTGGAGAAGGCCGTAGGCCGGAATTCACGACGGTCGGCGAGCCACCATTCCCTACAGTCCTGAATCACGATCGCTGATTATCTTCTTGAGCCCCGGATGGTGATGATCGAGAAACTCTTCCGCCTTGACGAGCGCGGTCTGTGGACCACCCTCTTTCGCGAAAATCGTGTGCGACGGTCCCTGAGCGATGGCTTGCGCCCTCGCCTCGGATAACGTGATGATCGAAGCCACGCCCGAACCGGCCTTCGATCCGGGGCTGGCGATAACGAGGTAATGGAACCACGTCGTCGGCAACTCGCCGTCGCCGCCGTTCTCTTCCTCGCCGTAGTAGGTCATCGTGCGGTGTAGGGCCATCAATCACCTCAGGGGTCGCTCGGACTCATCTTCTGCCGCCAAAGGGCCAATATAGCGTAACCATCCGTTGATTTCGACCATCCCAGCGAAGGTCAAACAGCCGCCTCCCACCTCATGCCAGAAGATCAACGGTACGACGGGGCATAGATCTCCAAAGAATGCTCACATCACGCGCATGACTCACTCGTTTTCCAGCATCCATTTGGTGGCGTAGTGGGCAAGTGCCGTGCCATCGCTCAGGTTTAGTTTCGCCCGGATGCGGTCGCGGTAGGTCTCGATGGTCTTGACGCTCAGGTGAAGTTGATCGGCAATTTCCGCGGTCTTCAAGCCCCGGCCGATCAGACGAAAGACCTCCAATTCGCGATCGGCCAGCGCGTGCAGCGGCGACCGCGTGACTTTCTCTTGCCCCCCGCCGACGGCGCGGTGAAGCATCGTCTCGACCATTGCGTCGCTGAGATAGACCTTCCCTTCCCGCACCCGCCGGATGGCTTCGACAATCTTGTTCGTGGCCTGATCTTTGGTGATGTAGCCCAGCGCACCGGCCTTGAGCGCACGCTCGGCGTAGAGCGATTCACTGTGCGTTGACCATACCAGCATGCGCACCGTCTCGTTCCGGTCCTTGATCCGCTTGATCAGGTCGATGCCGCAGCCGGTCTTGAGCGAGATATCGACAACCGCCACATCAGGCTGGGTGAGGGAGACCTGGCGTAGGGCGTCGCTCAAGTCGGCGGCCTCGCCGCAGACTTCGAGGTCCGACTGCCGGCCAATCCGCATGGCTAACGCCTCGCGCACGGCCGGGTGGTCATCGACGATCAGGACTCTCGCTCGTTTCTTGCTCTTGTTATTGCTCATTGTTCTTCCTCGCTAAAGCACACGTGACCACGGTCCCCGCGGGCTTCGCCGGCTCGATTGTCAAGGTCGCGCCGATGATCGCCGCGCAGTTGCGCATGATGCGGAATCCCAATCCGTCGTGGTTCTCGGCCGGGTGATCGGGGATGCCGATACCGTCATCCTGCACCTTGAGGACCAGGAGTTGATCGGACACCACGGAAATGCGGACGTTCCGGCACCGGGCGTGCTTCACCGCGTTATGAACCGCTTCCTGGGCGATGAGATAGAGGTGGGTTGCGATGACGTTGTCCTCGACAGGGACCGGCGCGGGGCAGTCAAACTTGCATCTCACTTTATCCTTTTGCTGCGTACGGCTGGCGAGGTCCGAAAGCGCGGACATGAGCCCTTCAGCATCGACTGAAACGGGTAGGAGCCCGCGCATGACGGCCCGAAGCTCTTGTTGGCTGCGCTGCAATCCCTGCACCAGCACCTCGACCAACTGCGACGCCTTCGCGGGATCCGAACGCAGGGTCTCGGCCAGGTCGCCGGCAAGCATGTTGAGCGCGGTCAGTTCCTGGCTCACGCTGTCGTGCAGATCCTGACCGATGCGTCGCTGCTCAAGAGATGCGATCTCCACGACCTCGCGCTCCAGCTCCTTGCTCCGGCTGATGTCGCGCCCGGTCACCGAGGCACTCACGACCTTCCCATCGCCATCCCGGATCGGCGAAATCGTGATCGCCACCGCGCGACGCCGCCCGTCCTTGCGGATCCGTTCGGTCTCGAGCTGCTCGACGTACTCGCCGCGCGCCAGCGTGGCCATGACCTCGGCCCATTCGGCGGTGCGATCTTCCGGAACGAGCATCTTGACCGATCGGCCCACGGCCTCCTCGCGGCTGTACCCGTAAAGCCGCTCGGCGCCGCCGTTCCAGGTTCTGATCGTCCCGTCGAGGTCCTTGCTGAATATCGCGTCCACAGAGTTTTCGACGACGGCGGCAAGGCGCCGGATGACCGCGTCCGCGGCCGCTTTGCGCTCCGTGATATCCACGAACGTAATCACGACTCCATCGATCCGGTTGTCCAGGGTGCGATAGGGCATGATCCGCCGAACGCACCAGCGGTCGTCCTTGGTGAGGACCTCCTTTTCGCGCGGCGTCAGGTCGTGCAGGAGCTCTTGGGCCTCGTGCAGCAGTTCGGCGTCGGTAAAGCTCGTGACCAGGTCGGCAATCGGCCGGCCAATATCGGTGGCAATCAGGTTGAACATGCGCGTGGCGGGCGGCGTGAACAACTTGATCCGGAGGCGGGCGTCCAGGAATACGGTGGCTATATGGGTCGCGTTCAGGAGATTAGCCATGTCGTTACTGGCCGACTCCACTTCCGCGACCTTGTCATGGAGCTGGCTGTTGACGGTGCTCAGCTCTTCGTTGAGGGATTGCAGCTCTTCCTTGGAGGTCTCCAGCTCCTCGTTGGCGGACTGGAGCTCCTCGTTCATCGACATGACCTCTTCGTTCGACGCCTTGAGTTCCTCGTTGGCACTCTCCATCTCCTCGATGGTGCCTTGCAGGTCATCACGCGTGGTCTCCAGCTCCTGCTCAAGCCGGCGCAGCGACTCCGGCTCTGCTGGCTCAGCGAGTGTTCGTGCATCGTACAGCGCTTCACCGGAAGGATTCGGCTGCTCGTGGAACGAGATCAGCAGCAGACCTGCGGCCTGTTTGGGCGCGTCGAAAGGCTCCGCCCCGATGTTCACCCGGCGGACGCCGCCCTCATGGCGCATCATCACGCCTTCGATGCTTTGAGCTGCGTTTTCGCGGATGGCCCGGCGGATAACCACGCGCAGCTTGGGCTCGAGGGACTTGCGCACAGAGAAAGCAGGTGCTGGGTCGGTGGACCGCCTGGCTGAACAAGGTAGTCCTCGGTCGGCCCGGCAAAGTGCAAGACCTCGTAGTCGCGGTTGATCACAACGCAAGCCAGACGAAACCGGCGCAACAAGGAGTTCTGCGCCAGCTCCGCCAACTTCGGGGGAGCATGGGGCGGGCTGGCCGGTTGCGGCTTGGCCGGGCGTGGCTCCGATTGCATCGCCGGGAATTGCAAGCCGTCCGCTCGTGCCGGGCCGATGCGCCGGTAAATGCGCCATTTCTTGGAGACCGGCTCGAACAGGTCGGTTTGCCCGCCAACCGTCTCCGACGGTCCCAGGAACAGGTAGCCTCCCTCTTTGAGCGCGAAGTGCAACAGGGTGATTATCTTCTTCTCCATCTCCGGTTCGACGTAAATCAGCAAGTTTCGGCAACTGATCAGGTCCATCCTGGAAAAGGGGGCTTCGGTGATCAGATTCTGCACCGCAAACGTCACTGTTTCTCGCACTTGTTTGCTGATCTGCCAGGCGGATTCGTTCGCCCGCGTGAAAAAGCGGGCCAGCCGTTCCGACGAGACATCGGCGGCGATGCCCTCGGGATAGACTCCCCGGCGGGCGAGCGCGAGCGAGTGTTCATCGACATCCGTGGCGAAGATTTGCAGGCGGCGGAAGTTTTGCGCCGCAGTCTGATGTTCGAGCAGCAGCATGGCGAGGGAATAAGGCTCTTCACCCGTCGCGCAACCGGGAACCCAGACTCGCAAGGGTGCGTCGGCATTCTTCGCGTGAATGAGCGGGGTGATGACCTCCGCCTCCAAAGCGTTGAAGGCATCCGGGTCGCGGAAGAAACTGGTCACGCTCACCAGGAGATCGCGAGCGAGTCGCCTGACCTCCTCCGGATGTTCGCGCAGGTGAGCAAGGTATTCCGCGACGTTATCGAAGCGGCTCAGTCCCATGCGCCGTTCCAACCGCCGACCGAGTGTTTTCTTGCGATAGCTGTGAAAATCGAACTTGGTGCGGGCATAGAGGAGAGCGAGCACCTGGTTGAGCTGGTCCGGGTTCTCACTGACGGCGGCGACCCCTCCCGCTCTCTTGTGGCCGTGCTGCACGTACTTGACGAGCGCTTCCGGCATCTTCTCGACGGGCAAGACATAGTCGGCCAGACCCGTGGCGATGGCACTCTCGGGCATCGTGGGGTAACCGGCCGTCTTGGGATCCTGAACCATGGCCATGCCACCCTCGGCCTTGACGGCCTCAAGCCCGACCGTCCCGTGCGACCCGGTCCCGCTCAGGATGATGCAGATCGCTTTTTCCTGCTGGTCGTCGGCCAGCGAGCGCAGAAAGAGATCGATCGATGTCCGCCAGTTGCCGTGCGCCACCGGCCCGGTCAGCCGGAGCACGCCACCGACGATGGTCATGTTCCTGTTGGGCGGGATGACGTAGACGCGGTTGGCCTCGACGGCCATGCCTTGAGCGGCCTCGACGACTGGCATGGACGTGTGCCTGGTGAGCAGCTCGACCATCAGGCTTTCGTGCGTCGGGTCGAGGTGGGGAATGAGGACGAAGGCGATACCGCTGTCCGCGGGCATTGTGACGAAGAATTTCTTGAAGGCGTCAAGCCCGCCGGCCGAAGCGACCAGCCCTGCCACGGGCAGCTTCCGCCCACCTCGTTCGCTCGCCGGGACATCCTCGTTGGCCTGCGTCGGCGACAATTCGTCGCTTGGTTCAGCAACGTTGACAGGACGTTTCGGCTGCGGCGACCGCTTGGCAATTTGGGAAGCCGTCGCACGCCCCCTTCCTCGTTTCTTCGCGGCCATCCCCGTTCCTCCGTCATCGAGCAAGCTTTCTCGTCTCTCATTCTAGCCACCGCTGCACGAACCGCGAGCCGGAATATGCCAGGCGCCCGGTGTCGGGGTTTCCCCCACAGTAAGTTTTCCGCGTCCCCGACTTTCGGGTCACTGGTGCGTCCGATTATGGTATTCGAGACTGTGCTGTGTTCCGCACAGCGGGACGACGGAGCCAACCGGGAAAAGTCGAGAGATCGTCCATGAAACAACGTCTGCTCATTGCTGATCACGATGCCGAGCTGCGCGAGCGCTACCGAAAGTTTCTGACAGAGCGGGGCTACCACGTGCAAACCTCCACAGACGGTCTGGACTGCCTGGCGAAACTGCGTGAGGCGACGCCGGCCGTGCTCGTGCTGGATCTGGAGCTTCTTTGGGGTGGAGGTGACGGCGTGCTTGCCTGGCTGCGCGAGGAGCGTCGAGCGCCCAGGATCCCCGTGCTGCTCACGGCCAGCGCTCCCGATCGGCAGGATATGGGCGAATTCAACGGGCCGCCCGTCGTGGACTATCTGCCGAAGCCCTTTGCGCTCGACGGTCTGCTTCAGAGTATCCGCTCCGCCACCGCCAAAAAGGACCGAACGCCGCCGTCAAACCTGGATCGAGTTCCTGGCTACCCTTGGCTTTCTGTCGATTAGGTAAGGGGTACCGTCGATGATCCAGTCCGACCCGCCCATGGTCCGGTCTATCGGTGAGCACCCCAAGGAGGAAAAGGACTCGATCCGGGCGACCGCTCTGCTCCCCACGCAGTGCGTGGAAGACCACTGCCTGGCCGAACGAGTCGAGGTCAATAACTCATGACTCAGGCTATATCAGAAAGTGTAGGCGATCGCCCTTGCGGGCCTGCGACTGCGCATCGGGAAATCTCTAACTTCGGTGTGAAGTCCCTGGGCGAGATCGAAGCCGCCATTTGCGAAGTCATCAGGCGTTTTGAACACGAGTACGTCGGCCGCGGGCCCAGGGACATTCGCGCCCACCTGATCGGTGATCTCCTCGTTGTCCGCCTTCAGGGAGTGTTGACCGCTGCTGAACAGCAACTGGTCAAGTCGTTCGCAGCCGACAGGGGCAGGGACCTGGTCAAACAAGTACGGACGCACCTGATCGAAACGGCGCGGCCGGTGATTGAAGCCGTGATCCAAGCGGTCACAGGCGTCGAGGTGTTGAGCCTGCACCACGACATCAGCACCGTGACCGGCGAAGAGGTCGTCCTCTTCACCCTGGCCGAGTCGCCGAATTTTAGGCAGCCAACGAAACGATACGGCTACGAGTCGGGATCGGCGTCGTACCTGAGGCCGGGAACGATACGATCGAGCAAGTGATGGAGCGGCTACGAACACGGGGTCTCTTCCGAGCAGACTAACCAATTACCGCAGTGGCCAGGACATGGACCAACCTAACTCAAACCGCAAGGAGGCTTCTGACACGCGACAACCACAAGCGAATCTCACTGATCCACCAGAGGAGACGAGCCACGCGGCCGAATTCGAGCCAACGGTCCGGCAGCCCCGCGAAAAGCCCGGCGTGCTCGTAGTCGATGACGAACACATGGTGCGGATCATGGTGCAACTGGGCCTGGAGCGAAGCGGCTTTGACGTGTTGTTAGCCCGGAGTGGACCTGAAGCGATCGATCTCTATCGCGGGCACGCGGAAGAGATTGCGGTGGTGCTGCTCGACACCTGCATGCCCGGGCTGGACGGGCTGGATACACTCAAGGTCTTGCGCGAACTGAATCCCGATGTCCTGGCCTGTTTCATGAGCACCGAATCCAGCGCCTACGAGCCGGAAGAGCTGGTAGCGCGCGGGGCCGCCTATGTCATCAGCAAGCCGTTTCGACTGGACGACCTGGCGAGCATCCTCACTCTGCTTGCCCATCACGTGTCCACCGATCTTCGCCCGTCCGGCAGGGCATGCCGACGGTGAACCAGGCAAGAGGCCGAATCGCGGAGCCGCCGATGCGCACAATCCTTGTGGTAGATGATGACGCCGATACGTGCCGCAACATGGTGGATTTGTTCGAAGACCTGGGCTACGGAATCGAGTCCGCGGAGGGCGCCCACACGGCCCTGAATAAGGCTCAACAACAGCCGTACGACCTGGGCCTGCTGGACCTGCGGATGCCAGGCATGGATGGCCTGACCCTGTGCCGTCACCTCAAGCGGTTGCAGCCGCCCATGGTGACGATGATCGTCACAGCTTACGGCGGCAGCGACCTGGACGAGGAAGCACGAGCGGCAGGTGCTTGCCACGTGCTTCTCAAGCCTGTAGATTTTCCTGAGTTGATCGCCCTGGTCGAGAGGGCACTGCTAGGCCCGTGAGCCCGAGTTACACCTATGGCTGATCCACTCCGAGTCGTGATCCTCAAGCCGAGCAAGTATCTGGCGGACGGCTACGTGGAGCGATTTCGCCGGGGATTCATGCCGAACAGCACGGTGCCCTACGTGCGGAGCATGACGCCGGCCAAGCTGGGCGACACGCAAGTGGAGCTTCACACGATCGATGAATACGTCCATACCGACCTGGAATGCCTGTCCCTCCTCAGGCGGGCGAGGGGCGGCCGGACGCTGCTGGCGCTGGTGGGGGTGCAGAGCCACCAGTTCCATCGCGCGCTGGACCTCGCGGCGTACGCGTGGCGCGACGGGTGCATGGCGGTCATCGGCGGCCCCCACGTGATGACCTGCGACACCTCGATGCTGCACGGACGCGGGGTGAGCTTCGCGCTGGCCGAGGCAGAGCTCGTCTGGCGAGAGATCCTGGAAGACGCCGCCGGCGGAGAGTTGCGGCCGGTCTATGGCGCGGACGGGCGCTGGCAGCAGGAGCTGGAAGCGCCGGTCGTTGTGCCCCCCGGCCGCAGGGATCTGGGCCGATACGTCATCCCGATGCTGGGGCTGTATCCCGCCCGCGGGTGCCCGTTCACGTGCAACTTCTGCTCGGTGATCAAGATCGCTGGCCGGCGGATCCGCAGCCAGAGCATCGAAACCACCCTCGCAAGTCTCCGCGCCGCCAAGGCCGCCGGAGTGAAGAGCGTTATGTTCACCTCTGATAATTTCAACAAGTACTCCGAAGCCCCCGTGTTGCTGGAAGCCATGGCCGACGAGCGGTTCGGGCTCAGCTTCTTCGTGCAGTGCGACACGCAGATCGCCAGGCAGGAGCAGTTGGTCGCGCTCCTGGCCAGGGCGGGCTGCTCCCAGATGTTCGTGGGCGTCGAGTCCTTCAGCCGCCAGACGCTGCTGGCGGCCAAAAAGGGACAAAACCGCCCGGAGACGTATCGCGAGATCGTACGGCTATGCCGCGAGCATGGTATCAGCTCACACTTCTCGAACATCATCGGCTTCCCGCAAGACACGGAGCAGGATGTAAATCGGCACCTCGAGATGCTGCGCGAGCTGGGCCCGACGTTCGCTTCCTTCTACATCCTCTGCCCGATCCCGGGCACCGAGCAGTACGACGAGTTCATGGCCGAAGGCCTCGTTACGGAGCACAACCTCGACCGGTTCGACACGACCTGCCTGACCTGGCGCCACCCCACCCTCTCCCGCGAGCAACTGGCCGCCTTGCTGTTCCGCTGTTATCGCAAATTCTTCTCCACGGGCCACGCAGTGCGCAACTTGATGCACGAGAGCTGGCAGAAGAGCGGTCTGCTGGCAGGCTCGGCGGGAATCACGGCCATGTCGCTTTTCAATCGGTATTGCGCGTGGCGGCGCACCCATCCCATGTCCGGCGGGGTCATGCGGGTGTGGCGTGACCGCATGGATGACTACCTCGCGCTGCGCAAGGAAGTATTTGGCATCGAGCTGGCTCCGCTGCCGCGCAGCCTGCAATTGTCGGCGGCGGACAGCTTGCTAAACCGGGTCATCGTTCCGCATGCGCGGGCGAGTTTGCCACTCGCCACCACTCCCAGAACCCATCAGTGATCCAGTCGTCACAAGACAATTAGAAATCGAAGGAGGTAATCGATCATGCCTCGTTATACCCTTGAAACGATCGTCATCATTCTCATCATTCTCTGGCTGCTGGGCTGGCTGGCGTTTCCGATCGGCGGGAGCCTGATCCACCTGCTCCTGGTCGTGATCTTGGTCGTCATCGTGATCAGGCTCCTCCAAGGGCGAAGCGCCGTCTGACCCTCGAGACGAACTCGAGGCGGAAGGCGCTCCACCGGCGGACACCTGAGACCGTCGGCTTTTCTTCAAGCTGCGATTCTGCACCGATCGTTCGCTACGCGGGTGGTTTGTCTTGCGAGAAAACCAACACGCTGTACGGTCCGATGCGGATCGTTCCGGAAGCGGGAAAGCCGTCGCGTTCTTCGGTTCCGGCGATCACATCGGAGCTCGCCTCGTTTCCAAAGCCGCGGCTGTAACCGTTCCAGTCGCTGTTCAGCCGTAAGCGCCACATCCCCGGCGACGGAAACCCCAGCGTGTAGTTCTCGTGAGCAAGATGGGAGAGATTCACCACGACCACCACGTCATCGCCGGGCCCGCCTTGGTGCCACCGATGGTAGGCGATGACGTTATCAGCCTGATTCTCATGGAACGTGTTCAGCCCGGATCCCGTAAGTCCTCGCGTCGAGCCGAACCGGTTGAGGCGAAGGTGAATCAGGTCCCGATACATCCGAACCAGTCCGCTGAACTCCTCCGACTTGTGCCAGTCGAGCGGAACCGAATCCTGGAACCAGCCGTCTTCGAGGAACTCCTGTCCCTGAAACAGCATCGGAATGCCCGGCGCCGTGAGCACCAGGGCCGCAGCCAGGGTCGTGCGCTTCTGCGCAAACCAACTGTCAGGATTATGAGGATCGATTTCCGAAGCGACGCGGGATTTCCCATTCGCGACTTCGTCGTGCGACTCGCTGTAGATGACGCGCTGGAACGGGTCGCCGTTGTAGCGGCCCTCGAGCGCCCGACGAACACTGTCGAGCGATCGGTTCTCGTCGCTGGACGTGGTGACGGCAGCCCGCACCGGATGCACAAAGCGAGCGGCCCATTGAGCCGTGAAACCCGCTCCGCCCTGGTCCACCGGCTTCGTCAGCCGATCGTCGTTCTGTAAATCCTCTGCGATGGTGATGCGTTCCAGAGATCGCTGCCGCGCTTCGCGGTTGATCCACTGCACAAGGCTCCAGCCGTCCGCCAGGTCGCCGCCCGGATCGCCGTTACCCCGCACGTTGCGCATGAACAGCGTCATGTCGAAACGCAGGCCATCGACGTGATACTCCTCCAGCCACATCAGTGCGTTGTCGCGGATGAACTGGCGCACTTCCTTGCGGCCGTAATCGGGGCGAGTCGAGCCCCAGGGGGTCTCGGCATGCCAGTCGTTGTAGAAGTAGATGCCGCCCAGGCCGTTCTCGCTCCAGCCGTCGAACTGCCATAAATCCAGGTCACTGGGACCGAAGTGGTTGTAGACGACGTCCAGGATCACCCCCAGCCCGGCCTGATGCACCGACTTGACAAACCGCTTGAAGCCGTTCGCACCGCCGTAATTGCTTTCCACAGCGAAAACGCAAGAGGGGTTGTATCCCCACGACAACTCGCCGGCGAACTGGGCCAACGGCATCACCTCGATGACGTTCACGCCCAACCGCTGCAAATGGCCGAGTTTCTGGACGGCTTCTGCAAATTTGTCCGACTTTCCATCCTTCTTGTCGTGAAAAGTTCCCAGATGCATCTCGTAAATCACCAGCTCGTTGATCGCCGGGAGGTGGAAATCGTCGCCTTCCCAGTCAAAGCGCGGGTCGTAGACCACGGCGTTGCCCACCGAACTGGTGACCTGCCGCGCGTAGGGATCGATGCGCATCAGTGCCTTGTCGCCGGTCACGATGCGGAAACGATATTCGTTGCCGATGGCGGCGGTGGCGATGTCTGCGTACCAGTATCCATCCCCCTCCTTCGCCATGGAGTGCGCCTCAGGCGACCAATCGTTGAACGAGCCGGTCACGTACACCGCATTGGCGTGGGGGGCCCACAAACGAAACGCCACGCCTGATTCGTGCGGAAGCGCCCCCATCCCGCCGCGCACTTTTCCAGGTAGAATTGTTGACAATGGCGTGCTCCTTGACTCTCGAGTCGAGGCTGCCTTCTCCCGCTGCCGCGATCGGCAGGAATGCCCCAGCGAGAAGCACGAGGCGTTCGCGCGATCACGTCCGGCGGAATGTATCGAGTTTACGCTAGCCACCGCTAAATTCGAAGACACCCAACCAACCCAGAGGAGCTTCAATCGTGAACAAGTTGGTCCTGATCCTGCTTGCCATATTCCTGCCGCCGGTCGCCGTAGCTGTGAAGCGGGGCGTCGGCAAGGATCTGCTCATCAACATCCTGCTCTGCTTGTTGGTGTTCTTCCCGGGAATGGTTCATGCCTTGTGGATTGTATCAAAGTAGATGCGCCCTTGAGTCTGAGGTGGCCGCCTCGCCGCAAACTCCGCACATCGATCGGGTTGTCCCACGGAATGGCCGCCGCGACTGGGCTACCCCACTTCAACTTCGGCGAAGTGTTCGCGGCGATCGTCTGCCAGCCGGATTGTCTTGTCAGCCTGATCGACACCGTCCACGACCACACGTGTCACAGTGCCCCCCGGCTTGGTTTGCGTGACCGTGATGTGGTGAACGGTCTCTCGATAGCGGTAGTGGACCTTGTATGAAGGCCAAAGGGCGGGAAGGCATGGCGCAAATCGCAGCTTGTCGACGTCAAGCCGCACGCCCAAGAGGGACTCGACGATCAGACGGTACATCCAGCCCGCGGAACCCGTATACCACGTCCAGCCGCCCCGCCCGGTGTTTGGCTCGATTGCATAAACATCGGCGGCGACGACATAAGGCTCGACACGATAGGTTGCGATCCCTTCGGAGGTCGCGCCGTGACGCGCCGGGTTGATCAGTGAGAAGAGCTCCCAGGCGCGTCGATGGTCGCAGAGCCTGGCGAAGGCCATGACCGCCCAGACAGCCGCGTGGGTGTACTGACCGCCGTTCTCCCGCACTCCAGGAAGGTACCCCTTGATGTAGCCCGGGTTCAACGGGGATTTGTCGAACGGCGGGTCGAAGAGCTGAATCAGGCCGTCGTTCTTGCGGACAAGCCGGCCCTCCACCGCGTCCATCGCGGTGCGCGACCGCTCCTGGTCGCCGGCGCCGGAGAGGACGGACCAGCTCTGCGGGATCGAATCGATCTGGCATTCCGCGTTGGACGCCGACCCCAGCGGCGTGCCATCGTCGAAGTATGCCCGGCGATACCACTGGCCGTCCCAGGCGTTCGCCTCGATCGAGACGCGCAGCCGCTCCGCCTCGAGGACGCAGCGGTCCGCGAACGCCGCGTCGCCGCGACCGCGGGCGATATTCGCGAACTCCTTAAGAACGTCGAACAGGAAGAATGCCAGCCAGACGCTCTCGCCCTGGCCGTGCGGGCCGACGAGATTCATGCCGTCGTTCCAATCACCGCAGCCGATGAGCGGCAGGCCATGCTTGCCGAACTTCAGTCCGTTCGTGATCGACCGTACGCAGTGGTCATATAACGTGGCGGTCTCGTCGGAGCGAGAGGGAAGGTCGTAATACGCTTCCTCGTCCGGCTTCACCGGGCGCCCGGAAAGGAACGGGGTGCGCTCGTCGAGAACGCCGGTATCGCCGGTGCTCAGGACGTAGCGGCAGGTCGCCAGCGGCAGCCACAAGAAGTCGTCGGAGAAGTGCGTGCGCACGCCGCGTCCCGCTGGCGGGTGCCACCAGTGCTGCACGTCGCCCTCGCGGAACTGGTGGGACGCGCATCGCAGGAGATGTTCCCGCAGCAGCCGCGGCTCGGCGTGCAGGAGCGCCATCACGTCCTGGAGCTGGTCCCGGAACCCGAAGGCCCCGCCCGACTGGTAATAGCCGCTCCGGCCCCAGACGCGGCAAGCCAGGGTCTGGTATAAAAGCCAGCCGTTGGCCAAGAAGTTCACCGAGGCGTCGGGCGTGTCAACGTTGATCGCACCCAGGGTGTGGTTCCAGTACTGCCATACCGACTCGAGCGCTCGCCGCGCCGGCATTGATCCCCGAAATCGCTGGATGAGGGTGCGGGCGTCGTCGGCGTCGCGACCGATCCCGAGAATGAAACAAATTTCGTGCTCCTCACCCGCTGCCAGGTCGAACGGGACCTGCATCGCAGCGCACGGGTCGAGTGCGGCGCCGACACGCCCGGAAAGACGGTCCCGTGTCATGGCGGCGGGGCTCGCGGTGGTGCCGTTCCGGCCCAGA
Source organism: uncultured Planctomycetota bacterium (assembly GCA_963823665.1). GTDB lineage: Bacteria > Planctomycetota > Planctomycetia > Isosphaerales > Isosphaeraceae > CAVXHV01. The sequence continues at coordinate 2,477,472 of CAWGMQ010000010.1, forward strand.
AACTCGGTCCGGTCACCGGTTACGCTCCGTGTGGCATCGTTCGCAGCCAGGAAGGCGACGCGGCCGGCGAAGTCCGTGGCGCCCGGGTTGCGAGCGAAGACGGCGCCCGTCCTGGGGTCGACCTCAGTCGTCACATACATGAGCGATCTCGGGCGAAGATCTCCCAGCACCCACTCGCAGTAAGCGGTTGCGGAGAGACGCCGCGATCGCCCCGAGGAGTTGCGGAGCTTGAGCACCGCGAACTTCACCGGCGCGTCCGTGGCCACGTAAACGCATAGTTCTGTAGTGATGCCATTCTCGGCATGCTCGAAGACGCTGTAGCCGAAACCGTGCCGGCTGACGTACGCTGTGTCCCCGCGCACAGGAAGAGGGGTAGGGGACCAGAACCGGCCCGAGTCTTCGTCGCGAATGTACAGGGCCTCGCCGCTTGTGTCGCTCACCGGGTCGTTATACCAGGGCGTCAGACGAAACTCGTGGGCATTCTCGCTCCAGGTGTATGCCCCTCCGCTCTCCGATACAACCGTGCCGAAGTAGGGATTTGCCAGCACATTGACCCACGGCGCGGGCGTTGCTTTCCCCGCGCCAGTTGTGATCACATATTCATGCCCATCGCGCGTAAAGCCCCCGAGCCCGTTGAAGAACAGCAAGTCGCGCTGCACCCAAGGCGGCGTGGCAACGCTCTCGGCGCGGTTGTTACGTGGCTGCAGCTTCCGCGGCGCACGCGGCTCCAGTCGACCGCCGCGCTCGAGCTGGTCGGCGAGTGTGCCTCCCTTGTCATCGACGATGACACGGGCGACGGTTTGCAACAGGGTCCGATCCTCTTCCGACATTTGATCCGGGCGGCGCACGAAGACGCCGCCCAGCCGGTCGACGACCTGGGCCTCGGATCCGGCGGCGATCAGGCCCATGATCTGGTCCTGAAGGTTCTGGCGATATCCCGACCGGTCCTCGTTCCAGATCACCAGATCGACCATGAGCCCCTTGATCCGCCAGTAGGCGTGGGCCTGGACGAGCTGGCGGACGAGCGCGATGTTTTCCTGGTCGTCGATCCGCAGCAGAACGATCGGCAGGTCGCCGGAGATCCCTTGGCCCCACAGGCCGGATTGCCCCCGGCTGTTCTTCATCAACAGGCTCGGGCTTGCCCGATGCGCGGGGTTGGCGTAGAGGATCGCGCTTTCGAGCCGCCCGAAGAGCTGTGCGTCGGCCTCGGTGGCGTTGAGCTGACGCAGGATCACCTGGCCGTGAGACCACGCCAGGTCGAATACACGGTCGGCCAGGCTCTTGTCGCGATACTTTTCGATCAGCACGAACACGTCCTCGCGAGTCCTGGCAACGCCGGTGACGAGGTCGATCCGCGCCGGCTCATCCGCATCGATGATGATCGACTGTCGGATCGCGACGATCGGGTCCAGGACCGCCCCCTCGCTATCGGAAAGCGCGGAGCGACCCTCGAGCGCGAGGGGGTCCTCGACCGTACGGCCGCGTCCCAGGAATCTCAGACGATCGGTCTCGTAGCACATCTCGCTCTGCACCGTCCCGTGCACCACCATGAGGTGGAATAAGAGTGGCGTCTCGTCTTCCGCCGACCGGGGCCGCCTTGTGCACAGGATCGCCTGCCGGCTGCGCAGGATTTCGGTCTGGACGAACAGCTTGCTGAAAGCCGGGTGCGCCGCGTCCGCCGCCGCGGGGCCGAGAACGACTTCCGCGTAACTCGTGATCTCGATCGTCCGAGGCTCACGTGAGCGGTTAGTGACCGTGATGCGGCGCAGCTCGATGTCGTCCTCGGGCGAGACGGCAATCTCGGTGTGTGTATCGAAGTCGCCGTCGCTGCGGCGAAACTCGGCCCGTGATTGCGAGAAAATCGCCTCGTAACTCTTCGCGCCGGAGCGTTGGCTGGTAAGAGGTGGACCATACAAGGCCGGTCGACACCTCGCGGAGATAACAAAACAAGCCGGAATTGTCCTTGGTTGCATCCTCGCGCCAGCGCGTGACCGCAAGGCCTTTCCAGTGGCTGTAGCCCCCGCCCGCGTCGGTAACCATCACCGTGTACCTGCCGTTGGACAGGAGCTGCACTTCCGGCGTCGGCGTGTTTGCACCCTTGTAGACCCGCAGCAGTCCCTCGTCACCCCTCCCGGTCCGCTGTCCAACCGACTTCTCGACCGCGTGCCGATCGAATGGGTTCGCGACCGGAATGCGCTCCTGAAGAAGCAGCTCCGTCGCCTGGACCGAGGGATCCGACCCGAACCGCCGCTGCATCGGCCGATCCCGCAGAAGATAAGCCAGCGACAGAAAACTCATCCCCTGGTGGTGCGCCATGAACGACCGAATGACCGCGCTCGACTGCCCTCGCGGCAGCCTCGACGCAGTGTAGTCGATGGCCTCGTAGAACCCATAGCGTCCCTGGAACCCGGCCCCGGCCAGCCGCCGCAGGTTGGCGTATGCCATCTCAGGCGCCACCATGAGCGCCATCACCGTCGCATAAGGCGCGATGACCAGGTCGTCGGCCAGGCCGCGCTTCAGCCCCAGACCCGGCACACCGAACGCGCGGTACTGATAGTTGAGATGGACGTCCGTCGTGTTGTAGCCCGACTCCGAGATGCCCCAGGGCACGCCTCGCCTCGCCCCGTATTCGGCCTGACGGGCGACGACCGCCCGGCACGTCTGGTCGAGCAGAGTGCCCTCGTAGGTCGGCATCACAAGCTGCGGCATCAGGTACTCGAACATCGAGCCGCTCCACGAAATCAGCGCCGGCCCGGCCCGCGTGCTCGCCAGCAGTCTCCCCAGAGCAAACCAATGGTCCTGGGGCAGGCGGCCCTGCGCAATCCCGACGAAACTGGCCAGACGAGCTTCCGAAGCGAGTAAATCATAGAAGCTCGAGTCCAGGCGCCGCTCATCCACATTGTAGCCGATCGCCAGCAGCCGGCGCGACCGGTCGTACAGGAACTGCAGATTCAGATCCGCCAGTTCGCCGCAGCGGAGCGAGAGCCTGACGATGGCGGTGATCCTCTCGGCCGCCCGCGCGCTGGCTCCGGTGATTGCCTCCCTGAGCTGCGCGCAGGATCGCCCTCGCCCCGCCCAGGTTCGGCCCCCTCAAGCGCCAGACCCAGACGCGCCACCTCGCGCAGGGTCGGGATCTTTTCCAGGCCCAGCCGCTCGTGAGCCGCCGCACCGCGGCGCACGTCGTCCGGCGGAAGGAGCAGCCATGGGGCGAGCAGGTTGAGAGCCGTGAGGTGATCGCGACATTGCCGGTCCAGAGCTCGGGCCCACCACGCGACGTCCAGGTTGGATCCGGCGCCTGGGCCGGCGGCCAGCTCAGCCGCCAGCGCCTGAAGCGCCGGCAGCCGGTGCAGCGTTTGCCCACCGGAAAGAGGATCGAGCTCGCTCCGCAGCCTCTGGATAAGCGACACCACCTCGGCCGAGGCACGATCGGAAACGAGCATCGCCACGTCTTTCCCAGCCGCATCGACCAGAGCGCGAAGGGTCGTTCTCAGCCCTTCGATCGCCCGCGGCGGCAAGATCGGGCAGTCCGGGAGCTCGTCCAGCCCCGCGCAAACACAGGAGGTGGCCCGCGAGGTTCCCACTATCCACCGTCGAGACGTACCGCGGTGGCAACGGCCGGAGCGTCAGCGTGTCGTACCAGTTGAAGAGGTGACCCTGGAATCGCTCCAGGCCCTCCATCGTCGTGAGCGTCCGCGACGTGCGCTCGACGAGTCCGTCCGCCGAGATGTAGCCAAAGTCGTACGCCGCCAGGTTCGCCAGCAGCGCAAGCCCCATGTTCGTCGGCGAGGTACGGTGCGCGATCACGGCACGCGGGGACTCTTGAAAGTTGTCCGGCGTCAGCCAGTGATCTTCAGGCCCGACGAACGTCTCGAAGAACCGCCAGGTCTTGCCGGCCAGGTCGTTCAGAAACTCCGCCTGTTCGTTCGAGAGCTCTCCCGTCTGCCGGGCTGCTGGCCGGCTGATCCACCATGCGACGAGCGGCGACACGAACCACAGGACGAGCCAGGGCGCGTGCAGCCCCAAGTGCCTCCGGCCTCGAGAATCCCAGCCCGACGGCGAGCGCGGCCGCGAGCGCCGGCGCCACCGCCATCGCCCGGATCACCTGGACGAGCCCGTCCGTGCCAGAGTTCCGCGCTGCCTCGCTCGAGGTCGTCCATTCCAGAAGGTGGGTGTGCGTCAGACTCCTGCGCACGATCGTCCGCACCACGGCATCCAGGTTCGAGTAGGCCTCGTACGGCAGAAAGATCAGCGAGAGTCCCGTCGGGGCCAGGTCTCGTCCGATCGCGTGCGCCACGGCGCGGAGCTGCCCGCCCATCGCGAGGTCTGCCGGCCAGCGCACGAGCGCCGTCACCGCGCAAGAGCGTCGGGGCGAGGCTGATCGCTGCCACGACGAGAGTCCAGAACCACGGCGGGTAGAGCGTCGACCAACCCGCGAAGAGCACCAGGAGCAAGGCCGGTGCCACCAGGCTGCGCCTGAGGTTGTCGAAGATCTTCCAGCGCGAGAGTGCCGAGATCGGGTTACGCAGTCGCCGCCCGGACGGCCCAGGTACCCACGGCAGCATCCACGGTGTGATTTGCCAGTCGCCTCGGACCCAGCGATGCCGCCGGCTCACGTCCGCGAGGTAGCGCTGCGGCGAGCTCTCGTAAAGCTGGACGTCGCTCGCCAGGGCCGTCCGCGCATAGCACCCTTCGAGCAGGTCGTGGCTGAGAATCAAGTTATCGGGAAATTGATCGCCGGCGACTCGAATGAACGCATCGACGTCGTAAATGCCCTTGCCGATGAAAGACCCTTCGCCGAATGCATCCTGGTACACGTCCGACACGGTTCGCGAGTACGGGTCCACACCCGACTCACCCCCGAAAAGTCGCAGAAACACCGACCGGCCCCCCACCGGCATGCTCTCCGCCACGCGCGGCTGGAGAATCCCATACCCTTCGCGAACGCGCCGCGACCCTTGGTCGAAACGCGCGCGATTCAGCGGGTGCGCGATCGTCCCGACCAGTTGTTGCGCCACATCGCGGGGGAGCTGCGTGTCCGTGTCAAGCGTGATGACATACCGCATGCCCGGCAAGACGGACGTCTCACCGACAATCAGCGAAAAAGAGTCCCCCGGCTTGCCCCGTAACAGCGAATTCAGGGCGGCCAGCTTGCCGCGCTTGCGCTCGTAGCCCATCCACACCCGCTCGTGCGAGTCCCACCGCCGCGGACGATGGAAGAGGAAGAACCGGTCGCCGCGGTCACCCTTGTATTTCTCGTTGAGGACGTCAATCCCCTCCTTTGCCCGCCGCAGGAGTGCCGCGTCCCCCGGCGTCGTCTCCTCTTGTGCGTCCTGGAAATCCGTCACAAGCGCAAAGTGCACGTGGTCGTCCCGATTGGCCAGGTAGCGCACTTCCAGCCCTTCGAGCAAGTCCGCGACGTTTCGCTCGCTTACAAGCAAGGTCGGTACCGCAACCAGGGTCCGCATCGCGTCCGGCACGCCTCCGGAGAAATCCAGCTTCGGGAGCGGTTTCGGCACGATCAACATTGTCACGAGCCAGTTCACCAGGGTGACGGCGAGCTGGCTCGCACCCAGCACGAGTGGGATCGCGGCCGCCGCCATGGCCCATCGCGCTGACCCAAAGGCTCGCCCCTGGGCGACGACGCCCGTCGCGATCGCAGCCTCGAGCGCGACGATCGCACCGAGATAGAGCAAGAGCGGGTGCCGGCGGCCGAGCTCTCGAATCCAGGCGCCCGGCGAAGGGCGGTACTGCGCCGCGCGCTCGAATTGAGGCCGGCCCTTGCCGATCAGGTAGCACCCCACATGTGCCGCCCGGCCATCGCCGTTCGCCGTGGCGGCGCCTGCACTCGCCAGCGCGAGCGCGACCGCACACTCGGCAACTTCGATCTGCGACAGCGGGCTGCGCCGGGCGACCTCTTCGACCGCGTGCCGGTACATGTCGCGAGTGGCGAAGTCCATGGCCCCGTAGACGCCGGCCGGATCCTGGCGGAGCACCTGGTCCACGCGGCTCATCGCCTCGACGAACTCACGCCAGTCAGTCGCGCCCAGAACGCGGAGACTTCCGATGCTGTTGCCGATCGAAACCTGGTCGGCGGCCTGCCGCTGGCCCTCCGCTTGCACGAGCCGTTCGATGGTCTGGCCCTCTTCGGAGAGGCGTTGCTCGACCCACGTGAGCGGGAAGGCCAGGGCCGGGCCTTGACCCTGCAAGCGCCGCGCCAGCTCAGCGATGAACGCGCTGGACGTCGGCGGTTGCGATCTCGCCATGTCCGCGAGAACCAGGATCAGGTTTCTCGGATCTTGTTCCGCGACCTTGGTCAGCCGGTCTGCCCACTGATTCGCGTCGTTGCGGTCGTGCTTGTCGGCGGCGACGCGCGCGGCGATGCGCCTCAGGTTCTCGATGAGCGCCAGGCGAAGCATGATCGGTATCGCCCACAACTCTCCCAGCGAAAGCGGAAGAGCGCTCTGGTAGGCGGCCACGAAGCGGCGGAGTCCCGCCGCGTCGACGCGTCCATCGGCGTGTGCGATCAGCTCGAGCACGATGTCATAACAGCGCGGATATCCCGCCCACGGCCCGTTCAGCAGACGAGGCAGCTCGCGGCTGTACGCCTTGGGCAGGTGCCGTCGGGCCATTCGAATCTGTTCCTCGATCAGATAGAAGTTGTCGAGGAGCCACTCGCTGGCCGGCGCGATCCGTCGTTTTGCCACGACGGCCGCCGTGATGAGCTTGTACGTCTGCACCAGAACGGTTTCGTTTTCCGCGAGCCGCGGCAAGAGCCGGTCCGGCCCTCGCTTCCGATCAACCTGATGCCACCCCGCGACGGCTTTGGCGTGCAAGTCCAGTTGATCGACGCTCAGGAGCTCCGATCGGAGCGGCTGTTCGTCACTCGACGCCCGCGGCAAAACGCCGTCGCGCGCGCTCTCTCTTGGAAAGACTGCTTTCGCTCGAAGAATCACCTCGTTCAGTGCCATTTCAAAGATTGTACCAATGTGCCACGCACGCAGACAGCCGTCCTACCGCCTGCGCTCCATTCGAGCGCCGCCATCGCCGTCGTTACTCCCTTCAAGCTGGTCAGACTGAAGGCTGCCCGCGGCCGGACAGCCCGAGTGCCCTGCGCAGCCAGCCTTCCTTCCGGTCCGGAGCCGCCGGCAGCTTGATCGTCCGGGAGTCGGGCGTTGCCCGGTGCCCCGTCACCCGGTCCACGCGGACCCGGTAGTACAAAAGTTCCAGCGACTCCACCGGATCGCGGTGGGCCCGGGCGGCGCCCACGGTGCAGGCTGGTTCCCACCACATGGCCTGGGCGCGGAGGACCTGGTAGGCAACGGCCCGCGGGTCGTCGCTCCTCGGGGCACCTGCACCCTCATAGCGGCCGATCTGCAACAGCCGGTCGGCTGGTCCCAGCGTATCGTCACCTCCGGACGCATCCTTCAACTCCTCGTAGCGGCCGAACGCGACGACGCTCATCCACTCGTCGCGAGCCACGACGTCGTCCACCTCGATGCAAACCAGAGGGTTGGCCCGCATCCATTCGACCTTCTGCCCGGGCGTCGTGAAGCCGTAGAGACACGGCTCGCCGCCGGGCAGCACCTCGTACGTGAGGTACACAGGGACGACATACGGCTGGTTCTGCGCGCACAACCCAGCCGGGCCAGTTTCGCACCGGCCAGCACCTGGATGCATTCATCTCGACTCATCTCATGGATCACCATGGGAAAGCTCACCATCTGGCTCAGCCCTTTGTTGTTGCGGTTATCGCCGTTGCCACCGTGAGCGGAACCGCGGAAGCCGCTCTCGTCAGGATCTGGTCGCGCGCATCCGCCAGCGTGAAGGCCACGTGCGTGGCCCCGACGCCGGAGAGCCCCTGTGACGCCGCCTCGCTGGCGGCCTCCCCCCAGCGCCCCACCACGATCGCGAGCTCGGCGAACCGCGCCCGCAGCCGCCGGACCTGGTACCGGGCCTGTGCGAGTGCCTCCGGAGGCAGGTGCGACAGGATGACCATCGCCGGAGAAACTTCCGCCACCCGCCCGGCAAGCAGCATCGGCGAGCCCGCGCCCTCGATCGTCACGAGTGTGCACTTGGAGGGCGCCAGGATCTGTCCCAGCATCCGCAGCGCCAGGGCGTCCGGCGTGTCACTCGCTGCCACGCCCGCGACCACAAACGGTGGCGACGCTGGATTCCCATTGAGGCTCCCTGACTCGCGTCGGTCCAACGGGGCAGGGGCCTTCAAGTTGAGATCGTCCGTCCCTTCCAGGTCGTCGAGGATCTCACTGATGACCCGCCGGACGAAGGCCACGTCGCTATCCTCCAGCTCCCCGCGCGCCGCGTCATGTCCGCAGCGCGACAGGGCCGGGATCAGGATCTGATCGAAGACCTCGGCACGTGGGCGTTCCTTCAGGGCGGCTTCGACAACCGCGGTGGCCCCGTCCTGATCGAGCGACACGAGCCGTTGGTAAAACCGGATATTCTGGTCCAGCTCGGCCTCCTGTCCCAGCAGGGTCGCGAAAAAGCCGAGGCTCGGAACGTACTTGCCGAGCACCGCCAGGCAAAGCGTCAGTGGCGTCGACAGCAGGGTGCCGAGCAGCCCCCAGAGCCACGTCCAGAACATCGCCGCGACCAGGAGCCCAAGCGCCGACACCCCGGTGGTCTTGCCGTAGATGACCGGCTCCAGATACGAGAGTGCTACCTCGACCACGCCGAAGAATACGACCACTTCCACCGGCTGCCTCCAGCCGGGAAAGTACGCGATCGAGAACACCAAGGGCAGCAGGAACGCCACCGCCGCACCCACGTAGGGAACGAAACGCATCATCGCAGCCAGACATCCCCAGAGCACCGCGTACGGCACGCCGATCAACCAGAGGCCCACGCCGACGGTGAGCCCGAACCCCGAGTTGACCAGAGCGATCATCGCCAGATAGCGGCTGATCCGCTGGCCGATCTCGCTCATGGTCCGGGTCGTGAGGTTGATCTGCCGCTGGCCGAAGAGCTGGACGATCCGGTCACCCAGGTCATCCCGGTTCATGAGCATGAACAGGACCAGGATGAGCACGAAAATGCCGACGCCGATGAATTCCAGGTAGGGCCCGACGGCTCCCTGGAGGCGCTGCCGGAATGTGGGCTGCTCGATGACCCGCACGTCCATCGCCTCGTGCCCCGCGACCACCGGCGTGTCGAGCGACTTGGCCAGCGCGCCGGCGACATCCTGCGCCCGACGGTACGCAGTGTCGTCCGAGGGCTTCAGGAAGTCCACCTTCTTCTGGAGTTCCTTCTGATAGTCCGGCAGTTGGTACGCCAGCGCAGAGAGCTGCCGCAGGACGACGTAACCGATCCCGCTTGCGGTCCCGAGCGCGAGGATGACCGTGAGGATGACCGCAATCGCCCGCGGCACCCGGCGCCGCTCGAAGAACCCAGCAAGCGGCGCCAGTGCGAAGCTCAGTAGCACTGCCAGGGCCAAGGGCTTCAGCACCTCGGCCGCGATCGACATCGCGCCGATGACCGCCAGGATGAGGAAGGTCAGGACGACCGGATGGTCCATCGGCGACGTGCGTTGACTGGCCACGGTGGCATTCCTGTACGAGACCCGTCGTCGGACTCAACGGCCCCGGAGCGCCAGCCCGGCGACGAGCCCGGCCACCAGGCCGATGCCAAACGCCGCGATCACCGTCTCAGCCGGGTGGCTGCGGACCAGACCCTCGGCATTGTCGTAGCGCTGGCGGATCTGATCGCCCGCCTGGTGGACGTACCGGCCGGCGGCCTCCGAAGCATGCGCCACCGCCGCTGAGCCGCGCGAGGCCGCTTCCGTGAAGAAACGCTCGATCGACTCACGCCCCTCGCCGGTCTTTTGCTCGATCCGGCCGACGAGCTGCTCGAACTTCCCTTCCAGCACTGCGAAATCGTCCTCTGTCAACTGACTCCAGCGCTGCTTTGCCAGAGCGCAGAGGTGTTTCCATTCTCCCTGAATTGCCTGCATGTTGGACGCCATGATCGGTGGGCCTTCTGGTTAGGGGAGCGGCCGGTGCGATTCCGGCTTCCCTGGTGGAATTCAATTTAATCTCGATGAGTCATCATGAACACTCGCGAACTGCCCGCGGCAGCTCTCACAGAGGTCGTCGACAAACTCGGAAACGCCCTCGAATTCAGCCGAGCTCGAACCGGGCGCACGAGCCGTCCCGTGACCGTTCACGGACGTCTGATCAGCCATCCCAGAGCAACTCCTATGCAGAGCGTGATACCTAGAGCCTTGACGGGTTCCTTCACCAGGAAGTCCCGCACCACTGCCGTCCCGTCGGCCAGCCGCTCACGGGCGAACGCCACGTCCTGCCGGCCCATCGCCTTGAGCTCGTCCAGTTGCGGAGTAAACTCCGCATTCATCCCTCGAACATGATCATTCATCGTCGTATCCTCCAAAAAGTTTGTTTCGATCGAAGCCGCCGCTGGGCGCACTGTCTTGACGCGCCACCGGGCCCATCCTGCCGCGCCGTTCTCTCGGACGACGCCGAGAGACCGGTCCCGCCCATCGTATTCATCGGCTGCTGGTAGTCGAGCCAATGGAGCATGTAGTTCTGGCCCGCACGGATGGCCACGGGGAACAGAAAGTTCCAGGGGGCGAGCAAAAGATTCCGGCCGGTCTTGCGCGGCTTCTGACCCTTCTGGGCGGGTCCCGTGACCGGTAGAAGAGCCCCGGCTGGATCGGCCAGACTCGCCGGCTCGCCCGCGGCTCTTGGATGACTTCCGGTGTAAGCCAGGTAGCCGGCCGCAGCCGCGGCGCCCAGACCGATCCAGGGATACATCCACGTGTACCGTCCCCAGTCCATGACCGCCTCGGCGCCGGCGACGGATTCGCTCACGTTTGTATGACGCTCGCGCCGGATCTCCGCCATCCGATCAAAAATCTCTTGGACGTCGTTCGATCCCGTGACCACGATTCCCTCCCCGAGGGCCCTTAGCGGCCTACGTTCTTCATCTTCTCGCCGACGTCGTGCACAACATCCTTGCTCTTCTCGGCAACGACGTGCGCAGCGTCCCCGATCTTCACACCGGCGTTGTGCGCGGCGTCCTTGACCTTCACACCGGCGTCGTGCGCGGCGTCCTTGACCTTCACACCGGCGTCGTGAATTCCCTCTTTCAGCGTCTCACCTGTGTTCGACATGACCTGGCTCCTGCATTGATGTTGAGAATCAAGAAAATGCCTCCCACGCGAATGCTCCCGCGGCAAGGCAAACCTGGCCGGGACCACCCCGGCTGATCACACACTCGCAAATTCTCATTTCATTAGAACTTAAATCTTTTAAAATGTCAATAGATTTATCATGGCGTTTCGCGTGATTCGCGAGTGGCCGCCCGGGGCCAGAGCCATTTCCACATCGAGAGCAAACCCTCGATCGTCCGCAGCGATTCCGCCGCACTGCATGTTTTCCCCTGTTGAATCACGCATCGACAGCACAGTGAACATTCGCGAATACAGTTTATTGGGCCACCCCATTACGAGAGTGGTTGGCGCTGGCGATCGAGCCACAAGGGCGCGAACGAAAAAAAACCGGCGTGGTCGAGAACCCTCAGGTCTTCGACCACGCCGGCTTACTTTTCGACGGACCACCCGGAAGAACCGGGCTGCCCTTCGTCTAGTCATCCGACAGATTCAACTCATCTCCGGGAGGCGACTAATTCTTATCCCAAGTCTACTCCCGATGAATACACCTCATCATAGACGCTGCAGCGTGGGGATAACAAGTCGATTCGTGTTTCGCAGTTCCGCGACCCTCACTCGATGATCACCCCGGGGATCAGTGCCTGCAATTTATTCCGCCGATCCGCCTGGTCCTGCGAAAGGCCGACGCGAAGCGTCTTCAGCTTCTTAAGCTCACGGAGCGTCGCGATGCCTTCGTCGCTCACGTGCCAGCCGCTCAAGTCGAGGAAGTCCAGCTCCGTCATGTTCTTCAGGAACACGAGGCCGCGATCGGAGATCGAGTGGCTCCCCTCGTCGAGCGACAGGTAACTGAGCCGCGTCAACCTGCTGAGCTTCTGAAGCCCTGCATCGGAAAATCCTTCACCGCCAATCCGCAGTTCTTCAAGGCTCGTCAACTTCCCGATCGCTTCCAGGCTGGCATCCGTCATCTTCGATTTCCCGATGTGCAGGATTCGAAGCTGCTTGAGCCCCGAGAGATGCTGGAATCCCATGTCCGTCAGGTGAAATGCCCATTCGATGCTGAGTTCTTCGAGACCGGTCATCTGGCCCACGTAGGAAAGGTTTTCATCCGTGACTTGTTGCCCGCCGATTTGCAGTGTCCGCACACTTGTCTGGGTGGCGAGCTTGCGCAAGGCCTGGTCGGCCGCCCCCATGTTCACCCACGTCGCATCCGCCATGCCCTTCTTGATGTCGACATAAAGGCTCACATGAGCGATTGACTGAAAACACTCATCGCCCGCCGCCCGCCTCACCCAGTCCGGCGCCCACGGCTTTCTGCCCGGCGTGAGGGTGCCCCACGTCGGCTTCCAGAGCGAATTCCCGCGCGGAACCTTTACCCGCCCGTTCTTGAACTCCCAATCGTAATGCACGAACCCACCAAACTTCTGCAGCGCCGACACGGCTTCCCGCTGCTGCCGCGCCTTGTTGGCAATCCAGCCCAGGCCCAGCGCGATCGCGAGTATGACCAGTAGCAGCCCGCGAAGGCTGATGGTCTTCCAGCGCACGATTGGCTTCTTTTCCCGGTCCACGCCCGATCATAGACCACGAACAAAGTCGGAGCAAGGCAACTCAGCACGCGTGTCGGGCGCGCCGGCGAAAAGGTGTCAGGAACCGATTCGCAACGATCGAGGGCTGATTGAGCGATCGGCTGCTTGTTTGCTACCCTTCTTGTTGGGCGCAGGTCTCGGGCACCCGAAGGGTCGCCGCCGTCTCCCCGACCGGAGGTCTCACCCGCGCGCGGGGAAAGTGGCTCGGGTCTGAAATTAACTCGATCCGAGCCACCGGGAGTACTCGGGGGTCGACCTCTCTCCGTATTGGCCCGCTCGCCCGTTCCAGGGAGAATACACGTGCCCGACATTCAGACAATCGGGCGACACCGAGCCGAGTGTTGTTCGTGAGATTTTCGCATGCGCGCCACGAAGAAAGCTGGGCCCAGCCTTCCCAAGCCCGCAGCCCTCAAGAGTACAGGAGCAGCCCCTGGCTACCGTCGGGGAGCCGAGCCGAGCGGCGTCGGCAAGCGCGGCTCGGTCGTGATTCCGGCTGCGCTCCGACGGCGCTACGGCATCGAGGAAGGTTCGTTTGTCGTCGCGGAGCCTTGCGAGGGCGGCGTCCTGATCCGGCCGGCCCTGGTCCTTCCAGTCGAGGTTTATACACCCGAGCGCAAGGCCCAGTTCCTGCTGTCAAACGCGATCGATGCCGCCGATTATGCCCGCGCCGTAGCCGAGGTTCGCGCAATGGGCTTGCATCCGAACAAGATCCCGCACTACAAGCGACGCGGGGTCTAACGGGTGGATCGTCTCTTCCTCGACGCCAACGTCCTACTCTCCGCCGCGTGGCGCGCCGACGCGGCGCTTCAGAGGTTGTGGCGATTGGATAGCGTGGTGCTGCTGTCCTCGAGTTACGCTCTCGAGGAGGCCCGCCGAAACCGTGAAACACCCGCCCAACGAGGCCGGCTGACCCGGTTGCGTCGCAAGGTGCGGGCAGCTTCTGCGGGATAAGGAGGGCTTTGCGGTGCTCGGCGTCAGCTTCCGATGACTTGCCTGTCTTCAGCAGTTGATCGCCGAGGTTGTTGTGGCACTCCGCCAGCTTCCTACTGAATTCGATGACGGTCGGGTTGTCGTCGGCTAGCTTCTGACAGATCGCCAGTGCCCTGCGGTGCTCGGCTTCCGCTTCCGATGCCTTTCCCATATCCGAGAGCAATATGCCGAGGTGCTTGTGGCACTGCACCAGCATTCTGCGGGATTCGATAACGGCGGGGTCATCGGCGGCCAGCTTGTCTAAAATCACCAGTGCCTTGCGATACTCGGCTTCCGCTTCAGTCGCCTTGCCCATCTGCTGCGATACCCAGGCGAGGTAGTAGTGGCTGCCAGCCAGGTGGTTGCGGTATTCGGTGACCGCGGGGTTATCGTCAACCAGCTTCTGCCGGATCGTCAATGCCTCGCGAGACTCGGCCTCCGCCTCACTTGACTTGCCCAAATTCCACATCAGCAGGCCGAGGTTGTAGTGGCTTTGCGCCAGGTGGCTGCGGAATTCAGTGACTGCGGGATTCTGGTCGGCCAGCTTCTGCTGGAGAGACAGCGCCTCGCGGTACTCGATCTCCGCTTCCAGCGACTTACCCGTATCCTTCAGGAGGTTGCCGAAGTTGTTGTGGCATCGCGCCAGACTGTCGCGGAATTCGGCGACGGCGGGATTGTCGTCGGCCAGCTTCTGATAGAGCCGCATTGCATTGCGGTACTCGGAGTCCGCTTCCAGTGATTTGCCGGTATTCATCAGCAGGGTGGCGAAGTTGCTCTGGCTTCGCGCCAGGTTGCTGCGGAATTCAGTCACGGCGGGGTTGTCGCCAGCCAGCTTCTGATAGAGCCCCACCGCCGCGCGGTACTCGCCCTCCGCCTCCGATGTCTTTCCCGTCACCGCCAGCAGGTTGCCGAGGTTGTTGTGGCAAAGCGCCAGACGGCTGCGGAAGTCGGTGATGGCGGGATTGACGTCGGCGAGCTTCTGGAAGACCATCAGTGCCTTGCGGTACTCAGCCTCTGCTTCCGACGACTTGCCCGTCCCCGCCAGCACAATGGCAAGCCTGTTGATCGTCGCGCCCAGGTTCCTCCGGGACTCGGCCGTCGCCCCGCGGGCCGCGGCCAGTGCCTCCTGGTCTGCAAGCGCCAGGCGGTAGACCGACAGGGCTTCGTCGCTGCGGCCTGTCGTTTGGAGTAGCCGGCCGAGATGCGACCGGCAGTCAGCCAGGACAACCCGCGCCGCGCCGGCCTCTGCGATCGACGTGGCCAGTTTCACAAGAAGTGCCTCGGCTTTGCGGTACATCGCCTCCGCTGGCGCCATTTGTCCCGTGTGTTCCAGCAGCGAGGCGACGGCCGTCAGGCTGCGCCCCACGTCGGCCGTGACATCCGACTCGGCCGGCATTTCGGCCGCAAGCGCCTCTCTTGCGGCGAGGACCTGCCGGTGTGCCTCGAGCGCGTCCTCCGGCTTCCCGACCTTGTCCGTCAGCTCGGCCAGATCGAAATTGGCCTGCAACATCGCCTGCCGCGACGCTCTGTCCTTGCGGCCCTTCAAGAGTGCCCCCAGCTTGCCGTAGAACTCACTCGCCGACTTGAGCAGCCGGTCGCGCAGGTCCTTGAACTTCTCCTCCTTGAGCAGAAAATCCTCGCTAACGCCGGTGTGAAACGCCTGGATCGCCTCCAGCGCCAGGCTATATCGCTCCTGCACGCGAGCCTTTTCGGCGGCAAGCTCGGTGTTCGCTCGCTTCACCTCGGTGTTGGCCGCTCGCAAGCTGCTGTTGGCCTGGGCCTGAACGCCCGCGACCGCAACCAGCCCGGCCACGCCGGCAACGAGCGCCACGCCGGCCGCTGTCACCGCTGTACGGTTCCGCCGCGCCCATCGCCGCGCCCGCCGCGCAACCGGCTCGCGCCAGGCCGTCACTGGCTCGTCAGCCATCCAGCGATCCAGATCGTCGGCGAGCGCCCGGCAGGTGGAGTACCGGTCTTCACTCCGAAGGGCCATGGCTTTGAGACAGATCGCTTCGAGCGCCGGGTCGATACTCGCGTCGCGGCTACGCGGCCGGCGGAAGTCGCCCCGCAGCACGGCGCCAATCACGTCGACAGCGTCACCGGCGAACGGCGGCTGACCGGTTAGCACGTGGTAGAGCGTCGCGCCCAGGCTGTAGACATCCGATCGTGGTCCCAGCCGCTCGAGCCGGCCCTCGGCTTGCTCCGGGCTCATGTAGGCCGGCGTGCCCAGCGCCGAGCCGGGCAACGTCTCGGATGAGCCGCTGGCAGAGGAGGGCAAGAGCGTTCGCTCCGCGGCCGACGGGTCGGACTTCCCCGTGGCTTTTGCCAATCCCCAATCGACCACCAGAGTCTCACCGTGCCGCCCCACGATGATATTGCTGGGCTTGATGTCGCGATGCAGCACGCCGCGCGAATGGGCGTATTCAATGGCGTTGCAAACGTCGATGAAAGGGCGCAGCAGCTTGCGCAGAGCGAGCGACCGCCGGCCGGGATCGCGGTGATGACTCTCGTCGGCATGGAACCGGTTGATTGCCTCTTTCAGACTGTCCCCCTTGATGAACCGCATCACGTAGAACGGCCGCCCGTCGCCGTGGGCCCCGAGCCCATAAACTGGAACAATCCCCGGATGCTCGAGCCCGCCGGTGATCTCGGCCTCGAGCAGAAATCGCCCGCGGCTCTCCGCATCGTCCGCGTGCTTGTCAAGCATCTGCTTGAGCGCGACCTCGCGGTTCAATTCGCCGTCCAGCGCGACGAAGACCACGCCCAGGCCCCCCTGCGCGTGCGGTCGCAAAATGCGAAACCGCAGTCCGTCGCCGGTGGCCGTGCCGACGGAATAGCTGACGGTGCGGCCGGCATCGGCATCGTGATCGTCTCGAGTGGAGGCTGAGCCGAGATGGATCAAGCTCGCTTCGATGGCAGGCTCGCCGATCGACTCGAGCCCGTCGCGTGCGCTCCGGCCGGCGGGGATGGCAGCCAGGCTCGTTTCGACGTCGTCGCCATGCTTCTTGAGGTGCCTGGCGACCACGGCCTCGACGGCCAGACGGTCGTCGGCATCGAGGGCTCCGCTTCGCACCAGGTGCTCGGCCAGGCCGCGGGCCTTGTCCAGCGTCCAGGCTTGAAAGGCAGCCACCAGTTTCGCCTGATCGATCAGGCCGATTTGAAGAGCGAGCAGCCCGAACAACAATTCTCTCTCGGCGGCAACGGCGCCCATCGGTCGATTCTCCAGGTGATCCGTCGGCAATGCGCCTCTTCAGTCTATCCCCAACCCGGCACGATTGCAGCCGATCGCCAGCACCCGGGGGAAAAGGTGTCAGGAACGATTCGGCGCAATTGCGGTGAAACTGGAGGTCTCCCGTCATGCACGGGTCTCCGACCCGCCCTTCGCCCGATCTGAGGTCTCCCGAATTTCTCGCCCGCGGCCGCGTTCCTCCCAACGGCGCCGAATCATTCCGCGAACGCCTTGGCCGGCATCACGAGATCCATCATCAGCACACGAAAATCGGCCCGGTTCCGCAGCGGGTCCAAGGCCGATTCGGTGCGGAAAGCGTCGGGGATGCGATAGCCCATCGACTCGGCCAGGCGCAACCCGGCCATCGCCTTCTCGGCCTGGTCGACGCCTTCCGCGGCGGCCACTCCCGAGCCCGGCCGGCCGGCGAGTCCCGCCAGACCGGCGTGGCAGCATCCCCTTATGAAAGTATGCTCGCCGCTCACGGACTTGGCCCCGTCGTATATCGCGCACGCACGCTTCCAGGCAGTAGCGGCTCCCGCCAGGTTTTCCATGCTGAATCGCACCTGGCCAAGTCGCAGGTACACGTCGCCAAGGCCCGCGCGGAACCACGGGACTTCGGGATGCGCCTCGACCAGAGGCTCACGCACCGCCAGCGCGCGCTCACATGCGGCGAGCGCCTCCTCAAGCCTCCCGGACCGACGAAGCAGGTCCGCCGTGTTGGTCTGGCAGTTCGCCAGCGAATCCCTGTCCAAAGGCGTCGCTGAGCTCGGCTCGGCGAGATTCTGTCTGATCGCCTCTTCCCGCGCGTAGTAGACGATCGCCTCGTCGGTTTTTCCAGCCTGCGCGAGCTGCCAGCCGATGCCTAGCAGGATGTCTGCCAGTTGCCTCTGAAATTGGGGGATGGCTGGGTTGTCGTCCGCGAGCGCCCGGCACGAGGCATACCGGTCTTCAGGCCCAGAGGCCATGGCTCGGAGGCAGATCGCTTCGAGCGCCGGGTCGATCCTGCGGTCGAGCCCACGCGGTCGGGGGAACTCGCCCCGCTGCACGGCGTGAATCACGTCGCCCGCTTCGCCCGCAAACGGCGGCCGACCGGTGAGCAAACAGTAGAGCGTCGCTCCCAGGCTGTAGACATCCGACCGTGGACCCAACCGGTCAAGCTGACCTACGGCCTGCTCGGGGCTCATGTAGGCCGGAGTGCCCAGCGCCGAGCCGGGCAACGTCTCCGACGAACCGCTTGCCGAGGAGGGCAAGAGCGTCCGCTCCACCGCCGCCGGGTCCGACTTGCCCGTGGCTTTGGCCAGCCCCCAATCCACCACCAGCGTCTCGCCGTGCCGCCCGAGGATGATGTTACTTGGCTTGATGTCCCGATGCAGCACGCCGCGGGAGTGCGCGTATTCGATGGCGTTGCACACGTCCGTGAAGCGCCGCAGCAGCTTGCGCAGCTCGAGGTCGCGAGAAGCGGCCGCCATGCCAGCGACATCCCGGCCCTCCCCCACAAGCGGGGAGGGCGATTTTGTGATGCTGCGTCGATGAAATCGCTCAATCGCTTCCTTGAGGCTCTCGCCGCGGATGAACCTCATGGCGTAGTACGGTCGGCCGTCGTCGTAGGCCCCGAGACCATAAACCGGGACAATTCCCGGATGTCCAGCCCGCCGGTGACCTTGGCCTCGAGCAGAAACCGCCCGCGACTCACCGGGTCATCCGCGTGCTTGTCGAGGATTTGCTTGAGCGCGACTTCG
The DNA here is from genome assembly GCA_963823665.1 of uncultured Planctomycetota bacterium. Classification (GTDB taxonomy): domain Bacteria; phylum Planctomycetota; class Planctomycetia; order Isosphaerales; family Isosphaeraceae; genus CAVXHV01. The sequence continues at coordinate 2,496,138 of CAWGMQ010000010.1, forward strand.
CGGTTCAACTCGCCGTCGAGCGCAACGAAGACAGCGCCCAGGCTCTGCGCGTGCGGGCGGAGAATGCGAAACCGCAATCCGTCGCTGGTCACCCTGCCGACGGAATAGCTGAGGGTGCGCCCCGCATCGTCTTCGTCATCGTCTCGCGTGGAGGCCGAGCCAATGCGGATCAGGCTGGCTTCGATGGCAGGCTCGCCGATGGCCGACAGGCCCTCGCGCGTTGAACGGCCCGCAGGCATGACGGCCAGGCTCTTTTCGACGTCGTTACCGTGCTTCTTCAGATGCCTGGCGACCAGGGCCTCGATGGCAATACGGTCGTCGGCGTCGAGGCCTCCGCCGTCGGCCAGGTGATCGGCCAGGGATCGAGCCTTGTCGCGCGTGCATGCGGCGAATGCCGCGAACAGATCCCCCTGGTCGATCAGGCCCGCCTGCAGAGTCAGCAGGCCAAAGAGCAGGTTCCGCGCTGGGTCGGTGGATTGGGACATGGTGGTAACTCACAGTCGATCGAGGGCCAAGCAGTGCCGCTCCAGCCCGGCCATGCCGAGGCCGTGCCGAATTGATTGTAAATCGCCCGGATTCGGCTGTACCATAAGCGAATGTCCCCTCCCGACCAAGAAACGCGATCCAGCTCGACAGGCCCCCAGCGATTCCACACCACGCACTGGAGTCTCGTGCTCGCTGCTGGACGGCGGTCGTCGCCCGACGCTCGCGACGCTCTGGCCAGTCTCTGCGAGGTCTACTGGTATCCGCTCTACGCCTACATCCGGCGAAAAGGACATTCCCCGGCCGATGCCCAGGACCTGACCCAGGAATTCTTCGCCTGGCTGCTGGAGAAAAACCTCGCGGGCAAGGCGGACCCTACGCGAGGTCGGTTCCGGTCGTTCCTGCTCACATCGCTCGATCACTTCCTTGCCAAGTATTGGCGTCGCGCCGGCACACGGAAACGTGGCGGAGGACACGCCGTCGTCTCGCTCGATCTCGCCGCGGGCGAGAACCGCTACACTCTCGAGCCCGCGCACGAGCTCACTGCCGAGATGATCTACCGGCGCCGCTGGGCGCTCACGCTGCTCGAAAAGACCCTCGCCAGTCTGCGCGACGAGTTCGTCACACGCGGAAAGCTCGAGCTGTTCGAGCACCTCAAGCCGCACCTGGGCGGCGACGAGACCACGGTGCCGTATAGCCAGCTTGCAGAGGTCGTGGGCAAGACCGAAGGCGCGGTCAAGGTAGCCGTCCATCGGCTACGGCAGAGATGCCGCGAGCTCTTGCGAGCCGAGATCGCCCAGACGGTCTCCAGTCCGGAGGAGGTTGACGAAGAGCTGCGAGACCTGTTCGAGTCGGTCGCTCAGCAGTAAACGCGAAGAAGGTTGTAACCTTTCGAGATTTCTGGGTTATTGGTGGGTAGACACGAGGCTTGATGCCATGAGGTCCTACCATGACCGAGATCCGAAGATGCCAGCATTGCCATTCGGACCTGCCGCCCGATGCCCCGGATGGCGTCTGCCCTCAGTGCGTCCTGAGGCTGGGTTTCGCCGGCCAATCAGAAGGTCTAGCCGATCACACGGCTGACTTGACCGCTCGTGGGCGAGTAGAACCCACATCCGGTTCCGAACCACGGCCGGCAACGCCCCCCTTCACGAGCCCCAGCCGATTCATTCCGCCCAGTCCCGAGCAGCTTGCCCCGCATTTCCCGCATCTCGAGATCGAGGAGCTGCTGGGCTCCGGTGGCATGGGCGCAGTGTACAAGGCTCGCCAGCGGCGGCTGGACCGGCCGGTCGGACTCAAGGTCCTGCCCCCCGAGGTCGCCGCGGCCCCGGGGTTCTCTGAGCGGTTCACCCGTGAAGCCCGGGCGCTTGCGCGGTTGAACCACCCTCACGTCGTCACCGTGCACGACTTCGGCGAGGCCGGCGGGATGTACTACTTCCTCATGGAGTTCGTCGACGGCGCGAACCTCCGGGAGTTGATCGCCGGCGGCAAGCTCCAGCCGCAGGAGGCGCTGGCGATCGTTCCCCAGGTTTGCGAGGCGCTCCAGTACGCGCACGACGAAGGGATCGTGCATCGCGACATAAAGCCCGAAAATATCCTGCTTGATCGCAAAGGCCGCGTGAAGATCGCCGACTTCGGCCTGGCCAAGCTGTTTCGCAACGGAGGCTCGCTCGTGGGCAGGGCCGCTTACTCGCTCACTGGCTCGCAGCAGGTCATGGGCACGCCGCACTACATGGCCCCGGAGCAGATGGAGCGCCTCAAGGCGTCGATCACCGCGCGGACATCTACTCGCTGGGCGTGGTGTTCTACGAGATGCTCACCGGCGAGCTGCCCCTGGGCCGCTTCGCGCCGCCATCGCGAAAGGTCCACATCGACGTGCGGCTCGACGAAGTCGTCCTGCGCACGCTCGAGAAAGAACCGGCAGCTGCGCTATCAGCACGCGAGTGACGTAAGAACCGATGTGCAAAACATCTCTCGCGCCGCCCCGGAACCGCGCTGGCCCGACTTTGAACCCGAAGCCGGCCCGGACGAGCTTCATTTCAAAGACGCGCAATCACAAGTCGCGCTGCCGGCCCTCGGGCTCGGCCTTGTCGGAGGAATCGGGTTCATCCTCTCATTCATCGCACTCTTCGTCGTGATGAATGCCCCCCCCAGGGCCCCCGGCGTCATCGAGGCATTGCTCGCGGCGGCGCTCACGCTCATGATCTCGCTGTTCATTGCCGCAGGAGGAAGCGCGATGGCAAGGCTTCGCTCGTACGGGCTTTGTCGCGCGGCCAGTATCCTGGCGATCCTGCCTTGTCATGTCGCCTGGTTGTTGGGCATGCCGGCCGGCGTCTGTGCGTGGACCGTGCTGAGCCGGCCGGACGTACGCGCCGCGTTTCACGGCAAGACGTCCCGAACGCGCTCCAGATCGACCGCATTCAACGCGCTGGTCATCATCGCCGCCGCATTCTTGATTGGCGCACTGCTGATCGTCGTCGCCCATTTGTGGACCGCCGCGAGCACGCCGTCGGCTGCCTCGCCCGTTTCCGCTCCACCGCCAAGCCCGCTGCCGCTGATCCCAGCACGAACCCGAGGGTGGGAGCTTGGTCCGACCGGCCCCTCCTTGACCGACACGTTCGCTCGATCAGTGCTTCGTCTGAAATCCGAACAATTCATGAAAGTCAACAAGATCCTCCGGGCCGCTTACGAGGAATCCGTGGCGCTCGAAGCGCGGAACACCGAGCAGCACACCGACGACTCAGGCCACCTCGTCATCACGATCCAGCCCTACGCCGGCCCGGTAGCGAAGCTCGAAAACCGTCTCTGGTCCGAGCTCGACGCGATCCTGGACAGGCAGCAGCAATCGATCGCTCGCCTGAACCTCGAGCTCGATCCCCCGCGCGAACGAGGGGAAATCTCCCTGGCCGAGCTTTGTGGGCCCGGCTTCTTCGGCTGGGGCAAGGAAGGCGTTCGGCTCGAGCTTTGGCGCGTCGGCACGTGGTATCACTGGAAAACCCAATTGCCAACCGGACAGGAGCAATCCGAAAGCGCTCCTCAGCTTCCCAAAGAGTATCAACGCTTCTGGAAGGAACCGGAAAAGGTGTCAGGAACCTTTCCCCTGTAGCAGGCACACTCCGTGTGCCGCCAGCCCCACTAAAAGGTGCCAGGAACCAATTCGCGGTGTGCACCACGCTCAAACCGCAGACACCCTGCCGCCACCCTAGCGGCTTTGTCCGAACGGGTTGGCCGGGAACCCTACGTCAAGCAAGAGCATCTGGTAATCGCGGCGCGAACGGATCGGGTCAAGGTCCGTGTCGGACCTCATGTGGGCAAGTCTTTGCCATCCGGCAGCGACGGCCTGGCGCAGGCTCAAAATCGCCTGGTCCGCCTCGGCCTCTCCGTCGGCCGCGGTGAGACCAGATCCGGCTTCGGAGGCGACGCCGGAAAGCAGCGACTGGCAGCACGCGAGGTCGTAGATGTCAACGGCCGCCGGGCTTGCCGACCCTTTCAGGAGCTTGATCGCCTCGCGAAAGTCGAGACCGCCTCGCGGAGCCGGCCGCATTTCTGGAGCGTGATCCCGCGACGCCTCACGCCGCTGGCAAGATTGTACCGCGAGGCAGACAGCTCGGCCTCGACCAGCCTGCGCTGGATCGTCACCGCTTTGTCGTGCCACGGCAGCGCTTCCGAAGGTGTGCCGGCCGCGGTGAAGAGGTCGCCGATCTCCAGGTAGGCCCCGGCGAGCTCGGACTGGATGCCAAGGTCGTTTAGCCCTGCATTGGCAAGCTTTGTCGCAATCGCCACGGCCGGCTCACGGGACTTGAGCGCCTGTGACATCTGCCCGGCCCGGGCGTGGATCTCCGCGATCTGTCTGTGAATACGGATGAGCTGCGTCTGGTCTCGCACAACGGAAGTGCCCGCCTTCACCAGCGTCTCCCGCGCCTTCCGGGCCCCCTCGAGCAACGGGAGCGCCTCGGCATCCCGTGCTAATCGGACCAGAATCGCGGCGCTCATCGCGTCGATCCAGGCCCGATCGCGGGTGACGGAAAGCAGGCTCGGGTTGGCGTCTCCGATCACGCGGAGCATCTGACGCGCCCGGTCGTCGGCCGCGAGCGCCTCATTGTCGCGACCCGCTTCCTCGAGCGCGATTGCCAGATTGCCCAGCGTCCGGGGCACCTCATGGGCGATCCGGGCATCGGTCGGATTCGCCCGGAAAACCTCCTCGACCAGGTCGCGTGCCCGCCCGTAGACTGCCAGCGCCTGATCACTCTGGCCCGACGATTCCAAGTGCATGGCCAGGTCGTCGCAGGTCATCGCGAGCTCGAGTCGAACCTGCTCGTCCGACGGTTTGATCCTGACCACATCCTCCTGAATGGCTCGCGCTCGCTCCAGCGTCTCCAGCCCTTCACCCACTCGTGAGTTCTCCAGGAGAAACGTTCCACGAAGATGTTCGACACGTGCCAGCTCGCTCCGGCGCCCGAGATCGGTGCGGTCGATCGCGGCCACGTCCTGGGCGATCGCGCTGGCGCGGCTTGCGGCCGCCAGGGCCTCGGCCTTTTGCCCGAGCGACGAGAACGACGATGCAATCGTAGCGTAGGACCGTTCAACCTGGCCCAGGACCTCCGTGTCGTCCGGCGAGTCGCGCGCGAGGTCTTCGAACAGGGCTAAGGCTCGCCGGTGAATCACCAGCGCATCTTTCTTTGAATCGAGGTCCTTCGTGAGCTCGCCCACTTGGAAGTAGGCACGCGCAAGCGCCAGCCGCGAGTCTCGGTCCGCGTGGCCCCCGAGCATCCCCTCCAGCTTGCGGTAGAACTCCTGCGCCCGCGCAGCAGCTTGGTGCGGAGCGTGCCAAACTCCTTCTGTTTGAGCAGCAGATCCTCGCTGACACCGGTGTGGAACATCCGGATCGCCTCCTGCGCCAGCGCGAACCGTGCCCGCTCCCGCCCGTTGGAGGCCGCCAACTCGTTGTTGGCGCGGGTTACCTCCGCGTTGGCGAGCGCCAGCTTGGCATTCGAAGCCTTCAGTTCAGTATTCGCCCGGGTCTGGACCGCCAGCACCGCCGCCGTTCCAACCAATGCCACGAGCACCGCCGCGCCCGCGGCAATCACCACCGTTCGGTTGCGCCGCGCCCACCGCCGCGCCCGTCGCGAGAGCGGCTCGCGCCAGGCTGTCACCGGCTCATCGGCCATCCACCGCTCCAGGTCGTCCACCAGCGCCTTGGGCGTCGGATAGCGGTCCGCCGCCATCGTGGCCATGGCCTTCAGGCAGACGGCCTCCAGAGCCTTATCGAGCGCCGGATCACGATGGGATGGCCGTGGAAATTCACCTTCCTCGACCGACCGCAGGATGACCCCGATGTCCTCGCCCGTGAACGGCGGCTTGCCGGTCAGCAAGCAGTAAAGCGTCGCGCCCAGGCTGTACACATCGGACCGCGGGCCAAGATGTTCGAGGTCGCCCCGCGCCTGTTCCGGGCTCATGTACGCCGGAGTTCCCAGCGCGCTTCCGGCCAAAGTTTCCGACGAGCCGCTCGACGACGGCGTAATCGTCTGCTCCCCGGCCGTCGGATCAGCCCGCCCGACGGCCTTGGCCAGCCCCCAGTCCACAACCAGCGTCTCGCCGTGCTTGCCCAGGATGATATTGGCCGGCTTCAGGTCGCGGTGGATCACACCGCGAGAGTGCGCATAGTCGATCGCGTTGCACACGTCGGTGAATCGGTGCAATAGCTTGCGCAGCTCGAGCGACCGCCGACCGGGATCTTTCCCGAATACCTCGTCCTTGTGAAACCGGTCAATGGCCTCTTTGAGAGAATCACCCTTGATGAATCGCATCGCGTAGTAAGGACGCCCCGCTGCATCCGTGCCCAGCCCGTACACAGGAACCACGCCGGGGTGCTCCAGCCCCCCGGTGATCTCGGCCTCCGCGACGAACCGTTGACGGCTGACCCGGTCGTCGGCGTGTTTCTCCAGGATCTGTTTGAGAGCCACCTCGCGGTGCAACTCGCTATCAATCGCAACAAACACGGCGCCCAGTCCACCCCGGGCAAACGGCCTCAGGATGCGGAACCGCTCGCCGTCGCTCGTGGCGCTGCCGACGGAGTAGGTGCTGGTTCGCTCGGCTTCATCATCGTCGGGTTCGGTGCCTTCGCACCTCTTGCCCCGGATGGCGCGGGCGAGCGTCGCCTCGATTTCGGGCTCGCCCAGACTTGCCAGGCTGGCGCGGGTCGACCGGCTCGACGGCACGGCGGCCAGGCTCCGCTCCACGTCGCCGTCGTGCGTTTCAAGCTGCACAGCGGCCAGCGCATCGAGCACACCTCGCTTGGCACTCGTCAGATCGCCGCGGGCCTCCAGGTGGTCAGCGAGCCCCCGTGATTTATCGAGGCTCCAGGCCTGGAACGCTGCCACAAGCTGCACCTGATTGATGATTCCGTTCTGGAGTGCAAGCAGTCCGAAGAGAAGATTGCGGTCGGCAGTGGCCATCGCGAAGCTCCGCGGAACAGGACGCCCCGGCGCCGTCGGTCGCGATTCCGCACCGCATCTAGGGCGCGCCGGAAGCGTCGCGTCGACCGCATTCTCGCATGGGTATCCAGCCCATGCAAACGCCCACGGCCCACGACCACCGAGCGAAGCCCTGCTCCCATCGCCTCATCTCGGCTGCGCATCCGGGCGCTTGGGTTCGAGTTCCTCGACCGTCTTACCCGGTATCAGGTTCTTGCCGGCCAAGCCGGGGTAGTCCTTCGCGTAGCGATAGGCGCGGAAGACCGAATTCCCGCCGAAGCCGCCCGGCCCGCCCGGCGGGCCGCCGGGTCCCCGAGGTGGTCCTCCCGGCCCGCCGGGACGATTGCCAGGCGGGCCACCCCGCGCGATCATGGTGCGTATCTCCTTCATCTGCTCCTTCTGGTCATCGTTCAGCAGGGCTTCGACCTTGCCGTCGACTTCCTTCTGGACCGCCGCCACCGCCGTTTTCTGGTCGGCCGACAGCTTGAGCACGATCTGCGTCGGCAGCGGCAGAATCTGCCCCGGCGTGCCCATCCCGGCGAAGCCCATCGGGTCGGCGGCGCGCCGCTCGAGAAGCTGCTTTCGCTGCGTCGCGTCGAGGATCTTCTCGAGCTTGCCCACAACTTCTTTCTGAGTCGCGTCGAGCTTCGCCTTCTGGTCGGGCGTCAAATTGAGGATGAACTGAAACATGGGCGGCAGGATGTCTGCCAGCGTCGGCGGGCCACCCATCGGCGGGCCGCCGGGCATGCCTCCGGCGAAGGAGCCGCCGGCAGGATTGGCGTACTTCCACACGGTCTCGCCCGCGGGCGTCACCTCGAAGATCATGCCGCTCACGCTCTCGCAGATCAGCGTGTTGCCGTTGGGTAGCCGGTTGGCGCCGGACATGATGAAGGCGAAAAGGTCCTCCTTCTTTGGCGCCGTGTACGACCAGATCGCTTCGCTCGGCCCGAACCGCTCCCCGTCCGCGCGGGTGTAATTACCCTCGGCGTCGACCGGAACGACGATCTCGTCGACCGACGAATAATTGCCCGCCGGCCGGCCCCCGCCGTTATTGAAGACGAGAACGTGCCCCGCCCCGGGATGTCCCTTGGCGATCCATTGCGCGTCGTGCTGCGCAAAGAGACGTTGATCCGCCGTCGTGCCGGCCCGGTACGAGCTCGGGTTGCCCCAGCGGTAGAGGATGTCGCCACCTTTGCCGCGCTTTCCACCGTTGTGGCCGGCGGCCTCGGCGGTTGTAGTGGCGTGGTCGATGATCCAGAACTCGCCGAACGAGCGCACACTGATCATGATCTGATCAAATTCCGCGTTGTAGGCCACCGAATTCACGTGGGTCCAGTCGGGCAGGAGTCCCAAGTTTCCCCGCGCCGTCGGGTTGCCGACGTACCCGATGCTCTTGAGCCGGTCCATTTCCCGCTTCTTCTTCGCCTCGTCCTGCTTCGGGGTACCCTTCGTCGCGAAGTCACCTTGCGGCGGCCCGGGTGGACCGCCGCCGGGAAAGGCCATCTCGCCGCTGCCGAAGTTGATGTCGATCAGCTCGGGGTGATTGCCCACGTTGCCGAAGTTCGCCTTCGTTGGCTCGGCGTCCTGGATCAAGTGATCCCAGGCGTGCCACTCCCAGACGACCAGGCCGGTGGTCTTGCCGCTCGGCTTGATCTCAACGAGGGAATCCGCCAGCCACGGCCCGCGCACATTGCTTGGGTCGCGGCCCGCCGCGACGGCCTCTGCCCCCGTCTTGATCTCCCAGACGATCAGCATGACGTTGCCATTCGGAAGCCGGCAAATCGCGTGGTGCGCCATGCGCTTGTCGTCATGGAATTTGAAATCCCACACGATGTTTCCGTCCCAGTCGAACTCCTGGACTCGCCCCCCCTGGCCGGCGCCCCCGAAGAGCCGCTCCCGGTTGTCGAGCGTGGCGGCGCGGAGAAGGTGGCCATTCTCGAGGAAGTAGGCCTCCTGGCCCGCCGTGTACTTGCTCTCCCACGCGCGGACCACCCGCCCTTCCATGTCGATGAGGTAAGACTTCTTCGAGTTCAGCGGAGCGAGCAGCGTGTATCCTTGGAACGCCTTCGGTTCGTTGAGCTGCAGCCCAAGCGTGAGGGGGCGATCGCCTGCGGCGGCCTCGGCCTTCTGCGGCGCCGGGCCATCGTCGGGCTCCGCCGCGACCGCGAACACGACCGTCGCCAGCGACAGCGCCGCCACCACCGCGACGCCCAACACGCGCCGCCAGATTTGCTCAGGACACAAGCTCATGGGTGCGACTCCTCTGTCCAACGTGAGTAGTGCATCAATATGCGGCTGTTTAGCTATTCGACGGCAGATCGCGACGCTGAAACAAGATGAACGAAAGCAGGACGCCGGCCGCGGCGACGCCTCCGAGGCCCGCCGCGTGCCGGGCAAAGGTCTCGCCCGTGACGGCAACCTCGACCGGGTCGAACGCCTTGAACACGGAGAATCGGCCCACCCACTCCCAGTCCGAGAGCGTTGGGAACCCGGATACGACCCCCGCGGCGAAGCTCGCAATCGTGGCTGACGCGGCAATCAAGTTGGGCCGCCAGCGGACGACGTCCCTCACGGCAAATAGCAGCGAGCAGCCATAAATTGCCGCCCCGACCAGGGCCAGGTTGGCGGCGGGTTTGACAAGGCTGAGAAGCGCTGGTGTGTCTTTCACCGGGTTGTACAGACCGCCAATCCGATTGCCGGCGACCAGCACCGCTGCAAGGAGCACAAGCCCCATTACAGCCACCATGACCTGCGAGCCAAGATACTCCGGCCGCGAGACCGGGCGTGACAGCGTGATGTCGAGCGTGCCGCGCTCGATCTCGCCCGCCACCGCCGCACTCCCCCGCGAGATCGCCCAGACGCAGACCACGATCATGACGAACGGGTGGTTCCAGAAGATCACCTGGAAGGAAAGCGAGGAGAAGTCCATCGCCGCCCCGCCCATCCCCCGCGTGAACTGCTCGAACCGCTCGGCGTCGGACCCGGTAACCTTGAGGAACTGCCGTTCGATGCGGCAGGCGATAAACGCCGAGAGCCAGCCGAGGCCGAACAGCGCGGCTGAGCCGAGGCCGAGGAACCAACGCGACTCCCCGAGCTGCTTGCGGATCATGGTGCTCATCGCGCTCATGTGCGGTCGTCCTCATCCGTCGCGTCGGGCCCGTGGTATCGGTCATACAGGCTGCGCAGGTCTTCGGTGCCCACGGCGACGTCAACGATCGGCTGCGACCCGATCCACGTGAAGAGCGGCGAAACAGCCCCCCGGTGCTCCATGAGCACGGTTTCCCCTTTTCGCTCCCTTACCGTAAGGCCAAGCTCTTCCGGGAAGCTCTCCGGTACCCCACCTTCGTAGCGGACCAGCACCATCCGCAGGCCGCGTCGAGCGTGCATGTCTTCAACGTGCATCAATCGGCCCCGCCGCATGATCGCCACCCGGTCCGACACCGCTTCGACCTCGGGCAGGACATGTCCCGAGAAGACGACCGTCTGCCCCTGGGCCTTGGCTTGGGCCACGAGGCCCATCACATCGCCCCGGACCGTCGGGTCGAGGGAGGAGGTGGGTTCATCTAGAATCAGGATCTCAACCGGGTCGGCAAACGCCTGAGCAAGCGCGAGCTTCTGCTTCATGCCCGTGGAATAGTTCCGAACTTTGCGCGAGAGATCGAGCCCCATCACCTGTTCCGCCAGAGCCACCGCCCGGTCGATGCCGATTCCGTCGCGCAGACCGCACATGTATCGCAGCATCTTCACCCCGCTCAGGTGCCCGAAAAGGCGGATCTCGCCGGGCAGGAACGACACCAACCGCCTCACCTCGCGGCCTTGGCGCCAGGGGTCGAGGCCCGCCACGGCGGCCTGGCCGGCCGTCGGATGAAGCAATCCCATGAGCAGCCGGAGGAGCGTCGTCTTGCCCGCCCCGTTCGGGCCTAAGAGCCCCAGGATTTCGCCCTCCCTCACGTCAAGCGTCACGTCTGCGAGCGCAACGAATCGCCCGTACCACTTCGTCAGTCGCACAGTCTCGATCATCCGTCGTGCCATCAACACACCTGCACAAATCCAGCCCGCAGCGTCCCTGCCCTTGAGTTCTCGCGGCGGAACGAGAGGGCAACCCCAACGCCTTCCAGAGATACCCGCTTTCCCACACACGCAACGTCAAGAATTGTCAATCTGCGTGACAATGGACCATGCGGCGGAGAGAATGGATGGGGCAGGGGGTACCGTGTTCTCTTCAGGCTCGCCCGGGAGAGACGCAACTGCCCCCTAGTTCGGAGGCCGTATGGCGGGCCGCGAGCAGAAACATTCCGGCGCCGGAAGCATGGCCCTCCTGGTCGACGACGATGTCGAGCTGGGCGAGCTCCTTCAGGACGCGCTCGACGAGCACGACGTCCGGGTCGAGCTGGCCCACGACGGCCGCCGTGGCCTGGCGCGGGCCCTCTCCGGCGAGCACGACTTGCTCCTGCTCGATGTGATGCTCCCCGGCCTGGACGGGATCGAGCTGCTTCGTCTGGTGCGACGCCAGAGCCGCGTCCCGGTCATCATGCTCACGGCCCGTTCCGCACCGGCCGACCAGGTAGCCGGGCTCGACGCCGGGGCCGATGACTACCTGCCGAAGCCCTTCGGGACCGAGCTGCTGATGGCCCGCATCCGGGCCGTTCTGCGGCGGTCGGGTCAGGTCTTCGAAGAGGCCAGCGTTCTGGAAGCGGGCGGATTGCGGCTCCAGCTCCGGGCTCGCGAAGCGTCTGTCGACGGCTCGCCGGTCGTCCTGACGACGGTCGAATACGACATCCTCGAGTATCTCGCCCGCGCCGCCGGCAGGATCGTGCCGCGGAGCGAGCTGACGATCGCGCTCTTCCAGCGGCGGGCCACGCCCTTCGACCGGGCCCTCGACACGCACATCTGCAACCTCCGACGAAAGCTCGGCGAGCGCGGCGAGATGATCGGCACGGTCCGCGGCGTCGGCTACCTGCTCCGTGTCGCCGACGGACCGGGCGCGGCCGCCGTGTCATGAGATCCATCCTCGTAACGATCCTGCTGTGGGCCTTCGCGACCATCGCCTTCTGCGTGGCGGGACTCTGGGTTACTGCGAAGGCCCTGGAGCGACGCCCGTCGGGCCGCACAGATCCCGTGACGAGCATCGTCGCCATGCTCGGCGAGGACGCCCGCCAGGCGTTCGAGCAACAGGGGGCGCCAGGGCTCTCCGCCCATTTGCGAGAGGTCGCCGGCAAACTCCCGGGTGAGCGATTCCTGACAGACTCGGACGGTAAAGACCTGGTCGACGGGTCCGATCGAACGGCCATTCTGCGGGCCATCGGCCCCGGCCGCTCCCTTCTCGCCGACGGCCGCTTCGCCGTTGTTTCCAGACTTCAGGATGGACGCTATCGCTTCGTCTGGATCGTCGAGCCCTGGTTCGACATGCCGAGCCCGACACCGTTCATCGCCGTGATCGTGGCGATCAACGCCCTCATGGGGACTGCGCTGGCGTTCTACCTCTCGCATCCGTTGCGCCGCCTCCGTCAGGCGATGGACCGCTTCGGCAGGGGCGACCTGCAGGCGCGCACCGGCTCACGACGCCGCGACGAGATCGGCGCGGTCTCCCGCGAATTTGACCTACTGGCCGAGCGCATCGAGACCCTCATGACCGCGGAACGGAGGCTCTTGCTCGACGTCTCGCACGAGCTTCGATCTCCTCTCACCCGGCTCGACGTCGCCATCGACCTGGCCATCAAGCGCGAGGATCGCGGCCCGCTCCTGGCACGAATCAGGCGAGACATCTCCAGGCTATCCGATCTCGTCGGGGAGTTATTGCACCTCACTCGTGTGGAAGGAAACCCATCGGCCCGTCAGCTCGAAATCGTTCGCCCGGCCGACCTCCTGAGCAGCCTCGTCGAAGATTGCGCGCTCGAGGCTGAGGCCAAGGGCTGCCGACTACGATTCCACGCGGAATCGACCGACTCGATCCACGGCGACGTCGAGCTGCTGCATCGAGCCTTCGAGAATGTCATCCGCAACGCCGTCCGCCACGCCCCCGAAGGCACCCTGGTCGAGGTCTCCCTGGAGCCACGCGGGAAGGGGCTAAGAGTCGTGGTACGAGACTTCGGCCCGGGCGTCCCCACCGGCGCGTTGTCCTCGATCTTCGAGCCATTCTTCCGCGTTGAGGGTGACCGGAGCCGCAAGAGCGGCGGCGTCGGTCTCGGCCTGTCCATCGCCCGCCGCGCCGTCGCGATTCACAACGGCCAGATCACCGCCCGCAACGCCAGCCCCGGCCTCTCCGTCGAGGTAATCCTCCCCGGCTAAAAAAGGTGTCAGGAACCGTTTCCCCTCATCACGCACCAAAAAGGTGTCAGGAACCAATTCACGCCTCAATCACGCCCAGCCTACCGCCGGCGTCGTGCCAGAACTTGGTCCGCCGCCAGATCATGAATCACGGACGAACCCGAATCATCCGCCACGAGCACTCCCAGCACCGCATCCACGGCGACGCTCGTCGCCCCGATCGCGCTCGCCGCGGCCCCGTTCACGGTTTGCGTGAGCACACCCGAGTTGCTCGTGAGGAAATTCGCATCCCCACCATAATCCGCCGTGATCGAATGCGAGCCCGCACCCAGCGTCTTCGTGCTGAACGTGGCCTTCCCACCGCTGAGCGTGCCCGTGCCGATCTGCGTCGCACCGTCATAGAACGTCACCGTCCCCGTTGGCGTCCCCACCCCAGGCGCCGCCGCCGTCACCGTCGCCGTGAATGTCACCTTCTGGCCGAATGTCGACGGATTGAGCGACGATGTCACCACAGCCGCCGTTGTATCCTGATTCACTGTCTGGGTGAGGCTCCCACTGCTGGTGCTGAAGCTGTTGCTGCCGTTGTATGTCACCGTGATCGTGTGCGAGCCGGTTGCCAGCTTGGCGGTCGTATAGTTCGCCGATCCTCCGCCGAGCACCACCGTGGCAAGCGTGGTCGCTCCATCCATGAATGTCACCGATCCCGCCGGCGTGCCACTCCCCGGCGCATTCGCACTCACCGTGGCGGTGAACGTCACCGACTGCCCAAAGACCGACGGATTCGCGGATGACGTGACACCCATCATCGTGCTGTCCTGGCTGACCGTCTGGCTGATCGTCCCGGTGCTCGTCTTGAAGTTGGAGTCACCGCTGTAGACAGCCTTCATCGTGTCCGTCCCGACCGGAATCGCCACGCTTGACCTGATACTCACCGTCCCATTAGACAAGGTACCCGTCCCAAGCACGTTCGCCCCCTGCGTGAACGTCACCGTGCCCGTCGGCATCCCGCTGCCGGGTGAGTTCGCGCTCACGGTAGCCGTCAGCGTGAGCGACTGACCATAAATCGACGGATTCGGCGCAACCATCACAACGGTGCTCGAGACCGATTGATTCACCGTTTGAGCAAACGCCGTCGAGCTGCTCCCCGTGAAGTTCGAATCTCCGCCATAGCTCACCGAGATCGAGTGCGACCCCAGCACGAAGAACGCCGTGGAGAACGTGGCAATCCCCACGCTGAGCGTGCCGGTGCCGATCGGCGTCCCGCCATCATCGAATGTCACCGTCCCCGTCGGTGTGCCGCTTCCCGGCGCAACCGCGCTCACCGTCGCCGTGAACGTCACCGTCTGGCCATACACAGCCGATTTCGCCGACGATGTGACCCTCGACGCCGTCCCGTCCTGATTGACCTGTAACGTGAGGCCTGGAGAAGTGCTCGTCCCGAAATTGGGGTCGCCTTCATAGACCGCGGTGATCGATTGCGAGCCGACGTCCACGGAGGTCGTCTTGAGCGCTGCCCTGCGACCGGTGAGCGTCGCGGTGCCCAGTGAGATCACGCCGTCGTAGAAGGCCACTATCCCCGTCGGCGTGCCACTTCCCGGCGTGACCGCGGTCACGGTCGCGGTGAGCGTCACCGGCTGGCCGAACACGGTCGCACCGAGCGAACACGCAACCGCCGTGGCCGTGCTCGACTGAGTAACGACTTGCGTCGTCTGGTCAAGGCTCAACAAGTAGGTCGAGTTCCCCGAGTAACTCGCGATGACGTCGTGACTGCCCACGCCGGGCAAGCCCGTCGATAGGCTTGCCGTCCCGCCACGGAGGTGTGCCGTCCCGAGCGTCGTTCCGGTGGTCTCATCCACGAAGGTGACCGACCCCGTCGGGACCGGATCGCCCGGATAATCAGGCACGACGGCCGCCGTGAACGTCACCTTCTGGCCGAAAACGGAGGCGTCGGGCGCACTCGTGAGCTGCGTGAAGCTGAGCACCGCGGCGGTCTGCGTGGTTCCACCCACAGTGAAGGTATCACCGACCGTCGGAACAGGCATCCCGGTCGTGTTGTGGACAAACTCACCGCCGGCGCTGATGTTGATCGTATTGCCGCCGGGAGAGGCTCGACGTGCCAAGGTCGACTGTGCCGCCGGTGATCGAGATGGCCGCCTGGCCGGCGACCGCCGAGCCGTCGATCGTGCTGTCCTCCACCGTCAAGGAACCGCCGCTCACCACGATCGTGGGCGAGCTCGTGCTGTTGCTTGCGGTGACGTTGTAGAGCATCACGTTGCCTGCGGCGACTGTCAAAGCCGGCGCATCGCCCATCAGTGTTCCGTTCTGAATCACGACGTTCACTCCGGTGGGCGGGCTCAAAGTCGTGTCGGCCTGAAGCGTCTGGCCGCCGAGGTCGAGCGCCACCGTGACAGGCGTCGATTGGCTCGACAGGCCATTAATCGCCGCTAGCACATCGTCGAGCCCGCCGGTATCCGTCGGCTGGACGTCCACGGCGGGCGCGGTCGTTCCCACAGGCAGGTTCTCGATCTCCGAGACCGCACTCTCTAACACGCTTTGCTCCGTCGCCGGATCGGCGACGATCGGAACGACGACGCTCGATTCCGAAGTGTTTATAACCGCCAGGTCCTGGCTGAATTCGGATGTATTGCCGTTGGGATCGGTGGCCGTCGCCGAGATGAACTCGCCCGTGAGGTTTGCGGTGGTGAACGTGCCTGTCAGGCTCGCGTTACCAGAGGCGTCGGTGGTGACGCTCAACGATTCGAGCAGCGTCTGGCCCTGGCCGAAGCCGGAGGGGTCGGCCGTCGGGTTGGCAAAGAACTGAACGATGTACGTCGTGTTGGGATCGGCCGCAAGCGATCCGCTGACGGTCAGCGTGCCGTTTGGGTCTGTCGTGTCGGGCACGAAGACGGCTGAGGATAGCACAGGGAAGTTCTGATCGCCGTTGGGGGCGCCGGCGATGACTCCCGTCGTGGGCGACGAATGGTCGGGCGTGACACCATCGTCGCCCAGGTCGATGCCCACTCCGGTGTTGCCATCTATCGCGTTGGATAGGACCGCGTTGCCTGTGCTCGCGTCGGTCGCATTCAACCCGATGTTGACGCCATCGCCGGCGTTCGAGGCGATGACGTTTCCCGCCAGGGCGGCGGTGCCGCCGATGGTATTGCCGCTCGCGCCGCTGTCGATCTCGACACCGCCGTAATTGGGGATCGCGATCGTGCCGGTGTAATCGGTGCCGATGTCATTGCCCGCAACGGTGTTGTCGTCCACACCCGAGCCGCTGATGTCGACGCCTGCGCCTCCGCTGCCCGAGATCACATTGCCTTCGTCGGCGTTTTCGGGACCCTCAAGCGCGTTGACGCCGATCCACTCGTTGCTGGCTTCGCTCGTGATCCACACACCATAAAGCCCGTTGCCGAGCGCCGTTTCTCCCGAGACGTCTGTGCCGATGTAGTTGCCGGCGATCACGTCATTGATCCCGGCATAGTTGAGCCAGACGCCGATTTCGTTGCCGCTGATGATGTTTCGCTCGAGTGCATCCGAGACACCGTCTCCGTTGGTCCCGATCAGGTTGCCGTGAGCTTGGTTCTGGATATAGACGCCGACGTAGTTAGAAAGTGCGACCGTGCCGGTGTAATCCGTTCCGATATAGTTGCCGGCCACCGTATTCCCGGTCGTGAGCGTGCCCGTGAGGAATACGTTTTCCTGGGAGTTCCCGGAGATGATGTTCCGCTGGTCGGCCGTCTCCGGGCCGTAGACGGGGTTGACGCCGACCCAGTTATCTTGAGACCCGGCCCCGATATAGGCTCCCCAGTAGGAGTTTGCCAGCGCCGTCGTGCCCCCGGCGGTCGTACCAATGTCGTTCCCCGCGATCACGTTCCCCAATGACGCGTGGATCACCAAAACTCCGCCGACGCTATTACCCGAAATGACGTTGCGCTCGAGCGCGTCGTCAACTGCCCCATCCTGGCCCGAGGTTCCCACCAGGTTGAACGACGAACCCTCATCGACGACCACACCGTCGTCGTTGGGGATCGCGGTTGATCCTGACGCATCCGTTCCGATCAGATTGCCGGCCAAGACGTTTGCATTGCTTGCGGTAACGTACACCCCGTAATCCGTGTTGCCGGAAATCACGTTCGCCTGGTCGGCGTTCGGCGACCCGCTGACAGGGTTAACGCCGACCCAGTTGTCGGTGGTCGCGGCGGCGAGCAAGACGCCGTAATCGCCGTTGGCGACTGCGGCTGTGCCCGTTGCGTTTGTGCCGATGTAGTTGCCTGCGACCACGTTCTGCTCCGTCCCGGCATCGGTGATCCAGACGCCGGCGTACAAGTTTCCGCTGATGACGTTTCGCTCCGCGGCGTCGTTCACGCCGTCGCCGTTGGTTCCGATGAGATTGCCCACCGCGCCACCGGCGATCTCGACACCGGCGTAGTCGTAGTCGACCTGTGTCCCGGTCGGATCGATCCCCAGGAAGTTGCCGTAGACCCAATCACCGGTCGCCCCGGTGCCCGAGATCAGGATCGCCGCGCTCTGGGAAAAGCGGGTGATGTCCAGGCCGCGGACCGTGACGCCCGACCCAGTGATGGTCAGTCCGCTGGCCGTGCCCGCGTTGCTTCCGCTCAGCTTGATAACCGGCGTGCCGGAATAGCCCGGCTGAGAGAAACCGTCGATGAAAATCGAATTCGTGATCGCCGGCAGGGGCGAAGCAGGCTTGATCGTCCACGAGCCCGTCGCCGGAACGTAGCCCGGGTCGGTCGTCGGAATGTCGAAATCGATCGTGTCGCCATTCTGGGCATTCAAGAGCGCGAAGCGCAGCGAGCCGGTGTCCGAGCCCGAATCGCCGGTATCGGTCACGGTCAGAACGCTTAGCAACTTCCTGTCTTCCAGTAATTCCACCCCCGACCGGCGGCGGCTACGGCCGGAGCCACACGACAGACGGCCGGCGCGACGTCGTAAAGAGAAGAAACTGTGAAGACGCATCGCAGTAGCTCCATTGCGTGTAAAGCCATCGTTTCCCGGTGCTGCTCCGTGTCTCTATGCGCACTTCCCGTCGAAATCGAACGAAGCGCCGCCCTGGCGTCGCGAATCGAAAACATGCAGGGCCAGTTTGTTGACACCACGCTTCGATTCGGTTACCAAAGTCGAGGTCGTGACGAAGAGTTGCACCGTGTCCTGGCCACGAACTAGCCCGGCGGCCGCGGATCGGTATTGGTCGTTGCCGGCGATCGCTGCTGGAAGGCAATGGCGCCCATGGAACCGGCCGGTCAGAGCGCGAACGGTCATCACGTCGATTTCGCTGCGCAAGTGGCGGCTGCGCAATGCGGCGATACGGCGACGCTGGGGCGCGTCCTCGAGGTCTTTCGGCCCTACCTTCTGACAATCGCCAATCAGCACCTCCCCAAGCGGCTTTGGAGCAAGTGCGGTGGCTCCGACTTGGTCCAGGATACGCTCCTCGAAGCGCATCGCGGGTTCGCCGGTTTTGAAGGCTGCCGCCCGGAAGAACTGCGGGCCTGGTTGGGGGGGATACTCCGCCATAATCTGAAGGACTCGGTTCGGAAATTCGCGTCCGCCGAGCGGCGATCCGTCCACCGCGAGCAGTCACTCCATACGGCCGCGCCCGGCCAGTCCGCCGCCGCGCTGGTTGACCCGGACCCCACACCCGGGACTTCGGCTGCCGACCGCGAGGAGGCCGCGGCAATCGACGCGGCACTCGAACAACTCGCGACCGACGAACGATTGGCGATCATCCTCCGGAATCGAGACCATCTTTGCTGGGATGAGATCGGACGGCGAATGAACCGTTCTCCGGATGCCGCCCGCATGGTCTGGAAGCGGGCGATCCTTCACTTGCAACGAATCCTCGAGCCGAGCTGCGGCTCAACACCTCCAATCCCAGTTCCGGACGCGGCCCGCAGACGGGATTGACGCATGAGCCCGGATTTCGCGACGCCTGAGCCGTCCAGCCTCTCCCCAGGCGGAACAGCCGTTCCCGCACCACCGAGGCTCGACACGTGGATCGGCGACATCCTCTTGGCCTGCGATGCCGCTCGGGCTGGGGGCATCATGTCGAGCGACATCCCCTCCTCGCCGAGCATCGGCGCGCCCGATGACAGTCACCACTCCGCGCGCCAGCTCGCACTCGCGCGGGCCTGCCTTGACCGCCTGCACCGCCGCTGGCCCTGGGCCCATCTGCCGGCGGAGAAGTCAAGCCACGATTCGCCGCTGGCCGGCCTCAATTTGACCGTAGGCCGCTACAGCTTGCTCAACCTGATCGGCTCCGGCGGACACGGCCTGGTTTTTCTGGCGAATGACAGCACCTTGCAGCGCAACGTGGCACTCAAGATTCCGCGCCCCGAGTGGCTCGCCTCCGATCGGCACCGCAGACGGTTCCTGCGCGAGGCACTCGCCCTGGCGCGCCTGGATCATCCGGGAATCGTCCCGATCTACGACTTTGGTGAGGCGGGCTCGGTCTGTTACCTGGCGACGGCGCATGTCGATGGTCCGAACCTCGCGGAGTGGCTCGCTCTCCGACGGGAACGCCTGGGCCCGGTCCTGGCCGCCAAGCTTCTGCTCTCGCTGGCGGAAGCGATCGCGCATGCACACGACCGCGGCGTTTTGCACCTCGACCTCAAACCCGCAAATGTGTTGCTGGAATGGTGTGATGACCCGGTCGCACGGACGCCCCGCATTACCGACTTTGGTCTCGCGACTCTGCTCGATGAGACGGCGGACGACACCCGTACCGACACACTCCCATTCGGAACGCCACGGTACATGTCGCCCGAACAGGCTGCCCGTGATCGGTCGCGCATCGGACAAGCAACCGACGTCTACGGCTTGGGTGCGATCCTGGACACGATCGTTTCAGGCTCTGATTCGCCCGGACCGCTCAACAACACGCAAGTGCATCGACCATCTCGACCGGAATTGCCGCAAGGGCTTCGCCAGATTCTCGCACGCTGCCTGGAGCGCTCCCCGGCAGATCGCTATCCCACCGCAAGGGCGCTCGCCGAAGACCTCCGGCGTTTCATTGCCGGTCACCCGGTCACCGCTGGGCGGCTTGGGCGCGGGAAACTCAGACGCGCATGGGACGAGCTGAAAGTCAGCAACCGTGCCTTCATTTTGAGTGTGCTGCTGCTCGTCGGTGCGGTGGCTGTCGGCGGAGTCATCTTGTCGGCCCGGCCGCGGCTCCCGGGCGGCAACCCGGGCGCGCAACGCACTCGGTTCGAGGGACCGGTGAAAAGCAACGCGCCGGTCGATCCAGACCCGCGCGGAGTTCGCTACACCCGCGAGATGCAAAACGCCTACCGTCTGATCCACGATAACCACGACACCGGGACCGCCGACTCGAAACGTCTCGATCATTGGGCCGGCCCTTATCCGGCGGGAGAGCCCGACCCTCGCGGATTCGAATGGGGCTACCTCAAGAATCTGGCTCATCGAGAATCGCTGACCTTCCCGCATGGTGAACTGCCAGACGGCAAACCGAACGCGGTTTACCATGTTCGATTCTCGCCCGACGGGGCGAGGCTGGTCACTGCGGCAAAGGACGGGACGGCGCGGATCTGGGATCGGGACACGGGGCGCTGCCTCCACGTCCTGAACCACAATGGAATCGAGGTGAATTCAGCAGCGTTCTCGCCGGATGGGAAACTGGTCGCAACAGCCAGCGACGATGGTTACGTCCGATTCTGGGACGCGGCCTCTGGCGCCGCCAAACGCCATCTCTCTCCTCCGCACAACGGTGAAGCCAATGCGGCGCTCTTCACGCCAGACGGCACGCGGCTGGTCTCCGCGAGTCGCGACGGGCGCCTCGCCGTCTGGAATGCAGCGACCCGAGAGGAACTGTGGCGGCGCGATGCCGAGGTCGGCCCCATCGAGGGCCTCGCCATTGCGAGGGACGGCTCGTTTGCTGCAGCCGGAGGCTCGCGCGACGCTCGGATCGCGATCCTGGGCCTCACCGATTTTGCGTTGCGCTGGCAGATGCGTTCGGGGTCTGGAATAATCGGTCTCGACATCGCGCCCGACAACCGCCTCATCGCGGTGAATAGCTCCAACGACGTCTTTCTTGTTGACAGGACCTCACACGCTTCAGAGACCCGGCTCGTCGGCCACCGCGGCGGCGTCGAAAGCGTCGCGTTCGGCCCCGACCAGTCGGTTCTCGCCTCCGTCAGCGGCGCCGGAGATGATTCACTCAGGATCTGGGACCCTGTCACCGGCCGAGAGCGCGATGCCATGTCGGGACATACGAGTGCAAACTACTTTGTGACCGTCTCCCCCGACGGGAAGCGACTGGCGACCGCCAGCGCCGATGGCACCGCCAAGCTCTGGGAGCTCAACCGCCGAACGGACCGCACGCAGATCGAACTTCCGCCAGGAACAATCCCGCTTGACGTCGCGGCCTCGTTCGACAGCAGCTCGGGCAGCGAATCCGAGCGCGGCTCGCTGGCACTGGTCGCGATCACAAAGGACGGCCGGCTCATCAGGCTCGACGGCAATGACGGGCACACGCTGGAAACGCGGGCCCTCTTCGTCCAACGGATTGTGAGTGCCAGGATTGCCCCGCTCGCCCGATTGATCGCGGCCGTCTCGGAAGACGGCGTGCTCCTGATCGCGGAGGTCTCCGGTGATCGCACGCCGCAAGCTGTCGCGGACGTTCGGGTGAGCGCGAATTCCCGAAATTTCGCGTTTGATCGCGAGGGCCGCGTTCTCGTGGCGAATGCTAGCAAAGCAAAACGCCAGAACATGGAGCAGAACTCGGTTGAACCGATCAGCGCCGAGAACATGAGCCTGATCGAGACAGCCACCGGCCTGGTCACGTCCTGGCTAGCTGTTCCCAACGGCTCGTTTTCGGCAACAAACCACGCATTCTTCGCGGACGGCCGGCGGCTCGCTGCCGGGCATGCGTCTGGTGGAGACGGCCTCCTTGTTTGGGATCTGGAGGGCGGTCGAGCCTCACGCAACACCATTGCCCTGGAAACCTCGCCGGATCTGTGCTTTGGCCGTGTCGTTTGACGGAAAGCTCATCGCAACCGGTGACGTGATCGACCGGATTCAGTTGAACGACAGCGAAACACTCGCGATCAAAGCGGAGCTTCTCGGGCATCGGCACGACATCTCCAGTCTCGCGTTCTCGCCCGACAGCCGCCGGTTGGCAAGCGGCGACGTTTCCGGCGCCGTGAAACTGTGGGACGTCGCCTCGGGCGAGGAGCTACTCGAGCTAGAAGGCCTTTCAGGCCGCGTCCACTACCTCGAGTTCGCACCGGATGGCCTCTCCCTCGTCGGCGCCTCACTGGAAAACGGAGGCCGCGCCGTCGTATGGCACGGTCATGCACGCCAATCAACCGAAAAGGTGGCAGGAACGAATGGCACTGTAAAAACCTTAAGCCGCTCGCAGTAATTGTTTACACGCTTCAGCACGCGTGCATGTAAGCATTTAATAACTCTTGGGTCGCCGTTTCTTACATCGCGGCCCGACGCGGCCTGGGCGGTCACCAACCCGGTCATATGCGATGGCTCCGAGCATTGCCGCCCAGAGTCGAGCACGCCGATCCGGGTCCACCGTCTGCAAGGAGTCGCGGAACGCTGAGATCGCTTGTTGGGTCCCCTTGAAGCTCAACTCTCGCGGCCGGGCACCCTCCACGCCCGCCGCAGTGGCCATGAAGGAACGGATAATGTTATAAGCCAACATGTGCATCCATATTTCCTTCTCGACCATATCCGGCGTCTGGCAGCGCAGTACGTCCATCTGCATCACGACCTTGATGGAACGTAAGTCGAGTTCGATATTCCACCTCTTGAGGAAGAGATCGGCGAGCTCTTCCTTGGTGTACTCAATCGGATCGACCAGCGTCGTGACCAAGACGATCTCGCGCACGCGATATCCAGGATTGTCGACTCGGAAACGCAACTCACGGACCGTGATCTCGTCAGGAATTTGCGCATAAGTCTTTTCATCCATCCATTCCGGCCGTGCTGGCTTTGGCCACCGCACGAGATGGTCTTCGATCCCGAGACAGCGCCCTCGACGGAAATCGATCCTCCTGCGCTGGTGCATGCGAAATACCCCATCGACCTCGCGGCGCATTAACTCGGCGATGCCGAAATACGAACCAGAATAGCGATCGCCCAGCAGAATACTGCCCTTTTGCAGTCGCTCCAACAGTGTGCGCAGCAAGCTTGTCTCGCCGCTGCGTTTTCCTTTATACGGGCCGATCGCCAGATCCAGCACCGCTCCAGTGGCCATGCAGATAATTGTCACGAACCGCGCGATCGCGAATCCGAGACCTGCCTTTTGGGTGCGTGGCTGAGGAAAGGCCTCTTGGTTGGCCGGTGTATCCGGCATCGACGCAGTCGATCCATCAACCAGAAGGACTAATCGCCCTTTCCAGTGCCATGCCGGCAGGGCTTTCTTCTGGAGGACCAGTCCCGTCATGCGAAGCAGTCGCGCGATAAAGGACAGCGGTAGGCGTTGCCGAGCCTTGCAGTAGTTGCCCGTGTCAGGAGAAACCGGGGGTTGCCCTTGCGAAACGAGAAAGGCAATCAGCCTCAACACCGCTTGGCGACACGAGTGATCCGGGTCGAGCACTTGGGTTAGGAATGTCCAGAGCGTCACGAGCGGGGTGTAGGTGCGAATCCGGAACTTGAGCCCCTCCTCGGCGAGGGCGGACTCGACGAGCTCCCCGTCGAGCAGGTTGTGGTACGGGAGCGTGTCGCCGTTTCTCAGCGCATTGGCCTGTTCCTCAGCCCGACGTCGGATATCCTGTGCCACTGTCGGCCTCCTTGCCGAAACGAGCCATGGATATGTGTCAACACCCATGCTTGTTACAAGGAGGCCGATTTTTGTCTAGAGCAATCCGCGACGAGACTTGCGCCTATCACAGTGCCATTCGTGTCAGGAACCAATTCACGCCTCAATCACGCCCAGCCTACCGCCGGCGTCGTGCCAGAACTTGGTCCGCCGCCAGATCATGAATCACGGACGAACCCGAATCATCCGCCACGAGCACTCCCAGCACCGCATCCACGGCGACGCTCGTCGCCCCGATCACGCTCGCAGCAGTCCCGTTCACGGTTTGCGTGAGCACACCCGACGTGCTCGTCAGGAAATTCGCGTCCCCACCATAGACCACCGTGATCGAATGCGAGCCCACCCCCAGCGTCTTCGTGCTGAACGTGGCTTTCCCACCGCTGAGCATGCCCGTGCCGATCTGCGTAGCACCGTCATAAAACGTCACCGATCCCGTGGGCGTCCCGGCCCCAGGCGCCGCCGCCGTCACCGTCGCGGTGAATGTCACCTTCTGACCCGAATTCGACGGATTGAGCGACGACGTCACCACAGCGGTCGTCCCGTCCTGATTCACCGTCTGGGTGGAACTCCCACTGCTGGTGCTGAAGCTATTGCTGCCCGTGTACGTGACAGTGATCCCGTGCGACCCAGTTGCCAGCTTGGCGGTCGTATATTGCGCCGATCCCCCGCCGAGCGCCACCGTGGCGAGCTTCGTCGCTCCGTCCATGAACGTCACCGATCCTGTCGGCGTGCCACCGCCGGGCGCATTGGCACCCACGGTCGCCGTGAACGTCACGGCTTGCCCAAAGACTGACGGATTCGCCGAGGAGACAACCACCGTGGAGGTACTGTCCTGCCCGACCGTCTGGCTAACCGTTCCCGTGCTCGTCTTGAAGTCGGAGTCCCCGCTATAAGCAACCTTGATCGTGTCCGTGCCAACCGGAATCGCCACGCTCGAGCTGATGCTGACCGTCCCGTTCGCAAGCGTGCCCGTCCCGAGCACGTTCGATCCTTGTGTAAACGTGACCGTACCGGTGGGCGTCCCGCTCCCCGGCGAGCTCGCGCTCACCGTCGCCGTCAGCGTGAGCGACTGACCATACAACGAAGGATCCGGCGCGACCGTCACGGCCGCGCTCGACGCAGATTGATTCACCGTTTCAGAAAGCGCCGCCGAGCTGCTGCCCGTGAAGTTCGGGTCGCCACCGTAGATCACCGTGATCGAGTGCGGGCCGACCAAAGCGAACGTCGTCGAAAATGTCGCAACGCCTCCGCTCAGCATCCCCGTCCCGATCGCCGCCCCCCCGTCCAGGAACGTCACCGTGCCCGTTGGCGTGCCGCTTCCTGGCGAGACAGCCTTTACCGTCGCCGTGAACACCACCGACTGGCCGTACACCGCTGATGCATCAGATGAAGCAACCTTCGAAGTCGTGGCGGCTTGGTTGACAGTTTGCATCAGACTAGGCGAAGTGCTCGCGGCGAAACTGGCGCCTCCGGAATACACCACGGTGATCGCTTGTGATCCCACGGCAACGGCCGCGGTTTTGAGTGTCGCCTTTCCTCCGCTGAGCGTCGCGCTCCCCAGCAAGTTCGTCCCGTCGTAGAAGGCGACCGTTCCGGTCGGCGTCCCTCCCCCCGGCGAAACCACACTCACAACCGTAGCAAACGAGACGTTTTCGCCCCAGATCGACGGACTCAGCGACGATGTGACCGACGTCGACGTTTGGGCCTGGCTCACAATCTGTGTCGTCTGGTCGAGGCTCAATAGAAATCGAGAGCTACCCGAGTACGTCGCAGTGATGTCATGCGCGCCAACCGCAAGCGCGGCGGTCGATAGGCTCGCCGTCCCGCCGTGCAGGGTCGCCGTCCCGAGCGTCGTTCCGGTCGTCTGATCGACGAACGTCACCGACCCGGCCGGTTTCGGGTCGCCCGGAAAGTCCGGCGCGACGACGGCGGTGAACGTCACCTTCTGGCCGAAGACTGAAGGGCCGGGCAAAGCAACAAGCGCGGTGAAGCTGAGCTCCGTCGCCGTTTGCGTGGTTCCCGCAACCGTGAACGTGTCTCCCACGGTTGGGACCGGCGCACCCGCGGTGTTATGAACGAATTCGCCCCCAGCATTGATGTTGATCGTATTGCCGCCCGGCGAGCTCGACGTCCCGAGGTCGACCGTGCCGCCGGTGATCGAGATCGCCGCCTGCCCCGCAACCGCCGACCCATCAATCGTGCTGTTCCGCACACTCAACGAACCGCCGCCCACCAGGATCGTCGGCGAGCCTGTACCATTCGTCGCGATGACGTTGTCGAGCGTGACGTCGCCCCCGGCAACCGTCAAAGCCGGTGCATCGCCGGCCAGTGTCCCGTTCTGGATCACGACATTCACTCCGGCCGCCGGGCTGAGAGTCGTTCCGGCCTGAATCGTCTGGCCACCGAGGTCGATCGCCACGGTGACGTCCGTCGTTTGGCTCGAAAGGCCGTTGATCGCCGTCACGACCTCGTCGAGCTCGCCGCTATCCGTCGGCTCGAGAACCCACGCTGGGCAGCGTCGTTCCCACAGGCAGGTTCTCGATCTCCGAGACCGCACTCTGCACCAAACTCTCCTCCGTCGCCGGATCGGCGACAATCGGCACAGAGACCGTCGAAGCCGACGAGCTGATCACACTCAAGTCCTGGCTGAATTCCGACGTGTTGCCGCTCGGGTCGGTAGCCGTCGCCGAGATGAGTTCGCCCGCGAGGTCGCCCGTGGCGAACGTGTCCGAAAAAACCGCCGCGCCCGATCCGTCGGTGATCACATCGAACGAGGCGATGACCGTCTGGCCCTGGCCGTATCCCGACGGGTCGGCCGTCGAGTCGGCGAAGACCTGGACGAGATAAGCGCTGTCCGGGTCGGCAGCAAGCGTGCCATCGACAGTCAAGGTGCCCTTGGGGTCCGACGCGTCCGGTACGAAAACAGCGGAGCCGAGGACCGGGAAGTTCTGCAGGCCGTTCGGTGCGCCCGCGATGATCCCCGTCGTCGGCGACGAGTGATCGAGCGTCACGCCGTCGTCGCCGAGGTCGATGCCCAGCGCCGTGTTCCCATAGATCTGATTGCCTAGAATCGGGTCGCCGACTGCACTCCCGCCAACGATCGCGATGCCGAGCCCGACGTTATCGGCAATAACGTTGGCCGCGCCGGCCACCGTGCCGCCAATGGTATTGGCGGAAGACGTTTGATCGGGATCGGTCGGGTCACTGATGTAAATCCCCGCCTCCTGGCTGCTGACGGGGTACACCGGCCCCCCATTTCCCAGGCCCGCGATCGGGTTGCCGCTTGAGTCGAAATTGATGCCGATCAAGTTGCCTTCGATCGAATCATCCGATGAGCCGTAATCCGTGTTGCTCGCTGGCCCGGTATCTGCAATCGTGCCGCCCAAGAGCGCGATGCCTCCCTCGCTGTTGCCTGCGATCACGTTGCCCGCGCCTGCCGCGGTTCCTCCGATCGTGATGTCCGATGAATTGATCAGTGCGATCCCGAAATTTGAGTTGCCAAGCGCGACATCTCCAGCGGCGTCGGTCCCGATCAGGTTGCCTTCGATGACCGTGCCGGCACAGGCCATGCCGTTAGCGTAATAGGACAGGATGTCGATCCCGTCGACAATCCACGGGAAGCCCCCGACAAACCCGGTGTCAACGGTGTATCCGCTGCTCCACGGGCCAAGCGCAATCACGTTGCCGGTGCCCGGCGCGGTGCCGCCGATCAAGGTATCCGGGCAATTGGTAAGGGAGATGCCGGCACCAAGACCCTGTCCTGGCAACAGCTCCATTCCATCGGCGGTCGTGCCAATTTTGTTGTCCTGGATCACGGTCCCCGATGCGCCATACGCGACGATGGCGTCATAATTATTGCCCGGCGAGATGACGTTCCCCGCCCCGGGCAGGCCGATCACCGTGCCATCGTCGTTGTCGCCGTAAAGTGCGATGCCCCACGCGGCATTCTCGAGCGCACTCGTGCCGCCGGCATTCGTGCCCACGTAGTTGCCGGCAATCACGTTTCCAGAATTGGGTCCGTCGAGCTCGACGCCGCAGTACGCGTTTGCGGAAATGAGATTGCCCTCGTCCAGGTTCTGCGGGCCATAGACGGAATTCACGCCGACAAAGTTTCCGTCGGCGCTTACGTTGATGTTGACGCCGTCGTAACCATTGCCAAGTGCTGCGGTGCCCGCCGCGTTGGTCCCGATCTTGTTGCCGGCAACAACGTTTCCATCCGCTCCCGCAGCCTGGAAAAATATCCCCGCGAAGCCGTTGCCCGAGATGACATTGCCCTCTGCGCGCATCGTCCGCACCGTCCTGGCCGGAGGTGCCGATGAGATTATCGGCGCTGATGACCACGATGCCGGACGCGCCATTGGGAATCGCAGTGTCACCGAGTGAATCGGTGCCGATGTAGTTGCCGGCAATCGTGTTGTCCGAGCCGCCGTAGACCCCGATTCCGTCACTCAGGTTGCCGGAGATGACATTGCGCTCGTCAGCGTTTTCCTGGCCGTACACGGAGTTGACGCCGACCGAGGTATCTGAGGAGTAGTTGACGATGACGCCGATCCCGCCGTTGGGCAGGGCCGCCTCGCCGCTGGCGGTTGTGCCCACCAGGTTCCCCGCGATCACGTCGTTCGAGCCCGCTCCGACGAAAACACCGTCGGAGGTGTTGCCCGAGATGACGTTGCGCTCGATGGCGTCACCAGTCCCATCTTGACCATCCGTACCGACTAAGTTCGATGGACCGGAGATGTAAACGCCCCATTCGTTGGGGATCGCCATTTCCGCCGCGATGTCAGTCCCGATGAGGTTTCCCGCGATGACCGTGCCGGACGAGCTTGGGTCGACATAGACGCCCGAGTACATGTTCCCTGAGAGGAGATTGCCCTCGTCGGCATTCTCGGGTCCGTAGATCGGGTTTACGCCAACCCAGTTGTCGTCCGACCCGTCCTGAATGTGGATTCCGTCCGCGGCGTTGCCCAGCGCGGCGGTCCCCGCGGCATCCGTTCCGATCAAGTTGCCGGCGATCACGTTGCCCGTCGCACCAGAGCCGCTAAGCAGAATCCCCTGCGACCCGTTCCCCGAAATGACATTCCCTTCGATGGCGTCAAAGGCGCCATCTTGCCCCGTCGTGCCGATAAGGTTCGAAGCCGATTCGACGCCAACGCCCGTGCCGTTGGGTACAGCGATCGACCCCGTGGGGTCCGTGCCAATATAGTCGCCCGCAATGACGTTGCCTGTTCCGGCCGTCGGGTCGATAAAAACACCCCATCCGCTGGTGTTTCCCGAGATCACATTCCGCTCGTCGGCATTCTCGGAACCATAGACCGGGTTAACGCCGATCCAGTTGTCGCTGGCTCCGCTGGTGACGATCACGGCATAATCCCCGTCGCCCAGCGCGGCTTTGCCGGACGCGGTCGTCCCGATGTAGTTGCCTGCGATCACATTCCTCGTCGTGACGGGGCTATGCAGAGCACCGAAGACCTGCGTGTAGATATCGACTCCATAATTCGTGTTCCCGGAGATCACGTTGCGCTCGAGGGCGTCGTCGGACCCGTCCTGTCCCAAGGTTCCGATCAAGGTATTTGATGAATCGACGATCTGAACGCCGAAACCATTCGGGATCGCGGCCGTTCCTGACGCATTCGTTCCGATCAGGTTGCCGGCCACGACTTCGCCGGTGGAATCGAAGATCTGAAACGCGCCCCCGTTGCCCGAGATGACGTTGTCTGGGTCGGCATTTGCGGGTCCATAAACGGAATTCACGCCGATCCAGTTGGTCGCGGAGACCTCGGCGAAATAGATGCCGTCACCCGCGTTTCCAAGAGCGGCCGTGCCCGTTGCGTTTGTACCGATGAAATTGCCGGCGACGACATTGCCGCTCGTCCCGCTGCCGTAGAGGTCGACGCCGTCGCCCAGGTTCCCCGAGATGAGGTTGCGCTCGCCGGCGTCGTCTGCGCTCTGGCCGCTGGTGCCGACCAGATTGTCCGAAGCACCGTCTTCGATCACGACACCAGCCCCGATGCCGGCGTCATCGGCATCGATCGCGAGCGTGCCGCCGTTGCCCAGCGCGCCCGTCGCGGTGACGTTGGTGCCGATATAGTTGCCGGCGACGACGTTCTTATCGGTCCCGGTACCGGTCATCCAAACACCGGCAAAGAGGTTGCCGCTGATGATGTTTCGCTCGAGGGTGTCGTCGGCCGTCCCGTCCTGACCCGAGGTGCCGATCAGGTTACCGGATGCACCTCTGTCGATCTCGACACCGGCGTAATTGGGGAGTGGCTGGGTGCCGGTAAAATCGGTGCCGATATAATTGCCGGCCACGGTGTTGCCAGCCGTACCCGTGCCACTGATCTCGACACCGTCGCCTGTGTCGCCCGAGATAACGTTGCGCTGGTCGGCGTTCTCAGGACCGTAGACCGAATTCACGCCGACCCAGTTCCCGTAGACGCCGCTGTCGATCTGGACCCCGTTGGTCGTGTTGGGCAGCGCACCGGTACCCGCCGCATCGGTGCCAATGTAATTGCCTGCAACGACGTTTGCAGTCGATACCGGCGGAGAGCCGTTGGCAACGTACGTGATCCACAGACCCGGACCGGCGTTTCCCGAGATCACGTTGCGCTCGATCGCATCAAGGGAACCGTCTTGTCCCGAGGTCCCGATCAAGTCGTTCGTCGAATCGCTGATCTGAACCCCGAAACCGTTGGGTATAGCCGCGGTGCCTGCAGCATTGGTGCCGATCAGGTTGCCGGCGGCAACCTGGTTCGAGCTGTCGCCAATCTGCAGGCCGCCGTACGGGTTGCCCGAAATGACGTTCCCTTCATCGGCGTTTGCTGGCCCGTATACGGTGTTAACGCCCACCCAGTTGGTCGAATTGACTTCGCCTAGAAAGACTCCGTCACCAGCATTTCCGAGCGCGGCCGTACCTGCCGCGTTCGTACCGATGAAATTACCCGCAACCACGTTGCCGCTCGTGCCGCTGCCGATGATGTCGATGCCGTCATTAAATGGATCGCCCGAGATGATGTTGCGTTCGCCCGCATCATCGGCGCTCTGGCCGCTGGTTCCCACGAGGTTGTGGGAAGCACCCGCGCTGATCACCACACCGCCGCCGATGCCGTACCCATACACCGGACCAAGTGGGTAGAAAACGACTTCGCTGCCGTTGCCCAGTGCGGTGTCTCCGGTCACGCTCGCACCGATGAAATTCCCGGCGACAACATTGTCGTCCGATCCGGTCCCGAAAATCCACACGCCGGCTTGACGGTTGCCGCTCAAGATATTTCGCTCGAGTGCATTATCGATTCCATCGCCGTTCGTGCCAATCAGGTTTCCGCTAGCACCGCCCTCGATTCTGACACCGACATTATTCGGGATCGCTTCTGTGCCGGTGCAATCCGTGCCGATGTCATTGCCGGCGACGGTGTTGCCGTCCGAACCATCGATTTCAACGCCATGGTCGTTACCGGAGATCACGTTGCCCTGGTCGGCGTTTTCGGGGCCGTTTACCGCGTTGACGCCGATCCAGTTGACGCTGGCGCCGTTCGTGAGCTGCACACCAAAATAAGACCCGTTGCCCAGGGCTGATTCTCCCGTCGCGTCTGTGCCGATGTAGTTGCCGGCGACGATGTTCTGCTCTGTCCCGGCACCGCCGATCGAGACGCCGGCGTACGTGTTTCCGCTGATGACGTTTCGCTCCGATGAGTCGTTGACGCCGTCGCCATTCGTGCCGATCAAGTTGGCCGAAGCACCGTCGTCGATCTCCACACCATCACCGTTCGGGTATGCCAGCTCGCCGGTCGGATCGGTCCCCAGATAGCTTCCGTAGATCCAGTTCCCCGTTGCGCCGCTCCCCGATATCAGGATGCCGAAACCCTGCGTAAAGCCGTTGACGTCGAGCCCGCGAACCGTGACGCCCGAGCCCCTGATCGTGAGCCCGTCGGCCGTCCCCGCCTGGCTTCCGTTCAGCTCGATGACCGGGGTTCCGGAATACCCCCGCTGGGAGAAACCGTCGATCAAGATCGAATTCGTGATCGCCGGTAGCGGCGAGGAAGGCTCGATCGTCCACGAGCTCGTCGTCGCGTTATAGCCTGGGTCCGAGGTCGGAATGTCGAAGTCAACCGTGTCGCCGTCCTGCGCATTCATGAGCGCGTAACGCAAAGATCCCGTGTCGCTCGAGGAATCGCTCGTATCGGTCACCGTAAGAACACTGAGCAGAGTCCGGTCTTCGAGCAACTCGA
This sequence comes from uncultured Planctomycetota bacterium, assembly GCA_963823665.1. Classification (GTDB taxonomy): domain Bacteria; phylum Planctomycetota; class Planctomycetia; order Isosphaerales; family Isosphaeraceae; genus CAVXHV01. The sequence goes on from CAWGMQ010000010.1 coordinate 2,528,396, forward strand.
GTCGCAGACGGCGACTCGCGCGGCGAATTCCTGGCCCAACCACAGGCGAGCTGCGAAACCGCATCGGTGATACTCCATCGTGACAAGGCAGCAAAAACGATACATCGCACCGTGGCACCGACATCGAGCACCAAGCGCGCGCCGCCGCGCGGAAGCGAAGCATCTCCGCAACGATGTGATCTCACCAGTCCTTCGACCCGCACATCTTCATGCCGGATCGATCACGTTCGTCTCGGTGTCTGCCTCGCGGGTGATCCTTTCCGTGTCGGTCCCTATTCCGGACTCTGCCATCGCGGCGCGCCGGGTGACACATTATTCAAAAAATCAACAAAGTCAGGGCTCGGCGTCCTGTTTGGTTTGATTCGTGCCGAATCTTGATTCCGGTCCGTCCACCGCTAAGGAACGGGCCGGAACCAAATTCCGTCGATTTACGTGAAGTGCGCCGCGGAGCGGCACAAAGACCGTTCCGACGCAGAGCGTCGGAACGAGGGCTTTCCGTCATGGTAGGATTGAGACCGAAATCGGGAAGTTATTTCCGGCCTGTTCCTAAAACCCTGTTCGCCTCGGCCTCGAGCTCGATCAGAGTCCGGTCATTCGACGGTCGACCGGCAATCCACGTCCGAGCGCGATTGAACCACTCTCGGGCCGTTTCGTGTTCTCCGGCGCGCCAGTGCGCCATCGCAAGATACAACCAGGCCCAAGGATTGGGTCCCGGCGCCAGCGACAGTGATTTCTCGAACGCGACGATCGCCTGCCTGCAATCTCCGCCGCGATACTCCGCGACCCCGAGCGATTCCCACGCCGATGCCTTTTGAGGCAGTCGGGCGACCCCTTGGCGCGCCAGCTCGAGCGCTCGGGTTCTATTGCGCACGCTCGGATCGGGGCAGCTTGCGAACAATTCGATCATGCCTTCGGTCAGTCGGTCGTCTTCGCGAGATTCCGCCGCGGCTTTCTCGAACTCGTCGCGGGCCTGTCGGAATAGACCCGCCGCCTCCTCGTGCAGGCCGGCTTCATGCAACCGTGCGGCAAGAAAGTAGCTGCCCTGCGCCAGCACGCGGCGGTGAGTTGTCTCACCCGGCCGCTCCGCCACGAGCTTCGCGCACTGTCAAGCTCCGGCGAAAGGCGTCGAATGCCTCGCTATCACGTTCGAGTGCCAGGAGCGAATCGCCCAGCGCGGAGTAAACCCATCCCAGTCGCCGCTGGTGTTCGGCGACGTCGGGAAAATCGTCGATCAGCTTTTCGTGGATGGCGATCGCTCGCTCGAACAAAGGTACGGCCAGCCCTGCCTCCCCCTTGTTCTGAAGGACCAGACCTAGATCGCACTGGTTGTGAGCCAGCCGCCCCTGAAAATCGGCGCGCCGCGGCTCGATCGCGATCAGCTTTTCTCGCAACCCCATCGCCACTCGAAGCTCCCGCTCCGCTTCGCTCAATTGTTGAGAACCAAGGTGTGCCCGGCCCAGCCAGTGCCGGATGTGGGCTTCATCATCCCAGTCACGGGAGTGCGGGGCGCCCAGCTCTCCCTTGAGCACCATCCAGACAGCCAGCGCCTTCCGGTCGTAATCGAGCGCCTCATCGAGACGCCCGGCGTCCATGAAAATGTTGCCCGCATCAATAAGTGCCCGGGCAAAGCGCCGCCGAAAGTCGGTGACCGCCGGAAAGTTGCGGGCGAGCGACTCCCGAATCGCCAGCTCGCGGCGCCGCTCGGCGATTGCTTCATCAAAGCGGCCGTCCAGGAAATGCGTAAGCCCGAGTAATCCGTGACTGTCGGCCAGGTCCTCCGCAAAAGCGGTATTCTCCGGCGCCTCGATGACCAGTTGGTCGAGTAGTCCGATCGCCTGCCTCAAGGGAGGTCCAGCTTCACCGCTCAAGCCAATGCCAAACATCGGCATCCGGTAGATTCGTGCAACTCGCAGACACGCCCGAGCCGTCTCGTGCCGCAAAATTGGGTCGCCGCTCTTTTCCTTGATGAAGGCTTGATAGAACTCGAGCGCCTCGAGTAACAACTTTCGCCGCAGCTCCTCCGTCCGCGGCACATTGACCAGCTCCTCCGACGCTCGCGTGTACATTCGGTCTACCGCGGCCTGCGCCTTGCGCAGATTCGCCTCGGCCCGTCCTCTTTCCGCATCGGTCCGCGCTTGCTCTCTTTGAATTCGCAGGTTCGCGATCGCCAGCCCGGCAACCGCGAGCACCAGGGCCAGCGCGGTCGATGCGCTGGCCGTCACCACAATCGCCCGATGACGCCGGGACCATTTCCTGATCCGCAGCGCCCATGATGGCGGCTTCGCCTTGATGGGAATGTGGTCCAGGAATCGCCGCAGGTCCGCTGCCAGGTCCTGCGCCGTTTCGTACCGCCCATCAGGCTCCTTGCTCATCGCCTTCAGCAGAATCGTTTCGAGCTCCCGCGGAATGGCCGGATCGATCTTCCGCAGCGACTTGGGCGACTCATGCTGAAGCTTGCGCAAGACCTCCTGCCGGTCCTGACCGTCGACAGCGCGGCAAAGCGTGAGCACTTCGTAAAGCGTGGCCGCCAGCGAGTAGATGTCGGTGCGGTGATCGAGAACCCCGCGCTTCGAGAGCGCCTGTTCCGGGCTCATGTACCGCAGCGTTCCGATCATTTCTCCGGTGATCGTCAGCGCACTATCGTCCTGCAGCCGCGCCAGACCAAAGTCGCTGATCCATGCGTTCCCCTCGGCATCCAGCAGAATGTTCGCCGGCTTGATATCGCGGTGCACGACGCCGAATCGGTGCGCGAAGTCAAGAGCCTCGGCAATCTGAATCCCCAGCCTGGCGACGGTGCGAAACCACTCGGAGGCTCGCCCCGAAACCGCCGTCGAAGCCGTCCCACGGTCCAATCCACCCGGCAACAAGACGGTTGAGGAAATGGCGCCGGCGAGACGGGCCTCCTCCGGCCTCTGTCGCGCCCGAATGGCTTGCGCCAACGTCTGCCCTTCGATCAACTGCATCGCATAGTAATGAACGCCTCGCTCGCATCCAACCGAATAAACCGGCACGATGTGCGTGTGATGAAGCTGAGCCGCCGCCTGGGCCTCGGCCTTGAACCGCCTGAGCTGCTCGGCATCAAGTGCGGCCGCCATCGGCAGCACCTTGAGCGCCACGCGCCGCCCCAGCGAAAGCTGCTCCGCCTCGTACACAACTCCCATGCCGCCACGACCCACCTCCTTCACGATCCGGAAATCGCCCAGCAGCCCGAGCCCAGCCTCGGGCTCTTCCACGATCCCCAGCAGTCGCGAGCGAGCCGGCGCCCCACGCCCGGCCGAGGTCCCGAGCTGAGCCATCAATTCCATCGTCGGCAGTAATCGCCGCAGCGAGTCGGCGTGCTCGGGGTAGTGCGCCACAATCGCGTCGTAATCCACCGGCTCGCCCGCCTGAAGCCGGTTCGCCAGCTCCTCGAGCACATTGTCGAGGACCGCCTCGCCACTGCCTGACGAAACCCCGCTCTCAAGCGAAATCTTCACTCGCTTTCCCCCCCGGGCTCCACATCGAGTTGCTTCCGCAGTCGCTCGAGCGCGCGCCGGTGCCGCGTCTTCACGGCCGCCTCACCAATGCCCAGCACCGAGGCAGTCTCCGCCGTATTGAGCTGTTCCAGATAACGTAGCACCAGCACCTCTCGGTCCCTGGGTGGCAGCATCTCGATCGCCGCCTGCACCCGGACACGAAGCTCGTCCTCGAGCAGCCGCGCGCGCCGGACTCTTCGCCGAACGGGCCAATCGTTCCGTCAAAGCAGCCTCCGAGTCGGCGGGAAGGTCAAAAATCCGCAGCTCCTCCCGGTCCACGCTCCGCCGCTTCGCGTGTAAATGAAACCGATGAAGCTGAATCAGCCGCTCCCACGCAAACTGCCGCAGCCAGGGATAAAACGGAATCGGGCGAGTCTTGAGGTAATCACTAAGATTCCGCGCCGCGTCCGCCAAAGCATCTTGCACCACGTCAGACGGATCAACCCGGGCCGCCATCCGCCGATCGATGCGCAAGGCGACCATCTGCCGAAGCCGCGATCGATGCCGCGCCAGCAAGTCCTGGCGTGCAAGCGGATCACCCGCGCCGGCTCGATCAAGAAGTTCCTCGGTGTCGGGCTCACCCCCGGCCTTCATCACGACCGCTCCTATCCGAGGCTCTGCAAGATGAACGACTTTGGTGACACATGTTGCCGAAAAACGACAATCTTTGCGCAAAGGCACGATTCCGCTCGTTTCGAGCGGAGGCAAGCTTGCACTCAGTCGAGACCCGCCGGCATTCCGCGCCAGGCGAATCCTACCGCCATCGTTGCCGGGAAGGGAAGCCGGCACCAGGATGTCCGCGGCGCAGGCGGAGTCCGGCCCCGAATTCGGAAAAGTGTCAGAATTCGGAAAAGTGTCAGGAACCTTTTCCCTTGGGAAAAAGGTTCCTGACACCTTTTCGCCGAGCTTCATGCCGCAAGAGACAGATGCAGAAGCTGGCAGAAGGCCCAGGCGTGTGCCGCGCTGACCGGGATCGTCAGGACCCAAGCCCACATGATGCGAACGGTCACTCCCCATCGCACGGCTGATACTCGCCGGCTGGAGCCGACCCCCATGATCGCCCCGCTGAGCACGTGGGTCGTCGAGACGGGCATGCCCAGGTGCGAGGCGGCCAGGATTGTCAGCGCCGCGCTTGTCTCAGCCGCGAACCCGTCGACCGGCTTTAGCTCGATGATCTTCGTGCCCATCGTCTTGATGATCCGGACGCCCCCGGCCATCGTCCCCGCGCCCATCGCGACCGCGCAAGCCACCATGACCCAGAGCGGAACGTGGAAGTGCGCGCCCGCCTGCGAGTCGCCGGAATAGAGGGTCAGGCTCATCGCGATGATGCCCATCGTCTTCTGGGCGTCGTTGCTGCCGTGCGACAGAGCCATGAACCCGGCCGAGGCGATCTGGAGGCGGCGGAAGGCCCACGACAAGCCGCGACGGGCTCCGCCCCGGCAAGCCCACACGATGGCGATCATCAGCGCGAAACCGAGGGCGAACCCCACCAGCGGGCTGACGACGAGGCTCTCGATGACTTTGATCAGTCCCTCGGACCGGATCGAGCGGCCTCCAGCGTGCGCGAACGCAGAACCGACCAGGCCGCCGACCAAGGCGTGGGACGAGGAGGACGGGATGCCGAAGTACCAGGTGACCAGGTTCCAGAAGGTCGCGCCCAGGAGCGCCGACAGGACGACGACCTGGGTGACGGCGCCGGGCTCGATGAGCCCCTTGCCGATCGTCGCGGCCACGGCCGTGCCGGTCAGGGCGCCGGCGAAGTTCAGCAGCGCGGCGAGCAGGATCGCCGTGCGCAGCGGCAGCACGCCGGTGCTCACGACGGTCGCCACGGCATTGGCTGCGTCGTGAAAGCCGTTGATGTAGTCGAACGCCAGCGCGGCGACGACGACCAGGACGAGGATCAGCAGGGCGGAGTTCAACGGCCGGCCTCAGGCGTTCTTGATGACGATGGTCCGCAGGGCGCCGCCGACGTCTTCACAGGCGTCGAGCGTGCGCTCGAGTCCCTCGAGGAACTCCTTGTGCTTGATGAGCCGGATGGCGTCGGTCTCAGTCCGAAACATCGTGGCGAGCTGCGTGCGATAGATGCGATCGCCCTCGCTTTCCAGGCGGTCGAGCAACTCGCAGCGCTCTCGGATAGCGGCTGGGTTCTTCATGTCGCGGAGACCAGCCACGGCCGTCTGAATGACTTCGCACGCCTGGAGGACCAAGGCCGCCAGCTCGCGGCTGCCCCCGGGAAGGTCTTCCATCGCGTGCACGACGAATTGCAAGGCCGTGGCGAATACGGCGTCAGCGACCTCTTCGAGGGACACGGCCAGGGCGTAGATGTCGGAGCGATCCAGGGGAGTGACAAACGTTCGGTTGAGCGCCTCGTAGACGTCAGCGATGACGCGGTCGGCCTCATGCTCGACCTGGTGAATTCTCTCAACGATCGCCTCTCGGTCGGCAGTAGGACGTGGCGGCGCAACAGTCGGCGAGCAGGGCGCTGATCTCGTGAGCACGGGCAGCGCCGCGCTCGATCAGGTCGAAGAAATGCGTCTCCCTCGGAAGCAACCACTTTACCGCCCGGTCGATCCACATCGTTGATTTCTCGACCATTCATTTCATTCTCGGGCCTCGAGCCCCGCCGGCCGGCCGGCGGCTCTGCCCCATTCATGATTGGCGGCGAGCCCGTACTATCTTGCGCGGCATTCGAAGCCGCGGCCAGGGGGAGGAATTACGTGGTGAATCCTGACGATGAGGAGAGGGATGTTTGACACCCGCCTCGTGCGGAGCGTCGAAGACTCGCCTTATGCGTGTTCGAAATGACCGGAGGGGCCGTGGTGTTGCGGCGAACGTGCGAGCCGCGCATGAATGGATGCGGGGGACCGTCACAAATGGGTGGGGGTCTGGAAGCCCTCTGATCGAACGGCGCTTACAAGCCGATCCATCGCGCATGTTCATTAGCGGGCCAAAGCGAAAATCCTCTGCACGAATGCCTTGAGCTCTGGGCACGCGCTGATCGAGACGCACAAGTCTTCGCCCTCAAGTATCCGGCCGGCGTCGCGTGCCTTGACATACCTTCGTTTTTTCGAACCCGTCAGAAACACTTCTTGCAAGATGTACGCAGGTGACTTGTCGTGGTTCACCTTCTCCGGAGACGAACCTGGAGACTTACGGTTGCTTCCGGCTAGCTTGCTGATCTTCTCCCAGTACGGCAGCAGCCACGCCTCGAAATCATGCAATGCCACATGGGGATGGAATCGTTTCTCGTCGCCAACCCATTCGCGCATTTTTCGCTTTGCATCTTCCGCCGTCAGGAATTCGGGCGGCGTGGTTCCGGTGTAAACATCCGTCAGCGCGATCACGGCATCGGCCTTTCGCTTCCGATCATTCAGGAGGTTTGCGACGATTCGTTTCAGCTTGTCACCAGTCGGGATCCGGCCGTCGTGAGGCACGAAGTCCAGCTTCGGCATCTTACCCGCCAGGTGCTTCCGTAAATACGCGATCAGATGCGGCCTGAAGGCCGTTTCGGTTTTTCCTTCGACGAGAATGGCAATTCTCATGGACGGGCCCCGATACGGCCCATGCGCCACACCTCGTCCAGAGTATACTCCGCAAGCCACTGGTCGAGGTCGAGGTCATCAGCCCGCGTGACGGTCGTCGCACCGTCCTCACCGACGTCCATGGCCAGCACCTCCGATGGGTTGAGGAATCGGATTAGCCGGTCCGCATGGGTGGCGACGACGAGCTGCGTGCGTCCGGATGCTTCGCGTAATAAGTCTGCCAGCAACGAGAGCAGCTCCGGATGCAAGCTCACCTCTGGCTCGTCAATCATCGTCATGGCCGTCAGTCCGGGACTTTGCAGCAGCGTCGCCAGCCAGAGAAAGCGCAGCGTGCCTTCAGAAAGTTGATGCATGAAGAATGGATTCTTGCTCGTCGTTTCCTTCCAGGTCATCGCCAGCGTGCCCGCGGCCACCGGCGGAAAGTTGAGCCGCTCAAAGCTCGGGAACCCGGTGCGCAGGGTGGCCTCAATCGTCTCGAATCGATCCGGCTCCGTTTCTTTGATCGTGAACAAGCAGGAAACAAGGTCCTCGCCGTCGTGCCCTGGCAATTGCGCGTTTCGCAGCGGTTGGGGCAGCCGGATTGGAGCACGGGGGCCGACGTCCAGGACGTGATAATGGGTCGACGAGGCCAAACACCGGCGAAAGTCCTCGGGCTCCCGAAACATCTTGGGAACCTGCGACAGGGCTGACTCGGTCGGGTCGTAAGCCCAGTTCGGCCGGACTAACCCCTTCTTTGTTCCGTTGCGCTCGAAATAGCGGACGTCACCATGCTGAGCCTGGATGTATCTCAGAGGCGGTGGTTTCGCGCCAATTTGCTGAACGAGCGACTCATCTGAAATCTCGTACGCTGTTCCCTGTGGAGTCATCGCGAGTCGGTACTCAATGGGACGATTGCCCGGCACGCCCATTGTCAGGTCAAACGACATGTCGCGTGCCTTTCCACCCTTCACCGCCGCGAGGCTCGCCAGGTTCGCGTCGATGCCGCTCAGTGCACTCATCGCTCCTTTCAGCGTGCCGGATGCGGAGGCTGCCAGGAGCGACAGCACGTCCAACAAGGATGTCTTTCCACTGCCGTTTGCGCCGATGACGACGTTGAGCGGCTTCAGGATGATGTCGAGGTCGCTCAGGCGACGGAAACCCGCGACGTGGATCTTCTCAAAGGACTTCATGACTGGTTTCCTGTCGAATCGGGCGGATGCGATTTCGCGCGGTTACATAAGATTCGAGCGTCGTTCCACCCCGACGGAACCTATCACAATCCGCGCAAAATGGTCGGCGGTAGCCCTCGGTTCAAACATGCAACTATAGGCGCACCGGCCCAGAAAGGCATCCTGCAATTCGGGCAAAAAGTCGGTCCAGTAGCTCGGCGGCCGGAGCGTTCGCCGCTTGGTGTCGGTCAAGTCCCGCCAGTTCGGTCCCTTGCCCTTGATCCAGGCAAGACCCCGTTTTCGGCATCGCTCGTCGCCGGTGAAGACGTTGGGTCGATTCGAGAGTTCGACTTCGAGTTTTCGCGCCGGCCCGAGGTCTTCCAGGCGGAGGCTCCTCAGCATTTCACGATCCCCTTCCTCCGCAACAGTTTCCCCATCGACGACCACTCGTACTTCCCTTCGACCAACTCTTCCCAGTAGTTCTTGGCTTCTTTCCGGGGGACGGGCTTGTGGAGCGGCGCGATGTTCAGGACGACGCCGTCGTCGAGATCGGGGTCATATTTTGCGCTGCTTTCGCTTCCAATCAAGTCTCCCTTGACGTTTCCATCATTCTACACCGCCTCCGCGCTCGGGAGGAGTTCATGGCCTTTGGCGTACGGGAATCGCCGGCAGTGTAGCGGGTCGCCGGAGACTGGCGCGACAAGGCGGGCTCGCCATTGCGGAACCGACGGCCGGTGTGGTCGAGCGTGAGTAGGTAGCTGCCGAGCGAGAAGCCCTCGCGCGTTCGTTCACGTGGTGGACCGGACTTGCGTTTGCTTTCGACCGGGCGGATGCGGATTGATTCCGGATGCTGGCGTCGGTGGGCGGCTGCTGGATTGAATCGAAATCTGGGGCTGGGCCGCGTGGATTGGGGTGAGGAGCGAGGTGAACTACCGTTGCCGTGGCCGGCGCGTATTCAGTTTTGAACATAAGGTAACTGAGATAACGAAGTGGGAGACGAGAGGCTGACGGGGAGGTAGGGCGGGCCGGAGTTTGGATTGTTTCTGGTCGACCAGGAACGCGATCAGGGATGTTAGACACCCGCCTCTTGCGGAGCGTCGAACACTCGCCTAATGCGTGTTGGAAATGACCGGAGGGACCGTAGTGTTGCGCCGAACGTGCGAGCCGCGCATGAATGGATGCGGGGGACCGTCAGAAATGGGTGGGTGGCTGGAATCCCTTGCGCCATCAGGACTTCGCGGCAGCGTCTTTGGGCAGTCCGAATCGCTTCTTGGCCAACGCGATCTCGTCCACGAGCCGACAGTGAAAGCGAGCTTCCACGTTGTCAGACTCAATTCGATTGCCATGCAGAGCGCGGGTGCTTGCGGGAAGGTAGACTGAGTTTCGTGGGTCGCTGACATGGGTAAGCTCCTTGAGAACAGGTTTGGAACACCAACCGGAGCTTATCCTCAGCGACTCACGTAAGCCCGCCCTACGGCATGGTATCTGAACTCAGTAGACCCCACGGGGTCAGTGTACCGCAGCTCATCGCGACTTTGGCGCGATACCTGATCGGCTGGCGAGGCTACTTCGGCTTCTGCCAGACACCGATCGTGCTGCGGAATCTAGGGCCTGGATTCGTCGCCGATTATGCATGTATATCTGGCGCCAGTGGAAGAAGGGGCCAACACGGCACGCTCGACTGCGCCGGCGAGGTGTATCCCACTTTCATGCGGCGGTTGCTACCGGATCCGAATCTGGGTACTGGCGCACGGCTCGCCATGTGACAGTGCAGCGGGCACGATCCAACGCCTTCTTCGACTCGGTCGGTCTTCCTCGGCTGGCGGCATCGTCGACCGTCTGACTCGATTGAACCGCCGTGGTACGGACCCGTATGCCCGGTGGTGTGGGCGGAAGGAGCCGCGAGGCTCCCCCCGATCCCGATCAATCCCGCCATATTGTGAATACTCGGTGTCTCTGCCCCGCGTCAAAATATGATGAACAACGAGAGGAGCTCAAACGTAGCGCACGCGAGGCAAAAAATGCCGACGAGATCAAAATACTTAGACGAGGCCCTTTTCTGTAAAAAATAGAATGCAGCGAAATAAATTATAGATATATTCATTAATTCCACGCAGCGCAGAACGAGCGCGGTCGTGCTGTGCGCACGCACGAAATCGCGGTCGAATGCGAGCCCGCGCAAACAGGCGTTAGCGATCACCAAAGTGCAAGCGCCGGCCGCCGCGACCTTGCGCATTTCAGTACCTCCGGGGCTTTCTTTGTCAATCGAGTGGATATTCGCCTAGTAGTTCGTCCAGTTGCCCGGCGCATATGTTTTGGGCCCCATGAGCGCAGTCCTCTCGTTCCTGCGGCTGCACAATCGAGCCTCCGCAGTAGTGATGCGCTAACTCATGTAGAAGCAATTCGGCCAGCTTCCGCGGAGAATAGAAGCAGGCGTGTGGACATACGACGATTACGTTGGTACTCGCGATCGTGAACATCGGCGCAAACAGGCAGATCTCGCATGCGAGTACGCCACCGATCAGCGATATACCGAAGGTTGTCGTACCCGAAGGAGCTCTCTCGATTGGCGAGCGCGGTGTGTCAAGTTTCTCGGCGTGTTCTTCGAACCACGCTTTGCATCTTCCGGATCGAACCACTTCGTTTACCGCGGCAATCGCCTTTCCCAATCCAGGGCAAAACAGCGCGAGCGAATCCGTCCGAATCAACCTAGGTGGCGAAAATGCCGGCTTGTTCTTTAGGACATCCGGACCGGCCGGGTAGTTTGCCGCGTATCGGTAGTCGCTAGCGAGTCGCGTCCTGCGCACGAAGTTGCTGCTCAGAAATCTCCCCGTCACCGGGTCGTAGACTGTCGCGCGGGCGTGATACTTGGCGAGATCCGGGTCGTAGAGGTATCCGGACCGGCCAATGTAGCGAAACCAGTTAACGCTTGCACCGGTAGTCGAGAGCTCGTTCCCGAATGCGTCGTAGATGTAGGTGTCCGATTCGACACCCGCGTTGTCAGACAACAGCCTCGTCGAGCCCAGCACGTCGAACGAGTAAAACAGTTCCGCACCGCCGCGCGCCTGCGAGATTAACTTCCCATACTGTGCTGGCTCAAGTGAGTTTACAGCTTGTATGATGCCGCTGGCATTCGTCTCCAGCAGTACGCATTGCCCATCCCAGATATTCTTCGCCGTTCCCGTCGAATCTTGCTTCGCGATTCGCCGACCATCGGCGCTGTACGTGAATGTATTCACGATTCCTGACGACAATACCGCATTCGCCAGTCGGTTTTCGCCGTCCCAAGTGTTCGTAGTAAGCTGGTTGCCTGGCGCGAGCGTGGTCAGCAGATTTCCGTCGCCGTCGAACGTATAGGTGGTGACGCCGGCGCCCGTCTGGCTGGTGGTGAGCTCGTCCGCCGCGTTGTATGCGTAGGTCGTCGCTGCGCCGCTATTTACCATTAGCGTTCGATTGCCTACACCATCGTAAACGTAGGTGATGTTGTACGCTGTAGCCCCGCTGCGTTTTTCGTTGGTTAGTTGATATGTCGGGTCGTAACTCCAGGTCACGACCGATCCATCCGCCTCGATCACCTGTGTGCGGTTGTTAACCGCGTTGTAGCTGTAGGCGAAGCTCGAGAGTGTTGAGCCGCCCGGGCCAAGGTTTGCGAGGATCAGTTGGCGGTCGGCGTTGTCGTACACATTTGAGATGACGAACACCATTGGCGAGCGCCTGGCGCGTGACGCGGCTCGCCACGTCGTAAGACCAACTCGTCACCTGCGCTTCGGGATTTGTCAACGTGCTGATTCGCCCGACCGCGTCGTACGCATACGTGAAGGTTCCGGTGGGCTGTTTCAACGTAGCGCGTTGGCCGACCGCGTCGTACGCGTAGGTCAGCACGATCCCTGCTGGATTCACCACTGAACTCAACCTTCCTACTGGGTCAAAAGTCGAGGTGTAGCTTCCCGTCCAATCGCTCAGAACCGTACGACGGCTATTCGCATCATATGAGAGTGTAGAGCGTGTCGCGTCCTGGTATTGCTGACCTAAGAGTCGGCTCGCTGCATCGTACGTGTAGCTCGTGCGCAGGCTGCGGCCGTCGATGCGAAGCACTCGCCTGCTCGCGGCATCATATTGATAGGTGACTTGGTTGCCAAGTGCGTCGGTGGTGCCGGTCTGTCTGCCGGAGACGTCCCATGCAAAACTTGTGCGGTTTCCTCTGGCGTCGATGATGGCGATCCGTTGGCCGACGGCGTCATAGACCTGAGTCGTGGCGAACCCGTTAGCGTTCACGGTGGCCAGCATTCTGCCGTCCGAATCGTAGATTGTCGTTGTGGCATTCCCGAGCGCGTCGGTTATCGACACCTGCTGGCTAGAGGCGTCGTACGAATATGAGCTTCGATTTCCGAGCGGGTCGACCGTCGCGATCAGTCTGCCGGCGGCGTCAAACACGCTGGTGACCGCGTTGCCGAGGGGATTGATCCTGGCCACGGTCCTGCTTGCGGCATCAAAAACTGTTGTGGTTGTATTGCCCAGAGCGTCAATGGAGGCGACTGGCCTGTTAGCTGCGTCATATACCGTCGACGAGACGAAGCCCAGTGCGTTCGTCGCGGATACTGGCCGGCTTGCCGCGTCGAACCCCATCGTCGTCCGGTTGCCGAGGGCATCGACAGTCGCGATCACCCTGCTCGCGCTGTCGTAGACGATCGAGCTCCGGTTTCCGAGGGCGTCGATCCGAGCGATCGGCCGACTGGCATTGTCATAGACAGTTGTAAATACGTTCCCAAGTGGATCAATGCTCGCTACCGGGCGGTTTCCGGCGTCGTACGCGGCGGTCGAGCGATTCCCCAGCGGATCTATTGACGCAATTGACCTGCTTCCAGTGTCGAATACCGTACTGCTGGTGTTCCCCAACGGATCGATGAAGGCCACGGACCTGTTGGCGGCGTCGAACACTCTTGTGAAGACGAAGCCGAGTGCGGTTGTGCTGGTGACGGGCCTGCTCGCGGCATCATAGCCCGTGGTCGAGCGGTTGCCGAGCGGGTCAATCCCCGCGATTGGGCGCGAGGCGTTGTCGAATACAGTTGTTGATACGTTCCCGAGTGGATCGGTCCGGCTGGTCGGCCTGCTGGCCTGGTCGTAACCGATGCTGCTCCGATTTCCGAGTGGATCGACCGCTGCAATGAGCCGATTGGTGGCATCGAAGACGTTAGTGCTCGTGAAGCCCAATGGATTGGTCGAGCTCACGAGCCTGTTCGCCGCGTCATATCCCATCGAGGAACGATTGCCCAGCGGATCAACGGTGGCGACCAATCGATTCCCATTGTCGAATACGCTGGACCAGATGTTGCCCACTGGATCGGTCCGACTAACGCGCCGGCTACCACCATCGTACCCGTACGAGGTCGTGCTACCGACGGAGTTGATCGTCGCCAGGACTCGGCCGGCTTGGTCGTAGACCGCGGAGTCTCACATTGCCCAGCGGGTCCGTGTAGTTGACCGGCCGATTTGCTGCGTCAAACCCTATGGACGAAGTGTTGCCCAGCGGGTCGACCGATGTGCTTGGCCGGCCACCGCCGTCATACGTCGTGCTCCAGACGGCCCCGAGCGGATTTGTGAAGGCGATGGGATTGCCTGCATTATCATAACTATATGAGCTTGTGTTGCCCAGCGGATCGGTCGAGGCCGTCTTCCTTTGCAACGAGTCAAAGCTCGTGGTCCACACGTTCCCCAGCGGGTTTGTGGTCGCGATGGGCAGGTTTGCGGCGTTATACGTGAAGGTGTTTCGATTCAACAGCGGGTCAACCGAGGCGATCCGGCGGTATTGGGCGTCATAGACGCCCGTGGTCCGGTTGCCGAGCGGGTCCACCTGGGCCGTCATGTTGTTGGCCGCATCCCAAACATACGATGTCGTGTTGCCCAGGCCGTCGACGCGGGCAATGAGTTTGCTCATCCCGTCGTAGACAGCGGTGCCTATGGCTCCCAGCGGGTTGGTCGTGCTGATCAAGTTGCCGACTGCGTCATATGCATAACTCGTGGTGTTGCCGAGCGGATTTGTTTGGGCGATCAGCCTGCCACTTAAGTCGTAGCTCATGGACCAGATCGTGCCCAGCGGGGTCGTCACTGAGATCAATCGACTGTTGGCATCATATTGATAAGTCGTGTTGTTTCCGACTGGATCGATAAAATTGGTCAGCCGGTTGACCTGGTCGCTCAGATAGGTCGCGACGGCGCCGAGCGGGTTCTGCACGGTCTGCAAGATGCCATTTGAGTTGTAGGTGTAACTCATGCGGTTGCCGAGTGAATTCACCAGGGCGATTTGCCGGCCGAACGAGTCATAAACGAGCGTGACCAGTTGCCCGAGCGGGTTCTGCACCGATTGCAGTTGGCCCATGCTGGTGTAGGTGTACGACGTCGCGTTGCCCTGCGCGTCGATCGCGGCGCTGCGCTGGCCGGAGGCGTTCCACGTCAGCGTTGCCGTCGCGCCGAGCTGATCGGTGATCGAAGTGACCTGGCGCTCGAGTTAAAGTTGTACGTGAAGATGCCGCCCAGGGGCTGGGTGATGGAGTTGAGGTAACTCACCATGTTCGTCGCGTTCTGAAGGTAGCTGAACGTCGTCGTGTTTCCCAGGCCGTCGCCGATAGCGAGCAGATGGCCGGTACCGTCCCAGGAGTAACTCGTGATATTCCCGACGGCGTCGGTTGCGCCCAGCAAGGTTCCATTCGTGTCAAAACCGAGCGTTGCCACGTTCCCCAGCGGGTTCGTGACCGCCGAGAACGTCGTCCCCGGGATACGGGGTCGAAATCGCCCGCCGGTTACAACACCGTTAACCAGCGTTGTCACGGCTCCGAGCGGCGAGGTGATCACCAGCCCCGATGCGTACGAGAAGCTCGTCCTGTCCCCGAGCGGGTTGATCCAGGAGGTCATCTGGTGGCTGCCGTTGTAGACCGCGCTGGTGATGCAGAGCTCCGGGCTGATCACCTGTGCGAGATCTCCTGAGCCGTTCACGGTCAATGTCGTGAGCCGCCCGAACGGGTCTTGAATGCTGATGATCTTGCCCGACGTCGCGTCGTAAGCGAACGTCGTGCGGCGGCCGGGTGGATCGGTCACGAAGCTGACACGATTGCTGCCGTCGTAGGTGACGGTCCAGCGAGCGCCTGCGGGATTCTGGATGTACTGCAAGGACAGGACACCGCCCGACAGCGAGCCGTATTGAAAGATCGTGCCATCGGGCTGCGTCTCGGTGGCGGTGCTCGCGTTCATGGGAGCTTGCAGCGAGTTCGCTGTGCTGGCTGATGGCGAGCTGAAGCCTCCGAGCTGAGCGCGATTGTAAGGGAACGACTGGCCGGCGCCGGTGACGACGGTCAGCGTATGTGACGCCACCTGGACCTGGCGTTTGAATGTATGGAACTAGCCGGTGCCCAGCTCGTTCGAGGTCGCGATGTTCGTGCTGGAGTATGACAGCACCGGCGCAACGTAGAAGAGATCGCCCGCCGGAGGCGCGATCTGCATGGCCACGCTGGGATTGGCGGGGTTGATCACACACTGCCCGCCTAGCGAGTTGCAGCCGCCGGCGGCGAACGTGAGCGGCGGAAGGGCACCGCTGCGGGCGATGCTGGGCATGTGGGCTGCACGCTGGAGCGCAGCCTGGCCGCCGCCGCCTGGTGTGAGCACGATCGGTGGCGCGCCACGTGCTCCATAGCCACCGCCGCGTCGGGCCATCGGGGCTCCGCCGTTCGGACCGCCGGGCGCGGCGCCGGTACCGTTACCGCCACCTGGGGGCACACATTGCCCGGGCTTCTCGCAAGGCCCGGTGCTTCCGGGGCCGCCGGGCGTTTGAATCGGGCTGGAGCTGACCGGGCCGGGGCCGCCTATCGGGCCGATCGGGCCGTTGGCTGGCGAGAGGATGATGCCACCGAATCGGCCGCCCGCTCCGCCGCCGCCGCCCTTGAGCGTCCAGATCGGCCCGCTGCCACTGCCCCCTCCGACGGGCGACGCGCCGTTGCCGCCAGCCCCGCCGCCGCCACCGCCGCAACCGCAGCCGGCACCCCCGCCATGGTACACCGGCCCGGGCAAAGGGGTCGGCCCGAGTGGAACATTGCCCGGCGTCAACTGGATTGTGCCGCTGGGTGGAGGAGATAGCCCGCCGCCGCCAGGCGTGCCTCCGCCCTTCAAGATCGGGCCCGGGCTGAGCGTCAACCCATTGCCGCCGCCGCCCATCGTGCCGCCGCCGGCCGTTCCACCGCCCGGCGTTGTTCCGCCGGTTCCGGTTCCCGTACCGGTTCCGCCGCCGCCGGTCGGCCCGCCACCGGCGGTGCAGCCAGAGCCCGGCCCTGGCCCGCAAGGCGCAACCAGGCTGCATTGCCCGAGAATTGCCAGTGGCGCAGCTTCCATTGCCGCCGGCCTCACCGGTGTTTCCCAGGGCGGGTGGATTCGGTTTGGTGTTGTCGGGCGTGAATACGTTGGCCATGGCTCAACCCCGCTCTCCATGGGAGGCCGGACGTGTTACATTTGCCAGTGATTGCTCGAAAATCATTTCCTGCGTGATCTCTCGGAGGATTTCCTCCGCCCTTTCCATGCCGACGAATCGGGCGGCTTCGACCTTGAATGCCGTTGGTGTCATTGAGCGGGGTCGGTGCAGCTTCGGCGGCGGCCTTGTGCCCCAGATTCCGGTCGTTCCGGCGATGCCCATCTTGCCCTCACGCGTATCCGTGAACGTGATCTGTCCGCTCTTGTTTCGGTTCAGGCGAAAGCGAACCGGCTCGCGACCCGGTCGAAAAAACTCCACGACTTGCGACCGCACTGCAAACCGCTCAATAAACTTGACCTTCCGGATCGTGCTGTAAACAAAACCGCGATTGCCCGGGATTCCGTGCTCGGCCAGCTCGGCAGCAGCCTTCGCTGCTTCATCCCCGTGAAGCTCGACGTCCACAACCCGCGCCACCCATGCGAGCCGGGCTTGCCATCGTGGCGCCGAGTGTTCGAGCTTCGTGGCCATTGCAGCTTACCCTATATATTAATATATAGGCGCATTTTCGCGCGGAATCTTGGTCCGCGACAACCGCGTTCATTTCACTGCCGGAAACAGGGGAACAACGAGATCGAATCACCAGAGCTCCGACGCTCGGCGCCCGATCGACCCATGTCACTTAAACGGCCACGACCGGAACCAGAATAGGCCCCCGCGGCAAACCCCGGCTTCCGTGCGAAGCCAGCCGCATTCCCGCGCGGACCCCCGCGCCACGAAACGATGTATCAACACATCTCAAGAAACTTTTAAATTGCTATTCTAAGCTTCTATTTTGGATATTACCTTCGGGCCCTAGGGTGTCAATGGGCCGCCGCCAATTCTTGGACGATTTCGCATTTTTTGCGGCGATGATGGGCTCGCCATGCAGCGATTGTGAAGTTTGTGTCGCAGCTTTTGGAGAACTGGGGTGTCTAGTAAGGGTTTAACGGGCCGTTGTTACGCGCCGGGTTCTCAGGCTTACCAGATTGCGAACTTGAAGCGTCCTTCTGCGCCGCCGCGGAAGGCGGGTTCCGGTCCGACGAATCCGCTTTCCTCACCTCAATTCGTTGGTTTGATCGGGGCCATTTCGCCAGCGCATCCTTGACGGCACCGATTGCCAGCGCCGGGCAATGAAGCTTATTGGGCGGTATGCCGTTGAGGGCGTCGATGAGGTCTTGGGCCGTCAGCTCCCTGCACTGCGCGATCGTTCTGCCCTGGATGATCTCGGTCAGCATCGACCCGCTGGCGATTGTTGGACCGCAACCAATGGTGTGGTATTTTGCCGCTGCCGATTCGCTCGTCTTCGACTTTCAGATAGAGAATCATGAACGTGCCGCGACCCGGTGAACCGGCGTGGCCGGTCAGGTCGGCGTTTTCGATCACGCCGCCATTTCGGGGCGCCATGACGTGCTCGGTGAGGGTTTCGGACTACTTGCCCATTGCCGGCTACTCACAGTTGCGGAAAACGATCAGCCCAATAGAGCCGGGCTCAACCCTCTCGATGCTCGCGGCACAGGTAGAGATAGACTGGTCGGCCGAATTTCACTGCCGGCCGCACTTCGCCGCTCTGGGGATCCGGCTCGACCACGAGATAGCGCACGGGGTTGTCGCGGAACAGCTCGGTCGTACCGTCCGGCTGGATGACGACGTACAGGCCCCGTGCGCGGTCGTGAGCGAAGGAAAATTGCCTGGGAGCTTCTCGAGCCTCGTACGTAAAAGTGACGACTCCCGGCGTCGCCTCGAAGACAGGGGCCGGCCATCTCGCCGGCTCGTCGGCCCTGGCTGGATCGGGCTGGCGGGGGGTTTCGGCGTCGAATTCGGAATTCATTGGGGGCACCTCCAAAGAAACGGGACAGCAGAACGTGTGTGAGAACGAAACATCGTGCTAACAGCTCCAGAGGCATGCCATCACGAGCGTTTCTCAGAGAGCCGCAAACTCTCGTCAACACTGACCGGGCCCCGGTCTCCGTCCCTACGGGACAATTAAAGTACTTGGCATGCGCGTCCGCAGTAATCGGGCTCCATTGTCGGTGAGTCCGGTGTGCGAGATATTCAACGTTTTCAGCGACGCGAATCTGGTCAAGTCACGGGCGCAAGCGTCTGTGAGCCGTGTGTTTAATGAAAGGTCTAGATACTCCAGTCGCTTCAGCGCACCCAGTCTCCTCAAACCGCTACCCGTAATCGTAAGGGCGCTTCTATAAACCAATTTACTTTTCATATCAGGCTGTTGTACTAATGAGCATGACGTTACAGGAGGTTATATGGCATCGCAACGTGGATTTCTTGACATGGAGCATCGTTACAAGAAGCTGGATGAGACGCGGGATTTCTTGAAACGGATCAATGCGATTGTGGATTGGGAGTTATTTCGTCCGACGCTTGACGCGGCGTTGAAGCGCTCGGATCGCAAGGCTGGCGGTCGTCCTCCGCATGATTGCGTGTTGATGTTTCGCGTGTTGGTGTTGCAGGCGTTGTACAATTTGAGCGACGAACAGACGGAATACCAGATTCTGGATCGTCTCAGTTTCATGCAATTTTTGGGTCTGGCTGTGCATGACACGGTGCCGGACGCGCGGACTATTTGGGCGTTTCGTGAGGCGCTGATTGCGGCTGAGGCGGTTGAAAAGCTGTTCAACCGATTCGACGCCATGCTGGCTGCGCATGGGTTTGCGGCAAGCGGCGGACAGATTGTGGACGCGACGTTTGTGGAGGTTCCGCGTCAGCGGAACAGGCGCGAGGAAAACGACGCCATCAAAAAAGGCAGCGTTCCTGCGGATTGGAGCGATAAAAAGATCGCGCACAAAGATGTCGATGCACGCTGGGCTAAAAAGAATGACGTGACGTTTTTTGGTTATAAAAATCACGCGAATGTTGACCGCAAACATAAGCTGATCCGGCGTTACCGCGTGACTGACGCCAGTGTGCACGACTCGCAGGAACTGGATAACGTGCTCGATAAAACGCTGGGAGATGACGTGTGGGCCGACAGTGCCTATCGCTCGGAGGCTCAGGAAATCAGGCTTTCCGAGGCGGGTTTCGTATCGCATATTCATGAGCGGGCCTACCGCGGCAACCCCTTAAGCGAGGCACAGAAAGCCGCCAACACCGAGAAATCCAGGGTGCGCGTCCGTGGCGAACACGTCTTCGGACACATCGCCAATTCCATGAACGGCTGCTATGTGCGCACCATCGGGCTTGCCCGCGCCAAAGCAAAAATAGGGATGGAATGCCTCGCTTACAATATCTCCCGCTTCACCTTCCTCATGCGTAGCCCGCAAGGCGTAACCGCGTCCTGATCCAGGAAAAATAAGGAAAATGACCGGAAATTTTATCAATACCAAAATACGATTCCTGAAATAGTCCCTTCACATCACAAAAAAAATCGCGTTTTTAGAAGTGCCCGTAAGCGTTCGAGATAACCAGTCTTGCAGCGTCGGGTAGCCTGCAAAGCGGACCAACCCATCCCTTTCCAGGAGACCACCCGATGGCAAGAACCCCCGCACCCAAGCGCCATGCCCTGTGGCGCTTGGGTGCGGGGGTTCGTCGGCCATTTTGATATTCGCCCGACCGAGGTCTTATTACAGCCGGGATTGCCTCGAACAACTCGACCTCATCGAGGTAAAGGCCGCGCCGAACCGTGCTGTCCGGAAGGGTTTGCCACCCTCGCGGTCAAGGGCGCTCGCTTCGCAGCTTCCGTGCTCCTTCGTCGCGTGTGCAGCCGCTACGCTCGACCCTCTACGGGCTGCGCCTGACCGCTTCACCCGGATTCTATTCCAGCTCTGCCCTTCGTGCTGAGTGATGACAGCGATTGCTGATCACTCAGCCTTTTCTACCCGGACCCAAACGAAGGACAGAACCCATGACCACGCCTTTCCGAGTCGATGACGCACCCATTATCCGCCTCGCCTGTGCCGCCTGCGACCGCGACGATATGGACGGCATCACGCCCGAACGGCTCGAGCAGGCCAAGGCCGAGGGATGGACAGGCATCGAAGAGGTGCAGAGTTACGACGACTCGATGCTCACCTGCGACAACCCCGATGACGCACCTCCGGGATTCGATGTCACCGCGTGGTATACGCATCTCGGGACGTGCCCGGATTGTCAGGAGGATTGATTGAAAACCGGGGGCAAGGAAGCCCCATTTTCGATGAGTTCTTGTTCGCCGAGGCTCACAGGAAGCCAGCCAGCATCGACCGGATCAAGGAGATGCTCCCGCCCGACGTTCGGTACATCTGCGTCCGCCCGCCGACATAGGCGGCGGGGATATGCAAAAACACCCATAATGCGCTTGCCTTTTGGCAAAAGATCGACTAGTATAGACTAGTCAATGGAAGGAGGCCATTATGGAAACTGTTGGATCATACCAAGCCAAAACGCATTTGCCCCAGTTGCTCGAACGGGTTGAACATGGCGAAACGTTTACCATTACGCGTCACGGTAAACCCATTGCGCGCCTTCTTCCCGCTACGGCTGCGGTTGAGCAGCCTGGCATTGCCGATGCAATCGCCGCGATGAAGCGCTTCCAGGAGGATGAAGCCCCTTCCCTAGGCACTAATCTTTCGATCCGCCATCTCATCAATGAAAACCGCCGCTAGGTAGGTCGTGCGAACCGCCGACGGAACCGAAACCCTGGTCATTGATTGCTCGCTAACGATGGCCTGGTACTTCAAGGACGAAGCCACCCCCTACACTAACGCCGTCCGCGCCGCGATGGCCGCCGAGCGTGCCATCGTTCCCGCGATCTGGGCGCTGGAGGTAGCCAACGTCCTGATCATGGGCGAACGTCGCAAACGCTCAACACAGGCCAATGCGGCCAAGTGGCTCCGCTTCCTGTCGGCGTTGCCAATAACCATCGACACCGACACACCGTTTCGTGCTTTTGATCCCATGCTTGATCTTGCCCGCCTGCATAAGCTCACCGCCTACGACACCGCCTACCTTGAGCTCGCCATTCGTCTCGGATTGCCTCTGGCCACGCTTGACGGGGATCTCGAAAAAGCGGCCACCGCCAGTGGCGTGCTCATCTACGATCCCGAGCTGAAAGGCGCGGCGTGAGCGAAGCAGCCCCCTTCCCGTTCCATCGACGATTTAGGCACTCTGGCTTCGCCGGCCTGAGCTTCAGGACTCGCTAAACGCTCCTCCTGATGTGCCCCAGGCTACGAGATGCGTATTCTGGCTCCTAGCGTGTTTCGCAGGCGTAGAACACTGGAGTCGCGGCGTATCCACGGCTATCCGGATACGCGCGCGCGAACCTACCGCCAAGCCAGGCGGTCTTTCTTGGTGTACAATTGCACTAGATCACCCGAAGTGTGCGTCACGCTGTCCCCGTGCCGGCCACGTTCGAGCCCAAGTAGAGCGCACAGATGGACAAACCGCTGAATCCCAATCTCGCGCGACGGCTGAACTTCTATCGCCTGGATTTTGAGCAAGTCACAGGAAAGCCCTTCAAACACTTTCACTGTCCGATCCTAGGGGTTGACAAGCCGGCTGAGCTGATACGGGGACACGTCGTCAACCGGGCTTTCAAAGACGCTCCCCGTGCCTGGGTCGTTCAGCGCAGCGACGTCGACAACTTCTACGGCTCTCACTTCGAATCGGGATTCGAGCTGCTCCAATATCGGGACGGACTGACACCCGTCGCAATGTTCACTGACCAGACACTCTCCAAAAAACTGAGGCCGAGCATCCGGATTGACGGCAAGCCCGTAGTGTTCACCTCGCAACCATCGCAGCTCCCGGGCACGTTTGTCCGAGTCGAGCTGGGCAAAGGTCCGAACGCCCCGGCTATCGGCATAAGGATGAATCATCAGGAGATGATCGAGTCTGCCAGCAAGCAGTGGGCACTCGCCATGTTGACCGACGTGAGAATTCCCGCGTTGGTATCGCTACTCAAGGCCGCCCACCTGACCCTGTTCCATATTCTCGGCTACCGCTACGCCCTGTCCGCCGCCGGACTGTATCTCGGCCCGGACATGCTCGGACGTTTCTATAGGATGAACGCGGGGCGCGACAAGCAGGAAATCCAGGACAATGCATGGTCGTATTTCCGCGAATTCGCAACAATGTTTCGCCCAATCGTCAGAGGTGCGGGACAGGTAGGCACCCTCACCGACCGCAAGCACCTCGTTTGCCATACGACAAGCGGCGAGATTTGGGCGCAGATCGTTGTCGTGAATGCCGGCTACCAGATGCACGCGGTCATGATCCCGGAGTTCAGCTCCGCCGATTTGGCGCACACGTTCCTAAACTTTCTCGACAACGACAACGAACAGATCCAGGTCTCCACCGCCGAATATGACCGCCGTGACGAGCGACGGGTGATCATCTCCGACCGGATGCAACACCTCTGGCCGAAACGTGGGTTTCTCTATCCCCAAAGTCCCGAGCCGCTGCGCTTCCCGGATGATTCTAAGTGATTAGTTTGATCGCCCCCACCCAGGACTCTTTCTTTCCATACAGACAGACTTCTTTCGTGCCTTAAGCCTTTCATCCCATCTTTCTTGCTTGCAAGAAACACATAAAGTTTCCCTGAAAGCTTGCATTTCTTCTTTCACGCCATCCTCCTGACTTTCTTGCTTTCCTACAGTCTTGCTTTCATTCCATCACTCAGGTATTCATACTTTCATGAAACGGTGAGAGCAGGAAATCCAGAAACAATGACTTATTGAAATAATTCTTGCGATCATGAAAGAAGTGTTGTAATCAGGCAAGCATGATCATCGCAATTGCCAATTCCAAGGGAGGTGTCGGTAAATCGACACTCGCCGTCCATCTCGCAGCTTGGTTGCACGAGCAGGGGCACAAGGTGACCCTGGCCGACTGCGATACCCAGCACTCTTCATCGGAATGGATACGGGAGGCAGTCCCGGAGATCAAAGCCGTGCCGTTAGCTAACCCCGACGTCATCCTTAACGAGTTGCCATTGCTCGACCAGGACGCCGATTTCGTTGTCGCCGACGGTCCCGGCAGCCTCACCGAGACCAGCCGGGCGTTATTGTTGCGCGCCGACCTAGGCATCGTTCCTTGCAAAGCCAGCATGCTCGAAGTCCGTGCTCTGGCGAAGGCAACGGAGGTGCTCCGGCAAGCCCAGGATATTAGGGGCGGTGTACCGAAGGCCGTCATCGTGCTCAGCATGGTCGGCAAGAACTATCGTCTCACTCAGGACATGAAGGATGCGGCGGTGGCGCTCGATCTGCCGCTTGCGTCCAATGCGATGATCCTCCGGCAGATCTATGCCGACGCGCCTGGGCAGGGCGCTGTCGTCTGGAAACTGGGATCGCGCGCTTACGAGGCCACCAAGGAGATCAACCAGCTCTTCCGCGAAATCCTGCCCGAGGCGTGCCGCAGGAAGACGAAAAAAGCCGCATCAGCGTAACGAGGAGGATCGCATGTCAGAACGCCGCACACTCACCGCAGGTTTGAAACCACCGGTTCTACCGATCGATCCGAAGAAGGAAAAGGAATTCGTCTACGGTCAGAATTTAGAAGCGAAACCCGAATCATCCGCCAACCCGGCAACCAACGAGAAGTCACCCACCGCGAGTGCACCTGCACGGGTACCGCTGAGCACGCGGATGAGAGGCGATTTTGCTGAGGCGCTGAAAACAGCATCTCTCGAACGGCAATTGAAGAAAATCCAGCCAAATACGCTGACAGACATACTGGAAGAGGCGGTCGAGCCTTGGTTGCGAAAACACGGATACCTGACGTAATCCAGCTTTTGACAGAAGAGGGGAGGGGGTGCTACCGTGCCGCCTGCGGCCCGACTGCAACGCAAAATGAACGGTACGATGACGTATGACGAGACGGCTTCCACCCAAGGGTGACTACCAACCCGACCTTTTCGCCGCGAATTTCGCGGACATCCCAATCCGCGATCAGCGCGATACGATGGAGCGGCCGTTTTTCAGCCTGGCCAAGAAACCGCGCTTCGCGCCGATCGAGTACAATGTCGGCGATGTCTGGGTTGAAGTCAGCGCCAACCCCAAGTTCGGCATCGCAACCATTTGGGACGCGGACATCTTGATCTGGGCATCCACCCAGGTCACCGAAGCCCTCGATCGCGGCCTGACCCCGAGCCGCACCATCCATTTCTATCCTCACAATCTCCTCAAATCCATCCGACGTCCGACGGGCGGTGAGCACTACATGCGGCTCCGCGCGGCGCTCGACCGGCTGACCCATACCGCCGTACGCACGAACATCCGCGCCCAGGGAAAGAAGAAGGCCGCATCCTTCCATTGGCTGGAAAGCTGGACCGAGGTCACCGACGAGAAAACCGGCGAGACCACGGGAATGACACTCACGCTCCCCGACTGGCTCTTCCAGGGAATCGCGATGAAAGGAGGCGTCCTGACCATCCATGAAGACTATTTCCTGCTGACGGGGGGTATCGAGCGCTGGCTGTATCGCGTCGCCCGCAAGCACGCCGGACAGCAGGAGACAGGCTGGCAGTTCACCATGCGTCAGCTCTACGAAAAATCCGGATCGACGGCCCGGTTTTCCGACTTCGCCCTCGACGTCCGCAAGGTCGTCGAAATTGACTCGCTACCCGAATACACGTCGGACATCCACAAGAACGAGGAGGGGGATGAAATGATCCACTTCCTGAAGCGCGATCAGCTCGACTCTCGATGACCCGAGGTACGAGACTCCTCGCCATCCTCGCCGCCGGGTTGCTCGCGGGATTACATCGAAAGCGTTAAAGCTCAATGTGATGGCCGAGTGAAGGCACGGCCTATTGGGCGTAAACACGCACGGTTTTGGACTCCAGGACACGGCCTATTAGGCGTAAATTACATCATAGAAGTTCGGTTATGACCAGAATGCCGAGGGGCAAAAACGTCGCCAGACCGTCATGAAACGCCCTGGCATTCCATTCCGATGCCGGCACGGCCTATCAGGCGCAGTTTTTCAGTCCAGAATCGGAAATGTTGGCGATCGATTCTTACATCCTCAAGCTGTGGATTAGCACGGCCTATTAGGCGCACGGCATTCGGCCTATTAGGCGTATCACCGCACGGCCTATTAGGCGCAAAGACTCGGCCTATCAGGCGCACGAAACGCCAGATTTCGTCACTGAAGACAATGGGATATGGACCAGCTAACTGTTTAACTTAAACATATTATTTAACTTACTTAACGTCCTCGGCTTGTGGATAACTCCATCGATTTCAATTGACCGACCGGCCGAAGAACTTCATCGTTCAAGAGCGGGGGAGGGAAAGGAAGAAAGAATGCATTCAGGAATGACGTCGAGCCAAACCATCGGCATCATCACAACTCAGTACAGATTAAAGAGGCCATCTAGAGGACTGAACTGACCTCGCCGCTACTCCACAGGCCAAGAACCCCTTCCAAGCGTGTACGGGCTTCTAATGAGGATTTCAGAAAATCGGATCAAGCACCACCGCACCGTCGCGATGATGCAATACTTTGCCCCACGCCCTCGCGGTCACTTTTGTCCCCTCGAACGGTTCGGCGAAATGCTCGTCAACTTTGTACCGTCCTTCACCGTGTGCCCTGGCAAACACCGCGAGAGCCTCGAGCAAATCGACAACATCCCCGACATCCGGCCGTTTGGAAATCCGAAAAACGCGGCTCATCGCTGATCTGACAGGGGAGGGGGGTTACCAGCAGATCCGGAGGGAAATGCCCCCCGTTGCCCAAGTGCTCCTAACCCGCCGAAACCGCTTGGCAAAACGGGGCAAGCATGATAGCGTGAGACCTGAAGGAGACATTTACGCATGATGATCCATCTGCCCCACGACCTGGAAAGCTCTATTCTAGCGGCAGTGCATAACGGGCGGTTCGCTTCCGTCGACGCCGCGATGGCCGAGGCTGCGCGTCTGCTGCTTCGCGAGATGACCCAAGGTCGTCTAGAGCCAAAGCCCGTCGCAGCCGACACATCGCCTGACCCGTTGCTTGGTGCCTGGCGTGACGATGCCGATTTGCTGGATGAAATCGTTGAGCACGCGATGAAGAACCGCGAGGAGCAGACCATGGCGGTTGTCGCCGAGTGAATAGGGGGCTGCTTGACACCGACGTTTTGTCGGAGATTTTCAAGGGGAACAATCCGGCTATCGCTCGCAACGCCACTACCTACCGCCGGGCATTTGGCCATCACCACACGCTTTCAACGATTACCGTAATGGAAATCGTCTCCGGCCTGCAACGAGTGCAAAGGCCGGATCGCGTTCAGAAATTCATGGCCGACATCAGCGGAGAGGAAATCCTTTTGTTCGACTTGGCCGCCGGAAGGCTGGCAGGTGAAATCGCTGGCGATTTGGAGCGTACCGGCCAGCCTATCGGCACAGCCGATCCGATGATCGCAGCCATCGCCATCGAGCATGAGCTCGAACTTGTCACCGGCAACACTGCCCATTTCCAGCGTATACAACAGCTCGGCTACCCACTAACGCTCGCCAACTGGCGGATCTGATGGGCGGAAACGTCCGGCTGAGCTAGATCAGTTTGTCTCTGGTCCGTTTCATTGCCTCGGCTATGGCGTCGGAATGACCGAGCAGCCGGGCGACGACCAGGCTGTCCATCTTCTGCCGGTTGATCGCATCCTTTCCCCGTTCCTAGGTAGCCTGCAATTGCTTGCCAGAGGTGCCGCACCCCAGGTACGATCTCACGCAGGCGGCAAACGCCGTTCGTATCACGCGTGCCGCACATGCGCCCTCCGGAGTTCCCCGCTTCGCTCCCCGGATCGTAACAAGAATCCGTAGCAAAGCTATCAGTAGCAAGAATCCATCGGAACGAACTTGATGTAAAGCCAAGCATATTAATCAGTTAGAGATACTCGGAGAGGTGACAGAGTGGTCGATTGTGCGGCACTGGAAATGACGTTCAACGGGTGCCTATTGCCCTAAGTTGTTTGGAGACGAGTGGATAGGAAGATCGCCCATGGTCAGCAAGGACCGTGAACAGACGCGGACAGAGGCCGCCCAGGCGACGCGACGGCAGAAGTCACGTGAGCTTGATGAGGAACACGAGCAGATCCTCAAGAAGGCGCAGATTTACTTGCTGTTCGAGGCGAAGCGCCCGATGTTCTGGAACGTCGCCGATATCCGAGAGGGGAAGGGCGAGGGTGGCTCACGCCGCTGGATCATTGCCGTGCATCTCCGTGCTCCGTCTGGGCATGAGGGATATCTGGGCGACCTCCTGTACGATGGCGAGCGGTTCTCGGAGTTGACGGACGTCGAATTGATGCGGCGGCGAGTGCAGCAGATCACGGCTGACCCCGGAAGTCCGTTGCCGATCGCATGAGTACCGGACTTCCGCACTACCGCCAGGAGAAGAAGAATACCTGCGCCCTGGCGTGCCTGCGGATGGTCCTTGCTTCCTTCGGCACGGACGTCGAGGAGGGCACGCTCGAGGCCCGGGCGCACATGGAGATCGACGGTACAGAGATCGGCGAACTTGAGCGTCTTGCGCGGCAGTTCGGGGTCGTCGCAGACATCCAGGAGGCGACAGTGGCGCAGCTTCGGCACCTGCTGGAGGACGGGAAGCTGCCTATCGTCTACATCGACCGTGCTATCTTTTAATTGCGTCCCCGCCAACGGGCGCAGCACTCCATTCGCGACACCATCATCCACACCGTCATCCCCACGCGGGTCATTACCAGTTTTGTCACATACCATGACCCTCGCCAAGTTCGGGTCATCCGGAAGACCACTGGCCTCTTCCGTCAGGCATACGAAGCCCTGGGAGGGCGCTGCGTCGTCTGCTCCAAACCTGCGAGAGGCCTAGACCATGGCTAGCCGTGAGTCTCCCGCCGACTGCAAGTGCCTGACGCTCGGCAAAAGGTGGGTGTCTCACATCCCTGACGCTCGGCAAAAGGTGGGTGTCTCACATCCCCTTAGAAACGGAACGGGAATGGGACAGCAAGTGCGGGGTAAACGTCCCGAAAGGCGACGAGGATTGCGGTACGCAGATCATCCATAAGTGTGGTCGCGTTATCATCAATCATGTGCACCGGGCAATCTGCTTGGCCGCAACCGCACAGACGGATTTCCCCCGTGCGAATCAAGCGATCATACGCAGCACGAAGTTCAATGAGCTTTCCGACGACGGCACCTAACTTAGTCCTGACTTCGGGGTTCTTCAGGCGATGGCGTGACGGTCCCCGGTCAATCTCAGTGCCGTCCCTCAAGCGGCGGATGCCCGTGTTCACGGCCTCGATGGTATCGGTGATCGCCTGCTTGAAGTCGGGCAAGTTGCTTTCACCCCTGAACGGCGTCGTAAACGCCGGACGGTCAAAGCATTCGGCCAGTCGTGTCAGCATCTCAGTGTCAGTTGCCTTCTCACCGTCGATTGCAAACGCCTTAAGAGCCTGAACGGTTTCGGGGAAAGCGATTCCGTTGCAGAATCGCTCAAGCAAGTCCGGTGCGTCGCGTCGAACCCGCTCCTCGAACTCGATGCCGCTCCAGACCTGAACATCGACAACGCCACGTCCACGAATGTGCGTTTCCACCCTGTCCTTCATCTTTGCCGAGACTTTGCCGCCCACGATGACAATGAAGGCATGTGGTATGCCGTCCGGTCCCGACAAAACCTTGCTGATGTCCTGCTCAGCCTTGTCGAAATTGAGCCTTTGGTGGTTGGCACATTGATAGCACAAGTTCTCCCCGGCCGCTGTTACAACCCATATGTCGCGGCCTCGATCACCGCCAAGCTGACCATACCAGTCGATGCGTTGATGATTGGGGATGGATCTAAGGAGGTATGCAAACGCAAGCCGCTCAAATGAGGTGCCATCAAACTGGCCAAAAACGACGGGCTTGACCTCGATCTGCAATAAGTTCATTCGCTTGAGCCTTTCTCCGGCTGCTGAATTCCACAGGCATTGCCTCCTAGAGCCGCAATGGTGCGATGATCCCGCTCACCGCCTTTTTGAAATCCACCACGATAGCCGCCAGCCGATTCATGTCCCAACCGAAAAGCTGTGTCAAGTGCCGCACCGACACCGTGAATTTCTCGGCAACCTGGCTGTAGAGGACGAACATCTGCTCAAACGACATACGCTTGGTCACGGCGACCTCGTTGCCTACTGCACCCGGATGATCGACGCGGCGGCTGTCGTCACGCTTATAGGCAAGCTGGGTAGGGCCGCGACGGCTTCCGCCGCGAGCCGATGACCATCAGGGCGGTCGAAAAGCTGATCGGCCGCTACGTCGACGCCCTCGGCCTCGATCCCAACGTCACCGTGCATTCGCTCCGCGTCACCGCTCTGACTACGGCCAGGGAGCGGGGATCGGATATCATCGACTTGCAGGAATTCGCGGGGCACGCCGACCCCAGGACCACCCTCACCTACATCCGCAGCCGCGACCGGCTTAGCCAAAGTCCGGCTTATGTGCTAAAATACTGAATGGACACGCGACCAGTAACAGCTCGCTCCCATGCAGCCATTTGGGGATGATATGAGTACGCCAGAATTGCCACCCACTACCGAGAAACCTCAGTGCCGCTTGTGCAGAGTGTCCGACGACTTGAGGGAAAGTCATATCATCCCTAGCTTCGTGTTCAAATGGCTGAAAAAGACTTCTGCTACCGGCTATCTCCGATTCGCGGAAGAGATGCAACGCCGCAAACAGGACGGCGTCAAAATCCCGTTGCTTTGCGGGGACTGCGAGCAGCGACTTAGCTCCTGGGAGCGGCAGTTCTCTGAAAATGTTTTCATGCCACTTACCAGTGGAGGCGGGTTTAATCCCTTCGATTATGGCCCTTGGCTCACACAATTCGCGGTATCACTTTCCTGGCGTTCATTAACGTTTATGCCATCCCTCGCACCATTAACACACGTGCCACCTCAACATTTATCTCGACTCGACGATGCCGCAGAAACGTGGCGGCGCTTTCTACTGGACAACCAGCAACCCATAACCCCGTTTGAGCAGCACCTTATTCCGCTTGGTTTCCTAGATTCGCACACGGTTCCTTCCTTACCTACAAACATCAATCGCTACATTGCTCGCTCTGTCGCCATTGATGTTGTGACCTCAAGCGAGCAAATTATCGTTTTCACCAAGCTACCCTTCGCACTTATCATTGGCATCCTTTATTCCGCCAAACCTGGGGAATGGGTAGGCACCAAGCTTGATCCCGCAGGTGGACATTTTGGCAAAGGTAAACACATCGTCCTTCCTGGCGGCATGCTAACTTATATGTGTGACAAAGCTAACCGCATGACCGCACTCAATGCGACATTGTCAGCTAAACAGCAACAGGCTATAGACACGTCTACATTCAAAGATGCCGACCGAACAGCAAATTCAGGAAGCTTCGAGGCGATGATTCAAGACGTTAGGCTCTTCGGAAATGAGGCATTCAAAAAGCACGACCCATCTGAATGATACAATGCGTGTATTGTGATAGAGTGCTATAATGATCATTGCTAAGATTGAAACATGGCCCGCAGCATTGCAAGAGTTTCTTACATCGCAGCACGAAATGCTGTTGGCACATGCACGCCACGACCGCGAGACTATGCACGCATATTTGGACCCTAAGAATGGGCACGTGCTGATGGCCATGATGCCATCGAATCCGCACTTTCAAGCACGAGAGCGTGCCTGGCTGAAAGTTAATGAGTTGTTGCAGTCCACAACTCTTCAGGGGTGGCACTGCACTCGGCTCACCGAACATGAGGTGAAACACATCACATCACACGGAATGCAACCACCAAACCTACAAGTTCTCCGCGAGCGTATTCGGCGGGTGCAAGCTGCTGGCATGATCAAGAACGAGATTGCCGAACAACTGATCGAGAAAAATCAGGCCAACGAGGATAATCGCAAGGGAATGATCTGGTTTTGCTTCTTCGATCCAAGGATCGCAGGTCAGTCGGGAATCGAACGCTTCTTTCGTTACTGGGGCGGCGAAGCCCTTTACGGCTCCCACCAACACGATCTAAGTACCGGCAAAGCACTGCGAATTATCGGTCGGCCGTGTTTAATTGAAGCCAACGTACCGATCTCATCATTCCGCCCCTACACCTCTCTAGGCGATAAGGTCATTCGCCGGTACTTGCTCAGCCACGGCTTCGATACTGGCGAAGGATGCGAGCATGAGGACAATACGTGCGACCAAATTCCAGCAACCAACATCGTGCGGGTTGTATTTCATGGTGAACAGGAATTCGCAACGCTTACCGGCTGCGATTTGTGGGAACCTCCGCTCGATGATTGTTGATAAGCCACATAGCTATCTGAGTCGATCGGCATGGATGTAGCTACTGCGTACGGTTGAGTCGGCATGACGGCGGTCTCGAAGTCTTCGAGCAGCGCCAACCGAGCCGGAGGCGAGTTCGAGCCCATTGCCGAAGCGATGCAGATTTCAATCGACGACCTAACACCTAGGAGCACGCGCATGGCCAGAAAACTCGAAGTCGAGTTGACGAACGCTGGGTGCAGCTTGGACCCGAAGAGGTTCATCGAGCTTCTCGAAGAACGGCACGCATCCATGCACCCTGGCTGGACCGTTGACGACCTTGTTTGTCACCCTGATGAAGCGAAGGCGTATTGCGAGCGGGTTCGGTCCGAGGTTGGAGCACCGGTGCCGGATCACGTCATCCTTCGGCGACTAATGAACGCCCGCAAGGCACACTAGAAGTTGCACCAGACGACTTCGACCATTCGGCGCTTTTGCTTTCCGCCTGCCGCCTGATTCGGCAGGGTGAATTCATGCTGCGTCCAGTCTCGAAGCCGCCTGTCATACACTTCTGACCGGTATCCCGATAACATGACGCGGCCCTTGCACTCGAGGATTGTTTCTAAGAGAGTTTCGTGCTGCTCGGCGCACATCTCAAACGAGTACACGTCATCCGACGTTCGAGTTTCGCTGAGATAGGGCGGATCTAGGTAAAACAGCGTTCGGCTGCCATCTTGCTGACGGATTACGTCAAGTGCATCGCGGCTAAGAATTGACACCCTCTGCAATCGCGAATGTACGTCAGCGAGTCCGGCTACAGCGTTCAGCCACGCGCTAGCCTGTTCATTCATTCCGCGTCGTGTTCGCATGCGACTCAACGGTGCGAAGCCGTCCATTCGGCCAGCGAGGGATTGTCGGCAATGCACGAAAAACCGCACGGCGTCATCAACCGGATCAGCTCCATTTGATTCGGACGCGAGTCGCCATTCGGCTTCGGAAAACGGGATTGCCGAAAGCACTCGGGCAAAGCGCGAGAATGAATCTTCCCCCTGGAGTACACGCCAGAAGTTGGTAAGCCGTCCGTCAATGTCGTTTACTGCTTCGCTGATGCCGGTCGGATCATTAACCAGCAATACCGACCCGCCCCCGAAGTAGGGCTCGCAGTAGTGCAACCACCCTGGATCGTTTGTGTCAGGATCATTCGAGTGCTTGCATCGTGCCGGCATCTTCGCAACGATCTTCTCGGCAAGATAGTGTTTGCCACCATGCCATTTGAGCGGCGGCGAAATACGATTCGATGCACTGGCCATGCTTGGCACCTTGAGCGTGTATGGGCGTCCTACGCGGCCTTCGGCAGCATGTTGAAGATTGGCTGATACGTCTCAATTGCCTTGAACTCAAATAAACGAAGGCTCACGCCACAAATGTCTTCTGGTCTCACAAAATCAACCGTGATCTTGTCCGGGGAAGGAGACCAGAAGTGGTTTCCCACTGCGGCCAAAACGTCTTTATCCTGAAATATGCCGACCCCGAAACGTAGGTTCTCGGACTGGCTCAGGAATAGATAGCGGCCTGGCTCCCGTAACGAAAAGACGCCCTCGGAGGAAGGCACTGTATCCAGTCGGATATTCGACAAGTGTCCGGGCGTGTGCCAATGGGCTTCAACCTTCGAGATGTCAAGGTGAGCCAATTCCTCCGCATCGGCCTTGCGTCGCGACCGAACGTTCTTCCGTAGGTGAAGTGCCGCCAACCGAAAATCGACAGCATCTCCTGATCGCCCGACCTTGGCGACGTTCTCGTCGAAGGCTTTGCCGACATCGGGATCGGCCAAAAGGTCGTCGTAGCTCGCGTCATAGCGGTACGTCAACTTGGCGAACGCAATCTCGGCAGGAATTAGGAAGGGGTGTAGGTTCCGCTTGTCTTCTCTGGTCGTTTTGACCGGGAATCCACCCGCTTTCCTCAGCGAAAGAAGCCGACGACAAACTGCGGCGTGGGGAGCGTCAATGCCGAGTTGCCGGCATCGTTTAACGAACCGAGCTGCCAACTGCGGGTCTGCCAAGGTACGATCAACGGAATACCCGTCGTGAATTTCTCCAAAAGCTTTGACGATAATAGAGTCTCGCGAGCTGTCCGGACGCAAGGGCGGCATCTCGATAGGGCGATTGGCAAGCATCTGTCCAACAGCGCCCACGGCCGAAAAGCCTCCGAACGCCGGGCGGGAGATCGGCCGGACAGTGCTGCCCAGAATTCGACTTATCGTCAGCTGATCTAAATCGTTCATGTCAGTCGTAGTTCGAGATAAAGTGAATGGCGTTATTAAAGACGACCGCTACAGCACCTTGCTTCGTTTTTTTTCCCATTCGTTTCAGGAAGTTCGCCAACTCGCCTATCTTCACCGGATCTTCAACGTCTTCTCGCTTGGCAAGACTTTGGATCATGATTGGCTTGTCAGTCAGCAGTTGGCCATCGTTCTCGTCATCACGCCAGATACCACATAATTCGGTAAAGCCGGTCGCCCCACCATACAGCTTTCCCATTAAGTCGAGGGCTTGCGAGGCCCATTCAGCCTGATCCTTGAGTTTCGACTTGTCGCGTGCGTGACTCGGTATAAACACAATAACACAATCGTCCGCAAGACCAAATCGAAGGCGGCCCGTGAGCCACTGAGGGAATGAAGAATCAGCAGGTGCGTCCTTGGCCTTCGCTTTCGACACTAGCTTGTCCCTCATCGGATTATGCGAGCTACCAAAACATCCGGCATAGCACACACGCCCCCGTCGAAGACGAGGGCGCGGCCATTGAGTTGATTCAAACGCGCAAGCGTGCGGGCGGCAAGGGGTTGGTAGGTAATGACGGGCTTGCCAGGCCAAACTTCTTGAAGGTGGCCTAGTAGCAAATCTGCCGCACAGCCGGTATTCTAGATTTCCTATTGACCGCCCCAGATCGTATCAATGAATCGTATCAAGGGCGTTTGTATCAGAATTGGTGGGAAAAACGCTTGACTTAAACCTCTTAATGCCAACGAGTTAGAATCAATTGGAGAGGTGACAGAGTGGTCGATT
This sequence comes from uncultured Planctomycetota bacterium, assembly GCA_963823665.1. Lineage (GTDB taxonomy): Bacteria > Planctomycetota > Planctomycetia > Isosphaerales > Isosphaeraceae > CAVXHV01. The sequence continues at coordinate 2,563,313 of CAWGMQ010000010.1, forward strand.
GTGCGGCACTGGAAATGACGTTCAACGGGTGCCTATTGCCCTAAGTTGTTTGGAGACGAGTGGATAGGAAGATCGCCCATGGTCAGCAAGGACCGTGAACAGACGCGGACAGAGGCCGCCCAGGCGACGCGACGGCAGAAGTCACGTGAGCTTGATGAGGAACACGAGCAGATCCTCAAGAAGGCGCAGATTTACTTGCTGTTCGAGGCGAAGCGCCCGATGTTCTGGAACGTCGCCGATATCCGAGAGGGGAAGGGCGAGGGTGGCTCACGCCGCTGGATCATTGCCGTGCATCTCCGTGCTCCGTCTGGGCATGAGGGATATCTGGGCGACCTCCTGTACGATGGCGAGCGGTTCTCGGAGTTGACGGACGTCGAATTGATGCGGCGGCGAGTGCAGCAGATCACGGCTGACCCCGGAAGTCCGTTGCCGATCGCATGAGTACCGGACTTCCGCACTACCGCCAGGAGAAGAAGAATACCTGCGCCCTGGCGTGCCTGCGGATGGTCCTTGCTTCCTTCGGCACGGACGTCGAGGAGGGCACGCTCGAGGCCCGGGCGCACATGGAGATCGACGGTACAGAGATCGGCGAACTTGAGCGTCTTGCGCGGCAGTTCGGGGTCGTCGCAGACATCCAGGAGGCGACAGTGGCGCAGCTTCGGCACCTGCTGGAGGACGGGAAGCTGCCTATCGTCTACATCGACCGTGCTATCTTTTAATTGCGTCCCCGCCAACGGGCGCAGCACTCCATTCGCGACACCATCATCCACACCGTCATCCCCACGCGGGTCATTACCAGTTTTGTCACATACCATGACCCTCGCCAAGTTCGGGTCATCCGGAAGACCACTGGCCTCTTCCGTCAGGCATACGAAGCCCTGGGAGGGCGCTGCGTCGTCTGCTCCAAACCTGCGAGAGGCCTAGACCATGGCTAGCCGTGAGTCTCCCGCCGACTGCAAGTGCCTGACGCTCGGCAAAAGGTGGGTGTCTCACATCCCTGACGCTCGGCAAAAGGTGGGTGTCTCACATCCCAAAGGTGGGTGTCTCACATCCCCCCGGGTTTCGGGTAGGCGGGAAGACGATCGCCGCCGCCGCTTTCTCGGATCACTGCGTTTTCTGCCGTTGCGTCCACCGCCAGGCAGCGACCGCCGCAAGTTGCACGGCGCAGAAGTGTGGAGTCGCCCCGATCCCCGTATGTTGCTGAGACTGCGGAGTCCGACTGTCCCGAGATCAGTGGATTTATCCTGCTCGAGTTCATTTGGCAGTCAGGTGCCAGTTTTCCAGGTTCAAGTCCGGCACCCGGCTGAACTCTGCGGTATTGGCGGTGACGAGTATAAGACTGGCAGAGCGGGCATGACCGGCCAAGAGCACGTCGTACGCACCGATCATACAGCCCTGGGACTCCAAAAGAGCGCGAATGCGCGCGGCTTCCCTCGCGGCCTCTCCGTCAAAAACGAGCTCGCTAATCGTGGCCAGCAGCAGATCAACCTTGGCCAGCTCCTTCGCCGGGTCGTCGCACTTTTCGACCCCAGTGAATAGCTCGTAACTTGTAATGCTGGAAATCGCGCAGTCTGCCGGCGGGACCGCAGCCATGTGTTGCAGCACCAGGGTGTGATGTCGCATCGCGGCAATGCATGTGTTCGTGTCGAGCAGATAGCGTATTGGCAACGATCACCCCAGGATCGGAGCCGGCGGAACTCGCCCTTGGGTTGGACGCGCGAAGGCCGGATCGTCGATGCGAATGCGATCAAAGAACCCGAGCGGCCATGTCGCGGGCTTGATCGGTTGCAGGACAAGAGACTCACCCTGCCGTCGAATGGAGACGGTGTCTCCTTCCAGGTGAAACCCCTCCGGCAATTTCACGAGCTGGCAGCCGTCAATCCGTACTATTTCAGCGACTTTCATCGCGTTGCCCCTTCTCATACGAAAAGCGTCGCGCATGTCCAATCATAGCAAAGCTAGCGTCCTTCCTCAAATGAGTGGACGAGGCGAGCCGGTGGATGTGTATCGGAAGGCGAAAGGCTGGTTTTGAGAAACGGGCGCCGGAAACAGGGCCGTAGCTTGTTTTCACCCGGGACAAGACGTTGGTAGTTCCTGGCAGACGCGCCTGAAACCGCCAGGCGCCTGGTTTCATCTCGCAGGCTTGGTATCAGGGAAGGGCGGATCGGTGTCTCAGAAGAAAAACAATTGGATACGACCATCTGTCATGCCGCGGACCGTGACCTCGTGGTCTCGGTATTCGCAGAGCAGCTTGTCACCGATCCTGCATTTTGGGGGCAGGTACGGGCCGTAAAGGAGCTTGAATCGTTCGGAGTCGATCATGGCTGTGATCCCGGATTGGGAGATGGGGGACCATGATTTCGGCAGCTTACCAGCGGACGGGATGGGGGACAATGGGGTGGTAAGGTGGAGGTTTTTTGGGGCGGGTCGGTATGGCGATTGATCGGTGTTGGATTCCCGTCATGTCACCCGTATCGATTTGACCGGCGGGGCCGCCTCTGAATCACCGATGGCGCGGCTCACGGCTGTGTGTGTGGACTGGCGTGTCGATTCGTTGGGCGTGACCTGGCGCCGGAGGCTTCGGTAGCGCAATCGACTGGCCAGTGAATCCCGGTACTCGCAGCGCGCTAACCCATCTCGGGGCAGTTGGCGGAGTGCGCTGAGGGTGCGTTGATTGGGCTTGGAATCGAGCCTTTCTCCGCATGGTGCGCCGAAATGGGCGACTCGGTTCCGGTCAGCTCTTCTCCGCTGGAGAACGACCCGCCCCAACTGAGTTGCATGTCGTGTCGCCGGAAGCTGTCGCCGGGACCTGGGCGTCCCAACTGGCATCGTGTTGTCTCGGTCCAACAAATTCATTCTCGGCCTGGAAACCGAACTAGAATCGGGATGGGGAGGTTGCCATGAGTGCTCGTCGCTCTGAACTATTGCCGAGATTCTGCAGTCGACGCCGTTCGGGGATGAACCTCTCATACGCTGAAGTCAACGGAATCTATGCGATCGTCGAGGCCAACGCGAATAAAGCCAGAAAAACCAAGATATCAAAGCGGCTTGCGATTTCAGATCAGACGATCGCAACCCGATTGACAAGTCAACGGAACGGCAAGAAGAAGAAGAAGAAGAAGAATAGGAGGAAGAAGAATCGCTCTGATCGAATGAAACTCGCTGAGGCGAGGTTCGTAGTCCGCCTCGAAGAAGCGGAAGCGGTCGAAGACCGCGGAGACTACGGCAAGGCCGAGTTTCTCTACAATGAACTAATTTGCTTGTGCAAACGCGACTTTCGCATTGGCCGACACGAATTGGCGTTTCTATACCATGACTTGGCTCGCTTGCATCTTTGCCGGGATAGGTTGGAACTGGCGAAAATTCTATTCGAGAAATCGCTCGAGGTATTCGTCAGGACGGTGGGTGTTGAGCATCGCTACACGCGCACCGTGAGAGCGGATCTTGCCGCCTTGGCTAGCGGAAGGGATTGCGGGGCTTCCGCCCGGAAAGGCACCAATTCCGTACGCGCCTACTAACTCGGAGGGTATCATGTTGCGGCGAGAACGCTGACTACATGAGTTGGGGCGCTCATCTGTCCGAGGGAGCGGTTGCGATGTGGTGGACACCGAGTGGTGAACGAGCGCTGCTTGGCGCGGAGTGGGACTTTTTCCGTGAAGGGCTTCATCACTGTTGGGAGTGGGTCGAGCAATCGATGAATGATCCTGATCTGTTCCAAACCGGGGTCAGGTATGTTGCCGGGTCGCCCTGGCGGATCGCTCCGCCAGGGCTCCCACTGATCCGGACGTGCCCAATTAAGGCATCCGGCTCGTCATGTCGCGGCGTCGCTGTCCCTCACACGATCTGGTCGCCTCGCGGTGACGCGCTCTGAGGTCCAATGCCCTCGGCGTGGTTCCGGCTTCCAGTCCGCGACACGGTACCCCCTTCGCTCCACAGGGTCTGGGAGGGCCCATTCCCCCGCTTCACTGCTACTACGGAGCACTCCGACTCCCGTCCGCCCATTTCGCCGCACTTCGTTGCCTTCGTTTGGCGATACCACCCTTGCGTCTTGTTCGCTCCCAGCGACCCGACGCGGGGTCGTGGGCCGGGGAGTTGGTATTCCGGTTCCCGAGCCGGAAATGTCAGTGGAGACGGATGGGGCTCTCAGGTTCCCGAGCAACCCTCGCGTCCCTGCGCCATGTTCTTGGACCCCGGCAGGACCGAACACGCCAGGCCATTGCGGCGTGTCGACACGGCCCCCGCTTGTGTCTACAACGGAGGCTCCCACGATGAGTATTTCGGGGCTCGATAGCATGGCATGGAGACTCGCTGTCTACGCTTCGCAGTGAGGGTCACCCCTCCCCACGCAAGACTTGCTTCCGGCTGCCGGCCAGGCTCTGCCGGGCGGGATTCGTTAACCCGCAGGGTCGCGATGAAAGGTTTCTGTGTTTCGAGGCACTTCCTCCTTTCTCGAGCTTTTCCTGACGCAAAGACACCCACCTTCTGCGCAGCGTCTGACACGCGCTTTCTTCTTGTCGAAATGACGGGCGGCCGTGCCGTGGTTCTTCGCCGAACGTGTGGGCCGCGAACGCATGGATGCGGAGGGCGTGACAAGAAGGGTGGGTGTCTGGGTTCCTGGATGCGGAGGGCGTGACAAGAAGGGTGGGTGTCTGGGTTCCCGAAGGGTGGGTGTCTGGGTTCCCCTGGGAGGGCGCTGCGTCGTCTGCTCCAAACCTGCGAGAGGCCTAGACCATGGCTAGCCGTGAGTCTCCCGCCGACTGCAAGTGCCTGACGCTCGGCAAAAGGTGGGTGTCTCACATCCCTTATAACAGAATGTAGCATTTTCCGGTATTCTGTGATATCGTTGAGCGGAACCGAAAGGAGGGTGCCGGCATGAACGTTTCACTGACCAAAGAGTTTGAGAGCTACGTCACGGAGAAGGTTGAGAGCGGCTTGTACCAGTCCGCCAGCGAGGTCATCCGCGATGGGCTCAGGCTGATGAGGGAACGGGATGAGTTGCACCAAAGCAGGGTGGCCGAGCTTCGCCGAGACATCGCCATAGGCATTGACCAAGCCGAACGTGGGCAGGTGCAGCCTTTCAACGAGGAAGTCACAGCCCGCGTCAAGGCACGCGGGCGGAAACGCCTGGCGGCCAAAGACAGATCGGACTCGGTATGAATGAGCCGAGGCTCACCGAGCAAGCGGAGGCCGACCTAGACGAGCTATGGGAATACATCGCGGCGGATAACCCAGACGCCGCCGACCGCATGGTTGATGCCGTTCTGGAGAGCCGCATGCATGTTCGCTTCCCTGGCATGGGCCAAAACCGCGACGATCTCCGAGTGGGCCTGCGCTGCTTCGTCGTGTCGCCGTACGTAGTGTATTATCGGCCGATCGAGGACACGATCGAGGTGCTGAGGATTTTGCACGGAGCACGCGATATTAAAAATATCAGCATAGAATGACTTCGCAGTTCTTTCTGAGAGGCCGAGCGAGGCGGGTGCCGGGACGAGGCGGAGACCGGGACGCGATCAGTGAATGCAAAACTGTCCGCGTCCCGGTTTCACTTCCCCAGGCGACGCGACGGCAGAAGTCACGTGAGCTTGATGAGGAACACGAGCAGATCCTCAAGAATGCGCAGATTTACTTGCTGTTCGAGGCGAAGCGCCCGATGTTCTGGAACGTCGCCGATATCCGAGAGGGGAAGGGCGAGGGTGGCTCACGCCGCTGGATCATTGCCGTGCATCTCCGTGCTCCGTCTGGGCATGAGGGATATCTGGGCGACCTCCTGTACGACGGTGAGCGGTTCACGGAGTTGACGGACGTCGAATTGATGCGGCGGCGAGTGCAGCGGATCACGGCTGACTCCGGAAGTCCGTTGCCGATCGCATGAGTACCGGACTTCCGCACTACCGCCAGGAGAAGAAGAATACCTGCGCCCTGGCGTGCCTGCGGATGGTCCTTGCTTCCTTCGGCACGGACGTCGAGGAGGGCACGCTCGAGGCGCGGGCGCACATGGAGATCGACGGTACAGAGATCGGCGAACTTGAGCGTCTTGCGCGACAGTTCGGGGTCGTCGCAGGATGTAAGACACCCACCTTTTGCCAAGCAACGGGTACTTGCCGTCGGCGCGTTTGAAATGACCAGAGGCCGTGGTTTTGCGCTGAACGTGCGAGGGGGAATGAATGGGTGCGGAGAACCATGACAGAAGCATGGGTGTCTGGAATCTGGGTGTCTGGGTGTCTGGGTGTCTGGAATCCTGTGGAATCCTGTGGAATCCTGGGTGTCTGGTATCCCCTGAACATGCGAGGGGAAATGAATGGGTGCGGAGAACCATGACAGAAGCATGGGTGTCTGGAATCTGTGTGGAATCCTGTGGAATCCTGGGTGTCTGGTATCCCTCTGGTATCCCTGACCAACAGTGAATCACCCAGGATCATCCGGTTCGACCAGTGCTGGTCGTGGTGGTAGAAGTCGATCTTCTTGTCGAAATCGTCGATGCCGTTGAAATCGGCGAAGAGGGTCAGTTGCTCTTCGGGCTTGCCTTTTTTTCGCTGGGCGAGCAGGTCATCGATGATCGCCTGGGGGTGGATCTTTTCCTGGATGTAGACTGGCACGATTGGAACTGCCAGGTCTTGGCGGTCTTGGTCGTCTTTGCCTTTCCAGACGAGTTGGGGGTCGAGCGAGGGATCGCGGGGGTAGAGCATCGTCCTGGGGGCTGCTTCATCGTCGGCGATGAAGTCGCGCAACTCTTCGGTGGGGATGTTTTTCCGCTTGTCTTTGTGGCGAGTGAATTCGACTTTGGTTTCGGGCGGCGGCTTCTTTTTGGCCATCAGGGGTGCGACTCCGGAGGCTGCGGGATCAAGGGTTCCAATTGTTCGAGCAGTTGATCTGCCTTGGTGGTGGCGATATTCCACACAATATCGAGCTTAACGTTCTCGTAGCCATGAATGATTCGATTGCGCGTGCCGATGATGTCGCGCCACGGTATTTCAGAGTGAGCTTGACGAAACTCGGGTGATAGGCGGGTTGCCGCTTCACCGATCAGTGCGGTCGCATGAAGAACCGCATACTGCAAGACTTCGTCGCTCTGGAGCTCGTCAAATGTCCTGCCCGCGACGAATCGCCGCAGCTTGCGACAGGCAAGGACGATGTCGAGGATTGAACCCGGGTCACGATCCATAGATCACCTGCGCTGTCTCGAGAATGTGGTTCCTTCGTATCCAATTCTCGCTCTGCAGGACGCTCTCCTTCGTAACGACGTCGACCTCGCGGCCGACCAAGGCGCTGAGGTCGTTTTCGAGTTGCTGTACTCTTGACATCCAGGGTCCGTAATCATCGTTTCGAAACACGACCATGAAGTCGACGTCGCTCTCAGGGCCGAAGTCGTCGCGCAGGAATGACCCGAATACGAATAGCTGGACCACGTCAGACATGCGGCAGATTTCGGCTATTCGGTCCAGCGGCAATCGAATGCCGTTCCGCTCGATCGGTTGGGTGATCATGGTGGTGTTTCCCTCGTTTCGTGAGGCAATTGTCAGGCTGAAGCCTGACCTACTTTTTCGGGCTTTCCGGCAGGGACCGAACGAATTTGTTCCAGGACTTCGTATGGGTCGGTGACCTCCAGGAATCTCCAGCGGCCGAAGGCGCCGTGGTTGTTGACGGCCGGCACCCAGAGGGTGCGCGCCGTCATCACCTTGGCAGCTTTTTCCTTCTTCTTTTCGCCGGTCACTTCGATGATCAGGTTCAGCGGGTCGAGCAGGCCGCGGCCGTCGTCGAGCACGGCTACGAAGTCAGGGTGGTACTGATGCTCCTCACCGTTGATTGTATAGGGGATCGTGAAGCCGAGGTTGTGGTTCTTCGACGTAGCGGATCACCTCGTCCATGTCTCTTCCAGGGTTTGGGCCATCTTTTGCTCCCAGCTGTCGGTGTCGGCGACGACGTGGGAGACGTGGCACTTGTCGGCGCGAGTGGCGAAAACCGGGCCGGGTCGTGTCGAAATCGACGTAGCGGGTCGAGCCGATCGTGTCGTACGGACGGAGGATCGGCCGGAGCGATGGCGGTCCGTCCGGCGAACCTTTGGAGCCGCGCACGATCGCGCCGTAGATCCGGTCGGCGGCGTCGTGGGCAAACTCGACCAGGAGCAGGAGCTGCGGGAACGTGTGGTCCTTGCAGTGGACGTAACCTCTCGAGCCATCGCTTGGCAATCGCGAGCACCTGCGGGAACAACCAGGCCTGCACCTCGCTGTCGAATCGGTGGACGGCGGTCTTCTCTTTGCCGGATCTCGCCGTCCTGGCGGAAGTATTTCTCCAAGCGTGAGCTTGGCCAGCAGGAACGCGACCTCGCTCGGGCGGCGCTTCTTGAGATCGTCGAGCGAGTGGATGCTGCTTTCGCCCACGATCGGGGCGTTCTCGGTCTTGATCGGGATGTCGGCCGTCGTGAGCGTCAGCCGCGAGTCGTCGGTGAACTCGGGCGTTAGCTTCCTTGTGGGTAGCTCGTAGCGGTAGCCGAGCAGGCGCGGGAAGGTGATCTCGCAGGCGAGCCGGCTCTCGAGGGCGCGGACGCGGGTCGGCATCGGGCCGGGCTTGGGGTTGGCGATCGAGCCGGAGCAGGGGATGAACGAGAACGGCACGCCGTAGATCTCGGCGTATTCGGGCTCGAACCGCCCTTCCGCGTTGGCGGCGTAGCTCATTCGTCGCAGGGCGCGGCCGACGACCTGCTCGCAAAGAAGCTGGGTGCCGAAGGCACGCACGCCCAGGACGTGGGTGACGGTGTTGGCGTCCCAGCCTTCGGTGAGCATCGAGACGCTGACGACGCACTTGACGTGCTCGCCGAGCTTGCCGGGCTTGCCGACGGTGTTCATGACCTCGCGGAGCAGGTCTTCCTCGGTGAGCTGTCGGCGTCGCGGCCCGGGAAATCGGGCGCGGTACTCGGCCTTGAATTCCTCGATCTCGCGAGCGGCGATCTTCTTGAAGTCGGCGCTCATGCCCTCGCCGGATTCGAGCTGCTCGCTGTCGACCAGGATCGTGTTGGGGCGCGGGCTCCAGCGTCCGTCTTTCTCGTTGTTGAAGAGCGGCAACCGGCCGGGGACGACGATGGTTTCGGTGTCGGAAATCGACCTTTTCCCAGCCGGAGATGTAGTTGAAGACCAGCTTCGAAACGTTGGTGTTGTTGCAGACGACGATGAAGACTGGGGGTGTGATTCCCTTGGCCTGGGCGTCGGCGTTTTGCTCCCAGAGCTCGTGGTACTTCTTGTAGTTGCCGTACAGGCTCTGGATGGCCCCTTCGAGCTCGGCGGGAAGCTTTGGTTCTTCGTCGAGCTCTTCGGTCTTCCGGCCTTTCCTGGGAAGGTGCTCGCGGATGCGGAGCCAGAGGTCGCGGTAGGTGGGCTGGTCGCCCTGCATCGAGTCGTCGGAGACCGGGACGCGGGGGACTTTGACGATGCCGGATTCGATCGCGTCGATCAGGGAGAAGTCGGAGACGACCCAGGGGAAGAGCGTTCCCTCGGGGTAGCCTGAGCCGCGGAGGAAGAACGGGGTGGCCGAGAGGTCGAAGATCGCCCGGACGCCGATCTTGGCTTTGACGGCCTCGATGCCGGAGATCCAGATTCGGGCTTCATTGTCGCGTTTCTCAGCCTCTTTGCGATCGTCGCCGATCAGCGTCTCGGCTGCTTCGGGGTCCTCCGGCTTGCGGCGGTAGCAGTGGTGGGCTTCGTCGTTGATGACGATGATGTTCTTCTTGGTGCCCAGCTCGCGGCAGACGCGGCGGACCATCTGATCGGGAGACTCGGTGAAGATGCCGGGCGTGCCCTCGGAGAGGATTCCCTTGGTGACCTTGCCGGCGCTGATCTTCTCGCGAAGCTGGAAGGCGTGAAAGTTGGTGATGACGATCCGGGCCTGGCCGAGCTTTTCAAGCTGATGGCCGGGTACGATGTCGCGCAGGCGGTAGTAGTTGTTGGGGTCGTTGGGGAGCAGGACGCGTAGGCGGTCGCGGATGGTGATGCCGGGGCTCACGATCAGGAACGTGTCGCCGAAGCGGGCGTCGTGGGGGTTAGCCAGTTTGTTGAGCGACTGCCAGGCGATCAGCATGGCCATGACGACGGTTTTGCCCGAGCCGGTGGCCATCTTGAAGGCGAAGCGCGGCAGGCCGGGATTTGACGTGTCGTTGCCTTTGCGGACGTCTTCTTCGATCGAGGCGTCGCCGAATTTCCGGGCGACCTCGTTGATGTAGATGATCGTTTCCAGCGCCTCGATCTGGCAGAAGAAGAGCTTTCGCTCACGTTCGGGGTCGGTCCAGTATTTCAGGAGCGCGGTCGTCGTGGGGGTGACGCCGATGTGGCCCCCTTCACGCCACATGCCGACTCGACGGCGGATGTGGTTGACGCTCTTGTTTTCTTCGATGCGGTCTTGGGTCCATTCGGTGTCGAAGACGAGCTGCTTACCCTTTTTCTTCGGGCGGGCGATGGGGATGAAGTAGGAGCTGCTGCGGCGACCGTCGACGATTTCGTTGGTGATTCCCTCGTCGGTGAATTTGAAGTGGCGCGCCGGCGCGGCGAAGGGGGAGTTCAGGATCGGGTTTTCAATCAGGGCGTCGGGCATCGGGCAAGCCTTGACGGTCATTCGATCGCAGCGGCGGGCTTCGCCGGCTCAGCGCGGCGTTTCTGCACCGTGGGCGCGATGAGCGGGATTTTATCATATGGGAGACCGGGATTTCTATTCCTTTGTCCACTGCGGGTGGGAATTGCTCGGTTGTCGGTAGTCGGTGGACAGAGTCCGGTCGTGGCCCCATTGCCTTGAGACGCCTGCGATTGGTTGGCGCGGGACATGGCCGGGGCGTGGCCGACAGGGGTGCCGGCGCCACGGCGCCTGCAAAAGTGCGCAAATACAGAGTCAATTTTCTTACTTATTCGATCTGATCGCTGGAACCCGGATTCTTTCTGGAAATTTCCCGGTCGACGGCGCGTCGAGTCTGCAAAGTCACCGCATACTGTAGAAAGTGAATAAAGGATCCGAGCGTGCGACGAAACGCCTTGGCCAGAGGGGAGAACCGCGAGAGAAAGTGAGAGTGAGTTTTTCAAAATCAGTAACATCCAGCGACATTTCGTGACATGAAGGAAGAGTTTTCGAAGTCACGCGCCGGTGCATGCCTTCGGAACGAGTTTCTTCCTTACTTAACCACAGCATGGGCGGCAGTTCTTCGCCATCGTTCCCAGCGTTGGTCACCTGCCTCCACACCGACACGCACAATCACGCCGCTTTCGGTGCTGGTCGCGAATTGAACCGAATCCCTTCGCGGAGCGAACGGCGACATTGGGCTGGCCGCGCCCAGACGCTGGGCTCTGCGGTTTGGCCAGCGCGAGAGCCCCCGTCCGCCGCCGGCGGCGGCACTTTTTCGCACAATTGGGGCTTTATGCCTCTGGCAGTTCCGATTATGCGGGCGGGCGGAAAAACTTTTTTTGAGATCCGGCAATTTCGGGCAAAAAAAGAAGCGGGTTTGTAGATCATCTCTGTAAAGGGCTTTGGGAAGTTTGGGGAAATTCTCGGGGTCGCGGGACTTCGGGCCAGGCTTCCAAGCTTATTTGAATAGGAATGTATACTGATATGGCCTCTGACGCACAAATCAATGCGAATCGGCGCAATGCGTTGCGTTCGACCGGGCCGACTTCGCCGCGCGGGCGTGCGCGCTCGGCCATGAATAGTCGGAAGCGCGCGATTCGCTCGGAGCAGGAGAAGCTCGGGCGGGACGAGGGCATTGCGTATGAATCGCGATTCTTTCGCTGGGCCGGGACTTATGCGCCTGAGACCGACCCCGAGGAGTTTCTGGTGCATTCGAACTTGTTCGTGGCAGGCGAGATGGACCGTGCGGAGCGCGCGTACTTCGAACAAGCTCAGAGCGCGATTGATCAGGCCGTGGACGTCGAGATCGAAGAGGCACACGACACGGGGAACTTGCTGTTCTCCGATCCGCGAGGAGTGCCGCTGGCGTTGTATGGCACGAGTCGCTTTAACAACAGGAAACCGGCGGGACCGTCGTGGGGCAGCGAGACTGCGCCTGCGCTCGAGCCCGGGAAGCTCGTCGGGAAACTGGAATCGAGCGCGATCGGTTGCTTCTGGATGCTCGGGGTGCTGGAAGAACTGCTTGAGAACGCGCAGAAGCATTTCTGGGCCGCGGGAGATCGGCTGCGGATGATCCGGCTGCTGGGGCGGAATCCTGTGGACGGCATCGCAGACCGGCGGGTCGCCGAGGTTTTCGCGGCAAGTCACGCGATTCGGCCGGTGGGCAAACCGTTTGATGATCTACAAAGCGATATGAGCGAACCGGTGCTCGAGGCCCATGTACAGGCCATCAAGGTGAAGTGGCGCGACCTATCGCGCAAAGATGAACCGGAGAAGGCCAGGCAGAGCCTGATCGACATGGTGCAGACCGAGATCGAGCGGATCCGGGAGCTTGCCGCGGAGCACGAACAGAATGCCGGAGAGGATGCTGTACGGATACGGGCGCTCAAGGCGTTCGAGAATAGCCCGAAGGCTGTGGCGCTGCGCCGAGAGTATCTGAAATACAAGGGCTCGCTGGAGCGAGGACTCGTCGCGGTTCGGAGGGAGAAACGGGCGCGGAAGGCGGATGGCGATGCGGAGGCATTGCCGCCGGTGCCTGGGAAAGATATTAGCCCTTATGACGGGCGGCCGGCGTCTTGGTGGAGGGAGAGCGTGGGGAAGACAGGACGGAGGGCGGAGGGCGGAGGGGCGGGAGACCTGCGGTCGGGCGGAGGGCGGGGTCTGGAGACCCGCGCCCAACAGGGTGAGACCCGCGCTCAACACGCGGAAGGCGGGGCGGATTCGGGTGAGTGTGGGAGCGGGGGAGCGATCGCGGCTGGTTGTTCGGGCGCGGCAGTTGAAAGCGACCGTGAGGCTCGGGCGGGCGGCACACAGAGTGTGCCTGCTACTTCGAATTTGAAGGGCAGGGGGTGGGATTCGGTGGTGGTCGAGGAATCGGACATTGTCGCGTGTGCGGGGTATCTTCCGGAGAAGTACATCGGCGGCGGGGGCGAGGACGAGACGGCGGCTGCGCTCGGGGATGAGACGGCGGTCGCGATTGAGGACGAGGCTCCGGCTGCGCTTGGGGATGATGCGCCGAATCCTGGAACGGCGAGCTCTGAATCTGAGAAGGCTGGGGCCTGCGAGAGCCAACAGAAGGCGGAAGATGCGGTTGAAGTCACGCAGGATGAACTGGCGGAGGATAGTGGTCGGGCGTGCGACGAACAGGTGGGCGAGCATGTTGGGGAGGGCTCAGCTCCTGACAACTGCGAGCACCCCGCCGCTGGCGCCGAAGGGGGCGGCACCGCCGGCAAAACGGCAGAAAAATGCGAAAACGAAGCCAATTTGTGTGGTGACGTGTGCATAGCACAACATCAAGATATTATTGAAGTTCCGGCGAATTCTGGTGATGTTTCGGGAGTTGACGGTTGTCAAACGAACCCAATTTTTTTGGAAACGAAGCCAATTCCGGAGGGTGGGCCGGAAGTGGGCGGAGATGGGGGTTCGACAAAGCCCGAGGCACGGCCGCTGACGGAACGTGAGCGGCGGGACGCGTGGAGGGAAATCAGGCGGCGGGAGTGGATTCGGTCGCGTAGGGAGAAGGAGGCGCGGGAGCGGGAGCAGAGGGCGGCGTTGGATGCCCGGGCGAAGAACGCTGGGGGGACGTCGTCGACATTGGGGGATGCTGTGCCGCCGAACGATGTGCGGGGGCCGTGAGCCAACGTGGATCCGGCACACCTTTCGACGCTCTTCAACACTCGGCGGCTGACGGCATTTTTCACTGTTACTTGGGATTAACCACCTTCCCCAGATCATGCACGAGCGAGCTGATTATCATTGGCAAGTACACCCTGCGCGCCAGGTAATAGTCTGCTTCGATGCAGCGATCGGCGGCGATCAGCACGTCTTCGGGCTCGAGACGGTTCGCCAGCATCTCGGCCGCGTGCCGGTCGGCTGGATCAGGGCAGGGGGGGGCCAGCCCCGCGGTCTGCCAGAGTACGCTGCGGAAAAACCGTGCGAGCTCGCCGATCAAGAGGCTCGCGCGCCGGCGCTGCTGGATCGATTCCTTGCCCGCCTGCTTGATGTAAACCTGCATGCGCTGGCTGAGCTCGGGCGGCTGAAATCCGTGCCCCGCCGCGATCTCGTCGATCAAACTGCGCCGGAACTGCTCAACCTCTTGATCCGCCAGGCCAATTGCCCGACTCACGCTTCCCTCCCCGAGTGCGGCCAGCCGCGCCGCGTCTGGCTGGTCGCGGGCAATCCCGCGTTCCAGCAGCAAGAGCGCGATCTCCGCCTCCGGCAACGCATCAAACCGCACCACGCTCGTGCGCGAGATGATCGTCTCTTTTTGAAGCTCGGCCGATGTGCCGATCAAGATCAGCACCGCCCCCGCGGGCGGCTCTTCGAGCGTCTTCAAGAACGCGTTGGCCGCCTCGTCGTTCAAGTCGTCGGCATCGTTCAGGATCGCCACCCTGTGCATGCCCCGCGCGGGCTTGAGCGAGAACTGATCGCACAGCTCGCGGATCACGCTGATCGGCAGCTCGTGCTTGTCGTCGGGCTTGCCGGCCTCATAATAATCGGGATGCGTGCCCGCTTCGACCTGAACACAGCCGGCGCAAACACCGCACGGATCAAGCTCCACCTCCGGCCGCGTTTCGCACAGCAAGGTCTGGGCGAGCTTGCGTGCAAACGCAAGCTTGCCAATCCCTTCCGGGCCCGCGAAGAAAAGCGCATGCGGGAGTCGCCCTTCGCGCAGCGCGGTCCGCAGCGAATCGGCCACCCGGTCATGCCCTCGGAGGTTCTGCCACGCCATCACGAGCCTCGCAACCGGGAAAGCGCCTGTTCGACGGCGCGCTGAATCCGCTTGAAAACCGTGTCGGAATCCGCGGAGGCGTCAACCACGACGATCGGCGCCGTATATACGGGAGAGCACACATCCGCGTCGCCGGCCTGTTGCTCCTGGCTCTGCGCGGCGGCGAGATATCCCGCGCGCACCCGCTCGTGATAGAACAGCGGGCGATCCTCGATGCGATCGCGAGGCGCCCCGATCCTGGCCATTGCCTCGGCCGGCGCAATGTCGAGCACGATCGTGAGGTCCGGGAGCAGCCCCGCCGTCGCCACCAGCCCGACCATCGCGATCTCTTCCTCGAGCAGGCCCCCGGCACTCCCCTGGTACACGATATTGGAAAGGAGGTAGCGGTCCGAGATCACGACCTTGCCCATCGAGAGCGCCGGCTTGATCACGTCTTCGACGAGCTGCGCCCGGCTCGCCATGTACAGAAGCATTTCGGCCCGCATCGAGAGCGGCACGGTCACCCGGTCTTGCAAGATGCTGCGCAGGCGGTCTCCCAGGGCAGTTCCGCCGGGGTCACGGCACGTGACAACGTCAAACCCGCGTTCCTTGAGCCACTCCGCGAGCCGCCGGGCCTGAGTGGTCTTGCCGCCGCCGTCCGGCCCGTCCAGGACCAGAAAAAGCCCAGGGTGCGCATGCGAGCGATCAATCCCCATTTCAACCCTTCAACCAGGTGTCGGCCTCGGCGAAAACCTGCTTGATCTTGGTGTGGTACAAGAGCTCCGAGATTTCGCTGAATGTGCCCCAACGATACCACTGCCCGGTCGGATCTTCGACATGTTCAGCGGAACACGCTATGGATTCGGGGTCGCGCACCTCGACGAGGTAGTACGTGACCGTCTTGATCACCTTGCGACCTTTGCGGATGTAAGTGTAGGAAAGCGTGCGTTCGAACCCCTCGCGAAACGACCAGTCAACCAGCGACGTCTCTTCGGTGAACTCCCGTGCGGCCGCCTGCCGGGTCGATTCACCGGATTCCACGCCCCCCTTGGGAAATTCCCAGCGAGCGCGCGGGTTGCGAACCGTCGCCGAGTGCAAGATCAGGAAAAGCGGCTCCTGTCCCGCACGCGGGCAAAAGGGAATCGCACCGGCCGATCGCTCGTGCAACGTGGTCATTTCCTGGGGCGACGGAACGGCGGTTCCTCCCCGCACTGGCCGCGCAGCGGGTCTTTCTCGGAACCGGCGGCCGCGTCATCGGCCGTGGCCACCATCCCGAGCACCGAACCCGCTTCCACTCGATCGTCTTCCAGACCACAGATCTCGGCCAGACGCCCAGTAACCGGCGAGGGAACGTCGAACGTGGCGGGCCCGACCAGCACTTCCACCAGCCGCTCACCCTCCCAAACTCGCCCCCCACGCCCCACAAACCAGTGAGTGACAATGATCGGCACGTCCGGACCGGTACCCAGGTCGGGCAGGATCACTGCTGCCAAACGCATGGTGAAACCCGTCTCGTCTTCTCTCATCCAGTGCTTTTCGGATCGAGCCGCGCCCTCTTCACGAGGCGACGATCACGACTCGATCGCTTCAATTCTAGCCTATCTGGCGAGCCCCGGTTTCGCCAGATCGATGTCACAAGAGATTGATGAAGAAATGGCGAGAACCCCATCCCCAGAAGCCCTGCCGAATCGATCACACTTGCCGCAACCCTTTATATTCCCAAATTCTACAGGTTTCGCGCCCAAGGCACCTGGAAAAACCCGAAGTGCCCTGAAGCAACGGCTTTCGGGCAGCGGGGGAACCAAATCCAGTGGGCGGCCGGACGGAAATTGCGGGAAAGAGGGACGCGCCGGTGCGTCGGCTTCCAATACACTGTGAACGCAACGAGTTGTCGGGGAGATTGAGTCATGGCCGCAGGGTTGAGCCGGGAGGTGGTCAGGAACTTGACGACGCTGTGCACGGCGGGCGTGTTCGGCAACCTGAGTGATGAACAGCTCCTGGATCGCTTCATCGAGCTGAGTGGCGACGTTGCCGAGGCGGCGTTTGCAACCCTGGTGCAACGTCACGGCGCGATGGTCCTGGGCGTTTGTCATCGCATTCTGCGCGACAGCCACGCGGCCGAGGACGCGTTCCAGGCGACGTTCCTGGTGCTCGCCCGCAAGGCCACGTCGGTCGTGCCGCGCGATCGCGTCGCGAACTGGCTCTACGGCGTCGCGTACCGCACGGCGAACGAGTCGAGGGTTCGCGCGGCGCGGCGGCTTGCGAGGGAGGCAAAGGTGGCTCGACGGCCGCTCGATCAGTCGCCTGGCGAGAGTTCGCACCCCGATCTGCGAGAAATACTTGACGACGAGCTGGCCGCCCTGCCTTCGCGGTATCGCGGCCCACTCGTTCTCTGCGAGCTCGAGGGCCTCAGTCGCCAGGATGCCGCCCGGCGCTTGGCGATTCGCGAAGGGACTCTTTCGAGCAGGCTCGCACGCGGGAAGGCCCGATTGCGCGAGCGACTGGCTCGCCGCGGATTCGAGCCGCCCGGCGGCGCGGTTCCGTTTGTTCTGATACGCGAAGCAACCGCCACGATGCTCAACGACCGTCTCATTGATTCCACTGCTCGGGCTGCGATGCGCGTCGCGGCCGGTGTCTCCACGGCCGCGGTCGTTTCGACCTCGGTCGTCTCACTTACCGAAGGAGTTCTCAAAAGCATGCTGCTTTCAAAGATCAAAGGAATCGCCCTGATCGTCGGGTCTTCAGTCGCCGTCGTCTCGGGCGCCGTCGCACTCGGGCAAACTGGTCCCGGGCCGCAAGCGACCCGGCCGGCGGACGCCGACCGAATGACCGTCATGGAACGAAAACTCGACCGGATCATCGACGCCCTCGATCGAATGACCGGGTCGATGCCCGTCTCAAGCACTGTAACCAAGCCCGCCGCGCCATTCGAAAGACTCGCAGATGCAGTCGATGATGATCGGAGAAAAGAACCGGTCCCCAAGGTCGGCGCGAGCCAGCCGGCCCTTGATGTCGTAAGGCAGGAGAGATGGAGGAAACCCGCGACAGGTCTCCAGCCGCCTGGCCTGGCCGAGCGCGTTGAGTCGGTTGAGCGAGATTTACACGCTGTACAGCGGCTTCTCGAGCAACTTGATGGCCGCGTGAAAGATCTCGAACGAGCCGCTCTCGGGGCGAGCGATAGGCGGTCGGATGGCGGAGCCGGAATACATCCGCCGACTGCCAAGCCTTGACGCGCTCGGTTGCTGCCGCGACCTGATATAGCGAGCTGTCGCGGAGAACCCTTTCTGCACCGCCCGGCCGCGGCGATTGAAGGATCCCCGCGTGGCCGAGCGGTTCGTTGCGCCCCTTCGGCCACGCTCGGCCACGGGGGCGTACCGCCACCCGCTTCAAAACACGTGGTAGGTATGGGGTCAGGGCGGGTCGGATCTTGTGATAACCACGCGCGGGGAATAGGATATTGAATGAACTAATTCGGCGTTCGGTCGACGCTTACTTGCCGAGTCGAGAAACAATTGAAAACCGCCTCGGCCCAGAGGCCAGCGTCGGTTCAATGTGTCGCCTCGCCACGGGCAGGGTCACATTGCGGTGGCAACCTCCTGGCCCAACGGCGGGAAACGCCGCGATGAGAACGTCTCGAGAGTCGACAGCAGCCTCAAATCAAGGAGATGGTATGTCGGTTTCCACTGCTCTACACCGCTGGGGAATGCTCGCGGTGCTCTGCGGAATCCTGGTTGCCGGCTTCGGGCCCCGGGCATTCGCCGGGGATGACCCGGGTTCGAAAATCAAGCTGCCACTCGATCGCGGCATGATGCAGCGCATCTCGAATTTCACGCTCAACGACGTCGCAACCGGCCGCTCGGTCATGCTCTACGGCTTTCAAGGCAAGCGGGCCATTGTCATGGTCTTTCTCGCCAACGATTGCCCGGTCGTGAATCTCTACGTGCCCCGGTTGATCGAGCTCAATCGCGAGTTCTCGAAAAAAGGCGTTGTGATGCTCGGGATCAACTCGAACGCCCACGAGACCGAGGCGGAAATCGCCCGATTCGTCAAGGAAACGGGCATCGATTTCCCGGTCCTCAAAGACGCACAAAACCTGGTCGCCGACTCCCTGCTGGTCGAGCGAACGTCGGAAGTCATCGTCCTGGACGGGTTCGCACGCATCAATTACCGCGGCGCAATCGATGACCAGCACATCCAGGGCAAGAGCAAAGATAAACCGGACAAGAACTATCTAAGGGACGCACTCAATTCACTGACTTCCGGCGGAAGAATCGCCGTTCGGGCGACCGAAGCCACGGGCTGCCTGATCGACCGCGTCGCCCCCAAGCCGATCGATCCCGCCAAGGTTCCCAAGGTGCGCGGGGCCGCGCCGACAGTCTCCGCGCTGCTGGACGAACAGCAGCGAGAGCACCCCGTGCAAGTGGGCAAGGTCACGTACTCCGACTCCGTTGCCGCGATTTTCCAGAACAAGTGCCAGGTATGCCATCGTCCCGGACAGGTCGCGCCGTTTTCACTGCTCACGTATGATGACGCGGCCAAGCATTCGGGGATGATCCGCGAGACGGTAGCCGAACGCCGCATGCCGCCGTGGCAAGCTGATCCGCGCTACGGCCATTTCGCCAATGACCGCAGCCTCTCCGCCCAGGACCGCGCAACACTCCTGGCCTGGGTCGATCAGGGCACGCCGCTCGGCGAGCCCAAGGAGATCCCGCCGCCGCGCACCTTCCCCGAAGGCTGGACAATAGGCAAACCCGACGCGGTCTTCGAGATTCCCGAGCCGTATTACGTCCCGGCGCAGGGCGTGGTCTCCTACGTCTATTTCCGCGTGCCGACCAACTTCAAGGAAGACCGCTGGGTGCAGGCCGCCGAGGCGGTGCCAACCGATCGCTCGATTGTTCACCACATCATCGTCTACATGATCGATCCCACCGTCCCCGGAGACATGCGCGACAAGCTCACGCACTTCTGCGGCTACGCGCCGGGTGACGCCCCTTCGGTCTTTCCCGAGGGAACCGCCAAACGACTTCCCAAGGGCGCCGAGCTCATGTTCCAGGTGCATTACACGCCGACCGGGAAAATCAAGACCGACCGCTCGAAGGTGGGTTTCATCTTCTCGAAGACCAAGCCGGCCCGCGAGGCCTTCACGCTGGGAATCGCCAATGCCGATTTCGTTCTACCCGCGGGCTCCGCGAACCAAGAGGTTGCCTCGAAAAAGGAGATGCCTTACGACGTGCGCGTGCTCAGCTTCATGCCGCACATGCATCTTCGAGGCAAGGATTTCATGTACACCTTCACCAAGCCGGGCGGATCGCCTGAGGTCGTCCTCTCCGTCCCCGCCTTCGATTTCGCGTGGCAGACTTATTACGTTCTGGAAGAGCCGATCCTGCTGCCCAAGGGATCTGTTATCGATTGCCTTGCCCATTTCGATAACTCCGATTCGAACCCATACAACCCGGACCCGACCAAGATGGTGCGCTGGGGCGATCAGACGTTCGAAGAAATGATGATCGGCTACCTCGACATGGACGTGCCCGTGGGCACGCCCATCATGCGTGAAAACGACTTCCGCCCCAGAACCGAGAAGGCGGCGATCTCCGTGCTGCAGTCCATGCAGAAAATGCTCAATCGCGGCAAGGCCGCCAAAGCTCAAGGCACACCGGCGGCGCAAAAAGGTGCCAGACCATGAACCGTCCCTGCTCGCGCTCACTGTTGCCGGCCGCCGTTCTCGTTCTCGTTGCATGCGCGGGAAGCGTGAGCCCCCTCGCGCACGCAAGCGATGATCAGGCAGACGCCCGTGTGATTCCCGCCCCATTCGCCCCGCTGGAATACCTGGTCGGAGAATGGAAGGGCCAGGCGATTCCCAAGGACAACACGGCCCAGCAATTCCGTGGCTGGACCGAGAAACACGCCTGGGCTTGGACCTTCA
This sequence comes from uncultured Planctomycetota bacterium, assembly GCA_963823665.1. Taxonomy (GTDB): domain Bacteria; phylum Planctomycetota; class Planctomycetia; order Isosphaerales; family Isosphaeraceae; genus CAVXHV01. Next base: position 2,584,045 of record CAWGMQ010000010.1, read on the forward strand.
CCAAGGGAAAGCCGACCGGCCTTTCCTTCACGATCAAGGACGGAAAAGTCCTCGCTTCCGGCGCGCTGACGTTCGACCCGCAAAGGGAGCTCTATCGCCTCGAAGGAAAAGAGCCCGGCGCGCGCGGCAAGGTGATCGCGTTCGAAGGTAAGCTTGACTCATCCGGAAAACAGCTTGTGCTCGATCAGACGCACGAGGAAACTGACCCGGCGCCGGCCGACGGCCAGTTGCGGATCTCGCTCCGCCCCAATGCCAACTTCCTGCGATACACGATGATGCACGATCGAAAGGCGCCGGGAGCGGCCGTCTTCACCCGGACGACCGAAGTCGGCGTCACGAAGGAGGGGGAGACATTCGCCGCGGGAGCAAGCGCGACCGAGCGAGCCAAGTGCATCGTGACCGGCGGCGCGGCAACGATGACGGTGTCGTTCGAAGGCAAGTCGTTCCCGCTGTGCTGTTCGGGCTGCCTTGGCGAATTCAACGACAACCCGCAGAAATACGTCAAGAAAGCCGCACTCTTGCTCGCGAATCAATCGGGAAAGTCGTCGTCGGCCTCCGCGCCCATGAAGAAGCGCGGCCGCGACGACGCGTTCGCCGGAGACGTCGACGAAAACAGCGACTCACCTCGCCCCGCTGCCAAGGCGAAGAAGACCGGCTCGCCCGCCGCCGGCAAGGCTGCCAAATCCGATGAAGCGGAAGGCGACTCCACAGACTCCGCAAAACCCAAGGAGAAAGCCGAGCCAAAGAAGGAAAAGGAAAAGGACGCGGGCAAGACCGCTGCTGCGAAGGCAGCGACCCTGCTGCGTTTGGGCCGCACCCTCGAACGCGCAGGCAAGACCGACCAGGCGCTGACCAACTACAAGAAGGTCGTCAAAGACTTCGCCAACACCCCATCCGCCAAGACGGCGGCCGAGCGCATCAAGGAGCTCGAAGGGAAAGAGTGAATTGACACTGCAAACTTACCGTGATCTTCTCTCAGCTCGTCCGTTTCAGCCGTTTCGACTCGTCATGTCGAGCCGGCAATCGTACGAAGTCCGCCACCCCGAGATGGCCATGCTCACTCGGACGAGTATCCTGGTCGGAACCGGCGACATGGACGACGACGTGCCCGCAGAGTTCAAGATCTGCTCGCTATTGCACGTGACGGCCGTCGAGCCATAGAGCACGGCTCGGCCGGGATCGAACGGCGAGGGCGCGTAGGGATGAGACGCGCGAGATGCGCCCGGCGCTCGATCCAACTTGCCGCCCTGTTCATGGCTTGGGCTCAGATTCCGAGGGCCCCGGATCTTTCGGCGGGTGCACCTTCAATTCGTAAATCTGGCTCCATTCGCCTGGAGCGTTGAGCACGCCCTCGACGATCTTCGCTTCGCCCGCGTGCTTGATGCGCACCTGCCAGTGCACTGGAGGATGATCCGGCCGGTGAGCGGCGTAATAGTGCACGCTCCACTTGTACGCGCCCGGCGGCCCGGGGCCCTTCACCTTCGGCGACTTTCGGGCGCCGGAAGGAACCAGCCAGTAAATGTTCTCCGGACCATACCCCCACGTGTTGTCGACGTCGAGCTGTCCCCCCTGTCGGCCGTTGCGATGGCCGAAGTAGAGATGATCGCCTTTGGGCTCCTTGACGTGGAGATCGATATCCACAGATTTCGTATCCCAGATCAACGTGAGCTGCGGGTCTCCGACCTTCACCTTGACGCCCCGGATCATCTCCCCGCCGTCGCCGAATCGCGCCATGCCAAAGCCTTGCCCGTCGCCTGCGCCGATGTTCCCCGGAATGCCATTACCTGGCCGGCGCCCTCGGCCGGGCATCGCGTCTTGCTCGGGACGGATCGGAGCAGCCAGCTCGAGCGACACTGCGGAAGACGTCAATCCCCGCTGCGCCAGCTCGGTCTCGCTCGGCAACGTCACGTCCGACCGAACGATCGGGCCCGCCGACTCGAATGCGCCCACCTCGTCAGCCAGAGCGACCGGCGAGCCGTCCGAGCCCCCGTGCAACTGATCTCCATCCAGACGGCCGTCGGGAGAGCCCGCCGTTCGTGACTCGAATTCAAGGGGCTGAACCGATCGGGGCGCAAAGTACCAGAACGCAAGCAACATCAAAAGCAGCGTGTGCAGTGCAAGCGAGCCGGCCCAGCCGCTGACGGTTCGTGGATGCCACACCCGCGCCAGCAATGAGCGAACAAAACTCGCCAGCCCCGGGAATAGCGCAGCCTCAGGCGCCGCGTGAGCCGGCGGCCCGGCCACCCCCACGTCTACCTCCGACGGAACTCGCCCAGTCTCAGTTTCCGACGTGACCAATGCCATCGGGATCCCCGGATTCCACCCTGAGCCGGGTGGCGAAGCGAAATGACCCCTGCTACCTGAAGCTTACGCGCGCCGCCCAAGACGTGTCAATTCACAAAAACCCACGTTGATCAGTTCAGCCGTCACGCCCGCGACGAGTCTCTCGTCCACCCTCGTCTCATACATGGACATCTGTCACGTATTGTGCCGGGAATGGTTGATTTCTATAATCGCGCTGACTTTGGAAACAAAGCCGTCAACGGATCTCACGGCACCATGATGGCGAGCGGCCGGGAGTACGCTCCTGAAACCCAGGGACTGGGGAATAGTCGCGGGAAGTCGTGGACTTGTTTTGACGGCCAGAGGGAAGCACCCGAGGATTGGCCTTTACCTCGGGTTGCTGTCCCTCTGCCTGCATTGACGATTACTTCGATCCGTTCCCCTGGCTGACCTGTGTTGCTGGCTGGCCTCCGATCTTGATCTGGCGCGGCTTTGACGACTCGGCCTTGGGTAGGCTGAGTGTCAGAACGCCGTGCTCAAAGTCCGCACGGGCCTTCTCCGGATCAACCGGTGTGCCCAGCGACAACGACCGCTGAAACACGCCCGACCGGCGCTCGCGAAGGTGCCATCGGTCGCCTTTCTTCTCGTCCTCGCTCTTTGCCTCGGCACGAATCGAAAGTGAGTCGCCCTGAACCGTGATCTGGACGTTATCGGGCTTGATGCCCGGCAGTGACGCCTTGACCACGAAGTCGTTGTCGTTTTCCGTCACATCCAGCGGCAGCGCAAACGAACTGCTCTGCCCCTGCACACTTCCCGGCCGCACATAGCTCTCCTGGAGCAATGAGTTCATCGCATCCCGTAGACTGACGGCCTCACGAAACGGGTCCCAAAGCTCGAATGCCATGTCGTTTTTCCCCTTCAGTTGACCTCACGGGCTACCATTTTTGACACCATCCGCCGTCCGGGCGAATGCGCCCGTGCCGGCGGCCCGTGCCTCACCGGCCCGATCTTGTTTTCGTATAGATAGTTGTAAGCATAAGGTGTGCCAAATCGATTCTTAAGACAGAACACTATTTAGTGAAAGGTTTTAGGGAGATACATGCCGCCGCCACTCGAGACAACGCACATGCCAATTTGGCAGCAGCAATCGCATAGCCGCGACTGCCAGTGGCTGCCATTATTGCAGTCCAATGTTCGTGCACCGCGCATTCGCGCTCAACGTCATCGAGTCATCATCAATCGATGACTGTCACGCCGTCGTTGGTTCGGACTTCGGGGCGGCTTCGTCGATTTTGGGGGCGATCCGGATATCGAGCCCGATCTTGGTCGTCCAGATTTCCCACTGGCTGCGGTCCCATCCCAGGATGATTCCCGATGCTTCCAGGCGGTCGAAGGTTTGCTCGACGTACGCGGGCACGCGGTCTTCGTACTCGGCGACGAGGTCGAGCTTGCGGCCGATCAAGCTCAGGATTCCGCGAATGGTGGACGGCCCCTTCTCGGCGATGCGCTGCTGTCCCTCGGGCGAGGCCGGATCCGGGCCCTCGAGCGTCAATTGAAGTGACCGGATCAATCGGCCGAACTGACCGAACCAGTTGTCGCCGAATCCGAAGTACTCCCGATGGATGATGTGAACCTCGCCCCGGCGCACGATGGCTGCCTGATAGACCGATTCCAGGTAGTTTTCGCCGTAATCGGTTTGAAACGCGATATTGATCGCCTTGGCGAGATGTTGAAGCGCGGCTTGCACGCCGACCTTCGTCACGTCGACGTCGAGCCCCATGTCGCGCAGCCCGCCGGCCTTCCGCGCCGTCACCGTTCCGCTCTCGCCCGTCTGCGGCGAAAGCGCCACCCCCAGCGGCACGTCATTCGACCCTGGCCGCGGGTCCGTCGCGCCGGCGGGATTCAGCGGAACCATGCGCGCCGCGGATGGCAAACCAGATGTTTGATCCAGTGCAGACGGCTTCGCCGGGCGCCCGCTCGATCCGCTCCCCGACCGCGGTTCAGGCACGATTCAGCTCCTGGTGTCACCGGTGTTCATGCACGCCATCATACCCGTGGCGCAACGTGAGTGCACGTCACCGGTACCCCTCGCTTCCGAGCGGGTGTGAAGCGACGACAAGCGCATGACTCATTCGCGGGCCGTCTTGAGCAGCTCATCGAAACGGGGATGACTTCGGATCGGGTTCACGTCGGGCGTCAATATGACCTGTCGCTGCGAAGGCTGGAGCCGGATGGCCTCGCGCAGCGTTTCGACGGCCTTGTCGGCAAATTCACGGCGCTCTCGCACCGTATCGACCGTCGCTTGGGGGGGCGTCTGACGGTCAAGTGCAAGAGCACAGGCCGCATAGATCCGTGCCACGCGCGCGAGGCTCTCGCCGTCGCGAGGAGCAGACGCGCGCACGTCTTCCGCGGCGCAAGCCCGCATTTCCGGCAATAACCATAGACGAGCGGCGCATAAGCCGACACGAACATCGCCCACGCCTCCTCGTCGGATGAGTTACGCAGCCGCAACAGCAAGCTCGGCCGCGTCACCGCCGCGCCCAGAGCTTTTGCCATAACAGATATCCGCCGCCCTCGCGTTTCTGAATCCGTCGTTGCGCTGTTTTTGGATTTTTCCATTCTAGCCACCCACGCGTGCCTCGTAACACGGTTTTTTGGCGAGCCGCGATCTGATCGGCGGGGTCGGCGACTACCTGGTCTTGTGCTGTTGTGGCGCGGCCTCATGACCGGGTCACCGGCCGCTGCCACCGCAAGATCGCCGACCCCACGATCACGGCCACGCACACGAGCAGCATCGCCGTCATACCGATATTCAGCCACCCTTGCAACGGCTGGCCGGCCTGCACCATTTTCGACCAGTATCGCCCGATTTCATGGTAGGCGGTCGTGCTGGTTGTCGTCGCCACGAACAGCATCGGCAGAATCGTGACCGGCGCATATCGCCCTCGACCCGCATTGAAGAGAATCGTCGTGACCACCGCGAGCGCGATCACCGCCAGAAGCTGATTGGCCATCCCGAACATCGGCCAGATCGTTTCCACGCTGCCGGTGTAAATGAAATAGCCCCAGCCCAGGACCACGAGCCCCGTCGACAAAAGCGCAGCCGGCCACCACTTCAGGTCACCGAGCGGCGCCCAGATCGTGCCGAGGAACTCCTGCACCAGGAACCGCGCAATCCGCGTACCGGCATCGATCGTGGTCAGGATGAACAGCGCCTCGAACATGATTGCAAAGTGATACCAGTACTTGAGCATCCAACTCATACCCGGAAGGGCGTCGGAAAAGATCCGCGCCATCCCGACGGCCAGCGTGACCGCCCCGCCGGTTCGGCCGTGCAGCGACTCCTGCACGTTCTTTTCCATCGTCGTCAGCTCGCTCTCCGCGGCCCTAGCCGCGCCCTCAGGCTGCTCCGTCCTTAGCGCACCATCCTCGAGCGACTGTGCAAAATCATGGTGCTGGGCCAGAAACTCCGGCCGGCGATTCAGCGAGATGTTGATGTCGTAATACATCGAATTGGGTAGGGCCGCCGCCGCGATCAAGGCCACTACGCCCACCAGGCCTTCCATGAGCATCGCACCGTAGCCGATCATTCGCACGTCGCTCTCGCGATCGACCATCTTGGGCGTCGTGCCTGATGCGACCAGCGAATGAAATCCGGAAATCGCCCCGCACATGATGCAGATGAAGACATACGGAAAGATCGGACCATCGAAGTAAGGACCGCCCCCTGCCGAGAAATACGGGCTCACCGCCGGCGCTTCGAGCTTGGGATTGACGATCAAGACCCCACCGACCAGCAGCAGAATCGTGCCGATCTTGAGAAACGTCGACAGGTAGTCGCGCGGGCAGAGCAACAGCCACACCGGCAGCACGGCCGCAACAAATCCATATCCCGCCAGCGCGAAGACCGTCCAGTCTCGTGACAGCGAAAAGTACGGCTCGAGCGGAGATCCGGGGACCAAAACCCCCGCAACCGTCGCACCCAGCACCAGCACGGCACCGATCAGCGAGGCCTCGAGGATCTTTCCGCGCCGCAGGCGATACATGTACCAGCCCACGAAGAGCGCAATTGGAATCGTGCACGCGATCGTGAAGGTGCCCCACGAACTGCCCGGCACCAGCCTGACGGCGTCGCGCGGCAGCACGAGCCCCTTCTTGGTGGGATCGGACTTGTACGGCTCGTTCGCCGGAACCGCCAGGTCGAACGCTTCGTGAAAAACCATGGTCTCTTCGGGCTTCTCGCCGAAACGATAAGTCGAGCCCTCAGGGATCTTGAGGATGATCGGTTTTCCCCGCTCGAGTTTCCGTTCGAGGCGAGGGACGTCGTCAGGATAGATCAAGACGGTTCCCGCCTTCATCTTTACCTCCTCGCCGCCCAGCGCCTTCACGACGACAATTCCCAGCCCGGCCAGTGCGATGATCACGATGTACAGGATCGCGATCGCCGCCGCCAATCCGGCCGGCCGGCCGATCTCCGAGCGTGCCAGGGCCGCCAGGCTCATCCCGTCGCGGCGCGTCGAGCAGGCCAGAACCATCATGTCCTGGACCGCCCCGGCCAGGCAGACGCCCACGACCAGCCAGACCAGCCCCGGTAAGTAGCCGAACTGGATCGCCAGCACCGGGCCGATGAGAGGACCCGCCCCGGAGATCGCGGCAAAATGATGGCCGAAGAGCACCCAACGGTTGGTCGGGTCAAAGTTCTGGCCGTCGTGAAGTCGGTGCGCGGGAGTGACCCGTGAGTCGTCCAGCACGGCCACCCGGGCAGCCAGAAATGCGCTGTAGTACCGGTAGGCGATGACGAAGATCACGAGAACAACGACCATCACCGGCATCGCGTAAACAGTCATTGCTGTTGGTCCGTTGTCAGTTGTCCGTTGTCAGTTGTCGGCGGTCCGCACTCGCGTCCGATCATTCCCGCGCCGCATCCCTACGCCTCGGGAGGCACGTCGTCGCCCTCCTTTGAGTCGGGTTCGACGGCAGCGTCCTTGCGCCAGATTGCGAGCTGCGGCTGGTGATATTCGAGGAACCAGATCTCTTCTTCGACCCCGAGCTCCTCCGCCAGCCGGTGCGCGACCAGGTAATTCACCACTTCCAGCGATGACGCCAGGAAATCGGTGCGAGAATCGGCCGGCTGGGCCGGATTGTGGAAGATGAACCGGATCACCAGCACGCGCTCGTCAACCGGGCCTTGCGGCGAAAGGTACCGGCCGTCCATCTCGTATATGGAATACCCGCGCGAGGCCTGGCAAAGCGTCCTGATCCAGGCTTCCTCGTCAAACTCGCCCGATTGCCGCCGGCGCTGCTTGATCGACTTCTGGATAAATGGAACCGCCCGGATCGCGTCCTCGTTGAAAAGGTCCTCGAGCACTTCCTGGACCTTGCCGAAATACCCGAGCTTCTTCGGCAGGATCACCTCGTACATCCGCGCCGGCATCGGGCCCACGAGCTGGTAGCCGGCAATCGAACGGCCAGGCGATCGAGCCGGGCTGCGCCTGGGCTTATTCATCGGGTTCGCGCGGGCCGCCCTCGGGTAAAAGGTGCTCGAGCGGGCATTGCTCGCAGCGCGGAGCCGCCGCGCGGCAGTACTCGCGGCCAAGTTGCACCATTCCCCGCGACAGGTCGCCCAGCACTTTCGCCGCCTCGCCGTCGGCGATATCGCCCCGCCCGGTCGCCTGCTCTACCAAGGCGTCGCGCGCATCGGAATAGTCTGCGCCGGGGTCAAGCCACGCGTGGCGAGCCAGCACCCGGTACGTCACGCGGTCAACCGGATACGACGGTCGCTCGAGCGCAAAGAGCAAGATCGCGTCGGCGGCCGCCAGACTGATGCCGGGAACCGCCGCCAGCTCTCCCCGCAGCCAGTCGGTCGATCGATCGGGGTTCAACAGCGATTCAACCCGCCCGTCGTGATGCTCGACGATCCACTGGGCCAGTTGCTTGATCGGCATGATCAGAAAAGGTGACGCCGCAACACCATGCTCCAACAATGTCTCGCGGATCTCGAGCACGTCGGCGCGGGCCAGCCCATCGGGGGCGAGCAGGCCCGCTTTCTCGAGCGCACCCAGTGCCAACGCCGCGCTCGCCGCCGTCAGCTCGCGGTCCAAGAGCACGCCGATCATGGCCTCGAACGGACCGCGCCGCTCGACTTCGGGCCGAGACCCGCCGAAGTCCTTGACCAAGACCTCGTGAACCGTCGAAAAGGCTTCTTCGAGGGTCGGCATGAGCAGATCGATTCCGCGTGGTACCGGCATCCGGGCCGTACGTCCCAAAATATCCCTACGGGTCGATCACGCGTCCTGACCAGCAAAATGAAACAAAACAGACAGCAGCGAAACCGCCCCGAGCAGGCTCGTTCACGCCTGCTTCGACTTGGTCAGGGCAGCGAAATACGCCCGAGCCAGCTTGCTCTTGCGGCGAGCCGCCGTGTTTGGATGCAGCACCCGGCGTGCCCCGGCCTTGTCGATCTTCGATGCCGCGGCCTTCATGTCGGTGAGTGCCTGGTCGAAATCCTTGGCGGCCAGCGCCGTCATGGTGCGCTTGCTCAGAGTCTTGATGGCTTTTTTGCTGATGCGATTGCGCAGTCGCCGCTTGGCGTTCTGCCGCATCCGCTTGGCTGCAGAGGGTGAATTTGGCATGGTTCCCTAAACTTGCTCGCAATTCGTGAGAAAAACCAGACCCATCTGCGCCAGGCGCAGTGCGCGTGATTCCGCATTCGCAAGGGCAAGAGGCCCCAAGCATAACATCTTTGCCCGAGTCAGATCAAGCGTTTCAGCCGTTCGGCCACGTCGAGATAGGAATAATCGATCGCCGCGACCTCGTTGTAATGCTCCTCCGCAGCCTCGTTGTTCCCGAGCGATTCGGCTGTCCGCCCCAGACGATATTGAATGGACAGAAACATGGCCTGGTCCTCGGGGTCGAGAAGCTTGAGGGCCTCTTTGTAATTCCGATCCGCCAGCTTGTGCGCGCCGTTGGCCTCGAAGCTGAGCCCCGAATGGTAGAGCGCCTCGATCTTGGTTGTCGCGACGGAGCTCGTCCGGGCTTGCTGAAATTCGGCGATCGCTCCGTCATGATCACCCACGCGTGCCAGCACCTTGCCGAGCTGAAGATGCAGCGCTCGCGTCGTCCGCATTCAATTTGGCGCGACGGCGAAACGCTCCAACCTCATATTTATTAAGCATTTCGTTCAATTGGTCGAGCTTCGCTTTGTGGCCGGTGTCCTCGGGATGCTGAAGCACTTTCTGTGCCTGTGCGTCAATCGCTCGCTTCAGGCGGTGGAGCTGGATGTCTTCGTAAACCAGCATCAGCGACGGCTCGTCCGGGTTGGCCTTGAGTCCCTTCGCGAGCACCTTCTCAGCCTTGTCGAAGTCGCTGTGACGGCGATAGATTTCGGCCAGGTCGAGATACGAATGGACCGCCTTGGGGTCGGACAGGATGTCTTTGACCAGGCGCTGCTCGGGTGAGAGCTGCTCGTGCTTGAGGCGTGCCAGGTCGGCTGCCTTTGACTCGGCCGACTCGGGCGCCGCGGCCGCGGCTGCCCGATCGTCGAGGGCATCGTCCAGCTTGGCGCGTTTGATCGTCGAGCTGGCCGAAAGGGCGTTGATTTGCCGGTTCGCGTCCTGGTCGTTGGGATTGAGCTTCTTCACCTTCTCCCAGCAGAGGATCGCCTTCGCCCAGCTCTCATTCGCCTCATGTACCCGCGCCGCGTATTTGAGAAAGTCGACGTCCTTGGTGACCACCTCCACCGACTCTACGAACCACTCGGCGAGCACCAGAAGCTCCATGCCTTCCGCAGATTCCGCGGCCACCCTCGCTGCCCCCACGTCCCACGGGTTGTTCAGAAACGCGTCTTCACACAGCGAGATCGCTTCCGCGAACTTCTGCTTCCCGCGAGCATTCTTGGCGCGAAACAGGATCGGCTGATTCTTGGCACCGACCAGCATGCCCACCTTGCCGGGATCGTTGTTGAACTTGCGCCGCTCAATTCCCCGCAGAGCCTGCCGGTACACGAGATTGTCCACGCAGATCTGGCTCGCCTGCTTGTACATCGTGATGGCATAGTCGTGGTTGCCTTTGAGCGCAGCATCATTACCGTACTTGAAGAACGTTTGCGCTTTCTGCACATCGCCAGAATGCGACTCCTCAGACATCGGGGGCGCTCCTCCGGAAATCCAGACTGGAACCTGCTCGCGACTGTCGCTCACCGCACCATCGGCCAAAGAACACTACGCGCGTGCCCGCGCGCCGGGACACTCGCCGCGATTCCTCACCCAGTGCCGCGCGAGCGGTTTAGACGCGAGCTCGATAACTACTCTTTACATTCTAACATCACGCCACCGCCAGTCACCACGTACGAATGCCCGACTTTAAAGTCTTGCCGGATCGCTCTTGATTGCGGGCTGAGCGTAACCGAAACTGCGCTCATGACACCGATCCTGCGTGACCGTGGACTTTCGATGCTGGTCGGCGAGGCCGAGCTCAAGCCGCTTTGCCACGGTTTTCAGTTCACGGAAGGGCCCCTTGCAGTGAGCGACGGCTCGCTCCTCTTCCAGGACATCCGGGCGGAGCGGACGTTTCGCCTTCTACCCGATGGAACGCTCCAGACGCTTCGTGAGCAGACGAAGGCCGCCAACGGGCAGACGTGGCTTCCGGACGGGTCCATCGTTTTTTGCGAACAGAATGGCCGGCGGCTCGCCCGGATGACTGCTGATGGCTCTGAAGTGACGTCTCTGGCCGAAACCTGGTCGGGCGCCCGGCTCAACAGCCCCAACGACGTCGTCTGCCGGACCGACGGCCTGGTCTACTTCACCGACCCTCCTTACGGGGTGCAGCCTTCGGAGCGATCGCTTCATTTTCAGGGAGTTTACGCCCTGGATCTCAAACACAGCGGCCAGGCCGGGCTGCGCCTGGTCGCCGACGACTTCGAGAAGCCCAACGGACTGGCGTTCTCGCCCGATGAGCGAACGCTCTACGTCTGCGACACCGCCCGATACCACGTCCGGGCCTTCGAAGTCGAGCCCTCAGGCGCCTTGAGGCCGGGTTCGAGCCGGGTCTTCGCGCGTTTTGACCCCGAACGGCCCGGGGGTCCTGACGGAATGAAGGTCGACAAGGCCGGGCGAGTTTACGTGGCCGTCGCTCTGGGAGTCTGGGTTTTCGATCCCGATGGAACCCTTCTCGGTATCCTGGCGGTTCCGGCCCGGCCGGCCAACCTGGGGTGGCGCGGACCCGACGGCGGGAGGCTGGCGATCACTGCGGTCGACACCGTTTACGAGATCGAGCTTGCCGTCGAGGGAATCCTGCCCCCGTTCCTGGCCTGATTTCTTTCGTTGCAATGGCTGTTCAAGTCTGAAACGATCGATTATCCTGAGACGGCCTGGAGGCGATCTCACCGAGCCCCGGTGCGGCCCTCCTCAACTCGACCGGCCTGGTTCCGGCCCGAGCCCGCGGGATGCGAGGTGACGTGAGATTGTTCGATTCTAATCCGATCCGCAAAACGCCCGACCAATCGCGGCCCGCGGTGGTCGATTCAGGAGCTCCGAGTGGCCAAAGAGGAACCGATTCGCACCGAGGGACGCATCGTCGAGGCGCTTCCCGAACACTCAATTCATGGTTGAGCTGGAGAACGGACACCGAATCCTCGCGCACATCGCCGGCAAGATGCGGAAGAATTTCATCCGGATCGTGCCCGGCGACCGGGTGACCGTCGAAATCACCCCGTACGACCTCACCAAAGGGCGGATCGTCTACCGCGAGCGCTGACCGCCCGGCCACATTGCAGGAGCCGGCTCCGTCCGGCAATCCCTGCTGCGCACGGCGAAGAGATCAACTGACGGATAACCCGTCCCTCACGGCCCGCTCCCCCGGCGAGTACGCCCCACAATCGATCGAAAACCCATTCCGGCCAGTGTTGCTGCGACCATCTCACCCGGAATCCGATAGCGTATCGAGCTGACGAAGACGAGATGGATCGCGCAAAAGTAAAATAGCGGACCCGCTAGAAGCACAATCGTCCGCACATCGCGCCGCCGGTCCCAGAGGCCCGCGATGATCAGGCAATAAACCGGAATCACGATCGCTCCACTCAGTACAGCCACCCAGGGCGATCGAATCTCCTCCGCATTGGGCCATGGGCTAAAATAACGCCCGAATTTGACGACCGCCAGTTCCAGGACTCGTCCGGGATTCTCACGAGCAAATTCGACCGCTCGCCGGGTCAGTGTTGCATCCTGTTCCACCTCGCTCCGGGTGCGGATATCGGCTTGCTCGCGGAACCTCATGTCGCTCGCGCCGGTTGCATTCGGATTCAAGCCGTCGTACAGACTCGCACCGAACCAGGCCGATGTGGCTACAAACCGGCCGTATGTTTGCGCGTTGCGAACCCACCACGGGCTCATCACCAGTGCGGTGCTAACTGCGATCAATAGCGCGCTGCGAAGAGCCTCCCGAAGCAACTGCCGGTCGCGTGAAACGGCACTCGCGGCGACCCAGCAAACGAGCATACTCGGAAGGAACAGCGCGAACGACGGCTTCGTCAGAATTGCCGCGCCGCCCGCCGCGCCGGAGGCCGCCGCGACAAGGAGACGTTGCGCGGGCGAGAGCGTTTCCACTTCGGGTGGCTTGCGCCAGAGCAAGGTGATTCCACAGAGGGTCGCGAGCAAGAGCGGGATAAAGAGCGCTTCCGAGAGAATCAACTCCGAGATGGCGACGTAATAAGGATTGAGCGCGGCCAGCGCCGCCGCCGCCAGAGCGGCCGTCCGCCAGCGTGTTCCGCCCGCGGGTCCAGACTCAAGGGACGGCTCCAATCGCCGGGTCAGCAAATAGACCAGCCCGACGCTTGCGGTGCCGAGGGCGGCCTGCACCAAGCGGATGCCGAGCGGCCATTCGCCCAGTATCAAATGGCACGCCGCCAGGAACAGCGGATAGCCCGGCGTCCGCAACGCCTTGAACGAAATCGTGCCCCACTCCACGATCTCGTATGGCCCGCCGTGGCGAATCGTCCGGGCCAGCAACCAGTAATAATTTGTGTCAGGGAAGATGAAGAGCCGCGGCGGACGCAGCCGCGCGACATAGGACTGAAGCACACCAGCAGCAATCACTCGCGATAAGAGCGCCGCTGCCAGCACGGCTGCCGGCGCGGCCAGCCGGCGTAGGGGACCTGCCCATCCCGGCCGCGCAGACCCGTTCGTTTGCCTCGGTGCCTTTTCGGAAGCGGTCAAACGTCCTCCGCCAAACATGTTCTCCAGCCACTCGGTGTCACTTGACCCGCCACCAGAGCGATGGGTCGCACTTCTCCGCAGCGGCCGCGGCCTCGATCTCTGTGCGGAATCGCTTCGCGTCCGTGTGATAGCCGGCCGTCCGCTTCAGGCCGGGCATGCGGTCGCACCAGTACTCATTGAACACGTCCATCCAGAGTTCGCGAATCGTCTTGCTCACGATCGAGGCCAGCGCCACCAGTCCGTCGTTTTGATCGGCCCTCGGCTCCAGGCTGATGTGCATTTGCCGGGCAGCCTCGCGCACGGTGTAGCGGCTCGCCTCAGGCCCCTCACAACCGCGGTCGATCCAGGTTCCGGGGAACGAACGAGTCAATGGTGCGTAATAGTAGTGCCGCCCGCCGTGCTTGTCGCCGACGACCTCCGTACGAACGCCGTCCGTCGTGCAACCCCACACCCACGCGAGCAGTTGCTCGAACGCTTCGTAGTGAACGACCGACTTGAGCCCGTGGTCTTCCAGCCCTCGGTTGAACCGCGCAGGGCCTACCACAACGCTGCGCACGCCCTTGATCCGCCACTTTCCGTCCGACGGCACGAGCGGGCCTTGCGCGAGCCGGTCTTCCAGCCCCGGCTCACCGTCGATCGGCGGGCCGAGATTCTCGGGTCCGGAACACCTGAGCCAGCTCGATAGCTCCACGTCGTCAAACGTTCCGGCACCGACCGTCTCCAGCAGCGCTCGAAGCGACCGGGGACACGCCGCAGCGGCCGCATGAATTGCTGCCAGAGCCGACGTCTCGAGCCGTTGACGCCCCTTTCCCCCGCTGTAGATCGCCTTCGAGTCGTCGACCCAGAGCCGGTCAGGATCGCCCCCCGCGCGATCGACTGTCGCGCAGAGATCATCCCAGAGGTCGAGGGACGCGGCGCCTTCATCCCACGATCGCTCAACCGACGATTCGGCCATCACGGCCGTCATGACGAGCGGACCCAGGTTCGGTCCGTACCCGGCTTCGTCGATTCCCACCCACCGCAACGTGAAGTCCCTCCGCAAGATTATTCCGCACGCGCACAGCTTATACTATGCTTCTTGCGGAACGGAAGCTTCTACCGCGCACGAGCCACCCGGCATGCCGCCGGGCAACGCTTCCGCGCCGATTCCCGGGGGAGCAAACGCCATGAAGTCGGCTCCGCGAAACCACAATCGGCGCCTCCAGGTCGAATCACTCGAAGGCCGGGCGCTCATGAGCGGGATGACGCTCGAATCACCGCATTCACCGTCTGCCGCCATTCTGGCGCGAATCCACGTGCCGAAGATTTCATTTCCCGCGGCCGGGAAGAACGCCGTGCTGAACGCGATCTTCGGCGGCGCCGGTCACGAGTTCGTCACGCTCGCCGAGAAAGAGATCCCCAACCTCCTCTCCGTCGTCAGCGGATTCGAATCCGGCACAATCACTCAATTCACGGCGCGCGGGCTCGTCTTCAAGAAGCCGAACTGGCAGAGCGGCTACACCGGGTTCCCGCACGACACCGAGGCGGGAACGATCGCCGGCGGGATCTTGCTGAAGCGAAAGGAGATCGAGCTGGCGGCGATCACGCGCGGGCCGTTCTCGACGACACCGTTCACAACCTACGTCGTCTTTGCCATTAACCGCGGAGCGGGGGCACGTCTCGGCCCCGTGTTCCTCGAGCGCCCATCACTCACGCCGGATGCCCTCGTCACCGTGGCCGTCGGCCCGGACGGCCAGGGAAATTCCGCGACCGTCACCGACTTGACCACCGGAACAACCGTGCCGCTCAATCCCCAGCTCATCCAGGTGCAGGGCCCGGTCGTCCGGGTGCTCGTCTCCGCGAAGCAACTTCCGTCCGAGGGTTTCAAACTTCAGAACTACACGTTCGGGGTTTACACCCAGCTCTTCGCGAACGCGCCTTACCAGGACACCGGCAGCTTCCTTCCTGAGAATTCGATGATCCCCATCGGCGTGGAAACCAACGTGGCGCCGCCGCGGCTTTGATGGATCGGGTCTGGCTGGGATGCGCCAAGCAGGTCCCATCACGCTGCCGAGGCCGAATCAGGCCCGGAGCCCTTTCCAGTAGCCGTGCTTTCTTCGTTGTCGAGCCAGATTGCGGCCGGCGCCTGGCCCAGGACCTCGGCCGCCAGTGACGCGTAATCTTCGGCCCCCCGGCTGGTCGGCGCGTACTGGAAGATCGACTGGCCGAAGCTGGGGCACTCCGCGAGCCGGATGTTCCGGCGAATTCGCGTGCGAAACAGTTTTGCATCGGCCCACGGTGCGTCGGCATTGCGCCGGCCCGCGAAAAACGTCTGAAGGTCCTCGACGACCTCGCCACCGTGCCGTGTGCCTGCGTCATAGAGGCACAAAACGATTCCACCCACCTTCAACTCGCGATTGACCCGCTTCGAGACCAGATTCACGGTCTCGAGCAACTTCGAGAGCCCATGCAGCGCCAGGAAATGAGCCTGCAATGGAATCAACACTTCGGTGGCGGCACACAAGGCGTTGAGCGTAAGGACGGAAAGAGAAGGGGGACAGTCCATCAGCACGAAATCAAAAGGCTCGGTGTCGGCGGTAAGCGCGTCACGCAGGATGACCTCGCGTCCGACCGTGCCCAGGAGCTCGAGCTCTGCGCCGGCCAGATCGATGTGGCTGCCACAGACGGCGAGGTTGGGTGTGATCGACCGCCGCACGGTGGCCATCGGCGTCCCCTCGGTCAAGACCTCGTAAAGCGTTGGCCCGGATCGACCCGGCAACAGCCCCAGGTGCAACGTCGCGTGCGCCTGGGGATCGAGATCCAGCACCAAGGTCTTGTGCCCCGCCATCGCCAGCGCGGCCGCAAGGTTCACGGCGGTCGTCGTCTTGCCGACGCCACCCTTTTGATTCAACACCGCGATCCGTCGCATCGAACCCCTCCCTGGTTGTTCCTCTGAACCGCTCGACCCACTTCATTGAATCAAGGCCGGGGCGATCCCGGCGGAAGTCTAACCTTTCCGCCGACATGCGCAAAGCCGAAACGGGACATGGCAGCACGCACGCCGTTCGACTCTTGCTGTCATTGGAGATCGACGTGACGGTCACCTTTTCGGCGAAGAACTGATCGCTGCATCTGTTGACGTGCTATAGACTTTCGATCCGCGAACGCCCGCCCCACGATCGCCTTTCGCTCCGCGAAAACGCGCCCCACTCGCTCTACCGTTGCCACTCACTTTGCGGCAGGACGCACTTTCGCGGAGCGAAAGGCGACGATCGTTGGGCCGATGCCAGAACTGACCGAGCAAAGTGATCGCGTGCGGTGAACGCGGAACACGACCACCGTCCGCACCGATCGTGCCCTCGCACCTAGCCCCGCCGAGGCCGCCGGCCGCGGTCGAGGAAGTCGGCGAGGGGCAGGACAAACCCCGGTAAGACCGCACCGCCGTCGAGGGATTGGTCCGCACGTACCAGGGTCGACTTCTCGACCGTCGAGAACACGCGGGCGGTGCGCTTCCTGGGATCGATCAGCCAGACCAGGACGACGCCGGCGTCGAAGTATTCCCGGACCTTGCGATCCATCTCGGCTTTGGTGTTCCCTTCGCTAAGCACTTCCACTGCCAGATCGGGCGCCAGGTCAGGAATCGGTTCTCGGGGGCTTTCACGGCCAGGAAGCCTGTCCCAACTGATGAACGACAGGTCGGGGATCCGCACCAGGCGGGGTGCGATCCGCATCATCCCGTCGGCCCCAACGCAGACGCCGAGGTCGTGTTTCTCAAGATAAGCGTTGACGAAGTACAACAGCCTGCCGGCGAGCCGAGACTCCTCGAACCCCATCGCTTTTTCCACCAAGGTACCGTCAACCAGCTCGCAAAGACGATTTTCTCGTGCCTCGGCCGCAATGACGTCCTTTTCCGTGGCCGTGCCGGGCGCAGGATAGAACCAGATCCGCTCGAGCGGGATTCCGCCTAGCCGTTGCCGCAGGTCGGCCAGAGTCTTGATGTCGGGAGGAGCAATCGTCGCTTGAGACATTACGGCTTCCCCGCGGTTCCGGTAACCTCGATGCATCCAACCGCTATTCTGACACGTGGCGTATTCCTGGGCAAGCGACGGCAGCCGAGGCCCACGACCGTTGTTGACGCACGAAAGAGCCTCAAGGACAACATCCCGCCGAACCATGCCAGCAGCAGCGCGATGAAAGTGCGGCCCCTGACTTAACGACTCGACGATCCGATGGTCGCTCTACATCTTGGGATTGATGATGATGAGCGCAATGAGCGCGAAGATAAAGAAAATGGAGAGACCGAGCCCAATCTTGCTGGCGATGCGGGGCCAACCAATTGACTTCCTGTTGAGAAAGTACGCGATGAGTGCGACCGTGATCCCCATGCCTGGAAAGAATGACAGCAAGATCGACGCCACCGCCCAGAACTGCCTGACGCCCCCGACCCGCGGAACGACGACTCCCACGAGCTGATCGGCCGTTCGCTTCGCCAGCTCGGATCCCGAAACCTTGGAATAAAGCCGTGCCTTGCAGCCGGAGCACACAACCCACCAGGTGGTGTGTGTGCTCATGTGGACGACAAGCATCTCCGTGACCTTCTCGGAGTGCTCGATGATCAGCGCTTCAACATCGCGGGCGCGACAGGCCGGGCAGTGAATTCGCGTCGTTCCGAACGGCTTATCCTCGGCAATAACGGTCGTCATGGTGATCACGGCCTCAAGGTATTCAGCGAGCAATAATTATGGCTAACATCATCAGCACGAAAAGGAATCCGGATATGCCGAGCCCGATCTTGCTGACGGTACGGGGCCAACCTACTGACTTTCTGTTGGCGAGGTATGCGATGATCGCGACGATGATCCCCACGAATGGAGCGATCGCCAGCAGAATCGACGCGACCGCCCAGAACTGCTTGACGAGCCCGACCCGCGGTACGACCACGCCCACAAGCTGATCGGCCGTTCGCTGCGCCAGCTCGGATCCCGAAATCTTGGAATAGAGTCGCGCCTTGCATGCCGAGCACACCACCCACCACGTGGTGTGCGTGCTCATGTGGACGACCAGCATCTCCGTGACCTTCTCGGAGTGCTCGATGATCATCGCTTCAACATCGCGGGCATGACAGCCCGGGCAGTGAATTCGCGTCAATCCGAACGGCTTGTCCTCGGCAATAACGGTCGTCATGGCGATAGAACTCTCCCGGGGGAACCGCTTCGCCGCTTGCGCGGCATCAAGGCCTTTTCACACAATGCCCGCAGGGCGACGGCCGCCGGCCCACGCCCGTTCGTCGCTGAAGAACCTCGTCGGTTTCATGGCTCAGAACCGGCGATCGGATCGGGAATTGGCGCCGTGACCGGCGCACGGGCGAGCCGCCGCGACAACATTCCGCCGAGCCACGCCAGAAGCAACGCGATGAACGTATGGCCGATCTTGACGAAGTTCTCCGGCGTTCCGCCCCACCAGTTCAACCGCTTGCCGGTGGTGGCATTCCAGAGCTGGACCGATCCGTTCTTCATTGTCGCGAACTGGGTGCCGGTGGGACTGAGCGCGATCGTCCCGTTCTGCAGGTTGACTGGCGAGGACGGGGTTGTCGTGACCGTGAGCACGATGTTCTGCGACGATTGTCCCGGCAGCCTCGAGTAAACGTAGCTCAGCGCCTGCGACGTGATCAGCCGGGTTTCAATCGGCCCAATCAACGTGAGTGACAGATACACGAAGCCGAACAACGCGAATCCCAGCCAGAACGCTCGCCGCGCCCCCTCACGGTGAATCGCCAGGAGTACGGCCGACAGGAACACGAGCACCAGAAGCGTGAACGTGCCCTTCTCCCACCACTCGTTCGATTCCTTGAATGCCGCGAACGCGACGCCGCAGATCAGAATGAACCCGATCAAGCTCGCGATGCTGAATCGAAATCGCTTCATGATGAGTGCCTAGCCCCCAAGATTCGCCGGGCCAAACGCAATCGGCAATAGCGCATCGAGCGGCGTCTCGAGTATGCCCGCGCCGTTGCAGATGGAGATCACTTCGGCATGCGGGCCGAATTCGTTCAACACCTGCCGGCAGGCACCGCACGGGGCAGTGGGGCTCTCCGTCGGCGTGAAGACCACCACCGCACGAATCGCGAGCGGACCGGCCGCGCCCGCCACGGCGTTGAAAACCGCATTCCGCTCGGCGCAGATCGTCAATCCGTACGACGCGTTTTCGACGTTGCAGCCCGCGAAGATCTCGCCTTGGCCAGTGAGCACCGCGGCGCCGACCGAGAACCGACTGTACGGGCAATACGCTCGCGAAGCGGCCAAGCGGGCCGCGGATTGAAGCGATGCATACTCATCCGCAGAGATATTCATTTTTTCCTCACCAACAGCCGTCCGGGTCACCCGCCGGCTTGTTGCTCGGCCGGTTGACTTTTCAACAGCTCGTCCACCCCCAGGCGATCGCAGAAATCTCCGAACGATTCACCCGGATTGCGTTCCTCCTTGAACCGCGCGAGCACGGGCACCAGCTCGGCCACCACCTGGTCGTACGGCACGTAGTCCTTAAATTCGATGTTCAGCCGGTCGCCAACGGTCCTGCCGCCCAGGAAGATCGTGTAGGTGCCCGGGCCCGGTGTCCCGTCTTCGCGCACGTGCGCCGATCGCCCGACCAGGCCGATGTCCGAGTTGTAGGGGCGGGCACAGCCGTTCGGGCAGCCCGTCATGCGGACGGTGAACCGCTCTTCGGCCAGCCCCAGCCGGTCGAGCTCGCGCTCGAGCTGATCGAGCAGGGCGGGCAAGGCCCGCTCGGCTTCGGTCACCGCCAGTCCGCAGGTGGGCAGGGCAGGGCAGGCCATCGACCATCGCCGCACGGTCGAGATCGACTCGACCGCGGCGATTCCATAAGATTCGAGCCAGCCCTCGACCTCGGAGCGGCTCGATGGCTCGATGTCGGCCAGCAGGATCGATTGCTGGCAGGTGAGCCGTGCCGGGGTCTTGTACTTCTGGAAGAAGGCACGCAGGCCGCTCGCAAGCCGGTAGCCGTCCACGTCGCGGATACGCCCGTTCTCGACCGGGATGCCCAGAAAAAGCTTGCCGTCGCCCTGAGCGTGCCAGCCCAGATGATCGTCGACCTCGCGAACCGTGACCGGCAAGGGATCAGCCAGCGTGCGCCCCAGATATTCCTCGACCTTCGAGCGGAAGGCCGGCAAGCCCCAGTCGTGGATGATGTACTTGAGCCGCGCCCGCTTGCGGTCGGACCGGTTGCCGAAATCGCGGAAGACCTTGAGGACTGCCTCGCCGATGCGCAGGACGTCGTCCCGTAGGACGTAGCACAGCGGCACGGCCAGGAACGGAAACGTCTTCTGCGCGCTCGGGGTTGTGCCCAGGCCGCCGCCGACCAGCACGTTGTAGCCGACGAGCGTGCCCCCGCTTCACGATCGCCAGGAACCCGAGATCATTCGCATGAATATCCGTGCAATTGTCTTCCGGCAAGGCGAATGCCGTCTTGAACTTGCGGGGAAGATAGGTCTTGCCGTAGAGCGGCTCGACGGAATCGTCGCCGGAGGTCGCTTACGAGCGGAGGCTCAGGCGGCGGCAGCGATTCGATCTTTTCACCGTCGACCCAGATATCCCAGTACGCGGTCGAGCGAGGGGCGCAGTGCCCGGCCCAGCGCAGGGCGTCGGACTGAAGGTCACGCATGCAACTCGCCGTTGATCGGGGCCGGGCAGCAGAGCACGTTCCGCTCGACGTCGCCGCAGGCGGCGAGGGTCGAGAGCAGGCATTCGTTGATGCGCTTGATCGTCGTTTTCAAGTCGTGCTTGAGCACGCCGTGAAGCTGAAACTCCTGACGGGTCGTGATTCGCAGGCTGCCGTTGCCGATCGTTCTGCGCCGCCAGGTCGCAAGCCAGATACTGGCCCGCGGTGAGCTTTCCGCCCACGATCCGCACCCGCACCATGAACTGGTAGGCGTGTTCCTTGCCTTCCTTCTTCAGGGCACGGCGCAGGTCGCGATCATCCTGCTGGTAGGAGCCGTGGAACTTGAGGATCGATGCGGCGTCTTCGGTGAAGTGCGTCCGGCCGTTGTCGAGCTCGTCGGCCACGAAGGTCTTCAGATACTCGCTCGCTAGCTTGGTCAGCTCGACCTTGCTCGGCTTGGCGCCGGCCGGTTTGTTGGTGGACTCCATCTCTCGGTGCTTTCTTCTCCGCTTTCGTCAAGACGCCTGCGAGCGCAGGAACGCCTGGATCGATCGCTCACGGGCCTGGCTTGATCATCCTTGAGCGCCGGCGGGAGCGGGAATCTCGATCTGCTGGTCGAGAATGGCGCCATCCTTGTTCACGGCGTCGCTCTTCTTCTTCTGTGCGCTGTACTCGAGCTGACGATCGAGGTGTTTGACGAGCAGCTCCGTGTCGTCGGCCACGTTGGCGTTGGCGGGAGCCTGAAACACAAATTCATCGTTGCGGATCGGGCCATTCAGCTTGACGTCGAAGTATCTGAGCACGATCTTGCTGCGGGGAATCTTCTCCATCGAGGCCTTCGAGCCGATCGGCCGGCCGTCCGGACCGAGCCGGCGCGTCTCCTGCAAAGCCGACGAAGCGCGCCCTTCCAGGGTCAAGTAATACGGCCACCCGTCGTCGATGCCGAGATAGAGGTTTGCGTCCATCGGGATGTAGGGGGGCAGCATCCCGATGGGATTGACCTGTCGCGAGTCGAACATGCAGCCCCTGGCGGGTCCGCCACGTTCCGTGGATTTTCCAGACCTTCTTGCCTTCGAAGACGATCGCTTCCTTGATGTCGAAGCGGATGTTTCTGCGCAGCCCGATCAGCAGGGTTTCCGGCCCCGCCATGCCCAATTGGGTCTTGACCTTCATTCGATCTTCCGGTCCGAGGTCGGGCGAATCGAGCCGCTCGAGAATCCCCTTGATCGCCCACCGGCGATAGAGCGGCTGGTCGAGCACGATTTGACAATCCCAGAGCGTTTCACCGTCGCAGACCTGGTAGAACCGGCCGCTCGAATCGGCCAGCCCGTGCGCGAGATCGAGCAGCATCGAGATTCGATTGTTGGGTGCCTTCTTGAATTCGCCAGTGATCTTGAACTTCTGATTGAGCATCTCGACGTCTTGTTCAAGTTTCGCCTCGACCGAGACGAGCTTGGTGATCTTTTCGATCGCAAGGTCAATCGTGCGCTCGGCTTCTGTCGGCGGCTCTTCCGCAGCCGCGTCAGGCGCCTTTGGAGCGGCATCTGCTGCCGGCTGCGGAACTTGCTGCGCATCCGACCGCGAGAAGCCGGTCAACATGGCCGCTATTGCTAAAGCAAGCAAAAGAGAGCGAATAGGCATGGTCCGGTTATTGAGCATAATTGGGATGTCGGGCAATTCCTCAAGGGATTGGAAAGCAAAGCCCGATCATAATCGCTAGGCGTCTGGAGACGCAAGTCCGGCAACTGGTTCGGAAACCGCGAAAATCGCTCTTCGGCTTCGATTTTACGAGAAGTAGCGTATCGTTTAAGATGCGCCAGGAACCATCGAGACTGGAAGAGTTTATCGGTCAGGCGGACGGATTGGTTGAGTCGACCTTGGTTTTGGAGGTCGAACAGGCGGGATCGAAGGAACTCGACGGCGGCCAAACTCACTGGCCGCGATGGCACGCAGGAAGCAATAACATCTCCCGGATCGGCGGATCGGTGCGCGCGAGGCATCGGGCCGGCCGGCTTCGTCCGAGGGAGCTGGAGGATATTATGCAAGCGATCGGAGTGCTGCTCTTGGCGGCAGCGACCGCCGGCGACGGATTCGGCTACTCGGCCCCTGGCGTGGGCCTCAAGAAATGGCTGCGCCCGCACGCGGAGGTAACAGCCGACGCCACCGGCGCCCCGCCGTACACGGCGGCGTCTGTGGCCGGTCGTGGCACCGGGCCCGCGAGCGGCCGGCGGTTCACCGTCACCAAGAGCCAGATCCATTTCCTTGACACCGACCACTCAGGCCCCGGCCACATGCAAATCGGCTGGCAGACCTCCGGCGGCAATGGCGAACGGATCTACCCGCCCCCACAGCTCGTCGTGCCCGCTCGCTACAACTTCAATCAAGGGCTATATCTACCGGCTGAAGATGACCAACATTCCCGGCCGGGCGAATCGGTCGCTCTATCCGTCGATCGAGGTCGCTCCGACCACCCCGGTGACCGACGCCTACCTCGCCCATAACGCGATTCCGGTTCAGTTCACCAACGAAGACTTCGACCAGGTCATCGACGGCGGCAATTTCGTTACCAAGGTGATCTACCTTCCCGACCCCAAGTACCAGGAGCTCGCCGTCTCCGGCGTCGAGACGCTGGTTTCGACCCGGCTCGAGCCCGGCATCGATCCCATCCTCGAAGCCGACAAGCGCGGCACGATCCTGTTGATCATCCGCCTGGGTGCCATCGACCTCGAGATGCCCGGACCGGGCAGCCGTTGGCGGCACGGTTGCCGGCGCCTGAGCTGGCCCCCAACTCGCTGCCGCCTGGCGTTATGCCGGCGCAGGCACCGGCGGGGACCGTGATCCTCGACCCGACAACGCCACCGCCGCCGGCAGCCGCTCCGGCTCCGGCCCCGGCGCCATCCACGACTCCGCCGGCTCCCCAGCCCGGCGTGGTTCCGGCGGCACCTAAGCCCGCATCAGCCGACGCGGGTTCCACCGACCTAACCGTTCCCACGACGGCCCTGGCACCGATGCCCGAGCCGCCCCCGGTGCAAGCACCCGCACCGTCGGCCCCGGGTGAGAACTGAGAAAACGACGCCACGCGGGCGTTCTTGCGCAACCGGCCGCGACTCAAATCGCGGCCAGTGCGAAAGCGCTTGCCACAGCACCCCGGCGAAATCGTGTCAGGAACACGTTTCGCCCGGGGTCTTTCCATTCGGCCGTGCCCCAAACCGAGATCTCGTCCGAGTCAGGGAATGACGCGATGAGCCGCCAAACTGGAAAATGCAGCCGGGTTGGGCCCGCATGCACTTTGGGCCGCGCGGCCGGACTGCTGCTTGCGATCGCAGCCTGGTCCGGCCCAGGCGCCGCGGCCGCGCAGGGCCCGAGCACGCCGCCAGAGCGAGGAACCGTGGTATCACAGCCGATCGGAGTCGCGCCCACGGCACCGGTGGTCCAGCCGGCTCGCCCCCGGCATCGCGGTCTCCGGCCCGGGAGAAGCCTCAAGCGACGCCGCAGCGGCGCCGCCGGGCGCTGCCGCTGCTCGAGCCCGACGTGCAGGTCGTCCGCTTCCAGGGACCGCCGGGATTGACCGTCGAAGTGCTCTCGCCGGCGCCCGAGCCAGTGCCCACCGGCGACGGCGGCGGTATCATCACCGTCGGCCTCAAGCGCGGAGTGGGTTACCGGCTCAAGGTAAGCGGCATTCCCGAACGCCCGGGCCGCGAGCTCTATCCGGTCATCGAGCTCGTCGGCCACCTGCATCGGCCCCAGGGAATCGACCCGGCCAAATACCCGATCCGCGTGGTCTTCAATCAGGATGACCTGAACGACGACGATCGACCAGGGCCGGCTGGTGACCAAGGTCATCTACCTCGAGGATCCTGACCAGGCCATTCCATTCCACTCTGCCCAAGGACGAAGTGCCCGTCTTGACGCTCGGCCCGACCGAGCCGCCGCTGCGGGTGGCCGCAGGCGCTGGGCACGGCCGATCGCAATCGTGCGGCTGGGCGTGCGTCAACCCACGATCGACGAGATCCAGTCCGGCCCCGGCGGCGATGTCGGCCTCGACTGGGCCGCCAGCATCGGATCCGGGCCGTGCCCGTACCTTTCCGCCTCGGGCGGCCGGTGCGGCCTGCCCAGCGGGCCGGTCTGCACGCACCGGCCCCCAAGCCCCAGCAGCCCTCGCTGCCGCCCTCGCTGCCGCGCGACGAATACCTCTGCGACGGCGGCGACCGCGGCACGCCGGCGGCCGCCGGGATGACCGGCCGCGTGGGCGGCGTCGACCCGCGCGATACCGATCGTCGCCTTCGACATCGGCCGGAAGGGCCGCGTCGAGCCGCGGGTTCTGCCCACCAACGTCGTCTGCATTTACGCACCCCGGTTCGCCGAGGTGCGAGTGAGCACCGGGACGAATCAGACGGTCGAGATCCAGCATACCAATACCGACAAACATCTGACCAAGTACTTACAATATGACAATCGCGCCTTGGCGAAGAAGCTGGTCCAGAACCAGGACGCACAGATCACGCGCGATCGATCGCGGGCCATGGCCGAGCAAGGGGCGGTTCTTTGCGGACGAGAAATCGAACAACCGCGGGGTGAGTGCGTTTCGCGGCGACGCGATGACCGTCACCAATCTCCAGCACCAGAGCTCCGAGCTCGCCAGCAACCGCCAGAATCCCGGCCAGCTCAAGGAGAAGATCCGTCTAGACGGCATCAAGACCGCCGAGGGACCGGTCATCGCCGGGATGACCGAGAGCCCGAGCGAAGCCGTGCGGGTGTGGGCGCCGCACCAGATGAACGGCGTCGAGGTCCCGCCCGATCGGCCGGGCCTGGCCGTCATCAAGCGAGTGAGCGCGGTCGAGGCCGAGCCGGGCGATACCGTCACCTACGTCATCTTCTACCGCAACATGGGCAACACGCCCATCACCAACGTGTCGATCGCCGACAGCCTGCTGCCGCGGCTCGAATACAAGAAGGGCACGTCTCGGGGCCCCGAAGGAACCGCCTTCAGCGCCGCGATGAATCGCGTCGGCTCGACCGAGCTGCGCTGGATGCTGCCGGGGACACTCGCCCCGGGAGCCGTCGGGCACGTCTCGTTCGACGCAACCATCCGCTAGAAATTGATCAGTCGGAGGAACTGACTTGGAAACCCGCACGACGAAGTGCCCGGACGTGCAGCCAACGACGCGGCCGCACCGGCTCCGCCGGCTGATTCCCATGCGCGCCGCGTCCGCCCCCGCGACGCCCGCGACCGGATTCCGCCGTTTCAAGGCGCGGGCGATCCTGGGCGTCATCGTGCTGGGATGTGTGGTCGCCGGCGTCGTGTGGAAGATCCGTCAAGCAGCGGCGGCGCCCAGGCGCGAGCCCGGTCAGGTCGTCGCCGAATTCGCAATCCGGGACGTGCGCACCGGCCAGATCCATCGCCTGTCGGATCATAGCGGCCGCATCCTGGTGGTCGTCTTCACCGGCACCCTCTGCCCCATCGGCGAGCTTTACCTCCCGCGCTTGAACGCCCTGGCCAGGAAATACGAAAGCCGCGGCGTCGATGTGCTGGCGATCAACTCCAACGCAAGCGAGCCCGCCGAGGACGTCGCGGAGCATGCGAGGCGCTCGGCAATCTGGTTTCCCGTGCTCAAGGATCCCCAGAATCGCGTTGCCGACCAATTAGTTGCCGAGCGCACCTGCGAAGCACTCGTGATCGACGGAAGCGGCGCCTTCGATATCGCGGCGCAATCGACGACCAGTACGCCCTGGGCTCGCGCCGGGATGCCCCGGCCCAGGAATTCCTCGCGCGAGCCATCGACGCAGTGATCGCGGGCAAGCCGGTGAGCCCGGAGATGACCCAGGTCTTCGGCTGCCCGATCGAGTGCACCCGGCCTCCGAGAAAGTCCCGCGCGACTCTCGCTGCTGCGACGTCCGCTCCGGAAGGTGCAAAGGCCGGTGACGCTGCGCAGGCAACTGCATCGACCGGACCCGCGGTGACTTATTCGGCCAACGTTGCGGCCATCCTGCACAGCCGTTGTGCAATCTGCCACCGGCCGGGCCAGGTTGCCCCGTTTTCTCTGCTCACCTACGACCACGCGCGCCGCTGGTCGACATCGATCGCCGAGGTCCTCGGCGATGGGCGTATGCCGCCCTGGCATGCCGATCCGCGCTACGGCCACTTTTCCAACGACCGCCGCCTCTCGGACCAGGAACGCTCCCGGCTCCTCGCCTGGGTGGAACAAGGCTCACCCCCCGGAGACCTCTCTCGGGCACCCGTGCCGCCCAAATTCCCCCAGGGCTGGTCGATCGGTACTCCGGATCTGGTGTTCGAGGCGCCCGAGGTCTTCAAGGTTCCCGCGGAAGGCACCCTGCCTCTCATGAAATTCCAGATCGCCGCCAACGTGAAGCAGGATCTCTGGATCCAGGCGATCGAGGCGCAGCCGAGCGATCGAGCGGTTGTCCACCATATCATTGTATTTAGTCGCGTACATGATAAATCGAATCCGAAGCAGCACAAGAAGATCTTTCTGGCGGCTTACCTGCCTGGCGATGTGCCCCAGGTTTATCCGCCCGGAGTGGCCAAGAGAATACCGGCCGGCTCAAACCTGGAGTTCGAGCTGCACTACACTCCGATCGGCAGAGTGCGATTCGACCGGCCGTCGGTCGGTGTGATCCTCTCCAAAGAGCCACCTCGCCATGTGGCCGTGACGCGCGGCATCGCCCAGCACAACCTGCGGATTCCCCCGGGAGCTACCGATCACGTGGAACGCGCTGACTGGACGCTCAAGCACGATAGCCATCTCCTCTCCTTCTCGCCGCACATGCACCTTCGCGGTAAGAGCTTCCGCTACGAGGCCCATTACCCTGACGGACGAGTCGAGGTCCTCTTGTCCGTACCCAGCTACGACTTCAACTGGCAGAGCGTCTACAGGCTCGTCGAGCCGAAGGCACTACCCAAGGGGACCAGAATCCACTGCGAGGCGCATTACGATAATTCCTCGGCGAATCTCGCCAACCCGGATCCAACTCGTGAGGTGCTTTGGGGCGAACAAAGCTGGGACGAAATGCTGATGGGATACCTGGACTACTACGAAGACGCCTGAGCACCAATTGTTGAATAATCCTCCAACTCAGGCTAAGCTACCATTGCGTGATTGGATCAGAACGGGTCGCCTCGAGGTGGGAGGGGCGCCGGATGCTGCGAGTGCTGGGCGGGCCCAAACGATTTTGCGACGGAATCACGCGCCGCGAGCTCCTTCAAGTTGGCTCACTGGCCGCCGCCGGGCTTCCTCTGCTGCCATTTGTCCCGGCAGTACAAGGCCGGACGACTGTGCCCGGGCCTTCGGCAAGCCTGCCCGGCTTCGGGCGGGCGAAGGCATGCATCCTCCTGTTCATGTACGGCTCGCCGAGTCAGCTCGAGACATTTGACCCCAAGCCCGACGCTCCGCTCGAGATCCGCGGCGAATTCGGCTGCATCCCGTCCAGCGTCGCCGGCTTGAACGTTTGTGACCGGCTGCCCAGGCTGGCCCAGGTGATGGACAAGATCAGCCTGATCCGCTCGGTCACGCATCCGTATCCGATCCATGGCGTGGCCTATGCCACCACGCGGAATCCCGCGGATCGAGATCCCGATGGAGCTCAATCCGCGCGACCCAGCCCACTGGCCGTTCATCGGGTCGGTCGTCGATCATGTCGACGGCAAGCGGCGGCCGGCTCTGGCCGAAGGGCGCCCGACCGTTCCCGGCAACGTCGTGCTTCCCTGGGCATTCAGCAGTCGCCGGATCGGCGAGGTCGCCCGCGCCGGGCCCTACGCCGGATTTCTCGGGCAGGCATTCGACCCGGTTTGCACCGAGTTCGTGGGCAAGGGCACGAAGACGGCGAAAAAGACTCTCTTGGCCAACGTCTGGGAGGATCTGGAGCCTTATCGCGGCATCACGCCGGAAAGCCGGTTCCAGTTGAGCGCCGTAACCCAGCTCGAAGCCGACCTCACGCTCGACCGCCTCAACACGCGTGCGACCCTGCTCGAGCAGCTCGAGCAGCTTCGCCGCCAGCTCGATCAGTGTAAACGCACTCAGGTCCTTCGCCACCGCTCGATGGCTTTCGACCTGCTCCGCTCCGGTGAGCTTCGGCGTGCGTTCGACCTGGGCGAAGAATCCGACGAAACCCGCGGCCTCTACGGCATGACCCTGTTCGGTCAAGCCGCCCTCACCGCCCGCCGCCTGGTCGAGTCCGGCGGCCGGTTCGTGACCGTGTTCTGGGACGAATACGGCCTGGCCGGAACCGGGTGGGATACGCACGTGGATCATTTCCCGCGGATGAAAGACGAGCTGCTGCCCGGCCTTGACCTGACTCTCTCCGGCCTCCTGGTCGATCTCGACCGCCGCGGCTTGCTCGACGAGACACTGGTGGTGCTGCTTTCCGAGCACGGGCGCACGCCCAAGCTTCAGTCGGTGCAGGGGGGTGGCCGCGACCACTGGTCAAGGTGCTACTCGGTCGTGATGGCCGGCGGCGGCATCGCTCGCGGCCAGGTCGTCGGCCGATCCGACAAGATCGCCAGCGACCCGCTCGAGCGGGCGGTCTCACCCAAAGACATCCTCGCCACCATCTATCACCTTCTGGGTATCGACCCGACCGCCACCATCACCGATGTTCAGGGAAGGCCGATGGTGATCGCACCAGACGCCGAGGTGATTCGCGAAGTGCTTGCGTGAAACACGGTCGCGACGGCTGAAGCGAAACTCTGGCCCCCTCGCCCGCCGGGAGAGGGCCGGGCGGGCGAAGCGCGCACCCCCCCAGTTCCATGAACCACGCCGGAGCTTCTCTGCCTCCAAAACCACCGATTTGCGACACATCCTTACCACCATTGGGTTTAAGTGTGACGATGGAATAATCGGAACCCGGGGGTTTATCGTCGTAAACACCTGTTCGGCTGGCATTTAGGGCGTGACGATGGAATATTCGGAACCATGCCGATTTTGGATGTAAAATCATATGGCGACTAAAGTTATGGCGTGACGATGGAATATTCGGAACTCTGGCTTCTCTATATTGGCACTGAATCCGGCGCCTGGTGTGTCCATTTTTCGGGCTCCCGCCCAGAGAGGAGTTCGTTTTGTAGATTTGTCGTGCGCCCTTACGCCACAAGGACTACGGGAACGCATTCGCTCGCTCCAGCAAACGAGTCATGGGCCGAACTCGAGGCCTGGTTCAAAGGAACCACGGGTAGGGTCATACCCGCGATGGATCGCAGCCCGTAGGGTGGGTGCAACCCACCGGCCTCTTTGGCTGTCCGACGGACCGCCTGAGGGGTCCAAAACATAGTGAACAACGCGAGAGATTCCCGGTGGCGCTTTTGTGTTACCCGCGCCACGAGGTATTCTTGATCGTCAGAAGGCATCGAGATCATATCTTATCCCCTGGCACCAATCCGACTTGTGGATCGACGTAGCCCATCGTTTATGAGCATTCACACATGGCGCATTGTGGCGCAAAGTGGCGCTTTTTGGACGGTCTCGAGCATCCGTGCACAGGTGTAAATCCTGGATTCCGAAAGCGGCCAACGGCCGCCAGCCGTCACCCGTTGAAAGCAGCTCAATGGAGTCGGAATCATGCTCAGCCCTCGAAAGTAGGTCAGGCTTTCACCCTGACGATCAGTACATCGTTCGCCTCGCTCAGGACGACTTTGCGCGTCGATTTCCCGGTTGTTGCCGTTGATCCCCCGGTTGAGGCACCGCCCAGCCGGCGCACGCACGCACGGCTCCTATCTAGATGATCTACAAAACCCCGGTTCCATTTGCCAAAAAGATGTGAAATTCGTCCATTTCGAGTGAGATTCCTCCGCCCTCCGTCCTGATTTGTGCATCGCGGCCGACGCATCATGACGATCTCGACAGTTGGCAGAGCCCTCCTGAGAATTCCCAAAGAAAATCTGCGCCGCGGTCCGGGTCGGACGCACATTGATTATAGTGCGTAGGCACGAGAGGACTCCGACACATGGCCATTGAGACACTGGGCGTGGCCCTGCGACAGCTCAGGGGCTTGTTCGCCGACGGTACGATCGCGGGGCTGTCCGACGCGCAGCTCCTGGAGCGGTTCCTCAGCCTGGGGGACGCCGGGGCCTTCGAGGCATTGGTGGGGCGGCACGGACCGATGGTCCTGAGCGTCTGCCGTGCGTTCTTGCGCGATCCTCACGATGCCGAAGACGCCGTGCAGGCCACGTTCCTGGTCCTGGTAAAAAACGGAGGCGCAATCCAGCGGCGAGACGCCTTGGCGGGCTGGCTGCACATGGTCGCGCATCGCGTCGCGATCCAGGCCAACAAATCCCTGGCTCGCCGGCGCAGGCTCGAGAGAGAGGTGGCAGAGATGGCTGTCGCGACATCCACGAACGGCCAGGCAGCCGGGCATGATCTGCTGCCCGCGTTGCACGAGGAGATCGCCCGGCTGCCCGAGAAGTACCGGCTCGCGGTCGTCCACTGCGACCTGGAGGGCATGACCCAGGCGCAGGCCGCCGGGCAATTGCACTGGAGCAGACGGACGCTCCAGCTCCGGCTGGCCCAGGCGCGCACCCGGCTCAAGCGCCGACTGGCCCGACGCGGCCTGGCGCCGGATAGCGCGACGCTCGGTGTGATACTGCTGCGCGAGGCGCGAGCGGCTGTTCCGCAAGCCTGGTGCGAAGCGACCGTTCGTGCCGCGGTCGCCACGGTCAATCACGCAGTGACCGCTGGCGTCGTCTCGGCGGTGGCTCAGCAATGGGGTCAGGAGGTGTTCAAGGTCATGCTGCTTCGAAAGCTCACATGGGTGTCGGTCACTCTGCTGGCGACAAGCTTGATCGGCTGGGGGGCGTCGGCCGCCTTCCTCTCTCTTCGTGAGCAGGCCCCGCAGGGGGCGGGAGCCGGGGCGGCCGCGCGCGCGGCGGCGCCCTCCCGGCCCAGGGCGGAGACCATCGCTCCGCAGGTGGAACCGGGCTCCGCTCTTGCGGCCGGCACACTTCCGGCTCGCGGCCGTGTGCTCGACCCCGATGGCAGGCCCGTCGTCGGCGCCGGGGTCTACGTGCGCCATTATGTCGAAGCGCGCTGGAACCCGATCGACACGATCGCCGCGCGGCAGAAGGGCGCGTGGCCGTGACGGACGCAGACGGTCGGTTCTCTTTCGAGTTCGAGAAACGCGCGAGCGATGGCTCTTACTACAGCAGCCAGACCGGTTGGCACAACGCCCAGATCGCCGTCGCCGCGCCCGGATTCGCACCGGCCTGGGTTGAGGCCGGGGATATGGTCAAACGCGGCGAGATGCCGCTCCGGCTGGTCCGGGACGACGTACCGGTTTGGGGGCGCGTCCTGGATTCGCAAGGCCGGCCTGTCGCCGGGGTGACAGTGCGAATCCGAGCGATCTGGGAGGTCAAGGACGGCTTTGACCTCGATGCCATGCTTGACTCGGGCGCGGTTCCTGAAAATATGTGGCAGATCGCGCGAGTGTACGGCAAAGTGCTTGGCGAGGCAGCCCCGGCCTGGCAAGAGGATCCGGCGCCGCTCTGGCCGGGCGGCAAGAACGTTTGGACCAGCGGCGCCGACGGTCGGTTCGAAGTTCAGGGGATCGGGCGCGACCGCATCGCCCGCCTGGAATTCCACGGCGGCGGAGTGGCAGACGGTACTCTCGACGTCATGGCCCGACCTGGGAAGGGACCGCCCAAGGCCCGGCCGCTCCCCAACAAGCGCAGGGAAATGGGAATCAAGGACCGCGAAGCCGCGTTCCTTGGCATGTACCCTCAGGGTACGCAGCTCGTCGGTGCGACCTTCGACTTTATCGCGGGCCCGACCAAGCCGATCGCGGGCGTCATCCGTCTGAAGGGCTCCGGCAAGCCGGTCGAAGACGCCATTGTCAGCGGCGCCGACGTGGGAACGCATACCGCTGTCACTGCCCGGACCGATGCGTCGGGCCGCTTCCGCCTCGATGGGGTGCCCAAGGGGGAGTACTACCAGATCCAGGTCAACCCAAGGCAAGGAATCGACCCGTTCCTCCGCCGCTGGGATATTATCGATGACACGGAGGGGCTCAAGCCGATCGAGACGGCGATCGAGGTGCCCCCGGGGGTGATCGTGACCGGACGGTTGATCGACAAGGTGACGGGCCGGGTCGTCCCGCCTGCGGATGTGGAATACACCAAGGCGCCGGATAACCTGGCCACCGGAGACGCGTTGGCATTCTCCCGCCTCGCCGACGGGGCGTTCGGACTGACCGTCCCACCGGGACGCGGGATGATTGCCGGGGCCGCAGCCGTCGAGGGGAAGGATGACCCGTACGTCGCCGCTCACCTGAAGGCAGCGGACCGAAGCCAGAAGGGGATCGAGGCCAGGTTATATCCACACAAGCTCGTCGGTCATCACACCTATCGATTCATCGACGTCCCAGCCCGCTTGGGACCCCTGGCTGTGGACCTCGAGCTGACCCGCGGCGCGAGCCGCGCGGTCCGACTCACCGGCCCGGACGGGCTGCCCGTCGTCGGCGCCCTGGCTTACGGCGCGAGTGCCCGCGACTGGTCAGGGACCGAGCGCTCAAGGGCGCTCGACACCGATACCTTCGAGGTCGGGGGTCTGGAGCCGGGCCACCCTCGGCTGTTGGTGTTCACGCACAAAGCCCGCAAGCTCGTCGGAGCGGCCGTGCTCAAAGACGAAGACCTGAAATCCACCGAACCGCTGGAGATCAAGCTCTTCCCGGCGGGCGCGATCACAGGACGGCTCCTCGACCAGGATGGCCTGCCGTGGGCGGGGGCCACGCTTCATGTCTGGATGACCGACCCGGACCGGCCCCCAAGCTTGGGCTTCGGATGTGCCTTCGGCGAGGCGGTCACCGCCGACGCGCAGGGTCGCTTCCGGCTCGAGGCGTTCGTGCCGGGCGTTGAGACTGAGATTATCATCTCAGTCCCGAATCGCATCGGCGTCCAGCTCGACGGCGGCAATGCCCTCCGGAAGCCCGCCCTGAAACCGGGTGAGCTCCGTGACCTGGGCGACGTGAAGGCCAAGGAAATGCATCAACAATGACCGCTTGGAGGGGAGGGGGCCGGTGCGAGCGCACGCCATGCGACGGATTTCGGGCGATTACTGGGCGCCCTATGTCCCCGACGAAACCCTGCCTTGGGACCTGCGACGGGTGGTCCACCTGCACCGCCGGGCCGGCTTCGCCGCCACCTGGGACGAGCTGCGGCGCGATCTGAACGACGGCCCCGAAGTCTCGATCAACCGGCTCCTGGAAGGGAAGTCCCGATCCTGCGGCATCCCTGCGGAGTTCACCGAGTTCGCCGATCGCCTGGCGGACCGGGCGGTGGCCGCTCCCGCGTCCAATCGCCTCAAGGGTTGGTGGGTCTACCGCATGCTCTTCGGTCCGGACCCGCTGACCGAACGCCTGACGCTCTTGTGGCACGGACACTTCGCCACCGGCAACCTCAAGGTCAATGACCTGGGCTTGATGCGCCGGCAGAATGAGAACCCTGCGCTCGCTCGGCCGCGCCCCGTTCGGAACGCTCCTGCGTGCGATGCTCCGCGAGCCGGCCTTGCTCATCTGGTTGGACGCGCCCGATAACACCAGGGACCACCCCAATGAGAACCTGGCCCGCGAGCTGATGGAGCTCTTCACGCTCGGTGTCGGTGCCTTTTCCGAGGACGATGTCAAGCAGGCGGCCCGCGCCCTGACCGGCTGGCGGCTCGCGGGCGATCAGGTCCGGCTTATTCCCTCGCGGCACGACCCGGGCACCAAGACCATCCTCGGCCGCACCGCCGCCTTCGATACCGACGGCCTGACGGAGTTGCTCCTCGACCATCCAGCCACGTCCCGCCGCGTGGCCTGGCGGCTGTGCCATGAGTGTTTCGGCGAAGAGGCGGTTGACGATCGGGCAATCGACGCCCTCGCCGAGGGGCTGCGAGCCCACCACCTTGACATCGGCTGGGGCATCGCGACGGTGCTCCGATCGCGCCTCTTCTTTGACATCGCCAACCTGGGCCGGCGCATCGCCAGCCCGATCGATTATGTCGTGGGCACGGTGCGGGCACTCGAGATGTTCGACCCATCACCGAGCACGCCGGTGCTGGCCGACTGGTGCGGCCGGCTGGGCCAGGACCTGTTCGATCCGCCCAATGTCGGCGGCTGGAGCGGCGGGCGAAGCTGGATCACGACCCGCTCGGCCATCGGGCGGGCCAATTTCGCCGCGGCCCTGGTCGACGGCGCGGAGGTCGGGCTCGGCAAGTCGTTCGACCCGATCGCGCTGGCCGACCGCCATGGCCAACGTCGCAACCCGTCGTTCTACGCAAACTTGCTGCTCGGTGCCGTTGGCCCCAAGGTCCCGCTCGATGCGCCGGGACCGGCCCGGCAGGCCCTCATCCGACTGTTGGCATCGTCCGAAGCGCAGCGGATTTGACCATTTCTCAGGAGGTGAGATCGTGATCACACGCCGAGGCTTCTTCGCCCGCAGCCTGCGGGATTCGTCGCTGATCGCGCTGGCGCCGGCGCTGCCCGGATTCCTGCGCGCACGGCGCGCGCCGCCGGCCCGGCGAAAGACGGCCGCATCCTGGTGGTCGTCCAGCTCAACGGCGGCAACGATGGCATCAATACGGTCGTCCCGTTCAAGGACGAGGGGTACGCCAGGCATCGCAAGGCCATCCGACTGCCCGAGGGGCGGCTGATCAAGGTCAACGGCGAGGTTGGTCTGCACCCGGCGATGCGCGATGCGGGGAAGCTGCTGGAATCGGGCCGGCTGGCGATCGTTCCGGGCGTCGCCTATCCGAACCCGAGCCGTTCGCACTTCCGCAGCATGGCGATCTGGCAATCGGCCCGGCTCGACGCCCGCGACCACACCGGGCTGGGCTGGGTCGGCCGCGGCCTCGACGAGGGTCCTGCGACTCACGACGGCGCGCCGGCGGCCATGCTGATCGGACCCAACGACCTGCCGCCGGCCATTCGAGGCCAGCGCTCGATCGAGCGCCGCGCTCGACCGGCTCGACGACTATGCCTTGAGCGACAAGGAGGCCGCGGCCAAGCCGACCGGCTCCTCCACAGCCGGGGACGACCTGGGGCTGTTCCTGCACCGCAGCCTGCTGGACGCCTACACGACCGCGGACCGTCTCGAGGCCGTCAGCGAAGCCCGCGGCGATGCGGCTTATCCCGAGTCGGGAGCTCGCCCGTCGGCTGAAGCTGACGGCGCGGCTGATCAAGGCCGGGCTGGGCACGCGCGTCTATTATCTCGAACAGGGCGGATACGACACCCACAGCTACCAGGTCCCGCCCCACGCCGCGCTGCTGGAGGAGCTCTCGGCCTCGCTCCGGGCGTTCCTCGACGATCTGGCCGCGGCGCGGCTGGCCGACAGGGTCCTGGTGCTGGTCTTCAGCGAGTTCGGCCGCCGCGTCGCCGAAAACGGCTCGAAAGGAACTGACCACGGCACTTCCGGGCCGGTGCTCCTGGCGGGGCCGTCGGTCCGGCCGGGCCTGCACGGGGCCTACCCGAGCCTCACCGATCTGGTCGACGGCGACCTGAAGATCGCGGTGGACTTCCGCCGCGTCTATGCCACCGTCCTCGAGGATTGGCTCGGCCTGCGATCGAAGCAATCCCTGGGCGGCGCCTTCGAGTCGCTGCCGCTTTTTGACTCGTGAGCTCGCCTATACGACAGTATCAACCACGCCCGATCATGGCCTTGATCGCACCCGATCGTGCCGTTGCTCCGATTCGGAATACACGGCCGCCCGAATCGGCGAGAATCGTCGGCGAGCCCGGCCAGAATCCCTGCTTGCCGTGTACACGCTCGATCGCGACGTAAGCGGCGGAGCCCTTCACATCGGTCATACCTGTTAACCCGAACTTACCGATCAATTGCATTGTAATGTGAAGTGAAAGCATTACTTACGCGCGCGCTGCGCGCGCATTTCTGGCTACAGGGTAACGCTGAGCAGGTCTAAGGCTCGCTGCTGCTGCAGCGATGGCTGGGTTAACTCGTAGAATTCCGAGCCGGTTTCCCCTTCTAGCCGCACTTTGTTCTTGGCCAGCGTCCCCAGATCGACCAGCAGGGCGCGGAAGCTGTGAACGGGCAAGCTGTCTGCTTGGTCTTATCTTTGGCTCGGGCGGCGTCGGAACGTGGAGCCGGCTCTACAATCGAGGTACGCGCCGCCTCCGCCGCCTCCCGATCATGATCTTCGAATAAGAGCGGAGCAAGTTTCTCACGCATGTGCCACTCGACATACTAGGCCAACATAAAAAGAAATACATGTGCTCGGGTTCGGTCATCTAAGGCCCGTGAGTAGCAACGGAACAGAACACTGGAATATGGCTTCTACTCCGGCGGTTTCTCGGCCCCCTTGCCTGCCACCAGTTCCTTGTGCCACTTCGCGGCTTCGTCGGGCTTGTCCATCGCCTCGTAAAGTTGGACGAGACGCTCCAGGGCTTCCATCAATCGATTCCTGGCCTCTGGCGGGATCGTTGCCTCCTGCTGGTTCATCCCCTCATAGCCGGCCAGCAGCAGCGGCTCGGCGGCCACATACTTCTTCTGGCCCAGCAGCGCCCCACCGAGCGCCGATTTGGTGTTGGACGTTGACCAGGCGTCAGGCTGCGTCTTCTCACGGATGGCCAGGCACTCGAAGAGCAGATGTTCGGCGTCCGTCCATTTCTTTTGGTTCAGCAGAATCCGACCGAGTAGTGCCAACTCGTCGGCATAGGCCGGTGTGTCTCCACCCCATTTCTGTTTCTCCAAGGGTAGTAGCTCCCGCTGAAGAAACTCGGCTTTGTCGAACTGCTTGACCTGATTGTAGGCAGCGACGATGAGTTTCATGCTTTGGAGTGTGTGGGGATGTTCGGGGCCGAGCTTGGCTTTCCGGAGCTTCAGCGTCTCCTCGAAGAGCGGCAGGGCCAGGTCCCGCTTCCCGGCAGCCTGATACGCCCCGGCGAGGTTGTTCATGCTTTGGAGTGAGTCGGGATGTTCGGGACCAAGCTTGGCTTTCCGGAGCTTCAGCGTCTCCTCGAAGAGCGGCAGGGCCAGGTCCCGCTTCCCGGCAGCCTGATACGCCCCGGCGAGGTTGTTCATGCTTTGGAGTGAGTCGGGATGTTCGGGACCAAGCTTGGCTTTCCCGAGCTTCAGCGTCTCCTCGAAGAGCGGCAGGGCGAGGTCCCGCTTCCCGGCATCCTGATACGCCCCGGCGAGGTTGTTCATGCTTTGGAGTGTGTCGGGATGTTCGGGACCAAGCTTGGCTTTTCGGAGCTTCAGCGTCTCCTCGAAGAGCGGCAGGGCCAGGTCCCGCTTCCCGGCAGCATGATACGCCATACCGAGGTTGTTCATGCTCATGAGCGTGTGGGGATGTTCGGGGCCGAGCGTGGCTTTCCGGAGCTTCAGCAATTCCTCAAGGAGCGGCAGGGCCAGGTCCGGCTTCCCGGCATCGTCATACGCCAGGGCGAGGTTGTTCATGCTAATCAGCGTCAACGGATGTTTGGAGCCCAAGGTGCGTTGCAGTCCCTTGGCGGCCGTTTCCGCCATCGTCAGGACCTCGGCGTCTTGTCGACCACGGTGGCGAAAAATGTGCGCGAGTTCGCCTTGAGACCACAAGGCGGCGGCCGACTGCGGGTCGCGTTTCCGCGCCGCATCCACCATGGCCCGCCACTGCTTTTCGGCCTTAGCCCATGACGCCAGGCCGTGATACGTGTCCGCGATCGTCTGGCGGAGGGCGAGTTCGAGTTCCGGCTGGCCCACGAACCTCGTTCCCACCTTCTCTGCCGCGCGGTCGAGCACTTCCAGCATCGTAACATGATCCTCGATTGCGTTGTTTGCCGGCTCAGCCTGGGTCAGCAGATCCTGCGTCAAGAACTCATTGATTGTCTTGGTCTTCGCCTCGGCTGCGATCGCTTTGTCGCGCTCCACGACTGCCATGGCGCAGTTGCTCGGCTTCCGCTTTCTGCGATGCCAGCGCTTGCAGCTTGGCCTGCCTTTCACCTTCCGCTCGCGCGGATTCGGCCTGTTGCGCTTGCAATGCGGCTCTCTCCGCCCGCGTCGCCCGCACCGCTTGCCAGGTGCTGACGGCCACACCCGCCACGAGGAGCAGCGCGATCGCCGCCGCTGTCGTCAAGGCCGCCCGATGCTTGCGCACGAACTTCCACAGCCGGTAGCGAGCGCTGGGCGGCGCCGCCAGCACGGGCTCGGAGGCCAGGTAGCGCTGAATGTCCATCGCGAGGCCGTTGGCGGTTTCGTACCGGCGGGTGCGGTCCTTTTCCAGGGATTTCATCACGATCCAGTCCAGCTCGCCGCGCACCAGCTTCGCCAACCTCGCCGGCTCCGTATGCCGGCCAGCGGCCAGCGACGGCAACGCCTGGCTGGAACTCAGCCGCGCGCTCGGCCGGGGCGGCTCTTCCTCCCGAATGATCCGGCGGACCTCGTCCCAGGCCGCCTGCTTGAACCGCTGCTTCTCCAGCGGCGTCGTCCCGGTCAGCAGCTCGTAGAGCAGGACGCCCAGGGAGTAAATGTCCGAGCGCGTGTCCACGTCGAGGTTGTTGAACTGCGACTGCTCGGGGGACATGTACTGCGGCGTGCCCAGCACCGTCTCGTGGGCCGTGTGCAGCGTCCGCTCGGTCAGCGATTGGTGCATCGCCTTGGCCAGACCGAAGTCGATCACCTTGGGCACCGGCGTGTCGTCGTAGGGAGCAACGAGAATGTTGGAGGGTTTCAGGTCGCGGTGAATGATTCCCTTCTGGTGCGCGTGCTGGACGGCCCGGCACACCTGTACGAACAAGGTGAGCCGTAGAGGCACGCTCAGCCGGATGGCGTCGCAATACTCGGTGATCGGTACGCCCTTGACGTATTCCATGACGAAGAAAGGCCGGCTGGTTTCGGTCAACCCACCGTCGAGCACCTTGGCGATGTTGGGATGGTCCATGACCGCCAGGGCCTGCCGCTCGGCCTCGAAGCGGGCCAGGACGGACTTCGAGTCCATGCCGGCCTTGATGAGCTTCAGCGCCACTTTGCGACGAACCGGTTGCGTTTGCTCGGCGACCCAAACCGTGCCCATGCCGCCTTCGCCGATCGCTTCGAGCAGCTTGTAGCGGCCGGCGATGACCGTGCCGGGTATTTCCATAAAGGGCGGATCATCCACCGTGGCCGTTGTTCGGGCGATATGACTCTGAAGAAAAGGGCCGGGCTGGTCGTGCGCCTTCAACAGCGACTCGACCTCCCGGCGCAGCTCGTGGTTCGTCCCACAGGCCCCGTCGAGATACGCCGTGCGATGCTCCGGAGACAATTTAACGGCGGCCTTGAAAATTCCAGATTCGGTCATGGCGTTCTCCCTCGATCGGATGGCCTCTCATCATCTCACAGCTCCCTCTCAAAAGATTTCGTGTCCCCTTTTTCCGGGAGGAGGCAGCGGAGTCTTTTTGACAGGTGGGGTTGGTGGGGATTTCTTGGAAGTCGAATGGAAAGTGAATGAGAATTCCGGCGCGGCTGTGTTGCCATTGCCATCCTGGTCGCGTACGGTTTTCTCCGGAATGTCGACCGTCGTCGGAGAGCCGTCTGTTGGCCCAATCAGGGTGAAAGAAGACGTCAACGCCGCGGTACTGTCGGGACTGGCGCTCGGGTCGGGAGGCGAGAAATTGCTGATGACGCCGCCTTTGCTGACGATGAGGTCGCCCGCCGTGAAATCGGTCACGGGCTCGCTGAAGGCCACGTTTACCGTGATGGCCCCCGCAGGTTCAGACGGCTTCACAGGACCCCCCACCTGGAGTTCTCGTTGCCGTGTCATGAACACGTTCAGCGCCGATTCTTTGTGAAAGAGGGAGGCCGCCCATTTGAGAGCGGGCTGCAAGTCCGCAGCCTCCACATCGGCCGCATGGACCTCGATATAATCGACGTGCTGGTTGTCCGCGTTCAGCACCATGCCGTTGTCGATGGATCGCACCAAGGCCAGGGGCGGATCTCCGTCGGCGCCCATTTTGTCGGATGCCGTTTCGCATGAAGACCCCAGTTGATACCCGGTGGTATCCGTATCCGTTTGCGTGATCACCGAAGAAATGGCCTCCGCGTGATACGACAAGTCTCCGGTAAGAGCGCTGCTCTGATAGGAAAACCGGGCTCCCAGTGTCGTCGATGCCTCCGTGAGCAAGTCTTGCCTCGTCTGGTCTGGGTCCGAGATGCCGTTCCCGTGTGAAAGAGAAACATACTGCTTCGGGAAGTCCGTGGCGTAGTCGCTAAAGATGGTTTGCCAAGCATTCTCGTAGATTTGCAGTGAATAACCGTAGTCGCTCCAGGTAACATTTTTTGGCGGGTCCGGCTCAGTGAATTCATCGGATACCGATGTCGGCCCGGCTGCGGCGATCATTCTAAATTGAGAGTCGCCCCCGTACTTTTTCTCAACGAGTTGCAAGAAGTCGTTCCAGTCCGTGAGGTACGTCGTATCCCAGGGCATAGGCAGCGGCAATTTTCCACTCCCCTTGCTTCCACGCCCGTATTGGGGATGGAACGGGTGATATACGACGCCGCTGCTCTTGGCAAAGATCCATTTGGGAGACCAGAACCCGGGCATGATGAGCAACTGCACCCACTTTCCTGCTGCATCGGCAGCCTGAAACACCTGATCAAGCCGGCTCCATTTCGGTTTGAATGAAGGAGCCGGCCCATCCGGCTCGATGTCCCTCCAGTTGATTTGGAAGGCGACACCGCTGATGTACGGAGCGGAGATGGTCGCGAGATCCTTCTTGAAGTCCTTTTCTGACACCGGCTCGGCATCGGAACCGTCGTACGGTATGACAGTTGCCAGACCCGTTGGTGGCGAGGGAAGCAGAGGAATACTGATCACACCTGTGAGTAGGGTTCGTGCCTCCAACACCTCCGGGAACAGGCGCGGCCGGCGGCGGGCACGGACAGTCTGGCTGGTGCCATCTTGTTGAAAACTGTGACGCACGTTGTCGACCAGGTTGCGGATGCCCATGGCGTTCTCCCTTGCGTTGGATGGTCTCTCAACATCCAGTGCGAGAACGGAGAACAAACCCCCGGTGACTTTTTTTTAGCCGGGCGGATTTCTTTCCTCATCCCGGAGCCACCGCCTGCGCAGCCAGGCTTTGGCGTAGGTCCAATCCTCTTCCGCCGTCGCCGGCGCGACACCCAGAATTTGGGCCGCTTCGTCGATCGTGCAACCGAGAAAGTAGCGAAGTTTGACCAGCTCCGCCTTGCGAGGCGACTTCTCCGCCAGACGATCCAGGGCCTCATGAACGGCCATGACTTCGAGCGGGTCGCGAGGGTTTGCCATGGGGAAGTCATCCGGGTCCGCATCTCGGTGGACCAGGCCGCCGCCGTGTTTGTCACTCAGTTTGCGGCGCGCGTTGTCGATGAGGATGCGGCGCATGGCCTCGGCGGCAGCGGCGAAGAAGTGGCCTCGGCTGTCCCAGTGCCGCTGCTCCCCTTGGCCGACCAGGCGGAGGTAGGCCTCGTGGACCAGGGCGGTGGCCTGGAGGGTCTGGCCCGGCTTCTCGCGTGCCATCCTCTCGGCCGCGAGCCGCCGCAACTCGTCGTAAACCAGCGGCAAAAGCCGCGACCCGGCGCAGGCGTCGCCTTGCTCGATGGCCTCCAGGATGCGTGTCACCTCATTCATCGACCGTTCCGTTCGACAGGCGAATCCCGGCGGGAAAGACACGCCGAGATCATTCAGACAACTACGGAATCTTTCGTCTCCGTTCACGTCTCACTTGTGAAAGCCCATGGGTATAGTGACTGCCTGGCCCTGATGCCGCGACTACTTCCGTACATCGTCACGAACAATGGCCTGCCGCCCGTTGCCGCGAGCCGTGACATGGTAAATCGCACCGGGATATTGGACACGCACGCTTCTTGCCATGTCCCCTATTGCAATCATCTCTCAGGCGAAACGCAAGCAATGGGACGCGCACTGGGATCATTTCCCCGCATGAGGATTGACCCGGCTTCCACCATTGCCGATTTTCAAGGAAGGCCCATGGCGATCGTGCCCCACGCCGAAGTGATTCGCGAAGTGCTCGCGTAACCAGCTTTGTCGAGATTTCGGCCCGCGAGACGCGGCTCGAACAGCCCGCATTCCGGCTACTTCTCACCGGCAAGCGTGTACTCCAATCGATAGGAGTGCTTGCCGCCAGCGACCTTGATGTGCATCTCTCCCTCGATCCCGGCGAGGTCACCGGTCCCTGAGTCGGGCACGATTCGAATGACCAGCGATTGCACTCCTTTGCTCATGACTCCCGTGTGGTGCACGAGAAACGTTCCCTCGCGATCCTTCAACTTGCCGTGTACGCGCTCAATCGCGACGTACGCGGCGGAGCCCTTCACATCGGTCATGCCCGTTAACATGCGGCCCTGGCCGGTGGCATTCAGGTCGCCGTGATAGTGCTTCTCGACGGTCATCATTCCCATCTTGTCATCGCCCGTGTCGTGGGGAACAATTTTGACGTCAAACTCGCCGGTGACTTCGTTCATGAATTTCTTCTCCTGGGGGTGATTCTTGAGTGGCGGATCGGCACGAACGACATTAGCGGCGAACAACGCAACCAGGAATGCCGTCGTCATCAAGTTTGCACCGGGCATGCCGGCGCGAGGTGGACATATCGGCGATGTGATGTGTCGCATACGATGTTTCCTGTGAGACGCGATGAGTTGATCGACAAGCAAAGTCTATCGCGGGCCCAGACTCGTTGATTGAAGAAACGCGACATGCTGAAACGAAAGTCCGAGCCACGACACGGAGTCCTGCATCTCGCCGAGGCTGAATTCGATCTGCGGTTGGAGCGATTTGAACCGGGCGAGACACTTCGACCGTTCGTCGAACATTACTGGGCGGTTACGTGGGAAGCCCAGCCGCGCGTGACGCGCGAAACGGTGCCTCACCCCTCCGTGCACTTGGTTCTGGAGCCGGGCTGCTCCAAGCTGCACGGTATCTATCCGCGGCGATTTTCTCGAATCATCGAAGGTTCGGGACGCGTGCTGGGAACCAAGTTTCGGCCCGGTGGATTTCGCGCGTTCGCAAGCGAGAGCGTCGCGCGATTCACCGGCAAAATCGTTGCCCCGTCGGCGATCTTCGGGGCATCGATCGACAAGCTCGAAGCCGAGGCCACCAGGTGTGCGCAGGCGGGTGAGGCGTTCGAGCTCGTGGACGCGTTTCTGACTCGATTGAACCCGACCACGACGCCCGAATTAGCCAGGATTTCCGAGATCGTCGAGGCGATCGCCGGCGACCACTCCATCACGCGCGTCGATATGCTCACCCAGCGGTTCGACATCGGGCTAAGACAGCTCCAGCGGATTTTTCGAGACTACGTCGGCGTAAGCCCGAAGTGGGTCATCCAGAGACACCGTCTGATCGAGGCCGCCCAGCGCCTTGGTCGTCGCGACCACTCCATCGACTTTGCCGCGCTGGCGCTCGAGCTCGGCTATTCCGATCAGCCGCACTTCATCCGCGAATTCAAGCAGATGGTCGGCATGTCGCCGGCCGACTATCAGAAGTCGCTTTGAGCCGCGAGACTGAAGTAGCCAAGCGGGCTCGAATCCTACTGCTCGCCGACGATGGACACCCGCACGGGCGTCGACCGGATCACGTGATCGCCGGGACTGTCGGCCTATCCGAACGGCAGATCGTCCGGATCCGCGAGCGGTTCACAGACGTCACGGAGCCACTGCCGATGCGGTC
Organism: uncultured Planctomycetota bacterium; assembly: GCA_963823665.1. GTDB lineage: Bacteria > Planctomycetota > Planctomycetia > Isosphaerales > Isosphaeraceae > CAVXHV01. Next base: position 2,628,810 of record CAWGMQ010000010.1, read on the forward strand.
TGGCACGCTCAAGCGGGTCGACGACAAGATCACGCAACCCCACCGAGAGTGGAACCAGGACTTCTCCGCCCGCAGAACCACCGATTTGCGTCACGTCCTTACCACCATTGGGTTTAAGTGTGACGATGGAATAATCGGAACTCGGGGGTTTATCGTCGTAAACACCTGTTCGGCTGGTATTTATGGCGTGACGATCGAATATTCGGAACGCTGGCGATTTCGGATGTAAATTCCCAGGGTGACTAAGGTTATGGCGTGACGATCGAATATTCGGCACATTGGCTTCTTCACGGGCACTGAATCCGCATCATCGTCATTTTCATGGCCGCTCCGATAAACCCAGAAACTGCTCGGTCGCACCATGGAAAGGCTCCCTTCCAATGCCCTGAAATTCGGCCCAAAACATAGTGAACAACACCCGGAAAAAAAAATGGCAATCTTGCGTGACCATTGCCAAACGGTTTTGCCATCGCCGAAGCACGCTTGCCTCTATTCTCATTTCGTTATGTTCATTGCACTTACAGAGTAGCCACTCGACCAGAAGCCATGTCCACGCTCATCGCGAAAATGGCAATAAGTGGCAATCCTACGGGCCCCTTAGAGCATCCGTACACGAGTGTAAACCGGCCACTTCTTGGTCCCGACTTTTGATTTCATATCTAGCTCGGACTCCGAGAACCCAACGGCCGTCATCATCCGTCGCACTCCTCCCATAAACGCCCGGCACGAACTAGCTCCCGCCGGCTGCAAAACCCCGAACGTGCAGCGCACTACCTCATCTACAATATGCGCGGACTTTACGATCTGAGGGCGCCGGCGTCGGGGACGTTTTCAGAAAGTTTCCGGGTTCGAGCGATCAGACCGATTAGCGCACAGAATTCATCCTGTATGCGCACGGTCGCAGGCGAAACGCCGGCCGCCACAGCCATGTCGCCCAACCCGCGGCTACCGTCCTGCCCTTTGTTGACTTGGTTAGCTTCTGTTGAAGACCCCTCAGGGAAAGCCAGACACCCGAAAGCCAGACACCCAGCGATCGACGGACTGCTACCTTCGTGGAATCTCGGACGCCCACCTTCCCGAGGGCCTCGCCGACAGCAGCGGTTGACCTTATCCTGGGATTGAAGAGAAGAAGAAATTGCCGGAGCCCGTGGGAACGGTGCCATGAACCGTCGCCGGAAAACGATCGCGATCGCCGCGCTGCTTTTCTTCGAGCACGCAAACATCGCCCTGGCCGGAATGCCGTCGATCACGCTTTCCGACCTGGCCCGCATGCGGATCCAGACGATCTCGTTCTTCCTGGTGGTGTTTCTCCTCTGCTCGTGGGTCGTGCGCCGCATCTGGAACGGTCTGCGGAAAGACTTCTCCTGGCTGCCCTTCCTGTCTTTTCGCCGGGCGATGGGACTCGTGGGTCTTTGGGGACTGCTGTTCGTGCTGGTGCTCACGATGATTTCCGGCGCGCGGGAGCTGATGACCCCCGGTGCATGGAAGAAGGAAGGCTTCACTTACAAGCTCAAGGATGAAGCTGCAACAGTGAAACCAGCCGAGATCGACCACGAGTTCGAGCGACGCGCGGCGCTCGACCGACTGAAGGCCGCGCTCTGGACGTACGCCAGGCATCATGACGGGCACTTCCCGCCGGATGAATCCGCACCGGAAATCCCAGAAGCCGCCTGGCGAATTCCGGACCCTTCGGGAATGCGCTACGTCTACACGCCCGGCCTGATCGCGGAAAACGGTCATGCCCTGCTGGCATACGAGCCAGCCATCTTCGGCGACGAGCGTTTTGTGCTTCTCTCGGACGGCAAGATCGTCTTCATGACTCACCGCGAGCTGGCATCCACGACGCGAAAGGCACCGTGATGCGCCCCAACGCCCTGTTGATCAGCATCTTGAGTGCCGCGCTGGTTCTACTGACCTGCATGGGATTTGCCCTGCCCGTCGACTTCGCGGTTGCAGTGGTCCTCGGCTGGCTCTGGTATCTCGCCAGAACTTATTCCGAGGTGCAGGTGGCACCGGAGGGGCTCGCGACCGCGGTCGTCTGTCTCATCCTCTTCGTTGTCGGGGCGCACTTCTTTCTCAACTGGATATTCACGGCGATCCGTAGTCACACCGGTACCAAGTCTGCCGAGAGCAGCGACCGCTGGAAATGGCGCTGGACGCTCAGCCTGACAGCCGTGATCGTGCTGATGTTCGTTTCCGGAATGTCGGTCGTGGGCATGACCCATCAGCTCGGATGGCTGCTCAGGTCGAAGGAGCCGTGGGTTAGCGACTCGTTCGGTTCAACCGGCATTGCCGCGAGGGCGCAGTCGGCGAACAATCTGAAGCAGATCGGCCTGGCGCTGCACTGGTACCATCAAGCCCACCAGTCTCTACCGCCCGGCGGCACGTTCGACCCGGAGGGCCGCCCCCTCCATAGCTGGCAGACGTTGATTCTGCCCTACCAGGAAGTATCAGACCTCTACGATCAGATTGATGTCTCGGTCCCGTGGAACGACTCTCGCAACGCTGCGGCTTTTCAGACCAAGGTCCCCCACTACCTTCGTCCCGGCATCCTCGCGACCAGGAATGCTGCCGGCTACGCCTTGAGCCATTACGCTGCGAGCGTTTATATGCTTGGCGGTGACCATCCTCGCAAATTGAGCGACGTCTCCGACGGCACGTCCAATACGCTCATGGCCGGCGAGGTCACGGCGGAGTTCAAGGCCTGGGGTGATCCCACGAACTGGCGAGATCCCACGCTTGGGCTGAATACGAATCCCCGCGGTTTCGCCAGCCCGGCTCCCGGCGGAGTGAATTTCCTGATGGTCGACGGCTCGGTGCGATTCATCGAGAACAACGTCGACCCCAAGATGCTCAAGCTCCTGTCAACACCCGCCGGGGGTGAAACGATTTCTTCTCACCTCGAGTACTGATCAGCGTGAGGAACATCCCTGTGCCCGCTCTCGAACCCTACATCGACGCCCACTCGCACGTCTGGACGCCCGACGTTGCGCATTACCCGCTGGCCGCCGACTTCACGGTCGCCGACATGCAGCCCGAATCGTTCACGGCGCAGGTGCTCTTGGCTCTGTGCCGGGCGGCGGGGGTGGGCCGCGTCAACTTGATCCAGATGAGCTATTACGGCTTCGACAACCGCTACATGCTCGACATGATCAAGCTTTATCCCGATCGGTTCGTCGGCACGGCGATCGTCGACCCGCTCGCGGATGATCCGGGCAAAGCCATGCGTGAGCTGGCACCGCTGGGGGTTTCCGCTTTTCGCATCCAGCCGCGCTACAGCAAGCAGCCGCCCGGGAGCTGGCTTGCGCCGAAGGGTTATGAAAGAATGTTCGCCACGGCGGCCAGGACCGGTCAAACGCTTTCGTGCTTGATCGACGTCGACGGCTTTCCCGAAGTCGAGCGGATGTGCACCAAGTATCCCGAGACATCGGTGATCATCGACCACCTGGGCCGGATCGGGGCCGGGCCTGACGGTGCGATCCGTGACGCCGATGTCGAGGCCTTGTGTGCGCTTGCCAAGCATCCGAAGGTTGCGGTGAAGGTTGGTGCGTTCTACGCCCTGGGCAAGAAGACGCCGCCGTATCTCGATCTTGTTCCGCTCATCAAGCGGGTCGTGCAGGCCTTCAGCCCGAAGCGTTGCATGTGGGAGAGCGACTGTCCGTTCCAGGTTGTCAAGGATCGTTACACCGACAGCCTCGCGCTGGTGCGCGATCATCTCGAGTTTCTGTCGAAAGACGACCGAGACTGGCTGCTGTTTCGGACCGCGGAGCAAATCCTGTTCAAGAAGCTCGCACCATAAGAGGATCGGCCATGCTCATTCGCTTGATCTGCGGTCTAATCCTCCTCAACCTTTCCGCGGAATTCGTCGAACTGACTGATCCAGCGCCTCAAGCTCCGGCGCCCGCTAAACCCGATGATCTCAAGCCCTTCACGATCGCGGTGGTTGACAAGCAGACCCGCAAGCCTGTTTCGGAGTTCTATTACGACGCCTTCTACATCGCCGCGGGGCCGGGCACTGCCCGGAAAAGCGAATGGCATCACGTCGAATCGCCGTCAGGCACGTTCATCCTCCAGGCTCCGGCGACGTGCCTCGTGATCGTCCGAATCGAGTCGCGTGAGTTCCTGGGCCAGGGCTATCCGTCCGACTCGAGGTTCGAAGTCCGTGCCAATGACAAGGATCGCCACCGCGTGGTCGAGCTGGAGCGGGGAATAACCGCTCATGGAACAGTCCGCGACGCCGACACGCGGCGACCGATCGCCGGTGCAACCGTGAGGCCGCGAATTCTGTACGGCGTCCACGGTGAGCATGCCCCCCCGGGTCCGCTGAACCGGGAATCCAAGAGCGACAACGACGGTCATTACGAGCTGCATGGGGTTGACCCCAAAATCGGAGTTTTTGCTTACAACCCAGACGACGAACAAAAGCACTACAGCGTCGAGGTGACGAACGGCGAAGGAACGCGGTTCGATGTTGCGCTACCGGGCCTTGAGAAGGCCACTCTTCGCGGAAACGTCCGGGATGGAAATGGGCAGCCGCTCGAAGGGGTGACGGTTCAGTACAACGGACGTGAAATCGAGTCGGCGCGAGACGGAGCCTATGCGTTGAGTTGCGTGCTGGGCTGGCGGGGCCAGCACGTGCGCCGGAGCTGTGGTACATGAAGAAGGGTTTCATCGCTCGGCATTTCGGGAGCGAAGTAGGAAAAGAGGCCCAAGTGGTACTGGAGCGCCAGATCCCTCTCGAGGGACAGGTGGTCGGTCCGGAAGGCCAGCCGGTCAAGAGCTTCGCCGTGTGCGCCGTGCCACGGAGCGAGGATTTTCTAAATCCGGGCAGCAATGCCATCGAACTAGCCGTGATCGACGCCGGCGGCCGGTTCAAGCTCGGGCTCGATCGCGACGGCCCCACCTGGGTTGGCATCCGCGCCCCGGGATATCAGAACTCAGAGATGGTGACCGACGTTCCTCGCCGCGGCGGCTCCGTGGTCGCGCGTTTGGCATCCGGTGTTCGCGTCGAGGGAAAGATCATTGCCCCAGCCGTCGCGCTTTCGAAGATCGAAGCCCGGCTCGTCCCTCGGCGCCATCGATCTGATGGCCGGGAATTCGGCTCCGGCTCGAAAGCCGTGGAATGGTTGACGCGGACGACGAATGTCGCCGACGACGGCACCCTTAGCTTTGATCACGTGCGGCCAGACCGCTACACGCTCTTGCTCAAAGGGCCTGGAGTGACCTCAAGGTTGCTGGCGCTCGATGTCCCGCCCGGCGGCCTTGACCTCGGCCAGGTTCGCCTGGCCGGAAAGGGCCGCATCCAGGGGCGTGTCTTCGAGTCGACGGTGCGGCGGCCCCCCGGGCAAACATACGCCTTCGGCCTGGTCGACTTCTATCCCGCGATCAGTTCATCCATGATGAAGTATAAAGAAGAAATCAAGTTCATGACCGACTTCGAGGGCCAATTCTCAATCGCAGATGTGCCCGTCGGACTCGTCCTCGTCGCATTCCCGGACACAATGGTCCACGTCGTCATTATCGATGGGCCTTGGGTCCGTGTATGCGAAAACCAGACAACCGAAGTGCGACTTCCTGGCCAAAAGGGTGCTCGGCCCCTTGCCGTCGACATCGTCATCGGAGACGGGTCCATAGCTCAATCCCGGTCTGGAAAAGGGCTCTCCGGCAAGATCGAGAACAAGAACAGCGACACCAAGCCGCCGGAGCCAAAAGCCGTGCCGCTCCCCGACGTCGCTGGAGTGTTGGTCGAGACGAGCGAACGAGACGTCGAGCGCCAGCTCCAAGTGGAATTGATCCCCGGCCCGGGCCAACCGCTCTCGTCGGTTCGATCGGATTCGGCCGCGATCGACGGGAAGGGCCAACTCGTGGTCCCCGACGTGAGCCCCGGCAAATACCAGCTCCGCGTTGAACAAGGCTTCTTCCGACCAGGTGGCATCGGCTTCATCGAGGTTGTCTTCGAGCGTGACATCGCGGTGACGGCGGACGTATCAACGATCAAGATCCCGCTCGGTGGCGGATCAATCACGGGGCGAACGGTTAAATACAGCGCAGTCATCGCGATGGCAAGAGGACGACCAGGCCCGCTACGTCGCACGCGATGTGACAGTGAGGGGTACTTTTGCATGCCCTTCCTCGATCCCGGGACCTACACGCTCTTCATCCACAGCCCTGATGACGGGTCTTGGTGCCGCGTCGACAACGTAAGCGTGGCCTCAGACGTGAAAGACATCGGCGAGCTTCGTCTGGCGCGCGGCGGAGCGATTCGCGGCTCGATTTCCTTCCCTCGGGCTTGTCCAGTTCCGGACGAAGTCATCGCGACGGGGCCATCACAAGTCTCGGTGGAACCGATGAAGCACATAACCGATTTCGATCAATTTGAGCTGGGCGGCCTTTGGCCCGGCCGATGGACGATCACCGTTCGCGGGGGCGGAGAGGCGCTCGCGACCGCCGCGATCGAGATCAAGGGAACGGAGATCGTGACACTCGAGCTTGCCGCGGAAACTGGTAAACGACAGTAGAACGCCCGTAACGATCAACCGAACCGAGATTCGTTGGGTCGCGCCTGACCCACTTTTGCGACGCGATTGAGTAGAAGAATGCCACTGACAACCTCGAAGCCCTTCGACTTCATTGGTTTTCTGGCATCGGTGACACCGTCCAAGCGGGACCCTGGGAACAACAGAGCCAACTAGGCGGCTAACCTCCGCCAGCAACGATCGATGGCCGCCGAACGCTCGGCCGAAGTGCGAGGATCCAGAATTCGATGTCGCATCTGTCATCATCGCTGTTGCTCGGGGCGTTGGCACTGTTCGCATTCGAGAACTCCACTCAGGCTTCCGACCCCTTCCGGGACACATTCACCGACGGCAACCTGGATCGGTGGCGCATCAAGGACGGGACCTGGCACGTTCGGGATGGACGGGCCATCGCGGAGGGGGGGTTCTCGATGCTCCTTCAGAGGGGAGTCGCTCTTCGTGACGTCGACGTTACTGCGGACGTAGGATACTCCCACGACGAGGCCCACGCCGCCGCAGGCATCGCGTTCCGCATTGGAGAGGATTCGACCGGATATGCCATCGGCCTCAGGGAAATCGAAAAGGGGCGAGATCCGGTATACGGCCCGTGGGAGAGGCCGGTCATCCAGCTCTGGCGCCTGGACAGGGACGGTTGGAGACTCCTGCAGGAATCCAAAGTCATGGGGTGCCGGTCGGGCGTCCTGCGTCGCCTCAGGGTCGTCTGCCGCGGACCGGCAATCTGGGCGTATTTCGGCGACATGGCAGCGCCGATTCTGAACGAGTTTGACGACCGGTACGACCGGGTTGGAGCGGTCGGATTGTGGAAGGACCATCGGGGTTCGGGGCTCTTCGACAACGTTGAGATCACCTCCACGAGCTCCGAGCCGGCGCCCCCACTCCGCACAGACTGGTCGTGGGTGCGAGGGGCGGTCTACGTGCGTTCCGACGCGGTCAACGCGGTGCAGATGTGGCACGACTACTGGGGCCACACCGATGTCATTGACCGCGAGCTCACCTGCGCGTCCCTCTATGGATTCAACATGGTGCAGGCCTACCTGCACTGGATCGTCTGGGAACGCCACGGCGAGGACTATCTCAAGAGGATCGACGACTTCCTGGCGCGGGCATCCAAGGCCGGCCTGAAGGTGAACTTTGTCTTCTGGGACGACTGCGGCCATGTCGAGCCGAGCCTGGCGTTCGCCGACCCCGTGCCGGGACGTCACAATTCGCAGATGATGCCGAACCCGTCGCATCGGACCAGGGACAACGAGCCGGCGCTGCTTGCCCACGAGGCCCGGTTCCGGGCGTACGTCGAGGGTGTGGCCCGCCGGTTCAAGGACGACGAGCGAATCGCATTCTGGCAGCTCTACAATGAGGGCATGGGCCCGAAAGAGAAATACCGGGACGGCGTGGGCGATGCCAACCTCAATAGACTCCTCGCATGGACGCGCGAATGGGTCAAGGGGACCGGCACGCGTATCCCGGTCACGGCCACCGGAGGTGGCTTCTACGGACCCAAGTATTCCGACTTCTACACCTACCACTCGTACGGTGAGGCAGGGCAGCCTCTGCCGAACGCGGATGGTGGCGCTGAGCACCTCTGCACCGAGACGCTCAACCGGCCCGCCAAGGGGCTCGCGGACTGCTTGCGCGACCTGGCGGGGAAGGGGAACGGATTCGTCGTCTGGGAGCTGATGATCGGGCGCGACAACTGCCGCTTTCCCTGGGGCCATCCCGACGGCTCAGACGAGCCGACGCAGCCGTTCCACGGTGTCGTCTACCCGGACGGGCACCCGTGGGACATCGGCGAGGTCAAGGCCCTGCTGGGCGATTCTGCCTTCGCCGCGCTCGAGACGAAAGTATTCCGCGCCGAGTACTTTGACGGTCTGTTCAAGACGAAGAAGAAGACCTCCCTCGCACCACACATCGACTTCGACCTTGGGGATGAGCCCGGCTCCAGCGCGCCGGATGCCTCTGCCGGGATCGGCAAGGACGGTTTTGCGATCCGCTGGACGGGGCGCCTGGTCGCGCCTCACACGGGGATGCACACGCTGCACGGCGATTGCGATGGCACCCTGCGGCTCTGGCTCGACGAGACGCTGGTGCTCGACAAGGGCGACCATCGCCGTGGCAACGTGCAGAGTAAGATCGAACTTGCGGGTGGCCGGTCATACCGGATCACGATCGAATACATCCACAGCGACGGCCCAGCGAGCAACCACGTCTACTGGAGCGGCCCAGGTTTTGATAAACGTGTTCTCACGCTAGACGGCATTGACGCGGCGAAGCGAAACGGCAGTTCCAGGCGCTCGCCGCAATAATGTAAGGGCAGTACCGATGAATTCCCACAGAACTGCTTCGAGCACGAGATCTCTGCTCATCGTCACAATCATTATCTATTCGAGCCTCATCGGTGGTCATTTTGAAACCCCCGCGCAAGAGAAAACCAGCGGGTCAGAGCGCGCCGGGCGCCTTCGCGAGACCGTGTTGCGCGCTCTTCGGGCAAATGATGAAAAGCTCGGCGCGGTCGAGTTCTATGTGCAGGATGTCATGGAGGATCTGACCGTGACCAAGCGCGAGGAGAAGATCTTTCAGCCCGACAGCGACACAAGAGTCATTACCGTCCGAGAGCCGCGGCGAGCCATGCTTTCGCGTGTACGACTCTTCGGCGATAAACTACGATACGACTACCTGAATTCGGAAGAACTATTGTCCAAAGCTTTCTCCTTTGACGGAGCCCTTTGGACTGAGCTGAAGCAGCTTGGCCCAAACACCCAGGTGTTAATTCGTCGCCCAGATCAGATGGCGTCGATGTCTCCACTGGATCCTCGACAAGTCGCTGTTTTCGACGTGCGCGAGCGACTGTCTGAGTTGCTCGACCAAAGCACCTTCAGCGATCAGGCCGGCCCATCCGGCAAAACGCCGCTAATCACGGCGGAGACAAAGGTCGCCCTGGGAAGGGCTCGAATGGTGATTTCCTTCGATCCTTCTGTCGGGACGCTTCCAGTCGAAACCGTTGCCTACAATCGCGATTCGACCGTCTCGACGCACACGCGCATTTCTTATCACAAGATCGAAGCCAGACATGCCTGGGTGCTCGATCAAGCCGTGACACACGCATACAAACCGGGTGAGACTCATGACTCGACGTCACCCAAATTCCAGCAGAGGTGGACGAAGACTGTGAGGAATGTGAAGCTCCTCGCGGACCACGACGATGCACTCTTTGCGATTGATCGTCCAGCCAAATACCTCCTGCACGATTTCACCAAACCAGGCGGTCAGAAACCAGTGGCTGTTGGATACCCGTCCCGACGTGGGAAGCCAGACTGAACTGATCCGCTGCATGTCACGGGTGACAAGACTGATTCATGAAGAAACGCGCTGTACCCAGGTTTCCGCCACGCGCTTCAAGTCGACTGATTCGCCGTTTGACTCCGCGAAGTAGTGCCGCTCGATGGAATCAATCGAGCCGGCGAGCTCTTGCAGCGCAGCGGCGGGCAAACCGTTGTTCTGCTGAATATCACGAAGCAGGCCCAGCACCGAGAAAGGCGTGACGACGTCGGGAACCTGGAACCGCGAGGCAGCGGCTCGCTTGGGCCTGGACCTCAGGATCCGGATCGCGACGACTCCGAATGTTAGCACAAGGAGCCCGCCGCCGAGCCACCAGAGCCACGCATAGCGCGCCTGCTGGTATCGCTCTTCGAGCGCGACTTCTGCGCCAACCTTGGCCAGGTCGGCGTCAACGTAGCGCTGAAAGATCTGCTCCGCGCCGTCAACTTTGGCGGAGGCGAAGCGGAACAGACTTGGCGGCTTCGCCTGACCGGGCGCTGCGTGATAGGTGACCAGCCAGGTGCGCTCCGAGTCGATCACTGTCGCGGGGCTCTCCTGATCGAATTTCGTGACCGAAACACCCTGGTCGTCGATCTTCTCGCGTTCGAAGCCCGGTTGATCGAGCGAGACGAGCCCGTCGAGGTCGGGAACAAGTCCGTGTGCGGCGGCCTTGATCTCGACAATCAGTTTGCCCTGGCCAGCCTGACGCTCGTCAAGCGTTTGCGTGAGCTGGAGCTTCTCGAACGGGCGGATTGCGCCCTTTGCCGGCGATGCGTCGACTGGAATCGTCGGCGACTCGACCGGCAGCACGACGTAGCCGGATGTGTCCATGAAATCGAGGTCGAGCCGGAGCGGAGGCACCTTGTCGACCTTGGGGCCGCGCGCCTTCAAGAGCAGGTATGCATACGGCGTCACTCGCCAGCCATATTCGCTCGTCGCCTTCGAGTTGACCTTCTCGTCCTGGAAGGTGACCGACATGACCTCAAAGTGCTCGCCCAGCGCCTGCTTGGCGGCATCCTGGAACTTATCGCGATAGTTTTCGAGGGGCCGGCCGAAGTTGTAGGAGAAGTAAGACCCGGAGTTGTTCTGGTTCTGAAGATATCGGCCAAACCCGCCCGACTCGCGCTCGATCTCGCGCGTGTGGCGAAGGTTGACGAAGAGACCGAACGGCTGCTCGTGGCCGATCAGATCGGGACCGTCGACCTTGGTCTCGAGCTGAATTTCGGTCACGAGGTCCTTGTAGTAGGCAAAGACCTTGCGGGCTTCATAAGCCTGGGGATGCTCGCCGACGATCTCGATTCCGGCTTTCAAGTAACGGAACTTGATCGACGGCTTGACCTGGGTCAGCCGGGTAAAGATCGCGTTTGCAAACTTGCTCATATGCCGCTCGCCGGGCTCGCCGGCAATGGACGCGATGGCCTCGCGGATCAGCTTGGGCTGATGCAGGTCTGAAAGCGTTTCCTCGGTGATGTGCTGGGGGTCGCAGGCGCCCAGGCCGGCGCAATACCAGTAGTCAAAGACCTGCGTGGTTTCATCGTTTTGTTCGAGGCCGGGCGCTTTCGCAACGTAGAGCGAAGCGGCGCGGCGGAATTCGGCAAACGCCTTTTGGCGGCGCGGAGCGAATTCGGGTGATCGCTCGATCTCCTGGAGGTAGTTGTTTTCGTCGTGCATGAACGTCGGCACGGGCCAGCACGAGCGACCACTCGTCAGGGTGCTTGGCCAGACCGCGATCGATGACGGCGCGAGCCACCTCGTAGCCGCGCAAGACCTCCGCCCGGATATCTTTCTCACGCCGTTTGGTTTTGCTTTTTTCCTGCTCGGCCGGCTGTCTCCAGACACCCATCAGGTTGCCCCGCATCTGCTGACAAAGCTCGGCGAGAATCTTGGGCTTGAGTGCGTCAAACGACCCGAATACTTTTTCAATCGCGTCCAGGCGATAAACTTCCGCCGAGCTGTGGCAGGTCGTGAACGCCTTGGTCAAAAGCGTCTCGTCAATCTCGCCGATCGGCAGTGCCCGCAGCTTCTTTACCCAGCCCGACAGCTCGACCAGGTTCCGCTCTTGCTTGGAGCGGGTCAGCGGAATTCCCTCCGCCCGGTTTTCAAATCCGTAGACGTAAAAGAAGCGGCTGCGGCGAAGCTGCTGTGAGTTCGGATCGTGGTTCTTGGTCCAGACGCGGACGAATTCCTCAGCCAGGTCCTTCGCAGTGCGGGGATTGGTGCGTGCGAGCCGCTCGATATAGGGAAAAGCTTCGTCTTCCTCGTTGACCTTCAAGTAGAGCTTGGCGAAGACGGTCGCGAACTTGGGCTTGATCCCCTGGTCGACGAAGGCGACCCACTCATCGCGCGGCCTTTCCCTGACCAGGTCGGCCACCTTCACGGCCATCGGCAGGCCGCGCTGGCGGGCCATCATCTCGGGCGAGAATGGGTCGTAATTGGAATAGTAGGAATTGCCGTAAGGGTCGTAATACATCCGCGGGCCGAGGCTGGTGGAATAGTCGTAGTAGTACGAGAACTCGGCTTCGCGGAGCCAGGCTTCAGCCAGAAGCGCGAGGGTGCTGGACCACTTCTGTGCGAGCTGTGGTGCCTTCCGCAAGCAGCGCCTCGACGGCCAGTTTTTGAAGCCCCAGCGATTTCAAGCGAAAATCGACGTCGAACGCCCGTGTCTGCAGGCCCTGGGCCGACCCGGCGCCGATGGCAGCGATGATTTCCATGCCACGCTCCGGGCGGCTCGTGAAGCTCTCTTCCAGCCATGCCTGGCCGAGCGACTCGCGGATCTTCGGTGTCAGCTCGACGGCGCGGCGGATCGCTTCGTCCTTTTGCGCTGCATCAACCTTTCCGGACGCCAGTGCAGCCTGCGTGACCTGCCAGGCCCGCTCGAGCTGCACCGTCTTCTTGTCACGCGCATGGAGTGCCAGGTAGTGGCGGGCGAGCATGTTGAGCGCCTCGCGATCGTTGTCTTTCTCGGCCTTTTCGGGCGGGGGCAGAAAGCTCACCGGCCTCGATCATGCAGTCGGCGGCAATCAATAGCTTCGCGGCCTGGCGCTCGGAAAGTGGTGGCTTGCCCTGCGGGGGCTTGAGCGCTTCCCGAAGGCGCATCACGAAATCTTCGATCACGCTGCCCGAATCGAGGGCCAGGCGGAGAATTCGCCCCAGGCCATTTGCCCGCTCATCGTCCACACCGTGTGGCGCAACCCGAGCCAGCTCGATCAAGTCCTGATTCGAGATCGAATTCCGCTCCATCATGAACTGCTGCGGATTGGGCGGCGCCGCGCGCGCCCTGGCCAAGCGACATCCCCATGTTCATCTGCATTTGCATCTGCATTTGCTGCATTTGCATTTGCTGCTGCATCTGAGCGTTGCCCTGCATCACCGGGGGGTTGCCCAGACCTTGAATCAGTTGCTCAAAGGCGGCCTTGCCCTCGTCCTCGGGTAGTTTCGCCAGAAACGTCTTCACCAGCGGCCAGTTGCCGACTGTGACGTCGTACTGGAAGCCGCGCAGCTCGCCGTCGAATGGGTCGGGTACTGCGGTCGCAGCGGCTGAGCCCGGCTGCATGAGGGACGCGGCGTCCGGAGTTGGCCCGACATTTGGGATCGTCGTCGTCACGACCACGCCGTTCACCACCCGTCGCGACGTCCTGACCGGCCCAGGCACGGCGCCGGCGGCGAGCGTCGCTTGCGGATTCAATCCGTTCTTGATCGCTTCCTCGCGCGGCGTCGACCAGGCTTTCAAGATCGCTGTGGGACGCCGGTCAAACGTGAGCTGGCGGATTTTTTGGAGCCGCTCTTGTTTCTTGGGATCGACCGCGGCTGCCGCAATGGCCTGGTTCTTGGCAGCCGCGGGCTCAGCAAAAAGCTGCGCCGGGAGCTCGTCCCGCGGCCGACTTGGCGGTGACCGAGCCGCTCAGTTTTGCCTGGGCCGGCGCCGCCCGCGACGTGACAGTGGCGGGAGCCGTCGCTGGCCCCTGGCCTTGCGCCGTGCCCAGCGCGATCACAGACGCTGCGCCGAGAAACAGTGCGGCCAATCGACGAAGAGCGCTCATGGCGGTGCTCAACTACGAGTTGTGAATGCCTGGTTTACGAAGCAAGCCGGCGCCGGTCAGGGTTTACCGGCGCCGGCTTGAAGGTCGGGGAGCGAGGCGTGCAATCGCGGGCAGCAGGCGATCACGAGCCCGACTTATCGGGCGGAGGGCCGGAGCTGGCGCCGCGAGCGTCTTTCTTTTGCTCGCTCTTGCTGTTGCTCGGCTTCCGGCCGGGCTTCTTGCACTGGCCGCTCTTGCATCCCTGGCATTGCGTGGGAATGGCGAGCCCTTGAAGCTCGCCCACATCCAGTCGGGCGAGGCGGATCGCGCTTTCAAGATCCTCACGGTGCCGCCGCGCGGCCACTTGATCGCCGGCAGATTCGGCTTTCTCGGCTAGCAGGCGATAGGATTGCCGCGCGCTTTCAATATCGGGCTCCCACTCTGGCGTGCCGAGGCCCTCGAGCCGCTTCAGCCATGTGATGTAATACTGGGCGCTGGCCTGGGCCTCGCGGGCCTCATCGCGGAGCCCGGCACTCGCGGACTTGTCGTCCTGCAACTGTTCGACCAGATCCTGGAGAGCGGCGCTGGCCTCGGGCAACTGGTGGGCGAACATCTGGGCCTTGGCGCGCTTGAGCCGGATGCGGCGAACGTCTTCAACCCGCCCTTCCGGCAACATCGCCTGGGCTGCGTCATACTTCGCGACCGCGGACTGCCAATCTTGCGCGGCAGCAAGGCGATCGGCGTCGGCGAGCACGGTCGCCGCGTCATCCAGCCGCAAACGCTCCTGGCCCGGGCCATAATGGTATGCCCCGAAAGCGACCGGAACCAGCAGCCAACCGAGAAGCACGAGCGTTCGCATCGGTCCACCTCTCGAATCGTCAAACCGCAAGCAACATCGTCGGTCCACCCGACGTTTGTCACGGAACCGTGGTGTAGCTTACCCGATCCGGCCGTGCGGTGGAAACGGGATCATTTATTTTCTGGAAGTTTTTGCTCGCCCGGCCGGTGCGTCGCCGGATCACGCTGGAGTCTGCCTCACCTCCGGGCCGAGCCAATCATGCGAGTTCGACCTCGAGCGCCGGCCGCTTCGCGCATCGCCGGCGAACGCGGCACGCCCGGCCTCCAGCGCGTGCCGAACTGATGCAGCAAGACCGGCAGCACGGCCAGCAAACTCGCGCCAATCCCACAGGCCAGCAGTGCGTATTCGCGGCGGGAGAGTCTTTCAAACGCGGTCTTGCGAGGAATGACGGTCATCGCGTTCAGCGTGGCGGTGCTGATCTGTTTGGTATTTCCATCGTGGTAGACGCCCCCCAGCCGCGCCGCAATCTGCCGGAGCGTCGAGGTGTCTTGCCGCGACATCCGGCCGTCGATGAACGAGCCCTGGCGCGGGTCGCCCACGCCCACGATCAGCACGTCGGCCACCGACGCCGGCAGCTTGGGCATGCCCGTGGCCGGGACTGTGTCGCCGTCGGAGAGCATGAGCAGAAGCGTGCTTTTGGGCTGCCAAGGCCGCGCAATCTTCGCGGCTTCGGCAAGCCCTGAAAAAAGATCCGTCTTGCCGGCGCTGAAAGCGTAGTGCATCGGCAAGTCGCCGAAGATGTTGCGCACGACTTCGAGATCCTTCGTGTCGACGACGACCGGCTTCGAGCCGTTGTAACAGGCAACGACGGAAAGAAGGTAAAGCTCAATCGGGACTCTCTGAAGAAATGACTCCATCACGACCGACGCTCGCTTCATCCGGCTTTCATCGGCATTTGGGCCGGCGTCCTTCAGTCGCATGCTCGGCGAAACGTCGAGCACGATCAGGACATGCCGGCGCTCGTTGTCCGGAATGGTCTCCGCCACGTGCACCTTGGGCGGCAGCTCGAGCAGCGTGATCAATCCCCAGCAAAGTGCCGCGAGCGCCATCACGCGAAGCACAGGCGCCATCCTCGCCCAGGCCGCCGGCTTCTGCCCTGGCCCGAATGCCAGCCGAGCCAGCCGCCGGGTTCGTGCTGCGTGCAACGCCTCAGCCGCAAGAGCCAGGATCGCCACGGCCAGGGCGGCGAGCTCAGCGTGCATCACCATGGGGTGTACCTCAGGCCAAAGAGCGCGCACCCCGAAAGACCCAGGAGCGACAGACCCGCGATGCACACCGGCACAAAGTTGTCCAGGAGCTCCGACGCCGTCTTCTCGAGCTTCGTCTCGCGCATGGCGTCGATTCGCTGAAATACAACTGTGAGAGCACCGGGATCATCCACCGCAAAGACCTCGCCGCCGGTGAGCGCGGTGACGTTCACGATCGTCGGCGGCGCGGGCCGGTCCGAAATGTGGATCGCGTAGACGGCGATGTTGCTGCGCTTCAGCGTCTGGGCGATTGACTCGTCGTTGCCGCCGGCCAGGTCGAAGCTCTCACCATCGGATACCAGAATGATCATCCGGTCGCCCTCCTCGCGACTGGTCAAGATCTCTTTGCAGGCCAGGAGGGCCTTGCCGATCATTGTCCCCCCCATCCAGTAGGGTACGTTTTCCGGCTTCATGAACGGAGGCGCGCAGCGGATCGCCGAGGGATCACTCGTGAGCGGCACCCAGTGCAGCACGTTGTTGCCGAAAAACGTCAGCCCGAACGCGTCTCCTTTGCGAATGTCAAGGAAGCTGTCGATGGCCTTCATCGAGCCGTCATAGCGCGTGCCGTCGCCCAAGGGCGACATCATGCTGCTCGAGACGTCGACACAGAATTCGATATTCGTGAGCACACGCTTCGTTCGCGGGGCGCTCAACTTCTGCGGTCCGGCCAGGAGCACGATGACCACGGCCAGGATCAGGGCCGGCATCGATCTCGGCGATGCCCAGCGTCACCGCCCAGCCTCGGCCGCGGGATTGGCCGCCGTGATCCAGCGGCAGCGCGATCCGCCCACTCTCGCGCCGCCAGACCCACGCAATCAAAAGCACCGGCGCGGCCAGGAACGCGAGCACGGAGGGATAGGCGAAGCTCATCGTGTGTGCTCCTTGATCGCACTCGATCCTGCTTCCGGCCGGGCCGAAGCGGGCGCCGCCTCTTCGAGCTCGTCGGCCGCGATCGCTTGATACGGCTTCAAAAGGGCCGTGACGTCGACCGGCCCGGCGGTTCCGGCCGGCCGATGCAGCCAGTCTTCGAGCCGGCGCAAGAGCGGGCCTGCCTCGTCGTGATTTCGCAGCAGCGTGATGAGCTTCGCCGGCGGCGCGTCTTCCAGCTTGAGCCGGCGGCGCCAGTAGCCGATCAAGAGTCGCTCGAGCTCCGCTTGCTCGCCGGCGCCGAGCTCACCGGCGACAGCCTCGTCGACCAGCGGTTTGAGACGGTCGGCCAGCGTCAAGGCGCGGCCTGCGGCCTCGCCCGAAGCGACGCGTTTCCCTCGGCGGACAAGCAGAATCGCCGCCAGCCCCAAAAGCCACGCCACGCCGCCGATCAGCATGTAGAGGCGATACCCTCCCAGCCACGGCGATTCAGAAAGCGAAAGTGGATGCGGCTCGAGCTGACCTGGCGGGAGGAGCGGTTCGATCAGCACGGGAATCGGCGGCAAGCCGGCTGTCGATGAGCCGTCTTTGCGCCGCAAGCAAGTCTTTGAGGTCATACGTACCCGGATCAAGGCCGTAATAGACGAAGTCGTAGCGAAACGCCGTACCGTGAGGATAGACACCCAGGATCCGGAGCACGATCGGTGCCCGGCGGTCATCAATCGGACGCACCTCCAGCTCACTTCCCGGCAGCACACGCTGCTCGATCCGCGCGGGCATGCCGACCGTCGACTTTGACGCTGGCGGCGCATCGTCGGCATGCGCGGCCGGCGCGGCAAGGAGCGCGATCAGCAGCAGTCGCATCGACCATCCGTGCCTTGAGACGGTTTGCTTCATTGTTAGCGAGCTCCTTTGCCAATCAAGCCGCGAAGCTTGAAAAACTGGCGGAGCTGTGAGACGAACGGCTGATCGGTCGGGATCAGCAGATAGTCGACGCCGGCCCGCTTGAGCTCGCGCTGGGCCAATGCCGGGTCGGTGCCGCGAAGCTGGCCGCGAATGACGAACTGACGTCCGGTTTCCGCCTCGCGGGCCCGGACAAACCCCACACCGCGCAGCCGGTCTTCGGCGGGATCGCGCAGTTGCAGCACGACGCAGTCATGCTCCTGCGAGATCCGCTTGAGCGCAAGAACGGCAGTGGGATCGTGCAGATCGGAAAGCACGATGACCAGCACCCGTTGGGGGAGGCTCGGCGTCAGCTCAAACAAGCGCGAGCCGAGCGATGTGGACTCGTCGTAGCGATACGTGCGGAGCGTGTGCAGCCACTGGAGGATCTGGTCTTTTGAGAGGCTCGGCCGCACGTGCAAATTCTGGCCGCCCACTCCCAGCATACCAACCGGGCTGATCCGATCCAGGCACGCCAGGGCCAGGCCGCCGGCGATGAAGACCGCTGTCTCGTACTTGCTGGGGTGGTGCGAGCTGATGGTCATCGAGGCCGACGTGTCGACCAGCAGGTAGACCGGCATTCGCTTGGGCGCTTCATATTCCTTGACGTGGACCTTGCGGGTGCGAGCGGTCACGCGCCAGTCGATGAGCTTGATCGGATCGCCATACTGGTACGGCCGCGACTGCACGTATTCGACCCCGGCTCCCAGAAACGGCGAATGGTCCGTGCCGTAGCTCAGTCCGTCAGCAAGCCTCTTGACGGCCAGATAGAACTGCCGGGAGTCGAGGACGTCGTGATGTTCGATTCGGCCTTGCACGGCAGATCCCAGTTGCAACATGAAAGATCAGAATGATTCGTCGACCGCCCTTACCCTGTTTCTCCCACAGAGCGGATGCGCTCAGCGGGCTCGGCCATTCGTGAGCAGGCCGGCTGTCGAGAGCGACTGGGCGCACGACCCGGGCCCGCGCCGAATGGCCCCAGTATCTCGCGCAGGAGCGAGGCGCCCGTGAGTCCGTCAGCAAGCGCTTCATACGTCAAGCGGATGCGATGAAGGATGACGTCTTCAGCCAGGGCAAACAGGTCTTCCGGAATGACGTAATTGCGGCCATGGATCGAGCGCTCGAGCGCGCGAGCCTTTGATCAGCGCGATGCCGGCCCGCGGGCTCGCCCCCAGCTCGATGCGCGGGTGGTTCCGCGTGCGACCAACGATTTCAACGACATGGTCGGTGAAGGTCTCGCTCACATAGACGTTGTGGACTGCCTCCATGGCGCGAACAAGCTCTTCAGTCGTGGCGATCGGCCCCCCTTCGAGCACGTCGAATTCGGTGCGGGCAACTGCTCCGCGGTCTTCGCGGCGAATGCCGAGCGAAGCGTTCCGCCGCAAGATTTCCTTCTCCTCGGCTGGCTCGGGATAGACCAGGCGGTGGCAGAGCATGAACCGGTCAAGCTGCGCCTCGGGCAGCTCGAATGTGCCGCTCTGTTCGATCGGATTCTGGGTGGCAATCACCACGAATGGCGCGGGCAGCTTGAACGTCTCGTTGCCGATCGTCACCCTGCGCTCTTGCATGGCTTCGAGCAACGCGCTCTGGACCTTCGGGGCCGCGCGGTTGATCTCGTCTGCCAGCAACAGGTTCGTGAAGATCGGCCCCTTGTGCACCCGGAAGTCATTGCTGCGCTGATCCAGGATCTCCGACCCGATGATGTCTGAAGGGAGCAGGTCAACCGTGAACTGGATTCGCGCGAAATGAAGGTCGATCGTCTTCGAGAGAACCGCGACCAGCAGCGTCTTGGCCAGGCCGGGCACGCCTTGAAGCAGCAGGTGGCCGCCCGTGAAAAGTGCGACCAGCAGCCGCTCGACCACCACGTCCTGGCCGACGACCACTGTCCCGACGCGCTCGCGCACCGAGCGGATGAATTCGAGCGTCTCTGCGGGAATCAAGCCCGAGCCGTGATCGATGCCCTCGCGGTGTTCAGCGGATTCTGTGGTCTTGTGATCCACGAGGACTTCCCTTCGGCGGGTTATTCGACCGTGACCGAATCGATCAAAGTGCGGCTTCGAGCCGTTTCTATCCCATACTATTGGGGCGGTTGCAAGTTCATGCAAGTGTTTTCTCTGCATTCTCTCGGAGTGCGCTGCATCTGCGAAGACGGCCTATTTCTGAGCTTGCGCGGTGTTAGAGTCGCGCGCGAAGACATGCCTTCGACTTCCCACACGACGATTCGTCCGTCTCCCAGACCGGCTGCGAGCAGAGAGCGCGACCGCAGAGTGAAGGCGGCAAGTGATTGCACAGAACCGGAAGAAGTGAATTGACACAACTTGCGACTGCGGCCGGTCTCGATTGTCCGGACTTCCCAGAGACAGACCCGACCGTCATCGCCGCCGCTGGCCAAACCCACGCCTTCACCACACCACTCCAGGGCCGGTACGAAGCCGCCGTGTTCGAGCGTCAGCCGGGGCTCGCAGGTTTCCAGGTCCCACAGCCGCACCTGGCCGTCGTCGCCGCTGCTGGCCAGGCGAGCACCCTCGCCGCACCACGCCAGAGTCCTGACCCAGGCACCATGGTTGAAAGTCACCTGCGGCAAACGACTCTCGAGGTCCCACAAGCAGACGCGGCCGTCTTCCGCCCCGCTGGCCAGACCTCATCCTTCGCACGACGCAAGAGCAATGCCCCGGGAGCCAAGCTTTCCGAGCTCCCAGCAGGAACCGGATCGCGGGCTGCAGATGCGAATTGAACGCGATTCGTCGGCGAAAGCGATGTCTCCGTTATTCAAATCGGTCATCGCGGTCACGGCGGAATGCGTCTTGAAAAGCGCGAGCCGGGCGCCTGGCCTTCCTGCGACAAGCCGCAACCAGGCGCGCGACGTGGCCGCCAGACCGTCGCTCAATCTTAGCGCGAAAGCCCGCGCGGGATCGCTTTGGCTCTGGTACAGACAAGCGTAGGCTTGCGCCGGCAGCTCCTCGGGTGAGCTACTGTAGAACGAGCCGCGGTCTACCATCATGCGATGGAGCGCCGTCGCAACCGCTGAGCGGCCGCTGTCGCCGCGCGAGCGACTCGAGCAGCCTGCTCCACTCCACCGGCGCGTCGTCCACCAGGAGGAACGCCATCAGCAAGGATTCGATCTGTTCCGGCGTGAGCAATCCTCCGAGGAATTCGAGAGCGCAAAACCATCCCGAGGGATCCGCACGGACGCTCGCAACGACCTCGTGCGCCCATCGCGGGTCGAGGTCTTCCGCCATGCGCACCGCCTCCAGGCCGAGATGCGCATGAAGGTCTCGCGCCTGGAAGTAATCGAGAAACGAGTCATGCACCAAGGCCATCCGCGCCGGGCCGGACCGCATTTCCCCCGTCTGGTGCGGCGACATGCCGTGCCGGCGTTCTTGCCCGGCGAGCAGCTCTTCGGTCACAACCCCGTAGAGGTCGGCCAGAGACTCCACCTGGCTCATCCGCCCGGCGTCGAGCACTGCGAACAGGTGCATGACCAGCGGCGTCGAGATCAGCCCGCCTTTTCCTCGACCGTGGCGCGAGAGGAAACGCTCGAGCTTGGCGCACTCGGCATCGACGTCGCGGTCGGTCCGGCTGCGACCCAGCTCGCTATCGACCTGCTGCTCGAACCGCCGGTAACGACGAAGGTAGCCGACGGCCCGGCCGGGCTCGATCGTCGCCAGGTCGTAGGCTCGGAAGACCGGCTCCGCGAGGGCGCCCAGGATGTCGTCCCCGTCCTGGCTCGAGCGGTACGCGGCAACGCAACGGACTCGATCGGCGTTTGTAGCTTGAAAGAGACGGAGCGACCTGGCCACGGCGTAGCGCACCGCCTCGGAGGAAATCTCGTTGAGGTCGATGAAGATCACGAGTCGGAGTCCGTCGGCCAGTTCACGCGAAATCAGCCCACTATTACCCGCGTCGAGCCCTGCCGCCTGTGCGAGCAGCTCGTGGACGATGAGCGGGCCCGCGACTTGATCGGCATCCTCCAGGGCGAGCTCCGGGGCGGTCCTCTCTTCGTCTTCCAGCTCGGCGAGCGCCTGTATGCAGGAAGCGCTCGTCCGCAGCCGAACAGGGAGCCACTTTGGCTCCGCCGAACGGACCGAGGGACCACCGCAGATAGAAAGCGCGCTCGCCACATCACGAAAAGCCCGAATCGCGGCCAGCGTCTTGCCCGCGCCCGCTGGCGCGGCGAGCGCGATCCCCGCCGGTTGGCCCGCCGGCACCGGGGCTTGCAACGCCAAGGTCAACGAGCTCCAGCCCCGAGCGCCTTTCACCTTTTGGACCGGCTCGAGGGATAGGGGCAAGTGGAGCTGGTCGTCGCACTCGCCAATACCGAAGAACTGGTCGAGCAATCTCCGCCGATCCCCGTCGGAAACCACGCAACCGAACCCGGCCAGTCGATCGAGAATTGCCTGCACAGGCAAGTCTTCGCCCGCACAACCGTGCTCGGCCGCGATGTGGGCGCCAAAAAAGGCCGGGCAATATTCGGCGGTAGGGGACGGACCTTCCTCGGGATGCGGTTCCTTGCTCATCGTCACTCACCATTCGCGCTTCGGCGCGCCGCGGATATCGAGCGTTGAAAGCGAACCACGCGGCGTGTGGAGCGGCGGACCGAACGTCCGGATCGATCGAAACAATATGACTGTCCCAGCGCCTACCGGCAACCAGCCGCCGCGGCCGTCGCCACACTTGAAAAGTAAATCGCGAAGCCGCAGTCAGATATCGGGAGCAGTGCTGTAGAAGAGTCGGCGGAGGTCCGAACGTCGCGGACGTGCTTCACAACCTCTGAAAAAGGGAAAGAGTGCCCCATGTCTCACAGCCATAATAAGTTACGTCAGCTCGTGAAGCTGGCCGTTGCCTTGGCAATCGTCATCGAATGGGCCGCCGTTGGGGAGAGCCGGGCCGACGAGACGCAATATGAGCGCGCGCTGCCGTCGGTCGCGCTCGTGATGTCACCTCATCCCGGCTCGGACCAGGCCAGTATCGGCACAGGCGCACTGCTGGAGGTCCGGCGGAAGCTGATCCTGACGGCGTATCACGTAGTGGGTGAGCGAGCCGCAGTGGTCGTATTCTTCCCGCACACTGAAGCGGGAAAGACGATCTCGGACCCGAACTACTACCTGGCTCGACGCCAGGAGCTCGGTATCATCGGAACTGTCATCGCGAAAGATCGGGGGCGTGACCTGGGGCTGATCGAGCTTGAGAGGCTGCCGGCGGGTGCGAAAGCCATGCCACTTGCCGCGTCCAGTGCCAAACCGGGGGAGACGATCTTCACGATCGGCAACTCGGGAATAGCAGCCGGTGTCTTGTGGAGGTTCATGGACGGGAAAGTCCGTCAAGTCTATGCAGGAACGAAAGGTCTCGACACGGGAGTCGAATTGATCGCACGGTTTGTCGAAATGACTGTTCCGATCAACGAAGGCGACAGCGGTGGCCCGCTGATCAACGGCGCCGGTGAGCTCGTGGCGATCACCTGCGGCGGGAATCAGAAGCAGGAATTGGTGCAATACGGTATTGATGTTGAGGAGATCCAGGCAATGCTTGGACATCATCTCCCGATGAACGGCCGGCTGGATTCAGTCGCCCAGCGGGAGCGCACCAAAGAACGCTCGTCCCGCCTATCCTACGGCGACGCCGATTATGTGCCGGGCCCACCTTCAGACTTCGCGAAGTTCTACCGGCCGAGAACGGAGATCAACGGCACGCAAGAACCCGCGGCGAGGTCGCCGCGACCCGCGACAAGATGGTCGATCCCGACGGACTGGTCCGCTTCCCGGCCGGCTTTCGGGCTTGATGCTCCGGGAGCCCGTCAGATCGGGGGCATGCGTCCGTCGATCTGGGACGAAGTTTACAGCGGCAGCCCTTTCACTGGCTCTGCCAGTCGGTGGCGCAGCTCACTCGAACGTGATATTACGGGGACGGGCAATGCAACCGCGCGAGGACAGTGAAGAGTTCCACCCACCGCGAGCCCCCAGGTTCCCGGCCTTTGATGGGTTCGAGATCCAGGGCGAGCTCGGACGCGGGGGCATGGGCATCGTCTACAAGGCCCTTCAGGTCCAGTTGAAGCGGGTTGTGGCGCTGAAAATCATCCGTAGCGGCGAGCTTGCGTCGCCCTCGGAACAGGCTCGCTTTCTTGCCGAAGCCAAGGCCGTTGCCAAGCTGCTGGACCCACGAATCGTCCAGATCTTTCACGTCGGCGAGGCGCATGGATTGCCGTTCCTGGTGCTGGAGTACGTTGAGGGGGGAAGCCTGGCAGACCGGCTCAAGCACGGACCGTTGCCGGCCAACGAGGCGGCCAAGCTGGCCGAGACCGTCGCGCGGGCCGTTCACGTCGCTCACCAGCGCGACATCATCCATCGCGATCTCAAGCCCTCGAACGTGCTCTTGACGACTGACGGCGCACCGAAAATCAGCGATTTCGGGCTGGCTAAAGCGCTCGGCGATCCCCAGCTTACCGCGAGCCGAGACGCCGTTCTGGGAACGGCCCGGTACATGTCGCCCGAGCAAGCCTGGGGGTTCCACCGCGCCGGGGAGCTCGGCCCGCCAACCGATGTCTATTCGTTGGGCGCGATTCTCTACGAGCTTCTGACCGGTCAGACCCCGTTCGCAAGCGAATCGGACCTCGAAGTTCTGGCGCGGCTCTGGTCGGAGGAACCTCAGCCGCCAAGCGCTCTCCGTCCCGGCGTGCCGCGCGACCTGGAGACGATCTGCCTCAAATGTCTCGAGAAGGAGCCGGCGCGTCGTTACGCGAGTGCCGAAGGCCTGGCGGCAGACCTCGAGAATTATCTTCGCGGCAAACCGATCGAGGCACGCCCGGTGGGGCGGGCGGAGCGTGTGCTCAAGTGGGCCAGGCGCCACCCGGCGGTCGCGGCGCTTTCTTCGGGACTGGCCACCACGATCGTTGCGAGCTTCGTGGGGCTCTTGATCTTTCTCCAGGTCGTGCGCCACGGGAATCAAGACCTCGCGAAGGCTAACATGACGGAACGGGCAGCGACCAAACGGGCGGAGAGCGCGCAAGAGGAAGCCGAGCGCGGGCTTTACCGTGCGAGGATGAACCTTGCCTCGGTTGCCCTGATCGAGAACGACGGCGCGAAGGCTCGCACGCTGCTGTCGGCGCAGTTCCCGCGGCCCGGACAGCAGGACTTCCGACGCTGGGAATGGTACGTACAGTGGCGATTGTTGCACCAGGAGCGCCGGGTGCTCCAGACGCCGGGGACTGGAAGGGCAGCACCGACGCTCGCGTTCTCTCCGAAGGGCCGGACATTGGCGACCGGCTGTCGCGACGGCAGCGTGCTGGTCTGGAACCTGGACAAAGAAGAACGACTCACGCTGGTCGATCAAACCCACGTTGCTTCTGAATCGTCGCTCACGCTCGACGGCAAGGCCTTGGAGCTGATCCATCCAACCGCAGTGGTTCCTGAAGTGGCGTTCTCGCCCGACGCCGAGACCCTTGTTTCGACGGGAAACGACGGGAGGATCAACGTTTGGAACATGAAGACAAATGGTCCGCCGAATCGCATCACTGGCCCGAAGCGATTGTATATTGCGTTGGCCTACTCACCTGACGGTACTTATCTAGCCACTGCCGGAGCCGACGGCACCGTGCGGCTCTGGGACGTCGCGAAACAACAAGAGCTTGCCATTCATTTGGAGCAACGGAACACGATCGTCCCCTCGGTGGCGTTCTCCCCGAGTAGCCGATTCGTGGCCTTCTGCGGAATTGACGGTTCGGTGCAGCTCGTTGACCTGCAAAACGGCAGGCTGCTTCAGATTGACCTTAAAGTCTTGGCGACTTCGATCGCTTTCTTCCCGAACGGCAAATGGCTCGCAGTTGCCAACGGGATCTCAGGTCTGCGGCTGTTTGACGAAGAACTTCGGGAAGCGTTCTCCTGGGGCACTACTGATGTCGTCAGCTCCGTGTCCGTTGCCCGGTCCGGACGCCTGATCGCAATCGGTAAGTCACCCGCCGGCGTCACGGTTTTCGCCGTCTCTGCGAATGCGTCGGGCAGGCCGATCCTGGGCGCATCGAAAGATCTTTGGCTGCAGGGAGGGATCGCTTCTTTGGCGTTCAGCGCAGACGACAAGGAGCTGGCAACAATTGACGTTGAAGGCCGATTGACCCTTTGGCGCACAGACGAGTTGGAGCCACTTCACCTTTCCGGACATGCGACAAAAGGTGCACCATATGATGGAAAGTCCCCGCTTGACTCGGTTGACCAGCTATTAACTGACCAAGCGGTCATCACCGTTGCGTACTCGAGCGATCACAAGATTCTGGCCTCGGCTTCGAAAGGATCGATCATCCTCCGCGATGAGACCGGGAATGTCCGAACGCATCAGCCCCACGCGGGTCGAACGATGTCCATGGCCCTGTCGCCGGACGGTAAGCTTCTCGCGACAGGAAACGAGCACGGAGTAATCTTGCTAGCGCGGACTACGGACGGGAAGACACTTCACCTCCTGGCCGAACTGGGAGTGCCATACACTAGCTTGGCGTTCTCCCCCGACGGTGCGACCCTGGCCTTGGGGTCGGAGGGCGAGACCGGCAGCGTTACGCTCTGGGATCCGAACCTCGGAACGAAATTGCCCCCGCTTCCAAACTGCTCGTTCGACACCGCCGCACTGGCGTTCTCCGCTGACGGCCGGAACGTGGTGGGTCTCGGCAAGCGCGGGGTGATCCGGATCTGGGATATCGCTGCACGAAAAGAGACCGCCGTCTTGCTCGATCCGACTGTGGAATTCGCGCGCGTCGCGATGACGCCGGACGGTCGTACGCTGTTCGCGGGAACAGAGGACGGCACAATCCAAGCGTGGGACCTGGCAACCCGGCAGTGTTTTGCCGCTGCCCGGGCCCACGCGGGTAGAACCTCTGGAATGGCCGTCTCTGGGGACGGCTCAACCCTGGTGACCTCGGGCGATCGGCGTCTCCGGTTTTGGGACACAGCGACGCTGCAAGAACAAGCCTCCATTCAGTGCAGTCACAGCATATTATGCCTCGCCTTTTCCCCGGACGGCCGTACTCTCTGCGGAGGGGGCGGCGACGGGATTGTGAGGCTCTGGCGCAAGTGCACCGATCAAGAGGTCTATGAGGGCTGCCGGCGTCGCGCCGAGCAGATCCCGACTGACGTCGCGGTCCTGGAGGATTTCACCCTCGCATGCTGGTCGCGTTACCTGGACGTGCTACGGGGCGAGAGTGCGCCGCGCGCGGGCGCCGTTCGCGTCCTTCAGGAGGGGCTCGACCTGCTCGATCGCACGAAAGACGCCGCTAGCTGGGGTGATCGGGCCTACTGGACTCGAACCTTCGAGGCGACCATCGATGAAGCGAAGCGCCAGCGACTCTGACCTCCCACGAGGCTAGCCCGCGCCTCGCCCGGCGATCGTTTTTCGCGCGACTCGGGCGAGCGCTCCCAGCAACCTCGCGCGTTCAGAAAGGAGGGCATCGCATGCGTAATTGGAGACACGACAGGGTTGGCGATGGCTGGCCACTGATTCGCGATGCTAGAATCATGATATGGTGGAGACCGACACGGCACTCATCCGCCGCCTCCGCGATGTGCACGACTCCGAGGCGTGGGCGCTCTTCAGTGCGCATTACCGGCCACTCTTCGACGCTTATTCCCGGCGGATCAGCCGCAAGCTGGGGCTGGCCTGGGCGAACATTGATGTTGAGGAAGTCGTCCAGGACGTCCTCATCCGGCTCGCACGGGCCCTTCCCAAGTTCACGCTGGACAAAGACCGCGGCAAGTTTCGCTCCTACCTGTGGCGCGTGGTCATGAGCGCCATCGCCAGCCGGAAGCCGGCCGGCCCGGACGTCCGGAGCCAGGGAGATTTCGACCTGGCCACGCTGCCCCAGCGCGAGCCGGACGAGGAATGGAACGATGAGTATCACCGGGCCATCAAGGACCGCGTCCTGGGCGAAGTGCGGCAGAAGTTGTGCGCGACCAATGAGACGAAATGGCGTTGCTTCGAAGGCCAGATCATGAACGGCCGCCCTGCCGCCCAGGTTGCCGCGGAGCTGGGAATCAAGAAAGACCTGGTTTATCAGAACTCGAAGCGCGTGCTGGACCTGGTCCGTGCGCTTTGCCTGGAGCGATTCGACGAGGAATTCGCCGATGTGGTGTCAAGTCCGGCAAGCGAAGGCCGCGTCGGGAGCTCGCTGTGACGGCAAGAGCACCCTGTCCGGACGGGGGCGAGCTCCTGGCGTTCGCAATTGATAACGAAGCGTCCGACCAGGTCAGGACACACGTGGAAGGGTGCCGCGCATGCCTCGAGCAGGCGGAACGCCTGCGTCGCGAGGTTCTCGACCGCCCGCATCATCTCGCGCACGCCAATCGCCGACTCGCCCCTGCCGCAACCACCTTATCCGCCAGTCATCGGCAAGTTCTACGTCAGCGGAATCGTCGCGGAGACCGAGAGAGCTCATCACTTATCGCGGTGTCCATCCGATTGTCGGGCAAGAGGTGCTGATTCATCAATCGCGTGCGCTGGTGCTGACCGACGCAGCCGCGCGGACGATGCTCCTCGCTTCATGCCGTCCGCTCTTTGCGCTCAACGATGCACGGATTGCCCGGATCTACGAGGCCGATTTTTTTCAGGATAGGCCTTACCTTGTCGTCGCCTCGGTACACGGTCGCACCCTTCTGGGCCAGAAGCTCGAGCGCGCTCGCGCGGTCGCGCTGATCGGCGAGCTGGCGCACGGCATCGCGGCCGCCCACCGGTTAGGGTTGGTCCACGGGCACATTTCACCGCGCGGGATCGTCTTGGACGACGAGGGAAATCCCCGGGTCATCGATTTCGGCGTCGACTTCTTGATGAGCCCGGAAGCCAACCGGCACTCCGCCGCTTCGAAGGCCGAAGGCCCGGCCAGCGCGGCCGACGACATCGCGTCGCTCGGTGCGCTGCTGCACGGACTTCTGACCGACGGCTCGTCTCAAAGTGGTGCAGGGCTCGAAAACTCCAGGCCGCCCGAGCTGCCCCGGCCGCTCTCGGCGCTGATCGCACGCTCGAAGGCAGGCGAGCTCGAGGACGCCGATTCGTTCGCACGCTCCCTCGATCGCTGTGCCCGGCCACGCAATTGGCCGCTGCTCGTGCTGGCCACAGTCTTCCTGTCGCTGCTTGCTGCCTTTGTCCTGTGGGTCATGTTGCGCCCACATTGAGCTCACGGACAGCCACGCTCCGCCACGAATACACGGGGACGCGCCAAAATTCTGTGCCAACCCTGTCAGAAGCGAGACAGCGCCCGGTAACACAGGGTGCAACAAGGATAAACGATGACCCGCGGGGTCTGATCCTTTTGTCCCTCAGAGGAAACGAGAAAATGAACTTGCTAGGTCGTGCGGCCTTTGGAGCGTTGGTTCTCGGCCTCGCGGGGCCCTTGCTCCTCGCGTGCATGGGGCCCGGCGGGCACGGGCAAACCGTGATGAATCAATGGCAGGCGTTGCCGCTCGGGGAGTTTCTCTCCTGGCTATTCGCCGCATTCGCCTCCACGAGAGGACTCGTGATCGGCGGATTGATCGGGGTGGCCGGCGGCTTCAAGGCGAAGCCGGCAGACCCCGCGAAAACGCCGCCCGCCGCCGGCTAAAGGCAAACGTTTGGAAACCCCGCGCCCGTCCGGGAGGCCGTTCCCGGACGGGCCGATTGTTGTATGATCTCTGACTTCTCCTTGAAGGGACGAATTCATGAAGCGGATCGCGTTTGGGTGTGCGTGCTCGTTGGGCCTGGTGCTGGGGTCTGTTGTGGCGGCCGCCGCGCAGGCTCAGCCGGCACCACAAGAATCCACAAAGCCTGATTCCAAGCCATCGGGAAGTGCTCCAGGCCTTCCAGGACCGATCGGCGGGTTCAGCGAACGCACGAAACGACAACAGGAGATTTCGGACCAAGAGCTCAAGAAGGTCCTGAAAGGCATGAAGGACGCTACGGATAAGACAAATGCGGCATTGAAGCACCTCGATGAGAGTCTCGCAGCAGATCGCGCCAAACAGAAGTGGCCCGCAATCGTAACCACGCCCATAGCGGTTTTGGTGTGCGTGATCCTGTTTGCGCCGTTCTTCTTCGTGATAGTCATTCTCAAGAAGAAGTTTGCGGCGTCGGGGACGAAGTGACCCGATGCAATAATCGAGGAAGCAACTCTCATGGATTTCAGGGACCGTCAACGCGGAGCGATTCTCGGACTGGCGATTGGTGATGCCTTGGGCGCCGCAGTCGAGTTCGAGCCGCCAGGATCGTTCCTGCCTGTCACCGGCTACCGCAGCGGCGGCCCGCACGGACTGGAACCCGGTGAATGGACCGACGACACCAGCATGGCGCTGGCACTGGCGGACAGCATCGCCGAGGTGGGATGGGATCTGGATGACCAGGCGACGCGCTACGTTGCGTGGTGGAGGCGCGGACATTATTCCGTCAATGGCCGCGTGTTTGACGTCGGAATCACCACGGCGTCGTCGCTGTTGCGTTTTTGCGAAACGGGCGATGCGAGGGCGTCCGGCGACCCGTCCGGGCGCGCGAGCGGGAACGGCTCGATCATGCGACTGGCGCCGGTGCCGGTTGCGTTTGTTCGTCTCTTCCCAAGGCAGATCAATCTCCTGGTCGAACGTCTGGTCGAGTCGAGCCGGCCAACTCATGCGAGCCAGCAGTGCCTTTCCGCTTGCGCGTATATGGGAACGGTCCTGGGCGGGCTGCTGCACGGGCTGGCACGTGAGGAAGTGCTTGACCCCGGCTGGCCTCCGCTCCGGGAGGTGCAGCAGAGTTTTCCGCTGCATCCGGAAATCCGGGAAATCGCTCAGGGCAGCTTTCGCACCAAGCATCCTCCCGCGATCACGGGCTCCGGCTACGTGGTGAAGAGCCTCGAGGCTGGGCTGTGGGCCTTTCACGATGCCGGCAGCTTTGCGGAAGCCGTCCTCAAGGCCGTGAACCTCGGAGACGATGCAGACACTACGGGAGCAGTCTGCGGTCAATTTGCCGGGGCTTGCTTCGGCGAGTCTCGAATCCCGGAAGAGCTTCGAACCGGTCTCGCCGCGCGCGATCAGATCGAACCGATTCTGGAGCGGCTCATCGGATAAGCTTCCGCTTCGTCGGGAGGGAGAAGCTGCCGGGATGAGTCCCATCTGCCCGGCTCAAACTCTCCGCTAAATGGCTTTTCGCGATTCCAGGACGGCGATTCGCCCGAGCATGGAGCACTGACCTGGCCAGTGCCACCCATCGGCAACTTCGGCGGACGGCACACGGAGTGTGCCTGCTACACCGGACTATCGGCGAAGCTAGGCGGAGGGTAAGCTCGCCCTGATGGAGCGTCGGCGAACCCCCCCCCTGGCAGCGCTGGATGGGCCGGTTAGCACAGCCGCTTTGCGGCTTGTTGACTATCGGTTGCGGATACCGCCTTCTGACGGCCAACCCCGCGGAGCCGCGCGAGTGGATACCGGGTGCGCTTGCTATTCGGCGCGCTTTTTTAGCCTTCGCATCACCTCGTCAGACACACGGAGCTCGTAGTCCACCTTCTCGCCATCGCGAACCTTCCGGACCCCGTCGAGAACGATCCTGTCGCCGACACCGACGCCCTTCTTGATCACATAGACGTCATCCAATTCGTGCTCGGCAACGATCTCGCGCAGATGCGCTACGCCATCTTTGTCGACGACGTGAACGTACCGCTTGTCTCGAGTCGCGAGAGTCGCTCGGATGGGAACGACGATGGCGTCATGCAACTTTCGGTGCATCACGATGGTACCGCTCTGACCGTGACGCAGCAGGCCGTCTGGGTTCGGGAAATCGGCGCGGAAGGCAATGGTTCCGGTTTCGTTGTTGAATTTGGCTTCTATCGCCGCGATCTTGCCGGGCTGCGGGAATATCGTCCCGTTCGTCAGCATGAGCTCGATTTTGCTTTCCTGATCCAACTTCCGGTTGGCCATGTATTCGAGGTACCGGTTTTCGGGAACGTTGAAATAGACCCAGATCGTGCTGTTATCTGACAACGTCGTCAGGGTGTCGCCTTCCTTGACCAGGCTGCCCACATGTTGTTGCAGGCGGTCGAGGATGCCGTCGAAAGGTGCTTTGATGTCGGCTGACGGGGCCTGTCCCTTTTCAAGAACTGGCGTGATCTTGAACAGCAGGTCGCCCTTCTTCACGGCCTGCCCTTCGTTGACCGCGATCTCGGTGAGATACCCGTTTTCCAAGGCACCGATGTTGATGTGTTGCCGCGCGGATCTGGCAGACATATTGCTGGCTGATGTCGACGTCCATTGCATAAGGGTTCGTGAGCACGAACTTTCGGTGCTTCTGGTCGCTGCCGGATCGGGCTGGATTCGCCTCCGGCGATACGGCTGTGGTGGTCGGTTCGCCGGAGTCGCCGTCGCGCTTGGGCTGAAAGAGAATGAGCGCACCTTCTGCGTCGACGCGTATCGGTGTGTCGCCGGTCATCTCGACGACCGCCACCTTGCGCGGCGGCTCGCCGTTGCGAGAGGCCAATATGTGGAAGGTCCAGCCCGATGAGCCGGCCTGACGGGGCTTGTCGGTCTTATCCTGCTGTCGAGCGATTCCCGATTGGGCGAAAGCGACGGCACCGGCGGCGAGTGCTGCCACGACTGCTGTGGCAGTCATCACGATTTTGACCTTGCGCGAACATGGATGTCAGGACTCCTTCGGTAATGACAGCGACCGATGTTGGAACGGCGCTCGCCGTTGCCGCGTAAACGACTGTCGACTTTGCTAATCTCACGAGTAAACGCCGCGAGCGGCCTCGCGCGTTCCCGACTTGTTGCCGACGAGACGATTTTCAGCCCGGGTTGCGAACACCGTACCTGATTCTTGGGGTAACCGCTCGTGATGAACAGGGACCGACGTTATTGCTATATTACTCGTGCGCGGCCCACGATGTGAAATGGGAACAGTCCTCTGCGGGCTGCTGCACGGGGTGGCGCGTGAGGAAGTGCTTGATCGGATAAGCTTCCAGCTCGCCGCGAGGGAGGGCGCGGAGCCCGGTGGCGGTAGGCCTGTTCCGTCATTTCTTCTTCCCGCGCTGCACCGCGTGGACCAACTCATCGAGCTTGCCGAGGAACCTCGAGCGATCGGCTTTGGCGAACGGGGCGGGGCCGCCGCCGAATGAGCCTGACTGCCGCAGCATGTCCAGGAGAGCGCGGGTCGCCAGCGCGTTCCCCATATCATCTTCTGTGAACTCGACGCCCTTCGGGCCCAGGACTCTTGCGCCAGCCCGAATGCAGCGGTCGGCGAGCGGGATGTCGGTGGTGATCACGATGTCGCCCGCCACCACATTCTCGACGATCCGATCGTCGGCCGCGTCGAACCCGCCTCGCACCACGACCAGCTCGATCAAGGCTTCAGCGGGTACCCGGATCGGCGTGTTGGCCACGACGAACACCTTGATCTCGTACCGCCGCGCAACCCGGTAGACCTCTTCCTTGACAGGGCAGGCGTCCGCGTCGATGTAGATGGGCATCGGCAGCTCCGGGACCCGGCTCACGGTGCGAACGGCTTTTCCGGCATCGCCACGTCCATCATCAGGAGCTGGAAGTCCTGGCGCGATCGCAGGGGGTCGAGGTCGGAATCGTTGCGCATGACTGCGAGGTCACGGAATCCCCGAGCGACGGCCTTTCGCAGGAAGATCATGGCCCGATCAGCCTCGGCGGCGCCCTCCGCGGCGGTGAGCCCCGAGCGGGGCAGGGCCGCTATTCCGGCCAGCCGGGCGTGCGCACAGGCCGCGTTGTAGTAATCGAAAAGTGTGGGTGATGAAATCATCGCCCACATCGCGAGAGCCTTACGGTATGCGTCGGCCGCCTCGGCCGCCTGGCCGTCGGCTTGACGGAACGAACCGACCCTGAGCACCGACTCGGCGAGCATGCGCTGGAACTCGGTCACGCTCGGGTTGGCGTCAGCCAGCCTCCGCAAAATCTCCCGCACTCGCTCGTACGCCGCCAGCGCTTCGGCACGCTTGCCCATTCGGGTCAGCAGATCGCCGACGTAGGTCTGGTTCATCGCAAGGACACGCTGGAACTCGGTAATCGAAGGGTTCGCGTCAACCAGCGTCTGAGTGATCGCCCGCGCGCGGTCATAGTCTTCCAGCGCTTCGGCCCGCTTGCCAAGTCTCTCGTGCGCGATGCCGACATTGTTGAAGATAAAAGCCAGGTTACTCTGGAACTCGGTGACTCCCGGATTGGTGACGGCCAGCTTCTGAGCAATTACCCGAGCTTTCTCATACCACGTGAGCGCCTCGGCCAGCTTGTCCTGGCTTGCCAGCGCGACGCCGATCTGATTGAGAGTGGCCGTCAGGTCGCTCTGAAACTCGGTGACGGAAGGATTGGCGTCGGCGAGCGTTTGGCGGATCGACAGAGACTCTTCGAGCGACGCAAGCGCCTCGTCGTGCTTGCCCATGTTTTCTCCAAGCAAACGGCCGATTCGAAGGTGTGCCTTGCCCAGGACGGCTTGGACCTGCCCGGGCGCGAGGTCGGTCTTACCGAGCCGCTCGGCCAGCCCCCGAGCCTCCTGGAACGCCACCATCGCACCGGCCAGGTCTCCTGTGTCTCGCTGCAAGGAGCCCGCGGCAAGCAGGCTGCGCGCCAGGTCGAGAGTCGCCCCCGCATCCGCTGACCGCCGCGACTGCAAGCTCCCGCCGCACCGCGATCGCCTTCTGGTAAACGGCCAGCGCGTCCTGCTTGTTCCCGATGTTTCCGCTCAAGCCCGCCAGCTCGTCGTAGGCGGTGGCCAGGGCCGCGCGCGACTTCGGGTCGGTGTGACCC
Organism: uncultured Planctomycetota bacterium; assembly: GCA_963823665.1. Lineage (GTDB taxonomy): Bacteria > Planctomycetota > Planctomycetia > Isosphaerales > Isosphaeraceae > CAVXHV01. The sequence continues at coordinate 2,663,322 of CAWGMQ010000010.1, forward strand.
GTGAGCAGGCCCTCCATCTTCCCGTAGAAATCGGCCGCGCCGCGCAGCAGCTTGGAGCGCAGTCCATCGAACTCTCTCTCTTTCAGGAGCAGATCCTCGCTCACCTCGCCGTGGAACAGTTTGATCGCCGACATCGCCAGGTCGAATCGCTCCCGCTCGCGCCCGTAGGACGGCAACGAGATCGGCGTTGGACCTTTTGACCTGGGCGTTGGCGATGGCCAGGTCGATGTTGGCCGAAGTCAAGTCGTGATTGGCCTGGGTCTGCACGGCGAGCACCGACGCGGTACCCGCCAGCGCGACCAGCACCGCCGCGGCGAGCGCGGCGACCGCGGCCCGGTTGCGGCGGCCCCACCGCCGCGCCCGGCGGGAGAGTGGCTCGCGCCAGGCCGTCACGCGCTCGTCGGCCATCCAGCGATCCACGTCGCCGGCCATTGCCGGGGGGTGGCGTAGCGATCGGCGGGATTCCTGGCCATCGCCTTCAGGCACACCGCTTCGAGGGCACGGTCTAACGTGGGGTCAAGAGCCCGCGGCGGCCGCAAGTCGCCGGTTTGCACGGCCCGCAGCACGTCCACCACATCGCCTGCCTGCGGCGGCTTTCCGGTCAACAGGGAGTAGAGAACCGCCCCCAGGCTGTACACGTCCGACCGCGGGCCGATTCGGTCAAAGTCGCCGAGCGCCTGCTCGGGGCTCATGTACGCCGGCGTGCCGAGTGCCGAGCCCGGCAGCGTTTCCGAGCTGCCGCGCGGCGAGCCCGGCAGGAGCGTCCGCTCGCCGGACGATGGGTCCGACCTGCCGGTCGCCTTGGCCAGCCCCCAGTCGACGACCAAAGTCTCACCGTGCTTACCCAGGATCACGTTGGCCGGCTTGATGTCGCGATGCAGCACACCTCGGCTGTGGGCGTACTCGATGGCGTTACAGACGTCAGTGAATGCGTGAAGCAGCTTGCGCAGCTCGAGCGACCGCCGGCCTGGATCCTCGTTGAGCGTCACGTCACCGTGAAAGTGCGCGATTGCTTCCTTGAGCGATTCTCCGCGAATGAACCGCATCGCGTAATAGGGCCGGCCGTCTGCATACGTTCCCAGGCCGTAGACCGGCACGATGCCGGGGTGCTCGAGCCCGCCAGTGATCTCGGCCTCGAGCACAAAGCGGTCCCGGCTGTCAGGGTCGTCGGCATGCGCGTCGAGGATCTGCTTGAGGGCGACCTCGCGATTCAATTCAGCATCAAGCGCGACGAAGACCGCGCCCAGGCCGCCCTTGGCATGTGGCCGCAACACACGAAACCGCCCGCCGGCCGAGGTGGCCGCGCCAACGGAACTGGCGATTGTTGTGTCTTCTTCCACGCTCGCGCTCTCGGAGCCGTCCACCCCGACGCGGGCGAGCGAGGCCTCGATCTGAGGTCCGCCGATCCGCGCTAGGCTCTCGCAAGTCGCACGGCCGGCCGGAACGGCGGCGAGGCTCCTCTCGACGTCCGCGCCGTGTTTCTTCAAGTGCAGGCCTACCATCGCGTCAATCACGGCGCGCTGATCGGCGTCAAGTTCACCGCGCGCGACCAGGTGAGCGGCGAGGTCCCGCGCCTTGTCGAGGTTCCAGGCCTGAAACGCGGCCACGAGCTGACCCTGGTTGATCAGGCCGACCTGAAGCGCGAGCAATCCGAAGAGTAGATTCCGCTCGGGAGACGTGGAGGCAGCGCCCATCAGTCGAGGCTCCGGTGTCGGTCCGGCGGAGTTTGCATGATCTCATGCGCATCGGGCCCGCCGGCTCTTCGAGGCTACGTTGCCAATATGAGGAGTGCAATGGCGAGCCCGAGCATGCCGGCGGCCACCGCACGTCCAGTTCGGGCCGCCCGAATGCTTTCTCCTCGTTCACGCTATGAGGCAGTACGCGTCCAACCTCGGATCATTGGCAACGGGTTGACAATAATTGTCAAGTCTGGCATGATCGTCCGAAAGGACGTAGCCAAAATGGAAACTATGAATATCGCATTGCCCGAATCGATGAAGCACTTTGTGCAGGAACGGGTGATCGAAGGCGGATACAGTAGCGTCAGTGAATATGTCCGTGAGCTGATCCGAGCGGACCAGAAACGCAAGGTCAGCGAGCGCATCGACACTCTGCTGCTCGAAGGGTTGGATTCCGGGCGCCGATCTCCGTGACGCCCGAGTACTGGGACGAGAAGAAACGCCGCCTGACCGAACGGTTGAGCAAAGTGACGCCGCCGCAATGACCGCGCACTACCGCGTCCTCCCCGCCGCCGACCGGGACCTGGACGACCAGGCCTCTTATCTGGCGGCAGTAGGCAGCCTGGAATTAGCCCTCCGATTTTATGACGCGGCCAGCGCCACCTTCGCCACGATCGCGGGCATGCCCGCGGTAGGCGAACGGTGGCGGTCAGATAACCCTCGCCTGGCCGAACTGCGTGTCTGGCCAGTCGCGGGTTTCGAGAAGCACCTGATCTTCTACCGACCTGTCGTCGAAGGTATCGAAATCGTCCGGGTGGTGCACGGGCCACGCGACATCGATGGTGTGCTCGAATCTGGTCACACCGAGTGACAGCCTGAAGCAATCCGAATTCTGACTGCAACCGGCTCGTGCTCGCTATCGCTGTGCGTTATCCTTGATCCACCGAAACCAGAAATCGCGATCTTCGAGACTCGCTGAGCCTGAGTGCGTAGCTCATCTTTCCGGTGGATTCGCCCGACGCGACGTTGGCGATGACTTCGCCGCCCTGGAGGGCGTGAGCATGCCTGAGAGACCCGCGCAACGCGTTGATCGCGCTCTATTGATCGGCGTGGATCGATACCAGTACATTCGCCCCAACCTGGGAGGTTGCGTCGGCGACGTCAACCGGCTGCGCGATTTGCTGGTCGGGCAGCTCGCCACGTCGCCCCGCCGGATCATCCAGCTCACCTCGAGCATGCGGCTGAAAGAGAAAGCACCCAAACGACCCACGCGCAAGAATATCATTAACAGCCTCAAGAGGCTGGCCGCCGTCGCGAAACCAGGGGAGCAGATATACATTCATTATTCCGGTCACGGGATGCGCAACGCCACAACGATCTTGCCAGGCATCGAAGCCGACGGGCGCGACGAGGCGATCGCACCCATGGACAGCGGCTCGAGCGATCCGGCGAGCTATTACATCCTTGACAAGGAGCTGGGCTGGCTGCTCGGGCAGATCACGAACACCGGCGCGTTCGTGACGGTTGTGCTCGATTGCTGCCACTCGGCGTCCGGGACGCGTGAGATCGGAGGGCCAGGGTCGGGCCGAGAGCCGAAGGTGCGCCGCGGCTGGGAGGGGGAGGACCGGAGACCGCGGACCGACGCGAACCTGGTTGCGCCGATTGCCGAGCTCAAGATGGTCGCAACCTCCGCACCTGGAGCGACGGGCAGCCTGTTGCCAGCTCCGAAGGATTACATCTTGATGACGGCCTGCCGCGAGCGAGAGACGGCCAAGGAGTATGAATCCAACGGCGTTTTCACTTTTTTCATGCTCGAGCATCTCAAGAACGGCCTGGCCGGCTTGACATTCCGCGACCTCCAGGACCGGATCGCCGGCAGTATCCGGAGCCTGGCATCGGGTCACCGCGACTACGACGAACAGACGCCGCAACTGGAGGGAAACGGCAACCTCGTCGTTTTCGGCGGCGGCGTCGTGGCCGAACCGACGGCGCTTCCGGCAGTCTTGCAGGCCGACGGCACCATTTTACTCCCGGGTGCAGGCGCAGCGGTGGGCGTGGTCGTGGGCACAACTGTGGGCCTCTACTCGCCGGGGACGATCGATTTCGCCGACCCAGGCTGTCAGATCGGAGTCGCGACCGTGAAGCGCGTTCGCGCCGACGCTGCCGTGTGCGATGGCGCCGGCGATGTGCCTGCGGAGAAGCTCGTGCCAGGCATGCGAGCGATCGTGATACGTCCGGGCGTCGCGAAGATCCGGCGGCGCGTCGCGGTGATCGGTGGCACCGTGCTGGACGAGCTGCGTCGGTTGATCGCGCCGCCGGGCGCGGCCGGGCTGCCTTCGGCAGTACTCGAGCTGGTCGAAGAGGACGAACGGCCCGAGCTGTCGGTCGTCATCTCGGACGGGATCTACTCAATCCGCGACAACCTCGACCAGCCCCTGCCGCGCATCAGCCCGCCTGTCAGGGCCGGCCAGCCGCGGGCCGCCGCCAGGGTGCTCAAGCGGCTCGAACACATTGTTCACTACCGCAACGCGTGGGACCTTTATAATGGCGACGAATCCTCGAAACTACGCAATGCGCTGGCGATCTCGATCAAGCGGGGCGTCACGCGCTCCGGCGGACGGGTCGGGCTGGAGCCGGGCGACCAGATCACGATCTGTGTGCACAACCGGTCCGCGGCCCCCTTGAGCGCGGCGCTTCTGTACTTCGCTCCGGACTGGAGCGTCGTCCGCGTCTGGCCGGACGGCGATACCGCGTATACCGAATTGGGGCCCACCGGCGATGTCGGCTTCGAGGTCCAGGTGATGGAGGCCAGTCTGCCAGCGGGGGTGGCATCGAGCATCGACCGGCTCAAACTGTTCGCGACACAGAAAAACCGGCCAACCAGCTTCGATATCCTGCACCTGGAAAAGCTCGATCAGGCACGGGCCACGAAGCGTGCGGGGCTGGCCGGCCCGCAGAATGAACTGGAGGCGATCCTGGACTCCATGGTTGCGGGAGCGGTCTCGCGCGAGTTGGTCTCCGTCAAGCGCACGGGCGACTGGGGCACCGCTCGCCTCGAGCTAGAAACTTTGCCTGGCTGACGTTCGTGTGAAAGAATGGTCCGAGACGACCGCCACCGCGAACAGGTGGGGAAGCGAACGGCGGCGCGCACGAGTCGAGAATCCCCGACGGCAGGTGCCGATGATTCCGGCGAAAGGGATCGATGATGGAGATGCATAAGGTCGATTTCAGCGGGGCTTGCGCTCTGGTCATCGGGATCGCCTCCTACCAACACGTCCGGCCCCTTCCCAAGGTCGATGATGCCAAGGCGATCTCCGAAGTGCTCCTGGACAACGAGCTCTGTGGGTACGGGAAGGTCACAACGCTGGAGGAAGAGAAGGCCACCAAGCAGGCAATCCTCCACGAGCTGGACGAGCTGGCGAATGAACCGACAAAGACCGCCGTGCTGATCTACTTCTCGGGCCACGGGGGGCGGATCGACGAGGGGGAATACCAGGGGCAATACCTGCTGCCCGTCGAAGCGATCTACAGTTCCGACGCGGAGCTCGCCAGGACGGCCATCGACGGCAAGCTACTGACAGAGAAGCTCGGGGGCATCGCCAAGCGCACGAGGCAATTGACGGTCATTCTCGACTGCTGCCATGCGGGCGTGCTCGTCGAGGACGAGGCCGTTGCGAAAGACCTCACCGTGGTGGGTATGCACCCGGGCCTATCGCCGGGCTTTCTGGAGAAAGAAATCCTGGGCAAGGCCCAGGTGATCCTCGCCGCTGCCATCGACAAGGCTTACGTCTATCAAGATGACCAGTACGGCGCGTTCACAAAGCACCTATTGAATGGCTTGCGTGGCGAAGCCGGAGGGTCGGGCGGGATCATACGGGTGACGGAGCTCTACAACTACATCCAGGAGCGCCTTGCGAGCGAGAAAGCCAAACAGCGCCCCTTTTTCAAGGCCGCGTTTGAAATCGACTACCCGATCGTGCGCCACCTGGGCAGCAAGGCCGGATCGGGCATCACGATCACGACTGGCCTCGAAGTGCTCAGCAGGTTGATCGGCGAGAGTGCCCTGGTTCGGCAGATGGTCAGCAATATCAAGAACAATCTGGAAGCAGAGCGCGAGCAGATCAACAGCGTGGCGCTCCTGAAGTCACTGCACGACCGGCTCCATGAGCTGCAGGCGCACGACTTCCGCGAGATCCAGCGTGAACAGGAGCTTCTTCCCGCCATCGCGCGAGCCTGGCCGAATCTGACCAATCTGGCGGATTGGGTCAAGAGTCGCGCCGAGGTGTTGCGTTCCATTGCGACCATGGTCTATCCGGAAGAGGAGGCGATGGAGTGGGTCGACGAGCTCGTCGAGCGCGGCCGAGCAACTCCATCAGGGCGCTCTGCATCGCGACGAGAACGAGGTCGAAGACGGGGTATTGGGGCTCAGTCGCGTGCTGAGCACGCGTCCAGCGCAGGTCAACACGGACCTTCTGAAGGCGATTCGCGGGATGAAGCTGCGCGTGCTATTTGGCGAGCTGATGAGGATTGGCGAGGAGATGGCGCGGGCGGAGGTCGCCGAGAACGACGTGCGTACCTTTACCACGGGCGGACGGGACCTGGGCCGATTCGATCGCGAGATCACCGACTTGATGGAACAGCACGATCGCTGGCAGGAGATCGACGTGGAAGCGAGCCGGATCGATAATAACTGGAAGGGGCATCCGCGAGAGCTGAACGCCTCCTGGCCGAGACTGTCAACGATGGTCCGGGAGCAGCTCGAATTCGTGACAGCGCCCCACGACAAGGACCTGGATGCGGCTATCGAGGCGGTGGCCGGTGTGCTCGACGAAACCGGACCGGGTTCGACGGAGAACAAGTATGACGCGTTTCGGAAGTTGCGAAAGCACGCCGTCGACTGGTTCCATACGCTGGACACAATTCTGCTCGGTCGGTGTAACGAGCTGAAGGCGATTGACGCCGCATTGAGCCTGACAATTGCCGCCGTCGGGAAAGCCACTTCCCAAGGGAATTCCGGACCATGAGCACCAGCGACCAAACAACGGCCGTCGCGAGCGATTTCGAGGGGGCAGCCCAGGCGGCCCTCCGGGAGGCCGAGGAGAAAGGCCGATTCGAGTCGCTCGAGGCGCTGCGGGATGTTCACTCGTTTCTCCTGGCGAAGCGCGGCGCGGCCAAAGATGACGAGGGTCGCGCCCCGCCCGATATCCTCGATGTCCGGGAGCGATTCCTCACTTTGGGGGCTGCAACCGGCGTCATCGTCGACGCGAAGCAAGACCGCTGGGAGACCCAGAGCCTGCTGGATTACTGGTATACCGTACAGTACCGCGATGGCAAGCGGCCTGCGAAACCGCGACTGGCCCCGCTTGACGAGAGCCTGCTCCTGGACCTGGACAACTCGGCCTGCCCCTACCGGGGTCTGGATGCCTTCCGTGAGAAGGACAGCCCGTACTTCTTCGGCCGCGACGGGCTACGAAAAGACCTGCTCGACATGCTCGCAGAAGCCCCCATTCTGGCAGTGGTCGGGCCTTCCGGCAGCGGCAAGTCATCGGTCGTGCGAGCAGGGCTGATACCGGACCTGCGCACCGGTGGGCTTCCGGGAAGCGAGTCGTGGACCATCTTGCCGCTCATGGTGCCCGGTTCCGACCCGCTCGATAGCCTGGCGCGGCTCGTCGTCGACCACCAGACCGACCCAATGGCGACGCCGGCGCCCGCCCCGCCCTCTCTCGAGCCGGCGGCGACGCTGGCCAAGGAAGCGCGCCAGGATAAGCATTGCCTCGCCAAGCGGCTCGACAAGCCCTCTGGCCCGCCCGTTGTCGTGGCAATCGATCAGTTCGAGGAGGTGTTCACCCTCTGCAAGAACGCCAAGGACGCCCAGGCGCTGATCGATAACCTGCTCGAGCTGGTCCGGACAAAGCCCGACGCCGCGGTGAAAAACCGGGTGATCTTGACGATGCGCAGCGACTTCCAGGTGCACCTCCAGAAGTATCCGGAGCTACTCGAGTTGTTTCGCGCCGGACGTGTGCCGGTCATGCCCATGGCAAAGGACCAGTTGCGCAAAGCAATCGAGGGGCCGGCGCAGCAAGCCGGTTTGGTTTTCGAGAAGGGGGTTGTCGAGGCGCTGGTCGAAGACACCTTCGCCGAGCCGGGGGCGTTACCCCTCTTGCAATTCGCGCTCCTCAAGCTGTGGGAAGGCCGCTGGCACAATAAGGTCACGATGGAGGCGTACCGCCGCCTGGGGGGCAGCCGGGAGGCACTGGCGACCGCTGCCGATGAGCTCTTCACGCACATGAACCGTGAGAACCAGGACGCGGCCAAGCGCATTTTTCTGCGCATCGTCCGGCCGGGCGAGGGGCTGGAGGTCACCAACAAGCGCATCCCGCTGGGAGACTTGCACCCGCCCGGCGAGGACCATGCGCGAACCGATGAGGTTCTCGACAAGCTGGTCAAGGCGAGGCTGGTCCGGCTCACGCCGGGCCTGAGGAACGAGGACACCCAGGTTGAGGTCGCGCATGAGGCGCTGGTGCGCAACTGGCCGCGGCTGGTCAACTGGCTGGAAAAGCAGCGGGGGGCGATCGTCGCGCGGCAGCGATTGGAGCTGAAGGTGGCCGAATGGGTCGGCCGGGGCCGCGGCGACGACGCGCTCCTGGATGAGGCCCAGTTGCCCGATGCGAGATCATGGCTGGACAGCACGGATGCGGCGGAACTCGGAGTCATCCCTTACCTGCGGGACCTCGTCGACGCGAGCGCACAGGCCATCAAGAAAAAGCAAAGGCTCTGGTACGGAGCGATTTTCGCGCTGGGCATCCTGACCGTCTCCTCGGTCATCGCCGCGGGCATCGCGGTCCGCCAGAGCGACAACGCGCGGAAGGAGAGCGAAAAAGCCAAGGAGGCGTTCCGGCAGGCTGACGCAAACTACGTCAAGTTTGTCTCCAGCAAGCTTCTCCAGGCCGCCAAAGAGGACAGCGGCAATTCCGATCGCAGTCTTCTCCTGGCACAGAAAGCCGTCGCCGCGCTCCAATCGCGAAATCTCCCGATACCGGCTGAGTTCTCACAGACCCTGAAGGCGCTGGTCAGGCAACCCGCCGTGAAATTCGATATTTCACATGTTGAGAAGGTTCTTGTCTACTATGATCGTAGTGGCCAACTACTAGCAACAAGTACCTACGGGAGCAACGCGGCTCTCTGGGACGCGAACACAGGAAAGAAGCTCTCGGAGCTGGCCGGCACGGCGGACAAGGCTCTGATGGCGCTGGCATTCAGTCCGGACGGCGAGCACCTGGCCACCGCCGACCTCGAGGGAAGAGCCAAGATCTGGAGATTCTCGACCGCGGGCCAAGACCCGAAGCCCGCCGCCACCCTGGGTGGCGGCCACAAAGGAGCTATCTTTGCGGTCGCGTTCGCACCTGCTGCTGCGGCGCAGAATCGTCTGGCCACGGCCGGCGACGACGGCATGGTGGTCGTCTGGGACGGCAATACCGGCAGACAGATTTCCAGACTTTCCGGCCACAACGGCAAAGTCTTCACAGTGGCCTATTCGGCTGACGGCCGCCAGCTCGCTAGTGGCGGCCTTGACGGGACGGCCATTCTCTGGGACACGTCTCTGAGCAAACCGACCCGGGTGCTGCAACATCCTCATGGAGTCGTCACGGCCGTCGCATTTGACCCGGGCGGTACCCGGATCGCAACGGTTTGCACGGACGGTCATGTGCATTTGTGGGACACGCGTACAGGTGATTCTCTCAAAACACTGCAGTCGGGCAAGGTCGCCTGGTACGGAGGTCTCGCGTTTTCACCGGACGGCCAGATCCTGGCCACTTCGGGCATCGACAAGAACGTCGTGGTGAAGCTCTGGAGAATTCCGAGCGGGGAACGAGAACTCTCCATCACCGTGGGTGACAACTACGCGCACGCGCTGGCCTTCCGGCCTGACTTGAAACGATTTGCAATTGCAAGCCCGGCTGCATCGGCCGGCTCGGTAACCGGCCAGCGCCAGGATCAGCCGGCGCTGGGCTCGACCCAGACCGTGAAGATTTTTGAGATCCGGAAGATCGAGAATCTGCTAGAGTCAATCCGGAAACCGGAACAATACGACCTCACGGTGGACGACTACCTCGAGATCCTGAAGGATCTGTCGCCCGACCATTTCGATCACATGGTCGAGGCCAGAAACCTGGCGAAGAACGACGATGTGGACGGCGCTCTGGCCAAGATCAACGAGGCGCTCAAGCTGCCCGGCCTCGATCTGAATATCGACCGGGAATCAAAACGACTTGTCGCGGAGTTTCTGCTCGAACGCGGCTGTATGCTGGCACGCGAGGGCAAACCGGACGAGGCGCTCAAGATGTTTGGGAGGGCCCAAGAGACTCCACAATAAGCCATCTTTCGACCCGCAATCGGAGGCTCGCCGGTGCGAGGCTTTTGGCCTGTTCGAGGAGGGAGAGCGGCGAGCAGCCCAGGGCGACTACGAGCGAGGAGCACAGGCATTTCGCAGGGCCAAAGAACTCAACGATCGGTACAACTTCGACCCCGACTCACTTGCAAAGAAGCTCGCTGCGCCGGCCGTGGTCAACCGGGGATTGGGTCTGGTTCGGGAGGGAAAGGTCTCTGAGGCGCTCGAGGCGTTCCAGGAGGCACCAAAACTCGATTCGATGCTGGAAATCCCGGTGTCGAGCTGGAACAATCTCTGCTGGTGGGGCAGCCTGCACGGAAAGGCGGCAGACGTGCTTTTTGCCGGTGAGCGGGCGGTCAAGCTCGCCCCGGCCGAGACGGTAGGCTCCGTTCGCGACACGCGAGGCCTGGCCAGAGCGCTCACAGGTCAGACTGCAGGGGCCATCGAAGACTTCCAGGCCTACCTCGAATGGGCGAAGGCCAACCCCGGACGAGCCGATCAGCAGGAAATCTCCGACCGCCTCAAATGGATCGCGGAGCTGAAAGCCAATCGTAATCCATTCGACAAGCGCGAACTGGATCGAATGCTCAAGAACGAACTCGAAAAGTGAAGTGACGATCGACTACCAGCCACCTCCGCTTGACCCATCTCGCAGCGAAAGTATAAGATTCTCTGACAGTTGAGTTCACCAGGGTCGCCGTTTGCCGGTTGTCTCTGCGATCACTCGCCGGCATGAGGTTTGAAGGATGAAGAAGCAGTCGCTTCGCTCACGTTCGCGCTCAGGTTCAGGCACAGGCTCGGGCTCGAACACACCGGTACCGGTGCGGCATCAGTTCGACCACGAGGTTCCCACCGTCATCCACCATCCCGAAGAGAAGATGACGGCGCTGGCTCGGCTGACGCGACGCCTGCTGCTCGAGCCGGGCAGATTCGCGACCTGGGCCCTGGGAATCCTCGCCGTTATCCTTGCCGTTTACGTCGCGGCGAACTGGACCTCGTCCAGCCGCTCCAAGACTTCCGAGCTGTGGAATTCGCTCTACACGGAAACCAAGCCGGAAGTCCTCGCCGAGAACGCCAGAAAATACCGCGGCACAGCCGCTTCGGAATGGGCGCTCCTGCATGCGGCCAACGAGTATTACACAACGGCCATGGGCGACCTGCCCAATAACCGCGACGTCGCCATCAACAACGTGAAGAAGGCACTTGAGCTTTACGAGCAGATTGCGAACGAGGCACCGAAGGATTCCTTCCAGGCCCGTGCCGCGCTATTCGGAAAGGCACGCTGCATGGAAGCGCGCAACGAGCTTTCTCAGGCGATCGCGCAATACGAGCTCGTGGCCAGCACCTGGCCCGGCACGCCCGAAGCGGAACAAGCCAAAGAATTCGCCGAAGCACTCAAGAAGCCGGAAGCGGCTGCCTTCTACAAGGAGCTGTTCGCGTATTCTCCACCGAGGGTCACGCTGCCGCCCCTGGGCAGCGAACGGTTCAACTTCCCCGGCAGCTCGAGCGCGAAGGGGGCAGCCTCCAAGGGGACGACTAACATGGGCCCCTCCGCCACCGTCCCGCCGCCGCCGGTTGAAGTGACGCCGCCCGGCGTGAACGAGCTCAAGCCTGCCCCGGGCACCGGGCAAATTCCAATCGACGTTTTCGGGCCCGAGACCACGACCAAGACCGAGTCCAAGACCAAGACCAAGGCGCCCCCGATCGCTCCACGCTAGACCGTTTCACGCCCGTTGTGCGCACGCGGATTGCGGCGGCCGTGATATACTAACCCGAAGCGTCAGCGAGGAACTGAACAGCGAGTCCTCGCTGACGCTTCGGGTTGGTGTGCTCTCGGCCACACGCCATCGCGAACCACTCCAGCCGAATTGCACGATTGATCGTTATGTGGCCCCCTCCGCTTTCTCAGACGCCCATGGAATTCGAAGTCAAATCTCGCATTGATGGGAAGCGGATTGACGCGTATCTGGCCAGCCGGTTCACCGATTATTCGCGCCAGGTACTGCAAAAGGTGATCGATGCCGAAGGTGTACGGGTCAACGGCCGCACTGTGAAGGCGTCATACCGAGTCCGGTCCGGCGACCGGATCTCGATCCATCTTCCGGAACTGCCGGAAGTGAGCCCGCAGCCCGAAGACCTGCCGATCGAGGTCGTCTACGAAGATGAGCATCTTGCCGTCGTGAATAAGCCGGCCGGGATGGTCACACACCCGCGCGCGGAAACTGGCGAGGCACGCTCGTGAACGCCCTCCAGTTTCATTTCGATCGGCTTTCGACGCTTGCCGGCGAAAAGCGGCCGGGGATCATCCACCGCCTCGATCGCGACACGACGGGCCTTCTGGTCGTCGCGAAGGACGAGCGCATCCACCATAAGCTCGCTTATCAGTTCGAGCGCCGCAGCGTCCAGAAAGAGTACCTGGCCCTGGTCTACGGCGTTCCGCAGCGCGACAGTGACTACATCGAGCAGCCGATCGGCTTTCATCCCGTTTCGCGTGAGAAGATGGCGATCCGGTCTCCCACGGACGGCGGCAAATCGGCCATGACATTTTACCAGGTCGAGGAGCGGTTCCGCGGGTACGCCCTGGTGCGCTGTCAGCCGAAGACCGGGCGCACCCATCAGATCCGAATTCACTTGACCCACATCGGGCACCCGATCGTTGCCGACAAGCTCTACTCGGGGAGCGACCGGCTGACGCTGGAGGGGATCACAATCACGGAAAAGCCACCCATTCGGCTCGCCGAAGTGTCGGAGACCGTGCTGATCGACCGGCAGGCCCTGCATGCGCACGTGCTCAAGTTTGTGCACCCTGCGACGGGCAAGGAGCTCAGCTTGACAGGTACGCCGCCGGCAGACTTTGCGCGCACCCTTCTTGCGATGCGAGCTTATTTGCCGGCTTGAACCAAACGGCCACGGCTCTCTTGAATCTCACGGATTGGGATCAACTGACCCGGCGGGTGACAGGCCGTGGGTCGCAATCTCGTGCGCAAGCTGCTTGGCCAAGGCGCTATGGCGCACACCATACGAAAAGTAAATGCCGAAGCCGACGCCGAGCCAGACCACCAGCCGGGCCCAGTTCTCCCAAGGGAGCGAAAGCATCAGGATGAGGCACGTCACAATGCCGAGGATAGGGGTGACCGGCATGAACGGAACCTTGAACGGCCGCTCGGCGTCGGGATTCGTTTTTCGCATGATCAAAACGGCCGCGCAGACCATCAAGAATGCCAGCAGCGTCCCGATATTGACCAGTTCGGCCAGCACGTTCAGCGGGAGAAGAGCGGCGAGCGTGCCGACGAATACCCCGGTGAGGATCGTCGATTTCCAGGGAGTCTGGAAGCGAGGATGAATCGCCGCGAAGAAACTGGTGGGGACCAGCCCGTCTCGTGCCATTGCCAGCAACACCCGCGGCTGGCTGAGCATCATCACGAGCAGGACGGACGTGATGCCGGTGATCGCACCGACGGCGATCAGGAACTGGGCCCACGGGCAGGCCGACCTGTGCGAATGCGTCGGAAACCGGTGCATCGCGGTTGATCTTGTCATAAGGCACCATGCCGGTGAGGATGCTCGCGACGGTGATGTACAGAATCGTGCAGATGATGAGGGACGCGATGATCCCGATCGGCACGTCGCGCTGCGGGTTCTTCGCCTCTTCGGACTGCGTCGAAACTGCGTCAAAGCCGATGTACGCAAAAAAGATCGTGGCCGCACCCGCTAGCATTCCGGCAAGCTGGCCGTTGTGCTCCTGGCCCCAGATGGGATATCCCAGGAAGCCGATGCCGCCGTATCCGTAGGGTGCGAACGGCTTCCAGTTCGCGGGGTTGACGTAAAATGCCCCGACAACGATGACGAAGAAAACGACCGCCAGCTTGACGATCACCATCACGGCGTTGAAGCCCGTGCTTTCCTTGATTCCGATCACGAGAATGGTCGTGATGATGGCCACGATCACGATCGCCGGCAGATCGAAGTAGGCGTCAGTCCACAGGAATTTTCCGTTCTTGTAATCGAACGGCGAGTTGGCAAGCGCCGCCGGCCAGAGCGCTTTACCTCCGTTGAAGAATTTCAGCAGGTCCTGAAAGTAAT
>CAWGMQ010000011.1:0-1168166 GCA_963823665.1 uncultured Planctomycetota bacterium
GACACAAAGAAGAAGGAATTGCTCGGGGATTTCTACCGCGAGGGCCGGATCGATGCGCAGGCGACGATCGAGACGAACGACCACGACTTCAGCAGCACGGGTTCGGGTGTGGTGATTCCACACGGGGTCTATGACGTAGGCAGGAACCGTGGCTTCTTGCATCTCAACACCAGCCACGACACCAGCGAATTAGCATGCGACAGCATCGCGGCCTGGTGGGATGAACACGGCCGGTCCGAGTACCCCGGAGCTAAGAAGATCCTGGTGTTGTGCGACGGCGGTGGCAGCAACAGTGCGACGCGGTATGTTTTCAAGGAGGAACTCCAGAAGTTGGCCCTCCGACTTGGGGTCGAGATCCGAGTGGCGCACTATCCTCCTACTGCTCAAAGTACAACCCGATAGAACACCGGCTGTTCCCGCACGTGACGCGTGCCTGCCGCGGCGTGATATTTCGAACGCTGGAAACAGCACGTTACTACATGGCGATGGCAAGCACGCAAGCCGGCTTGACCGTGACGGTGACGATGCTCGAGAAGGTCTACGAGACGGGCCGCAAGTGCGCGGAGGGATTCAAGGAGTCAATGACGATCGCCTTCGACAAGGTGTTGCCAAAATGGAACTACCGCGCGATCCCCAGCAAATCATGAAACCGGGAAGTTATTCCCGGCCGGTTCCTAAGGAAGTGAAGGGTGATCCAGAGACCAGAGTTACCAGACAGCGAAACTCTCGAGGCGCCTGCGCGATTCGAATCCCAGCTCTACTCGCGACGACACGGAACCGACACGAATCCGCGAGAACTGTGTAGATCTGTTCCATACAGCGCCTGATTGATTACACGGCCGGAGTATTGAGCGATGCGGATCAGCTTTCCCCTTGTTCCAATCGAGTTTGAGATCAACGCACGGAGGCGGACCGAGCCGTTTCGGTTCCGTGTTCGGACACTCATGATCACTGTGGCAGTAACTGCGCTCACCGTCTACCGGCTTTTGCCGCTGTCGGCTGCCGATCAACGGTTAATGGCCATCTACGAACAGTTGGGCAACACCGACCCGAAGCCCGGCCTGACCAAGGCGGAAGTAATTCGTCGAATCGGCCCGCCATCAAGTTGCAACATTCCCACAACACCAAGAACTTGTACCGATTACACTTGGGTGGCGCGATTGAAGAGGCCCTTGAGTTATCAAGAATTTGAGCTGAATCTCGCGATCGACCCTGATACAGACTTGGTGGCGGCATGGGGTCTCAACAAGAAACAATACGAAGGGATCGATCTAATCCTTTTCAGGATCGGCCAGTTGATGCGTCGAATCGGATTGTGACAGCGTTCTCGATGGACGATCGTCACCCAGCAAAGTGAAATTGGAATTGAAGGCATTCCGTATCGTTCCGAGCGCTGCTGTCTGCGCCATCAATTCCTGGCCCTTCGCAGTCATCTAATCGGCCTGTAATTGAACGATCATGCCTCGGCCGTTTCCTCGTAGACGCGCTGACTCGTAGGCGACCAGTAGCGGTAGGCGGTACACGACCATTTCGTCATGTGCCGCCGAAAACCGTAGAACTGCATCACCTCTACCCGAGGAAGGGGCGGTGCGCCGGGCTTCCAAACGGTATGGGCTGCCGCTTGTCGGTGTCGACGCGTCCGTGAGGGAACAGCCACACGAAAGACCAGGTCCCCGGACGATACTCGGCCATCTGTGACCATCCAGCTTTGTGACCCTGGAAACAGGCCCACTGCCTAAACCAGTCGAACTCCGGAAGGCCCGTGAAACGGAAACCGATGCCCCCGTATCCGGATGGCCAGGCAAAACTGCCGTCCGCCGTCCATCGGGCTTTATTCGGCGCCATCCAGTGAGAGCACCGACCAATCTGTGTGAGGACGCGGTAGGAGCCAGTCACCAGCCGCGCCAACGCTTCGGCATCCGAATAGATGGTGTCGAGCGCGACCGGCCACAGCGTGGGATCATCCTCTTCCCCAAGCAGCGGCGCGATCACTCGCTCGAACATTGGCCAGAGATCGAGATGCTCTGCCATGTAGCCTCCCCTGCGAAGGGCCCCAACCGACACGCGCTAGCCATCACGTGTGCTAATCCCCAACTCGAATTCAAAGCTTACACCGGACCCGCTTCGCAAACCATTCTACCGGCAGGCTCTCCATCGCTGAATTCGACTCATTCGTTACAGTGCCCGCCGAAGCTCTCCGCGTGTTGCTTCTCTTGATTTCTTGAATCTCCCAAACCGCAGCTCCAATGCTCCGCCCACGATCCGACCTAGCTACCAGCCGCTTGCCGGCATTCTTCTGGCCTTTGCGTCTCTCGGTCCACGCAGCGACCGATGCTCGATCATCAGTAGTCTCGCTAACGGCAGTACGCCCCGGCCGACGACGCTTTAACGACAGATTCGAGAGTGGTGCAACGAGCCGGCGGCGCGGTATGCTCGAAGACGTTGCGCTCCGCACTCTTGAAGCTCGGAGGAGAACCTTCGAACTTGACAGGCAGCGATATTAGACCAGAGTCGACGCGTTGCATCGCCTCTACGGTCTCTCACACCTCTACGACGTAGGCCCCTTCGGCGACGACTCGCTATTCGCCAAGATCCTCGTGACGGTCAATTAGGACGCGAAGGTTAGCCCATAGTCAGCATGGCCGGCCGGGAGCGGCGTGACGGCCAGACTTAGAATTCGTCTTCTGTTTGCCCCTTCCCTCGCACGTCAGCCGTACCCCGGGGAGCCGAGCAAAAAACCTGAAACCGGTGAACCAGAGATGAATCTATTCAATCACGCGATCAAGGCACGGGACATGACATCTCCCCGGGTGAAGTTCTCAATGCGACAGATGATGGCCCTCGTGGCGGGCTCGGCGGTCCTGATTTGGGTTGCGATGCTCATTCCGGTTTTCTTCGCGTTCCTGATCAATCGCACCTTCTGCGCCTACGGGGCCACAAAGAAAATCACCAAGAAGTGGGACGCCGGGCCGGCTCCGAAAGTCAGTGTCGATGTATTCGCTGGTCACATCAACGTGATCCAGTCCGCAGACGGTCAGGTGTCAGCCGTCGTGACCACGTCCACGACGTTCAAGATCTCGCAAGCCGGCGCCGACGCTGAGGTCAATGGCATTGCGATCTCGGCAGTCCATGAGGAAGACAAGATCAGCATTCGTGCGACAGACCCGCTGAATACACGCGCGGCCGGGGTGAGAACTGATGTTGAGCTGCGCGTTCCCCCGGGAGCCAGCATTGAGCTCGTGACCGGCCATGGATATGTCCACGTTGGGCAGCGATTGGGAGGTCCCAATGGAAAAGATTGGACGAGCTCGCCAGTTGCGCTGAAATCCGTAAAGGCCCGAGATTTAGGCAATGTATACACCGGGATGGAAGCCGAAATCCTGACAAATACCTCATCCGCGGCGACGATCCTCGATCTCGAAAGCCGATGCGGATCCATCAGGATCAAGGGCGATGATCTCCTCGTCAAAGCGAAGGCCGACGCCGGAGGAATCGAGTACATCGGCCGGCTCCTCCCCGGCTTGCACTCGTTCGAGACCGGCCCGTTTGCACCTCACCTGGACGCCAATTGGCGGCTACCGCGCGGGATCAGACTCGTTGTGCCTCCGGAGATGACGTTCGAGGTCGATGCGGTCGCGTTGCGCAAACATCCTGAGCGAGCTCTCTCTCACGTCAGCCGAACCCGGGGAGCCGAGCATTCTGCGCAGAACGGTTGGCGCGGACCCCAAAGTGAAATTGGAGCTGAAGTCCGTTGACGGGCCCATCGAGATCCGTCGCGACGCGGCCGATACGTTGCTACCCGCACGAGGGTCCGGGCGGCTTGAGCGCGGCCATTCGTTCCATCATCTGTTCGCCGGTCAGGTCTTCAAGATGTTCCGCCAGCGACCAGTGGTGCCCGAATGGATCGACCAGCTTGCCGTAACGGTCGCCCCAGAACATGTCGGAAAGTGGCATGACAACCGTTGCGCCCGCCTCCACCGCCCGTGCGAACGAAGCATCAGCATCGGTGACATAGAGGTGGATTGTCACGGGAGAGCTCTTGCCTGGGCCAATGCCGCCGTACTCAGGGAACTCCTCAGCCAGAAACAATCTCGAATCGCCAATCTGTAATGCCGCGTGCCCGATCCTCATCTGGCCGTCCGGACCGGGCATGGGCATCCGGGCCAATTCTTTGGCCCCGAAGGCCCGCTTGTAAAACTCGATGGCCTCTGCCGCGCCTTTGATGATCAAGTGCGGAGTGATCGTGTGATGACCGTCCGGAATCGGGTGCGCCATGGGTCTGTCTCCAGTGGAACGTAGGGTCGACTCACGCTTTCGCTCGAAGAGCGATAAAGCCAAAAAGCTAGTTCATCAAACTTATCGGCTAGTTGTCAACATCCGTACAGTATTTTTCGGCATGGTTGACGACCGCGCGCCTCCGATCGATTCGGTCAGCGGCTTGCAACTCCGATCCGCGCTCTTCCGGTCTTCTTGGCGGCTCTCCGCATCACCTGTACTAAAATTGGCGCGGACAGCGGCAACCGGGACGATCGGGGACATGAAAAGCGTGCATCAGAAATCAAACCTTCAGACAACGAAGAGGGAACGGCCATGCCACAACCGACAATTCTGGGGGTGACCGTGATGGCCTGCGCGCTCGGCCTGGGCGATATGGGGCTTCTAACCTACCGATTCCATGCCTTCGACGCAGCCCACACCGAGCCGACCTCGACCGCTCGTCAGGCCGCTGCGGGACCAGACCACTCCCTGCCCGAAAGATTCATGGTCACGTACCAAGGCTGTTCACTCCTTGGGCCAGACGGGGCGGAGAAGGAGCGCCTGGAGTCGATCACGAACGGGGCGGGGGCGATCTCGCCGGACGGACGCTGGGCGGCCTTCAGCAAATCCGAACCGAATCCGCCACCGGGCAAGCAGCAAGGTCAGCTCGTCATCCAATCCAGGGCACATCCGGAGGATCAGACCACTGTTCCACTGATCTGGGGGACCACGGGCTCGAGCTTCCTTCCCCTCTGGTCGTCCGACAGCCAACGAATCCTGATCTGTGAGCAAGGATTCAACGAGGATCGGTCTCGGGGATCGGCGTACCGGGTGTACGACCTGAAGTCGAAGAGATTGACGACACTGAAGCTGCCAGACGAGTGGTGGCCGAGCGATTGGTCGGCGGACGGCAAGCGCCTCTTGACGAGTCTTCGTGCGAAAGATGAAAGCGTCCGGATCGCGTGGGTCCGCATCGACGGGACCGGCAAGCCCGAATTTCTGACTTCGGATCGGGAGGTGGCCTACGGCGCCCGGCTGTCGCCCGATAACCGGCGAATCCTGTGCATGGTCCGTCCCCAAGCGAACCAGGAGGAGGGGCGGCGCGCGAGGCTGTGCGTGATCGACCTGACCACGGGGAAACGAGCCGTGATTGACAAGCCCGGCCATACCCACGGCTACTGTTGGTCGTCCGACGGGTTGAAGGTGGCCTATACATGGCAGATGCCCCTTCGGCAGCCGGATCAGGCGGCGGAAAGGAAGACATACTTGATCACGTGCGATTCCGACGGGAGCAACCAGAAGACGGTCACGATGCGGCGATACGAGGTTCCGCCGAATAGCTCGGGCCGGGGCAGCGTGAGCTACTTCTTCGAGGTCATAGCCTGGTGGAGGTGAGGAAGGCCGTCGCGCGTGGGGCTGCGCAGGCGCTAGCAAAGGCGTCTGCCAAGCTCGACATCCGTTCGAACGGCCATCTCTATCACGCAGCCTTGGCTGCTGCCCTGTGCCTGCCCACGGACGGAGTGCCGCTCCGCACCCGCGCTCATGACCCATCCATTCCCGAAGCGTTCAATTGCGCCATGTTCGTGGCCGTCAACTGTGCCTACGCCGCTGCCATCCAAAGGGTGCATCCAATCCATTCCATCGCCCAAAAGCATGCTCAGCTTGCTGTCGAGACGGACGCCGAGCATGCCGAACAATGCCACCTGCTTCGTGGCATCTTCGGCTACCCCCGGACGGGTGACGGCCGCGTGTAACGAGTGAAGTATTGTTGAGAGTTTGCACGTCGGGCAACCATCCGCGACAATCAGTGTTCCGAGCGGGTAGCGCCATGGAGCGACCGCAGAATCTCTGACGGCCCACCAATAGGAGTCCCAGACACCGCCGCTCGCCGACGCCGGGGACCACGAGATCCAGGGCGTCGTGGGCGAGTTCATCATCTCGGGCCTGCACCGCTCCGAAGGCTGGGACGGCATCGACGAGGCAACAGCACGGGCCGATCTGGATCAGGCCGGCCGTTTCCTCCAGGCCGCATCCGACGCGGGCATCGGCCCGGCGTCGTTCAACCTGGCGACCCTCTTTATCATGGGGTACGGCGGCGGGCCGTGGGAGGAGCGTCGGGCACGCGCGGCCGAGTTGTACGCCCGCGCCCACGCCCAAGGGTTCACGGCGTTCGAGCGGCTGATGCAAGGCGAGGGACCGGGCGAGCCATACCTCAGTATGTTGGAGAGCTATGCCAGTTCCGCGGGGTGTCCGCGCCCCGGTTGGAAAGAGTGCTGATCTGGGGCGATAGCTGGCGGGGCGCGGGTCGCATGGGCATTCGCGAAAAAGACGCGGCTGAGTCTTGGGCCGTCCATCGCCAAGATGACAACGGCAATCATTTCGTCGTCCGCGCCGGACTCGACCGGGAAGAGGCGATACGCTTGGCCTCCGAGCTTGAGGCGAGGGGGCACAAACAACTCTACTGGATCGAGGTCGACCGTGAGCCCGAACTGGACCCGGCCCGTCCCGAGAGTTGATGCCCCCTGAGAGCTGCCGAGGAACTGCGTGTACCCTCCCGAACTTGAAACCCTTGACCAATTGTGCGGCGGCCCCATGCCATTGGCGGTCATTCGGCAGTTATTCGAGGGAGATGACCGCGCGTATCGGGCCATCCTCGCGATGCTGCACGACCGAGAAGTGCTGCTGTTTCGAGGGGATGACTTTGAGGTCCCAGACTGGGAGCGGGATCAACTATTGAGCGATCCGAGGCGATGGGAGGGATATCGTCTTTCGATCACTGACGCCGGGGCCAGGCGGCTCACTTGACACCTTGGAGCTCGTTCCGCTGTTCAGGCTGGCAGCGGCGAATCGTGGGACATCTGGACATCTTGTCAGTTACAATTGGGCGAAGACGACGACCAGCGCGGTGAGGGTCGGCAGCTCCGCTTGGTGAGGTTAACCTTATGCCGGATCACAAAAGGCTCCAGATTCTGGCGGTAGCCCACCTGGCTCTCGGGCTGCTCACGGCCGTCCTGGCACCCGTCGAGCTACGCACGCTGTTCACGTTCAAGCACATCCTTAGTGTGCCATTCTTTGCCTCGGCTCTCTGCCAGTCGTTCCTGCTCTCCCTCTGGGTGACGGCTTCCAAGGCGATCCTGTGGAAGCGGCTTGCCGGGCTAGTCGCTGGGATACTCTATCTGGAGGCGCTAGCCCCCAGAGACTTCAGAAGGGAGTTCCCGGCCATCTGGACCATCGCGATTACCGTGACCCTGGGGTCCTTGCTGGTGCTGCGGCGATTTGGGGTCGCAGTCAAACGACCGGGCGACCTCGGTCAGCCTGCCCGGCCCGAGGCCGAGGGACCGAGGTTCTCGATTCGGGGCATGATGATCTTCACCGGCGCCGTCGCCCTTCTCTGCACTGGGGCGACAGCCCTGCAAGCAACTACGCAAGTTTGGCTCCTGATGACCGTCGTCTTGCTAATTTGTTTCGTTGCCGTGGCGCTGGTCTCCCTCTGGGCGGCGCTCGGGAATGCCCGCCCACTGCAGCGGTGTTCGGCGGTGTTCGTCGTCTCGCTTACACTCGGCGCCTACCTGGCCCTACCCGCCACCGCGGCCGGGCGGGTCTACATCCTCCTGATCATGGTGCTGTACCCGACGGCTCTGATGGGGTCGCTGCTCATTGTGCGGTCGTGCGGCTACCGCCTGGTACGGCGGGCTTCCGCCGAATGGATAGGCGTGCTCGTCTCAGCTCCAGCTCGGCAAGAGGGATCGCCCCTCCTCCCGCCTTCACCCTCGCGCCGAGTCGCTCGTCCAGGCTCTTCAATCACGCGATCAAGGCACGGGACATGAGATCTCCCCGCGTGCAGTTCACAATGCGACAGATGATGGCCGTCGTGGCGGGCTCGGCGGTCCTGATTTGGGTCGCGATGTTCACTCCGTTCTTTTTGGCGTTCGTGCTCGATGACAGCTTCTACGCAGCCGAAAAGAAAATCACAAAGAACTGGGATGCCGGGCCGGCTCCGAGAGTCAGCGTCGATGTGTTCGCTGGTTACATCGACGTGGTACAGAGCACCGACGGTCAAGTGTCGGCCGTCATCACCACCTCGGCAATCTTCAAGAACTCCCGGGACGGCGCTGACGCCGCGGTGAACGGCATCGCCATCTCAGCAGCCCACGAGGAAGACAAGATCCGCATCCGTGCGACAAACCCTTCGAAGACGCGCGCGACCGCACTCAGAACGGATGTGGAGCTGCGCGTTCCCCCGGGGGCCAGCCTCGACCTGTTGACGGGCGAAGGATATGTCCACATCGGACAGCACCTCGGAGGCCCCAATGGAAACGAGTGGGTTAGCGCGCCGGTCGCGCTGAAGTCTGTGAAGGCCAGGGATTTGGGCCGCATGTTCATCGGCATGGAGGCCGAAATCCTGTCAACTCCCTCGTCCCCTCCGACGCTCCTCGATCTCGAGAGCCGCTGCGGCTCCATCAGGATCAAGGGCGATGATCTCCTCGTCAAAGCGAAGGCCGACGGCGGAGGGATCGAGTACACAGGCCGGCTCGCTCCGGGCTTGCACTCGTTCGAGACCGGGCCGTTCGCACCTCACGCGGACGGCAATTGGCGGCTGCCAAGCGGGATCAGACTCGTTGTGCCTCCGGAAATGCCCTTCGAGGTCGATGCGGTCGCGACGCGCGGAAACATCCTTAGCGAGCTCCCTCTCACGTCAGCCGAACCCGGGGAGCCGTGCATTCTGCGAAGAACAGTTGGCGCGGACCCCAAAGTGAAACTGGAGCTGAAGTCCGTTGACGGGCCCATCGAAATCCGTCGCGACGCGACCGAGATGTCAACACCAGGGGCAGGCGCTCGCTGATGCGCGCATTGGGCGAGCGGTTGTTGAAGCGCGACGATTTGTCGGTGTCGAAATGAGCAAGTGTGACGGGTCGACTGAAGATCACAGCTTCCAGCGCCAGAAACCGAGATAGACAACTTTCGGGGTCACAGGTAGCGTCATCGCATCCTGATCGCGTCCGCTGCGCTCTCACGTGAGGAACCGATGGACATCGAAAGCGCGGAATCCCGCCTTACACGTCGAAGATCCAGACAACCCGGGAGCCTTATAATGACCAGGCGCACCACCATAAGTATCACATCGATCGCAGCCGTTGCGACGCTGATCGGTGTGTCGCATTGCTTCGGGGCGATCGAACATGGAAATGTTGCGTTCGACATCTCGCCGGACGGGAAACAGATCGTCTTCTCGGCTGCCGATGGCGACCTCTACTTATTCAACCTCGAGACGCGGGACGTGCGCCGGTTGACCAGCACCAAAGATGAACCGTGATGGGTCGGCGGCAAGACCGCTTGGAATGACACGCATCAGCAAGCACAATAAATCGCCCGTTTTCTTGCCTGACGGTAAGGCGATCCTGTTCCTCGCGAGCACGGAATGGAATGCTTTCACAAGACCGATCTTCAGCCTCTGGCAGGTCGAAGTGGATGGGAAGAATGCCCATCGCATCGCCGACAGCGGGCTGTTTACCAATCCGCAGCGCTGGAAGCCGAATCCGTGACGACGCAGTCGCGCGATCCGGACTCTACTGGAGACGTTCGCGGTGGCGGATCGAAAGGGATCGACGTGGCCAAGCTCAGGCCAGACAGGTCGGTCAACCTGTGGTTATCGTCGGTGGCGCGGCTGTGGGTTCATTGGATGGCTCACGTAAAGTCTGGGTATAGCCCCGTCGAGAAACACACCAGCCTCCCGCACGCGCATTGAACCGCGTCGTCCGTTCGCCTAAACTCTTAGTATTCTTGCGTAAGCGATCGGCTCCTGGTGGCCCCGCACGCAGCGTGGGCCTCCCATCAGGCAGGAGAACTATCGTGGGCGCGGACCAACCCCTCGGGTCGTCGCGACCCTCGCGCCGGCGTCGGCCCCGGATCACGCTGGCCGTGAGCATGGCCCTGGTCGCCTGTATGGCCGTGCCCATGGCCTGGGTGGCGAATCACGCCCGCACCCAGGGGCTCGCCCTTTCCGCGATCCGCCAGGCCGGTGGCTTCGTCATCTATGGCTTCCAGCGCTCCCCGGATGGGATGATCCTGGTCGAGAGCACCCCAGATCCCGCCCCGAGCTGGCTCCGCCGCTATGTCCCGGAGCATTACTACCGTGATTTCAACGTCGTCTCCCTCCGGGGCCCGCAGGTGAACGATGCCACACTCGGGCCGATCGAGGGGCTCGCACAGGTGGAAGAACTCTACCTCAACAACAGCGGAATCACGGATGCCGGGCTGGCCCGGCTGCGCGGGCTAAAGCACCTCAAATTCCTGGATCTCTCCGGGACGCGAGTCACGGATGCCGGCCTGGCCCATCTGGCGAGCCTGCGCGAACTGAATTACACGCGGCTGTCGGAGACGCAGGTCACGGACTTCGGCCTGATCCATCTCGCGGGCTTGGGCGAACTGCGAAGCCTCATCCTCGATGGAACTCGCGTCACCGACGCCGGCCTGGCCCATCTCGCCGAACAGGACCAGCTCATCAAGCTCTCGCTCGACCGGACCCAGGTCGGCGACGGCGGGTTGGATCACTTGAAGGCGAACGAGCGGCTGATCTCGGTGAGCCTTTCCGGCACACGCGTCAGCCCCGACGGGATCGCGAAGCTGAAAAGCAGCATGCCGAAGCTGCAATACGTCCAGTATCCCTGAGTGCGACACCGGCGGATGAGATTCCAGTTCCAGAGGGCGAAGTGGGTTCGAAAGTCGCCGAGGTTTCGTCTATGCCTTTCACGCTGACCCACATCGCAGCCATCCTGCCCGTTGCAGCCGCCGCGCCGCGGGCGTTCCCGTTCTCCGCCCTGGTTGTCGGTAGCATGATCCCCGACATCCCGCTGTTTGTACCGCTCCCGATAACTTACGCCACAACGCATTCGATCACCGGCATCTTCCTTGCCTGCGTGCCGCTTGGAATGGCGTGCCTTGTGACCTTCCAGTGCCTAATGAAACTCCCCCTGTTGGCATTGCTGCCCGAATTGATCCGTAGCCGTTGCGCTTCACTTTCAATCTCCCATGTCGAGCCGACTTTCAAGTTCTTCTCCTCGGCCGCGCTGGCGATACTGATCGGAGCGACAACACACGTTTTCTGGGACTCGTTCACACACCAAGGGCGATGGGGCAGCAGCCTCTTTCCCCAGCTAAACGACAACGTTTTGACGATCTGGGGTTATCACATGCCGGGCTACAAGGCCCTCCAGTACGGCAGCTCGCTGGTTCTTTGTCCCGTGTATTGCGCTACTGGTCGTTTATTGGCTCTCAAGACAAAGACCGGTTCCGCTCGGTGCACTTCCAACTCTTCCGAAGTTCTGGAGGGTTTCCGTTTGCCTCATCGGGCTCTTGATCCCAGCGTTCGTCACACTCGTCGTCTGGACGTGGGATCGCCGGACGCCATACATGAAGATCGGGCAATCCATCACTGCGTCGGGGTTGGCTCTGGGAATTGCCTCGCTGACCTACTGCGTCTGCTTTCAAGTGGCTTTCGGGCATGCGTTCGCGCGGGCCGGGCGAGTACAGCAGTAGACGGCCATTCACATTGGTTAATGGCCGTAGTGGCGGGCCTGGCGGTCCGAGAGCTCCAGGCAAGGTACAACTCCTGAAGCGCCTATTCCAAGACGCGCGTCGCTGCGTTACATTAAGAATGGGATTGTTGCGAGGAGGATCCAACGATGGCAAGTTTGAGCAAACTCGAAGTCAATGAGGAAGCTGGCGACGTGACGAAGTCAAAGAAGTGCAACGGCACACCGGGCCACCAGACAGAGGTCGATGACGCTCCGTTGAAGGAAATCGCCGATCGCCTTACGACGGCCCTGACGGGGCTCGACCGTGGACGCGCACTTTTTATCGTCGTGTCGGCGCTAATTGGCAATAATCCCGATCAGGAAGTGGCAGTGATCGATCCTGATACCGGGCGGGTGCTCGCTTACCTCGTGCCGCCCGCGCAGCGGCATGCCGCTGTCGCAGCCGCGCGGCGGCTCGAACGCGCTGCGGCGGAGTAAGCGTCCCAGATTGCCAGCCGTGCGGGGTCTGATAGCCTGCGAAGCGGATTAACACGTCCCTTCACAGGAGCCTGCCCCATGTCGAGAACACCCGACCTCGAGCGCCACGCGATCTGGCGCAGGCATCGGAAAGCTGATGCCTTTCTCTTAGATATTAGGTTTGAAATTGCCCTCCTCATCGAAATTCGCAGAGCGCGGCAATCCGGCGGCATTCCAAACTAAATCGAAACTCGGTCGCAGCAGAGATGCCGCGTTCACATCGAGGTCGTTTATTACGGCCTTGGGAAGCTGAAGTATATCCCGGTCTATCGAAAAATAATTTACATTAGAATATCTTCCCTGATGGATTTTCGCTCCCTTCACATCAATAAGCGAGATGAAAGCCCAAATTGGCGGGGTGATCCCAACACCCTTCATACCGTTTACAAACCGCTCCACCCCTTCAACAATATGCTGCTCATATATCCAGGCGGATAAGTACCGCTTTCCCCCAGAGTCGTTCTCGATCGAATCAACGGCGGCCTCGACAATTCCATTCCGATAGATTTGGACGTAATTGCTCACTTGCATAGTCTCCGGCATTGCCTGCCAGAATATAAACGCACCAACGAAATTGTGCCGAGGGGACCAGCCGCCGCCGAGTTGATGGGCGAGCGGCTTAAAGCTCGCCGAATACCATTGAAGATTGGAGAAGTCGAGCGTGAACCGCGACCTGAAGCTCTCCAGCGGGATTAAATGCAGCACAATCTTTGCGCCATCCTTCAAAGGAATCGGGGTATCCTTATTGAGGAAGCGCGAGATACGGAGTTCGCGGAACTGCCGAACACGCTCGTAAATCGACTCCGACAGATTGAATGCTCTCCTCAGTTCCGTGGTATCCATTGAGTAGGTTCCTGCTGAATTTCTCGCCCAAAACTCTCCGAATTTTCCTTGAAATATGACCAGGTGAGGAATAATCCAGCTCTTCTGAATTCGGATTACGAACACTGTCTTGCCTTCCCCCAAGCACACGGTGTGAATTCCGAAATCAATCCTCGGATCAATGCCTCGCCTTATGATCTCTTCGAGTCTTAGTTTCTCGGCATCGACGTCGCTGATCGCCGTTCCAAGAACAGTCTTGGGAGCGCCTAGATCTTCCTCGATTCCGATAATCAGATCGCCGCCCTCTGTATTGGCGAATGATGACACGTCCTTTTACTTCAAGATGTCCAGGAAGAGCGGCTACAGCCAATCCGAACTGCCCGAGCCTATCCGCCCGAAGATAACACCAGAAGACCTGGAATAGTAACGCCTCGCTGTAGTTGGTCTGGACAGGTGCTCGTGATACGATGGGTGAACATGGAACGGGTAGCTTGGTGAGCAGGCTTCCCACGTTCTCCTGAGCTCGGTTCGTTGCGAGAGACGGAAACTTTACATCAAGTCCACTAGGGCTCGAGAACCCAACCATGCAGCACTCCCGCGTTCGATTTCCGCTCTGGCGGTTGATGGTCGCAGTCGCCAGTGTCGCATGCTTCGCCGCTGCGATTGTTATTATCTTGGACGCGCGCGCCTCCGGCGAATGTCTCCTCTTCGCGTGGGTGACTCTCTACGTAGCACCTCTGGCCCTGATGGTCGCAAGGGGAGTCGCCCTCGGCCGGGCTGCCAAGATCGCCGGAACGATCGTCCTGTGCGGACTGCCGCTCGTGGCATGCGTTGGCTTTTTCAATTTGCTCATGGGTCCGCTTGCAGCGCTCGTGATCCTGTGGATAGCGCTCCTGGCGGTCGCTCTTTTCTACAACACGCTCGGAAACCTTATTGACAAGATGTATGCGCCTCCACCGATTCGTGTCGGTGAACCAGAACTACCTCCCCTGGTCTATGATCGCGACTGGGCACGACCTAACACAACCGGGCCGAAGGATTCTGGAACGGCTAGTGGACTGGGCTCCAGCTTGCGTAAGCTGTGAACTGCAGTTGCCGCGCATGCTCAATCGCGGCACGACCTGACGTAAGGAAGCGTGAAGAATATTCCAGAGATCAGAGTTACCAGACCGAGAACCTCTCGATGTCATATCGAGGCACCTGCGCAAACCGTATACCAGCTCTACTTGCGATGGCACGGAACCGACACGAATCCGCGAGGGCTGAGTAGATCTGTTCCATATAGCGCCTGATTGATTACACGGCTGGAGCGTTGAGCGATGCGGATCAGCTTTCCCCTTTTTCCAATCGAGTTTGAGATCAAGGCACGGAGGCGGACCGAGCCGTTTCGGTTCCGTGTTCGGACGCTCATGATCACCGTGGGAGTAACGGCGCTTTTGGTCTACCTGCTTTTGCCGCCGTCGGCTGCCGATCAACGGTTAATGGCCATCTACGAGCAGTTGGGCAACACCGACCCGAAGCCCGGCTTGACCAAGGCGGAAGTAATTCGTCGAATCGGCTCGCCTTCGAGTTGCAACATTCCCACAACACCAAGAACTTGTACCGATTACACTTGGGTGGCGCGATTCAAGAGGCCCTTGAGTTATCAAGAATTTGAGCTGAATCTCGCGATCGACCCTGATACGGACTTGGTGGCGGCATGGGGTCTGAGCAAGAGACAATACGAAGGGATCGATCTGATCCTTTTCAGGATCGGCCAGTTGATGCGTCGAATCGGATTGTGACAGCGTTCTCGAAGGACGACGGTCCGACGATTGCGCCGGGCACCACTGCCATCCAGGCGGTCAATCGCGTGGTTTGAGCGCCCGGCAACTGTTGAAACGCACTCCCAATCGCCTGCAATCACCCTCCAGCACGACATAACGCATTCTTGTTTTATCCGTATTCGATCCGTATTTCATCCGTGGCTAGACTTTCCGTCTGTCTTGTCCTTTGGTTCCTTGAATCTCCCACACCGTGGCTCGAGTGCACCGCCCACGATCCGACCCAGATTCCAGCGGCTCGCCGGCGTTCTTCACCTGCTGGAAGCTGCCACGCTGCTAGAAGAAGCCTGCTCTCTCTTCCCGGACGGCCGCCTGGGCGAAGGTGCGCGGTCGGTGAGCTGAGGCTCCGTATACTCCAAAATCAATCGGCACATCGCGGAAAAAAACATGTCGCCCTTCCGGCTGGTGGCAAAGAATAATAGGGAAGCGGAGAACACCACGGGCCAGAAGTAAAGGGCGTCATTGGATGAGCATGCTCGGCGAACATCGCGGTGCGTTGGCTCGAGATCTGGAGCAGGTCTTCGGCCAGGGTACAGCCACGGCCCTGCCTGAGGGGCAGTTACTTCGACGCTTCCTGGCCGAGCGGGATGAGTCCGCATTCTCGGCCCTGGTTTCCCTACACGGGCCGATGGTCCTGGGTGTCTGTCGTCGGGTCCTGGGCGCACGTCCGGACGCGGAGGACGCCTTCCAGGCGACGTTTCTTGTGCTCCTGCGCCGGGCGAGCGCGCTGCAGGATGCCGATTCGCTCGGGCCGTGGCTCTACGGCGTGGCCTGGCGCGTGGCGTCGCGGGCCCGAGCGGGCAACGCGCGGCGGCGACTGGAGGAAGAGAACGCCGCCGCTAGCCGGCCGGAGCAAACCGAGACCGACTGTTCGGCGGTTCGGCGCGAGCTTCACGCGATCATCGACGAAGAAATCAACCGGCTGCCCGAGAAGTATCGCCGCCCGCTCGTGCTCTGCTACCTGGAGGGGCTCACCCAGGAGGCCGCCGCCCGGCAGCTTCGATGGAAGGCCGGCGTGCTCCGCGGCCGGCTTGACCGGGCCCGGCTTCGGCTCCGCGGCCGGCTGGCCCGTCGCGGGCTCGCACCCGCCGCGATTCTGGCCATCGCTGACTGGCTGGACTCGTCCGCGCAGGCCGCTGTGGCCCAGGATCTCGTGGACGCGACGGTGCAGACCGCATGCCGCGACCTTACAGTGGGCAAAGTCTCCGCTGCCGTCGCCGCCACAAGCGCGGCGACGCTGGCCGGCGATGTTCTGCGCAAGCAGCTCTTGGGCCGAGCAGTCCTCATTGCAGCCGTGCTCGCAAGCGGCACCTTTGCCCTCGCCGCTCTCAGGACTCCCGGAGCGGTCCAGGATCCGAGCTCCTCCGCCCAGGCGCCCGCGACGGCCGCTTCCCCGAGGCTCGGTAGCGTCTCGCCCGCCGGTCGGACGATCGACCTTCGCGTCGTGGACCGGAGCCTCGGCAAGCCGCTCCCGGGCGTGCTGCTGACCGTGGTCGTAGGGACCGTACCGACGGCCGAGAGGACGTCCGACGACAATGGCACCATCACCTTCGATTATCCTTCGCTCGGGCCGAATCGCGTGTTCGTCGACGCGCAAAAGAGGGCTTCTTGCCGATGAGGGTCTGGGTCTGGCACCCAGGCGAAGAGGAGGAGTTCCCCCCGACCTTCACGCTGAAGATGGTCCCAGCCGCCAGGATTGGCGGCCTCGTAAAGGACGAAGAGGGGCGACCGGTCTTCGGGGCGAAGGTGTGGCTCGGGATTAGCGGACCCTGGGACAAGCCCCAGAACCGGGCGGGAATCCGCCTGGAGGATGCTCTGACCGACGCCGAAGGACGCTGGCAATGCCCGAGCATTCCTCCCGGATACCATGAGGCACAACTCAGCACGATTCGAATCCGCCACCCGGACTTCCAGACTTGCGAAATTCACAGTGATGAGCTGACCGACGCGATCGGCCCCAACGGCACAGTGGTGCTTTGTCGAGGGATCGTGGTCACGGGCCGGGTCGTCGATCGCGAGGGACACCCTGTTCGCGGTGCACGAGTCGGCACCGGAAGTGACTGGTTCGGCTCGGATCCGCCGATCGTTGAGACGGATGGAGACGGCCGGTTTCGCCTGGGACACTTGCGGCCCCGCGAGACAGCGATCTCCGTCCAGGCTAAAGGGCACGGCCCCGAACGGATCGAGCTCGATGCGCGTCCAGGACTCGCCCCGGTGGAGCTCAAGCTCGGCACACCGCGGACGATCCAGGGACGTGTGGTCGATCACGACGGTCGACCGCTTCCCGGCATTCAGGTGACGGTCGCTTACTGGCGTCGCCTCCACACGCTCGACTGGAACGCCGTGACCGGGACCGACGGCCGATTCCGCTGGGAGAACGCCCCGCGCGAAGACGTCTGGTTGAGCGCCTTCGGAAATGGCTTCATCGGCGTGCAGAACCGTGTCGTGCCGGCCAGGGAGACCGAGACGGTTATCAAGATGGCCAGGACGCTGAGGGTCACCGGCACGGTCGTCGATTACCGGACGCGAAAGCCGATCGAGTCGTTCATGCTGACGCCGGGGACTGAATCGGAGGATGGGTCCCATACCTACTGGGATAAGTCCAGATCAAAGCGACAGGAGGCCGGTCGTTACGAGTGCCGATTCAAGGAGCCTGCAGGGAACGGGCACCTTGTGAGGATCGAGGCCCAGGGGTACTTCCTGGGTATCTCCCGCCGGATCGTCGACGCCGAGGGTGACGCCAGGATCGATATCGAGCTGGTCCCTGCAGCTCAATCACGGAGGTAGCCCGGCTACCCGGACGCGGACTGACGTAGGATTAGCCTTTTGTTAAAACGTTACGCTCGGGCATCGGTCCCGCAGACTCGCCCAGCAAGGACTCTCGCGGGCTCAAGGTCGTTTCGCGGTGTCCTCTGCGATTCCGAAAGCGCTCAAGGTGAAGTCCTGGTCGGGAACATCGGCAAATCGGAGATCAACGAATTCAATAAAGGTTGTTTTGATGACGTCGCGCTCAGGCAGCCTGAGAGTTTGCCAGATCGCCCGCTTGGGAATCGGGTGGCCTTCGCGCGTGCCCGCGTATTCGACAGTGCCGGTAAAGGCAGACTGTCCCGGCCCCTTTTTCTCCCGGCACTCGAATTCGTAAAGCACCCATTTCTCGTCGGGACATACGACGAAGAAACCCTCGAAACCCCCGAAATCCCTGGCAAACTTGGGCACCTCGCGGCCTTCGGTATTGGGTCGATCGAATTCGACTCGGAGCAGATTCTTGCCGTTCTTCACCAGTTGCAACATCGATCGGACCTCGAAGCGAGGATGGGACATCATCGCCTGGTTCGGGATGGTGGTGGCATACGGGGCCGCAAGAAGCTGAGAGAGCGATCGCATGGGCGTGCGCTGAAGACCGCCCGCAGGAGCCGGCTTGGCGTCAGCGGCCTTTTTCAGAGAACCAACGACAAACGGCTGATCCTCACGCGTTTTCGTCGCAGTGAACCAGTATTTCGCATTCATGACCTCGACGCTGTGCGAAGACCTGCCGCCGCCGGCTGATGTGATCTCCAGGCTCGCCATGGCTGGTAGCTTGCATTTGAACGAAAAAATGGCGTCCCGGTGCGGCGCGTTTTTCCGCTCGTTGTCGTCCGTGGCGATCTTGATCGATCCAACGGCATTCGAGCAGCGATTCTCCCAGGCCGCGCAGGCCGCGAGGTACTCGGAGCGAAATCGCTTCTCCGCTGGCTCGTCGCCAGTCTGCCCGCACGTTGCCGCACCGGCGGCGACAACCAGCAACAGCGACACGAGGCATGCGCCAGTCTTCATCGCAAACGCCTCCGTTGCGAGCCGGGTGGCCTCGATTCACGGCTGAATCTTATGAGGCCGCCGAATTTTATAATCGATTTTCCAGCGTGATTCCACAAAATCACCCGTCAATCGAAGATTGACGGATCACTAATTAGAGACCAGAGTATACGTAAGGCTGGCGATTCGTTTTTACGTATCCACAGTCGGCGCGTCTCCAGGCTTTGATTCCTGGCAAGTAACACCGCTGTTGACTATTGGGGGCGTCATGTTTGTCATCGAAGATGAGCGACACGCTGAGCCCCAAGGCAAATTTGTCAATCTCGAGGATGCGGTCGTGGAATTGCGACGAAGGTCGCGCATACCCTGGAACGAAGAACCGAACCAAGCACCGTGTATGAGCTGGCGAACTTGTGGTCGTGCGTACGAGCGGACAGGCCCACGCGGGACATTGCGGGACACGATTAGGATAGCGAGGCCTCATGAAGAAACTCACCGGCAGACTGTACAACCCTGCGGCAGCGGACGGGCCGTTCGAGTGCGCGGAGGTTGTCCTCGATCTCGACCACGGGCGTTCGATCACGATCCGGCGCGAGACGGTCGGTGGAGTGGACGGAATCGCGTTGCACTGCGGGATTGACCGTACCGAGCGGACAGCGAACGCCCGGTTTGTCATTCGCGCGCCCAATTTCGGTGTTCTGCACTTGAGCGTCGAGCAGGCGAAGTGAAGAGAACGCCGTACTGACAGGTCTGTAACTTTCTCCCCCTGCCATGCGTTCCTGGCGCATCGTCCTGATTCGAGGTTCGATCAAAAGGCTTTTCATTAAATGAACGCGTCATATGCATTATTAACATCACTGTCCATTTTATCTGTGTCTTCTGCGGCTCCTGGCAACCAAGATGCTCTTCCAAGCGTCGATGACCTCGTATCTGGCTTTCGAGCGAACTACCGCTCCTTTCCTACCTTACGCATTCTTTGGACGCGCAAAGAAGAGAAGGCGGACGCTTCGTTCAAACGATCCGAGATGCTGGCAGAGAAGTACCGAAAGGAATCAAACGATGCGTCGAAAACCCCGCGGGATCGGGCCGTGTCTCTCCGGTTGCATGAAAATGCGAAACGCGCATTGACTGATCCACTACTTCGCAAGCCATTCGTTATAGTCCAGGAATATCGCACAGATAGGAGCAGTTATCAGCTCCGCCGATTCAATGGATCGGATGAATCCGATCTGCCGCGTGGTTATTCTTTCGCGAAGCGGTTACCCGCAGATGCCCTGAATCTCCAAACCATTTTTGCGCAGACACGCAT
Source organism: uncultured Planctomycetota bacterium (assembly GCA_963823665.1). Taxonomy (GTDB): domain Bacteria; phylum Planctomycetota; class Planctomycetia; order Isosphaerales; family Isosphaeraceae; genus CAVXHV01. Next base: position 20,055 of record CAWGMQ010000011.1, read on the forward strand.
CTCGGCATATCAGCGCGCAACATCTACGTTCAAGTTGTGGATTGGGCGAAGGGAAGGCAGTGATTACTACCGGGCGGAGATAAGACGATCGGACAACCGTGACAGCCAGGCGTTTGTCCCACCCCTCGGCCTTGATTCAGACGCACACGGCGGCGTTTTGAACGAGATCGACGCTTTTTTCGCTCTTCCCAAATCTCAGATGAACGTGGTCCGCGCGGAAACTGACAGTGGAGTTGAAACGTATGTCCTCGAACATCGAGAGGAGCGCAAGCTCGCGCCTGACTTTCTCTCCAAGGAGCTGCCCAAGGGACTGTTCGCGAGATTTCCGGGGAGTAACCGTCCGGTGAAGTGCATCTTTATCCGGGCGGGGGTTGGTGTCAGGATAAGCCGGTGCCCTCACGCACCGGAGTCCACGCATGTCCCGCGCTATTCCCAAATGCGATTGGTCAGCCATACTGGCTGACTTCCACCGCTCTGGTTTGACCCAAACTGAGTTTTGTCGCCGCCGTCATATCTCCGTCAGCTCCTTCCGCAGTTGGCTATACGGTCTCCGTGGCGGATTTCCTACCGCCGGCCCCTCGGAAAGCCGTCGCCCGGCGCCGGTCTCTGCCCCGGCGAGCTCCCGCGCTCCCCGCCTTCCTTCCTGTGCTTGTCCGTCCCCAATCGAGGGTTTCTACGGCCGACCCCCACGTCTCCCATCCACCCGCCTCGCTCGAGCTCGTCGTGAGTGAACGACACTTCGTCCGCATTCCACCCGGCTTTGATCCGGCGACCCTTCATCAACTCCTCGACGTCCTGGAAGATCGGCCGTGATCAACTTCCCACCCACAGTCCGCATTTTCTTGGCCGTTGGGCCAGCGGATCTCCGGAAGGGATTCGACGGCCTCGCTGCCCTCACCTCTTCGACCATCGGCTTGGATCCCCTCTGCGGCCATCTCTTCGTCTTTCGCAATCGGCGGGGCGATCGCCTCAAGATCCTCTACTGGGACCGCGATGGCTACGCGCTCTGGTACAAGCGGCTCGAGCGAGGCGTCTTCCGCTTCCCTCAACCCACGGCGAACCGCATCGAAGTCTCGCCGGCCGAGATGGCTGCCATCCTCGCCGGCATCGATTTACGCACCGCGGGCCGCCAGCGACGCTACACTTTGCCGGCGCCCATCCCCATCTCGCAGGCAGATGCACTCGTATAATCTTCTGAGAATCTCTTGTCACATTGACGGCGGTCGACCGTAATAACGGTATGACGACGGCGGCCGATTCACTCCCCACCGATCTGGAAACCGCCCATCAGCTCATCCGCGAGCTCTTGGAGACGCTGCGCCAGCAGACCGTCCTGAACGAGCACCTCCAGCATCAGCTCGAAAAGCTCCTGCGGCGGATCTACGGCCCCAGGACCGAAAAGCTCGACCCCAACCAACTCCTCCTTTTCGCCCGCGAGATCTTGGAAGCAACCGGAGTCGACCCCGCTGCGGCCCCACCGGCTGCCGACGCGAAGACAACCGAGTCGGTTGACCAAGCGGAACCAACCAAGAAGAACGGGCACGGTCGTAAGCCGCTGCCCAGGAGCCTCGAGCGCCGGCGCAAGGTCCACGACGTTCTCCCCGAACTACTCCCGTGCCCCGACTGCGGCGTCATCCGCACCGGCATTGGCGAGGAGGTTCGCGAGCAGCTTGAATTTGTTCAGGCCAGCTTGATTGTGGTCGAGCATGTGCGGCCCAAGTACGCGTGCAAGGCATGCCAGGCCAACGTGATCATTGCCGAACGACTTCCTGAGCCGATCGAGAAAGGTTTGCCTGGCCCAGGGCTCATGGCCCAGGTGATCGTCAGCAAGTACGCCGACCATTTGCCGCTTTATCGGCAGGAAGGAATCTTCCGCCGTCACGGCGTGGAGCTGTCTCGTCAGACGATGTGCGATTGGATGGCGGTCTCTGCCGAATTGTTGGAACCGATCGTCGCGGAGATGCACTGCGAGATCCTCAAATCGCGGGTCATTCAGACTGACGACACGCCAGTACCCGTTCTGGACCGGAGTTTGGGGAAGACGCGGACAGGCCGGCTCTGGGACTACCTGGGGGATCGCGATCATCCCCACGTGGTGTACGACTACACGCCGGATCGCAGCGGCGAGGGACCGCAGCGGATGCTCGATGGTTATGAAGGCTACCTTCAAGCCGACGCGTATTCGGCCTACGACGCGATCTACGCCGGGAAGAAGATCATCGAAGTGGGGTGCTGGGCGCATGCGCGGCGGAAGTTCCACGAGTCCAAGTCGAGCGACGCGGTAAGGGCGCACGTGGCGATGGCCATGATTCAGCAGTTGTACAAGGTGGAGAAGGACACCAAGGATCAGGACGACGCGGTGCGCGGGGCATTGCGCCAGGAGCGTTCGAAGCCGATCTTGAATGAGATCCACGCTTGGTTGTTACAGGAAAAGAGTCGCGTATTGCCCAAGAGTCCGATCGGCGAAGCGATCGGGTATGCCTTGAATCACTGGCAGGCGCTCGAGAGATTCACCGAGGCGGGTTGGCTGTCGATCGACAATAACGCCAGCGAGCGCGGGATGAAGCCGGTGGCACTCGGTCGAAAGAATTGGTTATTCGCCGGGAGTGACGCCGGCGGCAAGACGGCGGCGACGCTGATGAGCTTGTGCATGACGTGCAAGAACGTGGGGGTGGATGCGTTTGCCTATCTGCGTGACGTGCTGGAGCGGATCAGCACGCACCCCGCGCGGCGAATCAGAGAGTTGCTGCCGGATCAGTGGAAGAAAGAACGGGTGGCAGCGGAGACGAAGCCGGTGGAGTGACCGCGCTGGTCACGAGCAGAGAGCTTGCGCGCGTGCTGGTGCGGCCGGCGGTCGAGCGGGCCTGGATGCCCTCGGTGATCGGCCCCGAGCTCCCAGGCGCGCGAAGCAAGTCGCGCGCCGGCCGCGCGCATTTAGCCGCGTGTACTCCACCGGACGGTTACTCCGGGGAAACTCCAGCTCTTTGCCATCACGACAGCGTGGATCGACTTGAAGAGAGGCTGTATTCCCGTACGGATTGAGAAAGCCGGGGCATTTTTATACGAGGGTCGGCGGCTCGGCCCGGTACCCCAGCTAGTGGAATTGACCAAGGTTTTCAAAATAGAAAAGGTTGATGGAGCGCGTGGTATCCGACGAAAGGGCGCGTCTACAGATTCGATCAAGATCCCGAGTGGACGGGAGGACAAAATAATATGGAAATGTTGCTGACTGAACGATTCCACGATATTCCGCACGTCATTGTGAACACGATATCTTGGGATATACACAATATCGAAACGGTACCAGACACCAAGGATTTCTTCAAATTCGACTTTCCCACTGACACTGAGTATTATGATGAAGCATCCAAGAAGTTTTTATTCATAGGTGATCAAGAAACGTACAGGGACAAGGTGTTGCGTCATAAAAATGTGCAGGAGCGATGAGTCCACACTGGAGTCGAAAGTCGCCGAGGTTTCGTCTAAACTGCATTGCACGATCTTGCGACTCAGGTGCGTGGCACTGGCTTCGCCGGTGGTCCGCTGTAGCAGGCACACTCCGTGTGCCGTCCGCCGAAGTTCCCGTTGCTCGTTCGGCTTCTACGCCGAAGAGTAAAGGCACTGGCATCGAATCGGATCGGGTATGATGCTTGCCCAACCTTCGCGGCGCCCGGCGGCCTGATCGCTCGCCGGTTCTCTTCCGCCGAGACTTCGATCGACAAATCCTTCCGCCCGCAACGCGAGTCACGCTGATATTGCCATCACAGCCCCCTGTGCCAACTGGTGCGGCCGTTTTTCGGCCACTCGTACCGGAATTTCAGGATTTTCTGTCCTTGCCTGTGGGCCCCTGCCCTCGACGGCGCCGGCACCAGAGCAGACCGCCACAGGCGCCGGAGATCGCCATCAGCGTCAGAGATGACGGCTCCCGCACGGAGGAGACCATAACCAGACCGCCGCCCATCGCGCTGCTGTACATCAAGGGGTTGCCGTTTTGATCATCGAAGTACGTGAAATTGGGGTCCCTGACCAGAGAGACCTGAAACTGATCCCCCGCCATCGCGCCCGCCGGCGCCAGGAATTGCACCGAGGCCAGATACGATAGCGAGCCGTCGGAAGCAGGCGGGGTCGGAAGCGATACGTAGCCCAGGGCGCATCCGACATATCACCACCGGTGATGGTGTCCGACGGATAATGGGTTTCCCCGGGACTTGACCAGAACGGAATACCGTTGTCCGAGCCGAAGCTACCGCTATTGAACACATAATTCGCATTGCCGTAGGGATCGGGCTGACTCGATGTGAACTGCAGCAGCGAGGAGTGAGTTCCGACGGGCGTGATGAGCAGCTCCAGGCCAAAGGCCGACAGCGTGTCGCTATTGTTGGAGGTGACTGTAAAGTTCATCGTTCCGATCGATCCCGTGGTCACCGTGGCGTTGCTCAGGGAAATCGTCAGATCCGCGTGCACACGAGCTGTCGCAAAACCGATCACCAGCAGTGTGAGAGCGAAGGACTTGATGAAGCAGCGCAAGTGAATCGATCCTTTCTCGTAGAGGCTAATGTCAGTCATCCCTGCTTCCCCTGCTCGGTCTCGATCAACTTCGGTCTGAGCACGGTCGACTGGCCCTGACGACGGGCATTCTTGCTGAATATCGAAGATACCGGCCCACGGGGATGGGCAACTGTTGCAAAGGACGCGTTACGGGTCTGTCGCACAGGCGCAAGCCCCGAGGCCGAGACCGAAGTCAGCGTGATTGCCGGTGAGCGGTCAATCGCGATCGCGCCGAGGGCCGTGACGTCCAGCGGCGCGCCGCAGCAAGGACCTGAAATTGCGGGAAATTCGCTGGGGCCGTCGTCCCGACCGAGTGGCCGATGGCCGCGACTGTGTAGTCGAAGTCCTTGATGTTCACCGCCCCGCTGCCGTCAATGTCGGCATTCAAAAGCGGTCCCGATTCGCCTTCAGCGTGATAGACGGTGTAGGCATCCGTCCCCGCCGCCGTGTAAGGCCCGGTGACGACAGTGCTGCCACTGGTATCCCCCAGCAAGCGGAAGAACGGCAGCCAGAAGACCTGGCCATTACTTGGATTGCCAGTGGCGTCGATTCCCAGCGCGTACCAGCCATCGCCAAAGCTCTTGGTCGCCGGACTGGCCGGGGCACCGGCGAGCAAGCTGGTGATGCCGTTCGGGCCAAAGTTGATCGAGAGATCGTTGCCGGTCAGGCTCACCGAAGCGGTCGTACCGGTGCCGAACAGGTTGACGCTCCCTTCGGGTGTGCTGCTGGCGCTCAAGTTCTCGCCGTACCACATGAGTTCCACATACGCGCCCGCGTTTCCGCCGGTGAGCCCACTCGAGAGGCTCTCGAGCGCCGCGCTGGGCGGGCTCGTCGACAAACTCTGGTTGAAATCAACATCGAGGTACTGGATGAACGACCGTTCCGCGATGTTCTTCTCGACCACGAAGCTCTGAACCGCAAGCGGAGCGGTGTACGTGATATTGCTGAAGGTGACGTCCGGCGACGCCGGCCCGGCAGCGGGAGTATACTGCACCTTGTGCTGATCGTCGACGCCGACGCTGTAGAAGCTGTAAGTGTGCGCCAGGCCATCGCCCAGGGCATTGTACGTGATTGATCCGCTATAGACGCCGATCAAACTGGGTGTGCCGGCGCCTGGCTGTGCGATCAACACGGGCGTGCCGCCATCGACAACGACATAGATGTTCACAATAGAAATCGAGCCGGCCGGGATGCCGGTGTTTGCATCAGGATCAGCCCCGGCCCAGTTGATTGTGAACACGCCATTCGAATAAGACGACGGCGCCAGCGTGCTGAAGTTGCCCGAGGGGAACGGATTCCACGAGTAGGACGGGCTGGACGAGAGGATGTGAGTCACCGGCGGGTTCAGGTCGGGCACACTCGTGCTGGCTTCGATTTCATTGGCGGCCGTCGGCTCCGTGTTGCCGGCCGAGTCGTGGGCAACGCTGTGGAAAGCGTAAAGATTCCGATCCTGCCCATTGAACATGAAAGTGGTCGTGCCCGAGGCCGTGGGCGTGAATGTGTTGGTCTGGTACAGCATGAACGCGCCGTTGTTGACCGAGTAGTACAGGTCGACCGACGAGACACCGCCGGCCGCCCCACCCACACCGCCGGCCGGCTCGCTGAACGTGACCGAGACCGGGAAGCTGTCGCTTGTCTGGCTTGTACCGAGCGACTTGACGACATCACTGGCGGGCACCAGCGGCGAGAGCGTGATGGCGACGGAGTTGGCATTGGACCCGGCCAGATAAGTGAGTCGGGCGATCATGTCGCTGCCGAGAAAGTTCGTGCTGAGGATGGCTCCTTCGTTCAGGGTGGCCCCGGGAGCGAAGGCATCGACGCCGGTGCCGGCCACGAAATTGCCGCTGACGGCACCGGTGCTCTCGTTATTGATGAGGATGTACTGATCCCCGCTCTGCGGCTTGAAAGCGGGAAACGAGCCCAGGTTCAGCGTGGCGCCGCCCAGGCTCACGGTGCCCATCACGCTTTCCTCGCCGTACTCGCCAGGGGCCGGACTCAACAACCCGGAATTAAAATCCGCGCCGGCATCGAGCGTGAGGTTGCCGGTTGTGAGGTCGCCGATGTCAAAGCCGGGCGACAGGATCCCGCCGCTGCTGACGGTCACTGAGCCGTGCAACGTCCCGATCCCCAGCAGCTCACCGCCCTGGCCAATGGTGAGCAAAGGTTCGGTCAGGCTGCCGTTCACCTCAAGCAGACCCTGGATATTCGTCAGGCTGCCCTCGACGGTCGCCGTCGCCCGGGGTGACACGCTGAATGTGCTTCCGGCATCGATCAGCACAGTCCCCTCTGCGGAAACTGGCTTTGTCGTGGCCGCAGCCACATCCATGCTCCCGTTGATTTCGACGTTCTGCATGTCGCTCATCGTGGCGCCGCTCTGAATCTCAAGGCGGCTGCCAGTATCGATCTCGAGAGATCCGTCAATCGTTGCGCCGGCATCATCCTCGAGCGTCAGAGAAGACGCCTGACCCTCCACCTTGAATTCGCCCGCCGGCGCCGCCGGTTCGCCGCCGACCGTCAGGTTGCCCAACTGCCCGGTTACCGCGAAATTGCCGCCATCGCTGACGAAGCCGCCCGACTCCACGGTGAAGCTGGCGCTGATCGTGGCCTTGCCTCCATCGGGCATCAAGAAGTTGCCTTGAACGTTCACTTCGGCGTACTCCCCGGCCTCTTCTTCAAACATGCCGGTGCCTTCCAGGGAGAACGTTCCTGCGCCCATGCTGGAGGCGTTGACATCCATCTCACCTTCGTTGGTGATGTCGACGGTTCCACTCACGTCCATGGATCCACCGCTCGCCAAGACCAACACAGCGTCCACCGTGAGTTTACCGGAGATGTCGGCACTGGCTCCTTGAATCACCGAGAGAGTGTCGTCATCAGTGAAGCTGCTCGTGGCATCCACCGTGAGCTCGCCGGTCGTCTCGCCGACCGTGACCACGAATGGGCCGCCGTCGGAGACCGCGCCACCGTCCATGACCGCGATGGTTCCCGTATCCATCAGGGTCACACCCGACTCGACCGTGAGCTGGCCGGCGTCATCGATCACCCCGGGAGCGGCGCCGGCCGGAGAGTCGCCATTAAACTCGATCGTGCCGAAATCATCCAGCGTGCCAGGCGCGAACAGTGGCGTCCCGGATTGCGAAACGGCGGGGTTCTGGAGCAGCGCCAGCGTGCCATCGACATCCAGCGAGCCGACAGGGTACACGGTAGCCATGTTCCCGTCGTCAAGCAGACCGCCGCTGTCCACGGTGATCGGGCCGTTATCGTTGAGAGTGCCGCCTGGCAGATCAATCACCCCTGCAGGAGGCCCCACATTGATCTGGATGGGCATCTCAACGTTGAGTGTGCCGTCGACTTCCAGGCTGCCGCCAATGGCGCCGCCAATCGATACCACGCCGTAATCATCGAGGCTGGCTCCACTGACGTTGAGCGACTGCCCCGGCGCATTCGGCAGCGAAAACTCCACGATCATTGTCCCCAGGTCGTTCAAGAGCCCGGAAAACCCAACGTTCACCGTGCCGAAAATGTCAAACGAGCCGCCGGGCAGAGAGGTGTTATTCGGCCCGAAGGATGACTCCGCGATCATCAGCGTGCCATCGTCCGTCAACGTTGAGTCGCTGTCGGAATACGAGCCCAACGTCAATGTCCCGGCGTCTGTCAGCGTTGAATCGGAACCCAACTCGAGATAACCGCTGACGTCCAGAATGCCGGCTGGTACAGAGTTCCCGTTCGAGTCGGTGTAGCCTGCCAGGACGTTGATCTCGCCCGATGCATCCAGTGTTCCCTCGACGGTGACGGCAGGGGCGCCGGCGTCCACATTGAGCACCCCACCGGAATTGATGCTCAGGCTGCCTGAGGCAGGCACATCCAGATTGCCTTGTACCGTCAACGAGCCCTCGAAGTTCGCCATGCCGGCGATAGCGACAACTCCCTGAGCTCCAATAGTGACGGCGGCCGCGGCCACGTCCATCGGTGCGGAGATCGTGATGTTGCCACTGACATTCACTCTTGCGCCGGCCGCCACCTCCAGTTCACCCGGCACGGCCCCCTCGCCCGCTCCATTGGAAATCTCCAGGTTCGCGCCCGGCCCGCTGATGGTAAAGGTGTCAAACAGCCCGGAGCCCCCAATGGAAAGCGGGCTGACCAGGCCGATTGTCTGAGTGGTGCCGAATAGGGTGGGGTCGAACGAAATCGACACGGGTGCGAACGGCGTTTGCAGGTCCGCCAGGTCCACCGCACCGCGGAACGACAGTTGGCCTGGAAGAGCGCTCAGCTCGCCATCGCCAGCAGCGGTGACCGTGAAAGGACTGTAGAGCTGAGAGGTTGGGTAGGCTTGAAACGCGCCTACGTCGACGGCCTGCCCTGGCGCTCGAGCGAAGCCACGCTGGTCGCCGGGCAGGGAAACCCCCGCGCCTGCGGAGTACGTGCCGAAGATCCCGTTGATTCCCCGTGTCACACTGAGCGTGGCGGTTCCGTCGACGTTGAGCTGTAAGCCCGTCACTGCCATCTGCTCTTCGCCGATCTGAATCGTGAAGTAAGAACCTGCAGCAAGGTTCGGCAACGACGAGGCTGCCAGAACCCCATCATTAATGATGGTGATCGACGTGGCTGCCTTGCTCGTGACAGCGTCAGCCAGCGTGGAGACGGCGCCGCCATTGCCGAAAGCGCCGAGTGCGTAGCTGCCAGGCACCAGGGCCAAAGTCGGAGTAGGACCGCCGTAGTCGTTCAATGGGGCCAGGCCGGTCTGTGCCACAGTAACGCCCACCTGGTTGCCTCTGGTGCCGGTTTTGAGACTGTTGGTCGAGTCTGCGCCAACCAGGTTATAGCTCGATCGAACCTGGAGGGGGATGCCGCCGACGTCATCAGGCGTCTCTGCGGACGAAGGTCCCGCGACGTTGCCGACCACGATGTCTCCCGTCAGGTTTGCCTCGCCATCTTCGCTTTCGATTGCGCCTCCCGTTCCGGACGAGTTGAACACGACAGTGCTCGCGCTCATCGCCAGGCCGCCAAAGTTCTCGATGGCGCCGCCTATGGTGCCGGCCGAGTTGTTGACGAACGTGCTGTTGAGCACCGTCAACGATCCGAGGACGTCGTTGTAGATCGCGCCGGCATCCATCGAAGATTGATTCGCCGAAAAGGTGCTGTCAACAACGAGCATTGTTCCGTAGTTCAAGATGCCTGCCCCGGTGAATGGGGAGGAATTGTCTGCCAGCAGACAATTGCTCAAACTCATCGTGCCGTAATTCGCGATGGCGGTGTTGTCGTAATGATCCAGCTCGCTATCAGTCAAAGACAGCGTACCCTCGTTATCAATGCCATTAACGTCCGGCCCGAGCTCCGATCCCGTGATATCGACCCCCTGGACAGTCGCGCTGACATTCGGAGGAATGCTCAGAATCCATCCACCCGCATCCTGGCTGCTCAAAGTGATTTGAATCTGATTCGGGCTGACGCCTTGCGCATTCATGATGTGCACGTCGCCCGCCACGTACAGACCGTTTTGAAGCACATAATCGCCCGCTGGAACAACAATCGTGTCCGTCACCGGTATCGTGGCGTTGGCGTCCTCGCCTGCGGCCTCGAGGGCCGAGCGGAGCGAGATGTTGTGGTTGCTGTCGTAGGGACTGTCTTGCGCGGCACTGTCGGTGTCGGCGGTGGTGTTGACCATGAACAAACCCGCGCTCGGGTTCTGAACATCAATGTCAAACCCGGCGCTGAACGGGGCGCCGCTCGAATCGGTCCCGGCGATCGTGAAAGGGAAGTTGCCCAGAGCCGAGGGTGTGCCGCTGATGTCGATGGTGCTTGAGGAAACGTTCGCCGTCAGACCGGCCGGCAACCCCGAAATGGGCGAATTCAGCATGAATGGGCCACTGCCGCCGTTGATCGGGATCGTCGCGGTGAGGGCCCTGCCGAGGGTCCAGTCCGACTGCGATAGACCTCCCAGGGTGGGCACAGGATTGATCGTCAACGTGAACTGCTGCTTTTGGGTCTCTGGCGTTGGCGTGGTGGAATCCGTGACTTCCAGGGTGAATTCGCTGGTGCCAGTGGTGGTCGGTGTGCCTGTGATCGCTCCGCTGGAGGTGAGTTTAAGCCCGCTCGGAAGCGTGCCGCTGACCAGGCTGAACGAGTATGGCCCCGTGCCTTCGTCCGCCGCGATCTGCTGGCTATAGGAACGGTTCACGGTCCATGAGGGCAAGCTCGGCCCGGTCCCAAACGCGACCGGGGGCTCGTAAGTGATCGTGAGCTGCGGCACGGGCGATTCTGTTGTCGGCGGCACCGCTGAATCGGTCGTGTCATTGAACATCGAATTGAAATGCAGCGTATTGCCGGTGCCGTCAGGCGCGGGGGACAGGCTTTCGTCGCCGATCAAGATCCAGCCGTAATTCGAGCTCGGATTGTTGAGCCAGTTCTGTACGTCGGAAGTCAAGCCGGTCCAGCAAAAGGTGCCCGCTGTGCCGGAAACCATCGCGGTTGCACTGGGCATCGACGCGAAAGGTAGATGTGGATCGGAACCAGTGATGGGAATGGGCGGCATCGACCAGGGCACGGCTTGCCCGGCGTCGGTGTTATAGATCTCATCTTGCCAGGTGGAGTCGCCATCCATCGCCGCGAAGCCGCCGCCTTCAAAACCGTCCGGCGTCGCGCTGTCCCCTGATCCGTGGGACCAAGCCTCGGTCATGGCATACAGAGCGACGGGCTGTGGCGTTGTGCTTTCCGCGTAATGCACGTACATCGACAAGGTTGCGCTGATAATCGTCGAACCAGCGGGAATCCCCGATAGATCGAATTCGACCAGTCCGCGGTCGCTGTTGGCCTTGCCCCGGGTCGTCCCATTCTGACCAACGGTAATGTACTGCCCAAGCGGATCGTCCAGCGCGCCCGCCTTGTAAAGGGTGTTGTCCTGCGAGGCCGTGATCGTGACGTTCGCCGACAGGGTGACGCGGTTCTCAAGGGCTTCAAAGTGCGGCACGATCAGTCGGCGCGAGGACTTGCGCCGACCGTTTTGGTTCCCGTTTTCGACCCGGCTGCGCTGAGAATACTCGTTTTTCAACAGGATGGTCCCGAAGGTTGAATCCAGTGGCAGGCGAAAGCTTGTCAAGACCGTCAGGTGACCATCCCGCCCGCACGAGCGGCCGGCCGGATCCGGGTCACTTGTGAGGTTGTACCGGCCCACCGCGCCGGATCTGACTCGGCTTGCCGAAGTTTTTTTCCGGGGGGGGAAGCGGGATAGGTTCGGCATTGGGGCAACGGGGATATTGGGGGAACGGGGGCAGGTCCGATGTTGGCAACTTGAACTGAAGGTCGCGAGGCCCGTGCTGGTCCAGGTGTCCGGGCCATTCACGGTTGCCTGGGCTCGTGATCCCAGCTACCGTGGTTCGAGTATTGACCGATTCCCTGGCCAGCCCAGATATGGCAAGATTGCTCCTGGCCTGGTGGCCGCACATTCGGATCGGGATTTTCAACTCGTCCGGGACGATTCAAGCGGAGACGCAACATGACGCTCGCGAAAACGCTCTTGCTGGTCTGTTTGCTCGCCACCGTCGCTGCTGACGACCCCCCAAAAAAAGACGATGCCGAGTCGTTCAAGGGCACCTGGAAGGCTCTATCCATGAAGCAAGGGGGCCAGAACGTCCCGGAGGATTTCGTGAAGTCAATGACATTCAACTTCGACGGCAAGAAGTACATCCAGAAGGTCCAGGATGAGAGCGAGGAGGGGAACTATTCCATCGACGCATCCCAGAGCCCCAAGACAATCGACCTGGACATCAAGACGGGCAACGACCAGGGGAAGAAGCAGATCGGCATCTACAAGTTTGAAGACGGCAAGCTGACCTTCATCGTCGCAAAGGCCGGTTCCACGGATCGGCCGAAATCGTTCAAACCCGAGAAGGATGCTGACGTCATCGAATTCGTGCTCGAGCGCGAGAAATCCTGAGGTGCTGTGCGCTCGCGCCGGATACGACCCAGAGGAATCGTTACGAGCTGTTCTTCCCGGAAGCTCGCAACCCGGAAATCGGCTTCGAAGCGCTCATCAAGAGTCTCGCGTAGCAACAAACGTCTTCCGCGTCGCCTGCCACCGCGGGGCCCGCGCCACGCCCCTGAACGCGAATGATCCCAACCGGAGTGCAGAGAATTGCGACGAGTCCAACGAGGATCCGGGCGACGTTTGACTTCTTCATTCCTCGGTCCGCCAGCTTTCGTTCAGTGTCCCTCCGCGCACCTTCGCCGCCAGATCGGCGTCCTCGCGGTCGCGGCGGCGCTGGCGACGGTCCGTGCGCCACGCCTCGAACAGGAGAACCGCGAACCAGACGGCGCCGCCGACAATAACGAACGCGTCAAGGTCCGTTTGCCCGGGCGCACAACTCCTTGCGCAATCACACCCGCGATCGCCACAACGAACCAGAGCAGCAAGAATGGCAGGAAACGATCCGTGTCCGAAGTAATCATCGATGATAGTTTCTTCGCGATCATCCCCTCGGCCGGCGTGATGGCGCGCATCAGCGCCCACGCCGCCAGCGGAAACAACGGCGCGGCCAGGAAGCCGGGCTGGCCCAGGATTCTCCACGCGACAATTCCCCCGAGAGCCGCCACCACGAGCGATGGCACGAGATAGCGGTCCCATCTCTGCCGTCGGAAAAGGATCTCGCTCGGCCCCGGCTTCATGCGAACCGATCGCGGCTCGAGCAGCGCCGTCTTGTATGCAAACAGATTCCAGCCGGTCTGGACCGCGAGTGAAAGCGTAGCTCGCAAATGCTCGACGATGATCGCGCGCTCTTCGATCTCATAGTTCTCAAAGTAGATCGCGATTCGCGCCGACCCGTCGAGCAGCACGATACGACGTAACCGTCCGGTGGAGTACACGCGGCTAAATGCGCGCGGCCGCGCGCGACTTGCTTCGCGCGCCTGGGAGCTCGGGGCCGATCACCGAGGGCATCCAGGCCCGCTCGACCGCCGGCCGCACCAGCACGCGCGCAAGCTCTCTGCTCGTGACCAGCGCGGTCACTCCACCGGCTTCGTCTCCGCTGCCACCCGTTCTTTCTTCCACTGATCCGGCAGCAACTCTCTGATTCGCCGCGCGGGGTGCGTGCTGATCCGCTCCAGCACGTCACGCAGATAGGCAAACGCATCCACCCCCACGTTCTTGCACGTCATGCACAAGCTCATCAGCGTCGCCGCCGTCTTGCCGCCGGCGTCACTCCCGGCGAATAACCAATTCTTTCGACCGAGTGCCACCGGCTTCATCCCGCGCTCGCTGGCGTTATTGTCGATCGACAGCCAACCCGCCTCGGTGAATCTCTCGAGCGCCTGCCAGTGATTCAAGGCATACCCGATCGCTTCGCCGATCGGACTCTTGGGCAATACGCGACTCTTTTCCTGTAACAACCAAGCGTGGATCTCATTCAAGATCGGCTTCGAACGCTCCTGGCGCAATGCCCCGCGCACCGCGTCGTCCTGATCCTTGGTGTCCTTCTCCACCTTGTACAACTGCTGAATCATGGCCATCGCCACGTGCGCCCTTACCGCGTCGCTCGACTTGGACTCGTGGAACTTCCGCCGCGCATGCGCCCAGCACCCCACTTCGATGATCTTCTTCCCGGCGTAGATCGCGTCGTAGGCCGAATACGCGTCGGCTTGAAGGTAGCCTTCATAACCATCGAGCATCCGCTGCGGTCCCTCGCCGCTGCGATCCGGCGTGTAGTCGTACACCACGTGGGGATGATCGCGATCCCCCAGGTAGTCCCAGAGCCGGCCTGTCCGCGTCTTCCCCAAACTCCGGTCCAGAACGGGTACTGGCGTGTCGTCAGTCTGAATGACCCGCGATTTGAGGATCTCGCAGTGCATCTCCGCGACGATCGGTTCCAACAATTCGGCAGAGACCGCCATCCAATCGCACATCGTCTGACGAGACAGCTCCACGCCGTGACGGCGGAAGATTCCTTCCTGCCGATAAAGCGGCAAATGGTCGGCGTACTTGCTGACGATCACCTGGGCCATGAGCCCTGGGCCAGGCAAACCTTTCTCGATCGGCTCAGGAAGTCGTTCGGCAATGATCACGTTGGCCTGGCATGCCTTGCACGCGTACTTGGGCCGCACATGCTCGACCACAATCAAGCTGGCCTGAACAAATTCAAGCTGCTCGCGAACCTCCTCGCCAATGCCGGTGCGGATGACGCCGCAGTCGGGGCACGGGAGTAGTTCGGGGAGAACGTCGTGGACCTTGCGCCGCGCTCGAGGCTCCTGGGCAGCGGCTTACGACCGTGCCCGTTCTTCTTGGTTGGTTCCGCTTGGCCAACCGACTCGGTTGTCTTCGCGTCGGCAGCCGGTGGGGCCGCAGCGGGGTCGACTCCGGTTGCTTCCAAGATCTCGCGGGCGAAAAGGAGGAGTTGGTTGGGGTCGAGCTTTTCGGTCCTGGGGCCGTAGATCCGCCGCAGGAGCTTTTCGAGCTGATGCTGGAGGTGCTCGTTCAGGACGGTCTGCTGGCGCAGCGTCTCCAAGAGCTCGCGGATGAGCTGATGGGCGGTTTCCAGATCGGTGGGGAGTGAATCGGCCGCCGTCGTCATACCGTTATTACGGTCGACCGCCGTCAATGTGACGAGAGATTCTCAGAAGATTATACGAGTGCATCTGCCTGCGAGATGGGGATGGGCGCCGGCAAAGTGTAGCGTCGCTGGCGGCCCGCGGTGCGTAAATCGATGCCGGCGAGGATGGCAGCCATCTCGGCCGGCGAGACTTCGATGCGGTTCGCCGTGGGTTGAGGGAAGCGGAAGACGCCTCGCTCGAGCCGCTTGTACCAGAGCGCGTAGCCATCGCGGTCCCAGTAGAGGATCTTGAGGCGATCGCCCCGCCGATTGCGAAAGACGAAGAGATGGCCGCAGAGGGGATCCAAGCCGATGGTCGAAGAGGTGAGGGCAGCGAGGCCGTCGAATCCCTTCCGGAGATCCGCTGGCCCAACGGCCAAGAAAATGCGGACTGTGGGTGGGAAGTTGATCACGGCCGATCTTCCAGGACGTCGAGGAGTTGATGAAGGGTCGCCGGATCAAAGCCGGGTGGAATGCGGACGAAGTGTCGTTCACTCACGACGAGCTCGAGCGAGGCGGGTGGATGGGAGACGTGGGGGTCGGCCGTAGAAACCCTCGATTGGGGACGGACAAGCACAGGAAGGAAGGCGGGGAGCGCGGGAGCTCGCCGGGGCAGAGACCGGCGCCGGGCGACGGCTTTCCGAGGGGCCGGCGGTAGGAAATCCGCCACGGAGACCGTATAGCCAACTGCGGAAGGAGCTGACGGAGATATGACGGCGGCGACAAAACTCAGTTTGGGTCAAACCAGAGCGGTGGAAGTCAGCCAGTATGGCTGACCAATCGCATTTGGGAATAGCGCGGGACATGCGTGGACTCCGGTGCGTGAGGGCACCGGCTTATCCTGACACCAACCCCCGCCCGGATAAAGATGCACTTCACCGGACGGTTACATACGACCGCCGTCGCGCCCTCCCGGCCGCCATCGCGCGTCGGTCACCTGCGTGAGGTCGATCTCCCGAGTCCGGATTACCCCTCGACTGATGATCCGTGTACCCCGGATCGTCAACGTTTCTCGCAGATATGCCAGCAGGAGCCACACCGAAACGCCGGTCATGAACACCGGCACTCCCACCAAGAGCGCCGCGGCCGCAACTCGATCCACAATCTTGGTGTCGGTAGCAACCACGATTGCGTCGATGACAGCCCACGCCGCGTAGCCGATCACGCCGCCCAGACCGAGGTTGCGATACCAGCGCCGAAGTCGAAAACTTGCGTCCAATGGCGCCTCGGAGCCCATAACCGCTCAAACTGATGTTTCGTCGCCACACCCCTCCATCCAATCTTAATCCCCGGCATCAGGATTGCTCAATTCATCGTCGAGGCGGCTTCGCTCGGAATCAACGGCAGTTCTCGATCCGCCATGATCGATTAACGGCTCCATACCCCCAACCCGCCGCCTGCTCTGGAATTCTCCGATCCATAGGCTTATTCTCAATGGCATCTCAAGTCGAACCCCACCGATCCTTTCGCGTCAAAAGCGTGCGAGTCTGCATGTAATCTCGGATGAATCGCGGAGTGGAGCGGAGTGATCGCCCCATGATTGAAGACTCGAAGACCGCGAAAAGACGTCTCTCCACACCGGAGTTCCTCGCCGCGCTCGAACGGTCCGGAATCCTGCCCGATGCGACCTGCCGGGAAGTGCAGTGCCGATTCGCACGCCGGGCGCAAAAGCTGGATTCGCTCGCGCTGGCCCATGAACTCATGGCCGAAGGTACGATCACGGAGTTCCAGGCCCGCCGGCTTCTGTGGGGGAAGAAACTGCTTTCGTTCGGCCGCTATGCCTTGCTCGACAGCATCGGCAAGGGGGGCCGCGGCCGGGTATTCAAGGCTCGACACCGCTTGATGGATCGCGTGGTCGCCCTGAAGGTCATGTTGCCCGAGACCGCGCTCAATGAGGGCGCGGTCTCCCGTTTCTTCCGCGAAATGAAAATCGTCGCCCTCCTGGAAAATCCACACGTGGTTCGCGCCATCGATGCCGACGTGCATGAGGGCTGCCCATACATCGTGATGGAGTATCTCGACGGCGATGACCTGGAACGCGTCCTGTCGCGCCGCGCGCCTCTGCCGCCGAGTGATGTGATTGGATACGCCGCGCAAGCCGCGCGCGGGCTCGCACACGCGCACTCAAAGGGCGTGATTCACCGCGATGTCAAGCCGACGAATCTGTTCCTCGCCAAGACGGGGGTTGTGAAGATACTCGACCTGGGATGCGGCGAGCTGGTCGGAATGGCGGGCCAGCCCGCAAACGTCTTTGACACCGACGAAGGCGTTGTCGTGGGGACGACCGATTTCATGTCGCCCGAGCAGGTCAGGGATAAGCCGATCGATGCCCGGACCGACCTCTTCAGTCTCGGCTGCACGATGTACCGTCTGTTGACAGGGGAATACGCGTTCCCCGGAACGACCAGGGAAGAGCGGCTCGTTAAACGGATCCGCGATCCGCATCACCCGATCGGGAAAGTTCGGCCGGGCCTCTCCGACGGCCTGGTCACCGTCGTTGACCGACTGCTCGCCCTCCGCCCGGACGATCGCTTCGCATCGGCGACCGAAGTCGCGGAGGCCCTCGAGGCACTGGGCAGGCCCGCCGGCTGGTCCGAGTGCGCGCCGACAAGGGCGCCGGAGCCAACGCCGTCCGGCGACGCCTTGCCCGCTCTTTCGTCCGAGCCCGAAGAAGAACTGGACTGGTCGCTGATCGAATCGGCACTCAGTCCCAAGAGTCAGCACGCCCGCGACAGCTCGCGCCTTGTGGAACGCAGTGAGCCCAGGCGGCGATCCACCAAGGATCTCTCTTCCCATCGACAGGTCCTCGAGCAACAGGGCGTCGAGACCGGCCGAGACGTGCACGCAAAATATCGTCAAGAGTTGATTCAAATGAAGAAGACGATGACCGCGCTCGGCGAAATGGACGCGAATGACCCAGCTCCCTCCGCGGTACAGACCTGGTTTGAGCGAATCGGCGAAAAGATCGGCGATTTCCTGGCCGAGCCCAGCGCGGGCCAGATCGTCATCTGCATCCTCCTGGTCCTCCTCGTATTTGTGGCGGCCTTTGCGTTCCTGGTCGGATAGTGGGTGCCATTCACATCCCACCAAGCCATGGCGCTCCTTGCCCGCCACTCGCCATTTTTTGACGTCACTTCCACGCGCGTGTTCTAGGTTAGCAACAAGAGGATTGCGAGCGCGTGGCGAGCGGCAGAGTGCCGCACCATCCCGCCCGGCCGAAGCACTGCGAGAATCGGTGCTTGCGAGGCCATTTTCGTCGCGTTGGATCTGAAGACGTCAAGTTTGCGGGTCGGCCGTCCCCGCGGCTCCGATCGCGTTCGCGCTCTCACGAGCGGCGCTCGCCGCGGCGCCGCCGGAAGCCGGCCCGCGCCCTGGCTCACGCTTTTTTCACTCGCTCTGGAGTTGCCGCTCATGTCGTCTTTGAATCGTCCCGGCAGTCGGATCGCCAGTTCGCGCCGCGGCCAGACCCCTATCGCCCGGCGGCGCTTCGCGTGCAGCCGCCGCAATTCATCGCCCCGCCTCGAGTTCCTGGAAGAACGCACGCTGCTCTCCATCGACATGGTATCGAACAGCAACGACAGCGGCCCGGGATCGCTGCGCAACGCAATCGCGACTGCCGGCGCCGGCGACATGATCGAATTCAACATGACGCCCGGTCATGTCACCAGCCCGATCACGCTCACGACCGGGGAGCTCACGATTGCCCAGAACCTGAAGATCGTGGGGCCCGGCGCGTCGCATTTGACGATCAGCGGGAACGGAGCCAGCACGGTCGTCGCCGTTTCGACGGGAACAAACGTCGCGATTTCCGGAGTGACGATTGCCGACGGAGTCAACGGCGGAACCGGCGGCGGCGTTGCCAACAAGGGAGACCTGAAGCTGTTGGACGACGTGCTCAGCGATAATTCGGCGCAATCCGGCGGGGCAATCTACAACAGCACCGGCAGCCTTTCCGTGACGGGGTGCACGATCGAGTCGAATCACGCGAGCAACTCCGGATTCGGCGGGGGGATTTTCGTCACCGCAGGCTTCGTGACGATCGAAGACTCCACGTTCCAGGGAAACTCCGCGGAGGGCGGCGGCGCACTCGTCAACGGGGGAGGCACGGTCTCGCTCATCAACTCGACGCTCACGTCCAACAGCGCGACGGACTGTGGCGCGATCGACAACGCGAGCAATGCGGAGCTGATCAATTGCACCGTCGCGGGCAACACGAGCACGGGTATCGCCGGCGGTATTTTCAATGGCGTGGTCGCCTCCCTCACAATCGGAAACACGATCATCGCCGGCAACTCAGCCGGCGGCGCTGCCTCCGATTTTGACGGCGCTGTAACGACCGACCTGGGAAATAACCTGATCGGTGATACCTCCGGCAGCTCCGGCTTTACCGGGCCCTCGGACCTGCTCGGCGTCGCCTCCGGCCTTGCGCCCCTCGAGAACAACGGCGGGCCCACCCAGACGATGGGTTTGACGCCCGGCAGTCCGGCGATTGACGCCGGTAATAATGCGCTCATCCCCGCCGGCGTTGGCACCGATCAGCGCGGTTTTTCCCGCATCGTGAACGGCACAGTCGATGTCGGTGCGTTCGAGGTCCAGTTGTACGTCGTCGACAACACGAACGATCAGGGCCCCGGCTCGCTGCGCGCGGCGGTGACGAACGCCGACCAGGCCGGCGGCAGCTCCATCCTCTTCGCCACCACCGGAGTGATCACGCTGCAAAGCGCCCTTCCGGCGATCAGCGCTGACGTCAACATGGTTGGCCCCGGCGCAAACACCTTGAGCGTGAGCGGCAATGCAGCGTTTCAGGTCTTCGACGTGGAGACGGGTGTCACGGCGGGCATCTCGGGCCTGACCATCACCGACGGCTCCTCCGGCGGGAATGGAGGCGGCATCGAGAATGATGGAACACTGACTCTGACCAGTTGCACGGTATCGGACAGCAGCTCCGGGAACGATGGCGGCGGAATTTTCAACTCGGGCACTTTGACCGTGATCGCCAGCACCGTTTCGGGAAATACGTCATCGAATGATGCCGGCGGCATAGAGAACAGCGGCACCGTCGCTGTGGTCAACAGCACGGTCGCGGATAATTCGGCGAACAGCGGCCAAGGGGGCGGAATCAATAACGCCGGCACGCTCGATCTGGTGAACAGCACCATCGCCGACAACTCCGCATTTAACGGCGGCGGCATCCAGGCCGGCGGTGCGGTGACCATGGCAAACACGATCGTCGGTTACAACACCTTGACCGGTGGCACCGGGGCCGACTTCGACGGCAGCATTTCCACCGATTCTGGCTATAACCTGATCGCCGACTCATCCGGTAGCAGCGGCTTCACGCAGCCGTCCGATATCCTCGACGTCGATCCACTCCTGAGCGCGCTGGGAAACTATGGCGGCCCGACCCAGACAATCTCACTTCTGCCCGGCAGCCCCGCCATCGACGCAGGCAGCAACGCACTGGCCGCCTTCGACAGCAGTCCCCTCACCACGGACCAGCGCGGAGATCCCCGGATCAACGACGGCATCGTCGATATCGGAGCGCTCGAAACCCATCTATTCACGATCACAATCCTGTTCGGCGACAACCAGTCCACTGCCGTGAAGACCGATTTCAACGTCTTGCTCACGGTGGTACTCACAACCTTCTATGGCGAGCCAGTCGAGGGTGGCATCGTCACCTTCACAGCCCCCGGCAGCGGCGCCTCGGCAACATTCCCCGCAGGCAGAACCATCATCACCAGTCCGGCCGGCACTGCCAGCGCTCTGGCGGAAGCAAACACCATCACCGGCAGCTATCAGGTCGCCGCCTCTTCTGGGGGCGCCGGCACCAAGCACTTCAACCTCACGAATACCCCCGGCGCAGCCACGCAACTCGCCATCCAAACTCAACCTTCGGCAACGGCGTCCGCCGGCCTGCCGTTCGGCACGCAGCCGGTGATCGATATCGAAGACCAGTACGGCAACCTGGAAACCGGCGACAACAGCACCCAGGTCACGGCGGCGCTCGCCACCGGCTCGGGAACGCTGGAAGGCACTACGACCGTCACCGCTTCGGCCGGCGTCGCCACGTTCACAAACCTTGCATTCAGCATTCCCGATACCATCACGCTCAAATTCACCAGCTCGCCCGCTCTCACCTCGGTGACCTCGAACGCCATCGTCGTCACGGCTCCGCCCACTCAGTTAGTGATCGAAACAGAGCCTTCCGCCACGGCCACGGCCGGCGTGTCGTTCGCAACCCAGCCGGTTGTCTACGTCGAAGATCAATACGGCGACCTCGAGACCAATGACAACACCACGCAGGTGACCGCCTCGCTCGCGAGCGGAGCTGGGCCGCTAAACGGCACCGTCACCGTGACGGTCACCGGCGGCATCGCCACATTTACGAACTTGTCGGACAACACGGCCGAGACCATCTCGCTCCGGTTCACCAGCGTGCCGGTCCTGACAGCGGCCACATCCAGCGACATCGTGATCAGCCCGGCGGCGGCAAGCAAGCTGGCCGTGAGCACACAGCCTTCGCCGACCGCGACCGCCGGCGTCGCTTTCAGCACGCAGCCCGTGGTCGACGTTGAAGACCAGTACGGCAATCTCGAGGCAAGCGACAACACGACCCAGGTGACCGCCACGCTTCATACGGGAAGCGGGCCGCTGCTAGGCACGACGACCGTGACGGTCTCTGGCGGCATCGCCACGTTCACCGATCTGTCGGACGATACGGCCGAAACGATCTCGCTCCAGTTCACCAGCGTTCCAGCCCTGACGTCTGCGACATCCAATAACATCGACGTCAGTTCGGCGGCGGCTACCCAGCTCGTTGTGCAGACGCAACCCTCCGCCACGGCGACAGCCGGCGTGGCCTTTGCCACGCAGCCGGTCATCTGGCTCGAAGATCAGTATGGTAACCTCGTAAAGGGCAACAGTGCGGCACAGGTCACGGCTTCAGCGCTACCCGCCGGCTCCGGTCCGCTCCAGGGGTTCACAACGATCACAGCCTCCAATGGCGTCGTGGACTTCTCCGGTCTTGCGTACGATACAGCCGCGACCATTTACCTGCACTTTACGAGCGTGCCGGCGCTCACCGTGGCCAACTCGAGCAACATCGTGGTCAGCCCCGCAGCCGCCAGTCAGCTCGCCATCATCACGCAGCCCTCGCCGACAGCGACGGCAGGCGTCGCCTTCAGCACCCAGCCTGTCGTCTACGTTGAAGACCAGTACGGAAACCTCGAGACTGGCGACAACACAACCCAGGTGAGTGCCTCGCTCAACACGGGAAGCGGGCCGCTCCAGGGAACCACGACCGAAACAGTCTCCGGCGGTATCGCCACATTCACCAACCTTTCCGACAACAAGGCCGAGACGATCTCGCTCCAGTTCACCAGCGTTCCCGCCGTGACCGCCGCAACATCGAACAACATCGTCGTCAGTCCTGCGGCCGCCACGCAGTTGGTTTTGATCACGCAGCCATCCGCCACGGCGACAGCCGGCGTCGCGTTCGCGACCCAGCCGGTCGTCTACATCGAAGACCAGTACGGCAACGTCGAGACCGGCGACAACACGACAGAGGTCACTGCCGCGCTCAACACCGGCTCCGGGCCACTGCAAGGAACGACGATCGAGACGGCCTCCAGTGGCATCGCGACATTCACCAATCTCGCGGATGACAAGGCCGAAACGATTTCGCTCCAGTTCACCAGCGTCCCGGCCCTGGCCGTGGCGACATCGAACAACATCGTGATCAGCCCCGCGGCCGCCAGTCAGTTGGCGGTGATCACCGAACCCTCGCCCACGGCGACGGCAGGCGTCGCCTTCGGCACGCAGCCCGTCGTCTACGTCGAAGACCAGTACGGCAACCTCGAGACCGGCGACAACGCGACCCAGGTGACGGCCACCTCCTTGCCGAATGGCTCCGGTCCGCTGCAAGGAACCACCACGGAGACCGTTTCCGGCGGCATCGCGACATTCACCAATCTTGCGGACGACCGGGCCGAGACCATCACGCTTCAGTTTTCGAGCGTCCCTTCGCTCGCCGTCGCGACTTCAAGCACAATCGTCATCAGCCCGGCCGCAGCGACTCAGTTGGCGCTCGTCACCGAGCCGTCCGCGACAGCAACAGCAGGCGTGCCATTCAGCACGCAGCCGGTGATCTGGGTCGAAGACCAGTACGGCAACATCGAGACGGGCGACAACACGACGCAGGTGACAGCCGCTTTGAACACCGGCTCCGGACCGTTGCTGGGAACCACGACCGAGACAGTCTCCGGCGGCATCGCCACGTTCACCAACCTTTCCGACGACACGGCTGAAACGATTTCGCTGCAGTTCACCAGCGTTCCTGCCCTGACTGCCGCGACATCGAACAACATCGTCGTCAGTCCTGCGGCCGCCACTCAGTTGGTGTTGATCACGCAGCCTTCCTCCACGGCGACGGCCGGCGTCGCCTTCGCGACACAGCCGGTCGTCTACATCGAAGACCAGTACGGCAATCTCGAGACCGGAGACAACACGACCCAGGTGACAGCCGCCTCCTTGCCGATCGGCTCCGGTCCGTTGCAAGGCACCACGACGGTGACGGCCTCGGGTGGCATCGTCACGTTTACCGATCTCGCCGACGACACGGCCGAGACCATTTCGCTGCATTTCACGAGCAGCCCTCCTCTCACCGTGCTGAATTCCAACAACATCGTGGTCAGCCCAGCCGCGGCCAGTCTGCTCGCGATCAGCACACAGCCCTCGCCCACGGCGATGGCCGGCGTCGCCTTCGGCACCCAGCCGGTCATCTGGGTCGAAGACCAGTATGGCAACCTCGAGACCAGCGACAACACAACTGAGGTGACCGCGGCGCTGGACCTGGGCAGTGGTCCGCTGCAAGGCACCACGACGGTGATGGTCTCCGGCGGCATCGCCACATTCACCAACCTTTCCGACAACCAGGCCGAGACGATTTCGCTCCAGTTCACGAGCGTTCCTGCCCTGACCGCCGCGACGTCGAACAACATCGTCGTCAGTCCGGCGGCCGCCACGCAACTGGTTTTGATCACGCAGCCATCCGCCACGGCGACAGCCGGCGCCACGTTCGCGACCCAGCCGGTCGTCTACATCGAAGACCAGTACGGCAACCTAGAGACCGGCGACAACTCGACAGTAGTGACTGCCGCGCTCAACACCGGCTCCGGTCCCCTGCAAGGAACCACGCTGCAGACGGCCGCGAACGGCATTGTGACCTTCACGAATCTCGCGGACGACAAAGCCGAAACGATTTCCCTCCAGTTCACCAGCGTCCCGGCCCTGGCCGCGGCGACATCGAACAACATCGTGATCAGCCCCGCGGCCGCCAGTCAGTTGGCCGTCATCACCCAACCCTCGCTCACGGCGACCGCGGGCGTCGCCTTCGGCACGCAGCCGGTGGTCTACGTCGAAGACCCGTACGGCAACCTCGAGACCGGCGACAACGCGACCCAGGTTACGGTTACGTCGCTGCCGCTCGGCTCCGGTCCGCTGCTGGGGACGACGACGGTCACGGTTTCTGGCGGCATCGCGACGTTCACGAATCTTCAGGACAATACGGCCGAAACCATCTCCCTCAGTTTTTCGAGCGTCCCGGACCTCACTCCTGCGACGTCAAATGACATCGTCATCAGCCCGGCCGCAGCGACGCAGTTGGCGCTTGTCACCGAGCCCTCAGCGACGGCAACAGCAGGCGTGCCGTTCAGCACGCAGCCGGTGATCTGGGTCGAAGACCAGTACGGCAACGTCGAGACGGGCGACAACACGACGCAGGTGACAGCCGCTTTGAACACCGGCTCCGGACCATTGCTCGGAACCACCGTTCTCACCGTCTCCGGCGGCGTCGCCACGTTCACCAACCTCGCCGACGACACGGCGGAAACGATTTCGCTAACCTTCACCAGCGTTCCTGCCCTGACTGCCCCGACATCGAGCAACATCGTCGTCAGTCCCGCAGCCGCCACGCAGTTGGTTCTGATCACGCAGCCATCCGCCGCGGCGACAGCCGGCGTCGCCTTCGCGACGCAGCCCGTCGTCTACATCGAGGACCAGTACGGCAACATCGAGACCGGCGACAACGCGACACAAGTCACGGCCTCGGCGCTGCCTCTCGGCTCCGGCCCGCTCCAAGGAACGACTACGGTGACGGCCTCGGCCGGCATCGTGACCTTCACCAATCTCACGGAAGATGAGGCCGGGACGATCTCCCTGCAGTTCACGAGCTCTCCAGCGCTCGCCGTGACGAATTCCAATAACATCGTGGTCAGCCCGGCAGCCGCCAGTCAGCTCGCCATCAACACGCAGCCCTCGCCGGCAGCGACGGCAGGCGTCGCCTTCAGCACGCAGCCGGTCGTCTACATTGAAGACCAGTATGGCAACCTCGAGACCAGCGACAACACAACTGAGGTGACCGCGGCGCTGGACCTGGGCAGTGGTCCGCTGCAAGGCACCACGACGGTGATGGTCTCCGGCGGCATCGCCACATTCACCAACCTTTCCGACAACCAGGCCGAGACGATTTCGCTCCAGTTCACCAGCGTTCCTGCCCTGACCGCCGCGACGTCGAACAACATCGTCGTCAGTCCGGCGGCCGCCACGCAACTGGTTTTGAGCACGCAGCCATCCGCCACGGCGACAGCCGGCGCCACGTTCGCGACCCAGCCGGTCGTCTACATCGAAGACCAGTACGGCAACGTCGAGACCGGCGACAACACGACAGAGGTCACTGCCGCGCTCAACACCGGCTCCGGGCCACTGCAAGGAACGACGATCGAGACGGCCTCCAGTGGCATCGCGACATTCACCAATCTCGCGGATGACAAGGCCGAAACGATTTCGCTCCAGTTCACCAGCGTCCCGGCCCTGGCCGTGGCGACATCGAACAACATCGTGATCAGCCCCGCGGCCGCCAGTCAGTTGGCGCTGATCACCGAACCTTCCTCCACGGCGACGGCGGGCGTCGCTTTCGGCACGCAGCCCGTCGTCTACGTCGAAGACCAGTACGGCAACCTCGAGACTGGCGACAACGCGACCCAGGTGACGGCCACCGCCTTGCCGAATGGCTCCGGTCCGCTGCAAGGAACCACCACGGAGACCGTTTCCGGCGGCATCGCGACATTCACCAATCTTGCGGACGACCGGGCCGAGACCATCACGCTTCAGTTTTCGAGCGTCCCTTCGCTCGCCGTCGCGACTTCAAGCACAATCGTCATCAGCCCGGCCGCAGCCACGCAGTTGGCGCTCGTCACCGAGCCTTCAGCGACGGCAACAGCAGGCGTGCCGTTCAGCACGCAGCCGGTGATCTGGGTCGAAGACCAGTACGGCAACGTCGAGACGGGCGACAACACGACGCAGGTGACAGCCGCTTTGAACACCGGCTCCGGACCATTGCTCGGAACCACCGTTCTCACCGTCTCCGGCGGCGTCGCCACGTTCACGAACCTTTCCGACGAC
Organism: uncultured Planctomycetota bacterium; assembly: GCA_963823665.1. Lineage (GTDB taxonomy): Bacteria > Planctomycetota > Planctomycetia > Isosphaerales > Isosphaeraceae > CAVXHV01. Next base: position 46,643 of record CAWGMQ010000011.1, read on the forward strand.
ACGGCGGAAACGATTTCGCTAACCTTCACCAGCGTTCCTGCCCTGACTGCCCCGACATCGAGCAACATCGTCGTCAGTCCTGCGGCCGCCACGCAGTTGGTTCTGATCACGCAGCCATCCGCCGCGGCGACAGCCGGCGTCGCCTTCGCGACACAGCCGGTCGTCTACATCGAGGACCAGTACGGCAACATCGAGACCGGCGACAACACGACCCAGGTCACGGCCGCGGCGTTACCCCTTGGCTCCGGTCCATTGCAAGGAACGACAACGGTAACAGCGTCGGGTGGCATCGTCACGTTCACGAATCTGGCGGAAAACAAGGCCGGGACCATCTCGCTGCACTTCACGAGTTTCCCATCGCTTGCCGTGGCGAATTCCAACAACGTCGTGGTGAGCCCCGCGGCGGCGAGCCAGTTGGCGGTAAGCACACAGCCAGCACCGACGGCGACGGCCGGCGTGGCCTTCAGCCCGCAGCCGGTCATCTGGGTCGAAGACCAGTATGGCAACCTGGAGACCGGCGACAACGCGACCCAGGTGACCGCCGCGCTTAACACGGGCACCGGTCCTCTGCAAGGAACCACCACCGTGACGGTCTCCGGCGGTATCGCCACATTCACCAACCTGTCGGACAACAAGGCCGAGACGATTTCGCTCCAGTTCACGAGCGTTCCGGCCCTGATCGCAGCCACATCCAACAACATCGTGGTCAGTCCCGCGGCGGCAACCCAGTTGATATTGAACACCCAGCCCTCGCCGACCGCAACGGCGGGCGTGCCCTTCAGCACCCAGCCGGTTATCGACATCGAGGACCAGTACGGGAATATCGAAACCGGCGACAATAGCACGCATGTGACGGCCTCTGCATTGCCGCAGGGCTCCGGTCCGCTGCTAGGGACGACCACGGTCACGGCCGCGGCGGGCATCGCCACATTCACGAATCTCGCGGAAGACACCGCCGAGACCATATGGCTGCACTTCACGAGCACTCCCGCGCTCACCGTACTCAACTCGAGCAACATCGTGGTCAGCCCCGGAGCGGCCAGTCAGTTGGCGGTCAGCACACAGCCCTCACCGACGGCGACGGCGGGCGTGGCTTTTGCTACCCAGCCGGTGGTCTACGTCGAAGACCAGTTTGGCAATCTGGAGACAAACGACAACGCGACCCAGGTGACGGCCACATCGTCGCCGCTTGGCTCTGGTCCCCTGCACGGAACCACCACCGTGACGGTCTCCGGCGGTATCGCCACGTTCACGGATCTATCGGACAACAAGGCCGAGACCATGTCTCTCCGGTTCATCAGTGTTCCTTCGCTCACCGCCGCAACGTCCAGCAGCATCGTGGTCAGCCCCGCGGCGGCGAGCCAGTTGGGCATTCATACGCAGCCTGGGGCCACGACGACGATCAATGTGCCGTTCAGCCCGCAACCGGTAGTTTACGTCGAGGACCAGTACGGCAATCTCGAAACCGGCGACAATAACACGCAGGTGACGGCCTCTCTCAATACCGGCTCGGGTCCTCTGCTCGGTACCACGACGGTGACAGTCTCCGGTGGCGTAGCCACGTTCACAAACCTTGCCGATCCGACTGTTGAGACCATCACGCTACGGTTTACCAGCAATCCCGAGCTGGCGCAAGCCGTCTCGAACGCAATCGTCGTGAACCAACAAGTCCCCTATCAACTGGTGCTGCAGACGCAGCCCTCCTCGAGCGCCACGGCCGGTCAGGCATTTTCGCCACAGCCGGTGATCTACGTCGAAGACCAGGCGGGCGATCTCGTTGTCGGCGACAACACAACCCAGGTGACGGTCTCGTTGCGCACCGGCACCGGCCCGCTTCTGGGAACAACGACGGTCACTGCGTCGGGCGGCATCGCCACCTTCACCAACCTCACGGATGACAAGGCCGAGTCGATCATCCTGCTGTTCACCGCATCCGGTCTGGTCAAGGCGCAGTCGAATCAGATCACGGTGAGCCCCGCCGCAGCCACTTCGCTGAGTATCGTCGCTCCGACGCTCGACACCGCGCGTAAGCCGTTCAGCGCGACCGTGACGGCGTACGACCCCTATGGAAACGTCGCAACCGGATATCGCGGGACCGTCCATTTCAGCAGCACCGACCGCGGGGCGGTGCTGCCCGCCAACTACACCTTCACCACTGGCGACGCCGGTATTCACACATTTGGAAACGGTGTCACGATGAAGACGGTCGGTCAACAGACGATCACCGTTTTCGACATGTCCAACCCGTCGATCACCGGGAGCATCGTTGTGTACGTGAGCCCGGCCCCGGCGGCCGCCGTGCTCGCTGCTCTCGCGGACAACGGATCATCAGCAGGCCCGGCCGTTGCTGCCGTCTCATCGCCAAGCGCCCATCCCATGGCCATGGTCGATAGCGCGCATGTGTCTCACGTAAGAACGGCCCGGGCAGACAGGCGCCGGATGCTTGCTCGAGCGGATCGAGCTCGCGATCGAGTGCTGGGCGGCTTCATGGGGAGCCTTCATGCTCTTCTGATGGCGGAGCGACTTCTCGATGGTCAGAGCGACTGACATCGTCGATATTCCCGCCGCCTGAAGAGGCAGCCCCTGACTGGTCACTGATCGGCTCGTCGGGTCGGCCCGCGCTCCCATGCATCTCCGCCAGTGATGCGCGAACGTCGGCGTTATGCGCCAGCAGGGGAGCCCGACGCCACGACTGATCGCTCCCTCTCCCTCCGGGAGAGGGCCGGGGTGAGGGTCCTTCCGCGCGCGACCGCAATTCGCAGACACGCTCTAATCTCCGACCGATGGCCCGACGCCGGCAATCCGCCCGATCGCTCCACCGCGAACGGGCAACCCCACTCCCGTGACCTCCGCGCGCATAAGAGATGCTGCCCTGCGTCATCTGCGTCATCTGCGTCATTTTTCAGCCCCAAAACCTCCGCATTGTAGCGATTCTGAGTTTGACGCGTTCTTTGACGCTGCGCTCGTATCGCTCGACGTCTTGCCCCCGGGGCGAGGCATCGAACGCGCGCCCGACTGCGATCCCCGCGGAACCGGCCCGATGCCCGGCCCCCCCGACCGCTCCGTCATGACCGGCCAGTTCTTCCCCCCCGAGTCCCACGCGCATAACAAATGCTGCCCTGCGTCATCTGCGTCATCTGCGTCATTTTTCGGCTCCGATTTTCCACATTGGAGCGATCGTTCCGTTGATGCTCGAATATCCCAAGCCCCAAGGGGCGACATCGTACAACCTGGCGGCGTGACCCCCCGGTCGGGACCAAACGCCCGCCATATCCCAAGCCCCAACGGGGCGACATCGTACAGCCTGGTGGCGTGAGCCCCCGGTCGGGACCAAACGCCCGCCATATCCCAAGCCCCAACGGGGCGACATCGTACAGCCTGGCGGCGTGAGCCCCAGGTCGGGACCAAACGCCCGCCATATCCCAAGCCCCAACGGGGCGACATCGTACAGCCTGGTGGCGTGAGCCCCAGGTCGGGACCAAACGCCCGCCATATCCCAAGCCCCAACGGGGCGACATTGTACAGCCTGGCGGCGTGAGCCCCAGGTCGCGAGTTCGCCCTCCAATCCAATCGAACTCGAGCGGCTCCGACAGGCCTGTAACGCTCGCGCTCGCCTTTGCATATCTCTCGTGTCCCCCATGCAAGATCGCCGTATCCTCCTCCACTCTGCGGCAAGGCGCACGACACCCGCATCCCACCTTCCAAATAAGTAGAAGTTGGGCGCGGGTCTCCACACGCCGCCCGTGCCCCGAGCGGAGGTCTCCATCCGATTTCTTTTCCAGATTTTCGATGCAAGGTTTTCGGGGCGCGTGCGTAACAGAGGGAAAAGCGATCAGCACCGCCGGTCCATCCCGGCCCGGCCCGATCCGCGATATGTTGATTTTACTGGCATGAGCGGTCGACCGATGCTTATCCTCTGGAATGAAAAAGACTTGCGGGCCCTTGATCAGCCGCGCTGCGCGACGGAAGTATTGTCGCCCTTAGCTCCGCGAAGGGATTTTCCGACCATCCGCGCATGCGCGACGGAAAGAAGCTCATGTCCGACACCGACACACGAGTTTCCCTGATCGTCGGCGTTTGCCAGCGTGATCCCGAGCGATGGCGCGAGTTCGACGCCATGTACCGGCCCATGTTGCTCGCCTTTCTGCGCAAGCAACACCTAAACGAGTCGGACGCCAGCGACGTCGTCCAGGACATCTTCGTCAAGCTGCTCGACAAGATTCAGACTTACAAACGTGAAAAATACCGCTTCCGGAGCTGGCTCTTCGCCGTGGCACACAACACGTTGATCGACAAGGCCCGGCGGCGGGCCGCGCACAAGAAGGCCGTCGACGGATGGGTTGTCAACGTGCTCCGCTCAACCCCGTCGGATAGCCTGAAGATGGCCGAAGAGTGGGTGCGGCTCCATCGCTCGAAAATCCTCGCTCACGCGCTCGAAACCGTGCGCGGCCGTACGTCGCCGCGGGTGTGGGCGTGTTTCGAGCAACGGCTGTTGCGAAATCGCCCTGGTGCAGAGATCGCCAAGGAGCTGGGTTATGAGCCACCGACCGTTTACGCGAATGCCCACCGAGTGCTGAATCAGGTGCGTGCAATCTGCCAAGAATTCGACGAGGACCTGACCAATGATGGCGACTCTGGCCTGCCCCGACGAGACTGAGCTCCTGGTGCTGGCGATGGGCGAGCCCGTGGCTGCCGCACTCACAGCGCACGTGGATGGATGCGCAGCCTGCCGGGCGAACCTCAATCGGCTCCAGGCCGAGGTGGCAATGTTGCGGCAGAACCACGAACGCGGGACGACGCCCCCCTCGACCGAACGCGACCCCGCACTGGAGCACGACGCCGACGCGGCCGACGCCGGCGACGACCAAGGAGTGGATTCCGCTCGATCCGGCCGGGGCCCCCGGTCCGGAGGCGGTCGCCGCGGCCCGCGAGCTTGCCGAGGGGCTGAATGCCATGCCTGACGCGATCGGCCGGTACAAGGTCGTCGGCCAGCTCGGTTCCGGCGGCGAGGCGGATGTCTACCGCGTCGTCCACATCAAGCTGGGCAACGACCTGGTGCTGAAGCTGAGTCGCCGCCAGGTTGGTCCCGACAACCTTAGTCGGCCTGATCGACGAAGGCCGGCTGCTGATCGATTTGCAGCATCCCAACCTGGTGCGGATCTACGACCTCGATTTCCACGATAATCGCCCGTTCCTGGTGATGGAGTACGTGCACGGCCGCAATCTGGAGGATTTTGCACGCGACGAGCCGGTAAGCCATCGCCGTGCGGCCGCGCTGGCCGCGAAGCTGGCGGAAGTGATGGCCGTGGCGCATCAGCATGGGATCACCCACTGCGACATCAAGCCCAAGAACATCCTGATCGACAAGCTAGGCGAGCCGCGGCTGATCGACTTCGGCATGGCAAGGCTGCGGCACGCGTGGTCCGATCGCGTCGATTCGTCCGTGGGTGGGACGGTCGCGTTCATGGCTCCCGAGCAGGCGCGGCTGGAGCTCGATCGGATTGGACCCCGCAGCGACATCTTCGCGCTCGGCGGCGTGCTCTACTTCCTCCTCACCGGTTCAGCGCCGTTCCAGGGCCAAACCCACGAAGAAGTGTGGGCCCGCGCCCGCCGCTGCGATTTCGAGCCAGCAGCCCTGCGTGTCGCCAAGGTCCCGCGCCCCCTCGAGCGAATCTGCCTGAAGGCCATGACCGCCGAGCCGGCCGGCCGGTACGAAACGGCTGACGCCATGCAGCGTGCGCTCAAGCGCTATCTCGCATGGCCGAAGGTCCTGGCCACGGCGGCTGGCGTTTGCGGCGTTGCGCTGCTCGGGCTCTTGCTCTACATCTTCGGCCCCCGGCCGGTGAAGGAAACGGCAACGCCGCCGCTTGGCGGGTCTCAGGTCGCGCCCGCTGCAGATCGCCGGCCGATCCCCGCCCCGACGCAGCCGCTGAAAGGCCGGATCAATCTTCTGGTCGTCAAATCGAAGGATGGAACCCGGCGCAGGCTCCGGCTCCAGGATCCCCGGGCCGTGCCGTTGCGCGCCGCGGACGAGTTTCGGATCGAGGCCCGGCTCGACCGTCCTGCCTACCTCTATCTCTTCTGGGTCGGCTCGGAGGGGAAGGTGGCTCCCCTGTATCCCTGGAAGGAGAACGACTGGTCGCAGCGGCCGGCCGAGGAACACAAGGTGTCGGGCGCCGAATTGCCGGGGATCTTCGACGACGTTCTGGAAATGCCGGTTTCGCCGCCGGGCCTGGAGACGCTCGTCCTTCTGGCTCGCGAAGACTCGCCGCTACCGCAGGAAGACGAGGTCAAGCTGGCCCAGGCTCTGTCGGGAACGCCCGTTCCCTTGCCCGACGATCTGACCAAGGCCATCTGGATCGAAGATGGCGAAGAGGTGGTTTTCGAGCGGAGCTCTGGTACCAGGAGAAACCGCGCCGGCGAAGACGACTTGAGCCGCGGCATCCCCAGCCCCAAGACCCGGAAGAGCGACGATCCGGTGCTGCGGATCCGGGCGCTCTTGAACGAGAAGGTGAAACCGCTGGGAAGTTACAGCCAGGCCGTGTTGTTTCCCAATCAGGGGGGTTCTTAGACCGCTTCGGAAGGCGTCTTGCATCCTGTCTGCCGTCATCTCCAAGTGAGGATTATCCCCATGCGCGATTCCGCTTCAGAACAGAATTCACTCCGACCAGTTCTGCTGGCTGCGGCCGCGCTGACCTTATTCCTGGCAGGCTTAGTCTCATCGACGGCCAGCGCCGCGCAGCCCGCCCAGCGGCTGACGCTCGAGCAGCGCAAGGATCTGAAGCAACGCGCGATCGAATTAAACAATGCCGGGTTCCAACTCTATCAGGAAGGTGAGATCGCTCGCGCCCTGGAGAAGATGAAGGAAGCGCTTCAGCTCTGCGAACGGCTTTACCCAAAAAGCGAATATCCAGGCGGTGACCCACACTTGGCCGCAAGCCCGAACAATCTGGGCTCGATGCTCCAAGATCAGGGATCCTACGTCGAGGCGCGGGGCTTTTATGACCGGGGGCTGGCGATGTGTCAGGCCCTTTACCCCAAGGAGCGGTATCCGGACGGTCACCCCGACCTGGCCAACAGCCTGAACAACCTGGGCGACCTGCTCGAGGACCAGGGGGCCTTCGCGGAAGCGCGGGCCTTTCTCTAGCGGGCGCTAGCGATGCGTCAATCCCTCTACCCCAAGGAGCGTTATCCACACGGTCACCCCGACCTCGCCTCAAGCCTTCACAATCTAGGCCACGTGCTCGAAGACCAAGAGGCCCACGCCGAGGCGCGGGATTATTATGAGCGAGCGCTGTCGATGAACCAGTCCCTCTACCCCAAGGAGCGTTATCCACAGGGTCACCCCGATCTGGCCACGAGCCTGCACAACCTGGGCCACCTGCTCGTCGACCAGGGTGCTTACGCCGAGGCGCGGGGATATTATGAGCGAGCGCTGTCGATGAACCAGTCCCTGTACCCCAAGGAGCAGTATCCGGACGGTCACCCCGACCTGGCCACCAGTCTGTACGGCCTGGGCTACGTGCTCGAGGACCAAGGTGCCTACGCCGAAGCGCAGGCCTATCTCGAGCGAGCGCTGACGATGCGCCAAAGCCTCTACCCCCGAGAGCGTCATCCGCAGGGTCACCCGGACCTGGCCAACAGCCTGAACACCCTGGGCTCTGCGTTAATCCTCCAGGGGGCCTACCGCGAGGCGCGGGGCTATTACGAGCGGGCGCTGTCGATGAACCAGTCGCTCTACCCCAAGGAGCACTATCCGGACGGTCACCCTGACTTGGCCGCCAGCCTGAACAACCTGGGCCAACTGCTCAAGGACCAGGGTGCCTACGCCGGGGCGCGGGGGTATTACGAGCGGGCGCTGGCAATGACCCACGCCCTCTACGCGAAGCAGCAGTATCCGCAAGGACAATCCCACTTGGCCATCGGCCTGAATAACATGGGCGGGTTGCTCCAGGCCCAGGGTGCCTACGAACAGGCGAGGGACTATTATGAGCGGGCGCTGGCAATATACCAGGTGCGTTACCCGAAAGAGCGGTTCCCGCAGGGTCACGCCGACCTGGCTAGCAGCCTGAGCCGCATAGGCGCACTACTCGATCTACAGGGAGCCGACGGGAAGGCGCGGGGGTATTACGAACAGGCGCTGGCGATGAACGAAGCCCTGTACCCCAAGGAGCGTTATCCGCAGGGTCACCCCGACGTGGCCTCGAGCCTGAACAACCTGGGCCAGCTTCTCGAGGACCAGGGGGATTACGCCAAAGCGCGGGCCTATCTCGAACGGGCGTTGGCGATCCGTCAAAGCCTCTATCCCAAGAAGCGCTATCCGAGGGGACACCGGGAACTGGCCACCAGCCTGAGTAACCTCGGCGGCTGGCTTTATGCCCAGGGCCGCTACGGCGAGGCCATGCCCCTCGTCCAGCAAGGAGCAGACATGCAGCAGGGCCTGGCCGACGTCCTGGTGGCCGCCACGTCAGAGGCCGAGGCGCTGAACTACCTTGCCCAGCTCCCATTGGACCGAGACGCTGTTATTTCCGTCTGCCTCCACGTGCCCGACAGCGACGAAGCAAGCTACGCCCGCGTCTGGGACGGCAAGGCGGCCGTCGCTCGGATGCTCCGGCGCCGCCGAGCTGAGCTGTCTCGCCAGGCTGCCGCCGACCCCGCCATCCGTCGGGTCGTCAACACCTGGCGTGACGTCCGCAGCCAACTCGCCCGGATGCTAATGGCCACCGCCGACGGCCGCGATCACCCTGAGCGGCTCACCAGGCTCCAGCAGCTCACCACAGAAAAGGACCGCATCGAACGGAGACTCGCCGAGGCGATTCCCGACTTCCTTCGTCGTCAGGCCCTGGAAGTTGGACCGCATAACAAGCTTGTCGAGATGCTCGCTGATCACACGGTCGTTCTCGACCTCGTGAAGTACATACGCATCGAGCGGGCACCGCCGATCGACGGTGATAAAGGATGGAGCCTGACACAGAGCTACATCGGCTACGTTCTCGCCAAGGGCCGGCCGGTGCGCGCGGTGGATCTGGGCCCGGCCACACCGATCGACGAGGCGGTTAAGACGTGGCGGGAAGCTATCAAAAAGCGCCAAATCAGTCCTTCCGGCAAGACGCTCCGCCGCTTGGTGTGGGAGCCCCTTGCGCGGCAGTTCGCGCCCGCCACGACGACCGTGGTTCTCGCTCTCGACGGCCTCTTGAACTCAGTCCCCTGGGCCGCGCTGCCGGGAGACAACCCCGACAGTGTCCTCCTGGAGCAGTACGCCTTGGCCACCGTGCCCCATGCCCCGTTCCTACTCGACCGGCTCACCACACCGGTACCCCCGACTGACCACCCCGGCACCCTCCTTGCTGTCGGTGGCGTAGCTTACGACCAGCCTCCCAAGCCCGTCGGGGACGAGAAGATCAAGATCGAGGTGCTGGCGTCGCGCCAGCCCGAGACCGCCCGCGGCCGGGACGACGGCTGGAAGGAGCTGCCCGGCACGCTCGCCGAGCTAAACGCCGTCGCGCGGCTCGCTGGCACACGCACTGTGATCCGCCTTGAGGGCGCCGGCGCCGGCACCGGTCAGCTCCTCCGCGATCTGCCCCGCGCCCGCTGGGCACACATCGCCACCCACGGCTTCTTCGCCAATCCCAGCATCCCCTCGGTCCTGCGGCCTGATCCCCAGCACTTCTCTTTCATCGGCACCGAAAGCGTCGGCGCAGGCCTGCGCAATCCGCTGGTCCTCTCGGGTCTGGTCCTGGCCGGCGCCAATCTTCCCAGCACCGCAGTCGACCCCACAACGCATGACGACCTGGGCATTCTCACCGCCGAGGCGATCGCCGGCCTCCCCTTGCAAGACCTGGAGCTCGTCGTCCTCTCGGCCTGCGAAACCGGCCTGGGCTTGGTCGGCGGCGGCGAGGGCGTCTTCGGCCTCCAGCGTGCCTTCCACCTGGCCGGCGCCCACAACGTCGTCGCCAGTCTCTGGCAGGTCGACGACCAAGCAACGGCCGCTCTGATGGCAATCTTCTACGACCAGCTCTGGCGCGAGCACAAGCCGCCGATCGAGGCGCTGCGGACTGCCCAGTTGAGGCTTTACCACCATCCTGAGTGTATCGGCCAGCTCGCCAAGCTCCGCGGTACGCCCGACTTCGACAAATACGTCCAGCGCCCGGAGCCCGTCACTACCAATGGCCAGCCAGCCGGGACGCAACAACACGCCCCGATCGAGAAATGGGCCGCGTTTGTGCTCTCGGGGTGGGGGAAATGAGGAGGCAAATGATGAATCGACGCGACCGCCACTGGAAAGTCTGCAAGCTGGTGCTTACGACGGTACTGGCGGCCCCCGGGGTCGTATTGTTGGTAGCCGCGGTCGCACCATTCTTCATCGGCTTGATTTCACCAGCAGCCCGCCTCGCAGATTCTTCGGAGCGGCTGACGCCGGAGAAACGCGAGGAGTTGAAGCATGAGGCGATCGAATTGCTCGAGTCCGCATCCCAACTCCGTCAGCGCGGGGAGATCGTTTTCGCCCTGGAGAAGACGAAGCAGGCCGTGCAGATCTGCGAACGGCTATATCCCAAGAGCGAGTATCCGGCTGGTCACGCCGCCCGGGCCGGCTGCCTGAACGAGATGGGCAGCCTACTCCAAGACCAGGGGGCCTACGCCGAGGCGCGGGAGTATTTCGAGCGGGCACTCGCGATGAACCAGGCCCTTTACCCGAAAGAGATGTGTCCGCATGGCGACCCCGACCTTGCCAGAAGCCTGAACAACCTGGGCGCCGCGCTTTGGGCCGACGGCGCCTACGTCGAGGCACGGGGTTATTACGAACGGGCGTTGGCAATGAAGGAGGCCCTCTACCCCAAGGAGCATTTTCCGCAGGGCCACCCTGGTCTGGCCACCAGCTTGAACAACCTGGGCGCGCTGCTCGGGCACCAGGGAGCGTACAGCGAATCACGCGGGTATGTCGAGCGGGCGCTGGCGATGTGCCAGGCACTCTACCCCAAAGAGCATTTTCCGCAAGGACACCCCGAACTGGCCAAAAGTCTGACCCTCCTGGGCGTCGTGCTCCAGCACCAGGGGGCCTACGTCGAAGCGCGCGGCTATTTCGAGCGGGCGCTGGCGATGTACCAGGCCGTCTATCCCAAAGAGAGGTATCCCCGCGGAAACCCCGACGTGGCTCAATGCCTGGACAACCTGGGCGCAGTGCTCCAGGCGCAAGGGTCCTACGGCGGGGCGCGGGGCTATTGCGAGCGGGCGTTTTCGATGTACCAGGCCCTCTACCCCGAGCAGCGGTATCCGCACGGTCACCCCCGCCTGGCCGAAAGCCTGACCTCTCTGGGCTTCCTGGTTGACGCCCAGGGAGCGCACGCTGAGGCGCAGGGGTATTTCGAGCGGTCGCTGGCGATGTACTCGACCCTCTACCCCGAGGAGCAGTATCCGCACGGACACCCCGAGCTCGCCCGAAGCCTGCGCAACATGGCCACCGTGCTCAAGACCCAAGGGACCCATGCCGAAGCACAGGAGTATAGCGAGCGGGCGCTAGCGATCTACCAGGCCATCTACCCCAAGGAGCGGTATCCGCACGGACATCCGGACTTGGCCGCGAGCCTGATCAACATGGGCGTCCTGCTCCAGGTCCAAGGTGCCGACGGCGAAGCGAGAGGCTATTTCCAGCGGGCCCTGGCGATGTATCAGACCCTCTACCCCAAGGAGCAATACCCGCGCGGGCATCCCGCCCTCTCCCCAAGCCTGAACAAACTGGGCGAATTGCTTTATGCCGAGGGGAACTATCGCGAAGCGCGAGGGTACTTCGAGCGGGTGCTAGCGATGAATCAGGGCCTCTACCCCAAGGAGCTTTATCCGCAGGGGCACGACGACCTGGCCACCAGTCTCAGCAACGTTGGATCGGTACTGTACAGCCAAGGGGTCTACGGCGAGGCCAGGCCTTTTCTACAGCAATGCGTGGACATGCAGCAGCGTCTGGCCGAGATCCTGCTGGCCGCAACCTCCGAGGCCGAGGCGCTGAATCACATGGCCCAGCTCGCATTAACCCGAGACGGTTTCATCTCGGTCTGCCTCCATGTGCCCGGGAGTGACGAGGCATTGTATGACCGGCTCTGGCGCGGCAAGGCAGCCGTCGCTCGCATGCTGCAGCGCCGCCAGGCCGAGCTATTTCGCCAGGCTGCTGTCGCCCCTGGCGCCGCTCGCGACATCGAGACCTGGCGCGAAATCCGCGATGAGCTCGCCCGGTTGCTGTTGGCGACGGCGGACGGCCGCGACCACCCTGAGCGGCTCGCACGGCTTCAGCATCTCACGGCAGATAAAGAGCGAATCGAGCGCCAATTGGCTGCGACGATTCGCGAGTTCGCCCGTCATCAGGACATGGAGCGTAGCCGCTATACCAGGCTCGTGGAAGCGCTCCCAGAGCACATGGTCATCCTCGATATCACAAGCTACACACGCTCCGAACAGGACCCGCAGATCAAAGGGGAGAAGGGGTGGCGCGCGACACCCAGCTACATCGGCTTCGTGCTGGCCAAGCGCCGGCCGGTGCGCGCGGTGGATCTGGGTCCAGCCGCGCCGATCGATGAGGCGGTTGAAACCTGGCGCGAGGCCATCAAGGGGCGGCGGGCGAGTCCTGCTGCCGCGGTGCTCCGCCGCCTGGTCTGGGAACCCTTTGCGCGGCGGTTCGCGCCCGAGACGACGACCGTGGTTCTCGCTCTCGATGGCTGGTTGACCGCGGTCCCTTGGGCCGCGCTGCCGGGCGACAAGCCGGGCACCGTGCTCCTGGAGCAGTACACTTTAACCACCGTGCCCCACGCCCCGTTCCTCCTCGACCGGCTCACGGCGCCGGCGCGCCCGGCCAACGCCCGGGGTATTCTTCTGGCTGTTGGTGGCGTCGCCTACGACCAGGCCCCCAAGCCCGTCGAGGACGAGAAGACCAAACCCGAAGTATTAGCCCTGCGCCAGCCTGAGACCGGCCGCGGCCGCGGCGACGGCTGGAAGCAGCTACCCGGCACGCTCAACGAGCTGAACGCCGTGACGCGGCTCGCCGACCCTCGCACTGTGTTTCGCCTCGAGGGAGCCGAGGCCGGCACCGCGCAGCTCGTCCGCGAGCTGCCCCGCGCCCGCTGGGCACACATCGCCACGCACGGCTTTTTCGCAGATCCGAACATCCCCTCGGTCCTGCGGCCGGATCCCAAGCTCTTCGGCTTCGTCGGCAACGAAAATGTCGGCGTCGGCATGCGCAATCCGCTCGTCCTTTCGGGCCTGGTCCTGGCCGGCGGCAATCGGCCGAGCGCCGATGCGGACAACTCACCGCATGATGACATGGGCATCCTTACCGCCGAGGCGATCGCCGGACTTCCCTTGCAAGACCTCGAGCTAGTCGTCCTTTCCGCCTGCGAGACCGGCCTGGGATTAGTCGGCGGCGGCGAGGGGGTCTTCGGCCTCCAGCGCGCCTTCCACCTGGCCGGTGCCCACAACGTCGTCGCCAGTCTCTGGCAGGTCGACGACCAAGCAACAGCCGCTCTGATGGCGATCTTCTACGACCAGCTCTGGCGGGAGCACAAGCCGCCGATCGAGGCGCTGCGGACCGCCCAACTCGCGATTTACCGCAATCCCGGTCTGGCGGGCCAGCTCGCCAAGCTCCGTGGCACGCCCGACTTCGACAAGCTCGTCCACCGCCCCGAGCCGGTCCCCGGGGCCGGCCACGACCAAGAGCCGAAAAACCGCGCCCCAGTCAATCATTGGGCTGCCTTCGTTCTCTCGGGATGGGGCAAGTGAGGAATCGCATGACAAATCGACGTGAACTCCGTGAACTCCGTGGACTGCGTTGGAAGTTGGCATTTATCCCGGTCCTGGTGACCGCCGCGTGCGGGGCTGGCGAAACGCAGGCACCGGCACCAAAGCAAGCCGACCCCGAGCCGCTGAAAGCCGTTCTCCATCTCCGAATCGGCGACCCGGCCGACGTGGGCCGCCGCAATCTTCGGCTCGACCAGCCCAACGTGCTCCCTGTCAAGGCGGGCGACTGTTTCCACATCGAAGCGCGGCTAAACCGCCGCGCCTACGTGTATCTTTTCTGGGTCGGCTCCGACGCCAAGGTCTCCCCGATGTACCCATGGATGCCCGGCCACTGGGACAAAAGGCCCGAGCGGGAGGAGAAGAGAGATCGCCTCGACCTTCCGGACCAGGCTGACAAGGCGTGGACGATCCCGACCGGAAGCCCGGGAAACGAGACGCTGCTCCTGCTCATCCGCGAAAAAAGCCCATTGCCGCGGCGGGACGAGGAGAAGCTCGCGAGGCTCTTCGCCGACGCCCAGGTGTCCAGCTCGGTCCTGATCAAAGAGGCCGTCTGGCTTGAGAACGGCCGCGAGATCACGCTCGACAAGCAAGACCGCGCGTCGCCCAGCCCGAAGACCCGCAAGAGCGATGACCCCGTGCTGCGCATCCGCAAGCTATTGAGCGACAAGGTCCAGCCGCTGGGCGACTTCTGGCAGGCCGTGGTCTTTCCGAACGAGGGGGGCAAGGAAAAGGCGAGTTCCCATCAACAAGAGAAGTAAACGACGCATCGAATCGCGATTCTGACGGAGAGCACCGCGGACACCCGCACGGATCTTTTCCCATTCGCTGTTCGGCGCAGGTCTGCAACCCCGCCCAATGTCGCCCTTCGCTCCGCGAAGGGATCTCCCGGTTGGCCGCAGGTCTGCAACCCCGTCCAATGTCGCCCTTCGCTCCGCGAAGGGACCTCCTCGTTCGGCGCGGGTCTCCTGACCCCGCCGGGGCCGCGACCGGAGGTCTCCCGGCGTTTCATACGCCAATCCCAAATCGATGAAAGATTTCCAGCGGGCGTGCGTAACAGAAGGTGATAGATGAATTGGGAAGGTGCATCCTGTACAAGAAAGGGCACGCCATGGCCGTCTTCATCGCCACCACTGTGCAATGGGTCATTCTCCCACTCATCATGTGCGCGATCTTCGCGTTCGCCTGGATCATCGCCAGCTCGGCAAAGACCGCCGAATTGCGCGTTTCGTCTTGGGCGGGTTTCTGGGCCGGGCTGCTCACCTTCGTTGTCTACGTCGTGAGCCAGCTCGGCCAGATCCAGGAACCAAAGCTCCAGTTCGAGAAATTGCCGGGCGTGCAATTTCTCGAGCTGGGCTGGGGACTGACCACCGGCTTTGTGTTTCTCTCGGTTGTCCGGCACGCCGTGCCCACACGCCTGGTCGGGCTGCTCACGCTCATGCTCGCCGGCTCGAGCACATCGGCACTCTTCACTTATGTCTTTATCAACCCTTCGAGGGTCTCGGTCTTGTACTGGACGCTCGGCACCGCCCTGGGGATTCTCTTGCACATCGTTCTCTTCCCCACGTCCATCGCTCACATTTTCCCCCTGGCCGATAAAAAGGATCGCTTTCTCATCGACGCACCGCGGAGGCCGGCGGCATCGACCTCTGGCGCTGCGGGAACAGGCGAGTCATCGCTCAATGCCCAGCCGCTTCAACCCGCAGCCGCTTGAGCGCTGGGTCTCTCAGATCATGTTGGCAAGATTCTGACTCTCCGTAAGTCCGTGTACTGACTACGAGTGACTTTCAAGGTCCGATCGACGAGAGGAAACACCGATCATGAAAAGCATCGTCCAATGGCTCACGGCAACATTGACCCTTGCCGTGCCGTTACTGGGCGCCCAGGCCCACGCCGGCGGCTCGGCCGATTCGGTCGTCAAGGTGTTCACCCAGATGCGGCTGCCCAACCCGGTGCGGCCGTGGATCAAGCAGAATCCCGTCGAGGTGATGGGCAGCGGCGTGGTCATCGAGCGGAAAACGGATCCTCACCAACGCCCATCTGGTCCTCTACGCGGATGAGGTCTTCGTTCAAGGCGGCCGAGGGGGCGACCGGGTCGAGGCCAAAGTGGCCGCGATCGGGCCGGGTATCGACCTGGCCGTGCTGACACTCGACGACGAGACGTTCTTCGCCAAGCGGCCCCCGATCGTCCGCGCGTCGAAGCTTCCCGAGATCACGTCGCGGGTCGCGGTTCAGGGCTTTCCGGTCGGCGGCACCAGCCTCTCGACCACCCAGGGAACGGTGGCGCGCATCGAGTACGACTTCTACGAGACCGGCGCGGCGGGCTTGCGAATCCAGGTCGACGCCGCGATCAACCCGGCAACAGCGGTGGGCCAGCCGTGATCGACGGCAAGATGATCGGTGTGATCTCGGGCCATGCCGAGAACATCGGTTACATCATCCCCAACCAGGAGATCGACGACTTTCTGACCGATGTCGCCGACGGTCGTTACGAGGGCAAGCCTTACATCTTCGACCAGTTGCAGACGATGGAAAACGAGGCGCTGCGCGGCAAGCTCGGCGCTGGCGAAGGACGTGCACGGGCTGATGGTCCGCGAGCCGAAGCACCGCGATCCGTCTTACCCGCTCAAGGAGTTCGACATCCTGACGCGAATCGGCACGCACGAGATCGACAACGAGGGGATGATCCAGGCGGAGGACAATCTTCCGACTTTCGTTCATGTCGCAGGTCCCGAAGCTCGTCCGCAATGGGACGGTGCCGGTGACCGTGCTGCGTGCCGGCAAGACGATCGAGGTGGCCCTGCCGGTCAGTCGCGAGCCTGACCAGTTGCTCCGCGGCTATGACGGCGCGCTACCCGTCTTACTTCGTTTGCGGCCCGCTGGTCTTCTCGCCGGTGGTCTCCAACGCGGTCCGTTACTACTTCCAGTACAACCCTGGTCTCGGCGGTCGCAACAGCCCGCTGTCGACCCGGCGCTCCGACCGGGCGCACTTCCCGGGCGAAGAGCTCGTCGTGGTCACGGCACCGCTGCTTCGGACCCGGATGACCAAGGGCTACGCAGACCCATTCGGACAGGTCCTGAGCGAGGTAAACGGGACCAAGGTCAAGAACCTCGCGCACCTGGTCGAGCTGATCCGGTCAAGCAAGGACGAATACCTCACCTTCCGGTTCGCCGAGGACTACAGCGAGACGCTGGTCTTCCGCCGCAAGGCGATGCTCGACGCGACCGAGTCGCTCATGAGCGAGAACGGCATTCCCCGCCGGGGAAGCGACGATGTGCTGGCGGTCTGGAACGGCAAGGTCGGGAAATGAATTGAACGAGAGCGGAATTCGCTTTCTCGCGCGGGTGGTGAAGCCAGCCTGGCCTGGCCCCACCCGCAAGCTTCACGACCAGAGCGCGAGACCGAGTATTGTTGTCGCAGGCACACTCCGTGTGCCGTCCGCTTTGACGTCGGCGCACCCGCTCTCACGGCTCGTTTTTGGCGAACACATCGGGCACGCGGACGACGAACCCTCGCAACACGGTGCCGCCATCGAGCGATTGGTTCTCGTCGAGAAGAATCGACCGATCAAGCGCCGTGCACACCCGGACCGTCCGCTTCTTGGGGTCGACGATCCAGACCAAGCGCACACCGGCCGCGAAGTACTCTCTGAGTTTGCGGTCCATTTCGGACTTGGTGTTGCTCTTGCTGAGCACCTCGACGACGAGGTCGGGCGCCAGATGTGGGATCGGATCCTTGGGCCATTTGCGGCCAGGGAGGCGGTCCCAGGAGATAAAGGCGACATCGGGGATACGGACCAGCCCGGAGAAGAGCCGGATCGTACCGGCTTCGCCGGTGACGATCCCCAGCTTGTGCCGGCGTACGAACGAACTGATGAAGAAGATGATGTTGACCGCGATCCCCGACTTGTCAAAACCCATGGCCTTCTCCACCAGCGTCCCCTCGACCAGCTCACACGGCCGGTTTTCGCGATCCAGGACTTTGATCACATCCTTCTCGGTGGCAGTTCCGGGCGTCGGAACAAGCCGGACGCGGCTCGCGGGGACGCCGCCGAGCCGCCTGAGGAGGTCGGCGACGGTGGCGCCATTTTGGAGCGTTGGCCTGGGCTCGATCGATTTGGGGCTCGCCCGGCGCTTCGAGACGCGCGTGATGGTCATCGTCGAACGATCTCCCTTTCCCATTCTCGAGCCGGTCGAACTCTGCGGAAGAAATCAGGCGCATTGTAACTTGTGGACAGGCGGCTGTCGTGGCTCCGAACACGAGCCGTATCCGACGCCCGCAGAATCCGCCCTTCAAATGACCGGGAGGAATCGAGATAATGTCCGGTCGCGCCGCGGCGATAGTCACGGACGCGAATTGAGAATATCCCGTCCTGACGCACCCATGTCCCAGAGGCAAATCGCTGTGAGTTCTTCCGAGCGAATGCTGGTCACAGGAGGAGCGGGCTTCATCGGTTCACATTTGGTCGAGGCGCTCGTTAAGCGCGGCTTCGCTGTCCGCGTGGTCGACAACCTTGTGACCGGCCATCGTTCCAATCTGGCCCATCTGGAAGGCAAGTACGAATGGGTCGAAGGCGACTTGGCGAATTTCGAGCTATGCCGTCGGGCGGTCGAAGGCGTGGCGTGCGTCTTTCATGAAGCCGCGATTCCCAGCGTGCCTCGATCGGTCAAGGAACCGCTGCTCTCACACCTGACTGGCCCAACGGCCACTCTCAACCTGCTCGAAGCCGCGCGGCTCGCGGGCGTGCGGCGATTTGTGTTCGCCGCGTCCAGCAGCGCCTACGGAGAGACGACCGAGCTTCCCAAGCATGAAAAGATGCTGCCGCAACCGCTCAGTCCATACGCTGCGGGCAAGCTCGCCGGCGAAGCCTACGTTGCAGTCTACGCCCGGACGATGGGGCTCGACGGCGTGAGCTTGCGATACTTCAACATCTTCGGGCCCCGCCAGGATCCGTCGAGCCCGTACAGCGGTGTGATCTCCGTCTTTGCGCAGCGCATGGCACAGGGCCAGCGGCCGATCATCTATGGCGACGGCACGCAGACTCGAGACTTCACGTATGTCGCGAATGTGGTCGCGGCGAACCTCGCGGCCATGGATCATTCACAACCGCTTGAAGGCGCCGTCTACAACGTGGGAACCGGCCGGCGAATCAGCCTGCTCGAGCTTGTGGCAGCCATCAACCGATTCCAGGGCACCGACATCCAGCCCGAGTTCCGGCCGGCCCGTGCTGGAGACGTGCGCGATTCCCAGGCCAGCCTCGAGCGGATCCAATCGGTGCTGAGCTACCGGCCGATCGTCGATTTTGAGGAGGGGCTTCGGTTGACCCTGGGCCAGGTCGATTTGTAGAGGCCAGCGGATGATCGCGCGGCTATTGCTCGTTCCACGGCCGGCCAGGCGGCGGTGGGGGCGGTTGCTGCCAGCGCCACGTCGGCTGATACGAAATGTGCAGATGTGGCGTTGTGATTCGCTCTCCTCTCCTGCTCTGCGACTGCAAGAGCGCATCCAGTACGCCGCTCGTGAGCAGCGTGCGCTCCACCGGCCACGGTGCCGCTCTGGTTAGCATCAGGGTTCTCGATCGCGTGGAGCTGCACGGTAAAGTGCGCGCCGGGCCGTTCCTCCTGGGTCCAGAACAGCGTTGATTCGATCTTTCGCTCTTTCTCATACCGCCAGGCGGCCGTCCAGTTGCCCACCTGGTCGTTCACCTCGAGCAAGAACGCCCGCAGGCCGTCTTCATATTCGATTTTCATCAGCTTGGGCTCGCGAACGGCCTTGCGATCGATCTTCCCTCCCTTCTCATAGCGAGGGTCGCGCTTCAGTGCAGCAGAGAGCAGCTCCGGGTCGACCAGACGCTCGTCGATCGCCTTCCACACGGCATCACCGAGCAAACACTGGACCGAGCGAACACCCGTTTCGCCGCCGCGGCGCTGTTCCGCCAGCGCTTGCACCGCCTCCAGGCCGTGAAAGCCGTATGAATCTGTCGTATGGTACGTCAGTGCGACAATCTCACTCACTCGTTCGCCGCGCGTGACATCGGCTGGCGGGTAGCGCCACGTAACCGGCAGCGACGAACCAGCCATGAGCGGTATCTTCAGCTCGCGTGCGGAATCATAGATGAACTTGGCGTCGGTCCAGTTGTCCGAGAGATGCTTGTCGGAGAAAACCGGGACCACTCGTCCGGACTTGCGAAAGACCTTCAAGACCTCCTCCCAGAACCGCCGCTTGGGAAACTGATGATTCCCCGTCGCCGAAAACGGGTAATCGCCGTGTTCGGCGATGAGCAGGATTCCGTCCACCGCCAGGCGATCGCTGCCCAAGGTGAGTGCATCGGCGATGGTCGCCTTGATCGGGAATCGATGCGAGGCCGCCAGCAGCCGGCTGATATCATTCGGCGGCCGCTGGTCGGTGTAGAGCGAAGCCAGCTTGAGCGGCGAATCGCGGCCGGTGCCATCCAGCATGTCGGTCAGCAGCAGCCGGCTGACGAACAGATCCGCATGCGAATTGTGTCGATACTCGGTCACGATCGCGGCCACGCGGCGCGTCGGTGATTCACCGGCCAGACCCGGAGAGCCCATTGTGAGCACGGCCAGAAGACCGGCGAGAAAGACCGATCGCAATTGAGAGACAGACGAAATCACGGATGCACCGGTTCCTTTGGTCCCTGGTTCTGGAGCAGATACGCCAGCAGGTCCAGCACCTGCTCCCTCCGCATCACGTTGACCATTCCGGGTGGCATGTTCGAGAGATCGGATCGTTTGCGGGCGACGATATCGTTCTTGTTGATGACCACGCTCTGATCTGTTGAGGGCGGCCGCAGCATCAGCACCTGATCGTCTTCGCGCTCGATCCGGCCCGACAGAGCCGCTCCGGACGCTGTTTCAACCAGTATGGTCGCGTATTCGTCGGCCACGACCTTCGAAGGCAGGAGGATTGATTCCAGGATCTCTGTCGCCCGCAGGCGGCGGCCGATGCCGGTCAGATCGGGGCCGACGCTTCCCCCTGCCCTTCGGCGCGGTGGCATTCAAGGCATCCCGTATCACGAAACGCCTTGCGGCCCGACTCGATCGAACGCCCGCTGCCCAGCCCATCGAGCGATGCGACCAGGTCGTCCATCCGCCATTCGCGCACGAACACCTGGTCGCTCTTGAGCCCGGAGATCCACTCGCGGAAAAGTTTGACCGCCGCCTCGTCAACGTGGTTTGACACGAGCGGCGGCATCTGACCGCGGCCGCGCCCCGACAGGCGATGAAGCAGCACCGAGCGTTCCGGAGCGCCCGGGGCAACCAGCATCGCACTCGTGATTCCGAATGTGTCGTGTTGAGGGCGCGCCTTGATGAGCTCCAATTTGTCGCGCGCGGTTGAAAGCGAGAGCTGCATGCGCGAGTTGCCACCGCCGGCTTCGACGTGGCAGACCGAGCAATTCACGTGCAGGTAGGTTCGTGCGCGCAGCTCAAGGTCTTGCGAGCTGTCGCGCGGATCAACGAATTGCTCGAGGTCTTTGGGCGGTTTGGGGAGCACGCCGGTGAAGAAGCCGATGTGATCGAGCGCCCGGAGCTGGTTGTCGCGCACGCCGTTGTAATCATGATCTCGGTTGAGTTGTGAGCCGGTCACGCCGAGGACAAAGTTCGCGGCCCGGCTGTGGCAGGCCATGCACTCCGACCGGCTGGGGAATCGCCATTTCCACCGTTTCGCGGCCGCAAGGCCGGTGGGCTTGCCCAGGTCAACCTCGGTGTCTTCACCGTTCTTCTCCACCAGCGATGCATCGGTCTGCTCGCTGTTCCAGCGGTAGGAATAGCCGGCCCATTCGCCCTGCTGGCGCAGCAGCACGCGAGTCTCGACGCGGGTTGGCTGAGTCACGTTTCCGGCCCGACGGTCGAGTGAGAGAGTCTGCACCAGTGCCGTCCCGTCCGGGAAAGTCCACGGGTTCGAGGAACCGAAGGCGACCTTGGCCTCTCCCGGCACGGCCATGAATCGCTCGGCCTCCGCGCTATCGGCCCAGCCGGGCGCGCTGACCGAATAAGGAACGAGCGCGGGGTTCAATCGGTAAGGGCTCGTCGAGGTGAAAAGCCCGGTCTGGCTCAGAAGCGTGGGAAAAGGTGCGGTGTGTTTTTCTTTCGGGGCGCGCACCAGCCGGTTGATCCCGCCCGCGTAGTCGGCGACGAGTAACTCTCCGCGGCCGTCGACCTGGAACGCCGAGATCTGCAAGATCGTATCGGCCAGCTCACGATGCCAGATCACGCGCTCGCCGTCATGCTTCATCCCCCAGATGCGGCCGCTCGAATTGTCTCCGTAAATGTAGGCGCCCTCAAGCTCCGGCAAGACCGCGCCGTGGTAGACCACGCCTCCGGTCAGAGAGCGGAACTCGGCATGCGAGTGCTCGATTGTGGGCAGAACCAAAGGAGTCGGGCCGCGCTTTCGCTCGAGATAAAACGGATGACTCCCCTCGTATACGCTCCATCCGTAATTGGCACCGCGGCGGAGCAGATACGCCGTTTCCCAGAGATCCTGGCCGTTGTTGCCGACCCAGATACGACCGGTAATCGCGTCTGTGCACATGCGCCAGGGGTTTCGCAGGCCGTACGCCCAGATCTCGGGACGCGCACCGGCGTGCTCACGAAGGGGTTATCCTTGGGAATGGCGTATGGCAGCTTTCCGTTTTTTCCATGAACGTCGATCCGCAACACACTACCGAGCAGGTCATTCAAGGTCTGGCCCGAATCCCAGCCGTCCGAATCACTGGTGCCATCGCCGGTGGTGATGTAGAACATGCCGTCGAGCCCGAACGTCATGTCGCCGCCGTCATGTCCTGCCGATTTCCATTCGATCACGGGTGTCTCAGACGCAGGGTCGATGCGCAGCGGCTCCTTCGAGACCTTGTAACGGCTGACCCGATTCAATCTCTCGGCCGCATCTCTGGGGCCGTTCGTGAATACGTAAACGAAGCCGTTATTTCGGTAATCGGGATCGAAACAGACCGAGTACACGAGTTGCTTGGGAATCTCGATCAGGGTTTCTCGCGTGCCCGATTTGGGATCATCCTCGCTACGGACGATCAACGATCCTTGATCGGGCTTGCTGTTCGATTGCACGATCCAGAGTCCGTCACCCGAAGGCTCGCGCGCAATGTAGATGGGTGACTTCCATTCCTGTTTCGCGAAGGCCTTCTCGACCGTGAACGGCAAAGGAGGCTCAGGCGAGCCCACGAGCCGCGAGCTCGTCCAGGGGACGCGCTTGTCGAGCCCGTATCGGGGCTCGTCGCCCTTCGTCGCGCTCACCACGATCAAGGCAACAAGGCCCGCGACAAGCGCGGGGATTCTGGCACGGCACAATTGACGGTGGGACTGCAAGGCGGGGCACCACGGCATGCGACTCGGTCGGAATCTGGGAGGCGGACGACTTATTTAACCACGAGACGCCCGGAAGAACATCATCGAGTGCTCCGTGTGCGAATTTTTCACTGCTGAGATTTTCATGCAAGAATCGCACGCCCGGGCGGCAGCTGATTATAAAGGGTGATTGGGAATGGTGATTGAAGACCAGGGGTCTCGCGCATGCCGAGGGGTCGATCGGAGGCCGTGCAGCAGCCGTTGCGAGCGCTCATCGAGAGCGGATCGATGGCCGGCGTGCCCGATGCGCAACTCGTCGAGCGATTCGCAGCCAAGCGAGACTCGGTTGCCGAATCGGCGTTTGCGATATTGGTCGCGCGCCACGGCCCGATGGTGCTCGGCGTCTGCCGGCATCTCTTGCGCGACGTGCACTCGGCAGACGACGCCTTTCAGGCGGTGTTTCTCGTGCTGGCGCGGTGGGCCGGGACGATTCGTCAATCCGACTTGTTAGGATCGTGGCTTCACGGCGTCGCGACAAGAATCGCACGCAAGGCCAGAGCGCAGGCCAGCCGCCGGAGTCTCCGCGAGCAATGCGAGGTGGAAATGAACCGCATCGAATCGGTCGGCCGCGAAGCCGGCGCCAGCGCGTTTGCAGACGAGGATGCCGCCGCGTTGCATGAGGAGATCGGGCGGTTGCCCGAGCGCTATCGTCGCGCGGTCGTGCTGTGCCATTTCGAAGGGCTGACGCATAACGAAGCGGCTCGACGGTTGGGTTGTGCGCCGGGCACGGTCGGTTCACTCGTTTCGCGAGCTCGAGAGATTTTGCGCACTCGACTCGGCCGTCGCGGTCTCTCTGCGGGCTCGCTCGCGCTCGCGGCCGAGCTCGAGCCGAGGCTGGCCACCGCAGCAGTTTCCTCGGCTCTCGAGCGTGCAACTGTCCGCGCCGCGCTGAGTTTCGCGACCAACCGCGCGGTTGTTGCCGGCATCGTCTCGAAGCCGGCCGTCGATTTGGCGTGCGGAGCTCTCAAAACCATGACGCTGAACAAGGCGGCAATCGCCGGTGCGTTCGTGCTGGCGCTGGGCTTCGCGGCCGCGGTCGGCGGCCGTGCCAACGGGGTGTCGGGCGAGCCAGTCCGGGTAACGCGCGCAGCGGGGCAGAAGGCGCTACGCGAATCAGAGAGAGTTCCCTCGCCGAAGCTGCCAGGCGCCGTCACGCAAAAGCCGGCGTGGTTCAAGCACGCTGCGCCGTTTGATGTCGCGGCGTTCTTCGATGCACCACCGCCCGACCAAAATGCCGCGTCCCGTTATCTTGAAGCGCTCTTCGAGTTCGGCCCGGAAGTGGAAGTCTGTTTTCCGGAGGGTGCCGATCGAGAAAGTAGGAAGAAGGCCGTCGATCAGCGTTTGGGCGGCTTCTGGCCCGTTTTTCAAGAGTGGAGCAAGGACCCGCGCGCCGTTCCTGTCGCGACCATTGACGCGGTGGTGTCCGAATTCGATACGGGGTTTCGCAAACTGGATTGGGCGCAGCAACGGCGCCGTTGCGTGTTTCAGAGCGGCGTCGGAGCCACTGCTCGCATCCCGCACATGCAAGCCGCTCGACAAGTGGCTTTCGTTGCGCGGCTGAAGGTCCATCGGGAGCTGGAGCGCGGCGAGCTCGACGCGGCGCTTCGCGACCTGGCTCGATTGCTGCGATTGTCGCGAGACCTGCTCCCTCGCGGCGTCATGATCGTCGGCATGGTCTCCTCACGAATCGATCGGGGCGCCATCGAGAACGTGATCGTACCGTTGCTCCAAGCGCGTGGCCTGACCGTGCCTCATTGCGATGAGCTGCTCGCACTCGTGAGCCAGCACGAAGCTGATTCCGGCGACGCGTGTTCTGAAGGTTTGCAGGCCGAGTACATTTCCAACTGTGCAACGCTGCACGATCTCATCTTTGAGCAGAACCGCATGCGCAAGGACTTCGAGATCTTCGGCAATCCGGCCGGTCCGTCGATCGTCGCCGCGGTCGCTGAGCCTGATCTCTTTGCGGCCGTGGCCCCGAACGGGGCGATGCCCAAGGCAGCGGGCGGTGTGAAAAACGGGGCACCGGCTGAGCGACTCGTGCCCCTCCGAAGAATTGCCGATCTGGACGCTCTCATGGCGCGGACCACGCCCGATGAGCTGGCTGTGCAGTTGAACAAGATCAACGAATTCTACTGTGCGCTCCTGGGTGTGGCGAACACAAACGCTCTGGAGCGTATCCGAAAGTCGGACGAACGGCCGCAGTCCCTCGACGCGGCGGATATTCACACGCGGGTCACTTGCGGGTTGCTGTCATCGTCGTTCAAGGCGTATACGCAAACTCTGACGAATTCAAAGGCGCGGTTGCACGTCGCGGTCGGCTTGATCGCAGTCCGCCGCTGGCAGCTCGGTCACAACGGGGAGGTCCCGTCTTCACTCGAAGCCGCTGCGAAGGAGGCTGGATTACCCGCGGTGCCGCTCGATCCCTACGGTGCGCTGCCAGTCCGCTTCACGGTTGTAGACGGACAGCCGACGGTTTACTCGGTAGGGCAGGATGGCCGGGACGACGGTGGTAAAATCGATAACGCTCGGACACCCGATTCGGGAGACTTGCTTCTGCGATTGCCGAATGCGTGAACAACTGTGTCTAATCGAATGCCAGGCGAACGACGCCGTAGACCAGGAATTCCGGGACCTCGATCCGAGCGCGGCCGTCCTTGACATGGACGGCGAGTGCCCGGACCTCCTTCATCTCAGGAGTGAGGAATTCCACGGCGCGCAACGTCTTTCCTCTGAGCAAAACGATGTCCGCGATTGCTCCTCGAACCGCACGCGGTTTCTCGTCCTCGATGCCCGCGCCGAGATTTGGTTTGCCGTCTGGTCCGCTCGGAAGCTCGTCCCGGTCATAATTGACAAGGTGGATGTCGAGCTCGTTGTCATGTCCGGCCGGCCGGCTGGCCGAGACTCGAACCGAGTCGGGGCAATGGAAGCGGCTGAGCGTTGCCGGCAGACCGCTGATTGCCAGATCGGGCGAGGTTGCAACGGAGACGATCTTCGCGTATCGCGCCGCCTGTGCCGGCGGGAATTGATCGTCGGGCCAGACGTCGAACAGGACGTGTGCGTCGAGAAGCGCCTGACCAAGCTTTCGAAACGACTCGACCGCGGCAACTTTTCCCTGATGCACTTGCCCACGGGGAAAAATGAGCGCAACCTCAGAATGGGGACGGTTGGCCCGGTAAATATTTTCAAATCGCTTGAGGAATTGATAGTACCTGACAATTTCGCGGTGCGCCGGCGGACTGGTGAACGTCGTGTAGAACCCCATCGGTGCGCCGCCGTTGGCAGCCAGCTCGGCAATCGCGGCGCGGATCCTGGTGCCTTCGTATTTGCCCAGCGTGAACGGCCGATCGTCAAACGCGCCACGAATATAGCGGGCCTGGAGTGTCGCCTCACCCAGAATGTGGTTCTTGGGATCGGTGTAATTTGCAGCGCCCCCGGTGCTATACCACAGGTAGGATTCATCGCGGCCCCAGAGCGCGCCGGGCAGCAGACAGCGTTCGTCACCGTCGAGTTGCAACAGGTTTCCCAGATGGTTCCATTGGGCGACGATCAGATCGCGCTTGAGCGATCGTCCAAATCGCACAAAGACATCATCAAACACGGCCTTGTTCGAGATCTGGGAAAAACGGAGCATCTCGAGACGCAGCGGTGTTGTCTCGGCGGCCGAGTGCCAGGAGACGATCTCGCTGAAGCGGTGCGAATCGAGATTGCCGACTGCGAACTTGTCGCGAAGCTCCGCCGCTGTGAACCGCTGCCGCAAGTAAAGTTTGAAGGCGGTCTGGCAATGCTCGCACAGGCAGTTGTGGCGATAGAAGTAATTGATGATCACGCCGTCTAGCCCGCGGCCCACGGCCTGGCGCAGCCAGGCCTTCAAGACTTGCTGCCAGGCCGGGTTTCGCAGGCAGGCCCAGTATTCATTCATGCCCCCGATCGAATAGGTGCTGGACTTGATCGGCGAACCGTCGCCATTCTTTTCCAGCAAGTCGACTGGATTGGCGGTCGGTTTAGGGCCAAGCGCCGTCTCGTCCCACAGTTCGCGGTAGAACTTGAAAAACCCGCGCGGGCCTTCGTGGCTGTCGGGATCACCGATCAGGAATTCGACGTTGAAATGGCCGACGACCTTGACCCCGCGCGCGTGCAGCTTCCGGTTAAGGTCTTCGAACCAGGCTCCGAGCTCACTCAGACCGCGCACCGGAAAGTGTGAAGGATAGCCGCTGTACCGGGCTGTGTGTCCAAGGCTATAGAAATGAGCCCCGTAGAAGCCGACTTGCGCAATTTCGGGCTCTGCTTCCGCGATGAATTTCAGGTAGTCAGGATTACCGTAGTCGGCCCAGTGGGCGACGAGACGGGTGAATTCCAGCCGCGGAGGCTCGCCCGCCCGCGCGCGATGCGGCGGCGACAAAGGTCAAGAGCACGCCCACCGCGATGCTCGAACGATTCATCAGGTGCACCTGAGGTTCAATGACGCATGCATGCGAGTTACGTCGATGATCGTGATGGAACAGTGCGGCCGCTCGGCAGCGCGCCGCACGTCTCACGCGATCGATAGTGTGACGCACCGGCGGCCCCGCGCCCATCGCCGAGGGATTGCCTCAGGGCGAATTGTTACTTCGCCGGAGGGGATTGCACCGTCTCGGGACCAGGCGCGAGCTCGGTGCCGAGGATCTTGCCGCTCTCTGTGTCAAATCGAATCCTGATGTCAACGCCCTTGCCGGACCAACTCACAACGATGAGCTTCCGGTCATCCGATTCCCGAACGGTCCATGTACCGGCGAGCGGGTAATCTGGCGGCGGATCGTTGCGCTTCGCCCTCCACGCTCCGCGGAAAAGACCGGGCTCGAGCGGATTGGGGAAGGTACTCCGCCAGACTTGCTCAGCCTGGTTGGTTTGCGCGCTCAGAAAGCACTGACCTTCCGTGCTCAGGATGTAGATGCGGTTCTCGCCTGTGGCGAACGTGAGCGACGGCTGGAGCCTCTTGACAGACCCCGAGGCCGGTGGATTCTCGTTCTTGAAGAAGCCTAATCCGGTCAGCCTCGAATAGTAGCGCGCGATTCTGTCGTCATCGTGCATTTTCTCAGGCGCGGCTCCATCGGCCGGTGCTTCGCGGCGAAAGGTGTAATCGATCGGCTTGCTCTTCTGAGCGGCCTGCGAATGGGGAGTGGATTGAGCTCCCGGCAAGCCGGCGCTTGCGCGTTCGGCAACTCCACGGACATCGTGAGAAAGCAGCTTGCCGGTGTCTGCATCGAGCCGGAAGATGTGCTCATTGCCGGTTGCGGTCCATGTAAAGATGACCTGTTTCCGGTCGTCCGACTGCTGAAGTGCCCAGTGCCCTCCAGAAAGGCGGCCGGGAAGTGTGCCGAACCGGTACCCTCGCCAGATCACCCGTCCGTCCTTGTCACTTGCATCGAAGTGGATCGCCTGTTCCAAAGCAGCGGCGGTGTATTTGCGCACATCGCTTTCAAACGTTGCTGCTGTGTTATTCGCGACTGCCTTGTATTTGCGCCAGAGAGTAGTTTTCTCCCGCTGATCACGTTCGCCTTGCGCCGGCTTGGGTTCATCGGGTCGATCGGTGCGCTCAACCAGCGCGGCGAGCCTTTTCAATTCCGCCTCGATCTGCTCCAGCCGTGCAGCGGTCGCGCCTCGATCCGGCTCAAGCTGTGCGGACTCGCCGGCCGGAGCCGCGGCGGGTTTCTGCGCGAATGACCAGCCAGGAAGCGCCGCCAGGGCGAGCACACTCGCGGCGAAGATTCCTCGCATCGACATTTTGCCGGATACACGATCGGACAGAATCATGGAAAGTCTCCTTTCGAATGATGATGGTGACCCGGCGCTGATGCCCAGCACCGGGGCCGGCGCGCCACGGCGGAGGCCGGTCGATAACTCGAGCAATAACTCCGCGTAAGTTCGACGCCCATCCGGACACGCAGCCAGGGCGATCGCATCGCATGCGAGCTCGGCCGACTCGCGACATCGCCGGCGGACGAACCAGAAGAGCGGGTTCCACCACCAGACGAGACCGGCCAGCAGCTCGACCCATGACACGAGGTGATCGCCGCGGCGAACGTGAGCCAGCTCATGCGCGATGACCCCGCGTGCGTCAACCACTGCCTGTCGACTCGACATCGCTTCCGGCCAGATGAGTCGTAGGCGCCCGAGGAACCATACGAAGGGCGACGCGATTCCCGCTGTCACAAGCGCCCGAGGAGGCCGCAGGCCGACTAGCCGGGCTACGGCTGCGATTTCGTCCGTGAGGTCTTGCGGCGGCGCGGCTGCTCGCCGCAGCAGCGCGGCATGACGCGCAATGCGACGAGATTGCTTGATCACGCATCCGGCCGATCCGAGTAGCCACACCGCCCCGATCGCCCAGAGCGCCATGCGCGCGAGAATTCCGCTCCGCAAGGATGAATGCGGTCGCACGAGCAGGGTGATGTCAATCGAATGGGAAGACCCATTCGAGCTTATAGTCCCGCCGGGATCCTTCGGCTCCTTGAAGCGATCGTCGTGCACGAAGGCCGAACGTGCGCCGGACGCCGGGTCGATCACAGCGGCCGCGGCCGGCTCACGTGACGGCCACACTCGTTCAATCGACCACGGCCACGAAACGACCGGCGGCGTGATGAACTTGAACAACAGCACAACCCAGATCGCGTGCTGCACGGCGGGGCGGCTGCGGAAAAGCCGGCAGACCACCACCGCGAGTGGAGTCAAGACCACGATTGCAAGGGCGTTCTGAGCAAGCCACCAGAAGATCGTGGTCATCGCGGGCCTCGCTTTCCACGCTTCGCCTCGAGGTCGTCGATCATCTGCCGAAATCTCGCGATTTCCCAAGGAGAGAACTGGTGCCGCTCGGCAAACGCGAGCACCAGTGGAAGTGCCTCGCCATCGCACAGTTCTCCCGCCAGGTCGTTCATCCGTGACCGGATCACGTCCTCACGCGAGACCAGGGCGCGAAAGACAAACGCAAAACGGCTCCTGTCGCTCTCGACGTATCCCTTCCGCTCGAGACGCTGCAACAGCGTGATCACGGTAGACCTCGTCCATTCCTGGCCTTGCTCCTCAAGCCGCCCGAGAACTTCTCGAACCGCGAGCGGACCGTGCTCCCAGAGCACCTTGAGCACTTGCAGCTCGGCATCACTCGTCGTGGGTCGACCTTCATCCGTCATCGTTTGCGGCCCCCATCCGATCCGTTTACACCGTGTCAACAAATCGAATCTATCGACATGACGTAGACAAGTCAAGAGCGACTGAAGAAAAGCGGTGGGCCGATCCTGGACACGGTGGTGAGAACGTGGGAAGTTTGACGTTCGGATGCACCGAGGGGCCGGGAGACCGAAATGGACGACGACACGGCAAGTGCACGACAACCCGATGCGCAGAACGCCTGCCTGGTGCTCCACGGCTTGGGCGGCGGGCCCTACGAGCTCGAGCCGCTCGTGGCGGCGCTCAAGGCAGACGGGATGCGCGTAGCGGCGCCGGTGATGCCGGGGCACGAGGGGCCGGGGCCTGTGATGCCGGCCTCCGGGTGGCGAGAATGGGCGGCCACGGTCGAAACGACGTTCGACGAGCTGGCCGCGGCCGGCACGCCGGTTTCCGTCGTCGGATTTTCGACCGGCGCCACGCTGGCGTTGCATCTGGCTACGAAAAAGCCCGTCGCCTGCCAGGTGTTGCTCGCGCCGTTTCTGGAGATCCGGTACAGCGGGTTGATACCGGTCCGGCCGGAATTGTACCTTCGTGCGCTCGCCAGGTTTATCCCGAGCCTGCCTCGCCGCGGCCCGGCCGTCCGCGACCCGGAGATGCGACGCTGGGCTGCGGGTACGGACCGGTTCCGCACGTTCAACGTCCACGCCGCAATCAGCGCGCTCGATCTGATCGATACCGTCAAGCCGCTCGTGCCGGCGATCACGGTTCCGACGCTCATCATCCAGGGCCGTCTCGACAGCGTGGTCGAGCCCGGCGGCGCATCGTGGCTCTACGAGCATCTGGGCGCGAGCGACAAGTCGCTCGTGGTGCTGCCGCGGTCCGACCACCTGGTATCACTCGACGGCGAGCGAGAGCGGGTGATCACGTTGACGCGAGAGTTTCTGCTGGCACACGGCGGGACGGTTCCGGAATTGAGGACAGCGCGGTGATTCCGGGCAAGGGTTTGAGGATCGCCGCGCCAAAGTCGACGTTGCCAGGCTCAACGGTCGGCGCCAAGCTTGACCGCGACGGACGATTTCTGTCGCGTGCGCGGGTTCACCACCACAAGCTTGAGCGTGGGCCCGCTCTTGCGCACCAGTTCATCCAGTTCCTTCGGATGCAGCACGGGTGATCCGTTGGCTTCGACGATGATGTCGCCGGGCTCGATCCCTGCGAGGGCGGCCGCGCTGCCGGGCTCGACCTCGGTCACCTTGACGGCCGGGTCGACGTCGTAAAACACGACCTCGGTAACGGCGCCCAGTCTTTTGCCGGCCCCGGTGGGAGCGGCGGGATCAGCCGGCGGGGGAGCCAGGTTGCCGGGCTCATCTCCGCCGAGCTTGACGTCGACGCGAGTGTCCTTGCCGGTCCGTGTGTCGCGAACGGTGAGCGACAGCGTGGCCCCGCTCTTTCGCACCACGGCGCTGAGCGCCTCTGCGCCGGTGATGGGCACACCGTTGGCGGCGACGATGATGTCACCCGGCTCGAGCCCGGCCTTCTGACCGGGGCTTTCGGGCTGTACACCGACGACCTTCATTGCGGTGCGCTGACCGATCGTGACCGGTTCGGCCGAGACCCCCAACGAGCGTGCCGGCGCTCGCGAATTCGGATTCGCCGCGTCGCCGGGGAGCACCGGCTTCTCGGGCTTATCGTCCGGCACAGGCAGTCTTCCCGGTGACGCCTGGCCCGCCGGAACGGGAAGATCGACCGGTACGCGTACGGTCTTGCCGGTGTTCACGTCCAGGAGGACAAGATTGACTCGCCCGCCTCGCTGCGAGAGTGCTTCGAGCTGCTCGAGTCCGGTGAGGGCCTTGTCATTCGCGCCGATGATGATGTCACCGGGCTCGAGCCCGGCGTGCTGCGAGGCTCCTCCACGCTCCACGCTCGAGACGCGAATGATGAACTTGCCTTGCACTGTCTTCGCTTCGCCAGTCAGTCCGAGGGCCTGGAGCACCGCCCTGCCGTCTCGCGCCCCGCCGGGACCGGACCCCGAGCCGACCGATCCAGGTGCCCGTTCAATGGCAGGAGGCGAGGCGTCTGCCGCGCCGGCGGCGGCCAGGTCTCGCGCGGTCAATTCGAACCAGTCGCTTCCCGCGCCTTCCCAGCCGCCGTTTGCCTTGGGGCGGAGATAAGCACGCACCTGGGATCGCTCGGCCGGCACCACTTGAGCGATCGCGGGGCGAGGCTGCGGCTGGCCCGTGCCCTGCCCTCCCAGGCTAAGTGCCGTGCTCTGCGGCTGCGACGCGTGGACGTACACCATGTCTCCCGGCGCGGGCACTGTCACACGCGCGGGCGTTCGTGGCGCTCGCAGCGATTCGGAACGCTTCACCTCGATCTGGACGATGTAATCGACCCGGTCGCGCCGCGGGCTCTGGAAGACCTCGCGTACGATCCCATCGACTGAGAGCACGGCTTCATCTTTTGTCACCGGCGCTCGATCCTGTGCCCGCGTGCAATCGGGTTCGCTCACGAGGATGGCCAAGACCATTGATCCGTGCACCCACAGTCGGGAAGGCATCATGGCGTACCCCTCTCGAGCAAACGACGTTGAAGCGGGCGGGTTTGCCCGCACTTGATATGCGCACCCATCATGATAGAGAGCCCGAAGCGCTCAAGACAAGCACCGCATGGAGTGGTGGCGCGGCGAGGTTCGCTCATGACGACTATCGCGACTCTGACGCCTCCCCTCCATGGGAAACTGTACGGATTGATTCAGGCTTGCCAAACGAATCGAACGGCGCGCGAGGAATCCTCGTGTATCATTGTCATTGCGAGCTGATGAGTCCGATTATTCCGGGGGAGAGGAATGCCAATCAGATCGTGGGAGGAACGCGATGCAAGGCGCCATTGTGATGCTGTTGGCCCTGACTGGTCTGGGTTGCCAGAACAAGCCGGTCGACTCGACTGATCTGCCAGCCGTATTGACGCCCGCTCCCGCGACCCCGTCGCCCGAGGCACCCGCCGCGGCGACGACCGCAATCCCGTCGCCCGAGACTCAGGCCGCGGCAACGACCGCGAGCCCATCGCCCGAAACATCCGCCGCGACAACGACCGCGACCCCGCCGCCGTATCCTCGTTATTTTCCTGAGACCTACCCCGACATCGAGGAATTGTACAGCACTCATCTCGGCAGCCTGTACGCCACGTTTTACAGCTTCGTGTTCGGGCACGACCCGGGCATCCCCAGTGCGCGCGAGATCGAGGCTTCGGTGTTGGGGAACGAAGGCAGTCCGTGACGAATTCGCGCGTTGCACGGGTTGCAACGACAGTGAGATCGTAATCGAGCGATCATGCAATTCGTTCGAGCGGCCATGCCGCGGGCGATGCCGCCCGCAGCGCGCATGAGCAACCGCCCGCGTTTCGCTTGCGTGGCACGGTGAATAAACGCCGAAAGCGATGCGTCCATTCACCGGGGACTGTAGTACCCCGACCCGCGGGCGCGTTGTGATTCGAGTGGGCGTGCTTTCTTTTGTGAGGATCGAGAATGAGCGCCACTTTCTTGCTGGCGGGTGCTCTGGCATGCGCCCGGCTGGTCGCCTCCGCGGAACAGGTTGCCCAGACACCCGAGGGAAACAGCCAGCCGCAAGCTGAAGCCGGGCCTGCGATTCGTCCGGCCGCGAGCAAAATCACTGACGTCACGATCTATCAGGGCCGGGCGCTCGTCACGCGTGAAGTGACCGTACCCGAAGGCAACGGAACTCTCGA
Organism: uncultured Planctomycetota bacterium; assembly: GCA_963823665.1. Taxonomy (GTDB): domain Bacteria; phylum Planctomycetota; class Planctomycetia; order Isosphaerales; family Isosphaeraceae; genus CAVXHV01. Next base: position 80,681 of record CAWGMQ010000011.1, read on the forward strand.
GCTGCTGGTCTCGCCTCTGCCCCCTCAGGTCGAAGATGCGTCGCTTTACGCCGAGGGTACCGACGGAGTGCGTGTGCTCAGCACGCGATTCCGTACGCGCGCCGTCACGACGGACACGCGAGAGGAGGTACGCGCAAAGCAAGAGCTCGTGAGCAAGCTTCAGACCGATGCAAAACGGCTGGAAAGAGAAGTCAAACTGCAGCAGGTTGACTTGAAGTTTCTCGACAAGCTCGGCGGATTCACGGGCACAGCGCTCGCCGGGCTCGCGGACAAGGGCCGGATCGAGAGCGAGCCGATCATCGCGCTCAGCAAGTTCATCATGGAAAACCGAAGCGTGAAGACCAAGGCGGAGGTTGAGCTACAGCGGCAGCTCGAGGCGAACAACGAGACGGCCGAATTCACGGAGCGACAACTTACCGAGCTCTCCGCCGGCAAGAGCCGGGTCGAGCGGGATGCCGTGATCGTTGTCCTCAAGTCGCGGAATCAGCCGTCGACCGTACGGCTGGGATACCTCGTGACGGCCGCGAATTGGGTACCTCATTATCGCCTGCGCGGCGGCGGCGCCGATGCTCCCGTGCGGTTCGAATACCTCGCGTCGGTCGTGCAACAGACCGGCGAGACCTGGTCGGGGGTGCGCGTGACGCTGTCAACCGCGCGGCCGTCGCTCGACGCCGCGCCGCCGGACTTGATTCCGCTCAAACTGGCCGTGGCTGGAGGCGGTAACACAGGGCCTACGGACGCACACGATGATCGATCCCAGAAGGTCTTGACCGAGCTGAACAAGCCACTCTCGATGTCGTTCAACGAGGAGACTCCTCTCGAGGATGTGCTCAAGTACGTCAAGCACAGCACCGCCGGTTCGGCTTTTCCCAATGGACTGCCGATGTACCTCGACCCGGTTGGGCTCCGCGAAGCTGATAAAACCGTGGCTTCCACCGTGAGGAACGTCGATCTCGAGGGAATTCCGCTCAAGACCACCCTGAAAATGATCTTGAACCAGATTGACCTGACCTACGTGGTGAAAGACGGCGTTTTGACGATCACGTCGAACGAGTCAGCAGGTCGGGACGAGAATGAAGATCTCGATCGCGTCACGCTGACGGACGACTCGGCGGCGATCGGACCAGCACGCGATGAAGCATCGGGCTCCGGGGCCGCGAAGCTCAACCTGGCCGCCGCGAGTGATCAGGCGAGCGAGCTCAAAATCGGCAGCGGACAGGGTGCGGACTCGAGCGCGGCGGAGACGCTCGGTTCCAAGCGTGACCTTCGCGATCGCGGGCAGGCTCGATCTACCCTCTCGCAAAGACCCGCAATTGCTCGAAGTCGTCCGACTGGAGATGCCGGCAGAGTATTACGCGAAGGCGGTACCCGTGATGACACCGCGGGTCTATCGCCTGGCGAAGCTTACGAACAAGAGCGACGTCGTGTTGCTGCCCGGCGAGGCGACCGTTTATGTGGGCACCGATTTCGTCGGCCGGATGCGCTTGCCCCTCGTGGCCGCGGGCGAACCGTTCGTCGCTGGATTTGGAGTCGATCCGCAGGTTCAGGTCAGTCGTCGGCTGGTGCACAAGTCTCGATCGGTACAGGGCGCCAATCAGCTTTTCGACTACGAGTTCCGGATCGGGCTGCGCAACTATCGAGCCAGCGCAGTCAAAGTACAGCTCTGGGACCGCCTGCCTAAGCCTGAAGGCGAGGCCGTGGCCGTCAACCTGGTCAAGACGTCGCTCGACCTGAGCAAGGACGTGAGCTACCTCCGGACTGCACGAATGGACAATCTGCTCCTCTGGGACATCCAGGTGCCGCCGGGCACCATCGGCGAGAAGACGATGTACTTGAACTATGAATTCCGGATGGAATATGCCCGCGACCTTCCCCAGCCGAAGTTCGTCTCCGGCGGACTACGCGAAGGCCCGATCGGCGGGGGTGCAATCGCGGGCATGGGGGGCATGGGTGGAGGAATGAAGTAGCACCTTCTGCTACCGACGCACTGGCAATTTGGGTCAAGCAGGAAAACCAGCGAATTCGTCCGGTCGAGTGTAAGATCGCGCTCGCCGCGCCGTTATACTCTGCGAATGGCGGATTCATGCGCCGGTCTGGACGAATTCCACCCGAGTTGAGATCGCGTGATGACTTTCAGATCTTGTCCGACCCGTGAGGACCTCTCTTACTGGCTGGATGATCAGTTCGAGGCATCCGATCAGACGGAGATCGGCATCCACGTCGACTCTTGCGATCGATGCCAGAGGAAGCTGGAACAACTCACGTGCCGTCAGGCTTACGGGATCCTCGCGCTGGGTGGTCGACCGTTGCGGCCGTTTCATCGCGACGGATTAGCAGCAATCGCCCCGGCCAAACAGCGCGCGACCTCGTTCGTGGTCCCGCCGGCACTAGAGGCCCGAACGGGCGAAGTCTCTCGCTTTCGTGGCGTTTCGACCCACGCTCAGGATCAGGATCCTGGCGACGTCACCGATTTTGGGGATGAGACATCCGCGGAGCCTGTGACCGCGGAATGCGATCGACGCACCGGCCGATTTCCGATGGACACAGAGCCCGCCGTGGTACGGGAGCGAACGCCGGCGTGGTCCGCGATCCCTGCTTATGACGTGCTGGGGGTGATCCGAGAAGGGGGTATGAGCGTTGTCTACAAGGCGCGGCAGCGGGGCCTCAACCGCCTGGTTGCCCTCAAAATGATTCGGGGCAAGGAATGGTCGCGTCCCGACCACCTCGCCCGTCTGCGGATCGAAGCGGAAGCCGTGGCCAGGCTTCGCCACCCGAACATCGTCCAGATTCACGAGATCGGCGAGGTCGATGGCCAGCCGTTCCTCTCGCTCGAGTTTCTCGAGGGGGGAACGCTGGAAGACCATCTGGCGGGTAATCCCCAGCCGGGAAAGCGCAGCGGCCGAGCTGATTGCCACGCTGGCCCGGGCCATCCAAACAGCACACGACGTCGGCATCATCCACCGCGACTTGAAGCCGAGCAACGTGCTGTTCACGAGCGAGGGCACTCCCAGGATCACGGATTTCGGGCTGGCGAAAAGTCTGGAATCGGACAGCCAGCAAACCGAGTCCGGCCAGATCATGGGCACGCCCTGCTACATGGCGCCGGAACAGGCAATGGGGCACACGAAAGATGTCGGCCCGTCCGCCGACGTCTATGCGCTCGGGGCGATGTTCTACGAGATGTTGACCGGCCGTCCCCCGTTCAAGGGGCAAACTCCGGTCGACACCATTCGACAGGTCATCGAAGACGAGGTCGTGCCGCCCACCCGCCTTGTTCCCAAGGTCGCCAGGGACCTGGAAACGATTTGCCTGCATTGCCTCAACAAGGAGCCATCTCGGCGCTATCGCACGGGCAGCGCGCTGGCCGCGGATCTCGAGTGTTATCTCGCCGGTAATCCGATCAAGGCCAGGCGCACGCCGCTGTGGGAGCGCGGCATGAAGCTGGCCCGGCGGCGACCGTTGGCCACAGCAATGTGCACGCTCAGTCTGGTTGGAACACTCGCGTTCACTGGGTTCGGGGCGCAAAGCCGCGCTCGGAAGGCTGAGCTCAGAAATGCGACCGTCGTGAGTTTGCTTCAGGCCCAGGGGTTGCTCACTCAACGTCGCTGGAAGGATGCTGACTCGATTCTGAGGGGAATCGAAGGCCAGCTTCGCGAAGAAACAGGTTTCGACGATCTGGCGACGCGGGTCGAACAAATGATCGCCCAGTGCAAGACAGACCGGGCGATCGAAGAAGCCCGGAGCGAGTGCGAGGCGCGACAGAACAAATTCGAGCGGCTCTGGAAGGATGCCGTGTTCCAGGAAACGAACTTCACCGGACTTGACATTCCCGGCGACAAGGCAGCCTTGCGTAAATCGACCCGGGCAGCGCTGGCGGTATTTGGCCGGCCGGGGTCCGAGGATCACTGGGCGCTGGGCACGCTGCCGGCGAGTCTGGAAGAGCGGGAGCAAGAAGAGATCAAGAAAGGCTGCTACGAGCTTCTCCTGATCCTGGCCGAGGCCGTCGAGCAGCCCGAGGAGGGCTTGCGGCTATTGGACCAAGCCGCCGAGCTGCGACCCGCAACCCGATACTATCATCTGCGGCGTGCCGATCTGCTGGCCCGGTGTGGTGACGCATCCGGTGCGGAACGCCAGCGAGCCCTGGCGAGCGCTCTGGAGCCGTCGTCGGCTTTCGACCATTTCCTGAGCGGCAAGGAACAGTACAAGCGTAGAGACTGGGCGGCGGCACTTTCCCAGTTCGACGAAGTGCTTCGAATCCGGCCCGATCACTTCTGGGCGCACTGTCTGTCGGCTGTTTGCGCCTTGCAGCTCTCGCAGGCAACCCGGGCCAGGGCCGAGCTGAACGCCTGTTTGCAGAGCGAGCCGGGCTTCGCCTGGCTTTACGAGCTGCGAGGCTTCGCCTCCTATCAGGTTGCGGCGCTCGCGCGCCTGGCGGCCGACGGCTTACAGGCCAAGGGGACCACGCTGCGCGGAGAGGCCCAGGTCCAGCTCAAGGCGGCCGAAGCCGATTTCAACACGGCCCTCGAATTGCTGTCGGAGCGGCCGAACGCCGAACTGCAATACGCCCTCCTGGTCAACCGCGGGCTGCTCTGGCTCGAGCGGCGTGAGTGGAGCAAGGCGATCGCCGATCTGACCTCGGCGATCCGGCTCAAGCCCGCTCAGTGGCAGGCCCACGAGATGCTAGCCCAGGTGTACGACCGCGAAGGTAAACCCGATCAGGCCATCGAGCAGTTCACCCAGGCGATCGCCCTCCGTCCCGTCATGGCGGCGCTTTACCGCGCCCGCGCCAAAGTCGAGCTGGGGCGCCGGGAACAAATCGCGAGCGGGCGAGAACGCGCCCTCCGCGACCTCGAGACCGCCATCCGGCTCGAACCTCCCGGCAGCTCTTTTCTGGCAGGCGACCAGACCAATCGGGCTCGGCTGCTGCACCGCGAGCATCGCGAGAACGAGGCCCTCTCGGCGGCAGAGGCGGCGATTGCCGCCGACCCTGAGTTCCTCGACGCGCATCTGCTGCGAATCAATGTGCTCCGGAAACTGAAACGTCATTCCGAAGTCATACGGTCGTGCGACGTCCTGCTCGCAAGAGGCAAACCGTCTGCGGACCTTTACGAGCTCCGCGCGCTGGCAAAGCAAGACCTCAAGGATCATGACGGCGCCATCGAGGACAACACTCTGGCCCACGCCATGCGGCCGCGAAGCGCGGCGATCCTGGCACGGAGGGGAAAGCTCTTCCTGATTTCCGGTGCTTCAAACCTGGCGCTTCGCGACTTTGAGGCGGCGATCGATCTGGATCCGTCGGGCCCCGCGAGCGCCCTAGCCTACGTCGGCCGCGGTGAAGCTCGTGCGTCCCTCGGCCTCTTTCGAGATGCCCTCGCCGACGCGGCGCGAGCCGTGAAGCTGGGCAAACCGACCGATGAAACGCTCTACAGCGCCGCACGGATCCACGCACAAGCCGCAGGCGCGGCGGCCGCCGAGGTGAAGAAGACGGGCAAGGCCGCCGCGTTTCTGGCATCGCACCATCAAGATCAGGCGCTCGAGCTGCTGCGTCAGGCAATCGCCTCCCTGCCGGCCGCAGAGCGCAGGAGTTTCATGCACGATGTTGCTCAGACCGACCCGGCTCTCGCCGCCATTCGCCATCGCCTTCGCTCTGTGGACCTGGCCGGAGCCGCTCTTCCTTCAGACCGCTCGGAAACTCAACCTCAAGACTAGAAAGCGGCGTTCCGGCCAGTTGATGAGGACCGCTTTGGAACCGACTCGGGAGCTTTGTCGATGACCGCGATGTGGAACTTCGAGCGAACCATCCGCCTGTTATCGGGTCGCACACGCCGGGCCGTCCCGACACGCAGGGAAGTTCGCTTCCGCCCCGGCGTCGAAGCGATTGAGGGTCGGACGCTCTTATCCAGCTTCGCGGGGAGCAACTCCCTCGAGAACGTTGCCGGCCCTCCTACGCTGGCGGTCATCAATACCGACCGGGCCGTCGAGTCCGGCATATTAGCCAACATCGGCCGCGGCGCTCAGACCGTCGGACAGCCGGACAACACTCCGGGGCCGTCATTCGTCGGTGACTTTGACGGCAAGACCGATCTGCTGACCGTGAATCCCTCATCGAACGACCTTACGCTGATTTCCGGTTATGGCGGCCCGAAGCCGGTCACGACGACGATCTCCTCGGCGGGAGTCGACCCTCGTATGGCCCTCACGTTCACCACGCCAAACGGCTTCGACAATCTGGTGCTGGCCAATACCGGAGACGGAGTCCTGACGCTCTTCGAGGGCACTTCCAAGGGACTGGTGCTGGTTTCCAGTGTGACCTCCGGTGACCTGCGCCACGCCACGGCGCTCGAGTTCCTGGGAATCAGTGGCCATGACGTCCGGTTGTTCGTCCTCCGCGGAAACCAGACGGCGGGCGAAGTGGAGGTCCTCAGCCTGACCGGCGGTAACATTCTTTCGGGTCAGCCGGGGCCGAACTCAACGGGCTCGAGCGGCATCGCTCAGCTTGTCCCGCTGCAAGAATCGTCGCTGGCCCTGATTGGAACGCTGCTGCCCGTGACGCCGGACGCCCCCGCAAGCGCGCCGTCCTACGCGGTCGAGGCCATGGCGGCCCCGACGCTCGAATCCAGCACACCCGGGTCACTGGGCCAGCCACTGCTGGCCCGCGCGATTCGCTTCGCAGAGGCCAGGGCGGGGAACGAGGCGCCCATCAAAATCGCTGACGGGCCCGTCGTGCCCGGAGGCAAGAGCGGCGCGGCCTGGCAGCAGTACGTGCTCGGCACTGATGAGGCGCTCAACCAGTTCGATCGCGAGCATCCGGACCTTTCCCGGGATGGTTCGCAAGACGTGCCGGTCACGCGGTCCGGCGACGGCAGGAGTGACGCCGATAAAGCCGTTACCGCAGTCATGGCGTTGCCGGAGAGTCCGTTCTCGACTGCAAACCAGGTCGCGATTGCAGCCACCACTGACCAGGCCATCGACCTGCTCGGTGGCCATGATCCGGTCGTGGGAGGCCAAACATGGTGGCGCGAAGAGACGACGGTCGAAGCGGGATTCAGGTCCCGGCTGGCGGCGACTCGGGGCCGTTTGTCGGCTTGCCTGTTTATCACAACGGTGGGCGCAGGTTGCCTTTACCTGCGCCCGGCAAGCCGTCGAGGCCGGGCGAACGGTCGAAGGATCGAGGCTCGCCGGCGCCAGACGACGTGAGCACCTGGACCATCCCCCATCGAAAGCGTTTACTTGCACTTCCTGGATTCTGATCCAGCGCGGCGGCGACAGGCGGGTCAACAGCAACGCTCTGGGAACTGTTCGCCTGCGTCCTGCACCTGTTATCATGGAGCTCGGTGACGGCCGTATTCTGACGGTCTGGTCGCCACTTCGCTCGCCCAGCCGGCGGTCGTCGCTCCGATCCCGCGCCGCCCTGTAATGCAAAGTCGCGCCTAATGTCGACGGACCCGAACAAGGAAACATCGGGCACGCTGATGATGCGGATCCAGGAGGATCCGGCCGATCGGGCTGCGTGGGATGAGTTTGTCGAGATCTATCAGCCGATGATCCGCGATTGGTGTTTGCGGTGGGGTTCGCAGCCGGCGGACGCGGAAGACGTCGCGCAGCAGGTTATCCTCAAGCTGCTGACCGCCATGAAGAACTACCGCCGCCTGGTCGGCTCGGGCTTTCGGGGCTGGCTCAAGACCGTGACCCATAATGCGTGGCTCGACTTTGTCACTTCCCGCCAGAACTCGGCCCAGTATCCGGGATCCATCGACTCGATCACCGATTCAAACGATGCCCTCGCGGACCTGGAAGCGGAAATGCAGCGTGCTTTCGAAAATGAACTGCTGTCGCTGGCGATGAGCCGGGTGGAGGCACGCGTCAAGCCCAGCACGTGGGAGGCGTTCCGGCTCACCGCCATCGAGGACATGCAAGGGGTCGAGGCCGCGGCGAGACTCAACATGGAAGTGTCAAATGTGTTCGTGCACAAGCATCGCGTGATGAAACTACTGGAAGCGGAAGTGAGGATCTTGAAGGGCGAGCGCGGCTGACGGAAGGCGAATCGGCGGGAAATGTCGCAAAACGCCGTTCCAAAGGCGAGCGGCAGACCTCGAAGCAGTCGTGAATTCTGCGGACGAGGTCGACTCTGAGCGCGCAAGAAACGCGGGCGGTCGCAGACGCCCTTGATTCGGTTGCTCTCCTTGTGGAAAATCTGAGGCTCAATCGGAGTCAAAGCGATGGGCAAGAAAGATCAGCGAGTCGACGCGTATATCGAAAAATCGGCGGAGTTTGCCAAACCGATCCTCAACCATTTGAGAGCGATCGTGCATCAGGCCTGCCCGGAAGTGGAAGAGGCCTACAAGTGGAGCTTTCCTTGCTTCATGTACAAGGGCATGTTCTGCAACATGGCGGCTTTCAAGGAGCACTGCGCGTTTGGCTTCTGGAAAAGCAAGCTCATTGTCGATAAGAAGGGACAAAGCCTCGAGAAATCCATGGGTCAGTTCGGGCGGATCACCAAGCTTGCCGACCTGCCGCCCAAGAAAGTGCTGGTCGAATACATCAAGCTGGCCAAGAAGCTCAACGATGATGGGGTCAAGGCTCCAACTCGCGTCAAGAAACCGCCGAGAGAGCTGGTCGTCCCGGATGATCTCACCAAAGCGCTCAAACGAAACAAGGCGGCCCAGGCCACCTTTGACAAATTCAGCCCGAGCAACAAGCGTGAATATGTTGACTGGATTACCGAAGCCAAGACAGAGGCGACCCGGAACAAGCGGCTCGAAACTGCGATTGAATGGATGGCCGAAGGCAAAACGCGAAACTGGAAGTACATGAATTGCTAGACTTCCGGCGCGAGGCGCTCTCGAGCAGCGCCTGGCCCAGCGGCTCGCGAGGAAACTCAGTGACGGCTCAGCTCCTGGATGGGAAATCACTTGCAGAGAAAGTCCGCCGCCAGGTTGCGGAGGAAGCGAGCGCATTCACTGCCCGGACGGGCGTTGTGCCGGGGCTCTCCGTCGTGCTCGTGGGCGAAGATCCTGCCAGCCAGGTTTACGTGCGAAACAAGGCCGCGGCAAGCAAGAAGGCCGGGATGAACGGGCACGTACTGCGCCTGCCGTCGAACATCTCCGAAGCCGAGCTCTTATCAACCATCGACCGGCTCAACAGTGCCCCCGCCGTTCATGGCATTCTGGTGCAGCTTCCCCTGCCGCCGCAGATAAACGAGTCGATCGTGGTCGAGCGGGTTGATCCGGCCAAGGACGTCGACGGCTTTCATCCCGCCAACTTCGGGTTGCTCGCGGCCGGCACGCCGCGGTTCGTGCCGTGCACGCCGCTGGGCATCCGAGAGCTGTTGCTCGACGCCGGGATCGAGACGCGGGGCGCCCACGCCGTTATTCTAGGGCGATCGCGGATCGTGGGCCGGCCGCTTGCGTTCCTTCTGCTCCAAAAAGCCCCTGGAGGAGAGGCGACCGTCACGGTGTGTCATACAGCCACGCCCGACGCCGCGGCGTTCGCGCGCGAAGCCGACATTCTTTTCGTCGCGATGGGGCGCCCCGAGCTCGTCACGGCGAGCTGGATCAAGCCGGGCGCCGTCGTGATCGACGTGGGCATTCACAAGAAAGCCGACGGCCGGCTTTGCGGCGATGTGGAATTCGAAAGCGCTTGCCGCGTGGCCTCGCACATCACGCCGGTTCCCGGCGGCGTCGGGCCCATGACGATCGCCATGCTGCTCAAGAACACGTTGCAGGCAGCCAGGATGGCGGTCGCGGCCGGCTCGGCAGGGAGCGAATGATCGCATGTTCAAATTTGGAATTTGCAATGAACTATTCGAAGGGATGGAATTCGCCCAGGTTTGCCGGCTGGTCGAGGACCTCGGCTATGACGGGCTGGAAATCGCACCGTTCACGCTGGCACGATTGATTACCGAGTTGACCGCGGCGCGGCGCCGAGAGTTACGCATGATGGTCGAGGACGCCGGGCTCGAGACGATCGGGCTGCACTGGCTGCTTGCGAAAACCGAAGGTCTTTATCTGACATCGCCCGAGGCCTCGGTGCGCCGCGCGACGGGCGAGTACCTGGTCGCACTCGCCGAGGCCACCCGCGACCTTGGCGGCACGCTCATGGTGCTGGGCTCGCCCAAACAACGGAGCTTGCTGCCGGGTGTCAGCTACGAGCAGGCGTTCGGATATGCAGGCGAGGTCTTTGATCGAATCATGCCGGCGATCGGTGACGCGGGGGTGCATCTGTGCTTTGAGCCGCTGGCGCCGAACGATACGGATTTTGTGAATACGTGCGCGCAGGCCACCGAGCTTGTTCGCCGGGTTGGTCATCCGCACTTCAAGCTGCACATGGACGTGAAGGCCCAGAGCAGCGAGGTCGGGGCGTCGGTTCCGGAGTTGATTCGCAAGTACGCAAGAAACGCCGGGCATTTTCATGCTCAAGACGTCAACCTGCGCGGGCCGGGAATGGGGCAGGTTGACTTCAAGCCGATCATGCAGGCGCTTGTTGATTCGGGGTACGCGGGGTGGGTTTCAGTTGAGGTGTTTGATTTCTCCCCGGGTGCCGATGAGACCGCGAGGCAGAGCATCGCGTGTCTGAAGGACGCGTTGGGGATAGCTCGGGGTGGAGAGCCCGGAGCGCCGGCGCGAACCGCATAGCGGCCCGACCGCCTTCACGTATAAGGCAGGTTGTGGATCAGGATTTCAAACTGATCCCGAATCCGCTTGACTGCCCGCCGCAACTCGCGGGCGAGGATGAAGGGCGGCCAGACGAGGATCAGGCTGATCAGCATTGCAAAGACGTTGTCCGCGCGCGTCGCGAGCTGTTGGCTCGGGATAACGACCGCGAATTCCACGAAGAGTCCGACCAAGATTCCACCAAGCCCAAGCGCGATAAAGAGCCAGCCGCCCTGCACTTGATCGCGGTAGTTGATTGTTTCGACGCAGTATTCGATTCGCGTCTTGTTCCCCACAACAGAGAATCGAGCCGTGCCCCGGCGGAAGCCGATCCCATTCCATTTGATCGACTCGAGCGAGGTGCCAGCCGTCTCAAAGCGGATTTCGTTCTGGTCGGCAGCGGTGATCTTCACGGTCGCGCCGAGGATGCCGAGACCATTGTGCGCCAGCGTTTGAGCGAATTTTGGCGCGAGCAAGCCGGGCTCACCCGGGACCTCGGCGCTCCCCGCGATCGTCGCTGCAAGGTTCTCGGCGGGGCAAACCCGGGCGGCCTCGTCCGACACAGCCTGGCGTTCGCGAGTGGCGCGCAGCATCACTTGGATTGCGATTACCCATATCATGAGCCCGATCGTGGCGATCCCGACGACGATCGCCGTGGCGATTTCAGTATTCATGAAGAACCTCGCTTCAAAGTGTTCTTCGCGTCGGTCAGGCCCTCACGCGTAAGGCAAATTGTGAACCAAAGCCTCGAACTGGTTTCGGATCAGCTTGACGGGCTGCCTTGAGATGTGGGCAAACAGGAACGGCGGCCAGATGAAATGAATGACTTGAATCATCTGGAAAGCCTGGGCGCGAATGGCGGCCTGCGGGCTGGGAATCACCACGGCGAATTCCACACAGAGGCCGATCACAAGCGCAGCGAGCCCGAGTGCGATGCATAGCCAGCCAAGCGCCAGCAGAGCGCGACCGGACCCGGCTTCGACGCGGTATTCGATTCGGGTCTGGTTCCCTGCACTCGAGAACCGGACCACGCCCCGGCGAAGGTTTGCCGGTGGGGGGCCGGAGTCGCCGGGCGTGTTGCCAATCGCTTCGAAGCTGACTTGTTTTCGATCAGCGGCGGTGATCTTGATAGGGCCGAGGAAGCCCAGTCCGTCGCGTGCGAGCCGCTCAGCCAGCTTGGCTGAGAGGTCGTCTGGATTTCCTGGCACTTCGGCAGTTCCGGCAATCGTGCCGGCCGGGTTGTCGGCTCCAATCGCGAGCGCGTCCTCGTCTGCAAGGGCGCGGCGTTCCTGGGTGGCGCGCAGCATCGTCTGAAGCGCAAACATCCATACCACGAAGCCGACGATGGCAATCCCGACCACGATGGCTGTCGCGAGCTCAGGCTCCATGCACGGCCCCGTTTTGAAAACGTGCGGAAAATTGCGCTGCCGCATTCCAACGAAAGACTGGCCGGCCGTCAAGCGCCTGCGCTCTGAATCAGAAGCGCGCATGGAAATCCCACCAGCTCGTTAGCGGCAGGGTGACGATCCAGAACCATCCGAGCGTTCGGCCCACACGATCGACCCAGCTCCGCTCGGGCCGCCACCGGCCGCTTGCGAGCATGAGCATCCAGCTTGATGCCACCGCAAGGCCGATCATCGCCATTGTGCCCAGGAAGTGATCGGTGTCAAACGAGAGCAAGCCTGGATTCCCCGCCACGATGCATCCCTTTGGCAGGTCAAGGCGGGGGTTCCAGACCGCGAGCCCCGGATCGCTGCCGACACGCCAGTACATCGTTGCGAATCCGGAAAGACGGAATGCGAGGACCGCAGCGGCCAAGAGCCCTGCGACCAAGCCCGGCTGCCGGATCAGCCGGCGCCAGCGTGGCCGTGGGCGGCGGAGCCTCAGAACGAGAATCGCCAGCGTCCACGCCATCGCGAACGGGGATGCCAGTACCAGGCAGCTCCAGAGACCGTTAACCCATCCGGTAAATCGTGGTGCTAATCCGATCGGCGGCCCCCAGTACACCCAGGTCACGCCATAGTACGGCTTGAAAACGGCGAGCCCGACCGCCGTCGCCGTGATCAGCACGATCGCATCCGAAAGGCGAAACCTTCGTGGGGTCGTCATGGGGATCCTCGCTCGCGAAATTATGCACAATGAGCCAGGTTTTCGAAGCCATCGATCGCGATCGGCGCGAAGAGGGTTCGCTTCAGAACCGCAAGTGGAAATCCCACCAGCCAGTCAGCAGAAGGATGGCGATCCAGAACCATCCGAGCACACGGCCGGCGCGGTCGACCCATCCGCGCTCGGGCTTCCATGCTCCACTGGCCAGCAAGTATATCCAGCTCGCCGCGACCGACGCGCCGACGAGCGCCATCGTGCCCAGGAAGTGATCGAGCTCGAAACGAAGATTCCAGGAAGGTTGCCCCAGGAAGGCTCCACCTCCGCCCGTGCGCCGCACGCTCAAGCTCCATAGCTTCGGCTGACCGAAGATGCGCACACACATCGTCGCGAAGCCAAGAAGACGCACCGCCAAAACCACGGCGGCCACGAGCCCAGCCACGAACCCCGGCTGCCGGAGGAGGCGGCGCCAGCGTGGGTGAGGTGTGCGGAGTCTTAAACCGAGTATTGCCAGGGTCCAAGCCATAACGATCGGGGACGCGAGCACCAGGCAATTCCAGACGCAACGAATCCACCCAGAAAACCTGGGCGCAGTTGCGTCAGGCGGAGTCCAGTCGAGCGACGTAACTGCATAGTACGGCCGGAGCACGAACAGTCCGACGGCCGTGGCGGCGACCAGGACGATTGCGTCGGAAAGGAGGAACCTGCGTCGGGTGGTCATGCGGAGAATCTCCCGCGCGCGGACGGGCTCCGGGTTTGGTCGACGGTAGAATGTCGGAGGGCATGGTCGAAATTGCGCCCGAGGCGCATTCGATCGGACGCCGGGTGGTTCGTCAAGCGCCTGGACATCCGGGCGGCCTTGTCGTACAAAAGAACATGGTCCGCCTGATGCGATTTCCCCCCTGGAATGACCGAGCCAGATGAATCCAGCGCCCGCTGGAGCCTTGGCCGGGATGCAGAGAACGAGGACGCGAGCCATGTCGTGGCGATTTCTGGCAGCGACCGGAACACTCATCGTCTTGTTGGGATCCGCCGGGGCTCTGCGAGCTCAGGATCCGCCCGCGTCGAGCAAGGCAGACGGCAACGCGAAGGCCGCTGAGCCGGCTCAACCGGCATCTGAAGAGACCAAAGCGACAACGGCGAAACCGGCGGGCAAGCAGGCGAAAGCTTCGACGGCCAGCAAGGCGAAGTCCAGGAAGAGCAACACGCGGAGCAATTCAGACACATCGACGAGCTCGCGGTCATCGGAACCCAAGTACGAGCTGGCCACGTTCGGGGCAGGCTGTTTCTGGCATGTCGAAGCCGATTTCGAGCGGCTGAACGGGGTGGTCTCGGCCGTCTCGGGCTATGCGGGCGGAAATGTCAGGAATCCGAATTACGAGATGGTGCACGAAGGGTTCACCGGGCACGCCGAAGTAGTAATGGTGCAGTACGATCCCGATATCATCAGCTACGAAGACCTGCTCAAGGTATTCTGGCAGTGCCACGACCCGACCACGCCAAACCGGCAGGGGCCTGACGTGGGGACCCAGTATCGTTCGATCATCCTCTACCACAATCAGGAACAAAAGAAGGCCGCGCTCAAGTCGTATGACCAGCTTGTCGAGGCGCGGGCGTTTCGCAATGCGATCGTCACCCAACTTGTGCCGCTCAAGACGTTTTATCGCGCTGAGGATGAGCATCAGGATTATTACGGCGGCAAGCCGCGAACGTCGTCGCGACGGCGCACGGCAAGCTCTGCGAAATCCAAGAAGCCAATGTCGAAGGTGGCCAAGGCGCTGGCGAAGAAGCCGGCGGATGATGCGGCGGTTGAAGCGCAGACCGGTGATTCGAAAGACGGCGAAGCCAAGCAAGCCGGCGATGCAGGGACGGCCAAGGGAGCGGAAGGGAAGCCGTAGCGCCGTTCTGACGCAAGGGCTCGGTGGCGTTGATTTCGGCGGCGTTCCAGATTGAGAAAGCGATCGGCAGAGTGGTCGCGCCGCGAGCGCACGGGGCTGCTCGCTCACATTCTCTACGCCGACGGAGTTGCGATCGCCGCCGGCGCGAGGATCTCGCGTTCTCTCTTCGCCTTCTTGGCGGCTTTCTCGTCGGGAAGGAATACGGGCTTGTGGGTGGTGCCGTGGACCATGGCGTCGACCGTGGTCGCGAGTGTGCCGCCGGCCATCCGCCCGGCGATGCGGTCAAAGCGGAAACTGGTGTCGGCGACCAGCACGATTGTCAGCAGCAGCGTGGTCAGGTTCGTCGTCAGGTCCCAACCCATCTGGAAACTCATGGGGAACCATGGGCGCGCATTCGCCGGAATCAGACTGTATGACATCAAGAGCGCGAAAATGCTCATGCAGGCCAAGAAGACGAAGCCGATGATCGCAATCGCGACAAAACCGATCACGAGCCAGGCGCCCAGACGGACGCCGATCGTCCAGCTCATGGCGCGTGTGGCCGTTGGCATCGACAGCGAAAAACGCACTCCGACGGCGGCCATGAAGCACCCCATCACGAAGGTTCCAATCAGCCAGATTACATATGCGTGGATGCTCACTGCTTGCACGACGACCGCCAGCGTCCAGGCCAGCAACATGGCGGCTGCAAGATAGCGCAGCGCGTGAAGGCTGCCCAGGAGCTTGGCCACCGAGATCTCTGCGGGTTTGAGCGGGCTCATCAAGAGCGCGTCCCACGTGCCGCGCTCGCGCTCGGAGGCGATCGAGACCGCCGCTCGCAGGCCGATGCCTAACTGCAAGAGCCAGCAGAAGAGCGTTCCCGTGAAACCGCCGAGGACCATCGACAGCGTGTCCGACGCCAGCGAGACCAGGTCGGAATCGGGCGCGAAGTAGCCTCCGTATACGATCATCCCGGCGAGGACCAAGCTGCCGCCGCCGATCACAAAGGTCAGGATTGCGCCCACCCAGCGGCCGAACCGGCCGAGGCTGGCGACCCGTTCGATAAAGAGTTCTTTCCAGAGCATCGGCCGCTCGCCTAGCGGCGGCGCTTTCCTGCGATGAGCGGCTTTTGCGCACGACCCCGACCGACAGGCAACTCGGACGAAGCCGCCAGACCGCGAGCGCAGTGCCAAGTAGCCCCATGCCCGCCCAGCAGCCCGCGGTCTGGAGTGCTCGAATGGTGTCCCCTGCCCGGAGCAGACGGACCATGCTCGAATAGGGATTGAACCATTCGAGCACCTCGACGGCCCCTCGCGGCAGGCCGAGCCAGCCCAGGAGCGGGCTCACCATGAGCAAAACCATCAATATATATACTGTCATTTGTGCATCGCGGCCGCGGCGCGAGACCACGGATGCCCCCACTGCCAGGCCTCCAGCGCCCAATGCTACCCCGGCCAGGAGCACGATGAGCGCGGAGAGATGTCCGAGGCCCAGGCCCGCCAGGGGCGCGAGGAACGCCACGACCGGCACGCCGGCCAGGACGACCATGCCGACTTGCGAAAGCTTGCCGAGCAAGCGGCCCTCGACGATCTCACGCGGGCTCGAGGCGGTGGTCAAGAGGAGCTGGAGGATGCCGCGCTCGCGTTCACCGGCCAGCGAGCCGGCAAGGAGCGCAGGAGCTTGCACGGCGGTGATCGTCAAGAGAGCGAGGACCGCACCGTACAGAGAGAAACCGAGCTCGAACCCGGGGGTAAAAGTGGCGTCGTATTTCGCGGATAGCCACCAGGCCCAGGTTACAAGGAAGAGCGCCAGCGCCAGCAGGGTGCCGACCAAAGCCCGAAACAATAACAGCCACCCACGCGCCAGCCCCCGGCGGCACTCGATGCCGGCCAGATTGCCGAACACGACTCTTGCGAGGTTCAAACTGTTGTTTCGCACTGCGGACTGGGCTCCGATAGCTCGAGTTGGGGTTTCTGCTTCAGGCATGCGGCACGCGCAGCGGGCCGGGTCAAATTCCACCACATCATCGCCGGATAGACACACGCCACGATTGCCGAGAAGATCATGAAGACCACGCCGAACATGAACATCCAGCGCATGATCAATACCAGGGAGAACGGAACAGCGCCTCCGCCGGCGGCCTTCATCTGGGCTTCCAGGGCGGTCAACGCCGGCTGGGTCTTTGCCATCATCATGGGCACGATCACGACCATGGCCCCGACGACCATCGCGAACCAGCGCAGGATCTTGAGCTGGGCGACCCGGATTGCGAGCCGCCGGGCCCATTCCCTGAGCCCCATGAGCCCGGCGCCGGCGACGATCATGAGCACGTTCAGGATGACGGCCGTCGATACGTCGAGGATGTAGAAAACCGCGAGCCGGGGCTCGGTATAGGCGTTCATGTCCTGCAATTCTTCTAATGGGGTAAGGTCCGGCACGACCCTGGATTCAAGGGCAGCGCGTTCGTCCGCCAGCGTTTTCTTCTCTGCCTCGGTCTGGGCGGCCGCTTCCCGGGCCTTGAGCTCGGCAATCTTGGCGGCGCGGCCGGCCTTCTGCTGCGCCTCAATCTGCCTCATCGGCGCCGAGAAGAACTGGTTGACCGCCGGCGCGTAGGCATACATGAGCCCGTATCCGGCTGCCGTCAGCAGTAGGAGGATCCCGAACGTGATGTTCATCAACCCGAATGAGCGGGGCATCTGAGGGTTGGGTACGACCCACCTTCCCGCTTGCTCTTTCACCATGGACCACGGCTCCTCTAGTCCGGCAGGCCATGCCGCCGTTTTGGCATTGATACGGCAGCACTGTCTGGAACGGCCAGTTTCGGATTCTTCTCCAGACGATCATCGAGCCAAGGAATCTTCGCCCCCGGCCAACGGTTATTGGCTCGCTCGCGGCGATGGAAGTCTTCGCCCTGCCCGCCGGCCGCGCGGACGACGGCTGCGAACATACATTATCCAATGCGCGACCCGGAGTTGCAATTTCTCCGACTTGAACGCGTGGAGTCACGCAGCGATAATGGATGTTTGAACACACATGTCGAGATGGTGCTCGATCATTCGCTTTTCAATACAGGCGCAATCCGATTGAATGACGCTGACCGCCAAATCCTCTTCGGGCTGGTGGCGATCCGCCTGAAGCTGGTCACGCTTGCGCAGGTTTCGCGCGCGCTGGCGGACTGGACGGCCAGTGGCGAGCTTTCGCTTGCGCGCTTGCTGATCGAGCGACGCCAGCTCGATGAGGCCAGCGGCGCGCTCGTCGAATCGGCCGTCGAGCATCATGTGACGATGGCCGGTGGTGATGCGGCGTCGAGCCTGGAGTCGTTTTCGGGCAGCGACGACCTCGAGGCGCTGCGGCACGTACTCGAGCGCACGATCAAGCCGGGCCCAGCCCTGGAGAAAACGGTTGCGCGAGGCGGAGTGGCGCCGGTCTCTGCCCAGCCGGCGGGAAACGGACGGTCCAGGCCGCGAGAAGCGACCCACATAGATGTCGGTGCTCCCGATCAATCTCACGGCACGCTCATTTACGACGGCGTTTCCGGAGCCGGGGTGACGTTCGAGGTTCTCCGGCCGCTGGCGCGGGGCGGCCTGGGCGAGGTCTTCGTGGCCAAGGACGGCAGGCTCAACCGCGAAGTCGCCTTGAAGCTGATCGAGGAATCGCAGGCCGCCGACCCGCAGAGCCGGGCGCGATTCTTGCTCGAGGCCGAGATCACCGGGGGGCTCGAGCATCCCGGCATCGTGCCGGTGTATGCGCTGGGAGAAAACAGCGACGGCCGGCTCTTCTACGCCATGCGGCTGGTTCACGGTGAAACGCTCAAGGAGCGGATACGCCGGTTTCATCACGCGGGCTCGATCGGACGCCAGCCGGTTGCATTTCGGCAGTTGCTCAACCATTTCGTGCGTATCTGCGACATCGTGGCCTACGCGCACAGCCGGGGCGTGCTGCATCGAGACTTGAAGCCTTCGAATGTGATGCTGGGGAAATTCGGCGAAACGCTGGTGGTGGACTGGGGCCTGGCCAAGCCGATCGATCCATCGGGAGAAAGCCAGCCGGACATGCTCGATGAAGTGAAGCTGCGGCCGATCTCCGGCAGCAGCGTGAAGGGAACAATGCACGGCGCGACCCTGGGGACACCCCAGTACATGAGCCCCGAACAGGCGCTCGGGCAGCTCGATCGGGTTGGCCGCGTGAGTGACGTTTACAGCCTGGGTGCGACCCTCTATTGCATCCTGACCGGGTTGCCTCCTCTGGGCGAAATCAACGATGTGGGCGCAGTGCTCTCCCGGGTGGCGCTCGGGGATATTGCCCCGCCACAGAGCCTGAAAGCCGACGTTCCGGCCACACTGGACGCGATCTGCCGCAAGGCGATGGCAGTACGGCCCGACGATCGGTATGCGTCGGTGCGCGCGCTCGAGGCCGACATCGAAAGCTGGCTCGCGGACGAGCCGGTCCAGGGAGTGATTGAGCCGCTGGGCCGCCGGCTCACAACGTGGGAGCGTAAGCACCGGACGTTTCTGCGCGTGAGCGCCCTGGCGCTCTTCGCCGTGGCATTCGTCTCGGTGCTGGCGGCGGTTTTTGTCAACGCCGCTCGCGAGCGGGCTGAAGAGGGGCGGCTCCATGCGGATCGATTGAGCCGGATTGCGGAGGCCCGCAAGCAGGAGGCCGATCGCCAGCGTGACGCCTTGCGGCAACTCTCCACGCACCTGACGCTCGACCGGGGCCTTGGCCTGCTCGCGAGCAACGATCGCCGTGCCGGGCTCCTCTGGCTGGCCCGCAGTCTCGAGAGCGCACAGGACCAGCACGACCCATTCGAGCCGGCGATTCGCGGTAACCTGGCCGCCTGGAGCCCGCTCGTCCACCGCCTCAGGGATTGCCTGGAGCACGAGGCGCCGCTCCGCGTCATCGCCTGGAGCCCGACCGGTCGAGCCATCGCCACGGGCGGTGGCGACGGGAGTGTACGGCTCTGGGATCCGACCGCGCGCTCGATGGAGTCGTCGTCGATCAAGCTCAAGCACGGCGGCCCGGTGCGAGCCGTGGCTTTCACGCGCGACGGCAAGACGCTGGCAACGGGCTCCGACGACCAGACCGCACGGTTGTGGAACGCGGCGTCGGGCTTGCCGCGGGGAGAGCCGATGCGGCACCGAGGGCCGGTGGTTTCCGTCGCGTTCAGCTCGGATGAGAGCCGGCTTCTCACTGGAAGCGGAGACGGTTTGCTCCGGCTCTGGGACGCGGCAACCGGTGAGCCGCGCGGCAAGCCGTTCGAGCACGGCAAGCCGCTTGAGATCGTGACGATTTCTCTCGATGGCAAGGCGATCGCGAGCCTGGACGAGACGGGCGGACTGATCCTCTGGGATGCGCTCACGGGCCAGGCGCGAGCGAGGCGTGAGGATCACCCGGGCGAAATCGAAGTCGTCGCTTTCAGTCCCGACTCGTCGAAGCTGGCCTGCGGAGGGCGGGAAGGCCAGTTGTTTCTTCTGAGCGCCTCGGACGGTAGCGAGCTCTCCCGCTCGTCGAAAGGAGTGCCGGGCGAGCGGGTGCAGGCCATTGCGTTTGCCCACGACGGAACCAGAATTGCGACCGGCAACTACGACACGACGTGCTCGATCGCAAGCGTGCCGGAGCTCCGGCCGCTGGGCCCGAAAATGGAGCATCGGGGGCACGTCTGGGCTGTTGCGTTCAGCCCCGACGACTCGCTGCTGGCTGCCGCTGCGGACGACAATACGGCGCAGTTGTGGAACGTTCAGACGTTCGAGCGCGCCGGCGACGCGCTGCCCCACCAAAAACCGGTGCATGCCGTCGAGTTCAGTCCGGACGGCCGTATGCTCGTCTCCGGCTGCGAAGACGGCATCGCCCGGGTCTGGCAACTGGGGCTCGACAGTGGAATCGGCCAGCCCATGAGGCATGGCGAAGGCGTGCGGAACATCGCGGCGCGGCCCGACGGCAAGGCCATCGCCACGGTGACCGGCGCTGGCGACGTCTGGCTGTGGGACGCCACTTCGACGCGCTCGATCGCGCATGCGCGGGGCCATCGTGCCGGCACGCGTTTCGAGCTTTTGTTCAATCCGGCCGGAACGATCCTCGTCACCGCGGGTGACGATGCGACGATAGGGCGCTGGAACGGAGCGACTCTCGAGCCGACCGGGCCTGTCATCAACATGACCGCGTGGGTTCGATGCGTGGCGATCAGCCCGGATGGCGGCTCGCTTGCCGCGGGCGACCAGGCGGGCAAGCTGGGATTCTGGGACATGCGCACCGGGCAGGCGCTCGCGCCCCTGGCGGCGCTTCACCAGAGCGTGACGGCCATGGCTTACAATCCGGATGGCACGCGACTGGCGGTCGGGGACGCCGGAGGCGAGGTACAGATCTGGGACACCACGCGGTTTCGACCGATCGGCGAGCCGATGCGTCATCAGGGCGCGATTCGCCACATCGGGTTCAGCCCGGATGGATCGCGGCTGGCCACCGCCAGCTACGACAAGACCGGGCGGTTGTGGGACGCGGTCACCGGCGCACCGATCGGTTCCGTGCTCGCGCATCGCGCTTATGTCTGGTGCGTGCGATTCAGTCACGACGGCGAACGCGTCGTGACGGCCAGCTTCGACGGCACGGCCCAGATCTGGAATGGACGCACCGGGGCAGCGATGGGCGAGCCGCTTCATCACGGCGAGCTCGTCTACGACGCCGTCTGGAACGACGATTCGTCGCGCGTGCTCACGTTTGGGAGATCGGAGTCGGCCCGGTTGTGGGATGCGGCCAGCTCCCGTGTGGTGGGCGAGCCGCTATCGCACGCGGGGCGGATTGATGGCGCCCTCTTCCTGCCCGGTAGACCAGTCATCGCCACGTGCTCGCGCGATGGGACCGCCAGGCTATGGTCGGTGCCCGCCATCAGCACGACGCCCGCCGAGCAACTGGCCCTGGAAGCGACCGTGATCACCGGAATGGAGCTTCGTGCCGACAATCTGCCGCGGCTGCTCGACGTCTCGACCTGGCGATCGCGGCGCACCGCGCTCGAAGAGCTGCGAGCGAGCGAGGGGCGCTGAGTAGTCCCGACCGTGATCGAACGGGAAAATCGTCTCGGATATCCAAAAAAAGTGTATAAGCGGCTTGTTCCCGCGACACTAAGAGGCATGCGATGGGATGAGGAACAAGGAATGGCTGATCTTGCCCCCGCCACAATGGCCCCGTCGCTCGACGTGCTCTTTCGCGAAGGTGCTCTGGGCAGCCTTAGCGATGGGCAACTTCTCGAGCGGTTTATGGTGTCGGGTTCCGCGGCCGGGAGTGTATTCGACGTTCTTGTCGCACGACACGGGCCGATGGTGCTTGGCGTGTGCCGGCGGATCTTGCGCGACGCCCACGCGGCGGAGGACGCGTTCCAGGTCACGTTCCTGGTTCTGGCGCGGCGGGCCGGCGCGATCCGGCAGCGCGAATCGCTGGGTCCGTGGCTCCACGGTGTGGCGAGGCGCGCCGCCTTGCGAGCCAGGGCAGCGGCCAGTCTGCGGCGCGAGCGCGAAGCCCGCGCCGCGATTCTCCACGACACGGTAGAGTGCGAGTGCGACCACGATGACCCAGGCGCCGCGCTCCACGCCGAAATCGAGCGTCTGCCTGAGAAATACCGAGCGCCGATCGTACTGTGCTACATTCAGGGTCGAACGATTGGTGAGGCCTCGCGCGAGCTCGGCTGGCCGGTCGGCACCGTCGGCGGCCGCCTGGCCCGTGCCCGTGATCGGCTGCGCGCGAGTCTCCAGAGGCAGGGGCTGTGCGCGCCGGTCGTCTTGAGCACAGTACTTTCGCCTGATCCCGGCCTGGCGCCGGCTGTTTCTCAGTCCCTGGCGCGCGCAACCCGCGATGCCGCGCTCGAGCTTGCCGCAAAACGAGGCACAACGACCGCACTATACGCGGCGGCGGCAGGTCTGGTGGAGGAAACCATGCGAAGGGCCCTCGTTACGCGGCTCGTGATCGCCGCGCTCGGTTCTGGATTGGCCGGAGCCGTCGTGGTCGGGGCTTCCTTTCTGGGCGTGATTGCCGGCTCACCCGAGCTCTCGCAGTCGCGCGATCCGCGAGGGCCCGCGAAAACGCCGCCAGCGCCGGCTCGGCCGCGGCAATCTTCGCTCGTCGAGACGCTCAAGGATGCATCAAGCCTCGCCGACGGCGTGACGGACCCGGAAGAAAGCCTGAACGCGCACATGGCGCTGGCCTGGGCTCAGATCAAGAGCGGCGACCACCCAGGCGCGCGGGCGACGCTGGATCGTGCGGAGAAGATAACGACCGCGCTCGCCGCCGACGCGCGTTGTATCGCGCGAGTTCGCATCGCCCACGCCCTCGGCGAATGTGGCGGCAAAGCTCGCGGGCTTGCGCTGCTTGCACAAACACGGGTCGAAGCCGAGGGCGTCGAAGCGCCGGGCCGGCCCTGGCCATTGAAATCAATCGCTCTCGCGCAATGCGACCTTGGCGACCGCGACGCCGCTCGAGCGACCATTCGGGCGCTCGACCTGGCGCTCTTGAGCGCCGAAGAACGGCGACGGGGAATCTGGAAATCCACACTTTCCACGCTCGCGGAAGCGCAGCTTTCCGTCGGAGACGTCGAAGCTGCGTTCAAGACATGCATGCCCAGTGTCGCCGGCGAAGGCGACAAAGCAGACGAATCGGGCAGGCTCCAGCAACAAGCGTGGATGTTGACGGAGCTCGCGTATCAGGCCGCTGACGGCAACCACAACAGGCGATCCGGTCTCGATCCGCCCAGAGTGCTGACCGCGGAGGAGCGGGCGAGCTGCCTGGCGGTTGTGCGCCGTGTCGTGGCCACTGTGGAATCGTTGCCTGAGCCAGATAGCCACCGCGCGTCACTGGTCGCCGCACTGGGTGAGCTCGGCGCCTTCGACGAAGCGATTCAGCTCGCCCGCCGAATCGACCAGAAACAAATTCACGATCCCAATCAGATCGACGCGATCTGGGCGCTCTGGCGGGTGGGTCTCGCTCAGGCAAAAGCAGGTCTATTTGATGCAGCGCGGGCCACCTTGCGTGAAGCGGAACGCGTTGAAGTTCCACCGAAGGCCGACGCGGCGGGTAAACGATCTCGTCTGGCTAACGGTTTTCTTGCGGCGCGTGACTACGACGAGGTCATGAAAATCGCCGAGACACTCGAGCCCGGCGGGCGGGCGTCGATCCTGTCGCAGGTGGCCCGGCGCAGAAAGCTCGCCGGCGATCGCGACGGCGCCGAACAACTCTTCCGCCGCGCGATCCTGGATGCCGGTCGCTTCCGGCACATTCCTCCAAAGACCGAGCCGGAGAAACCGGGCCCTGCGCCGGCGACCCGTCCAAAGGCTCGGGAGGAAGATGGCCCGACCGATGCGAAAGCGCAGCATGAAATTGAATTCCTGTCTCTGCTCGCACAAATCCAGGCCCGGGCCGGCGACTGGGACGCGTCTGTGAGGACCTTTGCCTCGATGTCGCCGGAGAGCCATCGCAAGCGGCTGACGGCGCTGTGGATCTCGATCATCCGCACTCGTTCCGGCGATGCTTCCGGCGCACTGGCCTGGGCCCGGTCGCTTTCCTCACCGTCGCTGCGCGCGTGGGCCCTCCGCGGGCTGGCGGTGGGAATTTTCGGTGGTGAATCATCCGTTGAGTAGGAACGGACCGATGATGACGAGCGCGCCGGAGTTTCGACTGGCCTGTCGATGATCCGATCAGCCCTTCTTGTCCTTGGGAGCCTTGCTCCGCGCGGCGAGCTCGCGCTCGACGTCGATCAAGAGCGGTGTGCCCTCGAGATTCGCGTCGCGAGCCACGGTTGAAAGGGCCGCGGGCAAGCGGGGGTCATCGAGCGCGACGAGCGCTTCCAGAGCGGCGGTGCGCACGCCCGGTGACGCGTCGGCATCGGCCAGCAGTGCGGCGAGGCGATCGCGGATCGGTTCGGACTTGAGCTCGGGTCGAGCGAGCAGCTTGGCGGCGGCCTGTGTGGCGGCGATCACGCGCTCCTCGCTGCGCGAGCCGATTGCTTCTTGCACGACCGGCAATGCCTCGGGGGAGGCCAGGTATCCCAGGCCGACCAGAGCTGAAGGCGCGAGTGGATCGCCCGGAACGCGCGCCAGCTCGAGCAGCTTGGGCGTGATATCTGCTTGGCCCAGCCGTGCCAGTGCGCGGACGACCGCGGCGTTCCAGGCCAGGTCGTTCGAGGTTTGCCAGATGCGCCTGAGCTCGGGGACGGCGCGGGGATCGGCAACGGCGCCCAGGGCCTCGACGGCCTGGTCGCGGAGGTTGATTTGCGATAAGTGCTCGATCGCCTGGGAATATCCGTCGCGGAAGCCGTGGCGGCCGAGGAACGCGATCAACTCGAGCTTGCGGGCGAGGTCGGCTTCCTCGTCGAGATGCGGCCACAGGGCACTTGCGGCCTCATCGCTGTCGATCCGGCGCAATGCCTCGGTCGCGTAGTAGCGAATCTGCGGCTGGCGGGGGTCGAGCAGGGTCGAAACCGCCGAAACCACGCGCGGGTCGGCAACAACGGCGCAGGCGTAAGCAAAAGCGAGCGATTCCGATATGTTGAGCGGGTGGTTCCAGGCTTTCAGGAGCTCCGGAGTCGCGAGCGGGGCGGGCAGAGTGGCGAGGAGGTAGATTTCCTGCTCGACCCCAAGGCCGGCGGCCCCCTTGGCGGCCAGCCGCGCCGTGATGAGCCGCGCGGCGCCTTGCGGATCGATCTTCACGAGAGCACGTCCGGCGGCCTCCTGCAATTCGGGCGGCGAGTCGAGCGGCATGGTTTCGAACGCCCGGGTGACCGCGTCTTTCTGATCCGCGGGCGCGAGGCTGGCAATCGCCCGCAGGCGTGCGCCTGTTTCCAGAAGGGTCGTCGGCGTGCGTGCAGTTTTGAGCCAGGCCAGTGCGACCGGGTCTCGCCCGGCACTTTCGCCGCAGGCGCCGAGGGCGTCGATGAGCGCGACGCGCACGGCGACGTCGGGCCCGGCGGTCTCAAGAGCCGTAACGATTGCCTTGGCCACCTCGGATCGGCCGGGCCCCTGCCCTGTGCGATCGGCACTGAGCATGGCGGCGAGAGTGCGAGCGGCGACTTCTCGGGTCGAGACCATGGTGCTTTTCAGAAGAGGAAGGATTGTCTCGGTGACCCCCGGCGCCCGGGCGGCCAGAAGCGCGCGGCGGGAGAGCGCCAGGAGCAGCGGCGAAACGGCGCGCCCCGATGCCTTCTTGACCGCATCGCGCAAGAGCTCGACGCGCGCGAGCCGGTCTCGCAGGCGGGTCATCGCAATCAAGGCGTCGACGGCCGGGAGCAGTGGGTCGTCCTTGCCTTCGAGACGCGGAATCGACTGACCGAGCGTCGGCGCATTACAGCAATTGAAGTAGTTCTGGCCCTGGCGCCCGAGAAGAACGAGCATGAGCTGGCCGCGAGGCAAGCGCTCGGACCCACCCGCGAACCGATAAATGCCCAGATCTTGACCGGTGAGCAGCAGCGCTTCACGCGCAAAAATACCCTTCAACACGCGAACCGGCTCGAACCGGTATTGCTCGGTGACCTGCACGTCGCGTCCCCCGTGCACGATCTTCGTCTCGGTGACGTCGACGAGCCGCACCGCCAGGATCAATTCGGCCTGAGCCACGGCGGGCTCGAGTTCGAGCACATCGGGCCGGTTGACCTGCGGAGGGGCCGGCCGCGGTATCGGAGAAACGATCTCGGTCAGCCTGCTCTTGGCCGGGACGCGAGGCCCGACTTGTGCCTGAGCGCGCATCGGCATGCAGAGGAGCACAAAGACCGAGGCAGTCGTGGCTGCGCTTACAAGAGCGAGCTTCGCGACGAGCGGCAACGCGCTGCGATCTTTGCCTGCCATCGTGTAGGACCGGGAGCGCATAACGGGTCACTCCTTTGATGAACCGGGGATCGAATGAGATCTCGTAAGTAGTATAGGCGTAAACCACGCTGACAGCGCGCGGGTTTCGATGCTTGTTACAAAACTTGTTACAAATGCGGGTCCCGAGCCGAAGATCGGTTCTTGCTGTTGCTGGCAGGGCGCGCATCCGGCATGTGAATGATCACCGCCGGTGAGGGCCAGCGGCGTCTTTCCTTGACAACAGCGTCCGGAGGCTACGCAGCAGACGCTTGACGCGCGAGAACCGGCGCGCACGGCTACATTCGAGCCGGAAGCTCGCGACCAGCGGATGGACGTCGTGGTCAAAAAGCGCTTTCTCGAAAACTCGCTCGGCCTGGCGGGCGAATCCGCGATCAATGTATGCCTTGACGACTTGTTCAAAAGGCCAGGCCGGGATGGCTGATGGCGCGTGACAAAGCCTCAAGAGTGCGGTCTGAGCGGTGAACAGCTCTTCGCGGGCAAGAGCCAAGAGCACTTCGCGAGCGTCACTGAATGCGCCGGGGTGCTGCATCTTGAGTGATGCGAGGGCATCTGCGGCGGCCAGTTCGTTATTTTCGAGCTCAAGATCGAAGAGCTTGAGCGCGGGGTAGGCGTAGTCGGGAGCCTTCGAAGTGCGCGGCGGAAATCAACTCGCGCACCAGGCACGTCGCCAGACTTCATCCGGGCGTGGCCGCGGTAGGCCGCTGCGGTCGGATCCTCGGGTGCGAGTCGAACCATCGCCTCGGCGGCCTCGAGGTAATCAACTGGCGTGCCGTGATTGCAGGTCCAGACTGCCAGGTGATGCCAGCCCCAGTAGTAGTCAGGGTCTTCCGCAAGGACGTCTTGCATTCGTGCCATTGCCCAGGCCACTTCGCCTCGCTCCGCGAGAATCCAGGCCGCGCGGCCGCGCAGACGAAGAGGTGCTTGCTCGCGGCAGATCGCCGGACGGCACGCATCTTCGGCTTCGTCCCACCGCCCGGCCTGGGCCAGGGTCTCTGCTTTCAAATCGTATGCCTCCCATCGGTGCGGCTCGAGTGCGATCGTGCGGTCAAGCGCGGCGAGGCGCTCGGCGCGGTCGGCAGGCTCGCAGAGCGTGTTTGCCAGTCGGAGAAACACGGCGGGGTCGCCCGCGCGAGTTTCCGCGAACACCCGCGCCAGCTCGACGGGAGCGGAGGGCCGGCCCATCTCGTGCGCCCAGGCGTGCAGCGTGTCCCACGCCCAGTCATCATCGGGCTCGAGCTTGAGCGCCTGAACCAGGCGCTCGATCGCGTATTCTTTCTCGCCCGAGAGCCAGAGTGCTTCGGCCAGGCATCGGTGGTTGGCGGCGTCGAGAGGCGAATGGCCGATTGCCTGTTCGAGGACGGAGCGTGCCTCCTGGAGGCGATCCTCGTTCTTGAGGGCTGTGTACAACTGGCGGGACGCCTGGCACCAGCCGGGGCTGATGCGCAGCGCTCGCCTGATCGCTTCGATTTCGAGGGGGCGTTCCTGGCGGCAGCGACGAACCGTCGCTAGGTCGAGCCAGATTCTCGGCAGCAGCGGGAAGAGCCCGGCGGCGCGCTCGGCGAGCTCGACAGCCTCATCGAGGCATTTCCGGCGTGAAAGCTCGGCGATCAAGGCCGACCAGGTATGCCACAGGTCGGGTCGGACTTCGAGCGCCAGTCGAAGAGTGGTCAACAAGTCGTCGCCCTCGAGCACCTCACGCGCACAATTAGCGAAGGCGAGCAGGCCCTCGCCAAAAATCACCTGCTCGGTGAGCTGGCGGTCGATGAACCGAACGGCTTCAACGCGGGCGGCGCGATTATCGCAGCATTCGATCAGGCCGGAGATCGCGTATTCGTCGTCGGCCGAGCGTGCGATCGCTTCTCTGAAAGCTTGGCGCGCCAGCTCGCGATGTCCGGCCCGTCGCAGGAGGTCGCCGCGGATGTGGGCTTCGGTTGCGCTTGTCGGATCGAGCTCGGAAGCGAATTTCATGGCTCTCAGGGCTTCATCGTGGCGCCCCTGCCGTGAAAGGATGATGGCGAGCTCGCGCTGGCCCCAGGCATCGGCGGGCTGCATCTCGAGAAGATTGCGGACGGCAAGCTCGGCGACGGCGGGTTCCTCGGTGCGCAACCATTCGATGCGGGTTTGATGCAATGGGAGGTTGTGGGGAAACCGCTCGCAAGCCAGGGCCAGATGATCGAGGGCGGCAACCCGGCTGGTCGTCTCGGCGAGCAGCCGAGCGGCGGCGCGGTTGGCGTCGACCGCCCAGGGCTCGGTTTCGAGCACGTGCTGCCATAGCTCGAGTGCGCCGGGCAGGTCGCCGCGCATGGACGCGAGCTGCGCCTCGGTGCGCACCCAATCGCCGGGCCGGCAGTGGCCCTCAGCCCCGTCTAGAAGCTCGCCGGCCTTCTGGAACTCGCCGTTGCCCGCGTAGGACCGGGCAAGGAAGAGAAGCAGGTCGCCGTCACCGGGGCGCGCACGCACGGCTTCCTCGAGCACACCGAAGGCCTCGGGACGCCGCTCGAGCTCGGAAAGTGCCCAGAACAGGGTGCGAGCGGGCGAGGCCGAGCGCGCGATGAATCGACGAAATCGACCCTCCAGGAAGCGCAGCGTTTCTTGCTCCCGATGCAAGTGTCGTGCTGCAATCCAGTAGCTGCGTGCCAGCGCCTCGTCCTTGTCGTCGAGGCAGGCGGCGAAACGGTAGAGCTCGAGTGCTTCGTTCCAGTGACGCTGGCCCCACCGGGCTTCGGCCAGGACCCAGATGCTGATTGCGTCGAACGGGCGCACCCGCAGCACATGCTCGATGAGCGACTCTGTTGCCGAAAGCTCGCGAGCGTCGACCTGGAGCTCGCGGGCATACTCCCGGCGCAAGATCGGGTCGGCGCCCGATTTGCTGCAGAGCTCGCGATAGCAGGCCAAACGGGCGTCGCGACGACCTGAGACGCGCAGGAGTGCCAGTTGAGCAAGTCGAAGGTTCGTGTCATCGGGATAGAGCTCGAGCAGCTCCTCCACCGCGCGGAGCATTCCGGCGGAGTCTGCGTCATAATGCGCCAGGGCCTGACGCGCCTTGAGCTCGAGGCGATGGCCTTTGTCCTTACCATCATTTTCTGGTGGTCATAGGTGCGATTCCCCGGCCTTTTCCCGGCTTTTCTCGCTTCGCACCTGGTAATATCAAGCCAAGCCACACGCTGAGGTGGGGGGGAGGGATCGCGTTTCAACCGCCGGAGCCTCGGATGGACGCCTTTCTTTCAGATGCGCAGACTTGGGCCATGACCCAATTCGCCACCACTGATCTTCATGACGAACGCCGTACCAAACGACTCGTTCTGTTGGCAACGCAGATCGCCGCAGATCCGTCCGGGAGTTTTCCTCAGCAAACCGAATCCTGGAATGATCTGAGGGCCGCATACAATTTCTTCGATTGTGAGGACGTCACCTTTCAAGCGATCGCCAGTCACCATTGGGAGCTTACCAAGAAGACAGCAGGTGAGCGTCAATTGATCATCGCAGACACGACCGAAATCGATTACGGGCCGTGCCGACAGGTCACAGGTCTTTCGCCGGTTGGTTCGGGTATCGGACAAGGCTTTCACCTTCACTCGGGTTTGATGGTTTCCCCCGAAGACGACCGGGTTCACGGCTTGGCCGGACAACTGATCTATCATCGTCAGCGCGTTCGTAAGGGGGAGACGCGGACCGAACGGTTGCAGCGTGACGATCGCGAATCACAGATCTGGGGTGATCTTGTCATCCAAATGGGATCCCCGCCGTCGGGAACCTCCTGGATTCACGTAGTTGATCGTGGCGCCGACGACTTTGAGTTTTTCTATCACTGCCAGCAGACAGAAACCGAATGGGTGGCGCGAGCCAAGAGCCTGATCCGGATCATTATCACGCCGGAGAGCGGGGAAACGCCGCTGAAAGCCTACTTAGGGACCCTGCCGCGGGCTGGATGTTACACGCTCAATCTGCGGGCTCGCCCCAAAGCACCGGCTCGGACGGCCAAGCTGGTGGTCGCCATCGGGGCCTTACGGATGCCGACGCCGAAACTCAAAAGCCCATTTCTGAAGCAGGTCAAGCCCGCGGCGATCCCCATGTGGGTCGTCTGGGTGCGCGAGGTAGATGCTCCCGACGGAGTGGAGGCGATCGAGTGGGTGCTTTACACTTCTTTGCTGGTGGAGGATTTTGAAGATGCTATGGCGATCGTGGGGTACTACGGGAAGAGGTGGCTAATCGAGGAGTGGCACAAGGTCCTGAAAACAGGCTTTCAAGTAGAACGTCGCCAGCTCAAGACGTGCGATCGTCTCGAAGCCATGATGGGATTGATGTCTGTGGAAGCACTGCGGTTGTTCCAGTTGAAGGGAATGGCGCGGACAGCTCCCGAGCAGCCTGCGACCGAGGTGGTACCGCCCAAATACGTGATGATGCTGAAGGTGGTGCGCAGATTGGCGCCCACGACAATATTAACTGCGGGAGGATTTTTTCGGGAGTTGGCCAAGCTGGGAGGGTTCCTGGGCCGCCGCCACGATGGGGAGCCAGGTTGGATGACGATCTGGCGGGGTTGGGACAAGCTGCAGATCATGATCCGGGGCGCCGAGGCTATCATCGACGTATCTTCATCGGTATGATGAAGATGATGGTAAGGACAAAGGCGATGGCCCGGGGCGGCGTTTTCCAGTGATCTGTGTTCTTGTGCGGCCCCTTCTCGATCGTGTTTTTCGAGCGCGATCTGCAATCGATGGAGCTTGTCGTAAAGAGGAGCAGCGGGAAACTCGAGCCCGTCGAGCAGTTGAGCGCGATCGCGCGGCACGAGGGCCATCCCGCGCGGGCCGACCGAGCGGTAGCGAGCCAGGAATGGCTCGACGAGCACTTCCCGGTCGGCGGGGAGTGTCGGGTCGCGGATGAACAGGGTTCCGCGCTTCTCGTCGTAGCCAATCACCGCCTGGAGATGGGCACTCTGGGTTTCAACCGTCGCCAGTGTGAATGGAACTTCTCGGTCCAAGAGCGCGACGGCTGTTTCCCAGGTGAGGGTGAACTCGCATGTGACGAATCCGTTCCGCTCGGCCCATGCGCGTTCGCGGTGATTGGGCGTGCCGTCGTAGCAGATCGCATCGGCGACCTCGAGATGATCGGCCTCTTTCCCCCAGTATCGCCCGGTGGCTGCCAGAGTCGCGGGAGCACAGGTTTGATGATGCTGACGCACGAAGTCGACATCCAGAAGTGCTCGCCGCCTCCCGATTTCGGGGTTCTCGAGCCGGGCGGCGATGGCGAGGAAGAATGGGTCGCCACTCTCCTTCGCCAGTGCTGCGGCGGTCGAGATTTCTCCGCAGCCGTAGGCGGCGTCACTGCGCCGGCCGAGCAGCCAGCTCCGCAGGCGGCGCTCGATCAGCGGGGCGCTTGACGCGAAGCGCTCCCAGGTCCGGCGAGCATCCGCATGGCGGCCGAGATCGTCCTCGAGCGTGCCTTGCTGGGCCAGGAGCAGCGCGCTTTCGATTCGCTCTGATGCGGCGGCCAGGAGCTCAATTGCCTCCGGCTGTCTGTCGAGAAGCTCGAGCAAATGCGCGACCGATTGGATTCCGGACCGGCACCACGGCTCAATTTCGAGCGATTGTCGCGCCGCGGCCAGGGCGTCGTCATAGCGGTCTTCAAGCTCATAGAGGTCGGCGCGCGCGACCAGGAGCCAGGCGCGGCGGGCGCGAGCTGCTCAGCGCGGGCAAGCCATAGCTCGGCGGCGTCGAAATCACGCAGGCGCGCCAACGTAACCGCGTGGGTTCCCAGCCAGTCGGACCGGATCAGATCCGGAGCTTCGTCGAGCGAACCGACATCCTTCAAGAATCGCCAAGCTCTGAGAGGACCGCGCTGCGCGAGGAAATTCCACGCGTGGCAGCAGCATGCGGACGGATCGGTTGGATCGGTGCGCCAAGCGCGATAATGAAGGGCCATACCGAGCCGTGGCGCTCCCAGATGGGGCGCCAACCGACCCGCGAGCAGCAGCTCGTCCCGACCGCGCCATTGCGAAAGCTCTCCAAACCGGCTCGCGGCCTCGAACGCGCGAAAGCAAGAACCGTCCTCGTAGAGCGCGCGGATGCGAGCCAGGTCGTCGGCTGGAACCGATGGCAGGCGCTGCTGCGCGAGCATCAACATCGGCGCGCCCTCGCACAGAAAGTCGACAATCTCAAACGAAGGCCGGGGCGGGGCTCCGCGAATTCCAATCCTATTATCAGTTGGCACCATTTGGTCACAACGGCCTGGTGGTGAATTATTGACATCTCAATCGGACCAGACGAGAATGTGTGCTATCGTGCTCGCACGCAAGCGAATCGATGCGACGTTCCACGAGCACGGGGCGCAACCGTAGGCGCGACGTGCCTTGGCCGGTAAATGAGTGGCTGACGCGTTCTTGGCAATCGCGGGGTCTTAAGCGAAGTGCGCCGATTCGGCAGGCTCCGGATCAAGGTACTGGCTTTGCCGAGAAAAATGCTTCAAAATGGGCAGATCGCGAAAGGCACGTAATCTCTCGAAGGGCGCGCTCCATGTTGAGATTCACTGACGAACGGTCGACGTTTTGGCGGCGATGGTTAGCCGGCGTCGTGACGGGTGGAAGCCGGGACAATGTCGCAAATGGAGCACGTCGGAAACGATGTCGCAGAAGCCCCTTAGTGGAATTCGTGGAGGATCGGGTTCTGTTGAGCGCGTTGGATTTGAGATCGGCGAAGGGCATCGCGGATGCTGAGGTGTTCCAGGCCGAGAAGAGTGCCGTGCTGGTTACGGGCGTATCCGGAGGCGGTGTCAAGGGGGGGCAAGCCTATTTGAGCGCGACGCTGACTTCGCAAGGAGTTCCGCTGGCTGGAAGAACTGTCTACTTCCAGGTGAGAGGGGTTCCCGCGGGTAAGGCGATCACCGATGGTGCGGGTGTCGCAATGCGTTACCTGGCCAATCTGAGAAATGTGCCTGTTGGATTTTACGCGCGCGGCATTGGTGCTGGCTTCGCGGGCAACTCCACCTATAAATCCACAATCTCGCACGGACCGCTGCTTGTCAGCCGCTTGCCGGGAACCATCAGCGGTGTTTCGGCGAGCGGCGTTTACGGCGGCGTTGCCACAATCGGTGCGACAATGACGTCCCGAGGCGCGGCCGTTGTGGGACAGACAGTTCAGTTCCAGGTCATGGGCCACGTCGTCGGAACGGCGGTGACCGACAGCCAGGGAATTGCCACACTCGGCGGCGTGAGTTTGGCGGGTTTCAGGGCGGGCGCCACCGCGAACGCGGTCTCGGCCAGCTTCGTCGGCTCGTTCGCGTTCACGAGCAGCAGTGCGCTGGGCCTTCTCGTCGTTTCGCCGGTTCAACTGGGAGTGAGCGGAATCACGGCCAACAACAAAGTCTACGACGGCACGACTCAAGCTTCGCTCAACACGGGAACCGCCGTGCTCGTGGGCGTGATGGCCGGCGATGTCGTGACCCTCGATTCGAGCGGAGCGACGGGCACGTTCGCGACGAAAGACGTTGGGACCGCAATCCCCGTGACGGTGAGCGGCCTGTCGCTTGCGGGGCCCCAGGCGGGGAACTACGTGGTGGGGCCGGCGACGACACAGGCAAACATCACGGCGGCACCGCTGACAGTGACCGGCATCACGGCTGAAAACAAGCCATACGACGGCACGACGACCGCCACGCTCAACACCGGCGATGCCGCGCTTGTGGGCGTGTTGCGCGGCGACGATGTGACTCTGAACACAAGCCTGGCGGTGGGCTCGTTTGTCTCGCCCGACATCGGGACTGGCAAGACGGTGCTGATCTCCGGGTTGACGATCTCCGGCGCCCAGGCGGGCGATTACGACCTGATAGAGCCGACGGCGACGGCGGACATCACGGCCGGTATCGTGACGGTCACCGGAATCACGGCGAACAACAAGATGTACGACGGCACCGCCCTCGCGACGATCAACACCAGCGACGCAACGCTGGACGGTGTAGCACTGGGCGACGATGTCACGCTGGTCACGACGGGAGCGACGGGCACGTTTACGAGTGCGGACGTCGGTACCGGGATCACCGTGACCATAAGCGGCCTGTCGCTCACCGGGCCCGATGCGAGCAAGTACACGCTCGTCGGGCCGACGACGACGGCCAACATCACTGCGGTGGCGCTCAACGTGACTGGGATCACGGCGGAGAACAAGCCGTACGACGGCACGACCGCGGCCATGCTCTCTACGAGCGGTGCGACGCTCGAGGGCGTGTTGCGGACTGACACCGTCACGCTGGTCACGACGGGAGCGTCAGGTGCGTTTGCCACGCCCGATGCCGGGATGGGGATCACCGTGACCGTGAGCGGGCTGTCGCTTGCTGGAGCCGATGCAGAGAATTACACACTGAACGAGCCGACGACGACGGCGAACATCACTCCCGCGCCGGTGGATGTGAACGGTATCACGGCGGACAACAGGCCGTACGACGGCATGACCGATGCGACGCTCGTTACCAGCGGGGCCGTGCTGGTGGGCGTAGTACGGGGTGATAGCGTGACGCTCGATACGAGCGGAGTGACGGGGATGTTTGCGACGCCCGATGTCGGGACGGAGATCACCGTGACCGTGAGCGGCCTATCGCTTGCTGGAGCCGATGCGGGGAATTACGCCCTGAACGAGCCGACGACGACGGCGAACATCACGCCGCGAGCGCTCGACGTGACGGGCATCACGGCGGACAACAGGCCGTATGACAGCATGACCGATGCGACGCTCGTTACCAGCGGGGCGACGCTCGAGGGCGTGGCGGGGAGTGACACCGTGACGCTGGTCACAACCGGAGCGATGGGGATGTTCGCGACGCCGGATGTGGGGACGGGAATCACCGTGATCGTGAGCGGTTTGTCGATCACTGGAGCCGACGTGCCGAACTACTCCTTGAACGAGCCGACGACGACGGCGAACATCACGCCGGCGCAGCTCGACGTGACGGGCATCACGGCGGACAACAGGCCGTACGACGGCATGACCGATGCGACGCTCCATACCAGCGCGGCGACGCTCGAGGGCGTGAAGGGGAGTGACACCGTGACGCTCGACACAAACGGAGTGTTGGGGACATTTGTCACCAAGGATGCCGGGGTCGGAATTACCGTGAACGTGAGCGGGCTGTCGATCAGCGGTGCCGACGCAGAGAATTACATCCTGGTCGAGCCGATGACCACAGCCGACATCACACCCTTGCAGCTCATGGTGACCGGCATCACCGCCAAGGACAGGACGTACGACGGCATGACCGATGCCACTCTCGAAACCAGCGGCGCCACGCTCGGGGGGGTGATAGACAGCGATGACGTGACGCTGGACACAAGCGGAGCGATGGGGACATTTGCCACGAAGGATGTCGGGATGGGGATCACCGTGACGATCGGCGGGTTGTCGCTAACCGGTGCCGACGCGGGAAACTACTCCTTGGTCGAGCCGACGACCACGGCCGACATCTCGGCGGTGATGCTCACGGTGACCGGAATCACGGCGGAAGACAAAGTGTACGACGGCACAACCACTGCGACTCTCGACACGAGCGGTGCCATGCTGATGGGTGTGATAGGCAGTGACGACGTGACTTTGGATGCGAGCGGTGCCGTTGGCACATTCGCAAACGCGGGCCCGGGAACGGGCATCCAGGTGACGATCAGCGGCCTGGTCATCACCGGAGCGGATTCGGTGAACTACATCTTGGTGCAGCCGATGACGATGGCGAACATCACCTGATCGCGTCGCGCGATGAACTCGCCTTGACCGTCCGTCGTTCTTAGCCCATAACATGCTCGCTTCCCCTCATCGCGATCATTTCTCGTCTGCGCTTCCCGGGGAAAAGTACTGATCAAATCGATGGTCCACCGTGCCTCAAGGATGGGGGAAGGTGCATGTTCGGCAGAAAGAAAACGAACCGGTCGCTGATCAAGCGGCTGTTCTACTACCTCGTGGTGCTGGCCAGCGGAAGCGGGATTGGCGGGTGGGCCCTCAAGGACCATCCCGCGGTGCAGGCGCTCGTGACTCTGGTGACCGGCGATGCGAGCAAGAATAACCCGAGCGACGTCGAGAAAGCGCTGGTCGGCGACGTGGCGAACTTGCTCCAGAAGGGGCCGGACTTCACCCAGCCGGGTGTCTATCAAGTCACGATCAACAAGGTCGAGCTGGCCCAGGCGCTCTTCAAGCCCGGGCATACGGTGGATATCCAGGCGAAGGTGACCCGGCGCGACGCGAGCGGGCAGGATGCTCTGGTGTGGGATTCGCGGAACTACGGAGAGCGCCTGGCGGTAGTGGGCAAGGACTCGCTCACCGCAGGCTGGCCCAACCGGCCCTTTCACTTGGATTGGAGCCCCGGCCAGGTTGTCTACCTCGAAGTCTACGACCGCAAGAACCCGTTCTTCGCCGCACCCAAGCGGTTCACCCTGTCTTCCAGCAACGGCGCGGCCGATTTTCCGCTCAAATCCGGCGACTTTCAGCTTGATTGCCATCAAAGAGTCGACCCGCCTCTCGACCCCCGTCTCACGCATGTCGTGCTCAAAAGCCAGCTCGTCGGCGACCCGAAAAACACGGGCAAGGCCCCGTCGCAAGTTGCCGACGATTCTGATCGCCCCATCGTGATCAAGTAACTCACTCTCGAAGGCTAAACGCCAGGAGGCCGCGGCGTGACCACCCGGCTCTCGTTCGACCGTTTCGAAGGCAAGGGAAAACAGCAGATCGCCGTTCTCGTGGCCGATGACGGCACGACCGTGAACATTCCCAAGCCGTTCCTTCCCCCCGGCGCGGCGCCCGGCGACGTGCTCACGCTGTCACTCGATCTCGATCCGGGCGCCACGGCCAAGCTCAAGAAAGAGACAAAGAGCGTGCAGGACGATCTGGCGACACGCGACCCGGGTGGAGATATCAAGCTGTGACGATTCCAAAAGCCCTTCGCCTCCTTGCGGTCTTCCTCGCAGCCGCACTGTTCGCGACGCGCGAGCAGCCGGTCCAGGCCCAGCTCTTCACTCGCCCGGCCGCCAGGCCGCTCACGATCGAAGTGCTCGACATTGGCCAGGGCGATTCGATCCTGATCCGCTCGCCCGAGGGCAAGACGGCGTTGATTGACGCCGGTCCCACCCGGCAAGGTGCCCTGACTGCCCTCAAGCGCGCGGGAATCACATCCCTCGACATGGTGGCGATCAGTCATCATCACAGCGATCACTACGGGGGCATGGACGAAGTGGTCAAGGCGATGAAGCCCCGCTACTTCGTGGCGAGCCGTTCCGGGCATACAACGTCGCTCTATTTGAAACTGCTCAAGACCGTGCAGGCACAAGGGATCACGGTCGTGCAGCCGTCGACGAAGCCGCGCAAGATTGAACTGGGCTCCGCGGAGCTGACGATCTTTCCGCAGCCGCCCGAAGACCGAAAGGAGGAGAACAACAACTCCATCGGCCTGCGGCTCGGGTACGGGTCGTTCTCGATGCTCTTCACCGGTGACAGCGAAGAGACGGAGCGCGCATGGTGGCTGCGCAACGATCCGAGCCTGGCGCGCAACTGCACGATTATCAAGCTCGCGCACCACGGCAGCCGGAACGGAACCGACGCGCGCTGGCTCACCCTCGTGCATCCCGAGCTTGCCGTGGCCAGCATGGGGCGAGACAACGAATTCGGGCACCCTCACTCGGAAACGGTGAGCCTCATGAGGCGCAGCGGTATCCCGCTCTTGCGCACCGATCAGCTCGGCACGATCGCGATCACCAGTGACGGGCGAAGCTGGCAGGTTGTCCGGCCGAGTATCGCCCGGTCCGGCCACCCCACCCAGGGCGACGTCG
Organism: uncultured Planctomycetota bacterium; assembly: GCA_963823665.1. Classification (GTDB taxonomy): domain Bacteria; phylum Planctomycetota; class Planctomycetia; order Isosphaerales; family Isosphaeraceae; genus CAVXHV01. The sequence continues at coordinate 118,944 of CAWGMQ010000011.1, forward strand.
ATCGCGTTGCCGCGGCGACCCCGGACGATTCGCCCAAACGGATGACGCGCACGCGTTGAGCGCCGTTGCGACCGCGCAAGGGGCAGGCGCCCGCCGGGACTGAATCGGCGAACGCCTTCCCATGACCGCGCCCGGAGGCGCGGATTCTCGCTGTCGAATCGGGGCGCCAGCGTGCGTCAACGTTTGCTGCTGCCGGCCTTTTGCGTTTGCTTCGCGAACGCTTGGGGCTTCTCGTCGAACTTGCGCTTGCATTCGTTACTGCAGAAATAGTACGTGTTGCCCTGGAAGTCGCTCTGGCCGGCGGCGTCATCAGGCTCAACGTCCATACCGCACACGGGGTCTTTCGTGCTCATCGTATTCCTCCTGGGTGCAAGAACGGGGTGTCGTCAGTTTGACGTCCGACTGGGATTCAGAAGGAAGCAATCGACGTGCCGGAGTTCCCTTCGCTCGGCATTGTCACCCCCCCGCTCACCACCAGTTTCGTTTTGTATATTCGACGCGCGTCCTTTCCCTGCAAGGCTTAAGGGAACGGTACCAGCACGCCGGTCGCTCTCGGTTTCCGACGGCGGAATAACCTCGCACCGCGAACACCGGATGAACATTAAATCGGCCTCAACTACAGTGACGATGGGAAAAAGACAGCTCGCGACGTGGTAATGGATGAGATGAGTTTCGCCATGAATAATATGCGACAGGTTTTCGCCATTCGCCATTTCTCAATGGCACCTGTCAATTCTTGTGTTATCGCAAATCCAATCGCGATCGGTGATTAACGTCTGAAGAATCTCGCAAAGTTGAGCCGGTTCAAAACGCTTTGAAAGCACTCCTCCCGCCCTTATGGGGGAGCTGCCGCCGCAGGCGGCGGTGAGGGGCCCAGCCCACGGAAGACCGCGAACCCCAACTAGCGCGAATCTCGTTGAAAATGGCCCGGAAAGCCAGACACCCAGCGATGAAAGCCCCTCACCCTGACGACCCCAGCCCAACAGTGCCGGCGCGAGGGTCCTTCTTTCAGTCTCCGCCCACGCCTGACTTCGTTTTGTAGATTTGTCGCGCGTCCTTACGCCACAAGGGTTACGGGAACGGGTGTGCTCACTCTTGACCGCGAGCCACGGGTCAAACTCGAACCCATTCCTCGCCCGCAACGCGCCAGCCCAACGGTACGTGGTTCTCTCCGGTGCGTGCATTCCGCCAATGGCAACGCCTAGGGTTTCGATGCATCGCCCTGTGTGTCCAATGCACCGCCTTGGGTTTCCGACGCACCGCCTTGGGTTTCCGGCAACGCCTTGGGTTTCCGAGGCACTCTCCCCCGGTTACCTGGTCCCCCATCTACAATATGCGGTGACAATATGGATTCGTGGCGCCGGCGACCTGAACATTCCCACAAAGTTTCCGGTTTCCAACGATCAGATCAATTAGCGAACAAAATTCATTCTGTTTGCGCGGTTTGTCCCCATCCCAGCGCTTCCCCTCAACCAGCGCCCGCCTCCGGTGCTCCGCCTCGAATTCGGTGTCATCCCACAGCCGGTCGATCACAGCCACCCAAGGCGCCACTTCGTGTGTGGTCGGCAGCCGGCGTTCACCGATCAGGGATCGTGAGGACGAACCCGGCGTCGCCAAAGGTTCTCAGGCAAAGCGCCGCGATCGCTGGCCAGGACGGAATGCCATTCGCCATCGCCTCGATCGGCACGCGGCCGAGCGACTCCCGCCAGAGGGATGCCATCAGCACCACCCGGCTCAGCAGTCCCCGTGGCCCTGGCCTTGAGCATCAATGTGCGGCTGACCGGATGCCCGCCATAGGTCAGCAGAATCTCCGGCCGGAATCGATCGAGCACCGTAGTGGCCAGGTCGATGAACATGGCGCCCTCACGCGGGTTGGGTGCCTTAGCGGCGCGACTGGACGATGTGGGCAGCAGTGTGGAGAATGGTTGGAGAGTCTTCAAGGGGTACCGGAGTTGATCCGACCAATGGCAACAGCAGCCAAGACTGAATGCGAGAACGGCGATCCGGCGTTGTTACGTGCGGAGTGGCTCGACCGTCTCGCTAAACTGACGAGCTTGGTTAAAGGCTGGGCAACTGAGCTCGACTGGTCGACGCGCGAGATTTCGAAGAAGATCAAGGACTCTCGCCTCGGCGCTTACGAAGCCCCGGCGTTACTCATGCAGAGAGAAACGATTCGCGTACTGCTGGATCCAATCGCGCGATTCACTCCAGGCGCCGACGGTGTCGTCGACCTCTACCTGATGCCGGCGTACGACGACATCGCGAGCCTGTACTTGATGAACGGCGACTGGCAATTACACTACATGTTTGCTGTCGCCAAGTCCGCCGCGACAATCAGGCATGCCGAATCGAGCCCGCTGTCGAAGGAGGCACTCGAGCGGGTCCTCGCAGAGATGACCGCAAATGCCGCAGAGCCGCTTTGACTGGCAAGAACGAATCAAGGCTGTCGAACGCGAGTACTCGGCCACACGTATCGCAGTTGACCGACTCACCGTCGATGTCAGTAAAGAGCCTGGGATTCTGGGCGCAAGGGACCCAGGCCGCCTGATCTTCTGTCGGCGAGCGAAAATCTCGACGGAACGTATGTGATGCGCATGTTCGCTGAACTCGAGAGCTGCATTCGGTCGTTCTGGAGCGTCATCAAGCGCACGCACCCCCAGACGAAAACCCTGCTCGATAGCATAGGCGCCAGGTATCGGATTCCCCAAGACACGATCTTCGATGCCCAGAACGTCAGGGAGTATCGCAACACGCTTGTGCATAATCGCGACGGAACAACCGACATCGTGTCGGTCGGGCGATCAAGGCAGTCGCTTGCGAAGTACGTTTCCTTCTTGCCCGATAAATGGGGAAAATAAGGAGGAGCCAGCGGGAGCCAGCACCGTGAGCATCGCAGTGCAAGGCGCACAAGCGAACTCGTTCGACCTGCCGCTTGTTTGGGGGACCCGGACACCGACCCTCTTCAGTCGGTCCCGCGGAAAGCCACACGCACGTGACTCGCACCGGCTCCCGTCCTGCGATCGCTGGATTGCTCGCGGCCGACGCCGCACACAGCTCGCGCTTTGCCAACCACGGTCAGCAACCGGGTGCCCTCGGCTACGCCGCCGGCGTTTGCAAGCGTCGGTTTCTGCGAACCGGTCGATATCGACGGTCATGCTTCGTCGCTTGCCGCGCCGGCGAAGAAAACGACGCAGGCTGGCCTCGAATCCAATCGAATTCCGCGTACGCCGCTGCGACCGGCGCTAGCGAGCGAGCGAGCCGCTTACCTACAGAAACGCGACCTGCGCGGCCGCCTTGCCCTGACACCAGCGCCGTGAGCAACGCGGTGCAGCGTTCACAAGCGAACTCGCTCGACCTGCCGCTTGCTTGAACATGCGCCCGAAGTCGCGCACCTTCCTCACCCAATTCGATCGATCCACCCCCAGCCGGCCAGCGTCGGCCATGTGCATCGCCAGGTCGTTGTCGTCGGGCTCCGCCAGCTCGCCGGTAACATCGTCACGTCGCGGAAAGAGCTTGCGCCAGCGCAGTGCGACGTCGGCGTCGGACCACTGTTCGACTCTGTCGGGCCGATTGCGAAGCACGAGATGCAGGTGGTTGATCATAATGGCATAACCGCACGCCTCAACGCCGAAGCGGGTTACGGCGGGATCGACGAGATGTGCGCGGGGCATCGTCATGGGTCGAGGCCCGTGGATGATCGACGGAGGTTAGCTAAATTGCTGGGGCTGTGTCAAGAATGTAATGCATGTCCTTTTTTCTCCCTTTTCAAGAATGCAATGCATGTCCTTCCGTCTCTTTTATTCTCATCAGCATCAGGAAGGCGGGCATGGCATTTGGTGCTTTCGTTAGATATATTGAGTTGAGGCAGTTATAACTGCTGGAGTTAATGCGTTGATCGCGCCTGTTCATCGAACCGACTCACGTTGTGGGCCGCGAGAACGCCGGCTGGCTGAAACCGTTCGACGAGGAAAACGCGGCGGCTGCGGCGCACGCGTCAACAAGAATACACGTTAAAGCCACCGGGGCCCAACCCTGTTTTGGGGTCCGGGCGATGGTTTGGCGTCATAGCTATCTGTCTGGGCGTAGTTCTAGCAATTCCCGTCCGAGGGTGATGCAGGTGACCGCGACTTCCCTCAGCTTGCTGGAGCGGCTCAAGGAGGCCCAGCCGGAAGCCACGGACTGGAATCGGCTGCAAGGCACCTACTTGCCCCTGATTCAGAGGTGGCTCGGTCGCGTTCCCGGTCTTGGAGACGAGTGTGCCGACCTGGCTCAAGAAGTTCTCATCGTTGTGGTTCGCGCGGTGCCGGGATTTGATCGGCGGCGCGAGGGGTCGTTCCGGGCCTGGCTGAGGCAGGTAACCGTGAACTAGATCCGGAACTACCGCAGGAAGCGCAAGCGCCGGCCTGCCGTGGGGCTCGATCCGGCCGACGGGTTTCTCGAGCGCCTCTCGAACGTGGCCGGCGATCTCGCCCGCGAGTGGGATCGGGATCACGACAAACATGTCGTTGAAAAGCTCCTGGCTGTCGTGCAACCCGACTTCAGCCCCACGACCTGGGCGGCGTTCCAGCGGTTCGGCGTCGATGGGGTTCCAGCCAGTCGTGTGGCCGAGGAATTGGGCGTTTCCGAGAACGCGGTCATTCTTGCCAAAGCTCGCGTTCTCAAGCGATTGAGGGAAGAGGCTGGCGACCTTTTGTGACAAATTCCCGTTTTTGCGACAGGTTCGACGTGAAACCGGCCTTTTGCTGCAAACAGAGTCACCAGACCAGTCGCCGGAGACAGCCCGATGGAGACGAATTCAGGCCCGCATCCCAGTGACGATACCTTGTGTGAATACGGAATGGGGAAGCTCGACGACCGTTCCGCCGAGGCGATCGATGGGCATCTGGAACATTGCGCGGCTTGCAAGAAGCGAGTCGCCGAACTTTCGGCTGACAGCTTCCTGGACCGCGTAAGGCAAGCACGGAGGCATTCCGACAATCCGACGCCCGGCCGACCGGATCTGGCGGGGAAGAATCGCTGCGACAGCACGAGCCATGGGGCGGCCGGGGACATCCCGTTTTCGCGCGGAATTCCCGAAAACCCGGATTCCGAGATTGAGCGCGAATTCAGCGGGTCGCGGGCGAGCATGGCAACCTCGAGCGTACTTGCACGGATTGCCGCAACAGCCGGGCAGGTGCCGCATGTTCTGTTGCGCGACAGTGGGCTGTTGGGGGGCCCGGGCCCAATCGTGAAACCGTTGTCGAACGAGATGCCCGAGCGCTCCGAGGGTCGCGACCGCTACCAGTTATTTGGCGAGATTGCGCGCGGCGGGATGGGGGCCGTCCTCAAGGGACGTGATACTGATCTCGGCCGCGATCTGGCGGTCAAAGTTCTGCTCGAGACGCATCGGGACAAGCCGGAGCTGATCCGGCGCTTCGTCGAGGAGGCGCAGATCGGTGGCCAGTTGCAGCATCCTGGGATTGTACCGATTTACGAGCTGGGGACTTTTGCCGATAACCGACCCTTTTTTGCGATGAAGCTGGTCAAAGGCCGGACGCTGTCGAGCTTGCTCGATGAACGTTCTGATCCGCCCCGCGACCTACCAAGTATTTTGCCGATCTTCGCAGCCGTGTGTCAGACGGTGGCGTATGCGCATGCGCGGGGCGTGATTCATCGCGACCTGAAGCCGTCGAACATCATGGTCGGATCGTTCGGTGAGGTGCAGGTGATGGATTGGGGCCTGGCCAAGGTGCTGCCGCAGGGGGGCGCGGTCGATGATGCATCGGCGGGCAAGACCGGGGTTGGAGAAACGGTGATCGCCACGGCCCGGAGCGGAGGCGATGTGGACTCCGATCTCTCGCGGGCCGGCAGCGTCATGGGCACTCCCTCGTACATGGCGCCTGAGCAAGCCCGGGGTTAGATCGATCGCCTTGACGAGCGGTGCGATGTCTTTGCGCTGGGGTCGATCCTGTGCGAAGTCCTGACGGGCCAGCCGGCGTTCACGGGGCGATCCCCTGGCGAGATCCAGCGCAAAGCCTCGCGCGGCGAGCTGAAAGACGCGATCGCGCACCTGGATGCGAGCGCCGTCGACGCGGAGCTGATCTCGCTTGCAAAGGATTGTCTGGCGGCCGAGCTGGAAGACCGCCCGCGGCACGCAAGCGAGGTGGCGGGGCGAGTCAGCGGCTACCAGACGGGCGTGCAGGAGCGGTTGCGACTGGCTGAGATCGGACGAGCCGAAGAGAAGGGCCGCGCTGAGGAGGCGACGAAGCGAGCCCGCGTGGAACGTGATCGCCTGCGGCTGACCGTGGCGCTGGCGGCGTCGGTGCTCGGGCTGGCAATGCTGGGAGGGGGCGGAGCGTTTTTGGTCATCCAGCAGCGCCAGGAACGGCTTTCCGTGGTGAAGGCGAACGTGGCGCGGATTCGAGTGTATCGGGATGAGGCTGAAGCGGCGGGGGGCGACCCGGCCGGCTGGCAAAAGGCACTTGCGGCGGCGGACGCGGCGGTGAACTCGATGCGCGACCTGGCCGGTTCGCCGGATGGCCAGGAACTGACGGCGCTTTACATGGAGATCGCCGAGAAAAAGGCGCAGGCGGAACGGGATCGGAAGCTTGTCGAGGAGTTGGCGAACCTGCGGATGATCGTGGACAACATCCCATTTGCAATGGGGATCAATCACGCGTCGGATCTGGCATCTCGGTTCGCATCGGCTTTAAGACGGTATGGGCTCGATCTGGAGAGAACATCGATCCCGGATGCGGTGGCGCGGTTAAGTGCGCGCCCGAATGCGATCGTCAAAGACGTGGTTGGCTTCCTCGACCACTTGCTCATGAACGGTGACCTCGCCGCTGGAGAGAATCAGAACGAAGAAGCGCCTCAATTTGGAAAAGGTTCTCGAACTGGTTGGGGGCTTGGACGCCGACCCCGAACGAAACCGGCTGCGAGTTCTCCTTGAGCAGGCCGATCCCAAATCAGAGGCCCAGGCCCTCGCTGCGATGGGACGACAAACGAACCTGGTTGAGTCCGGCCCCGCGACAGCGTTACTCCTGGCACGGTTATTATCGCGGGCGGACGACTCGGAGAACGCCATCGCCGTGCTGCGTGCGGCCGTTATCAGATATCCGGGCGACCTGTGGACCGACCTCGAGCTCGCGTCGCAGCCCAGGCACTGCGGCCCGCCTCAAACCGTTGAGTCGATCCGCTTTTACACGGCTGCGCGCCGTCGAGCCGGAGATGGGCCGGGACCTCGCCGAGATCCTTCACCGTGAGAAACGAGACGACGAGGCCGAGGCGACTCTCAATGCGATCGCCCGACTCGATCCGGAGCCGACGCACTGCCTGTTTCAGCTCTACTTGTTGCTGAAGTTCAGCGGCAAGAAGGAAAAGGCACGGTCCGTCCTCGACCGCATGATTGCTCCGATTCGAGAAAGGATCACGCGGGAAGGCAGCGATGCACTGACTCACCGGAAAATTGCTCTGCTGCTGTTTCTAGGCGACGACAAGCCTGGCGCCGTGGCGGAGTATCGTGAGGCTGCGCGGGCCGATCCAACGGACGCCGAGTGCCGGCGCCAGCTGGGTAGGCGACTTCGAATGCAAGGCGACTTGCCTGGGGCAATCGCGGCATACCGCGATTCGATCCGAATCGACCCGATGCGCGTGGGCGCGCATTACTCTCTCGCCGAACTTTTGGAGGATAGTGGCGACGAGCTCGGGGAGATTGCAGAGCTACTGGAAGCCGTTCGAGCCGAGGGCCATGACTCAGGTCCCTATTCGCCATCAAGGGTCAGCCAATACGGAAGCGATGTCACGTTCGACGACCACGAGATCGACACGCTCGCCGACGGTCTCGCGGACATGCATTTCATGACCCGCACCGCAGGCCCGCATGTTGGTTACAAACTCGGTAGCGTCCACAGGTTGGCGGGGGACAAGCCGGGCGCTATCACGAAGTACCGCGAGGCGATCGCCGCCGATCCCAATTCGGAAATTGAAGCTCGATTTGGGCTAGTTGTGACGCTTGGCGAATCGGGCGATTTTTCGGGAGCGATCGCCTCGTTCCGCGAGGCGATTGATCGCGAGCACCTCGGGCAAGCCGGCCGCTTCTGTCTGCTTCGGGCAATCCTCATGGCCGAACGGCCCGACGAGGCAGTCGTCGCTCTCCGCCGGGTCAGGGAGCAGGCCGGTGACGACCGGACGATCAAGCAATCGATAGACGTGGGGATCCGCGAATTCGAAGAGCTCGCTAAATCCGGGCGCGAGTTCCGCGAATTCTTCATCTTTCCCCAGATCCAAAGGCTACTTTGGCCAGCCAATGCCACGAGCGCGGGTACTTCGCGGCCGCAGCAGCACTCTGGTCCGCGGGTTTCGCGGCGGACACGAAGCTGGCCGAGGACATGACAGCTCAGAACCGCTACAATGCAGCATGCGCCGCGGCGCTGGTGGCGGCCGGCAAAGGGATCGAAAAGCCGCCGCTGGATGAGCCGGCACGGACCCGCTGGCGAACGCAAGCCCTCGATTGGCTCAAGGCCGACCTCGCGTACTGGGCCAAGCAAGCCGAACGCGGTGAGATTCAAGCCAAGGCCCGCGTTCGGAAGACCCTCGAACACTGGATGCAAGATTCTGATCTCGCCGGCATCCGCGAAGAACAGGCAGTGAAGCAGCTCGCCGCAGATGAGCAGAAGACCTGTCGAACGCTTTGGACGGAGGTAGATCACCTACTGACGAAGACCAGGCCGTGGTTCCGCGGCCGACCCTTTGAATTGAGTATTCTGATGATGCCACAATCAGCGCGCTGTGCCACAGCTCATTTCGCCGCCTTGCGCCGCGGCCGCGACGATTTCAGATTAATTTCGATTTTCGCGACGGGTTCGCTGCGATTCGGGCCTTTCATTGAGAGATATCGTCACTGGACCCATCGCCGGAGACAGTCCCATGGATACCAATTCAAGCCCGCACCCGAGCGACCGGACGCTGAAATCGTACAGTCTGGGCAAGCTTGACGACGTATCGGCCCAGGCGGTCAACAAACACCTGGAGCGGTGCGCCCCTTGTCGAACTCGGGCCGCCGAGGCATCGCCCGACAGCTTCCTGGAGCGGGTTCGCGAAGCGCAGGTGCACGCAGGCGTTTCGACCTCTGAAAAGTCGGCACCGGGGGTGCAGCGAGAGAAGGGCACGAAGGTTCTGGCTCCGCCACCGGCCGCCACGCTTCCGCCTGGGCTGGCCGACCACGCGGAATACGAGATCAAGGGTGAGCTCGGCCGCGGCGGAATGGGCGTGGTGTACCTGGCCCACAATACCATGATGGGTCGGGACGAGGTGCTCAAGGTGATGGGAAGGCACATCATGGAGCGGCCCGGCGTGCTCGATCGGTTCCTCCGCGAGATTCGGGCCGTGGCCAAGCTTCGTCACCCCAATATCGTTACGGCGTACCACGCCACGATGCTTGGCGAAAGCACCGTCTTTGCGATGGAGTACGTCGAGGGCTACGACCTCGCGCAGCTTGTGAAGAGCCAGGGGCATTTGCCGGTGGCACTTGCCTGCAACTTTGTTTATCAGGCGGCTCTTGGGCTGCAACACGCCCACGAGGAAGGGCTTGTGCACCGAGACATCAAGCCGGGCAACCTGATGCTCTCGCGTAAAGGAAAGAAGCCGACGATCAAGGTGCTGGATTTCGGGCTGGCCAAGGCGACCCGTGAAGAGAAGGTTGAAGGCGAGTTGACTTCGGAGGGACAGGCACTCGGCACGCCGGATTTCATGGCCCCCGAACAGATCATGGACGCCATGAGCGCCGATATCAGGGCCGATATCTATAGCCTGGGTGGGACGCTGTATTACCTGCTGTCGGGCCGCCCGCCATTTCAGGCGAATTCGATGTACGACATGTACCAAGCTCATATATCCCAGGATGCCAGCCCACTCAACCTTGTTCGCCCCGAGGTGCAGGCGGAGCTGGCGGCGTTGGTCGCCAAGATGATGGCCAAAGACCCGGCCAGGCGGTTTCAGACGCCGGGTGAGGTCGCGAAGGCTTTGCTGCCATTCTTCAAGGCTGGCAGCGCGAGGCCGATCTTCGAAACATCTCAAGTCAGCCAGACTCACGGAATTGTGCCGAGCGCCGAATTGGTCTCCACGCCATACCAACCTGCGTCGAGTGTGCGACGGCCGGTCGTTCGGGCCGAGAGAGCAACCGAGCACTGTTTAGCCGAGCCTCGATGAGAGCGCGCGGATCAGCTTCCTGTAGCCGGCAGTCCTTCCTATCCAACGGCCCCCGGCACGAATGCAAGCCGCCACCGACCGCGCTGGTCTTGGCCCGTTGTCGCCGCCCCGGCGGGGTTGGTGGCAATCCTGTTCGGAATCATCATTGCCATCATCATTGAGCGAAACCGCGTTACGGTCGTTGTGCAGAGGGACGATTCTCTAGCCAAGCCTGCGGTCGATCCTGGGAACGCGCCCATCAGTGCCGCGAAGAGGCCGGTTGTCAAAGCGCCGACGGACCAATTACAGTCGGCGGAACCGCGGTGGGAACCCCTGTTCAACGGCAGAGACCTCACGGGCTGGGTTTTCGACGGCGGAGAGAAGACGGGATGGGAGTGGAAGAATGGGGAACTGGTGATGCACGCCGTCGAAAAAGACAATCTCGACCACCTGGGTTATCTCCTGAGCGAGCAGGAGTACACGGACTTTCGCTTGCGCTTTGAATTTCAGCCAAGTAGCCGCGCCGAAAGCGGCGTTGCATTTCGCGCGGTGCCGCACGAGACCGCACGCAATCTTAAAGTGACCCACCATCATGACATGCCTTTTCACTTAACCGTATGGATTGGACAGGCCGGTACCCGAGATTTGACGGGCGCGGTGTGGTGTTCTCCCTTTGGCGACCTGACTGAACAGTGGCTGCCGAACCACCGGGCGCAGTTGAAGCCGTCGGGTGAGTGGAATGCGATGGTGATTGAAATCCGAGGTCAATCCCTTCGGGTCGCCGTCAACGGCGATGAGAACCAGAACATCCCGCTCAACCGAGACCGGCCCATGAAAATCCCTCCTCCGGGGTTAGGTCGATTCGAGGGACGCGTGGGCTTTCTCAATCGAACCGGCGAGGTGCGGTTTCGAAATGTTGAAATTACGGAACTGGGTACAGCAGCAACGAAGGTTGTGCGGGCGAAGAATCCGCCGGCTAGGCCGCGCGAAGTTTTCAAGAACAGTGTCGGGATCGAATTGAGACTCATTCCGAATGGTGAATTCCTGATGGGCTCTCCCAGGGATGACAAGGATGCCGGCGACTCGGAAAAACCGCCACACCCGGTGAGGATCACTCGGAGCTTTTACCTGGGCGTCACCGAGGTAACGCGCGGCCAGTTCAGCCGGTTTGTCGATGCGACCGGCTACCAGACTGACGCGGAGAAAGACGGCAAAGGGGGCGGGGGCTGGAACCATGAGACAAAGAAGCTCGAGGCTAATGCGCGATTCACGTGGCGGAACGCCGGGTTTGAACAAACGAACGAGCATCCAGCGGTAAACCTGAGCTGGAACGATGCGCAAGCTTATATCGCCTGGCTCAGCCGTAAGGAAGGCAAGCGCTATCGTCTGCCGACCGAGGCGGAATGGGAGTATTCCTGCCGCGCTGGGACGAAGAGCCGGTACGCATGCGGCGCCGACCCGGAGGGCCTGGCGGCCGTTGGAAACGTTGCCGATCGAGCCGCCAGGGCTATATTTCCCGATTTCTGGTGGGCGATCGCCGCGTCCGATGGCTTCGCCCACACGGCACCGGTCGGTGGATTTCGACAAAACAGTTTTGGATTACATGACATGCATGGCAACGTCTGGGAATGGTGCTCCGACGGGTACGACCCCAATTATTACAAAAGGTCGCCCAGAGATGATCCGCAAGGCGACCCGGGTGCCTCACGCCGCGTGATCCGCGGTGGGGGTTGGTTCAACCGACCCAGTACCTGCCGATCGGCGGAACGCGGGCCCTGGTTCGCGCCGAGCGACCGGAGCTTCGACGTCGGCTTTCGTTTGGCGATGGACGCGCCCGACGATGAAAGCGTGTCCGCGGACGCGGGCTCGCGCCGGAGCTCGCTCAATTCGGATAACGGAAATAATCAGGACCCGCCCCCTCCAGTGTCCGACGACGTAGATCGTCGAGCAGCAACGGCGGCATTGTCACTGCGCGGCACTGTGAAGATCCGCGTGAACGGCCAGGAGCAGCGAATCGAGCCAGGCAAGTCGCTGCCCAAGGACGCTCTCGAGCTGACGCACGTCCAGCTTGGCGACCAACCCGAGTTAACCGACGCCGGGCTCGTGCCCTTTGCGGGGCTAACGAATCTCGTTGACCTCCGCCTGAGTAAGTCCCCGAAAATCACGGATGTCGGCTTCGCGCATTTGCGGAATCTGCCACGGCTCACGGGACTTTCTCTTGACGGCACCGGCATTACCGACGAAGGCCTGGCGAATTTGAAAGATCTGACGACGCTAAGCGCGCTCAATCTCGGGAACACAGCCGTTACTGATCGAGGGCTCGCGCATCTGGAGGGTCTCACGCGGCTTGTCTTCTTGAGCCTGGAAGGCTTGCGCGTGTCAGGCGCCGGACTGATGCACCTGCGACGTCTGGAGCAGCTCGATACCCTCTGGCTGATGCGAACTTCCCTGACTGACGCCGGACTTGAGAACGTACGATCCTTGACGAAGCTGCGGCATCTGGCGCTCTGGGGCACTCAGGTGACGGACCTGGGGCTGGTGCACCTCCGGAGTCTGTCGCTGCTTGAGGGGCTCATGCTGGGCGGGACCCACGTGAGCGAGAATGGATTGGCGAGTCTTGGCAGTCTCAGTCAACTCAAGCACCTCTGGCTCGACGGGACGCGAGTGACGGATTCCGGGCTCGCGCAACTGGAGGGCCTGACCGGGCTCAAAGAACTCGATCTGAACGGAACGGGCGTGACCGACGTTGGGCTCGGGCGCCTTCAGAAGCTACCGCAACTGGAGTTGCTGCGTTTGAACGGCACCCGCGTGAGCGACGCCGGTCTGGCGCTGATTGGTCCATTGCCAAAGCTCAGGAGTCTGTGGCTGGACGGAACTCGCGTGAGCGATGCCGGGCTCAAGCACTTGAAGGATGCGACCCAGCTCAAAGAGCTCCGGCTGAACAGGACCAGCTTGACGAACGATGGAATCATGCAGTTGCAACACTTGACCCAACTCGAGGAGATCCAGTCCCAAGGTACGAATGTCACGGTGACGGGTGCGGGCGAGGCTCAGGAAAAAGATTCCAGCGTGCCGGATCGTGACCGATCCTGCTGGAACGACAGATCTCGAAAAACTGCAGGGGAGCTGGGTCGAGAATTCCTGCGAAGATTCTGGGCAGGAAATCGGGGTTGGCCGTCAACGCCAGGCCTGGGTCATGAATTTCAACGGAAATCGGTACAACCTTACGGATGATGCCGGTGTGGTCCAGGATTCACCCTTCGCCCTCATGCCGGGATTAGTGCCCAGGGCCATAGACATTCATCGCTTCGAAGGCAAAGGTCCAACGATCCAGGGTATCTATGTGCTTGATGGCGACACTCTGAGAACGTGCTGGACGAGTCCAGGTTTCGCGCGGCCGACCGAGTTCAGCACGAAGCAAGGGACTGGCTTCCTCTTGCAGACCTGGCAACGATCTCGCTAAGTCGCGACACGTTGGGTCACAGGCATCGACTCGCTGTCATGAGAGGGCCACGCGGTGTCCGCCTCTCTCCTGTTCGCTCAACTCCGACATTGGTCTGGGCGATTGGGTCTCTACGACTCGGATGGGTTTCACGTAACCACGCTGGAATGGGTAAGACCCGGGATCGAGACTCCTTTTTCGCCAGGGACCCAGACACCCACCCTCTGCAGTCGGTCCCGCGGAAAGCCACACGCACGTGACTCGCACCGGTTCGCGTCCCGCGATCGCTGGGTACCTCGCGGCCGACGCCGCGCACAGCACGCGCTTTGTCACGCACGGTTAGCAACCAGGTGCGCTCGGCTACGTTGCCGGCGTTTGCACGCGTCAATTGCTGCGAACCGCTTGATATTGACGGCCATGCTTCGTCGCTTGCCGCGCCGGCGAAGGAGACGACGCAGGCTGGCCTCGAATCCAATCGAATTCCGGGTCAGCCGCTGCGACCAGCGCTAGCGAGCGAGCGAGCGAGTCGCTTACCTACAGAAACGCGACTTGCACGGCCGCCTTGCCCTGAAACCAGCGCCGCGAGCAACGCGGTGCAGCGCACACAAGCAAACTCGCTCGACCTGCCGCTTGCTTGAACATGCGACCGCTGCGCACCGTGTGCACCCAATTCGATTGATCCACCCCCAGCCGGTCCAGGATGGGAGCCAGGTCTTCAGAGATTGCCCCACGCTTGTCCCGCCCCCCCGGCCCGTTCAATCGAGCAGCATGACGTACTTCTGGTCTCGATCGGCAGAAACCCTTGATCCGATGCCCGCGGAGGGAGCGGCAGTGTTGACACCGCTTGGAGCGGCACGGTTGATACCGCGGCAGAACAGCCAGCAGGTGCCCGACACCCCGCGGCATCGACATGGTCGCTCGCGACTGGTCCGCGCGGCGAAACCATTTCTGAAGGTGCAGCGGCGAGCTTGGAAGCAACGACGGTTTGCTTGGAGCAAACCAGAAGTTCAGACGGCCGTCGCCGCGACTGCTTCGGCAGGAGCCCGGTGGCGACATTTGGATGAGGGATGCCGTCTCCACATCAGATCGGTGCGTGTCTGCCTCCCTTCCAAGGAAGAAATCGACACCTCCTACACCACGGAATCGTCAAGCAGGGCAACATGAACCTTGGCACCCTGGAATTCAAGTTGTTGAAGAAGTAAGATCCAATCCGAAAACCGGCGGGGACTGTCCGAGTTTCGCAAGTTCCGCCGAGCAAAATGAGATTGTTCGCGTCTCATAGACGGTACCCGGAGTGAGTCATGGGCAGACCGCGTTCATGCGCAAGCGTTTGGACCAGGCTCATCGCGTTCGCGTCGATCATCACTTGCGTTTTCGGTTTGGCCGAAACGACGCTGGCGGGCGGACAATATGTGCAAGTCAGTTACGCCGCGTCAGCCGAAGCGGACGAACTGCAAGTCGCCGTCACTTATACCATGTGGATTCCCGACGGTGTCCCGCGCCTGCGCGGCGTGATTGTTCACCAGCACGGCGCCGGAACCACAGCCTCGAAGGAAGGTTCTACTGCCGCCTATGACCTGCACTGGCAGGCGCTGGCGAAGAAATGGGACTGCGCGCTCCTGGGCCCATCGTATCACGTGCTCCACCAACTAAATGACCTCTCCCCCCGCAGCTCGCAACTTTGGTTCGATCCGCGCAGAGGCTCGGAAAAGGCCTTTCTCAAGGCACTCCGCGATCTGGGCGCCAAGTCTGGTCATCCCGAATTGGAGACCATTCCTTGGGCCCTCTGGGGACATTCGGGAGGCGGGATCTGGGCGGATGTGATGAATACGATGCATCCGGATCGCATCGTGGCGATGTGGCTCCGCTCCGGATCAGTGGCGCAGTTCCGAACGCATGATGAGTTCCCGCAGCCGCAAGTCCCGGCCGCCGCTTATGCAATCCCCATCATGCTTAACCCCGGCGTGAAGGAAAAGGCGACCTTCAAGCCCAACCCGAAAGGCAAAGAGAAGGGGCCGTGGTACGGCAATCTCGCCACCTTTCACGAATATCGAGCCGCGGACGCCCTCGTCGGCTTCGCGCCGGACCCGCGCACCGACCACGAATGCGGCGACTCGCGTTACCTGGCTATCTTGTACCTTGATGCGTGCTTGGCGATGCGCTTGCCGGACAAGGGAAGCAAAACGCAAACCCTTAAACCGATGGATACGAGCAAAGCGTGGCTGGCGCCACTTACGGGCAACGAGGCGGTGCCATGCGCGGCATTCAAGGGCGATCTCAAGGAATCCGTTTGGCTGCCCAATCAAGCGGTGGCGAAGGCGTGGATGGAATACGTCAAAACCGGCGCCGTCAGCGACACGACTCCTCCGCCGGCGCCCGCCGACGTAAAAGTCTGGCCCAAAGGCGCAAAGGGAGAGGAAGGTGCGGAAATCGTCTGGACGGCCGAGGCCGATTTCGAGAGCGGTATCGGCGGCTTCATCGTGTTGCGGGACGGGCAAGAATTGGCGAAGCTGCCGGAGACGCCGGTCGGCAGATTCGGGCGGCCTTTGTTTCAATCCATGACGTATCACGACACGCCGGCGCAGCCACTTCCGGAAACCCGATACTTCGACGCAACCTTCAAACCCGTCGCCAAGCACAGCTACCAAATCATCACGGTGAACAGCGTCGGCTTGAAGTCGGAGCCGTCGATCAAGGCCGAGGCGTATCCGCGGGCCAACACCTCCACGTGGTATCGAGTGGATCCGAACTGGCCCGAAACTCGCGACAAGCTCGGTTGGGGGCCGATGTCCGGCGTGGCGGTGGACGGTCAAGACAATGTGTGGGTGCTTGCCAGATCGAATCCGCCCGTTCGCGTCTACAAGCCGAACGGAACATTCACACGAGCGTGGGGAACCGGGTTGCTCGACACGCCGCATCAATTGAAGCTGGACCACCAGGGCAATGTTTGGCTGGTCGATTCGGGCAACCATGTCGTGCTTCGGTGCACCGATGAAGGAAAAGTGATCCGCACTCTCGGCACGCGCGGTGAGGCGGGTAGCGACGAGCGCCATTTCAACCGGCCCGCTGACGTGGCCATCACACCCGAGGGTGATGTCTTCGTCGCGGACGGCTACGGCAACTCCCGCGTGGTCCATTTCGACAAAAACGGCAAATTCGTCAACTCATGGGGCAGACTTGGCACGGAACCGGGCGAATTCAGCCTGCCGCACGCCATCGCCCTGGATTCCAAAGGTCGGCTCTATGTGGCCGACCGTAACAATGTTCGAATCCAGGTTTTTGACCAGGACGGAAGTTTCCTTGACCAATGGCGGAACATCGTCGTACCGTGCGCTTTCTGGATGACCAAGGACGACGAACTCTGGGTATGCGGTTCCTCCCCCATGCCCTGGCGCGAGGATGACAAAGTCCTGGGTTATCCTCCCGTTAACCAACTTTTCATGAAATTCAATACGTCGGGCAAATTACTCCAACTCTGGTCTGTTCCGCTAGGGGAAGACGGCAAGGAGCGGCCGGGCGATTTGAATTGGGCGCACGGCCTCGCTCTGGACTCCAAAGGAAATATCTACGCGGTGGACATCAAGGGCAAGCGGGCCCAGAAATTCGTGCCGCAGGACTTCCGTCCGTAGATGCAACAGGCAGGCACTGGTAGCGATCAAGGGGGGAAGTAAAGAAATGGGGACGACGGCGGGACGAGCACCGGACGTTCCACTCCTCGCTCCTCGGTAAGATCGACGAATGGCACGTAGATTTTTCTAAATTACTTGATCATATCGAGTTAAATCTCCTTTCGGGGCTTGGTCAGGCGGTCGACGCCCCGCGGCATCGACATGGTCGCTCGCGACTGGTCAGCGCGGCGAAACCATTTCTGAAGGTGCAGCCGGCGAGCTTTCGGCCTGCCCGCTTCCGGGCACACCTTAGCTGTGCGCCGTGTGAAGTTTTTGATCTACAGTGGGTGCAATTCCCACCCGGCAACTGGGTCGCTCCAGCCGGTGGTCCGTGGAGATCGCTCATGGTCGAGGAGTTGATCATCGCGCGTGTGGACGGACTCCCGCTCAACCGGTTTGCGGAAATGCTCGCAGAGAGCGAGGCTTCGGGGTATCGGTTCCTGCGCCGGGTGGTTACTGGAATCGGGCGGCTGAACGGGCGGTGAGACAATCACAGGTAAGAGAGCCAGGTGTCGTTTCGCCGCGCTTTGAGCTGCGCGAACGAGCGGCAAGGGAAGTAGAGCACAACGACGACCGCCGCGGTGACGAGGTAGAGCAATCCAAGGCTCCAATCGTAGCCGTCCGGCGGTCGGCCCGGCCGCATCGGGTGGTTACCGAAGAGCCAGCCGGTCGCAGCAGGCGAACGCACAAGCGAGATACCGAGAGCCATCGCATGAGCGAGTGGGATATGCAGCAGATAGAAGAACAACGGTACGCGCCCGAATACGGTCAACCACCGTGCGACGCGGCCATTCGCTCGTTCAAGTAAGGGCAGAACAGCGATGGTCGGCCCGAGCGTCATGAGCAGAAAGAGGAGTGATGCAGGATATTTCGTGGCCGTCAGGAACGTGATCCAGAGCGGAACCTGCGCATTCGAGCTCGGACCACGAGCCAGGTAGACGGTCACGCACTGCGCGATGGCAAAGGCCGCGATTGCCGCGCCGCCGATCGCGTAGCATGCCCGCTCGCGCCGCTCCGCGCTCATTCGAAACACGGCGCCGAAAGCGTGGCCGGCTGCCATGACGCCGATCCAGGGAATGATGGAGTAGAGCACCCAGAAATTAGGTTGGCTGCGGCCGATCGCGATGCCGCCGCCGAAATAGAGGATGCGCCAAAACGGGCCGAGCTTCCCTTGCAACAGCGATTCGTGAGACCCTTGGAACTGAAGCGCGATGAGGTTGTGACCAGCGATGATGACCAAACCCAAGACCGCATTTGCGATCTTGGGCAACCGCACGAGCACAGCCATCACGATCATGCACCAGCCAAGCATCCAGATGACGCCGGCGAGCATGTAGTTTGCGAATTCCACGTTGAATGTCCACGCCAGCCGCAAGTATGTGAGCTCGAGCAGCACGAGCCACGCGCCGCGGACGACAAGCCAGCGGCTGAGCGCGGCCCGGTCTTTCACGCGCTCGCCGTGCAGAAATATCGAGACACCGGCGAGAAACACGAACGCCGGCGCGCAGAAATTCGTGATCCATCTCGTCAAGAAGATGCCGGTAGCGGATCCGCCGGCGGGAATGCCGGAATAAACTCGTACGTGATCGAGTGCCATGAGCACCATCACGGCGCCGCGTACGACGTCGATCGATCGAATGCGGCTCGTTCTGATTGATGGTTGTCATGCGGCGAGATTACCATCGCGCTCGGCACCGTACAACGATTTGTCGGCGAGCGGACTTCAATCGCGTGTGCCCGCCATCTGCAATACGCGGCTCCGATAATCCTCGGTACGAAGCTGATTCGTCATGCGTGCGCGGCTGCGGATGCTCGTCGGCAAAATGATGCAGAAGTACGATCGCCTGCAACGCTGGGTCGGTATTGACGACGTCTTGCAGAGCGCCATCGTGCGGCTACTGCGCGCGCTGGGCTCGACGCCGGTCACGTCCGTGCAGGACTTCTTTTCGCTGGCGGCGCTTCAGATCCGCCGCGAGCTGATCGACTTATGCCGGCATTATTTCGGCCCGCACGGCGCGGGGGCGAACCATGAAAGCGCGGGTCGACGGTTCGCCGGACGCTGACTGGCGGCCACTCGTTGAACCGGTTGGCGCCGATGAGAATCAACAAGAACTGGCCTTCTGATTGACCTGGCTCGCGTAAACGCCGCTGAAAGAGAACGTCGGGGCGGCTGGGACAAGCCGGGGTGCAGGGAACCGCGAAGGCTTTCCAAGGTCGGTGAGGGTTGTACAATACGAGTCAGGATGGCGAACCTCCAGGTCAGGATCGGGTCAAGCCAACCCCATTCTATGCTGGAGGGACCGCGCCGGAACTCTGTTCAGCCGTGCCCTCGATCATCAAGCGCTTTTCGCCAGAGCTCCGGTTGGAGGTTCTGGCGACGCGGACGGTTGTTAGAGCGGGAGACTGCGGCATGTCAAACGGCGACCAGCCTGACGCGGGTTCATCGGCCGGAGAACTTCCCGACGACCCAATGGCGCGGCCGGGAATCCCAAAGTCCCGAATCGCTCGAGGCCATCCACGAAAGTGCGACGATCCACCAGCCCATCCACGAAGATGCGACGATCCTCGGCGGGCCGGGCATCCAGGCCGCTCTGGCGGACCAATCGGCTGCGGGTGGCGGCTCCGGTTCGATCACCGACCCGTCCGAGTTTCGCCGGGCGGTGCTCGAGATCGGCTTGGCCACTGAGGAGGAGCTCGATGGCCTGACCGCTCTGAGTTCCGGCATCCGCGGGAGTCCTCGGTCTGGCCCGAGCTCTCCAGAAGGCCGGCAAGCTGACGGCCTACCAGGCCGCCGCCCTGTATCAGCGCAAGAGCCGCGGCCTGCTCATCGGCAACTACCTGATCCTCGACAAGCTGGGCGTCGGCGGCATGGGCGTGGTCTTCAAGGCTCGACATCGGCGGCTGGGACACGTGGTGGCCTTGAAGATCCTCCCCCCCTCGTTCGCCCGCGATCGCACCGCCCTTGCGCGGTTCAAGCGGGAAGTCGAGGCGGCTGGCAAGCTCAATCACCCCAACATCGTCGCCGCGCTGGACGCCGACGAGGATCGGGGCGTCCATTTCCTGGTGATGGAATACGTCGAGGGCCGCGACCTGGACCGCGTCGTCCGCGAGCGGGGACCGTTGCGGGTCGTCGACGCGATCGAGTACCTGATCCAGGCGGCGCGCGGGCTGGCCGCCGCCCATGCCGAGGGGATCGTCCACCGCGACATCAAGCCGTCGAACCTGATGCTCGACACCCAGGGGACCGTCCGCGTGCTCGACCTGGGCCTGGCGCGGATCGTCGACGCCTCGAACCCGTTTGGTCAGGCGGCGGGCGGTCGTTTGACCGAGAGCGGGATGTACATGGGGACGATCGACTACATGGCCCCCGAGCAGGCGGAGGACTCGCGGCGGGCCGATCAGCGCGCGGACATCTACAGCCTGGGCTGCACGTTGTATTACCTGATGACGGGCCGCGAACCGTTCGCGGGCGAGACGGTGCTGAAACGGCTGATGGCGCACCAGGAGCGGCCGGCGCCGCCGTTGCGGGGAGCTCGTCCCGATGCGCCGGCGGCTCTGGAGGACGCGTTTCAGCAAATGATGGCCAAGCGGCCGGCGGATCGCCCGGAGTCGATGACGGCGGTGATCGCGCTCTTGGAATCCTGCAAGGCCGCGGCTGCGGGCCGCACGCTCCCGCCGCGCGCCAAGTCGCGTCCGGAACTGAAGGTCTTCGACGAGGCGGCGATCAAGCAGGCCGCGTCGAGGAAGACGGACCGGGACTCGTCGATCTTCGCCCTGCGCGACGAGTCTGAGGGGGTGCCGACGGGCTCTGAGCTGAGCCTCGAAGACCTCTTCAGGGACGTACGCTCGGCCGTTCCGGCAGCCGCGCCAAGTCCCCCCACGATCAAGCGGGTCGTCAAGCGCCAGGGCCATCTGCCTCCGCAGCGCCGGACTCGCAAAACCCACACACCCCGCAACCGATGGCGTACGCCCGTGCTGGTGGCGCTCGGTTCCGTCGTTGCGATCGCGACGGTCATCGTCGCTACGCGAATGGTGCCCGACGGTTCGAACGCCCAAGACCAACCTCGCGGACTGTCCGAACTCGTCCCGACGACCGTGCCCGTGCCCGTGACGGAGACTCCAGCCGTCGGGACCGTCCCGCGCGATTCTTCCGTGTCCACCCCGAAGACCAAGACTTCGCTGAAGACCCCTTCGGAATTCACGACGATCTTTGATGGATCCAGCGGCAAGGGATGGATTCTTTGCGACGGGAGTCCCTTGCCCAGGGCCAACGTTCAGGACGGGGCGCTCAATCCCCACGGCACGAGAAGCGAGCTGTTCGTCTACCAGACGCCGCTCGAGGACTTCATGCTCGAGTTCGATTTTAAGTTGACCGAGAAAGGCGACGCGGGCGTGTTCCTCCGGGTCAGCGACTTGAACGCCCCGGCGGAAACGGGCCTGAAGATCGCCCTGGGTGATAGCCCGAGGGCGGGTGCGGAGAATTCCGCGGCGCTTTACCAGCTTGTCGCACCCAGGCGGGGGGCGAGCCCGGAATCCGAGGGCGGGTGGAACCGCGTGAGGATCGCGGCGAAGGGGCCGCGCGTCGCGGTGTCGCTGGGCGGGATCGAGGTCACGACGATCGACCTCGATCGGTGGACGACCCCGGGCAAGCGTCCGGATGGCTCGGTCCACAAGCTCCAGGACCTCGCGTTCGGTAAGCTGCCCCGCGCTGGGTATCTCGGCTTTCAGGGGCTTTACAGCAACTGCTGGTTCAAGAACGTCGCGGTCTCCGACGTCCTCGCTTTCCTCTCGACTGGTGCGGGCCGTGCCTTCCTACGTCCAGGCGGGTCAGTTCACGGGACACAAGGTGGCCCAGGGGGGGATCGCTGACGTCGCCCTCGCCCCGGACGGGCGCGTCCTCTCCGGCGGCTCCGATGGGATGGCTCGGCTCTGGGAGCTCGAGACCGGCCGCGAGCTCCACGCGTTCCCTTGCAATAGCATGGTCTGGAGTGCGGCTTTTTCCCCGGACGGCCATCACGCCTTGACAGCCAGCCACGATCAAGGAGTGCGATACTGGGACCTGGACCGGGGCCGGCTCATCTTCGCCAGAAAAGACGTCCACACGAACCATGTGAAGGCGGTCGCTTTCTTTCCCGACGGCCTCAGGGCCTTGTCGGCCGGCGATGATGATGTCGTGATGCTCTGGGACCTCAAGCAACGCCGGCCGGTGGGGCCCGTCGGGAAGCACGGAGGTGACATCGAATGCCTGGCCATATCTCCGGACGGCCGCCTGGCGCTCTCCGGGGGGCAGGACAAGGTCGTGAAGGTCTGGGATTTCGGCTCCGGGCGGGAGCAGCCTGCCCTGACAGTTCATAAGCACGTGATCATTTGCGTCGCGTTCTCCCCGGACGGCCGCAAGGCTCTGACGTCCAGTCTGGATAAAGCCGTGATCCTCTGGGACGTCGCGAGCTGGAAGGAGATCGCCCGTGCGGAGCTGCCGGGCGGCGGGATTGTCACGTCCGCCAAGTTTCTGTCTGACGGCCGGAGCGTCCTGACGTGCAGCGACACGGGAAAGCTCGTGCTCTGGGACATCGAGTCCGGTGTCGCGATCCGTCAGGCGCAAGGACCATCCGGGCACCGACGCCTCGCCGCGTGGCCGGATGGCAGCCTTGTTCTGACCGGCGATAGCGACGGGATCGTGCGGATCTGGTCGCCCTCACCCTTGCGGCTGCCCGGCGCGCCGGCGGCCAACCTGCTCAAGAACGGCAGCTTCGAGCTGGGGCCTGACGTTCAGGACGTACCGCTCGTAGCGGGATCGACTGCGATCCCGAGTTGGACGGTGACGCGCGAACCGATCGATTGCATCCAGAACGCGTTGCGTGCCGGCGAAGGCAAGCGATGCCTTGACTTGAACGGCTCCCCCGGCGTTGGGGGTATCCGGCAATCGTTCCTCACCACCAAGGGGCAGCGATACCGTGTGACGTTCTTGATGGCGGGAAGTATTGCCGGGGGATCTACGGGAAATCGGGAAATCAAGAGGTTGGGCGTGAGCGCGGCGGGCAAGTTGGGGGAGTTCTCCTTTGACACGACCGGCAAGACTCCTGACAAGATGGGGTGGACGACCAAGACCTGGGAGTTTCTGGCCGTGGAGGGGGAAACATCCCTCGAGTTCTACAGCCTTGACAGGAAAAACCCCTTGTTCGGGGCGGCGCTCGATGACGTTCGCGTCGTGGCCCAGGCCGGGAACAATTCCTCACAATGACCGACCTCGGGGCGGTGTCGCCCCCTCGTCGGCGCGCGAATTCGGCTCGCTCGGACGTCTCCTTCGGCGTCCCTGACGTGATTGCCGGTCAGCAATCGCCAGTAAGAAAAAATCGCCCGTTCGAACAGTGAGAACATGCGGATCAGATAAGTGGCATCAAGGTTCCGGTCAACCGCATAGATATCTGCAACCGCCAAGTCGTCCCAGCCCCTTTCTTCTGTGACGTCGTGGATCTCGTTGGGCGTCGCACCCAGCAACCAGTCCACCGCGACCCGAACTGCATGATACTCCCGCTCCGCGGCCTTGATTCGGCTTGCCCAATCGAAACGATTATGCGGCATGAGCGGCGATCTCGTTCAGGACTCGATTCAAGGACGCCTCATCTAGCATCATCGCTTCGGCGTTCTTGATCCTGGCCACCGCGGCAGTGGAACGGAACGCATAGTGCAGCCTCCACGCACCGTCGACGAAGTAGAGGCTGGCAATGTCGTCGTAGGCCGGTAACAGGTAAAGGTCGACAACTCCGTCGGTCCCAGGGGCGAACCGTCCGACCGGGTCGAGAATCACCTCGACCGTCTCCCGCTGCAAGAGCATGGCTGGAGCCTTGTACTGGCCTAAAACCGAATCCTTCATTGACTTCTCGATGACGCGGGTTCTCCAACCAGAGCCTTCCGTCCATCGCCTCTAGCAAATTATTGGGCATCGCTTTCACAGCTCGCATCGCGAAAGTATACTAACCGCCGGAATCATCCGGGTCAGATTCTGTCAGGAATGCCGATACGGGCCGGCCATGCCGGGAAGCCCGGCACCCGCTCGGTCCGCTCCGCCTTTCTGCCGGGTCTGCCGGCCACTCTTCACACATCGATCACACTTCCGAGGAGTGACATCCATGAGGTCGCTACGAGATCTACGTCCGGTCCGTCCTCGCCCTGCGAAAGCACGGAGCTTCAAGTCCCCGGTAGAGCGACTCGAATCCCGCGAGCTGCTCAGTTCCATGCCGGTGGCCCAGCCGATGCACACGATCGTGCCCTTCGCCGGTCCGGGCGGCCCGCCGTCCGGGAGCTTCACGCCCGCCCAGATCCAGCAGGCGTATCAATTCAACCAGGTCAGCTACAACGGGTCGGACGAGACGATCGCCATCGTCGACGCCTACAACGACCCGGACATTCAGTCGAACCTCAACACGTTCGATAGCGAGTTCGGCCTTGGCGTCCACCACGATCAGCGTGGTCAACCAGACCGGCGGCAGCAAGCTCCCCTCGGCCGACCCGACGGGCGGCTGGGAGGTGGAGGAATCGCTCGACGTCGAATGGGCGCATGCCATGGCGCCCGGGGCGACCATCATGCTGGTGGAAGCCAGCTCCTCCAGCCTTTCCAACCTGCTGACGGCCGTGAGCTATGCATCGCAGCATGCGAACGTCGTGTCGATGAGCTGGGGCAGCAGCGAGTTCTCAGGCGAGACGGCGTACGACAGTTACTTTGACGCGCCCGGCGTCGCCTTCGTGGTGGCCTCGGGGGATACCGGCGCACCGGCCGAATGGCCGGCGGCCTCGCCGAACGTCCTGGGCGTCGGCGGCACGTCGCTCGTGCTCAGCAGCAGCGGCGGTTGGGGCAGCGAGACCGGCTGGAGCGGCAGCACTGGCGGCCCCAGCCCCTACGAGCCGCAGCCGTCCTACCAGGCCGGCGTGGTGACACAGACCTCGTCGGCGCGGGCCACCCCGGACGTCGCCTACGATGCCTCGTCGACCGGCACTTATGCCGTGTACGACTCGTATCCCGACGAAAACGAGACCCTCGACTGGGTGGCGGTCTACGGCACCAGCGCCGTGCGCCGCAGTGGTCGGCGATCCTGGCGATCGCCGATCAGGGTCGGGCCGCCAACGGCCTGCTCGGCCCTCAACACCTCCGGCGCCCAGCAGGTCATGGACATCCTGTACCAGAACCCGGGCGACTTCCACGACATCACCAGCGGGACCAGTACCGGCGATCCGAATTACTCCGCCGGGCCGGGCTACGACTATGTGACCGGGCTGGGCACCCCGATGGTCAACCTGATCGTCGGCTCGCTCGACGGCAGCACCAGCACGACCCCACCCGACACGATGGTCGTCTCTGCGCCGAGCAGTGCCACAGCGGGCGACTCGTTCACCTATACCGTCACCGCCCATAACCCCACCACCGGAAGCGTGGACACCAGCTTCACGGGGACGATCCGCTTCACCAGCACCGACAGCAAGATCCAGGGGTTGCCAAGCACTTACACGTTTACCACGACCAACGATGGAGTGGCCAGCTTCACCGTCACGCTCGAGACCGCCGGCTCACAGACGATCACCGAGACGAGCGCGTCGGGGTCGGTCAATTCGACGATCGTGGTCAGCCCCACCACGGCGAGCCGGTTCGTGATCTCCGGCCTCTCGACCGCCACGGTGGGGACGGCCGAGAGCTTCACCGTGACAGCCGAGGACGCCTACGGCAACGTGGCCACCGGCTATACCGGCACGGTGGAGTTCACCAGCTCCGACACCGCGGCGACCCTGCCGGGCAACACCCCGTTCACCTTGGCCAATGCGGGCCAGCAGACGTTCTCCGTCACCTTCGGGACGGCCGGGACGCAGTCATTGACCATCACCGACACCGAAAACGCGAGCTTGACAGCCACCCAGTCGGGGATCAGTGTCTCCCCGGCGGCGCCGTCGGGTCTGGCCGCGACCGCGGTCTCGTCGTCGCAGATCAACCTCACGTGGGGCGCCGCGGCCGGGGCCACCGCCTACGAGATCGAGCGCAGCCTCAGTGCCGCCTCCGGTTTCGCGGAGGTCGGGACGGCGACCACGACGAGCTACTCCGACACGGGCCTGACGGCGGGGACGACGTACTACTACCAGGTGATCGCCACCGGCGGGGGCAACTCCTCGGCGGCCAGCAACACCGCCAGCGCCACCACAACCGGCACGGCGCCGCCGCCCTCCACCGAATCAATCTGGGGCACTTCGTACCGCCCCACGGTGAATTACTGACTATGACGGCGAACGGGGCAAACGTTCGAGCTGGGCGTGCAGTTCGAGTCGAACGTCGCCGGCCTCGTGACCGGCGTTTTGTTCTACAAGCAGCGCGGGACGACCGGCACGAATGTCGCCCACCTGTGGTCCTCGAACGGGACCCTGCTGGCGTCGGCGACCTTCACCAACGAGACGAGCTCGGGCTGGCAGGAGGTTAGCTTCTCCAGTCCCGTGGCGATTCTGGCCAACACGATCTATATCGTCTCGTACGACACCGGCAGTCCCCTGTTCTACTACGACTCGGAGTACTTCGCCAACGGCGGGGTGACCAACGGCAACCTGACGGCGCCGCAGTCGAGCACGATCAACGGCGGGGTCCTCGACAACGGGGTGTACAATTACGGCGGGGAGTTCCCGCTCGCCAGCCAGTACTACGCGAACTTCTGGGTCGATGTCGCGTTCTCGCCGTCGGCGGGCTCGAGTGCGAGCGCCAAGACGGCGGCCGGCGCCGCCAGGACGAGCGGATCGGCCACGGTGGCGATCGGACAGTCGGGCTACACCATCACCACGGCGGGATCGGCTACGCCCGCCGGGCCGATGGGCGCCGTGCCGGGATCCCAGGGAACCTCGTCATCGACGGCACGGCGACCGTCCGTCAGCTACGCCGTGGTGAGCTACCGCCCCGTGGTCAGGCAGGCGCGGGCAGTGGTCCTCTGGGGTCAGAAGGCGACTTCGTTACTGAGCTGATGCCGACCGAAGGAGACGAAGCGAGGTGGGATTCCGGGGACACCACAAGTAATTGTCCTTCGTCAATCGCGGAAGTCGTTGAGCGGGAACCGGGACCGATCGGAGCACCTGCGATCGTGTCGCCGTCGCTGACGCCAGTAGAGCAGACAGGCTATTCATTTGAGCAGAGACACGGCTTGGCGTTCTACGCCCCGGGTGGTTCGGCTAGAATTCGCGCCATGGAGGTCACCATGCAGATTGCCCTCTCGCCCGACGCCGTTGCCGTGCTGCGCTTCGAAATCAAGGGATATCGGTCCAAGGTGCCGGGGAGCCGGCTGCCGGCCTACCGTGAGCTGGCTGCCGCGGGAATCATGGAGCCGGTACCCGGCTCGGACACCGACTACCGGTTCGCCGAAGACGGCATGAAGCATCGTGAGGAGATTCTCGAGCGGGAAGCGGCGCGGATCGAGCGCGATCGGTACGAACCGCCGGATGCCGATCTGTCGGAGGCGGCCAGAGAACGATTGCGCCTCTACTTGGCGGGCGATCGCAGGGTGACCGATGGGAATCGCCCGGCCTACCGGGAACTGGTCGCGGCGAGGATCATGATCCCTCTCCATTCGTTCGTCGCGGGGTGGGAGGCGGCGTATCGGCTTACCTACTGGGGCTATGAACGGAGGTTCGAGCTTGCGGGAGAGGAACACGACGATGATGTTGGGAGACCTGGCACCGGCCAGCCCTACTGCAAACACTGCCAATCCCCAATCGCTGTGTCCTGGTCCCAATCAACGCCGCCGTGATGTCTTGTTTCCCCGATCACAGATCCTTGCAATCCATTTTGAGTCACGTCTATAATAGCGGATGAGGTGCGCCTCTCAAGACGGGCGGTGCACCCAAGTCACGAAGGCCCTATCGCTCGGCACCCCGGGCGATAGGGCTTTTTTGTTTTCCTCGCAGGCACGTGCCGATCGGAACCTCCAGTGTCGACTCTCAAAACCATCGTTCGCCGGTGCTGCGCCATCTCGCCATCGCTCCCCCAGTTCGCCTCGGCCCGGCCTCGCCCCGTAACGAGGCGGCTGACGTTAGAACACCTCGAGAGCCGGGTCGTGCCCTCAACGATTCTCGTCACGAGCTTGCTAGACTCGGGTCGCGGCTCGCTCCGGGCCGCGATCATCAAGGCCAACCAGGACCCGAGCCATTCGGGAAGTCACACGCATTCGGATACAATCAAGTTCGCGCACTCGGTGAGGGGGACGATCCTTTTGGAGAGTGCACTGCCGGTCCTGTTGACCGATACGGTGATCTCCGGGCCAGGCCCCGCATTGCTGACGGTGGCCCGAGATTCCAGGTCTTTCCAATCGTTCCGCATCTTTACCGTAGGCAAAGGTGCCAGGACTGCGATTTCCGGACTGACCATCGCGGGCGGAAGCACCGCCGCCGGAGGTGGGATCAATAACGCCGGATCGCTCTCACTGAATAATATGTGGATCATGGGCAACTTGACCTCCGGCGGCCTCGTGATTACCCAGGGAGCTACTCTTGGGGGTGGGATCGACAACACCGGCACGCTGTCAGTCACCGACTGCCGATTCACAGACAACACGGCAGAGGGCAACGCCAACGTGGCCTATGGCGGTGCGATCGCGAACTCAGGCAGGCTCTCGATCATCGGGGCCACGTTCAGCGGCAACGTGGCCCAGAGTGGTTCAAATTACGACGGTTTCGGCGGTGGAATCTACAATTCAGGCACGCTTTCGGTCATGGGGTCGACGTTCAGCGGCAACTCGGCCACGAGCGGTCAAGACGGTTATGGCGGTGCGATCAACAACCTCGGCACGCTCTCTGTCACCAACTCCACGTTCAACACCAACTCGGCGACGGGTGTTCTCGGCAGTTTCGGCGGCGCCATCGCCGACTCGGGCGTCATTTCGCTCACCTACATCACGGCAGACGATAATTCGGCCACCACCGGCGGTGGCGTCGCGATCGTCTCCGGGGCTCAATCCATGGGCAACTCGATTGACAGCATCTTTCAGAATTCGCAGGGCGGAAACGTCGCCGTCGTCGCGGGCAGCTTCACCTCCTTGGGCTACAACTTGTTCTCTGACAATCCCGGGATCAGCCACGTACCCACTGACCGGGTCAACATCAACCCGCTGTTGGGTCCGCTTGCGAACAACGGTGGTGATACCGAGACCCAGGCCCTGCTTTCCGGAAGCCCCGCGATCAGAGGGGGGATTTCAGTTGCCGGCATCACAACCGATCAGCGGGGAGACCCCCGGCCAGCGAGTGGTTCAACCGACCAGGGCGCTTTCCAGGTGCAACCCACTCTCTTCGTGAAGAGCATCCGGGAGTATAATTTCCCTGACCGTCCCGCCGTCTTTGTGCTGGCCTTCAACATGCTGCTCAATGCCTCCCGGGCTCAGTCCCTTGGCAACTACAGCATTGTTACGGAAGGCGGGAACGCACACCGGGTCGGAATCCGTTCCGCTCATTACAGTGCCTTTACCCAGTCCGTGACCGTGCGAGCAAGAATTCACCACCCCCCGAGTGAGATTTGGATAGTCACCGTGACCGGCACGCCACCGCACGGACTGACCAACACAAAGGGCGACTATCTCGATGGCGCCGGGGACGGCCGACCAGGTACCAACTTCGTGGTGGGACTCTGAAAGGACGCAATAGCGCCGTAACATCGTCTATCTTACTACTGTTCGGCATACCGCGCGGCAGTCAGCAAGTAGCGTTCCCGGAACTCAAACCATTTCCTCGATCTCGCTTGTTTCGTGTCGGCGGCCGCCGGCGTATAGTAGTGCCGGGTCGATTTGAGAGCCGAATCAGAAGTCGTTCCGCGATTTCGGGAGAATGCGATTGAGTCGAGGGTGCCGCAAGCGCGGCCCGGCAGGAGACTCGCCTTCCCGGAATCACCACGGGTCATTCGGGACTTCGCTCATGCAAATCTGTTGTGTTTTTCGTGGCGTCCGACCGGGCTTTCCGATCGCGCTCGCGTTCATCTGTTCAATCTTCTGCGTGCCGCCGGCGCGAGCTCAGAACGAGAAGCTCGGCCAATTTGAAGCGACCGGCGGCGTCGGGCGGATCGAGGTTCCCGGGAAGGTCGAATTCGACGCCGGGAAGGGAACGTACCGCGTGACCGGCAGCGGCGCGAACATGTGGTCCGCCGTCGATGCGTTTCAGTTTGTCTGGAAAAAAGTCTCGGGCGATCTGGAGCTTTCCGCCGCGATCGAATGGCTCGGCGAAGGGAAGAACGCTCACCGCAAGGCCGGGGCCTTGGTGCGGCAGGACCTACAAGCCGATTCGCCCTACGTGGACGCTGTCGTGCACGGCGACGGGCTGATCTCGCTCCAGTTTCGCCGCGAGCGCGGCGGGCCAACGAGCGAGGTCAAAACCACGTTCAAGCCGCCCGCGGCGCTGAAGCTCGAGCGTAAGGGAAACGTTTTCAACCTTTCGGTGGCACCCAAGGGAGAGAGCTTTCACCCGGCGGGCTCGATCACCCTCGAGCTGCGCGGGGAGGTCTACGCCGGACTGGCCGTATGCTCTCACGAGGTGGACACTGCGGAAACCGCTATCTTCAGCGAGGTCCAGTTCAAGACCGAGCCGGCTGCCCCCGCGCAAACCCGCGTGCGCGAATCGACGCTGGAAACCGTGGCGATCGCGAGCGGCGTGCGCAGCATCATCTACCGGGCCAAGGAGCATTTTGAAGCACCGAACTGGTCGCGCGACGGCAAGACGTTTTTCTATAACCGCGCGGGCAAGATCTACACGTTGCCTGTCTCGGGCGGCACGCCTGCGCTTCTGGATACCGGCGGTGCCGACCGCTGCAACAACGATCATGGGCTCTCGCCCGACGGCCGATGGCTGGCGATCAGCTACACCGACCCGGAGCTGCGGCAATCGGTCATCTCGGTTTTGTCGAGCCAGGGTGGAACACCCAAGCGGGTCACTCCCCTGGGACCCTCTTACTGGCATGGCTGGTCGCCCGACGGGCAAACTCTGGCGTATTGCGCCCAACGCAACGGCGAGTTCGACATTTACACCATCGCCGAACCCGCCGGCGAAGAGAAACGGCTCACAACAGCCAAAGGCCTGGATGACGGCCCCGACTATACGCCCGATGGCAAGCAGATCTATTTCAACTCGGAACGAACGGGTGTGATGAAAATATGGCGAATGAATTCCGACGGCACGAATCAGGAACAAGTGACGTCAGACGAAGAATTCGCCGACTGGTTTCCCCATCCTTCACCGGACGGAAAGTGGCTGGTTCTTCTGTCGTACGAGAAGGATGTCACCGGTCATCCGGCCGACAAGGACGTTGTGCTGCGGATCATGCCGCTTTCGGGCGGAAAAGTGCGCGTGCTGGCGACCCTGTTCGGTGGCCAGGGGACGATCAATGTTCCCTCGTGGTCGCCGGACAGCAAGCACGTGGCGTTTGTGAGTTACCGGATGGTGGGGCGCTAAGGGTTCAGCATAGCAGGCGTGTGAGGACCTGGGCCGGATGCACGTCCGTCAGTCGCTCGTCGCGGCCCTGGTGCGCGAACGTGAGGCGGTGGAAATCGAGGCCGAGGAGGTGCAGGATCGTGGCGTGCAAGTCGGAGACGTGGCAGCGATCGGTGACGGCGTGATAGCCGAAGTCGTCGGTGGCGCCGTAGGTCTGCCCACCCTTGATTCCGCCGCCGGCGAGCCACACGGAGAAGCCGTAGGGGTGGTGATCGCGGCCGTCCTTGCCCTGGGCGCCGGGGGTTCGGCCGAACTCGCCGCCCCAGACGACAAGCGTTTGTTCGAGAAGTCCGCGCTGTTTCAAGTCTGTCAGCAGCCCGGCAACGGGCAGATCGGTTTGTTCGCAGCACGAGCGCGTGCCCGCTGCGTTGTTGGCGTGTGTGTCCCACGGCTGGCCGGCCATGAAAAGCTGGACGAACCGAACACCGCGCTCGACCAGCCGCCTGGCCATAAGGCAACGTGATCCATAAGACTTCGTGACCGGACTGTCCAGGCCGTAGAGCGCCTGCGTCGCCCGTGATTCCTGCGACAGGTCGAGCGCATCGGTGGCCGAGAGCTGCATGCGGGCTGCCAGCTCGAAGCTGGCGATCCGAGCGTCGAGGTCGAGCTCTTCGGGGTGGCGCGACTTGTGCTCGGCGTTGAGCTGCGAGAGCAACTCGAGCCGGCCGCGCTCGACATCGGGAGGGCGAGGCGTGCGCGGCTTGAGGTTCAAGACCGGCAATCCTTCGGCGCGGAACGGCGTGCCCTGGTAAACCGGCGGCAGCCAGCCGCTTGACCAGTTGCGGATGCCGTCGACCGGAAGGCCCTTTGAATCGGGCAGAACGACGTAGGCGGGAAGATCCTGGTTCTCGGTGCCCAGGCCGTAGGCAACCCAGGCCGGCAAGCCTGGCCGGCCGGCGATCGTCAAGCCGGTGTGCATCGCCCAGATCGCTTGCTCGTGGTTGCGATGCATCGTGAACATCGAGCGGACGACGGCGATCTGGTCGGCATGTCGGGCGATGTGCGGGACCGTTTCCGAGAATTCGAGCCCCGAGCCGCCGTGCCTGGCAAATCGATACGGGCTCTTGAGCAGGTTGCCGGTGAGCTTCTCGTCGTCGGCAACTTCCTTCGGCGGCGGCTGGCCGTCGTGCTTGGCGAGCATCGGCTTGGGGTCGAGCAGATCGACATGGCTGGGGCCACCGTGCATGAAGAGCTGGATGACGGATTTGGCCCGCGCGGGCAGGTGCGGAGGGCGCGGCAGAACGTCATACACCGCGCGAACCGACGAAGGCGACTCAGCCCGCAGCCGTTCCTCACCCAGGAGTGCAGCCAGGACCATCCCGCCGAAGCCGCCACCCAGGCGCGACAATGCTTCGCGGCGGGTCGGGCAGTGCGTTGCTAACTGTTGCGCTTGCTCGGTCATCGGAGCACCCCGGTTCGGTTCACTACCGATCAATCCACGTAAGCAAATTCGTTCGAGCTCAGGAGCATGTGGCAGAGATCCTCGAGTGCGCGCTGCCGGGCGCGCTCGAGATCCAGCGTCGCAGCACCAGGAGATCGAGCGTGGCGGCTCGACTGGACGGCGAGAAAGTTTTCGAGCGCGGCGCGCTCAGCCTCGGAAGATTGGCGGCCCAGTGCGAGCTGGACGGCTCGGCCGGACGGGTCGGAGCGCGTCTCGCGCTCGAGCCGCGTTGCGAACGCCCGTGCGATCGATGTCAACGTATCGCAGTTGAGCAGGTTGAGCGCCTGAGAGGCAATGGTCGAAACACCCCGGCGGGTGCAGTTCGTTTCCATGACCGGCTGGTCGAACGACTGGAGGAGCGTGAGCGGTTGCGAACGTCGGACTTTCATGTAGATCGACCGGCGATGGCCGGACGGGTGATCGGGCGCGACGACTTCACCGTCGGGCCGGACCACGAAGGGCACGGGGGGGCCGAATAACCGCGTGTTCAGAAGGCCGGAGACCGCGAGCATCGCATCGCGGAGGGGCTCGCCCTCGAGCCGTCGCATCCGCTGACGCC
The DNA here is from genome assembly GCA_963823665.1 of uncultured Planctomycetota bacterium. GTDB lineage: Bacteria > Planctomycetota > Planctomycetia > Isosphaerales > Isosphaeraceae > CAVXHV01. The sequence continues at coordinate 152,705 of CAWGMQ010000011.1, forward strand.
AGAGCAAGCGCACGGCGGGATCGACCTGCTTCGCCCTGGCGTGGGCCGGCGAATTTGGGTCGACTCGGCTCGATTGACGATAGGCTGTCGAGGTCAAGATGAGCCGGTGCATCGCCTTGATGCTCCAGCCGCGCGCGACGAACTCGCACGCCAGCCAGTCGAGCAGTTCGGGATGAGAGGGGGCTGCACCGGCGATCCCGAAGTTGTCGGGTGTGGCGACCAACCCCTCACCGAAGTGCAGCAACCAGATCCGGTTGACCATCACGCGCGAAGTCAGGGGATGGCCGGGCTGCGTGAGCCATTTTGCGAAGGCGAGCCGGCGGCCGCTGGTCTTTGCGTTCTTCGCGGGGCTCGACCAGGCAAACGGCTGCGGTGCGGCGATCGCTTGAAGCGTGCCTGGGCCGACTTCGCGGCCGGGCGTGGTGTAGTCGCCGCGCTTGAGGATCGGTGTCGTCGGCTCACCTGGCAGGTCGTAGAAGGCGCGGATCTCGGGAAATGTGCGCCGCCCGGCTTGGGCTTCGGCGATTTTGGAAGTGATCGTAGCGGCCTGAGTCTTGTAGTCGGGATAGAGTGTGGAGAGTGCGGCGGAAAGCCTGGGCTCGGCGGGTTTGAGGCGATCGGCGAACTTGGCGTTCAGGTACTTCTGGACCTCCGTCTGCTTGGCGGGGTCGGTCGCGAGGGCTTTGCGAGTGTCTTCGCGAATCGGCTCGGGAAGCTGCGCCAGACGGTCGGTGAGCAGTCGTCCGGAGAACGTCTCCTTGAGGGATTGAGCCTTCTTCGCCAGCTCGGCGACCGATGAGTCGATCCGGGCGTTGTGCGCTTTGGCTTCGGCTTCTTGTGCCGCCGTGGCTTCGAACAGCTTGCGCTCGACCTGCGGCACCCACTGCGCGGGGCGATAGCCGCTCATGAAGATCGCCTGAACCCGGTAGTACTCTTCCTGAGGAATCGGGTCGTACTTATGCGAGTGGCATTTGGCGCACTGAAGCGTGAGCCCGAGCGTGGACGACGCGACGATTTTCAGCGTGTCTTCGAGCGTCTGGTAGTAGTATCCAGGGGCGTTCTTGATTTGCTTGAAGTCGGGGCGGCTGGTGTCCGAAGCGCAGCGAAGGTAGCCGGTGGCAACGAGCGCCTCGACTTGATCGGGATTGAGCTGCTTCTCGGCGCGGAAGACGGACGGATAGTCAATGACTTCGTCGCCCGCGATCTGAAGTTCGAGGAAGCGGTCGTAGGGCAGATCGGCATTGAACGCGCGGATCACGAAATCACGATATCGCCACGCGCACGATCGCTCGTAGTCGGCGTCGAGGATTCCTTCGGAATCGGCGTAACCGGCCAGGTCGAGCCAGTGTCGTCCCCATCGCTCGCCGTAATGCGGCGAAGCCAGGAGCGCATCAATGAGCCGCTCCCACGCGTCCGGGCGATTGTCGCTCAGGAAGGCTTCGGTTTGCTCGGGTGACGGAGGTAGCCCCCAGAGGTCGAAATACGCTCGGCGCACGAGCGCGGGCCGGTCCGCCTCGGGCGAGAAAGATAAGCCGTTCGTTTCCAGCCGCGCGAGTAGAAAGCGGTCGACAGCGTTCCGGGCTTGCCCGGGATTGTGCACGCTCGGGACGGGCGGGCGCGCGGGGGGCTGGAAGGCCCAGAAGCTCGATGCGGCAGAATTCGTCGCGCCGCTCTGGCCGGGAGCACCGGCGTCGATCCACCGCCTGACGATGGCGATCTCATCCCCGGTCAGCTTCGGATTCTTGCCGGGGGGCATGTTCCCGGACACCACTTGCTCGATGACAAGGCTTTCGCCGCTCTTGCCGGGAACGATCGCTTTGCCCGTATCGCCGCCCTGAGTCATCGACGCGACCGTGCGAAGATCGAGCCCACCCTTACGCGCTTCGGCACCGTGGCACTTGATGCAATGGTCTCGCAAGATCGGCGCGACGTCTTTACCGAACTGCGGCGCCTGTGCCCGAGCGATCGTGAGGCTCGGCGACGCGAGCCAAACGCACGCGACGGCGCAGATGCAATGGCGCAGCCCGGCCATCCGCTGTTTGTTGCACTTTCGTTCAACAATTCTCATGCGATCGATGTTATCACGGGCGGGATTCGCGGGGTAGCGGGATTGGCGGGGACGGCAGCGCAAGAGGTCTATCTTGCGGCCGCCGCAGGGACGTTAACCTGGCCGTCAAACGGCTCGGACACGGGAAGCACGAAGGTGTAATCGTGGACAAGCAGCCCCGTGGTGCCGACCATGAAGTCGCGGTTCTCGGCGACCGTCAAGTTAAAGACCATCTGGGTTGCGTCGCGCTCGATCGAGTCGACGGTGGCGAGACCGCCCACTGTGCGGAGGCGATCGCCCGCCTTCAGGTCGCGCGCCATGGTCCAGCCCTTGCCGGCCTTCCAGAAGCGGTGGATGCCGGTGGCGACGATGGTTTCGCTGCCGATCGCGAGGCGGAAGGTTTCCGCGGGGCCGGTCTTGTGGGTGACCAGCACGGGCTGATAAGACAGCGCGCCGGTCGTTGTGTGTTGTGACAGGACGCGGTCACCGACGGCGATCGATTCGATCTTGCGCGGGCCGATCAGGGTCTGCACCAAGGTGCCCGCGGCGAAGCAGGAAGGGCTGAAGATGATGGCAGGGAGATTCACGGCAAGATCCGGGAGCTCCACATCACTGACGTAGGTCGGCTTGGTTTCGGCATACCGATCGTCGTAGACGTAGCCAAGCTGGTCCGTCCACCACTTTTGCCAGAGCTGCGGATCCGCCGGCATTTTCTGGGCCGTGAGCGTTTCCAGAAGCGCCAGCAGCCGGCCGTTGATTTCGTTGATCTGCGCGTTCGCTTCTTCGATCGCTTGGATATCGTCCTCGATTGTCCGTTCGACGAGGAGGTTGGCTCGCCCGGTCGCTGCGAGGCCATCGGCCACCATGAAGCCCCATTGAGAGGCCAGCAACCGGTTGGTGAGAACAACCTGTTCGACGACAGCGGGCATCGCCATCATATTGGCGTGTACTTTGCCAGAGCCGGCAGTCATGTTCAGGTCGGGCGAGCGATAGAGCCTCTGGAGGTCGAATTGTTCGCCGTCGACCAACAAGGCGGACGTCGAGCCCGGCCCCGTACCTCTCTTGAGCTCGTACTTAAACGGCTTGTGGAGCCGGTTGATCATCCAGCCGATTGTGTCGCGCGGATCACGGAACGTAACCGCCCGGGCCGCGCGGCTGCGAACTTCGCTCGACGGCTTGTCGATGGCGAGCACGAGCAGGCAGAACGATGCCCCGGGGCCTTCAATCTGCGAGAAAAGCTCAACCGCGACGAGCTGCGCTTTCTCGCTGCCATTGGCGAAGACCTTCCAGATCATCGGAACTGCGCGGGGATCCGTCACCTGATAGAGTTCTTTCTCCGCCTTCAAGCGCCGCGTCTCGATGGTGCTTTCCACCGCTTCGCGCAGTTTTTCGAGGCGCGGCTTCCACTCTTTATCGGAGCGTTTCTGGCGATCGGCTTCGAGCTTCTGAGCTGCGAGCTGATCGGGCTTCATCCAGTGGTCGTGAACCCTCTTGAACCCAAGGCGGATCCATGCGACATCTCGCGACGGATCGAGGCGGGTCACCGCGAAGTAGTGGGCGCGAGATTCGTCCTTCAGGCCGTTGTCGATGCACCAGGCGGCGAGGCGCAACTGGGCATCGACGTTTTTCTGGGGTGTGCGGACGCGGCGATCGAGGTATTCGCGGAAGATGGTTTGGGATTTCGAGTCGCTCTCGATCTCTCGCTCGACCTGGTCGGGCTTCACCCATCGTCCCTGGACGGCCACGAGGCCGAGCAAGCCGCGAGCGAGCAGATTGGCCGGGGCGAGGGAAACCGCGAGGTTCAAATGTTTGACACGCTCGGCCGTCATGCCGTGAGCTTCGCACCAGAGGGCGAGCTGAACGTGAGCGGCGGGGTTCTTGGCGGCCTTGGCGGCGGCGGCCTCGTAGGCGGCGCGATCCGTTGCGCTGGCGGTCTCGGTGGGTTTGCCACCATCCCCCAGCATGACACAACAGAGCAGGATTACTTGAATCATGGATTCAGCTCCCGGGGAAGTTCCTGTTTGTCAACTGGGTGCGCCGGCGATCGTGTCAGCGGGGCACCGTCTGCGCCGCTGTGGCTGGGTGGTCGAACGGCTGGGAAACCGGCAGGACGAAACTGACGTCGTGAACCAGGCAACCGGCGTTTCCTATCAGGAAGTCGCGATTCTCGGCCACGTTCAGGTTATACACACTCTGGGTGGCGTCGGGCTCGATCGATTGAACGGTTGTGGTGCCGGCGATTGCACGAAGACGATCACCTGGCTTCAAGTCGCGCGCCATGATCCATCCCTTGCCGGCCTTCCAGAATCGATGGATTCCCGTGGTGACGATAATCTCGCCGTCAATCGCGAGCCGGAACGTTTCCGCGCCGTTTCGTACGGTGGTATTGAGAACGGGCTGGAAAGAGAGGGCTCCGGTCGATGTGTCCTGAGAGAGCACGCGGTCGCCGATGCTGAGCGACTCAATTTTCTTCAGACCGCCCGAGGTGTGCACCAAGGTGCCCGCTGCGAAGCAGGACATCTTGTAGTAGGACACCATCGGCAGAATAACGGACACATCAGGGGCTTCCACCGTGTCGGTGTACAGGGGCTTGTTCTGATCCGACGGGTCGTTGTATGAGAGGCCGAGCTGCTCACCCCACCACTGTCGCCATGCCCCGGGAAGTTCTCCAAGCTTTTCGCCAGTCAGAGATTCGAGAAGAGCGAACGCGCGGCCGTTGGTCTCGTTGATTTGCGCGTTGGCGTCATCGATCGTCCGGACGTCTTCTTCAAGCGATTGCCGGATGGTGTCATTTCGCGCCTGGCTTTGCGCAATCGCATCGGCGATCAGATTGGGCCATAGCGCTCTCAGCATGCGGTCCATGGGGATCGCCGCGCGCATCTGGCGCGCCGATTCCGCGGCCATGTTGTGCGATATCATGGCCGACATCAGCGGCACGAAGTTGAAATTCACGTCGGAGTAACGATAAAACCGCCTGCGGTCGAATTTCTCGCCGTCGACCAGCAGAGTGGCCGTCGAGCCACCACCGGCTCCTTCAATGACCTCGTACTTGTAGGGTTTGCGGAGCAGGCTCGTGAGCCAGCCGATGACTTCGCGAGGATCGCGATACTTGAGCGCTCGGCCGGCGTGCGAACGCACTTCGCTCGAGGGACTATTGATCGCCAGTGCGAGGATGCAATACGACGCCCCTGGCCCGTCGATCTGCGAGAAAAGCTCGATCGCGACAAGCTGCATTTTCTCATTTCCGCCGCCGAAGACTTTCCAGATCGATGGGACAGCGCGGGGGTCGGTGATCTGGTAGAGTTCCTTCTCGGCTTTCAATCGCCGCGATTCCGTCGGGCTTGCAAGCGCGTCTCGAAGCTTTTCGAGCCGCGGCTTCCACAGTGAGTCGGCGCGTTTCTGGTGTTCGGCTTCGAGCTTCTGGGTGGCCAGGTCCTCAGGCTTCGACCAGCGGTCGTGTTGCTTTTTGTAGCCCAATTTCACCCAGGCGATATCTCGTGATGGGTCGAGACGAGTGACCAGGTGGTAGTGGGCAATGGCCTCGTCCTTGAGTCCGTTCTCAAGGCACCAGGCGGCGAGTCGCAACTGGGCGTCGACGTTTTTTTGAGGTGTGTGCACGCGGCGATCGAGGTACTCGCGGTAGAGGGCGTCGAACTTCGGGTCGGCGTGGATTTCCTTCTCGACCTGGTCGGGTTTGGCCCATTTGCCCTGGAAGGCCATCAGGCCCAAGAGGGCACGGGCGAGCGCATTTGAAGGGTCGAGAGACGACGCGATGGTCAGGTGCTTGATTCGCTCGGAGGAGAGGCCGTGGGTTTCGCACCAGAGTGCCAACTTGACGTGTGCGGCCGCGCTCTTGCCGGCTTTGGCGGCGGCGGCTTCGTAGGCGGCTCGATCGCTGGGGCTCGGGTCGGCGGGTTTGTTGCCGTCAGTGAGGATGGCACAGCAGAGCAGGATGACGTGGACCATGAGTTTCTCACTTCGGGTTCTGAGGGTGACCCTGACGCGAACACGCCCGCGATTAGATCACTTGGGCGCCGCCTGCGCCGGGCTGGTCAGGCGGTCGAACGGATCGGACACCGGTAAAACGAAGCTGAAGTCGTGGACCAGCAGGCCGGCCGTGCCGACCAGGTAGTCGCGGTTTTCCGCGACCGTCAAGTTGTAGACCATTTGTGTCGGGCCGGGCTCGATCGATTCGATCGTGGTGGCGCCGCCCAACATGCGGAGGCGGTCACCGGCTTTCAGGTCGCGGGCCATGGTCCAGCCGTTGCCGGCTTTCCAGAAGCGGTGGATACCGGTGGCGACGATGGTTTCGCTGTCCTGCGTGATTCGCAATGTAGCGGATGGACCATTCACGTGAGTGGCCAGAACCGGTTGGAACGACAGTGCGCCGGTGGATGTCTGCTGGGACAGGATGCGGTCGCCCACGGTCACCGATTCAATCTTTTGAGGGCCGGTGAGCGTTTGGACCAACGTTCCGGCAGCGAAGCAGGCACCATGCGGCCGCGCGGGTGCACCCGGCACGAAGCCCGTCACCACGGAGACCTGGATGTTGGGCGTGTCAACCGAATCGACAAAGGTCGGTTTCGCACTGGAGTAGCGATCGTCATAAACATAACCGAGCTGTTCCGCCCACCACCGCCGCCATGCCTGGGGGTCGGCGCCCAATTTCTGCCCGGTCAGCGATTCAAGGACAGGCAACAATCGCTCGTTGAATTGATCGATTTGAGTGTTGGCGGCCTGGATCATCCGGATGTCGTCCTCGAGCGTCTTCTGCACAGCGGCTGTCGCTTGAAGCGATTGTTGCATTGCAGCGGCGATCGACATCTCCCGTTCCCATGCGAGATTCAAATTGAACTGAGCACTGGCTGTCAGTGCCTGCGGGGCCCTGGCCGAGGACGTCGGCACGACCATGCCGCCGGCCATCGGGGCAGCCGTCGGCATGGAAGCCACGGGCGGCGACATGCGCGTCTCGACGGTGGGAAACCAATAGAAACGCTGAAGGTCGAACTGCTCGCCGTCGACGACGAGTGAGCCGGTCGAGCCAGAGCCAGTTCCCGGGTTGATCTTGTACTTGTACGGCTTGTGAACCATGTTGATCAGCCGGCCGATCACGTCGCGCGGGTCGCGCCCGAGGAGTGCCTGCGCGGCACGTTCGCGCACGTCGGCTGAAGGTGAATCGAGAGCAAGCAGTGCAATACCGCTCGAGGCGGTCGGCCCCTCGATCTGGCTGAACAGCTCGACCGCGACGAGCTGGATTGTCGGGCTGCCAGAGGCGAAGGTCGTCCAGATCATCGGCACGGCGCGGGGATCCGTGATCTGATAGACTTCGCGCTGAGCCTTGAGCCTGCGGGCCTCAATCGTGCTTTCCAGTGCGGCGCGTAGTTTTTCCAGTCGCGGTCTCCACTCCTTATCGGCGCGCTTCTGTCGATCGGCTTCGAGTTTCTGGACGGCCAGGTCGTCGGGCTTGACCCAGCGATCGTGGTTTTTCTTGTAGCCGAGGCGGACCCACGCGATATCGCGGGAGGGGTCGAGGCGGGTGACCACGTTGTAGTGAGCCATGGCCTCATCCTTGAGCCCCTTTTCCAGGCACCAGGCAGCGAGTCGCAACTGGGCGTCCGCGTTCTTCTGGGGTGTGCGAACGCGGCGATCAAGGTATTCGCGAAAGACGGCCTGGAGCTCGGGATCCTCGTGGATTTCCTTCTCGACCTGGTCGGGTTTGGCCCATTTGCCTTGGAAGGCGATCAGGCCGAGGAGCGCTCGGGCAAGCGCGTTTGAGGGGTCGAGAGACGACGCGATGGAGAGGTGCTTGATTCGCTCGGCGGAGAGGCCGTGGGTTTCGCACCAGAGGGCGAGCTTCACGTGCGCGGCGGCGTTCTTGCCGGCGTTGGCGGCGGCAGTCTGATAGGCAGCGCGATCGGCGGGTGTCGCCTCGGCGAGCTTGCCGTCGTCGCCCAACATGAGGAAGCAGAGCAGAATTGCTTGGACCATGATTTTCTCCAAAGGCGGGGCGATACTCGCGATTCTGAATATTGCACGTTGGCAATGAGGACAACTACTTCTGCGCTGGCGGCGCCTCCGTTCGCTGGCGGTCGAATGGCTCGGTAACCGGGAGGACGAAGCTGAAATCGTGCACCAGCAGACCGGAGGAGCCTACCAGGAAGTCACGGGCCTGGGCGACGTCCAGGTTATACACCTTCTGGGATGGGCCCGGCTCGATCGATTCAACTTTCACGACGCCGCAGATCATGCGGAGCCGATCGCCGACGCTCAAGTCGCGTGCCATGGTCCAGCCTTTGCCGGCCTTCCAGAAGCGGTGAATGCCGGTGGCGACGATGGTTTCGCCGCCTGCGGAAATTCGCAGCGTATCGGCGGGGCCATTCACGTGCGTGGCGAGCACGGGCTGGAACGAGAGGGCACCGGTTCCGGTGTCCTGCGAGAGGACGCGGTCGCCGAGGGCGATCGCCTCGATCTTGCGTGGGCCGGCGAAGGTCTGGACCAAGGTTCCGGCTCCGAAGCAGGCGTTGTGGGGAACCAGGATCGGAAACCCGACGAAATCGGTAAACGTGGGCTTGTTCTCGGCATATCGGTCATCGATGACGACGCCCTGCTGGTCTGCCCACCACGTTTGCCAGGCCTGGGGATCAGCACCAAAACTCTGGCCGGTGAGCGATCGCAGGAGCGGCAGCACAGTGTCGTCGGTCTGTCTGATTTGCGCGTTGACCTGCTCGATCGTTTCGACGTCGCTTTCCAGTTTCTGCTGCACGATCTGATCGCGGCGAACGCTTTCCTGGAAGAGCGCCGTGGCGACTTGCTGTTGTGCCAGTGCGTGAGCCCGGCCGGAGATCGTCATCACGGCCGCAGCGCCGTTGCCGGACTGACCGGCGGCGGGTGTGGGAGTGACCAGCATCGCATTCCAGGCAATTGTTGCGGGTGGGACCAAGCCAACCTCCACGTCGGGGAAACGATAGAAGCGCCGGATGTCGAACCGTTCGCCGTCGACGAAGAGGGCGCCGATCGATCCAGGGCCGGATCCCGGCCTGATTTCGTATTTGAATGGCCGATGAATGGCGGCTACGAGCCAGCCGATCACGTCGCGGGGGTCGCGGTTCGTCAGGGCTTTGGCGGCGCGCGAGCGGACATCGGCCGAGGGCCTCTCGACGGCGAGCACGGCCAGTCCGAACGATGCCGCGGGCCCTTCGATCTGGGAGAGCAGCTCGACGGCGACGAGCTGCATCTTTTCACTGCCGTGGCCGAAGATCTTCCAGATCATCGGCAGCGCGCGGGGATCGGTTACCTGGTAGAGCTCGCGCTCGGCTTTCAACCGGCGCGTCTCGACCGGGCTTTCCATGGCTTCGTGCAGCTTCTCGAGTCTCGTCTTCCACTCTTTATCGGCGTGCTTCTGGCGCTCAGCTTCGAGCTTCTGGGCCGCGAGAACCTCGGGCTTTGACCAGCGGTCGAGGTGCTTCTTGTAGCCAAGGCGAATCCAGGCGATGTCTCGCGACGGATCGAGGCGGGTGACCAGATGGTAGTGGGCCATGGCCTCGTCCTTGAGTCCGTTTTCGAGGCACCAGGCGGCCAGGCGCAACTGGGCGTCGACGTTTTTTGGAGGTGTGCGCACGCGGCGATCGAGGTACTCGCGGACGAGGGCCTGGAGCTTGGGGTCGGCGTGGATTTCCTTCGCGACCTCGTCGGGTTTGGCCCATTTGCCCTGGAAGGCCATCAGGCCCAAGAGGGCGCGGGCCAGCGCATTTGAAGGGTCGAGAGACGACGCGATGGTCAGGTGCTTGATTCGCTCCGAGGAAAGGGTGTGGGTTTCGCACCAGAGGGCGAGCTTCACGTGCGCGGCGGCGTTCTTGCCGGCCTTGGCGGCGGCCGTTTCGTAGGCGGCGCGATCGCTTGCAGCTCGCTCGGGGGGTTTGCCGCCGTCGGTGAGGATGGCACAACAGAGCAGGATGGCGTGGAGCATGGTTTTCTCCGGCACAATAATGCGGCGAGTTTACTTGGAGCCAACTGCCGCCGTGCTTGTCAGGCGGTCAAACGGTTCAGAAACCGGGAGTACGAAACCGTAGTCGTGTACGAGCAGGCCGGCGGAGCCGACCATGAAGTCGCGGTTCTGTGCGACATCGAGGTTATACACCTTCTGGGATGGGCCGGGCTCGATTGATTCAATTGTCACGACGCCGCCGATCATGCGGAGGCGATCGCCGGCGCTCAAGTCGCGGGCCATGGTCCAGCCTTTGCCGGCTTTCCAGAATCGGTGGATGCCGGTGGCGACGATCGTTTCGCGACCTGCGGAAATACGAAGCGTCTCCGTGGGTCCATTCACGTGGGTAGCAAGCACGGGCTGGAACGAAAGGGCACCGGTCGTTGTGTCCTCCGAGAGGATGCGGTCGCCGATGGCGATCGACTCGATCGTGCGCGGGCCGGCGAGTGTCTGAACCAATGTCCCGGCGGCGAAACAGGAATGGTGCGGAACGACGTCCGGCAGCGAGACGAAATCGGTGAACGTGGGCTTGTTCTGGGCCTGGGCATACCGGTCATCAACGACGACGCCGAGCTGGTCTGCCCACCAAGTTTTCCACGCCTGCGGGTCGGCGCCAAAATTCTGGCCGGTGAGCGAACCGAGCAGCGGGAGCACGCGGTCGTTGGTCTGGTTGATCTGGGCATTCACGTCCTCGACCATCGCGACGTCGCTTTCGAGTTTCTGCCGCACCACCTGGTCGCGAGCGAAGGCTTCTTGCAACATTATGGCGCCGAGCTGCTGCCGCCCAATTGCATAGGCCCTGCCCGACAGCGTCATCATGGTCGACACCTGCGACGCGCTCGAACCGGCCTGCGTGGTGACGGGAGCCGGGTTCAAAATCGGCAGGTTCGCGAGAACCTGAACCGGTGGCATCAATTGAGCCTCCACCTCCGGGAAGCGATAGAATCGCCGGATGTCAAATCGTTCGCCGTCCACAAGAAGCGATCCGGTCGATCCGGGGCCGGCTCCGGGCTTGATTTCGTACTTGAACGGCCGATGGATGGCGCTCACGAGCCAGCCAATGACGTCTCGGGGATCGCGGTTCGTGAGGGCTTTGGCGGCACGCGAGCGGACGTCGGCCGACGTCCGTTCGAGCGCTAGCACGGCCAGTCCGAACGACGCCGCTGGCCCTTCGACCTGGGAGAGGAGCTCGACGGCGACGAGCTGCATCTTTTCACTGCCGTTGCCGAAGGTTTTGAAGATCATTGGAAGCGCTCGGGGATCGGTCACCTTGTAGAGCTCACGCTCGGCCTTCAGCCGCCGTGTCTCGATCGAGCTTTCCATGCCGTCGCGCAGCTTCTCGAGCCGCGGCTTCCACTCCTTATCGGCTAGTTTCTGGCGATCGGCTTCAAGCTTCTGGGCCGCGAGAACCTCGGGCTTTGACCAGCGGTCATGGTGCTTCGTGAATCCGAGCCGAAGCCAGGCGACATCCCGAGAAGGGTCGAGTTGCGTCACGACGTGGTAGTGCGCCATCGCCTCGTCCTTGAGTCCGTTTTCGAGGCACCAGGCGGCGAGTCGCAACTGGGCGTCGACGTTTTTTTGAGGTGTGTGCACGCGGCGATCGAGGTACTCGCGGTAGAGGGTGTCAAACTTCGGGTCGGCGTGGATTTCCTTCTCAACCTGGTCGGGTTTGGCCCATTTGCCCTGGAAGGCCACCAAGCCCAAGAGGGCGCGGGCAAGCGCATTTGAAGGGTCGAGAGACGACGCAATGGTCAGGTGCTTGATTCGCTCTGAGGAAAGGCCGTGGGTTTCGCACCAGAGAGCGAGCTTGACGTGCGCGGCGGGGTTTTTGCCGGCTTTGGCGGCGGCCGCGTCGTAGGCGGCTCGATCGGCGGTGGTCGCCTCGGCGGGTTTTCCGCCGTCACCCACCAACACAAGGCAGAGCAGGATTGCGTGGAGCATTTGTTTCTCAGTTCGGCGTCTGAGGGTGGCCGCGAAGGTGACACGTTGGCGATGAGATCACTTGGACGCCGCCGGCGCCACGATCGTTTGGCGGTCGAACGGTTCGGGCACCGGTAAAACGAAGCTGAAGTCGTGGACCAGCAGGCCGGCCGCGCCGACCAGGTAGTCGCGGTTTTCCGCGACGGTCAAGTTATAGACCATTTGTGTCGGGCCGGGCTCGATCGATTCGATCGTGGTGGTGCCACCGATCATTCGGAGGCGGTCGCCGGCTTTCAGGTCGCGGGCCATGGTCCAGCCTTTGCCGGCTTTCCAGAAGCGGTGGATGCCGGTGGCGACGATGGTTTCGCCGGCCTGCGTGATTCGCAATGTGGCCGATGGACCATTCAGGTGGGTGGCCAGAACCGGCTGGAACGACAGAGCGCCGGTGGATGTCTGCTGGGACAGGATGCGGTCGCCCACGGTCACCGATTCAATCTTTCGAGGGCCGGTGAGCGTCTGGACCAACGTTCCGGCAGCGAAGCATGCGCCATGCGGCTGGTGGACCGGTCCCCCGAATACGAGCAGAAAGATGTGGCGGTGCGCCGCACTCGCGCCGATGTCGGGCGGGTTGACCGAATCGACGCGGGTTGGTTTGGCACTGGGATAACGATCGTCATCGACATAACCGAGCAGATCCGTCCACCAACGCCGCCATGCCTCGGGATCGGCGCCCAGACTCTGCCCGGTGAGCGTTTCAAGGATAGGGAGCACGCGGTCGTTCAGTTGATCGATCTGCGTGTTCAAGTCCTGTATCATTCTGATGTCGTCCTCGAGCTTCTGCTGCACGGAGGCGTTCGCTTGAAGCAACTGTCGGGTCGCGGTGGCGGTCGACATCTCCGGTTCCGGTCTGGCGGTTGCATTGTAATAGGCAAAGGATGTTGCCGTGTGACCGGCGCCCAAATCCTTGATGAGGACGTGGCCACCAGCGGCGGTGACAGTCGTGAGCTCGAACGCGGGAGGCGCCATGCGCGGATCGAAGGTGGGAAACCGGTAGAAACGTTTCAGGTCGAACTGCTCGCCGTCGACCTCGAGCGAGCCAGTCGAGCCCGAGCCTGTTCCCTGGTTGATCTTGTACTTGTAGGGCTTGTGAACCATGTAGATCAGCCGGCCAATCACGTCGCGCGGGTCGCGCTCGAGGAGAGCCTGCGCGGCACGTTTGCGCACGTCCGGTGAAGGTGAATCGAGAGCAAGCAGTGCAATACCGCTTGAAGCGGTCGGCCCCTCGATCTGGCTGAACAGCTCGACCGCGACGAGCTGGATCGTCTCGCTGCCATTGCAGAAGGTCCTCCAGATCATCGGCACGGCGCGGGGATCGGTGATCTGATAGACTTCGCGCTGGGCCTTGAGCCTGCGGGTCTCAATCGTGCTCTCGAGCGCGCCTCGTAGTTTTTCCAGTCGCGGCCGCCACTCCTTATCGGCGCGCTTCTGTCGTTCGGCTTCGAGTTTCTGGGCAGCCAGGTCGTCGGGCTTGACCCAGCGGTCGTGGGTTTTCTTAAAGCCGAGGCGGACCCACGCGATATCGCGCGAGGGGTCGAGGCGGGTGACCACGTTGTAGTGAACCATGGCCTCGTCCTTGAGTCCGTTTTCGAGGCACCAGGTGGCGAGTCGCAACTGGGCGTCGACGTTCTTCTGGGGTGTACGAACGCGGCGATCAAGGTATTCCCGGATCAGTGCCTGGAGCTTGCGGTCGTCGTGGATTTGCTTTTCGACCTGATCCGCTTTGGCCCATTTGCCCTGGAAGGCCATCTGGCCCAGGAGGCCGCGGGCGAGGACGTTCGAGGGGTCGAGGGTCGATGCGATGGTCAGATGCTTGGCTCGCTCGGAGGAGAGACCGTGAGTTTCGCACCACAGGGCAAGCTTGACGTGCGCGGCGGCGTTCTTGCCGGCCTTGGCGGCGGAAGCCTCGTAGGCGGCTCGATCGCCGGCGCTTGAATCCGCGGGTTTGCCGCCGTCGGCGAGCAAGGCGACGCAGAGCAGGATGACATGGACCATGATTTTCTCCCGCACGCTTGCGCGGCGAGCTCATCTGGAAGCAATGGGTGCAGCGTTTGTGACGCGGTCAAACGGCTCGGAAACCGGTTGCACGAAGCTGAAGTCGTGCACGAGCAGGCCGGCGCTGCCGACCAGGAAGTCGCGGTTCTCGGCGACCGTCAGGTTATAGACCTTCTGGGTCGGTCCGGGCTCGATTGACTGAATGGATACGATTCCGCCAATCATGCGCAGGCGATCGCCGGATTTCAGGTCGCGGGCCATGGTCCAGCCGTTGCCGGCCTTCCAGAAGCGGTGGATGCCGGTGGCGACGATGGTTTCGCTGCCGAGCGCGATTCGCAGTGTTTGGGACGGGCCGTTCAGATGGGTGGCGAAAACGGGCTGGAACGACAGTGCGCCGGTTGAAGATTGCTGAGACAGGACGCGGTCGCCGGCGGCGATGGATTCGATCTTGCGCGGGCCTGTGACGGTTTGAACCAGGGTCCCGGCGGCGAAGCAGGCCGTGTGCGGAACGATCACCTCTGTGAAGAGGGGCTTATCCTCGGAATAGCGCGAGTCGTAGACATAGCCTAGCTGCTCGGTCCACCACTTCTTCCACTGTTCGGGGTCGACGCCGAAGTTCTGGTTGGTGAGCGACTCGAGCAGGGGCAGGGTGCGCTCATTCGTCTGGGTGATCTCGGCGTTCCATTTCTCCAGGTCGCGAACGTCGTCTTCGATCCGACGCTGGGTCAGCTCCGCCACTTGCTGAGAGCGCACAGACGGTTCCGGAAAATAGGAGGTGCCCGGGAAGGCGCTCGTGAGCATTTGACCGGCGGATCTCGCAGAACCGGTATGTCCGACGTTTGCGCTGGCCTGCTGCATCCCGGATGTAAAATTCAGGACTGGAACGAGCCGCAAGTCGAGGGGAGGAGGTTCATAAAACCGCTCGAGGTCGAATCGTTCTCCATTAACCTTCAGCAAGGCAGGCGTGCCCGGACCTTGCTCCTGCGTTAGCTCGTATTGATACGGCTTGTGGATGACGGTGACCAACCAGCCTATGATGTTGCGCGGATCGCGGCGTGCCAGGGCGCGCCTCGCCTGGTCGCGGATCGCAGGCGACGGCCTCTTGATTGCCAGTGCGGCGATCCAGAACGATGCCGCCGGTCCTTCGATCTGCGAGAGCAGTTCAACGGCGACCACCTGACTTTGCTCGCTTCCATTTCCCAGGATCATGGCAATCAGCGGGACGGCGGGGGTCGTTCACTTGATAGACCTCTCGTTCCGCCTTCAGCCGCCGTGCCTCGATCTTGCTCTCGAGTCCGTCGCGCAGTTTCTCGAGACGCGACTTCCACTGTACGTCGGCGCGTTTCTGGCGGTCGGCTTCGAGCTTCTGCGCGGCCAGGTCTTCAGGCTTCTGCCAGCGATCCTTGTGCTTCTTGTAGCCGAGGCGTATCCAGGCAATGTCGCGGGCGGGGTCCAAGCGCGTCACCAGATAGTAGTGAGCCATCGCCTCTTCATTGAGCCCGTGTTCGAGGCACCAATTCGCGAGCCGCAACTGGGCGTCAGCCTTGTTCCGGGGAGCCTGCACGCGGCGCTCGAGGTATTCCCGGAGCCGGGCCTGGAACTTGGGGTCGTTCTGGATGTCCTGCTCGACCTGGTTGGGTTTCGCCCATTTTCCCTGGAACGGCACCAGCCCCAGCAAGCCTCGCGCCTGAGTATTCGGGGGGTCGAGAGCGACGGCGAGCGTCAGATGCTTGGCTCGCTCGGCCGTGAAGCCGTGCGCCTCGCACCAGAGCGCGAGCTGGACGTGCGCGGCGGCGTTCTTGCCGGCCTTTGCGGCGGCAGCCTCGTAGGCGGAACGATCGGCAGCGTTAGATTCGGCGGGCTTGCTGCCGCCGTCGAGCATGGCACAACAGAGCAGGATCGCGTGGAGCATGGTTTTCCTTCCGCACAGATAGCGCGGCGGGCTTACTTGGAAGCAATCGGCGCAGTGTTCGTCAGGCGGTCAAATGGTTCGGAAACCGGGAGCACGAAACCGTAGTCGTGTACCAGCAAGCCGGCGGAGCCGACCAAGAAGTCGCGGTTCTCAGCGACGTTCAATTTAAAGACCATTTGGGTGGCACCTGGCTCGATCGAGTCGATGATGGCGACACCGCCCAGCATGCGGAGGCGATCGCCGGCTTTCAGGTCGCGCGCCATGGTCCAGCCCTTGCCGGCCGTCCAGAAGCGGTGGATGCCGGTGGCGATGATGGTTTCGCCGGCGAGCGAGATCCGGAACGTTTCGGCGGGACCGTTCAAGTGTGTGGCCAGAACGGGCTGGAAGGAAAGCACGCCCAAGGTTGTGTGTTGCGAAAGGACGCGGTCGCCGACGGCGATCGATTCGATCTTTCGCGGGCCGCCCAACGTTTGGACCAAGGTTCCCGAAGCGAAACACGCATGATGCAAGAATACGTTCACATTAACGATGGGGAGTTGTACGGTCAGATCTGGTGCAGTCACGACTTCGGAAAAGGACAGCTTACCGTCGGAATCACTGTCGTAATTGACGTATCCGAGCTGGTCAGTCCACCAATTTCGCCACGCGTCGGGATTAATGCCGAGCTTCTGGCCGGTTCGCGATTCCAGGATCGGCAGCAATCGCGCATTGGATTCATCGATTCGCGCATTGACCTCGTCGATCGCGCGAGCGTCATCGTAAACAGCTCGCTGCATCTCGCCCACTTGCTGCAGGTTCGCGACCGTTGCTTGCGCGAGGATTGCGGATTGCCTCCGCAAGGAGGCAGCTTGGATCGCCGAGGCCTCGGCGATCATCTGGGTCGCCTGCTGCGGGGTGGCGTCGGGTTGGGGAACCATCAGCACGATGTGGCTCACGGGAACCAGGCGAACGTCGAGGTCCGGGAAACGATAGAGTCGTTGGAGATCGAACCGTTCTCCGTCGACAAAGAGCGTGCCGGTTGATCCGGGATTCGCTCCGGGCCTGACTTCGTACTTGAAGGGTTTGTGAAGCCGGTTTATCATCCAGCCGATGACATCGCGAGGATCGCGGTGTGCGATCGCCTGGGCGGTTCGCGCGCGGATGGCGCTCGAGGGATTGTCGATCGCCATTAACGGCAGGCAGAACGATGCCCCAGGGCCCTCGATCTGGGTGAACAGCTCGACCGCGACGAGCTGCATCTTTTCGCTGCCGCTGGCAAACGTTCTCCACATCGCCGGCACAGCGTGAGGGTCGGTAATTTGGTAAAGTTCCTTCTCGGCCTTCAGCGGCCGTGTCGCGACCGAGCTTTCCAGGGCATCGCGCAGCTTCTCGAGCCGGGATTTCCGGTGCATATCAGCACGCTTCTGGCGATCGGCTTCGAGCTTCTGGGCAGCCAGGTCGTCGGGCTTGACCCAGCGGTCGCGGTGTTTCTTGTAGCCCAGGCGCAGCCAGGCGATATCCCGGGACGGGTCGAGCCCGGTCACCACGTGGTAGTGAGCCAGGGCCTCGTCCTTGAGCCCGTTTTCGAGGCACCAGGCAGCCAGCCGCAACTGGGCGTCAGCATTTTTCGAGGGAGTGCGCACCCGTCGCTCGAGGTACTCACGAAAGAGAGCAAGCAGCTTGGGATCGTCGTCCAGGTCGTGCTTGACCTGTTCGGGCTTGGCCCATTTTCCCTGGAAGGTGACCAGGCCCAGAAGGCCCCGGGCCAAGGCATTTGCCGGGTCGAGCGAGAGAGCCAGGTTGAGATGCTTCACTCGCTCGGACGTGAGTCGATGCGCTTCGCACCAGAGAGCGAGCTGCACTTGCGCGGGGGCGTTCTTGCCGGCCTTGGCGGCGGCGGTTTCGTAGGCGGCTCGATCGCTGGCGTTTGATTCGGCGGGCTTGCTGCCGCCGGCGAACAGGGCACAAGAGAGCAGGATTGCGTGGAGCATCGTTTTCCTCTCTCCCGCACGATGGCGACGAGGTCACCTGGGCGTTGCCGGCGTTGTGTTGGTTTGGCGATCGAATGGCTCGGAAACCGGTTGCACGAAGCTGAAGTCGTGCACGAGCAGGCCGGCGCTGCCGACCAGGAAGTCGCGGTTCTCGGCGACCGTCAGGTTATAGACCTTCTGGGTCGGTCCGGGCTCGATTGACTGAATGGACACGATTCCGCCAATCATGCGCAGGCGATCGCCGGATTTCAGGTCGCGGGCCATTGTCCAGCCCTTGCCGGCCTTCCAGAAGCGGTGGATGCCGGTGGCGACTATGGTTTCGCTGCCGAACGCGATTCGCAGTGTTTGGGACGGGCCGTTCAGATGGGTGGCGAGAACGGGCTGGAATGACAGTGCGCCGGTTGAAGATTGCTGAGACAGGACGCGGTCGCCGACGACGATGGATTCGATCTTGCGCGGGCCTGTGATCGTTTGAACCAGGGTTCCGGCGGCGAAGCAGGCCGTGTGCGGAACCGGAGCGATCATCTCCATGAAGACGGGCTTAGGCTCGGAAGAGCGCGAGTCGAAGACATAGCCTAGCTGCTCGGTCCACCACTTCTTCCATTGTTCGGGGTCGAGGCCGAAGTTCTGATTGGTGAGCGACTCGAGCAGTGGCAGGACGCGCTCATTCGTCTGGTTGATCTGGGCGTTCCGTTCCTCCAGGTCGCGAACGTCGTCTTCGATCCGACGCTGGGTTAGCTCCGCCGATTCCTGAGAGCGCAGAGTCGGTTCCGTGACGTAGGAGGCGCCGTGGTAGGCGCTCGTGAGCATTTGACCGGCGAAACTCCCAGAACCGGTATAACCGCCGTGTGCGCTGACATGCTGCATCCCGGATGTAAAATTCAGGACTGGAACGAGCCGGAAGTCGACGGCAGCAGGTTCGTAAAACCGCTCGAGGTCGAATCGTTCTCCGTTAACCTTCATGAAGGCAGGGGTGCCCGGACCTTGCTCCTGCGTTAGCTCGTATTTATACGGCTTGTGGATGACAGTGACCAACCATCCTATGATGTCGCGCGGATCGCGGCGTGCCAGGGCTCGCCTCGCCTGGTCGCGGATCGCAGGCGACGGCTTGTTGATTGCCATTGCGGCGAGCCAGAACGATGCCGTCGGTCCTTCGATCTGCGAGAGCAGCTCAACGGCGACGACCTGACTTTGCACGTTTCCATTCCCCAGGATCCTGGCAATCAGCGGGACGGCGCGAGGGTCGTTCACTTGATAGACCTCTCGTTCCGCCTTCAGCCGCCGTGCCTCGATCTTGCTCTCGAGTCCGTCGCGCAGTTTCTCGAGACGCGATTTCCACTGTTCGTCGGCGCGTTTCTGGCGGTCGGCTTCGAGCTTCTGCGCGGCCAGGTCTTCAGGCTTGAACCAGCGATCCCTGTGCTTTTTATAGCCGAGGCGTATCCAGGCAATGTCGCGGGAGGGGTCGAGGCGCGTCACCAGATAGTAATGAGCCATCGCCTCTTCATTGAGGCCCTGTTCGAGGCACCAATTCGCGAGCCGCAACTGGGCGTCAGCCTTGTTCTGGGGAACCTGCACGCGGCGCTCGAGGTATTCCCGGAGCCGGGCCTGGAACTTGGGGTCGTTCTGGATGTCCTGCTCGACCTGGTTGGGTTTCGCCCATTTTCCCTGGAACGGCACCAGCCCCAGCAAGCCTCGCGCCTGAGTATTCGGGGGGTCGAGAGCGACGGCGAGCGTCAGATGCTTGGCTCGCTCGGCCGGGAAGCCGTGCGCCTCGCACCACAGGGCGAGCTGAACCTGATCCGCGGCGTTTTTCCCCGCCTTGGCTACGGCGGCTTGGTAGGCGAGGCGATCGGTTGCAGTTGGCTCTGGCTCGGCGGTCTTGCCGCCGTCTGCAAACATGGCACAACAGAGCAGGATGGCGCGGACCATGGCTTCCTCCCCGGGATACCCCTACCTCTCTGGGCGTGACGATCGCGATTCTGTCACGCGGGCAGTGGCGGCGGCGCGCTCAAAAGCCTGGGCGGACGGCCTGGAAGCCAGTAGCACGAATCGATCATTGACCCCGACGCCCGCACGCCTTCGTAAGTGTACCCGAGAACGGCTCGCGGGAACAGACGATGGCACGTCGGCGCAGAATGCGCAAGGGGAAGCACATCGGGCTGATTGCGCCAATCGGGCGGGGGATTCTACTTCTTGTCGAGAAATCCCTGATTCTTGAGCCAGGTTTCACAGAGCTTGGGCCAGACCTGGAACGACGGTTCGGGCGGCACATTGAACTGGGGCGCCCCCGCGCCAAGTCCGAGCCCGTGCCGGCCCAGCTCGAAGAGGTGAAGCTCCACGGGAACATGCGCTTTTCGCAGAGCCATCGCAAACAAGAAGCTGTTCTCGGCCGGAACGCCGGAATCGGCGTTTGTGTGGGCCAGGAAGGTTGGAGGTGTGTCCTTGGTGACCTGGCGCTCGTTCGAGAGGCTTTCGATCAGTTCTTGCGACGGATTTTCGCCCAGAAGGTTTCGCAGGGAGCCGGGGTGGCCGTAGGGTGTGGCGAGCGCGATGACCGGGTAGACGAGGATCAGCCGGTCAGGCCGGGAACTTTGGCGCTCGACTGGATCTTCGGCATCAGGTTTTCCCGCACTGAAATGAGTACCGGCCGTCGAGGCGAGATGGCCGCCTGCCGAGAAGCCCATGATCGCGACCCGGCCAGGGTCGACCTTCCACTTGGCGGCATTGGCGCGGACGGTCTTGATCGCGCGGCCGGCGTCGTCGAGCATCGCGGGATGATGGTAGCGCGGACCCAGGCGGTATTTGAGTACGAACGCAGCGATCCCCAGACCATTGAGCCACTCGGCGACCTGTTTTCCTTCGTGCTCGACTGCCAGCATGCCGTACCCGCCGCCCGGGCAGACCACCACGGCCGAGCCGGTTGCTTTTTCGGAGGCAGGCAGCCAGACCGTGATCGACGGCACGTCTTTATCCGGATCGGTTCCCTTTGCTCCCGGCGCACCGCCCGGCCAGAGCGCAACGACCGGATGCGCTGCCGAGGGCTCATCGGCCTGGCATTTCAGGCTTGCACCAGCGGCCACCACGGCAATCACGACCCCTGCGAATTTCGAGAGCTTCCTGATCATGGGATTGTCCGATGTCAGTTGTCGGGTATCCGTTGTCAATTGGTAGTTGTACTGGCGTCAATATACTCAGGGGGTCTGGGTTTTGACAGAATGCTCTCGGTGGAGTTTCTCGGGCGGCTTTTGTGCGGGCGAATGAAGACACCCTTTCGCGGAGCGAAAGGCGACACCGTTTCGTGAGCTGTTTTCGATCGTGCTGAGCACGGCTGCCCGCTTGGGGGGATGATCAGGAAAGACGATGAAGCCGATTTTGTTGCTATTGGTGTGCGGCGTGAGTATGAGCTCCGGAGGCGCCGGGGCCGCTTCGCTCGACGACGATGCATTGGTGATCACGCCGCCCGGGTTTAACCGTCCGGGAGTGGCGCGGACGGCGCCACCAGAAGGGAGTGCGCGGCTCAAGATCACCGTGCGAGACCGCGCGACCAACCAAATTACTCCGTGCAGGATCAACGTCGTTGGGCCTGACGGCGACTTCTATCAACCGGCGCCGAACCGCCTGGCGCCGTACAGCCTCACCGGGCAGTGGCCCGAGACGGGCAAGGGAAATCGCTCGGGCAAGGGGCCGTTTCGATATCTCGGCCGGTTCTTCTACACAACCGGAGAAAGCGAGGTGGGCGTTCCCGCGGGGCGAGCGCGCATCGAAGTCTGGAAGGGACTGGAGTATCAGCCGATCGAGCGAGATGTCAGGACGAGAGCCGGAGAGACCATTTCCGTGTCGCTGGAGCTCGAGCGCGTCAGGTCCATGGCCGCCCTGGGCTACCACTCGGGAGACCTGCACCTGCATTTTCCGCGGAAGGACGATGCCGACGATCAGACCATCCTTGACCTGCTCGACGCCGAGGACATCGAATACGGGGCCATTCTGGCGTACAACGAGCCGCCGGGTCCATACGAAGGCCTGATGGCAACGATGGCCTCGCCCCAGCTTCGGGGCCTGGGAGATCGTTCGGAGCGGCGTCGCGGCCGGACCAGGATCACTTCGGGCCAGGAATACCGCAGCACGACCTATGGGCATCTGAACCTGTATTCGCGTGATGACCTGGTGCTCGCGGGCCGGAAGGCAAACGCCGACAACTGGCCGCTCTACGGAGATCTCAGCCGCGAAACGATGCGACGGGGCGGATACGCAATCTACGCGCACGGGGGATACGCACAGGCGATCTATGCAGACTTCGCGCAAAAGCACGCGAGCGCCGTCGAGCTACTTCAGTTCGGAGTGTATCGCGGAATTGAGCTGGCGGGTTGGTACGATATGCTGAACATCGGCTATCGATTTCCTTGCGTTGGGGCCAGCGACTATCCCGCCTGCCGCAAGCTCGGCGACTGCCAAACGTATGTGTGGCTCGATGGTCACGGCGATTTTGGCGGGTGGCTTCGCGGTATTGCGAGCGGGCGCAGCTTCGTCACGAACGGGCCGCTGCTGTTGCTCGAGTTGGAGGGCAGTCGGCCCGGCGGGGTGATCCGGTTGAGCGGAACCGGGCCGCACATGCTGAAAGTGAACGTTCGCGCAATCAGCCATGTCGCGCCGGTGCAGATAGTGCAGATCGTGGCCGGGGGCAAGGTTGTCGCGGAGCAGAAGGTCCCCCCGGACGCGCGACAAGACCACTGGATCGAGTTCGAGCGCGCGGTCGAGCTGCACGAATCGTCGTGGATTGCGGCCAGGGCCTTCGGCGTAGCTCGTTCTGGTGGGCCAGATGCGGAAGCGCATACGAATCCTGTCTACGTCGACATCGGAGAGAAGGCGCCGTTTAACCGAGACTCGCTCGATCGCGTGCTCGGGCATCTCGACGAACAGATGGCGATCCACCGCAAGCGAAACTTCGCCGAGAAGGCCCGCGTGCTGGATGATTTTCAGAAGTCACGCGACATCTTGTTGCGGATCCGGCAGGCCGGCGGGCTGGCTAGCGGCGGCGTTCCGGATGAGTGGATCAACGACAAGTCGTCTGCGGCGATCGACCCCAGCCGGCGCGCGCACGGCGAGGACGAGCTGAGTGAGTTTCTGCAACCGCTGCCGGCAACGCCGCTGCCTGAAGCAGTCAAGACTTTCGAGTGCGTCGATGGTTTTACGATGCAGCCCGTGGCGGCCGAGCCGCTTGTGCAAAGCCCGGTTGCGGCGGCTTTCGACGCCGACGGCAACCTTTACGTCGCCGAGATGCGCGATTATCCGTACAAGCCGAAGCCAGGGGGCAAGCCGCTGGGCACGGTGCGGCTGTTGCGCGACCGCGATGGCGACGGCCGCTTTGAAACCAGCCACGTCTTTGCCGACGGCTTGCTCTGGGCCGCGGGCATTGCGCCGTGGAAGGGCGGTGTGTTTGTGACGGCACCGCCCGACATCTGGTATTTGAAGGATAGTGACGGCGATGGGAAAGCCGACGTGCGTCAGTTGATTTACACCGGCTTCGGCACACAGAACCAGCAGTCGATGGCGAACAACCTGACCTGGGGTCTGGACCACTGGATCTACGGCGCCGCGGCAGGGAATGGTGGGACGATCCGGAACGTTCGCGACGATCGCAAGAACTCGGTCTCGGTCGAACACAACGACTTTCGGTTCGACCCGATCACAACCAGCTTCGAGCCGATCAGCGGGTCGGATCAGTTCGGCAACACGTTCGACGACTGGGGCAACCGGTTCATCTGCGATGAGTCTCATCCGCTGTCGCACCCGGTCTTGCCTCTCCATGTTCTGGCGCGCAACCCGTATCTGGCGGTGCCCTCGGTTGTGCAGGACATCGCGGGGGGTTCGGTGCCGATTTTCCGGATCAGCCCGATCGAGCGCTGGCGGCAGATCCGCTCGAGCCGCCGCATTGCGCACGGCACCCGATCTGCGGAATCAGCCGGGGCCAGCCATCACGTCGTCGACGCCGGCGCAGGCGTGACGATCTACCGCGGAACTGCCTACCCGGCTGAATTCTATGGGAACGCGTTTGTAGGTGACGCCCAGAACAATCTCGTCCATCGACGGATCCTGGTGCCGGACGGTCCGACATTCAAGTCGATTCGCGGCGCGCGTGAGACGGCCACCGAGTTTGTGCGCTCGCCGGACAACTGGTTTCGCCCCGTGAATTTCGTGAACGCGCCCGACGGCACGCTGTACGTGCTGGATATGAGTCGCGCGGTCATCGAGGCGATTCATATTCCGCTCGACGTGGTCAAGCACTTGAACCTCAAGCGCGGGAGAGACCAGGGCCGTATCTACCGTATTGCCCCTCCCGGGTTCCGATTCATCCCACCGCCTCGATTGAGCCGGGCGACGACGGCCGAGCTTGTGGCGGCCCTGGGACGCAAGGATGGCTGGTATCGCGATACAGCCCATCGCCTGCTCTATGAACGCCAGGACCGGGCCGCGATCAACCCGCTGCGAGCGATGCTTGACGTCAAAGAGGCGCCACTGCCCCAGACGCGGGTGAACGCACTCTGGTCGCTTGAAGGGTTGGGAGCACTTGCTGATGACGATATTCTCAGTGGATTGAATGATCGCGCGGCGGAAGTGCGTGCGCAGGCCGTGAAGCTCGCCGCGCCTCGACTGGGTCGATCGCCGGAGGTGCTTGCGAAGGTGCTCGAGCTGGCCGACGATTCCGAGGTTACCGTGCGCTTCCAGACGGCGCTTGCGATCGGCGCGAGCGGTGATGCGCGGGTCGAGCCCACGCTCTTGCGGATCGCGCGGCGGGACGCCGCCAACCACTGGATGCGCTCTGCGGTGCTTTGCTCGGGACTCGAGACGGCCGCGAGGATGCTGGTTGATCTCTGGGGTGTTCAGGAGGCCGATCGGCGGCGGGGCGCGGATGCCGGCGCGCTGCGGTTGTTGCTCGACGAGCTGGCTCGAATCGTCGGAGCGCGCAACGACCGCGTGGAAATCGATCGCGTTCTCGACCGGCTTGCGACAACGGCGCACGCGACAGAGAGGCGTGAGCTGCGCGATGAGTTGATCCTGGTGCTCGCTCGCGGCGCCCGAGGAGCGGGCGGCCGGCTTCACTCGGGAGCCGGCGCGACGAATTCCGGCGCGGATGGTGGCGGAGTTGATCGAGGAGACCCGGACAGCCGTGCGCGACGAGCATTCCCCAGAGGCGATTCGCGCGGCGGCGATTGCCCGATTGGTGACACTCGAACCGGTCTTGTCGGGAGTGGATCTTGGGAAACTGCTCGAGCCTCGAGAGCCATTGGCAGTGCAGCTTGCCGTGGTCCGAGCGGTCTCTGACAGCGATTCTGCGGAAGTCGTGCAGCTTCTGCTGCCCCGGATGCGCGGGTTCGAGCCGGTCGTTCGCACGGCTGCGGTGCAGACGTTGCTTTCCCGCGCGGCCTGGACCAGGGCGCTGCTGGAAGCCATGAGCCGCGACGATGGGCGGAACGGTTTGAGCACGGGCTTGATCGAGCCTGCCGACCGCGGGAGGCTGCTCAAGCACAGGGACGTCCAGATCGCGGGACTCGCAAAGAAGCTCTTTTCGCAGAGCGCGGCGGATTCGCGCGCGGGGGTGATTCTTGACTATGCGACGGCGATTCGCTCGGGAGGAGATCGCGGCCGCGGGGCCAAGGTGTTCGAGCGGGAATGCAAGGCGTGTCACAAGATCGGCGAGCAGGGATTTGCGCTGGGGCCTGACCTCACAGGCTCGCCGTCGCGCGATCCCGCGGCGCTGCTTGCCAATATTCTCGATCCGAATGCCAGTGTGCCGCCCAAGGACGTGCAGTATGTGGTAGTCGATCAGAACGGCAGGACATACTCCGGGATCATTGCGGCCCAGACGGCGACGGGCTTGACGCTCGAGCGCGGCGAGGGAGCCCGGGATACGATTCTCCGCAGCCAGGTTTCCGAGCTTGCCAGCACGGGGTTATCATTGATGCCCGAGGGATTCGAGAAGCGAGTTTCGAAGGCTGAGATGGCGGATCTCGTCGCCTTTCTGTGCGCGACACACCGTGGCGGAGACAGCAGCGACGGCGTTGCCGATCAAGACTCGCGTCCGCTCGATGTCGGAACTTTGCCGGGACTGATCGAGCCGGACGAGTGAACCGGGTAATATGGATTGTGGAAAGCGAATTTCGTACGAGCTCATTCCAAGGAGATTGTGATGATTGACCTGATCAAGAAGGCGTTATACACCGGCGTTGGCCTGGCCGTCCTGACGAAGGAAAAGGCTGAGGAGCTCGTGCAGGAGCTGACCAAGCAGGCGAAGCTCTCGGAGCAGGAGGGAAAGGAACTGTTCGATGGATTGCTGAAGCAGTCGGAGCAAGCGCGCAACGATTTTCAGACGAAGGTTGACGAGACGGTGCTCGCGGTGGTGAAGCGTCTGAACCTGGCCACCAAGGATGAAGTCGCCGGATTGAAGGCGAAGATCGACGAGCTTTCGGCGAAGGTTGGGCAGGGGTCGTGATCTAGTCGATCGGCGGGCGCACGTCGGGGTCGATCTGGTACCCGTTTGCCAGCGCGTTGGTCATGTTGAAGAGTCCGACGATCGCCATGATCTCGCCGAGCGTCTCCTGATCGACGCCCAGCTTGCGTAACGCTGCTGTGTGCGAGTTGATGCAGTAGGCGCATCCGTTCGTGGCCGACACGGCGAGAGCGATGATTTCCCGCACCTTGGGATCAAGCCGGGATTCTCGTCCCGCCGCCTCGGGGTGCATGAGCGTCTTCAGGCTGGACCAGACGACCTCGAGCTGGACGGGGTTGGTTGCGAGGGTGCGCCAGATTGCGGGCACGAAATCGATATTCTTGGTTTGCTTGATGTCGGCGAAGATTTCGGCCACGGTGCCCGAAGCTTCGTGCGCGTGAACCGGCCGAACCGTTGCGATGCGTTCTTCTGCCATGGCGAGCTGCTCTCTGGTTGAGGGGGGAATAGAAGCCCGGGCGCAGGTACTTCTTTCAGTCAGGAAGCATGCTCGAGGGCTGCTTGAAGCTCTGCCTTTTGCTCACGTTCCAGGTTGATTTCACGCTCCGGTGTGTGCAGGATGAGCGGGCCCCAAAGCGGCATCATGACTCCGATCGCAAGCACGACGAACACCACGACCGGAGCTGTCATTGGCAGGCTGAGACCGTCGAACGTGGTGCGGACGAGCGGCGCCACCAGAAGCAATGCCGGAATCGCGCCGAGCAAATTCGCGGCCGATGCCATGGGTGAGCACGGCGGGCAGCGGCCGGCGATGGCCAGACCGAGCAAGCTGCCCAGAGCCGGCCATACGAAGAGGTAGCTCGCGCCGGGAACCCAGATCGCGGTGGCCAGCGACAAGCCGACCCACCAGGACAAGGCGCCCAGGATCAGCCCTTTGAGTGGCTGCGAACTGACCCACCAGCGTGTCCAAAGGGCGGTGATCGCCGCGGCAATGAGGGCGAAGGCGGTCATGATCAAGACGTCATATTTCAGCCAGGGAATGGTTGCGGTGTGCAGGAGCTCGCGGAGAATGTTCGCGCACAGACCCAGCAAGCACAGAACGCCTACGGCCAGGAGCGACGCTATGATCTCGCAGGGAAACAGAAGGGTCGCAGAGATCAGGTCGCCCAGATCGATCTCGGCCGTTCGGAGCGCGCGGATGACCAGCGTGAGGTAGATACCTGAAGCAACCAGTGCCAGAGGTAGAACCCACGTCTTCGAGTAGGACAGGACGTAGCGGTTGAGGACGGAGGTGTAGATCACGTCATCTTGTCGTGGCTTATCGAGGTCGAGACGGCCGAAATGAAGGGTTGCCGCGAGCGCGTTTTCGCCATGATGCTGCAAGGTGCGCTGGTCGAGGTTTTCGGGTGTATCTTCGGGCGTATGATAGTAGGCCAGCCCGGAGCCGAAGGCGAAATTGAGGCCGCCCATTCCCGCGTTCTTGAAGATGGTCATGTCGGAGTTATTGGGCATGATCTTGTAGACATCCATGCTCAACGAGGTGGCCAGCGGTTGCTGTATGGCTTCTGCGTACTGACTGATCAGCCATCCGTTCGAGTCGCTGGTCTCGAACATGACCGACGGGCCGGAGTTGCCGCGTGCGTCAAAATTGAGTGCGAGGCCGATCTCCCTGGACCAGGGATGCTCGTTTGCGAAAAGGTGGGCGCCCAGCAGGCCGCTCTCTTCGCCGTCGGTGAAGAGCACGATCAAATCACGCTCGAGCGGTGGGGCGGCCTTCAAGGCTCGGAGCGTTTCGAGCACGACGGCCACGCCGGCCGCGTTGTCGGAGGCGCCCGGGCCTTCGGGGACTGAATCGTAATGCGCGCAGAGCATCAGGGCCTTCTTACCCGAGGGCCCCTGCCCTTTGATTCGCGCGAGGATGTTCTGCGGCGCGGGCTGGTCGTGCCCGGCGGTCGATTGGACTTCGGCGGCGAGTCCGATTTCTTCGAGGAGCCGGATGATCGTTTTGCGCACGCGCTCGGATTCTGCGGAACCCATTGGATGAGGGGCACGGGCGATTGCTTCGACATGTTTCTGTGCGCGCCCCGCGGCGAAGCGGTCGGCGGCAGCATGCGCAGGGAGCGGCGGCGGGGGATTCTGTGCGTGAATTGCTAACCAGGCGACCATGACGGCTGCCAGCGCGGCAACCCAGGCCGGCCAACGACGATCAGCCACATTCACCCCCTTCTGCGCCGCTACCGTGCATCCCGGTCAAACTTGAAGTTCAGGCTTATCCCACGAAATGGTATGTTCAGGCAAACCATCATCGTCGATCGAGGGAATGTGAGCAAGTTCAGGGAGGGTTTGATGTCTTCGGGTTCTTTCTGGCTCAAACATCGGCGACGGATTAGACGATGGGTTGTCTTTCTTCTGGTGAGCGCCACCGTGTGGCTGCTTGTTTCGTCGGCGGTGGTCTACAAGCTGACCAGGCGCCGCGGGCACCGCTCTCCTGAGCCGGTTCCGCAGGTAACCTGGGGTGCAATCGAAACCCAGCGGTTGAAGACGAGCGACGGAGAGGAGCTGGGCGCGTGGTTTGTTGAAGGGCGTGAGCATGCTCCCAGCGTGCTGCTGCTCCACGGGAACAACGCCAACCGGGGCAACACGCTCAGTCGTGGCAAGCTGCTGGTCTCCCATGGGTATGCCGTGTTGATGCTCACTTTGCGGGCGCACGGGGATTCGACCGGGGAGTATCACGACATCGGTTGGAGGGCTCGTCAGGATGTCTGGGCCGCTGTCGAGTTTCTGGAGCAGCGGCGGCCTGGCCGGCCGGTCATCGTCAGCGGCAACTCGATGGGCTCGGCCGCCGCGATCTTCGCCGCGAAAGAACTGGGCACGCGGGTGCAGGGCTACATTCTGGAAAGTCCGTACCAAGATCTGAAGGTTGCGGTCTGGAATCGCGTGGATATCGCATTGCCGCCGGGTCTGAGCCATGTCGCCTATGCAGGCCTGAGGACAGTCGGACCTCTGTTCCTACCTCATCTCGACCAGATTTCCCCGGTCAACGAGATCAGCGGAATACCGGAGGATGTGCCCGTCTTGATCCTGGCCGGTGACGCCGATCGCCATGCGCGACTACACGAGGCGCGGGCGATCCTGGCCAAAGTCGCGTCGCACGGGAATTTGGTTGTCTTTGCCGGGGCCCCTCACGGCGACCTGTTTCATTCCAACCGGGATCTTTACGAGCGGACGGTGCTGGATTTTTGCCGTGAGATCAACGAGCCGGCGAAGCTGGGCTCATCGGTCATGACGCTCAAGCCCGGCGACGGTGAACAATGATGGTGGCACGGGCTTGTTGACCGAGTCCCACTTGAAGGAAAGCTCGTAAGTGTCGGCGCGCGAGCCCATGGTCAGCTCGTTGCGAAATTTTTTGGGAATCCATGTTCCGTGAATCTGTACCCAGACCATTTCGCTCACGTAGATGGGGAGTCCGGAGCGCGTGCTGACTTCGCAGCGAATCGGACCGAAGCCCCTCGAATCATCGATCCACACCGACCGTATCACGGCATTGTTCTGACCTGATGAAAGCGTCATTCGGTAAATGTGGTCGGATTCCTTGGCGACTTCCTCGAGGCACGAGTCGGTCCAGGTCTTCAGGACCTGGTCGAAATTGAGCAACGTCGGGTCCTGGTTCCAGAACAGCAGTCCCAAGCTCCGGACGTCGAAGGGGGCAATTCCGTGAAGCGTGTTTGACGGTGCAGGCCCGTCAATCAGGACGAGCTCGGTGCGACCTGCTGTTTCCGACCGGCAGATCGTCCTCTCTGGCGTCATGATTAACTTGGCGGTGAAGCGGTCGCGCGCGTGCCCGGCACGGCGGGTAAGGCCACGGCCAGAGGCTCGGTTCTGTCAAATCGCCGCAGCCCTTTTTCGTGGTCGAACGCGCCGAAGATTTCAACGTCGCCCGCGCCGTGGGAACGATCTGCCCAATGATCGATAACGCGGCGGCCGGTGGCGACGAAAATGCCCCGCTCCAATTTCCTGCGGTTCTCGGTCATGCCGGTCCAGAGATACCGAGCGAGCTTCGCCGGATCCGGATCGGAAGCCGATGGGACTTGAACATCTTCGCCATCGCCCGCGTGTGTGATCGGTGAAACGATCACGAAAGACACCACGACGGTCAGCGCACGAAGGAAACGCTGACCGTGCTCGGGCCATACGGCGATGTGGACAGAGGCGGGATGTGTCATTCGGGTCGACCTCCCTGCGCCGCCGGTTTTTGTGCGCTCGTTCTGCTCGGGGCCAACGATCCATTATCCAGTGGTCGGGTTATCTGGTCCAGTGACTGAGGGAGACGTCCGTGCAAATCGCATGCCTTGTGGCAGGGCCGCGCGGCGGATAGTCTCAACCAAGCGGGTCCTTGCAAACTTCGTTGACCGGTTCTCGAAGGAGGCGGAGGATGACTGGCCGAAAGACTTGGGACGCCCGAGAATCGCTCGCAACGACGGCTGCGCTGCTGGTTCTTGTTGGTTGCGCGTGTTGCGGGAACGCGTGGGCTTTTGAGCAGGCGGCGGACGGAATCAGTGGCCGCGTCGTCGACGCCTCGGGCGCGGTTGTGGCGGCGGCGAAGGTCTGGGTGATCGGCGGTTCGTGGGAGGAGCCTGAGGCGGTTGCGGAGACGAGCGCAGATGGCCAGGGGGCATTTTCCTTCCCGAGTGTCTGGAAAGAGCTGAATCGCTCGGGCGGTCGCAAACGCCTCGGGCACTCATATAGCCTGGCCGCGCGAGATGGCCGCGGACGTGTCGGCTGGATCACTTCCGTTGGCAGCGGAATGGAAACGCCGCACAAGATCTCGCTGGTCGAGCCCGGCGAGGCCCGAGGGCGCGTGGTTGACACGGCCGGCAAGCCGGTCGCGGGCGCCGAGATCGTGCCGGCGATGTTTGTCCGGTCGCACGAGAGGCGCGCTGGGAATGACTATGTTCGCCTCACGGCTGCCCTTGCAAAGCCGCTCGCCACGACGACCGCGGCGGACGGTTCGTTCACGCTGCGAGGGATTCCGGCGGGCTGCGATGTGCAGGCGAACGTCACACGCGGTGGGTTTGGCTCGCCGCGGGTGTCGTGGGATTCGACCAAGCCGGTGACGATCACCCTCGACGGCCGCGTGGGCAGAATCAACGGCCGGCTCGTGACTCCCGACGGCAAGGGTTTATCGTCCAGCCTCGCACTGAGTATCCGGCGCAATCAGCCAGCCGATGAGCCGACGGGAAGACCCTTTATCCTGCTGTATTTCAAGAGCGTGAGCGTCCAGGGCGACGGCCAGTTTCGATTCAATGAGCTGCCGCCGGGCCACTATGCGATCCAACTCGAATCGGCCCCGGATTGTGGATTCGCGGCCGACACCATTCACGACGTCGAGGTTGGCCCGGGTGCGTCCGTTGGGGACGTGAAGATTGCGCTTCGGCGCCTCGTTGCAATCACCGGCCGTGTGGTCGACGCAACGAGCGGCGAGGGCGTCGAAGCCGTCTGGGTGAACGCGTCGATCAATTCCGGCGGCGCGATGGCCTATGGCGACAGCGATGTGACCGACGCCCGCGGACGCTACACCGTTCACCTCGCGCCCGGGAAGCTCGTGATTCAGGCGACTTCGATACCGAGGAGCCATCTCGGGCTCAGCTACGAATCACTTCCGCAGCTCGACGTCGCGGGCGATCGGGAATGGCCCGACCTCAAGCTGAGTCGGGCGGTGGCGATCGATGGCGTCGTGGTCGACTCAGCCGGCAAGCTGGTGGAGGGGGCCGAGGTTCACGCGCTCAAGCAGAGTGCCATGGGGTTTGCGGACATTGGTCCTCCGGCAAAGACCGGGCCGGACGGAATGTTCCGGCTCGAGCAGCTCGACCCGGATGACACGTTGCCCGTGCGAGCCCGGACGAAGGATGCGACGACCGACGGGGCGGTCGTGATCGAGCCCGGGAAGCAGTCGGGCAAGCTGACGCTCGTGATCGATCCGAAATACGCGGCCCGCGTGCACGGGGTGATTCGCGACCGCTCGGGCAAGCCTCTTGCCGGTGCCAAGGTCGGCCTGGGATGGGGCCGGAACTACGTGAGCAGGAAGATCCGGTTCTCCGGCGTGGGCAGCTCGCTCGAAGGCTACGAGACCGACGGTGAAGGCCGGTTCACCTCGGCGGCGCTGTGGCCGGGCGATCGATACAAGGTGACCGCTCAAGCACCGGGCTACGGCAATGCCGAGTCACCCGAGATCACCGGCCGCGCGGGTGAAAACCACGATTTCGGCGCGATCCGCCTGGTGGCGACGGGCGGCCGCGTCGTGGGGCGGGTTCTCGATACGGCCGGAAAGCCAGTGGCGGAAGCGACTGTCTTCAACCGCGGCGACGCACCGGAGCCTCTGACGTCGCGGACGGATTCCGGCGGGAACTTCCAGCTTGAAGGATTCTTCGACGGCGGCAAATATGTATTTGCGCGAAAAGATGGTTATCGCTTCACCGGCATGAGGGTAGAGCGCGACTCGGGTGCGGTGACGATCAACTTGAGGCGATCGGATGAAACTCCTCCGCCGTGGGCAAGTGAACGGCGGGCCACGCCCGAGGAAGAGAAAGCGCTTGTGAGGCGGGTGCTGACGAAAGTCTGGGAGCGCTACGGCGAGAACGCGAATAACAACGGTGCGTTTGAGTGCATGTTACAGATGGCCCGGATCGATGTGGCGCTTGCGCTCAAATGGTCTGCGGACACCGGCGGCCAGTACGACGACCGGGTGTACCAGGCAGCGGCCGAGAGCCAGGCGGAAACCGACGCAGAAAGTGCTCTCGGTCTGCTGAGGGCGCCCAAAGACGGATCGAGCGCGCACATCTTGCAGAAGCTCGCCGAGCGGTTTGCCGGCGACGATCGGGAGAAGTCGCTCAAGTTTGCCGAGGAGGCGGTGGTGCAGGCGCGCCTGATGCAGCAGCCAGACCGCACCGGTGCGATCGCCAGAGCCGGCGCGATGCTCGGCGCGACTCGGGCGCAAGGAGGCCGGGCTTGCTCTGCTCAACGAGGCTGCGGAAGCCGCCAAGCGGATGGGGCTCGAGGGGCGCGAGGCATACGCACGCGGCAACGTTGCCGCGGGGCTCGCGCCGTTCGACGTCGAGCGGGCGCTCGCACTCATCGAGCCGATGAAGAACGAGAACGACCGCGACCGCTACCTGGGATTCATTGCCACGGCGCTGGCTCCGAGCGATCCCAAGCGAGCACTGGACGTCGCAGGGAAGATCGGCGACCGGTCGAGCACGCCGCAATCGGTGAAGGTGGCGATCGTTTACGCGCTTGGCCTGTCAGGACGCGCGGACGAGGCGATCAAAGTGATCGAAGGAATGAAGCCGCATTACGCGGCGGAGAAGTACCAGAGCGAGGCGTATGCGTGGCTCGCGATGGCTGTGGCCCCTCGCGACAAGGCGCGGGCGGCGATGCTCATCGAGAGGGCACTCAACCTGCCGGTCGATCACTCGCAAGAATTCCGCGGTTGGGTCTATTTCGGCGGCGGTGCGGGCGAGGCCGCCTGGACGTCGGCGTGCGCGAAGCGGGCGGGGTACGACGACATGGCCTCTGCGGTCTTCCGCGTGCTGGCGGCGCGGCCATCGGACCGGAACGGCGATCCGTCGACGGAGGTGGAATGTCAGACCAATGCGGCGGCGATCCTGGCGCTCACCGACCCGAAGGCGGCGAGCCAGATGCTGCGCGACCTGGAGCTGCGGTGGGGCCAGCGGCTGGGAGAGCTGGGGCGGCTTGCAGGCCGGCGCTGGCTCATGGCCTGGGCGTTGGCCGATCCATCGCACGCCGAGCAGCTTTTCGAGGCCGAGCTGGCCGCGCTCGAGAGCCGGCCCAACGCGAACGTGCAGTCGACCGGCATGTTCAAGATGGTTGAGATTCTGGTGCAGCCGCCCAAGCGCCGCGAGGAATTTCTCCGTCGAGAGATCAGCGCGACATGGTATCCGGGGATTGATGAGTGAGCGCCTACGTCACTGCGTCAGCATTCCCGTTGAGGTTCACATGGTTTGAAGTTCGTTACATCGTTCACCCCACCAGGTTTGCCAGTGGTCTGGGTCGTTGTCCCAGGGCATTCCCGAGGCGCGACAGAGTGACCAGACGAGCTCGTCTTTTGGTAGGTTTCCGGGATCGCGGAGGAGGTCGATCAAGGAGTCGGCACCGAGCGCGGCGCCTGCCCTGCTCCAGTCGCGGATTGCCTTGATGCGATCGCGAATGACGGGCAGGACGCGGTTGATCAGGGCGTCGCGGACCTGCGGCGCAGGGGGCTCGTCCGGTCCACGGCCCTGCTCCGTCACCCATTCGCGCCAGGAGTCGAGCAGTGAGCCGAAGCCGAAACCGAAGTGCTGGAAGAACGTCTCTTCGTGGCGGCGACTCGCCTGCTTGTCGTTCAGGAAAGCACGGAACGCGGCTTTGCGCGATTCGGGAGCTTCAGTGCCGGCGAGGAATTCGACGGTCGACCATGTTTGATCGAGGAACTGCTCGGATCGCCACGCGCATTGTGGGTTTTTGGTTGGCAGGAGCAGCTTCCACATCTTTCTCGCCGACATCGCGAACAGGTCTTGCGAGAATTCGATTGCCTGGGCGCGGCCGGCGAGCATTCGCCGATTCAGGGCGATGAGATCGCTCCGGCGCCGGTCGGCCGCGAGGGCCCTGCTGAAGCCAACCTGGAGCCAAGGGGCCGAAAGCTGTCCGAAGACCTGCTCGATGAGCATCGAACAATAGAGCGACCCGGCGAGCAAGCGGGGATCGTCCAGATGGCCCGGCACCAAGCCCGTGCAGAGGGTAATGATGTTCCAGGGCCGCTGGAAGCAGACGCCGAGCTGTTTGGAGAAATCGAGGTGCGGAAAGAGGGTCTTGTAAAGCTTCGCGAGCGCGTCTCGGTCGTGAAAGCAAAGGATGCAAAGCGACGAGTCGGGGATGGTGATGTCGCCGACCATCGCGGTGAAGCGACGATGGGCCGCCGCGTTTTCCTTGCGCAGCATGGGCACGGGCTCGTCAGGCCCGGAATACCAGATCGTGGTCGAGCCATCCTTTACGATGGTGCCTTCCTCGCCCGCACAGGCCCGCGCCGTGGCGAGGGCTGCTGACTCATCGAGGAGGCCGCTGAGACGTCTGTTACGTAGCAGCCAGACGATCAGCCCCCAAGCGTAGGCAAAGCCGGCGATCGATAACAGCCCGGCGAACCCGAGCCCAATCCAGTTGCGGGATTCGATCATTGAGCGAGCGAACACAAACAGGGCCGCGATACCAGCAATCGCCAGGATTCCTTGCGAGAGGACGACCGAGCGGCTGCCCTTGGATTGCTCATTCTTGAACTCGTCGCGCGTCAGCTTTCGGGCGCGGCAGTTCCGGCAGATCGTCGGAGCACGCAACTCACCGGGAATCACGTTGCCGCAGCCCTCACAAATGCGGTCAACTGGCGCCTGCGCCGAGCGCAACGGGGTCTTTAAGAACCAGGCGATCGCGAGGCCCGAGACAAGGGCAAATGCGAGCGCAATCGCAAGCGACGCGAATCGGCGTGGTGCAAGCGGCTCGATATCACGCTGGACGGCGAACGCGAGCGCACCCATGACCGAGATAAAGAGCAAGACCGCGATGACGCAGAAGATCAAGCTCCTGCCGACAATTGCCTGGCGGATCGGGGCCTGGGGCTCGCCGCAATGCTGGCAGTGAATCGAAGGGTTGCTGCGAAACTCTGGCTGGAACCGTCGCCCGCACTCGGTGCAGGTCGGGCCCGCACGGTTGAAACGAAGAACGAGCCATAACACGAGCACGCCAGCCAGCAGCACGACGAGAATCTGCGGGTCGCGTGTGCCGCTGCCCGGGACGAAGATCGCCGCCAGCACGCCGCAGAAGAGGATGGCGGCGACCAGGTCTGCGAGGTGGAACTGGCGTGAAGAGCTTTCGGCCATGGCCGCTGTCTCACGGGTGCGGATCTCGGGGCGTCATCTCGATCGGCGGCTTGATTATATGCGAGACACCGGGCGGTGCTGTTAGAATGCGGTTGCCGCTGGCTCGGCGGATGTGCAGGGCACGATTCGTCCGCGTGAAACTCCGTGAGTAAGAGGGATGACGCGAAAGAATGGTAAAACAGCTCGCCGCGCACAGCACGAGCCTCGCTCCGAAGTGGACGAAGCTCGCGAGTGGTTAGTGTCCCACCGCGCGCTCAGCGAGGCGTTCATTCAGGCGGTTGATGAAACCCATCCTGCGATCTGGTTTCACAGAGTCATGCAGCTAGTGGCGGAGTCGATTGAGAAGGGGAATAGCAAGGCCATCGAACTTGGGTGCTTTTATATCTCCAACGATCCGAAGGCGCCGTTCGGGCGGATTTTGAAACGAAGGGTCATGAATGCCCTTCGGCGAAATGTCAATCAGATCCCGATTCGGTTCCATCAGGGGCTGATCGATGCGTATGCCAAGCTCAATGCTCTTCCCTATCCTCCGCAGGAGCTCAAGGATCTTGGACGACTCGTGCGGGCTTTGAAGGTTGGCGATACGTCGCGCGACATCGGTTCACGTGGTGATCGTCGTTGAGTGCAATGGCGCGCATTGAGCGAACAGGATTTCGACGATGAAGTATCCATCGAATCTCGACCCGGTCTGGCGATCAAAGCGTTTCCGAATCGGGCTTGCGATCGGGGCGATCTTCGGGCTGGCGGCGGTGGCGCTTCGGCTGGAGGGGCATCGCTTCTGGTGCCGCTGCGGCCGGCTCACGCCGTGGTCTGGCGATATCCACAGCGCGCACAATTCGCAGCACCTTGTCGACCCCTATAGTTTCACTCACCTCGAGCACGGCCTGCTTCTGTACGCATTGCTCCGACCGTTCGGGCGATGGCTCGGGCCGAGCAGCCGACTCATCCTCGCCGTGGCGATTGAAGGGATGTGGGAGGCCATCGAGAACTTGCCGGTGGTGATCGAGCGGTATCGCCGGGCGACGATCGCCTTGGGCTACGTCGGGGACAGCGTGGTCAACTCGATGGGCGATATCGCCGCCTGCACGCTCGGTCTATTTCTCGCGCAGCGGCTGCCCGTGCGCTGGTCGGTCGCGCTGTTCGTCAGTATCGAGCTTGCCCTGCTGGCGATTCACCGCGACAACCTCACGCTCAACGTTTTGATGCTGGTCTTCCCGCTGGAATCGGTGAAGACCTGGCAGATGGGACGTTGAGATGAGTGAGAACCTTCTTGAGGCATCCTACTTCTGCTTTGCCCCGGCGTCGTCGAGGATGGCGCGGACGTCGGTGTGATTCCACTTGCCGGTCTTGGCGGAGAACGCGTAGATGTGGCCATCGCTCTCGATGGTGACGGCGCCAGGTGAGACGGTCGGCGCGGCTCGGACGCCTGGCGGGAGCTCGGCGACATCCCAGCAGTCTGAATCGGCACCGTAGGCGTAGATGTTCCGGCCAATTGCGTAAACAGCGACTCCGGGGCCGACGATTGGCACCGCCTCGCCGTCGATCGGCTCGCGCAGATCCTGCGAGCGCCAGGTGCCGCTGGCCGTGTTGCCCACGGCGATCCGGGTGATCTTCGGTCCCTTCAGCATCAGTGCGACGAGGTCACCCACGGTGATGGGCGTGACTTCGAGCGGGGCGTCCTTTGACCCGGACAGCTCGAGTGAGGCGGATTTCTTCGTGTCGACGTCGTGAAGCGTGATTCGGTCGCCCGCGGGAGAGATGACGACGATGGAGCTGCCCTGGCGGAAGTAGCGGGGTGGGCGCGCGTCGTGGGCCAGGGCTTGCCGGTGGGTATCGTCATGGGCGGCGGCGGCCGGCGTCTGGGCCTGGGCTGCTTTTTCCTTGCGGTCTTTGTCTGTGAAGGCGATTGACCGCAGCTTGGCGGGCGAAAGGATTAGCGAGCCGAAGTCGAGCTCGAGCGTGAAGTCGCCGGGAATGTGAACCATGCCGATGACTTCTTGATCTGTCGTGGTAATAACCTTGCCCCGGACGAGCATTGCAGTACCGGTTCGGCTGCCCGGGTCGGCCACCATCGCGAACCCGCCTATGGCACCTCCCATGCCGCCGCGGACCGCGCGCAGCGTCTGCCCTTTCTTGCGCATCTCGCGAACGACATCGGCTGCATCGGCAGCAGCGGCTTCTCCGTCGTTCTTCCGCTGGGCCTCGTCGCCGGCGGGGGGATTCACCTCATTCTGAGGTTTCAAGAACCGGATCATCTTGATCTTGTGCGGTGTGATCACGTACTGGCCGAGCTCGGCGTCAACGATCACGGGCCTGGTCTCGATCTTGCCGCGCAAGACCTGGCCGCCCTCCATTTCGACGTTGGCGGATCGGGGGACGTCTGTGGAAAATGCTTGGGCAGCACGGGTGCCTTGCATCATGTTGCCCTGGCCGCCCATGCCGCCGCCCATGCCGCCGCCTACTCCACCCATGCCGCCGAACTGGGCGAAGCATGGGGACGATGCGAGCACTGCGGCGAGGGCCGCGAGCAATGTTGTTCGATTCATGGTGGGCTCCTTATGTATGGGCGACACGACGGCTCAAGCCGCGAGGGAAACCGAAATGAAGTACCACATCGCGATCGCGGTGCCCGCGGCAAGCAGGCTGTTGGTAATGAGCAAGGCTTTCACGACTTGACGGGAAGATGCTCGGGTCACGATGGCTACGGGCAACGCGGCGAACAGCCCCACTCGCAGTCCTTCGACGATCAAGTATTCCAGGTCTGGCCATGAGTGTGGCCAGCCCCAAGCTAGCGCGCAACCCAGGACGTTTCCCAGCGTGGCGCTCGCTACGCACGTCACTGGAACGAGACACCACTCGAGCGGAGAGAGGGCGGTCTTGCGGGGGAACGATTTGTTGAAGTCCGCCACCAAGCTGCGCAGCTCGGCTGCGATCTGGCGGCCCAGCCAGACTGCGGTCGGGAAATGTTGCAGCAGTGTTTGCCTGGACATGTGAGTTTTCTCGGGCAGTGCGACGGATTCCTTCGCGCTTGGTGCATTATACCAATTTGACTCGTCAGCGGAATTTGCGGAACGGACGGTACGGGTTGATCCTGCGGAGAATAGCGGGTATTATCTCCGCAGAACGTGCGGAGAATAATCAGCGTGTACATCCACCGCAGATCCGGTTGGCCCCGATTTCACTGGGACCAGATTGCCCTGGCCGACAAGCTTGCTGCGGTGCGGCACAGGCAGGGGCGGCTTGTCGGCAGGATGGAGGCGCTCGGGTTTCGCCTTCGCGAGGAGGCGGTGCTCGCCACGCTCACGCAGGACGTGCTCAAGTCGAGCGAGATCGAGGGGGAGATTCTGGACAGCGATCAGGTGCGGTCGTCGATCGGCGCCGGCTGGGGTTGGATCTCGGGGGGCTCACACCGGCCGACCGGTATGTCGAGGGCATCGTCGAGATGATGCTCGACGCGACTCAGAATTATCAAGAGCCACTGACGGTGGAACGGCTGTTCGGCTGGCATGCCGCGCTGTTTCCCACGGGGCGGAGTACCCTGCATCGGATCCGGGTGGGCGCATGGCGGGATGATCGCACCGGCCCCATGCAGGTCGTCTC
Source organism: uncultured Planctomycetota bacterium (assembly GCA_963823665.1). Classification (GTDB taxonomy): domain Bacteria; phylum Planctomycetota; class Planctomycetia; order Isosphaerales; family Isosphaeraceae; genus CAVXHV01. The sequence goes on from CAWGMQ010000011.1 coordinate 192,556, forward strand.
GGGGCCGATTGGCAGGCAGCGGGTGCACTTCGAGGCGCCTGCGGCTGAGCGGCTGGACAAAGAAATGGGGTTGTTCCTTGACTGGTTCAACGGGCCGGTTGCAACCGACCAGGTTCTGTTTGCCGCTCAGGCCCATCTCTGGTTCGTGACCATTCACGCGTTCGACGACGGCAACGGGCGGATTGCCCGCGGCATCGCCGATATGGCCCTGGCGCGCTCCGAGCAGAGCCCGAAGCGGTTTTACAGCATGTCGGCGCAGATTCAGCTCGAGCGAAACGATTACTACAACATTTTGGAGCGGACACAGAAGGCCGGGCTCGAGGTCACGCCTTGGATGCACTGGTTCCTGGACTGTCTGGACCGGGCGTTTCTGGGCGCGGAAACCACACTGGCGAGCGTGCTGCGGAAGGCCCGGTTCTGGGATGCACACGCTGGAGAGTCGTTCGACGAACGGCAGCGGAAGGTTTTGGGGCGGTTGCTCGATGGGTTCGAGCGGAAGCTCACGTCCACGAAATGGGCCGAGCTCGGCAGTTGTTCGCAGGACACGGCCGGGCGCGATATTGCGGATCTGGTCGGGCGCGGCATTTTGAGGAAGGATTCGGCGGGTGGTCGGAGTACGAGCTATTCGTTGATCGAACCAGTCGGGGAGCTCGAGCGCTCGCGAGGTTGGAGATCGGGTGGGAAGCGCAGCGGGTGACGGGAGTGAAGGGGGGACGCACTTTCGCGGAGCGAAAGGCGACTCTGCTGGGAGTCTGCGGGGATACGACGGGCGATCGCGCCGGTCACAGGCAGGCACCGTGGCCGAGGGCGTTCAAGAGCAGGAGCAGGAAGTTGGCAACGTCCCGCTCGCCGTCGGGCTTTTCTGTTGCGATCGAGATGTCCACGATTCCCGGGCCTTCTTGCTGGATTTTGCGGGTGAATCGTGTTTCGGGGTGGTCCCAATATCCTCGTACCATGGCGAGGGCGTTCTCATTCGCCGAGAGGCATTTGATCTTCGCGTTGTTGCGATTGGCTGGATCGACCCAGAAGACAAGGCCGGTCGGTTCGTTGTCCGGAGAGCCGGTCCCGGTCTTGGCGTTCAATTGGGGCGGACGACCGTGTCCGGCCTGTTTGACGTCCAAGCAGCGGATCGCCCAGGCTTTGGCGGTCGGGTCAAGGTGACGCCATTCGGGGCGGCTGGCGGGGAACGCGCGGGTTTCGGGCCGCTTTCCCATCCGCATGAGGACGGTGGTGAGATAAGCGTGATCGGTGGCGAGGATGAGCGTGTTTGTGCCGGGAAGCGCGACGCAGAGAGGATAGGGCTCGCGCCCGGTCTTTTCGCCGGGAAGATCCCAGAAGACGTCCCATTCGCTGCGCACCAGTTTGCCGTCGAATGTCGCGACCGAGACGCCGGAGAGGATCTCTGTCTTCGTGGCATGCTTGCTGAGTGACTGCTCGAGAGCCTTGCCGTCAGCACCAAAGTCGTTCTGGAAGATGACGATGAGGGCACCCTCGTATCGCATCATTCCGAATCCGTTCGGGGCACGAAAACGGCGGCTGCCGTGGACGGCAAGCGCGATCGGCCGCGTGCGCAAGGTCTTCGCAAGCTCGGGGTCGAAGTGATCGTCGCCGATCGACAGGGTCATCAGTTGGGCGGTGCGCTCGAGTCCAAGGGCATCGACGTCGACTCCGCGAGGCTCGGCGCCAAGGGCGAATGGGCCTTGCGCGACCATGAGCGTCTCGGTGTCTTCCGGTAGCCACCATAAGACGTCATCGACGGCTTTGCTTAGCTTGAAGTGGTGGGGCTGAGCCTGGGACGACGGCGCAAGCGCGATGGTGGAAACGACGCCAAGCCAGCATGCGAGAGCAGTCGTTCGTGTCATTGCGTTCATCCTCTAGCGTCCATGTTGTTCTGGCGGAAGCGTGGCGGTTTGGACAGAATCTGTCAAGCCGAGGAATAGATCGAGGGCTCTGCTGGCGCGGGCATTTTTTGTCACTTGAGGATAGATCGATGCGATCGGTGCTAATGCGGTTCCGCTTGGGCACGATCTGGGCGTTCGCTTGCTGGGCTTTGGGCTCGTGGCCGTGTGCGGAAGAAGCCGTTTTCGCCGGTGGTCCCGCTGGTGCGCGGCGGCCGAATATCCTCATCGCCATTGCCGACGATTGGTCGTACGGGCATGCCGGGGTCTATGGCTGCGGGTGGGTACAAACACCGGCGTTCGATCGCGTCGCGCGGGAGGGCGTGCTGTTCAAGAATGCCTTCACGAATAACCCCAAATGCAGCCCGTGCCGCGCGAGCTTGCTCACCGGGCGAAATACCTGGCAGCTTGACGAGGCGTGCAATCACTTCGGCGTCTTTCCAGCGCGGTGGCCGGTGTACCCTGACTTGCTCGAGCAGGCGGGGTACCATGTCGGGTTCACCGGCAAGGGCTGGGGGCCGGGCGATTTTCGCGCGGGCGGGTTCAAACGCAACCCGGCCGGAGCGGAGTATGGCCGGTATAAGTCCGCGCCGCCTCATCGCAACGTCGCGAGCGTCGACTACGCACGCAACTTCGCCGACTTTTTGGCAAATCGCAAGGCCGGCCAGCCGTTCTGCTTCTGGTACGGCGGAAATGAGCCGCATCGGGAATACGAGGAGGGCGTCGGGCGGCGGTTGGGCAAAGATCCCAAGGCTGTCAAGCTTCCCTCGTATTACCCCGATTCGGATCTGATCCGCAATGACATGCTCGATTACGCCGTCGAGGTCGAGTGGTTTGACACGCATCTCGGGCGGATGATCGCGCTTCTGGAGCAGGCGGGTGAGCTGGATGACACGCTCATTGTTGTCACGTCGGATCATGGGATGCCGTTTCCTCGAGTCAAGGGGCAGATCTACGAGCACGGCGTGCATCTTCCGTGCGCAGTGCGGTGGGGCAGCCGCGCGGGAAAAGGGCGGGTTGTCGACGACTTCATCAACGTGCGGGATCTGGCGCCGACGTTCCTCGAGGCTGCGGGAATGGCGATTCCGGCATCCATCACCGGGCGCAGCTTCCTCGACGTGCTGGTGAGCGGGAGGTCGGGGAAGGTGGATCTGGCGCGGGATCGCGTGCTGCTGGGCAAGGAGCGGCACGACCTGGGCCGGCCGCTGGATCAGGGGTATCCGGTGCGAGCGATCAGAACTGCGGAATATTTCTACATTCTCAACTACGAGCCGGACCGCTGGCCGGTGGGTAACCCGGAGACCGGGTACCGCAACTGCGACGACGGACCAAGCAAGACATTCATCCTTTCGCGATTTGACGCGTTTTACCGGCTCTGTTTCGGCAAGCGGCCGCGCGAGGAGCTGTACCGGGTCGGCGACGACCCGGACTGCGTGAAGAACCTGGCGGAGCAGCCGGAGCTGCGGCCGGTCAAACAGAAGCTGCGGGAGGAGATGGAGGCGGCGCTGCGGCGGGAAGGAGATCCACGGGCGCTGGGAAACGGGGGGATTTTTGACACTTATGAATATGTTGGGCCGCGGCTGCACTCTTGGGATCGATGGCTGAAATACCAGAAGTGATGACTTGCTGGCCGAGTACGCACGAACTCAGATGGGCCTGTGGAAGCGGACTCGGGACAACGGGACAGGGCGAATTCAGGGATTTTGAACAGAAGGTAAGCAAGTTAACGAAGAGGAGGCATAGGACAGGTTGACTTGTGATCAGGCTCCACATAGGATCGGCGGTGGGCGCGTTCTTTGATGAATGGAGGTATGATGGCCGAGCAACGTAAGATCGTCACTGCCGCGCCGGAGAATAGCGAGACGCCGATCGATTCGCTGCGCAGTTGGGTCACGCCGACGCGGCTGTTTTTTGTCCGCAATCACTTTCCTGTGCCGGAAATCGACCTGGCGGACTGGCGCTTGAGTGTTGAAGGTTGTGTCAAGAATCGGCGCGAGTGGACGTGGGATGAATTGATGGAGCTGCCCGAGCACACCGTGTTTGCCACGGTTGAGTGCGCGGGGAACGGGCGCTCGTTTCTGGCGCCGGTGCAGGCGGGCGTGCAGTGGGGCGCAGGGGCTGTTGGCCACGCGGAGTGGACCGGGGTGCCGCTCAAGTTCGTGCTGGAACGATCGGGGCTTGCGCCTGATGCGCTCGAGGTGCTCTTCGAGGGGGTGGATACCGGAACGGAGCATGACCATCCGGAGCCGATGGCGTTTGAGGCGCAGCTTGCCGCTGGCGAAGGCGCTTCATCCAGATACACTGCTGGCTTCGCGGATGAACGGGGATCTGCTCGAGCCGGCGCACGGATACCCGCTGCGGCTGATGGTGCCGGGGTGGTACGGGGTGGCCTCGGTGAAGTGGCTGCGGCGGATCGAGGTGGTGAGCACACCGTTTCGCGGCTATTTCCAGTCGATCAAGTACACGTATCAGCTCAAGACCGAGCGCGGAGTCGAAACAGAAATTGTCGGGCCGATGATGCCGAAGTCGGAGATCGTGCGCCCGCGCCGGCGAGGTGCTTTCCCTGGGCGATCAGAGGTTCTTCGGCGCGGCGTGGGCGGGCGAAGACAGTGTGAGCCGGGTCGAGGTGAGCACGGACGGCGGCGAGACCTGGACCGAAGCGACGATGATGGGCCCGCAGGCCCCGTATTCGTGGACGCTGTGGGAATATCGCTGGCGGGCTGAGTCGGAGGGCGAGCACAAGATTCTGGCGCGTGCGACTTCGTCGAGCGGCCGGGTGCAGCCGGAGGGGCATGAGTCGCTTAACGGGGGCTACCTGATTCACCATAGCCGGCCGCTTCAGGTGCGTGTGGAGCGTGTTGCCGCCCATGCGGAGGCGGACGCCACTGCCGTCTCTTCCCATGCGCACACGATCATGTACGACATGAATGCGTATGCCGAGGAGAATATGCGTTTGCCACTCGACGTTGAGATGGAGTTCATGGGTGGTGGGGGGATTTGAGCGCGGGCGCGGGTGCTCCGGGGAGACGTTCGAACGCGGCCGGAAAAAGACATCGTTGCTGAGGTTCGGCGAAGGTTGCGGTTACAAACAAAACCGGATACGGCCACTACGGGTCAGGCTATGCGATCATTGCAAACGACCGGAATGGGTAGTCGGGAACGCCCTCGCGAGCCAGTGCAGCAGCGCATGCCCTAACCCGCAATTGCACCACGACTTACTCGCTCATTCTCCCGCTCCCGCGGAGACGCCTGCCCCCACTCCCGCCTTGCTGATCCGATTTCGCTCACCATAATTGAAAGAATACGCGCCCACGCCTGTGTATTACTGTTGGAGGAACCGCATGACCGATTCGCCAGCGACCAGGCAGAGTCTTGTGGCTCGGTTGAAAAGCCCGCGGGACGAGCAGGCATGGGGGGAGTTCGTGGAAATCTACACTCCGCTCGTCAGCAGCCTGGCGCGCGCGAAGGGCTGGCAAGCGGCCGATTCCGCCGACCTGGCCCAGGAGGTGTTTCGATCGGTCGCAGAGGCCATCGACCGATACGACCCGGACCCCGCACGCGGCTCCTTCCGAAGCTGGCTGTTTCGAATCGCCCGCAACCTCATGATCAACCTGCTCGCGGCCCGTCGCCTCCGCCCCCAAGGCAGCGGCGACTCGAACGTCCGCGAGATGCTCGAATCGGTCCCCGCGCCCGAAGGTGCTGAAACCGCCCTGTTTGATGTCGAATACCGCCGCCGGATTTTCCTGTGGGCGACCGATCAGATTCGCGACGAATTCCGCCAGTCAACCTGGCAGGCATTCTGGCTCACCGCGGTCGAGGGGCAAGACCCCGCCACCGCGGCCAGGTCGTGCGGCATCTCGGTGGGGGCAGTCTACATCGCGCGCAGCCGCGTCATGGCCCGGTTGAGAACCGTGATCGAACAAGCTGAAGGCGAATCCCGTTACTCGTGATCGATGGCACAGACGAAGTGTCCAGGAGAAATCCATGCCCGCGCCCCAGAACCAAAACGAGTGCAAGCGCCATCGATTGCGCCTCTCCCTCGATGACCGGCTCTCCCAAAGCGAGCAGGCCGAGCTGGCCGCTCACCTCGAAGCCTGCCCGGCCTGCCGCCGTGAGCTCGAGGGAATGGCGGCCGCCAGTCACTTCTGGGGCGATGCGGCGCTGCTCCGCGGCGAGCCTTGGGCCGCGAAGGCAGCCACTGGCGTTCATTCCGATCCGCTCGCGAATTTCGACGACGACGATCGGCCCGACGCCGCCGGTCTGGATGGCCGCTGGCTCGACTTCCTCGACCCGAGCGATCCGGAGCGCCCGGAAGCACTCGGGCGTCTCGGTCCGTACGACATCCTCGAGGTGCTCGGGCGCGGCGGCATGGGCATCGTGCTCAAAGGGCGTGACCCGGCGCTGGAGCGCACCGTCGCCATCAAGGTACTCGCCCCCACGCTCGCACACTCCGCCAGCGCACGCCGCCGCTTCGCGCGGGAAGCCCGCGCTGTTGCGGCCGTCGTGCACGAGCACATCATCGCGATTCACGCCGTCGACGAGTTTCACGGCCTGCCTTATCTCGTCATGGAATACGTCTCCGGCCGCTCGGTCCAGGATAAGCTCGACGCGTCCGGTCCGCTCGAAATCCGCGAGATCCTCCGCATCGGCATGCAGGCTGCCCACGCGCTGGCTGCGGCACACGCGCAAGGGGTCGTCCATCGCGATATCAAGCCGGCCAACATCCTGCTCGAAAACTGCGTCGAGCGCGTCAAGCTCACCGATTTTGGGTTGGCTCGCGCGATCGACGACGCCAGCCTCACCCAGAGCGGTGTGATCGCCGGAACGCCGCAATACATGGCGCCGGAACAGGCGCGCGGGGAGCCGGTCGACGCGCGAGCCGACCTCTTCGCACTGGGCGCAGCAATCTACGCCATGGCCTGCGGGCGCTCGCCGTTCCGGGCCGACTCGGCGATGGCCGTGCTCAAACGCGTGTGCGACGTCCGCCATGCGTCAATCCGTGAGCTCAACCCGGACGTGCCCCCGTGGCTCGCCGCCATCGTCGATCGCCTGCTGGCGAAAGAACCGGCCGACCGCTTCCAGACCGCTGCGGAGGTTGCCGACCTGCTCGAAGGCGGACTCGCCCATCTTCAACAGCCGGAGAGCTTGCCGCCACCCGTCGTTGACGCGGCCGAAGCAATCCTCTCGAAGCCTGATGCATTCGATCTCGAGCTCGACCCGCCCGATCTGCCCCCGGCCCGCCGTCGCCTTCGCCCCCTGTCCATCGCCGCTGCACTCCTGCTGGTGGCCATTACCGGAATCGGCGTCACCGACGCCGCCGGCTTGACGCAGGTTTCCGACTTCGTCGCCACCATCCTTCGGATCAAGACAGCCGATGGTGCGCTGATCGTCAAGGTCGAGGACCCTGCGGTGAAAGTTCAAGTCGACGGCGATGAGATTGTCATTGGCGGCACGGGCCAGCAGGAAGTGCGGCTTCGACCCGGACGCCATCGCGTTCAAGCCACGCGAGACGGCCGGCCAGTCCGTGACGATTTCGTGACCATCAGCAGAGGTGGAAAGGAAATCGTCAACATCACATTCGAACCTGCAGTCGCGTTCCTTGCGCCGCCCGAAGCACCAAGTCCATACGTTGCGGGCGTAGGTGCGCTCCCGAGCCCCAATCCGTACGTTGCGCCGGTAGGTGCGCTCCCGAGCCCCAATCCGTATGCGATCGGATCGGCTGCTCCCGCCCCGACATCGGTTCCCGTACCCGAGGGGTCAACTCTTCCGCCCGTCGCTCCAGCAGAGCGGGCAGGAACGCCGAGTTCTATCCCTATCACTCCGGCAGATCCATCCGACGCCCCGGTTCTTCAGCCCGGTGGTCCCGCGCCGGCGCACTCCCTGCCAGCTCCTGCATCCGGCGCGCCACCCGGTGAGCCCGCTCGGTCAGTGAATCCACCCGCGCCTTCCGCTCTTCCGCAGCCGACAGTTGCGCCTTCGCCCGCGGCGACGACGCCTTCGGCTTCCGGATCCAGTGACGTGCGGCTTCCATCGGTGGTTGCGAAGCGAGTGTCCACTTACGGCATGGTCTGTGCGCTGGAGTTCTCCCCCGACGGGCGCACGCTCGCGATCGGGCAGCAGTGCGTCGGTAAGCCGGAATCCATTGTGTCGATCTGGCAGGTTGCCGATCACGGTGCGGTGTTTTGTTTACATCATCCGTTTGGATTCGGAGGCCTGGCGTTTGCGCCCGACGGCCGTGGCCTGGCCACGGGACTCAAGGACGGCACGGTCACGATCTTTGACGATATCCATGCGCGAACGATGGGCGAGAGCGAGAATCAGGGGTCGGCTGTGACGTGCGTGGTGTTTCTGGCGAAAAGCTCGCTGGTCGCTGCCGGGGACCGGAATGGATGGGTTCGATTCCACGGCCCGGCCGGTAAGACCAAGCTCCAACCCATCAGGTATCCGGGGGCGGTCTTGAGCCTGGCAAGCAGCCCCGATGGCTCGATGCTGGCGGTCGGGGGCGATGCCAAGGTCGTTCATATTTACGACCTGGTGAAGCAAGAGCTCAAGGCGATCCTGGAAGGGCACACGCGACCGATCGAGTCGCTCGACTTCTCTTCCGACGGGAAGCTGCTCGCCTCAGCCGGCGGGTCAACCGTGCGGTTGTGGGATACAACTACGTGGAAGAGTAAAGGAGAGCGCTTTCAACTTAATCCGCCAGCGCTTTGCGTTCGCTTTTCGCCGGATGCGAAGACGCTTGCGCTCTCGGACGGTGACAAGTATTTTCAGCACGAAAAGTCCGAGGCGACGGTGATTATCCTCTGGAATCTCGCCGCCGGCGCCGAAGTCTTGCGGCTGTCCGGTCACAAGAACGCGATCTGCGCCCTGGCCTTCTCGCCCGACGGCCGAATTCTCGCCTCGGGAAGCACGGATCAAACTGTGAAGCTCTGGAGCACCCACACCGGCGAGCTTCGCGAAACGATCGGGCCCGCCGATACGAACACGTCCCGGCCTCGTGCCGAGTGACAGTGTGGGATGTCCAAGGATGTGTCCGGACGAGCTGGGTCCAGGCACGCCCGCCCAGATGCACGTTGTTCTTGCCGATGCCCGCGAGCTTCACCTGACCCGAACCGGTGCCTTTCTCCTTTCAGCTCAGTTCAGGCGGTCTGTCGCCTTCTTGTTCGACGTGGTCTTCGGATAGGTGTAGAAGAACCAGTCGCGACCGCTGCCGGCCTTCAGGGAGTTCGGGTAGCTGGAGTTGTAAACCACCTTCAGCCGCTGGTTGACCAACGTCGTGGGGCTTGCGTTCCAGTCGTTCAGGATCTTCCGGAGCGAGTCGCCGGCGTTCACCACCGTCGCCGACCCGTCGATGAGGATGTTGTTGCCGTTGCCAAGCTGGATGGTGTGCCGCCCGAGGCCCCCCACGACCAGGTTGGCCCCGTTGCCGGCCTGGACGTTGTCGTTGCCGTTCCCCTCGACGATCACGTTGCTGCCATCGCCGAGCTGGGTGGTGTCGTTGCCATTGCCGACGGTCACGGTGTTGTTGCCGCCGCCGGCCCATATGCCGTCGTTGCCATTGCCCAGGCTCACGGTGTTCGACCCGCCGCCGAGCAGGACGTTGTCGTTGCCGTTGCCCAGCGCGATGCTGTTGGCGCCGCCGCCGGCCGCCACGCCATCGTTGCCATTGCCGGCGGTGACGACATTGTTGCCGCCGCCGAGAACGACGAGGTCGTTTCCGGCGCCTAGGCTGATCGTGTTGTTGCCGTTGCCCAGCGCGATGCCGACGTTCGCACCGGCGGCATCCGCGGCCGTGATCGTGTTGTTGCCGTTCCCGCCGATGACCAGGTCACTGCCGGTGCCGAGCATCACGGTGTTGTTGCCGTTGCCGAGCTGGACCAGGTCGTAACCGTTGCCCGCAGTGATGGCGTTGTTGCCGTTGCCGAGCTGGATGCTGTCGTTGCCGTTCCCCACCGTCACGGTGTTGTTGCCGCTGCCGGCCTGGACGCTGTCACCACCGTTGCCCAGCGTCACTTTGTTATTGCCGTCACCGAGTTGGACGTTGTCGTTGCCGGCGCTGCCAGAGACAACCGCGCTCAGTGTCAAGGCGGGGTTGAAGTGCACATTATCATTGCCGTTTTGCAAGGTGATATCCACGGCGGAGAGGGCCTGGCTGTAATTCGTGGTGGTTGTGCCACCATTGAGCCGAGTTTGGACCTGGACGCCGGTGCTGCCGGTGTTGCTGCTGCCGATCGGGTTGATCTGGACCTGGTCGTTGCTCGTGGCGCCATTGCTGCCGATGTACAGGGCCGTTCCCTCGACGCCGATGGACTGCATCACCTGATTCAGCGATGCGCTGCTGGCCGTGAAGTTGGAGCTTGGAATATAGACCGCCTGTACGCTATGGCTGGCTCCGGTCAGGAAACTGATTGCGGAGCTGAGAGCCTGGCCGCTGGTGTTCAGCGCGACCGGCGACCCATAGTTGGCACCATCGACGATGAACTGTACGCTTCCCATCGTGACAGCTCCCGTCGTGCTGGTCACGGCCGCAGTGTAAGTGATCTGCTGCCCGTAGGCGGCCGGGCTCGCGGAGGATGTGACGCTCGTCTTGGTGGAAACCCCGGCGATCGTGAAGGCAACTGCACCACTGCTGCTGCCGGTATGGTTGGTATCGCCTGAGTAGGTTGCCGTCACCGTGAACGTGCCGGCGTTGGTGGGGGCGGTCGACGAGGCGGCGTATGTCGTCGAACCGGTGCCGACATAGCTGAAGGTGAAGTCGGCGAGGTTGGTGTTGTTCAAGCCGCCAGAACCCGTGGCGCTGGCTGCCGTCGCGGGGAAGGGACTGCCGTTGTGTGTGCCGCCAGCGTCGGTCACCGTGGTGATGGAACCGGCCTTGCTGATCGTAAACGGCGTCGCGAGGCTGCTGCTGCTCGCGTGGGTGGCATTACCCAGGTAGGTGGCAGTGACGATGTACGTGCCGGCGTTGGTGGGGGCGGTCGACGAGGCGGCGTATGTCGTCGAACCGGTGCCGACATAGCTGAAGGTGAAATCGGCGAGGTTGGTGTCGTTCAAGCCGCCAGTCCCCGTGGCGCTGGCTGCGGTCGCGGGGAACGAGCTGCCGTTGTACACGCCGCCGGCATCGGTGACGGTGACGAGGGCCTCGGACTGATAGGCGCCGATATCCGGACCGCTGGCCGGCCGAGGGAAGCCCCGTTGGTCCGTGGTGATGCCGTTAATCGACGCCCCCGCGCCGATTGCCGGGCTGCCGGAAAGAAGGGCCATGGTCGGGGTTGGGCCGCCATTGTTGCCCAGGGACGCCAGCAGCGGGTTGAGAGGCGTAGCCACGGTGCCGGTCAGGTCCGAGCTGACCCAACCGCTGCTGCCGTCGGTGGCTCCGATGAGGTTGTTTCCCTGCGAGGTGACGGCGTTGCTGACATTGGGGCCGGAGCTTGCGGAGTTTCCTGCGACGATGGAATCACCGATTGTCAGGGTGTATGCGTTGCCGCTGTTGTCGATAGCGCCGCCGCTCCCGCTGCCGCCGGTGCCGGCTTGATTCGCCGACAGCGTGCTGTCGAGCACGGTTACGGAACCCACATTTTCAATAGCGCCCCCGGAACCAGCGGCACTATTCGAAGCCAGCGTGCTGTTCACAACAGTCAGGCTGCCTGTGACCACGACAGCCCCGCCCAGGCCGGTGGTGGTATTGCCGCTAAGCGTGCTGCTCGTGATCGTCAGCGTGCCTTGGTCGACGATTGCTCCGCCGCTACTGGACTTCCCGTCAATGAGGCTCAGATCGGAAAGCGTGGCGGTGACGCCGGCTTTCACGTCGAACAGGCCGACGCTGATTCCGCCGCTGAGGATCACGCCTGCGGCGGGTCCGGTGATGATCGTCGTTCCGCTCGAGTCGCTGAGCGTCAGCGGGCTGTTCAGAGTGATGGTTTGCGACGTCGCGAAGACCGTCGGGTCAAAGGTGATGGCATGCGTGCCGGCACCAAGCGTGTTGGCGTAGGCGACCGCATCACGGAGGGTGTTGCCGGTGGAGACCATCACCGGTGCTATTGACGACCATGCTGCCGCTGACGGTGACCGAGTTGGCGCTCGCGACGCTCGTGGCCGGGTTGTTGGCCGCGTCGCCACAGTAGGTGGCGACCCAGTAATCGGTGCCGAGCGACGCCGCGGTGGTGATGAAGCCTTTGGAGGTCGCGCTTCCGTTGATCAGTGGTTCCGTGTCGGTGAACAACGCCGGGGCGGTGGCGGTGGCGTTGTTGTAGAGGCTGAACGTCACGACGCCGGTCGGATTGTTGCCAGTGACCGTGACTTTGTCGGCGATGGATGAGCCGAGGGTTGCGGTTGCCGGTTGGGCGGCGGTGGTGATGGTCGGGTTCACCGGTCCTGGGGGGGTATAGATCGCAAAGCCCGTGACAGCGGCTCCGACTGCATAGTTGCCGCTCGCCGCGTATGAACCAACGACAACGTACCTGCCCAGGGCGCTGGCGCACCGGAGAGCGGATTGGTGAAGTTCACGTCAGTGGCGGCAAAGTAGGTGAACGTCGGCGTGCCGAGATTCGCACCGCCCACTCCAGTGACGGTCCCGGTCGCCGGGAACGGGTTGCCGGTGACAGCACCGCCTGAGTCGGTGACGGTCACGGTCGGCATCGCCTGCGCAACGTTGACTGTCACGCTTGACGTGGCGGTCGTGTAATCGGCTGCGTCTAAGGGCGTGAATGTGACGGCTACGCTCTGGCCGTTGCCAGCGTTCAGCAAATTGCCGGCGGCGCTGGTGTAAGCAAAGGTGCCAGGGACGGCAATCGTGCTTCCTCCAAGTGTGTACGAGGCGGTGCCGCTGAGCTGAGTGCTCACCAGGGCCGTGCCGTAGGTGATACTCACCGCGTTCAAGCTGGTTACTGTCGGCGTTGCCTGCGAGACGCTGACGGACGCATTCGAGGACGCCGTGGTGTAGTCCTCCGTATCGAGAGGCGTGAACGTGACGGCCTCACTCTGTCCGCTGCCTGCATCGGGCACGCTGCCGGTGGCGCTCGTGTAGCTAAACGTACCGGGAACGCTCACCGTGCTTCCGTTGACCACGTAACTCGCGCTACCGTCAAGTTGGATGCTTGCCAGCGCGGTGCCGTAGGGGATGTTGACGGCGCTCACGCTCGTCACCGTTGGCGTGGCCTGGGCGACGTTGACGGTGACGGTCAACGACACCGGCGCGTAATTCGCCGTATCGTCGGGCGTGAAGATGACCGCTTCACTTTGCCCAGTGCCTGCATTGAGCACAAGGCCCGCGGCAGTGGTGTAGGCGAAGCTGCCGGGGATGGTCGTGGGAGTGCCGCCGATGGGATACGTCGCGGTCCCGCTGATCTGGCCGTTGGCCAGGGCGGTGCCGTAGGTGATGTTGACCGGGTTCAGGGAAACGGTGGACGCAACCGGCGAGCTCTGGGCGACGTTCACGGTCACCGACGTATCCACTGTCTCAAAGTCCGTGGTGTCGTTCGGTGTGAACGTGACGTTTTCAATTTGTCCATTTCCAGCATTGAGCACAACGCCGGCATTGGTGGTGTATGTGAAGGTGCCCTGGACGGCTACCGTGCTTCCGTTGACGGTGCTTGTCGCGGTGCCGGCAAGCTGATTGTTATCCAGCTCGGTGCCGGGGATGAGGTTGACTGGGTTCACCGTCACTATCGGCTCGACCTGGGCGACGTTCACGGTCACAGTCGAGGATATCTCCGCGTAATCGGTTGGGTCGGCGGGAATGAAGGTGACCGGTTCGGTCTGCCCATTGCCCGCGTGCGGCACGCTGCCGGCGCCATTGGTATAAACGAGCGTGCCCGGCAGCGTGTTTTCGCCATCGGTGATCGTTCCGCTCAACTGGCTGTCGGCCAGGGCCGTGCCGTAAGTGAGGTTGACGGAGGACAGGCTCACGATCACGGGCGTGACCTTGGCAACGTTCACGACCACGGTTGACGATTCCGGCGCGTAAGCCATGAGGTTAGAGGGCGTGAAGGTGACCGCTTCGGTCTGCCCCGAGCCCGCGTGCAAGCTAGTCCCTGCGGCGCTGGTAAACGTGAAGCTGCCGGGGATGCTGACCAGGGTGCTGCCCACGGTCGCCAACGCGACACCCTGGAGCTGCAAGTTGCTCAGCGGGGTGCCATAGGTGATGTTGATCGGGTCGACCAGCAACGGCGCCAACGTGGTGATCGTAATTCCGGACGTGTCAAGATAGACCGGAGTGGTGTCGGTGGAAGTTGTTGTCGTTCCGGGCCCACTATCGGATGCGACCAGATCAGTCTCCGTCACCGTGCGACTGGCCGCAGCCACGAAGCCCTGGTAGCCGTTGGTGTCGACGACAACCGGCCCAGCAACGACCAGATCATTGGTAACGACAGGCAAATCTGACTGTAAGATGATGACGTTCCCCGTCGGCCCGCTCAGGTTGGGCGCAAACGCGATGTTATGCAAACCGGGCTCCGAGTTGGCCAGCAGGATCGCATCTCGCAGAGTGCCGGCGGCGCCTGGAGCATCGGAGTCTGACGTCACGATGATCGGCGGGTTGTTTTCGTTGATGATTGCATTGATGAGCGTTTCATCAACGGTCGTGCCATCACCCAGGTTTGCCGTGGTATCTCCGTTCTCTACCACGGTGGGATCATCCATCCCCACGATGCCCGTGGTGCGCGAGACTTTCACCCCGGTAAAGTATTGCTGCGCGATCCCATCCACGGTGTCGCCCAGCCCGACCGGCACCGCCGACGTCGAATAAACAGTTGAACCATTGACCATGTCCGGTACAAAGTCCTGGTTCAGATTGTTTCGGTACAGCGTGCTGGGATTGCCCAGGTCCGTTGGGATCAATCCATTGTCGTTAGCCCCGTTGTCATTCTCCGCATAGTTCCATCGCGTATTGGGGTCGGTGATGGTGTGCGAATTCTGATCCACTTCGGCCGGTTGCCAGCCAGGTGTGAGCCCCGTTTGGGGATCGGCGGCGGGAGTCCAGCTCTGGTCGGCATTGGGAACAAATACAATTTTTCCCCGAACTTCGCCCAATGTGGGAGTGATAGCCGGGTTAGAAGAGTAGTAGACGAAATCCTTGTAGTTGGTGCCCGGAACTGCCGTGTCAGGCGAGTCGAGCAGCGTGTTGAGGTCGGTGTTGAAGCTATTGGAACTGTTCACCGGGGTGGCGTCGTTGCTCAAGGAAACCACGATGGTTTCCGTGGGCTCGGACTGCAGGAACGAGGTCATCTCGTTCAGCGCGCCTTGCATGGTGTAGCCGGTAAAATCCTGGCCGGCGTTGAGGTTGATGGTGTCGTTGACCAGACCCGCTTGCAAATCCAGCGAGCGAACCCCCGTATCGAGCTGGTCGGCGATGCTCAGCGTTTGCGTTTGCTCCGTGGTCTCATGGTTTTGCAGCGTCGTCAGTTCGGCCGTGAAATTAACATCCGCGGTCGCCGCCAAAAAGCCTGCCGCATCTGCGGCCTTGGCCGCGTTGGCGGCCAGGCCATCGGCTTTCTCTGCCGCTGCATTTGCAAGGTCCGCGGCGGTGTCTACTTTTGTTTCAGTTAAGTTGGCCGCAGCCGCCGACTGATCCGCTGTAGTTGCGTCGGCATTGGCCGTAACTGCCGTGGCATCCGCATCCGCCGCCATTTCGTCAGCGGTAACGGCCAACCCATCTTCGCCCGCCGCCGTCTCATCCAGAGGCGTCGCCGCTGCATCGATGCCAGCCGAAACGCCGTCGGTGGCGACGTCCGTGACATCGGCGCCAAGCGAGACTTCATCCAGGGCAACCGCCACGGCTTCGCCGACCGCGGCGGCCGCAGCCGTGCCAATATCCACAAAGATGATTTCGGCCGTGGCCGCGGCAATGGCATCCAAGGCAATTGCAGCGATGTCCGCGGCCCCCGCCGCAGTATCCGCGGCCGCCGTGACGCCATTGTCGGTCGCCGCCGCAATATCCGCGCCGTCGGCTGCTGAATCGGCCCCCAGCGCCGCTGAATTCTCGGGAGTTGCCGCCTCATCCAACGCAGCCGCCTTCTCATCCAACAAAGTCGCCTCCGCGTCATCGGCCGCGGCTGTTGAGTTGGCCTCTTCCGCCGCCGTGTCCATGGCGGTCGCTTCCGTCGCCGCGCTGGCCTCGGCCTGATCCGCAGCCGCAGCCACGCTATCCAAGACGGCTGCATTGCTGGCCAAGACGCCCTCCGCCGTGAGCGCCGTCGCCGCCGCCGCATGCGTGCTGGCCTCCGTCAAGGCAAGCCCATAGACCGTATTCTGGTCCGTAACGTTGTTGCTGTTGTTGCCCGTCGTGTTGGGGGTGCTCATCCCAGCGGCGAACGTGCCATAAAAACTTGCCGCCAGCGCATTCGCAGCCGCCCCGGTAAAAGCCGCAGTCGCTGCGAGCGCGTTCGTTACCGCCGACGTCGTACGTTTGGCGGCGTCCGCGGCATAGTCAGTCGTCGCTGCCGAGTTGGCGGTTGCCGCGGCCGGATCGGACCCATTGGCCGCCAGACCCGCCCCGGACGCCGTTGCATTGACGCCCCCAACCGCGTTATCCAGGCCACTGGCAGGCCCATTGGTGGCATCGGCCGCCGCGTCGGCGGCGTCCGCCGCAGTATCTCCGCTGACCGCGGCCGCATCCGCCGCCGCTGCGGTTCCATCGAGTCCGGCTGCGATCTCATCCGCGACCGGATCAATTCCATCCTCCGCCCCCGCCACGACATCGGCGGTGGCCGCGGAAGCGTCGGTCGTCGCAGCGGTTGCGTCCTCTCCCCCGGCGATCCCGTCCGTAAGCCCCGCCGCGGCATCCGTGCCCGCTGCCGCCGTGTCTGCGCCACCCGCCTCTCCATCCGCAGTCCCCGCGGCCGAATCGGCACCAGCGGCCGTTTCGTGATCGGTTGCCGCCGTCGTATCAGCCGCTTGGGCTGCGGGATCGTCGAGGGCCGCCGCTTTATCGGCCGCCTGGGCTGCGCTGCTCGCTGTTGAGGCAGCAAGAGACGCGCTGTCCGACGCCACAGCGGCGATGTCTGCTGTCAGACCGACGGCCAAACCGGCCCCCGTGCTGGTCTGCGTGATTCCCGCGGTAGCGTCCGCTGAAAACGCCAGACCGTCCGCGACGACCGCCTGCGCATTCAACGGCACGCTCGGCGGATCGGCAGCCAGCGCGGCTGCCACCGCGGCAGAATCCGCTAGATGCAATGCCAGCGCTGAGTTATTCACGCCGACGGCCGTCACCGTCGTTGGGGCGAGCACGGTCGACGACCCGCTGCCGATCAATGCATCCGACAAGCTCGGGCCCGCCGCCGAGTTGACCGTGCCCGGCAGGGAGACATCCGTCAGTGGAACGCCGTCGGGTTCCGCGGCCATCCAGTCGCCCGGACCGCTGATGACAACCACCGGATCCGACCCGCTGTTGCTGGTGGCTGCGACGTTGTTGCTGTCGCCGCTGTAGGTGGCTACCCAGTAATAGGTGCCGGGGTTTGTGGGGCTGGCGTACCCCGATGTGGCAACGCCGCCCGACACCGTTTCGGGGGGGTTGGTAATATACAAGGGCGTGCCGCTGGCGTTGGGGTTGTCGTAGAGACTGAACGTGACGGTGCCGCTGGGATTGAAGCCGGTGACGGTGGCTTTATCGTCAATTCCCAGGCCGACCTCCCCAATAGCGTTAACGGCCGTGGTGGTAATGGAGGCAGGGTAGGGCTTGACAACCACCGGGTCGGCCCCGCTGATGCTCGTCGCGGTGCCGTTATCGGGGTCGCCGTTGTAGGTGGCAACCCAGTAATCGGTGCCGGCATTCAAGGTGCTGTAGTTCTTTGCTGTGGCAACGCCGCCGGAGAGAGTTTCGGTATCCGTGTACAAGGGCGTGCCGGTGGCGGTTGCGTTGGCGTAAAGGTTGAACGTGACGGTGCCGGTGGGGTTGAGACCCGTGACGGTCACTTTGTCCGCAATGGGGGTGCCGACTATCGCGCTGGGCGGCTGGGCCACGGTGGCAACGCCCGGCAGGTAGGCAATGTTCACCATGCCGTTGCCGGTTTCGGTGACCTGGGCGGTGGTACTGGCGACTGAGGGGTCGAAGTACGACCCGCCGCCGCCCCCCTGATTTAGTGCATCTGACCCAGCCCCGCCACCGCCCCCCGAATAACCGCCACCGCCGCCGCCGCCGCCGTAACTAGCATCCTCCCCGCCGCCGCCACCACCGCCGAAGCCGCCACTGCCGATGCCGCCACCGTCGATGATGACCACGTTGGTGCTGGCCCCATCGCCGCCACGAAAGGACGGTGCGCCAGAGCCCGAGCTCCCGGCTCCCACCGGGGGAAATTCAGGTCCTCCTCCACCTGAGAACCACCCGCCCCCACCGCCACCCTCGCCGGTTCCCTCGGGGTCGCCGCCGCCGGGAAAGCCGCCCGAGCCGTCGACCCCGCCCTGTCCAAAAGAGTAGAAGGGATTGGCTACAGCCTCTGCATCGGCACCCCCGTTTACTCCGGTCTGCGCGTTGCCACCGGTGCCACCGGCACCGCCGCCGCCACCACCGGCAGCGATCAAAGGTTGGCTTGCGGGTTGGCCGTCACTGGTTTGGAACACAAAGCTGCCGCCGCCCCCTCCTCCACTCAACAGGCCCAAACTACCTTGGCCGCCTACCAAAACGTCCAGCGTCGTTCCCGCAGTCAGCAGGACATTGCCGCTCAGCACGGCGCCCAGGCCGCCTGGAGCGCCGACATATCCCTCGCCTGGTACATATGCGTCGGGGCTGCTGCTGCCTCCCTGCGCCCCATCCACTGTGATCTCATAAACCCCCGTCCGAGGCACGGTATAGGTCTGGATCGCTCCGGTGTAGGCGAAGCCCGTCAGCATCAGCCGCGGCTCCATCGCCTCGATCGCAACCCTCGCGGCTTGTTGTCGACGACGGCTGGACTTCGGCCGACCCTGCGACCCACCAACGACTTTGCGGCGACGATTGAATGGAAGTGGCTTCAACGGAGGTTGCTCCCTGGTGAGTATCGTGGGATGCGGAACAGGGTTCAGGCAAAGGGGGTCGCGGCCCCGCGACGCCGGATCGGGTGGGCGATCGTCTCGCCTCGGCGCGCGCAGGTCTGCTCTTCCTCGGCCAGCCGCTCGGTGATCAGGAGACCGCTCTAAACAGCGCTCTCGCACACCGGCGACAATCCAAGATCACCGTGCGGGCCGAAAACCCTTCACCGCCGCACGATGGTTTTTTTCAACGCCCGCGGCCTGTCCGCTCCGCACCTCACTGTTCTAGGCCGACACCGGTTTGGAATCGCATCGGCGTTGTGCTAGACTCGGTCCCGGTCTAAGCCCGGCCTGACCACAGACTTCCAGGGCGGAGGGGACGCGTAGGTGAGCGATGGGGAGGGTTCCGTCTCACGTTGGGTCAGGGGTCTGAAGGCCGGCGATCCCGAGGCCGCCAGGCAGATCTGGCAGCGCTACTTCGTCGACCTGGTGAGGCTCGCCCGGCCACGGCTTCGCGAGATCTCCCGCGCCCCGGCCGACGAGGAAGACGTCGCCTTGAGCGCCTTCGACAGCCTCTGCCGCGGCGCGGGCGAGGGGCGATTTCCCAGGCTCGAGGATCGCAACGACCTCTGGCGGGTCCTGGTCACGATAACCGCGTGCAAGGCCGCCAACCAGGTCCGGCACCAGACGCGGCTCAAGCGGGGCGGCGGTCAGGTCGTGGCCGAGGCCGACCTCGCCGCCAGCGCCCTGGCGGCCGGCGGGCTGGCCCAGGCCCCCGCGGCCGAGCCGAGCCCCGAGCTGGCGGCCCTCCTCGCCGAGCAGTGCCGCCGCCTCTTCGACCTGCTCCCCGACGAGCCGCTCCGCCAGGTTGCGGCGCTCAAGCTGGAGGGATACACCGACCGCGAGGTCGCCGCGCGGCTTTGCTGCGGCCTGAGCACCGTCGAGCGGCGGCTCAGGACCGTCCGCACCTGCTGGGCGGCGTGGGGTTGAGACTCGATTCACGGCATGGGAGCGAATCATGAGCGCCGGCGACCGCCCGGATGATGACTATTCCCTGGGTGCAATACGGATGGTGGAGATCGACCGGGCGTGCCACCGCTTCGAGGCCGACTGGCGCGCTGGCCGCCGGCCGGCCATCGAGGACTGCCTGGCCGGCACCGCCGGACCGGACCGCGCGGCCCTGCTCCGGGAGCTGCTGGCGGTGGAGCTGGAGTACCGCGCCTCGGCCGGAGAGCGACCCGACCCGGCGGAGTATCGCGCCCGGTTCCCGGTCGAAACCGGGCTGGTCGATGCCGCCCTGGCTCGGATGGAGGTCCCGTCGACCGAGGCCGTCGGCAGTGCGGCCGACGACGGCCGCCGCTTCCGCGCCCTGCGGCCCCACGCCCAGGGCGGGCTGGGTGCCGTCTTTGTCGCCCTGGATCGCGAGCTGAACCGGGAAGTCGCCCTCAAGCAGATCCTCGATCACCACGCCGACGACCTGGTCAGCCGCAAGCGGTTCCTCGTCGAGGCCGAGATAACAGGGCGACTCGAGCACCCCGGCATCGTGCCCGTGTATAGCCTGGGCACGTACGGCGACGGCCGGCCGTACTACGCCACGCGGTTCGTGCATGGGGAAAGCCTGAAGGAGGCGATCGAGCGCTTCCACACCGATCCGGCCCTGAAGAACGGCCCCGGCCGCCGCTCGCTGGAGCTGCGCAAGCTGCTCCGCCGGTTCGTTGATGTCTGCAACACCATCGAGTACGCCCACTCCCGCGGCGTGCTGCACCGGGACATCAAGCCGGCCAACGTGATGGTGGGCAAGTACGGCGAGACCCTGGTCGTCGACTGGGGGCTGGCCAAGCCGATGAAGAGCACCGAGCCCGGCAGCGGCTCGGGCGAGCAGGCGCTCTTGCCGTCCTCGGCCAGCGGCTCGGCCGAGACGCTGCCTGGATCGGCCGTGGGAACCCCCGCGTACATGAGCCCCGAGCAGGCCGCCGGCGACCTGGAGCGGCTCGGCCCGCAGGCGGACGTCTACGCGCTCGGCGCCACCCTGTATTGCCTACTGACCGGCAAGCCGCCGTTCGAGGGGGAGGCCGCCGCGGTGCTCCCCAAGGTACGGACGGGCGACTTCCCACCGCCGCGGCAGCGTGACCCGGCGCTCGACCCGGCGCTGGAAGCCGTCTGCCTGAAGGCGATGGCGGTGCCGCCGGAGGAGCGCTATCCGACGAGCCGGGCGCTGGCCGACGACATCGAGCGGTGGATGGCCGACGAGCCGGTGTCGAGCTGGCGCGAGCCGTTCAGCCGGCGGGCGCGGCGATGGGCCAGCCGCCACCGGACCTGGGTGGCCGCAGCGGCGGTGGGGCTGGTCGCGGGGGTGGTCGGGCTGGCCGCCGTACTGGCGGTGCAGACCAAGGCCAACGCCGAAATGGGCCGCTCCCGGGCCGCCGTGCAGGCGCGGTACGACCTGGCCTTCATGGCGATCAAGACGTTCCACACCGGGGTGAGCAAGGATTTCCTGCTCCAGCAGGACCAGTTCAAGGAGCTGCGCGACCGGCTTCTGACGTCGGCGGCGGACTTCTACGGCAAGCTGTCGGCGATGCTTGGCAAGGAGACCGACCCCGCCTCGCGGCAGGCGCTGGCGCGTTCGAAATTCGAGCTGGCGGTGCTGACCAGCAGCGTCGGCCGCAAGCAGGACGCCCTGGCGGCGCACCAGGCCGTACTGGCGGCGCGGGAGGCTCTGGCGGCCGAGCCGGGGGCGGGCGCCGCGGCGACGGTCGAGGTCGGCCAGAGCCTCACCGAGGTCGCCACGCTGCTCCAGGCGACCGGCAAGCGGGACGACGCGGTGGCGGCATACCGCCGATCCGAGTCTCTGCTGGCGGGCCGAACGGAGACGGACCCCGCGGCGCGGGCAGCGCTGGCGGCCAGCCGGTCGAGGCTGGGCCTCCTCCTGCAGAACGCGGGCATGACCGCCGACGCGGTGCCCGTTTACCGGCGAGCGCGGGCCGACCGGGAAGTGCTCGCAAACGCCCCCGGGGCCTTGAACGACGCCCGCAGCGACCTTGCGGAGACGGTCATGTTCATCGGCCGCCTGCTCTACGGAGACCGACAAGTTGCCGGAGGCGGAGGCCGAGACCCGCGTCGCACTGGCGATCATGGAGAGCGTCGTCGCCGAGAATCCCGCCAGCATTGAGTTCCGCGGACTACTGGCGGCCATCCACAACAATCTCGGCCTCGTGCTGCTCGCGTCGGGCAATCTGTCCGGGGCGGAGGTCGCGCACCGCAAGGCGCTCGCGATCCGGGAGAAGTTGGTCGCCAACCACCCTGCCGTCACGAACTTTCGCAACAAAGTCGCGATCAGCGAGAACAACCTCGGCAACGTGTTTGCGACGAGCCGACCGGCGGAGGCGGAGGCCCCGTACCGCAGGGCGCTGGCGATCTGGGAACGGCTGGCCGACGACCACCCCACCGTCACCGACTTTCGCACCGGCCGGGCCCTCGTCCACCACAACCTCGGGTCCATGCTGTTTGATACGAGCCGGCTGGCGGAGGCGGAAGCCGAGTACCGCAAGGCGCTGGCGATCTGGGAACGGCTGGCCGACGACCACCCCACCGCCATCAACTTCCGCGACAGCGTGTCGGACATCCACTTCAGACTCGGCAACGTGCTATCTGCGGCGAGCCGGCCGACGGAGGCGGAGGCTTCGTACCGCAAGGCACTGGCGATCCTGGAAAAGCTGACCACCGAAGCCCCCGCCGTCGCCCCGTACCGCGACAGACTGGAAGACAGCCACGACGCCCTCGGCCGCCTGCTGTCTGCGACGGGCCGGCTGCCGGACGCGGAAGCCCAGTTCCGCCAGGCGCTGATGATCTATCAGAAGTGGGCCGGCGACCATCCGGAGGTCCCGGCGGATCCAAGCCGATGCGCGAATTACGCCAGTCACCTCTCGATCGTACGTCGCTGGCTGGGCCGCCCGATCAAGGCCCGCGACGACTTCCGGCTGCTAATGCTCGACCTGGCCATGCCCGCCGACCCGTTCGCCCCGGCACGCTGAGCGGTGGCTCGGACTGGGGTGATCGGCTGGTGCGGAAGCCGCCATCGTCCCCGTTGAGCCGGTCCTCGTGTACACAACCTCTCGTGACATTGGGTGCGCCGCACTTTGCCGCTCTTCGAGCGGTTCAGTAGAATGAGTCGATCAGCCGGCCTGTCGGTGCAACAGATGGAGGTGTCATTCTTCCCTAGTGTTTCGGATGGTTCCCGCGACGACCGGACCGAGTTATTAGCTGTGGCAAGGGACCAGGGAATTACGGAAGGACTGAGCCATGTCGATTTTGAACTCGAATCGGACTGAGCCGATGCCGGTGGTGCACTACGATGCGGCCGGCGAACCGGTGCCGCCCTGGCCCTCTCCAGTCGAACTTCGCAAGCTGCCGCTCCACGTACAAGAGACCATCCTGGCTGCTTCCGCCGAACTGGCCGAACACGAGTACCGAACCAACAAGGCTCTCACTGAATTCGAGGCGTTCGCGGAGGAGCCCTGATGCCGACGCCGAAACGGGGCGAGGGCCTGCCCGTCACTGCTTCCCCGGCGTTTTGTTCTTGCCGCTCGGATACTTCGCCCGCTCGGCCCGCCACTTCTTCGCCTCCGCCGGGTTGTTGATCGCGGTGTCGATCTCGATGAGCCGGTCGAGTGCTTCGGGGATGCGCAACTCTCAGCCACTGAATTGCGGGATGGTCTTCTCACGGGTCTTCATCCCTTCGTAGCCGCTTTTGAGCAGCAGCTTGGCCTCGGAGTACTTCTTCTGACCGAGTAGCGCCCCGCCCAGCAGAGACTGGGTGTTGAACGTCTTCCAGTCATTCGGTGCGGTGCGTTGCCGGGTGACCAGGCACTGACCCAAGAGCCCGGTCGTGAATGCCACGATTGCATCATTCGGATCCCGGTCATTCATTCCCTTCAGAACCTCCACAAGTGCCAGCTCCGCGTCGTCGAGCCGGCCAGTTGATATGTACATCTGAGCCACGTCTCGGCGTGCGAGAAGGGTGTCGATGTGGTTCGGCCCTCGCTCGGCCAGTTTAGCCCGGTACCGACTCTCCGTTGTCTGCATGGCGCGCAACACGTCGAGGTATTTCTTCGCTCGCAGCGTTTCGGGGTGGTTCGGGCCGAGCCTGGCTGTCCGCTTCTCGAGCGTCTCTTCGAACAACGGCGCGGCCTTGGCGAGCTGGCCGCTGCTCCCGTACGCCACGGCCAAGTTGCCCAGGCTCATCAGCGTGTCGGGGTGGTCGGGGCCGAGCCTGGATTTCCGCTTCACGAGCGTCTCTTCGAGCAACGGCACGGCCTTGGCGGGCTGGCCGCTGGCAACGTACGCCGCAGCCAGGTTATTCACGTTGGCGAGTGTGTTGGGATCGTCGGGACCGACGCTGGCTTTCCACTTGGCCAGCGCCGCTTCGTACAGCGGCACGGCCTTCTCGAGCTGGCCGCTGCCATGGTACGCCATGGCAAGGTTGTGCAAGGTCTTGAACGTGTCGGGGTGGTCGGGGCCGAGCTTGATTTTCTGCATCACCAGCGTCTCCTCGAGCATTGGCACGGCCTTGGCGGGGTGGCCGCTGGCATGGTACGCGAGCGCCAGGTTGTTCATGATCTTAAGCGTGTCGGGGTGGTCGGGGCCGATCCTGGCTTTCATCTTCTCGAGCGTTTCTTCGTACCGCGACACAGCCTCGGCAAGTTGGCCGCCCGCCCGGTAGGCCTCAGCAAGGTTGCCCATGCCGGCGAGCGTCGTGGCGTGGTCGGGGCCGAGCTCACCCTTCAAAATAGTCAGGGCCTTCTCGAAGCGCTCGACCGCCAGGGACGTGTCGCCCAATCCCAGAAGCGCCAGGCCCAACCTGCTCTGCATCGCGGCGACGTCCAGCCGCTCGCCGACGTCCGATCTCTCCAGATCCTTCGCGGCCTTGCTCAGATTGTCGCGTAGTGCGTTGCGCAGCTCGGCCACGGTGGCGTAGTTCGCGCTCGGGTTCAAGCCCTCGAACACCGAGCCGAGGATCTCGTTCCCCTTTTTTGCGAAGGCCAGGTTCCGCTCGGCCTCCTGCCGCTTCGTGTCCGCCTCGAGCTTCGCCTTGCGTCCCGCTTGCATCAGCTCGCCCAGTTGCTGGTTCTGTGCCTTGACCGTGGCCTGCTGCGCGGCCAGCTCGACGTTCTTCGCCGCCAGGCCGGTATTCGCCCGCTTCGTCTGCCCTTCGGCGTCGATCGCCCGGAACATCTGCCAGAGGCTGGCGCTTGAGCCCGCCAACAACACCACGGCAATGGCGCCGCCCGCCACCTGGACCGTCCGGCGACGCTTCCGCTGTTCGGCCTCGCGGACCAGAGACTCGGCCCGTTCGGTCTCGGCCTGCTTCAGCCGTGCTTCGACGCCCGTCCGATAGGCCACGAGCTCTGCGGCAACGGCTTGCCCGTCCGCGGGGCGATCAGTGGGGGCCGGGCTCAGGCAGCGCCGGCACAAGGCCAAAAGCTCCACGTCCGCACCGCAGCCGTCCAGCCGCACATTCGCCTCGGCCAGGTCCGCCGCGGCAGCACGCCGAATCAGCTCCACGTTCGTCTCGCCGACAAAGGGCGGCTGCCCGGTCAGGATCGCGCAGAGGATGCCGCCGAGCGCAAAACGTCCGCGCGGGCGGCAGTCGGTTCGCCTCGCGCTTGCTCCGGGGCCATGTACGCCGGCGTGCCCAGCACCGTTCCCGCTTGCGTTTGCTCTTCCGTCGATTCCCCGAGAGCGCCGTAATCGATGGTTTCGTTCGCGTCAGTCTGGAAGGGTGAACGACGAGGGATGCAGGATGAGGAAGATTGCTCGCCGGCTTGTTTCTCATCCGTCACTCCTCCTCCTTCATCGTGTTGCAATTCCTTGGCCAGCCCCCAGTCCATGACCTGCACCTCGCCAAACTCACCCACCATGACGTTGCTTGGCTTCAAATCGCGGTGGATGACGCCGCGGCTGTGGGCGAAGCCGACAGCCTGGCACACTTGCAAGAACGCCTGCAACAGCCGCGGCCGGTCCGCGATCTTCATCTCCTGGGCCGGGGTTTGCCCCGCGATGAGCTTCATGGCCAGGAAGGGAGAGCCATCGGCAAGCGTCCCCAGCGCGTACACCGGCGGGATGCCCGGATGTGGCAACCTCGCGGTGATCTTCGATTCGCGCACGAAGCGTTCGCTGCTGGCGCGAGGCAGCAGCAGCTTGATGGCCACGTCCCGCTCGAGGGTGAGGTCATACGCCGCCAGCACCCGGCCCATGCCGCCGCGAGCGATTTCGCCCCGCACCCGGTAGCCGGGCACTGTCGGCAAGTCGCCCTCCTCATCAACACCCCCGGGCACAGATGAGCCGGCGATGGCATCCAGACAAGACTGATTGCTCGTGGCCGCGCCAGCGGCATGCTCGGTGGTGGGAAGCGAGTCGGCCATTTCGCGGAATTCCGCGGTCGCCGGCGCACGATCAGTCGTCACATTCGGATCAGGCTCTTTCATGACATGCCCTCCATCGCGGCAGTCCCCTTCACCCTTCGAAGGTTTGGTACGAGCGACACAGGCGTGTCTAGCGGTCCTGGTGGAGGCTGCCTGGCTGTGAACATCCCGGATGACGGCCCTTTCTCGGTCCCATGTAGCGACAGCGTGTTGGAGAAGAGAAGGGCGACGCGTGCCGTGGTTGCGTCCGTCGCTCTCATTCTCGTGTTTGTGTCTAGCTTTCTCCCCGTTTCATTCGCCCTCGGCCCGTTTGAGCAGGTCGGCGATGCCGGCCCAGAACGTGCGCCATTCCGCGCGCTCGGCTTCGGGCAAAGTGGTCAGCGCGTCGGCGTCGCGAATGCCGGCCAGGTCGCGCTCGGTCAGCCAGCCCCGTAGCCGCGCGGCAACGTGTTCCCGCTCGAATGGGCCGATCGCGAGAAACGTCCTGCACGCGTTGAGCTCGGCAGTGAGCCAATCGCGGGCACGACGACGCAACCGCGTTCTTGCCTGTGGGTCGGAGGGGGCGTCCTTGCCTCGGCCGGCACCGGCCAGGGCGGCCGCGCGGGCGGCCAGGTCACGGAAGAGCGGCTTGCGGGACTCGGCCAATCTGGGCTCGGCCGCGAAGGCCGCGGCCCAGAGCTCGGCCGCCGCGCCGTGGCGGCCGGCCTCGAAACAGAACTGCGCGAGCTCCAGTTGGTCGTCGGCGGCTTGGGGCATGGCCGGCAGCCGGCCAATGGCCTGCTCCAGCCGTCGGGCCTGGGCCTTGCTGTCCGCGACGATCCGTTCGAGCTTCTTAGCGACCCCGGCGTCGCCGGGCGCGAGCCGATTTGCGCGGCGAAACGCTTTCTCGGCCCGCTCGTACTCTCTTCGTTCCTGAAGCGCCACCCCCAGGAGCGAGTAACCGCGAGCCAGTTCCGCGGGAAACCTGACCTGCTTTGGTGATTCCTGATCATCCCCTTTGCCGTCACCCAGACCGGAGCTGGTGCCGATCAATTGCTCGGATTCACGCAAGAGCAGTCTGAGGTGCAGGATGTCGTGCCAGTCGCTCGGCAGCGCAATTTCGTCGACGGCCGGGCCGTGTGCTTCGAGGCGCCCTCGCGCCAGTTCGAGCCACAGCCGGGCCTCATCGGCTCGGCCCTCGCGGTAGACGGCCATTGCAATCACGAACTCGGCAATGATCCCAGGGTGGTACCACGATCCATCAGGCGTCGCCAGGGCCCACTTGACCGCGTCGTCCCGGTCGCCCGCTCGGTAGTCCGCAAGTGCTCGGGTCGCGCACTGCCATCCTTCCTTCCACTTCTCGGCGTTCGGTGCCAACGACCGCTCCGCAAGATGGACCGCCCGGGCGCGGATGTCGCTGGGTGGGGAGCCGAGCAGGCAGACTTTTGACACGATCTCGGCAACCACCGAATCGGTCGTTGATTCGAACCGTTCGAGTAGTGCGCGGCAGCGGCGTCCGTAAGACTCGTGGTCGCGCAGCCAAAGGTCAACCGTAAGCGCCTGGTACCAGAAAAAGTGATCCGCCGGGTCCAATTCGATGGCGCGGCTGAGGTCATCCCGGGCCTCGCGCCAGCGGCGCAGCCGGGCCATCATGCCTCCTCGGCTGCTCCACATCCAGACGCTGTCGCCGTGAGCACGCACGGCGATGGTGATTTGATCAAGCGCGTCCTGGAACCGTCCCAGGTCCAGCAAGAGCCAGGCGATCTCGTTTTTCGGTCCGGCGTTCTCCGGCGCAAGCCGGGCCGCCTCGCGGTATTCGACCAGGGCTTGGTCGAGCATCCCGTGCGATTTCAAGAACCCGCCGAGCATTTCGTGGGCCCTGGCGCCGTCGATCGGGATCTGGCCGTCGGCGCCTCTGGCCACGAGCCGTCTCGCCTCGCGAAATTCGCTGGCGGCTTCTTCGTTCCAGCCCTGCCGATCGAGGGCGACTGCCAGTCGAGCGCGTGCTTCGGCATTGTCAGGAACCTTCGCCACGATCACCCGGAAGTGATGAACCGTCTCATCCGGGCGCCCCAATTTTTTCAAGAGCTTCTCGAGGCGGCCGATGGCCCAGCCGCCCACGCTTGCCACCAGCTCGTCCAGGATCGCAGTCGCACGATATTCGACGATCGCACCTTCAAGATCGCCCCGCTTTTCCAGCAGCGGAGCCAGCAAGAAATGCGTGTTTAAATTGTGCGGATTGCAACGAATCGCCGCGCGGTACTCGGTGATCGCCTGGTCAGTCTGGCCCGAATCTTGCAGCGCGAGGGCCAGGGAATAATGCGCTCGATCGTTGCCCGGCTCGAGCTCGGCCACCGCGCGGCAGAGAGCGATGGCTAACTCGCGATCGCCTGCTTCCCGAAGTTTATCGGCGAGGTCCAGATGGGCCCACAGGTTCGCCGGACTCAGCCGGACAATCTCGCGGTACTCCGCGGCGGCCAGGTCCCGTTTACCGGTCTCCTTCAAGAGCTCGGCAAGGCGCCGCGCGCCGGCACGTTGCCGGGCTCGCTCCGGATCGCCTCACGGTACACGAGCTCGGCCTGGTCGCGCTTGCCCAGATCCTTGAAGATCGTGCCGATCTCGATGCGGGTCTTGATGTCGTTTCCCAGGAGCGAGAGCGCGACGTTGTATTCGGGCATCGCCTGGTCGCGAAATCCCGCCGCGCCCAGGGCCTTTGCCAGCTGGAAATGAGCCGGGCCGTCGTTGGGCGCCAACCTGACGACTTCGCGAAACTCGGCGAGCGCCTTCTCGAACTTTCCCTGGTCAAAATAAGTCCAGGCCAGCCGATTGCGCACCTTGGTGTTTTTGGGCTCCATGGCGAGGTAGGCAAGCTGGTGCGCGACGATGGCGTCGTCGGGACGACGACCGAGCTGCACGACCAGGTACCCTTTAAGGTCGCCGATGGCGGCTCCGAATTGCCCAGCGACAAGATCGAGGCGGGCGGCTTCACGATATTCCGCGATGGCACTCTCGACCTCGCCACGTTCCCGGTAGGTCCACGCGAGCTCGAAGTGAATCACCGCCGAGCCCGGCTTGAGCCGAATTGCCTCTCGGTACTGGGCGATCGCCTCGTCGAGCTTTCCGGTTTGCCTGAGGCTATAGGCGAGCATGTGATGAGCCCCCGCGTTCGCCGGACGGACCGCGAGTGCGGCCATGAGATGAGCCTGCTCTGGCGCCCGCTGGTCGGCCTCGCGGTAGCGATGGGCGAGCGCGATATTGACCCAGTAATCGGCGGGAAATCGCCGCCACGCCGCGTCCAGCACCGTTTTGGCGAGCGATTCGTCCTTTTCGTCCAGCGCATTTGCGAGCAAGCACAGGCCGACCGCCGGCTGACGGTCGAGGGCCGCGCGGTCGGAGGCCAGTTGACGAAGAGGGCCCGCGCGCTCGGGCCTCGGCCTCGACCGCACCGAACGAAGCTCGTTGCGCCACGGGTCCGGGTCGACGGCGCGCGCCGCCGCCGCAATGCGCTCTCCCGACTTCGATTGGTGCCCATCGCTCGTGGTGGTGCGGATCACGAACCAATCGTCCATGCCGGCCGCCACCTCGCCAGCGATGGCCCGTCCCGCGAACACTTCGCCAAATCGGCCCGGGGGCACTTCGTCGGGATCGAGGCCGAGCGAGCGAAACGCGGACGAAAACTGCGCGTCGGCCAGGTCGATGTCGTCCTTTCCCCCATAGTGGATGCGCGCCTCTTGCAGACGGCTGATCAGCGTGCGAATGCCGTTGTCGAGCTCGACGCGCTCTCGCAGCGCCCGAAGCCGTCCGCGGCGCGTCTGGTCCACCGCGGCGCCGGCGGACTCTTCGGCCCGCGCGGCCGCGACCTTCGCTTCATCCCAGATCACATCGGCCTCGGCCCCGGCGGCGTGCTCGGCGCGCTCGAGCGCCGCGCTTGCCCGCGCGATCAAACCGTCGAGCTGCGACCTGCGGGCCTGCCGCTCCCACAAGACGACCCCTCCCCATAGCCCGCCCAGGGCCAGGAGCGAGACGACCGATGCGGCCAGTGCCAGCATCGCCCGGCGTCGTTGCCGCTCGGCCCGCCACCTGCGGGCCTCGGCCTCGGCCCGAGCAACCGCCTCCGCAGCCGCCAGCTCTGCCCCCCGCAGCCGGCTCTGCACGCCGGCCAGGTAGGCCGCCAGCCCCTCGGAAACGACCCCTGCGTCGCGCGGACGGTGCTCCCGTTCGGCCGCCAGGCAACGAGCGCACAAGGCGCACAACTCAGAATCGGCCCCGCACGCTTCGAGCCGCGCCAGTGCGTCGCCGATCTCGCCTCGACTCGACTTCCGCAAGATTTCCGCCGATGAGCCGCCGACAAACGCCGGCTGCCCCGTCAGGACCTCGCAGAGCATCGACCCCAGCGCGAAGACGTCGGACCGCGCATCGACCGCATCAACCTCGCCGCGCGACTGCTCGGGCGCCATGTAGGGAGGCGTGCCGAGCACCGACCCGGCCCGTGACAAGTCGCTGTCCGACTCGCTGCGGGCCGTGGCGATCACCGTGTCGATCTTCGGCGCCTTTGCGGCGGGGGCACCATTGGCGACGACGCACCGCGGCAACACCTTGGCGAGTCCCCAGTCCATCACCTGGACCTCGCCGAAGCTGCCGACCATCACGTTCGATGGCTTCAAGTCTCGGTGAATGACCCCCCGAGAGTGAGCGTAGGCGATCGTCTGCGCCACCTGCTCGAAAATGCCGAGAATCCGCGGCCGATCATCCACCGCGTCGGCACGGCCTGCGAGCAGCTCGGCCAGCGTATGCCCCTTCACCAGCTTCATCGAAAAGTACGGGCGGCGATCCTCGAACTGTCCTAGCTCGTAAACCGGGATCACCCCGGGATGCTGCAGTTGCCCGGCGATCTGCGCCTCCTCGACGAAGCGACGAATCATTTCGGGGTCGTCGCGCAAGTCGTCGCGCAACACCTTGATCGCCAGGTCGCGCCCGAGGTCCGGGTCGCGCCCCTGAGCACGACTCCCATGCCCCCGCGGGCAATCTCGCCCAGGAACTGCAACCGACCCGGCCCGCCGGTCGTGCGAGGCATCTCGGTGGAACCCGACACCACGAGCGGTCCCGATGGTTCGTCCGGGCCCGAGTCGCGGAGCAACACCCGCGGAACCGGCCCGATCGTCCCCTCGATCGAGTCGAGCACACCTGGCTCTTTCGCCCCCGGCGCCTCATCCTGGGCCTGCGACGGCAGCGGCCACGAGGCATCCAGAGTATCCCGTTCCCGGCCGGCGTCGAGCAGACAGCGCGGACAGATGTCGTGCGCGGTCCCTGACGGACGCTCGAAGCCGCAGATCGGGCACGTGAGTCGGTCTGACACGGCCGCAGCCTCCGTTCGTGGAAGAGTGCGCATCTTACGAAATGGCGGCCCGACATTCCAATACAGCGCACCGCGTCACGAACGAGGCGGTCTGCTTCTCTTCTTGATAGACGGCCGACTTCCCTCACCAACGTGACCGGGTGATCGGCCGGCGCGGATCGGACCTGTGGCACATTTATTCTCCCAGACGATGAGGATACAGACATGTTGTGCGCGCGAACCAAAGAGCGACGCGTCTCCCGTCGAACCACGGCCGCCCTCCCCATGCTCGAGCGCTGCGAGCCGCGGCAGCTCCTCTCGACGGTCCAGCCGACAGCCGACCTGACTGTTCTCAGGAAGCACGCTCCCGCCGATGCGCCGGCCGAGGTCAGCGTCATCTCGACCACGGCCTTGGTTTCCTCGGTGAACACCGCGATCAAACACGGCGCGTAACGAACGATCGACGTGAGAGGGGACCGGCGACCGTCAACACGAAGCGGGGATCCAGTTCTGGTCGTTGACGGCCGGCCGCTCTCTATGTTCGACGTCAAGCGCATCCTCCGCAGTTTTGAGGCGTGGCAGATGGAGCTTCGGATGTCGAACCGACCGAGTGAATGGGCTCTCAGGGTGTCGCAGCCGTTGCCCCTTCCGTGCTCAATGGGGGCAGGTTATCAATTCAACGGTTCTCTTCGTATGATTGCTGCAATAACTGTAGCAGCTCGGAATCGGGGAGATGCGAATGCGAAATGCTGGTTAACCACGGACGACACGGAACTACACGGAAGGAATTCGGGGGAAGGGAAGGAGCGGGCGACTGTGGGTTCGAGTGCGGCTGGAAGCGCTTGCGCGTCCCGGCTATACTCAAACTGACCGCTTGCAAGGAGCAAGAAATGACCACAGCTACTTTACCCACCGAACCGCTCATGTCGTTTGGCCGAAATCGCCCAGATTTCTGCCGACCCGAACGATCCGCCTGACGAGGAATGGATGCGAGGTATTGACGAGATGAGGCCGTATCGGCCGCTCTTCAAAGAGGGTTGTCCTATCTTCCCGTAACGACCGCAGGATGGCGCGAAGCTGCTTTGCTTTGGGCCGACGCCCGTCGGCGGGGTGTTCCGACGGCCGCGGCACATGCACTCGATGCCGACGTCATCCTGGCGGACTGTGCAACGACGGTCGGTCAAGTGGGCGATCAAGTTATCGTGGCGACGGTCAACGTCGCGCATCTCGCACGCTACTGCGACGCGCGATTGTGGACGACCATTGTCTAGGCCCAGACTCGTTTCAGCAACGGGTCCGTCAAGGCGAACGCCGGTGCTCTGGACCGGGGCGGCTACCTGGCAAGTGAACACGCCTCATGACATTCCCAAGAGCGAAGCAAACGTCGACTGCTCGGGCAGACAGCGTATTTTCTCACTCGAGTGCCACCAAGTTCCTACCGGCTGGGCCGTAATGGCGACCAAGGTCACCGATGACGACTTCGGCTATCGGTTCGAAAGCTTTTCGCCTTCAAAGCCTTGCTTCGCACTCGGTGAAGTCCGCGCGAAGATTCGGGCAGGCCTCGCCACCCGATATGTATCGGCCGTTGAAGCCGAGCCCACTCTGAGCCACGACGTTATTTGTGGTCACATTGCCTGGGATCGAACGACAGACCGTCCCGTTCTCGTCGTTGACGGCCGTCCGCTCTCCATGTTCGACCTCGAGCGCATCCTCAGTAGTCATGAGGGGTGGCAGGTGGAGCTTCGGATCGTCGATCCGACCGAGTGAAGAGCCCGTTTGGCCTTCCGCGGTCCACACGCGGAACCGAAAACGGAAGAGCGTCGGAGATTTTGGCGACGGATGAGACGCGGACAATACGAGAAAACGTCGTCGTGTTGAAAGTGAGGCGCAGGCACGGGGGCTGCGCGGAGGGGGAATGGATCGGACACGCACTTTCGCGGACCCAAAGGCGACTTTGGGCTTTTGTTACGATCCTGGTTGTGCGCGTGTGAGACCGAGAGCCGGATGGCGGGCTCGGGCGGCATTCACGGTTCCAACCTTGCCGTGTTACAGTAGGCTAGAATCGGCATGAGAATCACAAGTTCGTCGGCTGTCGAATGCGCTTGACTGATACCGAAATCGACCTGCTGCTCAAACAACAAGCCATCTCAGTCCAATGGCCATGGTCAACCAACGACGAAAGAGTGATCGACAATAACATCAAAGACATCGTTGCTGAGGTTCGGCGGAGGTTGCGGTTAGAAGACAAAACCGAATACGGCCATTACGGTTCAGGCTATGCGAGCTTTGTCGACTGCTGGCTGTATCGTCCGGATGATGACTTTCGATATCGTCCCGGTGCGCATTACAAAGGGCTGGTTGTGCTCTTCAGCCGATTATCGCGCTTCTACGTACTCGGACAGGGTTTCAAGTCTTGGCACGTGACAGGTGGAACTTCCTATCTTCCAGAATTCGAATTCGTTGACAGTTTTGACCATCAGGCTGTCTTGAGCCTTGTTCCGCGCGTTACAAGCATCTTGACGGATCGTGGGCTCACGCGACTATACAAATCTGATTTAGAGATCGTATTAGCACGTCACATATGCGTTCCGACGATCATGACCGACCGTGTGTTTCGTCACTTCGACGCCCTGTTTTATTGGGAAGACTGACTTAGTGGGACGAAGCGATCGTTGGGAACGACTGGAGTGGGTGGCCGGGCTGTTGCATAACATCAACGTCAGTCATACCCGTTTGGCTGATAACCGGCTTTGCTGTCGAGTTTTGTTCCAAGCGCAAGTCTTGCTGAACGAGCGTGGTGCTGCGCCTGCTGCGCGGTGTCGGCCGGGAGGCTCCGGGAATTGCGGGACGCGAACCGGTGCGCGAGTCACGTACGTCTGACTTCTACGGAACGCACTCCAACGGTTGGGTGTGGGGCTCCTCCATCCTACTGGGCTGGCGCGTCGATGAAGACGCCTGGATCGATCCGGAAGTAGCGGGCCAGGATGCCGATGTGCCGGGTGTTAAGCCGGCGTCTGCCCAGGAGGATCTCCGACAGCGTCGACTCGGGCAGCCCTGCCCCCGCGGCGACGGTCGCCTGCGTCTTGCCGCTCGACTCGACCAGGTGCCGCAGAGCGTCGAGGCCAGAGACCGGCTGAATCGGGTAGTGCTGGTCCTCGTACTTCTCTACCAAGTCAGAGAGCACGTCGAGGTAATCCTCCTCATCCCGCGCGAACCCACCCCGGGCCAGGAGCCGATCGATCATTGCCACGGCCCGATCCAGTTCCCTGTCGGAACGGAGCGGCGCAGAGGAAACTCCTGGATCAGAACGAAATAGCGGTCGCTCGTCCGATCTGGGCGCCGGACCTCAGTCGTCTTTCCACGTGCCACGGTCGTACTCCTTGTGGGTCAGCACATGCTGGATGTAGACCTTCCCCTTCGGGTAACTGACGATCGCAATCAGCCGATACTTGTTTCCGCCGACGTTGAACAGGACGTATTCTTCGACCTTATCGGCGCTACCGTAGGTCATTTTCAGGTCGGCCCAATCCCGCCAATCGGCCCGTTTGACGACGGCTTCCCACTGGCGAAGCGGCGACTCCGCGTCCGAATGTGTCTCCCAGAATTCCCGCAGCGCCTTCCGCGAAATGATGTGCATGGTCGTTGCGCGGGCTACTCTCGTACTAGCATCGCGATAATCGCGATATCGGAAGTCAAGATAACGATTCGCAATATCGGAATCAAGCCCAGTTGGCGTTTATGGTTTTTCTTCGGGATCGCTCCATCGCTCCTTTCGGTTCGAGAGCTTTTCGCCTTCAAACCCGTCCCTCGCACGGGTCAATCTCGCGCAAAGATCCGGGCAGGCCTCGCCACAAAAGACCTCTCGGCCGCCGAACCCGAGCCCACTCCAAGTCACGATATTCTTCGCGGTCATGCGGATCGGCGCGTTCGGACGTTCGGGGAGTTGTGGCCTTGCCGGCGGCAGTGCCGAGCTGACTGTGATGAGTAGCAGGACGGGTAACCACGTGGCAGCCCTCCACACACCTAGCCACATCTCGACTCTACGAATCCCCTGGGTTGAAGGCAAGGTCGCGGAGGCCGACAGGGAGGGGGGGCGGGGGCTGGTGGGTGTCGCGGCGACCTGTACGTCGCCCTCGAGCGGGCCGCGGCTGCACTCTTGGGATAGGTGGCTGAAATACCGGAAATGATGACTTGCTGGCGGAGTACGCACGGACTCAGATGGGCCTGTGGAAGCGGACTTGGGAGGACGTGGCGGGGCGAATTCACGGATCTTGAACAGAAGGTAACCACGAAGAGGCACAGGGCAGGTTGACTTGTGGTCAAGCTCCACATAGGATCGGCGGTGATCCCGATGCTCTCTTTTGGGCTTTGCTTCGCTGGGAATGCCATGACGCGTGCGGCCGGTCTCTGGGAACGCTATGTGATGGCGCTCGACGATGTAACGGATCGGCTGCATCGAATTGTGAATGCCTTGGAGCGCGAGGGCGTCGCCTACGCGCTCGTGGGCGGGCAGGCGGTTGCGCTCTGGGTCGCGACCAAGGATCCGGCGGCGGTGCGCACGACGAAGGACGTGGATATTCTGCTGCGCCGCGAAGATCTCCCAATGGCGCGGGCCGCTGCGGCTTCGGTGGATATGGACTATTTTGAGGTCCTGGGAGTTGGGATGCTTCTCGAGCGATCGGATCCCAATCCGCGGAAGGCGGTTCATCTGCTGTGGGCGGGGCAAAAGGTTCAACCCGATAGCGCGCTGCCGTCACCGACCATTGATGAGCGCGAACTCCTCGAACCCAACACGCACGTGGTATCGCTCGCTGGTCTTGTACGAATGAAGCTGGTGGCGAACCGCGATCAAGATCGGGTTCATTTGCGCGACCTGATCGATGTTGGTCTGGTTACACGGGAGATGGTTCAAACTCTCCCGGTCGATCTGGCGGGCCGCCTTGATGCGTTGCTCCGCGAGTTTGGTCGATGAGGAAGGCAAATGAATCGCGCCTGTCTCGGCCAGAATGTGTTCTCGAGGTGGTTGCCGCCGGTGGCTGTACTGATAGTCGCTCTCGGCCTTTTCGTTTGCGCGAACGACAAGCGTACATCAGTGCTCAGCCGCCGCGGTCGAGATGCACGCTTACCGAGCTCGCTGAGAGGGTCCCGAAGCCCGCGCGCCTCGCTGTGATTTCAGCGTCCGGTTCCAAGCGATTGATTTGGATCGGACGGGTTCCCCATTTTACGTTGAATTCTGGTCCGCCTTGTTATGTCTTCGACGCGCACGGCGTTTTAGTTGACTGGTGTGCCAACACGGGAGAGGGCTGGTCTGGGGACTCATTTATGGGGGATGCGTACAAAGCGCCGCCAATCTCTTTAGAGGAGGCGATCCGCTGGTGCACGGAAAGGAATTCGACGAGATGACGAGCGGAAGGAAGTCCGAGGTTTTAGCCACGGATGGAACACTGATGAAACACGGATAATATAAGAAGTCATCGGAAATTGGGTGAGTTGTATGGAGCTCACGCATAGGCGCAGAGGCGGCAAAGGTGGGGAGACGCGAACGAAGGGGATGGGAAGGGATCGATCGCTGGCGGTTTGTACGGGCGTGGAGAAGTGAAGATGGGCGCACGCAAATGGGTATCGTGCTCCGGAAACTCAGTCATGTCTGATTCGTGAGATTTGTGAGATTCGTGGTCGAGCGTGTTGTTTTGCACGGCGGGGGGAAAGCGGACCACGAATCTCACGAATTACACGAATAGGCGGAGAGAAAGGCGTAGATAGTCATTCGCCAGGGTTGCGAGCGAGAAGACGCACTTTCGCGGAGCGAAAGGCGACTCTGAAAATGGCGCGGGGGGCTTTCGCGCCGTGTCGCCTGATGAGTCGGGATTCTGTCGTACGAATACGGCAGTTTTTATTCTTTTGTCTGTTGACGGCAGGCAAAAGGGAGGAGCGCTTCGAGTGTCCATGAGCGGCGTCTTTTTACGGCGCGTGCGCATCATCGGCGACGTAATGCTGCCGAATTTGACGGTTGGCGCGATTGCGAGGTTTGGCGTGGCGTTTCCGGGAGAGGGATTTGCGGAGAACTGGAAACTATTTGCAATTGGGTGTTTTGTGTCCCATATACTGGATTGATGTGTATGATCGGGCCCCTACGTGAGTCAGCACGATTGTTCGTGCTGGGGCGTGGGGGTTATCGATCGTGTTCCTCATCCCGGGCGCATTGCAATGAGTTTTCGATGCCACTTGGGTTGGAATCAGCTCGATGGCGGGTCAGTCAACGGGCGGTGCGCCCGGGCGGATGAAAAGCGCGCTGTATTGGCGAATTTCGAGGTGCGCAATCCGGCGTTTTCTGCTGCGCGACGGTTTTGTGATGACGGTCGCCGGGACGGACCCCCCCTGGCCCGCCCTTCTCAAGGGGGGGAAACTTGGCGCAACATTCCCGCCGGGAAATCTCCGCTCCCTCGAGTGCAAATCATCGACTGCCCAGGGTGCGCCCCTCGCTTGCGGTCGTGTTGTTTATGCAAAGCTGGATTGCGTATCGGGGATGGTCTTGGACGCGGGCCGGGCACGGCGCGCGGGGGGAGGTGGGTATAGCACTACGGCCGGTGGGTTTCACCCACCCTACGAGGTGCGGACCATCGAGGGAGTAATCTCACCCTCGCCTTCGTCGAAGCAGGCCCCCGATTGGCCTTGAACGTGCGCGTGGCGTGGCCGATGCCACGCGTGTAGCCAAGACGATGGTCTGTCGGCGCCGGTTCATGTCTTGATCGGCAAGCGTTGGCGGGTGTTGTCGCGGCCGCGCGATCGGTCGAAGCGCGGTGTCGTCGTCGGAAACGAGCCGCGTGCAAACCCGCTGCGCGCACGGGGCGGTATCTATTTTTTCTAAATCAATCAAGTCGTCGCTCGCGGGCGGAATTTCTGGAGCCGCGGGGGAGAGGATCATGGTGAGGCGATGAGTGAGCAGCGTGGCGGAGTGGTTATCGGAATGAATGATCAGCGAGCCTCGACTCGCAATGGGTCGCGGTTCAATGCGCTCAAGCATGGGCTGACAGCCAAGACGCCGGTTTTGCCGGGCGAGGATCCGGCGGAGCTTCAGGCGAAGATTGATGCTTATAAGGCCAAGTATCAGACGAGAGACGAGGTCGAGGGAGACCTGATGGAGATGGCGGCGATCGCTTGCTGGCAGTTCAAGCGGGCCAATCGAATCGAGGCCCACAGGGTGACACGCGATATTGTGATGCGAACGGAGGCCGAAAAGGTTCGCGCGGGGAAGGATGTCGCGGGGCTCGGGCGTCGCTTGTTGTTTGACCGCCGCGGGCCCTGGCAGCTTTTTCCGTCGCGAGACTATGAGAACAAGCAGCCGCGGACCTCGGATTCGGGGGAACCTGTTGACCCTGATCAGCCGGTGGTGATCGTGCGCGAGCTTGAATCGACCCCCGAGGGCTGCGGCTGGCTGCTGGACCGGTGGTTCGAGCTGCGGAAGCCGATCGAGAACGAGAGCGAGGACGGATCGGGCTGGCTTTCGTGTCAGAAATTCACGGCCATTCGCCTGCTGGGCAAGCAGCCGCTTGATGCCATTTGTGATCCCGAGGTGGCCATGGTGTTCCTCGCGAGCCACGCCATTTGTCCGAATTTTGCGACGGCTTTTCACGAGCTTCGGTGCGAGATCCACTATGATCAGGTTGAGATGCATGAGGGCGACCTCGGGCGAGACGAGTGGGAGGCAATCACTCCGGCGGATACCGCGGCCGGGCGGAAGGCGCTGCTGGAGATCGTCGACAAATCGATTGACCGGCTGCTGAGGCTGCAAGCCGAGCGGGGAGAAGTCGCCGCCTTCCTCGAGGAGGTTCAGTGCAATATCCCGAGCGACGAGGAGAGCAAGACGATGGCACAGATTCAGCGCCATCGGGAGAAAGCCAATCGACTGGTGGTGCGGAACATTGAGATGATTGAAAGGAAGCGACGGTATGAGGCGGAAGGGTGGGGGAAGGCCCGGCGGGAACGCGAGAAACTGAAAGAGCAAGCACGACGCGGGCAGATGACCGATCTGCGGTTTGTGATCGACGAGCGTGGGACCATTCACGATGCCCAGGGCTATGATGGCGATCTCGACGCGGGCCTGGCCCGCTGGGAGGCGACGCACGGGAAGCAGCCGTTCGAGTATACCGATGCGCAGCGCGAGGAGGATGATCGCAGGCGGCGGGCCATTGCGGATTATGAGCGGTGGGTGGCTGGGGAGCGTGGGAATGCTGCGGGTGATCGGAGAGCAGATGGGGTGCACGGAGTGGTGGCTGATGGTGGGATGAAGCCGAGGGACGAGGCATTTTCGGGGCATGGAACTGCGGTTGTTGAGCCCAACGGTTCTGTTCCCTTAAGCCTTATGGGGAATGAGCCAGCGACGAAAATACAAAACGAAATTGAGGGGGGTGGTGGGAGCAGTGTCGAGCTGGAAGTTGGAGGCGGAGAGGAGACCGTCGGTCAGGGAGACGGCGGCGACCCATCGGGTGCCCGAGAACCCGCGCCGAACTGTAGAGCAAGGGGACGCCGGTGACCCTTTGGGTGCCCGAGAACCCGCGTCGAACTTGCGGAGAAGGCGGAGAGGAGACCGTCGGTCGTGGGGAGACCGGGAATGGTGAGGCGTGCGGTCTTGTTCCCTTAAGCCTTGTGGAGAAAGGGCCAGCGACGAAAATACAAAACGAGATTGGTGGGGATGGTGCGAGTGGTTGCGAACGAGAGGGTGGTGGGGGAGTGGAAACCTGCGGTCGGGGAGACGGCGGCGACCCATCGGGTGCCCGAGACCCGCGCCGAACGGGCGATGGAGTGGAGACGTGCGGTCGGCTGGAGCCGGGTTGTGCCGTTCCCTTAAGCCTTGTGCAGAAAGGGCCAGCGACGAAAATACAAAACGAAACTGATGGAAGTGGCGTGGAGACTTGCGGTTTGCGGGACGGCGGCAAGCGAGCGGGTGGCGGAGACCTGTGCCGAACAGAACTGGAGACCTGCGGTCGCGCGGACGTCGGCGACCCTGCTGGTGCCCGAAACCCGCGCCGAACGGGCGATGGAGACACTTCCTAGTGGTGAGCGGTCCGAATGTTCGCTCGGGCACGATTCAGGCCTCACCTTTTTGCGAGCGCTCTTGTGATGGGTCACCCAGGCCTTTGCTGCTTCAACCTCGTCGAACGAGGTGCAGAAAACGTCGGCGATTCCTTGGCTGACAAGATTTGCCGGGCCTACGGTTTTCGTCCATTCGTGGTTGTGAGGAGATCGTCAGGCTGAAGCCTGACCTACTGGACGTTTTTGGTTACTCCGGACGACGTCACGTTTACGAACTGAACAAAACACTGACACGGGAGCTGGGCTGCAAGGCCTTTGAATGTGATGGGAATTGATGTCGATGGCGAGAGGGCTGGCGAGAGCGGAAACTCGGACGCTGGAGAATCGGGACCCGAAACTTGCAATGTGGCGGCGGAATGCGCGGACGCAGAATCTCTGGTCGTCGCACCCGTCGCGGGAGGATCGCCGGAATCGCCGGAGCAAACTACGACGGAAAAGGAAAACGCGGACGGGGACGCTGACACAGCGGCCGACCACCCTGCGATCAGCCTCGACTCGCTCATCGAAATCGCACTTCAGAACCTCGACGGAGATTGAACGAGCCGGAGCACGCGAACACGCGTCACGAATTGGCGGGTGAGGCGGGCGGAGCTGCCAAAACGACAGTTTGCAGCGGCAGCGGGATTTGGGCCGTTTTCCCGAATCTATTGTCTATCAATGACTAACGCAATTCTTTGGCCGTGGTACATGACTTGCATTCTGCCACTGCGACGAAACTGTAGGGCAGCCCGCCGAGGCAGACGAAGCGAGATGGTTGAGGACATGGCGGCGGGTGAGTGGTGCCCCGCGGTAGTGAAGACAAAGTTTCAAGGAGAACCAACGTGGCGAAGATCTTGGCCTACAGCGACGAGGCCCGACAGAAGCTGGCCAGTGGCGTGACGAAGCTGGCGCGGGCTGTCCGTTGCACGCTTGGCCCGCGCGGCCGGAACGCGGTGATTGATAAGGGTTGGGGCAGCCCCACCGTGACCAAGGACGGCGTGACCGTGGCCGAGGAGATCGAGCTCACCGATCCGTACGAGAACATGGGTGCTCAGCTCGTGAAGGAGGCGGCGTCCAAAACTTCCGACGCAGCCGGGGACGGCACGACGACTGCGACTGTTCTGGCCGAGGCCATCTACAAGGAAGGGATCAAGACCCTTTCCGCCGGCGCCGACCCGATGGCGCTCAAGAGAGGGATCGACGCGGCTGTAATCGCGCTGGTCGAGGAGATCAAGAAGCAATCCAAGAAAGTCTCCGGCAAGAAGGAGATCACCGAGGTTGCATCGATCGCCGCGAACAACGACCGCTCGATCGGCGAGAAGCTAGCGGATGCCTTCGAGAAGGTCGGCACCGACGGCGTGATCACGGTCGAGGAAGGGAAGGCGTTCGAGACGACGGTCGACGTTGTCGAAGGCATGCAGTTCGACCGCGGGTATTTGAGCCCTCATTTCGTCACCGACCAGGAGCGAATGGAAGTCGTCCTCGAAGATGTGTTCATCCTGATTCACGAGGAAAAGGTCAGCTCGCCGACCAAGCTGATTCCGTTGCTCGAGAAGCTGGCGAAGTCGGGTAAGCCGCTGCTCATCATCGCCGAGGATATCGAAGGGGAAGCGCTGGCGACCCTGGTGGTGAACAAGCTGCGCGGGATTCTGAAGGTGGCGGCCGTGAAGGCGCCTGGTTATGGTGACCGCCGCAAGGCCATGCTGGGCGATATTGCCGTGTTGACCGGCGGCAAGCCGATCTTCAAAGACCTGGGGATCGACCTGGAGAACATTCCGCTTTCCGACTTGGGCCGGGCCAAGAAGGTGACGATCGACAGCGAGAACACGACGATCGTGGAAGGGCACGGCACGGCGGCGGACATCAAGGGCCGCACCGAGATGATCCGCCGGGAGATCGGCGAGACCGACAGTGAATACGACCGCGAGAAGCTGCAAGAGCGGCTGGCGAAGCTGGCCGGGGGCATCGCCCAGATCAACGTCGGGGCGGCCACCGAGACCGAGATGAAAGAGCGGAAAGCATTGGTTGAAGACGCATTGCACGCCACTCGCGCGGCGATCGAGGAAGGCGTGGTTCCGGGAGGCGGCACCGCACTCATCCGCGCGGCCGCGGCCATCAACCTGAAGCTCCCGGGCGACGAGCAGTTCGGGGCGGACATCGTGAAGCGCGCCGCCGAGCAGCCCGCACGATACATCGCCGAGAACGCGGGCATCGACGGAGCGGTTGTGGTAAACCGCATCAAGAAGAGCACCGATCCCAAGTTCGGGTATGACGCCGAGAGCGGGAAGTTCGGCGATATGTTTGCGGCTGGAATCGTGGATCCGACCAAGGTGACGCGATCGGCCCTCCAGAACGGCGCGTCCGTTGCCGGCTTGCTGCTCACGACCGAAGCCCTGGTGGCGGAACCTCCCAAGAAAAAGGAGCCAGCCGGCCATCACGATCCGCATCACGGTGGCGGTGGCATGGGTGGCATGGGTGGCATGGGTGGCATGGGCGGGATGGGTGGCATGGGAGACATGGGGATGATGTGATTCTCCCAGGGTGGTGAGTAATTGTTGATTACGAGGATTCAAGGGCAGATGACATGCGGCCGCGGAGCCGCGGGGAATTCCAGAGAACGAAGGGCATTTACTCCATGGCGAAGCAGACAATTCGTCCTCTCGAGGACCGTGTGGTGATTCAGCAGATTGAGGCCGAGGAGAAGACGGCTGGT
The DNA here is from genome assembly GCA_963823665.1 of uncultured Planctomycetota bacterium. Lineage (GTDB taxonomy): Bacteria > Planctomycetota > Planctomycetia > Isosphaerales > Isosphaeraceae > CAVXHV01. Next base: position 235,912 of record CAWGMQ010000011.1, read on the forward strand.
GGTATTGTGCTTCCTGACACGGCGAAGGAGAAGCCGCAGCGTGGGAAGGTGCTGGCGGTGGGGCCGGGCAAGCTACTGGACTCGGGCGATCGGGCACCGATCGGCGTTGTCGAGGGGGATGAAGTGCTGTTCGGGAAGTATTCGGGGACGGAGATCAAGGTCGACGGGCAGGAGATCAAGATCCTGCGGGAGTCGGACATCCTGGCGAAGATTTTGAAGTGAACGGGAATGGCCGGCGGCGTTCGCTGCCGAGGGGCGGGTGACGCCCTTCACCCCCCCTGGCCCCCCCTTTGCAAGGGGGGGAAATGTGGGCGGGGGCTTTCGCTTGCGAGTGGCGGGTCGATCGGATCACTGGCGGGTGGCGTGGCGACCCGCTCAAAACAGGGGTTTGGTGGCATTTTTTTGATTAGTGGAGTAACCGTCCGTGCCTAAACAATTGCTTTTCTCTGAGACGGCTCGCCGCAAGATGATGGAAGGCGTCGACATTCTGGCGCACGCGGTGGGCTCGACGCTTGGCCCGACGGGCCGGAACGTCATTTTGAGCAAGTCGTTCGGTGGTCCGACCGTGACCAAGGACGGGGTGACCGTGTCCAAGGAGATCGAGCTGGCCGACCCGTTCGAGAACATGGGTGCGAAGCTGGTGAACGTGGTGGCGTCGAAGACTTCCGACGTAGCGGGCGATGGCACGACCACGGCGACGATTCTGGCCCGCGCGATTTTTCGCGAGGGGCTCAAGAACATCACGTCGGGGGCCAATCCGACCGCGGTGCGCCGGGGGATCGAGAAGGCTGTCGAGGCCGCCGTCAGTGAGCTTTCGAGCAATGTGTCGCGGCCGGTGTCGAAGAAGGAGGAGATTGCCCAGGTCGGATCGATTTCGGCGAACAACGATCCGACGATCGGGGCCATGCTTGCGGATGCGGTCGAGCGGGTTGGCCGGGATGGGGTGATCACGGTCGAGGAAGGGAAGACGGCGACGACGGTGCTCGAGTTTGTCGAGGGGATGCAGTTTGACAAGGGCTACGCGAGCCCGTATTTCGTGACCAACCCGACCACGATGGAGGTCGTATTCGAGGACCCGCTGATCTTGCTGCACGAGAAGAAGATCAGCAATCTCCGAGAAATGGTGCCTCTTCTCGAGAAGGTGGCGCAGACGGGCAGCCCGTTGCTCATCGTGGCCGAGGACGTGGAAGGGGAGGCGCTGGCGACTTTGGTGGTCAACAAGCTGCGCGGGGTGCTGAACGTGTGCACGGTCAAGGCGCCGGGGTTCGGCGATCGCCGCAAGGCGATGCTGGGCGACATGGCGGTGCTGACCGGAGGGACGGTGATCAGCGAGGATCTGGGGCTCAAGCTCGAGAATCTTCAGATCAGCCAGCTTGGGAAGGCCAAGCAGATCAAGGTGAACAAGGACAGCACGACGATCATTCAGGGTGCGGGCAAGAAGGCCGACATTCAGCGGCGGATCGACCAGCTTCGCCGGCAGATCGAGGAAACCGAGAGCGAATACGATAAGGAGAAGTTCCAGGAGCGGCTTGCCAAGCTCTCCGGGGGCGTCGCCTTGATTCGCGTCGGTGCACCGACCGAACTCGACATGAAGCAGACGAAGGCACGCATCGAAGATGCGCTGCACGCGACGAGGGCCGCGGCCGAGGAGGGGATTGTACCGGGGGGCGGAGTGGCGCTTCTGCGGGTGATTCCGGCCGTTGCCAAGCTTCACGACAGCTTGAGCGACGACGAGAGGATCGGATCGGCCATTATGCTTGCGGGCGCTCGAAGAGCCGGTGCGCTACATCGCGGCCAACTCGGGCTATGACGGAGGCGTGGTTGCCGAAGAGGTGAAGTCGCGAACGGGGGCTGTCGGCTTTGACGCCAATTCCGGAGACTTTGTCGACATGTTCAAAGCGGGCATCGTCGATCCGACGAAGGTCACGCGGTCGGCCTTGCAGAATGCGGCGTCGATCGCGGGGCTGATGCTCACGACCGAAGCGATGATCACCAGCATCAAGGATGACGAGAAGGAGACGGGAGGTCGGGTCGAGGGAGCGGTGAGGTGATCGATCCGGGGAGCGGCGCCCGCCCGTGCGGACCCCCCCTGGCCCCCCCTTCGTAAGGGGGGGAAAGATGGAGTGGCCCCGCTTTTCTGGGAGGGGCATCCGCCCGTGCGGACCCCCCCTGGCCCCCCTTCTTAAGGGGGGGAAGGGAATCGGTTAACCCAGTGCGCCGTCGCCCTCAGCGACCGCGCAGTGCCCGTCTCTTCAACCGGGGGTGCGGGTCTTCGAAGGGCGTCGTCGGGCGTGAGTTGAAGCGGGGTGACTGGAGCGTAATCCAGTCATCTCTGCATGGAGCCGGCGGATTCGATGTGACGAATGGCGGGCTTATGCTATTCTAGAAGAGGCCTGGACCGGCGTCTGACGCGGATTGCGCCGGCGAGAGAATGCTGCCGCTCCGCGTGCCTTAACCGATCGAGAAGCCATGCCGATGGCCGTCACGAAGCGAGATTTTTACGAAGTGCTGGGGATTGTTCGCGAGGCCCCGGCGGACGAGATCAAGAAAGCCTATCGCCAGTTGGCCCTCAAGTTTCATCCGGACCGCAATCCGGGTGACGAGGAGGCGACACGGAAGTTCAAGGAAGCCGCCGAAGCGTACGAGATCCTCTCTGATCCCGAGAAGCGCAAACGGTACGACCGGTACGGGCACGCCGGACTGAACGGTACGGCGATGCACGATTTTCGCTCGACGGACGACATCATGTCGGCCTTCAGCGACATATTCGGCGGCGGGTTGTTCGGCGATCTCTTCGGCGAGCGCCGGCGGGGGCCGAGGGCGGGCGCCGACCTGCTGATGAAGCTGGAGATCGAGCTGGTTGAGGCGGCGCGGGACGACCCGCACGATCGAGGTGACCCGGCAAGAGTTTTGCGGCGAGTGTCGTGGATCAGGCGCGAGGAAAGGGACATCGCCGACGACGTGCAACTACTGCGGAGGCCGGGGTCAAATCGTTCAGGCCAGGGGGTTCTTCCAGGTGGCGACCACGTGCCCGGCATGCGGCGGCGAAGGCGCTCGGATCACCGATCCTTGCGGTCAATGTCGCGGGGCGGGACGAATTCCGAACACGGTGCAGCTTCCGGTGCCCGTGCCGCCCGGCGTCGAGAGCGGAATGTGGCTGCAACTGCGAAATCAGGGCGAGCTGGGAGACGTGGGGGGACAACGAGGTAATTTACGTATTCAGATTGTGGTGAAGAAGCATCCATTCTTCGAGCGGCGTCGGAACGATTTGATTTGCCAGGTGCCGATCAGTTTTGCGCAGGCCGCTCTGGGGGCGGTGATCGAGGTACCGACCCTGGACGGACCTGAGGATCTGGAGATTCCGCGGGGGACGCAGAGTGGGGAGACGCTGCGGATTCGTGGGCGTGGGATGCCTGATATTGGTGGTCGAGCGCGGGGCGATGAGCTTGTGGAGGTGAGCGTGGAGACGCCGAAGCATTTGACTGCGCGTCAGGAGGAGCTGTTGCGAGAATTCGCCGACATCGAGCACGAGCAGGTGAGCCCGCGGCGCCGGAGTTTCTTCGACAAGCTGCGTGATTATTTCACAGAAGAGGTTGAGCCTGGAGGCGAGGACGAGTCTTGAGTGGATCGGCATTGTTCACCGGAGGATTTGAACGAGGCAGGAGTGGGGGACTATGAGCGAGAAGTCGCGAGGCGCACACAATTCGGCAGCAGCGGGCGCGGATGCCGCGGTCGATTCAGAAATCGACGATGTTTCCAGGGCCGGTGGTGGGTCAAGCGCCGGAGCGAAAGGGAATTCGGGTGCGGAAGCGGGCGTCGTCGAGTCGGCGGCGCAGATCAAGCAGGAGCGCGACGAGTATAAAGAGCAGGTGCTACGGGTGCGGGCGGAGTTTGCGAACTATCAGAAGCGGGCCAAGCAGCAGGCGGAGTCGGATCGAGAGTACGCGATCGGAACGCTGGCGCGGGACCTGCTCGAGCCGCTGGACAACCTGGATCGAGCGATCGAGGTACTGCGGGCGTCGGGCGCGGAGGGTGTGACGGCGGGGCTGGACATGGTTACGCGGCAGTTGCACGAGATCCTGGCCAAGCATGGCGTGGCGCCGATCGAGGCTCAAGGGCGTCCGTTCGATCCAAACCTTCACGATGCGGTGATCCATCAGCCGTCGCGGGAGCACCCGGAAGGGACCGTAGTCTCCGAGCTTTCGAAAGGCTATACCATCCGCGAGCGGGTGCTGCGCCCGAGCAAGGTGGCGGTTTCGGCAAAGCCGCCCGCGGAATGATCAACGAACTCGGCGGCTGCGTTGGCTCGCCTGAGGGCTTTCTTGAGAGCGGTGCATGCGAGGGCATGCCAACCAAGTGAGCGCAACTAATTATGCCGACGTATGACTACATCTGCGATGCCTGCGGGCACGAGTTCGAGATTTTCGAGCCGATCACCTCAACGCCGCGGACAGATTGTCCAGAGTGCAAGGAGATCAAGCTGCGAAGAAAGATTGGTGCCGGAGCGGCGATCATTTTCAAGGGGTCTGGTTTCTACCAGACCGACTACCGCAGCGAGTCTTACAAGAAAGCCGCGCAGGCCGACAAGACCGCGAGCGAGCCAGCCAAGGGAGCAGGCGATTCGAATACCAGCTCGAGCTCGAAGCCGGCAGAGTCAACGGGCACAGCGAAGAGCGAGCCTGCGAAGCCGAGTCCTGCGCCCAAGGGGGACTGACTCATGATGAAGGTGACCTGCCCTGTTTGTTCGAAGACGCTGCAGATCGAAAAGATGCAAGATCTTCCTTCGTTTCCGTTCTGTAGCGATCGCTGCAGATTGGTCGATCTGGGCCGGTGGATTGACGGGGCTTATGCGATACCGGGTCGGGAGGCGGGCAAGCCCGGCGGTGGTGGGCCGGGTGAGGCGCACGACGGCAACGGGGTGGCTGCGATTGAGGAGGACGACGCGGAGGATTAGGCCTGGCCAAGTTCGCGATCGGCGCGGTGGAGGAGCTCGACGACCTGGAGGCCGTGGGGGCAGGCGGCCTGGGCGGCGGCGAGATCGGCGGTGGCGAGGTTGCGGGCGTCGGGGCTCAAGGCTTGGTAGAGCTCGCGGGCTCGCTGGCGCTTGCCGTAAACCTCGTGGTAGCGGAGGTAGCGCATGATGTCAGCGACGGCGACTCCGCCGGAGGCCGGCTCGCAGTTGTGGCCGCAGCCGTGGCAGTAGAGGTGTGCGGTGGCCAGGCGGTATTCTTCGAGGAGCTTCTGGTCGCGTTGGCTCAGGGCGTGGTCGCGGCTGGCGGCCATGTTCTGTTTGAGCATGTCGCGATTGGTCATCTCGCTGACAATGCAATGAACTCGCTCGTCGGAGAAGACGGTCTTGATTGCAGACGCATGCTTGTCCAATCCCTTGTCCATGAATTCCTTGAACTTCGGAGCAGCGCCGGCTTCTCTGAAGTCGCCGGCACCGCCCTGAGTTTTCATGGCGACGATGGCGAGCTTCGCTTTGGCGGCGGCGTCCAAGGCGCGACGGACCGCGTCGGTGCCCATCGTGCGATAGTTGTACTGGATCATGATCTGATCCGTCCAGCCGTTTTCAGCCGCGGCGGTGACGATCTCCGGGAGGCTTCGATCGTGACACGAGAGCCCGCAGAATTTGATTTTGCCCGATTTCTTGAGCTTCTCGAAGGCGGCCTTGACGTCGGGATCGGAGAGGAGCTTGATCTCGCGGCCGCCGACACCGTGAAGGTAGTAGCAGTCGACATAGTCCGTTTTCAGACGCTCGAGGCTTGCGTTCAGCCGCTTCTCGTATGCCTCGAACGCGCCGGGCCCACCGACTTTCGAGCGGCCGTTTTTGGTGACGAGGTAAACATCCTTCCGCATCCCTGTTCGTTCGAGTACCTTGCCGATTGTCAGCTCGCAGTTGCCGCCTTCGTAGTTCTCGGACGTGTCGATATAACGAACGCCAGCGAAGATGGCAGCCTGGACGAAGCTCTCCTGGAGCACCCAGCTCGTGCCCATTCCGAGCACGGAGACCTTTCGTCCGGTTTTGCCGAGCGTGATCTCAGGGAGGCCCTGCTGTGGCTTCTCGGGCTCTTGAGCCCGGGTCGACATGCAGGGTGCCACAGCCGCAGCGGCACCGCCGGCGGCGGCCGATTTCAGGAACGCACGCCGGTTATCAACATCGCCAGAACCACTGCGAGTGTCCGCCGCCATAGGTGTGTTCCCCTCGAAGTCGAGAACGGGCTAGAGAGGGCGTCTCGGCACATGCGAGCGCACCTGGGCTCTCTACGCTCGGTCGCCTAATATTGTTGTGATGGGGTTTGGCGATGGTCAACAAAGATTTGACGAATTTGAACCGAGGTCAATTCTGTGGCAGCGGAGGCAGGTCGATCGGCGGCAGCTCGGGAAGGTCGTCCGCGGCCGGGGCGCTGCGACTGCCGGCGCCGGCAGCGGACGTGGTCGTTTGTGGCGGGGCCGTTTGCGTGCGCACCGGATTCGCCAGGGAGCCGCCGCCTGGATTGGGCGAAACCGAGGGTCGTCCCAGTGATTCCGCGACGCTTGATCGCCCCATTCCGGGGACAGTCGGGTCGATGAGCGAAGCCGTTCGCGCTGTGTTCGGAGAGCCGGGCGGGCCGCCGGTCAGCCGGACGTCGGCGGCGGCACCGGCACCCTGCGGCGGCTGTGCTGCTGCCCTGGCTCCGGCGCCGGCTCCGGGCTGGGTCTGGGAGAGGGTTGGCAGGATGTGTGCCGGACTGTATGGGGGCAGCGGCGAGGGGTCAGGTCCGAGTGGGCCGGCGGGCGCTGGTAGGGGCGGACCTTCGGGGGCCCCAACGCCCGGAGGCGCCTGGGGATCGACTGGATCAGGGTTAAGCGGGCCGACTTGTCGCTGGGGAACCTGGGGACCGTCTTGGCCGAAGATGCTGATCCGGCGATGGGCGCCCTGGATGTCGGCGGCCTGCCTGTAGGCCTTGGCCGGATGCGGCCCTTCGGCGACGGCGATATTGTCGTAAGCGAGCAGGGTTCCCTTCGCTTCTTCGAGGGCGACGATCGAGATGTTGTAAGTGGTCTTGTACTGGGCTTCGGTGGCAACGGCCGTGGCGTACTGGCTGACCGCATCCAGGAAGCGGTCGATGGTGATCCGGCCTTCCTCGTAGTAGGCACGCTGTGATTCGAGCCGAAGCGCGGCGGCGGCCCGGAGCCGAGAGGCTGTTTTGAATTGCTTGTAGTTGGCGTCGATCTCCAGGAAGAATCGAGCGAGAGAATGGGTGGTCTGGTGGACAATTTGTTGCATATAAGCACGTGCTCGCAGCAAGGCATACTGCGCGGACCGGGTGTTGGCGAGTGGCGCCCGCATGCCGATCGGGACCTGGAAGGTCAAGCCGATCTGCCATTGCGTGAAGTTGCTGTAGTTGCCGGGCTGCGAGTTGAGGCCGGCTTCGCGCTGGAGGTTAGCGATGACCGGGTTCAAGGCCTTCAAGGTGGCTCCGGTCATGGTCGCCTCGGCGGAGTCGAGCTGCTGGCCCAAGCCGTTGAGCTGATAGAGGGCTTGCAAGCTCAACTGCGGAAGCAACTGATTTCGTGCGATCAGGAGCTGGAGCTCGGCGACGCGGACCAGGAGTTGCTGCTGCACGATGTCGGGCTGGAAGTTGAGCATCTGGGCGAGGCTGCTTTCCCAATCGGGCTCGAGGCGAGCTTCGGTTGGGGGTGTGACGGGAATGATGCGCCGATTGTCAGCTGGGGGGAGGCCGAGGATGTTGCGGAGCTGTCGCTCGGTGGTGATGACGTCGGAGGTTCGGGTGACCAGGTCGAGATTGAACTGTTCGAGCCGCTGGGCGGCTTCAGCGACATCGGCGATGGTACCGCGGCCGACGACGAGCTCGGCTTGCTCGCGGTTCAAGATTTCTTGAGCGAGGCTGACGGCGCGGTCGGAGCTCCAGAGCTGGACGTGGGCCTGGGCGAGGTTCCAGTACTGCTGCTCGACGGAGCGAACGTGGGCCATCACCTCAGCCTTGAATCGCCAGACTGCTGCGTCGGCGTTCAATCGCTGAATGACGATGTTGGCGCGATTGGCTTCGAGGCCGACGGGTCTGGGGGTGGCCTGTCCCGGAAGAGGGGCAGAGCCCAAGAGGGGCTGAGTCAAGGTGAGCTGAAGATTGGTGGTATAGGCCGAGGGCCAGACGAGGAACGAGCTGTTCTGGTAGGACCAGGCGACGTTGTGGACGATGCCGATCGTGCCACCGTACTCGGTTTGCTTCGAGAGTCCGGCCTGAAAACTGAGCGAATCGTTGACCGAGATGATGGGGAACTTGGTTCCGGTCAAGGAGAGCGATCCGCCCTGCACACCGTTGTTGAAGGGCTGAACGGTATCACCCCAGAGGACGCTGGTGGTGAAGGCGGTGTCGAACTGGGAGAGTGCCGAGGCGATCTGGGTTTCCTGGATGGCCGGGTCATACACCGATTGGAGCGTGCCGGCACCGAGGGAGCTGGCGACACCAGCCGAGGCACCGGTGTTCAAGGGGGTGGGCTCGAAGCCGCCGATGGGGATGCCCTGAGCGCCGAAGGCGATGACGCGGACGATTTCGGAATTATCCAGACCGATGCGGATGGCCTCCTGCAGCTTGAGCGGCCAGATCTCCTGCGCCTCGGGGTCATTCGTCGTGCGCGGCTTGGAGAGCCTCGGCACCTGGAGGGGCATGGTCGCGCTCAGGAGATCGGCCCTCTTGATCTCCTTGTCCTCGAGCGCGACGCGCCCGAGATTGTCATGCGGGACAGGCTTGGCCTGATCGAGGTAGGGGAGCCTCTGGCACCCGGATGAGATCATCCAGGCCGCAAGCACCGCTACCTGAATCGACCGATTCCTGCATTGGCTCAATCGCATGGCCAGCCGTCCTTGACTAAGATCGCCATGTGACGATGTGTTCGATCCGTGGCACCCGCCGCGCCATCCTTGGCTTGGCTTCGAGTTTTTGCCACCCACTTCGCGATGCCGGGGCTCTAAGTGCCCCGGCTCTGGTCTCACGGCGGGAGAGTCTGACATGCCGCAAGGATCTCGTCTCAAACAGAAAGGTCTTTGTCCGGGCACCCGTACCGGGCACCGCACTTTTTCGAGTCAACCGGGTGGCGCAGGCGCCTTCGTTGGGTCTACGCGATCGACTCGTCGGATTGAATCGGACTTTAACGACGTGCGACTTGAAGCGATCGGGCGGATTTTATCGATTTTGTCGATTTTGCTCCGGCAGAGGCGGAGCGGCGCCCGCAGGTTGAATACCATGTTGGGAGCGGACCGGCAAGCTCAGAGGGCCCAGAAATTGGGCGATGGCTCGGTGCGGAGGATGTGGTTCAGTCAAGCGGTGTGTGTGGCGACCTCTTCCTGGAGGGCGAGGACCATCCGGTGGAACACCTCCTCCCACGCACCCATCGTGGTTTGCCGGAAAAGCCGGAGGCTGGAGTACCAAGGGGAATGGTCGCCGTCGACCATCCACCGCCAGTCTCCGGCGCGGCAGAGGGCGACCCAACACTTGACGGCGAGTGCGCCGGCCAAGTGGGCGACGGCCGTCTCGGGAGTGATGACCAGGTCCAGGAGGCTCATCACGGCGGCGGTGTCGAGGAAATCGCGGCGAGGCTCGAGCCCCGCGATCGGTTGATCGAGCTCGGTGACGGGAAATCGCCCATTGAGAGCGCTCAGTTGCTCGGTTCCCGGACCCTTCTGCAGGCTGATCAGACGCACCCCGGGAATCATGGCCAGTGGAGCCAGCAAATGAAGCGGGAAAGAGCGCCAGCGATCGATCCTGTTTTCGGGATTTCCCTGCCAGGCGATTCCGATCTTGTAAACGGAGGTGAGATCAGCGAGGCCGAGTGCTTGCGAGAGCACACGGCGCCAGTGTTCGATGGTGGCGGCGTCGGCCGAGAGATAAGGCGCTTGCGGAAGAGACGAAAGAGTTGTGCCGATGATGGCGGGGATGCTCATGAGCGGAGCGTGCACATCGAATGGGGGAGGGGGCGTTGTGCCATCGAAGACGCGCTCGACTCCATTGCAGCGAGCGACGAGGCGGACGAGCGACGGCTGGGAGAGGACCCAGACGCGGCCACCGCGCTGGGCGACCTGGGGGGCGAACCGAATGAACTGAAGGGTGTCTCCGAGGCCTTGTTCCCAGTGGAGCAAGATCGTTTTCCTGTCGATATGTTCACCTGTCCATCGCGGTTTAGCGACACGGAATCCGGGTGGGTTACGGCACTTGAGGCGCCACTCGGCTTCGGGCCAGCCCCGTTCGAAGTCGCCGTGAGCGAGCCAGCCCAGGGCGCGATTGCGGTGGGCCTCACCGAAGTCTGGGCGGAGCTCGATGGCCTTCTCGTAATGATCCATGGCCTCGGGCCAGAGGTTTTTGCGGGCGAGTGTCATTCCGAGATTGTCCCAGGCGTCGGCGGAATCGGGGCGCAAGGCCAGCGCGGAGTGAAGCCACTCAATGGCGTCGTCAAATTGACCCATGTCGGAGAGGGAGACACCCAGATTCATCTGTGTGTCGAACGCATGGGGCTCGAGCGCGAGCGATTTTCGGTAGAACGTGATGGCGCGATCGGGGCGGCCCTGCTCCCAGAGCACGATTCCCAAGTTGTTCAGGATTCCGAAGTCGTTCGGTTTCAATTGGTGGGCGCGGAGGTAATAGGCCATTGCTTCGGAGGCGCGACCTTGTTCCCAGACGGCGGTGCCGAGGTTATTGAGGACGTCCGCGTCATCGGGATTCAAAGTAAGGGCTTCGCGAAAAACGGGTTCCGCTTCGGCGTACCGCTTTTGGCCGAGCAACCAAGTGCCGTGACTGAAGAGGGTTCTGGAGGCCGAGTTGGCGCTTGCTGGCGGTCGAGCGGCAGTCTGGGGTATGCGGACCTGGATGAGCCCGTTCATGGGATAGCTCCGTCAGGCCGGTCACCCGGCCGGAGGCTCATGAAACGCGAGAGGGAGGTCGGCCGGAGACGCCGGCCAGTCGATGTGGGTTGTGCCAGAGTAAAGCGTTATTCTCAGAGTCTTCCAAGATCAGTTTGGCCGAGACCGTCGTGAGCGGTCGGGTTCAGGCTTACCGGGCCGCTGCGGGGGAAACTCGACATACGGAAGTCCCAGTTTTCGTTTGAAGTAGATGATCTCGCCGGGATCCGTGCCTTCGAGTACATGCCCAGCGAACTGGAGGATATATCCGCCGACGAACAGCGCCAGAGCCAGAAGAAAGATCGGGAATGAGAGCAAGCAGAGATAGATTGGCACGAACAAGACGCCCAGGATGGTGGGAGGAATGCCGATCATGTGCAAGATGAAGCTGGCGGGGCTCAAGTGCCTCTCGAGCCAATGCTGGACCAGCGGATGTGAGGGTATTGGCGGATCGATCATTGGGCTGGCGAGTCGTGCTCGTGCGTGAGGACCACACCGCGCGGGCTAAATCTGCTCTGCTTGACGGGGCGAGCGGGGCAAGTTAGCCTGGCGAACACATGGAATCACCAGCATACCGACGGAATTGCCGTTGGCAACGGCCTTGCGCACCATCAAGCCAACTCACGCAAGCTCAGGGGAGATCGTCGACAGATGGCATATGAAGTAACGTTGATTCTTGGAGACGGTGTTGGGCCTGAGCTGGCCGAGGCCGCCAAGATGTGCATCGAAGCGACCGGCGTCTCGATCAAGTGGGATGAGCAGGAAGCGGGTGTGGATGTGATGGCCAAGCTGGGCACGCCGCTCCCGGACAGTGTGATTGAATCTTGCCGGCGGACCAAGGTTGCGCTCAAGGCGCCGGTAACCACTCCGGTCGGAACGGGTTTTCGAAGCGTGAACGTGCACTTGCGCCACGCACTGGACCTCTACGCGTGCGTTCGACCGTGCAAGCTGTTCAAGGGGGTGCGCAGCTACTTTTCCAATGCGGACGTTGACCTGGTAATTGTGCGTGAGAACACCGAAAGCCTGTACTTCGGCTGCGAGTTCGAGCAGGGCAAGCCCGAGACGGCCGAGTTCATCGCAGACATTAAGCGATTAAACGGCAAGACGATCCGGCCCGACTCGGGTATCACGATCAAGGCGATCTCGATCACCGGAACTCGCAGGATTGTGAAGTACGCGCTTGAATATGCTCGGAAGCACGGTCGCAAGAAGGTGACAGCGGTGCACAAGGCCAACATACTCAAGTACAGCGACGGTCTATTTCTGCAAGTGGCGCGTGACGTCGCCAAGGACTACCCCGATATTGAGTTCGAAGATCGTATTGTTGATAATATGTGTATGCAACTTGTACAGAAGCCCGAGCTGTATGATGTGATGGTGCTTCCCAACCTTTACGGCGACATCGTGTCAGACTTGTGTGCGGGGCTGGTGGGGGGCTTAGGGGTGGCGCCCGGGGCGAACATCGGGGAGTCGGGAGCTGTCTTCGAGGCAACGCACGGCTCGGCACCCAAGTACAAAGGTCTGTACAAAATGAACCCTACGGCGCTTATTCTCTCCGGGGTGTTGATGCTCGATCATCTGGGAGAAGCGAGGGCTGCGCGGAAGCTGGAGAGAGCGGTAGCGACGGTGATCGAAGAGGGCAAGGACGTTACGTACGACCTGAAGCAAGATCGCAACGATCCGACGGCCGTGGGGACGCTCGAGATGGCGAAGGCGATCATTCGCGCGATGGAAGCCGATGATTGATTCGACTGGACCGTGAACAGTATTTGCGACTGGTTCGAGGAGAATCGAGCGGCGTCCTGGCGGAGCTGGCGCGCGGAGCTACGGGCGCGGCTGCGCTCGCGTATGGAGCGGTGGTCGCGGCGCGCAACTGGGGTTACGACCGTGGCTGGTTGCGCAGTCATGCGGCGACAGTTCCGGTTGTTTCGGTGGGCAACTTGACGCTCGGCGGAACGGGAAAAACGCCGATGATCGAGTGGCTTGCCCGCTGGTTTCGTCGACACGAGGTTCGGGTTGCGATTCTGAGCCGTGGTTATGGCCATACTGGCGGACTCAACGATGAGGGGCGGGTGCTGGAGGAGAATTTGCCGGATGTTCCCCATCTTCAAAGTCCGGATCGTGTGGCGCAGTCGAGGGTGGCTGTCGTTGAGCTCGAGACAGAGGTGATCTTGCTGGACGATGGTTTTCAACATCGCCGTTTGAGGCGGGATCTGGATGTGGTCTTGCTCGACGCGCTCGAGCCGTTCGGCCGGGCCCGGCTCTTCCCGAGGGGCCTGCTCCGCGAGCCGGTTCGGTCGCTAAGGCGCGCGGGGGTCGTCGTCTTGTCGCGTGCGGACCTGATCTGCGCCGCCGAGCGCGAGGCGATCAGGGTCGAGGCCCAGCGCAGAGCCGGGCCGCTGAAATGGGTCGAGGCACGGCATGGAACCGTCGATCTGATTGATGAAGAGGGCCGCTCATTTTCGCTGGATGAAATCGGCGGTAAGTCTGTGGCGGCGTTTTGTGGCATTGGCAATCCGGAGGGCTTTCGCCGCACGCTGCTCGAGCTCGGCGGCGATCTGATCGGGTTCCGCGTGTTTCCGGACCACCACCCGTATACCGCTGCAGACGTCCGCGTGCTTGAGGGTTGGGTTCGCGACAGCGGCGCCAATCTCGTCTTGACCACACAAAAGGATTCGGTCAAGCTGCGCGCTGGCTCGCTGGGGCCGACTCCGCTTCGAGCCGTACGGATTGGGCTCGAGATCACGGCGGGGTATGAGATCATGGACGACCTGCTCGCCTCGCTGCTTCCGGGACGACACCGGAGTGAGCCGCGGTAAAAGGATTTCCCGTGAGCTGGAACGGATCAGCCGATGATCGGCCGGCGGTTGCCGCTGCTGAGCTTGACTTTCACGCCCTGCGCTATGAACCGCTCGACGAGCGTCCGAGCAAGGTCTCGCTCGCCAACCTGGGACGTCCCGGGCCGAGCGAGCCGTGGATGGCGGATTGGCTTGATCGACTTCCCAGGGTCTTGGGCGCGGATGCACTACGGCGGCTGTGTGATGCGATTGTTTGCGCCGCCGGGGCCGGGCGCCCGGTAGTCGCGGCACTGGGCGGTCACGTTGTGAAGACTGGCTGTGGAGTCTATCTGGTCGATTGGATGAGTCGAGGAATTCTCACCGGGCTCGCTCTCAATGGTTCCGCCGCCATCCATGACCTCGAGCTGGCGATTGCCGGCAAGACAAGCGAGGACGTCGGCAGCCGGCTGATGGCGGGCAACTTCGGGTTTGCCCGCGAGACGTCGGATCTCTTCGCGCTGGCGTGCAAACGCGCGGTGTCGAAGTCGATCGGACTGGGGGCTGCTCTGGGGGACATAGTCCTCGAACGAGGTGGGCCCGGTGTCGATCAATCACTCCTCGTGGCGGCGCGTCGGTTTGATCTTCCGCTCACCGTCCACGTCGCCATCGGCACCGACATCGTGCACATGACTCCGGCGCTCGACGGGGCCGCGCTAGGTAAGGCCGCTCTTGACGATTTCCGTGGCCTGTGCGGACTCGTGGCACGGTTATCAGGGGGCGTCTGGCTTAACATCGGCAGCGCGGTCGTGATGCCCGAAGTGTTCTTGAAGGCGGTCTCGATTGCGCGGAACCTCGGGCATTCGCTCGACGGCTTGACGACAGCGAACCTTGATTTTGATCAGAAATACCGTGGCTTGCTCAACGTGCTCGAGCGGCCGGGTGCTCAGGGCATTGCTCTCACCGGACATCATGAAATCTTGATTCCATTGCTCCATGCCGTCGTGTTATCGAGGATTGCTCAGACCGGGGAGGACGGTATCTCCGGCCTTCATTCTGCCGCAATCGCCAGCGCCGAGGCACGATGAAGATTGCTGTATTCTGCCCCAACTTGATCGGCGATACGGTAATGGCGACGCCGGCATTCCGTGCGTTGCGCCAAGGTTTCCCAAACGCGAAGCTGACGCTCGTGATCAAACCGGGAGTCTGGCCTACTCTAGAAGGTACGACCTGGTTCGACGAGATCATTCGATTTGACCCACACTCCCTGGATCGGGAGGAGCGGACGATACGAGTTGTGAGACGGCTTCGGCGAGAGCGATTCGACGTAGCGGTGCTGTTCCCGAACTCGATCCGTTCGGCGTGGATTGCGTGGTTGGCGGGAATCCCGCGTCGGGTTGGCTTCGTGCGCCACGGCCGCGGCTGGCTGCTCTCTGAAGGCTTGCATTATCCTCGCGACGCAATGGGGCGGCGGCTTCCGACGCCGATTGTCGAATCGTATCTGAAGCTGGCTCGTCAGTTGGGCTGTCGAGTCGACTCGGTCCGAACGGAGCTCGCGACGACCTGCGATGACGAGGTGGCCGCCGATCTAGCCTGGTCGGAGCTTGGTCTGGATTCCTGCGACCGAGTCGTATGCTTCAACACGGGAGGTGCATTTGGTCCAGCCAAGAGCTGGCCCAGCACGCATTTCGCCGAGCTGGCGCGGCGACTCGCGAGTGAGGCCGACGTGGCCGTGCTCGTGCTCTGCGGACCGGATGAACGTGCTTCGGCGCAGGAGATCGTACGTTTGGCTTCCCACCCGCGGATCGTCAGTCTGGCCGATCGATCTCTGGGTATCGGCCTGACCAAGGCATGTGTGCGACGGTCGACGTTGTTGATCACCACTGATTCCGGTCCGCGCCATTTCGCAGCTTCGTTCAACACACCGGTCATCACCTTGTTTGGCCCGACTCATGTGGCCTGGACGCGTACGCATCATCCGGGTGCATTGCACCTTTTCCATCCTGTTCCCTGCGGCCCCTGCCAGCGCGCGGTTTGCCCTGAGGGCCATCACCGTTGTATGCGCGAACTCGCGCCAGAAAGGGTTTACCGGGTGGCGCTGCGCCTTCTCGTGGGTATATCGAACGAAACGTCTTCTCTCGTCAGGTGTGCGGAGTGAATCATGGCGGTTTGGCTGGTTACGGGAGCGACGGGATTCGTCGGACGCCACGTTCTCAAGGCGCTCCTTGACGGATCGCCCAGACCCGCGATTCGCAGCGAAACGGTAGTCCTTGGACGCCGATGTCCTGCAGGCTGGCCGGAAAATGCGTTCGCCGCGGCCGACCTGGAGGACGCGGCTCAGACTCGGATCGCCATCGAGCGAATCGCACCAGATGTGGTGATTCACACTGCAGGTCGCACGCCACCGGCATCTGACGACGAAATGTACCGCATCAACTTCTGGGGAACGCAACATCTCTTGAGCGCTCTTCGCTCGCTGCGAAAGAAGGTTCGCGTCGTGATCTCCGGCTCGGCGGCTGAGCTAGGGCCGGTGGACGTGGATTGCTTACCGGTGGTGGAGTCCTACCCGTGCGAACCCTGGAACGCTTACGGGCGTAGCAAGTGGCTGGCCACGAAAAGCGCGTTGTCAGAGCGGTCGCCGCTGGAATTGGTGGTTGCCCGATTATTCAACCCGATGGGTCCGGGAACTCCGACCAGCCAGGCACTGGGACTGTTCGCCAGCCGGCTCATCGAAGCCGAGCATGACCCGCTCGAACTGACCGTTGGCGATCTGGACAGTCGGCGCGATTTCATCGACGTTCGAGACGTCGCCCGGGCGATGGTGGCTCTCGCCACACGGGCGCAGGCGGGCATGGTCTACAATGTCGGCACCGGCAAGTCCCAGCGGGTGGGCGACGGGCTAGACCGGCTCATCAAGTTGAGCGGCCGTTCGGTTCGACTCCGCATTGATCTGGTACGCCGTGACCGAAGCGGCCCAGTGGACTCGCGTGCAGATATCAATCGGATCATCACACACACGGGTTGGCATCCGCAAGTTTCCTGGGAGGAGAGTCTCTTGGATCTCTGGCGCGCCGCGAACGAACGCCGGCCGCTGCATCAGTCGGGCAGAATCACGGCAGCTTGAACGTGGAAATCACAAAGCCGCGCACTTGGGCGCTGGCGAATAATCGGCATCTCCGCCGCGGTCTCCGGGACCTATTTGGGGGGCGTCTGGCGGTACGCCGTTTGGCGGCGGTAGAGCTCGAGACGCTCGCCGAAGGCCTCTCGCTCGTTTTCGGCGCCGAGCAATCCAATTGCCTTGATCTGGCACTTCACGGCCGAAGCGAAGTCGCGTGCCTCGGCGTAGGAGGCGGCAAGCGTGCCGAGGGAATGCGCGTTTCTCCATCCGGAGAGCGCACAAGCCCTGATCGCGGATTCGAGCGCCTTGTTCGCGTCACGAAATTCTGCGACAGGGCAGGTTGCCCGCAGCCACGCACGATCGTTATACGCTGCGGCGTTCCGCGGCTCGAGCATGACTGCCTTGTCGTAGTCGGCGATTGCCTTGTTGTATTCCCGCTTGTTGGACAACGCGAATGCTCGATGAATGTATGCATCAGGACACCCAGGCTCGAGTCGAATCGCTTCATTGAATTCGGCGAGCGCCTTGCCGAATTCTTTCTGGGCGATCCAAGCACATCCCTGGTCGATGTGACCAGCGATTCGAGGGTTGGTCCGCGAGGATTCATTTCCTGCTTCGAGGGTCGGGTGCTGCTTCTCTTCGTTGGCGATTTTGACCACGACGCCTGGCCTGGCCGCAATCGGCCGCGGAAGATTGTGGATCGCTGCGCGAAACGCGGCCAGAGCCTCGTCTTTGCCACGATCGATGGGTATGTTGTCTGGCGCGTCAATGAGGACGGGATTGAGCCGAATCGCCTCTCGAAATGCCGCGACGGCTTCGTCCTTGCGTCCCTGGCTGGCCAGAGCAACGCCGAGAGAGAAGTGGGCATCGTGGGAGCCAGGCCTGATTTTGATCGCAAGCTCCAGCGTCGCGATCGCCTCGGCAGTCCGTCCCTGCAAGAGCAAGGCTTCGCCAAGGTCGAGGTACGTATCTGGATCGTCGGGGTTCAGCTTGATCGCGACGCGGAACTCCGTTATTGCGTCATCGTACTTCTTCTGGTCGACCAAGGCATTGGCAAGGTTCTCGTGGCGCAGCGCGGCTCAGAGGACGCAAGGCGATCGCACGCGAAAAGTAACGTGCCGCCTCGACGGGGTCCGCAAGGGGCGCGTCCACCATGTTCAGGTTTCCCTGCTCGATGCAGACCCAAAAATCATCTGGAAACCGGCGCTCTGCGATGTTGAGAACGGGCATGGACGTTGCCGGCTCCCCGGCATCCCAGAGCATTCGAACCAGCAGCACGAGGCTTCGGGCAGGCTGCGTGTTCATCGCCTCGACTTCGGCTGCACGAGCTCGCAGCGAAGTGATTGTTTCGGCTGACGGTCGGTCGAACTGATCCCGAATCGCATTTCGCCAGGGATCCGCGTCGACCGCGCGAGCCACCTCCCTCAGCCGCCGCCACGACTGCGCCCCGAGCTCGCGCCGCCGCACATTACACCAGTCGTCGATCGCCGCAACGACCTCGATCGTCGACCGCGTAGCCGCCAGCTTCGCTGCCGCCACCTTGGTTTCGACCCGGTCGAGATCCAATCCGTACGCAAGAAATGCCGCGCCCATGTCGCGGTCGAATCGCGCTGGATTCAAATCTTCGGTGGCCGCGTGCTGCACCCTCCCGAGGTCAGCCAACAACAACCGCTCGTCATCGTCGGCGGTACGATTGGCTTCTCTGGAATGTGAAGCATCCGTCGGAGCGACGCCTCGCGACTCGACCCACGGCGGGGGAGTGAGAGCCCCCGCAGCGACGATGCTGGCCACCCACCAACAAGGCTGAAATGAAGATGTGAACACAGCGGCCACTGTGCGGGGCATGTGAGGTCCTCCGTGCCAGGTGCAGGTTCTCCGGTGATTCCTGCATTGAAAAGTAACAGCATTCGAAACCTTCCGCTACAAGAAAGTTCCGATCGGTCGGCACTGCTTCCAGCCGCCGCGTTTGAACGAGACCCACGGTGAATGAAAGCCCCGAAATCGTCCCGTTGTGCAAGCCAAGGCCTTCGTCAGACGCGGCGTTTTCTCATTGATCGTCGCGCCGGATCAATCCGTTGCCGACTGCCGGAACGGCTTCTCCTGTTGATACAGAACGAGACGCGCGAGGAATTCGTCTCTCTCTAAGTTGTCCGTAAGAACCTCGATCGCTTTGGTCTGCCACTTGACCGCTGAGTTGAAGTCACCTGTCTCCGCGCTTGCTGCGGCGAGTGTGTCGAGAATCATTGCATCGTTCCAGGCTGTCAGTTCACACGCCTTCTGGGCTGTGTCGCGGGCTTTCTTGCCGTCGCGATACTGCCCGTCAGGGCACGTCGACCAGAGCCACGCGCGGCCGTTCAAGGCACCGGCATCGTCCGGGTCGAGCCGGATGGCCATCTCGTAATCAGCGAGCGCTTTCTCATAGTTTCGCTTCTGGGCCCAAACGTAGCCGCGGCCGGTAAAAGCGCTTGCTCCACCAGGCTCGAGCCGCGCTGCATCGTCGAAGTCGGCAATTGCCTTGTGAAACTCCTTCTGGCTGGTCCAGGCGTGTCCGCGAGCAACGTAGGCCGCAGCGAACAACGGGTCGCACCGGATCGCATCATCGAAGTCGACCTTGGCTTTCTCAAATTCTCTCTTCGCGGACAAGGCAAATCCACGTCCATAGTAGGATCTCGCGTCTTCCGGCGCCATTCGGATCGCCTCATTGAAATCGTCGATCGCCGCCGCGAGATTCCTTTTGCCAAGCCACGCAAAACCTCGACCTCGGTATGCGCTGCTCTGACGGTCCAGCCGCAGAGCTTCGTCGTAGTCTGTAATCGCACGATCGAATTCTTTCCTCATGAGCCAGATTTCGCCGCGGACGAGGTAGGCGCTGGCGAACTTCGGGTCGAGTTTGATCAATTTGTCGAAGTCGGAGATCGCCTTGCTGTATTCTCTTTCGTGAGCGTACTTGATTCCGCGGTTGTAAAGCCCCGCGGCAGTCTGAGGCGCAGATCGGCGCCGATTTGGTTACCGGAGAGAAAACCTCGGCAAGCGCTTCCTTTTCGGGCGTGGTTAGGACCGATTCGGACTGATCAAACGAATGTGCTGGCTCGTGCCCTTGCCTGGTTTCGACCACGGTCAAGGCTTGGTCCAATTGCTTCGTATCTGTCAATTGAACGTTCGAGTCCTTCTTGAGCCGGTCTGCTTCAAGAAATACGACAGTCGCCTCGTCCATTTTGCCTTCGTTCGCCAAGGCGCTTCCCAGGTTCGTATGCGCTGCAACACTTCGAGGTCGCAACGCGACGGCTCTGGCAAACGACTGGGCCGCCTGTGGAGCGTTGGGATTTTCTGCTCTCGAACCGTAGATTCTTCCCAGCTCGAACCACACCCAGAAGTTACTTGCGAATCGCCTGGAAGCGACACACAGGACTGACGCTGCTCCGGATTGATCGCCGGCATCGTCGATCAAGAGTGCAAGCACGATCAAGCTCGCTGCGGGCTGCGTTTCCAGTGCCCGAGCGTTTGCCGCCAGCGTTTGCAGTGCTGGCAGCGCGTCCGCCGGTGCACGGTCATATTGATCGCGAAGCGCGTTGCGCCACGGGTCGGGATCCGCCGCGCGCGCAACGTCGGTCAGTCGGCGCCAGCTCGAGTCATGCAATCGCGTTCGACGAATGTGGCACCATCGGTCAAGTTCGGAAGCAAGAGCGCGCGTAGATGCCCGGCGGCCGAGTTGCTCCCCAGCAATCTTCGGGTCGACGCGGTCGAGGTCGAGACGATAACGTCGAAACGCCGCGGCAAGCTCTCGGTCGAGCTCGCCTGGGTCGAAGTGATCGGCATACGCGTCAAATGCCGCTGCCAGATCGGCCATCAGTTTCAATTCGGCATCGCCGTCGAGGCCGCTGACATCGTTGGGCGATTGAAGTGTACTCGCCTTGCGACCTGGAGGCTCGTCGGGCACGCCCGCTGCCAGACCGACGCAAGGATTCCCTGTGGTCATCGTTACTCCCAGAATCCATGAAGCGACACCGCCGATGAGCAACCGACGAAACAGTCGCTCTTCACTGCCTGGCGCGGCGGTGGCGTCAGGAATCGTTTCGGCTCGGGAATAGCGAGTGAAGGCGCTGGCAGACATGCAATTTCCTCCGTGCTCGTCCAATGCCCAATCTGGGTCCAATACGAGCCCATGTGTCACCAGGATTTCGGTCGATCACTCCGGCGCAGTCTGGCGATAGGGCTTCTTTTGCTGGTAGAGCGCCAGTCGCGCGTGGAACTCACCTTTCTTACTTTCGTCGGCGAGCAGCTCGATCGCCTCCAATTGCTTCTTGACCGCGGCCTCAAAATCGCCCATCTCCGCGTACGACGCGGCGAGGGTGTCGACCAGATAGGCGTCCTTCCATAGGGTTAGCTCACACGCTCTGGCGGCTGATTCGACGGACTTCTTGCCATTGCGGTATCGTCGGTTTGGGCAAGTCGACCAGATCCAGGCACGACCATTGAGAGCGCTGAAATCCCTCCGATCCAGCCGGATGGCTTCAGTGTAATCCGCGATCGCTTTGTCGTATGCCTGTTTTTGCGACCAGGCGTAACCGCGGCCGGTGTAGGCGCGAGCGAACCGATCGTCGAATCGGATCACGTGATCAAAGTCAGCGGTCGCCAGGTCGTATATTCTACTGCGTGAATACATTACCCCACGTTTGTAAAAGCCGACGGTAGTCGTTGGTTCCTGCGCAAGCGGGTTGCTAGCGGCGGCAAACGCCGCCGTCTTCGCCGCGGGGTCCGTAAGCGACCCAGGCCTGGGCAAGTCTAGACCCGCGATAGGCTCTACCCCACTCCCCTCTTTGGTCGGAAACGCCAATTCGTCGAACGCAAATTTGAAATCGCTGATGGTGCGTGTCGGGCCCGGTTGCCGGCGCGTTGCTTCCAAGTACCCCTCGGGTGCCTGTTCGATCTCACCCGCACCCACCAGGGCTTCGCTCAAGCTCTTCTGGGCTGCAGAGTCCCGCGGCTTGATCTGCGTGGCCACGCGAAACTCCTTGATCGCTCCGTCGCGCCAGCCCTGCTTCCAGAGAGCCCGCCCCAGGTTCCAGTGGGCCTCAGCAAGACTTGGCTTGAGCCGGATCGCTTCGCCGAGTGCAGCGACTGCCTCATCCAGCATCGACAGGTGTAGATACGCGATACCAAGGTTCATCACCGTTTCCGCCGATCCCGGCTCTGGACCTCGCGCCGCACGATATTCAGCGATGGCGGGCCCGAGCGGCTTGATCTCGTTTGGCTCAATCGCGGTGTCGCCGGGCGAGATGATCAGCTCAGGCTTCAGCAGCTTCGCGTCCCGATAAGCCTCCGCTGCTTGGTCGATTCTACCTTGTCTCGCGAGCGCGATTCCCAGATTCAAGTGGGCGGCTGCGAAATCCGGCCTGATGTGGATCGCCTCTTTGTAGACGCGAGCAGATTCGTCGAGTCTCATTTGCGCCGCGAGCGCGATGCCAAGATTCAGTCGTGACCGAATGTCGTCGGGCTCGATGGCGATTGCCGCACGAAATTCGAGAATGGCCTCGTCGAATCTTTGCTGGCGATCTAGTGCGGCGGCGAGCCCTCGGTGCGCATCGGCTGAACCCCGTCTGACCCGAATCGCCTGGCGATACTCGGCGATTGCGGCATCGATCTCATTCTGCTTGGACAAGAGGTCGCCGAGAGTCTGGTGGGCGATTCCGCTGTCCGGCTTGAGCCGGATCGCTTCCCGCAGATTGGCGGCAGCGTCGGCAAAGCTCCCTTCCTCCGCCTGAATCGAAGCGAGGTTCACGCGCGCGTCAGCCCGACGGGTGTCGAGCGAGATCGCCTGTTCAAGTGCAGTCTTGGCCCGCTCGCGTTCGTCAAGTACAAGAAGTGCCGCGCCCAGACAAGCCTGCAGCCGGGCATTCCGGGGATCGGTCCGAACCGCCTCCCAAAGCTCTGTGACGGCGCCGCCGATCTCGCCATTCGCAATCAGCGTGATCGCAAAGATCTCATGGTCGCCCGCTGCTTCAGGCTTGAGCTGGATCGCCTCGCGGCACTCGCCAAATGCGTCTTCGAGCTGGTACTTCCCGCGATTTGCACGAGAAAGATCCGGTTGCCCCAGCACCTCAGGATGATTGATCCGGATGGCCGCTCGAAACTCGGCAGCGCTCTCCTTGAGATCGCCTTTCTCGCGGAGGACGCCGGCCAGCTTCGCGTGCGCCGTGGCCAGCCTGCGGTCCTGTGCGATCGCGCTCCGGATCGCATCAATCGCTCCCGCAGCTCGTCTCGCGGTGACGAGGGCATAGCCGAGGCGGCACAGGACCGATGCAAGGTCTGGCTTGAGCCGGATCGCCTGACGGTAAGCGTCGATTGCTCCATCAAGCTTGCCTCTTCGCACGAGGGCGTCGCCCAACCTCAATTGCGCTTCGAGGGTGTCCGGATTGATTCGAATTGCCGCTTTGTACTCTACGATCGCGTCGTCGCGCTTTCCCAGGGCATCGAGCGCACTCGCGAGGCGGTAGTGGTACCAGGCAACATCGGATTTGATTCGGATCGCGATTCGGTATTCGACGATCGCTTCATTGAGCTGTTTAAGCTCGCACAACACCACACCAAGGCGATAATGCGCTTGGTCGTCGTCGGGATTGCGCCGTGTGGCCTCGCGAAGGGCACCGAGAGCTTCCTCGAGCTTCCCAGCTTGGCGTAATGCCATGCCTAGTTCCGAGTGCACGTCGGGTAGTTTCGGGTTGAGCTTGATGGCCCGGCGAAACGAGCTGGCCGCTTCTTCACCCCTCTTGAGCACCGCGAGTTCCCTGCCCAAGGAGAGATGCACCTCGGCGATTGTCGGAGCGAGCCGGAGTGCGTCGCGAAGCGCGGCGAGCGCCGCGTCGGTTTTGCGCTGACGCGAGAACCCCCCACCAAGATTCAAATAGGCAAAAACATAGTTCGGGTCGAGTCGAATCGCCTCGCGACACTCCTCAATCCCCTGATGGAGGTCTCCCCGAATCACCAGGGCCGCGCCGAGACCGCTGTGCAGCGCGGCGTGCCCCGGATTCAAACGGATACACGCACGCAGCGCCGCGATCGCTTCGTCCACGTGATTCCTTTCGACGAGTAATTCAGCAAGCTTGCTGTAGACTTCGATGAAGGTCGGGTTGAGCCGAATCGTTTCGCGGTACTCGGTGATCGCTTCCTCGATCCTCTTTTGCGATTCAAACGCCTCGCCGAGCCCGGCGTGGGCGTGGAAGCTGCGTGGCTGCAATCCCATGGCCTTGGTGAAAGCGTTGGCGGCCTCATTTGGATCAGGCGCTGCGCGCCGGTTTGGGCTAACCGACCAAGCAGATCCCAGACCCAGTAGTTCTCGGGATACCTTCGCGCTGCGACGCGCACCACAGAAGCCGCGTTACGTCCGTCACCCACGTCGTCAAGCATCAGGGCGAGCAATAGCAGGCTCTGCACGGGTTGTTTTTCCAGTTCCCCGGTGTCCGAAGCGCATCTCCGCAATACGGAGATTGCGTCGGCCTCCCTGCGGTCAATTTGATCCCGCACGGAGTTGCGCCACGGGTCGGGATCGATCGCCCGGGCCACGTTCGCCAAAGGGCGGCAATCGAGACGCTCCAACCGGATCCGGCGCATAAAGCTCCAACTGTCGATCTCCGACGCGATCAGAGCGGTCGATGCCCGGTTGCCCAGCCTGTCGCCTGCCACCTTCGGATCAACCTTGTCGAGGTCAATCCCAGAGCGGCGGAAAGCCGCCGCGAGATCTCGAGTGAACACAGGAGCGTCGTGATGTACGGAAAAGGCATCTCGCGCAGCCGCGAGATCGCCGAGTAGCTTTCGCTCGCCTTCGCCGTCAATTTGGCCCGGGGCACCCTGGATTGACGCGATGCCATCCCTGTGATTCTGGGGGTCCGTGGCCGCATCAACCGCTAGAACGGAGGCTGCGGCAGTGGCCACGATCGCCGCGATCGCCGCGAGCGTTCGCCTCGACCATGATCCAAAGTTCACCCGTGCCGACTCGCTCGCTATGCCATTCTGCAACAATCGGCGGTTGGCATCGAATCGGGCGGCGCACGATCGGATCATATCAGGTCCTCCGCGACGGGCCTGTTGTCTCCAGAGTGCCCGGAAACATAGCACGAAACGACAGATTCCGCTATTCACACTTCATGAGTGGATATTCGTCCAGATTCGGTTCACGAACGCTCGCTTGAGCTTGACCGAACGGGTTGGCTTTCTATAATGCGACCCAGCGCCGAAGGAATCGGCTGCGCGCTCATTTCTCGTCACGGAGGATCGCGATGGCCGGCCGCCGTAGTTTGCACGCGGTCGTCCTCTTTGCCGTGCTTGTTCACGGGATCGCCATTTCGCAAACCTTGCTGCCCGCGCAGGACGGCCTCAAGTTCATCCGAATCGCCCGCGAGTTCCAGACCCATCCCTGGGCTGACGTGATTCGCGGGTCGGATGCCCATCCTCTCTACCCGGCGCTCATCGCAGCCGTCGAGCCGATGGTCACCTGGTTCACCAGCCCTGGCCCCGCGGCATGGCGGACAGCCGCGCAGATCGTGGCGGTCCTCGCCTCCGTCGCCCTCATTCTGCCAGTCTATGGCATCACCCTGATGCTCTTCGACAGGCGCATCGCCTGCATGGCGGCCGCTCTCGCGGTCTTGCTGCCCCGCGCAGCCGAGCTGGGCCACGATACGCTCAGCGATAGCCTGGGACTCATGTGCACCTTCGCCGCGCTCTGGCTGGCGGCAAAGGCACTTCGCAGGTGTGATTGGCGACTCGCGGCGGCTTCGGGCCTCGTGGCAGGCTCTTGGATATCTCGCGCGCCCGGAAGTCATCCTCGTCCCCGCCGTGGTCGCGTTCACCTGGTTCGTGAACTTCGTGCGCACGCCTCGTCCGCGTGCCCTGTACCGCTTGCCCGCGCTCCTCGTCTCTCTCGCCTGCGCGTTCAGCGTGATCGGCTCGTACGCCATGGTGAAAGGGGAAATCTCTGAAAAGCTCCCGTTGCGTCTCGCGGTGGGGCTCGGTCCCAAAATCCACACGATGCGCCGATCGCCTCAACAGCGTCCGCACGGGCTGGATGACCCACGCTGGGACTTCTCTCCCAAGGAAGAGGGCGAGCGCATCCCGATCCACGGAGTCGCCAACGCCATCGGCCGGATCGTCGGCAAATGGTGGGAAGAACTTTGCTGGCTCTTCGCAGTCATGACCGTCTGGGGCCTGGCACGGCAGCGGTTCGTCCGTGCCAAGTGCCTCGATCGCGACCCGGATGACTCGAGTGCGATCGAGCGACAGCTTTTCCTTATATACGCAGTTGTGTACGTAGTTGTACTCGTGCGCCATAGCGTGTTGCTCGGGTATCTGTCCGGCCGCCATATCATGCCCCTTGTTTATGTGTCGCTTCCCTGGGCCGCTGCCGGTAGCTTCGTCTGCGCGCGAGGCATTGCACTCAAGCTGCACTGGGACTCCTCCGCACGACGCACCGCGGCGGTTCTGGCGGCGGCGGTGACCGTCGCGGCATCGATCGTGGTGCAGATGCAGCCCAGTCATCTGAATCACCTGAGCCGGTCGGGCCACTGGGCGGCAGGCCGCTGGCTCGCAGAGCACGCCGAGGCAAGCGAGCTGGTGCTCGATACTCGCGGTTGGGCCAAATTCGTATCCGGTCACGCGGGATACGACTACTGGCACGTTAGCCAGGCGCTCACCGACTCGCACCTCGCATACATCGTCGTCGGTCTCGATGAGCTCCAGGCACGAAGCCCACGCGCAAAGACGCTGAAAAGCTTGCTTACCTTTGCGGCTACTCCCGTCGTGGATTTTCCGGCCTTCCCGGGCGATTCCACTCCCGCCGTTCGACTTTATCGCTATCATCGGCCACGCACCTGGGAAGGACTGACTCCGTGAGTTACGGCTCGCTCAAAGCACGATGGCTTCACGGGGTGAGCTGGACCTGGATCAACGAGAACTACCGCGCGCACCTGCCCGCCAATCTTGCTGCGAGTGTCATGAACATCGAGAGCCGCGATCGCTTTCACTCCAAGCAAGGGCGCTCGACGGCGCGGGTCGTCCTGCACGGATCCGAGCACCCCCTGCCGGTCTATTTGAAGCGGCACTATCACGTGCCCTGGCCGGCCCGATTGGCTGCGCTCGTGCTCCCCGCGGGCCGCCATTCGCCCGCCGCGGCGGAGTGGCAGCACCTCGAGCGGGTGCGAAACCTCGGGATCAACGTCCCCGATGTCGTCGCCACCGGCGAGTGCATCGGCCCGGGCGCCCGATTGCAGAGCTTCCTCATGCTCGCCGAGTTGACCGGATCGACCGCCCTCAACGAGTTGTTGCCGCAGCTCGCCGGCCGGCTCGATCGCTCCGGCTTCGCTCTTCTCAAGCGACGTGTTGTCATCGAAATGGCGAGGATCGTCGCAACCCTCCACCGCGCCTGCGTGTTCCATAAAGACCTCTATCTCTGCCATTTCTTTCTCGATCCGGGCCGCGATGATCCGACGACGGGCCCGCCCGCGCTCACCCTGATCGATTTGCACCGGCTCAAGCAGCACCGACACCTCGCTGACTGGTGGCGCTGGAAAGACCTCGCCCAGTTGCTCTACTCTACCGATGGAGTCGCCGGCATCACCCCGCGCGACTGCGCTCGGTTCTGGAAATGTTACCGCCGGCTCGCCGGCATCAAACGCCCTGAGCTCGATGCGTGGATCGTCCGGTTCAGAACTGCGCGTTATCGGGAGCATAATCGCAAACGGCGGTAAAGCCGAAACGGACGCGACGGCGATTTGCTTCAGCCCGATCCGCCAGATCGCGATAAGTCGATGATGGGAGAGTGGCGGATCACGGCATGCCGCAATCGACAGAAAGAGGCTCAACATGCACTTGGCCCTGAACTTTCAGCGAGTCGACCCGGCACGGGGCGGCGCCGAGACCTATGTCGCCGACCTCTGCCGTCACCTGGTCCTCTCCGGGCACCGAGTCGACCTTTACGCCGAAAGCTGGGCCCACGGCGCGCTGGCCCCCCAGGTGAACACAATCCCAGTCGCAGCGAGCGGACACACGCGTCTGGAACGGCTTTTGAGCTTTGCCCGGAACTCCGAACGAGCGCTCGCCCATGCCAGCTACGATTGTTCGATCGGCTTCGTCAACACCTGGTTCCACGATGTGATCATCCCGCAAGGTGGCGTCCACGGAGGCAGTCTTGCCGCCAACGCACGGCGGTTCTCCCCGCTGTTTCGACCGCTCTACCTCGCCGCCAAGAAGTCAAACCTGAGCTACTGGGTGCACCGGCTGATCGAGCAGCGACAGTACAACCCGGCGCGGCAGCCGCGAGTCATCGCAGTCAGCGACATGGTGAAACGGCATCTGGAACAGTTCCACCGCGTTCCGCTGCACCGAATCTATGTCGTGCCCAATGCCATCGATCCTGCACGGCTGCAGGTCTCGCAGCCCGGCGCACTCCGCTGCGCCTTTCGCAACCGGCTTGGGCTCGAGCCCGGGCAACTGGTCGGTCTTTTCGCCGGCCACAATTTCGCCCTCAAGGGTCTGGGTCCGCTGCTGGAGGCGCTCGCCCTGAGGCGCCGCCAGAACCATGCGGCGCGGCCGATCCATCTGCTGGTTTGCGGCGGTGGTGATTCGGTCTCATTCGGCCGCCTGGCCCGCAGGCTTGGTCTGGGTGAAACGGTTCATTTCCTGGGTTTCTATCCGCAACGTTGAAGATTGTTTCTGGTCCAGTGACTTCTTCGTTCAGCCCACCTATTACGACCCGTGCTCGCTCGTCGTGATGGAAGCCCTGGCTTGCGGACTTCCCGTGATCACCACCACAGTCCAATGGTGCGGGCGAGCTTCTCGAGAACGGACGTGAAGGCCATGTCATCAGCTCGCCTGACGCGCGCGACGAGCTGATTGCAGCCCTGGATCACATGACCGACGACACGGCCCGGCGCGCGATGTCGGCGAAGGCGCAAGCGCTCGGGCGCTACCAGACGCTCGACCTGCACGTCGCGCGGCTGATCGCGGTCTTCGAGGAAGTCGCCGCGGCCAGATCGCGCCGCCTGCCTCACTCGCGGGCCCAGAAAGCCCACAAGAACACGCCTCATTTTGCTCGGCCGCGCCGATCGTGGCGCTCGGAATAAACACATAGGGATAACAGTCTGCCGCATATGCAAGGAGTGCAGAGCGATGCAAGCGGTGTTGCTGGCCGGTGGTAAAGGGACGCGGCTGCGCCCTTACACGCATGTACTTCCCAAGCCACTCATGCCGCTGGGCGAAGCCGACCCGATGCCGATCATCGAGGTCGTGCTGCGCCAGCTCGGGCGCTTCGGTTTTCACGACGTCACCATCATCACCGGCTACTTGACCGAGCTGGTCGAAGCGTTCTGCGGCGACGGTCGCAAGTTCGGCACCAGGCTCTCGTATTGCCGTGAGCCCGCCCCGCTGGGAACGGCCGGCGGCCTGACTCTGCTGGAACGCCCTCGCGAGCCCGTGCTGGTGATCAACGGCGACATCCTCACCACCCTCGACTACGCCGAGATGTATGCCTTCCACTCCCAGCCGCAGCGCGGCCGCGACGATCGCTTCCTATCCCCGCGAGGTGAAGGTCGACTTCGGCGTCCTGCTCTTCGGCGACGATCCCCACATCTTGACGGGATATCAGGAGAAGCCGCAATATTCGTTCGAGGTGAGCATGGGCGTCTACATCCTCGACCCCGTGGCGTGGAACTTCCTGACTCCGGGCCGCCCGCTGCCGATGCCCGACCTGCTCGAATCGATGCGGCACGCCGGTCACGATATCCACTGCTACCGCCAGGAATGCTACTGGCTCGACATCGGCCGCCACGACGACTACGCCACCGCCAACGAAATCTTCGAGTCCCGCCGCAGCGCGTTTCTGAGCAGCCCCACGGTCAAAAAAATGAAGATCGGGCGCGACCAGTGAATCTCTTCGCCAACAGCTCGTTCGCCCTTTCTCCGGCTGGCCGTCGCGCGCCGCATACCTGGCCGGCTCGATTCCGTTCGGCTACCTGATCGCATACGCCGGTGCGCGGCATCGATATCCGCACCGTGGGCTCGGGCAATCTGGGCGCGACCAATGTCGGCCGCACACTCGGGTTTCGTTATTTTCTGCTGACACTCTTGCTCGATCTCTTGAAGGGTTATCTTCCAACGATCGGTTTTCCCTGGTTGCTCAAATGGCAGACCGGCTCCTGCCCCGTCGATCTGCCGGTGCTCCTGGCCTCCGCTGCCATCCTGGGCCATACCTTTCCGATCTATCTCCGATTCACGCGGCGGCAAGGGTGTGGCGACCAGCTTGGGCGGAGTACTCGCCCTCGATCCCACTGCTCATGCGGTATCGCTGCATTGGCATTCGTCATTTTCCTGATTGTTATGTCGTTATGTCTCGCTATCATCGCTTCTCGCAGGAGTGGTCTTCGCGGCCGCGCCATTTCATGCGTCAGCCGCTTCCCTGGAATCGGAACCACATTGCCATGACCTTATTCTCGATCGCCGTGTTGATCCTGCTCTTCGTCCGGCATCGCAGCAATCTGGCCCGCATCTGGGCCGGCACCGAACGACGCGTCTCCTTTGGTCGCGGCCCCAAAGCGGGCAGCCAGGCCGGCTGCGGCAAGATCTCGGTCTTTTCTGGTCGCCGCGCTCGTCTTGCTGGCGCAGCGGCCCTTGGCGGCGTCTGGGCCTACCGCCAGATGAACCGCAGGCTCGAGACTACCGCCGGCCCCTGGAACCTGCGCGAAACCGATCGCACCGCCACCGGCCAGCAGCGCGTCGATCGCGTCGTGTTCGCCAGGGGAGGAAATCGGCTCGCGGCAATCTGCCCGAGATATGATCGCCTGGTTATTTACGACGTCAAGCTCGATGCGACACTCGCGCTCACGCGGGATGTTCAGCTTGAGGGCCGCCCGGTCGCTATCGTCACCTCCGGCGATCACTTCATCGTGCTCGAGCGTCCGCACGGCGACGATCGCCACATCGAGCCCGGCTGGTGGGAAGTGTTCGATCTCGACGGAAATCACCGCGGATCTCGCAACCCGGCTGGTTTCTATCCTGACGATCTGGCGGTTTCGATCGACGGCCGGCACCTCTTCGTCATCAGCTCGGGTCAGGCCGAGGGCGACCCGAAGAAGCCGATGCCGGCCCTCGAGACGTTCGAGCTCGACCTCGCCGCCGGGTCCGGCCGCGTCCGGCGTCGCGTCGAGTTCGACCGCCGCGACGATCCGGCCCGTCTCGCTCTCTCGGCCTCGGGACGATTCGCCGCCGTGCTCCTGTCCAAGACCAACCAGATCGTAGGGTTCGACATCTCCGTGCCCGAAAGCCCCCACTTGGTCGGCAGAACGCGGCCTTCCACCGCCGAAGTTCCCTACGTCTCCCCTTCGCCGGATTCCGACTGGATCATGATGCCAGTCGCTTCGCCGTCCGAGGCGATCGCCATCCCCTCTCCGCTCAAGCGACGGCACGGCTCTTCGAACGCCGCCGCCGAATCGATCCCAAGCCCCGATTTTGTCGTCTCCGCTCGCCACCGCGATTCCGTGATCGAGCTCGTGCAGAACGCGCCGTTCCGCCCGCTCGGCCGCCTCCCGCTCACCGGCCCCCTCAACCTCGGCAAGACACGCCCCACCGGGCTCGCTTATTCGCCCGAACGCGGCCTGCTCGCCGTCTCGACCCGCTCGGGTTCCATTCACTTGCTCGAGCTGGCCTGGCGCAATAACCAGGATCGCGCGCTTCTTCGCGCACCAATTGCCACCGCGCCCGATACCCCGATTCGACGCTGAGCATATCGTATGCCGCTCTATCCGGCATCGGTCGTCCATCAGTTTCGTCTCTCGCAATGAAATCTCAATCCGGCCTGACTCTGGCGAGACTTCGGAAAAATGCGGTAACATCCAGTGAGGGGGACAAACTCCATGATGACCGTTCACCTTACGGAAAACCTCGAGCGCCTCGTTCGCGACGCGATCAGCACCGGCCGGTACGTCGGTGTCGATGACGTCATTTCCGATTCTCTCATCCGCCTCCGCCGCGCAATCGACACAGATGTTGTTGAGCTCGATCGAAGCGCTCCGACTGGCGCGCCGGGCAAGAAACTCACCAAGCAGGAATTTCATCGCCATCTCGTGAAAATCGGCCTCCTGGACCAGCCTCCCGAAAATAGCACCGACGCTGTCGATCCGAGCGACCTGGTCGACGACGAAGGCGAGGTCGTCGATGAGGTGGTGATCCGCGAGCGCCTGATCGAGTGGTTGACCGGATTCCTTGAAAAATAGCGGGTGTTCCCGGGAAAGAACCACGATTCATGTTCGGAAAGAAGAAACAATCGCCTGCTCTGCCTGGCCACTGGTTTTGCCCAGCCTGCGGGCTCGACGAGTTCCATGACCTTGTACAGCCAACCTGTCCGGAATGCGGCGAATCCCTGCGCAACAAGGGCTACTGCTCCGTCTGCGAACGACACTGGTCCTTGATCCCCGGTGAGCTCTGTCCCAAGCACGATCTTGAGCTGGAAAAAACGCCAGCCGCTGATGAGTCCTCCCAGGAGCGGGAATATGTGCCCTGGGTCACCGCGGCCGTCTTTCCCAATAGCGCGACGGCGGCCATCCTTCGAGGTCGGCTCGAGGCCGAAGGCATCCCCACCTTTCTCGATGGCGAGCGGATGGGAACCGCCGGCATGTACCTGGCTGCTACCCGGGGCGTGCGTCTGCAAGTGCCCGCCGACAGGGCCGCCGACGCGCGAATCATTCTGGATCAAAACTGGTCACTCCCCGACGACGAGAAGGCCGACTTCGAAGACCTGTTATGACGCCGGCCGCGGCTGATAGGCCAGCCACAGACTGCGGAAATACCGCAGCACGCGATCCGCATCGCTGCTCTCCGGAATCTCGGCGAACGTGAAGCCTTCATACTTCTGCGCTTGCAAAAGGGCAAACAGCTCGCGCCAGGGGTACGCCTCGTCGGTCAAGTCTCGCAAATGCACTTCGTGAATCTTGGGGGCCACGAGCGCAAAGTTCTCCTTGATCGACCCGGCTTTGACATCAGACGGGTTAGAATTCCAGCACGTGTAAACATTGGGATGATTTGCGTATTCCATGATTTTGGCAAAGTTCGGCACCTCCGAAGTGACGCTGCCGTGCACTTCCACACGGATCGCGACTCCAAAGTCCGCGGCGTCTTCACCGATTTCGTGAAGCGCGGCCCCGATCTGCCGCAGCGTGGCGTCGAGGTCGCCCCCCTTGGGCACGCCGTTGGGCCGGACCTTCACCCCGGGGGCTCCCACGTCGTGCGCCAGCCGCACGTATTCCTTGGTCGCGTCGATGTTCTTTCGCACTACCCCACGGTCGGCCGCATGAAACTCGAACGCGCTGCCCAGCCCGGCAAGCTGCACGGGCGAGTCTTCGAATCGCTTCCGCACCTCTTCCCGCTCTCGTTTCGAGAGATTCACCTCGACTTTGTGCGCGTGCGTCGTCCGCAGCTCCACTCCCTCGTATTCGAGCTTCTCGAGCCTCGAGAGGATCGTGGGCAGGTCCCAATCCTTGGCGATGTTGTAGGTGACGATTCCGAGTTGAGACATGGTGTGGTCCCCTTTTGAGCGTACGCTCGGCTGCTCCCAGGCGCGGGCTCTCGTTGCGACATGTTCATTCTGGGCCGGCGGCCCTCGGCTGTCACGAGTGTATCAGCCGAGCAGCTCCTGGATCACCTCGCCGTCGGACCCGATCGAAATCGGCCGCCCTGCGCGGTTCATGAAGCTCACCGCCGGGTCGATGCCGAGTTGATCGGATGATCGACATCTTGTTCATCAGACGGGCATGCTCGGGCAACAGCTCGGAGACCTGCACGCCGGAAATGGCCGTCGAAATCGCCCTGAGCGGCCCCCGAAATTCGGCGGGCGCATCCGGCTTGGGATCATAAGTCTCATGTTGCGGCGGTCCGCCGTCGAGCCAGATCAAGATCACCGACTTCCCGGCCGCCGTCCGTTCGTTGCCGGTCCCCGCGCACGCCCGCGCACGCAAAAAGCTCCCCAGCGTGAGCCCGGTTGCTCCCAGGGATCCGACCTTCAAAAACCCGCGGCGATCAATCAACAAACTGAAACTCCTTCGCGTTGATCAGCGCCCAGATGATGTCTTCATACGCCGTCCGCTTAGTGGCGGCGTGCTTCTTGAGATGCGCCGTCGCGCTCGCGATTTCCTGCGCGGTGGCTCCGCGCGCAGCGCCGCCCAGAACAGCTCATCGACCTTCGTTTCGTCGGGCCGCGGGTCGCCCGCGAGCTGCTCGGCCCGGCCTCCGGCTGACGAGAGCTTGGTCTGCACCTCGTTCGAATTGAGCATCATCAAACTCTGGCTCAAGCTCGCGTCGGTCACGCGCTCGCATTCGCAGGAGGTCTCGCGCTTGGGCCTGCCGAACGTATCCAGGAATCCTGACCCGACGCTCTCATCCGGCAGATCGATCGCACGCGTACCAGCCGGCAGGCCGTCGAACGGCGTCGGCACGCCCGATACCTGCGCAATCGCGTCGAGCAGCACCTCGGCACCCATTCGCCGCGGGTAGTGCCGCGCGAAGCTCTGTTTGTCCTTGCCGTTGGTCTCATTCGGCAAGCTCGAAAGCCCGTAAACCCGGCTGTTGCAGATTTCCCGGATCAGACCCTTGAGATCGTAGCCGCTCTTGACGAACTTGTCGGCCAGCGCGTCGAGCAGCTCCGGGTTCGACGGCGGGTTCGTCAGCCGCATGTCGTCCGGCGGCTCGACAATCCCGCGCCCGAAAAAGTGCGCCCAGTAGCGATTCACCAGCGCCCGCGCGAAGAACGGGTTCTTGGCATCCGCCAGCCAGTCCACCAGCTTCTGCCGCGGGTCGTCGCCGGCGGCCACCTGCACGACGCTTGCGCCCAGTCCCTTCGGCGCCATCTGCTCGCCCGTCTTGGGATGTGCGACCGCTCCCGACCGCAGCGTGTACACCACCTCAGCGTCGCGCCCGTTCCGCTGGGCGCGTATGTCCGCCTTGCGGCCCACCCGGGCAAAGAACGCCGCAAACCCGTAATAGTCGTGCTGGCTCCATTTTTCGAAAGGATGATGATGGCACTTGGCGCACTGCAAACGCATCCCAAGGAACACCTGCGCCGTGTCGTCGACGAACGCACTTGTCTCGCGTAGCTTGCGATACCACTGAACCGCCGGCGCGGTCTCGGAGCTGCCGCTGGCCGCCAGAATCCCGCGCACGAATTGATCGTACGGCACGTTCTTCGCCAGGCTCTCCCGGATCCAATCGTGGAAGTTGTACGTCGATGATTGAACATCCGAGCGGCCCTCTCGCTTGTTCCGCAGGATGTCCGCCCACTTGATGGCGAAATACGACGCATACTCCGGCCGTTCCAGCAGCGTGTCCACCAGCTTGGCCCGCTTGGCAGGGTCCGCATTCGCCATGAACGCCTTCACCTCCTGGGCCGTCGGCAAAGTCCCATTGATGTCGATCGACGCCCGCCTGATGAACTCATCATCCCCGCATAGCGATGAAGGCGCCACGCCGAGCGCTTTCCATTGCTTGAGCGCCGCGGCATCAATTGCGTTCTGCACGGGAAAGTCAACCCGGGCCGCCGCTGCCGTTGTCGTGGGCACCGTCGCTCGGAACACGGCGACCTGCCCCTGATAGCGCGCCATGATCGCAGCCTGGCCCGAGAGCCCACCAGCCTGCACTCTCCCCCCCTGCTCCACCGCGGCAACCTCGGTTTCGTTCGACTGATACTGGGCCCACCGCGTCACGTCTTCCGTCGTCCCGTCCGTATACGTCGCCGTCACCACGACCTGCTGGCTGCCTTCGCGCCAAGCACGCGCGCATCGGGGTAAACTGAAATTCGTTCAACCTTGGGATCCGTCGGTTTTCCGAACGGCATCCCGATCGCGATCCATCGCCGTATCAGTTGATATTCGTGTGAGTCGGGGTCAAGTCGTTTCCCGCCGCCATGGGGTGCCCTGGCGGTCGCCTTCTCCAGCAGCAGGCTGGCATCCGGTGCCGCAGGAAACACCCGGCGACCGCGCGCTTCCTTCACCAGCGTCTCGTAGTCCAGCGCCGGCTCAAACCCCAGCAAGCTGAGTCGGAATCCGTTCTGGCCGCTCGACTTGCCGTGGCATCCGCCCGCATTACATCCAAGCTTGGTAAAGATCGGAACGACCTGGTTGGCGAAATGGACCGGCACGCCCGCCGTGAATTCCTTCACGGTCACCGGAACGGTCGCGGAAATTCCACCCAGCTCCACGGTGATTTTTGCCGTTCCGTCGCCGCGTGCAGTGATCAGACCTGTTTGATCAACGCTGGCCACCCGCGCGTCCGAGCTGACGAAGTGCGCCCCCCGCGTCACGTCTCGCGGCTGAGCCCCTTCTCCGCCAGTGAGCCCGTCGATCGCCAATTGCTGAACGGCATCAGGTCCACGCAGCATCACGGCCGCGGGCGTCGGGCGCAATTTAGCCGGCCGAGCTTCGTTCGAATCGCCCGCCACGAGCGCTTCCGCTCGAGCCGCATCGGTAATCCCCCAGGCGACCCCCACGGCGATGGCGACCGCAACGCCAACCACCCGCCTCGCGCGTCCCAGCCGGTCGTGCATTCCTTCCAATCCCATCAAGCTCTCTCCTGAGGTTCGTCCACTCTATTCCCTATCGAATTCTAGCGATTCCGGCAACGCAATTGTTAAATAATTCTTGCACGTCGGAGGAATCGCTGAGCCACGCGGGTCGGCATGGGGCACTTGAGGCTTTGAAAGAGTGGTACGAAATGGTAAGAATTGGTACTCCGCACGAGAAAATCGGTCTCACTCCAAATCGCCGTTCTCGGGCCAGGCCAACACTTTCTGTCGAATTCTCGCGCCGCCTGACGACCGCGGCAGTTACTCATGCGGAAAACGCTGTTTCGATGGGCCGATCCGATGCCCTGGCGTCGTTGCGATATCAAGGAATCTATGCTCCCATGTTGAGCGAAATCCACACGTCAATGGCTTGGCTCGCCCTTCGCACGGGCACCGCCAAAAGTTGTGTGAGGAAGGAAGGATTCGTGCATCAGCGCCCGCGGCCCGGCAAACAGCGCCCGGCCCGGCAAGCAAAGTGCCCACAACCAACGGTTCCGCCCCCTGTCATGCTGCACAATCCCGCCTAGCCTACAGTATACCACACCCCAGACCTCCAATGCAATAAAATCTTCTCATTTTATCCATTTTCACAATCCGCACTCTCTTCGCACCACGGATTGGCGTCCGGATTTCGTTTTGGTGATTCGACGATGCTCCTTGCGCGATAAGCACTAAGGGAACGGCGGCACAAGTAGGTTAGGCTTTAGCCTGACGATTCCTTCCAACCCCGCGATCAATGACCAGTGTCGCCACTCGCCCCCGCCGGGCCGGGCAGCCTTCGACTCCGCTTCGCATCGAGGGAGGGCGAAGCTGCCGCTGAGCCACCCTTCCCTCGTTCCGATGGTCGGCGACGGAACGCTCTCCTCGGCAGTCTGCGTCGTCCCCTCGTTCCAATGCTCCGCGTCGGAACGTCCCCCGGCCGCCTCGCCGCAAAGCGAGCGAGGAGCTCGAACGCAATGTCGCTCGGTTGCCTGGTGCCGATGCTCCGCGTCGGAACCTCCCCCATGCCGCTCTGCGGCGCGCTCGGCGATGACATCCGCGTGTCGGCTTCCGCCGCCCAACCTCCGTTCTCCGTCCTGCGTTGTAGCCCCATTTCGTTTTGTATATTCGACGCGCGGCCTTTCCCCACAAGGGTTAAGGGAACGCCGAGCATCCGTCCCGCGCTTGTGGCGAAGGGCGCCTGCGCGCCGGGAAGTCCGCGCACCCAGAAAAGAGCGAATCTCCCTTTCGCTCGTTCCGTTGCTCCGCGACGGAACGCCCTCCTCGACGGTCTGCGTCGCCCCCTCGTTCCGATGCTCCGCGTCGGAACGTCCCCCGTGCCGCTCCGCGGCGCGCTCCGCGACGACATCCGCATGTCGCCTTCCGCCGCCCCTCCTCCGTCCTCCGTCCTCCGTCCTGCGTTGTAGCCTCATTTCGTTTTGTATATTCGACGCGCGGCCTTTCCCCACAAGGGTTAAGGGAATGCCTAGCATCCATCCCGCGCTCGTGGTGGAGCTGCCGGCGCAGGCGGCCGAGGGGGCCTTGCGCGCCGTGAAGTCCGCGCACCCAAAGAAAGCGCGAATCTCCCTTTCGCTCGTTCCGTTGCTCCGCGACGGAACGCCCTCCTCGACGGTCTGCGTCGCCCCCTCGTTCCGATGCTCCGCGTCGGAACGTCCCCCGTGCCGCTCCGCGGCGCGCTCCGCGACGACATCCGCATGTCGCCTTCCGCCGCCCCTCCTCCGTCCTCCGTCCTCCGTCCTGCGTTGTAGCCCCATTTCGTTTTGTATATTCGACGCGCGGCCTTTCCCCACAAGGGTTAAGGGAATGCCTAGCATCCATCCCGCGCTCGTGGTGGAGGTGCCGGCGCAGGCGGCCGAGGGGGCCCTGCGCGCCGTGAAGTCCGCGCACCCAAAGGAAGCGCAAATCTCTCTTTGAGTGGACTGAAAAGCACGGCCAAAAACATAGTGAACAACATCGGCGATTCGCAATGGCAATTTTCGGTGGCACGTGCCATGAGCTGTTTCCATCACTGAAGAACCTCTTGGACTGTCCTTATTCGATTAGCAACATTGAGCTTGCAGAGAGTTCGCTCCACTGGAGCAGTCGCCGCGCTCCTCGAAAAAATGGCAAAAAGTGGCAATCCTACGAGGTCCGTAAAGCATCCGTACATTAGTGCAAACTGGCCGCATCTGAATCCTGTTTCTGAGCAGCACAAGTCGACTGAGCAATTCCTCCGGGCTTTAGGTGTGCATTCAATACGCGAATATCGCCATGAGCCGGCTCCAAAACGCCAGTGCGCGGCGCACTCCCTCGTGTACAATATGCGACGACTTTTCCGATTCGTGGCGCGATCGGCCGGGAGGTTTCCAAAAAGTTTCCGGGTTCCATCGATCAGATCGATTAAAGGACAGAATTCATTCTGGAAGCGCGCGCCGGTGCTCAGCCCGCGAGCGCGGTGAAAGTCGATCAGTCAGAAATTCATCGTCCCGAAGGGGGGGAGCATTTCATGTGCACGCGCCAGCTCTCGATCGCATCACTTTGCCTCTTGGTCGCGCTACTCGCCGTCGATAGCGCGTGGTACCGGCGCGCCTTCTACGAACATCGATCGGCCTTCGGCTTCGGCAACGCGCCTGCGTTCGACAGCGGCGTGATCCCCATGGCCAACATCCTGATAATCGGCATTTACATCGCAGTGTCGCGCAAGGTCCGTCCGGGTCCTTTCCTCATCGGCTTCGAGATCGGCGGGCTCCTTGCGATCGCCGCGTTCATCGCCCTGGCCTGGACCTGGCCCGACGGCATAAGGCTATGGGTTCGCCCGATCTACAAGGTCTGGTCGTTTGCGTCCTCCGGCCCTCTGCCTCAGATTTACATGTTTGCTGGCGACACAGCTTGCTTCTTGCCCGTGCAGTTGCTGCTGGCTTCTCTTACCGGACTGCTCGCCTGGCAGTCAGCGCAGCATGGTCGTCAAACCAAGATTTCCGCCCGCTTATGACACGCGTCGAATTCGTTTTGTCCATTCGACGCACGTCCTTTCCCCACAAGGGTTAAGGGAACGAACCCGCCGAGCCTCGTTCGTTGCCAGCAAATCAGCGAACTCCCCCATTGTCGCCCTTCGCTCCCGCGAAGGGTCTTCCCCACTCCAATCGTTTGCAGTGCGCCCGAACGTCTCGCCTCAACCGCACACAATCGCCCGCCTGGGGCGCGGCGGATCTCGATTCGAGCGACCTGAACCCCTTCGATTTAAGAGGCGTGTACACCATTCTCTGGACTGGGTCGGGGAAATGCCATGCACACGTGACGCGCACCAGTTCGCGCCCCGCGATTGCCGGATGCCTCGCGGCCGACGCCGCCCACATGAGGCGCCGTAACACCAACTGGCAGCGCTCGTGTGCGCTCGGGCACGTCGCCGGCGTTTGCACGTGTCGGTTGCTGCGAACCGCTCGATATGGCCGGCGCTGCTTCGTTGCATGCCGCGCCGGCGAATGGAACGACGCTGACCCGTCCCTAATCCAATCGAACTGCGCGTCTGCCGCTACGACCAGGGCGAGCGAGCGAGCCGCTTACCGACAGAAAGGCGACTTGCGCGGCCGCGTTGCCCTGAAACCAGCGCCGTGAACAACGCGGTGCAGCTGCTTCTTTCTGGGCAGAAATTATCGATCAATTCCTATCTCGTAGTCAACACGCAGGCCGGCTCACTTCACCGCCCGCGGCGGTGGGGCCGGTTCCCCGAGCAGAAACTCCCGGCTGATCGGAGTGGCGTCCCAGACCTTCGCCGTTTTGTCGTTACTCCCGGTCACGACCCGCGACCCGTCGCCAGCGAGACCGCCAATAGGGCCGCCATCCGGCGATCTCGGCGGATCATCCGGGCCTCCATCGTCAGCTCATCCGGAGGAGGAAAACGACGACGCCTTCGCCCGGGCCGGGACTGGGATCGGCGTGCGGTCGGCCATCAAGGTCAAGAGTGCCGCGGCGGTGCAGAAAGTGCGGCCCTTGACCTCATGAATTCCGGACCAGCTCCCGTCGCCGTTTTGCATCCGGTCGAGCCTCGCGGTCATCAGAGAATCCCAGCGCCGCCACGTGTCACCGCCCTTGGCGACCAGGCTCTCGGCGATCATCATGTAGCTGAGGAATTCGTCGCCGCCGTTGGTGCCGAAGCCGGCGAGGAAGCCCGAATGGCCCAGCCTCGCGACGACCGCCGCCTGGGCCTCCTGCTGGAGCTTCTCCGACCCTGCGTTCCTGGCGAGGCTCTTCTCGGCCGCGGCCAGCTCCTTCGGATCTTTGGAATGGGCGGCCTGATCGCGGAGCCTCGGCATCTCCGCCCGGCCCGTGTTGACCGCGTCCTGCAACATGCCCAGGGTGGCCGCCCGGCTATAAAGCTCGGCTCCTCCACTCTTGAAAATCGTCAGCATTTCCCCGGGAGCAACCGCGTGTGGCATCGTCAGACCGCCGCCGGCCCCCCTTCCGGTCGTCGTGCGCCCTTTGGTTCGAGAGCGCGGAGGCGCCGTCTTGCCTGCCCGCACCTCCGTCTCACGGTCGACGCTTTTCCCATCCCTCGCCGCCTCTCCGGCCGAGGGCGATGGGGGCGCCGGCCTGGCGCCAGGTAGCCGGCCGCGGCGCTCGACGAGTTCCGCCTCACGTTCCGCGGCCTTCGACGGGCTCCTTCCCGCATCCAGCGCCAGCGTGCCGTCCCTCGCCCGCTGCCGGAACGTTTCCTGGGCTATCTCGCGCGCGAATCTCCACACCATCACCCAGTTCGATGGCTCAATATGGAGCGCCACCCCGGACAGATCCTTGTAAGCCTTACGTGCGCCATCTTCCAATCGGGCCAGAGCGAAATCGGAGACAACCTCCCCGGCCTGCCGTGCACGATGGAGCCCCTTCCCGCACGTCGCGGCGGGCAGGATCCACTCCCAGCCCGCGAGGTCGTACGGAACAGGCGGCATCGGGGTTTTCTTCGTGACCGAGTCCGAAAGGGCGTGTGTCCATGCGGGGAACCCGAACGGATCGTCTTGCATCACGTGCCGTTCGATCTGGACGATCACCTTCTTTAAGGTGCGGTCGACGACGTCTTCGCTCACGGAAGAGGACATGTGCCCCTTGACCTCAGCCAGGAGCACGCAGGCCAGGTAGGTGTCGAGGTACGGTCCGTATCTCCTCTGGACCATCGTCTTGCGCACGAACGGATCGTGGTCAAGCGACTCGGGATCGAATGTTTCGAGTTGGGTGCAGACGTACTCCACGCCCTGGGCGATCGCGCCCCGGTACGGCCCCTCGCGCGGCGTACTCCCCGATCGAATGAGCGCCAGGCATGCGATGCAGGTGTTGGTCAATTCCGGCGTTTCGGAACGGGTTTTCAAGTCCACCGCCCCGGAACCCTCGCCCGCGCCCCACCCGCCGCCGGGGAGTTGACTCTCCACCAGCCATTCGAGGCCCCTCCTGACCGGCCGGCTCAGCGGCTTGGGCTCCATGGCCGTCGCGTGTCGATCGGCGGGCCGAACACCCCCGTCGGCGGGGGGAACTTCCTGCCTGCCGGGCTCATCAGCTCCGGTGGCCGAGTCAGCAGAGGAAATCCCCCAGGCCGCGACGCACGCCAGCAGCACGACCAGCGCCAAAACCCGCCGTCGGTCCCTCATGAGATCGTCTCCTCGAAAGGTACCCCCTCCTCCGACCCACTCTGTTCCACGTGAGATCCTGGAGGATGTTCTCGCCAGCATCCCCGGAACCCGGCTGCCGGTCCGATTCAGACTCATTCATGCTACGATGTCCGGGGTCCGGCGCAAAGCCGGACCACATCCGCAGCCACGGGGAAGCATTGCCCCGCGAATGCCCTTCGCGAACTCACGCGGAATTAAACGGAGATGATCGCCATGTCTGCCAGCCAGCTTTCGATTGGACAAGTGATGATGGCAGTCGGGCTGGTCGCTGCGGATCTTGCGACTGTGCGTGCTTCGGACGGAATGCTCAAATACCCTCCGATCTGGATGCTCTTGGGTGCCTTCAACTTCTTCGGCATATGGAAGCTTATTCTGGCGCGACGGATTCGCGCCGCTCACTTCAGGTTTCTGATGATTTCGATCGTTGCGTTCTTAGCGTGGGGAGACGCCGTGGCGTCCGATTATAGCCACCCTCTCGGTGCTTTGGTCCGTGGGTACGAACACGTCACTGGAATAAATGTAAACATGATGTCACGCCAGTCTCTGAGAATCGGTGACTTCTGGCTGACTTCTTTCCTGAGCCTCGCGCTGGCTTGTGTCATCGAAATCACTTTCGTGTTGGTCGAGAGGCACTTGGGCAGGGCCAGCGCGGCGTTCTCGCGTGGCGCGGTGGGTGGGGTTGGTTTTTTTGCTGTGATGGCGTTCGTCCGCTGGGCGGCCTCGGGACGTTGGCCTCCATATTGCCGTCAATGGAGCGGCCTTTGGTCCCTGACTGTCATTGTTGTCTGCCTGGTCTGTGGGGGCTTGATCGGGTTATCAAGGC
Source organism: uncultured Planctomycetota bacterium (assembly GCA_963823665.1). GTDB lineage: Bacteria > Planctomycetota > Planctomycetia > Isosphaerales > Isosphaeraceae > CAVXHV01. Next base: position 278,745 of record CAWGMQ010000011.1, read on the forward strand.
TCAAGTCGAAGGGACTGCGCCGCGAGAGCGGCATCGCACAGATAGCGGAGAGTCCACGATCGCGCTGATTGAGCTGATCGTCTGATCGAGAGACGCGACAACAATCCCACGGTCGCGCAAGAGCTTAGTCGCTGCCGCCCCTTTCTCCTTCCGCGCGACCATTTGGCTGCCGTTCCTCTCCTTCGTTACCTTCGCGCCCTTCTGTTCAAAATCCGTGAACTCGCCCGGGTCAGTTTGTGGCCCCGAAACTACCCAATCCTGCGATGGACAGCGATCTCCAGACGGCTCCGCCACAAGCCGGGTCCGTCTGCTGTTTCTAAACCATCGGTCCTCCGACCGGTCGGTCGTCGTGGACTCAGGCTTGCGAGAGCGCTGTGCCATTTGGGCGTCCGACCATTCGAGGGCGCTGCCGGGTCACTTTAGCTTTTTCGCTCTGCGCAAGGTCGGCGGCTCGGCTCCCGCACTGATCGTGACCGGGATGATCTCCATCGGCTTCGTCAGCTTGATTGGCGCTTCGCTCAACACGATCTGCGGTTTGTCGGCCCCGTTCGGACCTTTGAAGATGAGAGTCGTTCCTGGTGTCAAATAACCTGGCGAGGAGATATACGCTCCGGTTTGCCCTGGTCCCGGATTGTTGATCTGATTGAACTCCGTCAGGTAGACACTCGGATCTTTGGAACCCTCGAGGGTAACCATGTAATCGTTTTGATATGCACCGTCGCCGCCGACCTTTTCGATGGTTGCCGTCGTCGTGATCTGGCCCCACGGTATCGTCGGGTACCATGCGTTCGGGTTCGTGAAGGTGTCGATTCCCCCAAAACCGATGTCAAGGCTGTTCGGGGTGTGGTTCTCAACCGGGTTTCCCGGGGTCGAGCTCGACGCCAGCACGGGGCCGGGCGCAGCCGGGTTGGCCACATCATCGTCCACCGAGAAGGCATACCCGTCCATCTGCTCGACGGTGTGAACAAAATAGACGTAAGGATCAAGATTGAACACGTTGAAATCCTTGCCGCCGGTCTTTGTTGTCGGGTCCGGATACCACGCTTTTTGTTGCGGAACCGCGATGAAATTCCAGACCCCGCGCAAGATCGATTTCACCACGTCACGAACGTCGCCGACCAGAATCGGCCCCACATTCGGCACGTTATAACCCGGCAGAAGCGCGTTGAACTTGATCACGTTGTCAACCAGTTGCGCCGAATAGGGCAGATAGATTGTGGGTACGATGGGCGCTTCGGCGATCATCGCCTCGTAAACCGATCCCGCGAACCGCGCCGCCCTGTCTTTGTTCGCATCGGCGAACGTGAGATCATACGGTTTTGTGAAGCCCGCGCCAGATCCGAGCGGAATCGGCGTCGGCGCGCCGAACGTGTAAAGCTGGTTTACGGGCGCTGAGTCGCCCGGGATCATGCTCAGATAGATAATGTCACCTGTTGCGTCCGCTTCACTGATGGGCGCACCATTGGGATCGGTCATGGAAAGGATCGTGGTCCCCGTTGGAATTCCGCTGCCACTCACCGTCATTCCCACAGCCAATGCCTTGGTCGGAGCAGCCGTCAAAGTGATCTGGTTCAGTGGCTGAGTCGATGGGCTTGTCTGCCCCGGCGGTATGTAGTAATTGACATTGGCATAGGCCGTCGATGAAAAATCCTTCGGGAACAGGCCGACGTAGTACTTCGCCCACGAATACCACAGGTCAGTGATATCCGTGACCGCATAATCATTGACGGGCCTGATAAAGTCATACACGCCGTCTTCGATCTTGGCCGTGTGGCTGTTATCCACAGTGACCGTAAGAGCAGTCGGGTCGACTGTCGTGACTTTGGTTCCCGCCGGATAGTCTCCCAGGCTGGCAACAACGTCCAGTTCGTGCTTTGGGTCACTATCAAGATAGTTCTTCAGCAACTCGAGCTGCGGCATGTAATTCGGCGCAAAATGGATGGTGTCTGCCTGCGAATAAGTAGCACCGATGCTCGCAAGCCTGATCGGATCAGCGCCGCTGCTGGTCAGCAGCCAGTGGTTTCCCTCGGGATCATACGGGGAAGTGTTCACGGTCGCCGGTGCCGTCGGTGGACCTACTGTGACCGGGCTGTTGTCAAAAATGTTGGCGCCGGACGGGATCACGATATCACTGGCGTTGGGATTATAGTATTCGGGCCATCCCTCACCGCCGAAATAGTCGCCGAGAATCGTGTTATTCTTCTTGACGAACTCCTTGATCGGATTCTCGAACGCGTCCGTGCCAAAATTCGTCGGGTTCCAGCCGTAGTTCTCGTATCCGTAGTAAGTCGGGGGTGTCATCGTATTCAAACGATCGCCAAAAGTGATCGGAACATTGTCAGCCTCGATCGACACGGGGGCCGTCAGATTGTTGACGTACGAGACGTCGTAGTTAATCAGAGGAAATGTCTGGAGCGGGTCCGTGATGAACTGGGTCAAGTAGGGATCTCGGAACGTCCATTCCACGAGCTGCGCGGCGCGGCGGGTAACACGGTCTTGGGTATGGAAGCCCGGTAGAACACGATCGTCGGGGTCTGACCCGCCATATAATTGGAGGCCTGTGTGATCCAGTCTGTGCTCGCCGGTCCTGTGTATGTTTGAATGTTGATTTGTGCTGTAGGATCATAATTATAAATCTGGGTGGGTGCCGCGATGTCGGCGGGGTCAGTGGCGATGTACATGTTGTCTCCATCCCACAGCACCAGCGGCACCTGGAATGTGATCGAGGCCTTCGATGGCAAGCCCACAAACGTGCCATCAGCCGTTTGATAGCCAATGTATTCTCGATACTCCATTCCGACGACATCCTGCGGATCATAATACGTGTTCGGGGACGTTGCGTTCGGATCCTGCCCCCTGTTCTCGCCTCGGATAAACGGATAGATCATGTTCGGGCCGTTGTTTGTCAGCGTGATGGTCTTCATCGCGCCGGCCTCTTCCGGTGAAGGAAAGCTCTCGTTCCAGGGAGCGCCGGGCATGGCCGCGCCGCCGTTCCAGATGATGCTGGACAGGGGCACGGCATTTGTCACTTGACTGGGTGGGATCTGGTTAGCCGGCAACTGGTCCTGTAAAGACACCTTGGCACCGTGCTTCCGTTTATGAACGCTGGCAACCTTCTCGACAGCCCGACCAACGTGATCCCCTTGAACGACGGCTTTAACCACATGCCCCAGGCCGTGCAATTCGGCGCTTCCGCTCAACATGCAGCGCTCTTCGAGCCGCAAAACCTCCGCCGCAATCCAAAGCTGGCGGTCAACACGACGCCCGCTCCGACCCCGAGCCTTGCTCGAACGCAACCGCAGATGAAGCCCGGCTAGCGACTCGGAACCAAACATGGCAAGCTCCCCAAGGTAGATGTTCATCGAATGGCGAGCGAGTCAGAGCCGTAGGGCGCTCGGACTCGCTCTCGTAAAAGCGCTCCGTAACGTAAAGCGACCGAATCACCGGCTGGGGGTCAAAAGAAAAGAATCTCCCGAGTCCGGCAAACCCTTCGTTTCTCGGTCGCCCGCCAGCCCGGAACGCGTTCCAAGCAGATGGAGGCAGCAAGAATTGCGCAGATTGCGCAACATAACATAGCGCAAACCCTCGGCGAAGAAAAGGGTCCAAATATTTTTCACTGAGAGTTCATTGTCGGCAGGCTTGAGCTGACCGGGTCCGACCCCTGGATGAACCTCCCATTAGCAAGCGAGAATCTTGCAACGACGGTAGTGCAGGCAAGCGCACTCCGGCGTAATAGGCAAACTCCGCCCGCCGTGAGCCAGTCGAACGGTGTGCCGTAACCGAACATCTCGACTCCACGGAATCCCCCCACCACTCAACGCACGCCGCGGACGAGTGCACGCGGCAGATCCTCGTGCTCTCTTCCCTCTCTCCCTCGAGCTGATTCGGGTCAGATCGATGAGGGACTTGGCGGGTTCTGCCGCCGTACGGCAATTCCCTGGTGGTGTCGCGATATCGATCACCAAAGTGATCGGCGTCGCAAGCATTCGCCGGAATTCACTCCCACCACACTCCCGCCCTCGGCGAATCCTGCAACAACACGCGAACCAGGCCCGGGACTCGAACGGCGTACGCTCGAGCCCACATGGTCGCAGCACGCCCAGAACCACAGGACCCGCACGATGTCTATTTCACCTTTCCGCAGGATTTGTCTCGCCGCCACACGCCGGACCACGGCTTCAGGCCGCGCTGCGGTGCGGCGCCGGCAGTTTTCGATCGAGCCGCTCGAGGGCCGCCAGTTGCTCTCGACGCTCCTGGTGACGACCACGACGGACAACGGCAGCAACACCGCACCAACCGCCGGCTCGCTACGCGCAGCCATTCTCGCGGCCGATGCCCAGCCGGCCGGGACCACCACCACGATCGACTTCAAGATCGGCACCGGGTTGCAAATGATTCAACCGCCCGACGCGCTTCCTCAGATCACCCGACCTGTCATAATCGACGGAACCACCCAGCCAGGCTACGCCGGCGTGCCGATCATTGATATCGACGGTACCTCGGCCGGCTCGACTACCCGCGGGCTCGTGGTCGCCAGCACCGCGTCGGGCACTGCGTCGGCGCCTGGTGTAATTCGCGGGCTGGAGATCAACGAGTTCGGCGGCGGCGGCGTCTCGGTGCAGGCGAGCGACATTACCTTGAGCACTGACTACATCGGAATCGGTTTCCGCGACGGTGCCCTCGATCCGCGCGGCAACAGCGGCTTCGGCGTTCAGCTCTCAAGCGGAGCATCGAGCGACACGATCATGAGCAGCACCATCGCGGCGACGCAGGGTAACGGCGTCGTGATCACTGGCTTGGGCACGACCGGTAACACCGTCACTGGCGACAAAATTGGCACCGACCCGACCGGCGAGCTCAGCATTCTCCCATACGGCTTGACTGGCAACACCGGCGACGGTGTCGTGATCTCAGCCGGTTCGACACACAACACGATCTCGGGCTCGGTCATCTCGAACAGCGGCCAGCAGGGCGTCGCCATCTCGGGAGCGGCCACAGAGTTCAATCTGCTAACCGGGAACTTCATCGGACTCGATGCCTCCGGCAACTCGCCGCTGCGTAACAGCCTGGGGGGCGTGTCGGTCACGTCTGCGAGCTTCAATACTTTCGGCGGCACCACCGCCGCCGCTCGCAACATCATCTCCTTCAACGGCGGGCCCGGCATTGCATTCTCGGGCGACAGCAACAACCTGATCGAGGGCGACTTTATCGGCACGAACGCGGCCGGCAATTTTCCCGAGGGCAACTTCACGAATGGCGTGGCTTTCTCGGGTTCGATCAACGACACTCTGGGCGGCACCGCCGCCGGAGCGGGTGATCTCATCTCGGGCAACACCTTCAACGGCGTCTGGCTCACGGCGGGATCGACCGAGATCCTGGTTGCCGGCGACAAGATCGGCACTGACCAGAGCGGCAGCACCGCCCTCGCCAATCAATGGGGCGTGCGAATCGATGGGGGCGCGAAGAACAACACCATCGGCGGCACGAGCTCCGCTGCTCGCGACGTGATCTCGGGCAACCTGTCGATGGGCGTCTTTATCTCGGACGCGGGCACCTCCGGCAACTTCGTGGAAGGCGACTACATTGGCACGAACGCCGCCGGCACGGCGGCTATCTGGAACGAGATCAACGGGGTGGACATCGTTTCCGGCGCAACCGGCAACATCGTGGGCGGGACCACTGCCGGCGCCCGCGATGTGATCTCGGGCAACCTCTACAGCGGACTCGTCGTGGCCGACTCAGGCACCTCGAGAAATGTCGTCGAGGGGGACTACATCGGAACCGACTTCACCGGCACCAAGGCGCTGGCCAACGGCCAGGACGGAGTCGACATCGTCTCGGGGGCGACCGCCAACATCGTGGGGGGCACGACGGCCTCGGCCCTCGACCTGATCTCCGGCAGCAGCGGCTACGGGGTGCTGATCTCGGGATCGGGCACCGAGTCGAACGTGGTTGAGGGCGATTTTATCGGGACCGACGTCACCGGCACCAAAGCCATTGGCAACGGCGCCGACGGCGTGGAGATCGCCGCCGCGGCCGTCGCCAACACGGTGGGTGGCAGCGCGGCGGGGGCAGACGATGTCATCTCAGGGAACGCAATCGTGGGAGTTTACGTCCTTGGTGTGGGGACATCGAATAACGTCATTCTCGGGGACTTTATCGGCACGAACGCTGCCGGAACCGCGGCCGTTCCCAACGCCATCAACGGCGTGGACATCGTCTCCGGTGCGACTGCCGACACGGTGGGGGGCACGACCGCGGGAGCACGCGACGTCATCTCCGGGAACATGTTCAACGGCGTCGTGCTCGCGTTTTCCGGAACGTCTGATAACGTCGTGGAGGGGGACTTTATCGGCACCGAAGTCACGGGGACCAAGGCGTTGCCGAACGGCCAGTCTGGCGTTCAGATTGTCGACGGGGCGACCTGCAACACGGTGGGCGGCACCGCGGCCGCTGCAATCGACCTCATCTCGGGCAACGCGGGCGCGGGTGTTTTCATCTTCGCGCAGGGGACGTCGGATAACGTCGTGGAAGGCGACCTCGTCGGGACCAGCGCTGCCGGCACCGCGGCCGTCGCCAACGGCGCCAACGGGGTTGAAATCGCCTCAGGGGCGACAGCGAACACCGTGGGCGGAACGACGGCGGCGGCCCGCGATGTCATCTCTGGCAATGAGGGCGACGGCGTGGTGCTCGAGTCGTCCGGCACCGAATCTAACGTCGTGGAAGGTGCTTACATCGGCACCGACCTGACCGGCACAAGGGCGCTGGGGAACGCCGAGGACGGCGTCGCGATTTACGGCGGGGCCACGTTCAACACGGTGGGAGGCACGACCGCTGGGGCCCGCGATATCATCTCCGGCAACGCGAGCGTGGGTGTCTATCTCCTGGCGCAGGCACGTCGGAGAATGTTGTGGAGGGGGATTACATCGGCACGGGCGTTCTCGGCACGGCGGCGGTTCCCAACGCCATCAACGGCGTCGACATCGTCTCCGGCGCGACGTCGAACACGGTGGGCGGTACGACCGCGGGCGCCCGCGACGTGATTTCCGGGAATACGTTCAACGGCGTCGTGCTGGCGTTCGCCGGAACCTCTTATAACATCGTCGAGGGGGACTATATTGGCACGGGGCTAACCGGCGCCAGAGCTCTCGCCAACGGGCAGGACGGCGTGGACTTGATCGGCGGGGTAACCTCGAACATTGTGGGCGGCACGGCGACCGGCGCGCTTGACGTGATCTCTGGCAACGTCGGCAACGGCGTGCTGATCAGCGACTCGGGCACGGCCTATAACGAGGTCTTTGGCAACTCAATCGGCACCGACGTCACCGGCACCGTCGCCGTGCCCAACGCGACCGGCGTGGTCATCCAGAACACCGCCTCGTCCAATATCGTCGGCGGTCCGCTTGCGGTCTACCGCAACGTGATCTCGGGCAATTCCCTCGCCGGTGTCGTTGTGACCGATCCCGGCAGCACCGGGAACACAGTGCGGTACAACTTCATTGGCAGCGACTCCACCGGCGAGCGCCCCATCTCGAGCCAGGCGGTCGGTGTCATCGTGGAAAACGGAGCGTCAGACACTTATGTTTACAATAATTTGATCTCAGCCAATTCTCTGGACGGCGTGCTGGTGACGGGCTCGAGCACCAGCAATAACTTCGTCGAGTACAACTCGATCGGGCTTGATGCCACCGGCCTGAAGGCCGTGAAGCAGGCGGGCGAGTTGTATAGCAACTTGACTGGCGTGGCGATATCGGCCGCGAATAACACCATGCTCGAGTTTAACTTCATCTCGGGGAACAGCACTGGCGTCTACGTCGGGTCAGGCGCGACGAGCAACTGGATCTCTCAAGACGACATCGGCACTGGCATCGATGGGTTGACGAGCGTGGGCAACCTCGAGGACGGCGTGATTCTCGACGGAGTGAGCAACAACGCCATCGACGACGACCTGGTTATCTACAATGGAAACGTCGGCATCGTGTATGAGAACGGTGCCACGGACGCCAACAACCCGCTGGCGTACTGCACATTCACAATCACCGTCAATGGGGTCACCTACGGCAACAAGAACGGTTCGATCGAGTTGACGTGAGGCGCGACTGCCGGCCCGCCGGCATGCTTGGCGAGGAAGTAGGATCCCACACCGATCGGGCCGACCACCGCGAGGGCGGCGATCCGCTGGAGCAGGCCGTGGCGATGGTTCAGGAACTCCTGGTAGCGTAGGGGAAAAGGTGTCAGGAACCGAAAAGAGCCCCGCTCACGAATCTTGAACTGCTGAGAATCAAAGACGCTTCGAGCCATGTCCTGACGGCCGCGTCCCGAATATAATATCGATCGGACTGGTGTGAGTCGTCCAAGGGAGGCGAAGACGATGTCGAATCCGACCAACTACCCCCACATCGAGAAACGCGCTGATGGTAAACTCTGGCTGATCGCGACGCAAACGAAGGTTCTTGAGGTCGCGCTGGATCGTTTGGCGCACCACTGGGACGCCGATGAGATCCATGGTATCACCGGCTCGGAATTTGCATGGGCCAAGCCGTTCGCGATCTGGAGCTGATTGCTAAGATCCTGGATCCGGACGATCTGCAAAACCGCGTCGAGTATCTCCGCTACTCATGAGGGTGAGGGATTGACGGTACGAGGCCCCGCGAGCGCGGCCGCTGCCCCGCCACTTGGGTCCGCCGCTCATGCCCCGAACACGCTGCCGGAAAGGCACCAGATGGTTCCTTTTCGGAGAGAATGCGGTCGAGCGCGACGGGAATCTCCAGGCTCAAAGTAGCCAGTCGTCGCCTCAGCTCCTCGATGTAGTCTAAGTTAAACTGCTGGCAGTCGGGAGCGTGCCAGAGTATGCAACGTTCCTTGTACTGCCAGTCAAGGTGCACGACCACCATGCTCGCGTCCTCGTAGGCCCAGACGGCAATCACAGTTCTTGAGGCGGAGTCCCTTGCCAGCGCAGATGGGGTGAAGATCTCGATCTGCTTGCCATGCTGCATACCCTTCACGACCGCCCGCACAGCCGCCCGGCTACGGCCAATTGGGATGACCGCAAGCTCGTAAGGCCCGACAGCGATCGTCCGGTGAGCGACGGTGGGCCGCGTGGAATTCTCCAGCGTGTCCATCGCCCCCTCCCACAGGCTGTGGAGGGTGTTCTGCTTGAACAGGAAAGGCTCGGCCGGGGAGAGCCGGACCGTCGGCTTGACGCGCGGGGCGTCGTCGTCTTCCTTTGATCGCTCGTCCCGGGGGATGACGCCTCCGACGTAAAACGGGCGCTTCTCCTGAGTCACCTGGCTCTCGGTGGGGCTCGCGTCGTTCTCGGCCTCATCGAGCTTGGGGTCGTCGATGACCGTGAGGAGATCCTCGTCGAGCTTCTCGGCGACATCCAGCGGGATCGCGATGACCATCATCCGGTCGAGCTGGACGCCCGCCACGGGGACGTGGAGCAGCCTTCCGACCACGTAGTCCCAGATCGCTTCGTGCCGGGGCCGAAACGTGCGCTGCCAGTGTGCCCGCTCGACCAGCGGGTAAACGACCTCGGGCCAGAATTGGGCGCTCGCCTGATCGAGGTGGTCGGATCGCATGGCGTAGCGGAGGACCGCCTGCCGGAAGTCGTCGTCTTCACGCCAGACTTCCGTGACGCGGTTCCAGAGAGACACGCGGTGCGCGTCCAGCGTGGCGCGGGGTGGCGCGATCGTCGCCAGATCGGCGAGAGTGCGGGGCATCATGCCGGGGTTGAGCACGCCGTTCGAGTCGAGCATCTGCCTGGTTGCGTAGTCGCTGGCCTCCTGCAGCCGCTTGCGGACCTGGCGGAATCGTCTGCACTTGCCGTGCGTATCGCGGCTGGCCAGGTACTTCATCACAACGACGGGGCTGAGTGCGCCGCGAACGTCGGGGCAGTCTTGGAGCAATAAGCTGGCGCGATCGATCGCTTCCTCGGTCGGCTCAGCGGACATCAGCCAGGTCATTGCCAGCAGAAGCCGCGCGCGGTCCGCGTTCTTCGCGTCCAGTGGTCGTCTCAGAAAGATTCCCTGTCGCCGCGAGCCGCCCAGGAGGTACGCCAGGTAGTGGCCGCAAAGGTAGCGCTCTTCTGGCGAAATCACGATCGGCGTGGCGAGCACCTTTTCGCACATCTCGCGGGCCACCGAGTCGCCGTACGACTCCCTGGCCTTCGCGCGGCCGGTTCGGAACGATGTGAGGGGACCTCTCGGAAGGGACGGCGGCGGCCCCGTGGTGTCCGAGAACCGGTGAGGCGGCGAGGGAGAGTCCGTTGCTCCTGGCTCGACGGTTTCTGTATCAACCCGCCCTGTCCCCTTCGCCGCGGCATGCTCACCGCGCAGGTTGCCCACGGTCGCGGTGCGGGACGGCGGCCGGTAGACAGGGATCTGCGGGCCCGATCGCCTGATTCTGGGGTTGATTCGGTCGAGCCGCTGCGCGCGCTCGGCTTCTTCGAACAGCTCGAGTGCCACCACGTTGCCCGAGGCGGGCCGTTTGCTCGGATTCTTCGCCAGGAGCGAGAGGATCAAGGTCTCCAGGGTTGACCAGATTTCGGGGTTCTTGTCCCGGGGCGGAGTCGGTGCGGCGCTCTTGTGCTGGCCCATCACGGACAGCGCATCGCCGACGAACGGAACGTGGCCCGTCGCGCATTCGTAGAGCATCACGCCCACGGAATAAAGGTCCGCGCGATGGTCCAGCGACGCCCCCCGGGCCTGCTCCGGGCTCATGTAACTGGGTGTGCCCCGGATCGTCAGACTTTGGTCCTTTCCGTCGCCGGTAACAAGCGACAGACCGAAGTCGGAGAGCTTCGCTACGTCGGTCGGCGTGAGCAAGACGTTGCCCGGTTTGACGTCGCGGTGGATCACCCCATGGATATGCGCGTAGTGGAGCGCCTCGGCCACCTGTCCGCAGATTCGCAGGCGATCGTCCAGGCGCAGCTCTCGCAACCGCTTCGCAAAGCTGGGCCCGTTCACTTCCTCCATGACCAGGAAGCAAGTCCCTTCTGACTCGCCCAGGTCATACAGCCGCACGACATTATCGTGAACCAACCGGGCGAGAATCTGGGCCTCGAGGCGAATCTGCTTCGCTTCCTCCGCGGTGCGGGATTCCTTCAAGAATTTGATGGCCACGTTCCTGCCGAGCAACCGGTCGGTCGCCCGGTAAACGGTGCCCATGCCGCCTTGGCCCAGCTCCTTTTCCAGGGTAAATCGCTCGTTGAGCGTCGCGCCCACGCCGATCACTGAATGGCCTCCTTCGCTGATGATCGGTTCGAAGGTCTTCGCCGAAAACGACCGGAGCTAGGCGACCTCGGCCTCGCCGGATTACGGCCCTGTACAGAAGACGCGAATCTGCCCGGCCACTTGCGCAAAAAATCGCGGCGGGCAATCTCCCGACTTCCACGCGCTTCGGCACCGAGATGCCAGACACCCACCTTCTGCGCAGCGTCGGACACCGTGACGCTAGAGACCTAACTTCCGCGCAGCGTCGGCCACGCGCCTTCTTTTTTGTCGAAATGACCAGCGGCCGTGCCGTGGTTTTCCGCCGAACGTGTGGGCCGCGAATGCATGGATGCCGTGCGCACGACGAAACCGGTGGGTGGCTGGATTCCCGATCAGCGAAGCGACCCGTTGCCAACCGCTGGATTTAGCCGGCAATGATTTCCACATGGCCTTGCGTATGAGGGCGTGCTTTGGACAGCTTGATCTGCACGTCGTAGCCCAGGCGGGTAATGAAGCGAAGCAGGCGGTCGCTGGAAAACCCGTCGAGGCGGCCGCGAAGCAGGTCGGATACCTTGGGCTGGCGGATGCCCAGCAGTTTGGCGGCTTCGGCCTGCGTCAGACGTCGACGCTGGACGATCCGCAGAATTTCGGCGGCCAGCTCGGATTTTGCCATATACTCGTCGGCATTCTCGATGCCGAGGTCGGCGAACACGTTGCCGCTGCCGTCGTGGATGGTGGTATCCTTGCTCATGGCTTCTTATCCTTCTGCTGTTTCGCGTACTGCTCGGCGGCGGCTTTCAGCCGTTTCTTGATCTGCGGGCCAGGGCACGCATCTCAATTTGGTTTGCGTGGTTGGTTTGGTCAATGGAGTTAATGCCGCCGCGCGGCAATGCTTTGGCGATCGCTCAACGGGCTGAGCTGGGCGTGTATTGATAATTGCTGTTGGGCTCCCTGGTCTGACTGATGTCTCCGTCGGTGTCATAGGAGATCGTCATCAGGTTGAGCGGGCCGGAGACTCAGGGGTTCACTTGTGTCTCTCACCGGGGCCCGTCTGATAATCCCCGGCTAGGCCTGGGGACTCAAGTGATTTGCGAAATAGGCTCCAAGCATTCTCCGCTTGGTCGTCGCGAGAGCGCCTACGATTACTTGACTCAAAATACTGGCGCCAGGTATCCACGACGAACGCGTATTTGTGAGCCAGGTCTTTGTCGGGCCCCGGCGGTTGTTCCTCAAAGATCTCGCACAGTGTTCTGCCCAGAAAACCTCGCTCGGTTAAGTAACTATGGAGGGCGGGTCGTTCGACGGAATTGAAGCATTCGGCGCAAGAAATTGCGTAGGGCTTCGATCGCATAAAGCAAGTCGTCGAGTGATTCGGGCGAGGATGCATACGACTTTGGCCTTTCAAGTACGGCCCATACGAACGAATCAATTGCTGCCAGTATGTCATGCATGTTCCATCCCACTTTAGATAGCGTTCAATGCGAGACGGGTACCGCGAAGGAAGATTTTCTCAGCTTCTCGACTCGAGTCCACCGATATTCGGCGTTCGAGCCGATTTCCTCGAGGACGCCGGACAGCTTGGCTGAAATGACGGCGCTGCCGTCGCGGAATTGTCGGCCGGTGTATTCGACGATGCGCGTCAATTGCACCAAGTGATGCACTGATTCCCTGCCAATCGCCCGCCGCCGATGCGATTGCCAATCGCCGCTCGCCACCTACGTGAACATGACCTGCCCGGGGGTGTCCGGATGTGGCCGCGAAACGGAGATCTTCACGTCGCAGCCGAGCTCATTCAAGAACCGCATGAGGCGCGCCGTGGAAAAGCCTTCGAGCCGGCCAGTGGTGATGGCCGAGACCTTCGGCTGGTCGACGCCAAGTATTTCCGCTGCCTGCGCCTGAGTGAGGCGTCGGGCCTTGATGGCGCGCTTGATGTGAATCGCGAGCACCGATTTCGCCATCAGTGTATCGGCGTCCCTCAAGCCGAGATCGGCAAAAACATTGCCTGTGCTCTCCGTGACGCTGTCTTCCGGGGTGCGAGATTTCTTCGCCTTCATGATAGGTTGCTCCTCTTTGCGCGCGTTCGAATTGCCACTTTCAAGCGGCGCTCGATCAGTGCCACAGTGTGTTTCGGGGTCTTGATCCCCTTCGTGGATTTCTTCTGAAAGCAATGCAGCACGTAAACGGCATCACCAAGTTGCACGGTATAAACAGCGCGGTACGTGCTACCATCGTGGTCCTCGACGACTTCCAACACGCCGGCTCCGCCAAAGCCTCGCATGGGCTTGGAGTTGTCGGGCTTGCCTCCCGTCTGCGCCTCGTATAGGGCAAAGCCGATGGCTCGCATGACGGGCTTGGGAAATCCCATGAGCTCGTCTTTCGAGGGACCGATCCAGCGGAGCGGCTTCACCGGCACGTGCGGTATCTTTTTGTCCACGGCGACAGTATGCCAGAATTGGGCATAAAGATCAAGCTTGATATAGCAAGCCTGCCTCGGCCAGATGGTGCACGCCCCATCCGAGCGGCGACTTCGCGCAGGCGTGCGCGGCCGGCGGCAAAGAAGCGGCCCAGGCGGCGGCCCTTGCTCAGTTTGTCGATTCGGGCCCACCAGGTTTCGGCGGCCGAGCCGATTCGCTCCAGGATTTCGGACAGCTCAGCCGAGATGACGGCCTTGCCGTCGCGGAAGCGGCGGCCGGTGTATTCGACAAGGAGCAGGTAGTTTCCAAGCGAGAAGCCTTCGAGCATTCCTTCACGTGATGAGCCGACCTTGCGCCGATCTTCGACTGGGCAGAGCCAGATCTACTCGATTCGTGAACCAGATCACGCTTTGCAGTCGCTCGCGGGCGGTGGCAACCCACTGAGTATCCTGCAAACGCCACTCGACCCAGGCCTTACGTCGACAAGATGCGCGCGAGCGATCGCCATAGTTGGGTCTCCTGGTGTGGTTGGCAGAATCCAGCCCAACGCCTGCGGCCTGACTCGATCGAGAGAGCGACATCGACTCCGCGCCACAGGCACGCCTTGACGTAGCGCTCAACACCCGCGTCGTTCGAGCCATTGGTAATAGTCAAAGATGAGGTAGCTATCCTGAGTCGAATCGACAACCTCGTCCAGGAATTTCGAGAACGAGGAGGCTATCGGGACGAACGGCCCAGTTTTCGGCGTTTCCGCCAACAGAGCCCAGGCCACTTCTCCGTTCGGCTTGAGGAGCACGGAGTCGCCGGTGTCGTGCATGTAGATAATTGGAGCTGGGGCCCACTGGCGGTCGCGATCGAATTCTTCGATCTCCTCCTCCCAACCGAGCGACTCGAACGGAGCCCACTCTTCGGGCCGTTCGAACCGCGAGGACGGGTGGCCGATGTCATCTCGCATCCCGTAAAAACTCGAATAGAATTCCCGGAGCACTTCGCATTCGGCAAAACCGTGCCGCGCAAGGGCGCCTTCGAGAGATCGCGGAGTTGGTGGCGACTCCAGGAAGAGCGAATGCTCGGCATCATACTGTTCGTAGCGAAGTTTGACGTACCAGCGCTCGCCTTCGCGCGCAAGCGCAGACGGCTCGCACCTCGCCAGGATCGTGTCGCCCAATCTCTTCACTGCGGCAGACGCGACCTTCGACCAGCCATCCTTGAGAAGCCGCGCCACCTTCTCGGGACTTGCGTCGATGAATCGCTCGATCCAGGGCGGAACTGCCACTTCCGATTGCCGGTCGTTTCGTTCGCACGGGATAGCGTACATTTCAACACTCTCAGCGTTCGCCACTTGGATAGTCTCCTGTTCATTCAAGAGTTGGTTAGTGAATAGACTCTCCTCCAAGCCTGACTTGTTCGTCACTCGGGAGATCCTCTCGAATCTCTCGGGACTTCTTACGCCTTTCCAGCCGACGTGAATAGTACCCAGCCGGAGCCCCGATCAGCCAGGCGACAACAGTCCCGCCAGTAGCAAGCGCCGCGGCGTTCAAGTGTGGGTGGTCAATGCGAGGTGCCAAGAGCCAGACCGTACCAAGAACGGCCAGAAAGACCCGGGGATGACGTACAGCCCCGACGCCGAAGGCCGCCGAGACTGCGAGCCCGACCAGGATATCAACTGTCCTGTTTCGCGGCAGAAACGGTTCCCTGACTTCAAGAGCAACGAACGAAGCGATCACCACCCAGACCATCACCCGGCTCAACGTGAATCGTAAACGTGGAGTCCGACTGGCAGCGCAGTGCGTCCATCTGCACCACGACCTTGATGGAACGTAAGTCGAGTTCGATATTCCCACTCTTGAGGAAGACATCGGCGAGCTGTTCCTTGGTGTACTCAATCGGATCGACCAGCGTCGTGACCAAGACGATCTCGCGCACGCGATATCCAGGTTTGTGGCTCACAAAGGGGCACGCGGTTCTTGGACTTCTTGGTCTTCCACTGCTCACGCCGACGGGGCTTTTGATGCGATGAAATGGCTCGGCAGGCATCGCTTTACTTTGACCCCCAACTCTGCCTGATGATATGCTTGAAAGCAGCAAAAGGAGCGTCCCGCGATGGCCACCGAACGAGCGAACGACCTTGTAGCATTCAAAAAGTTCATCGACGAGCAGCTCTCAAACGGCGGGACCGACCTCACGCTCAACGAGGCTCTGCTGCGTTGGGAGCATGAGAACCAGACGCCCGAGGAGCAGAAGGCAAATCACCAGGCCTATCAAGAGGGCGGCACGGAATTACATGCCGGACAAAGCAGACCAATTGACGAGGTAATTGAAGAACTCCGCAAGAAGCATGGCCTCACCTTGCCTGCACGTACCTTGCAGAGCAATCCTCAAGAGTGGATTAAACGCCTGCACGAATTTGTCGCATCGCAGCCTATTCGACCAAACAAGATGGATGACAGCCGCGAGAGCATCTACGCTGGCCGCGGCGAATGAATTATCTGGTCGACACGAACATTCTGACCCGCCTTGCCGAACCAACTCACGCCATGCATCAAGAGACCCTTGATGCGGTGGCACTTCTTGTTCTTCAAGGCCACACGCTCTGCGTTGTTTCCCAGAATTTTTATGAATTCTGGGTCGTCGCTACCCGCCCAGCAAGCGTCAATGGACTTGGAAGAACAGCTTCAGAAGCTATCGCTGAACTCGTCTACTTTGAAGGATTATTTACTTGGCTTGATGAAACCGTGCCTCTTTACAGTGTCTGGCGATGACTGGTCACCTCGACACCAATTCTTGGCAAAAATGCCCATGATGCTCGTTTTGTCGCGGCCATGTCCGTGCACGGCTTGACGCATCTACTGACGTTCAACACTCAAGATTTTCGGCAATACTCCACAATAACAGCAGTGACCCCTGCGGATGTTATAACACCGGCACTTCCTGCATCAGGGGCGACGACGCCGTAACCTCATACGGCGCAGGCACGCAGATTGCATAAACAAAACGAGCCAAGGTCAGGCTGCTCCCCGCATCTTCCCGCGCCCGCCTGTCCGGCTCAGCTATGATTCACCGTTGTCACTCACTCGGGGGCGAGCGCCTCGACATCGGGCGGCCACCCTGAGTCATACCTGTACGTTAAGACGGGAAACCAAGCGCCGAACAGGCAGACGTAGACGCTGTCCCTACCCGTGATACCAATCTTGTCTTGAGTGAAGACGGCGCTCTCGACGCGGGCGATCACCAGCCAGTTCCAGGTTACGGACACCGACACGCGCGGCCCGAGCGCGTCGAACGAACTCCTGGGCGGTACGGTTGGCACGACCCGCACGGGCAGCGCTTGCCGGAGATATCGGCGTTGAGCCGAAGAGATAGCCAGCTTGGAGGAGAGGTAGACCGCGGGGGCCTTCGCGATGTCGTCATCGCGGTAGAGGTTTCGGACGGCCGCCCACGGCAACCGGAAGTAACCCCAGGCGATCCCGGCCGAGTAGAGCAACAAGAGAGTGAAGAAGATGCGTCGGCGAGCCTTCGTGTTGCGATCATCGCCGAACGAGCTGTCGCTGGAAACTCTCATCTCTAGTTGGCCCGTTACCTCTGGGTTTCGACGTAAGCCCTGAATCGATCGATCAACGATCGCAATTCCGATCCCGCTATTCACACTTTGCACTTCGTACAAATGTAACACGGGCACGTTCGGCCGCCAAGCGCTCGTCGCTGTCGACAAGAGAAGATTTCTACCGACCCTGGTAAACAGGGCCCATCCCCTTGGATCGTCTCCCTGTTCCTTGAAGAGCGGCTTATGGAAAAAACCCGTCCCCCAGCCTGCCTTGTTCGTCACTTGGGAGATCCTCTCGAATCCCTCGGAACTTCCTATGCCTTTCCAGCCGTCGTGAACAGCACCCAGCCCGAGCGCCGATCAGCCAGGCTGTGAAAGATCCTCCAACCGAAAGCGTCGCGGCGTTGACCTCGGGGTGGTCAATGCGAGGTGCCAAGAGCCAGACCGCAACAAGAATGACCAGAAAGACTCGGGGATGACGTACAGCACCGACGCCGAAGGCCGCCGAGACTGCGAGCCCGACCAGGATATCAACCGTCTTGTTTCGCGGCAGAAACGGTTCCCAGAGTTCAAGAGCAACGAAGGAAGCCATCGCCGCCATCACCACCCAGAGCATCGCCCGGCTCAACGTGAATCGTAAACGTGGAAACCTCCCGGCCGAAATCTTGACATGAACCGCCGTACGCACCGATCGCAGCGTGCTCGGCGACTCCCCGGGACGGATCAAAGCGACCAGCAACCCGATGACGATCAGCCCCAGCGCGAGCATCGTAACCGGCAAGAGTCCGCCGCTCGAATAGGGGCGGAGTAACCCCCAGCCGTCGAGAACGGATTCCTCAATGCTCGTCAGCGCGAGAACCAGCAAAAGTAACCATAGGCCGGCCGACATCAGCAGGACGCCGATCAGGAACGGAATCTTTTGAAGCAACCGAAGTCCGGCCGCGATCGGCAATGGTTGTCGCATAAGGAAAGCCTTGTGACGAAGCTCGACGCGCCGACCCGCCGAGTGAGAAGTTTAATCCCAACCCGCGTCTCGAGTATTCATCCGGTTCGGGTGAGTAATGCTCAAGAGCGCCGCCGTATTCCCGATTGGTCTCGCCTATAATGTACCAAGCTTGGAGACGGACAAGAGGATCCCACCGGTGCGACAGTTTTCGATCCGGAAAATGATGCTCGGCGTCGTGGTACTGGCGATCGCGTCCGAGTTGATCGCCATGTGGGACAGAGCATGGGCCCGTGGTAGAGAAGTCCAGTGCGAGCAACATCTGCATGAAGTCGGTTTTGGTCTCCTCGGCTATCTCAACAGCCATTCCGCATTCCCGCCCGGCACGTGGCCGAACCCAGATCTCGCGCCGGAAGACAGAATCAGCTTGTGGGGCCCTGTCAGCCCCTATCTCGATCAACAGCTCTGGTTCGATGTTGCGCAAAGCGAAGCCTGGAACCATGCCGGTATCAACGACGAAGTATCAAGACACTGTGTTTACGCATCTGCGTGTTCCGAAGCAACTCGGCCGGTCACAGGGAAGCTGCAACCCATGAGCTACATCGCCATCGCCGGCGTGGGCGCCGACGCGCCGCTCGTGCTCAAGAGTGATCCCTGCGCGGGCGTGTTCGGCTATAATCGCCAGACCACGCTCGCTGACATCAAAGACGGCGCCGCGACCACGATGATGATCGCAGAAACAGCACAGGTCAGCGGTTCATGGTTTCAGGGCGGACCGGCAACCGTCCGCGGTCTGGATCAAGCTCAACAGCCCTACATCGGCCCCGCCCGGCAGTTCGGTGGATTGCACAGCGGCGGAGCGTACATCGTGATGGCCGACGGATCGGTTCGCTGGATCAGCGATTCGATTACCAGGAAGGCGTTCGAATCGTTGTCGACGATCGCGGGAGGCGAGAAATGATTCAGGCAAGCATTGACGAGATCGGCCGTTCAAATATTACCTGCCGCTTGTACAAGACGGAACAGCTCTGAACTTGAACAAAGGGGGTTGAGAGTGATCAAGATAACTGACTGAGTGCTGATCAAGGTAAGCGATGGGATGTCGTCGACCAGGCTGGCTCTCCGGGTAACAGCGGCCCTTTTTCCACCTCCTTCGGCGGAATCTGTGGGCTTGCCAGGCTCCGTTCCGGCTCGGCAAGAGGGGCTAGGGGCAACCACTTTGGGGGATCAGTCGGAGCGGGACAGACCCCCTGATGCTCGAATCGTGATCCCAGCGCGAAAACGGGCAACGGAGGGATGTTGAATGCTCTTTGCGTCCCCGGTCAGAACGCGGCGCACGCCGTCGGCATCGGAGACCAAACAGCCGCCTGATCCACGGAGCCGGAGGCGGCGCCATCCGCAGTGTCGCGACTCGAGTCACTTCTTTTTTTTGTCCGCCTTGATCCGCGGCTCGAAATACGCCTGGGCGAGGTCGTCCCAGTCGTGGTCCATGAACTCGCTGTCGAAATCACCAATTCGGTCGTATACGGAGTCGGGAAGGATCGATCCCGCATCCTTGACGATTGCGCCATCGCGATGAACCTCGCTTCCCATGAGGACAAGCAATTCGTCGGTCGACTTGCTCGCAGCCGGGAAATGCTCTTCGATGAGGCCCTGGCAACGGTCGAGTAGCTTCGCGGTTTTTGCGGCACCGATCTTTTTGAACGCCCGGCTGGCATAGAGGTACGTTGGTCGTCCGCAGTTCACGAGGAACTGGATGTACCCGCCGTTGAAGATATGCGTGAGCGCTCGCTCGAGCGCGACCAGCTCACGCTGCCATTCTTCGGGAAGTGCCTCGAGTTCGTAGTTGACCGCTTCGTCGTATTTGTTCGCTGCGTCGTACCACTTCACAACGAAGACTCCGGTTGCTTTGGGCCTGATCAATGACACCCGCCACGGCACTGTTACCAACTGTATGTTTGCACTATGATCAAATCAGATGAGCGCACGGCTGCTTCGATCGTGAACACCGTGAAACGGCCAGACGGATCGGAGAACTCATCGGAGAGCCGCCCATGGATCTGAGGCGTCGGATCTCCCCCTTCGTTAACTTTGTTGCCTCGTGTTCGAGACTGGCTCTGCACCACCCACGACAAGTCCCGAGTAGAGTTCGGTCCAGCGGTCATGACAGCTTGTCAATTCGGTTCCTCGATCCGCCTCACCTTCATCGACCGGTCCGTCCACCGCCAACTCCGAATCGCGCCGCATGTGCGTGCCCTCGGTCTCTCGGGCTGCGCCCTGTCCGCTTTGCACCGTTGCGCCTTTGCGTCACACCAGCTCCTGCCGCATAGATCATAAGCTCCCTGATCGTGAGCTGCCTTTTGCGAATCGTTGACACCAAGCTCCAAATGAGGAAGGCAAACGAACAGATCGCCAAACCGATCGAAATCAGAAACACAAAATGCGCAATCAATTGATATGAATAGAAATCTATCAACGCTGCCTCGGTGCGTTGGGTCACGGATTGATTCGTGTTGCCACTATCCAGATCGTCGCACCAGCCATTCCGAGAAACCATCCGACTGCTGCTGCAAGCGCCAGGTGCTGCGTGCCAGGAGCGAAGCCGGAATCACGGTGCCGCAACCAACTCCGGTGGCGTAACCATTGCATCCAGAATTGCCAGACTCCACCCGCTATCAAGAAAATCGCCGGGCCGATTCCGTTCCAGCTCCAGCCCTGAGCGAGAACTGACATCACGGCCGCAGCGACGGAGACGATCAGCAGGATGAAGTCCATCGGATTCATCAAATCGCTCACAAGGGCTCAGGCCCTTGGTAGTCCGGTCAGAAGTACCACGTGTCGCCTTCGACCCTGGTCAAGACGACGCACCGCGTCGCCACCCGCCAGATAGCACGGAAAATAGGCGTATCATCATATCGATAGATGTATGGAAACGCGGCTGCAATCGCGCGAGTCGCGTGCACGGCATTGTAGTGAGGGATGTGCGGAAACAGATGGTGCACCACGTGCGTGCTGCCGATGTTGCAGTGGAGATAGTCGAGCAATCGACCGTACGGACGATCGACAGTCTGAAATGCGCCCAGTACTGACGTCCAATCCTTGGAACCGAAGTGTGGTACGTCGACATCGGTGTGGTGCAACCATGTATAAGCAACAACCCACGCGTTGACGACGAGATAGGGGCCTCCGTAAACGAGCGCCGGCGCCATCCAACCGTCTCGACTCCCCCAGCACGCTAGAAGGATCATCGTACAGGCGATCCCTCCGCTCGAGACGATTGACTTCCATTTGCCGGGAGACAACCGGGTTGCGAACGGCCAGAAATGGCTTGTAGCGCGCCTGTGACGCGTCGATAGACCACCGATCGTTACATAGACAATCCATCCGATCAGAAAGTAGACCGAAATCACCAGCGGCCCGAAAGCCCATCCCAGCAGGCGCTGGATCCGAGCCCAAGTTCGCCCGGCGGCAGTTTCGATGGTCGGCGGCACATGGGTTTCACCTTCGTCAAGGTGGTTCGTGCGCGCGTGATGCCACGCGTGACTCTTCCGCCAAGTAAAATAGGGTACCAGCAGGGCAGAGTGGAGAATGAAACCGACCGCCGTCTCAAGACGCTTTCGTCGTGAGAAGGCGTGGTGACCACACTCATGCGCCAGAACCCATAGTCCATTCGCAATCGTTCCGTTGACAGCCGCGTAAACGATCCAGAACGGTGCGAAAGCCCACGCCTTGGGGATCGCGAGGTAGGCAGCCACTCCCAGGCCAATGGTCATCATCAGCAAAGAAGCCAGGCGCCTGAACGCGACGCGTTCGTTCGTTTCGAAGCAATGCGCAGGTATGACCGTCATCAACTCACGCCGATCCGGGATGTGCAACTCTTCGGTCGATTTGCCACTCATGGATGTCTCCTGATCGATTAGATGGCTCAAACTCCGGGCGATCGTGATCATCAGCAGCCTTGAGATCAGGAAGCGTGTCGCGACGACCGAACCTTACAAAAAGCTCCAGGATTCCTCGCCTCGGTGCGGCCTCGACCCGACGGCCTGGCTCCCCGGCGGGTACCAAGCCTGGCTCGAGTGTGGGGGGATTCTATCACATTTCCGTTCGCGGCGGTGAAAGGTTGCGGCCGTGACCTACGCCGCCCACCGGATGAAGTTCCAAAAGCTACGAGGACGTTCGTCAACTCTGGAGTGGTTCATGGCTGGAGTATACAAGATCCCAGTCACTTGCAAACGACATGATCTCACCTCATTCTACATAAATCACCAGGCCCCAGGCCGACGGAGAACCATTTATGTCTGCAAAAGAGATCCTCGAAGAGCTCAAAACATTCGGATCGCCAAGCATCAAGAAGGTGCTCAAGAACCACGGCGTTCAAGAGCCGTTCTTCGGCGTGAAGATCGGTGACATGAAAAAGATTCAGAAGCGAATCAAGAAAGACTATCAACTCGCGCTCGATCTGTACGACACCGGCAATTACGACGCCATGTACCTGGCCGGGCTGGTCGCCGACGATGCCAAGATGACCAAAAAGGACCTCAATCACTGGGCAATAACCGCGGTTGGAGGCGCACTGGCGTGTGCCACTGTCCCCTGGGTCGCAGCCGGAAGTAACCACGGCTACGAGATCGCGCTGGAGTGGATCGAATCCGAAAAAGAAAACGTCGCGAGCGCCGGGTGGTCGACTCTGAGCAGCCTGGTCGCCCTGAAGGATGACGACGATCTTGACTTGCCCGGTCTGAAGCGACTCGTCGAGCGCGTCCGGAAGACGATTCATCAGCAGCCCGACGACGTGCGCGAAGCCATGAACGGCTTCTTGATCGCAATAGGCACCTACGTGCAGGAACTGAGCGACCTCGCTGCTCAGGCCGCGAAAAAGGTCGGCAAGGTTACGGTCGACATGGGTGAGACCGCTTGCGAGGTACCCGACGCGCTGGAGCGCATCCAGAAGGCTCGCGAGACCGGAGTCATTGGTAAGAAACGCAAGACTGTGAAGTGCTAAGCTGGCGCGTCCTCAACTCGCGGCTGTCCTGTCCGGGGCACTTTCCCGCGCTTGGACTGCCCGGTGCCGCGCTCGCTTGCCAGGAAGGCCTGGATTCTCGGGTCAATCCGCTGCACGATCACGCTCCGCGCGGCAATCCGGCGGGCCTTCCTTGAGAGTGCGGCAGCGGCAGCGCCCGCGAATCGCTTCGGATCGCGATCGCCCCGGTGCAGCGCCAGCAGTTGAAACAGCGATGACCCGCCGGGCAGCCCTCGATAACCTTTTCGCAAGGCTTGCTCGATCGAGATCCATTTCTCGCGCGCCTGGCCGGGTACTGCCCCCGAGGTCGCTTTCGGCCAGTCGCCGGTCTGGGCGTGAAACGCGTCGGCCCATTTCAGGATCTGATCAATCGTGAGCGGCTGTGTGTGCCATGCATGCCTCATCCAGCCCTGCTCGACGAGCAATCGGGCGATCGACGTTCCACCCGGCAGGCCGCGTCGCCCGCTCACGAGCGCGTTGGAAACGGATTGCCACGTCTCGCCGGGTGCCTCACGAATCGGTCCTGACCTCGGGTTGGGCCATCGCTTTGTCCGGGCATGGAATGCTTCGGCCCACTTCAGAATCTGGGGGGTTTCAAGCGGCGGAGCGTAGTGCTGCGAGCGCACCTGGCGCCGCGCGATGAGCAGCCGGGGCAGCGATGAGCCACCCGGCAGTCCGCGTTGCCCGCTGTAAAGAGCGAAGTTGATCGCCGACCACGTCTCCTCAGGCGCCTCGAGAATCGCCACGGCCTTCGACCGGGGCCAGCGCCCGGTCCGACTGTATTCCGCGTCAGCCCACGCCAGGATCTGCTCCTCGGAGAGTGGCGCGCGATGGTCCGCCAGACGCTCCAGCATCAGCAGCCGCGCAATGAAGAACCACCCGGCATCCCTCGCCTTCCCGCGCGAAGCGCCTCGTCCACAATGCCCCAACTGACACCGCCGGTGCCCGGAATCTCGCCCGAGGACGCCTTCGGCCACTCACCCGTCCGGACGCGCCAGACCTCCGCCCACGAAAGAATGTCGTCGATCGTCAACCGCGGCACGGCCCCGCCTTTCGCGCGTCGATGTTCGTCGATCAACCCCGCGAGCGCCCGTCGGCGCCGGAAGCCGCGCATCCCCAGCAAGAGCGCCGCAGCCACCAGCAGCCACGTCTCCCCGGGTGCCTCGGGTATCGGCCCCGATGCAAAAGTGGGCCAATCACCGTGACGCGAGAAAAAGCCGTCGGCCCACGACAGAACCTCATTCTCGTCCAGGTCGCGCGGCCCACCACGCCGTGTCCAATCCGCCTCCGCTTCCTCTCTAAGAAAGCGAAACCAGTGCGCGTGCAGATGCCGCCGGCGGCTTTTCCAATTCGTGGGGAGACCGAGTGACGATTCATGTTGCATCCTGATTTCTCCGCTACAACGGCCCGCTCATCTCCACCGCAGCCGGCCGGGCCGCAGTCCCGCTCCATGTATCGGCTATGAACCATGTGTGCCATAAAAAGCGTACGCAAGAGTGCGCGGCGGGACGTTTGAGTGACGAGAGCGAGCGCGAGTCGGTGGGGCGGGCGTTTTGCTGGTGGCCGGCCCTGATCGGCGGGCAGTCTCATGCGAGTCCGCGGGCTCTGGCTCGGCAGGCGCGCAGCGCTCTGCCGTGGCAACCTCCGAATCGGGCTCCACTCCCTCGCTCCGGCACGGATTACCTGGTATAAGCTTGTCGCGACGGGGGGCCTGGCATGGCCGTTATTCCGCTGTTCGACTCGCACCTGAGGAGAGTTTTGCCCCGATGGCCGGCACACAGCGAATCCAGCATGTCGTGGTGCTGATGCTCGAGAACCGCTCGTTTGATCACATCTTCGGATATCGACCGGGTGTCAATGGGCTCAGCGGCAGCGAATTTAACTTGATCGAGCCCACAAAGCCCATCTCCGAACACAACCCCGCCTACTACGTCAGCAATGGTGCCCCCTTTGCCGTGCCCGTCGGCCAAGGGCCGGGCCATTCCTTCGCCGATGCAAATATTCAACAATTCAACAACAAGAACGGCCCGGCTCGCGGCTTCCCCGCCAGGAATTCAGGCTTCGTCCGGAGCTACCAGACGGAGCTCCTCTTCGCCGACCGCGTCCGGCACGCAACCCCCGGCGAGGTCCGCGTCGTGATGGAAGCATTCGCGCCCGGCCGGCTGCCGTCGATCGATGCCTTGGCCGACGCATTCTGCGTCTGCGACAACTGGTATTCTGAAGTCCCGGGCCCGACACAGCCCAACCGCCTGTATATGCATGCCGCCACCTCGGCGGGCTACGCCTTGAACGACTGGTCGCACATCTTTGACTTCCGCACGATTTACAACAGCTTGCAGGATGCCGGCCACTCCTGGGCCACCTATGACTTCGACCAGAACGAAGTCCAGGAGTTTTCACAGGTGAACAAACAAAAAGCATGTTTCCGCGACTTTGCGACGTCGTTTGCCTCGGATGTGCAGTCGGGTAAGCTGCCTGACTACTCGTTCGTCATTCCCCGGTTCATGAGCGCCGATTCCCCCGCCAATTCCCAGCACCCGCCCCAGGACGCCCGCTACGGCGATAACCTGATCGCCGACGTCTACGATGCGCTCCGGGCCAATAATGACGTCTGGCAGAAGAGCGTGCTGATCGTGTTGTATGACGAGCACGGGGGATTATACGACCACGTGATTCCGCCCTCGGAAGGCATTCCCAACCCCGACGGCATCAACTCACCGCCGCCGGGCTCCACGGTTTCCTGGGCGCCCCAGTTCAATTTCGATCGGCTGGGGCTGCGCGTGCCGGTGGTCATCGCGTCGCCCTGGGTGGCCAGGGGGAGAGTCGATTCCACTCGCTACCAGCACACGTCGGTGCTCGCGACGCTCAAGGCACTCTTCGGCCTTCCCAGCTTCCTGACCAAGCGCGACGCGTCGGCCAATAGCTTCGAGTCACTCTTCTCGGAGCTCTCGGCCCCGCGCACCGATACGCCCGAGACGCTCCCTCGCGCCACGCCCCCGCCCATAACCGTATCGCGTGACGACCCGACGCACCCGGCCAATCAGCCGATGGATGTCACTCAGACCGAGATCGTGATGGGCGTGCACCAGATGGTTCGCGCGGCTGACCCCCGGATCGTCGACGGAGCCGACCTGCACATGACCCAGGGTGACGCATCCACGTTCGTCCGCTGGGCCTATGCTCACATGTCCAAGCTAGCCAAATCGGCCGGCCAATTCCAGGTATACCGTTCGCGCGAGAAGTATCACTGGCGTCTCTGCGACTCGAAAGGCAAGCTGCTCGCCGAAGCCCCGGCAGGCTACGCGCGCCGCTCCGCGGCCCTGGCAGCCGTGAAGCATCTTCAAGCCGCCATCGCCAGCGCGAAGCTCAGCGAGGAAGGGCACTGAGACTCAGATCACCACCGCGTGACCGCCGGCCCGCCGCCAGGCTTCCCCTGACAACGGGCGTTCCCCCGGTTAATATAGTGTCGCCGTTCGCTCCGCGAAGGGACTTCTTTGTAGCAGGCACACCCCGTGTGCCGTCCGCACAGTGTCGCCCTTCGCTCCGCGAAGGGACTTTACTGTAGCAGGCACACTCCGTGTGCCGACCGCCGAGTTACTGACAAGAGGCACAGATTTTGAACCGAATCGCGCTGGCCCTTCGGGCCTTCTGGCGTGTGCTGACCGATCAAGACTTCGCGGCGCGGGTTGAACCGCTCTTCTCAAAGGCCCCCACGGGCCCCGACCTTCGCGTACTGGCCGTGCTCCAGCGCGACGGGCGCCTGGTCGATTTTCTGGAGGAGGAAATCGACGGCTACAGCGACGCCCAGGTCGGCGCTGCGGTCCGCGACATCCACCGCTCCTGCCGCAAATCCCTGCACGACTATCTCACCATCGCGCCGGTCATCTCCGGCGCCGAGGAAGAGCGCGTCACGATCCCGGCGGATTTCGACCCCGCCGCAATCCGCCTGGTTGGCAACGTCACCGGCAGTCCGCCCTTCCAGGGCGTCTTGAAGCATCACGGCTGGCGCGTCAGCTCGGTGCACCTCCCGGTGCTGCCGGTTGCCCGCGATGACTCTTCCGTGCTCTCGCCGGCCGAAGTGGAGATCCCCTGATGTCTCGCTATGTGATCGGGATCGATCTGGGAACGACCAATTCGGCGCTTGCGTATGTTGACTCGACAGCCGCCGCGGACAATGCCGCCGCGCCCGTCGAGCGCTTCGGCATTCCCCAGGTCGTCGCCGTGAATGATGTCTCGGAGAGGTCAGTGCTCCCCTCGTTTCTTTACATTGCCTCGCCGAAGGAGTTTCCGCCGGGTGCCCTCGAGCTGCCCTGGAAAGGTCCCCAGGAGCGCGCGGTCGGCTCGTTCGCCCGCGACCACGGCGCAAAGGTTCCCGTGCGTCTGGTCGGCTCGGCCAAGAGCTGGCTCTCGCACCAGGGCGTCGACAGGCGGTCGGCCATCCTGCCATGGTCTGCCCCCGAGGATGTTCCGCGGGTCTCGCCCGTCGATGCGTCGTCGGCATTCCTCGAGCATCTGCGCGAGGCCTGGAACGCGCGCAAGCCTGCCAAGGCCACTGCCGAGCGGCTCGAGAATCAAGAGATCCTGCTGACCGTTCCCGCATCGTTCGACCCGGATGCCCGCGAGCTGACGATCGAGGCGGCTAACAAGGCCGGTCTCAAGAATGTCACGCTGCTTGAGGAGCCGCAGGCCGCCTTCTACGCCTGGCTCGCGTGCCAGGGCGAAAAATGGCGCAAGAAAGTGAAAGCAGGCGACATCATCCTGGTGTGTGACGTCGGCGGCGGCACGACCGACTTCACGTTGATCGCCGTCAAGGATGAAGCGGGTGACCTGGTGCTCTCGCGTCTGGCGGTGGGCGAGCACATCCTCCTGGGCGGCGACAACATGGACCTCGCCCTGGCCTACGCGGTAGCCGGCACGCTGCCCAAGGGCATGGAGGGCCTCGACACGTCCCAGCGCATCGCCCTGCTCTACGCCTGCCGGGGCGCCAAGGAATTGCTCTTCACCGAGCCCAAGAAGACCGTGGCGCCCGTGAGTGTGCTCGGCCGTGGTTCCAAGGTGATCGGGGGCTCGATCAAGACCGAGCTGACTCGCGAGATGCTGAATTCGGTGCTACTCGAGGGTTTCCTGCCGTCGTGTGGGCCAACGGATCTCCCTGCTCGCGGCCGCCGGACCGGCTTGACAGAGATCGGTCTTCCGTATGCGGCGGATGCCGCAATCACGCGCCACCTGGCGCGGTTCCTAGGTCAGCAAGCGGGCTCGCTGCATTCGGGCGGGCCGCTCGTGTTGCCGTCGGCAGTGTTATTCAACGGCGGCGTGTTCAAGGCCCGCGAATTGCGGCGGCGCGTTCTCGACGTGCTTTCAAGCTGGGTAGGGCGCGCGGTCCCCGAGCTCGAGTCGTCTGATCTGGATCTGGCCGTCGCGCATGGGGCGGCATATTACGGACAAGTTCGTCGCGGCAAGGGCGTGCGGATTCGCGGTGGTGTTTCGCGGTCGTATTACGTCGGTCTGGAAACAGCCGCCCCCGCAGTCCCGGGCATTCCGCCGCCGATCAAGGCGCTCTGTGTTGTCCCCATGGGCATGGAAGAAGGCACGGAGACCGATGTTCCCGGCCCCGAGATCGGCCTGATCGTCGGCGAGCCGGTCCATTTTCGCTTCCTGGGCTCGACCGTCCGCCGCGACGATGCACCAGGCACAATCCTCGACCGCTGGAGCAGCGACGAGCTCGAGGAGCTCACTCCCCTGGAAACAGCCCTCGAAGCCGCCGACCTCAAGCCCGGCGAGCCCGTCCCCGTGCGCCTGCACTCGCGAGTCAACGAAGTCGGCACCCTCGAGCTCGCCTGCCAGAGCACCCGCGATCAAAGGCGCTGGAAACTAGAATACAGCGTGCGCGAACCAACCGAGTAACGATCATGAACACCCCCATCCTCAAAATCGAAGGCTCCGTCGACCACCCCCTGGCCCTCACCTACACCGACCTCGCGGCCTTTCCCGTGTCGGCCCAGTTTGCCGATGTCTCGCGGCTCCATCCCACTCGCCGCGGCGATGGCGTCACCCTCGACGCCATCCTGGACCAAGCCCGCATTCGCCCCAGCGCAAACTTCGTGATCCTGCACGCCGACCGCGACGATTTCCACGTCTGCGTGCCGCTCGAATCGATCAGGGGCCAGGGCATCGTCGTGTACAAGATCGGCTCAGACCCCCTGGCCACCGAGCACGGCGGCCCGATCCGCCTGATCATCCGCGATCCTTCCGCCTGCCACACCGGCGACCTCGACGACTGCGCCAATGTGAAGTACCTGAGCCGCGTCGAGCTCACCGACCGCCGCGGCCGCGACACCCGCCCGGAAACGGAGGCGGCACACACGGCCCTGCACGAGGCGCAAGCCGGACCGGCAAGCGAACCATCTGCTTGATCCGTGCTTGCGGCTCCCTGATTCCGGGAGTGCGAGGCTCACGCCGAGCCGCGCCTGCGTGTACTGACCCTGGTTCCGCCGCTCAATCCTCGTCCAGCCCCATCAGCCTACTGATCACGCACGGGTCAATAACTTCCTCGACGCTGCTCGGGCCGTTTTGGAATTGCTCGAACAAATCCTCAAGACCTTGGAGAATTCCATCAACCGTTCGAGGTGGATTCGTGGCCAAGTCGATAAGCTCCATCGCCGAGTAAGCCGCCCGGCGAACACGGTCTTCTTCAATTCGATTGGTAAGTATTGTGTGCAGGAATCTCACGATTTCAGCGCGGTGCCTGTAAGTGCCGAGCTCGCCGAGCCACGTGATCGCCATCGACCGAACGCTTGGGGCGGGATCATCCACTGCGAGTCGTTCGAAGATCTGCTTGTAGTCCGGCAAAGCTTGATCAAACTTCCCTAGAAAGTTCACCGCACACTCTCTTTTTTCAACGTCGGTGTCGCTTAACAACGCCCGCACCAAATCCGGGTCATTCTTGAGAATTTCAACCGAATGCCCAAGCTTGGCCTCGATGTCAGCTTTGAAGTGGGCCTCGAGGTCGCGTTGTGACGTGCTCAAACTCTGCATCAACTCATAAAGGTCCCACGACATCGATCCACTCCGATTCACGCGCCCTCGGTCAAGTTCATCCGCAACGGTCTTTTCATAAGAGCGATTGGCGGGGCTACAACCCAGGCGCGATCCGCGCGGTGTGGTCATAATCATGCGCCGTGACGCAATACGGTTCGCCTAATGCTACCATCAGACCGCCTTCCTCAGCCATGAACTGCTTGAGCTTGGCCAAGACAAACACTGTGCAACTCTGGGCTGATGGAAATCGTGGGTTTTTTGGGACCGTTTCGGGTTGACACCTGGGACTGGAATTGTTGCGCTGTGCACCGTTGTGGCAGGATGCCCCCTTCGGAGATTTCGCATGGACGCGACGACACAGACGTGCCAACAGGACGAACAGCCGGCCTACACAACTTCCAAGCAAGTGCAAGCTTGGTTCCTTAGACGCAGCCGCGACCGCTGGAAGAGAAAACACTCAAAACTCAAGGTAGAGTCCAAGCGGCTCCGCCAGCGCGTCTCGGACGTTTGCAGTAGCCGAGATAGTTGGCGGAGCGAAGCTAAAGCGGCCCGTGAAGAGGCGCAGAGCTGCAGGCTCAGAACGCCGCTCTTCAGGCTCAACTCGTCGCACACACAGACGAAGCTCAAAAAAAAAGTAGCCGGCTCTCTCGCCTTGTTTGATGACCCGTCTTTCGCGGAAACACCCGCCGACCACGGCTATTCATCTGACGTTCCGCACATCTGCCCCTGATTATCTCCGAATTACCGCCGCCCAAGTCAGTCGACGAGGGCTGGGCAGCGCCGATTACACCGAGGCTGGCCCAGGGACGCGATGTGACTCGCGGCCGCACGGCCATTGCCTCGCGCACGCGTCCGGTGTGATCGCCGCGGTTCGCGCCCGCTCGCCGGTAGGCCACTACACCAAGACTCCCTGCCTGACATCGACATCTTCTCGTCAAGTCAAGCCTAACCGCAGTGTCCAATTCCACGAGCCAGAAATTTCTGTAATTCTTCAGTTGGCCGATCTTCGACGTAAGTCTCGCCGAGTGTGACAACCCAAGTAGCCAGTCGAGAACATCTTTGTCCTTCCCCCAGAGAAAGAGCTGTTTTTCTCGGGAAAAAGCGCTTCTCGAAATCACCAAGCGCGATTTGACCAACCGTTTGTCGAAATCGAGTCCCGACGTAGGTCCAATTCGACGCGACTTACGTCAAATTACAACATCATACTTAAGGTGGCGGAATCCGTGGATGCCTTGAAGATTTCTCCTCCAGGACAATCATGTCCGCAGGAATCTCGGCGAGACAGTCGCTCTGCTTCATGTGTCCAGAGCGGCCCCAGCGTATCTTGTCTATGCCGATCACACGCGTTCCTAAGGAGCAACACGGATGCAGAAGCCCAAGAAACGACACGTTCCTTCTTCGACTGTCCCCCCACGCCCCGGTGAGATCGCTCGCGCCAAGGGACAGGCTCTTAGCTCGTACCGAATCGACGCCCTACCTGTCGTCAGTCAACTCCTCGAACGCATGCGCCTCGACGAGTTTCTCCGATCGTATCTCCCACGCGCCGATCGGCGCTGCCGAATCGCTCCTACGCTGGGAATCTCGCTCCTGCTCAAAAATGTTCTCCTCTCCCGCGAGCCTTTGTACGGCATCGGAGAATGGGCGGCGAGGTTTGCTCCTGAGGCACTCGGCTTCAACGACAGCCAACTGCCTTCTCTCAACGACGACCGGATAGGACGCTGTCTCGATCGCTTGTTCCAAAGCGATATCACCTCATTGGTCCTGGCGCTGGTGGCCCATGTGATCAAAGAATTCGACGTGGACCTCGACGAGCTCCACAACGACTCCACCACCATCACCTTCCATGGTGCATACGCTGACGCGGCCAAGGAAGAAATGCGGGGCAAACGGACCAGGATGGCGATCACCTGGGGTTACAACAAGGATCATCGCCCAGACCTTAAGCAACTACTTTACATCCTCACAGTGGCCAAGGACGGTGCCGTTCCGTTGTACTTCCAGGTTGCCAGCGGCAACGTGGCGGACGATCAAACCCACCGCGCTACCTGGGATCTTCTCTGTCGCCTGACGGGAAGGCGAGATTTCCTCTACGTCGCGGACTGCAAGCTGGCCAGCGCCGAGAACATGGCCCATATCCATCAACGCCAAGGCCGGTTTTTAACCGTGCTGCCGCGGACTCGGTCAGAGGACGGCATCTTCCGAGACTCACTCGGCAGTGGCCAGATCCAGTGGCGGCACATCCATGACAAGCGAAATGACGACGGCAAGATTGTGGATAAGTACTCGATCTCCGAGCCGGGTTCGCTGAGCGTCGAAGGATACCGACTGGTTTGGTACCACAGTACGCGCAAAGCCGAGCAGGATTCCCATGCGCGTCATCAACAGGTCGAAAGAGCCTTGATCGAATTGTCGGAGCTGCGTTTGAAGCTCTCATCTCCGCGGACGCGGTTTCGACAAGAGGCGAAGGTTGTGGATGCCGTTCAGGAAATCCTCCGGGCGCAGGGCGCTGAGAATTGGATCGTCACGGAGATCAAAGAGCGAACCGAGGAGAGGTTCCGCCAGGACCGGCGAGGTCGACCGAATGATCAAACGCGATACGTCAGGAAGACGAGCACTCGCTTCGAGCTGGCGTATCACATCGATCACGAGAGACTCGTCGCGGAAACGGCGGGTGACGGAGTCTTCCCTTTGATCACGAACGACCATTCACTGTCGGGCTTGGAAATGTTGCTGGCCTACAAGGGCCAGCCGGCACTGGAGAAACGGTTTTCGCACTTGAAGACGGACTTCGAAGTCGCCCCGGTTTATCTTAAGGAGGCCAGCCGGATTCAGGCGTTGCTCTGTGTCTATTTTCTGGTGCTCCTGGCTGAATCGCTACTCGAACGCGAGCTGCGTCGTGCCATGGACCGCGAGGCGATTGAAAGCCTGCCTCTGTATCCAGAAAGTCGGAAGTGTCGCCATCCCACAGCTCGTCGGCTGATCGACCTGTTCGAGGATGTGCAACGGCACTCGCTGCAAGTCGGACGGCGACCGTCAGTGGTTTTCACAACTCAATTGAGCCGGCTGCAACGGCAGGTGCTGCGTCTGCTTGGTATGTCGAAAGTCTACGATGGCTGATTTGGTCAGCCAGCGTGCGACTGTTCTCGACGGCGCTGAACCGCAAGACATAAGCGTGAGCGGATAACAACTCTTGCGATAGTCAAGCAGTCGAGCCCTCAAATCGACCATGGGTTGCGAGCGGTAATCGACTGCTGACTTGCGTGAGAGACCCCCAGCGCCTGCCCGATTTACCGCCGGGCGATATTCCGGGATAATCAAGGGCAGATGTGCGGAACGTCAGATTCATGCAGCGTGATTGCGCTATTTCTCGGCCTAATTCAACTCGGAGTCTCGTTGCGTGCAACGAGCCGAGTGCTGGATTTCTTTGCCAGGTTCTTCGACCTGCCGTTCTCTGCTCCAGACTGGACCACAGGCCGCATGTGGTTGCTTCGGTTTGGCCTGGCTCAATTGACCGCGACCAAGGAACAGGCTGACGACTGGGTCTGGCAAATTGATCATTCGGTCCAGATCGGCAAGCAGAAAGTTCTGGCAATCCTGGGAATCCGGTTAGTCGATTTGCCAATGCCCGAGCGGCCCCTGCGTTCCGAGGATATGGTCTTAATCGATCTGGTGCCGATGATAACATACTCGCGAGCGGACGTCGCTGAGCGTCTCGAGGAGGTGACTGCCCGGACGACTGTTCCTCGCGCAATCGTCGACGATCACGGTGTCGACCTGAATGGCGGCGTGCAAATCTTTCAACAGAGCCACCCGGAGACCGTGGAAATCTACGACGCTAAACACAAGGCGGCATGCCTGCTGAAATCGCGATTAGAAAAGAACCCGCGTTGGATGAGTTTCTGTACGCGAGTGGGACAAGCACGCTGCGCAATCCAGCAAACAGAATTGGGAGCGTTGGCACCACCAGGCCCCAAGCCGAAGGCGCGGTTTATGAACCTCGAGGGGCAATTGAACTGGGCCGACAAGATTCTCGGCCTTCTCGATAGTGTTCCGGGATCGATGCCATCTTGGTGCACGCCAGAACGGCTGGAAGAGAAACTTGGCTGGGTGCGCGAGTTTCGCGACGACTTGGCTCAGTGGCGGGAGTGGCAAGCAATCATGGACACGACCGTCGGTTTTGTGGCGAGCGAAGGCATCCACGTGAAGGCAGCCCGCATGTTGAGCAGGAAGCTACGCCCTCTGGCACAAACCGCTGAGGGACTTCGATTCGCGGCAGACTTGGTCAAGTTCGTAAAACAACAAACGAAAAAGGCAAAGCCGGGCGAGCGCTTGCCAGGCAGTACCGAAGTGTTGGAGTCGTGCTTTGGGAGGTTTAAGAATCTGGAGAAAGACCAAGCGAAGGGGGGATTTACAAGTTTGTTGCTGGGATTCGGCACGTTGTTCGCCGAAGTGACCGTTGATACCGTGAAGGAAGCCATGCGCGCTGTGGGAACGAACGGAATCAGAGAGTGGTGTGCGAAGCATCTCGGACAGACGCTATTTTCGCAACGAAAAGAGGCCTTTGGTATAGCTGCGAATGCGCAACAAAAACTGGCAGAACCAGCCGTATGATATGCTCAGTGCTATTCGTCAGCCCAGAGCAACTCACGGGCGAGGCAGCACCGCTCTGTGGTCGTCGTGAAGAACATCTTGCATCTGCTCCAATTCAACGATTCGGGCGTAGAGCCGGGCGCTGTGTCGATGAAACTGCCATGCAGTCAAGGTGCTCATCAGGGCCATGGAGATGAGCAGGACGCAGTTGGCGATTGCCAGGGCCGCGACAACCCTATTGCACAGGCACCATCTCCAGAGCCGCTCGACCGCGCTCCATTTTGCCATAGCACGAGCGCACTCGGCACACCATTGTTCAATCCCTCGATTGCCGACCTGGATCCAGCCGGAGGGTGGGCCGTAGCCCACACGAACCTCCTGCTTACCGCACGCGTCGCATTTCCATTGGCATGTTGCACTCATGGTACCCGCTCCAGCAACGCGGCTGCGCATCCAATTAAGACCGTTCGATCCCAGACACGGCCCGCGTATCTCCATCTTCGTTTTCTGCTATTCCTGGAAGTACGTATCGGCAGCTCCCTTGCCTCTCCGACCAGTGGTCAAAGCGCCAGCGAGGGATCCTCCAAGGCTGGTTCCGGCACCGGCGGGTCGGGCGCGATCGACTCCCATGGGTAAATCGAACCGAGTTCGTATTTTGACACAAGCTCATGGTAGTAATCTGCCACACGATCCTCAAATCTCACCAGTTGCCCCAGGTATTTCTGCGCCCGCTCGTTCTGGCGAACAATGCGCAGATCATGCTCATCGCGCGCCTGTTTGCGCTGTTGCTCAATGCTCATCCCGAACACAATCTGGTTATGTAAACCTGCTGCTCTATTCCGGTGATACTGTTCAAGACGAAAGAACTCGGCCGCTTTTGTCCGATAGAAAGCCGCCTTCGGGCCGTCGCGCATGACCCCCACCCAGACGCGAATCCCACTCGCGATCACCGCGACAAGACACATCGCCGCCAGAACGGTCACACGCGGACGCGACCATCGCATACCGGTTGTCTCACGCGAACAACGAAGAACAACAAGCCGATCCGTTGGTGTTACACCTGATGAGCCCGAAAGTCCCGCCGCTCAATGCCGTCTGAACCCCACAGCATCGCTCACGCGCCACCACCAAGCAGCTTCACAAACGCCCACGCCAGCACGATCACCGTGACGGCCCCCGACCCGAACGCCGCCACCAGCACGCCGGCTGCGGCAATCTCGCGTGCAGTCTTCAACATCGGCTCCTCAGGGTCGCCCACGGCTCGCGCCAGCGTGTCAACCGCGCTGTGGGAAAGCTCGGCGATCAAGACCAGACAGGCGCCGACGACCAGCAGACACCACCCGCGCTGATCGACGCCCAGGAGCGCGGCGGTGATCACAATCAGCGTTCCCCGGTAGCCGTGCGCAAAGAAGCTCGAATCGCCCCGGATCGCCGACTTGAGCCCTCGCCAGCCCGCGGCCAGTTTGCCGCGCGCGTTCCCCCGATCGGCGTGGGCGGTCGGTTCCGACGGCTCCTCTTCGGTCCAGTCGCGCTCGACATAACCGGGGGGCACGGGCAGCGACAGCGGCCGGCTCGCCTCGCCCTCCACGTCTGCCACGCCGGTCTCGCCGGGCCGTCCTGGGTCGATCATGGCTGTCACCCTCGCGACTCGACAGAACACAACACCGCACAATTCGACGCGACCGCCGTGGCTTACTGGGTGGGAGCAAATCGCGTGTCAACCTGGCTGTTGCCCGCGGCCGATCCCGACCTCATGCCGCCAATTCGCGGAACGATCTGAACCGCGAACGTGTAGGCGTTCATACGCTGCGGGTCGACGGACAGCCCGATCGTCGTCAAGTAATCGGCCCCGATCCGAGTGAATGAGAACATCGATGCGAGCAGAATTGCGTCGCCGAAGTCGTATGACGTCGAATAAGTACCATACCACTTGGGTGAGAGCCAATAGCTGATCGACACGTTGGCCGCCGAGGTCTTGATCGGCCCGGTGTCGATGATGGAGTAGCCAAAGTAGAGGTTTGCCCGCGGCGGACGGCTGATCGAAACGCCGGAGGTGATGATGTTCAGGCCGTTCGGGTTGTAGCCGGTCGTCATGTTGTTGTTGAGCGGCGAGCTGCCAACCAGCTTGAAAAACTCGAACCAGCCTGCCGAGACGATGCTGGTGCGGTCGCCGATATACCACTGCCAGTTGTACATCGTTTGGCCCCACGGCGTGCCGAAGTTGTCGCGCTGCGCATAGGGAAAATACGTCGTGGAGGCATCCAGCGTCATGTAATCCACGATCCGCCGCTTGCCCACCGGCCCCCGCTTGGTTTGCAGGCGCTGGTGAATGCCCAGTTGCACCGTGTCGATCGAGCCCTGAATGTCGGTCGTGCCCGTGATCGGCGAGAGCGTCTGACGCAGAAGCAGGTGCCTCGGATCATAAGGAAACGGCAAGAGCCCGCCGGTGAAGCTCGTGAGTGCAAGATAGCGCCGCACGTATTCGTACGTGTTGTCGTCCAGATCGTCCTGTACGGCGATGCTGTTGAGCCTCTGATTCGACCACGCGAGGCGGCTATCGGTGAACAGGCTGATCTTGTTGTTGAGCCCGTGCACGTTCCAGAGATCGCTCTCCACCCACGGATACAACTTGTAAGCGGTGAACTCCGTGCGAATTCCCGCACCCCCCCAGGCTCTTCCCATCGCACCGTTTGGAAGATGGCCGAGCGGTCCGCCACCGAGCTGGTCCGACCAGCCCACGAGCTGGCCCTGGACGTAAGGCACCACGCGGAAGACGTTGCCCAGGTTGAGCGGCATGTCCAGCTCGTGATTGGTGTAGAATCGTCCCGCTGAAAACGTCCCGGTCGTATTCGAGATCGGGTCAAACGGGAGAAACGCGAACAGGTTGGGATTATTCACCATGATGTCGGTGTGCGTGACGGCGTAGTCGGCGCCCGAGTGCTGGAAGTAGCTGAACAGATTGTTGAAGAACGAATCGCCCAGGCGATAGTAATCGGCCCGCGGCAGCCACTGGGTGTCTGTTACCCAGTTCTGCAGGTTGCCTTCGGTCCAGATGGTGGCGACCTGGTTGTTCTTCTGCCAGATCCCGTAGGCGAGCGTTTCCTGGTCCATTCCGGTGTCGAATAGCCGCTTGAAATACTCTTCGATGAAGTTTCGGTCCGACGCGGTGCCGACTTCGAGCTGGAGCCGCATTTCCTCGAAGAGGTGATCATCGTCTTCGGGCAGGAATCGCTGATTGTGGCGGAAGGTCAGCCGTTCCCGATCGGCTTGAAACGGCGGGTCCGACGAGCGCTGGAACCCGGCCTTGCCGGCTCCCGCCGGGCCGTTGGTCACGATCGCCGGCCCCGTGCCGAGTACGTCGATCCCGGCGTCCTGGAGCCCCCAGATGTCGAAAAAGCCCCAGTAGTTCTGGGTGATATGGTCGGGGCCAATGGGCTTCTCTCGATACGGATCCTGCAGGTCGCGGATCAGGTCAGAGCCGTACCATCCCGCCTCGCTTCCCAGCGCCGGAAAGTTCTTCGTTCGTTTGCTCAGGTAGTCGACGTCGACATTCCACAGATCGACGAACTTGGGCTTGCGCATGCCGAGCAGCCGGAAGCCGTTCCAGTCGGTCGTCAAATACTGGCCGAAGTAATTGACCGTGTTGAAGCCGATCATCCGCAACACGGGCTGCTGATCGTCGAGGTCTTCGTTGATCCTCGGCCAGAAGAAAAGTGGAAGCGGGCCGCCCCAGTAGAAGACCTGCCGCGCGTCGAGGTTCCAGACCTGCTCCTCCTTGGCCGGAGCGGGTTTATCGGGATCGTTGTCCTCCTGGCCCGTGTCGGGATTGGTGAGTGGCCGGGTTTTCCGGGTCAGATCCATCGTCTTGGCACTGAGCGAGTATCCAGGATTGGGAAAGCGGCTGCCCGTCATGAGCGCGCTGGGCAGCCGGATCTCGGGATCCTCGGCGAGAGTGAACGTGCCGTTGGGCAACATGACGGGACGCCGAAACTGCTCGATCCGCGGCGACGACATCCGGACCGGCGCCAGCAGCGACGGAACAAACATGTCGATCTCGCCGTTCGGCGCCAGCATGCGGTCCGTGAGGAAATCATAGTAGAGCTGCGGCGCGCGCACGGTCCGCTGGTCGCCCTTGCCGGCATACTTGTTCTCGTCTTGTCGCAGGATCACGTTGCCTTCGAGATAGACTTCCATCGGCTGGTGTGCATCGTCGACGAACAGATCGCCCGCCGGGGATTTGAAGGGCGCTCCCTTCGCGGGGCTTTTGCCGCGCCAGATGATGGCCGCGTCGGCCTCGATGTCGATGATTCCGAATTTTGGCGCCTGTGTGACGATGTTGACGCCGTTGCGCACGATATATGTTTCCGCGCCGTCCGGCGACGTGGCCAGCTTGTGCAAGTCGAGCGGTTGCCCGCTGCGGCTGAAGATCCTCGTCACCCGCTGGCTGCCGGGAACGATGGGCACACCGGGCAGCTCCGCCTCGGGGCGGTCCTCCACCTCGGTGCGCGGCTGATCCGGCAAGTCGGGCACCGTCACCGCTCCGTCGGCACCTGGCAGCGGTTGCAGGTCCACCGGCGGCCGTTGTTGCGCTCCTGGCGTGAGATTGGGAACCTGGACATCCGGCGCTCCTTCGATCGGAGGCAGGTCGATGATGGGCGGCTGCGTGTTGGTCGGCGGCACTTGCTGCGCGGCCGTCTGCTCCACTTGCGGGTCGGCCGTCCGCGCCGCGCTCTGCCCTGCCGGCGTCGCGGCGGATGTTCGACCACCCGAGGTTCCGGCCCGCTGCACCATCGCGTCGCGCTTGGGCGCCGGGGCCCGCTCGATCGGGCACTCGCCGCCGGTGGATCAGGCTTCACCGGCGGGCTGGAAACCAATGGCGGCACAGGGTCGTCGGACTGATTGCGCACAATCGCCTGCGTCGGGATCACCGGCACGCTTGCCCGCGCACCAGCGGACGGCCCGGCCTTGGTTGCCGGCCGCCGGATCAGGGCATCGAGATGAGAATCGATCGTCGAGGAATCCTGGTCCCGTGCCCGGCGCGTCGGCACAGGCCTGGCTGGCTTCGTTTCTCGCAGCCCGGAGCGCTTGATGATCTGCAACTGCCAGAGAGGGGTCTTGGCCTCACTCGGGCCGCTTCGATCGAAAGACTTGAGCCGGAGCTCACTCGTTCGCAATGTGGCCCGCCCGAGCGCGTTGCGGCGGCGAGTCTTCGCGCGCCGGGCGCACCAGTCCCTCGGCGTAAACCTCGACCAGCTTGATCTTTTCGAACTCCGTCGATTCCTCGCTGATGCGGACGACCGCTTCCCGCGCGCGTACGACGGGTCGAGACCCGTGCAGCACCGAGACATTGCCCCAGAGGTGAACCCAGTGTCCGTCGGGCCCGTTCCAGTGCGTGACGCGGTCAGCCGCCAGCGCGACCGGGTCCCTAAGCTGGCGCCGCGTCGCTTCGTCGAGCGCATCCTGCGCCGCCACGGCGCGCAGCGAGATCGCTGCGAGGACGAGCCCGAACCAGACGCCGCGAGGCGGGTATCGACGGGAACGGTCGTACCCTGGCACTGTTCCTCCCTGACTACGGGCCCCGGTTCGCTCTCGGCTCGCGTGCCCGGTGCGACCTGCGAACGACCGGCGCTGCGCCCTCTCAAGACCGTGGGAATTGCCCGGCCGCACGCCTGACGAACCCAACGGCCGGCGACGACCCGCGCACAGAGGCGCGTTCGCCGCTCCCTGCCGGCACAACCCGGGGAGGCAAGCTCGCCGTACCCGGGCCTGAACACGTTTTTCAAGCACAAGACATGCAAATGACGGGACAATCGGCCGGGAAGATACCCCCAAACGAGTTTCCGGTCAAGGTCACCGGGACGCTCTGTCGGCACGCCACAATTCGCCGCGCCTGTCATGGCGCGTTGAGCGGTTCAAGCGACCGAGCTCCAGATTTCTTCGACCTCGTCGTAGTCCTTGCTAGCTTCGATGCAATAGCACTTCGTCGGGTCTGGCTCAGCCTGCCGCAAGCTCGTTGAAACTTCTCGCCAGGAATCCGCCACGACGACTACTTGTCCATTGGCGATCCCTACGAGCTTCCCCGCGTACGGCGATGTCGGGTCCCGTCGTGCCTCTTGATTGATCTGACGAGCGAGCGCCGCATTGGCCGACGCAACTGAACCGTTTCGACTCATGATTTCCAGTCCTGCGTACTGGCGAGCATGAAGCGAGCCGTTTTGACGGCCGCTCCGCTCGTCCCTCTGGCCCATTGTAGCATAACGAGGCATGCCGGCGCCCCTCGACGGCCTTTTTCTTCCCTCGTTACGACGCTCCGCGTCGTAACGTTCATCCAGCCGCTCCGCGGCGAGCACAACTGCAACACAGCACGCCGTCGCCTGGCGTCATGATATTCGGTAAACTGCGGATCTCACCCACAACGAGGGAGGCTGTCATGCCGTGCTTCACGCCGGGCGAGCGAAAAGTCGTGCGGGGAGCGTTCGTGGTCTTGCTCCTCGGTTTCGCGGTGGGGCAATCCGCGCTTCACGCAGGCCCAACGGCATTCGTGCAGCCCGCGAGCTTCGCGCAGATCGGTGTGCCCGCTGCCGATGGCCGGCTGGAAATCCACGCCGTTGCCGACGCGACGGGCAAGCCCCTCGAAGGCGCCACCGTCGAATGGCAGCTCGGCATCAATAGCGGCAAACTCAACAAAACAACGAGCACAACCGGCAGCGACGGCAAAGCAGACCTGGATTGGCCCAAAGCTGCGACCGTCAATTCACTTTCGGTGACAGCGCGAAAGCCGGGCTTTGCGCCCTACATCATCCTCTGGGATGACAGCGCACACCCGGTTCGCCTCCCGGCCTCCAAGGTGATGCGCCTCGTGCCGGGAATCACGATCGGCGGCATCGTGAGGGATGAGGCCGGCAATGCTTTCGCCGGTGCAAAGATCAAGGTATTCGCCCCGGCAACCGAGTCGGAACTGTCGTACGCCCGCTTCACTGTATTCGAAACAACGACTGACGCCCAGGGCCGCTGGCGGTTCGACGACGCGCCCGCCGATCTGAGCCGCGTGAACGTTGGAATTCAAGCACCCAGGTTTCTAGGCGTCTCGGCCCAGCCGTCGCGCAACCTCACCTTCGTCACGGTTCTCGAGCGCGGCTTCACAGTCAAGGGACGCGTGCTCGACGCCCGCGGCAAGCCCATCCCCGGCGCAAACGTGAGGGCCGCCAGTCGTTTCACCCTTGGACAAAACACGAAGACCGACTCCGGCGGCGAATTCATCCTGGAAGACTGCCCGCCTGGTGCATCAATCATCACCGCGCGGGCCGACGGCTTTGCGCCCGATCTCCGCAACTTCCACCCCGAGGACCAGCCCGCAATCGAATTCCGCCTTGGGCCAGGCCACACCCTCCGCGGCAAGGTCGTCGACCGCGAGGGAAAGCCGGTCCCAGGCGCGACGGTTGCCGCCGCCACCTGGCGCAACGAGCGGTCGCTCGATCTCCGCATCGACTCCGGCCCGGACGGCCGGTTCGAATGGCGAGGCGCGCCCGCCGATGCGGTGCTCTACGACGTCTCCAAGCCGGGCTACGTGGCCCACGGGGGCGTGACGCTCTCCCCGACAGACACCGAGCAGGTCATCACCCTCGACCCAGAGCTCATCATCTCCGGCCGTGTCAGCGACGCCGCGACCGGCCGCCCGGTCCCGAAGTTCCGCGTCGTTCGGGGACTGCTGTTCTTGAACAACCCGACCGTGAGCTGGCTGGTTCAGGATGCCGCTGAGTTCGCTGACGGGCATTACCGCATAAAATTTGCCGAGCCTTACGCCGGCTATGCCCTCCGTGTCGAGGCTTCCGGTTTTAAACCCGCTGAATCTCGCGTGTTCAAGGCCAGCGAGACAACGCCCTCGTTCGACTTCGTGCTCACCCCCGCCGCCCCATCCGAACGCCTTGCGGGTGTCGTTCTCCGTCCCGACGGCACACCCGCCCCCGGGGTCGAGGTCGCACTCGCCACGCCCGAGCACCCTCTGACCTTCGAAATCGGCCAGTTCAAGTTCAGCCACGGCAGCGGGATGTCATTCGCGAAAACAGGCCCCTGCGGCCGATTCTCCCTCGACCGGCGCGGTGCACCCTATCTGCTCGCCGCAACGGGCGACGACGGTTACGCCCAGGCCACGTCCGCCGCGTTCGAGAAGTCGAACACACTGACCCTGATCCGCTGGGGCAAGATCCGCGGCGAGGCACGGATCGGCCGTAAACCCGCCGCCGGCCAGTTGATCAGCTTCGTTCGCCGCGACCGAAACTTCCAGCCGGGCGACTTCGATAGCTTCTACCACATCCAAACCCGCACGGACGAGCGCGGCCGTTTCGTCTTTGAGAGGGTGATTCCAGGGCCCTCTGAAGTCGCCCGCGTGGTCGTCACCGAGCTCGGCAACGGCCAATCGTTAGGCATGGGTTGCTGGCAGGAGCCCGTGGACGTCGCCCCGGGCGACATCGTGCTCGCGCGCATCGGCGGCACGGGCAGGCCGGTCATCGGCCGCATCAAACTGCCGGACAGCAAGGCCCCGCTCGTCGACTGGCGCCGCAATCGGCCGGCAACGCTCTCAAAGTTACGCTCGGGCGATCCGGTGCCCCCCGGCGCCGACAAAGACCCCCACTGGGCCGACCGCTTCGCCGCGAGCCTCGACAAGGATGGCCGGTTCCGCATCGACGACGTCCCGCCCGGCCGTTACTGGCTGGCCGTCAGGATCGATCCTCCTCCGGCGCCGGACGCGCGCGCACAGGCCAGAGAGCTCGGCCTCGTGATCATCTCCGTCGATATTCCCGAAGGCGACAAAGATGTGCCCGTCGACCTGGGCGAGATTGAAGCCAAGGAACCCAGGCCCGGCAAACGCTGAGCCGGCGTCGCACGACCGGAAATTCAAAATTCACGGATCCACTTGCCGCGTCCGCGCCATTACTATGGGTGAAGGAAAGGCAGCGCAGGTGGAGAATCACGATCGTGCCGAAATCAACAACCGCCAAAGTCTACCGTGGAATTCGCACGCTCTACGGCGTGGGAACCATTCGCGACCTGGGTGATGGCCAGCTCCTGGAGCGCTTCGCCACCGATGCAGGCGAGGCCGCCGAGCTGGCCTTCGCGGTGCTCGTCGAGCGGCATGGCCCGATGGTGTTGCGAGTCTGCCACAGCGTCCTTTCCGACTGGCACGACACCGAAGACGCCTTCCAGGCCACGTTTCTCGTCCTGGTGCAGAAAGCGAGAGGGCTCTGGGTGCAAGATTCGCTCGGGCCGTGGCTCCATCAGGTTGCGGTGCGAACCGCGTCGGCCGCGCGGGTAGCGGCTTCCCGCCGCCGCCGCTGTGACGAACAGGCAGCCGCCCAACGAATGGAGGTTGGCCGCCCCGCGGCCGATCCCGAAGCTCTCGAATTCTTGCACGAAGAGATCGAGCGGCTGCCGGACCGGTTCCGGCTTCCGCTGGTCCTTTGTGATCTCGAAGAACGCAGCCATCAACAAGCTGCCCGGCACCTCGGCTGGCCGATCGGAACCGTCAAGAGCCGTCTGGCTCGCGGTCGCGAGCAGCTTCGCAACCGCCTCGTCCGCCGCGGCCTGTCTCCCGGCACCGGCTTCCTCTTCGCCGCGGCCCGGCACGAACCATCGCTCGCCGTTCGTCTGCCCGGCCTGGTCGATACCACGGCACGGGCCGCCCTGCTAGCCACCTCGACCCCCGCAATCGCCGTGAGCTCAATCGGCACGCTCACACACGCCGTGGTTCGAACGCTGACCGCCGCACGATGGGTAAAAGCGGGATCGCTCGTTCTGGCCGTCGGTGCCGCGGGTGCAGGTAGTGGATTTCTGCTCGGGCAGAAAGATAAGCAAACAAGCAGCCCGAAAGCGCCGGCCGCTG
The DNA here is from genome assembly GCA_963823665.1 of uncultured Planctomycetota bacterium. GTDB lineage: Bacteria > Planctomycetota > Planctomycetia > Isosphaerales > Isosphaeraceae > CAVXHV01. The sequence goes on from CAWGMQ010000011.1 coordinate 323,387, forward strand.
TGAAGCAAAAGTCGACCGACGATTTTCCAAACGGCACGATCGCGGGCATCAAATTCGAAGGGACGACAGTGCCGACTGCGAGCATCGTTCCGCGACTCCTCAGCCAGCCGGGCCAGCCGCTGGATCGGCAACGGTTGGAGGCCGACCTGAAGACTCTGCTAGGAACAGGGTGGTTCCTGGACGCAACTTACTCGCTCGACGAAGCGCCCCCCAAGAGCGGAAAATACGCGGTCACATTCATGCTCCGCGATCAGCTACCCACCGCGACCGTGACGGAAGGCAAGCTTCATCCCGTTCTGTCCGAGCCGGGCATTGTGACGCGGGCAAACACGCTCGCTGCGCTTAACCATGTCGAGGGCGAGTCGGTCATTCGCTCGATCCTGCCGGATGGATCAGCGGTGAACAAGGGTGATCTCGTCTGCACGCTCGATTCGGGAGCGCTCCAGGTTCAACTCGACGGCCAGTTGAGAAAGATCAAAGAGGCCGAAAGGGCTTATGAAGCCGCGGTCGCCGCGCGCGGACGCCCAGGGAGCGTTGAACGATTACACGGGCGCGGGTGCCGCACTCAAGAGCAGAGTCCTGAAGGCGCTCGAGGACCACCTCCAGGATCAGAAAGCCAACGAACAGGCGAAGCAGGAGGCGCGCGATGCGGAAAAGAGAACGGCGGCAAAGCTGAGCGCCAGATCAAGAACTGTTACATCATCGCTCCCACCGGTGGCATCGTCGTCTACGCGAACGATACGCGATTCAACAACCGCCCCCAGATCGCCAACGGCGCCACGGTCCGCGAGCGTCAAATCATCTTCCAGATCCCGGACGTGACGAGCCCGCTGCGGGTGGTGACGCATCTGCCGCAGTGGAGCATCGGCCGCCTCAAGCGCGGCTCGGTCGTGACGATCCGCTACGGCGGCCTCCTTCAAGCCATCCAGGTCTTGACCGGCAAGATCGACGAGATCGCCCCCCTCCCGGACACTGCGAGTTATCTCTACCACGGCCCGTCCCTCTACACGACGCGGATCAGTCTCGACGAGCCGCCGCCCGACCTTGTTCCGGATACGAACGTGCGCGTCGAAATTGACCTTGGCGAGTTCGACAACGTGCTCACCGTGCCGGTCGATGCGGTCGTTGTCTTCCAGCGCAAGGACCATGTTGCGGTGAAGACCGCCTCCGGCAGTTTCGAGTGGCGCGACGTGGCGCTAGGTGCGACGGACGGCGCCTCGATCGAGGTGACGAAAGGCGTGAAAAGCGGCGAGGTCGTCCTCCGCGAGCCGGCCAAGGTGCTCCCCGGTGTTGAGAAGGGTGTTTCCAATCTGCCGGCCAGGCCCGTTCTCCCTCGATGATCGAGCGGACTTTCGGTTCGTTCGTGCCCCAATCGCGCGGCGAAGCGCTTCGATGACCAGGTCGTCTTGATGCTGCGCGCCGCGCGCCGGATCGCTTCCCGACGGCTTTTCAAGGGTGAAGTCCGCGATCGGAGGCCCGGGTTCGCGCCAACGGATTGTGATCGTCCGGAGAAAATCGAGGTCAATCCGAGGTCGATCCTTGCAAACTCGCTCAATGGATCTTAACGTGCTATACCGCAGTCACGTCGATCGCAATGGATTGTCATCCGCGATAGGTGTCGATCGCTCTCATCTGGCAACGTCACCAGTTCGTTCTCGGCCATGTCATTGGCCACCACCAAGCTCAGGATGGTTTGGGACTCCTGCATCACCATGTCGAAGATTCGAGCATGAGGAATGTCCGCGCCTCGATTGGCATCGTGCGAGAGACGAGCAATCACGCGAGTGTGTGAAAGTAACGATCACGAGGAGAGTGACCCGATCCGACCGGGTTTCCAGGGAGCGCATCAATGAGCTTCAACCAAGATCGTTTCGAAAAGAAGACGGCGAGGAGAAAGGGCCAGCGCATCCATCGCGTCCTCGCTGGGAGAAACCGGCGCAGGTGGCGGCAGCATTTTGAAATGCTGGAAGATCGAACCCTGTTGACCCTTCCGGCGGCATCGATCAATAGCGTCTCGATCGTCCTCACGCCGCCCGGGCCGACCTCCGTCTCTGGGAAACTCAACCCCGGCAATGCGATGGCCGTCTACCAGATCGAGGGCACTTCCGGGGAAAGACTCCTGTTCCACAACGTCTCGACGACTTCTTCGAACGGAAGCTGGCTACTGCTCGGCGAAGCGGGCAATGAGGTTGCCGGCACCGGCATCGCTTCCGACTTCACGGCCAACTTGACGGCCACCGGCACCTATTACCTCGAGCTGGTCGGCAACATCACCGGCGAGATCGATTACTCATTCCAGGTGTCGGATACGAGCGACTCCCCGGTGCCGACCTCCGGGCTGGGAGTTCCCGAATCCGGCTCGCTGGCCGGCGGTACGAGTGCGACCTTCACATTCACCGCACCGGCGGGATTACCCGTTTATTTCAACAGCTTCGACCGCTCGAACGGTCCCGTTTCGGTCACGCTCTCCGACCCCGGCAACAATACCGTCTTCTCCGGCAACGGCTCAAACAACGAAGGGCCATATGTCCTGACATCCTCCGGGACCTACACCCTTTCCCTGCAAAACTCCAGCGGCTCATCCGGGACATACAGCTTCGACATGCTCTCGCTGCCGGCCGCGGCCACATCGCTGGCGCTTGGGCCAACTCAGACGGTCGCTGGAACTCTCGCCGCCGGCACTAACACCGAGGTATACAGCTTTGAGGGCGCCTCGGGCGAACATCTCTTCCTCGATAACGAGCAGAATCTCGGCGATCCGGTCTACTATTGGCTGATCGGCCCTGACGGGAGTCAGATATTCAATATCAACTCGAACAGCGATGCCGGCCCGCTCACTCTGACCGAAAGCGGAACGTACTACCTGCTCGTCGACGGCGAAGCGTCCTCATCAATCAATTATCAGTTCCGCATCACCGACACGGCCTACGCGCCGCTTGCCTTCAACACTCCGACGACGGGCTCACTCAACCCGGCTCCGGCGACGGATGTGTACAGCTTCGCCGGCACCGCCGGAGAAAAAGTGAGCTTCGAGTCGTTCAACGATTCGAACGGCTATTACGGCGCCTCGTGGGCACTCTACGGACCGAACGACCAGCTTCTAGCAAACCCCTACTACACCGGCAACTTTTCAGCGACGCTACCGTCCGATGGCAACTACACACTGGTCGTGCCCAACAACGTGCCGGACGGCCCGTCGACTTACAGCTTCGAAGTCTACCAGAATGTCGATCCGACGAGCACCCTGACGCTCGCCGCGCCGGTGAGCGGCACCATCGTCAATCCCAGTGATCTTGCCACTTACACGTTTACCGGCACGGTCGGCCAGACCCTTTATTTCAGCGCCAACAATTCGGCATCGGGGACCTACGTCCAGCTCACCGGGCCCTTCGGCGAGTCGATCCTGAACCAGTACATAGGCTACTACTATTATACCTACGAGAATTCCAGTCAGTTCACCGTGCCGGCATCCGGTACCTACACCCTGACCATCTCGAACCAGTATGGCGACACCGGTCCTTACAACTTCGTGCTGAGCGACGTGGCCTCCGCGACACCGCTGGCGCTCTCCGCCGGAGCCGGCACGCCGGTGAGCGACTCCATCGCCTTGGGGCTCGGCGTCAACATTTACAAGTTCAGCGGCAGCTCCGGCGAGAGCCTGTACTTTCAGGCTCAGAGTCAGTCCGCCGAATACAGTGACCTCTACTGGACCCTCTACGGGCCGGCCAACCAGTACTTGGACGGCGGCACATACTGGTATGACTTCACGTCTACATTGCCCTCCAGCGGCACGTATTCTCTGGTCGTCGGCGGCACGAATCCGTCCAACACGTCGGGAGTCAGCTTTAACTTCGAGGTCTATGACAACGTCGATCCCGTAGCGCCCTTGACGCTGGGCACCCCCATTATGGGAACGATCGCCAATCCCGGCGACGAGGCGAGCTACACCTTCACCGGCACCGTCGGCGAGACCTTGTTCTACCACGGCCTGAATACAACATACAATTCGACAGACGTAAGATTGAACACACCGCTGGGAACGGAGAACATCCTCGACGAGAACACGAGTTACTCATCGACGCCGTTTGTTCTGCCCTTCACGGGGGAGTATGCCCTGAAGGTCTACGGCTCCGGTTCCTCGACCGGCGATTACCAGTTCGTTCTGGACGACGCGTCTGCTGCGCCTTCGCTCGCGCTTTCTCCCGGCAACGGCGTCACCGTGAGCGACTCGATCCCCGGTGGGCTTTCGGCCAACGTCTATCAGTTGAGCGGGACCGACGGTGAGCTGCTCTACGTGGACCCGTTGTCGGAATCAACCGGCGAGTCATACGACTTGGAATGGATGCTGTACGGGCCGGATGGTCAAGAAGTCGATAACAGCTACGGCTGGTATTCAGATAGTGCGGCCTTGCAGTACACCGGCCCCTATTATCTGGTCGTCGAAGGGACGAACTCCGCCAATACGTCGGGGCTCGATTATCAATTTGCCGTCTACGACAACGTGGACCCGACGTTTCCGCTCACTCTGGGTGTTCCCGCTGGCGGAACGATCACCAACCCCGGCGACGAGGCCACGTTCACTTTCACCGGCGCGATTGGCCAGAGTCTCTTCTTTGCCGGCCTGGATGGAGCACCGGTGGCCTACGCGCAGGTGGAGAGCCCCAGCGGGCAGGTGATCTTCAGCTCGGAGACCAACCAGAGCGACGGCCATGTCCAGTTGACGCAGGCGGGTACGTACACGGTCGCCGTCAAGGGCTCCGGAACGGCCACAGGGGCGTTCAACTTCGAGCTGGAGGACGACTCGTCGGCGCCTTCGCTGGCGCTCGTGCCCGGAAGCGGCACGACCGAGAGCGACTCAATTGCGACCGGACTTTCCACGAATCTCTATCAAATTAGCGGTACGGCCGGCGAAGCTCTTTACTTCCAGGCGCAGACGGAGTCGGGTGCCCCGGACGACCTCGAGTGGGAGTTGTGGGCGCCAGGCGGGGAATCGATCGGCGGCAGCTCGGGTCCGTGGGGCGGCTTCTCGGCAACGCTGCCGGGCGACGGCACCTACATCCTGGCCGTGAGCGGAACGAATCCGCTCAACACAACGGGTGTGAGCTACAGCTTCGAGGTCTTCGACGACGTCGACACATCCTCATCGCTCTCACTCGGCACAACGACGGCCGGTACGATTTTGATCCCGGGAGACACGGTCACCTACACGTTCGCCGGCACGGCCGGCCAGAGCCTGTTTCTGGACGTCTTGAGCACCGATCCAGTAATGGGCGCACAGATCGAAGATCCCGATGGATACACGATCTTCTCGTTACCCTCCGTCCCGGTTCCAGTCGTTCTTGCGACCACGGGCACGTATTCGCTGACGCTTTTCGGTGACAACGGGGCGACCGGAAATTATTCGTTCGTGCTTGCGGATGCCTCCACCGGAACGACGCTCTCACCGGGTGAGACCGCAACGACCGTGAGCGGGACGATCACGCCCGGCACGGGTTTCGCGATCTATCAGTTCATGGGGACCACCGGCGAAACGGTGAACCTGACGAGCGACAGTTTCTCGTCGACCGCGGGAAACTGGTTCGTCGTCGATCCTTACGACACGCAGTTGGCCACCGCCTCGTTCGGCACCAGCTTCACGGCCAGTTTATCCATCTCGGGCCTGTACACGCTGGTGCTCGCCGGCAGCGATTCGACCGATCAAAACGTGACCTACTCGTTCGACATTTCCGAGACGATGCCCACGCAGGTCATCGAGAGCGGGCTTCCCATGACGGAGTCGGGATCGCTCGATGCGGGCGACTCGATCAGCTTCACATTCACGGCGCCCGCGGGTCTGCCTCTGGAATTCAACAGCCTCGATCGTTCGTACGGGCCGATCACGGCCGAGCTCGTTGACCCGAACGACAACACGATCTTTTCTTCGGATTATGCGTCATACAATGAGGGCCCGTTCATCCTCTCGGTGCCCGGCACCTACACACTTACGCTCGAGAGCACCGACACCTCCGGCTCCGACCCTTACAGCTTCGTGCTCGAATCGCTCGCAGATGCCGCGACCAGTCTCACGATCGGCTCGGTCGCCAGCGGAACGCTTGACCCGGGCACGACCACCGCGATCTTTAGCTTCACCGGCACGGCCGGGGAAAACCTGTTCCTCGACAACCAGGTGAACCCGGGCAACCCGGTTTATCTGTCGCTCTACGACCCGGGGCTCGAGGAAATCGACTATCTCTATTCGTATGACGACAGCCGCCCACTCACCTTGACGACGAGCGGCACCTATTACGTGCTCGTCGACGGCGAGTCGACGGACGGCCCCATCGACTACCAGTTCAGCCTCGTCGATCCCACAGCCAACCCGATCGCGATCGGCGCCGTCGCAAACGGCACGCTGAGCCCGGCGGCCGACGCCGATGCCTACACGTTCACGGGCACCGCGGGAACGCGGCTCACGTTCGACTTCCTGAGTGAAAGCAACGGCTCTGATGGAGCGAGCCTCACCCTCTATGGACCCAATAACGACGGCATCGCGTACTCGTATTACTACGACCAGGGCCTGACGGCCACGCTGCCCGTTACAGGCAACTACACGCTGGTGGTCACCAATGAGTATTACGATGGCCCCTCGACCTACAGCCTCACGTCGTACGTGAACGTCGTCACGCCGAACACACTCACTCTGGGCACTCCGGAGAGCGGGACACTCGCCAATCCGGGCGACCTGGCCACGTACACCTTCACCGGCTCGGTCGGTCAGACCCTCTTGCTCGAAGGCCTCACCTCGAGCTACGGAACCCTGGCCCAGCTCACGGCGCCCGACGGCAATTCGATCGTAAACCAGAACATCGGTAACAGTTATTACAACTACGAAAACTCCAGTGTGTTCACCCTGAGCGAGTCCGGCACTTATACGCTCACCATCTCCAACGAGTACGACGAGTCGGGCACCTACGACTTCGTCATCGAGGACACCTCGACAGCCACGCCCATCACGCTCACGTCGGGCGCAGGCACGCCGGTGAGCGACTCGCTTGCAATGGGCGTCTCCGCCAACATCTATCAGTTGAGCGGAACGGCCGGCGAGCGCCTCTACTTTCAAGCGCAGACGCAGTCGGCCGGCTATACCGATCTCGACTGGGCGCTTTATGGACCCAACAACCAGTTCGTGGGCAGCGGCTACTACTGGTATAACTTCCCGGCGACGCTGGCTTCCACCGGTACTTTTCACCTCATCGTTTACGGCACCAATCCCTCGAACACGTCCGGGGTAACCTACAACTTCGAGGTCTACGATAACATCGATCCCTCATCCGCGCTCCCGCTCAACACGGCCGTCATGGGCACGATCGCGAACCCAGACGACGAGACCACCTACACCTTCACGGGCACTGCGGGGCAAACCCTGTATTTTAACGGGCTCGACTCAGCCCAGGACTTGTACGCCGAGCTCATCGGTCCCGGCGGCAATGAAGTTTTCTACCAGTATATCGGCTACAATTATTATACATATGACGACTATGGCCCGTTCACCCTCTCGGCGTCAGGCACCTTCACGCTGACCATCTCGAGCGAAGATGGCGACACGGGCAGCTTTAGCTTCATACTGGACGACACCGCCGCAGCTTCGTCCATCGCCGTATCTTCGGGCCCCGGGACGGCGGTGAGCGACACGATCGCCACCGGTCTTTCCGCAAACACCTATAAGATCAGCGGGACGGCCGGCGAGCGGCTCTACTTCGAGGCCCAGACCGAGTCGGGGGGCTATTATGACCTCTACTGGACGCTGTACGGGCCCGACGACGAGGAGATCACCTCCGCTTACTACTGGAGCAATTTCTCGGCCACCTTGCCCGCCTCGGGTACGTACTACCTCGTCGTCGACGGCACGAACGCGTCCAACACGTCCGGAGTCCAGTTTAACTTCACTGTCCGCGAGAGCCTCGCTCCGACCTCGACTCTCACGCTCGACACGGTGGTCTCCGACACCATCTCGAACCCGGGCGACCAGGCAACGTACACGTTCGCGGGCACGGCCGGCCAGACCCTCTATTTCAGCGCGCTGGAATCGACCGCGGGGTCCGAGGCGGAGCTGGTTGGGCCGGGCGGAAATCAAATCTTCAACACCAGCTATTCCAATCAAGGTCCCTTCACGCTCTCTGTCTCGGGCACGTACACGCTCTACCTGTCCAACGAGAACGGCGCGACCGGCCCTTACAGCTTCGTGCTGGACGACGCAGCCGAGGCGACTTCCATCTCCATGACCGCGGGCTCCGGCACCTCGGAGTCGAGCGCGATCACCACCGGCCTTTCCACCAACCTCTTCCAGTTTGGCGGAACAGCCGGCGAGCAGGTGTACTTGGACGCCCAGACCAGCTCGGCCGGCTATTATGATCTCTACTGGACGCTGTACGGCCCGAATGATCAGGACGTGACCGGTAATTACTTCGGAGGCAACATACAGGCAACCCTGCCGTCGGGCGGCACTTATCTGCTCGTTGTGAATGGCACGAACGCATCCAACACCTCCGGAGTGACCTTCAGCTTCACTTCCTACGAGAACGTCAATCCGAAATCGGCGCTCGCGTTGAACACGCAGGTCACCGGCACGATCGCAAACCCGGGCGATGAGGCCACCTACACCTTCACCGGCTCGAGCGGCCAACTGATCGAGTTCAACGGGCTGGAGCCGGGCGCATATATTTACGCGACGCTCGTCGACCCGGAAGGATCGCAGGTCTTCAGCCAGTGGATGTTCGGCAATGCGGGTCCCGAGTTTCTCAGCGTTGCAGGCATCTACACTCTGACGGTCGGGGGCAGCTCGACCACACCCACGGGCGCTTATACCTTTGACCTTGTCGACTTTGGCTCGGAGCCGAAAATCCAGGTCAACACGTCCGAGGCTGACCTCACAGTCACCCTCTCGCAGGCGTCATCGCAGCAGATCCTGGTGCCGTATAGCACCGAGGATGATACGGCCACGGTGGCTGACGGCGACTACAAACCGGCCTCCGGGGTCATCCTCTTCGCACCCGGCCAGACGACGGCCACGGTCGTCGTCCAGGCAATCGACCGACTCGCGCCCACGACCACCGACTTCTTCGTCAACCTGGAGAACCCCGTTGGCGCCACCATCGCGCCGGGTCAGGGCACCGCGACGGTCACGATCGAGTCGAACGTCAGCGGAACGGTCAGCGGCGAGGTTTTTGACGACGTCTCCGGGTCCGGGACTCTTGTCAGCGGCGATCCGGGGATCTCCGGCGTCACGGTCGAGCTGCTGGGCCCGAATAGCGTCGTCGTCGCCTCTGCGACGAGCGACTCGCAAGGCAACTACACGATCTCGGACATCCCGGCTGGATCGTATTCGGTCGTGGAAGTCACGCCATCGGGCTACGTGCTGACCGCGCCGGCCTCAGGCGCGTACTCCGAAAACAACACGAGCGGTCAGTCGATCTCCGGGTTGAATTTCGGCAACTTCCAGACGGTCACTCTCTCAGGCGAAGTGTTCACTGACAACAATGGCAATGGCGTTCCCGGCGGCGGCGAGCCCGGCCTCTCCGGCTGGACCGTCGATCTGGTGAACAGCGCGAATCAGGTGATCGCGACCACGAGTGCGGCCAACGGCTCCTACGCGTTCGATAACGTCGGGCCCGGGACTTATACCGTCAACGTGATCGTGCAGAACGGCTTTATAACCACAACGCCCACCTCCTATTCCGTGACCGCCCAGAGCGGCACCAATGTCTCGACCTTGAACTTCGGCGAATTCGCACCGGTGACCTTCAGCGGCGAGGTCTACAACGACGTCAATGGCCTTGCGCTGACGTTGACGACGCACCAATACTACGAGGCGAGCGCAGGCTGGTTTGACACACCGGTATCCACCGGGAGCTTCATCGCGAGCTTCACCTACACCGATGTCACCGGCGGCGGCAGTGCCGACGGTGTGGCCTTCGTGCTTCAGAACGACACGAGCGGCACAAGCGCGCTGGGTTCAAGCGGCAGCGGGCTGGGATACGGCGGCATCAGCCCGAGCGCCGCCTACGAGATCAATATCTACGGGGGCCACACCCAGGGCGCGAATTTTGCCACGGACGGATCGACAGGAAACTATACCTCAACCGGCTCGGTCAGCGTGCAAAGTGGCGATCCCATCGATGTGACACTCACCTACAGCGCCGCCGCGGCGACCTTGACCGCCGTGTTGACGGACGCGACTACGGGTGCCACGTACACGCAGACTTACACCGGCATCAACCTCGCAACCCAGCTTGGTGGAGCGACCGCCTTTGTCGGGTTCACGGGCGCCGACGGCGGCGTCTCGTCGATCCAGACAATCAGCAACTTCAACTTCTTACCCGCGAGCGGTCCCACCGTGACGGGCTTCGGCGTCAAGGGTTCGGGCTGGTCCATGCTCGGCCACGCGTCCATTGGAACATCATCCGCCGGCAGCATGCTCAACAGCGGCGACCCGGGCCTTCCGGACTGGACCGTCAACCTGATCAACAGCGCGAACCAGGTCATCGCCACGACGACCGACTCCGGTGGCGGCTATGGATTCGGCAACATTGGGCCAGGCACCTACACGGTCCAGGTCGTCCAGCAATCCGGCTATGTGGCCAGCTCTCCCACATCACTTTCGGTGACCGCACAGAGCGGCATCAATCAATCCGACTTGAACTTCGGGGAATTCGTCCCGGTCACTCTGAGCGGCGAGGTGTTCGGCGATTCCGACGGTAGTGGCGTGCTGAATGGCACAGACAGTGGTCTTTCGGGCTGGACGGTCAACCTGCTCAATAGCACGAATCAGGAAGTCGCCACCACGACGACCGCCGCGGATGGAAGCTTCTCGTTCACCGGCGTCGGGCCCGATCTGTACACGATTCAGGTCGTGCAGCAGACCGGTTATGTCCAGAGCACCAGCGTCGTGCAGGCCGCGACGACGAGCGGCCAGAGCGTCGCGAACTTGAACGTCGGCGAATTCCAGACCGTCACCATCGGCGGCCAGGTCTTCACCGATCAGACCGGCGACGGCGTCTTTGGCGGCACCGACTCGGGCCTTGCTGGCTGGACCGTCGATCTCGTGAACAGCTCGAACCAGATTGTCTCGGCCACAACCGCGTCCGACGGCTCATTCTCGTTCACGGGTGTCGGGCCAGGCTCGTACACGGTCGAAGAGGTGCTCGAGAGCGGCTATGTCCAGACGAGCTCACCAGCCTCATACACCGTGGTGCCGACCAGCGGTCAAGCCGTCTCGGGGCTCTCCTTCGGTGTTTTCCAGCTTGCAACCGTTAGCGGCGAGCTCTTCGACGACGCCAACCAGGACGGCAGGCTCGACGACGGCGAGTCCGGGCTATCGGGTTGGACCATCAACCTGCTGAACACCTCGGGCGCGGTCGTCGCGTCCACCACCACGGATGCAAACGGCAATTACGTGCTGAGCGTCGGGCCCGGCTCATATACAATTCAGGAAGCTCTCCAGGCCGGTTTTATCCAGACCGCCCCGTCCACGGGCTCGATCAGCATCACCTCTTCGAGCGGCGCCCAGTATTCGAATGAGAATCTAGGCGTCTACAAGGCGGTCTCGCTGGCCGTCTCTGGTTTACAGACCGTTCCTTCAAGCGGTCTCCAGTCAAGCGAGAGTCTGGTCGTCGAGTGGACCGACACGAACACCGGCACGAGGCCGGCGTCGGGATCGTTCTACGACCAGATCGTGATCACGAACACGACCACCTCCAAGGTGCTCGCCACGAGCCTGGTCTATTACAACGCTGCGACCGCGGGCAATTTGGGAGCTGGCGCATCGGTGCTTCAGCAATATAGCTTCGCCCTGCCCTTTGGCAGCGCCGGCGTCGGCCAGATTCAGTTCACGGTTACCGCCGATGAGAACAGCAACGTCTCGACGCCATTCGGGGAACCAAATCGGACCGCGACCATCACGGAAGCCTCAACGCTCGCCCTTTATCCCGATCTCACAGCCAGCGCAGTGACTCCTTCCGAGAGCTCCGGGCAGTTCGGAGACACGCTCACGGTGGGCTGGACGGTCACCAATGCAGGCCAGGCGTCCGCGACGGGTCCGTGGGTGGACAACGTCTACCTTTCGCCGACACCCACACTCGGCTCAAGCGCGATCTACCTGAGCTCGACCACAGAGGAGAACCCGGGCGTGCTCGCACCGAACGCGAGCTACATGGCGCAGAGCACCGTTTTGCTTCCCGTGAACACATCACTTGCGGCGGGTACCGAGTATCTGGTGGTGCTCGTTGATGCGGGTCACGTGATCAACGAGTCCGACTCGACGAAGCAGGAGAGCAGTGCACCGATCGTGCTCACCTCGCCGCCGCCGCCGGATCTCTCGGTCGCGTCCGTCACATCGTCACTTACCGCGGGGCAGCCGGGCCAATCCGAGACGGTGAGCTGGCTCGTCGCGAACATCGGCGCCGGCGCGGCCTACGGCTCGTGGACCGACAGCGCTTACCTTTCGCCCGACGGCAAGCTCTCCGACGCGACGCTGCTCGGTTCCGTCACCCACACCGGTGGCCTGACGGCGAGCTCATCCTACTCAGACACCATCACCGCCACGCTGCCATCGAGCCTGGCCGACGGCAGTTATCAGGTGATCGCCGTGGCCGACAGCCAGGACGCGGTTACCAACGATGCCAACCGGGCCGACACAGAAGGCACGGCCCCGCAGCCCCTCACCTTCGGGCACGTCGATCTTGTCCCCTCGATCACGACAGCGACAGCGAGCGCAACGTCCGGCACTCTCCTCTCGGTCGCCTGGACCACGACAAACAACGGCACCGCTCCCACGCTGTCTGCCTGGACCGACAGCGCCTATCTCTCGACCACCAGCCAGGTCACTTCCAGCTCTCTGTTGCTGGGCGTCGTGCAGCAATCCGGCCCACTGGGTCCCGGCCAGCGCGCCACGGGCTCCGCCAGTGCGATCATTCCGCTCGGGGATAGCGGCACCTATCAGATCATCGTCGTCGCCGATGCGACGAACCAGCAGAGCGAGCCGGGCGGCACGCCCAACTCCGTTTCCCGGGCGGTGAGCATCACGCTCGCCCCCTACGCTGTCCTTTCCGTCAGCAACGTCGTCGCACCGTTGCAAACGATCGGTGACCCCGCGTACCCGACCATATCGTGGACGGTCACCAACATCGGCACGGGCGCGGGCCAGACGGGCACCTGGGTCGACGAGATCATCGCGTCGCCATCCAACAGCGTCACCGACCCGAACGCCGTGGTTCTCGCGCAGTATACCCACACGGGCGGTCTGGCGAAGAACGCGTCGTACACCCAGACGCAGGTCGTCCAGATGCCGCCGGAATTCACCGGCCGCTATCATCTCTTCGGCGAGACCGATGCGACCGATGTGGTTTTTCAGAATGGGCAGAGGGCCGGCGACGTCGGTGAGGATCCCAACAACTTCGACGTGATGCCCATTCCCTATGCAGACCTGGTCGTCTCATCAATCACGCCGCCGCCGACCTCCGGCAGCGGATTGACGGTCAACGTGAGCTGGACGGTCACCAACCAGGGAATTGGCCTGACGAGCGTGCCGAGCTGGTCAGACGACCTGGCGCTGGCGAGCGATCCCGCCGGCAAGAACATCATCGAAGACTACGGATTGTTCAATCACCTCGGCCCGATCGGCCCGGGTGGCAGCTACGTGCGCACGGCGCAGGTAGTACTTCCCAACGGTTTGAGCGGTACCTACTACTTCGTCGTCACCGCGGCGGCGAGCAATCCGCCGTTCGAGTTCATCTACGGCAACGGCACGGATAACATCACGGTCTCGAGCGCGTTCCAGATCGTGCTCACGCCGGCGCCTGATCTCACGGTCACGAGCGTGAGCGCTCCGACGACGGCAGAGGAAGGAAGCACCATTCAGGTGGGCTGGACCGTCCAGAACATAGGCCCCGGCGATGCCAACAGCCCGTGGGCCGACGAAGTGGTGCTCCAGCTTGTCGGCCAGCCCAGCTCCCAGTTCCTGATTCTGGGCACGTTCGACAATTTCAGCCCGCTCGGCGCCGGCCATTCGTACAGCCGCACCCAGGCGGTGACCGTTCCGCTGCACATCACCGGGCTCTACAACGTCGAGGTCATCACCAACTACGACGGCTCGCTATTCACGAACGGGGCGACCAACAACACCGGCACCGCTCCGCAGCCGATTTCCGTCACCGTCACGCCTCGACCCGACTTGCAGGTGTCCGCGATCGACATTCCCGCAACCGTGGATGCCGGCGCCACCTTCTCGGTCACGTACACAATTACCAACCAGGGAGCCGCGCCCACGACCAATAACTGGGATGATGACGTCTATCTATCGCTCACGACTTATATCACCGATGCGTCGATCTTGATCCAGGACCTGCCCAACCAGACGGCGCTCGGGCCCGGCGATCAATACCAGGCGACCACCGTCCCGGTCGTCGTACCAGAGCGGTTTGCCGGCCAGGTCTACGTCATCGTCGATGCCGATGCCAATCACGTGGTCGACCAGTGGCCCAACGGCCAGTACAACCTCGTGTACCAGCCCATCTATGTCAACCCGCTGCCGCTGCCCGATCTGGTCATGAGCAACGTCGTCGCGCCGGACCAGGAAATCGCCGGTTCCACCTTCAACGTCAGCTACACCGTCACGAACCTGGGGGTCGGCCCGACGCCGGTCGATACCTGGACCGATTCGATCTGGCTCACTCGCGACAAGACTCGGCCCATCCCCGCCCAGGGCGATATCCTGCTCACCCAGGTCACGCACACCGGCGCCCTCGGAGTTCTGGCCGGATACGACCAGACCCTGAGCGTGACCCTGCCCGATGACCTTGCCCAGGGCACGTATTATATCACCCCCTGGACTGACCTGTACTCACAGGTCCTCCAGGACGAGCTGGCCGTCAACGTGAATCCGGACGACCCCAATAACTTCCAGAACGACAACTACAAAGCTCGTGCGATCACGATCCTGGCCCCCTTGCCCGACCTGACCGTTTCGTCAATTACTGCGCCCAAAACGGCTCAAGGCGGCAACAACGTCAACATTTCGTGGACCGTGTCGAACATCGGCAATGGGCCTGCCCAGCCGACCGGGTGGATCGACACCGTCTACCTGACGAACGACCCCACCAATCCACTTGCCCAGACCGCCATCACGATGACGCTGGGCTCGGTCACGCAAAACTCGGTGCTGAACGCGGGTGCGTCCTACAACGCCAGCCTGAACGTGACGTTGTCGCCGTCGGCGGTCGGAGACTACTTCGTCGTGTACACCGACGCTCCGCAGCCAGGTGAATCCCCGGGCCAGTTCTGGGTCAATGAGATCTCCTACACCAACAACCTGCTGGCAGCGGCCACAACGGTAACGCCCGTCCCGGCCGACCTGGTCGTGACCAACGTTTCGATTCCCCAGGTGAACTACTCGGGCGAGCAGATGACGTTCTCGTACACGGTCGAGAACGAGGGCCAGTACCAGGTGTGGTCCGGCACAAACTACTGGACCGACTTCATCTGGCTGTGCGCGGAGCCGACTCTCGACCGCCCGCAAGCGTCATTTCTCGGCCAGACGACTCATGTGCAGAACCAGCCGCTGCAGCCCGGCCAGAGCTATACGGTCACGTACACGGTCACCCTACCTGCCGGCACGGGCGGCCAGTACTATCTCTACATCGATCTCGACGCGCACAACGACCTGCCCCCCTACCCCTACATTTTCGAGGCGCGCCTGCTGACCACCGACTGGTGGCCGGCCGACACGGGCGACAACTCGTACTGGCTCAGCGAGTTCAGTATGTGGGCGTTCGAGAACCCCTTTAACAACCGCAGTTCCACGCCGTTCAACATCATTTACCGCGAGCCGGACCTCAAGGTGACGAACATCACCGTACCGGCAAACGTCACTTCGGGCGAGACGATCCCCATCACCTACACGGTGACCAACCAGGGTACTCGCGCCACCCGAACGGCGAGCTGGACCGACCGCATCTTCTTGTCGCTGGATCCCTCGCTCGACATCTATGACACGGTCCTTGGCAGCGACAGTTTTGGCCAGGTGCTCGATCCCGGCGCCTCGTATACAGAAACGGTCGACGTCCGGGTTCCGGATGGCATTTTTGGAACCTTCTACATCCTCGTCTACGCTGATTCCGACGCCCAGACTGACATGTCGGTGCAGAGCGATATCGGCTATGGCCTCTACGGCGTGAAGATTGGCGCGCCCGACGAGCTCGACCCGTATGACCTGGCATCCGAGGCCATACGCAGTCTGGGCCGCGGCAATGTCCCCCAGTACGAGAACGAGGCCGACAAGCTCGCATCGGTCGTGATGCCCGTGACACTGGCGCCGGCGCCTCTCTTGCAGGTCACGACGGTGGGCACCGACGCGGTCGGCGGTCACGTCTATCAGGGCCAGACCCTGAATGTCACCTACACCGTGATGAATGCCGGCGCGGGCACACCGCCGACCGAGCCCACCTGGGACGACCTGATCTACTTCTCCGCGGACACGAACCTCGACTTGAAGGCCGACGACTACCTGGGAGAGTACGTCCACACCGGCGGACTGGCCGCAGGCGCCAGTTACACCGTCACGACCCAGGTGCAAGTGCCGACCAACTTGAGCGGGCCGTACTATCTCTTCGTCATCACCAACCCGCCGATCGACAGCTCGATCGGTCAGGTCTTCGAGGGGGGCGGCGCCAACCAGTTCAACGACCTGTACCTCGCGCCGCCGCTCGTCATCGACCCGCCGCCCACGACGAATCTCGTGGTCAGCAGCATCACTCTGCCTTCACCCGCGACAGTGACTTCCGGTGACCCCTTCACCGTGAGCTGGACGGTCGAGGACACAAACCCCACAAACCCTGCGCCGGGATCCTGGTCCGATGCGGTGTATATCGGCACCGGAACCTCCTGGAATATCTCCGACGTCTACCTCGGCACAGTCCAGCATCAGGGCACGCTACAGCCTGGCGGCAGTTACACCGCCTCGCTCACCACCAACGTGCCCTCGCTCACGCCCGGTCCGTACCACATCTTCGTTCGCACCGACATCTTCAATCAGACCCAGTTGCCGCCGGGCGTGCCGAATTCGAGTAAAACCACCGCGTCGGCGGGCCTGCTGACAGTGACGGTGGACACCCTCACCCTGGGCGTCCCCTACCCGACAACGCTATCCACCGACCAGGAGCGACTCCTGCAGGTGACGGTGCCCCAGGGGGCGACGCTCGAGGTTCTCCTGACCTCCAGCGGCGCTGGCGCCGCCAACGAGATCTTCATCGGGCAAGGGTCGGCCCCGACCGATTCGGTGTACACCGCTGCCTATTCCGGCGGCCTGGCCCCCAATCAGATGGCCGTGGTCCCCTCCACCGTCCCCGGCATCTACTACGTCTTGATTCGCGGCCACTCCGAGCCGGCCGACAACACGCCGGTCACGGTGCTCGCGCAGTTGCTGCCGCTCTCGATCAACAACGTCGTGACCGACCAGGGGGGCGACAGCCAGTACGTCACCACCACGATCAGCGGAGCCCAGTTCCAGTCCAATGCCATCGTCAAGCTTGTCATGCCCGGCTTCGCCGAGTACCAGCCGCTCGTGACCGATTTTGTCAACAGCACCGAGATCATCGCCGAGTTCAATCTGACCGGCGCTCCCCACGGCCTCTACGACGTTCAGGTCACCAATCCCGACGGCCAGATGGCCATTGCCGCCTATCGTTTCGAGGTCGAACAGACGGTCGCGCCCAATGTGACAGTCGCTCTGGGCGGACCGCGCTTCATCCTGGCCGGCGATACCGGCACCTACGACGTGGCACTCGATAACCTGGGAAACGTCAATGCGCCTTACGTTGAATTCAACATCGGCGTGCCCGAGCTGAGCAATGACATTCCCCCAACTGATCCGAGCGAGCCGCTCGAGCTCGATCCGATCAACGTCAACCTCTATAACTTGCCATACCTCCAGTTCACCACCAACCTGTCCGGCGCGCCGCCGGACTCGAGCTTGAGCGCAAACGTCCCCTACGCCACGCTTCAAGCGCAGGCCGACACGGCCGCGGCCAACGGCCACGTCCAGGCGCCCGGGTATCTATTCAACGAAGCCGCGGGAGGCTCGACCTCCTTCACCTTCGACGTGACGACCTACCCCGGCCTGGCCGCCTTGAACGATCGCAACTTCGATGCGCTCAAGGCTGAGATTTATGCGTCGAATCCGGCGTATGCCGCGGAGGGAATTCTCAATAATGGCCCGCAGGGGCTCGACCTGATCTCGCCGGGGCTTTACGAGCTGTACGAGTTGTTCGGCGCGATTCCAAATATCTTCACCATTCCATTCGTACCATTCCAGTTCGACATCAACGCGTCGGCGACCACCTTGACCCGCGCCGAGTTCGTGGCCCAGGCGACCGCGCAGGCCGACCAGTTGCGAACCGCGATCCTTGCCGACAACACTGCGCCGGTGGCGCTCGAGAACCTCGCGGCCGACCAGACCAACTGGGAAAACCTCTACCTGGCTGGGCTGGAGCAAGCCGGCGTGTTGCTGCCGGACGGCACCACGCCGCCGATCAGCCAGAACCCCTTGATCATGAGCGAGATGGCGACCCTCGCCACCGGCGTGCTCGCCGGCCCGGCGGGCAGCGGCATCATCTCGAGCGGCAACGTCGCGCAGTTCTTCAGCGACCTGCTCAACTGGTATGGCAATGACCCCGATGCCACGTCGCCCGTGGCGTATTACAACGATCACGGCAATCCCGTCGCAACCCTGCCAACCTTGAGCCAGTTCGATCTGAACGCGCTCGAGCCGACCAACTTCGAAGATTTCAACGTCTACGTGCCCTGGCTCTCCTGGGACCTCCGCGCCGATCTGCCCCCCTCCTTCCAGATCAACAGCGTGCAAGAGGTCAACGGCGTACCGGTCATTCCGCTCGACCTCGATCAATATATCGATAACGGTGGACAGGATGCCGGCCTCGCCTCGATGACCGGCCCGTTCACGGCCGAGGACGGTGGATTCGTTCCGGGGGGACAACCGCTCCCCTTCACCGTCAACTTCCAGAACGACGCCCAGTCCTCGACCATGCCGGGCCAGATCAGGATCACCACCCAGCTCGACCCCAGCCTCGACCCGAGCAGTTTCCGGCTGGGAGACATCCAGATCGGCGACATCGACATCAGCATCCCCTCCAACCTGGCCTACTTCCAGGGCGACTTCGATTTCACCCAGACCAAGGGCTTCATCCTGAGTGTGAGCGCGGGCATCGACACGCAGACCGGCATCGCGACCTGGCTGCTGGAGGCCATCGATCCCCTGACGGGCGAGGTGATCACCAACCCAGACCTGGGATTGCTGCCGGCCAACGACGCCGAGGGTGACGGCGCCGGCTACGTCAGCTACACCGTGCAACCTTACGCCAATGCGACGAGCGGTGCCACGATCACCGCCACTGCGACGGTCCTGTTCAACAACGCGGCACCGCAGAATACCGCCCCGCTGGCTTATACCCTCGACAACATCGCTCCGACGACGCAGACGACCGTTACTCAGCTCGGCGCGAACCCCAACTACCAGATCCAGTGGCAGAGCACCGACAACACCGGGGGCTCGGGCGTCGCCTATGTCACGATCTATGTCGCGGAAGACGGCGGCTCCTATCAGGTTTGGCAGAACCAGGTCACCCAATCCTCCGGCACCATGGACTATCAGGGCGCAGCCGGGCATACCTACACGTTCCTCGTGCTGGGCACCGACGTGGCTGGAAATCAGGAACAGCCCCCGGCGGGAAGCAACGTCGTGCTCGCCCCGAGCACCGTCAATCTCGGTGCAACCCCCACCGTCCCCAGCACAACGCCGCCGAACTTCGGCTTACCCCCGGCCCCTACCGTCCAGCCCTCGACAAATCCGCTCTTCATCCAGGCGCAGCAAGGCGTGCCCAATACGCCGCCGGCGACCAACCCCTCCGAATTCCAGACCGTGCTCCAGCCGTTCCAGGCGCAGGCGTTCGCCACCGGATTCGGTCAGAGCGACGACATATTGGGGCCAATGGCCCTGGCGCAGGAGCCCGATGGCAGTTTCCTGGTGAGCGGCGGCGCGTCGCGCAACAAGCTGTTCCACATCCCCAAGCTCGGCGGCCCAGCCGGCACGCCGCTGGCCACGCTCCCCTATCCGATCTATGCGATGGCCTTCGATAGCGCGGGTCATCTCTGGGCGGCAACCGGCGGCGGGCCACTCCTCCAGCTCGACCCGAGCACCGGTGCGATCGTCAACCAGTTCGGCGACGGAATCACTCTTGCCGTGGCTGTGGATCCAGCCACTCAGCAGATCTACGTCTCTTCCGCCAAGGGTGTGGAAATCTTCGACCCGACAACGGAAACCTTCACCCAGTACAGCCGCGATCAGAACCTGCGCGTCTCCAGCCTCGAGTTCGATTCGAGCGGAAACTTGTGGGCCGTCACCTGGCCTGATTCGACGCAGGTTGTCGAATTCGATGCAGACGCCCGCGCCCAGGTCAAGCTGACGTTCGATTCGGATATCCAGTCGATTGCCTTCGGACAAGTGGGCACGCCGCTCGAGAATCTGCTGTTCGTCTCGCACGACGACGCCCCCAATACACCGGGGGGTACGGTGGCCACCACGCCCACCGACTTGACGATGGTCGACGTCACCACGCTCCAGCAGGTTGCCGTCGCCCAGGGGGGTACCCGCGGGTTCGCCGTCCTGGCAACGAGCGACGGCCGGCTCTTGATCAGCCAGTCGCACGAGGTTGACGTGCTCGAGCCGGTTGTGGCCCCGCAGGTCATTACCAGCAATCCCCCCAGCGGCGCGACCGAGTCTCTACCGCTGGGCACGATCAGCATCACGTTCGACCACGATATGTTCCAGGGGAGCTCAAGCGACGCTCGCTCGGTGCTGAACCCATCCAACTATCAACTGACGAGCGACACGGGCGCGACCATCCCGATCACCGGAGTGACCTACGACGCGGACAGCAGGACTGCGTTCCTCACCCTGGGCGCCATGGAGCCCGGCGGCTACACCATCAGCGTCAAGACTTCCATCCAGAGTACCGACAACCTCGCCCTCGCTCAGGCTTACTCCAGTCATTTCCTGACGATCACCGACATCACCCAGCAGGTCACGCTCGAATTCTACGACGGTAGGTCGAATGCAGCCGCCAAGACTTATAGCTACAACCTGACGATCACCAATAACGGCCCGACCACTCTCTTGTCTCCGTTCTACTTGACTTTCGATGGACTGGCGCCGACCGGCGATCAGGTGCTCGGCGTCACCAGTCAAACCACTCAAGGCACGTGGTGGCTGGATGTCGATAGCGTCATCACCGGCGGCAAGCTGGCTTCCGGTCAAACGTCGCAGGTGGCAACGATCACCTTCTACAACCCGTCGGGCAAGAGGATGACCTTCCAGAGCGGACTGCTCGCCTTGCCCTCTGCGAATGCCAGCCCGGTGATCACCGCAGGCCCATCGACAACGGTGAACGCCGGCAAGCTTTATTCGTCAACCGTGCGCACCACAGACCCCAACAATTATCCGCTGGGCTACCTGCTCTTGAGTGGTCCCGCCGGGCTCTCGGTTAATTCATCCAGTGGGCTTATAACTTGGCAGACCCAGACCACAAGTCCGGCTAGGGCGCCGGTGAGCATCGACGTCTATGATTCGCACGGAAGCTTCACGCCGCTCGAGTTCGTCATCCAGGTGGTTGGCGGCAGCAGCGCCCCGGTGATAAGCCCGCTGCCAGCACAGCTCAGCGGGCAAGAGGGCCAGCCCATCGTGCTCACCGTGAGTGCCGTCGACCCGGGTGGTCTGCCCCTGGTCTACTGGGCCGACCACTTGCCAGGCGGCGCGACTTTGACCCGACCACCCACAGCCTGCTCTGGGAGCCCGACTACACGCAGGCGGGAACATATAATGGTTTGACATTCTATGTCAGCGACGGTGTGACCACCGTCAGCTCGAGCGTCACCCTCTTGATCGCACCGGCTCCACCGCCGCCGCAGCTTGCTCCGGTGCCGGACCAGACGGTGGCCGAAGGCGCGGACCTGCGCTTCACTCTGGACGGCAGCGACGCTGACGGCTCGCCGGTTACGTATTCGAGTGCTGATCTGCCCGAGAACGCGACGCTCAACCCGATCACCGGTGTCTTCGACTGGCCGGTCGGCTATGACCAGACCGGCACGTTGACCGTGCCGTTTACCGCAACCAGCTCGGACGGCATCTCGACCACGCAGATGGCTACCTACACGATTCTGCCCGCGCCAGCGGCGCCGGTCTTCACCTCGCTCCAGAGCTGGCAAGTGAATGAGGGTCAACCGATTTCCTTCGTCGCATTCGCCGTCGATCCGCACAACCCGACCTTCGTCTTGCCGACACGGCTGCCCGATGGAACGCTCTCACCGTACCCGACCACCCAGCCGACCGTCACCTACAGCGCCAGCGGCCTGCCGCCCGGTGCGTCGTTCGACCCGGACACCGCCCTCTTTAGCTGGACCCCCGCCAACCACCAGAACGGAACGTACAACGTCGTTTTCACGGCGACCAACGATGGCTACGGCGGTCCGCTCTCGAGCAGCGTGACCGTGCCGATCACCGTGTTAATTGTCAACCACGCGGCGGTGATCACTCCCATTGCCGATATCACCGTCGCCGCCGGTGGGTCGTTTGACCAGGCCGTGACGGCGATCGACCCCGACGGCAACCCGGTCACGCTTTCGGTCGAAAACGGCATTTCCGGCTATCCAGTTCCGAGCTGGGTGACCCTGACCGACAACGGCGGGGGC
The DNA here is from genome assembly GCA_963823665.1 of uncultured Planctomycetota bacterium. Lineage (GTDB taxonomy): Bacteria > Planctomycetota > Planctomycetia > Isosphaerales > Isosphaeraceae > CAVXHV01. The sequence continues at coordinate 346,178 of CAWGMQ010000011.1, forward strand.
AATGGAATCTTCCAGTTCAACCCGCCGGCCGGCAATCGCGGAACCTACGCACTGACTCTGCTGGCAACCGACAACGGCGATGGCCTGGGCCCCGCCGGCGTGCTGACGAGCCAGTACACATTCATCGTCACCGTCACGTCGGCCATCCAGCAGCCGGTGCTGGGCTACATCGGCAACCAGGTTGCCCTGATCGGTCAGCCGTTTGCGCTCAACTTGCAGGCGAGTGAGCCCGACCAGGACAACCTGTCGTACACCGTTGTCGGGCTGCCGTCCGCGGCGGTGCTAACACCCGGATCAATCTATGGAACTGCCACGCTCAACTGGACGCCGGGCACGGCCGATACGGGTGCGTACAACGTCACTTTCATAGTGGCCGATTTGGGCAACGGCCAGGTCACGCAGCCCTCGTCGACTTCGACCACCATCCGGCTGATCGTACGGTCTACCGACACGGCGCCGGTATTCGCGACCAACCCGGAAAGCGCCACGGTTGCCGAAGGGCAGTTGCTCACGTTGCCGGTCACCGCCACGAAGGAAGAAGGGGACGCGCTGACATACACCGCGCAGAATCTTCCGGCTGGTGCGACGCTGGACCCGGCCACCGGCGTGTTGTCGTGGACGCCGCAACCGGGCCAGGCAGCCAATTATTCGGTGCAGGTCACCGCCGGCGACGGCAGCCTGAGCAGCACCGACACGGTGGACATCACGGTAACCCACACGAACTTCCCGCCGGTATTCGTGCCGCTGTTGCCGCAATACGCCCGGGAAGCGGCGCCGGTGCAGTTCACCGTCGTGGCCGATGACGTGGACGGCGCTCCGCTGTTGTACGACCTGGTGAATCCGCCGTCGGGCGCGACGGTCAATGCGATGACCGGGGTCTTCAACTGGACGCCGGGCTACGGCACGGCGGGCGACTACAACTTGCAGTTCACCGCCACGGATCCTTCGGGTGCCACTTCCTCGCTCGACGTATTGTTAGACGTCGCTCATGTTGTCCGGGCGCCGTTGCTTGATACGCCGAACCATCAGGCCACGCTGGGCGTACCGCTTTCATTCCAGATCCAGGCGACCGATCTGGACGCCGGCACGACTCTCAGTTACGGGGCGATCAACCTCCCCACAGGCGCCTCGATCAACGCCCAATCCGGCCAGTTCCAGTGGACGCCCGGGCCGTCGCAGGCCGGCGACTATGTTGTCACGCTCCAGGTCTCCGACGGACAGGCGACGTCGACACAGAACATCGTCATCATCGCCTCGGTGCAGCCCGAGCTGCCGGCAGTCACGATCGTGCTCACACCCAGCTTCCCGGCAATCCCCGGCCAGCAGGTGATCGTCAATGCGATTGCCGAGAGTGTGGCGCCGATCACCAGCGTGGTTCTCATGATCAACGGCCAGCCGGTGGCGCTCAATTCGAGCGGCCAGGCGACGATCACCGCCGGAGCGCCCGGACAGACATTGATCACGGCAACGGCGACCGACGCGGACGGCTTGATCGGTACCGCCACAACTTACCTCGCCGTGCGCGACCCGAATGACACAACACCGCCGGCCGTCTCCTTCGACAGTTCCGTGATCAACGCGGTCTTGACCGCGCCCTTCAACATTCTTGGCACCGTGTCGGATAGCAACCTGGCCTCGTGGACCCTGGAGATTGCAACTCCGAGCGATCCGAACTTCACCACGCTGGCCACCGGGCGAGCGACGGTGAGCGACAGCACTCTCGCCCAGCTCGTGCCAGCCAACCTGGCCAACGGCGTTTACCAGCTTCTCTTGACCGCAAGCGACTTGAGCGGCAACACGACACAGACGCAAACCCAGATCGAGATCAACACCCCCACCAAGGCCAACGATAATGTGGTGACCGACGCGGATGTGAGCGTCAACCTCGATGGCACGACCGTGCTCATCGAGCGCACCTACGATCCGCTGATGAGCGGAGGGACCGGCGACTTTGGCTATGGCTGGACCTTTGTTAACCGCGAGACGGATCTCCAGACCGACGTGCCGGCGACGGGTCAGGAAGACGTCGGAATCTACAATCCCTTCCGCGACGGCACGTCGGTCTACCTGACCCTGCCCACCGGCAGTCGGGTCCAGTTCAAATTCGCGCCGGTGAGCTTTCTGATTGACGGCCAGACTTTCTACCACCCCGCCTGGCAAGCCGGTTCCGGCGTCACCTACACCCTGGCCTCCACGAGCGACGTGCTCACCAAGGCCGGAAACCGCTATTACGACCTGGCGAGCGGCCTGCCGTACAACCCGGCCGACCCGTTCTTTTCCGGTCCGAGCTACACGCTCACCGGTCCCGACGGCACTCGTTATTATCTCGACGGCCAGGGGAACATCACCGGCGAGGTGACTCCCACCGGTGCGCAGCTTTATATCAGCAACAGCGGCATCACGGCCGCGAACGGGGCGACAATCCAGTTCCTCCGGAACGCACAGGGCTTTATCACCAGCATTCTCACGCCCAACGGCCAGCTCATCACCTATCAGTACGCTGCATCCGGCGACCTGGTCGCCATGCAAAACGTGACCACGGGTGGATCGCAGCGCTACGGATACGACCTGTCCGTGCCGCACCTGCTGGTCTCTGCCGTACGCAGCAACGGCGACAGCGTGCTCATTCAGCCGGGTACGACCACATCGAGCTTCATCCAGCGCGACCTGGGTAGTCCGGCCGAGTTTTCGGGGACGACGATCAACAACACTCTGGCCGCTGGCACCACCAACCTTTTCTCCTTCCGCTTTGACCAGAGCGAGCTGGACTCGACCGCGACGGGCACCGTCATCCTCCGCGTGCTGGTGCAAGGGACGGATGGGGTTTTCGTCCCCGGCGTGCCGACGATCGCCGGCGTCTCCCCGTCGTCCGTCAACGTGCGCGGCAGCATCGTCGTGGCGCTTTTCGACATCAGCCAGCCCGGCCTCTACGTGGTGACGATCTCAGGTGCCAAGCCGACGACGACGGGTAACTACTCCCTGAACCTGACGGTCGCGGGCGATTTGAACGGCGACGGCTTCGTGAATGGAACGGACAGCGCGCTTCTCACAGCGGCGCTGGGCAGCACGGCCGGGAGCAGCAACTACAGCCTGGCCGCCGATATCAACGGCGACGGCGTCGTGAACGCGGCAGACACACTGCTCCTGGATGCCGATTTCGGCTTCCACGCAACCCCCGCGCCCACCCTGACCACACCCCCGGCGCAACCCGCATTCGACCTGGATGTCAACGACGACACCGGCGCGCCCGGTGCCGGCATCACGACGGACTCCACGGTAACCTTCGTCGGCCAGACCGACCCCGACGTATCGGTCACGCTGGAACAAACGGGGGCCGTCGCTGAGTCGAACGCCAACGGCCTGTTCGTCTTTTTCAACGTACCGCTCTCGGTCGGCGACAACACCTTCACCACCATCGCGACCAACGCTGGGGACGAAAGCAGTCAATTCACGAAGATCTTCACTCGCACCCTGCCGGGCCAGAGCTTGACACCGCCGGTCATCACCGCGGCACTTGCCGACGACACAGGGCCGTCGTCGCTCGACAACATCACGAGCGACGACACGATCACCGGCAGCATCACCTCGGCAAACCCGATTGTGACGTTCGAGGCCCAGGTCGATCAGACCCCGGTGGGCAGCGTGCTCGGGGCGCTCAGCGGCACGAGCTTCACGATCACGCCGTCGCTCCTGGCGACGCTCGACGGGGGTGCTCTCGCCGACGGCGAACATACCGTGACCCTTTTCGCCAAGGACTCAAACGGAAATCTTTCGCCGGAAGTTGCCGTGAGCTTCATCCTGATCACGACCCCACCGGCGCCCGTGACGCCGCAGCTTCTGGCCTCCAGTGATACCGGGATCAGCTCGACCGACGGGATCACGCGCGACACGACTCCGACCTTCAAGGTCAACGCGCCGGCAAACGCAATCGTTCGACTCTATGCCAGCGGCGTCCTGGTTGGTAAGGCGACAGTTACGAACGGTCCGGTCTTCATCACGACTCAGGCGCTTTCCGCCCGCACTTACCAGTTCACCGCCACAGCCGAGGATCTCGCCGGCAACGTCAGTTCGCCGGCCGCGCCCGTGCCGCTGGTGATCATCACCACGCCGCCCGCCACGCCGACCTTGGGCCTGGACAGCGGCGTCCCAGAGCCCGCCCGGCCAGCCGACCATGACGAATCTCGGAGTCGTGAACTTGACCGGCACGACGACCGCGGGTTCGTTTGTCGCGCTCTACCGTGCGTTCGACCTGAACACACCGATCCAGAAAACCCAGGCGGACACGAGCGGCAACTTCACATTCACCAGTATCGCCCTCGCCTCAGGCAGCCAGTCGTTCACCGTCGTGGCGAGCGACGTTGCCGGCAACACCAGCCAGTTCGCCCAGACGATCACCTCGACGGCGAGCGATTTGACCGCTCCGGTGATCACCGCGGCGCTGGCCGATGACACCGGCGTCTCGAGCACCGACGGCATCACGTGTGACTCGACGATCACGGGCGTGGTCGATGATCCCAGCGGCGTGGTCCTCTTCCAGGCCGCCCTCGATGGCGGGAGCACGGTCAATGTGACCTCGCTCCTCTCCGGCGTCGGCTTCACGCTCACGCCGGCGAACCTGGCCACACTGAACGGCGGCACGCCTCTGGTTGATGGGTTGCACAACGTGTCCCTTCAAGCAACCGACAGCTTGGGCCACACGTCGGCGGTATTCCACCTGTCGTTCGACCTCGAAGCCACGCAGCCATTGCCGCCGGCGAATTTGCACTTGATCCCGAGCGACTTGACCGGCTCGAGCAATACCTTCACCAAGGATCGCTCTCTCACGGTGGAGCTCTCCGCCGCTCCGGGCACTCTGGTGACGCTGTACGCAAACGGCGCGGCCGTCGGCGAGCAGACTGCGAGCCAGGCGACGCTCGATTTCGCCGTCCCGGGTACGCTTGCCGATGGCCAGTACCTCTTCACTGCCACCGCCGGGACCTTGTCGGGCCTCGTTAGCCCGTTCTCGAATCCGTTCACCGTGACGGTGGACAACGCGCCTCCGGCGATCACCTCGTTCGGGTTGGATTCCACGTTTGAAGCGCCCTCTTACGGCCAGAACGAGACGGTGATGCCGACGGTGCGCCTGGATGGTCAAACGATCGCGGGTGCTTCGGTCGAGCTGCTCCAGACAGGGGCGACGACAACCGCCGATTCGTCGGGCGACTTCTCGTTCTATCCTGTCAGCGTGCCCAACCTTGGCACGTACACCTTCACCGCGCAGGTAACCGACGTCGCGGGCAATACAAATACGTTGGCCGCGACGTTCACCCGCATCGACAACACGCTCCCCTCGAACCTGCTGCCGCCCGATGTGACGCTCAATGTCTCCGAAACAACGGCCCGCGTGGGCGATACCGTGACGCTGACCGTCGTGACTCAGACTCACGACAACAAGCCGCTGGCCAATCTGGTCTTGCTGATCAATGGCAACATCGTCGCACTCAATTCCGCCGGCACGGCGACGTTTACCTCCGCGACGCCTGGAGTGTTCACGGCAGTGGCCAAGGCGTTCGACGCCGAGGGGAACGAGGGAGACGCGACTCAGACATTCACGTATCTCACGCCTCCAAGCGGCTTGCCGGCTCCCGTGGCCCAATTCAACGAGCAATATGCGACACCCGACGTGACGATGCCGACGGCGATCATGGGGACGGCCAACTCGCCCGCCTTGTTGCAGTACACGCTCCAGTACTCGGTTCAGGGCCTGAATCAATGGACGACGTTCGCCACCGGCACGGCGCCGGTGGTGAGCGGCACGCTCGGCACGATCGACCCGACGATGATGAACAATGGGTATTACGACGTGCGGCTGACGGTCGAGGATGAGAGCGGCCAGGTGTCGACGGCCGACTACACTTACCAGGTGGATGGCGCTGCCAAGATCGGCGACTTTACGGTGAGCTACCAGGACGTGAATATCCCCAACGCAGGACTCCCGATCACAATTACGCGAACTTATAGCAGCATGCAGAAGGACGTTTCGGGAGACTTCGGCTACGGGTGGAGCTTGTCGACGAGCAACATCCAGGTCTCGGCATCCTCGGTCTTGGGTGCGGGCTTCATCGAGACAGAGACCCAGCTCCCGGCCTCATCGCTCAACCCGCTCGGCGGTCTGGGCGGACTCGGAGGCTTGCCCGGTCTCGGCTTCCCGGGCCAGACACAGCGAACCGAGATTCAATACAGCTTCGAGAACACGCAGAACGACCTGGTAACGATCAACTTGCCGGACGGGAGCAAGGAATCGTTCGACATGGGCTTCGTCGGCGTAACGTACAACTATGCGGCCCCACCGCTTGACACAACCAGCATCTTTTTCGTGCCGCTTCCCGGTACGGGTACGACCGGAACCTTGCAGGCCTTGACCGACAACAACGTGATTGTCTCGCCCGCGCAGGTCGGCCCGGTGACGTTCCTTGATGCATCGACAGGAGCCGTCTACAACCCCACGCTCTGGAAATACACCGATCAGGCCGGCACCGTCTTCATCATCAGCACGGCGAACGGGGTCCAGAGCGTGACAGACGCAAACGGCAACACCGACACCTACACGGCGAACGGGATCCAGTCGTCGGATGGACAGAACCTGACGATTGCGCGCGACTCGCAGGGCCGGGTGACCTCCATCACCGAGCCGGACGGCAGTCAGATCCAGTATGGGTACGACTTCTACGGCGATCTCGTCACCGTGACCGATGCCGTGGGCAACGTGACGCGCTATACTTACGACTCGAACCATCTGCTCATATCGACTTATGACCCACTGGGACGGCAGGGCGCACGGAATGAGTATGACTCGAGCGGCAGGTTGATTGCCGAGATTGACTCGCAGGGAAATGAGATAACCTTCGACCACGTTTTGCCCCAGAACACCGATTCCAAGACCGATGCCCTGGGGAACACGACCACCTACATTTACGACGACCAGGGCAACATCATCGAACAGATTGACCCGCTGGGGGATGTGACTCAGTCAACCTATGACGATCTCAATCACCTCCTCAGCCAGACTCAGGTCCTGGCTGATGGGACGAAGCTGACGACGTCCTATACCTACAACGCGCAAGGTGATAAGACGTCGGAGACCGATCCGATGGGAAACACGACGTATTTTACCTACGACGCCTTGGGCGACCTGTTGACGACGACGGACCCGATGGGCTACTTAACCTCCAGCACTTTTGACTCCGCAGGCAACCTCACCTCGACCACTGATGCCGATGGAAACACGACTCAATACGCGGACAACGCCTTCGGCGAGCTCGTACAATCCGAAGATCCAATGGGATATGTGGATTCGTACAGTTATAACTTGTTCGGTGACTCTGTCGGTATGGTCGACGCGGCGGGGAATACCATGAGCGCGACCTTCGACTCCAGCGGAAACCAGACGAGCACCGGCTATACCTGGATCAATCCGGCGAACCCATCGGATGTCCTCAATCCCACCGAGTATGTGGTATACGACGCAAACGGCCAGGAAACCCTCGACACAAAGGCCACCGGCGAGCAGGAGTCCTACGTGTATGACGCGGATGGCGACGTTGTGAAGGACGTCGATCCGCTCGGGGGGACGACTACCAGTATCTACGACTCGAATAACGACCTGATCGAGACCGAGTATCCGGACGGGACCATCCAGAAGATGGTCTACAACGCACTTGGGAATATTACCTATGAAACCGACCGATATAACCCGACAACAGGCGTGCTACCGGATGGGACATATACGGTCTATGACGCCGATCAGCGGATCATCGGCACAGAGCGTCTCTCCCAGATGGACGTGTCAGTCACCACAACTCCCGGCGGCGACAGCTCCAGTCTCTTTGTCTCCGCGGGAAGCGTCCTGAGCAGCACATCGACCACATATGACGCGGCAGGCCGAGTGATCGAGACCCGCGATTCAAATGGCGCGGTCACCATGAACGAATACAACCTGGACGGCAAGCTCACGTCGTCCGTCGACGCGCTCGGCGACCAGACCGAGTACACATACGACGCCGACGGCCGGCTCATCCAGATGACCGACCCATCGGGGAACGTCACTCAATATCAGTACGATCCCGACGGCAACCTCTTGAAGACGACCTACGCCAACGGCACTTTCACGACCCAGACTTTTGACAAGGACAACCGAGTCACGAGCAGTACGGACGCGGCAGGCAACACGACGAACTACGAATATGATTCGAACAATATGCTGACGGAGACGATCCTCCCCGCGGTGCCCGATCCCGCGAATGACGGCAAGTTAACGCGCCCGGAGTACGTTTATACGTACGACAGCTACGGCAACATGGTGTCCATGACTGACCCTCTGGGGAACAAGACATCCTTCTCCTACGATCCATACGACGATCAAACTTCCGAGACGCTACCCGGAGGCCAGTCGGACTCGACCCAGTACGATGAGTTCGGGCGCATCACAGAGCAGATCGATTACAAGGGGCAGGTCACCGAGTACAAGTACGACACGTACGGCCGTCCCATCGAGACTCTGCTTTTCAGCGACGTTGCTCAGGCGGATTCAGGTGTCCCGTCAACGACCATCGTCTACACGTATGATGCCGAGGGTCGTCTCGCGAGCGTCGATGACCCGCGCGACGGGATCGAGAACCCTCACCTACAATTCTGAGAACGAAGCGACGACTGTTGATACACCCCAGGGTAATCTGTCTTACGCTTACGACCCCGCTACCGGAGCAGTGACCGAAACCTCGACGCAATACACAGACGTGCGCTATGCTTACGACGCGCTTGGTCGCCTGTCTACCGTGACGGTCGACGAGGCCAATGGCGAGACCCTCGCATCGCCTCTTGTCACGACGTACGCGTACACCCCGACTGGCAACATCGCCTCGATCGTCCAGGCGAATGGCGTGGTGACCGACTACACCTACGACAGCCTGAATCGCCTGATCGGGATCACGGACACCAATGCGTCGGGCACGCTACTCGATAAGTATGAATACGTTCTCGACGCGGACGGCCGCCGCGTCTCCGCCGACGAGTTTGAGCTGCAGAGCAACGGGGTCCTTGATGAAGTCAAGATCAACTGGACTTTTGACGCACTCGGCCGGATGACGAGCGAGGACTCTTCGGACGTGACCGGATTGCGTCCGGCACTTTCGTACGACACGACTTACACCTACGACCTCGATAGCAATCTGGTCGCCACGACCACCGTGAACGCTAGCGGCACGACGACGGTCAATAACACGTACAACTCTGACGGCGAGCTTGTGGAAACGACCAATACATCGGGCTCAACGACGCTTTATACGTACGACGCCAACGGGTCGTTGATCGAGCAGCAGACGAACGGTCAACCAGCCGCCGCTTATGCCTACGACCTGCAGAATCGTCTGGTGAACGTGTCGCTCTACAGCACGAATTCGAGCGGTGCGCTGGTGGCGACGGCAACGACCTACACTTACGACTTCGCCGGCAACCTGGTTGGCGAGCAAACCACCGTCTCGGTTGCCGGCGTCTATCAGAGCTCGACCGCAGAGGTGTTCGTCAATGACGCTCAGAACCCGAGCGGGTACACTCAGATCCTCGAGACTCGAGGTACGTCCGGAACCCCGAGCGCGACCTACGTGATCGGCAATCGCGTTCTGGCGCAGATCAGCTCATCGGGTGAAGCGCAATTCATCGAGACGGATGCCCTCGGGTCAACGCGAGTATTGACCGGCGCTACCGGTCAGATCTTGGATAGCTTCGATTACACGGCTTACGGATTGCCACTCGACTTCAATGCGCCCTCAGCCGCAACGATTGTGCTCTTTGCTGGGCAGGATTTCGACGCTGGCAGTGATGAGTACTACATGCGCACGCGCTTCTACGACCCGAGCACGGGCCAGTTCACCACAGAAGACACAGCCCAAGGGAATGGCGATTCTCCGCTTACGTTCAACGAGTATCTCTACGCTGACGGCGATCCGACGAACGCGACCGATCCCAGCGGGCACGGAATCTTCTGGGCGGAAGTTGGCAAAGAAGTTCACGACGGGCTGAGCGCGGACTTCATAGCTAAAACTGGACCCGGTGCAGTAACAGATAACCATCTAGCCGATATCTTGATTCTTATTGAGGGAATCGCGGCAGACATTGCCGCGCTGATTCCCATCTATGGTGTTGTGGCGACAGTGGCTGACACTCTCGGCATCGATGTGGACACCTTGCCCAAGACTCTGTTGTCGCGGCCCGACCTCCTGAACTCAATCACAGGTGCGATTTATGAGATCAAGCCAAACAAGCCGGGTCAGATCGTAAAAGGACGGGCGCAGCTTGCGGGTTATGTCGCGACCCTCACCATCACCTCCAGTAAGCCGCCGGGCTTCTGGCATGAGGGGTCGCCACCCGTCGACGCTTATATACCGGTTTCGACGATCTATTCACCCACACTTGGAAATGATACTTACATCACCCCCTTGTGGCCTGGACTGATTGTTTACTCGAATATTCAGGCAGCAAAAGATGATCTTGCGCTTGAACTCGTGCTAAACATCGTTGGCATACTCGTATTCGCAGCGCTCGGGGGGTTTGGCGCGCTCCCTGCGCTGGGCGAGCTCGGCGAGCTCGGCGAGCTCGGCGGACTTGCGACTGCGCTGGATGCGGGGCCTGTTCCGCCTCATGCGCCGCCCGTCGATACAAAACTCCAGACCGCTGACGCGAGGATCCCGGCCGTGCTTCAGGAAGCAGAGCAGGCCTGGGAGCCCGCGATTGGAGGTTCTTGGCCCGTCGCAGTGAACGTCCTGGTGCAGCCCTTGCCGGCGGGACGTCTGGGTGAAACAATCGTCACGTCTTGGGCCGCCGATGGTCGTCCTCTGGCCGGCGTCATTTATCTCTCTCCAGACGCGGCCGGGCAGGGCTGGTTTATCGACGATCGCGTGGAAGATCCTGGCAATTTTCCCCTGCTCCTGTCATCGACCGCCTCAGCCGCCGTTCCGGGTTCGAATGCGTACGGAGGTTATGACCTCCTGACCACATTGGAGCACGAGCTGGGCCACATCCTCGCTTTCGACCCGTCCAATCCCGGCTACGAAGGCCACCTCCAGACTGAGAACGGCTCACAAGTCTTCGTCGGAGCGGACTTCACCCTCCCTGTCGCGCCGGGGGGCGAGCTCAACCCTGCCCTCTATCTCGATGACGTGATGGCCGCGACCCTCGTCCCCGGCGTACGCAAGCTGCCCGCGGCGAACGAGATGGCCGTGGTTAGCGCCCTGTGGAGCGGCGATTATACGCCTCCCTCCCAACCGATTAATGGCTCGCCTCCCGCCGCCGTCGTGCAGGCCGCCGTCCTGCCGGCGTTGCCGCCGGTTCACGTTGCCCCCGTTCCCACGGCGGTGATCGTGGATCACGCCATCGCTGCGCTCGCTCCGAGTGCGACGGCGATTGGCCCGGTCCCGTCGACCGACTCGCAAAGCGACCAGCGGGCGGGCCGCGCCGCAACCAACTACCGCGAAGGCCACCGAGTGATCGTCGAGTCAAAGGCCCACGGCGCCGATAACGGTCGAACGAAGTTGGCACAGCAGGCGGGCTCGAGCGCCCATTCCAAGGACCACCAAGAGGCTCTGTCGACACCGCCCGACGGCAGTCTCGCGATCCAGTTCTCGGGTAGCGTCTCCAAAAACCATCGCGCTACCGACAAGAAAGCCGGATACGTTCCCTTGCCACGTCTGTAGAGGTAGAACCCCGTCTCCGAAGCTAGCTATTTCATGCCCAATTGAGAAGCTAACTGGCGCCATTCCGGCACCATTTCCTCCTCCAGTTTTTGGGCAAGGAATGCGATGTTATCAAACGTCATCGTCAGGTTTTTTTCCGTAGTAAACGGTATGTACATTACTACGATGCCCTCGGCATGCTCCTGCTTTCCAATCGTCCAGTAAATAAACGGTATTCTCACGCTAAGACGTTGGAGAGCATCGTGCGATACGCGGTCATACATAAAAGTGGAATCGAGACTGTTTCTCCATGTGCCGAAATCGAATCGGCATTCCAATGTTTCATATTCGGATATTTTCTTATTATATCTATAATTCTTTCCCTTGTAGCCCAATGGCTTGAATCGAGGGCCGATAATTTTTTCACGTTTCACGCCTGGTTCTCTATGCAGAATAACAACAGGATAGTTGTGTCCGTCCAGAACGGTGTGAAACTGCGGTTGAGGATTGTAAGGCTTGTCAGAAGAAAATTCAGATTCCCAAAGCACCCTGTACTTCTCTTGCTGCTTCGTAATAAGGGATTGACTCCGCTCCCGCGTGATATCCGCCTTGATGAAGGCAGCGGGAAGCGGCTCAAGGTCGGACACGACAACAGCTTCAAGAGGCATGTACCGGATCTCACCGGGACTGTATGGCTCGTGCGCACCAATCCGCAATGCTTTGACATGGTAGTCCTCAAGGGCATGCGGCAAATGCCGATGAAGGGCCAGGTCATACATATATTCCGTTGCGACCTTCTTCGCTTGACGTTCCGCCTCTTTCAATGGCGCATCGATAGTTTTATCGTCAGACAATATGCCTCCTCCCGCTCCGCGATGACGCGGTAGAGGGTTGCTATAACTTCCCGCCGTCTCAAAATTGGTCAGTTTTGGTACGACGGTGCTGAGCACTTCACCCGATCATCAAATCCGTCCCGACATTATATCCTAGATCCATTTATTGTGTTGCGTCCATGCAATTCTGCTCCTTCATAAGACGGGTTTTCCCTGGGAGGCTACTCAGAGCTGATGTCTCAAAAAATCATCATGGCAGCGGACTTGCTGATCGAGTGCGTTGCTTCATTGCGCTTGGCCAGGTAGAATCTGCCCGCGGAACGGAGATCCCGCTGATTACTATGCGCTTATCCGATGACCGATCCGGGCGCGGATTACGCCCGTCTCATTCCCGCTTGATTCACGGGAAAGCATTTCCTTTCGGTCGAGATTGAGGCCAATTGACGTATTTTCGAGCCCGAGGGCGTGATATGAGATTTCGTGGAAGCAGGCCGCTTGTCATCGCGTTGTTTGCCGTTCTCGCTTCGCTTGTGGTCGTTTCGCCCGCCCGCGCCGACTTGGTCCTGGGCTTTCCTAACGGCCTCACGGGCTGGAGCACGTACGGTGATCCCGGCTCGGTGTCGGCCAGCGGTGGCCTGGCCACCATCACCGATAACACGTCTACCCAAGAGACCGACCTTTACATAAGCTTCACGGTCCCGACCGGGGGGGCTCAGACCCTGCAATTCACGATCAACTCGGTCTCTGCTGACTCTTCTTATGGTGCATTCTTGGCCCCCTTTTTCGGGGCCTCGTTCGGGTTAATCACACCAGACCCGACCGGAGTTAACCCGCCTGCGGTCTCCCCGCTGGTCCCGACGGCCTATCCGGACACCGACTCTTTCTACACCATGGACGTGGTTACGAACCCCAACCCGGCAATGACGGCGCCGGGGGTTACTGTTTCGTATCCAGCCGGAGTTTTCGCCCAGGTCAGCGTTTACCTCCCCTCCACTCTGGATGGTCAGTCCGCGGGTGTCCTCTTCCGTCTGAACGGAGGCTCGGACGGAGACATTGGATCATCCGTCACGATCTCCAACGTCTTGATTGTCACGGGCGCGGCTGTCCCCGAGCCGTCCTCGATTGTTCCGGGCTTTACCGCCGCAGTCGTCGTGGCCGGCACTCTGGGCGCACTCGCTCGCCGGCGGGCGGCCGCGAAGAAGCATCGTCTCGCTTCTTGAAGCTTGTCGAGAACCTGGGCGCCATGGCGAGTATCTTCGAGCGGGATCATGTCCCCGGGCTTCGTCAGCCCCTGAAGAGCATTGCACCGGCACGCGATTGAGGTGCGTGGCTCACCGGGCGAGCGTCAGTCGCGCCGTGTACGCCCCGGTCTCTCCCTCCATCGACGTGGGCCGGCGATTCGGATCCGCGTTTGAAACGTCATTGCCGTACCAGAAGAGCCGCAGGGTCGACCCGTCGCGCTCATAGACTGTTCGAGTGAGGCCATCCCAACGGTTGGCCGCCACCGATCCCGGGGCCAGAGGAAAGCGGATATCCATGTGCCTGGGCGCCGGCCGGCCGCTCAGTCGGAAATGTGCTTCCGACCGTTCCGGATTCCCTGCCAACTCGAACGTGAACGTCATCGCCACGCCGTCGATCACCACCCGATCTTCGGGTGAGACCGGCTCCGCCCGGCCGCCGTTATCCCGAGACACGATGCGCCAGACGCCGTGCAGGTCAATGCGCTCGGCCGCTTCCGGCAGATAGTGGTGATGCACCACCGCGATGATCGCTGCTATCGTCGCGGCAAGCAGAGTGATTCCGATCCGGCGAGTGAGCGTCATCTCGCGCTCTCCGCGGTCGCTCTGTCGCGGGCAAGGGCCTCACGCCGCCGGACCTCGAGATGAAGCTGCTCGAGCGTCGGCGGTTTCTCCGATGCCGTCCGGAAAACGGCGTAGGCCACCGCGAGCACGGGCAAGGCGTACAGGTAGGCCCAGCCAGGCACCCGCACCCAGTGCGCCACGGGCAAGACGAGAAGAACAAGAGTCCCAATCGCTGCGGCGAATCTTCCGTAAAGCGAGGCTAGAATGCGAATGTTCATCACGCGCTTCCCGCACGAAACCGAAGCCCGAACCCTGACCATCGCTCGCTCTGGTGGGTCTCGTAGAGTTGTTCGATGTGTGCAGGGTGAATATTGACGACGTCCGATACGATGTACCACGCTCGGTACGGCCGCCCGGCTTTGCTCAGGCGAATGCTTCGAAGAGATGGCCGTTCGGATCTGGAAAGAACACGCGTCCATGACCGCCGAGAAAATCGGTGATCTTCACGACATCACATGCCGCGGCTTGGGATCCTTGTAGCGCTCAAGCAGGCCGGGGTTGAGGCCATACCCCATCCCCAGCAGCTTGACCGGGTGCAGCGTGCGCTTGGAGGTTCCCTGTTCCATCTGGATCCGGCAGGCGCCGCATTCGGTGGCTCCGATGTCGATGTCGGGTTCGCGCAGCCGGGTCATGAGCCCTCTCCCGGCGCGGAGCGAGTTCCAGAAACGCTCGCGCGAGAGCCCGAACGTGCCTCCCATGCCCGAGCAGCCGCGGTTGATGAACTCGACGTCGAGCGAGAGCACGTCGCGCAACAGCAGGAGCCCCGGTGTGCCGGCGCCCGTGGCGCGTAAGTGACACGGCTGATGATAGCCCACGCGGGCGTCGAGCCTCTGGGGCACCTTCGGAAGCTGGCCCCTGGCTTCCAGTCCAAGCAAATACTGCCCCACATCCATCGTGTTCGAGGCGACGAGCTCGGCGTCGAGGTCTTCCGTCAGCTTGACGTATTCTTGCTGAAGCATGAGCGCGGCCGTGGGCTCGGAGCAAATCACGGTGTAGCCGTCGCGCACTGCATTGGCGAGCAACCGCAGGTTGGCCATGGCCGCCTCGCGTGCGTGGTCGATGTCGCCCACCAGGAGCGCGGCCATTCCCGAGCCGCGCTGCGCGCGGGCACGAACACGTTCACTTCGGCGTGCCGCAGCACCTTCACGACCGAATCGGCCAGCTCCTGATCGTAATAATTGGCATACACGTCCACGAAATACACGACGCGCGGCCCGCTCAACTGGGGCCGGGGTTTGTCGAGCCCGAGCCGCGCCGCTCGCCGGGTGAAGCTCGAGCGCGTCACCCTGGGCAGCACCCTGTGCCGCGAAACGCCCAGCATCCGCTCCAGCAGCCAGCGCGATGAGCGGCGGGCCAGGAGGAAGTTGGTGATGATCGGGAACCGGCTCGCCAGCCGCGCCCAGAACTCGGTGCGCGAGAAGACCCAGTCGTGAGGCGGAAGCCCGTGCATCTCGACATAGGCTGCCTTGGCCTCGAGCATCAGGCTCGAGACGTCCACTGCCGACGGGCACTCACTGCGGCAGAGCTTGCAATGAATGCACAGGTCGGCGTGCGCCTTGAATTCGTCGGACCCCCATAGCCGCGGATCAAGCCGCCCGGTGGCGATCTCGCGCACCAGGTTTGCCTGCGACCGGGGCGAGGCCGCCTCGTGCCGCAGGGCGCGGAAGCTCGGGCACATCCGCGCGGTCGGCTCGAGCGAGCGGCAGGTGCCGCAGCCCTGGCAGTTGGCTGCCGTCTCGACGAGCGACAGCGCCGGCCAGCGCAGGGCCGGCTCGATCACCGGTTCATCCAGCGGCGCGCCGCCTTCGCCCGCGCCCGCCGCCGATGAGCTCTCTCCCGCGGCCGGCGTGCCGCGGCGAGCTCGACGCGAATCTCGCTGCTCGACCACGAGAGCGGCGTCTGCGGCTCGGCGATCGCCGGCGGCCGTGCCTGCGGCGCCGGCCAGGGCTTCAAGTCTCGGAGCAGAAGATGAGGATCATCGCCGATCACCTTGCCCGGATTGAGCTGGTCGAGTGGGTCGAACGCATCCTTGATCTCGCGGAAGACCTGGGAGAGCTCACCGTACTGCTTGCGCAGAAACTGCGTGCGCGCCAGCCCGCATGCTTGCGCGCCGCTGATCGTGCCGCCGGCCTCGAGCACGATGTCGTAGACCGCCGTGGCCAGCGGCTCGAGCTTGGCCCGATCGCCGGGGTCGGAAAGATCCAGAAACGGCCGCAGCCGGAGCCGGCCGTCGCCGGCACAGGCGTCCAGCGTCCACGTGATATTCTGCTGCTGCAACAGGCCTTGAAGCCGCTGAAGCACGACGGCGAGCTGCTCCGGCGGCACCGCGACGTCGTCGACGATCGAGACCGGCCGCGCCCGGCCCCGCGACCGCATGAGCAATGGCTCGACCAGTCTCCGCAGGCCCAGGAGGCGATTGCACTCCGCGGGCTCGAGGGCCCCGACGGGCTCCGAGACCAGCGTTCCAGTCCGCGCAGCGATCTCCCTGACCTGAGCCAGTCGTGCCGAGATCGTGGCCGGCTCGTCCCCCTCGAATTCCACCGTCAGGATCGCCTCGGCCGATTCGTCGATCCAGCCGCGCAAGAGCAGGTCGGCGTCGCGCGCCAGCGAGAGCGCTCGCCGGTCGAACAGGTCGCACGATGCAGGATCGAGCCCTCGCCTCAAGATCTGCTCGGCGAAGGCTGCGGCGTCGAGCAGCCCGGAAAACGCCAGGAGCACGACACCTCGCGCGGCGGCAAGGGGAACCGTGCGCAGCACGGCTGCAAGCGTGACGGCCAGGGTCCCTTCCGAGCCGGCAAGCAGTCTGCCCAGGTGAATGCCCGTGTCGCTCGCCGCGCGATGAAGCGCGTAGCCGGCCCGGTTGCGCGCGCGCGAGCAGATCCTCGCCAGCCGGCTTTCACTATTGCGGAAGATCATCTGGAGCTTGCGAACCACCAGCTCCTTGAAATCGCCCGGATCCGAGTCGTAAGCCGGCCAGGGCTCGAAGCCCACGTCCGCGACCTCGCCCCGCGCAAAGACCACCCGCAGCCTGTCGACCTGATCGCCCGAGGAACCATGCTTGATCGACCGGGGCCCGGCCGCATCCACGGCGATCATGCCTCCCACCGTCATGACGTCCGAGTTGTGGGCGACCGGCTCGAGCCGCCGCCCGGTTCGCGCAAGCTGCGCATTGAGCGCGTCCAGCACGACGCCGGCCTCCACCACGACGTGGTCGCCCCCGATCGAGATCACCCGCCGAAAATGGCGGCTCAAATCGACGATCAGCCCGCGCCCGAGCGCGCCGCCGCCCGAGTCGGTGCCCGCCCCTCGCACATGGACGGCGATCCGGTTCTCGGCCGCATACCGCACGACGTTCACCACGTCGTGCTCGCTGCGCGGCAGGACAACTCCCAGCGGATCGATCTCGTAAAGGCTCGAGTCGATCGCGTAAGGAGCCCGGTCCAGGGGCTCGAAGTAAAGCTCCCCCTCGACCAGTCCCCGCAAATCGTCATAGATCCGCGCACGCGGTTCGTCCACGGCGGCAATCATCCCTCACGACTGGATTCCCGGATCTGCTCGGCCCGCATTCTCTCCTGCCGGTATCGCTCGCCGATCCCCAGATCAAAGGGCTTGAACTTACCCGGCGGGTTCGCCCCCTGGCCGCGAAACTGCGAGAGACACCGATAGCAGATCGTGACGTCCGGCACCTGGTAGTACAGCAAGAAATCCAGCGCAATCGAAATAATTAAGACAAGATACGTTAAAAGCGGCATTTCATAATACCAGAAGACCGTGCTGATTGCGAAGCCCACGAGCACGATGAAGAGGCCGAGCCCCTTGGGAAAGTCTTTCTGGATAAAGAGATCGCTCGTCGTGCACAGCGGGCAGAACTGGAGCTCGCCTCCTGCGCAGCCCCCCGGTCGATCGCTCTGGAGGAGCCGCACCGCCGGCAGGTTGCTTCCGAGGCAGTCTCGAGCGGCGACACAGAGCCGACCGTGCCACAATTCTTGCAGGAATAGGTCAGCTCCATTTCGCCCCGGGTTGGCCCCCTTGTTTGATTCTGCGATCGATGACGTCCCGGCTCGACCGCGCCGGGCCTGCACATCGAACGATTGTAATCGTTTCGGGCGCCGGAGATAGATGGGGCAGGCTTTTCGGATTCTAGCAGATCACCCCGTACCGGCCCGAGAGAACGAGCGACATGAGCTCGCCGAAGAGCGCGAAGATCATGGCGATGTAGAGAATGCCTGTCGCCGACTGGGTCGAGCGAATCATCGCCGTCTTCCAGGTCATGTAGGTGGCGATCCCCGTGGCCAGGAACCCCATGCCCCACCGCCCGCAGAAGAGCACCGTCGCCCCGGAATCACTCGCCCAGGAAGCCTGCCCGGCCAACCCCGCGAACAAAAGTGCCAGGCCGACTCCCGCCAGCACGGCGCGTGCCGCGAGCCCCCCGCGATCGAGCGCGATCGTGCGCTTGAGCGGCTCGATCGTCATCGCCGGCGCGGTCAGGTAGTAGTGTCCCAGGAGCATCGAGCAGAGCACCGCCCCCAGCAAGAACCCGGAAGCCACGCGGCTCGCTCCGTTATGCAGAAGCAGAAGACCTTCCGCACCGCGCGAAGCCGTCAAAAGCCACAAGATTTCCGCAACCGCCCCGGTGGCCGCGGTGCCCTCGCCCACGCCCGGCAGCCCCAGCCCCCACGCGATCGATGAGACATAGGCCATCACCCCGCCCGCGACGATGATCCAGAACGAGATCCCCGTCCCGCTTGCTCGCGCTTGGTCGAGCGCAGCCAAGGCCAGCAAACCCAGGGTGATCTGCTGCTGCGTCCGGAAGAACGGCAGCGGTACCGTCCGCCACGAGACGAGCACTGTCGCAATCGAAAGGCCCAGCGCCAGCCGGACTGCAAAATCGGCAAGCATCGGTGCGGTCATCATTGTCCGGACGATGCTCCGGATTCCCAAAAAAGCGGGCTATGGCCAAATGCCATGTGTCATAGTAGCATGTTTCTTTCGGCGCCGACCAAACCCCCCCTCTCAAGAAGGGCGAATCGATGAGCAGACTTTTGAAACACACCCTCGCATTTGTTGCGTTCGCGGGGCTCACCGCCTCCAGCGCACTGGCGATCGCTGCAGATCGCACGGCAGACGAAATCCTCAAAGAGCTCGCTACTGTGTCGCCGAAGCTCGACCCAGCCAAGGCACGCGATGCAACCGCCGTCCGCCAGTTCCGGTCGGAAATGCAGAAGGTACTTCCCAAGCGGCTTGAATTGATTCGCGAGCTGTACAAGGCCGCGCCAGAAAACGAGCAGCTCGTCACCCTGTTGCCGGAACGATGGATGAATCTGCAATTCACCGGCGCGACACCCGACGCGGGCTATGACGAAGTTGTTGAAGTGCTCGCCCACAACAAGAACGAGAAGCTCAGGCTAGAGGGGTCGTTCCACAAGGCTCGCTTCCAGTTGATCAAGGGCAGCGAGAGTGGAAAGCCTGAGCTCACGGCGATGGACGAATTCATCAAGCTCGCACCCAAGGATCCGCGCTCCCCCAATCTGCTCTACGGCGCAGTAACTCTTACGAAGGACAGCAAGGCCAAGGCCGCGATCGAGGATCGTCTCGTCAAAGAATTTCCGGAGTCGATGTACGCGGGGATGATCAGCGGCGCTCGTCGCCAGCGCGAGCAGGTCGGCAAACCGTTCGATCTTGAATTCACCGATGCTATCAAGGGCTCGACGGTCTCGATCAAAGGATTAAAAGGCAAGGTCGTGGTGATTGATTTCTGGGCGACCTGGTGCAACCCCTGCGTCGCCGAGATGCCCAAGATGAAGAAGATTTACGCCGAGTATCACGACAAGGGAGTCGAATTCATCGGCGTGAGCCTGGATCAGCCCAAGGATCAGGGCGGCCTGGAGAAGCTCAAGAAGTTCGTCAAGGACAACGAGATCGCCTGGCCCCAATACTATCAAGGCGATGGCTGGCAGAGCGAGTTCTCCAAGTCATGGGGAATCAACTCGATTCCCTGTATGTTCATCGTCGACCAGGATGGCAAGCTCGCATCGGTCGAGGCACGCCAGCACATTGAAACGCTTATCCCTGAGTTGCTCAAGAAGAACGCAGCCCCGGCAGGCGCAGGTACCGGCGCCGGCGGCCAGTAACGTAAGCGACATTCTCGAAAATAGACGTGCCCGGATCAGGCCGGCTGAGCTTCGCGCGTTCAGGCGAAGCTCGGCCGGCATCCTGAGTTTTCAAGAACGAGTTTTTCCTATTCACTCCAAGGCAGGTGCACCATGATGAGAGGCATGACGATTGCTTGCGTGCTCGGTGGGTGTCTCGCCTCGGCGGCTGTGGCCAGGGGCGCGGATCGCAAACCCGAGCAGATTCTCAAGGACATCGACGCGATCAAGGCGCCGGCGGGCGACTCGGACTCGAACGACAAAAAAGCGGCGGCCTCCTCCGCCGACGTCAAGAGCCGTGAAGCCGCCCAGAAGCGAGCGAAGTTGATTGCGGAGCTGTACAAGGTCGCGCCCGATCACAAGCGCATTCCCGTTCTGATGGTGGAGCGCTGGAAGACCCTCGGAACCCCCGAAAAGACGCGGTATGCCGAGTTCGTGACCGAGCTCGACAAAGTATTTACCCATACCAAGGACAAACACTTGAAGATTGAGGCCGCCTACCTGCGGGCGACGCTCAAGCTCACGCCGGCGAGTTCCAAGAAGCAGCCTGACGCCTCCGGTGTTGAAGATTTCCTCAAGCTCGCCCCCAAGGATCCGCGAGCCCAGACCCTGCTTGGAACGGCCATCGAGGTCGTGAAGGACGACAAGAAGAAGGCCGCGCTCGAGGAGCGTCTGAACAAGGAATACGGCAGCTCCGACCAGGTCGCGATGTTCGGGCCGCACAGCAAGAAAGACTCGATCGGCAAGCCCTTCCATCTCCAGTTCACCAATGCCATCGACGACAAACCGATGTCGATGGCGGACTTGAAGGGCAAGGTGGTCGTCATCGACTTCTGGGCGACGTGGTGTGGGCCTTGTGTGGCCGAGATGCCGCACATGAAGGAGCTCTACTCCAAGTTCAAAGACCAGGGGGTTGAATTCATTGGCGTGAGCTTGGATCAGCCCAAGGCGCAGGGCGGCCTCGACAAGCTGAAGAAATTCGTCAAGGACAACGACATCGCCTGGCCGCAGTATTACCAGGGCGACTTCTGGAACAGCAAGTTCTCGAAGTCGTGGGGCATCAACTCGATCCCGTGCGTCTTCATTGTCGACGCGGATGGAAAACTCTACTCCGTCGAAGCCCGCGGCAAGCTCGAGGAGATGATTCCGCATCTGCTCCAGAAGGCGAAGTCGAAGGTGGCGCTCAACTGAGCTGAGCCGGCCTGGCCAGAACGTCGTTGGCCGCGCGGCCAACGACGTTCAAGAGTCGCCTTTTGCTCCGCGAAAGTGCGTTCTATTGCTCAGCCCCGCGACCCAAAAATCAGCGACATGAGCTCAGATCGTGTCGCGGGTTTTTCGCGGAACGCCCCGCGCATCGCGCTGGTCACAAACGTGCTATCCGGCTTCGAGACCCCGCGAATTGTCATGCAACTGTGGCTGGCCTCGATCACCACGGCGACTCCGCGTGCATCGAGCTCGCGCATCAACAGGTCCGCGAGCTTCCTCGGTCAATCGCTCCTGCATTTGCGGGCGCCTCGCCAGCACGTCCACGACTCGCGGGATTTTCGAGAGCCCGATCAGCTTACCGTTGGGGATGTAGGCCACGTGTGCCTTGCCGACCACCGGCAGCAGGTGGTGCTCGCAAAAACTTACGAGCCGGATGTCCTTCACCAGCAGGATCTCATCATATTTCTGCGTGAACAGCTTCTTGAGATGCCCGCGCGGATCGCGATGAAGCCCGTCGAAGACCTCGGCATACATCCGCGCGACCCGATCCGGCGTCTCCCGCAGACCCTCGCGCTCGGGGTCTTCGCCCACCGCCAGCAAGATTTCCCGCACCGCGCGGCGAATGCGGTCCAGATCCATCGACTGCTCTTTCCCAGCCAATTCATAACCCCCGAACGCGTGCTGTCATTGCCCTGCTGCCTGCGGGAAAGCCCGCCACCATTCTGAAGGTTGGCCGAGTGTGGCCGCAGATCGCGTCATTCAATGTAAGTTTAAGCCAATTAGGCAGTTCCGAAAAGAAAGTTATGTATTCTAGGCACGGCACAGTCGAAAATCAACCGAGCGCTGGCTGATGGGAATGGGTTGTCGGCCATTGACCAGCGCCATCCTGGGTGTTGGAATTCCGGCTTGCGTGGCCATATTCGGGTGACGACTTGGCTGAACGATTGGTGCTGGTGATGAAGTTCGAGCTCGATTGTAAATGTGGCAGGCGAGTCGGCGTGCTTGCTTCGGCCGCGGGCACCGAGGTCGCCTGCAAATGTGGTAATGTTCCTTGCGTTGTTGATCAATCCGCTCATATTTCTGATCATGCGAAACCGGGAAAAAGACGCGGTCGGCCGCGACACCGTTGTCGACGTTCCGCTGCGCATGTGCCAGGAACACCGCGGGTCGCTCACGCGGTCTGGCCAGCGGAAACTGAGGCGTTTGCTCGTCTCCGTTCCGGTCTATCAGAAGCTCTTGACCGCGTACCCGTGCGCACGGATCAACGTGAGCAAGCTCGCGGCCGGCACGGTCGATGATGACAATTCTCGCTGACAACGACAGCGGTCTGCGTCACGCACCTAACGGGCCTTTTCCAGCGTCAGAAACGCAACCCGCTCATTCGCGAAATCCAGAACCACGCGGAACGGCTTGAGGAAGTCGACCCCGATGTTTCCGTCGAGGTATTCGTCGCCGAAGATGCCCGTCTTGTCCGTTGCGAAGACCACCGCGGGGTTTTTGAACCGGTGGCCCGCCAGCTCGAACCAGGCAATCGTGCCCGTCGCGGTATCGCTCGACCCGATCATCCCCGTGCCGAGCTTCCGGCCTCGGAGGAGACGCTTTTCCTGCACGGTCTGCGCGTGGAACACAACGTTGCCCACGCCCCGGGGCCCGCTGGCGCCTAAGTCTAGTCTGAAGAGGCCCTTCTTGTTGCCCTCAAAGGTTGCCGAGATGACCGGCGCCGTTTGATGAAAGATCAGCGGCTTCCAGGACGGCGATTCAAGGTGGTGGCTCTTCGGGTCGTACAACTTGACCGACTCGTCATCGAGCGCGATCTCGGCCACACACCGCGCCAGCACATCGTAGCCGGCGATTCCGACGACGTCCTTCCCCATCGCATTCTGGATGTTGACCATGTTCATCGTCACGAATAACGGCCGTTCGGTCGTCATCGGCCCGAGCGTGAGCGACCTGGCCCGGAAGATCGAGCTTGGCTCGTTGCCCATGACGCTCGTGACGATTGACGAGCCCAACCGCTCGAGCTTCAAGTTCGCGGCGACCGAGGCATCGATCACATTGCTGCCCGCGCATGTGTCAAAAATGAACCACCCGGTCTCCTGGCCGTCGATTCTGGGCCGGACCAGAATGTGGCCCGTCATGGCGCGTTTGACGGACAGGCCGGAACGCGCGGCTGCGTCGAATCGCGTGTCATCGGGGCGGGCCGCCATATCGTAAACGCTTGCCTGCGCGGTTGGCGCGGGGCGAATCGACCCGACGCGGTAGATCTCCGTGTCTCCCGCCAGCGTCACCGTCACCGTTCCCGGCACCTTCAGGCCACCGAAGTCGCGGTAATCGGCGAACGCCCAGGTCTCCGCGCCCGAGATGCTCCCGCAATTCAAAGACTTCGGCAGCCACGTTTCGCGCGAAACGCGAAGCTCGACCTTGAACCGGCCTTGCTTGACGTCGATCGCCATCTCGTCACGACTGGGTCTCACCCTGGAGGACGCGAGCGCCTCACCATCGGCGCGTGCGAGCCACTGGCCGGTTTGCAACTCGACCAGGAGGCGGTTTCGATCGAGGTCGCGGAGCTGGAGCCGCATTGGCATGTTACTCAGATCGGTCGACCAGCACTCCTTACCGTTGAATCCTACTTTGCTCGGCAGCGGCCCTTCGACGCTCTGAAGGAACATCCCCGCGGATGCGAACCGCAGCGAATAATCAGACGTCAACCCGTTGCGCTGCACCTTCCCCTCGATCAGGATCTCCGCCGGCCGGCCCGCAGGCTTGGCCGTACCTGCCGCCGTGCGCATTTTTTCAAGGATCGCCGCGGCGCCCTCGGCCTTGCCCTTCGCCTTGACCTGAGCACGAGCCGGAGGCTCGAAGGCGAGACACGTCACGATGACGGAAACACCGGCGGCCGACACGACGCAACCGCGGAACGCCGGACACCGATCGCGCGATAGCATTTACAATGCCTCGTTGAGGTGCGAAACTCAAGTTGTGACACAATGATAGTCACGGCTCAGTGCCGACGGGCGCCGTTGGGCGGCTCGAGCCTCAAGTCGGGCGGATGGACACGACAACGTCGACATATGGCCGTCTATCGAGTCGATCTGCGGACACAAGAGCCTCGCCGCACTGGTGCACCGCGCCGCTCGAACAGCAACTTCGCCAGACTCGAGCCTCCGGCGAAACCACGGCCTCCTGTTAACAATGCCATGTGGACGGCGGCCCAGGTTTCCTCGGGTGCCTCGGGAATCGGACCAGACTGGATTGCAGGCCATTGTCCTTCGCGGGTGTAAAAGGCGTCGGCCCATCCCAGCACTTGCTCCTCCCTGAGCGGCGGATGGCGCACCATGCCGCGCTCGCGAGAAAGTAGGCGGTAGAGCGACAACTCTCCCTGCCGCACGCCGCCGGCTTTTCTCTTCAGGAAGTTATCCACGTTGAACCAGTACACACCGCCGGAATCGCTGATCAGGCCGGACGCGGAAGTTGGCCAGCGACCTGTCCGCGTGTGATGAGCATCGGCCCACGCCAGCACCTGCGGAATCGTCAGCTCCGGCACGCGCGACGAAGATCGTTTTCCCTTCCGCTCGGCGAGCAAACGAGCCAGCGACGATCCGCCCGGCAGGTCGCGCCTGCCCTGTCGAAGCGCCGCGTCGACGTGCACCCAGGTCTCGCCCGTGGCCTCCGGAATCTCACCCGACCCGCAACCGGGCCATCGCCCTTCGCGGGCGTGAAAGGCGTCGGCCCACGCCAGGATCTCTGAAACGATCAAATTGGCGCAGCCACTTCAGGGCGTTTGCGCCGGCCGATGCCAAAGAGCTTCACGAGCGACGAACCCCCTGGCAGGCCGCGGACGCTGTGATCCAGTGCGTATTGTATTTGCCTCCAGGTGTCGCCGGGAGACTCCGGAATCGCCCCGGAGCTCACGTTCGGCCACTTGCCCGTTCGCGCCCGATGAGCCTGGGCCCAGGCCACAATACCCTGGATCGTCAACGGTGCGGCCTCCTTATGTTGGGGCTCGTCGCGATCTCGCTGCAGAAGCTGGGGTATCGTCGTACCGCCCGGCAGACCGTGCGCGCCGGATTGCACGGCGCGACTCACCGCCTGCCACGTCTCGCCGGGAGCCTCGGGAATGCGTCCCGAGTCGGCGCTCGGCCACCGGCCGTGGCGGGCGCGATGTGCGTCTGCCCAGCGCAGGATGTCGGGGATCACGAGCGGTGGCCGATGTCCCTTGCTGTACACGCCTCGCTCCTCGGCCCAAAGGCGGACGAGGGATGATCCGGGACCAACTCCTCGACATCCGGCGACGAGCGACGCATGGATGCCGCGCCAGGTCTCGCCCGGTGCTTCGGCGATCGGACCGGAGTCGACCGTCGGCCATCGACCCGTCCGCGCGTGATGAGCATCGGCCCATCGCAGAACTCGAGGCATCGCAAGCGGTGGCAGGTGCCCCATGCTTCTCGCTTCGCGGCGCTCGACGAGCAGCCGGGCGAGCGACGAGCCTCCGGGAAGCCCGCGGTAGCCGCCTTCAAGCGCGTTATTGAGCGCGATCCAGCTCTCGTCGGGCGTCTCGATGATTGGACCGGACGTGACACTCGGCCATCGCCCGGTTCGCGCGTGATGGGCGTCGGCCCATTCGAGAATCTGTTCCTCGGAAAGCCGCGTATGACGAAAAACCCCGCGCTCCTCGGCCAGCAGCCGGGCGAGCGTCGATCCGCCGGGCAGCCCTCCTCGCCCAAGCTTGAGTGCGTCGTTCAGTGCAAGCCATGTGACGCCGCCGCCACCGGGAACCGGGCCCGATGTGCCCGTCGGCCACTCCTCCTTCACCGCATGCCACTCATCAGCCCACGCCAGGATCTGCTCCAGGCTGAAATCTGGTTCTTGCAGGTGATAACGCCCTCGGTGCTCGGAAAAGAAGCGGGCAAGCGTGCCGCCAAAGGCGAAGCCGCGGCGCCCGAAGCTTAACGCAGCTTCAATCAATAACCAAGTCTCGCCAGGGGCCTCTGGGATGGGCCCCGCTCCTGGAGTAGGCCAGTCACCTGAGCGTGCGAAGAAGGCGTCTGCCCAGCAAAGGACCTCGTTCTCATCGAGGTCAGGCGGCACGCCACGCGCCGCTTCATCTTCCGCCAGGGCGGCCCGGAGCACGCCGAACCAGCGCCTGGCGTCTCTTCCAGCTTTCATCCACGTCACGCCGGCGCTTTGCCCGCCCATTGCCCGCTAAGAAAGGTCGATTGGGGTTCTTTTGAGTGTACATAGATAAGACCGCTATGCATTGTCGCGTTCCGCGCTGCGCGGCTCGGCCGACGATCGGCATTCTTAAGTATCGGCACGAGCTGTGTCGTGCCATAAATAGCGTTTTCTTTTGCCGCGACCGCACTCGATGGAGTCGCGGAACGCGTCCTGGTCGTCCGGGCGTGCGTCAACAGGATGAAGTGCAACTCGATCCCGCTTGTTCAAGAAATGTTTGACGCCGTGTTCTGCGGCCGGGGATAATTCGTGACGAGCCCACCACAGCGAGACCACCGTTGTGCGAGGCGTACGGCGGGCGAGACGAGCGGATGAACGTCGAATTGATGATCGTGGCGGCGGCGGTTGGGCTTGTGCAGAGTGGCACAATCGCTTCGCCGGTCGACTATGCCCGCGAAATCAAGCCGATGCTGGCTGCCAGGTGCACGAGCTGCCACGGGGCAGTTCGTCAGAACGCGGGTCTACGCCTGGATACGGCCGAGCTCGCCCGACGAGGCGGCAAAGGCGGGCCGGGCTTCGTGCCGGGTAAGAGCGGGGAGAGCCTGATCATTCTCCGCGTGACCGGTTCCGACGGCTTGGACCGCATGCCTCCCGAGAACGAGGGGGTTGGCCTGAGCGAACGTGAAATCGCCCTGCTCCGCTCGTGGATCGACCAGGGCGCGAAGGCGCCGCCGGAGCCGACGCCCGTCGACCCCCGCAAGCACTGGGCGTACCAGCCACCCGCTCGCG
Source organism: uncultured Planctomycetota bacterium (assembly GCA_963823665.1). Classification (GTDB taxonomy): domain Bacteria; phylum Planctomycetota; class Planctomycetia; order Isosphaerales; family Isosphaeraceae; genus CAVXHV01. The sequence goes on from CAWGMQ010000011.1 coordinate 373,894, forward strand.
CGACGCCTCTCCGTCCGGCGGACGGAAACCGGGCCCAGAATCCGATCGATACCTTTCTCGCCGCCGGCTACCAGGCACGCGGGTTGCGGTCGAGCCCGCCTGCGCGCAAGGATCTCTGGCTCAGGCGCCTTTACCTCGATTTGATCGGATTGCCGCCGACCCAAGAAGCACTCCAGGCTTTTCTGGCTGATTGCTCGTCCGATGCGCAGACCAGGGTCGTCGACCGCCTTCTTGCCGACCCTCGCCACGGCCAGCGCTGGGGTCGGCACTGGATGGACGTCTGGCGGTACAGCGACTGGTACGGGCTCGGAGACGAGATTCGGTACAGCCATCCTCATATCTGGCGATGGCGTGATTGGATCGTCGCGGCCCTCAATGGCAATAAGGGTTACGACCGGATGATCGAGGAGATGCTGGCTGGCGACGAGCTCGCCCCCGACGACCCGGCCACGGTTGGTGCGACCGGCTACCTCGTGCGGAACTGGGACATCTTTAACCGGAACGCCTGGCTGGCAAGCACCGTCGAGCACACCGCGCGTGCCTTCCTCGGCGTGACGATCCAGTGCGCCCGCTGCCACGACCACAAGTATGACCCGATCTCGCAGGCGGACTACTACCGCTTCCGAGCTTTCTTCGAGCCGTACCACATTCGCATCGATCGTGTTCCGGGTGAGCCCGACCGCACCAAGGCCGGCCTTTCGCGAGCGTTTGACGACTTCCTCGACACCCCCACGCATCTCTTCGTCCGCGGCGATGAGGCCGCTCCCGACAAGACCCGGGCGCTCCGTCCCGCAACCCCGCAGGTCCTGGGCGGCGAGCTCAAGATCGTGCCTGTTCTGCTCTCAACCAGCGTCACCTGCCCCGACAAGCGCGATTTCGTCGTGCGTGAAGCGACCGACGCCGCAGAAAAGGCCGTAGCCCAGGCCCGCGCACTTGCCGCCGCAGCCCGAAGCCGCGCGGAGCTTGCGGCGCGGGCGGCCAACGCGGCCATCGCAGCCGATAAGATGGCAGATACGAAGTTGAATGCCGCTGCGGGCACACCCGAGGCGCTGAAAACCGCCCAGGCCGCGGCCGCCGGGCAGATCGAGGCGCTCGCGACCGCGCAGCGGGCGGCCCGGATCGCCCGGGAAGACCGGGAGGTCGCGGAGAAGGCCGTGGCTGCGGCCGAAGCCAAACAATCCGCTTTAAGAGCGGTCTTGTACGCCGAGTGGCTTGAAGACCGGGGAGCCCGGCGCAGCGGCTCCGAGGCCTGGACTGCCGCGGCCCGCACGGCGCTGGCCGCCCAGCGCCGACTCGCGCAGGTTGAAGCTTCCTTCAAGGGCCTCGCCGCCTCGAGAGACCTCGAGCGTGCCCGGCAGGGTCTCGACGGCCTGCTCGCCGCCGGCGCAGGGCAGAAAGGCGACCCGCTCAAGGACGCCCGGGCGAAGGCCGCGGCCGCGGTCGTCGAGGCGCGCGGCCGATTTGCCGCGGCGGACCGGGAATCTGCCCTGGCGCAGGCGGCCGCGAAGGCACCGCTCACCACCGAGTACACGCCGCGCCCGCTCGAATTCCCGCGCGCCAAGACGACCTATCGCGACACACCGAGCAACGCGCCTTACAAGAATGTGAGCACCGGCCGGCGGCTTGCGCTGGCTCGGTGGATCGTCGACCGCCGGAACCCCTTGACGGCCCGGGTTGCCGTGAATCACGTCTGGGCTCGCCATTTCGGCGAGCCGCTGGTCGATTCCATGTACGACTTCGGCCTCCGGTCGCCGCGGCCTCTCCATCACGCGCTCCTGGACTGGCTGGCAGTCGAATTCATGGAGAACGGCTGGAGCTTCAAGCACCTGCACCGGCTCATCCTCACTTCGCAGGCGTACCGGATGCGCAGCTCCGATTCCGGCGCCGGCGATCCCAACGTCGCCCTTGACCCCGACAACCGGTACTTCTGGCGAATGAATGTTCAGCGGATGGAGGGCGAGGTCGTTCGCGACAGCGTGCTTTGCCTGGCCGGCCGCCTCGACACCCGGATCGGCGGGCCCGAGGCGCCGGTGGCCGCCGCCGAGGCAGGCACCCGCCGGACCATCTACTACCGCTATGCCAGCGGCGATAACGTTCCGCTACTCAGTATGTTCGACGCCGCGAACGTGACGGAATGCTACCGCCGGTACGAGACAATCGTGCCGCAGCAGGCGCTGGCGCTCTCGAACAGCGCGATGGTCTTGACCGGCGCGGGCGAGATCGCGGCGGCAACGACGCGCGAGGTCGGCGCGGGCGCCTCCGCGCGAGCTTCGTTCGTGGACTCAGCGTTCGTGCGCATTCTCGGTCGGAGCCCGAGCGCCGCCGAGCAAGCGGAAGCCTGCGCAGGTCTCGCGCGGCTGGCCGAGGCGTTTGAGTCGGAGCCGAAGCAAAACCACGGTCCGGCGCCGGAGGCCCGCGCTCGCGCAGCGCTCGTGCACGTACTCTTGAATCATAACGATTTTGTCACGATCCGATGAATCGAGCCATTGCCATGAACGAGCACCAAACCGACCGCGCCTGTTGCAAGCGCACGCGGCGGGTTTTCCTGGCCGATGCCGGAATGGGGTTCGTGGGCCTGGCGCTGGGCGCGATGCTCCACCGAGACGGCGCGGCTGCTGCGCAGAGCCAGGAGAGCTGGGTGCCGCCCAGCGGAAAGCCGCATTTCCCGCCGCGAGCGAATCGTGTGATCTGGCTGATGATGCGCGGCGGTGTGAGCCACCTCGAGAGCTTCGACCCCAAGCCGGAACTGACCAGGCACGCCGGCAAGACGATCAGTGATAGCCCCCACAACGCGGCAGTCTTCGGCTCGCCTTTTCTCAAGAACGTGCGCGAGCAAGTTGCGAACAACATCATCGACAAGACGAAGGCGACGATCTACCCCACCCAGATCGGCTTCAAGAGAGGGGGCCAAAGTGGGATCGAGGTGAGCGACTGGTGGCCGAACGTGCGAGGCTGCGTCGACGATATCGCGGTGATTCGCTCGATGTTCACGACCGACAACAATCACGGTGCGCAGCTTGAGTTCTTCACCGGCCGCCATTTGCTCGACGGCTGCCATCCGACGATCGGTGCGTGGGTTCATTACGGGCTGGGCTCGCTCTGCGATGACCTGCCGCAATTCATCTCGATGGGCCCGCCGCTGGAATACCAGTGCTCAGGAGCCACCGACGCCAATTATCTGGGCCCGGAAAACGCGGGCGTGACCCTCAAAGTCGACCCAGCCGATCCCCTGCCCTTCGCCCGGCCCGGTTTGCCGCTGGGACAGACAGAACCGGCGCTCAAGGCCGAGCTGCTCGGGCGGCTCAACCGGCTCGCGGCACTCGAGTATCCATCGGACGAGAAGCTCCGCGCCCGGATCAAATCGTACGAGCTGGCCTTCCGCATGCAAACGGCCGTGCCCGAAGTTCTGAGGTTCGCGGAGGAAGACAGATCGACCTCGGCCCTCTACGGCCTCGACCAGGACGTTACCCGGCCTTTTGGCCAGCAGTTGCTGGCGGCCCGGCGGTTCGCGGAGCGCGGGGTGCGCTTCATTCAGGTGTTTCACGGCGAGGGCGCCGCCGGCGCGTGGGACGCTCACTCGGGCCTCCGCGCCAATCACTCGAGCCTCTGTGCCCAGGTCGACAAGCCGATTGCGGGCCTTCTGACCGACTTGAAGCGGCGGGGGATGCTTGACGACACGGTCGTCGTCTGGACCACGGAATTCGGCCGTACCCCCTGCGCAAGGCGCTGACGGCCGCGACCACCACAACTACGGCTTCTCAATCTGGATGGCCGGCGGCGGCGTGCGCGGGGGGATCGTTCACGGCGCGACCGACGAGATCGGCTTCCACGCCGTGGAGCACCGCCATTACGTCACCGACATTCACGCCACGATTCTTCACCTGCTGGGGCTCGACTCGCACCGCCTGGAAATCCCCGGCCGGAAGCGACTGGCGGTCGAGCATGGATCGCCGATCCCGGAAATCCTTTGAATTGCACACCAGGCGACTGGCGCGATATGATGAACGATGCTCCCTCGTCAAGAATCGGTCGATTGGCTCGGGACGCAAGGTTGGTGGAGCACCGCTCGTTATGTCATCCTTCAGCACGCGAGCTGATTCGGACGTTCTGGTCGTCACGTTCGAGACCGCAGCCGGCCTCAACGATTTTCGGAACAACGCGCTGCGAGACTCGCTCTACGAGCTCGTCGGAGCCCAGCCGTCGCCACGCTTCGCCGTCGATCTCGCCAAGGTCGACTACCTTTCGAGCTCCGGCGTCGCCATCCTGGTCGGCCTCAAGCGCCGCGTCGAAACCAAGGGTGGTCAGATGGTCATCTACCACCTCCAGCCAATCGTCCACGACCTCCTCGCAATCATGAAACTCGACCAGTTCTTCACGATCACCGACGACGAGGCCAATGCGGTCGCATCCTTGCGTCCCCTCCCCACGGCCTAATCGGTTCGTCCGCTTTCCTCGATACCCTGTGTTCCCTATCTTCACAGGTCTCATGAAGGCGCGCGGTGATGGGCGCCGATGGAGAGAGGCGTAAGTGCGTCGCTGCGGTCGCTGGTTGTCCGGGGGTCGAGGCGCGGGCCGTCGATCGCCTGACTTGGGGGTTTGTTCGGGCGCAGCGGAATCGCTTTATCTCCGAGCCGGATGATATCGAACAGGGAGGGCGGCTTTCGGAGCGTCGAGCGTCGTCGATCGCGATCGATCGGCGGCTGGACGCCTGTTGAGGGCTGCCGGGGAGGGAGTCTTCCATGAGTTTGCCACGGAAGCGGTCCAGCCGTTCCGAGCGAAGTCGGATCAAGCGCCGGCTCTTGTGCATGCCCGATACCCTGGAGAGCCGCTGGGTGCTCCAGGCTGGGATTCCGAATTACCAGTCCCCGTGGATACCCTCGGACCTGCTGGTCACCAATCCGATCACCAAGGAGCGGGAGATCTTCGAGGCGTCCGAGCAGGTCAACCCTAATAACTTCAACAGCGAGGGGTTTACCAACCAAGGCAAGGTTGTCTCGGGCACCGACCGGGCGGGCGACAAGTGGGTGATCACGGTGCACGGGCCGGGCTACGTGATTGTCACCGACACCACGCCGAATGACGGCGTACTCGACGATGACATCAACACGATCCAGCTCGTCAATACGAGCCCGAAGAAGACTTACGTTACCGGCAACGTGATCCCGTCGAATACCGTGCAGACCAATGGCGACGTCCTGTTCAATCAGCTCACGGCGGTCTCGGGCGTCAAGTCGATCGAGCTGAACGGCTTTGACCTCTCGGGTGCGGTGACCCCGCCCGTCAGCACGCCGTATGGCGTCTTCCTGTACGGCGGAGTGGGTACTCTCTCGTTCAACAGCATCGATGCGCAGATCGACACCTCCGTGAACACCGCGCCGTACCAGGTAGTGATTGGCACGGCGAACACGCCGCTCAAGCAGATGCCGTCGATCTACATCAACAACATCACCAACCTGGTCTTCGACAGCGAGTCGACGACCATTCCAGAGACGCCGGTCACCACGCCCACTGTGGATTTCACGATCAACGGTGTCGTCCGCAACTTCGATATCGTCTCGACCACGCAGGGGTCGGTACCGGCAGGGTTCCAGTTCGAGTTCCCGCAAGTGGGCACGACAGGTCGCACAGCGCTCCAGGCGACGGCCGTGAAGACCTTGACCGTGCATGGCTCCGCCAAGAACTTCACGGTATCACGCGCACCGGTGCCGTTCTCGTCGGAATCCAGCGGTGTCGGTTACTTGAAGAAGGCCTATTTCGGCGGCAACGCCGACGCGGTGGGGCTGGACGTCAAGGGCAAGATCGGCAAGCTCACCTTCAAGAAGGGACTGGGCAACCCCGCCGGCGTCTTTACGGCGGTGTCTTCATCATCTGGTCTGAACCTGCCATCGACGCTGTACGGAACGCCTCCGGGTTCGACCGGGTATCCCGCGGCCGGCCTCTCGGGCGGCACGGTCCGGGCCAGCAGCATCGGCAAGCTCACGGTCGGGGCGTCGAACGTGTTCGTCGAGACCGCAACGAATCCGGATTTCGTGCAGCTCGGCATTCAAGGGTATCCGACATATGCGGTCTTGCCGGGCTACAACCTGACGAACGCGACCATCTTCACATCGGGCTCGATCGGCACCGTGAACGTGCAGGGCACGCAGCTTAACAGCGAGGTGAAGACCGGCTTCGACTACACGGCGTATGTTCAGGGCCTCGAGGGAACGCGCAGCGCCAGCAACATCAAGCTTTACCACCAGCGTGGCGACCTGGTCAACAGCGATGTCTCGGCGAGCGTCCGCCCCGCCAACAATCATTACAACAAGGCAACCAACACGAACGGTCCGGGCTCGATCACGACCAAGCGCGCCGGCCGCAATTACGACACCGGCGGCGTGACCGGCCTGGGCAACACCGGCGCCGGCATCTTCGCCCGCACCATCAAACGGCTGCGGGTCAAGGGCTGAGAGCGCGACCGGACGAGCCCTACCGTTGCCACTTCCGCCTGCTTCTCTTCAGGCAGACAGACCGTCGGTCGGTCGTTCAATCCGAGCGTCAAGTTCGCGGAGCGTGCTCGTAGAGCGCCAACCTTCGGCGGATATCCCGAAGGGTCATGGCAAAGCCCAAGAGGGTAAGGAGCGAACCGGCTAAACTCAGGGTTGTCTGTATTGCTACGTAAGTGTTGTTACCGTAGAACGGCGAGGGTAATAGCACGAACACCATAAGCTGGGCGGCCCACCAGAGCAGTGGCCAGGACTGACCGGCGATCCAGACCCAAATCCATCCCGAGAGGCGACGATTGTAGAATAGCACGCCCAGTCCAGCACAGCTCAAGCCAATTCCAATCAAAGCGATGAACGTGAAGTTGCCACGGATGATGAAAATCGCATTCGCCGTGAGGAGAGCCGAGAGCGCAATCAAGCCCATCAGTTGGCCGATCGAGAAACGTAATCGATAAGGCATTCGAAGCGTTCTCCCTTCTTGTGAGTTCGAGAAGACCGCACCGATAGATGCTACCACGAAGTTGTAGCGGTTCAGTTGCTCCGAAATCACGTCAGCCGACTTGACGCTGCTGGGCACGAACCGCCTGTCCGCGGCTCGCGTCGGTACGGAACCGTACCGGCGCGATTTTTCTCAGCTACCGACGCCTCGGCGCCGACTTGCCGTAAAGAGCGCATCGCGTATTGATTTCCTCGAAGATCCCAGGAAAAAGGGATTGCTTCAGGCACGCGTGTAGGGGATGCTAAGCGTGGGGTATTCGCCTTGCTTGAGATCACGGGGCGAACGCTGCTTGAGAATCGCTGATCAGTAGAAATCATCGCCGTGTACATGAGGGAAGTCTCAGCGAAGCGACTCTCTTCCGATCCGCTGCCCGTTGCCCCAAAATTCAAGCACGTCCCTGAAAATGCAGAGGCCCGCAGTTCGCGATTCGATTGGAGGGTGCCGGTATCCGATCCCGGTCGTCTTCACGAAGTTAACCTTTGATGAACATAGTTAACCTTCGATGAACATCCTGAATCATGAATGACAAACCAAGATCTCGCTCGCGTTCGAATGGGCGTTCGGCAACGCTCGAAGTTGAAGATCGCTCAAACGTGCCGGCGGAGCGTGCTCGAATCGAGGAATCGGCTGAAGCACGGTCACGCCAGATCCTCAAGGCGTTCGTGGCCTTCCGTGATGGCGAATTCGCAGTGCGCCTGCCGGCGGACTGGCCCGGCATCGACGGGCGAATCGCCGAGACTTTCAATCAGACGATTGCTCGTGAGGAGAGCATCACGCGGGAAGTGCGGCGACTCTCCGTCACGGTCGGCAAGGAGGGCCGCCTCAAGCAACGCATCACGTTGCCCGGGGCCGTTGGTGACTGGTCCGTCATGGCCGACTCGATCAACACCCTGATCGACGACCTGGTGCGGCCCACGGTCGACGTCGCCCGCACGATCGGCGCGGTGGCCAAGGGCGACCTGAGCCAGTCCATGGACCTGGAAGTGGACGGACGGGCGTTAAAGGGCGAGTTCCTGCGCTCGGCCAAGCTTGTCAACACAATGATCGAGCAACTTTCGGTCTTCACCTCGGAAGTCACGCGGGTGGCGCGCGAAGTCGGCACGGAGGGCACGCTCGGGGGCCAGGCGCAGGTGCGGGGCGTTTCCGGGGTGTGGAAGGACCTTACCGAATCAGTTAATCGGATGGCCGGTAATCTGACGGCGCAGGTGCGTAACATTGCCGAAGTGACCATTGCCGTTGCCAACGGAGACCTGTCGAAAAAGATCACGGTGGACGTGCGTGGCGAGATTCTGCAACTGAAGGAAGCCATCAACACGATGGTCGATCAGCTAAGGTCTTTCGCGTCGGAGGTCACGCGGGTGGCCCGCGAGGTTGGAACGGAAGGGCGCCTGGGCGGCCAGGCGGTCGTTCCAGGAGCGGGCGGCACCTGGAAGGACCTCACGGACTCGGTAAACGCGATGGCGTCGAACCTGACCGCGCAGGTTCGGAACATCGCGGCGGTCACCACCGCCGTGGCCCGCGGGGACCTCTCGCGTAAGATCACGGTCGACGTCAAGGGCGAGATCCTGGAGTTGAAGGAGACCATCAACACGATGGTGGACCAGCTCAACGGCTTCTCGTCAGAAGTCACGCGAGTGGCTCGCGAGGTCGGCACCGAGGGTGCGCTTGGCGGCCAGGCGGCCGTCCCTGGTGTCGCGGGCACGTGGAAGGACTTGACGGACTCGGTGAATTCGATGGCGTCGAACCTGACCGCGCAGGTTCGAAACATCGCCGAAGTGACCACGGCCGTTGCCAAGGGCGACTTGAGCCGCAAGATCACCGTGGACGTGAAGGGGGAGATCCTCGCGCTCAAGAACACCATCAACACGATGGTCGACCAGCTCAACGGATTCGCCTCAGAAGTGACACGCGTGGCTCGGGAGGTCGGGACCGAGGGGAAGCTGGGTGGCCAGGCCGAGGTTCGGGGCGTGGCGGGGACCTGGAAAGATCTCACCGACAACGTAAACTTCATGGCATCGAACCTCACGGGCCAGGTGCGCAACATCGCCGAAGTCACCACAGCAGTGGCCAACGGCGACCTGTCCAAGAAGATCACCGTGGACGTGCGCGGCGAGATTCTGGAGCTCAAGAACACGATCAACACGATGGTGGACCAGCTCAACTCGTTCGCCGGCGAGGTCACCCGAGTGGCTCGGGAAGTGGGTACCGAAGGCAAGCTCGGCGGTCAGGCCGAGGTACGCGGGGTGGCCGGCACGTGGAAAGACTTGACGGACTCCGTCAACGCGATGGCGACCAATCTGACCTCTCAGGTTCGCAACATAGCCGAGGTCACCACCGCCGTGGCAAACGGTGATCTTTCGAAGAAGATCACTGTCGCGGTTCGCGGCGAGATTCTCGAGCTCAAGAACACCATCAACACCATGGTGGACCAGCTCAACGGCTTTGCCGGTGAGGTGAGTCGCGTGGCTCGCGAGGTCGGCACCGAAGGCGCGCTCGGCGGTCAGGCGCAGGTCCCCGGAGTGGCCGGCACGTGGAAGGACCTTACGGACAACGTGAACTCGATGGCGTCGAACCTCACGAGCCAGGTGCGCAATATCGCCAATGTGGCGACCGCCGTGGCCAACGGCGACCTATCCAAGAAAATAACGGTCGATGTAAAGGGTGAGATCCTGGAGCTCAAGAACACTCTCAACACGATGGTGGACCAGCTCAACTCGTTCGCCGGCGAGGTCACCCGCGTGGCTCGGGAAGTGGGTACCGAAGGCAAGCTCGGCGGTCAGGCCGAGGTGCGCGGAGTGGCCGGCACGTGGAAAGACTTGACGGACTCGGTCAATGCGATGGCGACCAATCTGACCTCGCAGGTTCGTAACATAGCCGAGGTCACCACGGCGGTGGCCAACGGCGACCTCTCGAAGAAGATCACTGTTGCCGTGCGCGGCGAGATCCTGGCGCTCAAGAACACGATCAACACGATGGTTGATCAATTGAACGGCTTTGCGTCCGAGGTTTCTCGAGTGGCTCGCGAGGTCGGCACCGAAGGGGCTCTGGGCGGTCAGGCCCAGGTGCCGGGCGTGGCTGGCACATGGAAAGACCTGACCGACAACGTGAACTTCATGGCGTCGAATCTCACCGATCAGGTGCGGAACATCGCCGAGGTTACCACCGCTGTGGCGCGTGGCGACCTTTCGCGCAAGATCACAGTCGACGTTCGCGGTGAAATCCTGGAGCTGAAAAACACGATCAACACGATGGTCGATCAGCTCAACGGCTTTGCATCCGAGGTGAGTCGTGTGGCGCGCGAGGTCGGGACCGAGGGCAAGCTTGGCGGTCAAGCTGAAGTCGAAGGTGTTGCTGGAACCTGGAAAGACCTTACTGACAACGTGAATTCGATGGCGTCGAATCTGACCTCGCAGGTCCGCAACATCGCCGAGGTGACCATCGCCGTGGCCAACGGCGATCTTTCCAAGAAGATCACCGTTCCGGTTCGAGGCGAGATACTGGAATTGAAAGAAACCATCAACACTATGGTCGAGCAACTTCGCTCGTTCGCAGCGGAGGTGACGCGAGTAGCCCGGGAGGTCGGCACCGATGGCAAGCTCGGAGGCCAGGCTGGAGTGCCGGGCGTCGCGGGCACATGGAAAGACCTCACCGACAACGTGAACTCGATGGCGTCGAACCTCACCGGGCAGGTGCGCAATATCGCCGACGTGGCCACTGCCATAGCCAAGGGCGATCTCTCCCGAAAGATCACGGTGGACGTGAAAGGCGAGATCCTGCAGCTCAAGGAAACCATGAACACCATGGTCGAGCAACTCGGCGCGTTCGCCTCGGAAGTAACGCGAGTGGCGCGCGAGGTCGGCACCGAGGGCAAGCTCGGCGGGCAGGCGCAGGTGCCCGGCGTGGCGGGCACATGGAAGGACCTTACTGACAACGTGAATTCGATGGCGTCGAACCTCACCGGGCAGGTGCGCAACATTGCCGAGGTGACCATTGCCGTCGCCAATGGCGATCTGTCCAAGAAGATCACAGTGGATGTGCGCGGTGAGATTCTCCAGCTCAAGGAAACCATCAACACGATGGTCGAGCAACTTCGCTCGTTTGCATCGGAAGTGACGCGGGTAGCGCGCGAGGTCGGCACGGAAGGGCGCCTGGGCGTGCAGGCCGTCGTGCCCGGGGTGGCCGGCACGTGGAAGGACCTGACTGATTCGGTCAACACGATGGGCTCCAATCTCACCGCACAGGTGCGCAACATCGCCGAAGTGACGACCGCTGTTGCGCGAGGCGACTTGAGCCGCAAGATCACAGTCGATGTGAAGGGCGAAATCCTGGAGCTCAAGAACACAATCAACACGATGGTCGACCAGTTGAACGGCTTTGCCTCCGAGGTCACACGCGTCGCGCGGGAAGTCGGAACCGAAGGCAAGCTGGGCGGCCAGGCTCAGGTTCAGGCGTGGGCGGTACATGGAAAGACTTGACCGACAATGTGAACTTCATGGCCTCCAACCTTACCGATCAGGTGCGCGGAATCGTGAAGGTCGTGACAGCCGTCGCGGATGGTAACCTTCGACAAAAGCTGACGGTGCAGGCCAAGGGCGAGGTTGCCGCACTTGCCGAGACCATCAACAACATGACCGACACGCTGGCGACATTCGCAGAGCAGGTGATCAGCGTCGCGCGAGAGGTCGGTGTGGAGGGGCGGCTCGGAGGTCAGGCGAGCGTCCCCGGCGCGGCTGGATCGTGGCGCGATCTTACCGATAACGTGAACCTGCTGGCCGGCAATCTCACCACTCAGGTGCGTGCCATCGCCGAGGTCGCGACCGCGGTGACGCAGGGTGATCTGACACGCTCGATCCAGGTTGACGCCAAGGGGGAGGTGGCCGAGCTCAAGGACAACATCAACACGATGATCGCCAACCTGCGTGAGACCACCGAGCGCAATAAAGAGCAGGACTGGCTCAAGACCAACATCGCCCGGTTCACCAGCATGCTCCAGGGGCAGCGCGACCTTTTCACAGTCGCTCAGACGCTCCTCGCCGATCTGGTGCCACTTGTGCAAGCTCAGCAGGGGACAATCTACCAGGTTGCCGACCTGGAAAACGAAGAGCGCGCGCTCCAACTGCTGGCCGGATACGCTCAACGGCCGGGCCAGCCCAACCGCATCCCGCTCGGCCAGGGGATCGTCGGGCAATGCGCCGTGGAGAAGCAGCGCATTCTCTTGAACGACGTGCCGCCGGACTACACCCGCATCAGCTCCAGCCTGGGAGACGCACCGCCTTCGAGCATCGTCGTATTGCCCCTGCTCTTTGAGGGACACGTCAAGGCGGTCATCGAGCTGGCCTCGCTCAAGCCGTTCACATCGACCAATCTCATTTTCCTCGATCAGCTCACGACGAGTATCGGTGTCGTGCTGAATACGATCGAGGCAACGATGCGCACGGAGGGCTTGCTCAAGCAATCACAGCAGTTGACGGTCGAGCTGCAGTCTCGCCAGAGCGAGCTTCAGCAGACCAACGAGGAGTTAGGCACGAAGGCGAGGCTGCTTGCCGCACAGAACGCGGAGGTTGAGCTCAAGAACCGCGAGGTCGAGCAAGCACGCCGCGCGCTCGAGGAAAAGGCCGCCGAGCTGGCTCTGACTTCCAAGTACAAGTCGGAGTTCCTTGCGAACATGTCGCACGAGCTGCGCACGCCGCTCAACTCGATTCTCATCCTCAGCCAGCAGCTCGCAGACAACGCCGCCGGCAACCTCTCGACCAAGCAAGTCGATTTCGCGCAACGTCCACTCTTCCGGCTCCGACCTCTTGAACTTGATCAACGATATTCTCGACCTCTCGAAGATCGAATCGGGCACAGTCACCGTCGAAGTCGAGGAAATCTCATTCTCCGGCTTGCGCGACACCATAGACCGGAATTTCCGGCACGTGGCCGAAAACAAGAACTTGCCCTTCAATGTGCACTTCGATGCCGACCTGCCTCGGGCATTGGTCAGCGACTCGAAGCGACTTCAGCAGATCCTCAAGAACCTGCTCTCCAATGCTGTGAAGTTTACTTCTCAGGGGCATGTCGAAGTCCGTGTGGGATTTGCCGCGTCGGGGTGGAGCATCGATCACCCGGTGCTCTCCAAGACCCAGCAGGTCATTGCCTTCGCGGTGGAGGACACGGGCATCGGGGTGGCCCCGGAGAAACAGAGGCTCATCTTCGAGGCTTTTCAGCAGGCCGACGCAGGGACCTCGCGCAAGTACGGCGGCACCGGATTGGGGCTGGCCATCAGCCGCGAGCTGGCCGTGCTCCTGGGCGGCGAAATCCGGCTCGCCAGCGTGCACGGCCAGGGCAGCACGTTCACGCTCTACCTGCCCCTTGCGTATGGGGGTTCCGACATGCCCGGTGCAACGGCGACCAACCGCGGCGCCTGACTTGACGAGGGCCCATGCGACCAGAGTTCTTTCGGTGGCTCGCGAAGAGCACATCCCCGACGACCGTGAGAAAATCGAGGAGGGTGACCCGGTCCTGCTCGTGATCGAAGACGACCCGCATTACGCGCGGATCCTTCTGGGGCTGGCTCGCGATCGAGGATTCAAGGTAATCGTGGCCACCCGGGGCGCGACGGGTCTTTCGCTTGCCCGGCAGTTCCTCCCGGATGCCATCTCGCTGGACATCTACCTGCCCGATATGCTCGGCTGGACGGTGCTCAACAACCTCAAGTTCGACGCCGCCATGCGCCACATCCCGGTGCAGATCTTCACGGTCGACGAAGAGCGACAGTCGGCGCTGCGCACGGCGCCTTCTCATACCTTGTCAAGTCGCCGACCACAGAGGGCATAGAAGCTGCTTTCGAGCGCCTCAGGCAATTCACCGCCCCTCGCACGAAACGTCTTCTGGTAGTCGAGGACAATGACATTGAGCGCCAATCCATCGTGGAGCTGCTCAATCATAACGACATCGAGCTCCTGGCCGTCGCTACGGGTGCCGAGGCGCTCGCCGCTTTACTCGAGCGGAAGTTTGACTGCGTCGTGCTTGATCTGCGTCTGCCCGACGTCAACGGCTTCGAGCTGCTGGAGACGATTCACGCGGAGCCGAACTTGAGCGATTTGCCCATCGTCGTCTTCACCGGGAAGCAGCTTTCCTCCGAGGATGAAGTGCGTCTCAGGACGATGGCCAAGAGCATCATCCTCAAGGACGTTCAGTCACCCGAACGGCTACTGGATGAGACGGCGCTCTTCCTCCACCGCGTCTTTGCCGACCTTCCGGTTGAGAAACAGAGGATGCTCGAACGGCTGCATGGCTCCAACGAGATCCTGCTCGGACGCAAGGTGCTGGTGGTCGACGACGACGCCCGTAACATCTTCGCCCTCACCTCTTTGCTCGAGGGGCATGGGATCGAAGTCATCAGCTCCACCAACGGACGACAGGCCATCGAGCTGATTCAGAATACGCGCGATCTGAGCATGGTTCTCATGGACATCATGATGCCAGACATGGACGGCTACCAGACCATGGCGGAGATCCGCAAGGATCCCCGGTTCCGCACTCTGCCGATGCTGGCCCTCACTGCCAAGGCGATGAAGGGAGACCGGGAGAAGTGTCTGGACGCCGGTGCATCCGACTACATTGCCAAACCAGTCAACACCGACCAACTGCTCTCCCTCATGCGCGTCTGGTTGTTCCGATAGTGAAGATGGAGCTCCGAGTGAGAGAACCGGAAGGTCAATGAGCACAAATCGAATAACGGCGCTGACGGACATCGGCGCGGTCGACCCGCAGCGGGAGGCCGGTACCCTGAGCGCCACGCCGCCTTCGGCGGCTTCAAGCGACGAACGCATCAACATCCTGCTCGTGGACGATGAGCCCAAGAATTTGACCGTGCTCGAGACCGTCCTGGCTGACCCAGCCTACCGCCTGGTCTGCGCGGAATCCGCCGAAGCCGCGCTGCTCGCGCTTGTTGCGGAGGAGTTCGCGCTCCTGGTGCTCGACATCCAGATGCCGGGCATGAGCGGTTTCGAGCTCGCGCAAATGATCAAACAGCGGAAGAAGACTGCCGGTGTCCCCATCATCTTCCTCACCGCCTACTACAGCGAAGACCAGCATGTGCTCGAAGGCTACAGCACCGGGGCGGTGGATTACCTGCACAAACCAATCAACCCGACAATCCTTCGATCCAAAGTCGCGGTGTTCGCTGAACTGTACCGCAAGAGCCGCGAGTGCACGAGAGCCGGTCACTCGTTGCTGAACGAAGTAGCCGCGCGCAGGCGCGCCGAAGAGCAACTGCGGCAGATGAACGACGAACTGGAACATCGCGTGGCCGAACGCACGGAAACACTGCGCCAGCGGGAGCGTGAGTTGCTGACTGCCGAGGAAGCCCTGAAAAGCGCGGACCGGCGGAAGGACCAGTTTCTGGCCACACTTTCGCACGAGCTCAGGAACCCCCTCGCTCCTCTTCGGAACGGTCTCGAACTGCTCAAGATAACACAGGACCTGGCGACTGAAGTCGACATCCGACAAATGATGGACCGACAGCTTTCCCACATGGTTCGGCTGATCGACGACCTGCTGGACCTGTCCCGCATCACGAGCGATAAGCTAAGCCTCCGGAAGGAATGGGTGTCGCTGCACACAGTGGTCGAAACTGCGGTCGAGGCAAGCCGACCAATCATCGAGGCGTCTGAGCACGCCCTGAAGCTTTCACTGCCAGTTGAACCGGTTTGGCTCAGGGCGGACGCGACTCGTGTTGCCCAGGTGATTACCAACCTCCTTACCAATGCTGCCAAGTACACACCCAATGGGGGCTCAATCGAGCTGGCGGCCGTGGACGGGACTTCGGAAGTCATGATTCGCGTTACGGACACGGGACTTGGCATTCCACCTCACTTGTTGGACGACGTGTTCCAGATGTTTAACCAGGTGAACCGCAGTCTTGACCGGTCTCAGGGGGGGCTCGGCATCGGCCTCGCCCTGGCCAAACGACTTGTCGAACTTCATGCCGGGACGGTCACCGCAGAGAGCCCCGGCCTTGGTCATGGAAGCAGCTTCACCGTGCGTCTGCCACTCGAGAAGGAATTCGGAGCGGGGACGCGACAAGGAACGAATCACAACGCCACCAGGTCGAAGCTCCCCGCGTCGGGCCGTCGCGTGCTCGTGGTCGATGACAACGTCGACGCAGCCGTGAGCCTGGCGAAGTTCCTTCAATTAAAAGGACATGAGACGCGGACCGCTCATACCGGCCCGGAGGCACTTGCGGCGGCTCACGCATTCAAGCCTGGCTTCGTGTTTCTCGACATCGGACTTCCCGGAATGGACGGGTACGAGGTCGCCAGGCGGTTGCGGACGGAGGCCGCGCTGTGCGGGGCCGTGCTCGTTGCCCTCACCGGTTGGGGAAGCGACGAAGACAAGCGACAGTCGAAGGAAGCCGGCTTTGATTTCCACCTGACAAAGCCTGTCGATCTTACGGCCGTTGAGAATGTCCTCGCATGCCTGGCGAAGGGTGCGGAGTAGCTCTGCTCCGAAGATCCCTCGACCGAGTCATTCCCAGGGCTCCAGGGTGATGCTTTCGGAAATTGGTCGCAAGGATGTCGAACTTGCCGATGGAGACCTCGCCTTGTGGTCGTTTCTCTGCCATCACGGTTCTTCCAAAAGTCGGCGCACGCGGGTTGCTTCTCGAGCAGGTCGGCCGGTGTCCCGTCCAAATCTAAGAGCTGCGCGATACTTCGACGCTTTGCTCGACCATTTTGCTTCGACACCACAGCGTCGACATCGCGACGTCGGCCGCGTCGCGTCCGTGTGCGATGGGGATCAATGCCGGTCGCTCATCAGCGAGCGTGGCATCCAAGTTGTGCCAGGCACCACCCAAGTAAACCTGTGCGTATCCATGGAAGTCGGGTGCCTCAAGGCCTAATGCATACCCCGAAACATAGCGCGCGGGGATATCCAACCCGCGGCAGAACGCGATCACCAGATGCGCGAAGTCGCGGCATACCCCGATGCGCTCCGTCGCCGTGTCGTACGCTGAGGTCATCGCGTCAGTCGTCCCGTAGCGGTATTCGACATGTTGGCGCACCCACGCAGCAATCGCTCGAACGCGGTCCGCACCGGGCGTCAGTCCACCGAACTCGTCGATCGCCATTCGTGCAAGTAAGTCGGATTGGCAGTACCGGGAAGGCAACGTATAGATCGCCGCATCAGCCGGCAACTCCTGCGGCGAGTGCTCGACGGCGACTGGCGGCACTCCGGTATTGGGCTCGACATCAACTTGTGCATTGAACTCGAAACTAAATCGCCCTTGCGGCAGTGCCAGCAACCGAACGGTATTGCCATAGAAGTCCTGCCGACACTCGGATGCTACCATCGGGGTAGTCACGACGCTCGAGCGGGTGACACGATGGGCGGCGCCCTGCATCGCTGGTTCAACCATCAGCCACAAGTAAGAAGCGGACTCGAGCTCATATGTGGTCGTGGCGCGAACACAGAGAACCATTCAAGCGGCTCCGAGATGAATCGTCGTTTTCGACTCCGTCCAACGTCTTGGCACGAGCATGCCGGCCCGAGCTCGCGGCATAGTGTAGCCGCCGGTTGTGCCACGGTATACGCGGAAGCCCCGTCGATGGAGGCACTGTCGGACCGGCGACGATTCTTCATCCACTGCGCCGAGTCGGACGCCGGTCGTCAGCCCGCTGGTCCACCAGCAAACGCGGGGCCTCCTGATCCGATGAGGATCTCTGGCTCAGCTTGCCCGGGACCGGGGGATTGTTTCCGACTTCAAGGAACGGTCCAATGGCCTGAGTCGGCCCCCGCGCGATCACCTCGAGCCGCGCGCCTCACAGGGCCTGATTCCGAGGAACCTACCATGATGAACGGGACCACTCCGTGCACGCGGCGGCGGATCTTGGGCGGAGCCGCCGGTGCAGTCGCCTTTCCCACAATTGTCCCCAGCACCGTCTTCGGGACCGCGCGCACGGCTCCGCCGAGCGAGCGGATCACGGTCGGTTACATCGGCTGCGGCAAGATGGCCAACGACTACCATCTTCCGGAGTTGCTCAGTTTCGGCGACGTCCAGGCGCTGGCCGTGTGTGAGGTCGACCGCACCCGTCGCGAACATGCCAAGAAGCGCGTCGAAAAGGCGTATAGCGGGAAAACTGAGTACAAGGGATGCGAAACGTACATCGACTTCCGTGAGCTGATCGGCCGGTCGGACATCGACGCCGTGTGCATTGCCACGCCGGAGCACTGGCACGCGATTCCGGCGATCGAGGCGATGAAGGCGGGCAAGGATGTGTACTGCGAGAAACCACTCACCCTGACGCTGGCGGAGGCCAAGCGGTGCATCGACGCTGCGCGGAAGTACAACCGTGTTTTCCAAACCGGCAGCCAGCAGCGGTCGAACGTCTTCGGGCCGTTCCGCGAGGCGGTCGAGATCATCCGGAGCGGGCGGCTGGGCCAGATCCAGAGCGTGACCGTGGGCGTGGGCGGTCCGAGCAAGTGGTGCGACCTGCCCGGCGAGGACGCGGAGCTAGGCCTCGACTGGGACCGGTGGCTCGGTCCCGCGCCCATGCGACCGTACAACGCGATCCTCAGTCCCCGCGGCGTCCACAAGCACTTCCCCGACTGGCGCGGCTACCGCGAGTACGCCGGCGGCGGACACTCCGACATGGGCGCCCACCATTACGACATTGCTCAGTGGTGCCTGGGCATGGATGAATCGGGACCGGTCGAGATCATCCCGCCGCTCGATCCCAAAGCGGGCCACGGCGTGATCTACCGCTATGCCAATGGCGTGACCATGATCCACGGCGGACCCAGCGGCTGCACGTTCACCGGCAGCGAAGGAACTCTTCGGATTGACCGCGACCACCTCTCGAGCGATCCGGTAAAGATCGTGAAGGAGCCGCTCAAGAAAAGCGAGTTGCACCTGCCGTCCTCGCCGGGCCACCATCGCGATTGGATCGACTGCATTCGCTCGCGCAAGCGGCCGGTAGCCGATGTCGAGATCGGATCTCGGTCCGTGGCGATTCCAATCCTCGGCAACATCGCCTACTGGAATCATGCCGTGCTGCACTGGGATCCGAAGAAATGGGAGTTCACCGACGCCGACGCCAACAAGTGGCTCGACCGCGAGCGCCGCGACCCGTGGAAGCTGCCGACACTCTGACCCAACGCTGTCGTCGTTGCGCCTGCCAACGATTGGAAGAAGCTATTATGGACCCGAAGTTCAAAGCTATGGAAGTCGTCACGGTGATCGGGGAGGACAACGCCGCTTGCACGAATCGTTGTCTAGCCGTCGGGATTGGCTTCGTGACTGGGCGGAGCGATGAATATGAGGACGGGCATCGAGACGACGCAGTGCACTTCAATACTTTCGGGGAAACGATGGCCATCCCAGAGGGGAGCTTGGAGTCCCTGGGCAGGATCGCCGATCCAGGCGAGGTTGTAACTCGGAGCCGAGCGCATCGTGGTCGGGGAGGCGGCAGCGGAGCGTGAGAACATCGAGGTCAGGCTGAACGGAGTTGAACCAACTGCAAAGTCATGGAATGCTCTCGCTGGCGTGCGGATGCAAGGGGGTGCTGGGTTGCGATCTCATAACCCTAGAGTCAGGCGTTCGAGTCACCGCCGCGGTGATCCGATCTCAGCGGTTCGCAGTTGCTTGCAACGGTGCGAGTTGTCTTGCAGGCCATCCGGCCGAGCAATCCGCCGGTAAGAGCGACCGAGATCTGAATCAGCATGGACGGCGCGAAGAATATCGGGATAAGTATAAATATGATCGTATATCGAAGAATTACAGCTCGTTCGGTGAAGATAGGCCCGAACGCGAAATCCAACAGCCACTCGGGGCACCAGGTGATGCAGTAAGCGGCGTAATGGATCGACATTCCGTGCATCTGGTCGGGAATCCAGAAGTAGCACCCGCAGTGGACAAGGACGGCCAGGGCGCCAGTCATTAGAAAGCCGATGAGAAAAGGGCGGTTCTTGCCGCGCACCGCAATGAGGCGAAGAAGCCCGAGGGCGAGGATATTCACCATGATAAAGACGCTTCCCACAGCGTGCGCCTGAGCAACGAATCGTGCGTCAGCGCTGGCCATGTCCATCAGGCGCAGGAGGCTGAAGTCGGTGGCGACGATCGCCACGATGAACATGAGCGTGAAGATCGAGAACGAGGGACGCTTCATCCATACTCCCGTAAGGTCGGCGATGGCTGGCGCTTCATAATAAGCGAGCCGCGTTGCCTCCGGTATCCGTTTGCTCGATCGGCCGAAGGCGGGAAAAAACCTTGGACGCCAACAACGTTGCGTGAGGTAGGTGGCATCAAACGGGGTAAGCGTTATAGGACGAGATTTGTCGGAACCGTTCGGTCGAACGCGCCGTGTTTAAATCTTCGGGGTAACGCGACACGCTGCTGGCGAGTCGGTCGCAGTGCCTTTGCTCGCCATTCCCGGCCGGATCGTACTCAGGGGCGAGGGGTCGCCCTGGCAGACGAAGGCGCCCCAGTCAAACGGGTCAGGGTGCTTGGCCATCACCGCGAGCTGCGCCTCGCAGAGCGCTTCGGCGCGGGCCTGCCCGGCCATCAGGCGGCCACGGCCGCAGTTTCCCGGCCAGTCGCGGCGTACAGGGCTGCCAATTGGCTCAGGCTTTGAACGTGATCCGGATGATTGTCACCCAGGGCTGCTTCAACAATCGAAGTCGCTTTGCGCAGGAGGTACTCGGCCGCATCGTAGTCGCCCTTGGCAAAGTGCATTTCTCCCAGGGTGCGAAGGGCCCGGGCTTAGTCGGGATGATGCATAGAGGCGGATAATGTCCTGGATGAGCGGCCAGATGTCCATCGACGTACCTTTGGGGGTTCGAGTCACCGAACGACCCATGCCGAATCTCGCCCCGACATGCCGTAGTCTACCAGACCCGGGATGTCCATGAGGAAGGCGATGCAGCGAGCCCGCGCCCGACGCTTCCGCGGTTTCTTGATTTTTGCTCCCGGACCGAAAAAGTGGACTAAGCTTGACATAGACTTCCCCGATCGAATTCGACACTGATTGTCGAGGATTGCTAGGAACGGGCTGGACTTCTCATTTTTCGCAGCGAGTACGACGGTACGGGAGCCGGTGTGGCTGTCTACCGCAGAATCGTCGAACGACGTAGCGGCGCGATCGCGGCTTGGAGCACACGCGGAGAGGGTTCTCCATTTAAAGTCAGATTGGCGGTCAAGCAACCGAACGAGGTAACACCCGATGGATGAGAATGGCAAGACGATCTCGATACTCATCGCCGACGACGACGCTGACGATCGCCTCATGGCGAAGGAGGCTCTGGAAGAGTGCCGGCTGGCCAACAATCTCGACTTCGTAGGTGACGGCGTCGAGTTGCTGGAATACCTTCGCGCCCGAGGCCGTTACGCGACCACCGGGGTGGCGAAAAGGCCGGGCTTGATCATTCTCGACCTCAATATGCCGAAGATGGACGGCCGCGAGGCGCTACGGGAGATCAAGGCAGACCCATCGTTGCGGCGAATTCCGATCGTGGTGATGACGACGTCAAAGGCAGAAGAGGACATCTATCGCACCTACGACCTCGGCGTCAACGCGTTCATCTCGAAGCCGGTCACCTTCGAGGGCTTGGTCGACGTCATGAGGGTGATGGGGTCGTTCTGGTTCGAGGTCGTAGCGCTTCCGGCAGTGGGTGGAGCGGAGGAAAATCGTGCATGAGGCACAACCGATTCGTTTCGGGGACGCCACGTTTGGCGCGGGTCTTAATTGGGTGCCTTGGGGATCAACGTTTTGAGTATGCGAAGCCCCACTGCGTCGACGGCACCCAACGAACCGAGGGAGGGGCCGCCGTTGGCCAGCACGACTACCGCGATCTTCGGTTCCTTGATGAACCCGACGAAGCTGCTAAAACCGCCGGTTCCGCCGTTGTGCCAGTACAGTTCGCGCTCTCCGCTGTCCTTGGGGAGTTTGGTGATCAACCAACCAAGGCCCATCCGCGTTCCCTTGGCCGGCCCATCCCGCCGCGGCTTCTGAGTGAGCTCCATGGCGGGACGCAGCTTCGAGTCTTTAACGCCCAGCTCGGCGGTGAGAAAGATCAGCATGTCGTCGACGGTCGAGTTGAGCGCACCGCAGCCGGCCAGTACGTCGAATGTCCAGCGGGCCGCAGGCTTGTTGCCGAACGCATATGGCTTGGCCAGACGTTTTTCTTGATCGGCGGTGAGCTTGATTCGTGTGTCGTTCATGCCGAGCGGCTCGGTGATTCGGTTTGCGATCAACTGCTCGTAGTCGACACCCGCGCAGCGCGCCAGGGCGTGGCCGAGTAAGCCAACGCCGACGTTCGAATAGTCCCACTTTGACCCAATGTCTTGCTTGGGCTTCCATTCCTTGAGGAAGTCGTAAAGGTCCTTGTCTCGATAGTTGGCGTAGGGGTTGCCTGAAGCGAGACCGCCGAACAACAGTTTCACGGGCAAGCGCGGCAGGCCGGACGTGTGCGTTGCCAGGTCTTCCAAGGTGATCGCCCTGCCGGCGCGCGTTGCGACCTTCACGTCTGCCGGAAGGTATTGCTCGACTGGATCGTCGATGTGCAGCAAGCCCTCTTGAGCAAGTTGCGCCAGTGCGAGCGACGTGAAGACCTTGGTCCCGGAGCCGATTTCGAAGATGGTCTTGGCGTCCGGCGTCTTGTCAACTTCCAGGGCCGTTCGGCCGAAGCCGAAGACTCGTGTTTTGTCGCCCTCGAGTACGCCGATGACCACGCCGACGCTCTGTTTTTTTTCAAACAGCGGTTTAACAAGGGCTTCGGCTTGTGCGTGGATGTCGGCGGGTTTCGCCCTGGACGCGTCGCCTCCGAGCGAGGGCAAGGCGAGCGCAAAGCAGAGTCCGGGGACGGCCAGCAGCACCTTCACGGTTTTTTGCCTCAGTTCTCGATTTTACTTTGTTAGTTGTTCGTCGTTGGTTGTTAGTTATTAAGCGAGTAATTGACATCCGCGATGCCCTGGCACGCCACAACAAATGGGCGCGGAAGATCGCCAACTCCATTTCTTCCCATGGGCAGGGTGTACATACTAGCTGTACATTTTCGGTCGGTGAGTAACGGAGATCAGCAACGTGGATCGCGATGATGCGCTCAAACTGCTCAAGGGCGGGGAGAAAGGCATTGCCAAGTGGAATCAATGGCGCGAGGCAGGTGGGCAACCGCCAGACCTCCGGGACGTCGATCTCCGTCGGGCGAACCTTGGATGCGCGAACCTTGGCCGCGCCTGTCTAGTCGGCGCCAACCTGCAAGCCGCTGACTTTAGCGCCGCCAACCTCGACCACGCCGACCTTAGCGGTGCCGACCTTATCGGCGCTAACCTCCGGGGCGCTGACTGTAGAGAAGCGACGTTCGTCGGCGCCTGGCTCCTGCTCACCACCCTGGCGGGCGCCACGCTCCGCGGCGCCGACCTCGGCCATGCCCAATGTCTATCGACAGTGTTCGCCGACGTTGACCTGTCGGAAGTCGAGGGTATAGACCACGCGATTCGCACGTACGACAAGCTTGTGCTGATCGCAAGCGAGCCACGTTGAGCACTGACGCTTTCGTGCGAACGGCCCGGAAATTATTCAAAGCACTCATTCAACACCTTCGCCAGCCTGATGCCGGCCCGGTACATTCTCTCCTTGGCCCTCGGGATGTTCTTGTTGTGGTAGTCGAGCCCAAGCTTCGTCCCCGACTTGATCCGCTCGCCCGTTAGAGGGGCCTGGTAGGCTTCCCTGGCGGCCAGCAGAGACTCCGTGGCCCCAATCCTCAACCGTGCCCGCGGGCACGTCCCGGGGGTTCTGAGGCGACGAGAGCGACGTGAGCCCTTTCAGCCAGTATTCCTCGTCCGTGCTGACTCGCTCGATCATCCCGCCATCCCACAGCGATTGCATGTTCGTGCCCCGGTCAAAGTACCGCACCTGCGTGTCGTTCCCGCCCCGGTCGTGGTTGTCCCCGACGTGCAACGGCATGTGCATATCCTCGATGCAATGGATCAGGAACCGCAGCGCGAAGCGTCGCTCCTCGACAGGCTTGGACTTGTCCTTCACCACCTTCCGGAACTCGTTGATCTTGTCGACCACGCAGCCCTTCTTCGGATCGTCTGCTGACCACTTGGCGTCATACGCGGGTTCGTCCAAGGGAACGTCCACGTAGTGCCAGGGGGCAGTCTTGGGCAACCTCCGTCGGTTCTCATCGGCCCAGAGCGAGGCGTCTGCGATCGTCTCGTTCGGGTCGAGCAACTCCGCTAGCGCATCCCGGGCCTTCTCGGTCATGTGCTTCTTGGCGAGCCGCGAGATCACGCGGTGGCCGAGACGGCCCCATGCCCAGGCGGGGGTCGCGGACTGAAGGGCGATCAGCAGTGTCAGGAGAATGACGAGCCACGAACGGCGGTACGAGCGGTGGCGGCGGAAGCAGGCCATGATCGGCTCCGATTGAACTCCAGGCTGCGGTGTTGAGCGCGGTCGGACGTAGGATTATCATCTTCTGATTGGGACCTCGCAAGCGGCGGGGATGGTCATCCATGGACTCGGTGCGGGGCGATTGCGGCACTGCGCACTTGAAAGGCGTTACACTAGATGGTGTAATTATGTTCGAGTTCATTCCGATGCGATGCAAGCCCAACAAGCCGACCCTTCGTGAGCGGCCTTTGCTCACGCCCAGCCAAGCGAGCGGGTTGATGGCCGTCTTCAAGATCTTGGCGAACGATACCCGGCTCCGACTCCTTCACGCCTTGGGCAAGTCGGGCGAATTGTGTGTCACCGACCTTGCCGCTGCCGTCGACATGAAGCCGCAAGCCGTTTCTAACCAGCTCCAGAAGCTGGTGGATCGCAGCATCCTTGGCTGCCGCCGGGATGGCCGCCGCATACGGTACCGCATCGTCGATCAATGCGTCATCGCCCTCCTAGATCAAGGGCTATGCCTCACCGACCGAACGTGCCAACGAGCGGCAGAGCGTTCACGCATCAGCGTGAGGACGCCCGCGGTCCGCCTTCGCCGGGGGGGTCACAACATGGAGAAGGCAGGGAGTGCTAGTATGAGCTGGTTTATCTGTTTGGTGCTCGCACTTACGACGCAAGCAAAGGGCACGGGTTTCGCTTGCTGTGACGAACGTGACACGTGCCCGGATTGCCAATGAACCGCAACGATTGATCGGGCAGCGAATTCGTGCGCCACTGGATCCGTCGCTCGCTGGCGGCTGACCCAGTGCACCGTGGCCTTTCGTGACGGGTCGCGTATCAGTTCGCTAAAGTCACCGTTTTGGTTGATGTTCAACCCGGCCTCGGCATACTTGCCACTCGTTGGTCTCGAGTATGATCAAAGGCGATGCTCGGCGGGCCGGTTGGCTGAAGTTTGGCGTTAGCCCGCTGGGGATATGGCCGTGGCGGGCGAACTCCCGATACGCCCAGAGGCGCTATCTTCCCGCTCTTTCGAGATGATCCGCGTTTGGCTCGCAAACGAGCAGCAGCAGATCGTGCTGAACATCGGATTCTGGAAGGAGCGAGGGATCGATGAGCGCGCTGCGTGGCGCATCGTGGTCGCGAATATGGTGCACCATGTCGCCAATGCTCACGAGGCTGAGTACGGGTATAACCCACAGGAATTGGTCGCGAAGATACGTGCGGTGTTCCAGGCCGAGATGGAGTATGCGACCCCTGATCGGCTCGGTGAGTTCGTCAACGAGCATCGTGCGGAGAGCGGCTAACAAGGCGATGCAGCGGCCCGCCGATCGGCGGCAGTTGGGTGTCTGAGACTCGCTTGACTCGGGTCGGATGTCATCTCGAAGCTCCTTGTCCGCCTGGCTCAATGGCCGGTTCAGGCGGCGCGCGTAAAAAAACCCGAGCACGCGACAAGAATCGCGCGACGGGGCCACCATAGCCGTCCTTCCATCGCTCATCGGGAGCGCTGCTAATATTGCGATAACGGCATGACGCATGAGGGTCAAGCCGCAATCGTCGCCGCGACAGTATCAGCCATCGAGAACCAGTAATTGGTGTGGCCGGGTTCGCCCCCACGCGCCCCCCTTCAAACAGGGGGAACGGGAGCGCTGCCGCTGCCCAAAGCGCGCAGCGAAAACGGGAGCAAAGCACCGGCGCCGTGACGGCGTTTTTTCACTACCCCAGTCGCATGCCGCCAGCCGAAGAGTGCGACGCTGATCGCCCCGATGCCCAGGAGTACCGCGGTCGAAGGCTCGGGGACGACTTGACCGGAGATCGTGAAGGCCAGGTCGGCAGGCAGAGTCCCCAGCACGGTGCTCGCGGGCACGGCGGTCATTGCACCTGGGACCAGGCCGCCTCCGGGGTTCTGGATGTAGAACTCACTCCCGATGGGGTTCCCGTAGTCGGTCAGGGACCAGAACCACTGGCCGCCGGTCGGGAGTCGGGGCGGACGACCCAGGCGGTGATCCAGTACGTTCCCGGAGCCAAGTTGATATTGAGGCCCGTGAAGTTCAGGTTGCCGCTGGAGTCTTCCGTGCCTGTATAGATCGGGGCCGTCATGTTTCCGAAGCTGGGCAGGCTGGTGGACTGGAACTGGAGGTTGACCGCGATGTTTTGGGTGGGGTCGCCCTGCTCCTGCCCGTAGATGGTGACCGCCTGCACCAGCCACCCAGCCCCGGTGACCGTCACGTCATCGAACGATTGGGTGGAAAAGTTCGTGAAATCCGGAAAGACCTGCGAGGGGGCGCCCGGGCTGGTCCCGTCATAGGGCTGGCTATAGAGGACCCCGGCCTGGGCCGTCGCGGGCACGGTCAAGAGACCGGCGACCGCCGCCAGCGTCAGAAGTCCCCGGATTGGTCTGAATCTCATCAGTGCACTCCTCATTCAAGGTGGTTGGTCATCAGCAGCGAAATCGGGCGGGTCGATGCGTCGGCTCCGAGCGGCCCGCCAAGGGTTTGATCGGCGCGGTCGAACCTATCAGATCGTCGAGATCACGAACAGGGTGTAGCTCCCGTTGCCGGAGCTGGTCACCCACGTGTTTCCGCCGCCCAGGGCTGGGAAGTCATCCGTGGTGAAATCGCCGGCCAAGGTGCCCATGTAGGTGATGATCTGGAACGAGCTGCCCGCCGTGGGCGTGAAGCCGTTGACCAGGCTGACGCTGAGCGTGCCGCTTAAGGTCACGTTGCCCGTGACGTGGAGCTGATCGTACTGGCCCACGCCTGTGCCGCCGAGCTTGATATCCAGGGTGCCGCCGCTGGTCTGGTCGTAGTTGCCGGCGATGGTCGCGGCGGCGATGTTGGCGCCGCCGAGCGAGAGTGTCCCTCCATTGGTCACGCCGTTGCTGGCCGTCAGGGTCACGCCGTTGTCGAGCTCGAGGATGCCCGCACTCTGAACCTGCACCGCCGGGATGCTGCTGAAGCTGGTTTTGACGTCGAGCGTTCCCCCGGTAACGCTCGCGGTCTGCACATGGCTGACCGTCAGGGTCGACGTGGGCACGGTCCCGGAGGCCACGACCAGCATGTTGGTCCCGGTGCCGCCGGTGATGCTCGTGGTGCCGGTCCAGCCGTGCAGCGTGAACGAATCGTTGCTCGGGCCGCCGGTCAACCGGGCGGCGGTGACGTTGTCGAGGTCGATCGAGTCGGCCCCGGTGACGCTGTTGCCGCTGATGGTCAGGCCGCTATCGCTCAAGGTATAGTTGGAGTCGGCGTTGAGCTCGACGATGTTCGTCCCGCCGGGCGCGGCATTGAACGTCACGCCGCTGGTGGGGACCGGATCGCCGTTACTGTAATTGAGGATGAGGGTATCGTTCTCGAGGTTGGACGGGGTGCCGGCCTCGTCGCCGTCGACGCTGACTCCGCCGACTGTGATTCCTCCGGACAGGCTCGCGATCGGGGCAACCGCCACGACGACGTTGTTCTCCAATACTTCGTCGGTGTTCGAGCCGCTCGACACCTGCTGGATGGTGATGGTGTTGTTGCCCAAGCTCGTCAGGATGAACAGCGTGCCGGGCATGGCGAACGACTCGACGGCCACTTGCTGGCCCGTCGCCGTCGTGCCGGTGTAGCTGTTGGCGTCATTGGCGACGAACACAGTGGCGCCGTCGATGACCACGCCGAACGAGTTGCCGATCCCCGTGGTGGGCGGTGGTCCGGCCAAAACCTTGGCTGCGCCGGCGTCGGGGTCGAACGGCTGGGAATCGACGGCGAACGGCGTCTGCCAGGTCGCTCCGCCGTTGGCGCTGTAGGTCGCGTAGGTGTCGAGAAGATAATCACCCGCCGCGTTTTTCGCGCCGCTCTGGTTGGTGTACCAGCTCACGACGATGTCGCCGACCGCGTCGATCGTCGCCGTGGGGAAGAGCTGGAAGACCGAGCTCGACGATGGGGGTGCGATGACCGAGGTCGCCGAGCTCCAGGTGCCGTTGGCGTTCTGGGTGAGCGTGGCGATGACCACTTCCGAGGAGGGTGGTTTGTTGGTGCCGGCGTCGGGGTCCTCCACGGTCACGACGTACATGACGCCCGGCTCGATCGGGTTGACCAGCACGTAGGGGATCACCGATCCCTGCGTGAGGAACGTGGTGCCGGCGATCGTGCGACTGCCGGACTGGTCGTTGAACGTGATGTCGCTCTGGCCGGCCGCCAGCGCGGTGATCGTGCTGCCTTGCTGAGTGAGGCTTTGCATGCTGCTGTTGTAGATGTAGACAGCGGCCAGGGTTTTCCCGCTGGTTCCGTTAGGCACGATGCCGCCGTCCGGTTCGATGGTATAGCCGGGCTGTGCGTGATAGGCCACGGTGATCGAGCCGCTGGGCGCGATGGTGACGGTTGCCCCATAATAATAGGTCGGCGGGATGGTGATGGATGGTGCGGCCACGGTCACCGGCGTGAGCCAGGTCTTGCCCTGGTTGGTGGAAATCGATAGCAGGATCTCCGACTTGCCGGAGGGGCCAAGCTGAGTCCAGACGATGGAGAGGTTGTTGCTCTGGGGGCTGCCGTGGGAATTATCGGCGGCAAGGTCTTGCTGGACGTCGGTCGATCCCGAGGCCGGCGCATCGACTGTGAACGGTCCGGCGGTGACGGCGCCGGTGGTGGGGTTGAGCGTCACGATCTCGATGCCGCCGGTCATCGGGTCCAGGTAGGACCAGAAGAGGTTGCCGCTCTTGTTGTAAACGACGCTGGAATCGCCGCTCGAGGCGGTCGGGAACGGGATGACCGAGCTCCAGCTCGCCCCGGCGTTGGTCGAGATCACCACGCCGTTCTGGGAAGCGACAGCCAGGTCGTTCGGGTTGGTGGGGCTCGCGGCGATTGCCGGCTGGACCAGGCTCGCCCCCCCTGGGATGCTCGGGCCGGTATGGATGGGCGGCGTCGGGCTCGTCCTATTGGAGAGCGGCGGTTGGGCCGGCGGCGCCGGACGAGGGGGAGTGGGACTGGTGTTGGTCGGCGGAGTCGGTATGAACGTCGACGGCTGCTTGGGCGTGCTTTGCGGCCACACGTGAGGATCGGTCGACAGCGGAATGAAGTTTGACCAATAGAGCTGCACGTACCAGGAGTCGAAGCCCCCCAACGGGAAGGCATTGGCCGTCGTCAACCAAAAATCCTTGCCGACGAGAGGGTCGCCGATCTCCGTGCCCAAGGTGTTCGGCCCCAAAGCCTGCGTGCTTGGCGTAAAGTACCATCCGAATCCCAGATTCACAGCTCCTGCGGCGGTCTGGGCGGCGACAAAAGCCTCGGGGTCGGTGGCGGCTTCGACCATCTCGTGCGACGAGACGACTGTCAGGTCAGTGAGCTCCGAGGGCGCGTCGGCGGCGGCTCCGTTGGAAAAACCTCCGCCGACCGCGCCCGGGTACGGGATCACTGCGTAGGAGCCGTTCGCGGCGCTCCACGTGTGCCAGGCGAGTAGTTGCGGGACACCAGCGCCCTTGTAGCTGGCGGCGGCGGCGGTGATCGTGCCCGTGCTGTTGGTGAAGTTGTAGGGGTCGCCGGGAGGCAGGAACACCAGATAGAGCGTGTTGGCGTTGGGGGCAGGGATGTTCGTCGCCCCCACGTTGGCGGTGAGCATGGCCTGGACATCGACGTCGGTGGTCACGCCGCCGGGCGGGGCCGTAACGCCCGGGTTGGCGGGGCCCAGCGGCGGGGCGCCGGGGACGTCGAACGAGCCCACCCAACTGCCAGAATCGACGTCGTACTGAGCCAGACCGCTCCAATAGGAGCTGGTGGGCGCGACCAGGTCGGCCACGAAATTGTTGAGCTGCGGCTCCATCGCCGCCTCCGGTCCGGCCCAGCCCCAGTAGATCGTCTCCACCTGAATGTTTTGAAGGATGACTCCTCCATGGTCTGTGACCAGCGGGACGGCAAGGAGCTGCCGATCCTCCAGCGCTTCGCCACCGAAAGTCCGCTTCCGCCGCCGCCGAACCGCGGCCCGCGCCGCCCTCCGCGTTCGGTGCCGGTCGTTCAGCCAGTGATTCCATCGGGCTGCGAACATCGCTCACCTCGCTTCCTGGATCTTGGGACGGAAGACTACGGGCCTTGGCGATGGTGCGAGTCGGCGCTGAAAATGAGTCGTTGGATCTGATGAAGCTCAATAGATCCCGGGAGATCGTACAGCCCTTGGGATACGGGTTCCGGTGTTGGGCGAATCAGGGCCCGCCCGCCGATCCTCCAGCGAGCCGGTTCGATCGCGTCATGAAACACCTCCCACGGCGAATTGCGGGGTCGAGAATCGAGATGAACGGCGAAGGACGAAGTTAGGTCGGCAGCGATTTTCCCCCTCGTCCCTGTACGCTGCACCTCGGACCATTTGTGCACATAAGGACTAGACCCGTCACCCGCGCCACGACGACAGCGATCGCGGTTGCGAGCCGTATCGCATGTGTTGACGGTCTCAACAGCGTGATAGCGACTCCTCGTATCTAAGGAGGCGTCACTTCCCATATCGGTAATCAACCGTGATCCAACCGGCCCGTACAATACGGGGGTCCATCCGCACTGCCTAGATACGTTGATTATTATCAACAATGAGGGCTGTGGCTTCGCTGCCCGGTGTTGAAGTCCCGCGGCTTTCGCCGCCAAGGGATCGATTCCAGACACCCACTTTTCGATCGAGTCCCGGTGTCTGCTTCTCGGTCTAGGTGGTCTCGAAGGGTGAGTGTCTGCTCGGCCAGATCGGCCCGGTGAAGTTTGACGGTAACACATCGAGAAGCTAGTGCTCTGGATCAAACGAAGCGACGCGGCGGTGCTGGTCGTGTCTCCGGAGCGGACCGTTCTCCCACCTCACCTTCCGCGCAAGGGATCGCAAGTTTGTTGCGTTCGTTGACCCGGTCGGTTTCTGCAATTCTTCTGCACATGTTGCCCGTGCCAGCCCAATGCGAATACAATGCGAAGCACAGCGAGGGTTGTCGCAATACCCCCGCGAAATCCCTGATAACAACGTCAAATCAACGTCAGCCCAATACCACGCAGATGGCAGACGCGCCGGACTCAAAATCCGGTGTGATCAACGGGTGTGGGTTCAAGTCCCACCTTCGGTATTCAAGAGCGAAGCGGAAAAATCCCCTTGGCGACGCTTGCCTGTCCCGAGGAACGACGCGCCGGTTACAATGGCCGCGGGAGGGTTAGCCATGCCGCTGCGCAATCACTTTCGTCCGCCGCTCGACAATGTCAGGTCCTGGGAGGAGCTCCACGGCGGCTGGCCGACGATGCTTGTCGCCACCTTGTCCAGAAGACTGCCGCCCGGCTACGTTGCCGGACCGCGCGTCCAACTCGGCGCCTCCTTCGAGATTGATGTGCCGTCCGACGAAGAGGACGTGCCCGCCCCCTTCGCATCGCGAGGAAGTGTGCAGGAGGGCGGCGTCGCAGCGGCGGTCTGGGCACCGCCCCAACCGACGCCGGCCGTCAACACCGACCTAGCGGATCAGGACGAGTACGAGCTGCGGGTCTACGATGCTAAGCAGCACCACCACCTGGTGGCCGCAGTTGAGATCGTCAGCCCGGCGAGCGTCCGGGTCGCGCGCGATGCCCCGTGTTTTTGCGCATTATCTTCGTCGATTGTGTCGTTGCGATCGCGCCCGTCGCTGAAATGGCTGCGACCGGAAGAGAATTTTCAGATTTCCTGATCGACGGAATGGCCAAATTCACGAGAGTCGACGCATATTATACGTGTGCCGCGATCGCTGCCACCGGAGTCGGCGCGGGGCACGATTGGACACCCAGAGCGGTCGCCCTGGGCTGTGTTGTTTTGGCCTTTCAGGCCGGATGGCGGACGGTGCGGCATGAAATACGCCCGAGTTTTGAACTCGCCGTTGCGGGGTTTGAGGAGCGCCTGACCGAGGTCGAGGAGTCGCTTGATCAGCGGAAAGGCGCCGGGAGCAGCACCGGCTGTTGCCAGGCACCGACCAACTATTGCGGACGGCGAGCGACGATTGATCGGTCAGTTGCGCTCGGTCCTCCCGGACGAAACATGCACGATTCAATACTAATTAGGCATTTTCCGATCTTTGATTGATTTTGGGACGATCGACCGGTGAAAGTAGCGATTTTTTATGCGTCACACCTATCGAGAAGGCTGGCACCGAGTTGCGTTCGATTGTTGCACACCTGAATTTGGCTGCGTCACACGTAAGTCCAAGCGCCGCAAGGCTGTGTCGCAGGTGACGCAGAAAATGGGGGTCCGTAAAAGTTTAAATGCTCGCTGCCGTTGTCGATTGCGCGTGAGACGGAGGGCGGAGGGCGGGGTCAGATATGAATTTGAACTGCTGAGCACACCGAGGTCACGGTGATGAGGCGGGACGCTCAGGCGAGACGGAAACGAACTGCGCGGGGGAGCTGGGCTGCGCGGTCTTCCCTGCGCGAGCCCCCCACCACCGCCTGCGGCGGCACTTCCCCCAGAGGGGGGGAGGAATGCAGTTTAGTTCCCCTAATCCTTGTGGCGTAAGGGCGCGAGACGAATTTACAAAACGAACTCACCAGCGCCAGAGCGCGGTGCCCCAGTTGAGGCCGGCGCCGAAGCCGGAGGTGAGCAGGAGGTCGCCGCGTTCGATGCCGCCATCGCGATAGACCTCGTCGAGGGCGATGGGAATCGAGCCGGCCGATGTGTTGCCGTAGCGCTCGAGGTTCTTGAAGACGGCTTCGCGGGGGAAGCCGAGCACGTCGCTGGCGGCGTGAATGATCCTCACGTTTGCCTGGTGCGGGATGAACCACCGCACATCTGCGACCCGGCAGCCGGCGTGCTCGAGAACGACCTGTGAGGAATCGGCGAGGATGCGAACCGCCCATTTGAAGACAGCGCGACCATCCATCGTCAGGTAATGCAGGCCCTTTTCGAGCACAGCCGCCGTTGGTGGAATGCGGCTGCCACAGCCTGGGCGGCTCAAGAGGTCGCCGCCGGAGCCGTCCGAGCCAAGCTGGTAGGCGACCAGGCCCTGGTCTTTTTCGCCAGGGCCAAGCAGGACCGCGCCGGCACCGTCGCCAAAAAGTGGAAAGCTCTTCTGATCGCCGGGATTGATCACCCGGCTGTTGCAGTCGCCGCCGATCACCAGCGCACACTGGCTGTTCCCCGTCGCCACGAACTGCGCGGCGATCACGAGGGCGAAGACAAAGCCGGCACAGGCCGCCTGCACGTCGAACGCGGGGCAAGCCAGCTTGAGCCGGTCCTGAATCAGGTTGCCGGTCGACGGGAAATGCCATGTCGGGGGTGAACGTCGCAACGACCAGCAAGTCGACGTCGGCGGGTTCGCGTGCCGGCAGCTTTCAAGCATCGCGTGGCCGCGTGCACGCAAAGGTCGCTCGTCGCCTGGTGCGGAAGAGCGAATCGGCGCTCGTGGATGCCGGTGCGATTGACGATCCATTCCGGGTCAAAGCCGTGGCTCTCGCGCAGGTCGTGATTGCTGACGACGAGCTCGGGCAGATAGCTTCCAGTACCCAGGATGCGCACGCCCAGAAGTGTGCGGGCCGGCGGCCCGAGATGGATTTGGCCGTTGTTCATGAGCAAGTTGACTATAATGAGTGCTTCGTACGCACACTATACCAGAGGGCGAGCGAATCTTGAAGTTGCGTCGCGGGAACGGGCACCTTTTCCGCGCCGGTTGTGTCGATCCCAGCGTCTTGAGAACCCTGGAGGCGCCCTGTGGCCGAGCATCGGATCCGCCTTCGTGGTGCTTGGGAATGCCGGAGCAGCTCGTGTTCGACCGAGCCGCCGGAGCGGATCAACTTGCCCATCCACTGGGACCCGCGAAATCCTCGCCGTTTGTGCCTCTCGCGACGGTTCGGCCGCCCGCCGGCCGATTTCCGGAGCGAGCGCTTGCTGCTGGAGCTCGACCAGGCTCGCGGAATCCACTCGCTCTCTCTCAACGGAACGACCCTTCCCGCAATTTCTCCGGCGAAATCCTACTACCTTATCTCGCTCCCGGAAATAGAGGAGCGGAACATCCTGGTTCTGGAGATTGAAACTGGCGAAGCTTGCCAGGGCGTAGATGAGAGCGATTCGGACTGGGGCCGGATCGCGATTGTCGTCCGGCCGATTGAGCGAGGTGCTGAATCGTGAATCAGTCGAGCTCCGGCCTCGCCGGCGTGTGCCGTGGGGCGAATCCCTTCGGAGCGAAGGGCGACAATGGGGCGGGGTCTGGAGACCCGTGCCGAACGTCTGGAGACCTTCGGTCGTTCAGAGGGCGGGGTCGGAGTCCCGCGCCCAACAACGGGAGCGCGGCGGATCTCTTCGGAGCGAAGGGCGACACTGTTCGAGGATCCCTTGCATGGACCGCGGTGGCTGGGATGGCACGCGCCGGCCCCTTGGCGGAGCCGGGTGCGTTGGCATAAGATAAAACCTGATTCTGGTTCCGATTCCATGTCGGTTGCCCGCACGGTCGACTCGTGGCGAGGTCCTGATGTTCGACACCGAACGAGAACAGATTCGCAAGACTTATCAGCTCTGCCGGTTCGGCTTCGGCAGCTACGGGGCGGCACTGCTCGTCGCGGCGGTGACCGCTGTGATTGGCTTGCTGGCGATGTTTCGCGTCGATCAGGTGCGGTGGATCCTGGTGCAGCCCTGGTACAGTTGGCTCGACACGCCGATTGTCTGGCTCCGGTTGATCGGAGCCATCGTGCTCTGGGGACGCTGGGACCAGAAGAGCTGGCAGCGCAGAACGAGCGTGTTGCTGACTCTATGCACGGCAGACATTGTTCTCTGGGTGATCGCTCGCGGGGCAGTCCTGGGATTGCACGGGGGTGACATCGGCCACGAATATTTGAGGGCCATCATTCGCGAAGCGATGAGCTGGGGGCGGATGGCTCTGCTCTCGAGCCTGGCCGGCGACTATCTGGTGCATCTGGGTGTCGAGAATGCACGCGAATCAGACAAGCTCACCCGGTCCATGATCGTCACCGGAGCACTCGTCTGGCTGCTATGGGTCTGTCAGCAGACGAACTGGGCGGCATGGCCGCTCCAGCACCTGGGCCGGCGCAACCTCGAGAGTGAACTGCTGCTGCACGGCTTCACGCTCATTTACTCGATCACGCTCATCCAGGTGACCGCGCTCGTTATCTCGGCTGCACGCCAGACCACGGCGACCCTCACCGAGATGGACCGCGAGGATCAGGAAGACGACCTGCTCCGTCCTCAGTCGGACGTCTACCAGGATTCCGCCAACGACTGGTGGCGTGACGACGTTCCGGGGAAGAACAAGTGATGCGACTACGTCCAACTGATCGCGGGGCCGGATGGCTCGCCCTCGCCCGAGCGGCCCACGCCCGATCCGTCCACGCCGGAGCCGGAGGGAAGGAGCTCGCGGAGTGACCTGGGAAGCGGAAAATGGACGTTCTCTTCGCGGATCGTCTCTTCGTGAAAGGTTGCACCGAAGTTCCGCGCCAGGTATTCCACACACTCCTGCACGACGTGCTCCGGTGCGCTGGCGCCGGCCGTGACCAGAAGCGTGTCGACCCCCTCGAACCACTCATCCCGAATCTCATCGACACCATCGATCAAGTAAGACGGGATTCCCAATCCGTTGGCGATCTCGGCGAGTCTGCGGCTGTTCGAGCTGTTCTGACTGCCGAGCACCAGCACGAGATCAGCCTGGGCCGCCATGTGCCGCACGGCTTCCTGACGGTTCTGTGTGGCGTAGCAAATGTCGTCTTTGGGCGGGTTGGCGATGCTGGGGAACCTTTTCCGGAGGGCAGCGATGACGACGTTGGCGTCGTCGACGCTGAGGGTTGTCTGGGTGAGGTAAGCGACTTTGGTGGGGTCTGGCACATTCAGCCGCTCGACGTCGTCGGCGGTTTCGACGAGGATCATCTGCTTAGGGGCTTCGCCCATGGTGCCGATCACTTCGTCGTGGCCTTCGTGGCCGATCAAGATGATGGTGTAGCCTTCCCGAGCGTAGCGGACGGCCTCGAGGTGCACTTTGATGACGAGCGGGCAGGTTGCGTCGATGGCGAGCAGCCGGCGTTTCTGCGCCTGGTCGCGGATCTGGGGGGAGACGCCGTGAGCGCTGTAGAGGAGCGGCGAGCCTGGTGGAACCTCGTCGAGCGACTCGACGAAAACGGTGCCGCGCTCGCGAAAGCGATCGACAACGAACTTGTTATGGACGATCTCGTGATAGACGTAGAGGGGCGGCCCGAAGAATTCGAGCGCTCGCTCGAGGCACTCGATCGCCATATTGACGCCCGCGCAAAACCCTCGCGGATTGGCCAGCAGGATCTTCATCAGCACGCAGCCTCCGGGACGTGAAAGAATCGTGGCCCTCATGGTATGCGTTTTCGGCGGCGAGGGAAAGGTGAGACGGCCTCCAGCGGCGGATTCTTGATGCGGGGCGTCATTCTCTGCTACAGTCCCATTCACGGATCATGTCCAGCGCTACAAGGACGAGATGGAGGCTTGAGGATGAAACCGACGGAGGAGCGGCTATGCGATGCGCACCAGATCGGCGGTCTGATCTCTGCGATGGCCCGCAAGCTCGCGGAGTCTGCGCGGCGCAAGAAGCCGCTGTTCATGGTCGGGATTCGCTCACGGGGTGTGCCCCTGGCGGAACGGCTGGCGCGTGAGCTGCGTGTTCTGCTCGACCAGGAGGTCGAGGTGGGCGCGGTCGATATCACGCTCTACCGCGACGATCTGGGCCAGGGAGAGCGCTGGCCGGTGCTTCGCGGCACCGAGATCGACTTCGCCCTGGATGGGGCCGAAGTGGTGCTGGTGGATGACGTGCTGTTCACCGGGCGCACGGTCCGCGCCGCCTTGAACGCAATCTGCGACCTGGGCCGGCCGGCGTGCATCCGCCTGGCGGCGCTCGTCGATCGCGGCCATCGTGAGATTCCGATCCATCCTGACGTGGTGGGCTTGTCGCTCAAGACGGATCGAGAAGACCACGTCCGGGTTTGCCTGAAGCCGGTCGATCCGGTCGAAGAAATCGTCAAGATCACGCATGCTCTCAGCCCACCTGCAGCGGAGAGGAGCAGGCCGTGACGGCTCAAGCGCCGCACTCAGACGGTGAGAGCACTGCGCGGTTTGCCCGCCGGCATCTGCTGGGTCTGGAGGAGCTTTCCGCCGACGAGATCCTGGCCGTGCTCGATACCTCGGAGTCGTTTGCGGAGATCTCGACGCGCAGCCGGAAGAAGGTGCCGGCCATGCAGGGCCGGATTGTCTTCAACCTGTTCTTCGAGAATTCGACGCGCACGCGCACGAGCTTCAGCCTGGCGGCCAAGCGGCTCTCGGCCGATACGCAAGACTTCTCGCCCAGCGGATCGAGCCTTTCCAAGGGCGAGTCGTTCATTGACACCGCCAAAAACATTGAAGCCATGGGGGCCGATGTCATCGTGGTGCGCCATCCCACCCCGGGCACACCGCTCATGCTCTCGCAGCACCTGAAGTGTTCGATCATCAATGCCGGCGACGGTGCGCACGAGCACCCGACCCAGGCCCTGCTCGACCTGATGACGATCAGGCGCAAGAAAGGCAGGATCGCGGGGCTGACCGTCGGGCTGCTCGGTGATATCGCGCACTCCCGCGTCGCGCGGTCCAACATCTGGGGGCTGCTCAAGCTGGGCGCCAAGGTCATCCTGTGCGGGCCTCCGACCCTGGTGCCCCGGGGCTGGGAGCGCATGGGTTGCGAGGTTTGCTATCATCTGGATCAAGTTCTGCCGCGCTGCGATGTGGTCAACGTGCTGCGCATCCAGTTCGAGCGGCAGCAGGGAGGGTTGTTTCCTTCGATCGGCGAGTATTCGCAATTCTATATGATGACGCGCGAGCGGCTGCGGCTGGCCCGGAGCGACTTGCTGATCCTGGCACCGGGGCCGGTGAACCGCGGAGTCGAGCTCACGCCGGAAGTCGCCGACGGCGAGCACTCGGCGATCCTCGATCAAGTGACGAACGGGCTGGCCGTGCGGATGGCGGTGCTTTATCTTCTCTCAGGCGGCACGGGCCCCAAGACGGCCCTGCGTGACGGGCGAAATTGACTTGCGCGGACGGGGAAACTAGCCGTGCGGACGATTCAGATCAGCGGCGGGCGGATCATCGACCCCGCGCAGCAAATTGACCAGATCGGCGATCTGTGGATCAGCCGCGGGCGGATCTTGCCGCATGGGTCCGGCTGCGAGGACGCCGAGATCTCGATCGACGCCAGGGGCATGCTGGTGTGTCCCGGCTTGATCGACGCCCACGTTCATCTTCGTGAGCCGGGCAACGAAGAGGACGAGACAATCGCGACGGGTGCAAGTGCCGCCCTGGCCGCCGGCGTGACGTCGGTTGCCTGCATGCCGAACACGATGCCCGCAATCGACTCGCAGGCGGCGGCCGAATTCGTGGTGCTTCAGGCGCAGCGAGCGCGGCAGGCCAACGTCTATCCCGTGGGGGCCGTCAGCAAGGGGCGGAAGGGGGAAGAGCTTGCGGAGCTCGGCCAGCTCGTCGCCGGCGGCGCAGTGGCCTTCACTGACGACGGCTCGCCGGTGGCCTCGGCGTCGCTGATGAGGCGAGCACTCGAATACGCCAAGATGTTCGACCGCGTGATCATGCAGCATTGCCAGGTGCCCGAGCTGACGACCGGCGGCGTCATGAACGAGGGGCTGGTCTCGATGCGGCTCGGCCTGCCCGGCATGCCGGCGGCCGCCGAAGACATCATGGTCGCCCGCGACATTCGACTCGCCGAGATCACCGGCGGCCGCTTGCACATCCAGCACATCTCGACGGCCCGTTCCGTCGAGCTGGTGCGCGAAGGCCAGCGCCGCGGAGTTCGCGTCACGGCCGAGGCCTGCCCTCATCATTTCACATTGACCGATGAAGAGCTGAATGCATTCGATTCCAACTTCAAGATGAACCCGCCGCTGCGCCCGTGGAGCGACGTCGAGGCCGTGATCGAAGGGCTCAAGGACAATACGATCTCGATCATCGCCACCGACCACGCACCCCACGCCAGCGAAAAAAAGATGAGGGAGATCGACCAGGCCCCGTTCGGGATCGTCGGCCTCGAGACGCTGGTTCCGATCACCGTGAAGAGCCTCGTCGAGCCAGGCTACCTGTCCTGGCCGGAAGTGATTCGCAAGCTGACCTCTAACCCGGCAGCGCTCCTGGGCATTCCCAAGGGGACCCTCCGCCCCGGCTCGGACGCTGATGTCACGATCATCGACCCCGACCTGGAGTGGACGATCGACCCCGATCAGTTCCGCTCCAAGAGCCGGAACACACCGTTCGGCGGCTGGAAGGTCCGCGGCCGAGCGCACACGGTCATCGTCGGGGGCGAGGTCCGGTTCAGCCTGGGCGGCATCGTGCAGCAAGCCGGCGCGCCCGTTCCCGTTTAACGTAGGTCAGGCTTTAGCCTGACAATCCGATCCAATCATGCGTTGGCTGATCGACGGATACAACGTGATGCACGCCGGGGGCCGGTTGGGGCCGAAGCTCTCGCGCGAGGGGTTCCGTCGCGCCCGCCGGCGCTTTCTGGATGAGCTAGCGCAGACGCTCGGCCAGGCGGTTGCCGCGGAGACGACCGTGGTTCTCGACGCCTCCGTTCCCCCGGGCGACTTCCCGAGCGAGTCGAATTACAAAGGACTTTCGGTGCTCTTCGCCCTTGGCGAGGAGAATGCCGACGCTCGGATTGAAGCGCTCATCCGCGCCGACTCGAGTCCGAAATCGCTAACCGTCGTCTCTTCCGACAACCGCATCCGGCTGGCGGCCTCGAAACGCCGCTGCCAGTGGCTCACCTCCGAGAAGTACTGGGAGCTGCTCGACAACCTCAAGGAATCGCGCGCAAAAAACCTGCCGCGCCGTCCGGACCCACGGCGCCGGGCCCTGCCAACCAACCAGAAAGCCCGCGCGACGACGATTCGTACTGGCTGGGTGTGTTCGCCGAGCTGGATCAATCGCCGGAGATTCGACAGGTGTCGACATCCGCCCCGCAGCTTCTGACCGACGCCGAGATCGAGGCGATCGAGCGCGAAATCGAGCGAGAGGGGTGAGGCCGGGAATTGGAATTCCACCTATTACTCTTCCGTCCAGGATGAATTAGAATGCCTGACTCGAAGTCTCCGGCGGAGGGTGCGGTTGCAAGCCCTGGGTGACTCTTCGGCAGTGCTGGCTGGTGAGGTTCTGGTCAATGATGAGCCGGGGGCGGCGGCAACTTCTCGACGCGTCGGACGACCTCGACCCCGGATACTCGGACCGCTCGGCGTCGACATTCACCGACAACATGCGCTTGCCGGTGCACCGATGGTTCCGGTTCAGCGCGGGCTTTTCTGCCTTGTGGGCCGAGTCTCTGATCCGGGCGCATTCCGAGCGAGGGGCAACGGTCGTGCTCGACCCCTTTGCGGGCTCAGGAACGACGTTGCTGGCTGCTGAAAACGTGGGCGTCGAAAGCTATGGAATCGAAGCGCACCCGTTCGTGGCGAGAGTTGCCCGGGCCAAGCTGGCACGTCGCAGCAATCCGGAGAAATATCGAGACGCGATCGCGAGAGTCAATCGGATTGCGGCTTCAAGAACGCCTGAAATCGACCATTATCCGTCGCTGATCCGAAGCTGCTACGACGACGGCTCGTTGTCGCAGCTCGACGTTTTGCGGCAAGCTGTCAGCGGCATTGCTGACGGCGCTGACGCGTCGGAGCTGGCGTGGCTCACCTTGGTCGGCATCCTTCGAAGAGTTTCGCACGCCAATACAGCGCAGTGGCAGTACGTGCTCCCGAGAAAGAGCAAGCGGAGCGCGGAACACCCGGCGGTGGCGTTCGAGCAGTTTTCGAGGGTCGTCGATCGCGACATCCGATTATCCCAGGACACAACCGGACCGCCGGCCGTCTTTCGCCAGACAGACGCTCGAACGTGTGAAGGCGTGCCTTTGGCTCGAGTGAATCTTGTGCTGACATCACCGCCGTATCCGAACAACTACGACTACGCCGATGCGACGCGGCTGGAAATGTCGTTCATGCGCGAGATTAACGGCTGGGGTGACCTGCAAGGAGCGGTTCGTCATCGGTTGATCCGGTCTTGCTCGCAGCATGTGCCGACGAGCGCGGTCGATCTCGAGTCGGTGCTCTCCAGCGACCTGCTCGAGCCCATCAAACGGGATATCCGGAGAGTGTGCCGAGAATTAGCCCAGATTCGTCTCTCGAGGGCGGGAAAGAAGACGTACCATCTGATGGTGGCGTGCTATTTCCTTGATCTGGCGCGGGTCTGGCGAGCGCTTCGCTCGGTCTGCGCGACACCGTCGAACCTGTGCTTCGTGATCGGCGATTCGGCTCCGTACGGAGTGTATGTTCCGGTGATCGAATGGCTGGGCAAGCTGGCTGTTTCTGCTGGATTTGAGTCGTTTCGATTTGAACGAACGAGGGACAGAAATGTGAAATGGAAGAATCGGAAACACAGAGTCCCGCTTTGTGAGGGCCGGCTCTGGGTGGAGGGATAGAGACGTTCCGAATCACAGGGTCGAGCATTCGCAACAAGAATCCGATTGAGGGTCTTCGCGCAATGAAAGTACATGAATACCAGGCGAAAGAGCTGCTCAAGAAGGCTGGGGTCGCCGTTCCGGAAGGCATTGTGGTGACCACTCCCGAAGAAGCAGCGAGGGCTTATACCACGCTGGGCGGCGGTTTGATCGTGGTCAAAGCTCAGGTGCACGCGGGGGGGCGAGGCAAGGGAGTTGCCATCGGCCCAGGTGACGACCGGGCGCTCGCGCTCGAGATTGCCAGCGGCCGCAAGCCCAGGCCCGAATCCATGGCGAAAGGCGTGCAGCTCGTCAAGTCGGCTGAAGATGCACAGAAGGCCGCTGCCAGCCTGCTGGGTAAAACGCTGGTGACGTATCAGACTGGGCTGCAAGGCAGCCCGATCTCCAAGGTGCTCGTCACCGTCGGGCACGACATCGCCCGCGAGCTTTATCTCGGCATGGCGATCGACCGCGGTCTCCAATGTCCCGTGCTCATGGCGTCGACCGAAGGTGGCGTCGAGATCGAGACCGTTGCGCACACGAATCCCGAGAAGATCTTGCGGGTGCCGATTGATGTGGGCCTGGGACTGGCTGATTTCCAGGCGCGGAAGATCTGCAAGGCCCTTGCGCTTTCGGGCGACTCGGCCAAGAAGGGAGCTGTGTTCTTCAAGAACTTCGTCAAGCTCTTCCAGGATACCGATGCGTCACTGGCCGAAATCAATCCGATGATTGTGACTGCCTCGGGAGACGTTCTGGCGCTCGATTGCAAGCTCAACTTCGACGACAACGCGCTCTTTCGTCACAAAGACATCGCCGCGATGCTTGATGAAACCGAGGAAGACCCGGCCGAGCTGCGTGCCAGCCGCATCGGGCTTTCCTACGTGAGCCTGGACGGCGACATCGCCTGCCTGGTCAACGGGGCGGGCCTGGCGATGAGCACGATGGACCTGATCAAGTATCACGGCGGCGAGCCGGCGAACTTCCTGGACGTGGGCGGTGGCGCCAACAAAGACCAGGTGCTCGAGGGTTTCCGCATCCTGCTTTCGGCCCCGCGCGTGAAGGCGGTGCTGGTGAATATCTTCGGCGGGATCATGAAGTGCGACACGATCGCGACGGCGCTTCTGGCCGCCTATAGCGAGCTCGATTTCCGCGTGCCGCTCGTGGTGCGGCTTGAAGGAACCAACGTCGAGCTGGGCAAGAAGCTCATCAAGGAAAGCGGCCGCCCGATCGTGACGGCCGACGGCCTCGCCGACGCGGCGAAGAAAGTGGTGGCAGCGTCCAAGGGGGCGGCGTGAGAGTGAGAG
The DNA here is from genome assembly GCA_963823665.1 of uncultured Planctomycetota bacterium. Taxonomy (GTDB): domain Bacteria; phylum Planctomycetota; class Planctomycetia; order Isosphaerales; family Isosphaeraceae; genus CAVXHV01. Next base: position 416,970 of record CAWGMQ010000011.1, read on the forward strand.
GTGCGCAGGACCTCGCCGATGTCATCGGATTGATACGTCAGAACAAACTGACTGGTGATTTCGCAACGCACATGGACAAGTCACTCCGTGGTGAGTATCGCAAATTAGTGAAAGCAATCCGGGAGGATAAATGAGCATTCTGGTCGACAAGAACACGCGGCTGATCTGTCAGGGCATCACCGGCAAGGCCGGGGCGTTTCACTCGGAACAGTGCCAGGCTTACGGCACGAACCTGGTCGGCGGCATCACGCCCGGCCGGGGCGGGACCACGACGCTGGGCGTGCCGATTTTCGACACGTGCGCCGAGGCCGTCGCGGCCACTGGCGCGAACGCCACCATGATCTTCGTGCCTCCGCCATTTGCGGCCGACGCCATCATGGAAGCGGCCGACGCCGGCATCAAGGTGATCGTGGCGATCACGGAAGGCATCCCGGTGGTCGATATGGTGCGTGCCGTTGCCTACCTCAAAGCCCATCACCCCGCTGCGCGGCTGATCGGACCGAATTGCCCGGGGATCATCACGCCGGGGGCCTGCAAGATCGGCATCATGCCGGGTTATATCCACAAGCCGGGGCGCGTCGGCGTGGTCAGCCGATCGGGAACGCTCACCTACGAAGGCGTGTGGCAGCTCACGAGCCTGGGTATCGGACAGAGTACGTGTGTCGGCATCGGCGGCGACCCGGTCAACGGCACGAGCTTCGTCGATACGCTCACGCTCTTCGAAGCCGACCCCGATACCGACGCCGTGCTGATGATGGGCGAGATCGGCGGCAATGCCGAGGAACAAGCGGCGGCACTCAAGGCGTCGGGCAAGTTCACCAAGCCCATCGCCGCGTTCATCGCGGGGCAGACCGCGCCGCCTGGTAAGCGCATGGGACACGCCGGCGCGATCATCTCGGGCGGCTCGGGCAAGGCCGAGGACAAAATCGCTGCTCTCGAGGGCGCCGGAATCCGCGTGGCCAAGAGCCCGGCCGACATGGGTAGCACCTTGCAGGCGGTCCTCAAGGGGTGAGGGCAGAGATGAGCACCCGACCAGACTGCACACACCCGGCCAACCCCTGGAAGACGCTCTCGAGCCGGGCTACGTACGAAAACCCCTGGATCGCCGTGCGAGAAGATCAGGTGATTCGCCCGGATGGATTACCCGGTATCTACGGCGTCGTCCACTTCAAGAATCGCGCTGTCGGTGTCTTGCCTGTCGAGCGGGATGGCACCATCTGGCTGGTCGGGCAATACCGCTATCCGCTCGCAGCCTATTCGTGGGAGATTCCCGAGGGAGGGTGCCCCGAGGCGGAATCGCCGGAAGAGACCGCCAGGCGCGAGCTGCGAGAGGAGACCGGGCTCGTGGCCTGTCGGATCGAGCTGGTGGCAACTTCGCATCTCTCGAACTCGGTCAGCGACGAGCTGGGCTACGTCTTTCGCGCCACGGAGCTAGAGCAAGGTGCCGACGAGCAGGAAGGGACCGAGCGGATTGCCGTGCGGAGAGTTGCTTGGGATGAAGGCTGGCGGATGTACAAGGCGGGCGAGATCACGGATTCACTGAGCGTGATTGCCATTCTGCACGAGGCCGTGCGGCGGCTCGAGCGGGGCTTTGAGTGAGCGATGCGAGTCCGCCTCCGTGCGGTCTCGTATCCCCTTGACGTGGCTCTTGGAACTGCACGTTAATGCGATCAGTAGCTTGGCTTCAGGTCGCGAACGACTTTCCACGCGGCGCGAACCGGGCGGCGGGCGGGTTGTGAGTCTTTCGAGAGCGCCAGGATCTCGTCGTTCGGGAAGTGGCGGCCCGGGCAGACGGTCTTGGTGGCAGCCAGATGCGAATGGGTTTGAACTCGGGCCTGGGCGATGTTGTAACGGTTGCTCAGATGAGCAACGAGCGCCTTGGCGGCGGCGATCTGGCGGGCGGTTGGCGGCTCTTTGTCGAGATCACCGACCAGGCAGATGCCGATTCCGTATTCGTCGACGTCGTGAGTGCGGGCGTTGCGGCAGTGCACCCCCTGCTTCTGGTTGTTCCACCGCTGAGCGACTTCGATCTGGCCGTCGCCGCTGCCGTTGCCGTTGCCGATGACGAAGTGGTAGCCGCAGCCGTCGATTCCCAGGATCTTGCGGTGCTCAGCGTCGATCTGGTCATAGCTGCCGCTTGGGGCGGCACTGTGATGCAGCACGATATACCGCCAGGGCCGATCGGCCTTGTTGGGGTAGATCAGCTCGTTGGCGTTCGAATCATCCAGGAAGGGCTTGAGCTGGTCGCTCAGGCTGGCGCGCCGAACGCGGCTGGAGTTAGTACCCGCAACTGCGCCTGGCGCGACGGGTCCGTCTCCCCAGTTCGAGGACGGCGAAAGCAACGTTGTCGGGCCTGAAATGGGTGGGCCTGACCCTGCCCCGCGCTGCGCCGAGCGGCTTGGGCGGAGGAGGAGGACTGGTCTTGTCGTCGAGGGTTGAACTGGTTTCGTCGAACGGGGGCTCGCCCAATCTCGATTTCGCCTTGGGCTCGACTTTCGAGTTTACCGTGCCGGATCCTGAGCGGCTCGGCATCGGAGTGGTTGAATCCAGCATCGAGGGCTCGGACGACGGTACGGATGTGACCGGCGGCAGGTCGGACTCCTCGGTGACCGTAGCGGCGGGCCCGCAATTCTTGCACGGGGTCGAAACCGTTGCCGGTGAAGTGTAGACAGGGCGATACGAAGTGCGGCGGCCTGAGCAGCCTGTGAGCGCCGCGGCCGCGAGCAGGGTCGCACCGACCCAGAGCACCGTTCGTGGGCGCACCACGAGCGCGGCCATCGTTTTGAGGGCCATTGAGAGTCTCCTTGCCAGTTGGAACTGCCGTCCGACATCCCGGGTCGGAAGTCAACAGGTACAGAACGCAAGCGGGATGCCGAACCGTGAATCGATCCTTTCATGACGATCGATCCAGAATCCTGGCTTTCGACTCAAGTCTACACGCCGTTTGGCCGAGCGGCGGATCTCGAAATCATTTTTTTGAGAATTCCTCAAGTTCGCGCCGCAGAGTTCCGCAACGATGTTTGTCAAAATTGCAACGCCTCGGCAGGAAAGTGTACAGTTGTAAGCAGAGCCATCTCCGACCGTGCTGATTGCGAGGGTCGCGACGGACTGCAGGATCTCGACCATTCGGGTGGGGCGGACTCGAGCAGATGTGCGGATTTCGCGGCTACCGTTCCGGCGGGAAATCTGGCGTCGCGCAGACCGAATCGTTATCCTGAGATGCCGACACGTGTGAGGTTGGACTGCCCCCGAACCCGCGGCGGGCTTTTTTTGTCAACGGAGCAGCCAGCGGGGTCAGGCGAAGTCACCCGTCACGGCCGGAGATCGAGATCCAGACCGATGCCCGCGTATCACCCTCAGCGTATCGAACCGAAGTGGCAGCTCGAGTGGGAGCGAAACAAAACCTTCCGCGCCATCGATCTCGATCCCTCTCGCCCCAAGATTTACGTCCTCGACATGTTTCCGTACCCCAGCGGCGCCGGGTCTCCACGTGGGCCATCCGGAGGGCTATACCGCCACGGACATCTATTGCCGCTACAAGCGAATGCGGGGGTTCAACGTCCTGCACCCGATGGGCTGGGACGCCTTCGGCCTGCCCGCCGAGCAATACGCCGTTTCGACGAATACGCATCCGAGAATCACGACACAAACGAACATCGATACATTTCGCCGCCAGATCAAGTCGCTCGGGTTCTCGTATGACTGGGACCGCGAGATCGATACGACTGATCCCGGCTATTACCGGTGGACGCAGTGGATCTTCCTCAAGATCTATGACACCTGGTACGACCCCGACTTCGAGTGGACCGACTGGCACGGACCGAACACGCCGGGGAAAGGGTCGGCCCATTGCCGAGCTGCCCATTCCGCCGGGCACTGCCGACCCGGAAGCTTATCGCGATTCAAGAAGGCTGGCGTACCGGCGCTCGTGCCGGTGAACTGGTGCCCGGAGCTTGGCACCGTGCTCGCGAATGAGGAAGTGATCGACGGCAAGAGCGAGCGCGGCGGGTTTCCCGTCATCCGGATGCCGCTCACGCAATGGATGCTGCGCATCACCGCGTATGCCGAGCGATTGATCGAAGAGCTCGACGAGGTCGACTGGCCGCGCCCTATCATGGACATGCAGCGCAACTGGGTCGGACGCAGCGTCGGCGCCGAAGTCGACTTTCCCATCGATGCTGGCGGCGGCCGGCAGATCATGGCCGAGGGCTATCGCGCCTGGTCCGAGACAGCGAGCCCGGATGTGATCCGCGTCTTCACGACCCGCCCCGACACGCTCTTCGGCGCCACGTACATGGTGCTCGCGCCCGAGCATCCGCTGGTCGACCGCCTTACGACTCCGGAGCAAAAGGCCGCGGTCGCCGCTTATCGCGAGCAGGCCGGGCGAAAGAGTGAGATGGACCGCACCAGTCTGGCCAAGACCAAGACGGGTGTGTTCACGGGCGGCTTCGCGATCAACCCCGTCAATGGGGAATCGATTCCGGTCTGGATCGCCGACTATGTGCTGATCACGTATGGAACCGGCGCGATCATGGCCGTACCGGGACACGACGAGCGCGACTTCGAGTTCGCGCGTGCATTCGACTTGAAGATCGTCCGGGTGGTCGCGTCGCAGTCTTCCGGCGCGGCGGCGCCGCTCGAAGAGGCCGAGCCCGAGGCCGGCATCTCGGTGAATTCGCGGAACGCGGAGATCGCCCTCGACGGCATGCCCACCGCGGATGCGAAAACGGCAATCACCGGCTGGCTCGAGAGACGCGGGCTCGGCAAGAAAACGGTGAATTACAAGCTGCGTGATTGGCTGTTTTCGCGACAGCGATACTGGGGCGAGCCGTTCCCGGTTGTGTTCGATGCGGACGCGCGGCCGCAGTGCGCTTGCGGAATCGGAGCTTCCCGTCCGTTTGCCCGATCTCGCAGACTTCAAGCCGACCGGGAAGCCCGAGGCCCCGCTCAGCAAAGCTAGAGAATGGGTGCGCTACTCCGAGACGCTCGAGCGCGAGACCAACACGATGCCGCAATGGGCCGGATCGTGCTGGTATTATCTGCGCTTCCTCGACCCGAAAAACGACAAGGCGGCGTGGGATCCCGAGAAAGAGGCGTACTGGATGCCGGTTGACCTCTACATCGGAGGGGCCGAGCACGCCGTACTCCACCTGCTCTACAGCCGGTTCTGGCACAAGGTGCTGTACGACCGCGGACCTCGTGAGCACGCCCGAGCCGTTTCGCAGGCTGATCAACCAGGGGATGATCCTGGGTGAAACCGAATTCACGGGCCATCGCGACGAAAAGGGGAACTGGGTTTCGACGGACGAGAGCGGCCGAGCCGGCGTCACATCCGTCAAGCTCTCGGAAAGCTCAGGTCACGAAGAAGGGCGAGGGCTTCGTGCTCACCGAGAACCCGAGCATTCGCATCGAGGCGCGTGCTCACAAGATGTCAAAAGCGCGTGGCAACGTGATCAACCCCGACGCGATCGTCGCGGAATACGGCGCCGACAGCTTGCGGCTTTATGAGATGTTCATGGGCCCGCTCGAGGCCGTCAAGCCGTGGAGCATGAAGGGCGTCGAGGGGGTCTACCGGTTCCTGGCCAGGGCGTGGCGCATGATCGTCGACGCCGAGGCCGAAGCGGTGAAGCTCGATGCTCGCGTCGTGTCGCAGGAGATTACGCTCGAACAGGCCAAGGCCCTTGCTCGCACCGTCGCATCGGTCACTGAAGATTACGAGGCGCTGCGATACAACACTGCGATCAGCCGCTTGATGGAGTTCGTCAATTTCTTCACGGGCAGGAGACACGCCCGAACAAGGCGATGCGAGACGTTCACACTCTTGCTTGCCCCGATGGCGCCTCATATCGCTGAGGAGCTCTGGCACATCCTGGGCAACACGAATTCTCTGGCATACGAGCCGTGGCCGGCCTTCAACCCGGCGCTTCTGGTGGAAGACCAGCTCGAGATTCCGGTGCAGGTCAATGGCAAGCTCCGAGGGCGAGTCGTCGTGCCGGCTGATTCAGACAACGCGGGAGTCGAGCGGCTTGCCCGTGAAGACTCACGCATCGCAGCCGTCCTGGACGGCAAGACCGTTCGCAAAGTCGTGGTGGTGCCGGGCAAGCTGGTCAATTTCGTCGTGGGCTAAAGCGGGCCTCGAGGCAGGGAATGACTCGGTCGCACTACCTTGTCGGGATCGATCTGGGCACGACCAACTGCGCGGTCGCGTACGTGGATACGCACGGCCGCGAACGCCCCGCGGCGGATATCCGCAACTTCCCGGTGCCGCAGCTTGTTGCCCCGGGAGAGACGGCGCCGCGCGCGATGCTGCCCTCGTTCCTGTACCTGCCAGGCCAGCACGAGCTTCCGGCGGGCGCAGCTCGGCTTCCATGGAGCAACCAGGCCGAACACATCGTCGGCGAATTCGCGCGGATCCAGGGCGCGAAGGTTCCCGCTCGCAGCGTCTCGAGCGCCAAAAGCTGGCTTTGCCATCCAGGTATCGACCGCGAAGCCGCCATTCTTCCGTGGGGCAGCCCGCCCGAGGTGAAGAAGGAGTCTCCGGTCGAGGCGTCAGCCGACTACCTGCGGCACATTCGAGACGCGTGGAACCATACATTCGCTGAAGAAAATGCCTCGATGCGGCTTGAAGAGCAGGAAGTGGTGCTGACCGTGCCAGCCTCGTTCGACGAGGCGGCGCGTGAGCTGACGCTCGAGGCTGCGAAGCGCGCCGGGCTCAAGTCGGTCACGCTGCTCGAAGAGCCGCAGGCGGCGTTTTACTGCTGGATCGTCTCGCACCAGGACCGCTGGCAGAAGGAAGTGCGTGCCGGCGAGCTGATCCTGGTCTGCGATATCGGCGGCGGCACGACGGACTTTAGCCTGATCACAGTCGTTGAAACGCCGACCGGGCCGGGGTTCCGCCGTGTCGCTGTGGGCGACCATCTGATGCTCGGGGGCGACAACATCGATCTGGCGCTCGCTCACCACGTCGAGAAGAAGCTGGGCGGAGCGCGGCTCGATGCCGACCAGTGGAGCGCATTGCGCTCGGCTTGCCGCACGGCCAAAGAGAAGCTGCTGGGCGAGGAAACGCCGGGTCTCGAACGCTGGCCAGTGACCATTGCGGGCCGTGGGTCGAAGCTGATCGGTGGCAGTCTGCAGGCCGAGCTATTGCGAAACGAAGTCGAGGCCATCGCGGTGGACGGTTTCTTCCCGATGACCCACCGGGATGAGATTCCCGACCGTGGGGCCCGATCAGGCATGCAGGAATTTGGGCTTCCGTTCGTGGCCGATCCGGCCGTACCCAAGCATTTGAGCCAGTTCTTGCGCCGGCATCGGGCCGAGGCCGGGGTGACGCACCACACAGAGTCGAGCGGCCCGGATGGACCTGATGCCCTTGACCGGCCGGCACGGCCCGACGCGATCCTTTTCAACGGCGGGGCGCTCACGCCCGAAATCGTGCGGCGGCGGATCGTCGAGGTGATCACTGCCTGGTTCGCCGGCGAGGACGGACCGCCTTATGCTCCGCGCGTGCTGACCAACATCTCTCTCGATCTAGCCGTGGCCCAGGGCGCCGCATATTACGGCGTGGTGCGGCGCGGCGAGGGCATTCGGATCGGAGGCGGAACCGCCCGGTCTTTTTACGTGGGCCTCGAAACGACCCAGACCGAGAATCCCTGGCTCTGCGTGGTGCCGCGCGATTCGCAGGAGGGCGAAGAAATCACGATCGCGGGTCATGATTTCGACCTGCTCATGGGGCAGCCGGTGGTTTTCCCACTGGCTAGCAGCTCGGTGCGGCCCGATGATAAGCCGGGTGACCTGGTGCGCGCCGATCCCGACTCGATTCGCGAGCTGCCGCCGCTCCAGAGCTTGATGCGGGTTAGCCGCAAGGCCAGGGCGGAGCGAGCGCCGGTGAGCCTGGCGGCGCGGGTCACGGAGGTCGGCACGATCGAGCTCTGGTGTCAGTCGCGGAACGACGAACGGCGCTGGCGGCTCCAGATCCAGCTTCGGGGCCCGTCAGGGCAGCTCACGCCGCGCGGCAGCGTGACGGGCGACGAATCCGATCTGGTCGTGATCGAACAATCCGAGCTTGACGCCGCGATCGAGGCGATCAACACGGCATTCGAAGGACGGCCGGCCCCGGTGGTGAGCGCCGCGCCGCCGTCGGCGAGCGAAGATACTGGTCCCGCGCGGCTGGTGAAGCGGCTCGAGGAGACTCTGGACCTGCCGCGCGACGCGTGGCCGCCCTCGGCGCTGCGAACTCTGTGGGACCCGCTTCTGGCCTGCATGGAGAAGCGGCTGAAGGGCCCGCGACACGAGTCGCGCTGGTTCAATCTGGCGGGGTTCTTCCTGCGACCTGGGCGCGGCTATCCTCTTGACGAGATCCGGATCAAGGCGCTCTGGTCGATCTTCCATCAAGGGGTGAAGCATATCAAGGATGTGCAATGCTGGGCCGAATGGTGGATTCTCTGGCGGCGGGTCGCGGCGGGACTCGCGCGAGCCGCACCACGAGGAGATCTACCGGCGGCTGGCCCCGTTCCTGCTGCCGGCCAAGGGGTCAAGCCCCGCGAAGAAGGCGGGAAGACCCAAGCCCGAGGGCCACGAAATGGCCGAGATGTGGCGGTGCGCTGCCAGCCTCGAACGAGTCTCACCCGACGTCAAGGAATCGCTGGGCGACGCTCTGGTCAAGGAGCTTGCGCACGGGTCGCCGGGTGCCCACGTCTACTGGTGCCTCGGCCGGCTGGGCGCTCGCGTGCCGCTCTACGGACCGGCAAATACAGTCGTTCGCAAGGAGGCAGCCGAGCGCTGGACATGCGAGCTGCTCGAACATGCCTTTGCGGCCGGGCGAGAGACCGGCGACGCCATCTTCGCGCTCGCGCAACTGGCGAGAGTGGCCAACGACCGCGCCCGCGACCTGGAGGATCCGCTCCGGCAGAAAGTAATTTCGCGTTTGACCGATCTCGGAGCCGACGAGAACGAACTGAAGCCCGTTCGCGAATATCACGAGCTGGAATCAGCCCAGCAGGTCCAAGCGCTCGGAGACTCGCTGCCGATCGGGTTGAGGCTCGTGAGGGAGGGGTGAGGTTGAGCAAACCTCACCTCAGCAGGCACGGCTCAAGGAACACCGTCGCCCGGTGCGGCTGGCTCGTCGAACTCCGAATCGCCAGAAACCGGAGTGTTCGCGACGAACATTCTCATTTCGTCCACGACCACCGCCGTGACGACAAGCCCCACCAGCAGCACCCGCGTCAGCTCGCGCGCCCAGCGGGGGAGCCGGCGCACGGCGGCAGCTCGGGTAGCCAGGCGACGAGCGGGCTCGCGAACAGAACGATGGCATGCGTCGAGCTCAGCTCACCGAAGAATCGGCCGGCGACGACTAGTGAGTAGAACAGCACGATCGCCGTGCCGAGTGGGCGAGCGCCGCGCGATGACCACCGGAGCGTGAGTGTCGTAGCGATCAATCCAGCAACCGCGCCCGCAAGCGCCAGCGTCGCCTGGCCGCCACTCAGGTACCCAGAAATCATGATGGCCAGACCGGCGCCGGCGCACGAGATCGCGAGACAAATCGCCGGTGATACCCCCCCTACCCTCGCCGACAACAAGTTCAACAGAGCCGACACCGCGATCAGCGCCGCCGCGAGGCCACCCAGGATCTGCAACGCCTGGGCGGTCGACCAATCGGCGGTGCCGGGACCGGCCTGGTCGGTGATGTAACTGGTGCCGTGCAGCAGAATCGGAGCGACACACGCGGCGAGAGCGGCGCGTAGAACCCAGACCAGCGGCCGCGGCACACGGTGGAACGCCCCGACCAGCTCAACCAAGACGGCCGCAGGTAGCACCACGAGGAGCAGACGGTCCAGATCTTCGACCAGCCGCCAGTGCGGCACTTTGCCCAACAGACAGCAGCCGAGCAGGGAACCCGCGGCTGGCCCCACCACCCAGCCGATGTCGACTCCGGCGGTGCCAGTCTTTCGGCCGCGCCAGCCGAAGAGGACGAGCATCACCGCCGAAGCCGCCAGTGCGGCGCCGATGGCCGACAAGATCGAAAGCGGATCAGGCATGATCCGGCTCCGCGATTGATCGGATCAAAGCGGTATTATCTCTTCTTCGTCGCTTCGAGCCCGACCGAGACCTGAACTTCGTCGCCGAGCATCTTCATGGTCTTGGCGATGCCGAAATCGGTTCGGTTGATCGTGAAGTCTCCGTAAAACCCGATTTTCGTACCGGCGCGGGGATCGTTGATGGTTTTGCCGCCTTTGAGAGTGAGCGTGATCGGCTTGGTTTCCCCGTGCAGCGTCAGATCGCCGGTCACCTCGTAGCCGCCGTCGGCAGCCGGCTTGACAGCGCTGCTTTTGAACGTGATGGACGCAAACTGCTTGGCGTTGAAGAAATCCGGGCTCCGCAGATGGGTGTCTCTGCCTTGATTGTTCGTGTCCACGCTCTGGGTCTTGATCGCGAAGTCGAACGAGCTCTTGGCCGGGTCGGCTGAATCGATCTTCAACGTGCCGGAAAAGCTATTGAAGCGGCCGTGAACATAGCTCAGACCCATGTGCTCGATCTTGAAGCTGACGCTCGAGTGCGCGACGTCGACGGCGAAATCATCGGCCGCGGCAAATCCGCCGAATCCGAGAAAAAGAACGACGACTGCAGTGGCCTGAGAAAGGAAGGATCGCATGTTGAAAGGCTCCCATGGGTGAAAAAGCAGGATACCGGCAGAAAACAATCACCGGGAATCCCGTGCTGAAAAGTGAGTCGATTGAACCAGCGGGCTCACTGCCCGGCCGCTTCGCGGGCTTTGGTCTTCTCTTGCTTGGGCTCTTCGGACTGCGGCTTCTGGTCGCGCCGCTGCTGGAATTCGGGGGCGTCGAACATCGAGGGCTCGGGTGTCTTGGGACTTCGGGGCAAGATCTCCGGGAGCATGGCCACTCCGTACGCCCACCCCGCAAGCACTTTGGCCCCCTGGTTCACCTCATCCGGATAAACCTTGTCGACCGTGTCGCTCTCCGTGTGGTGTGTTTTCCGATACTCGGCTTCGTCCTGTACGACCGCGAATGCCGGGACGCCATGCGGAAGAAACGACATGTGGTCGGTTCCCATCATGGTGCGCATGCTGAGCTCCTCGAGGTTGACGGCCTCCTTGAACGGATCGACGACCTGCTCCATGACTTCGCGCAAGTCAAAGCGGCCTTGCAGCCCGATGCTCTTGACCCGGCCGGTTCCCATGTCGTGGATCAGCACGCCGCAGATCTTGGACATCTCCTTTTCGTGCGCTTTCACGTAGGCTCGCGAGCCGTGCAATCCCTCTTCCTCCCCCGAGAAGAGGACGCAGCGGATCGTGCGCTTCGGCTTGGCGCCGACCGCCTTCAAGGCCCGGGCGGCCTCGAGCACCGCCATGATGCCCGTGCCATTGTCGGTGGCGCCGGTTCCCAGGTCCCAGCTATCGATGTGCCCGCCGATGATCACCACCTCGTCGGCCTTGTCGGATCCTGGAATCTCTGCCACGGTATTGTAAACCTCGACTTCTCCCTTGCTGAACGTGTTTTGCAAGTCGATCTCGACCTCCACCGGCCCGCGCTTGAGAAGCCGCCAGATGAGGCCGTACGATTCGGTGGTCAAGAACGCTTCGGGAAGCTCCGCCTGCGCAAACTTGGCTGACGCCCCCGTCATGTTGATCAGGCCGTGCTCCTTGTTCGAGTCGATCAAGAGCCCGGCGGCTCCTTCGTCAATCAGGAACTTCCGAAGCTGGGGCCGGAAGCTACGGCCGCGCACGTATTCGCGAATTCGCTTTTTCATGTCGCCTTCGAGGTTGGCCTTGCCCTGCTTGGGCGACGGCTGGACTGACACCTCGGAGAGCAGCACCCACGCTCCCTTGATCTTGCCCTTGTAAGCGGCGAGCTCGTCGGCTGACTGGGCCTTCACATGGACGACCGGCCCGCGCTTGGGACCATCGGTCGACGGGCTCCAACCGGCCGATTCTAGGAGAATCCGCTGCTCCACCGGCACAACCACGCGACCCTTGGCGTCGCCGCGAATCCAGGCTCGGTCGATCGTCCAGGGTTCGAGGTGCGCGTTCGATAATCCGTACTGTTCGAACTTCCTCTTCGTCCAATCGTTGGCTTTCGTCAGATTTGGCGAGCCGGTCAACCTCGGACCGATCATGTCGCAGAGATATTCGATGTTGGTCATCAGCTCTGAGTGCTTGTCGATTTCATCCAGAATCGCTTGGGTCACGGCCTTGACCTCGCCACTCGATTCCTTCGCTGCGGGGGCCGCGCCCGGCTGCGCTCCTGCGCGTTGTCGCTCGCGCGCGGGCGGACCTCCCGCGGGCGGAGCTTGCGCGAGAACCGAGGCACACAGCCCGGCTGCCGATACAGAGATCAACCACGCACGAATGGATTTCATGATCGAACTGGGCCTCTTGCAAAAGTTGAACATCGATGGTGGGCTGGCTCTATCTCTGCCAAGCCCCGGCGTCCCGCAAAGCCACAGGCCATCGTAGGTGTGCCGCGACGGATTGGCAAGCGTTGCGTTTCCAGCCAAGTCCTGTACTGCCCGTGTCCCGAAGCATCGTCACTTGCCAAGCGGAACGACATTTTTTCCAACGTAGTCTTCAACGGGCGACGGTGGCGCGGGGCCGATGTAGTGAAATGCTTCGGCATACTCCACTCCGTATTTCCGTCCCAGCTCGCGGTTGCGGGCCAGCAGGAATTCCTTGATGTAATTGCGGTCGGCGGTTACATCGTCGTCGCCCAAAAGGGGCAATCGCTGCTGTTTTTTCGCGAGCTCGGCGCGGAGCCGCGATCCGTGACGACCACCGGGACCCTTCGCTTGATTGGCGCGGTTTGCCTCGACCTTCCGATCAACGAACGAGCTGATATCCACCACGCGGGTGATCTCCGGGCGTCGGGCGTAATAATACTTCTCGCGGACGGCGTGCGGTTTCAATCCCGCCGCGAATTGCTCGGCGTAATCGTGATCACGGCCCGCCATCCAGCACGATGCTTCCACTCCGCGAGCGATTGCGTAATGATCGGGATTCTCCTCGTCGTGCGCCCAGGGATCCCAGCAGATGACGGTATCCACTTTGAGCAGGCGGATGAGAAAGATCAGCCGGCACTGCAGCTCATTCTGCGAGACATCGCCCATCCGGTGGTTCCCGTAATTGAAGTTGAAGACGCGCTTGAGCCCGAGAACTCGCGCGACCTCGTCGTTGTCGCGCTCGTTGCCGAGCACGTTCTGGCCGACTGTGCCGGTCGTCCCGAGCTCTCGTGCGTCGCCCATGTCGTCATTGGTCGCACGAAGCAGGTAGCCGGTGTAGCCCTCGCTCACGAGCTTGGCGACGGTCCCGGCCGCGAACAGCGGAATGTCGTCGGAGTGAGCCTGTACTGCCAGCAATACCTTGCCTTTGTGCGGCGTCTCGTGCTCCAAACGCTCGAGGTACACGTCTGGTGCCGCTCCCTGGGCTTTCGCGGATCGCGATCGCGAAAGCGCCAGGCTGCACAACATCGCGGTGAAGAATTCGCGCCGTTGCATTCTAGCGTCCTCATTGTGAATGACTTACGCCCTCTCATGTCATCGCCGTCCCAAGAATTTCCACCGCTTGCTCCAAGAAATCAACCGCTCAATCGTCCTTCTTCAGTTGAACGCGGTCACCAGGACGAGATGATCGCGCCGCGCCGCGATCCGGCACACTGTGCTGGCAACGGGCAGCTTGGGAGTCAAATGAACGACGAACTTTGCGACTTGGATTGCTCTTGGTACCGCCGTGCTGGCGTGGCACAAACGGCGACACGGTTCGACGAAGGTCCATACGCTGCAGTCGAGCAGGTGGGCGCACCCGCATTCCGCTCACGGGTTGGTGGCCAAGACGAAGCAATCTGGCGTGAGGAGTTTGTGCACGCGGTCGCCCGCGCGTTCGGTTCCTGAAGACTCCTTACTTCTCATTTTCGGTCAAGTGAATCGTCTCGGACGATCCGCTGGCGCTGAAGGAGATCGGCACGTTCCAGATGAGGCTGCGAATGCGGCAGAGGCTCGATGGCTCGCTACACACCAATGTCTTGAGTGAGAGCTTCAGATCGAGCTTGTCGCCGGGGTCGGGAACCTTGGCCAGGGGGACGGTGATCTTGAACTCGGTCTTGGGCGGATTCACCTTGCCGCCTGAGGGCGAGACGTCCGCCGCGAGGATCCCCTCCTTCTCCGGAGTTTCGACCAGGTAGGCCAAGGGCGCCTCCTCGTTGAGCTTGTAGCCTTTGGCGAGTGGGACCGTCACTGCGAGTGTGATCGACTTTGCTGGCGCGAGCCTCGACCGCCGGCACGCTGATCGTGGTGGCGTTGGGAAAAGTCGGTGGCCGGGCGGCGAGTTGCGGGGGCGACAGACCATCGAGCGCGAGCGTCGTGACGGCCTTGGTCTTCAGGTCGACGATCTTGATCTTGTGATTGTTGGTATCGGCAACGTAGAGCTTGGAGCCGGCTACGCTCAAGCCTCCAGGCTGATAAAAATGGGGTGGGTTTTCGCCGTCGCCGGCCTTCCGGGTGCCGACCAAGGTCCTGACGGTGCGGTTTCTGGGCTCGCAGATCTTGATCTTGTTGTTGTAGGTATCGGCGATATAGAGATGGTCGGCACCGAAGGCCAGCCCCAGGCAGTGCTGGAGCCGGACGGTACCGCCCTTGCCGTCGATGTCGTCGAATGCGAATAGACCTTCGCCGACGATCGTGCGAACTGTCGGCCCGCGAGGGTTTTGCATTCCGGTGAGCACCCGGACGCCCGAGACTTCGGAGTCGGCGACGAACAGGTTTTCGCCGTCGGTCGCCAGCCCGCTGGGCTGGGCGAAGTTGGCCGTGGCCGCCGGGCCGTCGACGATGTCTTCGCGACCTGATCCGGCGAAGACGCCCACCACACCTCCGGGGATGTCGAGCTTCCAGATCTGGTGAGGACCGGCCATGGCGATGTAGAGTGCTTTGTCTCCCGGAATCTGAATGACATCCCACGGGCTGCAAAGAGGGGTTGTCTTCGCCGGTCCGGAAGACCCCGCCGGGAAGACTCGCATGCCCTGGCTGCCGGTGCCAGCGATCGTCGAGACGTTCCCCGCTTTCAAGTCGATCGCGCGAATGGCGTGGTTTTCGGTGTCGGCGACGAAGAGCGTATCCTCACTCAGGTACATTCCCTGCGGGCGGCTGAACGACGCCTTCTTGAAATCGCCGTCGTCAAAGCCCTCTTCGCCGCTGCCGATCGTAACCGGGTTGGAGCCATCCAGGTCGGTCTGGATGATGCGGTTATGGCCGGTGTCGGCAATGAACAGGTGCTTGCCGGTGGCGTCAGCCACAATCTTGCCGGGATAGAGCAGCGGGCCATTGGTGGGGCGCTCCATCTCCGGGGTGAAACTGAGCGGCGTGAGGTTGAGCTCGCCCTTGGCCTTGTGCTGTTCCACGAGCTCGCCGATTGCCCGGTCGACCGTGTCGTAGTTTCCCTCGCCGCTGGCGCGGCCGGCGTAGTGACCGTTGGCATCGATCAAGACGAGGGTCGGCCAGCTATTGACCTCGAATCGCTTCCAGATCGCCATGTTGGCGTCATTGACGACGGGATGCTTGATCCGGTATTCGGCGACCTTGCGGCGGATATTCTCGGTATCCTTCTCGGCGTCGAACTTGGCAGTGTGCACGCCGATCACCACAAGCTCGTCCTTGTACTTCGCTTCAAGCTTGGCGAGGTCGGGAAGAACGTGGTGGCAGTTGATGCAGCAGAAAGTCCAGAAATCAAGCAGCACGATCTTGCCGCGCAGCTCGGCGAGGGAGATCGGACCGGAATTGATCCAGGCGATGCCTCCCTTCAAGCTCAACGGGCCGGCTTGGCTATATGAGGCCAATTCCATCGGGGGAGGGGTCCAGAGACTACCGACATCGTGGGGCGTGTTGGCTCTGTTGAAATGGTAACGGACAAGAAGCACGGCAGAGACAAGAAGAAAGACAGCAATAGCAGTCGAGAGGCAGCGAGTCAGGAATCGGATGGCGTGCATGCCGGTGGCCTCGCGATGGTGGGGCGATTGATCCGGTGCCACGTCGGCGCCGGAAATTCCACTATTGGGTATTGTAAACGACCGGCGGACATTCGGCATGCCTTTTTCGGTCGGCATGCGATCCCGCCGGCGAGGATAGGTCGAGCGACGTACGCAACTGGTGGCGGAAGACGGCTTCACCGCACCTGGCAGTTTTGATTTCCGCACGATAGAATGAAAGTCCCAATTCAGGATGAGCGATCGCGCCCGTGTCAAGGCGCGTGGTGTGACGCCAGAGCGTGGTCCGCTAGGGTTGGCGGCTTCCGAACGATCGGGAAGGCGGAGCGACAACCGTGGGCAAAGATAAATCGCTGATCCTGAGCGAAGAATCCTCGAAGAAGACGGATCCGTACGGCGAGCTGAAAGTCTTCGCAGGCAGCTCCGGACAGTCGCTCGGGCGCACAATCTGCGAGTATCTCCGGATGGATCTCGCGAGCTCGGAAGTGCATGTATTCAGCGAAGGGAACGTCTTTGTGCGCGTGCTCGAAAACGTGCGCGGGCGCGACGTTTTCATCGTGCAGGGGACCGATTTCCCGGTCAACGACAATTTTGTCGAGCTGCTCTTCTGGATCGACGCCTTCAAACGCGCAAGCGCCACCCAGGTGACCGCCGTCATTCCGTATTTCTCTTATGCCAAGGGGGATAAGAAAGACGAGCCGCGGGTGTCGATCCGGGCGCGGGTGTGCGCAGACTGCATCGAGGCTGCCGGGGCCGACCGGGTGCTGACGATGGATCTGCACAGCCCGCAGATTCAGGGATTCTTCAAGATTCCGGTTGATCACCTGTATGCGATGCCGGTTCTGGTCGATTACTTTCGCTCCAAGGAAATACCCGACCTGGTGGTGGCCGCCCCGGACGTCGGGTTCGGCAAGCAGGCGTACAAGTTCGGCGAGATGATGCACGCGCCGGTGGTTTTCGGGAACAAGACGCGCAAGGGCCACGACGAGAAGGCCGAGATGCTCACGATCGTGGGCCAGGTCGAGGGGAAGAACGTGTTGATCGTGGACGACTTCACCATCACGGGAGGTACCCTGATCGAGATGGCCAACGGCTGCAAGAAGCGAGGTGCCAAGGACATCTATGCCTGTGTATCGCACGGCGTTTTCTCGCGCGGCTCGGCCGAAAAGATCGAGGCGAGCCCGATCAAGGAGCTGGTGCTTACGGACACGATCGAGTACCGCTTCGAGCCGCTTCCCAAATGTTGCAAGATCGTCTCGGTGGCGAGGCTCTTCGCGCAGGCGATCCTTTCGATCCACCGTCGTGAGAGTGTGAGCCGGTTGTTTGATTATTGAGCGATAGGCAGGGTTTTTAATGAGTGTGGATCGGCCCCGGACGCTCGGTGAGCTGGCAGCAAGCGGTTATCGGATTCAGTCGGTCAAGGACGAGATGCGGCGCAACCTGATCGCCATGCTCCCTTCCGGCGAGCCGCTTTTTCCCGGAATCCTGGGCTACGACGAGACCGTCGTTCCCCAGGTACAGAATGCGATCCTTTCCAAGCACGACATCCTCTTTCTGGGTCTGCGCGGCCAGGCCAAGACGCGCATGCTGCGCGAGCTCGTGCGATTGCTGGACGACGCGATCCCGATCGTGGCCGGCTCGGAGATCCACGATAACCCGTTCGCACCCGTTTCGAAGCATGCCCGCGACTTGATCGCCTCGCAGGGCGATGCCACGCCGATCGAGTGGATCGGCCGGAGCGACCGCTATCACGAAAAGCTGGCCACGCCGGATGTGACGATTGCCGACTTGATCGGTGAGGTCGACATGATCAAGCACGCCGAGGGCCGCTATCTCTCGAGCGAGCTGACCATGCACTTCGGCTTGATTCCCAGGGCGAATCGGGGAATCTTCTGCATCAACGAGCTTCCTGATCTGGCACCCAAGATTCAGGTCGGCCTCTTCAACGTGCTCGAAGAGCGCGACGTTCAGATTCGCGGGTATCCCGTGCGTCTGGATCTGGATCTGTGCATGGTCTTCTCGGCCAACCCCGAAGACTACACCAACCGCGGCCGGATCGTCACGCCACTCAAAGACCGGATCGGATCGGTCATTCGCACGCATTACCCGCTCTCGCGCGAGATCGGGATCGCGATCAGCGACCAGAACGCGTGGCTCGATCGCGCGGTGCCTGGCGCGGCGAAGATGTTTGTTCCTCCTTTCATGAAAGAGCTGGTCGAAGAAGTTGCGCGGCTGGCTCGCGCATCGCCGCACGTCAACCAGCAGTCGGGTGTTTCAGTTCGCATGTCGATTGCCAACCTGGAGAACATTGTCTCCAACGCCGAGCGGCGAGCGATCGTTCACCAGGAACGATGGATCGTGCCCAGGCCGTCGGACCTGACGTTTGCCGTGCCGAGCTCCCGTGGCAAGCTCGAGCTGACGATGACCGAGGAAGAAGGGCACGAAGACAAGCTGATCGGGCGCATCATTGACGAGGCGATCAAGAACATCTCGACAGCTCACGTTGATCTGCGCGAGCTCCGCGGGGTTGTCGACCACTTCGAGAGTGGCCAAAGCGTCGAGCTGGGGGACGGGCTTGCCACGGCTGCGGTGCTCGAGCGAGTGGCCAAGGTCCCAGGCCTGCGCAAACGGGCCGAGGAGCTCTCGGCGGGCTGGGTATCGCCGGGAAGCGACGGCGACCTGCGTGCGGCGGCGGCGGCGAGCGCGGCCGAGTTTCTTCTCGAGGGCCTGCACGTGCACAACAAGATCAACAAGCAGGCGAAATCCGGCGGCACATCCTACAGGCGCTGAAGCAATGGCGATTTTCGAGTATTCGAAGTGGGACGGCTCGCAGCAGTTTCTGCCGCAATCGGCGGATCGGGTCTTCGACCAGCTCGCCGAGTTTCTCATGCGGCACGGCGACACGATCTTGCAGAATATGGACGATCTCGAAGACGAGATTCCCGAGATCATCGATCTGATCCAGAAAGAGGGCCTGATCGAGAAAGACCGCGAGGGCCGATGGAGCGTGACGCCTCGGGGCGTGCGCAGGATTCAGGACAAGGCGCTCGAAGACCTTTTCCAAACGTTTCGCCGAGACTCCCTCGGCAAACACGATACGGCCGAGAAGGGCGAGGGAAGCATCGTACTCGAAGACACGCGGCCTTACGTCTACGGCGATTCGCTGGCCAATCTGAATCTGCACGAGACCTTGAAAAACGCCTATGTGCGCCAGGGCGGCGGCGTGCCGATCAAGCTGAGCTCGGATGACTACGTCGTGCACGAAACCGAGTATCAAACCCGGTGCGCGACCGTGGTCTTGATTGACATGAGCGGCTCGATGGGCCGTTACGGAAAGTATTACACGACCAAGAAAGTGGCGCTCGCGCTCCAGGCGATGGTGCGAGCCCGGTACCCGCAAGACTCGCTGCAGATGATCGGTTTCTACACGTTCGCCAGCATGATGAATGAGCGGCAGCTCTTGAGCTCGGCGCCCAAGCCGGTGAGCATCTTTGACAGCCGCGTGCACCTGCGCGTCGACCTCGACCACCCGCCGGGCCGAACTCCCCAGCATTTCACCAACATTCACGCGGGCCTTCGTCTGGCGCGAAGCGTGCTGTCCCGACAGCCCGCGACGAACAAGCAAATCATCGTCATCACCGATGGCGAGCCGACCGCGCATATCGAAGGGCGGGAAGTCGTCTTGATTTACCCGCCCGCTGAGAAAACGGCCAAGCACACCTTGGGCGAAGTGAAGAACTGCGCGAATGCAGGCATTCGTGTCTCGAGCTTTGCGCTGATTGAAGATTATTTCTATCTCGGGCTGGTGAATTTCGTGGAAGAAATGGCGCGGGTGTCGCGCGGTGTGGCGGCTTATTGCTCGACGGACGATATCGGGAACCTGGTTTTCGATAGTTTCGTGGGCGGACGGCGGAAGCGGCGGTATGATACGTGACGCGAGATTGAGTCCCCGCGCAGAATGACGTTCGGGACGAACGATCAGGCCGCTGTGGCGTCAAGCAGGGCGGGAACTGCTCGATAACCAGGCGTCTCGCGAATCTGTCGCAGGAACCGTTCTTGTGAGTGTTGTTCGAGTAAACGGCGGTAGCCTTGCTGCACCAGCCGGGCGGCCCCGGCTCGGTCGGCGTCGATCGAGCGCAGGGCGGCCACGAATCCGCTCACGTCATCGAATGGCTCGATCAAGTAGCCGGTTTCACCCGTTTGGATCAGCTCCTTGACGCCGCCGGCGCTCGAGGCCACCACCAACAGGCCTTGCGCCATTGCTTCATGAAGGACATTGGGAAGGCCGTCCCACTGGGATGTGTACAGGAAAACATCGAAGTCATCCACCGGCAATCGATCGAAGCCGTCGAATGGACCATGGAAAGTCAGTTGAGGCCCGTGCGGCTTGGGACCATCAAAATCGAGCACGTGGCTTCCATAGGCGTGGATTTCAAAGGCATCGTTGGCGCAGGCTTGGGCAACTGCATTCAGCACGTCGACTCGTTTCTGTCGATCGAGCCGGCCAGCCCAGAGAATCTTGAGCGGTCCTTTCGAGCTGGCAATGCGTGGCGGCCTCGGCGCCTCGATTGCGACCGGCTGATAATGTGTGATCAACCGCCCGGGGTCGAGGTGATAGATTTCCTGGATCTCGTCGAGCATCGTTCGATTGTCGCTAATAACGGCTGAGAGAGTGTCGAAGCACTGCGGGATGTGCTCCACCGGATAGCCGACGCGGCGACCTTCTGGCGTCGTATCGCAGCAGAAGATGTGACCCAGGAGATGCGAGACCTGGGCGAGGGCCTTGCCGTGCGTCAGGAACGTCTCATAGCCGAGCCAGGAGTTCACGTTGTGAATCACCCGCGGCGCCATCTGAAGCAGCAATCGCACAAGCAGACGCTTGCGCTCGGCCGGCGCCAGGTGACGGTAGAGCTGCCCGATCGGCAAGAATGTCACGCCGGGAGGCAGGCGCCTGGCCCAGGGTGATTCCGCATCCTCGGTCGCCAGGACGACGATGCGGCGGGCCAACCCGTGCTCATGGATCGCGTGAATGTAATTCAGAGCGGTGCGATCGGATCCTCCCGTGGTGAGCCAGGGAACCAGGAAGACATGGCTGGGCCAGGTGGCGCCGAGCCGGCGGCATGCGTCGAGGTAGGCCTCCCCGGCGGGCGATTCTTGAACCTCAAGGCTCAGACGGGTGGCGCGAGCTGTTCACTTGAAGGGAATAGCATCGGCTCGATCGCGTGGATCTCCTTCCAGTCATCGAGCAGCCACGCAGGCAACCGGGTTCCCTGAGCCATCTCTGAATCGCTAGTATATGCTCTTTTATGATATATGGATTTTAACGTGTTCCAGACCGTCGCTGGCAGGATCGCCTTCGCCATCCGCTTCGCTGGTCGGGAAATAGGCCGGGCCACTTTCTTGGCGGATTGCTTGGACGCTCGCCAGAGCGACCGCACGAAATCAACTGTGCCACGTTGAAGTGTGTCGCAGCACAGCCGTTCCAGTGCGCGATCAATTTGTTCTGGCAGATGAGGCTGCAGGTAGCGACTGTAGAAGACGTTGCGGATGGAACGAGCAGACGAAGGCGACGATTCATTCTCTATCGCATAACCGCTCAATGAGTCGGAATCAGCCGCCGGGGACTGGAGGTCGACACCCAATCGCTCCAATCCCGCGAAGTCGAAAAGCCGTGTGGGCCGATACACCGCGTGGTGCTGGATATGAAACTCCGAGCGCGAGCTGTTGCGGCGGCGATAGAAGAAAGAGGAGCCATCGACCACCTCGATGGCCACGCCGGCGGCGAGCAGCTCGCAGTGCCAGTGCCAGTCTTCAGAGCCGAAACCCGAAGTGGGAATACACTCTTTGAACGGGACCTGCAGTGCGATCTCGCGGGGGATCAGCATTGCTGGAAGCCAATGGCAAACGTCGATGAGTCGCTCAGGCCGGAAATCTGGATCGCTCGAAGCGATGTGCTGCCATACGACGCTTTCGTTCTCAAATATCACGGTGAGCTGCGGGCTCCAGACCGCGGGATGATCGGCCAATTCCGCCGCTTCCAGGGACTTTGCGATCCAGGGTCGACTCATCAGGTCGTCAGCGTCGAGGAAACTGATGTACCGGCCTCTCGCTTGTTTGACGCCGAAGTTGCGGGATGGGCCCGTGTCGCCGAAGTCGACCTCGTAGAGCCGCAGCTCGCGCTGTTGTTCGAAGAAGGATCTCGTCGTCGCGTCCGGTCGATCGAGCACGACGACGATCTCGGAGCTCGCGCCATGGGCTTCGGCGAAGGCGATCGATCGGCGCACGCTGCGGAGCGTTCGGTGCGGCAGGCGACCCTCCCGGTGGGCGGTGATCACAACCGATACGTCGAAGCCATCTTTCTCTCGTGGCATGAGATCCTCCATTGTCAAAGCCGCCAGACTGACCCCACAAGCTGCGCGGGCCCTCCGGCTTGTTCGACCGCCTCGATGACGCCGGGAAAGTCAGTCGAGTAATCGTGCCCGCTGATGATCTGAGCACCCGCGCTTCGGGCCCATGCAATATCTCTTGCCGTCTCGGGATAGTCGTGAATCGCGTCGAGGAAAACGAGCGCCGGAGGTTCACCGCGATAGGCGTCGTAAAAGGCGTTCTTGCAAGAGACCACCAGCTCGACGTGGTTCGTCCGCGTGAGGTAGTAGAGCATCTGCGTCGTGATGTCGCGATGCTGCTCTCGTGTGAGTCCCCAGGGATTCCAGTAGAACAAGTCGACGGTGATGATCTTCTTCTCTGGATCTTTCCAGAGCGCCATATGGGTCGTGCTTACGCCCAGCAACGTCCCGATTTCGATAATCGGACCAGGGAGCTGGTTTGACTCCTTCACGAGCGCCTCGAGCAGAGGAAGCTCGTCGTCACGCACCGTGCACATTCGCGGGACGATCGGTTTGAGGGGCGCCGGGTCTTGCGTGGCTTCCGCGAGAGATCGCGGCCTGATGCGCGACCGCAGGACATGTCCAACCCTGGCCCTGAGCCGTCCCATCGTCGTCGGACGAGTGGGACATGAATCGCATCTGGTAACACTCGACATCGTCCATTACCTCCACGAGATCTCGTTCGCCGTCATGCCTTTCGGAAGAGTGATTCGGGTGTCTTCGTTCAAAACTCAGAGGTCTGGCTGAGTGACGTGGCTCGGGCTCGAAAATCGCGGTGCAGATTCATGAGTGACTTGCCAAGTCGCTCTCTGAGACTGTTCCGAGGAGCGAGCCACCCGCGGTGCCTGCGCGCGAACCTGGCCATCCTCCTGCCCGCCTGGAGCGGAATGGCCTTGAAGAGGGGTCGCGTTCGCTCTTGCTCGAGCTCGGCCAGCAGCCGATCCATCGCGGCGCTCGTGCCGCGGGCGATCGGTTCCGGGAAAGGCGGGCTCGCCTCGGGCGTTCGCCCGCGTGTGCTGCTGGCACGAAGCTCGCACACTTCCTTCAGCAGGTCGAGATAATCGTAATTTGTAACAAAGAGAGTCTCGATGCGCTCGAGCGTCGTCGTCAACTGTTCGTGCGACCGATCGTAAACCAATCCAAGAGAGCAATTCTGGGCCATACCACGCAACTCTCTTGCAAGAGTCATGGCCCATGGAGAATCCGGCGGGAACGTGGAGGTCAATGCGGCCAACTGCCGGCACTCGCCGATCCTCCCCAGGCCGAGGGCGATCACGATGGCCGCCCTGTTTATGTCCAGGATCTCCAGAGCCAGTTGACCGGCTTCCGAGACCGCGTCTTGTCGGTCTGCGGCGATCACCACGACGTGCCGGAGAGAAGTTTCCCCCGGCGTACGCTCCAGCAGTCGCAAGGCGGATCGCAGTTCCGGCAAGACCTCCCAGTGAGCCCGACCTTGATCGTGCTGTCCGAGCGCAAGAGCACAGGCGAGACAAGAGGATTCGGTCGGATCTGGACCTAGCCATGTCAGCACGCGAGCGACGCGCTCATGAGCCAGCGCCAGACACGAGACCTCGGCCGGCGCGCGGTCAAGTCGGTCAGAGCAAGCGGACCGGGGAGAAACTCGAGGAGCAGCGTCACGATGTAGGCGTCGAGCGCAGAAAGCTGGCGCACGGCGACGACGCCCTTGAGCAGGTCGCGATAGGCCCGCAGGGGACGTGCCGCGAGATCGACTGTTGCGACCGGTTTCAACGTCTGTGGAACCATCGCACCCTTTCGTTCAGAACGAGTGATTTTCCAGCGCGGGGGAAGTCGTACTCAGATCGCCAACATCCGGGTGATATCGACGAAAGTACGCGTTCACCCGCGCGCTGGCGGAAACCGCTCTGGTCGAAAATCCGTTGCGACCTTGCCCGTATTGCGTCGCCGTCGCGCGCCAGGCGAAGGTTCGAGAGCGGCAGTTCGTAATAGAATCCGACCACGACCGGGACGAAGACCACGAGCCGACCTTCGGCAACCACGTGCTGCCACAGTTCCCAATCTTCGTGGGGCAAAGCATCGTGGAAGCCGCCGAGGTCAAGCAATTGGCGCCGGTCGACCAGCGCCATGGTGTCTATGTAATTCCCTTTGAACAGGCTCGGCTGTACACACTCGTTGCTGTACACGCCGGTCGCCCTGTGCTGGTCTGGCTGCCGGATCAAAACGTTGCCGTAGACAGCGGCAGCACGCGTCTGGCGAAGGGATCGATAGAGGACGGGAAGGCTCGATGGCACGACTTCGTTGTCGGCATCAAGAAAGAAGATGTACCGTCCACGCGCCTCCAGCAGTGCAGTGTTGCGTGTCTGGGCCGGGCCGGTGTTTCGCGCGTGGATGACCACGCGCAATGGCTCCTCGGCGTAACGCAGCTCGAGCTGCCGCAGCAGCCCATGCGATCCATCGCGAGATGCGTCGTCGACCAGGAGCAGCTCGACCGGGACGCCCGAACCGCGGAGCAAGCGCGCTGCCCTGACCGCCGAGGACGTCGACCGGGCCAGGAAGACTTCATGATTCCAGTTTGGAATGACAATCGAAATACCATTATCGTCCATGGATTTAACCGTAATTATTCATGGATTGAGTCGCGCGACTTCCGCTGGAGGGCCGCGTTACCAGGCTGGCAACCTGGCCAGAAGCAGGGTAGACCGGCGAGCAAACACGTTGAGACGAGACGCTCACGCCCAGGGCGGCTAGCAAACGCGACAACTCGTCCTCGAGCCGCGGCCGTCGCAGATAGTCTGCCCGGAGCTGCTCGGCCCGCTGGGGAAAGCAGCTCGATCGGAGGGCGGCGATCACGTCTGCTTCGCGGACCAGGGAATAGGCCAGCGGTGCGTCATCCGGAACCTCAACCAGGTTGCCGATGACTTTGATCGCGGCGCATCCGGCGGAAACCGATCTGCGGTATCGCGCCGATTCGTAATAGAAGACATTGGATTGTCCAATCCATATATTGCATTTCGTAAGAGAAAGAATGTGTTCGACCTGGCTGCCCTTCCAGGGCGAGCAGCCGAGATCCAGCAGCGCCGCAGAGTCGCTCAGGTAGACCAATCCACCGGGGTCGAACTCCGAAACGAGGAGATCGGTTAGCCAGATCCGATCTTGATTCTTGATTCCGAGATGCGCCCAGGGCAGCGGCCGGTCGTTCAGCGACAGGGCTGGTGAGGCGCCCAGTGAGTCGGCTTCGTCCGCTAGCAGCCCGTCGAAGATGTGGTGAAAAGGCATCCGGCGCTTGCGGAGAGCGCGATCATTCTGCGGAAGAACTCCTGAATCGACGATTGCATCGGCGCCTACGCGCTCGCTGGCGCGCAGGTTTCTCGCGAACCAAGTCGAGGTGACCGGCTCGACCGACAAACTCAGAAGGACCTGGGCCCGCTTCCGAATCGCGCGAAGGGACCGCATTACCGACACTCCGCCGTTTGCGCGGAGAATCTCGCTCAGTCCGCTGAGAATGCACAGATCGAGAGATCCTTGAGGAATGTCAGCCAGCTCACAACAAAGGACCCGGAAGCCCAGACCGCTCAGCGCCCGGCCAACGCGAGTGGTATACCCGTGGTAGTAGTCGTTCTGAGCACCCGGAGAGACAATGACAACCGCCGGGAGGTCCGCATGACTCCTTGCAGCCGAGCCTGCATCAATTCGTTGACGCGGATCACCCATATTCGCAGCCCTCCTGGCTTCAGCCCGACCGTCGTCCGCCGGTATTATCGACACTTCCGTCGTGAACCACCACGTTCTCAGCGCAGCGAGGTGAAGTTTTGTTGTGCCTATCGCTTCGCGGCACACAACTTTGGAAAGGACGGCCATTCCGATCCGCTTTTAGCCGGTTTTGGGAGGGATTCAGCCAGTCCCACACTTCATCTTTGGCTTAGCTTGTGAAAGTAGCCCAGATCCTACACTTCCATCCGGGCGAAGAGCCTGAACATGGTTTGACTCCAGGGGACCGTCCTCGCTGATGACGTTGCAGCCTCATCCCTCCGGGCGATCGAGAAGTTCCTTCAGTCTCGCCGCGAGCTCCGCCGGCAGCTTGAGTAACCAGGATTCGTCAATCAATTCGACGCCGATCATGTCGCGGAGGTGCGTTCGATCCTTGTCGCGAAATGAAGTCAGCTTCATTCTCACGAGCGACTCGAACGCGACCACGTTGTGGGCGCCGACGATTGTCGACTCGGTGACCTCGGGTGCGGGAATTGGATCGGCAGAGCGAACTCTTTCGCCGGCAAACAGAATATGGACTGCGTCCCGGGCCTTCGCGCCGGGACCGTCAAGGAACATATCGATTCCTTTTACATGCCGGAATGTGAAGCCGGCCGTCGCGAGCGTGGTTTTCACCGCTTCGAGGTCGGCACGCCTGATGAGCAAGTCAACATCCTGAGTGTTTCGCACTGCGGCTTCATCGACAGTCGCAACCCAGGCCGCCACAGCGTTTCCCCCGACAACGGCATACGGAATACCAGCCGCTTCGAGGGCGGCGGCGGCCCGATGCAGACGCTCTCGAACTTTCTCCACGGCTCGCACCATCCTGTCCAGGATCTCTTCGGTCAGGTGAAGTTCGTTCATTTCAAATCCCCTGTTTGTCGATGGTATAAGGAAGCACCTTCACCTTGCGGGCCTTGAGGGGCGCGAGTGCGTCTTGGAGCTTCGCTTGTTCTGTTTGCTGAGCGTCGGGTGAGGCTGGCGATAAGAGCCCCGGAGCCTTGTCGGGATCGCGCAGCTCATTTGCATCGAGCAGAAAAACGAAATCGCCCGGGCGCAAATCGAGAGACATGATGAGCGCGGCCGTTGAAGCGGCATGCGACTCGGTATGCTCGACCCCGCCCGCACCGACCACCGTCAAGATGCTGGCACCGAGGCCGGCTGCCTTGAGATCCGCGAACGTGTCGCGTAATTCTTCGTCAGCCCATTGCTGGTGATAAAGCCGCCTCACCACGGCGTCTCCCGAGGCGACCCCGACACTCACGCGCGCCAGGCCGAGTGCAGCCAGTGCGTTCCACGCAACGCCTCCGGAAGCGCCCGGGCGAAAGTTGTCCAGAAAAACATGGACGCCATCGAATCGCGGTGCGAGATCGCCCCCATTTGGCACTCGATCACGGCCCGGTTTTGCCGCGGCAGCCTCGATTGGGAAGACCTCGCCGATCGCAGTCAGATGCTCCTTCAGATCAGACTCCGGCAGCCGCAGCACATCGCTTCCTGCGAGGAAAATGGCGCGACTTTGCAGAAGCCTGCGGCCCCACAACGCTGCGACCTCGCGAGCATGCTGACGGAATTCATCCGGGGAACGTCGACGTGGCTCCACGACCGGAGCCCGCCCCGACCCAAATTGGTCGGTCTGACCGAGCGTTGCCTGCAAGACAACCGCATTCAGGCACTCCGGAGGTAGGAATGGCATCGGGCCGTAGGTCTCGAAATACCGTCCGCGATGCGCGAACCAGGCGGCGGCGTCCCAGCGCGCGATCTGAGCGAGAAACTCGCGCAGCTCGTCTGACGGCAGAGCGATTGCCTTGGGCGAGGAAGGTTCGACGCGTCCGAGCTTGCCGGCGTCTAGATCGGCGATCAAGTCGAGCGCCATCGAGCGAATCTGCGCGTCGAATTCGCTCGCGGCGGCTTGTGTCAACGTGTTCCGCTTGAGCACAAGATTCGGGCCTTCACGAACCCGATCGATGGACTGGACACCACCGTCGAGCGATTTCCGATAGTGCGTGCCATCCACAAACGCCCGTTGCCAGCGGCCTTCGAGGTCGAAGTGATAAAATGGGGCGTCTCCGAAATAAACGGCGAATGCACCCGGCTTGAATCCCGTGAAGATCGGCTCGCCATGGCCCTGTACGGGCTTCAACCCGACCCGCCGCCGGTAGGTGGCACCCTGCTCGATCAAACACGCCGCCTCGGAAAGATGACCTTCCGCCATAATTCGCTCTCCTCGAAATCGGGAACACACACTATATTACGCGATCCCAGGCACGTGCGCCGGCGCTTCGCGCTGCGCTCGCCGGGATCTTCCTGCCCCAAGATGGCGGCAGGGTCGTTGCAAGGAGGATGCATTGGAGCAGGAGAAAACGCCGGCTCAAGCGAGCACGTCGAACAATTGGTTCCGTCCAAGGCTGCGCTGGAGCTGGTTCGAGCCGGCATCCTATGCGCTTCTGGCACTCGTGCTCAACCTGGCCGGCAACGCTCAGACCGGCCTCTGGGATCGCGACGAGCCGCGGTACGCTGTCTGCGTGCGCGAAATGCGCGAGCGCAGCGACTGGATCTTTCCGACCTTCAACGGCGAGCCGCGCTACCATAAGCCCGTGCTGATTTACTGGCTGATGCGACTGGGAACGGCGATTGGCGGAGACAATCCCTTTGGCATTCGCCTGATCTCATCGATCGCCGGAGCCGCCACTGTGCTTGGCGTGACAGTACTGGGCCGGAGAATGCTGGGTTGCTACGGCGGCCTGGCGGGGTTGATCCTGGCCACGGCGCCGATCGCGGTTGCCGAGTCGAAGCTGGCGACCACGGACGCAACCCTGGCCTTTCTCATCTTCGCATGCCAGTTCTGCCTCTGGGAGCTCGGTGAGCGCCCATCGCACACGCTGGCGGGCCTGTTCTGGTTGTTCATGAGCCTCGGAATCCTCGTCAAGGGCCCGGTTGCGCCGGCACTCGTCGCTGCGTCATTCATTTTGGCCTGGTGTTGCGGTTGGCGCACGGCGGCGTGGAAACGACTGTACTGGCGAAACGGCCTGATCGGACTGGCGGTCATCACACTCCCCTGGTTCGTGGCGATCAGCGTTGCCTCGAGAGGCGAGTTCCTTCGGTTTGCGATCGGCCGGCAGATCCTGCATCGCGTTTCGACCGACATGGAAGCTCATGGCGGTTTTCCCGGCTACTACCCGGTCGTGTCGACGCTGGTCTTTTATCCCTGGTCGGTATTTATCCCGGCCGCACTCCTTGGTGCGTGGGTGCACAGAAAGAAGAATCCCGCTCTTGGATTCCTGATCGGCTGGGCGATCGGACCGCTGATCTTGCTCGAGTGTTTCAAGACGAAGTTGATCCACTATTATCTTCCCGCATTTGCAGCATGTGCCTTGCTCTTGTCGTGGCTGGTGGGCGCTCTCGCCTCGGACGAAGTCAACATCAGACGCAGGCCGCTGGGCCGGCTGGCACTGGCGCTTCTGGTTGGTATCGGGCTTGCCGGCGCTGTCGCGCTCTCGGCCGCCGCTGTGTTCGTGCGGGGCGCTCTCGCACTTCCGATGCTCGTGGTCGGCTTGCTCATCGCTCTCGCAGCGCTGGTCGGCATGTTGTGGCTTCAGCGCGGGTCGACCGAGCGAGCTATGTACTTCGTTGCCGGGACCTGGGCGGCCATCTTGTTTTGTTGCAGCGTCTGGCTGGTGCCGCTCGTGGAGCCATATCGCACGTCGCGGATCATCGGGGAGAAACTGGCGGCCCATTCAAGGGCGCTGGGAATTGAGCCGGTCTTGCTCGAGTATCAAGAGCCCGGCGTGATCTATGCACTGGGCCACCCGATCGCGACCACTCGCGACCGCGATGGCTTCTATGCTCATCTCGAGGGCGGGCGCTCCGTGCTCACCGTGGCGCTTCCCAGCGAAATCGCGGTGATGCGCAAGCATTTCGGGCTGGTGGTGACTCCCGTGGACGAGGTTGACGGCTTCGTGTTGACCAAAGGCAAGAGCCAGACGCTCCAGATCGCGGTGGTTCGTGCAGGAGAAGCTCCCGCGGCCGACGAGCCGCTAGACCCGAACGTTCACCGGGTGGGTCTCAAGGAGACGCTCATAAAGTGAGCGAAGCTCGCGGGCCATCGTCTCGTGCCGGAACTGATCGGCAAATCGCCTGCGGCCTTCCTGGCCCATGGCGGCACGGGTCGACGGACTGGCGGCCAGATCAAGGATCGCCCGTTTCAGCCCACTCAGATCGCGGGGCTCGAGCAGGACGCCTGTTTCCGGTATGACAACTTCGCGAGCGCCGTCGATGTCGTAGCTGATCACCGGGCGTCCCACCAGAAGCGCCTGGGGAAGAACGCGCGCGAGGCCCTCGCGCAGGCTGGGGTGGATCACCGCGTCGACAGCGTTCAACAGCTCCGGAATGCGGTCGGGCGGAACCAGCCCAGTAAGGATGAACGATCGCCGGATGCCAAGCCGCTCGAGCTCGGCGGTCAGCCGGTTCCGGAGGATGCCGTCGCCGATCCAGACGAACTTCACGTTCGGGTTCGAAGCGAGAACCTCGCGGGCAACGGCGATGATGTCGTCGTGTCCCTTGAGCTCGAAGAGGCGAGCAACAGTGGCGAACGCAACGTCGTCAGCGGCCAGCCCCAGCTCGCACCGGACTTCCTCGCGCGAGCGGCGGGGCGTGAGGAAGGCATCGGCGTCCATCCCGCTATACACGGTGATGAACTGTTCCGGCCGGCCCACGCTTGCGGCAAGCGCCTGCGAGGTCATGGCATCGCACACGCTCACAATGGCGTGCGCCCGGCCGGCGGCCCACTTCTCAACCGCGATGTACAGGCGGTTCTTGAGCGGTGTCTCGAACGGGCCGAACGGCATCCCGTGGATGGTGTGCACAATCGCCGGCACGCGTTCGTGCCACGCGGCGGCCCGGCCCACGATGCCCGCCTTCGAGCTGTGGGTGTGTACAACGTCGGGCTTCAATCGTCTGAACGCAGAGCGCAAGCGGCAGTAGGCCCTCCAGTCCAGCCAGGGCCGTATGGGACGCACCAGCTCGGGCAACACCTCGACGGCGAGCTCGCGGCGAGCGGCGACGTCAAAGAGATCACCTTCGGGCCCTTCGGCCGGGCCGGTGATCAAGGTCACTTCATCATGATAACGATGATGCAGCTCGTCGACGGTCAGAAGGGTATTCTCCTGAGCGCCCCCAAGGATGAGTCTTGTGATGACGTGTACGATTCGCATTGAGACTTGTCAGTTGCAGATCACACGGAACTTATATTTACTTGTCGTAGTGGATCGCCACCAGGAACAGGCCTTGCGGGGGCGCGGTTGGGCCGGCTTCGGTGCGGCTTAGAGCGGCGAGCACGTGCGCCACCCACTCGGGTGGGCGCTTGCCGCAGCCAACCCACACGAGCGTTCCGGCGATCGAGCGGACCATATTGTACAGGAAACCGTCGGCCTCGACTTCGATGGTGACGGATGGGCCCGAGCGTTCGACGTGCAGGTCAAGGATTGTGCGCACACTGCTGGTGCGGTTGGGCCAGTCGGTCTCGAAGCTATGGAAATCGTGTCTGCCCAGGAGCGCCGCGCCCGCCGCGGTCATCGCGGCCACGTCGAGGGTCCGACGAACATACCAGCTATAGCGAAGCTCAAAGGGGCTGGCGAACCGGCCGTTGTCGATCGCATAGCGGTAGCGTTTGGACCTGGCATCGAGCGTTGCGTGAAAGGCCTGAGGCCGGTCGCGGGCATCCAGCACACGAACGTCGGGCGGCAACATAGCGTTCAAGGCCCGCACGATCGTGTCAGTTGAGTGTTGCGACATAGTCAAGAAATGGACGGATTGAGCCAGCGCGTGCACACCGCGATCGGTGCGACTGCAGGCGGTCACGGACGCTGGTGCGCCGGTCAATTGCTTCAGTGCTTCCTCGAGAACCTCTTGAATCGTTCGGAACCCGGGCTGGCGCTGCCAGCCGTGGAAGTCGGTGCCGTCGTAGGCGAGAATGAGCTGGATGTTCCGCATCGCGCGGTGGTTTCAGTCAATCAGACGGTTGGTCAGACCTGCTCGGGCACGAGCTCCAGGAGGTGCTCGGCAATCTGCACGGCGTTGGTGGCTGCCCCCTTGCGAAGGTTGTCGCTGACGCACCAGAAGAGCAAGGTGTTGGGCTTGCTCAAGTCCCGGCGGATCCGGCCCACGAAGACATCGTCCTTGCCGGCGGCGGTAGCGGCGAGTGGATAGCGGTTGCGCGCGGGATCGTCGACGACGGTCACACCGGGTGACCGCGCCCAGATCTCGCGGGCCTCCTCGGGTGAAATCGGCCGTTCGGTCTCGATCAAGATCGATTCGCTGTGCGAGATCCTGACCGGCACGCGGACGCAGGTGGGGCTGACGTCGATTGACGGGTCGCCCATGATCTTGCGGGTTTCGTTCACCATCTTCATTTCTTCCTTGGTGTAGCCGCTCGGCAGGAAGTCGTCGACCTGAGGGATGCAGTTGGCGAAGATGGGGTGCTGGAATTTGGACGGAGGCGGGATGGGGGCATTCTGCACGGCGGCCTGCGTCTGCTGTTCCAGATCGCGCATTCCCTTCATGCCTGCGCCGGAGACCGATTGGTACGTGCTGACGACGATTCGCCGTACGCGTGCGAAGTCATGCAACGGCTTGAGCGCGACCACCATCTGGATCGTCGAGCAATTGGGATTGGCGATGATTCCCCGATGCTTCATGATGTCAACCGGGTTGACTTCGGGGACCACCAGCGGCACGTCGGGCTCCATGCGAAACGCGCTCGAGTTATCAACCACGACTGCTCCGGCCGCAGCGGCGATCGGGCTCCACTCTCGCGACACACTTGCCGGAGTGCTCGACAGGACGATGTCGACTCCGGCGAATGCCGCGGCGGTGAGCTCGCGGACCGCGTGATGCTCGCCTCGAAAGATGACCGAGCGGCCCATGCTTCTGGCTGACGCCAGGAATTGAATTGAAGCCACCGGAAAGGAGCGTTCTTCGAGCAGGCGGGTCAAAAGCTCTCCGACGGCACCCGTGGCCCCGACGATCGCGACGTTCTTCACAACTGATTCCTCCACCCGGCGCAGCACATTTGCAAGGAGTACCTCAAGCTGAAGCCTGACCCGGCTCCGGATTGGCCGCAGGATCTGGACTCTTGATTCTCGAACAGGGTTCGCACGTGGTCAAGAAGACCTTCGCGAAAAGAGCCGACTGTGCGGCGGCGGGCTGTCTTTATAAAATGGAATGTCTGTCGCCGGGTGGCTAAGAGTCGCCTTTCGCTCCGCGAAAGTGCGTCCCGTGTCTTTATAGAATAGTAGAATGTCAGTCGCTAGCGTGGACCGGGTGCGGATTGTTGTGAACGATTCCCGAGGATGGGGGCCTGTGCCTTGAAAGTCCTGGTCGTCGGCAAAGGAGGGCGCGAGCACGCAATTTGCTGGAAGCTCAAGCAGTCGCCAAAGGTGACCACGGTATTCTGTGCGCCGGGCAACGCGGGCACGGCGATCGACGCGCAGAACGTTTCGATCGAGCCGGGCGATCACCGCGGTCTGGTTCAGTTTGCCAAACGAGAGGGCGTGGGTCTGACGGTGGTCGGCCCGGAAGAGCCGCTCGTCAAGGGAATTGTCGACATCTTTCAGCGCGAGGGCATGCGAATCTTCGGGCCGCGGAAGGAGGCGGCGGAGCTGGAGGGAAGCAAGGTCTTCGCCAAGGAGCTGATGCGGCAGGCGGGGATCCCGACGGCCGACTACCGCGTATTCCGTACGGCGCCTGACGCGGAGCTTTACGTCCGGTCCCGCGAGGTGGCGCTGATCGTGCGGTCGCGAGGCCGGTCCACCTTGCGGCACACTCTTCACTGCCGCACGGCCGGCGAGACGCTCGAGGCAATCGACCGGATCATGGACCCGCGCGAGATGCTCTCGCCCGGCGTGCAGGTGGAGATCGAAGAGCGCGGCGAAAAGCGGATCTTCAACACGGCCGCCGAAGCGCGTGATTTCGTCCTGGGGCGCCCGCTTGGCCTGGTTCTCAAGGCCGACGGCTTGGCGGCGGGCAAGGGGGTTTACGTCTGCGACAACCTTCGGCAGTCGCTCGAGGCGATCGACCAGATCATGATCCGGCGCATCTTCGGCCAGGCCGGAGACAAGCTGATCATCGAGGAGCGGCTCGACGGCACGGAGGTCAGCGTCCTGGCAATCACCGACGGCCGCACCATCATCCCGCTGGAATCTGCCCAGGATTACAAACGAGCGTTTGACCACGATGAAGGGCCCAACACGGGCGGGATGGGGGCTTTCTCGCCCAACACGGCTCTCACCTCGGAGGTGATGGAGCAGGTCGAGCGCGAGATCCTCGTTCCGGCGATTCACGCGCTCAAACGGGCCCGCCGTCCGTTCCGCGGCGTGCTTTACGCCGGCCTGATGCTCACGAATCAGGGCCCGAAGGTGCTTGAATTCAACGTTCGCTTCGGCGATCCGGAAACGCAAGTCGTGCTCGCGAGACTCAAGACGGACTTGTTCGATCTGCTCGACGCCGCGGTCGACGACCGTCTCGACTCCATTTCCCTGGAATGGGACCCGCGGCCGGCCGTGACCGTGGTGATGGCTGTGGAGGGTTACCCCGGAGCGTACGAGCGCGATTGCGTGATTCCCAATCTCGACGCCGCGGACAGGATGCCGGACGTCAAGGTCTTTCACGCGGGCACTGCCCTTCGCGCTGACCCCGCCGTCGGCCGCGAAGGCCGCGTTGTCAGTGACGGGGGCCGGGTACTCGACGTGACCGCGCTCGGCGCAACGCTCGCGGAAGCCCAGGCTCGCGCCTATGAGGCGGCGCGTGCCGTCAAGTTCCCCGGCGCCTGGTATCGACGCGATATCGGCGGCCGGAGGGGCCGCCCGGGCAAGTGACGCAGTCCTCGCTCTACGCGGGCGATTCACGTCGTTGTTACTTCTTCGCCTTGTGATGTCGCGGGATCGCCGGGACGTGATCAATCTTGAACAAGCCCTTGAGGCCGTCCTGACCCACGTCGTACTTCGTCGGCGTCGCGTAAGGCTGGTAGGGCACCGTGGGCGGAATGACCGGCCCGTGGATCAGCTTGACCGACTTGGCGAAGAACGCCCTGCCCTGGCTCTGCGGCTGCACGGCCGAATTATTGGCGTTGCTGATGTTTCCTTCGACCTTGGCGTTGATGACGCCGCGCGGCAGGATCAGATCTTGCGGTGTGCCGTACCCGTTGCCGGTCAAACCGGTCGGGTCGGGCTGGACCGAAGCCGAGAAGACCGAGTCGATCACGCTTCCGGCGATCCGGACCTGGGTCGTACCGCCGTTCTGCGCGGTCGGCTCCATCTGGCCGGTGAGCGTATTGAGCTGCGGATTAGCCACGGTTGGCGGCGGCTGGCCGAAGAAGGCACCGCTACCGGAGGCGAAGAGGCTGGTGGGGGGCAAGTTCACGAACGTGAAGAGGCTCTGGGCTTCACCCACGTTCACATTTGTGTTCTGAACGTCACCGCCGATCAAGAGGTTCTGGATCGAGCGACTTACCGTGACGGTGGAGTTGAGCGCATCGCGATTGGCACGCAGGGATGCGATGCTAAGGGAGCTGATGGTCACGTTATCCATGCCGAGCCCGAACGCAATGTTCCGGGAACCGGACGGGGCCATCAAGAGCACGTTCTGGGTTTGTCCGCCGATGTAGTAGTTGCTGATCTTGGCGTCGAGCTGCCCTTCGGACGCAGCCACGTTGAGGGGATCTTCGGTCACGAGCGTGGTGAAGTTCGTGGCGTTGCCGCCGACGCGAACGTCACCGATCTGCCCTGTCGCCGCACCACCCTGGGAAATGACGAAGGTGCCTCCCGGTGAATCCCCGGAGCTCGAAGGCGAGTTCACCAGTTGAGTCGGCACCAGTCCCGACGTGGTGTTTCCATCGATTTCATTGGCCTGGAACAGGTTGAGCCGCCCGGTGACCAGGAAGGTCGCGTAGTCCTGGAACGGAGCTGAGCCGGCGGTCGAGTTGGCCTCGGCGTCGCTGTTCACTGTGTTGACGATGACACTCGTGCCCTGCACGATCGGTAAACCGAGGCTGATCTGAAACTCGTTGCTCTGGCCGGTCTGGTTGAGCGGAGTCCCGCCCGCCGGCGTGTAATCGACGTCGACTCCGCCAAATCGGAGGTTGATCACTCCCTGCGGAATGTAGATCTCACCGGCCGACATCGCACTGGTATGGATCTGCGATGCCACACTCGGTTTCGTCGTGTCGGTATGCGCCAGATAGAAGTTGGGCATGTCCACCGCGAGGATCCCGTTCTGGACGGTCCGGAAGTTGCTGACCTGCCCCTGGTCGATCTTACCCAGCTCACCCGTGGGCGTGACGATCAGGTTCTCGAAGAACACCTTGGCATTGTGGGTCGTCGGATCGGGATAAACCGTGGCGACCAGACGCGTCTGCGTGGTGATCGCACCCGCGACCGTGATGGTGTTGATCGATTCTTGCAAGTCACCAGTCGCACGCGTGAACACGTCGCCGTCGACCCCGACAACGTTGAGCGCCCCGGGCCCGAACAGTCGCATCGTCCACTGGGCGCCATCCGGATCCATCCCCCTGACGACCGCCGTCGCAGGCCCGGTCGGCACTCCCTTCGGCACGGGTTGCCGTCCAGTCGCATCCAGAAGCTCTCGTGCTTCGAGACCCTCGGCCATCGGTTTAAGGGACCGCCGGGACGGCGTTGGCTTCCACTTCGCCATGGAACAGACACCCCTTTCCCACGAGGCAAGACCATACGCTGGTCGTTACGCAGCCTATCGAATCTGTTTCCAGTCAAAGATTTGCGCCGGAAACCGATTCGTCATCCCACTGGACCGCATTCACGTTTTCCGTGAACCGACTTGAACGCAATCATTCCGATATGCGACCATCCCGCAATGCGCATCACGACGGGTACAGTCCGTCCGCTTTGGTCAAGGATCGACATTCGTTACGGAATACTTGAGAGAATCGCTAAAATCGTTTCGATCCTCACAACCGGACAGGTTTGACAAGCACCCGCGCGAACATGAGCGATCAAGGCACGTTGAGACGCCGACCATCTGTTCACATCACGCTCCAGCGAGCGGCTCGACTGCATCGCCTCGTTCGGTTCGTTGCGAGTGCGTCTCGAACGCGATCAATGATCCTCTCAGAACTTGGGATTGGCCTGCGGACGTTTTACCGGGAGCTGGAGCTGCTCAAGAAATGCGGAGTAAAGATCCGCCACAAGCACAAGCTGTACCACCTGCTGCCGACCGCCGCTGAGGCCCTGGGCCGCTTGCCGTTTCCAGATCCCCAACTGAGTTTTGCCGAGCTGGCCGAACTGGCGGCCTGCGACTGTGCGGCGGGGCGTCGCCTGGCGGGTTTGCTCGCCGCCGTGGTCCAAGAGCCAGCACCGGCCAAACCCGGAGCAAGTCGAGCGGCCCGGACCAGGAATCGGAACCCGCGCCCAAACGCTGAACCGGGCCGACGAGAAAAAACTTCAACGTGATCCATTGTAAGATCCACCACGGGTCGGACGGCGCCGGCCGCGATCGCAACGGTACAATCGATACCATCGGCTCGATCGAAACGCAGAATGAAAAAAACGGGGTGTTCTCGAAGTCCCGGCCGATTTGGCCCGGGGTTTGCTCTCCTACCGCGGGCATCGGCCCAATCGCCGATTCCTGATCGCCGTGAGGCACTGATCTTTCTTACCGGCCATTCGGCGATGTCTGACCTGAACTGAGAATCCTCCCCGCGTTTCCCCAGGTCCACGGACGGAAGACGGGCGTCGCTCGGAAGCGAGCGATGGTCGCCGTCGGCGCACGTGTTGCACGGATCGGTCTGCGCCCGAACAGGGTTTCCCGGGGTTTCCCTCGAGACGTACGACCTCCGTCCGAAGAAAGGGGAATACCCATGAATCATGTCTCCCGAATCCTCATTGTGGCTGCGGCCCTTCTTATCAGTGCATCGCAGGCTTTCGCAGAAGATCAGCCCGCCAAGCAATGGGTGTGGCTCGAGAGCCAGGGAGTGTGGGGCTACGGCTACCAGATCAAGGAGGGGCCTCATCGCGGCCTTTGGCGGGTCGACCCCGATTCGAAGCGGGCGCCGGAAGAAGCTGTACCGAACACGGACCCGTACGGATTCGCCGCCATCCTGAACCAATACCGTGCGGAAGCGGGGCTGCCTGCTCTGGCCTACGATCACGAACTTTCCGCCTGGGCCGCCAGCAACAACGCAGCGCAGGCCGCCTTGGGCATGGGCCACCACGTCACGCCCAATTGCTACCAGAACGCCGCCTGGAATGCTCCGGACGCCGCCAGCGTGGCGCAGGCCTGGATGGAGTCTCGCGGTCATCGCAAAAACATGCTCTCTTCGTCGGTCACGACCTTCGGCATCGCCTACGGCCCCGGTCCGTACTGGACGATGAACGCGAAGTGAGAAAAAAATAGCCAGGCCCACGGACGGGCCGTTTTGCCCCACGACCCCTGCCCGTCCATCGGGATGG
Source organism: uncultured Planctomycetota bacterium (assembly GCA_963823665.1). Lineage (GTDB taxonomy): Bacteria > Planctomycetota > Planctomycetia > Isosphaerales > Isosphaeraceae > CAVXHV01. Next base: position 455,541 of record CAWGMQ010000011.1, read on the forward strand.
AATCTCTCAATCAACGAATCATGAATCTCCGGTGAGGCAAACCGAGTCAGACTCATCCGCTCGGCGTATGTTGACGCGTGAGCGTCAAGAGCGGGTCGTAATTTCCCAGGTCGGCTTCTTTGATGGCCGCCAGGTACTCGTCGCGGATCGTGCTTGCAGTCCCAATCAGGTTTTCTGGCCACGACGTATGGGTATGACCGCGCGATCGTAACAGGATATTTGCAAGCATCCGCGACCAACGTCCATTTCCGTTGAAGAACGGGTGAACTCCAACAGCGAGATGATGGAGCCGGACCGCTTGCTCCACCAGGTTCATGCCCGATTGGTCCCAGAACGCGAGATCACCCAATAGGTTCTCGAGTTTCTCATCAATCAGGCTCCAGCGGACGCCAAGGTTCAAGTCGCGAGTCCGAATCTCGCCCGCCCATTTCCACACGTCGCCGAACATTTCTTTGTGCAACCGCTTGACCCACCTGAGGTCAAACGGAGCCATCCGCTTCGTCGGCCGCCTGCGGCCGAAATACTTGGACACGGCCTTGCGGATGTTCCTGGCTTCGACCAGATTCAATTCCTGACGGGTCTTGACCCACGTGATCTTGAGGTGCGAAACATCGATCGGCGTCTCGCCCGGCAGTTCTTGCCAGCTAGATGCCACGGAATTCAGCAGCTCCAAAGCCGGTGACTCGATCCCGCGAGCAATTCGTGGTAAGTGTTTTCCACCATCGCTCGATATTCATCGTCGCTCACCGCCTGACCCTCGAGTGCGGAAGTGCCCTGGACCATGCCAACAATCCACGCGGCCTTCTTACGCGCTTGCCGCTCCCGAAGGGCTTGTGCGCTCACGGCCGGCTCGAATTTGATCGACCCATCGTCCAGAATTCGGATGGTGCCCATACCCAGCACCCGCGCCACGGACGCAATGCTCGTGACGCCGGGTGACTCGACCTTGCCGGTCAACAATCGCTGGAGCGCGGGCTGAGAAACGCCGCTCAACTCGGCCAGCGCCGAAAAGGAAATACCCAGCTCGCGACGCCGCAAGTCGAGCGCGTCATACGGTGTGGTGATTGCATTCATATTCTTGCCTCCCACAGATTTCGCACTCGAACCATTGCATTCTATATCGTTTAAGATCTAAAGTCAAGTAAATTCAATATCGTAAACGATATCACAATGCCTCAGAAATCGAACGTTCGCCTCTAAGAGGCGAGCGACTAGGCTTCAGCCTGACGATCTCCCCGCGCCGCGCGAACGAAAACGGTGCTCCCACGACCGCGAAGTTCCGGCTGATGTTCGCACACGCACGCCACGACCGTAATGCCCTCCCGCGGAGGAAACGGGGTCAGAGGAAACGGGGTCAGGTCCGATATTGGCAAAATAGGTGGTCTATTGGTACAGAGCAGCACAGCAGCAGCAGAACGGGGTCAAAGGAAACGGGGTCAGGTCCGATATTGGCAAAATAGGTGGTCTATTGGTAATTTGGGTGGATGCCAAGAACAGCACGGGTCGCTCCAGGCGGCATGGTTTTCCACGTCTTGAATCGAGGCGTGGTGCGCATGCAGTTGTTCGAAGAGCCAACGGATTACGAGGCGTTTGAGCACGTCTTGCGGGAAACACTCGATGAATCGCCGTTGCGGGTCTGTGCCTAGGCGCTGATGCCCAACCACTGGCATCTTCTGGTTTGGCCGGCGGGCGATGGAGACTTGGCAGCGTTCATGCAGCGGCTGACGGTCACCCATGTGCGACGGTGGCAACAGTATCGCGGCTACGCGGGGCTGGGCCATGTTTACCAGGGTCGGTACAAATCGGTCCCTGTCGAAAGCGACGAGCATTTCTGGGCGTGGTTCAAACGCGGGTAACACGCCTCGACGCCATTCGAGGCGCAACCGGCCCGCCGGTCCCTTCGTACGGTGGGTGTAACCCACCATCCCATATCGTATTACGACCGGTGGGTTGCACCCACCCTACGTACTGCCGCCCATTGACGGTGTTACCGTAGCGTCGCGTCCGTTGAACCACGCCCATTTCTGGGTTGTGGCGCGGTACGTGGAGCGCAATGCATTGCGCGCGAATCTGGTCTCGCGAGCGGACGATTGGCGGTGGTCCAGTCTGTGGCGACGGTGCCACTGAACGCAGGTGGAGCAGTCGTTACTGGCAGCTTGGCCCGTTGAAGTGCCACCGAATTGGGTCGAGCGAGTCAATCAGGCCGATGACGGGCGGGAGTTGGAAGCGCTTCGCCGGAGCGTACAGCGAGGGCGCCCCTACGGCCGGCCCGAGTGGCAGAAGGAGATCGCGAAGCGCCTTGGACTGGAGTCGGCTTATCGTCCGGCGGGGCGGCCGCGGAAGGCGGGAAACGATCCGAGCGAGCCGCGAGAAGTTTAGACTGGTTGTCTAGATCGCCATAAACGGACCTGTCCCCGTTTCCCTGCTGCTGCTGTGTGCTGTGTGTGGTTTCCCTGCTGCTGCTGGTGTCCCCGTTTCCCTTGCCCTTGTTGGTGTCCCCCTACCGGGTGATGAGCCGGGCCGACCGCGACGCCCCGCCGGCGGCAGCGCCCCTGTGGGCGCGGGAACCCGCCCCGGCGACGGCCCCGGCACCGCTGCGGATCCTGGTGGCCGAGGACAACGAGTTGAACGCGCAGCTCGTGGAGCAGTTGCTCCTCCGGCGGGGCCACCGCGTGCGGCTGGCGAGCAACGGCCGGGAGGTGCTGGCCGTGGCGGAAGAGGACGCCTTCGACCTGCTGCTCCTGGACGTCCACATGCCGGAGCTGGACGGCTTTCACGTGGTCCAGACGGTTCGAGAACGGGAGCGTTTCGCGGGGGGCCATTTGCCCGTCATTGCCTTGACGGTGCGCATGCGCAACGAAGACCGCGAGCACTGCCTGGCGGCTGGCATGGACGATTTCCTCGCCAAGCCGATCGGCCCCGCGGAGCTCTTCGCGGCGATCGATCGGGTGTCGGCTGGCCGAACGCCGTCCGATTTGGCGCTTGCCGTGTCCACGGAGCCCGGAATCTTGGTCGACCCGGTTACACTGCTCGCGGCGTGCGACAACGATCCGGTGCTCCTGGATCACCTGATCCACATCTTTCGGAACAACGCACCGGGCTCCCTGGCCCGGGTTCAGGAGGCCATCACGCGGCAAGACCCGGCCCGCCTGCGGGAATCGGCTCACCAGTTGCGCGGCCTCCTCTCGACTTTCTCGCCGAAGGCCGCTCAGGACGCCGCCCTGCTCGAGGCGATGGGAGCCGGCGGCGAGCTCGGCGATGCCGCCTCGTGTTTCAAGACGCTCGCCGATCTGATCGAGCGCCTCTGGCCACTCCTGGAAAACCTGCCGATCGACGAGCTGCGCCGCCGCTCGCGACGCCCCCTGGAGTAAGCTCGAAGGCGGTATGACCGCCGCGGCCCAGACTCTAGAGGATGCCACCTCATGAACTCGCTAGCAGTTTCGCCATATCTCGTCGCGGCATCTCGTTATTCGATTACTTCGCCGACGAACTCCAGCACGCCAATGTTTTACGTTTGCAGCCTGCCTGACATCGATCAGCAGTCGCAGTCGACTCGTCGCGAGTCTCTTGCAACGCCGCATGCCGCCGCGATCCGGAATTCAGGCCATTATTGATCGACGCCGAGCGGAATCAGATCCGTGGCTGGACGATGAACACGATTGACGGCCCCGAGGTCGGTCTCGACTGCCCGAGGCCGTTCAGGCCGTCGCCATTCCAGCGTACGTTCGTCGCGGAAAGAGAACCATGTTGCCCAAAATCCTAGTCGCATTCGTGAAACGTTCCGGCATAGCGTCAGGAGTGGGGTCGCCGCCGCAGTCAAGGTTCGTCCGCCGTCTCGAACAACTGTTCCCGTACGTCGCGCCCTACCGCGTGACTCTCTTGCCGCAGGCATCGATCAACCACCATTCTCCTCCTTCCCAGAATGGAGGTGCGTCGTAGAACACACGAAGGGTTCCTCCCATGTGAACCCTGGCTATGCCGCCCTGAAAGCTGTGTGCTTCGTTAAAGACGGGCTCGATTTGGTACTTGCCGGTCTTGTCGATGTAGCCCCAGGCGTCACCTCGCCCATAGACAGTTGTTTTCTTGATTCGCACGGCGGCGAGCCCTTCACTGAAGTCGTGCGCTTCACCAAATCGTGGGCTGATCACCACTTTCCCCTCATGGTCAATGTAACCGTATGATGAATTCTCATCGCTCTGGGCCTCACCGCCGCGCACGATGACCACCGCCAGCCCCTGATGAAACTGCTCCGCCCAGCCGTCCACGCTCAGAACTGCATTTCCTATTCGGTCAATGAAACGGGTGCGCCAGACCTCTCCCGGAAGGCTCCGATCGATATGCTCAGGCGCGAGTCCTTCAAGAAAATCGCCCGTTTCGGTTTGCGATCCTCCGCTGCCTGTGTGCCCCGAATCCGGGCTGTCGACAACGTGGGTGGGACCGACGAGAACAAGGGCCACGACCAAGATCGTTCCCGTGGCTGCAACAAGAAAGCGGAATGCGATTTTCTTCAATGACACGCCTGATATCACTTACACGGAAAAGTGGCAACGGCGAGCCTCATAGCCCCGCCGTGGTCCACCTTTCATCTTGTTCATCGGCTGAATGCCGGTTTTACCTGGCTCATGGCGCATTCGCTGTGATATTCCGCCATATTCTCAACCGAGGGCGTATCCGTCAATGTTCGCGTAAGTTGTGGTTCTGCAAGGCGATGTCTTCAATGACCGGGGAGGGGCTCGAACCCTCGACCAACGGATTAACCTACCTCATCGGCTTTCGCCGACCGCGTGGAATCGAGTACCGGGTGCTTTCGGGTGCAGCGGCAATCGAATCTGGCGTTGAAAGTCTGGACTATACCATCGCCATCGCAGGCGTGCCGCGTCTAGTCTCTGAGGCTGAGACCGATCAAGGACCGGACTCTTGCCTGCTGATTACCCAATCCGCCCACTTTTCAAACCGTCGCGCTTGCCGTTACCGGCTTCGCTGTGGTGCAGGCGGCTCTCAGGGCGTTCCAGCAAATTGCGGCATTCACTCGTCGCGGTTCGGCTTCTTCCCGCGCGAGGCTCCTGAGCTTCGATCTCCCTTGGTACTTACCTGACTGCTCCCTGTGAAGTCCGTTGCTCTACCGACTGAGCTACCCGGTCTACGGACATACAGATTAAGGCAGCGAACCGCGCACGTCCAGCCAGGACCGATCTGACACCCTCGCGCTGGATGATGTACACGGCGTGACGCGGGGGCTAGAATGAGTGCGTGGCAGGAGGTCTCGCTGCAAGCGGCGATGCAGGCGGCCGGTTCCGCGGCCCGGATCCGAGGGGCGTGGGGCCGACTCACTGAGCCCGCACGCGGACGGTTCGGCCCGTGAATTTCGTTCCGTGCCGGAGAACGCACGCCCCCAACGCTCGAGGGAGACTTGATGCAGACCGTTACTCCCAGACAGCTCGGGGATTATCGGATCCTGCGCGAAATCGGCCGCGGGGGAATGGGCGTCGTCTATGAGGCCCTACAGGAATCGCTGGGCCGGCACGTTGCGCTCAAGGTGCTGTCGCTCTCGAGCCCGGGCCGCGAGTCGTCCGTGGAGCGGTTCAAGCTCGAGGCGCGGGCCGCAGCGCGGTTGCATCACACGAATATCGTCCCGGTCTTCGGGGTTGGCGAGGAGGAGGGCAGTCACTACTTCGCCATGCAGTACATCGAGGGCCAAACCCTGGATGTGGTGATCGATTCAGTCCGCCGGCTGCGCGGGCACGCAACCCGGGCTGACCGGGCCGCAACCCAGGCGGCGAATTCCGACGGTCGGCCGGAAACACTGGGATGGGTCGTGGCCGAGGGTCTGATCGGCGGCGGCTTCACTCAATCTGGACCAGGTTCGCAAGGGTGCGCGGAGTCGACCGTCGCCGATGCGCCCGGGGAATCGCGCGACGCGGCGCCATCAGCCGTTACTCGCACCTTGGCGGAGGATTCCGCGCTGCACGGGCCGGCGAGCACGGAGGTGACGGCGAACAACGGGCGAACGTCTGCCGGGCTGTCTCGAGAATCTGGAAGAGCGTGTTTCGAACAATTGCCGTCAGCTCGCTCGAGCCAGCTTGAGCTGACGACGGCGGAGTCGCCTTATTTTCGTGGCGTGGCGCGGGCGGTTCTCCAGGTGGCCGAAGCCCTGGCGTACGCTCATGACCAGGGGATCGTGCACCGCGACATCAAGCCCTCGAACCTCATCCTCGACGCCCGGGGCGCGGTCTGGGTGACCGACTTCGGCCTGGCCAAGGCGGATGGATCCGACGGGCCGACCCAGACCGGCGACATCCTGGGAACGCTGCGGTACATGGCACCGGAGCAGTTCGACGGGCAGTCGGGCCGGCTCAGCGATCTGTATGCGGTTGGTGCGACGCTGTACGAGCTACTGGCGCTGCGTCCGCTCTTCGAGGAGGCGAGCCGGGCCAAGTTGATCGAGCGCATCCTCCACCACGAGCCGCTGGCTCCCACGGTGGTCGACCGCCAGGTTCCGCGCGACCTGGAGGTCATCTGTCTCAAATGCCTGAGCAAAGAGCCTGCGGGCCGCTACGGCTCGGCGGCGGAGCTGGCGGCGGAGCTGGAGCGCTACCTGGCCGGAGAGCCGATCCGGGCGCGGCAGACCAGCGCACTCGAGCGGGCCTGGCGGTGGTGCCGCCGGCAGCCGCTCATCGCGGGACTGGCCGGCGGCATTGCGCTGGCGCTCGTGCTCGGAACGGCTGTTTCGACTTACTTCGCCCTGGTGGCCAACGATAACGCGGCTCGAGCGACGGCGAGCGCGCAACGAGCCGATGTCGAGGCGCGGCGCTCTGACCTGGCGGCTCAGAAGGCGATCGCCGAGGCAACGCGCGCCGATCTCGAGGCCCAGCGCGCGCGGGACGAAAAGCTGCTCTCCGACCATCGACTCTATCTGGCGGAGCTGAACCTGGGGCGGCAGGCGTGGCACGATGGTCAGATCGACTTGGTGCGGCAATATCTCCAGGCTTATGACCCGGCGCAGTCGGAGCAGCCCGATCGCCGCGGATTCGAGTGGCACTATCTGCAGCGCCTGTGCCAGTTCGACGTCCAGACGCTCGTGGGCCACACGCACAACGTGATGGGAGTGGCGTTCAGCCCGGATGGGAGTCGTATCGCCTCGGCCAGCGAAGACCGAACGGCCAAGGTCTGGGACAGGGTCACGGGCCGGGAGCGCGTGACCTTCCGCGGTCACACTTCAAACGTGATTGACGTTGCCTTCAGCCCGGATGGCCGCCTTGTAGCCTCGGCGGGCATGGACCAGGTGGTCAGGGTCTGGGATGCCGCGACGGCGCGGGAGGTAATGGCCACTCCAGCGGGTCACACGGCGTGGATCCTCGGCGTTGCGTTTAGCCCGGATGGTCGCACCATCACGTCTGCCAGCGCCGATATGAACTTGAAAATATGGGATGCGGCCACGGGACGCGAAATTCGTACCTTGCGCGGCCACAGCGACAATGTCTGGGATGTGACCTACAGCCCCGACGGCCGCCGGATTGCTTCGGCCAGTGCCGATGCCACCTTGAAGCTGTGGGACGCGGCGTCGGGCCGCGAAGTCCTCACGCTGCGCGGACACCGGGCGCCGGTGTGGGGCATTGCATGGAGCCCCGACGGCCGCATGCTCGCTTCGGCCAGCTCGGACCAGACGGTGAAACTCTGGGATGCCACAACCGGAACGGACTTGCTCACGCTGCGCGGGCATTCGGACCGGGTCATCAATGTCGCGTTCAGCCCGGACGGACGCCACCTCGCCACGACCGGGACGGACCGGGCCGTCAGGTTGTGGAACGTGGCCACGGGTCAGACCGTCCTCACGTCGCGCGAGCACGGTGATCTCGCGTGGGGCGTGGCGTTTTCACCAGACGGGCGCACCATCGCCTCCGGCAGCAATGACCGTACCGTGAGGCTCTGGGATACCGGCAACGGGCTCGAGTTCGCGACGCTGCGTGGCCATCGCGGCGGGGTGCTGGCCGTTGCGCATAGCCCGGACGGCCGGCTCCTGGCCTCGGGCAGCCAGGACCGATTGGTCAAGCTCTGGAACGCGGCCACGGGCGAGGAGCTGCGCACCTTGCGCGGGCACCTGAACGAGATTCGCTGCGTGACATTCAGCCCCGACGGCCGAACTCTCGCCTCCGCCAGCGCGAGCCCCGACCGATCGGTGAGAATCTGGGACACAGGCACGGGCCAGGAGCTGCGCACCATTCGGGGACATAACGGCGGGATCATGAAATTGGCGTTTAGCCCCGACGGAACAGTACTCGCCTCCGCGAGCGCGGACCGGACGATCAAGCTCTGGGATTCCGGCAGCGGAGAATCGCTGCAAACGCTCTCCGGCCACAACGATTTTGTCATGGGCGTCGCGTTCAGTAAGGGCGGCGCACGAATCGCCTCGGCGAGCCAGGATCACCTCGTGAAGCTGTGGGATGCCGCCACCGGCCGGGAGATCCTCACACTGCAAGGTCACACCGAGGGGGTTCATGACGTGGTGTATAGCCCGGACGGCCGCACGCTGGCCTCTGCCGGCCAGGATCGCACGCTGAGGCTGTGGGACGCCGAGACCGGGGCGGACAAGGTTGTGATGCGCGGCCACTCGGGCGGAGTGCATCGCGTGGCGTTCTCCCCGGACGGCCGCCGCATCGTGTCCTCGAGCGACGACACCACCGTGAGGCTATGGGATGTCGCGACTGGCCAGGAAGTTCTCGCTCTGCGCGGCCACGCGGACCAGGTCGTCGACGTGGACTTCAGCCCGGACGGCAACACGATCACCGCCGCGGGCGCGGACCGCACGCTGAAGATCTGGGATGCAACTCCGCTCTCACCGGAGCTGGTGGTGTATCGCAAAGCCAAAGCACTCGTCGAGTCGCTCCTCGGCAGGTCGCTGCCCACGCCGGAAGTGCTCGAGCGCATTCGCCGCGACGTGACGCTCAGCGAGCCGGTGCGTGCGCGTGCGCTTGAGCTGGCAGGGCCGCTCGGGCACACGCTGGTCGTTCACGAGGCCGAGCGCGTGGTGGGCGAGCTGTTCCAGAAGCCGATGCTCAAGCCCGACGTGCTGGCGAGTCTGCGCCGCGACGACACCCTTTCCGAGCCGGTGAGGCAACAAGCTCTCGCCGTGGCGGAGCAGACCCCAGAGTATCCGGACATTCTCAACCGAGTTGCCTGGGCAGTCGTCCAGAAGCCAAGTGCCGATCCGTCCGCTCTTCGCCTGGCACTCAAGCAAGCGGAGACCGAGAGCCGGCTGATCCCGAACAAGATCGAATACCTGACCACGCTGGGGGCGGCCCACTATCGGCTGGGGCAATACCGCGCGGCGCTGGGCGTGCTCGAGGAGGTCGACCGGCTTTGCGCGGCTGACCCTGACGACCCCAACCCCGCGCACCTGGCCCTCCTGGCGCTGGCCCAGCATCAGGCCGGCCAAGTCGAACTAGCCGGGGTGTCCCTGAGCCGCCTGCGGGACATCATGAAGAAGCCCAGGTGGGTCTCCGAGGACCAGACCCTCCTGCGTGAGGCCGAAGTGATCGAGCTGGACGGGCCCTTTCCGCCCGACCCATTCTCGCGTTGACGTGGGCGCTCGTGAGCGGGTGGCAGCCTTCGCTTCCAGGGCGAGATCCAGCGGCGCCTCGGGTTCCGGCAGGAATGCAGCTCGGTCTCGGGCAGGGCCTCCGAGTGTGCGATCACACGCTCACCGGGCTCGAGGCCTCTCACGACCTCGGCGAAATCGGCGTCGGTTACCCCCAGCGCGATGGGCCGCCATTCCCAGTCTTCACCGGTCGTCGACACCAGCGTCGCGGCGTAGGACCTGTCGCCGACCCATCGAACGGCCTCGAGCGGGATTCGCGTCACATCGTGCCGTGTCTCGATCAGGAAATCCAGCTCGGCGGAAAGGCCGGTGGTCATCTCGTCGAATCCCCCGGATTCGATGCGAACGATGGCGAAGAAGCTGCGGACGTCCGGAGAGGCCGCACCGGCAGACGATGGAATCGGGACAATCTGCGCCACGCTGCCCTGGAGCGGCTGCTCGGGAAACGCCTCGAGATGGATCATCACGGGCAACCCGGGCCGGATGCGCGCGACCTGCGACTCGTTGATCCTGGCCCTCACCTGGATGTGGTGCGAGTCAAGGAGGCGGAAGATCGGCTGCATGGTATGAACGATCAGTCCCTCGCGAATCTGGTTATCGCTTGTTGCAGAGCCGTACGGCGGGTTGGCGTAGACGACGGTTCCGTCGCGCGGCGCCCGCAAGGTGCAGTTTGCGACCATGGTTTCGATTCGCTTGAGTCGCTGGTGCTCCAGCCGGAAGGACCACTCGAGAGACAGCAAGTCGGCCCGGATCGCCTCGATTCTGGCGCGGCGAGCTTTGAGGATGCGTTTGCCGGTGTATTTCTCGAGCTGCTCGAGCATCCCCTCGGCATTGCGGAGAGCGATCGTTGCCTGCTCGACCAGCGCCTTATCGGCGTTGACCTGGGTCTCGGTACGAAAACCCTTTCTGAAAGCCCGGCGCGACCAGTCGAGGTTGCGAGCGGCCTGTTCTTTCTCGATCCGGCGAATGGCGATATTCTGCCGAACCAGCTCGATGTCCTGCGGGAGCAGGCCGGCTTCATACTCCCGAAGCGCGATCATGTCGGCCTCGAGAACATATTTCGCCTGCTCGACCCACGCTTTGGCTTGCGCGTTCGAAGCTGCTGTACGGTGAGCGCATCGCGCAAAGCCGATGAATCGAGCTCGCACACAACCTCGCCGGCCTTGACGTGGGTTCCCTCGTCCAGGATCGAAATGATCGAGAGCGGCGCGGGAGCCGTCGTCGCCATCACACCCAGATCAGGGAGCGTCGAACGCAGCGGAACGTGCGGCTCGACGACATAATCAAAGCTGCGGATTGCAGACCGGCTCAGGGAGCCCGTTGAGTCGAATGTCGCCGCCGGACTCGAAAACGCGAGGGCCGACGATCCGGCGGCCGGGTTCGATCCCGGCAACTTCGAGTCCGAGACTCTCCCCGGCGCCGTGCCGGAGGGCGCCGCCAGCCTGGCCTTCGAGGTACTGAGCGTTTTGGCGACGGCCGCGAGTGCTGTTTCCCTGGGTTGTGTCGCGGAAGATCCGCCGCCGATCCTCCTGCCCGCTCGAGGCGACGGAGACGGGGATGCTCCCGCGGGCGGTGCACCGACTGGGAGACCCAGAAGCGACTCGACGCGGCAGCGCACCACGTCATCCACCGAGCTTTCGAGAACGCCGTTCTCGGTGACGACGAGTGAAACGTCGCCCTGGTCGACCTCGACCGTCGCCACCTCCGGTGCCGATTCGCGTGGCAATGGTCCGCCCCGGCGTTCCAGAAACAAGGCAAGACAGAGGGCGGAGAGCACGGCCGCCGCGAGCCATCCTCGCGCGCCTCGCATGCCGTGCGCGTTGGTATTTTGACCTGTTGACATTCCCGATCACTCCATGAAGAGCTACGAGTCAGAAGCGAATCCGTTCAAGCGCGGCAACGAGAGAGCGTCTTGCTCACGGCAAGGTGCTGACGCCGGCAGGCCTCTGGCGAGCTGACGAATATCCAGGTCTCGCTCGACGGTCTATGGGCGGGCGATGTCTCGAGAGGGCGTCAGGAGCCCCTGGCGGGCAAAAGGGTGTCGTCGGCACGAGGGACGAGCAACCTTCTTGAACCAAAGTTAAACATTTTCCGGCTCATTTGTCAAACGAATGTTTAACGGGAGCGGGATGATAGCGGGTTCACTTCTCCAGTGGACCTCCGCAGGTGTCGGTACGACGATTTGATCCCGTCATCTTGAACGGATCGCGAAGTGACCCGTCGAGCGGGCCGCTACGTCTGCATCCCCGTCGGGCGGGCCGCTACGTCTGGATCACGGGAAGCGGGTCGAACCGCCCTCCGAGCGCGCCGGCCGCCGGCAGCGCCAGCCAGTCCTGGAGCACGGCGGCGTAAATCCGCCGGACGTCGACCGCCATCTTCAGGTCGCCGTCCTCGAGGTCGAGGAGGCTCGGGGTGTCACCGGCCAAACCGGCTCGCAGATGCTTCCCGACGAGGAAGACGGGCCCGGCCGTGCCGTGGTCCGTCCCGCCCAAGGCGTTCAAAGCGATCCTTTCGTCCGGGGATCGGGGTCAAGCGAGTTGAGCTTCGGGCGACGACAGGATCAGGGCGACCGCCCGCCGCTCGGATTCGGAGAGAGACGGCGAGCCTGGTGAGCCGATCGCGCCAGCCCGCGCCGGGATCGGCCCCCAGCAGGATTTCCACCAGCGATCTGACCACCCGATCGAGGCTCAACGCGCCGCTGGCCGGCCCGGTCAGGCGGAGTGCATCCGGGGGCTCGGCCAGGCCGAGCTCGCGTCCGGAGGCCAGCGCCGTCGCGAAGTTCATCCGGGCGATCATCCCGCGCGAGCTGAGCCAGGACCGCCCCCCGGCCCAGCCGCCGACGTTCGGAGGGTCGAACAGGTCCTGGCCCATCCGGGTCGCCCATCCGGCCAGCACCAGCGGGTTCGGCGCCGGCTCGAGGCAACCCAGCGCCCGCACCGCGCCGACGACGAACTCGACCGGCCCCACGACCCGCGTGCCGAGGTTCGCCGCCGCGAAGAAGGCGCGCAATCGCAGGATCATCGCGACGCCCCAGCCGCTGTCGAGGTGATGCGCCCGCAATCCCTCCGCCAGCTCGTCCAGGTCCTGCGAGCGGACGCTCGCCTCGCCCATCTGCGAAACAGGTCGTTCTGCCGCCGCATGGCGGCCAGGTCGTTGACCTTCTGGTTGCCGGTGGCGAAGTGATTGTGCCACAAGAGCGCGAGCCGCTCGCCCAGCGGGTCGGGGCCGAGCAGCATGCGGAAGACCCACCACGCCTTGAGGCGGTCCGGATCGCCGGTCGCGACCGCCGCCTCGGCGATCGCCGCCGAGGCACGTTCGAATTCGGCAACGGCCCCCGCGGGGCGTATCCGGCCGGCCAGGAGCCGGTCGACACTCGCCTCCGCGCCATCCTCCAGGTCGCGCCGCAGCTCCGCGCCGGTTGCGGCGAACCCCGCCCGGCGGTGGAGGTGGACGACGCGGCGGAGGTCCCAGGGCGTTTCGGGCGTCGGCCGGTAAGGGGCCCAGTAGCTCCCCGCGAGTCTGTTGTCGGGATGACTCATGGTCCACGCTCCGGTCGTCAGTTCAATCCTCGGCCGTGAAGTCGCCCAGCTCCTTGACTTCGCCCGCCCGCGTGCTCACGTCCGCGGCCACCCTGCCAGCGAACCGGCCGTCCTGAAAGACTTTCAGGCTGTATTTCAGGCCCGGGACCAGTCCGGAGAACCGGAACCGCCCGTCCTTGTCGGTCCTCATGGACGAGGGGAGGGCCCCCTTCTCGAGCGCCTTATCCTCTTCCTCGAAGAGGATCGGGCGGTTGCAGTTCAACAGGGCCCCGGCCTGCGGCAGGCCGCCGCGATCGACGAGCCGGCCGGACCAGGTCCCGCACGGTTCGAGCTTGACGGTCAGGGGGCCCGCCTCGTCGGGCTTGACCACATAGGCCCCGGCGAGGTGCTTCGCCTCGTGATAGAAGAGCAGCCCGCGCTTCCGCTCGGTTCCGAGCGCGTGCACCTCGAACTCGGCCGTGGGAAGCGGTCGCTCGGACCATGCTCCCTGGACGTCGTCCTCCGCGCCCGTCATCAGGGCGCCGGCCACCGGCTCGCCGTCGGGGCCGACGAGCTTGCCCTTGAGCGTCCGGCCGCGGTCGAGCCCGATGTCGACCGTGACCGACTCTTCCCCTGGCCTCGGATCGATCTCGACGAGGGTGTTGAAGTTCGCCGGAATGATCGGGCGGGGTAGCGCAGGGACCACCGCGAGCCCCCGCGAGTTCAGCCCCTTGATGTTTTCGAGCCCGGCTCCCAGCCGGTAGGGACCTGCGGACCAAGGCACCAGGATGCCCCGGCCGGGGATGACCGCGATCTGGAATTCACCGTTCTCATCGGTTTGGAAGGGCCGAGCCGACGGTACGGGCCGTACTCCGGGTAGTCCTTCACGTGCGGATTGTCCTCGAGGATGAAGTAATCGAGTTCCGCAGGGACCGGCCTGCCGGTCGAGCGATCGATGACCCGCCCGTGCGCCCAGGCGCCGCGCCGCAGGGCGAAGTCCTTGCGGACCGAGGCCGGCCCGGGTGCTTCGCCGACGTGCTGGAGCGACCCGACGTAGGGCGGCCCCTCCTTCGCGCAGGCCAGGAGGTCCTGGTCGTGGCCCAAGGTGTCCTTCAGGGGTAAACCCGAGAGCCGGTAATCGCCCCGTGCGTCGGTGGTCGTCTTGAAGAAGCGGAACGGATCACCGAAGGGCGGTATCGTCGTCTGCACGGTGATGCCGGCCAGTGGCCGGCCGCTGTCCTTGTCGCGGACCGTCCCGACGATCTCGAGGCCGGGGCCGGCCGCGAGCTCGGGCGCTGCGCCGTGATACACGACGTCGCGTCCGGGATTGTGGGAGGGGGACGCTTCCAGGACGTGGACTTTCACCGCCGCCACGTCCCGGGTCGCGGCGTACTCGAAGAGTGTCTCGATGCCCGGACCGCCGACGAGCAACGCGGCGATCCGCTCGCGGCCGACCCCCTTGAGCGTGAACCGTCCCTCGCGGTCGGCCACGACGGCGGGGAACAGCCCCGGGATGTCGCCGCCGGACCATGATCGGAGCGTCCTGGACTGGGCCGGGTAGGCGGCCCTGCTCCCTCTTCAGGGCATCGAGCCACTCGTCGAGCGTGCCGGAGTTGGGCCGGAGGATGCCGACGAGCTGGACCGTGGCCCCGGCGACGGGCCGGCCCTGGATGTCGATCACCCGCCCTCGGATCGGCACGTCGTCCTTGGCGAGGCGGAGCACCGGCGCGGCGTCGCCGCCCGCCGGCTCCAGGAACGCCGGCCCGTACCCCTCGGCCATGGCCACGAGCTGGGCCGATGGGTCCCGAGCGGCCTTCACGTCCCCCGGCGACAGGCGGAACGAGCCGTCGGGGTCCGTGCGGGTCAGCAGGACCGCGGCCTTCGTCCGGCGGCCGACTGCATTCCGCAAGGCATCACCGAGGGGATCGGGCTCGGGGTGGGATCGGTACACGGTCGCCCCCGCGACGGGCTTGCCGTCGGGGTCGAGCACCCGGACGGTCACCGTCGCGCCGGAGTTCGGCTGCACCGGCGTCTGCGTGGCCGAAGGTAGCCGGGATTCCGCTGGCCGCCCTCCGGCCACCGGCGAGGAACGCTTCATCGGCTGTTGGTCTTGGGTGGCCGTCACGCCGGCAATACCCCAGCCAATTCCCGCGGCAGCCAACAACGCAACCGCTCCCAGCTTCAACTTGGTCATGAGCATCGTCCTTAGCACCTCCCGGCAGAGGGCGGCCGTCGATGCCGAGACCATCCCCGCCGCCGCCCGCGATGCGGAGTAAGTCGTCCGCTCAATCAGAGCCCTCGGTACAATCTCCGCAGAGGCGCGTTCGTGGAGTAGCGCCGCCAATGCGACAGCCGGCTCGAATCCGCGACGGACGAGCCTGGAGCGGAGCAGCTCCTTGGCGCGCCCCAGTCGCCCGCGAACTGAGCCCTCGGTCCAGCCGAGCTGGGCCGCGGCTTCCGCCCTGGTCCGCCCCTCCAGCACGCAAAGCACGACCGGCAGGCGATAGGTCGCAGGGAGCCGGTCGATCTCATCATAGATCTCTGGCCATCGGTCGTCGTGAGTCATATCGATAACGGCCTCGACCGCCCTCAACTCGGCTGCCCTCCGTTCGTGACTTCTCCTGCGAGCTGCCGCGCGGTTGGCGAGGAGACAGACCCGACGCGCCACGCCGTAAAGCCACCCCCCCAAGGAGTCGCGCCCCCGTACCGACGCGGGCCGCCGGGCGAGGACCAGGAACGTGGCCTGGAACGCGTCATCGACCTCGCCGGGATTCTTGAGCGACCGGCGGCAGACCGCCAACACCATCGGCGCGTGCCGCTCGACCAACATCGTGAAGGCGTCCTCGTCCCGGTGTGAGAGGAATCGCTCCAGCAGTTGGCCGTCCGCCAGGCCGACGAACGAGCCCTCGGTGAACAGCCGGTCGAGATGCCCCAGGGCGGTCTGAAGTCTTGAAATAGCCATCGCCAATGAGTCCTCGGTGCGCCAACAAGCCGCACTGCCCATGATGTTGCCGGCGACGGCCTGAATGGCACGGTTTTTTTTCGACGATCATTTTGGAGTGTGAGTGGAAGTTATGCCCGCACATCAATCATCCTAACCGTTCACGAGCTGCCGAAACCTCTGCTGACCACGCACCGACGCACGTGGCGATGCGGCGTCATCTGCGGCTTGCTGCTGCACGGTAGCTGCAGTCTAGCGGCCGATGAAGAGCAAGAACGCGCAGCCCCATGGCGTGACTGCCCAGGCGCTGCGCGGCCGTGACGCTCAGGAAAGCGAGTTGTCGAACAAGGGGGTGATGACCTGGCCGCGATTGAGCTGGAGGGGGCGGCCGAGCTGGTCGCGAACCTGGCTCGCGGGGTCGGCACCGAGGGCGTGATAGATCGTCGCGCCGAGGTCGGCTGGGTAGTATCCCCGGTGGCGGGATATGCGGCGATCTTGTCGGACTTGCCGATCACGCAGCCGCCGCGCACGCCGGCTCCCGCGAACACAGCCGAGAAGACGCCGGCCCAGTGATCGCGGCCGGTGCGCTGAGATGCGTCATTGGTGCTGCTCTGGCCGATCCTGGGAGTGCGGCCGAATTCGCCGACCATCACCACGAGGGTTTCCTCGAGCAGGCCGTGCGCTTCGAGGTCGTCGAGAAAAGCGGAGACGCCCTGATCGAGCGGCGGCAAGAGCCGTGTGCGGAGCTGCTGGCAGTTGTCGATGTGGGTATCCCAGTTATTCATGTGGCCCATGTTGGCCTGGACGATCGGGACGCCGGCCTGGACGAGCCGGCGCGCCAGCAGGAGCGATTGGCCGAACATGTGCCGGCCGTAGCGATCGCGGAGGCGAGGATTTTCGCGGTCGAGGTCAAATGCCCGTTTGACTCCGCTCGAGGTCAACATCGTGAACGCTTTGTCGTGAATACCGCTGAAAGCCCGGCCGATTCCCAGGTTTTCGAAGAGCGTGGCCTGGCGGTCGATCTCCGCGAGCAGCGCCCTGCGGTTACCGACCTTTTCGGCGGTGAGGCCAGGCGGGAAGCGTCAGCTCCTCGACCCGAAACGCCGGGTCGCTCGGATCAGTCTTGATGTGCCAGGGATCAAATTTGGGGCCGAGCACGCCGGCGTTCTGGCCCGAGAAGCCGTATCCGTTGTTGAGATACGTCGGCAGATTGACACCGTTCGGGACGCCATCGGACCTGGGGCGGACGAAATCGAGGCCCGAGGCATAGCACGGCCAGTCGGCCCGGGAGGCCATGTGCGTGGACCCGGTCGGCAACTCGTTGATGCCGGTGAGCATCATGTGGGTGGCATGTTCATGACTGGGAAGGCCGTGGGTCATCGAGCGAATGACGGCCATCTTATCGGCCCGCGCGGCGAGCCCGGGAAGGTGTTCGCAAAACGAGACTCCCGGCGCCGTCGTGGCGATCTGCTTGAACTCACCCCGAATCTCAAGGGGCGCTTCAGGCTTCAGGTCGAATGTATCGAGATGGCTCGGAGCGCCAGTCAAGAAGATCAGGACGACGGAGCCGGCCCGCTTCGGGCGTGCGACTTCTGACGTTCCGGACGACCGGCCGGCCCAGAGCGAAGTTGCGCCGATTCCGAGCAAGCCCGAGTAACCGACTTGCAACAGCTCGCGGCGGGTGATCCCGATCCCATGCCGGTGGGTTGTTGCTGGTTGCTCCATCGTACGGTTCTCCTGTGGGGCTCCGATCGGCGGCGGGCAACGCCCCCCCTGCTCCGTTCGTGTACCAAATGTTACACCTTTGTTGGACATCGGGCAACTGTTGCAGGAGATCCACGTCCCAATCGCGTGACGTTTGAGAGGCCGGCGGCGAATGGTGGCGCGTCGACGTACCCGGAGCGGTAGAATCGGGGACGTACTGTCGAAAGTAGCGGGAGGGTCAATTCTTGCGATGACCATGCGGTGGGAGACAGGACCGGTCTTTGCGTTCGAGAGCCTGGTCGCGACGCGGCGATGGCAGACATACGCGCTGCGCAGCGCGTACGTAGCATTGTTGCTGTTCGGCTTGACGATGACGTGGGGGCCGTCGGATCAGACGATTCGTACTCTGGCGGATTCAGCCAAGATCGTTGGCGTGTTTTTTCGCACGCTGATCGCCGTCCAACTGGCGGTGGTGCTTCTGGCCGCGCCCGCGGCGACGGCGAGCGCGGTGTGCGTGGACAAGTCGCGCGGGACTTTGCTCCATGCTCTTGTCACGGACCTGACGGATCGTGAGATCGTGCTGGGCAAGCTGGGAGCGCGGCTGATCCCGGTGCTCTCGCTCCTCGCCTGCGGCCTGCCGGTGCTGGCGATCGGGAGCTTCCTGGGCGGGCTCGATCTTGCGGCGGCGGTGGGGGCCGAGCTGGTCACGGTGGGCACGGCGGTCGTTTGCTGCAGCTTGGCGCTACTCGCCTCGGTCTGGGCCCGGAAGCCGCACCAGTCGCTGCTTCTGGCCTACGTGGTCGTCGGTCTGTGGCTGGCCGTTGCACCTCTGGCGTTTTTCCTCTTTTTGTCTGGACCCCCGGCCACGCCAGGCGCGGTGATTGTTCTCGTGTCGAACCCGATTCTCGCCGCGTTTGCGCCCGATCTTTCCGCACCGACCTGGTCGCTTGGCTTGAAGGAACAGGTCGGTTTTCTTTTGGGTGCGCTCGTGATCGCGAGCGCGCTCACGCAAATCGCGATCCTTCGCTTGCGTCCGACGGTCCTGCGCCAGGTGAGCCGGCCGGCGAAGCGCGCACGACCCGATGCGCCTGCGCGGCTGCTCGACTATCTGCCCGGTCCATCGCTCGACCGGAATGCGATCCTCTGGCGCGAGTGGCATCGCAAACGGCCCTCGCGCTGGACCGGGCGTTTCTGGATGGCGTATGCGATTGCTTCGGCCGTGGCGAGCATCTACGTTCTCGGCGGGTATTATGTGTGGCCGGACAATCTGGTCTACCGCAACATCCACACGGTTGCGGCACAGGTCAACGCCTGGCAGGTATCGATCGGCTTGCTGCTCCTCTCCGTATCGGCGGCCACGTCGCTCGCCGAGGAGCGGGACCGCGGCAGCCTCGAGGTGATCATGACCACGCCGCTTTCGGCTCGAGAGATCGTCTGGGGAAAGTGGTGCGGCACCATTGCGACGGTGCCGCGGCTGGCGATCTTGCCCCTCTGGGTGGGCATCGGTGCGGCGATGATCAGCCAAGGCTGGGATGGTCTTATTTTGATGTTTGGATTGATTCTGGCCTACGCCGCGGCGATCACAAGCTTCGGACTGGCGCTGGCGACGTGGATCAAGCGGCTGGGGCGCGTGGTTGTGATCAGCGTGGTGGCTTATGTCTTGATCGCGGTCGGGTGGCCCTTGATCGTGGCGGTTATCGGGATGTCGAACGGGGTGCCGCGCACGGACGTGGACTGGCTCTTACTGGCCAGCCCGTTTTTCGGCATTTTCGAAACCACCGAGCGGGCGTCTTGGTTACCGGGGGGCTGGTGGTACGGCCGCGCGAGCTGGAACCCACTCTGGCCGCTCTTCTGGATCGGCGCGTACTCCGCAGCGGCCGCAATCCTGGCGTATGCAACATTGCTCACGTTTGATCGTTGCATGGGGCGGGCCGTAGAACGGGCGAATATGCCGTGACGGGGAAGCGAGCTTCGTGGCGAACCAGGAGGGCAAGCTGCTGGGGCGTCGCGGCAGGGACGAAGAGGGCGATGGCCACCCCGAATTCGACTGCGCCGAGATCCCTCCCGGTCAAAATAACATATGCCATAACATATGCCGCGGGCGCGATGATCGTGATGGCCGGCAACGTGCCCAGATCGATCAGCGAGATCGCCAGGGGCCGCCACGAGACTCGACACGCGTCGCTCCCTTCGGCTGTTGTCTGCGCGTGTATTCGTCGAGAAGACCGGGTTCTTACACCAGAACGTTTCCACCGCGCGATGACTTTGTGACGATGGCCGCCGGAATGCACGCCCGCTTGGATCGCCCTGCCGAACGGCCTGAATGACATATGTCGTAGACAACGGCTCTTCCCTGGAAGATAATCGGAGCGATGAGGATGAGCTGGGGTCCAGGTCCGGTTTTTGCGTTCGAGAGTCTGGTCGCCGCGCGGCGATGGCAGGTTTACGCGCTGCGCGCCTTTTACGTTGGATTGCTGCTCGCGGGTCTGACCCTGACGTGGGGGCCGTCGGAACAGACGATTCGTACTCTGGCGGATTCGGCCAGAATCGCCGCCATGTTCTTTCGCACGCTGATCGGCGTGCAACTGGCCGTGGTGCTGCTCGCCGCGCCCGCGGCGACGGCGAGCGCGGTGTGCGTGGACAAGTCGCGGGGGACTTTACTCCATGCTTTTGTCACGGACCTGACGGATCGTGAGATCGTGCTGGGCAAGCTGGGAGCGCGCCTCGTCCCGGTGCTATCGCTGCTGGCCTGCGGGATGCCGGTGCTGGCGATCGGCAGCTTCCTCGGCGGCCTCGATATGGCGGCGGTGGTGGGGGCCGAGCTGGTCACGGTTGGGACGGCGGTTGTTTGTTGCAGCTTGGCGCTATTGGCCTCGGTGTGGGCACGGAAGCCGCACCAGTCGCTGCTTCTAGCCTATGCGATCGTCGGCCTGTGGCTGACCATTCCGCAGGTGGCACTTCGTCTCTACTTGGGCGGACCCGTGGCCGCCGTGCCCCCAGGCGTGGTGATTTTCCTCATGTCGAACCCAATCATCGCCGCGTTCGCGCCCGACCTTTCCTCACCGATCTTGACGCTCGGCCTGAAGGAGCAGGTCGCGTTCTTTCTGGGTGCACTCTTGATCGCAGCCGCGCTCACGCACATAGCGATCCGCCGGCTGCGTCCCGCGGTCCTGTCCCAGGTGAGCCGGCCGGTGAAGCGCGAACGACCCGATCCCCCGGCGCGACTGCTGGACTACCTGCCGGGTCCATCGCTCGACCACAATGCGATCCTCTGGCGCGAGTGGCATCGCAAACGCCCGTCGCGCTGGACCGGGCGGTTCTGGATGGCCTACGCAATCGCTTCGGCCGTGGCCAGTATCTACGTTCTCGGCGCGTATTATCTCTGGCCGGAACCTCACCTCTACCGGATCATCCATGTCGTCGCTGCGCAGGTCAACGCCTGGCAGGTATCCATCGGTCTGCTGCTCCTCTCCGTATCTGCGGCCACGGCGCTCGCCGAAGAGCGTGACCGCGGCAGCCTCGAGGTGATCATGACCACGCCGCTTTCGGCTCGAGAGATCGTCTGGGGCAAGTGGTGCGGCACCATTGCGACCGTGCCGCGACTGGCGATCTTGCCTATCTGGGTCGGCATCGGTGCCGCAATGGTGAGCGGAGGCGGGGATGGTCTCATATTGATGATTGGATTGATTCTGGCGTACGCCGCGGCGATCACGAGCTTCGGTCTGGCGCTGGCGACGTGGATCAAGCGGCTGGGGCGCGTGGTCGTGATCAACGTGGTGGCGTATGTCCTGATCGCGGTCGGGTGGCCCTTGATCGTGTGGGTGATCGCGAGGGCGAACCGAGTGCCGCGCGAGAAACTCGACGGGCTTTTTCTCGCCAGCCCATTTTACGGCATTTACGAAACCACCGAGCGGGCGTCTCTTGTGTCGGTCAGCTCGTACGGCAGCGCGAGCTGGAACCCACTCTGGCCGCTTTTCTGGATCGGCGTGTACTCTGCAGTGGCCGTTATCCTCGCGTATGCAACATTGCTCACGTTCGATCGCTGCATGGGCCGGGCCGTGGATCGGGCGGAGCCGGCGTGACGGGGCAGTGAGTCTTGCGAAATGGATCTCAACAGTCAACTCGGGAAGGCTCGCGTCTAGAGCTCCCAGCGGCGCCGCGCTGAATCGTAACACCAAAAGTGCTTTACGCGGCTGACTTATGGTAAACTACGCAGGTTTGCCGCCGCCCTCGACCCGCGAGTGCTCAAAGGACGGGACCGATGCCGCCGATCAACGACGACGACCCGCTGCGCGTGACCGAATGTGAACTGAACACGGCGATGCCAGGCAGGCACCGGATCGATGATTTCACGCAAGCTTCGTCTCATGGCAACGGAGCTACGGCCGCGACTCTGGCGGGCCAGGCCCCGGAGCCGGACCACGCTGCGACATCTGTTTCGGTGCCGGGGTACGCGATCGAGGAACTGCTCGGGCGCGGCGCGATGGGGGTGGTTTACAAGGCGCGGCATCTGACCCTGAAGCGCACTGTGGCGCTCAAGATGGTGCTCGCCGGCGGCCATGCGGGGCCGGGTGAGCTGGCTCGCTTCCGCATCGAGGCCGAGTCGGTGGCCCGATTGCAGCATCCGAACATCGTGCAGATTCACGAGGTCGGCGAGGCGGACGGGCATCCCTACTGCGCGCTCGAGTTCGTCGAAGCGGGCAACCTTGCCAGCCAGATCGCCGGCCAACCGATGCCGGCGCGGGAGGCGGCCAGGCTGGTGGAGGCTCTGGCGCGGGCGATGCAACTGGCGCATAGCCGCAACGTGGTGCATCGCGATCTCAAGCCGGCCAACATCCTGCTGGCGGCGGATGGCACGCCCAAGATCACCGACTTCGGTCTGGCCCGGCAGATGGACACCGACAGCGGCGAGACGCAGGTTGGGTCGGTCATGGGGACGCCATCGTACATGGCCCCGGAGCAGGCGTCGGGGCGGGCCCACGAGGCCGGGCCCGCGGCGGACGTGTATGCGCTGGGGGCAATCCTCTACGACTGCCTGGCCGGCCGGCCCCCGTTCCGGGGGCAGACGATCGTCGAAACGCTCGATCAGGTGCGGACGCAGGAGCCTCTAGCACCCTCGCGCTGGCAGGCAGATGTGCCGCTGGACCTGGACACGATCTGCCTGAAGTGTCTGTGGAAAGAGCCGGAGAAGCGCTACGCATCCGCCGCGGAGCTAGCGGACGAGCTGGGGCGATATCTGCGAGACGAGTCGATCCTGGCGCGTCCGGCGTCCGCCTCGGAGAAGGCGGTCAAGTGGCGCGGCGCAAGCCGGCACAGGCCGTCGCGGCGGCGGTGACGGCCGTTGCGCTTGTCACGCTCTTGGTCGGCGGTGTTCTGTTCACCGCCGAGCTGCGCAAGGAACGCAACGAAGCCGAGTGGGCCCGGCGCGACGCGGAAAAGCATCGGGTGAAAGCCGATCTGGAGGCGGCTCGACTGTTGCAACAGAACGGACACGGCCTGTGTGATAAAGGTGAGAAGGGGGAGGGACTACTCTGGCTGGTTCGGAGCCTGGAACGAGTCTCACAGACTCCGGCGGCCGGCCTGGAGGGCGATTTGCGCGGGCAGGCCCGCGATCTGGGACACCTCATCCGGATGGACCTGGCCCTTCATGGGCGTGATGTCCACGAGCTGCGCGAAATGTTGTCGCACGCAGGCAGCGTATTGACCGTGGCTTTCAGCCCGACCGGCAAGATCGCGGTCACCGGCGGCATCGGGTTCGGGGCACGCCTGTGGGATGTCGAGAACGGCGAGCCGCTCGGTGAGCCGCTGCCGCATCCCGGCGAGCTTCGCACCGTCGCGTTCAGCGCCGACGGCAAGACCGTGCTCACGGCCGGCCATGACAAGAGGCCCAGCGGCCGTGATCTGGCCCCCACCGGTCACGGCCGGGCGCGTTTGTGGGACCTTGCCACTCGTGAGCCGCTCGGGCCGGCGCTTGAGTGTTCCTCCGCCATCCTGTGCGCCGCACTCCATCCCGACGGCAAGACCGTCCTGGTCGGCCAGGCAGACGGCAAGGCCCAGTTCTGGGATGGGATTGCAGGCAAGCTTCTTGGGCCGCCGGTGGTACACCGCGGTTTTCCCCCGGTTCGCGCCGTCGCATTCACCCGGGACGGGACGTACTTCGCGACAGGGTGCGGCAATGGCGGCGCCCAGCGCTGGACCACCGCGACCAGGCGGCCAGCCGGCTCTTTTCTGCCTCTGAATCATGTCAATGCTGTCGCCTTCAGTCCTGACGGCGGTGCGCTCCTGATCGGCGGAGACGACCAGGCGGTTTGCCTGTGGAACGCCGCTTCTGGAGAACGGTTGCGAGGGCCGCTACTGCACGGAGGGACCATCCGCACCGCAACCATTTCTGCCGACGGCCGGCTGGCCCTGGTGACAGACGACGATCAGACGGCCCGCCTGTGGGATTTGCGCACCGGCTTACAAAGGGGCGGCCCAATGCGGCACGCGGGCAGGGTCTATGCGGCGGCGTTTTGTCCTCTTGGGCAGTCCTTTCTGACAGGCGAGGAGGATGGGTCGGCTCGTCTGTGGCGTCTGGCTCAAGGTCTGCAAATTGGGCAGCCGCTCACCGCCGAGTCCGACGTCGGGGCCTGCGGCTTTGACCGCGATGGGACGACGATCGTGGCCGCGGACCGGGACGGCACCATCTCCGTTTGGGACGTAGCGACCGGCGCGCTCCGCCAGCCAGTCGTGAAGCAGGAAAAACCGTTTGAGGCGGTCGCCTGGAGTCCGGACGGCAAGCGCTTCGTGACGGGGGAAGGCCGGGCCGCCGGTGTCGTGCGCCAGTGGGATCCGTCCACTGGCCGCGAGGCCGGCCCCATGCTTCAGTCTGGACCAGTCAAGGCACTGGCCTGGAGCCCGGATGGCCAGACGATCCTGACAGGTAGCTGGTCCGACTACGGCCAGTTCTCTGCCGTCCATCTGGGAGCGCAGCGGTGGGATGCAGCCACAGGCAAGCCGATCGGACCTTTGATGAAGCACGAAGGGGACGTATGGGCCGTCAGCTACAGCCCCGACGGTAAGACCATCCTCACGGGCAGCGGCGACCGCACCGCCCGGTTGTGGGATGCTGCCAGCAGCGACCCCCTGAGGGAGCCGCTGGTGCACCCTTTCGAGGTCTGGTCGGCGGTCTTCAGCCCGGACGGAAAGCTCGTCTCGACCGGCGGCCGCGACGGGCAGGGGCGGGTCTGGGACGTTGCTTCGGGCCGCGTGGTCGGCAAAACGATGGCGCACCCCGGGGAGATTCGCTCCCTCGCTTTCAGCCCGGACGGCAAATCGATCCTCACCGGCTGCCGCGACGGCTTTTCGCGGCTGTGGGACATGCAGACCCGCCAGCCGATCGGTCCGCCGTTGCGGCAATTCGGCATTGTCGAAAAGGTCAATTTCGCTTCCGTCGGGCGCAAGTTTCTGACGGCCGGCCGCGATCGGTCCGTTCGGCAGTGGAGTCTGCCGTCACCGGCGCCGGGCGATGTTCGCCAGGTCCGCGAGTGGGTCGAGACCATCACCGGGTTCGAGCTCGACCAGAATGACGCCGTCCAGGTGTTGAAAGCAGAGGAATGGCGCGAGCGCCGGGCCCGGGTGTCGACCGCGCGCAGCGAGGATATTCCGGGTTAAGACACGAATCCGGGAATCCAGCCGAGAAGAAAGGCCGAATGAGCGCTCACATGAACATTTTCTCATACTCTTCTGGAGCGTGGCCGCGCGTAGGGGACAGCGTTTTTTCGGGGCCCTGGCTTTCTCTCGGGCGGAACAGGCGGGCAAGCTGCTGGAGCGTCGCCGCAGGGACGAACAGGGCGATGGCCACAGCGAATTCGACGGTGCCCAGGTCCATCCCGGTCAACATGACGTAAGCCGCGGGCGCGATGATCGTGATGCCCGGCAACGTACCCAGATCGATCAGCAAGATCGCCAGGGGTCGCCACGGGACTCGCCACGCGAGTGCGGTTGTGGCCAGGCGGCAGACGAGCGGCCAGACGCTGAAGAAGCTTCCCTCCGGCAAGACCCACGCCGATGCCACCGTCACAATCGCGGCCCATCCCAGCCAGCCGAGGTCAAGCGCGGTCAAGGCAACGCGCTTCAGGAGGAACGCGTAGAATGAGATGAAAACGACCACGGCCACGGCGAGCAGGCAAGCAGCGATCAGTGGGTCCCTCGATTCCCACTCGGTGACTGTGCGAGCCTG
This sequence comes from uncultured Planctomycetota bacterium, assembly GCA_963823665.1. Classification (GTDB taxonomy): domain Bacteria; phylum Planctomycetota; class Planctomycetia; order Isosphaerales; family Isosphaeraceae; genus CAVXHV01. Next base: position 481,520 of record CAWGMQ010000011.1, read on the forward strand.
TTTGAGTAGCCACCAGACGCCCCCGGCCGCAAGCGTGCCGAGGCCCATTGCCAGCGGCAACGCGACGAAACCCACGGCGAGCCCGCCGGTTCTGACTCGACCGGATCGCCAGCAGAAAAACAGGGCGGCAAGATAGAAAATGGCTGCGCCGACTGCCAGGGGCCGCACCCACCCCGCAGGGTAAGAAATGAACCATCGTCCGACCGGGTTGAAGTAAATGACGTCGGGCTCGCGGGGGTCATCCTGGTCAAGATTTCCGAAGTGCCGCGCGAGCGTCAAGGCGTGCGATCCCTGGTGCTGCAAACTCCGGCCGTCCAGGTTGCTCAGGTTATCCAGTGGCGTGTGGTAGCATCCTTTTCCCTCGAAGAACAGGAAGTTGAGCGCCGGCACGCCGGCGTTCAGAAAATTGTTCATGTCGGTATGGCTGCCCGTCATCCGGTAGACGACCGGCGTGAGCGAGTCACCGATCGCAATGGGATCGGCCCGGGCAAACTCGCGGATTAGCCAGCCGTTCCGGCCGGAGGTTCTCGAACAGGCAGCAAGGACCGTGATTGCCGGCTGCATCGAAGTTGAGAACCAGCCCGACATCCGGCATCCAGGGATGTCCTTCCCCCCACCCACCCCGCGACTCACCGACGAAGAATCTCGAGCCCATCAGTCCGATCTCCTCGCCGTCGGTGAACAGCGCGATGATATCGCGCTTGGGCAGCGGACCCGCCTTCAGGGCCCGTAGCGTTTCCAGGAGCGTTGCCGTGCCCGACCCGTCGTCACAAGCGCCGGGGGCTCTGGGCACCGAATCGTAATGAGCCATCAGCAGCACCGCCTTCTGCCCCGGCGGGCCCGCGCCTTTGATCCGCGCTACAACGTTCGAAATCTTGACGTCACGGCCATTTGGGTGTTGGTACCGAGCCGTCTGCGTGGTCCGGTCGACGCCTAGCGAGTCAATCGTGCGTTCGAGATAAGCACGCACCAGGGCGATCTCAGGCGAGCCAGCCGGGCGCGGCTTGGCCGCGATCGCCTGGATGTGCTGAAACGCCCTTCGCGAAGAGAATTCCGCCGCGGGAGCGTCTGCTGGACGCTCAGCGGGGGGTTGTTGCGAGGCGATGGCCGCGAAGATCGACGCGGCGAGGAAGACGAGAGTCCAGCAGACGAGGACCGAACGAAGCCTGGGTCGTGTGGTGATATCGGAAGACGCGTCATTCATGCCGGTGTGATTGCGACTCGGTTGTAGCGGATGCCGGTTCCCTGATGGTTAAGCCAATATAACAGTCTGACGCCTACGACGGCGCCTTCCGTTCGTCGCAAATTAACATTGACCGGTCGTTCGATCGCTGCCAGAATGCCGGCCGCGCGGGCTGGAGCGTTCTGGCTGTGCGCGTTCCGGCTCGGGAGTTAGTGAGGAGTCGCTGATGCACCGGCGAGCGCTCTTGTCGTCGAGTCTGCTCGTGCTGGCACTTGCTGGAACGTGCTTCGCCGACCCGGTTTATTCGGTAACTCCTGTCAATTTCGACACCACCGGCGTCTTGCTGAACAATGCGGGGCAATACGTCGTTCCCGCTTATGGTGGAGCGTATCTGGTCAACGGCTATGGGCCGAATGCAGGACAGGCCGTACCGATCACGATTCCCGGGGCGACGGCGATCAACCCGACTGGACTGAACGATTCCGGTCAGGTCGTCGGCGCCTACGCCGGGAGCTCAGGGCCGCCGGTGCCATTCCTCTATAGCGGTGGGCAGACCACCAACCTGAGTACGACTGCCGGTTTCCAGGCCGGTGCGTTCGCACAGAGCCCGTACTTTGGAAACTTGAGCGGCGTGGCGATCAACAACGCCGGCGCGGTCGCGGGCCAGATCCCGAATCTATACAATCCCAACGGCAATAATCTTGGTCTTTACAGCCAAGGCTCGGTGACCAATCTGGGCTTGCCGTCGACTGCCGATTCCCTCTCCCCGGCGGCCTACCATGGCGTTTACGTCGTGGGCATCAACAGTTCCGGACAGATTGCGGTCATCGACAACGAAGGCACGGCGCCGTCGATTTTCAAGAACGGTAGCTTCGTGACACTGCCCATTCCGAGCAATGCTCTGGGCGTTTCTCCAACCGGCATCAACGACAGCGGGCAGCTTTCGGGAACTGTGCTCGCGTTTAGCGGGCAGCGAACTGCCGCCCTTTTCACAAACGGGGCCTGGCAGAACCTGGGATCCCTGGGTGGCACGGTAAGCTCGGCCCTCGGAATCAACAACAGCGGCGCGGTGGTCGGGTGGTCGGCGACAAGCGACGGATCATCACACGCTTTTCTCTATCAGAATGGCCAGATGACCGACCTGAACAGCCTTTTGCCGTCCTCACTCAGCGGTGTCACGCTCTTCGGCGCATCGAGCATCAACAACGAGGGCCAGATTGTCGCATTCGGCGGCACTTCCCAGTACGGACCGATGCAAGATTACCTGCTGACGCCGCCTGGAGAGGCTCCCCTCGCGATGGTCACGAATCTGCCCGAGCCAAGCACGCTGGCCTTCTTCGGGTTGCTCGTGGGTGGCCTGTGCATCCGCCGGGTGCTCAAGCGAATGCGTTGACACTGCCCCGGACAGCGGAATGCTCACACTTCCGCGACCATAGCGTCCTTGCAGTGCTGCCGTGAGCTTCCGGAGCCGGCTTCCATGACGATGCGGATCTCTTCCGCCGTCATCCCGCGGTCGAGCATGCTTTGCTTGAGCGCGGACGTAAGTTCGAGGCTGCGGATCCCGAGTCTGATGCCCATGACGATGGCGACCATGCCGCAGGCGAACACGCCGAGTACGGCCGTAAGCCCGATCAGGTGCCCCGGCTCCAATCTGGACAAAAACTCATGCATGACGCGTTGCTCCGTTGCGTAAAGGCACGGCGCGGGGACCGCTCAGATCGAAAGAGCACTTGTAGGGTAATTCGGCGCAAGATGTTAATTATTGCGTCGGGGCCGGATTTGACTCAGGATCGAGGGGTGTCACCCCTCACCGCCGGAGCGTCTTCCTCGCCCTCGCGGCTCTGGGGGGCCGTGTGGCGACGTTCGCCACGTCGTGGACCAAGTGATCTCCGAACGCAAGGAGCCCCAGCAACTGCCCCGCTTCGCGCACGCCCGAAAAGAACGCTCCCATCACCAGACCGGGAAAATCCTCGATGGTCGAATCCCCCGCAAAGCGCAACGGTCCGACCGGCTGTCCCATCAGGCCGTAATCGGCCCCACTGGCGCCCGGAGGGATGTGCGGTAGCGTGCCGCACGCGAAGGGGTCGACCGCCCACCGCGAGCGCTGCACACCGATCGGGTCGGGAATCCTCGACCCGTACTGCTTGCGCAGCACGGCCATCGCCGCGTCTGTTACCTGGGTGTCGGTCATCCCCTCCAGTTGATGGGCATACGCGGAGCGGTTGAAGACCATCAGCATGGGAATTCCCCCCGTGTACTTGTAAAAGTTCAACCACGTGCTCCAGTGCGCCTCACTGGTCTCGGCGATGCGGCCGAGAGTGTCCGGCTGTGGGTCCCAGAACAAGCGGGGGAACCGAAGGTAGAGCTTATCGGACAAGCCCGAATGCAGCCGCCCGATCGCCCCGAGTTTCCAGCGCGGCAGGGGCGGCGAGAACGCGACCGCCCCGCTATGCAGCACGCCGTGCGGCAAGGTCACGATGGCATAAGGCGCCTGGTAGACGCCCTGACTGGTCCAGACGGTGACGCCGTCCGACCCGTACGCGATCTCGCTGACCACATGGTTCAGCCGGATGTCGAGGCCAGCTGCCAGATGCTGGACGAGCTGAGCGTAGCCCTTCGGAAAGACGTCGGTATAGAGCTGCACGAAGACATAGTCGTCGTCCCAGTTGTTGAGCGACAGGTCGCTCAGGGGAGACGCGTTGGGCTCCTCGATGGTGTAATTCACGAAGAAATTCACTCCCTGCAACGTCTGCGGCGAAAGCTTCTCGTACTTAAATACGGTCTCGAACGCGTCCGACGCCGGGATGTCGGGCAGACGCCGGGCGACGCGCTCCTCGGAGATCGCCTTCACTCCTGCATAAGTGGCAGAATAGATCGAAAAGAGTTCATCGACTTCGGATTGTGGCAAGACCCGTCCCGTAGGCTCGCTGAGCGTGAGATTCAAGAGGTCCGATGGGACCGTGGCGATCCCCGCCTGGCTGGCAATCCTGGCCAGAGGATTGATCGTCTTGTGAGTCAGCCAGGACGCTCCGAGGTCAACGGGCGCGTCGGCCCATTGGTTGCTCGTCCAGATTCGGCCTCCAATCCGGTCGGGGCGTCCTTCGAGCAGGATCGGACGAATTCCGTTCGCCTGCAGCGCCCAAGCCGCCGCCACTCCCGACATCCCCGCACCGATGATCAGTACGTCGGCTTGGTTCGCCGCGGCGTGGCTTTGCCCGGTGGCGAGCATCGGTACAAGCCCGGCGGCCCCGGTGAGCGCCTGACGCAGGAATTGCCGGCGATGATGAACGCGATGGAGCATGACACCACCCTCGCTCCGCGGGGCGAACGTGTGACTCCGGACGACCGTTTGCTGTGAACATAGAACACGAATTGGTGTACGCCGATGTGGCGCTCAGACGTCCGCGACCATCGGGTCCTACTTCGCACCGCGTATAAATTGTAAAATAAACCCATGGCGATCAGACCGAATTCTGGTCGTTTCCTCGAGAACTCTTCCATGTCACATTCCGTCGACCATCTGTTCCCGGAAATCGCCGGCAGTGGGTGCGACGCCGATCGTTTGAAGCCGCGCAGGAAGAACGGACTAACGAACTCGCGCACGCGACGCACAGTGTTGGCGGTGGGCGGTGTCCTGCTCTGCATCTTTTTCGTGCTACTGTACATTCCACTGGTGCGGATCACGCCCGGGAACTTCGCTCGGATCCAACGTGGAATGACGCAGAAGCAGGTTGAGGCGATCCTCGGGGGTCCTCCTGGCCATTACGACGGGGTCGGTGTGTTGGAGTTCCCTGCAGGCCATCCGCCCGATAAGGAACGGGGCCTCGAATGGTCCGCGATTGACGGCGATGTTTATGTCGTCTTCGACGGCAACGGATGCGTTTTCAATGCGACATTCTATCCCAGTACAGCAATAAGCCAGGACTTATGGTCCTTCGTCGTTGAGCGGATCACGCGATGTAGGCTCAGCAGTTGGCACAGGTGGTGGTGCGCCAAGTTGTGGCCGGGCACGGCGTAGTTCAAGACGATGGGATCGTCATTCGCCCCGCTCGCCCCCGACGCAGCGCATCAAACACGCACTGGAGCACGCCGGTGTGGTGATCCGCGGCCCCGAAGTTGATCGTCCGCCTCCGCGAGGTAGTCGACCGCGGCGGCCGAGATGGCCGGAACTCGGTCGGCCGCATGATAGACGACGGCGGCCAGGCTCACTCCGCTACGGCGAAGGACGGCGACGGCATTGCTGCCTGGCTGACCGTTATCGGTTCCGTCGATGAAACGTCCCATGGTGTCCTCGAGACCGGAAGGTGCTTGTCCCTCGACCAGGAGCTGGACGGGCGTGGTCAGCACGAAAGGCTTGGACGGAGTGAGGACGACCGAGTCCTGGGAAGGGTTGTAGACGGCGGAGCGGAGCTTCAAGGCCCGCGCGTTCTTGGCGGTGAACGATCCGCGCTTGCCGGCGACGGTCAAACGGTAGATTCCGGTCTCGGCCGCTTGAGTGGAGTTCACGGCAGCACTGAAGTCGACAAGGACCTCCGTCACCTGGTGCTTCTTGTTCGTCTTGACCACGACTTCAGCCACCCTCACCAGTGGCGCGGAAATCACGTGGGTCGTGGCCTGTGCTCCGGCGGGGGTGGGCTGCACGTTCCCGACGTTGTCGATGGCCACGCTGTAGAAGCCATAAGTGTGGCCGACTTGACCGTTGAATGTCGCACTTGTCTCGGTGGTTCCTGTGACGAACGCGGTGAACGGGCCACCGTCCTCGGAAACGAACACATTGTAGCGGGCGATCCCGGAGCCGCCGGAGTTGTCCTGGCCTGACCAGCTCACAAGAAAGCTTGTCGCGGTTGTCGTTCCCGTGAGCGGGCTGACGGCGCTCGAGGGCGCCAGGGCATCGACCGTTGTCTGGGCCTGCGCCGAAGCCGGCGTCGCCTGAACATTGCCGACGTTGTCGGCGGCCACGCTGTAAAAACGATAAGTGTGGCCGTTCAGTCCGGTGTAAGTCGCCGACGACGGGCTCGTCGCCGATTGCCAGAGAGTGAACGGGCCGTTGTTGTCCGAGACGTAGATGTTGTAGGAGGCGATGCCCGAGCCCCCCGTGTTGTCCTGGCCTGCCCATGTGACCGTGAAGCTTGCCGGGCTGAAAGCGGCCAATGCCGAGACGCTGCTGGCGGGTGGTGCCGCGTCGATGGTGTTCACGTAGGGGGCTGTCGCCAGCGAGCTCTGGTCAGATAATCCCGCGTCGAAGATCACCGTAGCCTGAGCATTGATCGCAGTCTGGGCGGCAACCGCCGGCTTCGGCTGCACGGAGTAGCTGACCCACCCTTCGCCTTCTGGTGCGGTGACATCCGGAGGCAGGAAGCCTTCGAGCACGTTGCCGACCGGGATGTCGAAGGTCGTGGGGTCAATGGACGTGAAGGTCCAGGTGAGCATGCCGGTGAGCGCATTGAAACTTGCATTCACGTCGACGTAAACGCCGACCGAGCTGACTGCGTTGATGCGAACGCTGTAGGACATCAAGCCGGCCGGCACGTTGAAGGCCTGGCCGCCGAAGCTGAAGGCGCCCAGCTCGAAGGTACTCCAGTCGAGGTTTGCGTCGAGCTGATCGGTCACCTCGACAACCTGGGCGGGGGCCGTGGCCGTCGCATCGTTTTCAAAGTCGACGCGGTAGGACAAGGACTGCGCGGGGCTGACAAAGGCGCTGGGACCGAAACCAGCGGGGCCGACGATATCGTTGGGATCAGTCGGACTGTCGATCGAGCCTCCGCCTCCACCGCCGCCGGGTCCGGGCAGCAATGGTGGTGCGGGTGGAAGCGGAGGAGCGGGTGGGTCTGGCGGTCCGGGGGGCGGCTCGCAGGGATCCTCCGGGCCATCAAATTGCCACACGAACGTCAACCCAGGCGCCTGAGGTGCATGCGTTCCGGGAGGGATCAGCGGGAAAGTCGGGCCAATCGGCCCCGGGCCGCCAGGGGGTGTCGGTCCAGGCGCGCCGGGGGGAAGCGGATTCGGAAAAGGGACCGAGAGAAATGGCTTGAACGGGCAACTCTTTAACGGCTTCAACAAGTCAAGGGGGTCCAGACCCGTCGGATCGATCTGGCTGACGGGATCATTGTCCGCGTAGGTGTAGAGATCGATTCCACCCTGGGTGCCGCTGGGATCGCGGCTCACGAAACGCCCCAGCGATGGCGCGTAATACCGGACGCTCATGAGGTCCAGCCCACTCGGGCTGGTCACGACGCCCCATTCGCCCAGAAATCCAAATATGTTTGGTACGCCCGACGACTGCGTCGTTGTCTGCCCGGTCGGCAGGTAGGAGTACTGATCAACGTACGCGCCGTTTGCACTGCTGATGCCAACGGTTGAGCCCAGGTTATTGAAATCATAGTAATCGACAGACCCACCGGCACTCACCTGGCTCTCCAGGCCGAGGCCGTAGGTAAAATGCGCGATCAAGCTGCCATTGCCATCGAAGGACGCAACCACATTGCCCTGCCCGGTCGGATCGATCTGAAAGCTGGTCGTGGTGCCGTTCACCGTCTGCGACACAAGGTTGCCGAACGCGTCATAGGAAGCCGTTTCGGAGATGCCGGGGCCGTTCACGGCAGTCAACTGATTGAGCGGGTTGTACGTATATGTTGTGGTTCCGCTGCTGCTCGTCTGGGCGATCAGATTTCCCTCGGCGTCATACTGGTACGTCGTCGTGGCGCCGCCCGTCGTCGAGCTGGTGTATTGATTGAGGTTGTTGATCGTATAAGTCGTCGTCACGCCATTGACATTCTGCGAGATGCGATTGCCGGCGGCGTCGTAGGCATACTGGATGTCCTCTTCAGCCAGGCCATCCGGGTCTGTGTGGTTGGGCGTGAAGACGGCCTGGACCAACTCGCCGGCTGCATCGAGCGCGTAGGCCCACTCTCCGTCCTGGTTCGTGTCGGTGAGAACGTCGCCCTCGGCGTCATATGTATAATCGTCAAACGAGTTGACCGTCACGTGATTTGGCGCTTCATTCGTGATCGACAGGAGATCACCGGCCGGGTCATAGGTGTAGGTCGTGCGTGTGCCGTTGCCGTTGTCTTTCTCGATGAGGCGGCCATCGACATCGTAGGTGTACTGGACGATCAAGTTACCGCCCGAGTCGGTCAGCTTCGAGAGCCGGCCGGCGTCGTCGTAGGAATAGTTCACCGTGAAGCCGGTCTGATCGACGCTCTGCACGCGCTGGCCGCCGCTGTTGTGGAAGAGCTTCAGGTAGGTCCCGTCTGGATAGAGCACTTCCGAAAGCAAGTCGGGATCGGCTGGGTCACCGTCATCAGCCGCGCCGTAGACAAACTTCGTCACGTTTCCGAGCGTGTCGGTTGCGCTCGTGCAGTTGCCGTAGGCGTCGTAGGTGTAGGAGAGCGACGTGCCTCCCGCGAAGCTCTCTTCGATGAGCTCGCCGGCGTTGTTGTAGGTGGCGCTGATCGCGGCGCCGTTTCCGCCCAGGAAACCGATGGCCTCGCCCAGCGGGTTGTAGCTGTACTGGTCCTGGTCGCCGTTCGCATAGGTGATCGAGAGGGGCGCGTTGCTCGCGTTGTACGCGGTGCTGGTCGTATTGCCGTCTGCGTCCGTGTAACTTGTCTGATTATGGTTGGTATCGTAAGTGAAGGAGGTGGTGTTGCCGAGCGGGTCTGTTTCACTGAGCTCATTGCCCTGCGAATCGTAGGTGTAGGTATAGGTTGCTCCGTCCGGCAAGACTTTCCGGATGAGATCGCCGTTCGAGTCATAGCTGAGCCGGGTGGTTTGACCAAGGGCATCCTGGGTCACGGCGGGCTCGCCAAACTGGTTGAACATCATCACGCTCGAATCACCGGTGTTGTCCGCCGTGGAGACGGTGCCGCCCGAGCCGTAGGTATAGGTCAGGTGACTCACGGGATCCGTTGAACACATACAGCCTTGCTGATCGATCAGCCGCCCCTGGGCGTCGTAGGTGAAATAGATAAACGTGCCATCGGTTTGTTTGACCGTTGACAAGGCGAACTGCTGGGCCGGGTTTGCACCCGTGACATACGTGTATTGCTCCGTTACTTCAGGATTGGACACAGAGAGAAGCAGCTCGTTCGTGGTGTCGTATGTATAAGTCGTCACCTGGCCATCCGAGCCGGTGATGGTGCTGATCAAGCCCTGGGCGTTGTAAGCAAAGTTCAGGTAAGCCCCGTTCGAATCGGTCAGGCTGGCCATCTGGCCGCTCGAATAGCTGGCGGTGATCCGGTTGCCGCTGGCATCCTGCAAGTAATCGAAGCTGCCGTCAGGGTTGAAGACGATCACCGTGCCGGTGGTTTCGCGCACCTGGTAGGCTCCTCCGGCGGAGGTGAGCACGTAATCGTTACCGGGCGGATCGAGGTACGTGCCGCCGGCCTGGCGTGCGAAGTAGAGATACACGCCGTCTTCGACGATCGTCACATTACCCTGGCTGTCTGCCGATGCCGAAATCTGCCAGCTATCGACCCAGCCCCGTCCCAGAGGTCCAGCAGCGTAGCGCTCGGCGATCCCTGGCTGGTAGGTTCTCGCAAAGTTGAGCGGCACGCCGGGCGTTACAACCGAGGCATCGACGGTCCCGAGCGCGGCAGTCACCGGCAGGGAAGCGTTGGCAAGCTGGATCGCGAAGTTGTACAGCGTCTCGACGTCGGAGGTGGGTGTGCCGATCTCGCCGAGGTAGGTCGCGAAGCTGTCCAGGTAGGCCTGGTACTGACCGGCGGTTGAGCCCGCCGCGGCAACAAAATTGCCCCAGATCGGCCTCCAGGCCGAGGCGCTCAAGTAACCGGGCCGCGAGCTTGCAAGGGCGCTGCTCCAGTCGATCGGGGTCGCCGGCGCGGCGGTTTGCGTGAGGTTGAAATGGAACTGGGTGTGTCCGAGCTGTGACGTGGTCTGATAGTCGAGGGTGATGCTGCCGTGATAACCCGGCGGCAGGATGCCCGCCGGACCGTCTTGATCGATGCCGAGCACCTGGATCGTGCTGCCGACGTATGTGCTCTCGTCGGCATAACCGAGCACGGCGTTCGTTGCCTGCACCTGCAACAACGGGGCTGGGATGTCGGCGCCGCCGACGTTCGCATAGAAGATCGTCACGGTCGTCCCGGTCTGATTGGGCCGGATGACGGCGACGGTGCCGAGGCTCGTTTGCAACTGGCCGGGATCGCCGCTGACGACGGTAAAAGCGCCGGCGCTCGTGAGGGTTTCACCATGATCGATCGCCTGCACGTCGTATGTACCCGCCGCGAGCCCCGCCAGGTTGAACGTGGCGAAGAGCGTCGTGTCGTTCTGGTACATCGTCGCGGAGGCCACAAGCACTGCCTGGCCCGCGCGTTGCAGTTGTACGGTAGTCTGCATCGTGAACCCTGAGCCGTCGATCGCGATCGTGGCCTGGCCGCTATTGCTGGCCTGGCCCGGGGCGAAACCAGCAAGAGCGAAGCCGGGGGCGCTCGCGCTGAGCGTGAACGAAAGCCCGAGCCCCGCCGGCTGCTGCCCCTTTATAAGCAGGTAGTAAACGCCGCCCTGAGGCTGTGCCAGCGTCACTTCCTGGCTGGCCGTGGCGGCGCCTGTTGCGGCTTGGTCGTAGTCAGACGGGTCGGGAATGGCGCCGTACCGCACGTACATGGTCACGCCATCGGCCACCGCGCTCCTGGCGATGATTTGCAAGTCGGCCGGCGACGTCAGGTCGAGCTGATAGTAGAGGTCCTCGCCGTCGGCGATCGTGCCGGTTACAGGCGTGCCGATGGTGAGGGCAGGGGCGCTGAGCGAAAGCGATGTCGTAGCCACGGCGACGTTATCGGCCCGGTTGAGATCGGGCACCTGCAAGCCGCTGTCGGTGACGACGATCACATGATAATTGCCGATCATGGCACCGGGCAGAGTCGCGGTCAGCGATCCCGCGTAGTGCTCGAGCGCACTCAAGTTACCGGTGTGCGTGACCCGGCCCAGCAGCATGGCGCTGGCATCCACGGTGGTCTCGGTGGAGAGATAGACTGAGTCGGTCCAGCTTCCCGCCGTGGTGGCGACCGTGCCGAGATTGGTGACGGTGTAATCAACCGTGATCATGTCATTGAGCGATGCCTGGGCCGGCCTGAAGGAGACATCGCTCGCCGCCAGGTCGGGGGCAGTCGTCACCGCAATCAGGCTCAAGCTTGTCGGCGCGGCGTTCGTGATCAAGGCGGGTGAACCGTCGATGAGCGGAGAAATGAACGTCAGAAAGCTCCCGCTCGAGCCCGCGAAGTTCAGGACATCGAAGGACTCTTCGGTACCGGGAGCGAAACCGTTCGTCAGCGAGACATTCAGCGTGCCGCTCAAAGTGGCCATGCCCGTGATCGTAACCTGATCGAACAACGTGCCGGCGGTGGCGCCGCCGATTTTGAGTGCCAGAGCGCCAGCCGAGGTCTGCGTGTAGTTGCCGCTGATGGCGAGCGTGCCGGGCGAGCTGCCGAGGTCCACCTCACCGCCGTTTGTGAGATTTCCATCGATCGTACCCGGGCCGGAGAGCGTTCCACCCGTTATATTGATCTGATTGTTCGTTGTCCCGAGTGTGCCCGAACTCAGGATCGTCGTGCCGCCGGTCTGGGTGTATGAGGCCGTCGCTCCGAGCCCGAAGATCGCACTGCTCGCGACAGTGAGCGTGCCCGCGTTCGTGAACGGCGCGGCCGCCACGAATTGAGCGTCATCCTGCAATGTGAAGCTGCCAGAGGCGGCATTCGTGAGCAAACCGGCCAGGGCACTGGTCGTGCCGGTGTTGCTGTCGATGGTCGCGCCAGCTCCATCAAGGACGATGGTGGCCGCATTGGTGGAGACGTTGGCGCCCAGGAGTCTCAAGGTACCGACGCCGACTGCTTTCCAGGTTCCGCCGGTCAGTGTTCCGCCGGCAAAATTGGTAAAGCCCTGGACCGTGATCGTGCCACTGCCATCGGCGGCGATCGTCCCGTCGGACGTCACCAAGCCGCCCGAGGCATTGCCGACGAAGCCGGCGTTTCCATGAACCAGGACGCCGGAGGCGATTGTCAGGGTGTCTCCAGCATCGGGAACGTACAGACCCTTCTGATTCTCGCTGGCCGGGTTGTCAGCGAAATCAACGGTGCCGGGCCCGCCGAGCGACTGGCTGCCGAGGAAGTCCAAGGCGCCGTTGCCTTCCATCATGACGGTGCCGTTTTCGAGCGTGAGATTGTCTTTAACGTCAATGAATGTGCTGAACAACTGGCCGACGAACAGAGTGCCGGCCAGCGTAACATCTTCCAGGGTTCCGCCGGACCTGGTGGCCACCAGCTCGCCGCCGCCGGGCGTGCTGATGGTGCCCCCTTCGATCGTGCCCCCCAGGAGAGAATACTGGGGAGCGATACCCGAGCCGTCGAGTGTCAGGGTGCCGTCGTTCGTCACCGTGCCTGTGAAGTTGATGATCCCGCCGACTCCGGTCACGGTGCCGACGATCGACGAATCAAAAGTTCCGCCGAGGTCAATGGTCCCGGAATTTTCGGTGATCATACCGGCATTCTGCCAGGAGTTGCTCAGGTTCAGAACGAGCGTGCATCCGTTTGAGGCCGTCGCGGAGCCGTCGTTGATCCACGTGCCGCTCAGAGTCAGCGTGCCGCCGCCGGTGTCAGCGCTCACCGTGCCCTGGTTGATAATGGACCCGTTGCCGGAGTCGATCAGGCCGTGGTTGCCGTCGATGGTGACGTTCGGGCCGATGGTGAGCGTGAGCGGCGTGCCGCTACCCGTCAGGCCGATCTCGCTGTCGTCACCGTCGGCAAATAGCAGCTCGCCGGTGCCATTCAAGACTTGCGGGCCGCTGAAGCTCACGTCGGACCCGAAAGTCAGGCTGATGAGACCCGTAGCGGCGCCAGAGCCGAGTGTGAGGCCGCCGGCTACGACGATGGCTTGGCCACTGTTGTTGTCAAGCGTTCCCGCCAGCGTGATCGGGCCGTTCAAGGTGGCCCCGGTCGCACTGGTCGTGAGCACGTCAGTGCCGGCGGTGGTGATGGTGCCGCCTTCGATGGTGCCGCCATTGAACTCCCAGCCGCCGGTCGTGCTGTCCAGGGCCAGCGTCGTGCCGGTGTTGTTCAGCGTACCCGTGAGGTCCACAGTGCCGCCGGTCCGGCTGAAGCTGCCGAGGGCGGCGAGGGTGAACGTGCCACCCAGCAAGACGGTGGAATTCGTCATTGTGATGGTGCCGGCGTTCGACCAGCCGTTGCCCTCCAGGGCGAGGCTGCCGCCGTCGTCGCTGATGCCGGTGGCGCTGATGGTGGCGCCAGCGTCGTTGACCCAGACGCCCGCCGGAACCGTGTTCCCTTCGTCGTTTGCGCCCATGGCATTCAAGACAAGGCTGGCATCGTTGACGGCGCGCATGGTGGCACCGGGCTCATTGATCCAGGCGCCGTCGATGCTGAACGTGCCACCGGCAAAGGCGGCACTTTGAGCGCCGGCACTGCTGCCGGCACTGACGGTTCCGTAGTTGTCGACGGTGCCGGTGCCTGCCATGATTCGGCCGGTGAGGCCGTCGATGGTGATGTTGGGGTCGATGGTCAAGACGCTGCCGCTGCCCTCGACGATCAACTCGTTGTTGGGGTTGTTGGTGCCATTGAAGAGCACCTCCCCTGTGCCGGCGAGAGTCTGCGTGCCGCTGAAGATCAGGTCGGCAATGGTGGTGGTCTCGATAAGACCCGGAGCGAGCGTCAGTCCGTTCCCCTGTGCGTCAGACAAAATTGTCACAGAGCCTTCGTTGTTTTCGTCAAGTGTTCCCGTCAGCGTCACCGGGCCCTTCAGCGTCGACGAGCCGGCGTTCGTCCCCAACACGGCAGATCCTGAGGTGCTGATGGTGCCACCATTGATGGTGCCGCCATCGAGCAGCCACGCGCCGGTAGTGTTGTTCAGGGCCAGGGTCGTGCCGGTGTTGTTCAGCGTGCCCGTGAGGTTGACCTCACCGCCGGTCCGGCTGAAGCTGCCGAGAGTGGCGAGGGTGAACGTGCCACCCAGCACGACGCTGGAATTCGTCATGGCGATCGTGCCGGCGTTCGACCAGCCGTTGCCCTCCAGGGCGAGGCTGCCGCCGCCGTCGCTGTTGCCGGTGACGCTGATGGTGGCGCCCGCGTCGTTGGTCCATACGCCCGCCGAAACGGTGTTGCCTGCGTCGTTTGCCCCCATGGCGTTCAACACCAGGCTGGCGTCATTGACGGCACGCATCGTGGCGCCGGGCTCGTTGAGCCAGGCGCCGTCGATCGTGAACGTGCCACCCGCAAATGCGGCACTCTGGACGCCGCCACTGCTGCCGGCACTGAGGGTGCCGTAGTTGTCGACGCTGCCGCTGCCCGCGATGATTCGTCCGGTGAGACCGTCCATTGTGATGTTGGGGTCGATGGTCAGGACGCTGCTGCCCTCGACGATCATCTCGTTGTTATGGTTGTTAGTGCCGTTGAAGAGCACCTCGCCTGTGCCGGCCAGGGTTTGCGTTCCGCTAAAGTACAGGCTCGCGACGTTGGTGGTCTCCACGAGACCGGAAGCGAGCGTCAGATTGTTGACAATCGACACAGCGCTCCCGAACCCGGACAGGTTCAGCGTGCCGGCCAGCGTCACGTTGCTCAGCGTGCTCTGCGCGCCGCTGGCGCTCAAGACGGTGCCCGCCTGTACCGACGCGTTTGCCAGTGTGCCGCCGGAGAGGGCGACGGCGCTCGCGTCGCTGAATGTGCCGGTTACGCTCAGCGTGCCGCCTGAGAGGGTGATCGGGTCGGAGGCGGTGACACTCTGTACGACGTCGTCATTGCTGTTTGCATGCGTAATGGTCACGTTGCCGGGCACATTGATTTCCACGGCATCGTTTGCGCCCGGCACGGCGTCGGAACTCCAGTTACCGGGTGTGTCCCAGTCGCCGCCGGCCGGGTTGATCCAGTTGACCTGGGAGAGCATGACGCGAATTTCGAGGGCGTCCGACGTGAGCCGGTACGACCGGCCCGTCGGGTGGGATTTCGGGGCTGCACGCCCTCTCGCTGTTACCTCCGCACGACGTACCAGGCCCTTCCACCAGGTGTTTTTCATCGAATATTCTCACGAAAAAATTCGCGATCACGATGGGAGCCGGATTCGTACTGGCGCGTCACGTGGCCAACGCGAGGCGAGATGCGTCATCCTCGCGCCCATGAGTCTATCATCATTAATACTCCCGTTCGTCCGAAACCTAACTCGCTTGAAATGAGAATCCAGCAGCGATCCAGCGGCTTGTCGTTGAGCCACGCTTTTTGAATATACGGATGATTTGTTGCCGCATTCGCGGCAAGGCGGGAGGGGCGATCCCTCTTGCCGAGCCGGTGCGGAGCCGTGCGAGCCTGTGGACTCGGCGAAGCGCCCTGGAGCGAGGGCCCCCGAAACCCGGACAACCAGTTAATCGACGAGATTCATGTATTTCATGGTCGCCGCCACGCCCGTCAAGGTGGGGATGGTCCGGCGCGGGCGTCGCCCCGTCCAGGGCGGACGTCCCAGATGATCCCGGAGCGCGCCGAGCCGGTGTAGAGGCGCTTGCCATCCGGCGAGAATGCCATCACGTTGGCCCTGCCCGCATCGGGCTCGAGTGCGAGAACCTGCTGGCCGCTTTCGATGTCGAATATGCGGATCGTGTCGTCGGACGTCGCCAGCGTGCGGCCATCGGGGGCGAGCGTCAGGTCGCAGACCTTCGGGTCCTGCCGCCGGATCTCCCGGCGCATCGTGCCGGACTCAACGTCCCATACGAAGAGCCGTTCGTTAAAGGTTGAGACCAGCGTGCGGCCGTCCGGGCTGAATGTGGCTTGATGTAAAGAGCGATCGCTGGGCCTGCCGGCGTTTTCCTGCTGCGGGTTCCGCCAATCGGCCACGAATCGGCGCTGCTCGTGCCCCGTGAGGCCGTTCAGCCGGATCACGGTGCCATCTCTCAGTGCTGCCAGGAACCAGTGCGAGTTCGATACTGACCGCATGCCGACCACGGGATAGAAACCGGCCGTCTGGTCCTCAGGTGGGTTGCTCCAGCGCGTCTGCCCCGTCTCAGATTCGATCCCCGAGAAGTGCGACGTACCCATGCCTGCAACCAACGGGGATTCGACCACGAGCATCCGGCCGTCGGGTGCGAGTGTGGCCCAACCGAGTCTCTCTTTCCGACGAATCTCCCGGACGGTCCTGCCGATGCCGGCCTCGTAGAACACGACGAAGCCGACGTCGTGAGTGACCCAATCCATTCGGTGAGCGGCCGCGAAGACAAGCTTGCCATCGGGCGAGAAGCCCACGGAATTCGCCCAGGGGTGCCGCACGATCGGGTCGATAGGCGGTGCCACGAGCTTGTGCCAGAGCAGCTTGCCGGTTGTGGCGTCCCAAAGGCGCGCGAAGCCGTCGTTGTGGCCGGTGACGATCCGATCTCCTGTCGGCGACCAGGCCGCGCAGGCCGCGTACCTCGCCTGCGTGCTCGGGTCGTCGAGCGCACGCCGGCCGGTCGAAACCTCGAAGAGCTCAATCGCAATTTCATTCGGCGTCGCGACCAACGTGCCGTCGGGTGAGAATGCCGGAAACCCCCCCGTGCCCCGAGCCGGGCAGCTCGATCGTCCGCTCCGGTTGCCCCGTCGCGGCGTCGAAAATGTGCAGCCACGTGACGTCGGACACCGCTACGTGCCGGCCGTCGCGCGACAACGCTCCGCGGCCGGCCCCACACTCCTCATCGCCCCGGTAGTCCGCGACGCGCTGACCTGTCTGGATGTCCCAGAAGCGAACCTCGCGCATTTCGGGGTTCTTGGTGGGGGCAATCTTGAGCTTCGTCTCTTCGATCCGCTTGGTGGTGCTTCCGATCGACATGATCCGGCGCCCGTCGGTCGTCACCGCGATTACTTTCACGTCCGGGTCCCTTAAGGCGACAAGGCGCACTGCGGGTGCAGCGAGCCGCTTTACCGGCCGGCCAGTGCGGACCTCGAAGATCTCGACCTCCGCACTCGGCGGATTGGAACACACGGCGGCGATCAGCCGGCCGTCCGGTGAGAACGCAACTTCCCCGATGTTACCATCCGCCAACAGCGCGTCCGTGCCGATCCGCAGCAGGGCTCGGGGCGGCAGGAGCGGTTGGGCAATCTCAACCTTGGGCGGGGCACCCGACGCCGGCCTGGGGGTCTCTGGTATGGCAGGCGCCTGCGGCCGCGCTGCCGGCGGCAACAAGGCAAATGCCGCCAGGGAGACCGGCAGTGCCCGCTTCCACCGAGCCCGTCGGGACCGTTTGCCCAGCCCTTCCCGCACCCGAGAGAACCAACGCCCCATGGCGACACACACCCTGGCCTGGATCATGGCCTCCTCCGGCGCACCGATTGGTGCGGTCTCTGACGTCAAGGTTGGCGACCGGGAATGATTTCCTTCACGATACCCCCAATTGCACGTTGGACCAGCGCCGCTTGGTCGTTAGTCATTAATCTTTGGTCATCGTAGACGCGGGGGGCGATGCGAATCGGGCGACCGGCAACACGCGGACGCGCCGCGTTCCTGCGGGCTCTAGGGCCGCGCGGGATGGTTGGCGCTGGGTGTTGCCGGGTTTGACCCCTGGGCGATCACCCAGAGGCTCTCGCTTACTCCCTGGTTCGGAAAGTCCGGGAACGCGAACGGACCAAGGCCATCGATGGTGCTTGCCGCAGACCGCGCCCGCTGCGTTGGCCGAGACCCGCGCTGTTAGCGGTCCGTTGGCGGTTGGGCGCCCATCTCGAATCGAAGCGTTCCGCCTCTGGCGATTTCGGTGTGGTGAATCCAGAAGCGATCCAGCGGCTTCTCGTTCAGCCACGCTTTTTGAATATACGGATGATTTGTTGCCGCGTTCGCGGCAACGATCGTCAGCTTCTGGTCCTGCAACTGGATTTCGGCGCGTTCCCACAGCGGACCGGTGATCTCGTAGCGATCGGTGCCTGCTGTCGGAAACAAGCCCAGAGAGCTCAGGACGTACCACGCGGAGAGCGTGCCGCCGTCGTCGTTGCCATCGATGCCGCTCTCGCGATCGCCGTACTTCGTCTCGAGAATCCACCGGACCCACTTCTGTGTCAGGTCGGGACGGCTGGCGTAGTTGAAGAGGTAGGCGGCATAGAGGTCGGGTTGGTTCCCGTGCCAGTAGTAGGCGTTCGGGTTCAACCCCACGCCGGCGGGCGAGCGGGCGAAAAACTGCTCGAGCTCCTGGACGAAGAACTCGCGACTCTTGAACAAGGACACCACTTCCGCGGCATCGGACGGGACGCCCCAGCGCCATTGCCAGGCGCTCCCTTCGACATACGCGTGCGTGAATTTTCCGGTCGCGTCGACGTAGGTCAGCATTTCCGGTTTGAATTCCGCCAGGAACTTTCGCTGTGAGTCGCGCGGCTGAAAAAACTGCGTCTCCGGGTTCCAGAGATTTCGATAGAAACGGCCGTGATGCTGAAACACGATGGCGTCGTCGCGATGTCCGAGCGCTTCGGCCAACCTCGCGATCGCTTGATCGGCGTAACTGTATTCGATGGTACTGGCGACCGATTTCTTCATGAGATCTGCCGGGCAGTATTCGTGCTTCAGATAATGCTCGACGCCGACGCGGCCCGAAAACGGCGATCCGGCGGGGACCGGGCCCAAAGCCGTTTTCCGCATGAATCGATAAGCGGATTCGACGTCAAAGTCTCGAATGCCCTTCAAGTAGGATTCGGCGATCACGATGTCCGCGGGTGTGCCGAACATGGATCCAGTGTAACCGCCTCCCGACGGCCAGCGCGGCAGATAGCCCCCCTGCTCTGCCATCTTGAGCAGAGAGACGATCATGTCGCGCTGTTCAAGGCGCGCGATCAAGTTGAACAGGGGATGCACCGTGCGAAACGTGTCCCATAGAGACATGTCGGTATAGTAAGTGAACCCGGCGGCCTGGTGAATCTTGCGATCGAATCCCAGGTACTCGCCGTTCACGTCCTCAAAGGCTGTGGGCATCTGAAGCGCGTGATAGAGGGCAGTGCGGAATATCTTTCGCTGCCGCGTCGATCCGCCCCAGATCTGAATCCGAGCGAGTTTTTCCTCCCACTGCGCGACCGCCTCGGTCAGGACTTGATCGAAACTCTTCTTGGCGGCTTCGTGCTCCAAGTTGGCGCGCGCGTGCTCGATGCTCACGCAGGATATCGCCAGTTTGAGCTCGATGACGCGCGAAGACTCTTCTGGCTGGAAGCCGAGAGTTACCCCGAGATCGTCGCCGCTCGCGATCGGCTGTCCGGGAGTTTCCGTTTCTCCGGTCCACGTCGCGAAATTGTGAAACGGTCGATTGAATCGCGCGACAAAATAGACTTTGAGTCCACCGTAGCGTTTGGAGAATGTGCCTAAGGTCCGCACGGCTCCTTCGACCTCCCGCGCTTCCGGCAGGATGCGCACTTCGCCGGACGTCGCGGTTCCCTTGCCGAGCGCGTTCGTGACGTGGATCAGAATGTGCGGGACTTGTCGCTGGGGGAACGTATAGCGATGCACGCCCACGCGGCGGGTGGCCGTCAGCTCGGCGGTGATGCCGAAGGATGGGAGCGTCACGCCGTAGTAACCCGGGAAGGCGCGCTCTTGCTGATGGGAGTAATCGGCATTGAGCCCGCGCCGGTGCGATTTGGCGGTCTCCGCGGAGCAGGGAATCACCAGAAAGCTCCCGCCGTCCGTGGCGCCGGTACCCGAGAGCCTCGTGTGGCTGAATCCCAGGATGCGCTCGTCTACGTAGAAGTAACCCGACGAATTGGTCGCTCGATTGCCCAGAAGCGACACCGTATCCGGACTGAGCCGCACCATGCCGAAGGGGACCGTGGCGCCCGGAAAGTTGTTGCCGCACAGATATCTCACTCCGCCGGTTCCGATGAAGGGATTCACGTCGCTTCCCAGGATTCCTGGCCGGACCGCGGGATTCGGCTTCGGCGTATCGTCCTTGGCGGGAGCCGCTGGCAGGAGCGGGTGGATCGTCAGGATCGGAATCAAGAACCGGATCAGACTGAGATGCCGTGGCTTCATCGTTCAGTTTCCGTGACGGCTGGATGTTACGTTCGTGAGAAGAACGGAGCGGGATCTGGCATGACATGAGTTGTACCACGACGGTCGACGATGTCGCGACTTTCGTTGCGTAATGCACGGGTTGCAGTCACAATACCTTGGATTCCTGAAATGCGGACCGGCCCACTGCCGTGGCCCGCTCGAACCTGGACCCAAGGACGACCTCAATGCGTATTCTCGGCGCGATTCACCTCGCCTTGTTTCTGTCCATTGTCATCACCACTGCGCTGGCCGCCGCCGAGACGAATGTGCCGAAGCCGCCGGAGCTGGCGCTCGAGGCATATACTCTGCCAAACGGGCTCAAGGTCGCGCTGCATCGTGATTCGGTTGTGCCGCGGGTGACGGTCACCGTGGCTTATCACGTCGGATCCAAGAACGAGAAGGCGGGGCGGACGGGATTCGCGCACTTCTTCGAACACATGATGTTCCGTGGCACCAAGAACGTGCCCAACTACGACAAGCCCCTCCAGGAAGCCGGGGGCTCGTCCAACGCATTCACGAACCAGGACATGACCGTTTATTTTGAGACGGTTCCCAGCAATTTCCTCGAACGGGCGCTGTATCTCGAGGCCGAGCGGCTGGCGTTCCTGCCGTCGGCCCTCGATCAGAGAAAGTTTGACACCGAGCGTGACGTCGTCAAGAACGAGCGACGCCAGAGTTATGAAAACCGGCCGTATGGGCTCGATTCCGAGGCGATTCTTTCGGCTCTCTTTCCCAAGGGACATCCCTACTCATGGCCAACGATCGGGTCGATGGATGATCTGAGCAAGGCGACGCTTGACGACCTCAAAGCGTTTTTCGGCGAGTTTTACCATCCCGCGAATGCGACCCTCTGCCTCGCGGGCGACTTCGAGCCGAGCGAGGCCAAGGCGCTCATCGAGAAGTATTTCGGGGGACTTGCCCCCGGACCCAAACCGAAGGCCGTGGCCGTGCCGCCGGCTCCGGCAAGTGCCGAGAAGCTCGTGCGATTCGACCGCGTGCAGTTGCCGCGCGTGTACTGGAACTGGCCGGGCCTCGCCTCGGACCATCCTGACGCACCTGCCCTTGACTTGCTCGCCGACGTGCTGGCAGGCGGCGATACGTCACGCTTGCATCGCGAGCTGGTTCTAGAGAAACGCTTGAGCAAGGATGTGTCCGCCGCCAGCTTGGGGTGGGAATCGGCCGGACGATTCGCGCTCATGAGCACCGCGGCGGAAGGTGCCAAGCCCGATCAGGTTCTCGCTTCGATCGAGGCGGCTTTTGATGGCGCGGTGCGGAAGGTGCAAGCCAACCCGCCGACGGCGGATGAGCTGGCACGGGCGCTGGCACTCTTCGAGAAGCGGTCGTACGCGCGCTTGACGAGCCCGCTTTTTCGCGCAGTGGCACTGGCCACCGGCTTCGCTCAGAAAGACGACCCGCGTCACTATCAGAAGGAGTTTGCGCGATATTACCAAGTCACGACGGCCGATTTGACCCGTGTCGCTAACACGTACCTGAAGCCCGAGAAGCTTGTCGTCTGGACCGAGGCGGCCGGGCCGGGACGGCCGCGCAGCGAGGCCGCGAAGGCCGGGCCGATCCCGTCGGCGACGCATGCGGAGATCGCGTCGGTGGCCGAGCGCGCGCCTGCGCCCACGCCGGGTCTGGACTGGTCGAAGATGCCGGGACCGTCGACCGCCAGGCCATTCCGGGCACCGCGGTTTGTGCGGAAGACGCTCTCGAACGGGCTCGACGTGTGGTTCGCGTCGTGGAAAACGCTTCCGCTGGTCACGGTCGAGCTGATGGTGCCTTCCGGTACGGCCGACGATCCGCACGGCAAGTCGGGCCTGGCCACGCTCGCCGCGTCCCTTCTCGACAAGGGGACGACGCGCTTGACGGCGACCGAGCTGGGCGAAGCGCTCGAAACACTTGGCGTCACTCTTAACGCGCAGGCGTCGACCGATGACCTGACGGTGAGCTGGAGCACGATTGCCAGGAATCTCGAACCGTCGCTCAAGCTCGTGGCGAATGTCGTCGCCTCGCCGCGATTCGACCCGAAGGACTTCGAGCGTGAGCAGGCACTGGCGCTGGCACGTCTGGTGCAGGGGCCGGATAACATAAACTGGCTCGCGGGCCGGGCGCTGCCGGTTCTTCTCTACGGCAAGGGGCACCCTTATGCCAACCCGGCGGATGGTTACGCTGAGACCGTCAAGGCGATCACACTCGATGACGTCAAATCGTTTCATGCCGAACACGTCGGGCCCAAGGGGGCGAGCTTGATCGTGGTGGGTGACGTCGAGCCCGACGCCTTGTTCGCGATGCTCGAGTCAACACTGGGCGCGTGGCCGGCGAAGAATGCTGGTCCGTCGCCGAGGGTCGCTGCGGGCCTGAAGGCCGATCCGAGCGTGATCTATCTGGTGGACAAGCCGGGTGCGGTGCAGTCGATCTTGAATGTCGGGCGCCTGTGGGTTGACCGATCCGACGACCGCTATTTTGCCGCGCTTCTGGGCAATCGCATGCTGGGGGGCGACTTCCTGAGCCGGCTAAATCAGAACCTGCGCGAGAAGCACGGATATTCGTACGGGGCGCGATCGGGATTTCGCTTTCGGCGCAAAGGGAGCTTCTTCACCGTGAGCACGTCCGTACGAACGGACGCGACTGCGCTTGCCCTCAAGGAAGTGCTGAGCGAGCTGGATGGTCTGGCGGGGACCAACCCACTGAGCGACGCGGAGATTGCCCTGGCCGTGGGGGCCGAGGTCAAGGAGTATCCCGATGAGTTCGCGTCGCCGCAATCGATCGCCGGCGCACTCGGGGAAATGGCCGAGTATCAGCTTCCGCCGGATTACCTCGACACGTTTCTTGATCGACTCCAGTCGACCAAGGCCGCGGAGATCGGCAAGACCATGGCGGAGGTGGTGGCGAAGAGCGAGCGTGTGACGCTGGTCGTCGGCGACCGCAAGGTTATCGAGCCGAAGCTCAAGGCGATGGGGTATGATAAGATTCAGACAATTACGTATGATGGGGAGCAGACCAAGGAATGAGTGGGTTCGGTGCGACGCAGATCGATGCTCTGCTGCCACGCCGCGTCTTCCGCGAGACGGGCAATGCCGGACGCGTCCAGTTAGTGCATGACCTGCTGCGGGAGCGTTCGAACGGCGACCTCTCGGCGACGCGCCCGCGCAGCCTGCATCGTCGCGTTGGCGTGCTACTGGAGCTGCGCAGGAAACAAGGCCAGGGCGTGGCACCGGCTGTGCTGGCGGAGCACTTCAAGCAATCGGAGGACCGTTCCAGGGCCTTCGCCTATTCGCTCGAAGCGGCCGAGGCGGCGATTGATGCCTACGCGTTCAATAATGCGATTGCTCACGTGAAAGACGCCCAGGAGCTCTGTGACCTCATTGACCGTGCGGTCGAATCGCTAACCGCTCGTGGCTCGACCACCGTTGGCGTCGCATGTGGAGTGCTTGGCTTTGTGCGCCTTCAAGCGTCGGACTATGACGGAGCCCGTGCTGCGTTCGAGCGATCGTGTTACGAGCGCCTACTCTGCCAAATTGACGCTCTGCACGACTGCGATTAGCGTCACCGCCTGCGGCCGACCGGTGGCGCACGGAGACGCGAACGTGGACAGGGCTGATTGGCAACATTTAGCCGAAGTTCGGATTGGCGAGTCGACAGCTACGAAACACACACGCTCGCCAAGGCCGCGAGGATGGTTGAGGCTGTATCACATCCTGCAGACGGGGTACTTCCACGGATCAAGCGCCATTGGTGACGGAACAGATCAACGCCGGAGGCGCGCTGGTCCGAGACTTCGATAAATACGCGCCCGTCGTCAGCGCTTTCTGGTTGAAGGAAGGTGGCGACGGCGCATCAGCCCGAGTGGGCCGGGTGCGTGGGCCGTTCAGGAAACGTCCTAGCCAGCGGTAGCGGACCAGGGTCTGATAGGTCCAAACGCGAAGTAACGGGTCGTTCCCTCATCAACGATCGCGGCATCGGGCGGCGTTGTGCCGCGTTTGTTTGCGATGTTCAAGCTCGCGCCATTTCGGACCAACACATCGACAGCGTTTACGTGGCCAAGAAATGCCGCTGCGTGCAGGGCCGTTCCGCCGTCCCGGTCGACGGCGTTCAAATCAGCGCTGCGCGAGATGAGCAGCTCGATGGCCACTGCCTGCCCGGTGACCGCCGCCCAGAGCAACGGCGTTCCGCCGCGTCCGGGATCCACGTCGTTCACTGCCACCCCGCTTGCCAGGTGCCGCTCAATGGCGCCCGTGTCACCCGTTCGCGCGGCCGCCCAGATGTTCGACGCCTTGCCGGCCGGCGACGCACCACCGGGCTTGCTGGCGGCGGACGACATCGCGACGGCGGAGACCCAGGTTGTGGCCGGGACGACGGTGACCATCCCCAGCAACACGGGGAGAAACACCCTGTGGAACCGGTGCTTCACCAGCGACTTGCGGCCTCGAACCACGGTCGCACGACCGTGGCCACGTCGTGCTGAGCCGAATGGACGAGCCCAATGCGCCACTGCCGTTCAAAGAAAAGGCCGGAATCGTTGCAAAAGGCATAATCGGACCGGGTCGGAACAAAAGGTCCGAGAATCCGGGGATCGGTGCAAAAAAATCGAGCGTTTTGTAGATCGTTTGGGAAATGGGCAAGTTGTCACTCGTCAGGTGACAGCCGGCAGCGCACCGAACGTCGCGGGTCTCGCGACTGGAGGGTTGTTCATGGGCGATGGCCTCGGAGTGAACATGGCGACTGAGCTGGCGGCTTCTTCGTGTGCGCCACCGCGAAATATGACAAACGAACCCAAACTGGATGGAGACATGATCAGAAGAGAACACGCAGAGCGCAAGTCGGTTACGGCGAATCGGGCAGTTCGCCGGGACTTGACAGGTTGTCAAACGAACCCGATTGGCGAGGCGTGGGGCCGGGGTGGCGAGAGCCGCGAGTGGGGAGATCGGAAACTGGTTCGAGAGTTATATCATAAGTTATCACTTTGCTCCATGGCCGTAGACGCGAAGCGCGCGACGAAAGCGCAACTCGCCTTTGCAGTTGCGAAGGGAGAGTCGATCCGCTGGCGGGCATGGAGCGCGCCGCGCGCTGGCCCGCATCGTTCGGGGACCTCACGCGAGCATTCAGGGCACAACGGACAACTGACAACGGACGACTAACAATTAACGATTACAGAATGACCATGCTCACCATCAATACGCAGTTCAATCACAGTGCGGCGGGCGCGAGTGCCGGGGGGAGCCGGAAGGGGCGCGGGTTCTGGTACGGGATGCTTGCGCGTGCCGTGGAGCAAGATCGCCGGCAGCGCGGGGAGGCACCAAAACTTTCCGCAAACGAAGTCCTCGCGTGGGGGACGGCGTTTTTTGGACGAACCGGCGACTGGCCGAACCACGCATCGGGGCCGATTCCCGAGGCGCCCGGTGAAACCTGGCTGCTGGTCGCGGCGGCGCTGGCACGTGGGCTACGGGGCTTACCTTGTAGCCGCACGCTCGCGCGTTTCTTCAGTGAACGGCGAGTTCGATTCAATCCGGCAGACCTGAAGCTTTCCGACGAGCAGATAGTCGCGTGGGCCGATGCCTGGCTGGCCCGAACGGGTGACTGGCCGACGCGCGACTCCGGGCTGATCCTCTCCGGTGGACGAATCACCTGGAGGCTCGTCGACCTCGCGCTGCGGGCCGGGCGCGGCGATTCGCGGGAGGTAGGATCGCTCGAGGGTATCCTCGCCAGCCGGCGAGGAGTGGCCCGCCCGCGGCTCTCGGTGGTGAAGATCCTGGCCTGGGCGGATGCTTTTCACAAGCGGGCCGCGCAGTGGCCGACCGACGTGTGTGGGCCGGTCGCCGAGGCGCGCACCGAGAGCTGCGCGAGATCGACAACGCTCTGGCTGCTGGGTTGCGAGGACTGCCGGGCGGGTCGTCGCTGGCTGGACTGCTTGCCGCCAAGCGTCGGGTGCGCACTGAAGGCGGGCCTCGCAGGCTGACGATCGAGGCAATTCTCGAGTGGGCAGATGCATTTCACGAGCGCACCCGAGTGTGGCCCGACAGCGAGTCGGGAGACATTCCGGAGTCTCCGGGCGACGAGTGGAGCGACGTGCAACACGCGCTGGTCTGGGGCGGGCGCGGACTCGACGGGGACTCATCGCTTTTGAAGCTGCTCGCGGACCAGCGCGGGGTGAGCCGCAATCTTCACTCGCCGGAATTGACGTTTCCGCAGATCCTGTCCTGGGCCGATTTGTTTCACGCGCGCAATGGGCGATGGCCGACGCGGTTCTCGGGACCGGTGGGCGCCGCGCCGGGGGAAACCTGGCGGTCGATCGAGATGGCGATCCGGTTTGCGTGCCGTGGAGTTCCTCGTGGATGGACGCTGTCGCGGCTGCTCAGCCAGAAGCGGACCAAGAAGGACCTTGCTCGCCGGCCTCGATTGACGGACAAGCAGATTCTGGCGTGGGCCGATGTGCATCGCAAAGTGACGGGGATGTGGCCGAGCCCGCGATCGGGTGCCGTTACTGGCGCTCCGGGGGAGACCTGGGCGAGTATTCAGCAGTGCCTTCGATTGGGTTTTCGCGGCTTGAAGGGCGGGCGCACGCTGCTGGCGCTGCTTCGAGCCAGACGGAGTGCGGTGCGGCAGCCCAAGCCTCGCCGCCTCACAGCTCAGCGCATCCTTTCCTGGGCGGACGCGCATCACGCACGTACGGGCCGATGGCCGACCGCGCGGCCGGACCCGATTCCCGAGTCGCCGGCGGAGAACTGGCGAAAAGTGAGCGAGGCGCTCTACGTGGGCACGCGGGGCCTGCCGGGCGGCTCATCCCTCTCGCAGTTGCTGGTCGAGCAGCGTGGAGTGCCGGATCGATTTCGGCGGCCCAAGCTCAGCTACTCGCGGATCCTTCAGTGGGCTGATCAATTCCACGCCCGCACGGGTCGATGGCCGACCTCCAAGTGCGGTGTGGTGGCCGACGCGGCCGGCGAGACCTGGGGCGGTATCGATTACGCCCTGCTGGAGGGCTGCCGCGGTCTTCCGGGCGGGACTCGCTGGCGCGACTGCTAACGATCGAGCGCGGCATCCGCTGCCGGGCGCATCGGCCGGCGCTATCGCTTTCAGAAATCACCCGCTGGGCTCTGGCGCACCGCGCGAGGACGGGCCGATGGCCGCGGCCGGAATCGGCAGCGATTCCGGAGTCGTGGGGCGACACGTGGCGCGCGGTGGATTCAGCCCTGCGCTTCGGCAGTCGCGGGCTAGAGGGCGGGATGTCCCTTACCCGGTTGCAGAGCATTGAGATCGCTGCCAGCTCGGAGCCCGGCCTGACGGCCGCCCTCTCCGTGGTGGGCCCGGAGATCACAGCGCACCCTGGCGATCAAAACGGGAAGCCAGATGACGACCGATTCCATTCGTCCAAACATTTCTCTAGAAAAACGACCCTTCTATCCGAGACTTCAACATGCAAACACAGCCTTACTCAGCCAATGTGAAACACGACAGCGCATCCTGGTCCGCAGCGAAGGCCGGACCTCCGCGCAGGATGGTGAAAGCCGATCGGAAGAAGCGCGGCGACCCGCCTGATCTGAGCGTGGATCAGGTCCTCGCCTGGGCCGACGCATTCTTCGAGCGTGCCGGAGTGTGGCCGGACTGGCAATCCGGGCCGATCGACGAGGCGCCCGGCGAGACGTGGTTCACGGTGGCCGCGGCGTTGGCCCTGGGCCGCCGGGGCCTGCCTGGGGGCGAATCGCTTCGTGACTTCATCGACCGAGAGCGCGGCGGAATCAGCCGTGCCGTGCTGGAATTCTCGGAGAGGCAGATTCTGGCCTGGGCGCTTGCCTGGCAGACGCGCGTGGGGCGGCGGCCCAGGAAGAATTCCGGCCAGATTCCGGACTCCGGCGGCTTGACCTGGAGCATCGTGAACGACGCACTCAAGAAAGGGATAGGTATTCTGGCGGGTGGCTCATCACTTGCGCGATTTCTGCGGAGCAAGCGAGCGGAGCTGCGCGGGCCGGCGGTCACCGAGAAACAGATTCTGGTCTGGGCCGATGCTTATTACAAGCGGACGGGTACGTACCCGAGTGCGGGGTCGGGGGCGATTCCGGAGGCTCCCGCGGAGAACTGGAGGCTGCTCGACCGCGCACTCGAAGACGGCACGCGCTCTCTGCCGGGGGGTTCGTCGCTACGGCAGTTGCTCGTCGCCGCTCGCGGGCCGGAAGCCCGACGCCGATCGAGGAAACGCTGCCGGCTGACGATTGGCGAAGTTCGGGCGTGGGCCCAAGCGCACCGCCAGCGCACCGGACGGTGGCCAACCGACCAGTCGGGACGGATTCCGGAGACGGAGCGTGAGACCTGGCGTGCGGTGGACTGTGCCATGAGGCGGGGTGGGCGCGGCCTGCCGGGCGGGACATCGCTTTCACTGATTTTCGGGGAGCTCAGCCCGGCGCCGCGCATTCAATGTGCCGGCGGCGAAGAGAGTCTGGGCTTGCCGGGGCCGAACTCGTCGGGGTAACTCGACTTGAGCGTTTTCCAGACCTCGACGAGCTCCGTGGACTTGAGCACCACGGAGGCGCCGCTCGGGTCGGTGCGCTGGCCGGAGAGGAGCTGGGTCAGGAGCGCGAGGTGTGAAACGGGGCGCTGGTCTTCGATCAAGCGCCAGAACTTGACGGCGCCATCCATTCCGGAGGTTGCGATCCAGTCGCCTCGCGGGCTGAAGAGCGCGCGCCAGACCGGCCCGTCGTGGCGCAGCGGCAAGCAGACGATTGCACCGGTGCGGGAATCCCAGACGCGGGCGGCCCCATCGAAGCCGGCGGTCGCGACGAAGCGGCCGTCGGGACTGAATGAGACGTACGAGACCGAGCCGCGGTGCTCGAGCGGCCGGGACAGTGCGATTCCTGTGGCTGCATCCCAGATGATGGCGGATCCGACGGAGCTGGCGGTGGCAACGCGACCTCCGTCGGGGCTGAAGGTGGCATAAACGACCGAACCCTGATGGACGAGCGGAGGGCTCTTGGGCAGATTTGTCGCGACATCCCAGATGCGGGCGGTGCCGTCTTCGCTGGTCGTGACCACGCGCCGGCCATCGGGGCTGAACGTGGCGAAGTAGACGATTCCATGATGACGCAGGGGTGCAAGCAGGCTGGCTCCGGTGCGCGCGTCCCAGAGCCGGGCGGTGAAGTCATTGCTCGCGGTGACCACGATTTTTCCGTCGGGGCTGAACATCGCGGAGCGGACGTTGCTTTCGTGCTTGAGCGGAGGTGCGACGAGATTTCCGGTGGCGGCATCCCAGATGCGAGCCGTGCCGTCTTCGGCGGAGGTGGCGACCATGTTTCCGTCGGGACTGAACGATGCGTGGTGGACCGGCGCGTTGTGCGCCAAGGGCGGTGTGAGGGGCTGGCCGGTGGATGCGTTCCAGACGCGCGCGGTTCCGTCCCAGCTTGCGGTGACGATGCGGCTGCCGTCGGGGCTCAGATCGACATGGCCGACGCTGCGGGAGTGTTTGAGCGGTGGCGTGACGGCCGCGCCGGTGGCCGGGTTCCACACCTGTCCCGAGCCCGCGGTGGACGCGGTGGCGAGGCGGCCGGCATCGCGCGACATGGCGATATGAAGCACGGCGCCTTCGAGCTTGAGCGTGGGCGCGACGGGCTGCTCGAGCGACGGTTCCCACACGCGGGCCATGCCGTCTTCACTGGCGGTGACCAGGCGCATGCTTCCGGGGGCGAACCTGGCCGACCAGACGGGACCGTTGTGCCGGAGGGGCGGGATGGCAAGCTTGCCGCGGCTGGAATCCCACAGCCGCACGGTACCGTCGACGCTGCCGGTCAAGAGCCATTTGCCGTCGGAACTCCAGGCGGCGGTTCGAACGATGCCGTCGTGCTCAAGCGGTGCGATCAGGCGCGCGCCGGATTTTGCGTCCCAGATGCGGGCGGTGCCGTCCCAGCTTGCGGTGGCGATCCTGGTTCCGTCGGGGCTCCAGGCGGCGTCGAAGACGACGAGGTCATGGCGGAGAGGGGGAGTTGCCTCCTTGCCGGTGGCGACATCCCAGACGCGCGCGGTGGCGTCCCAGCCGGCGGTCACCAGGCGTTTGCCGTCCGGGCTCCAGCCCAGCCGGCCGACGACGTGGCCCTGTTTGAGGGCAGGCGTGCGCGGAGCGCCGGTGGCGGCGTCCCAGACACGAGCGGTGCCGTCGTCGCTGCCGGTAGCCACCATCGAGCCATCGGGGCTGAACGCGACGTAGCTCACGCGGTAGGAATGAGCGAGTGCGGGCGTGACGGGCCCGCCGGTCTCCGGCATCCCAGACGCGCGCGGTGCCGTCCCAGCCGGCGGTCGCCACGCGGCGGCCGTCGGGGCTGAACGTGGCGAAGGGCACGCCACCCGAGTGCCGCAGCGGCGGTGTGATGGCCGCGGCGGTGCGGGCATCCCAGACGCGGGCGCTGCCGTCGCGGCCGGCGGTGACGATGCGGGTGCCCTGGGGGTTGAACTCAGCGTAATCGACGAACTCGCCGTGATTGATTGCGGGTGCGACCGGGAGAGTGGAAGACAGATCCCAGACGCGGACCCTGCCGTCGGCGCACGCGGTGAGGATGCGCTGGCCGTCGGAGCTGAACGATGCGGAGGTGACGATGCCATCGTGCGGGCAAAGCTGAATGATCCGCGGCGTACCCCAGAGCACCGAGCCCAGGCGATAGCGATGGCCTTCCTCGCGAGCGGGGTCGCCCTGGTCGAGCTTGAGCGCCTCGCCGAGCGGAGGCAAGGCGCGGAGGAAGTCGCCCTCGTCCATTCGTTCGCTGGCGGCGGCGACGTTCATGAGGACCAACTGGCGGCGGCCTGCTTCGGCGCGCACGGCCGCGCGGTAATAGAGGACCATCGATCCGACGGTGAGGGCGCCACCGAGCAGGATGACGGTGGCGATCAAGCCGGCCAAGAGGCGGTTTTTCCGGCTCCATCTGACGAGCCGCTCGCCGAGACTTTCGCGGCGGGCAAGGATGGGCCGATCCTCGATGAAACGGCGGAGATCTTCGGCGAGAGCACCGGCGGATTGATAGCGGAGCTCGGGCTCACGGGCGATGGCCTTGTGGATGATGGTTTGAAGATCGACCGGAGTTGCCGGGGCCAGGGTGCGCAGCCGCGGCGGCTCTTCCTGAGAGACCTTGCGGATCAAGCTGTCGTAATCGGCGGCTTCGAAGGCCGGCCGGAGCGTGATGAGCTCGAAGAGCGTGAGGCCGAGGCTGTAGACCTCACTGCGGGCGTCGCCCTTGCCGCGGAACCGCTCGGGGGCCATGTACCTGAGCGTTCCGACAAAGCTGCCGGATTGGGTCAAGTCTTCCGAGCCGGAGAGCTTGGCGAGGCCGAAATCGGTGATCCAGGTTGTGCCGTCGCGATCGAGCAGGAGGTTCGAGGGCTTGATGTCGCGGTGAAGCACGCCCTGGGTGTGGGCGTATTCGAGCGCCTCGGCGACCTGCTCGCCGATCCTGGCGACGCTCCGCAGAAAGACCTTGCTCGCCGGTACGTGACCGGAGACCTCGGCGCTGCCATTGGAGGACGGGCCGTTCAGGACGGCGTGGGGTTCTGTGACGGTGGAGGGAAAGTCAGACCGAGCGACATGGCGTTCCGGGAGAGCGCCGCCGGAATGGGGTGCGACCTGGGTGTCGGGGATGGAATGGAGCCCGGAAAGCTGGCCGGTCTCGATGTAACCGGCGAGGCGGGCGGTCTCGTCGGGGGCCTGCGGAGGGGTCTGGCCGGCTTGCTCATGCGGCGTTCTGGGCTTGGCGCGCGAGCGTCTGAGCTCGGCGATGATCGCGTCCAGGCCGCGGCCCTCGATGTATTGCATCACGTAGAAGTGGATGCCCTGGTCTTCGCCGACGCCATGAACGGGGACGATGTTGGTGTGGTGCAGCCGGGCGGCCGCCTGAGCCTCTCGCTTGAAACGAAGGATATCTTCGGGAGACAGGAGAGCGCTCGACGGCAAGACTTTGAGGGCCACTTTCCTGCTGAGCGATTCCTGCTGGGCCTGATAGACCACGCCCATACCGCCGCGGCCGATCATGCCGAGGATGCGAAACTCGCCGAGGCGCTCGAGCTGCGGCGGCGCGAGGCGGCTTCAAGACGGCTCGCGTGCGCGACGGTCACGTCGTCGGCGGGAGAGGTGGTCTTGTCGGGGTCTTCCTCGCAGCGGAAAAGCTCCCGGAGCTCGTCGGCGAGCTCGGGAAAGCGGCCGGCGTATTCGTCAAAGCGGGGGAGCTCGCCGCTGCTGCGCCTGGCGGAGATTTCGCGTGCGATATCTTGCAGAGCCCGGTTACCAGCCCGATTCACACCGTCCACGAGCCCTGGCTCCACTCGCCGACCACCCGGCGGGGCTTGTCTAAAGGCGCGCTTCTCATCTCGGATCGTGATCGAGGCGTTACAGACCGATCCCGACGCACCTCCTCTTCCATCATAAGTTACCCGGTCGGCGCCCAAACCGAAACCCTTGGTCTGCAAATCCGTTTCGGGAAATCGAGCCGGTCCTTGACCAAGGACTCGGGACGAGCGATTCTGTTGTCGCCGCGGAGAGACTGGAATCGGTCGCCCACGGGGGCGAAGAGCCGGTCTGGCGAGCAATCCGCACAAAGCCGATTGTGAACTCGGCTCATCCTGGTTTTCAAGTGATTCCTCTTGAGGGGGGCCCGATGTCGCACCATATCGTCACGCGGAACAAGGAAAATGTAAGCCGCTTTTTTAACGAGGTCTTTAACAAGGGCAACATGGCGCTCGTGGATGAGACCATTGCTCCGGGATACACCTACAACGGTAGTCCCACGACGGCGGCGGAAACGAAGGCGTGGGCCACCGGGCTGCGGCAGGCCTTTGCCGGGCTGCAATTCACGATCGACGAGATTCTGGGTGAGGGCGAGAAGGTCGCGATTCGCTGGACGATGGTCGGGACCGACGTGAAGACGAATACGAAGTTGACGACCAGTGGAACCAACATCATCACCAACGACGCCGAGGGCCGGGCGATCGCCAACTGGCAGAACGGCGGCACGATGCAAAGCCTGCAGCCGGTGACTCCTCCGGGCGGATCGGGGACGCCGGCGCCCGGGGCGTCGAAGTGAGGGTGTTTTGTTGGATTTCAGTTATTGGTTGTCAGTTGTGAGTTGTCAGTTGTCGGTGGGCGATGTGGTCCGGGTTGACGTCTTCTGAAAGGGGGTGGTTCGTGATGAGAATCTCGCGCTGTGGATTGGTTCTTGTGGTTAGCTTGCTGTGTGGCGTGCAGGCCGATTCGCCGCGCCCTTCGGCGCAGAACAATCCTGCCCAGGAGCCGTTCGCGGATTTCGTGTACCTGCCGCCGCCGTCGCAGTACACGGGGCGGGTGTTCAAGCTGAGCCAGCAATACCCTACGGAGCTGCCGCCGAATGAGCGAATTCCGGAGTTCTTCAAGATCGACTTCAAGACACAGTGGCGCGAGTATCTGCTTGCGGCT
Source organism: uncultured Planctomycetota bacterium (assembly GCA_963823665.1). Classification (GTDB taxonomy): domain Bacteria; phylum Planctomycetota; class Planctomycetia; order Isosphaerales; family Isosphaeraceae; genus CAVXHV01. Next base: position 515,113 of record CAWGMQ010000011.1, read on the forward strand.
CGCGCTTACTGCTTCGCGGGCAACGTCACGCCGGGCGGCGATTTGGAGAACGACTGGCGGATTGCCGAGGCGAACCCTCCGCGCTGGTTCCACATGCCGTGGCAGACCTATGGCCCGCTGGGACGGGAAGGGGTTCATGGGCTCACGCAAGAAGCGCCGGTGCAGTCGCGCCAGCTCGCGTGGAGCCAGACTTACACCGGGGGGACCACATTTGCTGTAGGGATGTTCAACGAGTTTGGCGGCTACGGGATCGGACAGATCTGGAAGGACCACAACAACCCTGATCTTTCCAAGGGGCCGTTCCCGGAGGGGACCGTCATTTGCAAGGTGCTGTTCGTCGATGTTCCCACCGACCAAGTTCCATGGCTGGTGAATCCCCTTGAATGGAAGGCCTATGTTCCTCCGAGTTATGTGGCGGCACCGCCGCCCTTACCGCGGGGATTCAAAAAGCTTGCACTCGTGCAGATGGACTTGATGGCCCGCGACAGCCGTGCGCCGAACGGCTGGGTCTTCGGCAACTTCCAGTACAACGGAGCGACCAATCACAAGAATCTCTGGGAGAATTTGGTGCCGGTCGGAGTGATGTGGGGCAACGACCCGGAAAGCGCGGAGAATCAGTCGAACTCCCAGCCGGTCACGACCATCAGGAACCCGAATCTGAAGGAGACGATCATCAACGATGATACGAAGGAGCTGCCGCCGACTCACCTGGGGTGGAACGGGCGACTGAACGGGCCGGTCGACAATCCGATGAGCTCGTGCATGAGCTGCCACATGACAGCGGAGTATCCGGTGCTGACCCCGATGAGCCCGCTCTTTCAGGATCCGGCACAGGTTCCCGCGCCTGGCACTGCGGAGTGGATGCGGTGGTTCAAGAACATGAAATGCGGGGTTCCGTTTGATGAGAGTGCGAAGTCGACCGACTTCAGCCTTCAGCTCGTCGACAGCATCCAGAATTTCCGGCTGTGGCAAGCCGAGGAGAAGAGCCTTGCTGGCCTTTCGGCTAGCGAGTACGGCTTTGGCGGAGCGGCGCCTCCGGGGGTTGCGGCGGCGCCCGCAGCGAGAAACACGCCGATTTCGCCCTTCAAAGTGCGGATTAACGGGCGCGAGCAGTTCAAGATTCTTCGCGACGTACCGCATCCTTGAGCGGTGCCGGTGCCACCCATGAAGAACTTTCAGCGGGCGGCACACGGAGTGTGCCTGCTACACCGGAGCCCTGGATAGCCAGTGCCGCCCATTCTGGACTGGCAATGTCAGTGTCGGCCAATCGATCTTTACCGTTCCTTCGGGGACCTTCGATGGCTCGTTCGCGGCAGACCGAGAAGGATCGCAAGGACCATGCCCGCAGGGTTTGCAAAGCTCTCGAGCGAGCTTACCCTGAGGCTTCCTGTGCGCTTTTGCACTCTGATCCCTATCAGCTTCTGGTTGCCACGATCCTCTCGGCGCAGTGCACCGACGCCCGGGTGAACATGGTGACGCCGGAACTGTTTCGGCGGTTTCCGGATGCGGTGAGCCTGGCGGCCGCGGATCAGGGTGAGCTCGAATCCCTGATCCGATCGACGGGCTTTTTCCGGGCCAAGTCGCGCAACCTGCTGGCGATGGCCAGGAAAGTGGCCGACGACCACGGTGGGGTGATTCCGCGCGATCTCGAATCGCTGACGGCGCTGCCGGGCGTGGGACGGAAGACGGCCAACGTTGTGCTGGGAACGGCGTTTGGGCTGGCTTCCGGTGTTGTGGTCGACACGCATGTGAAGCGGCTCGCCCGCCGCCTGGGATTGTCATCGCGGAACACGCCCGAGCAGATCGAGCGAGATCTGATGGAGATCGTGCCGCGGGCGCACTGGGTGGATCTGAGCCATCGGCTGATCCATCACGGACGCCGCGTCTGTGTGGCGCGGCGGCCGCGATGTGATCTATGCTCGCTTGAGAAGTCCTGTCCCAAGATCGGCGTGGTAGCAGCCGCGAAAGCGGCCAAGGCCACGCCGGCGCGCCGGACTTTGCCCGGTAAGAGCCGATCCGGATCGACGGCCGGGTGACGCCTCGGGTATTGTGGTTCCAAGCAAGCAAGAGCCCCCCCGGCCGACCGTGGAGCTTTGTCGATACTCATGCATATTCAAGATATATTTAACACGCATACAACGACGTTCAGCTTCGAGTTTTTCCCGCCCAAGACCGATCGGGCTTCGACCGAGCTTTTCGCGACGATCGCTCAGCTCCAGGCGCTGCAGCCTTCGTTCGTATCGGTGACGTATGGCGCGGGGGGCTCGACGCGAGAGCGCACGCATGACCTGGTGGTGCGCATTCAGCGGGAGACGATGCTGACGGCCGTCTCACACCTGACCTGCGTTTGTCACAGCGAGGACGAGATCGCCGCGATCCTGGACCGTTATGCGGAATCAGCGATCGAGAACATCCTGGCGCTCGGAGGCGACCCGCCGCGAGACATGACGCAATACGACCGGTCGCGCGATGCGTTTCAATATGCGGATCAGCTCGTGCGTTTCATCCGGTCGCGCAAGAGCGCGGCTGATGCGCGAGGATTCGGGATCGGTGTGGCGGGGTTTCCGGAGGGGCACCCAGGGACTCCCAATCGGCTCAAGGAGCTAGATTATCTCAAGGGCAAGGTCGATGCCGGCGCCGATTACATCTGCACTCAGCTCTACTTCAGCAACTTCGACTTCTTTGACTTCCGGGAGCGCTGCGACCTGGCGGGCATCCGCGTGCCGATCATTGCGGGGATCATGCCGATCACATCAAAGGACAACTTGATCAGGATGGCTGAGCTTGCGCTGGGAACCCGGGTGCCCGCGAAGCTGCTGCGTGCTGTCGAGCGTTGCGGGAGTGACCCGGCCTCCGTCGCCAAGGTTGGCATCCACTGGGCGACCGAGCAATGCCTCGACCTGCTCGAGAACCAGGTGCGCGGGATCCACTTCTACACGCTCAACCGCTCGGATGCCACGCGGCAGATTTATGAAAACCTGGGCGTGAAGGATTCGATCTCGCTCGCGGGCCGCCAGCCGGTGCGTTCCTCACATGGGGGGTAACGCGGTCGCGCGGGGGCGATCGCGGTTCTTGATCATGATGATCTGGTTACCGTGTGAGTTGAAAGTCACCTCATCCATGAAGGTTCTGATCAAGAGCAAGCCGCGGCCGCCAATGCGGGTGAGATCTTCGGCATGGATGGGGCGGTTCAGGATCGACACATCGAAACCCGGGCCGTCGTCGCTGACGCTGAAGCGCGCGGCGTCGGCGTCGAGCTGCACATGAATCCGGACGCGGCGGGCCCGATACGGTTCGATCTGGCGCCGTTCGAGGGCGAGCTGGCTGAAGATATGGTCGTCTGTCTGGCGAGTTTCGCTCGAAACCTCGAGATTGCCGTGAAAGACGGCGTTGGTGACCGCCTCCTGGAGGGCGATGCTGACCTGGACGAGGCCGGTCTCGTCCCAGAGCCCGATTCCGGCGAGCAATTCCTGCACGAGCTTCATGAAGGCCGCGATGAGATCCGGATCGTTGTCGAGCACGAACACCGACTCGGAGCGGACCATGCTCCGGAGGATGCGCGCTCGTTCGCGCCTGGAGGAAGCCGCGTCGAGTACCTGACGGAGCGTGGGAAGCAGGTCGTGCGTGATGTTCCGCTTGGCGATGTAATTGGCCGCGCCGGCTCGAAGCGCCTGGATCGCGGCATCTTCGCTGCCGTAGGCGGTCATCAGGATCACGATCGTAGCTGGATACAGTTCACGGACGCGCTTGACGATCTCGAGGCCTTCGCCGTCGGGGAGGATCAAGTCGGTGATGACGATGGAGGGAGACGCCTCGGCGATTGCCTTCATGCCGGACTGGATCGAATCCGCGAAAGCGAGCTCGAGATTCGTGAGCGGCGCCAGCAATCTGCCGACGAGTTGACGATCGAACGGGGAATCATCCACGACCAGTACGGACGTAGGCTCGCCCGCCGTGGCAGAGGAAGCGGGAAGTGCGGTCATCGTGAGCTGGGTTTTTGATGCGCTCATAGAAATGCAAGATAGCGACTTTACACCGCCAGTCCAGCCACCTGCGGGAGTACAATGGAGAAGAAAGCCTCGTTGCCGGCTCGCTCTCACCACGGGAACCCGGACGATTCCACCATGTCTCGCCATGAGCTGACCGATCGCCTCAAGGCGGAAGCCGCCCGGCTAGGGTTCGACGCGGTTGGCATTGCGCCGGCCGTCGCACCGCCGGGCTACCCTGACTTCCAGCGCTGGCTCGATTCCGGGCATGCCGCCGGAATGGACTACTTGCGCCGGAATGAGGCGGCCCGCGCGCACCCGCGCAGTCTGCTCGATGGCGTTCGGTCCGTGATCATGGTGAGTGTCGTTTACGGGCAGAATCGGGACGACGCGGTCGAGGAATCGAGTCGGCGCGGCAAGGTCGCGCGGTACGCTCGCGGGGGCGATTATCACGCTTTCTTGTGGCGGAAGCTCGAGGAGCTGCTCAAGTGGCTGCAGAGCGAATGCCCCGGCGTGGCGGGGCGTGCGGTTGCCGACACTGCGCCGCTTCTGGAGCGCGACTTCGCTCGGCTGGCCGGGCTGGGCTGGATCGGCAAGAACACGATGCTGATCGACCGCAAGCTGGGCAGCTTCACGTTTCTAGGGGCGCTGCTGGTCGACGTTGAGCTGGAGTACGATGCGCCACATGAGGCGGACCACTGCGGAAGCTGCACGCTGTGCCTGGACCTCTGCCCGACGCAGGCATTCACCGGCGCCTATGAGCTCGATTCCCGCCGCTGCATCAGCTTCTGGACGATCGAGCACAAGGGGGCGATACCCGAGGCGAATGCTTCGGAGCTCGACGGGTGGGTTTTTGGCTGCGACGTTTGCCAGGATGTTTGCCCTTGGAACCGCAAAGCGCCGCCCGGGCATCATGCCGAGCTGGAGGCGCGGAGCGAGTGGACTGACCCGGATTTGATCGAATGGGTATCTCGCGACCGGTCAGAATGGAGGGCTATGCTCAAGGGGACTGCGCTCGTGCGCGCGAATCGCTCCGGGCTGGTCCGCAATGCGGCGCTCTTGCTGGGCAGCCGAAAGCTGCCCGAAGCGGCCGCTGCCCTGGCAGAGCGGCTTGACGATCGGGAAGAAGACCCGGTGGTGCGCGCGGCGTCGGCGTGGGCGCTGGGCGAGATCGCGACTCCGCCGGCGCGGGCGGCCCTCTCGCGCCACGAGCAAGATCCCGACCAGTTCGTACGCGACGCTGTTTCGGCGGCGCTCTTGGCGGCACACCCTATCTGAGGGACGGGGCGGGAATCACTTGAAGAACAGCGAGGGGTTCGTGCGTGGGTAGCAGGCACGCTCACCTGTGGGAAGAGCGGGCGGGCGAGCGTGCCTGCTACAAACGGCTTTTTCAGGTTGACGGCGGGTCGTAGACGACCGGCGAGATCGCCCCGGTGATCGACTGGTCGAACGCATCCTGGGTCGTGACCGTGAAGGTGTTCGAGCCGGACACGAGCGGGACCATGATGCTGTAGGCACCGGTCGAATCGGCCGTCGCGGCCGTGCTCGTGCCGCTGGCCTGATCCACGAAGGTGACCGAGGCGTTCGGTGTGGTCGTGCCGGCGAAATGAACGGTGCTGTACGGCGTGGTGCGGTTGGCCGCGGGGTCGGACGCCGGATCGAGGTTCACGGAGACCACGGGGCTGACCTTGGTGGAGACTCCGAGATCCTCGCGGGCGATCTTGACGTCCTGGGAATTGATGACGCCGTCGCGGTTGGTGTCGGCATCGAACTGGTATTTCGCATTGGAAGACGTCAGGCCGTGTTCCGACTTGATGGTCTTGACGTCTGCCGCCGTGACCGTACCCGCGCCTGTGACGTCACCCGGGAGGTAGAAGCCGAGGAGATAGGTTCCACTGGTCGCGTCCAGCCCTTTGACCTGCACGGTGTAGACGTTGGCGGCCGCGCCGGTGGGCGGCACCTTGAGCGTCACCAGCGCGGCCGAGGTGGTCGACTGGGTGATCTTGTTGGCTTTCATGACCGCACGGTCGTACTTCGAGTGCTGCACGTGGATCACGTGTCCGGACGAATCCTTGACGGAGATGATCTCGGGTTTCAAAGGAGACGTGGTCGAGGATCCCGAAGCGGTGGAAACAGCCGGCGTGATATCGATGCCGACGACGATGCGGCCGTCCTTCTTGGGCGAGGAGAACAAAGTGGGCGAGATCTGGAACGTTGTGGACGAGTCCAGCCCCGGACCGGCAACCGTGCCGGGCATGATCGCGAAGGTGCTCCCTTCGCCGGCACTCAAGACCACGCGGTCTTCCAGGATGTCGGGTGCGGGTTGGATGCGGCGGCGCCGGGGGCGCGATTGGTTAGATTGGTTCATTGGCCCTCCTTGGCCATCCACCGAATGAGAACTCAGCAAACGGCCGATCGTCGATCGGCCCGCATTTGAGCACGACGGAAAGACAGCCATCCTGGCCGCCCCGATCGGTTTCCTTTCGTTAATCGCAAAAACACGCTCAGAGCCGCCTTGACCGATTCTCATTCTACTATCGTTACAATCGGTCAGCGAACATCAGGAAAATGAGAAGATTTCCTGTTCAGGAGGCGACAATCGGCCGAGAGACGGCCACGGAACGAATGTGAGTCCGATGAATTGACGAGCCGGGCGATTCCGGTGATCTGTACAAATCGGGTTCAGCACGACGGGCCCAGACGCGCCATGCAACCATTGCGTACAGCAACATTCCGGCCCAGAGAAACGCTCCGTACGCTTGGGCGATCTCATGACCCTCGCCGTCGGCGAAGAGGCCGCCCAGGTCGGACGCCGCTGCCATGAGCGAGAACGCCAGAGCCCACGAGCCGACCAGGAGCACCCTGCCACGACTGGCGAGGCGATTTGAGAAGTATTCGCCCACGAGATAGCTGTAGGGGAGCAGCAACGTCACATAGTGGTGCTTCCAGCTCCGCTCGGAGAGAAAGAGCATCGTCAACACGATCAAGGACACCTCGCCGAGCAGGCGGGGGTCGCGGCGATCGGTCGTTTTGGTGCGGCAGAGGAATGCCAGGAGCGCCACCATGCCGACGGCGAGCGCCTTGAAGAGGTAGGTCACCACCCACCCGGGCAACGAGACAAGGTTCACATCGAGATGCGTATCGTAGCGGCCAGGCCCCGTGTTCACGTCTGTGAGCAGCCGAGTGAGCACCGCCACCAGCGATTGGTTGATCTCCGGCGGGCTCGATGCGTTTTTGACAATGAACGGGGTGATCATCCGGTCCCACCACATCCCCAGACACTCGCCGTTGAACTGAGGCCCGATCACGACGCCGGGCACGATGATCAGGAAGATTCCCAGGCCCAGCAGCCCCCAGGTCAGGGTGCGCCATGATCGCTTATATGCGAAATACACGAAGAAAAGGGCTGGAGTCACCTTGTAAGAGGTCGCCAGCGCCAGGAGCAGGCCGGCACCGATATCCCAGCCCTTGCGCCAGGCGTAGTACATCGACATGACGAGGAACATGATGAGCAGGTTGTTGTTCCCGTGGTGCAGATCGCCCAGAATCGGGCGCAAAGCGAGGAGGAGAATCAGTGAGCGCATGATCGGCGGGGATGTCGATCGACCCGGCGGCATGACGATTTCAAAGCACATCATGAGGACGGCCGTGGTCATCGCGACTTTGATCGCGAACCAGCACATGGCGCCGGCGACCGTCGGCATCGCCATGAGTGGATAAAGCGAAATGGGCATGATCGGCGGGTTAGGGAAGAGAATCTTGTCATAGATGTTGACGCCCGACCAGAACTGAAGCACCTGAGGGCGCCATCGCACAAATGCGCTTCGATGGTCGGCGGCCTTCTCGTAATAGAAAGCGGCCGAAATGAGGATGATCGTCGCCCAGAGAAACCAGAAGGTGCGACCCGAGAATCGTTCCAGCCGGCAAGACTCGCCGCCCGAGGTGTCAATCGCTGGCACGGCTTACCCCTTCCCTGGAGAGACTGACGCCCACGCAGTTGTGCTGCGTTAGCGTGTTCCTCGGTCGGTCGCGACCGGTCACAAAGAACTGAACGACTAACGCCCGACTGGGAGATGAAGCTGGAGCTCGACGTCGCTCGTCCCGGGAGGCAGTCGCAATCGAATGAAAGGAACCGGGTCATCCTCCCGGAATTCCTGTTCGATGGCGACCTCGGGTCGGGCCCTGAGATACGGGACGGAGTGATACCGCAGCACGACCGTTCCGTCAAGTCCGGGGGTCAGATCACGCAGCCGAAGCACCCCCGCCGCCGCCTCAACCCTGCCCGAACCCTCGAGAAAGTCGCCTTCAAAGCCCTTTAGCTGCGCGAAGATGAACGTCGCCAGTGGTTGGTCGGATTCCTTGAAAGTCTTCGTTTCCAGGATTTGGACCACGTCCGGGTTATCCGAGCAGAACTTTCGCGCGTGGGGTGTCCAGCATAATATGGCCGATGGGCCGTAAAGTTTAGCGTACCGAATGAAGTCTTGCCTGGTCCAGTTTTTCTTGCCGCATAGTTTTCCTTCGCCGAACTGGGTGAAGTTCGTTTGGAGGGAAGCGTGCAGATAGGGGCCCCCGATCAGCTGAGCGCCGGTGCGTTCCGGCAAGATGCCGCTGAGCCGGCCTGCCTGGAACGCGTCCGGAAGGCGCTGGGTGAGGGCCCCGCTTTCGTCGGTGACCTCGACTCCGAACCCTCCCTCCTCGTAGAGAAGACGCTGGCCCGGCTTGAGATGGCGGGCGACGCAATCGACGATCCATTGGGCTCTCGGCGTGGGGCGGCTCATGAGGATCGAGTTCGTGCACCACGCGCGGAGCGAAGTAAACGTCGAAAAGCCGCCGGGGTAGCCGATGACGCGCACGCCGATCAGAATGGCGCCGATCATCACCCATCGATCGAGGGCATGGGGCGCACCGCACAATCGCTTGAGCAACTCTTGAATCATGGCTCCGCAGGAAACCGCAAGCGCGAGGTAGAACGCATAAGTGTGACGGCCGGGCTGGAGGAAATCGAGTGACCGGGAGAGGCCGGCGAGGTAGCCCCATGCGAATCCGGCGGCGCAAAAGCCGACGCACGCCCAACCCAGTATCCGATCGCGCCGCAGGAGCATGAGCATACCCGGTATGCCCGCGGCGATGAGCAGAGACTCGATGTGTGCCTCAGTGCTGAAGATCTGGCCGAGGCGCCGCAATACTCCCTCGTCATGAGCGAAGGCAAAACCACTCGGCCCCTTTGTGCTGGCGAGCCAGATTCCCGGGAGCCACCAGAACCAGTTGACGGCCAGAACCACAACGGGAAGCGCCCAGACGCCGAGGTGACCAAGCGGAGTGAGGCCGCGGACAGGGGCGTGCTCGGCGGCAACGCTCGCTGCACCGCGCTGCCCGGCGCGTTTCTGAGCCGATCGATCCCAGATTTGCATGAGCACCACCACGAGTGCTGTGTAGGCGATGGCGATCATCCACAACTGGGCATGCGTCAAGGGCACGTACTCGAACAGGGGACAAGCGACAAGAGCGATCAAAATCGACGTGTTGATGAACGCACCTCGTCGCGAGATTCGAGCGAGGTAGACCATCGCGGCGGCTGGCGCGATCTCCATCGCCGTGGTCAGATGCACGAGGAACGCGAGGCTCAAGAGCGCGGCGGCGAGTATCCAGTTGGTCGCACTTCCGCGCGCGAGGAGCCGCGCGAAGACGCCGGTCGCGCAGAGCGCGAGCGGGATCCCCAGAAAATAAGGCACCATGCCGACGGCCGCGTAGCTCAGGGGAAAGTCGGTCCAGATGTAGACGACCGCCAGGAGGACCGCGATCGCCGTTCCACCGGGAGGAAGTCGCCAGACTGCGCACGCCAGTGCGATCAGCCAGGGGACGGCGGCCGATGCGACGAGCACATAGATCTTGTAGGCGAACTCGGGGTGTTCGCCTCCGAAAAGGGCGATAACGAGTTCCGGAAGTGTGGACGACGATGGAAAGACGACGCTCTTGGCGTAGCCCGACATGAAGGATGGATCATAGCCGGCGGTCGTCCACGACTGCTTCAAGAACGCCCGCGTCACGAGCGCCGAGTGGTAATACAGCGGGTGGTCATTTCGCCACACCGGCCAGCCGTTGGTCATTCCTGCAAGCCCGCCCAAGCCGAACCAGATGCCGACGCCGTGGGCCGACGAGAGGATCACGATCAAGGCCGGTGCGAGCCATTTTGCCAGCCGCGAAGGAGTCCGGGTGGGACGGGAGGTCGAGTGACTTTCTGATGTCCGTGCGTAGGGCCGGGTTGGTTGGTCGGTAGGATCGACATCCGCCAGCGGAATTGTATCGGCGTCGGCCTCGTGCATCGTGCCATTCTAGAATCCCGACCGGGGAGATTCCAGCCGAAGCGATGGAGCGGAAATCGGTCTGCGAGTCGGGCTCAAAGCGAGAGGATCGAAACGAGGCGCGAGCGCCGATCATTCGGGATCAGAGAACGCGGAGCGTTCTGGGGCGGGGCCCGCGCGGGAAGGCTTCGTCGATCTGGGCGAGCTCGATCTCGCGCAACCGCAAATCCCCGGCTGCCGCATTTTCGGCGGCGTGTTCTGGGCGGAAGGACTTTGGAATTGCGAAGAGCGCTGGCCGCCGCACGAGGAAGCGGAGCGCGACCTGCCGGGGAGTTGAGGCGTGACGAGCCGCAATCTCGGAGAGGATGCGGCCGCCTGCGGTGCGGGGACCGGGAAAATCACCATGACCGAACGGGCTATAGGCGACGACCGCGATGCCGTGCTGTTCGCACCAGGGAACGACGGCGTGCTCGATCGCACGTTCTTTCAAGTGGTAGAGGACCTGATTGCAGGCGATCCGGCCGGCTCCTGCGATCTGGAGTGCCTCCTCGAGGTCGGAAACGTCGAAATTGCTGACACCCCAGGACAGGATCTTACCGTCGTGTCTGAGCTGTTCGAATGCCGCGAACGTTTCTTCCAAGGGATGGTGGCCGCGCCAGTGCAGGAGATAGCAGTCCAGCCGGTCGGTGCCGAGGCGATCGAGCGTTGCTTCGCAGGCCTTGATCGTGCCTTTCCTTGATGCGTTCTGGGCCAAAACCTTGGACACCAGGAAGACCTCATCGCGATGACCGGCAATCGCTTCGGCGACCATCTCTTCGGCGGCGCCGGAGCCGTACATCTCGGCGGTATCGATATGGGTCATGCCCAGCTCGATGCCGCGCCGCAGCGCGGTAATCGCCGCGGCCCGGTCTGGCGCCTCCGTGTACCAGGTGCCTTTACCGACCAACGGGACCGAGCGATGAATCATGCCGAATGGGCGTCGTTCCATGTCGATCTGCTCGGAGCTGGGGCGCGAGGAAAAGGAGTTTCTCGCGTTGACTTGGGCCTGGTGCTTGATTGCCTGATTCTTGTGAATGCGCCAGCTTAACAGGGTAGCCGCCAGGGCGCCGAGCGCCGCGTCAGCGTCGGCGCCCTCCAAGCCGCCCAGAAATGCCCGGACCAGTCGTCCATCACAAGCTTCACGGAACGCGCCAGGGCTGGACTCCGGCTTGTCGAAAGATCGGATCAAGCCGCCGCGACAGCTCCGGAAGGTTGTGGCTGGGAACCTCGGGGTAGAGGTGGTGCTCGAGGTGATAAGTCAGCTCCAGGAAGATCGCGGGCACGACCCGCCCTCTGAGCGTGTGCGTTTGCGATAACGGCGTGTTGCCGTAGTGCCGGTGCGGCAGGTGAACGGTCAGCAGCGGATAAATCCAGCTCCCAACGATCGCCAGGACGGCGTACACCAGCACGGCGGGGCTCCAGGGCAGGAGCCAGACGCCGCCAGTCACGACGACGAAGGACCAGGCAGCCTCCGCGACAAGCCATCGCCTCACGTCGCCGCCGGTCCGGCTGCGTGCGAAAGCCCAGTGCCACAGCCGCGGCAAGAAGAGAGGGCCGCACATCACTGCCTTCAGCAGGCTCAACCGAGCTGGGTCGCCTTCCGGGTCGTCGGGCCCCGGGAAGATATGGTGATGTCGCAGATGGGTCGACCGGTAAGCGTGCCCGCTCTCCAAGAGCACGGCGCCCATGGCGAACAGGGTCCAATCGGTTCGACGCCGGGAGAGCCCTAGCGAACCGTGGACGACATCGTGCGTGACAGTGACCACAGACACGAAGATCAGGAACACGACGAACGGGGCCAGCCACCAAAGGCCGGCGCGCGCAACCAGGGCGTACGCCGCGACACCGAGGAATGGACGGGCCAGCGCGAGCCGGCGCTGGTAGCGCGTCGTTGCCAGGAGATCTTCGCCCAGGGACTCCAGAGTCGGCATCTCGGGCTCAATGGGCGCTACAGCATTCATATGAGGCTCCTCGTACTTGGGGGGTCTCGGGTCGTGGGGTGCGGCGCGGCCGGCACGCGCGGGCGAGCACGCCCTCGGCAACAAGGCGACTTCCAAGGCAACACGCAACCGTACCCAGGCCCGGCCAGGTGCTGTCGCCGGCAAGCCAGTAGCCGGGAACGCCGATATCGTGTGGAACGGCGCGCTGGTTTGAGTTCGCGAGAGTCTGCCGGACGCCGCCCACGGCGCCTCGCGGTCGCCCGGTGAACCGCTCGTAGGTCCGCGGAGTCGCCACCTCGTAGACGACGGCGTCCCGACCGAGCGCGGGATAAATCCGCCTGGCCAGGGAGACCAGGCGCGCGCCCAGCTCGCGTTTCCGTGCGGCGTATGACTCGGGCGAAAGGTCCTGCCACGGATCGAGTGCGCAGTGTGTCGAAATCATCACCGCGCGGTAGCCCGGCGGGGCGCTTTCCGTATCGCCCGGCGCGGAGACCGACACAAACATGTTGTTGCCATCGCCCAGCGGCAGCGAGTAGTCGTCGAGGAGCTGGTGGTGGGTGAACGCCTGGCAAGCGACGTCGTCTTCGGGGACGCCCAGGAAGACGACCGCGGCACCGCCCTGGGCGGCTTCATCGCGGCGGAGGTACGGCGATAGCGCTTCGGCGACCGGCTCCGGACCTATCCTGGCCGCGAGTGCGGCCGGAACGGCAGCGACGACCTGGCTGGCTTCGACGACACCTCGACGCGTCACGACGCGATAGGCCCCCAGCTTTCCCGCTACCCGCTCGACCGCACAGCCGACACGCAACTCTCCGCCGAGCTGCCGGTAGCGCGCGATCAAGGCCTTCCAGAAGCCGCGCATGCCGCCTCTCGGCCGCGTCAGCCCGGCGCCTCGGATCGAGATTCCCAGTGCGGCATTGATGAGTGGTGCCTCGGCCAAGGTGCCGTGGACCGTGTCCTCGATGAGCATCGCCAGCAGGCCGTGCAGCGCCCGATCGCCGCAGAGCCCGTGTGCCCGCAGGGCGTCGGCAACCGTCCAGTGGAGGTAGCGAACGAGCGGCAACCCCGCCACGCTGACCGCCCGCACCGCGCGGATCACATCGGCAACGCTCCGGATCGGCAGCTTGACCCCGCGCCGGCTGGCCCGCCAGAAGCAAGCAGCCAATCGGTCCAGCAGTCCCCAGAAGGCACGGTGTCCGGGCGTGTCTTCCAGCGCGTCGAGCCGCTCTCGCGACCAGGCGGCCGGGTCGCGGAAGAGGGTCACGGTACGGTCAGGCAGCCAAGCCACGTAACCAGGCAGAGTCTCGCTCTCGATCGGCATCATCCCGACGCTCTCGAGCAGCTCGCCGCCGACGCCGCCGGGGCCGAAGTCAACAAGCGTGGTGGCCCCCACGTCGAAGCTGAATCCCTTCCGCCGGAAGAAGCCGGCGCAGCCGCCGGGCTGGCCGTGTGACTCGAACACGATTGTTGCCAGGCCGCTTGCCTGAAGCCGCAGCGCCGTCGCGGTCCCGGCCAGCCCACCCCCGATGTTCGCCACGTCGTACATGCCCTTCCCCTCGTCTATCGCGCCCGCGACGAATCCTCCGCTGCGAGCAAAAAGCGCAATCCCCGAGACGCCCGCGTGCCGACTGCGAGATCCAACGACCACATAACCGCAAAATGCTCGACAAGATTAACCGCAAGCCCGATCGACCCCAATCGAACGGGACATGCATGATGGCGAGGGGCTAACCGGCAGTTTGCGAATTCGGCAGTGCAAGACTTCCCCCGAGCTGCGCTCGCGCTTGCCTCCCCGCCGCGTTCTTGATGACGTGCGGCGGTTCAGGTCCGGCCGCTCCATGGAATCGAGGGTGGGTCGGCGCCCATGACCCGTCGAAGGAGGTTCGGCTCCGCAGCGAGCCACGGCTGGAAACCCGGGTCAGTCTGCATTTGCTCCGCCAGGGAGGCCCCCCGCTTCTCCTCTTGCTGGATGAACGAGATGATCTCCCGCGTCGCCCACGCCGTCGCGCCGGCGTCCACTCGTCCCGCCGGATAATACCGTCCCCGAGTCAAAAGCGGCCCCCACACTGATCTCGCCAGAACCCCGTGGGTACGTGGTACGAAGAACAGCGGCAACTGGACGTGACAGACCTCAAGCGAGCTGTGACGCAAGTTCTCCTGAAGCAGGTTGGCAAAGGCATTTTCAACAATGCTCCAGCCGCGCCCTTGTGCTAGAAACGGCGCCGTGACGAAGTACACAACTTGGCGGCAATGTATGATTCCCTCCCGCAACGCCTCAAATGCCTCTTGGCCAGAGGGGTAATGATGCTGATCTAACCACGGGAAGTATTTGGCATCTTCTAATGCGCTGAATAGAGGCTTTACCAGGCGATCCCGATCTTCCGCACAGTGCGACAGAAAGACGTGATGGGTGCAGCGCGGCAAATGGCGAACGGTCCAATCACCGATCATTCCGCTGGCCCACGTGTCGGTCGGATCGAAGGCGGGGAAACGAAGGCAGGGACACCCGGCAGAGCGATTTGACCGTGTGTCACCGCCGCAATCAGCTCCTCGCCGAGAGGCGTCGGGTGCGCGAAAATCTCGTTCTTGATTTTCAGGACGCCGCCATCTGCCATTCTTTCACACGCCAGACGAATTTCCGCCAAGTTGTACTTGCCGTTCAACGCAGAATACACCGAAGGGTATGACAGGCCATAGCCGGCCTTTCGCGTCGGATCGAACCGCGGAAAGGCTGCGAGGATCTCACGGTAGATTTCCGGCAAACTCTTAACGTAATCAGCGTCTATGGCCATTACCAAGCTCCTTCGGTCCTTCTAATCCTTGTGGGCTCGAGCAGAGGATCTTGAGGACGATCGCCAGTGCCATTGTAACCGGCACGTAGGCTGCGGGCTGCATCGTGCCTACTTGTGGATCAGCACCGGGGGCTTGCGGTGCTTCGTGGCCTGCTCGTACGCGAACGCCCATCCCAGCAAGTCGCCGTCCTTCCACGGCCGGGCTGAAAACTCGAGTCCGAACGGTAATCCCGTTGGGTAGAACCCGCCGGGCACAACGATCGCAGGCGCGCCGATTGGATTTATCCAGCCGGTCTCGCTGTGCGGTCCGCTGCTGAACTGGCCGGGAATCGTCTCGTCGTTTGGCGGCATTTGCGCGGACGGATACACCAGTCCGTCGAGGCGGAAGCGAGCGAACGCATCGTCATAGGCGGCCAGCGCCCTTTTCTGGGGAGCCCAGAACGTCTTCTCGGCGTCCGGATCGCTCGCGAGCTCGCGCTGCGCCGCGGGCCGCCCGCCGGTGACCATCATCGGCAGCGGGCTTCCAACCGCTTTCTCGTATTCCGCGGCTGATCGATAGTCCTCCGGACCGAAGTCGCGCAGGAAGTTGTCGAAACCCTCGCGGGCATAGGGCCGCGTGTTGATGGAGTAAACGAGCGAGAGAAAGCTCTCCGGCAGGAGTGTCTCGTCGATGACGACGGTCGCCCCCGCTTTTCGCAGTTCTTCGAGCGCCCGCATGAACATCTCGCGAGTGTCCGGCGTGAGCAGCAGGGTGCGGGACCGTTGGCCCGGCGCCGCGGTCTTGAGCATGAAAGCCGGAACGCCGAAGCGCTTGTCCTCGAGCGCGTTGCTCTTGAGGTAGTTCGTGTACGGCCCGCGCTGCGCCCTGGCGGTCGAGCCGCGCGTGCGCAAGTCGCGCGGGTCTTCTCCGGCCATCACCCCCAGCGCGATTGCCGCGTCCGTTACCGTGCGCGTGATCGGTCCCGTGTTGTCGAGAAGCGGATCGAGCGGGTGAATGCCCGCGATGCTCACCAGTCCGCGCGTCGGCAGGACACCCACGACATTGCTCGTGCCTGACGGCATGCGGATCGAGTTTGACGTGTCGGTGCCGGTGCCAAAGACGGCAAAATTGGCAGCAACCGACGTCACCGTGCCGCCAGACGATCCGCCTGGGCTATAGCGCCAGTTGTAGGCGTTGCCAGTGCGGCCGCCCGCGCTGCTGTTGGTCGTGTCGCCCGCGGCGAAGTCCGGCATATTCGTCTGCCCGATGATCACGGCGCCGGCCGCTCGCAGTTTGACGACGACGGAAGCGTCGGCTGGCGCAATGAACTCGTGACCCTTGATCAGATAGCCCTTCCAGCCGGTGCTCGTGACGAGCCCCTTGATGCTGGTGTTGGCCTTGATCACGACGGGCACGCCCCAGAGTGGGCCGCGGTTGAAAGTCAGGCCGCCGCTCTCCGCCGCCGCATCCAGACCGGCCGCCGTCACGAGCGCGCCCGCCGCGTCAATGTGCAATAAAGCTTTGTAGACGCCGTCGTAGCGCGCAATGCGATCCAGGTACCACCGCGTGACCTGCGTGACGGTGTACTTGTGCGAACTGTACATCGATTCGAGCCTCGGAATCGTTACTTCGGCGAGGTCGCGATCGATAGCGGCGGCGGTCTGCGAAGTCGTTGTCGATGCCGCATTCGGATCGGCTCCGGCACCAACCTGCGGGCGCTCAACCGAAGCCGCACGTCGTTGAAGCTGCGTCTGTGCTCGCAGCGCGTTGCTCGGGCAGACTGATGGCGCAAGCAGGAGAGCCACAACCGCGAAGCCGTTGCAGACACTGCGCAAAATCGAATTTGTCATGGTTCTCGTCGCCCTCTTATCCGTGCTCGCTCCGTGGACACCATGCGAAACTCTTGATGAGCTCGAACTCAGCTCGAGTTGAACAAAACCGCTACACGGAAGGCAAGAAGGAGCCGCCCATGACGAAGTGGCTCGTTTCTCTGGCGCTATCACCAGATCCGCCGCTATGGTTTGTTCCCGGAAGCCCGCTCGGTCTCTCGCGTGATGCAGAGGGGGGCCTCCTCATTCCAAAGGATTGTCATCGGAGCAAGCCGTAAATCCACGGGATTGGAACCCTTGTTGAGTGCCTCATTGACGGCGCTCAGGTTTGCGTCGCGACCGGCGATGGCGAAGAATTCTTGGCGGGAAAGTGTGCCTTCGCGCATCGCTTTCCGAGCGAAGGCACACGATTCTTGAAAGATGTCGCTCGACTCGAGGTCGATCGACGTGCGCGATACGCCATTGCCCACGATGCAGACCGTTGACACCGCGACACCAAGACTTTCCAGGAGCGGTTTGCCGAAGGCGATCGGCAACAACAGAGCCATGCGCCGGGCATCGATCAAAGACTGTCCCGCTTCAACGAGAAGTGACTCGATGAGCGCGTCATCGGCCTCAGAATGGCGCGCCATCAGACCGATCGCCTGGCCCACGTCCACACCGCCCTGGATCACCAGAAATATGCGGATGCTGAAGAATCCGTCCGCAAGCGGCAGGGGTAGCGAACGAGCCGCGGCCAGACCGCTCGTCCATTGTTCGTTGTCGAGCAGCAGCTCGAGCATCGTGGGCCGGCGATCCATCTGAGCGTAATAGAGACGCACCCAATGCGTTCCTTCCAGGAGCGGCTCCGTCGCGAGGAGCCGGTGAAACGCTTCGATCCAATCCGTACTCATCTCGACAGCGCCGGCGCCGCGGCAAGCCATGTTGCCGTCGGTGATCGTGCGCGGCACGCCATGATTCGTGATCTTCAGCTCATTTGTCTGCTCGCCACAGTCGAGCCCGAAGAAACGCTTCAGCAGCACGTGGAGGGTGTTGTCGCTGAAGACCTGGAGCGACTGGCGAATGCGTTCCTCGCGGGTGTCTGCTATCCCGCTGAACGATTCGCAGATAGCACAACCTGGCCAGGGTGAAAACCGGATATCGACCTGAGTCGAGCACAGCGGATGGACGTTCTTGAGTGCGAAGATCAACCCTTGGATCTTCCCGGGGTGCTCAGGGAATGTGACCCAATCTCCTTCGCTCTGCGCGGCGACGCCATGTGCGCCGAAAAGCGCGATCAGAGTGGCGTGAAGTTCATCAGGCGACGAGCAATCTGGGGCGTCCATCCAGAGTCTCGGGCTAAAATATCACAGCGGATGATGTCGTTCATTTCGGACACGAAGCAAATTGCGGCCCGCAGGATTCGAACCTGCAACCAAGGGATTCAAGGGCCCTCGCGTTTCCACGAGGCTTGGACTATCTCATCCTCCAGGTTCCTTTGCATCCAGGAAGGCGACCGGAACGAATTCCGGGCAGTTCTTCTGGATGCGATCGTCCTCTGGAGGCCGGGCGCTCGGGGCGGGGGTTATTGTTGGGGCTCACCCCGCTAGTCTCTGAACCTTCCTGGCCACCAGTGCCCGGCCAGGCTTGGCTGCGGATTGCCCTACCGAAGAAACAAGTCGGACAGATCGAGAACATCGGTCAGGAAAGGTCGTGCGAACGACCAAACCACCCGAGTAACCGCCGCTCTGATCCTCTCGGTTTAGGTTTCCCGCAATTCACCCGGTTCGCAGTCGAAGGTTTCCCTCCGTTGCCACCTTTTGTTGATGAGTCCCCTGCTCTGCCGTTGAGCTAGGGCCGCTTGTGAACTGATCGACGATATTGTTGCCGTGCAAGGTCGCACACGGCAAGGCTGTCTGTGTCGGGGAAAGCCTGGCGCCCTCGGAACGTCAGGCCGAAAGCCTGAGATACGGGACGTCAGGCTGAAGCCTGACCTACTGGGCGAATCTTGTCCGGCAAGATTTGAGACAAGCCGGGGCGAGATCGGGTTCAAGTTGAAGACACAGCCGTCGCCGTGGCGGTCATCGCTGAGCGCATCTTCGGCAGCCGGATGTCGTAGGCGATCCGGCAAAACTTCATGGCTTGAATCGAGAGATAAGTCAGGTCGATTTCCCACCAGCGGAGCCCGTGCCGGGCCGACGTTTGATAGGCGTGGTGATTGTTGTGCCAGCCCTCGCCATACGTCAGAAGGGCCACCCACCACAGATTCGTCGACCGGTCTCTCGTGAGGTGCGAGCGGTAGCCCCACACGTGACTCGCCGAATTCACCAGCCAGGTGGAGTGCAAAACAAATACCGATCGCACAAAACCGCCCCAGACGAACCAGGGCATCCCGCCAACCATAAACAACCCGAGGAAGAGCAGGAGCGGAAAGACGAAGTGCCAGCGCTCAAGAAACATGTGCACCGGGTCTTTGCACAGGTCGGGACACCACTTCTTGTAATACTCGAGCGTGTGCTCAGACTCGTCGTCAACCTTCATCCACCAGGCCATGTGTGCCCACAGGAAGCCACGCAGCGGCGTGTGGGTGTCGTCTTCCTCGTCGGAATGTGCATGGTGCTTGCGGTGATCGGCAATCCAGCCAATCGCGCCGCCTTCCGAGGCGCAGCAGCCGATGATCGTCAGAACGTACTCAAGCCACTGCGGACGGAGTGCAAAACTGCGGTGCGTCAGCAGGCGGTGGTACGCAAGGCAGATCCCGATGCCCCCCGTCAGCCAGTGCAGGAGAATGCAAACGGCCAGCCCGCTCCAGGAAAAAAATGCGGGCACAAATGCAAGCAAGGCGAGGGCGTGCAAGGACCCAATCCAGATCAGAGGGCCCCAGGAGAGCCGTGCCGGCGCAGGTTGCGCCGTGGTCGTTGTCGTCATAATCAACCTTTGTTCGTATACATCGCTGAGGATGGATTCGTGTTGGTGGGAGGGCTACGCGAAGAGGCGCGGCATGTTTAGTGGCAGGTCTATCGGGGTATCGACTCGCACGTGGTTGCCCTGAAATGCTATAGTTGCTATCGCGCCTCAATTCAAGCCCGATGCGGATTTACGTACCTACATTATTGGGACGTCGCTTGCACCCAGAATCGCTCCGAGCATCCACTTTTTGGCGGATTCATCGTTGAACACCGGCCTTTCGCTGTAAAAATGAAGCGATGGGGTAAACTAGGTGTTTAGAGAAAAATGCAACGACACGAAGCTCTTGGATGAGAAGGCACTGTGGGGAAAGCTTACGGTGGGTCTGGCCCGAATTCATCCGCACGCACTGCTTTGCGGTCTGATTGTGATCGGTCGCACGTGAAATCTGGGCAGGACCGCCGTCCAGACTCTGACGGCCGAGATTGTCCAGGTGAGGACTGAGCGGCCGTGAGCCGCGACTGCTCATGAAGCTCAAGTGTCAGCCGGAAGACTTTCGCGTGGAAGAGCTTCCGCTGGTGTCACCGGCCCGCGGCGGCCGTTACGGGTTTTACAGACTCACGAAACGCAACCTCGGAACGCTCGAAGCGATCGAGCTGGTCGCCAGGCGCTGGAACGTCGCCGGGCGACGGATTTCCTACGGCGGACTGAAGGACCGGCACGCGCTCACGACGCAGTACCTCACAATCTTCGATGGCCCGCGGCAATCCATCGAGAACGCGGCCTTTTCGCTTGAGCACCTGGGCGGCTTGAATCATCCCTATCGGGCGGCGAACTTTCGCGGCAACCGGTTTGACCTGGTCCTCCGCGACCTCGTGCCTGCGGAAGCAATTCGCGTGCTGGAACTCGTCAACTCGCTCGGGTCTGGCGGCCTGCCGAATTATTTTGACGACCAGCGATTTGGCTCGGTCGGGTACTCCGGCGAGTTCATTGCGCATGCGTGGCTCAAGGGCGACGCCGAACGCGCGCTTGAGCTGGCGCTCGCGGAGGCCAATCCGTCCGATCGTTCCGGCGTCAAGGCCCAGAAAGCCGTCCTGCGCGAGTGCTGGGGCAAGTGGAGTGCCGCCAAAGCCCGGCTCGAGCGCTCGCCAACACGCAGCATCGTCACGTACCTGGTGGATCACCCCACCGATTTTCGGGGTGCCTTCGCGCGGATGCGGCGCGAGCTGCGTACGCTCTACTTTTCTGCATTTCAGAGTCACTTGTGGAATTTGGTCCTGGCTCGCACGATCGAGCGATGTACGACACCCTCAGAGCGGATTACCGTTGGGCTCAAGGGTCGCGAATTTCCGTTTCCGGTCGCGCTTGCGCCCGATCACGCCGCTGCGCTGCGCGACTGGCCGATTCCGCTCCCTTCGTCCAGGAACGTGCTGCCTGAAGGCCCGCGCGGCGAGATAATCCAGGAGGTGCTGGCCGAGTATCAACTGACCTGGCCCGATCTCAGAGTGCGCCACCTCAAGGATGTCTTCTTCTCGAAGGGATCGCGGCCGGCACTCGTTTCGCCCGAGAATCTGCGGGCCGAAATCAACGATGACGAGCTCCACGCCGGAAGGAAGGCGCTGCGGCTCGCATTCGAGCTGGGAAAAGGGTCTTACGCGACGATTCTGGTCAAGTGCATCACCGCGGGGGCGGGGCGCGTATGATCGAGCTGGAAGTCCTTTACGAGGACAACCACTGTTTGGCCGTCAACAAGCCCGCGGGCCTTCTCTCGCAGGGTGATCGGTCGGGCGACCCGAGCCTGGTCGAGGTTGCCTCTCTCTACCTCAAGACTCTCTACCAGAAGCCTGGAAGGGTGTACGTGGGGCTGCTGCATCGTCTGGACCGGCCGGTGTCGGGCGCGATGATTCTGGCCAAGACGAGCAAGGCGGCCGCACGCCTGTCGGAGCAATTTCGCTCGGGGAAGATCGGAAAACTTTACTGGGCGATTGTTGACGGCACGCCGCCGGCTGGTTCCGGCAGTTGGACCGACGTGCTCGCCAAGGACCGCCGCGGCAACCGTAGCTTCACGGAGGCAGAAGAAGATTCTGCCGGCAAAGAAGCCTCGGTCAAGTATCGGGTGATTGAACGATGGGGTTCGCGGTCGAAGCTCGAGCTCGAGCCGCGCTCGGGCCGAAGTCATCAGCTTCGGGTGCAGCTTTCATCCCGAGGATTTCCTGTCCTGGGAGATATCAAGTATGGGTCAAAAGTGCGTCTGAAAGCACTTGACGGATGCTTGCGCATCGCGCTTCACGCGCGCCAGATCACTTTCACGCATCCGACCCGCCATGAACCAATCACGATCGTTGCGCCGGTCCCGGCAGACTGGCCCGAATCGACGCCCGGCGGGCCGGAATCAAGTTGCGGCTCCAGTAAGCCAGCGGCAGGCCCACGCACGTGACGATGATCGCCGTGAACGACCGCCAGGACAGTGGGTTGCCCGGAAGCGCCCCATCGACAGGGGGCTGGCTGCCGTAGCTTGGTGCCGCGGGCTCGAGAACGGGTGGCATGGACGACGGGGTTTCCTGCGCAGGAGCGGATGAGGGCGCGGGGCGAGCCGCCGGGGTCGTTCGAGTCTCGGGAGTGGCGAGTGCGGTTTTCGGAGCGGCGTCCTCTGTTCGAACTGGTGTGGGAGGGGCGGGAGGTGAGGCAAGGGAAATGACGGGGTCGGCGGCGCTTGCACGCGAGCGGTCGTCGTCCGTCGAGCCGGTTCGAGCCGGGGGCAGCGTTGAGACGTACCTGGTCACAGCGGACCAGTACTCCTTATTTGACAATCCCAGCTCTTCGGCTTCGCGTCGCGCGACTTGCTCTTCGGCACGGTCGGTGACGACGCGCCGGATGTACCACAGTGCACCTGAGCGAGTGCCGTCGGAGTCGAAGAAATAGAGCGGCCGAGCTTCGGCCGCGGCGACCTCGAACGCAAATCGCGCGACATGCTCGCGATCGATCGAGCCGGGGCCGATTGGCAGCGCGATGTATCGCAATCCGCGTTTGGTGGCATCGGCGATGAAGGCAGGTTGCACCTCCCCGGACTCGCGCAGATCGAGCAAGGTGCGATAGCCCTTCTCGACGAGCCAGTCGAGCCCGGCGCTGGAGGGAAGGCTGCCGCCGGCGAGCTTGAGGTCGACGGCCAGGAAGCGAGTGAGCCCCGGCCCGACGCTCGCGGAGGTCGCGGGCTCGGGCGCGGGGAGGTTGATCGAAGTCAGCTCAACCTCGCTCGCAAGGGCGGCGGGGGTTTCGTTCTTCGGGTCCGGCTTGTTCGCGGCCGTCTTGCCGGTTGACGCCGGCTCGGCCGCGGGCCGGGCCGCCGCCGGTGGAGGCACCGGCGGCGTGGAAGAAGACCGGGGGACGTCGCCGGGCAAGTCGAGCGGCGGGATGTTGTCGAGCGGGTCTGGCTCGCCAGCGGACTGGCTGCCTGAGCCCGCACGCGAGGGCACCTGGGCCGACCGCGCGGTCGGCTCAGGCGTCGTCACGGTCGTTTTGATGTTGTTTTCGTTGCGCCGGCGTGCGATTCGCGTTCCGGAATCCTGGCCGCGAGTCTGGTAGCTCGCGCCCTGGGGCCCGGTACGGGAATGCGCCGTTGCCCGGCGGCGTGACGACCCTGGACTTCGCAGTCGGATCGACGGGGTTGGCCGGGCCAAGCTCGGTCGACGAATCGGTCGAGCCGGGTGGATTGACTACCCGTGCTCCAGATGAATAGCTCGGAACCACGCCCGGGGTGACAACAGCCGACGGTACGGCGTCCACAACCGTGCCATCGCTGACGATTCCGGGCTCACAGCAATCGGCGGCGCGGGGGCGATTGAAGACGCGGGCCGATGTCCGGCTGAAGAAGCCGCACGGGCCGAAGAGCCCGCTGCCGTCGCCGCAGTGCGCGAGCGGCCCGGATTGACATCCGCTTTGCAACAAAGCCAGGCAAGCGAGTAATCCCAGGGCTGGAAGCGAGCGGCACCAGTGCCGCTTGCGCGGGGGCTCGCCGCGGGTCGCTCTCCCCGCGTGTAACCAATCGAGGCAGAACATGTTACGCTACTCCTGTTCTCCGACACCGCCGCGCGCATCGTCCTGTCGCTCGATCCCGCGCGGAAATTCGCGGAATCGAGCTGCCGAACGAGCCATCCGTGGCAAGGAGACGATGCACGTCGGGACGCTCGGGGTGCCAATCAAGGGTTCGGTGAAAGTTCCCAGGAGCGTCGATCGGGCTGCTCGGCGATCCGGATTTGACGAGTCGGCGGGCCCTGACGATCTTGACGATCGAATACCCGGCGAACTGGCCAAAACGGACCGTCGAGCTCGACCGACGCATCGGCCGGAAGACTCGACGGCAACCCTCGTGAAAGAGTCGCCGATGAAACTTAGCCGACGATCGGCGCGTTGCCAAAGAAACGAATCGATTTCTAGAATGAGTCGTCGGGTGTATGTCATGCAGTCGCTAAATCGCTCAGACCTTCTCTCGGAAACCGGGATGACGCCGGCCCTAAATCACGCCCCTCCGGCAACCTCAGCCCGGTTCCGCATCAGCCGGACGTGGAACGCGGCCCTGATTTTTTGCGCCGCGCTTCTGGTGTTCGGGTCGAGCCTCCACTCGCGCTACTTCGAGGATGAGTACGCGTACATCAACCAGAGCTATTACGCGGACCTGTTTTTCAGCCGCCAGCTCAACCACCCGCTCTGGCTGGATATGCCGGCGACCGATTTGCAGCCGCTTCCCAAATACTTGATCGGGCTCGCTTTTCGCCTGACGAGTTTGCCCATGCCGACCCGTGCGGATGCCTGGAAGTGGTATTTGCACGACGACTACCATAGATTCGGAGGCCCTTCGACGCTTCTGGCCGCGCGGGTCCCGATCATTCCACTGGGTGCGCTTGGTTGTCTTGCGCTCTTTGCCTGCGGCGCGATCGTGAAGGACGCGCGCGTGGGAACAATCGCCGCGTTATTGCTCATGATCAACCCGCTTTACTCCCTTCACGCCCATCGGGCCATGGCGGATGTTCCCTACGAAGCCTTCATGCTGTCGGCGCTGGCGGTCTGGCTCGCGATGTGGTCGCGCGTCTGGGAAAGGGGTGCGCCCGTTGCCTGGCTGGTTCTTCCCTGGCTGGCGGGGCTGCTCGCGGGGATGTCGCTGCTCTGCAAGTTGAACGGTTTCATCTCGCTTGCGAACGTCGCGGCGGCATGCGGGCTCACGTGGGTGCTGCCCGGTCTTTCGATCGGCCGCAAACTCGCGATCACGGCCGCGACAATTGTCACCGTCGGGGGTGCACTTGCCGTCGCCGTGGCGCTCAATCCCTACCTGACTGCGAAACCGGCAGAGCTGGTTGAAGGCATCGACCCTGCACTGGTGTCGAAGAACGTGTGGGAGCGCTTTCTCAACCAGGTGAGCGTTCGCCTCGAGATCTCGAACAACCAGAAAAAGAGCTATCGCACCGACGCTCTGGTGAATGTTCCCGAGAGGGCAGAAGTGATCCTTGTGCAGGGATTCGGGCGGTTCGGGCCGTTCGGGCCGCGCGCGGCGGATTCAAGAGTGCGATTCGACTTGAGCCAGGATTGGGGAGCCGTGATCTGGCTGCCGTTTGTCTGCTTCGGGTTGTATCAGTCCGTGCGGCTGGGCCTGGCACAGCTTCGCGCCGGCAAGCCGCCCGGTGCGCTGGTCGTCGTGGTCTGGGCCATGATTTCCGGGGTCGTTGTCACGATCTATCTGCCGATGGCCTGGGACCGCTATCAGCTTCCGATTCAGAGCGGCAACGCGCTCCTGGCCGCGGTCGGCGTATCTGCGCTCTGGGAACGACTGGTGGCGGCGTCAGGTTTCCGGCCCGATCTCGCGAGGGGTTGAGGAATGCGCGCGTTACTACGCAAGCCCGCGTGCTGGGTCTTCCTCATCCTGCTCTTGAGCAATGCATTCTTCTGGCATTCGCGCGACTGGAATACCGCGAGCAGGCTGATGCTCGTGTACTCACTGGTCGACCGGGGCACCGTCATCATCACGGGCCTGGAGGATCAAACGGGGGATAGGGCCAGGTTCGAGGGCCAGTATTATTCTGACAAGCCGCCCGGCTTCCCCTTGCTCGGCGCGGTGCCGTACCTGGCTTCGAAGCTGGCGCTGGGAATTCCTTCCCATCCCCTTGGCGGGAAACCGCTATCCTACTGGGCGGCCGACTACTGGGTGACGCTGTTCACCTCCGGATTACTGACCGCGCTCACCGGTGCACTCCTCTGCTACTGGTCGCGCTGCCTCGGCTGCAGGGCGGGCCGCGCTGCGCTATTGGGCCTGGCCTACGGGCTGGCCACACCGGCGTACGTGTACGCCACCTTGTCCAGCGGCCACCAACCGACGGCGTTTGCGCTGTTCACATCGTTCTTCCTGCTCTGGCAGAACGGAGCGCGCCGGCGCCGCGCCCGGTCGTTCTTCGCCGGATTTCTGGCGGCCTACGCAGTTCTGATCGAGCTTCAGGCGGCACCGGTCTCGGTGATTCTGGGACTGTATCTCATTTTCCAGTCCGTTCGCGGTGGGCGCAGCGGCTCGGATCTGGCTGCTTTCGGAATCGGCGGGGCGATCCCGACGTTGATTCTTCTGGGCTACAATCAGCTTGCATTCGCTTCGCCGTGGGAGTTCGCCTATTTTCATCACGACAACCCCGAGTTTCGCGCAGTTCATAGCGCGCAGCACCCGCTGGGACTTGCCTGGCCCGAATCGTTCTGGGCGAGGGTATTCGCCCTTCTCTGGGGCCGGCATCGCGGACTGACGTTCTACGCGCCGATCCTGTTCTTGACGATTCCTGGGTGGGTTGTGCTTTGGGCTCGCCGATGCTTCAGCGTGGCGTCGATGACGATGCTCGTCTGCGCTGCTGTCCTGATGGTCAACGTGTGCTATCCGGAATGGACCGGCGGCTGGTCGACCGGGCCGAGGTTGCTGGTGCCGCTGCTACCGTTTGCGGTCCTGCCCATTGCCGCTCTGCTCGCGGGAGAGTCAAGGCTCTCACGGGTCGCAACCTGGCTTGCCCTCGTGTTGGCTCTGGCGGGTGGAGCGGAGATGTTCCTCTTTCAGGGGGCCGACGGGCGAATTCCGCATGACGTCGATGACCCGATTGCGAACGGAGTCTGGCCGCTCTGGAGCGGAGAAGAGCCGATCCCGTGGTGGCGTTTCAACGAACGCTTCAGCCGGGACCTCACGGTCGTGGCCGCCCCGCAGTGGGTCGCAAGCCTCCCACCCCAATGGCAGTGGCTTCAGTTCTTGCCCCTGCTGGTCTTTCAAGCCGCCGGGATTCTCGCGCTTTGGCGATTTGGTCTCGACGGCGAGCGCGCGAAGTTGAGGTCGTCGTCGCTCGTTGACGGGCCGGAACCCCCCCTTGCCCTGGGCGGTTGATCATCAGAAAACGCCGTTTCTCCCGGTTGTGACCCTAACCTTGCTTCCATTGAAGTTCGCTCGAGAGCGGAACTACAACTTCTCAGCCCTCAAAACCACCGATTGGCGTCACGTCCTTACCACCATTGGACTTAAGTGTGACGATTGAATAATCGGAACTCGGAGTTTTCCGCCGTAAACAACTGTGCGGCTAGTATTTATGGCGTGACGATGGAATAACCCGAACTCTGACGATTTCGGACGTAAATTCCTGTGGTGACCAAAGTTACGGCGTGACGATGGAATTATCGGAACACTGGCTTGTTCACGGGCACTGAATCCGCATCATCGTCGCTTCCCGGCCACTCCGAAAAACCCCAGAAGCTGCACGGTCGCACCATGGACAGGCTCCCTTCCAGTGCCCTGAAAATTCGGCCCAAAACATAGTGAACAACACCCGCAATCAAAAATGGCAATCTTGCGTGACCATTGCCAAAAGGTTTTGCCATCGCCGAAGAACGCCTGGCTCGATTCTCATTTGGGTATGCTCATTGTACTTACAGAGTAGCCACTCGACCAGAAGTTGTGGCTGCACTCATCGCGAAAATGGCAATAAGTGGCAATATTACGAGCCCCTTAAAGCATTCGTACACCAGTGTAAACCGGCCACAGCTTGGTCCCGATCTTACGCTCCTATCTCGCTCCGACTCCAACAACCCAACGGCCGTCATCATCCGTCGCACTCCTCCCATAAACCCCGCGCACGAACTAGCTCCCGCCGGCTGCAAAACACCAACGCGCAGCGCACTACCTCATCTACAATATGCGACGACTTTACGACCTGAGGGCGCCAGCGACGGGGAGGTTTCCAGAAAGCTTCCGGGTTCGAGCGATCAGATCGATTAGCGCACTGAATTCATCATGCATCCGCGCGGTCGCAGGCGAAACGCCGGCCCCACAGCCATGTCGCCCAACTCTCGGCTACCGTCCTGCGCTTTGTTGACTTGGTTAACTTCTGTTGAAAATCCCCTCAGGGAAAGCCAGAGGAAAGCCAGACACCCAGCGATAGACGGACTAGTAGGTCAGGCTTCAGCCTGACTTCCCCAGCCCGATAGCGCCGGCGCGAGGGATCTTCCACAACCATACGCATATCCCATTTCGACTGAGACGTTCCTATTCCCTCGTGGTGGAAGCGCAGCCGCAGCCGACTTTCGGCACCCCCTTTCCTCCGCCCTCAGTCCTCCGCCCTGATTCTTGGCGAGTTCGTTTTGTAGATTCGTCGCGCGTCCTTACGCCACAAGGATTACGGGAATGCACTCGGTCGGTCGTGATGGCGAACCATCGGCCGAACTCGAAGCCGAAACCCCGCCCGCGAGCCGCGTCGCTTCGACCCAGAATCGCCGCGGCCCGGCCTGCGGAGCGCTCCACCCCCCAGATCCGGGTCCCCGGCGATCCGCAAGTGTCCATGCGAAAACGGCTTCGGTCGATCCAACAGCGTCTTTCGCGTGGCCCAAAATGATAACTAATGATAGCACAAAACAGGAGATCCTCGCCTTCCTCCCAGTTCAGAGTCCGGGGAGCGAACCGTGCGCTCGACACGACCACGCGGTCGTCCGATCGGTAATCTCGGTCGAATCCCGATCCCGGTATCGTGTCATGTTCTCTTCCCTCATTCGTGAGATTCTTAAGATTCGTGGTTCGACGTCCCCGCCATGTCAAACGACAGCCTGGCCACGCTTCGCACGCTCCAAATAAGTAGAAGTGGATGGGACGAAATGGGACTCTTTGACCCCAAAAAGTCTCATTTTGCTCGCTGTCTTGAACCCCTCCGATGGCTGGCCGGAACGCCTCGAAGCCGTACGGAAATGCTGAGAGCCAAAGAGGATAACGCCACCAGTCTGCTCTCTGATTGCTCGACGCGGCGGAAGAAAACTCACACTCATGCTGGTCCAGACCCGTCCCACGCTCGGCACAGCTCAAAATTCGGGCGGATTCCGTCGCGCACCGGTCCCCCTTTACGAGCGCAGGCCGGCCCCATTTTTCCCAGTGCACATGCGTGGTCAGGCCGACTTGGGATCCTCGAGCACGCGCTCGAGCAAACGCAGCAATCATTCCAGGTTCCAGAGAGGTGGGCGCCCATCGCGCCGACTCCAGTGTCGGCGATCGAGATCGGGCTTTAGATATTATGCGACGGGTTTCCCGGATTTGGACATTTCGCCGACCAGAAATCCTGGGATTCTTTTTCGCGTCGCAACGGATGCAACGACAAACTCGATCGAATCCAACGATTTGCGCACGCCGCGGCCAAAAAACGGGGCTGGTTCAATCGTTCGTCTGCTTGGGTAACCCGTTGCGCGCTCGTCCCGGCGACCACACCAACCCGAAGCGTAAGCGAGGACTCCGGTTACTCTTGCCGGCGCTTCCTGCGCGTGTGCCGGGGGTGTTACCCGCAATTGAACCAGGCCAAAAAACGGGGAAAAACGTGTGCGTCCGGCCAACCCCATTCGGGGTTTCGGGCTGGCCTCAGGGGGGGCGACCCGGCATACCTTGAATGGCGGCGGTGGGACCGATCAACGACTTGGACTAACCTGGCGAACGTTCGCGCCCCGATGCCGGCGAGCGCTTTGACACGTCGCGCACTGGCTCGTACGAGTTTCGCAACTCCCGGAGGGACGTGCTCAGTCGAATCTCGTCCTTTTCGCGAATCGCTTTTTGCACGTCCCGAAGGTGCTCAGTCGTGGCGTGCACATCGTCTCGCAGTTTTCTCAGCGTCGGCGATGCACTCCAACCCACCAGAGAATGGATGGCCGGTCCGCGTGCCAGACGCTCTGTCGCGCTCGATGCTTGCTCAGCTTGCTCCTGCATCGTGTCCCAGTCTTTCTTGACTCGGGCCTGCTCGATGCCGTCGATCGCGGCGTCGATGCTCGCAACTTGCTCCACGGCCCAGGGACGGACCATCGGGCCGAGTTCCGGCGTCGCCAGACAGAAGGTCACCACGAGCGAGACCGTCATCACCATGACCACCAGGAACAAGCCCAGGGCCGAGGTCCCGAGCGCTGAGAATCGCATCAGCGATTTGTTCTCGCCCTTGACTCGCCACTCGAAGAGGCCGATCGCCGCCGCCGCTGCCAGCAAAATTGACCACCAGTAATTCGCTGCCACGGTCTCCAATCGCTCGAGGAACGTGAGCATCCATGAGCCGGTCACTTTCCGGAGGAACTCTCCATCGATGAGCCCGGCACCCAAGAGCCCGCTGAATTTCGGGAAGATGAAGTACACGTTGAATGCGATGAATAACAGCTCGAGAGCGATCATCAGACTCAGGGTCAGGTTTGCCCACGACGACCACAACCACTTCGCTCGCATTGTTCTCTCCTTCCATTGCAGCGCCCTGTCGATCAACACCGCGAGCATGCGGTGTCCGTGTGTCGCTTCCAGTTCCGGCCGGAGGTCCTCAGGCCGGCCGAACTCCTCCATCGCCTTGGTGACCGCCTCCTCATCGGTGAGCCCCGCCGTCTTGTGCTGCTCCACGGCATCGACGAGATGAGCGCGCAGTTCTTGCCGCACGTGCTCTCGAAGCGCCTTCGGGCCACCGATACTCCAGCAGATCTGATTGACGTACCTATCGAGTCTATCCATGGGACTTGTCCAGGATGCGATTGACCGCGATACACATGTCGGCCCACGACCGCCGCTTTTCGGCGAGCGCGGCCCGCCCGCGCTTGGTGATGTGATAGTACCGCCGCTTTCGCCCGCTCTCCTTCTCCTCCCATTCGCCCACGATCAGGCCATCCTGCTCCAGCTTGTGTAGGCTCGGATACAACGACCCCTCACGCCACGTGAACGCCCCGTCGCTGTCGCTATGGACCGTCTCAGCGATTTCGTAGCCGTACATCTCCTTCCGGCTCAGCAACGAGAGAATGAGCAACGCGAGTGTGCCTTTGAGTAGTGCCGTGTCCATGACTTGCCGTAACCCAGGATTCCGATGCATTGGATTCCTAGGTATTGTGTCGCGCGAGCCGCTAAGTGTCAAGGCGTCGATCGGTCTTAGGCGGAGGAATATGGGTTCTAGCGGTCGCTCTCGTTCAATCCCTGCTTCATCCTGAGCAGCAGAAACAAGCGGTACGGCACCATTTCTCCGCGGCCGTTCTTGACGAACCGATTCCAGTAATCCTCGGCGACCCTCTCGAATGTCCACTCGGCCTGTTTATCGTCGCCCATGATGACGAGTAGGTTCTCCAGCGCATCCGCGATCGACACACCGCGCTGCCTGGCGACGTCGTTGTTGATGACCAGCTCATATCGCGGGTAGTGGCCGGCGAGGAAGGTGAAGAGGCCCTCCAGGCTCTTGCGTTTCAACAGGTCATCCATGAACGTCTCCGCCCCACTTCCGGGCCGCCTGTCGCCGTGCGAGTTCGTCTTGTCCAGGACGCGTACGGAGAAACCCCCGGCCGCGACGAAGACCGAAACTGCGGGCGGCTCGAAGAACTCGAGATCGACATTCATCGTCCGGCATTTTCCCTCGAGCGTCTCGATGATCTGGCGCGAGGTCAGCTTGCGGCCCGACCGTAGCTTCAAATGGATGAAACAGGTCCCTACGCCCAGGCCGTGGCCCTCCGTCCGGATCTGGTAGCCCGCCAGCGACGAGACCGAGGCGATCCCGTCGATGCGCCTGGCGATCGCACCCAGCTCATGGCACTTGGCGCTCGTGTACTCGAGCGACGAGCCCCGAGGAGACTCGATAACCGCATAGATCATGTCCCGGCTATCGAGCGGAATGACCTCGAAGCTCATGCCGGGAGGGAACGCCGCCGCCTTCAGCTCCTCGAGGTCCTTCTCAATCGCCTCGATCGCGATGGCGGCGCTCCAGCCGGGGAGGGGCTTGAGGACGATCGCCGTCGCGGGATGCCCGTCGACGTCCGAGGAAATATCCAAGTACGGGGGGGGCCGGCTCCACCCGGCCGACGTCTTTGACTTGCAGGTGGTCGAGGTGCTCGCCGTCGCGATTCACCTCCAAAACGTTGAATTCATAGTTATCCGCCTTGTCGGAGGGCCAGATAACAATCAGCTCGTACGGCGTGAGCGGAAACACCTGCCCCCAATACACCTTCCCCATGGCCTCGTCGAGCTCGTCGCCCGGGAGGATCAATTCCGACGGCCTTTCGCCGAGTTGCTCTATGATGTCCTCGGACGTTAGCTTGTGGGCCCGCATCTGGTCGGGGTTCAGCCGGACCCGCACGGCGGAGTGGCCCTTGGCGAGTTCCCTCGGGACATCCATGCCCTTGATGCGCCTGAGGCGGGGCATGACGACGTCGTTCGCGAACTTGACGAGGTCCTTCCGGTCGGCGTCGGGGGCGGTCGAGTAGACGTTCACATACACCAGCTTGCCGTCCGGCGTGAAGAGGCGGCCCTTGCTCCCGCCGCCGCCGTCACCCCTGGCCTCCGGTGGCTTCTCCGCCTTCGCCGCGGCGTCCGTATCGTCAGGAAAAAAGGTGTGGATGTTGAGATTCGGCAGCGCCTTGAGGATCCGCGACTTGCCCGCATCGGTGATCTGGGTATGGTAGGCCACCACTTCGCTGAGCCGCGCGAGTCGCTCGAGGTGCCGCAGGCCGGCATCGCTGACTTTGGTACCGTCGATCCACACGGTTTTCAGGCCGGTCAGACCCGCCAGGTGGGCCAGGCCCGCGTCGGTGATCCTTGTTTGGCCGACATACAGACTGCTCAGCCCGTTCAAGCGCGGCAGGTGCGCGAGTCCGTCGTCGGTCACGGGCGTCCGGCTCAGGTACAGGCTGGTGAGCCCGACCAGGGGACGCAGGTGGGCGAGTCCCGGACCCTTAACCTGGGTGTGGGAGAGATTCAGCACGCCCAAGCTCGTCATCCCTCCCAGGTGAACGAGTCCGGCATCGGTGACCCACGTACTGTCGAGCTCAAGCTGCCGGAGCCGAGGTAAGCGACTCAGGTGCGCCAGGCCAGCGTCGCCAACCTTCGTGCGCGCCAGCGTCAGTAACTCCAGGCTCGCGAGCCCCTCGAGAGATGCCGGGCCGGCGTCGCTGACCTGCGTACTCGCAAGTTGCAGGACGCGGAGGTTGACCAGGCCCTTCAGGTGGACCAGCCCCGCATCGGTCACCGGCGTGCGATCCAACGACAGGAACTCAAGGCGAGTCAGCGCTTTGAGGTGAACCAGCGCGGCATCCGTGATCGGGCAATTCTCAAGGTCCAGGAACCGAAGCCGGGTCAGCCTCCCCAGTGACGCCATGCTGGCGTCGGTCACGTTCGCGCCGTCAACGTACAGATGCTCCAGACGGTCAAACTGTGCGACCTGGGCCAGCTCCGCCTCGCCGCAGCGCGGACTGAGCCACGCCTGAACGACGTTGCTTGTGAGATCGACGTCGACATGCTCCGCCACCCATCGGCGCCACCCGGGCGTACTGGGAGCGCCGGGAACATCCCACTCGTCGGAGATCGTGCCCCCCGCCGCCCGAATGGCCGCCACCGCCTGACGCTGGACGCGTGCAAGGTGCAGCCACCAGCCCAGGCAGCCCCCGACCGCCAGGACCACGACGATCAGTCCCCTCACGCTGAAACGCAGGTAACGCCACCAGGGCCGCTTGCGGGGTGTTTCCATGCAACCAGCATCCGGCATGAGCCGACTGGAGTCGATCTGAAAGATGCTACATGGCCGATTCGGAACGGGTTGTGATACAGTGCCGCGATGCGTCCGCCAGGCGTTCGATTCTCGTTGGGATGGGGGATGGCTGCGATAGGGGGTTTCGCGGTCGCGCTGTACTTGTTGCGAGTTGCGCCGCCGGTTGTTGGGATTGCAGTCGCGGTCATCGGGTCGATCTGGGGCATGAAACGGGGCGGAAACGGATTGAGCTTCGCCGTGATCGGTGGGGTCATCGCGGCGATCGGGGTTGGGATCTTTTTTCTCGTTCAGGCTTTCATCGCTCAAGATAATAGCGCCGTGACAGCGCGCTGGATGGGCGCGGCAGCGACGGCGCGTGGGATCGGCGGGCTAGCGAAAGTGTTTTTGTTCCTCATGCTCGACGGTGCCCTCACCGGATTGGCGGTGGGAATCAGCGTTTGGGGCCTGCGCTGCCTGGCATTGCTGCCCGGTCGATTACGCCTCCAGGCGAACAGAAGCGCCCCTGGGAATTCAGGGAACGCCGAGCGGCCGGCGGTTGGTTGATCGTGGGGAAAAAGGCCTCGAATGCGCCTGCGGCGGGTCATCGCCTACGTCGGTGAGGATCAGTCGGTCAGGCACTTAAGACGAGGTAGATGCGCGTTTTTTAGGGGAGCACGCCTGACGTAGCCGCAAATCATGAACACGCCGCGGTACCCCAGTTCGTCGTCCTTAACCAGGCGTCCCGAACGTAAAGGGCCAACGTCCGGTCCTCGCTCCCACAGCCAAGCCGATGCCAGCAAAGTAACAGCACGCCGCGCCAAACCATGCCAGGCAGTTCCCGTCTCGAACCTCAAGAACCTCCAGGGGCAACCCAACCAGCAGCAGGAACAACGCGAGGGCTCCCGCCAAGACCCGAAAAATGAAGCGGGTCTTCTGTTCAATGCGGGGATGCGATGTGGTCGTTCTCATGGAGACCAACTCCAAAGAGACTCGATGTTTCCGATCAGTGTCGCGACTTGCGACCCGCCTCCCGCATTATACGCAACCCATCCGACCGGCGGAATACGAGCCCGCCAGGCCGTTCTGACCGCCACGCCTGGTATCGTTTACCCTACCTGGCACACCGACATCTTGGGGGCTAACGCTGGTTTTCTGTTCCGTTGCTACTCAGACCCCAGCACCTTGGTGTCCGCTTCATTATGGAAATCACCTCTCGGCCCTTTCGTCACTCACGGAAATGCCATTTATAGCCGATAAACCTGAGGTTGGCATGCTAATGCAGGCGACTGCGACGCAGATGCCGTCCTCCCAAACGCTAACGCAGCCCAGGACCCCGCCCATGTTCGACAGAGGCGACCGCGTAACCCTGGACCTGGCCGCATTCGGGACCAGCTCGCGCCACCGCCGCACCGCCGAACGGGCTGGGACCGTGGTCGGGCTTGCCCGGCCAGACGGGCCTCGCGCGGGTGTGGTCTACGTGCGCTGGGACGGGACCTGGGCGTGCACGCCGGTGAGCCAGGACGCCTTGGTCCGGGTCGAGGCGGCCCCGAAGATCTAACCCGGTCCAGGAGGGCTAGGACACGCATCGGCACCGAGCCGCCGCTCATGTTCCTGGGGAAACGAATCGCGTCCCGGTTTCCGTCCCCATGGGCGAAACCCATGGGTGCCAGCCGTTACGATCACGTTCGGTGTCCTTGAAGCTCTTGCCCCTGCAACTGTGCTGCACCGTTTCGCAACGTCGACGACAGCACGGCGAACAGGTTCGAAGCATCCTCCGCGGCTTCCGCGTAGATCTCGCTCTCAGCGGCGGTACCGGGACACAGGAAGATGGCAAAACGGCGATGCGTTGCGTCCTCCGGCGACGGAACTGAATAAACTTCGGCGACGGTCCCGGACGCCAGCTCGACGCGTACGTCCAGCAAACCCGGCTCCGGTGTCTCCAGCGTCAGCGTCGCGCTTGGAACCGCCGACAAGAGCTTGAGCGTAAATGACCGCAGGTGTCCCATCTCGATTTCAGGATCACCATGATCCGGATGCCAGTCAGGCCGATGCCATGCTTCGAGTTCTTGTGTCGAGTCCATTGCTCAGTTCCCCAGGATGGTCCAAAACTCGCCGGTCGTCTTGAAGATATATGTTACGCCGCCGTCTTCGAATGCGACGGCGGCCTCTCCGGCAAATGTCGTGGCCCTCCCAGCTCCCTGGGCCACACGATCTTGATCAGAACTTCGGCATCTCCCAACTTTTCTCGCGATCTGGGTTTCCACGCGTGGCTCACGTTCTTACAAAATGATAAGCCGAACTCCGCGCACGAGCAACATCAGGCGGTTCCGGGGACACAGGGGTTTACCTCACAAGGGCCCGGCTCGGTGGCCGGAAACGGACCGGGGGACGCGGCCTTGGCGACCGAAAACCTCGGCATCGCGCCGGCCACGTTCAGGGGATTCCAGGATTCCAGACACCCATCCTTTTGTCTCGGTCCCGCGCATCCATTCATTCGCGGCTCGCTCGTTCGGTGCAAAACTACGGCCTCTGGTCATTTCGAACTCGCAGAAGGCGAGTGCCCGACGCACGGCAAAACGTGGGTGTCTTTGCGTCAGGAAAGCTCGAGAAAGGAGGAAGTGCCTCGAAACACAGAAACCTTTCATCGCGACCCTGCGGGTTAACGAATCCCGCCCGGCAGAGCCTGGCCGGCAGCCGGAAGCAAGTCTTGCGTGGGGAGGGGTGACCCTCACTGCGAAGCGTAGACAGCGAGTCTCCATGCCATGCTATCGAGCCCCGAAATACTCATCGTGGGAGCCTCCGTTGTAGACACAAGCGGGGGCCGCGTCGACACGCCGCAATGGCCTGGCGTGTTCGGTCCTGCCGGGGTCCAAGAACATGGCGCAGGGACGCGAGGGTTGCTCGGGAACCTGAGAGCCCCATCCGTCTCCACTGACATTTCCGGCTCGGGAACCGGAATACCAACTCCCCGGCCCACGACCCCGCGTCGGGTCGCTGGGAGCGAACAAGACGCAAGGGTGGTATCGCAACATGAAGGCAACGAAATGTGACGAAAGGGGCGGACGGGAGTCGGAGTGCTCCGTAGTAGCAGTGAAGCGGGGGAATGGGCCCTCCCAGACCCTGTGGAGCGAAGGGGGTACCGTGTCGCGGACTGGAAGCCGGAACCACGCCGAGGGCATTGGACCTCAGAGCGCGTCACCGCGAGGCGACCAGATCGTGTGAGGGACAGCGACGCCGCGACATGACGAGCCGGATGCCTTAATTGGGCACGTCCGGATCAGTGGGAGCCCTGGCGGAGCGATCCGCCAGGGCGACCCGGCGACATCCCCTTCCCTGCTTTTCATTCGTGCGATTCGTCAGATTCGTGGCTTCTCTTCCCCGCTCCGCGCCACGCTTCGCTTCCGCTTTTCGCCTTTGGACACGCACAACCTTGTTCCGCCCCGTCGTTCGCGATCGGTGCTACGCAAATTCTGCTTCCCCTGTCGGGCGACCATCGGGCGGCAGCCGCGCACGCCATGCTACCCGCCGATCATTCCGATTGCTGCCGGCCGAAGCCAGCCCGTCCGTCCATTGCGGACCGACTTCCGCCGAGCGAAAGTGGAGGCGCGCCGAAAACAACCGGCGCGCATCAGCTTTCGGTTGGTAAAATGGTGGAAATCCCGATGGGCTGCATCGCTTGACCGTGAGTCTCGACCCTCAAAGGAACCGGGTTTGGCGTAGTTACGGATAGCGTCGTCTATGAAAGGGAGAGCAAAGCCGTGACCACCGTGCGTACCGTCATCCACGACCGGCGAATCGAGATTCCCGCACCCGAGAACCTCGCCGATGGTACGGAGGTAATCCTCACGATCGGCACCGATGTCGCCGATGACGACGGTCCGATGTCGCCCGCGGAAATCGCCCGCGTTCTGGCGGCTATGGGGCGCTTGCAACCACTCGAAATCCCCGACGATGTCGCGGCGGAACTCGACGCCTGGGAAAACAAGCTGAATCAACACGGCATCGATCGCGCTGAGCGTGAAGGCGAGGACATGTCCGGATGAGACGGTTCATCCTCGATACCGGCATAGCCGCGCTGCATCTCGACCGCAAGCGAGGCGTATTTGAACGGGCAGCCGCCGAGGTCGCCAGAGGCAACCGGGTCGGCATCGCGGCGCCGGTGCTCGCCGAACTTGCATTCCGGGCGGAAGGGAGCCCGCAACGCGAACGGAACATCCTGCGGCTTCGCCAGGCACTGGACGCGTGGAAACTCTGTTTGGTCGACACCGCAGCAGCATTCGAATACGGCCGGCTGGCACTCGAGTTGAAGTCGATCGGTCGCCCCATAGGCCAGAACGACATCATGATCGCCGCCATCGCGCTGTCCCTGGGCAACACCACTGTCGTCACTACGGATAGCGACCTCGCCGCCGTCCCCGGATTGACCGTCGAGAACTGAGCGGAGGCCACTTAACCAGCGAATGTCCGGGTCTCCTGGCGTGGCCAGGAGCCAGACACCCAATCTCTGAGGAGCCGAGGAGCCAGACACCCAATCTCTGGTTCCGAGGAGGAGCCAGGGATTCCAGGCACCCATCCTTTGTCTCGCGGCCCCCGCATCCTTTCATTCGCGGCACGCAAGTCGGGTGCAAAACCACGGCCTCTGGTCAAGTCGAACACGCAGAACGCGAGCGCCTGACGCTCGGCAAACGGTGGGTGTCTGACATCCTCGGCAAACGGTGGGTGTCTTTGCGTCAGGAAAGCTCGAGAAAGGAGGAAGTGCCTCGAAACACAGAAACCTTTCATCGCGACCCTGCGGGTTAACGAATCCCGCCCGGCAGAGCCTGGCCGGCAGCCGGAAGCAAGTCTTGCGTGGGGAGGGGTGACCCTCACTGCGAAGCGTAGACAGCGAGTCTCCATGCCATGCTATCGAGCCCCGAAATACTCATCGTGGGAGCCTCCGTTGTAGACACAAGCGGGGGCCGTGTCGACACGCCGCAATGGCCTGGCGTGTTCGGTCCTGCCGGGGTCCAAGAACATGGCGCAGGGACGCGAGGGTTGCTCGGGAACCTGAGAGCCCCATCCGTCTCCACTGACATTTCCGGCTCGGGAACCGGAATACCAACTCCCCGGCCCACGACCCCGCGTCGGGTCGCTGGGAGCGAACAAGACGCAAGGGTGGTATCGCCAAACGAAGGCAACGAAGTGCGGCGAAATGGGCGGACGGGAGTCGGAGTGCTCCGTAGTAGCAGTGAAGCGGGGGAATGGGCCCTCCCAGACCCTGTGGAGCGAAGGGGGTACCGTGTCGCGGACTGGAAGCCGGAACCACGCCGAGGGCATTGGACCTCAGAGCGCGTCACCGCGAGGCGACCAGATCGTGTGAGGGACAGCGACGCCGCGACATGACGAGCCGGATGCCTTAATTGGGCACGTCCGGATCAGTGGGAGCCCTGGCGGAGCGATCCGCCAGGGCGACCCGGCGACATCCCCAAAAATGAATGTCGGCCCGGACCTGGAAATCTCGGATTCGGTGCTCAGTGGCGAGAGGGTCGGTTCGCCCGATAAGCTAAACGCACGTCGACCTTCACTGCGAATATGCAAAACCGGAGTGCGTTTGCCATGCAATCGAGCCGTCGCCAGTTCTTGCAGCGCTCGGCCGCTCTTCCTCCAAGCTGGATGGCGTTCGCAACGGCCCTCGCGGCCGCGCGAACGACGCGAGCCGTCGCCGATGGGGGTTCGGATGAACTGCAGTGGCAACTTGTCCGACGACAGTTTCCGCTCGAAGACGGCCTGATCTACCTGAACGCCGCCAACGTCTGCCCGGTTTCGCGCCCGGTCCTCGATCGGTACGCTTCATTCTTGCGCGACTTCCAGGCCAACCCTTCTTTTCAGAATCGCGACAAGTACCACGCGCTTCGGGAATCGGTCCGCTCCAAGCTGGCTGCCCTTCTCGGCGTCTCGGCCGACGAGGTTGCCATCACTCGCAACACCAGCGAAGGCTCCAATCTCATCGTCCGCGGAATCGACCTCAAGCCCGGAGACGAAATCGTCATCACCGACCACAACCATCCCTCGAACAATGAGAGCTGGAAGCTTCGCGCCCGCCGCGACGCCTTGGTGATCAGAAGTGTTCCAGCGCCCGTCCCGGCGCAGTCGCCCGAGCAACTGGTCGCCGGCATCGAGAAAGCCTTGAGCCCGCGCACGCGCGTGATAGCGCTCACCCATTTGACCAGCACCTGCGGCCTTCGATACCCTATCAAGCCAATCGCTGAGCTGGCCCGACGGCGCGACATTTTCCTGCATGTCGACGGCGCACAGTCGCTCGGCGCAAGCGACGTGAATCTCAGGAACCTCGGCTGCGACTCATTCTCGGCCAGTGCACACAAGTGGCCGATGGGCCCTCTTGAAGCCGGGATTCTCTTCGTGCGCACCGAGCGGATCCCATCAGTCTGGCCGTCGATTGTCTCGGCGGGCTGGAGCGACCAGCTCAAAGGCGCCAGGAAGTTCGAGTCGGTCGGCCAGCAGGATGACCCCCGAGTGGTCGCCCTGGAAGCGGCCCTGGACCTGCTCAACCTGATCGGTATCCGGCAGGTCGAAGCCCGAGTGCAGGCACTGGCTGGTCGCGTCAAACATTCGCTGTCAGAACTGGCGAACGTGGAACTGAAAACGAATCTCGAGCCCGAACTCTCAGGCGGGGTAGTCAAGTTCAGACTCAAGAACATGCCCACTGCGCAAGCCTACGACGTGCTCTGGAAACGGCATCGCCTGGCGATTGCGATGACCGGCGGAGGCGATTCGGAAGGACTGCGATTCTCGCCCCATATCTATAACACCGTCGACGAGATCGACCGCGCCGTAGCCGCCGTTCGCGAGCTCTCCGGATGAGTGCCACTCGCAGACCGAGGGCTTCGATGCCGAGATTGGAAAGCCGAACTTCGTCGTCACGGCGATCATGGCCCACGAGCTCTGTCACACACTCCAGGGCCTCAGAAACTACCCGCTTCCAACGGTTCTCAAAGAGCTGCACGCCGACTTCCTGGCTGGCTGGGCGGTCAAGTACCTTCAAAGGGTCGGCAGCGCCCGATGTCGACGAGACCAAAATCTTCGGGTCGTTCTACAACAAGGGCGACGTTGAGTTCAACAACGAGCAACACCACGGCACCAAAAAGGAACGCCTCGATGCCTTCCTCGCAGGCTTTGAGATCGAGGAAGATGACGTCAATGTGGCGTTCGACCGGGGTGACGTGTATGTCAGAAATCTACGGATCCGAGACGCGCGGGAGTATTTCGCCAGGAACCTCAGCGTGTACTACGTGGCTGTCGGCAGCCCCGACGGCACATTTGGACTGAAGGTCACCCGCCCCCCCCGCAGCAGACTCGCCCGTCGGCCGAGGCGGGATCGAGGTTGGCGACGTGATCGTCTCGCTCGACGAACTGCCGATTCGAACTCCCGATGACGTCGCGAGGCACTTTGGGACCACTACCGTCGTGGTGATCGACGTCAGAACTGGGCAACCCCAGCGAACCGTCATCGAGCTTCCGCAACCCTGATGGATGGAGAGAGCGGCCGGGGATCCCAGACACCCATCCTTTGTCTCAGGGATCCCAGACACCCATCCTTTGTCTCACGGCCCCCGCATCCATTCATTCGCGGCTCGCACGCTCGGCGGAATACCACGGGATCCCAGACACCCATCCTTCGGGATCCCAGACACCCATCCTTTGTCTCACGGCCCCCGAATCCACTCATTAGCGGCTCGCACGTTCGGCGCAAAACCACGGCCTCTGGTCATTTCCAACACGCAGAAGGCCAGTGCCCGACGCTCGGCAAACGGTGGGTGTCTGACATCCCTCTGACATCCCCGACGTTCGGCAAAAGGTGGGTGTCTTTGCGTCAGGAAAGCTCGAGAAAGGAGGAAGTGCCTCGAAACACAGAAACCTTTCATCGCGACCCTGCGGGTTAACGAATCCCGCCCGGCAGAGCCTGGCCGGCAGCCGGAAGCAAGTCTTGCGTGGGGAGGGGTGACCCTCACTGCGAAGCGTAGACAGCGAGTCTCCATGCCATGCTATCGAGCCCCGAAATACTCATCGTGGGAGCCTCCGTTGTAGACACAAGCGGGGGCCGTGTCGACACGCCGCAATGGCCTGGCGTGTTCGGTCCTGCCGGGGTCCAAGAACATGGCGCAGGGACGCGAGGGTTGCTCGGGAACCTGAGAGCCCCATCCGTCTCCACTGACATTTCCGGCTCGGGAACCGGAATACCAACTCCCCGGCCCACGACCCCGCGTCGGGTCGCTGGGAGCGAACAGGACGCAAGGGTGGTATCGCCACACGAAGGCAACGAAGTGCGGCGAAAGGGGCGGATGGGAGTCGGAGCGTCTCGTAGTACCGTTGAAGCCGGGGAACCACTCCGAGGGACCCGGTGGAGGGAAGGAGACGCCATGTCACACAACCGTTGGAGGGAAACATGGCGGGTGCATCGGAACCCGTGGACGTGTCCACGAAACAACAACGGATAGCGGAACTCGCTCGGCGAAGCCCGGAGATGGGATTCACATCCCTGGGGCACTTCATCGACCTCGATTGGCTGCTCACAGCTTACTACCGGACCCGCCAAGACGGGGCGGTGGGCGTAGACGGACAAGATGGCGAGGCCTACGCAGCGAACCTGGTCCCGAACCTACGGTCGCTGCTGGAACGAGCCAAGTCCGGTACGTACCACGCACCGCCTGTGCGGCGAGTGCATATCCCCAAGGCAGGCTCAGCGACCGAAACCCGGCCACTGGGAATCCCGACCTTCGAGGATAAAGTGCTCCAGCGTGCTGTCGTGATGGTTCTGGAGGCGATATACGAGCAGGACTTCAAGAACTGCTCGCATGGCTTCCGGCCCGAGCGATCGGCACACACTGCGTCAGAGAGCCTGTGGCAACAGACGATGAACATGAAGGGCGGATGGGTAGTGGATGTGGACATTCGTAAGTTCTTTGACACGATTGACCACGGCCATCTACGCG
Source organism: uncultured Planctomycetota bacterium (assembly GCA_963823665.1). Taxonomy (GTDB): domain Bacteria; phylum Planctomycetota; class Planctomycetia; order Isosphaerales; family Isosphaeraceae; genus CAVXHV01. Next base: position 557,854 of record CAWGMQ010000011.1, read on the forward strand.
ACTTCCTCAAGCGTCGGGTGCGAGACGGAGTGCTGCTCCGGCTCATCGGCAAATGGCTCAATGCGGGCGTCTTCGAGAACGGGTGCGTTACGCACCCCGAAATGGGGTCGCCACAAGGGGGTGTGATCAGCCCGATCCTTTCGAATATCTTCCTGCACTACGTGCTGGACGAGTGGTTCGAGCGGGAGGTTCAGCCTCGGATGATGGGCAGATCGTTCTTGATCCGCTATGCGGACGACTTCGTCATGGTCTTCTCATGCGAGTCCGACGCACGGCGTGTGATGAATGTGTTGCCCAAACGCTTTGAGAAGTACGGCTTGACCATCCACCCGGACAAGACGCGGCTGGTGCCGTTCGAGCGGCCATCGGACCGTCCCAAACCGGAAGGCAGACCCACACGAACTCCACCAGGGACTTTCGACCTGCTGGCGTTCACCCATTACTGGGGTCGCTCCCGGCAGGGTCGCTGGGTGGTGAAGCGCAAGACGTCCAAAAGTCGATTTCGCCGCAGCCTGCGAACGTTGGCGGATTGGTGTCGCAAAATCGCCATCAACCGCTCAAGGTGCAGCACCGGATACTAGGTCAGAAACTGCTAGGCCACTATGCCTACTACGGAATCACCGGCAACTCCAAAATGTTGTCACGGTTTCGCAGTGGTGCCACCTGGCTCTGGCAGCACTGGCTGTCGCGCCGCGGGCGCGGCCGTCGGATGACATGGGAACGGTTCGCTCGGTTCCTGAAGCATAAACCGCTTCCGGCAGCGATTGCGATCCACTCAGTATGCCGTCTCGTAGCGAACAAGTGACATGACGAGCCGGGTGCCTTAATTGGGCAAGCCCGGATCTGTGGGAGTCGCGAAACGAAGCTGCGGATGAGTCTGTTATGACTGGATTTGCAACCAGGACATAACCCGATGTACGACCACCGGAACCCTACCAGGACGTGCGGCCGGAGCAATCCGACCGTGCGAAGCTCTTGGGACAACGTAACCTCACCTTCGGGTGGTTGGATATCCCGTGAGGGAATCCGGCGACTGCGAACGCCAATGCGGTCGGGGGCCAGGGGTGGATGGCATGGCTAATCCAGGTGAACTGCCGATAAACGTCGTGAGATCCAACAAGCCAAAGGCGCTGAGAGGCTTGAACCAAAAAGGTACGTGGCCAGGTACAGTGGGATTTCCCATCCCCTGTCGTCGTCATCCGAGCCACCGGCGGAGAGGCAGAGCCTAAACCATCCGTGATTCATCCGTGGAACGTGGTAAGCCCGTCGCCCTCCCTTCGGGGTAGGACCGTCGTAAGGCGTCGCCGATGGGGCGGCGGGTGGAGGATGAGGGAGCAAGCCAATGCCGTTCGGTAGTCGATCGGATAGAGGGTGAGTCCTCCCACGGACGACATCCCCTCACCGCGAAAGCGGTGCCGACTTCCCTCAGGTGTTCCGTCACGAGAGAACCTTGGCCAACCGACTCAGGGAGACAAGCAGATATGTCGGCGGCAGAAATGCTTGCTGGTGCGGCTCCCGAGCTTACGCCCGACTGGCACTCCATCGAATGGAAGAAAGTCTGGCGCACAGTCCGTCGGCTCCAGGCGCGTATCGTGAAGGCTGTTGCGGAGGGCAGATGGAATAAGGTCAAGGCTCTGGTTTATCTGCTCACGCACTCGTTCAGTGGCCGGGCCCTGGCCATTTTGCGAGTCATCAGTAATTCGGGTGCGAAGACTCCCGGTGTGGACGGAGTTCTCTGGAACACACCGGAAGCCAAGTCGGCTGCTTTCAGCACTCTGCGTCGGCACGGTTACCAACCGCAACCGCTCCGCCGGGTGTACATTCCCAAAAGCAACGGCAAGCGACGTCCTCTCGGAATTCCCACCATGTCAGATCGAGCCATGCAGGCATTATACTTGCTAGGCCTCGATCCCATTGCGGAATCTCGAGCCGACGGCCATTCCTATGGCTTTCGGCTGGAACGTCGTTGTGCCGACGCCCTGGAACAATCTCATATTGTCTTGGGTAATCGGAGCGGTCCAGCATGGATTCTCGAAGGGGACATCAAAGCTTGCTTTGATCGCATCAGTCATGACTGGCTCTTGACGCACGTCCCCATGGACCGGCAGTTGCTCGGGCAATGGCTGAAAGTGGGTTTCCTGGAGAAGCACGCCTGGTTCGCCACCACGGAAGGAACACCTCAAGGCGGGATCATTTCACCCGTCCTGGCGAATTGGACTCTGGATGGACTGCAACGGCTGTTGGCGGAACAGTTCGCCGAGAAGCACGGGCGACAACGGAAGTTTAAAGTCCACCTGGTCCGCTATGCGGATGACTTCTTGATCACGGGCATCTCAAAGGAACTCCTCCGTGACCAAGTGCAACCTCTCGTGGCTCATTTCTTGAAGGAACGCGGCTTGGAACTTTCCCACGAGAAAACCCAGATCACGCATGTGGAGGATGGCTTCGATTTCTTGGGGCAGAATGTGCGACGCTATCGCTGCGGCAAGGTGTTCACCAAGCCGTCCTTGCGAAACGTGAAGACGTTCTTGAACAAGATACAGGAAACGATCGACGGCTCGGGCAGCCTAACGGCAGGAGAGATGATCTGGCGTTTGAATCAGCAGATCAAGGGCTGGACCATGTACCACCGTTACGCGGCGAGCAAGCGCACTTTTACGTACGTGGATCACCGGATTTTCCAGAAATTGTGGCGTTGGTGTCGACGACGGCACCAGAACAAAGGCCGGAGGTGGATCAAGGAGAAATACTTCCAGCAAGACGGTTACCGCCACTGGGTCTTCACCGGTACGCTGTTTGACCAGAAAGGCCAAGGCCGGCCGATCCAGTTGATGGAAGCAGCCAAAGTGAAGATCATTCGTTATGTGAAGATCCGGAGCGACGTGAATCCCTACGATCCGAAGTGGGAACTGTACCTGGAAGCACGACTGGGTTGGCAACTGAGCCAAACGCTGGCAGGTCGGGGTCGGATCGAATACTTATGGAAGGAACAAGAGGGACGATGCGTGGTCTGTGGTCAACCGCTGCGGATCGCAGAGGAAGACTTGCATCTCCACCATCGCATCTGGCGCAGCCGGGGCGGTTCTGGCACAGCCGACAACCTGGAGTTGTTGCATGCCAACTGTCATCGGCAGATCCATGTCCAAGAACGACTGACGAAAGCGGCCGCGTCCTGCGAGGGGCGTTCGTGAAGGCTTGAGCTGCATGAAGGGAAACTTTCACGTGCAGTTCTGAGGGGAGGGGGTGGCGGTAACGTCACCTCCTTACCCGGCCCTTGGGGGAGCGATCCCCCAAGGCGACCCGGCGACATCCCTGACATCCCCTAAGCGTGATAAGTAAACGGCAGGGGAAGAGTCGGACGGTCGCTGGAAGCTAACTCCCACCGACGTAGTGACCCTAACGGCAGGCCCACCAGGTCGCCGTCGGCGGGGTGTAATTACAGCGCGAGCTCGTTATGATAAATCCATGAACGAAACCCAAGCGGTGCGAAATCTAGACGGCCTGCTCGACCCTTTGAGCCACTGCCTCGACGACGAGTCAGCGCGACGAGTGGTCGATTTCCAGGTCGACCCGAACGTGCAGGCAAGAGTCGACGTTCTCGCCGAACGCGCAAACGAAGGTCTCCTAACCGATGATGAGCGGTCTGAGTATGAGGCTTTCATCTCCGCGGCGCATGTGATCACAATCCTGAAATTGAAGGCCCGGCGAAATCTCAGTCGAACCGGTGCGTAACCGTGGACAAAGCCACGCGGGACCTCGTCCGATCGCGAGCCAACGGACGCTGCGAGTACTGCCTACTCCGACAAGAACATGTCTCACTAACGCACCACATCGAACGGTGGGTGTCCGACATCCGCTAGAGAACTCCCAGCGCGCGTCCGGCATCGGTCGGTCACGTATCGTAGTCGCCGCTGTCCCACGGCTCGTAGAACGCCATGTACTTCCCCTCCTGGTCAAGGGTTCGCCACCAGGACCGGTACCTGCACACCCTGCCAGATCGCGTGGTCGACGTCGTCCTGCACGAAGGCCACGATGGCCAGGTCGTCGAGGTCGATCGGCGGGAGCGGGTTCGGGAACGATCGGCCTGCGCTGCCGGGGAACTTGTCGACATAATCCGTCTGGGCCTTTCGCACATCGGACAGCTTGACCACGAGGTCGACCGAGGCCTTGCCTCCCTCGAGCGCCTTGCCCGGAACGCCGCCGGGGAACGCCCGAACGACGTTGTGGTGGAACCGAAGCTTGTTGCCGCCGGGATAGCGCACGGATTCCTCGACTAGCACGAGCCGGAGCCTGGGCTTGGCGCTGTTGGAGGCGCCTTCGGCCTTGGCGGTCGCGTTGATCTTGAGCGAGTCGCCGGTCCGGGTCGCGCTCAGGGTGATTTCCGCCTGCTTCGACGTCTCGAGGGCAGGGTCGATCAATCCCCGATACTGCGTGTATTTGGCCTCGGCGCGCTGCATCGGGCCGCCTCCACCGGCGGCCTGCTTGCCCTGGAAGAACGTGCTGGGCGTGCCCCGGATTTCGGTGCCGTAGTACTTCTGCCGGGCGACGGTGTCGTCGTTGGTCAGAGGGTCGGGACCGGGAATGTGAAGGTGGTATTGCAGGCCAATGAACTCGGTTGGCTTGTACGACTTGAGCAGGGCGTCGAAACCGACATCGGCTGCGACGCACGGGGGGCACTCGGCCCCGGTGAAGATCTCCATGACCACCACGCGCTCGGCCTTGGTGTTCTTGCGGCCGCCGAAGGTCTGGGGCTTGAACGGCGGGACCGTCTTGTGATACTCCTCGTCCAGCTTGGCGTCGAGCTCCTTGACCTTGGCAAGGTTGGCGTCGGCGAGGTCGATCTTGCCGGCGAGTCGAGCCGACCGGGCGAGCATCCCACTGATAGAGGCGCGCACCTCGAGGGGGGCGTCGGCGGGCAGCGCGGCCTCGGCCGCAACCGCGAGTTCGGTGGCGAGCCCGGCAAAGTCCTTCTTGTCCTGCAGAGCCCTTAACGCCCGGGTGCGGATGTCAGTCACCCATTCAGTCCCGTAAGGGATGGCGTCATTGGTCCAGTTTTCGACGTGCTTGCGAACCTCGGCCTCGGACAGGCCGGCCTTATCGGCCACGCTCAGCATCGAGGCATAAGCGACGGCGTTGTACGGCTCGCCGTTCTCATGAATCAAGGCCAGCAGCTTGGCCACCTTGGCCTTGCCATCGGCCTCGCGCATGGCCTCCGACACGTTGGGACGGCTGCCCGCGTTCGATAAGGGCGCGACCTTCTCGGCGTCGGTCTTCTCCAGCCGCGCCGGGTACTTCGATGTCGCGTAATTGACAACGCCGCGGGCCTTGCCATCCGGCCCCACCTTGCCACGGAACGAGAGTGCGACCCCGCTGCCGGGGAAGTTGAGCGTGACCGCGTCTCCCTCGATCTTCCCCTCGGCCTTGCGTTCGCCCAGCATGGCCTGGGTGCTGAGCGCGCTGCCGGAGAGCGCACCGTCCGAGGCTTTTTTGAGATCAACGATCAGGAACTCGTCGTACCCGAACGGCAAGACCACGAGCTTCCACTTGCCGGCGAGGTCGGGCGGGGCGGCACCTGTGAGGGCCAGGGCTAGAACGGCGGTCGCGAGTCTCCACATGGTTGAACTCCTGGTGGGGGGACGGAAACGAGATGCACCCAGTATCGAAATCGATCCGCCTTTTCGGGATCAGTCACTCTTATGCCCAGAACAGCCAGAGTAGCACCCCGCGGGCTGGTTTACCACGTCCAGGACCGCATTTCCCGTCGCGTTCAAGGATGAGCACCCGAGCACCCGAGCCGGGGACTGAGAAGCCCGTTGGCCGCGTCATTGCCGCCTTACCCGAAGGACCGCTGAAGCAAGTCTTGAGAAGGATGGCGGTCGCAGGGATTCCAGGGGATTCCAGACACCCATCCTTTTGTCACGGCCCTCCGCATCCACTCATTCGCGGCTCGCACGTTCGGCGCAAAACCACGGCCTCTGGTCATTTCCAACACGCATAAGGCTAGTACCCGACGCTCGGCAAACGGTGGGTTTCTGACATCCCCCTGCGAACGACGACGGCACCAGCAGCGGAACCCGATTGTGGCTTCGTCCGGTCGGCTGGATGGCGGCCGGCGCGCTGGTCGGCCTGGCCGATGGGCTCTTCGCGCTGTCACCAAACCGGATGCGCAACGGCTTGATCGGCGGACTGGCCGGCGGCCTGATCGGAGGCATCCTCTTTGATCCGATCAAGGCGCTGGTGGCGCGGACCGCCGGCGCGGGCGATCCGGCCCTCCCGTTCGAGATCACCAGCCGCGCGGCCGGGTTCGTCGCAGTCGGCCTCCGCATCGGCGCGGCGGTAGGGCTGACGCACCTTTTGCTCAAGCACGCCCGGCTGACCGTCCTCGACGGCGACCGGCCCGGCCGGCAAGTGATCCTCACCGGCAGCGGCGCGACTCTGGGAAGCGACCTGGGCGCCGGCCTCCCGTTCCTGCGCGACGCCGACCCGACCCTGCTGCCCACCCATCTGCGCATCGAGCGCAGCCGCGATGGCTCCTTCTCGCTCCTGGCCGCATCTCCGGCCGCCGATGCCGATGTCACCGTCGTGAAGCAAGGCATCCGCCAGATGCGTTCGCTATTAGACCAAAGTGCGAAAGGCATCAGTCTCGAATCTGACGGCCAATCGAGCGAAGAGGATCACTTCGCGCGGGCAGTGCCCACAACCTGGTCTGACGTGACCGACTAGGTCCCGGATGCGCACTCGAGTGCAAGCGTGATGAACTTGGGAAGCATTGCAATCAACTCGCGAGCGAACACGTCGAACTCGATCGGTTCGTTCCGGCCGACGATCGGTAGGAAACGCGCTCTCTCGGCGGCTTCGACGTCTGAGACCAGTGAGCGACGTGCCCGGAGAGTTGTCGATCCATCGAGAGTCGTCAATCGGATTGTGCTTCGGTGCTCAAGCACCGGCTTTCTCAGGAACGTGCCGACACGCAGCTTGACGGCCAGCGCGATGTCCGCGTGAGTCTCCTCGAGGATTTTCCGCTGGGCAGCCTCTCGACTGCGAGTGGTTCCCTGCAAGACACCCAGCCCGGGTGCCGCGAAAGTCCGGGTGTGCAACACACGCCCGATGTCACTTCCGATTGGGTTAAGCACCATGAGTGGTGACGACTTGACGAAAGGCTTCTTGCGCAATTCCCTGTACGCGGGACTCGCGAGCAAGTCGGAGTCGCGGACAGGCTCCAGCCTTCGATTGCGGAGGTCCTTCACGAAGGCCGCATAGAGCTCGGACGCCAAAGCTTCCTGCTGCTCCTCGGGCATCTGCGTGTTCTTGCGCCCCACCCCGATCACCTGAAGGGCCCCGCTGGGGATCATCACGAGGGGCGCAACGGGCATCACCACGAAGGCCGCGACAGGGTACACAACGGAGGTTAAAGACAGCGCCGTGTTCGGCATGAGCTTGAACATCGGCTGCCGCTCCAGCGCCGGCTGGAACTGGAGGTCCACCAGCTCGACCTCAAACTCCGTGACGACCACCCGCCTGCCCTTTGCGAGGGCTGCCCCCGGCTCGAGCGGTCCCTCGCGTTTCCAGTAGCCGGCCGGGACCACAGACTCGTCAGCACGTGCGGGAACCGCGTTGACCGATGCTGCTTTTGGCGGCGGATCCGCCAGTACTTCCGAAGCTCGTCGCGGCGGGCTAAAGCACCCGGGCACGAGAGACAGAACGAGCAGGGCACCGACGCGCGCCGAAAGGCCCCGAGCTCGTTCGCGACGGCATGACGGGTTTATCACTGGCACCCTTCCGGATCGATTCATCCCTGATTCTCCGGATCAAACCCACGCTCTATAGACAAGGAACAGTACGGCCCAGTTTGCGACGGCGCCCGCGAAGAGTACCCGATCTCATCAAAAACGCATATTCGTCTTGTTGACATTGTCAATTTTTAACCGCCCATGCATGGTGCTCGGCACTCGAGCTCACCTCACCTAGCTAGATCTTGCTCGCGCGCTAGACCTGACGCCCGCTCACCGAATGAAACTCGTCGCAATCGAATGCGCTTTCTGGACCGCGATCCCTTGGGTGTAGTACACTTAATTCGCCGCGCTCAACCGTCACGTGACTGCTCTTGCGGTTACCCCGAGATCCAACGTTCTCTGTTCCACGGGATCGCGACTATGGCAGTGGTCGGACGGCGAACCGTTGCTCGCGTCGTTGAACAGTGTTCTCGTGGCTCTTCGACGCCATGATCTGGATGAGAGACCGGGCGACGAGACGTTACCTGCCCGTCAGAGGGCGAGGGATTTGGCCGTTGGTCGTCGCTTGATGAGAATCTTTCCACTCGGGAGGGCCGCTGTTGGCCATGGCCAGGAAGTCGAGCCAAGAGCGAGTGCAGGCGACGCAAGACGGGCGATCCGAGCGAGCCGATTCCTTCGATATTGGCGACACGGTCGAGGTGCAATTTCGAGTCGTCGAGGGAGGGAACGAGCGGATCGAGATCTTCAATGGCGTCGTCGTCCAGCGGTCGGGGCATGGGTTGCACGAGATGTTCACGGTTCGCCGCATTGTTCAGGGCGAAGGTGTCGAGCGCCGGTTCAAATTGCATTCGCCATGGATCGCCGACGTCGCTGTGAAAAGGTCGGGCAAGGTGCGGCGCACCAGGCTCTATTACCTCCGTGACAGGTCGGGGAAGGCCGTTCGGCTCAAGGAGCGCTTCTCCTACACAACCGGCGCTGACGCCAAAGCCGCCAAAGCCGAGCGCAGAGCCGCCCGAGCCGCCCGGAAAGCCAGCAAGGTAGAGGCCGAAGTAGCACCGTCAAGTAAAACGAAGCAGCCCAAGGAGGCGTCCCATCGAACGGCCAGTGCGAGCGATGCCGGGCCGGCAGAGTCCGAAGGGACGGTCGCGGGATCGTCGATTGACGCCGTATTCGTCCCCGGTAAGTCGCCATACCGGCTAAAGCAGTCTATCGCGCTCACCGTGGTCGAAACCCGGTCAGGAGTGACCATCCGAAGCGCTGATCTGGGCCTCGAGCGCGACTTAGTCGGTCGTGGACCAGATTGGAACTCCGCGATGAATGACTTCGGGCGCAGGTTCGACTTACTGGTCGAGAATAATTGGGCTCTACCGCCTCATAGCATGACACTCAAGAACCGTCGTATTGCCAGCATCCTCGACAGCGTCGTGGATTGGAAGCGCCACGACGACGAGAATCCTTTGGTGCAGCCCATGTGGGGCCGGCTCCAAGGGCGCCTTGCAGATGGGGCTTTGACCATCCATTGGCTAATCGGTCCGAATGGGGATCGCGATGCCGAAGGCGGCCTGCACACGCGAGATGTTCCCGAGGCGCTCGCCGAGCTCGACACGGGCCAGTGGTTCTACGGCACGGCCAAGTGCTATCCGGATCACATTGAGTGGATCGAGCAGCCCAGCGTTGTTCCGGACCCGAGCGACTCTGAGGGCAGGCGTGCGGTCTGGGACAGCATGCGGAAGGTCCAGGCCAATCAGCCAGGCTGCTGGCCCGTGAAGCCGCGCTGATTCGGAGCGGGGAGCGGACGAGTAACCATGGCGATCAGTTTGTATTGTCTGGATGTCGGCCAGGGCCAATGCATAGTGTTGATGGCCCAATCGGCCGAGGGAAACCAGGCCGCCTTGATCGATGTCGGCGTGGACGGGAAGCGGTTGGCCCGATGGCTGAAACGCATCAAAGTCCGGCGCATTCCGCTGGTTGTGTTGACGCACAATCATAGCGACCACATCAAGGGACTCGCTGCTCTGGTCGAGGAATTCGCATCGAAAGTCGGCGATATCCGATTCGTCATCGATCAGCCTCCAGAGCAACTTCCTTTCTGGTCGCCAATCCAGGCATGGCGTGCCGCCGGTAAGATCGGGTCGGCCAGCGTCGTCTATCCGCCGGACACGTTTGAGGCCGGGACGGGTCACCCCCTTCTCAGCCGCGACCTAGGGGGATTCCAGCTCTACTGCACCTATCCGACCATCTTCGAGGCCGAGGCAGTTGTCCGCGAAGCCCCGCTGCTGGGTACTCAGCCCGGCGGCAGCGTGAATGCCGTGAGCACGGTAGTGCGACTGGCCAGAACTGCTGAACCACACCGGACGATTGCCCTTTTTGGCGGCGATCTCACCTTTCGAGGATGGCAGCGCCTTGACGAGAAAGGTTACGACCTGTCCACCAACCTGCTTGTCGTCCCGCACCATGGCTCGAGTTTCGGTGCCAGCCGGGCGTTTGGGCCCCGACACCTAGCACGCCTCTCTGAGCCCAAATATGCCCTGTTCTCCGTCGGCACCGAGAATTCGTTTGGGCACCCCCGCAGGGATGTCGTTCGCGCTTTTTGCGAAGTGCGGGCGACGGTGCTCTGCACTCAAATCACGCATCAGTGCGTGCGCAGGCCCAAGCAACTCCCCGGTCAAACTGTGCGGACAGCCACGCCGGGGGAGCCTGACCTGGTTTCGATCGGAGTGCGCTGCGCAGGCACAATCATGATCGAAATCCCCGACGTGGGTTCGCCAAGAGTGGTTGGTCTTCGGGAACATCGGAGAGCGGTCGACCGCCTGCCTCGAACCGCGGACTGCCCGATGTGTCGCCCTTGAGTTCCCCCAGATTGGTGACTCGCAATCCGCGTCCGTCGGGACAACCGTCCGAGGAGGAGGAGCCAGGGGGAGCCAGACACCCAATCTCTGGACAACCGTCCGAGGAGCCGAGGAGCCAGAGGAGCCAGACACCCAATCTCTGGTTCCGAGGAGAAGCCAGGGAATCCAGGCACCCATCCTTTTCTCACGGTCTTCCATATCCATTCATTCGCAGCTCGCACGTTCGGCGCAAAACCACGGCCTCTGGTCACTTCGAACACCCATAACGCGAGTGTCCGACGCTCCGCAAGAGGTGGGTGTCTGTGCGTCGTTGGCTCGGTGTCACCGCGTTTGCGCCTGAATCTCTCGCCTGAATCGGCTCCTGAGCCCTGTGTCAAACAATTCCGGCCCCGGCAAACTCACGAGCCGTCGAAGAGGTCGCTATAGGCGGTCGTGGCCTTGTTGCCTTTGATACTGGTGGCCACGAGGCTCAGGGCGTGGTCAAAGGCGTAAATCCCGCCGCCCTGTCCCAGCACAGTGCCATCGGCCTTGTTGCCGATGACCGCGCAGACATCCAGGCTCATTGTGCTAGCGACGGAATAGATGCCACCGCCGTAGGCAGTCGAGCCGTCAGTCTGGTTGGCGTAGACGATGCAGAACCTGAGCGACAGGTCGCTGTTCGCGCAGTCGATCCCGCCGCCTGAGGCGATGCCGGTTGACTTGACCTGGTTGGAGTTGATCGTGGAGCCGAAGATCGTCGCGCTGCCGCCGGTCGTGCTGATACCGCCTCCCGCGGACGACGCCTGGTTCCCGCTCACGTCGCTGGACGCGACGGTGAGCGTACCGGTATTGGCAATGCCGCCGCCGACCGTCGCGGAATTGTCGTCAATGTTCGTGCCCGTCACGTTGGTCGCGCCGTAAACGGTGTTGTCAAGTCCGCCGCCACCACCGCTGGCCGAGTTGCCGCTGACGATGCAGTCGACCAGGTTGGTCGTGCCGCTCAAGTTGTAACCGGGAAGACCGCAGGTATACGCCCCGCCGCCGCCCCCGGCCGAATTGCCACTGATCCTGGTGTTGATCGCCGTGGTCGTGCCAAAGGTCGTGACCAGGCCGCCGCCATCGGTCGCGGCAGAGTTATTGCTAACGGTGCAGTTGTTCAAGATCGTCAACCCTTTCTGCGTCTGATCGCCGCCGAAAAGACTGAACGTGCCCTGCGTGGCCACGCCGGCGCCGTTGCCGGCGGAGTTGCCGGTGATGGCGCAGCCAGTCAGCGTGAGGGTGCCCACCTTGCCACCACCATAAAGCGTCGTGCCGCAGAACGCTCCGCCCCCTTCGCCGTTGGCCGAGTTGCCGCTGACGGTGCAGTTGATCAGCGTCGTCGTGGCATAGTTAGCCACGCCGCCGCCGAAGCCAAGAGAACCGGTGGCTTGATTGCCGCTGATGGTGCATTTGGCCAGGATGGTGACAGCCGTGGAGTTTTCGAAGCCGCCGGTGTACACCCCGCCGCCGAATGCGTATGCGGAGTTGCCGCTGACGGTGCAATCGGCCAGCGTGGCCTTGCCGCCATTGTAGATCCCGCCGCCGGAATAGGCGGAATTCCCGCTCAAGTTGCAACCGGTCATGGTCAGCGTGGCATCGGGGGCATAGGAGTAATTGCCGTTGGCGACGCCCCCGCCGCCTGGGCTGAAGCTAAAGCCGCCGGTGGAATTGCCGGTGACGGTGCAGTCGGTCATTGTCGCCGTGCCGAGGTTGAGCACGCCGCCGCCCACGCCACTCGAGTCTCGCATTGCCGTCGCTGATCGTCAGTCGTGAGAGGGACGCCGTGACCAGCTCATCGATCTGGAACACGCGGCTGAGGCCGCCGCCGCTGATCGTCACGCCACCCGCTGGGCCTCGGATCGTCACCGCCTCGTTCGGTGTGCTCAGCTCGAGCTGGGTGCCGGAGAGAGTGATCGTCTGCGGCTTGTCGAAGACGGTGCCGTCGAAATCGATCGTGCTCGCCCCCCCGGCCGCATTCGCCAGGCCGATCGCCTGGCGCAGATCGATTTCGCCGATCACGGGCGTATCGGTCGGGTTGTTCACGGTAAACGTGGACAGCAAGCGCCGGTCCTCGAGCGCGAGCAACGTCGGACGCGCCCGCCGGCCCTCGACTGTTCCCCGCCCGCGATTTCGCTCATCTCTGGCACTGTCGTAGCGCATCGTGCTCTCCTGGGGTGTTGAACTTTTGTGATGAACAACCTCTCTTACGCCCTGCACGAGTGCCTCGAATCCCTCGCGTCCCCATGGCGCAGGGGTCCACACATCCGGCGCCTGCCGGTCATCCCAGCGAATGGCGCCGGCTGCGAGCGCGGTGCCGCTGTCGATGGATCGGGGCGTTCGCGCAGGGATCGGGCTCAAAGGCCCTGACCGGGTGAAAACGCTCGACCAAACCCGAAAACTCAGGGAAGCGCCTGCCGCGTGTCCGGCGCGGCGATGAATAGAGACCTTCGCGATTTCGAATTAACGGACAGGGTTTCCGGGAAAATTCCAGATTTTCCCCGTCGGTCGTTTCGAGCAGGGTGCCGGGGCCGCACCCGGCGTGCAACTCCTGGCGCTACCGACGCGGTACCGTGCGATCCCCTTACTCATACTCCTGCTCCTGCTCTCACTTCCGCTTTCTCCATCAATCATCCAACCCGGTTCGCACAGACGAAGTGCCAGGAGGAGCCAGACGCCCAATCTCTGGTTCCCAGGAGGAGCCGGGGAATCCAGACACCCATCGTTTTATCAGGGAATCCAGACACCCATCGTTTTATCACGGTCCCCCCCATCCATTCACTCGCGGCTCGCAAGTTCGGTGCAAAACCACGGCCGCCGGTCATTTCGAACACGCAGAAGGCGAGTGCCCGACGCTCGGCAAAAGGTGGGTGTCTTTGCGTCAGGAAAAGCTCGAGAAAGGAGGAAGTGCCTCGAAACACAGAAACCTTTCATCGCAACCCTGCGGGTTAACGAATCCCGCCCGGCAGAGCCTGGCCGGCAGCCGGAAGCAAGTCTTGCGTGGGGAGGGGTGACCCTCACTGCGAAGCGTAGACAGCGAGTCCACATGCCATGCTATCGAGCCCCGAAATACTCATCGTGGGAGCCTCCGTTGTAGACACAAGCGGGGGCCGCGTCGACACGCCGCAATGGCCTGGCGTGTTCGGTCCTGCCGGGGTCCAAGAACATGGCGCAGGGACGCGAGGGTTGCTCGGGATCCTGAGAGCCCCATCCGTCTCCACTGACATTTCCGGCTCGGGAACCGGAATACCAACTCCCCGGCCCACGACCCCGCGTCGGGTCGCTGGGAGCGAACAAGACGCAAGGGTGGTATCGCAACATGAAGGCAACGAAATGTGACGAAAGGGGCGGATGGGAGTCGGAGTGCTCCGTAGTAGCAGTGAAGCGGGGGAATGGGCCCTCCCAGACCCTGTGGAGCGAAGGGGGCACCGTGTCGTGGACTGGACGCCGGAACCACGCCGAGGGCATTGGACCTCAAAGCGTGTGACCGTAAGGCAGCCAGATCGTGAGAGGGACAGCGACGCCGCGACATGACGAGCCGGATGCCTTAATTGGGCACGTCCGGATCAGTGGGAGCCCTGGCGGAGCGATCCGCCAGGGCGACCCGGCGACATCCCCGCGTGAAATTTATGCCGATAGCGGCATAACTTTCATAATGCCGCCTTCCGGATTACGCCGACTGGGGTTCGCATGGTGATGCGACCTCCGGCGCATCGCGCGGGTCCTTCACGGCCTTGAGATATGGTGCCATCCACGGGATTGTGAATGATGCAAAGAGCGTCGCGGAACGCTATCATTCGGAGGATGGACCGTGCTGGAACTTTGACCATCAATCGGTCACTCAGAGGACGCTCGTGCGGCTGTCCAATGTGTAAAGGGTGAATATCCCCCTCGCATCAACGACATCCGAGACGAGGGTTAAGGACTTACGTCACACTTCCAATGTAAGGCCTGATCCAGAAACGAGAATTCACGGACGGAGCGGCTCGCAATGCGCATGAAGTCTTCTCGCAAACTCACCGTGTTGGACGCCATGATTCTCGTCGGAGCAACAGCATCCGCGCTTGCGGTGATGCGTAGTCAATGGCCGACCGACTTAGGGATTCAGGACACATACACGGATTCAACCCACGCTTTGAGGTTGTCAAACTTATTAATGATCATAAGGCATCACGTGTATTTTGCATCTTACATGATCGCGATGTGGACCTTGTCCTGCTTGATCCTCCGACTACGCCAGCCACGACCTGCTCTCCGCTTGCTGACCCGCGAGCCCGGGATGGTAGCCTGCATTGCGGCAGTGATCGTCATGGCCATCAGGATGATCAACTTTGGCAGTTTGATGAGTGTGCTCTCAATTGACGGCGTGAATTCCGTAGCTGGACTAACCGTGCTGGATCTCTTTCCTGATCACTTCATCAATATTCCCTCGGAAATCGGTTGTGCGGTGACGGCGGCATGGATTATCCAGGCGATCAGCGGTCGATGGCGCTGCGAACCAAACTGGATCGACCGCGCGGGTCGTAGTATCGGAGCTTTCTGGATCGCAACCATTCCGTTCGCCTGGTTTTCAGTTCACTGGTCCGGATGAAAAAGGCGTGCGATGATGCACCCATTAGCGGCTCGTGAACCCGTTGTCGGCGACTTTTATGCGTGTTCGGACCGGCCGTCTTCCGCGGCGGTGAGTCGGCCCAAGACCATTCCGATCAAGCCGAACATGATGGCCGCTAAACAATGGCCGATTCGGCGGAACTGGAAGGCGTCAGGAGGGGACACAAGGGGCCCTGGAACCAGCCCTCCGCCCATCCCCCCGCCCATGCCCTTCATCGTGAACCGCGGAAACAGCTCCTCTCCTGGTGAACCGGTGTCCATCCGACCGACAGACCAGAGTTTGGAATCCCAGTAGTCGAGCCCCCACCGGGTCACGTAGGGCGGTGCCGTCACCCCATTGACGGTCGCCCACGGTCCGAACGTCGTCCCGAGGTAGATCCATCCGAAGAGGGCGAAGCCGGCCCAGGTCATCCGGGCTCGCCCCCGGCGTGCCATTGCCCCAAGGATTGCCGCCGAGAGGACCGCTACGGTGAGCGTGAAGACCGCACTAGCCCAGAGGAGCGAGGCCGACCGTATCGCGGCGAATCCGAGCCCGATGAAGAACACGGTGGCCATCAACTGGGCGAGGGTGAAGCGGAGGCGCGTCATGGGCTCTCTCCCGGAACGAGGGGCGAGGTCAAGGCACCCGGCAATCCCGAATCTACGCGACGCCGCAGCTTCTTTCTAGCGAGTGACGTCGGAGGTTGGCGGCCCTTATTCCAGTTTCCTGTTCGTTTGCTATCCTCGGCTACACATTAAGGGTCAAGTCGCGGGGCGAGACTTACCAGTTCAGGCTGCTATCGACCTCGCGTTGGTGGTGGGGGTGGTGGGACCTGGACCGTTTTTGGTTCGCCGATACAGCACTTCCCCTGAGAAGGGAGCTCGTAAACCCGGACTGGCGAGGGTCCAAGGGGATTCCAGACGCCCACCCTATTGTCATGGTCCCCCGCATCCATTCATTCGCGACTCGCGCACTCGGCAAACGGTGGGTGTCTTTGCGTCAGGAAAGCTCGAGAAAGGAGGAAGTGCCTCGAAACACAGAAACCTTTCATCGCGACCCTGCGGGTTAACGAATCCCGCCCGGCAGAGCCTGGCCGGCAGCCGGAAGCAAGTCTTGCGTGGGGAGGGGTGACCCTCACTGCGAAGCGTAGACAGCGAGTCTCCATGCCATGCTATCGAGCCCCGAAATACTCATCGTGGGAGCCTCCGTTGTAGACACAAGCGGGGGCCGTGTCGACACGCCGCAATGGCCTGGCGTGTTCGGTCCTGCCGGGGTCCAAGAACATGGCGCAGGGACGCGAGGGTTGCTCGGGAACCTGAGAGCCCCATCCGTCTCCACTGACATTTCCGGCTCGGGAACCGGAATACCAACTCCCCGGCCCACGACCCCGCGTCGGGTCGCTGGGAGCGAACAAGACGCAAGGGTGGTATCGCCAAACGAAGGCAACGAAGTGCGGCGAAATGGGCGGACGGGAGTCGGAGTGCTCCGTAGTAGCAGTGAAGCGGGGGAATGGGCCCTCCCAGACCCTGTGGAGCGAAGGGGGTACCGTGTCGCGGACTGGAAGCCGGAACCACGCCGAGGGCATTGGACCTCAGAGCGCGTCACCGCGAGGCGACCAGATCGTGTGAGGGACAGCGACGCCGCGACATGACGAGCCGGATGCCTTAATTGGGCACGTCCGGATCAGTGGGAGCCCTGGCGGAGCGATCCGCCAGGGCGACCCGGCGACATCCCCTTCAGCGACCTTGCCGAGCAGGTAGCCAAGCTCGTCCCCGTCAAGCCCGGCGACCTCGGCAATCCCGTGGATATTCCGGATCAGGTCCGCTTCAGCGCCGATGACGACCGTGTGTGTTACCTCACTCCTCGGCCGGGCGAGAACGAAGCGGTCCCATGAGATGAACAGTTCCTCGATCTTGGGTGTCGTCCAGTCCTCGTCGAGTAGAGCGGCCAGGAGCGCAGTGAACATTACGCCGGTCTCGATCGGCTTGAGTTTCCGGGCGCAGTCGGCGCGGATCTGGGCGGGGTGTTCGTACGACGACGTGAAGCGGATCATCAAGATCCTCGCCACGTGGGGTGCCAAGATCAGCGGCGAACAGTTCCGGGAGCAAACCTCTGCCTATCTTAAGAAACGACCCGCCAGGTGAATCGCGCAATCGGTCTCCGCACTCGAACGAAATCATCGGCCGCTGTCGCCCGCGGTTCAAAGGCGTGCGTTCTGCCCAGAAGAACGCACATGACTGTAGATCGGCCGGGATCACCGTCTCAATACGGATTTTGGCTCTTCTGCACGTCCCGATTCACCTCTAAAGGTCATCGACGAGTTTTGGCAAATTGCGGAGCCAAACTAAAGGATTGAACGTTTCCTCGAACGCCCAACCCGCGAAGCTGCATTGCGCAACGAACGTCTCACGAGCAGTATTTCCTGATTTCCAGTGGCGGCCAGGAATGGCTTCCAGCGATTCAAACTCGGTCAACACGGCATCGCAACTTATTTTGTTCATCGGCTTTTCACCCAATCGCCACCAGTTGGTGAGTCGGTCAGGGCGAGCTTGATAAAAATCCCGCACCTCAGCGCCTTGCGGTGGGGAACTCACCTTGTCCTGCGAAACTAAACGGGCGACTACAGCCTCGACCCTTGGTGATCGATCCGGATGATGGAAAATCACGCATACGGAGTTACCAGCGCGCAAAAAACCAGTGCCAGCGTGGTGAGTCGCGAACCAAGCGGCTGAATTCGGATCGCGGCGGCACTGTTTCACGATGTTTCGTAGTTCCGTGGCAGGGTGAGGCCCGCCATTCATCGACAGCTTTGTTAGAACATGTGAATAATGTTTAACTGAAGTCGCGGCCATAAACTGTTACTCTCCTGGAGTTTTGCTGATTGCGTGAGACAACTTCCGGGATGGCGCACCGGCGAGCCCGCCACGGTCATCTTGACCGACGACGATGTCCCGGGATTGAGTGAGGTTGAGATCGCGGCCGAATAGACTGCGAGCAGCATTATAACCGATCGGCACAAAACATCCTGGTACGACGGTCCACTGGGCGGTGCTCGCACGCCGGGCCATACCCTGGTGATCTTTATGCCTGGGGATTCCAGACACCCATCCTTTAGTCACGGTCCCCCGAATCCATTCATTCGCGGCTCGCTCGTTCGGCGCAAAATCACGGCCTCTGGTCAAGTCGAACACGCAGAAGGCGAGTGCCCGACGCTCGCCAAAACGTGGGCGTCTAACATCCCGACATCCCCGACGCTCGGCAAACGGTGGGTGTCTGACATCCCCGCCCCTTCCGGAACAGACTCTGAGGCGTTAGACTCGGGAGTGACGCCGGTGTATCGATGCGGCCCGTCCCGATCGAGGGCCGCATCTCCCGAGCCGGAGACGATCCCGCGTCGAGTTTCCAGATAGGACCCACCTGCGACGAACCGTCAGGCCGGTGATTACGTTTAGCAGAGAGAGTCGGATGGAGTCTCCCAGCACATCTCGCGGAGAGTTCCCATGAGATGTCGACGGCAAGTCCCCGCGCTGGTCGTGCCCCTGGCGTGCCTCGTCGCCTGGGGGGTCTCCCGAGTAGGACTCGCCCGAAGCGATGATCTCCCCGGCCGGAAGCCGGAGGCCCCGGCCGCCAGGGCCGAGCGGCGGGCCGACCTGGGCGCGATGGCCTGGACGACGGCCGTCGAGCCCAACGCGCTGAGCCCAAGCGTGAAGAACGGCCTCGACTGGCTGGTTGCGCATCAACTCTCGAGCGGCGGCTGGGGCGAGGGCGACGCGATGATGCAGGCGGGCGCGACCCTCCGAGGCGTCTCGATCCGCGACACGCCCAATGTTGCCGACACGTGTATCGCTTCCCTCGCCCTGATCCGATCGGGGAGCACGCCGCGCGAGGGGCCGTATCGCGGCGCGATCGTCAAGGGCGTCGGGTACGTCACCACCCAGGTCCGGGAATCCGACGCCGGGTCGCTCTCGGTAACGAGCGCGCGCGGGACGCGCGACCAGATGAAGCTCGGGCCCAACATCGACACTTACCTGGCTTCCATGCTCTTGGCCGAGGTGAAGGGGCGCATGCCCGACGAGGCGAGCAAGAGCGCCGTCGACCAGGCCCTGGACAAGGTGATCGGCAAGATCGAGCGGCACCTGGCGGGGGATGGCCCGTTCGAGTTCCAGGGGTATGCACCGGTCCTGGCGCTGGCCATGTCCGCCAAGGGGCTCAATCGCGCGCGCCAGGCCGGGGTGCGCGTCTCGGACGTCGCCCTGGCCCGGGCGGCGGACGCCGCGCGGATGGCCTACACGACCGGAGGCTGGCCGGTGGCGTACCAGATGGCAGGCCGGTCGATGGCGATCGGTCATGCACGTACGGGCCACAAGCCATCGACGCGGCCGAGGGCGACGGACGGCGTGGGGTCGGCGGCCGAGGGGTCGAGCCGGTCGATGGCGGCGGGTGTGGACGACGAGGATGACGACCTCCGGACGGAACCTTCGGCGGGCAGCCCGGCATCCCCATCGCACGGGACCAGGAGGATGACGAAACGCGGGGCGGCGAGGCCCGGCACGGGTGCCGGCCGTCCGATGATGACAGGCATGGCGGCTGGGTCCCCGCTCTACGGCTGGTCCGCCTGCCTCGGCATCCTGCAAGATTCCCTCAATACGGGCAGGGCGCAGCTCCCGCGGCTCCGCGACCAGGCGGCCCATTCCCGGGACCCGCAGGAGTGCGCCCAGGCCAGAAAGAAGCTCGCACGGATCGCCGAGGTGGAGCAGGTCCAGCGGGGGGCCCAGGCGGCCGTCGTCGCGCGGCTGGGTGGCCCAGGATTCCTCCTCTTCGCCGGCATGGACGGCGGCGAGGAATTCCTCAGCTACATGACCCTCGCCGAGAGCCTGGCCGTCACGGGCGACGAGGCGTGGAGGCGCTGGGATTCCGGGATGACCGACTACCTCAACCGGGTGCAGAACGCCGACGGGAGCTGGTCCGGCAGCCATTGCATCACGGGCCGCACCTTCTGCACCTCGGCGGCGCTCCTGACCTTGATGGCCGACCGCACCCCGGTCCCCGTCCCCGTCCCGGCCCGGGCGAAGACCTCGTCCTCCTCCCAATGAGCCTGCCATGGAGCCCCATCTGATCCGGCCCGGTCGCCGAGTCGCGGCGCTGATCGTGGTCTCGCTGGCGACCTGGCTGGCCTCGTGCCGCCCGCGAAGCGAGGCCCCCGGCGCCCGGGTCGACCGGGCGCTGGGCCGTGCGTTGCGATCGCTTATTGTCGCCCAGTCCCCCGACGGGGCCTGGCGATCGTCGACCTACGGCGTGTTCAAGGACGGCTTGTCGCTGACACCCACGGTGCTGAAGGCAGTCGCGTTCGGGCCGGACGTCGACGGTTCCGCGATGGCAAGGCGCCGCGCGGCCGGGTACCTGATCGGGTGCGTCAGGGCCGACGGCTCGATCGACGGCGGCCGGTTCGGCATGACCTATCCGGTCTACAACGCCTCGGCCGCGGTGATCACGCTGACGGTCCTCGATGTCCCGGAGGGCCGCGGGCGCGCGACGCCTGGCTCCGCGAGCTGCGCCGGCGGCAATCGACCGAGGTCCTCGGATGGGGGCCCGGCGATCCGGCGTTCGGCGGATGGGGCTACTCGATCGAGCCGCCGTCGCGGGGAGATGCGGCCCTCGCCCCGGGCCAGCATGTAGACGCCGACCTCTCCTCGACCTTGTTCGCGATCGGAGCCTTGCGGATCGCCGGGGTGGAGGCCGAAGATCCCGCGATCCGCAAGGCCTTGACCTTCGTCGAGCGGTGCCAGAACGTCGCGGCGGGCGATGAGGGGAGCGATCCGCGATTCGATGACGGGGGCTTCTTCTTCACGACGACCGACCCGGTGCGCAACAAGGCCGGCGTCGCGGGCATGGATCGGCACGGCTGGACGCGCTACCACTCCTATGGCAGCGCGACGGCCGACGGGCTGAGAGCCCTGCTGCGTTGCGGCCTCGCCAGGGATCATCCGCGGGTCGCCGCCGCAAGGAAGTGGCTGGAGGCGAATTTCTCGCCCTCGACCAATCCCGGCACGTTCGAGCCAGCCCGCGAGTCCGACCGCGACGCCACGTATTTCTACTACGCGTGGTCGGTCGCCCACGCCTTCCGCGGCCTGGGGATCGCGGAGATCGAGTGCGACGGCCGCAGGATCGCCTGGGCCGAAGTCCTCGCGACCGAACTCGTCCGCAGGCAGCGCGACGACGGGAGCTGGGCTAACCGGTTCACTGCGTCCAAGGAAGATGACCCCCTCGTCGCGACACCCTTCGCGGCCGGGGCACTCGGCATCTGTCGGACGTTCCTCGCCCGATGAATCCCATTGAGCGCCGACCGGACACCACCCGTGAATTCACACTGACAACTCAAAGTATTCATGAATATTAAGGGATGTCAGACACCCACCTTTGGGATGTCAGACACCCACCTTTGGGGATGTCAGACACCCACCTTTTGCCGGGCGTCGGACACGCGCCTTCTGCGTGTTCGAAATGACCGGGGGCCGTGGTCTTGCGCCGAACTTGCGAGCCGCGAATGAATGGATGCCGGGGCCGTGACAAAAAGATGGGTGTCTTTGCGTCAGGAAAAGCTCGAGAAAGGAGGAAGTGCCTCGAAACACAGAAACCTTTCATCGCGACCCTGCGGGTTAACGAATCCCGCCCGGCAGAGCCTGGCCGGCAGCCGGAAGCAAGTCTTGCGTGGGGAGGGGTGACCCTCACTGCGAAGCGTAGACAGCGAGTCTCCATGCCATGCTATCGAGCCCCGAAATACTCATCGTGGGAGCCTCCGTTGTAGACACAAGCGGGGGCCGTGTCGACACGCCGCAATGGCCTGGCGTGTTCGGTCCTGCCGGGGTCCAAGAACATGGCGCAGGGACGCGAGGGTTGCTCGGGAACCTGAGAGCCCCATCCGTCTCCACTGACATTTCCGGCTCGGGAACCGGAATACCAACTCCCCGGCCCACGACCCCGCGTCGGGTCGCTGGGAGCGAACAAGACGCAAGGGTGGTATCGCCAAACGAAGGCAACGAAGTGCGGCGAAATGGGCGGACGGGAGTCGGAGTGCTCCGTAGTAGCAGTGAAGCGGGGGAATGGGCCCTCCCAGACCCTGTGGAGCGAAGGGGGTACCGTGTCGCGGACTGGAAGCCGGAACCACGCCGAGGGCATTGGACCTCAGAGCGCGTCACCGCGAGGCGACCAGATCGTGAGAGGGACAGCGACGCCGCGACATGACGAGCCGGATGCCTTAATTGGGCACGTCCGGATCAGTGGGAGCCCTGGCGGAGCGATCCGCCAGGGCGACCCGGCGGAATCCCGTGACACCTATCTCGTCGTCGACGCTCTGATCAAGGCGAACAAGGACTTCGATCTGATCATCATTCCCAACGCCGGCCACGCGTACGGCAGCGCATCGAACTATGTGGTGCGGCGCCGCTGGGACTATTTCGTCCGGGGGTTGCTGGGCGCCGAGCCGCCGAAGGAGTACCTGGTGAAAGCGGGCGGCGGTGGTCGTGGGGGGCGCGCGAATGACTGACCCGAGACTCACGATCCACGATGGCGCACCTCTTGGAGCGTCGACGACTCTATCGGAGGCGGGTGCACACAACCGACAACCGCAGGGTCTATCACGGGAATTGAGGCCGCGGCGCCGCCGTTATCGTTTGGCGGCGGCGGGTTGGCCTACTCGCACGCGAACAGGGAATGGCGGACGGGCTGGAGGCTTGGGCGGCGGGCTTTTCTCGAGCTCCGCCAGGATCTCCTCGATCGCCCGGTCAAGCTGCGGATCTTTGCCGGCGGCCACGAGCGCCGGGTCTTGCTCGACGTCGATATCGGGTGGAACGCCGACGTTTTCGACGACCCAGCCGTCCTCGGTGAAGATCGCCAGGTCGGGCGCCGTCACCATTCCGCCATCCATGAGCACCGGGAAGCCGAGAATTCCCACCAGCCCGCCCCACGTCTTCTTGCCGACCAGCTTTCCCAGGCCAAACTTACGGAACATCCAGGGGAACAAGTCGCCGCCCGATCCGGCGGTCTCGTCGATGATCATCACCTTGGGACCCGAGGATTGCCGCGTTCGGCGTGCGGATCGTCTCGCCGTAACGCGTGGCCCAGTAGCTGACCAGTGGCCTACGAAGTAGGTCGATGTAATAGTCCGCGACCTGGCCGCCGCCGTTGAACCTTTCGTCGACAATGATGGCTTCCTTGCCGGCTTGCGGGAAGAAATAACGCTTGAAGTACTCATGGCCCGACCCGGCGGTGTTCGGCACGTAGACATAAGCGACGCGTCCGCCCGTGCGTTCGTGAACTTTGCGCAGATTGCCTTCGACCCAGGCGCGGTTGCGAAGCGAACGTTCGTCGCCGATGGGTTCGACCACCACCGTGCGTGCGTTCGACCCGTCCGCATTTGGACCGACCTTGAGCTCGATTCGCTTGCCCGCGGTTCCTTCGAACGCGCGATAGACCTCGCTGTCGGCCTTGATCTCCTTGCCGTCGACGGCCAGGAGGAAGTCGCCAGGCTTGACGTCGACGCCCGGTGCCGCGAGCGGCGCGCGCAGGCTCGTGTCCCAGTAGGCGCCACCGTAGATCGTCTTGAACCGGAATCGGCCGTCCTGCACGTCGTAATCGGCGCCGAGCAGGCCGACGGGCACCGGCTTGGGCTCATAGATGTGTTCTCCGCCACCCGAGAAGCTGTGGCCGACCGACAGCTCACTGAGCATCATGCGAATCACGCGATTCAAGTCGTCTCTGGTCGCCAAGTGGGGAATGAACGCCTCGTATTTGCTCCAGACGGCGTTCCAGTCCGCGCCGTGCATGTTCGTGGCGTAGAAGTAGTCGCGGTTGATCCGCCAGGCTTCGCGCAGAATCTGCGGCCATTCCGAGCGTGGCTCGACCCGCACGGAGATCGCGGCGAGCGGAAGCGCTCCGTCGCCCTTGTTGAATTTGCCCGCGTCGACGATACCGAGCGAGGGCGGTCCGGAAGGAAGTCCATCAGGACCGGCAGGCAAGGACGTCCACAGAATCTTCTTGCTTGTCCGCGGAAATTTGAAATTCGTCGATTCCTTCGGCGAGCGTTTCTTCCTCGCGCTTCTTGAGATCGAATCGCCTCAGCGATGGCTTGCCACGTAATGTCGGCCCGGCGCGTGTAATAAATCTGTCCGTCGGTTCCGGACGCCAGGTTGGCAATAAGCCCCGACTCGGCCGGCAAAGCCACGACCCGGGCCGAGATGCCGTCAACGTCGACGACGGTGGGAGGCGAGGGTTTTGCCTTCAGCTCAGACATTCGCTTATTGAACGCGCTCGTGAAGGTGTCACCATCACCTTCGGTCCCGGGCTTCCCTTCGACTTTCTCCTTCTCGTTGGATTTCTCGTCTTTGCCTTTTTCATCCTTCGTCTTCTCGTCAGCCGGCTTCTTCTCGGCGTCGGCGGCCCCTTCCTCGTCGCTCTCCTTGAGGAGCGGGTTCGGCGTCGCCTTGGCCAGCGTGACCAGGTAGATCGTCGACGTCACAAGCATGTCGGTGTTCGACTGATCGAACCAGTTGTTCACCGGGCCGGCGTCGGTCGAGGCCAGGAAATAGAGGTACTTGCCGTTGTGGTCGAACGTCGGTTCACCGGCCTCGGCGAGCCCGTCGGTGATGCCCGTCGATTTGTCATTCTCGACGGAGTAGAGCCAGATCTGCTGGAAGCCGGCGCGATTGGTGAGGGAGTACGCCAGCCACTTCGAGTCGGCAGACCAGTCGTAATTGGTGCGCGCGGTGCGTCTCGGTCCGTAGATCGGCTCGGCGGCGATGCGCTTGACTTTCCCGCTTTCGAGGTCGATCCAGAAGAGGGTGCGAGAGTTGTCGATCATGGCGATCTTCTTGCTGTCGGGCGGACCACACCAGTCCCTCGTAGAACCCGGAGCCGGGTATTGGAAAAGACTTGCCGTCGCCCTTGCCGTCCTGCGGGCGAATGACGAGCTGGTACTCACCGGTCGCGTCGGACAGGTAAGCGATCGACTTGCCGTCGGGCGACCAGGCGGGGTGGCGTTCGTGCGCGCCGGGCGTCTGTGTGAGGTTGCGCGGGTCACCCTTCTTGGCTGGCACTGTGACGATCTCGCCGCGATAGCCGAGTACGGCACGGTTGCCGCCGGGTGAAATCGATGCGCCCGAATGTGCTTGGGATCGCTCGCAAATCGCGGCCGGGTCTCGGTCGAGGTCGGCTGCCACGAAATCTTGAGCCGGTGCGATTGCCGCTCGTGCGGGTCGAACAGATAGACCCAGTCCGCCTTGCTCGTAGATCAGTTTTCCCGCACCCGAAGACGCGCTGGCCATCGGAAAAGCATCATGATCTGTGCATCGGGCAACGGTCTTGGCGGCGAGGTCATAGGAATAGACGTTGAACTCACCGTCACGATCGGAAAGGAAGTAGACGGTCTCGCCGATCCACATCGGCTCGGTGTCGTTGCAACCTGCCGGGGGCTTGGGAATCTCCACGTGCGACAGGTCATCCAGTTTCAAGACCCAGATCCGCGACACGGTTCCGCCGCGGTAGTTCTTCCACTGCCTGAAGTTTTCCGCAGAGCGGCGTGTACGCCAGGATACTTTCCATCCGGAGAGATCGCCCCTTTTTCGCCGTTCGGAACAGGCAGACGCTCCGGCACTCCGCCTTTGATATCAACCACGAAGAACTGCGAATAGCGCCGCGAGAAAACCGCCCGCTGAGAGCTGAAGATGACCTTGCCGCCGGGGGTGAAGCCGCGAACGACGTCCTCGCCCGGGTGCCAGGTAAGGCGAACCGGCTCGCCCCCATCGGCGGGGATGACATAAACATCGGCGTTTCCATCGTAACTGCCCGTGAACGCGATGTGCTTTCCGTCCGGAGAAAAGTAAGGGTGCTGCTCGGATCCTGAGTGAGAGGTGACTCGTCGTGGGTTCGAGCCATCCGGCCCGGCCACCCAGATGTCATCGCCGTAGACGAACGCGATCTTTCCATCGGTGATCGCCGGCGCCGCCAGCAGGCGCGTGTCGCCGGTCTCGACCGCAGCCGCGCGAATCGGTGCGACCGCCAGGGCAATTGTTATTAACATCATGATCAACCGATTCCGCAATTGACGCGCCATCGTGGGTTCCTCGAGGAGCTTTCACTTGCGGGCGTGGCTCGCGCTTGCGAGCCCGCCCTCTTTACCGGGTAGATTATGAACGCCACGCCGGCACACAGCCAGACCTTGCGGACTGTCGCAGTTCCTCCACGCGAATCGCTCTCGCGAGAAAACTACGCCAGTTTGGGGCCAGTTCAAGCAGCGGACCGACCGTCGCGGCCGCACGTCCTGACCGCCCGCCTGGGCGTCCACCACCTTGCCAACCTGGCCGGATGCGCTGCCCGACAAACAACGGGTGAAGCTCGTGATTCGTCCGCTCGCTACACCTGCGTGTTGATCAGCAGCAACAGAGCTGTCGCGATTGCCAGGAGCGCGAGGATGCTGAGGCTCAGGCGAATCGATCGCGCCCAGATGCGCGGCCACGATTCGTGACGGGAGGCCGCGTAGACCACGCTGATCACGCCCACCAAGGGCAGGACGGCCCAGTAAAGCTGGACCGAGTTGACGCTCATCATGCCGACCCCTCTGGCTTGAGCTCGGCGGCGGCGACCAGCGCCGGTGACGCTTGGCTCGACTCCGCTTCCTGGTCCTCGTCCAGATACGCGGGCCCTTCGTAGGCATCGTAGATCGCGAGGATATTGAGCAGGCCGGCGATCGTGGTGTAGATCGTGCCGATCTCAACGAGCTTGCCAAGCCTTGGATGCAGCCCGTTCAGAACGACCGGCGTCGGCTCGGCGAGGATGCCTCCCAGGATGAAATCCTTGCCGTAGTACTGCAGCGTGCCCTGGATCAGTGCCGGCAAGGATGCCAGTCCCACGAAGAACTGGCCCAGGTAGTGAACGCAGAACTTCTCGGGATAGTGAAAGGGGTTGACCCAGCGCCAGTAGACGATCTTCCCTTCCCCCATGTACAAGCCGACGAAATAAAGGCCGAGGATGCAAAACGCGTAGAGGAATGCCTTGCCCTTCCGCCCCTGGTAATAGTGCCCCCAGCCGGGCACCAGCCAGGCGAGAAACGCGGCCGTCAAGGGATTGCGAAACGTGATCGGTGTCTGACTCATAAGCTTTCGAGGTTCAACAGCAAGAAAGTTCGTGCCCTCGCATGGAGGGCTGCCCCGCTCGTTCACTGGTCAATGCTATCACGAAACGCGGGGTTGAATCTACCCCGCGTGAGGGGCCCCGCACATGTGCGACGTCAAGCCTGGCGTCCCGGATTCGACCGCGTCGACGAGATCGGGTGGAATGGCCGCGATTCCGTGGGCTGCACCAACCATCAAGCAGCATGTGGCGAGTTGATCAATGGCTCGAGGAACGCCGGCAGTCGAACAGTGCAGCCGCGTGATCGCACGGGGTGTGAAGAGCGGCTCGTTGCAGCCCGCGGCGGCAAGCTTGGCCGCGAGATAACGCTCTGCGTCACTGCGGGTGAGCGAATCCAGCCGAATCGCAAGCGACCAGGGGCGGGTGCGATTCGCGTACGGCATCACGCGCGGCCTTCCGGCCTGGATGATCGTCAGTCGCGCGTGGAAGCCAGTTCCAAGACCGGTGAGGACGGCGATGTCGCGACGGACCGCAGGGGTTGCGTTCTGGCAGTCGTCGAAACCGATGACGATGTGGTTTCCGAGGATCGACATCAGGCGCAGTGCCCGTTCAACGGCTCGCCAGCACGCGAGCCGGCCGGGCTCGCGGCCCAGGCGCTCCCCGAGATGCTCTGCGAGCAATCCAGGTAACAGATCTGCCTCGCGCGGGCAGCTCATCAGGATACATCGCCGGCGCGGGCTGCGGACCTCGGCAAACACCCGGCGCAAGACGGTGGTCTTACCCAGACCAGCTTCCGCGATCAGTTCCGCGCCTCGCCCGCCCGATCGAATGCACTCGAACAGGAGCCGGGCGGCCTCGTCGTGGGATGGGAGCGAAACGTACGGTGGATCATGCTCGACGAAAGGCGTTCTGTCGAAACGCCAGTACGACTTCCAGTCGCTGCTCAATTTCTCGTCGGAACCACCAGTGAGCACGAGCTGTTTCTCCCGGGAAAACGCACGCGTCGGGACGGAGCGTGTGCCGATCGATTGCGCATCGCCAGATATCCCTACCATCGGATAGCATGAGGGCCGACCTTTTGCCGGATCCGGAGCCAAATTGTGCCCGCCCGTTTCTTTTGCCCAGATCCCCCAAGCCAGGGCGTGTATCGACTCAAACCCAATGAGGCGAGACATTTGCACCGTGTTTGCCGGCTTGGCGCGGACGACGAAGTCGAGATTTTCGATGGCTCGGGCTTTGCAACTCGAGCGCGGGTGCTCGCCATCGGCAGCGATTGGGTGGAATTACGCGCACTCGGCCAGCCGATTCTCGAAAGGTTACCCGCGTTCCCGCTGATTCTGGCGGCGGCTGCGCCGAAGGCCGATCGCCTGGACTGGCTGGTGGAAAAGGCGACCGAGCTTGGAGTTGCACGGTTGATCCCGGTTGTCTTCGAGCGGTCGGTGGTCGAGCCGGGCGCGAGCAAGATCGCGCGGCTCGAGCAGAAGGTGATCGAGGCATCGAAGCAGTGCGGGCGCGCGAGTTTGATGGTGATTGAGCCGCCGAGGCGATGGGCGGGCGTTTCTCAGGAGTTTCCCGACGCTCGGAAGTTCCTCGCGGATGCGGTGGGATTTTCGCCGATGGATGTTTTTGAGATTCCCGGTGGTCATCCCGCTGTTCTTGCCGTGGGCCCGGAGGGAGGGCTCACTCCGGCGGAGCGTGAGCAGGCGATCCGCCTGGGATGGGTTCCCGTCCGTTTGGGAGTGAACACACTACGTATCGAGACGGCCGCCGTGGCTGGGGTCGGCGTGCTATTCTCCAGAGCGCGGGAGCGGAACGAATGAATGATCTTTCGGAGATCTTGAAACTGTGCGCATTGGGCGGTGTTGCCGGTGTGCTGAGCGGAATGTTCGGAATCGGCGGGGGCCTGGTGATCGTGCCGGCGCTCGTGCTCATCTTCGGTTTTGACATCAAATCCGCAGTGGGCACGTCGCTGTTCGTGATCCTGCTGCCGACCGGGTTGCTCGGCGTGCTGGAGTATCACAAGAATGGCCAGCTAAAGATTCCGGCCGGGCTGATGATTGCGCTCGGTGTCTTCGTCGGCGCGTTTTTCGGGGCCAAGCTCGCCGGTGCGGTGTCGGCGGCCACGATGCGGCGATCTTATGCGGTGTTCTTGCTGCTCGTCGCCGGATATTTCCTGCTGGTGGCGCCGCCGATCACACCCAAGGTGATCGAGCCCGCGCAGGCAGCGCCCGTGGGCGAGGACGGGCCTGGCTCTTAGCCACCCGTCCACTGGCCGCCGGATTTGTCCTGATAGATCGACCAGACGAAGCCGTCCGGGTCGCGGAGGGCAAACTCGCGCCAGCCCCAGCTCTGGTCGGTGGGCTCGCCGGAGACGCTCAAGAGGGCACCCTGGTTCAAGCAGTGGTCGTAAAACCCATCGACGTCGTCGACCTGGACCTGGAGATGGATTCCCACTCCGACGCGCGTATCGGTGAACTCATCGGCGTGCGGCTCCTGCGGATGCAGCATCAGGGTGAAGCCGCCGATACGGAGAATCGCCAGCGACAGCGGTGCACCTTCAGTCTCGGCGTGGACCTGGACGACCTCGGCGCCGACGACTTCGTTGTAGAACTCAAGAGACCGGCGAACGTCCTTGACGTAGAGAAAGACGCTCGTAACACGGCCCACCATCCCGACCCCCCTGTCGTTTCGACGAAAAAATCGACCGAAGTCGCGTATCTTTCCAGGGATGCTGTTATTCCTCGCACGCGGCTTCCTCGGAGATTAACCCGATCCGTGATTTATGACAATCGAAACCGGGAAGCGAATTGCGCGAAGACGGAGTGGTGGGGAGGGTCGTGAGGGCTTGCGAAATTGCGATGGGAGCGGTCAAAGAGTACGATGCGTTCGGCGAATGATCCCCCGGCAATCATCAGTGGCGGGGAACGGGAGTACGTTCGGGAGTTGACTGGATGGAACAAATTGTCGTAAGCGACCAGCAGGCCAGACTGATTGCGGAAGCAACTGAAAGCATCGAAATCCGAGATGCCAAGGGGAGCCACCTTGGATATGTGGCGCACGGCTTCACGGAGGAGGATATAGCGATTGCGAAACAACGCTCGGCGTCGGTCCAGCCCCGATACACGACAGCGCAGGTTCTCGATCATTTGCGATCACTGGACCGCAAATGAACCGCTATCACCCGATGCTCGAACGTCTTGGCCACGGCCGCGGTCATGTGATCCACAAATCGTGGCACGCTTGCTCGTAACTCTGCTCCAGATCCAGCGGAATGACGAGATCGGCCGTCAACCACAACGGTAACGTTGGCAACGGTTCGCCAACAGTCAAAACGTGCGCCCAGGCTTCGAGGATCGTTCGTTTCTCCTTTTTCACCCAGCGGCACGACGTGGCGTAGATGGGGGGGGGTGGGTCGCTCAACGTCGGGTCGCTGTGACCCACAAAGGCCAACACCTCGGCATATAGGTTGAATTGCCGAATGGTCACGAGGTCGACGATGCTGACGGCGACCCCTCTTTGAAGTAGCGCCGCACACTTGCCGACAAAGGCATTCCGATGCTCGGGACGATCTTTGTTTCCGGGGCTGACGATCTCGATGGCCGCGACCAGATGCCGACCCCGTCTGGCGTCGTAGATTCGGACTTCGTATTCATCGAAATCGGGCAGGCTCGTTTCCACGGCCAGGCTGGGACGTGCCGGTGCCCACACGGCGGTTGCCACCCCGCCGTTTCCTTCGGTCGTCCCGGAAATCGGCGGGGACTCGTCTTTCTCGAACGCCGCGACATCGATCTCGATCTGCGATCCGGAGTGAACGCGTGGACCAGCGACATACCCAGCCGGGAGCATCTTCCGCAAGTGCTGCACAATCATGGCGGGCCACTGACCGTGTAGCTCTTCCCACGAAGCGATTTCATCCAGTGGCGGTCGAAAATGGTCGCGTAATGGCATGATTCGGTTCTTCTTACTCCCAGAGTATCCGAACTCTGTCGCGGCCCAAGGGGAGCGAGGTGACAATCACTTATTCTGGGACAAATGCCCTCATTGACGACTCGTTTCACTCTAACGTTTTTTGGCATTCGCCGCTTCCCATTTGGTCCTCCACTCCGCCGCCTCGTCCTTCTTGTCCATGGCCTCGTACAGTTGCACTAACCGTTCGATGGCTTCGGGAAGTCGGGCTTTGCCCTGCGGCGGAATCGTCTTCTCCCGCTGCTTCATTCCCTCGTAACCGGCCAGCAGGAGCGGCTCGGCGTCGGCGAATTTCTTCTGGCCTAGCAAGGCGCCGCCGAGTATCGACTTCGTGTTGAAAGTGGACCACACGTCGGCCTGCGTTTTTTCGCGGATGGCCAGGCACTCGCGGAGAAGCGGTTCGGCCTCGGTCCATTTCTTCTGTTGCAGGAGGCTGCTACCGATCTGGGCGAGCATGCCAGCCAGTTGGGGACTGTCCTTCGGCAGCGTTTTCCGAGCAATGGGCAATTGCTCCGGGAGCAAGCCGCTAAGCTTGGCGTCCTCGCCCGCCTTCGCATAAGCGTCCATCAATTGGGTGCCGACCCAGCGGAGCGAGGGGAGGTTTTTCGCCGATTGATGGGCTTCTTCGAGGAGTGGGATCGCCTCCTTGAGCCGGCCGGCGTCCTTGTAGTTGACCCCGAGGTTGGCCACTGTCTGCTGCGTATTCAGGTGACGGCGGCCGAACTTGGCCTCTTGCCGCTTGAGCACATCCTCGAACAGAGGCACGGATTTGCCGAATTGCTTTGTACTCCAGTACGCCGAGGCGAGGTTGTTGATCGTGGTCAGCATGTCGGAGTGGTCGGGGCCGAGCTTGGCGATCTGGGTGTCGCGGACGCGTTCGAGAAGGGCGATCGCGTCTGAGAGCTTGCCAACGTTCCGGTACGCCGCTGCGAGGTTCTTGATCGTCTTCAGGGTGTCGGGGTGGTCGGGGCCGAGCTTGGCGATCTTGACGTCGCGGGTGCGCTCCAAGACGACGATCGCCTCGGGGATCCTGCCGATCGCCTGGTACGCCACGGCGAGGTTGTTGAGCGTGTTCAGGGTGTCGGGGTCGTCGGGGCCGAGCTTGGCCATCCGGGCGTCGCGGGCGCTCTCCAAGACCACGATTGCCTCGGGAAGCCTGGAGGCGTCCATGTACACCCGGGCGAGATTGTCGAGCGTGTTCAGGGTCTCGGGGTGATCTGGGCCGAGCTTGGCGATCCGGGCGACGCGGACGCGCTCAAGAAGGGCGATCGCCTCGGGGAGCTTGCCGAGGGACCCGTATGCCGAGGCGAGGTCGTTTTGCGTTAAAAGGCTGTCGGGGTGGTCGGGGCCGAGCCCGGCGATCCGGGCGTCGCGGACGCGTTCGAGAAGGGCGATCGCCTCGGGGAGCCTGCCGGCGTCCCGGTACGCCGAGGCGAGGTTGTGAAGCGTGTTCACGGTGTCGTGGTGGTCTTGGCTGAACTCGGCGAGGCTGTTGAGCGCGCTCGGGCGCTGGGGTAGTTGGGGCCGACCTTGGCGATCAGGGCGTCGCAGGCTCGCTCGAGAATGGCGATCGCCTCGGGGAGCCTGCCGGCGGCTTGGTACGCCGAGGTGAGGGTGTTGAGCGTGATCAGGGTGTCGTGGTGGCCGGGGCCGAGTGTACCTTCGAGTCCCTTGGCGGCCGCCTCCGCCATCGCCAAGACTTCGGCGTCCACTCGACCGCGGTGTTGAAGAATGTGCGCGAGAAAGCCTTGAGCGTAATAGCCTTCGGGCGACCGTGGATCTCGCTTCCGCGCCGCTTCGAGCACGGCCCGCAATTGCGCTTCGGCCTTTTCCCAGGACGCCAGGCCGTGGTAGGTATTCGCGATTGTCCTGCGGAGTGCGCGTTCGAGCTCCGGCTGGTCCGCAAACCGCGTTCCTACCTTCGCGGCCGCGCGGTCGAGGACTTCCAGAAGCGTGACCTTGTCTTCCACGGCGTTGTTCGCCGGCTCGGCCTGGGTGAGCAGGTCCTGGGTGAGGAAGTCATTGATCGTCTGGGCCTTGGCCCGCTCCTGGCGCGCCTTGGTTTCGGAGGCGATCGCCTTGTCGCGCTGTTCGTCAGCCGCGGCGCGCTGTTCGGCTTCCGCGTCGCGGGCCCGCTGGGCTTCGATCTTGGCATTTCGCTCGCCATCGGCCCGCTCGCGTTCAGCCACGCGAGCGCGGTTCGCCTCCCACATGCCCCACGACGTACCGATGATCCCGGCCAGCAGCGTGAGCAGGAGAAGACTCGCCGCGATCACCTGCCCCTTGTTCCGCCTGACGAATTTCCTCAAGCGGTAGCCGCGGCTGGGCGGACGGGCCTCGACGACCTCGTCGGCCAGGTACCGCTGGATATCTCGCGCGAAGCCGTTGGCCGTCTCGTAGCGCCTGGTGCGATCCTTCTCGATCGCCTTCATCACCACCCAGTCGAGCTCGCCCTGCAACAGCTTCGACAGCCTGGCGGGCTCGATACTCCGGTTGGCGGCGATGTTCGGCAGTGCTTCGGCGGTGCTCAGCTTGGTGCTGGGACGCGGCGGATCGACCTCGCGCACCATTCGTAGCATCTCGAGGATGGCACCCCGCTGGAACTGCTTGGCGCTTAACGGCGGCGACCCCGTGAGCAGTTCGTAGAGCATGACGCCCAGGGCGTATACGTCGGTGCGTGTGTCGATATCCGTCGACGTCGGGTTGGCCTGTTCCGGCGACATGTACGCCGGCGTTCCCACGATCGCCCCGAGGTCGGCCAAGCTCATGTCGGTGAGCTTCAGTTCGGTCGCCTTGGCCACGCCGAAGTCGATCACCTTCGGCGTGGGCCGCCCATCCACCTCCGTGACCAGCACGTTGCCTGGCTTCAGATCGCGGTGGATGATTCCCTTCTGGTGAGCGTGTTGCACCGCCTGGCAGACCGCCACGAACAGCTCCAGTCGGGCTGGCACTGACAGCCGCTGCTGGTCGCAATACTCGGTAAGCGGCACTCCCTTGACCAGCTCCATGACGAAGAACGGCTGCCCGGCCGGGGTGAGGCCGCCGTCGTAGATGCGCGCGATGTTGGGATGGTCCATCAGCGCGAGGGCCTGGCGCTCGGCGTCGAACCGGGCCAGCACTCCGCGTGAATCCATCCCGGTCTTGATCAGCTTGAGCGCCACCTCACGCGTCACTGGCTCGGTCTGCCTCGCCAGATAGACCGATCCCATGCCGCCCTCGCCGATCACGTCGACGAGTGTGTATCGGCCGGCGATCACGGTGCCGATTCCTTCGCGCGTTGTGGCCTTTGTCGCGCGGGGCCCCGTGGCCGAGAATTCCCATGCCGTGGTGGCATCGAAATCGGGGTGGGCAGACGTCGCGGTCGCCCAGCCTGGGCCTGGATCCTCGGTTGGCATATCGGTCGGGTCCGGCGCGTCCGGGTCGAACGCCTGAGTGGCGGAGGTTCTGTCCGGGAGTAGGGCGGTCGCCGGTTGGCTGCATGCGGGTTCGACGATGCTGTCGGGAGCGGCGTGTGCGGCCAGCAGTCGATCGACGTCGGCCCGCAGGTCGGCATCGCTTCCGCAAGCCTCGGCCAGGTATCTCGGCCGCTCTTCCGATGAGAGTTCGACGGCGGCGAGGAAGACATCGCGGACGCGGCCTGGATCGGCGGGCATGACTTGACCTCCTGGTTCACCCTTCAATGCGGATTTGCCGTCGATTGAGTCTCAAGAGATTCCGGATTCTTTTCCAGACCCGTCGGTGGGTCGCTCGGCCGGGACAACGGCTCGCTCGCACCGCTGACGGGTAGCCCGCCCTTCACTTCTTCTCCGCCGGCATCGGGGCCGCATTGGGGTACTTCGCCCGCTCCGCTTGCCACTCCTTGACTTCGTCCAGCTTGTTCGTGGCGGTGGAGAGCTCGATCAGCCGTTCGATGGCCTCGGGGATGCGGTCTTTGCCCTGCGGCGGGATCGTCTTCTCCCTCTGCTTCATCCCTTCGTAGCCCTTCCGCAATAGCGGTTCGGCTTCGGCGTACTTCTTCTGGCCCAGCAGGGCGCCGCCGAGCTGCGACTTCGTGTTGAAGGTGGACCAGACATCGGGCTGCGTCTTCTCGCGGATGGCGAGGCACTCGCGGAGGAGCGGCTCGGCCTCGGTCCATTTCTTCTGTTGCAGGAGGATCAGACTGATCTGGGCGAGCAAGCCGGTCAGTTCGGGGCTCGCCTTAGGCAGCGTGTTTCGAGCTTCGGCTAGTTCCTCCGGGAGCAAGTCGGTGAGCTTCGCGTTCTCGCCCGCCTTCATATAGGCGTCGATTAATTCAAGGCCTAGAAAGCGAAGCTTTGGGATTCTCTTTGCCGCTTGATGGCCTTCCTCGAGGAGCGGGATCGCCTCCTTGAGCCGGCCGGCATCCTTGTAGTTGATCCCGAGGTTCGCCACCGTCACCTGTGTATCCGGGTGCTGGCGGCCGAGCTTGGCCTCTTGCCGTTTGAGCACGTCCTCGAACAGAGGGACCGATTTGTCGAGTTGCTTGGTAGTCCAGTACGCCGTGGCGAGGTTGTTGAGCGTGGTCAGGGTGTCGGGGTGGTCGGGGCTGAGCTTGGCGATCCGGGCGTCGCGGACGCGCTCGAAGAGGGCGATCGCCTCGGGGAGCCTGCCGACGTCCCTGTACGCCAGGGCGAGGTTGTTGAGCGTCTTCAAGGTGTGGGGGTGGTCAGGGCCGAACGTGGCGATCGAGGCGTGGCGGACGCGCTCGAAAAGGGTGATCGCCTCGGGGAGCCTGCCGACGGACTGGTACGCCTGAGCGAGGCCGATTTGCGCGGTCAGGGTTTCGGGGTGGTCCGGGCCGAACGTGGCGATCCGGGCGTGGCGGACGCGCTCGAACAAGGCGATCGCCTCGGGGATCCTGCCGACGGCAATGTACGTCAAAGCAAGGTTGTTGAGCGTGCGGAGGGTATCGGGGTGGTCGGGGCCGAGCTTGGTGACCCGGACGTCGCGGACGCGCTCGAACAGGGCGATCGCCTCGGGGAGCTTGCCGGCTTTCAGGTACATCCCGGCGAGGTTATGGAGCGTGTTCAGAGTTTCGGGGTGGTTGGGGCCGAGCTTGGCGATAAAGGCATCGCGGACGCGCTCGAAGAGGGCGATCGCCTCCGGGAGCTTTCCGATCTTGTCGTACACTAAGCCGAGGTGGCTGAGCGTGATCAGGGTGGAGGGGTCGTCGGGGCCGAGTGTGCGTTCGAGTCCCTTTGCGGCCGCCTCGGCCATCTCCAAGACCTCGGCGTCCGATCGACCGCGGTGGAAAAGAATGTGCGCGAGGTAACCTTGCGTGCCATAGGCTATGGCCGACGGCGCATCACGCTGCCGCGCTGTGTCTAGCGAGGCCCGCAATTGAGCTTCGGCCTTTTCCCAGGACGCAAGGCCGTGATACGTCTTCGCAATCGTCCCACGGAGGTGAAGCTCGAGTTCCGGCTTATCCGCGAACCGCGTTCCCACCTTTTCAGCCGCGCGGTCGAGGACTTCCAGGAGCGTGACCTTGTCCTCGACTGCGTTGTTCGCCGGCTCGGCCTGGGTGAGCAGGTCGTTGGTGAGGAAGTCGTTGATCGTCTGGGTCTTCGCGGCCTCCTCGCGGGCCTTGGTTTCGGAGGCGATCGCCTTGTCGCGCTGGTCGACCGCATTGGCACGCTGTTCGGCTTCCGACTGCTGTGCCCGCCGGGCGAATGCCATTCCCAAACTGGTGCCCACGATCCCGCCGACCAACGTCAAGAAGACCAGGCTCGCGGCGATCACCTGCCCCTTGTTGCGCTTGACGAATTTCTTCAAGCGGTAGCCGCGGCTGGGCGGCCGGGCTTCGACGACTTCGTCGGCCAGATACCGCTGGACGTCGCGGGCGAATCCGCTCGCCGTCTCGTAGCGCCGGGTGCGGTCTTTCTCGAGCGCCTTCATCACGACCCAGTCGAGCTCGCCTTGCAGAAGTTTTGCGAGCCTGGCCGGATCAATGCTCCGGTTCGCCGCGATGCTCGGCAGGGCGTCGGCGGTGCTCAGCTTGGTGCTCGGCCGCGGCGGGTCGACCTCGCGGACCATCCGCAGCATCTCGAGGATGGCACCGCGCTGGAATTGCTTGGCATCCAGCGGCGGCGAGCCGGTCAGCAACTCGTAGAGCATCACACCGAGAGCGTACACGTCGGTGCGGGTGTCGATGTCCATCGAAGAGGGGTCGGCCTGCTCGGGCGACATGTACGCCGGAGTGCCGACGATTGCTCCGACGTCGGCCAGGCTCATGTCGGTCAGCTTCACCTCGGTCGCCTTGGCCACGCCGAAGTCGATCACCTTCGGCGTGGGCCGCCCATCCACCTCCGTGACCAGCACGTTGCCTGGCTTCAGGTCGCGGTGAATGATCCCCTTCTGGTGAGCGTGCTGGACAGCTTGACACACCGCCGCGAAAAGCTCCAGTCGGGCTGGCACCGACAGCCGCTGCTTGTCGCAGTACTCGGTGAGCGGCACCCCGTTGACCAGCTCCATGACGAAGAACGGCTGCCCGGCCGGGGTGAGGCCGCCGTCGTAGATGCGGGCGATGTTCGGGTGGTCCATCAAGGCGAGGGCCTGGCGCTCGGCGTCGAAACGGGCCAGCACTCCCCGCGAGTCCATCCCGGTCTTGATCAGCTTGAGCGCCACCTGCCGCTTGACCGGCTCGGTCTGGCCCGCGAGGTACACCGATCCCATGCCGCCCTCGCCGATCACCTCGACGAGCGTGTACCGGCCAGCGATGACGGTGCCGATCCCTTCACCCGTCGTGGCCCTTGTCGCGCGGCGGCCCGTGGCCGAGTATTCCCGTGCCGTGGTGGCATCTAAATCGGAGGGGTGGGCAGACGTCCCCGTCGCCCCGCCTGGGCCTGGATCCTCGTTTGCCATATCCGTCGGGTCCGGCGATTCCGGGTCGAACGCGGCGGTGGACATTCCGCCCGGGAGAGTGGCGGTCCCGCGACTGTCGGAGACGGATGCAGCGGTGGCTTGCGCAGTGGTGGGTGATCGGGGTTCGACGATGCTGTCCGGGGCGGCGTGTGCGGCCAGCAGTCGATCGACCTCGGACCGGAGATCGGCATCCCGTCCGCAGGCCCCCGCCAGGTAGGCCGGCCGCTGTTCCGGTGAAAGTTCGATGGCTGCGAGGAACACATCGCGGACGCGATTCGGATCGCCGGGCATGATCTGACCTCCTGGTTCACCCTTCAATGCGGATTTGCCGCCGGTCGAGTCTCAACAAACTCCGAAATCATTTCCCCGACCCGTCGGCGAGACGTGAGGTCAACCAGGCCCGGGCGTAAGTCCAGAGTCGGAAGGCGGTTGCACGGGGAATACCGAGGGCGTCGCCCGCTTCTTGGACGGAGAGGCCGCCGAAGACCCGCAGCTTCGCCAGCTCGGCGGCCGACGGTTCGATCGCCGTGAACCGGGTGAGAGCATCGTCCAGGTCGATCCAGCGGTCGGGGTCGGAGCCGCGGGCGGGCAAGCGATCCGGGTCGAGGTCGGCACGCGCGGCGCGGTCGCCGCGCTTCTCCGCCCGTTTCGCCCGGGCGTGGTCGACGAGGATCCGGCGCATGGCCTCGGCGGCCGCGGCGAAGAAGTGACCGCGGCCATCGAACTGCTGATCCCCGACGAGCTTCAGGTAAGCTTCGTGAACCAGGGCGGTGGCGTCGAGGGTGTGCCCGGGAGCTTCGGCCGCCATGCGTGCGGCGGCGAGCTTCCGCAGCTCATCGTAGACGAGCGGTAGCAACTGGGCTGCGGCCTTGCAGTCGCCGGCTCCTGCGGCCTCGAGCAGGCGGGTCAGATCGGGCATGAGGGCGAGTTTATCAGCGCCCGGCGGCTGAAGCACACAGAAACCAAGCGGGTGACGACTACGGAGGAGGCTGGTGATAAGGCTGCCTGGACGCGTAGAGCTTCAATCGGGTGCGGTAATCCGCTTTCTCTACTTCCGTCGCGAGCGATGCGATCGCGTCTTCTTGTGACTTGACAGCCTGGTCGAACTGACCCGCTTCGGCGTAGGCGGCGGAAAGTGTGTCGAGGAAAGTTGCGTTCTTCCGCTGGGTCAACTCGCACGCTTTCTTCGCCGACTCGACGGCCTGACTGCCATTGCGGTACTTCGCGTCCGAACAGGTGGCCTGGAGCCAGGCACGGTTGTTCAGACTTTCGGGGTAACTGGGATCGAGGCGGATGGCCTCATTGTAATCGGCGATTGCCTTGCCGAATGCGCCCATACTCGCGTGCGCGACGCCGCGGTTGAGATACGCGGCGGCGTAATTCGGGTCGATACGAATGGCTTCGCTGTAGTCGTCAATTGCCTTTTTGCGCGCACCCATCTTCTCCGATGCGATGCCGCGGCAGTAGTGTGCTCTCGCGCACCTGGGATCGATTCGAATGGCCTCGCTGAAATCGGCGATTGCCTTCGCCTCATCGGTCTTCTCATGCCACGCGCGACCCCGCCCAACGTAAGCGTCAACAAACGCGGGATCGAGGCGGATGGCCTTCTCAAAATCAGCGATCGCTGTGTCGAGTTGTTTCCTGTCAAGCAAGATTTCGCCGCGATTTCGGTAGGCCAGGACGCCTTCCGGATCGATACGAATGGCCTCGTTGAGGTCGGCGATCGCTCGATCGTCATCCTTGTTGAGCCGCCAGGCACAGCCGCGGTCGTTGTAGGCCATCGCGAAATCGGGTTTCAGGCGAATGGATTCGCTCAAGTCATCGACCGCCTTGACGTATTCCTTCTTCAGGATCCAGGCGTTACCGCGGTAGGCATAGGCCATAGAATCGCTGGGGTCGATGCGAATCGCGGAGTTGAAGTCATCGATGGCTTTCTCGCATTCCTTCTTCTGGCGCCACGCAAAGCCGCGGCAGGTGTAGGCGTTGGCGAGGCGAGGCTCGAGCTTGATTGCGTATGTACAGTCCTTGATTGCTTGATCGGGTTTGTGCAGGTCGATACAGACTGCGCCGCGCATGCAGTAGGCGATGGCGTACTTGGCGTCGAGCCGAATGGCATGATCGAAATCGCTGAGGGCCTTGGCGTGCTGCTTCTTCTCGTGCCACGCGGAGCCGCGTTGGAAATAGACGATGGCTTTGCTGGGATCGAGCCGGATCGCGCTGTTGTAGTCCGCAATGGCCTTGTCGTACTGTTTTTCGGCACTCCAGGTGTCACCACGATTGCAATAGGCCTCCGCAAGGGCCGGCCGCATTCGGATCGCCTCGTCATAATCGGCACGTGATTTGGCGAACTCCCCCTTCGCGTACAGGACCCTGGCGCGCTCGAAATAGAACCAAACGCGATTCGGATTGAGCTCGATCGCTTTGGTGTAGTCAGAAAGGGCGAGGTCGATTTCGCTCTTGTCACGCCGAATGCAGGCGCGCACAGCGTAGGGGAACGGGTCGCGCGGATCCTTGGCGATCCGCGCGGTGAAGAATTCCACGGAACCGTCCACTGGGATCACATCATCGGCGTTGGCCCAGCCTTCCATGGTCCCGCTTTCGGATTTCAACCACAGCCAAAGGCCTTCCGCGCTCACAACCCGGTAGATCCGGACGTTCTCGCTAGGAGAAAACCGCGTCTTCCCCAGGCGGAATGTCAGCTCGCTGGATTTTTGCACGACCCTCTTGCCGACCATGTCCCTCGCGGGCTGGCCAGCGGCATCAGGCGGAAAGGACACAGCGGCGACTAAACAGCTAACAGCCGTGATCGCCCGCAACTGGGCCCGAGCCCTCGGGCTGCAACTTCGATGTAGGGTTCGATTCAATCCGAGCTTTTGCAGTTTGCAACCGGACATTGCCGCGGTCTCCCGGGAGGCATCGCAAGTCCGCTTCGCCGAATAATAGCCATCGGTGTATGAAGATACGACGGAAGGCCCGGCGCGATCAAGGGGGTGTGATTCGCGGCGAACTAACTCTCGAGGCCCGAGTCAATCAGACGACTAAGGGGGAAGCTGGCGGTAGGGCTGCCGGGAAGCGTAGAGCTTCAATCGGGTGCGGTAATCCGCTTTCTCCGCTTCTGTGGTGAGCAATGCGATCGCGTCTTCTTGTGACTTCACTGCCTGGTCGAATTGACCCGCTTCGGCGTAGGCGGCGGAAAGTGTGTCGATCAGAGATGCGATCTTCCACTCGGTCAAGCCGCACGCCTTTTTCGCTGATTGGACGGCCTCTTTGCCGTTGCGGATCCTGGCGTCGGGACACGTGGCCAGGAGCCACGCGCGGTTGTTGAGACTTTCGCCAGAGGTGGGATCGAGCCGGATGGCTTCGGCGTAATCGGCGAGTGCCTTGTGGTAGTCCAGCTTGTCTCGCCACGCGTCGCCGCGCGCACGGTAGGCGAGAGTATCCTGGGGATCGATGCGAATGGCAGCGCCAAAATCGGCGATTGCCCGGGTGAGCTCTTTGCTCTCGTGCCAGATGGCGCCGCGGTTGAGATAGGCAAGCTCGCAGTCGGGATCAATGCGGATTGCTTCGGAGAAGTCGTCGATCGCCTTGACACGTTCGTTGATTGCTCGCCAGATGAGCCCGCGGCCGGCGAATGCCAGAGCGTTTGCGGGTTCGAATCGAATCGCGGTGTTCAAGTCTGCGAGTGCCTTGTCGAACTCATTCTTGGCCGCCCAGGCGCTGCCGCGGTCGATGTAAGCGATCGCCAGACGAGGATTGAGCTTGATGGCGTGGTTGAAGTCCTTGAAGGCTCCGTCAAGCTCATTGAGCTGCTGGCGGATGTAGCCGCGAGCGCTAAAGGCGAGCGCGTTTCTTGGATCAAGCCGGATGGCGTGGCTCATGTCGCCAAGGGCGCTGGGAAATTCTTTCTTGAGCCCCCGGACGCGGCCGCGGTTGAAGAACGAATCGCCACGGTTTGGATCGAGCTGGATCGCTCGGCTGTAGTCGGCGATCGCTCTGTCGTACTGGCGCTCGCTGCACCATGACTCGGCACGGCTCGAGTAGGCTTCGACGCTCTCGGGCCACCGAAGGATCAGCTCGTCGTAGTCTGCGCGAGCGCGAGCGTAGTTCTTCTTTGCAGTCCACACCCTGGCGCGCTGGAAGTAGAACCAGGCGCGCTCGGAATTGAGCTGGATTGCCTTGTTAAAATCGCGCAGGGCGAGGTCGACCTCGCCCTGATCATGACGGACGAGCGCTCGCCCGGCGTAGAGAAAGGGATCGCGTGCGTCGTTGGCGATCCGGGCCGTGAAGAACTTTGCGGCGTCTTCGACGGGGATCACATCATCCGCATCGGCCCAGCCTTCGATGACACCGTTCTCGGACTTCAGCCACAGCCTGGTACCGTCGGCACTGACGACGTGATAGATCGGTACCTCGTCGCTATGGGAAAACCGCCTGTCCCCGCCATGCAGCATCAATTTGCCCGACTTCTGCACAACTCGCGAGCCGTCGGCGATCTTGCCGGTCTGGGCGTGGGCCCCGGCCGCGACACACTGAGCGACCAACAGACAAATGATCGCCATGAGCACCCGAGCCGGCATCTTGTGCCATGACCTTCCCAGTCGAAACACAGCGTGATTCGACTGAGGCGCCGACCCACCGTAGAGGGCCATGCTACAATCTCCCGCGAGAGCACACCAACTCACAGGGCGGAATCGCGATTCATCAGTGTATGATGATACGACCTTTAGCCCCACGACATCAAGTGGCATGGTCTTGGCTGGAGTGAATTTCGAGGCGCACGCTACTTCGGCGCCTTTGGGTGCGCTGCCGTGGATTCAAAAAACTCCACCGTCCGCCTGATTCCCGGCAGCAAGTATCCGACGGATGAATAGTGTCCGCAGTCGTACCAGAGGATCGGGGGTTTGCCGGCGGCTTCCCAGAGCCGGCGGGTGCACTCCGGGGGCACGACCTCATCGACCTTGCCAGCAATCATGAGCATGCGCTTTCCGGCCAGGCCGGCCGCATAAGTGAGCGGGTCGAACGGGTCCGTCAGCTTTTTGAGGTCGGCCTTTGTGCGTCCGGATTCAATCCAGACTTTCCGGAAAGGCGCTCCTTCGGGCATTTCCCACAAGACCGTCGAGAGATCGCCGCCGGCCAGCAGGAATGCGCCGTCCTTGATTGCCGGGTCCACTCCGGCCACGAGCGCCGAGACGATTCCGCCCAGGCTGATTCCGGAGACGCCCAGATGGGCAGGATCGACGCCGGGCTGGGCGGCGAGCCAGCAGCCGGCTCGGCGCACGTCGAGGACGGCCTGGCGCATGGCCGTCATCGTGCGCTCGATATCTGCCGAGACGAGGCGCTTCGAGGGAATTGCACGGTCGCGGCCGGGCGGCCG
This sequence comes from uncultured Planctomycetota bacterium, assembly GCA_963823665.1. Lineage (GTDB taxonomy): Bacteria > Planctomycetota > Planctomycetia > Isosphaerales > Isosphaeraceae > CAVXHV01. Next base: position 601,384 of record CAWGMQ010000011.1, read on the forward strand.
CCGCTCGCCGTAGTAGGGCAGCTTGACGAAGAGAGCCGCGATCCCGCGGTCGGCCATCCGCGCAGCCATGTAGCGCGAGAGCGGGAAATCGGCGCCCAGGATGTGCAGCACGATGACGCCGGGACGGCCGGACGCGGTCCCGATCGGGGCAAAGAACTCGGCGTGGACGGTATTGTTCTCGATGTCGGGCGTTTCGACGAGCGACGGAAATCGCAGCTTGGCAACCGTGTAGCGAGAGGTCGAGAGCATCGGCTCGAGCTCGTAGCGGAACGTCGAGCCCTTCATGCGGAACTGCTCGGGCACCGACGATTCCTTCGCATCCGGCTGAAACGTGACTTCGCCTGTCTGGACGGGGCCAGCACTCAGACACAACACCATGGCGGCAAGAACGCTATTCATTGGTTATTGCCGCTTTCGGGTTGAGAACGGTGGATCATCGTGCACCTATCCGGCACATTTCTTCGGAATCCGCCTTATCCTTTGATCCAATCTCAGATAATCTGTCGGCCCGGATACCAGGCGGTGGCCCTGGCTAATCGGAAACCAGCACTGGCAGTGACATTGCCACTCAGAGAGCATGGAGCGGGCGGCACACGGAGTGTGCCTGCTACAGAGCAGCACTGGCGGAGCCAGTGACACCCGGATCCATCTTCGATCGCACGAACCGGGCGCAGTTCATTATGCCGACTCTGCTGTGTCTGGGAAGGGAGATTCTCACTCGATGATCGAAGCGCAGCCGCGGCTAGCCCGGCTGGAACCGGCCCGAGTCTGCATCATCAAGCCAAGCTCACTTGGCGATGTGGTTCATGCTTTGCCGATCCTGACGGCGCTCCGAGCCCGCTGGCCGTTGGCTCACATTTCGTGGGTGGTCAATCATCCCTTTCGCGAGGTGCTCGAAGGTCATCCGGCGCTTGACGAGCTGATTGTCCACGACCGATCAACCGAGCGTGCGGGGCCGCTCGGGATATCCGGCACGGGCGGGCTGTTCAGGAGGCTGGCTCAAGGCCGCTTCGACCTGACGATCGACCTGCAAGGGCTATTGCGATCGGGGCTGATGACTGCGGCCACGCGGGCGCACGTGCGCGTGGGAATGGCCGATGCGCGTGAGGGGGCTCGGTGGTTCTACACGGACCGCGTCGACGCATCGCGGCTACGGCTGCACGCGGTGGAGCGCGTGCGCCGCGTCGCCGCCGCCTTCGGGGCGAGCATGGCCGAGCCGCAGTTTGGCCTGACTGTCGCTACTGAGCACGCGGAATGGGCGAGACACGTGCTCGAACCCTTGCCGAGGCCCCGAATCGTGCTGAACCTCGGTGCGCAGTGGCTGACGAAACGCTGGCCTCCCGAGCATTTTGCCGAGATCGCGCGGCGCGCGGTTACGAGATACGGTGCGGGCTTGATCGCCGTGGGCTCGGCGTCGGATCGAGGGCTTGTCGAGGACCTCGTGCGACACGCGGCTCCGATTCCGATCCTCAACCTGTGCGGCCAAACGGGCCTGAATCAGCTCGCGGCAGTGATGACGGCGTCGGACCTGCTGATCTCGAACGATACCGGCCCGTTGCACCTGGCTGCGGCGGCCGGGGCCCGGGTCGTGGGGATCTACACCTGCACGGACCCGGTTCTGACCGGTCCGTTCGGCCCGCGGGCGACCACGGTTCAAACGGCAGTCTGGTGCAAATGCAGCCTGATCAAAACGTGTCGTCGCATGGAATGTATGAGTGAGCTGACGCCTGACCGCGTTTGGCCGGTGGTGCAGCAACAGACCGAGCAGGCGATTAACGCGACCGCCCGCGCCGGTTGAGGTCGCTCAGGGCCGGGCCGGCACCGGGTCGATGCGAGGAGGCACCGCCCAGTTACCTGATAGATTTCCTGAGCGTAGTCTGTCGAACAGTGCCAGGATGCGATCGCCTGGGACCGCCATGCAACCGTGCCCTCCCACCCGGGCGATCGTGATCCCAATCACCTTGCCAGAGAGGTCTACCAGCGGACCTCCGCACTCGTGGGGCCTCACCGCGGCCGCGTGCTCGAACACCACCGGAAAGTCGTCGCACCGGAAATTGGCGTCTCCAAATTCGCCCTCCGCGTGCAGGGGAACACGGATGCTAAGCGGTTTTCCCTCGTGGAGTAGCGCAACGGATACGGTGTCACCGGAGAACCGCCGCTGTGGCGTTGCGTCGGACTTGATCGGGCGGCCGTCGATCGTTTGGATTCTATCCCCGGCCCGGATCCCGGCCGCAAGCGAGCGGCCCCACGCGTGCTGGACCAGGACGCCCTCATTGGACTCGACGCCCAGGCTGAGCTCCAGCCTCGCCGCGCGGACGCGCAGGGGCATCCGGCCTGGCGGCGGCTTCGCGTCATTGAGATCACGTCGCGCCACGCTGACGATGCCCACCGCCAGGGGGTCTCCGCCCGCGCCGACGGCGGCCACGAAGCTTCCCACCCCCGGCGTGGGGGCGTCGGACCAGGCCACTGGGGCGAGTTCGGCGGTATCTGGCACTCGGAGGAGGGCCAGGTCGAATGCCAGGTCGACTCCGACGACCTGCGGTCGCCCCACCGTGCCCCTGGGAAGCCGGCATGTCGGTTCGGGCGGTAGCTCGCTGGCCTTGGTGAGGATCCAACCGCCCGGCGCGACAACGGTGCCCAGGGCGACAGGGACGCCCTCGTTGAGGATCGTCACGACGGCGGCAGCCGACCGCGTCGTGATCGGCCGGAACGCCGCCAGCACAGAAGGGCCTTGCGACCAATCCGCGCCGGGCACCGGCCTCTCGCGGTGCAGCATCCAGATCTCCCGAGTGAGCGCGAAGTTGTCGCGCGCGTTCATGACCGGGATCGGTAGCTCGCGGTTCAGCATCCGGGGCAGGAGTCGGCCGATCATCGGGCTCGCCAGGGTCGTCATCGGGCCAAACCCGGGTTGGCCGCAGCGCTGGGCGAGGTCCGGGTTCCCCGGCAGCAGGTCCAACAGGTCGGCGCTGCCATTGTGCGAGATGCCGACAAGGTCCCCTTCGAGGTTGAAGTAGGGGCCGCCCGAGTCGCCGCCCGAGATCGGGCAATCGGCGAGAAACCCATCGTCGACCCGCGCGACCACGCGGCCGGAGCGGACCACGGCCGGGCGGTCACGGCGGTGCCCCCAGGGATGACCCAACTTGAGCACCCACTCACCGTCTCCCACGACGGCGTCGGGCTTTAAGGGGACAAACGGATACGGACCCTTGCCGGTGAGGCGAACCAGCGCAAGGTCATGTCCGGGCATCGCGCCCATTAGCTCCGCGGGGCACGCGCGGCCATCGTGCAGGATGATCGTGGTCATTTCGCCTGGCCGATGGCTACCGTCCTTGTCGCATGGGTCAAGGATCCCGGATGGGGTCAGCGCCGCGTGGCTTACGTGCCACTGCGTGAGCACAAGCCCCTCGGGGCTGATGATCACACCGGAAGCGCCTTCGGCATAGCGGCCTCCCCGGAGTCGCTTCGCCTCCTCGGGGTTCATGACCGCGACGACGGCCGGCCGAACGGCCTCCGCCACGCGACGGAACTTCGCCTCGAGCGCTCCCAGCGCCGGGATGTCGACGGGGATCGATTCGGGGTGGGTGGGGGCGTCGCCCGATGTTGACCCGATCCCCGCCGGCCGGCGAACCAGGCCGCGGGACCAAATCGGATAGGAGGCCGCCACGGCGATGGCGACCAGAGCGACCCACATTGCCTTCCTGGGTCTCAAGTTTTGCACCCCACGATGGACTCGCCATCGAACCGGCGTCTGTCCGGTACCGCACGGATTTGTTACCGCCGAGCTCGAATCGATTCTATCCGCGCCCGCATCGGCGCGGGAGTGAGTTGCGGGTACTCGCCATCGTGTTGCGGCGTGGGACCGTGGGGAGGGGAAAGACCCTTCGCGGAGCGAAGGGCGACACTGGCGGTTCTCAATCCCAATCCTCGTCGGCGGAATTGGAGCCGGAATGGTCCTGGTCGGGATCTATCGGCGACTCTTCGCTGTATTCGATGGTGTATTCCTCGAGCTGGCCGAGGAAAGCGTCGGTACTCACAGTCTGACCGGGCAGCATGAATGAGCGGTCGTTGAATTCGTCGAGATGGGCTTCCGGGACCGCGGGCTCGGGTGCAGGCTGATCCGGATGCGGCAGTGATGCGGGCCGGCGGCGGTCGAGCAAGTGTCCGACGTCGAACCGCTCGCCGATGTAGCGCCTTCGAACGTCGGGGTTCTTGAGAATCTGCTCGCGATTTCCGTAAGCAAACACGCGACCATCGCTGATCACGTAGCAGCGATCGGTGACCTCGAGGGTTTCTCGGAACTGGTGGTCGGTCAAGAGGATGCCGATATTGTATTGTTCGACCAGGGCACGGATCTGGTCCTGGATCTCGGCGACCGTCTTGGGGTCGATGCCCGCGAACGGCTCGTCAAGCATGATCATCTTGGGATCGTTGATAAGGGACCGCGCGATCTCCAGACGCCGGCGCTCGCCGCCGGAGACGCGGTTGGCCTTGGTTTTGCGGATCTTGGTGAGGCCAAACTGGTCCAGCAGCTCGTTCTGGCGGTCTCTTTGCTGCTTCCGGCTCAAGTCGCGCCGGGTTTGCAGGATGGCCATCAAGTTGTCTTCAACCGACAACTGCCGGAAGACGCTGGTATCCTGCGCCAGATATCCCATGCCGGCCCGGGCCCGGAGGTACATCGGCAGCTTGGTGACATCGCGGTCGTCGAACATGACAGAGCCGCCGTCCGCATCGATCAAGCCGATCGTCATGCGGAAGCTCGTGGTCTTGCCCGCGCCGTTGGGCCCGAGGAGGCCCACGACCTCGCCACGCTCGACGTCGTAGTCGACCCCGCTCACCACCATGCGGCGGCCGTATGATTTTTGCAGACCGCGAACTTGCAAGAGGGGCACGGCTCGATCCTCCTTGATCGCAGATTTAGCTCGGCGGGAGCCTCGCCTTCCCGGGCGGGAGCCCTGGGCTTCCCGGCGTCAGACGACGGCGGCTAGCGGATCCAATGCATTCGCTCGTAATAAGGGCGGAAGAGAATACGGGTATCGTGGTTGATTCGGATGTCGGGTCCGAACGGCATGCCATGCGGCCAGTAAACGTAAAACGCCTTGCCGGTGACGAGCTGCCGCGGAACCTCCCAGTACTTTCGGTCAGACGGATCCCACGCGGTATCGTCGGTTCCCCACCCACGGCTATCCTTGCTGCGGGGACTGTTGTCTCCCATCATGAAGAATCGGTCAGGACCGATCTCGTACTCCGATGATCTTACGTTCGCCAGGCTGGGAAAGCGCGAAGAATCCGACAGGAAGTCAAGCAGGTCGGCGGGGGTGCGCGGATAATTCTGGTCCCAGACCAAGCCGTAGTCGACCCGTCCAGGGTACTGGGTATAGTAGATATCCCGTTTCAGGACAAGGTCGCTCGCGACCACCTCGGCATTTCGCGCCGAGATGGCGGCCGGGGCCAGATCAGCCTCGGTGGGAATCGGGATCGGCGCCACCGATTCGTACTCGATGCCATTGCCGTCACAGGGTTTACCGTCGACCACCAAGCTCATTCGGTCGTCGACGTTGGCGAATTCGAGGTGATGCCGCCCCGTGCCCTTGATGGTTGTCTGCCAGCGGCCCAGCTCCTCTTCGTTGCGGGAGACGACCGCCGTACCCGTGGCGAGGTCGATCGTGCAGAGGTGGGGAATTCCTCCCTTCACGAGCTCAAGCCGCACTGCGGCGCCCGGGCCGGCAGCACTGACCTCGATGTCGGCCTCCAGCGTCAAATCACCAACCCAGTGCGGTTGCATCCATGCGTTATCGATTTGACTTTCGTCGGGCAGACGATTCCGAACGGCCATCATGTTGGTGTTGTAGGAGTAAAAGTCCGTGATCAGCGCCGCACGCGGGCCGCGTGGTGGCGGCTGGCTATTGAGCACCGCGTCCCAATCTTCAGGACCCGGCACGAGATTGCGGTAACGCAACTCGGCCCACTGTTCGCTCGCTTGCTTGGTCTGATAGCGGCTGACACCGAACTGCTCGATCAACCAGCCGCCGTCAGGGCTCGTCCAGCGCTGCCATTCCGGCTTCGTCTGGAACGCCCGCGGCTGGTGCCGATCGTCATACACGGCGATTTGCATGGCGGCCTGGTGCCGCAAAGGCTTGCGGGCCAAGGCGTAGCCCTCTCCGCCGGGCGATTTGATAAAGATGTCCCCGTGGAAAATGCGAACCGTCTCTCCCGGCAGGCCCACCAGGCGTTTGATGTAGCTTACCTCGGGATCCTCCGGATAGCGGAAGACGACGACGTCCCAGCGCTCGGGCGGAGTACTTCCCGGCAAAGAGGGCAGGTCATAGGGAAACATCATCACGAGGATCCGATCGCCCTTGAAGCTGGGCAAGGCTTCGACCTTCGCCTGGAAGCGGCAGTTGCTGCAAAGGCCGGAGTACAAGCGCAAGTCCCGGTTTGCCGTTCGCGGCTCGACTTCTTCCGACGCGTTCAAGGCGAAGACGAAGTCGCACTGGGGGCAGGCAAGCTCCTTGTGCCGGCCCATCAGCGTGGGGGCCATCGAGCCCGTGGGAATGACGAACGCCTGGGCCTCAAAGCCCCGCACGACCAGGGCGAGAATGAAGGCGACCACGATGGCCTCGACGGTGTCACGGTGCCCTTCGCGGCGCGTTGCCGGCGTTTCAACGGTGGTTGCCTTCGGGGCAGCGCGCGGCTGCAAAGTTGCGGAGGACCGTCCCATTCTGTTGTATGTCCCTTGCTGGCACGTGAAGCTTTTGGGCGGATGCGCAGTCGTTCCTAGCGAATGTCAGTCGTTCCTAGCGAATGTAACGAATTCGGCGCGGGTCGGGAACCCAGCAAAACGACCGGCCAAAAACCTTGAGCGGCACGAGCTCGCCGGGCAGATGCACCAGGAACGGCTTTCCCACGAACATCGACCCGCGCACGACGGGCCCGTCACTCCAGAACCTCGAGTCGTTCGAAACCGAGCTATTGTCGCCCAGCACAAAAAACTCGTCGACCCCCAACTTCACGCCCGAGCGAAGCCCGTGCGGCTGCTTCGGGGTGTTGGCCAGCATCCCGGTGTAGTAAATGTCGCGGTAGACCCGAATCTCGCTCACTTCGGCCGCTCCACCACGAACGCCAAGCTCCACCGGGCAGGTACCCGTAGTGCCTCTCGAGGCAGGATCGTCGAAATCAAACGGATCGAACAAGAGCCGCTCATCAATCGCGGCCTGGAAGCGTCCGTCCATAACCGCCGCTTCGAGAAGGATCGCTCTCGGCCGCAAGCATTTTCCTGAAATCGGGTTAGATCGATTGGAGAGCGGAACACTCTGTCCGTTGCGAAGCAGCTCGATTTCGCCGCCGGCGGCCGCTGGGATCCGTAACAAGAAACGATCGAAGCCGGAGCAAAGTGCGATGGAGATGGTCTCCACCGATGGGCCGAGCGTGACGTGGGCTTCGATTCCCAGGTCTTTGACCTCATTGAGCTGCGCGGCTCGCTGCCATTGTAGCCGTGGAAGTCGGTGATGCCGCCGTAGTTGCCGCGGCCTGAGTCCCAGTGCTTGTAGACCAACCAGTCGTCGGTGGGGCGCACGGCGGAGTGTGGGCGGCGTGCACGAACCGGCTGCCCTGGCGGCTCCACGTGCTCAGGGCGGCTCCTGCTCCGGCAGCCGCGTCGGATCGGAACAGCCAGCGCGGTTTCACGGCGGCGTCTTGGGGCTGAAAGCGGCTGTCATGAAGGAGGATTCGCATCGCGCGGATTTCCGCGAGTGACTTCCGGGCGAGCCGATCGTTCACAAATACGTCGCCTTCCTTGATGCGAATCAAATCCCCGGGGAGGCCGACGACGCGTTTGACGTAGGCCTGCGAGGGCTCGCCGGGAAAATGGAACACGGCCACTTCCCAGCGCCGGGGCCGGCGAAATTCGTAGAGGAACTTCTCGACCAGGACGCGATCGCCGCCGCACTCGATTGAAGGGCAGTCATCGAGGTTTCGCTTGCCGCAATTCGGGCAGATCGCGGCACCCGTCTGGCCCTCGTTTTCGATGCCGATCACGAAGACCGCATGGCAGCTCGGGCACACGAGCTCTCGGTGCCAGCCCAGAAGCGTCGGGGCCATCGAGCCCGTTGGTACGACGTACGCCTCGGCGGTGAATGTGCGCACCAGAAGCACACTGACGCACAGCAGCGAGATCAACTCGGCCGTCTGGCGCGCCCCGCTGCTCCTCGGGCGGGCGAGTCGGCGGCGCCGTGATTCGCTGTGGAGCCCGATTGAGCTCATGCTCGATGGATCCGCCTGTGGTTTAACGATTTACGGCACGCTCAGTCATCGCTGTCATCCAGCACAGAAAGGAACGCGTCCTGAGAGATCTCGACGCTCCCTACCTGTTTCATACGTTTCTTGCCTTCTTTTTGCTTTTCGAGAAGCTTGCGCTTGCGGGTGATGTCGCCGCCGTAGCATTTGGCGGTGACGTTTTTCCGCAGGGCTGAGATGGACTCGCGGGCGACGACCCGGCCGCCGATGGCGGCCTGGATGGCTACTTCGAATTGGTGCCGTTCGATCTCTCCCTTCAACTTCCGGACCAGCTTTCGGCCGCGGCGATCGGCGTGGGTGCGGTGCACGACGATGGAGAGAGCATCGACGCGCTGGCCGGCCACGAGGATATCGAGCCGGCAGAGATCTCCGGCGCGGAAGCCGATCACCTCGTAATCCATCGTACCGTAACCGCGGGTTGCGCTCTTCAGCTTGTCGTAAAGATCGTAGATCATTTCGGCGAGCGGCAGCTCGTAGGTCAGGATGGCGCGGGTGGGCGAGAGGTACTCGGTCTTGATGAAAGTGCCGCGGCGATCTTCGGAAAGCTGCATGATCACGCCGATCGAGTCGCTGGGGATGATGAAGTTCACGCGGGCGATGGGCTCGCGGAATTCCTCGATGGCGCCGGCGTCGGGAATGCGGGTAGGGTTGGAGATGTGCAGCGTCTCGCCCTCGCGGGTGATGATCTCGTAAGTGACCGTCGGGGCGGTTTGAACCAGCGACAGGTCACTCTCGCGCTCGAGCCGCTGCTGGACGATTTCCATGTGCAGCATGCCCAGGAAGCCGCAGCGAAACCCGAAGCCGAGTGCATCGGACGACTCGGGCTCGAACGTGAAGCTCGAGTCGTTGAGCGCGAGTTTCTGGAGGGCGGTGCGCAGGTCGTCGAACTGGTTGTTGGTGGCGGGAAAGAGCCCGCAGAACACGACGGGGACCGGCTCCAGGTAGCCAGGCAGTGCCACCTGGGCAGGGCGCGGCATCTGGGTGATGGTGTCGCCGATCTTGACGTCGGAGAGCTGCTTGATGTTGGCGCTGACGTAACCGACCTGCCCCACTCCCAACTCGTCGCAGGGAACCTCGCGGGGCCGGAACCGGCCCAGCCCGATCACTTCGTAGTTCCGGTCTTCGGCCATGAGGCGGATCTGCTGGCCGACGCGGAGAGTACCATCGACCACCCTGACATAAGTGATCACGCCCTGGTAGTCGTCGAATTTGGAGTCGAAGATCAGGGCCCGAAGCGGGGCATTGGGATCGCCGGCAGGATGGGGAACTCGCTCGATGATGGCGCGAAAGACATCGGGCACCCCCTGCCCCGTCTTGGCGCTGATGGCGAGGACCTCGGCGGGGTCGATTCCCAGGCTGGTCAAGATCTCTTCCTTGATCTCCTCGGGGCGGGAGGCCTGCATATCGATCTTGTTGAGCACGGGAACGATTGCCAGGTTGTTATTCACCGCGAGATAGGCATTGGCGACGGTCTGTGCCTGCACGCCCTGAGTGGCGTCCACGAGGAGAATCGCGCCTTCGCAGGCGGCCAGGCTGCGGGAGACTTCGTAGTGGAAGTCGACGTGGCCGGGTGTGTCGATCAGGTTGAGCTCGTAGGTCTGGCCGTCGAGCGTGTAATTGATGGCGACGGCGCGGGCCTTGATGGTGATGCCGCGCTCGCGCTCCAGATCCATATCGTCCAGGAGCTGCTCGCGAAATTCGCGCTGGGTGATGGCGCCCGATTGCAGGAGGAGTTGGTCGGCCAGCGTGCTCTTACCATGATCGATATGGGCGACGATCGAGAAATTTCGGATGAACTTCGGGTCGACAAGCATCGAACGCTGGCTCTCCTCAAGGCGATTCGGCAGGCGGGATTCTGTGATCGGTGCGATCGGGCGGGCCGCCCAGGGGGGGCGCACCACGATGACCTGACTGCATGATTATATTGTGTGGGGAGCAAACGGAGAAGGTGGGTTGCACCTATTGGTCTGCGGAGCTGGTAAGTGAGTCCTTCGCCCCCCGAAACCCGACACGCCGGTTTGAAAGTTGCTCAACTCGTCGCCGCGAGGGCTCCTGAAGTGCTATGCCGCAATCGTACTGGTATCCTTCGGGGTCGGTAGGTAGACTCGACAGGCGTGCGACTTTTGTAAGAAAATGGAGGCCGCCGCGAGGCGGTTACCGGAGCATGTCGAAGGGCCACCGAAGATCCTGCTGGTCGCCTTGGTGGCACGCATGCGGGCTCGAAGCTCGACTCGCCTTTGCGGCGGGATTGGTCCTGCTCATCGCGGGCGAGGGGCATGCTGGCGAGATGCGGAACGTTAATGGATGCGTGGTGGACCAAACCGGGACGCCTGTCGCGCGTGCGGACGTCGCTTTCTTCTGGACGGCGAACGGACCGCTCAATGACCCAAGGGGCAAGCCCTACGATTTCGACGCGGTTGAAGGACGGCGGGCACTCTCGGCCAATCTCGGGAAGATGTTTCCGTTGGGAGACATCGAAAGACCAACCAAGACGGGGCCTGACGGCCGGTTCTCGATGAGCATACCCGGCGATCGCCATCACTTGTTAGCGATGGACCACTCCCGCAATCGCGGGGGCTTGGTGATCCTGCCCAAGGGAAAGGGAGCGGCCGATGTCCAGATCCGTCTCGGTCCCATGGTTCGTGTCCGAGGATCGATTGAAAGTCCCGGAGCAGGCGAACGTCCAGCAGAGCCTGTTGTCCTGGCGATGCTGCCCGATGATCCCGCGCGACCCCTTGATCTGACGATCCTGACCAGATGTGCGGCAATCGACAGCCGGTTCGAGATGTCGTTCCCGCCTGGTCATTACGTGCTCAATATCTCGGCTTCGAGGGACAACTTCAGCGAAGAGGCGAATGCCCCGAACAGGGAGCTTCTTCTGACGGGTGAGATTTCGGAGATCGACCTTGGCGTGCTGCGTCTATCCCCGTTCAAGCCGACGGTTCAGGGAAGGATCGAAAGAGCCAAGGCCGCCGGCGCCTGGGATTACACCAAGCATTACGGCGAGAAACCGCCCCAATGGCACATCCTCGATGCTCGCGGTGTGTCCAAGGACGCGCAGATTTCTGACTTCAAGGGGAAGTGGCTTCTGGTCTACTTCTGGGGCCTCCCCTGCTACCCGTGCATAAGTCGTGGAATCCCCAATCTGATGAAGTTCTACGAAGAACATCAGGCCCAGCGGGATCGATTCGAAATCCTGGCGCTTTACATGGATGTCGAGGGCGAGGTGAAATCGGTCGCCGACCTCGACAAGAGGTTGCAACCCTTCGTCAAGAACGTCTGGGGCAAGCAGCTTCCATTTCCCGTTCTGCTTGATCCCAGCTTCACAACGATGGAACGCTATGGGTTGCCAGGGTTCGGTGCTCTTATCTTGATCGATCCCCAAGGGAATCTTGTCAAGGGCGACGAGACGGTACTCGCGGAGAAACTCAAGGAGTGATGATTAGCCCCACGTTCAACAACGAACGAGGCCGGGGGGCCACGGGGCAACCGGCGATGCCATGCCGACCGGTTAGTCTCGCGCTCGGGGTTTTTAGCGCATTGTGTCCGGGACCCCACAAAGAGTTCAGAGATCCTCGCGGTCTCTATTGACCGCGACGGCAAGCTTGAAGCGTCAAGGAGAATTCGAAGCTGACGTCGTGCGCCGGGTCCGAGTGTCACTGTCCGCGCGCCTGCATGACGGTGAAACAGGGGAGGATGGAATGTCCGCGGTCGGGCAGATGTGGCTCTGGGCGATCTTGCTGCCGGCGATGTTCGTCCTCACCCAGAACATGTGCGTCTGGCGGACGCCTCGATTCCTCGGGGGCGTGGCACTCTTCCTGCTGTACGAGTCGTATTGCACGTTTTTGTTGTTCCTCGCCGCACTGCCTGGGTTCCTCTACTTCGGCGCCGCAAGCATCATCTATCGGCAAACCGATGGCGAGTTGGTCCGTCGCGCGTCATTGGCCGCTTGCTGTCTCTTCTTCATGGCGCTCTGGCTTCTGGCCCTCAAGGCAGCCGGCTCCTTCCGACATCGAGCGTTCGTCCAGGCATCCCGAGTCGGTCATCAACTCGTGGAGGCGCTTGCGCGATACTGGAACGACAACGGTGCGTATCCTGACAGCCTCGAGCGACTGGTCCCCGGCTATCTGGCCGCGATCCCATATACCAGAATGATCGGGTATCCAGAATTCTCGTATCTCAAGGACCGCAACGATACCGAGCGCAGCCCCGGTTCCTATGAACTGCGGATCGATTGCACAAACGGGCCGATCAACTTCGACAGATTTATCTACTGGCCCTCCGAGACGTATCCTGACCGGATCCAGGCGAAACCGGTCGAGCGAATCGATAAATGGGCGTATGTCCACGAATGAAAGAAGGCGAAGCACTGAGCAGACCGGGGTCGATCACTGTTGAATCGCCCCGTCCGTTCGTCGCTCATGGTGCGCAAGGGCGATGCCTTCGCGACACTCGGTATGCACCGCGGTTCGTGCGGCCTGAACCGAGCGAACACTGAAGCTCGCGTGCTTCTGGCATGGGAACGGCCTCGATCGGCATATACGATAGGGGCGAGCTTCATGCGCGAAATCAACTTGATCACAGCTTGGGCTGCCATTCTGACGGGTCTCATCACGGGAACCGCGATCGGATTGTTGTTCCATGACGAGGGATGGCTGGGGGGCTACGGTTCGTGGCGGCGGCGGCTGGTGCGACTGGGTCATATTTCGTTCTTCGGTACGGGGTTGCTGAATCTCGCGTTCGTTCTCTCAGTGGAGCATCTCCGGCTTGAGGTGGCACCGCCCGTTGCCTCAGCGGGGTTTGTGATCGGGGCGGTGGCCATGCCGGCGGTGTGCTTTCTCTCGGCGTGGCGAAAGGCCTTCCGGCATCTCTTCTTTATTCCGGTGGGTGCGCTGATCGTCGCCACAGGCGACTTCTTGTTCCGGGGGGTGCTCGCATGAGAATCGGGTTGATCGCGATGAGCGGCGTGCGTGCGTGCGATCCGGAGCTCGTCCGTCTGGGCATGACGCTGCCGGGCTTCGTTGAGCGCGGGAAGGTGATCGCGTCGCTGCCGAGCCTGGGGCTGCTCACGCTTGCGGGGATGACTCCTGCGCACCACTCTTGCGAATATCACGAAGTGAAGGAACTTCGTGGGCTGGGCCCCCTGCCCGATCGCCTGGATCTGGTGGCGATCTCGAGCTTGAGCGCGCAGATCCATGAAGCGTATGAGCTGGCGGACCGTTATCGAGCGATCGGGATACCCGTCGTGATGGGTGGTCTTCACGTCACGGCGCTGCCGGAAGAGGCGAGTCTACACGCCGATGCCGTGGTGATCGGCGAGGGAGAGCCGGTATGGCTCGAGGTCTTGCGAGACGCGGAGACGGGGCGGCTCAAGCGGTTTTATCGGGCACGGCGTGAATCCTCTCTTGGGGATGCGCCGATTCCTGCGTTCGAGCTGCTTGACCCGGCGAAATACAACAGACTGGTCGTGCAGGCCAGCCGGGGCTGCCCGCTGCGCTGCGAGTTTTGCGCGAGCTCGATCTTGCTCACGCGCCGATACAAGCAAAAGCCGATCGAGAAGGTGCTTGCGGAGATCGATCGGATTCGTTCCGTCTGGCGCCGACCATTCATCGAATTCGGCGACGATAATGCGTTCGTGAATCGGCGATACTGGAAGCAGTTGCTCCCCGAGCTGGCCAAGCGTAAGATCCGCTGGTTCGCCGAGACCGACCTTTCCGTGCATGAAGATGCTGAGCTGCTGCGGCTGATGCGCGAGAGCGGGTGTGCCGAGGTGCTCATCGGCTTCGAGAGCCCCGGCGAATGGGGCCTGCGTGGCATGGAGCTCAAGCGCGACTGGAAGCTCAAGCGGTGGCGCGAGGCGAAGGAGGCCGTCCGGGGAATCCAGTCGCATGGCATTCGGGTCAACGGCTGCTTTATCCTCGGACTTGATGGCCAGGGCCCGGAGATCTTTGACCAAGTGCTGGAGTTCGCCATGGAAACCGAGATGTTCGACGTGCAGATCACGGTCCAGACGCCGTTTCCGGGCACGCCGCTGTATGACCGGTTGAGGCGCTCCGGACGGTTGCTCCGCGATGACGCGTGGGAAACTTGCACGCTTTTCGATATCAACTTCCGTCCCGAACAGTTCACGCCCGAAGAACTGCGGCGCGGGTTCATCAATCTGGGTGAGCGACTCTACAGCCATGAGCTCACCGAGCGGCGGCGTGCCAATTTCGAGGAGAACTACCGCAGCGCGCTTGCGGCTTCCGAGGAGAAGGCGTCATGACCCGGACTCGAGCCATCGCCGCGTTATTTCTCGTAGCCGCGCTCTATGATGGACTGCTTGGCGCGGCCTTCTTGATTGCCCCCGGCTGGGTCTACGAGCAGGCTCAAGTGACGCCGCCCAACCATTGGGGGTACGTTCAATTTCCGGCCGCTTTGCTGTTGGTATTTGCCTGCATGTTCGTCGCCGTCGCGATCAATCCGATTGCCAATCGGAACCTTATCATCTATGGCTTTCTTCTCAAGGTTTCGTATTGCGGGCTGGCATTCTGGTACTGGTTCAGCGCGGGTATACCGGGGATCTGGAAGCCGTTCGCCGTTATTGATTTGATCATGGCGGTGCTGTTCTTGGTTGCGCGGCGTGCGCTTCGGGCGAGCGACAGCCAGCGAATGGGTAAAGGCATCGGAGCCGGATAGGCATGCCAAGGCGGACGATCAACGGGTGAGAACTGGACTTCGGTCCTTTGCGATGAATTTGAGGCTGAGGAGGGTTCATTCCTTCTCAAGCTCAGGTGCGCGCTGGAGTGGGACAGGGAGGCGTTCTCGCGACTCGCCGAGGCGATGGAAGCGTGCGCCATTGCTCAGGCCACCTGCCCGGAGATCGAGCGCAGGATCGCTCAGGGCTTCTGGTACCTGGAGCGGTTCGTACCCGAGTGGTCGAATCACCCGAATTTCCCGCGACCGTATGAAGAACAATATTACCAGGCTGCATGTGAGCGGCTGAGCGACCTGGCGTACTGGTTTTTCTTCGGAGAATCTCCGTATGAAGGCGGCGGGTGGCTGCGCCGTTGTGAGGGCGAGATTGGAACCTCGTCGGAGTGACCGGGTTGAGACGCGCCGATCGCCAGAACGATCGAAATTGAGATCGGCCTGCTATCAGATTCGCGAGCGATTCATTGCAATCGCAACCCGCGCCGTGTCAAGGCGGCGCGGACCATCGCGGCGTATTCGGCTGAATCCGAGGCGCAGCGTTTGAGATGTGCGTCGATGGCGAGCACGCGATTTTCGCATTTCGCGTCGGAATGGCTAGCGAGTTTGTCCGCGAGCAACTCGCGGCATTCGAGCAGCTCCTGAATGCCCGCGAGCCAATCCCTCCGTTTTTCAACGATTGGCTCACGATTCAGGTCCAGCGCGTCGATCGTCACCGTTCCCTGCTGATTTCCATCAATTGGCGCACGTATTCTTCATTGAATTCGAGGAAGCGGCGTGGGTCGTCCTGTGCCGGATGGATGAACAACGGCCGTTCGCCGTTGATGTCATCGTGGTGTGATTTTGCCCTTCGGCTCTCGTCGAACAGCGGGAAGGAATTCCGCTTGTGACGTTGGTTGCAGATCTGACAACAGAAGAGCAGGTTGCCCCAGTCGTAGGCCAACCAGTAATAGCCAGGCCGAACGAGAGCATCCTCGGGGGTCTTTCGGTATCCGGCCTTTGGTCGAAAATGCTCGACATCGCCGAACGCGACGTGGGCAATCTTCGACTCACAGAACGCACATTTGTCGTGTTGCGCCTTCCGCAAGGCCGACTTCACGGACTTCGCAGAGTAGATTCTCGAGTCGAACTCCCAGCTTTTCGTGGTAGCAAAGTCGCTGTCGTAGTCGGCGCAAAGCCGCAGCGTTGCGGCTTTGCCACGGTGTTCCAGGACGGCAGGAGCCTTCGTCGGCTTTTCGATCCGAATCACTTCTTTGTGCTTTGTTTCTGCTTCAAGATCTCGAGGGATTGTTGGATCAGCTTCATTGTTTTCGCTTGCTCGAATGACTCACCGGTGGGTAAGTGTCCGAGCTCCGTGTCGATTCTCTTCAATTCTTCCTGCTCCGACTTCGTCAGCTTGGGTTTCGTGAGCAACTCCTTGCGCCGGAGCAACGGTCGCTCGAACTCCGGTGGCCGCGCGGTTTCGAGTCCGAACAAGTCGCTGGTCAGGATCTGGTCGATTCTCCAGCCGCGGATCGTTTCCGGGTTGTTCTCGATGACGACGTGGTCGCCTTCGCGCTTGAGCAAGGCGATGTTGGCGTCGCCTGCCGACTGGACGATCAGTGGGCTATGCGCCGTGGCGATGAATTGCGTGTTGGGAAATCGCTCGGTCAAGAATCCGATCAGTTCTCTCTGCCACTTCGGGTGCAGATGCAAGTCAATTTCGTCGACCAAGACGACGGCTGGCTCGGCGAGCGGGTTGGGACTGTCGGGGTAATGTTCGACCAGGCGACTTGCGAGGTCGACAATCCAGGATATCATCGTGCGGTAGCCATAGCCGAGGTTACTGAGGTGGACCCAGCCGTAGGGCGTCTTGAACTCGACTTTGGGCGAGGGCATCACCTCGACTGGCGCGCTGAACCTGATGTCGAACACGTCTGGCAACAGATTGATCAATATGCCTTTGACCAGCTCCAGGCGTTCGGCCTGCTGCACCTGAATGCGGGATTGTTTACTGGCGGAATAATCAAGCCGCAGTAGCCACTCTTCGGCGTTGAGGAGCGCAGTCTCCTCGAAAAAAATCCCTTCGTGTTCTTGTTGATATTCGTCGCGTTGCAACGAGCCTGGCCGCGATCTGCGTCCAGCACCATAGGCGTAACAAACTACCGGATCGACGGTGTCAATACGGGCTGGGATTGGCATTTCTCGAGTACAATCCCAAGTCCACACATGGGTGCGCATGCGATTGGCAGTGCCGGTCAATTTTAGGCGGTCGACCGTTTTAACGGAGATATGTGGCGTGCGATTCCCTTCCGTGCGCACGAATCTCTCAATTCCAGGTGCGAGGATTTCCAATTCGTCGCGGGTGTTGACGCTGTAGATAAACCCACTCCGAAGGCCAAACAGTCCGCTGTACGCAGCGAGAAGCTGCAGTGTGGTCGACTTCCCGGTTCCATTTTCTCCCAGAAGAATCGTCCATTGCGCAGGTCGACCGTTGCGGTCGGATAGATCGAGGGTTTGTTTTGCTGAAAAGCAGCGAACATTCTCAATCTCAAAGGACAAGAAATAGGCCCCGGTCGTCGGGCGCGATTGTCTCCAATTCGCGGACCCGTTTTGGGAGGGTCTTCTGGTCTTTTGTTTGCGCATGTCTGACCTTCGCTAACGCCCATCACAATTCGAGGGTTATCCGATTCTACACGAATCCGGTCCGCGTGCGATCTGGATTCTCCCAGTCCGGGTGGGAGAACTGTGTGAGCGGGAGACCTTCGGTCAAGCGGACGGCGGGGTCGGAGAGCCTCGCCGAACGCAGGGAGCCGGAGACCTTCGGTCGAGGGGGCGGCGGGGTCGGTCGACCCGCGCTGAATCGAGAATCGAGGTTGACGAATGTGCTTGAATGGTTAACTTGGGCGACGGATCGGTCGGTCGTTGGAGTCTTCGCGCGGGTTGAGGGCCAGGTCAGCCGATCGAGGCGTCGAAGGAGCGACCGGCATAATGCGCGGCTTTGCGATCGGATGCTGCTGGCTCGTGCTCTCGACAGCGTTTCTGAGTCTGGGCTGGGCATCGATCGGTCACGCCGACGTGATTTACTCCGGCGACGGCGCCTCGGCCCAAGCCAGCGTGCTCGATCAATTTTCGCAGCAAGTCGGGGCGAGCCCGGCGTCGATCAATTCGACGGCGACGATCAATTACACGCAGTTTCCCTCGACGCCCGCGACGGTGGTTGTATCGGAGTCGGGCTACGCGGCCGCGACCCCGGGGGGCGCGAACCTGCTTCAAATCAGCAGCACGTATTCATCGCCGTATGCGCCACAGACTGTCGGCGCCTCGCGTCCCGATCCCGATCCCTATATCGCGGCAAGCTGGTCCAACGTCGCCGCGACGGTGAGCGGACCCGCCGGGAGCTCGCTGCCGAGCGACATTCGGTTGGAATTCCAGGTGACTTATACTCCGCAGAGCCAGTTGAGTCAGTATGGAGTGGCATCGATCGGAATCACGGCGCAGACCCTGAATGTGAACGGCAGGAGCCTGACTCTAACCGATGCCGGAGTACCGCTTCAGGCGGGCATGCCGGCGGTTGTGGCCAGATCGGATGGGTCGCTCACTGGCTCGTTTTCTGTGGATCTGCCTCTTTCCTCAGCGGGAACGAGCAATCAATTCAACCTGGGGCTCGTATACAACCCGATCGGCTTGCTGAACCACACGCCGACGCCGATGTCGGAAGGGATGACGCTTTCGCTCACGGGGATTCTCTTGCCAAACGGAATGCCGATCTCGTCGGAAGGTTACAACGTCACGTTTGATTCGGGGCTGCCGGCGCCGGTGGTGCCAGCTCCCGAGCCGACGACCTGGATGCTCTGGTGCGCGGTGGCTGCGATCGGCGTGCTGAATCGGGTGAGACCGCGATGCGCGGCAGAGGGGTGATCGCCGGCCTTGAGCGTAGGTCCGATCGTCCGCGGTGGTCGCACTGACGTGCGAGGCTGGAGGTTCTCCGTCCGAACCACAGGCTCACGACCGTGGTCACGACTCACGACTCTCTCGCGGGTCCTGATTGACCGAGCTCTTCTAACTTCCGATAGAGTGAAGACAGACCCAGGCCCAGGCGCTTGGCGGCTTCGCGCTTGTCGCTGGCGCACTCGCGCAGGACGCGCTCGATGTGCAGGCGCTCGTACTTTCGGACCGCGGCGCGGAGGTCGTCGCCGGGGTCTTCGGTGTCGCCGGGGGAGATCAGGCCGGGGGGGAAATCATCGGGGGTCAGGATCGGGCCTTCACTGAACAAGACCGCCCGCTCGAGGGCGTTGTCGAGCTCGCGCACGTTTCCCGGCCAGGCAGCGGTCATCAGGCCACGAATCGTCGCGGTTGTCAACGCCGTCGATCCGCTTGCCCAGGCTCGTCGCGTGCTTGGCGATCAACATCGCCACGAGCGACGGGATGTCTTCGCGGCGATCGGAGAGGGGAGGCAAGTGAATGCAGACGACGTTCAGGCGGTAATATAAATCAGCGCGAAACCGATCGGCGGCGACCTCGGCCGCCAGATCCTTGTTGGTGGCCGTCACGATCCGGGCCTGAAAGGAGACCGGCCTGGTTGCACCAATGGGCAAGACCTCTCGATTCTCGATCGTGCGCAACAGCTTGGCCTGCGTCGATCGCGCCAGCTCGCCGATCTCGTCAAGGAACACCGTGCCCCGGCCCGCGGCGACGAACAAACCTTCCTGGTCGCCGGATGCCCCGGTGTAGGCGCCCCGGACGTGGCCGAAGAGCTGGTTCTCCAGCAGCTCGTGCGGGATCGCCGCGCAGTTCACCGCAAGGAACATTTCTTCCGGCGCCGGCCCGTGCGCATGCAGCGCGCGGGCCACCAGCTCCTTGCCGGTTCCCGTCTCGCCCGTGATCAGAACCATGGTGCGGGAGGGTGCAACCTTCTGGATCAAACTCTTGACGTCCGCAATGGCGGGACTCTCGCCCACCAGGGGGTCGGGGTCTCCCTGAGCGTGGAGCTGGCGACGGAGTGCCTGGTTTTCCCTGAGGAGCCGCTGGAGACAAAGCAGCCGCTCGAGACGGGCGATCAAGTCTTCGAAGAGCACCGGCTTCATCAGGTAGTCATGAGCACCGCGCCGGAACGCGGCGACGGCACTCTCGACCGTTGCAAAAGCGGTGATCATGATGAAAAGAGTTTCGGGGCGGAGCTCGAGTGTGCGGTTCAGGACGGTGATCCCATCGGCGCCGGGCAACTGAATGTCGCAGAGGACGATCTCCGGCTCGAATGATTCGACTTGCGCGAGAGCGGAGGGAAGGTCTGTGGCCGTGGCGGCCTCGAAGCCCTCGCCTTGGAGGAATTCCCGGAGAGTTGAGGCGATCACTTCCTCGTCATCCACGATCAGGATGCGGCCGCGGGGGGGAGAATCGGTCGGTTTTTTTGGGGGGGGCGGCATTTGGTTTTTCGGGTCGTCGGATCAGGATCAGCATTAAGATTGGGATTAGGATTAAGATTAAGCTCAGGATTAAGATTATGGGTCAACTTGTTGTAGCTCGCGCGGGGGTGCGACGTGCTCGCTGCGCGATTTGTCGGGCGTTCTAGCGGCAGACGGACCACGAAGGTTGAACCCTCGCCGGGCTCGGAGATGAATCGCCAGTGTGCCGGAGAACTCCTGGAGGATCTGGCGGCTGACGAAGAGGCCCAGGCCGGTGCCATGCGCCTTCGTGGTGAAATAGGGCTGGAATAGGCGGCAGCGGTCGGCAATCGAGATGCCGCGGCCGTCGTCTTCGACTGAGAGGACAAGGTGGCCGTCTTCGTCCTTGGCGGAGACGTGAATCCGGCCCTGGTCGGCTGTTGCGTCAACTGCGTTCAGAACGAGGTTGAGCACGACCTGGGTCAGGTAGTCGCGCACGCCGACGACGGCCGGCAAATCGGTGGGGACTTCGGTCGTGATCGAGCGCTGCTTGGTGCGCTGATAGTACTTGGCGATTCCGAGGGCTTCGTCAACGACCTCGGCCACACGCACCCGGCTCACCGCGGTCGATGCGGGTCGCGAGAAGTCGATCAGCTCGCGGATCGTCCGTTCGATGCGCTGCAACTGCCGAGCGGCCAGGTCGAGCTTCTCGGCGGTGTAGGAGTCAGGCCCGCGCCGCTTGAGAATCTGAACGAGCGAGCTGAGGCCGCCAGTGGATTGCCCACTTCGTGCGCGATGCCCGCGGCCAGCAGGCCGAACGCTGCCATTTTTTCCTGGTGAATGACTCGAGCCTGCGAGGCGCGCAGCGCGTCGGTGCGTTCTTCCACTCGTTCTTCCAGGTCTTCGCGAATCGAGGCCAGCTCGTGATTCAAGTGTTCGAGCTTCTGGCGGGCGGCATGCAGGGAGCCCGCAAGGGATGAACACGCCCAGGTCGCCCAGGCCATGATGGTCCAGGTCAGGGGAAGGGTTGAATCCCAGAGCGATGCGACGCCCAGGATTCGGCCGAGGGCCAGGAGGGTCAGGCTATGAAACGCAAATGTCCACCAGGCCACGGCCGAGCTGAAGCGGATCGAGCAGCAGATCAGCGAGAGCAGGTAATACCAGCGAAAGGGACTGGACAGGCCCGTGTCGTGATAGCAGAGAAGCGCGATGAAGACCGACTCCATGAGTGAGACGAAGAGCGGCCAGCGCTTGAGGAAGACTTCACCCATCCGCCAGAAGGCGAGGTCAAGCGCGGCATAACCGGCGCCGAGCGCCAGAAAGGCCCGCACGGCCCACGGATCGTGGAGGCCGGTGCGGGTCTGGACAAGGATATAGCCCATGACGACGCCGAACCAGCGGAGCTTGACCACGGCTGACTCGGCCGAAAGCTCCCAGCGCGATCGCTCGGGCAAACCATCTGTGATCAATTGCCGCTCCGCAGGAGGTTGCGATTCGAGCCGCGCGCCACGTATAACGTATCCACAATGGGAGCTGTGGCGCGGCCGGGCACCATTCATTATAGGCAGCAATCGAGCGAGGGCGCAGCGCCAAGCGTCACTTCCTCGAATTTGGCGGTCGCATGTCGGGTCAGGCGGGCAATTCCGGATAAAGGGTGGGAGAGTACGCAAAGAGCAAAGCTTTACCGATCGACGCTCGGTCGTTTGCCTTTGGTTCGGATTCGTCCTGCCCGAATCTGCGGCATTTATCCACTCAGTCAGGGCGAGAAAGAGCCGACGATGTCGAAAACCGCGAACAGCACGCTTGCGAGCACGACAGTAACCACACCTCGCGCGACTCAGACGATGTCGAAAACTGCGAACACCAAGCCTACGGTCACGACCGTGACCATACCTCGCGCGACTCAGATGACTTACGCGACCGGGCAGCCGTTTGTGATCACGCTGGACATTACCGGTGCCCCGAGCGTGAGCTTCGTTCAGGCCGTCAAGACCGAGACGGGGTATTCGAATACCCCGTGGGCGCTCTGGAGTAGCAACACCGACAACCAATCCGTGTCTGGGACCACGTTGCTGACGCTGATTCTGGCAGCTCAGCGCGGCTTGCCCACGATTGTTCCAGGGAGGGAGCGCTCAGTTAATTCCGATTCCCACAAAGTGACAGTCACTGGCGGTACGGGAACTTTGACCATCACCCTGACGTCGCCTGCGGCACCGATCACGGTTCCGGTTGTCGTCGAACCGACGGGGCCCTGTGATTTCTGTCCGTGCTAAGCCCATTGCGCAAACGATCTGAGGCAATCGTGCGGGTTTCTGTTTCATTTGAGATTGGCGCGCTCGGTGTCGACGATTTTGAGTAGTTTGTGGTCGAGCTGACTCTCTGGATTGGCGGCAATCGCCAGGCTGTGGGCTTGCGCGGCCTGTTCAAAGAGCGCGCGGGCGGCGTCGCGATTTCCGCGTGCGGATTCGATGCGTGCGAGATTGGCGAGGGTGCGGCCGTGGTGACTGTGGTAGTCGAAGATTGGGCGAGCTTTGAGCAGATCCCGAAGCAGTCTCTGCGCTGTTTCGCAGTCTGCGCTGGCCCGTTCGAGAAGCTTGGTCGCATTGCTCCGATCGCTGGCAGCTTGCGCGAGAGCGAGCGCGAGGAGCATTCCGCCTCGACCGTTGCATGCGACCGCGACTTCGCGGCGAAGCTGAGGGATACCGGGGTAGGCATTCGCGAGTGGGACCATGATGCGCTTTGCACTTTCGAACGCGGTCATGGCCTCGGACCGGCGCCTGACGTCGTCGGCGAGCAGCTCTCCGCGGTGATTGAGGACGGCGGCGTAGACGCGCTTGATGTCGGGACTACTGTACTTCGCGTCGAGAGCACTTGCGCCGGCGATCGCCTGGTCGCAGAGTCGTAGTGCCTCGGTGCTGTTTCCCAGCTCGCGCTCGGTGAAGCTCAGGTTGCCTCGAGCCATGACGAGGAGGAGCTGGTTGATGGGTTCATCGCCAAGAGCGGCGCCGGGCGCGGAGAGGAGCTCGATTGCCCGCGTTCCTGAAGCCCGCGCGTCCGGGTAACGGCCACTGTCGTTCTGGGCATTGGCGAGGTTCAAGAAGGCGATCGCGCCAATCTGTTTCTGGATGCCGGCTGCGGGAATGGAGCGTCGGGGGCGTCCACCAGGTCGAGGGCCAGTTGAGCAAAAGACCGGGATGGCTTGGGCAGGCCGTTCATCGCGTACAGCTCGCCGGTGTCGATGGTATTCGACACGGCCTCCTCGCGAATCTGCGGGTTGGACGGAGACTCCTTCATAAGCAGCTCGAGGAAACCTGTGGCTTCCTGGTACAAGGGGAGAGGCTCGTCGAACTGGCCGATCATCCGCCCGATGTTGGCGGTGACGCGCAAGACTTTCGCCATGTCGAGGCGCACGTTCGCGTCGTGTGGCTGCGAGTCGAGGAACTCGCGTGAAGTGCCGAGTGCTTTTTCGGCGAGCTGCTTGCGGACATCCTCCGAGCCATTCACGTAGGCGAGGCGGTTGCCGGCGAGCTCGACAAGCTCGCGAACGGCCGCGCGCGCTTTGGCGAAGTTGTCGTCCGACTGCATCCTGGCAGCGTGCTCGGCGGATCGTGCGGCGTTCTCATTGCGAAGAGCTCTGGCCACGAGCGCTGCGGCGAGAGAGGAGACGAGGGCCACGAGCAAGAGCGCGGCGGCCGCAGCCTGGGCGGAAGTGCGATGGTGCCGGGTCCAGCGCGCGAGGCGCTCACTGTCGGATTCGCGATAGGCGCTCACCGGCTCGTCGGCGAGCCAGTGCTTGACTTCGTCGGCAAGTTCTCGCACGGACGAATAACGATCATCCGGTGCGATGGCCATCGCCTTCAAGCATACGGCCTCGAGTGCGGGCGAGACGTCGGGATTCTTCGCACGCGGCCGAGGGAACCGGCCAGCGATGATATCGCCGATGACTCTGGGTAGGTCTTGCTGCTCATCTTCGGTGGTTTCACGATTGCCGGGAGCGATCGATGGGGCGCCCGTCAGAAGATTGTAAAGAACCGCGCCCAGGGCGTAGACGTCGCTGCGCGGCCCGATTCTAGCGTCCTGGCCGCGAGCCTGCTCGGGAGGCATGAAGCCGATGGTGCCGTGGGTGGCGCCGCTCCATGTGCGCCATTCCTCGGTTGCCGATTGCGGTCGCAGTCTCGGCTCGATCTGACGAGCATCGGTGTCTGCGACCTGGTCGATCAGCTTGGCGAGGCCCCAGTCGACAACCAGTGTTTCGCCAAAGCGGCCGAGCATGACGTTGCCCGGTTTCAGGTCGCGATGCAAGATCCCGCGGTGGTGAGCGTAGTCGACCGCGTCGCACACGTTGAGGAACCGGTCGAGGAGCTCGCGGAAATCGAGATCGTGCCTGGTCTGCCGGGGACTCGACGCGCTACGGGCATGAAACTCCGTGATGGCATCGCGAAGGGTCCGGTCGGCTAACAGCCGCATTGCGTAGAACGGGCGTCCGTCCGGATAGCTGCCCAGGCCGTAGACTGGCACGATGCTCGGGTGCTCGAGCGCGCCGGTGATCTCGGCTTCGACGACGAAGCGCAAGCGGCTGAGGTGATCGCTCGCGTAGCGCGGACCGATCTCCTTGAGCGCGACGGTGCGGTGGAGCTCTTCGTCGGCGGCCTTGGAGATGATGCCCATGCCGCCCTCCTTGATTCGCTCCAGGATGCGGAAGCGATTGCCCGGGGACGTGCGGTTGCCCACGGTCGTGGAAGTTGATTCGAAGGGCGAGTCGCTGCGGCCGTCGGTTGTGGGGGCCGCAGCGCGCGCGGCCACAGCCGTTTGCAGCACGGGGTCACCGACCGTGAAGCGAAGGTCGCTGCCGCCTTCGGGGCGAAGGGTTCGAGTCGGCACGTCGGCGAATGCGGTGGCGATCGTGGCGGCGTCGTCCGGGAAGCGCGCGAGGTACTCCTCGGTGGTGGGTCGGTCGCCACGGGCGCGGCGGAGCTCCAGCTCGATGTCGAGCAGAGCAAGGAGCAGGGCCGAGCGCGATGACTGGCTGGCGTTCAACTTCACCAGGTAATCTTCGATTCTCGGGGATAGGCCGGCGCGAAAGGCCTGCTCGAATGCGTTGCAGATATCGTGGATCTGCGCGAGTGCTTCGAGAGGGAGCGAATCCTGGTCCGAGTTTTGTCCTGTGCTCATTTCAGGGCGTCTCCTGGCGCTTGCAGGTCTTGCGGATCGGGCGAAGGCGCATGGCCGATGATCGGTTCCAGGGACGGATTGGGCAAGAGGCCAGAAATTGAGCGGGCATTCGTGTATCGGCGCGAGGCAAGGGAAGTCGAGGGCGATCTCGCGTGGCCTTCGGCCGGAATCGCGCTTGAAGCATCAACTAGCGGTCATTTCGGGGCCGGGCCTGGGGCCATCAAGACGACCTTTCCATCGAGCCAGACGTAATTCGATTTCAGTGGCGCCGGCCATCGAGACCTTGGTGAAGTTCGCGATCGGCCGTGAGAACTGGAAGTCACGGTCTGTCCATCTGGGATCGAAGTCGATGTCGCGGAGCTCGATCCGATAGACGTACCGGCGCTCCGGTAACATGATGACGTTTCCATCCTTATCCCGGGCCGGCAAGTCGACGGCGACGTGCTTGCCATTCTTTTCGACGACCGTCGATGAGAAGAGCGGCTGCGGTCCGACGGACCAGGTCGCCGTGGCTTCCGCCACCACATGGTGGCCTTTCTCCAGGCGGAATCGCGTGGCGTCGAATTGATGTGAGCGCAGCGTCGGGTCGTCTGCGGAGGCTCGTTTATCGAAACGGATCCTCCGCGCGGCATAGCCAAGAGCGGGGTCGATCCAAACCTCGATCTTGGTGTCCAATGTCAGCCCGCGCAGCCGGTAGAGCGGGCGTTTATCAAGTGTAACCGCCTGCACCGTGAGCTTTGCCGTCCGCAAGAAGTCGGGAATCCACTTCTGATCGATGATCCCGTAGCATGTCGCACAGGGCGAGCCGCCCAAGTGGTCTAACTTGCTCTGAGCCGACGGCTGGAGCCAGGCGAGAATTGTCCCATCGGCAAAGATGCTGACCTGTTGCTCCGCCTGCCACAGGGTCTCGAAGACCTCGTGGCCTTTGTCGCTGTCCGTGGTCTGGACCAGCCTCAGGCGGCCTGGGTCGCGGAAGACGGACCATTCCTCGGTCGATTCCGCATGCTTCACCTCTTCATCCGGCTTGGATTTTTCAATGTGGAGGGTCCATCGTCCTTTCATACGATTGTACGGAGCCAGACTTGTCTCGTAGCTCCGCACGAGCGCAGCCGGCTCAGGCTGGCTGACCCGGGACCGTGCCTCCGGCGCAGGCTGGCTGGTTGGCCTCTCCTGGGCGGCTGCCTCGGTTTGGTTGATCGGCTCGATGAGCCCGAGACCAAGAAAGACGACGAGCTTGATCAAAGCCGCGGACTTGCCAATCGTCGTCCTTACCATGGATTTCAGAACTCCTTCGGTGATGGATTTCTTCGACATCCTCGTTCGATCCGATTATAATCCTGCCTGCGTCGCTCGCCACCGCGGGTGGGAAGCGGAGGGCGTGTCTGCGAAGTGCGCCCTGGTATGGAAAGACCCTCACCCCGGCCCTCTCCCACGGGGGAGGGAGCGATGAAACGCCGCGTTGAATTCCTCAACTTCATCGAATCGTCCGCGCTTTGAATTCGCAGAAACCCTCTGAGGGCGATTCGGGCGCGGCGACTGCGGTCAGACTCGGCTCCGAGAGGAGACCTCGACATGATGGCCGGCGATGAGACCGCGGGTGGCGACGCCCTTCCAGCGCGGGACGTTCATGAAAGCGAGACGGTCGCCGCCGCGCGGGACGCGGATTTCGAGTCGATGAAACGGCCGGAGAATGCGAGTCCAGCGTCCGCGGGCGTCGCGGACCTTGCTGAGTTCTCACGGTTGCTCGTCGAGATCGGTGTAATCAGCGACCTCGAGCTCAAAACCTTCGCCGCCCTCTCGTCCGAGGGAGTGCTCGGGTTGTCTCGCTCTCTGGTCAAGGCTGGCAAGCTCACGCCCTATCAGGCGGCCGCGATTTATCAGAAAAAGAGCCGGGGGCTGCTGGTTGGCAACTATCTGATTCTCGACAAGCTCGGCCAGGGCGGGATGGGCGTGGTTTTCAAGGCGCGGCATCGCCGGCTGGGGCGGATCGGTGCGCTCAAGATCCTGCCACCGTCGTTTGCACGCGACCGCGATGCCGTCCTGCGGTTTCGCCGCGAGGTCGAGGCGGCAGGCAGGCTCACGCATCCAAACCTCGTGGCCGCTCAGGATGCCGACGAAGACCGCGGCGTCCATTTCCTGGTCATGGACTACGTCGAGGGGCGCGACCTCGACCGCGTGGTCCGCGATCGCGGGCCCATGGCGGTCATGCAAGCAATTGATTGTCTGATGCAGGCGGCCCGCGGGCTCGACGCTGCCCACGCACAGGGAATCATCCATCGCGATATCAAGCCCGGCAACCTCATGCTCGTTCACGACGGCACGGTCCGCGTGCTCGATCTGGGATTGGCCCGGATCGTCGACGCCGCCAACCCGTTCAGCAAATCGGCCGCCGGCCGGCTCACCCAGAGCGGCATGTACATGGGGACCGTGGATTTCATGGCGCCGGAGCAAGCCGAAGACTCGCACCGCGTCGACCATCGCGCGGATATCTACAGCCTGGGTTGCACGTTCTACTACCTGCTCACAGGCAGGGTGCCGTTTTCGGGTGACAATGTCCTCAAGCGGCTGATGGCCCACATGGAGCGCCCCGCCCCCTCGCTGCGGATTGCCCGGCCCGACGTTCCCCCGCGCTCGACGCGGCGTATCTCAAGATGATGGCCAAGAGCCCGCTTGATCGCCCAGCGTCGATGGCCGAGGTGATCTCGCTCCTGGAGGCGTGCACGACGGCGGTCGCTCTGGCGAAGGCGCCGGCGGCCGCACTGCCGGAAACCACGCGCGAGCTGAAGGTCTTCGACGAGACGCCCCTCAAGCGGGCCGCCGCACCCAGGACGAAAGTTGAGCCCTCGATCTTCGCGCGCCCCAAGGAAGCGGAGGTCCTGGTCGGGAACGACGAGCTTCGCCTGGAAGACCTGGTCATGGACGTGCGCCCTGGATCACCTCCGACGCCACAGCCGGCTGCGTCTGGGCGGGCGGGCGGCGGCGTGCAGCCCTTCAAGCGGATGTCCTCGACAGGATCACGCGGCCGGCCGAGTCGGCGGGGGCTCGTTTTCCTCGCGCTGGCGGCGCCTGTTGTGCTGGGCACCGTGTTCGTCGGCGTTGCAATGTTCCGTGGGCCCGCCAGGGAAAACGGCCCCGCGCCGGCGCCAGCCGGCACCCTCGCCGCGAACGAACCGCCTGATCCCGCGGAGACGAGAGCGCCCGAGGCTTGCGCCTGAGACTGCGGCTCCGCCGCCGCCACCATCAAATCCCCCCGAAGACCTGAAACGCGTCGAAGCCCCTAAAATCTCGCAGCAAGCCACGGTGCAGAACCTCCGCAATGGCGAGGACGTGAGTCGCTGGATCAGGGACGGCGGTTCTGGCACGGACATGCATGTGGAGAACGGAGAACTCGTCGTCAGTGGAACGGGAGATTATCGCAAGCTGGGCTGGATCCTGTCCGATCGCAGCTTCTCCGATTTCATTCTGCGGTTCGAGTTTCAGTTATCGCGGGGAGCGAATAGCGGCGTCGCGCTGCGAGCGAAAGGCGGCGATCGCGTGGGGGGCCTGCGGGTGTATCCTGAGGTTTCTATCATGGACACCGATCAGCGACTCGAGGAGACCGGAACGTTTGAGTGGTCGAACAGCCTGAAGGCGCAGGACTGGCTGCCCCTTGACCGGCGATCGCACCTCAACCCGGTGGGACAGTGGAACAACATGGAGATCGAGCTGCGCGGACAGGCGTTACGAGTGAACATCAATGGGACTGACGTTCTCACGAGGAATTTGCGCGAGCTCGCCGCGCGTCCGCAGGCTTTGCCGGGCATCAAACGCGATTCGGGCAGCATCGGGTTCCAGGCCCATACCGGCACGGTGCGGTTTCGAAATATCGAGGTCGAGGAACTGATCAGATCGGTCGACGGTGGCGACACGGTCGCGGGAGGCGGGCGGCAGGAAATCGCGTCACCGTCGTTCTTCGACGGCAAGACTCTCGCAGGCTGGGAGGGATTGAAGGGTTACTGGAGCGTGCGCGATGGGGCGATTGTGGGCAGGTGCCCGCAGGGAAAGCCGGCACACACGTTTTTGTGCAGCAACCGGGGTTACTCTGATTTCGAGCTGCGATTCAAAGCCAAACTCATGGACGGGGTCGGGAACAGCGGGGTGCAATTCCGCTCGCGGATCACGGACCACCGCAACTTCCGGGCGGGCGGGCCCCAGTGCGAGATCGCCGGGGTGAGTCACCGCTACCCGCCCGGCAGCCTGGTCACGGAGCCGGGTGGTCCGGTGATTGCTGCGCCGCGGGAACGGGTCGCGGAAAGGTACAAAATCGGCGACTTCAACGAGTTTGTGATCCGGTGCGTGGGCAAGCACGTGACGATTCGGGTCAATGGCATCATCACCGTGGACGCCGACTGGCCGTCAATGCTCAGTGAAGGGGTGATCGCCTGGCAGATCCACGGAGCCGACGCACCTCGTGAGGTTGTGTTCAAGGATGTGACACTGGTCGAGGTGGGCCCAGGGCGTAGGGAATGAGCCGGGGACTCGACGTGGTTCAAGGAGTTCCACTCGGTCGTACTCGAGTAATTACGTTCTTCGGAACGAACTGCGCGGCTACACTGTAGACACTCAAGAAGCGGAATTGCGCGGTCAAGCCAGACGAGATTCTGTGGAAACGAGGGAGCTCTGGGCCGCCTGGAGAGTTGGGGTCCGTCATCAGCCCTGTCAGGAGCGATCTATGATTCCTCCGTCCGAGGGCTCGTCATGAGTGCCTCAAACAAATCGGGCCGCCTGGATCATTTCGATATCACAATTGAAGGCACCGAGGATTTGGCCATTCAACCGTGGCACGGCCCGTTGCGCCTCCAGAAAACCCCGATCTCGGGCGACGCTGCAAAATCCTCGCGGGAGGCTTTCGACTTTCTCGTCGTCAGCGACGAGGACTTGACGGTTCGACCGTGGCCTCGAGCGCAGGCGGCACCGGCTCCGACGAATGAAAAAACCGCCCAGGACGTGCGGTGCGAGTCAGGAGAAGCGGACGGCGTTTCCGAACATTCACGCAAGCCGGGTTGAGTGCTGTCGTGTTGAGCGGTTCGCATCGAGCAGCCGCTTATGCCGGACTGGCAACACGAGAGCGGAGGTCACTGCGACGTGGCTGAAGTCGATGTTGAGTTACCTCACTCTCATGACCTGTTTCTGCGATTCTTCGACCCATGGTACGAGGAAGCAAACCGAAAGCGTCGGGGGTTCGAGTCGACTTTCCCGGATGTGATTCAGCAGGAGTCGTTCATTGGATTGTCGCAAGCGGACGCGAACTGGCTGCCGGAGACCTGGCAGAAGAAGGTCATGCGCAGCATTGACGGAATGGTCGATGCGGCTCGCGGTGACTGGCGCGAATACCTATCGGTCGCTGACGACATAACCTTGGAATGGATCGATGCGTTCGACCGCTATTATAATCGCAAACGCATTCACGAGCTCATCGAGCGCTCGGACCCTTCGGATTATGGGAACGACTACCTTGTGACTTGCTGCGAATTCGGAGCCGCACTGAGTCACGTCTTTCGTGGCGCGCAGCCCCGTCTCATCTGGCGGCTTGACTGGCCGTACTGGGATTCGACGCTCCTCGACCCAAAGACGGGAACGTGCGTATCCGTGTTTCACTGGGCGGTCAAGAAATTGAGCGACTATGGGGTCGACGATGGATACGCCGCGAAGACAAAAGCATGTTTGCAGTTCTTGGCTGATGAGCGGAAGATTTCTGAGTGGGGAAAATGAGTGAGGTTAGTCTATGGCGCTCACCTGTGACCGATGTGGCACTTCTGATTTCGCGGTCAAAGGGAAGGCGTTCGAACTCAGCTTCACCTGCGGCGCTTGCCGCACCGTGATGTGCTCGAATTGTGCCGGACGCCGATTGGCTGGCTATGGCGCAATCGAATTCCTCTGCTGCTATCAGTGCGGGTCATCTGATCTCCGCGAGGCCTCCATTTGGGCTGAGCGGCTGGCGCGCGGTCACGAGAGTGAATCGTGAGGGGAACCCAACACCAACCGTGCAGACCAAGGTGTGCGGTGATTGCTCGCCGGGCCATGCGTGCAGGAAAATGAAGAAGGGAGAAAGAAGAGGACCGGATGTCTTAGCCACGGATGAAACACGGATCGAACACGGATAATACGAGAATACATCAGGTGAGCGGTTGGTTTTGTGGGAGGCTCACGCAAAGGCGCAAGGGCGCGAACAGAAATGACGAACGTGGAAAGCCTTTCAGCACTGGCGAACGGGGAGTGCATATTGTTGGTCGGACGTTTGAACAGAAGCCAACAAAGGTAACGAAGGTGAAGAGGGAATCGCTCCAGGGGCGGACGTGTTGAGCGCTCGGCGGCTCGCTTGCGGCTTCTCCAATCAACTCCCGCATGAGACGCAGGATATCCGCCGCGTGTTTGTTTTCGAGCTTCATTTGGGATTGCAGCAGAATCGCTGCCTTTTCGAAATCACTGGCGTCGCATGCGGCCCACTTTGCGGTCTGGACGTCGCATTCCTTCAGTGCCAACTGGTGCAGGTCGATCCACTCTGGGCGGCAGTCCAAACAGGCCCATGACGGTAGCCGTGTTCTTTCCAGAAGTGGCGCCAGCGCGGGATCACCCTGTTCAATCGCTGCAAAGTAGCGGCGGTTCAGCCCTAGCAAGGTGCGACCCGCGCCTACTTCCTCCACTTGCACGGCGGCGATACGGGAGTAACCCCACAGAATGTGGACCAAACTACCGCCTCGGCACTCTGGGCAGAATTCGGGCAAGGGTTGTATTCGCGTCTGTGGCACCCAGACGTTCTTGCTGTCGAGAGAGACCACCGCAGTCCGAATCCGACGAGCGACTGGCTTCAGTATAACCGTTCCACAATCCAGCATCGTCCCCCGCGCAGTGCGCTCCAACCACCGGCGATCCACTAATTCGATCAAGTTGTCACGGACCAGGAAGAGGCTGAGCCGATAGGATCTCGCCAATGAATCCAACAACGTATCGTCTTCCTTCTTCACCGTGGCGTTTAGGTTTGAAATCGACCTGAACGTCGTCGTCCTTCCACTGCGCGGTCATCTCGAACTCCGAGAGATCACCCAGGTCTCTCCTCGCTTCTCTGACCGCAAACTTTGCCATCGTGTGGAGCAAAATTCGATCGTGCTTAATCTTGTGCGCGTACAGAGCAGAGGCGACCGCCGCCACGCCCACCACGATCATCAGGTGCCGAACTGAAGTATCCATCGAGCGCCCAGATAGGCCCGCAGCCAGGGTAATTCGAGACCTTGAGGCCGCGTCGGGTGTAGTGGTTCCAGACGGCGTGGAGCTCCGTTCGGACAGCCTGCACTCCGTCCAGAAACGCAACCACAACTTGGCTGGCCTCATCCACGACCGCTGGCCTCGCTCCCGCAGCCCGACAAGAATTCAACAGGATCAATTCCGTCCAACGCTGGCTGACATTACTTTGAGTCAGAGGTAACAGGTGAAGCGGATTCGGTCAACCATTCGACTGAGTGACCGCCCATCGGACCCATTCCTCGTTGATCTCGCCAGAGTATTCTGGATTAGCAATCAAAGTCCGCGTGATAGCCCTGTAACGCCAGTCCAATCGCTCGCAAGTTCGCCTTGCAGCCACTATCTCGCCTGATCTCTGGTTCACACGTTCCAGGTTCCGGCACCGTCACGCGGCCGACGTTTTTCGCATACTATGATTGAGGCCTTACGGCTCCGGGTGTTATGCGGCAGATGCAAGACTGCCGTATTTGAATATGAAGACGCTGAGGCAAAGAATAGCGGCCGCCGCAAAGCACATCCACCAACAGAAGATTTGCAACTGACGCTCCGGCCTCACTCCCGCCAAGGCTCCAATGAGCCCGGCGATTGCACCCGCGCCGGCGGCGACGGTCATGAAAAGAAGAGCGCTCCATACCGTGATCACGGTGGATATCACGGTGTCGGAGCTCAATCCGGGCCAGCCGTTTGCCCAATCGGGCTCAAAAGACAAGAACACGCTGAATATGAGCTCGTGGATCAGAAAGAGTCCGGCCACGCCAGCGATCGCGCTCCAGAAGACGGCCATCTTCAGCATTGATTTCCATTGCGGCCGCGGCGTCGCAGGTTGGAAATAATCTGATACATGCCAGTCCAGATTTCCGGAGTTCATGCGCTTCATACGGATGACTCGATCGAGGTCGAGCACAGGAAGCGTGGTGCTAATTCTGGGGTGCCGAAGAATGTCTTTGCGGCCGATTTCGATTGTAATCTATGGTGTTAGCTTGCAACACAAGGCAACGAATCTAACGTTGCCTGGAGGCAGTTCCTCATGCACCTGCCGAGCTAGAGCGATGGAAGTTGAGGATTGCCACCGAGCCGGAGTGTCCGGGCATGCGATTTCCCAGTTGTCGATTCACATTACCGCGGATCTTGGTCAGCATCGCGATCGTGGGCGGGACGGTGGCATTCATCAGGCACATCACGCCGAATTATCTCTATGGCCCGATCACATCGGACCTCAGCATGCTCTCGGTCGCCTCACCGCTCTCGCCGGACGGACGCATGGGCACTTACACGGAGTCGGAGTGGGCGGCCCAGATCAAGCAGATGTCGTCCGATGCCGTGCTCGACACCGCCCTGGCCGATCAGAGGATCGCCCGCCTGTCTCTCTTTCAAGACCTGGCCGATCCCCGGGCTGGACTCTCCGGTATGTTCCAGATCAGCGTCAGCTTCTCCGTGGCCCAGACGGACTCCCACCCTGCGATCAACGGCGTGTTGCTTCACGTCAATTCCACGACTGAGGTCCAGGACATCGCCGACGCTTTGGCGGACGCGATCGCAGCGAAAGGGCCTGCGAGTATCACGGTTGTTGACAGACCGACCGGCATCATGACCGCCCACGTAATTAGCCAGATCCCCTGGTACCGCGACTGGAGAGTTTACACCATCGCGACCGTCTCGCTGACGACGGTCCTGGTCGTGCTCGTTCTTCCCTCCGGACTGATGCGCTGTCTATCGCCGCGCTGGTCGGAACCGCCGTCATGTTGGGCGTCGGGCGGATCATGACAGCGAGCGGACCTGCTCCGAACTTGTCGTGGGGCGGGCGATTCTTGCGGTAGGCCTTCAGTAGATCCCGTAGTCGCATCCGCCCGTCGCGACCGTGCCCTTCAGATCACACGGATAATATGAGAAGACATGAGGTGAGTGGTTGGTTTTTGGGGCTCACGCGGGGGCCAGAGAACTCCGGTCTGGCGGGACGGCGGCGACCCTTCGGGTGCCCGAGACTCGCGCCGAACGAAGTCGCTCTAGTCAAGAAATTGACTAGAGCGATTCGCGTGCTGCGCTGGTCAGGCTTTGCGGGCTACGTTGAGCCACGTGTGGACGTGGGGCGAGCCTCGGAAATACCAGGAGAAGGCTGGGCCTTCGAGCTTCCAGATGTCCCAGACGCCATCATTGCCGAGGTCGCCTTCCTTGAAGAAGGTCAGGCGCAGTTTGTCGACGCCGCCGCTGGTTGTGACGCACTCGCGTACTTCTTCGGCGTCGACGGCGCGGAAGGGCCTCAGCATCATTTCCAGGAGTTGACTCACCATCGCTTTTTGCTGGCTATCGAGGTCAGCCACGGCCAGGCCGGTGGCCGGGAGCTTGTCGCCTTTCAGCTTTGTGGTTTTCGGTTCGTCGGCTTCCGCTTTCGTGACGAGGGCCCGGGCCTGCTCCTTGTCGTCGAGTGTGCGGAAGATCTTGTTGGCCTGGTCGCCTTGATACCACCAGACGTTGTTGGTGTGCTTCGAATCCTCGGTGTCGTGGCCGTCGGCTGCGTGGCCATAGAAAATCGGACCGCCGAACGCGGCTCCCTCAACGCTGTTGCCATCGGCGCGCAGCGTGTCATGACGACCGGAGAGAACCCACTCGAAGGGCTTGTCGGAACCAGGCTCACCGAAGACCGCCACGTGGTAGGCCTCGAAGCCACCGGCGTCGTCTTCCATTTGCTTCATGAACCGCTCGTAGCCATCCTCACTGCAGAGATTCTTCATGATCTCGGTGCAAATCGACTGCTGCTCCGCCGTCAGATCGCCGATTGACGGCTTGACGATGGCCCAGTTGTTTCCGACCCTCTTGCGCAAGGGGTCATCGAAGGGGAAAGCGAGGATTTTGCGTTGTTCGGCGGTCAACGTCTTGTAGAAACGGGCAACCGCGGTTTCGGCGGCGGAAGTACGAGTAGGACCAGCCTGATCGGGCCCAATCAATGTCGCGGATTGACCGATGGTGGGAACGGTCAGGACCGCGGCCCCGGCCGCGATCGATCTGACAAAATCACGCCGCGACACGGGTGTGCAGAACGAGCACTCGAGCCCGGACGACTTTCGGACGTTCAGTTGTGTCATCGAAGCGAAACTCCTGGACCAGTGTGTTGTTCAGTCACGGCACGGTTGCTGTCGACGACCGAGAAAAGGCGAGTCATTTCATTTCGCAAAGGATCGGGGAAAATCACGATACCTTTCTGCGACCCTTGTGTTAGGCTAAACCCATCAGGGGCTGGAAGTCAACGGGCGGGCTCCGATCTATATCGGTACTATTCATGCTGATAGGTTGAAGCTGTGAATAGTTATGCCCTGCCCCGTCACACTGAATGTCAGGCGCGGTGAGATGGTGTCGACGTACTTGATTCGCTATGGGCTGATGGGACACGTCGGACAATTCCGCGCCGCCGCCCCACCGGGCGTGGCTTTTCATCGCGGTCAGACGGTTGTGATCCGCTCAAGTCGTGGCGAGGAATTTGGCGAAGTTTTGACTGCGTGCGACGATCGCGATCTGACTGATTTTGTGGGTGACGTGGCGCCACCGGAAAAGGACAACCATCCGAGCGTGTACCGGGCGGCGAACTCGGAGGATCTTGTGCGGGCGCACGAGGCGAACGCGTCGCGGCTCTTGCGCTTCTCGATGTGCGAGCGCATCCTCAAGGAGGCGGGGCGAGATTGGGAGCTTCTCGACATCGAGCCGCTTCTGGATGGTGGCACCATCGTGCTTCACTATCTCGGGCCGCATGAGCTCGATGCCGCGAGTCTGCGTGCTCGTTTTCGCGTTGCGTGCGACGTGGATGTCGTGCTCGAGCCTGTTGGCATGGGCGGCGAGCACAATTCGGCTGGCGGAGAGCATGGGCAGCATGAATGCGGGCGGTGTGGTGTGCCGTCGGCGGGGCACAGCGGAAGCGAGTCCTCGGGTGGAGGTTGCGGCTCATGTGGCTCCACGGCGGCGGCCGGCTGCGCGTCGTGTGCGCTGAGCGAGCACATTGCGAGTCGGCGGCGGTGAGTGTCGGGTGGCGCGGTCGGCAGCCTTTTCACATTCACCC
The DNA here is from genome assembly GCA_963823665.1 of uncultured Planctomycetota bacterium. Classification (GTDB taxonomy): domain Bacteria; phylum Planctomycetota; class Planctomycetia; order Isosphaerales; family Isosphaeraceae; genus CAVXHV01. The sequence continues at coordinate 638,224 of CAWGMQ010000011.1, forward strand.
AGGATACGTCTGGCTTCAGGGGATTCGAAGAACACACGCAGAAATGCGTCCATCGCCCTTTGCTGTATTTGCGCTCCTGTCTCCCAACGTGAGAGGGTCGCTTCCGCGATTTGCAGACGAGCAGCGAGTTCCTTTTGTGTGAGGCGTAGCCCTTCTCGGCGTGTGCGGATTTCTTCAGGCGAGAGCAATCCAACCTCGCTGCGCAAGGCCTCGCTTAGCCGGCGATTCGCCGCATCGTCGAACACCATCCCCCGCCCGCACTGCTCGCAGAGGGCTACCTGAAAGTCGGGAATCGAGATGCGATACTTTTTCCCATCGTGATCCAATTCAGCATCGTATCTCGGGATGATTTTGGGCGCACCGCGCGCTCATGGCAATCGCCGCATTTCCAGGGAAAAGGCTTCATCATCGCCTTCCATTCAACGTATCCGGTGACGAACGGCCTAGCCGAACTAGCCAGAGCGAACGTTTTCTTGACAAGGGCTTGTTCGTGGTCATCGTCCACGGATTCGGTACCATCTCTTACCATAATGCGTGCAACTTGACGTAAGTCAAGTGGAACCGTTTGGGCGTATATGGCTGGCATTTTTTATTGACAAATACAGTGTAAGTACCTGGCTGAGATCCGGCAATTGCCGACCGCAGACCCTGGCATCGGTTGCACGACTACGTCATCATGGAATGGGAAAACATGAGAGACCGTCATGCCAAGGCTGATCGTTGAAACGCGCGCACGTTGGTCCGCGTTGTTCCGGTTTCTCCGGAAATCGACGACTCATGCCTCGATCGGGGGGAAGCCGTGGGCTGAGGCGGAAACGCAGTGGCCCGTATGCCGGACGTGTGCGAGCCCGATGCAGTTCCTCGCCCAATTCCCGTTGTCGGAATGCGGCGTCGAGGGCGTTGCGGAACGCGGCCAAACACTACTGTTGTTCCAATGCCAGAGTCAACCGGGAATGTGTGAGGAATGGGAGGCGAACGGCGGCGGCAATGCCGCGCTGCTCGGAGGGACCTCCGCCCTACAGCAGATGACGGTACCGCCGGGTGCGACGCTGCTCGACGCCGAGTCGGTTGTCGACTTTCGCAAGTATGACGATGCACGACAGGCCGAAACCGACGATGATGCATATTGCCACGCGCTGGATGCCGATCCCAAGGTGCTCGGGAAACTTGGCGGGCGTCCGCTCTGGATTCAAGCAGACGAGACGCCGCTTTGCGATTGTGGTGCGCCGGCTGCCTTCGTCGCGCACGTCGAAAGTCGTGGCGGCGGCGGTATCAATTTCGGCGACAACGGGAGCGGTTACGCTTTCGTCTGCGTGAGATGCCCGCGTTCGGCGAAGTTCTTGTGGCAGTGTTTGTGATCCAGCGCCCGAACTTGTGGGCACGCGCTTCAAGCTCGTCCCGATTCAGCATGACAAGACGACGTGGGCAGCCATCGCCCCGGCGATTGATGATGTGTTCACCAAACACGATCGGTGGCGGATTGGGCGGCCAGGATCTGTAAATTCGTTGCCTCGCGCGGCGAGAAACGCAGGATTCGCAGGCGATTGACAATATAGGAAATATCCTATAGGATAAGGAAATACCCAAGTGGAGGAAGAACACGAGCGGGAAACTCCCGTGATCAGGCCGCTGGTGTGGCTGCGGAACACGCGAAGCAACATAAAGGCGTTTCCCGCTGGAGCGAGGAAGATTGTTGGCGACGAACTCCAACTGATCCAGTTCGGGGGTATGCCCAAGGATGCTAAGCATTTCAAAGGAGTCGGAAGCGGCGTGATCGAAATTGCATTGCGGTACGACACCGATGCCTACCGTACAGTGGTTGCAGTACAGTTAGGGCGGAAGATTTATGTACTGCATGCCTTTCAGAAGAAGTCGAAGAAAGGGATCGCGACGGCCAAGGCGGACGTGGATCTGATCAAGCAGCGTTACACAGAAGCGAGGGAGATGGCGGCGGATGAATAAGGCGACGAAGAGGGCGAATGAGCCTACGTTCGAGGAGGGGTCGGGGAATGTCTTTGCGGACATCGGGCTCAGCGACGCGGACGAACTGTTCACGCGGGCCAAGCTGGGGTTTCATGTTTACCAGGTTCTGACCGCCCGCAAGCTCAAACAGCGGGAGATCGCCGAGCTTCTGGGAATCAAGCAACCCGAGGTGTCGCACTTGCTCAACGGGCATTTCAGCCGCTTCACAACCGACAAGCTACTGCAATTCCTGAGGAGGCTCGACCGGAAGGTGAGCATCCGGATCAGCTCGCGCAAGCCGGGTGAGCCGTATCAGGAAATCGGGTTTAGCGTCTGATTCGCGGGCTGTCGGCGGCCGTCGACTTGGGGGAAACCGGCGTGAGGGGTGCCGGAGTCTGTCGAAGTCGCAGCCGCGGTGTCCTGCGCTTCAGCCTGCGCGCGCTGATCGCACTGATCGCGATCAGCGGTGTTTGGCTAGGGGGTCTTGTGCGGAGCGCCCGCATTCAGGGCGAGGCAGTGGAGGCGATTCGAAGGGCCGGGGGCGTATCCTCATACGACTGGCAATACCGCGGCGGGGTGAAGATCAACCGAGAACCGCCGCTTGTGCCGCGAAAACTCCTGGAGCTGTTGGGGCCGGACTACTTCGGCCGAGTCAGCAACGTCCAGCTTCATCTAACGGATCCGAGCTTACGGAGGGTGATTGAGCCAGCTCGAACTCAAACGTCCGGCTATGCTGGCGGCAATGTTGGTGAGGCCGCGATGGCGTACCTCCCCGCGCTACACGATCTCCGCGAGTTGGGAGTAACTCGCTGTGGTATCACGGACGCAGGTCTTGGGCATCTCAAGGGCCTTCGTCAACTCTACGATCTCAGCTTGGGATACAACCAGCTTACGGACGCCGGTCTCGTGCACTTGACTGGGCTGAGCCAGTTATCTTGGCTCTTCCTCGACCATAACAGAATCAGTGACGTGGGCCTGGATCATCTCAAGGAACTCAACAATCTTTCATGGCTATCGCTCCGCGGTACGGACGTTACCGATGCTGGAATGTCGCGACTGTGTGCCCTGCGCAAACTTTCAGTTTTGCATCTCGACGGCACTGCCGTTGGCAATGCCGGCCTCGCGCAGCTCGCCGGATAGGCGACTCTGAGACAGTTGCATCTAACTGGCACTCGAGTTACCGACGCAGGGCTCGCAAACCTGAGCGGTTTCCGCGGGCTTGCGCTGTTGGAACTTGCCGGCACTCGAATAACGGACGCGGGGCTTGAACACCTGAAAAAGCTGCGAAGTCTGAGGAGGATCTGGGTCCCGAACACGCAAGTAACTGTGCGCGGTGCCCTGGAGCTGGAGCAAGCAATGCCCGGCTTGATGGTCGATATGCGACTCAGTATTCAAGGCCTCTGACGACCGGTCAACAGGTTTTCTCTGGCCTGCGAACCGCGCGAAAGATCGAACATGTCGCCATCACCGCCGAATGACCCGTGCGGGAAATCTGCGGACGTCGAGTCCATGTACCTGGCCAACGGGTCGAACACGGATTTCGGGTTTACGGGTACGCCAGAGCGGGCGCGGCACTTGACCACATCTGAGGTGACGGAAAACGGCGGGTCCGGATCCAGGGCGCCGTGGGAGGCGAGGTGGACCGCGGCAATCAAGCGGAGCGTGCGGCTTGCCACCAGGTCCTCGTCTTGCGTAATCCGGATTTGACAAGTCTTTTAAACGACCTGTAGGGAAGCAGACGCGTCCTCTGGTCCGCACGGATCTGGCAATCGGCGGGCATGACAGACCAGAGCTCGTCATATGAAGGGCGGCCGAATGCGACAATATCGTGATTGTCACCCCAGCCTCGCTCGCGATAGAGGTGGATCCTCACTCCCGGGATTCGCTCGATATCGCGAAGGATTGCGTTCGGCTTCGCCAGGGAGACACCATAGGATCCGCGCATGTACGAATGCCCGATGCCGACGGGATAATCTCGATAACCGTATCCAAAGCGTTTAAAATCAGCGACGATCCGCCCCCACGCCAGGTCATCCGTGAACGGGATGATTTCGTGAACGAATTGCGACCACCTGCCATGAAACGTCGCGACCACGATGCCTTGGGGCGTCAGGAAATTCGCGAGGTGCGCCAGCCAGGAGCGCGTGGTTTTCCGGGAGGTGTGCGTGAATAGCGATCCGACCCAAATGACATCAAAAAGTGTTCCGAGGTCAACTTTGGTCAAATCTTCCGTGGAGTGCACCGGAGTTGCACCGAAGGTCTTCGCGCAGAATTCGACGCCGGCTCGATCGAGGTCGCACGCGTGAAACGTCGCATCCGGGAACAGGTGCACAAGGTGCCGCAGCACGCGGCCATGACCGCAAGGAAGGTCGAGCACGGTGCGAACCTCTCGGATCCTCGCGGAGACGCAGGCCGTCGCGATTGCCTCCACCGCGTATTTGCCGACAGGAAGATACCATTCGTCATTCATGGATTCTGTCGGTGACATGGTCAGGTCGATCGTTGCGGATTGATAGTGCTTGAGCAGCCCGCAGACGTAGTCGAGGTTGGGTTCTACACTCATGGAATCATTCCGCGAAAGCGGGCGCACCACCACACCGAGCCGGCACGGACCGCCGCTGGGTGTTATAGCCGGCATCTTCTCATCGGCAGAGAGGGTGTCATCCGATTAGCGCGACTGGTCATCGTCACGCCTCGTCACGCTCTTGACACGCGCTAAGAGCGGAAACAGTGGGTGTTTAAGGCAAGAACCGGCCGGATCAACGCCCGCAATGGCATGACTCTCATGGGAATGCTAACAGTGTCTATGGCTTGTCGGTCCTGCGCTCGCCGATGGGTAGATCGCGAATCTCCTGGCCCGCGATGACCCCGAAGCAGCACCTCGCCGACTTCGAGCGGACGTTGATGAGGACGATGTCGCCATCACCGCCGAAGGCGTTCCAGTCGATCTTGCCGTCGGCCCCCGGCTGAGGGGGCGGATCGAGGGACATGGTGCCGCCTGTATCGCCGTCGTAGCCGAGTTTCCTGAAGAGAAACCCGCAGAGCCCCGCGGCCGAGGCGCCCGGATCATCCGGGCGCAGGTGCGGAGCGGCCTCTCGTATCGTATCGAAGGCGCGCCGGCCACCGCCGACGCGGAGATAGACGGCCGGGCTGTACGACGAGTGATCGTCGTAGTCGTTGCAGCAAATGAAGCGGACCCTGCGGTCCCAATCGTCCGGATCGCTCTGATTGTCCAGGCCGCCTTTGTCGCGGTTTCGACATCCGATCACGGCGCTTGTTGCCGCGCCGCTTGACAGAAGTAATCGCAGGAAGGGACGACGCTTCACCGGCTAGTGCTCTGTCACAGCTAAGAATTCGGGTTGGGTAATAGTCGAAAATAGCGGACGATGCGGGGGACAAGGAGGTCGCCCATGGATAAGGAGTATATCGTCCTCCTGGCGGATCAGGAACGAGCTGAGTTGGCGGTGGTGATCAAGAAGTTCAAAGTGTCGCGGTCGGAGTCGATGCGGTGGGCTGGTAAAGTCGAGCCGGCCTGGAAACTTCTCGCATCGGACCCGGCCCACCGCAAACTAAGCAAACGGTGATTCATAGCCACATTTTACGGTCACCCCAGGGACCATGGCCATGAGACTCCCGCGCGTGAGTTTTACGGTGCGGAGCATGATGATCGCGGTGGCGGTCTTAGCAGCGGCCTTCGCAGCCTTTGCAGCATGGATGCGGGTCGGTCAGGACGAGTGGCGCCAGCATCTGAATACCGAGATGAAGTGGAGCCGGTCTCCTGTGGGCGAGTTCTTCAGGAAGCATGGCTTTGAGAAATTCCGGGCGAACAGCCTTCTGAAGGTCTCGGCACCGGGCGCCCCCGACCGGCGAGGGTACTACTCTCGACGCCGGTCTTGTCTCGGCCAAGGGGGCGAGTTGTACAGCGACAGCCGTGGCCGCTCATATTACGGCACAGGTTTCGCTGGAGGGCAGCACTGGTTGACCGCGGCGGAGCTGGCCCAGGTCGGACAGATTATCTCGAAGCTCCCTCCGCCTAACGGGTCCTATCCGCAGGGCGACCTGCTACTGGTGAGCTGCCTCAGCCAGGGTTCTTGGGTCACGAAGGCCTATGACATCGCAGCACTTCCTCCTGCGGTTAAGGAGTTAGTAAGGGTTCTTCAGCTTAGGCTTCGGTGACCCATGAGAACTGGCCGATTCTATTCGGCGGAAAGGATGCTCGTGCGGTGGTCGCCTCCACTGCGCCAACGAGCTCCTTGGCCGACTGCGCCCGATGGGGCGGACGGGCACTATTCGAGATGTCGCGGAACAGGTAGTCTACCTGGAGTCAGCCGCCTTTCTGACCGGCGACATCCTCAACGTTGATGGCGGCGCGCCTGGCGGCCACTGGTGAAACATTCAATGTGAACTTGTCCGATCAAATAGCATGGAGTCTTTCGATGAAATACTCCTTGGAGGCCGATGGCTTTCGGCGGCACGAGTCCTGCGCCTGGTCCAGATCGAGAGCGATGGCGTAGTGCGACTTCATGCCGAACTTCTCGATTGACGATCCGGTCTGACGTCGGCCCTGAGTTTTTCTGCCGGCGACTTCAATTACTTCGACAGGCAACTGTCCGTGAACAGACTCTCCAGCTTCCGGAGGACTTCATGAGCACGATTGCTGCCCCTGATCGGTCGCCTGCAACATCCTCGCGTTCAGCTTCCGCGCTGAACCTGATCGGCGGAACCTGGGTCGAGGGCCGTGGGAACACGAGCCGCGACATTTACAATCCTTCGGATACGGCCGAGATGCTGGCGCCGGTGCGCGAGGCCGCGCCGGAGCAGGTGGATGAGGCATGCGCTGCGGCCGCCGAAGCCTTTCCTGGCTGGCGCGCCACTCCGGCGCCGGATCGGGCCCACATCCTGTTCAATTTCCGGGACCTGCTGGAAAAGAACTTCTCAGACGTGGCGCACAGCATCGTCCGCGAAAACGGCAAGTTGTTGAGCGAGGCGCGCGGCTCGCTGCGGCGCGGGCTTGACGTCGTCGATTTTGCCTGCGGCATTCCCTCTCAACTGATGGGACAGACTCTGACCGACATTTCGCGGGATGTCGATTGCCATACCATCCGCGAACCTATGGGTGTGGTGGTCGGCATTCCGCCGTTCAATTTCCCGGCCTTGATTCCGCTGTGGATGATGTCAGTCGCCGTCGCCTGCGGGAACACGTTCCTCTTGAAGCCTGCCGAGAAGGCACCGCTCACCGGCACCCGACTCGTGGAGCTGTTCGCTCTTGCCGGCTTGCCGCCGGGTGTCGTCGGCGTGGTGCAGGGGAGCAAGGAAGTAAGCGAACGGCTCATCAGCAACCCGCATGTCCAGGCAGTTTCCTTCGTCGGCACGTCTGCCGTGGCGGAGTCGGTCTACCGCACCGCGGCGGCTCACGGCAAGCGTGTTCAGGCGCACGGCGGAGCGAAGAACCATCTGCTCGTCCTGCCCGATGCCGACCTGGAGCGCATCCTGCCCGACCTGATTGGCTCGTGCTTCGGCTCCGCGGGGCAGCGCTGTCTTGCCGTGAGCGTGCTGGTGGCGGTCGGCGATCGAGTGCGACAGGACGCCGTCGTCGATGCCTTCATCCGCTCGGCGGGTGAACTCAAGCCGGGAGACGGCCTGGACGACACCGCGACGCTCTGTCCCGTGGTGAACCCAGATCAGGAAAAGCGGATCCGGGCTGCGATCGAGCGCGGGGTGGCGGAAGGAGCCCGGCTTCGCCTCGACGGGCGTTCCCTGACCGTAGCCCACCGGCCGCGGGGTTGCTTCATCGGGCCGACGGTCTTTGACGAAGTGACACCGGAGATGTTCGTCGGCCGGGAGGAGATTTTTGGCCCGGTGGTGAGCCTGATGCGCGCCCCGGACCTGGACGCGGCGATCACGTTGGCAAACCGCAGCCGATACGGCAACACGGCCTCCCTTTTCACGCAATCCGCGGCAGCGGCCCGCACCTTCCGCGAACGCATCCAGGCCGGGATGCTCGGCATCAATGTCGGCGTGCCGGCGCCGATGGGGTTCTTTCCATTCGGCGGCTGGAAGAGTTCGATTTACGGTGATCTCAATGCGCAGGGTGCTGCCGCCGTTGCTTTCTACACGCGAGAGAAAGTAATCACGGAACGCTGGTTCGGCGCCGAGGCGCCGAAGGATGGATGGGTTTGATCGAACAGGCAAGCCGGGAACGTCGGAGACCGCAGCGACTCACTCATGCCTTCTTCCCTTGCTCCACACCCGCCTTCGCTACCATGTGGCTCGTGGCGTCCTGGCGTTCCCACATGCGAAAGCCGCCCAGGAACGCATTGGCGTTGTCGCCTGCGCGGCAGCCCGGCGGCAGCGTTTTGAGTTCCTTCACGCCGCCTCCGCCAAGCACGATATCGTCCGGGTGCAGGGCGGCAGTCAGACGGTCCACGATCGCGGCGACATGGCGTTTCCACTTCTTCTTGCCCAGCCGCTTGAGCCCTCGGGCTCCCACGTAGTCTTCGAGGGTCGCGTGTTTGTAGGCGAGATGGGCCAGTTCCATCGGCCACACGACTCCGTCCGCGACGAGAGCGGACCCCAGCCCCGTTCCCAAGCCAAGAAAGAGCATCAGTCCACTCTGGTAACTGCCCAGCGCTTGCATGGCGGCGTCGTTCAGGACTTTCACCGGGCAACCAAAAGCCGCCTGGAAGTCAAACCCAACCCAGCGGGGAGCGAGATTATATGGCTCCAAGGCAATCTGGCCGTGGCGAACCAGCCCTGGGTAACCGATCGAGACCACGTCATACTTCCAACCCGCGGCAAGATCCTTGACTCCCCTGACCATCTCTTCGGGCGTCATCGCCGATCCGGATGGGAACCGACGACGCTCATCCTGCCCACTGGCAAGGATCTTGACGCCACTTCCACCGATATCGACTACCAATATGTTCGTATGTTGTCTCATGAGAAATTCTCGCAATCGCCGAATTCGAGGGATCTCCGACATCAGGTGTTGCCAGAGTCAGACTGCCTCAGCCCGCGGCGACAAACACGACGATGACGGCAGTCATGCGATGGAGTTCCCGCGGGTCGGGCACAACACGCGGAAACGCGGTCTCCGAGTTCAGGGTTTTCAAGCCGGGCCGCAACCCGCATTGGTGGGATTATCGCACAGCCGAGTACAACACGCCTCCCGGCTGTGGCCGGCGAATCGGGCCTCTCACCCGGTGACTGGGGCGCTTACCCCGGAAAAATGGAACACTCTGGTATGCGGCTCCGTTATTATCAATAGGAGCACCGATCAAGGGGAGCCAGAATCGTGCCACCGAACCGGACCGGGGCCGTCCCGCGCGGCTTGCAGACGCTCTTCCACGCCGGCTCGCTCGTCGGGGTCACCGACGGGCAGTTGCTGGAGCGGTTCGCCGCGCGCGACGGCGAGGCGTCCGAGTCGGCATTCGCCGCCCTGGTCGAGCGGCACGCGGCCCTGGGGGGATCGTCAGGCTGCCGGAGGGACTGCTCGCGTCCACGGTCCGCGGCTCGGTGCTGTTCGCGACGGATCCGATCCACGAGGCGGGCGTCGTCTCGGCGTCGGCCGTCGCGCTCGCGGAAGGAGTACGGAAGACGATGATCCGTGTCAGGCTGCACGCGGCGTTCCTGGCGGCGCTGGCCGTCACCGGCCTGCTGGCTCCGGCGTGGCTCGCCGTCGCCCGCCAGGCCCCCGACGACCGCGCCAGGATCAAGGCCCCGCCGGCCGGGAAGGCGGCCGGCCCCTCCGCCGTCGACATCGGGGGGAACTGGATCGTGCGGGGAGGGGAGCGACTGGCCGTGATCCGCATCGAGGGCCCGCCCGGGCAACGGCGGGCTCGGCTCCTTTCCGTGGGGAATCCCGATCGCATCGACTTCGCCCGGTCCAAGCTCGATCACGTCCGCATCGACGAGACGACCGTCCGCTTCACGCTCCAGCTCTTCCGGGTCTTGTCGCCGCCGGATATCTTTCCCATCGAGATCGTGGCCCACCGTTTCGGCGACGAGGCCCGGCCGACAACGCTCCGGGGCGGCTGGATCCGCGATCGCGGTCGTGACAGGAGGTTAGACCTGGTGACGCCCGTGACGCTCGAACGCACCGATCGCGCGGAACTCGACCCCAAGGAAGCCGACCCGCTCACGCCGGGCCGGGAGGAGTATCGGCGGGTCGTCCGGTCGAACGACCTCGCCGCGCTGAGGGAGGGCCTTGAGGGGATCCTCGCGAAGTACCGCGACGATACGCCCGTGGCGTGGTCGGCCGCCCACTCCCTGGTCATGATCCGGGCGGAGGCCGGGGCCCCGAACGAGGAGCTGCGCGGCCTGATCGATCGGGCCGCCCGCGTCGTCTCGCGTCATGGCCGCGAGATGGAGATCGGCACGATCGGCACGATCGTCGACAACCTCACCGGGGCGGAGGGGCGGGACGACCTGGCCGTGGAGTACGCCCGCAGGGCCGTCGCGATGCTCCGCCCGGAGGACTCGGCGGGCCTCCAGATCCCGACGATCCAGTGCCTGGTCAACGCCCTGCGCAAGTCCCGCACGATCGACGAGGCGAAGGCCGCGGCGGAAGTCCAGGCCCTGGAGGACCGCATCGCGAGGCTCGGCGGTCAGGCCGGTCGCGGCCCCGCCCCGGCCGGCCGCACCGGGGCCGGGGCCGTCCCGTGGGCGTGGAGCTTCGCGGCCGCAAACGAGAAGGCCAGGGCCGATGGGAAGCTCGTCATGGTCGTGTTCTACACCGAGAATTCCCGCTGGGAGCGGCTCGATGCGGAGGTCTTCCCCAGGCCGGACGTCGTCGAGGCGATCCGCCCCTTCGTCCCGGTGAAGGTCGATGCCGAGGATGGCGAAGGCCGTCCGCTGGCCGAAAAGTACAAGGCGCACGTCGGGGCGATCTATCCGATGATCCTGTTCCTCGACCCGGCGAACCGGGAGGCCGAGGGCAGTGGCGTCGTCGCCAGGATCCCCGGCATGATCCCGGCGGGGACGTTCGTCGAGGGCTTGCGGACGATCGCCCGCCTGCCGAGGGACATCGGCTCGCTCGTCCGGAAGGCCCATCCCGACGACGGCGACGCGATGAGGCAACTGGCGACCGCGCTGGCGATGCGCGGGCGCATCAAGGATGCCGCCGCGCTGATCGATCGCGCCTGGGGGCCCGACGCGGACCCGGGCTTCGATCGCTGGGCCGCGGTCTACAACGCGATCGGCATCGAGCTCATGATGCGACTGAGATGGCGCGAGGCCGCCGAGTGGTTCCACAAGGCGGCCGACGTGGCGAAGCGGCCGATCGACGTCTACAATGCCCATCTGGGCGCCGGCTTCGCCGCGATGCTCCAGCAGAAGGGCGACCGAGGCCGCCAGGGAGCTGGAAGCGGCCGCGCGGGTGGGTGACGGCGTCTCGGACGGGGAACGCGACTTCGCCAGGGAATGGCTGGGCAACTTGGCCAGGGGGCCCGGCGGCTCGCCGGAGGCGGTCGCCGCGCTGAAGCGGTTGGACGCGGAACGCCCGAGAAAGGCGGCTGAGACACCGACCCGGTGATGCGGTCTACGCATACGATGCAACGAAAGCGCTCGCCGCTCGGTGCTCAGCTAATCGGTAGATTACTCCGACGACTGGAAAGGACTGACGACAATGGTGGACCCGGAGAGAGAAGGCCCCGGCGACGCCGACCTCGTCTTCGCCGCGCACAACAACCACACCCCGAGCTGTGGCCGGCCGCCCGGTCTCCGCAGCACGGCCGACCCTGGTCTGTACCACGGCTATTTCGAGAACTGTTACGGTGAGCAGTTCGTCTTCACGTTCGACCGAGCGAAGGGGGCCGGTATGGTCTTGGGCGGCGACCTCGGATGGGATGAGCCCAAGTCGTTCACTCTCGATCTGGTTGACGAGGCCCTACGCAGTACCCAGAGGCTCGCTGCCCAAATCGAGGAGCCCGAGGCGGCGAGACTGCCGATTATCGACGCCGCGCTGGCGCTGGGCGCCTCACCGGGGTAACGGGGAAGGACGAGGTGATCTGGCTGAGGGCGTGCCTGGCCGCTTGCATGCCGGTCGCGGCTGCACCGGAGGGCCGCCTGAGCGAGTGAGGAGAGCGGAGGGGAGCGGCATCCGAGTGGTCAGACGTTCGAGCGAAGGCTGGCTCGCGGTGTCGGATTCTCATGTCGATCATTTTCGAGGCGACGACGGTGGGCTGACCCCGCACCCGGCCGTTGGCCGACCGCTCCCAGAGTACGCGTTTAGCGATCCCTCCCTTTCTAACCCTACGCGAGAGGCGAGAGCGTCTGCTGTCCTTACTATGACGATGCCGACACCGAACGACCGGTTGGGTGGTACTTCGTCGCCAACACGATAGACTGAAGGGGCCAGCGTAGCGAGGCGATCGGGCGGACCTGCCGCGTGTCGGCCGCTGATCTTGGGCGTCAGGGGGCGGGGGCAAATTCAGTGAGTCTCGAATCACGACCCCGATCCGGTGACCACCTCCGTTTCTTTCTGGTCATCGGCCTCGCGGTCGGCGCCGGGATGGTGGCCTGCCGAGGGGCCGAGAAGCTCGTAGGTCCGCGCCTCGGGGAGTGGGGTTCGTTCGGCGTCGGCCTCTTGGCGGGTGTGGTGGTCGCCGCGGTGGTCGGGCTACCGGGCGGCTCGCGGCGGTTCGGTCGACGGATTGGGCTTGTGGGCGCGGCAGTTCGCCGTACGCGTGCTATGGGACTGCAATGAAAAACGAACATGCGGCTCAAGACGGACGTATAGCCAGGTGGACGACAAGAAAGTGGACATCGGGATAGGCGTCATGTAAATTGTACTTGTGACGCACTACGTCGCAGAGCCCTGACATGAGTTACAATCCCAAAGCAGTCGCAAATTTTTTGCTGGACCGGGCATCGGCGCAAGGTGATTTTCTCACGCCGATGAAGATTCAGAAATTGGTGTACTATGCGCATGGCTGGCACCTTGCGATCAAGGATTTACCTCTGATTAACGAGCAGGTCGAAGCGTGGGAATTTGGGCCAGTGATCCCGTCGCTCTACAGGACATTCCGTCGATTCGGCAATCAACCGGTGCGTCCACCAGCTACGCAAACAGGATCTGAGTGGTTTGTTCCTGGGTACCCGATTTACAGTACGGACTCGCCGTCAATCGATGACGATCCGCGCCAGGCGGAGTTCGCGAAGTCTCTACTCAATCGAATCTGGGAGGTCTACGGCGGTTATACCGCGGCGCAACTCTCAAATGCTACGCATGCTGTCGGCACGCCTTGGAGTCTAGTCTACAACAAGTATCAGGGGCAGATTCCGAAGGGGACTGATATCCCGACCGAATTAATCAAAGACTATTTCATGAAACTCAGCCGAAACGAACTGTAGTCAAGATGGCTGATGGCCGCGATGATGCGCCTGGAATAGAGAGCATCAAGCCGGCCCCTTCTGCGCCGTCGAATGACGTCGAGAATCTCACGAGTCACGAAGCGGCGGCGTACGGCCAGGGAAAGAAAAAGGTAACGCCGAGCGATCGCCATCAAGCAGAGGTCGATCGCCATCTTTTTACTTGGGACAAGCACTGCTCGAAATTGGAAGAGCGACTGGCTCAGCAGCAAGCGGAAATAAATGCGATTCGGGATGAGTTGACGAAGATTACGCCGGAACACGCGAGGCTAGCCGAGTCTTACAGGAATCTCGTTTATAACAACACGATTACGTCGACGGCGGCGGCGATCGGTGCAGTTATTGTGAGCCTCGCGGGGGCAACACCTTATTTCGTTCCCATAACCTGCGTCGGCGCTTCGGTGTTCGTGGTCGGACTTGCGTTGCAATGCTTGAACACATTTCGGAGTGGCTGGTTTGCAGGCCCAGGGCCACGCGCGGCAGTCGCCCGGCCGCCAAACCGTATTGGCAATCGGTAACAGCGCAGTAGGGCGGCCGCAAGATCCCAGTGCGAAGATGCGGCCGGTCAATGCCAGGTGATGAGAATGCCTCTGCGATGAACCATCAGACATGCCCGCGGCCATTGCCAGTGCGCTGGGAATCGATGAGAATTTAGATGATCGTGTGTGCTCTCGCGCTACGCGAGCGGAGACTGATTCGTCTGCCGCGCGAGCGGATTACTTGAACGAGGCGATCGAGCGGACCTGCCTGGTGGCGGGCCGGTGACCTTGGGCGTCCGGCGGCGGGGGCAAAGTCAGTGAGTGTCGAACAACGACCCCGATCCGGTCTCCACCGCCGCTTCGGTCTGATCGTCGGCGTCGGGCTCGGCACCGGGATGGTGGCCGGCCGAGGGGCCGAGAAGCTCTTAGCTCCGGGCCTCGGGGAGTGGGGTTCGTACGGCGCCGGACGCTTGGCGGGCGCGATGGTCGCCGCGGTGGTCGGGCTGCTGGTGTCCTACGTGCTCGGCCGGCGCGGCGCAGGGGACTAACATTGCGATGCAGCGGACGCGGCCCGCCTCGGCAGACTCTGTGAAGATCGACGGTGACTCCGACGGGCCGGGCCGCTGAGATTTGGAGTCAGACATCATGCCGGAGACCTTCGAGCCCCTGGATGCTTCATTCGTAACCGCGGATGCCAGGGCCCCGATCCTGGCGTACGAGGGTGGTGCACTGCGTGTGCGGTTCCTTGACTGGTGTGAACGGTGCGTCGAGTTGGTATTCCATGGCGCGATCGCGTTGTCCTGGGACGACGGCGACGCGGCTTGGTGTGCCGCACACCGGGACGATGCCTGCTACATCGTTGCCGGATCCGACTGGCTACGTCGGCACGTCGAAGTAGGGACGATCGAGGCCGCAAGTGGGCATCGCCATTACAAGCTCTGTTTCAATGCTGCGGGCGTCTTGCAGGTGATTGCGACGGGCTTGGAGATGGTCTAACGTTGCTATGCAGCGGCTCGTTCCGCGCCGCTGATCCATGGCGTTCGGCGACCGGGTGCCGATGACTGTTTCTGAGGCCATAGCGAAGCGAGGGATGACGCCATGCGAACGGGGACGATCACGATAGCCGCGACGATTCTGATCGCGGTGGGCTGCCTGACGGCGGCGTCCGCGGACGACGGGAAATCCGTGCGGGTGACGGTCGATAACTTTCGCCGTGCCGAATCCGACACGTACTTCGCCCGGTTCGTGAAGGAAGGCGGATTCGCCAAGTTCAAACACGAGCGCGAGCTTGCTCGGATCGACAACCAGACGGTGATCCGGCTGAACCGAGACACCTTGTACTCGTTCGGGGTGTTCGACCTCGCCGCCGCGTCGGTCACTGTCACGCTGCCGGACGCCGGCAAGCGGTTCATGGCGATGCAGGTCATCGATGAGGATCAGTACGCGCCCGACGTGTTCTACGCACCGGGGGCACATACCCTCACAAAAGAGAAGGTCGGCACGCGGTACGTGTGCCTGGCACTACGGACGTTCGTGAACCCCAACGATGCGGCGGACGTGAGGGCCGTCCACGCCCTCCAGGACGCGATCAAGGTCGAGCAGACGGCGGTGGGCACGTTTGCGGTGCCCGATTGGGACCAGGTGTCGCTGAAGAAGATCCGCGAGGCGCTGCTGGCCCTGGCGGCCGCCAACGGCGGAATCGATTCGGCGCGGATGTTCGGCCGGAAGGACAAGGTCGATCCGGTCCAGCATCTGATCGGCACGGCGGCCGGCTGGGGCGGCAACCCTCCGTACGCCGCCCTCTACGCGGGCGCCGAGCCGAAGCAGAACGACGGCAAGACGGTGTACCAGCTTACGGTCACGGACGTGCCGGTGGACGGGTTCTGGTCGGTCAGCGTGTACAACAAGGGCGGCTACTTCCAGAAGAACGCGCGGAACGCCTACACCGTGAATAACGTCACCGCCAAGCCGAACGCGGACGGTTCGGTGACGATCCACTTCGGCGGCGACGAGAGCGCGCCGAACTGCATTCCCATCGTGCCGGGCTGGAACTACCTCGTCCGAATGTACCGCCCGCGGAAGGAAATCCTGGACGGCACCTGGAAGTTCCCGGAGGCCCAGGCGGTGGAGTGACCGGTCCGGGTGCCGTGACCGCTATCACGCGACACGGAAAATGGTCAGCGCTTGGGAACGGGCCGGAAATAACTTCCCGATTTCAGACGGATGCGGGAACGGCTCGATAGTTCCATTTTGGCAGAACCTCGTCGAACACGATTTTCAGCAAAAGCGGGCAGTTATTTCCGACCCGGCCGTAGGTCAACCCAGGTCTGGTACTTGCCGGTGGGGTTGGCGTCCGTAGAGGCAACTTCGGCCAGAGGAAACGGCCGGAGCCGGCCGGAAAAGTGTATAACCGGAGCATTCCCGGCGCACTAACAGGTAAGGGGCGAGGAGGAGGGATTGAAAGCATGGCTGCGCTTTCCACTGACACGATGGCCCGGCCGCTCGATGCGCTCTTTCGCGACGGAGCGCTGGGCGGTCTGAGTGATGCGGAGCTGCTGGAGCGGTTCCCGGCGTCTGGGGCTGCATTCGACGTGCTGATGGCGCGGCACGGGACGATGGTGCTGGCGGTTTGCCGCCGGATCCTCCGCGACGGGCACGCGGCCGACGACGCCTTCCAGGTGACTTTCCTGGTGCTGGCGCAGCGGGCGCAGGCTATCCGGCGGCGCGAGTCGTTGGGGCCGTGGCTGCACGGTGTCGCGCGACGCGTGGCCCTGCGGGCGCGGGCGGCCGCCGCGATGCGCCAGGAACGGGAAGCCCGCGCGGCGATCGACCCCGCCGCCGCCGTGACCGAGCCGGGCGACGATGACGTGGGCCCCGCGCTACACGCCGAGATCGATCGCCTGCCAGAAAAATACCGCGCGCCGATCGTGCTCTGCTACCTCGAGGGGCGGACGATCGAGGAGGCTTCCCGTCAGCTCGGCTGGCCGGTCGGCACCGTCGGTGGGCGCCTGGCCCGGGCGCGCGACCGGCTGCGCCATCGGCTCGTCCAGCAGGGGCTGGTCGCGCCGGCCCTGTTGGTCGCGCCACCACCTCCCAATACCGCTTCGGTGGCGTCCGTGCCGCGGGCTCTGGCCGTTTCCACGCGCGCCGCTGCGCTTCAGCTCGCGGCCGGCCGGCCGGCGACCGCGGTGGTTCCCGCCATCGTCGCAAACCTTTTGGAGCAGACCGTGCGAAGCATAGCATGGACCAGGTTCATGATCGGTGCCGGGATTTGTGGGCTGCTCGGGACCCTGGCGATCGGGGCTGCCGGCATCAGCCTGATGGCCGGCGACGTCGATGATCCCACGCCACCACAGCAAGAAGCCCCGACAAGAGCAGCATCAGACCCTCACCGGCCAGCCGCGAATCCGGTCGCCGAGACGCTCAACCAGGCATCAAAAGCGGCCGCCGGCTTGAACGATTCGCAAGAAAAGCTGGACGCGTACCTGGCTCTCGCCTGGGCCCAGATCAAGACTGGTGACCCGGCCGGCGCGCACGTCAGCCTCGATCGCGCAACGGAGGCGGCAAGTGCGCTCGAGTTGGAACCCCGATGTTACGGCCGTGTGCAGATCGCCCAGGCGCGCGGTGAGGCCGGCGATAAGCAGCGAGGCCTCGATCTACTGGCCGATACGCGCATCGACGTCGAACAGCTCGGGAAGAGGCGGATCTGGCTGCTGAGGGACATCGCCAAGGCCCAAGGCGAGCTCGGCGATCGCGTTGCCGCGCGTGCGACTATCAAAGCCCTCGATCTGGCAATCCTCAGCGCGGAGGACCGGCTGAAGGGGCGCTGGAATGACGACCTGTTCGCCGTCGCCGAAGCCCAGCTTGCCATCGGCGACGTTGAAGAGGCGTTCATGACTTGCATCCCCAGCAGCTATGGCGTGGGTGCCAACAGGAAGCTGTCAAAACGCCTCGAGGATCAAGCCTCGATGTTGACCCAGCTTGCTTCGGCGGCGGCCGACGACAACCACCAAAGCCGGCACAGCTACCCGGCAAGACTCATGTCCAACGCTGAAAAAGTCACCCGCCTGGCAATCGTCCGCCGTGCGGTGAAGGCCGCGGAGGCGCTGTCCGACACCAGCGAAAATCGCGTTGCGTGGGCGGCGGCACTGGGCGAACTTGGCGCCTTCGACGAGGCCTTGCTGGTTGCCCGTCGGGTCGATCAAAAACAGATTCAACAGCCCGGTCAGGTCGACGCGATGTGGGCCTTCTGGCGGATCAGCTTCAGCCAGGCCAAGGCAGGGAACCTTGATGCTGCCCGTGCGACGTTGCGCGAAGCGAGCCGAGTGGAGACGCCCCCGAAAGCAGACTCCAAACTATCCCGAGTCGGCCTGGCCTCCAGTTTCGTGGTGGCGAGAAGCTTCGATGAGGCCATCAAGATCGCGGAAACTCTCGACCCCGAGGTCCGCGCCGAGATCCTGTCGCAAGTCGCCAGGCACAAGCAGCGCGACGGCGACCGCGCCGGGGCCGAGGCCTTGTTCCGCCGCGCCCTGATGGATGCCGGCCGGTTCCTGCACAGCCCGCCGCCGCAAGCCGGCGAAGAACCGGGCGGACCGGTGCCCGCCGCACGCGAGGACGGGCCGGACCAGCCTGGTGAACCTGACCCGAACGCCAAGCATCAGACGGAGGGACTGTGCCTGCTCGCCAGGATCCATGCCAGCGCCGGCGACTGGGCATCAGCCGCGAGGACCTTCGCCGTCATCTCGCCTGAAGACCAGCAACAGCGGGTGACGGCCCTCCTGATCGCCGCTCTTCGGTCTCATTTCGGCGATGTCGCCGGCGCCTTGGCCTGGGCCCGTTCGCTTCCTTCCGCGTCGCTCCGCGCCTGGGCCCTGCGCGGTCTGGCCATGGGCATCTTCGACCGGGAAGCCATCGATTATTAGCTGCTGGATATTCGCGAAGTAATCGTTTAGAAAAATCGGCTGTGCGGTCTTTGCGGGGCGCGAACCCCCCTCCGCGGCTGCGACGGCACCCTCCCGACTGTGCGACCCCCCCACCGCCGCCAGCGCCGGCGCTTCCCCCCACGAGGGGGGAGGAATACACGCGAGCGCAGACTGGAGGAATCTTGTTTGTTAATCGATCTAGTCGCTGGAACCCGGAAAGTTTCTGGAGATTTCCCGGTCGGAAGCCCGCGGAATCTGCAAGATCGTCGCATATTGTAGGTGAGGGCGTGCGCTGCGCGGGGAGTGTTGCATCCGGTCTGAGCCGGCTCGTGGCACCGACCGCGTGTTCAAGGGAAACGCGGATATCGGAGGAATTCATTTATGAGCGAGGGAAGTATCACAGGGGCGCGAAGAGTTCCAGGGGCTCGGAGCGCCTCGCTATTGACCTTCGCCCCGTTGGGACAGGGACCTGGCCGGCGCGTGGCCGACAGGACGTGCCGGCCTCACGGCGCCTGCGTCCCGCTGAAATCAGATGAACATCATGGATTCAGAATGCGGTCGATTTACACTAGTGTACGGATGCTGGATGGCCCTCAGAATATTGCCACTTTTTGCCATTTTCATGACGAACTCGACGATTACTTCGGGTGGAGTCGCGGCTCCGCAAGTTCAATAAGCATCATCGAATAGGAACAGAACGATGGCTTTCTCCGGCGATGGCAAAAGGTGGTGGCACGTGCCACCGAAAATTGCCACGGCAAATCGGTGGTGTTGTTCACTATGTTTTTTGGCCCTTTTCACGGCACTCGAGGGGAGATTCGCGCCGGCTGGGGCGTGTGCGTGCTTCCCTGCGCACAAGGCCCCTCCGTCGCCTGCGCCGGCACCTGCCGACAAGGGCGGGAGGAATGCCCGATGCCCCTTTGTGGAGCGAAGGGCGACAATGGGGTGGCAATGGGGCGGGGTTCCTCGAAGCGATTTCAACGATGCGGGACCGGTCGCGGGCTTCGCTGTGGCGATTCTTGATCGAAGGCAGGTGCTCGTGGGCGATGTTTCGGCTTGCGGTTTGGCGGATGATTCGCAGTCTCCACTGCGCCAGTGCGTTCCCGTAGTCCTTGCGGCGTAAGGGCGCGCGACGAATATACAAAACGAACTTGGACGCGGAACACGAGAGGCACGC
Organism: uncultured Planctomycetota bacterium; assembly: GCA_963823665.1. Classification (GTDB taxonomy): domain Bacteria; phylum Planctomycetota; class Planctomycetia; order Isosphaerales; family Isosphaeraceae; genus CAVXHV01. The sequence continues at coordinate 658,134 of CAWGMQ010000011.1, forward strand.
AAATGCGAGCACAAGCGTTCCGGGCCTTTGGACGCGCTGGCGTGCGATCGGAATTGTCACAGTCGACCTCGTCACTACGAGCAAATGGTACGTGCGGTAAGCACAGCCAAGAAAAACACGAGTGTGCCTTAAAATGCAGTTTGGTTGGCCCAAGTGTCGATCAATCTGTGAGCAAGGCAGGCGCGAGCGGCACCTGGGCGTATCGATTCGGCGCAGGGACGACGGGCCGCAGCGCTTTGTTGCCGTACTGGCGCCGTGGGCGCACGGAGCAGAGCAGAGCTCTCTGCTGCGCTCTGGATATGAAGGTGGGGCTTGAGAATATGATCGCGACCGTCTCTACGGACAACGCTACGGGAGACTCGCAGGACAATGACGGTCCGATCAGGGTGCTTTTGAGACTGGCCGAGGCTGGGCGGGTATCTCGATCGGGCGATGGGAGCGTTCACGTCCGAGTGCCGGTTGGTGACCGACACGAGGTTTATGGGATCAGGTCCGGTGCGTTCCGCGACTGGCTGATCGGGGGGTATTTCGGGGAGCGCGGCGAGCCGCCGGCTCCTTGGATGATCGCGCGAGTTGTCGGCTTGCTCGAAGCGCGGGCGCGGTTTGACGGAGACACGCCGTCGGTGTTCGTTCGCGTCGCCCCGGCGGGCGATACGCGCGGCCGATGCTCCTTTCTGGATCTGGGCGATGGCACCGGAGCGGCGATCAAGATCAGTGCGGAAGGGTGGGAGATCACCGAGCGGCCGGATATTCAGTTCAAGCGACCAGCGGGGATGCTGGCGTTACCGGTGCCGGTGCGCGGAGGGTCGATCGAGCTGCTGCGGCCGTACGTGAATGTTGACGACGCGGGGTTTCGACTGGTTATTGCCTGGTTGACGTCGGCGCTCTTGCCGGTGGGGCCCTACCCGATCCTGAGCCTTCACGGTGAACAAGGGACCGCGAAATCGACTCTCGCCAGAATGCTCCGGCTGCTGATTGATCCGCAGGCTTGCGCACTTCTGGCCGAGCCGGCGAGCAATCGGGATCTGATGGTGACGGCGCGGAACGGATGGCTGCTGGCTTACGACAACATCACCGACATACCTGGCTGGCTTTCTGACAGCCTGTGCCGGCTGGTCTTTGGCGCGGGCTTTTCGGGACGCGCTCTGTATACCGACGACGAGCGGATCGTGCTGCAAGCGCAGCGCCCCGTGATCCTGAATGGAATCGAAGATTTCGTGCGCAAGAGTGATTTGATTGATCGCACGGTCATCGTACAAATGCGCTCGATCAGCACAAAACGGCGGCGACATGAAGAGGAACTCTGGGCGTCGTTCCGAGCGGATCAACCTCTGATCCTGGGCAGCGTGCTCGACGCGGTTGCTCACGGGTTGCGCGAGCTGCCCGGCGTGAAACTGGAGCGAATGCCGCGGATGGCCGACTTCGCCGGTGGGGCGTTGCCGTCGGCCGCGGGCTCGGCTGGCGACCCAATGCGTTTCTGTCCGCTTATGAGAAGAACAGGATCGCGGCGACCGAGGGATCGCTCGATGGCTCGCCGCTGGGGACATTCCTGCTGACGCTTGCGGGTCGCTGGCTCGACTTTGATCGCAGCCCGACCGAAATGCTCGAATTGTTCACCCGCGACGTGGATAAGAAAATCGCGAGATCGGCCGGCTGGCCAAAAAACGCGCAGGCGTTCACAGGTGAGCTGCGGCGGATCGCACCACAACTTCGAATGCGGGGCGTTATCGTCATTTTTCGACGGACTCACAAGGGCCGTCGTATTCGCATTGTGACGAAGCGCTATCGCGCGTGCGCTGAGGGTGCCCTGGACGCGGATGCCTTGGAACAGCGGCCGGACTGATCGGTCGGTGCGAACCCAACCACTTCCTCGACACGCCTCGACACGACATCGACACGACATCGACACGCGGTAAGATCCAGAGCAGTTGGCGTTTAAGGCAAATACCTGCTGTATTTCGCAAAAGTCCTCGGAACGCCTCGACACGCGTAAGTGATTACGCCACAGGGGGATGCCGAGAATCGGTGAAAACTGCCGGTTCTCGATCTTTTGCGCGGCGTATCGCGGCCGAAAGGGGGTTTGCCGCGTGAATGTGTGTGATCAGTGTGGGGGCGCGGGGTATGATCACCTGGCGCAGCGGATATCGTCACCCTGGAAGGGACGGGTTCATCCGCTCGTGAGGGGTGCTCGCATGGCGCGGCACCATGTCTGGAATTTTCACAATCCGCGACTCTCGATTGCTCCGTCGGGGACCGGTTCAGCGCTGCCACTTGACGCTCACTCCGGTGTTTTTCGCTGCCACTCGACATTCACTTTGATGCTTGCGTCGGCGGTACCATGCACGAGCAAGATTTGCAGCTCACCCGTTTCAAAGCCGAAGTTGAGAACCGAACTCGATCCGAGCGCTACTGATGCGCGTTTTCTGAAAGCCACTGGTGAGTTCCTGGCAGAGGGCAACGATCGCGGCCGACGTCTTTCCGAAGCTTTTTTCATTGAAGCCGCGAACGTCGCTCGGACCTCGTTCGTTCAAGTCGGGAGAGATCTGGACGAATACCTCCGTCTCGCTGGACCCCACTGGGATGCGAATGTAATCGTATCGTGATGCAGCGGGGGCTTTGGCGGACATTGAATTGCCCTTTACTCAAGCAAGGCTGGCTTTCGGAATTGCCGGTCCGTCAGGCTGGTCGCTCGATTTGCTACTTGCTTGGGAAAGCCGACGGGCTCGGCGATGGCCGCTGAATCTAGAGTATATCGGCGCGATCGATCGAGTTCGAGGGCACCTCATCATTCGATCAGCGGGAAGGAAATGCCGCGCGGTTGCACCCGGTTGCAGAGATAGGTAAAATGAGTTGACTGGGCAAAGCGTGCTGTGCACGTTGTCGGAGATGTTCGAAGGTGACGCCAGCGGGAAGACGTCGATGGCGAATGGGCTTAGGCAGGAATCCCGACGGCTTTCTTGGAATGACCTGAGCGGCGTTCAGCAGAGCGCGGTCACAGTGATTCTGGAGTTACTGGCGGGAACGGTAGATGAACTGGCGAGCCTGCAGAGGTCGGGTGCGCTCGGCGCTCGCCGTGGCGGCCTGGATTTCGCGCTCGACAGGACACGATCGAGCCGGCTGGTTTTTCTTTCGGGTGACAGGGGAACGGGGAAGACGACCGTGTTGCTAACGGTGCGGTCGCTGTGCAAGCGAGCGATACCCGAGAACCCGCTCGGCAGCACACGGGAGGCGCCATGGGAAGCGCTCCGAAAGGTGGCACCTCAACTGGCGTGGCTGGAACCTTTGGACATGGAGACGGTACCCAAGTCGGGGAATCTGATGGCGGCGATTCTGGCGCGGATCGACGCCGCCTGTGATGGGCTGAATCTCGCGAGCGACGGTGTGGGGGGGCGGGATGAGTTGGCGCCGGGGCGGGCGAGCCGCGGGCTACTCGACCCTGGCCCGGACTATCACCGAGCTTTGCTCGATCTTCAGCGGCTGCAAACACGAGTGGCGCTGGCGTGGGAGGGGAATCTTCCGGGGCGCGGGGGCGGGCTCGATGCCGAATCGTACGCGGTGGAGGTGATCCGGGCGGAAAAGGCGAGGTTATCGCTCAGCCGTGATTTCAACGACGTGCTGGAGGGGCTTGCCGCGCAGGGGTTCGACCGCCGGCGGGAGCCTCCTGGACCGCTCTTCATCCTTCCGGTGGATGACGCCGATCTCAACCCGGCGAAGTGTCTGGAATTGCTGCAGATTCTACGGTTCATCTCCGTGCCACGGTTGTTTGCGATCGTGCTGGGCGACGTGGCGATGATCGAGACGGCTTTCAACCTGGCGATGGCGGGTGAGGTTGCGGCCGCCGGCGGGTCGGGCGGGTGGTTTCAACTTTTGCCGATCACGCTCGGCGAGGTGAAGAGCCGGATCAGCGAACTGGCCGCGAGCGCGGTGAGGAAGCTGATTCCTGTCGGCCAATCGATTCACTTGAAGGGAATGACAATCAGCGAGGCGCTCAAGTTCAGGCCGCGGGGTGACATCGGAATTGAAGTTCCGGAAGACAAGAAACCGCGGACTCTGGCCGACGTGATGAAGGCGTGTCCGGTGCAGACCGTGGCGTCTATTGACAGCGAGGGGAACGCTGGGCCATCGACAGAGGACCTCCACTGGTTCCTGATGACGCAGGGCTTGATCTCGCGGCTTGACGATGAGAATCCAGAGGGCCAGGAGCTGGTACACGGCTACCCGTTTCATGCGGCGCGTATGCTCGAGGCTGCGCCGCGGCGGGTTGCCGATCTCTGGCAGCGGTTGCAGGACGTCGCGCTCGAGGGACCGGTCAAGTCAACGGCACCGGCGGCTGGTGTCGACGGGAAGGGGAAGCCGGCGGGAAAGTAGACGAAGCAGGTGGATGAGGACTCGAACGCGTTCCGCGGACCAGCGCAGAAGGTACTTCGTGTGATCGGCTCGTATTGCCGCGGGATGATCTCTGAGGACACGAGTCTGACGCCGGCCGGACGGGAGCGGGCGCTTCGAGCCATATCGGAGAGCGCGAGCGGTGGGTCGAGGATCGACTCGGGTGCATTCAGCGCGCAGCCGACCGTGGCGCCGGGTTTCGGGTACGGATTCAAGTCCGGGCTTGCGAACCCGGCTCGGCTGTTCGTCGAGGTTTTTCCCGCAACTGGTTGGAAAATGCGGGCGCGACTACTCTCCGGTGAGACGAACGGCCCCGAGGCGATGCCGTCTCTGGAAACCGCAACCGCGGCATCGGTGATGCTGATTCAATCTCTGGCCGCGCTGTCGCCAGACGACGGGCTCGCGAGCCGGCTGGTGTCAGTGCGCCGACGCGATTCGGAACAGTGGTGGGCGTGGTCGCACTGGAGGTTGGATTATGCCGCCCGAGTCGCACTTTACTGGCCGGTGCCGTACTGGTCGAGCTTCCGGGAATTCGACTTGTTTCTCGGACTATGGAGCGCAGCGATCGAAGCGGCCAAGACGTTCAAAGAGCCAAAACCGGTGCGTGCCGGTGCCGTCGCCGATCGACTCGACTTCTTGATTTATTCCTGGCTCAATTGCGCGGCCCTGGTCATGGAGGGCAAGCAGGAATCTGCACTTACCACGACGGGCGCTGGTGCAGTTCGGTGGTATCCGCTGGTGCAGCGGCTTGGCAAACTGCTGGAGAGGGTTTCCGCCTCGAGCGCGGAAGACGCGACGGTTTCGTGGTTCCGCAACATCACGGTGCTACTCATGCCGGAGATGATCGGCAATCGGCCGCAAATCCGCAAACAGTTCGCGAGGTCGACGACGTTCAAGGAGTTCTGGGATCGGGAAGCGACCGAGATTACTCGGGTGCGACTGGACACACTGAGCGTCCTGGTAGCACACGAACTGCGGGAATTCGCGCTCGAGGCCGGATCGGTGCAGATGCCGGAAGCCGCTAAAATCCAGTTGAAAAAAGGCGCAATCGAGTTGACTCCGCCAAGCAACATGGTTGGAGCGGCGGCGCAGCCGCCGCGGCCGGTAGGTAATGGATGATCACTTCGCGCACGGCCCAGATTCCGATCGATCACATGGTCGCCGAGGTTGCGGCGTTCCCGCTCTCGTCGGAGGCCGCATTTGAGACCCATATCACGGAGATGGACGCGGAGCTTGGACCGCCGAGCAGCACGCTCTGGCGCGAGGCAGAGCGGCGGATCTTTGGTGGGTTTCCGGCGGTGTCGGTCGAGGAGGCGGTGGGAATTCGGGACAAGGTCTGGTTCGCGGGCCGCGGGAGGGAGCGGTGGGTGAGGATGGGGGATTATCTGCGTAGAATTGCGCGGATGTTTCTGGAGGCGAAAAGCGACGCCGCGATGCCCGGATTACCGGACGCGCTCGGTGACCTGGGAACGGGAGGGTCGGGGCCGCGGGCTGCACGAGCGCGGCGAACATGGCGGTGGGTGTCGTTCGCGCTGCCGAGCGATCTGTTGATCGCCGCACTCGACGACACACTTGGCCCGTACGAGCTGAGGACCGTGTCGCCGGCAGTGGACCGGCTGCTGCGCGACGGCGGGTTTGCGGAAACGCATCTGCACCTCGGTGCCGGCATGCCGTTTTCCAACCTGTGGGTTGGACTGCTGCACGCGCTTGCGCGACCGGAGCTGCGGTCGTCCGCGTTTTCGAGTCCGGGGGCTGCGCTCGAAGAAGGCTCGCGGCTTGCGGAATGGTTGGTGCGAGGGGCCGTGGCGCGGTACGTGCTTGCGGCCTATCTTCACGACCGCGACTCGGGAGCGACGTTGGCGGAGTTTCTGAGCTTGACGGTGAAGCGCCGGCTGGGTGACCCGAGCGGGTATTCGCTGCTGGTGACGGGTCTGGCCGAGCTCGGCCGTGGCGAGCTTTCCGATGGCGCGAGCGAGACATTCCCGGCCTGGAAGGACCTGTATTCGCGGCTGACGCGCGTGACGACGGCAAGGCCTAGCCAGCAGTACGATTCTTTTGGGGAGGCCGACCCGATCGCGCCGTTCTTTACGCGAACCGGGCTGTATGAGCCGACGCCGGAAATGCGGTTTGTTTCGGCCGGGCTGACGCGCATGAAAGACGGAGCAGAGGACCGTTTGTTCGAGTTGCTTTTCTGGCAGACAGTGCGAATTCGAAGCATCTTCTACAGGCACGTGGTGCAGCGACCGATGACGCCCGGGCTGCAATGGTTCATCCGGTTCTACGGCCGCATCAGGCACGGCCGCGAGCCGGCGATGTCGGTGGGGCTTCAGGTCGAGTCGGCGGCGAGGACGAGCGGAGCGGGGATGGGGCTCAAATCACTGGAGATCCGGACGTCGCCAGCACGATCGACATCAGACCTGATCAGCTTCCTGAACGATGTGGATGGAGCCACGGCGAAGCTCGAGGAGAAGGAACGGAAGGAGCACCGGCACTTCGAGGCGTGTGTCGTCCTGCACTTCACGAAGGACCGCGGGGGCCGAGCGCTGTCGGGCCTGCCGGCGGCGGACTGGCTCTGGAGTCATGCAGATCCCGGCGCACGGGTGGAGACCGACCGCCTGACGCGCGATGTACCGCCGGCACCGGAGATGATTGGCAACCCTTCAGGCTATCGCTATTCGCGGTTCTATTCGCTCAAGTGCACCGAGGCGCGGGCTTTCGCCGGGGCGCTGCGCGAGTATCCGATGACGGTGCAGGTTCTGCGCGGAGTGGATGTCTGTACCGACGAACTGGGCGTGCCGAACTGGGTGCTCGCGCCGATTCTGGGGCACGTGCATCGCGCGGCGGACTCGGCCTGCCGCGAGCTGCGTCGCATGTTGACGATCCTGGTTCCTCCACTGCGTACAACGGTGCACGTCGGCGAGGACTTCGTGCATTTGCTCTCCGGTTTGCGGCGGGTGGACGAAGCGCTCGCTCATTTCGGGATGCGTGAAGGGGATCGAATCGGCCACGGACTGGCGCTGGGGGTTGACCCACGTGCGTGGGTGCGCAGCGCAGGGAGGGTACCGCTGGCGCGAGAGGAGCGGCTTTTTGACCTGGCGTGGGAGTGGACGGTCGCGAGCAAGTACGAGCGTGGCGTGAGCGCGGACCGCCTGCATTCGATCAACCGGGAGATTCACGTGCTCTCCGAGCAGATCTTCGGGAAGGTGCTCCAAGCTGTCGAGGTTGCGGCTCTGGCGGAGGACTTATTCGATCGCTATGCGCTGTCGCGGGCGGGATTTCCGAATGGACCGATGCCAGGCAAGTCTCAGGGTGGGCCGCATGGTGGCCGGCGATTCAGCCTGCTGGTTGATTTCTTGACCGATCGAAGCGTGTTCCTCGCCGGGCGGGAAATCGAATGGATCGACCCTGCGGAGGAGGCGGATTCGCTCGCCTTGCTGCAGGCAGGATTGCGCAGCGGTTGCCAGTCGAGGAATCGTGGTTGAAGTGAACCCCACGTCCAACCTGTTGATCGGCGATCTGCACGATCTGACGTCGCACCCACTCTGGCGGTTGCGGCCGCCGCGGGAGGCTGTTGGCTGCGGGCCGCCGGTCTCGGTCTGCATCGGCTCGGATGATCCTGTGACCTTCGGCACGGAGCTGAGGCAGGAGTACCAACTGTTGCATGACTCACTGCTGCTTTCCGGCTTCTCGGATGAGGAGGCGCGGCGGTGGATCGACCGGACGCGAGCGAGCGGGCTGGAGTCGCGGTTCAGCGTGCCGAGAACGCGCCGTTATTCGCTGCGCTACTTCCGAAGCCGAAACAGCAGCCCCGAGCCGATCGTTCCCTAACGCGCGGTCGAGGTTGAGTCACGGATGCGGTTGTGGGAGGGGTTTTGATCGGACGGTGGATCGCTTACTTTTCAGGCGAGGTCAAGCACGGCCGATCCACGTGAAGCACAGGTCTGCCTGGAATGCGGGGCGACGGGCGAGGAAGGGCGCTGGATTGCGGGTCGTGCCGGCGTCGCGCCCGGCGTAAACGTTCCCGTCGTCTGGAGGCAGTGTCCCCGGCTCGGCCGTGCGGCGGGGGGTTCTCGAGGATCAAACACTGGATGATCTTGATTGCGGTTTGCGCGTTCTTGTTGGCGTTCCTTCGAACAGACGGGATGCTGACCCTTCTGGTGCTGGCGTTCGGCGTAGTGCCGGCGCAGTTGCTCACCGAGATTCGGGCGAACGGGCGCCGACGGCGGGGGGTGCCGATGTCTGGACGGGAGCGGACGGTGTCGGTGATTCAGTTGACGGTCGCGTTGCCGCTGCTTCTGATCTTGGCCGGCGAAATTGCAGCTTGCATTTTAAACACGTTCATTCCTCGCTGAGCCTGGTCGTCATTCTCGCCCTTTCGTTTTCCCTTGAACGGGGGGCGAGGGCCGTCCGAACCGTCGCTCGCACGGATCGCCAGGAGGGTCGCCCTCCCGGCAGGGATGAAAGCGCGCCTTGATGTTTGTACCCCGGGGACTTTAACTTTCATCCCAAAGTTCGTTCCATGAAATCGTTGATGAGGGGTCGTTTCGCGATTCTTCCAATCGCCGATCGAGCTCGCCCACCAAGTCGTCTTCGAACGGGTCAGCGTCTTCGGGAGAAAGCGTTTCGAGCAGCCGCTCGGCAATGATCGCGCGTTCGCCCTCCGGCAACTCTAACGCCGCGTTCAATAGATCACGACACTTCGGCTCCATCGTTATGTCCTCTTGGGAGCCGCCAGATTGTCCAGTTCATTGTAATTGTGCCGCGATTCATTGCAAAGTAAAGTCATCGATTCAGGGCTTTGGTGATCTCATCTGCCAGCGTCCGTCGAACGATCTCGTTTGCTTGCTGCTCGCTCATGTCCTTGGGACTGTGCACCATTTCTCGGAAGACTGGGATCAGGTTTCCGGGGCCGGATAGATCGCTGCGGAATGCGATCTTGCCGGCGCGATCGATCACGATGAGGACGGGAAGCGCTCCGATTCCGTAAAGCGTGGCGGTTGCACCTCTCGGCGCGCGGGTATGCCGGCTTCGTCTACGGCCATCGCCAGCGGCGCGCCCTGGAAGGCAAGCACTCTGCGGCCCTGTTCCCGGGTGGTTTCTTCATCGGGCTCTGCGCTGTGGATTGCGAGAAACTCGACGTTTCGAGGTTTAAATTCGGCAGCAACCTTGCCGAGGGCCGGCAGCACGCTGACGCTCTGCAAGAATGGCATTCCCCAGAGATAGAGGACCACAACTTTTCCACGCTCGTCCGCGATCTTGCGAGGGACTCGATCGGACCAGGGGCCTACCTTCCATTCCGGCGCGGGCGCGCCGAGGGCAAGCGGCTCGTCGGGGCCTGCCCCGGGATTGACAGCAGGTGCGTTCATCCGTTCGGGCAACTTGATTCGAACGAGCCTCGGGCGAGCCGTCGGCCAGGTAGAAGTTGCTGGCTCGCACCTTCTCGTGGAACGCGTAGAGCATCACCACTCCTGGCGCAGACCAGGGATGGAGAATCGTCCGTTCTCGTCGGTCGTGCTCGACCCGGGAGGTCCGGTGGACCCGGCCCGGATCGAACGCTGGCGCGATTGAACGCGGGCTCCAGGCACGACTCGGCCAAGATGATCGAGCACGACGCCGCTGAGCGATACCCCACTATCCAGCCGGATGGGATCGACGACCTGGGGGCTATCGATCTCAGCGTCAGTCAGACTCACAGGAGCCTGGACGCCGGCGTAGCCTTCCCTCGTCACCGTGAGCAGCCCGATCCCGCGATCATCGGCTTGCGCCTGAGTGGCGACCCTGGGACTGAACATGCTGGGCACCGCGGTGACGAATCCCGGAAACGGGGTTTGCTTCGACCCGCGGGTGAACTGCACGGTCCAGATCGTGCCCCTTCGAACGTGGTATTCGCGGTGGATCGGCTGATTGGGCCGAACAGTGATATCTTCCGTTAATTCCTGATCCGAAAGTACGAGATAGCCAGGAGAAGGGTCGCTCAACCAGACGCGGGTGTTTCCTTCCGGGAGCTCGACGGTGAAGCGGCCGTTCGAGTCGGTCTCGACGATTCGTTCGTCGCGGCTTCCGGCGCCCATGACAAAGCCGATTGAAATCTGGAATCTGGCGCCGGCGATGGGGTCTTCGGTCCCGTCGACCTTCACCGAGCCCGTCATCCGGGCGGCGACAGCGGGCGCTTTCGCTTGACGGTCGGGAGCCTGCGCGGGCTTTTCCTGAAACGCGTCTGTTGCCGATGACCGAACAGCACAAGCCTCCGCGAATGTGGCGGCAGGTGCGGGCCAGACGCTGTACCCGGTTCCAACCGTGAACGATGCGACGGCCATCAGGACTTGAACAAACAGCCGGTGCGCTTGCGGAGCGTCGTGGCTCGATTGGTAGCCCAGCATATCTGCAGTTCTCCTCAGTGATTTAGCGCCGTCTCTGTATTAACGGCTTCGCGGATTTCCGTCACGAGAATTCCTGGAGGTGAGAGGAGATCACGACGATTCGGGTCCATTGCACAACCCCTATCGCGGTGCGTGGCTGGTCTGGGTTATTGTAACTGAGCGGCGATAACACGCGGAGGACGTGGCGCGGTCGTATAACATCGGGCGGTCGTCGATGTTGGTTGTTGCATTGATTGGGGGAGCATTGAGTAGCCGATTCAGAATCGCGCTCGTCGTACTCCGGCCGCCAGGAGCCAAAGCCGGGGTGGAGGATTCGATACCGGTCTGTACTAGCACCGCGGCGGCGCGGAACTGACGGCATGGGCCTCTTGGTCCGCGCGACGCACAATTGCAGCCGTCAATCCCGCATGCTGGTCTGAGCGAGGATCAAAGGGCACGACCCCCTTGCCCGGTCGCCCTTGGAACCGTTAAGTTTGGAATTCGACATACATTGAAAACCGCGTCGATTGTAAATGTTATGAGAAGCTGAAGGTTTGGCAATCGTCTGGGGCCCGCCGGGCCGAAATCGGGCCTGATCATTCTTCGGTGGTCCGTCCGAAAGAGGAGAATTCACTCGTGGCCGAGAACATCAACGCCCTGCTCGAACGCGCAAGTCGATCCGGCAGGATATTCTGCGGATGACGACGGAAGCGGGATCGGGCCATCCCAGCAGCTCGCTGTCGGCGACCGAAGTCGTGACGGCCCTGTATTTCGGCGGTTTCCTCAATCATGACCCCAAGAAGCCGCACTGGCCGGAACGCGATCGTTTCATCCTGTCGAAGGGGCACGCCGCCCCGGTGCTCTACGCTGCGCTCGGCCAGGCGGGCTATTTCCCCCACGACCAGATCATGACGCTGCGAAAGCTGGGCAGCCCGCTCGAAGGGCACCCGAACATGAAGCGGCTGGCTGGGGTCGAGGCTTCGACCGGCTCGCTGGGCCAGGGGCTGTCGATTGGAATCGGCCATGCTTTGGCCGCCCGAGTGGACAAGAAGAGCTACCATACTTACGTGATGACCGGTGACGGTGAGCTTGGCGAGGGCCAGAACTGGGAAGCCGCCGCCGCGGCGGTCAAGTACAAGCTTGACAATCTGACCCTCATCGTCGACCGAAACCACTTCCAGCAGACGGGGCCAGCCGAGGAAGTTCTCAACATGGACCCCGTCGACGGCAAGTTCACGGCGTTCGGCTGGAAGACGCAGGTCATCAATGGCAACGACATCAGGGAGGTGCTGAAGGCTCTCGAGCGTGCCCACGCGGTGGAGGGCCAGCCGAGCTGCATCGTGAGCCTCACCCATAAGGGGCAGGGAATCCTCAACCTCCTGCGCAAGCTGGGCGACACGAACTTCCACGGAAAACCGGTGCCGGAAAAACACCTGGCTGAGGCCCTCGCCGAAGTGGCTTCGGGCGGTGAGTGAATCGAATCAAGAAAGGTGAATGCTCATGGCCGGCGCTTCTTCCGCGGTGACGACGAAACGAGAGCTGGGCAAGGCGACGCGCGACGCGTTTGGGCGGGCTCTCGAGGCTCTTGGGTCCGATCATCTCGATGTCGTCGTGGTGGACGCCGACGTCGGAAACTCGACCCGCACCGAGTGGTTCGGCAAGAAGTTTCCCGACCGATTTTTCAACATCGGGATTGCGGAGAGCAACCTGGTCGGCGTCGCGGCCGGGCTGGCTTCGGCGGGAAAGACGAGCGTGATCGCCAGCTTCGCGGCGTTCATCACGTGCAATGCGTATGACCAGCTTCGCATGTCGGTGGCCTACCCGGGCTTGAACGTCAAGGTCGTGGGAAGCCATGCCGGGATCTCGATCGGCGAGGACGGTGCTTCGCAGATGGGGATCGAAGACGTTGCGCTAGCGTGCTCGCTTCCCGGTTTTGTCGTGATGGTTCCGGCCGACGAAGAATCCGCGAAAGCGGCGACCGCGGCGATGCTCGAGCACAAGGGGCCGGTGTATCTGCGGGTGGGGCGGCCTGAAGTGCCCAAGATCTACACGAAGAGCCCGATGAAGTTCGAGATCGGCAAGGCGATCCCGCTACGCGACGGGGCCGACGTGACGATCGTGGCCAACGGTCTTCTGGTTGCGCCTGCGCTCGATGCGGCCGAGGTTCTCGCGGGCGAAGGCATCCAGGCCCGCGTGCTCGATATGCACACCGTCAAGCCGATCGATTCGGCCGCGCTCGCGGCGGCAGCCAAGCAGACCGGGGCGCTGGTTGTGGCCGAGGAGCACCTGGCTCACGGCGGGCTGGGGAGCGCCGTCGCCATGACGCTGGCGGCGATCCAGCCGGTTCCGATCCGCTTCGTCAACCTGGGCGACCAGTTCGGTGAAAGCGGGTCACCGGACGCATTGATCGAGAAGTATGGTCTGACCGCAGCCAACGTAGCCAAAGCCGCAAGGGAGGCCGTCGCGGCCAAGGGGCGGTAAGTGAAAAGTCGCGAAAAGGTGATGGAACGGTACGGGCCGATCCGCGAAATGGATCGGTCGTTTGACATTGAATACTGGCAACGACAAGGGGATGCTGCGATCTTCCGGGCCGCCTGGGAGCTGGTCGAGACTTACTGGCGCGAGTCGGGCAGGAATCCGGATGAACTCCGACTTCAGCGATCTGTAGAAGCTTTTCAGAAGCTGCCGGGTCCGGTACCTCATCGTCGGCGGGCACGCCGTGATGAAGTACACTGAGCCGCGTTACACCAAGGATCTTGACGTCTGGATCGAGCCTTCTGCCAAGAACGCCCGCGCGGTATTCAAAGCCTTGGGCGAATTCGGCGCACCGCTCGCAGGGCTGACGGATTCGGATTTTGCGAAGGAAGGCTTCTTCTACCAGATGGGACGGCCGCCGGCGCGAGTGGACATCTTGATGTCGATTGAGGGTGTCCGATTTGCCGACGCTTGGGCAAACCGGGTGAGCACAGAGTTCGGAGGAACGCGTGCTAACTTCATCTCTCTCACCGATCTGATCGCAAACAAGAGATCGCTCTCGAGGCCCCAGGATTTACTTGACATCGACAATTTGATCGAGTCACAACGCGTTGCCGCGCGGCTCAAGCGCGAGCAAAGTGCGACGCCGAAGAAACCGAGGGGTCGCAAAGGAAGCTGAGTGGCCGGATAATGGATCTACCGTTTCTCGGACCTGCATTCGAAAGGGATCGCCCGGATGTCGCCCTCCGACTCACCGCGCCGCGATCCGATCGAAGGTGAGCTAGCCGAGCCGCCGCCGAGCGACCTTTCCGAGTACACCTGGGACAACTCGGACACGGAACGGGTCGAGCCGCAGCAGGTTGAGTCGTACGGAGCGACCGCGCCGGCCCGCACGGAACCGGCGATCGGCGACGACATCGACCGGTTTGTCGAGGTCTTGATCAAGACGCGCTTGGTGGCGGAGCCCGAGATCCGTGCGCTGTCGGCGCGGTCTGGCGCCGGATTTACAAGGCCGGCGAGTGGACCCATTCGCCGCCGAGCTGATCCGGCTCGGCAAGCTCACGCCTTATCAGGCCGCCGCCATACGGCAGGGTAAGACGAAGGGGTTGTCGATCGGCGAGTACATCGTGCTGGACAAGATCGGCTCCGGGGGGATGGGGCTCGTTTTCAAGGCGCGGCACCGGCAGCTCGCGCGGATCGTTGCCCTCAAGTTACTACCCCCGTCCTTCAGCCGGGATCGAGCTGCCGTGATCCGCTTTCGCCGTGAGGCGGCGGCGGCCGCCAAGTTCCGCCATCGCAATATCGTTGCCGCGATCGACGCAGGTGAAACGCACGGCTTGCTCTTTCTGGTGATGGAGTTCGTCGAAGGGCGGGACCTGTCCCGGACCGTCAAAGAGAAGGGGCCGCTCTCGGTCGAGCAAGCAATCGATTGCATCATCCAGGCGACTCGGGGTCTGCAAGAAGCACATGATCACGGCATTGTGCATCGAGATATCAAGCCCGCGAATCTGCTGCTCGATCCGACGGGGACGGTCAAGGTGCTCGACCTCGGGCTGGCGCGGGTGAGCCAACAAGACCCGATCGCCGCCGCGGGCGGGTCCGAGCTCGATTTGACGGTCAGCGGGTCGTTTGTGGGGACGGTGGACTACGTGTCGCCCGAGCAGGCGTATGACCCCCGGCTGGCCGACAACCGATCCGACATTTACTCGCTTGGCTGCACGCTGCACTATCTCCTGACCGGCAAGGCCCCGTTCGGCGGGCAGACCTTCATGGAGCGGTTGCTCGGCCATCGCGAGCGGCCGATCCCCTCGCTGTTTGCGTCGCGTCACGACGTTCCCGAAGCGCTTGATGCCGCATTTCGATCGCTCCTGGCGAAGTCGCCCGCAGATCGGCCGCAAACCATGGCGGCGGTCGCCGTGGCCCTTGAGGAATGCCGGAAATCCAGCCGGCGCAAGAAATCTCGACCACTGATGGTCTTCGACGATCGAGAGGAGGACACGAGAGAGAGAGAGGCAACTTATCAGATTGGACGATCGAAGGACGATTCAGCAGAACCGAGATCGGAGGTTCTCTCGAGCGTTTTTGTGAGGAGCCGTAGGCCAAGCGACGATCGCGAAGAGAGTATCGATGACGCATCTTCGCGGCAAACCTGGCAGTTAGTGGCTGCGCTCCTGATCGTGGCGCTTGCACTGCTGGTCGGTTGGGTCTTCATCCGATAATCGGCGTTATTCCTCGACACGGGGTTTTCGTTCCGGCAGCTTCAACCCCATCTCTTTCATGAGCATCTGGAGATCTTCCCACACCTCTCGCTTTGCGTCGGGTTTTCGAAGCAGATAAGACGGGTGATATGTCACGATCGTGGGGATACCCTTGTAGTAGTACCATTTGCCGCGGGCCCGGCCCATCGATGAGTCGCTCTTCAAGAGCCCTTGAAGCGCCACTTTGCCGAGCAGACAGATAAACTCGGGCCGGATGATGGCGATCTGTTGTTCCAGGTATCCGATGCAATTGTCGCTTTCTTCCAGCGTGGGCGTGCGGTTTTCGGGCGGGCGACACTTGAGGACGTTGGCGATGAAGACGTCGTCGCGGGAGAGGCCCATGCCTTTGGTGATCATGTCGGTCAAGAGCTGGCCGGCACGCCCGACGAACGGCTTGCCCTGACGATCCTCGTCGGCGCCCGGCGCCTCGCCGATGAACATCAGCCGCGTCTGGGCCGGGCCGGTGCCGAAGACCGTCTGTGTCCGGGTCTCCGCCAGGTACGCGCACTTGCGGCATCCCGCCACGACCGATGCCAGCGAAGCGAGCAAGGCCGGTCGGTCGGCAGGCGGGACGGGCGGAGTGTCGAACCCCGGCTCCTTGAAGAGCGGGCCCAGCAGCGAGCTCGGGGGCGCGGCGGCTGGAAGCTGAGCCTCGCGAACCGGGCGAGCCGGGGCCACCGAGCTGTGCTCGGGAACGGCCGGAAGAACTGGTTCCCGAGAGGCGGGCGGCGGTGGCGGATCGGTGCGCTCGGCTCCGCGACCTTCCGCCGTGGCTGTTCTCGCGGCTCGGCGTTCGTCGCTTCCCGCAGCCGTGTCGGGCCTGCGAACCGGGCTTAATGGCTCTGTTCTGCCTGGAATGCGATCGATCCCAGCGCGAGCAAGCGATTCCAGTTCGAGGCGCACGGCTCGCGCCAGAGCTGCGCCGTTCCCGATCGTCACCGTGTGCGGGGTCAGTCAAAGTCGCGGTCTTGGGTCGGAGGAGCAGGCCGAATGAGCCGGTGGAAACACCCAGGGAGACAAGCCGGCTCGTTCAGGGCTGGGGAACTTTGCGCGACGCCTTGGTGGGAGTTGGATTGTATTCCCGACTCATCCACTCGCGCCAGGCAGGGATGTTATAATCAAAATCCTGACCGGTCAGCTTTTGCAGCGCCGCGAGAACCTCCGTGTTCCGATAAGTGAAGGTGACCACTCGCGGCTCGGGCTGGGTGTTGATCGGGGCACCAACATTAAACACCTGGCCAGGAATTGCGTACGCCGGTGTCGATACGGTGCCAAAGGCGACGACCCCCGGCGCGACGGCCGGCGGCGTCATGAACGCAGCGCCGCCGTTGTTCACACCGATCGGGACCAGTGGCGTGCCCCCGATGCCGGGGGCGTTATTGTTGTTTGGAGGGACCATGACGATCCGCTGCTCGTAGCTCAGAAGCGATCGAATCAGTGCGGGAACGGCTTCCTCGGCACCCAGGTTGTTCAGGGTCCAGGCGGCGCGATTGACGACCATGATTTGGTCGGACCCCAGTGCCCGGACAAGCGACCGTACGACGGTCGAGTGATCGCGCTCCTTGAGTTTTTCGTAGATGATCGCACGCAGGGTCGGGATCGGTTCAGCCAGGATCTGCTTGACCAGTCCGAGGGTCGCCGCCTCTTCGGGAATGACCGAGAGCACCTGGGAAAGGAGTATTCGCATTGGCTCTTCGTCGTTACCGAGCACGTAAAGAAGCGCCGCGACCGCCTCAGCCTGGCGGATTGCCATCAACTGCGATTCGGCTTCCCGCCTGCGGTCGGTCGAGCTGCTCACGATGGACTGTCGGAGCATCTTGATTCGTTGCACCCACTCGTGCTTCGTGGCGAGCAGCTTGTCGTCGGCCTCGCGCTGGCTGCGCTCTTCGGCCGAGACCCAGCGGCCCTTGTACTTGACTAGGCCCTGGATTGCATTCAATTCGTCACGAGTAACCCAATAGCCGCCGTGATAAAAATGCCCGAGCTTCTTGTGGGCGGGCCCGAACGACTTGTCAATCGCGAGCGCCGCCTCGAAATGGAGCTTCGCCAGATCGGCGAGCTTGTTCTGCTCACACCAAATGCCCAGATCAAACTGACCCTGCGCGGTCTCTGCAGCCTTCTTTTTTTTGTCGAAGTACGAGTCGAGCGCTGTGGGTTTGGTAACGACCTCGAGGATTTGCACCTTCTTCATCGAAAGTGGTTTGCGGCCCTTGAGCAGCCAAACCTGCACTTTATCCTTGTCCTTCGGGTCCGGCACCACCTTGCCCTCGACCTGCCCGCCGCCCCTGAGCGTGATTGTGTCTGCATGGAGCACACGCGGGATAAGACCCACGGCGATTGCCGAGGCCACCCCGATCACGAACGATCCGCAGACCAGGAAGCTCACAATGCACCGCGAGGCCCTGCAGGCTGCGAGCATGATACTTCTCCCAGGCCGCTTGCGCAGCCGGCATCAGGCAAGATGATTCGATTCGAGAAGTAGACGATTCTGCGACGCATCATCTTCGGCTGGATCAATACGACAACGCCTGTATTCTAAATGATCGGCGCTTCCGGCGACAATCGACTCGCCCATTTCTCTGCAAAATGTAAGACTGGGCAAAATGGATCGTCCTTGCGATTGAGGGTTTCGGGAGCAAGAACTGTGGGGCAATCTGTACTGGAGCATCGCGCGGCCGGCAGCGGTTCGTTGAATCTCGCTGTCTTGACCGTTTCTGATACGCGCACCCTGGAAACTGATGCCTCCGGAGCGTTGATCGCCGCTCTGGCCACGGAAGCTGGCCATCGCGTGGTCAGCCGGGAGATCGTGCGCGATGAGCCGGTGCAGATGACAGCGCAATTCCTCAATTTGCATGGCCGCGATGATCTCCACGCTGTGTTGGTCACGGGTGGGACGGGAATCAGCCCGCGAGATCAGACATTTGAAACCGTTTCGGCGCTGTTGACGAAGCCGCTGCCGGGCTACGGCGAACTATTCCGGATGCTGAGCTTCGCGGAAATCGGTCCGGCGTGCCTTCTCAGCCGGGCTCTGGGCGGTCTGATGGACAAACTTGTGATCCTGGTGATGCCTGGCTCGCGTGCGGCGGTGGAGTTGGCGATGCGGAAGATCATTCTTCCCGAGCTTCCTCACATCGTTCACGAGGCCCGCAAGGCGTGACATGCGCATTCTTGCGCAAACGTGGCGAGAATGGTGCGATCGCGCGCTCGAAAGTACGCAGTCGGGCCGGAACCGGAACCATGGCGACGGCGATCTTCCGCGGCATGCCGGCTCCGCGCGGCCTCGACACCGGTCGACCGCCTTATTCCTTCTTCTTGAACAGGTCAAGAAAGCGGTCCTCGTACTCACGGTAGACTTCAAGGCGATCCAGTTCTCGCTTCAGCTCGTAGGCGCTCGAGCGATCCAGGATGGCTTGCTCGAACAGTCGCTCGATTCGTTCGCGATCCTCGCTGCTGGGCTCATCTCCCTCGGCAGCTTCCCGCCGGATTGCCTCGCTCGTCTCGTCTCTTTCTTCCTCGGCTTGCCCGCCCTGCCGCATGGCTTGCTGCATCTGTGAGAGCAGCTCGCCGAGCTTCTCGTTCATCTCGTTCGCTTGGGTCGCAAGCTCGGTCAGGTCGATATCGATCTGCGCGATAGCTCTGAACACAGTCAGCACAGCCAGCGACGCTTTGGGGTACGGGAGCTGGGCGAAGATGTGGGGCATCTCACCCAGCAGACATCCGCCCCGCAGCCCGTGCTCGGCCGCGACGCCCAGCAGGATTCCGTTGAGACCTCCGATGTTGCCGTCGTCCAGAACGTGGAGATCCACCTGCTTGAATTCGTTCAAGGTTTCGACGTCCGTGGCGGCGGCGAAGACCCGCGAATCCGCTTCATGCTCCATCTCGGTGGCCATCGCTGCAAATGTATAAACCCGCGCGACGCCGATCTTTTTCGCAAACTCGATCAGCCTGTGGCAGAACGCGTAGCGACCCTTCGAGGGCTGCGCGTCACCGATGAACAGCACCACATCCCGCCGGCCCTTGGGGTCGGTCCAGACAAAGAACCGGCTCCGCGGCAGGCGTCCGGTGCTGATCAATCCATCCTTCACCTCGACGTGCTCGACATCGAACAACTCGTGCGCCGGAAATTCCGTCAAGATGTGCATCTCGAGCTTCGTCATGAGGTAGTAGCCCGCGCTGATCGCGACATGTCCCATGCCGGGCCAGACCGCGACCATCCAGGGTTGGTTCAGTTTGAGTTCGGCCGCCATCTGTCTGTCTCCCGTTCTTGAATGATTGCTTCCCAGGCGATCATGTCAACCGCGGCTGTTGCCCGCAAGATGGAGCACGGGCACTTGAGCGCGGGACATGCGATCCGATCGACCAGGTCACGACCTGACACGGCCCCTCGCCCACGTGTAAAGCGCAATCGCGGCGGCGGTCGCGGCGTTGAGAGATTCGACACCGGGAGCGATCGGGATCCGCCGGCGCTTCAGTCGCCGCAATGCCTCAGGTAGCCCCGGACCCTCCGCGCCGGCGATCAGCCCAAACCGCTCGGGGAACGGCTCGCGTTCGAGCTCATCGCCGGTGAGGTCAAGGACGATGAGCGGCGCTCCCTCGACCCGGAGCTCCGCCAGCGCCGGCCCGGCTTCGAGCGTGACCTGAAAAATCGCGGGCCCTGCCGCCCGGCTCGCCCGTGGTAGGAAAGGGTGAGCTGCCTCACGGAGTAGAACCACTCGCGCGGCTCCAAAAGCCGCTGCCGAACGAATCACTGCTCCGACATTCTCCGGATCTTGAAACGGCACAAAAACGGTGCAGCCGGCTGGCCATGCCTCGTCGTCCGACCAGCGCGCGATCGTTGGCACTCTAACAAGGAGAAGTGCGTCATCGGTGCCAACCACGTCAATTTGTTTGAAGAGCGAACCGCCAAACCGGAGCCAGTCGATTGAATCATCCGGCGGGGGTGGTCCTTCGGGGCCGGTCAACCAGCCCAGCACCCGGTCTCGGAACCTGGCCAGCACCTCGGACCGGATCCGCGCTCCACTCAAGATTGCCTCACCGCGCTTGCGGATGCCCCGGCCGCCGAGAATCTCGCGACAATGCTGGAAAGTGGGGTTGGACGCGCTCTGGATTTCCCGTACGCGACCCGTGAACCCGCCCGGCGCCGCGCGAGCCGCCCGCTTCGGCTCTGGCAAGTCAGGTCCGTTCCCCTGCTCTCTTTCCGTACGCTCAAAGACCACCAACCGCCGGTCGTGGGTTGTGCCCGGTATTGTGTAAGCGTGGTTCGCCGCCAAGCGGAAGAATTCACCGTGCGAGCTCACCGCCTCGGCAACTTCCGGATCGCATCGCGGTCCCTTCATGAAAATCACCTTGCCGCCACCCGTCAGCCAACCGCCGACGCGATCGAGCGTCTCGGGTATCGGACCGACCGCACGGCTGATCACGCCGCCGGCAGTCTCGGGAAAATCAGGGCCAAGCTTGCGGCTGTACACTTCGATGCCAGGAAGGCCCAGTCGCTCGCAAACGTCACGCAGAAAGGCGACGCGTGCACCGCGTGGCTCCGCCAGGATCATCCGAACGCCAGGCCGGGCGATCTTCAGCGGAATCCCAGGCAAACCCGGCCCCGAGCCCATATCGATCAGCGGTTCCGGCAAGTCAACATAGCGCAGCACCAGCAGGCTATCGACGTAATGCTTCAGCACCATGTTCTCGAAATTGTGGATCCTCGTCAGATTTAACTCGGCGTTGGCCTGGCGAAGCATTCGGTGATATCGCCACAAACGCTCAACCCCAGCGGCGTCCAGCACGATGCCGCACCGCTTCAATATGCTCTCGAGCGCGTCCGGTCCGGGGGTCACGACGATATGCCTCGCCTTGGTTCGTGATGGCGCCCGACGAAAGCCACCCACATGCCCGCGACTCGCGGGACTCGAATTGAACCACTGCACCACATGAATCCTTCCCCGGTCTCGATCCGAAGCCGGAAACGGAAGCGTGACAACCATTTTAACCGACAAGGAAAATCACTCCTACCCGCTGGCGTACGGCAATGACTGTGGTATGATCTACCCAACCAGAACCTTTCCAACGCGAACAGACACGAACGCGATCCTGCGTGGGTGGTCCTAAAGACCACGTGGCGAATGGCATCAGGCACCATGCGGTCGACCCCGCATCGGCCGTATCGGAATGCTCTGCGATCGCGCATGGCCGCGCATTCGAATAAGATCAGCGCTTCGGACGGCCCATGTGGTTCCGCACGAGGGCAACACCATGAAACGACGCCATCGGACCGGATCGATTGCGGGGTGCTTCGTGGGAAGTGACCGAAGATCGGCCACGAGCGGCAGGCGACGGAATCGGCCCTGCCTTGACGGTCTCGAGCCGCGCTGCTTGCTCTCCGCGGTCAGTGAGTTTCGCGTCCCTAGCGGTACCGGCGCCTCTCCTGACGGGATGACTGCGGGTCCAGGAGATAGCATCTGGTTCACGGAGTTTGGCGCCGACAAGATAGGGACGATCAACTCCGTAAGCCACGCGATTTCGGAATTCCCGATTCCCACTCCGAATGCCGAGCCTTTCCGGATTGCTCTTGGTCCCGACGGCAACTTGTGGTTCACCGAATTCAACGTCGGCCAGATCGGCATGATCAACCCGATCACCGACAAGATCACCGAGTATTCCCTTCCAAACGTGAACGCAATGCCGTTCGGAATCGCAGCCGGTCCGGATGACACGGTCTGGTTCACCGAATGGTCCGGGAACCAGATCGGGTCGATCGACACCCAGTCCGGCAAAATTACCGAATACCCCATCCCGACCATGAACTCGGTCCCGGAGGGGATCACACTCGGCTCCGATGGCAACATCTGGTTCACGGAGAGCCAGGGCAACCAGATCGCGAGTTTCGATACGACCAGTCACACGTTTGCGGAACACCCGCTGCCAACGGCCGCGGCGCAACCATACGGGATCACGACGGGCCCCGACGGCAACCTTTATTTCACCGAGTACTCCGGCAACCAGATCGGCGTTTATAGCGTGCATGATTCTGCTTTCTTGAATCCCATCATGATCCCCACGTCGAACACCGAGCCGACGGAGATCACATCTGACGCTGTGGGCAACCTCTGGTTCACACAGAGCAAGACGAATCAGGTGGCGATGCTCGACCCCTCGACCGGGGCAATCACCGAATATGCCACGCCGGCCGCAGTGTCCGGTCCGCGTGGGATCGCCGCCGCGAGCGACGGATCGATCTGGTTCGCCGAGCTGAATTCCGGAAGAGTCGCCACGATTGCTCCCAGCCTGCAGATCGTCGTGACCAGCTCTCCTCCGCTCGACATGAAGCTTGGCGATACCTTCGGCTTGACCGTCGCCGTCGAGTTTCTCTCGGGGGGCGGCGTTGATACCGGTTATGACGGCAGCGTCGACCTGGTGCTCCCCGGTGCACCAAGCACCGGCACACTCGTTGGAACGACCACCGTCACGGCCTCCAATGGCATCGCCTCGTTCAGTGGCCTTTCCTTCGCGCATCAAGGTAATTTCCAGATCCAGGTCGAGAGTGCAGGCGCCACACAGGCCACCATCGGTACGATCGATGTCACCGGTCCGACAGGCTCGTCTCCCATCCACCCGCGTGCCGCGGCCCCCGCTGCGCCTGTCGTGCTCGGCGAGCAACTCGTGTTCGCCGGCAAGGGAAAGCAACGTTATGTCGCCGGCGTTGTGCTCACATTCAGCTCCGCACTTGACCCGGCGACGGCCGGCAATTCCTCCAATTACAGCGTGGTTCAGGCAAGCATGGCCGGCGGCCGGGCGAAGGCGATCAAACCCGTGCGGCTGCACGTCGCTTACAAGGCCGCGGCGCACGTCGTGAAGCTGACCTTCTCCGGCAAGCCGCGTTTCACGGCTGGCGGCCAGCTCGTGCTGATCGCCGCCGGGCCGACCGGCATCGCCAGCTCCTCCGGTGTGCCCCTGGATGGCAACACGGGAAACCAGCCCGGCGCGGATGCCGTCTACACAATTCTGCCAGGAGCTCAGGGGATCAGCGGTTGAATACGTTTGTTTAACTGCTCGCGCTCCGATAAGAACGAAGTGCATACTGAAAGAAGCGTCGGCTCAGCCAGAGCAACACGGCGGCCGCCGTGACCGTGACGCCCACGGCCCGACCGTCCAGCATCCGCACCATCGCGTTCGCCGGCACGTTGACGACCACCAGGATCGGCATGCAGTACGTGAAAAACGTCCCCAGGTCGGCCCAGCGCCCGGCAAATATCTCGCGCGGGTACCGCGCCACGCTGGAAAACAGCCACCACATCTCCATCAAGCTCTGATTCCTGACCATCCATACCGAAACCGAAGTCAAGAACAACATGAAACTGTAGGCGATCGCCGTGCCACACGCGACCGTGAGCAGAAAGGTCAGCACGCGCAAGAGATCGAACGGCCAGCCCATCTGATAGAGCGCAATCCCCATCACGGCGCCCCCCATCAAGACGTTGGGTGCGGTTCCCCAATCAATGCGGCGACATGTGATCAAAAACTGCTCATCGATCGGTTTGACCAGCAACCCGTCGAGATCGCCGGTTCGCACCAGCTCGGCGAACTCGTTGCAGTTATCCAGGAAAAACATCTCGATGATGCCGTTTATCGCAAAGAAACACCCGACGAAAAAGAAGTATTGCGGTTCGGTCCAGCCGGCAATCGTGTTCGTTCTCGCGAACACGGTCCGGTAGAATGCGACCATGATCGCCAGCCAGAGCACCTCGACCGACACCTTGACCAGGAAGTTCCCCCGAAACGCCATCTCGCGGTAAAGGGTGTACCGCCCCAGGCTCGCCAGCAGCCGCAGGTACCTTCCCAAAGGCAGCCAGATCCGCACTGCGCTAGCCTCCAAACGCGCTGTAACGTCGCAGGCCGAGCCGGTACAGAAACCGCGCCAGCAACATGAAGAAAACAATCCAGGCCAGCTCGCCGGCGAGGAAATAAACCAGGTCCATTCCTTTGACCTTCCCCAGGAACACGACGGCCGGGAAGTAGGCCATGTAGTGAAAAGGAAGCAACATGAGCAAGTTGTACCACCACTTCGGCAGCAGATCGAGCGGCAGCATGTGCCCCGATATAAAAAAGTTCAAAGTCATGACGATATACAGAAGGGATGTGACTTCGAGGAACCAGAATCCGACCATCCCCACGCACGCCTCGAAGAAAAAGCCGACCAGAAACGACAGCACGAGCGATACGGCGAAGGCTACGAGCGTCGGCAGGTCGGGAAACCGCTCGAAAAAGCCGCTGCACAGGTAGAAAAGCAGGAAGTAAGGCAGGAATGACGCGATGATATACGTCACCTTGTGGGCGACCCGATAGACAAGCAGGTAGCCGATCAGGTCGATCGGCTGGAGCATGTAACGCTTCATCGTCCCTTCGCGAATCTCCCTGGCTATCCCCCCTGCCAGTCCCGGCATGCTCGAGAACATCCGGCTGATATTGGTCAGCAGCAGATACGCGATCATCTCGTGTTCGCCAAAGCCGGCCAGCTCGGTTTCTCCCGATCCCTTGTAGATCGCCTGCCACAGCAGGATGGTGGTCACCATCGGCAGGAAGCGGAGCAGAGTTCCCAGCAGAAAGTCGCCGCGGTAGGTCATTCGCTCGGCGAACGATACCCGGAAAATCGCCCAGTACTTGACCGCCCGCTGCCGCCGCGAGCGCGGCGCTGGCGCGTCATCGAACGAGACGGCGGCCTTTTCGGCGCACGTCCGTTCGGCAAACCCTCGCCGAGCTCGACCGCGAGCGATTCAGGCTGCGTCATGCGCGTTTCGCGCCTCCTCGAATACGCGGGAGATCACCTCTTCCAGCGGCGGCTCCTCCACGCTCACGTCCGCGACCGAATGCCGGTCGAGAATCGCGGCCAGCACACGCGGCACCTCGCTGCGAGTCACCTTGATATCGGCCCACGGGCCTTCCCGCCGCACCAGCTCTCCAAAGACCTCCAGGCCCTCGGGCGCCGGCCCCTCAAACTGAAGCTTGATCAGCTTCGTCGCGCTGAACTGCTCAACGATTCGAGCCAGCGGCCCATCGTACACGAGCGTGCCGTGCGTGATCACCAGCACCCGGTCGCACAGCGCCTCGACATCGCGCATGTAATGACTCGTAAGGAGGGTTGTCACTCCGCGCCGCTTGTGGTAGTCGCGCAGGCAGCGCTGAATCGTCCCCTGGGCCACCACATCCAGGCCGATCGTGGGCTCGTCGAGCAACAACAGACGCGGCCGGTGCAGTAGGGCCGCGATCAACTCCATCTTCATCCGCTCGCCTAGCGAAAGCTCACGCACCGCCTGCCGGGTGAGTTTCTCCACGCCCAGAAGCTCCGTCAGCTCTCCGAGCGTCGACTTGAACTGGTCCGGCGGAATCACGTAGATCTCGCGCAGCAGCTCGAAGCTGTCCGCCGCCGGCAGGTCCCACCAGAGCTGGTTCTTCTGGCCCATGACCAGCGCAAACTGCCGCCGGAACAGATCAGCCCGCTGCCACGGAACAAACCCGAGAACCTTCGCCTCGCCGCCGCTGGGATACACCAGCCCCGAGAGCATCTTGAGCGTCGTCGTCTTTCCCGCCCCGTTGGGACCCAGGAACGCGACCATCTCGCCTGGCTCGATCGTGAAGCTGATCCCGTCGACAGCCCGCACCTCGCGATACTCGCGCCGAAAAAGCCCCGAGAGCGAGCCCCGGAAACCCGCTTTCTTCTGCGCCACCCGGTATGTCTTGGTGAGCCTCACCGCTTCAATCATCGCCATCAGTATACATGCATCCTTATCTTCGCTGATCCACCTGATTCGACAGTCCGCGATCAAGTAGGTCAGGCTTTAGCCTGACATTTCATTATTGCTTCTTGCCGGCATCGTGCACCCGGATGTAATGATCGGTCAGGTCCCTGTGTAGCAGGGGCATCGGCACCTTCGGCATGTGGCACTCGAGACACTTCGTGGTCGGATTGACTGGGCACACCACGGGCTTCTTGCCCACGATCCGGTCTCCACCGCGCGGCGCGGCGGTGAGCTTCTGCTCCGGCCCCGGCTTCGCGCCATGGCAGCTCAAACATTTCGCCTCGAAGAACGACGCAGACCCTTGGTCGTCACGATGCGCGTCGTGGCAGGTCATGCAGCTCATCGCGCCGTCGCTGTCAGTGAAGCAGCGGCTGAACGAAAGCGTAACCCCCGGTGATCGAGCGTATCTTGGGTCGTCAGGTGCCTTCTTGATCTCCGCCTCCGATCCGACAACATGGCAGTCGGCACACGCCTTTCCGATCGCTTGCGCACCCCCCGCCCCGGGGTTCACGATCGCGGTCTCCCCGAAGTTGCCCTTGATCGCCCTCACGTGGTTGCCGCCGGGGCCATGACATCGCTCGCAACCGATCCCTCGGTCGGCCGCTGCCCGACCGAGAGGCTCCGGCGCCGGGTCTCGGAAGTCACGATAAAACGTGACGTGGCAGTAAAGGCACCGAACAGCCCCGTCGCGCACGTGAATCGGCTCGCCTCGCGTGTTCTTGCCGAGATTCGGCACGTCACCGGCCGTGGGTCCCCATGCAACGCCGTCCGCCGTGTGATACGACGAGAGTCTCAAAGCTCGATACGTTCGCTCGTCATCTCGGCCGATCATCGTCACATACTGGTCGCTCGTCCCGAAGGCATACTCGACTATCAATCGATAGATCTTGTCGCCGGCATGCGTCTCGACCTTGATCTTGTCGTTCTCGCGAACGACCGTGTGCGTGACTTTGGGGTCGTCCGGATCGGCCAGGGGCACTTTGGGAATCGGCAGATCCAGGAGACCCTTGCCATGATGAAACGTCCGAGCATGCCGGCTCCGCTCGTGGCCGCTCGCTTCCTCGCGATGGCAAGCCACACAGCTCGCCTCGCCCACGTACGGCGTCGGTTCCGGTTCAAGCATATGCTCGCTCCGGTACGAGCCTGCCCGCGAGAGTGCAGCCGTCGCCTCCTTCAGGTTCCCCTCCTGCAGCCAGGCGCGACTGAGCAGCCACTCCGCTTGCGCGTCCGCGCCGTCGCCGCCGGCGCTCGCGCGCAAGGGTTTGATCGCCTCTCTCGCCTCCACCGGCTTCCCAAGCTGCAACAGGCTGCGAGCAAGCTGCTTCCGATAGTGAGAAAGCGGCAGCGGCGCGCCCACCGCAGCCGGATCGCGCTCCAGTGCGGCCCGGAAAGCGTCGACGCTTCCCCTGGGATCCTCGAGCACTGCCAGGATGTCGCCCAGCAACAACAATCCGCGCGCTTCCCAGCCGGACTTCTGCGACAGACGCCTGGCCGCGTCCGCCGCCTCATCCAATCGCTGCAGCCGAAGCGACAATCGCGCCAGATTGTCGAAAACCTCGGCCTCGTCGTCCCCTTTCCGCGCAGCTTCCACCCACAGCTCGAGCGCAGTCTCGAACCGGCCGGCCCGCGCGTTCAAGAGCCCCAGCAGAAAAAGATCCTCGGGCTCCATCTGCGAGATACCCAGCCGGCCCGCATAGATGGATGCGGCCGCTGTGTCGTGGTTCATCCGCGCCGATGCCCGGGCATAAAGTCGCAGCGCGTCGGGATTGTCGGTTCGGGATTTCAGCATCGGTCGTGTCAAGTCGGCCGTTCGCTGCCAGTCGTTCGCCCGGTATGCCGCCTCGGCCTCGGCGAGAACGGTCGACTCCGTTGTCACCCAATCCGCGACCCACCGTCGCACCGGACCACCCCACGCCACCCAGATCACACCGAGCGCGGCTCCAATGGCCAGAACCAGGATCACCCAGCCGGCGCGGCCGCCCGATCGTTTCATTCCGCCGCTCTGCCTCTCCGAGAGTTGCAACACACTCAAATATCGATGTCCTTGGCAGTATACGCTTCCTCCATGATGAACTTGAAGCGCGCCTCGGGATCCTTGCCCATCAAATCGCTGACCGTGCGGTCCGTGTAAGGGCGATCGTCATCGGGGATGATCACCCGTAGCAGGCGCCGCCGCGCCGGGTCGAGCGTCGTTTCAAAAAGGAGCTGCGCCGGCATCTCGCCCAGCCCCTTGAACCTCGTGATGTTCGGCTTGGCGTTCGACGGCAGCTTCGCAAGCACCCGGTCCCTCGCCTGATCGTCCGATGCCCAGTGCGTCTCCTTGCCCCAACTGATCTTGTACAGCGGCGGGCATGCCAGGAAGACCCTGCCATCTGTAAAAAGCCCAGGCACATGCCGATAAAAGAACGTGAGCAACAGCGTCGCGATGTGGTGGCCGTCGCTGTCGGCGTCGGTCAGAAGGATGATCTTGCCGTAGCGCAGCCGGCCGGGTTCGTACTGGTCGTCCATGCCGCACCCGATCGCGCTGATGATGTCCGTGAGCTCCTTGTTGTCGAGGACCTTCGCCTTGCCCGCCTGCTCGGCGTTCAATACCTTCCCCTTGAGCGGCAGAATCGCCTGGATGTCGCGGTCGCGCCCCTGCTTGGCCGAGCCGCCCGCCGAATCGCCCTCGACGATGAACAGCTCCGACTCATCCGGGTTGGTGCTGTCACAATCGTGCAGCTTGCCCGGAAGGTTCAGCCGCCCGCTGATCGCGGTCTTCCGCCGCACCTGCGAAGCAGCCGCCCGGCTCGCCTCCCGCGCCTTCGCGGATTGAATCACCCGGGCCGCGATCGCGTCACCCACACTCTTGTTCTTGAGCAGAAAATTCTCAAGTGCCGGCCGGGTCATCGACTCCACCTGCGCCTTGATCTCCGGGTTGTTCAGCCTTCCCTTGGTCTGCCCCTGGAACTGGGGCTCGTGCATGCACACCGCCAGCACCGCCGTCAGCCCCTCGCGGATGTCCTCCCGCTTGATCTCCATTCCCTTCTTCACCAGGTCGTGCGTCTCCATGAAGCGCTGCACCGCCGTGCCCACCGCCGCCAGCATCCCCAGCTCATGCGTGCCGCCGTCTCGTGTCGGAATCGTATTCACGAATGATCGTACGTCTTCATCAGTCGCCTCGGTCCAGGTGAGCGCGAGGTAGCACCGCAGCCCGTTCTCCTCATCTTCCCGCTCGAGCACAAACGGCAGCGGAGCCACCCGCTGGTCGTTGCGCCCGCGATTGATCGCATCCAGAAAATCAACCACGCCGCCGTCATGCCGGAACTCGACGTTCGTCCTGTTTTTCTGATCGACGAACTGGATCACCAGCCCCTTGTTCAGATAGCTCTTCACTTCCAGCCGTTCCGCGATCAGCACCGGGTCATAAGTGTGGTCCGGGAAGATGTCGGGGTCCGGTGTGTAAGTCACCGTCGTTCCCGAGCCCCGCGACGCCTCACCCTTCTCGACCGGCCCCGCCGGCTTCCCGCGCCGATACTTCTGCGTGTACGTCTGCCCGTCCCGGCGCACCTCCGCAACCAGACTCTTCGACAGCGCGTTGACCACACTCGCACCAACTCCGTGCAGACCGCCGGCCACCTTGTAAGCATCGTTGTCAAACTTCCCGCCCGCGTGCAGCGTCGTGAAGATCACCTCGAGCGCGCTCTTCCCCGTCTTGGGGTGCGTATCCACCGGAATGCCCCGCCCGTTGTCCGAGACCGACATCGTCTTGCCGTCGGACTGGAGCGTCACCACGATCCGCGTCGCGTGGCCGTTCATCACCTCGTCGACTGCGTTGTCGACGATCTCCCACAGCAGGTGATGAAAACCGGTCTTGTCGACCCCCCCGATATACATCCCGGGGCGTCGCCTGACCGCCTCGAGACCTTCAAGAACCGTGATCGACTTGGCTGTGTAAGATCCGGTAGACATGGTCTTTTCCGTGACAAAATTGGTCTGCAATCAGAATTCAAGATGAAACAGAGGCTGGATGCGATTCTGGGGTCACGAGCGCCGGGATCTCGCTCCTCCGGCCAAGGATCCAGCCCGGAGCAAGATACTGAAGCCCATCGCCCTCAAGGGCCACTGATCCGGTCGCGCCTTGCCCCAACATTTTCAGAGACCTTTCGTAGGCGTGGATGCACACGACACGAATCGCAGCGGGCTTTTCCACTTCGCGGACCGAGTCGTCTCCCAGCTCATCCGGCCAGCGTCGATGCTTATGGCGGTAGATGGCATCAAACATGTCGCCGACATGGATCGGAACTCCACCACATCGGCCGAGCGCGGTGAATTGTACGCCGTGGACGACCCCGACGACGATGAATTGCAGTTCATTTTTGATCATGACGTGCTCTCGAACATGCGAGTGTCGAAGAGTCTGATCTGTTCTACGCTCAAACGAAGTCCGGCGGCGTGAGATTCCCTGATCTCAATCTGAAGAGCGTCTTATCCAGCCAACCGAACGGAGATGTCTCGAATCCCCGGTTCATGCAAGATTTCAATCGATCTCTCCACATCCAACTCGATCTCTGCCACCCTGGCGAATTCCGCTGGCCCAATCTGCAAGTCGACGGCAGCTTCAATCACTGAAAAATAATTCTGGGAATCGTGCAGCTCCCTGAATAATTCCCTTCGAGCCGCCAAGATCACCGCCCGACCGTGATTGCGACACTCGATGGCGAAGAAGGTGGCTACGAGTGGGTCGGTACTAGTGCATGTTATATTCTCGTCCTGTAACATCTTGCTGCCGGCCCAACCTACCGTCGTCCCTCGATACAAGTACCCCGGATTCGCCATCTCCAAGCTCCAGATGCCTATTATAACTATATTGCCGATTCTGAATGCCGTCGTCTGTCGACGGACTGAGCTTGATATTCATATTAGAATGATCGATAAATTAATAATAGTTTAGAATAAAATGCGTCTGTAAAAATGCAATCCCGGTCATCGCATACTAGTCATCCACGTCGTTTCTACCCGACGAATGCTGTTCCCCGTGCTCCCCCGTCCCGTTCCGCCCTGCCCCGCCCTCGCCAATCTCCTCCAGGCTCGGCACCGGCTCGGCCTCGGCGGGAACCACCGAATCCAGCGACCCTCGCTGCAGGATGGCGTAGCCCTTGCCGCCTCTTCCGGTCACCGGGTACTTGGTCGCCCGCACGATCTGGATGCCGCCCCGATTCGTGCGCACCGTCAACCCCTCGCGCTTCTTGTTCGCCAGCATGAAGCCCAGCACTCGATCCTTCGAGTCCAGTCGGATCGCTGTCACGCCCCGCGCCGCGCCCCCGACGATATTCGCCTCCGTCACCGGGAAGATCAGCACCCGCGCCGCCCGGGTCGCCAGGCACACGTTCTCCGAGCCGTCGGTTGCCTCCACGCCCACAACCAGGTCGCCCTTGAACCCCGGATCGAGCCGCATCACCAGGCGCCCCTTGCGAGTCGAGACTGCCGCCAGCGGCTGTAGCGCCATCCTGAGCACCTTCCCACCGGCCGAAAGCGCAATCGCATACGGCGGCGGCGGCAGTGCCGCTGGACCCGCCGCGCCGTTGCCATTACGCCCTTGCTCGTGCTCACCGGCTTCCGTATCGTCGTCGTCGATACCTCCTCCAAGCATTCGCTGGACATATCGTGGCGCCACTTGCGGATGCTTGTTCCACTCCGGCAGACACCTCGGGTCGTGGCAAACCACGCTGACGATGTGCTCCTGATCCTCGAACGCAAACTGCTTCTGGATCGGGTCGCCATGCCCCGTCGTCATCGGGATGTCGTTCACCCGCATCGTGTACGCAATCCCGCGGTCCGTGAAGAACGTGAGCGTTTGCCGCGCGCGGGCCCGATACGCCCAGCCCACCCGGTCGTCATCGCGAACCCGTATGCTCGCCACGTCCGTGAATGACTTCTGCCGCTTCACCCAGCCGTCTCGCGTCACGATCACCCACGAATCCTCGTCGACAATGTAATCCTCCTCGCGGAACTCCATCGGTGCCTTGGGCACCTCGATCCTCGTCCGCCGCGGAGATCCAAACGTCTGCGCGATCTGCTTCAGTTCGCCCCGGATCATCTCCCACCGGGCCGGCTCGTCCTTGAGAAGCTGCTGGATCTCCTTCGCCCGTTTGCGCTTTGCCGCCAGCTCGTTCATGATGTCGCGGATCTCGAGCTTGCCCAGCCGGTAGAGCTTGGTCTCGAGAATCGCGTCGGCCTGTATCGCCGTGAGCTCGAACCTCGCCATCAACTTGGGAGCGGCGTCCGCCTTCCCCTCGCTCGCACGGATGATCGCAATCGCTTCGTCCAGATTCTTGAAGACAATCGCGAAGCCTTCGAGGATATGAATCCGCTCGAGCAGGTTCCGCAGCTCATACTGCAGCCGTCGCGTGACGATCTCCAGACGGAAGTCGAGGAAGTGCTGGAGGATTGTCTTCAAATCCAGCCGGGCGGGAACCGCGACCTCCGCTCCATCAGCCGGCAGCAAGCACGTGAGATTGATGCTGTAATTGATCTGCAGCGGCGAGTTCTTGTACAGGTACGCAAGTGCCGCATCGGCATTGGCGCCGGGCTTCAGCTCCAGCAAGATCCGCACGTCGTCGGTGCTCAGGTCTTTGACGTTCGTGAGCTGCGGCACCTGCCCCTTCGCGATCAGCTCCCCGATCCGCTCGACCAGCGCGTCCTTTTCGATCCCATACGGAATCGACGTCACCAGAATCGCCCCCGGCCGGTCGGGATGCGGCTCGTACTGCCCGCGCAGCTTGATCGTCCCCTGCCCCGTGGTGTAGATCTGCCGGATCTCCTCCGCCGAGTTCAAAATGACGCCACCCGTCGGGAAATCGGGCCCGTGGATCGACTTCAGGATCCGCTCCAGCGGCAGCTCGCGATTGTCCAGTAACGCGATCAGTGCGTTGATGACTTCCTTCAGATTGTGCGGCGGAATGTTGGTCGCCATCCCGACCGCAATCCCCGCCACGCCATTCACCAGCAAGTTTGGGTACTGCGCCGGCAGGACAATCGGTTCCTCGGCCGTCGAGGCATAGTTGGGCCGGAAGTTGACGGTCTGCTCTCGCAGCTCGCTCAAGAGCGTCTGCGCAATCGGCGTCAACCGGCATTCTGTGTACCGAAATGCCGCGGGCGGATCGCCGTCGATCGACCCGAAGTTCCCGTAACCGTCGATCAGCGTTTCCCTCACGCTGAACGGCTGCGCCATTCGCACGAGAGCATCATAGATCGATTGATCGCCGTGTGGGTGATACGTCTTCATCACCTCGCCAACGACCGC
Source organism: uncultured Planctomycetota bacterium (assembly GCA_963823665.1). Lineage (GTDB taxonomy): Bacteria > Planctomycetota > Planctomycetia > Isosphaerales > Isosphaeraceae > CAVXHV01. The sequence continues at coordinate 691,687 of CAWGMQ010000011.1, forward strand.
TGCGCACTTGATATGGCGGCTGTCCGCCGTGACGTGCAAGTCGTGCCACATTGCATATAAGATGCGCCGCTGCACCGGCTTGAGGCCGTCGCGTAAATCCGGCAGCGCGCGCGACGTGATCACCGAAAGCGCGTAATTCAGGTAACGCGTCCGCGTCGCCTCGGCGAATGGCACGTCCTCGATCTGCGCTGCGGACCGCGCCGCATTTCGGCGTGAATCCTTGTCCGAACGCCCTTTCCTTTTCGCCATCTCTGCTCTCTTTCACCCCGCGCAGCCCGCATGATCGAACTATCCGCTAGAACACACAAAACCCGGAAATCTGGCAGCCTACAATGCCAGTTTCCAAAGATACTATATCTGCGTATACGGTAAACGCATCGGTGCCATCCTGCAATTGGGTTTTCGATAGGAGTACCGCTCTTGATCTCGCGGCGAGTGGATCTCACTGGGTGAAGTCCACGTTCCGATCACCAGCCACCCACATCCTGCCTCGGCCGATCATACTCTTACTTTTAATCTTAATCTTAATCTTAATCGTGATCCGACTCCCGCCCTCCCCCTCTTCAACGGCCCACCCCGACCGACCACTTCGTTTTGTACATTCGTCGCGCGTCCTTACACCACAAGGATTACGGGAATCGCACCCGGCCGTGGCGGCCATGACGATCTGCGCTCCGTCGACGACCCTTGTCCCAAGCTGTGGCTCCTGAAATCCAATTTCAACTGCGACGCTCCTGCATTCCGCGCTCCGGCTCGCGAGACGTGTTCCGCACGTTCCAGATAAGCAGAAGTGGATGGGACAAAATGGGACGAAATGGGACTCCTGAGCCCAAAAAAGTCCCATAATGCTCGCAGACCTGAGCCCCGTTCGGTGGCCAGCCTGAGCACCCTGACGTAGCACGTAAATACTGAGAGAAACAGAGGTTAACGCCACCAGTCCCGCTCCATGATTTCTCCGCCCAACGGCTGAAAACTCACCCTCTCGATTGTCCAGACCGGTCCCACGCGCGGCACCACCCAGAATTCGGCGGGATTTCCTCGCGCACCGATCCCCTTTTTCGAGCGCAGTCCGGCCGCATTTTTCCGACCGCGCAGGCGTGGTCTGCTCGCGCTGAGATCCTCGAGCACGCGCTCGAGCAAACGAAGCAGTCATTCCCGGTTCCAGAGACATGGTTGGTGCCTCGCGCCGACTCCGGTGTCGGCGATCGAGACTCAGCTATGTATATTATGGGCCCACTTTCGCGATTCGGCCATTTCTTCGACCAGAAAACCTGGGATTTTCATCCGGCTTGCAACGGATGTAGCGACGAACTCGATCGAGACCCCCGGTTTGCGCGATGCGGCCAAAAAGTCGGCAAAAAACGCCTCACGCGATTCCCGAATCCAGATGGTCGGCTAGGTCTGTCCGGTTAATTCTCGATCACCCCGCGCCGGCGCTCAAACTCCTGCCTCGCCATTTCCCGTTGCCGCCGCCGTCTCTCCCGCTTGGAAGCCTACTCCGGCACCCGAGGCGGCACATCACAACCCTCTTCGGACAAAGTTGGGGGAGGACCATCATCCGCGACCTCCTCCTGACAGCCGGCTTGACCCCCTTCCAGTTGCCCGGCCTCCCCAGCCGCGATCGGCGTGTCGCCCAATGTTTCACCTGGTTCGCCATCCAGGATTTCGTTTTGTATTTTCGTCGCGGTCCCTTGTCCTGTAAGGGTTAAGGGAACGAAATCGCTCCGCTCGCGTTGTCCCAAATCCGCGGCCCCATCCCCGATTTCCGCCCCGGCCGCGGCGCCCTCCCAAGTTCGGCGCGGGTTTCGGGCACCCGAAGGGTCGCCGCCGTCCGTTGGACCGCAGGTCTCCTCTTTCCCCTCGCCGTCCCCACTCTCAGTTCGGCGCGGGTTCTGACCCCTCCGTCCGCGCGACCGTAGGTCTCCTCTTGCCCCCAGCCGTCTGCACAAGCGCAGGTCCCGCCATCGTCCTCCCCAGTTCGCCCTGCCTCACGCGCACCCGACGCATCACCGCCGACCACGCCATCACCCGCCTCCTCCAGCACCCCATCGTCATCCATCCCCAGTCCGTCGATTTCGTTTTGTATATTCGTCGCGGGCCCATGTCCCGTAAGGATTACGGGAACGAAATCGCTCACCCCAGCCTGCCCCGAATCCGCGGCCCCATCCCGCATTTCCGCCGCGGAGTCGGCGTCCTGATTCACCGCAACATCATCGGCAACCGCATCCGGCCGGCGAGTCCCCGGCGCTCCCTGAGCATTGCCATTCCGCGCGGCCGTCTCGCACGCCCCATCGGTGATCGCTTCCGTTTGGCCCTGGATCTGCGAGTGTGCAGGCTTCGCGCTCACGTCATTCGGCGTGCCACCCGCATAGCTCCCGCCGCCAGCGCCAGGCGCACGGTAATACGGATCCTCACAAGGTTGGGGCCCGCGCTCCGCCTTCCAGCGAGCCAGCCCCGCCTCGAGGTCGCCTTCATATCCCCAGGCATCGCGAACGGTCCCATGCTGGTCGAGCACAAACCGCTGATCGAGCGGACGCCCGCGTCGCGCTTCCTCCTTTCTCCGTTCTCGATCCCGGCGAACCTTGTACCACCCTTCCTCTTCCCAGCGGTGCCATCTCTTGATGGTGTCGAGGTTCCGAATCGCCAGCCGGTTCGAGCTCTCCAGATGGCGCTGAACCTGCGCGATGTGCTTCGCCTCCGCATCGCTCACCACGTTGGACCCGGTCAGCTCGAGAATCTCGTCGCCCTCCGCGTACTCGGCGTCGAGCTTCCACAGCCGCTCAATCGCCTGGTCAATGATCGCAAGCAGCACGTCCCGTGCGGCCGCCGCATTCGGCGGCGTGATCGCGCGTCGCTCCTTGCGCGAAAGCTGGCTCTCATGACGCTTGACGCGATCATAGTGGATCTCGCACCGAAGCTCATGGAAGGCCGACGGCAAGTCCCGCCGGATGGCGTAGCTCGCGAGGAACAGCCGGGCGACCTCTGAATCCCAAAGCGCATCAAGCGGCTGCTTGCCCAGCAACCGGATAGCTTTGAATTTCTCGCACGACACCCACCCCTCTCCCGAATCGATCGGCTCCCGCACTTCGCCCAGCCGCTCTCGCAGCCATTGCCGCCCGGCGCGAGTCGCCTCGAGCTGGCGGACCAAAATGACCGGCTTATCAGGGTCACCGGGCTCCCCCGACGACGAGTTTCGGGGCTCCTTGTGCTCATAGTCCCGCGACGGATAGAGTTGCGACGGCCCCCTGCGGTCAAAGAGCAAGCGGTCCCCGAGCGCCTCCGCGTCCGTTGTCTCGCGCACCGCCTCCGCCCGCGATCGCGCCACCATGGCGCCCGTCATGCGATTAACTTCGAGACGATTCGCCCGCATGGCCCGCCAGTAAGCCATCGCCGCCAGCGTGGCCAGATCCCCCTCGGCTTCAGTTCGAGTCTGCTGACCCGTTTTATACGCGTCGATCTTCGCCTGAAGCTCCGCCGGATCTTCACCAGGCAAGACCGGCGTCTTCGCCGTGAGCCCATGTTTAATCGCATTGTAGCGTGAGACATTGTAGCTCGAAGCCCGCTGATCATTCATTCCAGCAACCGCCGCACCCTGTTGCACACCCATCGCATCACCTTGACCCTGTCTGTCGCGTGAAAGCCTGAAAGCTTCGCCAAAGTAGGTCAGGCTTCAGCCTGACGATTACACTGAACTCCATCGCGCGGAATCCCTACCATCCCGACCGCGCTGGGACGACGACCCGACCTACCTGACGCTCCGGCACGAACACCCGCACCGAACAAAGCGCCATCCCGGATCATCCATCACGACGCCACAGTATAGGTTGAGATTCCCATGTGAACAAAAAAATCCGGTTCCTAAAACTGCGGTTCCCAAGGAACCCGCATCGATTATGACGATTGGACAACGATCAGATGCGCCCGATTCGCAATCTCAAGGCATTGCCGCACAAGGCAAGACTCGCCGCGCTATGCTTATCCGGCATAATCCGGCCAACCAGGCCACGCTCGGTAGGGGTCGGAACGATCGATGGGTTTCGCCCCTCCTCCGATCCGTGTGGACGGGCGGTAATCCCGTATACGGCGCAACAGTCGGTAGCTTTCCCGCGAATAGGATTGATGGGGCCACCTCGCAGGCTGCTCATTGTCGCCCCTCGCTCCCGCAAAGGGTCATCCCCGTTCCCTGGTTTATCGCGCACGACGACGGCTGCGAGGACGGCCCACATTGACGACATCGCACAATCCCAGTGAATGAGAACTTCGCGTATCGATCGACTCACCCGCGCCGATTCACGCTCGCTCACGAGCTGGAGAATTCCAGACACCCAACCAATTGTCACGGTTCCCCGCATCCATTCATTCGCGGCACGCAAGTTCGGTGCAAAACCATGGCCTCTGGTCAAGTCGCATGGAGACCTTCGGTCTGGCGGAGGGCGGGGTCGTGAGACCCGCGCCCAACAACCCGCCAATCGAAGATTGACCATTCCCTAGGATACTTCTGCGGCCATCCTCCACGGGTAATCCGGCGGCCGAGCCGGTGCTTTGAACCGACCTATTCGATGGCCGAGGCCGGTTCATTTGTCGCCCGGCTTAGCGATACTCATGGAACGGCACGCCGAGCACGAATCGAGTTCCCGCGGTGATTGGGGCAGCGCCGTGCTTGACCGACTGCAATCCTACGAAGCCACCGGTGCGAACGAGACGGTCGCGAGTGCAGAACAGCACCGCGTCGCCCAAGCCCAGCACGACTTCCCGGCGGAGCGACTTTCTCCGTTCGGGAACATCGCAGAACAGGAACTCGCCTCCCTGGAAGCCTTCGGTCTCCGCGTCGTCTGGGTCAGTACGCGGGCTCAGCACCACAGCCAGTTGGATCGGGAAAAACAAGGCGCCACGCAAATCGCGGTGCAGAGCATTGAATCCGCCAGGGCCGTACTTAAGCAGAGGAGATCCCAGACACCCATCCTTTTGAGATCCCAGACACCCATCCTTTTGTGACGGTCCCCCGCGTTCCATTCATTCGCGGCTCGCACGTTCGGCGCACAACCACGGTCTCTGGTCATTTCCAGCACGCATCAGGCGAGTGTCCGACGCTCCGCAGACGGTGGGTGTCTGGCATCCCAATTCTCGGGCTCAGTCCTCATCCCGTCAGACGATTGACGAGGGCCAGCCCGTCTGCGACAATCGTCGTAGCGATGGCAATCGCCGGACGGACGGCATCTCAGGAGGTTCCGATGGTGCACAGGATTCTCGCGGCCTCCATCGTGATCGCAACGAGTCCCTGCTTCACCCCGGCCAGGTCGGCGGACGAGCCGACGGCAAAGCTACGCTATTCTCTCAAGCCCGGTCGGGAATTCTCCTACCACACTGAAGCAGCCTCGAAGAAAGGTGGAGGGAGAAAGTACATCGTCGATTGGAAGATCTGGTCCATCGCCCGCGAGCCGGACGGCTCCTGGCGTCTTGTCATCCGGTGTGATCTGTCCACGGAGGATGCATCCGGCCCCAAATCGACCGAAAAGGAATCAAAGGACACCCTCGTCTGGCATTGCCGGATGCTTGACGACGGGCGGCTCATCGGTGCGACCACGATGGGCACCGTCCGTGACCCCTTCCGTCTCTTCCCACGGCTCCCCGACGGGCCGAAAGACCTGGAATCCGGATGGGATTCTGCCGGACCGGAGGAGCAGAGTGTAGCCCTCCACCACCGACTGACGCCCGGAACCAAGGCGAGAAGCGATCTTGTGTCGATCTCGACGTCGGCCGAGGGGCCCGAAGACAAAGTGTACCTCTCGAGTCACTTAATCCGGGCCACTTTCGACAAGAGACGAGGTGCAGTAACGCGAGTCGAGACCGAGGATAACAGCGAGCATCTCAGCCCGGGTGCCCTGACGAGGGGCGTCACCGAACTCGTCGCGATCAAGGACAGGGGCGACGAATGGGCGGCGACGTTCGGCAAAGAGGCGGGCCGCTACTTTGCTGCCGTCGATGCCTACGACGAGGCGAACAGGAGCGCCATTCGCGACGCGGCACGATGCAAGAAGATCCTGGCCGACTCGAAGGCGGCACTCGAGGATGCCCGCAACGCGTTGACGACGCCTGTTCTCCGTGAGGCAGCTAGCCGTAAGCTCGACTCACACGACCGCTCGGCGGCTTACGTATCCGAGGAAACGAGTGCGCGAGCGGAGCGAATCGGCAAGGTGGCGACGGCGTGGGAGGCTAAGGATATCGACGGCAAGCCCACGAAACTGAGCGACTACCGGGGCAAGGTCGTCGTGATGGACTTCTGGTATCGCAACTGCGGCTGGTGCATTCACGCCATGCCCCAGGTCGCCCGACTCTCGGAAGAGTTCCGAAATCAGCCGGTCGCCGTGCTCGGCATGTGCACCGACGAGAAGGAAGCCGACGCCCGGGCGGTGATCGATGCGATGGGACTGAAATACCCCACGATCAAGGCAGCAGGCATCCCGGAAAAGTACGGGGTCCAAGGATTCCCGACTCTAATCGTGGTGGATCGGCGTGGCCTGATCCGCGAGATTCACGTTGGTTATTCTCCCCGCCTCTGCGAGGAACTGTCCGGGGTGATCCGAAAGCTTCTCGCCGAGTAACCGCCAGTTGGAGACGGCGCGCGAATGGGCCGCTGCGCGCCGTGAGAGAGCGGCAGAGTCGTAACGGTCTTGCGAACACCACTGTGACAAATCGCGGGCGAGCCCCGGGGTTTCCAGGTTTCCAGACACCCATCCTTCAGGCAATGGCGCTTTCTCCGTCAGCCAATCACAAAGCGTCACACGATCGGTTTCAGGACCATCCGGCCGTACGCGATGAACGCCATGAGGAGGCCCAACACGGCGCTCAAGATGATGGGCGTGATCTCGCGGTACTTGACGTGCACCCCGATGAACACGAGGCTCTCGATCGCCAGGACCGTGGCGGCCACCACCGTGAGCGCCGGCCGCCAGCGCAAGGCGCCGGGCACGATCAGCCCGACGATACAGACGAGGCCGAGGATGCCGAGCGCCATCCAGGCTTGCCGCGGCAACGCGCCAAATGACGGCACTCCCTCGCTGGCCTTGTCGAACATGAAGACCTTCATGACGCCCGACGCTCCGTACAGTAGCGCGGCGAGGACCTGTAGGACCCACAACAGGATGTTCATCGTGTGCCTCCGCCCGGTTTCCACATCTGATCGGCTACGTTTCATGGCCATGATGACACGTTGAAGCTCGAACTGACTAGGTCAGCATGCAGAGCAATTCCTCAATCTCTTGGTTACGGGCGTTGGCGAACGATCTTCCTTCGCTGATCCTCTCGAAGCCGCAGTTTTCGGGGAGGGAAACAAGGACGCGATTAGTTTATCTATGAATCTGACCCCGGATGGAATCCGCGTGATTAGCTTGTCAAGCCAATTCGTACCCCCGGCACAGGCGTGGCGCTTCTCGCAATTTGCCAAAACGCCGACGGTCTAACTGAACCGATCGTTCCCACCCGCTCGTTTATGGTTTACTTGCTGCACCTGCAACAAACGACGAGTTACGACGATAGCGCGAATCTGATGATGATTGTTTCGCGCGACTCGTGAATTTGGTAGAAAACCCGCAGGATATCCCAGTCCAGGTAACGAACAGGCGGACTGACTCCGTTTGTGATTGAAGCGCCTGCATGAGGATCTTGCTCGAGGATCGCTTCCACATCGAAAGCAGCATCCGTGTTCCGCTGCCGATCACCTTGCGCCGCATCAATCCACAATCGTGCCAAGGCGTTCTCGGCGTTGCCTTCGCCATCGAACTCGACGCGCATGCTCATTCGCCTATCACCGGATGAACGTCTTCACCGCATCAACGTCGCCCGCTCTCATTCGATCGAGAAGCTCGCGCGTGCTGCGTGTTGCCGACGGGTCCATCCGTCTCGCGAGTTCGTTCACCAAGGCGATTTCCTGATCCGAGGGGGGCACCACTTTTCGCAGGTACCCAACAACGGTTCCGTCATCGGGACGCCGGACAGGAATTGGCCCCGACGACTGCTCGCCGGCAAGTTTGTCGGTCGCCAGGCGCCAGAGCAAGTACTCGCGCTTCTCGGCCGACATCTTCTCAAGCAGACTGTCCGTTTCTTTTTGGAGCGAGCTAGTCGTATCCGGCATGTCATGTCTCCTGACTCAATCCCCCTCGGACGGCTTCCCATCACCACCGCCCGCGGCGACGTGCCCGATCGAAGAGTCCTTCTGAAATTGTAAGCAAACGACGAGGCGGACGCAGACTCAGAGGCGTCGGCAATCAACGTGAGGTCGAGCTCGGGGGACACCAACTCGTAGGCAAGGACATTACGACGCCGATGTACGGCTGCGAAGGCCTCCGGCGACTTTCCGTCTAACCGTGTCGGGCTATGAGCCGTCAATCACCACGGTTCGCCATTGCCGAATGACCAGTCCTCGCGGTCGACGAAGACCAGGCTGATGAAGACGTCCTCACGGCGCACGCCGAGCCGGCGGTTCAGTTCGTCGGCCATCTGCCGGAAGAAGGCACGCTTCTGCTCCTCGGTGTTTCCGACGGTGCTGGTCACCTGGATGTAGATGAGGTCAGGCGTTCGCTTGATGTCGAGAAAGTTCGGATCGAACACGAAATTCTCAGGTTTATGCTCGCCGATGATCATGAAGCGGTCGCCATCCGGCGCCTTCAGGATCCCGACAATCCCCTCGTACACGACGTCGGCCACAGTGGCGCGATACTCGGGGGGTTTTCCTTGAGCCAGATCGATGCGTGCAAACGGCATAACAATCTCCTTAGCTCGCCGTCATCCCATTGACGAAGCTCTTCACGAGCCTCGCCGCAATGGCCGGCGCGGTTTGAAGGAGCAGGTGCGGGCTTTCCACGTCTGCGACTTGTATATCAGGCCTTGACCGCAAAATCTCCTGTGACACCCGTGCTGGAACCAGGCGATCGCGGGTCGCGCGCTAGTAGAGCACGGGCACTCGAACGTCGGCGAGCCGCGCCGTCACGTCGACGTCAATGATCGAAGTCAAGCGAGCTCGAAACGCGTCGGCGGCGATTTGAGCGAGAACTTGAGCGATGGCGTTCTCGAGCCGCGGCGTCGAAAACCGCCCCAGCAGGAACCAGCAGGGAAGAGCGGCGGGGATGCGCGTCGGCACGAACGGCACGAGCCGACGTAACCACGAGAGCGCCGGTCGCGGGTTCCGCGCAAACGAGCAGCACAAGACCAGGCCGATGAGCTCAGGCGGAGCGGACGCGGCGATCGAAATGGCGATCGGGCCGGAGTACGATTCGCCGAGAAGAACGAACGGCCGACCGATCGGCAGCCTCGTGCGGGCGACCGCCTCGTGGCCGGCGTAGTCCATCGGTCTATCGTTGGGATAAGTCACCACGATCGCCTCGAGCTCCGGGTCCAAAGCGGCCACGAAATCTGTGAGCTCGAGGCCGGTGCCGTCCATTCCGGGTAGGATTACGATGGTGACCACGTGCTTGAACGGAGAGCTGTTAGCAAGGGGCACAGCGATATCGCTCGATCGCGTTAGATGCCGTCTCAGCCTTTGATCAACTTGCCAAGGACATAGCCAGCGATCGCCCCGACGATGAGCCCACCGAGTATGTAGCCGACACCCTCTTGCATTTGGGCAGTGACCGAGAAGTCATACTTTCGGGCTGCCATGAACCCGTTAAAAACGGCGCCGATCAGCGCCCCTATGCCAGCAAAAGCCTGCGCTTTGTTCTTCATGATCACCCCGTCGCCGAAGGGTCACACTAGCCTGACGACCCGCTTAGAATCAGCAGTAATCATACTCGAAGCTATGCTACCCACAAGAACTACGAGCAGGGCGGCGTTGAAAACAGAGAAGCCAGACACCCAATCTCCGGTTCCGAGGAGGAGCCAGGAAATCCAGACACCCATCCTTTGTCTCACGGCCCCCGCACCCATTCATTCGCGGCACGCAAGTTCGGCGCAAAACCACGGCCTCTGGTCATTTCGAACACGCAGAAGGCCAGTGCCCAACGCTCGGCAAACGGTGGGTGTCTGACATCTCCGAATCCGCAATTGCCCCCCGAACGCCGGCTGAGCTGGTTGGTCGAACTCTGGGACGTTCAGTCGAGCGGGGCTCTCGTCTCGCCGCCAAACTCGAATTGACATTGTGCAAGGCGCCGCGGCGCGATCGCGGTAATCGTCAGCCGCCATGCAACCTTCAAGGTTTATGTTGTAAACCCTACAAAATAAAGGGTTCTGAACCTTTTGATGCCAAGCCATGTATAGTTTCTTTAGACCGCCTGAAGCACCGATGCGATTGGTGCGGGTGGGCGGCGTTCCAGCGCGATGCGCGGTAGACGTCCCCGGATACGGTCCTTGGGGCGGTGTCACGGTGACGAATCGGGAATGAGCCGAGCGCGGCCATACCCAAGCTCTCCGCGCGGTCTTGAGAGGATACCAAGTGTTGCTCCGCGGGGCTCTTTTCTGTTCGATGGTCGTTGGCGTCATCGCAGCGACGCCGGCCAGAGCCGATTGGCTCAATTTCAACCCGTTTTACGACCTGAAGGTCGTCGCCGATGATGTCCTGGAAGGGCTAATCGATTTGGGCGGCCCCCATGCGCTGCCGCCCAACTTTAACAACGTGAACGATTCGTCGTATATTCCCGACGTCGTAACGCCGTATATCGCGGCCGACGGCAGCGTGTGGGCGGGCTCCAATCCGCAGGGGAGCCAATTCATCGGTCTCGCCACGGTTATTCATGCCCAGAATGGAATGGCCTGGTGGGCCTGGGGCTCACTGCGGCACCGAGCGCCGCAATTTGATTTGTCTGGGTATCTGCCGATAAAGACGCAGATCATCGGCAATCTCCACGTGACCTTCGTGCGGACCGCGTCGGGGCAGTGGTGGGCCACGTGGAAAAACCCGTTCAACGGCTTCGTCGAGTACACGCGTTTTCAGACTGTCTCGGTCACCTTCACGCACATCGTTCTGCGGGAGGTGGTGAACGGACAGTTTTTCACACTGCCCAATTAAGGCGTGACCCGACGGTGGACGCAGGACATTGCAAGGAATTCGACCTTTGAATGATCCTGCGTCTCCGCATCTCGTCGCCAAACGGAGGACGCCGGGAAAAACCCCGACCTCGTCAGATCGCCCTGGAAAACGTTTCTAGCGGCGAGATAGGGCAAAGTATGCAAGGACGCCAACGCTTCTGTAATGACCGTTTCCTGGGCAAATGACAATCGTGGTGTTTTTTACCTGTCCGGGACGGAAGATCAGATGGCCTTTCGTCCTGTCAAACGAATCTGAATCTTCCTTGCCTCCACCTCGGCATCTTCCTCCCTGCGGATGAAATACATTTCGGTCGTGTCGGGATCTCAGACATTGCGCCAGGAAGCTCGGATTAGGAGGATCATCTCAAATGTGAAACTTTTTAGTGGAACCCTGCGGGTAACCAATCCCGCCCGGCAGAGCCGGGCCAGCAGCCGGAAGTGAGTCTTGCGTGGGGAGAGGCGACTCTCACTGCGAAGCGTAGACAGCGAGATCAAACGCTGTGAGATTGAGCCTCGAAATTTCCCTCTTTGTTCTGAGCCCTCGTCCTTGTCTGACGCGGGGGCCGAGCCGGGCATTAGCGACACCTGGACCCACTAGCGTGCCTGGTCAGACCGGGGTCGGAGAACATGGCGAATGATCAGTAGGGTTCCCCGGGAACTTGGGAGACCTTGTCGTCTCCATCGTGACGGCCGGCTGGAGCTCCGGCTTACCAACTCCAGGTTGATCCACAGCTCCATCCCGAGCTGGTGGGGACGAACGATGGTATCGCCAAGCGAAGGAAACGAAGCGCGGCGAAATGGACGGCAAGGAGTCGGAGTGCCCCATAGTAGTGTTGAAGCGGGGGAACGGCCCTCCGGACCCTGTGGAGCGAAGGGGGCACCGCGTTGTGGATGGGAAGTTGGAACCACGCTGAGGACACCGTGCCTCACCAGCGTGTCACCGCGAAACGACCTGGTCGTGTGAGGGACAGTGATTCCCCAACGTGACGAGCCGGATGCCTCTTCGACGGGCAAGTCCGGATCTGTGGGGGGCCTGGGTGGAAGACCACCCAGGTCTACCCGGCCCCATCCTTTTGTCACGGTCCCCCGGATCCATTCATTCGCGGCTCGCACGTTCCGCGCAAATCCACCGCCTCTGGTCAAATCGAATACGCACAAGGCGAGTGCCCGACGCTCGGCAAACGGTGGGTCTCTGACATCTCCTCGCTTGTTGCGACGAACTGAACCACCGCACGGCCCACTGCGTCAAGAAAGGGTGACGATAGTTCCAGCATAAATGGGAAGTACGATGAGCTTCTTGAGCCGAGATCTCGGAGCTGAAGACGACCACGGTGGTCACGAGCCGCCTTCGATGCCGTGGGACCGACGCCCTTCCATCCTTGAGTTTGTGCCCAGGCTGCGAAGGCGCTTGGCATCAATACCTGGGATTTTCATTGGCGACGATTACAAGAGAAGCCTGCCGATATGGGCCGGTGGTATTACGTCATGGTCCTTTGTGATGATGTTCGCATCGGAAAGGTCATCGAATTTGCTGAAGCGAAGCTCGATCTGGCGGGAATTGCAACGGGCGCTGCCGATGAATTAGGGCTGGGCCGTGGCTTCGAGCAGCATTCCTGTCTGGATTACATCCTCTACGGGGGGATGATAGTAGCAGCGGAGTTTGCATTAGGCATCGATCTTCGGGGATCGGTTCCTGGTGAACCGGGAACCTGAAGCGAGCAGGCTCACCTGCCGCTTCGCTTCGATCACTCTTGGTCAGCTACAAGCAGCCTGGCGATTGATTGTCTGATCGATCCCGGACTCGAAAGTGTCACAAACCAGACCGGCTACCAGCCAACTTAGCGGGACGTGCCGCTGCTGAGCAACTCGACGAAGGTGGCAAAGAAGATCGTCGGACAAGACCACGGTGATTTTGGGCTTCGCTTCCAAGACATTCGCTCCCGGATCATGGTTGTTGATGAACGGAGGCATCATGCCTCCTCGAGCCCCTCCTTCTACGATTAGAATAGTTCACAATTCCTGTGGCTGACAAATCCAGGCGGTGAACACCGCTTGGGATCTAGGAAAGCATTCTGGATCGGCTTCGCCCTGTTCGGCTGGATGTCTCTGGCGCTGGCGCTGATCCCGTCTGTCAGGATTGGGCACTCGCTGATTGCTTTGCTGTTCGGTTGGCTTGGTGGACAACTCTCTCGCCGTTTTTGCCGAGCTTCCAGAATGAATGAGTCATCGAGGGATTCCAGACACCCATCCTAGTGTCCGACGCTCCGCAAACGGTGGGTGTCTGACATCCCCCGTTGCAGTCCTCCTTGTGGTAAAATGCCTGAAGCTGAAGGCGATAAGAAAGGGAGGCGAGAAATGCTTGAAATCAAATCATTCGATGCCGTAATCGCGGGTGGCCGAATTCATAACGAAGAGAATCTGCGTCGTTGGGAAGGAGAAGAAGTCCGAGTCACCGTGCACTTTCGCGCCCGTGAAATTGCAGGCGCCGCTCGCTGCGTCTGTAAGGTATGACCGGAGCAATCGGGCTCATCGGTCAGATCCCAAGTTCGCCCATTTTTCGCGTGTTGCACGGGACACCCCTCCGCCGCACGTGAGTAATCCGAGCAATGAGAAACATTTTTCGGGTTGGCGTTATCGGCCTGGCACTGGCGGGCACCGCGGCCTTTCAGACCGTCAGCCGAGACCCGGCCCCACAACCGAGTCCACCGACCGACCGAACTTATCCGGAGCTGGAAACCCGGTTGGCCCCTCTGGCGAGAAAACTCGGGCCGCCGCGTCCGGGAGAGTGGTTGTACGAACAAAAGGAACTGGGCCAGACGTTCGCTGAATACGTCAGGGCCCAACCCGTGCGCCGCAGCCGGCGTTGGAAACGGATCTATCTTTGCCTGGTCGGCGAATTCAGCGACGAGCAGCGGCGCGTTCTGAACCGCACGTGCGAGTATTTGGAGCTATTCTTCGATACACCGGTCGTGGTACACGCCCACGTGAAGCTCGCGGACATCCCCGCTGAAGCCCAGCGGAAGCATCCGGCGTGGGGCGATGCCCAGATCTTGACGACCTACGTGCTGCATGAGCTGCTGAAGCCAAATCGTCCTGAAGACGCCTTGGCCTACCTGGCATTCACCGCCAGCGATTTGTGGCCGGGCGAGAACTGGAATTATGTGTTCGGCCAGGCAAGCCTGCACGAGAGAACCGGCGTCTGGTCGATTTATCGCAACGGCGATCCGGCGGCCGGCGCCGCTGCGTTTCAACTTTGCCTGAAGCGGACGCTGGGCACCGCCTCGCACGAGACGGCACACATCCTCACGATGCAGCACTGCACAGCATTCGAATGCAGCATGAACGGTAGCAACAACCAGGTGGAATCGGATGACAAGCCACTTCGCCTGTGCCCGACTTGCCTGCGCAAGTTGTGCTGGAATCTTCAAGTCGAACCGACTGCATACCTGCAGAGGCTCGAGCGGTTTTGCCGCAAGGCTGGATTTCTTGAAGACGCCGAATGGTACGCGCGGGCGATCCAGATCTTGTTCACCCCTCACCGACGCCAACCTCCGTCGTGAATTCCTAATGCACCCTAAGACCAGCCCGGCCGACGAGGTCGAGCGCTACCGCAGCGCGGGCGATCATCGGTTTACATAAACTGCTATAGCGAGTATACACTGCTTCGATCTTGCAGAGTTTGTCGACGAGCTGCATCTGCCACGGCCTATGGTGCGGCCTAATAAAGCCGTTACGTCGGCCGGACGGATAGTCGGGGGGGCCGGATCATGAACAAGAAACGCGGGGCGTCGCGATCGGCGCGCGCCGGCACAGCGGCTCCGCCGAGCTCGGCGGCCGAGAGGCGTAGGGCACTGGATGTCGAGCGGGTTCTGCGCTGGGCCGATGCCCACCGCACGGCGACCGGGCAATGGCCTGACCGGGGTTCCGGGTCGGTCAGCTCGGTGGACGACGAGAACCTGGTCAGCGATCGACACCGCCTTGAGGCGGGGCCGACGCGGGCAACCTGGGGGATCGTCGCTGGCCATACTGCTGGCCGAGGAGCGCGGAGTCACGCAAGGGGCTAACCCGGAGTCGCCGGTCGACCGGCTGCGAGCCTGGGAGGCCGAGCAGTTCCCGACACGGCGGCCACGGCGCCACCGCGCGGCGCGACCGCGCGCGACCACCCGCCTCACGATCGACTTGATCCTGGCCTGGGCCGACGCGCATCACGCGGCCAACGGCCGGTGGCCGACTGCGTGGTCGTCCGGTCCGGTCTCTGGCGTGCCCGTCGAGACCTGGCCGAGGCTCGACCGCGCTCTGCGGGTCGGCCGCCGCGGCCTGCGCGGCGGTATTACGCTGGCCCAGTTGCTTGCCGAGCACCGCCAGGCTCCTAACATCTACACGGAGCCATCGCTGACGGCCGGGCAGATCATCGCCTGGGCCGAGGCGCACCGCGCCGCCACCGGCCGCTGGCCGTCATCGCGGTCCGGCCCGGTGCGCCACGCCGAGGGCGAGCACTGGAACTCGATCGACAACGCCCTGCGCCAGGGCTACCGCGGCCTGCCCGGACGCGAGTCGCTCGGCCGCGTGATTCGCGCGCACGCCGGTCCGCACGCGTACCGGACCCGCCCCGCGCTCACGGTCGAGCAGCTCCTCGCCTGGGCCAGCGCCCACCGCGAGGCCACCGGCGAGTGGCCCGGCGAAGATTCCGGGTCGGTCCGCGGGGTACCTGGGGAGAACTGGAAGGCGATCAGCCTCGCGCTGTGCCGGGGCAGTCGCGGCCTGCCCGGCGGCTCGTCGCTCGCACAGCTACTGGCCCAGCACTGCGGCGCCCGCAACCAGCGGGACCTACCTCGTCTCTCGATCGCGCAGATCCTCGCCTGGGCCGACGCCCACCGCGCTGCGACCGGCCGCTGGCCATCGGCGATCTCCGACCCCGTGGCCAAGGGATCGGAGGAGACGTGGTCACTCGTCAATATGGCCCTGCACAAGGGCCACCGCGGCCTGCCCGGCCACTCGTCGCTGGCCCGCCTGCTGGCGAAGCACCGGGCGCTGCGACCGCGGTGCGCGGCTCGGAGGCCGGCCTGATCAGCTCCGGTCTGGCCGCCGCTGACGATCTTGAACGAGGTCGGCTGGATGGTCATCAAAGATGATTCAGGAAGTCACTGAGCGCTTGCGGATCAGCAGTCGGGCTCACTCCGTGCGGGCCTTCGTAATAATACACGTGCTCGCCCGGGAAATCCTGATTGAAATACATGGTGCTCGGCCCGGCAACGACGTTGTGATCGCGCGACCCGAAGGCATCAATCTCATAAGCACTCGTGTTCCCCGGCCCGCTCAGCAGGCGGATGATGGCTGGGTTCAAATGGGCGTGTCCCGTCACAAAACGGTAATCGCGATCGCCATGGTGAAAAGCCAGATAATCTCTCAAGTCCGGCGGCCCGTAGAAAGCCGCAGCGGTCTTGACGTTCAACCCCGGTATCCCGACCAGGCGCAACGCCAGCGTGCCGCCGGCGCTGAAGCCGATTAACCCGATCGGCTGACCCTTGCTGAGCGAGCGAACCTCGCTCGCAACCTGGTAGAACGGGCCTGGCCCATTCATCGCAGGCATCGTCAACTGGATCGCGCGGTCGCCGTGTGAGTCGAGCAGCGCGGCTGTGTTTTGCGTCAACTGATTCGGTGTGGCCTCACCAAAGCCGTTGCCGTTGAAAACGAAGACCAGGCTCGACAAGCTTCGAGCTTCCAGTTGCTCGATCGATAATGGGCGGCGTCGTTTCATGGTGATCTCTCATCGATGCAGATGCGGCGACGGGCGGCGGGTGCCGGATTCTCCTTGGCTACATCGTCCCACTGGTCACCGGCCAGCGACAGGGTGACCGGCACACTCACGATCGCGTGGGTCAAGCGACGATTTCCAGAATAGGGCGGCCCCACGGAACCAGCGCAAACGGGCGCTCGAGTCGGTCGCGAAGCTCGAGGTCGGCAGGTATTCCCAGGCAATGGTAAATCGTCGCGATGATTTCGGCAGGAATTACCGGAGAACTGTTGGGCCGTGCCCCGATCTTGTCGCTCGACCCGTGGACGTAGCCGGCCTTCACGCCGCCGCCGATGAGCATGAGGCTGTAGCAATAGTTCCAGTGGTCGCGGCCGGCCGCCGCATTGACCTTGGGGCTGCGGCCGAACTCCCCCATGACCACGACCAAAGTGCGTTCAAGCATTCCGCGCGAGCAGGTCCTCGATCAGTGTGCCGAGGGCCGCGTCGAGCCCGGGGAGGAGCTCGTTCTTGAGTTTGTTGAAATTGTCGCCGTGCGTATCCCAGGTGGCGTTGGCGTTGGGCGCCCACGAGATGCAGGCGACCCGCGTGCCGGCCTCGATGAGCCTGCGCGCCAGGAGCGTGCTTTGGCCGTAGATGTTGCGGCCATAGGAGTCGCGCAGGCGGGGATCCTCGCGGTCGAGTTCGAACGCGCGCCGGGCCTTCGCGGCGGTGAGCAGATCGAACGCACGGGCCTGGAAGCCGTCCATCTCCTGGAGCCGACGGTCGCGCGCGAGCGCCTCGGCCACATGCCCCACGCCGGCGAGGAGCCGCTTGCGATTGCTGAACCGAGCGAGCCCGACCCCTTCGGGGAGCCCAAGCTCCGGCATCCCGAAATCCGGCGCGTTGGGGTCGTTGAGTATAAACATGGGGTCGACATTTCGGCCCAGCCAGCCGCCGAAGAAACCCGGCTGCGGCGGACCGCCGGCCCCTTCGGCCGTGATGTACGGCATCGAAACATAAGGTGGAACCACCGCCCGGGGGGGACGGCAAAGGCTCACGACCGAACCCATCGCCGGGTAATCGTTCGGGCCCGTGCCGATCGCCACCGTTGCGTCGCCGCGATCATGACCGGTCAGGCCGACGTAGACGGCCGCTGCGTGCGCATTGTTCACGCTGTGGTGGACCGACCGGATCAAGGTTGCGTGGTGCATGAACCGCGCCAGGCGGGGCAGGTGCTCGCAGACGGGGACGCCGGGGAAGCTCGAGTCAATCGGCCTGAACTCTCCGCGGATCTCCGCGGGTGCGTCCGGCTTCATGTCCCACATATCGAGGTGGCTCGGCCCGCCATCGAGGAACAGAATGATGCAAGCGTCGGCACGCGGCGTCAGCCCGGTGCCGTTCGGTTGCGCCTCGGCCCGCAGCAGGCGGGGCAGGCTCAACCCCATACATGCCGCGCTCCCCACCTGGAGCATCGTGCGGCGCGAGACTCGCGAAGGTCCAGGGCATCGAGGAAAGTCAATCAAGGCTGAACTCCTCAACTGCGGGCGTCCCGACGCGGCTCAATGGAGACCAAACCAGCCGTTTGTGACCCAGAGCGGCAGCGATCGATTGCCCTGCGTGCCTTCTTGAGCTGGGGATTTAGGATTCGAAGTTAGCTGCGAAGCGTTGAGGACATATTGGCCTGACGTTGCAAATACGTTGCTGCCCCTCCGGTTGCGTAAAAATCACATAGCAAACATATTGAACCAACATTGGGTTCACATGGGCAATATCTTCCCCTGTTTTTCCCCTGCGATTCTGACATCCCCCGTACCGTGAGCGGCTGACCTCCCGGTGTGCTAGCCCAAGTTTTCTATCAATCCTTTCCATTTCTTGTTATTCTTTAATCGGTTGGTCTGACGACTGAGTGGAACCGCTGGGTCTTCCCGATCTGGTCGATGCTTCTCCCTCGACTTATCCACCAAATGGGCTTCAACCGAAGCCCCTTTCTTCTCGACCCTGAAAGCATCCCGAGGGTCGTCAGACTTTTGTTCGGAGTTCAATCGTGGGTAAGAAGCTGTATGTGGGCAATCTGACTTACAACGTAGACGAGTCCGCCCTGGAGGCGTTGTTCACGCCGTTCGGGTCGGTCCAGAGCGCACAGGTCATCGTCGATCGGGACACCAACCGCTCGAAGGGGTTCGCATTCGTGGAGATGGGCTCTGACGCCGAGGCGCAGGCAGCCATCCAGGGTCTCAACGGTCACGACCACGACGGCCGGAACCTGACGGTCAACGAGGCTAAACCACGGGAGGAACGTGGGGGCGGTGGCGGTGGTGGTCGGGGCGGCTACGGCGGCGGTGGTGGTTATGGAGGTGGAGGCGGTGGCGGTCGGCGTTATTGAGCATTCGATACTGCCGCAGGGTCAAGGAGCTTCCTCAACGGGGGCTCCTTGATCGACTTGATAATACAGTAATAACGAGAGATAAGCTGGCGGGCAGATTTTGACACCGGGATGCTGAATCGCCTGGTCCCTGTGCTCTGTACGATCCGCTCCTTCTCGCTTCCACCTCAGAAAGCATCTCGGCTTGACGCCCCCCGGCGAACAGGGTGATGTATTGCCCTGCCTCCGTCCCGTCACACCCCTTTGCAATCGGTTGCCCTCTCTTGTTTGCAGAAATGCTCCCTCGTGTCCGAAATGCACACCGCTTCCTGGCGGTTCGATAGAGTTGACCGTTTAGTCATTTCTTTTTGTATTCAGATAAGTTATACTTCAAGTGGTTGGTTCGACGACTGAGTGCGCACTTTGGATTCCCATCGAATCGCTTTCTGTTTCCCCTCTCGCCTTTCCCACCTCCTGGGCTCCTGTGTGTGCCCCTTTCTCATCGACCCAGAAAGCAATCAAGGGATCGACAAATCTTTTAAACAAGGAGATTAGCGTGGGGAAAAAATTGTATGTTGGAAATTTGACCGATGCGGTGACTCACTCCGATCTGAAAAAATGGTTCATCCCGTTCGGGACGGTGCAGAGCGCTCAGGTGATCCAGGATCGTGAGATGGGAGGCAGCAGAGGGTTCGGTTTTGTCGAGATGGACACCGACGCCCAAGCTGAAGCTGCTATTCAGGGACTCAATGACCACGAACACGACGGGCGGCGGCTAGTGGTGAGCGAAGCCAAGCCACGGCTAGCACAAACCTTCAGACTCGCCGGTGGCAGCGTTGGTGGTGGTGGTAATGGACGTCAGTGATCCCTACGATGCCGCCGATCGGTCTAGTGACCATCTTCGTGACCTCTGGCTTGCCGATCATTTGAATCGAAGGAATAGGGCTGACTCATCAAAGCTCCCATCAGCGTTCTCACAGACCAGGTACCCATGATATTTCCCAAGTACCGCCACGCTCCGATCATTGATCCCGATCGGAAACGCTGCCCAGTTTGCCACCAAAGCGTTTATTCACTGGCAGGAATTCATCCTCAATGTGCGATCAAGCGAGCTGATGCTCTGGAATCATTGAGCAGGAAGGCGGCATCCAAAGCTGGTTCTCCAGTCGTTGTCGTCGCTCTTCGGACGGGGTAGGACCGATGGATCAGAATGCCAGTGCCCGACGCTCGGCAAACGGTGGGCGTCTGACATCCCGGTGTCTGACATCCCTTTCGGGCAGCTATCGCTTCACGGCGCAAATGGGTTGGCCGGGAAGCCGCGGTCGAACAGCTCGGCCAGCAGGCGGCGGAAGTCGTCGCGACCGCGCAGTGGGGCGAGGTCGGGATCGCGGCTGGTCTTGGCGGCATCATTCCACCCGGCGGCGATGGCCTGCTTGAGCGTCTGGACCGCTTGGGCCGCCAAAGCCTGCTGTTGCTCTCCCCGCGCGAGCCGGACGCAGAGCGCGAGGGCAGCGCCCACGTTGTAAAAGTCGACAGGGTTGTGCTGCGCCAGCGCTGCCAGCTCCCGCGTTGTCTGGATCGCCTCGGCCGGCTGATTCAGCGCGCCGTGCACTTTCACGAGATTGACCATGTGGGCACGGAGAGCCCGTGGATAGACCGGATGACCGGGCATTGCCTTTAGCGCCGCCCGCTGAGACCCGATCGCCCGCTCCAGCCGCTCGAGCGCCTGCCTCCATCGGCCCTCGCTCATGTCGAACTCGGCGACATTATTCAGAGCGATGCCCAGACTGCTTTGATAGGAATGAACCGATGGATGGTCGCGCGCCAGCCGCTCGCAAATCTCCAGGGCCCGCCGGCACCAGTTCAGTGCCTCGGCCGCATGACCCGTGGCGTTCAAGACAAAGCTGATGTTCATGCAGTCTTCGGCCAGTTCGCTCTGAAGCTGGGTGACGGAGGGGTTGTCGCGGGCAAGCTGCTCACGAACCTCGAGCGCCTTGCGGTGCCACTCGAGCGCCTCGGCCGGATCGCCCGCGTTGTACGCCAGGATGCCGATGTTGTAGTGGATCTTGGCGCGGTCGCTCTGGAACGCGATGTCGCCGGGATGGTCGTGCGCCAGCCGCTCGACTATCTCCAGCGCTTGCCGGCATGACTTCATCGCTTCAGCCGGCTGACCGACCAGGAAAAGCGTCGTGCCGAGGTTGTCGTAGGTACTCGCCAAATCGCTCTGGTACTCGGTTACGGCGGGATGGTCGCGGGCCAGCCGCTCGCGAATCGTCAGGGCATTCCGGTACGCCTCTAGCGCCGCCGCCGGATCGCCGGCCATGCGCAGCAGGTTGCCGATGTTGTTGTGGCTGTAGGCAAGATCTCGCTGATAGTTGGCGACCGTGGGATTACCACCAAAGAGCATCTCGCGGATCGCCAGCGCTCTTCGGTGCGACAAGAGCGCGGCGGCCGGATCGCCCGTGGCGATCAACAGGTTGCCGATGTTGTTGTGGCTTGCGGCCAGATCGCTCTGGTACTCGCTCTGGGTGGGGTGGTCGCGGGCCAGCCCTTCGAGGATGGCGAGCGCCTCGGTATAGGAGCGAATCGCGTCGGGGATGGAGCCAATCTCCGCGGTCGTTCCGGCGAGTTCAAGTTTTGCCCCGGCGAGCCTCGCCAGGGATTCGGCACGGGTGCCGCGGTCGGCCTGGAGCTGATCGGTAAGCTTGCGGAAGAACTCGAGCGGCTCCCTGAGGAGGGCTTTGCGCAGGGGAGCCAGCTCGAGGTGGTTCTTCAACCCGGCATTGGCCGTGACAGCGTCGCGGAACTTCTTCACCGCGTCGATGGCCAGCTCCTCGCGCGCAGCGCCAGTTGCCGCTGCCGGCCCAGCTCCCGGTTGTTGGCGACCAGCTCGGCGTTCTTGCCCGCCAGGACTGTGGCGAAGCCGGCCAGGCCAAGCACGCTTAGAACCAGCACGGCGGCCGTGCTGATTACCAGCGTCCGCCGCCGCCGCAGCCAGCGCCGCGCCTGAAGCGCGATCGGCTCTGGGTAGGCCGTTACCGGCTCGTCGGCCAGCCACTTGATCATGTCATCGGCCAAGGCGCGCGCCGAGGCATAGCGGTCAATGGCGCGTGCCGCCAGTGCCTTCAAGCAGATCGCCTCCAGGGCCCGCGACAGCCGCGGATCGCGCTGGCGGGGCGGCACGATCGCCGCGTCACGCACCGCGCCAAGCCGGTCGGGGCCGCGCAGGGTCGATTCGTCGAAGGCAGACTTCCCCGTCACAATTGCGTACAGGATCAGGCCCAGGCTGAAAATGTCGCCGGCGGGGACGGCCGGCTCGCCGCGGGCCTGCTCCGGGCTCATGTATCGTGGCGTGCCCAGGACCTCGCCCGTGGCCGTGATGTCTTCCGGCGACGGGCTGGGCGACGGGAGCTCGCTGTCCCCCTCGCTCGCTGGCTCGGCCGCGCCGAACGGCTTGGCCAGGCCCCAATCCATCACCAGTGTTTCACCGTAGGGGCCAAGCATGAGGTTCGACGGCTTCAGATCGCGATGCACGACCCCCTGGTCGTGGGCGTAGGCCACCGTGTTGCAGATCGCGATGAAGTGTTGAAGCAGCGCGCGGAGCCGCAGGCTCCGGTCGCCGGGATCGGGCGGAAATGGCTCCGGTCTGTGGAAGGCGTTGATCGCCTCCTGGAGCGTCCGGCCCTCGATCAAGGGCATGGTGTAAAACGGCCCCCGGTCGTCCTGGCCCAAGCCGTAGATCGGCACGATGCCGGGGTGCTGGAGCCGAGCAGTCAGCACGGCTTCGCGCAGGAACCGCCGCCGCGCCACCTCGCGCAGCCGGTCGGGACGGATCCGCTTGAGGGCCACGGTGCGGTCGAGCTCTTCCTCGTGAGCGGTGACGACGACCCCCAGCCCACCATGGCCATGATGCGAGCGAGGACGATACACCGCCGTGGCGCGCAAGACCTCGGGCAGATCATCAGATTCCCTGGCGGCGCGGCGGGCGCGGTCCGCGGCCGCTAGATTCGGTTGCCGCACTTCCGTGTCGAGGACCGAGTCGATGGCTTCCAGCGCCTCGATGCGGCGCCGCACCTCCGGTTCCAGCTCCGGGTGGGCGCAGCACAGCTCCTCGATCGTTGCGGGGGTACCGTGCTCCCGCATCACTTCCCAGCGGTCGACCAGCTCATCGACGTTTGTCTTCGTTTCCATGGGTGCCGTCACCTCGCGATTCGAGCGATCATCAGCGGGGCAATCGGCCTTCCAACCGCTCGTGGAGCTTGAGCCGGGCCGACCGCCAGCGATACCTCACGACTCGCTCGGTGACGCCCAGCAGGGTGGCCGCCTCGGCATGGGGCAGGCCTTGATACCACAGGAGATCAAAGATCTCCTTCTCATCGCCGGGCAGTGCCTCGATCTGGTCGTGGAACTCGGTCCAGTCCGCCAGCCGGGCGGGGTCGTCGGTGTCGGTGCCCGGGTCAGCCGGGACAGGCGGGTGCCCCGCCTCATCCCGTCTGCTCGCGCGGGCCTGACGGCGACCCAGGCCCTCCGGGCCGTCGTAATGCCGCGCCAGATCGATCAGCTCCCGGCGGATCTGCAACGCGGCCAGGTTGATGAAGCTGCGCACCGACGCGGGCTTGACCTCCTCGAGCGATCGGCAGAGCCGCAGCGCGGCGTTTTGCACCACGTCGTCGGTCTGCTCCCAGCGCCGGACGCCGGGGTAACTCCGGAGCATCTTGCGGGCCAGCCGGCTGAGCCGGTCGCAGGCGATCATCAAGAGCTCGTCCCGCGCCGTCGCGTCGCCAGCCCGCAGGCGGTCGAGCCGGAGCTGGATCTGGGTCGACGAGTGTGATGCATCGTCCATGGAAGCAGTCCGTCTATCGGGCGATTGCCGCCTGAGGAGCTCCGCCCGCGCGCTCGATATGGCGAGATCAATGCTTCCACTCTATGCGCGCCGGTGAAAAAAAACACGCGGATTCTCGAACTGCCGTCGTCGCTGATCACGGCGGCTTCCGCTCTCCTAGGGTAGAAACTCGTTGCGGGTCGAGGGGACTCGGGCCCGCGAGCAATCAGTCGGTCGGAGCCCCGCGCCTCGCGGTGGCCTCGCCATCGTACCTGGCGAAGGTGGAATGCAAGGCCACATCGCGGGGTGATAGCCTCGGCGCGTCGCGGTGACCGCCGGGTGGGATCGCAGTCCACCTTTCGGAGGAACACAATGAATTCTCTCTTTTCGCGCAGTTTTGCCTGTGCGGTCGTTTTGATGGCACTTGGTGCGACGAATCAGGCCCGCGCCGGCGGACTTCTGAGCGTTTCCGATGCCTCGGAAATGATTCAGTCAACCGCTACGGACAACGACGTGGCGTTACTCACCTCGTTGTTCGGGTATCAACCGCAAACTTTCAGTTACAGCTCGACGTCTACGCCAACTGCGTGGGCGGGGCGCTTTCGGGCACGTACCTTGGGTCAGGTCTCAACGTCGCGTATTTGGGTGATCTTTCCAGCTACTTGTCCACGGGCGTGGTGACGTGGACGAGCGCAGGCACTTACGGGACCCAGAGCTGGAGCGGCTCCGGCAGCGCCACGATCGCAGATTCCTCGGCAACGACGTTTACGGTGACCCTTACGGAGTCCCTTGCCATCGGTACCAGCACGGCTTCGATGAACTATGTCATCCCCGGCACGGTGCTCGCGAACGGAACGGAAATGTTCGGGAGCCAGCAGAATCAAGAGGCTGGAACGGGAACAGTGACCCTGAACGGCGTCGCATTCCTGAACATACTAGCTGACTCATGGTATAAGACTGGAAAGTGGCTTCCCGATATACCCTCTGATTACTATGATTCCAAGGGGGTCCCTCAGTACTACCCTCCTTTCGTCGGCGGAGACAACTACTTCAAGGCGTCGCCGGCTCCGCCTCCTTCCAACGGTTCTTTTAGCCTGACGGGCGTTATTACCGTTAACTCCGTTCCGGAGCCCTCCGGTTCCCTCTTGCTGAGCTTCGGCCTTTTCGGAGTGCTGGGCTTCTTGCATATCGGCACGAAAAGGATCAATCGGGGGTCAGTAAAGGGGTATTGAGCACTTTTAGTGGCCGGAATTGATCGTGTAATTCCACTCGCCGTGGAATTTAGCACGTTTGATGCGGAGATGCGCGAGTTCTTCGTCGCTGACCGTGACGCCGGTATCGTATTCGTTGGAGTCAATGGCTGCTCGGACGACGAGGCCAGTCTTGGATGTGGACTGGGACCTCGACACAGCGTTTACCGTGCGGGGCAGCCCGCGAGGTTGGCCACGTGGTGGACGCCCGGGCGCACGGCGAATTCTCGCAGGCGCACGGCTGGCGGCGAAGAAACGGCCGAATGGGTGAGCGCCTCAGTGTGATCGACGGGAGTTACCTGAATCGCCGGTGGTTGTCGAGAATGCGATGCGTGTCCTTGTTCTTCACCGTGACCCCTTTCTTTCATTCGTGGGATTCGTCAGATTCGTGGTACCTCTTCCCCGCTCCGGGCCACCCAACACGACGATCCGACAGAGTCGCACGCTTCGATTGCCCGGACTAAGACGCAATAAGAGGCCCTGACAAGTACTTCCCGCACACCTCGCCGACGATTTCTCGGAACTCCCGTACGGCTGGCTGAACGTCGCGTGTGACCGCAGGTCGCCTACGGCACTGAATCCGGACACCCACCCTTTTTGTCGCGGCCCCGCATCCATGCATTCGCGGTACGCAAGTTCGGTACAAAACCACGGCCTCTGGTCAAGTCGAACACGCAGAAGGCCAGTGCCCGACGCTCGGCAAAAGGCGGGTGTCTGACATCCCCGATCGTAGTTGAAATGTGAGCCAGCTCCCCACCGACATTTTCACGCCGCGCCGGGTTGATATCCAGTCCCCGGCTCTCGGATCGACGGAGGAACGATCCACGCCGTCCGACGACATCCCGCGTCGCGGATGCAAAGGCATGGCGGACCTGCGATAATCGCCCGGACGGTACGCGATTCCCGGGGCGTCGCGGAAAAGGTGTCAGGAACCGTTTGTGCGAAGCACCCCACGGGCCGTCCCGGCAAACGGTTCCTGACACCTTTTCCGCGACGCCCGATCGACCGACCATGATCGGAGCCACGCCATGACCGCCGCCGCCGACCGCCATCTCCTCTTCGGACTGCTGGCCCTGCAGACCGGCTTCATCCAACAGGCGCAGCTCGTGGCCGCGTTCCATGCCTGGAGCTGCGACAAGTCGCGGACCCTGGCCGAGCACCTGATCGCGCTGGGGCATCTCAATCCCGCCCGGCGCGCCGCCGTCGAGGCCCTGGCCGCCTTGCACGTGGAGGCGCAGGGCGGCGACGTGGAGAAGAGCCTGGCGGCCGTCCCCGCCAACCACTCCACCCGCGCCAGCCTGGCGGCGCTGGGCGAGCCCGAGATCGAGGCGACGCTCGCCCGGGTCACACGGGACAACCATGGCCAGGCCACCGATCGGGACGATGACCTCGACCGCACTTCGACCCTGGCGGTCGGCGGGTCCAGCGGCGATGGCCGGCGGTTCCGCTTGCTCCGGCCTCATGCGCGCGGCGGGCTGGGCGAGGTGTTCGTCGCCCTGGATGCCGAGCTGCACCGCGAGGTGGCGCTCAAGCAGATCCTGGAGAAGCACGCCGACGACCCGGTCAGCCGCCAGCGGTTCGTCGCCGAGGCCGAGATCACCGGGGGACTGGAGCACCCGGGCATCGTGCCGGTCTATGGCCTGGGCACCTACGGCGGCGGGCGGCCCTATTACGCCATGCGGTTCATCAAGGGGGACAGCCTCAAGGAGGCGATCGACGCGTTCCACGGTAGCGCGGGCCATGCCCACCGGGGGCACTCCGACGGTCACGCGGCGGTGGGCAAAGCCCACCCGACGGGGACCGGCACGCGCGCGCTGGAATTGCGCAAGCTGCTCCGCCGCTTCCTCGATGTCTGCAACGCCATCGATTACGCCCACTCCCGCGGCGTGATCCATCGGGATTTGAAGCCGGCCAACATCATCCTGGGCCGGCACGGCGAGACGCTGGTGGTCGACTGGGGGCTGGCCAAGGCCGTGGGCCGGGCCGACCCGTCGGTCGGCGAGCAGACCATCGCCCCGTCGTCGAGCGGGTCGTCGGAGACCATGCCCGGCAGTGCCATGGGCACGCCGGCCTACATGAGCCCCGAGCAGTCCTGTGGCGATCTCGACCGGCTGGGTCCTCGTTCCGACGTCTACTCGCTGGGTGCCACCCTGTACTGTCTGTTGACCGGCAGGCCGCCATTCGAGGGCGAGGACATCGGCGAGATCCTCCGCAAGGTGCAGGCCGGCGACTTCCGCGCACCGCGGGAGGTCGATCCCGCACTGGACAAGGCCCTCGACGCCATCTGCCGGACGGCGATGGCGACGAAGCCGCCCGATCGCTACGCCGGTGGCAAAGCGCTGGCCGAGGACGTCGAGCGGTGGATGGCCGACGAGCCGGTGACGGCCTATCCCGAGCCCTGGACCCGGACTTTGGTCCGCTGGCTGACGCGGCACCGGACCGGGGTGACCGGCGTCGCGGCGGCGGTGCTGGCCGGCGTGGTCGGGCTGGTCACCGTGCTCGCGGTGCAATCGACGGCCAACGCCCGGCTCTCGGCCGCCCTGGCCAGCGAACGGAAGGCCAAAAACGACCTGGCGGCGGCCAACAGCGAGCTGAGCCGCTCGCGCGCCGCGGTGCAGGCTCGCTACGACCTGGTGGTCGACGCGATCAAGACGTTCCACACCGGCGTCAGCGAGGACTTCCTGCTCAAGCAGGACCAGTTCAAGGAGCTGCGCGACCGGCTATTGAGATCGGCGGCGGACTTCTACGGCAAGCTGGGCGCGCTGCTGGGCCAGGAGACGGACGCGGCCGCGCGGCGGGCGCTGGCGCAATCGAACTTCGAGCTGGCCGAGCTGACGGCCAAGGTCGGCGACGAAGGGGCGGCGCTGGCGGCGCACCGGTCGGTGCTGGCGGCGCGGGAGGCGCTGGCGGCGGAGCCCGGGGCCGAGGCCGGGCTCGCGGTCGACGTCGTCCGGAGCCTCACCGCCGTGGCGGGGCTGCTGGGGACCGAGGAGGCGCTGGCGGCCTATCGGCGGTCGGAGTCGCTGCTGGCGGGCCTGACGGGTTCGGATCCGGCGGCGCGAGCCGCGCTGGCGGCCAGCCGGACGTCGCTCGGATGGTTCCTGTGGGGGATGGGACGGCAGGCCGAGGCGCTGGCGGTCTTCAAGCTGGCGCGGGCCGACCTGGAGGCGCTGGCCGCCGCCTCCGGGGCCTCGAACGACGCCCGGCGCGACCTGGGAGGCACGATCGTTGGCATCGGCTCCCTACTGTGGCAAACAGGCAAGCCGGCGGAGGCCCAGGCCGAATACCGCACGGCGCTGGCGCTGCTCCAGAAGCTGGCCGATGACAACCCCGCCGTCACCGACTTCCGCAACGTGCTGGCCGGCAACCACAACTCCCTCGGCTTCCTGCTTGGGAATACGGGCAAGCTGGCGGAGGCGGAGGCCGAATACCGCGCGGCGGTGGCGCTGCTCCAGAAGCTGGCCGACGACTACCCCGCCGTCACCGAATTCCGCAGGCGCGCGGCGGTCTGCCACAACAACCTCGGCATCCTGCTTGGGAATACGGGCAAGCCGGCGGAGGGGGAGGCCGAGCACCGCAAGGCGCTGGCGATCTACCAGAAGCTGGCCGACGACAACCCCACCGCCACCGGATATCGCGACTCCCTGGCGAACAGCCACAGGGAGCTCGGTCGACTGCTCGCCCGGGAGAAGCGATTCCCCGAGGCGTTCACCGCTCTGGAGACCGGCCTGGCCCTTTGTCAGAAGCTGGTCGACGCCGATCCCAAGCACAACTGGTACGCAACGGCTCTCGGCGAGAGTTACGCCTTCCGCGGCGGGGCCCGAGTCCGTGCCGGTCAACCCGCCGACGCCGCCGCCGACCTGCGGCGGTGCGTCGAGGTGTGGGCCGGGGTACCGAAGCTGCCGATCGATGCGAGGTTCGAGCGGGTCCGGGTGCTGGCGCTCTTGGCCGGGCTGGGTAAGGACCCGAAGTCCGGCGTGACCGCCGCCGAGGCCGCCAGCTTCGCCGACCGGTCGGTCGCCGACCTCCGCGACGCCATCAACGCCGGCTGGGCGGTACGCCAGGAGTTGAAGGCGGAGGAATTCGACCCGCTCCGCGGCCGGGAGGACTTCAAGAAGCTGGTGGCGGAGCTGGAGGCCAAGTCGCGGCCGGAAGCCAAGCCAAAAGACTGATCGCCCCTCACGCGGCGACTTCAGGCCCACGATCGGGCGAGGGTCCGGGCGCATCGGGACGGAAACCGGGACGCAGCTAGTATTGACACCGGGGGACGGAAACGGGGGTGCGCCGTGTAGAAGGTGTTGGTCTTCAGTGGGTGTAACTCCCCGGCAACTGGACGGAAACGGGGACGCGATTCATTGTTGTCCGCAGTCAACCGCCTGCTGCGCTGAAAACTCGGTGCGTCCGGGCTTCGTTCCATTTGACGTACGTTCCCGCTTAATCGCGCGACTCGCCCGACGGATTGCGCCGGGGCGTCAGGTCCGCTTTGGGTCATCAAAGTACAAAAGTCCCGGTGGCACAGCGGCGCAGCATTCGACCAAAACTGACGCTGCCCGTCAGATCGAATGCCTGCCAGGACAGCTCCTTACCCTAGATTTACCTTTTCGAGGGGTTGGGCATTAATAGCCATGCCCGGCGCGAAAACCGACGGTCGCGAGCAACCGCATGAACCACGCGTCACCCACGGTACGCGCCGTGTTCTCTTCCGCGCTCGTCGATCACATTCTTCCCGATGCGGGCTTGTACACCGCGCCATCGACCAACCGCGCATCGCATACCGCACTCACCCCGCCATTTCTCAGAACCCCGTTCCCACGCTCCCGCGTCGGAACGACGCGCATGGCTCAAAACCCGTCCCCGGAATCATTCCTCTCGTCGCCGCTTCCGGACCCCGAGCCCCGCTGGATATTCTTGAAGAACCGCTCCATCACGAACCCCAGCCCCGCCCCGACGCACACCCCGCCCAGCAACATCAAGAGCGGATGAAACCCGTACGGCCGCCCCACGGCGAACACAAACATGATGCCCAGAAACAGGCCCGAGTAATAGACGAGGTCATTGACCGTATAACCTGACCCGCCTTTGAGCCAATTCATGGCATTTGTCCCTGTGTCGTGCTCAGTGCGATTCAGAGCAGATTGCTCGCCAGCAACCCTCGCACCGTATCCAGGAAGAAGAACTTGACGATGCCGTCGATCAGGAGAAAACCCAGACCGGCCGACCACCTCGCCACCCGCCGCCGGCGGTTGCTCAGGCGCATGCCAGTAACGTGCTCGAACGACAAGCTCGCGATCTCGTAGGTCAAGAACAGATAACCGATGCCTCGACAAACCGACCACGGATGCCACCCGAGCGCGACCGCCAGCCACGGGTTCTGCGAGTGCGTGATCAGTTGCCCGACGTAGAAGTTCATCAGGTCAACTTCATACGAGCCCTGGCAAAGCGTCACCAGCCCGAGTGAAGAATAGGTGAAGACGATCATCGAGGCCAGAAGCTGAAAATGCGCCGGCACCCACCAGCGCAGATCGTACTCGGGACTGAACCCCGTCACGATCCACTCATGGCTCTGGCGCCAGTAAGCTTCGCCTCCCAGCATGATCTTCGCCATCCCGTCGGGGTCGCGGGAGACCAGCGCGATCGCCACCGCGTTGTGCGCCAGGAACACGGCCGCCAGCATCCCGACCCCGCGAGCCACGGAATCCGAGGCAACCGCCGCCAGCAAGAGCACCGTCGCCATCACCGCCGTCGTCACCCAGGCCGTCGGCCATTGCAGAAAATAATCGACCAGCACCGGGAGGCCCCCGACCGCTGCTCCCAGCACGATCCAGACAGGGACCGGTCCCAGCCGGCTACCCAGCCGCTCCACGGATCGAAAGACCGGGCTCGCGACCCACGCGGGGAATCGCCACACCCCGAACCAGGCCGGCCTGCGGGCTCCGGCCTGTACGGGTGATAAAATCGAGATCGACACGGACGCATCACTCCTCAAGACCAGCCGTTAGCGCCGAGGAATCGGAATCAAGAAGATGCCCGTCGTGCTATACAGGATCAAATTCCCAACCCCGAAGATCAGAATGAAGATGACCCAGCCCGCGATTCCGCTGCTCTGTTGTTGGTCACTCATCGCTCACTCCTCTGAAAATGATTACGACGTCGATGAAATTCGCCCCAAGACGTGATTGGCCTCCTCGACCAAGGCCCATTCTCCTCGCCGTCGGGCGCGTGCGGCAAGGAATCGACACAATGCAATCGCTTCGTCGCGAGCCTCCGGCCTCGCGTATGATAACAACTCCAGGGCTCGCCGTCGCTGCGCAAGATTCCCGGCCACGGCCGTGATCCGTAGCCGGCGCAAGATTTCATCAGGATCTCTCCACAAAACCCGAACCGCGGTCTGTCCCGTCGGGTCGATCGCCGGATCACTCATCCACGCGCCATAGACTGCTTCGCGTTCATCGGCGCTCAAACGATCGAGCGTTTCCGCATCCTCGGACCCGGAACGTAGCCCCCCTCGTTCAATCATCGCCATCAATCTTGCAGACGGCTCAGGATACCGCTCGCGAACGTGGTATTCAAAGAAGCTGCTGCGGAAAAACAACGTCACCACCGCCAGGCCGATTGCACCGATGTAGGTCAAACCCAGAAGCGTAAGCTGCCCCCGGATCGAGCGAATGAAATCCCGGTTCACGAGCGCGAGCAAGTCCGTCATGCTTGCGACTCCATCAGTCGGGCCATCCGCGCCGCCGCCAGTCGCCGCAGCGGCCAGTCGACGGCGACGCACAACCCGCCCGCAATCAGCCAGAAAAGTGGCGAGGCCGCAAACCGGCAGTGCAAGGCCACCGCCACCATTGCACCCGCAGAGAGTCCCGCCATCGGCAGCGCAAGTGGCCCGATCGAGCCCCCCAGCACAGGCCGGACACGAAAGCGGCGGCTCGCGCACGATCAACACGAGCGCGAGCAAACCCATCAGCCACGATAACCCGGCGGCCAGGAGCGCATGAAGCACCGCCGAGGTGACGTCACGCCACACGAGAACCGCCACGAACGCCCACAACAAGCAGAGCGGCACGGCAACCCTGAGCACCACCGCCTTGCAAACCCCAAGCGCCAGGCCCGCCGGCCGCTCCATCGGGGCGGTCAGCAGCACCCACGCCGCACCAAAGCTACGGCTGAACGACAGGTTGTACAGCATCGGAGGCACCGCGAGGGCGATCAGGTACACCGACAGCACCGGCAGCACAATAAGCCGCGTCTCGTCATTCCGCAATGGGTCAGCGAACTGGCCCGCCGCCAGCCCCACGATCACGATTGCCACCGCCATGTTCATCGGCAGCAGACACCGGATTGTCAGTTCCGAATCGCGCGCCAGCATGGTCTTGCCCAGCCAGTACCCCGCCCGCTCCTCCGATCCTCGGATCCAGAGCCGGCCCAGCGGCACCGCCAGCCCGCCCACTTGATCGGCACGCATCGGCCGACTCTTTACCCCGCGCGATGTTCCCTGCATTCCCTTATAAAGCCGCAGCAGCCGCCAGAGAGTCACCCCCACGGCCGCCCCGGTTATAGCCAGAAGCACCGGCCCCACCCCCAGCAGCCCGGGACCACTTGCGTCCGCCACGAACCGCGCCAGCCACGCCGGCGGCAAAAGATCCAGCCACCACGGCGGAAACGCGGCCCAAACCTCCAGCGCGTGCCCGCGATCCCGAAACATCAACTGAGCACCGTACCCGGCCACCAGGATGAGCACGATCTGAGTCCACGCCAGAAACTCCTTGAGCGACTTGAGACTCTGCGTGCTCGACCCCAGCGAGAGCACGACGATCACGACGGCGACCACGACCGCATTACCCGCCAGTGCGGCAAGCAGATACGCCGGCGCATAATAAAGGCTCGCGTCGCGCAACCCCGCGCCCAGAATCATCGGAAACAAGTTGAGCGCCACGAACATCAAGACCAGGTAGAAAAGCAGGTTGGCAAACCTCGCCGCAACATAAGTGGCCGGCGTGACGGGCCTGGTCCCGATCAGCTCCAGGTCGCGCGGGTCGAGCACGATCTCCTGATACTCCACCACCACCGTCGCCGCCAGGACCAGCATCGACGTCGCCAACCCGGTGAGTGCGTAAAAGAAGCAATCCACTCGCATGAAGAACACCACGCTGGTCACCGCCGAGACCGTCAGACACTGCCCCACCACCCAGAAGAGCGGTGTGATCCAGTGCGAGGGCTTGGTGGCCGTGGCTCTGGTATACGCCTGGTTCCGCAGGTCCATCACCAGCATGGCGCGTACGAGCGCAATGAACTTCGCGGGCTCGATCCCCAGTCGTTCCGCCAGCGAGTAGACGAATCTGGACATCGGCCGCGTTCCGCCGTTCAGTGAGATTTCCGCTTGCCCGGCGGCGTGCCCGTCTTTTCCCGTGCGCGAGAGTCATCCGTCCCGCGTAGCGCAAGCGATTCCGGGGCCTTGGCATCGAGGCGGGTCAGCGACCGGAAAACCGCCTCGAGCGTTCCCTCGGGCCGGCGTGCCAGCAGGTTGGCGGTCGTGTCATCCGCCACGATTCGCCCGTCGTCGATCACCACGACCCGCGCACACGTCCGCTCGATGACATCAAGGATATGCGAACAGTAAAGGACGGTTCTCCCCCGCGCGAGCATCGAATCGATGATCTTCCGGAACGTCAGAACACTCGCGACGTCCAGCCCGTTGAGCGGCTCGTCGAGCAGCAGAACCTCGGGGTCGTGCACGAACGCCGCACTCAGCAGCACCTTCTGGCGCATCCCTTTTGAAAGCGATTCAATACTCTGGTTAGCGGCCTCGCGGAGCCCAAAGCTCCCGAGCAGCTCACCGATCCGCCGGGCGGCTTCGCGCCGTTCGAGTCCATGCAGCTCGGCCATCAGCGAAAGGTGCTCATTCGGGGTCAGCGTGTCGTAAAGCGCCGCACTCTCGGGCACATACCCGATGCGCCGCTTGACCTCGAGCGGCGAGGCAGTTACATCGAACCCACAAACGCGGATCTCGCCCTGAGTGGGCCGGACCAGCCCCGCGATCATCTTGATGGTCGTCGTCTTACCCGCCCCGTTGGGTCCCAGGTACCCCGTCGCTTCGCCAGGCCGCGCGCTGAAACTCACCCCGCGAACGGCCTCCTTGGATCCATAAGACTTGCCAACGTCCACCAGCTCGATCACGCCCCGCCCCCGGTAAACGCAACGAACTCGATCGCAGCGTCACCGCGACCGCGCGAGCGCTCGGAAGTTCCCACCCTGAAAGGGCCCAACAACAAGGCCCGAGGCACCGCTCTGGCTTGTCCGACGCACCGACCTGTGTTTCCGGCAAATCGCCCCGCGAGTCTGAATCTACCCGCAGAAGCCGTTGAAGTGAAGAGACCCGCCAAGGAAATGACTCATCTGGCGTCGAATGACCGGCAGCGGCCTCGACGGTGCACGTTCAAGTTCCAGGCCCCCCGACTGGCCCCAGCAATCCGCACCGTCCTCCACCACTCCCCTTGTGGGAGAGGGGTCGTGCCATCGCCGTCGCCCGCCTACTTCCCAAGAGACCAAAGACGTGGGCGTCGATCCCTCGGCGAATGCTGAGCGAGCCGAAGAGGTAAGGCACCGGCCGGCCTCGCACCACCCACACCAACCCGAAGCGTAAGCGAGGCGACCACGGTCGACAGGATTCACACAAAGTTCAGCTCACGCGAAGCCGCACAGAAAACGCCGTGAAAACCGAGACATCGATCGAACAAAGCGCCGGCTGTGTACTGATAATAATCCACATCTCAGCATATCTGACTCGCGCCTTTGCGACTCCGCGTGAGACTCAAGAAACTACCGATCCTGATATAGTAGTGTTTTATCCGTGTTTGATCCGCGGCTAAACTCTGCGATCCTCTTCGCGTTCACACCGTTCCAGATCCTCCGATTGCTTCCCCGACTCATCAATCCCGCAGGTCGGAAAACTCCGCATCACTCGGCGTAGACACTCTTCACGAAGTTTGTTAGGTCCTTGATCGGCCAGTCTGGGTACTTCTCCTTGAACTCAGCGGTAAGCACCCGGCCGGCCTCTTCGACGGCAACCCCCTCTTGCTTGAGGCCGACGGCGCGGGTCCGCAGATCGACGATGAAGGCCTTCTCGTTGGCAACCAGCGAACCGTCGCCCGCGGGGCTGTGGGTCGGCAGCACGTGCTCGGCCCCGAGCTTTTCCACCTGGTCGAGCACCGCGATCCAGCTCGAAGGCGTGCCGCCGTCGCCGTAGATGTTCGGCACGACCTTGTTCTGCACGACGTCGCCGGAGATCAGGGTCTTGTCGGGCAAGACGAAGGTCAGTTCATCGCCCTTGGTGTGGGCGCCGCCGAACCACAGAAGTCGAGCCTTCACGTCGCCTCCGAGATCCAGTTCCAGTTCTCTGTCAAAGGTCTTGTCCGGGGCGCGAAGTTTGGCGTCGGCGAGCAGCTCCTTCCACTTGGGGTTCATGCCCGAGAACCGCTGGATCATCTCCACGCCATGCTTGTCCATCTCGTCCTGCTGCACCTTGGGGCGAATCAGGATAGTTCCCTCCGGGAAACCGGCCACGCCCCCGGCATGCTCGGGGTGGAAGTGCGTCGTCGTCAGATAGAGTTTGTTGCCGGGCGCGAATCGTTTCGCCACTCTCGCGACCGTCGCACCATTGCGGGCCCGAGGCCGGTGTCGACGACCAGCGTCGCCTTCTCACCCACGACGATCCCGATGTTCGGCCAGCCAACAATCTGCCAAACGTGATCCGACACCTTCACAGTGTCTTCGCCCAGGGGTTTGTCTCGGTCCGCATCGGTCTGCGCGTGCGCCGTGGCTGCCACGAAGCACAGCAAGCCCAGGGAGAGGATGGTCTTCATGTTGCCGATCTCCAAGGTCCTTGGCCGCCGCGTTCTTGAGGGCGGCGATCCTCGCCGGTGCCGGGTAAGTCGCGGCAGAATTCTACGGCGGATCGACCCACGCGACTAAGTGAACGGGGGTTTAGGCCTCCGCCGGCTTCCGGATGAACGGCTGTGCTCGACCGCCGCTTCCCGGCCACCTTTCGTGGCTTGTGGCGGTTGTGGACGGCCAGGACCCCGTTCAGCTCCATAGCGAAGCCCATCGATGAGCAGGTCGACCTCAACAACGCGGCTATCTCGAATACGAGCAAGCTCCCCGGCATGTCCATCGGGGAGTACGCTAAGTTGACCCGCCCGAGCAATGTATCGCTCGATGAAGTGCGCACGGTGTGGGAAACCAACGTGTTCGGCCCCCTCGCCGTCTACCAGGCGATGCCGCCGCTCCTGCGCGAGGCGCCGCAAGCCCGCATCGTCAATGTGTCGAGCGGCGTTGGCTCGCTGACGATGAATTCGGCCCCGGCCTACCCCTACCGCTCGATCTTCGGCCCCGTCTACCCCGCTTCCAAGACGGCTCTCAACGCGATGACGCTCGCCATGGCCATCGAGCTGGAGTCGACCGGGATCAAAGTCAACGCCGCCTCCCCGGGCTTCACCAAGACGAACCTCAACAACTATGCGGGCACGGAGACCGTCGAGGAAGGCGCCCGCGAGGCCGTGCGCCTCGCCCTGCTCGGCCCGGACGGCCCGACAGGTACGTACTCGCACGCGAAGCTCGGACAGCTCCCGTGGTAATCGAACTCGGTGTTGTCGGACCGCCGCGCGCGAGGTTACGATTCGTTGCCTCCCGATCTCGCTACCTGTTTCCTCGTTGCGCCCGCATCCGGGCGCCGGAAGGATTCGGTCCTCATGACCCGCCGAGAGTTCCTAGCGTTGGCCAGCGCGGCCCCGTTCGCGCGGATGATTCCGTTGCGGCTGGATTCGCCTGCCCGGCCACTTCGCCTCGGAGTGATCGCTGACCTGCACCATGGCCTCGCCCCCGACGCGCTTTCACGCTTACAGGCTTTCGTGGACGCGGCCCAGAGGCGGCCAGGGATCGACGCAGTACTTCAGCTCGGCGATTTCAACTATTCGCAGTTGACTTCAAAGGAGTGTGTCGACCTTTTCAACCAGCTAGATCACCCCAAGCTGCACGTGCTCGGCAATCACGACATGGACAAATGCGACAAGACCGCCGCCATGAACTTCTGGGGCATGAACACGCGCTACGGTGCGCTATCGATGCACGGATACCGGTTCATTGTGCTCGACCTGAACCATTTCAAGAAGGACGGCAAGCTTTACGAGTATGCGAATGGCAACTATTTCGCGGCGGGCGCGAGCTGCAACTGGGCAGATCCTCAGCAGCTCGACTGGTTAACCCAGGAGCTGCACAAGAGCAAGGAGCCCGTGATCCTGCTCTCCCATCAGCCGCTCGGATTCGCCGAGCCGAACCAGCCGATCCCGCCGGAGCAACAGCAGGTTCTGAAGATCGTCGACGAGGCTGCAAAGGCCAACCCACGCGGCGCCGTCGCGGTCAGCATGTTCGGCCACCTCCACGTCGACCGCCTGGAGCGCGTTTCGGGCGTGCCCTATTACTGCATGAACTCGGCGAGTTACTTCTGGTACAAAGGGATGCGGGCCTACACCAAGCCGCTCTTCGCGTTCATGGAGCTGGGGACGGACGGGGTGTTGAAGGTCGAGGGCATGGCCGGCGAATTCGCCGAGCCACCGCCAAGGGAATCCGACACCGTGCTGGGACGTTCGGCATCGATCCAGCCCCGCGAGATTGAGATGCGAACAGCGGACCCCGGCCACGGGCGGCAGTCGCTTTGATTTCGAAGCTGGGCAGCACGTGGCACGGTCCGCGGTGCCTTTTCGTTCGACCCGGCGGCGATTCTCGCCAGGCCTCATCCGGCGTACCCACAATGCAGTGCTTTGTCAATTGTATGTTCAGATTGCGCCGCGTCGCTGCTCCCGCCCTCCGACGGCTCCTTCGGGTCCAAAGCCATCGCACGATCGCCCTGCCCGATCGCAACCGCCGCCGCTTGGCGGGCGGCGCCCGGAGCCGCACTCTTCCGAACGTGGAGCTTGCTGCTCATCCGGCAAATTGCGCTCGGCTCGTGATCATCTACCCGGGGCTGAACGCCACTCTGGACGGAGAAAGCCGCCAGTTCACCCAGGCCCATCCGTTCCGCTATCGTCGCCTCGCTGAACGACTCCAAGCCGAGCGGATTGCTGCCGTCGTTCGGCTCGCCAACCCACCGTGTGGGTATTATGGGGATGGGCAGGTCGCCGTCGATCGATTGGCCCGGGCCATTGATTACGCCTTGGCTCACTCCCGGGCCCTGTGCGGCCATCGCCGTCCCGAACTCTGTCTGCTGGGGTTCTCAGCAGGGGCAGGCGCGGTCGCCGCCCTGGCCGGCGCCTACCAACCGAAGCGACTGCTGCTCGTCGCTCCCTCCGGGGATGTCGGCCCCCGACGCATTGTCGCTGGCCTCAGGGAGTACGCGGGCCAGCTCGTCCTCCTGGTCGGGGAACAGGACGAGGTCGTCGGCCGCGATGCGGCCTGCCTGTTCGATGAGCTCTCGCCGGCCGCGTGCCCCAAGGAGGTTCGTTTCGTGCCGGGTTGTGACCATTTTTTCACCAGGCCCGATCATGACCAACTTTTGGAAGAGACGAGCTTGAGGGTATTCGCTGGATCGGACGAGGCTCCATCCGGAGCACCAATCTGAAAGTCATGCAGGGTGTCCCGTGCACCCGAGCCCCGCGGCCGTCATGCCTTGAGATCCTTCGGGGCTTGGCACCGCCAGGCGTCTTTGATAAGTGGCTCGAGCTCGCGGACGGTCATCGTGGGCAGATTCACAAGAATGGCGGGAAACTCATTGTAATGTGGTTCCGTGAAGAACTTTGTCGGATCCAGGTCGAGTAAGCGGTCCTTCTCCGCGAGGCTCGCCACCCGAACCGCGATGACGTCCGGTTGCGGCACTCGAGCCTTCTTCGGCTCGACCCGCTCCATCCACACCCACACAAATCCCTTCAGTTTTCCCTTGTTGCGAACGGAAAAGGCGAAACGGTCAACAGCCTCCTCGGTCTCGGGCAGCGATAGGGCAATCCGGCGAACGTCAGCCTGAGTTGCCATTGGAGTCGCCTTCAGTCCACTTGGCCCGTTTTGATTGCGGATCGCTCCCCGACGCCATCAATAGGGTCCATGCAGCCGGCCCGCTGCATCGAGTCGACCCTTATGCCGATCTCTGCCATGGATAGCGCGCTACTTCAATTGCGCCAATCGATCGCGTAAGGCGATCGTGGCTGCTTCAAAAACCCTCGATTGTTCCCGATTCCACCGTTGTGAGTCGATCGCCTCGAGCGCTTGCTGAACCTCGTCTTTGTCAAGGCAAGCGGCAAGGTCGCTTAACGCATCCGCAGCGTAGTTCCTCAAAATCACCATACCGGAACCGGCATCGCGCCAAAAACGTTTGTCAGACACTCCTCCAATCGCTAGCTGAACCGCGTTGCGCCGCTGCGCGGCCGGCAACCGCGACGCGAGTGCTGCGATGCTCGCCACCGCCTGCAAATCGAGCGTCTCATCGACCAATCCGCTCGTCAAGAATTCATAGGCCCTCATGGCCTGGGCCTTATCCAGTATAAATCTACAGTTGTACAACAGAGCTTTGAGGGCTTGATTCTGAAATCGCTGTTTCGCCGTGCCTTGCTCAGAAAGTTCCCGCTGCCATTCATCCCATTTCTGATCGTGGGAGCGTTGCCAGTCCT
This sequence comes from uncultured Planctomycetota bacterium, assembly GCA_963823665.1. Classification (GTDB taxonomy): domain Bacteria; phylum Planctomycetota; class Planctomycetia; order Isosphaerales; family Isosphaeraceae; genus CAVXHV01. The sequence continues at coordinate 731,522 of CAWGMQ010000011.1, forward strand.
CGGCGATTCCGAGCAGTTGGTCGATGGCCTGTTTCTCTCTCGCGTTCTCGAGGTCCAATCGCCTCATCAAGCTGCCTAAAAGATTGACGCCCCTTCGCCGATCTTCGAAGTCGTTCGACCGTAGACTGGCCACGGCTTTGTCGCAAGATTTGGCAACTTGGTCCGGTGTCAAGACCTTCGTATCTCTCGCGAGCGCTGCAATCGCCCGAAAAGCAAACTCGGCAAGCTCCCGGTTCTTGGCATCGGCGGCATCAAGCAAGCGCGGAAAGCTCCGATCGACGTACGCTTGATTCAGCCGGATTTGCGCCAGGCGCGCCGCGCCTGCGTACTCTGGATCAGTCCCGGTGTAGCCCTGCGTGCAGCAGAGTTTCTCGACGGCCAGACACGCCCACCCCCGACCTTTGGTATAGCGAGCATTCAGTGCCTTTGCGACAAGCGAGAAATCCTCGTCTTGCAAATCCACCCGGACTCCGCTGCCCAGCTCGCTCAGTCTCGCGCATTCCGCGTCAGTGAGAATTGTACTTCCGTTGATGGAGACGGCCGCGTTGCCACCCTTCGCATGCGGGCTACCGCTGGTGCCGCCACCCGCTCTCCCCGATTCGCCGGCGGCGTGCCAAACCGCTCCCAGTACGGTTCCCACCGCGGCGAGCGACAGAAGCCCGGCGACAAACGATACATCGGACTTTCTCATTTCAAATCTCTTGTCGATAGCACGGCCATTTTGTTGGCCTACCCAGTTTTGATAGCCTAAGTTCGCGCGGGATGAATCGCAAGCGCGGAAAGTTTACGCGCGTCGGCCACATCGACTTCGAGTGGAGAGTCCGGGGAATCGAAAAGGACATCGCGTCAGGGAAAATGTGCTGACCAGTTCAAATCCACCTGAACCGAGGCATTGGGGCCAGGCAGGCTATATACTCGTTGTCTGACCCCGTGAAACCGAAAGCGACCTGGAAGCTCATCCAAGTGAGACGGGAACGGAAAGGAAAGATACCAGAGCTCCCTGAAGGAACTCGGCGCGTAGTTTCCGCTGGGATTCGCCTGTCGAATGGAACCGTCGATGAATGAGGTGACTCGCATCCTGGACGCCATCGGGGAAGGTGACGCCGTGGCCGCGGCCCAGCTCTTGCCGCTGGTCTACGACGAGCTCCGGCGGCTCGCGGCCCTGAGGATGGCGCAGGAGAAACCGGGCCAGACGCTTCAGCCGACGGCCCTGGTCCACGAGGCTTACCTGCGCCTGGTCGGCCCTGGCGAGGAGCGGCGATGGGACAACCGTGGCCACTTCTTCGTCGCCGCCGCCGAGGCCATGCGGCGGATCCTGGTCGAGAACGCCCGCCGCAAGCGCAGCTTCAAACGCGGTGGCGACCGCCAGCGCCTCGATCTCAATGTGGAACAACCGGTCGAGATGGAGAGGAGCGCCCCGCTCCTGGCGCTCGACGAGGCCCTCGTTCGGCTCGAAGCTCGCGACGCCGCCAAGGCACAGCTCGTGAAGCTGCGCTACTTCGCCGGCATGACGATCGAGCAGGCGGCCGAAACGCTGGGCATCTCGGTCACGACCGCGAACCGCTGGTGGAACTTTGCCCGCGCCTGGCTGCACGAAGAGATCCGCCGCGACCCGGATATCACAGTCGCTTGAGACTGCTGAAGTCACGCCCGCCATCCGGTCTGGAAATTTTTTTCGATTTGAGTGGAACGATTTCGCGCTGGATTGCGCATGGAGGTACAGGAACAGACCTGTTAGAGGAGAGCCGTCATGCCGACCACCGATCGAGAAGAAGCTCTTTTCGCCGCGATTCTGGAAAAACCGACCCGGGCCGAACGCGCGGCCTACCTGGAGGGCGCCTGCGGCGCCGACCACCCGCTGCGGGAACGCATCGAGGCCCTGCTGGCTGCCCACGACGCCTCGAACGGCGTCCTGGATGCTCCGCCTCCTGTGCCAACCACGACACCCCCTCCCCTCACGGAAAAGCCCGGCACGGTCATCGGCCCGTACAAGCTGCTCCAGCAGATCGGCGAGGGGGGCATGGGCGTCGTCTACATGGCCGAGCAGCTCGAGCCAGTCCGCCGCAAGGTCGCACTCAAGATCATCAAGCCCGGCATGGACAGCCGCCAGGTGATCGCCCGGTTCGAGGCCGAGCGCCAGGCCCTGGCGATGATGGACCACCAGAACATCGCCCGCGTCCTCGACGCCGCCACAACGGAAAGTGGTCGGCCCTATTTCGTCATGGAGCTGGTCCACGGCGTGCCGATCACCCGGTTCTGCGACGACAACAAGCTGACAACCCGCGAGCGGCTGGCGTTGTTCGTGCCCGTCTGCCAGGCGATCCAGCATGCCCACCAGAAGGGCGTCATCCACCGCGACGTCAAGCCGTCCAACGTCCTGGTGACCATGTACGACGACAAGCCGGTGCCCAAGGTGATCGATTTCGGCGTGGCCAAGGCGATCGAGCAACGACTCACGGAAAAGACGATGTTCACCCATTACGGCGCCTTGGTCGGCACCTTCGAGTACATGAGCCCCGAGCAGGCGGAGATGAACGCCTTCGGCGTGGACACGCGCAGCGACATCTACTCGCTTGGCGTGTTGCTCTACGAGCTCTTGACCGGGACGACGCCGCTGGAGCGCACTCGGCTGCGCGAGGCGGCGCTCGACGAGATGGTGCGGTTGATCCGGGAGGAGGAAGCGCCGCGGCCGAGCCTCCGGCTCAGTAGCTCGGGCGACCTGCCCAGGATCGCCGCCGCGCGCAAGACCGAGCCGGCGCGGTTGTCGAAGCTCGTCCGTGGCGATATCGACTGGATCGTGATGAAGTGCCTGGAAAAGGACCGGTCGCGGCGCTACGAGACGGCCAACGGCGTGGCCCGCGATCTGGAGCGCTACCTCGCGGACGAGCCCGTGGAGGCGTGTCCGCCGAGCTCGAGTTACCGGCTGCGCAAATTTACCCGCAAGCACAAGAAGGCAATCGCGACCACGGCGGCGTTTGCGGCTCTTTTGGTGGCAGGCGTGGTGATGAGCACGTTGATGGCGGTGTGGGCTAACCGGCAACGGATGGCCTCGGAGGTGGCGAGGCAAGAGGCGAACCAGCAGCGAAGGGCCGCGGAGGCGGCGAAGCAACAGGCCTTGGATGCCAGAGCTGAGGCAGACAGACAGCGCGACGAGGCACGTCTTACCGCCTATGCGTCCGGGATGGGGCTGGCCCAGCGTGCCTGGGAAGAGAGTAATGTCGTCCGCGCCCGCGAATTGCTCGAAGAGGTGCCCCGGGAGGCGACTGGCAGAACTCTGCGTGGGTTCGAGTGGTTCTATCTGTCCCGCTTGTGCCATCCCGACGAGCTGACCCTCTCAGGCCATTCCGGGTTGGTCATGAGCGTGGCGTTCAGCGGGGACGGTCAGCGCGTGGCTTCGGGGAGCACGGATCACACCGTGAAGATCTGGGATAGCGCCACCGGCAAGGAGCTATTCGACCTCAAGGGGCATTCTGGTGCGGTCTGGAGCGTGGCGTTTAGCGGGGATGGCCAGCGCGTGGCTTCGGGGAGCACGGATCAGACGGTGAGGATCTGGGATAGCGCCACTGGCAAGGAGCTCTTCGCCCTCAAAGGCCATACCGGTGAGGTCCCGAGCGTCGCGTTCAGCCCGGACGGCCAGCGCGTGGCTTCGGCGAGCCGGGACCAGACGGCGAAGATCTGGGACATCGCCACCGGCAAGGAGCTCTTCGCCCTCAAGGGCCATGTCCATTGGGTTTTGAGCGTGGCGTTCAGTCCTGACGGCCAGCGCCTGGCGTCGACAAGCTCTGACAAGACGGTGAAGATCTGGGATAGCGCGACCGGCAAGGAGCTGTTCACCCTCGAGGGCGATGCAGTTTGGCTCGGGAGCGTGGCATTCAGCCCAGACGGCCAGCGTCTTGCGTCGACGGGCCCTGACCCGACGGTGAAGATCTGGGACAGCGCGACCGGCAAGGAGCTATTGGCCCTCAAGGGCCATGCCGGTAGCGTCACGAGCGTGGCGTTCAGCCCGGACGGCCAGCGCGTGGCTTCGGGGAGCATGGATCAGTCGGTGAGGATCTGGGATAACGCCACGGGCAAGGAGCTATTCGCCCTCAAAGGCCATGCCGGTTGGGTCAGGAGCGTGGCGTTCTCTCCGGACGGCCAGCGCCTGGCTTCGGGGAGCGATGACCAGACGGTGAAGATCTGGGACTGCGCGACCGGCAGGGAGTTCTTCGCCGTCAAGGGCCATCCACGTTGGGTCGCGAGCGTGGCGTTCAGCCCGGATGGCCAGCGCCTGGCGTCGGCGAGCCACGACCGGACCGTGAAGATCTGGGATTGTGCGACCGGCGATGAGCTGGTCGCCCTCAGGGGCCATGACTCTGATGTCACGAGCGTGGCGTTCAGCCCGGACGGCCAGCGCCTGGCGTCGGGGAGCTGGGACAAGACGTTGAGGATTTGGGACAGCGCGACCGGCAAGGAGCGGTTCGCCCTCAAGGGCCATGCCGGCGCGGTTCTTACAGTGGCGTTCAGCCCGGATGGCCAGCGCCTGGCGTCGGGAAGCGAGGACAAGACCGTGAAGATCTGGGATTGCGCGACCGGCAAGGAGATGTTCCCACTCACGGGCCATGCCGGTTGGGTCGCGTGCGTGGCGTTCAGCCCGGATGGCCAGCGGCTGGCGTCGGCAAGCGGTGACCAGACGGTGAAGATCTGGGACAGCGCGACCGGCAAGGAACTATTGGCCCTCAAGGTCCATGCCGGTAGCGTCACCAGCGTGGCGTTCAGCCCGGACGGCCAGCGCCTGGCGTCGACGAGCCTTGACCAGACGGTGAACATCTGGGACATGGCGACCGGCAAGGAGCTATTTGCCCTCAAGGGCCATGCCGGTTGGGTCAGGAGCGTGGCGTTCAGCCCGGACGGCCAGCGCCTGGCGTCGGCGGGCATTGATAAGACGGTAAGGATCTGGGACAGCGCCACCGGCAAGGAGCTATCCGCTCTCAAGGGCCATGCCGGTGCGGTCGTGACTGTGGCGTTCAGCCCGGATGGCCGGCGCCTGGCATCCGGGAGCCAAGACGGCTCGATCAACCTTTGGGAGACAACGAGCGCCTCTCGCGAAATCCAGCAACGTCGGGCGACCAATCAAATGGTGGCCGATCTCTTCGGACAGATGCACCTGCGTGCCGACGTCCTGGAGCGGTTGCGAACTCTGCGCGGCATCAGTCTGTCCCGCAGGCAGAACGTCCTCGACGTCGCCCAGACGTACCCCGAAAATCCAATCCAGCTCAATGAGCTGGCCTGGGAATTGGTAAGGTTGCCCGGCCGCGACATGCCGGGCTACCAGAAGGCCCTACGCTTCATCGAGGAAGCCTGTCAACTCGAACCCAAGAACGGCTATTACTTGAACACGCTGGGCGTGACTTATTATCGGCTCGGCAGTTATGAAAAAGCGCTGGACGCGCTCTCGCGCTCGGACAAGATCAACACTCTCCAAGACAATGGCTCACACCCGCTGGACATCGCCTTCCTCGCCATGACGCACCATCAACTCGGCCACGCCACGGAAGCCCAGGCCGAGCTCCAGCGGCTGCGGGAGCGGATGAACGATTCGCGGTGGGCTCAGAATTCCGGAGCTCAAGGTTTCCTTCGCGAAGCGGAGGCACTGCTTGCAAAACCCAAGCCGCCCGGCAGCGAGTAGACGGTTGTGGGCGGCCTGAGTAACGTCTCGAGCGCTTCCGAGTGGAATCAGTCCAAGTCTCCGCAAAGCACCAAAGGATTCTGATAGCGCATCCGGGTCGTAGCGGTCCGTTACACAGCCGCCTGCTTCGGCAGGTCAGCCGAGCTGCTCCGGAACGCCTGCGAAGATTAATCTGGACTCTCTTGCGACCAGGGTACATCATCTGCAGAAATGGAACAAATGACGAAATCGACCACAGCTCTGATCGGTTTCCTGATCGGATGCTTCGGTCCCGCGCTTACAGCCGTCGCGGACGATCGGCCGAATATCGTCGTCGTGCTCGTCGACGACATGGGATTCTCCGACATCGGCCCCTACGGCGGCGAGGTCCCGACGCCCAATCTCGACCGGCTTGCCGCTCGCGGAGTTCGTTTCACGCAGGCTTACAACGCGGCGCGGTGCAGCCCCACGCGGGCGTCGCTGTTGACGGGCCTCTATCCGCACCAGGCCGGAATGGGCTGGCTCGATGATCGGGTCGAGGCGAATTCGAAAGGCATTCGCGGCCGCCTCCTGCCCAGAGCGGTGACGATCGCCGAAGTCCTCCGCGACGCCGGCTACTTCACGGCGATGACGGGCAAGTGGCACCTCGGTCAACAGCACGGTTGCACTCCCTGGAACCGAGGCTTCGATCGCTCGCTGAATTCGCGATTCGGCGAGGTCTACTTCCCCAGCGAGTCGGACAGGCCGGGCACGGCGACTCTCTACCTCGACGGCAAGGAGCTTCCCAAGGATTCGCCCATCTTCGGCAACGACTGGTACTCGACCGACCTCTTCACGGAGTGGGGTCTGAAAGTCGTTGACCAGGCGCGAGCGGAGAACAAGCCCTTCTTTCTCTACATCGCGCAAGGCGCTCTGCATTTTCCGCTTCGTGCGCCGGCGGAGACCATCGCGAAATATCGAGGCCGATACCTGAAAGGCTGGGACGTGCTCCGCGACCAGCGTTACGCGAAACAGCTTGCGCTGAGGGTGATCGACCCGAACTGGACGCTCGCCCCGCGCCCGCCGGAGGTGCCGGCCTGGGAGTCGCGGGCCGTCGAGCGGCAGAAGCGCTTCGACGAGATCATGGCGGTTTACGCCGCGATGATCGAACGGATCGACATGGCCATGGGCACCCTGGTTGACGGACTGGAGCGCCGGAAAGTTCTGGATAACACGCTGATCCTATTCCTGAGCGACAACGGCGGCAATGCGGAGGGCGGTCCGCCGGGCGTCACGCGGGGCGACGGGCCGATCGGCGGGCCGCAATCGTACGTACTGCTCGGGATGAATTGGGCGACACTGGCGAACACCCCGTTTCGTCGCTTTAAGCACTTCACTCACGAGGGAGGCATCAGCACGCCGCTCATCGCTCATTGGCCGGCAGGCATTCCGGCGGAGCGCCGTGGCGCCCTCGAGAATCAGCCTGTGCACCTGATCGACGTCATGGCGACCGCCGTCGATCTCGCCGGCACCTCGTACCCTCGTGAGTTCCGCGGCAATGCCATCGAGCCGATGCAGGGTGTCAGCCTTCGGCCCGCATTCCTTGGAAAGCCGCTGGCCCGCACAGAGCCGATCTTCTGGGAGCACGAGGGAAACAAAGCGGTGCGCGACGGGAAATGGAAGCTGGTCCTCCGTCACCGACAGTCCTGGCAGCTTTTCGACATGGAGGCCGACCGAACCGAACAACACGATCTGGCGCAGCAACAGCCGGAGCGAATCACCAAGCTCGAAGCCGCCTGGAACGCCTGGGCTCGGCGAACCTTCGTTGACGACTGGCCCGGTCCTGATCATACAGAATGGGGAGATGACATCAAACCACGCTAGCTTGTGCTCACCTGTGCGTCAGCCTGTTCATTTCTTCGTCGTCCGCGCCGAACCAGCAGAGTGCCTCGCTGATGGCCGTCAACAGGCTGAGGAACTCGATGGCCGCCTTGGGCCATCGCCTGGCATCTTTGGGAAACGTGTCCAACCACTCGTTGATCTCGCCACTGCGAGGAGCCACTGCGCGGGCAAAGGCCCGGATGTCCTCCTCGGGCGTCTTCTCGAAGTAGTCGCGCCGCGTGATGTCGCACGAGATGGCCCATCGTTCCACATTCGGGATCAGGTCCCGCAGGTGTGGCGGCACCTCTTCCGGATTGACGACGATCCTCGGACGGTTCTCGGCATACCAGCCATATTTCCGTTGCATCTCGTCGCCAGGTCCGACGTCAAACTCGTGTCGTCCTTCGCCGTTGATCACCCGTTCCCTCCGCATAGAGGACCTGCCGATTGCCTGGCTCGCGCAACGCCGTCTGATTTTAACTCGCCCCACCGCCACCCGCCAACCGCGCCGCCTGCATGAGAAGATACGCGCGCTCGGCAAGGTTCCCGGTCCTCGCTCCGGCCCTCCGATAGTGCCGCGCCGCGTCGTCCCGGTCACCGGCCAGTTCCAGCAGATGTGCTCGAACCGCGTCCAGCCGGTGATGTTCCGCGACACGTGTGTCCGCGCTGAGTGCATCCAGCAATTCCAGCCCATGCGCCGCGCCGTGCACCATCGCCGCAGCAATCGCGTGATTCAACCGCACCATCGGGTTGTCAGTCATCCTCAGCAGAAGACTGTAGAGCGCCAGAATCTGCGGCCAATCGGTATCCTCCACCCGTGCCGCTTCATCGTGAACGGCAGCGATGGCGGCCTGCAACTGATACGGGCCAACCGAACCTTTGGGCAACGTCGCCGAGAGCAGCGAGATTCCCTCCGCGATTTGCTGGCTGTCCCAGAGCGCTCGATCCTGCTGCGCCAGCGGGATCAGCTCGCCGCTGGCCCCCGTTCGCGCCAGGCGGCGAGCATCCGTCAACAACATGAGCGCGAGCAATCCGGCGACTTCCGTATCGCCCGGTTGTAGATCGTGGAGCAGCCGAGCCAGGCGGATTGCCTCGTGCGACAGATCGCCTCGGCGAAGCTCGCTCCCAGCCGTGCTTGTATAACCCTCGTTGAAAATGAGGTACAGGATGTGCAGCATGGCGCGGAGACGTTGCCCTCGCTGCTCCGCAGTGGGAAGCTCGAACGGAAGCTCGGAGCGCTCTATCGTTTGCTTCGCCCGGCTGATTCGCTGGGCCATCGTGGCCTCGGGTACGAAGAACGCCTTGGCGATCTCCGCCGTGGTCAAGCCGCCCACGGCTCGCAAGGTCAGCGCGATCGCCGACGCAGCGCTCAAGGCCGGATGGCAGCACATGAATAGCAGCACCAGCGTGTCATCCTCTTGGGGTGCCGATGAGTCGTACGCCGGCTCTGACAGGTGAGCCGCTTGCACGGCAAAATCGCACTCGCGTCGCCGGCGTGCCGAGTCGCTTCGAACCTGATCGGCCATCGACCGGAACGAAACCTGGGTGAGCCAGGCGTGGGGATTCTCCGGTACGCCTTCCCTCGGCCACTGCACCGCTGCCGCCAGCGCCGCCTCCTGAACGGCGTCTTCAGCACCGGGGAAATCGTGGAATCTTCGGACAACCGTCGCGAGCACCTTCGGGATCAACGTTCGTAACAGATCCTCGATCGTAATGACCGACGGTTGTCCCGCTGTCGAAGCATTTGGCGGTGTCATGCTCATCAGAAGCTCCCGTTCAAATGTGCAAAGCCGAACGATGGCTTGCTGGCGCTCCCGCCGAGAGACCATCGGGACAACCCTTGCCGTCGCTGTTGTGACCTCGCAGTCGGATCGCACGCCACGCAACAAACATCACCCAGGTGCAGTAGTTCACGATCAAAATCCTGTTGGGCCACCCGATCGGCACTCTGGGTACGCCAGGCTTGGGACGCAGAGTAAAGAAAGCGGCGACCATCAAGGCCAGGCTTACCCATGTTAGACAAGCGATCGCAAGCATCGCGTGTCGTGAAGACCGCCATGGTTGCGTGCGACCGAGACTCACGCTGATCAGCATCGCAGCGATCGGCAGAGTGGGAATACCAAGGGCTCCCGCCAGATTGTGAGGCACGGGCCGCGTCAGATCAAATACGGAAGCCATGGCTTGCCCCAAGCCGGCAACAACGAGAAAGGCCAACCCGATCTGACCGCCACGCGTCGTGACGTGCGACCGTATCGCGAAGGCCAGCCCCCAGGAGCTTGTAGCCCAGGCAAGAAACATCACTGAAAGTGCCCACCCATGACGTCCCAGAGCATATTCACTCACGACACGCCACGTCGGATCAAACTCGGGGCTGAGCACATGCAAACCCACCAGACAGACAACTGTTGTCACGGACGCAGTTAGCGAGAGAACCGCTGCCCAGGCTGCGATCGTGCGCCGGTCTCCCTTGGAACCGGCCTCGTTTGCGAATGTGTGCATCACAGCCACTCCTTTGGTGCCGTGGCCAGGACTTCCCTCACCTCGATGGGCATGCTTCCAGTCGTGCCCCCCGGACCGGGTGCCGCCGAAGCCCGCGCGGCGATGCTGTACGCCTCCTCCGCGGTCTCCACGTCGATAATCCAGAAACCAGCGAGAAACTCCTTGGCTTCGGGGAAAACCCCATCCGTGACAGGCTCGCCGTTGCGGCCTGAACGAACAACCTTGGCTTGATCGGGCGACGCCAGGCCATGAGTCGCCACGAACACTCCCGCCTCCTTGAGCTCCTCTGTAAACGCACGCATGAAAGTCATGTTCGCCAGCATGTCCTCCTTGGGCCATTTGAAGAAAGCGTCCCAATCGGCCTTCGTACCATGCATCATCAGAATGTACTTCATGGCTCCGGGTCCTTTGTATTCTGGGCTCGAAAAATTCCTGGTTACCGTGATGGAGTCGGATCCGATTCCAGGTTCTCGACATCGCTGGAAGTTTTTTTCTCGGGGTGCCTTCGTGCGGACGAACGTTCGCGGCCCCACACGAGCGCGACGAGGGCCGCCACGAATCCGACGATGAGACCGGTGATGCGCGGGCCGCACCCCACGCGCCCGACCTCGCTAAAGCTCAATGTTTGGCATCGCCCGCTGGAGCTTGCAGCTCTTTGATAATTCGCTGAAAGTCCGGCTTGGAGCGGATGCCGTCGAGGTCCGGATCGACCTTCAGCCGTTCGACGTCCCGCCACCCGCCCTGGCTGCCGCGTCGAATGGCGGCGATAGCTTCATCGGCGTAGGTGCGCGCGCGCACGGGATCGAGCTTCTCTGCGGCGCCGGCGCAAATCGCCAGGCCGCACGCGACCTCGACGTACGTCCCGGCCGCATTCGCCGGCAGACTCTTGATCGTGCTGCGGGCGATTAGAGCAGCCTCGACGTGCTCCCCGCACCGAGCCAGCGCCAGCATCAAATTGATCCGCGCAGTTCGCGCTTTCGGATCACGGGCCAGCTCCCGGCGCATGTCGCGGCACAGGCGGTACGACTGCATCGACGCGTCGTTCTCGCCGAGCCGAAGCAGCGCCGTCGCGAGGTAGTAGTGGGCAGTCGCCACGTCGCTGCGGTAGATGGCGCTCTCTGGGTCGCGCGGCAGGAGCGCAGAGAAGCCGTCGACGGCTTTCTGGTAGTAGTTGCGGGCGGTCTTCGGGTCGTTGAGCTGGAGCAAGGCGATGTGCCCGAAATCCTCGTACGACCGATAGATGTCGCGCAGGTTTGGCACGTTATCCGGCCCGTCCGCGGCGAGCGCCTGCCGAATCTCGAAAGAGCGTTGGAAGTGCTGGCGTGCCCGGTCAAGATCCCCCTGGCTCAAGCAGATGTGGCCCAGTTTTTCGTGCAGGCCCGAAAGCTCCCGCCGCACCTCGAAGAGGCTGCGCACCGGCTCGGGGATCGATTCGCGCACCCGCACCTCCTCGTCGAAATACGTTCGGGCCTCGGCCGTCCGGCCTCGGCGCAGCACGGTCGTGCCCAGCGCCCCAGCGCATTCGCGACACTGCGAAGTCGGCCGCCATCCTCCGGAGCCTTCGCCAGCAGATCGCGGTACAGTCGCAGTGACTTCTGGAAGTTGCCCTCGGCCGCCTCCATGTTGCCGAGTGAGTAGAGCTGGTAGTGGCCCAGCGCGCCCTTGCCGATCGCGAGGGTCAAGAGGAAATTGTCGTCCTCCGCGCCGTATCTGGTCGCCAGGCTTTCCAGGATGCGATCCATCTCGGCGAACGGTTTTGCCGCCTCCGAGACTCGGCCGATCGAGACCAGCGTCTCGGCTGCCTGCTTGTAGATGCCAGCCATCGCTCGATCGATCACTCGGGTGTTTTTCTCGTCGGCGCGCACTGCCTCATACAGCGGCTTCATCTGCTGAAGCGAGTCTTCCAGGCCCCGCTTGACCTGCTCGAGCAGGCGGAGCTGGACCTGCTCCGTGCCGGGAATGCCCTGCAGGTCCTCGGACGAAGTCCTGCCAAAGCTGCGCCACGCGTTGATCGTCTCCATGTTCTGGTCCAGTGCCTTGGCGAGGTTGGCACGAGCCTCTTCCGTCTTCTGCTCTGCAATCTTTCGGGCGGCAAGCGCGGCTTCCTTCTGAGTCTCCGCGACGCCTTGCGCCTCACGGGCGGCGCGCTCAGCGCGCTCAGCGGCGATTCGTCGTTCATCCGCGACGCGCTTCGCCTCGGATTCACTCGCGAGTGATGAATTCAGGCGCGCGTTCTTGTCGCCCAGAATCCTGGCCGAAATGGCGAGCGTGGCTATGATGGTGATGAGCAGCAGCATAACCACGGCGATCGCCGCCGCATCGCGCGGGTGCCGCCAGGCCCAGCGCCAGAGGCGTTCGGGGGCCGAGACGGGTCGCGCCAGAATCGGCGCGCCTTCGAGGAACCGGCGCAGGTCGTCGGCCAGGGCACCGGCGTCGGGATAACGTCGTGCGGGTTCCTTCTGAAGGCACTTCAGGCAGACGGTTTCAAGGTCGCGGGGAACCTTGGGCTGAAGCTGTGAGGGAGGCAGAGGCTCGCGGTTGCGAACAAGGTCGAGGGTCTCGAACATCGTCGTCCCCTGGTGAGGGGGGCGGCCGGTGAGCATGACATAAAGGATGGCACCCAGAGAGTAGAGATCGGCGGCCGGCCCCGCCTCGTGAGTCAGGCCGTGCGCCTGCTCAGGCGCCATGAAACTCGGAGTGCCCAGGATCGAGCCGCTGCGGGTCTGCCCCGAGTCGGTCTCCAGGCGACGGGCCAGGCCGAAGTCGGTGATCTTCGGCCGGCCGGCGGAGGTCAAGAGCACATTGGCCGGCTTGAGGTCTCGGTGGACGATCCCCCGCGCGTGCGCCGCTTGCATGGCGCGGGCGAGGGCTTCCGCGATCTCAGCGGCCCACCTCGGGTCCTGCGGCCTGCCGCCCAGCCGCGCGTCGAGCGAGCCGCCGTCGACGTATTCGAGGGAAAAGTAGGGGAGGCTGTTCGTCTCGCCGATATCGAAGATCTGAATGATGTCGGGATTTTGAAGCGTGGCGACAGCCCGCGCCTCGGTGAGAAATCGCGCCACCTGCTCGGGGCCGGCATGCGAGCCGGCCAGGATCACCTTGAGCGCGACGATGCGGTTGAGCAGCGTGTGCTCGGCCTTGTAAACCACGCCCATGCCGCCGCGACCAAGTTCGCCGAGGATGCGATAGTTAGGAATGTTGATATGCCCGAAATCCGGGTCGAATTCCCCAGTCTCCGGATTGCAGGGCAGCGTATCGCGGCCCGATTCAGGGCCTGCGGCGACGGTCGGCGAGTCCGGATCGAGCTCGGTCTCGGCGCCTGCCGTGACGCCGAGCGTGGCGTCGGGGTCGTTGACGTCAAGTGACGCCTCGCATGGAGCACCCGTGGCCTCAAGCGCGCGTGCGAAGCCAGTGGTGGCGGCCGGCGAGGGAGACGCCGCGGTCGGGCCCACGGAAGACGGAGCGGCGGTCTCCTTGTCGTTCGCAAAGTTCTGCGGGTCGTCCATCGCGGCCTCTTAGTGAGATCAAAAGTAAGACAGCCATCCGCCAGGATGCCGCGCCCTGACCCCGGCGAACCAGCGGCACGGGACGTATAGCACGGCGACCATCACGGCCCAGGCGATGTAGATCCCCGGGAGGCTCAGCTCCCAGCCCGCCGGAGGCTTGTCTAGCGCTGCCGGCGAGAACATCCACGCGACCGGCAATCCCCGCACCAGAGCCAGAAGCACGGCAAGCCCGTGGATCACGTACCATTGCAAGAGGTAATACAACAGCGGCACGCGCCCCAGCGTCACGACGGCACGGCCGAGCGGGCCGCGGATGCCCACCCGATCGATCACCGCCAGGGCCGCGATCGCCGGGCCAAGCGTCATCAGCACGTACAGCAAAGACGGTGGTTGTTTCGTGCAGTTGATGAACGAGAGCGCCGTCAGCAGCGGAGTCGCCTCCGCCGTCCACGGGCTCGGTTCGCCATACCCGCCCCACGCCCGCAGAACCAGGAACGCCGCGGTCATGCCGCCGCCCGTGATCCTCATCACCCGCCGCCTGAGGCCTGGCTCGAGCCGGATGACCTCGCCGAAGCCATACCCCGCGGCGACCACCCCCAGCCAGGGAAGGAGCGGGTAGGCGACAACCACGGTCACGCCATCCGGCAGCGGCAACAATCCCCGTTGCAGCAGGAGCGCCACGGCCGCTCGCAACGCGGCGGGGCTCTCGGAACCCGGCGATAAGTCGCCGGCCAGGCCGTGCGTCGCGATGAGCAGCACCCCGATCGCCCCAACCACCCGGCTCGGAAGGAAGATCAGCCCGGCCAGCACCACGAATGAGGCCCCGATGGACCATAGAACGGTCAAGATCACCGGGGCGTTCACCGGGTCGAAAAACAGGCCGAGTCGGACGACCGTCACTTCGAGGAAGATCAACCATAGCCCGCGCGAAATGAGAAACACCGCAAGCTCGCCCCGCGACCGGCCCCGGGAGCCCATCGGATAGGCGCCTGTCCCCGCGAGGAAGGCAAACACCGGCGCAGAAGTGTGTGACCCATCGTGTCATGAAGAGCGCCGGACTCGCAAGCGACAGGTCTGTGGGGTTGATCGACGCGTTGCCGAAATAGTCGCGGGTGTGATCGAGCACCATCAAGATCATCACGGCCCCGCGCAAGAAATCGACGGCGTCCACACGTCGGGCCGCCCGCGCCTTGATGGCGTTTGCGTCGTCCGGTGGCTCGCCCGGCTCAATCGACATCGCAATCCTCCTTTCCGCCAATCAAGCTGGATCGTTGCACGGACCATTCCGAGGGTACCACTCTCGCGGGGACGACCATGACCAGGAGATTCGCCGCGGTCTGGCGATTCCCGACGCGGCCTCGTGCGGCGGAATATAAGATTCTCGTGATGCTACCCAAACATCGCGGCGCCGGCCAGCGGCGCGACCTTCTCGCGTGCCGTCGCCGACGGGGCCGGAATGGTCCTTCCGCTCGTTCAGGGCTTTGGTCCTTTGGCACGCTCGAGCAGGGCCTCGACGTCCGTCCACAGCGCCTGCCATTCCTTCCGCTCGGCCTCGGGCAGCTTGGCCAGGGCAACGGCATCGCGGATGCCAGCGAGGTCGGGGTCGGCCAGCCAGAACCGCAGCCAGCCTTGCACGTCCGCAGACGCAGTGGGCGAGCGGGCCGCCAGGTGCCTGACCTTGAATGCCAGGTGTTCTCGGAGCCAGCCCAGGGCGAGTCCGCGGCAACGAGCGCGCTCAGCCTCCTCGTTGGGGTGCGTCGTTCCCTCGGCCACAGCCAGCCAAGGCGGCGGCGCGGGCGGCGTCGTAGCGCCTGCCCGGTTGGACGCCGTCGGCGAGATCCGGATCTGCCGCGTAGGCGTCGACGTAAAGGCGAACGGCGGCGGCGAAGTACTTGCGATCGAAGCACATCGCAGCCAGTGCCAGCCGCTCGGCGTTATCTTTCGGAGGGTCTTCCCCCTTCAGGACGACGGTGAGACGCTCCGCCAGCGCCGCCGGCCGTTCGGCGTCGGCCACCCATCGTGCCGAGGCGTGGGGCCAGCCGGGCCCTTTGGTGCCTAGCTCGTGCCCGCGTCGGATCAGGGCGAGCGATCCGGCGAAGTCGCCTTGAACCCGGAGGATTCCGCCAAGATTGAGGTGGGCCAAGGCGTCGTCGGGCTTCTTCCGGATCGCCTCGCGGTACGTCGCGGCTTCGAGCGCCTCGCCAGCCTCTTTGGACAATCCTTTGGCCTTGAGCAACCTGCCCAGGCAGCCGAGTATCGTGGCGTAGCTCGTTGAGCTCGCGGTGGATCGCGATGGACTCGTCAAGTTCGCGCCGCTTCTCAAGCGCGTCGGCCAGCTCGTGAGCGGTTTCGGTCGGCGACGCGGGCGGCTGCGACCAATGCCGCCGGCCCGTATCCGCCGTCACTGGACCGGTCTTTTCGCATGCGAATCGCCGCCCAGTCGTCCAGCGCCCCGGCCAGCGCCAGTGCCACCGCCGGCGAGCGAGCCTTGATATTGGCCCCCACCTCGGCGGGTTTCATATCGCGATGGATCACACCTCGAGTGTGGGCATAGGCCATCGTCTGGGCCACGGCCGCGAAGATCGAAAGGAATCGGGGCAGATCCTCGGCCGGTCCCGAACGGGTTGCGAGGAGATTGGCCAGCGTCTGCCCTTTCACCAGCTTCATGCTGAAAAACGGCCGCTTGTCGGCGAACGTCCCGAGCTCATAGATCGGCACCACGCCGGGGTGCTGCAACTGGCCGCCGATCTGGGCTTCCTCGACAAACCGGCGGACGAGGTCGCCGTCTTCGCGGAGGTCTTCGCGCAGCACCTTGATCGCGACGTCGCGGCCCAGGTCGGGATCGCGTCCCTTCAGAACGGAGCCCATGCCGCCGCGCGCGATCTCGCCGTCAATCCGATAGCGAGTCGACGTCTCTTGCCCGTTCAAGGGCCGGATGATCGGCGAAGGCGTCTCACCGATGGCCGTATCCCGCAGCAGCACGCGCGGCACGTTGCCGAAGGTGGTGTCGAGCATCTCGAGGACGCTCGGGGCGGGAGAAGCATGGAAGGTTGTTTCCGGGCTGTCTTCGGGAAGATCGCTCCCCGAGTCGCTGCCCATCCCGGCCAGCAACATGCAGCGCGGGCAGAGGCTCTCCGGCGAACGGTAGGGCACTGGTGATCCGCACTTCTGACAAGTTCGAGGGTCGGCCATCGCGGGTTCTCCCGGTCCACTTTCGAGCTGCTCACAAGCTCTGATACCGGAAAAGACTGAGGACCATACAGGGGACGGCGAAATTTGATGCGTCGACCATTCAGATCAAGGCCCGAGGGCCGCGAAAAGGGCATTCAGCTCGTCGTCGACTTCGGCGTCGTGTAGAATCGCCACGAAACCTCTGAAGTCGAGTACCAGCGTGCACGAATTCGACAAGTGCGGCAAGTACCAGATCCAGCACCACATAGGCGTTGTTCGAGATTCTGGGAGGGCGTAAGGCCATGATCGAATCGCCGCTGGTTCAAGAGCTCAAGAAAGAATGGACCGAGGACGCGAAGCGCGCCGGACGCCGGGAATGACGCCGGGAAGGGGAGATCAAAGCCCTCATGACGGTCTTGATACGGCGATTTGGTGCGAAAGCTGAATCGCTCGAGCCCGAAATCAGGGCGACCGGGGATGACGCGCGGTTGAACGATTTGATCGGGCATGCCGCCACATGCCGTAGCCTCGCGTCGTTTCGCAAGATGCTCACAGCGTAAAGCGCTTGTCGACTCGGCGGCGACCGTTTCCGTATGCAGGCTGATCAGCTCCATGCCTGTATGTCCCGTCCAGCATCAGCCGCGACTTCGTTTTGTAGCCCAAGTCTCTGAGTGCGGACTCAACCGCGACGAGTTGGTCGCCCTGGAGCTCGATCACGCCGTTCTTGACGGTTCCGCCGGTTCCGCAGATTCCCTTGAGCCGCGCCGAGAGTGCTGAAAGGTCGTTTCCGTCGGGGTCGAGGCCCCAGACCGTTGTGACATGCTTCCCCTTGGGCCGTTTTTCCAGTCTTAGACGCGCGGCCTGCGACTCGGGGGGTATGAGCTTCTTCTCCACCACCGGCGGCGCGCAGGTGCATTCGCGCTCGAGCATGCCGCAACGGTCGCATCTGGGCGGGCGGTCCCACTCTGTGCCGGCGAAGAGGCGTCCCATGTGTCTTTAGTACCGGAAAAAAGCAACGTCCATATAGAGGACGGCGGATTTTGTTGCGTTGACCATTCGGATCACGGTCCGAGCGCCGCGAAAAGCGCTTTCAGCTCGTCGTCGACTTCGACGTCGTCGTCAACAGTGGCGGCGATCGCAGCCCGGAGGGCCGCGCGATAGCGCTTCCGGAGCCGGTGAACCGCAACTTGCGCGGCGGCCTCGGTCGTGCCCAGGCGTGCCGCGAGGTCGGCCTGAGAAACCTGGCTCGATCCTGCTTCGAGTACGACTTTCAGAACATCGAAGATCGCGCCGCGACCTGAGGCCTCGTACTCGCGGCGGATCGTCACCACGACGCGATCGAGCAGCGCCAGCGCCCAGTCGCGCTCGAACTGCCGCTCGGGTGTGTGCTCATGCGCAGGCTCGAGCTGGTACTGCCCTTCAGCGTCGCTCGCGTTGATCGAGAGCAGTGCCCGGCCTCCCCCGCGGCGAGCCGCGGCATCGCGCTCGCGCTGGTGCGCCAGAAAGTGACGGCAGTCGGCCAGCAACAACGAGCGGAAGCGGCCGAGCACCGGGTTCGCCGCCGCCACAGTCCCGCGCTCGAGCAAGCGGGCGAAATACCCCTGCGTCAGGTCGAGGGCCTGCTCGGGCCCGTTCCCCTTGCGACGAATGAACGCATAGATCGGATACCAGTAAGCTCGGCACAGTTCCTCGAGCGCGGCCTGCGCCTCGGGCGCAGCAGGGTTGACCGCGTGAGCTACCTGGCTCCAGCGCGTCGTTGGAAATCCAGCCGGCGAGACGGACTCATTCATCATCGGGACCGTGAGGCGGATGAACAGGAGAAAGGGCCGGGGACATCCCTGGTGAGGAGTAACCCACTCTAACCACTTGCGTGCCAGGCGTCCAAAGGTCGCCAGATCGGACCATGCCTCGCACTCGCTCCAGGCCGGAGCGATTCGACTCGCCGCCACCGGCCGTGACCTCATGGAAAACGTCGGTCTCATGAATTATTCTTGACACGCAAAGTGCCACCGAGTCTGCTTCTCAATGCACGGATGGCACCCTTCGGCCGTCTTCGCAGGTCTCTTTCGAATAACATTGATCCATGAATGAAATCCCAACAGAAACTCACGCCCCGATCGCTGCCGCTCCCGTGTCCGATCGAGAACCGGCTCAAACTCATCGACGCACTCCGCGGCGTTGCCCTCCTGGGCATTCTGCTGATGAATATCCCGGGCTTTTCCATGCCCGATTACTCCACGGAATCGTTCAAGAGCGATCCGGCTAACGTCAACTTCTGGGTGTCGGCCGTGATCTCGGTCGTTTTTGAAGGCAAGATGCGGGCGCTCTTCGGCATGCTCTTCGGCGCAGGCGTTGTGCTGTTCGTTTCCAAAAAAGAACAGGCAGGGAGATCAGTAACCGGGCTCTTTTATCGGCGAATGTTCTGGCTTGTCCTGTTCGGCTTCATCCATGCTCACTTGATCCTGTGGATCGGCGACATCCTTTACCTCTACGGCTTCTGCGGCATGCTCGTGTATCTCTTCCGAAAGGTGAAGCCGATCTATTTGGTTCTGGGCGTTCCCTTGGTGGCGGTCGTCGATTTCACGGCGGGAACGCTGTTTTACCAGAACCTGAGGGACAAGCGCATCGCGTATGTGGAAGCCAGTGCCGTCGCCGCAGAACACAAACCACTCTCCGAGGCACAAAACAAGGCTCTCGCGCAATGGCGCGAGATCGAGAAAACGTTCATACCGAACCGCGAAGACGCCCGAGAGAACACGCGAAAAATGAAGTCGGACTACGCCACCGTTGCGAGTCACCTGCGGCCCCTGGCATGGAAGGTCGAGACCATTTTCTTGCCGATTGAGATCTGGGATTCGCTCGCATTGATGCTACTCGGCTTGGCTCTGTATCGATGGGGATTTCTCTCGGGACAATGGTCGAATCGAGACTATGCAAGAGTCGCGGCGATCGGCTACGGCATAGGCTTGCCGTTGGCCGTTTACAGTTTCTATCACAGTTTTTTGTATAGCCCGAACCTGGAGACCAGCCTTCGTCGCATGGAACTCGAGCCCATCCAATGGGTCAGACTGATTTATCCCTTCCAACGGATATCTCTGGTCATGGCTCACGTCGCCGCGATCATTCTGCTGTACAAGGCGAAATATGGTCAGTTATTGTTCCGATGCCTCGAAGCCGTGGGGCAGATGGCGTTCACGAATTACATCATGCATTCCGTTATCTGCACACTTTTCTTCTTCGGTTACGGCTTGAACTATTATGGCGAACTGGAGTTCTACCAGATCTACTTCGTTGTCTTGGCCGTCTGGATCGTGCAGTTGATCGTCAGCCCGCTCTGGCTGCGGTTTTTCCTCTTCGGCCCCCTCGAATGGGTTTGGCGGAGTCTGACGTACTGGAAATGGCAGCCGTTCATCCGCCGAGGACAAGTGGCAGCAGCGGGTATCGTCGGGTAGCTCTGCTTGACCCGTCACACCGGCGTCGGCGCGACCGCCTCGCTCCCCTCGACCACCGCTTCGGCGATCTCCGCCCCAGGCGCCCGCGGCAATCGCACCACAAACCGGCTGCCCCTGCCTGGCTCGCTCTCCACGCTGATCGTGCCGCCGTGTGAAAGGGCAATGCGCCGCGCCACGGCCAGGCCCAGCCCGACCCCCGCGCGGCCCAGCCGGCGCGCCGACTCGGCGCGATAGAATGGCTCGAACACCCGCGCGAGGTCCTCGGCCGGGATCCCGCATCCGCGGTCCTCCACCTGGAGCACAACGGCGTCCGGCTCGCACCACGTGCGCACGATGATCGGCGTGCCCGGCCCGCTATACTTGCAGGCGTTCTCCAGCAGATTTTCCAGCAACTGGCCGAGCAGCGGCCGATGCGCCCGGATCCAGAGCCGTTCGCCGTCGTTTCCCCCGAAGCGAAGGTCGGCCGCCCGCTCGTGGCCCGACCAGGTCCGAAGGTGGTCTGAGGCCCACGCGCCCAGGTCGAGGCATTCCAGGTCCGGCAGCCCCGCGTCGGCATCGGCCCGCGCAGAAACAAGAGCGCCTCGACGACTCGCCAGAACCGCACCGCGTCGCCATGAAGTCCGTCCAGCACTCGCTCGTGCTCCTCCACGGTGCGCCGCCGGCGCCGGGCGACCTCGATTGCGGCGATCAGCGCGGCCAGCGGCGTGCGGAGCTGGTGTGAGGCCTGGCCGGTGAACTGCCTCTGTCGCTCAAGTGCCACGTGCAAGCGGTCGAGTAACCCGTTGAAACTGCTTCATCGACGCCGAGAAGGAGGGTTACGACGCCTACCTCAAGGAGCTGCTCCCCTACGTCCGCCCCGGCGGCCTGATCATCGCCCACAACATGAGAAGGCCTGCCCCCAATGAGCGCTACGTCGAGGCGATCACCACCAGCCCCGACCTCGACACGTCCTTCGTCCTCATGGACGGCGCCGGGCTCGGGATCACGCTCAAGAAGCGCTGAGACAAAGCCGGAAAAGCTCGAGCAGACATGCCCCCGCCCTGGTCGCCGAACGGCTCGCTGTCGAGCCCAGCGCATCAGGGCGGGGCGCTCGGCGCCCTGCGGGAGAAAGAGTGACGGAGCCCTCAATGCAGAAGCTCCCTCCTCGGCGGCGATTGACTAAATAGTATTGCACGATCATGCGACTCAGGTGGGTGGAACTAGCTTCGCCGGAAGTCCGGTGTAGCAGGCACACTCCGTGTGCCGTCCGCCGAAGTTGCCGGTCGGTGGCACTGTCCAAGTCAGCGCTCCATGCTCGGGCGAATCGCCGTCCTGGAATCGGGGAAAGCCAATTAGGTCGGAGTCATCTTTCGAGTTCATCGATCGCCATCGACTTGAGGCGGTAACGCTTAACGTTTGGTACATTACTAACGAAACGGCAATTCGCAATCTTGTGAGTGCGAGGCTCCCGCCGAGCCGCGCTGGCGCTCGCCCCACCGTCCGACGCCGTGTCCCAGATCGCGAAACTTATTGACGTCGCTCGTCTCCTGGCAGACATGATTGGTCCCGATCCGACTCGACGCCACCAATGACTGGGAAGAACGCTGGCCATGGCACTCTCCCCGCGCCCACTCAAACAGTACCACGTGTTCCTCGCCTCGCCCGGTGATGTCCCGGCGGAACGGCAGCACGTGCGCAAGTTCTTCGACGAATACAACCGCCACACTGCCCACATCTGGAAGGCTCGGTTCGAGGTCATCGACTGGGAGAACTACGCGACGATCGGCGTCGGCCGTCCGCAGGAGCTGATCACCCAGCAGACCCTGGAAAAGTATCAAGACTCCCTGGCACTGGTCGTGGGCATCATGGGCCAGCGGTTCGGCTCGCCGAGCGGCAAGGCGGAGTCCGGCACAGAGGAAGAGTTCAACTGGGCGATGGAGAGCCACAAGAAAGACTCTGGCTTTCCGGAGATCAAGTGGTTCTTCCGCAAGGTGGATAAGCTCGAGCTCCCAGCCGATCCCGACGAGGCCGACGCGGCGCTCGACCAGTGGAAAAAGGTCCGCGCCTTCCGCAAGCGGATGCAGGATTTGAACGACCCGGTCTTCTACACGGAATACCCAGGCGCCGCCGGCTTCGCCGAGGTGTTCGAGCGCGATCTCAACCAATGGCTGGCGGATCCGGCACGTCCGTGGGCGGCGGAGCGTGCGGCCTCAGGTGTGCAGCGGACAGCGTGGCCGTCGCACTGCCCGCCGAGTTCGATGCGGAAGGCTACCAGGCCGCGCTGCTCAAGCGATTCGACAAGCTCAACTTCGAGATGCTCGACACGACCGGCGCGTTCTACAGCGGCGTCCGGCTGTGGAGCGTCTTCGTCCCGCAGTCGGTGCGGGAATGCCACCAGTACAACCCCCGCCTGCTGGAGATTCCCAAGGAACACCAGGAGCGGCTGCTGAAAGCCGGCGAGATCACCGCCGCGGAACTGGAGGAAGCCGAGCGGCAGGCCGATCGGCTGCGCCAGGAGTACTTCAGCCAGCCGCTCCGCCCCGTGCTGGACGTCGTCGACGAGGCCCTCCGGGCAACGTCGTCGCGGGCCGGGCAGAAGCTCGTGATCCTGGGCGACCCGGGTTCCGGCAAGTCGTCGCTGATCCGGTACCTGGCCCTGCGCTGGGCGCGTATCGCCGAATCGACGGTCCGCGACACTCAACCGATTCCGCTGGTGATCGACCTGCGCGAGTACGGCCGGTGGCAGTGCGAGGGGCGTAAGGGATTCGTCCGATTCCTGGAAGAAGGCCCGGTCTGGCACGAATGGCGCCGCGGCCTGCTGCCCCGGCTTCTCGCGCAACCCGGTCGCGTGGTGCTGCTGCTCGACGGGCTGGACGAGGTGTTCGACGTGCAGGCGCGCGAGGCAGTCATCAACGACGTCCAGCGCTTCAGCAGTGAATCCGCCCACACGTCGATCCTGCTGACGTCGCGCGTCGTGGGCTATCAGCCGCACCGGCTGCGCGACGAAGGGTTCCGTCACTTCATGTTGCAGGACCTGGCCACCGATCAAATCACCGCTTTTGTCGACCGCTGGCATGCAGAGACCTTCGCCAGCGAGGAGCAAGCGGCGCCGAAAGGCGAGCGGCTGAAAAAAGCCATCAAGGATTCGAAGGCGATCGCCATGCTGGCCGGCAACCCTCTGCTCCTCACGATGATGGCAATCCTGAACCGCAACCAGGAACTGCCGCGCGATCGGGCCGACCTGTACGCCCAGGCGTCCCGGGTGTTGCTGCATCAATGGGACACCGAACGGGCGCTGGTGGACTTCCCCGGGCTGCGAGCCGATGTGGGTTTACGCGAAAAGACCGATATCCTGCGCCGCGTGGCCTTCCACATGCAGTCGGGACCGAGTGGTCTGAAGGGAAACCTGATCGACGGCGCAACGCTTAGCCGCCTGATCGAGGACTATCTGCGTGAAGAGCTGCATTTCGACCCGGCCCGCGCCGCGGCGCGTGCGGTGGTCGACCACCTGAGGCTGCGCAACTTCATCCTTTGTTTCGTAGGCGCGGACAGCTACGCCTTCGTGCATCGCACGTTTCTGGAGTACTTCTGCGCGGCCGAGTTCGTGCACCGGTTCAACGTCACGAAAACTCTGGACATGGACGGACTGATCCAGTTGTTCGACGACCACTGCCGCCATGACGAATGGCGCGAGGTCCTGCGGCTGATCTGCGGCCAGATCGACGAATCGTTCGTCGGCAAGATAGTCGAGCACCTGGCCGCGCGGAGGGTTTCAGAGACCTGGGACGGCGAATCGCCGCGGCCGGAATTGCTGTTGGCGATCGGGTGCTTGAGCGAGGCGCGGAACATCGCACGGCTCGAGGACTTTGCGCGACTCTCGTCGACGCGCTACTGCGAATTTACATACCTGGGGACGGCGTAAAGGAGTTCCACGACCGGCTCCTCGCTTCGCAGCGGGAAATAGGTACCCGATGGCCGGGAGCCGGGGCACTCTGGACGACGGTTCTCAAGCGCGAAAGAGAAATCAATGAAACATGGGCGGCGGTATTCCTGGTCAAGTTTCTGGCATGCGTTCGCCCCGAGCGACAACTCGTGGAGCAGCTTCTGGCATCGAAGAATTATTGTCTGCGTTGGAGCGCAATTGAGGCGTTGGCCGAGCACTGGCCCGACGAGGCGACCCGCGCCGTGCTGACTCGGCACGCCGTACAGGATGGCGAGTACCCTGTCCGTGGCGCCGCGCTTAAGACGTTGGCCGAGAATTGTCCCGATGAGGCGACGCGTTCCCTACTGATGCAGCGTGCGGTGCAGGATGACAACGACGCTCCCCGCCAAACCGCGCTTGAGGCGTTGGCCGCGAAGTGGCCCGACGAGACGACGCGTGCGTTGCTGTCGGAGCGGGCTGTGCAGGATGACAACGGCGGTCCCCGCCAAGCCGCGGTTCGGGCGTTGGCCGATAAGTGGCCCGACGAGACGACGCGTGCGTTGCTGTCGGAGCGTGCGGTGCAGGATGACAACGACGTTCCCCGCCAAGTCGCGCTTGAGGCGTTGGCCGATAAGTGGCCCGACGAGACGACGCGTGCGTTGCTGTCGGAGCGTGCGGTGCAGGATGACAACTACGCTCCCCGCCAAGCCGCAGTTCAGGCGTTGGCCGCGAAGTGGCCCGACGAGACGACGCGTGCGTTGCTTTTGGAGCGTGCTGTGCAGGATGACAACAACGGTCCCCGCCAAGCTGCGGTTGAGGCGTTGGCCGCGAAGTGGCCCGACGAGACGACACGTGCGTTGCTGTCGGAGCGGGCGGTGCAGGATGCCAACTACGATCTCCGCCAAGCGGCGGTTCGGGCCTTGGCCGCGAAGTGGCCCGACGAGACGACGCGAGCCCAGTTCGCCAAGTGGACGACCGAGGCGGCAGCGCCCGATGTACGCAGCGCTGCGGTTCAGGCGTTGGCCGCGAAGTGGCCCGACGAGACGACGCGTGCGTTGCTGTCGGAGCGGGCTGTGCAGGATGACAACGGCGGTCCCCGCCAAGCCGCGGTTCGGGCGTTGGCCGATAAGTGGCCCGACGAGACGACGCGTGCCCTACTGACGCAGCGTGCGGTGCAGGATGACAACTACCCTCCCCGCCGAGCCGCGGTTCAGGCGTTGGCCGATAAGTGGCCCGACGAGACGACGCGAGCCCAGTTCGCCAAGTGGACGACCGAGGCGGCAGCGCCCGATGTACGCAGCGCTGCGGTTCAGGCGTTGGCCGCGAAGTGGCCCGACGAGACGACGCGTGCGTTGCTTTTGGAGCGGGCTGTGCAGGATGACAACTACGCTCCCCGCCAAGCCGCAGTTCGGGCGTTGGCCGAGAAATGGCCCGACGAGACGACGCGCGCCCTGCTGATGGAGCGTGCCGTGCAGGATGACCACCGCGCTCCCCGCCAAGCTGCGGTTGAGGCGTTGGCCGATAAGTGGCCCGACGAGACGACACGTGCGTTGCTGTCGGAGCGGGCGGTGCAGGATGCCAACTACGATCTCCGCCAAGCGGCGGTTCGGGCCTTGGCCGCGAAGTGGCCCGACGAGACGACGCGTGCGTTGCTTTTGGAGCGGGCTGTGCAGGATGACAACTACGCTCCCCGCCAAGCTGCGGTTGAGGCGTTGGCCGCGAAGTGGCCCGACGAGACGACGCGTGCGTTGCTGTCGGAGCGGGCTGTGCAGGATGACAACAACGGTCCCCGCCAAGCTGCGGTTGAGGCGTTGGCCGCGAAGTGGCCCGACGAGACGACGCGTGCGTTGCTGTTGGAACGGGCTGTGCAGGATGCCAACTACGATCTCCGCCAAGCGGCGGTTCGGGCCTTGGCCGCGAAGTGGCCCGACGAGACGACGCGAGCCCAGTTCGCCAAGTGGACGACCGAGGCGGCAGCGCCCGATGTACGCAGCGCTGCGGTTCAGGCGTTGGCCGCGAAGTGGCCCGACGAGACGACGCGTGCGTTGCTTTTGGAGCGGGCTGTGCAGGATGACAACTACGCTCCCCGCCAAGCCGCAGTTCGGGCGTTGGCCGAGAAATGGCCCGACGAGACGACGCGCGCCCTGCTGATGGAGCGTGCCGTGCAGGATGACCACCGCGCTCCTCGCCGCGCAGCGCTTGAGGCGTTGGCCGCGAAGTGGCCCGACGAGGCGACTCGCGCCTTGCTGGCCCAGCGGGTTGTCCAGGATCCGGACGATCAGGTGCGAGGCCTCGCCTTTTCCGCGTTGGCCAGGACCCACTCCCCGATTGGCCGCATCCTGCCGACACGAGACTTGGATGGCGTGGGCCCGTATCTCGATCCACTGCAACCGATTCCACTTGACAATATCCGAAAGGCCGCCAAAAGGCTCAGCATCCACCCCGACGAAATCGACGCCCAGGTCGCGTCGCTCTCGGCGCACTTGGGTTGGGATATCACCCGCGGCGCGAAGCCATCGGGTAAAGAATAGCTCAGAAGCAATCCTACCAGAAAGGAACGCGAACTCGGCGAGTGAGCGCGCGAATCCAACCGGACCGGAACGCAACGGATACGGATCGCACACACCGCCCGCCATGCCCCGCCCCCAAATCCCATTGAGCTTGGACCACCGCCCCGCTAAGCTGACGTGTGTCGCCGTCGCGGCAATGGAGTCCAGCCGCCATGCAAACTCAACTCGTCATGATGCTGATCCTGGCTTCAACCGCTCAGTTGAAAGCAGACGACAGGCCCCGTCCCGAGCCTCCGCGCGTCTGGCCGGTGACTACCATCCACTTCCGGACCGCTGGCGAAACTCACGCCCTCACGCTCGAAATGCCACCGCCGGCTGCCGCGGACGCCGAGGACGACGATCCGCCTCCCGCACAGCCGGTCGGGCGTTTCAATTTGAATACCGCCATGCTGGATCGCGACAACTTCGACCGCTGGCTCTTCCCCCGCGAGCTCTCGGAACGCGCCCGGTACGATCATTTGAAGGAAATCCTCGATGCAAGGATCGTTGTCGTGGCCCAGGCGAACAAGCTGACAGACCACGAGCGCGCCAAACTCCGTCTCGCCGGACGCGGAGACATCAAGCGATTCTTTGATGAAGTCCAGAAGCGGAAGGATCAGTTCGAGATTGACAGAAAGTCTTTCAACACCGGCCTCGCAACCCTGCGCCGCCTCGACGAGCTCTCGCCAACCTACCGGGACGGCCCCTTCGGCGCTGACTCGCTCTTCGTGAAGATACTTCATAAAATCAGGAACGACCGGCAGACTGGCGGTTAGCGCCGGCGGTCCCACATTGGCACCCCCCAATCTCATTGAGCTTCGACCACCGCCCCGCTAAGCTGACGTGTGTCGCCGTTGCGGCAATGGAGTCCAGCCGCCATGCAAACTCAACTCGTCATGATGTTGATCCTGACTTCAACCGCTCAGTTGAGAGCAGACGAGAGGCCCCGTCCCGAGCCTCCACTCGTCTTGCCGGTGACCACCATCCACGTCCGGACCGCTGGCGAAACTCACGAGCTCACGCTCGAAATGCCGGCGCCGGACGACGAGGGCGACGATCCGCCTCCCGCACAGCCCGTCGGGCGCTTCAATTGGAATATGGCGATGCTGGATCGCGACAACTTCGACCGCTGGCTGTTCCCACACGAGCAATCGGAAACCGCGCGGCAGGAGCATTTGAGGGACATACTCGACGCCAAGATCGGTGTCGCAGCTTCGGCGCACAAGCTGACGGATCTAGAGCGCGCCAAGCTCCGTCTCGCCGGACGGGGAGACATCAAGCGATTCTTCGATGAAGTCCAGAAGAGGAAGGATCAGTTCGAGACCGACAGAAAAAACTTCAATACCGGCCTTGAGGCGCTGCGCCGTCTTGACGCGCTCTCGCCAACCTACCGGGATGGTCCCTTCGGCCCTGGCTCGCTCTTCGCCAAGACACTCCACAAGATCGACAACGACCGCAAGACTGGCCGATAGCACCCGCAGACCCTCATTGCGGTCGCGTGCACGACCCGTTAGATTCACGCATGCCTCAAATGCGCGTGTGCGATAAACGTCGACGGCCGGGCCTGCGCCGTGACCCGGCTGAAGGTTCATCCGCGGCTCTCGCCGGTGTCAACGCCCAAGACGAATAAGAGGATGTGCACACATGGCGCAGCGGGGCAATGCCAATGTCCAATTCGAGGGCCAGACCATCGACGAGATGGTCGCGGCGTTCATGAAGGAACACCGCATCCCGGGAATGACCCTGGCAATCGTGCAAGCCCCGTACATCCCGCGCGTAGTGGGGTACGGCGTCTCCGACGTCGAGAAAGGGCTGCTGGCTTCGCCGAAGACGCTGTGGAACGTCGGCCAGATCACGCAGGCCTACACGGCCGTCGCGATCATGCAGCTCGTCGAAGAGGACAAGCTCGCCTTGGATGATCCTGTCAGCCGGCACCCCCCGAGCTTACCGGGCCCTTGGCAAGGCATCACGGTGCGGCAGCTCATGGCCCACGCCTCCGGGTTGCCCGACTACACCAGGCAGCCGTCCTTTCAGCCCGCTCGCGAGTACACTCCCGACCAGGTGATCGCCTTGGTCAAGGACATTCCCCTGGCCTTCACGCCCGGCACGCGCGTCGAAAACAGCGCCACCAACTTCTTCCTGCTCGGGCTGGTCGTCGAGCGTGCAAGCGGAATGAGCTACGAGGAGTTCGTCACCAAGCACCAGATCGAGCGCCTCGGGCTGAAGAACACGTTGTTTCCCTCCAAACTCGCCCAAATCAAGTCGGAAGGGCTCGAACCCGGTTCGGCCAAGCACCAGAAGTTTCTGAGCGAGCGGCCCTACATCGACCCTACGGAGCTGGCCACGGGTTACACCGAGAAAGACGGCAAGATCACACCGGTTCCACGCAACAGTCAGAGCGCCTGGTATGCGAGCGGCGCGATACTCGCCTCGGCCGAGGATATCAGCCTCTGGGACATCGGGCTCGCGGGTAACCTGCTCGTCCGCAAAAAGGAAAACCGCGACTTCCTCTATCATGGCATCGCGCTCAGCGACGGGACGAAGGTCCCGGCGCATTGCGGTTGGCGATTCCCGGGGCGCCCGGGGCTCATGGACGTCCGAGGAAATGTGCCCGGGTTCTCGTGCTACCTGAGCCGGCTCACGGTCGATCTCGTCTGTGTCACATTATGCGCGAACAAGGAAGGAGTAGACCTCACCGAGCTAGGAAGGCGCATCGCCGGGGCGTTCGACCGCGCGCTGGGGCCGCCGGTCAGCCCCAAGGTGATGACCTGCCTCGAAAGCTGCTTTCCCGTCGCGACGACCGCCGACCGCCTGGCCGAGTTTCTCCGGACCAACGGCGTCGAAGTCGTCGCACGCATCGACCACGCCGCCGCGGCCCGGAAAAAGGGATTGGCAATGAGACCCACGGAAGTGCTCATCTTCGGCAACCCATCCCTCGGCACGCACCTGATGCTCAGCCGGCCCAGCGTGGCACTCGACCTGCCGCTGCGCGTTGCGGTCTGGCAGGAGGTAGACGGAACCGTGTGGGCGGGCTATCACGATGTTTCCGACCTCGCCAGCGGCCACGGGATCACCGACCGCGCGGAGACGCTCGAAGCGATGAAGTCCGGCCTGACCGCCGCGCTCGCCCATGCCACCGCGCCATATTAGCTCGAGTGAAATGCTCGGATGCCGGTTGCGCTCGTAGAATCGACGACGGTCGCTTTCCTCGTAGGGTCCGCCCCGACCGTCCGCCCCGCAATGCCATCCCCGCAAGAAGCCCGACCTGCCTCTCCGCAGCGCATCAGCGGTGTCACGAAGCGCTCGATGCGTTACGATACATGTGTCGGTAACGTAATCAGCGTAAGAAGATTTCAAGTACCCTCACAACCGGAGCTAAGCGTTGCCCACTTGGTGGCCCTTCCGAAAATCCCCACCACCCCCTCGCCCCGCTCCACTCGACGCGACGGCAATCGTCCGCCGAGCGCCGTCGCTTGCGCTTCCGCGTCAAGCCCGGCGCCGTCTCGCAGCTCGCCGGTGCCTACCATGGCGCCCGGCCGGGGATCGGCCTCACCTTCGCTGAGCTTCGCGCCTACGAGCCCGGCGATGACGTCCGCCACATCGACTGGAACGTCACCGCCCGCCAGGGCCGGCCGTTCGTGCGCCGCTACGTCGAAGAACGCGCGCTGTCGCTGTGGCTCGTGGTGGATGTCTCCGCCAGCATGCGGTTCGGCCTCGAGCGGGCCACCAAGGCCGATCGCGCCGCCCAGGCCGCCGCTCTTCTCGCCACCGCCGCCGTGCAGAACGGAGACCGGGTCGGCCTGGCCTTGGTCAGCGATCGCATCGAGCTCGAGCTGGCCCCAGCCGGCGGCGTGCGACACCTCTCCCAGTTGGTCCGCGCTCTTGTCGCCACGCCCACCACTTCCCCCGGCACCAAGCTCAGTATCGGACTGGCAAGAGTCCGCCGCACCGCCCGGCGGGCCATGCTCGTCGTGATCAGCGACTTCGTGAGCGAAGAGCCCTCGCTCACCTGGCGCCGCGCCGCCCGGCGCCACGATACGATCGCCATTCGCGTCGTCGATCCCCGCGAAACCAAGCTGCCCGACGCCGGTATCCTTTCTCTCGAGGACGTCGAGCGCGGCAAGAAACGCTTCGTCGACTCAAGCTCGCGCCGCCTCCGCCGCGACTATGCAAAGGCAGCGGTCGATCGCACCAGTCGTTCCAGCGCTGGTGCGGCAACTCCGGCATCGAGCCGTTCACGATGATGACGGACTCGGATCCGATCATACCGTTGATCGAGCTGTTCTCACGACGCAACACGCGCCGGGGTGGCTTGTGAAGCGAGCCGACCGCGCGATCTCTGGTCCCGCCGCGACCGAATCTGGGCCCGGAGCCCTGGTCGAAATCCCCGGCCGCGGTCGCACCTGGCTCGTCGTCCCGGCGCTGTTCGCGCTCGTCGCAGCGTGGCTCGCCTGGAGGATCGTGTCGCGCTCGGCGCACGAGGTCGCCTCAAGAAGCTGTCTCGCTCGAGCCGCTCGACCAATCGCCGCGCGGCCGTCTGGTCGCTCTCTCGTCCTCCGCAAAAACCGCGCTCGCCGCACGTTTTGGCCCCGCGCTGGCGCGCCAAGACAACCGAGGAACTTGCGGTTGAGCCCGCGCTCGCGGAGCTGCTCGGCCCGGATCTGCTCCGTGAGCTGATCGAGTTCCTCGACCGGACCGATCGCCTCAAATTCGCCCCGCACCGGTCCAACCAGGCCGGCCGGTCGCTCGAGGAAGAGCTCGCCGCATGGGACCCGCGCGTCGCCGGCTTGATCGGCAAGATCGGCGCGAGATCCAACGGTCGTCCGGACAAGCACGCTCAGCGCGCAGCGCGGCTCCTGCTTCACCAGCCCGATGATCGCCCGCGGCTGAGGCGGAGACCCGTACGCTCGCCTTCACGGATTCAGCTCACTTCTCTTGAACTGCACCGCGAGTATGTCGGAACGGTAAGGGCCTGTTCGCAGGCGGATGCGCCACGTCATCTCGTCGCCGAGGCGATCCTCGCTCACTGGCTCACTCGTTACCAGGGTCTCCGCGCTTTCACCCGGTTTCAGGTCCGGGAACTCCTGACCCACGATCAGCCACTCACTCTCGACGGCCAGCGGATAAAGCTCGATCCTGCCCCCGTTCGGGGTAGCAACGAACGACCGGTCCAGCGCCGATCCTGCATCCCGGATCAGTGTCCTCGCCAGCGGCGTGAGCGAGTAATTACTGGACAGGTTGGTCAGCTTGAATCTCAGAACGAGTGAGCTCATCTCCTCGAGGCGATACTCGGCCGGCTCGATCTTGCGCTCGAGCTCCGCGGGTCCGAATGAAACCGAGAGCGGCGTGATGTCAACGTCGCCGATTCGAATCGTCTGGCCGACCAGCGCGACGTTTGCCGGCGGAATGGGCGGAAGCTCGACCTTTGCTGCGGCATCAGCGGTTTTCGCGGCCCGCGGATCGTCCACCCGGGCGCGCGTCGTCCCGGCCCCGCTCTTCGGCCGGATGGATCGCGCGCCCCGACCAGAGCACCCAGCCCAGTCCCAGCGTGACCGCGCTGGAATAGCTCAGTAACAGAAGCTGCATCCAGATGCCGCGGCCGTCGCCGGCGCTCTCGTCGTCATCCGAGCCCGAGTCCACCCGGCGAATCTCGCCCGTCCGGTGCGGCGCCGGGATGGCGTCTCCTGAACGCCGAGGCCCGCTCGAGCTCGCACGCGAGCGGCCCGCGCCCCCCTTGAAAAGCGAGAGGAGCTTGCCCCACCCGCTCCCGCGGATCGAATGCTCGCCCGAGCCGTGCCGCACGCCTTGGAAGATCTCCGCCGTCGCCGGATCCAGCGCTTTCTCCGCGGCGGCTGGGTCATTCGAATGGAGCGCCGGGTCCGGGTGGAAGTCAGGCCCGGAGAGCTGCAAGTCAAGATCGTCGACGCACGAGTCGAAAACCATTTCGTCAAGGTCCAATTCCGGTGACTTCTCAGGCTCCGCCCCACCCTTCGCGCTCGCCCCCGCTCGGCGGCGTTCGCGCCTGATCCGGGTGCGGGGTCGGCAATGGTTTTTCTCGGATTTCCGACGACATCTTCCTCACCACGAGTTCCAAACGCACCGCTCAGGCAGGAAAAATCGGCCAGGAAAAGAGGGGTGCCATCAATCACATCATGATCGTTTTACCGCTCAGGAATCAATCCCCGTCCGCCGCCGTGTTCTCCCGCTTCATCCGCGCCGCCGGAACCACACGGTCGTGCCGGCGCCCGCAGTGAGCTGCCGCCCGGCATCACCATTGACCACCGCCACCTCCACCCAGCCTGCGCTGCCGACCAGCGCGATCAGCGTTCCCGTCGGACGCTCGCCGTAAGTTCGCAGAACGCCCGTGATCCGCTCGCCGGCAATCTCGATTTCCCAATCACCACGCGATGTTTCGCCCAGGTACTCCGCGTTGATATTCGTTATCAGGTTGCCGAACGTGTCGCGAAAAATCACTTCGCCCACGAATCCGCGCTCGTCAGCCGTCGGCTCGAAATTCCTGAGCTTGATGAATTGATCTCGGCTTGGGCCGAGCAACGCCGGATCCCCCCCGCGCAGCAAATGCGCGGCCGCCGGCGCCAGGATGTCACGCCCGTGGAATGTCGCCGAGACGATCGAACGCTGCAGCGCCGGGTTGGTAAGCTCCCAGATCCCGCCCGATGCTCGCCCCCGCGCCACCCCCGTGATCAGCCCGTTGTCCGGCAGCACGAACCACTGCTCGGCGAACATGGCCGCGATCAACCGCCGCTCCGTGCCCACTCCCGGGTCCACGACGACAAGGTGCACCGTCCCCTTCGGAAAGACATCGACAACCCCCGCCAGGATGAAGCCCCCCTCCAGAATATTCTGCGGCGAAATCGTGTGACACACGTCGACGAGCTGCGTTCCCGGAGCCAGCTCGAGCAACACACCCTTGAGGGCGGCGACGTACGACCCGGTCAAGCCGAAATCAGTCGTCAGGGTCAATATCCGCTGTTCCATCGCTCCTCCAGGATCAAGGGACCGCAGCCTCATAGACAGCCGTGACCCGCGCGGTGATTCCCCCGCGCGCATTGAACTGCCCCATGACTCTCATTCGCCTGGGACGGCAGCTCGCCGTCAGATCATCGAGTATCGTGTTCACCACGTGCTCGTAGAAAATGCCCCGATTGCGAAAATCGAACAAGTACAGCTTCAAGCTCTTCAGCTCGAGACAGGCCGCCGCGGGCACGTACTGGATCACGATCGTGCCGAAATCGGGCTGCCCCGTCTTGGGGCACACCGCAGTAAACTCCGGGCAAGTGATCTCGATTTCGTACTCTCGCCTCGGAAACTCGTTCGCAAAAGTCTCGACCGCCGAAGGCATCGCGTTACTCCATCTCTTCCTGTTGGCCCGCAGCTCCCGCTCCCAATTGCTATTCTAGTCGAGTATGGTATCGGCTCGGAAGTTCCCTGGCTTTCGCTTCCGCGCGCACACACACCCGCGTGCTGCCTCGCAACACACTCTTTTCTCCTTCCAAGGATCGCTCAAATGGAAACGCGACGGTTCGGCAAGATGGACATGAAGGTGAGCCCGCTCGGCTTCGGCGGGGCTGAGATCGGTTTCGAGAAGCTTCAGGTCGACGCCGTGGCACGCCTCCTGGGCGGTGCCCTGGACGCCGGGCTCAACGTCATCGACACGGCCGAATGCTATCTTCAAAGCGAAGAGCTGATCGGCCAGGCCCTGGCCTCGCGGCGCAAGGAGTTCTGTCTCTTCACCAAATGCGGTCACCCCGAAGGGCCCTACAAGGAAGACTGGCGGCCCGATTCCCTGCTCCAGAGCATCCGGCGCAGCCTCCAGAGGCTCAAGACCGATCGCGTCGACCTGGTCCAGCTCCATAGCTGCTCGGAGGCCGAGCTCCGCCAGGGTGATGTCATCGCCGCGCTCCAGCGCGCCCGCGAGCTGGGCTACACGCGCTATATCGGATATTCCGGCGATGACGTCGCGGCCCGCTTCGCCGTCGGCTGCGGCGCATTCGACGCGCTGCAAACATCCCTCAGCATCGCCGATCAGCAGTCCATCGACCTCACGCTCCCCCTGGCCCGAGAGCGGGGAATGGGCGTGATTATCAAACGGCCGATCGCCAACGCCGTCTGGAAATACACTCAGAAGCCCGAGAACACCTACGTTCAGCCTTACTGGGAGCGCCTTCAGAAGCTCGACTACGACTTCTTGAAGGGCGACGCCAAGAAAACGGCGGCCGTCGCACTGGGGTTTGCCCTGCACTGCCACGGCGTGCACACCGCGATCGTCGGCACGACCAAGCCCGACCGCTGGCGAGAAAACGCCGCGCTGCTTGAATCAGACCCCCTGCCCCACGAGCAGTTCCAGGCCATTCGCGCTCGCTGGCGCGAGGTCGCTTCCCCGGACTGGATCGGCCAGACCTGAGAAGCTATGCGATCAATCCCTTTTTCACCTCACCGAAAACGTCCGTCAGCCGGAAGTCGCGGCCCTGGAAGCGATAGGTGAGCTTCGTGTGGTCGAAGCCAAGCAAATGGAGCAGCGTCGCGTGCAGGTCGTGCACGTGCACCTTGTCCTTGACCACCTGGAAGCCCAGCTCGTCGGTTTCGCCGTAGGTCACGCCCGGCTTGATTCCGCCCCCCGCCAGCCACATCGAGAAGGCGTTGGGATGATGGTCGCGCCCGTCGTTGCCGCTCCCCTGCACCATCGGCGTGCGCCGAACTCCCCGCCCCAGACCACCAGCGTGTCTTCCAGCATTCCCCGCTGCTTCAGGTCTTTGATCAGGGCGGCGCACGCCTGGTCCGTTTCCTTGCAGTTGTATTTGATGTCGCGCACCAGGCTGTCGTGCTGGTCCCACGACTCGTGAAAGATCTGGACGAACCGCACCCCGCGCTCCAGCAACCGCCGGGCAAGCAAGCACGTGTTGGCAAACGACGGCTTGCCCGGCGAGGCGCCGTAGGCCTCGAGAATGTGCTGCGGCTCGTTGCCGATGTCCATCACGCCCGGTGCGCTTTGCTGCATCCGGAAGGCCATCTCGTAAGAGTTAATGCGCGTCGCAATCTCGGGGTCGCCCGTGAGTTCCAGCCGCGCACGATTCAACTTCTGAACGGCGTCGAGCGAGTCGCGCTGGAGTGCAGTGTCGATCCCCGGAGGATTGGACAGATAGAGAACCGGGTCGCCGCTGTTGCGGAACTGCACACCCTGGTAGACAGTCGGCAGGAAACCGCTTCCCCAGTTGGAATTGCCGCCGCTCGGCCCTTTCTTTCCGGTGCTGAAGACGATGAAGCCGGGCAGGTCTTGAGACTCGCTTCCCAGCCCGTAGCATGTCCAGGAGCCGAAGCTCGGGCGCCCGAAGATTGGCGAGCCCGTGCTCATCAAGATCTGGCCCGGGGCATGATTGAAGGCGTCGGTCACCATGCCTTTGACGACGGCGATGTCGTCCACAACATTCGCCATGTGCGGCAGCAGTTCCGAAAGCTCCATACCGCACTGCCCGTGCCTGGCAAACTTGAACTTGGGGCCCAGCAATTTCGAATTGGGCCGGATGAAGGCTGCACGATAGCCCTGGATCAGCTCTGGCGGCGGAAGCGTGCCGTCAAACTTGGCGAGCTGAGGCTTGTTGTCAAACATCTCCAGATGCGACGGCGCCCCGGCCATGAACAGAAACAGCACCCGCTTGGCCTTGGCCGGATGATGAGGAGCCTTGGGAGCAAGCGGCCCATCCGCCACCGGGTTCCGAGATGCTGCGGCATACCCGTCGGCCTTCAGCATGTCTCCCAGCGCGATCGCGCCCAGGCCAACCCCGCACTGCTCGAGAAACCAGCGGCGATTGACGAGTCCGCGATCCACGTTCCGGTAAAAGCGGTCCTGGCAGTTCATGGCGTCGCTTCCTCGCTTGCGCTCTCTCTGTGGCGTGCTTCGATCGTGCCGGCGACAATTGCGGCGGCCCATGGTTCATCCGCCGGCCGCAGGGGCGGGTCGGGGGGTTGAGAGTAGTCGACGACAAGGTCATATTGAGCTCGCTCGATCAACGCGTGCAGCACGCCGTTCAAGCCGAGCAGCGGCTCGTCATCGCCGGGAAGAAGCGGGATTGGAATTGGCGGGATCGGGCTCGTGTAAGGAAACGTCGTCAAGACGGAATTCCCCCTGCTGTGCGCGCGACAGACCAGAATGCGGTAATCCGACGACGGCGGCGCAGGCATCACCGGCATGGGTTCACCGTCGCGCAGCAGGTCAATCTCCACGAGGTTCACGCGCGCTCGTCTCAGGTCACTGCGCTTCTTCAAATAATCAGCTCTCCCGTCCGCGGTATTCTTGTTCGTCGGCGACAAAACTTCAATGACCGTCACGAGTTTGCGACTGGGCAGCTCCAGAATTCTGATAAACCTCTCTTCAACCTCTTCATCATCCAGCACCGATACCGTGAAAGTTTGCACTTCGGGCAGTTCGAGCACCGCCAAGTTTGCTTCGCGAACTCCGGCCCGCGATGGAGTCGCTTGGATCGCAACGTCCAGACGGTACAGCTGCGCGACATCGACGCCGGCAAGTATTGTCGTCCGTGATTCCACACCGACGAAATAGCGAGGTCGCAGGAGAGGAGCAAGCGTGTCGCGGATCGATTGTATTAAGCTGATATGCACGTCCGCCCAAAGCACCGGCCCCTCAAGCCACGGATCCATTCCAGGAAATGGCGCTCTCATGTCCCTCACTCCTTCGTGATCGTCTCATCAAGATTGAGCAACACTCGCGCCACCACCGTCCACCCAGCCAGATCCGCCGCCTTCGCACCCGCCGGCAGTTCCACGTGCTTCGCCGAATCACCGGTGGCCACCGTCCACACGTCCGCTCCCGGCGCCTCGAACCGCCGCATCTCCTTCTCCAGAAGCTCGAGCAACGTCGCCTTCTCGGCCTCGCCCGGCGCCCGCGCCAGGCACCGCCGGAATGCATAGTCCAGCCTGTCGGTTGGGGTGCTCCCTCCCCGCTCGAGCGTCAAGAGCGCCAATGCCCGCGCGCATTCCAGGTAGATCGGCTCGTTCAGTGTCGTCAGCGCCTGCAGCGGTGTATTCGACCGCGACCGCCGCACGCAGGCAAAATCGCCGTTGGGCGCGTCAAACGCTTGCAGCATCGGGTATGGAACCGAGCGATAGCGGAACGTGTAGAACGCCCGGCGGTACCGTTCCATTCCGAGCGCTTCGTTCCACACCTTGGGCCCGTAGCTCACCGGCGGCTGGAACAAAAAGGCCGGCGCCGGCGGGCACACGCTCGGACCGCCGATCTTGGGATCGAGCAGCCCGCTTGCCGACAAGGCAATGTCGCGCACGATCTCGGCGTCCACCCGGAAACGCGGGCCACGCGCCAGCAAGCGATTGTAAGGATCGCGATGCAGCAATGGCCCGGTTACCCGCGACGACTGCCGGTACGTGGCCGAATTGGCGATCAGCCGGTGCAAGTGCTTGAGGCTCCAGCCGCTTTCCATGAACTCGACGGCCAGCCAGTCCAGCAGCTCCTGGTGCGACGGCGCTTCGCACTGTACCCCCAGGTCCTCGGCGGTTGCCACGATGCCCGTTCCGAAATAAGCCTGCCACACCCGGTTCACCTGCGAGCGCGCCGTCGTCGGCGACTCCCGGCTCGCCAGCCATTTCGCGAATGTCAAACGGGTAGACCTCTCCGCCTGCGCCACGCCGCCCAGGAATGCCGGCACGCCTGGCGTCACCGACTTGCCCGGCTTGAGAAATTCACCGCGCTGGAGGATGTGCGTCACTCGCGGCTTTCGGTCGCGCTCGCGCAGCACCAGTTGCGACGTTCCTTCCGGATGCTGCCGTTCGAGCGAATCGATCCAGTTGTTCGCGTCCTTCCATTCCGGCACGGTCGTACGCCAGTACCCAAAGACTCGCGCGACCTGTTCCGGACTGCGCAAGTCTGCCTTGATCGCCAGGATGGTCCGAACCTCCGCCGGGATCTCGTCGGCCCTGGCATCGGCCGCGGTCGTGACCGAGAGCCGGAATCGCCCCAGGTTGTGGCTCTGGTTGTCGTCGCTGTTCCAGCCGCCGTGGTTTTGCTTGAGGTTGAAGGTGATGATCGCTCCGCCTGGTATTTCGATCGGTTTCGCCAGCACGAACACCGCATTTCGCGGATGATTTCGCCGCTCCGGACCGATATCAGTGCCCCACGCGGTCTCGTCTTTGCCGTCAATCGCCATCGCAACGGGACCCGTGACCCGCTTGCGCTTGCTGTGGTCGTCAAAGATCGCATCAAGTGGCGTCTCCGGCGGATTGACGTCCGCCGTGGCGCTCGCGATCTTGAAATCGACGGCTTTTCCTTTGCCGTCACCGGGCGCGGCCTCGATCCGAATTTCCGTCAAAGCCCCCGTCCCCTTGATCGACCGGCCGGGGCCGCCCAGCGGCAGGTTCGGGTCGTTGAGCAATTCCAGCCGAACCGCCCGGATCGGCGCGATCGTGGTCTTGACCGTCATCTCCACCGTGTGCTTGGTCGGCGCATATCCTTGCGCAGGAACGAGCCGTCATCCATCAGGATGTACTTCTGCCCCCCGGTCGATTCCTCATCCACCTCAGGGGGCACGATCACCCACTCCGGTGACTGGGTGGAAACATGCTTCTCCCACGCGGCCATTCGTTCGCGCCAGTCGGGGTTCTGATGCTTGATCAAGTCTTCGATTTCACCGGCCTTCCGATTGATCTCGGCGATCTTCTGCCGCTCGCTGCTCGTATAGACCGGAATACTGGCCTCATGCGCATTATTGAGAAACGCGAACATGCGGTAGTAATCTTCTTGGGTGAGGGGGTCGTACTTGTGATCGTGGCATTGGCCGCATTGAATCGTCAGCCCGAGGATCGCTTTGCCCACGCAGTCCATGCGGTCGAACATCGCCTCCATCCGGAACTGCTCGGGATCGATGCCGCCTTCCTCGTTGATCATCGAGTTCCGCAGGAACCCGGTCGCGGTGATCTGGTCGGCGGTGGCGCCCT
The DNA here is from genome assembly GCA_963823665.1 of uncultured Planctomycetota bacterium. Classification (GTDB taxonomy): domain Bacteria; phylum Planctomycetota; class Planctomycetia; order Isosphaerales; family Isosphaeraceae; genus CAVXHV01. Next base: position 771,088 of record CAWGMQ010000011.1, read on the forward strand.
TGATCAGGTCGCCGGCAATCTGCTCGATGATGAACTGGTCGTACGGCAGGTCGCGGTTGAGTGCGCTGGCAACCCAGTCGCGATAGAAATACACCTGGCGCGACTTGTCTTTCTCGTAACCGTCTGAATCAGCATAGCGAGCGGCGTCGAGCCAGATCCGTCCCCAGCGTTCGCCATAGTGCGGAGAATCAAGCAGCCGCTCGACCTGTCTCGCGTGGGCGTCGCCTGCGCGATCGGCCACAAACGCGTTTTCCTCTTCGATCGCCGGCGGCAGGCCCAGGAGGTCGAGAGAGAGACGCTTGAGCAACGTCGCCCGCTCAGCCTCGGCTGAAGGCTCGAGCCCATTCGCTTCGAGCTTCGCAAGGATGAAGAAATCGATCGGGTTGCGGCACCAGCCCCGGTTCTTGACGGCCGGCAACGCGGGCCGAACCGGTGGACTGAATGCCCAGTGCCCCTCGTACACGGCTCCTTCCTCGATCCATCGCTTGAGCAGGTTGATCTCGGCCGAGGAGAGCGATTTACCGCTATCCTTGGGCGGCATGCGCTCTTCAGCATCCTGAGACGTGATCCGCGCGTAAAGCTCGCTTTCCTCGATCTTCCCCGCCGTGATCGCCACGCTGCCGGAGGCCACAGGCCCTTTGGCGTCGCGCTCGTTGTCGAGCCGCAGCTTGCCTTTCCGTTGCTTCGCGTCGGGCCCATGACACTTGAAGCACTTGTCCGCCAGGATCGGGCGGATATCGCGGCTGAACGAGAGCTTGGCGGACCCGCGAACAACGTCGTCCGCCACCAATTCCGGCGCTCCCGCCGGGAACAAGATCAAGAGCGTAAAGCCGGCTGTAAGTACCGGCCCGATCGAACTTCCCGACATGCGGATCATGCGGCGTCTTCCTCGGCAGGCGGGATCGCACGGAGGCGTGGTGACTACCAGACCATTCTAATCGGAGGCGCGGTTGATCTCCACAGCCAGTTCGGCCGTCAGGCAACTCGGAACAGTCTCAAACGCCTGGCGGCCGCCCTGCCAGTTCAGTGTCGCCCTTCCCTCCGCGAAGGGATTTCTTGACCCGGTGGCGGCCGCGCGGCTCGAATCTGCTCCCAGACGTAGAGCGACCCGATCTCGAACCGCGCGCGATACCCGAGCCTGGTCAGCGGCTCCGCGAGCCCGTCGATCCTTGGATCTTTGGAGGTCGTGATGACGAACCGGACCGACCCGTCCGTCAAGGCGCTGCGCAACCAGGTCGACCGCGGCTCGGCTCCATGCACCGACTCGAAAACCGGGTAGAGCCAGTGGTCGAAGACCAGGTCGGTCCGCCCGTACTGACGGTTCCTCCCGGGATCGGAAGCAAAATAGAGGTCCGAAGTTGGTTCCGCCAGATTGCTGACGATCAGCTCGGACTTGAGTCGCTCGAAGCGCATGCGGGCGTACGTGACGTATGCCTCCTTGAAACCGAAGCACACGAGCACGAGCGCCGCGACCGCAAGCGCGACCAACGACATGCGCAACCGCGCCGCATCGCACGCCCGTGCCAGAGACCGTCCCGTCAAGATCGCCGCGAAAACGATGCCTTGGATCGCATAATTGACCCACGCACCGGTGCTGGCCAGGCAAAGGGGCACGACAATTGCGATCTCGGCGGCCACAAGGAGACAGAGCGCCTCGTCAAGCTCGCTTCCGAACAGGGCGCGTCGCTCGAGCATCGCGCAGGCGGGGATCACGAACAACAGGCAGACAAAAGGCGCCGCCGACATCGCCAGGTTGGTTACCACGCCCGGACGGAACTCGTGCACCACCGGAAGCACGAGCATGCTCTCGGCAATGATCGTTCCGGCGATGGCTACCGCCAGCCTTCCGATGCCTCGCTTCAGTGTGACCTGCGCCAGCGCCGCCAGCGTCAGCAGAGCGATCAGACACGAGCTTCCACCGCCGATATTCCCCAGCACGATCGCCCCGCGCACCCAGTCGGTGGGATGCACCCGCGCCGTCGCCATCGCGGCAACAAAGATCGCTTGCGACATCCGCCCTCCCGTCGCCAGCTCCTCGACGACATAAACGACGGCCACGATCGCGGCAGCCGTGAGCACCCCCAGCCCGGCCAGCCGCACCGAAGCCCTGCCCCTCCAGGCAGCCCGGATGAGAAGTACGGTGGCGACCAGCGGCCCTCCCAGGAAGTGCTGCTTGGCACCTATCGCCAGCCCAAACGCGGCAAATCCGCCTGCGACGGCGATTGCGCCCGGCCGCCTGGATTGCAGGGCCAAGAAGATCAGCCAGACGCCGGTCGTTTGGAGCCCGGCGGCGATCATATCGGGCCGCACGGTGAACGGTATCGCCCCCACCACCGGCGCGCTCGCCAGCAGACAAACCGCCCACCAGCTCGCCCGCGCGGGGGCCCCATCCAATCGGGCAATCTGGAAAGCACTCCATCCCGCCAGCAAAAGCCCGGCGAACGAGAGCATTCTCGCCGCGAGCCGCGCCGCAGTGATCGCGTCCAGCCCCGAAGTGTGCAGCGGCCAGGCCAGGAGTGCCGCAAGGTGATAGTAAAGTGGCGCGTGGATGAGCACCAATGGGTTCTGCCTGCCAAACGGCCCGTACAGTGCCCACGGCCCAAGGTCGAGCTGCCGCGCAACCGAAAGCATGAGCGGCGATTCAAGAGGCTCGGTGTCGCCCGGGCCCAGGGCCGCCCAGATTCCAGAAGCAATCGCAGTGGCCGCGGCAATCGCCAGCATCGCGGTGATCCAGCGGCAAACCCAGCTACGTATGCGGTCGATCGAGGTTGTACCATGCTGCATCGTCACCGTCGCTTTGCCCCGCCTCGAGATGGTCGGTCGCCCTGAACCTACCCGAGAGTATCACAGTTCATGACGCGGCATCCCTTCAGGCCGCGGCAATTTCCTGCCAGTTCCTGGCCGAGTCGGTGTTGTCGGGCAAGCCGCGCCCGCGTAAATTGAACGGCGCATCGGGTCGATGCGAAGGCGAGGCCGGTGTCATCCGGAAAGTCCATCTGAATCGAGGAGTCGGTACGCCATGAGCACCGGAACGGAAACCCGCTCGCGCGGCGCGACCGGCCAGCCCGGGCCGTTCGAGCCCCTACGCGAGCTTCCGCCTCTGCCCCCTCACTGGCGTAGCTTGCCCAGAGCTTTCGTTCACCAGGCGCGCGCCCTGGCACCCCGGAATGCGATGGCCGACAGCACCGGGGCCAGCCTCACCTACGGGCAGACGCTCCTCCGAGCGCTCGTCCTCGGCCGCGTGCTCGAGCGCGAGTGGGGCCCCGCGGCCCATTTCGGCCTGATGGTGCCCCCGACCGTTCCCGCCGCCGTCGCCAACCTGGCCGTTTCCCTGCGCGGCAAGATCCCCGTTAACCTCAATTACTCGGCCAGCCAGACCCTCGTCGATTCCTCGATCGACCAGTGCGGAATCACGCACGTCCTGACCTCGTCCAAGGTGCTCGATCGATTCAAGATCACTCCCAAGGGAAAGATCATCCTGCTCGAGGACATACCGCCCAAGGTGCGCTTGACCGACAAACTCTGGGCGGCCGCTGTCGCCAGGCTCGTGCCGGTCTCCCTGTTGCCGGGATTCGTGCCCGGACTGAAGGGCGAAAACCTCGACGCAACCGCAACCGTAATCTTCACGTCCGGCTCGACCGCCGATCCCAAGGGCGTCATCCTCTCCCACCGGAACATCCTGAGCAATGTCTATCAGATCGAAGAACATGTCCACTTGAAGCCGGAGGAGGTTCTGCTCGGCATTCTGCCGTTCTTCCACGCCTTCGGATTCACGGTCACCATCTGGGCCGGTCTGTGCCTGGGCAAGAAGATCGTCTATCACTTCAATCCCCTCGATGCCAGGACAATCGGCAAGCTCTGCGAAGAACACGGCGCAACCCTCCTTGTTGGCACCCCGTCCTTCATGAGGCTTTACCTCAAGAGCTGTGATCCCAAGCAGTTCCGAACATTGACGCACTTGCTATTGGGCGCCGAGAAACTCAAGCCCGAGCTTGCCCGCGACATCCAGCAAGCGCTGCACATCGACCCCGTCGAGGGCTACGGCTGCACCGAGCTTTCACCGGTCGTCGCCGTCAATGTACCCAACGACGTGGTGATGCCGGACGGACGTACCTTGAGCGGAAATCGCCTGGGAACGGTCGGACAGCCCTTGCCGGGCACCGCGATCAAGACGGTGGATCCGGAAACCGGAGCCGACCTCCCGCCGGGCACGGAGGGCATCATCGCGGTCAAGGGGCCGCAGGTGATGGTCGGCTACTTGAATCGTCCCGAGGCCACCGCCGCGGTCAAGCAGGACGGCTGGTACTCAACCGGCGACCTCGGTTATCTCGACCCGGACGGCTTCCTCAAGATCACCGACCGCCTCAGCCGGTTCTCAAAAATCGCCGGCGAGATGGTGCCGCACCTGGGAGTCGAGACCGCCATCATGGACGTGACTGGAGTTGACGAGCATCACGTCGCCGTGACCGGAATTCCCGATCCCAAACATGGTGAGCGCCTTTGTGTTCTCTATACCGAGCTGGGAATGTCGCCGGCCGAGCTGCACTCCAAGTTGACGCACGGGACGATTCCGAAGGTTTGGCTCCCTTCGCAGCGCGATTTCTTTAAAATAGCCGAAATCCCGATCACGCCCACGGGGAAGGTTGACCTGCGCATGCTCAAGCAAATCGCAACGGAGCATGCCGCCGGAGCGGGCCTTGCCTCCAAAGGCTAATGTGCCGACGCGCGAATCAAAATACGAAATATTGGGTTTAATCCCCTGTGGAGAAGCTTGCCAGAACGCGTGATTCACTTCAGAATGGCATTGAGGTGACAGGGAAATGCCCGTTGTTCTCAAGGTAACTCTGGGCCCGCACTCCGGTCAGGAATACCAGATCGACCGCCCCGATACGTTCACGGTCGGGCGCTCGAGCCACGCCGAATTCGCGATGACCCAGGACCTCGTCCTGTCGCGCAAGCACTTCCAGGTCGAAAATCGTCCACCTTTGTGCCATCTCGTCGACCTGGGAAGCACGAATGGCACCAAGGTCAACGGCTTGCGTGTCACGCAGGTGGCCCTCCGCGAAGGCGACGTGATCACCGCCGGCGACAGCACCTTTATCGTCCACTTCAAGGAAGATTCGAAGGACACCCACGATTTCGCCGGCTGCGCGGGCTGCGGCGGGCGGATCCCGATCGGCTCCGCCGACGGCGAAGCTCGGCCGAACAACGAGATCATTCTCCCCGGCGGGAAACCCAGCGTCTGGCTCTGCGAAGGCTGCCTGGCCCGTCGGCTCAAGTTCCCCAAGACCGCGCCGGACTACCTGATCGAAGAATGGATCGGCGGCGGCGGCATGGGCGAGGTCTTTCGCGCCCGCCAGCTTTCTCTGAACCGCCCGGTCGCCATCAAGATGATGAGCACCAACAGCGCCATCGGAGACAAAGCCGGGAGCTACTTCAGGCGCGAGATTGAAGTCTTGCGCGACCTGCTGATGCCGGGCGGCCGTTCGCATCACAGCATCGTCAGCTTCTACGAGATCTACGAGGTCGACACCCAATTTCATCTCGTAATGGAATACATCGACGGCATGAACGCCCACGAATGGCTGGCGAAGCTCGAGGAGCCCCTTCCGGTTTCGAGTGGCGCAACCATCGGCCGGCACTTGCTCCAGGCCCTTGATTTCGCCCATTCCAGGGGTTATGTGCATCGCGACGTGAAGCCCTCGAACCTCTTGATCTTTGGCCCGATGCATCGGCCCCGTGTGAAGCTGACCGACTTCGGGCTTGCCAAGAGCTTCGCCGAGACCGAGGGTCTGACGTCCCTGACGCGGCAGGGCGACATCGGCGGCTCGATCGGGTTCATCTCCCCGGAGCACATCCGTCACTTCAGCGAAATCCGCGAGCCCGCCGACATCTACAGCGCCGGAGCGACGCTGTTCTATCTTCTGACCGGCAAGTACCCGTATCTCGGCTTCGACCCCCGCCAGCCCGACTCCTATCAGATCATCCTCCAGCACCCCCCCCTCCCCCTCCGGGCGTTCCGCCCGGATGCCCCCGAGGGTATGGAGCGAATCCTCTTGAAGGCCCTCCAGAAACAACCAAAAGACCGCTGGAAATCCGCCGGAGCCATGGCGGGCGCCCTCAGGGCCTTCAGCACACCATCGAACACCTGACCGTAAGTCCGGCACTCCTGTCGGAGTTCACCCCAACGCGACACCAACCCGAAGCGCCAGCGAGGTAATCCCCCCCAAAATCCGCGGCACTCCAAGAATTCTTTGGTTCGCCCCGCGCAACACGTCGTCTTATCATGGGTAGGACGATCCATGATAACCCAAGAGGCCGAGCGACTACTGGAGCCGTTCCGCCCGTACCTCACGGTGCTGGCCGAGCTGCATTTGGACCGCAAGCTGCGCGGCAAGCTTGACCCATCGGACATCGTCCAGCAATCGTTCCTGCGCGCCTATTCCGCCCTGGCCGAGGTGCGCAGCCCCGAGCCCGAAGTACTGGCCGCCTGGCTGCGCAGAATCCTGGCCAGCACGCTGGCCGACGCGGTCAAGCACTACGACCGCGACAAGCGTGCGGTGGCCCTGGAGCGCTCACTCGAAGCCGACATCGACCGCTCCGCCTCCGGCTTCGCCGCCTGGCTGGCCGCCGACCAGACCTCACCCAGCGGCCGCGCCGAGCGAAACGAAGAATTGCTGCGCCTGGTCGAAGCCCTCGCGCATCTCCCCGACCCGATGCGAGAAGTCGTGGTCCTGAAGCACTGCCAGGGCTGGACCCTCCAGCAGATCGCCGAACGAATCAACCGCACAGTGCCCGCGGTGGCGTCGTTGCTCCGTCGTGGCCTGGAGGAACTGCGCCAGCGGTTGAAGTAGTCCGGCGCGAGGGTGGCAGCCAGAACGCTCATGGGTGCCAACGGGATGCGATTTAGTGTAAAATGCAGGTGACAATTGCAAGTGCCTCATTGTCTCGAATCACCCGGTGCGCACATGAGTCTCACACTGGCTGAAGCCCTCGGGCAGGTGGATCTCGAGGCCGGGCGTGTCTACCGCTGCCAGGTCAAGGGGCACTGGGTCGAGCTCCGCGTGCTGCATTCCGCCGACATTCTGCCATCGACCCGCTACGATGAGTCGGACGTGATGCTCGATCCGTGGGTCGAGTTTCCGCATCCCACCTCCGGAATCGTTATCCGCGCCAAACAGGGGACGCTCCCGCTGCCAAGCGTTCCGGAGATACCGAGGGATGAGGATTAATCATGATTTACATTCGCCCGTCGCCGCTGGACGGGATCGATCAAGGGGACATCATCGAATCGTGCCCGATCACTTTCGTCTCGAGCTTCGATCTGGACGACCTTCAGCGAAGTGAAATCGAGTATGTTCCGGCTCGCGTGATCGTTCTAACCCAAACGTGCGACCTGGCGAACCAAAAGACCCTATCGACAACCGTTGCGCTCGTCCACGACGCTGCAAATCTTGTTAGCCAGAATCTGCTGAAACCAGCCGATATTCGAGGACCAGTGCGAGCCGGCAGGGTGTTCGGCTGGTACTTTCTGCCCGCATGCGTCGATCACAGTCTTCCGGAGATGATCGTCGACCTGCGGGAGCTTCATACTGTTCGAATAGATCTACTCACCACGCTGTGCCGCCGCGGCCGACGACCTGCGCGTTTGCTCTCGCCGTATCGTGAGCACCTTGCAAAGCACTTTGCGGACACTTTCAGCCGGATCGGATTGCCCGACCCGTACGAAACACAAACCTGACGATCGCCACACGCCCGAGAGCAATACTCCCGGGGCACTCTCGCTGGGATTCTACCTCGATTCGCGATTATTGTGGTTTGACTCGGAGACAACGTCGTCTTAATTGGATAGTGCGATTCGGTCCCGCCTATCGCGACGCACCATCGCATCACAACCTGCACGATGGCGGAATCCGAAAGTCAGCGCAATCGGAGCAAACCCGTGACAACGCCGCGCGACCCCACAATGTCACACAGCTCTCTCGACGCAGTGATCGCCGCATACATGCAAGCCGTCGAGGCCGGCGAGGTGCCCAATCGGCAGGATTTGATTGAGCAGCACCCCGCGATCGCGGACAAGCTCCGCGCGTTCTTCGCCGACTTCGACCGCATGGACCGAATCGCCTCCCCGCTCAGAAACGCCGCCGGACTCGACGCCACGAGCGACGTCGACGGAGCCGGCCCCGCCGCCCTGCCCACCGTCCGCTACTTCGGCGACTATGAATTGCTGGAAGTAATCGCCCGTGGCGGCATGGGCATCGTTTACAAAGCCCGTCAGTCCTCGCTCAACCGGATCGTGGCCCTGAAGATGATTCTTCGAGGAACATTCGCCTCGTGCGCGACATCCAGCGCTTCCGCGCCGAGGCCGAATCAGCGGCAAACCTTGATCATCCTCACATCGTGCCGATCTACGAGGTCGGTGAGCACGACGGCCAGCAATACTTCTCGATGAAGTTCGTGGAAGGCAGTTCGCTGGCGAAGCACCCGCAGACCGACGCGCGGTCCGAGGTCATCCGCTTTCTCGAGGTCGTCCGCGCAGTGCACTACGCCCACCAGCATGCCGTCCTGCACCGCGACTTGAAACCGTCAAACGTGCTGGTCGATCCCCAAGGAACGCGCTTCGTAACCGATTTCGGCCTGGCGAAGCGACTGACCGACAGCGCCGGCGACCACTCTTTGACCGAGCCCGGCCAGGTCCTCGGCACGCCCAGATACATGGCCCCCGAGCAAGCCGCAGGCAGAAAGGATCTGACCATCGCCGCAGATATCTACAGCCTCGGCGTGATCCTCTACGAGCGGTTGACCGGACAAACGCCCTTCGCCGGCGAGAACGCCCTGACGCTCTTGCGCCAGGTTCGCGAGACAGAACCGCCGCGCCCGTCGACGATCCGGCCCGGTCTGGACCGCGACCTGGAGACGGTCGTGCTTGAAATGCCTCGACAAGGAGCCAGCGCGTCGATATGCGTCGGCGGAGGGGCTGGCAGAAGACTTGTCGAACTGGCTCGCCGGGCGGCCCATTCATGCGCGCCCGGTGGGCCAGGCGGAACGCGCTTGGCGTTGGTGCAAGCGGAATCCGGCGGTGGCGGGCTTGATCGGGGCAGTGGCGTCGTCGCTGGTTGCCGGGGTGGTGGTGTCGACGTTCTTCGCTCTGGCGGAGCGCCGAGGGAGAATTCGGGCCGAGTCGGCCGAGGATCGCACGGAACGTACATTCGCCCAGAGCCTGGTGCGTCCGTTCGATTTGCGGGGCGGCGAGGCTCTTTCGGAGCCCGAAATCACGGCGGTGTGGGAGCTATCCCGCCACCAGCGTGAGCCGATCGCGTTGCGTTTCCTGGATGAGGCGACCCGTGATCCGATTACGGCCGTGCAGCTCCGGACTCGGTCAGAGCCTGCACTGATTGCCGCGATCGGGCTCGACCCGGAACGTCGAACCCGCGCTTACTTGTTACTTAATTCCAAGCTGCACGACCCGAAAATCGAGCCATCGATCAAGATCGAGTCGGCGCTGTTGGCGCTTGAGCTAGAGGATCGTCCCGGTCCCGTGACTGAGGCAGCCGCCGGGGCGATCGCCGCGGTGCTTCGTGGAGGGTTTCCCGAAGAGGAACGAGAGTCCTGGACACACCATCTGGTTGATCAGGCTGGTCGAATTGATCCGAGTGCGGCAATCTCGCTGCTCGAACAAGCTCTCGAGGGGGAACGCAGTCGCGCCGCTCGGTTGGTGATCACGACGAGCCTCACAAGGATCGCGGGGCACATGGAGCCGCACGCAAGAGCACAGTTCCTGTGCGAGCTCCTCGAACGAGAGGCACACGAACCCGTCACCGACGATCGTGGATCAATCGGCGCGGCCACGACGACAAACGTGCCCGAGTCACCTGTCCAGGTGGCGGCAACCGCGCTTGAGATTGCACTGCGGAAAATGAAACGGTCGGAGGCCGCGAGCATTTCACGCCGCGCTGGGATGGCTTTGGCATCGGCGCTGGATGGCAAACGCGACGAGCAGCACGTTATGGCGTGTGCCAAACACTTGGCGACGCTGACGGCGTCGCTGGATCTAGCCGAAGCGTCACGAATCTGCGGCCCGGCCGCGCGGAACGTGGCTTCCCAGCTCTTGCAAGCGACCGTGTGGTACAACCTTGCAGACGCACTGTTGATACTCGCACCGCGTTTGAATTCATCCGACGCTCGTGGCGTTGCCGTCACCATGCTGGAAAAGCTGCTGAAAGAACCCCCCCAGAATACCAGCGAGATCATGCCGAAAGCTCTGATCGCACTGTCCGATCGCATCGAGCCGATCGAGGCGAGCCAATTCTATCTACGTATTGCCGGCGGAATCTCTGAAAACCTCCTGCGAGAATCGAGCACGAGCACCCCCGAGCACTTACGCCTGGCTTTGAACGTGGCGGCCGATCGCATCGATCCGACCGAGGCGAGGCGACTCTATTCAAGACTTGCGGAACGCCTTGCACTGACCGTCCAGAAGGGCACCAAGGCCGACGACCGTGACGGGCCGATCGCTTGGCTCGCGGCAATCGCGAAGCGGGTCGATCCTGCCGAGATGCAACGATCTGGAAACCCGGTGATCCAGATTCTGAAAACCGCCGTCCAGGGCGAAAAAACTCCCGAGGCGCGGGCAAGCATTGCGTGGGGGTTAGCGCCGCTGTCCGAGCGGCTTGGGCGCGAGAAAGCCGCAGAGATCTGCGAGCCTTTGGCCGAGAACCTCATCGCCTCGATTGGAACAACTTCCAGTAAGAACGCGAGGGTCGCACTCATCCGAGGAATTTCCGCGCTTACGATTCGACTTGCGCCAGCGCAGGCCATCGGAGTCGTTCGACTCATCGCGGCTCGAATGGAGGAAAGTGGGGATTGGTTGCTCGATCCAGGTGATAACGGCTCGCTGCCGACGACCTTCTACTATCTTTTCAACGAGCTCGACGTATCGGACCGCAAAGGTGCTGCCAAGCTGCTCGTGGCGGCGCTAGCAGACGAGAAGGACACGAGGATTCGTGCGTCGCTGGGAACGGGACTGTGCTGCATCGCCGTCGGGATGGACCCCGAGGAAGCCGCAAGGGTTTGTGGTCCGGTCGCCGGTGATATGGCAATGGCGCTCGCATCGAAGCCCGGCTATGTGTTCTATGTCGCGGACGGCTTCGATACGATGGCATCACACCTCGGCTTCGCCGAGGCCTCCCGGGCCGGACGTGTATTTTCCGAGGCGCTGAAAACCGAGCCGAGGGAATGGATCCGCTTGCGTTTGGCGTCGTCACTCGCAAGACTTGCGAGCCGGATGGAACGCGCCGAGGCGCGACAGACGCATCAAGTACTCGCCCGGGTCTTGGTGGACGTGCTGAAAGTGTCGTCTGACGATCTCGATTTCACCGGCACCACTCGCGGGATGTTGTCGTCGTTGGCCAGCGACACAGAGGCTCTTGACGGCAGCGCATTCTTGACTTTGGCAGTGGATCACGCGACCAGTCGCAGTTCGCCCAAATTCACACCATTTGTCATTGATGGCTTCATGACGACGGTCGCCCGACTGGTGCGGACGACCGTGCGCGAATTTGCGGTTCGGTTGCCGCGTCTCTGCAGTCCCGAATCCGGCGGGATCAGAGTCCTGCTTGGCTCGATGAACTGGTTACCGCAATTCTGCGAATTGCGGCCCAGATGAATCGCGCCGAAGCGAAACGGATCTGCGGTGAAGTCGGCAGGCGGTTCCTTTCTTGGATTGAGCTAGAGTCAGATCCTCTTCGGCGCAAACAGTTCGCGTGGTCACTGGGCACCATCGCCGAAGCCATCGAGCCAGCCGACGCTTCACGCCTCTGCGACAAGGCCGTTGGCTCACTGATACGCGACCAGATTCAAGAGCCCGATGCTTCCGAGTCAACCTATGACACCGTTGCTCATCTTCTGGCGAGACTTGACCCCGCAATGGCGAGGCGGCATGCGGGCGATGTCGCCGTTCTCCTTGTCGGCGAATGGAACCGGGGAGGAGAGTTTTCCGGCACCGGCGGTGTTCTCGCGACGCAACAGCCAGGTCCACGAGTGAACCGCGATCCCGAGACCCTCAACTCAATCCTGACGGACAACAGTGCGCAACAGATTCTGTTGCGAACGACTCAGATCGCCAAAACCGCCGGCGCTGGAATCGAAGGCTCGCTAGCTGTCGCTGCGCGGATATGGACGGAGCCATTGCCTTGCCGGTTGACAACGCAGGAGCTGGTGGACCTCCTCAAGATGCCGACATGCATCGGTGAAGCCCGCCGCGTCATACTCGACCACCTTGGCAACCGCTATCATCGCCGGTTCGTCAACCCCTGGGCGTTCAGTCGCTTCGCGACCGAACAAAAACTGGATATCGATCTCGAAAGTCCGCCGAAGCGTCCCGCGGCACCGATCGTCCCTTACCGGAGTTCGACGCGCGGGTGGAACGCCCCTGCAAGTGGTTCCGGCCCGTTCTGAATGTAGCGGCTCATTGAGGGCTGATGAGATACACGTTTCAATCGGAGCAAACCCGTGACAACGCCGCACGACCCGACGATGTCCCATAGCTCACTGGACGCCGTGATCGCAGCGTACATGCAGGCCGTCGAGGCCGGCGAAGTCCCCAACCGCCAGAGCCTGCTGGACCAGCACCCGGCCATCGCGGAAAAGTTGCACGCATTCTTTGCTGATGTTGACCGCATGGACCGCATCGCCTCGCCGCTCAGAAACGCCGCCGGTTTGGATGTGACGAGCGACGTCAACGGAAACGGCCCCGCCGCCCTGCCCACCATCCGCTACTTCGGCGACTATGAATTACTAGAAGAAATTGCCCGCGGCGGCATGGGCATCGTCTACAAAGCCCGCCAGGCATCGCTGAACCGGATCGTGGCGCTGAAAATGATCCTTCGCGGAACATTCGCATCGGCTCGCGACATCCAGCGCTTCTGCGCCGAGGCCGAGTCAGCAGCAAACCTTGATCATCCTCACATCGTGCCGATCTACGAAGTCGGCGAGCACGACGGCCAGCAATACTTCTCGATGAAGTTCGTGGAAGGCACCTCGCTGGCGAAGCATCCGCAGGCCGACGCGCGCTCGGAGGTCACCCGCTTCCTCGAGGTCGTCCGCGCCGTGCACTACGCCCACCAGCACGCTGTGCTGCACCGTGACTTGAAGCCATCAAACGTGCTGGTCGATCCACAAGGAACGCGATTCGTCACCGATTTCGGTCTGGCCAAGCGTCTGACCGAGACCGCCGGCGACCACTCGCTAACGGAGCCCGGCCAGGTCCTCGGCACGCCCAGGTACATGGCCCCCGAGCAAGCCGCAGGCAGAAAGGATCTGACTGTTGCCGCGGATGTCTACAGCCTCGGCGTCATCCTGTACGAGCGGCTCACCGGGCAAACGCCTTTTGCAGGAGAAAACGCCCTGACGCTCTTGCGCCAGGTCCGCGAAACCGAGCCCCCGCGGCCGTCAACGATCCGACCGGGCCTGGATCGCGACCTTGAAACCGTCGTGCTCAAGTGCCTGGACAAGGAACCGGCCCGCAGGTACTCGTCAGCCGAGGCATTGGCTGCCGATCTGGAGAACTGGCTTGCCGGTCGCCCCATCATGGCGCGGCCGGTCGGCCAGACAGAGCGAGCCTGGCGCTGGTGCAAGCGCAACCCCGCAGTGGCCGGGCTGGCCGCCTCGTTGGCCCTGGCGCTTGTTCTGGGTGCAGTCATCTCGGGCTTCTACGCCGTCGCGGAGCGGCGAGGGCGTATCCGGGCCGAAGCCGCCGAGGATCGGACGGAACGCACCTTCGCCCAGAGCCTCGTTCGGCCGCTCGATCCGCTGGGCGCTGAGAGACATCATGAGACGTTATCGGAGCCGGAGGTAGCGGCTCTGTGGGAACTTTCACAGCTCCAAAGTGAATCGGTTCGTCTCCACTTTTTGGAAGAGGCAGCACGTGACCCACTGAGGGCGCGCCAGCTCCGGGCTCGATCCGAGCCGGCTCTGATCGCCGCGGTAGGCGTTGATCCCGTCAGACGCGATAGAGCGGCCCGGCTGCTGAGCGCGGTACTCAATGACACGGGCCTTACACAGCCGAACAGGGCCGACGTATCCCTCGTTGCTCTAGAGCTCGAGGATCAGCCTGGTCCGTTCACCGACGCCTACGCCAGGACGATTGTAGAGACGCTCGCGGGAAACTCACGCGATTACGATCAGTCCGTGTGCAAAGAGCATTTGCTTAGCGCCTCGGATCGATTGGATCCGAGCACTGTCGCGCGCGTGCTCGCTCCCGCATTAGAGCGACCGACGTGGGACGAGGCTCGCTCCAGGTTGGTGGAAGTTCTCTCCTCGTTTGCTAATCGATTGGAACCCGCCGCGGCGAACGCAATGCGTGCCCGGATCGCGCAATCACTCGCCGGTTCCTTTATTCTGGGACAGGCTAACGAAGTATCTGGCTTCCAAAACTCGAGTCGAGGGCTAGAGGAACAGCTAGCGAGCGTATCAGCGCGGTTAGAACGCACGGAAGCATTGAGAATTGCGCACCTCCTCGCAGTCGCCCTCTCAGGGCAAACCGATGCGCCTACCAAACGGTCCTTGGTCAAAGCCTTCATGACAGTGGTCGGCCGGCTGGACCCTCGCATTGCCGTTCAGGTGCTCGAGGAAACACTAACTTCCGAGACGTTGAATTCCTATCCTGAAATTCGGTTCCCTCTCGAGGAGGGGCTGTTATGCGTCGCGGAGCGGTTGGAGTCGATCGAGGCGAGCCGTATCCAGGCCAAAGTCTCACACAGGCTCTCGATCGCATTCGAGAAGGCAGCAAACGTCGAGGATCGTTCGAGAGCAGCATCGAATCTCGCTTCGCTGGCCGATCGTTTGAAACCGAAGGATCCATCGCCGCCCTGGGCACCACCGGCTTTCGTCCCGGTGATCCGCGACTTACTGGCGACGATTCAAACGGAAATGGGTCCTGAAGTTCAGGGAAGCTCGGCGTGGAATCTGGCTCCGCTTGCGGAGCGTCTGGGCCATCCCGAAGCCCCGCGCATTTGTCTTCTCGCAGCCGAGAAGCTAACCGCGACACTGTCGACAGAGACGAACGCGCAAGCTCAGGGTTCCCTCATCCGAGGGCTCGCAGCCCTGACGATTCGATTGGCCCCAGCTCAGGCCACTCGAATCACTCGGATGCTTGCCGCTCGCGCACAACGGGAATTGGACGGACACCCGAGCAGAATCTATGGCGAAGGCTCAGTAGCCTCGGTTTTCTACGACGTCACCGCCTCTCTCACACCAGAAGACGCCGACCGGGCGGCGCGGGTGCTCACCGCGGCTTTAGCCGCGGAGACGGACAGCAAGGTCCGCCCATGGTTGGTCGCCGGATTATGTTTGGTGGCAACGCGGTTGCACGAAGCCGAGGTCAGCGAAGTCTGTGGCCCCTTCGTAAAGGAGATGGCGGAAGCCCTGGCAACAAAGGACGCTGTCTACAGGGAGCACATCGCGGATGGCTTCATGGCTGTTGCGTCTCGTGTGGATGCGTCGCGAGCAAAGATGGCCGTGGATGTATTGGCGAACGCGCTCGATCGCGAAACGGTCGCCAGCTACCGCGGAATGTTGGCATCAGCCCTCGCCTCGGTTGCGGGGAGAATGGACCCGAGCGAAACGTCCGGAAACTGCGATCGAGCCGCGCATGTGCTTATTGCCGAACTCGGAAGATCAAAGGAAACCATTGAACAAGGGAGAATGTGTAAGGCTCTTGCAGAGGTGTGTGATCGGATGCAGCCCGCCGTGGCGGCCTCGATGCTCATCGCGGCCCTACAACATGTAGGAGACCCGTGGGGCCGAGAGTCCGTTTTCTCGGGTCTTTCATCAGTCACGCGGAAACTCAAGCCAGCGGACGGGGCTCGTGTGCTCGTTGACGCGTTGCAGCGTGCTCCAGACGACCCTTGGAGCGGAAAGTTTGTCTCGTCTCTGGCGACCGTGGCGGGTCGAATGGAGTTTGATGAGGCTGACCGTGTTTGCCAGGGTGTGATCCAATTCCTTTTCCAAGCGAGCCCGGCACAAGTGTTGGGTAGGGCCGACGATATAGCAACTCTGCTATCACATATCGAGCCCGCCAGGGCTCATGCAGCGGCTCGGGAATTGGCCACCCTCATCTGCTTGCAGCCGGACATTGACGCAAGCACACTGTCCCGGCTCCTGACTGACATCAGCCGCGCTCAGTTAACCCGTCGAGCAGCAATGACGGCGGCAGCGACGATCGGGCAAGGAATCGAAGGGCCGTTTGCCGCGATGATTCCTTTATGGTCCGACCCCTTCCCCTGCCGCCTCACCACTCAGGAGCTCATCGAACTCCTCAAGATTCCCACCTGCTCGGGCCCCGCCCGCCGCGTCGTCCTCGACCACCTCGGCAACCGCTTCGGCCGCCGCTTCGTCAACCACTGGGCCTTCGTCCGCTACGCCACGGAACAAAAACTCAAACTCGACTTCACCACCCCACCCCGCCGGCCGGAGCCGGTACGCTAAATCGCGGCGACGAGTCCGGAGATTGCGAGTTCTTGCGCGGAAGTATAAAAACTCGCCGCGCGAATTTGTGTCCACACTGCAACTCTTGAGCGGTCAGGGGACATTTGACCGCCGAATTCGATATGATACCAGGGCGAGTATTTCGTTCGTTTGCCTCGCCGTCGGGGAGACACTACTGATGAGCGCGGTCGTGGAAGCACCAATCGAAATGGTTGAGGCCGTGGCAGTGCTCAGGCTGCCACCGCGAGGAGACCGCCGGTTGCAAGTCCTGATGGATCGCGATACGAATGGCACATTGACTCTCGAGCAAAAAGAGGAGCTGGAGGCCTTGGTCGAGCTCAGCGAGACAATTGGGCTGGTGCGCGCGCAAGCACTCCGCGTTCTCGGGCGGAAACCTGGATGAACTCGTTGTGTTGAACGTCAATCACTTTCGTCGAGTCTTGATTCGACAAGCGGAACAAGTTTTCGATCGCTTCCCGCCGTGAAGTTCTCCAACGCGCGAGAAACGTTCGAGGAGTCATTCGATGACTATTAACAGCGAGCGTGAAATCGAACTTACGCGAGAGAAACTCCGTCTCCTCGAGCAGACATACGCGGACGCACAGCGCAATTCGAAATCCTCCGCCCACACCCGCGAGTTGACATTGCGCTCGCTACGTGGACTCATCAACCAACTGACGGAAGAAATCGCCCGCCACGAAGCGCGTGCGAAAAATCCAGTTCAGGCTCCTTGATCCAGCTCTCGCCGCACATCCTCGGCCGAGAGACTCGCGCCGTTGCGATATTCCTGTCGAGTTCGCTCAATGATGGCATTGAAAGCTGGGTTAAGACTCAAGGCCATGGACTCGAGATTCGCGTCATCGAATGGAAGGAGCGCGGCGATTGCATGTCCCCCGTCCGTCAGTACGAGAGGCTCCTTCTCTAGCTCGCGGCCATAATGTTCTAGCGAATTCGTAGCCTGTGTTAGCTCGATGTTCTTCATCGATCATGTTCCTCATCACCGATCCACAGGCGTTCCCGGAATTGACAGAACCTGATGCCAACCCTCGTGCGAGCGTGCCTACCACTCGACCTGAACACCAGGGTATTGGCGGATCAACGGGTCAGGCGTCAACAAAACGAGCCCACCCGCGCTCGCCTGGCAAATCAGCGCACGATCAAACGGATCCTTATGCAGCTTCGGAAGGCGATACTCCATCAAGCTACTCGCTTCGTCCAACGAGAGACTCGCGATGCCATGCCTCTGGCGCTCAGCGGGGACGAACTGGTCAGGAGGGGTCGGCAGTGGCAGCCGACCCAGGGAGTATTTGATGCTGATCTCCCAGGCCGAGACGACGCTCAAGAACACCTCGTCGGCAGGGTCGAGGAATCGCTGACGAGCGTGCGACGAGAGTAACGGATCGTCCGTCGCGATCCAAAGAAACGTGCACGTATCCAGAAGGATCTTCAAGACCCTTCCTCATAGAATGAATCAATCAAATCAGCAGGCAGCGGCTCATAAAAACTCTCGGGAATCTCGAACGCCCCGCGCGCAATCCGATCGCTCTAGGTGTTTGTACCCGCGCCGCAACCGGCCGCAACTCCGCGATCGGCTCGTTGTCGCGGGTCACCAGAATCGTCTCACCTCGAGCAACCTGCTCGAGATAATGCGTCAAGTCCGCCTGGATACGAAGTACATCGACCTGCACCATCTGAAAACACCCCTTCAGCCCAGCCCGTGGAATCACGCCGTTCATTATATACTTTCAACAGACACCGACCAACCGCGCCAATACGTTCGCTCGCGCCGGGCGTTTGCTTCGCTACGCCTCCCTCAGAAGCCGGCTCTTTCGTCTTCCGCCTCGATTTCCGTATCAACGATCTCACGCCAGGCATCCAGCACAAAATTCGGCGCGCCCGATTCTCGCAGGCGATCAGTAACCTGGCCCTTCCAAGATTTCAGTTTCGGGAAGGCCAGCAGCAATCGGTAGATATCAGAGAGTTCCATCATCTCCCGAGCTGTCCCCGGGTGGTTGGTCATGCTTGCCACCCTCTGGCAAATCAAATCGGTCGGCTGGGCCACCAAGACTTCCTCGATAACCTGGTGGACCGGAATGCTCTCGATGTTTCTCACAACAACGAGGAGGCGGTTCTTGGGCTTGCGTACCTGTTCCAATCGATAGGGAATCCCACTCCCTTCGTTGCGAGTCCTGACCTCCATCTGGAACCGCCCACACGGAAGTACACGCAACTCCTCCGCCAATTCCGCCGCCCGCGGCGACAAGATATCGACACACTGACTCATTCTAGGCTGGTCGATGTACGCGTTGATCGCTTGTGTACCCCAGAGCACGGCATCGGTCCGCCCGCGCAAGAACTCGAGCACTACGTCGTGGATTATCGCCAGCGGCAATGGCTCGCGCGTCGCGAACTCTCTGAATGTAAGTGAGCCATCCCCGAACATAGACTGTTCTCCTTGATGACAAATCGTATCCCGGCTCCGCGACGAAGACCAGCCGAGCCCATGACCACACAGCCTCGCCCTGAGGCCCGCCGTGGCATCCACGGCCTTCCGCGGTTAGAATTCCTTTGAATCAAACGAGCCGTATCGCCGCGCTCGTTCTCTCGTGCACCGCAGAGGCTCACTCCTTGAACCGTTTCGGCACCGCGGTCATCATCGGCGTCGGATTGATCGGCGGGTCAGTCGGGCTGGCGCTGCGCCCGGAAGATCGCGTCGAATGTGATCGGTGTCGGCCGCAATGCCGCGTCGCTTGAGCAGGCCGTTCGGCTCGGTGCGATCGATCGCGGCGCAATTGACCTCGACTCCGCCGTCGCCGACGCCGACCTCGTCGTCGTCTGCACGCCCGTAAATCGAGTAGCCGCTGATGTCGTCCGCGCCGCTGGCGCCGCGCCCTCCGACGTGCTCATCACCGACGTGGGCAGCTCGAAACGCCAGATCGTCGAGGCCGTCGAGCGAAATTCGCGCGCCGCCGCGGCTTTTGTGGGCGCTCATCCGATCGCCGGGTCCGAGCGCCGCGGGCCCGCGCATGCACGGGCCGATCTTTTCGAAGACCGCGTCTGCGTCATCACGCCCACGCCGAGAACCCCGCTCGACCGCACCCGCGAAACGCTCGCACTCTGGACCTCGCTCGGCTGCCGCGTCGTCGAAATGTCACCGGCCGAGCACGACGAGATCCTCGCTTACACCAGCCATCTGCCACACGCCGTCGCCGCGGCACTCGCCGCTTCAGTGCCCGCCGAATGGCTGCCGCTGGCCGCCGGCGCGTATCGCGACTGCACCCGTGTCGCCGCCGCCGATACCGATCTATGGGCGGCTATCTTCCGCGAAAACCGCGGGCCCATGCTCAAAGCTCTAGGCACTCTCCAGAACTGTCTGGATGCATTCAAGTACGCCCTCATGACCGACGATGAGACCGCCATTCGCGCGTGGTGGGAACAGGCCCGCGCCCGCCGCAGACTCTACGCGGCCGACTTTGACCCGGGCGACCCCGCTCCCCCGCATCCGTCTTGAATCCAGCCTCTTTCTCTTGCTAAGTTTAACATTTGACGATGAACTTGCTCCGCTGTCTTTGTGTATCCATTTTGTGTCCGCGAGTTTTAACGCATCATGCTCTGGCACATCCGGATTGAACCCGGTCATTCCGTTCCAGACTCACTCGGCCAGCGCCTCGCTGCGCAAGCCGTCGAGTCCGGCCTGACCGGCACGTGGTCGGTTCAGACCAGCCGCGGGTTCTTGATCGAGGGAGAGATCTCCCGTGAACAACTCGATCGCGTCACGCGGGAGGTTCTGGTTGATCCCGTCGTGGAAACCCACACCATCGAGCCCACGAACACGCCCGCTAATGGGCCCGGCTCGATCATCCACGTCATGCCCAAGCCGGGCGTCACTGACCCGGAGGGCTCAAGCGCACTCGAGCTGCTACACCACCTGGGCCACCAAGTTTCAAACGTCCGAACGATCAAAACCTACCGCGTACACGGACCGGCCGACTCAATTCCGCGGTTCATCCAGCGCGTGCTGGCCAACGACGCCGTCGAACAGACCGTCCGCGGCACGCTCGCTCTCGACCGGCTCGACGCGGGGCAGCCCTATCGTTACCGGCGCGTTTCCGTGCCGATCCGTGACTTGCGCGACGCCGATCTCTTGCATCTGAGCCGCTCCGGCCAGCTTTCGCTCAGCCTCCCCGAAATGAAGTGCATCCAGCGCCATTTCATCGAGCTCGGCCGCGATCCCACCGACTGCGAGCTCGAGACGCTGGCCCAGACCTGGAGCGAGCACTGCTCGCACAAGACCTTGCGCGGCCGCATCGCGTTCCGCGGGCGCACGATCGACAACTTGCTCAAACAAACGATCTTCAAGGCAACCCACGACCTCAAGTGCGACTGGCTGGTGAGCGTCTTCTCCGATAACGCCGGAGTCGTCCGCTTTGACGACGAGCACGACGTCTGCTTCAAGGTCGAAACACATAATCACCCCTCAGCGATCGATCCCTATGGCGGCGCCAACACGGGCTTAGGCGGTGTGATCCGCGACGCGCTCGGCACCGGGCTGGGCTCGAAGCCGATCTGCAACACGGATGTCTTTTGCGTCGCGCGCCCCGATCTTCCGTTCGACGAGCTTCCACCGGGCACGCTCCATCCCAAGCGCGTGCTCAAGGGCGTGGTGGCCGGTGTGCGCGATTACGGCAATCGCATGGGCATCCCCACGGTGAACGGCGCCCTGGCCGTCGACCCGGGTTACCTCGCAAATCCCCTTGTTTTCTGTGGAACGGTGGGGCTGCTCCCGCGCGGCAAGTCGGCCAAGATGGTGGCCCCGGGCGACCTGATCGTCTCGATCGGGGGGCGAACCGGTCGCGACGGCATCCACGGCGCCACCTTCAGCTCGATCGAGCTCACGTCGCAGAGCGAAGCAACTTCCGGCGGCGCGGTTCAAATCGGCAACGCCATCACCGAGAAGATGATGCTCGACGTGATCCTCCAGGCGCGCGACCTCGGCTATTTCCACGCGATCACCGACTGCGGCGCCGGCGGCTTCAGCTCCGCCGTCGGCGAGATGGGCGCAGCTCTTGGCGCGGAGGTCGATCTCGAGCGTGCCCCGCTCAAGTATCAAGGACTGTCGTATACCGAGATCTGGATATCCGAAGCACAAGAGCGCATGGTGCTTGCCGTGCCGCCGGAAAAGTGGCCTCTCCTGCTCGAGCTTTGCCGGCGCGAGAACGTGGAGGCGACCGAGCTCGGCCGATTCGTCCCGAGCGGCCGGTTGTTGCTCCGCTATGAGGGTGAGACGGTCGCCGATCTCTCGATGGATTTCCTGCACGAGGGCCGCCCTCCTGTCGTTCGTGAGGCAGAATGGACGGCACCGCCCTATCGTCCGGTCGAAGAGCCCGCAAAGACCGATTTCACGGCCGATCTGCTCGCCGTGCTGGCGCATTGGGACGTGTGCAGCAAGGAGTGGATCATCCGCCAGTATGACCATGAGGTGCAGGCACGCACGGCCCTGAGGCCGCTGGTGGGCGCAAGCGACGACGGCCCCGGCGACGCAGCCGTGATCGTGCCGGTGCGCGGCTCCACTCGCGGTCTCGCCGTCGGCTGCGGTTTGAACCCGCGCTATGGAAAGCTCGATCCATACGCCATGGCCGGCTGTGTGATCGACGAGGCGATTCGCAACTGCATCGCCGTGGGGGCCGACCCGGAGCGCATCGCCTTGCTCGACAATTTCTGCTGGGGCAACACCGAGCGGCCGGCAACCCTGGGCTCCCTCGTGCTCGCCGCGCAGGCTTGCCACGACGTCGCGCTCGCCTACGGCACACCATTCATCTCGGGAAAGGACAGCCTGAACAACGAACACTCACACGACGGAAAGAGCCTGGCCATCCCGCCGACTCTCCTGATCAGCGCCATCGGCCAGGTGAACGACGTGCGTTCCTGCGTGACGATGGACCTGAAGGAGCCCGGCAACGTTCTCTTGCTCGTCGGCCTCACTCGAAACGAGCTGGGCGGGTCGCTCTGGTGCCAGGTTCACTCGCAAGATGGCGGGCGCGTTCCGCAAGTCGACCCATCCCTGGGGAAAAGTTGCATGCGGGCCATCCACGCCGCCATCAGCCGCGAGCTGCTGCGAAGCTGTCACGATCTGAGTGAGGGGGGCCTGGCCGTGGCGCTCGCGGAAATGGCCTTTGCGGGCGGCCTTGGCGCCCTGGTGGCACTCGCCGATGTTCCCCGCGAAGATGACGCCTCGAGCGATCTCGTGCTACTATTCTCGGAATCACCGAGTCGCTTCGTGGCCGAAGCTCGGCCCGAATGCCTCGATGAGCTCGCCGAGGTCTGGAACGGCGTACCGTTCTGTCGCCTCGGCGTTGTGATGGGCCCGGCCTCCGGAGGCACCGCCTCCAGGCCGCAATTGACAGTGCGTGGACGTGGTGGCTCGACCGTACTGGATGCCGCCACGGCAGACCTCAAGAGCGCTTGGCAAGAACCGCTGAATTGGTAGCGGCTCGCCGCCGGGCGTAGGCGCGGCGATCGTTCGGTTGTGTGTGCTCCGGTAAGTAGTTCGTCACGGTTGGTTGGTTAACTTTTCTTAGGTCCGTATTGAAATGAGGATATCATGATGCTCCGCTTCGTCACGTTCGTGGATGGGTCGAATCTCGACGGTGTGTTAAAACATCTGAATCTGCGAGTCGATGATTATGGCTCTTTTTATCGTCATGTCTTCGAGCAGAGCGTACAGTACTGGGGCCGAACCTTTGCCGATGGTGCCGACTGGCCCACTGCCCAGCATTCGCGCATCTACTGGTACGTCGTCGGCAAGATGGACGAATGGGATTTGAACGACCCCAAGGCCGAGGCCCGCTTGCGCGCTCGCTTCGAGATGAATCCCCGGCTGCGCGACGCCTACCTGGAAGACGCCAGCCGCCGGCTTTCCGACATGCCGATCGACCGTCGGGCCGAGGAAGCCTGGAACTTCTGTTTCTCCGAAACCCGCGAATGGTATGAGAGCAAGCGCCGGGCGCTCGAGCGAAAGAAGCGGTTCTATCACGGCGTCCAGGCCGCGACCGACTTCGTCGAAATCCGCCAGGAAGGGCACTGGAAGGTCGACCTGCTTCACCACTCAGTGAATGAAAAGGGTCTCGACACCAGTCTCGCGGTTGACATGGTGGCATTGCAGGATACCTACGACATCGCCCTCTTGATCTCGGGCGACGCCGATGGAATTCCCGGCATCAACTACGTCAAGAGCCGCTCGAAGCACGTCGGCGTGGCCGAATTCCGGCGCGGGTCTCCGGCCGACTTCCCCACCAAGGGAACCTCATCGCGGTTGAAGATCGCAGCCGACTTCGTCGTCCAGGTCTATGAGTCGGAGCTGCTTCGCCGCAACCTGGCGTATCGCGCCGAATCCGACTATTCCACTCAGTTAGGGGGCAACGAGCCGCCGTATTGAGGGTTTCGCAGAGAGAGCGCGATGACCGGAGCTTCGTTCCAGCGCAGACCCCGGGTTTTTTCGCGCGCTCTGAGCCTGCGCTCACCCGAAGACCTTGTCCACCTCGATCCGCCACCCCGGTACCGCCGGTTCGGCGTGAGCAACCTGACCGCGCGCAAAGACCACCAGCTCTTCGGGCGCATCGGCGCGATAGGAACGGATCAATTTCGCGACGGAGTCGACGTCCCACATCACTTTGGTACCGGCTTCAAAATAGTCACGACGTTTGGCGGCGATCTCGTTTTCTGCCGCGGGACCGAAGTCGTTCTCGCTTCGCACCTCGACCGCAAGAGTCGGCGGCCCGCTCACGAACCGCATCTCGTTCGCCGGAAACACACCATCGTAAAACGATGCGTCCGGAGAAAACGATTCGCGACCGGAGCGCAGTCTCGGTACGCCGAACCCCATATTGTCCGTATACGCCTCGCCTCGACCTACGGCTTGGGCGTAATCATCAAGGCTGCGAGTAATTCGAAATGCAATTCGATTCGGAAGACGACCAGTCGCCATGAGAGGAACGATCCTTCCACCGATCAGTTCTGCCTTTCCGTCGTAGCGGTAAAGATCGTCGAGAGTCGCGGCCGGCTCAGCTTGCGGCCTGGGCTGCGGCTCAGATCTCGTTCGAGCGACACCCATGATGAGATTCCCCTCCGATCGAGCCGCGCTTGACTCTCCTCGCCGAGCGCGAATACGATCTGAACACGATGATACCGGAATTGGCCCCAACGGACAACGCGACGCGCCCGCTAACCTGCTGCGTCCCTGGCCACCTTTCCCCCCCTTAAGAAGGGGGGGTTAGGGGGGGTGGCCGCACAGTCGCGCCGACATAAAAAGTACCAAACACCCAGATGTCCTCACCTCACGCAATCGTCCTCCGAGCACCCGGCACCAACTGTGACGAAGAGGCAGCGTACGCCCTCGGTCTCGCGGGTGCTCTCGCCGAAACCTGGCACATCAACCAGGTGATTGAATCACCGGCCGCGCTCGATCGGTTCCAGATCCTGGTGATTCCCGGCGGCTTCTCGTACGGCGACGACCTGGGTGCCGGCCGCATCCTCGCGACCAGAATTGCCACCACGCTCGGCGAAGCGCTTCGGCGTTTTCACGAACGCGGCGGCCTGGTTCTCGGCATCTGCAATGGGTTTCAAGTACTGGTGCGCAGCGGCCTGTTGCCCGGTGGTCCCGCCGCGTCGACCACGCTCGCAGCCAACCAATCCGGCCGGTTTGAAGACCGATGGGTGAAACTTCTGCCCCGGGCCGGGTTCTCGCCGTTCGTCACGTTCTCGGAGCCGATCGAGCTGCCGGTGGCTCACGGCGAGGGCCGCTTCCTCATGTCCGACAGTGCGGCCGTAAGCGCACTCGAGCGCAGCGGCCAGGTCGTGCTCCAATACTGCGGCGCCGACTCCCGTCCGACCCAGGATTATCCGGCAAACCCCAACGGGTCCGCAAGCGCAGTCGCCGGCGTATGTGACCGGACAGGGCGAATCTTCGGTCTCATGCCGCACCCCGAGCGATTCGTCGAGCCCTGGCACCACCCCAGGTGGACACGCCGGCCGAACGGATCGCGAGCTCAAGGAGAAGGTCTGCGCATCTTCGAAAGCGCCGTCCGAGCCTTCTGAACGAGCGGACGATCCGGCTCCGCGCCGCACGAATCGCTCACCGTTCACCAAAGGCCACCATCTGGCGCACCACCTCGACGAGATTCTGTGTCTCTTCGAATGCTCGAAGCTGCATGACCGATCCGGTCGGCCCGTCGGCCATGTCGTGCAACCTCTCAAGATGGGCAACGCAGTCGAGTTCGCGAGCGCGCTCGTGCAGCCGCTCGGCGAGTCGATGGACGACGTCTCTGGCCGGCACGACCTTGTGCGTCGCCGGGTCGACCAGCCGCGCGCCCATCCCGTAGCGGCACGCCCGCCATTTGTTCTGGCGGATCAAGAAAGGATGGCAATCGAACTGATACATTCCCTGGTCAATTTCCTGCGAGAGGTCGTGCACCAGGCACTGGATGAGCGCCGTGATTCCCATGACCTGGTCGAGGCAGGGCGGCATATCGCAGATTCGCACCTCGACTGTTCCAAAGTTGTGGTGTGGCCTCACATCCCACCACAGCTCGCGAATGGTTCTGATGAAACCGGTGTCGACCAGGTTGTTGAGCAGCCAGGCATACTCCGACCAGTTGCGCATGAGCGGCGGCAAGCCGGCCGTCGGCAAGGTCTCCATGATCTTGCTGCGCTCGGAGTGCAGCCCCGTGTTCCGCCCCTGCCAGAACGGGCTGTTCGCCGAGAGCGCGAGCAAGGTCGGCAGATGCTGAAGGATGCGGTCGCAGATCATGATCGCCTTGTCGCCGGAATCGACCCCGACGTGAACGTGCAACCCGAACGTGATGATCCGCCGCGCAGTCTCCTGAAGCAGCTCGATCAAGTCGCGATACCGCTCGATCGGCGTGACCTCCTGCACCTGCCATGGTGAGAATGGATGAGTTCCGCTCCAGAACAGCCGCATGCCCTGCCGGCCCGCAATCTCCGTGACAACCTTGATTTTCTCCGTGAGGTCTCGATTTGCCTCATCAACGCTTTCGCACACCTTGGTGTTCAGCTCGATATAGCACTGGAAGAGCTCGGGCTTCACCGCGGCTTCCAGCTCGCTGGGAATCTCGGCGAGGATCTGCGTCACCCCGCTCCTGAGCGCCATGGTCTGGCTGTCGACGAGATTGAGCTCGATCTCGACGCCCAGCGTGGGGCGCTCGTTCCTGACAAATCGATAGGGGGGCACGATACACAGCTCCGATCGCGATCTGCTCACGACTGCTTGTAGAGCTCGAATGACCCGCTGCGCGAACGAGGTGAAATCAGCGGCCCGCGGCCCCGCGCATCGCCTGACCGTACGGCTCGAGCAGACTGTACTTGGATTGCCAGGTCGTGTACATGAACCCGATGACCCCCGGAACATCTCGCGCAGCCTCGTCCCACTGCCGGAAGTTCGAGAGGTCGTCAACGTCATAATACCCGGCGATGATCTGTTTGTGTCCGCGGTCCGCAAAGAATGACAGGCTTTCCTTCGCCTTGCCGCCGTTCCAGTTGGCGATGATGACGTCGCGCGAAAGTCCCTCCCACGAGCCTTTGAGCGAGCCGTTCACCAGGTAATAGCTGTCGACGGCATTGTGGTTCGGATCGAACATGTCCGACCACACAACAATCCGGGCGCGCGGGCTCACCGACTTGATGATCTCGGTGCATTTCCGTACGTTGTCCGCCAAGAGCCCACCCGGAGTGAGCTTCCGATCCTGGCAGGCGCGGCACCAGTTCGCCACGCGAATCTCATCGTGCGACATGAAAAACGTCTTGGGCCGGAACAGCTCATTCACCATGCGGGCCTGCGCGCGAAGTATCTCGTACAGCTTCGGCTCGCTCGGGCAGCACATCACCTGGAATCCGTGCGTGATGATGGGGTGATACCAGCTCACGCGCAGCCGCTCGCCCGACCGGATCCTCGAGCGCGAGGTGATCCGGATCACAGCACCGGGATGCTCGAATTCATATTCACCGGGCCAGGGAACCTGACCCAGCTTTGCGTCCGCGACTGGCTCAAAGTCGCGGCCTTCCTCGTACGTCGTCTTGCCGTCCGCTGATTTGATAACGAACGGGCATCCCTTGCGCCTGAGCAGATTGACGAGTGCCAGCTCTTCCAGAACGAGGTCGTCGATCCAGAACGTGCCCTTGCCTTCGCCCCAGAAGCCCGCGTACAGGCTGACTTCGCGCTCTTCGAGACTATTGAAGACGACGTCGATCTTCTTCCAGTCCGCGGTCGGCTCGAGCCCTCCTTCGTGAAACGTGAGCGACTTGTTCTCTTTGCTGGTGGCGAGCGCCAGCAAGTGAAACGATCCGGTCGGAGCCAGGTCCCTCGTCTTGACCCAGCATGAATAGCGATAGGCGGTGTGCGGGCGCACGCTCACGCGCTGTACGAGCCGCAGGTTGGGTGACGTATGGCCTTTGTCCTTCGTCCCGGCCTCCAGACGGCATGAAACAAGGCCGCCGTGCACCACCGTGCGATCGGCGAACGTTCCGGCCCCCGGGTCGTCCTGGAACGAATAGTTGAGAAACTTGTCGCCGCTCGTTTCTTCGAGCCCGCCATTCCGGATTTGCACGGCCGGCTTCGAATCGAGAACGGCCTCCAGCCGCCCGCTCCGCGCCGGTGCTGCACCGGTCTTCTTCGGTCCGGCGCGCGTGGCGGCCGCGCCGGAAACGGTTTTGACCACATACGGTTGGTCAACGACCGGCAGTCCCTCCGCCAGGTTCACGTCGTGCGCCAGATGCCCGTTACTGTAGCCGATCGAGAACACGGCTGGCACCAGCTCAAGCCCGGCTGCGTCGGCCGCCGACTTGATCTTTTCGACGTTCCGGAAGTAGTTGTCCGTGACCCGGTCCAGGACCTGCAGCTTGTAGTCCGAGAACAGGATTCCAGTGTACCCGCTCCGCTTGGCCCGATCGAAAAGCTCCGCGAGCTGCGGCACGGACGCGTCGACTTGAAGATTCGTGCTGCAATAAAGCCAGCGCTCCGAATAGGGCGCAACGGCTCGTTCGCCTTCGGCTTTTGCCGTGACGCTCGAGAAGGCGCACAACCAAACGGCATGAAACACGGCCGCGATCGTCGCGCGGGCCCCGCGGCAGTTCCGGATGTTCATGGGGCTTTCTCGCACGAGCTCAGCCGATACGGCCGGTGATGTACGCCTCGGTGCGCTTGTCTTTGGGTGTAGTGAAGAGAAGGTCGGTAGAGCTGAACTCGACGAGGATGCCGGTGCGATGGCCGTCGGCTGCGGCCTCGTCGAGCATGAGGCAAGCCGTCAGATCGCTCACGCGGCGGGCCTGCTGCATGTTGTGTGTGACGATCACGATCGTGTAGTCTTGCTTCAAGTCTTCCATGAGATCTTCGACGCGTGCGGTGGAGATCGGGTCCAGTGCCGAGCACGGCTCGTCCATCAGGATCACCTCGGGCTCGACGGCAAGCGTCCGTGCGATGCAAAGCCGCTGCTGCTGGCCGCCGGAGAGCTCGAGCCCTGAGCGATGCAGCTTGTTCCGCACCTCGTCCCAGAGCGCGGCCCGGCGCAGCGAGCGCTCGACCAGCTCGTCCATGTCGCCGCGATATCCGTTGATCCTGGCCCCCCACGCGACATTGTTGTAAATCGTCTTCGGGAATGGATTCGGCTTCTGAAAGACCATCCCGATCCGGCGTCGCAGCACGACAGGGTCGATCTGATCGCCGGAAATCAGCTCGCCGTCGAATCGCACCTCGCCTTCGGCGCGCGAGTTCGCGATCAGGTCATTCATGCGGTTGAAGCAGCGCAACAGTGTGCTCTTGCCGCACCCCGACGGTCCGATGAGCGCGGTGATCTTGTTGCGCGGGATATCGATCGTGATGTTCTTGAGCGCCAGGCTGGCCCCGTACCAGACCGAGAGGCCGCGAGTCGAGAGCACGACCGGATCGAGTGCACGTGGGGCCGGCTTCGGCGCCGCGCGCGCCGCCTCGGGCGGTTTTGCCGCCGCACGGTCGTTCACTTTTTCGGAGACGCTCATCGATAGGCTCGCTTGTGCGGAAAGAGGCCGTTCCCGGGATCTTCGTCAATGATAACGCCTGAATCGCCCGCGAATCACGATGGCGACGCCGTTCATGAGCAGCAAGATCGTGACCAGGATCAGGATACCACCGGCGGCGACCGGCTGGAACTTCGTGCCCGGCTGCCTGGCGTAATTGTAGATCTCCACCGGCAGCGCGGAATATCGGTCCATCGGGCCATGCGGCAACTGCTGGATCGACGCCGCCGCACCGACCATGAGCAAGGGCGCCGTCTCGCCGATCGCGCGAGAGAGGCCCAGAATGGTGCCCGTCAAGATACCCGGCAAGGCCGAGGGCAAAACGTGATCGCGGACCACCTGCCATCGAGTCGCTCCCAGAGCCAGCGCCGCCTGCCGCAACGAGCCGGGCACCGCGCGCAGCGCCTCCTGCGTGGTGATCACGATGATCGGCAGAATGAGCAGGCTCAGGGTCAACACTCCCGCAAGCAGCACCTGGCCCAGCGCGATCGATTTGAAGCCGAACGCCCGCACAAATACCGCCAGGCCCAGAATTCCATAGACGATCGAAGGCACGCCGGCCAGATTGGCGATATTCGTTTGAATGATCCGCCGGATCCGCCCCGGAGGCGCGTATTCTTCGAGGAACACGCCGGCCCCGACGCCCACGGGTATTCCGATCACGGCAACCAGTCCCAGAAGCCACAGGCTCCCCGTGATTCCGACCTGGTAGCCAGCTTCCGCCGGACGCCTCGACTGCAACGAGGTCGCCAGACGCCTGATGAGCCCGGCAAGATCCGCGAGATGCGCGCCCAAGGCATACCACGGATGTTCGGCCTGCCCCTGGAGCGCCGCTGCAACGACCGACCCCAGGAGCAAGGCCAGCACGGCGACGCCCGTGCACGTCGCCATCAGGCACGCCGTTCCGAACAACGGCCCGGCCAGCCGCCGCATCGGACGATCCGCATTGAAGTGGCTCTGCGGCCCCGTGCTCATTGATACACCTCGCGAAAGTGCCGCAAAATCCAGCCCGAAATAATATTGAGCACGAGCGTGACCGCAAAAAGAGTCAGGCCGACCGCAAACAGCGAAAGATACTTGGGCTCGCCGAAGGACGCCTCTCCGCCCATCACTTGAACAATGTAGGTCGTCATCGTCTCGATCTGTGTGAGCGGGTTCAATGTGATTTGCGGCCGCGTGCCTGCGGCGAGCACCACAGCCATCGTCTCGCCGACTGCCCTGCTCACCGCCAGGATGAACGAAGCAAACACGCCGGAAAGTGCCGCCGGAAGCACCACCCGCGTTGATACCTCGAACTTGGTCGCCCCCAGCCCGAAGGCCGCTTCGCGCAGCCCGCGCGGCACGGCCGAGAGCACATCCTCCGAAAGCGAAGAGACCAGCGGAATGATCATCACGCCGACCACGATGCAGGCGGAGAGCGCGTTGAACGTATCCACCCTGAGCGTGGGCTCGAGCAAACGCTTCAGGACTGGCGTCACCAGCAAGATCGCCAGGTATCCGTAGACGATTGTGGGTATGCCCGCAAGCAGCTCGAGCGTCGGCTTCAGAACGCTACGAACTCGCCTCGGGGCATACTCGCTCAAGTAGATCGCACTCAAGAGACCGATCGGCAGCGCCACGAGCGACGAGCCCGCCGCCACCATGAACGTTCCCCACACGAGAGGAAGGATGCCGAATTTCGGCGGCTCGGCGTAGGGGTTCAGCGTGGTGCCGAAGAAGAACCCGGTCACCGACACAACCGGCAACCGGAAAAACTCGTAGCTCTGGACGCCCAGGACCAGTACAATGCCCGCCGTCGTGAAAACGGTGATGAGCGCACACGACGCAAGTCCGGCCGTCACCATCCATTCCCAGAATGCCAGCGCTCGTGAGTGCCCCTTCCACCGCACGACCACCGTCGGCGCGGCCGGTTTTTCCCCGGGATTCTTCGAGGGAGAGGCCAAAACCAAGATCCTTACTTCGTGGCCACGTTCTTGTCCTCGGCCTTGCCCCCCGCCGCTGGAAGAAGCTTGGCGAGCGTCGCCTGATTGGCGGCTTTGTCATCCTTCGTCGGAGGAGCATAGCCGCCGTCCACCGCAAACTGGTCGATCTTCTCGAGATAAAACGTGAGAAAACGACCCACCTCCGGCCGCCGCGCGGCCGAATTCTTCACGTAGATATAGAGCGGCCGTGAAAGCGGCGAGTACGTCTTGTCGATGATCGTGGTGAGGCTCGGAAGCACCGGAGCCGCATTTGGTCCGTTCTGCACGCCCACCGCTCGCAGTGTGTCTTTGTTTTCTGCGTAATACGCGTAGCCGAAATAGCCCAACGCGTCGGTGTCGTTCGTGATCCCTCGCACGAGGATGTTGTCGTCGGGGCTGTTCTGAACATCATCACGCTGCTTCTTTTGCTGGCCGACGATCGCTTCGGTGAAAAACTCGAACGTCCCCGAATCGTGGTCCGGCGAATACAGAATGATCTCACGATCAGGCCAGGACGGATCGAGCTCTTTCCATGTCCTCACCGTGCTCGCAGGCGCCCAGAGCTTTTTGAGCTGCTCGACGGAAAGCGATTTCACAAAGTCGTTCTTGGGATTCACGACCAGCGTGATGCCATCGTAACCCACCAGGAATCGCGACCACTCGAGCCCTTGCGCCTTCGCCTTCGTTTCCTCGTCCGGTTTGGCCGCGCGCGACGCGTCGACAATATCGATCTCACCCTCGAGATAGTGGGCGAAGCCCGCCCCGGTACCGTGGAAGTCGACCACAACGTTCGTCTTCGGTTCGACCTGACGGAAGGCGTCTTGGGCCGCCATGCTGATCCGATAGACCGTGCTCGAGCCATCCACCACGATCGTCGGCCTCGGCCCGCCGCCTACCCCGCCTCCGCCGCAACCCGGCGCTGTCAGGATCCCGGCCAGAAGCGATAGCCCGATCATCCCACGCAATCCACGTGATATCGTCATCCTGGGCAGTTCCTTGCTTGTTAGGCGGTCGACACCAACTCAGACGCCGTGACCGCCCAGGGTTGGTCCGCTTACCAGTTCGCTCAGCTTACCAGTTCGCTCAACCTCGATCGGGCGCAGCGGCGAAACGACACTGTAACGTTCGAATGTGAAGGTTTCGTGAATAATTCGCGTGAGTTCACGGGGCTTTCCGGGCCGCCGCTCCGCTTCTGCTCTTGCACGCAGGTCGAATCACGCCGGCGTTAGAGCCCGGCGAAAGCTCGCCACGGACGATCGAGCCCAAAAGGCTCGATCGCTCCCTGTCCGATTGCTGCTGCATCAGGCAAGGAGCCTTTCGCCATTGAGCTGCCCTACCGCCAACGCTGCGCGAGGCAGTCGGATTTGAAACCGCGAGCCTGATCCGACCCGGCTTGCAACATCGATCTGGCCGCCAATCGAGCCGACCAGGTGCTTGACGATCGAGAGGCCCAGTCCAGTCCCGCCAAGCTCGCGGCTCCGGGCCTTGTCTACCCGGTAAAATCGCTCGAAAATCCGCGGCAAATCGTCGCGCGGAATGCCGATGCCGGTGTCGGCGACCTCCACGCAAATCTCGTTATGATCGCCCCAGCACGAGACGGAGACCGACCGCCCAGCCGGCGTGTATTTGATCGCGTTATCCACCAGGTTGTCGACGATCTGCCGGATCGCTTCCTCGTCGGCAAGCACCTGGGCTTCGTCGTCGAGCCCGCCAGGGTCAAAGTCGAGGGAAAGACCGCTCGCCTCGGCCCGTTCTCGTTGAGCTTCCACGCAAGATTGAACGACCCCGACAAGCGGAAGTGGACTGTGTTCAAACGGCTCTTGCCCCGACTCGATTCGAGCCAGGCTGAGCAGGTCGAGGATCAACGTGTTCAGCCGTTCAACCTGCTCGTCGATTCTCTCGAGGAATCGCCGATTCACGGTGTCGTCGTGGATTGCCCAGTCGAGCAGGGTCTCGTTATACGCTTTGATCGAGGCCAGCGGTGTCTTCAGCTCGTGCGAAGCATTGGCGACAAAGTCCTGCCTCATCCGCTCCAGACGCCTGAGCTCGGTGACATCGTGAAATACCAGCACGACGCCCGGCGACGGCCGCCCTGGAAGCGGCGTGCCGCGCACCGACAGCGACCGATTACTTCCGCGCGCTGCATCGCGGCCGGGGAGCGTGATCTCACCCTGGTAAGCCGACGAGCCATCCAGCCGTAGGGTCGCCTCGACCGCATCCTGCACTTGCGGACCCCGGATCAGCTCCGGCACCAGCCGGCCGGCCGAGGCATCCTCGAGCCCGAACAGCCGGGCGGCGCTATCGTTGGCGAACAACAGCCGGCGCCGATTATCGACGGCGATGACCGCCTCTTCCATCGCCTCGAGCACGACCCGGAGCTGCTGCCGGTCCTGTTCGAGCTTCTCGCTGCGGCCCTCGATATCGGCCACTGCCGCATTGAACGTCTTCACCAGCCCGCCGAGGGGTCCCGGCACCATTAGTCGAACGTGCCGCGCCTTCTGCCCGCTGCCCATCGCGTGCAATCCGCGACAGACGTCGGCGAGGGCCCTCCACCAACTCCATGTGGCATACACAGCCAGTGCCAGCACTGGGGCCGCCAGGGTGATCGCGAGGGTTTCCATCATACACCCCAAACCGGCGTTTTCCGTCCCGCTGTGCTGGCTCACGGATCTCCCAGCCCCGCACGATCCTTGCCCGCACCAGCTTCGCTACCAGGAGGGCACTCAGTATGAACGCCGCGCACACGAGCGGTCAAGCAGGCCAGCCTTGCCCAACCGCCGATGCAGGCGCGTCGCCCCGGCCACGTGTGCCCATCTCTCACGGCAATCAACCCTTGCGCTGGCGCCGCCCGCGCCGCGATTCGCCCGCCCCATCAACTGTCGGGACATTCCCAAGGCGAGAAAAAAAACAGGTTGGCCGATATCCGCCGCCTGCGGGAATCCTGCCTGCCGGCGAGGGTGTCGACGGACGAAAAGGCCACGACAATACGGCCCATTCGTTTGTCTTGCTCAAGCATCCTGCGATCGGTTACTCTCGTCCATAAGGCGAAAGGAGCCGATGATGGCGAAGCCCACTCCGGATGTGTTTCAACTCACGAGCATCAACCAGACCAGGTCTCTGTTCAGACCGGTGAAAATGGTGATGACCTGCATCGCTTCCACCCAGGAACCCGATCCAAGCGATTATTACACCAGCTTTCACGATTGCTCGTGGGTATATGCTCAATCGAAGATCGGCCAGGACGATCTGGGAACGACGTATATCCGCACCTGGAGGATGATCCGCTGCGAAGTCCCTCCCACTCTACAGCGCGGTTCCGACATCACGGTTTATTTTCGGCCCCGAAGTCCTCTGCCCTGGAACTTGTGGATCCGCGAATTGCTCTATCGGATCTCCGTTGTGTTCGGTCAACTGCTTGCCTTGCTTCGCGGCGGGACGCCCCGGGATGGCGTCGGGACCGGCGGCGGCCCCGCTGTGGGTACAGTAACCCGCGTGGGCGCAACACATGCCGCGCCCGGATACCACGACTCAGAAACCATCATCATAAGGCCCGCGGAGTAAGACCTTCAGACCGTGGCGCGCTCCGGAAAAGCCAGGCCTCACAACCTCGCGCCCGCCGTATCGCTCTCGCCATACCGCCGTCTGGCCACGGCGGTCATTTCAATTGAGACCTGGCCGCTTCCAGCCGTCGCCGGTCGAGTTGCCGGTCCGGGTCGATGGCGAGCGCTCTCTCGAATTGCCCGGCGGCCTGCGCGAAAAGCCCGCGGCCTGCGCCGGCATTTCGCTTCTCGAGTTGAATCTGGGCCTCGATGCCGGCCGTCACGCCCAGCAAGCTTGCGTACACCGGGTTCCTGGGCGCGGATGTGGCGAGCGCCTCGAGCGTTTCCCGGGCCCGCCTGCAGCCTTTCTCCGCCTCGGAAACCCGCCTGCGAGCGAGGAGAAACCGGCTCTGGCGGTTGAGCACGTCGGCCAGCTCCTCGCGGAAGTGCGGCATATCCGTGTGCTTTTGAATGAGCAGGTGGATCAGCTCCAGCGCCTCGTCGAAACACTTGAACGCTTCGGGAACACGACCCGCGTCTGAGCCGACCACTTCCGCCCTTCGCGAAAGTGCTGCCGCGATCACCCAGTGTGCGCCCGAGAGGAAAGTAGGATTCGGAGGTTACCTTTCGAGCAGCCGCGATCGCGCGATCGAAACTCTCTTCGGCGTCGCCGCGATCCTTCAGGTCCTGTGCCGCGATCGCGCGGTTGGTGTAAGCCAGGCCCAGGTAGTAAGTCACCCGGTTCGCATTCTCTCCGACAGGGTTTCCGCTCGATGCGTGCAGCAGCAGATCGACGGCGCCCGAGGCGCTCGCTCGAGCCTCTTCTGGCTTGTCCCACAGAATCATGACGTTCGAGCGATTGATGAGTATCGACGCCTTCAGCAAGTCGTAAGACAAACTGGAGGGGCGCCCGCAACATATTCGACGTGCTGCAAAGCGGTGTCGTAGTCCTTGAGCGCCAGGCGACTCTGGGAATTCATGCGGTAAAGCTCGCCCCGGTCGATCATCTCGTCGACGAGTGCACGGCGCGCCTCGGCGGCGCGGTTGGGACCGCCCACCAGACTCGCGAAGAAATCGATCGAGCGCTGATAACAATCGCGTGCTTCGTCGGGCTGGCCGGTCAAGCGGAGAAGCGCGGCGAGTATCCGATAGCATTCCCCTGCCTCGAAACGGATATTCGGATCCACAGGGTACGACGCCAGAAGCCTCGTGTAGATTTCCACCTCGTTCCGGGCCAGCTTCAGTCGGAGCTGCTCCGTCTTGCCAAAAGCGGCCAGCGATGTCCGGGCGAGTTCAGACTGGTCCCGCAGGGCCGTTCGGGTGATGCCCAGAAGCTGAGACGCCCGCTCAAGCGCCGCCTCGGTCTTGGCATTTTCGCGGCCGATCTGCCAGGCGTGCCAGCAAAGGCCCACCACGCTGAGGACCAGCACGGCCGCCGAGCTTGCCAGCAGGTGCCGGCGCCTGCGTATCCTGCGCCAGGCGCGCATCCACGTCGGCTCTCGGTAGGCCGAAACGGGTTGATCCGCCAGCCAGCGCTCCAGATCGTCGGCGAGGCTCCGGGCCGACGGGTAACGATCGCTCGGCTCAAGCGCCATCGCCCGGCGGCAAATCCCCTCGAGCGCTCGGTCGGCCCTGGGATTCACATCGCGGGGCAGGGGAAACTCGCCCCGCTCCACCTTGAGGAAGAGCTCCGCCTTGTCGTTGTCTTCGAAGGGCGGCCGCCCTGTCAGCAGGTAGTAAAGAGTTGCCCCCAAGCCGTAAATGTCCGTCGCAGCGCCCAGCCGTTCCACGTCCCCCCGCGCCTGTTCCGGACTCATATACGCGGCCGTCCCCATCCGCGTGCCTGCCGTTGTCGGCTCCATGTCGCCTCATCCATGGCCCCAAACGGGGCCCCGGTCAATAGCCACGGGCTTCAGCCCTTGGCGCCTCGCATGCTCTTCCAGAGAGGGGTTCTGACTCAACCCCCGCTCCCCTTGGCCGCCTCACCGCCAACCGGCGACGCTTTCGACCCGCCAGGTAGACACAACCCACAAGGCTGAAAGCCCTTCCCTGCGGCATCAGTCGAATCGCGCACCGTCCCCCGATGATGCGCCGCAATCGATCCAACGTGCGCGCACTCCGGACGATGATAGACCTTGGTGTTCGTGTTGACGACGAACGAGCCACTCGGGGATGAATCGCTCCCAGCCTGGTTGATTTCAACCAACCGCCGGGCGCCGGTTCCAGACCCGCCAAGCGGTTCAATCCCCAGAACAGAGTGCAACTCCGCAGCGAGTCGATCCGCCCGATTCCTGCCCACCATGACCGCCCATGAAGCGGCGGCCGCGGCGACCAGGAGCGACGCCGCGCAAACACCGGCCGAGAGATAAGGAAACGACCAGCCGCCCTTGTGCTGCGTCCTGAGCCAGAGGTCGAGCTCGTCGGCGAGACTTCGCGCCGTGGCGTGGCGCTCGGACGGCACGTTGGCGATGGACCGGTCACAGATTCGCTGGAGGGCCGCCGGCACGCAGCCGCCGCCAACCGGCCCGCGTGGCTTGCCCGCCGGCGAATTTCCCGCCTCATCAGGCCGCCGGCCATGCAGCAACTCATAGAAGATCACGCCCAGGCTGTAGACGTCGCTCCGCTCGTCAACCAAGCGGCTAACTCCGAGCGCTTGCTCCGGGCTCATGTAGGCCGGAGTGCCGACGATCGCCCCTTCACGCGTCAAATCCGACTCGAAGTCAGACCGTCGCGCCAGCCCGAAGTCGATCAGCCGCGGCTTTCCCTGGTCGTCAATCAGAATGTTCGCCGGCTTGAGGTCGCGATGCAGAACTCCCATGTGGTGGGCGTGATCGAGCGCATCGGCCAGCGCCCGCACGACCCGGGCGGCCGTGATCGCATCCATCCGGTGGTGGTCGCGATACCACCAGAGCGGCCGGCCCACGACAAGGTGGTAGGCCACCCAGCACCGGCCGCCGTCGTAACCGGCGTCGTGCACAGCGACGATGTTGGGATGATCGAGCCGCGCCACCGCTCGGGCCTCACGGAAAAAACGCTCCATCACCCGGTCCCCGGGATTAGGCTGCTTGAGGATCTTGATCGCGACATCCCGGTCGAGCCTCGGGTCGTAAGCCCGGTAAACCTCGCCGAAACCGCCGTCACCCAGCCGCTCGCGAAGCTGGAATCGCCCCAGTGACCCCAGTGAGCCGCGGGCCCAGTTCTTGGCCCAGTTTGCCGCCTCGCTGATCCGTGTCACCAGCGAGCCCGGCGAGCCCGTCGCAGTGACCACGCCCGCTTCCGCAGAATCAATCGGGCTCGGCGAATCAAGCTGGCTCGAATCCGTCTGGATCAGCGACCCGCAGTGCGGACATTCACTGCTGGCCCGCTCCTCCGAGCCGCCGCTCAACTCGACACTTCGCAAACACCCACTGCAAACCACGCGGGCCGACGAATTCATCGCCGCTCCTTCCCTAGCCAGTCAAGCCAAGCGCTCGATCCAGTTCGATTCGCTTAATATAGCATGCCTCCACGCTCGGAGGTTAACACTTCGAGAATAGAACGCGGTCTCTCCATCAACAAATGCTTGAGCATCCGTCATCGTTCGAGCGCGTTGCGTTCGGTCCACCTGGCCAGTAGAGTTGCACAGAGCCCGGGAAATGCTGCCAGTTCTGTAATCGGGAGCGAGAGCACAACGATGAGCCGCGCCGTCCGCTTTAGTTTGACCGTGGTTGCCTTCATTTCGTGCTTCGCAGCGGCACCGGCCGTCGCGGCTGATGCTCAGGGCGCGGTGCCGGAACAGGTTCGAGGCGCGTATCGGTTTGAGAAAGGCGGCTGGATTTATGTCCATCTCGAGGGCTCGCCGATGCAGGTTGGTTATCAGCATGGCTGGCTGCTTTCCGCAGAAATCGAAGATTTCCTCAGAGTGATCAAGCCCTTCCTCGAAAAAACGACCAGACGTGACTGGGCCTTTTACCGCGAGGCATCGGAGAAGATGCTCTGGCCTGCAATTGACGCGGAGTATCGCGCCGAGATCGACGGCATCGTGGCGGGGCTCGCGGCCAAGGGCGTGAAGGCCGATCGATGGGACCTGGTTGCCTTGAGCGCCAATCAAGAGCTGCCGTACTACTATGTGCCGTGGGTGGACAAAAAGGATGGAAAAAAGCCGGTCACGCACGCACCGGGCAATTGCAGCGCATTTGTCGCCACCGGAAGCTACACCAAGGACGGCCGGATCGTCATGGGCCACAACGCGTGGACCAATTATGTAATTGGCTCGCGCTGGAACATCGTCTTTGACATCAAGCCCGAGCACGGCTCGCGCATGCTCATGGACGGCCTACCGGGCGTGATCGCCAGCGACGACGATTTCGGCGTCAACTCCGATGGGATCCTGGTCACCGAAACCACGATCACCCAGTTCGAGGGCTGGGATCCCGACGCCAAGCCCGAGTTCGTCCGCGCGCGCAAGGCGCTCCAGTACAGCAAATCGATTGACGACTTCGTCCGCATCATGCTCGACGGCAACAACGGAGGCTACGCCAACGACTGGCTGATCGGCGACAACAAGACCGGTGAGATCGCGCTCCTTGAGCTTGGTCTCAAGAACCACTTCGTCAAGCGAACGAAAGACGGCTGCTACTTCGGCTCGAACTTCCCGGTGACCGAGGTGCTAACTCGCGAAGAAACCAAGTTCGACCCGACAAAGAAAGATTCATCGCCCAACGCGCGCAAGGCACGCTGGCAGGAGCTTATCGACCAGCACAAGGGCAAGATCGACCTCGAATTAGCCAAGTCGTTTGAGACCGATTCCTTCGACGCATATGCGAAGACAAGCGGCACGAACGAGCGAACGCTCTGCGGCCGGGTCGAGACCTCGCCCCGTGGATGCCCTGAGTGGGACTGGCCGCCCTTCTTCCCCGGCGGAACCGTTCAGTCCAAGGTCACCGACGGCACGCTCGCGGCAAAGCTGTCTTTCGTGGGCCAGGTCGGCCACGCCGGTTCCGACTTCCTGGTCGAGCCGTTTTTGAAGGAGCACAACGAATACGATTGGATGCGCGGGCTGCTCAGGGACATGAAGTGCGGAGCGTGGGTGCAGTTCCACGCGGATGCGAAGGAATAGCGCGAGCGATCGGTGCCGCGACGGCCACACCGTTTGGTACAATCAGACTCGGCTGTTTTCCAGCCGCCCAGGAGCTTGCCATGTCCCGAGTCGCGATTGAGTTAGAGCTTCCTGACGATTTGGGTCGATTGCGCTTGCCGCGCGCGCTGAACGCCCGCCTGCAGCAATTGCTTGATCGTCAGGATAGCGGCGTCCCTCTCAACGCGGACGAGCGGGAAGAGGGAGAAGGCCTCGTCGAAGTGGCTGAACTTCTGACTTTGCTGCGCCTTCGCTCCGAATTCGGCACGGCTACGGGAAGCCCAACGAAGCGGCGATGAAGGATACGCCGGAACGATTGCGGGGCTAAATGGCTTTTCGTAATTCCGGGACGGCGATTCGCCCGGCGCGGAGCATTGACAGTACCCAGTGCCACCCGAAGACCTTCGGTCTGGCAGAGGGCGGGGTCTGGAAACCCGCGCCCAACGAGATTGCCAGTGCCACCCACCGCAGCCGCATGATCGTGCGATGCGTTTCAGCCCCCGGCCTTCTCCGCCGGCACCACCAGATCCGGCACCTCAACCGTTTCGAGCCCGTCGACATCAAAAGGCATGACGGTACGGGCCCGGGTCAGGCGGCCCCGCGCGTCCTTCATGTGCGGCGCCGATAGCTCGCCTTCCGACGCGGGGGGCACGCACGGGAATGTGAAGCGCCCCTGGTCGTCGCACATGAAGGTGACGCCGAATCGGGTCACGCTGTCGTTCTGCGGACTGAGCCGCATCCCGACCCGGTGCTTCGCTTGGGGCTTGCCGTCCGTGTCGATGATGCGGCCGGTGATCTTCGCCCCTTTCGAGATCACCAGCTTTGCATTCGCCTGTTCCGCGGAAACGGCCGTGAA
Source organism: uncultured Planctomycetota bacterium (assembly GCA_963823665.1). Lineage (GTDB taxonomy): Bacteria > Planctomycetota > Planctomycetia > Isosphaerales > Isosphaeraceae > CAVXHV01. The sequence continues at coordinate 812,107 of CAWGMQ010000011.1, forward strand.
GCCGCCGAGCCCCTGTTCCTGGCTGTATGCGAAGACGACGATCGGGCCCGGCTTGCGCCGAACCTCGAATCGTCCCTGATCGTCGGCCGTCGTTGACGGCCCCAATGATGAGATCACAACCCGCGCCTTGGCGACGGGGCGCTCTCGCGTCGGTGAATTCTCGATGACCACACCCTTGAAGGTCGTCTCACGCGGCGACATCGTGAGGCTCAGGTCGCGCACGACCGCGGTCTCATCCGTCACGTCCACTTTCACGGACTCGGTTCTCTGGAGCTGTTTACCACTTGTAACCGTATAGCTCCCCGGGCCGATCCGGAACTGGAAGCGGCCCTGGGCGTCGGCCGTGACTGTGCCTCGCACGAGCTCACCTTTGTCCGCGAGCACGCCACGGAATTCCTTGGGCAGCAGCCCCCCCTGCTCGAGTAGCATCACCATTGCGCCCGCAGACGGCCGATGGCCGGGCTCCTCGGTGACCTGGCCGCGCAGGACTGTTCCTTTGATGAGGGCGAAGTCGAGCCCGTCTTGCGCTTGGCCCTCTCGTACCGCGATGTTCTTGAGGCTTCGCGCAGCCCAGTTGTCGTCGACCACTGCGACCATGTACGCTTGCTCGGGCTGAACGTCGAGCTCATAGCGGCCGTTTTCAGCAGTTCGAGCGGCGACCATTGGCCGCGGCGATGTGTCCGAGCCCCAGCCATTGGCCCGAACCAGAATTTGCCGCGCCGGGCTCCCATCAGGCAGCCGCACCGTGCCGCTGACACGCGTGGCACGCAGCGCCCGGGCCGTCAATTCGGTGGGACCTCCTGGAGAATACTCGAGCGGATCGGGACAGGAGTAACCCGCCCGCGGATTGATCGAGAACCGCGTGGTTACACTTGCTCCTTTTGGGAACCAGTCAAAAATCGCGATTCCGCGCCGTCGGTAACAGCGCGCAAAGTCGTGCACAGCCTGGCGTCAAGGCCGCCTTTCTTACCCGTCGCGAACAGAAGGGCCGGTTTGATCCCGACGCCCGCCACCCCCTGCCCTCTTGAATCGGCCGTTTTGATCCGCACCGTCGGCGCCGCTTCGAGCGTGAGAATTACCTCCTCGGGTGGCGGACCACTCGCATCGGACGCTGCCTTGTCGTAATTCTCGAAGTAGTCGAGACCGGCCCCGGAGCGAAACGCGAGCACCCACCACACGTGCGCATCGGCGGGAATGCGCAGCGTCGCGATGCCGTCGGCGCCGGCAGTAGTATGGGTGCGGAACAACCTTTCAGCCGCTTCGACCGTCGCACCCGGCGCCGGCGCACCAGCGGCATCCTTGACGCGCACCCTCACCGCCCGGCTCGGCTTGAGCACGATCCGCGCGGCCTCCTTGCTCCGCTGTGAATGCCTGCGGTCGAATGACGCGTCGAGCCCCATGCGAGATCCGCCATCGGCTTCGGCCATGAGGCCCACCAGTCCGCTCGGGCTGACCGTCTTCAAGGTGAACCGAAACGTTCCGTCGGCGGCGGTGGTCACTTCGATGTTCGCCGGTCCATCGAACACCGGCATCGTGCGTACCAGGGCGCCGCCAACCGGCCGGCCCTGATCGTCAACCACGGCCCCCTCGACGTTCCAGAAGTCGGCATTAGGGGCCGCAATCTGCGGCGGATTGGCCTGTGTGCGCGTCGCTTCCGCGGCGGCAGCGGAGCGGCCGACGCGGATCGATGCGACGGATAACCCCGTCACCGCCAGAGCAACTGCCAGGCCGCTCTTCACTCCGAGACTCGTGCGTGTCATGGGGATTCTCCTCGGGTCGAGAAGCCCGGCGACCCGGTCGGCCAGCGTCCACCGGGTCGCGAGTAAACCAAGTCCTGCGGGTGCGAAAGCGGAAGAATGGCACAGCGGAGTCATCTCGAGCAGCGTGCGTGCGTAGCCGCAGGGGTCGCCGCAGCGTAGCACGTGGTTGTCGCAGACCTCCTCGCGGGCGCGAGAGAGCTGGCGGTTGACGTAGTAAACGAATGGATCGGGCCAGAAGAGTGTGCCCGCGAGGCGCTGGAGCAGCCCCACCCATGCGTCGCGTCGCACCACGTGGGCGCACTCGTGCACGAGCACGTCACACAGTGAGCGCTCGGAGATCGATTCGGCCAATCCCGCGGGCAACACGACGCGAGGCCGTAGAAGACCGGCCACGATCGGCCCGCGCACGCTCGTCGACGTCACGATCGGCGGCATTTCGGCAATGCCCATGAGCACGCGCGCTCGTTCCACCGCCGCACCAAAGCGCGCCGGTTCGAGCGGCTGCGCCTCGCGGCAAAGCAGCGTCAGCCGCCGCCAACCCACGACAACGCGCGCGAGGCCGACAAGCATTCCCGCTAACCAGAGCAAGGCCAGGCCGCCAATGATGGGATTCCCCCGCGGAACGACTTGCACCGATCTCGCGGTCGTTTTCACATCGACCGGCTGCGTCTCGGACCCCGCACGCACTTCGGCTTCGCCAATCGTCTGGTGCGTGATGAACTTCTCGGTCACCAGCCCGGAATCGACCACAGCAGGCGTGTCGATCGTGTCATCGGTGACGACCAACGTCATTGGGGCCGCCGGCAACGGCACCGCCATGGTCGCGAGCGCAAAACGGGAACGTTGCAGAAGAGCGGCGATGACGGGGCTCGAACACACCCACAAGAGCACGCCGAGCCAGAGCGCGTGCCGCACGTCGGCGCGCCGTCTCAGCGCGGCGTGAGCGATCAGTGCAAAAAACGCGATCACAACCGACGATTGCAACACCGCGCCCACAATCACCCGCGCGACCGCCTGCCCCGGGTCAAGCTGCACCAGCAGGCTCATGATTTCTTGTCCTCCGCGCGATCAATCATCTTCTTGATCTTGCGAGCTTCGTCCTTCGAGATGCCGCGGTCGTGCAGAAGCGCCATGAACAGCCCTTCGGCCGATCCGCCGAAGGCCGTGTCAACCAAGCGGCGCACGACCAAGCCCAGAGTAGCCTCACGCGGCATCGCCGCCCGGTAGCGGAAGGCGTGGCCCTCTTCGTCGCAGCAGAGCCACCCCTTTTCTTCGAGCCTCGTGACCATCGTGAGCACCGTGCTCCGGGCGAGATTCCGCCGGGCCGAGAGCACCCTCCAGACGTCCGCAACCGTCGCCTCTCCCCGGTCCCAGACGACGTTCATGATCTCCATCTGCGCATCCGACAACGGCGGCAACGCATCATGCCCGGTCATGAAGCGATCTCCAAGATCCGCGATTGACTACACGTGTCGCTATCGTAGCGACACGTGTAGTCAAATGCAAGGGGATGCCGGGCCGGGAGCCTGATACCAATCCGACGCGTCAGTTTTCATTTTGCGGCTCGTTCGCGCCCCAGCCGGTTCCACCCCCAGCGCCTTCACGAGAAACGCCCAGGTATCGGCATTCTCGTCAATGAGCTTGGCGGTGGGCTTGCCGGCGCCGTGGCCGGCCTGGGTGTCGATGCGGATCAGCACCGGGTTGGTGCATGACTGAGCCGCCTGGAGCGCCGCCGCGAACTTGAAGCTATGGCCCGGCACCACGCGGTCGTCGTGATCGCCGGTGGTGATCAAGGTCGGCGGGTAGCATGTCCCCGGCTTGATGTTGTGCAGCGGGCTATACGCCAGGAGCGCCTTGAACAGCTCGGGATCGTCGGAGGAGCCGTAGTCGTCGGTCCAGGACCAGCCGATCGTGAACTTGTGGAAGCGAAGCATGTCCATCACGCCGACTGCCGGCAGCGTGGCGCCGAAGAGCTCGGGCCGCTGTGTCAAGCAGGCCCCGACCAGGAGCCCGCCGTTGGACCGCCCCGAGATTGCCAGCTTCGTTTTCGACGTGTAGCCGCGCGAAATCAGCCATTCAGCCGCGGCGATGAAGTCGTCGAACACATTCTGCTTCAGCAGCTTGGTTCCCGAGCGGTGCCAGGCCTCGCCGTATTCTCCGCCGCCGCGCAGGCTCGGCTGAGCGTAAAGGCCTCCCATTTCCAGCCAGGCCATCACGCCCGGGCTGAAGTTCGGAGTGAGCGAGATATTGAACCCGCCGTAACCGAAGAGCAGCGTGGCAGCGTTGCCCTCCGGCTTGAGCCCTTTCTTGTGGCTCAAGAACATCGGGATCTTTGTCCCGTCCTTGCTTGGATAGAACACCTGCGTGGTCTCGTAGTCCTGCGGGTTGAAGCTCAGCTTCGGCTGACGCCAGAGCGTGCTCGCCCCGTTGGCCACGTCATACCGATAGATGGAAGGCGGCGCCGTGAAGGATGAAAATGCGTAGAACGTATCCCCATCGCGGCGCTTCCCCTCGAAGCCGGTGGCGGTGCCGAGGCCTGGCAGGTCCACGTCGCGCAGGTACCTCCCATCCAGGTCGAACACCCGGACGACGGTATGCGCGTCTTTCAGATAGATGGCCAGGAAGTGACCGGCGACCACGTCGACGTGCTGGAGGGTCTCGGCCTGCTCTGGAACGAGCTGTGCCCAGTTCTCCGGCGCAGGTCTCCGGATATCGATCGCGACGACCCGGCCCTTTGGAGCGTTCTTGTCCGTGCGAAACCAGAAGACCGGTCCGTCGTTGTCGATGAACGTCCAATCCGCGTCGAGATCTCCCACCAGGTGCACTGGTTTCTGTTCGGCCTCCTCGAACGGGCGATAAAGAACCCGGTACTTGTTGTCGGTTCCCTTCGCGATCGTCAGAATCAAATAACGCCCGTCGTCGGTGACCTTCGGATGTGCTCGCCATTCCTTGTGCTCGGGATCTTCCCAGACGAGCTTGTCCTCCTGCTGCGCGGTGCCCAGGCGGTGATAGTAGACCCTCTGCTCGTAGTTCGCGCCCTTCATGTCCTGCCCCGGCGTCGGCTCGGGGAACCGTCCGTAAAAGAACCCTCCGCTGTCCGGGCTCCACTCCGCGTGGGAGAATTTGATCCACTTGAGCCGGTCGGACAAGTCCTTTCCCGAAGCCAGGTCGTGAACCTGCCAGACATTCCAGTCCGAGCCGGCCTGGGCAATCCCATAAGCGACATAACGCCCATCGTGGCTGATGTCGGTGCCCGCCAGCGCGACCGTGCCGTCGGCCGAAAGCGCGTTCGGGTCGATGACCACCGCCGCCTCGCCGTCGAGCGATGCGCTCGTGTAGAGCACGCTTTGATTCTGAAGGCCTTTGTTGTAGGTGAAGAAGTACCGCCCCCCTTCGCGTTCGGGCGGCGCATACTTCTCGAAATCCCACAGCTCGGTCAACCGCCGCTTGATTGCCGCGCGCTCGGGTATTGATTCGAGAAATGCCGTTGTCTCTCGATTTTCGGCCTCGATCCACGCCCGCGTCGCCGGCGAATCCGGATCTTCGAGCGGACGGAACCGGTCGACCACCTTCGTGCCGTGGTAGATGTCCACGGTCTCGGAATGCGGCGCTTCCGGATACTTGCCCGGGCCTGGTGCGTCTTCACGCTCCGCCCTGACGACCGCCAGGCACCACAGCCCCGCCACGAACGCCGACGCGAATGATACCTGCGACATCGCGCTGTGCTCCTACTCTAGGAAGTCCATTTACGAAGTGCCGCAAGGGCGGTCGCCGTCGTCAAGCGATCGTCGTTGCGGCCGAGCCCGCGGAGTGAATCGTCGAATCGGTGGAAGGCCATTTTCATGTAAAGCTCGGCGGCGGTCTCGTCAAGTGACGTCGCAGAGCCCTGCACAAGCGAGTGGTCCCAGCGCGAGAGTGTACACGCCGAAGTGACAAGTGCAATCGCGGCGTCCGCGATTCGCTCCTGGTCGTATTGGCGGTCCAGGAACGCCTCGCGGTGAGTGATCAAGAGCCGCTCAACCGTCCACCCGAACCGCGAGACCCGGCGGGCGAGCGCATCCGCAATCGGCCGGAGCATCGGCGAGCTCACCGGCACCGCGGGTGACCGCACCAGTTGGCCCAGGTGCGATCCGCCGAATTTCCAGAGCGTCGGTAGAAACGAGCCCGGCTTCTTGAAGCCATCGAGCGTGCTCTTGAGTCCTGTGCCGATGTCGCGCATCCCCACCAGGGCAATGAAGGCCTTCAAGACCTCATTGGCTCCTTCACCGATCGTGTTGATCCGCGCGTCTCGGGTCATTCGCTCGTAAGGCTCGTTGCTGAAATAGCCCTGACCGCCGAAGACCTGGAGCGTCTCGTACACACCCTGCCAGAGTGCCTCGGTGGTGAAGACCTTGAGAATCGCCGTCTCCAGCATGTAATCTTCGGCGCCGGTGTCGATCAAGGCGGCGGTCTGGTACGTGGTCGCCTCCATGGCGTACGCGGTCGCCGCCAGGTAGGCGATCTTCTTCTTGATCAGCTCGAGCTCGGCCAGCGGCCGTCCGAACTGGTGGCGGCCCGCGGCGTGCTTGGTCGCGGCGGCAAGGATCACCTTGGCGAGCCCGGTGCAGCTCGCGCCGAAAGTTGTGCGGCCGAAGTCCAGAACCGTCAGCGCCAGCTTGAGCCCCTTGCCGAGCTCGCCGAGAATGTTGGCCGCCGGCACCCGCATGTCGTGGAATGCCAGCCGTGCCGTCGCTGTGCCGCGGATACCCATTTTGGGCATCCGCGCTTCCACCACTTCGAATCCGGGCATATCCGGCGTGACCAGAAAGGCCGTGACCTTGGACTTGCCGCCCGTCGGGTCCGGCGTGCGGGCCATGACCGTCAAGACGCCGGCAATTGCCCCGTTTGTGATGTAGCGCTTGCTCCCATTCAGGATGTAGGCTTGCCCGTCCGGTGTGGGAGTCGCCGTGGTCTGAACATTGCTGGCGTCAGACCCGGCCTGCTCTTCGGTCAGGGCGAACGCAGCCAGTTTTTCAGCGCGGATCAAAGGTGGCAGCCAGCGCGCCTTTTGCTCCGCGGTGCCGAAAAGCACGAGTGCTCTCAGGCCGATCGAATGGTGCGCGTTGACGAACACGGCGGTGGCTGCACAGTGGCCGCCGATCACTTCCATGATCCGGCAGTAGCCCATTTGCGAGAATCCGCGCCCGCCGAGCTCCGGAGGTGCCGCCATTCCCATGACGCCCAGCTCGGCCAGGCCGTCGATCACCGAGCGAGGAATGTCGGCATCGCGATCGATCGCCGCCGCGTCGATGTGCGTATCTGCGAAAGCGCGCACGCGCCGCCACCGCTTCCTCGACCACGGGTTGCTCGCTCGCCTTCAGCTCGGGATACGGGAAAATCGCCTTGCCGCGAAACTCGCCGCGGAAGATCGCCTTCGCGAACCCAGCCCGTGACTCACCCGAAAACAGCAGCTCCTCGGCCTGCTCGAGCTGTTCGGCTCTGAGCGCGCTTGCAGAATCCTGAACCGGGGACGATACCGCCATGACGAAGATCTCCTTGATTCCACACGGAATTCGATCAAGGCGCCTTTCCTTGATCCGTTTGGGGTGCAGGGTCCGGTGCAGCGGGGCGCCCCTCTCGCCGCGTCAGACTCGCCAGCCCGGCGTCTTTGCCGATCCAGAACGCGATGGCGGCCCCGAGCAGAATCATCAACAAGTAGACTTGATTCACGCTCTTGAGGTCCTGGAGGTATTCCCAGAACGTCTTGGTCGTGAGGTTCGTATACCAATCCGCGAAGAAGCCCAGCACCAGCCCCGCGATGCCGCAGACCACACCTCGGGCGTAGGACTGATGCCGCGCGAGCAGACTGCATCCCAGCCCCAGGAACGCACCGGGGATCATGCCGCCGACCAGTCCCTTGCTCACGATCCAGGTGTACAAATAGAACCCCGCCACGCCCCCCAGAGCCGCCCCCACCACACCCAGGAGGTTGCTGATCAGATACCGCAACATGCAGTTCACTCCCGTGCCCGTGGCCCATCTCGACTTCCGCCTGCCCTGATCATAACGCGAATTTTCGTTCGCAACCACGATCTACGCGCATCCGCTCGAGGCAGATTGATGGGGTGGGTCTCTGCGGCATAGCGTGCACGCGTCAGCATGGACCCGACGCCGCTCGCGCTCGATGCTCTTTGAGGAGTTGCTCCAGTGACGAGCCGCCCGGCAAGCTTCGTCTGCCATGGATCAGGGCCAGGTTGATGTCCTTCCAGGTCACGTCGCGCTTGGGAATGCGACCCGATCGGCTGGCCGGCCAGCGTCGGTGACGGGCGAAGTACTCATCCGCCCAGAGAAGGATCTGCGCAATGGTCCATTTCCACTCATGTTTGTGTGGAAAGAGGATACTCTCCCCACGCCGCTCGGTGAGGAGTTGACGCAGCGACGAGCCGCCGGCAAAGCCGCGCGTGCCACGAGAAAGCGCGGTGTCGACGCCAGCCCACGACTCACCGCCGGAATTTGGAATCGCTCCGGACGGTCGGATCGGCCAGGTCCCGTGGCGAGCCCGATGGGCATCGGCCCACTCGAGGATCTGGCGAAGTCTCAGACGTGGCGGCTGTTTCTGATTTCGTTTGCAACGCGCCGCCGCGAGGAACTGGGCCAGCGTCAAACCGCCAGGCAAGCCTCGGTACCCCTTGTCAAGAGCTGCGGAGATTGCGTTCCAGTTCTCGCGTAGGTCCTCTCGAACCGTGCCCGAACGCACCGTCGGCCATTTTCCGGTGCGAGCATGATGGGCGTCGGCCCACGCGAGAATCTGGGAATAGGAAAGCGGCGGACGCTGGATTGGCGGCCGGTGCCAGCGCTGATACGCCTTTCGGTCGAATGTCTTGTACCGGCGGCTCGCCCGGCTGGCGCCGATTGGTTCTGTCGCTTGATCTGTCATTCGAGTTTTTCTCTTTGGTGTGATGCTGGATGAAGCTCTGTCATCGCTCCCTCCGGTACCCTGAGGTCTCGTCTGCCGGCGGTTCGGCGTGCCGGGGGCGAGTCACGGCGCTTTCTGCGGAGGGGGGCGAGATCCGCTATGTCCCCCCGGCGGGCGATGAACAGGGATGCCGGCGGCGATTCGCCAGCCCCCAGGACATGCCGGTGCGGACAAATGCAATCGATGGGGCTGACGGCGAGCCGGAAGAGACCCGCTCAAGACGTCGCGGGATCTCGACCTGCTCTCGCCATCGCTCATCAGTAATATACAACGCCTGGGCAAAAAGGAGAAATCGAGAGAGTTTTAGCGTCGGCGGGAACTGTTCGCATCATGCGGATTCTAACGCCGAGATCGCGCTGCAATCGCTGTTGAAATCCGTATTGCCGTGTGAACCGTCACCACACATCGTGATCGGGAGTAGGCCGCTACGTCGCGAGCGCCCCGTCATGACTCAATTCCGATCAGCTCTCCCTCGCCCATCAGGTACCCGCGCTGGCCGTGTTGGGTGAGGTCGAGACCGAGGTCTTCCTCTTCCGCCGTGACCCGCAGGCCGATCAGGCGGTCGATTGCGACCAGGAGCACGGTTGTGACAACGACTGTGTAAAGCACGACAACGAGCGCGGCGCCGGCCTGCGCGACGAGCAGTTCCGTGTTGCCGGCGAGCAGACCGCCCGATCCGCCCGTAAGGCTGGCGGCCGCCACGAAGCCGAGCATGAGCACTCCGGCTAGCCCGCCCACGCCGTGCACACCGAAAACGTCGAGCGAGTCGTCGTAGCCCAGCTTTCCCTTCAGCGCAATCGCAAAATAGCACAAGGGCGCCACCATGAAGCCGATGGCGAAAGCGCCAAGCGGGCTCACATAACCGGCGGCCGGGCTCACCGCAACCAGCCCGGCGACGGCGCCGGTACAGGCGCCCAGTACGGTGACCCTTCGTTTCTGAAGATACTCGAGCAGGCAGAAGCTCACGATCGCGGCCGCGCCGGCGAGGTTCGTCGACACGAACGCCACGACCGCGGCGCCGCTGGCGTCCCGAGCTCCCCCGGCGTTGAGGCCTTGCCATCCGAACCACAACAGACCGGTGCCCACAGCCGTGAGAGTCAAGTTGTGTGGGTGCAGGTCTTCATGGTCGAGGCCCCTGCGCTTGCCCACGACACGTACGCAGCAAAGGGCCGCCAGACCGGCGGTCAGATGAACGACCAACCCGCCGCCGAAATCGAGCGCCCCAAGTTGCTTGATCCAGCCGCCGGGCCCCCAGACCCAGTGGGCTACGGGGTCGTACACCAGCGTCGACCAGAGAACGGTGAAGATCAGGTACGACGAGAACTTCACCCGCTCGACGATCGCCCCGGAAATGAGGGCCGCTGAAAAAATCGCGATGAGCATCTGAAACATCATGAAGAGCTGGTGCGGTATCAAAGGCGCCACTGCCGGATTCGGATCGACGCCCACCCCGATGAGCAAGAGCCATCGCCCGCCGCCGCAGAAACCTCCGAGGGCGTTACCGCCAAAAGCCAGGCTGTAGCCGACGAGAAGCCACTGGAGCCCAATGGCTCCCAGCAGGATGAAGGTCTGCTGAAACGCGGAGAGCACGTTCTTGCGGCGTGCCATTCCGCCGTAGAAGTGGCCGAGCGCCGGTATCATCGGCAATGTGAGTGCGCAGCAGAGCACCATCATCACGGTGTCGGCTGCCTGAAACGGAAGGTCCGGCGGCGGGGGCAGGGGCAAGTCGGCCCCGATCGTGCTCGGGTTCCCGGCGTCTTCACGAGCCTGCGCCGGCGTGCCTGCCCAGGCCCGCCGCGCCCCGATCCAGGCCGCCAGCAGCGCTGGCACGATCATCCACCAGATTACGTTCTTCCGTCTCGCCATGATCGCGCTCCGCCAGCTCGCCGCTCAGACCATTCGCAGTCTGCAGCACAACACGCTGTTTGACTCGTCGTTCGGCCGGGGAGAGACGTCCCATGTTAGAGCCCGTGACCGGTTGTGAAAAGACGGTTGAGAGTAGCAAAGCGCCGTGCGATCAGGTGGGCCGCCAGGGATGCCCTCGCACGGATCGAAATGACCAGGCTGCCTTGAACATGTGCTGAGTAAACGAACACTCGCAGAGTCTCAGCCGGCCGCCTGACTACTCCCGATCCCACGGTTGCGCCAGCGTTGGCTTGCCTGCGTATCGTTTCATGGTCATGGACAACCGCGCGCCAGCGCCTGGCTCGAGCCGTACGCGAAAACTTGAGCCATGCGGGTCGACGGTCCGGCCTTCGATCGAAACGCGTTCAAAGAGATGCTCGCCGTACGCGCCACCCTGGATGATCACGTCTCGTGAATCAGACTGATTCAGGTTCACCAGAACGAGCGACGTCGAGCGGTCGGCGAGCTTTTCTACGAGCGCCGCCACGTCTTCCGGCAAGCCAGGGCGACGGCGGCCCGGGTCGAAGTAACGAAGCCGCGCGTGCAGGACCTCGCCCTCGTGCTTGGGCGGCAGCCCGCCGAGCATCAGTTGAACGAGCAAACCCACCATGGCCGGGTTGAACGCCATCGGGTCGTCGGCCAACCGGGTGTCGGGCGTGGTCACATCCCGCCGCATGGCCTCGACCTTGTGGCGGATTTTCTCAAATTCACCGCGCAGAGCGGCCTCGGGATAGGCGGGATTATTCCCGTCCAGAAACGACAGCCAGCTTGACTCGCCTACGGGCCGGCGATCCGCGTCGCGCATAGACCAGTAATAGAGCTCGAGGACTCCTTGTCTGTACGGATCGCTCCGGTAGTCGTACCACCCCTGGTCGCCGTACATATGGGGATAGACGGTGCGGCCATTCTCCTGGCGACTATGAGAATTGACCGCGACGATCTGCTTGCGCCAGGCATCGAGATATCGGTCGTCGCCGGTCAACAAATAGGCGTTGCCGAAGCCGTTGAGCGCCAGGTCGACGTGTGTGCGATGCGCGGGCCGCTTGGTGGCCGGGTCGATGACGGTGAACCCCCAGCCGTAGACGCCCCCATACCATTTTCCACCGCAGGCGCCGCCGATCGTGCCGTCCAATCCGATGTTCGAAGGAATGATGCCGCCGTTTGCGCACATTCGCTCGAGCCAGGCGTCGACGTACTCGATGATCCATTGCCGGTAGCGATCCTCGTGGGTGAGCATGAAGGCGTTGAGCGCGAGCGTCGTCGCGCTCAGGTTCATCGGCGAGTCGCCGATGATGTCGTTGTAGTCCTTGAAATGCTCGAGCATCTGCGCGTAGCTGTGCTCGCCGTGCCCGAGGTGGAAGCGGTTTTCGACCTCGATCGGGTCGCCCGCCCAGTCGAGGGCGGTTGCCTTCCGAAGCAACGGCCCCCGGCTGCCGTTGAACAGGCTGCGGATGATCTTGTGCTTCGGATCGTAATTCGGAGCGCCGGGATCGTCGTTCAGGTAGAACCCAGCGTACCGCGTCACTCGCTGAGAGAACCGGGCATCCCGCGGGTCACATAGACCCTCGAGGTTGAAGACCGAAAGCCCTTCGCCCAGATGCAGCCAGTCGAACATGACGTGGAATTCCTTGTAATACATCCCGTCACGCGCAAACGGCACATCCTTGGTCCGGGCCAGCGTGTACTGCCGGAGGTTTCCTTCCCACGCTTTCTTGAACATGCTGAGGATCGAGTCGGAGGCGCCGAGAGCATAGAGCACCGGCCAGTCATTCACATTCTCGATCGCGTCGTCCGGCCCGTCGTCGCCCCCCCAGCGCTCGACGCATTGGAGGTAGCCTCGATCGTCGAAGTACTTTTTGTAGAATTCCTCACACGCGCGGGTACTGGCGCGAAGCAGCTCGCGTTCCAGGAGCGCCCAGGATGGCGGCGCCATGGGCGTCTCGAGGCGAAGCACGGCCTCCTCACCCGCCGCCGCACCGCGCGCGAAGGACACAACCAGGGCGATCGCGAACACTCCGGCCCAGATCCTCGATAAGTAGTTCCTCATTTCGCGTAATTCCGCACCATGGTCGAACAGTGAAATAAACCCTTCGCAATCACGGCCACTGGATTAGTCAGCCAGCCGAGTTTCTCGCGCGCCGCGAGCAACGTCAACGCACCGCGCCCGCTACCAGCCAGGGACGAACGGAAATCACTGATTACAGAAGTGGGGCAGTGCATCTTGAGCCAATCTGTTGCTGCTTTCCTGCTTTCCTAATTCAACCACCGCCAGGGGAGAGAGGGCGGGACCGAGCACGGAATGAAGGCCAGTTTCGACCAGATAGAGACTGCCAGACGAAGCGGTGATGCTGGTGTCTTCGTTGCAGGTGCGCGCAACGACTCAGCTCGACATGCTGCGAAACACGCGGAGTCAGATGAAGTCATAGATATGGCGTGGCAAAGATCGGCGTTGACGGGCCGGCCAGGCGTTCGAGCTTGATTAGTTCGGCGCGACGACGGGTTAGTTGCGGCTCTCCAACTTGGCAGCGAGCGCCTCGACGTCGTTCCAAAGTTGCTTGAACGTGGCTCGCTCCTCGTCCGAGAGCTTCGCAAGCTCTTGGGTGTCGCGAATGCCGGCCAGGTCTATGTCTTCCTGCCAGTGCTTGAGGGTGGAAGCCACGAACGGCCTGGCTTGAGGCGGGCCGGAGTCGACGATCTTAGACCAGGCACCCAATTCAGCCTTGAGCCAGTCGAGAGCGTGCCGGCGTAGCTTGGCCTTGGTGGCATTGTCTGGCGGTGGATCGTCGCTCCCCTTCCCGCTGCCGGCCAGCGCAGCGGAGCAGGCGGCGTTATAGCGGTGCTGAGTCTGGCGATTGTCGCCGAGCCCGGGGTCGGCCGCCAGCGCCTCGGCCCAGAACCGTGCGGACGTCGCGTGTAACGTCTTGTCGTAGGCTCTCTTTGCGAGTGCCAGCCGTTCAACCTCGTCCGTTGACTGTTGATGGCCCTTGATGATCCCGGCCAGCCGCGCGTCGAGGGCGGCCTTGGCTGGGTCCGAATCGCGAAGCTTCGCCAGGTCACGCTCGGCCTCGGCGGCGCCGGCGGAGTCGCTGAGCCCCTGGAGAGCGCTGATCAGGTTGACCAGGTGATTGTCGAGGAACTGTCGATAGTTCGGGTTCATGGGATTGGTGGCCAGGGCCTTGCTCTGCGATTCGACGGCTTGGCGAAGCCGGTCGCGAGCGTTCTCGAAGCGTCTCCCGCGGATGTCGATTGTTGCCAGGTTATTCAAGGTCGCTCCCAGATCGCTGGCGAAATCGGGCGATTCGGGGTGTTCCAGCGCCAGCGCCTGGCAGATCGTCAGGGCCGACTCGTAGGACTTGAGCGCCTCGGCGGTCTTCCCTATATCGCGCAGCAGGTTGCCCGTGTTGATGTGGCTGCCCGCCACGTCGCCCCTGAACTTCGGGACAGTCGGGTTTGCGTCGGCCAGCTTCTGGCGGATCAGGATCGCCGAATCGTAGAAATTGTGCGCCTCCGAGGGCTTGCCGGTGGCGCTTAGTAGGTTGGCGATGTTGGTTTGGCTAGTCGCCAGGTCGAACATGAATGCTGTCACGGTGGGGTTGGCGTCGAAGAGTTTCTGACGGATCACAAGCGCCTTCTCCAGGGCCTTGAGCGATTCGGCCGGCTTCCCGGTGGCCCACAGCAAGTTGCCGATGTTGGTGTGGCTGCCCGCCAGATCGCGTTGGATCTCGGGGTTTTTGGAGTCGGCGTCGGCCAGTCTCTGCCAGATTGCCAGCGCCTTCGCGTGGGCCTCGAGCGCCTCGGCGGGCTTGGCGGTGACGCTCAGCAGAACACCGATGTTGTTGTAGCTGAGCGCCAAGTTGTACTGGAAATCAGCAGGAGTGGCGCTTCCGCCGGCCAGCTCTCGACGGATCGCCAGCGCGTGTTCGTGGGCCTCGAGCGCCTCGGCCGGCTTTCCGCTGGCGCTCAGCAAGAGTCCGATGTTGTTGAGCGTGGTCGCCAGAGCGCTTTTGAAGTTCGAAATCTTTGGGGTTGGCGCCGGCGAGTTGTTGATAGATTTTGAGCGCCCTCTGGTAGGCCTCGAGCGCCTCGGCCGGCGTTGCATTGGCACTCAGCAGGTTGCCGATGTTGTTGTGGGTGACCGCGAGGGCACGCTGCAACGAGGTGTCGGTGGGATTGGCCTCGGCCAGCGGCTGCAAGACGGCCAGGGATTCCCGGTAGGCGGTCACGGCGTCTTGCTTGTCGCCGATCTGGTCGCTCAGGATGGCCAGCTCACGGCTGGCTTCGGCCAGACGTAACAGCGATTCCGGGCGGGAGTCGCGGTCGGTTTGCACGCGGTTGCGAAGGCCGCGGAAGAACTCGAGCGGCTCCTTGAGCAACGTCCTGCGCAGTTCCTCGAGCTCGGGCGTGTTCTTGAGCTTGGGGTTTTCGGCCACGGCGTCGCGGAACTTCTTCACGGCGTCGATCGCCAGTGCCTCGCGGGCTTGCACTTTGGCGTTGGCGTCGATCAGGGCGGTATTGGCCATTTCCGCCCGGATCAGCCCCCAAGTCGCCACCGTGATGCCGCCCAGCAGGGCCAGCAGCACCAGACTCGCGGCGATCACTGCGCCACGGTTCTTGCGGACGAACTTTCGCAGCCGGTAGGCGCGGCGTGGCGGCGCAGCCACGACCGGCTCGTAGGCCAGGTGCCGTGAAACGTCGTCCGCGAATCCGTTGGCCGTCTCGTACCGCCGAGTGCGATCTTTCTCGATCGCCTTCATCACGATCCAGTCGAGGTCGCCCTTGAGCACCCGCTTCAGTTGTTCGGGCTCGATATTGCGGCTGGCGGCGATACTGGGCAGGGCGTCCGCGGTGCTCACCTTGGTGCTCGGCCGTGGTGGCTCGACCTCCCGCACCATCCGAAGCATTTCCAGGATCGCCCCTCGCCCCAACTCCCTGGCGTCGATCGGCGGCGAGCCTGCGAGCAGCTCGTATAGGATCACCCCCAGCGCGTAGATATCCGTTCGGGTGTCGATGTCCATCGAAGACGGGTCGGCCTGCTCCGGTGACATGTACGCCGGTGTGCCGACGATCACCCCTGTATCGCCCAGGCTCAAGTCGGTGAGATCGAATTCCGTTGCCTTGGCGACGCCGAAATCGATGACCTTCGGGGTCGGCCGTCCGTCGACATCGGTGACCAGGACGTTGCTCGGCTTCAAGTCGCGGTGGATGATTCCCTTCTGATGGGCGTGTTGCACCGCGTGGCAGACGGCCACGAACAACTCCAGCCGCGAGCGAACGGACAACCGCTTGCTGTCGGAATATTCGGTGATCGGCACTCCTTGCACGAGCTCCATCACGAAAAACGGTTGGCCGGCGGCGGTCGTGCCGCCGTCGAAGACGCGGGCGATGTTGGGATGGTCCATCAGCGCAAGCGCCTGCCGCTCGGCGTCGAACCGAGCGAGCACCGCACGCGAGTCCATGCCGATCTTGATCAGCTTGAGCGCCACCTGACGCTTGACCGGCTCGGTCTGGTCGGCCCGATAGACGGTTCCCATCCCTCCCTCGCCGAGCGGTTCGAGCAGCGTGTACCGGCCGGCGATCACCTGGCCCGCGACGACTGCGCCGAGCCCGCAGCTCGGCGGCCCGCCCGTAAACGTGCTGGAGGCTATCCCTCGTCTGTGCTCGCCGGTCGCCAGTTCCGACGGCGCACGTGTTTCCGGGTCGGAGGGCTCCGTCGCGTCCAGGTCTGCTGTCAAGTGGGGGTCGGCATCGGGCATCGGTTCACCTCCGCGATGAGTTCTCACTCACAATACCGCGTCCGGCTCGCGAGTGCACCACGGGATCTGTAACAGTCAGACTACCAACCAAGCGTCGAGCGCGAGCGTCGTCGCGCTCAGGTTCATCGGCGAGTCGCCGATGATGTCGTTGTAGTCCTTGAAATGCTCGAGCATCTGCGCGTAGCTATGCTCGCCGTGCCCGAGGTGGAAGCGGTTTTCGACCTCGATCGGGTCGCCTGCCCAGTCGAGGGCCGTCGCCTTGCGAAGCAACGGACCCCGACTGCCATTGAACAAGCTGCGGATGATCTTGTGCTTCGGATCGTAGTTCGGTGCGCCCGGGTCGTCGTTCAGGTAGAACCCAGCGTACCGCGTCACTCGCTGAGAGAACCGGGCATCCCGCGGGTCACATAGACCCTCGAGGTTGAAGACCGAAAGCCCTTCGCCCAGATGCAGCCAGTCGAACATGACGTGGAATTCCTTGTAATACATCCCGTCACGCGCAAACGGCACATCCTTGGTCCGGGCCAGCGTGTACTGCCGGAGGTTTCCTTCCCACGCTTTCTTGAACATGCTGAGGATCGAGTCGGAGGCGCCGAGAGCATAGAGCACCGGCCAGTCATTCACATTCTCGATCGCGTCGTCCGGCCCGTCGTCGCCCCCCCAGCGCTCAACGCATTGGAGGTAGCCTCGATCGTCGAAGTACTTTTTGTAGAATTCCTCGCAGGCGCGGGTGCTGGCGCGAAGCAGCTCGCGTTCCAGGAGCGCCCATGAGGGGGGCGGCATGGGCTTCTCGATCCGCAGCGTCGCTTCCAGCGGCACGGCCCCGCGCGAAGCTGCGCTCCAGGGCAAAAGAACAACGAGGACGACCATCCTGGACCCAACGCACTGCCAATTGTTCGGCATTGGATTCGACTCCACCCTCGAAAAAGGTGATGCCATTTGAAGCGAGTGATCATTTCTACCCTTGGATCCGCCCGTTCGCCACGCTTGGGCGGCGGTATCCCTCTCCGGGCAACGCGATCGAAGAGCTGTCGAGATCGTCGTCTAGCCCCGACGACAACAGGATTGCAAACGCCGAAATTCAAGGCATGATCGAGGTGTGGGACGGGACGCCGGTCCCAAGCGATTCTGACGGATGCATCGACACGAACCGCCTCGTCAACTCGTGAGATGCCGTGCGAGCTGGGGCCGACTCGATCGAACACGCAACCGACATGGACGACGACACGCTGGCCGAGATGGTGCGGAGGAAGACGTTTTACGTCCCGACGATCGATCATAATCGCTATTACTGTGACGCTCGCGAGCAGTTCGGCTACGGTCCAGACGTCGCAACACGCTTGCAGGCGTACCTCAATCGCAACCTCGAGACCGCGCACAAGGCCGGTGTGCGGTTTGCGATGGGCTCTGACGCCGTATTCACCATGTTCGGCCAGAATGCGCGCGAGCTGAGCTGGTTCGTCAAAGCCGGAATGACTCCGGCGGAGGCGCTTGCTGCCGCCACAAGCAACGGGGCGGCATTACTCGGGATGGAGAAAAGCCTCGGCGCGGTCGCGTCCGGCTATTATGCCGATCTGGTGGCAGTCGAAGGTGATCCACTCGCGGATATCAGCGCCGTGACCGATCGCGTGCGGTGGGTGATGAAGGGCGGTAAAGTCGTCGTCGACAAAACAAGTCCCCCGACCCATTAGTTACTCATACTCACCTTTGTACAAGGCTCCCATCGATCTCCTCCAAGGCATGGCGTTCCGTTCGGAACGAGCGGGTCCGGTGCGCCAGGGTTTCGTCGGCACGTACGAGAGCGCTCTCCAGCACGAATTCGCTGACGTCCGGCCCGCCGATTGCGCGGCACAGCGAACTCCCGCAATGGACTTCTTGCCGTTTCGGTGCGAAGATCGATCGTCGGGCGATGGCGATGTGACGCCATGAGCGGCGCTTCGAATCGACCGGAGAAGGCCCGGACGCGATCCGCGATAGATGGGAGGCAGTATGGACCCAACGGTGCGCGAATCAGTGGAACGGCTCGAAGAGCGGGTCGGCCGTCTTTCGAGCCAGATGGACGAATTGCGCCAGAACGTACGGCAGGTTGCTGCCGTTGCAGAGGCCGATCCGGAGATGGCGCTGACGAAGGCGCGCAAAGTGCTAGAAAGCGTGCTCCGCCGGGTGTGGGAGCACTTCATACCGAATGAGCCGATCGGGACCCGGCCGCTCGAGGAAGTACTCCAGCGGCTTCAGAAGAACGGCTATCTTCCGCGCAAGCAAGCGGCGTACGCAGTCGCCGTGAAGGAACTGGGCAACGTCGGCACTCATGTCCAGTCCACGACGAGAAGGTAGACAAGAGGGATGTGGCGCAGGCCCTCAACCCGTTGATTGCGGTCCTGGAGTGGTACTTCGATCAGGACTGGGTGGAGGGCAGCGCTCCGGCGAAGCCAGGCAAACCAGACCCGCCTGTCGACACCGGCTTCGGTCCGGTGCACGTTGGTGGCAAACCCGAGCGCGGCTGGAGCCCGCGGCTCGTCGTCGGATTGGCTTTCGCGCTCGGCGTGATGCTGGCAGCGGTCATCGCCGTCGGATTCTCTGGCATGTTCCGGGGCCGGGAGACCACTTCTCCGGGCGCCGAGCCGACTGCTCGGACGGTCGCTGAGCCGGTCACTCCGGCAATCGCCGCGAAAGCACCCCGATCTGACGAGGATCGAATTCAAGGCCGGTGGCAGTCGGTGGAGGGGCAAGCCAACACGAGAAAAACCGCCGGCATCAAAGAGACCGACCACGTGTGGATTTGGACGTTTCGGGGCACGCACCTGTCGACCGGCTCGCTGGCTGACGGAAAGGTACAAGCCAACGATCGCGGGACATTCTCGCTGAGCCGGAGCGGCGAGCAAAGGTTGTTCGACTTCGAGGGCACGCGGCCGAATGGCGCTGACGGTCGAGCTCAAGGGAATCTACGAGTTTGAGGGCGAGTTCCTTAAAGTCTGCTATACGTTCCGCACTGCGGTGGATGAAAGCCGCCCCTTCGCGCGGCCAAAATCGTTCGTCCTGGAACGCGGCACTCGAGGACTTTGACTGAAATTCACGCGTGTGGGCGAGTAGTAGTGTTTCCGGCCAGCCTCGCTCAACGCCTGGCTATGCAAATAGATCGACTATCGTCGCATTCCCGCAGTGCTGCTCGATCGCACGGCGCGCCAGATTGAACCACCGCGAGCAAACGTCGAGCACGGCGCTGTCAGCAGTCGCCACGATTTCGCATGAAGCTTTCAAAAGCGGATCAGGGTCGACGACCAGGTCGACCAGCCAGTCGAGTCGGCGTTCCTCGGCGTGGCGGAGAACAAGGCTCCGAATCCGCCCGCTGTTGGAAACCGGGCGGTCAAAGAGCCAGCGGCAGTGGCGGACGTTCAAGCCGGAGATTGTCTCCGCCAGGAGCACGATCGCCGGGCTTGTCTCGTCGACACGGCGGTGCGTCCCGTGCAACCCGGCGATGTCGCGATAGGTCTCGTCCCGGCACGCGAGTACGACGGCACCTCCCAGAGCCGACTCGACGGTGGTGAGGACATTGAAGCCGTCGATGATCAGCTCGCACCCTGCCAGTTCGACTTCGCGGCAGATCCGTTCGAGACGTCTGGCGCGGGCATCGTCCGAGCAGGTCGCCCGGTGCACCGCCTGGCGCTGTCGCTCAGTCAAGCGGTAGCGATCACCGGTGAGCTTGAGCGACGACGGCGCTGCGTAGCCCTTCGAGAGCAACCAGGCGAAATCGGCTGCGGCCGCGCGCAGGGCCGGGAGGCTCGCGGCATCGAAGGCCGAGGCATCTCGCGGGTCCTGGCCACGATGAGATGGCCTCGCAGGCACCTCGATCGGCGTTTCGTCGTTATCGCTCATACGTTCCCAGGAGCTCGGTCGTTGCAATGACGTGCGCGTCGATCGCCTTGAGCAAGCTTGCCTTGTCAACGCCTTCCGGAACGTCGAGGGCTTTGTCCAGCGCATAAAGCTTGAAGAAGTATCGGTGGACGCCGTGGCCCTTGGGAGGCGCGGGGCCGCGATATCCGGCTGTCCTCCACGAGTTCCGGCCCTGAAGCACGCCGGCGGGAGACGGCGGCCGTGAGAGCGGCGGAATGCCCTCCGGCAATCCGTCGCTCGTGGCGGGGATCTTGTAAATCAGCCAGTGAACCCAGGGTTCGCTCGTGGGAGCATCGGGATCGTCCACGACGAGTGCAAGTGCGGCGGCACCATGCGGCACGCCCTTCCAGTGGAGCGCCGGCGAGAGGTCTTCGCCGTCCCCTGTATGCCGGCGCGGAATGGGCTGTCCCGCGGCAAAAGCTGGGCTCTCGAGGATGAAGCTCATGATGGGTCTCCGAGGGATCGCCTTCGGAAGAATTGCTCGCACCCATTATACGGTCTGGGCGGCATGAATGGGCGCAGGTTGCCCTTCGCCAGACTTGACTGCCGCTCCCCGATCGACGTCAATGGAGTCAGGTGGCCCGTGGACTTTCGGCGGTCTTTCAGCATGATCTCCGGGGCGGCGGCACAGGCCTGGCGTTGTGAGGAGCTTCGGTCATGGAAATCTTGACGGTTGGCCCAAGCGGTCAAATCGAATTACCCGACGAGGTCCGCGATCGCTACGGCATGGCGCCGGCGCCGCCGATCCGGATCATTGAGACCCGCAGTGGAGTCCTGCTCGTTCCGCTGAGCAATGCCCCGATGAGCCCCGAACTGGCCGAAGAGCTCGCGGAATGGCAGGCGCTCGGGGCAGAGAGCTGGGAGTTATTCCCCTCCTGGGGATTCACGAGTCGACCGTTTCTCGATCCCGGATAGTGGCCGGCACTTCCGCGACGGCAAGCCCATCCTCTCGGCCGAGCTATCGGGGGTCCTCGAACGAATCAGTGCGAGTGCCGAAAGCCCGTGTGCTCGAATCGAAAAACTGAGCAAGGGCCGGACTGGGAGCCAAACGATGTGCCCGATCCTCTTCGAACTCCCGGGTTGGGAGATCAAGGTCCGCAGCGTACGGCAACATCACTCCGACCGCAACCGAATCCGTTTCTGCCGGCCCGGGCTGACCGCAGCGGCGGCCACGCCGCGGGCGAAGGCCAGCGACTTTGTCGCATCGGCGCCGCGGAACCGGGCGCCACGACCCAAGCCAGGCAGAAGACGGCCGCCGCGACGGATTCGTGCTGCGCCTCGCACTCGATCGGCTCGATCTCCCACCACGCATCTTCGGCCCACAACAGCCCGCGGCCGGTGAACGCGGTGATTGCGAACTCACCGGGATCGCCCTCGAGCTGACGCAGTCGCTGCGCAAGGATTCCGATATCGCCCGCGCCGGCGCACAGCGCGCGGGCCTCTTGGTGGCTCAACTGGATGAATTGAAACCGGCGGGCGACCTGTGCGAAGGCTGGGTGGACGATTAGCTCTCGAGGCGGGCGGAGGGCACGATAGGCGCCGCGGGCCAGGTCTGCCAGGTGTGGTAGCAGGCCAGGCGAATTGGCATCGTCCGGGGAAAGCGGGCCGACGATCACTGCGTCGCCATTCCGCAGCGTGGCGATCGCCCCGGCGATCGTTTCGCGGTCGCGCCACGAAGTTTCCTCGGTGCAGAGCAACTGCAGAATCTCGGACATGCTCTCGGGCAGATCCGCCGTGCGGCCCGGCGCCGCTCCGATGGGGTCGTCGAACCGAGGGCTTACCTGGATATCGCGACTGCGCCGGCGGCACCAGGCGGCCGAGCAACTCAAGGTGCTGGCCGCGATCTGCGTGCAGCGAAAGCCGTTCGGTCCGGCGATGGCCTGTCGAGCCTCTTTCGTCTCGACGAGCCCGCGCACTCCCGGGCCGCCGTGATCGAGCCACCCAGACGATTCACTTCCCACGAGTACGAGGTTCGGGAGGGCGGTGTGTGGTCGCTGCATGTTGCACCTAACGATTTGAGTTCGGGCGCTCTCGATTTGAGCCAACATGGGGACTGTTCCTTTCCTGAAGGAGCGGGTGGCGAATGGGTCCTGACACCGTGTTGGGCGGGCGTCGCGGCCCAGGTGTCCAGTGTGCTCGAGAGGACTATCAACGCAGTCGGATCGATGCCGACAAGATTCCTTTGCGTTCAAAACCTATGGTCGCTATGCTCGCGTTGAGCCTGTGGAACAGGCCGTCGGCTGCGCCGCGGCTCGGGGGCTGCGCACGTTCTTCGGAGAAGCCGGGAAAAGCGGTCGGCGGGTGTCGGGTGGCTGCCCGGCGTGTTGATGAGGCGGTAGGTCAGAGGCTTCCGGTGACTTTCGCCGCGACCTCTCACCGGTTTTCGGGAATTCACCATGGACCGACACGGTTCGGTAACGGGCATGCTTTTGGGCTTGCGCTCCGACGACGCTCGGCGAAATCACGACTCGCCAAGCCGGCACCGAGCGGCAGGTCGAGCGCGGCTTTGCGCGCGTCCGCAGCTTCTGGACTTCTGATGATGACGGTGGATTCCGAAGGCGAGCGAATTTGCCATGGTCGAAATCCCGACGGGTGATTGGAGCTGGGTCGACGCAGCAGCCATGCGATTCGAGCGCGCCTGGAAAGACGGGCCGCGGCCGCTCATTGAGGACTACCTGGCCGAAGTGGAAGAGCCGCAGCACTCGCCGTTGCTCGACGAGCTGCTGAGAGTTGAGATTGAACTGCTCCGGCGTGCCGGAGAGCAGCCCGATCCGGAAGAATACCTAGAACGGTTTCCCGCTCACGCCGGCGTTGTCGCCGGCGTTTTTTCTGACGGGCAGGAGCCGCATTCCTGGCATGCCGGAACGCGATCGAGCGGGCCAGCAGACTCGCTCATTCACAACCTCGACCGTTCCCTGATCCGCGGCGTACTGGCCGGGCTGGCCGAGACGGGCGGTTCCGTCCCGCGCGTGTTGCTGCGCGACACCGAGCGTGAGCCTGAATCGCCGGTGGTTCGCCCCTCGTCCCGCGAGATGCCCGAGGAGGCCGGGCGGTACCAGATTCTGGGTGAGATCGGCCACGGCGGCATGGGGGCCGTGCTCAAGGGCCGAGACCCTGACCTGGGTCGCGACCTCGCTGTGAAGATCCTGCTGGAAGAGCATCAGCATGACCGCGAGCCTCGTCCGCCGGTTCATCGAGGAGGCGCAGATTGGCGGCCAGCTTCAACATCCGGGCATCGTGCCGGTGTACGAGCTGGGCGAGTTCGGCGGCCGCCGGCCTTATTTCACAATGAAGCTGGTCAAAGGGCGCACTCTGGCCGCCTTGCTGAAGGAACGCGCCGGCCCTGCGCACGACGTGCCGCGGTTCCTGGGCGTCTTCGAACAGGTCTGTCAGACGGTGGCCTACGCGCATGCCCGCGGGGTGATCCACCGGGATCTGAAGCCATCGAACATCATGGTGGGCTCATTCGGCGAGGTGCAAGTGATGGACTGGGGCCTGGCCAAGGTGCTGCCTCAGGGTGGAGTCGTTGACGACCCGCAGCCAAACCCCGACCTGCCGGCCCCCAGCGTGATTCGCACCGTTCGAAGCGGCTCGGACGCCGCCGCGTCGCGCCCCGGCTCGGTGCTGGGCACCCCGGCCTACATGGCGCCTGAGCAGGCCGGCGGAAACGTTGACGAGATCGATGAGCGAGCCGACGTCTTCGGGCTGGGGTCGATCCTGTGCGAGATCCTCACCGGACAGCCGGCTTATACGGGTCCGACGTTCGGCGCCATTTTGCGCAAAGCGAGTCGAGGTGACACGTCCGACGCCCTGCGGCGTCTGGACGGTTGCGGAGCCGAGGATGACTTGAAGGCGCTGGCCCGCCTCTGCCTGGCGGCGGAGGCCCAGGAGCGCCCTCGCGATGCCGGCGTGCTGGCTGCGGCAATCACGGCGTACCTGAGCGGTGTCCAGACACGGCTGCGGCAGGCCGAGCTGGATCGAGTCGAAGCCCAGGCACGAGTGGAGGAAGAGACGAAGCGTCGAATACTTGCCGATGACCTCGCCCGTGAGGCCAAAGCGCGGGCCGCCGAAGAGCGGAAGCGGCGCCGGGTGACGGTTGCACTGGCCGCAGCCGTTCTGGCGCTGGCTGCCCTCGGCGGTGGAACCTTACTCGTCACCGAGCGATCGCGATCGGAACGCCGCGCGGCGGTTGCGCAGATGATCGGAGAAGCCCGGCGGACGCAGACTGCGGCGCAGGTGGCGGCAGCCAATGACCCGTCCCTCTGGTCCGAAGCGGTTGCGGCTCTCGAACGAGCTGAGGGGCTGCTGACGCCCGGCGGCGAAACCGACCAGAAGCGCGAAATCGATGAGCTGCGGGCCGCGATCACGGCCGAACGTGACGAGGCCCGCAACGAATCGGAATGGCTGGCACAGTTGATCGAAATCCGTTCAACAAAAGCCGACGGTCCTGACGGTGCATCGCCGGATCACAACTACGCGACGGTCTTCCGCGCGGCGGGCATCGACCCGGATGCCCTCAGTGCAGAGCAGGTCGCGGCGAGAATCCGGACCCGAAGACCGATCCTGGCCCAGGGTCTGGTTGCCGCGCTGGACGACTGGGCGGCAGTGCGCCGCGAGCAGCGAAACGACAACGCGGGAGCGCGAAGGCTATTGGCGGCTGCCCGTGCCGCTGACCCCGACACGTGGCGCGACCGGCTGCGCGTGCTGCAAGAGAAGGCCAGCAGCAAGGAACGACTGGAGGCCCTGAGGCAGCTTGCGAGCACCGCCAAGACCGACGAGTTGCCGGCTGTGAGTCTTGACCTGCTTGGTGTCGCCCTTCTCGTAGATGGCGACGCGTCGGCAGCCGCCGACGTGCTGCGCAGCGCACAGCGGAGTCATCCCAGGGATGCCTGGCTCAAGTACAACTTGGCGCGGGCCCTGGAGAAGCTCGGGCGGAAGGAAGAGGCGATTCGCTATTTGATGGCCGCGCGGACCCTCCGGCCCGAGACTGCGCACGAACTGGCCCACCTTCTTGAGCAGCGGGGGGAGTCGGACGAGGCCCTGGCGATCTTTGCGGACCTGGTGCGGCTCCGTCCCGATGAGGGCGCGCATTGGGGCTGCTACGGCAGCCTGCTGAAGGACCGGGGCGACCGTACGCGGGCCGGGGAGGCGCTCGAGAAGGCCGCGGCACTGATGCGCAATGCTGTGCGGCTCAAACCCGACGACGTATTGGTCCACTACAGACTCGGCCAGGTCCTGTTCAACCAGGGGAAACTGGACGAGGCCATCGCCGAATGGAAAGAGGAGATCCGCCTCAACCCGAAGTACGTTGGTGCCTACGTGGCCGTCGGCAACGCTCTTCGCGAACAGGGCAAGCGAGAAGAAGGGATCGCCGCGTATAAAGAGGCTCTCCGCCTCAAGCCCGATGACGCAGCCGCCCACAACAACCTCGGCAACGCCCTGGGCGAACAGGGGAAGCTAATGGAGGCAATCGCCGAATACCGCGTAGCCATCCGGCTTGAGCCGGATGATTCCTTGTCCCACGTCAACCTCGGGCATATCCTGCGCGTACAGGGCAAGATGGATGAGGCAGTCGCCGAAGGACGCAAGGCCATCGGGCTCAAGCCCGACGACTCTCGCGCCCATGCCACCCTCGGCAACACCCTGCGCATCCAGGGAAAAGTGGAGGAGGCGATCGCTGAATGCAGACAGGCGGTCCGGCTCAATCCCAACGACGCAAACGCCCACAAGATTCTTGGTGCCGTGCTAAGCGATCACGGGAAGCTGGACGAGGCGATCGCCGAATGCAAAGCGGCCATCCGGCTCCAGCCTGACGACGCCGAGGCGCACACCAGTCTGGGCACGGTGCTCAAGCTCCAGGGGAAAGTGGATGAGGCCATCGCCGAACACCGTACGGCGATTCAGCTCAAGCCCGAAGACGCTGCCGGCCACTACAGCTTGGCCAACGTCTTGAGCGTCCAGGGGAAGCTCAGGCTGGCCATCGACGAATACAGAACCGCCATCCGCGTCCTTCCTCCCGACTGCGACCCCATCACCGCCTTTGGAGCCCATTACAACCTCGGGACCGCGCATCTGCTGCAAGGAGAACCGGAGAAGGCAACCCCCGAACTCCGCGAGGCGATCCGAATCAAGCCGGATAACGCCGAGGCGCACACCAACCTCGGGACCGCCCTGCTGAAGCAGGGAAAGTTGGATGCGGCAATCGGCGAGTTCCGAACGGCGATCGAACTGAAGCCCGGACTGGGCAATGCCCACGATGGTCTCGGACGGGTCTGGCGGGCTCAGGGAAAGCTCGAGGAGGCGATCGCCGAGTATCGTGAGGGGATCCGAGTCGAGCCCGACCACGCGGGGGGCTACCAGAGTCTCGGAGCGATTCTCTGCGACGAAAAACGCGATTATGCCGGGGCCGTCATTGCGTTTCGTAATGCGATCCGGCTCAAGCCGGACTTCGTAGAGGCTCACCTCAGCCTCGGCAACGCCCTGAACGGCCAGGGCAAACTGAATGAGGCGATTGCGGCATACCGCGCGGCGATTCGAATCAGCCCGGGGTTCGCCGCGGCCCACATCAGCCTCGGCCTTCTCGTGCAAGATCAGGGGAAGTTGGACGAGGCCATTGGCGAGTACAAAACCGCGATCCGCATCAATCCGAACGAGGCCGTTCCCCACTTCGGTCTCGGCAGCGCCCTGCACATCCAGGGGAAGCTGGATGAGGCGATTGCGGAATACAAAATCGCCATCGGCCTGAGTCCCAAGATACCGATCTTCCACAGCCACTTCGCAACCGCCCTGAACGACCAGGGCAAGTCGGACGCGGCGATCCTGGAATTCAAAATCGCCATCAGCCTGAATCCGAAGGACTCTAATCCTCATACCGGGCTCGGCAACGCGATGCACGCGCAGGGGAAGCTGGATGAGGCGATCGTCGAGTACAAAATCGCCATTGGCCTCAATCCCAAGGACCCCAATCCCCACAACGGGCTCGGCAACTCGCTGCAGGCCCAGGGGAAAGTGCAAGGGGCGATCGTCGAGTACAAAACGGCCATCGACCTCAATCCGAAGGACTCCAATCCCCATAACGGGCTCGGCAACGCGATGCAGGCCCAGGGGAAGCTGGATGAGGCGATCGCCGAGTACAAGACTGCCATCCGGCTCAATCCCAAGGACCCCGCTCCCCGCAACAACCTCGGCAACGCCCTGCGCGGCCAGGGGAAGCTGGATGAGGCGATCGCCGAGTACAAGACTGCCATCCGGCTCAATCCCAAGGACTCCGCTCCTCACACTAACCTTGGGGTCGCCCTCATTACGCAAGGGAAGCGCGAGGAAGCGGTTGCCGAGTACCGCGAAGCCGTCCGGCTGAAACCAGACATGGCCATGCCCCACAACAACTGGGCTTGGGCGCTGGTGGTCTCGGCCAAGCGTCCGCCGCGCGATTACGAAGAAGGGCTGGTGCACGCCCGCGAGGCTGTCGAACTCGCGAAGAAGGGCGAAAACCACTACGGCACGCTGGCGCTGGCCGAGTATCGCTCGAGGCACTGGGCCGAGTCGCTGGCCGCCAGCGAGCAATCGATGAAGCTGCGAAAGGGACTGTACGCCTACGACTGGTACTTCCAGGCGATGGCACACTGGCAGAAAGGAGAAAAGGACGAGGCCCGTAAATGGTTCGACAAGGCAGTCGCCTGGACCAAGGAAAAAGACCCCAAGAACGCGGAGCTGCGCCAGTTCTGGTCCGAAGCCGCCGAGCTGCTGGACCAGCCGGGGCCTCCGGCTTCCGACTCAAGCCAGCCTGCGGCTCCAGCATCGGACAAACCGCGTTGAACGGGGTGCGCGGTGGGATTTGACCGACTGTCGAATGTGGGCGCCACCAGGCGGAGTTACTTTTGGTGCGCGTTCAACCCACCTGCATATAATCTTAGGTGGGTTTCACCCACCCTACCCTACCGTTCCGACGGATCGCTCGCAGCCGTGGGCTTGAGATCCCGCTCGATCCGCGCGCCCAAGGCGGCGGTGTACCGCGCCAACGTGGTGAGGGCGGGGTTTGCATTCGCCGCAATCTCGAGCTTGTGAATGGCAGCTCGATCGAATCCCGTTCGTTCGGCGAGGTCGGCGAGGCTCAATCCTTGACGCTCGCGCTCGGCCCGCAGGGCCACAATCAAGTCTCGGAACGGGAAGGTGGGCCTGCGGCGCGCACCCGCTCTGCCTCCTCGAATGCCTCCCGATCGATCTGGCCGCTTTCGTACAACGCGCGCGGGCTGGGCCGGCCCGCGAATTGCGCCGCGATCGCGTCCTCGCGGGCGGCTCGATCCGTCGTCGACTTGCCTGCTAAACCAGCGTCCGGCTTTCGTGATCTCGCCATGAATGCCTCCTCAGTCCTCGCTCGGCTCAAACGCCGTGATCGGCCGGATGACCGGCACATCCTCGTAGTAATGTACTACTACGCGCGACTCGCGGCGGCAATTCCAACCGTCGTATAGCTGCCGCGATCCCGAGACTCACTCACTCTCGTTCCGGACGAGCAAACGGTTGAGCCAGAAAGGCGACATCCATCATCAAGAGTTGGAAGAAGGCTTTGACTTCTCGTTCCCACGCTCTGCGTGGGAATGCTCTCCCCGACGCTCCGCGTCGTCGGAACCATGACCGAGGCTGTGCTTGTTCCTTCGTACCGCGGAGGTCGCCGCGGCACGCGGACCGAACGGTAGGTCTCCACACGGTCGACCGTTCAACAAGCCGCCGTGTATCGACAGTGCTCGAGTGGTGTCGATACACTGGTAAGAAGAACCAGTTGCGCGGGAGTCGGCGATGGAGGTTCGCTATTACGTTAATCCAGCCACCGGCTTGCCGCACATCTACGATCATGGCTTCACCGAGTCCGAGGTCGAGCAGGTTCTGGCTCGACCTAGTGTGGACAGACTGGGCTCTAAGCGGCCCGACAAACCGGCCTCGAGGCGGTCCCGTCAGGCCATCGGTCAAACCCTCGCGGGTCGTTACGTGCGCGTGATCTATGTTCCCGAACCGGAGAGAGTCGGCGTGTTCGTGGTAACGGCAATCCCGATGACGCGAAACGAGATCAAGGCGTACCGTCGCCAGAATAAGAGAGGTCGACGATGAGCGAACAACAACTTCCTCACGGTTGGGATAAGCAGCAGATGCAGCAATTGCTGGCCGAAGTCGAGAACCGGACAGAAGAGGAATGGATTGCTGACGATGAAGCGGCGAATGAACCTGCGGATGATCAAACAATGATTACCGTACCGACGGAATTGCTGCCAGAGATTCGGCGGTTATTGGCGAAATACGCGGCCGAGCACGTCGATCAGTCGGACCGTGAGGAACGCGTCGCCGGCTGAGCAGAGGCCGCTGGGCCGATGCTTCGACGCCAGCCGCGCGCTGCTGCGGGAAGTTGCGGCTCGGTTGCGCGTCCACCACCTTGCAAAGGCATCGGTCTTAAACCAACCGGCTAATCTCGCGATCACCGGCCCGCGCGCTTCTTCTTGGACGTCGTTCCCTTGCCGCGCGGTGTGACACCCGTCTCGTCCGGCTCGACATTGGTGAGGATCAGCCGGCCGGATCCCTGGGTGTACTTGAAGTCGAAGCGGCTGAGGAAACTCTGCCCGAGCAAGGGGGCGACGTCGCCTTTCTCTTTGGGCATCACCACGCACGTCACGTCCTTGACGGACAACCGGCCGATCCTCATCGTGCGAATGATCATTTCCTTGGCCATGACCTTGGTGCCGTCGGCAACCTCGCATTCCACCGTTCGGCCGGTGGGCTTGAGGCCGAACCGTGAGGCCAGCTCGGCCGACAACGTCGTCGGGCCCGCCCCGGTGTCGAAGACCATCCGGACCGGTCCCCTGCTGTTGATCATGACATCGACATGGTCGACGCCGTGCTCGCGGTGCAGCTCGACCGTCTCGCTCTGAACCGAGCCCTCGAGTCTCCCCAGCCACTTGATGGCGCTCGCGAGTTCCTTCGATGGCCCGAGCTTCTGCTTGATCTTTGATGACGCGGAGAGATCCTTCAGCGCCTTCTGAATCTCTTCCTTTCCCTCGAGCTGAGCGTATTTCGCCATGATCTCGTCGACCGACTTACGCAGGTCGCTGACTGCCTGCATGTATGACTCACGGACCTGGGCGACCTCGGCGTTGAACTGCTTCTTCATGTCCTGGAACTGCCCGCGTTGATCGGCAAGGTTGTTGATCAGCGTGCTCAAGCGGCGCTGCTCGGTGACAACGTTGTTACGCTCCTGGACCACCATGTTGTGATAGACCGTACCGGCCTGGTTGCCCCCGGTCGGCCCCAGATTCGCGAGCATCTGGTCGTAGGCGATGATTTGCTGGTCCAGCCAGTCAATCTGCTGGCGGTAGTTATCAATCAATACCTTGGGATTCTGGATGCCCATTTCGAGTGCGTGCTGTTGCTGCTGGCCGATACTCAGCCGCGTGCCGAGCGCCTTGCGCTCGCCGCGCGTCTTTCAGGATCACAGCCTCGCTCACGAGGATCCAGGTCGCGCTCGACCGTTTGAGCCCCTGACTCTTCAGCAGCTCGCCGGGTTCTGGTTCCTTGGCGTGCGAGACCATCGTGCCGATCGGGCCCACGAATAGGGTGACGGCGGTGAACCACAACGTTCGATTCAGAACGGCTTGCATGGCAGCATTCCTTTCGTTTCGGCAGGGTCGCGGTTTGATTCCCGGCCCACGTGAGCTGGGCCTGGAGATCCAATCACCGCGGGTCCGGCCGAGCCGACAGCAAACCAAGGAATTTGTCTTGGAAACCCAGGGTGTTAGCCTGGGCCGAGTTGTGGCTTTCCCATTGGGGGCGGGGAAACATCGAGAAGAAAATCCGACGGTGGCTTGTCGGCTTGGCGATCGGCGTGTTGACTAAGGCAGAAGAGAGGCCGGGTACGCGCCGGGCGGTTCGCCGCGGGCGCATCTGGCGTCGGGGGTTGTACGCGATGATACGCAATGGCTCGGTGACGAAACTGATTCAGCTCCTGCGGTCTGACGACAAAACCGAGCGCGAAATGGCCGCCCTGCTCATCTGGCGTCGGTATTTCCGCGACTTGCTGGAGCTGGCGCGGAACAACCTGAACAAGCGAGTCCGTCGCCGGGCGGACGAGGAAGACGTGCTCCAGAGCATGTACAAGAGCTTCTGCCTGCGGCAGCAGCGCGGTGAATTTGACCTGGCCGGCCGCGATGCCCTGTGGAAGCTGCTGGTGACGATCACGCTCCGCAAAGCGCGGAATGCGGCCAAGGCACAAAGGCGGGAGAAGCGCGACGTCGCCAGAGAGCAAACGATGCCGATCGACGACGAGGCGCGATCGGTCCACTGGGTGCTCGAGCAGATGGATGCCGCCGGCCCTTCCCCCGCTGAGGCGGCCGTGCTCAACGAGGCCCTTGAACGCCGTCTCGAGGCTCTGGCCGACCCGGAGCTGCGCCAGATCGCGCTGTTGCGGCTGGAAGGCTACACGAACCGCGAGATCGCCGACGCGATGGATATGACCGAACGGTCGGTCGAGCGGCGGACCGAGCGGATTCGCAAGAAGTGGCTGACATACGACGACGGTGGGCCCTGATCGTAGGGTGGGTGCAACCCACCAGCATATGATTCTCGGTGGGTTGCACCCACCCTACGGAGGATGCCATGGCCGAGATCCCGACCGCCGACTGGACCTGGATCGATGCGGCGGCAGTTCGCTTCGAGCGGGAATGGAAGGCAGGCACCCGGCCGCGGATCGAGGATTTCCTGGCCGATGTGGATGAATCGCGGTGGCCGGCGCTGCTCGAAGAGCTGTTGCGTGTCGAGCGCGAGCTTCTTCAGCGGGCAGGCGAGGAGCCCGATGCGGAAGAGTATCGCCGTCGGTTCCCAGATAGCGTCGCCGTGGTCAACGCGGTCTTCAGGCCGGATCCCGGGCGATCCGAGGTGACCGGCTCCGACCCGGCGACCACCGGAGCGATCACTTCGGGCGGGGATCACAGCGGAAACTCGGAGGCGTCGCCCGGTACCCTCGTGCGCTACTTCGGCGACTACGAGCTGATCCGGGAGATCGGCCGCGGCGGGATGGGAATTGTCTATAAGGCTCGCCAGATCAGCCTCAACCGTTCGGTCGCGCTCAAGATGATCCGGTCGGCTGCACTGGCGTCGGAAGACGAGCTGCGGCGATTCCAGAATGAGGCCGAGGCGATTGCACTACTCGACCATCCGCATATCGTGCCGATCCTGGAAGTGGGCAATCACGAAGGCCAGCGGTATTTCAGCATGAAGCTGATCGCCGGCTTGAGCCTCGACAAGAAGCTGGTCGATTACACAACCGATCCCAAATCCGCTGCGAGATTGCTCCAGAAGGCCGCGGAGGCGGTGCACCACGCTCACCAGCGCGGCATCCTGCACCGCGATTTGAAACCTGCCAACATCCTGCTCGACGATCACGGCGAGCCGTACGTGACTGACTTCGGCCTGGCCAAGCGAGTCGAAGGCGACAGCGAGCTGACGCACAGTGGCGCGATCATGGGCACACCGGCCTACATGGCAGCCGAACAAGCGTCGGGCCGCCGCGGGGCGGTGACAACATCGAGTGACGTCTACGGTCTGGGGGCAATCCTTTACGCGCTCATGACTGCCCGTGCGCCATTCGTGGGCGACTCGATCGATGAGATTTTGGAGCATGTTCGTTCGGCCTCGCCCTCACGTCCCTCGAAAACTAACCCGCGTGCTCCGCGTGACCTCGAAGTCATTTGCCTGAAGTGTCTGGAGAAGGAGCCGGCGCGTCGGTATGCGTCGGCCGAGGCGTTTGCCGAAGACCTGGGCCGCTACCTGGCTGGCGAGGCGATCTTGGCACGACCGGTCACGGCGTTCGAGCGTGCCGTCAAGTGGGCACGGCGGAAGCCGGTGATCGCAGCGCTGCTGGGGCTCGTCGCGTTTGTGTCGGCGTTAGGTCTTGGTGGCGTACTCTGGCAGTGGAGTGCCGCCCTAGTTGCGCGCCGTGCTGCCGAGTTCGAAAGCCAGCGGGCGAATGAACAGACCGAACTCGCCCAACAACGATTGTACGACGTCCGGATGAATCTCCTCCATCGGTACTGGGAGAACGGTGATGACGAACGATTGCAGCAAGGGCTCGCCGAGCAACTTCCAGCCGATGGCGCCGGCGTCGATCGACGAGGATTCGAGTGGTTCTACTGGCAACGGAAGCTCTCCTCCGGGCTAATCACCGTCAATAAAACCACCTTCGACGTACAACCCCGCAGCTCCGCCGGCGGCACGTTCAGTCCCGACTGCAAACGGCTCGCCTCATTCGAGGATGACGGCACTGTGCGGATATGGGACGTCGCGACTGCGCAGGAGACTATCACTATCAGACACGCGAAGCGTATCTCTTGCGTGGTGTTCAGCCTTGATGGCAAGTGGCTCGCCTCCGCCGGTTCCGACCGAACGGTGAGGGTCTGGAATGCGGACTCCGGACAGGAGACACGCACCTCGGAGATGCAAAGCGGGGAGGTCTCGAGCTTGGCGTTCAGTCCCGAGGGCACGCGGATCGCGTTTGGTGACGATCAAACGCTGAAGGTGTGGGCGGTCGCGAACGGACGGCATACCGTCAGCTTGAGGAAAGATTACGACAGAATCGCGAGCTTGGCGTTCAAGCCGGATGGCATGCTGATCGCCTTGGGTGGTTTCGACGGGATGGTCAAGTTGTTGGACGCGGAGACTGGGCGGGAAACCCTCAACCTCGGCCACATTGCGAGCCGCGTCAACAGCTTGGCGTTCAGCCGCGACGGCACGCGGATCGCTTGCGCCAGCGCGTCTGGGAAGGTGCACGTCTGGGACGCCGGGACCGGACGGGAAATCTGCAGTTTCACGACGAGAACGGGCGATGGCATTTCTAACACGAGCGTGGCGTTCAGCCCCAACGGCCGGCAAATCGCGTCAGCGAGTCTGGATAGTCCCGTGCGCTTATGGAACGCCGAGACCGGGCAGAGGTCGCTCACCCTGGGCGGGCGCACGAGCGTCACGAGCGTGGCGTTCAACCCCGACGGCAGGCAAATCGCCTCTTTCGGACGGGATGGAGGGCTGAAAGTGTGGGAATTGGACGCGTGGGCTCGGCAGGAATCGCTGAGCCTCGATGTGCATAGTGGCTACGCTGTGTCTAGCGTGGCGTGCAGCCCAGACGGCAGGCAGATCGCCTCCGCCGGTTACGGCACGGTGAAGGTGTGGGATTCCGCGACAGGGCACCAAAGACTCCAAACGGATGGGCACGAAGGCGACGTGAACAGCGTTGCGTTTAGCCCCGACGGCAGGCTGATTGCCTCCGTCGGTAACGATGGGACGGTGAAAGTGTGGGACTCGGAGACAGGCCAGGAAACTCTGACCCTCCGCTTGGATCGAAGCTTGGCGACTAGCGTCGTGTTCAGCTCGGACGGTGAGCGGATCGCCTTCGGTGGTCATGGGTTCGACGATGATCTACCGGCAATCCAGGTCTGGGACGCTAGGGCGAGACGAAAGCTCGTCACCCTCAACGGGCACTCCGACGGTATCACGAGTGTGGCGTTCAGTCCCGATGGCAAGTGTTTGGCATCAGGAAGCTGGGATCAGACGGTGCGGGTATGGGACGCTGTGACGGGGAAGCAAACCGTCATCTTCAAGAAACATAACGCCAAAGTCACGAGCGTGGCATTCGGCCCGGAAGGCAAGTTGATTGCCTCCGCCAGTAACGACCAGACCGTGCGAGTGTGCGACTCTCATACCGGACAGGAGATAACCACTCTCAAGGGGCATCGCGACGCTGTCTCGTGCGTGACATTCAGCCGCGACGGCAAGCGGTTAGCCTCCGCTAGCTGGGATAAAACGGTGATCCTCTGGGATGTCGGGACCTGGCTGGAAACACTCACTCTCAGGGGCCACACCGGTCGTATCAACGGGGTATCAATGAGCGCAGACGGCCTCACCGTCGCCACCGCCGGCGACGAAGGAACCGTCAAGATCTGGGAAGCAAGATCGCGGGCCCGGGAGCCGTGAGCGAATCGTGAGGCATCGCGTCTCGTTGAGCCGCTTACTGAGGAATCGACGGGCGATCGCGCCATTCGCGAGGTAACGTTCCGACCACGACATATCGCTCGACCCTGCGGAGTATGAGATGGCCGAAATCCCGACCGCCGACTGGACCTGGATCGACGCTGCCGCCGTCCGCTTCGAGCAGGAATGGAAGGCCGGCACCCGCCCGCGGATCGAGGACTTCCTGGCCGAGGTGGATGAATCGCGGTGGCCGCTACTCCTGGAAGAGCTGCTGCGGGTCGAGCGCGAGCTTCTTCAGCGGGCGGGCGAGGAGCCCGATGCGGAAGAGTATCGCCGCCGGTTCCCGGATAGCGTCGCCGTAGTCAACGCGGTCTTCAGCCCGGATCCCGGCCGATCCTCGCGACCGGCCCCGACCCGGCGACCACCGGACCAATCACTTCGGGCGGGGATCAGAACGGAAACCAGGAGCCGGCGACCGGCACCCTCGTGCGCTACTTCGGCGACTACAAGCTGATCCGTGAGATCGGCCGCGGCGGGATGGGAATTGTGTACAAATCGCGCCAGATCAGCCTCAACCGGCTGGTCGCGCTCAAGATGATCCGTTCGGCCGCGCTGGCCTCGGAAAGCGAGCTTCGGCGCTTCCAGAACGAGGCCGAGGCGATCGCGCTGCTGGATCACCCTCATATCGTGCCGATCCTGGAAGTAGGCAACCACGACGGCCAGCGCTACTTCAGGATCAAGCTGATCGGCGGCTTGAGCTTGGACAAGAAGCTGGTCGACTACACCGCGGATCCGAAATCCGCCGCGCGGCTGCTCCGGACGGCAGCGGAGGCCGTGCATAGCAGAGCGACCTGGCTTTTCTGCTCGACAGAAAAGCAGATCTGGTGGGTAAACGCTCCGGAGTCCGCGATGAATGGGATTCCCACCGCCGGTTCGGCCTGGATCGACGCGGTCGGTGTGCGCCTCGAATGGAAGCAAGGCACCCGCCCGCGGGTCGAGCATTTCCCGGCCGACGTGGGCGAAACGCGATGGCCGCTGCTTCTGGAAGAGTTGGTGCGGGTCGAGCGCGTGCTCATCGAACGTGCGGGCCAGGTGCCCGGTACCGCATCACTCGGTGCGTTCCACGCGCATTCCTGCTCGGAGAAAGAACCGCATGACCGCAAGAAAGGGTCGAGCGTCGACTTGATGAACTTGCAGGAATCTTCGCGGTCTCCGTCGGCGGATTCTCGGTGATGGTTAATCATTCGGACCATGGAACTTGAACCCCGGCGGGTGCAACCTCGTGTTCTGCGACGGATCGGTGCGGTTCCTCGAGGACACGGTCAACGCCGAGGTCTTCAGCTCCCTCTCCACCCGCGCCGGAGGTGAAGTCATCGGAGCCGACCAATTCTGATCGACGTCGAGCGGGCCGATCCTCCGGAAATCCCTCTGCAGGCTGACTGTGAGCCTTCGGGCATAAGGAAGTCGTGAGATGAAGAGCCAGATGCGTTTATCGCGCACGTCTGTATCAATGGGGGGCCTGGGTCGGCGATCAGCCAGCTCTACCCTGCCGCGAACCAATGCTGCGCTGCATGCGGCAAACGTGCAACGGCAGCAGCGCGGCAGCGATCAACAGGAGGAATACTGATGAGGGCTCAGGGACGGCGGCCACCGTGATGACCGCCTCAGTCGTAGCCGTCGTCCCATCGAGCGTTCCAACGTAGGTTAGAGTGAGCGAAGATGGCAACGGTCCGGTTGCCTCGACTCGGAATTCGCCGATCGTGGTCTCCGAGGTCGAGAAACCGCGGTAAACCCACGTGACGTTCTCGAGAGATGTGTCGATGGGAGGCGTGAGTGGTGGCTGGAAGAGCGGAGGTGTAATGCCCGTGGGCTGTATCGAGTAACCCCAGAACGAATTCGGTGCGGCCGTAGCGGAGGTCAATGTAACTCCGGGTAAATCGTAAACGGTGAAAAAGCCGCCGTTAAACAACGTCCCGGAAGTCAACTGAACTTCAAAGACGTAATCAACGAGCGAGCCGCCAATTGGTTGCGCGGTTGCTGATGTGATTGTGATTCCCCCCGCGCGCGCTTGGCGGTCACCGACGAACGTTGCGGCGAACACAACGAGGCCCGCCAGAAAGGAACATCGTTTGATTGCAGCTCGCATCGTTCGCTCCTTCTTATCGATCGTTGGTTGGACACGATTATCGGGCGTCAGATCGGCTCGCGGCGTTGGTGACTGATCAGCCGCTTCCGCTCACCCGGATTGGACGAAGAAAAACAGTCAAGCGGCGATTCTAACTGCGTCCAGAGGCCAGACGCAATGGCGACGTGGGGCGGCCGGGAACATCGGGAATGCGGCCCAGGCAGCGGTCGAAGGTGAGCAGGGTCAGGCCGAAGAGCATCGCCGCGACCACGGCGTACGCGGCGGTCCAGCAGAGCGCGGCAAACGCCACGCCGGGCCAGGCATCGAGCGCGTACGGCGCGATGCTGGCGCGCGTCAGGAGCGCCATGCTGGCGACGGGGCTTCCCATCATGACCCAGTAGGGAAACCAGTCATCGCGCGGGCGCTGGCAAACAGGAAGAAAATCAGCACGGGCCATCCCAGAGACATGCCCAGGCAGGCGATGGCGCACAGGGCAGGCGCGCGGCCGGCGCGGCGACTCCACGTGGGCAGCGCGAGGCTCAGGCCCGTGACGGCGGCGCCCTGCGCCAGGATCAAGGCCATGATGAGAAGCGCGCCGGCCCAGCGTCCAGCGGCGGTCAGCAGCAGCGTCATGACGGTCGGCAATAGTGCGAGCAGCGGGACGCGCCGGAACGCCCAGCGCCACTTCCCCCGGACGATCGTTGCGGTCGGCAGCGGCGTCGCGAGCAGCACGTCGAGGCTGCCGTGCGCGCGTTCCTCGTGCAGGCCGGCGGCCGTCGTGACGGCGAGAAGCAAAAGGCCGATGGCGACCTGACCGGCGTTGACGCGCATTGGCATCCAGATCCCGGGCACGCCGCGCGGGGCAATCATCATCAGGAACGCTGTCACGCTCAGCGCGAGCGCCAGCACGCCATAGAGGCCCCAGACGATCCGAGTCCAGCGCGACGGGGGTTGGCGGTGGCACTCGCGCCAAAGGACGGGGTTGCCGTCGAGCGTGGGCGCCCACGGGCGGCGCCACCGGGGAGAGCGGGCGCGTGGTGTCGCCCTCTGTCTGCTCTGGCCGGCGCACACGGGCGCAGCCGCCAGATCGTGAGCGCGACCAGCCCGGCCGCGAGCACCACCGCCCCGGCCAGGAAGCGCAACTGCGCGGCGAGGCCCAGGCCCCACCGCGGCAATGCCTCGTGGACGAAGACGGTGAGCATGAAGGGATGGGTCTGCACCAGCCAGCCCGAGGGAAGCGGCCGGCTGGCAAGGTGGCTCGTCACCACGACCCAGACTGGCAAGAGCAGCAGCCAGCCGAACCACACCAAGTACATCGCCAGCAGCACCTCGTGGGTCTTCCTGCCCCAGAGCGAGAGCGACAAGGCGAGCGCGCAGCCGAGCACGGCGAGGCCCACGATCACGGCGAACGACCCAGCGAGGGCGACGGGGTCGATTCCCCCGAACAGGCTCGTGATCGCCAGCACGGGGAGGGCCGCGGCGATCGTCGCCAGCACCGGCAACAGCCGCGCGGCGAGCTTGCCGAGCACGACCTCGGCGCTGGAGAGGTCGGTGGCGAGGACATCGAGCAAGGTGCCGCGCGCCTTCTCCTGGCAGATCACGCCGGCCGTGGCCGCCGGCGCGGCGAGCAGAACGGTGACCACCGCCACGCACTCGATTATCCCGAAGAACATCTTCGCGAGATCGGCCTGTGCCTGCACGGTGGAGGAGGCGGTGCGGTGCGACTCGTCCACCCAGACCAGCCAGACCAGCGCCAGCCCGACCAGGAGCACGAGGACAAAGCCCGCACGCCAGGCGTACATCGTCCAGCGCCGGGTTGGCCGCAGCCACTCATAAGCAAAGACGGGACCGAGCCCGAGGCGGAGTGTCATCGATCTACTCACTCGAAATGGACGGGAGCCGAAACTCGATCGACGCGGCCAGGCGGCGGGGCATTTCGTCTGCGCCGGCGCGCATACAGAATCAATTTTGTTCGCTAATCGATCTCATCGCTGGAACCCGCAAACTTTCTGGAAATCTCCTGGTCGACGGCGCGTCGAATCTGCAAAGTCGTCACATATTGTACATGGGGAAGTGGGGTGGGGGCGTGTTGCACCTGGCGGGAGGCGGCTCGTGGCAGCACCCGCGTTTTGCCATTTTGTCGACCGGTTCGACGATTGCTTCGGGTGGAGTGGCTGCTCTGCAACTTCAATGGGCATAATCTAATAGGAACAGAGCGAGGCGGTTCTTCGGCGGTGGCAAAAGCTCGTGGCATATGCCACCGAAAACTGCCACGACAAATCAATGGAGTTGTGCACTATGTTTTTGGCGTTTTTTTCAGGCTACTCGAAGGGAGGTTCGTGCCGCGTGGGGTGCGCGGTCTTCCCTGCGCGAACCCCCTCCGCCGGCTGCGGCGGCAGCTCCCAAACAAGGGCGGGAGGACGAGGTTTCGTTCCCTTAATCCTTGCGGGGAAAGGACGCGCGTCGAATATACAAAACGAACTGGGGGGCAGTGGAGGGGCTGAATCGCAGGACGGAGGGCGGAGGAGCGCGACTTACGGATGTGCTCGTGGAGCGCGCCGCGGAGCGGCACGGGGGACGTTCCGACGCCGAGCATCGGGACGAGGGGAAAGCGGAGGGCGGAGGGCGGCGGAGGGGCGATGGAAGGCAATGCGCGGATGTTATCGCCGAGCGCAACGCGGAGCATCGGAACAACGGCTGCGCGGGGCGCGAAAAAGCGTCGTCATTCGTAAGTGTCGATGGGCGCGAGAGTTGCTTCGAAAGTTTTTCGGCTTCGAAAAACGTCGTCATTCGTAACTCCTGTTGTGGAAAGGAGATGACGACGATGACGACGTTTTGGGGGGTCCGCGGGAGCTGTTCCCCCGATTGGGAAACGAAGGTGAGCGCAAGTGGTCGCGGGGACGTGAATCGGACGGACACACCCCTCGTGGATGCGGTCGCTCCTGATCTTGAAGGAATTCGGGTTAATTGTCATCCTGCCCGCGCGCCGGAGCGTGGGTTTTACCGTAGCGTGCTTCGCGCCGCGCTGCGAGAGGCGCTGCAAATCAACTGTGCGCGACGGACTGGGAGCCAAAGATGCGCCCGATCCTCTTCGAGATCCCTGGTTGGGACATCAAGGTGCACAGCTATGGCGTGTTCATACTCTTCGCGTGCTTCAGCGCGCTTGGAATGTCGCTCTGGCGCGCTCGCCGGGAGAAGATCGACACGTCCGTGGTTTACGAGCTGGCAACGTGGCTGTTCCTGGGCGGCGTGGTCGTGCGCGGGGCATGTATGTTGTGTTGCATCCGGAGATAATCCACAGCTTCTCTGACATCTTCCGAAGCTGGCAAGGCGGAAATGTTTTCTACGGATGCATCCTTGGCGGGCTAACTGGCTCTTTGTTGTACTGGTGCCGCCGGCCATATCCGCTCTGGAAAATGATCGACGTGGCCGCGCCGGCGGTCGCGATCGGTGCGGCCGTGGGGCGGATCGGGTGTTTTCTCAACGGCTGTTGCGACGGGGCTGTTTGCTCGTTGCCGTGGGGCGTGCAGTTCCCGGCGGGCTCTCACGCGTGGATGCGCCAGATGAATGCGGGACTGATATCCGAAGGTGCGGCGTGGTCGCTTCCCGTGCATCCGACACAGCTCTACGCGGCCGTGGCCGCGCTGGCTGTACTCGGTGTGCTTCTGGCCTACTTCCCGTTGCGCCGACGCCCGGGCGAGGTCATGGCGGTTCTGATGATCACGTACTCGATCACGCGCTTGCCGATTGAGGCGCTGCGAGCGGATGAGCCTTCGGCGATTGGCGGGATGAATCCGGCACAGCTCATCAGCGTGGGTCTGTGCGTCGTGGGGCTGGCTGCATGGGCCTGGTTGCGATTCGGGACATCAAGGGCAACTGGTTCCCGGGGCAGCTTGCACGCTGGCCGGCCGCGTCGCTCGATTTCAGAGGCTGTCGACGTGCGATCGTGAGGGATGGGCCTGATGGGCGGACATCGCAGAAGACTTGCCGCAGGTGCCACGTTCGTGGGGCTCGGAACCGCGGGTTAGCGACCCGAACTCAATGGCCTTTCGCGATTCTGGGACAGCGATTTACCCGAGAATGGAACAGGCGAAGCCAGTGCCACCCGATCGGCACGGTCCGCGGACGGCACACGGAGTGTGCCTGCTACAACGGTCGCATGATCGTGCGATGTTATTCAGCGCGGCCCATCAACCAACGGTTGAGCCGGAAGGCGGAGATCCATCATCAAGAGCTGGAAGGCAGGGCGCTCGCGTAGCGGGTCGAATACGCGGTCCGAGAGCGTGCGAAACAGGCGGCGCTTGTCGCGATCGGTGAGTGATGCTCCCGCATTGTGGATGAGGTCGAGAGCCGCGAGTGACTCTGCTGTTTTTCCGAGTCGCCCGAGAAACGCGGCGTGGCTGGCCAGTGTCTGGACCATCGTGCGGCGAACTTGCTGGTCCGCGGGTGATCGCTTGCGTGCCTTTTCTAGCAGTTCGAAGGCGTGATTGAAGAGCGACTGGGCCTCGGCTGTTTGGTCCTGCTGCACGAGCGCGGCAGCCAGGGCGGAGTCAATCGCCGCCGTGCTTGAGAGGTTCGATATCTGATCGGGATCGTCGCGAAGGGCTGACTCCGCGAGGGATGTGGCTTCGCGAAGTCGCGCCTCTGCGCCCGGCTTGCGACCCTGATCCAACTCGATCCGGACGCGGGCATCAATCGTGGTTGCGAGGTCGGCGCGGTATCGGGCCGATTCGGGGTAGGACGCGACAAGCCCGCGGAGGATCGTCTCTGCGCGATCGAGGCTCGCCAGGGCGTGTTCGGCTTCGCCGAGGTCCCAGGATATTTCCGCCTCGCGGAACAACTGGCCCGCGAGCCCCTGCGATGCGGGATGATACTTGGGGTTCTTCTGGAGAATGTCTTCGGCTTCGCTCGCAGCGCGTCGCGCCAGGTTCAAAGCCAGCGTGGTCGCGGAGTTCTCGACCTCCACGTCGGAGAGCAATCCAAGGCACGCGACCAGGTGCATCCGGAAAACCGCGTCGCCGGGGCGGACGTGCGTGAGACGCTCGAGGAAAGCTCGCCCTTGCTCGAGCTCGGCTCGCGCCGTGGTGAGATGCCCGCTTCGCAGCTCGAGCTGACCGAGTACCATGTGGTTGGCCCCGACGCGTTCGAGATAATCCACCGAGTTGGGGTGCGTCTTGATTTGCTCGTCCTGGATCGCCAGGGCCTTGCGAGTCCAGATGATCGACTCGTTCAGGGCACCGTCGTCGAGATGGGTGGCGCCCAGATTCCCGTAACAGGATCCGAGGTTGCTCAGGAACCGCTCCCGGCGCGGATCGTCGGCCGGCGTGGCCGCGACCAGCTTCTCGCGCAATGTGGTCGATTCGGTCAGGGTACGCAAGCGTTCTTGCCACTGGCCGGCTTCGCCGAAGAGGATGGAGACGTTGTTCAGCGACGAGGCGTGCTTATCCATCACTTCGAGATCAGACGGGTCTTCGACAAGGAGCGCCGTACCGATAGCGATCGACGCCAGGTAATCACGGCGCGACCCGGCAAGGTCGCCATGATCCCAGAGGAAGTCGGCACGAAGCTGGAGCGCCTCGGCCTGATGAGCTCGATAGCGGCGATCCTTGGGGTTTGCCTGGACCAGGTGCTCGTAGTCGGACAGCGATTGGTCGAAGCCTTTGCGGGCATCATCCGGCCGGCTGGCCTTGTCGTATCGATTGGCAAGAAAGCATCGCGCTCGAGCCAGCAGAAATCGATACTCAGGCGCGGTCGGAACCTCGCGGACCACCTTCTCTAGGTTATCGCGGGCCTGTTCGAAGTTGACGATTGAATCTTCGACGACTCCGACCTCGTTGATGATCTCACCAAGGTCGAGCTGAGCTTGGCCGAGCCGCGCTCGAGCGGCCGGGTCGGTGACGCCGTTCTGCTCAATGTTCTGGGCGAGCCGGCGATAGAAACGGATCGGAGCCTGGAGCAAGCTCTTGCGGAGGTTCTCCATCCCTGGCTGGCGAAGCAGAAATTCTCGGGTCACCCCGGTGTTGTACTCGCGAATCGCATCGAGCGCGAGCTGCGACTGCTCCTGGGCGAGCTCACGGGCTTTCGATTCGCTTTGCCTGGCCAGCGTCTGGGCCTGGAGTGCATCGCGGGTTTGCGCTTGTTCGCGGCCGATCGCCAGCGCGGCTCCGGTGGCGACGGCGGCGATCACGACCAGCGAAGCGGCCGCCGCCCGCGTTGCCGAGCGATGCCGGCGCGACCAGCGAGCGACCCGGCGTCCCCAGCCGTCGGGCATGGCCGTCACCGGATCGTCGGCCATCCAGCGTTCGATGTCATCGGCCAGGGTGCGCGGCGAGGCGTAGCGGTCGTCGGGATTGAGCGCCATGGCCTTCAGGCACACGGCCTCGAGCGTGCGATCGATCCTGGGATCGAGGTTCTCGAGGCGACGGGAAGTTTCCGTCTTGCACGGCGCGGAGGACAGACTCCAGGACTTCACTCTGGAAGGGCGGCGCGCCGGTGAGCAGGCAGTAGAGAGTCGCGCCCAGGCTGTAGACATCGGACCGAGGTCCGAGCTGGTCGATCTCGCCGCGGGCCTGCTCGGGGCTCATGTAGGCGGGCGTGCCCATCGCTGAGCCGGGGAGCGTCTCGGCGCTGCCGCTTGCCGAGCTGGGCATCATGGCGCGTTCGCCAGCCGCGACGTGCCCCTTGCCGGTTGCCTTGGCCAGGCCCCAATCCACGACGAGCGTCTCGCCGTGCTTGCCGAGGATGATGTTGGCCGGCTTGATGTCTCGATGCAGCACGCCGCGCGAATGGGCGTAGTCGATTGCGTTGCAAACGTCCAGGAACCGGCGCAGCAGCTTGCGCAGCTCCAGGTCGCGCGATCCCCGGGAGTCCATCGGGCGCACTGTCGCACCGCGGTCGATTTCTCGAGTGGGCGGCTCGGTCGCCGCCGACGCGCCTGACTGAGCATGGAAAAGTCCGAGCGCCTCTTTGAGCGAATCGCCCCGAACGAATCGCATTGCGTAGTAGGGACGCCCGTTCTCGTAGACGCCCATCCCGTAGACCGGGACAATCCCGGGGTGTTCGAGGCCGCCGGTGACCTCGGCCTCGAGCAGAAACCGGGCTCGGCTGGTTCGATCGTCGGCGTGGCGATCAAGGATCTGCTTGAGCGCGACCTCGCGATTGAGCTCGGTATCGAGCGCGACGAACACGACGCCAAGGCCTCCCTGGGCGTGAGGATGCAGCACGCGGTACCGCCCGCCAGCCTCGATTGTGGTGCCCACAGAAAAGGCCAAACGGTCTTTTCCGTCGAGAGTTGATTCCAGGCCGGGCTCTGATCTGGCCGCCGTGAGGTCGGGATCACCCACCTGGGTCGGGATCTCGCGTTTGGAAGGTGCCGCGTCGGG
Organism: uncultured Planctomycetota bacterium; assembly: GCA_963823665.1. Taxonomy (GTDB): domain Bacteria; phylum Planctomycetota; class Planctomycetia; order Isosphaerales; family Isosphaeraceae; genus CAVXHV01. Next base: position 856,878 of record CAWGMQ010000011.1, read on the forward strand.
GCCGGTCATGAATGATTCTCCCGCTCACGCCTCAGGGGTGTTCTGGGAGCCGGGCGAGGTCCCAGACCTTGATCGTGTGATCTCGACTTCCTGATACCAGGCGGGTGCCGTCGGGGCTGAACGCCAGGGTCATCACGAAACCGGCGTGTCCTCGCATGGTGTGGCTCAGCTCCCAGGGGGAGGCTGTCGTGTCCCATAGCCTGATTGTCGTGTCTTCTCCTGCCGAGGCAAGCCACCGCCGGCGTGGGTCGAAGGCCACGTATGTTGCGGTCGTTGCTGGCTGATGCGAGCCGCTGTCCGTCCGGGCTGAAGACCACGCACGTGCACGTGTCGGTATGCCCACGGAGGTTCAGGAGTCTCTCGACCGGTCATCGGGTCCCAGATCTTGACGGTCTTATCTTCGCCGCCGATGGAAGCGAGGCGCCGCCCTTCGCGGCTGAAGGCCAGGCCCGCGACGAAGCCGGCGTGTCCTTTCAGGGTTCTGACTGGATCGCCGGTGGCTGCATCCCAGATTTTCACGGTGCGGTCGTAACTGGCCGTGGCGAGCGACCGGCCGTCGGGGTGGAATGCGACGGCACTGATCCGATCCTGGCCGTGGGCGGGGACGGTGCGGAGGAGCTGGCCCGAGCGAGCATCCCAGATCCTGAGGACGCCCGCCCAGCTTCCCGTCGCCACGAGCCGGCCGTCGGGGCTGAACGCCACGCATTCAGCCGCTTTCTCGTGGCCAGGGAGCCGGCAAACCTCGGTGCCGTCGGCCACGTTCCATATGATCGCGAGGCCGACTTCGCTGCCGGCCGTGTCGCTGCCGGCTATGAGCTGCCGGCCATCGGGGCTGAACGCGACGCTGTATGCAAGTCCCGCGGACTCGCCCATCTGCCCGCCGCGAATGAACACATCGTGGCCGGTCGCCAGGTCGCAAAGCCGGATCGTTCGGTCCTCGCTTGCGACGGCGAGATGACGGCCGTCGGGGCTGAATGCCACGGCGAACACCGGGGCCTTGCGTCCGGGGAGCGTCTGGACCAGCATTCCAGTCGTGGAGTCCAGGAGCTTCACTGTGCCGTCTTCGCATGCAGCGGCGATCTGCTCGCCGTCGGGGCGGAACGCGATGCCGTGGACCTCGGCCGTCGTTCTGAAGACGGGTGGTTCGACGCGGCAGAGGCGCGCGAGGTAGTCCCATTCCCAGTCGCGCAGATCGACCGGGCAATCGCCGAGGAGCTCCAGGGCCCGGCGCAGGTTGTCGACAGACATTTCGCGAGCGGCCAGGTTGATGCGGTGAATGTAGTCCTCCCGGCGCAGGGTTTCGGCCGCGAGGGCGGCACGGGCCCGCTGCCGCTCGGTAGCGGCTTGCTCGCGACCGATCAAGGCGGTGCTTATGGCCAGCGCCACGACCGCCGTGACGAGCAAGGCGCCGATGCCCGCCGCGAGCGTCCGGTGTCTTCGGGCCCACCGGGAGAGGCGTGTTGCGAGCGGCTCGCGAATCACCGCGACGGGCTCGTCGGCCAGCCAGCGCTCGAGGTCGTCGGCAAGTGCGCGGGGCGAGGCATACCGCTCCTCGGGCTTCAAAGCCATCGCCTTCAAGGCAATTGCTTCGAGCGGTTGGGGTGTGCCAGGTTTTATCGCCCGCGGCGGCGGAAAATCACCGCGTTGCACCCGGCGGAGCGCGGTGCCGACATCCGTCTCCTCGATCGGCGGTTTTCCGGTCAACAGGCAGTAGAGCGTGGCTCCCAGGCTGTAGACGTCGCTCAGCGGACCAACTTGCTCCAGACGACCCTCGGACTGCTCGGGGCTCATGTAGGCGGGGGTACCGAGGGCAGTGCCGGGCAAGGTCTCGCTCGAGCTCGACATCGACTTTGATCTCGGCTGCAACGTCGGCTCGGCTGCGCCCGAGCCGGAGATTTCTTCGCCGCGGCCAACGACCTTGGCCAGGCCCCAGTCGACAACGAGCGTCTCGCCGTACGGCCCGAGCAGGATGTTGGCTGGCTTGATATCGCGGTGGATCACGCCGCGGCTGTGCGCGTAGTCCATCACGTTGCACACGACGAGGAACCTGTTCAGGAGCTGCCGCAACTCCAGGTTCCAGCGTCTCGGGTCGGTGATGGTTGTACCCGCGCCCGCGTGGAAGCGATCGATGGCCTCTTTCAGGGTATCACCCTTGACCAACCGCATCGCATAAAAAGGGCGGCCTCGGCGCGTCGCAGCCCAGCCCGTAGACCGGGACGACGCCGGGATGCTCGAGCCGCCCGGTGATCTCGGCTTCGAGCAAGAAGCGGGTGCGACTGACCGGGTCGTCGGCGCGTTCCGGCTGGATTTCCTTGAGCGCGACCTCGCGAATGAGCTCGGAGTCGAGCGCCACGGAGACCTGACCCAGGCCGCCCTTGGCATGCGGACGGAGGATGGCGAAGCGTGAGTGTGCCGTGCCGGCAGTGGCGGCCCGGTCAAAATCCATCGTGGGCTCGGCTTCCGGTGCCTGGGGGTCACGGACGGGGAGGAGGCGATCCACAGTGGCGAGTATCTCGGGATCGGCGATCTCTTGCAGACCGGATCGGACCGGCACGACTCCACCGGCGGCGGCCAGGCTTTGCTCCAGGCTGCCGTCATGAGCCGCAAGGTGTTCGTCGACAAGTTGCTCGAGGAGGGATTGCCGTGCGGGCGAGAGGGCGTGGTGTTCGACGAGGATCTGGGCGAGCGATCTGGATCGGTCGAGGACCCAGGCGTGCATCGCCGCGATCAGGGCGTCGCGCGAGACGAAATGCATCTGCACCGCCAGGGTGCCGAAGAGCAGATTGCGGTCGGCGGGAGTCATGGGGGCCGTCCTCGTCTGAGCAACCCGCTTAGACTCTCATATCTTGTGCGAGGCGTCGGTCAAGATTCGCGGCCGCAAATGCCCTCACTTCCGCCGTTCAGGCTGGCGGTTGGCGCCGGGCGGCTCCGCCGCGGTGGACCCCGGCTGCGACTCTTCACCCGTCCCGCGCGTTGTCGAGGGCTGACTCGCAATCGGTCGAACCGGTGCCGGCGTGTACGGGTAGAACGGCGTGCGGTCGAACAAGTTCCGCGGTTTCAGATCAAACCCGCTCCACATCACGATCGCCGAGCCCTCCCAGGCGTCGTCAAACGACCAGAGACGGGGAGCGGAGTTCGGTTTACCATCCTCGTGGCGTGGCTCGTGGTGCACGGCCGAGTTGCACCAGAGCACTATATCCGTTTGCTCGACCACCTCTTCATCCTTGACGATGTTGGGCAAGTTGGCGAAGAGGAACTCGGTGGGCTTTTCCGGGTGCGATTTGCTCACCCAGAGATCGTGATGCGTGAACTCTTCCTGGTGCCGCGGCGAGCCCTGGCGGACCGGCATCAGGTCGTAGGCGATGTTTTCGCCGCGGGCGTTTCGCTTCTCGGATTCGACCCGGATCATCGTGAACTCGCTGGGCACCCAGTCGACGCCCCCCTCGAGCCCGCCGTTGAACGGCTCCTTCTGGTCGACGGAATTCAAGGCGGACCGAGTCTTCGACGTGACGCATCAACATTGCCGAATTCTTGTTGCCGTCGACCAGATCGATGTCGATGCGCCAGTGGGCGCTGTGCACGTGCGCTTCGGTGCGGCGGCCGGGCAGGTTCTGGCCAGTGGCACCCACGCGAAACGCGATCGTGCCGTCGTCGTGAAACGAATAGGACAGGATATACATGTAGTTGCCGGCTTCGAGCGCAGCCCAGAGCACCAGCTCCTTGCCGCGGCGCACGCCGTGAGCGTGGTCCTTCCAGGCGATGCCACGGTCGCGCATCTCCTTCACCACTGTGGCAAACGAGTCGCCCTGGAAGGGCGGCATCAGGGTGCCGAATGGTCCGGCGTCTTCGGCCTTCACCTCGGCCAGCGGGAACGAGAAGCTCGTCAGGTCGTAAAAGCGGGGTCTGCCCAGCACGTGATAGGGCACAAACAGCTCGGCCACACGTGCGTCCTTGATGATCTTGATCCACTCTTCGGCCAGGTCGCGCTTGAACCATGCCCCGGTGATGTAGAGCCCCTTGTGCAGGCCGCGCGTGTACTGGACCTTCCAGGCCGTTCCTTTGCGCGGGTCTTGCCCGCCGGACTCGCTGACGAGGAACTCGGCGGTTACCTCCTGCGCGGGGGGGTCGGGCAAGGTCTGCTCGAAGAAACGCTGTCCGAAGGCAGGCGACGCGGCGCAAGCGACCAGGAACAGGGCGAGCGTCCGGCGCGAATCGGCGGCAAATGCATGCGGCACCCTCGTTGGATTTATTTATTCGGCAGGCCGGCGCGTCTTGGTCTTCTGCACGGGCTCGTCTTCGACTTCCGGACGCGGTACTTCGACCTTGCGGGTCGTCAAGTTGACTTCGGGACGCGGATAGCTCAGGTCGCGCTTGCCAACGCGATAGATCAGGTGCACAACGCGGTTGACCCTCGGGTCATCCGGATTGGCGAACTGGCTGAACTGCGGATAGGCAGAGAGCTGCTTGCCAAACCGCTCATGGAGCTGTTTCACCTCGTCGCTCTGCTCGCGGCAAGCTGCTGTGCTTCGGTGAATTCGTCGTTTGAAAGCGGCGTGCGCACGTGCTGGAGGGCCTCAACCGCGACCACTTTGCCTTTGCCGAGATCGACCGTGGAAAAGACGGTGATGTCGTCGAAGTAGCGGTACCAGGTTACGACCGCCAGCGGACCGGGCGGCTTTTCGCCGGGTTTTGTCTTTTCCTCGTCCTTTGCCGTTTCATCTTCCTTCTTCTCGGGCTCGGGCCGGGCCTTGCCCTGGTCGTCGCCGGGGTTCTCTTCGCTCGCTCGTTTCTTCTCGTCGCCAGGGGTCGCGAGCAGCTCGACACTGACGATGTACTCGCGGCGGTCGGCGGTCGGCTCGGTTGCGCCCTCGGTCTTCTTGCGCAGCTCGGTCATCGCCGTTTTGGCGAGGCTCAAGGCCTCTTTTGTCTGCTGCGCGGTGAGCCCGGGGCGGGGGCGAGTGGGGCCTTGCTCCTTTTGGGGGGCAGAGGCCAGCGCGGCACCGACGAGCCCAGCGGCCACCGCGAATGCGGTTAACAGTCGTACGCTCTCCATGTTGGGCAACCTCTATCGTAGGTCAGGCTTTGGCCTGACGTCTGGGTCAAACGTGTGACGCGTTTACTTCCGCGGTTACACGTCAGGCTGAAGCCTGACCTACTCAATTGTCAGGCCCTAGCCTGACGTAAGTGTTTTCATGGCTCGCGGGCGTCGAGGTTGGCCTCGAGGACCTTGGCGATCCGATGGCGGCTCTCTTCCAGATGCGCGCGGGTGGTGTCGTCGATGGTCGAATTGCCGCTCTCGAGCACGCGCGACATGCGGCCGGCGATTTCCTTGAGGTGAAGCCGCGCGAGCGCTCTGGCGTCGGCCGGCGGTCCCGCGTTTCCTCCTCGCACGAAGACGACGTAGCCGTAGAGATCGCCGGAAGAGCCGGCGTTGCTTCCCAGGACCATGTTGCTCAGCCGGCGCAGGTATTCCCGCTCGAGATTTCGCCGGATGGTCGAGAGCGCGACCTTACCCGACTTGTCTGTCGCCGGTTTGGACAGGCGATCGAGATCGGAAAAGATGCCGTCGGTGAGCGAACGGAAGACTTCCTCCATCCGTAGCGGACTCGAGCCGGGATCGGACTGAAGCTGCTGATTCTCGAGCCTCGCGAGCGTGGCCGGGCTCAAGCAGTGGCCCAGCACGATCTTCTGGATGGCGAGAATTCGCTCGAGCACGGAGATATCCACCCCCGAGCCAAAAAAGCCTTGGGAGCCCCAGTGCATCCACCGCTCGGTTCCGAGCCGGCGGAGCAAAGCCGGAGAGAACTGGAAGGCCGAATCGGCGAGGATCGAGTCACTCAGGAACTTCAAGCAGTCGCGCTGCTCGGCGCCTGCGACAGGAACGATCGGGTCGCGGGCGTCTTTGTCGGCCTTGTGATCACGAGAGACCGATTGACCTCCGATATACTGCGATGCCAGGACGGCACCGTCGCCCCACTGCTCCAGTAGAATCGCGAACGCGCGGCGAGTTCTCGCCCACGATTCGCCGTCGGCGACCACGCGGGCATCCAGGTCCTTGAGCAATCCGGAGGCCAGCGCGATGCGCTCCTTGCCGAATTCGCAGGGGTCAGATCCCAGGTCCCAGCGGTTGACGTAAGGGTCGTCGTTCAAGAACGAGTCTTCGTCGGTCGCGTAAATGAGGTCGTGCTCGGGCGCGCGGGCGGCGATCTTCTTGAGCTCGGCAGCCTCGTCGCCCATGATCGGTTTGTAGGCATATTCGATCGCCCAGTAGTCGTATGGACCGATCGTCGTCGAATAGAAGTCGCCCTGCTTCTTGCCTTTGGGGGCGATATTGATCGGGCTGTAATCCATCACGCTGCCCACCAGGCCCTTCACCCTGGTGATCGACGTGTCGTTCAACTGGTCGGCGGTCAGCATGGTGCTGGCCTTGAAGTTGTGCCGGAGCCCGAGCGAATGGCCAACTTCGTGCATCGTGATGTGCTTGATGGCCTGTCCGATGAATTCTTCGGGGAGCTCGTTCTTGGGTTCGGGCTTCTTGGGGCCTGCCTTGTCGGGGCCGGGTTTCTCCGGGCCGGGTTTGTCGGGTCCCTTGCCGTCGGTCATCGCGATCGCGGCCAGACCGAAGTCGCGCTGAAAACCGCCATTGAACTGGCAGAACCCACGGGTTCCCCGGGCGAAGTTCTTGGTCACGTCCCAGACGACCGAGTCCTGCTCAGCCGGCCGGAGCTCGGGCACCATCCGGGCTGGGTTCTGGCCGAGCGCATCGATACCGAGAAGCGTGTTCGACTGCGGCAAGCCGTAACCGAGTTTCGAGGCCAGGATCGGGCTGATGACCTCGCCGATCGCCAGAGGCTCCGTCTGAAGCAGTCCGTTCGGGGCGGTGGTGTGGCCCACGAGCAGTGCGTACGCCTGCTTCCAGTAGCGGATGAAGCCGGCGTCGAAGACGACGTCGCCGTCGATCATCTCGCCGGTCAAGGGGTTCGCCCGCAAGCACGACATCGCCCCGCCGGAGTCATTGGTGACCCAGCGAAACGTGCAGTAGTGCGTGTCTTCAGGGTCGAAGTCGTCGCGGCCTGCCTCTTCCCAGCGCACGGCGATGGCATCCTTGAAGCCGATTTTCTCGAATGCCTTGTTCCACTCACGAATACCTTCCTCGACGTAGGGCCGATATTCGAGCGGCACATTGTCTTCCACATACCAGACGATCTGCTTGCGCGGAGGCGAGAGCTTGGCGGATGGGTTCGCCTTCTCGAGGCGCCAGCGATTGATCATACGAACGAAGTTGGAATCGGCGTCGGTGCTGCCGAAATCCTTGGTCGCGCTCAAGAAGTGGCCGACCCGGTCATCGGCCATTCGCGTCCGGTAGCCGAAATCAGGCGTCTTCATCACGCTGTAGTGAATGACCACGGTGATGCCGCGGCCGTCGGCCACGCCGCCGGAACTTCCACGACCCATTCGCGTGCCGGCGCCTGCGAACGTCGTCTCGAGCTCGAGCTCCATGTTGTCATGAAAACCCTTGACCTTGGTCCACTGACTACGGCTGCGATCGATCATGCCCAGGTTGAGCTGGGCGAAATCGGTCATGAAGATATCGGAGAAGTCGATCAGGACCGAGCCCTTCATCGGGTTCATCGAGATGATCGGCAGCGCCATCAGGATCGAGTCGGTGTAATTCTGCTTCACCGACTTGTCGATTGGAGTGCCGCCGGGCGCGGTGAAGTGGGAGTTGCGTCTCACGAGCTGCACGCGGTCACCGACGCGGCGGAAGATCAGCACGGTTTCGTCGTCGCCGACGGGCACGCCGGCCGACGCGAGTCCGCGGGCGATCGTGATCGGCACCAGCAGCGTCTGGTTGAACTGGTCGGGCCGGATCTCGGCGTAGAGATGCTCGCCGGTCTTGTGCAGGGTGAACAGGCCGTCGATCTTCTCGGCCCCCCGCGTCACTTCGTTGAAGTCGCGGAACTGGGTCGGCCTCCCGCGGTTTGGTCCACCGGCCCTCGCTGCGTTGATCACGGACTCGAAATCGACGCCCTCCGGCCGAGACTCCTGCGCAGGCAGGTCGGCCGCGATGAGCATGGCGACGATCGCCGTAGCCCATCCCGATGCGATGGTGCGAATCATAAAGCGCTCCTCGATCGATCAGTAACGTCCGGCAACAGTCACGCTCATGCGCCGTCAGCCGTCACGCGTTATTGAAGGATCCCTTGAAGTGGAAACCTGTTGTGGTTCGTGTGGTCCCGGCGGCTCGCCCGGCCATCCTTGAAGTCGCCTGGCTCGATTGCGTAAAGCTTCGCCGTCTTGCCCGGCCGTCATATTCTCTATCTTGACGAACGAATTCGTCGGAAGCAAGCCGAGGGGTTTGACATTTGACGTAACCTCCCTCGCCGGGCCATCATTACCGGTATGCGGAGCGAGCGTGGTTGCGACAATCGGAGCGACTCCCATGAAGAATGCTGCCTGCCTGTTGATGGCCCCGTTCATTCTGCATCCGGCTTTTCTCTTGCCGGAAATTCCCAGCGAAGCGCAGCCCGAGGTTGCAAAGAAACAGGAGTATCGAAAGGGGATCGAAGAGACCACTTCGACGCAAATCATCAATGTTACATCGTGTAAGATGGAGGAGGCAGCCGGCGGAATGGTCATCCGCGGCAGGATATTTCGTACTGCCGATCCTGTGGTGCTCGAGAAGGAGCGACGAGCGGCAGAGCAGGACTTCAAGGCTGCTCTTGCCGACTTGCGCACTCAATCCGCGAAATGGGGGTTGACCCGCTCGGAGCGGGACTCAATCGCAAGGCAAATCCGTTACGTAAAGCTCAAGCTCGAGAGCCAGGAACGAGAGGTCCCTCACGACGTGGATTGGATTTGGCTCACTGTTGTCCCGGATTCGGGTCAGGCACGCTATCGCCAGTGGTCTGCGCCGTGCCCGATTACAGGGGAGGTCTTCGACGCGATAAAGGACGGCATTGAGTTCCGCGAATACCACTTGACGATCCCAAAGAGTAACTTTCCTGGCAGAGTCACGGCGATCATCAACCCGATTGATGCCGTTAACGATAAAGGTCAAGCCATTCACTACGGCAGCCTCACGATCGACGTTGTTGTCGAGTGAGGTGACTGACGAATCATCGACCGGCGCCCATCGCTTCGCTATGATCAATGCACGAAAATCAGGACGGTTGCTAAAGTGACGTGTGTGCCAAGGTTGATGACCAGCACAACCACCATGAGGGAGATTTTGATCGATGAGCAACGCAAAATCGAGCGCGCTACTTGAGAATGACGTGACGCGACGCGGATTTGTGATGACTTCGCTCGCAGCCGGATTCGCCGTGGCCACGCAGCCGGTCTCGGCGCAAACCATCACGACGGATACCCAGGGGCTCACGGCCGGCGAGGTGAAGATACCGGTGACCGACGGCGAAATCCCCGCCTATCGGGCACTGCCGGCATCGGGAGGACCGTTCCCGGTCGTGCTCGTGGTGCAAGAGATCTTCGGCGTTCACGAACACATCAAGGACATCTGCCGGCGGCTGGCGAAGCTCGGATACTTCGCGGTGGCACCGGAGATGTACGCTCGCCAGGGGGATGTTTCCAAGCTGAAGGCGTTTCCTGACATCCTCAAGATTGTGAACAAGGTGCCCGACGCACAGGTGATGTCTGACCTGGACGCCGCCGTCGCCTGGGCCAAGGCGGGCGGCAAGGCCGACACCGCCAAGCTCGCAATCACCGGATTCTGCTGGGGAGGCCGAATCGTTTGGCTTTATTCCGCACACAACCCGGGCCTCAAAGCGGGCGTGGCCTGGTACGGCCGATTGGTCGAGAAAGGTGACGAGCTGCGCCCCAAGTATCCCATCGATCTTGTCGATTCGCTCAAGGCGCCCGTGCTTGGGCTCTACGGTGAAGCCGACGGAAGCATCCCGGTTGCTTCTGTCGAGAAGATGCGCACGGCCCTCAAAGAGGCCGGCAAGCCATCCGAAATCGTGCTCTACCCTGACACACCCCACGCGTTTTTCGCCGATTACAGAGAAAATTACCGCAAGACTCAGGCTGAGGACGGCTGGAAGCGAATGCTCGCGTGGTTCAAGAAGTACGAAGTCGCCGGATCGTGACCTGATCCGGGCGGGAACGCATCGCGCCAGGGAGTCAATCCGTCGCCGGCCATGAAGCGTTTGATGCTGTTTGACTGGATGCGTCGCCACAAGATCGCGACGCTCGTGCCGGCGATGCTCGCGGCCTTCGTGGTCGCGGCCTGGCTGGTTCGCGGCGATGCCGGCTCACCGGCCGTGCTCGCGACCGCGGTCGCGAGCCTCCGCTCAGCGGAGACTTGCCTCGAGCGCTCGCAACTGGCCGAAGCGGAGCGCGAGTGCGGGCGCGCGATCGAGATCCTCGATTCGCTCGCGATGCGTTCTGGCGATCCCCGGATTCGCTTCGAGCAAGCCGCTGCGCTCGAGACGATGGCTCTGATTCAATCGGCCACCGACCGCCGCGACCAGGCTGACATGTTTTTCCGGAAGGCAATTCCTATATGGGCGCGGTTGCTCGGCGACAACCAGGCTGATTCGACAGTTCGCTGGTACCTGGCGAGATGTCTGGCGCGCCATGGCTCGCTCTTGAGCGATGCGGGCCGCTGGGAGGAAGCCGACAAGACCCTCTGGCGTGGCGATGCCGCTTGCGAAACTCGCATTCGCAACGTTCCTTCTGACGAACGAATCGATCGCGAGCGGGTGTTGATCAAGAATCAGCTCGGACTGTTGTTCCTCCGCACGGACCGCGGGGCTCTCGCGCTTGAGCAGTTCGAGAGTGCCGCCTCGTACCAGCAAGAGTTGATCGGAGCATCTTCGCCCGCCGCAGACGACCTGGAGCTCTTGATTTCACTGCGCCGTAACCAGGCCCGGACATACTCTGCGACCGACCAGCCGGCCGCCGCGCAGCGCACGCTTGGCGAGGCTCGCGCACTCGCCGAGCGTCTGACCGCCCTTTATCCCTCGACCGCCCGTTATCAGGACCTTTTGGCAACGCTCATCGAACACCAGGCCGAGGTGACTGGTGGGGATACGGGCAGTAGGGCGCAGTGCCGCGAGCTGATCGCCCGCGCCGTTGCCATCCGCGAAGCGCTCGCGGCCCGCTCGCCCGATGAGCCCCTCTACGTTGAAAAACTCGCGACGAGCTACGGCAAATTGGCGGAAGAGTGCCTGCGTGCCAGTGCGTTCGCCGAGGCCGAGGAGTACGCGCGGAAAGAGGTCTCGTGCCAGTCGAAGCTGCTGAACGAACATCCCGGCGTCCTTGCATACCGGTTTGGCCGCGGCCGGGCGCTGCATAATCTCGCCGATCTGTTGCGCGGGCGTGGGCGAGGCGCGGAAGCCCTGTCGCTTGCGCCAGGCCGCCCCCCTGCTCGCCGCCGTCCATCGCGACAACCTGCTCGACGCACTCCATCGACAGGCGGCCAGCAACGCGTACTGGAGCCTCTGCACGCTCGAGCTCGACCAGATGGACCATCGAGCCGCGGCCGAGGCCGTCTCTGCTCTTCAGGCGATCGAGCCGCGCGGATTCGAAGAAGCACGCGAATCGGCCGGATTTTTGTGCCGATGCGTCGCGCTGTGCCGTGACGATCACGGCTCGCCCCCGGCTGAACTCGAGAAACTCGCGCGATCGTATGCCGATCGAGCGATCGCTGCGCTACAGACAGCCGTCCGATCCGGATTTCGGGATCGGAGTGAACTTACGAATTCGCGCGTTTACGACCCGCTGCGAAATCGCCCGGACTTCGCGCGCGTTCTGCGGGAAGTCGCTGCGATCGACCAAGGCGCTCAAGGAAGGTTGAACCGTCTTCCATCTTCCGATCGACCGAGTGAACTGATGGGCCACATCCTTCTGTCACTGATATTGTTCCAGAGCATGGTCGCCCGCCTGGCCGAAGAGGACACGGCGGTCGATCGCATCGAGCCGCCTTCCTGGTGGACGTCGAAGCAGCCGCAACGAATCAGTCTATTGATCGAAGGCCGCGGTCTGAATGGAGCGGCGGTCGCGATGGAAGGCGGGTCGTTATCGGTGCGAGAAGTGCAACATGATCCAGGCGGCAGGGCCTTGTTGGCCGAGCTTACGATTCCTGCCGGCTCGGGCGCCGCTGACCTTCAGGTCTTGGTGAACTCGAAAGGGCGAGCATTCCGGGTCCCGTGGGCCCTCCATACCCAGCCCGCCCGCAAACCTGACCCTTTCGGGCTCGATGACGTCATCTACCTGATCATGCCAGATCGGTTTGCCGACGGCGACTTGTCGAACAACGAAGTCGACGGCGGTGACCGGATGCTCGACCGCAAATCGGCCGACGCCTACCACGGCGGCGACTTCGAGGGTATCAGGCAACGGCTGCCATACCTGAAGGATCTCGGCGTCACAGCCATCTGGCTCACACCGATCTACGGGCCCGACTCGCACTGGCTGGTCTTTCCGTCCGGAGGGCCCGCGCAGCCGAATGGCCAGCCAGCGATGCGCCGGATGGCCGAGTATCACGGCTACGCCCCTGTTGACTTTTACAGCACGAATCGCCGGTTTGGCACGCTTGAGGAATATCAGAAGCTCGTCGCGGAGATCCACCGGCTGGGCATGAAGATCGTTCAGGACCAGATCCTCGGCTACACGGGCCCGCGGCACCACTGGCTGAAGTCACCGCCATTCGATCGCTGGTTCCACGGCTCGCTCGCCCATCCGCCTTCGTGCACCTTTCGATATGACGTACTGGTCAATCCCCACGCCGGCGAGGCAGAGCGCCGCGGGGTCACCGACGGGTGGTTCTTCGGCATCCTTCCTGATCTGAATACGCAGGATCCACGCGTCCGACGATATGCGATGCAGCAGAGCATCTGGTGGGCGGTTCGATGCGAGGCCGACGTGCTCCGGCTCGACACGTATCCGCTGGTCGAGCGCACGTTCTGGCGAGACTGGAGCCGCGAGCGCGAAGCGGCCAGGCCAGGGCTCTCCGTCGTCGGCGAGGCGTGGGTGACGGATCCGGCCCAGCTTTCCTTCTTCCAGGGCGGCCGTACCGGGTGGGATGGCATCGACCCCGGTGTCGGCTGGGTGTTCGATTTTCCGTTGAATCTAGCGATCGTACAGGTCTTCGGCGGCAGGCTGCCTGTTTCCCGGCTGGCCCAGGTCCTGGCGCGTGACAGCCTTTACGATCGGCCCGATCGCCTGGTTACATTCCTGGACAACCACGACACGTTGCGCCTCGCGGGCTTACCGGGCGTGACGCCCGCACGTTACCGGGTGGCGATCACGTTTCTCCTCACGTCGCGTGGCGTTCCGCAGATGTCGTGGGGCGACGAGCTCGGCATCCCCGGCCACATGGACGACCGTCGGGATTTCCCAGGCGGCTTCCCCGGCGACGAGCGAAACGCCTTCGAGCCCTCGGGCCGCACCGCGGTCGAGCAAAGCACGTTCGAGACGTGGGTAACGCTCCTGCGGTTGCGCCGATCAAGCCCCGCCCTGCGCCGCGGTAAGCTGGTGGACTTGAGCGTCACAGATACAACGTATGCTTATCTCCGCGAGCTGGGCGACGAGCGCATGGTCGTCGTCCTGAACCTGGCGGGCGGGCCCGCCACCGTGCGGATTCCGGCCGAGAGAATCAAGGGGGCCTCGGGGGTGGAAGCGGTGTATGGGTCCGGATCTGCGCGACTGGACGATCGGGGACTGGTCGTCGAGCTTCCTGGAGAATCGGCGACGGTGTTGCGGGCGCTTTCGGGGCGTTGATCGTTGCCTGGAGCGTTTGTTCCCTCCATGCGCGCGGAATTCCCGGCCAGGGGGTGGCGGCGCATTGCCCGTTTCGGTCAATATAGTGACAAGGACGTCACGCTCTCTTCTAAACGTCCGTTCATCAAGCCCTGCCTGCGTTGTCGTTGAATTCCCACTTGCCACTCATGTGGCCCGCCGCCCGGACCGATGGATCAGCCAATGGTCCCCACGATCAGCAATGAGCTGAGTGTTTCGCGGAACAGGTCCACCTGCCGGGAGACCTGTACGCTCCCCTCGTACTGGGTTGCGGGCATCGCTGCCTTCATGCTCATTTGGTGTACGCTGGGCTCTCGAGGTTCGGCCGCCGATTACCCGGTGCTGGCCCGTTATTCGGAAAACATCCAGCCGCTTCTCGAGCAATACTGCTATGGCTGCCACGGCCTCGGTGCGAAGAAGGGGGGGTGGCGCTCGACGGGTTCGCGGATGCGAAGGCCGCTCTGAATGCCCCACAGTTGTGGCACGCCGTGCTCAAGAATGTCCGGTCCGGGATCATGCCACCGGCCGATAAACCGCAGCCATCGGCTGACGAGCGCCGGTTGCTCGAGGATTGGATCAAGCGGGGGCGCTCGGGATCGACCCTAACGACCCTGATCCAGGCCGGGTCACGGTCCGCCGGCTCAACCGGGTCGAGTATCGGAACACGATCCGCGACCTGCTCGGCGTGGACTACGACACGACCAACGAGTTCCCACCGGATGACACCGGCAATGGGTTCGACAATAACGGCGACGTGCTGACGGTTTCGCCGTTGCTGCTCGAAAAGTACTTGAGCGCGGCCAACACGATCATCAGCCGGGCCGTGCCCGTGGTCTCGAGAGTTGTGGCGGAGCGGGTGATCCCGGGCTCGAGTTTCCAGAAAGCCGGGGGCTCGAAAGACGACTCCGGGGGGATTTCGCTGTCCTATTACGAGCCTTCGAAAGCCACGTCGACCGTCACGATCGAGCATGAGGGTCGATACAGACTGCTACTTGACTTGAAGGCGACCGAGAAATACGTCGACGGTCAAAACGATCAGAACCGGTGCCGCGTTCTGTTCCTCGCCGATGGTGAGGAGCTCTTCGCCGCGATTTCTTGCGACAGGACAACAAGCCGTTCCGCTTCGAATTTGATCGCGAGTGGAAGGCCGCGCCGCACACGCTCGCGGTGGAGGTCCAGCCGCTGGCGCCCGGTGAGAATCGGGTTCGATCGCTGGCGGTCCGCATCGAGTCGGTGACCCTCCGCGGGCCGAAGGACGAGCGGTACTGGGTTCGTCCGGCTGATTACGCCCGTTTCTTCCCGCGAGAGGTTCCCCACGACCCCGTGGCGCGCAGACTCTACGCTCGCGAGATCCTTGCCCGGTTTGCCGAGCGGGCGTTTCGGCGCCCCGTCGATGATGCCACGAAAGACCGTCTGGCGGCCCTGGCCGAAGCGGTCTCGGCTCGTGATGGGCAAACGTTCGAGGGGGGTGTGGCGCAGGCGATGGCGGCGGTGCTGACTTCGCCCCGGTTCCTCTTCCGTGAGGAGGATGCCGAGCCGGGAAGCTCGGCCCGGTATCCGTTCGTCGACGAATACGCCCTGGCATCGCGGCTCTCCTACTTCTTGTGGTCGTCGATGCCCGACGCCGAGCTGATGCGGCTGGCCGCAGAGCACAAGCTGCGCGCGAACCTTCGGGCGCAGGTCGACCGGATGCTCGCCGACTCGCGCTCGGCGGAATTCATCCGCAACTTTGTGGGCCAGTGGCTCCAGGCCCGCGACATCGAGTCGGTGATCATCAATACCTTCGCGGTGATCTCTCGCGATCAGGTGCCGGACCCCGAGGCGGAGAAGCGTCGCGCCCGGTTCCGCGAGCTGACCCGCAAGCCGCCCGAAAAGCTGAGCGAGGCCGAGAAGAAGGAGCTGCAGCAGGCCCGCACTGCATTCTTCGGCTCGTTCCGCCGTTTCCGGGAATTCGAGCTGACCGGCGATTTGCGCAGGGCCATGCGGCGGGAAACCGAGATGTATTTCGAGCACGTCGTCCGGCAGGATCGGCCGCTCCTTGAGCTGCTCGACAGCGATTACGCGTTCCTGAACGCGCGGCTCGCGAAGCACTACGGTATCGAAGGCGTTCAGGGCGATGCGATCGGGCTCGTGAAACTGCCCGCCGGCAGTGCTCGCGGCGGTATCTTGACGCAGGGCACCGTCCTCGCCGTCACGTCGAACCCCGACCGGACCTCGCCCGTGAAACGCGGCCTCTACATCCTCGAGAACATCCTGGGCTCGCCGCCGGCACCCCCGCCGCCGAATATTCCCGCGCTCGAAGACTCCGGCAAAAAAATCGCCGGGCGAACGCCGACCGTGCGCGAGTCGATGGTTCTGCACCGCAGCGTGGCTTCGTGCGCAGCGTGTCACGCCCGGATGGACCCTCTCGGGCTGGCGCTCGAGAATTTCAATGCTCTCGGCCGATGGCGCGACAAGGAGCGGGCCGACCCGATCGACGCCTCCGGCAAGCTGATCTCGGGAGAACCGTTCGCGGAAATCAAGGAGCTGAAAAAGATCCTGGTCAACCGGCACCGCCGTGAATTCTACCGTTGCCTCACCGAGAAGCTGCTGACCTACGCCCTCGGCCGCGGCCTCGAATCGTATGACGTTGGGTCCGTGGATTCAATCGTCGACAGGATTGAGGGCGTGGACGGCCACGCCAGGGCCCTGATCGCGGGGATCATTGAATCCACCCCATTCCAGAAGCGCCGGCGATCGGCCAAACTGGATAAGGATGCCACGGAACTGCTGGGCCAGAGTGCGGGACTCTCGACCGAACCGCTCAACAAGGGAGCCGATCATGAACGCTGAACTCAACCCCGCTCAGTCACGGCGTCGCGACGGGCAGAGCCGCCGTTATTTCCTCCGCGGCCTGGGCGCGTCGGTGGCACTGCCGGCATTCGCGTCGCTTGGAGGTGTGCCCCGGTTGCTCGCCTCGGAGGGGGCTGGCGCTCTCGCGACGACCGCCGGCGGAATGCCGTTGCGATCAGCGTTTGTCTATTTTCCCAACGGTGCGATCCCGGCATCCTGGTGGCCAGACGGCGAGGGCGCGGACTTCCAGTTCAGGAAGACACTTCAGCCGCTCGAGCCGCTCAAGGGCTTCGTCCAAGTGCTCGGCGGCCTTGACCACAAGACGGCGGAGGGTGGCCCCGACGGGGCCGGCGATCACGCGCGGGGCAACGGCACATTCCTGACCGGCGTCCGGCTCAAGAAGAGTGCTACGGACATCAGGGCAGGCGTCTCCATCGACCAGGTGATCGCGCAGCGGGTTGGCCATCTGACGCGGTTCCCCTCGCTCGAGCTGGCGTGCGATTCGGGCAGGAAATCCGGCGCCTGCGATTCGGGGTATTCCTGCGCTTATCAGTTCAATCTCTCCTGGAGGTCGCCCACGACGCCGATGCCTCCGGAAACGAACCCGCGACTGGCCTTCGAGCGTCTCTTCGGTGCCGGGAAGCCCGGCGAGCGCCGGGCAGCACTCGAGCGCCGGCGGCAGGAGCAGCGGTCCGTCCTCGACTTCGCGCTCGAAGACGCACGCTCGATGCAGCGGCGGCTCGGCTCCGAAGACGCAAAAAAGCTTGACCAGTATCTCGTCGGAGTCCGCGAGATCGAGGCCAGGATTGAAAAGGCCGAACGAATGGGTGACGCTCGCGACCCGCAGATCGAGACGCCGCCGGGTGTCCCCCCCGACTTCGCAGATTACGTCCAGCTCATGTTCGACATGTTGATTCTGGCGTTCCAGACCGATTCGACCCGGGTGGCGACCCTGATGCTCTCGCACGACGGCAGCAACCGCTCGTTCGACCAGATCGGGATTTCCGAGGGGCATCACGACCTGAGCCATCACCAGAACCGGGCGGCGTGGATCCAGAAAGTCGCCGATATCGATCTGTGGTACGCTCGGCAGTTCGCCCGATTTCTGGAAAAGCTCCATTCCACGAAAGACTCGGACGGCAAGTCCCTGCTACAGAATTCGATGATCGTCTACGGCAGCGGCAATGCCGACGCAAACCGACATACCCACGACAACCTACCGGTGATTCTTGCCGGCGGGGGCGGAGGGACCCTCCAGCCGGGGCGATACGTGAAGCACGGCTCCAAGCCGTTCACGAATCTCTATCTGAGCATGGCCGACCGGATGGGGCTGAGCGACATCGCGCGGTTCGGCGACTCCGACGGCCGTCTCGGTAATATTTAGCTCTTCACAAGTGACACTTCGTGCCCGATCGATTCATCCCGGAACGTACACGTCTTGAAAGGCGTCTGGGCTGCCATCCGCTGAAAACTCTCCTTCGAATGTGCGCGTTTCAAGAGCATGTGCTTGAACGTCAACTTGATGAACAGCGAATTCAACCAGCCCACCTGCATTTTGTCCACTTCGGCCGCGATCTCTAGCGAAGTCGCATCGCGCCGCAGGTCGAAAATGGCCGCTTTGCCGCCTGATTTGAGCACGCGATACATCTCCTCGATCGCGCGCACCGGTTCGCTGAAGTTCTTGAAGGCGGCCCGGCACACAATCCGATCGAACGAGGCGTCTTCAAACGGCATGGCGGATGCGTTGCCCAGTCGGAAAGCGACCGCAACCCCCGCCTTCCGGGCGTTCTCGGTCGCGATCTCGACAAGCGTCTTGCTGATGTCCAGGCCAGTGACCTCGAATTTGCCGAGCCGGGCGAGCTCGATCGCCAGAAAACCCGGCCCGGGGGCGACCTCCAGGATTCTGGCGTTCTCCGGAAGGCCCACGGCGAGGGCCCGAGCCTCGTTCCTGAATTGCTCGATGCCCTTGCCGGTGGTGCTGGCGTACCAGCGCGCAGCGCCCCATTCATACCCAGTCCCTTGTAACCCTTCTTGTGCTCCCGCGCTGCAAAAGTGGCACTCATGGCTGACCTCCGTTACAATCACCCGGAACTCTATTGCCTCGCCCAAAAAGTATCTTAGTAACTAAGATAATAATCTTCTAAGCGGATTTACCAATCGTGTCAAGAGACATGCGCGACAAGGCCGCGCTCGTGGCGGCTTTGATCAATGAAACAATTGAGACCACCACCGTGACGATCATGTTTCACCAGGCGATCGCCGATCGCCTGGGAATGAACATCACGGACCACAAGTGTGCCGGCATCTTGATGCGAAGCGGGCCGGTCTCCGCCGGAGAGCTGGCCAGGCGCACCGGGCTCACGACCGGCGCAATCACCGGCGTGATCGATCGCCTGGAACGCTCCGGTTTTGCGCGGCGGGCGCGGGATCCAAACGATCGCCGGAAGGTGATGATCGAGCCGAAACTCAAGCAGATCGAGCGGAAGATCATTCCGCTCTTTGATTCGATGGGCCGTTCGGCTGCGCAATTGTTCGAGCGCTATAGCGTGGAGGAACTCACGTTGATTCTCGACTTCGCCGTCCGCTCGCGCCAGATGGCAGAGGACGAAGTACGCAAGGTGCGCAAAACGGCGGTGCCGGCGAAGCCAGGCAACGGCCGGCACGCGCCGCGGGCATCGATCAAGTCATGAGTTTTTCCGTGGGGCGGCCACGGGTCGCGGCGGGCGGGCGATGCGCAATTGGGGCATATTCTTCTGAAGCGAGTTAATCGCCGCGTCGGTTGTCGCGCTCCCCTCGATGGTGAGGCGGTTGAGGCTCTTCATGCCGGCAAGATGTTTCAGGCCCGCGTCGGTCACCTGCGTCTTGCTGAGATCCAGCGTGGTCAGTAACGGTAGCTTGGTCAGGTATGCTAGCCCCGCGTCGGTCACGCCGCTCTCGCTTAAGTTCAAGGTCATGAGAGAAGAGAGTCCCGCGAGGTGCGCCAGCCCCGCTTCCTTCACCTGCGTGCCTGAAAGATCAAGTCTCGCCAGGGATTTCAAACCGGCCAGCTCGGCCAGTCCGGCATCCGTGATCCGTGTCTGGCCGAGGTCGAGCTGAGTCAAGCTCGTTAAGCCTCGTATGTGTTTCAGTCCGGCATCGGTAATCGGCGTCTTCCGGAGAAACAACGTATTCAGAGAGGAGAAACCGGCGATCGGGCCCAGTCCTGCATCCGTGACCGGCGTTCCCGCGAGATAGAGGAACTTGAGGCCGGTCAAGTGCCGGATCGGTGCCAGGTCGTCGACACGCGTCCCTGGTATCCAGAGCTCATGCAATTTGGTCATGCCGCGCAGATGTTCGAGGCCGGCCGACGTCACCCGAGCCCCGTTCATGCTCAGGTTCCTCATGTCAACCATGTCCCTGAAGTTGGCCACACCGGCGTCCGTAATCGCATTTTGCGGCGAGCTTGACAGTTGCAGGTGCTGAAGCGCGGACAGGCCTTTGATGTGAACCAGGTCGGCGTCGGTTAGAACGGGTTTGCTCGTGAGGAGGAGTACTCGAAGATTGTTCAAGCCCTTGAAGTTCTCCAGACTGGCCCCAGTGAGCTTGCCTCCCCGGATCGGCGTGTCAAACGTCCGCAGCTCTGTCATCAATCGGATTGATTTCATCCCGGCGTCGCTCACGGGGACATCCAACACGAAATGAACCGATCTGACGTCCTCGAGCTGGGCCACGCGCACCATCACCGCATCGGGGTCTTTGGCACCGACTGTGACCTGCCTTACCCGACCGAAGTAATCCGGCCCGAGGCGCTCAAAGAGCCACTTCGGCACGGGTGGTGCGTGCTTCGTCCTGGGGGGATAACTCGCTCGGTATTCGCCGTCAGGCCCAACGCGAGAGACCGGATCTTCCCAATCGT
The DNA here is from genome assembly GCA_963823665.1 of uncultured Planctomycetota bacterium. GTDB lineage: Bacteria > Planctomycetota > Planctomycetia > Isosphaerales > Isosphaeraceae > CAVXHV01. The sequence goes on from CAWGMQ010000011.1 coordinate 877,366, forward strand.
ACCAGACTCTGCCGCCGCCCTGCACAATGGTTGCTACGGCGTCGCGCTGAATGTGGGCACGCCGGACGACCCAGCCGAACCCACAGCCCAAGACGAGGACAATGACCATCAAGGTGCGCAGGCTCAGGCGCACCCGCGGTCGGCGCCACCAGCGGTTGGTCACGAGCGTCTCCGCCATCGCGGGAGTCTCCTGGCGCGCTAATCTCAAATCGCAAAACACAAACACTGGAAACATTTAGTATATTCGACGGATCGGCGCTTTGTAGTGCGTGGTGCCGGCCTGAGGTTTCTCAACGGAAATGCAGTCGATGCTGGTGAACACTCTCATCACGGATTTGAGCAAAGTCTGCCGCGAGCATCTGCTCGACGAGAAATGGCTGCTCGCGCCATCGCTTCGCGCCGGCCACGAATGGCTTTCGGCCGTCGCACGGGCCGGCCAGCCCGTCGTCAACGCGCATGTTCAAACGATCATGAATCTCGCACTGAGTCTGGCGGCGCCGTACCTGGCTGACAAAAAGCAGACGCTGATCACGCGCCATCAAGGAACGCTGATCGTCGAACAAGTGATGCGGCGGCTGCAAAAGCCGGATGGATATCTCTGGAAGCTGCCGCCGAGCGAGCGCTTAGCTGCGGTGGTTTTCAACGCTTTAAGCGCGATCCGGCGTGCGGGGCTTAACTCCGCCGACTTGAACCCTGATTATTTTGAGGTTGCCGCCAAAGGTCTCGAGCTCACAGAAATCTCGAGTGCCTACATGGAAGCACTGCGCGACGGAGGGTGGATCGATCGAGCCGACGCGCTGGGTTTTGCGATTGAACGGCTGAGGACCGATGCCAAGGCGCTGGCTGAAACGGTACTGGTGCTTGTCCCCCAAGACGTCGATCTCACCGGCCTCGAACGTGAATTGCTTGATGCGATTCCAGCGCGCCAGGTGGTGCGTCTGTCAGTCGATCAGCCGGGCGCGGTATCGCAAGAGGAAGGCGAATCGCGCTCGGACCTTGGCATGCAGCGCTGGCTGCACGCGCCCGCTCTCGCGCCCGATCCCGTGAAGCATGAATCGGCGTTCATGTTCCGGGCCGTGGGCGAAGTGAACGAGGTTCGGGCTGTGCTCCGCCGTTGTCTGGCACAGCGCATTCCGCTCGATCAAGTTGAGCTGCTCTGCACCGACAAGGCCACATACCTTCCGCTCGTTTACGAAGTGTTTCCACGGTTGCAACAGGATGAGTCGAAAGTTGACGATATTCCCGTAACATTTCAGGAGGGCCTTCCCGCGCGCCGATTCCGCCCCGGTCGCGCTCTTTTCGCTTGGCTCGCCTGGATGCGCGACGATTACCCCCAGCGCGCACTCGTCCAGATGATCCGCGAAGGCCTGTTAAAGCTACCGATCCGCGAAGGCGACATGCCGAGCTTTGCGCGTCTGGCCGGAACGCTCTCCAGCATGAAAATCGGATTCGGCCGCGAGCGCTATCTCGGGATCTTGGACGAGCACGCCGAAGCCGCGAGACTGAGATCGGCCGATCCCGAGAGCCTGCGCGATGAAGACGGCGAGCTCGATAACAGGCGTCGAAATCTGGAAGCGCGATTGAACGAGCTCAAGATTCTTCGCGAGCTGATCGACAGGTTGCTGAAACTCTCGGCCCGCGCCGAGCGGTCCGGCGTCGTCATGCTGGAAAGCTCGCGTGAGTTTCTTGAGCAACACGCGCGTGAGGCCAGTCAGCTCGATAAGTACGCATCTCGTGGTCTTATCAAGCAGATCATGGCGCTCGAGCGAGCCCTTGATCCGGCGGCTGACGCGTCTCGCATTGATTTTCGCGCGTGGCTGACCTCGATCGCGGATGATGTCTGGGTCGGGGGCGAGGGCCCTCGCCACGGTCGGTTGCATGTCGCAGACATACTTGCAGGGGGGCACAGCGGCCGTCCGCACACGTTCGTGATCGGCTTGGATGACGCGCGGTTTCCGGGCTCCGGGATGCAAGACCCAATATTACTGGATGACGAGCGCAAGAAGCTCTCGCCGGCGCTGCGCACGGCCGCGAGCCAACTGGCACGAAAGCTCGAACATGTCGCGCACCTGTTTGCCAGACTGCGCGGAAAGATCACGCTCTCGTATTCGTGTTACAGCCTCGCCGACGACCGCGAGACTTTTCCCAGCTCGACCGTGCTTTCTGCGTTCCGAACACTCTCTGGCCAGCGCGACGGCGACCACGCTGCTCTCAATCGCTGGCTTGGCCCTGCGATCTCATTTGCACCTGAGGAAGCGGATCAAGCTCTGAACGAGGCCGAATGGTGGCTGTGGCGCGCTACCGGTGCGGAAGACTTGGCCGATCCCGAAGCCGTGGTCGGTTTGCGATATCCGCATCTCGCGCGAGGATATGCGCTCGCACGCGAGCGAAGCTCGGACCGCTTCACCGTCTTCGACGGCTTTATCGAAGCGCCGGGGCGTGAGCTCGATATGACAGCACCCGAAGGGCCGGCGGTCTCCGCGAGCAGGCTCGAAACACTCGGCGCCTGCCCGCTGCGGTATTTCTTCCGCTATGTCCTCGAGCTCGAGCCGCCCGACGAGCTCGTGATCGACCCGAACGCCTGGCTCGACCCGCTGGCGCGAGGCTCACTCTTGCACGAAGTCTTTGAGCGATTCCTGCGCAACCTGGTCAAGCGCGGATTCGTTCCCCAAGCAAGCCGCGATGAGGCAGAACTTCTCAACGTGCTGGAAGCTTTGATCGAACGCTACCGCGCCGAGATCCCGCCCCCGAGCGAAGCCGTCTTTCGCCGGGAGGTCGCTCAGCTTCGCCGCACCGCGCGGATCTTCCTGTATGAAGAAGAAGAATATTGTCGCGAAACGGGCAACCGGCCGCTGTTCATGGAGGTTTCGATCGGCATGAGATCAGCCGGCGTGGCCAGCAAGCTTGACGCGGGCGAGCCGGTCGAAATCAAGCTTCCCGATGGCCACACCCTCCGCGTACGCGGCCGCATCGACCGCATTGACCAGGTTGCTGGTAAAGACCCCAATGTCTTCGCAATCTGGGACTACAAAACCGGGGGCACGTGGAAATACACCCAGGAGCCGCGGCCGTTCTGGGCGGGGCGAGTGGTGCAGCACGCGCTCTACACCCTCGTGATGAGCGCCCGGCTCAAGGCCCTCTCGGGCGATTTTCCGGGCGGACGGGTCGACCGCTTCGGCTACTTCTTCCCCAGCGAGAAGGCCGGCGGCGAACGGATCGACTTCACGCCCGAGCAGCTTGAAGACGGCGGCCTTGTGCTCGCGAGGCTGGCGGCGATCGCATCCGGCGGCGCGTTCCTGGCGACCAATCAAGCGGACAATGACTGCGGTTTTTGTGATTATGCAGGCATTTGTGGTGATGTTGCCGGCGTGGCCCGTTCGAGCGATCGCAAGCTCAAGGCTGTCTCAAACGAAAAGCTGATACCCTACCTCGAGCTCCGCAGCAATGGCTAAACGACCGTCAGCCCGTCAAGCCGAGCTACCCATCGGCGGCCCCGACTCGCCCCCGGACCAGGCTGAGCGCGATCTCATCGTCCAGGAGCTCGACCGCAATCTGCTGGTCGAGGCCGCCGCTGGCACCGGCAAGACGACTAGCCTGGTCGCCCGGATCGTCAACCTGATCAGGCGGGGTAAATGCCCGGTCGGCACCCTTGCCGCGGTGACCTTTACTCGCAAGGCCGCGGCCGAGCTGCGGGGGCGAGTGCAGGTTGAGCTCGAGAAAGCACTCCGCGGCGCGTCCGGAATCGAGAAAGACCGGCTGGATGATGCAGTCAAACATGCCGAGCGAGCATTTGTCGGCACGATCCACTCGTTTTGCGCGCGAATGCTGCGCGAGCGTCCGGTCGAGGCGGGGGTCGACTCTGACTTCGCGGAGCTTGACGAGGCGCAAGACGCTGAGCTTCGGCGGCTGGCCTGGTCAGAGCACATCGAGCGACTGATCACCGCCCGAGACCCGATTTTGAACGAACTCGAGGAGCTCGGCGTCGACATCGGTGAGCTGGGCTCGACGTTCGAGCGGTTCGCGGATTATCCGGACGTGACGGAATGGCCTGCGCCCGAGGTAGCGATACCGGACCCGGCACCGCTCTTGGCCGCGCTGCGAAGTTACGTCGCGCACATCCGCTCGATCATGCCGTCGCTCCCGATTGAGGCTGGCAACGACCGGCTCATTCCCCAATACCGCCGTCTGGTTCGCGCGGTGCGTCAGACTGGTTTTGAAACGCCTGCCGATCTGGTGGCCGTGCTGGCGCCTTTCGTGAGCTCGTCGCGTGACGAGGCGTCAGAGCCGTCGGTCGTGCAAAAAATATGGCCGGGCGGAAAGGCGCAAGCCGAAACAGAGAAAGCACGATGGATCGCATTTGGCCAGCACCACGCCACACCCTATGTCCAGGCTTTGAGGCGAGCGCGATACCGCGTCGTTCTGCGCGCCGCTGGGCCGGCCGTTGTCGTGTACGATCGACTGCGGCGGGAGGGAGGTTGGCTCAATTTTCAGGATTTGCTGCTTGCGGCGGCGAGACTCCTGCGCGAAAGCGCCGCCATCCGGCAGTATTTTCGTAAGCGTTTCACGCATCTGTTGATCGACGAATTTCAGGACACGGATCCGATTCAGGCCGAAGTCATGCTGCTCTTGACGGCCGATGATCCAGGCGAAACGGACTGGCGCCGCTGCCGCCCTGTCCCGGGCTCGCTCTTTGTCGTCGGCGACCCCAAGCAGTCTATTTACCGATTTCGGCGTGCGGACATCGTCACTTACAACGAGGTGAAACGGATCATCGCCGCGAGCGGTGGAACAATCGTCTCGCTGACAGCGAATTTTCGCTCGGCTTCGTCGCTCGTTGAGTGGATCAATGAGAGCTTCAACAGGCGTTTCCCGCCAGCCGCCACACAGTTCGCACCGGTCTACTCTTCGCTCCACGTGGGCCGCCTCGACGAAAGGAACGGCGATCTTGCGGGGCTGTATATTCTCAAGGCCCCCGGCGGCAACAAGGAAGAGATCTTGGCGAATGAAGGCCAGATCGTGGCGCGGACGGTGCGCCACGCACTCGATTCCGGCCGCAAAGTTCCGCGATCCGCGCGCAGCGCCACGAACCTGAAACTGCACAGCCGGGTGATTTCCTCATCGTTACTCGAAATACATCAAGCTTGAGCCGCTACGCGGCCGCACTCGAGGCCCTGGGCATTCCTCATCAGGTAACCGGCGGCACGGCCTTGAATGAGCTTGCAGAACTGCCGCTCCTGTGCGCCTGTCTGAGAGCGCTCGTGCGCCCTGACGATCCCGTCGCACTGGTCGCCGTACTTCGAAGCGAGCTCTTCGGCGTGAGCGACAGCGCGCTCTACGCGTTCAAGCGGGCTGGTGGTTCGTTCTCGTTCCGGCAGCCGATCCCGTCGAGTGGGATTTCTCCAGAGCATGCCGAGGCGATCGGCGAAGCGATGCACCGACTCGACCGATACCTCGGCTGGCTCGATTTCTTGCCGGCCGTCACGGCCATCGAGCAAATCGCCGCCGATCTCGGACTGCCTGCGCGGGCGTGCGCAGTGCGCGGCGGGGATGTTCGCGCGGGGTGCCTTGCCAAGGTGATCGAGCTGTGTCGCAGCGTGCAGCATGAGCACGTTTCCCTCGTCGACATGGTGGATTACCTCGAGCGGCTAATCACGGCCGATGAGAAGTACGACGGCATCTCGGTGCGGCAGCCCACGGCACCGGTAGTGCGGCTCATGAATCTGCACAAGGTCAAGGGCCTTGAGGCCCCCGTGGTGTTTCTTGCCGACCCAACGGGAAACTACGAACACCCGATCAGCTTGCACATCGATCGCTCCGGCGATCGCGTTCGCGGCTACATGGCGGTCTATGGTCCACGACCGGAAACCGGTTTCTCGCAACCGCGTCTGATCGCCTGCCCCGTCGAATGGGCGCGATTCGAGGAAGCCGAGCGGGACTTTCTAGAAGCCGAGAACGAGCGGTTGCTCTACGTAGCCGCCACTCGGTCCGGCACATGCCTGGTCGTCAGCGGCCGGGACAAACGGCCCGGTGACAACCCCTGGCGCTCGCTCGTGGAAGACCTCGCGGCTGGGAAACAACACGAAGACCCCGGCCCGCAGCCCGCGCCGTCGCGCGACCAGATCAAGGTGGGCATTGCCGATGTGGAAGATGCGGTGAAACGGATAGACGAACGCTGGAGCGCGGTGCGGAAAGATACCTACCGGGTCGAAGCGGTCAAGGCCGCGGCCCTGGCTGCCACAAGCTCGCGTGCTGATTTACAACTCGGTGCGACAACGTCGGGCGCGAAGCCCGTCGACGTTGAGCCCGCCGAGCCCACCAGGCGGGCCGAGCTTGGCGTCGCCTGGGGCCAGGACATACACAAGCTGCTTGACGTGGCGATGCGCCGGCGCGACCGCGACCTTGAGAGCCTGGCGCGCTCGCTCGCCCAGGAGGGCGAGCTGGAGGAACACGATGAGGACTGGGTGCAACAACTCGTGAAGACCGCGCACAAGGTGCGGCAATCGGAAATCTGGAAGCGAGCTCTGGCAAGCGAGCGCATCTTTGCCGAGATTCCCTTCACGATGCTGGCCGAATCCGACGACGCTGCGGCGACTCGAGGCGTGCAAATCCTCAGGCGCGGAGCGATCGACCTGGCGTTCTTCGAAGGCGGCGGATGGGTGATCGTCGATTACAAGACCGATCGAGTGACCGAGAGCTCCGTCGGCGACAAGGTTGAATACTATCGTCCCCAGGTGCAAGGCTACGCCGAAGCATGGGCGAGCGTTGTCAACGAACCCGTGATTGAATCAGGTCTATATTTCACGTCGCTGGACCGCTACAGAAGGTTATGACGGCTCGAGTCGCTCACTCATGACCGAATAGCTGCGAGGCAGCCGTTTGCGTGCTGGTGCACTTCTTCTGCACCAGTTTTCATATGCAAGTCTTGCCTCCGATCTTCTGATGCCGCTAGAGTGAGGCGCGTGAAGACAAACCTGCTCACCGCGCCACCGGCGCCCGACGTCTCCAACTGTTTCCGGCTCTTCTTGCAAGCCGAGCTGGGCCGGCGTTGCGCCAGGAATTCGCAGTATTCGCTGCGCTCTTTCGCCAAGTTCCTGGCCAAGTTCAGCCGATCCGCTGTGCATCATCTATCTCAGCAGGTTCGCCAGCTCATGCTCGGGGCGATGCGAAATGTGCCTGCGGGCCGTTTTGAATACAGCTCGACAACCCTCGCGGTCTCCACAAGCCGGCTGCCCGCCGTGCTCGAACAAATCACTCGGTTCCGTCGCGACTTGGTCGCCCTGCTGGGACACGATAATCCCCCCGACGACGTCTACCAGCTCGAAGTCAATTTCTTTCCGATCACGCGCCTTCAACATGAACGGGAGATTCCCGATGGGACAACCGGTGATGCGGTGGCAGATCTTGGCGAAGAATCCTGCCAAGGTTGAGGAGTTCTACACAAAGTTATTTTCGTGGGAGATCGATGCCAACAACGCGCTCGGTTACCGGATGGTCGACAGCGGCTCGGAGCGCGGCATCAACGGCGGCATCTGGCCGGCGCCGCCGCAGGGGCACAGCATGGTTAACCTGTATGTCGAAGTCGACGACGTCGAAGCCTATGTTGCCAAGGCGACGAAATTGGGCGCCACCGTCATCATTCCTCGCCAGCAGCTCCCCGACGGCGACGAGATGGCTGTGATCCTCGATGTGGAAGGCATTCCCTTGGGGCTATTCAAGCCAGCGGCGGAGTGAAAGATGCGGGAGTCGCCCGGGTGCTTTCTCCAAGTTTTTTCGATCGTCACGCCATAACTTTAGTCACCACAGGAATTTACATCCGAAATCGACGGTGTTCCGAATATTCCATCGTCACGCCCTAAATACCAGCCGGACAGCTCTTTACGACGATAAACCTCGGGGTTCCGATTATTCCATCGTCACACTTAACTCCAATGGTGGTAAGGATGTGACGCAAATCGGTGGTTTTGGATGCTAAGAAGTCCCGGCTCCGTTGTCGGCGGGTTGCACGCCGTCTTATTGGAAGCAGCGCTCACGGCCGCAGCTCCCAGGCGTCGAGGAAGCGCAGCCGCGCGGGACTGCCGATCGCGAACAGGCTGACGCCGCGACTCGTGCCCGCGGGAAAGATCTGGTCGGTCAGGACTACCTGGCCGTCGTCTGCGAAAACCTCGACGGAAGTTGCATCGACGAGTACGTGCAGACGAATCGGTCCGTCGGTCGATGTCAGCCGGCACGAGTGACGCCCCGGGAAATCGCGGCTGAAGTTCGTGGCGCCCGAACTGCTCCGGTCGATGAAAACCGTGCCGGCGCGGACATCGACGCCGACAAGTGTTTCCTCATTTTCACCGCGGCGCACTTTCAGTCCGAAGGCGTCGGCCTCGCGGGCTGTGAATTCCGCGACGATTTCAAGCGAAGCTCCTTCGATCCCATCGACTTCGAGCTTTGTCTCGCCCTCGGCAATCGCACGGTTCTCGATCCGGTGGTTCTGGCCGCGAAGAAGCGCGAGGCTCTCGACCGGCTTCTGCACGAGGTGGAAGCCGTCGTGGGTCTCGCGCAGCGCCACAGATCGCGGGACGGTCATTGCTCCGCGCCAGGGGGAAGTGGGAATGTCATTGGCGTATTGCCAGTTGTTCATCCAGGCAATCCAGACCGGGCGGCCACCGGTGGGCGCGTCGTTCCAGCATTGCGAAGCGTAGAAATCCTTGCCGAAGTCGATCCAGAGCGGCGTGTCATTCCTCTCGCCCTCGGGCTGGAATTTCTTGCCGTCGAACCGGCCGACAAAGTACTGGCCTCCGGAGCCGCCGAAGGGGGCGCCCGCGTTAACGTCCACTTTGAGCACCCAGCGCGTTTCACCCTGGAGGCCGCCCTCGACTGGCGCCTCAAACAGTTCGGGGCATTCCCACACGCCGTGTCTCGATCCTGCGGGTCCGAAGTCGCTCAGTTTCTCCCAGGTCTTGAGATCGCCCGAGCCCCAGAGCCGTGCCTTGCGGTCGTCGGCGAGCACGGTCGCCATGATCCAGCGGCTCGACGGTTTGTGCCAGAAAACCTTGGGGTCACGGAACGAATTCGAGTGCAGGTCGAGGACGGGGTTTCCCTTGAACTTGGTCCAGGTGCGCCCGCGATCGGTGCTCGATGCCAGGTTCTGGGTCTGCTTCTTCTGACCGTCGCCGGTATAGACGGCGATCAAGGGCGGAGCGTCTTTGGTCCCGAGCCCAGACGTGTTTCGCGCATCGAAGACGGCGCTGCCCGAGAAGATCATGATTCCATTTTCCTCGCGGAGTGCGATCGGCAGGTGCTGCCAGTGCACAAGGTCGCGGCTGGTGGCATGCCCCCAGCTCATGTGCCCCCAGCGGTCGCCCTCGGGATTGTGCTGGTAGAAGAGGTGATACTCGCCGTCGAGAAAAACGAGCCCGTTGGGGTCGTTGATGAAGTTCTTGGGCGGTGTGAAGTGGTAAACCGGGCGCGCGCCGGGCGGCTCGTCAGCTCTCGTGACGACGAAGCTCATCGGAATGAGCACGACCGCAAGAATCGCTCGGCGCATCGGAGGTGATCGCTTGTCGGTGGGAAGGTTGTCGATCGCGTAACGACGCCCGTTCCGCTCGAGAGTACCGGCGCGAGCCTTCGCCTGACCAGTCGGTGCCCTCGGATTCTTGCGCGCTCCCTGCGATCAGTCAAAGCGCTCACCGCCGAGATACGCCGCTTCGACCTGCGCCCAAGCCTTCACGGACCCTCGCCGGGGCGCCTTGAAGTACCGGCCCATGCGGGCCATCGGCTGCTTGCAATCCGGACAAAGGAAGGGACGCTGCGGCACGTTGCTATCCCAGTTCGACGAGCCAGGCTGCTTGAATGTCTTGCGGCAGGCAAAGCACGCGAAATGGACCTTGTTGGTCGCCGATGGCACGCCTGTTCCACACCGCATCCCCGCCACGGTACACCTCCCGCCGCCGAGTGAGCAGGCTCCTGACGGTCACCTTCAGAGACGGGGCCAGGTCCGCTGGATTGCCTCATTCGGCATCCGCCACTGCTACGCCGCGGGTTGTACCCGCTGCTCCACACAGGTGCGTTGGTACGTAGCTTCCAACTCGACGGGCAGGCACAGGCCGCCCCGCAGCCACAGCGGCAGCGAGGGCAGGCGTTGCCCTACGGCCAGCGGCTCACGCCACACGTCCAGCGTCGGCGCGCCGTTCCGGTCCACAGGGCGGTACGCGGAACCGCTGAGCGATGGTCCTGGCCCAGGATCGCCCGCCCCTACCCGCGCCAGCAGCTCGCGATGCAGGTCGCCGGAGCGGTCGGTCACCACGTCCACTAGCACCAGTCCGACACCCGACTGCAGGTACGCCGCGCACTTCGACACCAGTGCCTCCCGATGCGCGGGCCGGTCCTTGTTGGCCGGACTGACCAGCTCGACCGCCCCCGCCAGCACGGGACCGCCGGACCGACTGAAAACGCCGATCTCAATGACTGCTGCTGGAAGCTCCAGCGGGAAATTGGCCAGGGGTGGGGCCGGGCTCCACGTCCCCTGGGGGAGCGCCGCGAGGTGTTCCTCAAAGGCCGCCACGTCGATCTCGACACCAAATTGCACGTTTGCCTCGGCGAAATATCCTTCCGGCAGCATCGCGTTGAGCTGCGAAGAAATATACGTGGCCCACGAGTTGTGGAACGCGTGCCGGTGCCGGTGCTCGCTCAGTGGGGGATGAAAGTGGTCCAGCAGCGGCATGGCATGTCATCCTCTGGAAAACGATCAACAAACCAGAATAACAGACGGCCGTGCTCTCGTACATCGCTGAGCTCGGGCCGACCACCGATCACAGGCACTCCCGACGATGGCAATGACCAAGCCGACCGTTCTACCCGTTGCGATTCTTCGCATCGCGGTCACCGTCAAGCCTCACCGCCGCCGACGTACCTCGAGAAATGTGAGACGACCCGATCGAAGACCTCGCCACGTTCGGGCTCAATCTCCTCCAACAGACAGATTGGCGCACAACAAGCCCCGAGGAAAAAAACGCGATCGGACCGATCGGATCTCGAAAGGGCGAAGAGCAGTTGTGCGACGGCTGTGTTCTCCGGTGCCTCGGGCGAGCGCCGCGACCAGAAGCCGCAGGCCATTCGTTCGATCGCTTCAAGGTTGGGGCCGTCGAGGGCTTGCTGTCGAGCCCATGAAAGAGCTGCGCTTATCTCGGCAGACGCCCTGCCGAGATGGTCGAGAAGATCACCTACGCAGGGGCAAAGCCAGTCGAAGATGTGTCCCTCATTCGGTGGGTCATCGAGGTACATCAGAAGTGGGATAGGCCAGCGCGCCCCTTCAATCGCGTACACCCTTCGGCACCCGGCGATGGCCTCCTGTGCTGTCATTCGCACGGCTCGCGGTCAAAGTACTCCTGTCCGATTGCTGCCACAAATGCGGCGACGTCTGGTGCGATGACCTCGGCGCTCTCGGGCCCTGCGATTGGATTGATCATGACGACTGGGAATGGCGGTCGTCCCGAACGGCAGTCGAGCGCGATCCGCTCAAGCCCACCGTTTCCGCCAATGAAAGTGAAGCCAGGGAAGTGTTCGATGAGGAAGGGATCGCTAAATCCCGCGACAATCTCTTCAACCCGATCCAGCAGCAGCAGAAGAGAGGGTAGCCCCAGATTACCTTCGCCACCATTTGAGACCTCCAAGAGCTCGACAAGCTCGTTGGGCAAGGGATGGGGACTGGCTTGGCGGAGCCGATCGATCTCCTGTGGCGACGCACCCGGCTCGCTCTTCCGGTTGCGATGCGGCTTGGCCAGGATCCGCGAGACTCGATTGCGCATCGTCAGATGCCTTTCGACCAAGATCAACGGGCCCGCTGCAGGCGGGTCCGCTGTGTCTCGTCAGGCCGGTTCCCCGGCAACGTGGCGGGTCACCCGCACCGGTCGGCGCGGAGTGAGGCGCACCACCGACCGTCCCCCGGCACGCTCCTGCTCGCGCAGGTCACGGGCGATCGCCGCCAAGTCGTAACCGAACTGTCGGCAGTATTCGTCGCGGGCCGTCCGGACCTCCCGCAACACGTCATCCTCGCTCATTGTCTTCGCCTCCAGGCAACTCTGCCACCACTCGCGGGTGATCTGCTGGTGTGCAGCCCGGACGAGGTCTCGGCTCGGCCAAGCCGTCAGGTAGCTCGGGATTGTGGTCTCCAGATAGACGCGCGGCTTCATTCCCACATTTTACCGCGACGGCATCGGACTCGGCATCAGCCGCCCGCGGCAGGCGGGGCCGCTGCCTCGCCCTGCCAGGCGCCATCCCGTGCGCGCCGCCGCCTGCGCCGAGCGACCAGCCCACAGATGACCCCGCCGACGAGCCCGACGGGCAGAATGAGCATGAGGTGAAGGATGTGGAACTGGCGCATCTCCCGAAGCGCGCCTCCATAGTTATTAGGAGGCGATCGATCAACCATCGCCCTCAACACTGAGAGCAGCAACCGACTCACGACTGAATCGGAATATCGAAACGCCGCCAGCACATCGAGTACGAGGACGAAGGTCGCCCAGCCGACGGCCGCGAATCCGAACCAGAAGGCCCCTTCCTCACCCTGGCGATTCCGTGCCAGGAAGGTTGCGAGCACCAAGGCGATCACCGTCACGAACCGGCACGTGTCGACCCAACCATCCTCGGCTGACCGGAGCGCGGCGACTTCGACGGCGACCAGGGCGACGAGGCTCATGATCCCGGCGATCGAGATTCGCAATCGGCCCACGCGGCACCTCCGGTTCTGTCCGCTTGATACCCCACCCAGATCAGCGGCCCACCGTCAGTCGGTTTCGCTGCATCGTATCGTCAGGGTCCGCTGGAGTGCCAGGTCAGGCCCGGGATTGCCAGCGACTCGGATCGCGCTTGCTGTGGTGAACGGCGATGACGGCGATCCGGTGGCTCTCGATTCGGTAGTAGAGGGCATAGGAGAACCGCTTCGTGCGTGTGTGCCGGACATCCTTGTAGATCAAAGCGTGGTGTTCATGATTCCGTTCGATCCGGTCCAAGACCGACTGGACCTCGGTCAGGAACTGCTCGCCCAAGCCCAACCGCTGGTTCTCGTATCAGGTATACGCTTCGTCGAAGTCGTCCCGAACGCCCGCCTGAAAGACCAGCGGCAGGTTCATCGGGGCCGTCTCACGTAGGCTTTGATTTCTTCCCAGGTCGCAACATTGCTGGGGTCCGCGTCGAGGGCCGCCAACCTGCGGTCGAGCAGGTCTTTCAATTCCTCGGTCAATTCGGGCTCGAACTCTTCGCCGGAAAGCCCGTCCCAGACCTCTTCGATCAGGCGGAGGCGGTCCTCCAGTGGCCAGGATTGGACCTCGGTGAGTACGGTCTTCAGATCCATGCGAGACTCCCTCGGCAGGTCGATTCAAGAGACCTTCGCGGAGACGAATTCATCTCATTCCAGTATACCCCGCCAGCGTGGCGCCTGCTCCTCATGATCGGCGTTCGGGCAAGCATGGATCGAATCAGCTCCTGCCCGCGCACTTCCCCGGGCATAGCCGTCAGCGGCGCAGCCCGCCGTAGCCGGTGCTGTCCCATCTCGCCGTCGCCAAGCGGTCGCCCGCGGCGAACGACGACTCGCCGCCGCATCGATGGCCCGCCCATGCCGGTGCTACTCGGTCCGCCCGAGGCGGGCTCCAGGCTGTGACGGAGGCGAACTGTCGGCCCGACGGTCAGCGGCCGATGCCGGCCCAGGGCAAGGTAAAGGTGCCGCGCCACCTGGCACCGATCCTCCGGGAATCGGCTCCGAGGTACGCGGCCAGAGCGGCGAATCTTCCGCGGAAGGACGGCTTCCGACGACGATTGCCTCGCCCGGCTTGCGACCAAGAAGAATCACCATGTCCGCCCTCCCCTTGCGGGGCTCAAAGCCGCATAACGCTCAAGATCAGCGGCCCGCCGAAACGCGCGTCCGCGACCCCACCAGAAGCAGATGAACTTATACCCCGAACCGCGATCGCCTACCAAGAGGAAGTGGTACCAGTAATTCTCGCCTGCCCGCGTGCCCTTGTCTGCTGCTTCCACGCAACTCAAGCGACCACTGCATCGCCTTCTCTGATTGACATCTGGACAACGATCAGCGACGATTTCGAGGGCGCCGAGCGCCCGCCGCCCGCGCTCGCCGCGGCAATCTGTCTCGTCTCGTTCGCAATGCTGGGAACGCGCCTCCATGGACTCAACGCACGCAAGCCTGGTCGATCGGCTGCGCCAGCCGTCCTCGGCTGAGGCCTGGGATCGGTTCGTGCAGCTTTACGGGCCGCTGCTGCTGCACTGGGCGCGGAAGCTCGGCTTGCAGAATGAAGACGCAGCAGACCTTGTGCAGGACGTGCTCATCGTGCTCGTGCGCAAGATGCCGGAGTTTCAATATCAGCCCGATCGGACGTTCCGGGGGTGGATGAGAACCGTCCTCTTGAACAAGTGGCGCGATCGCCCGCACCGTGGGCCGGCTGCCCCGCTCGACAGCGACATCCAGCCGGTGGCTCCCGATGAATCCGACGAACTTGAGGAACGCGAGTATCGCCTCTACGTCGTGGGTCGGGCGCTGCGTTTGATGTCGGGGGATTTCGAGCCAACAACCTGGCGCGCGTGCTGGGAAACGGTCGTCGTCGGCCGGCCAGCGGCAGACGTTGCCGCCGAGCTGGGTATCACCGTCAATGCCGTTTACCTGGCCAAGTCGCGGGTGATCGGCCGGCTGCGCCGTGATCTCGCCGGGCTGCTCGATTGAACCGTGCGACGCCAGACCTAGTCACTTGGTCTTGGCACTCGCGGTGCTCGAGAATTCCGTGCCTGCGGAGTCGATCGCACCAACCTTGAACTGATACGTGACGGCGTGCGTCAGACCAAGCACCGAGAAACTCGTGGTGCCGCTGCCGAGAGACTTGATCGGCGTCCAGACGCCGCCGATCAGCTCATCGATGACATAGCCTGTCGCGCCGGTGACCGCCGTCCATCCGAGGTTGATCTGAGTCGTCGACGCCGCGGTGGCGGTGAGTGTCGGCGCCGTGGTGAATGTCTCGATGGTCTGCTGTGCGGCAAAAACCGTTCCGGCGACGTTCGTCGAGGCGACCTTGAACGTATACGAGGTACCGCTCGCCAGCCCGGAGACATTATCGGTCAGGCTAATTCCGCCAAGACTCGCAATCTGCTTCCAGGTGCCCGAAACCAATTCGTCCACGACGTAGCCCGTTGCACCGCTGGCTGCGCTCCATGACAGGTCGATCTGGGTGGGAGAGACTGCTTTGCCAGTGAACGACGGGGCGGCCGGAAGCGGGATGAACGAGCCAGTGTACGAGCTTGCGTTGACCTGGATCTGACCGAGGTTGGTGTTTCTGGTGAAGAGATTTCCACTCTGGACGATCCCAGCGCTGAAGCTCGTGCCGACGGCAGACGGGGCCGGCGAAGGCGATGGCACCGTGGCAGGCACGACACATGTATCGGAGGCGTAATCGAGCTCTCCCCAGCCAACCGCGGCGTAGCCGGCCTCGAGCGCGGAATACCACGCGTAGTTGAACTCGCTCTGGCTGAAGGCGTTGGTCTGATTCGCGGTCGTCACCGCCGCGACCTTGAACCCGATTGCGGCCTGGTAGGTCGCCAGTTGGGTTGCTTTTGACTGCCAGGTCGCAAGCGGAACGTAGCTGCTCGTGTCGACCTGGTAGCTCTCGTAAAGGTAATAGTCAGTCGCGTTCAGGAGCGTAGCGGTTCCCGACGGGTTACTGGAATTCTTGGCGTTGCCAAACGCGTCGGCCGGCACGAACGCATTGGCCATCACCACCAACCCTTGGCTGTGCGCGTAGGACACGAAGGCGTTCTGCCGCGCGCGGGTCGTGCCGAAGTCGTAACCGAAATCGTCCAGGAAGATTCCCTTGGCACCCATGGTCTTCCAGTCGTTGATCTCAGTCGTCATCTGGTTCGTTGTGAGATTCTCGGTTGAGACGCCCGTATCGACGTAACCGAAGACCAGCGTGTTCTTCATCGCTGGATTCGCGATGATCTGCTGCGTATTGCTGTGGTCGGCATTCGTCGGCAGCTCGAGGGTGTCGCCGAGAACGACCATCGAGTACGACCCGAGTGTGCTCGCGGCCTTGGACAGGTTGCCTTGAGCGTTGTTGATGAGGGAAGGAAACCCGTAATAAATCAAGAGATTCCCCGGCGCGAGGCTGGCGGTCATGAGCTGGCGGTCGTCCAGGCATTCCACGTTCAGCCGCGCCTGGCGCCGTCGCCGGTGCACGGTGCTCCCGCCCTTGGACATCTGAAGCGACCCGAGCAGCGAGGACAGAAGACGATTCATGGCAATACCCCTGCGCGATTGTTGTTGCCTGATGCCGGCAGGCCAACTTGGCCAGCCGGAAGAGACTACGGTAGGAATCGCCGGGGTCTGTCAGGAAAATCTGGGCCGTGCAGAAAAAGACCCGCCACGTCTGGAGCTCTCCACGTCAGACCATCACTCGCTCGGCAGCAACGCCTTGTGCCAGCACGAGTTTGCGCGATTACACCCGCGCCCTCACTTCGCGAACCGCGGGTCGAGCGCAGCCGCCTGGCGTTCATCCGCCTCGGCCTCTCGTACCTGGCCGAGGCCTTTGCGCCAGGCCTCGCGCGTGGTACGCCAGCGCCAGAATCGGATCGATCTTCAATGCCTCGTCGCAATCGGCGATGGCGTTCTGGTGATTGCCCTGTTGCACGTAGGCCCAGGCGCGCCGCGCCAGGACCACCGCGTGCCGGCGATCGATCTTTAGCGCCGCGGAAAGCTCGGCGATGGCGCCCGCGTAGTCGTTCGCCATGAGAAGGGCTTCGCCGCGCCTCCAGCGGGATTCCCAGCTCCCCGGATCTCCTTCGACCACCTTGGCGTAGTCGGCGGCCGCTTCGCGCCATCGGCCGAGCCGGGCGAAGACGCGCCCGCGGAAGCTCCGCTGATCTCGGTCGGCCGGATCGGTCGCGATCAAGCGATCGAGGTGCCAGAGGGCAGCCTCTTCGTCGCCATCGGCCTCATATTCGCTTGCGAGGCAGCGGTGCCAGGCGGTCGAATCCGCCGGATCCACCCGGCCGAAGCCGGGGTACTTCGCACGTAACAATCGCCAGCGGTCGAGCCATGCCTCAGAAGTCAACCCGGCATCCGAACCGGCTCGAAGCTCATTGCCGGAGAGAACCTCCGCCGCCCGGCAGAGGTCGTCGAGCGGCATCGTGGTCTCGGCGGTCAAATCATCCAGGCTCCAGGAGAGCAGATGTCTCCCACCCCCTGCCAGCACGGCACGGCGACCATTGGGAGTGACGAGGCTGCACCAGGCATTCCCACCGAATTCCAGGAAGGGTGAGACGGGTCTAGCCGTGTGCCGGTCCCAGACGCAGGCGGTTCCGTCCCTGCTGGAGGTGACGATCCAGCGCTCATTTTGAGTAAACGTGGCCGTGTACACCGCGCCCTTGTGCAGGAACGTGCGCAGGACCTTGGTGGTTCGCCAATCCCACAAAAGAGCGGAGCCGTCACGGCAGGAAGAGAGTACGCTGTTGCCGTCGCGGCTGAAGCATGCGGTGTAAACCCAATCGGGATGACGAAGCGGTGCGGATAGCGGCTGGCCGGTCTCGAAGTTCCAGACGCGCACCGTTTTGTCCCAGGATGCAGTGAGCAGCATGGTGCCGTCTTCGGAAAGCACGGCATCTCCGCAGATGGCTTCATGAACGAGCGCCGGGTAACGCGGCAGCCACGTGGCTGTGTCCCACACCCGGACCATGCCGTTCGTGCCCCAGCTCAAGAGCGCGGCCCCATTGGGAGTGAATCTGACCGACGGCCAGATATTCTCGGCGGGAATGGCATCACCCTGCTCGAGACGGCGAACCAGCTTGCCGGTGGCCGGGTCGAGAATCAGGATCTGTCCACCCGTGCAAATTGCAGCTAGCTGCGTGCCGTCCAAACTGTACGCGAGACCGCGCGCTTCCGCGGGCAGCGGTATCTCCTCGAACAGTCGCTCGCCGGTCGTTCGGCTCCAGAACTCGAGCCTCCCCACGTTCCCCTCCGGCTCGACTCGCATGGCCGTTCGCTCTTCGCGATTTCCAGCGAACGAGCAAACGGTCACAACCTGGCCGCCGTCGGGCGACACTGCGGCCTCGGTGATCAGCCCTCCGACATCGAGCAGCGGGCTCGCCGGCCGGCCCGTCTCGACTTCGTAGACGCGCAAGGTGCGGTACACATTCGCCCACCAGCCCGCTCCGGTCGCCACGACGTAACGGCCGTCGGGAGTCAGCCGGGCGGAGGTTAGACCGACATCAACGGGCAGGTAGAGATTCCGGGGGTTGCCGCGCGGCGGCGACCAGACGCGCACCAGTCCGTCCGACTGGGCTGTCGCCAGCACCCTGCCATCGGGCGAGTAGGCAACCAGCTCAACGCCGTCCTGATGCACGAGCGGGCCCGCCATTGCCTCGGCATCTGTCAGGTACCAGAAACCCGCACGACGATCCTCGCCGCCGGTCACGACGGTTCGCCCGTCGGGATTGAACGCGACGGACGTCACGTAATTCTGATGCGAGAGAAACGTGCCGACCTGCTTGGCTTGCCGCGCGTCCCAGATTTGCGCTCCGCTGAAGCCCGCCACCACGAAGAATGAGCCATTTGCGTTTGCCGACACCAGAAACGCCTGCCCGCCGATTCCCCGTTCGTTCTGGAAAGGAATACTCTTGACCTCGCTGCCGGTTTCGGCGTCCCACCAGCCGGCGCGACGGTCTTCAACGACGGTAATGAGACCTCGACCACCCTGGACGAATGCGGGCGGCGCGGGATGCACACCATACTTCGGATCGGGTTGTTGATGCGGCACCGGGGCGAAAAGCGGTTGCGGATTTTCCTCATTTCCCGGGATCGCAAACACCCGGGCGAGCTGATCGTTGCAAGCTGTCGCCAAGCGGTCTTCCTTCTCATTGAATGTCAGGCCGACCACGCGCCTGGGGTGGGGCAGCTCCGGAGTGATGAAGAGGCGCCGGGTCAAATCCCATACGCGAGCCCCCTGCCCGCCCAGCGCCAGCAGTCGTCCGCTCGCGCTCAAGGCCATCGCGCTCGTGGCACGGCCGGTTGTGAATTTGTGTCGAAGATCACCGCTGGGAAACGCCCGAATATGAACCTCGCCTCCCTGCGCCGCCACGATGACGGATTGACCATCGGGAGTCCATGCCGCGCACGCGGCCTCCAGGTCGCCGTTGCCCCATTCCAGGGCCTCCTCACGCGCCAGGTCCCACACGAAGAATCGGCTCTGATGCGTGATGCAAAGCAAATACTGGCCGTCGGGATGAAATGCAATGTGACGGAGGCCTTGGCCCCCATGCTGAAGGGCAGCCGCCGGTTCCGGCACGAGCCGCGCCCACGATCGCACCCTGACGCGGCTTGCGTGCTGCCGGAAGGGCTCGGAGTCCTGGCGTGCGGCGTTGGCAAACCAGAGCAGCGCGTGCGCCGCGTCACCCTGGCTTGCTGTGGTGAGCCCGTAGGCGGTGTACATGTCGGAAAGCGCGGTTTCGGCCTTGCGCCGCTCACCGGCTTCCCGCTGCCGGGCTGCTTCGGACTCGGCCGCCACGTGGCCGAGCCAGACGGCGGCAACGCTGGCGCCGGCCGCCACCGTCACAATGAGGGCGGCCACTGCCGCCGTGAGGCTCGCGATCAACGGGTTTCGCCGGCACCAACGCCGGAACCGCTCGATCTCGCCCACAGGCCTGGCGCGGATGGGCTCGTTGCGGAGGAACCTGCCAAGATCTTCAGCGAGCAGGGCCGCCGTGCTATACCGCGCGGAGGGATCCTTACGCAGGCACTTCAGGCAGATCGTCTCCAGGTCGCGCGGGACTTTCGGCCGCAGCCTGCGGGGCGGAACGACTTCCTGCGTTCGCACCATATCGCAGGTGTCGAAGGGTGTGGCACCCTGAAACGGCGGGCGCCCGGTGAGCATTTCGTACAGGATGGCCCCCACGGCGTAAACGTCGCAGGGCGGGCCAATCTGCTTGCTGATGCCACTGGTCTGTTCAGGCGCCATGTAGCTGGGCGTGCCGAGTATCCACCCGGTCTGAGTCAGGCTCGCGCCGCCATCGATCGGCTTGGCCAGGCCAAAGTCGGTGATCTTGGGAATGCCCTCGCCGGTCAGGAGAATGTTCGCCGGCTTCAAATCCCGGTGCACGATCCCACGCGAGTGGGCGAAATGAACCGCGGCGGCCACGCCCTCGGCGATCTGGGCGGCATAGCGCGTGTCCTGAGGCTTGCCCGCCAAGCTCGCTGCCAGCGTGCCCCCTTCGATCAACTCCATCACGATGTAGGGGCGGTCGCGGTGGCTGTTGACCTCATAGATCTGTACGATCCGGGGATGCTGCAACTGTGCGACCGCCTCGGCTTCGACCAGAAAGCGGCACAGGTCTTCGCTGCTTGCGGTTTCTCCCCCGCGAATCATCTTCAAGGCGACCAGACGGTTGAGCTGAACCTGGCGGGCCTTGTAAACGATGCCCATGCCGCCACGCCCGAGCTCGCCCAGGATCTCGATGCCCGGCAACCGTTCGGCCGGCAGCTTGGGGAAAGTCGTCGAATCGCCCTTCATGGCAGGCGGCACGCGGAACTGCGGTTTCGCCGGCAACGGCGCGGGTGGTGGGGCAGCCGCGATCCGCTTCAGAACGCCATCGACCTCCGGCTCGCCACCCGGCTGCGCACGGCCGGCGTTCCGAATATCAGCGAGCAGTGGATCCCTTGCCTGGGCCGATCCGACCAGTTCCGAGCACTCGGAGCAAACCAGGATATGTTGCCCGAGCTGCTCGGCGTCCGGTTCCGGGAGCTCTCCGAGCGCCAGACGCTCAAGGTCACGTGGGTCAGGACAGTCAGGCGATCGGGTCATGGACAACCCCGGATGCTCATTACGATTGCCACCGCAACAGTATACGGTCGGTCGAGCGATTTACCCGATAGACCCGATCCCCGTCCACTTCCCATGTTGCAAGAACTCGACAATACCGACGTGATTCCATTTGACAGTGTTACATTTAACGGATATAACACTGTCATGAAGAACGTGGACGACATGCGCTGGACTATTGAGCAGTTGCGAGAACCGGGTAGCGGCGGTGCTCGGTGCGGGCTATGAGGGGCCGCCGAACAGGCGGGTGCGCGACGTTCCGGACGAGCGGACGATTCGGTATTACACGACACTCGGCCTGATCGACCGCGCCGTCGAGATGCGCGGGCGGACTGCGCTTTACGGGCCGCGCCACCTCCTGCAGCTCGTGGCGATCAAGAAGCTGCAAGCCAAGGGGCAGGCTCTCGCCCTGGTCCAGCGCAATCTGGCTGGCCAGACGGACGTCGCGCTGGCGCGTTTGGCCGGGGTCAGCTCGGGTGAGTTGCCGGCAGCGACGACGCCGACACCCAGTTCGCGGCGGGAGTTCTGGAAGGAGGCACCTGCGCCGTCCAGCGCGCCAGAACGTGACGCAACCGAATCGCTTGCGGAGGAAAGAATGGAAGCCGCGCCGGCGGCGGATGAGCGCCCTCAGTCGTTGCAGGGAATTCCACTTGCCGAGAATGTCACGCTCTTGCTCGCTTCGTCGCGACCGCTCAACAGCGACGACCTCGAAGCTCTTCGTTCAGTCAGCCGTCCGTTGATCGATTTGCTGGTCAAACTTGAAATCACACCACCGCGTGGAGAAAGAGGGTTCCGATGAGCTCACCCCTGCCGCTGCTTCGAGACGATGAATCGACTCCGGCCAGTTTCTCAGTTGGAACCGACGGCTACGACACCGGCTTCGGGGCTCTTCAAACGGAGCGCGGGCACCTGCCGCTTGAGTCGATGGACGTGCTCGCGCGGATCGACGGGCTTTTGTGCCGTTCCACGGTGCGACAGGTTTTCGTTAATGCATTCGACACCCCGCTCGAGGCAACGTACATCTTCCCCCTGCCCGACCGCGCCGCGGTGACCGGTTTTCGCATGGAGGTCGCCGGCAGAGTCATTGAAGGGGAACTGCAAGAGCGCGGAAAGGCGCGCGAAGCGTATGAACAAGCGATCGCCGCGGGCCAGCGCGCGGCGATCGCCGAGGAAGACCGGCCTGGCGTCTTCAACCTGCGAGTCGGCAACTTGTTGCCTGGCGATCGGGCGGCCGTCGAGCTCACGATGTCCGGAGTTCTCCCATATGCGGACGGCGAGGTCACGTTTCGCTTTCCACTGGTCGTCGCGCCACGATACATCCCCGGCACGCCGCTGCCGGGACCGTCTGTCGGCGACGGGACGGCTCTCGACACGACCGCGGTTCCTGACGCGTCGCGAATCATCCCGCCCGTGCTCCTGCCGGGCTTCCCCAGCCCGGTGCGCCTCAGCCTGATGGTCTTGATCACCGACGGCCAGGTAGGGAACGAGGACCAGCTCCTCAGCACGCTCGGCCGCAGCCTGAAGGGCATTCGTGTTTTCACGCTGGGCATCGATCGGGCCGTGAATGAAGGCTTCCTGCGCCGTCTGGCCGAGCTCGGCGGCGGCGCCTGCGAGCTCGTCGAGTCGGAAGCTCGGCTGGACGAGGTCATGCAATCAATTCACCGCCGCATCGGCACACCGCTCTTGACGGGGTTACACCTCGAGTCGGAAGGCATTGCGATCGAGCCGGGCGAGATTGTTCCATCTCGCTTGCCCGACCTTTTCAGCGGCTCGCCTCTGCTCATTCTGGGGCGCTACCGTGGGCAATCAGAATCATCGCTGACGATTCACGCGACGGATGGGCAAGGGCGGGCGTGGGCGGAAAACGTGGCGGCCACCGCACGTGAGAATCCCGCGATCGCTTCCGCGTGGGCACGGGGCCAGATTCGTCAGCTCGAGGATCGGTATGCCGCCGGAGACGGCAACCGCATCGGGCTCGAACGGACAATCGTCGACTTCTCGCTCAGGTTCCACGTCCTCAGCCGCTTCACGGCTTATGTCGCTGTTGATTGCTCGCAGGCTGTCAATCTCGGCAGTGCATTGCAGCAGGTCGTGCAACCGGTCGAGATGCCGGAGGGGTGGCAGGCTCCCGTTGCGATGCGCACTGTTTCGGTGATGCGCTATGAAGCGTGCGAATCCGTTGCCGACTTTCACTCGCTGGAAGACTCGGTGCTGGCGCGACCGGCCCGGCGAAAGCAGCGTTTTCGCGATCTTGGAGCACACCGCGCAGAAGCTGTTCCGCCACCGGCCCAAGTTTCGGCGTCAGCTCCCCCAATGGGCAGCGTTCCCGTCCCGGACGCACTTTCGCAGCGGTTCGAAGTCGGCGAGGTAGTCGGCCACGGCGGCATGGGGCGGATTTACAAGGGGAGTGATCGCACGACGGGAAAGCCGGTCGTCGTGAAAGTCAATCCTCGCGATTGCTTTCGGCCGGAGGTATTCGCCCGCTGGCGCCAGTTGAATGAGTTGCTGGCGCAACTTGGGCATCCGGTGTTTCTGCCGGCCATCGACATGGGTTACTCGGGAGACTCGTTCTGGCAGATCGTGCCCGTCGTCACCGGGGAGAGCTTGACAGCAAGGCTGCGCTCAGCCGGCCGCATGCCGTTCCGCGAGGCGGCGGCGCTCGTGGCGGAACTGGCTGAAGCGCTTCAGCTTGCGCATGCGCAGGGACTTGTGCACGGTGATCTCAAGCCGGATCACATCCTCCTCGGAGACGATGGTCAAATCCGCGTGGTCGATTTCGGCGAACTGCCGCTCAGAGCGGCGGATTCAAGACCCGACTCGATGGTGGGAACGCCCGCGTACATGGCACCGGAGCGGGTTCGCGGAGAAGTTGGTCCGGGCGACCCTCAATGCGAGGTCTACGCCCTTGGGGTGATTCTCTACGAGATCATCACCGGTGTGTTGCCTTTTCCAGGCGCGTCGATCGCCGAGGTTTTTGCCGCGATCCTGAAGAGCGCGCCGAAACCGCCGAGGAAGGTTGTGCGTTCCGTGCCCGCTTCGCTCGAAACAATTTGCCTGAAGGCGATAGCCAAGGACCGGGCCGTCCGATACGCGACGGCGGGTGAGCTTGCCGCCGCGCTCCGGGGTGTTCTCGCCCCGGCGCGGCGTAAGGGCTTCTGGAAGGCGACGTGAATTTGTGATTTCGACGTCAAGTCGGCAACTTCGACCGTTTTCAGGGCATCCCGAGGGTTGCAGCCGAAGGCCTGCTCGGGTAGCGTCGAATGGCTGTGGATAGCGAGCGCTGGCTGTGCAGGCGCGTCGTGATTTCGCGAAGGGGAAAGGCGGCCTCATGCCGGATCAGGACGGTGGCGGAAATCGCGGGCGGCGCGGACCTTCGGGTGGCCGGCGGCAATGGCAAGGGCGGCGCGGGCCCGCTTCCGGTCACGGCGGCGCCTCGCGAACACGGCAGCGGCCCGGTGCTGGCGGCGCCCACGGAACCTCCGGCATCGGGCTTTCGCGACTCGCTAGTGGGGACTTTGAACTGGTTCACCCGCGCAAGGTGGAGGAGACGCAAGAGGATTACGCGGAGGGAATCGAGCTCTGGAACGAGGGCGACGTCGAATCGGCGCGGGACGCGCTGCGATATGTTCTCTCGGCATGCCATGCGAATTTGAGGGCCCACGTCGCGCTCGGGCGCATTGCGCTTTGCGAGTTTCGAGATCCGGCGCTGGCGCGGGGCCACTTCGGGTATGCGTTCGAGCTAGGCAAACGTGCTTTGCCCGGTGATTTCTCGGGCCGTCTGGCGCCGGATAGGCCGGCGAACCGTCCGTTTTACGAGGCTCTGGACGGGCTGTTGGAATCTCTGCATGCCCTCGGCGAGCAGGGGGAGTGCCAGCGGCTGCGCGAGCTTCGCGCGAGGCTTTCAAAAAGCCGGGATTGAGATCGAGTTGAGGTTGCCGGCACGGGCAAACTGTGCATTCGATCGAGGCGCGTCGTCGGCTCGAGGGATTTTTCGACTTTAATGAAATTTTCGGCCTTGCAGGGTTTTCACGATCGGGATAGAACCACCCCAGAACGCTGCGGACGAGCCGGAAGAATCGCCTGATACTGACGTCGCTTGCAGTTGTGTCGACGGGATGGAAGCCTGATCGTCGAAAAAAACCGCGAGTGAAACGGAAGTGCTCGTGAGGAATTTCAGCCGTCCGGCCATGGCGGCGGGTCGCCTTCGGGAGGCGCAGCCGACTACGGTGCTCTTGTCATGATCATTCGTTCGGTCGCCGGAGGCGTGGAAGTCCTCGCGCCGGCGAAGTTAAACCTTTTTCTGGAAGTTCTCGGGCGCAGGCCCGACGGCTATCACGAAATCGAGTCGCTGATGGTCGCGGTAAACCTGCATGACTCCTTGACCTTCGCAGACGACCCTACGGGGGCGATCAGCCTGCGGTGTAACGAGCCGACCTTGCCGGTCGGCGGCGACAATCTCGTGGTGATGGCAGCCGAACGTCTGAAGGCGTCGGCACGAAGTCTTCGAGGAGCGAGGATCGTTCTGGACAAGGCGATTCCCGCGGAGTCGGGGCTGGCCGGCGGCTCGAGCGACGCAGCGGCGACGCTCGTGGCACTTGACCGGCTCTGGGACCTCCGATTGCCGGCTGATCATTTGCGGGAGCTGGCGGCGGAGATCGGCAGTGACGTGACCTTCTTCATCCATGGACCGGCCGCGGTTTGCCGCGGGCGAGGCGAGCGGGTGGAGCCGGTTGCTCTCAAGGAACGCTATCACTTCGTCTTGGTTCGTCCGCCTGTCGGGATCAGCACGGCCGACGTTTATCGCCGGGTGGTTCCACCCGAGGAGCCTCGACCGATCGGGCCCATTCTCGAGGCCCTTTCGCAGGGTGGATTCGCGGAACTGGGTCGAAGCCTGTTCAATCGGCTTCAACCCGTCGCCGAGGCGCTTCGGCCCGAGCTCGTACGGGTCAGGGAAGCTCTGGCGAGTCTGGGCCCGTTACTGAGCGGGCTTTTGATGAGTGGCAGCGGCTCGGCCTATCTCGGGCTCTGCCCTGATTCGGCCGCGGCGTCCCGCGCTGCGGAGATCCTCAAGACGCTCGGACTAGGATGGGTCCGAGTCGTGACCTGCCCCCCCCAAGCAGCAAACGCCCCGTAAAGGAGTACTGGCTGTGGAGATCACTGAAGTCCGCATCAAGCTCATGGAAGACAACTCGGGCAGCAACGAACGGTTGCAAGCCTTCTGTAGCATCACTTTCGACGACATGTTCGTCATCCGAGAACCTGAAGATCATCGAAGGCGCCAAGGGCTTCTTCGTGGCGATGCCGTCGCGCAAGCTGACTGATCGCTGCCACAACTGTGGAACGAAGAACCACCTTCGGAGCCGCTTCTGCAACCAATGCGGGTGCCGGCTCGATGAGAACCGTGCACTCCGCGATGCCGACGGGCGAGCCAAGTTGCATGCCGACATCGCCCACCCGATCAACTCGATGTGCCGTGAGAAAATTCAGGGGGCTGTTCTCTCCTCCTACGCCGAAGAGGCTCGAGCGCTCCAAGATGCCGGGCTACGTCTCGCGGTACGATGAGTACGAGGCCGACGAGTTCGACCTTCAGTACGAAGGCCAGGCCGCCGCTCCCATGACGGCCGGCAACGAGCCCCCACTGCGGCGCGGACCGCTGCGCGGCCACACCCAGCACGCCCGCGGCAACCAGTCGGTGCTCCGCGGCCCGCACGTGGCTTCGCGTAAGGAGAGTGCGTCCGAGGGAATGGTCTCCGACCACCACCACCGTGGCGAGTCGTCCTCGTTCGGCAGTGGTCTCTGAACCGCCCATCCACGGTCAGTCTCCATTGTTGCGTCTCGCTCGGATGATCCCTGCTCGGCAGCCCGTGCCGTTCCCATTCACAGCCACTGACTGATCGATTGCTCTTGCGACCCGGCCCATCGCGGTTTCTCTCGGTGGACCGGGTCGTTTTGTTGTGCGCCGGGAAACAGGTACAGTAGGAATTCTGGAACCTCATTTTTCACGCCGTAGCCAATGAGCCTCGCAACCGGAAGAAAGTAGTGGTCTGCCTTGAGCGGCCAGAACGAGCCTCGACCATCGAATGCACCACAGGACCGCGGGCCGCACGAAGCGGGCAAGGGCAAGCCGTCGTCCGGGCGTTCGGTATTGAGGGCACGAACCATGCAGATCGCTCGCATTTGTGCCGGCGTTTATCTAGGAATCACCGCGGTGTTCTTTTCGCTTCAGAGCCGGATCATCTTTCCGGGCGCCAGCTCGCAGGGACAGCCTTTCGCCGGAGTGCACCCCCGGCGCGGCACCGAGCTGATCACGCTCAAGACCAAAAGCGGCGAGCGCGTCGTGGCCTTGTACGGCGCGGGGCTTCTTTCCGACGGCCGTCCCGACCCCTCCGCCGCGATGCGCCGCACCATGATCTTCTTCTACGGCAACGCCATGTGCTTGAACTACTCGGATTCGCAGCTCGAACAGTTCCGCCGGCTCGGCTTGAATGTGCTCATCCCCGAATACGTCGGCTACGGAATGAGCAGCGGCCGGCCCTCCGAGCGCGGCTGCCAGGCGACGGCGCTGGCTGCGTACGACTATCTCGTCGACGAGCGCGAGGTCACACCCGGCCAGATCATCGCCGCGGGT
Source organism: uncultured Planctomycetota bacterium (assembly GCA_963823665.1). Classification (GTDB taxonomy): domain Bacteria; phylum Planctomycetota; class Planctomycetia; order Isosphaerales; family Isosphaeraceae; genus CAVXHV01. The sequence goes on from CAWGMQ010000011.1 coordinate 904,849, forward strand.
TGGTCCTTGGGCGGAGCCGTTGCCATCGATCTTGCCAGCCAGCGGGAGGTCTCTGGGTTGATGGCGTTCTCGTCATTTACAAGCGGCGTCGATATGGGAAGACGCATGCTGCCGATCCTGCCCGTCTCGATGTTGCTGCGCCACCGGTTCGACAACATTCAGAAGATCACCAAGATCACGTGCCCAACCCTGATTGGCCACGGCCGCTGGGACAGATTGATCCCCTTTGCGATGGGCGAAGCCCTGGCGAAGAAGGCCGGCGGGCCCGTCACGACGCTCTGGATCGATCGCGCCGACCACAACGATTTCTTCGACGTGGGCGGCGAGCAGATCGATCAGGCGATCCTCAAGTTCGTCGCTGGGCTGGCCGGAAGCGATCGATGAGCGATCAACTTCGGGGAGTCCCGCCTCGGACGGCTGGTCGTCGTGGTATTCACTAATCATGGAAATTGGATTCGCATCATTAGCGCCCGACTCGCGACTCGCCTTGAGAGGCAAGACTATGAGCAGCAAAACTAAGGGCGAAGCCGGAATCAAAGCGCAGGCAACGCAGGATGAGGAGATGCTCCCGGAGTACGACTTCAGTGAAGGTGTGCGGGGCAAGTATGCGAAGCGGATGGCCGAGGGGTCAAACCTGGTTGTCATTTCGCCCGATGTCGCCGAGTTTTTCCCTGACTCGGAATCCGAGAATGTCGCGCTGCGCTCGATCGTGGACATCGCGCGCAAAACGTCGCGAAAGCACTCTGCCGGAGTCGCGCGGCCAAAGCGGAAGTGACGCTCGGTTCCCGATTCGATGAACGCGAGCGGTTCATCCTTTGCCGCCGAACGAGGCACTCGACAGCGCCCCAGGAAGCGCGACTGGCCGAATCGCGCGGTATGCTCATGGGAACCGTTCGTAGCGGCCGTGAGCATCTGGGGTTCCGAATTTGGCTGTTCTGCTGATCCTCGGTGTGATTGCTCTGCTCGGGCTCGCCAATGCGGCCGCGGTCCGGTTGCTTCGCGTTCGAAGGGCCGGCCGCGGTAGGTGGTGCGCGCTGGCCGTCGCTTGGCTTGCTGGCGCCGGTGTTGCGTGTGTGTTTTTGCTACGCCGGCACGTGGACGCAGAAGGCGTGTTTCGCAAAGAGAATGTCTGACGTGCTTGAGATTCGGCGCTGGATACGTTACCGATAGAAGGGAGGCATCGGCGCGTGCACCGAAGCCGGGATGGCTAGCGTTTGTGCTTGATGCTCATGGACCACAGTCATGCAAGTCGATGGCAAAATGAGAATGTGCGGGACGAGTGACACCGCCTTTCGTGGCGTGCTTTATGGCTTGATGGCCGGCGCCGTGAGCGGACCGGTCGTGGTGATCGCATGGATGTTCTCGTTAGATTTCTTGTATCCTGATACGGCATTCATGGCGACCGGCTTGGAGATGCCCGGGTCACTGGTCGTCGGCGCGATCCTGGGCGCAATGGAGGGGCCGCTCCTCGGGTTACTATGGGCGATCAGACCACGACGATTGACGCTCTGGTGGCTGATGGTCGCGGTGGCAATGTTCGCGACGATACTTGGGCTGTTCAAGTTCAACCCGGTACTCGGACTTTTCGCGATTACGGTCCCGTTGATGATGGCCGTGCTGATGAGGATCATGGCGCAGGATTCCGCCGACCGCGCAGACCGACGAAGGAATGCGAATAGGATTCGATCCCGAGCCCCCGCCCACCGCGCGAAACGGAACAGAATCCGAAGTCGATCCCCAATCCATCGCGTGGCTCTACGAACGACGGGCGCGTTGGCAGAAGCCTCCGCGAACGGGCCGCGGGCCTGAAGCCTGGAACGGGAATCGTGAAAACTGACGGGGGTAAGGCTGCGCACTGCGAAGGGTCACTCGCATGGGGGCGGGCCGGTGGCTTGGCGAAGGTCGGACGGCGGATCAGATACCAAACATAGATGGCAGCGATTCGAAGTTCGGAATCCCACCCTCCTCGATCACTTTGATCCATCGCGTGAGAGGTGCTCCGCCCCGGTTCCAGTGCGCCGCACATTCTCGAAAGTAATCCAGCACACACGCTTTCTCGCCGTGTTCGAGGAGTTCCTTGGCCAGCGCGGTATTCGGGCCACGCGGAGGAAAAAACACGAGAAGCTCGCCGTCCAGCATTGTCGCGGCCGACCTTAGCCGGGCCCTGGCTTGCTCGACGTCCCCTTCGGCCAGCGCCACGCGGCCCAAGATCGTGTGGCCCTGATGGATCGCGGTCCCTTTCATCCCAGCGCAGGAGAGCTTCGGCACCTGAGCCAACATCCGCTCACCGTAGGCGCGCGCTTTGCCAAGTTCGCCGGCGTCAAATGCGGCTTCCGCCAGGGCTGGAAGCACGAACGCGGCCCAATTTGAGTCGGGCGACAGCGCCAGAACGCGCTCGTATTCAGCCAAACACATCGCGCCCCAATCCGGCGCATCTTGACGCGGCCGACGTCTCCTTCGCCTGGCAAAACAACGTCCAAGGCGCCACGACCACTCCGGATTCTCCGGCTCGATCACTTTGCAGAGACCGAAGAGTTCCTCGGATTTAAGTTCGTCGTGCAAACTGAAAAACTTTGCGGCGTTGCCGATGAGGCGTGAATCGCGAGGATTTGCTTCGACTTTTGCAAGCCACAAGCGTTTCGCCTGATCCAAGAAATCATGGCCCCAGCACGAAGCCACGAGAGGCGTACCGGCGACTCGAGCTCTTGGCATGACGTCGATCACCGACAGGACAAGCCGCTGCCAGGAGGTCTGAACCGCTTCGGAACGAGAGTGAGCGGAGAAGTAGACCCAGAGGACTAGCATCAGCGTCGCGAAGTCGGACGGGTCTTCGCGAATCCTGGCCTCGTGACGTGGCAAGTCATCGACACTGAGAGATTTCGATAGCCGGAATAGGGCCTGTTCGGCTAACTCGTTGACTTTCGGCAAGGGGTCGTCGAGTGCCTTACGAAGCAGGCGTAGCGCATCATCGACGGCGGGGGGATGGTCCACCAAGTTGGTGGCCGTGGCCACGCGAGTTTGATCAACGCCGTCTTCCAGGTCGGCCAGCATTCGGGGGATATCCCACCACCGGCCCTCAAAAGGCTCTTTGGAGGCCTGCTGTGCCGGCTGGCCCTCGAGTAAAGCGAGTTTGCACCACGGGCACTCGCCGAAACGAATTTGCCGGTGGGTTGTTTCGCAGGCTGAATGAGTGCTCATGCCGTCGCCCCGTTGAGAGTCGCCGCTCGCTTGGCGAAGGGACGTTCCGTTCCGCCGTTCTCCACATCAACCGTGCCTGTTCCTCCCGATTTCACAGAGCATATCCGAATGAATGTTCAGCCCGATATTCGTCATGTTGTAAAGATGTTCGCTCGCAACCAGCCAGACGATCTCGCAGATCTCGCGCTCCGAGAAATGACTCGCCAGCCGTGCGAACGTGTCGGGGGAGACCTTTTTCTCCTTGGTGAGCTCGGTGGCGTAGTCGAGCGCCGCACGCTCGGCGGCGGTGAAAAGGGGGCTCGTGCGGTATTCCTCGAGCGCGTCGAACTTGGCCTGGTTCATCGACGCCTTGATCGTAAACAAACGTCCAATGTCGATGCAGAAGAGGCAGACGTTGATCCTCGCGACCTGCTCGCGCAGGAGCAGCACGGTCTCAGCGGGCAGCACCAGTTTCTGGTCCAGTTTGGCGATCTTCGAATAGAAGAGGCCAAACGCGATCGGCAGCCGCGCGGCGTGTACCTTGAGCGGCGTGAGCACCTTGCCAAATTGCCGGCGAGTCATGGAGTACGCCAGCTTCATCATCAGACCGTGCGGTTTCTCGATGGGTGGAAGCAGCGGATCGGCTTGCAGGGAAACTGTCATGGTTGTTGACCTCTTTCGATACGCGTGCCTCGCTCGGTGGCGGGACTGAACGTGCCCTCACTCCTCGCGGACGGGATCTTTTAATCATTCTACCGATGAGTCCGTGTCGTCTGAACCGGATCCAACCGTGACGGCGCTCGCCACGATAGCTATCGATTGTTGCGTACAGGAGACCGGCGGCCGCCCCGAACGTGGCATGTTCGCGAATTCCCGGCGCCAACGGGCGAATATCCCCCGACGCGTTCGGCGCAGACCCGCATGCATCCTACGTTCCGATTGCGACGCTTCACGATTTCTTCACAATCTCAACACGGCGCCAACATCGAGTTGGTTATGATGGCTCAAACGCGAGAAGGGGGACGGAAGCAGCGGATAGAACATGCCCCACAGGGAGTGAGTGATCTCATCATGGCCAAGCAGAAGATCCTGGTGATCGAGGACGAGCGGTCCCTGGTTGAAGTGCTGACCTGCAATCTCGAGCGAGAAGGCTTCGAGGTGATCGTCAGTTTTGACGGCCCGGAGGGCCTGCGGCAGGCGCAGTTAAAGCTGCCGGACCTGGTTGTGCTGGACCTGATGCTGCCGCAGAAGAGCGGTCTCGATGTCTGCCGCGAGCTCAAGCAGGGGCAGCGCACACGCGACATCCCGATCATCATGGTCACGGCCAAGGCCGAAGAGTCAGACCAGCTCGTTGGCTTCGCCACCGGCGCTGACGACTACGTCACCAAGCCGTACAGCGTGAAGATCCTGATCGAACGGATCAAGAAAGAGCTGCGCCGCCGCCAACTAAAGGACGAGCCGGTTGCGGGTGCATTGATCGAAAGCCAAGGTATCGTCATCGACCGCCACAGCCATCGTGCTTTCTATCGCGACGACGAGCTCACGCTCACGCCGACCGAATTCCGCCTGCTCGAGGTGATGCTTCGTCAGGTCGGCCGCGCGTTCACGCGTTTTGAGCTGATGGACGCGGCCATCGGTGAGGATGCCGTCGTTCTCGAGCGCACGATCGATGTGCACATCAAGAGCCTCAGGAAGAAGCTCGGTGATGCGGGCGACCTCATCGAAACCGTCCGCGGCGTCGGATATCGGCTTCACGAGCCTCGGATGGTGAGTATCTGACGGGCGCTGCGTGACGCGGGCGGGGGCTCGCCAGGGCAGGCCTGGCGGGTTCCAGCTTCGGTCGCGGTTGATCGGCAAGGAGCTCGGCTCGTACCACGGCCACTTCTCGGGGCGCGTCGATCCCAAGCCGCACCTGGCCGCCTTCCAACCGTACCACCGTCACGCAGATGTCGTCGCCGATATAGAGCTTTTCCAGGAGCTTTCGGGTCAGGACGAGCATGTGGTGCATCCTCATGGTGATTATCATTTTGGGGAGCATATCAGGAGTCTAGATCACGTCCGCGAATCATGGGCCGATTTCCTTACCCAGTGAGGAAAATCATGCGGGTCTCTTCCGGTGACCGCTGGACTCATCGCGGTAAAATGGGACGATAGCCACCCTCGGGCAGAGGGGCTTTGTTCTCGTTTGCGAGGATGCGATGTCAACGAGTCATCAAGAAGTGATCGTGATCGGGTCGGGTTCGGCGGGTTTGACCGCTGCGCTTTACGCCGCGCGCGCCAATCTGGCGCCGGTGGTGTTCGAAGGCAAGGAACCCGGCGGCCAGTTGACGCTGACGACGGCGGTCGACAACTTTCCCGGCTTCCCCGAAGGGATCATGGGCCCTGAATTGATGGACCTCATGCGCAAGCAGGCCCAGCGGTTCGGCGCTGTAACCAAGTGGGAAACCGTCTTCGAGGTGGACCTTTCGAAGCGCCCGTTCCGAGTGCGAACCACCGACGACCCCAGCGGGGACGGGTCGAGCGGCACCATCAGCGACTACACAAGCTCGGCCGTCATCGTGGCCACTGGCGCCTCGGCGCGATGGCTCGGCAATGAAGGCCCGTTCCGCGGCAACGGGGTCAGCACCTGCGCTACCTGCGACGGGCACTTCTATCGCGGAAAGGAAATCGCCGTCGTCGGCGGGGGTGATTCGGCCGTCGAAGAGGCGACTTTCCTCACAAAATTCGCCACCAAGGTCACGCTCATTCACCGGCGCGACACGCTCCGCGCTTCCAAGATCATGCAGGACCGGGTGGCCAAGAACGCCAAGGTGGCTTATGCCTGGAACTCGGTCGTCGACGAGTTGATCGGCAACCAGCGGGACGGCCACCAGGTTCTCAGCGGCGTCAAACTGCGATCGACCAAAGACGATTCCGTGCGCGACCTCAAGCTCGACGGCCTGTTTCTCGCGATCGGTCATGTTCCCAACACCGAGATCTTCAAAGGCCAGCTTGCCGCGACGCCCGAAGGCTACCTTCTCACCCGCACCGCACTCGCATGGCAAGGCGTCGAGGCACCGCAAGGACTCCTCGATCGCCTTCCAAATTACGGTACAGCCACAAATATCGAGGGCGTCTTCGCATGCGGCGACGTGGTCGATACGCACTACCGTCAGGCGATCACCGCCGCCGGCTCCGGCTGCGCCGCCGCCATGGACTGCGAAAAATGGCTCGAGGCGACCGGCTCCGCCGAGCCGACACATTAGCCTCCCGCTTCTCTCATTTTGACCTGGAAATTGCCGTGCAGCCATTATATCATTCACGCAATCAACGATAGGTGATCACGAAGTCGTGGAACGACTTGGGCGACACCCCCTGAACTTTTGCGCGATCCACGGTACAATTCTGGTGCCGGGGTCATGCGGTGGCGCGCCCTAATTGTGGCGCGTTGCGCACGGGTGCGTGAACGATCGGCTGGGAGAAGAGTAAGAAGGCATGGAGAATCGACCGCCGCAACAAGAACCCCCGCGCCGGCCCCCGACGAACAACGTACGCAAGACCGACGGCTCGGGTGGGTCGCCGACTCCGCCGTGGCTGTGGCTGCTTCTCCTGGGCGGATTCGGCCTGATCTTCTATCAGTTCGTCCCGAAGGCGGAGACGTCGGTCGGCTACTATCCGTGGTTCTACGAGCAGGTCCAGAACGACAATATCAGGTCGATCCTGCCGCAGGGCACTGAGATCCGTGGCGAGCTGCGGAAGGAGCAGGACTACCAAAGCGCGCCCAATCAACAGCCGCAGAAGGTCAAACGGTTCTTTACCATTGCGCCCTCGGAGGCGTCGACCGAAACGATTCTTCAGACGCTCATTCAGCGCGACAAGAACCGGACGCCGGAGGAAAAGAAAGCCGGCGAGGGCGTGCGCATCGATCCTCAGCCGACGACATCGGCGACCGGTCTGTTGTGGATGATCGTCCTCTTCCCGGCGATCCTCCTCCTGGTTTTCCTTTACCTGTTTGTCAGGCGGGCTCGTGATCAGTTCGACGGTGGAATCCTCGGAAGCTTCGTCAAGAGCCCGGCGAAGCGGCATGACAAGTCGAAGCAGCGTACGACCTTCGACGAAGTGGCGGGCCTCGAGAACGCGAAGTCAGAGCTTCAGGAGATTGTCGAGTTCCTCAAGAGCCCCGAGAAATTCCAGCGGCTCGGCGGGCGCATACCCAAGGGCGTGCTGCTGAATGGTCCGCCGGGCACGGGCAAGACGCTCCTGGCCCGCGCCGTCGCCGGCGAGGCCGGAGTGCCGTTTTTCTCGATATCAGGCTCCGAGTTCATCCAGATGTTCGTCGGCGTCGGCGCCAGCCGGGTGCGCGACATGTTCAAAACGGCGAAGGAGAACAGCCCGTGCATCCTGTTCATCGACGAGATCGATGCCGTGGGGCGGATCCGCGGCGCTGGGCTCGGCGGCGGCCACGACGAACGCGAGCAGACGCTCAACCAGATCCTCACCGAGATGGACGGATTCTCTCCGAGTGAAAGTGTGATCGTGCTTGCCGCGACCAACCGTCCGGACGTTCTCGACCCTGCGCTATTGCGCCCCGGCCGGTTTGACCGGCACGTCACGGTCGACTTACCGACCAAGAAGGGGCGGCTGGAAATCCTCAAGGTGCATACCCGCAACACGCCATTGGCCGCCGACGTCGAGCTCGAATCGATCGCTCGCGGCACCGTCGGAATGAGCGGTGCCGACCTGGCGAACCTGGTGAACGAGGCCGCCCTTCTGGCCACGCGCGAAGACAAGGAAGCAATCGATTCACTCGACTTCGAAGCGGCCCGCGACAAGATCTTGATGGGAGCCAAGCGCGAAGATGTGATCACCGAGGCAGACAAGCGTGCGACCGCCTACCACGAATCGGGCCACGCGCTGGTGGGCTGGCTCACGCCCAAGTCTGACCCGGTGCACAAGGTCACCATCATCCCCCGGGGCCGTGCCCTGGGATTGACCCAGTATCTCCCCGAAGAAGACCGCACCAGCTACAACGAGAGCCAGATCCAGGCCCGGCTTGACTCCTTGATGGGTGGCCGCGCAGCCGAGAAACTGATTTACGAAGATCTGAGCACCGGCGCCGCGATGGATCTGGAAATGGCCACCCGGCTGGTGCGCAAGATGGTCACACAGTGGGGAATGAGCGACCGGGTTGGGCCGGTGTCGTTTCGGTCTGCCGCCGAGAACCCGTTCCTCGGCCGTGAGTTCACCGAGCCGCGCGACCATTCCGAGCACATGCAGCAGATCATCGACGAAGAAGTGGGACGGATATTGCGCCAGGCCGATGAGCGTGCGTTCCGTCTGCTGGAAGAACATCGCAACGAGCTCGAGCGCATCACCGAGGCCCTGGTCGAGCGCGAGGTCTTGACCGCCGCCGAAATCGAAGAGCTCGTCGGCAAGCGCATCACCGGCCTGAACAACGGCCCGCAGACCCCCAGGATTCGCGACACCGAGGTCGTCGCCTCGATCGACAACCCGTCATGACGTGACACGCTATGACATCGCAACCCTCCCAAAAACCGCACCTCGCGCCGGTTGTCTGTGCTGGCCTGGTCGTAGCCGACCATCTCTGTCCGCCCATCTCCCACTTACCGCGGGCCGGCGAGCTGGTCACCGTCGATGAGCTGGTGCTCAACATCGGCGGCGGCGCCGCCAATACCGCCGTGGACCTGGCGCGGCTCGGCGTGCGCGCGGCCGTGCGTGCCCGTGTGGGCGACGACATCTTCGGCCGGTTCGCCACGGAAACACTTGAAGCGAACAACGTTGATACCAGCGCGCTTTTGATCGACCGCGAACTGCCGACGAGCCAGACCTTGGTGGTGAACGTACGCGGCGAAGACCGGCGGTTCATCCACTGCGTTGGTGCCAATAGCGGCTTCGTCGCCGCCGATCTGGACGATGTCCTCAAAGCCCCGCCGCGGGTGCTGCACATCGGTTACTTTCTGATTCTCCCGCACCTGGAAGCCGCCCAACTGGCCGAGCGTTTTGCGCGGGCGCGCCTTTCAGGAACGATCACGCTGCTCGACGTGGCGACGCCGGGCCCTGGAAACTATCTCCAGCCGCTCAAGACCGTTCTGCCGCACACTGACATTTTCGTTCCCAACACCGATGAAGCCGAGCTGATCCTGGGAGAGAGCGACCCCGTTCGTCAGGCCCTGGCGTTTCACGAGATGGGCGCGCGCCGAGTGGTCATCACGCGGGGCGAGTATGGGGTGATTTCGGTTTCCGATGAGCTTCGCGTCAAGCTCGGCACCTATCCGATCGCGTTCGTCGACGGTTCCGGCGGCGGCGACGCCTTCAACGCGGGCTACATCGTAGGCCTGATCGAAGGCCGGCCCGAGCTCGAATGCCTGAAGCTGGCCAGTGCAGTCGGGGCAAGCTGCGTGCGCGCCGTGGGCACGACGGCGGGGGTGTTCACGCGTGATGAGGCGGAAACGTTCGTGAGCAGGCATCAACTCGCTGTCGAAGCCATCGGCTGAGCCAAGGCTCAGATGTAGGACAGCCGCCCTCGGCTATCGGGGCGTCGGCGCCGGCAACAAGAGGTCCTTCAGAAGCCCGCGTGATGAAACTCGATGGGGATCACGGCGGCGTAAACACGGTCGTGAGACCGTGGTTCGGACGGGGAACCTCCAACCTCGCACGTCAGTGCGACGGCCGTGGAGGATCGGATCGGGCTCACGCCCGAGGCTGGAGGACTTGCGTCCCGTCCGAACCACGCACTTTCGTGCGTGGTCACCTGTTTCGCGCATGCCGCGCGTTCCTGTGCAACACCAAAACGCGCCAGCGAGGAGCGTGGCCCCACATTTGCAGTGTCGACCGCCCGCGTCCCTCGCTGGCGCGTCGGGTTAGTATGTGCCGATTTGTTCAACTTATTCTTCACCGGCTGCTTGAGTACGTTCGTCCCTGTCTGCCGTCGGCGTGCGCCTAAATATCAAGAATTACCTCCGCGACCCATCCCTGTGATTCCTTGCGCAAGCTCAATCCGTGCCGCGTCGCCGCCTTGACCTCGTGGTCGAGGATATGGCGCGTACGGTCGATCGGCTCGCCGCCGATGGACGCGGTCAAACGGCATGCCGGCTCGTCGACTTCGACGGAAAACGCGGAATACAACCGATGGCGGGTCTCGCACCGATAGATCAGCTCGTTCAGCCATTCGAGCAGTAGGTCTTCGAGTGACTCGCCCGCAAGCGGGACCTGCTCTGTCTCGATGGCGCGGACCTCGTCTCGATTGGAAACGATCACGTCAAACAGTCCGGCCGCTGCAGTCCGGAACAGGTCGGCCAGATCATCGGCAACGACTCGAAGCCCCAGGTCGGCGGTGTGGTCGAAGGTCTCGAATCGGCCCATGAATCAGCCTTGCGGAGACAGGGGTGGCTTGCGATCGGGCCGGCGCGGCGCGTGGAGCGCGGGCGTCGGCTACGAAGCGCGTCTCGGTGCATCCGTTAAGCGGTTTGCTTGCGGGCAAGGAGCGCCCGGACTTCCGGAACGAGTTCCGCCGGGATGGCCATCAGCGTGATATCGTCGGCCTCACGCGACGCCTCGATGTCGGCAAACTCCTCATCCTCGGTTTGGTTTTGGTACTTGGTGATCAACTCCTGCACGCGCTTCTCATTCCAGCCAGGCGGGAATTTCTGGTCTTTCACTTTGGTTTCCTGCTTTGTCGACGTCGGAAGGCTTTCTTGGCCTTCAGAACCTTGATTCTGCTCGTCCCGCGCGTATGGTAATGGAGCAGCACTCGCCTGCGACCCGAACGACAAGTATAAAGCTTTTTTCAAGGATTCACCCCCCATGGTCGAAATCGGCAAGCCCGCTCCGGACTTTTCTCTACTGGACCAGAACGGCAAGAAGGTGACACTCTCGAAGCTGAAAGGCTCACCGGTCGTGCTGTATTTTTATCCCAAGGACGACACTCCCGGCTGCACCAAAGAGGCGTGCAGCTTCCGCGATGAATCCGCCGGCTTCAAGAAGAAAGGCGCCGTCATTTTGGGCGTGAGCCCCGATGACACCGAGTCACACGCCAAGTTCGCCAAGAAATTCGACCTTCCTTTTCCCTTGCTCGCGGACGTCGGCAACAAGATCTGTACCGATTATGGCATCTGGAAAGAGAAAAACATGTACGGGAAGAAGTACATGGGCGTCGAGCGAACGACCTTCGTCATCGACGGCAAAGGGATCGTGCGGCACATCTTCCCGAAAGTGAAGGTCGATGGGCACTCGGCCGAGGTGCTCGAGGCGCTCGAAAAAGCCTGATAGATCCATGACCGCGGAAGTGAAGACTACTGAAGACTGGGCTCGAATTTCGCAGTCTGCCACAGACGGACCTCCGACAGCTCGGCGTCGATCGGGGTGCAATACGATGCGATCGCGCTGCCACTCGATGAGAAATGGAGGCTCCAGACAAAGCCGATCGACGTTCCTAAAGTCAGCAGCTCTTCTCCTGTGGCGACATCCCATAGCCTGACGGTTCCGTCCGAGCTGGTGGCGAGCGTGTTCCCCCGGGCGCAGCGCGAGTGCCGTGATCCGGTGGTGGGCCCGTGCAATGGCTTTGATCGGCCGGAGAGTTTCCGCCGATCGAAGCTCGATCGTCTGTAGATCGTAATCCACCAAAGCGAGCGTGCGACCGTCTTTCGCAATTGTCATAAGGTGTGAAAATGGGGATCCCTTGACCGCAAGCGCCGTCGATGGCTCCGTTCTGGGATCCCACCGAATCAGTTCACCGGCCCACCGAGCGGCGATGACTTCCTCCGAAGGCGTAATGACCGAAGCGCACACCTCAGTCCAGGGCAAAGGGATGTCTCGGCTGCTTGAGAGGTCTCGTAGCGCAAATCTTCCTGCTTCGAAGCGATGCATGAGATAGCGATTCTTTGGTGAGAAGCTTATCGTACCCAGCGGCACCGACCCTCTCATACGCGAGCTCTCAAGGCGCACGCCGCCTGCGTTCCAGAATGTACACACCCCGTCTGTCGTCGCAATTGCCAGTACTTCACCGTCGCTTAAGAACCACGCATTCTGGAACTGGCCGTTCAGTTCGATATGGTTTCGTTCCCGGAGTGATCCCGAAAAGACGTCCCAACATGAAATGAACCACGCCTTCTCCGACCGGTCCACTTCCAGGACCGACACGCTCTGGCCGTCCGCACCGAAACTGAGCAGGCGAGGTTCTGTGATCGGAAGCCTCAAGCTCGTGCTGGGCGGCTCAGAATCCCAGAGTTTGACCGTGCCATCGTGGCTTGCAGAGGCGATCGTCCGCCCGTCGGGCGATAGGGCCAAGCTCCAAATCTTCCCGCTGTGTCCCTGGTGCATGCCCAGTTGAACTCCCGTGGCCGAGTCCCAGATTCGGATCGTAGCGTCGTCGCTTGCGGAGATGATCCGTCGATCATCCGGCGAGAACAGCACCGAGAACACGCCGTCGCTGTGGCCCAAGAGCGTGCGCAGCAGACGGCCGCTGGAGATGTCCCACACCCGGACCAATCGGTCACCCTCGGCGGCGACCGCCAACTTGGTTCCGTCGTGCGAGAACACCACGGACTGGCCCCCTCCACTTGCAGATAAGGACGCAATCAGCGCACCGCTCGCGAGATTCCAGAGCTTGACATCTTTCCCGCCTACGGTGGCCAGGATCGAACGATCGGGCGAAACGGCCGCAGCGTCGAGGTATCCGGTCTGAGCGGCACGGATTGCTTTGCGCATACCGCCGGTCTTGCGATCCCAGAGCTTGATAAAGCCGTCTTTCCGTCCCCCCGTCATGACCACTTGCCCATCGGCTAGGAACTGGCCCCCTGAGGCCTCACCCGCGTGGGCGTCCAGCTCCAGTGTGCACTTGCTCGTTGCGATCTCCCAGAGTTTGAGCTTGCCCTCGTCGTCGATCGCGGCAAGCGTCTTCGAGTCGGGCGAAAAAACAGCGCCGTTGACCTCGGTTGCCGATGCCTTGATGGAACGGGCAACCTGCCAGGTTTTGGTTTCCCGGATCAAGACCATGCCGTCCTTGCCGGTACTCACCAGGAAGTCACCGCCAGGCGAAAACTCGACGTGGTAGACATCGCCGCGATGCCCGGTCAGGGTGCGTTTTTCGGTGTGGCAACGGCGCAGGAGGTGATACCGCGCGAAGTCACGCCCGTCATCCTCCCCGGGGCTGCGCCCGAGTCGCGCCAGGATCTCTTGCGCACGGGGCGATTGACCTTCGCCCAGTAGCCGCTCGGCAAGCCTGATGTCGCTTACATCCTGCCTATGGCGCTCATTCGCAGATTCCCGCGCCCGGGCTTCGGCGTCTTTGCGCTCGGTGAGACGGTGCGCGGCGTCGAGACGGGTTTCATAGATCAAGCCACCGGCCAGAAGCAGCACTGCGCAGGCCGCAACGGCAGCGAGTACAAAGAGCGCCGTCCGATGCCGCCGAGCTTTTCGTCGCAGCAAGACCCATGCGCCGGGCGGCCGCGCGAGCGTCGGCTCACCCGCCAGGAACCGATCGAGGTCCTCGGCCACGGCTCGAGCGGTCGGGTAGCGTGCTGCGGACGCCTTTTCCAGGCAGCGCAGGACGATCGCGTCCAACTCGGCAGGAACGTCCTGCCGCGTCCGGCGGGGCGGCACCGGATCATCGGCGATCAGGCGTCTCAGTGTCTCGAGTTGGCTCTCGCCTCGAAACGGAGGGCCGCCGGTCAAGAGTTCGTAGAGGGTGCAGCCCAGCCCGTAAACGTCGGTCGGCGGGCCGATCGCCTTCAGTTTGCCTTCCGCCTGCTCGGGCGCCATGTACGGCGGCGAGCCAAACGGCGCCCCGCTCCGCGTAGCCGGCCCTTCGCCATCGGCGAGCCAGGCAAGGCTGAAATCCGTGATCCGCGGCTGATAGCTCGCCAGCGAATCGTTTTCCTCCGGATGCTGGCTGTACGGCCCCCCGCGCTGGAGCAGGATGTTGCTGGGCTTCATATCGCGGTGCAGCACGCCCCGCTCGTGCGCATGCTCGATGGCTCGCGCCAGAGTCGCAGAGAGCGCGGCCGCGTCACGTGCCGGCACCGGTCGCGATTGCCGCGCCAGCCAGTCCGCCAGCGTCGGGCCCGGGCAATACGCACTGGCGATATACGCGATCGTGCCGGCGCTTCCGCTTTCATATACCGGCACGATGTTAGGGTGGTCCAGCCCCGCGGCGGCGTGCGCTTTGCGCTGAAACCGCTTTCGCGCCTCGGGCGTCAAGAGCGCCTCGGGCTGCGGGACCTTGAGCGCAACGTTGCGCCGCAGCACCGGGTCCCATGCAAGGAAGACAACCCCGAACCCCCCCTGCCCCAGTGCCTGGCGGATCTGAAATCGGCCGAAGCGGCGACACACCTCGGGCTCCGCGGAAGGCGGCCCCGGTCGACGATCTTCGTGTCGATCGGATTCTGGGATGCTGGCTTTTGCCGCATCCACATCGCCCGATTTCTCCCCTGCCCTTGGCCAGGCCTCTTCCACGAGGTTCAAGAACGACGCGAGCCAGTTCCACTCGGGAACGAGCGTCGGGTCAACGGCCTGGGCCCAGTCCGGGGGCGGCTCCTTGCCTGCGGCCAGCAGATCGTGGTAAGCCGCAAGAGCCTCCGCAAGCTGGTCGTCGGCGCGTTCACGTTCAACGCTGCCCATCGCGGTCACCGACTTCCCGCTTAAGTTGGACGATAGCCCGGCTCCAGACCTTGCGCACCGCCTCGGCTGTGCAGCTCATATTTCGGCCGATCTCCTCCCAGGAGAGCCCGTCTTCTTGCCGCCAGGCGACCGCCTGCCGGTAGTGCTCGGGAAGCCGCTGCATCGCCCGTTTCAGTGTTTCCGCACGTTCATTCTGGACGGCGTGGGTGCTCGGCGATGGCGCCGGGCTGGCCACGATCGCGGCGGCCGATCCGGACTGCAACCCGACAGTTTCCAACGTCACTTCGCGCGCGACGGCTCGTTTCTCGGTCCCCAGGTACGAGCGCCGCAGATTCGCCAGCCGGCATTCCAGAATCCTGCGCAGCCACGCGCGGATCTCGGGCTCGCTCCGGCCCTGGAAGCCACCGGGATGCCGCTGTGCCTCCAGGAACGTGTCCTGGACCAGGTCCGAGGGCCCGACCTTGGCCTGTAGCTCGGGCCCAATCACCTGGTTGGCCATCATCAAGAGGTATTGCCGCAGACCCTCCATGAGCTGGCCGTGGTCGCCGTCGTCGCCAAGTTTTAGGGTGGCACTGGCTTTGCCAGTGGCTGCCTCTTCCACAAGCTGGCCGGCGTCGTCTTCGCGCGTGTTCGTACCGCTGCGCTCATCGCCGCCCGCCATGAAGCCGCACGGCTCGCCATGCTCCGGCCCGTTGCCAGACCCGTCCCGGAAGACCTCCACGGTCATTCACTCCGCATGCATGGTTCATCCCATTGAAGTGGTTCAACGAGTATGCGGATCGCAGCCGCGAAACACAAGCAAGGTCCCCGTGAATGTTTCCTGCGAGAAACATCTGCGTCAGAGGAATAGCGGCTTGGTCAAAGTAGTAGGCACACGCCGTGTGCCGTCCACCAGCCGAACAGAAAAAATCCAAAACGCGGCGTCCGGTTTGGCACGGCGCCGTGATTCTAAGGGAGGGAGAACCACCGAGCGCCGCCCCTCGTGCGCCGCGGCGAGCAACGACACGCGCGGCCACCCGTCCGCGCTCGACGACGTGTACTGCGCCTCTTCGCACTTGGCCTTTCTGCTCGATCGCATCACCTTGATCAAGGATCCTTACCATGTCGCCCCACACGTTGCTTTGAAGGTGTGAGGCCGCCGGCCATTGATTGCCGTGAGCAGCGTTCTTAAGCAAAAGACCTCGATGGGTCCGGGCGTTCGGTCTGCGCCGGGCTCGGTGATCGCCTCGCGCGCCTGGCGCGGGAATCGAGACCAGACTCCGCCCACATTCGTTTCTTCAGCCCAGGAGATGCCCCCATGCGCCGGAAAAATCCCCGCCTCTTACGCGCCTGCTCCCCCGTGCTTCGTCATGTTTTCCGGCCAGCGCTGAGCCGGCTGGAAGAACGGACCTTGCTCTCGACCGTCACCTGGGCCAGCGACGTGAGCGGCGACTGGGACAACCCGGCGATGTGGACCGGCGGGGCCGTACCAGGACCGAGCGATGATGCCGTCATCAGTTTTTCGAACGTCACGGTGACGCACGACACCTCGGTATCGGACACCGTGGATAGCGTGAATTGTGCCGCTGCCCTCGATATCACCAGCGGCTCGCTCACGATCGACACGACGTCCTCATCACAGCCAACATCAACCATATCCGGGCAATTCAATTTGAGTGGTGCCTCGTTGCAGGTTCTGGCCGGAAACCTCTACCTCACAGGCGGCGGGACGGTCAGCGGCACGGTCAGCGGCGCGGCCGAAACCCACGTGGAGTTTGACGGACCGACCTGGGCGTTCGACAGCTCCTCGAGCATCACCAGCACGGGCGCGGTCGGCTTCACCAGCGATGGCGAGGTGGCCACCGTGAGTGGGACCTACAACGTCACCGGTCAGACCTACGACCATGGCAGCACGGTGAGCTTCACGGCGCCGTTCACCGACCTGGGCTCGGACCTTTCCGTCACGGGCAACGCGGTGGTCAACCTCACCGGGCAGTCCTTCAGCCTGGCAACGTTGGAGGTCGACACCAGCACTCTCAACGGGGCCGGCGGCGCCAGCCTGACGGTCACCGGGACCATGACCTGGGCCAGCGGCACGGTGACCGGCTTCGGGGCGTTGCAGATCCCCAGCGGGGCGGTATTGAATCTGAGCCGGCCGGACACCAACGCGACTGAGACCCTGGTGGGGGTGGCACTCCAGAACGCGGGCACGGTCAACGTCCTGGGCCTCACCAACAACAACCAGTACGGGCTGTCCCTGCAAAGCGGCGCCGGCGTCGCCAACCAGTCGGGGGGGAGCTTCACGTTCCAGGTCAATGCGGACGTCTTCAGCGACGGCAGCGCCACTTACTTCAGCAACGCGGGGAACTTGACCCAGGTGGCGGGCGCCACCGGTACCTCGTACATCCGGCCGGCGTTCACCCGGACCAGCACCGGCTCGACCAGCGTCCAAGGGGGCGCATTGCAGTTCCTGGGCGGCGGCACGGTCAGCGGGTCGATGACCGGTGCGGCGGGGACGGACATCGAGTTCGACGGGCCCTCCTTCAGCTTGACCAGCTCCTCCAGCGTCACCAGTGCCGGGGAGGTGGGCTTTGACCAAGGCGGCGAGGTGGCCACCGTGAGTGGGACCTACAACGTCACCGGTCAGACCTACGACCATGGCAGCACGGTGAGCTTCACGGCGCCGTTCACCGACCTGGGCTCGGACCTTTCCGTCACGGGCAACGCGGTGGTCAACCTCACCGGGCAGTCCTTCAGCCTGGCAACGTTGGAGGTCGACACCAGCACTCTCAACGGGGCCGGCGGCGCCAGCCTGACGGTCACCGGGACCATGACCTGGGCCAGCGGCACGGTGACCGGCTTCGGGGCGTTGCAGATCCCCAGCGGGGCGGTATTGAATCTGAGCCGGCCGGACACCAACGCGACTGAGACCCTGGTGGGGGTGGCACTCCAGAACGCGGGCACGGTCAACGTCCTGGGCCTCACCAACAACAACCAGTACGGGCTGTCCCTGCAAAGCGGCGCCGGCGTCGCCAACCAGTCGGGGGGGAGCTTCACGTTCCAGGTCAATGCGGACGTCTTCAGCGACGGCAGCGCCACTTACTTCAGCAACGCGGGGAACTTGACCCAGGTGGCGGGCGCCACCGGTACCTCGTACATCCGGCCGGCGTTCACCCAGACCAGCACCGGCTCGACCAGCGTCCAAGGGGGCGCATTGCAGTTCCTGGGCGGCGGCACGCCCGTCACCATCGCCGGTCAAGTGACGATCGACTCGGGGGCAACGCTCGCCGCGTCGACCGACTTTGACCAGACGGGCGGCACGATGACGCTCAACGGCGGCTTATTCTCCGGCGGAGATCTGAACATCCTTGGTGGCGCGGTGACGGGCTCTGGCACCATTTACGCCAATGTCACCAACGCCGGCCAGGTCGTCCCCGGCGGCACCGGCGCCGCCGGCACCCTCACGATCAATGGAACCTACACTCAAACTGCCGCCGGTGCCCTCGACATCGCCATCGGCGGCACGACCGCCGGCAGCCAGTACAGCGAACTCGCCGTTTCCGGCGCGGCGACTCTCGGCGGCACGGTAAATGTGGGCCTGATCGGCGGTTTCCAGCCGGCTCTCGGCAACACGTTCGAACCGCTGACGTTCGCCTCGTACACCGGAAACTTCGGCTTCTACAACGGCATTGTCCTCGGCAATCGCCTGCTCCTTGATCCTGCGCTTGATCCGACCAATCTGACGCTCACCGTCCAACCCGCCGTGACGACGACGACACTCGCCGCGCCGCCATCGCCCTCCGTCTCCGGCCAGAGCGTGACGTTCACGGTCATCGTCACCGTTGCCCTGCCGCCCACCACGATCGATCCCGTCCCCACCGGCATGGTTACCTTCTTTAACAACGGCACGGCAATCGGAACTGGGATGCTGAGTGTCGTGAGTGGCGAGGACGAGGCCACGTTTTCGACGAGTACGCTGAGTACGGCCAGCCACTCGATCACGGCCGCTTACACGAGCGGCGATGCCAACTTCATTCCCAGCGCCGTCTCGGCGAGCGTCACACAGGTCGTGAACAAGGCCGCCACCAGCACCACGGTTGGGACGTCGCCGAACCCGTCTGTGTACGGTCAAACCGTCACCATCACCGCGACGGTGAGCGTCGCCAGCCCGGGCACCACGGCCGTCGCCTATCCCACCGGCACCGTCACCTTCTACGACGGCGGGACTTCGATCGGAAGCGGCACTCTCAGCGTCATGAGCGGCCATGACCAGGCGACGCTGACAACCAGCACCCTGAGCACGGCCACGCACTCGATCACCGCAGCCTACACCAGCGGCGACGGCAACTTCATCGCCAGCCCCGTCTCACCAGCCATCAGCCAGGTCGTCAACAAAGACAACACCACGACGACCGTAGCTGCCTCACCCACCTCTGCAAACCTGGGCCAGACCGTCACGTTCACGGCGACGGTCACGGCCAATTCGCCTGGTTCTGGCACGCCCACCGGAACCGTCGACTTCTACGACATCACGGCCAGTACCGACCTCACGCCCGGCGGCGTCGCGCTCTCGTCGGGAACAGCCACATTCGCGACGACGAGCCTCGCCGCCGGGCCGCACGTGATCAAAGCCACCTATTCCGGTGATGGCAACTTCGTCACCAGCTTTGGCATGGCCGGCACGGTCACGGTCGGCCAGTCCATCATTGTTCTCGACCCCTCCGCCGGCGGGGCGCTCAGCCTCTCGGGCAACGCGTCGATCAACTTGCCCGGCGGCGTGTACGTCAATTCCAACTCCTCGACCGCGCTGTCAGCCAGCGGCAACGCCACGATCAAAGCGACCGTGATCGACGTGCACGGCGGCGCCCAGAAGAGTGGCAATGCCAGCTTCAGTCCGGCCCCGACCACCGGCGCGGCGGTTGCCGCGGACCCATACGCGTCGCTGCCCGAGCCCAGCACCACGGGACTGACCAGTTACGGCTCCGAGAGCTTGAGCGGGAATTCGTCAGCGACGATCAATCCGGGCATTTACAGCGGGATCAGCGTCTCGGGCAACGCCAAGCTCACGATGTGCAGCGGCATCTACATCATCGAAGGCGGCGGCTTCAGCGTCTCCGGCAATGCGAGCGTGACCGGCGCGGGCGTGACCATCTTGAATGCGGGCAGCAAATATCCGAGCACGGGCGGAACCTACGGCAGCATCTCCCTGAGCGGCAACGGGTCATATAACCTGACGCCGCCGACCAGCGGCACATACGCCGGGATCGTGATCTTCCAGTCGCGGGACAACACCAAGGCCCTCACCATCAGCGGCAACGCCGTGGGGATGACCGGCGTGATCTACGCGCCGGCCGCCGCGCTCACCGAAAGCGGCAACGCTCAGTTGAGCGCGTCGATCGACGTCGACACGCTCGCGATCAGCGGCAACGGGGTATCGAATGCCATCACGTTGAGCTCACCCGCGGGCACAGTCGCTTACACCCCCGCCCAGATTCGCAGCGCCTATGGCATCAACAGCGTGGCGTCCGATGGCACCAGGGAGACCATCGCCATCGTCGACGCCTACGACGACCCGAGCATCGACCAGGCCGTCGACGCCTTCGACACCCAGTTCAGCCTGACCGACTCCGGACCGTCGCTGTATGCTCAGTACGGGCCGGCCTCATCGTTCTTGACCGTCCTCAATCAAAGCGGCCAATCGACCTCCCTGCCTTCCACCGACCCCAATGGCCCCGGCACCGATAATTGGGAAGTCGAAGAAGCCCTCGACGTCGAATGGACCCATGCCATTGCCCCGGGCGCGCAGATCATCCTCGTCGAGGCCAACAGCCAGTCGCTCTCCGATCTGATGGCGGGCGTGGCGACCGCCGCCGCGCAACCTGGCGTGTCGGTGGTGTCGATGAGCTGGGGATTCCCCGAGGGTCAGGCCGTCTTCGCTGCCGATGAGGCGGCGTACGACAGAGTGTTCAACGTCCCCGGCGTGACCTTCGTAGCCAGCACGGGCGACTACGGAGCCGCCGATCCCGAGTATCCCGCCTATTCGCCGGACGTCGTGGCCGTCGGCGGCACAAGCCTCACGCTGAACGCAGATGGCTCATACAACAGTGAGGCCGGTTGGGGCTATTACTCCAGCGCCGCCGGTGCATTGATCGGCTCCGGCGGCGGCCTCAGCTTGTACGAGCCCGAGCCAGCGTATCAGACGGGTGTTCAATCGACCGGCATGCGGACCACACCCGACGTCTCCCTGGTCGCCGACCCAGCCACCGGAGCATGGATTGCCGACCCCTATAATCTCGACCCCAGCAATCCGTTCGAAGTGGTGGGCGGCACGAGCTTGTCGGCACCGGCCTGGGCCGGCCTCTTTGCGCTGGTCAATCAGGGCCGGGCGGCCGCGGGCGAGTCGACCTTGAACAGCGCGACGCCCAGCGATACGCAGCAGGCCCTCTACATGCTGCCTCAGAACGACTACAACACGATCACGAGCGGAACCAACGGCGCTACACCGCGAGCGCCGGCTACAACCTGGTGACCGGCCTGGGAACGCCCGTGGCCAACCTGCTGGTGCCCGACCTGGTCGCCTACCAGGGGCCGGGCACGACATACGCCGGCTCACCCGTCGCACCGCTCCAGAATGCCGGCCTCGTTGATTCGGGGACGACCGACAGCGGACCGATGGACGTATTCAGCGTGTTCGATTCCTTCACGGTAACGAACGTCGGGCTCAGCCAGGCTCAGACGAAGGGCACACGTCTTCCAGACACGGCGCTTGGGCTCACGACGAACTCCACGAGCCCGGCCGCCCAAAACTTCGCGACTTTCGACGAGGTCCTCGGGGCGCTTCTGGACACCGATTCGCACGACACGTTTATCGGCGACCTGGCATTCGAGCAGGTCTCGTCGGGGACTCGTAAGGCACGCTCTAAGACGGAATCGATCTGGGCGCCGGAGGGTAGCCCGATCGCCAGCTCTTCGCGGTGATTGCGAAGACGGCGCTCAAGCGCGGTGGGGTTGCACTCACCGTACGCATGGCTCAACAGCCTCAGGCCGAATCGCCTGCCGCGCCCGAAGGCAGCCCGATCGCCAGCACTTCGCGTTGATTGCGAAGATGGCGCTCGAGCTTGCGGAGGGCCTTGTATTTCTCGTCGCTCACCCGGGTGACGGGTAGTTTCATCTCGTCGCCGATCTCGGGGACGGACCAGCCTCGCATCCAGAGCTCGATGATGCGGTCCTGGCGCTCGGAGAGAACGGCCGCTCGGGCGGCCTCGAGAATTTCACCGAGCTCAAGTCGGTTGCGCTCGCGCTCGTCGAGATCAGACGCCGGAGTCGTGAAGCCATCGAGCGGTTGATACCGCTTCGTGCGCTGAACCCGCTTCCGCACCATGTCGATCGCCCGCACCAGCTCGCGGCGTTCCGGGGTGTCTTCGGCGAGCACCTGCGTCATGTCGAGCTGGCCCTGGCGGGCCTTGGTCAGAAGGCGGCAACATACTTCCTGCGTGCAGTCGTCCCATAGCCGCGGGTCGAGCCGCGCATTGCGCCAGCACGCCGTGCAATAGCGCTGAATGTCGCGAACCATCTCCGTCTCGGAGGCCTGCGCGGTCGAGCGCCGCAAGGCCGATCACGAAGGCGACGGCCGCCGGGCCCGCTTTCCTCGTTCGAGCGACCAGTGTTTCAGTCGATGCGGCCGGCTCTTTGGAACCCGCCACTGATTCCGTCGGGGTCTTGTCGTTCATGTTCGCTGTCGTACCAAGCCTCGTGCTGGGAATGTCCATACGCGCGATCCTACTTCTGCAACGGACCGCAGTTTACGGAAATATCGCCGCTTTATTCAACAGGCATTATAGCGACCCAGCGGCAAAAGTTCGAATGCCCGGGCCAAGTTGCGCGGAATTGTGTCGTAAAGTCTTACGGTACAATGACATCACATCGGAATAGGTCGGCGATCTAAACGGTTTGCTGGCCGCTGGGACAGCGGCCGAATCGGACAAGCTAGCTTCCGCGGCGACGGAACGATCGATTCGAGAGCAGCCGCGCGCGGGCAGGACGGCGCGGTCGGACGATGTCCCAGCCGCGCGCTCTGGCTAGCCGTAAAAGCCGTCCGCGGGGGTGCACCACGACCGCTCTGCCTACTCGTTCCAGCAAGCTGCGATCGCTCCAGTTGTCGGCGTAGGCGACGGCGTCTTGCATGTCGATCCCGTGGCTCGCGGCCCATTCCTCCGCCCAGTAACGCTTGCCGTCGCCATAGCAAGGTGGGCCCGACCCCATGCCGACCAGCCTGCCTCGTTCGTAAAGCACCGGGGTCGTGAGTGTGTCGCTGCATCCGAGATAGATGGCGAGGGGCTGAATCACGAGGCCGGGCGATGACGTGACCAGGACGATCGGCGTACCCGATCGGCGCAGGCTGGTGAGATGGTCGACAACCCCTTCGAAGAGCCTTGGCCGCACATATTCGGCGAAGTTTTCATAAGCGATGCGCTCGAGCTCGACCAAGGGAATCCGGGAGATGTATTTGAGGCCGATCGCGATCAATCGCCCGTAATCAAGCCGGCCGAATCGGTGCTGGAGCCCGTGGTACAGGCCCCGAAGGAAGAAAGAGCGGCGGATCCAGCCGCGGCGATAGAGGATTCGCGCGAACAAGAACGTGGTCGTCTGGGCGAGCAGTGTGCCATCGACATCCACGAAGGCCACCGCCGGCGGTCGCTCGAAGTCGGGCCAGGGAGACGGCGTCGTCATGGCGGCCCCTCCGCGCCTGAGGTGACGAATCGCCCGACATGGGCCGCGAGCTCGCGCGCTTTTCGAGCGTCGGCGGCCTCGGCAATCACCCGCACAATCGGCTCGGTGTTGCTGGCGCGCACGTGAACCCATCGGTCTTCCCACTCGAGGCGAAGCCCGTCGCGGCGATCGGCCCGGGCATCGGGCCATTCGTCCGCGATCCGGTCCCAGAGCGCGGAGATGGCGGCCGCCCCGCGGGGTGCAGCCGCCGTTGGCCTCGGCGGCGAGCGGAAATTGCTCCTTGACCATCGCGTAGCGCGGCAAGCCGGCAACGAGGCTCGAGGGCGGCTGATCGGTGGCTGCCATCAAGTCGAGCACCATCGCCATACCCACGAAACTGTCGCGCACGTAGCCCACTCGCGGATCGATGACTCCGCCGTTTCCTTCGCCGCCCAAGAGCGCGCTCACGTCAACCATCCGCTGCACCACGTTGATCTCTCCCACCGGCGTTCGGAAGACGGCGCAGCCGGCCGCGCGGGCCAGCATCTCGGTGACCCTCGAGGTCGAGAGGTTCAAGATCACCGGGCCTTTATCTTGCGCGAGGCGGCGCGTTGCCGCGAGCGCCAGCGTCAGCTCTTCGCCGATGTAGCGGCCCTTTTCGTCAATGATCGCCAAGCGGTCGGCGTCCGGGTCGAGTGCGAAGCCGACCGAGCCCTCCACCGCGGGCACGATCGCCCCGAATTCGTGCAGGTTCACCTCGGTGGGCTCCGGCGCGTGGTCGTAGCGCCCGTCGGGTGCTCCGCCCAACAACAGGACGCGGCATCCAAGAGCCTCGAGGAGCGATCTTCCCAACCGCCCGCCCGCACCGTGGCAAGCGTCCAGCACGACCTTGAAGCCGCGATTCTTGATCGCGGCGCAATCGACGATCGAGAGCACCGCCGCCAGATGCCCGCGATCGGGGTCTTCGATCACGCGCCGGCGGCCCAGCGCTTCCCAGCCGGCCCAGCGAAACTCGCGCTTCTGCCAGCGGTCGAGCATCGCCTGGCCCTGCGGAGAGCTCAGCACCATGCCCGCCGGCTGAAAGAACTTGAGTCCGTTGTACTGCGCCGGATTGTGCGAAGCCGAAATCTGAATGCCCCCGGCGGCCTCCCGCTCACGGACCAGCCAGCCGATCGTGGGCGTGGCGGCCGGCCCGGCGCAGAGGACATCGTGCCCCGTCGCCATCACGCTCGACTCGACGGCGGCCGAGAAAACGGCGGACGAGACTCGCCCATCATGGCCGAGCACGATCGGCCCCGCCTCGCAGCCGCCGGCGTATGCCGCCGCAAACTCGACCGCAACCGACGGATCGAGCCCGTCGCCGACCACACCTCGCAGACCCGAGATGCTGGCGATCCTGGTTCCAGATCCAGCCAACTCCCTACTCCCTTGGGGAGCTCCCCCCGCACGAGCTTCTCGTCACTCCGCCCCACGCACGCCCCTTGGTAGTCTTCCTCCCCTTAAATTAGAGTAGTTACGCATTCTTTGGAAGTAGGCAGTTCAATCGAGCACCAGGCGTCGGGTCAATCGCGGCCTTGACATCGATAACACTGTTAACTAAGATAACGGCGTTCATGAAGGGAGCGTTGGGGATGAAGTCGGCGACGAGGAGGAAGCAGCAACAAGACGAGCTTCGCGCGAAGATACTCGATGCGGCACGCGAGTTATTCGTGGCGCACGGGGTGGAGGCGGTCACCATGAGGAAGGTCGCGGACAAGATCGGGTACACGGCCACCACGCTGTACAACCACTTCGAAGACAAGGACGCGCTGTTGCGCGCGCTGTGCGACGCCGATTTCGGCGCGCTGCACGACTCATTCAGCCATATCGGCCGAATCGCCGACCCGATCGAGCGGCTGCGCAAGCTCGGCCAGGCCTACATCGCGTTTGCACTCGAGTATCCCAGCCACTACCGCTTCATGTTCATGACGCCGCATCCGCACCGTAATAAAGACGAGTGCGAAGAGAGCGGACAGGGCGACCCGGATCAGGACGCGTATGCATTCGTGCGCGCGACTCTGGTCGAAGCATTCGCGGCCGGGCTGTTTCGGGACGATTACCAGGATCCGGACTTGCTTTCGCAGGTATTCTGGAGCGGCGTGCACGGCGTGGCGGCCTTGCATCTGATCATGGGCGACGACGGCTGGGTGCAGTGGCGACCGGTCGAAGAGGTTGCACGAACGGCCATCGAGCTGATCATTCGCGGCCTGGTTCGTAACGGTCGCGGCCACAAGGGGAAGAACGGTGGGTGAACTCTGAGCGCGAACCAAAGGGCCCCTGGAAATGTCCGGGGGCTACCACAAATGCACGATCATGCGACCCGGGCGGGCGGCACCGGAGAGTGCGGTGCTCCACGCACGGGCCAATCGCCGTCCCGGCAACGCGAAAAGCCATTTAGACCGGTTCAAGCTCGACAATAAATCGCTCGAGATTTCTGCCGCTAACGCCGACCTTCGTCCGACAAGGCACAGTGATGTTCTTGCTTATAAAGTGAGGTTATGAACACATTTTGCAGAGCTATAGAGATGCTGATCAATAATCTCTGCTGAGTGTCGAAGAAGAGATAACGGGCATCGATCCGGTTGTAGCCCGGGTTAGCCGGCGGCAGTCCTCTGTACGAGAAGGAATCGCCATGTTTGCAATCTCGACTGCGTCGCAGGGTGGTCGAACATCGGGTGGAGTGTGGCGAGGGCGCGTCGAGCGGCGGCACGTGGTCCGGGTGGCGTTCCTCACGTGGCCATTGATCCTTTGCTTGATGGCGACGGTTGCCGCGGCGGCGTGTTTGATCGGCGATTGCCCCATTGGCGCCTCGATCAAGGCCAGGGAGAAGCTCGTGGGGCACACCGGAACCGTGGCGTCTGTCGCATTTTGCGCCGGCGGTGAGCTGCTTTCCTCGGTTGGTATGGACGGGTCGATCGTGATCTGGGGCCCGACCGGGTGCATCGAGCATCCGTTCTTGCCGGACGGGCCCGGGCAGGTTCGCGCGGCGGCATTCAGCTTTGATAACCGCGTTCTGGCGACCGGCAACCTGAATGAGCCCGTGGCGCTGCACGACATCGTGGGCCGCACGTCGCGTGGTCTCGACGATCGCGCGGAGTCGACCATCGCCGCGGCCTGCGTGGCATTTGCTCCCGATGGTGCCATCCTGGCCGTGGGTCAGCAGGACGGTCGGATTTCGCTGTGGGATGCCCGGACAACGTGCCAGTGCGGAGCGCTCGAGGGGCACGCCGATTTCGTCACCGCACTGGCGTTTTCGCGGGATGGGACCACTTTGGTTTCTTCTTCCGGCGACCGCACTGTGCGAGTCTGGAACGTGACAAACGGGCGCGAGCGGTTGTCGATTCCAGGCGGGGATCGCACGTTCGGCACTCTATCGGTCTCGCCGGATGGCCGGTTTCTGGCGCTCGGCGACCGAGTAAGCCCCGTGGTTCGACTCTGGGACTTGACGAGCGGACAGGAGAACGACTCGCTGTTTGGCGCCAAAGGAGCAGTCGTGGCGCTGGCCGTCAGCCCGGATGGTACGACACTCGCGGCAGCCGACTTGCAGGGGTTCGTGACCTTCTGGGACGTCCCTTCACGCACGATCGGACCGAAACGCCTCAAGCACAGCGGAGTTCACACCCTCGCCTTCGCACCTGACGGCCACGCTCTGGCAACGGGCGGATTCGACGGTACGATTCACATCTGGGACTTTCCCCTCACGTCCGTGGAATGAACGGGACGGACGCCGGGCCCTCGAATGCCCGGGAATAGATCGCATGCCGCGTCAGCCGCGATCGAATCGAGTCAGGATTGCTTCGATGCTCTCGGTGTGTACCGTCAGCAGATCATTTCGAGAGGCCTGCCTCGCTCGCGTGAAATCTCGACTCCGTCGCAGCCCGCGCGCGATCAGTGCGTCATGGATGCGACGATACTTCCGGCTGTCGAAGGGATGCAACCGCTCCAGCCCAAACGCCGTGATGTTGTAAGCCGGATGGTAGACGATGGGGATCATGGATCGTGAACACTCATGAGTGCAAACCAAGTGCACGCGAAAGACCGTAACGGAACACCGACAGGGTTTTTTCTTTTTTCTTGTCCCCGGCGCCAAATCTCGTTCGTCATGCAGGCAGAACGCCGGTTGCATCGGGCAACCTGCTTCACGCAGCCCAACACGCGAACTATCAAGTAACGTTTTCGCTCATGAAAGGAGCCTGTCGATGGCCAATTTCCTGTTTGTGTACCGCGGCAATCCCGAGGCGGACGCCAAGATGACGCCCGACGAGATGCAGAAGGTCATGCAGAAATGGACCGATTGGATCGGCGAGGGATTCGCGAAGGGCTGGCTCGTTAACGCCGGCGACGCCCTCACGATGGAAGGAAAGGTCGTGCACTCAAACAAGGTCGTTACCGACGGACCGTTCGTTGAATCCAAGGAGATCGTCGGCGGATACTCGATTGTGCAGGCGGACACGATTGAAGGTGCAGCCGAGCTGGCCAAGGGTTGTCCCGGGCTCTTGAATGGCGGTAAAGTCGAGGTTCGCGCTCTCGCCGGGCTCGCGTAGCCCGACGGCTTTTACTTGCCTCGGCTTCACGCAAATTGCGACCAGACCATGACCACCGAACAGCCGGGACCGGTCGCTCCGCTCGTGGAGCACTTTTTCCGCCGCGAGGCGGGGCGGCTGGTCTCCATTCTCACGCGATTTTTCGGGTGGCGCAACTTCGATCTGGTGGAGGAAATGGTCCAGGCTACGCTGGTCGACGCCTTGCAGTCATGGCGCGCGCAGGGGATACCGGAAAACCCCTCGGCCTGGGTTCACCGGGTTGCAAAGAACAAGGTTCTCGATTCGCTGAGGCGCACCGAGATCCAGCGGCGCGTGACGCGGGAATGGGCCGCCAATCGGCCCGCGTCGCGCGACGGGATCGACGACCTCTTCCTCGACACCGCGATCGAAGATAGCCAGCTCCGCATGATCTTCGCCTGTTGCCATCCGTCGCTCTCTCGTGAAAATCAGATTGCCCTGACACTCAAGAGCCTTTGCGGGTTTGGCGTCTCCGAGATCGCTCGAGCGCCTCTTGTCGGGGAAGAAACCGTCAAGAAGCGGCTTCAGCGCGCCACGCTTCTTCTGGTCGAAGAGCACGTGCGCCTCGAGCCTCCCGAGCGCAGCCACTTGATCGAGCGGCTCGGCGTGGTGCACCAGGTCCTGTACTTGATCTTCAATGAAGGCTATAGCTGCTCCAAAGGCGAAGCAGCCATCCGCACCGATCTCTGCGAGGATGCTGCGCACCTTTGCTTCATGCTGTGCTCGCATCCTGATTTCAGCACGCCAACGACGCGCGCGCTCATGGCCCTTTTCCTCTTTCACGCCGCCCGCCTGGACGCCCGCATCGACGATCGCGGCTTCATTCTGCTCATGAAGGATCAGGACCGCAGCAAGTGGGACCACCGCTTGATTCGCCGCGCGGAGCAGTTCCTCGACGACTCGGCCGAAGGGACGACGATCTCCCCCTACCACCTCGAGGCGGGGATCGCGTTTCATCACTGTACGGCCCAGAGTTATGACGATACGAACTGGCCGGAGATCCTCTTCCTCTACGACAAGCTGATTGCGATTGCGCCTTCGCCGGTTTACATGCTGAACCGGGCAATTGTCGTGGCGGAAATCGATGGTCCGCCCGCGGGGATCCGCGCCCTTCGAGAAGCCGGCAAAGATCAGTCGCTCAAGAATTATCACCTCTTCGACGCCACACTCGGCGAGTTCTATCGCCGCGCGGGTGATTACAAACGAGCCAGGCAGTACTATGAGGCGGCCAAGGAGAAGACTCGTTCTCCGTACGACCGCGCCATCATCGACGCCCGGTTGGCGGGGTGTTCCTGAAGAGGCACGCTGTGGTCGTGGGCCCTATCCGGCACTCACTCCGTGGCGCTTCAGTGCCTCGAACAGCGGGCCGAGGTGGGGCTCGTATTTGCGCCAGATGCCGGCGGATTGGGTATAAACAGGCTGGCGCACCTGCACGAGGCTGGGCGTGCGCACGACGCGCCGGTTCAAATGGAAGTCGAGGCAGGCTCTATTCCACTCAAGACCAAGGAATTCGATCAAGCGGCGCGACTGGGCTTCCGGGTCTGCCACGAGAAGCTCGTATTGAAGGTCAAGCCACTCGAGCGGCCGGGTGTCGCTCCAGTGCGCCACCAGGCGCTCAAAATCGGCGAAGAGCCGGGCAATGTGGTCGGGATTGCTGTTCCACGGTACCTGCGGCAGGGTCGTGCGCCAGCACGAGACGGCCACGTCGCGCAGATCTCGGCGGCAGAGAATCACGCGTGCTCCGGGCCACAAGAGCGCGATCAATCCCAGGAACTGAATATTCTCGGGATTCTTGTCGACCACGCGCAGGGCGGTGGCGGGAGCAAGTGAGCTGAGCCGGTCGAGATACTGTTGTGCTGCCGCGCGCGAAGTGGCCGGATCGAGCGCTCTCAAGGTGCTCCATGCGTCCAAGGACGGTTGCTGGGCCATTGCGGGCAACGCGTAAAAGATACGTTGTACTTCAGCCAGCTCGCCGGCACCGTGCACTTCCGGATGTGAGGCGATGATCTGCTCGGCGAGCGTCGTGCCCGATCGCGGTAGACCGACGATGAAGACCGGCCGCGGATCGGCGAAAACCCAGCCACGCCTCTGGGCAACGAAGTCGGCCGTGAATACTTGTCTGATCTGCTCGATCAAGCGAGTGTAGACATCCGGATCATACGCCAGGCTGCGCGAGGCTTTCGCGGCGGAATGAAACGCGTGAGCCTGGTCCAGACGGGCGGCTGCGAGGTCGAACCGACCGCGGTGCTCCATGGCCGCGGCCAGCGCGAATCCCAGGAGGGCGCGGTCGTCGTTCGAGAGCGACCCGAGGGATAGAGCTCCTCCATCGTCCGGAGCTCGCCGTCGCTCACCTGGCCTTTGAGATTGGTGGCGAGCCGCCAGAAGGCCTCCGCGTGCCGGGGATCAATTGCGATTGCTGTTCGGGAAGCCTGGCAGCTCGTTTCGAGATCGCCGTGTTCAGCGTGGATCCGGGCCAGGCCACTCCAGGCGGCGGCCAGCCCCGGATCGAGCCGAACCGCTGCGCGGAACGAAGTCTCCGCCGCATCAAGCAGGCCCTGTTGCAACTGCGCCATGCCGCGGACGTGCTCAGCCTTGCCTGCGCGAGAACCTGCAAGCGCGGCGTCCGCGCCCGCTTCCAGATCTCGCGATTGGTTGCCGCCGGCTCGTGCAAAACAGGCTCGGGCCTCATCGTATCGTCCGGCGAGGCGGAGAATGTTGCCGAGGATCTTGTGAGCGCTCGTCACCTGTGGAGCCAGAGCGATTGCGCGCCGGCAGAGTTCTTCGGCCTCGCCGAGAAAGGCCGGGTCGTTGCGCTCGCAGAGGGACCAGGCGAGGTTCATCAGCGTCAAAGGATTATGCGGCTCGATACGCAGTCCCGCGCAGCGTCTCGGCGGCCTCAGCCGGTCGGCCCTGCGCGGAGAGGGCGTTTCCCAGGTTGATGTAAGCTGCGGTGAGCCGCGGCGACAGCCTGATGGCCTCGCGGCAGCAGGCCTCGGATTCGGCGAATCGACCTTCGGCGTAGGCCAGCAGCGCCAGGCTATTCCAGGCATGCGGGAGCGATCCGTCCAGCTCGGTGGCGCGGCGCAGATGCGGGCGAGCCTCATCAGGCCGGCCGGTCGATCGCAACGCTTCGCCCAGGTTGGCATGAAAGCGGGCAGATTGCGGGCAGATTGCGACACCTCGCGCGAACAGCTCCGCAGCCTCCGTGGCCCGTCCCTGTTGAAAAACCAGAACGCCCAGGCCTTCCAGAGCTTCTGCCGTGTCGGGCCGGTCGCGGAGCACTTCTCGATAGAGTGCCTCTGCCTCGGCCACGCGCCCGCGCAACTGAAGCGACTTCGCCAGCATCGCCTTGCCGTCGTCGGTCATTTTCGTGCACTCGGCTTCAAGAGCAGTCGCTGGTCTTGCAGCCATTTGACGCAGAGCTGCGTCCAGCTCGAGGGGAGCTTGTCGTTCTGGCGAACGCCGAAGTCGTGGTCGCCGTTTGCGAAGATGTGCAGCTCGGCCGGAACTTGGCGCGCTTGAGCGCGAGGTACATGATCGCACTGTTCTCGGGGGGCGAGCCGCCGTAACTTGGGTTGTCGTCGGACGCGTGCGCCAGGAAAATCGGGGGCGTGCCGGCTGGTATTTCGATTCCCGGCGCAAGCTCATTCTTATCCTTGGCCTTCAAATAGCCCGAATAGCAGCCGATCGCGAAGTCGGGCCGGCAACTGACCTGATCGACGGCGTCGATCGGATCATACTTTCGCTTGGTGAAGCCGGTTGCAGTGGCCAGGGCGAGGTGCCCGCCGGCCGAGAAGCCGACCATGCCGATTCGCGTGGGATCGATACGCCACTCAGCGGCGCGGCTACGAACCAGACTCACCGCCCGCTGCGCGTCGAGCTGTGGGCCGGGTGCCGGCTCGGTGCGGACCTCGCCCGGCCGCCGAGGACAGCGGTACTTGAGGATGATCCCGGTCATCCCCACCGAGTTGAGCCAGGCGGCCACCTCTTCGCCCTCGAGCTCCCAGTAGAGATCCCAGTAACCGCCTCCGGGACAGATAATCATCGCGGTTCCGGTGTTCTTCTCGCGGGGAGGCGAGTACACCGTGATACTCGGCCTCGTCACGTTGGAGATCAGCTTGGTGGGGCCCACCAGCGGCGACTGATGAATGCGGCTGGTCTCCTGCGCCGTTGATTCCAACATCTCCCGGCACTTTTCCCGGCCAGAGCTCGATGACGAGCGGATCTGCCGCGAATGCCGGCACGGGTGTACTCAGAAAAATGCAGACACCGAGAACGTAATGAATTGCATACATGAAAATTACTGCCTCACGCTTCGACCTGTCCGTCAGGATTGACATCTTTGGCGATCGCTAGCAAGATGACGCCCGGCATCACAGTGCGCCGTAGCTTAACAAAGTGTAACGACATTATCGAAGAGGCGTCTGGATCATGCGATGGCCGTGGTCGATAAAAGAGTTGGGATGCAACGGATTGCGCGTTAAAATGCGCAGTGCTCGCACGATAGGAAGGCCCATGCGTTCGGAAACGGGTTATCTCTCGACCTTCGTTCAGCTTTCGCTCTTGATCGCGTCGGCGATCCAGGGGCTGACGCCGGACGCGGATAACCTCGCGTCGACCAAGGCGCTTCAGGTCCTTTGCCAGATTCCCGGCGACGGCGGTTCGGCCACCGATCAGACATTGCCATTGTGGGGCGAGGTTTGCGAAGGGCCGGGGAATCCGTCCGAGCAGGACATCGCACGAGTCCGGTGCCGGGCGGACGAGGTCGCTTCGAAATGTAACCCTGACGGCGCACCACTCGACGGATCATCGTTTGGGCGATCACTTGTGACTCGACAGCGCGGAGCTCCGCCTTGCGGGCTCACTCGATCGCTGTGCCGCCCGCTCTGCTGAGAGACGCAGCCTTTTGAACTTGCCGCGGGAGCTCGCGGTTCTGGACGCACGCCGCACGGCATTCCACGTCTCTGGCATGCTGGACTTGGTCGCGCTCTACTGATCGCGCGATTCGAGACAGGGGATCGCCGTAATCGCCGCACGAGAGCGCCAGAGTCTCAGCACAGAGCGAGCGCGTTCGCCGTGCTTCGGCGCAGCCGCGCTGCCGGTGCGCGAACCGGATGCATTCCGATCGCGGACCGGGTGATCTCCTGCGCCCTCAAAAACTGCGCCAAATTCGCCGGCTTGAGCACTTGCACGCGTCGAGCGGACGTGTGCCGTTGTGCCGGTATGCCGATTTTCGGTGGCCAACTCGACTTCTGCCAATTCCTGAGGCAAGGGAGTGTGTGCTATGGCGCGCGAACAGTCGCAAGGCGCAGCCGCGATACTGCTGGAGCCCGCATCCGCACTCGCGAAGACCGAGGTCTCTGTGGCGCTCGAGGGCGTTTACCACGCTTCGCCCACCCTGCGCCGGAACCTCAATCGACAAGGCAAGCGCGGCGCCCGCGGGCGGCAGGACGAGCCGCAGCGCGATCCGGACACGGCGGTGGGGTTCGCGCCTCCGCTGGCAAGCCTCATCGGGGCGGGCCTGGCCGTCGGGGCGGTATCGGGATTGCTCGAGCTCCTGGTTCAGGCGATTCAGCACCGGATCTTGCATCAGGTGCACTGGCGTACGCTCGTGATCAGCCGGCACGCGGGCTGGATGGTCGTTCTGGTTGCGACCGTATTGACACCATGCCTCGCCGCTCTGCTCATGGCGCCGGCCTTCTGGTGGGCGGTGCGCCGGAAGCGGCAAGACGCGACAGCGTCGCGGCTGGCCTGGACCTGGGATCTGGCCGGGATGATCCTCGCCGCGCTCCTGGTGCTGGGACCGATTCAGACGGTCCATGGGCTTGCCCCCACGGCCCCAGTCGTCGTGGCGCTGGGCGCCGGCGTTCAATTACGGCGATTCGTGGTTCGCCGCTCGGAGGCGTGGCAGCGCACCGCCTGCTGGGCGGGTGGGATCGTGGTCGGATTGCTGCCGATCTACACGTTCTGGACATGGCATGCGGCCTCGAGCGTGCCCGAGCGAGTGCCTTGCGCAGCCGCCGGCGCACCCAGCGTGCTCTGGATCGTCCTGGACACGGTTCGAGCCGATCATACTAGCATATATGGTTATCACCGTGCGACCACACCCCAGCTCGAGGCCTGGGCAAAGCGCGGCATCACGTTCGACATGGCGCGCTCGCCGGCGAGCTGGACCTTGCCGTCGCATCTCAGCATGTTCACAGGTCTCTGGCCCACTCAGCACGGAGCGCGGGTGGACCGGCCTTACTCGGGGCGCCGCCCACTCTCGCCGAACATCTGCGCGCCGGGGGATACGTCACTGCGGGGTTCGTGGCGAACGTAAGGATGTGCAATCGCGCTTACGGCCTGGCGCGAGGTTTCGACACCTACGTCGATTACCCGTGGAATGACGAGGTCTCGCTGAAAGCGGCGATCCACAACTCGGCGCTGGGCTCGTCGGTGCTGGAGGTCGTCAGGCGACTTCGTCTGCCTGCACCGGACCATTATCCATTCAACTACCGAGTTTCAGCATGCGCGATCGCGAGCCAGGCCAGGGGGTGGCTCGAGCGCGTGAGCGGTCACGAAGGAAGCACACGACGCCCTGACGGGCGTCCGTTCTTCCTTTTCCTGAACCTGTTCGACGCGCACGGTCCGTACTTGCCCGACACGACGGGCGAGCGTACCTTCTGGACCGGGGCGATCCCGCCGGAGCGGCTGGCCGCGCCGAAGTGCGGTTGGGATGCGCAGAGCGCGTGTAACTCCGCGGCGGCTGTGGAACAACCAGCACGGCGGCGCGAGCTCGAAACGGTTTGTCGCCGGCTGGGCGATCTCTATGACGAGTGCGTCCACGAGATGGACGCGGTCGTGGGCGGTTTCCTCGAGGAGCTTCGAGCCGCCGGCACGCTGGCCAATACCTGGGTAGTGATTGTTTCCGACCATGGCGAGCACTTCGGTGAACACGGCCAGTTTGGACACGGCTCGAGCCTGTACAATGAAGCGACTCACGTGCCACTCATTCTGATTCCGCCGCTGGGGCCGGAAGACTCGAACGAGGATCCGACTCCGTCACTACGCGGCCGGCGGATCCAGGTGCCAGTCTCGACGCGCAACCTTGCCCGAACGCTGGCCGAGCTGACCGGTGCGGCAACCGAGAATCCGTTCCCCGGCCAAAGCCTCGCGGGGCACTGGACGGGAGCGATCAAGACGTCGGTAGAGCCGGTCTTCTCGCAGCTTGTCGAGCCTCGCCTGGGCGGCGATGACTTTCGAACCGAGAACCTCACGAGGATCGAATCGGTCATCGAAGAGGATCGGATCTTCATCGATTCCGACGACGAATTCTTCGAGCTTTATCACCTCACCGGCGACTCGCGGCAGCAGTCAAACATGTTCAGCCAACCAGTCGAGCAGGCTCGGGTCGAACGGTTGCGGCAGACGCTGAACCGCTTTCGTGACGAAGCCGCTGGACCGATCGAATGATGCGCCGGAGCTCGGCTCTCGAGTGCCTGCGTAGACCTTCATCGTCACGAGCAGTAAAATGTGTCGAGACCCCGGAAGCTACCGCTTCGAGAGGACCCGCCCATGCTCGCTGACGAGTCTCGGCACGAAGAACGGCAGTTCTCTGATCGCTCCCCCGCAAGGGCCGCTCGCTCGAGCAACGTCGTGCGCCGCAGGCAGGCGCCGGTGGTCGTTCTGGCAGCGGCCCTCGGGTTCATCTTCAACCCGGCCGCACGGGGTCAGCAGCGACCGCAGTTGCCGCCGCTCGACCCGGGCGCGGTGAAGAGCCGGCTTGTGGTGCGCACGGTGAAGACGGAGAAGGGTCCCCGCCAGGTCGTCGTGCTCGGCAAGGCTGTTCAAGTGGCGGAGCTGCTGGACTACCGCCCCTTCTACCGCGCCGAGATACTTCCCCGGGAGTTCCTGCGTCAGGCCGTTCTGATCGCGGCGCGTGACGAATTGGGGCTCGCCACTCGCGACCAGGTGATCGACGATACGTCGGCCGAGGGCGAAGACGGCGCGATCGCGGTCGCCGAGGTCAGCTACGTGATCCGGAACTACAGGCCGAGCGAACAGATTCGTCGCGTGGG
The DNA here is from genome assembly GCA_963823665.1 of uncultured Planctomycetota bacterium. Taxonomy (GTDB): domain Bacteria; phylum Planctomycetota; class Planctomycetia; order Isosphaerales; family Isosphaeraceae; genus CAVXHV01. The sequence continues at coordinate 940,991 of CAWGMQ010000011.1, forward strand.
GAAGGAAGGCGTCGAAGTGCTGCTGGCTCATCCGACGTCGCTTGGGCCCGGTCAGAATCTCGATCTGGGTAAGTTGCTCGCTTCGGCCGAGGCCCTCTCGAGAGAGGAGCTTCCCCGGGTCCTGAAAGGCCTCGGGCTCGATGGAAGACCGAACGCGATCAATGCCGAGGGCGGATATCCGCGCGAGGTCGAGGAGGCTCTGGGCAGCCTGGGATATGTGGACGTTCTGCTGGCCGTGCGCGAGGTGCACAGGGCGATCCGTTCCGCCGGTGAGTCGCCCGAGCGATTAGGGGCACTGGTGCGAGGCTACGCACTGCTTGGCGTCTTGAGCGAGCACGAATGGCACCCAGCGCATCGGGCGTTCCAGGCCCGATCGCTGCTCTACGCGCAGCGGATGGTCACGCGCGCCCGGAGACGCCGTGGGGCCTCTGGCACCGGGCGTTTGCCTGGGCACTGGTGGGCCGGCATGCGGACGCTCTGGCCGACCTTGACGAGGCGAAGCAAAAGGAGCCGGGCAAGAAGCCGCCGGAGACGCCGGGATGGATCGGGCTCATCGATGCCTATGCGCATTACGACTCGGGCCGTCTCGCGCGCGACGAGGGCCCCAAGAACAAGCTCGCCGCCCTTTTGTGCATGCTGAGCCTTGGCTACCCGCGTGCAACCGGGATCGGCTTGCAGTCAGCCAAGGACGTGGTCGCGCTCCAGGGCGATTGCTTCCGCGCCCATGACGTCATGAGCGAATTCCCCGGGGTTTCGACGCAGCTCATGACGACCATGATTGCGCCCCAATCGCTCGAGCAATTGCTGTTGGAGAAGCTGCCCGGGCTCGAGGGAATACCCGCGGACGTGAAGCGGCAACTGGCCAACCGACAGGCAGCCTTCGCGGCGGCCGCAATCTTTGACAAGGCGGGCGCCCCGGAACTCGACACGGGAGAGCCGGCGTGGGGAGCGGTGGCTCGAATGATCCGCGAGACTCGCTTCGTCCACATCTTCCGGCGGTTGTACTTCATGAAGTACATGTGGGCCGTTCCCGTCGAGGAGTACTGGAACGAGGTGCGCCCGGAAATCGGCGGCCATCGCTACAGCCCTTTTCTGGAGATCATGACAACCGCTCCAGACGCCCTGGCGAAGTTCCGGCAGTTCGCCGAACGGATGGACCTGGCCGATATCGAGATGACCGAGCACCAGATGAACCAGACCCTGTGGAACCTCGGGCGGCCGCGGGACCGTGCCGCCTGGACTCTCGCGATGGCCCACGAGGACGAGACTGCCCGAATGGAGCACTCGCTCTGGTGGGCCCAGGACCCAGAGAAGCTCGGAATCGCGCAAAAAATGCTCAGGTTCAGCCCGTTTCATGCTTTCGCCCGTACCATCTGCATTTACAAGGATTGGGATAACGTCAAGGGTGAGGCGGCGGGTTGGGAGAAAGAATCGGGCGTGTCGCCGGCCGTGCTCTACGCACTTGCCCGGCATTATTCCGAGGCCAAGCAATATGCCGACGCCGAGCGAGTCCTTTTGCGCTCTATCGTGCTTTCACCCGATCTATCGACCTATGAGGCTCTCGCCGAGAACTTCAAGGCCCAGGGCAAGATCGACCGCTGGCAAGCCACGCTCGAAGAGTTTCTCGCCAAGGTGGAAGATCTCGGGCTGGACCACGCGCACGTGCGCGTCCACATCGCGGAGCACTACATGGATCTCAAGCAGTGGGATAAAGCCAGGCAATACGCCGACGCCGCCGCGACCACGGGCGCCGGGTGGGCGATGCTCTGTGCGGGCAACTGCGCCGAGGGTGCCAGGGATTGGGGCCGTGCCGAAACCTGGAACAGGGCCGTCACCGAACGGTATCCAGAGACTGACTTCGCTCGATGGTATTTCTTCTGCAAACGAACCGGGCGGGGCGACCTGGCGGCCGCGCACGAATCACTTGACCAGTACCTGAAGGCGCACGTCGATCGCGCCGACCTCCAGACCGAGGACTACGCGGGCTACTTCTACTGGCTCGAGGGGCGCAGCGACGTGGCGAAAAAGGCGTTTACGCGTGCCTTCCAGAATCGCAGGTCGATTTCGGCGGCGATCGCGCTGGCGATCATGGCCGACGATGAGAAGGACGCATCGCGCCGCAACGAACTGCTCAGGGAGCTTGTGACCAAGCACAAAGACCAGGCGCCAGATCGCTCGAAATCTGCCGGATCTTCCTCGAAACGGTCTTCGCGCCGGAGGGCTCGAGCCGCCCACTCGACATTGCCGCGGTCGACCGGGGTCTGGAGAGCATCCCTGAAGACGGGCGCAGCAACGCCGAGTTCTTTGTGGGTTGGTTCCTGAAGAACCACGGTCAACCTTCTCTGGCAAGGAAGTACCTGAAGCACGCGGATAGGTCGGAATACACGAATGTCTGGTGCAGCTTCCTGGCCAAGGATGTGCTCAAGCGAATGGAGGCGAAGTGATGGCGGCGCTGCCGCGCTTCGCGGCACTCGTGACCGCTCTGGTCTTCTGCGAGCCGTTGCCGTTAGGCGCGCAACCGCCGGCCAACCAGCCCGCGGCGGTCGATTCGCTCGGAGACCCCCTGCCCTCGGGCGCACGGCTGCGTCTGGGAACCTCGCGGTTTCGTCCGCCTTCGAGTGTTGCCGAGCTGGCACTCGCGCCCGACGAGAAAACGATCGTCAGTGTTGGGGGCGAGCTGATCGCGTGGGATGCGGCGACCGGCAAGGAACTGTGGCGTGCCAGTCCACGCGATTTCGGCGTAGGCATCCGGAACTCCTCTTACGGTGTCCGCGCGGTGGCATTTGCACCCGACGGCTCTCGGCTTTACACAGCGGGAAAACCCGACGAGGTGGTGATCTGGCACACTTTGGACGGCATCCACGAAGTACTCACGATCAAGGCATCACGCAGGAATCCCAGCCCAATTTATCAAGGTGCTCGCTCGGTTGACGTCGCGCCCGATGGCCGGAAGCTGGCGCTGGGATCTGCCAGCGGCCTGTTCGTTTGCGATCTGAGCGGCAACGTGCGCTACGACATCGCCAATGCTCCGGAAGGTCCGGCCGACCTCGACCGCAACGACCGGCTGAGCTTCGCGGGCCACTACAGCCTGGGCCGATTCTCGCCGGACGGGAAGCTGCTGGCTGTCGTCACGAGCGACCATCCCGACGTCGTCCAGTTGTGCGACGCCGAAACGGGGCGCGTGCTGCGCAAGGTGGCGCTCCAATCGCGACTGGTTCGACTGGCGTTTTCACCCGATTCGAAGCAGCTCGCCACGACCGAGCGCGATAGCGCCGTGCGGCTCTACGACACCGCTACGGGCACGCGGCTCTGGTCGCACGTCGTCAAACTCACGAACCGCTACGAGAACTACACATCGGCCCTGGCATCCGACCCCGACGGCAAGCTTCTGGCTGTCTGCGCCACCGACAATCGCATCTACTTGATCGACGCCTCAACCGGCCTCGAGACCGCGGCACTCGAGGGCCATCAGTGGTATCCGTGGGCGGTTGCCTTCACAAGAGACGGCAAGATGCTCTACTCTTCGGGCTGGGATGGATTCATCCGTCGATGGGACGTCGCAGCGCGGAAACAGCTCGCGCTGCCGGCCGGCGTTCGGGCGACGGGAGTGGTCGCGGCGTCGCCCGATGGGCGGACGCTGGCTTATGAGATCGATTCGGGCGTTATTCGCATCTTCGATGCCGAGTCAGGTAAGGCAGGCCGCTCACTTGCGCTTGAGAACACGAAATACTCGCAACTCACGTTCTCGCCAGACGGCCGGAGTCTCGCGGGCGGCGGCACGTGCGGCAATCAGGTTCATGTCGCGCTCTGGGACGTTGGCGGCGGGGCGCTCATCCACCGCTGGGACTGGCCGACGGGGCGCGACCCGCATTCCGACGTCGAGTCACTCTGCTTCGCGCCGGACGGAAGCCGGCTGGCCGCCGCTGTGTTCCGCCAGTCAGCGGCGTACGATTGGGACCTGAGGACGAGCAAGCAGACCTCACGCATTGAGCATGCACAAATCTATGGAGCATCATTCAGCTCCGACTCCCGGACGCTATTGACCGTTGGTTGGGACTCCGTCATCCGGTTCTGGGAAGCGAGCACGGGCGCGGCCACCGACGAAATAAAGGTCCTTGATGCGGATCCCAACGGTGACCTGAGGATGTATGCGGTGTGCTCCGAGCCCGGAGGGAACATGATTGCGACCGCACATCTTGACGGAGTCGTACGCATCTGGGACGCTGGCACGCACAAGCTGCGGACTCGCTTTCAAGTGCGGGGTCGTTTCGTCCACGGGGCCCTGGCTTTTTCGCGAGACGGTCTCTGGCTCGCCACGGGCGCCATGGATGGCAGTGTCAGCGTGTGGGACCCCAAGGGCGGGAAGATCGTCCGGGATGTCGGCCGGCACCAGAGCTACGTCTACACGCTCGGGTTCGGCCGCGGGATTGGATCACTCGCCAGCGGCGGATCAGACGGCCTCTGCTACCTCTGGGATTTGCAGCCCCAGGGCACCCGTGCGGATCGTGACCTGGGCCGGCTCTGGCAGGATCTCGTCGGAGAAGACGGCCCGACCGCGTATGAAGCGATCTTCGCCTTGTGCGAAACGCCCGACCGCGCCGTCGCCATGCTCGCGGAGCGTTTGCGCCCCGTGCAGACCGTTGTCGACCTGGACCGCATCGCCGAAGGAAGCGCCGACGAGGAAGCCCAGCGCCGGCGGCGCTTGACCATGCTTCTGGTCGAACGAGAACCCGAAGGTGAAGCTGGCCATCGGCGTGAGGCGCACCGTATCGCTGCTCGAGCAGATCGGCACCCCGGCGGCGACCGCGTTATTGAAGGAGCTCGCTGCGCAAGGCGCGGCGAAAGACATGGGCCGGCTTGCGGCGGCAGCGCTCGAGCGATCAGGCGCCGGGCGAAGACCGTCAAGCCCTGACGGCGTCGATGATTCACCGGCGTCGCGACCTCGCCCGCACTAGTAAACCTACAGGACATTTACACGAAACGGAGGTGCCGTGGCATTGGCATGTCTTATACTCAATGTCAATCCCCGGTAGCTTTTTCAGTCGAGATGAGCGGCCCGAGGAAAGATGTCCGGAGCGGAACGATGCCGAACAGAAAGGCGAAACCAAGTCCATCGCTCGGCGCACGAAGCGTTATATTGCGGCGCACCCGGCAACCGGCCATGAGGATCGTCGCATCTTTACTTTTTTGCGGAGATTAGCTGTGAAGAAAGCCCAGAATTCCGCGCCCAAGGCGATTGAACCCCCGACGACAAGCACGCCGACGCCGGGCCCGCCCCGTGAGCTGGCGCGCCCCAGGAACGGTGTTCGAACGGGGAACGCTCTCGGCGTCGACAAGCTCTCCGGCCCGGACGGCGGCGGGAAGAGCCCCAAGCACTTTACCCCGCTCGCGGACAAAGTCGCTGCCAGAACTCGCTGAACGAACGAGCGCTTAGAGCGTAATCCGTTCTGCTGATCTAATTTACAGTCGCACACTCCTCGTATAGCGTTGTCGTTCGCGGCAACGCGACCGGCCCGGATTGCCCCGTCCGGGCCGGTTCTCTCCTCCAGCCTGATTGCCCCAAGCCACGTCCACAACTCCGCTCTCGCCAGGCGATCGTCCTCACTTCTGCCCCTGCCAGAAACTGAGCGACCTACCACGGCACAAGCGTCCATGCTTGGGTGGACGTGTGCGATTAGCAGCCGGACGTTTCAGCCGTTCCGATGCTGCGAATCGGAACACTACCGTCTTTGGTGTGCAGAAGTTGCCTCATGAAATACTGCCTAGATTGACGATATTTCCAAGGAAATCTCGATTTTAGACGAGATAAGGCCTGGTCTGGGCAATATGGGAAGGTATAGTAGATCTCGCAGTCAATGATGACTGGGCTGATTTAATGGTCGGATTGAAAGTGGCTCAATGGTGGGTGACTGCGTAGATCAGCGAAGAGGATTCCGCACGATGTCAGTGACTGAAGCTCGGCCCACCTTCGATGACCGTGCGCTTCAGGCCAAGATCGGCCGGCTCCGTCACGTTGACAATCACACCAATCTGATCTACCTGGCGATCGAGTACCTGAGTCTGCTGGCGGTGATCGGGGGCGCGGTTGTGTTCGCGGAATACCGCGGGGCCTGGGGGCTTGCGTGGGCGTGGAATATTCCGGTCTTCATCACGGCGATCATTTTGGTCGGCGGGCTCCAGCACCGGCTTGCCGGGCTGGGGCACGAGTCAGCGCATTACTCATTCGTCCGCAACCGGTTTCTGAACGATTTGATACCTGATATTTTTTGCATGTTTCCCCTGCTGACGACGATCCACTTTTACCGCTTGTTCCACCTCGGGCATCACCAGTTCACGAATGACCCCGAACGCGACCCGGATCTGCTAAACCTCGGTCACGCCAAGCGAGCGGCCGACTTTCCGATGACGCGCTGGCGGTTCATCACGAAGGTTTATTTCGCGATCGTGGTCGCGCCGCTGCGGTTTCTCCAGTATCAAGGCGCGTACATGAAGGTGAATTTGCTCGGCCTGGGCCGCAACGTCTATGCCGAGAGAGCTCGCGGCCGGTCGGAGCCGCCGGCGCGAGGGATCCGGCTCGCGACGGTGCTTGGCATCGCCTACATTGCAGGGCTGCTCTTCGTCTTGCGCTACCTCACGGCACACGACCGCGTGATGCTGCTTGTGCCGGCTGGGTTTGCGGGGATTGGCCTGCTCGCCATGGTGATCTACCTCCTGCCCGATTGGGCGATCTATCGGTCGCCGCTTCGTCAGGTCTATTCGACGCGGTTTGCAAGCATGCTGAGGATGAGCTACTACACGGTTTTGCTGGTGGCGCTCACCCACGCGCGGTGGTACACCGGAGGGCGGTCGGCGATTTACCCGGTGCTTCTCTGGTACATTCCGCTCGGAACGTCGTTCATGTTCTTCATGTTGCTGAGAGACGTTTACCAGCACTCCAACGCCGATGACGGGCGATTGACCAACTCGCGGGTGTTCTTCACCGATTTCTTCACCCGGTGGGCGGTTTTCGTGTATGGCCAGGACATGCACATCCCTCATCACTTGTTTCCGGCCGTGCCCCACTATCGGCTCGGGAAGCTGCACGACCTCTTGAAACAAGATCACGAGGTTTATCGCTCGCAGGTCGTCGAGACACACGGAACGTTTCACGACGAGCTGGGACGCACGACGATCCTCGACGAGATGACTCGCCCGCGGCGCACGAGAGTCGTCGGCGTGGACTGACAGGCTGGACGGTCCGCAACGGCGGACCCTACTTGCGGGCGAAGAAGAGTCCGGCGGCCAGCAGGCCTACGCCGATGATGCTGGGGATCACGCTGGGGTCGAGCCCGGCGGGCGCAGGCAGGCCGAGGCGAGGAGCGAGGATCGGGATCGCCGCGGCGGGGACGGCGTAAAACGCGATGCGAGCGCCGCCGATGAATGACGACACGATGAGAATGAGACCGCCGGCGCCGGCGCCGAAGGATGAAAGTGCAGCCAGGACCGCGGGCGGCAGCACCGGCAGGTCGAGCTGTTGAGTCGGCTTGGCGGCTCTCTCCCTCGCATGCGCGACGCCGGAGAGCGCGTGCGTCTGGACGGCGTTCAGATCCCCTGTCTTGGCAGCCTCGACGAGCGCCTGCGCGTGTTCTGCCGAGATCATCGCGTTCTGGTGCATCCAGACGATGCAGCCGGCAAGGAGTGCAGCGCCGGCGAGGAATCGGATCTTCGGGCCGAATACGACGCTCGCGAGCTTGGCGAGCAGATTGCTGCGATCGCGCGGCACGGAGCGGTCCTCCAGGAGGCCGCGTTCGTGTTCGAGCAGGACCGATTCCGCCTTGACCGCGGCGTCGCGCATCGCCTCGACGATCGAGCGGTTGACCATGATCGTTCCCTCGCGGGGTCGGATCGTTTCCCGAATTTCGGCGGCGGTCATTACCATCGCCCGAGCCGCTCGCTGGGCCTTGCGGCGGGCAGTGAGCAGGTTGACCCCCTGAGCTTGCAAGCCGCGTTCTTCGAACTTCTGGAGCACCGCTCGCTCGTTCGCCTCGCGGCGCACGGCGCGCGTCGAGTCGATCCACCGGACGAGCGGGTCGCGCCACGGCGCAAATTTCGGCCGGGCCTTCCCGGCGTCGATCCTTCCCCACCGGTCGCGGGCCTGCAACAACGCCGGGTAGCCGAAGAGCGTCTCAAACAGCTCTTCCCAGTAAGTTCCGCTCGAGAAGCACACGAGCTGCCGCACCAGATCTTCGTCGAAGCCTTGCCGGCGCAGCGATCGGACAACTTCTTGCGCGAGCTCGAGCGGCCCGCGGCGCTCGGACGAGGCGTGAAGGTCCAGAACGCGCAAGCCCAGCGCGATGCCAACCGCGGCCAAAACGAGCGCCACACAGATCCAGAAGAGCTTCATGATCAGGAGCACAACGACGAAGACCGCGGCGGCGGCTATTCCGGTCAGCCACTCGGAGACCGAGCTTCCCAGCACGAGTGCGCTGGCCTTTTGAAAAAGCGTCGTCTTGAGTCTGAACCCGGCGATGGCGAAATCAGCCAGCGCGGTGAAGATTCCCAGGCCCAAGATCGCGGCGGCGCTGAGCCACCAGCCCAGGGACGAGAACAAAAGCGCGAGGCCCGCGCAACCCGCGAGGATCGCCATTGTGATCCTGGTACGCAGCCGCGCGGATGGGGACTCGTGCCACGCGGTTGCGCTCTGTTGGAGCAGGGCACGCTGCTCCTCGCCGAGAGCCACCGCACGCGAGCTTGGAACGCCGAGAATCGCTTCGAGGTCGCGGATGACATCGCCCATGCCGGCGTGCCGATCTTCGGGTCGCCTGGCTGCCATTTTCAGGACAACGGCCGAAAGTGAGCTCGGAACGGATTTGACCCTTTCCTCGGGGAACACGATCGGCCGGGTCTGCTGCCTGTCGAAGATCTCAACGGTGGTTCTGCCTTCGAACGCGGGGCGGCCGGTGAGGAGGAAATAGAGCGTGCAGCCGAGCGAGTAGATATCGGACCGAGGTCCGACCGCGGCCGGACTGCCGGCGAGCTCGGCGCGCTGAATCCCGGAGTACCGATCGAGATGCTCGGTAACGTGGTCTGATCCGAGGACGGGACTGCGGCCGCCGCTGGCTTGCGAGAGAACGCGGCTTCTTCGGCTGCGGCGGCATCAGGTGTCTTGGCGAGCCCGAGGTCGACCACCTTGACGAGGCCGCTCTGGTCAACGTAGAGCACCTCGGGGCTCAAGTCGCGGTGAAAGAGGTTCTGGTCGTGAGCGCACTTGAGCCCGCGCGCAGCCTGGAGCACGTATCCGACGGCCTCTTTGAATTCCAGAGGCGAGCTCTCGTGAACGAGGGTGGCAAGAGATTTGCCGTCGACGAATTCGGTTGTGAAGTAGATGACGCCCTTTTGCTCGCCGAATTCGTGAATCGAAGCGATGTGATGTTCCGAGAGCTGGGCGGCCGCATAGGCTTCGCGGGTGAACCGTGCGACGAATGCAGGATTGCTCGCCCATTGCGGCTTCATGACCTTGAGGGCCACGTCACGGTGAAACGAAAGCTGGCGGGCGAGATAGACGGGCCCGAGGGTCCGGCGTGCGAGCTCGCGACGGACGAAGCAGCCGCCCAAGAATGTGGGGAAGGAAGCGGGGCGGGTCGCGGGCGACAAGTCGGTTTCCCCCGTCTCAGAAGTGCAAACAACCGATCCTGCGCAGCGTATCACGGTGTCGTACGCGTGTCAGCAAGGTTGGGGTCTCTCCTGGCGAATAGCCCGGCGCCCAAAGTGAAATGAGGTCGGAACTGGGCTTTGCGCGAGTGTTCCGCGCTCCCGTCGACGAGCGAGGATTTCGCGCCAGGCGAAGGCGGCGTCGAGCTTGCCCTGCAGGAATGGCCGAAGCCTCCTTCTGGCGAGTCGCCAGAGCGTCTGCGCGGTCAGGAAGAAGAGACGCGGCGCGAGGGCGATCACCAGTTTTCGGCCGGGCATGTTGGTCCAGAAGAGGAGCTCGGCGTTGCGGGACATCCGGCGCTGAAGGGTCGGGCTGCGGTGATCGTATGTCGCGGAGACGTCGTGGAAGATCACGCAGGCCGGGGCAAACAAGCAGCGGAGAACCGGCCCATCGCAGGCGGAAGGCGAGGTCGACGTCCTCATAGTATGAGCCATAAAGTGAATCATAACCGCCGAGTCGCTTCAGGACATCGGCCCGATAAAACGCGCTCGACCCGCTGGCGCCGAAGACTTCTTCGACAGCCCTTCCGGCGAAGAGGCGGGCGGGCTGGCCGTGGCCCCGCTTGGCCGGGCGGCCGAAGAGGTTGTACGAGTCGCCGGCGGAATCGACCCGGGCGGGCTGGGAGCGGATGCGCACGAGCGGAGCAACCGAGCCAACCGACGGATCCGCAAAGAGCGAGATTGCGGATTCGATCCAGCCGGCGCTCACTTCGGTATCGTTGTTGAGCAACTGGATGAACCGGCCGCGGGCCGCCGCAATTCCTGCATTGGCGGCGGTGCAGAAACCGCCGTTGCGCTCGGCTCGGATGACCCGAACGTCGGGATAAGCACTCGCGAGCCAGTCGGGCGTGCCGTCGGTGGACGCGTCGTCGCTGACCAGCACTTCGAGCGTGATTGCCGGGTCCGGCGGGAGGTGCTCAAAAATGCTCGCGAGGCAGCGCTCGAGCAGGCCGCGGCCGTTGTAGGTCGGGATCACGATCGAAACGACGGGGGGGGCGCCTGGGCCCGGGGAGACCTTCGGTCCGGGGACCGGCGGGGTCGGGAGACCCGCGCCGAACAGCGGTCCGGGGACCGGCGGGGTCTGGAGACCCGCGCCGGACGAATCCGAGCTCGGCGGGGTTGGGAAACCCGCGCTCGACGGACGCTCGTTCAGGCGTGCGTCTTGGCTGTGCGCCTGGCTTCGTTCCACGACGTCTTACCCCAGAAGACATGTTGAATCGTCATGAGCATGATGCGGAGGTCGAGGGTCAAGGACCAGCGTTCGATGTAGTCGAGGTCATACTGGATGCGTTTTCGCAGCGACGTGCGGCCGCGCCAGCCGTGGACTTGAGCCCAGCCGGTCATGCCGACGGGTACGGCGTGGCGGAGGTCGTAGTCGGGCATGGTGTGGCTGAATTCGGCGACGAAATGGGGGCGTTCGGGCCTGGGCCCGACCAGCCCCATGTCGCCCTTGATCACGTTCAAGAGCTGAGGAAGCTCGTCGATGTTCGTGTGCCGAAGCCAATCGCCGATCCTGGTGCAGCGGGTGTCGTGGTTCGAGGCCCAGATCGGGCCGGTCACGCTCTCGGCGTCGGTGCGCATGCTGCGGAACTTGATGATGCGGAAGAGACGGCCCCCCTGCCCCACTCGCTCCTGCGAATAGAAGATCGGCCGGCCGGTCGTGACCAGAATGGCCACGGCCACCGCGAGGAGGAGAGGTGAGAGCACGATCAATGCACAAGTGGCAAGGGTTGTGTCCACCACGCGTTTCAAAATGCGGGGCCAGGCAAGGCGGCGCGCACTCGAGAGCCGCAGGGGCACTCGCCTGGGTTTCGGAGCCTTTTGCGGCGAATGCAGATGCCATTCCGTGGCGCCTGAGGACCGGGTCGTGCCGGGTGCAGGCAGATCGAGGCGGCCGGAATCAACGAAGAGCCAATGCACAGCGACGCCGGAATTGCTAAGTTGGGAGAGCTCTCGTGCAAGATGAGGCCTGCGGTTTGCGGATACGGCCACGACCAGGTCGGTGGCCTTGGCGCGGTCGAGAAGCTGCTCGAGTCGATCGATACTCCCCAGAACGGGGACAGGATCGGCCTGGGGATGGAGGGCCAGATGACGGCATCGGGAGCGCTGGCTCAGGGAGGAGTGATGACTGCGCGTCGACGAAGCCGACGATCGAGAGCCCGGTCCACGGCTTGTTGCCGAGATTTCGCACGAGCTTTCGAGCGGCGCGGCGGGCACCCACCAGCACGACCCGGGTTTGCCCGAGTGTCGCCCGACGAGCCACCAGGTCGTCAAGATCGTTCATGAATCCCCGCCACTCACTCGGAGACATCACGGCTCCCGGAGCTGCGTACGCGTTGGAGCCAACTGTCTTGGCCGGGGGACTTACCATCCGAGACCTCGTTCGAGACGGATTCGTTCAAGCTCTTCGATCGACCGGTCCGACGTTAAATCTGAGTTATTCCGAAAAATGGTTAGATTCGGGTGCGAGCCGCTGTCCGATTCGAGGTCGACTGCGTGAACCAGAATGATCAGAACGCGAGTCCGGCGCCTGGCCGAAGCCTGATGCCGCGGTTGACGGTGATAATCGTCAACTACGAGAGCTGGCCGGACGTGCTCGAGCTGACCTCGGCGCTCGCGGAAGAGCCCGAGTTCTCCTCAGGCCGCTGCGGGATCGTGGTCGTCGACAACGCCTCGCGGGGCCCGCTGCCCGATGCATTCTCACTCCACCGAGTGGGCCAACGAGTCGTGTTCCGCCCGGACAACGGAGGCTTTGCCGCGGGCGTGAACGCCGGATGGCGAATCGCAGAAAGTCCGTGGCTTTTGGTACTGAATCCCGATGTCGAAGTGGCGAGTGGATTCCTGGGCCAGGTCTTCGAGCGACTCGAACAAATCGAAACCAAGGCAGACGGTCCGCCGGGGATCGTCGGGTTCGGCTTGCGGAACCCCGACGGTTCACCGCAGGGCTCGGTCGGCGTCTTCCCCAACCTATCCCGAACCATTCGGGAGCAGTTCATACCCCGTTCTCGCCGGAAATACCAGCCCGGTTGGCGAATTCGCTCCGGCCAGGTTGACTGGGTAACGGGTGCGTGCATGCTCGTCAACTCGGAGATGATCGCCGAGCTCGGGGGGATGGACGAGGACTTCTTTCTGTACCACGAGGAGGTGGCATTCAGCCGCGAAGCCCGAAACCGTGGCTGGCGCGTGGAATACGACCCAAGTGTGACGGTCATTCACCGACATCCATTGCAGAATCGGCCGATCTCGCCCATGATGCGGGTGATCACCCGGCACAGCAAGTTGCTCTATTTTCGCAAGCACTTGCCGCGCTGGCAGTTCGAGAGCTTGGCCGCCATCGTGTTGTGCGAGGCGGCGACCAAGGGCTCCTGGTCGCGACTGATCCGTCGCCCGGCAGAGGCCCGGGCCTGGCGGTTGATTGCGGCGATCACACAGGCGATGCGGGCGGGCCGGGGACCGGCCGGCCGAGAGGTTCTGGAGCTGGCCCAATCCGCCGTCCGACCGGGCGAGGTTGAGCCACCCGGACGGAAAGGATCAATGTGCAAGGACGCAACTCACTCGCCGTTGCGAGTGCCAGCTCGCCCGACGCTGACGTCCGCGCAGGCGACCGATTCGAGAGCGTAGGGAATCCCTTCGCGGAGCGAAGGGCGACAATGGCGAGCGCGCTGACTGGCTTGCTCGCGATCGTCATTCTCTCAGCGCTCACCGGGCTGGTTCTCTCAAGCAGAGGGAATCTCGCCTGGGACGACGCGGACTACCTGCGCAGAGGGCTTTCCAACGCGAGATTCGCCGCGGCGGGCGGGATGCTGCTGGTTGTTCCTCGCGCGATCGACAGGCTGCTCTCGGAGCAACCCAAGCCTCCGTGGTTCGTCGCCTGGATCGAGCTGGGCGTCCACGCGATCGGCCGGTCATCCGTTGATCTCTTGATCTTGTTCTCCACGGTAGTCCCTTATTCGATCCTGATGCTTGCCGTCGTCGTGACCGGCCGGTGGCTGCGAGGGGCCTGGGGCGGCTTACTGGCGCTGGTCTGCCTGGCTGCCTCGCCATTATCACTCGCGTTCGGCGACAAAGTGATGGTCGAGACGTTTCTGGCACTCTGGGTCTTGCTCGTCTACAGCCTGACGGCGCATTTCGTCAACGCTCCGTCGCGCAGGATCGCCGCGGCACTCGGCCTGACCGTCGGTCTGGCCCTGCTCACCAAATTGACGACGGCCATTTTCCTTCCCGCGCCATTGATCTACGGATGTGCGCACATCGTGCGCAATCGTGCGCTGGCACCGCTCGTCTTGAAGAGACTCGGCCTCGCGGTCGCGATCTGCGTGGCCGTGGCGGGACCGTGGTATGCGAAGAACGCGGGCCCGGCTGTCAGGTTTGCGTTTTTCTCCTCGAGGTACAACGAAGTCGCGACAGGGACGGATCGCGTTCCTACGGCTCGGCGGGCGGCCGAGATGCTGCGCGATCTGGCGGGCTGGCCCTTGACCGGCACGGTTGCGGCGAGCGTACTGGCCGCGGCCGTTTGGGGATGGAAGAAGCCGCGAGAGATCGACGAGCAGGGCAACCGAGGCGACCTCGCTCGGACTTGCTTCACGAGGATGGCCTGGCTTGGAGCGGGCATCGCGGCGGCCGTGCTGATATTTCCCGCGTACTTCGATACGCGTTTCCTGCTGCCGATCTGGCCGGTACTGGCGGTGGCGATCGGGGCGACTGTCAGCTCGTACGGGCTACGGCTACCCGCGTTTCCGAAGACACTGGTCGGGCTGGGTTTCGCCGGCAGCCTCGTGCTTGCGTTCATGAGCGTCGCCCGGGAGCCGTCGTTTCCGACGTACTGGCAAACAACCGGGATGATCGATGAACTGGTCAAGCGGTACGGCGTGTCGAACCTGGTCAACGTGGGTAACTGTGCGGCGTGGAATGTTTGTAAAACAGGTTTGATGAACGAGCTGCGTGAGGACCCGGGCAGTTGTTTCGTCTTGCACGACCTGACGCGCACCACCGAGGCCCGCGCCGAGCGACTCCTCGAGCAGGCGGATGGCGTGGTTGTGCTGGGGCGGTCTGACCTTCCGGACGCGGTCGTGCAGCTCGCCCCGGGATTGAATCGCCGTTACAGCGCCGTGGTGGAGGAACTTGCGACCCGCCCTGATTTTCGAGCGGTCGGGCTTCCGGCAAAGGAGGGTTTGCCCGAGCTCCAGGTTTTTGTCCGGCGGGCCCCGTTCCAGGAGGCGAAAAAAACGTCAAGGTCCGAGGTACGGAGGCGCCGATAACGAGAGGAATTGCACGCGGGCCGGAATCAGGCGGAAGCCGGCCCCATCGTCCGGAACAGGCGGGGGATCCCTGGGTCCGGCGGAGATTCGATCGACCAGGCACGCGGCGAAAGGATGGCCGATTTTGGCGACCGGTCGGGATGCGAAGCGAATCGGACTGCTCATGCTGGCCGCGGGGCTGTTGCTCGGCTGGCTCGTGATGCATACCGAGATCTTCTACACCGATGGGCTGCGCTACATCGCCCAGGCGCGAACGATCGACGGCGGATCACTCGCCAAAGGGCTGGTTCATTCGGTTGACCACCCGGTCTATCCCGCGGCGATCGTGGTGGTTCATCGACTGATCGGTGGCGACCGGCCGCGCGACTGGCAAAGGGCTGCGCAGATCGCCGCGATGATCGCCGGCAGTCTGGTCGTGCTGCCATTGTACTTGATCGCGCTGGAGCTATTCGGAGCGCGATCGGCCTGGATATCCTGCTTGTTGATTTATCTCGTGCCGTTTAATAGCCACGTACTGGCGGATGCTCTGTCGGAGAGCACATTCCTTTTCTTCTGGTCGTTCGGCGTCTGGTCGAGCTTGAGGCTCTTGCGCACGGCGAGATTGGTCTGGTTAGGGCCGATCGTGGGGGCGAGTGCGCTTGCGTACCTGACCCGGCCCGAAGGGCTGGTCATCCTGGTGTCGCTCCTGGGCACATTGACGGTGCTGCCGTTCTGGCGATCGGCCGAGTTTCCGGCGAAGAAGGTGCATTGGGCGCTCGGCTTGCTGATCGGCGCCGGCCTGGTCGCCGCGGGGCCGTTCATGATTTTGAAGGGGGGAATCAGCAGCAAGCCATCGATGAGCAGACTGCTGGGATCGGCCGGCAAAGCGGATCCAATGGCCGTGGAGCGAGAACGTCCGCTCGAGCACGGACAGACGCTGGCGAAGACGGCTTTCCTGGCCGCCAAGGCGGTGGGCCGGGCGGTTTTGCGGGCCACTTCCATTCCCGTATTGCTGCTGGTGCCGCTGGGCATACTGGCGGGCTGCGCTAGTGCGACCGGGCGACGGATGTGGGTTTATCTGGGCATCATGCTCGTGCTCTGCTCACTGGCGCTTGGACGGGTGCATATGCTGGCCGGCTATTGCACACCGCGGCACGCGCTTGTGGTGGCGTGGATTCTGACTCTGGCCGGCGGTGCGGGCCTGGCGCAACTGGCGGCGGGAATCGCAAGGATTGCAGACAGGCTCGGACGCGGGAGATGGGCTGCGCCTCGGATCGAGGCCGGCCTGACGGGTGTTGCGGTTCTGGTCCTGGCCTTTATGTCGATGCCCGGCCTGGGCGCTCCGATTGATTCTGGCTTCGCCGGATATCGCGAGGCAGGCGAGTGGCTGGTCTCGCAAACTTCAGCCGGCGAGCGCGTGATCGACCCCAAGGGACTGGCGCTCTTCTACGCTGATGAAAAGGGCTATACCTTCGCCAGGCTCACCGACGGCGTCCGCGACCCGAACGTGCGCTGGCTCGTGGCGCACGACGCGTTTTTGCATGGTCCGTGGGATTACTGCAAGCTGCTGCGCGAGCTCGTCGGCGAGCGGAGGCCAGTGCAGACTTTTCCCGTGCACGCCAGGCGCGGGGAGTCTCGGGTGTATGTCTTCGACCTGGGGGGTGCGAGGGATCAGACGGCGCGGCGGCCGGCGGCGGGAGAGCGGAAGTAACCTGCTGCATCGGTTGTTGCCGCCCGCCCCCCTTCTAGCAGAGGGCCGGACTAAGTTTTCAACTGCCCACGGCTGTGCCAGTCCGTTGCGACGCTTGGCCTACCAAGCTGCCAGGGGCACAACACAGGTCTTCCCTGCCGTGCCACTCGTGCTCGATGCCACGCATCAGCAGTGCGCAATCAAACTCGATCGAGCCTCGTGGGAAGAGCGACTCATCCTCGAAGAAGCTGGACCGTACCTCGTCGACCTCGAGAGGCTCGATGTGCCAGTTGAGACATCGCAGCTCCAGGCCCTGGAAGCGTGAGGGATCGCGTGTCGCCGAGTATCCAAGGGAACCGGCGTGGAAGAACGCGGAGGCTTCCTCCAGCGAGCGAAACTTCGACGATGCCGGCAACCGGTTCGTCCGACGACCGCGTACCGCCATGGTCGTGACACCATCATCACTGCGAAGTTCGACCTCGAAGCGATCCGCTGTCTCCTCGACCGTGAACCTGGCATGGTGGTGAATGCCCGGGAAGACTCGGCCGCCCACCAATGAGTTGAGCCGGGAGTCGGTGTCACGCCGCCGGACATAGACGCCTTCCCGAACGACACCATGGTCGTCCCACTCGACGGCCGTTCGATGGGCGGCGTTTTCGGACGAGATGCCGAGCCAGGACGGGAACGGAGCAGGCCTGACCTTCTTGAGCCGGATCAGGCAAATCCCAACCATTCCGACCCCGTCCCTGAGCTTGGGCCGAAACGGGGCCGGCAGGAGAGGCGCGAGGACGTTCGGATCAACGTGGTAGTTGACCAGAATCCGGCGATCAATGACGCCGCGAACACTTGGTATCCTCATCTCACGCCTCCCGGAGATCAAGCTCCGAAGAAGACAATCGCTTCAGAAATCGAGCTCGCGATCCCATAATGGGTGGGCGCGTGGCGAGGATGAAGAAGGTTCGTCGGCGACGATTGGCAGGTCGAGTTGCGAGCCAGCATCGGGCAGAATCTGAGCGAGCTCCTGCGGGCTCGGGCACTTCCAGTTGTCTGGCTCGACCGCGGCGTGAGATTCTACTCGGGATGACGTGGTCTGGCCTGAGCTGCAAAGGGCCGGCCCGAGCTCAACGAGGAGCTGCAGCACGACTTCGACGACTGGTAGTAGCCATTCCATCGGACGGTACCGGAAAAAAGGGCGTCTGACCAAGCGCGTTACGTCATCCCGATGTGTATTCGCGGTGAGTTCTCGAAGATTTCGCCGAAACGCGATCGCGGGTGGCTACTTCTTCTCAAGGCTTGTCGGGCGCTTATCGTTGGGCTTGGCGATCTTGTCAAAGGGGACTTCGGGAGTGCCCCTGCGCTGGGCGAACATCCAGGGGAGGAAGTTTCGTTCGTTGAGTGCGGTCGACTTGGGATGCCAGTGCACGCCGTTGGAAATGATGGTGAACATCGGATGGCCATGAGCTGCGCGAAGAGCGTCCATTAATTCGGTCATCCGTTCGAGAGGGATCGTCGGATCCTTGGCACCGTGGAACGCCCAGATCGGGACGTGCTTGGCGACGCCGACCTTGGCCGGATCGCCGGCTCCGGCCAGGGGCGCCGCGGCCGCCCAGACTTGCGGCTCGCGCTCGAGCAGCTCCCAAACTCCGCAGGCGCCGTTGGAATAGCCGGTCAGGTAGAGCCGGTCGGCATCGACGGGAAACTTCTTCAAAAGCGACTTGAGAAGATCGTTCGTCATCGCCAGGCTCGCGGCCGGCGTCTTGGTGAGCCGGATCGGCTTATCGAAGACGGCGTGTTGCACCCACGAGCCATCTGCCTGCGGCAGGAGGACGAAGCACGGAAACTTCTTACGGGCATCGGGCTTCAGGAACGCTGTGGCGAGCCTCAGGCTGCGCGAGCCGCACCCCAGCTCATGGGACGCTCACGGTGGCTACCGCCCGCCGGTCAGCGACGATCCGATTTACTGGCGGGAATATCTCTTGCCGTGGCGGGGAAGCCGGGTTCCAGCGGTTGTGCTTCACGTGCGGTGTATGTGGATCACGATCCGGGCGATCATCGTGATGGTCCTACAGATGGCCGTGAAATCATTTCGGCCAAAACGCGCGCGACCGGCTGGGGCTTCTGGAACGCCTATCGCTGGCTGATCCCGCTCTGGGTGCTCGGGGTCGCTTGCGGCTCGGTTCATCCTCTGGGTGCCCTGTTCGCCGGTGTGGGTCTGCCCGTCTTGGCTGAGGCAGGGCTTGCGTTGGGCAACTGGGCAGGAATCCGGCCGGGCTCGACGACCCGCGCGGCGCCCTCGGCTTCGTCGCTGTGGTCGCTCGGGCTCATGATCGGCGGCGGGCTGATTGTCATTGCGCCCCTTTGCTCCGTTCGCGAGTTTGCGATTTTTTGGAGCTGGGACGGCCGGCTGCGCTGGCCGATCCTCGTCTTGGTGCCGGCATGCGTGGTCATGACAGGACTATTCGGCCGTTCGCTCAGGCGCCGTTGCGGCGAGAACTTTGACATGTGGGTGGGGCTGCCGCATCGAGACCCGACAGCGGCAGGGAGAAGTTGATTGGATCGTGCCGCGTATGAGAACCATGCGGGCTGGGCTGAGAATGAAGAAGGAAGACAGGAGAGATCAGCTCAGTCGCAGTCTAACCAAATGGGAAGGCGAAGGTGATCCGGAGTTTTCTTGCGACGAAACCAGATCAACCAGCGAATTTCGGGCTCGGCCTGGTACAACCTCGGCCTGGCCGGACCACTCCCGCCGTCGGGCGGGCAGGCGGTCGAATCTAGCTGCGTCCCGGTTTCCGCTCCGTGCCAAACTGGATCGCCCCGCACCGGAGGCCATCAGGCCAGCGTCCATCCCTTGCGATATTCGCGGCGGATGAAAGGGTCGGCCTCGGGGGTGCCGGTGGCGGAGAGTTTGGCGGGGTCCCAATCGAGCCTGTTGCCGGCACGATAGGCGACGTTTCCCAGGTGATTGGCCTCGGTAAGCCACGCGGCGTACTCGAAGTTGCAGGTCGTCGGCGAGCCGGTCTTGCAGGCGAGGATCCACTCGGCGTGGTGGCCGATCGACCCGGGGATAGACGGCTTGGGACGGACGAAGTCGCGAAAGTCTTTCTCGGGCAGCAGCACGTGCTTGCCGTAGTCGGCCAGGAGCATGCCGTTGGCCCCTTCGAACAGAGTTCCGCTGTCCTGGCTCTTGGGGATCGCGCCGGTCTTCGACAACTCCGGTTTCTCTTCACCCTGGTACCAGTGGAGACTCACCGGTGGCGTGTCGTCACGCGGCCCGTATTGATAGGTCACGCGCAATGTGGCCGGAGCGATCTCAGGGTGGGCCTTGGGCCCGAACGCCTCGATGGTCCGCGGGAATTTCAGCTTTAACGCCCAGAAGGGCAAGTCGTTGTAGTGGCTGCCGAGGTCGCTCATGGTGCCGTTGCCGAAGTCCCACCATCGGTACCATTTCGGACCCGGCACGTAAACCTCATGGAACGGCCGCACTGGCGCGGGGCCGAGCCAGAGGTCCCAATCCAATCCCTTTGGAACGGGAGAGGCTTCCGTGGGCCGCTCGGTCACGTAGACGATGTCCTGGTTCCGCTGGGCCGCCTCAGTCGACTGAAGCCCCCAGGCCCGACCGACCCAGACGTGGACGTCGTGCACTGGCCCGATCGCGCCGGACTGGATCAGCTCGACGACGCGGCGGTAATTGTCGGTGGCGTGGATTTGCGTCCCCATCTGAGTGGCGACCTTAGCAGTCGCCGCGGCTTCGGGGATCACCCGGGCCTCCCAGACGTTATGGGTGAGCGGCTTCTCGCAATAGACGTGTTTGCCCATTTGCAAGGCCGGCAATGTGGCGAACGCGTGGGTATGCTCGGTGGTGCTCACGACCACCGCGTCGAATTCGGAGGCGTGGTCGTAAAGCTTGCGAAAGTCACGCAGACGGCGGGCTCGGGGATGATGTCGCGCCGGCCTGCTCGAGCGCTGGCTCGAAGACGTCGCACAACGCCACGATGTTCTCTGAGGAAACGCCGCCAAGATTGGACGCGCCTCGGCCCCCTACGCCAATCACGGCGATATTCAACTTCTCGTTGAGGTTCCGGCCACGCAGGATCGCCGGCGCAGAAAAGACACCCGCGGCTGCGCCCGCTACTCTCAGCCCGAACTGCCGGCGCGTCGGCTCCGCGCCGCGAATGGAGGATGAGGTCTCGCACATGATGGTTTCTCCTCGGTGATACCCTCGATCGATCGATTGGCGACGGTCGTCCACGGTGGTCAGCCGCCCAGCTCCGGGATCGGCCGGCCGCCTTCCGTGAAGATGGGGTTGGGCCGTCCCAGCGGGTCGGTCCAGTGGGCAGCGAGGTCGATCCCAAGGTGGCGGAAGACGGTGGCCCCGAGGTCGCTCGGGGTTACCCGGCCGGTGCAGATCTCGGAGCCGGTGCGGTCGGTGCTGCCGATCGTCTGGCCATACGCCAGCCCGCCGCCGGCTGTAGCGGGTTGCCGCAAGCGGCGCCGGCGTGCTCGGCGTCATGATACCGGTGGGACTGGGCTGGGTCGATCACGGCGAGTCTCCTGCCGGGTATCCCAAACACACCTGATGATACAATGAGCGCGGCTCATCATCGAGTGCCAACAAGTCGTCCGGCGATTGCACGACTTGATCGTGACGAGGCACGCGCCGTCTTCAGCCGCCATGGCGGATCGCCTGCCTCAATGGCGTGAATGATTTTGGTGACTTCGCGTGTTGGGCGGGGCCGATGATCTATTGAATTGCCAGCGATCAGGTGGAGCGCTTGCTTCAGCCGGCCGGCGTCGCTGGCACCGGCGTCAACTGCTGCAAGTGCACGCGCGCTGCTTCGAGCAGTTGCTCGTCCTCGATGTCCCAGATTTCTTGATCGGCCCAGCCGGCCGCATTCGCCACAAGTTGACGCCATCGCCAATCCGGATACCTCTGGGATAGTTCCGCTATCGTCGCCAGTAACCCGGCACGCTCTTGGCTGTTCATGGCAGACGGTTGCCGGGGTCCACATCGATGAACTGAGGCATCCTTTTGCGTGCCGCCCTCGCAGCTCGGATCCTGCCAGCAACACCAATAGAATTCTACCGCTTCAAACCAATTACCGCCATCGTCGCAACGTGTCATTGCGCACAGCCGCCTTGCCTTCCCCGCGCCGGAAATGCGTCGCAGTCCTCACGTCGCTCAGCGGAGCGCTTCACTGGGTGGAACCGGAGTGAGCCCGACCAGGGGCGATGCAAATCCGCATCCTCGTGTGGCTCCCGTTATCTCGCAGTCGTCGTTCACGACGATCGCGAATTGAGGCGGCGGGAAAACACGCGCGTCCATCGTCTTATTCCACCCCAAGTTATCCGAGCGATTTTGGCCCTGATGCGAGTCTCAAGAGAGCCGTAGAGACGTTAGGAATATCGCCCTTGGGGTCAGAGTCTGCCTCTCCGACGACGGTGCCTCACCGCTTGAGAACAAGTTCTGCAAATCGGGAGGTAGCGTAAACGATGCCGCGTCTCTTACACTGGTGTGGCGAATCGCTTTGAAGTCGCGCGGAAGGGAACATCCTTTCTACCGCGGCAAGATTGGTGGCATGCCCGAACTCGACGCGCAGACGACGGTGCTGATCCAGTTGCTCGATCGCATGAAACGCGGCGATCGCGAGGCGCGCGATGAGCTGGTGCGAGCCTTCCAGGCTCGTCTGGAACTCCTCGGTCAGAAGATGCTGGGCAAATACCCGGGGGTCGGCCGTTGGGTCGAGGCGAGTGATGTGCTCCAGGACTCCCTCCTGCGACTGCTGCGAGCCCTGGAGTCGGTCCAGCCCGAGTCGACCCGCGCCTTTTTCGGCCTGGCCGCCGAGCAGATACGCCGCGAGTTGCTGGACCTGGCGCGGCACTTCTATGGGCCGCAGGGCTTGGGCGCCAACTACGCCAGCGCGGGAGCCGACCCCAAAGCGAGCCGGCCGGGGATCGAACCTGCGGATCCGGGTGACGATGACCTCGAGCGATGGTGCCGATTCCACGAAGAGGTGACCAGGCTCCCGGCCCAGGAGCGTGAGATCGTCGGCCTAATCTATTATCATGGGTGGACCCAGGCGCAGGTCGCCGAGTTGTTTCAGGTCAATGTCCGAACAGTCCGGCGCTGGTGGGAGTCGGCCCTCGTGAAGCTGCACCGCGAGCTGAAGGACGAGGAACTGACGGGCAGCCAATCGTGATGGGACTTTGTGTGCGCCGCGGCACGAGCAGGAGATCAAATACGTGGGATGCCACACGACCATGGACGACCTGCTGCGACGCTGGGAGCGCTTGCAGGAGCAGAACAAGTCCGCCACAATCGAGGACCTCTCTGCGGACGTCGATGAGCAGCCCGCCGAAGTCAGGGAACGGCTCCAGGCTGTCGCGTCGATGATGTCGTTCCTCGGCATGGGAGCCGAGCCGGGACCATCCGGATCCATCGACGTTCGCCCCCCCGTTCCAGGGGTGCTCGATACCCTCGCGGTTCGCGTCGGCCCGGTCCCCCACATCCTTCTCCGCGACACCGACGGCAGCCCTGAGCCGCCACTGCATCGCCCGATTGGCGACGACCCGGGCTCGGGCACGCGGTTTCGGATTGACGGCGAGATCGCCAGGGGCGGCATGGGATTGGTGCTCAAAGGGCGCGACCCGGACCTTGGCCGCGACGTGGCCCTGAAAGTGCTGCGGGAGGATTTCCGGGATAACGCCGACATGGTCCGCCGGTTCGTCGAGGAGGCGCAGATCGGCGGCCAGCTCCAGCACCCCGGCGTGGTGCCGATCTATGAGATGGGCACCTTCGGCGATTGCCGGCCGTTCTTCAGCATGAAGCTGGTCAAGGGGGACACGCTGGCCAAGTTACTTGCCGGCCGTCAGAATCCGGGCGACGGCCTGCCGAGGTTCCTCTCGATCTTCGAGTCGATCGCGCAAACAGTCGCTTATTCCCACGCCCGGGATGTGATCCACCGCGACCTGAAGCCGTCCAACGTGATGGTGGGCTCGTTCGGCGAGGTCCAGGTGATGGACTGGGGGTTGGCGAAAGTGCTGCCTCGCGGCGGGATCGCCGACGACGCCGAGGCTGGCAAAGTCCCCACGAGAGAGACGGTCATCGCCACGGCGCGGAGCGGCTCAGCGGACTCTGACCTCTCGCGCCGGGTCGGTTCTGGGCACGCCGGCCTACATGGCCCCCGAGCAGGCCCGGGGCGAGATCGACCGGGTCGACGAGCGGGCCGATGTCTTCGCGCTGGGGTCAATCCTGTGCGAGATCCTCACCGGGGAGCCGGCGTTCATCGGACGGAATTCGGGCGAGATTCAGCGCAAGGCCGCACTGGGTGACCTGGCCGACGCGATGACTCGGCTCGACGCCGGTGGGGCCGATGCCGAGCTGATCGCACTGGCGAAGGACTGCCTGGCGCGCGAGCCGGCGGACCGCCTGACGTCGGCGGGCGTGGTGTCCGAACGCGTGACGGCCTACCTGGTCGGAGTGCAGGAGCGACTGCGTCGGGCCGAGCTGGAGAGAGTCGAGGAGCGGGCCAGGCGGCGGCTGACTACCGTGGTGGCGGCGGCGGTGATCCTGCTGGGCCTGGCCGGCGGCTGCGGCTATGTCTGGAATCAGCAAATGAGGGCCCAGCGGGTGGCGAAGACCGCCCGGGCCGTCGACGAAGCCCTGACAGACGCAACGCGGCTGCTCGGCGAGGCCCGGTCGGCGCCGCCGGGCGACGTGGGACGGTGGTCGGCGGCGATGGCCGCGTCCAAGCGAGCCGAGGGGCTGCTAGCCCAGGGCGAGGACCGACGCCCTGCTGAAGGACCGGGTGGACACCCTGATCGCCGGGGTCGAGCGCGAGCGGGCCGCCGCTGCCGAGAAAGCCCGGCAGATCGAGATCGACCGGGTCTTGCTGGCCGACCTGGAATCCGTCCGGGGCAGCCGGGTCGATCACCACGAACTGAAACGATCCGACGCCGAGTACGCCGACGTCTTCCGCAAGGCCGGGCTGGACCTCGACGCGACCGGGCCTGAGGAGGCCGGGAAGTGGCTGACCTCTCGGACCGAACCGATCGAGATGGCCGGCTACCTCGACGATTGGGCCTTCGTCCGGCGGAGGCTGGGCCGGCCCGAGGCCGACTGGTGGCGCCTGGTCGCCGCGTCCCGGGCGGGCGACCCTGACGCGTGGCGTGACGCGCTGCGGGCGAAGTTCGGCCGCAACGACGCCGAGACCGTCGCCGAGCTCCGGCGCCTGTCCGACGATCCCAGGCTGGAGGACCAGCCTGCGCCGGGGCTCCTGCTCCTGGCGCGTCAGCTCAAGTTCGGCTGCGGCGACGGCGCCCGGACCGCGCAGGTCTTGCGCCGCGCCGCGCGACGCTATCCGGGCGACTTTCGCATCCACTTCGAACTGGCCCTTGCTCTCGGAGCCACAGTGGAGTCGAACGCGTCGTCGAATTATATCTTTCCCGATCCGGATGAGGCCGTGCGGCACTTGACGACGGCGCTAGGCATCCGCCCGTCCAGTGTCTCTACACACCTCGTTCTGAGCTATGCCTTGATAGCTGGCCGGAAGCTGGAGGAGGCTGAGGCCGAGTGTCGTGAGGCGGTTCGGCTCAAGCCTGATGATCCAGTAGCGCACGCGAGCCTCGGCGGCGCGTTGGGCTGGCAGGGAAAGAGTCCCGAGAATTTCCGCGAGCTCCGCGAGGCGATCCGCCTCAAGCCCGACGACGGTGGGATCCACGGGAATCTCGCTATCGCCCTGAGCAGCGCATTGAGATTCGACGAATCTCTCCCCGAATTCCGCGAGGCGATCCGCCTCAAGCCCGACCTCCACGCGCTCTATCTCGATTACGCCAACGCCCTTCGGCGGAAGACCGATTACGTCGGAGCCCTGGCCGTCATCCGCAAAGCCCAGGCGTTGAGCGGGCGTTCGCTGGTCGATTACCACCATCCGCCCGAGTGGTTCGCCAAGCTCGAGTCGCTGGCGGCGCTCGACAGCGCCTACCGGCGATCCTGAAGGGGGAGGACCGTCCCAGGAACGTGGCCGAGCGACTCAGCCTGGCGCAGATGTGCATGGACAAAAAGCTCAAAGTCGCAGCTCTCAGGTTCTGGACCGCGGCGCTCGAGGAAGATCCGAAGCTTGGCGACAACCGCAAAGCGCAGCACCGATACAATGCCGCCTGCGCGGCTCTGTTGGTCGCGTCGGGCCAAACCAAGGACGCCACCCCACTCGACCAGGGGGCCAGGGCCGATCTCCGCCGCCGCGCGCTCGCATGGCTCCGTGCTGAGGTTGCATCCTGGACCGCCGTCTTCGAATCCGGCTCGCAGCCGGAACGGGCCACGGCCCTTTCGGTCATCCGGTGGTGGACGCGTGACGTCGACCTGAATTCGATCCGCGATGCCGACGCCCTGGCGAAGCTGCCCGAAGCAGAGCGAAGGGATTGGCGGAGTTTCTGGAATGAATACGATGCGCTGATGCGCAAGGGCGGCGAAACCAAACCCCGGTGAATTCGGGCGGGGCTGCGTGCCGGCTTTCCCGACCGAAACTAGCGCGCCCTCGCCGGTCGAGGGCGCGGTGCATTCCAAGCTGGCCCACGGGATGGATCGCGGTGCGCTACGTCCTGGACACGGTTTTCTTCATGCGACCCTCACCGACGCCGATGGATCGAACGGGCTCCTGAAACTCTGAGATTGCTATGACTTACGGCGACCACAGCGGAGCCTGCTCCTGTTCGATCGTGTCCGAGTCTATCCAGCTAGCCGAAAAAACTTCAGCCCGCCGTGCCCTCTTCGGCGATCGGCTTACGCTCCCCAATGAGGCACCTCTGGGTGCCCGGCCGGCGCCGAGGCGAGATTCGGCGGGTTCTGCTGGTTCTGAATTCGAGCTGAGTGCCCGTTTCTGGACCCGAATGGACGAGAACGCACACCCAAGGACTCTGATCATGAGACTTGCATTTCGCCGCACATCCGGTCGCTCCGCATCGACCCTGGGCCGCGCCCGCCGACGGCGTTGGAAGCCCGGCTTCGACCGGCTCGAGAGTCAGATCCTCCCGAGCGGATCGATCGTCGCCTGGGGTAACAACTCCGAGGGACAAATCGATGTGCCGGCGGGTACCGACTACACGGCGATCGCCGCGGGCTATGACTTTGGCTTGGCGCTGACGTTTGACGGGTCGATCGTCGGGTGGGGTGACAATTCCGAGGGCCAGCTCGACGTGCCGACTGGCACGGGCTACACCGCCATCGCCGCCGGGAATACTTTCGGCCTGGCGCTGACGTCCAACGGCTCCATCGTCGCCTGGGGAGGTAATGGCAATGTGACCGCCCCAGCGGGAACCGGGTACACCGCCATCTCCGCTGGGGCCAGCTTTGGCCTGGCGCTGACGTCTGATGGCTCGATCGTGGGCTTGGGGGATGATATCGGCGGGCCGCTGCCGTCAGGGACCGGCTACACCGCCATCGCCGCCGGGAACGGCTTCACCGCGTTCGCACTGGCGTCCGACGGCTCGATCGTGAACTTCGGGGCTAACGTACCGGTGCCGGCGGGGACCGGCTACACCGCCATCGCCGCCGCGGCCTATTACGGCCTGGCGCTGACGTCCAACGGCTCGATCACGGGGTTTGTCGACACTACCGAAAACACGCTGCCCACGGGCATGCCGTCCGGGACGGGCAACACCGCCATTGCGGCATCCAACGACTTCGGCCTCGCGTTGCAATCCGACGGTTCGATCGTTGGCTGGGGCCTCAATTACGACGGCCAGACGAATACCCCTGCCGGCAGCGACTTCACGGCGATCTCCTCGGGCGGCGGCTGGGGCCTGGCACTGGAACAGGCATCCCAAGCCAGCCCCACGCTCGTCACGACCGCCAGCCCAGCTACCGTCGCCCTGGGTGACAGCGGCTCCCCGACGCTGACCGATTCCGCCGTCCTATCGGGCGGCTCCGACCCGACCGGAACCATCACGTTCACGTTATCCGGTCCGTCGGGCAAAACTGTGGACACGGAGAGTGTGCCGGTCCATGGCAACGGCACCTACGCCACGCCTTCGGGCTACACATTGCCGGAATCGGGCACCGTGGCCGGCACCTACACCTGGGCCGCAAGCTATAACGGCGACGACAATAACAATCCAGCGAACGATCAGGGCGGCGCCGAGCAAACGGTGGTTAGCCCGGCCAGCCCCACGCTGGTCACGACGGCCACCCCATCCGCGGTCACCGTGAGTAATAGCGGAACCGTCACGCTGACCGACTCGGCGACGCTCGCCAGCGGGCACCTGTCCGACGGCCTGGCGAGCTCCATCACGTTCACATTGACCTGCAACGGCAAGCCCGTTCCGGCGGCAACGCAGACCGACACGGTCACCCGGAACGGCAGCTATACGGCCCAGTACACTCTGGCGGCGTCGAACGGCGTGGCAGGGATTTACTTGTGGTCGGCTGTTTACAGCGGCGACGCCAACAACCAAAGCGCCACCGACAACAGCGCCAATGAAAAGACCGTGGTTAGCGTGACCTCGCCGACGATCATCGGCGAGAAGGCCGTCTGGCAGCACAAGTTGAACAAGAAAGGCAAACCGGTCGGCAAGCTCGTCCTGCAAGGGTTCACACTCCAGTACAACCTCGCGATGGGACCGTCCGCCGCGAGTGCCGTCGATTACACTCTGGAGACCATCGTCTCCAAGGCCACGAAGAACAAGCCCGCCAAGGTGAAGCTGGTCGGCTTCACGGTCACCTATTCCCCTTCCAATGATACAGCGACCCTCAATCTCGTGGGCAACCAGACGTTTGCCAACGGCGGCCTGCTGATCGCGAGCAGCTCAATCGCCAGCACGAGCGGCGCGACGCTGACGGGAAATCGCTCGTTCTCGATCGGTAAGGGGGGCAAGACCATTGGGACTTCATGAGGAGATGTTTCCATGGCACTCCGCAGACTACGCGACGCGAGGGCGTTCGATGCAAAACCGCGACCAACGAACGCGAACGCGCGGAAGCGGCCGCGGTCCCTTCGCCGCGTTGAAAAGCTCGAGCGACGCTGCCTGATGGCGTCTCTGAGCCTGCTCAACCCCGCAGCGCTCGAGGGCGCTAACTCCTTTCGGGATTATGCGCCATATTCCCCAGGCCTGCCCGGGATTTCGCCCCTCGCGCCGGCCAACTATGCTGTCGTAATCCACACGAGCACCAGCGGCAGCGAAAAGCCAGATTCTCAAGGAACCCTAGCGGCGCCGTTGCAGTTCGAGCTCATGCCAGGTCCCGGAGAGACGAATGGGGAAATGGGCGAGGTCGCCCTGACGTCCGCTTATTATCTCTCCTCAGCGGTGGCGGGCAGCAATCCAAACGCCGGCCAGGCCGTCGAATCAATCTCCGAAACGGTCTCGTGGTCTGGACAGCAAAAGACAATTCTTTCGGTTCAGCAGGAGGAAGGCAATTATCAGTTCTAGAGTCCCGCTGTGAACACGACACTCGCGGTCCCGATCGGTTCGATCGTCGCGTTATCAGCAACGGACGCGGTCAGCGCGAAACGGTCCTGGCCGGTATCCCGGCTGCCGACGGTGCGTCGAGCACGCCCGATTACTCGGCGGTCGTCGATTAGGGGAGAAGAAGAGAGTTAAGAGCCGCGGCAGCGAGAACCAACTGAAGAATGGATGTCTTCGACTTCTCGCCAAGCTCCCGGAGGCGGAGCGGAAGGAATGGCAGGCAATCTGGGAGCAGGTTGATGCCTTGGTCCGCAAGGCCGGCGACGCCAAACCGCGGTGAATTCGGGCGAGGCTGCGTGCCGGGATTCCCGACCGGAAGTAGCACGCCCGCTCCGGTCGAGGACGCGGCGCATTGCGAGCTGGCCCACGGGATGGATCGCCGTGCACTACGTCCTGGACACGGTCGTCTTCATGCGCCCTCACCGACGCCCTAGATCGAACGGGCTCATGAAACTCTGAGATTGCTATGACTTACGGCGACCGCAGCGGCGCCTGCTCCTGTTCGATCGTGTCCGAGTCGATCCAGTTAGCCGAAAAAACTTCGGCTGGCCGTGTCCTCTTCGCAGATCGGCTTACGCTCTCCAATCAGGCACACGGCAGAGGCCGGCAGGAGCCGACGAGAGACCCGAGTCACTGCATTTGGCGTAGAAGGACGCGAAAACGTCTTATCAGGCACACCAGCTCGCGGCCGGTAACGGCCCGCCGTGGGGCGGTACGCCTCACCACAGACAGATCCGGTCCGACAGCAACACAGATCGAGGATGTACGCCGATGACGCGCGACAGATTTGCGAGCTGGAAACCCAGAAATGCCAGGACGTCACGGCGCGGCGTCGCCACGCGGCCACTTCTCGAGCCATTGGAGCCGAGGGCGCTCCTCACGTCGATCATCGATCTTGGGCCCGGGGAAGCCTATGCTATCAACAACTCCGGCCAGGTCGCGGGCACCACGGCCAGCGGTCAGGCATTCCTTTACAGTGGCGGCCAGATAACCGACCTGGGCATCGTGCCCGGCTACACATCCAGCGACGGTCGTGGAATCAACGACTCCGGCCAGGTCGTAGGCACTTTGAGTGGCAACAAATATGGCACCGATGGGGCCTTTCTCTACAGCCGGGGCACGGGGATGATCGCGTTGGGAGCCCAGCCCAGTGTGGATAGCCAGGCTTTCGGAATCAACGACTCCGGCCAGGTCGTGGGGTACGGGTCCACGGCGGGTTCAGCTAGTGCGGGGTTCCTCTACACTGAGAGTACAGGTGGGTGGACCGACTTGGGCAACCCGCCCGGCTACTTGGTGAGCGAAGCCTTTGCAATCAGCAACTCCGGCCAGATCTTGGCGGACGCGTCCGCGGCGGGTTCAGGGTATAGTGCGGAGTTCCTCTATAATGAGAGTACAGGTGCGTGGACCGCCTTGGGTGATGCGGATGCCTACGCCATTAACAACTCCGGCCAGGTGGTGGGAGATTTCTATGACGCTGCTGCCGGCGAAATCCACGCCTTCCTTTCTAGTCCGGGTACGGGGATGATCGACTTGGGAACTCCGCAAGGCGGACTTTATAGTATGGCCAGCGGCAGTAGTTTGGCCTACGGCATTAACAACTCCGGCCAGGTCGTGGGCGACGCGAATGTGGTCTACGGCGACGGTCACTCTAATGACGCCTTCTTCTACGGCGCCCAGACGGGCATGGTCAACCTCAACTCTCTGTTGCCTCCGGGCTCCGGGTGGGGCCTAGAATTCGCTAACGCGATCAATGATCATGGACAAATCGTAGGGCAAGGGTATAACCCCGAGGGCGAGCAGGACGCGTTCTTGCTTCAGCTAGGCGGACAGTCCCAGGGTCCTGCCCAGCCGGCGAACGTCACCGGCATGGTGAGCGCCGGCCAGAACAAGAAGGGCCTGATCGGGGTCACGGTCGTCTTCGACGAGGCATTGGACGGCAACGTGGTGAACGACCGGGCGCTGTTCAAGGTTCTCGGCGCCGTGAAGAAGCAGCACAAGACGGTCTACACGCAGGCCGTGCACATCAAGGCGCTCAGCTTCGATGGGCAGACTCGCGTGACGATCAAGCTCGCCAAGCCCTACAAGGGTGCCGTGAAGGTCACGGTCCTCGCCGGCATCCCGGCTGCCGACGGCGCGTCGAGCGCCAGCGCTTACTCGGCGGTTGTCGATTAAGGGAGAAGATGAGAGTTGCGGGTTCAGGCGACACCATATGGAATTACCGCGGAGTTCGGGCCGGCGGAGTCTGTGGCCAGCAGACTGAATCCCAGCGGCAAGTGGAGCGGCCATCGGTATCGGCAATGCCACATTGGGCCGGTTGGGTGGGTCCGAACGCCTAACCGTGGTCGACGCTCGAAAACAGAGGATGCGGTCGACTCTGGTCTTGTTTCGCCAGTTGCCGATCCGATCGCACGCGCTACGATTCGCCTGCACTCCGACCCGCGCTTCGCCGAAACCCCGGTGAATTCGGGCGAGGCTGCGTGTCGGGATTGCCGACCGGGAAGTAGCGAGCCCTGGCCGGTCGAGGACGCGATGCATTCCGAGTTGGCTCACGGGATGGATCGCCGTGCACTACGTCCTGGACACGGTTTTCTTCATTCGCCATCGGGGACGCCGGTGGATGGAACGGGCTCCTGAAACTTGGAGCTTGCCGAGACTTACGGCGACCGCAGCGGCGCCTGCTGCTGTTCGATCGTGTCCGAGGTGATCCAGCTAGCCGAAAAAACTTCGGCCGGCCGTGCCCTCTTCGCCCATCGGCTTACGCTCTCCAATCAGGCACCTCTCAGTGCCAGGTCGTAGTCGAGCCGAGAGGCAGGTGGATATACTGCCTTCTTAAACTCGGGCGGCCGTTCTGACCGTCCTCCTACTCCGATGACTGTAGGTCCGTCGTCGATTCGACAGAAATCCGGCGATTCCGCGTTCGCTTCCAGGGGGCTTCAGTTCCCATTAGACGAGGGACAGTCTGCGCACGATGGCCGGCCGGTGCACCGGCCTTCCCCGAGCTGCGATGGGTCCGACAATCAGCGAGGTGAACTGCGGAGCCGATGGCACAATCCGTGAGCGCCGACCTTGAAAGAGTTCTAATCGGCCCGGAATCCCTCATGCGGGATGTCTGTCTTCAGGCGGTCCGCAAGAGGCGCTTCGGGTCACTCCGTTGTGGTATCGCGAATTTGTAACCCCCAGCGGCCGAGGGCCGCGTCAGGAGCGTTGCCCTATGAACTCATCAGCACGGCCGTTCGTCGCAGAGTTATGGTTCTCGGAAAGAAACCCAGGGTCGTTCGGCCAATGCCCGGCGCGACGGTGGCGGAACGCTCGACGCGTTCGCGCGTTCCGCCCAGCGATGGAGCCGGGTAGAATCCCACTGGAACCGCGCAGCCTCCTCTCCGTGACGTTCAACGCGACCATCGTGACCAGTAACCCGAATCTCTATCCCGCTTCGATCACGAGCGGACCGGGCGGAGACCTCTGGTTTACGCTGCGCTGCAACTCCGGGAGTCCGCGGACCCAGATCGGCTCGATCAACCCGACGACCAATGAGGTCAACATCATCCCGCTCACCCAGTCCCAGGGTCAGGGCGATCTCGGCGCGATCACCACCGATGCCAGCGGCGATCTCTGGTTCCTCGACTTCCCCTTGGTCGAGGAGTACAACCCGTCGACCGGCGCCTTCCATGAACAGGCGCTGCCGAACAAGGGCCCCTTCGTTTATGGCACAGGCCTCGTCTTCGGTCCGAATCAGTCGATCTGGGTGGCCAATCTGCTCATGGGTCAGCTCGACGAGGTCAATCCCCAGACGCTCGCCGTCACCCCGTTCACGACCCCCGACGGCCTCGATCCAGATGGGTTGGCGGTCGGCCCCGACGGCGCCCTCTGGTTCACCACCGGGTCGCCGACGATCGGCCGGTTCGACCCGACAACCTCCCAGTTCCAGACGTTCACGACCTCCAACAGCGCCAGCACAACCAACCGCATCGTCGCCGGTCCGGACAATCGCCTTTATTTCACCGACGGCGGCGCGCTTTCGATCGGCATCATCACGCCCGACGGTTCCGCCTCGACCATAAGCGAGTTCCCGCTCCCCGTCCAGGGCCTCGGCATTGTCTTCGGCACGCTCCCCATTTCCGGGCTCACGGTCGGGGCGGACGGCAACATCTGGTTTGCGTTGAACGGCCGCTCCTCTGGAGTCGGCTCGTTCAACCCCTCGACCGATGCCGCGAATTACTTCGTGGACCCCAACCCGTCGGGCGGAAACCCCAAGGGGATCGCGCTGGGTCCGGATGGAAACCTCTGGTTCACGTCCGAGTCAGCGTCGATCAATGGCCCCCCGGTCTACGTCGTTCAAGTCGTGACCTCGGGCGGAAGTGGCGGCGGATCAGCGGGCGGAAGTGGCAGCGGATCAGCGCCGACGATCCTGGGCGTCCAGCCCTTCGTCCAGACCACCTCCACCGGCAAGGGGAAGCACGCCCGCCACGAGAGCCAACTCGCCGGGTTCACGCTCACCTTCAACGAGGCGCTCGACCTCGCCCGCGCCGGGAGTGCGGCCAATTACGCGGTGCTGGTGAAGGTCAAGCATGGCCGCAAGACCAGCACCCTGCGGATCAGCGTCTCGGTCGACTACACCGCTGGCTCGGATGAGGTGACTGTCCTCACCGGCAAGCAGACCTTCGCGCATGGGGGCGAGCTGACCGTCAACGGCTCGGCCCCGGGCGGGATCAGCGACCCGACCGACACGTTCTTCTTGACAGGCACGACGACCTTCACCATCAGCCCCAAAGGCCGATCCATCGGCCCGTGAGGTAGCGCCTTGGAGCCCCTGGCGCCCCCGGAAGCCGGCCTCCAGCGTTACCTCGCAGACCGACCCGGAGATCGTGTTCCCGGCAAAAAATTAGGGTGGCGAACTTCACTGCCTCCAGTCACCTAATTTCGGCAGTGTGGCTGCGACTGAACCACGCGAACGAACGTGCTCCACTGCTCGCTCGCCCAAAAACCAAAGACCGCATCCTCGCGTTCAAAAAGCGGCGGACTTTCGAGTGTCATTCGCCCTGTCGCCGACGGACCGCCACGCGCGAGCCGAGCGGATTGATCACTTTAAAGCTATTGGCCAAAAGGCCTTCTGCCATTCGCCGTCGAACGCGAGCTGTGCCGACAAGTCAAGTCGTCGGGAAACCAACCCGCATACCGCTTTGATGTAAACCATTACACTCAGACGTACACGATGGTCCGCAACGACCTGTAGCTCGCCGGCATCCCATACGAGACGCATGGGGGGCTGGCCGACTTCCATGCCGCCGGCTGGCACAGCCACAGCACGGGATTGATCGCCTCGGGGGCGTCGATCATAGAGGCCAAGGAACTGGCCCGCCACGCGGACATCCGGCAGACGGCGAAATACACCCATATCGGGATGCGGGCGCGTGCCGAAGCCCTGGCCGGACTGCAATATCCCAAAGACATGCGCACTCGTTGAAGTGTCGGAAATATGTCGGGTTTCGGGCGGCGTCGTGCGTCAGAAGGTTTCACGAGCTGACAGTAACGGAGACTGCGAGGGTGCGTCCGAAAACGCGAAAACCCCTTCCGAAGAAGGGGTTTCGTCGTTTCTTGTCACTGACTTTCAGAAGGTGTCAGTTGACGTAAGTATTGGAGGCGGCGGGAATTGCACCCGCATCCCGGGAAGCATCCGGGGGCGTCTGCGCCCGTTGGCGATGATTTGTGCGAGCAGCACCGAAAGCGATGGGGAGACGGGCAGCGCGGCGACAGAGACCGGGCGAGACGAAAAACGCGAGGATCGCTGAGAACACGGTGGGGGGCTCGAGGTCGTGGGCAACGAGACTTCGAACTCGATCGGCAGATCGAACGGACCGATCTGGATGGCGAGCTGACCTTTCGGGTTGGTATCAGCGGGCGGGTGCGGTACTTCCGGGCGTGTTTCATTACCCGGATTGCATCGAGTTTGATACGGCGGTTTGGCACTCGAGCTGAAGCGCTCAAGACAGAGATCATGGCGATCGCCGATGGTGCGCGGTTGAAGGACTTGATCGAGCATGCTGCCACTTGCCGGAGCCTGGCGGCGTTTCCAAGAAGCTTCCGTCTTGAGGCGCTTATCGGCTCGGCGAGGATTGTCTCTGAGATTTCCGCACGTTCCCGGAGCCGGTGGTCGATCCATTCTCTGCGGTCGAGCGGGCTTTCGCTCAGCGGGAATCACGTCGCGGGCAGCGCGTAACGCAGTGACGCCAGCGAGCTACGGCAGCCTCGATGAGGTGTGCGCGCCATCGTCATGGATGGAGGTCCCAGGGTGGTTGATCGACGAAAGTTACTTGAACTGGAGGCATGTTTCAAGAATACGATGCATGTCCTTTGCCTTACGCTGCCATCCTTGGCCGGCTTCTGAATTAAATTGAAACTAGGTCTGACCCCGTGGAGACCCCGTGGAAGGTCTGACCCCGTGGAAATTGAAACTAGGTCTGACCCCGTGGAATGTCGTTGCAAGCTCGTCGAGTGAAAGGTCGGTGCGGAATTCGCCGTCATGGCGTACCAGACGAACGACTTCTTCCTGATAGAGAACGGCCGTTCCTTCGAGGTCCGGCGCGAGACCGAGCGCCGCGTTTGCATTATTGTTCTTGGCGCACAGCGAAGGTGGAGGGGCGCTTTTCAGTGGGGGTGAGTACCCGGGTTTTTCCCTGGGGTCGTTGGTCCGCGTACGTTGCAGGAACTCGTTACCGGCCCACCACGAGGGTGCCCCAAAACAAACCAGCAGGAATCCCAGAGAATGCCGTTGCACCAATCGAAGAATCAGCATCCAGGGTGGGCGGCGGACCGATTCGTCATGGGCGCGGCTGAGCGGGCCTGACCGCTTGCGAGTGACGTTCGTTGCGCGATCCATGCCATCGGATCGCCCGGGCCAACTGGACTTGCCACCGCTCCCGACACGGGATGGCAGAGCGGAGCCAGAACGCCGGTCGTCTGGTATCGACGGTTGTTCTGATGCGTTCATCACTCGCCCTCCGTCGGGAACTGGGAAATTCGCAGCGATCACCGGAGACCGGCGGTGAACGCCGACGCCAGTGTGTGCGGTTGAGCACTGTCGCGTATCGCGACTGCGCAGACTTTCATCGATCAGGACTGTTCGCACGGGGAGCGGCTTTAAAATCGGACCGTGCGTGCGTGGCAGCCGTTCCCGTTAATAATGAAGACGTGAATGGGCGGCTCGACTTGCGCGTCGTCGTGCGTGGATCGCGTTGCTCTGGATCGGTCATATCAAAAGTGATCATTTTGATCCATGCGCTGAAAAACCTAAAACATGGACGAAAGGGCGAGTTGCTCTTGCACTTGTGCAGAACGAGCCAACCCAATCGTGCGCGCAGAGCGCCTTGGCGTCTGGCTCGCATCGGTCCGAGGACGCCACGGTCGTGAAGTGCGTGTGTGACCCGGCAGCCGGAGCTTCGCCGTCCCGGAAGCGAATTTTCATTCGCGCGGCGCGGGGAAATCGTCAGGCTGAAGCCTGACCTACGAGTCCGTCTATCGCTGGTTGTCTGGCTTTTCGGGCGAGACATGGCTGTGGGGCCGGGCTTTCGCCTGCGACCGTGCGCATACAGGATGAATTCTGTGCGCTAATCGATCTGATCGCGCGAACCCGGAAACTTTCTGGAAACCTCCCCGTCGCTGGTGCCCTCAGGGCGTAAAGTCGTCGCATATTGTAGATGAGGTAGTGCGCTGCGCATTGGTGTTTTGCAGCCGGAGGGAGCCGGGTCGTGCCCTGGGTTTATGGGAGGAGTGCGACGGATGATGACGGCCGTTGGGTTCTTGGAGTCGGAGCGAGATAGGAGATCAAGATTGGGACCAAGCTGTGGCCGATTTACACTAGTGTACGGATGCTTGAAGGGGCCCGTAATATTGCCACTTCTTGCCATTTCCGGGATGAGCGCAGACATGGCTTCGGGTCGAGTGGCTGCTCTGTAAGTTCAATGAGCGTAATCAAATGAGAATAAAGCCAAGCGTTCTTCGGCGAGGGCATGACCTTTTGGCAATGGTCACGCAAAATTGCCACTTTTGATCGCGGGTGTTGTTCACTATGTTTTGAGGAGTATTTTCACGGCACTGGATGGGAGATTCTCGGTGCCTGGCGCGAGGACTTCTCTGCGCGAGCGCTCCGCCATCTGCCGCGGAAGTTTGCCCGCAAGGGCGGGAGGAATGCCCAATGCCCCTTCGGAGCGAAGGGCGACAATGGGGTGGGGTCTGATGATGCGTTTGCAAGGAACGGGGTGGACGGGCCCGTTGCCTTAATCCTTGCAGGATAAGGACGTTCGTCGAATCTACAAAACGAACTGCTCGATCGGGGGGAACCTGGGAGGACGGACGGGGACGGGCGGGTGTCGAAATTGAGGTTGCCGCGAAGCAGCGCCGGACTTTTCGACGCGGAGTGTGGGAACGAGGGGGGGCGTGCCTGGGACGTTGGGGCGGAGGGCCACGCCCAACTTGGCTCGGAGCAGCGCCGGCGACGTTCCAGCGCTGAGCATCTGAACGAAAGGATCGGTGAGACGCAAAAACGCGTCGTCATTCGCAAGTGTAGATGGGCTCGAGAGTTGCTTCGAAAGTTTTTTGGCTTCGAAAACGTCGTCATTCGTAACTCCTTTTGTGGAAAGGAGATGACGACGATGACGACGTTTTGGGGGGTCTGCGGGAGCTGTTCCCCCGATTGGGACACGAATGCGAGCGCAAGTGGTCAGGGGCTCGGGAAGTCGCCGGTCTGTGTCGGCTCAGGCGAGAGGATGTCGTCTACTCACCTGTGCGCCTGGACTTTGGACTTGGCAGAATTTCGATAGTCCGCTAGAAACCACGCGCCAAGGACTCAATCCTCGCGACCTCCCGTGCGCTATTCGGCACTGACAACTGACATGAAACCATGAATCAGATGAGCCGCCTTCTGCTTCTGCTCGCGGGAAGTGCCCTGCTCCTGGGCTGGGTGATCAAGCATAGCGAGCCGACGAGCAATGTCGGACTGCGTTACATCGAGCAAGCACGCCAAATCGAGCGCGGCGGGTGGCGTGAAGGATTGTATCGGGGGATCGATCATCCCCTGCATCCGCTGGGCATCGCGGCGGCCCATCGGTTGTTCGATGCGGACAGCCCCGGCTCGTGGCAGTGCGCGGCACTGCTGTTCTCGTTCGCGTCCGCGATCTTGCTCGTCATCCCGGTCTATTTGCTCGGCCGGGAGCTGTTCGGTGAGGATGCCGCGATCCTGGGCGCCATCCTCATGCTGGCCAATTCGCTGGTGGGCTCACTGGTTGTGAATGTGCAGAGCGAGACGTCGTTCCTGCTCTGGTGGAGCTTCGGGCTGTGGTCGGCTGTGCGGTTTCTGCGGGAGGGCCGTTTCCTCTGGCTGGCGCTGGCCGTGGGGCTGGGAGCGCTGGCGTACTTGACCCGTCCCGAAGGGATCTTGCTTCCGGTGGCCCTGGCTGTCACCATGCTGATCCTTCCGCTTCAGCGCGCGAGCCGGATCAACTGGCCTCGATGGTGGGGGGCCATCATGCTGGTCACCGGCGGAGCGGTCCTCTTTTCTGGACCATTCGTGGCGATCAAGGGGGGGCTGGGGACCAAGCCGGGCATCGCGCGCGTGATGGGACTGGCTCCGCACTCCGCGCCGACAGGCGCTCGAGCGGGATGAGCCGCTTGCCGCGGACCAGACGACGATCGAGAGCTACCGTCTGGCAGGTGTGCGTACGATCGAGGCGATCGCGGGCGCGATGACGGTGCCGCTCGTCCCATTCGCGTTCGTCGGACTTTTCGTCATCGCGCGAAGGCGCGAGCGGGCGCGAGAGGCATTGCTGGTCGCGATCATCCTGGGTGCTTCCGTGGCCGGCCTCGTGCGACTTCATGCCACCGGCGGCTATCTGAGCATACGGCACGCCGTGATTCCCGGGATGATCCTGACGATCGCAGCGGGGGCTGGTCTGTGCTGGCTGACGAGTCTGGTGGCGATACCGGGGCGATGGATTGGTCTGACGCACGAGCGATTCCGGCTCGGTCCGGCGGTGTGGGTGATGCTGATCGCGGCGTGCGCGATCGTACCGTACGTTCGCTCGCTGGGGCCGGCGCATCCGGGCCCGTTTGCCGTCTACTGGACGGCGGGTGACTGGCTTGCCGAGCACACTCGACCGGGAGAAAAGGTTCTCGACCTCACCGACTGGTCGCTCTTCTTCAGCGGGCGCGACGGCTATCACTTCGCCGAGGTCTACAAGGCGCCGGCCGATCCGCGGATGCGGTGGGTTGTGACGCGCGGGCCCGAGGACGGCGGCCGGTGGCATTACACTGGCATCATCGACGAGCTCGTGCGCGGCAGAGCGGCCGTGGCCCAGCTTCCGGCCCAGGCTTCCCCGGGCGAGCTTCAGATCAGCATCTACGATTGCCGGAGGCCTGATCCGCTCGCGGCGGCGGTGGAGTTCGGAGCGCCGGAGCAAGCACACGCGCAGCGCTAACAGATGAGTCCCCGCCCCGTGATCACAACGGCATTGAGGTTTGACGGACAACGGCCTTGAATTCGATTCCGAGAATCGCACAACGACTGACGCGCTCGACCATCGTCCGGCATGGCGCACGAGCAGGTCTGCTTTTGGCGATCGCCGCGGCGCTCGTCTTGTGGCAAACCCGCCACACGGAATCCAGCTTCGCCGACGGACTGCGCTATATCCATCAGGCCGAGCGGATCGAAGCCGGCTCGTGGCGTGACGTCGCCGTGCAAGGCACCGACCATCCTCTTCATCCGCTTTTGATCGCGGCGATGCACCGGCTTAGCGGCGGCGAGGGCCCTGCCTCGTGGCAAAGAGCCGCGCTCTGGTTGTCGTTCTCGTGCACGGTTCTGCTTGTCATCCCGACGTACTTGCTTTCCGCTGAGCTTTTTGGCGAGGGCGCGGCGTGGCTCGCGTGCTTGCTGGCAATGATCAATCCGCTCGCCGGCTACATGGTCGTGAATCTCCTTTCGGAGAGCACGTTCTTGGTTCCGTGGACCTTTGGACTCTGGGCGGCGATTCGCTTTCTGCGGGAGGGCGGGCTCCCCTGGCTGCTGGTGGCGACCGGTTGTGGAGTCGCGGCCTATTTCACCCGCCCGGAGGGGCTGCTCCTGGCGGTTGCGCTCTTCATGACGCTGCTGGCGACGCCTCTCTTTCGTGCCGGCCGGCTACCACGGCGGCGCTCCTGGCCGGCCATCGCCTGCGTGGTGATTGGCGTGCTGGTTCTGGCGGGTCCTTATATCGCCATGCGGGGAGGGCTGGGAACGAAGCCGGGGATCGCGCGCGTGCTGGCGATGGCGCCGCAGTCGAGCCCGTATGCCCTCGAGCGTGAGAAGCCGCTCGCGGCCGATGAACCGGTTCTTCACACCTATCAGCTTGCGATCGTCCGGATGCTCAAGATCTTGCGCGCCGCGGTGACGCCGGTTTTATTCCCGTTCGCCTTGCTCGGGCTGCTGCAGTTGTGTTTGCGGAAAGAGGGTGCGAAAGCGGCCGTGTTCCTGGCGATCGTGCTCGGGGCTTCGGCGATCGCGCTCGCGCGTCTGCATGCCACGGGGGGATACGGTGTGACCCGACACGGATCCGTGCCCGGCATCGTCTTGACGATCGCGGCCGCGGGCGCGCTTGCTTCCCTGGGGTCGAGGATTCGCGTCCTGGGCCGATGGCTCGGGCTGGAAGGAAAGCGCGTGGGGATCGCCGCAGCGGCCGGGTCTGCGCTCATCGGGGGTCTGGCGCTCATCGTCAATTTCCGCGGTCCGGAATTCGAGAATCCGAACCCCTTTGCGGTCTATTACGCGACGGCCGCCTGGTTGGCGGACCACGCGAGAGGCCCGGAGCGGGTGCTTGATATGACCGATTGGTCGCTCTATCTCAGTCGGCGCACGGGTTACCATTTCGCCGACGTGCACCGGGCCCCGGCCGACCCGGCGACGCGATGGGTCGTCGTGCGTGAGCCACATGTCGAGGGGCGCTGGCACTACACGGAGGTTATTCGTGAGCTGATCGGGGGTCGTGAGCCGGTCGCCCTGATTCCGGCGAGACCGGCGCCCGGCCAGCTACAGATCCGGATCTACGACCGACGTCAGGAATCCGTCCCATTCGTCGATCGAACTGCTGAATCGTCCAGTGATGGAGCACCAAAGCAACACCCGCGGCGACCAGAAGCCAGATCGTCGCGTACGGAAACGCAAATTCCGCTGGCCCAAAGTATGGACCAGGGAAGCGGGTCATGATGACCGCGATTGGCGCCGCGATCGGGCTGGCCAGGGCGAGCCCCGCGGCCAGTGGGCGATTGAGTGGGAGGAACGCCATCTCGGCGACGGTCGGCACGATCAATGCGACCGCTACGTAGAATAACACCGTCCATGAGACCGCATGGGCTGGCTTGCTGCAGCGAGTTGCCAGCAGCACTCCCAGGCTTACGAATGCCGCTGTGTAGAGAAGAACTTGAGCGAGAACAAGGGGAACGGTGGCCAGTTGAGTCAACCCGTTCAAGGGCGCGCGCTCGAGGCTTGGCGATGCCGGCGCGTCGCTCTGTACGAGAAGGCTCGCGAGGACGGGAAACAGTACGACAGGCAAAATGGAGCGATAGACGGCCCACCACTTTCCGTTCACGATCGTGGTGGCCGGCAGCGGCGTCGCGAGGAGCAAGTCGACGCCTTCC
This sequence comes from uncultured Planctomycetota bacterium, assembly GCA_963823665.1. Taxonomy (GTDB): domain Bacteria; phylum Planctomycetota; class Planctomycetia; order Isosphaerales; family Isosphaeraceae; genus CAVXHV01. Next base: position 982,724 of record CAWGMQ010000011.1, read on the forward strand.
CGCCCGGCATTCTTTTCTTCGGACCAGACGAGACTGGCCTGAATGGCCAGAGCGAGGGCACCGAGTCCGAGCTCGTAACCGGCGACGGGCGCGAGGACGGGCTGCACACTGGCGGAGACCCAGTATGCACGTGCACCCTCAACTGTGGCGACGGCCGCGCCGAGGACATAGAGCAGCCAGAACGCCTGCAAGCCGAAGGACCGCGAACCGCGCCGCCACTCGCGCCAGAGCACGGGATTGCCATCAAGCGAGGGTCGCGGCCACCAGGCGGGGCGCCAACTTGTGGCCTGCCGCAGGGCCTCAAGTGCTCGCGGCGGCTTTCGCGATTGCGTGTTGTCGCGGGCCAGGATCGAGCGGCGGAACGTGGCTGCGGCGATCTCGAGCAGAGCGATCGTGACGCAGGCTGTTCCCGCGGCAAAGATCGCGGCTTGTTCGATCGTCGGCCGGCGCGGCTGCGCCGGGCCAGATCAGCAAGAGCGGGTTGGCGATGGAGACCCATCGCGCGGGAGGGACTGCTGTGGCGGCCAGGAGCATTGTTCCGTAGAGCCAGGCTCCGGAGGCGGCATACGTGCCGAATGCCGCCGAGAGAGGTCGCCTCGACCAGAGCGAGAACGCGACAGCCAGGGCCACGCAGACCGACATAGAGCCAAGAATGGTTACGACGACGATGCCCATCTGGGCCGGGTCGAGACCCCACCACTCAACCAGGAACGCGAAGAAGGGGAGCATGCACAGCAAGAGGAAGCTGCCGGGAATCATGCAGGCCGCAAACGATTGCCAGATGATTTCCCGGGGCGTGAGGCGTGTGACGAGCACGAGCGGCAGCATGTACTTACCGCGTCGCCGGCTGAATGTGCCCAGAGCAGGAATCGGCGCGACGAGAAACGCAGTGAGAATACCGATGCCGGCGATCAGGCCCGAGTAAGACTTCACTGCGAGATCATGAGCGTAACCCGAAGAAAGCCCCAAGTTGCGAAACTGGGAAAACACTTGTTGTGTTAATGCGAGGTAGACTCCGAGGATCACGATTAACAGACCACGAACTGCGTACGAGCCCCTTCGCCCCGCCCCGCGGCGCGTCTCGGCTCGAAAAACAGGGCCGGGTTCCAGGGGCATGATCGCGCCTCCGGTGACAATTGTCGCACCTTTTCCTGGTCTGGGCCATGCGCGAGCGTCGCCAGCTTGCAAGCTGGCTCGGTTCCGCGCAATTCCTCAGAAGGAGAGCAATCAGCCGCTGGTCAGGCCGTCGGCTCCCGGATCGACCCCATCGCGACAAGCAGTTCGCGTTCCTTCACGCGTTGCGGGTGGTTCAAGCGAAGTAGCCGCACGGTGGCGCGGCCGGTGGCGCTCAGAGGCTCGATGCGGCCATCAGCGAGTCGGAAATGGTCTGACCAGCGATCTCGGCGCGGATTGAATAATGGCTCAATGGAATCGGTCTGCTCGTCAATCGAAGCCAGATCAGTTCCCTTCCGCGCGTTGCAGATGGTGCAGGCGAGCGCCAGGTTCGCGGACACGGACGTGCCGCCGTGCTTCTCGGCGATGATGTGGTCGATCGTGTGGAACGCCCACGTCATCGTTTCCGGAATCAGGCAATACTCACAGCAATCGCGGGCTCATTCGCGGACCTGACGGCGCAGCGAGCTCGGGATATGCGTGACGCTCACGTCATCTCAGCCCTGATTCTGTCGCCGGAGAGCCTGGACTTTGGCCATTCGGACGAGGTGCTCGATGTACTCGTAATGCTCCCATTCCTTGCGCTCGCCGGCCGAAAGGCCATCGGCATGCATCTTATCGCTCAAAACCTCAATTCGAGCCTGCAACTGGGCGGAAGGCCTGAGAGCTACGACTTCGTCGGGCGACGGCAGGCGCGCCAACGTCTCGAGCAAATCGGCCAGACCGGCGTACCCCGGCGGATTCGAGAGCCATTCCCTTAACCCAAGCTCGAGGATCTCAGGCAGCCTATCTTCAACCGCGCGAAGCGCGTCGCGAGGTCATCCGGAATTGTTAGCGTGAGATCCACCGTTTGTTCCTCCAGCGCTTGGCGATCAACCGTCTGTATTCTAGCACTTCAGCTCGAGAGCGAACATGCTTTCGCGCAAGCCGTGCAAAAGGTGGCAGCCGCAATCGGCAACGCGCGCGTCTTGTGCTCAATCCGGGCTTGAACTACGATCACATCTTCCGCCGCGCCATGACCGCAGAGCGGAGCCTCTCATTCACACGGCCGACCGTAGGTTCACTCGCTACATCAATGCAAATCGCGGCCGCCAATCGACTTCGTCACCCGGTCAGGAAATCGCCATGGAATACGACATTGTGATCGCCAACGGGACCGTGGTCAGCTCGGACGGTGAATCTCGCGCCGACGTTGCGATTCGCGGCGAGAAGATTGCGGCTGTGGGGCCGGGTCTTCTCAAGGGGGCGTCATCGCGAACCAAGGTGGTGGACGCCTCCGGGCGTCTGGTGATACCGGGCGGGGTTGACGTGCACGTTCATCTCGAGCTTCCGTTTTGCGGAACGGTCTCGAGCGACGACTGGAACACGGGCACCCGTGCCGCGGCGCGCGGCGGGGTGACGACCGTCATCGATTTTGCCATCCCGTACGGCAAGGAGTCGCTCGAGGACGCGTATGACAACTGGCTGGCGAGAGCCAAGCCCAAGGCATGCGTCGATTATTGCTTTCACATGGCGATCACCAACTGGGACCGGCACGGCCCGGAGATGGAAAAGATGGTCGCAATGGGCTGCCCGACATTCAAGGAATTCATGATCTATGCATCCGAGGGCTGGCAGTCCGACGATCGGGCGATCTACAACACGCTCGAGCGGTGCAAGGACCTGGGTGGAATGCTGCTGGTCCACGCCGAATCGAGCCGCGTGCTCGACGAGTTGATCGCCCGCCACCACACGCCGAACGAGATGCGGAGCTACGGGGCACGGCTGCACGCGATGACCCGGCCCAACTTCATCGAGGCCGAGGCGATCCAGCGGGCGATCACCTGGGCGGAAGTCACCGGCGGCCGGCTTTATATCGTTCACATGTCGACTGCTCAAGGGGCCGATCACGTGAAGGCCGCCCAGGCGCGCGGGGTCGATGTGTATGCCGAGACCTGCGCCCAGTATCTGGTGCTCGACGACTCGGTATTCGCCAGGGAGGACGGTCATCATTACGCGTGCTGCCCGCAGGTCAAGAAGAAGAGCGACCAGGCGCGTCTCTGGAAGGGGCTGCACGACGGCGAGGTGTCGGTTGTATCGACAGATACGTGCACATTCTCACGTGCTCAGAAGGCGCGATGGGAAGGCGATTGGACCAAGATTCCGATGGGGCTGCCGGGGCTCGAGACTCTGTTGCCGATTGTCTACACGCACGGCGTGCTCGAACGGCGCTTGACCCCGTCGGAATTCGTCGCCAAGTGCTGCACCAACCCGGCCAGGCTGATGGGTCTCTTTCCGCAGAAAGGGACGCTGAGCGCGGGGAGCGACGCCGACATCGCGATCATCGACCCGACCAGGAAGATCGAAGTCGATTGCTCCAAGATGGAAACCAACGCCGACTGGAGCCCGTATCAGGGCTGGCCGCTCGCGGGATTTGCAGAAACAACCTTTAGCCGCGGCCGGAAGATCGTCGAAGAGTACAACTTCATCGGCGAGAGCGGCTGGGGCCGCTGGCTGCCGCGGGAGCGTGCGGGCTCGCTCGAAGGCGTCAGAGGGCCGGCTCTCGCGCAACGGGCATGACGATCGCGGAAAGTCGCCGTTCGACTCGAGCGTCTCGAAGGGAGCCGCCATGTTCCGGTCTGGTGAGAAGTATTCATCCGAACGTTTGAAAGAACGATTTGCCGATGTTCCACCGCCGCTCTCGCTGGATGAAGCGCGGGTGGAGGCCGCGCGGTGTCTCTATTGCTTTGACGCCCCGTGCACGCGGGCTTGCCCGACGCACATCGACGTTCCAGGTTTCATTCGCCAGATACTCCACCACGATGAGCTGTCGGCGGCACGCACGATTCTCGATGCCAATGTCTTCGGTGGAAGCTGTGCGCGGGCCTGCCCGACCGAGGTGCTCTGCGAGGGGGCCTGTGTCGACCGGATGCTCATGAAGAGCCCGGTGCAGATCGGCCGACTTCAGCGCCATGCCTGTGATGCAGCGGGCGAGCGCGGCTTCGCGTTTTTCGAGGCAGGCTCAGCCACGGGCAGGCGGGTGGCCATCGTCGGCTCGGGGCCGGCGGGTCTTTCCTGTGCTTTTTCATTGCGGCGCATGGGTCACGCCGTGACGGTGTTCGAGGCGCGCGGCGTGCCCGGCGGGCTTGATACGCTGGGGATCGCGGCATACAAGATCTCGACCGATTTCGCTCTTGCGGAAATCGCGATGATTCGCAAGATCGGTATCGATATCGAATTCAACCATCGCGTCGCCGCGGCCGAATTGCCGGCACTGCTCGAAACGTATGATGCCGTGTTCCTTGGTATCGGCCTGGGCAGGACGATGCCGCTAGAGATCGAGGGAGAAGAGCTGGAAGGTGTCTGGGAGTCGCTTGACTTCATCTTTCAAACCCACACGAAGCCGCTCGAGGATTGCAGTGTCGGAGCGAGCGTGGTGGTGATCGGTGCGGGCAACACGGCGATTGACGTGGCGACTATCTCGAAGAGGCTGGGGGCCGAGACGGTGACGATCGCATACCGCCGCTCCGAGTTGCTCTTGCCTGCCTTTGCATATGAGTATGAGCTGGCCAAGAGTGATGGCGTGCGGTTCGAGTGGTGCGTGCAGCCTTTGCGCATCCTGGGCGAGGGCGGGCGAGCCACCGGCGTTCTCTTCCAGAAGACGGAGCTCGGCGAACCGGCGGCGCGGACGGGCCCTGTGAGAGGAATTCCGGGGTCCGAATTCGTGATTCCCGCAGACATGGTGGTGAAGGCGCTCGGCCAGGAGCACCTGCTTGACCTGGTGGCGGCCTTAGCCGGCTTGCAATCAAGGAATGGCGCCGTTGTGGTTGACGGCGCGACCTTGATGACGAGCATTCCGGGCCTCTTCGCCGGCGGCGACTGCCTGCGGAGCGGCGGCGAAATCGTCGACGCCGTGCAGGACGGCAAGATCGCTGCGAAGGGAATTGATACCAGGCTCAGGACACGATAGAGAACTCGACGGAGCGCATTCGACCATGCCCGACCTATCGATCGAATTCTGCGGCGTGAAGGCGCCGAACCCATTCTGGCTGGCCTCGGCTCCGCCGACCAATTCCGAATATCAGGTGCGCCGCGCGTTCGACTCCGGCTGGGGCGGCGCGGTTTGGAAGACGATCGCCGGCGAGCCGATCGTCAATGTCTCGTCGCGATATGGAGCGATCGATTACGACGGGCGAAAAGTGATGGGGCTCAACAATATCGAGTTGATCACCGATCGTCCGCTGGACGTGAATCTCCGGGAAATTGCCCGGGTGAAGAAGGCGCATCCCGATCGGGCGCTGTTCGTCTCGCTGATGGTGGAATCGAATCGGGAAGCCTGGCACGAGATCACCAAGCAAACGCAGGACACCGGCGCCGACGGCATCGAGCTCAACTTCGGCTGCCCGCACGGGATGAGCGAGCGCGGGATGGGCTCGGCGGTGGGCCAGGTTCCCGACTATGCCTGCATGATCACAGAATGGGTGAAAGAAGTCGCGACGATACCCGTGATGGTGAAGCTCACGCCCAATGTGAGTGACGTGGCGGCGATCGGGCGCGCGGCGGTGCGCGGCGGTGCCGATGCTCTTTCGCTGATCAACACGATCAATTCGATCATGGGCATCGACCTGGAAACGCTGGCGCCCAAGCCGGCGGTGCGCGGCCACGGGAGCCACGGGGGCTATTGCGGGCCGGCGGTCAAGCCGATCGCGCTCAACATGGTGGCCGCAGTGGCGGCAGACCATGATATCCGGGTGCCGATCAGCGGCATCGGCGGCATCCAGGCTTGGCAGGACGCCGTAGAATTTTTGCTGCTGGGGGCAAGCTCGGTGCAGGTGTGCACCGCGGTCATGCACTACGGGTTCCGGATCGTGGAGCAGCTCCGGAGCGGGCTGGAGAACTGGATGAACGAGAAGGGCTATCGCTCGATCCGCGAGTTCAGCGGCCTTTCGGTGCCGAGAATCAAGTCGTGGGGCGAGCTCGATCTTAACTACAAGATCGTCGCACAGATCGACCAGGAGAAATGCATTCACTGCGGACTCTGCTACATCGCCTGTGAAGACGGCTGCCACCAATCGATCCGCTGGGACAGAACGCCCACTGCGGAATTCCTCGCGAACGGTCACAAGAATGCTGGAACAACGATCTCAGGCGGCCACCAGGTCGTGCCGGGCTCTGGCGGCGACGTGGTGAACATGTTCAAGATAGATGAGAACACCTGCGTTGGTTGTAACATGTGCAGTCTCGTTTGTCCGGTCGATCGCTGCATCACGATGCGCGAGGTCGACACGGGGCTGGCGCCCTTGAGCTGGAACCAGTACCAGCTCAGGCTGGCCCGGGGCGAGATCGACCCGATCGAGCCGCCGCAACATGCGTGAGGGGCGCGCTTACTTCCGCCGCGATACCACGCTCAGCACTTCATCGAGACAGTCAACGAGGAAATCCGCATCGTCGCACGTCACGCACATGGGGGGCTTGATCCGGAGCGTGTTGCCGGCCAGGCCGCCTTTGCCGACCAGGAGGCCGCGTTCCTTGCAAAGCTCGAGCAGATCGGCCGTTTCTGTTGTGGCGGGCTCTTTCGAACGACGGTCGCGGACGAGCTCGACGCCCAGCATGAGGCCCATGCCGCGCACCTCGCCGATTGAGGGCTGGCGATCTTGCAGCGCGAGCAGGCGCTCTTTGAGGTGGGTGCCGACGCGCAGTGCGTTCTCCTGGATTCCCTCGCTCTCGATCACCTCGAGCGTTGCCAGCCCCTGGGTCATCGAGATCGGGTTGCCGCCGAATGTGTTGAAATGAATGCGATTCTTCATGACGCGGGCGATCTCGGGCCGCGTGGTGCAGGCTCCCAGTGGCGCGCCGTTGCCGAAGCCCTTGGCCATCGTGACCAGGTCGGGAGTGACGCCCCAGTTCTCGAAGCCCCAGTACTTCGTTCCGGTGCGGCCGAAGCCGGTCTGCACTTCGTCGGCGATGCAGAGCCCGCCGTGGGCCCGGACGATGTCGTAGACAATCTGAAAATACTCAGGCGGAGGTGTGACGACGCCGCCGACGCCCTGGATGGGCTCGGCGATGAAGCAGGCGACCTCGCCGGGCGTCTCGTAGCGGATCAGGTCCAGCACGTCGCGGGCGCACTTCACGTCGCAGCTCGGATACTCGAGCCCGTAAGGACAGCGATAACAATAGCCGGGTGTCGCGTGCTTCACTCCGATCGTCGGGTTCGACTTGAATTTCCAGGTGCCGTGAGCGGTCAAACCCATGGCGGCCTGGGTGCCGCCGTGGTAGCCGTTGCGCAGGCTGATCACGTCGACATTGCCCGTGAACTCGCGCGAAGAGAGAATCGCAATCTCGGTTGCCTCGCTGCCGGAGTTCGTGAAATAGCTGACCGAAAGCCCACTCCTGGCGGGCATGACCCCGGCGAGCTTTTGCCCGAGCTCGGCGACGGCGGGGTGCAGATAGATGGTCGTGGTGTGCTGGAGCCGGCCAACTTGCTCGCGCACTTTTTCGACGATTTGTGGATGGCAATGACCGACGGAGACCGTCACGATGCCGGCAAAGGCATCGAGATACTGCTTGCCCGTTTCGTCCCAGACGTACTGCATGTGGCCGTCGACGAGCATCAAGGGCTCGCGGTAGTAAGTGAGCAGGCCCGGCGTCAGATACTCTCGTCGCAGCGCGAGCACTTCCTCTCGCGGCGGGCCGGTGTAAGGGGGCGGGGAGTGAGACGAGGCCGGCAGCGGCACCGCCGTCGCGCTCGTCCTGGATTCTGTCACAGCCATTTCGTCACCCTCGTCATTTCAGAGCTGCACGAGCGCACCGTAACTCTCCGGCCTGCGATCGCGGAAGAACTGCCAGGTGTTGCGCACCTCGCGGATGAGATCCAGATTCAAGTCGGCGATCACGATATCGTCACAGTCGCGGCCGCCCTGGGCCAGGATCTGGCCGCGGGGATCGCAGAAATAGCTCTGGCCGTAGAATTCGCCGATCCGCCATGGCTCTTCGAAGCCCGGTCGATTGATTGCACCGACGAAATAGCCGTTGGCCACGGCGTGGGCGGGCTGTTCGAGCTTCCAGAGGTATTCCGAGAGCCCGGCGACAGTGGCCGATGGGTTGAAGACGATCTCGGCTCCGTTCAATCCCAGACAGCGCGCGCCTTCGGGAAAGTGGCGGTCGTAGCAGATATAAACCCCGACCTTACCGACGCGGGTGTCGAAGACGGGATAACCGAGATTGCCCGGGCGAAAATAGAATTTTTCCCAGAAGCCCGGTGCACAATGGGGAATATGCATCTTGCGAAACTTGCCGAGATAGGTGCCGCCTGCATCGATCACGGCGGCGGTATTGTAGTAGACGCCGGTGAGATCCTCCTCGTACACGGGCACGACCAGGACGATGTCGTGCCGCCGCGCAAGCTCACACATCAGCTTGGTGGTCGGCCCGTCGGGCACTCGTTCAGTGAGCTCGTACCAGCGTGACTCTTGTTCGGCACAGAAGTACGGGCCATAAAAAAGCTCTTGCAGGCAAACGGCCTGTGCACCTCGGTTGGCCGCTTCGGCGATCAGCGCGACGTGCTTCTCGAGCATCGCCTGCTTGATGGCAGCCACTGGCGCCGTTGCTTTTTCGCAAAGAGTCGCCTGGATCAAGGCACCACGAATCACTCTTGGCATGACGGATCCTCGGTCTTGCGGAACTTGAGTGCAATCACGATGCTACATTGCACGAGCCAGCAATGCCAGGTGAGAGGGGCTGTAGCTCGAGGCAGGCGATCGCACGGCATCGCGGCTCCGAGACGCAATCCGGCCGATTTTCGCAAATTGGCCTTGAATTTCGTGGGTGACTTCCATCTAATTCACACACGCGCACGAATCGGATGTGTAAGTGTGCCATGCTCGCAAACACCAGGCAGGATGCCCGAGTGAGCTCTCGAGTCAACGACGATTCCACTCTCCTTGAGCTAGAAGAAGCACGCGCGGGTGACGCGGAGCTCTCTGGGCCGTACGCTGGAATCGTGTCGCGATTATCTGCTGTTGATCGCCGGGCGATCGATCGATCGAGACTTGCTTCCCAAGGGCGGCGGGTCTGACCTCGTGCAGGACACGCTCCTGGGGGCTTATCGCGACTTCGACACGTTTCACGGTCGTTCGCGCGATGAGCTCCTCGCCTGGCTTCGCAAGATCCTCGAGAACAACCTGGCGGTCTTCAGGCGGCGCTATCGTGGGACGCGGAAGCGCCGGGTGTCGCTCGAGGTATCGTTCGACGCGGATGCGCGGGGAGCGCCGGGGCCGGAGTGGGCCTCCGATTCGGCATCGCCGAGCACGGCTGCTGCGAAGCGAGAGCAGGCCGCGGCGCTTCAATCCGCGCTCTCACGCATTCCGGAGGATTATCGCCGGGTGATCGTCTGGTACCAGTATGATCAGCGCACGTTCGAGGAAATCGGGCGCCGGCTGGACCGGTCTCCGGAGGCTGCACGGAAGATCTGGTCGCGAGCACTCCTTCGCCTCACGCAGGAGCTAGGGCCGACGCATGACCCCGGAGCATGACTACGAGCTCAGCGACCTATCTCGAGTCCGGGCGATGCTCGCGTTCGATCGGGCGCTTGTCATCGGTGGCATTCCGCCGGCAACGGGCGATGAAAACCCGTCGCTTGAAGCGATTTACAACTGCCAGCGGCTGCTCGAAGAGGTGTGGCCGCGGTCGATTCCCACGCCGGCGGAGCCTCCGAGGCAGTTCGGCCGCTATATGATATTGCGCGAGCTCGGCCGGGGAGCCTTCGGCGTGGTCTTCCTGGCCTCGGATTCGGTGCTGGGACGCAAGGTTGCGCTCAAGGTGCCGCGCCCTCTTGCACTCGTCACGCCGGAAGTTCGGCGGCGGTTTGTGCGCGAAGCGGAAGCGGCGTCGCGGCTTGACCACCCGCATATCGTGCCCGTTTACGACGTGGGCGAGGAAGGCCCGATCTGCTACATCGCCTCGGCCTATTGCGAAGGACCGAACCTGGCGGACTGGCTACGCGGGCGGTCGGCGCCGGTTCCATTCCTCGAGGCGGCCCGCCTGGTGGCCATCCTGAGCGCGGCCGTCGGCCATGCGCACGAGCGTGGCATTCTGCACCGTGATCTCAAGCCGAGCAACATCCTGCTTCGGCCGCCTGAACCCGCCGCGTCCGGAAATGACGATGTGAGTTCTGGTCTGGGTTTCGTTCCCCGCATTTGCGACTTCGGGCTGGCGAAGCTGCTTGATCAGGACTCACACGAAACTTGCAGCGGCGTACCGATCGGGTCACCGAGCTACATGGCACCCGAGCAGGCCACCGGGCGGCTGCGCGACCATGGACCGGCGACCGATGTTTACGCCCTGGGAGCGATCCTGTACGAGCTGCTCACCGGCAGGCCGCCCTTGAGAGGCGAGACCGATCTGGAGACACTGCGGCTGGCCTCGGATCAGGACCCACTTCCTCCGCGCGGCTTGCGCAAGGGGATCCCGCGCGATCTCGACACGATCTGCCTGAAGTGTCTCGAGAAGCAGCCGAAGGCCCGGTACGACAGCGCGGCGGGATTGGCGGAAGACCTCGAGCGGTTCCTCGCGGGCAAGGCGGTGCATGCGAGGCCGGTACGGGTGTGGCAGCGTGCGGGCAAATGGGCCAGACGACGGCCGGTGCATGCCGCGCTTCTGGGCGTGAGCGTGATGGCGGTCTCGATCATCCTCGGCGTCGCGCTTTGGTCCGGCACGTGGATGCAGAAACACCGACAGAACCTCACGAACGCTGTGGCCCAGACGGAACGCGACGTGCAGCACGCCGAGCGATCGGCGCACGGCGCACGCATTGAGCTCGCGCTGGCCGAGGAGCGAGAGCGATTCGCCGAGCGCTATGGGCCGGCGACACAGATCAAGATCGTGTACGACACATTCGCCGCCGGCGATGTGGTGCTGGCCGCGAGGATGCTCGAGTCATTCGGGCCGCCTCACGGCCGTGTCGAGCGCCGCGGTTTTGCCTGGGGGCATCTCCGCCAGCTCATCGAGCCCAGGTTGACCCGCCTTGGCGACCCTCATCAACCCGCGATTGCGACCGTGAGGATTGTGATCACGCGCGACAGCCGGGTGGTCGCCGCGGGCAGGGCAGATGGCCGCATCGAGCTCTGGGACCTGAACGACATGCGACTGCTGCGGACCCACGTCAATCAGCCGCCCGGACCAGGCGCCGAGGTTTACTTCCTGGCGCTTTCGCGCGACGACCGATTCCTGGCGACCGGTAGCTCGAACAATCTTGTGAAGATATGGGATTTGGGCACGGGGGCGCTCGTCGGCGAGCTTCCCAAGCCGCCCAGGGAACTGGCGGCTGAGCTCGGCGAGATCTTCACAATGAGCTTCACGGACGGTTCCGACTTCCTGGTAACCTTCTATACGGGCATGAGGGAAAGGACGACTTTCGTCGTGTTCTGGAGATTGCCTGAGCGCGGCGGCCAGGCCGAAATCGCGGCGGTATTGAATCAGGACGAGGTGCCGCAGTACGGTAAGCGGGCACCGTTTCAAAGTCCGGCGCCAAAGCGCGACGGCGTCAAATCTCCGCCGTGGATCTCATACGCGGAAGAGCATGTGGTCATGCTCGATAACGGCTCGTCGGTGGCGATCAAGGAAGAATCAACCGGCGTGACGTTCTATAGCAACCACGTTCGAATCGCGCGGGTTTACGGGCCACTGGGTGTGCCGGTACTCACGCAACGCGGGTTCAATGGCCTGACCAAGGACGAGATCGCGTGGTGGAGCGAGCGCGCATTCGGCCTGTGCGGAACGACAACGAACGGCGATCGTCGCATTCTCGAACCTTGCGGTGTTCCCGACTTTTCCCCAGACGGCCGCACGCTCGCCTTTTTCCACTGGCCGCTGGGCACGATCTTGAAGGATGTAGAAACGGGCCGGATCGTCTGTGCCGATTCCGCCAGACCCAACTGGCGTGTCGCCGATCAAGCTCACACGCCCGACGGACGGCTTCTGGTGATGGGTGGCTTTCACCCGCAAATCCACGTTTGGCACCTCGAGCCGCGCGAGATCATCGCGCACGAGAAAGAGGTCTGGTCGCTCGCTTTCGCCCCCGACGGATCGAGCCTCGCCTCCGGCGCGGATGACCACACCGTGAGGCTCTGGAACACGGCCAACGCCCGCGAACGCACCGTTTTGAAGGGACACCAGTCGCTGGTGTCGGCGGTGGCGTATTCGCCGGATGGCAAACGGATCGCTTCCGGCAGCTTCGACAGCACGATTCGCCTCTGGGACGCAGGCTCACGAGATCAACCGGCCACGCTTCATGGACATGACGGTCGCGTGCGAACGTTGACGTTCTCTCCCGATGGGGCCACTCTGGCATCGGCGGGCGAAGATCTCGGTATCCGGCTGTGGGACGTGAACGCCAGCCGCGAGCTGTCGCCGCCGCTGGCGGGCCATACCAGCTCGGTGTTCTCGCTGGTTTTTGCTCCAGACGGCAAGACGCTTTACTCAGGCTCGACGGACGAAACCATCCGCCTTTGGGATCGCGGAGCGACTGAGGCTCGCGCGGTCTGGCAGGCAGACGATCAGGTCTACTCGTTGGCAGTTTCGTCGGACGGCAAATCGCTCGCAGCAGCGCACCGGGGCGGAACCGTGTCGCTCTGGGATGTCAGCGGGGCAAAAGTCCGCGCGCGCTGGCGGGCGCATGCCAGCGAAGTTCTTAGCGTCACGTTCAGCCCCGACGGGCTGACGCTGGCTTCCACCGGCAACGACAAGATGGTTCGCATCTGGGATCCGGTCACGACCCAACCGCTCCTGATGCTTCGCGGGCACGAAGCGCCCGTTCATGCCGCGACGTTTTCACGTGATGGGACCATTCTCGCGACGGGCAGCCACGACGGCAGAATCAAGCTATGGCGGGCGCTGCCGGACGAGCAGCCCAAACCCAACTGAAACCGCCTGTCGCGCAGTAAAAAACAGAAATCTTTGCGAGAATCGACGGCATTAAGGCCAATCGCCTCAAGGAGTTGAATTCGCCGGCCGCGCTCGTTGTAAAAACGAGCGTCCGGAGACGGCCGGATTCGATCTTAAGTTGGTGGGTATGACGGTGGCGGCGATGCCCAGGTCACGGTGGTGGAATGGATGCCACTGCCTCGATGACGAGGGATCCTTTGCCTTCTTGGGTCTACTGCGCGCGGTTCCTGCGATGGTAGGATGTCGCAAGAACTCGCTCATGGAGGCCCGATCATGGTCAAAACGCACTCGCATTCTTCTGCGGAACAGCACGTACCATTTCTGATCGAAGGGCACTGGCTCACTAGCCGGTCCGGCCGATCGGGCCCGGTGTACAACCCGTCGACCGGAAAGGTGATCGCGACGGTTCCGTTCTGTACGGCCGAGGAAGTCGATCGGGCGGTGCAGACGGCGGCCGCGGCATTCCCGGCGTGGGCCGAGACGCCGATCGTCGAGCGGGCGCGGGTGATGTTCCGGTTTCGCGAAAGGCTCTCCGATTGCGCCGAGGAGCTGGCCTCACTCGTCACGCGCGAGCACGGCAAGACGCTCGCCGAGGCTCGAGCTTCAGTTCAGCGCGGGATCGAGATGGTCGAATTCGCCTGCGGAATTCCCAGCCTCTTCATGGGCCAAGCGATCGCCAACATCGCCCGTCAGGTTGATTGCGAGACCATTCGCCACGCGCTGGGCGTGTGCGTGGGAATCACGCCCTTCAACTTCCCGGTAATGGTGCCGCTCTGGATGTTTCCGGTGGCGATCACGTGCGGAAACACATTCGTACTCAAACCGTCCGAGAAGGTGCCGCTTTCGGCGGTGCGGCTGGGTGAGCTCTTGATCGAATCAGGCCTGCCCGAGGGGGTCTTCAGCATCGTACACGGTGACGGCGAGGCTGCCGGGGCGTTGCTTTCGCACCCGCTGGTGCGAGCCATTTCGTTCGTCGGTTCGACGGTCGTCGCCCGCTCGATCTATGAAACCGGCACGCGGCACGGCAAGCGAGTGCAGGCAGCCGGCGGTGCCAAGAATCACTTGATCATCATGCCCGACGCCGATATCGACCAGGCGGTTGGTGCGATCAAGCTCTCGGCGTTCGGCTGCGCTGGCGAGCGCTGCATGGCCGGCAGCATCGCCGTCGCCGTGGGGCATGTGGGTGAGCCGCTGGTCGAGAAGCTCTGCGCCAGCGCGCAGGCGATGGCGGTCGGGCCCACGGATGGCTGCGAGTCCGTCGACATGGGCCCGGTCATCACCCCGGAGCACCTTGACCGCGTGAGTGGTTACCTTGATATCGGCCGCGCAGAAGGCGCGGAGATCGCGCTCGACGGCCGCACTCATCCCGCTGCCGGGAAGGGATTCGTCCTCGGCCCGAGCGTGCTCGATCACGTCCGGGCAACAATGCGGGTGGCGCGCGAGGAGATCTTCGGGCCCGTGCTGTCGGTCGTGCGCGCGGGTGATCTCGATGAAGCGCTCGCAATTGGCCGCGAGTGCCCGTACGGCAACGGCGCGTCCATATTCACGCGAAGCGGCTGGGCGGCACGCCAGTTCAAGCAGTATTTCAACGCGGGAATGATCGGCATCAACGTCGGCGTGCCGGCGCCGATGGCGTGGTTTCCCTTCACGGGCTGGAACAGCTCGTTCTTCGGCGACCTGCACATTCAGGGAACGGAGTCGGTGCAGTTCTACAGTCAGCAGAAGATGACGATGACGCGGTGGTTCGAAACGCGGTTTGACTCGCACCATGATCCGGTCTGGAAGACGGGGAAGGGTTGAAAGAATCGCCGAGATCGCCGGGTAGCTCAAGAACCTTGTGGTTGCGACGGCACGGACATTCTTGAGCGGTTCTATGTATTGGTCAGCATCGCCATGAGGTTCGGCATCCCCGCGCCCTGATGATTGCGGTCGCGCTCGAGATCATTGCAGTTCTTGAGCAAGATCTGTTTCACCTCATCCGGGCGGCCAATGAATTCGCGGCGGACGGATAGGAATGCGGCCAGCAAACCAGACACGTGGGGGCAGGCCATGCTGGTACCGCTTTCCCAACGATAGAGCTCCTCCTCGAATTTCATTCTGTTCCCAGATTTGGGGGGCGAGTAACGCCCGCTGGCACTGCAAGAAAAGATGCGTTCCCCCGGCGCGACGACGTCGGGCTTGGGGCGCCCGTCAGCCGTCGGGCCCCGCGACGAAAACCAGGAGACACCGTACAGGTGCGGCTTGTCGGCATTCACCGAGCCGACGGCAACACAGTCCTGGAGATTGGCGGGATCGCCGATGGAAAGCTGCGTATTCAAGTCAAAGCCACCGTCAGTGGTTGCGACTTTGATCTGACCTTCATTTCCAGCCGCAACACAAACGAGCGTCCCTTGCCGCCAAAGGTCGCGGAGCTCCTTGCAGATGGGTGAAAAACCGCAGCCGTAAACCGAGGCGTCGAATGGTCCGCCCAGGCTGAGATTCACTCCGTGGATCTTGATGCCAGAGACGACAGACTGGTTCTGGGCGAAGACATGGTCGATGGCCTTGATGATCCAGGCATCGTTGCCGAAGCCGTCGTCGTCCAGGACCTTGTAGACGACCAGTTCAGTCTTGGCCGCAATCGCGAGGATTTGCATGTGCTGCCCAAGAAACTCGCCGGCGATAATGCCGCACACGTGCGTGCCGTGACCGTCACGGTCTCCAGCTAACGCTCCGGCGCGATCTTATCACCGCGACGATACAGGATTTTCGGTTTATCGGAATGCTGCGTGCAATCCCATACCTCTTTGACCGTGTTATTGGTGAGGAAATGCGGGTGGTCCCAGCGAATTCCAGTGTCGAGCACTGCCCAGGTGATCCCTTCGCCCGTTGCCGCGTAGCTCGCTCGTCCTGCCTCGACTTTTAATGGACCGTGCGAACGTCTCAGCAGTTTTCGTTTGTTGGCGTTCCGCCAGACCGCGTAGATGTTCAAGTGCTGATGATATTCGGTCATCGCGTTGATCTCGTCAGGCGTCAGTCGCGCCGAGACGTATTTCCTTAACGCAACGGCCTCAACTTCCTTCAGGAGACCGGCCCGGGCTTCTACCGTCGCTTTCCCTGGCAGTGAACGCTTGATGGCGATGTCTTCGACGCTGGCCTTAAGAATCTCGATGCGACCAACCAGTGTTTTCTCGTCGCCTTCCTGCTTGGACTCTCGCTTTGCAAGTTTCTCGGGCGATTCATCGACAGCCCAATACCCGGGCTCGAGCGCTTCGATCAATACGGGGACGCGGCGAGTTGGGTCGACGAATTCCTGGGCAACGTCACGAGCCACCAGAAATCGACGGGTTGAGTCGAATTCGATCGGACGATACACAACGATACGAACGTCTGGATGGGACAGGTAGCCAAAGGAAGAATGTGGATCAAACTCTCGAAAGCTGACGGTGCGCTCATTGACGATCCATCGGTCGATGATGCGTCCGACTCCGCCAGGTGCCGGCGGCGGTTCGAAGTCGTTGCCAAGCTCGGCATCTAGCGCGACGGGATCAAGCCGATCCGCGAAGTTGTGCCACGCTCGTAATCGCCCTGGCACTCGCAACATGTTGCCGGCGTCCTCAAGTGCATCCTGAACTTCGCGAATGCCCAGCGGCGAACCCATGGTCACCAGCAGACTGCAGTTTGGGCGTTTGAACCGTTTGTCCGACAGAACCTCGAACGCCACGACGGTCCCGAGGCTATGGGAAACGACGACGAGCGGTTCAGCGGCGTTCTCGGATTCAGTCGATTTCCTGGGTTGCGCAGCTTTCTTGATTTCGTCTCGAATTCGCGCCTGAATTCTCTGGCGAATGTCCGGTGAATAAAAATAGGCAGCGACATCTTTGAGGAACGCGCTCAGAAACAGCTTGGTGATCGGTCTCCGAGCGAAGCCGGGCAAGGGCAGAACCTTCGCACGTGGTCCGGCCCCGGTGGCCGAACGTCCGCCGACGCTGAGACCGGTGAACGATTCCGCGATTCGCTCGAGGCGCGCGGCCGCATCCGAACGCTTCGCCTCGGGAACGGACGCATCGTCCAGAATCGCGTCCAGATCGATCTCGTCTGAGCTATCTCCGCCTCCTGCCCGGTCGCCGAGCGATCGGGCTCGCACCGCCGCGGACGTGGGCCGGCCGTGCAATATGTCGGACCAGTACGCCATCGACGTCTGGCCTCTCATCGGCTTGCCGAACAACGCGTTATCCCACTCCAGCTTCAACTCGTCCTTCGGCGGATGCGATCCGATACCATGGATGTAAATGACCATCGTCGGCACTCTCGAAATGCTGATTTCTGTGGGTCGACTCCATTTAGCATATCACAATCCAAGCGACGTCGCGTCTCGCTTCGCTTTCTTCGGAGCGCCGTCGGGAACATGGATGCGAGGCTTCAATACGCCCACTTCTTCACGTCACGCTGTAGTTCGCTAGACCGAAACGAGTTAAACCTGATGCCTTGACAGGGACGACGCGGAAGGGACACTAGGATGGGGAACAACTTGGTGGGGTCTACACGGAAGGAGAAGCTTATGCGAATTCGCTTTGCGAAGTACGTGGCCGGAATGTTGGCCTGCGTCGCGGTCGTGGGGATGAGCCTTGCGGGTGATGCTGTGAAGTCCGGCTTGAAGCCGGGCGAGCCGGTGAATCCTTTCACCGTGGAGGATGTGACGGGGCCGAGTAAAGGCACGTCCCTGTGCTACCGCTGCCAGTATGGTTCCGCCGCCGTGGTCTGCGTGTTCGCGCGCAAGACCTCCGACTCATTGGCCAGCCTGGTCAAGCAGATTGACAAGAAGATCGCCGAGAACGGCGCGCTCAAGAGCTTTGTCGTCCTCATTCCCAAGAAGGACGAGAAGGTCAAAGACTCCCTGGAGAAGCTGGCGAAGGATTCCAGCATCAAAAACGTGCCGCTCACGATTGGCGAAGGTCCCAACGGTCCGCCCGATTACGAAATCTCCCAGGAAGGCGACGTCACCGTCCTCATGTGGAAAGACGGCAAAGTTCGGGTCAACCACGCGTATAAGGGCGAGTTGACCGACAAGGACGTCGAAGCCGTGGTGGCAGATATCCCCAAGGTCTTGGCGGACTGAGCTATCTTTCCCGTGGTCAAATAAACGTCCGATGATTTCCAGTTGCGGACCCGACCAATCTTCGACACGACCTGGGCTTGTTGCCCGGGTCGTGTCGTTTGGAGATCGCGCGGGCAGCCATGACGTTCGAGAGCGCGACATGGGTGTCGAACTGCTTCTGCTCTATCTCATCCTCACGATCGTGCTTGGTCCCGGAACGATCGTGTGCGGATCTGTCATCGTCCTACGAGAAAAGGTCAGGTTGTCTCGCCGCATCTGTCTCGAGGGCGCCCTGGCCGTCGCGGCGGGCCTGGGCGTCATGTGTGGCGGATTTGCACTCACATATTTCTTTTGGTATATGGCGCGTTCTTTCCCTCACTAGCTCGAGTGCGGTCCTGGGTGATGCGTCCCGCCAGGAACGAGGACGGCATGTCGGGCCATCCCGCTACTCACCGTAGCGGTCGCGTGTCTCGAGGCCGTAGACATGCATCTCTGCGCCGCCGCGGCTCGCCGCCGGCTCGGTGAAGGCGTGGGGGTACGCGCGGCCACGAGGAGATCGATCGTGCCGAGCGGTGGATGTCTGATCAGAGGATCAAGGATCCCGTGAAACTCGCGTCCACAATCGTGACGTCCTGGAAGTGAGCGAGCTTAGCGGATCTCGGTCGGCCAGATTCGCCGCGCGAGCCTCTCGAGTAACCAGGCTCCGAGGTCGATCGGCAGGCGAGCGAACGGGCCAACAACCAGCACGGCGATGACCGCGAACTTCGGGTACAGGTCCGGGTTGATCATCATGTTGGAAATCACCTGGCTCATCGGTATGCTCCTCGTTGCAATTCCCAAGTTTCTCCACATCTCGACTGGTTATCTCCATTCCGGAGGTGAACGGACAAATTCTTTACCGGGCGATCCACCGCGAGGCATTTTCGCAGCATCGGCAGCTCGGTCCGAGGCAATCGAGCACTTCGTGTCCGGTCGACTCCGGGACGGCGATAGCTTCGTGGCTGGGCCGGGTGCCGGCCCGTTTGGAGGTCTCGTGATGGGAGCTTCCCCATGCTCTGGTTGTACTTCGGCTTGATGATGTACGCGAAGTCGGATCAAGGAGCCGCGGAGGCGACCGACTTGATGAAACCGCCCTCCTGGACGGGAAACTACTGGGGGCCGGCTGCGACGAAAGCGAGGGCGGCGGGACAACTTCCCTCACCGCCCACAAACATCGCCATGACGCGCTGGAACACCTGGGGCCGCAACGTGCTTCGGGATGGCGACATCGTATTCCGCCTGGGCGACGCCAGGACCATGCGGGGCATCTTCCCCGTGAGCCGGTTCATCGCCAGGGCAAGCGGGAGCGCCTTCTCGCACACAGGGATCGTTGCCATCGAGGAGGGATCGCCGGTGGTCTACGATTGCTCGTCAGACGGAGTTCAGCGCCAGCCGTTCGAGGTCTGGATGCTGGACTGCATCGGATCAGTCGGGGTCAAGCGGCTCAAGCCCGAGCACCGGCACCTGATCCCGGGCGTGATCGGCTACTGCCGCTCGAAGTTTGACCAGCAGATTCCGTTCGACTTCGAGTTTCGCCTCGACGATTCTGCGTTCTACTGCGTCGAGCTGACGGAGAAGGCGTTTCGGTCTCAGGGACTCGCGCTCTCCGAGCCGGTCCGGATTGGTGATTGGGAGCGGCTGGACAGCTTTCCGCTCACCGCACTGGCGGGCCCGTACGTCAGCGAGTTCATGCTGAAGCATCGCATCACGCTGGAGCAACCAGTCTACTTGCCTGGGAATGAGCGCCAGGGGGTATGGGCGTCGACGTTGCTCGAGACCGTCATCGGCCCGGAACCGAAGCCGGCACAGGAAGCAGCTCTCTCAGGAGACGGGCGCGTGAGCCTGCGGGGTGATGTTGAGCTGGCTTTATTCGCACTCGGGACGCTGCGCCGCTCGTTTACGGATCTGACGGCCGCAGACGACATTCGCAACGGGCGAGGGGTTGCCGGAAGTGAAGAGCGGCCGGAATCTGCCCCGATTGCCGACGGTGATCGGTTAGCCCGGCACGCTCGGTGAAACCCCCGGCATACGAGTTGCTATCATCTCGTCACATGCTATGTTAAAACCATTCAGACCGGCGTGATTTTCGCGAGCCCGAGCCGTTAGCTGAGTGCGGGTAGCGCAGGCTCGGTGATCGCCATTTATGGGATCTCGCTGTCCGCCACTGCGGCTTCTTCGTCCTGAATAACCCTTCGCATCGAGGTCACGTCGGTCCATGGCTGACATCGTCATCATCAATCCACGGTTCGAGATGTCGTTCTGGGGC
The DNA here is from genome assembly GCA_963823665.1 of uncultured Planctomycetota bacterium. Taxonomy (GTDB): domain Bacteria; phylum Planctomycetota; class Planctomycetia; order Isosphaerales; family Isosphaeraceae; genus CAVXHV01. The sequence goes on from CAWGMQ010000011.1 coordinate 1,003,198, forward strand.
ATGGAGCTCGTGCTCCCGTTCATGGTCAAGCGAGCCGCCACGCCGGTCGCCTCTCTGCCATTGCTCGCCGCGCTGACTCCACCTGAACACAACGTCACCCTGATCGATGAAAACGTTGAGGCCATCAACTTCGAACGGTGCGCGAAAGCGGACATCGTCGGCGTGACCGGCATGGGTATCCAGCGGCATCGGATGAAGGAAATCTTGACCGAGCTAAAGCGGCGAGGGGTCTTCACCGTGGTCGGCGGCCCCATGGTCACCGTGTGGGAAGACTACTTCGGTGATCTGGCCAATGTCCGCTTCATCGGCGAGGCTGAGGAAACCTGGCCGCAGTTTCTCAAGGAGTGGCGAGCGGGGTTGCACCAGATGCGTTACGAGCAGGCTGAGAAATCCGACATGTCTAAGGTTCCGACGCCGCGGTTCGACAAGCTGAAAATGCAGCATTACCTTTTCGGCAGCCTGCAGTTCTCGCGCGGATGTCCCTTCCAGTGCGAGTTTTGCGACATCATCGTCACGTTCGGTCGACGCCCCCGGATCAAGACTTCGCAGCAGATCACGGCCGAGCTCGATGCCATTCGAGCGCAGGGGCTGCGCATCGTCTTCGTGGTGGATGATAATCTGATCGGCAACAAGAAGGCGATCAAGGAAGTCTTGCGCGACGTGGCGACATGGCAGGAACAACATGCCTATCCCCTCACATTCTTTACGGAAGCGTCGATCGACCTCGCCGACGATCCGGAGCTCATGAGGTTGATGGTCGAGGCCAATGTCATCACCGTTTTCGTGGGAATCGAGAGCCCGAACGACGCGTCGCTGCGCGAGACCAAGAAATATCAGAATGTCCGCGCGGGGGGGACGATGCTCGAAAAGGTGCACCGCATTCAAACCGCGGGCATGGAGGTGTGGTGCGGAATGATCGTCGGATTCGATAACGACGACTCGACCGTATTCGACGCGCAGACACAATTCCTCGACCAGTCACGAATCGCCAACGTGCTCGTGAGTCTACTGACGGCCATTCCCAAGACGCCGCTGTATGACCGGCTGGAACAGGAAGGGCGGCTCGATCTTTCGGACGACCTCGAATTTGGCACCAATGTCATCGCTCTTCAGCTCGGCCGCGAAGAGCTGCGAGACGGCTACGTGCGAGTCATGAACGAACTTTACGAGCCCGAGGCTTATTTCGGTCGGCTGGAGCAGCTCTACCTGCAAGAGAAGATCCAGTTCTGCCAGGGCCGCACGCGCTACTTGAAGCGACATCCGATCAAACGGCTGAAGGCCAACGCGTTCTTTCTGGCCCAGGCGACCGGCCTGTTTCTCCAGTTGATGCGGAGTATTCCCGAGGCCTCGCTTCGCCGAGAATACAGGCGTCGAATCGGCCGCTTTCTGAAGATCCGTCGCGACCCGGCCACCCTGCTTTCCTTCGTGTTCAGTTGCGCCATGCATTACCACGCCCACTCGATGGCCAAGCGGATGGTCAGCGGGCGCACTCCCGTGCTGAGTGGATATTGAAGCGTGCTCACTTCGTTAGTTTCCGGAGAATTCTGCCTTGTATTCGGTCCATCGCCTCCAGCCAAGGAAAAAAATCGGCCCAGCCAGAACCATCGATCACGCGCTGCTCATGGCGGAGGCCGACGGCCACGGTCGTTACGAGGTGTCCATCATCGGCGATGTGTCAAAACACGTTTGCTTCTTGACGAAGCACGAAAACGGGACGTTTACCGTCGACCCGAGGCAAGCGGGTAGCTTCACGGTCGTGTTGAGCGACACGCTCACGCGGGCTTGAGTTCTGCACCGACATCCGGCCAACCTCGCGTAGTCCAGGTCAGTAGAGGACGGGCGTGCTGAGCAGGGTGCTGGTATCCTGAACTCCGGCGGAAAGGTAACGCTCTCTTCGGTGCAAATCAGGAACAACCTCGCGATCGGCGGAACGGGCGCGAATGGAGCGGGCGGATCGGGTGGAGGGGCCGTCGGTGGCAACGGCACTGGCGGAGCAGTCGGAGGCGTAGCCGAAGGTGGAGGCATCCTGAATGCCGCGGGGTCGCTGAGCCTGTTGAATTGCACCATCAGCTCCAACATGGCTTTTGGGGGCAACGTTCGAAGCAACTCTCGGGATCATCGACACTTACGAATGACGAGGGTTCTTTTGCCTCACAGCGCCCCCCGCGTTCCGATGCTCCCGCCCCGGAACGTCACCCGTGCCGCTCAGCGGCGCGGTCGGCGATGACATGCCACACACGGTCAGCAACTAGGTGCGCTCGGCTACGTCGCCGGCGTTTTGCACGCGTCGGTTGCTGCGAACCGCTCGATATCGACCGCCGTGCTTCGTCGCTTGCCGCGCCGGCGAACGAAACGCCGCCGGCCGGCCTCGAATCCAATCGAATTCCGCGTCTGCCGCTGCGACCAGCGCTCGCGAGCGGGCGAGCGAGCGGCTTACCTACAGAAACGCGACTTCTGCGGCCGCCTTGCCCTGAAACCAGCGCCGTGAGCAACGCGGTGCAGTGCGCACAAGCGAACTCGCTCGACCCGCCGCTTGTTTGAACATGCGACCGAAGTCGCGCACCGTGTCCACCCAATTCGTTCGGTCCAGTCCCAGTCGGTCCAGGATGGGAGCCAGGTCTTCAGGGATTGCCCCACGCTTGTCTCGCCGCAATTCCCGGCCCGTCTAATCGACACTGCTCGCCAAGAGTGCAGCGTCATCAAGGACTTAGAAGACCCCCCTCAAACCCGCTCCCTTTTCGTGTCTTTTCGTGTTTTTCGTGGTTAAACACTCTGCCCTGCCTCGAGCCCCTTTGTCATCGGCGTCGATCGGCGTCATCTGCGGACAAGTCTTATCCGTTCGACCCTGTGCATGCGGCGAGAGAAGTCCAAGGCGAAGCCGCCAAGACCACAGTTGCTCGTGGCACAAAGACTGCTAGCCGATTCGTAAGTCAGATTCTTCAATCGAGACCGTTCGATAACGGCCATGGAGGAAACACGGCCCCACGCCTGTTCGATCGCCGTGTCGTCGGCTGTTTCACTTACTCGCACACACCAACTGGCGCCACCGCACGCATATAACCGGATCCGCAGCCGATCGCATGGTCGCTTCCAATCTGCGCGAAATGTCCGTGGAGTAACTCCAGCACGAGGCTCGCGTCTCGCGTGGCTCTCAATCCCGGACTATCATCCTCGATCTGACCGAGTTGGTTGATGTACCGAAGAATTCCAACTGGCTGGTAATCAAATCGCGCGATGCCATCGAAATTCGCGCTCACGAACGGGATGGCTTTGAGAATGTCGACGAAGCCTCCGTCCGAAAGGGGCACGTGGGGCACGATGTCGTTGTTGTACTCGTAGCGAACATGGTCGATCCCAGCCTGGATATACGCGGCACGGAAGTCCGCATCTGCCGGTTTCGCGGCGGCGAACGTGACGACCTTCACTGGAATCTGATCGATCTGTTGAAACTTCCACGCGGCCAGCCCGGCAATCGCTCCGCCTTTGCTGTGGCCCGTGACCAACAGCGGCTTCTGGGCGAGTGACCCCGTGCGCTGTTGTTGCAACTGGGTCTCGATGCCAGGATGAAGGAGATTCAAAGCGTCAAGAAAGCCTTGGTGAACAGCGCCCGGGAAGTTGGCCACCGTGACCGGATCGGCCTCGAAGTCGTTGATCCAATCGAGCAGCGACGTGATCTGGTGGATGTTAAACGGCAGTGTGCCGCGAAACGCCACAACGATGCCGTCCTCGATCTCACCCACCAAACATGCGTCGATTTCGAGTGGACCTTGCCTGACGACCGAGGGAGGCCGGACGAATCCAGCACCACCGAGGTAGACGTTGGTGGGATCAGGGGCAATCGTGGGCGAGTCTCCGATGATGGAATACGCCGCGCTACTGGCGCATAGCAAACGACCTTCAAGCGTGGGTGCTGCCATCGACTGCTCCCGTCTTGGGATATCAACCGTGAAAAAATGAGCGAGTCTGTCCGCGATTATAAGCGGCATGAACACGCGACTCCACTCGCCACAGGAGAATATGGCTGATCGATCGCACCGGCATGGTGACCTTGTTTGCCGTCCTGTCCATCAGAAGCCGGCTGGCCACGGGTGGTTAAGAGCCCCCTCCCCCGAGTACAATCAACACCAACTTGGCTGGTTCGTCCGTCCAGAGCGACTAACGCTCGGCAGATTACGATGAAACGAGTCACATGTGCGTCCTTGATCCTGGCCGGCGTGCTTGGGGCAAGCTCGTTTGGAACCCGCGCGATCGCGGCGGACGGAAAGCTCAAGCCGGGTGATCCCGCGCCGCCTCTCGCAGTCTCGACCTGGTTGCGTGGTGCGGAGGTCAGTCGATTCGAGCCGGGGAAGGTCTATGTCGTCGAGTTCTGGGCGACGTGGTGCGGGCCTTGCCGGCAGATCATGCCCCACATGGGCGATCTTCAGGACGAATATCGCGACAAGGGAATCACCTTCATCGGATTTACCTCCGAGGCCAACGACAAGGAGGAGAAGGTGAACGCGTTCATCGCAAAGCAGGGCGCCAAGCTGGGCAACACGTTTGCCTGGGGTAGCGGATCCGAAACGCACAACGCGTACATGAAAGCCTCGGGGCAGAACGGCATCCCGTGTTCATTCGTCGTCAACAAGGAAGGGAAGATCGCCTACATCGGGCACCCCCTGTTCCTTGACTACGTGCTGCCGAAGGTTTTGGACGGCGAGTGGGACCCGAAAGCCGGTGCCGAAACGCTTGCCGCAGCCGACAAGGAGTTCGACGCGACGTACGGGGCCACATGATGTTGACGACCAGCAGTGCTCAAGCGGGGCTCGAGGCCCTGGCCAAGTTTGCCGCCAAGTGGCCCACGCTGGCGAATAACGTCTACATGATTCAGAAGAAGCTGGGACTGCTAGTGCACGCGAAAGAGTTCTCGGACGCGAAAAGCGCGCTGAAAAGTTGATCGCCAAGTCCGTCAACCGCGGTGACACATCCGGCCTGCGGAGCGTGTCGACCGCGCTGCGCGACGAATCCGCCAAGGGGAACGCCGAACTGACCGCACTCTCAGTCAGGGCCGCCGAAGCGGCCCACGAGCTAGATCAAGATGATGTGCCCACCTTAATCAGTCTCCTGGAGGCGTACGCGTTCGCCGGCGACCAAGCCAAAGTGAAGGAATTCGGGCCCAAGGCCGTGGCCGCCGCCAAAGCCGCCGTCGCTAGCGAGAAGGACGCGATCGGCACGCTGAGCGTCGCGGCCGCATACCTTGCCTCAGGCGACAAGGAGCAGGCCAAGGCAACGGCCGAGAAGGCAATCAAAATGGTCGACCGATCAAACGCCGGCATGCTGCGATACATCGAACAGCAAGCCAAGAAATTTGGCGTCGGGGCGGGCAAGAAGTAAGCGACACGCGATCCGTGCCGCCAACCCCCAACGAGCTTATCAACGGAGTGAATGAGGCCAGAATCTGGATGAGACGACCGTGAGCGCCAGATAAGATCGATCTTATCTCCGCCTCATGGTCGCCTCATCTCGTCGTGCGATAAGCTGAAGCGGCACCCGGGCCGTCGAGCGGCGTCCACGCTCACTCCGTCGGAGCGACCGCTGGCCACAAACCGGCGAGCTTCATCAGGCCGGCATAGCAAACGGCCGAGATCCCAAAGCTCATGAACCAGGCGTAGTGATAGAGCGAGATCCAGATCGGAGTTACATTTGCGGCGCCGATCGTGCCGAGAAAACCAGGAACGCAGGGTGCGATACCCGCCGCCAGCGCGATCATCGCCAGCGGATTGAAGCCCTTCGAGTACCAGTATTCTCCGCCACTTTGGTACAGGGCCTTCAGGTCCAGGCGAGTTCGGCGCAGGAGATAGTAATCGGTGATCAAGATCCCGCCGATGGCACCCAGTAGCCCCGAGTACGCGACAAGCCAGCGGAAGATGTAGCCCGTGGGGTCCGCATACAGTTTCCACGGCTGCATCAGGATGCCCGCGACACCCGTGATGAGCCCACCCGTCTTGAACGAGATACGGCGCGGCCAGAGATGGGCGAAGTCGTTGGCCGGGCTGACCACGTTGGCCGCGATATTCGTGGCCAGCGTCGCCAGGCAGAGCGAGACCATGCCGATCGTGAGCACGAGCGGATTGCGAAAGAGCGAGAGCACCTCCACCGGGTCCCAGATGAACCTGCCGTAGATGACCATGGTGGCGGAAGTCACAGCCACACCGATGAACGAATAAAGAGCCATCGTGAGTGGAAGCCCGAGCGCCTGGCCGAGGACCTGCGCTCGTTGCGAAGTGGCATACCGGGTGAAATCGGGAATATTTAGCGAGAGCGTGGCCCAGAAACCGACGATGCCGGTAAGCGCGGGAAAGAAAAAGACCCAGAACTCACCGGCTTTCTTGCCCTCAGGCGCAAACTGTGAGGGCTGCGATAGCATCGGTCCGAAGCCATTGGCCTGGTGATAGGCCCAGCCGAGGAGCGCCAGTCCCAGAACAATCAGGAGCGGCGCCTTGATGTTGAGCAAGAACCGGATCGAGTCAATGCCGAGATAGATCACCAGCATGTTGATCGCCCAGAACGCCAGGAAGCACGCGAGCTGGGGCGTATTGATGTTCAGCCAAGGGATCGGTGCGATCCGGTCCCACGACGGAATGGCGATGGCCAGGATCTTGTAAATCGCCCAGCCGCCGATCCACGACTGGATTCCGAACCATCCGCAGGCGACGAGCGCACGCAGAAGCGCGGGGACATTGGCGCCCAGGATTCCAAATGAGGCCCGGCAGTAGACCGGGAAGGGAATGCCGTATTTCGTGCCGGCATGGGCGTTCAAGACCATCGGCAAGAGCACGATCAAGTTTCCGAGGAAGATCGTCGCGAGCGCTTGCCACCAGTTCATCCCTTCGTCAATCAGGGACGAAGCCAGCGTATAAGTCGGCACGCAGGCCGACATGGAGATCCACAAGGCCGCGATGTCCTTGGTGCCCCAGTGGCGGTCCTTGAGAGTGGTCGGTGCCAGGTCGGAGTTGCTGTGCGCGGAATCGCCGGCGGCGAAAGGCTCGAACGAATCGAGTGGGTCGGGAATCGCCGCTTGCGGATCGATTGCGCTCATGAGCTCACCGCTTTCTTCACGAGAGCGCTGATCCTTGCCTCTTCGGCGGCAGTCATAGCCTTGAGCGCGAAGGCAACCGGCCACATGGCGCCTTCGTCGAGATTCGCATCGTGCTGGAAGCCGAGCGTGGCGTACCGCGTCTTGAATTTGGCGGCGCTCTGGAAGAAGCAGACGACCTTGCCGTCCTTGGCATACGCGGGCATCCCGTACCACAGTTTCGGCGAGAGGCCTGGCGCATTGGCTTTGATGATCGCGTGGAGGCGCTCGCCCAAGGCGCGATCCGTAGCCGGCATCGCGGCGAGCGTCGCGAGCACAGCGCTTTCCCCTTCCGCCTTGTCCCCTCGCGGGCCGCGCCGCCCCTCCGCCTTCAGCTCCTGGAGCCGCTCCTTCATCGCGAGTCGCTCATCGTCCGTGAATCCCTTGGACGTCTTGCCGATCGCGCCCGTGCTCTTCGCGGACTTCCGCGTGCCCTTCTTTGCAGTCATTTTTCGTTCCCATTCGTTAGATGCTTATAAAGCGATGAATTCTTGCCTGGTCACGTCGAAGACGCCTCTGGTCGTGATCCGCAGCTCGGGGATGACCGGAAGTGCCAGGAAAGAGAGCGTTCCGAACGGGGCTTCGAGCGGGCACCCGAGCGCCGCCGCGGCGTGATTGACCAGGTCGAGCTGGCGGCAGACGGTCTCGGCGCTTTCTAGCGAGAGCAGCCCGGCGACCGGCAGCGGCAGCATGGCCTGCACGGCGCCTTCCGCCGCAACCACGAATCCCCCGCCGTGCTCGGCCAGCGAGTGGGCGCACACGAGCATGTCGGCTGCGTTCGTACCGGCGATGATCAGATTGTGCGAATCATGGGCGACCGATGATCCTAGCGCACCGTCGCGCGTCAGGCCGAAGCCGCTGACGAGTCCCAGGCCGATCCGGCCCGATCCCTTGTGCCGCTCTATGCTTGCGATCAACAAGACGTCACGCTCGGGGTCGAATGCCCACTGCGTGCCCAGACGGCGAACGCTGCGCACGGTACGCCGCGTGACGATCTGGCCCGGGACGATCTCGATCACCGGACAGTTCTCCGCTTCGAGCTTCAGGCGGAACGTCGACTCGGAGAGCGGTGGCAGACGGACGGTATTCGTGTGATCAAACGAGCGCACTGCCCCCTGCGCCAAGCATCGGCCGTCGCGCGCAGCCAAGTGCCCGTCCTTGATCACGCTGTGCACGCGGAAGCTGTGCAGATCCTCGACCAGAACGATGTCGGCGCGGTAACCCGGGGCGAGCGCTCCGCGGTCGTCGAGGCCATAATGCCGGGCGGGGATATAAGAAGCGTGGCGGACCGCGACGGCCGGCGGCACTCCCCCCGCGACCACGCGGCGGAGCAGGCCGTCGAGATGACCGTTTCGTCTCAAATCGCTGGGAAAGACATCATCGGTGACCAGGCACCACGACTCATCCAGCTCGCCGCTGGCCAGGAGCGGCAACAGCGTATCGAGATTTCGGGCACTCGAGCCGTCGCGCACCTGGACGAGCATGCCCAGTGCGGCGCGCGCACGCGCCTCCTCGACCGTCGTGGACTCGTGATCCGAGCGAATTCCCGCCGCGGCGTATGCGATCAGATCTCGCGCGCACAGACCCGCGGCATGGCCGTCGACCGGGGCCCCGGCCGAAATGGCGACCCGCACTTTTTCGAGGATCTCCGGCGCCGATGCCAGCACCGCCGGAATATCCATCACTTCGGCCAGCCCGAGAACTCGCGGGCTCGACAGGAGCACGCGTACGTCGTCGGCCCCGAGTGCGGCGCCGTTGTCTTCCCAGGCGGTCGCCGGCACGCAGGACGACGCCATCAGAAAGAGGTCCAGCGGCAGCCCTTCGCTGGCCTGGGCGAGCATTTCGATGCCGCGCGCTCCGAGCACGTTGGCCACTTCGTGAGAATCAGAGATCATCGCGGTCGTGCCCATTGGAACGATCAACCGCGCGAGCTCGGAGGGGACGAGCAGCGTGCTTTCGAGATGCATGTGCGCGTCGATCAACCCGGGGATCAGCACCAAACCCGACGCGTCGATCACCTCCTTGGCTTGCCAGGAATAGCAACCAACCCCCGCGATGCGGCCGTCGGCAATCACGACGTCCGCCGGCTCGACCCGGCGGTTGAAAACGTTCACCACCTGGCCACCGGTGATCAGCAGATCGGCCGGCTCGTGCCCCAGCGCGACGCGAATCCGACGGCCCAGTCGCTCGGCGTCAACCTCCGAGGGGGGCCATCCGGAAGCCGCCGCACTCGGGCTGTGAGCACCCATGAAAGTGAGGGCCTTCGTTCGCGAATCGAGGATTGACCGCAGACTAGCGGAACATGAAGGGAATCTCGACGGACTCGCCCGCCAACACGACCGCGAGCCGTCCGCGCAGCTCATCAGGGTACTGACCAGGTTCCGAGGCGAACTGGCCGGCGGGTTTCGTCTCGGCGGCCAGCTTCACGTGCTTGACGTCCTTACCACCCTCAGCCCCAAGATGAACCGTCACATCGGAGGGCGGCGGGCTGAGCGCGCTCATACCATCGGCCTGGTAGAAGTAGGCCACCAGGCGGGAGGGGGTCGCGCTGGCCCCCCTGCCCGCAGGACCGCGCTCAATCAAAAGCTCGGCAAAGCCTTTCCCGCCGGGAATTTGCAGCATGTTGCCGCCGTGGGATGCAGCGGGCATTGACCCCGATGCCGCCGAAGGACCAGTGGCCGAACAGCCACAGACCCCGACGCCCGAACACAAGAGTAGTCCAACAAAGACGCAACGCATGGAACCTCACTTGGAGAGGATGCAGGTGTCTCTGGTTGTAGATTAAGTACGAACTCGGCGAATCAGCTAAGTACAATAGCGATTCGCGCGGAAGGAGAACATGGGAGCGAGTCAAGACGCTTGCGCACAGAGAGCGCAGCACGATCGAGGGCAAACTGGAAGGGCGGTTGAGCGCGAGACGCCTGAACTGAATCGACGAAAAGCGATTAAACTCGCAATGCGGCGAGGCTTGGCGTTTGCAGCACGCGAACAACGGAGGCCGGGAACGAATGACTCCCCGGCCTCCGTCCGGATCGTTGGCCTAACCCGGGCGAAGGAAACCCGGATTGCGAGATCACCTGAATTAATACTGATCGGCGCTGATAACTTCGCCACCGTTGCGCGTGGCGAGCTGTTGATAGACTCCCTCGAGCGCGCCGTTATTCGTGAACAGCCAGTTCGTGGAGTCAAACCCGATGCCATCCGGCGCGGAATCGCCATAGGAATCGGCGTTACCCGTAGCAAAGGTCCACGAGCTGATCGAATTCTTGATGAAGCGCACCGAGCCGTCGGCGAACCCGAAATTGAGCCCCCCAGGATGCAAGCTTGAACCCATGGCGGCGCGTAGTAGTAGTAGCTCGGGATCGACGTCGACGAACTCGAGATGTTGGGAGGATAGAAGGTTGACACCATCGTGTCATAGTACTGCCCGGTGTTCCACGAGCCGTCGGAGATGGAGTAGGCCGGGTCGACCTTCACGAGCAGCGATTTCGCTCGCTCGCCGAAGAGGAACGTGTTGCTGGTTCCGTCGGTGATCGCTGCGATCTTGACGGCGCTGTCGTCATAGATCAAGCCGTTCATCTGCGAGAGGACCTGGCTCGGATTCGTCGATTTGATTCCGATGTAGTACTTGCTGATGAAGGTTCCGCTGCAGCCGCCATAGCTTGTGAACGCCTGGTTATATATGGGAGACGTCGGGAACACATCGTAGCCGTAGTTCCAGCCCGGCGTCGTGCCGTAGGCTGGGGCCGGCAAAATCGGCGCCGAGTCGGTCAAGTCGCTGGGGCAAGCCAGAGACGCGATCTTCACGCCCGCGATCGTGATGTTCTGGACGTTGTATCGCGTGAGATTGAAATTCGTCGCGCTATACATAGGCGCCTGCTCGAAATAAGGCAGCATGTGGACGAAGCAGCTAAAGTTCGCACTCCAGTAGTTGTGGAACGGGTCCCACGAGCTGTACGCCCCGCCGGGCAGCACGCCAGTGGCCTGTTCGTAGTTAAGCGCGGCAAGGCCGAGCTGCTTGAGATTGTTCGTGCACTGGGCACGCCGGGCGGCTTCCCGCGCGGATTGGACGGCCGGCAACAGCAGAGCGATCAATACGGCGATGATCGCAATCACGACGAGCAGTTCGATCAGCGTAAAGCCGCGAGAGGAACGTGTTGTCGATCTTGACGTCATGCGAGGCGACTCCTGGAAGGATAGAAAATCAATCGATCATGAGAAATCGTGTGTGCTCCGCCGGCCGCTGTCACTCAAGATCGGATTCCGAAATAAGCAAACGCAATCTCGAGCAACTCAGTCAAGGAACCACCGGCGGTTCTCGCGGCCAAAAAATGATCCGTGCGGGCGAGGCGTCGTTGCCGAGGGTCCCTCGATTGAACGACAAGACGATAACGTATGTCATGACTAAAATCAATCGACTCATGATGCGACATTTTTTGCTTGCATGCGACTCGAAGAAAGAACCGCGAAGACCTCATGAAGGGATCGTGCTGCCCGACCCGCAAATCCGGCAAAATCCATAAGCTCCGCAATGTGAGGCGTCCGCAGCGGGATCTTTGGCGTTAACGTGCCTGATTGCCTCCACGTTCCCGTCGACACGCAGCCTCTCTTACGCTAGTCACGCGCAACTCTATGTTCCGCTGCGCTCGTACAGTTTTTTGAGGATTTCCTCACTGGTTGCTGGCAAGTTCAAGCCAACTGGCCCCCTGGCCGCCGTACTGGCAACGGCCTGCCTGGCCGCGGCCCAGACGCTGAGCCCGAGCACAAGCGGCGGTTCACCCACCGCCTTGCTGCCCAGAAGATTGATCGGGTTCTCTGAATCTTCAAGGAACGCGACTCGAAAATCAGGCGGGATGCATTCGACGGAAGGGATCTTGTACTTGTTTGCCGAATCCGTGAGCAGCTCGCCGCTTTCGGAGTAGAGCACTTCTTCGGTTGTGGCCCAGCCCATTCCTTGCACAAATCCGCCGATGGTCTGGCCGCGGTCGATGGCCGGATTGATCGAGCGGCCAAGGTCGATCAGGATGTCCACCCGCGTGACCGAAAGCTCACCCGTGAATCGGTCGATCACGACTTCGGAAACGGCTGCTCCGCTCGTGTAGTAAAGGAACGGGGCGCCCCGGCCGGACTGACGGTCGAATTTGATGCCGGGAGTCGCGTAGAATCCTCTGCGCCCAGGTCCACGCGATCCGCGTACGCCAGGCGCACGAGTTCGCTGAAAGCGATCCGACGTTCGGGCCGGCGCGTGTCAAACACGCATCCATTATCGAAACTGATCTCCGGGACCGCCGCGGGCATGGTCGAGTCCGCTGCAAGGTGACGCGCTGCAACTACGGCGAGCCGCTCCTTGAGGACCTCGCAGGCGCGGAGGGCGGCCGTACCGTTCAGATCGGTGGAAGCCGAGGCGGCGGTGGGTGAGGTGTTGGAATTCTTCTCAGTCGACGTGGCCGTAACCCGAACCGCCTCGATCGGCAGCGAGAAACTGTCGGCCACCACTTGGCTGATCTTGGTGAAAAGGCCTTGCCCCATCTCCGTGCCGCCAGTCGAGACCTGGATGGTTCCGTCCAGGTAGATATTGACCAGGGCACTGGCCTGGTTCAGAACCGAGTGCGTGAACGAGATGCCGAACTTGACCGGCACGAGCGCGATTCCGCGCAGGTGGGTCACGGAGGCCGCATTCCACCGCGCTGCCGCCTCGCGGCGACTTTCGTAGTCTGATGAGACAACCAGCTCTTCGAACAGCGCGGCAGCGTGTTCCGGGCGACGACCTGGCCATAGGGGGTGACGTCGCGGCCCACCTCGCCGTAGCAGTTCCTGCGCCGTACATGAAGGGGGTCGATCCCCAGGAAAGCGGCGACGTCTTCGATCACGTTCTCGATCGCCGCGATGCCCTGCGGCGCGCCGAAGCCGCGCATGGCGGTGTTCGGCGGCAGATTCGTCCGGCAAACTCTGCCGCAGACCGAAAAGTGCGGAATGTAGTACGCGTTGTCGGCATGGAGCATCGAGCGATCCATCACGGCCAGTGACAGGTCGCAAGCACAGCCTCCGTCGGAGTAGAGCTCGAGCACGAGAGCGTCGATGCGCCCGTCGGACGAGAATCCGGCCTGATATCGCGCCAGGTAGGGATGCCGTTTGCCTGTGATTCGCATGTCAAGGCTGCGCGGGTAAACGAGGCGGGCAGGCCGGCCCGTCCGGTGCGCCACCAGTGCAGCGATCACCGCCGGCCCGGCTGCCTGTGATTCCTTGCCGCCGAAAGCCCCGCCCATCCGGGTCGCCATGCAGGTGACCTGGTTCTGGCGCAGGCCCAGGCAGTGCGCCACGAGCGCCTGGACCTCGCTGGGGTGCTGCGTCGAGGAATAAACCGAGATCGAGCCGTTTTCGCCGGGAATGGCCAGCGCCGCCTGCGTTTCGAGGTAAAAGTGCTCCTGAGCGCCGGTGCGCAGGCCGCCCTCGATTCGATGCTCGGCTTGCTCGAGCGCCGTGGCGGCGTCGCCCCGCGCGATCCGCCGCGGGCCGCACAGAAACTCTCCGGCGTCAATCGCCTGTTCGATCGAGACAATGGCCGGCAAGGGCTCGAGCTCGATCTTCACGGCGCTGCGGCCAAGCTTGAGCGCCCTCCGGGTCTCGCCCGCCACTGCAACGATCGGCTGCGCGGAGTAGCGACATTCGCGCGACGCGAGCAGCTCTTCATCGTGGACGACCGGGCCGAATTGGTTGTCGCCGGGGACATCGGCCGCGGTGAAGACGGCCGCGATTCCCGGAATGCGAGCCGCCGCCGTGACGTCGAGCAATGTGATCCGCGCATGGGCAAGCGCGCTCGTCACCAGCTCGACGGCAAGCTCATTGCGGAAGCGCGGCAGGTCGTCGAGATAGCGAATGGTGCCCGTGACGCCCGCATGCGAGCCTTCGTGCGGCACTGATCGGCCTACCCACGAATGCGGGGCGAGAAACTGGTCCGCGGCTTTATTCTCCACGTGGGGCCTCCTCGGGCTGGGCGATTCCCGTTTCATGGAAGAATTTGAGCAGAACGTTCTCGGCAAGCTGGAGGCGATACTCGCTCTTGCCGCGCACGTCGGAGATCGGCTCGACCTCGGACCGCGCAAGCTCGCCCGCGTGGCGGAAGGTCGACTCGGAGAACGTCTGTCCAACCAGAAAGCTCTCGGTCCGGGGATGCCTGGCGGCGGTCGGGCCGACTCCCGAAAAAGCGATGGCGGCCGCGTGGATCAGACCGCCGCGCTCTTCGATCCGGATCGCCGCACGAAAGGTTGACGTGTCGATCTCCTTGCGCTTGGAGATCTTGTAGAGTTTGACGAGCTCATTCGCCCCGGGCAGTGGAATGAGGACCCTGGTGATCAGCTCTTCAGGCGCCAGGCTCGTCTGCCTGGGCCCTTTGTGGAAGCCGTCGACCTGCACTCGCCGCATGCCACCTGGGCCGGCAAGCTCGAGCTCGGCCTGCATCACCAGCAAAAAGCAGAGCGAATCGGCAACGGGAGACCCGTAAGCAATGTTGCCCACCAGCGTGCCGGCGTTCCGGATCTGGGGCGAGCCAAAACGCTCTGAGAGCGCGTGAAGCAGCGGAAGCTTGTCGCGCACGAACTCCTGGAGGTCGGTCCAGGAGACGGTCGCGCCCACGGAAAGAAGCTCGCGTTCTTGTGTGATTTGCCGCAGCTCGCTGATTCGCGATAACGAGAGGAGGTGCGGCGGCTCGGACCCGCTGCGGTTTCGCGCCAGACCGGTTTCCGTTCCTCCGGCAACGACGAGCGCGCCGGAGTGCTGCGCACGGAATGCGATCGCGTCGCCGAGATTGACGGGGGAGAAAAAGACTCGGCCGTCGTGCTCCAGGCGAATTGGTAACGCAGCACGATCGGCTAGCTCCCGGGCCATCTCCTGCGACGGATAGCGGGATTCGAGCGAGGGAACGCTCGCGTGATCGAGGGCGAGCCCCGCCTCGAGGATGGGTAGATAACCGGTGCAACGGCAGAGATTCCCGGTGAGACCGGCACGAAGCGCGGTAACGTCAACGGGTCTCTTCGCCTCGAGGAGTCCCTCGAGGGCGGCGACCATTCCCGGCGTGCAATAGCCGCACTGCAAAGCGTGATGGTCGACCATCGCCTGCTGGACGGGGCTGAGCCCCCCGGCGGGCGTGAGGCCTTCGATGGTGACGACGTGCGTGCCATCGAGCTGATACATCGCCTGCAAGCAGCTCGCGATTGCTCGGTAGCGGAGCGAGCCTTCGAAAGGACGCCCCACCAGCACGGTGCACGCCCCGCAGTCGCCCTCTCCACAGCCGATTTTTGTACCTGGGAGGCTGCATTCCTCGCGCAGGAATTCGACGAGCGTGCGAAATGCGCGACCGCCTTCGACGATCACGCGCTTCCCATTCAAATAGATGAGGACGTGATCGGGCATGTCCAGTTCGCGGTGAAGAATTGATGAGGATTCTAGCGGTCAGGGAGGGCCTGGGTCAACTGGCGGCGGTTGCCGGTTGCACGGCCGGGCGCGGTATAATCGTATGTACGGAGGTGCCACGACCATGACCATCTCTTCGAGAACCCCGGAAGGCGAACCCGCCGTCTGCCCGATCTGTGACACCGCGTTCACAGCCGAGCCCTCCTACCCGTGCGGCGATGCGCCCTGTCCGTGCTGCGGGCACCTGATCTGGTTTGACCGGCATACGACTCCTGAGGTGAGACCGACATTTGAGGTTTTTCCGCCGAGGTGGTCGGTGCGCCCCGCCGCGGCGGTGGCGCGACCGGTTCTTGGCGACGGGCCGCATGTGGGGGAACTCGGGGCGGCGGGTCGTGGGCGTGCGGTATTCACGAGTCCCACCGAAAACGTTCACTACGCCGCTGGCATTGTGGCCTTTTGCATGGTCGCCGTTGCGCTCGGCTGGAAGCCATTTGTATCTCATTCGTTCGTCACATTCTGTTTGGATCTGTGCTCGATGGCGGTCGTGGTGGCGTTCATCGTGGTCATCTACGCGCGTCTGGCGTGGGTCGTAGGCTTGCTCTGGGCGAGGTGCGTGTCCGGAGTGGAGGCTGGAGGATCAAGTTTTGGCGGGGTGTGGGACCGGGATCTGGACGGGTGATTCCGGCGTGCGTCGGTTGACCAGCGTGCGCAACAACGAGCGTCTAGCGGCGGAAGTGTATCTGCCATCATAATGGTGGCTCGCCTTTCTAGACGAATCACACGACCAGTCAATCTGCCCTCCCGCCTCAATCGAATCAAGGAGCCGACGATGTTCGAGATGATCTCACGCCGCTCGTTCAGTGCTGCGACCACGGGGCTGGTGCTGGGATCAGCGGCCGGCAGCGCTGCGGCGGATGACCAGAAGAAGCCGGCGGCTCCCGCAAGTGCGGCTACGGCCCCGCACCCGGTCGAATCGTCGTTTGATCGCGATTATCCGCCGCCGGGTTTCAAGCCTTCGTGGAAGAACCCGCAGATCAACCGGCTGTTCGTGCAGGACTTCGTCATCTATGCGCACTCGGAGCTGGATATGGTCAAGAAGCTGCTTGACCGCCAACCGGCCGTGCTCAACGCGGCGGTGGACTGGGGAAACGGAGACTGGGAGACCGGGCTGGGCGGAGCGTCGCACATGGGGCGGCGCGATATCGTCGAGTATCTGCTCGATCGCGGCGCACGCATCGACATTTTCTGCGCCGCGATGATGGGGCAGCTCGATGCGGTCAAATCGTTCTTGACGCTGCAGCCCAAGTTGATCGATGCCAAAGGCCCGCATGGGTTCACGCTCCATTTCCACGCACAAGTCGGAGGCAAAGACGCCGAACCCGTGCTCGACTACCTGCAATCGATCAAACGGATCGAGCTGAAGCCGAATCCGTTTCTCAAGAAAGCGGCGGCGCCTGCGGCGAAGACCGGGAAATGAAGAGGTCGCCGTTCTGCCATGTGCGCACTTCGTCGACGCAACGAGCGTAGCGAGGCGCATTCGAGAGAATTGTGGGAGTGAACACGCCGTTTGATGGAGTGGAATCGCGATGTCCGGGAAACTCACGACACGCCGGAGGTTGGGGACGGGCGGTCCGCAGGTCTCGTCGATCGGGCTGGGCTGCATGGGGATGAGCGAGTTTTATGACCCGTCGAAAATGGACGACGCCGAGTCGATTCGCGTCATTCATCACTATCTCGATTCAGGCGGCAACTTCCTGGACACGGCCGACGTGTACGGAACGGGCCGCAACGAGCTGCTCGTGGGCAAGGCCATCGCCGGACGCCGTGATCAGGTGGTTCTGGCCACAAAGTTCGGCAACGTGCGCGGACCGGGCGGAGAATTCCTGGGCGTTCGCGGCGATCCGGAATACGTGACAGCCTGCTGCGACGGAAGCCTCAAACGGCTGGGCGTCGATGTGATTGACCTGTATTACCAGCACCGGGTCGACCCGGCGACACCGGTCGAGGAAACCGTCGGCGCGATGGCAGAGCTGGTGCGCGCGGGGAAAGTGCTGTACCTGGGCCTATCCGAAGCCGCTCCGGGAACGATCCGGCGCGCGGCGAAGGTGCACGCGATCGCCGCGCTTCAGACCGAGTATTCACTGTGGAGCCGCGAGCCCGAGGACCAGATTCTGGCGACCGTTCGCGAGCTGGGGATCGCCTTCGTTGCGTACAGCCCTCTGGGTCGCGGGTTCTTGACGGGGGCGTTCCAGAAGCTCGACGACCTGGCTGCAGACGATTTTCGCCGCAACGCGCCGAGGTTTCAGGGTGAGAACTTCCAGAAGAACGTCGAAGTGGTGCAGAAGGTACGAACGCTCGCCGCGGGCAAAGGCTGCACGCCGAGTCAGCTTGCCCTGGCGTGGGTCCTGGCGCAGGGAGAGGACATCGTGCCGATTCCCGGTACCAAGCGGATGGCGTATCTTGATGAGAACATGGGCGCAATTGACGTGCGCCTGACTGCGGATGAATTGAAGCAGATTACCGCCGTGCTGCCTAAGGGCGTGGTATCGGGCGAGCGCTATCCCGAGCGGGCGATGAGGGCGGTGAATTTGTAACGTCAGTGTAATGCAGTTGAAGCTGATGGTCGGCAATGATCGCGGACCCTACTTGGTGACGGAGACGCTGGGCATGGCTTGGCGAAAAGGTTCCAGATCCTTGTCGGTGATCGGCGTGCCGGAGAGCCAAACCGTCTTCAGGCTGGGCATCCCCTTCAACTGTTCGAGACCGTGCGCGGTGACCTTGGAATTCTGAAGGTCGACGAGTGCGAGGTTCTTGAACTCCGTGAAGTGAACGAGACCGGCGTCCGTGACCTCAAAGGTGCCTCGGCCGGTTGCGAGCTGCTTCAGCGTGTTCTGACCCTTCAGCCGAAGGAAGCCTTTGTCCGAGAAGTGGCCCTCCTGAAGCGAGAGCTCTTCGATCATCGGCAGACTGCTCAGGAGAATGAGGCTCTCGTCCGTGATCTTCGACCCGGAAATGTGGACCTTCTTCAAGTTCTTGAGTCCGGCGAGGTGCGCGACGCCGGCGTCCGTGATCGACGTGGCGTCCCAGAAATAGAGCGATTCCAGTCCAGTCAGCTTTCCGATGTGCTTGAGTCCCTCGTCGGTCGCCTGCGTGGCATGCAGCAAGAGCGTCTTGATGCCGGGCTGGCTTGCAAGCTGGGCAAAAAGGTCGTCGCACGTCGCGAAGTTCTTGTTCTCGTAGCGTGTCCCGGTCGAATCATCGTAGACCAGGCTCACTTGTTCGATTTCCTGGAAAAACTCGTCGCCGAGGATGCTCCGGAGCCAACGAGGTGCCCACGGCTCGCTTCCGGGTGTCAATTTGCCGCTGACGAATTCGTAGTCGTAGTGGACCCATCCGCCGTGGCTCTTCACCGCAGCAACGGCCCTGGCCTGCTGTCGCGCCTTGTTCACACGCCAGCCGAGAAACACCGCGAGGATGAGGACGAGAACCATCATGGTCCTGAGACTCATTCGCAGGTATTGTCGCGAGCGGGCGCTCAGCATGACGGCGGCCCTGGATTTGGCGATTCAAGCGATTGCAACCTGGCCACGGGTTGGCTGTTCACAAGTGTAATCGAGACCTCGGACGTCGTCACGAGGTATTGCCTTGAGAGCTCGACTATCGAGAAGGGGAAGGCTCGCCGTCAAGACAATCCGAATGAGGGACTAAATTCGTGGCTTAGTCCGATGATTCTCCCGGAGGATGGAGACCATTTCTGATCATCAAGACTCCGTGAATTCGTGCCCGGTCCACTGTTCTTCGATCCGACAATACTGGCAGCGGCCGGCGGCGCGGTCGCGCACGTTCGCGCGAATCTTAGCCATGAGAGGCGGCGACGCCGAGTGAACGCATCAACTCAGTCAACGACACACCGCGCAGTTCGGCCAGTTCCGTTAGCGCCTTGAGCCGCTCCACGCCCCGGCGCTCAACCTCATCGACGAGATCGAGTAGCTCAACTTTCTCCTTCGGGGTCAACGTGCCGTCATCGCGCTTCGCCAAAAGCGACTGAACGCGATCGGTGAGCGCAGCAGGCACGCACTCGTTGATAACCAGCAGCAGCCGGGTTTCATCGATCGATGCCACTGGCGCAACGCGCTTGGCCTTCAATTCGAGGACACCAGAGGTCAATTGCTCGATTTCCTCGCGGGACTTGAGCAGATTGGCTCTCGAGAGGATTCTCGCAACGGCTGTCGATTTGGGACTCGGCGAGTGCGTCATGACCAGCATCGATTCTTCGAGAGGCGGACGCGAACCAATTGAGCGCTCTAGTTGAATCATCGAGAAATCATGCCTGCCCGTCAAGAAGCTCCGGATCTTGAGGCGGAGGGATTGGCTTTCGGCGCAGATCAACCGCACAGTTCACGGTCCGCAACAGCGGACCCCTCGCGCCCGCGAGACGGTGGCCAGGCGCGGGCTGAGCGTCGCGGGGCGATGGTCGCGCGCGAAGCGTGGGAATGAGGCGCTCGATTAATGCTCGATTCTCAGACAGGGCAACGCGCCCTGCAGCTCATCCAGGCCCGCTGGCGATATTTGCGTGTGTGTTACGCGAAAGCGCCTGAGGCTCGTCAGGGCCTTCAAGTGGATCACGCCCGCATCGGTGATCTGCCAGCCGGTGAGCGTCAACGCCTCGAGCTTGGGTAGCACCTTCAGGTGCGCCAGACCAGCGTTGGTGATCTGCGCAATCGAGGCTTAACCAGGTGAGGCCGGGCAGCCCACTCAGGTGTTCCAGCCCGGCATCGGTGATCGCGCATGCCTGAAGGTCGAGAGCCCGGAGGCCATTCATACCTCTCAGACTCGCGAGGCCGTGCCCAGTAACATATGTGCATGAAATATCCAGCTCGGCCAGCCTTGGCAGGTTTTTGAGATGAACAAGGCCGTTGTCCGTGATGCAGGTGAGGTTCAGTCGTAATACCTGCAAGCTCGCGAGTCGCGCGACGCGTGCCAATCCCGCATCAGTTACCTTCGTCTCGCTCAGGATCAACTCCTCAAGTCTCGGGAGCGCCTCCAGGTGCGCCAGGCCGGCGTCTATGACACCGGTTTTGGTCAGATTGAGGGACTTCAGGCTCCTCACGATTCCAAGATGCACCAGACCGGCGTCGGTGATCCTGCACAGTGAGAGGTTGAGATCCTCGAGGGCACTCAGCGTGTTCAGATGCGCCAAACCGGAGTCGGTCAAGTCGGTGCAGGTGAGGTCCAAACGCATGAGACTTTGCATCCCTTTCAGATGGACAAGCCCATCCTGGACACGCGGGCCAAATAAGACCAACTCGTCGACGCTTGACAAACGCCGAATTTCCGCGAGCGGCGCATCGGAATCACCGAGACCATAGCAGGTCACCTTGCTCACGTGGTCGAAGTAGTCGACTCCCAGTCGATCGACGAGCCAATCGGGCGCCCAGATGGCGAGTATCGTTCTGCCCCGGCGGTCCTCTCGCTCGCGGTTGTAATGCACGTGGTTTGTTATGGCGTTCCTCCTGATCGCCGCGACCGCATCGCGCTGAATGCGCGCGCTGCGCACGAGCCAGCCAAGGCCCGCGCCGATCACGAGGACGATCAAGGTCAGTCCCCGCAGACTCACTTGCAGGGAAACACACGAGCGCCGTGATTCGGGTCTGTTTTCAGAGATGGGAAATCGGCGCCTCCTCCTGCACGCGTAGTGCTCCCGTTTCGACGGATCCGCTCGCGATCCGGTCTGCAATAGCAAAGCCTACTGAGTCACGAATTGGCCCGCAACGCCAGAATGTATACAAGAATCGGTTCGTGGAGTCGGACCTTCCTCGACCGCGGCGACAGTAGTGGCAGCGGCTCTTTCTACTTGCCGTCGATTCGAAAGTAATGCAGCCAGGAGATGTGGGTTTCCTTCTCTTCGCGAGCCCGGGTGATCACCAGCGTCGTCGATGCGTTGGCCCTGTTCACCACGATGACCCTTAGCTTCACCGGCCGGTCTTCCGAGTCGTCCTGGCTCGCGACGGATTTGCCGTCGGTTTCCGGCACGCCGCCGTGCGGTTCCCTGTCGGCTCGGGATTCGAGGTTATCCTGCGCGTAATACGTCGTCACCTTTTCGAACGGATCCGTGGTCGTGAGCGTCGCCTTGCACTTGACCGACTGCAGGAGTGGGTTTCCGCCGTCGCTCATGCTGGCGCCGCCGAGCATGCGCGAACCGGGGTATTTCCACTGCTCGAGGGTCTCCAGGAGGCTCATTGGTCGTTCCGGCTTCTTGTCCTGGGCCGCTGTCAGGGCTGCGGTGGCCAGCGCGAGGACTGTCGCGACTGACAGGGCGAGAACGGGCCAGGACAACCGACGTCGAGAGAGTCGTGAGGGATCTCCGCGCATGAGAGGACCTCCGTGGGAGAATTGGCGGGAAAACCGATGATCGGCTATCGTACTGCATGATAGACGAACGAAGACTGCGTTTCTTAGATTCGGTCGCCCACATGGACGAGCCGGCCACGACAACCACTGATACTGTGCTGGTTGGAGCCTTATCGCGATTTGTCAACTGTGAACGGAGATCGTGATGAAAGCAGCATCGATCGCGAGCGTGACGGCCTTCCTGGTGGTGTCGGGCTGGGCCCAGACGGTTTGCAAAGCGCAGACGATCGTCGATTCGGATTTTTCGAAGGGGGCCTTCGCGGCCCTGGGCTGGAGGGTGAAGGGAGACTGGGACGTATTCCTTTACCCCAAGGAATCGGCCAACAACCCGGGCGCGGTGGCTCGTTTTACGGCGAACAAGCCCGACGGCTCGCTCACAAAAACCTTTGCCGAGATCAGGAATCCCAGGAAGCTGGCACTTTCCCTCGATTACGGCTGGGGGTGGGGCGATGCGACCCAAGGCTCCGACTCGGTCTCGTTCATGCTCGTTGACTCCGGCGGCAACGGTTATGTCTTCGAAGTCCACCGCTGCAAGGCAACGTGGGCCGTGCAGTGGGGCAAGGTTGTAAGCGGAGTTCCCGCCAAGGACAAGACCTGGGCGCCCGAGGAAATTGACGCGGGCCACCCATCCGTTCGCGACGGCGGCGGTTTGAGCCGCCTCATCATCACGAGAGAATCCGATGCGGCGTGGACGATCACGGGGAAGGACTGGAACAAAGGCGCCGGCGCGACCGTCCGGTTCACCGATGCGACCACAAGCACCTTCAGCCAGTTGGTCCTGCTGGGGACCCGCAACTTCGATGAACAGGTCTTCAACAAGGTTAATCTGACCTGTAGCGGAGGCAAGCCCGTCGCCGTGACCGCCGTGCCGGCGATCGATTTTTTGAACAGCATCGGCGTTGTCTCCACGTTCCCGGATCGCGGACAACCTGTGCCGAAAACGGTCGCGATGGTGAAGTACGCGGGGTTTCGCTGGGTCCGGGGCGGCATCGAGGGTCTGACCGCCGATGGCCCGACGACCGTCCAAACCTATCTTGACCTGCACCGGCAAACCGGCGTCCGGTTCAGTTGGGGACTGGTCAGCGGCGGCACCGATCTCAAGAAGCTCGTCGAATCCGCCCGGCGGCTGGCCGCGGCCGACGCCCTGCTGGCCTTCGAAGGGAATAACGAGCCGAACAACTGGGGAGTGACCTATCAGGGCGAAGCCGGCGGCGGCCGAGCGCCGTCGTGGCTGGCGGTCGCGAAGCTGCAACGCGACCTGTACAGCGCGGTCAAGAACGATCCGGTGCTGAAGAAATACCCCGTCTGGTCGATCAGCGAAGGCGGCGCGCAAGCAGACAACGTCGGATTGCAGTTCCTGACGATCCCCCCAGGCGCCGGGACTTCCCTTCCGGACGGAACACGATACGCCGACTATGCGAACGTTCATAATTACATTTATCATCCGAACTCACCGCGTGTGGAAGACAACAAGACATGGAATGCCGCCGATCCGACTTCGGCGTGCCGGATCGACGGCCTCTACGGCAACTATGGCCTCACCTGGGCGAAACACTTTCGCGGCTATTCGGAGACCGAGCTTTTGAGTTTGCCGCGGGTGACGACCGAAACGGGCTGCACGATTGACGGACCGGTCACGGAAGAGATCCAGGCGCTCAATCTGGTGAGCATGTATCTGGACCAGTTCAAGCGGGGCTGGAGTCACACGGCGGTCTACCTGCTGCGCGATCGCGCCGACGAAGGCGGTAATCAGACGTTTGGGCTTTTCAAGTCCGACTATACACCGAGAAAGGCCGCCAGGTATCTGCACAATATGACGACGATCCTGGCCGACAGGGGCAGGATCGAGAAGCCCGGCCAACTGAATTACGCGATCGCGGAGCAGCCGGCGACGATGCACGAGATGCTGCTCCAAAAGAGTGACGGCACGTTTGAGCTGGTGGTTTGGGGTGAACGGGTGAAGGGCGCGGACCGCGTGACCGTGCAGCTAGGTGGTACTCAACGAGAGGTGAAAGTTTACGATCCGACGATCGGCGCCGCACCGATCAAGACCCATCGCAACATCAATTCACTCGCTTTGACGATGAGCGACCATCCCTTCATGATCGAGATTCCGGGGAGCGCCGACGACGCGAGGCCGTGATCGGAAGGGGGAATATTGGTTTCTGACACATTTTCCGGGGGGCGGAAATGATTATGCAGCAGGCATTTTGGCATCCACGCCCCGCGTCTCGATCCTTGCCCGCGTCTCGATCCTGTCAACTTGCGATGGACGTTGCGAGCCCTTTCGAAGGATTTTCAAGAAACCAGGACACACGATGACTCCCCATGGCATTACTCTCATGAGTGAGGCGGCGGTGACGCACGGGAGTTGACATGGCGAACAGTTACCGAAATTTCGCGAGTCGACAGCTCGAGACCCTCTTCAACAAGGGGACGGTCGTTGGACTGACTGATGCGCAACTGCTCGAGCGGTTCACCTTTCGTCGGGACGAGGCGGCCGAGCTGGCGTTCGAGGCGCTGGTTCATCGCCATGGACCGATGGTATTCCGGGTCTGCCGGGCAGTCCTTCGCGACTCCCATGATGCGCACGACGCGTTCCAGGCGACGTTCATGATCCTGGTCAAGAAGGCCCGGGGACTGTGGGTGCGCGATTCTCTGGGTCCCTGGCTCCATCGAGTCGCGTACCGCACCGCGTGCCGCGCGCGGTCGACAGTAGCCCGGCGACGGACGTACGAGCGACTCACAACCGCGGCTTCGGCCGAGTCGGCCGGCGAGGCGGTCATGGATGACCTCGGAGAAGTGCTCCACGAAGAGCTGGGCCGCTTGCCGGAGCGATACCGCGAGGCGGTCGTGCTCTGCTTGCTTGAGGGCCTCAGCCCGGAGCAGGCGGCTCGGCGCCTGGGATGTCCGGTCGGCACGCTCCATAGCCGGCTGGCGCGCGGGCGAGAGCGGTTGCGGGACCGTCTCACGCGCAGGGGGCTGGCTCCCCTGGTCGGAATGATCGGGACGGCGCTCTCCGGGGATGTCGCCTTGGCGGTTATGCGGGCGTCACTGGCCGATGCCACGGTCCAGTCGGCGATCGGATTCGCGGCAGGCAGAATGTCGATGGCAGAAAGAATCTCGGCTTCGGTTTGCGAGCTGACAAAAGGAGAATTGAAGATGATGCGTTTCGCCGAACTGAAAACCGCGACGTCCGTGGTCGCGGCCCTCAGCCTCGTTTTCGCGGCAAGCGTTCTGGCGCAATATCAGCCGGCCGACTCACCCGGGGGCGTCCTCACACCAAACCGGACGTTGCTCCGGTCGCAGTTGTCATCGGCGGTCGCCGAGCCCGGAGGGGACGTCGACAAGGAGCTGCGGAGACTTGAGCGGGAGTGGGCGACCGGGATCGCGAATCGCGACCGCGCCGCGGTCGACCGCATCCTCGCCGACGACATCATCGTCACCGACCCCGTCGGGCGCACCTGGGACAAGGCGAGATATCTCGCCGAGCTGGGGACCAGTGCCTGGGGCATCGACTCCTACGAGCTGCGGGATATCTCGATCCGCGTCTATGCCCGAGCGGCCGTTGTGGTTGGGCAGGCCATGGTGAAGACGAATGCGAGCAACCCGAGCGGAACCGGTCCCTACCGCGTGACCAAGACCTACATCCTGCAAGAAGGCCGCTGGCGCTGCGTCGCCTCGCACAATTCCTCCCTCTCCGACCAGCCGGCCGGCCAGCCCATCTTTCAGGATGTCCCGTTCCGTCCCTTGCCCCCGAACCCATGATCAGCGTCAATTTCTTCCCCGGGCCGATGCAGCCGATCGTCGCCTCGGCCGCCCGATCGACGATCACGACGGCCTCCTTGCGGGTCCTGAGATCCCGCGCTCTGCCGGGTATTCGCTTCGCTGAAGTCCGGGCGAGGGAGCGCATGGCTCAAGTCCTCGGGCCAGTGGACTTCGTCCCCTGCGGGGGAGCCAAGGGGCGGAGGCAACGGGCCCGCGGCTAGTGATTCATCCCAATCAGATCCTCACGCGAGCGGCGTAGATGCTCTCGCGGCGGTCATCCGAGACCAGGACGAACGCGAAGAATCCGGCGCGCGGCAGGTCGAGCCCGAGGGCGTGGAGGCACGCTTGGCAATCCCGACCGGCCATGCTAAGCTGGAAGTCAAAGTAACATCTGTATATGTATATTCATTTACCAGAATTCTTGCAAGCCGACATCCTGGCCGCCGTCCATAGCGGTCGCTATGCCTCGCTCGACGATGCTATGGTCGACGCCGCCTTCCTGGCGATATCCTATTCCTCGTCCAGTGCTTCCGGTTCGATGTGAACCCGCAGTTCCAGGTCTTGCCCAAACTCTTTCCAACTGATCTCGAAGACGGCTCTACTCTGGCTGAAATGGAAGTTCTCCAACGTCACATTCTTGACCAGCTCAGTGAAATCGAACTCAGCCAGCTCGTACAGGATGTCAACTTCTACCTGCTCGTGACCGTTGCCCTCACTGGGCACTGGTTCGTCAACGCTTTTCGGCCAGACCTCCAGAACATGGCACTCGCAGTTCTCGTCATAGAAATAGGCAGTCTCCGCCCCGTTAACGAACCAACATCCAGAGACCGGGCAGGGAATCAGGGCCATTATTTCCTCAAGACGCAGCCGGATTTGTTCGCTCATCGGGTGTTCCTCCGGGAACAGTCGAGCCCGTGCAGCGCCTGCCAGCTTATCGCCGGGTCCGAATCGAGCAGCCAATTGATGGGATCCATGGTGCGAGATTACCAACTTTGCTCGATCTGAGCATGGAGATTTGCCTGGTGCGCGCGGGGCGATTAGGATCGTCCGTAAAGGCGCTGGGAGCGACCGGCGGGGAAAACCACGATAAACTGGCGACCGTCACCCCAATATCGGTCGGATTTCGTTGATCACACGAACACACGCGGAATCTGGTTCAGCGAGCGACGTCGTGGCTCTGGCGCGCGCGGTTCTCGAACGCTGCGATCGAGCGGCCTCGTTCACCGAGGAACCGGGCCGGATCACGCGCCCGTTCCTGTGCGACGCCATGCGCGGGCTGCACGAGGAAGTGACCCGGTGGATGAGCGCTGCGGGGATGGACGTTCATCTCGATGCAGCGGGGAACCTGATCGGACACTACGAGGGGACAAGTGCGAACCTGCCCGTGCACATCATCGGCTCACATCTCGACAGCGTACCGGATGCGGGGAAATATGATGGCGTCCTCGGGGTGCTTGTGGGCATCGCGGCCGTGCAGGCGCTGGAGGGATCCAGGTTGCCGTTCGGCATCGACGTGATCGCCTTCAGCGAGGAGGAAGGGGTGCGCTACCGCGCTCCGTTTCTGGGCAGCCGGGCGGTTGCCGGCCAGTTCGACCCAGGGCTACTGGATCGATGCGACCGGCAGGGCGTGCCCATGCGCGAGGCGTTTCGCTCATTCGGGCTTGATCCGGAGCGGATCGGTGAGGCGGCTTATCCTGCCGCACGCATACACGGTTATACGGAAGTGCATATTGAACAGGGGCCCGTGCTCGAGAGTCTGGACGCGCCACTGGGGGTGGTCGAGGGAATCACCGGCCAGAGCAGGCTGTGTGCCACGCTTCGCGGACGCGCGGGGCACGCCGGCACGTTGCCGATGCGTGGGCGGCGGGATGCACTGGCGGCGGCGGCGGAGCTCGTGCTCGAAGTCGAGCGGGTGGCGCTCGAGCGGCCCGGGCTTCGAGCCACCGTGGGCAGCCTCTCGGTGCTGCCCGGGGCAGTCAATGTCGTGCCGGGTGAGGTAAAACTTTGCGTCGATGTGCGGCACCTGAATGACGAATCACGGATGGCAGCGGTGGACGAGATTCGTCGACGTGCGGCGGCGCTTTGCGATGCCAGGGGAGTTGCGTTCGGCATCGAGGAAGAGGAGCATCATCCGGCGGTTCCGGCTGATTCCCGTCTGCGTGCCGTGCTCGAGGACGCGGTCACGGCTACCGGCCAAGCATGTCACTGCTTGAGCAGTGGTGCGGGGCATGATGCCGGGGTGATGGCAACCGTCGCGCCGATGGCGATGCTGTTCGTCAGGAGCCCGGGAGGCGTCAGCCACAGCCCCGAGGAGAGAGTGCTCGCACAGGACGTGAAGGCGGCGCTCGACGTTGTCGTGCGGTACCTCACGCTGCTGGCCGAGCGCGACGGCGGGGCGAATGAGCGTCACGCATGCAAGGAATCCATGGGAGCTACATGAATGGAATTGTTCGGCACGACGCGCAGTCAATTGCGGCGCAGCCACGCGGTGTTCGCCCCCGAGAGCTTCGTCCGCAGCGATCTTCCCGGATGGGAGCGCACCCAGGGCGTGATCCTGATCTCGCCACGGATCGGCGCCCGGTTCGTTCAGTACCTCGCGCTCATGGAGCCGGGCGGCAGGGCGGGAATGCCGCCCGAGGGTGTGGAGCGGGTGCTGTTTGTGATCGAAGGGCGAGTCTCGCTTGGACTTCCCGGCTCGCAAGGATGCGTTCTCGAAGCCGGCGGATTTGCGTACTGCCCGCCTCAGGCTGGTGCGACGGTTGAAGCGATCGATCCCAGCCGCGTGAACATTTTCGAGAAGCGGTATCTGCCCCGCGCTGGGATACCCGTGCCCGAGCCCATCGCCGGCAATGAGAGTGAGGTTGCCGGTGCGCCGTTCCTGGGCGATCCCGACGCGATGCTCAAAGTGCTTCTGCCGGTGGACGCACGATTCGATCTGGCGGTCAACGTGTTCACGTTTCAGCCGGGGGCAGCTTTGCCGCTGGTCGAGATGCACGTGATGGAGCACGGGCTCTTGATGCTTGCGGGCCAGGGCGTTTACCGGCTTGACGAGGAGTGGTACACGGTGCGTGAAGGAGACGCGATCTGGATGGCTCCGTTCTGTCCCCAGTGGTTTGTGGCGATGGGCAAGACGCCGGCGGCTTATCTGTATTACAAGGATGTAAACCGCGATCCAATGGAGGAACACGGGTGAGCGGCTTGCGACTGGATGTGGACATCGACCGGGTGATGAACGAGCTCGGCGAGCTCGCGGCCCACAGCGATGCACCGGCTCCGGCGGTCACGCGGGTCGTCTATTCCGGCGTCGATCAGGCCGCGCGCGCCCTGGTCAAGAACCTCTGCCGGGAAGCGGGGCTTTCGGTTCGGGAAGATGCGATTGGAAACACGTTTGCCAGGTGGGAGGGGGAGCGGGCCGACCTGGCCGCGGTGGCGACCGGGTCGCACATTGACGCGATCCCGCACTCGGGCCGGTTTGACGGCACGGTGGGGTTTCTGGGCGCGATCGAGGCGGTGCGCGCGCTTGGCCGTGCGGGCTTCCGGCCCGTGCGGCCGATCGAGATCGTTTTATTCACAAGCGAAGAACCGACGAGGTTCGGCATCGGCTGCCTGGGCAGCCGGGGAATGTGTGGAAGCCTTTCGGCCGATGCACTGGCGGCGCTCCGGGATTCTGACGGCAACACGCTCGAGGCTTTGCGGAGGGCAGCGGGTTTTGAGGGCGAGCTGGCGGACGTGCGGCTATCCGAGAATCGGTTCGCGGCGTTCGTCGAGCTCCATATCGAACAGGGGCCGTTGCTCGAACGTGGTGGAATTCCGATCGGGATTGTGACGGCGATCGCCGCGCCGGCGGCGCTCCGGGTGACGTGGGAGGGAGAGGGAGGGCACGCCGGCGCCGTGCTGATGCCTGGGCGCAGGGATGCGCTCTGCGCGGCGGCCGAGGCTGTCCTCGAGGTGGAACGAGCAGCACGTTCGGATGGCAGCCCCGACACCGTGGCAACGACGGGGGTGTGCCGGGTGCACCCTGGTGCGATCAACAGCATTCCCGAGCGAGTGATTCTTGAGATCGACATCCGGGACATCGACCTGGAGCCAAGGGACCGCGTGATCGGCGCAATCGGGCGAGCGGTAGGCGAGATCGCCGCGCGGCGGGGCGTGGCCGCGATCGTCGAATGCTTGAATTCAGACCCTCCCGCGCGCTCGTCGGAAGACATCGTTGCGGCGATCAGGGCAGCATGCGAGGACGAGGGGATCTCGAGCATGCCCATGATCAGTCGAGCCTATCATGATTCGTTGTTCATGGCGCGGGTTGCACCGACAGGGATGATCTTCATTCCGTGCAAGGGAGGGATCAGCCACAGACCGGATGAATCGGCAACACCGCTCGACATCGGCCGCGGTGTGGCCGTGCTGGCGAGGACGCTGGCGCGGTTGTCAAGCGTGGCCGGTTCCACTCAGGAGATTGGTGATCAAGTGCGCGACACCGTGCCGGTGATGGAGCCGTAGGGCTCGTCGGTTGCGACGAAGATTTCGTTTGCGTTATCGAGGCCGAATGGTTTCAAATCGGCGAGGATGCGATGCTTGTTGGGCATGGTGAGCGTGATCTTCTGGACCTCCGGCGCGCCCGCCAGGACCGTTTCACCCATTTTGTACAGAGTTTGCTGGACGGAGAGGCTGTCGTGGAGAGCGAACACCTCGAGCAAGGACTGGCGGATGCACGCGTGCGATTCGTTCCAATTCACAAGCTGATCTTGGTAGAGCCAGGTGGCGTCGAGCATCGTGGCAAGGATGCGGTCAGGGGCATCTTTGAGAGTAGTGTAGCGGTCCGTGAGGAAGCCGCAGAAGGCCGAGCCGGTCGACTTGAGCAAGAACAGGTCTTCGAGCCCCGCCTCGAAGCGGAGGCTGCCGCGGGTGTGAGTAATCGTGGTGGAGCGGCGCTCGGAGCTGGTGCCAGTGAAGGCGTGGGGATGCTCGCGGCCATCGACGCG
Source organism: uncultured Planctomycetota bacterium (assembly GCA_963823665.1). Classification (GTDB taxonomy): domain Bacteria; phylum Planctomycetota; class Planctomycetia; order Isosphaerales; family Isosphaeraceae; genus CAVXHV01. Next base: position 1,033,882 of record CAWGMQ010000011.1, read on the forward strand.
AATGCGGTCCAGCGGCCGCTCCGTGATCCGCACGCGGGCTGCCGAGACGTGGGCGTGATGATCGAGAAAGAAGCCGGCGATCGCGGCGCCGAATTCCTCGATCGCTTCAAGCGGATGCTGTTTCGCGAGGGCGAACGCGACGTTTTTCATCGTGTCGGTGGGGATGATCAGCCGGTTGTCGCCGTGGGTGTACGACGGCTCGAAGGCGCCTTGAAGCGAGATATCGATCGAGAGCTCGCGGACCTCGTGGCGATCGGCACCGCGAGTGACTTTTGTCAGTCGGATGTGCGACTTGCCGTACGAGTGATCAGTAAGAAACGCGGTCACGGTCGGACTGCTCCTCTCTCGGTGACTGACTCGTGGCGGGAAGAAGAGATCTTAACGCCGCCGGAACGGGGACGGGAGTGCCATGCGTGAACGCGCACGCCGCAATGGGAACTCGGCCCAAAGCGAGTCGATGTGGGCGCGAGGAGCAATCGCATCGTTTGTCGAGGAGAGGTGTTCGACGGCGCGGTGCTGGTTTCAGGCGAGAAAATTGCCGGGGTGGTCGGACCAGGCGATATTCCGTCATCGTGTCCTTTAGAAGACGTGGGAGACCGAGTGGTGTTGCCGGGTTTGGTGGACGCTCACGTGCACATTAACGAACCAGGCCGTACCGAGTGGGAAGGGTTCGAGACAGCGACGCGTGCCGCTGCCGCGGGAGGAATCACCTCGCTTTTTGACATGCCGCTGAACTGCTCGCCGGTGACCACGACCGCGGAGGCCCTGGCGCAGAAGCTCGAGGCTTCACGCGACAAGCTTCGAGTGGATTGTGGATTTTATGGGGGAATCGTGCCCGGAGTGCGGGGGCAGATCGGGCCGCTTTCACGTCTGGGGGTGGCGGGTTTCAAAGCGTTTCTTTGTCCCTCCGGGATCGACGAGTTCCCGAACGCAAGTGAAGCTGATCTGCGGGAAGCGATGCCCGAGCTAGCGCGGGCTGGGCTGCCGCTCCTGGTGCACGCGGAATTGATGGGGACGGCACAGCCGGTCGAAGAAGTGACCGGGATGGACGCGCGGAGCTATGCCCGGTATCTCGACTCGCGGCCGCGGGAGTGGGAGCACGAGGCGATTCGCCTCATGATCGAGCTTTGCCGGGAAACGGGCTGCCGCGTGCATATTGTGCATCTCTCGTCGGCCGATGCGGTGCCGATGATCGCGAGTGCGCGTGCAGAAGGCTTGCCCATCTTTGTCGAGACCTGCCCGCATTATCTTTTCTTCACCGCCGAAGAGATTCCAGACGGCGACCCTCTCTACAAGTGCGCACCTCCGATCCGGGAGCGGGAGAACCGGGAGCGGTTGTGGAAAGCCTTGCAGGATGGCGTGATCGATACGATCGGCACAGATCACTCGCCGGCGCCAGCAGCGCTCAAGCAGCTCGTGAGCGGCGATCTGATGCGTGCCTGGGGGGGAATCGCGTCGCTGCAGGTTGCCCTCGCGGCGGTGTGGACCGAGGCGCGGCGGCGGGGGATCTCGATCACGGCGGTTGCCGAGTGGATGGCGCGCCGCCCGGCCGAGCTGCTCGGCTTTTCGGCGTCAAAAGGCGAGATTGCCGCGGGCCGGGATGCCGACCTGGTCGTCTTCGATCCGGATGCAAGTTTCACGGTGCAAGCGACTGCGCTCCATGATCGTCATCGCCTGACGCCATATGAAGAACGGCAGCTCACAGGGCAGGTGGAGACGACGTATTTACGAGGGGAACGGGTGTTTCGTTGCGGGTCGATTGCGATGCCCGTCCGCGGCAAAGCACTGGTGCGGCCGGGAAGAGCGGAGGGTAGATGAACCTCGCGGCGATCAACGATTGGGCTGAAGTGGAGGCGAGCGAAACGTTTCGCGGCTGTTGCGGATCGACTCGCTGGTCTCGCGAGATGGAGTCGATGCGTCCATTTGATTCGGAAGCGGCGGTGCTCGAAGCGGCCGAGCGAGTCTGGTGGGCACTCGAGGCTAGCGACTGGCTCGAGGCATTTGCCGCCCACCCCAAGATCGGCGCCCGCGGCGGGGCGCGGGCGGAGCACGCCGCCACGGCGGCTTGGTCGAAGGCGGAGCAGTCGGGTACGGAGCGCGCGACCGGGGATTTGCTCGAGAAGCTTGCTTCCATGAACGCCCGGTATGAGGCAACATTCGGCTACATTTTCATCATTTGTGCGACGGGGAAATCAGCCGAGGAAATGCTAGCGGCGATTGAGAGCCGGCTGCTTCATTCGCCGGATATCGAGATTCGGTGCGCGGCTGCCGAGCAGGCCAAGATCACGAGACTTCGTCTGGAGAAAATCGCGCCATGAGCCCGATCACGAGCCATGTTCTTGATACGACATTGGGCAAGCCCGCGCATGGCGTGGTTGTCATACTGGAGATCCGCGACGGGCCAGACCGCTGGTCCGAACTGGCGCGAGCGACCACTGATTCGGCCGGGCGTATCGCCAACTTCGACCCGCCGGTCAAGAGCCTCAGTCGCCAGGTATACCGGCTGCGATTTGCGACGGGGGTGTACTTCGCGACGATGCACGTGCGCACGTTCTATCCGGAAGTCCACGTCGTGGTCGAGATCGACAATCCGTCCGAGCATTATCACATTCCGCTGCTGCTGGCCCCGTTCGGTTATAGTACATACCGCGGAAGCTAACGGAGAGTCTCGACGGAGAGGTGTGTGCCATGCTGAAATTCACGGCCGAGGAATCAGGCAGTGTGATGGTTATCGCGTTCGAGGCGACCGACGAGAGTGCCGCCGACTGGCAGTCCACGCAGCGAGACTGGCTCTACAAGCTGGTCGAAGCGCGCGAGGACGGCCGATTCGCCATCGACCTGAGCGACGTCAACTACCTGGCGAGCTCGGAGATCGGCTTCCTGATGACGCTGAAGCGAAGAATCGACCGCCGCCAGGGGAAATTCGTGATGTTCGGAATCAGTCCCTATCTTCTCGACATCTTCCGGACGATGAACCTCACGAAGATCATTGATATCGTCGCTGACTTGCCGGCGGCGGTGGCGAAGTTGGGGTGAGCGTCGGGCTGAAGAGACAATCGGTCGTGGGCCAACTGACTGGACGGATCAAAGATGTCCTCTAGAGCAATGAATTATGGCGAACTACACAGCTATCTGACCTCGCTGGGGTACCAACAGAAAACGGCACCAACTCACGTCGTGTACGAAAGGACCGGAGAGGAGCTGCCAATAATTCTTCCCAAGATCGCCAAAAAGAAAGCGGTTCGGCAGTCCCATCTCTTAGCGGTCGAACAGATTCTGGTACTCGACGGGGTGATCAAGCAGGGCCAACTTGCTTATTCCATCGGGCGAGCTTCGGCGAGTCGCGAAGGCAAATGAGAGCGGATCGCCAGGCCTGGCGTGCTTGCTCTGCGAATCGCCGGCTCTGGGTGCGCTGATGAAAAGCGGGCCGTATTGGCGAATTTCGAGCTGGACGATTCGGCGTTTTCTGTTGCGCGACGGTTTTGTGGTGGCGGCCGCTAGCACGGACCCCCCCTGGCCCCCCCTTCTAAAGGGGGGGAAGCTTGGCGCAACATTCGCGGAGGGAAACCTCCGCTCGTCAATCTGGAAGTTTTCAACAGGCCACCCCTGGCCACCCCTTCTAAAGGGGGGGGAGCTTGGCGCAACATTCGCGGAGGGAGAGCACCGCTCCTTTGCTCCCGAAAGTCGACGCGGCAATCGCCAATGAACTACTTTGCCCCCTTCTGCCGCACAGTTACCAGAATCGGGCTGCTGCAATACGCAGTTTTGACCACGAAGTTGATCGACACATGGCCCATGACTGTGATCGGAACTTTTTCACACGCCGGCGCATTGGCGGCGGCCTCGATGATGATCTTGCCCTTGGTCTCCTTGGGGCCGAGCAAGGTCTTGCTGCCGGCCTCCTTCAGCTTCACGCCCGGGGGAAATGGATTGCCGTGAATTCCGCCCAGGTGCTGCAGCACCACCGCGAGGTTCACACCCTGTTCGTAGCGCGGATTGCGGGTGACCGTGATATTCAGGGGCAACGACTCGCCCGGCGAGAGCACCAGCTCGCGCGGGTTGCCTCGACGGTGATATCCGACGGGTCTGTCACCGCCAGCGCGAGTGTGCGAACGGGGAAATGGCCACGGCCGCCGCCGGGAAGATAGATTTCTTCGAGGGGAGAAGCCGTGCGGACGATCGGCCCGCCGGCAGCTTGTCCGGTCGCCTTGAGAGTCAGGAGCAGGCTTTCGCGCCGGACATCGGGGGCTGCCTCGATCACCATGACGCCTTCGGTCATCGAGGGTGGGATGACGAGCGGGCTTGCCGTGACACCTGGCGGAAGCTCCTGGAAATCGAGCCGCACTGCCCCCGAAAATCCCTGTCGCCGAGCCAGGCGCACGAAGAGCGGCACGCGGCCGCCCGGGCCGACGTTGATCATGTCCGGGTCGCAAGTGACGGAGAAATCGGGAGTGGCCTGTTCAGCCAGGATCACGTAGGGAAGCGCCTCGCCTCCCCGGGCGTGGAGGTCGACGATTTCTACGGTGTAGATTCCGTCCGACGGCGCCTTCCATTCGATCCGCGCGTCCTTGCCCAGTCCGGGTGAGTCGTCCACTTCGGTGACAACGGCACCCTTCGAGTCGAGCAATCGAAGCACGGGGTCGCATTCCGAGCCGGCTCGGCGGGCCACTGCCTCAAATGTATAGATTGCATCCTTACGTGCACTAAATTTGTATCCATCGCTCTCGCCGCGCTCACCAAGCCGGCCGCAGAGCGCCACGGGGAGGGTGATCGGGCTCGAGGGAGTGCGGGCGGCCGGGGCAGCGGTCGATTCGAGGGTTACCGGCAACGGAGTGACGACGAGGGGAGAAGGGAGAGATCCGGGTGACGATTGCGACAGCGAGAAGAGATGCGGGCCGGGGCTCAGATCAGGAGCGACGGCGAGGGAGACTTTGCTCGCGGGATTGATGCCCGGGCCGTGGAGCTCGAGCAGGGCTGTTCTGCCGGGGTTAACAGCGAGGGGATAGGCAGACGTCGTGATGGGTCCGGTCGCGGCCAGCAGGGCGTAGGCCCAGGCAGGGTTGCCCGCGTAGGTCGTGTCGCGAACCTGGAGGTAGTAAGTCCCGGCCGCGGGCGCCTGGAAGGTGAGCAAGGGGTCTGCGTAGTGGTTGTTATCCGCGGCGGCGAGCTCGCGGCCGGTGCCGTCGTGCAGCGAGAGAATCGGGTCGAGGTGGGTCTGGAGGTCGTGGATCTTGTTCTCGAGACGGTTGCCCCAGATCTCGAATCCGACGCGCTGGCCTTTCGTCAGCTCGACAGCATACCAGTCAACGTCTTCGGGCTTGGCGATGCGGCCGGAAACGACGCAGGGGAGAGACAACATGTGTGCGGATGTGGGGCGATCATTGGCAATATCTGCGTCGAGGGTCTCGGTGACGACCGGGCCGTCGACAACGACGACGAGCCCGACACTCGAGACTCCCTGGGGTGTGGCGACGCGGAGCTCGCGGGGGCCAAGCGGTGCGTCCGGGGCGACGTGCAGCCGGGCGCGAACCTGGGCGGTCGCCGCTCGGCGGCCGCCACCGCCGCCACGCGCCTTGGTGCTCGGCTGGGCGTTTTCCACGTTCTGGATCTCGCCGCGCAGACCCGGTCCTTCGGAAAGCAGCTTCCAGGCCCCGCTGAAGTTCTCGCGGCCGAAAACGGTGATATCGACAGATTGTCCGCGGGAAACGGCGATCGGGTCGACGTAGAGAGTCATGGGATAGGACGTCTGGGCCCGAGCATCCGCGCAGGCGATCCAAGCCGCGATCACGATCGTGAACCAAGCGGCGTGAAAGACGCGAGTGCGCATGGTGCGCTTCCTATTTCTGGGAGACGAAAACTTGAAATTGACAGAATCGGTGGGCTCACCCTGCATTGCTCTGGCCACGATATCGGGATCGAACGCATGCCGCGCTGGCAGCCGCAGCCGGGAGCACGACTCCGCCTGCGCGCCAGGTGAGCAATTTGATCAAGGATGCCGAGCCGGCGACATGGCCGCCGGGAGTGAGCGCGAGCCAGTCGATGCGGGCGAGCGGATCTTCATTCGCTGTCGCATCGAGGCCCGGCGGCTGGAGCAACGTGGCGGAGAGCTGGCCGGAGGGCAAATTCCAGAGGCGGACAAGGCCGTCGCAGCCGCCGCCGGCTGCCAGGTTGCCCGAGTCCGAGATGGCCGCTGCGTATTGCCAGTCGAGGGCCGGCATTTGTTTTGCGGGCTCGCCGGTCAAGCCGTTCCACAGACGGAGAGTGTTGTCGCTACCGCACGAGATGAGCCAGCGGCCGTCGCCGCTGAACGCGAGCTGATGAACCGAGCCGGAATGACCATTGCGGCGCGACTGCGACTTGTCGCCGTCATAGGTCCACCAACGGAGCTGCGGCTCGCCGCCGGAGGAAACGAATCGTTTGCCGTCCGGATGAGCCGCGACGGCGAGGACCTCATCGTTGTGCTCGCTGTAAGTGCGCTCTTCCTTGGCTGTGCGCGTGTTGATGCGTTTGATCGTGCGATCCTTGCCACAGGAAAGCAGCGAGCGGCCGTCGGGCGTGTAGGCAGAGCGAGTACACAAAATCGGAATGACCACGAAAGATCCCGTCGGCGCTTGCCGAGTCCGAGGTTCCAGAGGCGAACGGTCTGGTCGAAGGAAGCCGAGGCAAGCTGTGCGCCGTCGGGCCGGATGGCCACCGCAAAGACGGCGTCCGTATGTCCGGGGAAATCGTGGATCAAGCGTGCCGTCGGGCACGGAATAAACTCGCACAACTCCCGAGCGCGCCGGCAGGCCCGCGCCCAGGGCCAGGCGGCGGCCATCGCGGCTGAATACGAGGGAATGAACCGGGCCCGGGATCTCGGTAATCGCCCCTGCGGGCCCGCCGTCGTGAAGGTCCCACAAAACGACCTGGCCGTAGGTCCCGACTGCAAGCAGCCGCGAGTCACCGCGAAAAGCGAGTGCCGTCACGGGCGGTAGCGGGCCGGCCGCGAGGCTCAGCGTGAGAGGGCCACCGTTGGGTGCGACGGCACTTCCCGGTGGGACTTTGGCATCGCACGGCAAATTGACGTCTAGCGACCGGATGAAGTGCACCCGGCGCGGCGGCGAAACGGCGGCCGTTCCGGCCCGTGCCAGCGCTGTTCCTGCGGGCGCACCGGCGTCGATCCAGCGACTGATGAGGTCGATCTGCGCCGAGGGGAGAGGCTCTTCCCCGCGCGGCATGCGGCGATCTTCGTCAGGATCGGACAGTCGGCGCATGAGCTCGCTCTGGCGTGCCTTTCCCGGTGCGATCACCTTGTCACGCGGAGAACCCGCGAGAACGCCTATGAGCGAATCGAGTGCCAGGCCGCCGGAGATATCGAGCGAGCCACGTTTCGAGGCCCGGTGACAGACCGTGCACCGCTTCACGAAAATGGGTTTAATGTCTTTCTCATATGTAGGCGCGGCAGAGTCGTCGGCCCGGCCTGCGGCAGCGCAGCACATGCAGCAAGATGAAACCAGCCAGATGAGGGGCCGTTTCCAACCGTGCACGGGCTTGCTCCGCGTCAGGAACAGAGGAGGTCAATGGTTGAACAGGAACTCCTTGGAGTTCAGCAAGGCCCAGAAGAGATCCTGAGCGGCGACGGCACGACTGGGGCCTTCGGCGAAGACTGACAATGCTCTGGAGGCTTCGCCTTCACTCGGCGGGCGGTTGAACGTCAGCAGGTAGAGCCGGCGCACGAGTGCTGAGTCGTCGAGCTTGGGGTCTTCGAGCAACCGCGACAGCCGGCCTCCCTTCTGGAGGAGCTTTCGGTTGAGCAAGTCGCCGTTCATCAGGTGAAGCGCCTGGCTCAAATTCGGGTCGCCCGAGCGCTCGCATTCGCACGCGATCGCTCGGAGGGGACGACCGAACGTATCCAGGAAGAACGATGCATAGTTGGTATCGGGCAGAGAGATCGCCCGGGTGCCGGAGGGAAGCTGGGGAAACTTTTCAACCGTGCCAGACGCCGCATCGATCGCGTCGAGCAACTGTTCGGCCGTGAGGCGCTTGATCGTGTAGTGAGTGAAGAATGAGGTGTCCATCCGATTTTCGGACGTCGGCATTGCACTCAGTTGATAGACCCGGCTGGTGAGGATCTGGCGGAGCAGCGCCTTCAGATCGAATCCCGAGGCGATGAAGCGGTCAGCCAGGGCGTCGAGCAGCTCGGGGTTTGAGGGCGGGTTAGTCTCGCGGAGATCGTCAATCGGGTTGACCAGCCCTTTGCCGAGCAGGTAGCCCCAGTAGCGGTTGACGACGCTTCGGGCGAGCCACCTGAGGGTTTTCGGTGGTGAGCCATCTTGCGAGGGCGCGGCGGCGATCGACGGGGTCGTCGATGGGTTTGTCGCCCAGCGGCCGCGGTTCCATCTTCTTGCCGGTTCGCGGCTGATAAACTTCACCTTGCTGGGAGACGAAGATCACTTGATCGCCGCCGAAGAGTCCAAATTCGTCGCTTCGCTTGGTCCGTACGCGAGCGAAGTAAGCAGCCAGGGAGTAGTAGTCGTCCTGCCCGTATGATTCGAACGGGTGATGATGGCAACGCGCACACTGAAGGCGAACGCCCATAAAGACCTGGGCTGTCGTCTCGGCGAGGTCGTCGGGACTCGTGGCGACGCGAAAGTAGTTGGCCGGACCGTTGCTGAAGATCGAACCCTGGGCAGTCACGAGCGCTTCAGCCATTCGGTCGAAGTGCATGTTGGACCGAAACGCCTCGCGAAGCCAGAGGTTGAACGCGAGCATACCCTGGGCGCCCAGCTTCTCGGAGTTGACGCGCAGCACGTCGCCCCACTTGAGCGTCCAGTAATCAACGTATTCGGGGCGGTCGAGAATCTGATCCACCAGTTTGGGGCGCTTGTCCGGATCGGGATCCGCGATGAAATCCTCGATCTCGTCCGGCGACGGAGTGGTTCCGATTGTGTCGAGCATCGCGCGGCGGAGGAACTCCGCGTCGGTGCAAGGCGGCGAAGGGGCCAGCCCGAGCTCGCGCCACTTGGCGCGCCGCCTTCTGATCGACGACGTTTTGCGACGGGAATTCAAACGGTTTTTCGCGCCGAAGGGCACGGTGAGCCGCGTCATGGCCGCGTGGCCCAGGTATCGCACCATGATGCTGGCCTCACCACGGCCGACGGTCTTGGCGATTCCGCCGGACCTGACCGTGGCGACACCTTCATTGAGCGTATCAAACCGCGCGGCATCCGTGACGTCTCGCTCGGTGCCGTCGCTCAGCCTGGCGATCACGGCGAGTCGCTGCTCCTGTCCCGGCTCGATCACCCGGGCATGGGGATAGACATTCACGCCGACGACCCGTGGGTCTGCCTCGCTCGGGCCCGGCGCGCCCTGCTTGAGCCAGAGCGTGATCAGCCGATACGCCTCTGAGCCCGGTTCGAGCCGCTTTCCGCCGCCGTGGGCCACGGCCAGCGTGGGCTTGAGCAGAATCAGGCTCTCTTCCGGTGCGAATGGCGTGATCCGACGCTGTTCTGCACTCTTGACGATCAAGGTGTAATCCGATTCGGGCTCGAAACCCAGTAGCGAAAGCTTGAACCCACCCTTCCCGTGTTGAGACCCGTGGCAAGCTCCTTGATTGCAGCCGAGCCTGGTCAGAACCGGCATGATCTCGTTGCGAAAGCTCACCTGCCGCGGCGCCCTTGCCTTGGTCACCTCGACCGGAACGTGCGCCAGGACTTCGCCCACTCGAACGGCCACTTCTGTCGTGCCGTCGGCCGCGGGTCGAAGCACTCCGTTTTCGATTCTGACGCAGTCGGGTCCCAGCGACTCGAGCCGGGCGTCGGCCGACCGGTCGTTGGTCTTGCCTTCGGGAGTGATCTCCAGCACCACCAGGCGCTGTCTCGCCTCCGGGCCGCTCAACCTGACCTTCGGCGGAAACACCTGGAGCCGAGCCGAACGGTCTTTTGGGTCGCCCGCAGCCCGGGCACCTCCGGACCACACCAGGAGCAACACGACGGCGAAACCGTAAACTGCCGGTCGAAGCGCACTGGCCGATGGACGGTTGGAACCATGAGGACGCTCGACATCGAATTCGCTCGCGGGCATGGCGTGGCCCCTTCGTACCAAGGGACTTTACCCGAACCGAGACCTCACCGCGGATCGTGGCAGAGCATGTCTCCAGACCAGGCGATGAATCCCTCGCGGGCGGCGGGAATGGCTAAGTCGGTGTGGCAACGCGGTTTGAGCGCAGTCAGAATGTTTGACGATCGCTAATCTATAGTTTAACAATGCTCTGTATGGCTGCCAAAAGCAAGACAGAACTGCGGCTGCCGCGGCAGATTCATGACGCCGTGTCAACGAGCGGAGACGCGCGTCGCGAGATCAGGGTTGACGATGCGCTTGGATTCTTCGATGTCTTCGAGCGCATCGGCCCATTCGTCGGTGCTGTCGCCGGGTGGGTCCAGAAGAATCCAGCCCCGGCGCGAAGACGGCGTCTCGCGCGAAGCCTCGCCTGCGGCGACCGCCAGGGCGATGGTGCGGCTGAGGGCGAGTGCTCCGCGGCTATTCAAGTGCGTCGCGTCGACGAAGCATTCAGCGGGGTAGCCGGCCCGGCGGGCGTCGAGCACCGTGAAAGCTCCGGGGTGCGCGCCACAATCGACTTCAGAAGCCGATCGTGGAGTTCATCGGCTCCGCTCTGATCGCGGCGCGACTGCAACGTGGGCGAGAGCGGACACAGCACCCAGTAGATCGGGATACGGCGGCCAGCAGCGAGCCTCAGGATTCGCTCGATGGCCTCGGCATTGGCCGGATCCACGTGAAAAATATCGGTGTAGAACGGCCGCTCGGCTTCGGCACTCAGCTCGCCGTTGTAAGCCGGTACGGCCGAGGCGACGTTCGCCCCATGGTTCACTGTCCAGTTCCGCCAGAGGACAGGATTGATCGAGCGAATGCGATCGGTCTCGCCCCGGACCGCGGCCATGACGGCGGACTGGATCTCCAGCCGAGCTCGTAACGACGGGAGGAGACGGCCGACGAGTGTTGAGGCAACGAATGGAGCGTTTCTGGTGATCTGGAGCATTTCCGGGGCATCGCGCAGGCCGAGCACCTCTTGCCAGGGCCGGGCATTGAATTCCGGGCCACCCAGGAGCACGGCGGGCTTGGCGTTGATGATCAGCGCGGCAGGCCGCGCACCGGAATCGAGTACTTGGCGAAGGAGGCAATACGTCAGAAGTGTGGACCCCCGCGCCGCTGAAAGGTTAGCCGCCTTCAAGCCGGACGTACGCTCGATGACTGAAGGAATCAGACCGTGCTTGACGAGGCTGTCGCCGAGGCAGAGGAGCTGGCTGTCGCGAGCCTCAGATTCAGCGGCCTTCGCGCTGTAACGCCAGCTCAGGCTGACCGGGTCGGTCAAATCAATCCAGTGACGGAATAGGAAGCCTTCGATCCCGATGACGAGGGCCAACATTCCGGCTACCCCGCACGGGATCGAGCGCTGATTTCGGAAAGACAAATGAGCTCTCCCAGGATCGCTCCCGAATCTGGGGCGTATCTTGGGCGAATTCGGAGATTCTGGCAAGAGATTTCGGGCTCACGAACGCGCCAGAACGCGCTGGGCCGGCAATCCGCCGGCAGGTGGTAGCGCAGTCCGTCGTCGATATTCAGGTAGAGGTCGAAGCCGGTGCGAGGCAAGCGCTTGAGCTCGCGCTGGCAATAAACGCCGGCAGTTTCCGGCCGCAGGGTGGTGTCAAAGACGTCGGTCCGCAAGTGGACGGTCAGGAATTCAGCTCATCTTCGGGTGAAGGCGAAGTTGGAGAATTCGGAGTTTGGTCCGCAGATGACGCAGAGGAACGCAGATAAATCAGATGGAAGACAATTTCGGGCGAAGGCGAAGTTGCAGAATTCGGAGTTTGGTCCGCAGATGACGCAGAGGAACGCAGATAAATCAGATGGAAGACAATTTCGGGCGAAGGCGAAGTTGCAGAATTCGGAGTTTGGTCCGCAGATGACGCAGAGGAACGCAGATAAATCAGATGGAAGACAAACGGAACGGGCCCGCGCTGGAACCGCTGATGGGTGCGGGCGGCCGTCCTTTATCGGGTCTCTTTTGGTGGGTGAAGCGCCGATGGTGTCTGCGGCCGTGCCGCGAGATAGACTGACGCATCGTGGTCGATCACAAACGTCTTCGTGTCGATCTTGTGTCGTAGCAGGGTCGACGGACTTATCGGAGTGGAAGCGTTTTCTCCATGATGAAGAAACGCGCGATCCTCGGACTTATGCGATCATCGGGGCTGCGATCGAGGTGCATCGGAGGCTTGGTTGCGGGTTTTCGGAGCCTGTCTACCAGGATGCTCTCGAAGTCGAATTTCTGCATCGGGGGATACCTTTCCAGCGTGAGCTGGAGCTGAGGATCGCGTATCGAGAGCAGATTCTACGAAGCTTCTACAAGGCCGATTTCGTGTGTTACGGATCGATCGTCGTGGAGCTCAAGTCGCTCGCGGGATTGGATTCAGCGCATATCGCGCAGGTCATCAACTACTTGAAAGCCACGGGCCACACTGCGGGACTGCTGCTCAACTTCGGCACATCACGTCTGGAATGCCGCCGGTTGATCTTTTCGGGACCGACGTCGGAGGTTCTGGACGAGACCGTCTATTCAAGGCCCGCAGACGACTTGAGCGAATGCTGACGCGGCCGTGTCGCTCGAAAGTCAAATCCCCGGTCCGCAGATGACTGGCGATCGGCTCAGATCAAAAAACGAGTCACTCGCAAGCGGAAGCGTCGCTTCGATTTCATCTGCGTCCATCTGTGACATCTGCGGACAGTTCCGCCCTCCCCTGCTGCGCCAGCCGTCCGGTCATCGCACGTCGACTGGGTCTACCTGTGGACGTCCGACTCGCTCCGAACGTTCTTACTCAGTGCCCTGACGCGGACCGGGCCAGTGCGGCAGCGCATCCTTCAGCGCCCCGATCGCCAGCGCCGGGCAATGCAGCTTATCCGGCGGCACGCCCTCAAGCGCCTCAATCAGACCCTCGACCGTCAGTTCCCGGCACTCCGCGATCGATTTACCCTTGATCATCTCCGTCAGCATCGACCCACTCGCAATGGTCGGCCCGCAACCGACGGTGTGATACTTCGCCGCCACGATCCGCTCTTCTTCGACCTTCAGATAGAGGATCATGAACGCCCCTCGACCTGGCGCCGGCGTGGCCGGTCAGGTCGGGGTTCTCGATCGCCCCACCGTTTCGAGGCGACATGACGTGCTCGGTCAGCGTTTCGGAGTACTTCCCCATGCTTGGAACTTACGCAATGCGACTCTTGAATCCACGCCTCGCCGAACTAACTTGAAAATAGGTCTGACCACCGGGAGGGGTAGAGATTGGCGAATCGACGGCGCTCGCTCCGCGCGGGGACGTGCCTTCGCGGAGCGAAGGCCGACCATTGTTCTGGGCCGTCGCCTCAGGCAGTGATTTGATCGGGTGGGCTGCCTCGTCGCGGCGCGGGGGTGTCGGTTGACGCCCGCCGGCGGGTTGGATGAATGGCGCCGACGAACCGAGAGGCTCACGGACTGGACGGACACCCTGGAGGCGGGGGTCGCGTTGGGTGTTTTTTCCGTTTTTTGGCCGCGGCGCGCGAACCTGAGGTTCAAGTAAGCCGCGTGCGCGACGGAGCGCTTGCCTCAACTCGGTATAACCCCGAGCTGGTCTACAGTCCTCTCGTCTCTTCAAAACCGGTCGGCGAGTGCTTCGAAGCCCGATTGCATGCAGAGTGGTTTTCAGGCGGTCTTTCTTCCCAGTTTGGAATGGAGCCACTCATGATCACTCTGCTGCGCAAACGTATGCACCACGAGACCGGCAAGCCACTTCGCCGCGCCGAAGTTCGCTGGTGCTGCGCGCCCAGGTCGCTTATGGAGCGCCCCGATCCACTTTCCCAACCAGAATCGCCATCGATTCCTCGCCGAGCACGCCGCTCCTGCCCCACCCAGCACGCCCCGGCGCCATCGCGACCCCCTCGGTTCCCGCCGTTGACCCTCGATCACCTATTCTCGTGTCGAACCGTTTCCCTAACATCAGGTTGCGGGGCGCGCTCAACGGGCTTCTTGAACCGGGATTTGAGATTCGGCTTCGCGAACTCAAATCCTCATTGGGATTCGATCGAGCTGATCGTTGCATCCGTTGCAACCCGGATAAAAATCCCAGGTTTTCTGGTCGACGAAATGGCCGAATCGCGAAAGTGGGCCCATAATATACATAGCTCTTTCTCGATCGCCGACACCGGAGTCGGCGCGAGGGGCGAGCCACCCATGTCTCTGGAACCGGGAATGACTGCTCCGTTTGCTCGAGCGCGTGCTCGAGGAACTCAGGCCGGTGTGATCCTCGCTTTACCGCGGCAACGAAGCGGCTGGTCTGCGCTTGCAATGGGGGAACAGTTCCCGACGAAAAGCTGTCAAGTTTGTGCTGTGGCGATCGCGGGACAGGTTTGGACCAGGGTGAGGGCGGGTTTTCACCCGGTGGGCCGGGGCATCGTTGTGCGGGCTTGGCGGCGTTATCCTCTTTGTTTCTCAGCATTTCCGTGCTGCTCAGGGGCATTTCGGCCTGCCATCGCGCGGGGCTCCCAACGGCAATAAGAATGGGACTGTTTTTGGAGTCAGGAGTTCCATTCAACGGGTCGAGCCGCGTACGGCCCCCTCACGGCCCGTGAACTTGGGTCGAGAAAGGTCTGGCTTGGTTTACCTCATTATGTCGACGTTGCCATATGGCGACGCGCGTCAGTGGCCGTTGGCACGTTGGTGCTCTTAGCCCGACATTTAGCATGGTCCGAGAGGCTTCGACCTTGTCATTGGTGACTTGCCATGCCGGGTTTTTCCGGCGTGGTATTGATCCCGTTGGGGAGACTATTTCGTTCCCGATACCCCTCTTGGCTCGCGGCGCCTTGTCGTTTCACCACACCTACCCGCGAAGCGGAGAGATCCCATGCTTGTCCCCCACGAAGAGCCGAAGAAGCCACGCAAGCCCAAGAAGCCGAGCAAACCCAAGGAGCCGACCAACAAGCCGCGGGTCAGGTCGCTTCCCGTCCCCGTCCCCGCCTCCTCTGCACCGCTCAGTGTCGTGAATCCAGACGCAGCCGGAGTTGATGTTCATTCCGACATGCATATGGTCTGCGTTCCCGCTGACCGCGACGTTGACCCAGTCCGCCAGTTCGGTGCCAACACCGCCGATCTTCAGGAGATCGCTGTGTGGTTAAAGAAATGCGGCGTAAAAACCGTCGCGTTGGAATCCACCGGCATTTACTGGATTCCTCTGTTCGAGCTCCTCGAATCCCAGGGCTTCGAGGTTATGCTAGTCGAACCGGGACAGCTTTCGCGTTGTGGCGCGCGCCCCAAGACGGACGTACTCGACGCGCAGTGGATCCAGCGGTTGCACTCCTACGGCCTCTTACGTGGGTCGTTCCGACCTCCGGACTCCGTGTTGGCCCTGCGCGCCTACTCCCGGCAACGGCAGATGCTGGTGCGTTACGCCGCTGCTCATGTCCAACACATGCAGAAGGCCTTGGAGCAGATGAACGTCAAACTGACGGAAGTCATGAGCGACATCACGGGACTGACGGGCATTTCGATCATCGACGCCATTCTGCGAGGCCAACGCAATCCCAAGAAGCTGGCCAAACTGCGGCATGGGCGCTGTAATCACAGCGAGGAGCAGATTGCCCTAGCGTTGGAAGGGACATGGCGGCCCGAACATCTCTTCGAGCTGCGGCAGGCGCGCGAGCTGTACCAGTTCCATCATGGGCAGATCACCGAGTGTGACCAGCAGATTGAAGCCGAACTGGCCAAATTCGAAAACCGGGCGGGAGAGAAGACACAAACTGGTAAGCCACGCACGCGTGGTCGCAAAAGCAACGATGCCCGATTCGAGGCGACGGGCCCGTTGTTCCAGGCATTGGGTGTAGACCTGACAAAAATCGAGGGAATCGGCGTGGGAACGGCCCTGATCATTCTGGCCGAAATCGGTGTGGACGTCAGTCGGTTTCCCACGGAGAAGCACTTCGCAAGTTGGCTGCGTCTTTGTCCTTCCCAGGATGAGAGCAATAAGACCAAAAGACGTCGCGGTCATCGCCAAGGGAAGAACCGAGTCGCTATCGCCCTACGGATGGCCGCGCAGTCAGCAGGCAAGACGATGACACCCTTGGGCATGTACTACCGACGGATCAAAAGTCGGATCGGTGGACTTGGAGCCGTCAAGGCGACTGCACACAAGCTGGCCTGTTTGGTCTACAGGATGCTCAAGTACGGCGAAGAGTATGTGACCCAGTCGATGGAGGAGTACGAGGCCAAGATCAAAGCCAATCTGGTGAGAGCGCTCCAGCGGAAGGCGGCGGCGATGGGCTTCCAGCTCAGTCCGATAGCAACGCTATAGAGGAATCGATCGAGGCCGTCGCCATCGCGCTACAGGCCTGTCACAATGCTCAACGCCGCGAAGCCCACTTCTCGCATATTCGTTGTTATGGGGGTCTGGGGGAAATCTGCGCGTCGTTCGCTACAAAATGCAGGAACAAACCCCAAATAATCGAGTCATGTTGTTGATTGCTTGGGGAGTTCATGGGGAGTTCCATTCACGTATACTTATCTGTAAGGCGCGAAGTATGGCTCGGGGGTTTGACTGCGGTGCGCGAGAGGAGACGGTGAACTTGCGCTGCGAGAAACTGGTTCGACGCAATTGCGGGCTGGAGGAGTCAGACACGATGTTACAACGCGGATGGCGCAGTGCGTGCGTCGAGAGTAGGGCCGAGGATGGACCACGGAGCACCGGAGAGAAGCTGGAACCTTTGGGTTGGCGGGAGGCAGAGAATGACGGCGGGCGGCACACGGAGTGTGCCTGCTACAAAGGCGCGGCGGTTACGGTTTGTGTGGCACTTTCAGGGCGAATCAGCCGTTCCCGTAACCCTTACGGCGTAAGGACGCGCGACGAATGTACAAAACGAAATCGGTGGAGGGTGGTGGGCATGAGCTCGGATAGAAGCACGAGTCGGCAGACCGTGACACCGACGCGTGCGGTGCGATGCCAACTATTGTCGTGGCGACCGCTATCCTCACAAATATTCGCCAGCGTCGCTGGGACTACCAAAAGTAGCGTCCGAAGGCGTTGCTTGTCTCGTTGATCTGGATCAGCGCTGTTCGCTTGGCGAAGAAACCAAAAAAATTTACGCTGGGCGAAAGTTCGATCGGGAATCCACAAAGGTCGGGCAAGATAGCCAAAAGAGCGAACCGTTTGATTCTCGTTTGATGGTTCTGGAAAGAAAAGGGAACGATCGTCCGCACTGATGTACTCATAGGATAAACAGCCAGGAATTCGGAGAGCCATAAAAAATGTCCAGTATCCGTCGCGGAGCGGTAGTCAATTCGATTCAACGACTCTTCGATGAAGGCACGGTCGTTTCCCTTGGCGAGCGACAGCTCCTCGATCGCTTTCTCACTCGAGCGGACGAGTCGGCATTCGAGGCGATCGTCGGGCGGCACGGTCCAATGGTGCTGAGCGTTTGCCGGCATGTGCTGGCTGACGAGCACGACGTCGAAGACGCCTTTCAGGCGACATTTCTCGTTCTGGTCACGAAGGCCGGTTCGATTCGTGACCGCGACGTACTGGGAACCTGGCTTTACGGAGTGGCCCGCCGCGTGGCCGTTCGCGCCCAAACCAAGGCAAGGCGCAGGCAGTCGCGCGAGTGCCCGGGAGTGGAGGGAATTGACGTGCGGGATGATCGTTGCAATCTGGTGGAATCGAACGAGATCCGCACGATGGTCGGCGCCGAGCTGGATCGTTTGCCGCAACGGTTGCGGGACCCGCTGATCCTTTGCGACCTCGAGGGCCGAACTCACGAGCAAGCTGCCCTCGAGCTTCGGTGCCCGGTCGGCACCGTCAAGAGCCGGCTGTCGCGAGGGCGCAAGCGGCTGCGTGCTCGGTTGGCCCGGCGTGGTCTGGCGACTCCTTCGCTCCTTCCCGGGCCGATGCTCGTCGGCGATCCGATGTCGGCCGTGCCCATCGACTTGCTCAGTCACACTGTGCGAGCCGCGACCCAGTGCGCGACCAAGAACCTCGTCAGTGGCGGGTTGATCACCGCTCGATCCGCTGCTCTCACAAAAGGAGTGATCCATACGATGGCGATGACGAAATTGAAGATCGCGATGGCCGCATGTTTGATAGCGGGTTTGACGGGCGCTGGTGGCTTAAGGGCCGTGAAGCTGATTCCCGCGCTGCCATCGCAGGGCGTCGCCTGGGCCGCCGGCCAGCCAGATCAGCAGGTGTCTGTCAAACCCGGATCGGAGACATCTCGGATCGAGAACGCCGAAGCGATTAGCGCTCGACAAGCCGGCCGAGAGCAGCCCACTCCGCAGCAAGGTTCTGTGCGGATTGATAAAACCGAGGCGCAGACACCTGTGGAACCCGGCTCCGAGCGATTCGTGCTCGACAACGGCTTGACCGTCCTGCTCCGGCCGATTCGTGGCTCCACGTCGATCGCCCTCACTGTTCTCTATTCCATCGGCAGCGACCACGACCCTGCCGGGCGCTCGGGATTGACGCACATGGTTGAGCACCTCTATGTCACGGCGGCCGCCGGGCAGGAGAAGGCACGGACCGCCGAGGAATTCGCGCGGAGATACGCGCTGGGCGCCAACGCGCAGACCGGGCATCGCTACACGGTTTTCGCCGCGGTTTTCCCGACAAAAGCGCTCGAAGTCGAACTGCGAGACGCGGCCGCGAGGATGGGCGACTTGCGGATCACGGCCGCGGATCTGGATCGCGAACGGCCGCGATTGCTCGAGGAAGTCGACAACATGTTCGGTGCCATGCCGATGCTCGGTGCGCTCAACAGCGCCCGCGAGCTGGTACGTCCGACCTCCGCGGGTGGGCGAGCCGGCGGCTCGCCTGAGCATCTTCGCGCGCTGAAACCGGAGGAGGCTCGGGCATACTGGCAGCGTTATTACAAGCCTCGCAGCGCGATCCTCGCGCTGGCGGGCGACATTGATACGGCGCTGGTTCGAAAGGCGATCGAGGCCCACTTCGGCACGATTCCCTCTGGCGAAAAGGCACCCTCGCCTCTCGAGCCCGAAAAACCGATCCTGGGAAAAACGCGCGAGCTGACGGTCAATGCGTTCGAGCCCGATGCGGCCTCGATTGCGTGCCTGGCATACGCCGCGCCCGAGCCCGGAAACGAGACTCTACGTGCCGTTTCTCGTGCTCGTGTCTCGGCTATGGGCCGCAGGCTCGAAACTCGGCAACGACGGACCGACCGGCTCGCCGGTTTACTTCACGCCGCTCGATGACGGCAGCGTCGTCGCCATTTCTACAGAAGCGAGGCCGGGGGAGACAAGCGCTCAGGCGTTCTGCGCATCGAGGCCGTGGTCGCGGAAACCCTCGCGCCGAAGCTGCGGCCATTCGAGATCGCCGCCACCCGTCAGCAACTGGCACCGTTCTTGCTCAATCAACATCTTCCCGAGAACATTCTCTCCAAGAACATCTATGGCGTGGCGTTCTCGCTCGGCCGGCGCCGTCAGTTGGGAATCGATCCAGCCAAACTGGACAAGGCACTCGGTGCCGTGACCGAGCGGGACATTCGCCGGGCGGCGACGGAAATCTTCACACCTTCCCGTCATGCGGGGGCGTTTGTATCCGTAAAGAAGTGAGCAGCCATTGTGCCGACGAGGCTGCCGTTTTGGATCGCGTTCCAGCCCTGGCGGTCAACCCAAGCCATTCTTCCGGTCATACGGCACGATGTTTTCCCACTCGCTCGCGTCGGAGCGAGCAACCACGGCGACCACCGGCTCGGTCTCGCTCAGGTTGAACACCTCGTGCGGCACTCCAGGCTCGATGTAGATGAAGTCGCCCGCCCCGTTCTCGATCGATTGCTTGCACCCTGGGCCATACTCGTGACGGACCCTGTCTTGGTTCACCGTGAAATGGAATTTCGTCCGATTGGCGTAAATGAATGGGGAACGGCATCGTGGCCTGGATGTCGCGGCATCGTGCCGCGAAGGTTTGTCGCATTGGTGCCAATCCCGGAGCTGTCGTGCTGCGATCGAGGAGAGACGCAGAGCCGAGGTATGCTCGGCTCTGGCTCCGGTCTTGGCCCCTGGCTCGGCGCTCGGGGTGCTCCTCAGCAGTGCCCTATCCTCCGCCCAGGTCAACATCGTTTGTAGCTCGTCCGCGATCTTCACGCAACCTCTTGTGACCCGTGTCTAACTGTTGCTCGACGCTCGCGCGCCTCCTCCAGCTTGCGGTCACGCTCAGCGAAGATTTCTTTTTCCAGCCCGATCAACTTGTCGGCTGGGGTCAAATAACCTAACGCGCTATGCAACCGTATATTATTGTAGTGATCCACATATGATGCAATGTGACGTAGAGCCTCATCGAACGAAGACACCGCCGCTGGCCGTACGCACTCGCGTTTCAAACTGCCGTGCCAGCGCCTCAAGTTTTCCGTTCGATTGCGGATAATACGGGCTCGTCCGAACGTGCGTTATGCCCGTCAGCCGGATGAATTCCTTGAAATCCCGGGCAATGAACTGCGGGCCATTGTCACTGATGATCCGTGGCTTTTCTCCTGGATGCCGCTCCAACGCCCGCTGGATGATTGTCTCGACTTCGCGCTCGGTCATGCTCTCACGAATCTCCCAGTGCACAATGTATCGGCTGCAACCGTCCAGCACGCTCGTCAGGTAGTAAAACGTCCCCGAGACGTTGATGTAAGAGATGTCCACATGCCAGTGTTCATGAGGCACCAGTGGTTGCACGAAGCCGGTTCCCTTCTTCGACGGTGAGAACCGCCTGCGATCGAGCCGGTTCGCTTGCTTGAGCACGCGATAGACGCTCGCTGGGCTGACGGCCACCACGTCGTCGTCGAGCATCATGAAGGTCAAGCGGCGATATCCTTCGAGAGGATGGCGATCGTGAAAATCGACGATGGCTCGTTTTTCCCAGTCCTCGAGCCACCAATCGCGCGGGACCTTGCCGTTGTGCTCGTTGACTTTGCCGTAACGGTGCTTCCAGTCGTGGAACTTACTTGTGCCCAGGCCGAGCCAACTCAGGAGCTGACGAGCCGGAAGCTCCGTGCGGTCGACCCAATGCTTGACGTAGTCGACGACCTGGTCACGCGTGTCGTGGGGAACCCAGGCTCCGTTCAGAGTTCCCCAAGTTCTTTTTTTAGCTGGACGTGCTCCTGCATCAGCTCGGCGATGACCTCGTTCTTCTTGACGAGACTGGATTGGAGCCGCTCGACGAGCTTCGCTTGAAGCCGCTCTGCGCGGGGCGGACGGCCTGCTGCGCGCTCCAAAGCATGCTCGGCCTGGTCGAGTACCTGCTTAATCCAGTTGTGGATCTGGCTGGGTTGAAGGCCGAACTCATCGGCCAAGTTGGAAACAGGCTCTTTGCCACTGATATGGCGACGGACGATTTGAGCCTTTTGCGGCGCTGAGAAATGCCGGCGCGACTGTCTCATGGAACTCACCTCCGATAGGGTTAATTATAACCCAACCGGCGCGACATTCTATTTTCAGGTGAGGCAGGACAGCCCGGCCTTCGAGGATATACAGCATCAGCTCGAATCCAACATGGATATGAGCATACGCAACGCCACCTGGGTGAATGGTCGCCACATTCATCGAGAGCTTCGTCGAGCCGACGTTCTTGGCGCTCATCCCCGCCTTGTACTGGATGTTGTTCCAGCTCCGGCAGTTGCCGGCGGACCGGATCACCCGGATCCCGCCGTCGCCTTCGACACACTCGCGCAAGTCGACCCCGGTTCGTTCGTCGAGAGGAGGCATCGCGTTCTTTCCCCGTTCGATCGCCGCAGAGCTACCGGGTGGGGCATCTACGGACGACCCACCCGGATGGCCGGTTCGGCACAGCGATTGATTATAACGGAGAACTCGCGGGCCCGCGATCATCTCAGGCTTTGGAGAACGACAGGCCGGGATCATTCGGCGGGCCCCCCAGGACCTTGAACGTGAAATGGCTGTCATCAGTCCAGTGCACGTTGCCGACCATCGTGTTCGAGTTCTGGTCCTGCACGAGCGTCAAGATCTCGTTCTGGGAACTTGATTTACCGGCGAATGACTGCTCCTTGCCTCCCTTGGCCAAGTTCCAGACGAATCGGCCATCTTCCTGGAATGTCAAGTTGATCTTCACATCGTTGTTTGGCTGGGCCGTCCACGTTCCATCCAGCTTCGCTTCCCTGCCGGGCGAAGCAGTTGGTGACGGGATGCTCGCAGGAGGGGGCGCAGGCTGGGGCTGAGACTGAGCAATGTTCCCACCGGTGGGCTGACCTTGAGGCTGCTCGAGCTGTTGCACCAACTGTGCCGAGAGTGTGTCTTTGGGCTGGAGCGCGGTCACCCTCTTGAGCTCCCGGACAGCCGCCTCGGGGTGCTCCGCGGTCAGGTACTCGTAAGCGAGCACGAAACGCCCGGCGGCCGAGTTGGGGTTCTGGGAACAATACGTTTCCAGGGCCCGAAGCTGCTGGGTATAAACTTCGGGGTCGGCGTAGAGGCTGATCAGCGTCGTCCAGTCCCAACCCGGACCGGAAGAAAGCACGGCATAAAGCGGGGCCGAAGCTTCATCGTAACGTCCCAGAGCGAACAAGGTCTGTGCCCGGAATTCGTGGAGCGTCGGGTCATTCGGCATCGCCTTGATGGCCTGGTCCGCCAGTTCGATTGCCTTGGCGTAGTTACCCTCCTTGAATGCCGCGCGCGCTGCGTCGAAGGTGCTGACAGCCGAATCGGCAACAGTCTGATCAGGCTGGGTGACCTGGGGATCGATCGGCTGAGCGTAATCATAGACGAGCGGCTGTTGCGCGACCTGGGTGTTTCCCGCGCCGTAGCCACCCCCAGAGTAGGGGTTCGAGTAATTCGAGTATCCCCAGTTGTTAAGCATCGGGCCCATCATCCAGGAGGAGAGCCCCCAGCCCATACCCATTCCCAGGCCGAAACCCAGCCCGCCGCCGAAAAGACCGTAACCACCGTAGCCGCCGTAACCACCGTAGCCGCCGTAACCGCCGTAACCACCGTAGCC
Organism: uncultured Planctomycetota bacterium; assembly: GCA_963823665.1. Lineage (GTDB taxonomy): Bacteria > Planctomycetota > Planctomycetia > Isosphaerales > Isosphaeraceae > CAVXHV01. The sequence continues at coordinate 1,056,894 of CAWGMQ010000011.1, forward strand.
GCCGTAGCCGTAACCCGGGTAGCCAAAACCGTTTCCATAAGGCCGCGAGCCGAAACCCCCGGGAGAATGACCGTTCCAGTAGCCGTGAACCCACCCCGAGTGATAGCCCATGTAATTGTTCTGCCAGCCAGAACCCATGCGGTTCACGTTGTTGAACGTCCCGGACCGGTTCACGTTATTGAAACCATTCACTCGGTTCACATTATTGACGGTGTTGGCGCGATTCAGATTCCCCGGAGCTACCTGGCCAGGCATGGCTCGCGGGGTGCTAAGCGACGGAGAGCGATTGAAACCGGATGCCGGTGCCGCATGGCCCTGAAAGCCGCCGGCGCGGACTCCTCCGCCGCCACGGAAACCCCCACCACCGCCACCACCGCCGCCGCCATGGCCTCCCCCGTGAAATGCCGCGACGGGCGCGGACAGCGTGAAGAATATCGCGATGGTGAACGTGCTGAACCGAGATAAGGTCGACATGCGCGCCTCCGCCTCTTTCTTTTTCTCAAGTGATGAATTCTATGTCAGGGATTGCGACTCGCCTGGGCGCTGGCGCCCGGCGGACCATGACGTACTCAGCCGGCTCGGGGATGCTCTGGTCGCCCAGGGTGCGGTCGGTCGAGCTCCAGCGCATCGAATTGGGGCCGGTCGAATTGAGCAAGTGCGTGGACGATGCACTCCGCCCGTCGGGCAACACCCCCGCCGATTTGACCACCCACTGATTCCCCTTCCGGGTCCAGAGCGCGTCGCCGTATCCTCCCTCGGAATCAAACACCCACGACTTAACCTGCCTGGTAAGCGGATCCCAGCCGATGCGCTCATTGACCGTCATCACTGGTCGGCCTTGAACGTGGACCGTGAAATCTCGGAGTAGAAAGTTCTTCTCCGGTGACCAGCCGCAGCTCACATATACCGTTGAATCCGAGCTCTGCTCGACCCACTCCCCGGTAAGCCATTCGAGTGACTTCAAATGTTCATAATGAGCGACCTTTTGCGGGAATTCTTCGCGTACGCTGGAATAGAGCCAGTGTCCAGCTTGCTTGATATAAAGAACGGTGTATCGGCGGAGTGTTTCACCTGCGCCGGCTGTACTGACTCGCGTGTGGCCTTCGTCCTTGGCAACGTCGGGACTCAGAAACTTGAGCGACTCGATCATGATATCGATCGTCGAGTGCGGTCTTTCTTGAAAGATCCGCGTGTAGAGCGCCTCGATCGACGGTCGCCCCAGCGCTCGCTCACCTTTCTCATCAATAAGCTCGGCGTCCTCCGTGAACATCGCCGCGACCGCTTTGGCGTCGCCGGCCGCGAAGGAGCGAGTGAACGCATCTCCCACCGCCCGAATGACCTTCTCATCGTCAGGGCGATCAGTCAGTAAACGAGGTGAGGCCGACGGGACTTTCGGTTCCTCAGATCGGGAAGCCGAGGGCTGCGCAATGGCGGTGCTTGAACGCTTGAGGGTTTCCTGCGCAGTCGCGACCGGCGCGAGCACAGCGCAGGGCCCGGCGAGCGCAGTCGCCAACAGCATGATGAGCCTGTCACGTGTGTTCTTCATGGGGGTGAATCTCTGATGGTGGATTGGGAACCAGCGAGATACACCGTGCAATCGTCGTGCCGAAGTCCTCCCCCTATCCGCTGCAAATCCCATCTTGCTAATCTTGTGTCGTCCTCTTGCAATGTATAGCACACAAAGCCCAGGCGCTCGGGCTGACGAATCTCCGAGGCAACGACGATGAGTGAAACGCGCGTGAATCTAGCCGTCGATCGTTTCCACGACGAGCAAACGGCGGAAGACCCATTCGCACGCTATCGCGACCAGTTTCCCATCCTGGCGCACACCAACTACTTGATCAGCAACTCGCTTGGAGCGGTTCCCGCCTCGACCGCTGCCAGTCTCCAAGCCTACTACGAGGCGTGGGCCACCCGCGGAGTCCGGGCGTGGGAAGATTCGTGGTGGTCCCTGGTTGTCGACCTGGGCGACCTTCTCGCCCCGCTCATCGGTGCCAGGAATGGCGAGGTGGTCTTTCAGCCCAACGTCACGCTATCGCACGCCGTCGTGTTCAGTGCCGTTGGGTTTTCTGGCCCCCGGAACAAGATCGTCACGGACGCCATGCATTTCCCGTCGATCCTCTATCTCATCGACGAACAGCGGAATCGCTCGGCCACGGTCGAGGTGATTCCCTCGTGCGACGGCATCACAATCGATACGAATGAGCTCCTCGATCGCATCGACGAGCACACCGCGATCGTGAACATCTCCCACGTCCTGTTCAAATCGGCCTACATTCATGATGTCGCCGCAATCGCGGAAAAGGCCCGCCGCGTCGGTGCGATGACGGTGATCGACGGCTACCAGGCGGTAGGCACGATTCCCGTCGATGTCCGCGCGCTGGGCGTCGATGTTTACATCGGCGGTTGCCTCAAATGGCTCTGCGGCGGTCCTGGCGCCGCGTTTCTCTGGGTCGACCCCGCGGTGCGCGGGCGACTCGAACCGGCAATCACCGGCTGGATGGCGCATCAGCGCCCATTCGCCTTCGAGCGCTCCCAGGATCGCCGTACAGACGCCTGGCGTCTCCTGCACGGAACACCAAGCATTCCGGCGCTCCACGCCGCAAAGCCCGGACTGCTCCTGATCAACGAAGTCGGCATCGACGCGATTCGTGAGAAGTCAGAGCGACAGATAGAGCGGCTCATGGACCTGGCCGCTCGGGAGGGATTCCCCTGCACCACCCCTCGCGACCCTGCGCGACGCGGGGGCACCGTCGCCGTCAACGTCGAGCATGCGTACGAGGTTTCGCAGTGCCTCAAATCGCGGGATATCCTTTGCGACTACCGCCCGGGCGCCGGCATTCGTTTTTCTCCTCATTTCTACAACCTCGACTCCGAGCTGGACGCCGCGATCGAGGCCATCCGCGAGATCCGATCGTCCGGGGCCTGGCGAGAATTCGGAACCGGGGAATCGGGCGTAACGTGACCTGAGAGTAATAAAATGTGAGGGACCGGAAGTGTACTTGATCCCGAACGTGAGAAATCCTTCAGCTCGTTGACCACGACGATTGACCTTCGCGAGAGGCGCCACCGGAATGAACGTCAGACGCCGGATACTCGAGTGGCTTCTCTGGTTGTCGATCTCGGCACTGCTCGGTGTGGTCAGCCTGGAAGCGGCATCATTCTTCATCCCCCGCTCCGAGAGCTTTCTCTCCATCGGAGGCGGCTTCTATGCCTTCCTGCGACCGGGCTGGATCGACCTGGCCAGCGACCTGGACTCGGCTTCCGGCTATCCAGCGCCCGCCAGTGTGAACCCCCGCAACATCATCGCGCCCCCGGTCAAGCGAAGCGGCACCATAAACCTGCCAGGGTTTTCCCTTAGCTTCTGCCTCTTCCGCGGCAACTCCGCGATCTGGTCGGCGAAGATCTCGCTCCTCGTGCCCCTGGTGCTTTCCAGTTTCATCATCGCCATCGTGTACTACCGGTTAAACCGCCTGAAGATGCGCAAAGCGGCACCGCCACTGCCCTCGCTTCCGTAGAGGCCACGCGAGCCGGCTCGCTTCCACGCTTGCACCGAATGTCGAGCCACCTCGGTCAACCTTTGTCAAATCTTCGTCGAATCCGGCTTTGGGACTGGATCGCGGCATCGCAATTGCCGCCTGAGTTTAGTCGGCGCGGGGGTGTCCCCGCGCTCGGGCACAGCCCGGATAAAGGAGCCCTGATTCGACTCAACAGGAGAAACGACATGAGAGATCGACTCGCTGTGTTTGCCACCACGTCCACCATTTGTGTGTTGCTCGCCATGAGCCCGTACTCGCGGGCGCAGCAGCAAGACAAGCAGCCCACTGGCGCAGCGAACCAGAACCCGACGGCCGGCCAGAACAGAAACCAGGCGTCCTCCGCGAGCGAGACGATCCGCGGGGTGATCGCGAACGTCACGGCCGAAGGCGAAGCGATGTTCGACTACCGGACCAATCGGGGGGTCGCGGCCGAAGCCGCGTTCCTCACCGTAGTCGGCTCGCCGGTCAAGACTGAAGGTGCCGAAACCACGCGGACGGCCACGGGTTCAACCGAAGAGCGCGGCACGTCGAACCGAAAGCGGCACAACGTGTATTACGTCTGGCTGACGCCTCGCACGAAGATCTGCGAGGGCACTGCGCGAGGCGAGAAGACAGCCGCCGCCGGCGAAACCGCGCGGTCCGGCCAGAAACGCGAGATCACGCTCGACAATCTGGAGGTCGGCGATCACGTCGAGATCCAGTTCACCAAAAACGACGACTCCGGCTCGACGGGCTCTGCCCATCAGACGGAACAGATGCGCAGAAAACACGGACGTCACCGCACCCACGTCGGTTTCGCGTCGGAGATCACCGTCCTGCCGGATATGGGCTCCCATGAGGCTCAGGGGGAGCGGCGGGATAAGAGCACCTCGCAGTAACGGTGCTACTGCAGTGGCTGCCACTCAGATCGCCGCGCGGCCGGGGAGCGATTCCGCTTCCCGGCCGTTTTGCGTTCAAACGCGTGACGAATTCGCAGCCGCTTGTCTCCGAACGGACGCGCCGTTATTCTCTTTTCTCGCTTGATGCTTCTGAGTACGGCAATACCTGACCAAAGTGTCGTGCATGATCAACGTGTTGTTCTGGAACGCTGGCAGAGAGCCACGACAATCGCAGATCGTTCAACTCGCAATTCACTACGATATCGATATCATCCTGCTCGCCGAATTCGTGGATCAACCGGACGATATGCTGAGTGCTCTGAACGAAACGAAAGTTGCTTACGACTATTCTCCAGGGAATGGAAACACAAAGATCTCGGTTTTTGCCCGATTTGCTGACGAATACGTTCGGCCTGTGTTTGAGACAGACAGGCTTACAGTTCGCCGGCTCAAACTCCCGGGGAAGGACGAGATTCTTCTGGCTGTTGTCCATTTTCCGAGTAAGCTGCATTGGAGCGATGAGAGTCAGGCATTCGAATGCACCAAACTCGCGGCTGACATCCGAGAGGCGGAAAGGAAATCAGGCCACCAAAGAACCGTTCTCGTAGGCGATTTCAATATGAATCCATTCGAGGCGGGAATCGTCAGCGCGCTCGGGATACACGGCGTGATGGACCGAAGAATTGCGCAGGGCGGTTCCCGTTTTGTTCAAGACTGTGAGTACACATTTTTCTATAATCCCATGTGGAGCTTTTTAGGCGACTGCTCACCGGGACCGCCCGGTACGCTTTATTACCAACGCGCCGAGCACCGCGTTTATTTTTGGAACATGTTCGACCAAGTTCTCGTCCGGCCAGAGCTGTTGGATCGTTTTCGAATGGATGGATTGGCCATCATTGACCATAATGGAGAAGAGTCCCTTCTGACCAATGCCGGACGACCGAATGCAAGGATAGGATCGGATCACCTACCAATCCGCTTTCGACTCAGCTTATAGGTGCTTAGAATGACCGACCTCTGGCCATCAGACCTCGCCACGACAACGACCAGATCGCCCCTCACGGTTCTCAAAGAGCAAGCGTCCTTGCTAGGCCTCAAGACGAGGAACATCGTCAAAGCCGGCGTCCGTCGATTTCAGGCGATCCCGCCACCGCCAAGTATCGGATATCTCACAACCGCCAAGTCTGTGCCACGCCCAGACGAGCCATTCCAGTACGCATTCTACCTGCAAGCTCCGGCGCTGGATAATTACACTTACCGCCTCTTTTCAGCGGCGTACGATGTTAATCTATATCCTGTGCGGGTCTTAGTCGACGAGGATATCGCTGCAGAGATGGTCGCCGGAAGTGATGAACACTTCGCAAACAGTGAGGAAGACTTCAAGCAGTTGCTCTCAAGAATCCTCGGATCACAGAAAACTCGCAAGGTGATCAACGCGCTCCTGTCGCAGAGCACGGATCTGGTCCCGGTCAGCGGCACTTCATCCGAGTAAGCCGAACACCGTTGGCGTAGTTGGTTCACATCGAAGGCTCACTCACACCCTCCCAACCGGTGTCTCCACCCACCTCCTCTCCGTGTGCGCCTGTAGCACCGCGTCGGCGACAATCTGCGCGTTCCACCCGTCATAGAAACTCGGTACAGCCGCGCGGCCCTCGACGATTGCCGTGATGAACTCCCACATCAGGTCGTACCGGAAAACGGTTGCCGGCGCACCCTCGGCCGGGTCGCGCGGGCTGCCAGCGGGCTTGAGAAACTCGGGCGGCACCACCACCGGCGCCAGGTCCTGGCCGGTCTTGCCCAGCAAGATCGTGTTCGGCTCGTGCAACCGGTAAACGGCCGAGCCCTCCGAGCCGTTCACCTCGGCCCATTCGTGGCCGAAACCGTCGCGGTGATAGCCCTTCGCCAGCGTCGTTCCCTCCCACACGCCTGTTGCTCCGCCCGCGAATTCACCGATCAAGCACGACCAGTCGTCGACGTCCGACGGTGCGCACGACCTCGCCGCTGATCGTCCGGTCGCGACTTGCAAATCGCGCAACCGCGCCGCACACACGCGCAATCGGCCCCAACAGGTCGATTGCAAAATCGATCCGGTGAATCGTCATATCGAAGAGGTCGCCCGCGCCCGCCCGCGCCTTGTATTGCCGCCAGCCCCAGCTCGTCTCGGGCCAGTCCAGAAATCGCTGCGACCGAAAATGGCGGGGCGTTCCCAGCGCCCCCGACTTGAGCAAGTGCCGCAGATAACGCATTGATGGCGCAAAACGATAAGTGAACGCCGTCATGTGCACCACGCCCGCGTCGCGCGCCGCGGTGTACATCGTGCCCACTTCCGCCGCGCTCAAGCCCAGCGGCTTCTCGCACATGACGTGCTTGCCAGCCCGCGCCGCAGCCAGCGCAATCGGTCGATGCGTGTCATTGGGAGTGGCGATCACCACCGCGTCGACCTCCTCGAAACCGCACACCACCTCGGGGTCGGTCGAGGCGTGCGCGACGCCCCACTCGGCCTGCCGCTTCTTGAGGATCTCGGGGTCGGAATCGCAGATCGCCACCAGTTCGGCGCGCGAATCGAGCCGCAGCCCGGGCAAATGATGATAGGCCGTCACGGCCCCGGTACCGATGAACCCCACGCCAACCTTCCGGCCCGCTTCAAGTGCCGACATCTCGTTGATCCTTTCAGGGTGCTTGCCTTCACTTGCAACCGCCACTATCCTGCACTTTACCTCACACGAAATTCACTATCTCCAGAGGAGAACGCGGCATGGCGGGCGAAAAGCCGATCCGTGTGGCCATCGTCGGGCTGGGCTTCGGGGCCGAATTCATCCCGATCTATCAAAAATACCCCGGCGCGGAAATCTACGCGATCTGCCGCCGCGACCGCAAGGGCCTGGACGAATGCGGCGATCGCTACGGTATCAAGACGCGCTACACCGACTACCGTGATCTGCTCAAAGACCCCGCCGTCGACGCCGTCCATATCAACTCGCCTATTCCCGACCACGCCTGGATGTCGATCGAGGCTTTGAACGCCGGCAAACACGTCGCCTGCACGGTTCCCATGGGAACCTCGATCGACGAATGCAAGAAGATCGTCGCCGCCCAGCGCTCCAGCGGCAAGATCTACATGATGATGGAAACCGTCGTCTACAGCCGCGAATACCTCTTCGTCAAGGAGCTGCACGACAAAGGCGAGCTCGGCAAGCTCCAGTTCCTGCGCGGAAGCCACCAGCAGGATATGGACGGCTGGCCCGACTACTGGCCCGGATTGCCGCCGATGTGGTACGCCACGCACTGCGTGAGCCCTTGCCTGGCCATCCTGGGAAAACACGCCAAGAGCGTGGTCTGCCACGGATCGGGCCGGATCCGCGAAGAGCTCATCGGCCGCTACGGCAGCCCCTTCGCCGTCGAAACTGCCACCTTCACCATCAAGGACTCCGACGTCGTCGCCGAGGTCACCCGTACCCTCTTCGACGTCGCCCGCCAGTATCGCGAAAGTTTTGACGCCACCGGCAGCAAGAAGAGCTTCGAATGGCAGCAGGTCGAGGGCGAAGACCCCGTCATTCACACCAAGAGCAGCGCCCTTCACCCGCTGTCGGAACCGGAAATCGCGAAGCGAGTGAAGGTGCCCGACTTTGCCCATTTGCTGCCGGAGCCCATCCGCCGGTTCACCCAGCCGGCCGCAATTCAGGATGCCGACCACCTTTCCTTCCTCCAGGGCGGCGGTCACGGCGGCTCGCATCCTCACCTGGTTCATGCGTTTCTGAGCGCACTCAAGGGCGACCGCCCTGCCCTGCCCGACGCCGCCACCTCGGCCAACTGGACCATGGTCGGCCTCTGCGCTCACGACTCGGCGATGAACGGAGGAAAACGCATCGACATCCTTGTGCTCTGAATTCATCCCGGGAGTGCGAAGCTCCCGCTCTTCCGCGGCGGCGCCAGGCTCCGCCCGGCGCCCTCCCTGCCGATTTCCCGCCCGCCGATCCAGCTCATACGGCTGAATCGGCAAACTGTAGTCGTCTTGCAAAAACAGATTCTTATGCAAATCCCCGTGCTGATTATGATCGCGCGGCGGGTGCAGAACTGACTGGTACAGACCATCGAGACAGGGAAACCCCAGAAGCGCCACCAGAAACACTGCTCTCCCTATTCGGCAGAGCCCCGCGATCCGATCGCACACCCGGTATGCCCCCAGCCCGATCAAGAGATAGAACGCCGGAACCAGCTCCAGGATCAAGCGCCCGTGAAACGGATATCGGCCCATTGCCGACGCAACCATCGCCAGTACGACCGGTACGATGAACACGACGAAGCCCGGCCACGACCGCCGCGCCAGCGCCACCGTTCCGATGAAGAACACCAGGAGCGGCAATAGCACGCCCGTCCAGCGCGGATGGACCATATTGAGCGGATTGACAAATACCTCGAGCAGAATTCCCACTGTTTTCAAAGTCCTGAGCATGGACATCGGCAGCGGCCAGATCGGCAAAAAAGCAAAATCCCAGAACTGGTACATCGACGTATGTGTGCTGAGCATGGCATGTGAATACTTATAAGCCGCGATGAAGCTCAAGCCCCACGCCATCCCCACCATGCACCAGAGGGCCGCATCACGCAGTCGCCCGGAGACGAGACAGCGCGAGATCAGGGCCATTCCGCAGCCCGCAATGATGAACACTGCGGGAAAGGAGAACCACGGCGAAGCGACCGCAAGGATTGCCATCCCGCAGCAAGTCCGGCCCGTGATCGGCCGGCCGATCGTATTCACCGTCGCGAGCGCCATTGCCACGGCAATCGCGACGTCAAGCGAATACTGTTTCACCTCACTCGAATAATAGATCAAGTCGTCCGAAAGCGCAAACAGCGAGAGAGCCACGAGCGCCGCACCCCTGGGGAGAACCTTGAGCGCCAGCGGCCGAAACAAGAAGAGCGCAAAGAGCCCGGCGAGCAGCGGGATCAATCGGCCGACCGGCCGGTAAACGCCGAACAGAGCTACAAGCGCTCGCTCCAGGATCATGAAGCCGAATGGGGCGAGCTGATCGGCCGAGTACTCACTCGAAAACGCGTAGATCGGCGACCCGGCGATGTTCCCCCACAACGATCGTTCATCAAAGCAGAAACCGTGGTTCCTCGCATAGACGAAGAGACGCAGACAGCCGCCGAGCCCGACCAGCAGCAGCTCAGGGTGGTCTTTCAGCCAGACCCAGCCGCGTGCGAACTCCTGATCGATCGATCGCGAGAACAAAGTCGTGCCGCGCTGCGAGTACCTTGCCCATTCCCGTCAATCCCGAATGCAGCGGCCGCCGTGTACAAGGGCTGATTCGCACTGCGCACGCCACGTGGCTCGCGGCACAGGCGACACGCACATTTCAAGCCGCGCCGCTTCTCGCCTGGGCGTCGACCTCACGCATCGCCTTGAACGCGGCCATCGGATCGCCCTTGGGGCTCATCTCCATGCCGATCTCGCCGGTATAGCCAACGTCGTGGATCGTCCGCAGCACAAACGCGTAGTTGATTTCCCCCGTCGTAGGCTCATGGCGGCCGGGGTGGTCGGCAAGCTGGTAATAGCCAATCAAATCATGATATTTACGAATGTTGCCCGACAGGTTACCCTCGCTGATCTGCTGGTGGTAGATGTCGAAGAGCATCTTGACGTTCGGTGAGCCCACCGCCTTGAGTATGCTCGCCGCATGCGCCGAATGGACGACGAGCTGCCGCGGGTGATCCACCAGCACGTTCAGCGGCTCGAGGATGATGGTGATGCCCTCCGGCTCGAGGATCTTGGCACCCGACTTGAGCGCCGTTACCACGGCCTGAGTTTGCTCGTCGCGGGATGCGCCAGCGGTCTCTTCGCCGGCCACGACGCAGATCTTTTTGACCCCCAGTTTCTTGGCGACCGGCACCGCGCTGCGAATTTCTTCCTCGAATTCCTCGCGCCGCGCCGGGTCGGGATTGGTGATGCCGTGTCCGAACCCCTTGACCGGCGACGCCGAGAACTGAGCTGGAACGAGCCCGAGCTCCCGGTTGAGCGACACGATCGCATCGATATCCTTGTTCCGCCACGGCCAGAACTCGTAGTGCGAGAACCCAGCCTCCTTCACCTTGCGCAGTCGATCGAGGAACGGCAGCCTGCCCCAGGTCATCTCGACGTTGACCGCGTAGGTCAGCCAGGTCCCGTCAGGATTCGTGTCGGAATTCTCCGGCGCGGCGAGCAGCGGGCGAGCGCCGGCGGCCAGTTGCGACGAAACGGCACCCGCACTCGCAAAGGCGCCCATTGCGAGGATCTTGCGGCGGCTAAGCATGGTGTTCTCCTCGATTGGTGACTCAAACCACGGCCTGGCGAAACAGTCCGGCTACTCGCGCGCACTCGAGCGCAAACCGCCGGCCACTCCGTCCGCTCGGGCGGATATCCTAACACACCGGCTCGCGGTATGCTGGTGTTTTCCCTTCTGGGAGGTCCCCGCTTGCTCATCACCTGGTACGGCCACGCGGCATTCCTGATCGAAACCGAGGGCTCGCGGATCATCCTCGACCCGTATCGATCTCCGGACTCTGGCGGCTACGAGCCGATTGCCGAGCCCGCGGATCTCGTCGTCGTGAGCCACGAAAACGACCGCTATCACAGCCATCTCGGCCAGATCGTGCCTCCGTTTGAGACCATGCGGGCTCTCGAGCTGCCGCGAGAAGGCTGGGTCTTTCGCGGCATCAGGTTTCAGGCGATCCACGTTTTCGAGACGCCCGCGCGGCTTGCCCGAAGACGAAGTGACCATCGTTTATTTCTGCGCCGAGGGATCTGCACCTCGTCTTCCTGGGCGACCTGGGTCACACGCTCTCGAAATCCGAGGTGGCCCAGATCCGCGGCGCCGACATCGTGCTGGCCGCCGCCGGCGGCCCACCCACGATCGCTCTGGCCGATCTGCCGCCGCTCTTGCATGACATCGGGGCCCGCGTCGTGATTCCGATGCACTTCAAGACTCCCAGGATCAACCTGAAGATTGCACCGCTCGAAGAATTCCTGGCCGTCATGGCCAGCACCCCGTCGAACGCGCCGGAGCAACGTCGATCGAGATCACGCGCGACTCGCTCCCCCGGAACCAGACGATCGTCATCCTCGAGCACGCCCGTTAACGCGTTCCGGGCGCCCTGGTCGACGACCTCGGCCCGCCGGAAATGGGAGACCAGGCATATTTCAATACCGTTCCCCGCTCGGATATGGTCCCCGCGCTCGAGCCACGATTCAGTTCCCGCTCGATCTTCCACGGCAAGGGCTCTTTCAGCGATCGCCAGCTCGGCAGCCTGGACGGCGCTGGAGTCGTGCACTTCGGTGGCCACGGACATCCCGATCGGATTGATGACGGTCTCACCGCGTCTCAGATTCCGAAGCTCACGCTGGCCCCATGCATCGTGTTCAACGGCGCTTGCTTCACCGGGGTAACCGGCCGCTGGTATGACCGGATCGGTACCGAGGTCGCTGGCAAGGTGGTTGCCCCGGATGAGAGTTTTTGCCTGAAGATGCTCGACAGCAATGCGATCGCCTATCTCGCGGCCCTGCATCCCGACCACGGAATGCCGGTGTACCAGGAGATGGAGTATCTCTCCTATCGCGGCGGCTCCGTTGGTGATGTGATCAAGAGTACTTATGATGGCATCGTCGTCGCGGCCGGCGGCAAGATGCCAGAGTTCGAGCAACTGAGGGCCGGCATGGCGCCGCCCCGGTGGCGACCCGCCGATTTCATGCTCAAGGGCACTGCCGCGCGGGTTCTTTTCGGCGACCCGGCACTGGTCCCATGCGACGCCTTCGCCCCCGCGCCGTTCACGATTATCGCGCAAGAGAAAGGCGATGAGATTCGGGTGACTGCGACACTCGCTAGCATTTCCCTGAAGACGAGTCTCACCGACACCTACTGGAACGACCTCAATTCACGAGCGCCCTTCAATGACCGCGCCTTGATCGTCATCGATCTTCCTCCAAGCTGGGCGTCGATCGAAAAGATCGAGCCGGTACTCGTGAAAGCCGCCGGCGTCACGCTGCCGCATCGCATCATGGGCAATGCGATCGAGATCGATCAGGAAAAACACCGGTTGCACGTGCAGGTGGACGTGCCGGCGACCGGGTTTCAACAGTCGAAGTTCCGCGTTGCAGGCGCGACTGTGGAGCTCGTGGTGCATCGGGGATGACCCGGAATCTACAACTCCCGCAGCGCACTGATCACATCGAGCCGCACCGCGCGAACCGCCGGAAGCATGCCGCCGAAGAGCCCCATCACGAGCGTCATGATCAGGGCAACGCCCATCACCAGCGGCCCGAACCGGAATGACACCGTCACCGAGGCAAAGCTGTTGAAATCGCTCGTTTCATAGGTCAGTGCATTGAGCGGCAGCGTCGCCAGCAGCCCCGCGGCCCCGCCCAGGGCACAGAGCAAGATCGACTCGCCCAAGAAACTGATCAAAACGTCAAATTGTGAAAACCCAAGCGCCCGCATCGTACCGATCTCGCGAGTGCGGGTGGCCACCGCGGCAAACATCGTGTTCGCCGACGCAAACATGGCACCAAATGTGAGGAGCACCGCGATCAGCGTGCCCGCTCCCTTCAAGAAGAGACTCGAGCTGGTCTGGGTCTCGAAATACGTCGATTCGGGTATCGCCGCCAGCTTGAAGCGTTCATCCTTGTCGATCGTTTCGATGAGCTTGGTGCGTTCAGCGGGCCCCTGCGCCGGAGTTGCACGCACGAGACCGAGCCGTCGCGCCCGTGTTTCTCACCACGTCGTCGAAATCGGCCCACACCTCGCTCTCGGCCGCGCTGCCTCCGGCGGTGAAGATCCCCACAACCGTGTATTTTTCCTTTGGCCCGAAATCCAGGGTGCCGCCGACCTGTGCGCCCTTGAACCGCGCCGACATCTTCTGGCTGACGATGCATTCTTCCTTGCCGGTCTGGAAATCCCGGCCGGCGATGATCTTGAATTGGGGACGCAGAGCCCGCGACGCCGGCTGCACCCCGCGCACGATGATGTTCGTGGTCGTCCCGTTCTGGCGCTGGGCGATCGGGATGTTCAGCAGTTCCTCAGCGGCGATCGGATTGCCGTCCTTGTCCTTCTCAATCCCTGGCAAGACCAGCAGATCGTCGGCCTTCGAGGTCTCGAAGCCGCCCGTGGTCTCTGTCACCGAGCCCTTGCGCATCACGATCAAGTCAAGCGGGTCGCCCGAGATCTTCAGGCTGTGCTCGAGCCCTTCCACCAGACCGAACAGGATGCACGACGACCAGACGACCAGCCCCGTCCCCAGCGTGGTCATCACCGTCGTCTTCCAGCGCACCTGCAGGTTGCGAACGTTGTATTTGAGCGGGATCATGGCAGCTCAGATCACCCTCCGTAGACCATCGATCACGTGAAGATTCGCTGCCCGCACGGCCGGGTAGAAGCCGCTCGCCAGCCCGACGAGCAGCGAGATCGCCAGGCCCTGAAGCGCAATGTTCCACGGCACGTAGTAGAAAGGCAGAAAGCCGCCGGAGTACTTGGATAAATCAACGACATCGCAGAACGCCTTCGATCCCAGCGCCCCGAGCACCCCCCCTGCCCCCGCCACCAGCACGGCCTCGGTCAAGACCATGAAGAGGATCAGCGGGCGGGTGAAGCCGATCGCCTTGAGCACGGCGACTTCGCTCGTCCGCTCGCGCATCGACATCGCCATCGAATTGGCCGCGACACAGAGCAGGGAGAAAATCACGGCCAGGCTGATCACGCGAATCATCCCCCTCATGTCGCCCAGCATTTCCTCGAACATCTTGCCGAACGCTTCTTCCGTCTGCGTTCGCGTCGGAAACTCGCTGTTGCGGTACATGTCGTCGATCTGCTTGCAAAGCGGCGCCATCTCGTTGGCCGAATTGCACCGAATGAAGATCATGCCCGCGTTCCCCGAAACGCGCGCGCTCGCCGGACGCAGCGCGCCGCCGGAGCTGAAGACCGCCTTCTTGAGCAGCTCGTCGAAGTAGTCCCAGCGCAGCAGGCACATCCGCAGGTCGCGATTCGACGGCCCGTCGTAAATCGCCCGGATCGTCAGATTCAAGTCAACCGGGTAGGTCGCCCTCGCAATCGGCAGAGTATCGCCAACGGAAAGCTTCTCCTCATCGGCCAGTTTTCTGCCGATCGCGCAGCCGTCCATGTTTTCCTGGAATGCTTTGAGCTCTGCCTCCGGCACCGTGAACTCGCTCATGACGGTGAAGATCGTCTTGGGGTCGATCGCAAACTGCGCAAACGGCATCGGCCGATCTTTATATTTGCCGCCGACCCAGTTAAAAGGCGTGACGGCAAGCACTCCGTCCAGCTCGGCGATCTCGTTCACCCGCGCGATCGGGATCATCCCGGCGAAGCCGTTGGCGTTGAGCGCGGCGATCCGGTTGTAGATCCTTGTCGAGGAATTGGCCTCGTCGCTGATCGCGAAGAACGAGAGCAGGATCATCATCAAGCAGAGGCAGATCGCCGTCGAGGCGATCGTCAAGAGCGATCGCACCGGATTGCGCCGGGCGTTGCGAAAGATGTAGGTGAAGTACTTCATTTGGCCGTCGGCACCTGGCCCTCCGGAATCACCTCGTCAACCAGCCGGCCCTTGTCAAGATGCAGCGTCATGCTGGCACGCTGCGCGGCCAGCGGGTCGTGCGTCACCATCACGATCGTCTTCCGGAACTCGCGATTGAGCTGCACCAGTAGCTCGAGGATCTCGCTGCCGGTGGCGCGGTCAAGATCGCCGGTCGGCTCGTCCGCTACCAGAAGGTAAGGGTCGGTGACAATCGCTCTCGCAATCGCCACCCGCTGCTCCTGACCGCCGGAAAGCTGCCGCGGATAATGATGCTCGCGGCCGGTGAGCCCGACGATCCGAAGCGCTGTCGCCACATTTTCACGCCGCTTGCGCCGGGAAAGGTGCGTCAGCAACAGCGGCAGCTCGACGTTCTCGAGCGCCGTCAGCACGGGGATAAGATTATAAGTCTGAAAAATGAAGCCGACGTTGTTGGCCCGCCAGCGGGTGATCTCGCTCTCGGAGAGCTCGCCCAAGTCCTGCCCGTGCACGATCACCTCACCGGCCGTCGCGCGATCGAGCCCGGCAATCAAGTTGAGAAGCGTGGTCTTGCCCGATCCCGACGGGCCCATGAGCGCCAGGAACTCGCCTTCCTCGATCGTCAAATCGAGGTCGGTCAGCACCGGGATGCGAAACGCGTCGCGGTGGTATTCCTTGTCCACCCCGCGCAAAACAATCGAAGGCATTTCCGCCATGGAGCCCCAACCCTTTGTTCTCGATCCTATTCCTTGACCCTCACCTTATCGTAATCTCGCAACGTTTTGGGTGGGTTCAAGACAACCGAGTCGTCGAGCTTGAGCCCCGACTCGACCCGCGCCAGGTCTTCGGTGCTATTCGCAATCTGGACCTCGTTCTTGCGCACGATGTTGTCCTTTTGAACCAACCAGACGTAATCGTGGCCGCTGTCGTTGAACACCGCTGCCTTGTTCACGAACAGAAACGTCTTGCTGGCAGCCGGACTGTTGGCTGACTCACTGGGCAGGAAATAAACCTTCGCGGCGAGCTCGGGGAACAGGTTGTCGTCGGGATCGAGGATCTCCACTTTCACCTTGAGCGTCTTGCGAGTTCGGTCGCTCATCGGCAAGACCTGGCGCAGCCGGCCGCGGTATCGCTTCGACGGAATCGCCGAGACCGAAACCGACGCCGGCTGGCCGAGCGCAATCCGCCACAAGTGCCCCTCCGAAATATCCGTCTCGACGTCCATGTGCCTCAAGTCGGCAATCGTCACGACGGCCGACCGGCCCAGCGACGAGCTCATCGACGTGGGCGAGATGATCTCTCCGACCTCGCCCTGCTTCTCGACGACCGTTCCGTCAAACGGAGCATACAGGTGCATCGTGAAGATCGTCGCCTTGATCTCGTCGGTATTCGACTTCACGAGCTTGACAGCCGCTTCGAGCGCAGCCACTCGGGCCGTCGCTTTCTTGTGCTCGGCCTGCGCTTTCTCGTATTCCTCGGCGGTTGCCTTCTTCTGGTTGTAAAGCCGGGTTACCCGGTAGTCTTCCCGCTCCTTGGCCCAGAGATCGGCCCGTTCTTCGTCGAGCTCGGCCGCCGTCCGCTCCGCCTGCGCTTGCCGCGAAGCCAGCATCGCCTTCAAATCGTTGTGCTCGATGACGGCGAGCGTATCCCCCTTCTTGACCTTGTCGCCTTCGATCACCCGCATCTCCTCGACTCTGCCGGCGATCTTGGTGCCGATTGTCGCCTGATACCGCGACTTCAAGTAACCCGTCGCATCGAGCAGCGTCGATGCCTCCGCCCAGGTCTTCGCCGAGACGCGCGCAGATTGTCACCTCCGCACGCGATCGCATCTGGTCATACTGGCGATATCCGTACACGCCCGCGGCGCCCAAAAGTCCGAGCGGAAGCATCCACAGCATCCACGAGATCAGCCGCAGTACCCCGCCGCCCCGGCGCGGCGATGGCTTGCCACGACCGTTCCGAGCGGCTTTGATCGAGTTGGGACGATCGATCTTGAGCGACGCAAGTTCTTCCCGTAGCGTACTCGCCATGTCCACCTCAAACCCGAACGGCTCAGTCCAGGTTAACTCATGCGAATCGATTGCAGACTCGACGGGTTGCCTGCAAGAACAGAATGTGAACGGTACTCTGTGAAAATTATAACGAAGTCGGTTTGAAGCGTCGAGTCGAGTGAAAGGGAAAGGGAAAACGATCATGCTGGTCGTGATGAAGAGCCAGTCGAGCCCTGAAGAGATCGAGGCCGTGCTGGAATCGATCCGGAGAATGGGGCTGACGCCGCACCCGATGCCCGGCGCCACCCGCACCGCGATCGGAATCACCGGAAACACGGGCGCCGTTGATCCCCGCACGATCGAGGTCTTGCCCGGCGTCCACGAGCTGCTCCGCGTCACCAAGCCGTACAAGCTCGCCAGCCGCGAGATGCGCGGCCACGACACGATCGTGCGCACGGATCACGGCACCTTCGGCGGGAGCACGTTTACGATCATTGCCGGCCCGTGCTCGGTCGAGGACGAGGCGACGCTACTCCGCACGGCCGAGTGGCTGATGGCCCACGGCATCCGTTTCCTGCGCGCGGCGCGTTCAAGCCGCGCACCAGCCCCTACGCCTTTCAAGGTCTGGGGCTCGAGGGCCTCGAAATCCTGCAGCGAGCACGGCAGAAAACCGGGATCGCCGTCGTCACCGAGCTCATGGACACCGAAAACGCCGACGCGGTCGAGGCTGTCGCCGATATCATTCAAATCGGCGCCCGCAACATGCAGAACTTCAGCTTGCTGCGGCGGGTTGCGCGTGCGCGGCAGCCGGTGGTCCTCAAGCGCGGGATGTCGGCGACGCTCGAGGAATGGCTGATGTCCGCCGAATACTTGCTTTCCGGCGGGAATTACAACGTCATTCTGTGTGAGCGCGGCGTGCGAACGTTCTCGGACCACAGCCGCAACACGCTGGACCTCTCGGTGATCCCGCCGGCCAAGGCACTCTCGCACTTGCCGATTCTGGTCGACCCCAGCCACGGCACCGGCAAGCGCGACTACGTACCACCGATGGCCCTGGCCGCTCTGGCCTCCGGTGCCGACGGCCTGCTGATCGAAGTTCATCCGAGCCCCGATCGGGCCCTCTCCGACGGCGCTCAATCCCTCGATTTCGATCGTTTCGAGCAGCTCCTTCTGCAGCTTCGCAAGCTCGCTGAACCCCTGGGCCGCACCTGTGAGTTCGGCTGATCGGCCACAACGATCTTCTGTAGTAGGCACACTCCGTGTGCCGTAACCGGAAACATCGACGCATGCTGTCGAGCGAGTAGGACTCTCGCGTGGAATGTGGCTCGTCGGTCACGAACGCTTCGTCCGCGCAAATTGGCGGGCGGCACACGGAGTGTGCCTGCTACATCGAGCCAACGGAATGTTGCCACACAATTCGGCCAACCGCTCTGGCACTTACCTACGACTTTTGTCACAATCTGCCTGGCAGTGCAAACTCGGATCACGTCGTTCCTGTTCCCCCGAGGGGCCTGCAAAATGAACAACGAGGAATATCTCGCGCAAGTCACGATCCCGGTCCCCTGCCCTCAGGAATGGCGGCGGATGCGCGGCGACGGGCGTACGCGCCATTGCGACCTCTGCGGCAAGAACGTGCACAACCTGGCGGCCATGACCGCGGATGAGGTCGTCGCACTCATCAAGAAGAGTGACGGCCCCGAGATTTGCGGGCTCGTCACGCGACGACCCGACGGGGCGCTTCTCACTTCCGATCGCCAACCGAGGCTATCCCGCCTCTCGAACCCCTGGCAGTTCAAGATTGGCGGTCTGATGGCTTTCATCGCGTGCCTGGCGCCCTTGTTCGGGATGATCCGTTTCCTCACAAACTCGCCGGTGAGGTTCGCCGGCGCAATCCGAGTGCGGTCGGCGTATTCCGGCAGTGCAGCGCAATGCTCCGACACCGACCCGGACGAAGTACTCGACCCCGAAGCGTGCCTAGACTCGCCCCCAACCACCGACCCAACCCCTTCGCCGTCAGGATCGCACCCATGAAGCGCACCCTCACGGTGCTCGCCCTGCTCCTGGGTTTCCCCCTCACCGTCGCCGCTTGTCTCTGGGACCGTGACACGCCGTCGGATGAGGCCAAGGGATTGCCCGAGGTTGTCGCGGTGCTCACGGGTCGGTTTCCCAGAAACCCGCCGCTTTACTATCGGATGCGGCTCGATCGCGTCACTACCCACTTGAAAACCCAACCCGACGACCTGGCCGACTACGACGATGCCGGTGTCGCCTGCGACCGCCTCGGCCGCGGCGACGAGGCGATCGCGTGGATGGATAAAAAGAAGCAAGCGCTCGATCGGCTCGACCCGAAATCGCCCGATTTCAAAGAACACCTCTACCGCTATCATGCCAATCTGGGGACGTTCCTCGTGCATCGCTGGGTGCGGGGCGGTGGCGATCGAACCAAACTCGACGACGTCAGGCGCTCGCGCGAGGAGATCGCCGCGGCGATTGCGATCAATCCGAACGCCCATTTCGGCCGGGAGAAATACCAGTTGAAGGTGATCGAGTGGATTATCGACCCGCCGACCTCCTCAGGCGATCAGTATTTGCCCAGTCTGCTGGGATTGACCCCGAACCCGATCGGGGAGATGGAGGATCCGAAAACGGCCGATGACGCTGTTCGCGGCCTGGCGGGCTTGGTCGTGCTCGGCAATGCTTGGGAAAGCGTCGACATCTTCCATGCGTTGAATGTCGCCTTGCAGCACGACACGCTCGGCTTCAAGCAAGACCGCGATGGCGGGCGAAATTCGCTAGCCTACCTGGCCTGGCTGCGCTGCCGCGAATTGATCGACGCTGGCAAAAACTCGATGTTGCCGGATGCACCCAAGGGTGCAGCCCTGAAAGACCGCTTGCCGAGGCCAGACTTCGTGGAAAGCGACCGGTTGCTTGACCCGGCCTTTGCAAATCTTCGCGCTGAGGCTGACGCCTGGCAGGAAGCTCGTACGGCGTTCATGCTCGAGCGTCTGAACGCAGGCCGACATCCCGACACAGACCCTGAATTTTGGGGAGGTTACGTCGAATCGCCGCCGCCGAGTCTGCCAGCGAAGTCGGTTCCCGACTACTACCACGAGAGAATGAAGCTGCGCCAGCGGCTGTCTCTGCTGGTGCTCGCCGGCGTGCCGGCCGCTGCCCTCGCCTTCATCGCGGGCGGCGCACATCCTCCGCTCCCGGCGGCGCAAGGCGCGTCACGCCGGTGACCAACTCGCGTAGACTGTAGACTTCGGCAATTTGCGACCTAAGATTGGCATGTCGAGTGCGTAAGGGTCTGGTCAGGTTTTCGTGCGACTGAGTAACCTGGCCCGCGCTCGAACGGGAGAATGAGCATTATGCCATTGCGCTGTACGCTCACGTATTACGGCGAGGACGGCGAAAGCGTCGAGCATCACAAGAAGTGGTACCATTACCTGGTTGTGGCCAATCCGGGCGCCTCACCGGGCTCAGCTGTGGCGAGCATCATCACGCTCTCCGACGCGCGAGCCGAATCGAGTGGCTCAAGCGGCGACGTGGAGCACACGATCTGCGCGTCGGAAGGGGGCATGGAAGCGTCGCTCAAGATGGCGGAAGACTTTTTGACGCAGCACCATCCCGGTCTCAAGCGCATCACCGGCAAAACACGCAGTTGAGCGAGTGTCGCCTTTGGCTCGGCGAAAATAGCGTCCCGGTCTCAACCGAATCACGAGCCAGTCGCGCACTTGAGCAGCGTTCCCAAGCGCGTTGCATTCACGGCAGCCGCTAGGGATAATGGCGCTCGGCGGCGACGGTGACCGTGGTCGTCAGACCGTGGTTTTGGCGCGCATCAAGATCGATTCGGCGTATACGCACGACTGAGGAAGCCGCGCGCCATTCCGCGAATAAGCCGTCTCCACTCAACCGAGGGAGCCGCCGATGGATGCAAACGAAATCCTCCGGCAGATGACGATCCCCAATCCGTGTTCCGTGGATTGGGGTCAAATGCGCGGCGACAACCGCAGGCGCCATTGCGAATCCTGCGGCAAGCACGTCTACGATCTCACGGCGATGAACCCGAGCGAAGCGGCAGCACTGCTCAACTCACGGCAACCAGAAATCTGCGGCGTCGCCTACAAGAAGCCCAATGGAACGCTTTTCCTCTTCGACAGTGAGCCCGCGCCAGAGCCGGCGCCGGCACGCTGGCAGTTCCGGATTCGTTCGCTCATGGGCATCATCGCCGGTGTCGCGGCGGCCTTGGGTGTCGCCCGGGCCGTGACGGTCTCCGATCCGCCGGTGCCGGCGCAGCCGAAAAAGCCCACGGCTGCGAACGTCTCGCGGGTAATCGGTGCGCTCCGCCGCTATGATGGTCCAGTCAAGCCGCCTGACACGCCTGCCGGATGCAGTCAGTCCGACGCCTATCAATAAAGTTCACCGTCCCCCGTCCGGATCCGGCAGTGCCGGAATCACCGGCTTCCCTCCGGGCGGCGGGTCGACTTTGAGCGTGTAGATCTTGCTTCGCTCGTTGAGCGCGCTGAACTTGCCGTGATGCACCTGCACCTGGCCGTTGTGCTTCACGCGCACTTGCCAGTGGGTTGGTTTGGCGATCCCGCCGAATCCGCCCCAGTAAACGACGTACCACTTATAGATTCCGGGTGGGCCGGGGCCTTTCACTTTTTCCGAGCCTGGTCCGTCTGTGTCAACGAGCCAGTATACGTTTTCGGGGCCGTATCCCCTGGTGTTGTCCACATCCAGCTCGCCGCCCAGGTTTCCCTTGGGGCTCTCCCAGAAGATCTCCTTACCGCCGGGCTCGAGCACGTGCAGGTCGAGGTCGACGTTGTCGGAATTCCAGATCAAGGTGAACTGCGGGTCACCGACTTTCACCTGGACGCCCCGGATCACCTCGCCGCCTTCTCCGAACCGGGCCAGGCCGAAGCCGTCGCCGTCGCCTGCACCGGGGTTGGAATTCGCGTGGCCCCCGCTCGCGCTGGGATCCTTGGCGCCGGCCGCCTTGATCGCGTGGTCGAGGCTCGCGAGGCTCGAGGGGCGCAAGCGTTGGCGACATGAGCGCGGGCTCGGCCGCAACCTCGGGCGCAGCGGGCATCGCCAGAGGCGTGTTGAGCCCGCCGGTCAACTGGTCGCTTTCGAATACACCGTTGGGCGAGCCGGCGAGCCGGGAGTCAAACGTGGCCGGCCCATCCAGTCGCGGCGCGAAATACCAGCAGCCCAGAACGACGAGCAGAAGCACATGCCCCGCGAGCGAGCCGGCCCAGCCCTTGCGCACCTCCGGCGTCCAGTATTCCCAGTCGAGGATCGACGGTCGCGGCTCCAGTGGCTCGGCAAGGTCGACGTCGGGTGCCGCGGGCTTGGCCGCGCGCTCCGGCGGCCGCGCGATCGGAACCTTCGGTGCGGCGGCGGAATCCGAGGCTCGCGCTGTCGACGTGCTGCCCGCCATCGCCTCAACTATCCTCTCGGCGCGGAAAGCCGTTTAATGGCCTCCCCCGTGCGCCCGTTGATCGCGACCGCTTTTTTTCCACCGATCGAGCCAGTCCGATTTCTCTCGTCGGCCAGTTTACCACGCGCAAGAGTGTGCGCGAAAGCTCAAATCGGTTGCGGTTGACGATCCCTGCGGTTACAAGGGAATCTCGGTTGAATCGGATTTCCGCCGGGCGCCGCCGGTGACGGCGCCGGCAACTCTCACTCCGGAAGCTCGGTAGGTCGAGCGACACTCAACGTCCAGGGGCCGCACTTGGATTCTCACCATCTCAAGCAGTTGCTCGAATCTGTGCGCGACGGCCGGCTGGCTCCCGATCAGGCCTTGCATCAAATTCGGATTCAGCCCTTTCAAGACGCCGGGGAATTCGCCAAGGTCGACCTGCATCGGGCAGTGCGGTGCGGATTTCCCGAGGTTGTCTTCGGCCAGGGCAAGACGGCCCCGCAGATCGAAGGCATCCTGCGCACGCTCGACGCACACGGCGAAGGCGGGCTGGTCACGCGGCTCGATCCCCAGGCCGCGCTGCACCTGATCAACGTCTTTCCGGCAGGCGAGCACAACCCGCTGGGGCGCACCTTCCGCATTCGCGGCAAGCGCGACGCCGAGCCCAAGCTGGGGAAGGTCGTGATCGTCACGGCCGGCACGAGCGACCTGCCGGTGGCCGAGGAAGCGAAGGTCACAGCCGAAGCCTGGAACTGCGACGTGACGCTGGTCGCGGATGTCGGCGTTGCCGGGCTTCATCGCCTGCTGCACCAGCTCGAGCGCCTCGCTTCCGCCGATGCCTTGGTTGTCGTCGCGGGCATGGAAGGCGCGCTGCCCAGCGTGGTCGGCGGGCTGGTCGATTGCCCTGTCATCGCCGTCCCGACCAGCATCGGCTACGGCGCCCACTTCCACGGAGTGGCCGCGCTCCTGGGCATGCTCAATAGCTGCGCATCAAACGTAGTGGTGGTGAATATCGACGCCGGCTTCAGTGGCGGACACGTCGCCAGCCTGATCGCGCACCGCATGGCCCAGGCGCGCGGCGTCAGCCCCACCGCCGGCAACGTGAGGTAAAACACCGATCGGATGCGCAAGAAATGAACAATCCCCTCGAAGCCATTGAAGCCGTTCCCGTCCTGGGCCCGCGCCGCGCGATAGCCACAAAGGACGATACGGGCACGTCCTCGTCATCGCCGGGTCCCGCGGCATGGCCGGCGCCGCCGCCCTGTGTGGCGCGGCGCGCTGCGATCCGGCGCCGGTCTCGTCCGCGTCGCCACGCCTGAGGAGGTCAACCCCACCGTCGCGAGCTTCGAGCCGTCGTACATGACCCATCCACTCCCGTGCGATTTGGCCGGCTGCATCGACTTCGCCGCTGCGCAACCGGTTCTCAAGCAATTGATCGAGCCGGCAACGGTCATCGCGGTCGGCCCCGGGCTCGGCCAATCGCCGGGCATTCGAGCCCTCATCCCGTTCTTGATCGCCGAATCGGACAAGCCCCTCGTGATCGACGCCGACGGATTGAACGCCCTGGTCGGCCAGACGCAGATCCTGTCTGGATCGAAAAAGCCGGTTGTACTAACTCCCCATCCTGGCGAATTTGCCCGGCTTTCCGGCTTGCCCGTCGCGACCGTTCAAGCCGAGCGAATCGTTCGGACTGCTGCGTTCGCGGGGCAGGCCGAGCCATTGGTGGTCGTTCTCAAAGGCTTAGGCACAGTGGTGTCCGATGGAAAGAGGTATTACGTGAACACAACAGGGAACCCCGGGATGGCTACCGGCGGGGCCGGCGATGTTCTCACGGGCGTGATCGCCGCGCTCTTGGCTCAGAAACTCCCGGCGTTCGAGGCGGCGCAGCTCGGTGTGTTCATCCACGGAGTTGCCGGCGACATCGCCCGCGATCAGAATGGAGAAACAGGCTTGATTGCCGGTGACATCGTCGATGCCTTGCCCGATGCTTTTGTCCATACGATGCCCGATGCCGAACCGATCTATCCGCTCGAATGAATGGCTCCGGGGCGGATTGAAATCGAAGTGAACGACTCGCCTGGATTGGTCGTATTCATGGAAACTGCCCTCAATGGCCTTTGCCGGGAGGGCGGCCTGGCGTAGAATGAATCCGTTGTCGGGGCCCGCAGCCAGACCTCGACGAGCTCCCATGCGGAGATTCACCGCGGTTCCATAGCGGAACAAGCGAAGGAGGCAGGTTGTGTCCACGCGAGAAAACCCGTCCCCCCCAGCCCCGGCCTGGACCTATCGCATGGAGGTCTCCCCGACGGGGCAGAATCCCACCGGTGCGATTGCCAACCCCAACGACCCGATTCTATTGCTCCACCTCCTGGCCAACCTGCAGAGTCAAACGCTTGAGGTGCAGCGCCAGCAACTCGACATGCAGCGCCAGCAGCTCGAAATCTCGCGTGAATTGCTCCAGGTCAACCGCGAACAGCGCGCCCGCCAGGCCTCCGAGCTCGAACGCTGGCAGGCCGGCCACGAGTCGATCCTCGAGACCTGCAAGGAAACGCTGGGCAAGCTCGAGCAGGTGCACGCCTCGCTCATGAGCGAGCTGGCGAACTACGTCGACGACAACCACGAAAACCTGCTCGAAGGAGACTTCTCCCTGAGCGATTTCGTCGACCGATTCGGCCCCCGGCTCGCCCATCTGAACACGATGCTGGCCGTGCTCCGCCCGCTCGCCGCTGCGAATCGCAAGACGGAAAGTTAAGCAAAATAAAGCGACTAGCGGTGAGCCCAGCGTAGGATGCGTGCAAGCACGGCCTGCACGCGGTTCACGTTGGGTTGCACCGAGCCCGCACTGACGTTGCGCGCTACGAGGCCTTGCGCACGCAACGAGAGACACGACCGCTGGCCACGCGCGTGTCAATGGGGACAAGTTCAGGTTTGTCACTGCGCCCGATGGACGCTACGCAACCAGACGCGCCATCGTGTCTTACTCACATCGCTCGCCGGAAGTCGGCACCGCGAAAGACGCCAGCGGAAGCCGGAACCGGAACCCGCTGGCTTGGGGATATGTTGATCGATTGATCGACCGATGGCGCTAAAGTCAACTGCTGATCAATAGCGCCGGCTGTCGTAGCCGCCACCACCGCCAGAGCGGCCTCGACCACCACCGCCTCCAGCGCCGCCGCCGCCTCCACCACCACGCCAGCCACCGCCGCCGCCACCACCGCCCCCGGGACGGGGCTCGCGAGGCCGGGCCTCGTTGACGGTCAGTCGACGGCCATCATGCTCCTGCTCATTCAAGGCGTCGATCGCCGATCGCGCCTCGGTCTCGTTGCTCATCTCCACGAACCCGAAACCCTTGCTCCTGCCTGTGTCGCGGTCGGCAATGACCTCCGCGCTCTCAACGCTGCCGAACTGGGAGAACAGTTGCTCGAGATCGGAACTGCTCACCCGGTAAGTGAGGTTTCCGACGTACAGTTTCTTACCCACCATCAATCTCCTGAAGCGGGGGATTCGATCCCCCCTTGAATCACGTTCCGGGTCGAATCGCAACAGGCCGACCGGAGGACCTGCGGTGGAAATGCGAGAGAGGCAAGTGAATCATTGCGGCGGAAAACCACAACACGCACTCATTCGGTTTCCAACCGTGGATTAGTATAATCAAGCGACAATTGAGACGGGTAGACCGAATTTTTGAAATTGTCGTATTTTTTGAAATGTCGCGCGCCCGGGATGCGAAAGCACTCCTTCAGGTGTCACTCATCAGACCGCGGTCCGCGGTCTAGGGCGTACTTGAGTACGCGCCGCCCCATGAGGTCGACGTCGCCTTGCAGGCTCATCCCCAGCCGCACTGCAACCGCGATCGAGTTGCCGTTTCCTGGCTGAATCAGGCTGATGACGCGATCCTTACCAAGACGATTGAAGGCGAAATCGATCGTGAGGAGCGCGGCCTCGGTCGCGTAACCCTTGCCCCAAAATCGCCTGCGCAGGGCCCAGCCAATCTCGAACCCTGGCCAGCCTTCCGGCTGCCAGCAGCCTACTCTGCCGGCGAGCTGCCCGCTGCGCCGCTCCTCGACCGCCCAGAGGCCGAATCCGCGCAAATGCCAGTGGCCGACGATGAAGGCCATGTGCCGCCACGCTTCGGCGCGAGTGAGCGTTTGCCCGTCGCCGAGGTAACGCATGACCTCCGCATCGGCACACATCTCGGCATACGCATCCAGATCCGACTCGCTCCACATCCTGAGCAACAGCCGCTCGGACTCTAGCGTATGCATTTCTTTCACACGGCCTCGGGCTGGCCTTTCTTGCTGAGCGGCCACGGTCGCGGGATCTTGGTCTTGATCTCGCGCCAGATCGCCTCGCGCACCCGCGCTCCACTGTCCTTGACGATTCCCGAAAGCAAACGGGCCGCCTGGGCCGTGGCGGCCCGGCGCATTTGCGCCGCGGCTCGGCGACCAGCGATCCGCAGTACTCCTTGGCGACCATCCCGATCCGTAGGGTCAAGAATGCGTTCGTACTTCCGCTCATGAGGGAGTTCACCAGGATGGTCGTGAAAACCTGGAAGCCCGGAATTGCACCCCCCACGGCCCCGACCGTTCCGGCCACGACCGGCTGAATCATCTGATGCAGCTCCAGATCGTCGAGCTCACCAGCGAGCAGAGAAGTGGCGGCCACATTGGCGTAAAGATGGGTAAGATCCCTGAGCGACGGCCGCTGATAGTAAAGTTGCGCGATCTTCCAGACCATGCGTGATTGAGCGCTCAAGACGAGAAGCGCATCCAGCCGCCCGCTCTGGGAGACCGCCGTCGTGATAAACACGGTTGTCGCCGTCTGCTTGATCAGGGTGTCGGCTTCCGCATCCAGAGCGCAGATCGCATCCTCGACCTTCCGGCGATCGACCGGCCCGACGGTCTCGAGCTGAAGCTGGGGGTTGCTCGCCAGTCGGTTGCGCAATTGGGTGAGGTGTTCCTCGAATTCGGGGCCCGACTCAGCCGAAGGTGGCACGAGCGGCTTCGGCATGCGCAGGATCATGACCAGAGGCACGCCGATGGTCCCGGCGTAGACGGTCAGCAGAACCCAGAGCGTGGCCGTGCCGAAGGTGGGATGCACCTCCTTGGCAAGCTGCACGACTCCGGCCGTCTGGTTGATCACCACGAGCGTGCAGCTCAGGATGATCAATCCGCTTCCCAGCAGTGCAAATGTCTTGAGCGATTTCTTCATCAGCAACGACCCTGATCAAGCTGGTAAGGAAGAAAGCACGCCGACCCGGCACCCGCTTCATTAAAGGTTCTTCGTACCGAACGCGCCGAATATTAAAGCAGCAAATACGGGATAGAGCCAGCGTTCTGGGCGAGCGAGGGACGTGATTCTACAAAAACCCTGTTGGCCGTGCGCACACGTATCAGATCGATTCAGTCTGGCGGCGGCCGATCGGATTCAACCGGCATCCAGGGGAATTCGGCAGCATGCCGGTACTTTCGGGACATCTCGACCGCCCAACGGTCTCGCGGGTCTGACGGATCGGGAAGCTCCGAGGGCCAGGGTTGTGGTCCGCGCACCATGTAATACCTGAACATCCACTCATACTGTCGCGCCCGTTCGCTGTACCGAACCGAGATCGACAGCATCCTGCACGACCAAGCCGCCAGGGCGACGATCACAACCGCTTTCATGATTCCTCGAATCGTGAATCGGAAGGGCTGGCGAACCGAGCGTCGGTCTCGAGTACCGGCGGGTTGACGCCGCGCCGCGATCAACTCCTCGACTCCTGGCAGCCAGGCGAATCGAGCGAGGTCACCGGTCGCTCTGCTGAGGAGAGCTCTCTTCATCCGGACGACCTGCTTCCGCGATGATCTTGAGGAGCTGACCGCGTGAATGATCGCTCAATCCGAGCGATTGTTCAACTGGCGGCTGGTCTCCATCAGCGTTCGCCGCACTTCGCCTTCAGCCGCGCTGTTGGACGCCGCGCCGAGCCGATCGCTGCTTACGGTGATGAACGCCGAGCAGTACGAGCGTGGTGAGGATCGACGGCACGATCATGTCGGCCACGAATGCTCTCGCCTCCCACGCCTCGGGATCCGCCGCATGGAAGTACAGGATCCCGATCGCCGCCCCGATGCCAAATCCAACGGCCACGAACCCCAGCCGGTAGTGCCCACTTCGAAGATGAACGAAGTGCGCAATCAACGCGCCGGCGAATCCAAAGATAGCCGGCGCGGTCGGTGGAAACGTGACCGCCGTCGACAAAATCGCGACCGCCACGACCATCTCCATCATCTGCCAGGTGGTGAATCCACGGCCGGACACGCGCATGAGTTCGACCTCACTCGAACGCTGACGATCGCACCGACCTACCTCGCCGGCAAAGATTCTTGAGGGACTTTCCTCCGTGAAAGGCTACTTGTATCATACGGTCCAGATGACCGGATGGGAGTAACCGATGGCCAACGCGGCTTCAGCCGGAGTGACCCGGCAAATCCAGACACTGTGGGATGCGGGCACGGTCGCCGCGCTCGACGACACCGAGCTCTTGGGTCGATTTGTTCATCACGACGCGATCGCCGAAGTGGCTTTCACCGCCCTGGTGCACAGGTACGCGCCGATGGTCCTGCGCATTTGCCGCAACGTGACGGGAGACGTTCAAGACGCGCAGGACGCGGCGCAGGCCACGTTCTTGATCCTCGCCCAGCGCGCACGCCTGATCCGCCGGCGCGAGGCGCTGGCCAACTGGCTATTTGGTACCGCCCGCCGGATCGCCGCCCGCGCCCGCCGTGATTCCGTTAGACGGCGCCGGCTCGAGCGCAGGTATTCTGAAGCGATCGCCGCCGCCCGCCCCACGGATTCCGCCGGCCACGAGCCACCGCGGGATTGGTCCGAATTGTATGAGGAGCTGGGGCGGCTCCCGGACCGCTACCGGATCCCGATCGTGCTGTGCGATCTTGAAGGCAACACGCACGAACAAGCGGCACAGGCTCTCGGTTGTCCCGAGCGCACCCTTGAAACGAGGCTCTACCGCGGTCGCGAGCGGCTGCGCCATCGGTTGATCCGGCGCGGCCTGGCGCCTGCTGCCGCGCTTGCGACGGGCGAGCTCACCAGCAGCGCCGCAACGATTCCCGTCTCCGGAGCATGGGTGAGCTCCACCGCAGCCGTCGCGCTCCAATTACTGCGAGGTCGACCGCTCTTCGCCGCCGCCTCGGCAAATGTTCTGGCGCTCTTCCGAAGCGCGAATCGAACCATGGTCCTTGCAAAGTTGAGTTGGGCCATACCGCTCATCATCTTCGCCGGAGCGTGCTCGGTGATGGCTTTTTCTTTCGACACGACATCTGGGACGCCGACGATTTCGGCGATTTCCCGCCAGTCTGCTTACCAGACCGGGCCAAAGGGTGCAACGCAGAGTAAAGAGACGCCCAAGCAGCCGAAGAAAACCGCGCCGGACGAAAAAGCTGGCCCACCCGAATTGAAGACACCGATCACGGTGACCGGGCGTGCCACGGACTCGACCGGCAAGTCGGTCGCCGGCGCGACGATCTACCTGGTCTCGACCAATGGCGCCGACGCA
Organism: uncultured Planctomycetota bacterium; assembly: GCA_963823665.1. Taxonomy (GTDB): domain Bacteria; phylum Planctomycetota; class Planctomycetia; order Isosphaerales; family Isosphaeraceae; genus CAVXHV01. The sequence continues at coordinate 1,086,815 of CAWGMQ010000011.1, forward strand.
CCCCTCGGCACGGCAATCAGCGGACCCAATGGCGTGTTCGCCTTCCACGACGCTCAACTGCCGGTGCGCCGCGATCAGGATGGCAATCCGTCGCAAGGTACGCTCCAGGTCTACGGCACCGCCCCCGGCCGCGGCTTCGCATGGCACGGCATGCGACCTTATTTTCCGCGCCCTGCCAATCAAAACGTCGCGGGCGGCGAGGATTACGGCCTGTTCCTCGGAGAGCCGATCGTCATGGACCTGGTATTCACGGCCCCCGCGACGATGAGTGGACGAGTCGTTGATGAATCCGGACGTCCGGTGCCCGGCGCGACCATTCGTATCGACAGTTGCGATTATCTCGACACCCAGCACAGGGAGTCGCATCACAACTTCCGGGAGTTCTGGGCGATCCATAGCGCGCCCGAGGCTCTGACGGCGGCGACAACCGGCCCGGGCGGGCGGTTTGCTTTCAAAGGCCTTCCGCAAGAAGTTGGCTTCTGGATCCATTTCGAGCATCCTGACTACGCGCGACTGAGTCTTCACGCGGCAACGACGACCCGCCCCACGTCCGCGTTCGATTACCCCCTCGGAAGAATCGTCGGGCGGGAGCGGCCGCCCGTCGCGACCGGAGACCTCAATCTCACCGTGATCGCCACCCGTCGAATTGACATTCGAACCATCGTCGCAAGCACCGGCCGGCCCGCGGCCGGCATGCGCGTTTCCGCGAGCCAGGGGTTTTCGGCGAGCGGTTATGGAGGCTGGGGATTGTCCGACGCCCAAGGCAAGCTCTCCCTCCGCCTGCCGCCCGGCGCCTACAACATCATGGCTGACCCGAGCGAGAATGGCGCCGACTGCATTCGCACCATGTCGACCTTCAATGTCGCACCCGCGCCGGCGCAGCAGTCGCTCGAATTGCGCGTGAACACAGGCTGCGTCCTGGTCCTGGAGGCCTTCGATTCCCAGACGGGCGAAGGTATCCCCGGCCTCACCTTTTGGAGCGAAATGGACGGCAACAAGGGCTCGCGCTGGCAAGTTCAGAGTCGCACCGGCTACATTGACAACCCCAGAACCGACAAGAACGGCCGGCTTCGCGCCGTCGTCCCCCCGGCGCCGGCGTTTTCGCCCTCGGATTCGTTCCTGAATCATCCGGTTACAAGGAGACGCACGAGGAGAAGCGGGCAATGCTCACCGCGGGAGAAACCGTCACGATCCGGTTCGAGCTGGAACGGGCCCACTAGCCCGACGGGCCGGCTAGGGTCCGCTTTGAGCGAACGCTAAACCTCACTCAGCCCCCGCAGCACAAAAACAACAAGCGCACAGACAAGCGCCACCACAAGTACCAGCCAGAGTAAATGCGAGATATTGAATTGAATTCGCGGCGCCGCGATTCCCTTCTCCTGCTCCGAACGATAGTCGCTCCAGTATCCATACAAGACCAGACAAAGAAAACCCGCCGGAAAGAGCCCGGGGAACAGCACAACCATGAGCAGCGTGAAACCGCTCGGCCCAAATCCCAACTGAGCTGCGGCCACGCACCAACCGATGAGGACAAGACAGAGAGCCATAGCGACCTGATACCCGATGCCGCGGCCGCGCGCATAGCGGTGTTCCGCAACGCCGGGGGAGTCTTGCCGGCGATCGGAGTCCTCATGTTCTCCCATCGCGGCTGCCTCCGTTTGAAACGAGCGCGATTACCGTGCCGCCGGCAAGGGCGCCGGCAATCCGCCGCGTGCCGGCGCGTGTGAGGTAAGTCGTCGCCGTGAGCAAAGAAAGGTAGACGCAAGCGGCAAGAACAAGCATCTGCGTCATCACAATCGGCCTCGATCGATAGCAACTGAGGCTCAAGGCGCGGGTTTGGCGCGATTTGTTCCAGCCTCTCCGGAAACACCCTTTGGCCGGGGTGTTGCCACCGTCTTCGGTGTGTGCCGCGCCTCCTCGACGAGCGCTGCGAGCTTGGGAGGCGTGAGGGCCTTGAGCATGCTGTTCATTGTCGCCGTTCCGGCGGCCTTTTCGACCGCACCATCCGCGATCGAGACGTGAAACTCTTCCTCCAGCTCCATCACGACCTCGACGAGGTCGAGCTCGTCGGCTCCGAGGTCCTTGAGCGAAGTCGACGACTGAATCTCTCCCGGTTCCTTGCCGAACTGTTTCCCCAATATCACGATGATCGCCGCTTCGTCCGTGCTCAGCCCCCGATCATGGGATCTCACGACGACCACCGACCCCGAAGGCGGCCTGGGACCGCCATCACAACCCGCAGCGGTTGATAAAATCCACAAGGCGAGAGCGCTGAATGAGGTGAATCGAATCCAGCGATCATTCATCGTGACCTCACGTCGTATAATCCGCATTGAGTCTAATGTATTCCGCCGTAAGGTCACACGTCCAGAACCGCACCGACTCGGCGCCCGATTTGAGCCGCAGGCGCAGCGACACGTTGCGATCGGCCTTGATTGCTTTCGACAAGGCCTCGGCATCAAATGTGGCTGGCATCCCATCTTCATAAACCGATACGTTGTTAATCGAGAGCGACAGGTCTTCCTCGCGGAACGAGACGCCGGCGTAGCCGGCGGCCGAGACGATGCGGCCCCAGTTCGGGTCGGCGCCGTGGATCGCTGTCTTCACGAGCGGGCTGTCGGCGACGGCCCGGGCGATTGCGCGCGCGTCATCGAATGACTCGCATCCATGGACGTCAATCGTGATGAAATGCGTGGCGCCCTCACCGTCATTGGCGATCGCGCAGGCAAGCTGCTCGCACGTAGTGCGCACCATCGCGGCGAACGCCGCCACATCGTCGCCTCGCAAGATCGGCTCGGAGGTGGCTGTGCTCGAGAGCAGAAGGACCGTGTCGTTGGTGCTAGCGTGCCCCTCGACCGAGATGCAGTTGAACGAACGATCGACCGAGGGGAGGAGGATGCCGGAGAGGTCGTTGGCCCAGACCGGGGCGTCGGTCAGGAGGAAGGCAAGCATCGTCGCCATCCGCGGACCGATCATGGCGGCCCCTTTGGCTATACCCAGCACGGTCACCTCCCGGCCCCCGATTGTTTGGCGGAGAGAGACGACCTTGGGGCGCGTGTCGGTCGTCATGATGGCGCCCGAGGCGGCCTGGAATGACTCGGGGCCGGCCCCCAGGGCGTCAATAGCTTGCTCGACCCCGGCTTCGATCCTGTCCATGGGAAGCTGGTGCCCGATGACTCCGGTCGAGGCAACCAGAACCTGCTCGCTCCGGCAGCCCAGCCGCGACGCGGCCTTCGCAGCCGTGCGCCGGGCGTTCTCGAGCCCCTCTTCGCCGGTCGCGGCATTGGCGTTGCCCGAGTTGATCACCACCGCCCGGACGTCGTCGGCCGGCAGCCGATCACGGCACCATTTCACCGGCGCTGCACAGATCCGGTTGAGCGTGAACGCGCCGGCGGCCGAAGCAAGCCCGTCCGAAGCCAGCACGGCAAGGTCGGGCGATCCCGAAGCCTTCAGACCGGCCGTCACGCCGCTGGCGCGAAAGCCGCGCGGGATGAAGAGCAATGAACCATCACTCATCGAAAAGAACTCCTGGGCGAGACCCGGGCGGACCAAGAATCGTCTCGGGCTGGACACCTCGCGCGGCCGCGCGGTTCAGTGGCCGCCCGGTGATCACCGGGCCGTACAGCCCCCGCTTGCTCGACGCGTACGGCGATTCGAACGCATCCGAGCGGACTCGCCAGACCAGACTATCCAATCATCGTTCGCGCGGAAAGATCCCGCCAAACTCGGCTTCGTGAGGCGCGGAACCCCGCGCTGCGGAGTGCTCCGTTCCGGGCTCCGCATGCGGCGATCCGCCATTCCGCCGGATCTATCCCAAAAGGGATTTCCGGCCCTTCGACTTGCCGGCCGTTTGTTCGAGCGCCAGGTCATAGACCAACTGCCCAAACACATCGGTGGCATTCGCAGCCGGCGCCACCGCGACATCATCCAGACGGAATCCGCCGATCCGATCGTTGACAGGGCGATTGAGTGCACTTGAGAGCGCTTCGTCGACCGCCGCCAGGCTGCTCGCCAACGAACTCGAGGGATGCACGCTCGCAGCGGAAACATCCGATTGAGCCGTTGCCGCACGACCCGGAGAGCTCGAGCTCGATCCGTTGCCTTGCCCCTGGAACGACGTAGCGGCAAGGGCGCTCATTGTTTCGGATAGAGGCGGCGGGTCGGGATCGAAGAACAGCCCGCTCAGCACTGCATTGGGGCCGGCCGTCCGCGTGAACGTGATCAGCACGTTCCCCGATATCGTCCAGGTCAGATACTCTCCACTCGCGAAATTCGACACACTCTGCGTATTCAGCACGGCACTCGTATTGGCGTCGGAGAGCGTCACAGTCTCCGCGCGGTGCGACGCGTCGTAGTCAAGGAAATAGAGCTCGAGGTTGTAAGCCTGGCCGGAGGCCACGTTCACATCGACCGTGAAGCTCGTGGCCGAATCCCAGACAGCCGCAACACGACTCGTCCCGGACGGCGGTACCTGAAGCGCCTGCCGGGTTGACGGCGACGGCGTCGACCAAGTGTATTCCGACTCCCCCGACGGCGTGATCGTGGCATGCGCCGGATTGACCACGCTGCTGGCGACCAGGGTATACCCATCCAATCCGTAGACGTTGATCCAGTTCCCCTGAGTCGATGTATCGGAGCCGACAAAACTCGCCGTGGCCGAACCAGGAGGCGGAGGTGGCGGAGGTGGCGGCGGCGGCGGAGGTGGCAAAGTCGTCGTGGGATCGAAGAATAGTCCGTTCAGCACCGCATTGGGGCCGGCCGTCCGCGTGAACGTGATCAGCACGTTCCCCGATATCGCCCAGGTCAGATACTCTCCGCTCGCGAAATTCGACACACTCTGCGTATTCAGCACCGCACTCGTATTGGCGTCGGACAGCGTCACTGTCTCCGCACGCCCCGAGGTGTCGTAGTCAAGCAGATAGAGCTCGAGGTTGTACTCCTGGCCCGGGGCCACGTTCACATCGACCGTGAAGCTTGTGGCCGAATACCAGACAGCCGCAACACGACTCGTCCCGGACGGCGGTACCTCGAGCGCCTGCTGGGTTGACGGCGACGGGGTCGACCACGTGTATTCCTGCTCGCCGGCCGGCGCGATCGTGGCATGGGCCGGATTAACCACGCTGCTGGCGACCAGGCTATACCCATCCAATCCGTAGACGTTGATCCAGTTCCCCTTCGTCGAGGTATCGGAGCCGACAAAACTCGCCGTGGCCGAACCAGGTGGCGGAGGTGGCGGAGGTGGCGGCGGCGGCGGAGGTGGCAAAGTCGTCGTGGGATCGAAGAATAGTCCGTTCAGCACCGCATTGGGGCCGGCCGTCCGCGTGAACGTGATCAGCACGTTCCCCGATATCGCCCAGGTCAGATACTCTCCGCTCGCGAAATTCGACACACTCTGCGTGTTCAGCACCGCACTTGTATTGGCGTCGGAGAGCGTCACAGTCTCCGCACGGCCCGACGTGTCGTAGTCAAGGAAATAGAGCTCGAGGTTGTAATCCTGGCCGGAGGCCACGTTCACATCGACCGTGAAGCTCGTGGCCGAATCCCAGACAGCCGCAACACGACTCGTCCCGGACGGCGGTACCTCGAGCGCCTGCTGGGTTGACGGCGACGGGGTCGACCACGTGTATTCCTGCTCGCCGGCCGGCGCGATCGTGGCATGGGCCGGATTAACCACGCTGCTGGCGACCAATTGATAGCCGTCGGATCCGAAGACATTGATCCAGTTGCCCTTCGTCGAGGTATCGGAGCCGACAAAACTCGCCGTGGCCGAACCAGGTGGTGGAGGTGGCGGAGGTGGTGGTGGCGGCGGAGGTGGCAAAGTCGTCGTGGGATCGAAGAATAGTCCGTTCAGCACCGCATTGGGGCCGGCCGTCCGCGTGAACGTGATCAGCACGTTCCCCGATATCGCCCAGGTCAGATACTCTCCGCTCGCGAAATTCGACACACTCTGCGTATTCAGCACCGCACTCGTATTGGCGTCGGACAGCGTCACCGTCTCCGCACGCCCCGAGGTGTCGTAGTCAAGCAGATAGAGCTCGAGGTTGTACTCCTGGCCCGTGGCCACGTTCACATCGACCGTGAAGCTCGTGGCCGAATACCAGACAGCCGCAACACGACTCGCCCCCGACGGCGGTACCTCGAGCGCCTGCTGGGTTGAAGGCGACGGGGTCGACCACGTGTATTCCTGCTCGCCGGCCGGCGCGATCGTGGCATGGGCCGGATTGACCACGCTGCTGCCGACCAGGGTATACCCATCCGATCCGTAGACGTTGATCCAGTTCCCCTTCGTCGAGGTGTCGCTGTTAACGAAGACCGCCGACGCACCGGTCGCCGTGATCACGCCCGTCGAGACGGAGACGAAATTGTAGGTGTAGTTGTGTCCCGAGTTTCCGTCGGTGACCGTGCCGCTGGGCGTGAGCGTGAGTCCCGTGCCCGGGCTCGAGGTGTTGTAGGTCTCGATAAAGTTCGCCGTATCACCAAGGGCGACGCTGCCAACCGTGATCGTCGGAATTGCCGTAGCCGAGGTCGTTCCGTCCTGGACCTTGGTGTTGGTCACCGCGGTGATCGTGAGCGCCGCGCCGAGATCGTGGCGGTCGAGACTGGAATGAACGTGTAGCTGTAGTCGTTACCGGAGAAGCCGTCGCTCACCGTTCCGGCCGGAGTCAGCGTCAACCCCGTGCCCACGTTCCTGGTGCTGTAAATCTCGGTGAAGTTCGGCGTGTCAGTGCCTTGAATGACACCCGAGGTGATCTTGGGAATCGTCACCGCCCCGGTTGTCCCGTCATAGGTCTTGCTGTTGGCCAACGCCGTCACAACCAGCGCCCGCGACGTGATTACTCCGGTCGAGACCGTAACGTACGTGTACGAGTAATTGTTGCCGGAGTTGCCGTCACTCACCACCCCGGCGGGAGTCAGCGTCAACCCCGTCCCCACATTCTTCGTGCTGTATGTGTCAGTGAAGCTCGCCGTGTCACCAGGCATCACCGCGCCCGAAGTAATCGTGGGCAACGCCGCCGCTGACGTGGTCGCGTCATAGACCTTGCTGTTGGTCGCGGCCGTGATCGAGAGCCCGGCCTTGATGATGGTTCCGGCGGCGGTCTGGAGGACGACGTTGTAGTCGGCCCCGCTGACGCCGTCGGTGACGGTGTAACCCGACTGCACAACCAGCGTGCTGCCGAGGGTGCCCAGGACGTTCTTCGAGGCGAACGCCTGCGTCAATCCTGTCAGCGTGTCGCCGCCGTACAGCTTGTTGGCAGGCTCACCGCTGACCTGGTAGGCCGGAGTCTGCGACGAGGTGGTGAGCCCGTTATAGACCCTGCTGTCGGTCGTCGCCGTGATCGTCAGGGTCGCCGGGGTGATTGTGAAAGTGGTATAGTTACTCGCGGAAGCGTAGTTGGTCGTCCCGGCGTAGCTGGCGTAGACCGTGTAGGTTCCAGCATCCTTCGGAGCCCTGCTTCCGAGATCGGTGCCGCCGTTCCCGATACCGACGTAATAGGTGTAAGTGAGCGGGACCCCATCCAATTCGTTCGAGGGTAAGCCGTCGTTGGGGGTGATGGTGGCGCTGGCCGCAAAGGGCGATCCGTTGTAGAAATTGCTCGCGTCGGTGACGCTCACCGTGGGCTTGATCTGGTTGATGGTGATCGATGTGCTGGTCGCGCCGCCGGTGATCAGATTGCTCCAGGGATTGCCCGACGGCAAGGCCGAAGCGACCAGATGGTACACGCCGGCGTCATTGATGCTCAAATCGGTGAAGGTGACGATGCCGCCTGACGCATCGAGCGGGTTCGTGCCCGAAAGCGTACCGAGGTATGGCCCCGCGCTCAGCGTGAGATCCACCTGCGAACCGGGCACGGTGCTGCTGTCGAAATTGATGCCGAGGTTGCCGCTAGAGTCCTCGGCCACGAGTTCTGGCTGCTGGGCGAAAGTGACGCCGAAGCTGGCCGTGGATGAGGGCTCGGGCACGAAGACCAGCTCGGTCGGCACCGCGTAGTAGGCAGACACGGTGGGATTGAAGCCAGAGCCCGTGCCGGGTGTAAAGACGCCGATCCACGGCGTGAAGCTAACATTGCCCGACACGCCCGCGCCATCGCCGCCGGGGTTGGCCGACGTCGTCGGACCATGCAAGCTGCCCCACCAGTTCTGTGTGGCATCGATCGACCCGCTTGACTGGATGTCGTCCACACCCGTGGTGTCGCCCGTGAAGTCGTTGTCGTTGATTGTCGCCGTGCTGGTGTCGCCCGGGCCAGAGCCCACCAGGACGCCGGTCGTGTCGGTTTGAATCGTGTCGTTGGTGATCGTCGCGCTTGCGCCGTTCTCGACCAGAATGCCGGTCGTGTTGTCGATGATCGAGGCGCCGCTGATAAGCGCTGAAGTCGCGGAGCCGCTCACCAGCACGCCGGTGCCATCGGATGCAAACGTGCCGCCCGAGATCGCGACTGTGCCTCCGAAGGCGGCGATGCCGCCGCCGTCGAGGTATGAGGTGTTGCCCGAGACAATGCTGCCCGTGATGGTCAAGCTCCCGCCCGCCTGGTAGATTCCGCCGCCCGAGGCTGCCGTGTTGCTCTCGATGCTGCCGCCGGAGACCGAGACGGTACCACCCGGATTCGAGACGGTACCACCCGAGTTATATATGCCGCCCCCGGCGCCCGTGGCGTTGTTGCTGGAAATCTCGCTGTCGATCAAGCTCAGCTTGCCGGCGTTAAAGATGCCGCCGCCGGAGGCTGCCGAATTGTCCGTGATGACGTCGCCGTCGAGCGTGAGCGAGGCACCACGCTGGACAACGATGGCGGAGTAACCCGAGAAGTTTTTGATGGTCAGGCCCGAGATGGTCACGTCGGCCGCGGTGACGTCGAAGCCGGAACCCGACAGACCGGTGCCGTCGAAGCGGGAAGCCGACAGAAGGGTGCCGTCCAGGACGGGGGTCGCACCCTGCGATGCGTCGGCCTCGATCGTCAGGTCGGGCACGGAAACGACATCGGATTCGTCGTAGCCGTTGCCGGTTTCCACCAGGATCGTGCTGCCGTCGCCGGCCACACGGATGGCGGCCTGGATCGTCGTGAAGCCGGTGGCCGGGGTTGCCCCGTTGTCAGTCCCGGATGTATTGGCCGAGTTGACGTAGATTGTGGGCTGGTATTCATAGGCGCCGAAGTCGACGACGCCGAACCCATGCTCTGGCCGGATGAGTCCGCGCTGGTCGGTGGTTGGTACGTCGACACCGGTTATGGTGCTGCTTCCCGCGCCCAAGGCGGGACTGCCCGGCAGTAGGGCGATCGTCTCGGTCGGGCCGCCGTTGCCGGCCAGTCTCGCAGCCAGCCCCGGGTTGCCGGGCCCGAACAGAATCGGATTGATCGAGCCCGTCACCGTACCGGTTCTCGTCAACGCCGACCAGGTTGTTCGAGCTGTCCGAGGCGATTCCCGTGCCCGCGATATCACCTGCGCCGGAGGCATCGGTGTCGAGCGCGACGATTGTGTTATAGAGGGTGGCCGTGCCGTCAATAATATCCAGCCCGCCGCCGGAGCTGGTTGCCGTGTTGTAGGCGATGGTGTCGTTGATCGCCGTAAGCGTTCCGGAGCCATTGGGCCCGCTCTGGACGGAGATGGCGCCGCCGGAGCTGGCCGAGTTGTCCGCGAGCGTGCTGTTGATGATCGTCATGTCGCCGCCCGGAAGAGCAATGCCGCCGCCGTCGACCAGAGCGGAGTTGCCCGAGAGGGTGCTGCCCGTGATGGTCAAGCTCCCGCCCGCCTGGTAGATTCCGCCGCCGGACCCAAAGTGGGCTGCGTTGTTCGTGAGCGCAGTTGCTGTTGACGTGCACCGTGCCCGATTGATTAAAGATGCCGCCGCCGTAGGTATAGGCTGCATTGCTCGAGATCGCTCCGCCGGAGATCGTGAGCTCGCCCCCGGCGTTGAAGATTCCGCCGCCATTCGAGTCGGCGTAGTTGTTCGAGATCTCTCCGCCGTCGATCTGTACCAAGCCGCCCAAGTTAAAGATGCCGCCGCCGAAGTCGGCGCCGTTCTGCGAAAGCCCGCTGTTGGTGATGGTCAGGGTGCCGCTCTGAAGATAGATCCCGCCGCCATCGATGCCGGCTTTGTTGCCCTGGATTGTGCAACCTGCGGTCACATGCACCGCGCCTGATTGATCATAGATGCCGCCGCCGCTTGCGCCGACGGTGTTGTTCGAGATCGCGCCGCCGGAGATCGTGACCTTGCCGCCCGCGTTGTCGATGCCACCGCCGCTGGCGGCGGTGTTGTTCGAGATCGTGCCGCCGGTGACGGTCAGCGTGCCGCCCGCCACAAAGATCGCGCCGCCGCCTGAGGCTGCCGTGTTGCTCTCGATGCTGCCGCCGGAGACCGAGACGGTACCACCCGAGTCATAGATGCCGCCCCCGGCGCTGGTGGCGTTGTTGCTCGAAACCTCGCTGTCGACAATTGACAGCTTGCCGGCGTTAAAGATGCCGCCGCCTCGGGCCGCCGAATTGTCCTCAATGGTGTCGTTGATCGCCGTGAGCGTTCCGGGGCCGACAGGCCCGCTCTGCACGCAGATGGCACCGCCTGAGCTGGCTGAGTTATCCGCGAGTGTGCTGTTGATGATCGTCAAGTCACCGCCCGCAAGCGAGATGCCGCCGCCGTCGTGGTAAGCGGTGTTGCCCGAGACGGCGCTGCCCGTGATGGTCAAGCTCCCGCCCGCCTGAAAGATTCCGCCGCCGTAGCCATTTTGGGATCGGTTGTTCGTGACAGCGCAGTTGCTGTTGACATGCACCGTGCCCGATTGATTAAAGATGCCGCCGCCGTCGGTGTAGGCTGCATTGCTCGAGATCGCTCCGCCGGAGATCGTGACTTGTCCCCCGGCGTTGAAGATTCCGCCGCCATTCGTGATGGCAAAGTTGTTCGAGATCTCTCCGCCCTCGATCCGCACCAGGCCGTCCGAGTTAAAGATGCCGCCGCCGAAGTCGGCGCCGTTCTGCGAAAGCCCGCTGCTGGTGATGGTCAGGGTGCCGCTCTGAAGATAGATCCCGCCGCCATCGTTGCCGGCTTTGTTGCCCTTTATGGTGCAACCGGCGGTCACGTGCACCGCGCCTGAGTGATCGTAGATGCCGCCACCGCTCTTGCCCGCGCTGTTATTCGAGATCGCACCGCCGGAGATCGTGACTTTGCCACCCTCGTTGTCGATCCCGCCGCCGCTGGCGGCGGTGTTGTTCGAGATCGTGCCGCCGGTGACGGTCAGCGTCCCGCCCGCAACAAAAATCGCGCCACCGCCCTTGCCTGCCGTGTTGCCCTCGATGCTGCCGCGAGAGACCGAGACGGTGCCACCCGGATTCGAGACGGTACCACCCGAGTTATATATGCCGCCCCCGGCGCCCGTGGCGTTGTTGCCCGAAATCTCGCTGTCGATCAAGGCCAGCTTGCCGGCGTTGAAGATGCCACCGCCGGAGGCCGCCGAGTTGTCAGTAATGACGTCGCCCTTGAGCGTGAGCGAGGCACCACGCTGGACAACGATGGCGGAGTAACCCGAGAAGTCTTCGATGGTCAGGCCCGAGATGGTCACGTCGGCCGCGGTGATGTCGAAACCGGAAGCCGACAGACCGGTGCCATAGAGGACTGGGGTCGCACCCTGCGATGCGTCGGCCTCGATGGTCAGGTCGGGGACCGAAACGGAATCGGATTCGTCGTAGCCGGTGCCGGTCTCGACCAGGATCGTGTCGCCCGCGACGGCGGCCTTGATGGCGGCCTGGATCGTCAAATAGCCGGTGGCCGCCGTGAATCCATCGTCAGTCCCGGAGGTATTGGCCGAGTTGACGTAGATCGCGAGCGGCTGCTGGTAGGCCCCGATGAAGACAGCTCCGGCGGCGTAGTCTTGCCGCGGGAAGCCGCGCTGGTCGGTGGTTGGTACGTCGATTCCCGGTATGGTGGTGCTTCCGGCGTCCACGGCGGGACTGCCGATCAACAGTGCGATTGTCTCCGTCGGGCCGCCGTTGCCCGCCAGTCCGGCGGCCAGCCCCGGGTTGCCGGGCCCGAACACAATCGGATTGATCGAGCTGCTCACGGTGCCGGTTCTCGTCTACGCCCACCAGGTTGTTCGAGCTGTTCGAGGTGATCCCCGTGCCCGCGATATCGTCGGCGCCGGAGGCATCGGTGTTCGTGGCGACGATGGTGTTATAAAGCGTGGCCGTGCCGCCCGTCACATCCAGGCCGCCGCCCGAGTTGGTGACGGTGTTGTAGGCGATGGTAACGTTGATCGCCGTGAGCGTTCCGGAGCCATCGGGCCCGCTCTGGACCGAGATGCCGCCGCCTGAGCTGGCTGAGTTGTCCGCGAGCGTGCTGTTGGTGATCGTCAAGCCGCCGCCCGGCAGTGAGATGCCGCCGCCAAAGCCAAGGCCGGATGCGCCGGGATTACCCGCGCTCGCCATTACGCCATTAGTTCCAGTCGCACCCCTGCCACCCTGTCCACCGGCGCCTCCGACGGCGGAGTTGTCCGCAATCGTGACGCCGGAGATCGTGACGGCACCGCTGGCGATATACAGACCGCCGCCGTAAGCCGAACCGCCGATACCGCCAGTACCCCCGGCGCCTGGGGCTCCGCCTGCGGTGATGGAGCCGCTTGCCCCCTGTTCGCCAACGCCGCCCACGGCTTTGTTGGAGTTGATCGAGACGTTGGAGAGCGTCAAGTTGCCGCCCGAGTCAAAAACTCCGCCGCCCATGGCGTTGGCGCCAACGGTTCCGATGGCGGAGTTGCCCGCGATCGTGCCCTCGGAGACGGTGACGAGACCACCGGCGAGATAGATGCCTCCGCCGCTCTCCGCCGCGTTGGACTGGATCGTGGCGCCGGTGGCATGCACCGTGCCCCCGGCTTCGTAGACGCCGCCGCCGCTTGCGCCGGCGACGTTGTTCGAGAGCGTGCCGCCGTGGATCGTGACGACGCCGTGCGAGTTGTCAATGCCGCCACCATCGTGACTGGCAGAGTTGTCCGCGAGGTTTCCGCCCGTGATGGTCAAGCTACCGCCGGCGTGGTAGAGGCCACCGCCGCTGGCCGCCGAGTTGGACCGGATGGTGCTGCCGGTCACGTGTACCGTGCCCGCGGCCTCGTACATGCCACCGCCGTTCGTGGCGGCGTGGTTGTTCGAGAGCGTGCCGCCGGCGATCGTGACCTTGCCATCCGCGTAGATGCCGCCACCGTTGCCCGCGCTGTTCTGCGCGAGGGCGCTATCCGCGATGATCAAGGTGCCGTAAGACTGATAGATCCCGCCGCCGCTCGCCGCCGAGTTGAGCTGGATGGCACCGCCGGTCACGTGCACGGTACCCGCGCTATCGTAGAGGCCGCCGCCGTCGATGGCGGCGGTGTTGCTCGACAGGGTGCTGTCCGCGACGATCAAGCTCCCGCCCGCCTGATAAATCCCGCCGCCGTTCGCCGCCGAGTTGGACTGGATGGCGCCGCCGGTCACGTGCAGAGCGCCAACGGATTCGTAGATGCCGCCTCCGTCGGCACCCGCGACGTTGTTCGAGATCGCGCCGCCGGAGATCGTGACCGCGCCGCCCGCTTCATCGATGCCGCCGCCGTCGAGCACGGCCGTGTTGTTCGAGATTGTGCTGAGAGTGACGGTCAGCGTGCCGCCGCCGACAAAAACTCCGCCACCGCCCTGGCCGGCTCCCGCGGTGTTCTGCTCGATGGTGCCCGCGAAGACCGAGACGGCACCACCGGAATCAAAGATGCCGCCGCCGGCGAGCGCGGCGGCGTTACCGGCAACCTCGCCGCCGGTAATCGTCAGCTTGCCGCTACCGCCGACGTAGAGACCGCCGCCAAAGGGCGCCGAGTTGTCCCGGATGGAGCCCCCGGTCACATGCACCGTGCCCGCAGTGTCGTAGAGGCCGCCGCCCGAGTTGCCGGCCATGTTGTTCGAGATCGTGCTGTCGGTGACGTTCAGCATTCCGCCGCCAAGATAAAGACCCCCGCCGTACGCAAGGCCGCCGCCTTCGCCCACGGCCTTGTTCGAGTTGACGGAGACATCGATCAGCTTCAGGACGCCGCTCGACTCAAAGATTCCGCCTCCCAGCGCGTTACCGCCGGATTGGCCGATCGTTCCCTCGGCTCCGTTTGCGGAGTTGCCGGTGATGGCACCGCCCGAGACCGTGACGACACCACGGGTGACGTAGATGCCGCCGCCGCTCGCTGCCGAGTTGTCCACGATGGTGGCGCCGGTCCCATTCAGCGTGCCGCCGACCTCGTAGATGCCGCCGCCGTCGCGCCCGGCGAAGTTCTGCGAGAGCGCGCCGCCGCCAAGAGTCACACGGCCGCCCGCGTCGTCAATCCCGCCGCCGTCTGAGCTGGCGTTGTTCTCTCTCAGGGTGCTGTCCGCGATGGACAAAGTGCCGTTCTCAAGATAGATACCGCCGCCGTTCGCCGCCGAGTTGAGTAGGATGGTGCAGCCAAGGGCCACTTGCACCCTGCCCGTGGCATCAACGATGCCGCCGCCGTCGATGCTGGCGATGTTTTGCGAGAGGGTGCTGCCCGCGACCGTCAAGGCGCCGTTCTGAAGATAGATTCCGCCGCCGTTCGTCGCTGTGTTGCCCGTTATGGCGGCGCCCGAGACTTGTGCCTCGCCCGCGCTATCGTAGAGGCCGCCGCCGTCGGTGCCGGCGGCGTTGTTCGAGATCGTGCCGCCGGCGATCGTGATTGCGCCGTCACCGTCAAAGATGCCGCCGCCGTTGAACGTGGCGGTGTTTTGCGAGAGGACATTGTCCGTGATGATCAAGCTTCCGCCCGCCTGATAGATGCCGCCGCCGGAGGCTGCCGAGTTGAGCTGGATAGCACCACCGGTCACGTGCACGGTGCCCGCGCTATCGTCGAGTCCGCCGCCGTCGATCGAGGCGGTGTTGTTCGACAGAGTGCTGTCCGTGACGATCAAGCTCCCGCCCGAGAGATAGATGCCGCCACCGTTTATCGCCGAGTTGAGCTCGATGGCGCAGCCGCCTTTCACCTGCGCTGTCGCCGAGTGATCAAAGATGCCGCCGCCGCGTGAGCCCGCGGCGTTGTCCGAGAGCGCGCCGCCGGAGATCTTGACGTCGCCGCCTGAGTCGTCGATGCCGCCGCCGTCGACGGTGGCCGTGTTGTGCCAGAGCGTGCTGTCCGTGATGATCAAGCTCCCGCCCGCCTGATAGATTCCGCCGCCGCTCGCTGCCGCGTTGCTCTGGATGATGGCTCCGGCCACATGCACCGCGCCCGAGTGGCCAAAGATGCCGCCGCCGCTTGCGCCGGCGACGTTGCTCGAGATCGCGCCGCCGGAGATCGTGACGTCGCCACCCTCGTTGTCGATGCCGCCGCCGCCCGAGCCGGCCGTGTTGTTCGAGATCGTCACGCCGGTCACGGTCAGTGTGCCGCCCGCTACATAAATCGCGCCTCCGCCTGAGGCTGCCGTGTTGCCCTCGATGCTGCCGCCGGAGACCGAGACGGTACCACCCGGATTCGAGACGGTACCACCCGAGTTATAAATGCCGCCCCCGGCGCCCGTGGCGTCGTTCCTGGAAATCTCGCAGTCGATCAAGGTCAGCTTGCCGGCGCTGTCGATCCCGCCGCCGAAAGCCGCCGAATTGTCCGCGATGACGTCGTCGTCGAGCTTGAGCGAGGCACCCCGCTGGACAACGATGGCGGAATAACCCGAGAAGCCTTCGATCGTCAGGCCCGAAATGGTCACGTCGGCCTCGGTGATAACGAAGCCGGGAGCCGACTGACCGGTGCCGACGAGGACCGGGGCCGCACCCTGCGACAGGTCGGCCTCAATGGTCAGATCGGGCAGGGAAACGACGTCGGATTCGCTGTAGCCGTTGCCGGTCTCGACCAGGATCGTGTCGCCGGCGACGGCGATATTGATGGCCGCCTGGATCGTCGTATAGCCGGTCGCCGGCGATAACCCGTTGTCAGTCCCGGAGGTATTGGCCGAGTTGACGTAGAGCGTGGTGTTGATGGTCGCGACCTGATGTTCGTAGGCCCCGATGTCGACAACTCCGGTCGCGTACTCCGGCCGGGGCAAGCCTCGCCCGTCGATCGTTGGTACATCGACATCCTGTATGGTGCTGCTTCCCGCGCCCAAGGCGGGGCTGCCGGTCAGGAGGGCGATGGTCTCGGTCGGTCCGCCGTTGCCCCCCAGTCCTGTCGCGAGCCCCGGGTTGCCGGCCCCGAACAGAATTGGATTGACCGAGCCGATCACCGTGCCGGTCTCGTCAACGCCGACCAGGTTGTTCGCGCTGTTCGAGGTGATCCCCGTGCCCGCGATATCGTCGGCGCCGGAAGCATCGGCATTGAGGGCGACGATGGTGTTATAAAGATCCGCCGTGCCGCTCATCACATCGAGCCCGCCGCCGGAGCCCGTCACGGTGTTGTAGGCGATGGTGTCATTGGTCGCCGTGAGCGTTGCGGAGCCGTAGGGCCCGCTCTGGACACAGATGGCACCGCCTGAGCTGGCTGAGTTGTCCGCGAGGGTGCTGTTGGTGATCGTCAAGCCGCCGCCGGCAAGTGAGATGCCGCCGCCATAGCCCAAGCCGGATGCGCCGGGGCTACCCGCGCTCGCCGTTGTGCCGCTGGCTCCAGCAGCACCCTGGCCACCCTGCCCGCCGACGCCTCCGACTGCGGCGTCGTCAGCGAACGTGCCTCCGGAGATCGCGACGATGCCAGCGGCGATAAACAGCCCGCCGCCAAATCCCGCACCACCGGAACCTCCCGCGGCCCCGGCTGCGCCCGGGATGGAGCCGCTGCCGCCCTGTCCGCCCTGTCCGCCCACGGCCCTGTTGGAGTTGATCGAGACATTGTTCAGCGTCAACTTGACGCCCGAGTCAAAGATTCCGCCTCCCATGCCACTGCCGCCGGCGCCACCGGTTTGACCCGCGGCGCCGGTCATCCCCACGGAACCGATGGCGGAGTTATCCGCAATCGTGCCGCCGGAGATCGTGACGACACCACCGGCGCTATAGATGCCGCCGCCATTGGCCGCCGAGTTGTCCCGGATGGTGTCGCCGGTCATATTCAGCATGCCGGAATTGTGGATGCCGCCGCCATTGCCGCCGGTGTTCTGGTTATTCTCGATGATGTCGGTCGCGAGCGTGAGCGACGCACCGCTCTCGACATCGATGGCGGCCGAACCCGAGAAGTTCTCGATCGTCAGGCCCGAGATGGTCACGCCGGCCGCGGTGACATCGAAGCCCGGAGCCGACTGACCGATGCCGTCCAGGACCGGCGCCGCATTCTGCGATAAATCGGCCTCGATCGTCAGGTTGGCCACGGAAACCACGTCGGATTCGTTGTAGCCGTTGCCGGTCTCCACCAGAATCGTGCTGCCGGTACCGGCGGCATTGATCGCGGCCTGGATTGTCGTATAGCCGGTCGCCGGCGTTGAACCGTTGTCTGTCCCCGAGGTATTGGCCGAGTTGACGTAGATCGTGGTGGGAGGCCTGGTGGCCGCGGGCTGCTGTTCGAAAGCCCCGACGTCGACAACGCCGGTCGCGTACTCTGGCCGGGTGAACCCGCGCCCGTCGATTGTTGGTACGTCGACACCCGGTATGGTGCTGCTTCCCGCGCCCAGGGCGAGGCTGCCGCTCAGGAGGGCGATGGTCTCGGTGGGGCCGCCGTTACTGGCCAGTCCCGCGGCCAGGCCCGGGTTGGCGGCACCGACCAGAATCGGATTGATCGAGCTGCTCACCGTGCCGGTCTCGTCGACACCGACCAGGTTGTTCGAGCTGCTCGAAGTGATCCCGGTGCCCGCGATATCGCCTTCGCCGGAGGCATCGGTGTTCTGAGCGACGATGGTGTTATAAAGATTGGCCGTGGCGTCTGTCAGATCGAGCCCGCCGCCGGAGCTGGTTGCGGTGTTGTAGGCGATGGTGTCGTTCACCGCTGTCAGCGTTGCGGCGCCGTAGTACCAGCTCGGGACGGCGATGCCACCTCCTGAGCCGGCTGAGTTGTCCGCGACGGTGCTGTTGGTGATCGTCAAGCCGCCGCCTGGAAAATCGATGCCGCCTCCGTACCCAAGGCCGGCGCTTCCCGATGCGCCATTGGTCCCGGCCGCACCAAGGACACCATTGCCACCCTGCCCACCGGCGCCTCCGGCGGCGGAATTGGCGGCGAACGTGCCGCCCGAGACGGTCACCGTGCCACCGGTGATATAGAGCCCGCCGCCAAATCCCGCGCCACCGCGGCCCCCCGCAGCCCCGGCTCCGGTTGCGGCTGCGCCTGATGGGGTGGTTCCGCTGCTCCCATGTCCGCCCTGACCGCCCTGACCGCCCACCGCTCTGTTGGAATTGATGGAGACGTTATTCAATGTCAGGTTGGCGCTCGATTCAAAGATTCCGCCTCCCGTGGCCGTGGCGCCCTGGCCACCGGTTTGACGCGTGCCGCCCGTCCACCCCGCCGCACCGACGGCGGAGTTGCCCGCAATCTTGCCGCCGGAGACCGTGACGACACCACCGGCGATATAGATGCCGCCGCCCTTGGCCGCCGTGTTGTCTAGGATGGTGCTGCCGGTCAAATTCAGCGTGCCTGAATCAAAGATGCCGCCGCCGTTGCCGTTCGCGTTCTGGTTCTTCTCGATGATGTCGTCGACGAGCGAGAGTGAGTCACCGCGCTGGACAAGAATGGCGGACGAACCGGAGAAGTTCTGGATCGTCAGGCCCGAAATGGTCACGCCCAGAGCGGTGACGTCGAAGGCGGGAGCTGACTGACCGGTGCCGTCCAGGATCGGGGTTTGCCCTGCCGCGGCCTCGATGGTCAGATCGGGTATGGAAACGGAATCGGATTCGTTGTAGCCGTCGCCGGTCTCCACCAGAATCGTGTCGCCGGCAACGGCGGCATCGATGGCGCTCTGGATTGTCGTATAGCCGGTCGCCGGTGTTGACCCGTCGGCCGTCCCGGTGTTGGCCGAGTTCACGTAGATCGGGACGATTTCCGTCAGCGAATTCTGGCCCGAGGTGAAGTCACCGTCAGCGATAAAGAACGCGATGATCACGTTATTCCCGTCCACCAAGCTTGTCGAAGGCAAAGTGGCCGTGGCCGTGCCCGATGCGAGCATGACGCCGCCGGGCGTGAGATCGGTACCGGTCGTTGAGTCGTAGAAGTCGACCGATCCGCTCGGTGCAACGAGGCTGGGAACGCTCGCCTGGACCGCTGCCGTCAGGGTGACGTCCTGGCCCGGGAGCGGGAAAATCGCCGAGCTGGACAAGGTGATCGAGGTCGGGATGGATTCCGCGACGCCGTTCACTTCAAATGTGTCGCCAAACTCGGGCACGCTGTTGCCCGTGGTATTCCGGACGAAGTCGCCGCCACCGTTTACGTCGAGCGTGTTGCCGCCGAGATCGTCGGGAGTACCGAGGTCGAGTTTGCCGCTGCCGGTGATGCTGATGGCCGGTTCCGAGAAGCCGGTCGATGACTCGATGACATCGTTCCGCAGGATCAGGTTGCCGCCGGTGACCAGGATGGTCGGGGAGTCCGAGTCGGTGGTGAAGGTCGCGCCGGAGACGATCACCGTTCCTTGTGTGACCACGAGCGCCGGTGAGTGGCCGGCGAACGTCGTTGTGGTGCCGTTGCCGGTCACGACCACCGTCACTCCGGCCGGAGGATTGAACGACGAGTCGTTGAAGGAGCCGCTGCCGAGGTTGACGGTGATCGTGACCGGGGTTGTCTGCGCCGTGAGAGCGTTCACGGCCGAGCTAACGGCCTGCAAAATGGTGTTCGTCGACGCCACCAGGGTGGGCGAGGACGTTGCGGTGATTGCCGCGGCGAGATTTGCGGCCGTCACGGGGCTGACCACCTGGCCGCCCGAAAGGGTGCCGGAGCTCGAGCCGAAGTTGCCGGTGGCGCTCGAGTAGACCGCCGTGACGGCGTGAGGGCCGGCAGCCAGAAGAATATCGGAGCTGGCAGCAGTGCCGACGATCACCGGCGCCGGCGCGCCAGCTTGGTCCCGTCCACGCTGAACTGCACACTGCCGTCAGTGGCTGGACTCGTGGAGCCCGTGATGTAAACCGTGGCCGTGAAGACGACGGGCTGTGTGGGGCCCGCCGGGTTCAACGAGGTGACCACCGTCGTGGTGGTTGCCGCGGCCGCGACGTTCAATCTCTCGTCCACGGGAACCGCTTGGAAATACGTGGCATTCCCTGGCTGCGAGGCCTCGATCACCACCGTGCCCGCTCCGGTGATCGTGAGGACGTCGCCCGCAACGGTTGCCGGTCCCGACTTGACGGCGAAAATGGTCCCCAGGCCCGACGAGGCGGTCGCAGTGAGCGTGATGGGAGCGGCACCGAAGGTCTCGCCGGCGGGCGCAGCGAAGCTCACCGTCTGGCTCTTCGTGCCGTTCGGCGTCTCATAGGCGCCGATATCCACCGTACCGTTCAAGATGCGCGGGAAGCCCGTGCCCCGCTGATCGGTGGTGATGCCTGAGGGGATCAACCCGTTATTGCCGTCGTTAATGGCCGGGCTGCCGAGAAACAAGGGCATCGTCTCGGTCGGGCCGCCGTAATATCCGAGCAGACCGAGATTGGCGGCGAGCGGCGAGGCGACGGTGCCCGTCAAGTCTTTATCGGCGCCGGAGGCGAGCCAGCCGGTGCTGCCATCCGTCTTGCCGATCAAGTTGGTCCCCTGGGAGTTAACAAATCCAGAGACATCGGGCGCGCCGTTGGTGGCCATGTTCCCCGCCACGATCGTGTTGCCGATGTGCATATGAAACCCATGGTAGTAACTTCCCCGGGTTTGAATGCCGCCGCCGTAGCGGGCGGAGTTGTCGCTTACTGTGCAGTCGATGAGGGTCGCCTGTCCAAAGGCCCACAGGCCTCCGGCGTTTGCCGAGGCGGTGTTGCCGCTGACGGTGCAGTTGGTCAGTGTGGCTACGCCTTCGAGCACGAAGACGCCCCCGCCGTCCCCAAAGGCGCCGGTGGCTTGGTTGACGCTGACAGTGCAGTCGAGGAGCGTGGTCGGGCCGGCGCCGGCGGCGAAAATGCCGCCCCCGCTTTGTGCCGTGTTGCCGCTGACGGCGCTGTTGATCAGCGTGGTCTTGGCGCCCGAGGTGTAGCCGGCAGTGCTGTCGGTATCCACGCCGCCGCCTTCGGTTGCCGAATTGTTGCTGACGGTGCAGTTGGTCAGCGTCACCGTCGTGCTCACGGCCCCGTCGTTTTCAAGGCCGCCGCCAAGGTGGGCGGAGTTGCCGCTGACGGTTGAGTCATTCAATGTGATCGTGCCGTAGTTGTAGTTCTCGATGCCGCCGCCGCGGCCGAAAGTGCCGGTGGCCATGTTGCCGCTGACCGTGCAGTTGGTCAGCGTGGCCGTACCTGGTTGGGAAGAGGCAAGGCCGACGTTGTATAGACCGCCGCCGCTGAACGCTTTATTGCCGCTCAGGTTGGAGTCGAAGAGCGTGGTCGTGCCGAACTCGTTGTTTACGCCGCCGCCGACTCCGGCCATATTGTCGCTCAAGGTGGAGTTGGTCAGCGTGGCCGTACCCTCCTTGTTGTACAGTCCACCGCCGCCGTTGCTGGCGGTATTGCCGCTGACGGTGGAGCTGGTCAGCGTGGTTGTACCTCCATCGTTGAACACGCCGCCGCCTGCGCTCTGAGCGGTGTTGTCGCTGACGATGCAGTCGGTCAGCACGGTCGAGCCATTGTTGTAGGTCATCAGCCCGCCGCCGATGGTGGCGGAGTTGCCGCTGACGGTGCAGTTGGTCAGGGTCGTCGTGCCGCCGTAGCTGGCCAGACCGCCGCCGTCGATCGCGGTGTTGCCGCGGATGG
Organism: uncultured Planctomycetota bacterium; assembly: GCA_963823665.1. Lineage (GTDB taxonomy): Bacteria > Planctomycetota > Planctomycetia > Isosphaerales > Isosphaeraceae > CAVXHV01. Next base: position 1,108,563 of record CAWGMQ010000011.1, read on the forward strand.
TGACGCCGCGGAGATAGGTCGTGCCGCCGGCATCAAACAGGCCGCCGCCGTCGCCGGCCGTTCCAGAACCGCTCGCATCGCCCCCGGAGACGGTGACATTCTTGAGCGTGAATGTGTCGCCGGCGGGCTCTTTCACGAAGAAGATACGGAACCCCGACGTGTCCGTGGGCCCGGGACCCGCGATCACGAGGCCCGGAGCCGTGCTGGCATCGATCGTCATCGGGGCCGTGATGGCCAGCGCCGAGAAACCGTCATCGGTCGCGTCGCCGACCGTCGTCAGGTAGATGGTCTGCCCGGCAAGCGAGGAAGCGAAGGTGATCGTGGGGGCGAATGCGCCGGCGTCGGCCGCGTCGATTGCGGCGCGGAGCGAGCCGGGCCCCGAGTCGTTGGTGTTCGTCACCAGGTAGGTCTGCGCGATCACGACCTGGCCGCCGGAAAGGGTGCCGGTGCTGGTGCTGAATTCGCCGGTTGCGCTCGAGAACACCGCCGTGACCGTATATGTGCCGGTGGCCAGGGACGTGCTCGAGATCGTCGCGGTGCCGGTTGCGCTCAAGGTCACCGGGGCGCCCAGGTTGGTGCCGTTCAATTCAAACTGCACGCTTCCCACGGGGACTGTTCCTGTGCCGCTCGAGTTGCTGACCGTGGCCGTGAAGGTCACGGAGTCGTCCTCGCCCGCGGGATTCATCGAGCTGGCCACCGCCGTGGTGGTTGCTGCGGGCGCGACCGTGAGCACGCTTGATGATGTGTAAGTGATGTTGTAGTTCGTGAGCCCGGTGCCCGTCGCGGCGCTGGCAACGATGGCGTAGGTGCCCGGCGCGGCCGACGCCGGCGCCCGGCGCTGGTCACGGTCACGCCGGTAACGCTGTCGCCGGTGCCCGACACCAGGCCGGTTGTCGTGAAGGTCGCAGTGCCGAAGGTCGCCACCGAGCCGTAGATCTTGCTGGAACCAGGATAGCTGACGTTGATGGTCAGAGGCGCCGGGAGAACCGTTTCACTCAGACTGCCTGAGCTGCCGAAGAAGGTCCCGGTCGGAGTGTAAACGGCGCTCAACGACTCGACGCCCACGGGCAAAGAGGAGAGGGTGAACGTCGAGGTTGCGCTGTGGCCGCTGCCGCTCAAAGCGGAACCTTGCCCGAGCTGGGTTTCCCCTTCATAGAAAGTGACGTTACCCGCCGGCACGCCGCCGCCCGAGTCGCTGACCGTGGCCGTGAACGTGACCGAGTGGCCGTAGGTCGCGGGACTCGTGGACGCCGTCACGGAGGTGTTCGTCACATAGTAACCATTGATGAAAATATCGCCGGCCGGCGCGTACACATTGAGCTGGCCGCCGATCTGCACATTGAGCGGCGCGGCGCTCGACCCGACGGCGGTTTCCGCCGTCAACGTGGTGCTGCCGGTCGTCTTGATTTGAATGCCAGAACCGGTGCCCAGGATGCTTCCCGGACTGGAGATGTTGACCGCGCCCGAGGCGGTCACCTGGCCCAGGGTCAGGATCCCGGAGGTGTCCTGAACGGTGATCGGCCCTCCGGCGGTCATGTTCAAGGTTCCGGTCGCCTTGACGAAGAGCTGGTCGTCGGGTGGAAGCACGAAGCCGGTGACCGTGTAGCCGGAGGGCTGCTGGCCCAGCGGCACGGTGACGGTTTGGCCTTGGGCGTTCACGGCTTGCTCGTTCACTTCGCCCGGGGCCGATGCAGCCGCGAGTGCCGCGGACTGGGTCGATGTGAGGGTCCCTGCGGCGGTGAGGGTCGGGGAGCCAGCGGCCATCGCGCCCGCCGAGAGCGTGATCGTGGTCGAGTTGTTGACAGTCTCGATCGTCGTCCCCGGCGTCACGCCGGTGCCGGTGACGGTCTCGCCGACGAACAGTTGCGCCGTGCTGCTGATCCCAGTGACCTGGGTCGAATTTTTTGTGAGCGTGCCGGTGAAGGTAATATTCTCGATGTCCCCCAGCGGGAGGAAGATCGGCGCGTTGGTCTGGCCGATGCTCGCGCTCGAGATCAGTGTCACATTCACTCCGGAAATATTCGGCGTCGAGACCCCGACCGGAGTGGCGAGCGGCGGGTTCACCCCCACCTGGGGGAGCGCGTCGCTCAGATCCGAACTGGGCCAGGCCGCGTTGCTCGTGAGGTTCGACACCTGCTGCTGTGTCGCCACGTAGCTGAACGATGGGTTGAAGGTTGCGAATTCCGGCAATGCCATCCAGTTCGTGCCCAGGTTCTGGATGAAGAAGGCAATAAAGCCCTGGTACTGCGAGTTGGCGTACGTCTCGATCTGGGCGTTCGTCAACTGGGCCGGTAAATAAGGTTCCGCGGTCAGAGGCCCGGTGCCGCTCTGGGTCGCGCTCGCGGAAAGCGTGATGGTGCCGGTTGTGGTTGGGGTTGAAGCAATGATACTCGCGATCGTCGTCCCGGTCGGGATGCCGGCGCCGGTGACGGTCTCTCCGACGAACAGCCCGGCCGTACTGCTCAAGCCCGTGACCTGATTCGTTCCATTCAGTGTGCCGGTAAAGGTCTCGGCCAGGGCCAGGGCTGCCGGTCCGCTAAAGAGCGACAGGCCGCCCGCGGTCAGGGTGAGAGCACCATTCTGGACGCTGCCGTTTTCGAGCAGTTGCCAGTACCCTGCGTAATTGGCGTCGACCTGGTTTTCGAAGGCGCTCACGGTCTGATTCTCGTCCGCGAGCGGGTTCGTCAGGTCCAGGAGGAGTTGCTGGCTCGGAACCGCGCCGGCCTGGGCCAGAGGTGTCGCCGCGGCACCGAAGATCTGCCCGTTCTGCACGTTGATGGTGACGTTGCCGTTCGTCGAGACGATCTGGCCGACGTCGAGATTGCCGCCAGTTCCAACATAATAGTCCTGGTCCAGGTCGATGTCGTCGAGCGCGGTGACGTTCACGACCCCCTCCGCGAAGAGCACCAGCGGCGCGGCCGCCGATCCAACCTCGCCGGTCGCGGAGGTGAGCGTGATGTTGTTCGCGAGGATCGAGGAGTAAAGGCCGGGCGCTGGATCGAGACCGCCGGTCGCGTTGATGACGACGTTGCCGCCGCTGTGGTAGGTCTGGACGTTTTCGATGAGCGCCCCCGAGCCCAGGTTCAAGTACACCCCCTGGTCGCCGGCCGTGACGTTGAGCACGCCGGTAGGTGTCTGGGCCGTGAGGTTCTCGGGCCCAGTGACGTTCGCGGGCGCCGAAAGCGTGAGCCCACTCGGCGCGCTCAGGGCCTGAATCGTCGTTCCAACCGGGAGGTCGGTGCCGGTGCCGGTAACGGTGTCCCCGACGGCCAGCCCCGTTGCATTGCTGATGCCCGTGACCTGATTCGAACCGCTGGTAAGGGTGCCGATAAAGGACACTGTGGGCGTCGGCTGCGTCAGGGTCGCGTTCAAGGGTGCCAGGACGGTGAACGTCTCGGAGCTATCGTCCATCGCGTTCGACGAGAGCGTGATCGTCGTCGAGCTGTTGATCGTCTGGATCGTCGTCCCAGCCGCGATGCCGGTGCCGGTGATGGTCTCGCCGGGGAAGAGCCCGGTCGTCGTGCCGATGCCCGTGACCTGATTCGTTCCATTCAATGTGCCGGTGAAGGTCTGGTCGATGCCGATGCCGCCGGAGGATGTGAGCGTGAGGTTGTGTGACGTGATGCTCGCGGAAGCGCTGCTGTCGGTGATGCTCGAGGCGGTGATCGTCGTGGTGCCGTTGGGATTGGCGATATTTCCAGCGAGGATGACCGGGGCATTCGGCGAGTCAATATTGACCGAGCCCTGGGCCGCGCCGGCGAAATTGATGGCGATCGGGTAGTCCGCTTCGATCGCGTCTGTCAGCGTCAGTTTCACCCGGGTGGGGTAGTAGTAAGCCCAGGGGTCGAGATCCTTGCCGCTTGAGTTTTTCACCGCGGGTTTGGTCGGCTTGAACCCGAATTGTTGATTGACATAGACCGGGTCAAAGACAAACCAATTCTGCACGCTCCCTTCAATGAGTTCACTGAATGCAGATGTGCTGTAGCCGGATAAGGCGGCGGGGAAGAGTGATTGGTCGAACGGTGTGCTTCACGGGTCGTTGGGGTTCTGGAAGGACCACGGAGAAAGAGTGTTGCTCGGAACCGACGTAACCGTCCGTGTGAGGGTTGCCTGAACCGACCAATAGTAATGCAGGTTTTGCATGGGGGTGTAAATCGTCGACGTCCCGGTCGTCCCGCTCGGGTTGCTGACGGGCTGCAGGATCGAGCCGCTGGCCAGGATCCCATCGGCCGTGGCCGCGCCCTGGTACGTCGTGATGGCCCCACCCGGATGGTAGACGTAGACTGTTTGTACGTAGAGCTGGGCGCTGTTTGGCGGGGTGGTCGTGGCGTGTTCCAGGTCTGTGATCACGACTTCGGTAGGCGGGGTCGAGCTCAGGGAGCCGATCCCGGCGTTCACGTTGTTCACAACCACGGGGATGTTCGTCTCGTTGTCGATCGTCACCTGGCCGTTGCCGTCGTTGACGTTGATGTCACCCGACAGATTGGTGCTCATGATCCTGCCGGCGAGCGACAGGTAGCCGGCGCCTGAGGAGGCGTTCACGTTATTGACGATGATCTGGTTGGTGGCCGCGTCAAACTGGGCGGTAATCTGATTGTCGCTCGAGGAGACGGTGCTGACCGGAAGGCTGAAGAGGGACTGCAGGGGATTGTGTGTGTAAAGGGACTGATCGGCCTGGATGGTGCTGTTCAGGGACGATGGCAGGTCGACCGACCAGTTGTTGGGCAGCCCGACATTGATGGTGCCGTCGACATCGATGATGGCGGCGGTGATGAGGACCTTTCCGGCATTGAGCGCGCTTGATCCGGAGATGAAGGTCTCGGCGACGCTGCCATCGACCGTCGCGGCGGCGGAGAGCGAAAGCGATGTCGGAATCGCGTCGATGGTGTCGGTCATGTCACCGGTTGCGGTTGCGGCATTCGATAAGGAATAGACCGGATACCCATGGGATGTTTTGACTGTGATCGTCGTCCCATCGGGGATGCCGGGACCGGAGATGGGATAGCTTTGCCCGTCGGTCAGGCCCAGCGCCGGGTCCTCGTCAAGGCCCTGCCCATTGCTAAAGAACACACCGTCTTTTTGTCCGGAGTTCGTCTCGAGGGTGTAGGTGGGGTAGCTGATCGACTGGATTGTCGTCCCAGCCGGGAGACCTCCACTGGTCCCCGTGATGGTGACGGCCTCACCGACGGCCAGCCCCGCCGTATTACTGCTCAGGTTCGTGATCAGGTTCGAACCGGCCGTGAGTGTCCCGGTGAAGGTCACTGGCGTCGGCTGCGAGGGAAGCGGATCAAGGGTGATGCTCTCATCAGAACCGGTCAGGGTCTCGGGCAAGGAGAGCGTGATCGCAACATTTTTCCCATTGTTGCCGCTGGCGGTAAAACTCAGGACCGTCGTTCCCGGCTGGATGCCGTTGCCGCTCACGGGCTCACCGTCGAACACGACCGGCCCAGTATTGGTCGTGATCGAAGTAGAGCCTTTTTTCAGTTTGGCGGTGAAGGTCTCCGACTGTTGAAAGGTCGGCTCGACGGGGACTACGGGGAAGTAGCCCTCGTTGCTCGAGTTCATCTGGTAGTACTGCCCAACCGGACTCTCGGACTTCGCGTCCGTCTCTGTCACCGGATCGGGATTGGTGGACGAGGATACCGAAGCATTGCTACCCGTGTTGGTGCCGAAGAAAACGATGCTGGTTCCCGCTTCTGGTACTTGTGTTCCGTCGTCATTGAGGTATTCCAGAACTGGTGTCGATGGCGCATCATTTGTCCCGGCCGCCGTCAACAGTGATGAACTGGGCGTATCGCCGACCTTGCCGATGAGAGCCTTGGTGAGAGCGGTGTTGTCCGCTGCGATGCTACTGTCGTCGCCGTACTCCGGGAGATCGTTGAACATGGAGTTGGCAACGAAGGCAACGGCGAGGTTGGCGTCCAGATTGGGCCCGGGCGTGGTATCGGGATTACCGCCCGGCCAGATCATCTCGGAGTCATACTGCGAGTACGGAGACTGGCCGGTCACCACAGTCTGCCCGGGCGTGTCGATCACCAGGGCGCCGTTCGGCGCGGAGATGGCAACCTGGTTGGCTTGGATGGGCGAAAGCTGTACGACGGACCCGTTCGCGTCAGCGATCGAGACCTGCCCGCGCAGATTTTCCACTTCGCCGGAGATGAACACGGCCGGCCCGAAGCTCGAGCTGCCCACCGACTGAGTGTACGTTTCCTGGATGTTCACGACCGGACTGGCGCCTGCGGCCACATTATTCAGACTCGCGATGGTCAACCCGGAGGATGCAGCTTGCTTGGCACCGGCCGCGCCGGTGTAGTCCACGTCGCCGGCGAGCAAGGGCGAGATGTTGATCGCGTTGACGATGAGGTAGTCAGGGCTGTTGTTGATGATGTTGATCGAAGGTGCGCCGTAGGCCGTGACGGTGCCGGTGCCGGAAAGGGTGGCGGCGTTCACCGTCACGTTGCCGCCGAAAGCGGTCAGCGAGCCGAGCTGGATGGCGCCGACGGTGTCCCCCTGCGGGACAACTTCGCCGTCGAGCACCATTTGATCCGTCGGGCTCAGGTTGCTCTGGTTGATGACCTGATAGGGGTTAAAAGTCGGATCGAAGCTTGCCGTGAAGCTCGACATCAACGAGCCGCCGGAGAAAGCAGGGTAGGCCAGGTCGGGGTTGGTAAAGGGGGCGAGATAAGGCACGTTGTTGACGTTGTTGACGTTGGGGGTCGTCACGCCGTTGGCGGTGATTTCGGTGCTAAAGATGCCCGAGTTCGCGACGTTGGGAATGTTGATGTTGAGCACGTCGAAGATGCCGGCGGTGACGGTGCCGTTGATCGTCACGGTCGAGGTGGTGGGGCTGCTGGCCGAGCTGTCGGAGTTCTTTTCCGGGATCATCGAGGTGCCGGTCGCGGTGCCGCCGGTCTTGATCGGGATGATCCAGAGCTCGTAACCGTGGCCGATTCCCGTCGCGGTTGCTATTGGGGCGCCGTGGTCCGCCGCCAAGGTGATGTTCTGCCCGCTCTCGATCTGGTCGCCCGAGCCCACGGACAGCGACGCGTTGCTGGCGAGCGTCGTGAGGGCGTGGGCGATGGGGATGCCAATAAAGCCCCGCGCGTACGACTGCGCGTTGGCGAAGCCCAGCATGCTTGTGTCGGGGTTGCTGTCGGCGGGATTAGCGTCGTCCCCGGCGGTGAGGCTGATGTTGCCGTAGGCCGTCAGGTTCGTGTCGGGGCCGAGCGTGAGGATCTGGTTCGACGTGACGTCGGTTGTCGCGCGGGCGGAGGCCAGGGCGCCGGCGAATCCGAACGTATTGGCCGTGCTTGTGTTCGCGGCGTTGACCTGTGTGTCGGTGCCGATCCCGATGTTCTGGTTGGTCGTGAAATTGTCGGGTCCCCCGGACGTTGAGCTGGTCGCCACGGTGTTAATCAGGTTGGCCGTGAGAGACGAATTGGTGCCGCCTCCCTCGAGCGCACCGCCGGCCGAGAGCGCGACCTGGTCCTGAGTGTTCAGCACGCTCGACGCCGTCAGGAAGATGCCGGACGTGCCCGTGCTGTTCGTGCTGGTCGACTCGACCCAGATCGTGACCAAGCTGCCGATCGTAACGTCGGCGTTACCGGTCAGATTGGTGTCGCTCACGGCGGCCGTGCCGTTCAAGAAGCCGCCAGCCCCGGCGGTGACGGTGTTCCCGATGGTGGTCCCGTTCGTCGGGAGGTTCTCCGTGAACGTGTTCTGCGCCGTGACGTCCACGGCGGACGAGGCCATGATGACCGTGTTCGAGAGTATCGTCGCGTTCGCCGCGATGTTGTCGGTGTTGTTCGCCGCGGCACCGCTGGCGCCGGCGACCGCGGCGTTTGCGGACGTCACGTTGGGCGTGAACTTGCTATTATTATTGGCCGAGACATTGACGGTGCCGGCGAAGATGGCGGGCATTGTTCCACTGGCGAGCGGACCGCCCAAGGTCGCCGAGACGGTCGAAGTGTCGTTAGTGTCGCCGACCGAGACGTCGCCCGCGATCAGGCCGCCGCTGCCGGCGGTGCTCGATGCGTTGTTTTGGTCCGTCCCGGTGGCGGCGACAGTGAGCGCACCGGAGCGCGAGCTACTGGTCAGCACCCCCGCCCCCAATTGGGCCGTGGTGGTCACAGACGAGTTGGCGGTGGCCGCGTCGGCGCCCAGGGCGAGAATGCCGCCGATTGCCACGCCGGTGGCCATCGCGGACTGGTCGCTCGTGCTGGTGGCGTCGATCGAGACATTCCCGTTCGGGAGCATCACCGCGGTGCCGGTGGTCGCCTGCACCGTGCCCTCGGCCTGGGCCGTGCTGACGGTGGCGTTAATTCCCGCCAGGACCCCGCCTGCGCCGGCGTCGGCCTGTGAATTCTCCGTCGCGCTCCGCGTCGCATCGACTGAGAGCGAGGCGGCCGAGATCGAGACCGAATTGCCGAGGTAGCTCGACGTCGTTCCGGAAACGGTCGCGATGCTGACATTCACGCCGATCGAGACGCCCCCCACGTCGACTCCGATCGATTCGGCGCTCGCTTGCGGCGTCTGCTGGGCGTTTACCAGGACGGTACCGGTTGACGTGATCGTGCTGTTGTTATTGATGGCAGCCATCACGTCCGGCGCGGTTGTAGCGGTGGCGGCGGCGCCGCTGCCGGCGATGATGCCGCCCGCCAGCGCGAAGGCCAAAGCATCCGAACTATCGTTGGCCGTGGCCATGACCGTCAGATTGGCGCAGCCGGTGACAACGCCATCGATGTGGGCGCTGGTCGAGCCATCAGCCGATGTGGTCGCGATGCTGCCGCCTATGGCGAGGAAGCCGGCGGCAATTCCAAACGTCGTGGCCGTGGCACTGTTGGTCGCGCCGGCCGTGACGGAGATATTGCGGGTGGCGCTCAAGGTGGCCCCGCTGCCTTCATAGGCGTCCACGGCGGGGTTGACCATGGCGCTGGCTCCGGCTCCGGCGCCGGCGGCGCCCAAGGCGGCCGCTACGGATGTGGCCACAGACAGCGTGTTCACCGAGTCGCTCGAGCTGGCGCCGATCGAAATCTGGCCTCCGGTGGAGGTGACGTTGGAATTATCCACGTAAGCGGTGATGTTGCTGCTGACGGTGTTCAGGGCCACGGAGAGGCCGACCGAGCCGCCGACGATGGCGGCCGCCCCGGCCACGGCAACGACTTGCGAGGTGATGGCGGCGTTTTCTGCGGCCGTGAGCGTGATGGCCCCGGCCGCGGTGATCGTGCTCGGGGCGCTCGAGGAAGGGCCCTCGATATAGCTTTTGATCGTGTTGTCGACCGTATTGCTGGCGCCGGCGCCGCGCCGGCGAAGGCCGCGCCGATCCCGATGGCACCGGCGACGCTGGCCGCCACGCAGGTGGCCTGGAGCATGGCCGTCGTGGGCATGGTGGCGCTCAGCGTGATCTGGCCCGCGGCGGTGATCGTCGAGTCGTCGCTGTAGGCCTCGACCGTGTCTTCGACATCGTTGCTGGCGATCGCGGCGCTCAAGCTGAAGCTGACGGCTGCGACACTGCCGGAGAGGCTCACGGCGGCGGCCACAGTGATGGCCGTGAGGTTGGGCGAATCCGTGGCTGCCAGGGTGACATTTCCGCTGTTCGTGGTCGTGACTCCGGCGCCGCCCGAGAGGTAGGCCTCCACCGTATTATCGACCGTGTTGGACGAATAACCGACGCCCACAGCGATCGCAACCCCGGCGCCGATGCCGCCCCCCACGGCGATGGCCACGGCCCCGCCGACGGTCACGGCCGTCATGCTCGACGTCTCGGCCGCGGCCACGCTCACGTTGTTGCCCGTGGCGCTCACCGACGAGTCGGACACATAGGCCAGAACCGAGTTTTGAATACTGTTGGTGGCGACGGCAAAGCCCGCGGCGAATGCGAGGCCGCCGGCGATCAAGCCGGCTCCGATGCCAACCGCCGCGGCGATGCCGCCGCCACCGGCAATGATCGTCGAGTTGTCGGTGGCATCAATGTCGACGCTGCCCGCCTGGGCGGTCACGTTGCTGCCGCCCGAGACGTAGGCATCAACATTGTCTGCGATGCTGCTGCTCGAAACCGAACCGGCCACGGCCACGCCGATACCCACTCCGACAAGCTCACCTACACCGAGACCCAAGGATACCGCTCCGCCGATCGCCACGGCCAGGATGCTCGCCTTCTCGGTCGCGGCGACGTTCACCATCCCCGCCGAGGTCACGTCGGAACTGACCACATAGGCCTTGACGTTGTTATCGATGCTGTTGCTGGCCGCCGCCACCCCGAGCGAGACGCCCAGGCCGGCCAGCTCGGCGCCGATGCCGATGCCGACGGCCAGCCCGCCTGCGATGGCCTCGATCGACGAGCTGTCGGTGGCCGTCACGATCACGTCTCCGGCGGAGAGGGTCTTCACCGTGCTGTTGCCCGCGATATACGCATACACGTTGTTGCTGATGCTATTGCCGGACCCTGCGCCGCGGCGCCGACACCGACGCCAAGGAAGCCCTCGCTCACGCCGATGCCCACCGCGCCGCCGATCGTCCAGGCGTCGATCGTCGCCGACTCGGTCGCGGTCAGACTGACGTCGCCGTCGGTCGCGGTTACCGCCGAGTTGTCGATATAAGCGCTCACATTGTCCTGGATGTCGTTGATGGCCACCGAGATGCCGATCGAAGCGCCAATGCCGTACGTGGTACCTACGGCCACCCCCACCCCCAGGGCCCCGGCGATGGTCAGGATGTAGGCGTTGTCGGTGGCGCTCACGTCAATCGCGCCAGCGCTCGTTGTAACGACGCTGTTGTCGATATAGGCAAGGACCGAGTTTTGCACAATGTCGCCCGAGCCGGCCCCGGCCCCGGAGCCGGCGACGCCCCCTGCTTGGTCCGAAACAGCCACGGCGACCGCGACGCCGATGGTTAGCGCCTCGATCGTCGGCATCGCGATGGCCGTCACGTTGACGTCGCCCGCAGAGCTCAATGTGGAGCCACTCACGTAGGCTTGGGTGGTGTTGCCAATCTCGTTGAATGCGACCGACACCCCGACGGCGAGCCCGAGGGTCCCCGTGCTCACGGCGATGCCGACTCCGCCCGCGAGCGCTTTGATGGTCGAGGTGTCCAAGGCGCTGACGTCCAAGCCGTCCGCGCCCGTTTCCGTGGTGGTGACGCCGGTCGAGCCGGAGATATAGGCGTCGGTGGTGTTGTGGATGATGTTGATCGAGACGGCCCCGCCCACGGCGACTGAGGCGAAGCCAACGCCCCCCGCGAACGAGCCCGCGACGGTGATGTTGTTGATCTGGCCGGCGTACGTGGCGTTCACGTCGATCTGGCCCGCCTTCAGGCTGCCGGTGACGTTCTCGATGGCGGCGCGGACGACGTTATTGTTCTTGGAGGAGGGATCGTTGGGATCGCCGCCCAGGTAATTGAAAGCGATCGAGGCGCCAATGGCGGCCGCGATCGCCGAGGTCCCGACGCCGACAATGGCCACGGCGCCGGCCAAGGAGTCGATCGTCGAGGTGTCGCTTGCGAGAACGCTGAGCTTTCCCCCGGCCAGGACGTACTGAGGGGAGGCGATGTTGGACACCTCGGCTTCGACCGTGTTGTCGATCCAGTTGAGCGAAAGCGAGCCGGCGAAGGCGACTTTCCCGGTGGCGGCGACCGCGCCGCTGACGGCCATGGCGGCGACCTGCACGTCCAGGCCTGCCGGCAGCGTCGTGGGCTTGGCGAAGGTGGCGTAGACGAGCATGGCAGCGCCCGAGGAGGCGGTCGAGTCGTCGATGATGGCGGTGTCGGTGTCATGGATGTTGTTGACGGCTACGGCGGCCGCCCCGGCGAAGTTGCCGCTCAAGCTGGCGCCGACATTGCCCGCCAGGGTCGCGATCGAGGCCGTATCGGTGGCCAGCACCGAGAGCTTGCCGGCGGCGGTCACCAGCGATGGCGTGCCTCCGAGGCCGACACCCCCGCTGGCGGCGATGTGGGCGTCGACCGTGTTGGTGATGAAGTTGAGGGCGAACGAGCCGCCGAAGGCGTTGCCGCTAGCGGAACCGGCGCCGCCGACCACGACGTTGATGTCCTGCGCCGCCTCGGTGGAGCTGACGGTCACGGCTCCCCCCGTCGATTGGACCGTCGACCCGTGGACGTAGGCCGTGATGATGTTCGCGATATCATTCAAGCCGATGGAGGCATTGACGGCCGTCTTACTGCCGGTCGAGATGGCCACGGAGCCGGTCCCGGAGCCGATCTTCGAGGCATCGTTGGCCTCGACCTCAATATTGCCCCCGGCCTGGACGTTCGAGTTGCTCGAGATGTGGGCATCGACGTCCATGCGGACGAAATTCAAGTTGACGGCGCCGGCGCCGGCGCTGTTGGTGCCCCCCGCCCCGGCGGCCGCGACGCTGACGAGCTGGCCGCTGATCGGGATGGGCAAGGCCACGGCCATGCCCCCCACGACGAACTGCGTGGGCTGGACCTCCAGGCTTTGGCTCGAGCCCGTCCCGGGTGAGGTCAGAGGGATGGGCTGGTTGTTGACGGCGTCATTCTCGGTGCCAGCCAGCTTGATATGAGTCGCGTCCACCACGATGACGTAGTAGATCTGGCCGCTCGTCAAGCTGCCGATGCTCGAGCCACCGCCGTTCTCATAAGTGACGGCGTCGCCGGTGGCCAGATTGGGGTTCTTCGCGAAGCTGATCTCGTCTGCCCCGGGCGTCGTGGTCGCCACGGCGGAGGTGCCGAAGGTGAGGGCCGAGGCGGGCACGGTCGGAGTAAAGCTTTGCCCCGTGCCAAGGCCCAATGAGCTCAGAGCCAGCGCGGTGCCGGCGCTTGCGTTCGCCTGCGAATTTGCCAACTGGATGGTAAAGTCATTGACCTTGATGACGTAGTACGTGCCGCCATCGGTCAGGCCGCCGACATCGTACACGCCTTTCAGGGCCGGGATGTCATCGATCTCTTGCTGGAGCTGAGCGGCCAGGGTCGCGGCGGTATAGGTCCCGTGGGTCAAGGTAATGCTGAACCGAGTGCCGCCGGCGGACAGGTACAGCGTATCGTTGGTGGAATCGATTGCGAGCGTGGCGGCACTGGAGCCGGTGATCGTGCTGTCCGTTTTGGAGGTCGTGGTCTTGGGTGAACTGCCAAAGAGGCCGATCGCGGCGTCGCCGCTTACCTGAATGACCGGACCGCCCGAATCGAGAGTGAGCATGCCGTTGTTTTGAGTGACGGTCATGCCCCCGTTGCTGTGGTAAACGACCTCCTCGCCGGTCGTCAGGCCGTGGGGGCTGGCGAACGTGACCGCGTTCGTGACCGACAAACCGGCCTTGATGATGGCGGTATTGATGGCGGTCTGGACTGCCGTGGCCAGGGCGCTGGCCGTGTAAGTCCCCGCCTTCAGCGTGATGGTGAGCGGTGTGTTCTTCACGTTCACCAGCAGTGTGTCGTTGCTGCCGGCCGTGATGGTGAGATTGGCGGTCGCGGACCCCGTGATCGAGTCGCCGCTGGTCGTGGGAGCAGAGCCGAGCAGGCCGGTTTCCGCATCGCCCCCAGTCACAGTGAACTGAGGATTGTTCGAGGTGATGGTCAACGTGCCAACGTTCTGGCTGACGGTGACCGCGGCGATGGGAACCGTGGTGGCCGGCAGCGCGACGCTCTGGGAGGACGGATTGAACGACGCGCCAGCGGCGACATCGAGCGGCGTGAGGGTCTGGCTCGAGCTCGTGCCGGGGGAGCTCAATGAGATGGGCCTGGACGAGGTGGGCACCAGGATTGTACCCGCGCCGGAAGAGGTCAACTCGATTGGGTTGCCATCATTGGCATCGGTCAGCGAGTCGGCCAGCACGACCTGCGTCGCGCTCGCGCTCATGACGTAGTAGGTCGTGCCGCTCGTCAGTCCGCCGATTGCGGTGCCCTTGGTTGCGACATAGACAACGGCCTCTCCGGTGTACAAGCCGAGACTGCTCGAGGAGAGCGTGATCTGGTTGGTTGCGGTATTCACCCCGGTCACGTTTGCCTGGATCGGAGTGCCGGACACGGCGTCATCATAGGTCGCGGCCAGCTTGATCGTGTCAGGATCAAGCACGATGACGTAATAGGAGTGGCCGCTCGACAGCCCGCCGATGCTGCTGCCGCCGCCGCTGTTGTAGACAACTTCCTGCCCCGTGGTCAGGCCGTCGGGACTGGCAAAGTGAATGGCGTCGCCGCTCTCCGTGACGCCAGAACTGGTGTTCAAGTTCAAGGTGGTGGCGCCGGGCAGCGTGGTCGGGTTATTGAAACCCGACAGGACGAGCACCTGGCCGCCGGCGGTCACGGTCGAGCTATCAATATAGGCCGTGTCGCCGCTGGCCGGCTCGGGCACCGTGAACGTCCCGGTGCCGGTCGAGGCGGTCAGGCTGATGATCTGGCTGGGGCTTCCGCTGGTGGCGTCAGCCTGAGAGGGGTCGAGCTGAATATCGGTCGCATCGACGGAGACGACGTAATAGGTGCTCCCGTCCGTGAGGCCGCCGATACTCGCGCCGCCATTGTTGTCGTACTTGACCGGCTCTCCCGTGTACAGGCCGGGGTCGCTGGCGAAGCTGACCTCGTTGCCATTCGTGATGGTGGCGTTCACGGCGGACGGGCCGAATGTGGCGGACGGGGATGCCATCAAGGCCGTGAAGGTGTGCCCCGTCCCACTACCCAGGTTGGGACCGAGCGTGATGGGGACGGTGGGCGTCGACAGGGCGCCGGCCTGGCTTGCGGCGAGCCCGATCCCGTTGTCGGGGGCCTTGATTATGTAGTAGCTGGCCCCCTCGGTTAAGCCGTCGATGCTGGTGCCGCCGGCGTTGTCGTAGACCAGCTCTTCGCCGGTCGTCAGGCCATCGTGCGTGAAGATGGCGCCGTTCATTTCCTTCTGGAGCTCGACCGCTAGCTCAGCGGGCGTGTACGTCCCGGCCGCGAGCGTGATGGTAAGCGCCGTGCCGTTCACATTCACCACGAGGGTGTTGTTGCTGCTGGTAATCGTCGTCGAAGCGGCGGCGGGGGTCGAGCCGCTGATCGAGTTGCTCGAGGCTGAAGGCGAGCTGCCAAAGAGGGCGCTCTCTGCGGAGCCGCTCACCTGGATCTTCGAGGCGCCGGCGGGCAGTGGAACGTTAAAACTCAAGATCAGCGTGCCGTTGCTTTGCTCGGCGCTGAACAGGTAGATCTCATTGCCGGAGATCGAGGAGCTCGTGGGATTGAACGTCACGGCCGGCGTGGATTGCAGCTTCGTGAGCGTGAAGTTCTGGCTCGAGGTGGCGCTGCCGGTAGACGATATCGGGATGGCGGTGCCGGCCAGGGCTTCGGCGTCGGTCGCGGCAAGCTGGATGTGGTTGGGATCGACCGCGATGACGTAGTACGTCTGGCCATCGACCAGGCCGCCGATCGGGGTGCCGCCATTGGCGTGGTAGACAACCGCGGTTCCGGTGGCGAACCCATTATTGGGTAAATCGATCTCGGTATTGACGGGGATCGGGTTATCCGCGGTCGTGCTGACGGTCGTGCTGCCGGGGAGGACGCCGCTCGTGTAGGACAGGACGTTCGGATCCAGAGAGGACAGGCCGCCCAGGTAGTTATAGGCCAGGTCGGCACCGATGGAGCTACCGCCGCCGCTTGCGGCGACGCCCAGGGCGACCACGTACTCCGAGGCCGCTTCGCTCGAATTCACCGTGACATTGCCGGCAGAGGCCGTGACGGTCGAGCCGAGCAAGTGCGCGTCCACTGTATTGGTGACGGAGTTGATGGTGAGGGTGCCCGCACCGGTGGAGCTCTTACCGCTGCCGCCCCCCCGGCGCCGACCGCCACCAGCAGCGGGCTCGAGGCGGCCGACACGCTGACGGAACCGTCCGAGGAAGTGACCGTGGAATCGAAGATGTAGGCGGTGATGGCGTTGCACAAGACGTTGTAGCCGATGGACAGCCCGACGCTGTCGCTCTTTTGCGACAAGGCGACGCCGCCCGAGAACGAGGCGTCCAGCGACGTGTCGCCCGCCTGGACCGTGACGTTGCCGGTGCTGGTGACCGTGGCGCTGGCGATGTCGGCGTCGACGGTGTCCTGAACCAGGTTGATCGCCACCGAACCGCCCAGGGCGGAACCCTGGGTGCTGGCGGCGCCGGCCACCGCCAAGTTGAGGATCGAGGAGTTCTCGTCGGCCGTCACCTGGACCGCCGCCCTAGCGACGACGGTCCCACCCTCGATTTCGGCCATCGTGTTATTGGCGATATCGTTGAACGAGAACCGCCGCGCCGATGCCGGCGTTCTTGCCGCCGGCGGCCGCGCCCGCCCAGGCCACGATATTCGTCGTCCCGGTCGCCGAGACGGTCAGACCCTCGTCGGAATTGGCCGCCGGATAACCGGTGGTTCCGACTAGCGTATTAATCGAATCGCCACTGCTGATATAGGCATCTGTCGTCTGATTGATCACGTTGACGATGAACGACCCGGCGAGGGCCTTACCGCCGGACGCGGAGCCGACGCCGCCGGCCAAGTCGGTCGCCTGGACTGAATTGATCAGCGTGGTAAGGACCGTGTTCAGAACGCTGGATTCAGAGATCTGGGTGAGCGTCGCGGAGGTAACGCTGGATATCGCCGGCGCCGCGAGGATCAGGTAGCCGGCGGTTAGGGGCTGGGGGGTGGTGGCCGTGAAGGGCGCCGAAAGCGTCAGCACGGTGCCCGCCAGAGTGTAGGCGATACTCTCTATCGTCGTACCGGGTAGGATGCCGGTGCCGCTCACGGTCTCGGTGGGGGCCAGCCCCTTGACTGTATTGGTCGTTACCTGATTGGGATTCGTCGCGCTCGGTGTACCGGTGAAGGGGATGCTGCCTGTCGCCAGGACCACCGTCCCGGTCACGATGCCGGTGCCCTGGAGCGGCTCGCCGGCGAACAGCGGCGCCGAGCTGCTGAAGCCCGTGACCACAGGCGAATTGAGCGTAAGTGTACCGGTGATGGTTGTTGGATTGTTGGGGATGATCTGGTCGGCCGTCGAGCTGGGGACCACGTCCGTCCCCGGATTGAGTGACGACTCGGAAGTGACCTGGGTCAGGTCGGCCACATTCGCTTGAACGCCCGAGGCGAGGAATGCGCTCGTCGTGTTGTTGAGGACGTTCACATTGACAGCGGCGCCGGCGCCCGTGTTCATGCCGACGGCCAGCGTGACGGCGATGTTCTGAAGCGTCTGGTCGTTTTCGGCGTGGACGGTCAGGCCGCCAAATGACTTCACGGTCGTTGATCCAGAGAGGCTCTCGGTAACACTGAACGTCGCCGGCGCCGAAAGGGTGATGGTGCCGGACGCCGGGCCGATAGCCGTGATCGTCGTCCCAACCGGGATGCCGTTGCCGGTGACAGTCTCCCCGACGTTGAGCCCCGTCGTACTGCTGATACCCGTGACCTGCATTCCGTTCAGTGTGCCGACGATGGTGCTGGGAAGTCCGGTGATCGTCTCGAAAACGGGGCCGCCGGTGATCGTCGCGGGCGCTGAAAGCATAATGCTGCCTGGTGAGCTTGCGGTCGAACGGACGATACTCGTGATCGTCGTCCCAACCGGGATGCCGATGCCGGTGACGGCCTCCCCGTCGAAAAGCACCGCCGTACTGCTGATGCCCGTGACCATGTTCAACCCGTTCGTGACTGTCCCGACGACAGAGCTTCCGGTTGGCGTTGCGGTGAGGCTCTCGGAAACGGGGGAAACGGGATTCGATAGCGTGATGGTTCCGGGTGCTGGACCGATACCCGTGATCGTCGTCCCGGCCGGGATGTCGGGGCCGCTGACAGCCTGCCCGAGGGAGAGCTTCGCCGTGTTGCTGATGCCCATGACCTGATTCGATCCGCTCGTGATCGTGCCGGTGAGACCGCCGATCGAGGCCTGGGTATTGATCGTGATCACGTTGATCCCGGCCGAGCCCGCGTAGCCGCTGGCCTGCGATCCGAGGGCGACACCCAAGGCCTGTGTCGAGAAGTCGTTGGGAAGCGGCTGATTGTTGGTCCCCATGACCATCTGGGCACTGACGGTCACGCCGTCGGCCGAGATGGTGTCGCCGGCGCCGATCGTGGCCGTGTTGGTCACGGTGGCGACATTAAGGGACGCGGCGGCGCCGATCGAGTTCTGGCTGCCCGTAACCTTGGACACGGTCACGGCGGCGGCACGCCCGTCGGCCAGGGCCAGGGCGGTGGCCTGGTTGGCGGTTTGGACCGAGAGCGAGCCGCTGGTCGTTGTCACGGTGAGACCGTTGTCGATCGACGCGACCGTGCTGGTCGAAAGGACGTTGACGGCGACGGCCGCCGCGAGACCCACCTGCGTCGCGCTTTTGGTGCCCGCCTTGGTCGTGGCCGAGCTCGAAGGCGAGGTGGTCTCGTCGCTGGATTTCGGGGGTGCCTTGACCTTGGTCGTATCGGCGGTACCCGTGGCATTGCTGTCCATCGGAGCGTCCGAGCCCCCCTCCGTGTCGGCGTAGCTGAACTGGTTCGACGTCTCCTGGTCCGCGGTCCCGCTGCTGCCGGTGGATGCAGGGGGAGGCGAAGAAGAGGAGGACGACGACGGCGGCGCGGGCGAGCCGCTCTCGCTGGCGATGGCGGCGGCCTGACTGAACGACGTCACCGGATTCGCCGTCACGCTGATGGGGCCGGCGGCCGTGACGTTGCGGCCCAACTCGGCGAGGAACGAGTCCTGCGACACGTTTACGACCACCGAAGCCCCGACCCCGACGCCGCCGCTGGTAGCGGCCGTGGCGTCGGCCAGCGAGCTCACCGAGTACGACCCACTCGCTCCGATCGTGAGAACCGCCCGCGAGGACCAGCGGAGTCGCACTGTCCGAGCCGACGCTGGCCGTGGTCATATCGCTGGCGATCACGATGGCGATGCCGGCGCCGATGCCTATCTTGCCGGAGGCCCCGTTCGTTGCCGTGGTCGTGATCGTGTGGTTCGAGCTGGCGGTCACCGTCAAGCCGGCGGCGCCCGTCAGGCCCGCGTTCTGCTGCAACTCCGACTGGGTGGTGTCGGAAATGATGTTCAGGGCCAACGACGCGCCGACGCCCGCCTCGCCGCCGGTGGCGACGCTACCCGGCACGGGTAGCGCCGACGTCGTGTCGGTCGAGTTGTTCAGGGAGGTTATCGAGACAGTGCCCGCGACACTGCCCGTGTCATTGTCGGCGGTGACAGAAGCGCCGGTCTCGATCAGGGCTTGACTGGTGTTGTTGACGATGTTGATCGCCAGCGACCCGGCCACGCCGATGTCGGTCTGCCCCGCGCCAGAGCCCGCGCCGGAGGTCGCCGAGGCGCCGTATACGTTCATCGGAGTGGTGCCGAGCATTCCCGCATTGACGATCACACCATCGGTGTCGATCGTCGCGGCCTGGATCGTCGCCTCGGTCGAGGCATCGACGAGGTTCAAGGCGACCGCGGCGCCGATTCCGGCCTTGGTGTTCCCCGCGGTCGCCGAGGCGGCGCCCGAGGCGGTCGCCGTGTCGCCGTAGACGGGGTTGGCGCTCGAGCCGGTGTCGTTGGTCGCGGTGACGGTCAAGGGACCGCCTGAGTCGGTGATGGTCAGGCCGGCGGGCACAGTCGCATCGGCCTGGCTGTCGGCGATGTTGACAGCCACCGCGGCGGCCACCGTGACCCCACCGTCGGACGTCGAGGCCGACGGGGTCGCGGCTTTGCCCTTGCTGTCGCCGACACCGGAGGAATCCCCTTCGCTGTCCGCGAAGTTACGCTGCTTGGCGTTCTGGCCGTCGACGGAGTTGGAATCCTTTGTATCTGAGTTGGGCCCTTCCTCGCTCGTGTTCTCGCTGGATTGCGGCTGACTCGATTCCTGCGTATTGGTCTCCCCGCCGGAGGCGCTGGCCGTCGCATTGGCGGCGCTGGCGGACGACGCGTTGGCGATGAACGAGACGCCGCCCGAGCCGGTGGCCGTGATGTTCCGCAGGGTGGTCGCGGTGGTTTGATCGGTGGCGATGTTGAGGGCGATGGCCGCGCCCACGGCGGCGGAGCCCGTGCCCATGGCCGTGCCGCCGGAGGTGCTGCTGGTCGCACTGGTGTGGGTGGCCGTCGCCGACAGCGATCCCACCGTGAGCGTGCCGCCCGTCCCCACCTCCGCCGTGGTCGTGTTACTGGCGAGCGACAGCGCCACCGCGGGACTGACCGCGATCCCACCCGCCGCGCCCGCCTCGGCCGTCGTACTCATCGTATCGAGTGAGGTCGCCGACAGCGACGTCGCCCCGGCCCCGGTCATCATCACGTTGTCAGCCAGCTCCGCCAGGGCCGTATTGCTGACGATATCCAGTCCCAGCGAGGCGCCGACACCGACCGAGCCGCCGCTGCTGGGGCTGCCGGGCGCCGGCATCGCCGACACGGTGGAATTCGCATCTTCCTCGGCCGTCAGCGACACGGCGCCGGTGCCGCCGGAGGTAATTGTCACCGTGGCACCGGACGTGGCCGGTGGGATGGCGTAGCTCTGACCGATGGTCGCCTGGCTGCTGGCACTCACCAAGTTGATCGCCAGGCCGCCGGCCACGCCGACGTCCGTGCCGCCCGCGCCGGCGGTCGC
Source organism: uncultured Planctomycetota bacterium (assembly GCA_963823665.1). Taxonomy (GTDB): domain Bacteria; phylum Planctomycetota; class Planctomycetia; order Isosphaerales; family Isosphaeraceae; genus CAVXHV01. The sequence continues at coordinate 1,129,073 of CAWGMQ010000011.1, forward strand.
CGTGGCGCCGTAGGTGCTGGGCGTCTCGACTCCACTTGCCATCCACTGCTGCGCTCCCACCGTGATGGCACCGGCATTGATTGTCGTCCCGGCGCCGATGGCACCGAGCGAGCGAGACTTGACCAGGTTCAGCGCCACCGCGGCGCCAACGCTGTCCTTTGCCGTCCCGGACGCCACGCCAGTGGCGGCGGCCGTGCCGCCGGTGGTGTTCTGCGCGCTCACTGTCAGCGTGCCCGGAGCGGTGATGGTGAGCCCGTCGGGGATCGTGGCGTCGGCTTCACTGTCGGCGAGGTTCACGCCCACCGCGGCGGCCACCGTCACCGAACCGTCGGACGTCGAGGCCGCCGGGGTCGGTGCGGCGCTCTTGCTGTCGCCGGAGCCGGACGAATCGCCTTCGCTGTCAGCGAACTTACGCTGCTTGGCGTTCTGGCCGTCGACCGAATTGGAGTCGTTTGTGTCTGAGTTGGCACTTGCTCACTCTTCTCACTGCTACTCTCGGTGGACTGCGGCTCACTCGACTCGGTGGTGTTCGACGGTCCGCCCGAGGCGCTGGCCGTCGCATTGGCGGCGCTCGACGACGACGCATCGGCGATAAACGAAACGTTGCCGCCCGTACCGGTCGCGGTGATGCTCCGCAAGGTCGTCGCGGTGGTCTGGTCGCTGGCGAGATTGAGGGCGATGGCGGCGCCCACGGCGGCGGAGCCGGTGCCGGAGGCGGTGCCGCCCGACGTCGTGGAGGTCGAACTGGTGTGGGTCGCCGTCGCCGAGAGCGATCCCACGGTGAGCGTGCCGCCGGAGCCGACCTCCGCCGTGGTTGTGTTGCTGGCGAGCGACAGGGCCACGGAGGGACTGACCGCAATGCCCCCGGCCGCGCCTGCTTCGGCCGTGGTGCTCATCGAATCGAGCGATGTGGCCGCCAGCGACGTCGCCCTTGCGCCGGTCATCACGACGTTGTTCGCCAGCTCCGCCACAGCCGTATTACTGACGATATCCAATCCCAGCGAGGCGCCGACACCGACCGAGCCGCCCGAGGCGCCGCCGGAGGCCGGCATGGCCGAAACCGTCGAATTGGCATCCTCCTCGGCCGTCAGCGACACGGCGCCGGTGCCGCCGGAAGTGATCGTCACCGTGGCGCCCGAGGTGGCGGGCGGGCTGGCATAGCTCTGCCCGATGGTCGCCTCGCTGCTGGCACTGACCAGGTTAATGGCCAGGGCGCCGGCGAGGCCAACGTCCGTGGCACCCGCGCCGGCGGTCGCTGTGGCGCCGAACGTATTGACCTCCGGCGTGCCCGAGTCCTGGTGCATGGTGGCACTGAGGGCCACGGACTGGGCGCTGATGGTGGTCCCGGCGCCGATGGTGGCCATGTCGCGGGATTTGACCAGGTTGAGCGCGACGGCGGCGCCGACGCCGAGTTTGGCGGTGCCCGCGCCGGTGCCGGAGGCCGTCGCCGTGTCGCCAAAGACCGTGCCGGAGCTGGCCCCGGTGCCATTGGCGGCGGTGAGGGTCAAGGGGCCGGCCGCGGTGATGGAAAGGCCGTCGGGGATGGTCGCCTCGGCCTCGTTATCGGCGATATTGACGGCCACCGCGGCTGCCACCGTGACTCCACCGTCGGAGGTCGAGGCCGTCGGGGTATCGGCGTCACTCGTGCTGCTGCCGGCGTCGGCCTCGTTTCCGTCGGAGTCGGTGTCCGTACTCGCCTCGCTGTCGGCATAGCTGCGTTCCTCGGCGTCCTGGCCGTCCACGGAGTTGGGATCGCTGGTGTCGGATCCGGAGGCCGCCTCGGAGCTGCTGGCCGGGCCCGAGTCCGACTCCTGCGACTCCTGGGTGTTGGTCGGACCGCCCGAGGCGCTCGCGGTTGAGGTGACGACACTGGCGGCCGACCCGTCGGCAATAAACGATACTCCCCCTCCCGTCGCGTCGAGGGAACGGCCGGTCGTTGCCGTGGTCTTGTCGGTGACGATGGCCAGGGCGATCGCGACGCCCGCCGAGGCCGAGCTCCCCATGCCGGACGCCGCCCCCGATGTGGTCGACGCCGAACCGATGTGGGTCGCGGTGGCCGAGAATGCGCCGGTGACCGAGAGCGGGTCATTCGAGCTGTCCGGGGTCCCGACCTGGGCCTGCGTCGTGTTGGTCACGAGCGTGATGGCCGCCGAAGGGCTGATCGACAACGTTCCCCCCGCCGAGCCCGCCATCGCGTCCGTGGTGACCGTGTCGCTTGAGCCGGCGGTGAACGTCAGGTTGTCGGCACCGGTCAGTTTAGCCGTGTTCCCGAGATTCGCCAGCGTGGAGTTGCCGCCGATGTCAAGCGCGATCGACGCGCCGATGCCGCCAGAGCCGGTCCCGGTTGCCCCCGTGCCGGCCGGCTGGGCTGTCGCCGCCTCGGTGGCGCTGTCCTGCGCGTTGAAAGTCACGCTGCCATTGTTTGCGTGGGTATTGTTCGTGATCGAGACGGTCGAGCCCGATGGGACCGTTGCCGCGCTCGTGTTGGACACGATGTTCAGAGCCAGCGAGCCGGCGAGCGCGATTGCGCGCCCGAGGCCCCGGAAGTCGCGGATGCCGAGTCATTGTGAACGTCCGATGGGGACGCCATGGGCGTGGTTGCCTGAACTGTGATGGCGGGCGACGAGAGGGTGGTCGCGCCGGTCGTGCTTTCGACCGTGGCCGTGTTGCTCTCGTCGGCATCGTTGATCGCGACCGCGACGCCCACGCCGGCTTCGGCCTCGCTTGCGGTCGCGTCGCCGCTGGCCACGGTGGTCGTATTGTTGTCTGAGGACGCGCTGATGTTGATGGCACTCGTGCCCGTGACCGAGGACGAGTCGACGTAGGCCTGGGTCGTCGGCGTGAACCGGCTCACCGCCACGGAACCGGCGACGCTTATTGGAGAGCCGTCCGACTCGGCCGTGTCGGCGGGCGCGGATACGTCGGTGGAGAGCAGGCCTGTCGGCGGTTCGGGGCTTCCTGCCGCGGTGTAGTATGGGTCGAGGTGCCCCTTGAGGATGTTTTCAACCTGAGTGAGAATGCTGGAGCCGGCGCCGGCGATCGTCGAGCTGGCGGTCGTGGCGGCCGTGTTGGTTGTCGTGGCCGTGACATTGACCGTGGCGCCCTTCACGGTTGAGCCGCCGGCGACATCGGCCTGGCTGGTGGTGTTGTCGACCGTCACGGCGGCGCTCGCCCCGCCGATACCGCTCGAGCCGTTCACGTCCGTCGTCACATTGGTGGTGTTGGTCGAGGTCACGTTCAGCGTGCCGGTGCCGGTGCCGGCGCTCACGGTCGAGCCGCTCACGCTCGTGACCGCCGACGAGTTGACGATCGAGGTGGCGATCGCCGCGGCCACCGGGTTGAGGCCATCCAGCCCGACCGTGACGTTGGCCGTGATCGAGACACTCGAGCTGGACCCGATCGTGACATTCCCGCTGGTCTTATTGACGTTGATCGTAGACTCAGCAACCGTGACCGCCGCGCTCGGCTCGATGTCGGCGATCGAGGCGGCGATCCCCACGTCGTTGACGACTCCCCCGAGGGGGGCGGTGTACGTGTAGGTTGAGCTCGCACTCGCATCAAGCGTGACGTTGTCTGCCGTGATGGACGTCGTTCCCGTTCCGCCGATACTGAGGGAGGCCACCGGCGCCGACGATGCGATCAGCGTACTCGTCGGCAAGGTCGCCTCGAAGGCCGTCACGTCCACGTCGCCTGACGTCGCGTCGATCGTGACGTCGCTGATGGTCACCGAGGTGACGCCGGAGACACTCAAGGCGGGCGTGCCCGATGCCGCATCCAGAGTGATCGTGCCGCCGGTGCCCCCGAACGTGACGCTCTGGTCGGGATCGTCCTGGCTCGAGGTGTTGGCACCGAGCACGACGATCGTGTTGACCCCGGCGAACGAATGGCTCATAAAGGCGGTGCCGACGACGGAAATGGATGAGCTCGACGGGGTGATCGTGGCCTGGTCATTGGCGGCCGACAGATTCACATCGAGCGCAGTCCCCGAGAGGCTCGCGGTCACACTGAGGAGCGTGCGGCGTTCGAGCTCCTGGAGCAGCAGGTCAGGCGATGTTCTGGGTCGACGCCTGATCGGGGAGCCTGGCCGAGCCCCGTTGCCTGGCGTCCGCTTCGCTCCCGAACGCCGGAACCACTTGCTATACATCGGTGCCACTCCATGTTGTGGTGCAAATTCTCAAACCTTGAGCAGGCGCAGTCGCTCAAGCTGATCACTGACCGCGCGGACCATTCGTTTCAAACATCGGCGACCAGGCGGCCTGAAGAGCCTCGCTGGCTCTCCACGCCCCGGACACGTTCAGGGTGAGTCGTTTTGCGTGAAAGCGGGTTGCGCGAGGACCGCTGCCCCACACGTGGCGCACAGCGATCCGGCACGCGCCCGTGCCTGTCTCGGCAGCGCCGCAGTTCACGTGACTCTCAAGTCGTCAACTGCTGGGCCGTCTACGACCCGAAGAGCCGCATCGTCAACTTCACATCACTGTGGTCATACGCTTCTCAGTGCATCGATAACAGCATCGGTGTCGCTCTTCTTTCCAACGGGGTGTGGTTCTAAATTCCGTGCGTGTAGGTCATGCACTCTTTGCTCGGACAGCTCCGCGAGCGCTCGGTGATCGGCAGCCCGGAGCTGCTCGATCAGGTGGACCATTCCACTGCGCGGGTCGCCCATGATCTTGCCCATAACCTATGACTGGCGCACGGCCGCCAGTTCGAGACAAGAAAAATCGAATCTCCACCAAAGATTTTCTGGGCGTCCGTGAAATCGGGCCGAAGTGTTCTGCGTTTCGCAGGTTATGGCGACCAAGGGATCGTCCGAGCACGGAAATCCTGCCGGTCGACTTCGCACCGCGGCGCCGGGCCATTCACGAGCGCGGGAAACTCTTGCCTCCACCAGCTTGGCGTTTCTCCAGGTGTCGGACAGCGACGATCGATGCGCGTTCGTTCGCTCGCTGTACCTAACGCGACGAACCGGCGCCAAACCCCTCACGCGTTAAAAAATTTTTCAGGAAATCGCGGAATCGCCCCGGACCTTCAACTCGGCATCGAACCAGGTGTGGGCGTAAGTCCCGTGGCGCTCAGCCGTTGCCGCGAGGCTTTCATGACCTCGGCGATCTCGGCCCCTGCGCGGAACCCCGCGCTGCGGAGTGCTCCATTCCGGGCTCCGCATGCGGCGATCCGCCATCCCGCCAGATCTATCCCAAAAGGGATTTCCGGCCCTTCGACTTGCCGGCCATTTGTTCGAGCGCCAGGTCATAGACCAACTGCCCAAACACATCGGTGGCATTCGCAGCCGGCGGCACCGCGACATCGTCCGGACGGAATCCGCCGATCCGATTGTTGACAGGGCGATTGAGTGCACTTGAGAGCGCTTCGTCGACCGCAGCCAGGCTGCTCGCCAACGAACTCGAGGGATGCACGCTCGCAGCGGAAACATCCGATTGAGCCGCTGCCGCATCATCCGGGGAGCTCGAGCTCGATCCGTTGCCTTGCCCCTGGAACGACGTAGCGGCAAGGGCGCTCATTGTTTCGGAGACAGGCGGCGGGTCGGGATCGAAGAATAGTCCGCTCAGCACTGCATTGGGGCCGGCCGTCCGCGTGAACGTGATCAGCACGTTCCCCGATATCGTCCAGGTCAGATACTCTCCACTCGCGAAATTCGACACACTCTGCGTATTCAGCACGGCACTCGTATTGGCGTCGGAGAGCGTCACAGTCTCCGCGCGGTGCGACGCGTCGTAGTCAAGGAAATAGAGCTCGAGGTTGTAAGCCTGGCCGGAGGCCACGTTCACATCGACCGTGAAGCTCGTGGCCGAATCCCAGACAGCCGCAACACGACTCGTCCCGGACGGCGGTACCTGAAGCGCCTGCCGGGTTGACGGCGACGGCGTCGACCACGTGTATTCCGACTCCCCCGACGGCGTGATCGTGGCATGGGCCGGATTGACCACGCTGCTGGCGACCAGGGTATACCCATCCAATCCGTAGACGTTGATCCAGTTCCCCTGAGTCGAGGTATCGGAGCCGACAAAACTCGCCGTGGCCGAACCAGGAGGCGGAGGTGGCGGAGGTGGTGGCGGCGGCGGAGGTGGCAAAGTCGTCGTGGGATCGAAGAACAGCCCGCTCAGCACCGCATTGGGGCCGGCCGTCCGCGTGAACGTGATCAGCACGTTCCCCGATATCGCCCAGGTCAGATACTCTCCGCTCGCGAAATTCGACACACTCTGCGTATTCAGCACGGCACTCGTATTGGCGTCGGAGAGCGTCACAGTCTCCGCGCGGTGCGACGCGTCGTAGTCAAGGAAATAGAGCTCGAGGTTGTAAGCCTGGCCGGAGGCGACGTTCACATCGACCGTGAAGCTCGTGGCCGAATCCCAGACAGCCGCAACACGACTCGTCCCGGACGGCGGTACCTGAAGCGCCTGCTGGGTTGACGGCGACGGGGTCGACCACGTGTATTCCGACTCCCCCGACGGCGTGATCGTGGCATGCGCCGGATTGACCACGCTGCTGGCGACCAGGGTATACCCATCCGATCCGTAGACGTTGATCCAGTTGCCCTTCGTCGAGGTATCGGAGCCGACAAAACTCGCCGTGGCCGAACCAGGAGGCGGAGGTGGCGGAGGTGGTGGCGGCGGCGGAGGTGGCAAAGTCGTCGTGGGATCGAAGAACAGCCCGCTCACCACCGCATTGGGGCCGGCCGTCCGCGTGAACGTGATCAGCACGTTCCCCGATATCGCCCAGGTCAGATACTCTCCACTGGCGAAATTCGACACACTCTGCGTATTCAGCACCGCACTCGTATTGGCGTCGGAGAGCGTCACAGTCTCCGCACGCCCCGAGGCGTCGTAGTCAAGCAGATAGAGCTCGAGGTTGTACTCCTGGCCCGTGGCCACGTTCACATCGACCGTGAAGCTCGTGGCCGAATCCCAGACAGCCGCAACACGACTCGTCCCGGACGGCGGTACCTGAAGCGCCTGCCGGGTTGACGGCGACGGCGTCGACCACGTGTATTCCGACTCCCCCGACGGCGTGATCGTGGCATGCGCCGGATTGACCACGCTGCTGGCGACCAGGGTATACCCATCCGATCCGTAGACGTTGATCCAGTTCCCCTGAGTCGAGGTATCGGAGCCGACAAAACTCGCCGTGGCCGAGCCAGGTGGCGGAGGTGGCGGAGGTGGCGGCGGCGGCGGAGGTGGCAAAGTCGTCGTGGGATCGAAGAATAGTCCGTTCAGCACCGCATTGGGGCCGGCCGTCCGCGTGAACGTGATCAGCACGTTCCCCGATATCGCCCAGGTCAGATACTCTCCGCTCGCGAAATTCGACACACTCTGCGTATTCAGCACCGCACTCGTATTGGCGTCGGACAGCGTCACTGTCTCCGCACGCCCCGAGGTGTCGTAGTCAAGCAGATAGAGCTCGAGGTTGTACTCCTGGCCCGGGGCCACGTTCACATCGACCGTGAAGCTTGTGGCCGAATACCAGACAGCCGCAACACGACTCGTCCCGGACGGCGGTACCTCGAGCGCCTGCTGGGTTGACGGCGACGGGGTCGACCACGTGTATTCCTGCTCGCCGGCCGGCGTAATCGTGGCATGGGCCGGATTGACCACGCTGCTGCCGACCAGGGTATACCCATCCGATCCGTAGACGTTGATCCAGTTCCCCTTCGTCGAGGTGTCGCTGTTGACGAAGACCGCCGACGCACCGGTCGCCGTGATCACGCCCGTCGAGACGGAGACGAAATTGTAGGCGTAGTTGTGTCCCGAGTTTCCGTCGGTGACCGTGCCGCTGGGCGTGAGCGTGAGGCCCGTGCCCGGGCTCGAGGTGTTGTAGGTCTCGATAAAGTTCGCCGTATCACCAAGGGCGACGCTGCCAACCGTGATCGTCGGAATTGCCGCAGCCGAGGTTGTTCCGTCCTGGACCTTGGTGTTGGTCACCGCGGTCACTGTAAGCGCCCGAGCCGAGATGGTGCCAGTCGAGACCGCCACGAATATGTACGTGTAGTCGTTGCCGGAGAAGCCGTCGTTCACCGTTCCGGCGGGGGTGAGCATCAAGCTCGTGCCCACGTTCTTGGTGCTGTAGCTCTCCGTGAAGCTCGGCGTGTCAGTGCCTTGAATGACACCCGAGGTGACCGTCGGCGGCGTCGCGGCAGCCATGGTGCCGTCATAAGTCTTGGAGTTGGCCGCGGCGGTCACCGTGAGCGCCCGAGCGATGATGACTCCGGTCGAGACCGGAACGTAGTTGTACGAATAATTGTTGCCCGAGTTGCCGTCGCTCACGAGCCCACCGGGCGTGAGAGTCAACCCGGTACCCACGTTCTTGGTGCTGTACGTGTCGGTGAAATTGGCGGTGTCACCGGGCATCACGGTGCCGGCGGTGATCGTCGGCAACACCGCGGCGTCGGTCAATGCGTTATAGACCTTGCTGTTGTACACCGCGGTGATCGTGAGCGCCTCTTGCGAGATCGTGAAGTTCTTGGTATCGCTCGCCGTCGCGTAATCAGTGCTCCCGGGGAATGTGGCAACGACCGTGTAAGTTCCGAAGTTGCGCGGCGCGGAGCTGCCCAGATTCGTTCCGCCGGTCCCGATCCCCACGTAATAATCAAAACTGATGCCGATTCCTTGCAGCGTGTTGTCGGGAGACCCGTCGCTGGGTGTGATGGTGGCGGATGCCATGAACGGCGACCCGGTATAGGTGTTGCTCGCATCCGTCACATGCACCGTGGGCGCGGCTGCGGCCGCGTTCACCGTGATCGTGGTGCTCGTGGCGTCGTTCGTGATCACGCTGCCCCACGGGTCGCCGCTGGGCAAAGCCGAAGCCGTCAGCGTGTACACCCCGTTGTGGGTGATGCTCAGGTCGGTGAACGTCGCAATGCCGGCCGTGGCATTGATCGGGTACGTGCCCGAAAGCGTCCCGATGCCCGAGCTCACGTTCAGGACCAGATTGACTTGCGAGCCCGGCACGGTCGTGCTGTCGAAGTTGATGCCGAGATTGCCCGAGGCATCTTCGGCTTTCACCTCCGGCTGCTGGGCGAACTCCATGCCGAAGCCGGCCGTCGACGACGGCTCGATCGCAAACGCCAGCTTCGTGGGTACCGCGTAGAGCTCGCTCACGGTCGGATCGAAGCCGGGACCACCCCCCGAAGTATAGACACCGATCCACGGCGTGAAGCTCACGTTGGACGACACGGCCGTGCCGTTGCCGCCCGGGTTGGCGGACGTGGTCGGGCCATGCAAGCTGCCCCACCAGTTGTCGGTGGCGTTCACGGCGTCCGCAACGGCGGTTCTCGTTATTGGTCACGCCCGCCGTCGTGTTGCCCGAGAGGTCGTTGTATTGCGCCGTGACCAGGCTCGTATCCAGGGCGCCCGAGCCGACCATGATGCCGGTGGCGTTGCCGGTGATGGCGTTGTTCGTGATCGTGGCCGAGTCGCCGTACTCGACCAGGATACCGGTGCCATCGTCGCTGATCGAGTTTCCGCTGATGGTTATGTCCTGGTCCACTCCGCCCGGGAGGTTGTAGTAATTCCCAAACAGGCCGATGCCGCCGTTGGTGCCACTGATCGTGTTGCCGGCCCCGGCTGACGTCCCGCCGATCGTGACTCCGTTGTCGCCGCCGGCCAGAGCGAGCCCGGTATAGGAGCCGCCGGTAATCGTGTTACCGGTGATCGACGAATTGGTCAAAGCCAGGACATACATCCCGCCAGCGTCGGCGCCTCCGACAATCTGGTTGTTGGAGATGGTGTCGTCGTTATTGACCTCGGGTCCGCCCGTGCCGAAGGTGATTGCGTTGTCGACGAACTTGTTGCTGTCGATCGTCAAGTTCGCCGAGCCCTGGTCCAAGTAGATGCCGTTGTCTGCGGCAGGGCCGCCCAGCGTGTTGTCTTTAATGAGGTTGTACTGGATCAATGAGGGCAACGCGCCGCTGCTATTGGCATACAAACCCATGTTATTATTCTGAACGATGTTGTAAACGATCTGGTAACCCGAAATCGTCGACGGCAGATAGATTCCGGCATTCAAGTCGTCGGTGACCCCTTGAATGGTGAAGCCGTTGATCGTGACATCATTTGCCTGGACCAAGAAATCGAAGTCGGGACCGTTGACGACCGACTCTGCGCTTCGCGAGCCGGTGACCGGGTTCACACCCGCATTGGCCCCGTCGAGGATCACAGGCTGACTGATCGTCACGTCACCAGCGTAGTCGATCGCCCCTCCCTGGACGTACACCGTGTCACCGCTGCCGGCCACGTTGACCCCGCGCTGGATCGCGCCGGCGTTCGCGGCTTCGCTGCTCTGGGCGACGAAGACGGGGTCGCTCTTGAGGCTGACGTAGCCGAGCGTGGGATCGTCGAGGTAGTCGGTGATCTTGTCTTCGATGTCAAAGTAGGTGGCGAGGTCGGCGGGGATGGTCGGGTCACCGGTGGCGCCGACGAAGCCGTCGAAGCTGACCTGGCTGGCGTCGAGCGTACTGGGTGTCACGCCGCCCATCGCCCCGCTCGCCAGGACGATGTATTCGGATAATCCACCATCCGCGGCCGGACCGCCGGTCAAGTACGCCGGAAGGGTCCCGCTGAAGGCGACGCTGGCCGCCGATCCGCTGGCCTCGATGCCCGTGACCGTCGCTCCGTCGGTCGCACTGATGGTCGTATCGCCTTCGATCGTTGCGAAGACGCTCGGGTCGGTGCCGCTAAGTGGGTCGTCCTGCACGTACACGCCGATCTGGCTGGCGGTGATCGAAAGGCCGTCGACTGTCACCTGGGTGGACGCGCCGGCGTCGCTCGGGCCATAGCCGGCATAGTTGTTCACCCACACGCCGTAATCCGCGCCGCTAACCGATCCGCCGCTAATGAGCAGCGATCCCGTTGTGGGCGTATTCCAGACGGTGTAACCAGCAACGACGTTCGACGTCGTGTAGGTCGCATCGGTGCCGTCGATCTGGTTATCGCTGAAGGTCGCGCTAACGCCGCCTTGCTGCGAGCTGATCAAGACTCCGGTCCAGTAGCGGGACAAATCGCTCGGATCGTCGGTGGCGCTTGCGTTGATTGTGTTTCCGGACACGGAGAAGGGCGATGCTGCGTCGTAGTTCAGATTGTAGAAAATGCCGATTCGGTACGCGGAAATCATGTTGTCCGAAATCGTCGCCGGCGTCCCTGGGTTCGCATCGGAGTAGTTGCCGGTCTGCACGCCGATACGGACCGTGTCCAGCACGTTAGCGGTCACGCTGGCATAGAAGTTGTTGTAGAGGATCACGCCCACGCCGTAACCGTATCCGCCTCCGCCCAGGTTCTGGATCAGGTTCTCCGAAATGGTGTTGCCATCAGTGGCATCGCCGGCGTTGATTCCACTGTAGGCATTCTCAAAATCGACGCCCGCGTAGGCCGTATTCTCGACGATGTTGTTTGCGATCGAGATTGAACCCACATCGACGTAGGAGGAGATCCCCTCCGATGCATCGATGTAAACGCCGTTGAAGGTTACCGAACCGCCGTCGTAATGGACGAAGCCAGGTGTGACGCTGTTGCTCCCGTCAATTGTCATCCCCTGGATCGTCACACCGCTCGAATCGACGCCGATGATGGTGATCGCCGTGGAGTCAAACGGATTCGGGTCGGAAGCGCCCGGCATCACGACGGCTTGATCGCCCAGAGCGGGCGTGGGATCGGTGTTCGGATCAAACGTGGGGATCGGCCCGAGCAGGGTCAAGGGCTTGTCGATCTCAATCTCGGATGTAACGCCATCCGTCGCGTCGTTGTAAGAGCCCGTCGCGACGTACGTCCCCGCCTCGACATTGACGGTGTCATTGTCCGATGCCGCGTCGATGCCGCGCTGGATGCTGGGCGCCGTCGTGCCTCCGGGCGTGAAGTAGCTGTTCGGCGTCACGTAGATGTTGGCGGCCTTCAATCGCACGAGCCCATAGCCCGATACGTCGATACCGTCGACGATCTTGTCCTCGATCGCGTAGAGGTCCGACAGCGTTGCCGCTGAGAGCGTGACTCCGTCGAAGACGTTGGTCCCGCTCGGGTCCAGCTCGCCGCTGAACTCGTCGACGATGTCGTAGATGTCGCCCGTGAATGTATTGCCGGTGATACTGACCGTCGGACTATTGAGCGAGTAAGGACCGCCCGTGCCGTCAGTCGAGGTGCGGATGCCTGTGTCCGAATTCTCGAACGTGTTGTTCGAGACTGTGATCGGGCCGTTGGTGAATGACGGATTGAAGAACGCGATGCCTGTACCGTACGAGCCCGCGGCGATGTCGGTCGCCCCCCGGGTGATGTTCTCGAAGATGTTGCTGTCGAGCGTGAGATTGCCGGTGTTGTTCGCCACCAGCACGCCGATGTCCACACCGTTGAAGGTGTTGTTGTCGACCGTTCCCTGGACGTCGGAGAAGTTCAACTGAAGCGTGCTCTGGTCGTTGGCGTCGGCGATACCCGTGAACGTGTTGCCCTCGACGTCCATGAAGTTGCTCGTGTCAGCGCCGCCTGCGTAGAAGCCGACGATCTGGATCACCGCGCTATCCGAGGGGTTTGACCCCGTCGTCGTGATTTGGTTGTCGGTCAACGTCAGCTTTTGCGGGTTGTTGAGAATCATGTTGGTCTGCGCGCTCGCGGCCATCGCGTTCAGGTCGAGCACGTTGTTCAGAAAGCTGAGCTGGACCCCCTGAGGCTCGCCCCCGATCAACTTCGACCCGTTCGCGGAGCCCGTCCCGTCGAGGGCGAAGCCGTCGATCGTGACATCGGAGTCGTTGGCGACCGTGAACGCTGCGATGCTCGAAGAGGTCGGGCCGCTCAGGGTCGACTCGCCCGTGCCGTGCGAATGTCTGTGTCTACCGGAAACGCCGACCATCGCGCCCTCGAGCGTGAGCTGCGCCTGCGGAATGTTCAGGCCCGCCGTGATGTCGTACGCTTGCGTCCCCCCCTGGACAAACACGGTGTCGCCGCTCGAGGCCACGTTGATGCCGCGCTGGATGGCGCCGGGGCTCGCGATCTCGCTGCTCTGGGCGACGAACACGTCGCCGGTCTTGAGGCTGACATAGCCGAGCGAGCTGTCGTCGAGGTAATCGGTGATCTTGCCTTCGATGCCGTAGTAGGTCGACAGGTCGTCCGGAAGGGTGCCGGTTGCTCCGACGAACCCGCCGGTGTCGCCGGTGCTGCCGAAAACCACCTCGCTCGCGTCAAGTGTCGAGCCCGCCATCGCTCCGCTCTCGAGGACGATGTATTTCGACAAGCCGGCGTCAAGATAAACGGGAGCCGTGCCGCTGAAACTCAGGCTGGCGTTCGGGCCGCTGACCTCGATGCCGACGGCCGAGCCCGTGATCACCGTGCTGGAAGTCACCTCGGCGGAGATCAGCGAAGGGACGGTCGTGTTGCGCGGATCGTCCTGGACGAAGATGCCCGCGACCGATGCGTCGCTGATGCTGACGGCGCTGACAACGATCGCCGTCGAGCCGCCGCTGGACTGGTAACCGTCGTAGTTATCCACCCAGACGCCATAGTCGGTATCAGTGACGCTGCCTCCACTGATCGTGACCGAAGACGTGGTGGTGTCGTTCCAGATCTGATAGCCAACAGTCGTCTCGGCGTCGCTCGCGCCGGTGGCGCTGATGATGTTGCCGGAGAGAGTTACGCCTGGGATTCCCCCTTGAGACGAGATCTCGATGCCGTCCCACTCCGTGCCAAGCACGAGCTCTGCACGCTCTCGTCGGCCTCGTTGATCGTATTGGAGCTGATCGTGAACGCCGAGGCGTCGGTATACGACAGGTTGTAGAAGATTCCCTGGAATGCCGAAGTGATCGTGTTGCCGGAAATGGAAGGCGAGAAGCTAAGATCCGAGTTCGCGTTCGAGAAGTTACCCGTTTGAACCCCGACGAGCACGCTGCTGATGACGTTGTCGTTCACCTGGGCGTAGAAGTTGTTATAAAGGATCACGCCGATCCCGGCGGCGGAAGGGTTGGCGGGAGTACCGAGGTACCCGTCGTATCCTACGTTTGAGATCTTGTTGTCGCTGATGACGTTGTCTGAAGTCGCGGCAGGGTTGACAGCATTGTAGAAATCAACTCCTGAATACGAAGTGTTTTCAATGACGTTGTTTTCGACCGTGATGCCGCCGACGCCCTGGTAACTGGCGATGCCCTCGCCCGCATTCACATCGACGCCGCCCACGTCGATCCCGCTATCCGGGAGCGCTGAATTGTAACCGTTGATCGTGAAGCCCTCGATGGTGACGTCGGAGGACATCACGTAGAACACCTGGACGAAGAAGTCAGCGCTTGGGTCGGTGCCGGTCGCCGAGGGAACCACGATCGCCGGCGCATTTGGGGAACCCGTATTCGGGTTCACACCCGAGTTGGGCCCGAGGATGGACAAAGGAGCGGTGGCGTCGACGAACAACCCACCGGGGCTGCCAACCGAATTGGCTTGATACGTCCCCGCCTGGACGTTGACGGTGCCCAGACTGTTGGCCTCCGCCGCGTCGATGCCGCGCTGGATGGAGTCGGGAACATTGTTCAGGAAGGAGCCGGGGTAGTTGGTCTCGTTGAGCTGGGTGATGTAGACGTTGCCGGCTACGATCTGGACCAGGCCGTAGCTTTCGTTGTCCAGAGCGTCGATGATGCCGTTCTGGATGATGTAATCATCCGCCAGGCCGCCCGCACTCGGGGTCAAGCCGCCAAACGTGTTGTTGGTGGCGTTGACATATTGCGAGGATTGATTGTCGATGTAAGTGGTCGTGGCGGCGAACGCGTTGGCTGTCGTCGCGCCGACAGTCACTGTGCCGGCGGTGCTGTCGATCGCCAGATCGGTGGTGTTGTCGGTGGTACCGCTGAAAGTCACGCCATCGACGCTGCCCGAGCCGCCGGTCTCGAATTCGACACCGGTGGTGTTGCCGTAGATGTTGTTGGCGCTGCCGACGCGTCGATCGTCGCGCTGCCGCCGTTCTCCACCAGGATGCCAGTGGTGAAGCCCTCGATCGTGTCGCCGGTGATCGTGGCCGTGCCGCCGTCGACGTCCATGCCGATCCCCGCCGGGTCGCTCTCAATGGTGAATCCGGAGATCGCGACCGTCACTCCGGGCTCGACCGTGATGCCGGTGGCGCCGCCGGTGACCTGGATGATGGACGGACCACCGCCTGCGCCCTCGAGCGTCAAATCCTTGTCAATCGTGATCGGGCCGACGTAGGTCCCCGGCGCGACGTCCAGCGTGCTGCCGGGAGCAGCGTTGTTGATCTCGGTCTGGAGCGTGGTGACTTCGAAGGCCCCGATGTCGACAGTGCCGTTCACGATCCGCGGGTAGCCGGCGCCGCGCTGGTCGGTGGACAGGGAGTACGTGTTGGCGAGGGCGGTGCTTCCGTTGCCGATGGCATAGCTGCTGGGCTCGAGCGCGATGGTCTCGGTCGGGCCGCCGTTATGCTGGAGCTTATTCGGGTCGAGCCCCACGTTGGCGTCTGAGACGCCGACCTGGTTGCCGTTGTCGCCGTCGATCAGGCTGCCGGTATTGTCGACTCCGACCAGGTTGTACGCACTGGCCAGCGTAACGCCATTATTGCCGTCGATGTCGTCGGCCACTCCGCCGGCGGTGTTGAGGGCGACGATCGTGTTGTACAGGGTGTCGTCAATGCCGCTCGCAATTAGCCCGCCGCCGCCGTATTCAGTAACGGTGTTGTAGGCGATGGTGCTGTTGACGACCGTCAGGGTGCCGCCGTCGAAAATGCCACCGCCTGACCGGTACGCCAAGTTCGACGCGACGGTGCTGTTGAGGACGGTCAGTGTGTTTTCGTTGTAGATGCCGCCGCCGTAGCCGGAACTGCCGTAGTTGGTGGCGCCTGCGGTGCGATCGTCGGTCGCGTCGTTGTGCGCGACGGTGCTCGCCGTGATCGTCACGGTGCCACCCGAAACAAAGAGGCCGCCGCCCAGGGCCGCCGAGTTGTGGTCGATGGTGCTGCCGGTGATCGATAGCGTTCCGCCGTTATTATTGTAGATGCCGCCGCCCCTCGAGCCGGCGGAGTTCGACGAGAGCGCGTCGCCGGAGATCGTGACGTCGCCGCCGGAGTTGAAGATGGCGCCGGCGTCCTGGGTGGCGGTGTTCTTCGAGAGCGTGCTGTCCGTGATGGTCAAGTCGCCGTACGAAACGTAGATGGCGCCGCCCGAGGCGAGGCCCGCAGCGCCGGGTTCTTCTGGTGAACCCGGCGAGCCGGCGAGCGCGCGGGAGTAGCCAGGAGAGCCCATAGTCAAACCACTGCCGCCCGAACCGGGGGCGCCGGGTTGACCTCCGGGCGCAGTATGGGTCATTCCGGCTCCGGGGCGGCCCCCGGTGACGCTATTCGAGGCCACGGCGTCGTCGGTCAACGTGACCGAACCGCGAGCGACATAGATACCACCGCCGGCGGCTTTTCCACCGTTGCCGCTCAGCCCGCCATTGCCACCACGACCGCCGGAGTTGTTGCCACCGCCATCGCCACCGAGTCCAGAGAGTCCTGGGTAGATCTGACCGAGACCAGCCGCGCCGCCGTGTCCGCCCTTCCCTCCAGTGCCTCCTTTTCCTCCTTGGGCGCCAGACCCAGCAGCTCCGCCCTTACCGCCGATCGCGCTGTTAAAGGAGAGAGTCGTGCTGGTGAAGGATGGGTCAATAATAAGGTGCCGGGCGCTCGCGTAGACGCCTCCGCCTTGGCCCGCGCCGCCGGTGCCGCCCGAGCCACCCGCTCCACCCGGGCCTCCCACTCCACCTCGACCACCAAAACCGCCAGTCCCTCCGTTACCACCGAATTCATACTCTGAACCGCCACCTGTTCCACCCTTCCCTCCTTGACCACCCGTGCCTCCTGCTCCTCCGAGACCTCCTTGGCCTCCCGTTCCGGCTGCGCCGCCCTCGGCGTGATTATACTGGATCACGGAGCTGCCCGGACTCGTGCCGAGAACGGACACATTTGTGGTTGCAAGAATGTAGAGACCGCCGCCGAGGCCCGCGCCGCCCTGGCCGCCCGCTCCGCCACTGCCACCCGCTCCGCCCGTTCCGCCCGCTCCGCCTGTTGATCCCCGGCCGCCAGTTTGTGAAAAGGAAGGGGTGCCAGCCGGGCCGGTAGCCCCAGCGTTACCCTCGCCTCCCGCACCGCCGGCTCCGCCAGTGCCACCGTTGCCGCCCCGGCCGCCGAGAGCGTTATTGGAATTGACCGTATCGTTGGTCAAATTGGCGGTCCCGCTGGCAATATAGACTCCGCCGCCGTCGCCCGCCCCGCCGGCGCCTCCGGCGCCTCCCCGCCCACCCGGTTGACCGGCAGACCCGGGCATGCCAGGCGCGCCCGCGGTCCCAGCCGCACCCGCTGAACCCTGCCCGCCCGCGCCTCCGTGGGCGACATTGGATTCAACCAGGGTCGACGTCATGGTGAGAACGCCGGAGCCGAAGTAGATCCCGCCGCCTTGCGCTGCACCGCCCGGGCCACCAGCGCCGCCGGGGTAGCGACCGTTGTCGCCCACGCCGCCGATGGCTGAATTGCTTTTCACGCTGTCATGGCTCAGGGTCACGTTGGCGCTAGCCGCCGCGTAGATGCCGCCGCCGAACGCTGCGAGCGGGTTGCCCGGAATATCCTTGACTTTGTTGCCTTCGATCGTGGTGTCGCTGATCGTCAGGGTCCCGCCGGCCTGGTAGATGCCGCCGCCATTCGGAAAGGCCACGTTGTTCTTGATGAGGCCGTTGGCGATCATCACCGTGCCACTACCGCGGGCGTAGATGCCGCCACCCGACCTGGCGTCATTGGCCGAAATCGAACCGCCCGAGATCGAGAACCTTGCCTCCGCTGTCGAACACGCCGCCGCCGCTGGCATACGAGTTGCCGTCGTCCTTGATGACGTCGCTCTTCAATTTCAGTGAAGCGCCGGACTCGACAACTACGGCCGATGACAGCGTGAAGTTCTGGATCGTGAATCCCGTGATCGTGACGCCAGTGACATCCGCATTGACCGTGAAGCCGGCGGAGGGCTGCGCGGTGCCGTCCAGGATCGGGTGTTGGCCCGCATCGGCCTCGATGGTCAGGCTGTCCGTGCTGACGGTGTCGGACTCGTTGTAGCCGAGGCCGGTCTCCACGTAGATCGTCTCGCCCAGGCTTGCGACATCGATCGCGGCCTGGATCGTCCTGTAGCCGGTGGCCGCAGTTACCCCGTCGACTGCACCGAGGTTAGCCGAATTGACGTATAACACGGCGCCGGTGAGCAGGGTCCGCGGCTCGAGCACCTCCAGGATCCGCTGCCTGCTCCGTGATGCGTCGCGCCGGTTCCGAGATTTCCGTGAGGCGAACAGATTGGAGAATCGATGAGAGTGGCTGCGCGACATCGTCGGTGCTCCTCTATCTCGAGTGATGATTTCGTGTTGGTCGATCGCGGCTGGCAATCGAGTCTTGGTGTCGATCGAGTCGGGACGCTTGGGTTCGATGGCTCGTGGCTAAAGGCAATGGATGGGCGGAACGATTCGTGTACGGATTCGGGATTTTGAAGTAACCGAGTAACGCCGTCCGGGCCCTCTAGTAGCGGCTAAGGAATAATCCGGGACATCGCGAATGCACCTCGCTCACGCTTCGGGTTGGTGTCGGGCATGGCGCGAAAAGACCCGCCGGAAGTTACTCTTTGTCCGGAAAAGTACGAACCGCGAACGAACCGGATCAGAGCTTTTTCAAGCGATCCGGGTTGATCAGGTGAAACAGAGAACCACGACCGCGAAACGAGGCGGTTACTGCCAGGAAGCTGGAAAGTCAGCCGGAGATCGCGACGTCATCCCCGCGCAACGGGGAAGACCACAGCTCTCCTTCGCTCCCCACCTCGGGATCGCGGCGAGTCAATCAATCAAATGCACCGCTGCAAGGCTTCCACGCATACGTCTGCGTTGGATTCCGTGGTGAACCGCGTCGTCGGGCTCGGCTACCCGTTTGGATCAGACCTCCAATCACTGATGCCACTCGAACGGTTCGATCCGCAGGTCGAAAGGGCCAGACCATCATGGTCGCTGCCGAAAGATTTCGTCATCTTTCGATGATAGACTTGCGCTGTTGCGTGCTCTTACTTGTTTGATCGCACGACGGGTCGTGATTCTAAGCACGCTTGAACGGAGATTGCAAGTGCGCAGATGAAATAAATGAAAGACGTTTTTTGCAAAAGAGCCGAAAACGCGGAATTTCGTGCTGAAATGATTTGAGAGCGAGCCGTTGCATCGAGATGAGTCGCGTCGTTTTGCGGCAGCGTCCTGGTGATCACCGGGCTGTGTAGCCGCCGTCGACAAAAAGCGTGGCGCCGGTCATGAAGCTCGAGGCATCCGAGGCGAGGAAAACCGCCGCCGGGCCCAGCTCCACGGGGTCGCCCCAGCGCGCCAGCGGCACGTTCGACTCCATTTGAGCGCGGGCTGCCGGGTCGTTCAAAAGCGGCGCGTTGATTTCGGTGGCAAACGGTCCGGGGCAGAGCGCGTTGACGTTGATACCGTCTTTGGCCCATTCAAGAGCCAGCGTCTTGGTCAGAAGCGTGAGCCCCCCCTTGCTTGACGCGTACGGTGAGCGGCCCGGCAGCGAGATTTCCCCCAGCATGCTCGAGACGTTGATCACCCGGCCCCACTTCTGAGCTTTCATCACGGGCGCCACCGCGCGGCAGCAAAGCCAGGGGCCTTTGAGGTTCGTATCGACGACCGTGTCCCAGTCGTGCTCGGTCAGCTCTTCAATCGGGCCGCGGATGTTCACCCCGGCATTGTTCACCAGAATGTCGATCCGACCGAGCGAATCCAGCACCTGGGTCAGCATGCTAGCCACGTCCGCCGGACGAGTCACGTCGGCAGCAATGCCTAGAGACCTTCGCCCCGAGACACGCTGAATCACCTCGGCAACGCGGGCGGCCGTTTCAAGCTGCCGCGCGGAAATCGCCAGGTCCGCGCCGGCCGACGCGAGCGCATCCGCGATCGCGCGCCCGAGCCCCCGCGAGCCTCCCGTCACAACCGCAACCTTGCCGTCGAGCCGGAACCGATCGAGCACGCTGCCATTCATGTTGCGCTTTCAATTTGTGTTGGCATCGCGGAAGATCATCCAAAAAGAGACTGCCACGCCTTGGGCTTGCCGGTCACCTGTGCGAGCGCCAGATTGTCGATCAACTGGTCGCGCAAATCGCTGACGTCCGCAGTCGGCGGCACGATCGACACGACGACTCCCCCCGAACGGACCGTTGGGGCCCCTTTGCTGGCGGAGCTTCTCCACCCACCCAGGATCGCTTCGTCGATCGCCGCCAGGCTGCTCGCCAACGAGCTCGAGGGATGCACGCTCGCAGCGGAAACATCCGATTGAGCCGTTGCCGCACGACCCGGAGAGCTCGAGCTCGATCCGTGGCCTTGCCCCTGGAACGACGACGTAGCGGCAAGGGCGCTCAGTGTTTCGGATCCAGACGGCGGGTCGGGATCGAAGAACAGCCCGCTCACCACCGCATTGGGGCCGGCCGTGCGCGTGAACGTGATCAACACGTTCCCCGATATCGTCCAGGTCAGATACTCTCCACTCGCGAAATTCGACACACTCTGCGTATTCAGCACGGCACTTGTATTGGCGTCGGAGAGCGTCACAGTCTCCGCACGGTGCGACGCGTCGTAGTCAAGGAAATAGAGCTCGAGGTTGTAAGCCTGGCCGGAGGCCACGTTCACATCGACCGTGAAGCTCGTGGCCGAATACCAGACAGCCGCAACACGACTCGTCCCGGACGGCGGTACCTCGAGGGCCTGCTGGGTTGACGGCGACGGGGTCGACCACGTGTATTCCTGCTCGCCGGCCGGCGCGATCGTGGCGTACGCCGGATCTTTCACGCTGCTGGCGACCAGGCTATACCCATCCGATCCGTAGACGTTGATCCAGTTCCCCTTCGTCGAGGTATCGGAGCCGACAAAACTCGCCGTGGCCGAACCAGGAGGCGGAGGTGGCGGCGGCGGCGGAGGTGGCACAGGAGTCGTGGGATCGAAGAATAGTCCGTTCAGCACCGCATTGGCGCCGGCCGTCCGCGTGATCGTGATCAGCACGTTCCCCGATATCGTCCAGGTCAGATACTCTCCGCTCGCGAAATTCGACGCGCTCTGCGTGTTCAGCACCGCACTCGTATTGGCGTCGGACAGCGTCACTGTCTCCGCGCGCCCCGAGGCGTCGTAGTCGAGCAGATAGAGCTCGAGGTTGTACTCCTGGCCCGTGGCCACGTTCACATCGACCGTGAAGCTCGTGGCCGAATACCAGACAGCCGCAACACGACTCGTCCCCGACGGCGGTACCTCGAGGGCCTGCTGGGTTGCCGGCGACGGGGTCGACCACGTGTATTCCTGCTCGCCGGCCGGCGTGATCGTGGCGTACGCCGGATCTTTCACGCTGCTGGCGACCAGGCTATACCCATCCGATCCGTAGACGTTGATCCAGTTGCCCTCCGTTGAGGTGTCGCTCTTGACGAAGACCGCGGTCGCTCCCGACGCCGATGTGATCACGCCGGTTGAGACGGGAACGAACGTGTAGGTGTAATTGTTGCCGGAGTTGCCGTCGGTGACGGTGCCGCTGGGCGTGAGAGTCAACCCTGTACCCACATTCGGCGTATTGTACGTTTCGATGAAGTTGGCCGAATCGCCCGGGGCAATGCTTCCGGAGGTGATCGTGGGAATGGCCGCGGCGGAGGTGGTTCCGTCGTAAGTCTTGGTGTTGGTCACGGCGGTAACGGTGAGCGCCCGCGCCGTGATCGTGCCCAACGATGCCGCAACATACGAGTACGTGTAGTTCTTGCCCGAGTTGCCGTCGTTCACCGCGCCGCCGGGGGTCAGCGTCAGGCCGCTGCCCACGTTTCTGGTCGAGTAAGTCTCGATGAAGCCGGCGGTGTCGCCGGGCATCACGGTGCCCGAAGTGATCGTGGGAACCGTCGTCGCGGACGTTGTGCCGTCGTAGGTCTTGCTGTTGGCCGCGGCCGTCACCGTCAGGGCCTCGGCCGTGATCGTGCCGGAGGAAGCCGCAACATACGAGTACGTGTAGTTCTTGCCCGAATTGCCGTCGTTCACCACACCGCTGGGGGTCAGCGTCAGGCTGCTGCCCACGTTCTTGCTCGAGTACGCGTCGGTGAAACCGGCTGTGTCGCCGGGCATCACCGTACCCGCGGTGATCGTGGGCACCGTCGCTGCTGCGGTTGTGCCGCTGTACGTCTTGGTGTTGGCGGCCGCGGTGATCGTGAGCGACTCTGGCGAGATCGTGAAGCTGGTCGAGCTGCTGGCCGTCGGATAATTCGTGCTGCCAGGGAAGGTGGCGACGACTGTGTACGTTCCTTCGTTGCGCGGTGCGGTGCTGCCCAGATTCGTTCCGCCGGTCCCGGTCCCCGCGTAATAATCAAAGTTGATACCTTCTCCCTGCAGCGTGTCGTAGGGAGGTCCGTCATTGGGTGTGATCGTGGCGGAGGCCGCAAACGGCAACCCGTCATACGTGCCGCTCGCATCCGTGACACTTACCGTCGGCGGGCTCGTGGCGGTGGCGGGATCGAAGAATAGTCCGCTCAGCACCGCATTGGCGCCGGCTGTCCGCGTGATCGTGATCAGGACGTTACCCGATATCGTCCAGACCAGATACTCTCCGCTCGTGAAATTCGACACGCTCTGCGTGTTGAGCACGGCATTCGATTTGGCGTCGGAGAGCGTCACCGTCTCCGCACGGTGCGACGCGTCGTAGTCGAGGAAATAGAGCCCGAGGTTGTACTCCTGGCCCCCGGCCACGTTCACATCGACCGTGAAGCTGGTGGCCGAATACCAGACGGCCGCAACACGACTCGCCCCGGACGGCGGTACCTCGAGGGCCTGCTTGGTTGTCAGCGACGGGGTCGACCACGTGTATTCCTGCTCGCCGGCCGGCGTGATCGTGGCATGGGCCGGATTGACCACGCTGCTGGCGACCAAGTCATAGCCGTCGGATCCGTAGACACCAATCCAGTTGCCTTGCGTCGTGGTGTCCGATTTCACGAACGAAGCCGAGGCGATGATGGGGTTCACGGTCAGGCTTTCGCTGCCCGTGATGCTTGACGTCACGGTATCGGTGGCGAAGATCGTCTGCGTCCCGGTGGAATTCAGGGTTGCGGTAAACGACTGAGTGCCCGCATTTCCCGAATTGAAGGTGTAGTTCGCCGGCAGGACCGCGCTTGAGTCGGAGCTGGTGAAATGCACCTTTCCGGTGTAGCCGGTAGCGATATTGCCATAAGGATCATAAGCGGTAACCGTGAAGTTACTGGCGAGACCGGAAGTCACCGAGCCGGGAAGCCCGGTGACCGCCAGCGACGCCGCCCCGGCGGGCTGGACGACGATCCCGGTCTCGCTGCCCGCGATGCTCGACGTGGTGGTGTCGGTGGCCTTCACGTACTGGGTGCCGGCGGTCTTGAGCGTCGCCGAGAACGTGTGCACGCCGTTATCGTTGCCTGTACCGGTTGTGAACGTATAGCTGGCCGGCAAGCCAGCCTGCGAGTCACCACTGGCGAAGGCGACGGTGCCTGTGTAGCCGGTCGCGATGTTGCCGTAAGGATCGTAGGCAGTGACCGTGAAGTTACCGGCGACGCCGGCGGTGTCGGGGGTGGGGAACCCGGCGACGGTCAGTGACACTGCGCCGGCGGGCTGG
The DNA here is from genome assembly GCA_963823665.1 of uncultured Planctomycetota bacterium. GTDB lineage: Bacteria > Planctomycetota > Planctomycetia > Isosphaerales > Isosphaeraceae > CAVXHV01. Next base: position 1,152,686 of record CAWGMQ010000011.1, read on the forward strand.
ACAACGATCCCGGTGTCGGTGCCCGTGATGCTCGACGTCGTGGTGTCGGTGACCTTCAAGTACTGCGTGCCGGCGGTTTTCAGAGTCGCCGAGAACGTGTGCACGCCGTTATCCCCGCCTGTGCCGGTCGTGAAAGTGTAGTCGGCCGGCAGGCCGGCCTGCTGGTCACTGCTGGTGAAATGCACGGTGCCGGTATAGGCGGTATCGACGTCGCCTTCCGCATTGTAAACGGTCACGGTGAAGTTGTTGGCCGTGCCCGCTGTGTCGGGCGACGGATACGCGGTAAACTTGAACGAGGCGGCTGCGGAGTCACCAACCGCGAAGAGCGTGGCATTGTTGATCGCGTACACCATTCCATCAGGGCCGATCAAGGTCGGAGTGTACGCTTCGCCGAGCCCGGTGGTCAGCGTCGTGACCTGAGTGAACGTATTGGTCGATAAGTTCCAGCGGTAGAGTTTGCCGTCCTCGCTGCCCGCCAGGATACTGTCCGTGGCGGGGTCGACGGCCGCCGAATTGATGCACCACTCGCGCACCGCGCCGGGGTAGTTCTGGTCGTATTCCGGGTCCGGTGTCTGGCCCAGGATCGAGAGCACCGGATCCATCACGGTCGTGCCCGTGACCGGGTCGGACTCGGTGGAGTTGGGGTCAAGAATCGCAATCTGGTTGAGCCCGTTGCCCGTGCCCAAGCCCGCGTAGTTGTTGTATTTCACCATCAGCAGGTAGGTGGAGGTCCCATGGTAGGACGGCACCATCGAGGCCGGGACCACGGACGGGGTATCATCCCAGCCGAAGGCCCCGGGTGTCTTCGTCTGGCTCAAGTTGGCCGAGAAATGCAGCAGCCAGCCCCGGTCGTTGTTGGAAGCGAAGGAGCTCTCCAGTACGCCGATGTAGACGTCGCCGTCCGGCCCGACCATCGGGGAGGCCGTGGCATCGTTGACGATGCTGGCGTCATTCCCCGTGTTCGGGTCCTTGAGGGTAACCTGTGCCGTGACTGCCAGCGTTTGGCTGTTGAGAGCGACGAGCTTCCCCCACCCCCAATTCCCGGTGCTCTCGAGGACGTACAGGGTGCTGCCGTCATTGCTGAGCGCCGGGGCCGAATTGGTCGCCACCTGCGACATACCTGAGACGACGGGGACCCAGGTGCCCACGCCATTGGCGCCGATCCGCGCGACGCCGGTCGTCAATCCCAGGCCGTTCCCCGCCAATGCGATGAAGCCGAAGAAGATATCGCCGCTCGAATCGCTGGTGATCGGCGTATTGATGAAAATGTTGCTGTTATATGCGGACGAGTTGGCGTTGTAGCTGGACAGGCCGTAGAAGGCGAGGCGGCTGGTGGCCGGCGGCGACGGCCCGGCGGCATCGGGCGAAGCGACGTACATCACTGTGCCGCCGTCCGCGGGGTAATAGAGCCCGTTCTGGGGCGTGAGCGTAGGCGAATAGCTAGGAATCCAGTCGTAGCCGTTGGTCCCGCTACTGGGCTCCAAGGCGTAATCGGAGGTCAAGGTCCATTGCAAGGCTCCGCTCGAGCCCGACCGCGCCTGGATCTCGAAGCCGCTCGTTGTGCCCGTCTTGACCGGGATGATCACCGTATTGGCTGCCGTGAGGATGGGTGATCCATAGTGGATCGCCAATTCGCCGTTGCTGTATTGCGGCTGGAGGTCGACGGGAGTCTGCCAGAGAATCGAATCCAGCGGCTGCGAAGCGACCAGGGATGTTGCGGTGTGCTGTGGGTTCAAGGCATAACTCGGCCAGGCGTCGCTCGAGGCCGCCGTGATCACGCCGGTTGAGACGGGAACAAATGTGTACGTATAGTTGTTTCCAGAGTTGCCGTCGGAGACGCTGCCGCTGGGTGAGAGCGTCAGGCCGGTTCCCACATTCGGCGTATCGAAGATCTCCACGAAGCTGGCCGTATCACCCGGTGCAATGCTGCCGGCGCTGATCGTGGGAATCACCGCGGCGGCGGTTGTAAAGTCGTATGTCTTGCTGTAGGTTACGGCTGTGACTGTCAAAGCCCGTGCCGCGATCACGCCGGAGGAGGTCGCAACATAGGTGTACGTGTAGTTCTTGCCCGAGTTGCCGTCGTTCACCACGCCGCTGGGTGAGAGCGTCAGGCCGGTCCCAACATTCTTGCTGGCGTAGGTCTCGATGAAACCGGCGGCATCACCGGGCATCACGCTGCCAGAAGTGATCGTGGGCGCCGTCGTGGCAGCGGTCGTGCCGTCGTATGTCTTGCTGCTGGCTGCGGCCGTCAGGGTAAGAGGCGCTGCCGTGATCACGCCCGAGGACGCCGTAACATACGAGTACGTGTAGTTCTTGCCCGAGTTGCCGTCGTTCACCACGCCGCTGGGCGTCAGCGTCAGGCCGCTGCCCACGTTCCTGCTCGAGTAAGTCTCGATGAAACCGGCGGTGTCTCCCGATGCCAGCGCGCCGGAAGTAATCGCAGGCGCCGCTGTCGCGGTGGTTGTGCCGTTGTAGGTCCTGGTGCTGGCAACCGCGGTGATCGTGAGCGACACCGGCGAGATCGTGAAGCTGGTCGAATTGCTGGCGGTCGAATAATCGGTGCTGCCGGGGAAGGTGGCGACCACCGTGTAAGTTCCGACGTTCGTCGGCGCAGTGCTACCAAGGTTGGTGCCGCTGGTCCCCATGCCCACATAGTAGACAAGGTTGATGCCCTGTCCTTGCAGCTTTGTAAAGGGTGAGCCGTCGTTCGGCGTGATCGTGGCGCTGGCCGCGAACGGCAGCCGGTTATAGGTGGCGCTTGCATCGGTCACCGTCACGGTGGGTGGGCTTGCGGCGGGGTTGACGGTGATCGTGGTGCTGGGAGCGCTCGGGGCGATCAAACTACTCCAGGGATCGCCGGTGGGCAGCGGATTCGCGGTGATCGTGTACAATCCGTGGTGGGTTATGCTCAGGTTCGTGAACGTGGCGAAGCCGCCCACGGCATTGATCGGGAAAGTGCCCGCGAGCGTCCCCACGCCCGAGGTCACGTTCAAGGCGAGATTCACCTTCGAGCCCGGCACGCTCGTGCTGTCGAAATTGATGCCGAGATTGCCCGAGGCGTCCTCGGCCTCGACCACCGGTTGCTGCGCCAATTGCGCGCCGAAGCCGGCCGAGGACGAGGGCTCGGTGATCAAGACCAACTGGGTGGGGACGGCGTAAACTGCGTTGATCGTCGGAAAAAAGCCGGGCGACCCACTGGAGGTGTATGTACCGATCCAGGGGCTGAAGTTTACAGCGCCCGAGACAGTGCCGCCGGCACCGCCCGGGTTAGCCGTGGTCGACGGGCCGTGGAGACTGCCCCACCAATCGGACGTTGCAACCGCCGCCGGGGCGGTCGAGACCGCTGCATTTTGCACGTCATTGAGGGCCACGACGTTGCCCGAGAGGTCGTCCTGCTGGGCCGTGAGCACGGCGATGTCGCCGCCACCGTTGCCCACGAATATGCCCGTCGTGCAGCCGTTGATCGCCGATTGGGTGACTGTCGCGGTGCCGGCGTTCGCGACATAGATGCCGGTGTTGTCGCCGGTGATCGAGCTGCCGGTAATGGTCGCCGTCGAGGTATCTTCGACCGAGATGCCGATGTCGTCGCCACTGATGGCGACCCCGGTCGCCGTCAGATTGCGCCTGAGTTCTCGGCGATACCGGAGAGCAGAGACGCGCCGGACAAGGAGAGGCCCGAGATCGTGACCGAGACGGTCGAGCCACCGCTCAACTCGATCTGGCTGCCGCCCGTGGCGCCCGTTGGCGCACTCAGGATCGTTGAGGAAGCTCCCGCGCCGGCGATCGAGAGCGACTGGCCGATGGTGACCTGCTCGGAATAGGTCCCGGCCAGGACATTCACGGTCCCGCCGGGGGCGACGCCGTCGACCCCCCCCTGGATGGTGACAAACGCGTTCACGCCGATCGTGAGCATATTGCCGTCGAGGATAACCTGCGAGAGTTTCGTGTCGTCTGCCCAGGCCGGGTCGACGTAGACGACCGACTGGGAGGTCGGTGTGACTGTCTCGGCAAGGGTCACCGACTGGTTCGTCTGCGTGAGCGTATCTCCGGTGTATACGGCCACGATCGAATGGGTTCCCGGCGCGAGCGAGGAGGTCGTGAGCATCGCCTGATTCGAGGCATTCAAGCTCTCTGTTCCGAGTGCCGTCGTGCCGTCGTAAAAGGTGACCATGCCCGTCGGCGCGGGCGACGTGACTCCGGCGACGCCGACCACGCTGACGGTCGCCGTGAATGTCAGGGACTGCCCGAAGCTCGAGGTGGGGCTCGAGGCCGAAAGCGCGACGTTGGCGGCGAAGTGGTTGACAACCTGGGTGAAGACGGGCGAGGCGCTTGGCTTGTAGGTAGCCGCGTCGCCGTCGTAGACTGCGTAGAAGGCGTACGTGCCCGCCGATAGAGGGCCAGCCGGGTAGGAGGCCTGGTTGGTTCTGTTCAAGCTCACTGTGCCCAGCACGGTCGAGCCTGCGAAGAAGGTGACCGTGCCGTCTGTGGGGCTGGCGACCCCGCTTGCAGTGACCGTGGCGGTGAGCGTCACGGACTGGCCGCTCGCGGAGCTGCCGACTGCGGTGGCAAACGTCGTCGCGGTGGCGTCCGGATTGGAAAGCGCGGCCGAGCCGGCCTGTACGCCGAGCGAGGAGGCGGTGCCGGTAATCGTCGAAGTGCTGCTGTCGGTCGCGGTCAGAGACTGAGTGCCCGATGTCTCAAAAGTGACGTAGAATGTACCCGTCCCCTGCCGCTCGGGGGCGAAGCTGTACGTGGCCGCCACCGGCGCCGCGGGATTGCTGCCGCCGTACGTCACGGGGAACGCGGCGGCGGGGTCGGTGCTCGATAAATCGACCGTTCCGCCATAGCCGGATGCGACGTTGCCGTAGGGGTCCATCGCGGTGACTGTGATGGCGAAGGGCACACCCGCGGTGGGATTGCCCGAATCACTGAGCAAAAGCGACTTGGCGGCGGCCGGCTGCACCAGGATATTGCCCTCGGTGCCGGTCTCCGCCGGCACGGTGGCCGCGGTCGCGGTGATCGACTGAGGCCCGGCCGTCTTGAACGCGACACTCGTGAAGGTGTGCGTGCCCTTGTTCGTGGAAGTGAAGGCAAAGGTGGCCGGCAGGCCGGCGACCTGCGGGTCGCTGCTGCTCAGATCGACCGTTCCCACGAAACCGGTGTCGGTACCCCCGCCGGGAGCAAGCGCCGTGACGGTGAATGAGAAGGTGGCGCCGGCGGTGACGCTCGCCGGCACGCCGCTAACCAGCAGCACGTCGGACGAGCTGCCGGAGGCCTGTTCGATCGTCTCGGAGAACTGGTCCGCCGTGGCTTCGCCGTTTGAGCCATTGCGGTTCTGGTTCATATCGTTGCCGTACCAGTCCTGCACGTCAGGGCCAACCTCCAGAGTATAGGCGCCCGAGGCAGACTGGTTCGGGAATGTGATGTCGAACGTATGATCATTCGAGCCCGCGACCGCGGCGACGGATATTCCGCTCAAGCTGCCGAGCGGCCCCGCGAGCGAAACCTGCGCCGGGGTGAAGGTTGCGGGGTTGATCTCTTCGTTGAACGTCACCTGGATACTGGACAAACCCGAGCCGCCTGCGATCGCCCCAGTCGGCGTGGATGAGACGACGTACGGCCCGTCGGTGTTGGCGACCGCGGCGGCTGCATTGACGATGCCGCCGCTTGTTACCATCCCCGCCAGCGCCGGATCGGGCGTCACGGTGTCCAGGACCGCGTCAATCACCTGGCTCATCGACCAGGTCGGGTGCGCGGCCTCGACCAGGGCGACGGTCGCCGTCACGAGCGGCGCCGCCATCGAAGTGCCGCTGTCGTAAGCGAACCCGTTATTCAATGAGAGGCCGTACAGGTTGTTCCCGGGCGCGGCAATCTGCACCGATTGGACGCCGTAGTCGGAGTAGCTCGCCCGGGTGCCGCTCTCCGTCGTGGCGGCCACGCCGATCAGGTTGGGAAAATCGACGGAGTACGAGGCCGGCGAGAACCACGTGGCGCTGTTGTCGTCGTCGGTGCCGCCGGCCAGGTCGTTGCCGGCAGCGGCCACGATGATCACGCCATACTGGTCTGCATACTGGATCGCCGCTGCGATGGTGGGGTCGGTCCCACTGCCACCCCAGCTCGCATTGATCACCTTGGCGCCATGATCGACGGCGTACTCGATCGAAAGGGCCGCCGCCGTGTCGCTGCCGCTGCCCGTGCTATCAAGGAACTGCACGCCCATGATTTGCACCGACCAGTCCGCGCCGCTTGAGCCGGCGGCGCTATTGCCGACCGCCGCGATCTCGGCCGCGGTGAACGTGCCGTGACTGTCCTGGTCGATCGGGTTGTCGGTGTTGGAAACGAAGTTCCAGCCGATCAGGTCGTCGGGCGTCGCGGTGGAGCCGTCCTGGGTCGAGCCGCTCGCCCAGCCGCCGGAGGACAGCGGAGCGAGCACGGACGAACCGTTGACGACGCCGCCGGTGGCCGTGATTTTCCCCGCCCCCTGGTTGACCGCCACCCCGTTTACGGTCGCGTTCAGGTCGGCAAATGTGATCAAGCCGTCGCCATTGGTGTCGGTCAGATCAGTCCGCACACTGGCAGGAATCTCGGCCTGGTTGATCCAGATGTTATTGAGCAGGTCTGGGCTGTTGTATGAAATGCCGGTGTCGGTGTCGGCGACGATCACCTGCGAGGAGCCGCTCGTGACGGTCCACGCGCCGGGGGCGTTGATGCCGAATGGTCCGTCGAGATACCACTCGGTGTTGTTGTCGTAGAGGGGATTGTTGGGCGCGTCTGCCGCCTGCACGGTGCGCGGCGGCGCTATATATTCGACGGCCGGGTTGCCGGCGAGCTGCGTCTGGAGCGACCCCATTTCGGCCGCCGGCGCCTGCACGAGGTAGTAACCGGGAATTCCCGTCGCCTCGACCGACCCACCGGCATGCGCGATCAGGCCGGCGAGCGGCCCCAGAGACCCGCCGGTGCCCGGCGCGAGCACCAGGTTGAGCACAGGCCCTTCCAGTGACAGCGCTGCTGGAGGGATGCCGGTCTGCGGCGTCCCCGAAAGCAACGTCCGCGATTCCAGACGCTCAAGGTCCGATGCACTGGCTCTGCCAGGGCGGCGGTGCTTGATGCGGGACTGCGCTGCCGGACCCCTTGCCAAAGGGTACGACCGCAAGGCGCAGGCTGGACGACGACCGTCACTCGACATGGCGGTGCACTCCCTTGTGAGACTAGGTTAAAGCGATTAACGAGCAAGCCGGCGCGACCAACAGATCTGCCCCGAGCCCTGACGACAGGTTTTGAAGATCACCGCAACGGCAGTCCTTGCCGCACGAAGGTCGCACCGAACGAAAGTGGCACCTTCAAGAGTCATTCGCACCCGATTCAAACCCAAGCTGACATTTGGTGATCCCGATTATTACGACTGCGTCGGCGAAATTCAACCGCCGTTGTACAAACGAAACTTCGGGCCCGTGTGCGTGGGCTCGACAAACTTTGGCGATCCGCCGCGTCGCGCGGGTGCTGCGCGTTCGACCGACTTTGATGATAATTCAGGGTGTCTGCGTTAATGGCATAACATCTAGGTAAGGATTGCGCTTTGGGAAGATCAGTCTATTGGGAAATTTGGAGAAACTTCTTGAAGCGATTACTCGTGGAGAGACGAAGTTTAAGACTGAGTTGGCGGTCTCGTGCGCAAGGCGGAGCCTTTGGGTACGATACCGATGTGCACCAAAGTCGGTCGGGATGTAATGTGGAGCGTCCGATGTTGAGAAAACTGCCGTCGGTCGCGCTTCTCGCCCTGGGATTGGGGCTGGGCGCGGTCGAGCACCCGGCGCAGGGAGCGAGTTACGCGGGTGGTGCGTCGAGTCGTATCTGTCCCGTGTCCCAGGAATGTTGCGGGCACACCCAGTATCAACAACAGCTACAGACGGTTCTCCGCAATGTGCAGGAGACCGTTTACGACCAGCAGGTCGTTCCGGTGGTGCGTACCGTCCAAGAGACGGTGATGCAGCCTCGGACAATCACCACGATGAAGAACGTGGTCGAGCAGCGTGTGCGCGAGGAGCCGTACACGATCCAGCGGCCCCTTTATCGCACGGTCTCCCAGGAAGTTCACTACACGGTCCAGCGCCCGGTCACCCGGACGGTCTGGAAAGACGTAGCGTACACGGTGATGCGACCGGTGCGCGAAACGCACCTGGAGTCGCGGCCTTACACCGTGACGACGCCGGTTCGCGAAACCTCGTTCAAGACGTGCGCCTACAACGTGAGCCATCAGGTGCGCGACGTCTCGTACAAGGACGTGAGCTACACGGTCTGCCGGCCGGTTCAGGAGACGATGGTCAAGACCGTGAACTACACGGTGTGCCGGCCGATCCAGGAGACCCACTACAAGACCTGCGTCTACACGGTCTGCCGGCCGGTGCAGCGCGTGCGCACCCGGTGCGTTCCCTACACGTACCAGGTGCCGGTGCAGCACACGGTTATTCAGTGCCAGGCCGACACCGAGATGGTGCCGGTGCGTCAGTGTGCGTACAAGCAAGTGGCCTACACCGTGTGCAGGCAGGTCAAGGAGACGGCGCTCAAGGAATGCCGCTACACCGTGCAGGTGCCCGTGCGCCGGACCGAGATGCGCACCTGCTCGTACACGGTCTGCCGCCCGGTGCGTGAGACAACGATGCGGGAATGCCGCTACACGGTATGCCGCCCGGTCCAGACCACCTCGTTCAAGACGGTCAGCAAGACCTGCTACCAGACGGTCACCGAGACCGCCTGCCGCGAGGTTTGCGAGAAGGTCTGCGTTCCGCGCACGATCTGCAAGCCGGTCACCCGCACGTTCAAGGAAGCCGTCGTCCAGCGGTACTATGTTCCCGGCAAGTCAGTTTGCATTAACGGATGCCTGTATGAGTGCCCGGGAACGTGGTGCGAAAAAACGGTCTGCTGCCCGCGCACGGTGACCGAGAACGTGATGTGCACGGTCTACGAGACCGAGATCGTCAAGAAGCAGGTGCCGTATACGATCTGCAAGAAGGTTCCCTACACCGTCTGCGAGCAGGTTCCGGTCACCACGTGCCAGCTTGTCGCCGAGGAATGCGTGAAGCAAGTCCCGGTGACAACGTGCCGGATGGTGAGCGAGATCTGCACCAAGCAGGTGCCGGTGACCGTCTGCGAATATGTGGCCCAGGAATGCGTCAAGCAGGTGCCGGTCACCACTTGCCGAAACGTGCAGGAAACATGCTACAAGACCGTTCCCTACACGGTCTGCACGATGCAGCCGCGCACGGTGATGCGAAAAGTGCCGGTCACGGTCACCACGATGTGCAACAAGACGGGGTATCGCCAGGACCCGTACACGGTCACCGAGTACGTGCCCCAGCAGTGCACCAAGCAAGTTCCGTACACGGTGACGCGTACGCTGCGTGAAACGGCATGCAAGCAGGTTCCGTACACGGTCACGCGCATGGTGCCGCAGATCTGCTCCAAGCGGGTACCGATCACCACGTGCCGCACGGTCACCCAGACTTGCTACAAGCAAGTACCGGTGACGACGTGCCGCATGGTGAGCTCGACCTGCTACAAGCAGGTGCCTGTCACGACCTGCCGCATGGTTGCTGAGCCGTGTGTCAAGAAGGTGTGCCAGACCTATTGCGAAACGGTCACGGAGCCGTGCGTGAAGGTTGTGCCGGTCACGGTGTGTGAGACGCAGACGATCCAGTGCGTGCGCAAGGTGCCCTACACCGTTTGCAGTCAGGTGCCCGAGACCAAAACGATCTGCTGTCCGGTGCAGGTTGCCAAGCAGGTCACGGACTACAAGACGGTCTGCGTGCCGCGAACCGTGTGCAAGCAGGTTCCGATCCAGGTGTGCGTGGCGGTGCCTTACGTCGTCCACTGCCCGCCGGTGGTGCTGCCGTCGTCACAGAGCGTGATGGCGTCGAGTCAATCGATGCCGTTCACGACGGTGCCGCCGACCGACCCCGGCGACAAGCCGCTACCCGCTCGTGGGCGGCAACGCGCGTCTGGTGCACTGAGCCAGAAGAGAGAGACGGCAACACAGGCTGTGACCGTGCTCGACTCCGACGCCCCTCGCAGCCACTCGACAAAACCCCGACCGACTCTCGCCCCGGGCCGCCAACCGCCCGGGGCGTTTTCATTTCGCGGCTTCGCGTGGTGACGCACTCGCCGGTGTCGAGGGATAGATGTACGCACCGTCGACACTTAAACCACCGAAAGTGGCTCCGCCGAACCACGTCGGAAATCGTTTAGCATTGCGCACTGCGTAAGGGCTGGCAGGCACCGTGGGTTTGATGACTGCCGAGGCGGCCTGAGTGAGCGAGTCGCTCAATCCAATTACCTTGATCTCGAACGGGTCAATCCACAGGTCTGGCATTTTTCGAAGGGTGCCATGAACCAGGCGATAGGCCGCCGCGGGTCCGTTATCGTCCACGGTCGAGGAAGCCAGGTACAGATACCATTTCCCCTCTTCGGTAGGCTTGGCCCAGAACGCGACGCGGACTTCAAATCCTTCCTTCGCGAGCGCTTCAATCAGGCGCTCGCCACTCTCGGTCTGTTCGCTCAGTAGCGTGTCTTTATCCATGGCGTGACTCCGTGCGAAGCATCGGAAATCGCGTTGTACAGCGATTCCGCCTCGCCCTGTTCCACCCTGTGATATCGCTTTTCCTCTGACCAGTCCGGTGTCAGCATCCAGTTCGCTAGCAGATCCGGATCCGCGTCTGTGGCGTTTTTCAGTGCGACTTCAAGCTTCGCGAGCCCGACTAGCTTTTCAATCGCGTGCGTATAGCAACTCTTTGAAAACTCTTTCTCCGGAAAGGCGTCCGTCGAGAGTAGCGATTTGATGATGCACGCCTTGAGGCCAAGTTCGACGGCATACCCCGCCAGGTAGTATGCTCCGTCCCACTGACCGTGATCGAGCAAGAATTTCGCCTCAACCAATCTCTGATCGGCTAGAGCCTGAAAGTCCGCCCGCGTGACGATCAGCTTGCTCAACTCGCGCATCTCCCAGAGTTCGGCGTTACTTAATCATAGCCAAAGTCGCACCGTTTGCGCTGCGCGCCGGGTTAATGACAAAAAACGCGCGATGCGGTAAGCCCTCCACTGTAAGTCTTCAGCCGGTTCTAGCTCTGCTGCGCCACCAGATCAAGCACCGAAATCTGCCCATGAACGCTGCCGCCGAACTCGATCGGCACCGACTCGTTCGCACGCGCATTGTAGCGGACCACATCAGTGTAGCGCGCCATCCTGCCCCGCCCGGTCGGTCCGGTCCGGACTTCGACCTGGGTGTCAAGGCCCTTGAGACGAACGATCATATAGATCGGAATGCCCGCAGTGGCGTACCGACGCCACTTCTGCCCGCGATCGCGACGGCATGTCGTGTCGGAGACCTCGACGATGAGGGCGATGTCACGCGGCCGCGGGTGCCGGGCGGCGAAGATTGCATGGGCGCCGCAGAGCACCGCGATATCGGGCTTGGGCGCCCAGTAACGGCCGATCAAGACTGGCTTTTCTTCCCGGATTGTCCAGATGTCGCGCGGAAGCATTGGCCGCAGCGCTTCGCGAAACTCACCGACGGCGAAAGTGTGAGGCGGGAGGTCGGTCATAGGATAGATCTTCCCCGCAACCAGCTCGACCTTCTGGTCGTCAAAGATGCCGGCGGCCGCCATTCGATGAAACTGACGGACGTCGAACGGGTAGCTTCGGGCGGCGCTTGTCGAGAGGCCAATCATGGGGCACATCCTCCTAGCGGAAGGTAACGAACTTCGCAATCGGAAGCAAGCCAGCCATTCGATCGCAGCACGCACGCATGCTTATTTAATCTGTGCTATAATCTCCCCCGCGGCAATCATCCGCACCAGGGCAGAACGCAGCCGCGCGAAGGCCCGTGCGCGATGGCTCAACTGGTGCTTCACCAGCGCGGATAGCTCGCCAAACGTCTTGTGATATTCACGGATGAAGAAGAGCGGGTCATAGCCGAACCCCGCTTCCCCGCGCAGCTCGCGCGTCAAACGCCCGCGGCAAATCCCTTCCGTCTCGAGGCGAATCGTGCCGGCCGGGTCCGCCAGCGCGAGGGCACAGTGAAACGCGGCGCCGCGGGCCTCGTCGGGCACCTCCCTCATTGCGGCCAGCAGCTTCGCGTTATTCGCTGCGTCATTGCTGGGCTCGCCGGCATACCGCGCCGAGAAAACGCCCGGCGCTCCATCGAGTGCATCAACCGCCAGGCCCGAATCATCGGTGAGCACCCAGCAACCCAGTGCACGCGCCTGCTCGGCCGCCTTTTTGCGAGCGTTGCCTCGGAACGTATTGGCATCCTCGACGACATCGGGCACGCCGGGGAACTCATCGACCGAGCGGATGTCGAGGCGCGACAGCCAAGCGTCCGGCTCCCACGGCGGGGAGATCAGCTCGGCCATCTCGCGGCATTTTTTTCGGTTCCGCGAGCCCAGGACGAGCAAGATCGAAGCTGCGCCGGATCGAGGTCCTGTCATGGCTTGGATTTCTTCCCGCTTGGATTTACCTGCAAATGATGGGCTTTCACATACGCGTCCGTGAGCGACTCGAGCCGTTCGTGATGCTTGGCGTAAGCCTCGACGGAGGCACGGAACCCGTCCGGGCCGTCGATATGCTTGTCGTCACCCGTCGCGACGAACCGCTCGAGCGAGTCGAGCATCTTCCGCTGGGAAAGCTGGGCCGCGGCGAGCTCGTCACGCATCGCCAGAAGCCCGGAATTGGCGGCCGGCAGCGCCTGGATTCGAGCGGCCAGTGACTCGCTTTCCGACTTGAGGCGGCCCAGAGCATCGGTGATCTGTCTCTTGCCAAGGCGGCCCGCATTAACATCGGATTCGAGCTGCTCGATCCCCTGCTGGATATGATTGAACTGGGAGTAAACCTGCACCGACGCCGTGGCGAGTTCATGAATTGCGCGTGCCGGATCGGCCAGCATCCTGGCCTTGCTCGATGGAAGCCCGGAGTATCCCAGCACCAAGAGGCCGGCGCCCACGAGCACCGCCACGCCAGCTCGCTGCAGGGCCGTCAGCACTCCCAAGCGAGCTCGCGCATCGGCCGGCGCGACCGCTGTCATCAGCAGACCGCAGACGAACCCGGTCACCAGACCGCCCATGTGGGCCGACATGCTGATGCCCGGAATGACGGCGCTGAAAAACGTGTTGAATGCGACGAACCCGATCGCTCCGCCACGCATCGGCTTGAGTATCGCAAAGGGAACCTCGCGGTGCCTGATCGCGAGGAATCCAAGCAAGCCGCCGAACACCCCGAAAATCGCCCCAGAGGCTCCCGCGCCGGCTGTCATCGGCTGCCACCAGACACTCAGGATCGAACCGCCGAGGCCCGACAGAACGTAAAGTGCCAAGAATCCGAGATGGCCGAAGAGCCGTTCCACCAGCGGCCCCGCCGTCGCGAGGCAAAACATGTTCATGAGGAGGTGCCATAATCCGACATGGATGAACATCGATGTAAACAGTCGCCAGTATTCATGGTCGATGATCACGCCCTTCCCGGAATCCGCGCCCCACGCGAGCAGTTGCGCCGTCTGGGGACTCTGCCACGAGACGCCGCTGGCAACCATGACGAGAAAGACCGCGGTACACGCCAGGACAATCACAGGCGTGACGATCGCTCGCGAGGCGTGCATCAAACGCCCTTCGAACTGCCGGATATCAGACTGGAGCGATCGTGCCGCCGCGGTGGCGTGGACCAGGTGGGGCCAGACTGAGCGGGCGTGCTGCAATTCCAGCTCTGCGACTGCGTGTAATTCCCCCTCGCCGCGACTCACAGCGCGCCTCGCCGAGGAATTTGATGAGTGCCGTGCGCAAACCGATCGAGCCTGTGGTACCAAACCACCGCCCGCCCCCAAGATTAATCGCACCACTGCCCGACTGCGCGGTGGCCGGAGGCAGCATTCCGTACTCAAGCGACTGGCATCTCGGTGGCCCTCCCCGCGTTTCACGCCTGCGCGCTCCGGGCCAGTAAATCCGCTTCGAAGTCAGCGCGCAGCCGAGCCGGATGCCCCCGTGCTTCGGTACGCCGACCAGGGCCAGGAGAACTTCGTCGTCCTGAAGGTCGAGGTATCCCTGAAGTGCCGTTGTGAGGACGGGCGGCGGAATGTGCGTTGCGAGAAACGCGTGCTGTTCCCCCCGTTCAACCAACCGACGTGCCAGCGCGAAAAGCCGCACGTTCAAATCCATCGAATCAGCCGGCTCGTCAGCCTCCCATTCGGCGGCGCGCAACTCCGGCCGAAATGGCTCATGACCCGGTTGCCCACCGTCCTCATCGGTTCCACCGGGTTCCATCATGGCGCGACCACCTCGAGTTGTGTCCGACAGAATCACTTCGCACCGGCGAGACGTCTCGCAACCCGTGCGAAGCGCGTCGCGAGCGGGTACCGATTGTCGCGACCTCGGGCCGGGAAGTCCAGGGAACGAAGACCACGGCAAAACCGTGCGTCAGACCTTCCGCGCCAGGAAGCCGGCGAGGCCCTGGGAAGTCGCAGAGTGCCGTAGGCACGGAGGGCGCGGACTTGAAAGCCCATCGCGCGGAGAGTCGTCGTGATGGTCTCGCGCGGTAACAACCTGAGGCGGTGAGTCTCGTGACCACGCCGGTAGAGCCTGCCAACCCGGCGAAAGCTTGTAATGCGTCGCGTGACGATCTGGTTTTCTATGCCTTCCTCGCTTTCGACGAGGACCGCCCAATCCTTGCCTTCCGTGAATCCTCGGCGCGGGCCGCTGGAGCCGACTCGTCCGGGCTCGGCGATATCGAAGAGCAGAATTCCGCCTGGCAACAATGCGTCATGGATGGGACGGAAGAGCTTGTCAATGGCGGGCAGAGAGTGGCCGGCGTCCAAGAGATAGTTGTTGCACCGACCCTACGTTCTGCATGGGGGAAAGAAGCTGTTGAATCGACCCGGGCCGTTTTCGCATGCCCACTTCCGGAGGGTGGTCGACCCGGATTCGAAGGGTGGAGCGCTTCGCGCTCTCCGCGGGGGAGTGTCTGCGTGGCACTTTTCAATCCGTATTGAACGATTGAACGGGCAATTCAGTATGAAATTCTCCCGATCTTAATCACTTGTGATGATTGAGGTTGCGCTTACGCACCATCGCAAGAAAGTGCGGTCTAACGATGTGTTGGGCCCAAATCCGCGCATAATAGTATAGGAGATCAGTTGCGAGTCGGCCGTTGTCAGTCGTCGTGGGGAGGGAGCGCCGCCCGCTCTGGGCGGCCCGCTCGCTCGGCTTCCGTCCGGCGGTGCGGCGTGATGCCGGTCCGGCCCGCGTGCCGAAGCTGAGCTTAGCCTGCGCAACCAACCATGCTGGTTGGTCCGTGGCTCGAATCGCGTTTCTTTCTCGTCTCTTCCATTCACCACATCGGGGATGTGCTTTTCCACTCGTCAACATCTGATGAACGTCATTCGATCGCTCGACGTCAGGACCCGGTCGCGAGGTCGCGGGACTTCGGGCCAGGCTTCCAAGCTCAT
>CAWGMQ010000012.1:0-180149 GCA_963823665.1 uncultured Planctomycetota bacterium
GAACGGCCGGCGAACCTGATGAATTGCCAGCCTTAACGGAGAGCCCGGTCGGGGCCCGGCAGCCGGTTCTCGACCTTTAGCGTCGTGCTGCCGACGGCGCCGGGCCGGCTTCACGGTCACGAATGCTCCGGAAACGGCCCGGTCGATGGCGCGGGCCAGGATGGGACCGTCCACCACCGAGATCGACGAGTTCTCGCGGAACGCCACGTGGCCCAGCGGCGACCAGGCATTGGCCTGGGCGAGCAGGAGGTGGCGACGATCCGGCCGCGTCTCGCCCGCCCTGGCCTCGGTCAGGATGACGCGCAGGCCCAGGGCGGGGGCGGAGCAGGGGGGCAGGGTGTCGCAGTCGACCACCTTGATCGGCAAGCCCGAGCACGCGGAGCCCGTCGAGCTGGCCGGTGACGCGCTGGGCCTCGCGGGCGAGCGCGGCCCTCTGGCCCTTCCACCTGGACGAGGTCCGGGCATCGGTCAGGGCGGCCGACTCGAGCAGGTCAGGCGAGGTCGATTCCTCGAGGGCCTCGACGAACCGGACGGCCAGGGCGATCTCCGACAGGTTCATGACCTTGCCGGATTGCTCCATCATCGCCTCGAACGTGAGGTCGTTGCAGAGCCGCCACATCACCGCCTGGGCGACGCCGTGGCTGGTGCCGAGCGTCGAGAGGGTGCGGAGCGCCTTGCGGATCTCGCGGGTCGGTGGTGTACTCATCCACGTCCATGACGGTGAGCTTGTCGCGGCCGGTCGGGGCGGGCAGGCCATAGTTGAGGCAGACGCCGGTGATCGTGAGGTCCACGCTCTCGCCGGCGGGTACGGCGACCGACCGGGATGGCGGCTCGCCGGTCGTCGGGATCGAACGCAGGCCCGCCCGCGGTGCGTCGGCCTGGAACTCGCCGAAGGCACCCTCGCGGTTGCGCCACCGAGCCCAGGCCCGATGCTCTGCATTCCGCGGCCGCCGCCGACCGCGCCGCCGCCCTGGGCGACCTTGCTCGCCGCGACCAGCCCGGGCGGCACGATCACGTTGAGCCGGCGACTTGGTGCGTATTGTGCGAGGGTCAAACGGACCTTGTCCTGTCCCTGGCCGCGTGCGGCCACGGTCAGGTCGCCCGCCTTGCCGGCCTCGGAGCAGGTCCACGGTCTCGGTCGTGACCTCGGCGGGAGGCGCCGACGGCTCAGCACGGGTTGCCGCCGGGGCGGCCGGAGACTGGGCGGTCGCGATCGACCCGCCCAGCAGCATCATTCCACTCGGTAGGCCCGCGGCCGACCAGGCCCGGACCAGGCAAAGGTGTCGCCACAACATCGCGCTGATAACCTTTCTGGACGCAGCCCTTACCAGAGGCTCAACCGAGCATCCCCTCAGGGGCCGAGTCTCGTGCAACTCTTCATAGAGATGATTCGATCGCTACGGAGCACGTTCCCACTATCGAGATATTCTGCCATATTTTGGAAGACGCAGCCGCGCGTCCGTATTTCGAACCCGCCACTTCTTCATTTTCGGTCCACGCGCGGCCGCTCATCGGTCGATTTAGCCGGAATCGAACAAATCCTGACCGGAAAAGCCGGCACGCCACAATTCGTAAAGTTATAACCATTGTAACCCGCCGATCTTGCCAGGCGCACCTTTTTGCCTCACGATCTCGAGGCGATTGGAAATGACACATATCGCATGCCGTAGGTTACGCTCGGCAGCCTGAGGTCGGCCTGAAAGGTTGACCAGCATGGTCGCGGCCCATTGACCCGCGCACCCCGACGGATCAGAGCGGCGTGCCTCCCAGGCCTGTCAATTGGACGTGGCATTGACCAGAGGGTGTTGCGAATTTTAAACTTAAAGAAATGGCGACGATTTCTGATTGTCGTTTCCCGAAGCTTGACCGAGTAGCCCGAGGTTCCCCATGAGTTTCGGTGAGGAAGACGGCGGCAACGAGGTCGAGCTTGAAACCCTCCATGGCCGGAGCTGGCCCTCGATTACTCAGTTCTCGGTTTTTCTGGAGAACCGCGTAGGCCAGCTTCGGGGAGGTGCTCCCGCGCCTTTCAGGGTTCGAAGGTCAGAATCTTGGGGCTGACGATTTCCGACTCGGCCGATTGTTCGATACTACGCCTGATCTTGAGCCACTCCGAACAAGGCCGCGAGATCTTATCGCTCAACAAGCATGCATTCGCAGAGAACGAATTGTTGGTCGTCGAACTTCCCTCCGGCCCCCATTCGCTGACGGATCTGTGCCTGGCCATGCTACAGGCTGAGATCAATATTCACTACGCCTACCCGCTTATCATCCATCCCCGCAATCGGGCCGCGGTCGCGATGCATATTGATAACTTGGAGGAAGCCAGCGGCTGTTTGCATAACATGGGCTTCGAAGTGCTCAGCGAGGCCGACCTTGCCTCGTAGAAAGCGCGGCGCCTGCCCGCGGCCGTTCTGTGACCATCCGGCGCGGCGACGGCGCCCGGACTCTGAAGGCTTGTCGCGCTCGAGACATTCATGAATCAGAGCCTGCTGGCGAAGCTGGATTGGTCCGAGGACGACGCCGAGTCCGCTTCGATTGCGACGCTCTGCGATCGCCTCGCGGATGAGGATGGCCAAGCGGACCTCGCCGGAACGTGGCCCGAAGCGCTCTGGGGTCTACTGAAGATTCCTGCGCGACCAGGTGGTCGCTCCCTCACGACCATGGTGGAGCTGCCCTTCCGCGTCCATTGCTCGTCCAGCGCTACGGGCAATTGGCCGGCGGCAGCCTCACAGCGGTCTTCATTCTCTTCAGCACGATGCCGCGGTTCGGCGGCTGGTGGCTGCTGGCAATGGCACTTCGGATCACTGGCTGCATTTGGTCGGCCAGGGGTGCGCGTTTGTCACGGTCGGTATTTCTCACCTGACGACATCGCGCCGGTCGGGAGTCAAGGCTCAGGAGATCGCAACAGGGCGTTATAAACTCGATGGCACGATGCCGTGGGTGACCGGAGCCGAACCGGCCAATCTCTTTGTTACAGGCGCTGTTTTCGAGGACCGGCGGCAGATGTTTATTGCCTTGCCGAGAGACCGCGCGGGCGTCACCGTCTGTCCTTCCTTCGCGCTGGCACGCTCCAGGCGTCTTGCACGGCCCAGGTGACCCTCGAGTCCGTTGAAATAGAGGCTGCCGATCTGCTGGCGGGACCAGCGACCGATTTGTTGACTCAGCCCGGCGCGGTCGGAACGGCGGGACTCGAGACATCGGCGCTCGCCCTGGGCCAGGCCCGGGCGGCGCTTTCCGCGATCGTCAAACTGGCACCCGAGCGAAGCGAGCTGACCGAACCGGTTGAGCTTTTGTGCGATCACTGGCGATCGCAGTGGCGGCAGCTCATGGCATTGGCTCGGGCGGCACCCGACGCCGGGTCGGCAACTCAACTTCGCACCCAGGCCAACGGCTTGGTCTTGCGCGCGACCCAGGCCTACTTGACGGCCAGTAAGGGTACCGGGTTCCTGCTGAGCGAGCCCGCCCAGCGCCGGGCGCGCCAGGCCCTCTTTTTCTTGGTCTGGTCGTGCCCGGCACCAGTCGCCGAAGCGGCGATCCGCGACCTGGCCGGAATCTGCCAGCAGTAACATCAAAGTTCGCATGGCGATAGCGCGACGAATTAAGTTGGGTTCTCCGCTCATAGTGCAACCTGCACTCGGCCGTCTTCGGTACGGTAGGTGCAACCACCCCTTTCAAGGTTCTTTTTTCCGTCGTTTTGCGAGTACGCGGGCGGTCGCAATGTGGTGGTTCCGACTCCCGCTCTTCTTTCTCGGTTGCGGTTTCTTTGGGCTGTGCTTGTTCTTTGGATACCTTGTGGGGGTCACACGATGAGCCAGCTTCGTCAGTGCCTTTGCAAGGGCCTTCAGTGGCATGGCTTGGTACGACTCCCAACATTCCTCTGGAACCGCTATGTCCATTCCCACATAAACGGCGGCGACATCACTCAGCAAATGATAATCGGACAGCTTCTCCTTGATCACCTCGGCTCCATGCGCCACGCGCAACGACGCCTTCACCACGGCGTACGCGTTGTAAGCCAGCACGGCTGTCGCAAACGAGAACAACGCCGCTCGCGGATAACCCAGCGTCTCGACCTCGCAACGAAGCACATCGGTCAGGGTCTGGAATGCTCCCTCCACTGTCCACCGCGTCCCGTATGCTTCCGCCACTTGCAACGCCGTCGCCTGCTCCGCAGACAGGTTGGTCACCATGTGAATCTCTGTGTCGCCGCTCTCGGTCGGTCGGTCGAGACAGAGCGTGACCCGTCGCACCACGAGGGTCGCGCCCTCGAAGTGCAGCTCCATCGCTTGTTCGTAGACCATCCCCGTCGAGATCCGCCCGATCCGCCGGCGCCGCCCACGGAGTTTGTAGGTCAGCGTGGAGCCGTGTTGCCGGATGATGAAAAACGCCCGCAACGACGCCAGGCCGAACAAGAATTTGCTGGTGCAGAAGTTGCGATCGGCGATAACGACGATTCCGGGTCGGAGCGCTCCAGCAGTTCCGGCAGCAGCGACCGCTCTTGCGCATGGCCGTCCTCGCACAGCACGAGGTCGGCGATCAACTCCCGTTGGGCGTCCAACAGTGCCAGGGATTGTCCCGGCAACGGCCCCTCGCGGGTGACTCGAAGTTCCGCCAGACGGTGTTCGGTCGCCGCCAAGTGATTCCCATCGAGATAAAAGACCTCCAACCCCGGCAGGATCTCCTTTTTGGCGCCGGGCATCGCGTCGATGATATCGGCGGCGTCCCCAGCCGTCCGCCGGATCAGGACGGAGCAAGTCTCCGGCTCGACATGATTGAGCTTCTCGTAGAGCGCAGCCGGCGAGACACCCAGGCTCTCTTTCGCAGCCTGATACGCGGCGTGGACGGAACTGCGAACGCGGGTAGCGACTGCCACCATCAGCGCAACGACCTGAGAGAAAAGCAATTGCTTGACGTATTGTCGCTGCCGCGCAACCTCGAAGATCTGATCGACCCGTTCCGGAAGGAGCAGTCGCTCCAGCGACGCTCGAACCATCACAGCCGCAGGGCAACGCTCGACAAACCGATCGAGAATCGCGGTAGGCAACATCCGTGTCGTCTCCCCAGGGGCTTCTGCGCAAGATCCGTTGTGGAGACGTGTTATACCACATTTTGATCACTTTGAAAGAGGTGGGTAGGTGCAACCCACGTGTCGCAGCTCGTCTGCGGTAGGTTGCACCCACCCACCCCTTTCAAGGTTCTTTTTTCCGTCGTTTTGCGAGTACGCGGGCGGTCGCAATGTGGTGGTTCCGACTCCCGCTCTTCTTTCTCGGTTGCGGTTTCTTTGGGCTGTGCTTGTTCTTTGGATACCTTGTGGGGGTCACACGATGAGCCAGCTTCGTCAGTGCCTTTGCAAGGGCCTTCAGTGGCATGGCTTGGTACGACTCCCAACATTCCTCTGGAACCGCTATGTCCATTCCCACATAAACGGCGGCGACATCACTCAGCAAATGATAATCGGACAGCTTCTCCTTGATCACCTCGGCTCCATGCGCCATGCGCAACGACGCCTTCACCACGGCGTACGCGTTGTAAGCCAGCACGGCTGTCGCAAACGAGAACAACGCCGCTCGCGGATAACCCAGCGTCTCGACCTCGCAACGAAGCACATCGGTCAGGGTCTGGAATGCTCCCTCCACTGTCCACCGCGTCCCGTATGCTTCCGCCACTTGCAACGCCGTCGCCTGCTCCGCAGACAGGTTGGTCACCATGTGAATCTCTGTGTCGCCGCTCTCGGTCGGTCGGTCGAGACAGAGCGTGACCCGTCGCACCACGAGGGTCGCGCCCTCGAAGTGCAGCTCCATCGCTTGTTCGTAGACCATCCCCGTCGAGATCCGCCCGATCCGCCGGCGCCGCCCACGGAGTTTGTAGGTCAGCGTGGAGCCGTGTTGCCGGATGATGAAAAACGCCCGCAACGACGCCAGGCCGAACAAGAATTTGCTGGTGCAGAAGTTGCGATCGGCGATAACGACGATTCCGGGTCGGAGGCGCTCCAGCAGTTCCGGCAGCAGCGACCGCTCTTGCGCATGGCCGTCCTCGCACAGCACGAGGTCGGCGATCAACTCCCGTTGGGCGTCCAACAGTGCCAGGGATTGTCCCGGCAACGGCCCCTCGCGGGTGACTCGAAGTTCCGCCAGACGGTGTTCGGTCGCCGCCAAGTGATTCCCATCGAGATAAAAGACCTCCAACCCCGGCAGGATCTCCTTTTTGGCGCCGGGCATCGCGTCGATGATATCGGCGGCGTCCCCAGCCGTCCGCCGGATCAGGACGGAGCAAGTCTCCGGCTCGACATGATTGAGCTTCTCGTAGAGCGCAGCCGGCGAGACACCCAGGCTCTCTTTCGCAGCCTGATACGCGGCGTGGACGGAACTGCGAACGCGGGTAGCGACTGCCACCATCAGCGCAACGACCTGAGAGAAAAGCAATTGCTTGACGTATTGTCGCTGCCGCGCAACCTCGAAGATCTGATCGACCCGTTCCGGAAGGAGCAGTCGCTCCAGCGACGCTCGAACCATCACAGCCGCAGGGCAACGCTCGACAAACCGATCGAGAATCGCGGTAGGCAACATCCGTGTCGTCTCCCCAGGGGCTTCTGCGCAAGATCCGTTGTGGAGACGTGTTATACCACATTTTGATCACTTTGAAAGAGGTGGTTGCACCCACCGTACAAATGGCTCAAGGCGGTCGGAACCGCTGGAAGACCTGATCGGCCAAATCGTCGAGGTACGAAAGAATTGTTGAACGATTGCTGGCGCTTTTGGCTGTTTGAGCCGATGCTCGGCGGTTAGAATAGATCGCGCCGGACGGGGAATGCAAGTGGCGCTCGACGACTTCGGGTGGGTTCATGGGCATCGCATTAATGTCGTCGCGGCTGGAGGAGGCGCTGCGGTTCGCAGCCGAGTGCCACCACGGTCAAACCCGGCGTGCGGGAAAAACGCCCTATTTCGCCCACGTCGTGGCCGTCACGATTATCCTCGATCGAGCACGGTTTGACGAGGACGTCGTCATCGCCGGTCTGCTGCACGACGTCGTCGAGGATACGCCTGTAACACTTGCGGAAGTGGCCGATCGATTTGGGAATAATGTGGCGGAGATCGTTCGCCACTGCTCTGAGATCAAGACCGACGAACTGGGGGCAAAGCGTCCCTGGATCGATCGGAAGCGCGACCACATCGCCGCGTTGGCGGAAGCCCCCGCCGCCGCGCGGGCAGTCGTGCTCGCCGACAAGCTGCACAACGCAATCTCGATTGAGGTAGACCTCCTGGAGGGCCGCCCGATCTGGTCTCAGTTCCACGCCGATCGGGATCAGGTGCTCTGGTATTACCATGCCATGATTGAGCGATGCGGGCGGGACGACGATCGGCTGGTGGAACTGGCCGAAGCGTGCCGCGAGGTGCTGAGTCGGATCGAAGGTGCGGGGTTGGTCGAGCGTTAGCCTCCTCGCGTAACCGGTCGGGCCGACCGCCGCGTCGGATCGGTCGGGTCGGACGGATCGGACGCTCGGCGGACGCAATCCCGATACGATGGCCGCGCTCGGCGATCTCAGCGGCTCGACTGGATCGTCAGCCGCCCAGCGGAGGTTTCCTGACGCCGTTCGCCGATATTTCGCGGATGGAGGGCATTGGCCATGTCCGAGTCTGCCGCCTAACCATTGCGGATTGGACCCCGCCAAGCCGGAGTTCCAATCGATGTTTCTGAGGCCTGGCGCCGGCGCCGCGGAGTCTTGAATCTCTGCTCGCTGGGGTGTTCACGGCCCCCGGCTTCAGATTTTTCGTTAACTGTCTGGACGGGTCGCTGAACCCGGCCCCACGTCGCCCTCGGCGCCACATTCAAGCTTCCCGCACAGCTCGTCATACGTTGACGGCATGCCCCGATCGTAGACGAACCGACATGGCATCCCCACCACGCGGCTCGCTCCCAGACGAAAAAGTGCGCGCCGGCAGGCGGTCAGCTCGTGAGCCTGCAAGAGCGCCGAGACACGCCAGCCGGGACGGCCGTTCTCGTCAAAGCCTTCCCCGCGCGACGTGCAGACCGCCGCGGTCGCGCACGTGTTTGGCGACCAGGTCGGCGCTTTCGGCTCGTCCGGGCGCGGCGCTTCCAACCACCTCGAGATGAAGCCAGTTTCCGGCGTCGCGGGCGCCGTCGATCGCGTCGAGCAAGATGGCGAGCGGGCCGGTGTCGCCCTCTTCAATCAAGCGCGCCAAGCTCGGCCTATTGCCGATCATGCAGGCCGCCGACTCGAGCACCGTTCCGCCATCGATTTCTCGGAGCCGATTGTCCTTGAGCGTCGTCCCCGAGCTGGTTAAATCGACAATGATGTCGGCGATGCCCAGGCTCGGATGCAGCTCGAGCGCACCGTCGGATTGAATCAATTGATAATAATAGATGCCGAATTTCCGGAAGTGCTGCCGCACGAGCGCGGGATACTTGGTCGAGACCCGGAACGTCCGGCCGGCAGTCTTGAATTCGGTGGTCAAGTTGACGAGATCCATGATGTGGCTACAGTCGATCCAGCTTTCGGGCACGGCCACGGCTAGCCGGCATCCGCCGAATCCCAAGGCGTCGACAACCACCATCGCCTGGTCGGCCTCGGCGGCGTGCTCGGAAAATACGTCCAGACCGGTAACACCGAGATGGCATCGTCCTTCTTGAACCTGGATCACGATATCGGCCGGACGCATGAAGACGACGTGAAACCGGCGATAACCGGCGATCGTCGCCTCGTACTGCCGGTCGCTGGGTCGCCTGACCTTGTAGCCGGCCGTCTTCAAGAGCTCGATCGTCCCCTCGTAAAGATGCCCCTTGGAGGGAAGTGCCAGACGGATCGGATCAATGGGTTCTCTGGACATGTGCCGAGCATCCTAGATGCCGCGTTTGATATCAAGCTCGGTGACGCGACCGGCGCCTTTTGGCGTGGCGCGAGCTTGGGCAATAATCCGGCGGTTTGCCGTCATGACCGGGTGAGATTGGACGTTCGGGCGGCGCAGACGTCGAACAGCCGCTCCAGCCCGAAGGCGAACCCCACGCCACGCTCGTCGCGGGCGCTACCCAAGACGCGGGATAGGCCATCGTAGCGTCCGCCTCCGCAAACGTCGATCGGTCCCTCTGGCGCCTTGACAACCAGCTCGAAAATCATCTGGGTGTAGAAGCCGATTCCGCGGCCGAAACCGAGATCGAGCTCGATCCGGCTTGGGTTGACTCCGTGTCCGGCCAGGGATGCAACCAGCTCGTGAAGACCGGATACCGATTGAGGCGCGAGCGCGGCGAACGATCCGGCCAGTTGCTCGAGGACGATCTCCGTCGGCCCCGTAGCTGGGAGAGCGCATGAACCTGCTGGCGCACTCGTCCCAGGATCTGGTCGAGCGAGTGGGCCAGGTCCCATTTCCGGCGGAGTCGGTGAATGATCTCATGGCCCGAGCGACGGCCGGTGACGTCCGGGACGAGGTGGCGGAATAATCGGTCAACTCCGCGGTCGTCGGCCTGGCTGACGGCCGGTACGATTGCCTCGGCCTCGTCACCGGCTTTGAGCCACCCGGAAAGGCGATCCAGACTCGACTCGAGGTCCTTGATGCCTTTTCCCTCGGCGGCCGCCGCGCTCAGCATCTCGACGAGGGCCGATGACGCCGCTTGTGGCAGGCCCGTCCGCCCCAGGATCTCGAGGATCAAGCCGACGTGTCCGATCCGAACCGACGCATCGGGAATGCCCGCATTCTCGAGCGAACGATGGGCCAGAGCGATCACCTCGGCGTCCGCGGCCGGTCCCCCGGCTCCGATCAGCTCCACGCCTACCTGGGTAAACTCGCGCAGCCGGCGGCTCGTTGGGTCGCTCTCAAACCGGAATACCGGCCCCGACGAGCTCACCCGCCAGGGCAGCGGCGGGCAAGAGGGCGCTTCCGCATAAGCCCGCACGATACTCGCGGTGAGCTCGGGTCGCAGACAGATCCCGGCTGGCCCGCCGTCGGCCAGCGCGAACAGCTTCGATACGATACCCGCGCCGCTTTTCCGCTCGTGAAGCTCGCTATATTCCAGAATCGGCGTCCGGACCGGCTCGTAGCCCGCGCGTGCAAATTCGTTGAGCAGTTGCCGCTCGAGAGCCGCAAGTCGCACGCAATCCGCCGCAAGCCAATCGCGCGTTCCGCGCACTAGCCCGACCGGCCGCTCGGGCGTTGGGATCGCGTCGTCCTGCCGAAGTTCGGTTGCCGGCGCATTCACGGACCGGTTCCTTCCTGCCTCAAGATCTCGAGCGCACTTTCGACCGAATCCTCCAGTACCGACCAGGTGAGACCCTTGTCTTCAACGCGCGAAGCCAGGTTGCGCAGATTGAAAACCTGCCTGGCTTCTTCATCCGGCCCGACGATCACCGCGAGCCGGTGGCCGCGCGACGAGCCATAGCCCATTTGCTTCCCGATCGGAATCGGGTCGGGGAACACCTCGGCGCCTATCCCCGCCGCTCGCAGCCGCGCTGCCAGCTTGACGGGTACTGCGGGGTTGGTTCCCGGAAAATTCGCGACCAGCACCGGCACTGTCGTGGCCGGCGATTTCAGCCTGCCTGCTTCATCAAGCAGTGCCATCAGCCGGTCGAGTCCGATCGAAGCCCCCACGCCGGGTAATCGTCGCGGGGTAAACAAGCTCGCGAGATTGTCATACCGTCCGCCAGACGCGACGCTGCCGAACTTTTCCCAGCCGTTGACGGTCGTTTCAAAAACGATGCCGGTGTAATAATCAAGGCCGCGGGCCAGGCCGAGATTGATTCTGAACCGATTTCCCGGGACGCCCGCTGCGCCGAGCAGATCAATAACCGCTCGCAGGTTGGTGATGCCCTTTTCGACGAGCGCGTGAGATCCGAGCGTCTTCATCGCCTCGTCCAGGATTTCGCACGCACCGCGAAATTGCGTCGCAAGGTTGACGATCTGGCAGGCTTGGTCCGCGGGCAAACTTGCGCCGCCGGCTTCTTCTGGCTTCTTCAGTTCATCTCTGACGCCGTCGGGCCGATCTTGTCGAGCTTGTCGAGCGCCCGGAGTACCGGGCCGCTCCGACTGCCGATCCCTTGAGATTCGAGTAGCCCCGTGAGCACTCGGCGATCGTTGAGCGTGATCGTGAAGTCGGACACTCCGGCCGAAGTCGGCGCTCGATCGATGACCTGGGCGATCTCGGCATCGGCGAGAACGCTCTCGGTGCCGATCGTGTCGAAATCGCACTGGGCGAATTCGCGAAACCGGCCCCTGGCCGGCCGCTCGCCGCGAAAGACCGATCCGATGGCATAGCGTTTGAAGGGAACGCCGAGCTCATCGATGTGCTTGGCGACAAATCGGGCCAAGGGCACGGTCAGGTCGAACCGCAGAGCCAGCTCGCCGGGAGTTCCACCTTTATTGGTGACCTCGAAGATTTGCCGTAGGACCTCGTCGGAGCCGGCTCCCTTTCCGGTCAAGACTTCCATGCGCTCGATGTGAGGGGTCTCGATCGGTACGAAGCCGAAATTGGCGAAGGTCTCGCGGAAGCCCGCCAAGATTTGCTCGCGGGGAATCATCACCGAAGGCGGTAGATCTCGAAGGCCGCTGGCCACGCGCGGGTCGATCATGGGGCGAAGTCACCTTTTCTCACTTTTGGCCGGAGTCACTGAGAGGTCGCGGGACATATCGGCCGCCGTTGGCAGCGGCGATCCGCTTGAGATGGTCGCCGGCCTGTCCACCGGTCAAGTCGACGCAGTGGATCGGAACCTTGTGTTTGTTAATGGTCGTGATCTCGTCGACGGTTCCCTCGGGAAAGGCACCGTCTGAGAGCAGGAACACCGCATCCGGCTTCATTCCCAAAGCCTGTCTCACGGCGGCGCGGGGATCGGTCCCGCCGTCCGGCTCGATCAAGCGGAGCCAGGCAAGCAGGAGGTTTTTGGACTGGAGATCCGCCGTCCGGGGCGTCGGCCCACCCGGCATGGGGTTGGATTCGTGGTTATAGAAGATCACCTCGAATCGCTGCGGCGGTTGCAGGGCCATGACGCTTCGCCGCAGCTCCATCGTCGCGCGGCATGCGCGCCTCGTCGATCATGCTTCCCGAGCTATCAACGACGTAGACGAAAAAGAGCCCCCGCTCGCGGATCCCGAAAAATGAAGCTTGCCGCCACGGAGGCACTGCCTCCAGTCGAACGGAATCGGCAGGACTGTAGCGATCCTTGGGGTCGCTGCCCGGCGGCAACAAAAACGGGCTCTTTGCCTTTTGCATGTCGGCCAGCGTGCGCACTTGCACGGCTTCCGAGCCAGAGGCGGCCGCTGACCGAGGCGAGTCGGCAGCGGGAGCGCTCGCGGCCGGCTTTTGATCTTGTCGCGCGCCGACTTGACGCCCGCCTTGGATTTTGAGGTTGGCGTTGTCGCCGCCTGCGACCGCGCGTCCTTCTTCGGGACTGGCGTCTCTGTCGTTTTCTCCTTCGTTTGAGACCGAGACTGGCTGGGAAATTCCTTTGTTGCCGGAGACAACCGTTGGTCCTGGGCCGCCACGACGCTCGCAATAATCAGGGCCGGCACCCACGACATTTTTTGATCACTCCTTTCCGGGCCAGCCGAAACCTCTCACACGGGCCCGCGCGACCGCAAAAGCCTCGGCGGCGGACGCCGCTAGTTTACCATAACGAGATTGCGGTTGGATGGTTCCTATTTTGACCACTAGGATCGTCCGCGCGTGTTTTATAGAATACAGGGGAAATGGGAGGATCGCACTCGGCGCGGCTGCCGAATGGGGCGTGAATTCTGGGTCGCGGCGAACGGGATTTCTCCGAGTGGGTATCGCAAATGCTGGCGAAGCGGATCATTCCCTGTCTCGATGTCAACCACGGCCGAGTGGTCAAGGGAACGAACTTTGTCAATCTCAGGGACGCGGGCGATCCGGTTGCGGTCGCGGCGCGCTACGACGCCGAAGGAGCCGATGAGCTCGTGTTCCTGGACATCACGGCCAGCCACGAGGCTCGCGCCATCCTGCTAGACGTGGTGCGTCGCACGGCCGAGGTCTGCTTCATGCCGCTTTGCGTCGGCGGCGGGATCCGTACGCTTGACGACATCCGAACCCTCTTGAAAGCCGGCGCCGACAAGGTCTCGATCAACTCAGCGGCGGTGCGCGATCCCGAGCTAGTCCGCCAGGCGGCTCGCCGGTTCGGCAGCCAATGTATTGTCGTCAACATCGACCCAAAGCGCGTCGAGCGAGAGGGACGTGAAATCTGGGAAGTTCACATTAATGGCGGGCGGGTGCCGACTGGCCGAGAAGCCGTTTCGTGGGCCAAGGAGGTCGAGCAATTGGGCGCCGGCGAGATCGTTCTGACGAGCATGGACGCCGACGGCACGCAAAACGGATACGACCTGGAAATGACGCGGGCCGTGGTCAACTCTGTCGAGATCCCCGTGGTAGCCTCCGGCGGCGCAGGCAGCCCCGAACATCTTCGCGCCGCTTTGGCCGAAGGGGGTGCTAGCGCCGCACTGGCGGCAAGCATCTTTCATTACCGGCAGTATTCGATTGAAGAAACCAAGGACTACCTGGCCCGACACGGAGTGCCCGTCCGGCTGGTCGAGCCGCGCAAGCAGGCAGTCGCCTGAATTGGACGTATCTCGTAAGATAACGTAAATCGGAGTGCTCGTAAGCTAGCGTAAATCGGAGTCGGGCCCTGGCGGCGACGGCCGGCTCAACCGCACAATTGCATGGTTCCCCATTTACCCGGATGAACAGGAGCGCAAGTCCATGGCGACGGTTACCGATTCCCCCGTCGAAATCCTGCCGAATGAGCCCGAGGCGAACAAGCTCTTTCGAATGGTGATGAAGTTCAAGGGGTCAGACCTTCACCTGAAGGTCGGCCAGCCACCCGCGATGCGGCTGGCCGGCGTGCTGCGATACATGCAGCTACCGCCGCTCGTCACCGCCGAGATGGAGCGCCTCGATGTATCCCCTGTTGTCGGCCCGGCAACGAAAAATCCTTGACGAGGAAGGCGGGGTCGATCTCGCCCATGTGGTCATCGACGGAGATCTCGAGACACGCTTTCGTGTGAACCTGTTCAGGCAGCACGGCAAGCTCAGCTTGGTCGCGCGACGCGTCAACAATTCGATTCCCAACTTCGAGGGCCTTGGCCTACCGGCCGTGCTTGGCGAGATCGCCAGTTACGACCAGGGGATCATTATCCTCGCCGGCGTTACCGGCAGTGGAAAGTCAACGACGATCGCGTCGATGCTCCAGTATGTCAACGAGCGCGAGCGCTATCACATCGTCACCCTCGAAGACCCGATCGAATACACCTTCCGCGATGACAAGTCGATCATCAACCAGCGGGAGATCGGCATCGACGTGATCAACTGGGATATCGCTCTGAAGCATGCGGTGCGTCAGGATCCCGACATCATCCTGGTCGGCGAGATGCGCGACAAGGACACGTTCAGCGCGGCCCTGCACGCGGCCGAAACCGGCCACCTCGTCTTCGGCACGATTCACGCTTCAAGCGCACCATCCACAATCAGCCGCATCCTCGACCTCTTCCCACGCGACATGCACGGTGCGATGCGGCAGAATCTGGCGTTCAATCTCAAGGCGATCGTTGCCCAGAAACTGCTGCCGACGACCAAGGAGCTGGCCGCCAAGGGTCAGCCCCGCGTGCCGACCTGCGAGATCTTGAGGATGAATCCGACGGTCCGCAAACTGATTCAAAACGAGGAGGATAACAAGCTTGCGGATGCGATCCGGATCGGGAAGGAAGAAGGTATGATGGATTTCACCGAGAGTCTGCGCCAGCTTGTTGTCGCCGAAAAGATCGAGCGCGGCACCGCGTTCGAGGTCGCGCCCAGCCCCGAGGCTTTGAAAATGGCGCTCAAGGGGATTACACTCTCACAACCGGGAATTCTCTAACAAGTTGGCTGCCTTACCACACTGGTGGTGGCGTCGAAAGACCGCCCAGGCCGAGCTCGGCGCGACTGGATGCCGGTCGTGCAAACCGGCTGGCGGCAACCAGCCAAATCGCACCAAGAAAGGTTGGCAATGTCTCGCGCGTTCCTGGCGATTCTGACATTCTCCGCAGCCGTTCTCGGCCTCAGCGCCGCGGCAGATGCCTCCGACGTCTTTTCGGTCATACTGGCGCAGTCGCCCTCGATTGTGCGGGGGACCGGGATGTATTTGAATCTCTTCAAGTTCATCCCGGTGGTGCTCGTTTACTTGCTCTGGACCTGGAGCACCGACTGGGTCGAACACGACACCCAAGAATTGAACAATCTCAAGTTTGCGATCTGGAATAGCGCCGTTTTCTTCTCCGGCGTGCTCGGGTTGCTCTTGGTCTTCGCCATCCCGATCTATCCCCTCGCGATGGGGCTGCTCTTGCTCTCCTACTTCGTGCCCATCCTGACCTATGTCTACGCCCGCAATCAGACAGTGCCCGACGATCAGAAGGTGTTGACCCCTTACCACCTCGGTGAGCTCGCCAACGACCTGTTGTTCCGGCTGGGCATGAAGCCGCTCTTTAACCGCGACGTCACGCCCGTTGATCGGGCCGGCCCACCGATCACGTTTGTCGGCAAGACCCAGGGCGGCGGCGGCGGCAAGGAAGACCCCGGTCGGGTGCGCCAGGCCGAGGAATCGCGGTCGTACATGGCGTGCAAGGAGCTGGTCTATGACGCGGTGCTAAGGCGCGCGACCGACATCCACCTGGAGCCGACCGTCGAACAGCTATCGGTCCGCTATCGCATCGATGGCATCCTCCACGCCGCCGAGCCGTTCGATCGGCCGACCGGCGACGCCGTCGTCAATGTGTTCAAGGTTCTCTCCGCGCTCGATATCTCCGAAAAACGGAAGCCGCAGGACGGCTCGTTCGGCGCCAAACTGCAAGGGCGCGATCTCGACTTCCGCGTGGCAACTTCGGGCTCGAAAGCCGGTGAGAAGCTGGTCATGCGTATTCTCGACAACTCGAGCGCGATCACCAAGCTGGAAGACCTGGGCATGAGGCCCAAGCTCATCGAATCAGTCCGTGGTATCGTGACCCAGCCTCACGGCATGTTTCTCTGCTGCGGTCCGACGGGCGCTGGTAAATCCACCACCCTTTACGCGGCGCTCCGCGAGATAGACCGCTACCAGAAAAACATCATCACGGTCGAAGACCCGATCGAATACCACCTCGACAACATCACCCAGATGGAGGTCAACACCAAATCCGGTCAGACCTTCGCGGGCAGCCTGCGATCCATCCTGCGGCAAGACCCCGACGTGATCATGATCGGCGAAATCCGGGACCAGGAAACGGCCTCGATCGCCTGCCAGGCCTCGAACACCGGGCACATGGTATTCTCGACCGTCCACTCCAACGATGCCGTGACCGCCTTGTTCCGATTGCTCGACCTCGGCGTCGAGCCGTTCATGATCGCCTCGGCACTCTCGGGCGTGCTCGCCCAGCGGCTCGTCCGCCTGCTCTGCGAGGTCTGCAAGGAACCCTACAAACCCAAGCCCGATTTCCTCCGCAAGGCCAACCTCCCCGTCGAAAAGGTCGACGTCTTCTATCGCCGCCCCGAAAACCCCGAACAGGTCTGCCAGCAATGCGGCGGGACGGGCTATTTCGGTCGAATCGGAATCTTCGAGCTGATGGTCTTGACCGAGCCGATGAGGGACATGATCCGCGAAAACCCGTCCATTACCAAGATCAAGGCCGAGGCGCAAAAACGGCATGATCTATCTCCAGGAGGACGGCCTTCGCCAGGTGATCCAGGGTCGTACCTCGATCGAGGAGCTACTCCGAGTCGTGAAATAGATCACGCTGCCAGCGGAAATTCATAACGGAACTGTTCGCGCTACCTCGGGGCCAAAACCCTCTTCCGGCCCGTCGCAATCGAAACTCGAGACACTCGCCATGATGACAAATGTTATCAACTTGATCATCGCCGGACTCATCCTCGGCATGACCTATGCGCTCACGAGCGAAGGGCTCTGGGGCGCAGCCCTGATGTTCTTCAACGTCTTGTTCGGGGCGCTCGTTGCCTTCAACTTTTACGAGCCGCTGGCGACACTCCTGGATCGGACCGGCATCAACTGGGGGTTCTCCGATACTCTCTGCATGTTGGGTCTCTTTTGCGTCACGGTGCTGCTCTTGCGGATGACGACCGAAACGATCGGTCCTGCGATGGTGCGATTTCCCATGCCGATCTACCACATCGGCCGGCTCATCTTCGGAGTTGGCGGGGCAGTCATCACCGTGGCGGTGATCATCCTCGCATTTCACGCGGCTCCGGTTCACAAGAAGATCTTCACGGTGGTAGACTATAACACCAAGCCCCCGTTCGGCTTGGGCATTGACCACCAGTTTCTGGGCTTTTTTCAGCATGTGACCGGAACGGTATTTGCGCGGTACGGCGTCGGCGGCCGTGATCCGTTCCGGGAATACGGACATGGAGGCGCTGTCAAGGTATTCGATCCGCGAGCGGAGTGGCTGATCAACCACCAGGAAGCTCGGCCGTACGGTAACGAAACGCTCTTGGGCACAGACGAGGGCGGTGGCGAAGGTAAGGCGGAGGGTCAAGCGCCGGGTGGCAGGGGGGCCGGCCGGAGGGGAGCGCCGGGGCCAGGCAGTCCTCCGCCGTGAGATTGGTGGCCCGGATCGCATGATGAATGCGGGCTGCGCGTCACCGGTTTGGGCTGGCCGCGCTGGGCTTGGCATAGGACCGTAGCTCGACCAGCTCGAAGCGCGGACGGGGAGATTTTCCAATGGTTTGCTGCGTCTGGAGCCGGTAGACCCCGACGCGGTTCGTGGTGGTTTCAAACACGTAAAGCGGCGCCCAGCCCTCGGTGTAAGCGCCCAGCGAGCCGGTGGTCATGAGGAAATGCGGGTCGTGCGATCCGTCGAGTTCGAGCCGGAAATCGGCAATCAGGTTGCGCTCCTCGAATGTGTCGATCAGGTTGAGCGACTTGGTGGTCTGGCGATAGGTTGGGATCGTCGCCAGCAGCCGACCTCCCTTATAATCGAGGAAGTAGAGAGCATCGGTCGCGATCGCCGACTTGGTTCCCTCGTCGAAGCGAACCATTACCGGACCGGTCGCCACCACGGACTCGCCCCACCGGTCGCCGGCACTCGCACGCAATGGCGCCGGCCGAATGCTCGCCAGGCACCAGCCGAAGATAACTCCGCAAAAGAGTGTAACAATAGTCGGCATACGCATTTGGGAAACGGCCATGGTTGAATGACTCCCTTCCGGTTTGTCGCACGCTCGTGAATTGAGCGAGCGGGCTCTTGGGCTCCGTTTTTGACGTTCGTCGTCGTCCGTGGGCTTCGTTTTGACATTCGCCGTCGCCGTGACAGGCCAGGCATTGTGAATTGATCGGGGAAAGGCGTCTAGAGCAACAACGACGCCGACAAACCGTTTGGAAAGTCGATGACCGAATAATCCGTATCCCGCGGCGTCTCCCACACGGGAAACTACGCGAAATCCCTCCGCCGGAGAAACCTCGATGAGCGGTGTCGGTTTTCTCCTCGCTTCGGCACTTTTTCTTCAGGTGCCTCCGCCGGCAACCACAAACAAGGCTGGAAGTGAGCTTGAAGCCGCGCGGCGGTGGATCGTCGCCCGCGAGACCGCCGCGCTCGATGGACTCGCCGACGAACTCACGCGCCTGAATAAACCGGCAGCCGCCGCCCAGCTCCGTAAGTTGTTCCCGCCTGGGGCTACTTCCGACGGTCCGACGCGCGTGATGCCGCTGCCCGAAGCGGTCGGCCCCGGAGGTATACCAGCGGGCGGAGGAGAACACCTTCCCGGCCTTGAAGAATCACAGCGTGCCCCGGCCCTTGACCCAGAGCGGCGAGCCAAGTTTGAGGAGATTCGCGGCCAAGCAGCGACAAAGCTCTTCGAGGTGGCCCAGCGTGCCGCCAAGTCGGAGCCGCCACGCTACTCATTGGCCAGCGTTTGCCTCCGCTTGGTTCTCCAGCGGCAGCCCGATCACCCCGAGGCGCGACGGCTCATGGGCTATGTCCGGCATGGCAATGGCTGGGCTCGTCCTTTCGCGATCCGGCAGCTCAAAGAGGGGCACGTGAATCACCCCATTTTCGGCTGGGTGCCGGCGGATTGGCCGCCGCATCTCGAAAAGGGTGAATTGCCCGCGCCCCAGGGACGGGGCGACAAGCGAACCCGCTGGCTCCCCGCCGCCGAAGCCGACGGGCTGCGGGCCAATTGGGAACGTCCATGGCAGATCAACACCGAGCACTTCGAGCTTCGAACCGATGTGACACTCGCCGAGGCGATTCGCTTCGGCCGGCGCCTGGAAGCATTTCATGACCTCTTCACCACCGTTCTCGCGGATATCCTCGGCGAAAACCTGCCGCTGGTTCGCCGGTTTCAGAACCCAGCGATGACCGGAGATCCCCCCTCCAAGCAACACGTCGTCTATTACTTCGCGTCAAAAGACGAATACGTCGCATTTTTCCAGAACAAGGCCGGCGCTCCCGATCTCGAGCAGAGCCTGGGTTATTATGAACCACCCAAGTCCGCTCATGGTCGTGCCCCCGCCTATTTCTTCCGAGACCCCAACGGTCAGCTTCCCGTAGAGGCCAATCTCTATCACGAGGTATCGCACCAGCTTCTTTTCGAGACGGCCGGATCAAACGCCTACACCAAGAATGTCGGGAATTACTGGGTCTTCGAGGGCTTGGGAACATACTTCGAGACGGTCTCGCCGCAAGCCGACGGGTCGCTCGAGGTCGGAGGAATCGTCGGCCGCCGCATCGAGGAAGCGCTCAAGTCGCTGATCGACCAGAAGCGGGAAATCCCCTTGGCCCGATTCATCGCGCTCGATCAGCAGGACTTCAAGAAGGACAATCCGCAGATTTATCTCTATTACCAGCAGGCGATGGCTCTGGCTGTCTTCCTGATGCAATGGCGCGACGGAACCTACCGTGACCCGTTCCTCGATTACGTACGCGACGCCTACCGAGGCCGGCTCAAGCGTAATACCGGCCGATCGCTCCAGGATCGCCTCGGCCAGCCTTATGAAATGCTCGATCGGCAGTTCTTGGTCTTTTTGGAGAGCGGTCGTGCCCGGGTGGCAAGTCACGAGCCGGATCACGCGAATGCCAAGAGCGGGGGGATCCGGACTGTCCCGAACCCTTGAGGTTTATTCGCCTACATAAGGCATCAGCGCCATGAAGCGGGCGCGCTTGACGGCGGTGCTCGAAGCTGCGCTGGAACGCCGCGCAACTGCCGCTGCGCTTGCGCGAGAAGATCTTATTCTGATTGGTGCACAGCTTCTTGAGCAGGCCGATATCCTTGTAATCGACATAAGCCGGCCGTGGGCAGCCATCTCGGGTGCAAAACCGGCAGCGATTCTTGCGGTTTCGTCCAAACTTCTTCCGGGGCATTTCCTTCTTATCCTTGACGCATTAAGAAATAAAAAACGGTTCGAGGGGCCGATCAAGCCACGCGACCGGTGCGCATACGATGTCTCAAATTGTCGGAAACTATGAATTTAGCCCCATTGCTTTTTGCCGTCAAGCGCGGCAAGCGGCTTGCTCGAACAGACGGAGGATTGGCACTTCGAAGGCGCAAACATGTGCTTCGGTTTTCACTCGGACGTCACTGCTCGCCAAAGTAGCCAATCCAAGCCAGGTCGAGCACGTCAGGCGTCAGCTCCATGGCTTTGCCCTGGAAGCGGCAGATGTCGCAGGCTCGCTCGATCAGGTTGCGCGGCTCGCACGAGCGCGAACCCGGTTTTCGCGCGGTAACGCTCCAGCAGTTGGGCGATCTGCTCGGGAGCGATGGCTAGCCCCCGGCGCTCGGCGTATTGCTGGAAAATCTGCGTGAATTGTTCCGGGGTGGGCGTCCCCAGATAGACGCGATAGCCAAGTCGGCGCAAGAAAGCAGGGTCAGTCACCACGTCGGGGCTGAGGTTGGTGGCGATGATCAGCACGTGACGCAACGGTAATTGAATCTTCTGACCCGTGCGCAACGTGAAAAAATCGACCTGATACTCCATGGGCGTGATGAAACGATTGAGCAACTGGTCGGGTGAAACGCGCTCACGGCCAAAGTCATCGACCAGGAACACGCCGCCGTTGGCCTTGAGATGTGGAGGCGCCTCATATTGGTGTAGCGCGGGGCTATAAATCAAATCGAGGGACTCGAGCGTCAACTCGCCACCAACCACGACCAGCGGACGACGGATTCGAATCCATCGTTGATCGATCGATGCGGCCGTCTCGCCGTCGCTCTTTAGACGCTCATGAGCCTGATCATCGTAGAGGCGGATCACGTCGTTGCCCACGCTGATGGCGTAGGGTATCCAGTAGCCTCCGGGAAGGGCGGCATGGAGCTTCCGGCCGACACTGCTTTTTCCGTTTCCAGGCGGCCCGAAGAGAAACAGGCTGCGCCCCGACGAGACGGCGAGGCCGGCGAGCGCCGCGGCCTTCGGTGAGATGACCAGTCCCGAGAGCGCGGCGGCCACGTTCTCGGGCTTGACCGGCCGCATGTTGGCGAATTGCCAGCGCAGCATCGCCGTATAAGACTCCAGGCTCACCGGCGCTGGCCCAATGTACCCGCAAATCTCCATCAACCGCGACGCAGTTGCACGGCCCTCGGCTGTGATCCGGTAATGGTGACCGCCTTCACCAGTCTGCCAGAGTTGTTCCATATTCCCATCCATGCAGACTCGCTCCAAGACCTGACGAGCCAGCGCGGGTGAGATGTGGAGATGCTCGGCGACCCATTCGGTGGTGAACCGGTTCTCAGTGAAGCCCCACTTCACGAGCAGGTCAGCCAGGATGTGCGGTTGCAGCCCCGTTGACCCGACGTCCTGGGGTACCTTGGGTGCGATCAGGTTTCCCACGCGGTGGAGAGGTGGCAGGTTGGGGTCTTTGGCAGTCGCCTCGGCGGTTTCGCCGCTTGTAGTCTTCTGTGCCATGACGATGCTTTTCGAGTTGGAGGGATTCGAGCGTGGAAGCAACCGGCGCGTCGTTTGATCACGCGATGCTCAGCCTACGACCCAGCTCGCCGATCAGGCACGCCAACAACCATCCTTGATAATAGTTGTGTCAGAAACGGCCGACAAGCGGCGCGCGTTTTTCCGGTAGTCGAAGGCAGCGCGACCGACCGTCGGACGGCCGTGTCTGCCGGGAACGCCTGTCCCTCATGCGTTCTCGTGCATTTGGCATACTAAGGGTCACCACGAGGCAAACACGTCTAGCGGCAGGTCCCGCATCCCGAGCCTGGTCTTCCATGCGGCGAGCTGATCCGGCTTGCCCCATGCATCATAGAGCCGAATCACTGGCGCTGGGCCGCCTCTGGTAGACGGGGCTTGGCTGGTGCGGAGATCTTCGTTTCCCGTGCCTTCAGTCCCTCATAGCCCGGTACGACCAGCGGCTCGGCCTCCGCGTAGCGCCTTTGGCCCAAGAGCGCCCCGCCGACTTGGCTCATGGCATTGAAGCGCGACCCTTCGTCGGGCAGCACGGTCTCGCGGATCGCCAGGCTTTCGCGGAGCACAGTCTCGGCCTTCGCCCAACTCTCCTGTTCGAGCAGGTTTCGGCCTAAGCCGGCGAGCTCTCCGGCGAGTACGCGCATGTCGAGCGGCACGGTCTTGCGGCGCTGGGCAACGAGCCCGCGGCGCAGGGCCTCGGCCTCTGCCCACCGCCCGCGTGATTCCTGAGCAAGAATGAGCCTGGACGTGAACATCAGGGTGTTTGCGTGACGGGACCGTAAGCGCGGCAGGCGGCGGGCACTACCCGCTCCCACAGGGCAATCGCCTCCGCTTCCCTGCCGGTCCCTTCATAGAATGCGGCGAGCACGGCCCGACCGAGGACACTCGCAGGGTGCCCGTCCCCCTGTTTCGAGTGGACTTAGGCGATCCGTCGTGGGCGTTGCAAGCCATCACCCGAAAGGAGGCCAGCACCTACACTGTCGATCCGAATAGTATCGCGGCTGCCTGGAACGCGGGCCAGATCATCGTCCTTTCGTCGAGCCCCAACGCAAACGACAATCTGATCGTGGGCGATTCGACGGGCACGCACGCTTACGCCGTGGTGGGCTATAGCCCTGCGAGCGTCACCCCTTTTGAGCTTTACAATCCCTGGGGTTTGAGCTCGGTAGTCGATTCTGAGATCTCTTACCAGAATCAATGGTTTACGCTGGTCCATTCTGGATCGGGACGTCCCTGATCAACCCCGACTTTGAGTCTCGATCCGCAGTTCCCGGTAGCATGACACCCTCGACCGGGCGCGCCGCCTACACGTTGACGTCCCCCAGGGGAGCGAGCAAGGAAACCATGAGTATCGGGTTCCCAGTCGCGAAATCTCTCCGCCACTTCCCGGATTCTGCGCACAAGAAAGCGTTGGCGGGCTTCCGGTCGCTCGATCGGTGCGGGGATTCGCCCAGCCGCTGGACCAAGAAGGCAAATGGCCCGGACAATTCGCTTCCACCGAGAGGAGTGTTGCGATCGGGGTCGCGTCCCTGAAGCTTCACTCGGCCTCATCCTCGACTTCGTCGCGTCCAGGGTTCGCCCGCGACTCCGAAGTGGGAAACCGCGCTCAGTCGCTTGACCACCGTCTACGCCGCGCCGCCAAACCAGGCGATCCAGCCGAAGTCCGGCGTGCGTGACAACTAGCCATTCGCCTTCGATCCGCCCTGATCGGCCTGATCGATCCGCTGGAACGTTCTGCGGTTTTCGATGCCGTAAGGCGAGAACCATTGTCCGCCGCGAAATTCCCAGTCGGGCATCTTGGATACACCGTCCTCGATGATCCAGACGACATAGTTCTGGAAGTCGTTGTTGTTCTGGATGAGCTGCGCAGGCAGGCAATACGCCTTCTCGCCCATGCCCGGGTCGATTTCGGCCCAGCCGGAGCCGGGAAGGTAGATCTCGGCCCAAGTGTGCTGGTTTTCGAAGTCGGGGCGGGTCTTGTGCAGCGTTCCGATGCCGCTCGGCACGTTCAGGTTCAACCCCAGCACGGTTTCGAACGGGGATCCGAGCGGCGGTGCACATGGCTTCAAACAGTGCCACCTGATGGCCGCAATGGCCTCGCCTATTCTTCAAAGTCGCGGCGAGATCATCCGGACTGAACGGGACCGAGGCGTCGTAGCGGATGTGTCCGACAATCCACTCGCAAAACTCCAGCGCCGTCTGGGCCGGGGCGTGATCTTTCTTGAGCTCGCCAACGAGGACGGCAAGCTCAATCGTGGGTGGCGCGGGATGCGTGTACCGCGATCGTAGTTGATGGCGTAGTCCGACCACTTTGCCGTTGACTTCGCAGGGTCAAACCGGCGGTCCGCCGACCGCACGCGGAACCGGCTCACAAACTCAAACTTCCGGCCCGCGGCGAGCTCCCCGCGGTATTCCCACAATACATGTTGCGACCCCTTGTCGAGGTGTTCGAGCCGCCCGTCGTTGGGTTGGAAGCCGACTTCCGAGGCACCCAATGTTCTTTGCAAACCGTCCCAGGGTCGCGCATTGGGCAGCGCATGCCAGACCGCGAGGCGAGTCAGTGCTTTCCCGTTGGCGGGAACCGTGAATTTCGTCGTGATCGCAACGTCGTAAATTGTGGGGTTCGAGACGATGAGCTCCGGCGGCAAGCGCTGGCCGCGAACGTCGGCACCAAGCGCGACGACCGCGATCAAGGCGGCGGCGGCACGAAAATGCTTGAGATCCATGGAAAGAGTCGCTCCATCGACGCCTACGGTGAGATCGCTCAGCTCGAGGAAGTGATCGTATTCGCGAATCGACGGGTCAACTCATCGTCGGACTGACATTCCGCTCGACTCCGATCGGGACCATCTGCGCGCGGGGTGCGGTCCCGGCTAACACGGCGGACGTTACACCCAAGTCAGATTGGAACCACATGACGAGACGACTGAAGCGCGGCGAACACAAGGGTAGGACGGATTGGGCAATCCGTCCTACGCGATGTGGCAGCGTCAATCTACTCGCGTCAGCTAGGCGGTTTTACTGGCGTCGAGCGTCTCGGCAAGCTCTGGTGCGGCGGCGACTTTCGCGGTCACCGATTGCGGTGCCGCACCGTTCGATTTGGCCAAGGATGCGACGAACGACGGATTGCTCCCCACAGTTTGTTGAAGACCGTCCATCACCTGGCGCGTAACCTGCTCGGTGAATGCCCTCAGGTCCGATCCCGCCGGTTGTTCGACGAGCTGGAATCCCGATTTTTCCGCGACCAAGAGGCTCACGAGCATGCCGAGAAGTCCGCTGCCTGCGCTTGCGCCTAAGCCCGATTGCCCGTCGCCATTGGTCCCGCCGCCCGCGCCACCCGCGATGAATACCCGTTCGGGGACGAGGGGCTGGGTGCATTTCGCCAGATTTTGTGCGACGACCGACAGGGCGTAGAGCCGCGGGTCGGAGAAGGAGTTGATCTTCTGAAGCAGGACCGAGGCCTCGGAAAGACCTTCTTGCAGAATACGAGCGCCCTTCGCCGCGACCGGCCAGGATTCGCTCCTGGCTTTGCGCCTGGGCGGTGACGACCACCTGCTCGGCCTGTTTGCGAGCGCGAGCCAGTTGGGCCTCGGCCTCGTTTTCGGCAATGCGCACTTGAACCAGCGAGTTGGACAACTCGGTCTGCATCTGCGCCTGGGCTTGGGCCTCGTTGAGGACGCGCAGGTTCTGCGCCGCGATGACTTGCTTCGAGTAGGTTTCGACTTGCTCGAGTGACAGTTGACGCAACCGCAATTGCTCGAGCAACGTCTCGATCTTGCCGCCGGCCTGCTGCGTGTCGGGCTTGCCAATCAGCACGTTGACGCACTCGATGTCGAAGTTGTGGAACTTCCGCCCGAGTTCGGCGCTGGCCTCGCCCTGGATCGAGTCGCGATCCTGGAGCAGTTCGAGCATGGTCCGCTTGTGCGCGATATCGCGGAAATATGCGCTCAAGAGCGGGTCGAGCGTCTGGGTGATCAGCTTCTTGACGTCGCCGAACCGCTGGATGACGCTCGGGGCCTTCTGGTAGTCGATGTGGACAACCACCGAAAGCGGCAACGCCGGCTCGTACGCATCCTTGGTCACCAGGTCGATCGAGCGCAGGCTTTCATCGTAGCGGTGGGCCTCGGTGCGGCCCGTGACCCAGTGCAATACGAAGTTGGTCGTCGGCACCAGGACAATATTTCCGGCATAGGTGTTGAAGGCGTACTTGCCCGGTCCGAGCGGTTTTTCCTGAACGCCGCGCTCGCCTTCGGCAACCCGTTCGCCGTGTCGGAACGCCTCGCCCGAGAGGTCGTGGCCGCTGCGCCCGTAGTAACTCACGATCACGCCCACGTAGCCGATCGGAACGATCGTCTTGGGAATCGTCTCGATCGTGGCAAACCAGCGGTTGATGAAGTAAGTGCCGTCGGTGAGCGGAACGTACTGCTTTCCCCGGCGTCCACCTGCGCGGAGGAATGCCTCGGTGTCCTGGAAGTTGTTGTGGAAATCCTTGTCGTTGCGGTCGACGCCCACGCCTGGGGCGATGATTTCGCCCGGCGGCAGACTCGGTCCGTCGTGAACCGTTACGATTCCGATGCTGTCGACGATCAGGTTCTTATCAGGGTTGAGCGGGTCGGGTGCTTCGACCTGTCCGCCGATGATCACGGGGTCGAAGCCGTCGATCTCGTTCAGCTCGTTCTGCCAGTTTACAAGCGCTTTGAGTTCCTTGGAGCCCACAGCCTCGAGGCGATAGACCGACTCCTCGGTCATGACCGTGAAAAGCGCCAGGTTGATCGCGTAAACGCCTTCCCGCAAGAACGCCCGCTGGCGGCCTCGCTGGCCGGGCGCGGGGTCTTGTTCGGGACTGGTCTCCGCGCCCGACAGAAAGCGGTGCGCATCCTGAAAGTTGTTGCAATCAATCACGTGGCCCAAGGTCTGGCTCGGCCGCAGCGCCTCGCCGTCGCGGGCGTACACGTAGCCGATTTTTCCTTGCGAGATTGCGACCAGGGGAGTTTTGTGGATACGGTACTGCCAGCGCCAAAGCCCAAAGTGCACGCCGCCACGCAGCACCTCGGCCTGGAAGCCGGCCTCGCCTTCGAGAGCGATGATCCCTCCCTCGGGCACCGAACCCTTGAGCGACCAGAGCTTTTCGACAATGCCTACTCGATTGTTAGCGATGTATCGCAATCCGGCCAGCTCGCAAGCGACGACGGCCGCAGCGACAATACCCAGAAGCGTGAACACACCGGCCGGCAACCACGACGGGGACGCAGCGAAGAGGGCCGGCACGCCCGGTGCAACCGACGCCCCCAATACAAATACCGCGTACTCTCCCAGTGGCGACCCCACGGCTCGACTCCTTCATGCAAGAACGAACGGCAACAGGCTGCTCGCTGGACGCCCACGACGAGCCTCAGCCTCTCTGAAGCATAGCCGATTCTTCAGTCTCAAAAGGGGAATCGTTCGGTCCCCCCGAGTTGGGGGTTATTCGTCAGGCGGGTGGAATATTGGAGGAATTCCATGAGCTTCGAAGTGGAACTGAAGTACCGGCTGGCCGATTGCGACCTGCTCCTGCAAAGGCTGGCCGAACGCGGTGCCGTAGCGGGGGTTCCGATGCTTGTCGAGGATGTCTACCTCAATCATCCCGCTCGCGATTTTGCCCAAACCCATGAAGCGCTACGCATCCGACGCATTGGAAGCGAAAATCGGATCACGTACAAGGGACCGCGGCTCTCCGGGCCAACCAAGACGCGCGAGGAAATCGAGCTTCCATTTGCATCCGGCGAGGCGGCGTTCGAACAGTTGAGCCGGTTGCTGGAAAACCTCGGGTTTCGTCCGATCGCGACGGTCCAGAAGAACCGCACCCTCTTCCAACTGACCGAATCCGGACAGCGGCTGGAGATCGCCGTCGATCGCGCGGAGGGCCTGGGTGTCTTTGCCGAGATCGAAGCTCAGGCTGAAACCGCGGCTCTGCTCCCGGCAGCCCAGGCGGCCGTGCTGAGTCTCGCCAATCAACTCGGTTTAACCGAAGTCGAGCCGAGAACATACCTTCGGATGGTACTCGAAAGGCAGGGCCAACAGGAGCTCAGCCAGCAAACAACCGGGAACACGTAGCGGCGGTCGAGAGCCGCGCTCGATTCCTCGCCCGGCGGTAGCGGGGGTTATTGTAGGGTGGGTGCAACCCACCAGCCTCGCACCGCTTGCGGTAGGTTGCTCCCAACTTGCCAAATGGCTTACCAGCGCCTGCGTGTGGAATCGCACGAGCAGGCTTGGCCGATTTGCCTAGTCAGCCCGTAGCGAATGTGGTAAGAACAGCGGCCCTCCCAGGAAACGGGAGGCGTAAACCCACTTCTTTTTTCGACAGCGGGCTCAGCCCGAATCAACTAAAACCCGAAAAGCGGCAAATCCAATCGGGCGGGCACGCCATCAACGACTCGTGCCCAGATACGTTCTGTATTGCAAGGTGAGAGCGAATTCGTGCAGCTCCGTCGGAAGAACCGTGCCCGTTAAGTTAGGAGTTCCGCGCGATGGACCGCCGCCGGTTTATTCCATCCTCCGAAAAACTCGAAGGGCGCGCGCTCCAAGCGGCTGCCCTCAACCCCTTCAATGCGTTCGGCGTCCAGTTGACCACCAACTTGAACATCCCGATCTCTTACCAGCAAAAAGCACTCAGGATCGAGCGACTCCCTTATTATCTGGAAAAGATCCGACCCGGCCGTTTCATACCCAAGCCCGAGATCCAGGAAATCAAGGATGCCTTGTTTTACATGATGGACGCAACCCGCCGACCGCCGCCGGCGGCTCTCAATCGTTTCAATTCCGAGCTTCGTCCCATCATCTCCAAGCAATCGCTATCTGCTTCAAATATTCATAGTCTCAATTTTTCATTTGGCAAGGTCTTGCAAGCCGCTCAGACGCCTTACGCGTCGATCCAGCTTTTGAGCGCGGCATTGTTTCAAATGGTGTCGCAGGTTGACACGGCCAGCCCGCAACCGGCGTATCTGGGGACTAACGACTACACGCTCGTGCTTCAGACTGCGCTCGCGATCGGCCGGCC
Source organism: uncultured Planctomycetota bacterium (assembly GCA_963823665.1). Taxonomy (GTDB): domain Bacteria; phylum Planctomycetota; class Planctomycetia; order Isosphaerales; family Isosphaeraceae; genus CAVXHV01. Next base: position 28,923 of record CAWGMQ010000012.1, read on the forward strand.
GATGCCCAGCCCGCCGCTACCCAAGATCGCCAGGAACCACGGGCTCCAGGTAGACTCTCAGCACATCAAGACACCGCTCCACCACCCGACCCTGGTGGGAACGTACCATTTCCACACGTACATCCAGATCGTCTCGCCAGCCGGGATCGTGTTCGGCACAACCAATGTCCTCAGGAACAACAATTATAAGTTGACCGTCTCGACGCCGCTCCCGGTCGGCACTTACCAGTTCCGACTGCGGGCAGTCGATGACGTCGGTCACATCAGCCGGCTCAGCAAGGCGTTTTTGATCAAGATCGTGCCGTTCCGCAATCATAAGAAGTAGGCGACTCGCGGGAAACCGCGGGATCGCCTCGGGCGCCGAGCTTCGGATTGCGGCTTCGCCTTGATGTTGCCGCGCGTCGATCTCATAATAAGAGCCACTAACATAATGAAAGCGGCGGGAAGGCGAGGCGCCGTCCGAGCTATGCAAACAAGCGGCTCGGTTGGAAGTTCGCCCTCGGTTTCGGTCAAGAGGATATAGCGTCGAGCTAAGAGCCATGAAAACCAAAACCCGGCATCGAAAAAGCTACAAATGGCGGAAGAAGTGCGATAGCTCGCCGGTTGCGAAGGGCCGCCGGCGCAAGATCCACGGCTTGCGCAATCCGAGAAAAGCCAAGCGCGCCGGAGGCGCCGGCCTCTGACGGGAATTGCCCGAGTGCGCACCCGCTAAGTGACGCCCCAGAATCCTCTTCGTGGAATCGCCCGCTTTCCAGCAACAAAGTCGCCGCTGGCGTTGTAAGCCGACTTTCGAGACTGATCGGCACCTTAATTTCACATGCCGCCGAGAATGTGGGCGCGGCCGACGCGAGAGATCGCTTTCATGAATGCCGCAGTGCGCAGGCTGACTCCCTTTCGCTCGGCCAGCTCGTACATTTCATGAAACGCCTCGACCAGCCGGTGCTCCTCCTCGCGCTGGATCTGTTCGATCGGCCAGCGGAAATGCTGAAGGTTCTGGACCCACTCGAAGTAGCTGACGATGACGCCGCCGGCATTGGCGAGTACGTCCGGCACCACCGGGATGCCTCGCGAATTGAAGATCTCGTCGGCTTCCGGACGTGTGGGGCCATTGGCAGCCTCGACGATCACCTGGGCCGCAACGGCCTTGGCCATATCACGATCGAAAACGCCGCCCAGAGCGGCGGGGATCAGGACATCGACGGGCAAGGTCAGAAGCTGCTCGTTCGTGGCGGCGTCGCCCCCCTTGAATCCGACGATCTTGTGAGACGACGCGACGTGCCGGTCGAGCTCGGCGATATCAAGGCCCTCGCGATTGACCGCGGCGCCAAAAGCGTCGCTCACCCCGATGATCTTGCCGCCCATCTGCGACAAGCAGCGGGCGGTGTGGCTCCCCACATTGCCGTAACCCTGAATGGCGAAAGTCGTACCGGCAACTGGCCGCTTGAGACGCGCCAGAACTTCGCGGGTGATGATCGCCACGCCGAAGCCGGTGGCCGCCTCGCGGCCGGCCGAGCCGTGAAACTCGACCGGCTTGCCCGTGACACAGGCCGGGTGGAACCCCTCGTATTTCGAGTATTCGTTCATGATCCAGGCCATCACCTGCGCATCGGTCCCCATATCGGGCGCGGGGATGTCTTTGTATGGCCCGATCATATCGTGAATCTTCTCGATAAACTTGCGGGTCAGACGCTCTAACTCGGGCTTGGACAGCTTGTTAGGATTGCAGTTGATGCCGCCCTTGGAGCCGCCGTAGGGAAGATCGACAATCGCCGTTTTCCAGGTCATCAGGCTCGCCAGCGATCGCGCTTCGTCGTCGTTGACTTGAGGGTGGTATCGCAACCCACCCTTGTAGGGCCCTCGGGCATTGTCGTGTTGAACCCGGTAGCCGATGAAGTTGCCGATTTCGCCCGAATCGAGCTCGATGGCGACCTCGACTCGGACCTCGCGATCAGGCGTGATGAGCAGGGTGCGGACATTTTCGCTCAGATTCAGGCATTTCGCCGCTTGATCGAAATAGTGGTTCGTGGCCTCGGAGGCTTGCATCAGATCGCCAGTCCCGTGTTAACTGGAAACGTTGACGATGGGAGGGAAGGTTTCATAACGCCCCGATCGTAACGGACCACCGGCGCGGCCCGCAATGGGAGTAACTTGGCGGCGAGCGGCTGGCGCTATTGCGCCGCCTGAGCCGATTTCGACCGACGTGATGATTCCGGTCTCGCGTGCGTCGATCGAGAGCGGGAGAGCCTGGCGAAATAGAACCGGCGCTTAAGACCCTTGGTGCGGGAGTGACCACAAGATGCGACCGTGGCGGCTCGAGGAGTTGAACTACGGCACTGTCAAATCGTCTGCCCCTTACGATGTCGCCGTGTTACCGCTGGGCGCGACCGAGCCGCACAATCTTCACCTGCCTTATGGCACCGACACATTTCAAGTCGGTGTGATCGCCGACCGGGCGTGCGCCCTGGCACAAGAGCAGGGTGCGCGGGTGCTCCTCCTGCCGGCGATTCCCTACGGCACGGAAACCAATCAGATGCAGTTTCCGCTGGTGATGAATCTCAACCCATCGACTCTGGCGCGAGTGATCACCGATCTGGTCAACTCGCTGGCGGCCCACGGAATTCTCCGCTGCGTGCTTCTGAACGGCCACGGCGGCAATGACCTCAAATGGGTGTTGCGCGAGCTTCATCGCGCGACGCCGGTGCGGCTGTTTTTATGCAACTGGTACAAGGTTGCCAGCGACCTTTACGCCACGATCTTCCAGGAAAAAGACGATCACGCCGGCGAGATGGAAACCAGCATGGGATTGGCCCACTTCCCGGGTCTGGTGATGCTGGCATCCGCCGACGCCGGGGCGATCAAGCCGAGCCGCTTCGAGGCAGTCAATCGAGGCTGGGTCGAGATCACCAGGCCCTGGCACCTGCTGACGACCAATTCGGGCGCCGGCGACCCGCGGGCTGCCACCGCCGCCAAAGGCGAGAAACTCACGGCCCTGGTCGCAGCGCGAATCGGCGGCTTCTTGAAGGAGCTGGCCCAAAGCCCACTCGACGACGAATTTCCATTCAAACAAACGTAACACAATGTTTAATGCATATAATTGTATAGGACGTGTTGATTGTCGGACCGTCCGCGCTGCGTGTTTGGTGGCGACGGCAAGCCTGTGGCTTTCGCTTGCGGGGGGTTGCGTACCGCGCGAGACCGCTTCCGAGCCAGACGGTGCGACGGCTTCCCAGCATGCGGCCCACCTCCGCAAGAATCGAGCGCCAAGGGGGGTCGTCGCAAACGACTACAAGCTCAAGGGGGTGGTCACGAAGGTCGAACCAGAAAATTTGCATGTGAGAATACGTCACGAAGCCATTCCCAACTTCATGGACGCGATGCCGATGAGGTTTTCGCTCAAGGATCGCGAATTGCTCGCGGAATTGCACCGGGCGACGAAGTCGAGGGAACCTTGCACGTCGAGATGCTTGACGGCGCGGTCAACGATTACGAGCTGCGCGGCGTGGTCGTCACCAAGCCCGCGCCGAAGGAGACGATGGTCCTGCGCCTCTCTCAGGGAAAGGCCGAGCTAGTGCCGGCTCCCAAGCAGCTTCAGGTGGGCGAAGCGGTTCCGGATTTTGCGATGACGATGCAGGATGGCAAGGTGGTCAGATTGTCCCAGCTCCGGGGCAAGGTCGTCGTGCTGACGTTTGTCTACACCCGATGTCCGCTCCCAGACTTCTGTCCACTAATGGATAAAAAGTTCGGGGCGCTCGCCCAGAGCATCGCCGCTTTCCCCCAACGCGCCCAGCACATCCGGCTGATCTCCCTCTCATTTGACCCGGAGCATGACACTCCCGAAGTTTTGCGCAAGCATGCGCTCATTCGCGGGGCGATGCCACCGCTCTGGTCGTATGCCGTCGCCAATCATGAAGAACTTGCAAAGGTTGCTCCCGGTCTCGGTCTCGTCTATGGCGCGGTCGGGGCGAGGTCATTCATAACCTCTCTACGGCCGTAATTGATGCCGACGGCAAGCTGGCTCGCGTTGAAATTGGGACCGAACACAACCGATGGGAAACTGCTGATCTCCTCAAAACAGTTTATTCACTTATTCCGACTTCAGGTAGATGATTGTGAAACGGTGCTTTTCCTATATGTCGTCTGCGTAGAGGTTTATGGTTAATTCTGGGTTCCCCTTGATGTCGCAGGTTGTGTCGAATGAGCCGCGCGCTAGGGTGTAAGTTTTGGCATCGGCTTTCTCGAACAAATGTGACGGATCAAAGCAATATAAAAGATTGCAGATTACGGTTGACAGTTGTTAGAATAACCTTAAGATGTCCTCAAGCACCCACGTTGAGATACGTTGGCGCAAGATCGTGATCGAGGCGTTTTGATTGTCGCCGGCTCATGCGTCAATTGATCGACGTGGCCGCAGGGCGTCGGGCAACCTCGGCTAAGAGCGTCAACACGAAGGCTCTGGGCTGGTTGGTTGATCGCACGCCCGGCCGGTTTCAGGTCGGCATCTTAGTTTGCAACCGCCAAGTCGTGTGCCGGATGCGGTTTGTCTGAGGGCGACGTAGGTCCCCAGTTCGACTGCATTCGATGCCGTTAGCCCCGGAGATGGAGACGGGGTGCCGATGATTTCCCGCGCGCAGCAACACCGAACCAATTCAGGTCAGGAGGCTAGAGCTATGCCACCGTCAGTCAAGACCAGTGTCAAAACCGCTCCCGCATCGAAAGCCGCCGTCGCTCGTCCTAAGACTCAGAAGGCAGCCGAGCAGAGGTATCACCAGGCACGCCGCGCTTCGATCCTGCTCAAGCACGTCAGCGACCCGACCCGCCTTCAGGTGATCATGATCCTGTCGCAGGGAGAGCGGCATGTCGGCGCCCTCTGCTCCCAGCTTAGCCAAAGCCAGCCCGCCGTGAGCCATCACCTCGCCCTCCTGCGTCATGGCGGCATCATCGCCCCGCGCCGCCAAGGCAAGAACAATTTCTATAGCCTCACCGACACCGGCTCCGACCTCGCCCGCGTCGTCAAGAATCTGATCGCTTGATCGCATCGCTGGCCATCCGTCGCTCGCAATTGGTCGCGACCTCCGCGATTCATGCATACAACCAACCAGCAAATCAGCGGCGACATAGTGCCCTGTCTATCTTGAATTGAGAAGTTGGAGTCCCGACTTTAGCCGGTCCGGATTGCCTAGAGGCGGTACTCCAACTGATCAATCAACGGTCAATACGCACCAAACGGGCGGCTCACATGGAGGTTCGCTCTCCCGTTCCGTCAACTTACAGCCGCTAAGGAAGGATCCGCTGGCCGACCACGGTGTTGAGCGTCAGCATGCTCCGGCGATGCCGGACGGCCGAATCCAGGTAGGACTTGGCGGTGTCGTTGTACTTGCGCTGGGCGTCGAGAAAAGCAAACCGCGTCGCTTCGCCCTCGTCGAAGAGCCGCTCTCGCGCTCGCGATGCTCGCTCCAGTCCTGCGCAATACTTCGGTTCTCAGGGTGCGCGTGACGCGAAGGCTGACTGCGTATTCGGCCAGAGCTTGATGGACCTCGGTCATGACCTTGCGCTCTTGCGAATGGAGCTGAACACCGGACTGGTTGACATTGATCCGAGCGCGCTCGATGTTTCCCTGGTTCCGGTTGAATATCGGGAAGGGCACCGTGAGCCCCACGGCCCAGGACGTTGCGCTCTCGGTGCGGTAAGGCGCGTTGTTCTGAAACGTGTAGGGCTGGTAGAGCAAATAGGCATCCGAAAAGCGATTGGCGAGCTGAAGCCGAACATTCGCTTCGGCCGCTTGAATCCCGAGTTGAAACCCCGCCAGATCAGGCCGGCACGAGAGGGCGATCTGGTACAACTCTTCCTTGGAGGGTGGCGGCGGCCCGCGATCGCCGATCGTGCCCCGCAGGTCGATCTGCTCGGATTCCTCGGGCGAAAAGACCAAGAGCTCGCCGAGACTTCGCTTCTTCTGAAGCAGGAACTGCTCGGCATCGTCCAGCCCGGCCGCGGCGATGTCGCGCTCCGACCGCGCTGAATCGACGTCGGCACTGGTCGCATTGCTTCGCTTCAAGAGCGCCTCATTGGTTCGCACGTAATCATCAAGCCCTAGCACGCTCGTTTTCACATATCTCACTACTTCGCGCGCGGCGAGCACGTCTACATAGGCGTTATAAAGGTTTTGAATCGCCAGCCGCACTTCATCCTGATACTGGGCCTCCATGACCTGAAGCGCGCGGGCCGCGTAGGCCGTTCTCGCCTGCCGCTTGTGCGAGAAGTCAATCGGTTGAGAAATATTCACATCATATTGGGTTGGGCCTCCGGGGCGGTGGATCGAGTCGCTGCCGTAAGGGACGAGCTGGCTGTCCGCGTAGAAAATCGGGTTGGGCGCAGACTGGCTGTCAAGACGTCGGCGCGGGCTTGCGGAATCTCCAGATACTTGGCTCGCAAATCGAGATTCCGGTGGACCAGGAGCTCGATCGCCTGGTCGAGAGTCAGCCCATTGGCAGGTCCCTCGTCGATCTCCTCTTTGGGTAATTCCAGCCTCCCGTAGAACGGTGCGCGAGGCAACGGATTTGGCTGGGGCGCGGCTGAACCCTGACGAGCCGGCGGCCCCTGGTAGACGCCCCCGGGCGTCGTGACCGCGGTCGGAACCCGCGGGAATGCAGTGCCGATCCGGCCCAGCAGCATGTCGTCTCGCCCAGGTTGCGTCCTGCCCACTCCACCCGCCGAGCCAGGCATCGGTCCCAAGAGCGAGTCCATCGAGCCAGGGCGTGAGTTAGTCGGCCCGGCTCCCCCGATCATTCCCTGTTGCTCGATCGTTGGAGCCTGTGCCGCATGCCGATGGCGACCGCTCTGCTACAAACGTCCAAAGCACGAGACAGATGAGCCCCAATTCGCCGCGGCGAACCGCCATGGCTTGCAGCCCCTTCGTCTTATTGGTCAACCCAGCGTTCCCAGCCCGATACTCGTCCCGCTGCAATCACTCAGTGCGTCCGCTGTGCGATCTGTTTGCTCTTTGTGGCGACTTTATCGGCTTGATCCACAAGTCGAGTTGAACGGAATTTACGCAAGTCACGCATTTTCACTATATTCGCTACAATCGTACCAACCGATAAAGTTTTCCCAGATTTGTTGACACTCCGTGCAGCGCGAGACGATGTGTCTTGGAAAGAACGGGGGCAGGGGAGAATCGAGTGCAACGGCATTTCGGACGCGACTTCGATCTGTCGCATCGCCGTTGGTTCGCGTTACGATGCCGGATTGGAGACGACGCGTAAGGATAATCGGGGGAGAGCAAAGGCGATGAGCACGATCGAAAAAAGCGGCTCGGCAATAGCTGTTGGAATGACGCGGCGCGATTTCCTCCGGGCGGGAAGCCTCGGGATTGGGTCATTGGGTTTCAGCCAGTTTGGGCTGCTGGGCGCAACGAATGGCGCGGCTGATCGTTCGGTCATTCTGCTGCTGTTGGTCGGTGGGCCCAGTCAGTTGGAGACCTGGGATCCGAAGCCGGACTGCGCCAAGCGACGTCAGAGGTCCATTTCGGTCGATCGCGACGACGTGCCCGGGAGTGCGAGTCTGCGAGCATTTGCCGCGGTTGGCCGCGAGGATGGACCAGATCGCTCTCGTTCGATCGGTCCATCACGATGAAGCCCCCATTCACGAGACCGGCCACCAGTTGCTCCAGACGGGCAGGCTTTGCCAGGAAGCTGACGAAGCGCCTCATTTCGGCTCGATGGTCGCTCGGCTCAAGGCAACGCGATCGGGACAGCCAGTCTCGGTGATTCTCCCTCGCCCGATCGCCAGCACCGGTGTTCCGATTCCCCATGGCCAGTCGTCCGGTTGGCTAGGCAGAGTGCGACGACTCGTTCGTGCTCGACGCCAATCCCGGGTCCCCGGATTTCGATCCGAAATCCGCTCTGGATCGCGCATCGGCATTTGTTGACGAGGCCGCGAGCGGTCGTCCACCGCGAGCAGCGGCCCTGACCCAGACGAGCGAATCCGTTTTGGTTCCGAGAGTTCGCAATGCCTTTGACCTGGGCGATGAGCCGAGCCAAACTCGCGAAGCTTACGGACGATCGACGTTCGGCCAGAGTTGTCTCCTGGCGCGGCGGTTGGTCGAGGCGGGGGTGCGCGTCGTCACGGTCAACATGTATGCCACCGTTTTCAACCAGGTCACCTGGGACTGCCATGGGTCAGGGCCATTCAGCACGCTGGACGACTACGCGCGCGAGGTGCTTCCCACCTTCGATCAGGCGTTTTCGGCGCTGATCGACGAACTCGACCGCTGCGGCCGGCTCGATTCGACGCTGATCGTCGCGGCGGGAGAGTTTGGCCGCACGCCGCGGCTCAATGCGTCGGGCGGCGAGCGACCACTGGCCGGGGGTCTGGAGCATCGCCCTGGCGGGCGGCGGCGTTCGCGGCGGCCAGGTGATCGGAGCCAGCGACTCCCATGGCGGTGCGCCTGCCCGAGCGCCCCGTCTCGCCGCAGGACTTACTCTCAACGATCTATCACAGCTTGGGTATCGACAGCGCTCAATACGTCAGCGGAAGCGACGGCGGGTCAACGCCGATCGTCGAGAATGGACGACCAATTCACGAACTCTTCGTGTAAGATTCGGTGGGTCGCAGTAACTTGGGGTTGGATCGCCTGGGCTTGTTCACACGCCGATTCCCAGACGATCACGGCGACGCGGGCACGACCCGACAGATCGGCGAATTCGGCAGCCCTTGTGTGCGCCTCGTTCGAACCGGACAAGCTACCGGAAGGGCGCCTCGGTCCTTTGCCGACAGCGCTCCCTGCCGAGGTTTTTCTCCTGCGCGAATCAGGTCGGCTATAGAGCCAAGGAGACCAAGTTCGCCGTCGCCTTCTCGGTGTCGCCACTGCCCGGGAAGTTTTCCGTGGTGGCCGCCGAGTCCGGCAAACCGGCCTTCGAAGACAAGCCCGTTCTGCTCTTCGGTGGACGCTGGGGGAAATTCGACAATCATGCCGAGCTCGATTTCACCGAGGTTACGCAGCCGGGCCGCTACCTGCTGCGGATCGGTGAGATGTTCACGGAGGTAGGTGGTGTGTTCCCCAAGGACGCACACCTGCAAACGACGAAGCTCACGGTGCAATTTGTGTGCGGTGGCCTGGTGGATGGCCCCGTCTCGTCTATGCACGCATCTTCCGCTTTAGCTCGGCGTCTCGATCACTCAACCGGACCCGTTCGCGGCTTTTCAGGACGAGCGCGCGGTTTATCACGACGACATCAAGAATTATGTGATCAACGAACCGACCATGGATGGCACGGCGGCCGCGATAATCATGTGGGTGGCAAGACCGTGATTCACTCCGGCCGGAGGACCCGGAAGCTCTCGAATGTGACGACGAATGGCTGGCGTGACGAGCTGATCGCAGCGACGCCCAGCTTGAGCTTCGCAGGTAACTTGATAATGCGCGGCGGAAAGGCGCGCCAAGCCATGCCGTCGATGCTGACCTGCGCGCTGAATTGATCGCCATGACGTTCCAGGTGCAGCAGGGTTGGTTCGTCAGGGAGCTGATGGCCGCCCTCCGGCGGTATGAGCCGGCCGTCGCGACGTTCTTGAAAAAGGGAGTACGGAATCAACTGGCCGTTCCGGACGATCGCGGCGCGTTCCAGCCGGAGGTAGTTACCCTCGTCACTCCATAGCAACAGCCCCGCACCGACGAACGGGAAAACCCTGGGATTGGCCGACGGCCCGCCGGGCTTGAGTGTGCCCCCTACTTTGAGATCAGCGATGAAGTCTCCCTCGATTTGCGCAACACTCGCGGCGCATTGAGGGTCTTTGCCTCGGCCTCGAGACCGTGCCCTTTCCGTGGCGCTGCCGGTGCGGGTACCTTGATCGTGAGCCGGCCGTCGGCCAAGTTGAACTCGCAATCGCCATCAGGATCGATCGGCTCGCCCCATCCCTTCAAGATGCCGCGCGAGGAGACGGCCCTCTTCTGAGTCTCGGCGACTTCGGGAGCGGGAGCGACGGCCACAATGGCGAGGGCTGGACTATCCCCGGCCGATGCCTTCCCTACCGACGCATAGGACACTGCGACTGCCCCGCCCGTCGCCAGACCGGTTGCAAGCAGGGACAGGCCGATCCATTTGAGCTGGGTGAGCTTCATGGTCGTGAGAACTCCCTCAGTGAGAGCGAGCACCGGCGCCGCTGCGGTGTCCACCTGACTCGTCGTGGCCGAGCTCCATCGAACCACCGTGTCGACGGTCGCAGAAACCAGCGACGGCGGCACGACCTCGATGCAATCCCCGGCCGGTACGCTCGGCCGGCGCCGAAGAACGCAGCCGTCGGTACGTATCCCTGTCGCGTCAGGCGTTTCTTGAGCAAGTCGCGTCCTCGAGCCAGGCGGCTGCGGCACGGTACCGACGGGGCACGAAAGTTCCCCGGCCGCTTCGTCGTGGGTCCGCCCTTCGAGGTAGCACAATATCAGTGGCGCCCGATACCTTTCGGGCAACCGGTTCAACTCCTGTTCGAGCGCCGCGGCCGCCTCGCGGTCTTCCGAGGAATTGCTCGCTCCAAGAGCCTCGGGAGTCGCGACGAGCAGCTCGCAGTTCCGACGGCGCAGCGCACGCGCCCGTGCGTGCCGTGCGATTCGGAAAGCCACTCGGTAGAGCCATGTCGCCACAAAGGTTCGGTCGCGGATCGCCCGGCCCGTACGAGCCAGCGTCAAGAACGTTGCCTGAAAGGTGTCTTCAACATCCCGTGGGTCGCGGAGCATCCGCCGGCACAAACCCAGCACCATCGGACCGTGCCGATCAACCAAGACCGCGAACGCCGTCTCGTCGCCGTTCGTCAGGTAGTGCTCGAGAAGCTGTCCGTCTGCCAGACCGCCCAGCGTCCCGTCGCTAAACAGTTGACGAACTTGCCGCAAGACAATCCCCCGCCCGGCGCACGACATCAGTTCTCCTCCTCGAATCAGATGCCCGATTACCTATGTTAGTGTGCGTGGAGCCCAAACCAATCCATGAATTTGACAGACATCCGTTTTTTCGGTGGATTGCGAGGGCAATCGTGGAAGAGCAGGACAGACAGGTAGTCTAGAATGAATTCTGGATCTGGGCCCAATGCCATGATCCGCTCCGCACGGCGTCGCAATGTTCCGTGAAGCAAGCTCGCCATGGGCGCCATTCTCCGGCGCGGCCCAGGTCCGCCAGGACTGCCCGTGGAGGTCAAGGTCCGTCAGAGCGACCTCTGTCGTGGAACTGACCAAAGCGCGAGTCACCTCGCCGCTGCCTGATCGCCCGCTCGCTTGTATCCCGGTGCGGCGATGATGGTGCGCAGCAACTTCCCATCTGCCAAATTCCATAGCCGGACTTCACCATCCCAGCTTCCCGACGCCGCGGTCTTGCTGTCGCGCGAGATGGCCAGGGAATAGACCCAATCCTGATGGCCCGCCAATTTGCGCACCTGAGAACCTTTGTCGGTGAAGACAGCAACATTTTTATCGGCCCCACATGCCAGCAGGTTTTTTCCGTCCGGCGTGTAGCGCAGCTTGAAAACCGTACCGCCGAAACCGGCGATTTCGCGGATTGCCTTGGCCTCATTGTCGGGGTTCCAGATTCGGATACGGTTATCCTCTCCGCCGGTGGCAATCCCTTTGCCGTCAGGGGTAAACGAAATCGTGTAAACCGGCGCGCCGTGACCCGGAAAAGTCACGATTGCTTCCTTCTTCTCCACGTCGAAGACCTTGGCCGTCTTGTCGCGGCTCGCCGTCGCCACTCGTTTGCCATCGGGGCTGAACGCGACTCCAAGCACCCAGTCGGCGTGATCTTCGACCTGAAATTGCAGCTTGCCGGTCTCGACTTCGAAGACGCGCAAAGTCCGATCGGCTCCCGCGGTGGCGATCTTCTTGCTGTCCGGGCTGAATGCGACGGCAAAGACTACGTCCTGGGTTTCGACCAGGTCAGAAACCGGCTTGAGCTCTCCTTTCGGCTCGGGCTGCCAGAGCCGGACGACGCCGAAGACTCCCGGGTCGCCGCTGGCGGTAGCCAGCCATTTGCCGTCGGGGCTGGTGGCAATATCGTAGACCCGCTCGGCCAGACCGCTCTGCCTGCGCACCAGCTTGCCAAGGGCGGTGTTCCAGAACGTGATTTCGTGATAGCCCGACGCCGCCAGAGTCGTGCCGTCCCGGCTGAATTCGAGGGCCGTGATCGGCACTGTCGCCGGATACTCCTGGGGGATCGTGACTTTTCGCGTCTTTCGCAAGACGATCGTCCAGTCGCCGGTGGGCGAGCCGCCGTCATATTTGGCTCCCTCTGCAACCCACCGCTCGATGATCGCGATTTTTTCGGACGTCAGTGGATCTTGCTTATACGGCATGCGGGGCTGACCATCCGGGCGGATCAGCTCGACCAGATTGCTCTCGTCGGGTTTGCCCGGCTCGAGCGTGGTACCCTCGCCCTGCTGACCACCCTTGGCGAGCTGGGCAAACGTCGTCATGACATACTTGCTCTCGGTTTTCCGCGGATTGTGGCAGGCAATGCAGCTTTCGACCAGGATGGGTGCGACGTCGTGAATGAAACTCACGGCCTTGCCGGCAGGCGGTTTTGTGGCCACCGCGGGTAGGGTGGCAGACTTGGCTTGAGCTGTCACGCCCTTGGGCGCGGCCGGCGACGCCTTCGCTTCGGCTGCGGGCGCCGATTCTGGCTTCGCGGATGGTCTCGTCGTCTTGCCAGACGCATTCGCCGTCTTGGCGGGGATCTCCGCGGTTTTGCTGGGCGCGTTCGTGGATTTCGGGGGCGCGTCCTTGGCCTTGGTCGGCTTCGCGGGCTCTTTGCTCTGCTCGGATCCGGTCCGCGCCGGGTCCTTCGACTCGCCCTTCGCTTGCACCCCGCTAGATCCGGGACGCTGGCCCTCTTGGTCTGCCTGGCCCTGGTGGGTCACGGCCAAAAATCCGACTACCAAGCTCAGCCGGAGGAAAAAGCCCGGCGAGACAGAGCGGAGCGTGTTTCGAGACATTCGCGGAATTCTCCGTGCCACGGCAATCAGTCGCATCCCTTTATCCTACTTGATCGGCGCGATCTTCACAGCGAGGGGAGTCGTCGGAACCGGGTAGTCCTTCTTGTTAACCTGGAAGACCAGTGCGAGCTGCGTGTTGGCGGATGTGGGTGCGGCTTTGGGCTCGGCAGCGACTTTCAAGGCGAAGACCGTCGCCGCGCCAGTGAGCGTGACCGGATTGGCCTTCACTCCGGCCGGCAGCCCATTGATCCGCACGGTCACCGGTCCGTCAAACGATCCCTTGCGGACGAGCTTTCCTTTGAGCTCGATCGTCGAGCCCGGCTTGACCTCGACGCCGGCAGAGGCCAGCTCGACCGAGACCGGATGGACGACGTTAAGGGTCACGACGGGCACAGAGATGGTTCGGTCCGCACCGCCGAGTTTGCTCTTGGCTTCTAGCGCTAGCGTCATGCTCCCAATCGAAGTCTCCAGTGGAGCGTTCACCGTCACGCTTCCCTCGACACCCTTGGCGGCGATCGTTGCATTGGCGACGGTCACTCCGGGAGGCAAGCTCAAGCCGGAGATCGCGATCGCCGCATCAGCGCCCTTGCTGCGAGCGACCTTGACCGGGATCTTCGCGCTGAAACCATGGGCGACTTCGATCGGATCCGAAGGGGTGTCGAGCACCACAGGTGTGGGACGGGCGGGTGCGATGACGAGCCCGTGCTGGGTGAGCGTTCCGGCCGGCGGAGTGGCCGCGGGGGTGAACACCACCAACCGTGACGCGAGCCGTTCAAACGGGCCGTCTGTCCGCTGGCCCCGCCCGATCAGTCGGATCGGAGCGGCCGGAAACTTGGCGTCGGCGCTCGCCGCGAGCGTGATCACCCCGGTCGTCTGGCCGGCTGCGATGCTTCCCGGCCGAACCATGAGACCAGCGGGCGGCTCGGCGACGGTCAAGGTGATCGGCCCGCTGTAGCCCTTGCGCCGAACCGTCGCTAAGGCGGTCGCGAAGCCACCGCGCGGGACGCTCACCTGGGGCTCGCTCATGAGGAGCTCGAAATCGGGCAGGATCGGCTCGACCACGATCCGGTAGGGGAAGCCCACTCCTCCTCGCCGTTCGAGGTCGCGAATTAGCAGCGTGATCTCGGTGGTACCGCCCGGAATCGTCAAGTCGATTGAAGGATCGGGGAAGACGATCGGCGGGGTCGGCTGACCATTTTTGGGGGGCTGGGGGATCGTCGTATCATCGGCATTGGCCAGAACACTGCCTCCTTTGCCGAGGACCGAAACGACGGGGTCGAGATTCGAGCCGAGGTCCGCGGCCTGTACCGTGATCCGCAGCCGCTCGCCCGGCGTTACGACCACGGTAAACCGATCGTCGTCGCCCGGAGGATCGAGCCGGCCGTTGAACACGACCGGTGCAACGGCGCGGTCGGGCTGATCGGCGCGAGCGGCTGGCTCGCGCAGCTCGGGATAACGCGAGGCAACCAGGTTCGGGAGCGATTCCACGTCATAGTTTGGCTCACCAGTGCGAACGCCGCCCAACATTCCGGTCGTGATCCGGGGCGGGAATAGCTCGGTGCCCGGCAGGGGGATCACGGACGTCGCGGCGATCTTCACGCCGGTGAGCGAGCCTCCCCGAAGCTCAACACCCAGCGTCTCGCCTGTTCTGCCTCCCAGTGGATAGACCTCCTCGGCCATCGGCAGATCGCCGATTACGAGTCGATAACCCGGCCGGCTCGCTCCCTGGTAGCGCGAGTCGGAGATTTCGACGACGTAATCGGTATCCTCGGGCAAGATAGCAACGAGCCGCGCGTCGGTCACGAGTCCAGGCGAGTCGTCGGCCGAAGCGATATAGGTCTGCGTGGCCGACGCCTTCGTCAAACGAATGGTCGGATCGATTGCCGAGCCGAGCCTAGCGCATTGCGCGTCGATTATGATTTTTTGCCCCCGCTTGCCGTGAAATCGAAAGAAATCGACGTCGTTGGCGGCGACTTGACCCTCCACAACAAGCGGCGGGTTGGGAATCGGCTGGGCCGATTCAAAAACGCTGTTCTCTTCCTTCTCGCCGACCTGGGGCAGTTGACCGACCGCGAAAAGGAATGGGTTGGAGATCCCATCGTCGGTCTGAACCCGGATCGGATAAACGCCCACTGCGACGTCAGCCGCAATCGTCAACCTGGTCTTCCAATTGGCTGCGGTCTGGCCCGCCGGCGGCGATTCGATCTTGAACGGAAATGGTGCGATCAGCCGAGGATTTCCCGCAAGGTCCGAGCCGGTGATTGATAGCTCCGTGGCTACACCGCGCTGTGCGCCATAAGGCGCGATCTCGCCAATCTTCGGAGGGGTTGCGAAACACTGGCTCGAGCACGCGGTCAAAGCGATTATTGCCAGCGCGAGCGCGGCTGGCATCGAGCGGCGGGAAAAATGCATGGGAAAGCACTCACGGCGGGCATGAGGTCGTAGGCGGGGTGCCGTCTTGTTCTAACGTAAATTCAACGTCCCACGAACGCCGTGCTTTGTCAAGGATTTGAGCGAGCGGGACGGGCGGGCGCGCTCGACAGAGCGCGCATAAGAAAGCTCAGCGATGGGCCGCGGTTCGTTCCTTCCAAGCTGCCAACGCCGCTTCGAGCAGTTGCTTCAACCCAGGGTTTGCGACGTCGTCTACACTGCGGAGCTGCACATGGCGGTGAACCTTGCCGCTTCCCTGTAGCAACCCATGAGGATCCGGCAGCTCAGTGCCGCGCGCGATCCCAACTTTGACGCCAGTCTTGCTCATGAGCAGCGTGCAGATCGTGTCCTTGTATCCCGGTCCGTAACCGTAACCGAGGAGCCGCGCCGATCGATCGACCGTTTCGATCGCATTCGGCACTGTCTGCCCGACAAGCTGACGCGCTGCTCGCGCGATCTCTTTCACAGCCAGTGGATAGAGGGCCAGAAACGCGTGAACATCTGGTGGGATCGGCATTTTGCTTCTCCTCGTTGCCGCATCGGCGCATCGGCATATGACGCGCACCGATCCTGCCTTTTCAGCCCGGCGCGTCAGTGACGGGGGAGTTAAACCAGCCTCTTGCACCCCCGGCACCCTAGTATCGTCAGACGGCCCGCTCCCTTCAACTCCCCGCCACCTCTTTCCATCGCTTGTCCCATTCCCACATTTGAAGCGCCTGTTCCGGCGTTAGCGGCGCGCCGAGTTGACTTGCCCAGTGGCAGATCTGGCCCCGGTGGTGGGCATCGTGGGTGATCGCGCCGCAGACGAGGGCGACGACATCCGGACGAAGGTCGGGCACGTGGCCACCGCCTTCGATCGAGTGTTTGATCAAGCGTACCATTGCGGCCGCGCTCGTCGCGAGCGCCTCCTTGGCGTCTTCGGGTGTGACCTCCGCGCGGTCGAGTCTGGCCGGCGGATTCTCGCTCCGGAGTGACATGGCAAGCCGCATGCAGCGCACGTTATGCATGTGGGCAAACGTCGTGGCGATGTTGCGTCGTTTGGAGCAAGGGGGCTGGGCGCGCCAGATCTTGGGGTCGAGAGCGGCGATCAGGACCTGGTTGATGCGCTCATTGGTCAGGTAAGCCTCGACCAAAGCACGTCCCAAGTTGACCGGCTCGCGCCGGTTTCGTGCCGCGGCGTTGCTCGGCGGCTTGAGCGGCAATTTCTTCGTCGACTTTACCGGGTCGGGAGATTTTTTGCCGTCTGTTGCGTTGCTCTTGGGCATGTGCGATCTCCGCAAGTGGCCGACCTGACTTTGAATGTTTCCAGGTGAATGCAATAATCGAACGGTCTGAAGCCATTGCAGGAGACCACCATGCCCGCGGCATCAGTGTCAACACCCTTGCTGACTGCCGAACATTTCGCCGAGCGGCCCGATTCGGGCTACCCCGAGGAGCTTGTCCGGGAATGGATCGTCGCCATGCCTCAGCCGAAGCCCCGTCACGGCGAGATTTGGAGCAAAGCCGATCGAATCCTCGGCGTCTATGTCGAGGAGCGGGACATCATCACTTCCTCAGAAACAGCCAGACGTAGCCATGCGGGGTATCCTGGCCGTTGGCAATCGTTCCCGGGCCTGGAGGCTTGAGGTAGCGCTTCAGGCTCTGGATTATCGGTTCCATCTCGTCGGTGATCGCTTTGTTCTCGGGCCTCGCTTCGATCTCTGCCTGCTTTTTGCGAACTTTCGCCTGAACCTCGGCCGTGAGTTGCTCTTTAATGGGAATCGGCTCCCAGAACTTCAACATCTCCTCCTGGATCTTCCTGTTTCGTTCGGCTACGGTCGGCTCAAGCCGTTCCAGCCTAGAGCGGAGCTCGGCGACTTCCCCGCGCTCGGCTTTTGAGAGATTGGCGCGGGGCGAGATGTAGGTGCAAAAATCGCCGACAAGTAGGTCCAGTTTGCCATCGCGGTTGTAATCGGTTACGTCGATCTGGGAGCGAATGCCCGGCTTCGGCTCTTCTTCGGAGTCAAGAAACTCCGAATAGCCAATTCCCTTGTGCCGAGTGCACTAGCTCGACGGCCTCGGCCAATTCGGGGCGCCCAGCGTTTCCGACGTTTCGGAACCAGTAGACCGCCCCGGTGGCCGCGCCGGAGAGGATGTCCCAGCGTCCGTCGCCATCCCAGTCGGCAACCACCGGCGTACAATGGCCCTCCGGGATCTGGATCGGCTTGCCTCCGGCCGCGATCACGATGTTGCTCGTGGCGAACGCCGGCGCCCGACGCGTTCCTTCGTTGAGTCGTAAGTTCAGGCCGCCGACGTATGCCGCCGAAGAGGAGGTCGAGGTCTCCATCTCCGTCCCAGTCGACCATCGCCGGCCAGCTCCCGAACGACTCGACGCTAACCTCTTGATCGGGCTTTCGCAGCACGGGCTTGCCCGACTTGTCCTTGATCGTCTCTCGGGCCTTGAACTTGCCCTTTCCCTCGCCGCGAAAGAGATAGATCTCGCCAGGGTCATACGAGCCGCTGATCAGGTCACGAGTGCCGTCGCCGTCGAGGTCCACAAACTGTGGACTGGAACCGATGCATCAGTAGATGGGCACTGTGGCGACGACACCCCCAGCCATGAGCAACTCGCCCGCGGCGAACTTCGGCTCCAGGACCGTTCCAACGTTGCGATAGAGGCGGAACTCTCCGCTAAAATCGCCCACGAGCAGATCTCGCCGGCCGTCGCCATCCACATCGTGGAGGCACGGGCCCGGAGTGGGCCCACTGGGGGCCGGAATCGATGACCGCGCCGGCCGCCATGAGCCGGACGGGTTTCTGAAAGACCGAGTTGGGGGCATCGTCCTTCGTGGAGGTGGAGGATGGCGGCGCTTCCGCCCCGAACGCCGCAACCGCGGCCAGCGCCGCGATGGACCGGCAGAGCTTTTTCATTCTGTCCTCCTGTGTGGTGTCGCTCAGCTCGGCTAGTCGGATTTGAACGGGCCGTGGAGTCGAAACTGCACCGATGGACGATTAACCGTGCTGTGGTCAGCGGCTCCGTCTGGCCGTCTGTGCGCGCACCTTGTTCTTTTGGTGCTGCGCTACCAAGATCTCGAACAAGTCGTCCTTCTCGCCGCGCTGGGTCAGATCCTGGCCCGATTTCACGACACCAATATATCCCACGCACATCTCGTCCGTCACTTCGTAACCCCATTTGACAATCTTGGGTGGTCGGTGGGGATTGCGCGCGTGGTCCGAGTTGTCAAAGTGGGCCACCACAGATACGACTGAGCCCCTGGTCAGACGGATTGGTTCCTCGAAGGAGTATGTGTTCTGCCAGGAAGGGTCCCAGTCAGCGATGTAGATCAGGTCCTGCCTGCGACCGCCGGGGTAGGTGACTGTCATGCGAAAATCGCGCCCGAGCTGGTGCATGTGGGGAGTGACAGCGAGGGCTTCGACGTCGACGGGGACGTACCAGGTTGCTTTGACCTCGACGTTCTTGTTGCCGGGCGAAAGCCGGAAGTCGGAATTCGTGACGTTAGCCCACTGGAGTGTCCGTTTGACCGGCTTACGAGCGAAGTGAAGCCCCACGCGGGTGCGGTCGACCTCGCGCTTGCCGTCGGGGTGGTAGTGGACTTGCAGGATCACGTCGGCCCCGCGGGGCAAAGAGCGGCCGATCCCATCAGGGAGGCGCCGGGCTCGTTGCCGGCGGCCCAGCCGCCCAGGTCGCCGGCGATCTCGACGCCCGCGCCCGCATATGAGGTATACCCCGGCCCCGGCTCGGCCGCGTCCCGCTGGCGGCCGTAGCCGTGGGTGTCGACGAACGCCATCATATGGTGCACGACGCGGCGATTGCCCGGATTGTATTCAATCGCGGAGATCAGCACGTCACGCGGAAGGTCCGTCGGGATCACAAAGCAGCGGTAGACATCCGGGCCCGCGGCGGGGACGTTGAAGTCTTCCGCTAGCTCGATAACGAAGTCGGGCGCACCGAGCGCCCACCCCTCGCTAAACCGCGCCGGCGCGGGCATGTGCTTCGGTTCACCCCGCGGCGCACCCGCGCCCGCCCACGCCGTGAGCACGGTGATCTCGTCGTCGGTCATCGAACGGTCGTGCATGAGTTTGGGCCGACCCCAGACGTCGGCTTCCAGGGAGGCATCGACCGGTCGAGAGCCACCGCGGCAATATCCAACGAGCGCTTCCGAACTTGCTCGTACGTCTCCAACCCGAACGGGCCGATCTCACCGCGACGATGGCAACCCTGGCACCGCTTTTGAAGGATCGCCGCCACGTCCTTGGTAAACGTCGGCGTTCCGGCTTTTCGAGCCGGCTCTTCGCCCTGCGTCACGGAAGTGCCAAGCCAAAGGCCCCAGACGGCGAAGCCCAGACGCGCGAGGATTGACCACCCCACGGCAGCACCGATTTGTCGCAACCTCATGCAGACGGGCCCTCAAAAGCGAAAAGAATGTGATCAAGAGGCTAACACAAACATCGCTAACAATCCAATTAATAATTCATCTATTTTCCTGTTTTCCAGAGTGGCGTTCATCACAGGTTCATGGCCCGCCTGTATACCCGGGCCCCCCTCGGCCGAGGCCCGTCGGTGGGTCACGGTGATCGCTTGAGCGTTCGCCCACGGCTCGTTCTTTTCCACGAAAGAATTCGTTCTCGTCTTGTCGCCGGAAGCCGCGCGGGAGACTGGATTGGTCATGCCTCACTCCTCGGAGTTCATTTCTCCATCCAGGGGGGTTACTCATGCTTCGCTCGGTTCGCCCGCGCAGCGGGTTTACGCTCATCGAGCTCCTGGTGGTCATCGCCGTCATCGGAGTCTTGATCGGATTGCTGTTGCCGGCCGTCCAGTCGGCGAGAGAATCGGCAAGACGCACGCAGTGCGTCAACAACTTGAAACAACTGGGGCTGGCCGCGCAGAGTTACCTGACCTCAACCAATGTCTTGCCGGCACAGACTCTCGATAACGTCATGCTTCCCAATGGAACAGGGCCCGTGAATTGGTTCACGTCTTGGACCGCGTGCCTTCTTCCCAATCTCGAACAGCGGCCGCTCTGGAACGCGATCAATTTCAACGTCCCCATGATGGAGCTGGCGCCGCCGATCTTGGGGGCCAACACGACAGTAGGCCTAACGACGCTCTCGACGTTGCTTTGCCCTTCCGAGAGCGTCGGCAAGGCATTGAGCTTTTCGCTTTCGTCCGGCGCGGGCACGAGCGGTTACACGGCTCAATTCGCCGTGTCCAACTACGCCGGCAACTATGGCGGACCGCCCATGATCCGCTCGTGCAACGGCGCAATCGTCCCGGTCGGCAACAAGACGCTCGTCTTCAACCTGATGACGGCGGCGAAATTGACCCCACCGGCGGTGCCAGCCGTGCGCATCCAGATGATCACCGACGGAGCCGCCAACACCGCACTTTTCAGCGAGCACTTGCTGTCGACGACTGCTCCCTATACGGCCGGCGACGCGAGCGTCTCGCCCGGGCGCAGAATGCCCGGCGCGGGCTTTATCAGGTGCCCATCACGGTAACCTTGGATCAGGCAAGCACGGCGAATGCGCAAGCGTTCGTTAGCGCATGCGAGGGCTTACCGGCGGGCACCCCCGCGCTTGCCGGCATCGGTTTCGGCGCCCAATGGCTCATGAGCCTCGACTACGCCACGGCCAACAACGCCTACAGCCATGTGATGGCACCTAACACCATCTCCTGCACGGGATCGAACGACCCGACGGGTTATTACTCCAGCGACAACGGAGGTTTCGGCGCCGCGATCACCGCGACCAGCAACCATCCCGGCGGCGTGAACGTCGGCTTTTGCGACGGCTCGGTAAAATTCATCAAGAATTCCACGGCCCTCGCAACGTGGTGGGCGCTGGGAACGCGCAGCGGACATGAGATCATCAGCGCCGACACCTATTGAGCAGGTTTGGCTGGAACGCGGCACTCGCACACGGCACTCCAGACACGAGTCACCGAAGGCCAGGTGGGATCGGTGGACAGGAGTTTCGAGAGAGCGCAGAGACTTCAAAGGGCGAAAGGACCACCGCACACGCCTGCCTTCTGAAGTTTGTTACTGAGGCGGATCCACAGCACAATTCTGGTCTTCTCGGTGTCGTCAGCGCGGCGTGGTTTCAGCGCGGTTTTCCGCTGGTCGAGTCTGTCGGCGTGCCACGGCTAAGGCCTGTGATCGGCGTTCTCGACCGCTCCACCACTCTGCAAGGTTTTTCACACGCATGGCATTTCGGTCTCGGCCGGTACCGCGTGTTGAATCGTAGGGCTCCATGTTATGACGGATGTCGTCGAACTCCCTGGCATCAATGTACCAGTTAAGCGTTTCGACGTTTTGCCGATCTTGGCCTGATTGCACGGTGTCGCAAGTGAAGATGGCAGAGCGGAAAAACTCTTCGTCGCCTGTTATATTGCTGAACATCGCCTGGAGTCCCAGAATCTGTTCATCATTTCGGAAATACATCGACGAGTCGCGTGCCGTGGCGACGCCTTCAAACGGAATAAACACGGACTTCACGCCGTCGGCCGCCAGGAAGATCAACCGGGGAAGGAAATGGGCCGCTTGCTCGATCCTGGGCTCGAGTTCATTGGTCGCTCCGTCGGCCGAGGAGAACTCCTGAATGTCCGTGTCCAGGGTCTTGAGCCGCCTTTCGTTGGGGAAGGCGGCGAATCTGGATTAGCAGCACCCCCGCCGTGTTCTTCTTGATCCAGAGGCGGTGGCTCGCAATCCAGGCGGCGGCGAGGTTCACTCCGTAGTTATCGTAGTAGCCGGCGTCGACGACGTGGCGAGGCGGTTCCGTCGGCAGGGTAACCGACGAGGTGATGTAAGGAAACGTCGCACTCATTCGCACGGCGCTCGCCAGCCGCAGATTTTTCCGACTCTCCTCCCCCAACATTTCGAACAGCTCGACGGCCGAGACCGAGGCGAGGCCCGGGTACTCCAGGTCGTAGTCGGTGGGCGATCCCTGGCTACCCGTCGTCTGCTTTTCGTTCGTGAACTGGTCGCGCAGGCCGGCGACATCATCTCCAAGCAGGGCGGTACCCAGATTGACCGCGAGGTCGTTGAGCGGTTGATTGCCGATCAGCAACCGGCGGCCATCCTCGACGAGCATCGGCGAAAAGACGATCGAGGGGATCAGTCCCTCTTGCTCGTTTTGCCTGATCTGGGCGAAGGTGTGAGCGATCCCGCGGTCGAATTCGATCCAGGCGTCCTCTAAGTTCGGGTTTCGCATTTTTAGGATCAGTCGTATTCAGGAACGTCGATGGTTCTCTTCGCGTCCCCGATCCGTTAGCGTCGTGCGCGTTCGACTCGCGCCTGGTGATTTGATGTCGGCTTCCTCGCACGGAATTGGCATGCTGTCTGGGTCCAAACCGGACAACTTTCCCGGCAAGGAAGCCGACCCATGGAACTTACACCCTCGTTCGTCCACTTGCTACAGCACTTTCACGCCGTCTTCACCGTCCGACCTTCCAGACCTTCGTGTCGATCGTCACGGGGTGGATCCTCTCCCATCGCCACCGCTATATCACCGAGGTCATCTTCTCCTGCGGCAAGGTCGGCAACGGCCATTGGTGCCGGTTCCATCGCTTCTTCAGCCACGCCGCCTGGGACCTCGACACGTTCTCCATGCACCTCGCCAAGCTCGTCGCCACCATTCTCGCTCCAGGCGCCACTCTCTCCTGGGCCGTCGACGACACGCTCTGTCGCAAACGCGGACTGACCCTCTACGGCGCCGGCATGCATTACGATCCCCTCATCTCCAGCCGCGCCAAATCCCTGGTCAGTTGGGGACACGACTGGGTCGTTCTCTGCTTGATCATCGTCCATCCCTTCTGGGCCCCCACCAAGGTCTTTGCCTTACCCGTCGCCTTCCGCCTCTACCGCAACCGCCAAGGTCTGACCAAGGGGAAAAAGAACCGGGGAAAGTCGACCAAGCCCAAGGACGATCCGAATCATCGCACGCGACCGGAATTAGCTCTTGAACTGATCAAGTTGGTCGCCGAGTGGTTTCCCAACGATGAGATCGTCGTCACCGGCGACAGCGCCTACGGCGGCCAGAGTATCTTGTCTATCTGCCGCCCAACGTTCACCTCATCAGCCATGTCCATCCCAAAGGGGTGCTCTACGAGCCGCCCCTCCCAAGACGGAAAAGACCAAAGGGCGCCGCAAGAAAGGAAAACGCTTGCCCGGCATGAAGGAGTGGGCCGAAGATCCGAACCAACCCTGGACGAACCTCGACTTCAACCAGTTTGGGCTCCATGCCACGCTGGCGGTCAAGACGATCCAGGCCCTCTACTACACGGCTGGGAGTGACCGACTCCTGACCATCGTCTTGGTGCGCGACCTGGAGGGGAAACGACCCGAGCAGATGTTCTACTGCACCAAGCTCGATTGGACCGCCAGGCAAATCCTCTCGACCTACGCCTGCCGTTGGGCCATCGAATGCACCTTTGAAAATTGCAAGCAACTCTTGGGTTTGGAGGATCCCGCCAATCGTCTTCCCAAGGCAGTGGAACGAACCGCACCGATGGCGCTGATCCTCTACAGCTTGGTGGTCGTTTGGTTCCACCAGACGGGTCACAGTTTCCTCGCTTTCCCTTCCGCCCCTGGTACCCCAGGAAGGAAGAGCCGTCCTTCGCCGACATGTTGACGACCCTGAGGCGGGTCAGCTACGAGGAGAAAACCGAGAGACTGCTTCCAAAACCGTCCCGTCTGAAAACCTGGGTCGCCCAGCTCACCGAGCTTCTCAGCCGCGCGGGCTGAGCGCGCACCGGCCTGCGTTTCTTGCCTCAGGTCGATCGTCTGGATGGAATCGCCGGAGGGATTTTCACTCCCCGGGCCGCTCGCGAACTGCTTCAGAAAATGCGAAAGTCGAACTAAGGCGTCGCCGCGATTATATGTTGCCCAGGGGAGTAGAGAGCATGGGAAGAAGTCGCGGAAGGCGATGTGCCAGGCAATCGGTGTGAGGTAATCGGGCACTTTCAAAGGCTGGCCCGGTGCGCCGAGGACGCCGGTTCCATCGTTGTGGCCGCTGACGTACCGTGCCGCCGAGCATGCCGCCCAAAGCACCCGTGATCAGGCGGACGTGATGGTGAAAGTCGTCGATCTTCTCGTCCAGGGATCCCAGCACGGTCTCGGTCCAGAGGGCGGCGCGAAGGGCTCCGCCGCTGGCGGTTACGACTACCAGGATTGGCTGGCGGCGTTCTGCCGACGACCCGACCGGTTTCTCGAAGGACTGAGCCCAGCGATCGAGCAGCGCCTCGCGTTCCTGCCACGCGCGGCGCGGGGCAGTCGGGGGCATGCTCTTCTGGAAACCCTGGAGGCTTACGACACGGGCACGGAGCGGGGCGCAGGCGCACGGGGGATAACCTGGTCTCGAAGCTGATTGAAGGCTGACGGGTACCAGGCGCTGAGATCGCGGACCTCGACCTCGTAGCTGAGCGTTCCGGTCGCCGCCATGAGCGCCAGCATGACGAAAACGACCGCAATCCGTGCCGGCCAGCGCTTCATCCCGAGGTAGGTGGTGAAGGTCGCCACGACGCCCAGCATGACGCAGATCGAAAACGCGGGCGGAATGATCCTGTGCATGCGGTCGTGGCCAACAAGCGGCTCGAGGAACGAGGCCGCCAGAAGAACCCCGACGATGACCAGGATATTCTTGGCGTTGGCGTGGGGGTCGAGTCTGTCTGGTGCGAGGTCGAGGACCTGCTGCAATTGGAACTGGCGCGACACGACCTGCCGCCACAGCTCATGCATCCGGGTCGCGACGCGTGCCCAGACGACGACGACGATCACCACGACGCCAATGCCCATTCCGGCCAGCCAGGGCCATGCGATGCCCGGTGGGCCGGCCCCCGGACGCACGGCAGGAACGACTCGCCGGAACAGCCAGGGACAAGAGAGCCGGCAGCCCCGCATACGCGAGGAACCAGCGCAACCGCGGCACGCTGTCGGCGACCTCCGTCCCGCGCCGAAACAGACCGGTCAAGCCGCTGGCCTCGAGTACGGGGGCGAAGCGAACCCATACTTGGCGGTCGGGATGGTGGCGATGCACCTCGAAGTCTCGGACGAAGAGAAGGTAGAGCATCCAATACAAAAAAAGCGTTACGCCGAGCGCGGCTTGGATCATGGTCGAAGGATTCGGGCTCCAGAACAGTCCGGGCATGCCGATGCTCGCCAGGCCGCCGTAGACTAGCCAGAGCACGAGCCGATCTCGGCCGCGACCAGCAGACCGGAGAGGCTCGAAAAGACGAGGGCCGACACCACTGGAACCAGCTTGCGGAAGTACCAGAAGGAAAGCGCCGCCACGACCAGCACGATAGTCTTTTGAGAGTAGCCTTTCACTTGAGTGACCATGGCGGCGACCGGTCCGTCCGCCGAGGTGTTCGCTCGCGCCTGGTCGCGCGACTCCCAACGATCGATGAATGGTGGGACGATCGCGATCAACAAAATGACGAGAACGAGAGCCCAGAGCTTTCGAGCATGGCCCCCGTGGGAAGCTGCGGGAACAGGGCGTTCGATCACGAGATGCTCCCTCTAGCCTCTAGAGAAGTAGGCCGCTTCAACACTGCCATGTATTCCATACGTCAGGACGTCGGCACGCAAGCTCCTGCCGATCCTCTCTCCGAGTTTTGGTGGTACTCCGCAGTTGGTCGGGTTAGTAGATTCCCGCCGAGGCGGATAGATTTGTGTTGTTCACGACGAATCGGCTCTTGCAGGGGAGTCGTTGCGGGCGTTCCTTCCGTTGACGTAGAGCATCACACTCAAGTTCGCGAGAAGCCGGGGCAGGGGGCTCATTGCATGGCGAATTCTTCCGGCCCAAAACCCCGAATTGGCCTGGGGCATTTGCTCATCGCAATCGCCGGGTGTGGGATCGGCTTCGCAGCTTACCGCACACTCGTACCGGTCTCATTCCCCGCGAAGTTCGCGCTCTTGTTGTGGGGTTATAGTCTAGGCATGGGGACGGCGTT
This sequence comes from uncultured Planctomycetota bacterium, assembly GCA_963823665.1. Taxonomy (GTDB): domain Bacteria; phylum Planctomycetota; class Planctomycetia; order Isosphaerales; family Isosphaeraceae; genus CAVXHV01. The sequence goes on from CAWGMQ010000012.1 coordinate 55,264, forward strand.
TGCGCGATTCTGGCTGGCTCATTTCTGCTGTGCTTCCGTACCTGGCGGGGCGGCGAATCGCGTCCTTATCTTCCCGGCCACTGGCTCCTGCTATTGGGCCTGGCGGTGTTGCCGGCCGACGCCGCCGCGGTTCTTGCTTACAACGACCGTGCCGCGCGCGATCCGTCCTTCACCGTCCCTGTGTACCTGGCCCAATTTATCGCCGGCAAAATGAGGACCTGGCCGCACATGCACCATCAGGCAGCCGGATGGGGCTCAGGAGCGTTGATCACATGCGGGTTCCTCTGGTTTCTCCACGGCCGGGTCTCGCGATCGTGGTTCGCTGCGTTCCTGGTCGCTGCTCTTGGCGTGCTCATTCTCGCCGTCGGCCATATCGTCTCGTTTGTTCTGGCCGTTCGCGGAATCGCCATGCCCGGATTGAATCGGCAGTTCGTCCACCTGTATGCCATTGGCGTGGCTTTCGCGGCGATCGCCGTCGCTTCGGCTCTAGCGGCCGACTTGAGAAGCGGCGCTCGAACGGATAATCTCCACTACGTCGGTGTTTCGGCGTGGCTTGGCATCGCTGCCATCCAACTTGGCACGTACGCCGCTTTCCTCTGGCTCTGACGACGGCCCGTCCGGCTGATCGCTGGCGCAGGTGGAGTTACCAGAGGGTACAGGGAGAAACGAGGCAGCGGGTTGGCGGGTCGGTATAATCAGCGCTTCATCCACCGCTTCATGTCGAAGCGGTTCCCTTCCGGAGGGCGACAGCGTGAAAACTGCCGGCGCTGACGGTAATCTCCTTTTCGGCGTGGTTGCACTGCAGACCGACGCAATCACGCGGACGCAATTCGTCGATGGCTGTGCCCTATGGGCCAGCCAGAAGGAGCGCTCGCTTGCGGACATTCTCGCGGAGCGGGCGTGGATCACGGCCGAGGATCGGGCCGACGTGGAGCGCGTGGTCGGTCGGAAGCTCCGTCGGCACGGCCTTCAGCCCCGACGCCCGGTCGCTGTTCGTGTCGGAAAATAAGCGATCTGTCATCAACCAGAACAACAGCTTCTTCGGTCAGGTCTGGGATCCGGGCAAGGGAAGACCGATTACTGCTCCCATGACAAGCACGAAGTCCGTTTTGTACTCGAGCGGCTGATTGTCTGGTGACGAATACCAACAACCTGTGGGTCGTACATGATGCCAAGGACGGCCGCGTGAGGGGTGCTGGCCTTCATGCCGGGACTGCTGAATGGCTTGATTCGCGTCCGTTTGGTCGCACCATGCTTGCCGCGTCCCATCGCGACGTTCATCTGTGGCAGATATCAACGGATTCAGAGCTGGTTCTCCGTGGAGGAACCGAGTCGCAAGCATCGCTCTCGGGATCGAGCCGCGAGCCGGATGCGGGATATCACCTCATTCTGGACCGGGCTGTGGACGACGGGGCGAATCGCGATTGCACTGGCCAAGCGGGCGGGCGAGCCAGCACTGATCCGATTCTCGGATCCGGCGACGGGACGCACTCTGGGAAGGCCCGCCTCGCACTACCCCGGCTGGAAGTTCGGTAGCTTCGCAGTCAGTCCCGACGGCCGATGCCTCGCGACCGAGAGCCATCAGGACGGTCGCTTCGCGAGCGAGGTGCGACTCTGGAACGCGAGCACGGGCCGGTTGCAGTGCCCGCCGATTCCGCAACTCAACTACGTCGCGGCCCTGGCCTTCCAGTCCGACGGCAAGGTGCTGGCCACCGGCGATTTCTACGGACTGGTCCGGCTCTGGGATACCTCGACAGGCCGGGAGATCGGGCATCCGCTTTTTCAATGCGAGATCGTGCTCAGCCTGGCGTTCAGCCCGGATGGCCAGATGCTCGCGGTGGGGCTTTCCAACGATCATACCGCCAAACCGGGCGTCCGGGTCTGGGACACCGGGACACGCCAACCCGTCGGCGATTTGCTGCCGAGCACCCATCCCGTCAACCGGATTGAATTCCGTCCCGATGGTCGAGCCCTGCTCGTGGATGCCGGTCCCACCACGCGGCTCTGGGATCTGCCCCGACGGCAGACGATCGGCGAGCCGATCATTGACGAGGTGTCTTGCGGATTCCGTAGGGATGGTGGGGCGTTCCTCACGGTCGGAAGTGACGGCACGGTCAAACTTCGCGACGCAGCGACGGCGGCGGTTATTTCCAGCCTGCTCTCCAGCACGTCGCCGGCCACCTGCGCGGCGTTTCGCAGTGATGGTGCGCTCGTCGTCGCGGGGTTCGCGGATGGCAGCGCCCGGCTCTGCGACCCGGCCACATCGCAGCCGGTCGGTCCACCGCGCTTGCTAAGTCACGGCGTTCATCACGTCGCGTTCGCGCCCGAAGGCCGGACTTTTGCCGCGATCGACGAGTTCGGCGAAGCCCGCACCTGGCCCGTTGCCGAGCCGGTCCAGGATGCCGAGCTCGCCGACTTGACGCTGCGGATCGAGGCCCGGACCGGCCTCCGGATGGACACCGGTCAGGCGATCTCGCGGCTCGACGACCGGGCCTGGCGCGACCGGCTCGAGCGGTTAGGGCAACTCGATCCCACCGCGTTGCAGCCGGATGACGATTCCGCCTGGTACGAGTTGATGCTCAGTGAGGCCGAGCGGAACGGCCATGCGTTCGCGGCGCTGTGGCATCTCGACCGCCTGATCGCCGCGCGGCCCGACGATTGGTCCCTCTATGCGCACCGGAGGCGTGCGCGGTCCTTGTCCGACAACTCCGACAGGTTCGCCAAGGCCGCCACGGACTACGGGCAGGCGGAGCGGCTGGGCTCCCGCGAGGAGGTCTTGGATTTCCAGACTCAGTGCGTGGTCGACTGCACCGAAGCCGGGCGCTGGGCCGAGGCCCTCTGGTATCTCGACCGCCTGATCGCCGCGCGGCCCGAGGACGGTTTCCTGCACGAGGACCGCGCGGCGGTCTTCGGCAAACTGGGGCGCGAGGCCGACCGCCAGGCCGAGCTTGCCCGCGTCTTCGAGCTGGGGGCCGACCAGGGACTGGTCATTCCCCGGGCCGAGGAGCTCGGCAAGGCAGGCCGCTGGGCCAAGGCCGCGGTCCTGCTGGCGCACTGCGGCCGGACCGGTCCGCTGAGCCGGGAGCTCGCCCAGGCCTGGGTGATCGCCTGTATGAGGGCGGGTGATCGCGCGGGCTACCGCGAGGCCTGCCTGCGTTCATCGCCTGCCATCGACCGGAACCGACGGTCTTCTGGAACACCCTGGCCGCGGCTTCGTTCATTGGCCTGGGGGCGCAGGGCCTGGACGACTACCAGGTGCCAATACACTGGTGCGAAAACCGGCTTGCCGCCGTCCCCGCGCCGGGCAAGCTGGCTCGTCACCTGTTGGTGAGCGCCTGGGAGGACTGCTGCTCCGGGCCGGCCGGGAGGATGAGGCGATCGCGCACCTGAACGAAGGAATCAACCTCGGAGTAATGGAATTCGCCACCGACTGGGCCTTCCTGGCAATGGCGGGCGCGGAAGGGAAGGATCGAACAAGCCCGCCGCTCACTGGAGCGTCTCCGCGCTGCGGCTCCGGATCCGTTGGGATCTTTCTGGGAATTCCAGGAGCTGGCCCTCCTGCGGAGCGAGGCCGAGTCAATGCTCTTCGATGCCGGGTTTCCGAGTGACCCGTTTCACGGTTCGAAGCCGTGATCCCGGCGGCATTCGTCCGACAAGCGGCTTCCGAACGCGATCTCGATTCGCTCCGAAACTACGCCGATTTCCGGGCGCTCAATGCCCGACCGGACTGTCCCACGCGATCCATTCGCTCGACCGTGACGACCTCAGTCTCATTTTTGTCTGGGCGCCGCCACTGATTCATCCTTGATTGTCCTCGCGGGGAGCATGCCTTGCGGGCGGCCGTTCGGCGCACCTGGACGGGTTTAACGCCGCCGCGGCCATGCGTCGTTCGAGCACGGCGTGAAGACGGCTGACCGTTCGTAGCAAATCAGCTCGGTCAACTTCACTCAACTCATCGAATACCGTCGTCATTGCCCTGCAATGTTCTCCCCAAACCCGCTCGCCGACCTTGCTCCCTTCAGGAGTGGTTTCGATCACGGTGGCGCGCCGGTCGGTGCAATGGGCGACGCGCCGGACCAACCCCTCGTGCTCGAGCGCATCGACCAGCTTGGTAATGTTGCGGGCCGAGACGTCGAGCCTCACGCCCAGTTCGCTCATGATCATCGGCCCTTTGACGTGTAGCATGCCGATCAGCTTGAGCCGAGCGTAGCTAATCGATCCCTTCTCATACTTTAACTCGAGCCAACGCCTGAATAATGGCATGAGGCGCCCGAAGGCTTCAACGAGGGACTGGGAGTCGGACGTGCGGTCCGAGGAAGACCTTGACATTTCAGACTCGACTCTCATAATACTGGACCGGTACAATATCAACTCGGTAAGTAGATCGGTCGATATTATAAACCGGCGACAGGCCCCTGGACAGCAAAGCCCTCAACCGGCCCCGACAATAAGTCGGGCTCCAGGGCGGAGGCCGACACGGGGCCTGCACAGTAAAAACGAAGGCGACGACATGGATGCGATGCTCCGGATGCTGTTGGGATCTCACCGTTGGGACGTCGCCCAACGTGAGTATCCGCGCGTTGATCGAGCCGTCGATCGGTCCAGCATCCCAGTCATGCCCAGAACAATGGAGGCGCGGAAAATGGTGCTTTATCTCCTTTGGCTTCTCACACTTTCGGCACCCTTGATTGCTCTGGCGCTAACGGCCGGTTGCACACCCTTACAGAGGACGGTTTCCGAAACGCGCTTCGTCGCGACGACCGCCAGCGATGCGACTGCTGCGGCGGCGCCACAAGAGGCCGCAGGGCAGTCTCGGAAGCGCGAGCACTCACGGGAGATCAAAATCTGGCGCGGCGGAATTGTGTCGATCATCGAAAGGGAAGGTCCACTCGATGAAGAATCGACCGTGGGCCGACGGGTAGACCACACCGCGTCGCCGTGACCGTTCGGCGGGCGGCGGCCATAAAACAAACGATTGGACCCTGATCGAGACTCTAGGGAAGGATTCTTCGTGCCCTCTACAGAACTCAGCCGCCGATTGTCGCGTCAAGAACGCTTGATCTTGCTTGTCCTGGCCACAGTGCAGTTCACGTCGATCGTCGACTTCATGGTGATCATGCCGCTGGCACCTCAGCTCAAGCGGGCGATCGGCCTGACGACGGACCGATTTGCCTTGGTGGTGGCGGCCTACACCATCGCGGCAGGATTGGCCGGTCTGATTTCGACGGTCTTCCTGGACCGGTTCGCGCGGAAACCGACGTACCTGGTGCTTTTCGCCGGGTTTCTGATCGGGACGCTCGCCTGCGGCATCGCTCCCGACTTCGTCAGCCTGTTGGCGGCCCGCGCACTGACCGGCGCGTTCGGCGGAATCTTGGGTGGCATGGCGATGACGATCATCGGCGATGTCTTCCCCGAGAATCGCCGTGGAACGGCCACCGGCATCCTGATGGTATCGTTCTCGATGGCCTCGGTCCTCGGAGTACCGATCGGCCTGACGCTCGGGCAGGAGTATGGTTGGCACATCCCGTTCCTTGTCCTCGCGGCGCTTTGCGTCCCCTTCTTCATCCTGGCAGCTCGGGTGTTGCCCCGACTGGAATGATCACCTCGAGTGTCGTCCCGCGCCTTCGGGGCGGCTTCATGGGTGCCAACTCGGCCATTCAACATCTCTCCTCGAGCCTCGGGGTCATCGTCGCCGGTTTCATCCTGTTCGAGCCCAAGAATGGGCCGATCGAGCACTTCCCCGTCGTCGGCCTGATGGCTGCCATCGTCTCGCTCTCGACCTTGTGGCTTGCCGGCCGACTTCGGGTGGAGGGTGTTGCCGCGGACGAAGCGGCCGTGGAACCGGTGAAGTCTCAGCTTTCGGTAGCGCACGGACAGGAGAAAGTGCTAAAACCAGCCGTAACAACAAGAGTCGTCTTGTCTCGGGAGGACCAGGTCGCCCCGATCTCGGCCCGCACCGGATAGACGGAGCAGGAGGAATCGGCCATGCGCTTTGATCACATGCACTCTGCGGAATTCCTGGAACTGTGCTCCAGATTTCCACTGACGCCGATCGAGGATGACGGTTCGTACCGGGCTGCGATCGGGATCCTCGATCGTCTCTTCGAACTTGATGACCTGCGGACTCCGGCCGAGCTGGAGTATTTCCGGACGTTGGCACAATTCGCTGCTGAATATGAAATGAAATCCAATTCGACGCCCGCCAGCGTTGTTTCCTTCGCCGGCGCGGCGAGCGACGAAGCACTGGTGTCCGGCTCGTCTTAACGCAGGCGGATCAGAAGAACCATATCACCGGGACCGAGACCATCCACAAGGCAGCCAGGAGGCGGCCGAAACGGTCGATCCAGCTCGGCTCGGGATACCAGCGGCGAGTTGCGATCAAGCATACCCAGGCCAGCGGCGCGACGGCGGTGACCAACACTCGGAGGCTGATAACGATGATTCGCCCGGCGGGCCCAGGAACGCCGAGGAAGGCAAAGGGCAGAGAGGCCAGGAAAACGGCGCAAGGCGGGGCACAGGCGGCGAATCCAGGCTGGCAGATCAGCGAACGCAACGGAGCACGCGGGCGCTTCAGTCGCATAATCACGAAGGCCGGCAGCAGGAAGAAGAGGAAGCAGAGCACGATGATAATGAGATACTTTGCAAGTGTCAGGGAGTTACCGAAATTCCAGAAATAGTTGACCGGGACCGAGCGGATTTTGAATGCGAGCGAGAAGAGGGCGGGCCGGGCCAACGCGAGCCCCAGCGCCAACGCGATGATGAGGATCATGGCATCGCCCACCCTGAACGGGCGCCGCTGTCTGTGGTCGATGCCGGTGACTGTCGGGTGCTGCATCGATCGGTCCTCTCCCCGTTCGTTGTCGGCGTGCGTCGTCTCGCCAGATAAGCCAATGGCCGCTCGCCCAGGGCGTAGGCTGCCACGTGCACTCAGCTCGGCACCCGAAAGATGTCCGCGACCACGTTTCACCTGCTAGTATCTTTTGCGGCAGGTTGTGTCTGTTGAATGAGTTAGTGAAATATGGATGAAGCCTTGTTCTTCAGTTGGTGATGACAAGCTTGCCTTTTGTGAAGGCCAACGACTGAATTGCCAAAACCGTCGCCCAGGAAGAAGAGGACATTGCCGCCTACTTATCTCGTGTTTTCCATTGCGAGCATGATCGCTCTGGGTGTATTGCTGCCTGGATATCAGATCATCGTGTTCCCGTGGCGTGGACTCGAACGGCTGTGGACTGCGACACCTGGGCCGGGCCAACCAGCCGAGGTTTTGTAGGTCCGGCCCTGTTGCGGTTCGGCTCGAAGCGCTGAAGGATGGAGGGGTTGATGACCGTCAATGACAACGGACGACTGTCCGCAACCCGTTTACAACCGCCATGCACGAATATGACAAGTGCGGAAAATACCAGATCCAGCACTACGGCGACTCGATTCTTCGGATGGCGCGTGTGCGGGCCATCTCATCGTGGAAGCCGGTGCAGGCCGAGCTCGTCCAGCACCGGCGGCTTCCGGATGGGCTGATCGAGGTGCTGCACGTCGGCGAAGACGAGCTCGACACGTATCTTCTGGAAATTGCCACTTACCCCGAAGCACGTGTCGCGAGTCAGGTAATGGACGACATCGCGCTTTCGTGGCTGGGGCGACATGTACTTCCGGAGGTCGTGGTCCTATTCCTCTACCCCAAGGGAAATGTCTTGCCGGCGGAAACCATCAAGTTGAAGAGCCGCCAGGGCTGTACGACGTGGGATGCGTCATGGCGCATCGTCAAGCTGTGGGAAGTGCCGGTTGGCGAGCTACTGGCGACCGGCGATATCGGTGTAGTTCCGTGGGTGCCGCTGGCGCAGTTCGATGGACCGCCTGAGCCGATCATCCGCGAATGCCGAGCTCGCATCGACAAAGTCGGCTCGCGCGTCGAGAAGGAAAATCTGCTCGCAGTGACTCAATTCCTGGCACGCTTGCGGTATAATGACGAGGCGTTGTTCGAGATCCTGGGAGGGCGAAAAGGCATGATCGAGTCGCCGCTGCTTCAAGAGCTCAAGAAAGAATGGACCGAAGAGGGGAAGCGCGAAGGGAAGCGCGAAGGGAAGCGCGAAGGGAAGCGCGAAGGGAAGCGCGAAGGGAAGCGCGAAGGGAAGCGCGAAGGGAAGCGCGAAGGGGAAATCGAATCCCTCATGACGTTCTTGATACGGCGGTTTGGCACCCAAGCTGCGTCGCTCAAGACAGAGATCACGGCGATCGCCGATGACGCGCGGTTGAAAGACTTGATCGAGCATGCCGCCACGTGCCGGAGCCTGGCGGCGTTTCGCAAGAAGCTCACGTCATGATGCCTTTGTCGGCTCGGCGGAGATTGTCTCTGAGCACTCTCAGGCTTGTGGCCAAACTAGCAGCGTCCCTGTTTCCGTCCCCTGTTTCCGTCCCATGAAATCAATCACCGCAACGAATTATCAGAAAGACAAACTTTATCCCGCGGTCGCGCGGGCCGTTGCGGAAATCCTCCAAACGACGAACGTGGTCACTCCGGTCGAGTTGCTGCTGCGCTTGCAGCGGATCACGAAAGCGCAGTGCGAGGATTGGCGGTTCGGACGCATCCCCTATCTGGAGCGCGTCTGCGTTGGGAACCTCTCCAAGCTCTCCGTCATCCTGCGGCTTCTTGACTACCACGCCCGAACTATCGGATTGAAACCGTCGCAAACCATATATCATAAATGGGGCCGCGGTGGTAAACATATCGTGCTTCGTTTCTCGAAGAGCGGTGCACCGGCGCTGGAGGCGGCGTACGCCCGGCACTACGTGGCGACGGACCGGCTGAAGAAAGGCGACGGCGATCAAGCTCGTGGCGAGCATCTTCGCGTCGAACGTGGTCCAGGATCGCTCTGACCCAAGGCACCCATCGCGAAGCCGAGGTGGTGAAGAGCGCCGGCGTGGAGATCGGTGATTGACAATGAGGTCAGGCGTCCGCCGAGGTTCGACGAGTTCCTGTCATCACGAGAAACCAACAACGCGGCCGCCCTCGCCGAAGCGGCGCATCTCGTTTCCATGATTAAAATTCCGGGAATGTTGGAAGAAAAGGCCGTCCGGACGACATGATAAGGACGAGCCTTGTACGCGAGGATGAGATTGGACGCCGGTAAAGGATCATCACAATGTCGATGCTAAGAAGATGCGCGGGCGACGCCAGCCTTGCAATGCTGTTCCGCTTCGGCGCAACCGGTGCCCTCAGCGACCTTGAGCTGCTGGCGCGGTTTACCGCCAAGAACGACCGCGACGTATCCGAGGCGGCCTTTGCCGCGCTCGTCGCGCGACATGGCCGGATGGTCCAAGGGGTCTGCCGGCGGATCCTCGGTGACGATCACGACACGGATGACGCTTTCCAGGCGACGTTTCTGATCCTGGCTCGCAAGGCCACGTCGGTGCGAGTGGAGGATTCGCTGGGACGCTGGCTGCACGGGGTCAGCGTGCGAGTCGCTCGCCGCGCAAGGGCGATTGCCATCGCGCACCGTCGCCGTGCCCAGCCGCTCGACCGGATCGATCCGTCCGATGTTCCCAGCGCGTCGAACGCCATGGAACGCGAAGAGTTCCGGTCGGTAATCGATGACGAGATCGCGCGGTTGCCGGCGCGATATCGTTCGGTCATCGTCCTTTGCTGCTTGGAAGGGGCTAGCGACGAGATGGCGGCGCACCGGCTCCGTTGCCCGGTCGGAACGATCCACAGCCGGCTGCACCGTGCCCGTGAACGATTGCGCATCCGGCTCAAAAGTCGCGGGCTTACCCTCGGCGTCGGCACGCTCGCGGCGCTCGCCGATCGATCGTCTCCCGCGGCGGCCATTTCTCGAGGACTGGTGTCATCCACGGCCAATGCCGCGGTGGGTCTTGTATCTGGCAAATCAACTGCCGGGATTGTTCCGGCCACCGCCCTCGCGCTGGCGGATTCTGCACACAACAGCATGTTCTTGATGCGTGCGGCACTCGTGGCTGCGTCGGCCCTCATTGTCTTCGAACTCGCCGCGCCTGGTCTGGGCGCTCGAGCGCTGCAGAATCAAGTTCCAACGCCCGAGACCGGCACGTCGCCAAGGGCGAACGGCGATTCATCGAGCCGTAAGCCCGCGCCGAAAACCGCGACTCTCGAAGAACGCTATCATGCACTTGAGAAGGAATTCGAGGCGAAGAATAACGCTTACACGAATGAATATCGACGGTTGACAGCGAGCGCCACGAGTATCGACGACCACCGCAAGGCCGCCCAGCAGATCAAGTTTCCCCCTCCGGACTACCTCGCCTACACCATGCGGTTCCTGGCGCTGGCGCGGGAACAACCCGATCATCCGGCCGCGGGTGATGCCGCGTATTATGCCCACCAGATTGTTTTCAAGGTGGAGCAGTTGCACCCTCTCCCGGAAGATCGAGACAGCAAAGCCTACTGGGCCAAATACTGGCAACCCTACGTCCTTGCTCTCACTCTGCTGCGCGAGCATCACGCTGCCAGCCCCAAGATGGCGGGGTACCTCCAGCAGATCGGTCTTTTTGCGGGCCCTGAGACCGAGGCTCTGTTTCGAGCCGTCCTGGCCAAGAACCCGTCGCAGACGGCGAGAGGACACGCCCTGCAAGGGCTGGCGCACGCCCTTGCCGTCAAGTCCCAGACCGCCCAGTCGCTGCTGGAACACCCTGAAACGAAGAAGGAGCTGGAGGTCCGTGGTGGCGATCGAGTCATCCGTTGGGCCGTCGGGCAAGACGCAGCCGCTCTGATGGTCGAGGCAACGGCGTTGCACGAGCGAGTTCTCAAGGAGTTTTCGGACGTTCGCTTGTTTCCCGATTATCCCAATGACAAGAAAACCATCGCCCGGACGTCTCAAGATTGGCTGGCGAACCATCGCCAATCCGTCGTTGGCACTCCGGCCCCGGAGATCGACGGGACCGACCTTGACGGCAAACGTTTCAAGCTGAGCGACTTCCGCGGCAAGACCGTCGTCCTCGTCTTCTGGGCAAGCTGGTGTGGCCCATGCTTGCAAGAAATCCCCCACGAGAAAGAGCTGGCCAGGCGATTTGAAGGCAAGCCGTTCGTGATCCTCGGAGTCAACCGCGACTACACCAAGGAAAGAGCCAGGGCCGTGGTGGAGAAGGTGCAGATTACGTGGCCCAACTGGTATGACGGCGACGACAGTGGTCAGGATGGGATCGCCGCCTCGTACCATATCCAGGAAATCCCGGCGGTTTACGTGCTTGATGGAGACGGGATCATCCGATTCAAGGACGTGCGGGGCGAGGCACTGGATCGAGCGGTCGAGGAAGTCTTGAAGAGACCGGCAGCGCCGACACGGGATGCGCGGAACGCGATTCGGGGGCCGCGATCGCGTTGATCGTTGCATCCGTTGCAAGCCGGATAAAAATCCCAGGTTTTCTGGTCGACGAAATGGCCGAAACAGGAAAGTGGATCCATAATATACATAGCTCAGTCTCGATCGCTGACACCGGAGTCGGCGTGAGGCACCACCCATGTCTCTGGAACCGGGAATGACTGCTTCGTTTGCTCGAGCGCGTGCTCGAAGGACTCGGCTCGGCCTGGCCACGCCTGTGCAGTGGGCAAAACGCGGCCGGACTGCGCTTGTAAACGGGTGGCGAGTCGTGGGTGGCGGGTGGCGGGAGGCTGTGCAGTGGGAAAAACGGGGCCGGACTGCGTGTGTAAAGGGGGATTGGTGCGCGACGAAATCCCCCCGAATTCTGAGCTGTGCCGGGCGTGGACAGGTCTGGACCACGGCCCGGGTGAGTTTTCACCTGTTGGGCCGCGGGATCACGGAGCGGGATTGGTGGCGTTATCCTCTTTGGCTATCAGGATTTCCGTGCTGGTCCAGGGCGTTCCGGCCAGCCATCGGACGGGGCTCAAGAAATCAAGCCAGATGAGACTTTTTCAGGGTCAAGAGTCCCATCTAGTTCCATTTAGGGCGCTCGATGGAGAGCGGATCGCAGTGACCGGCGCTGCCGGGCGCTGTTCCCGTAATCCTTGTGGCGTAAGGGTGCGCGGCGAATGTACAAAACGACGTCCGGCCTGGTTCAAGCGCCGCTACCAGTCAGACCGGCACAAACCGGAGCTGTTCCCTTAATCCTTGTGGCGTAAAGACACGCGACAAATCTACAAAACGAACTCGCCCCGGGGCGGAGGCCGAAAGAAGGACGCTCATGCCGGCACTGTCGGGCTGGGGTGGTCAGGCTCAAGCCTGACCTACACATACGAGCTTGCTCCGGTCGCGGTCGTCGCGTTCCAGGGGCTGACGCACCGTGGCTACGTGCTCTCGCCCCCTCCGGGGGCCGAAAACGTAAGGTCGCGGGTTTGTCGAAGCGATCGTTCTCGTCACGCCTCGACACGCTCTCGACACGCCATCGACACGCACTTAACCTCTGTTTTGAGAAGCGGTTCTGGCGAAAAACGGGCGAAAATCGTGAACATTGTGAAACATCCTCGACACGCGTAAGTCTTTGCGCAGGAAGGATATGACGAGAATGCGGCGATTTTCGTGGTTTGGTTCTTTTTTATACGCCCTTTTGTTCGTCATTCATGGACGTGGTGCCCAGGATTTCCATTGCGGCATTGCGGCCGTTGATGGCGATCACACTGCCGCCGGGGTAGGTGCAGGCGCCGCACAGGAAGAGGCCAGGCATCGGGGTGCGCGGGGCGAAGCGGCGGTCCCACATGTTGCCGGGGAGGCATTCGCCCTGGAAGATGTGGCCGCCCGAAAGGCCTACTTCACGCTCGATATCGGGCGGGCCCAGGACCTGGGCGTCGATCACGGCTTCCGGGATGTTCTCGCAGAAACGAGCGATCGAGCGGATGGCCAGGTCGCGCACTTCATCCCGGTGAGTGTTCCAATCGCCGAGGGCAAACGTGTGGGGGACGTACTGGGCGAAGACGCTCATGGTGTGGATGCCGGGCGGGGCCACGGTCGAGTCGTGGGCGGTTTGAAAATAAAGCTCGCACCAGAGCCGCTCGGGCAGGCGGCCGGCGCGGGCGGCCTCGTAGCCGGATTGCCATTGGGCCTTCGAGAGGGGCGTGTTGATTTGCCCGAGGTGGTGCGGCATGCGGGTTCCGGGGCGAGCCTTGAAGCTGGGCAGCTCCTTGAGCGCCAGGTTCAGCTTCACGGTGCAGCCGGTTTGGGGGATTTCCAGCACGCGGTCTCGCCATTTCTGGTCGGCGGCGTCGCCGAGCATTGCGAGGGTCGTCCGCGGATCGGCATTCGAGACGACGCACGATGCCGAAACTCGCTCGCCGCCGGCGAGCTCGACGCCGGCGCCAGGGATGATGCGGGCGACCGGGATGCCGGTGTGCACAACGGCGCCCGAGTTGCGCGCGATGTCGCAGAGAATGAAAGAAACCATACCCATCCCGCCCTGGACGTAGCCCCACATTCCGGGGGTTCCCCCCTGCCGGCCCGACTGGTGGTGAAAGTGGATCGAGGCCGTCCCGGGATCGTGGGGGCTGGCGAAAGTGCCGATGACGCCCTGGCCCAGATAGGCTGACTGGAGGCGGAGGTCTGAGAGGAAATGCTCCACGTATTCGACCATCGACCAATTGAAGAGCACGTTGCGAGCTTCGTCGTCGTTTCCCAGCCGGCGCTCGAGCTCGGCGCGGCTGGGGGCGCGGCCGATCCAGAGATCGTCTCGACCGGAGGGGCGAAGGGCGTCGCGGAGCCGGCGCTTGACGTCGCTGAAGGCTCGCCAGCCTTTCAGGTCGCCGGGCGCGAGCTTTGCGACTTCAGCATCGCAGAGGGCGTCGTCGTCCCAGAGCTGGATGCTCGAGCCGTCATCAAAGGGAACGAACATGCCGGCAGTGGCCGGGGTCCAGCGGAAGCCGTAGTCGGCCATCGCGAGCTCGTCGATCACCAGCGGGTGCAACAGCCCGGCCAGATAGGCGCAGGGGGAGATCCGATGGCCTGGCCAGACTTCATGCAAGGTGCAGGCGCCGCCGACTCGCTCACGGGCTTCGAGGACGAGCACTGATTTGCCGGCGCGGGCCAGGTAGGCGGCGCACGCCAATCCGTTGTGACCGGCGCCAATAACGAGCACATCCCATTTCTTCTGGAGGGTTTCCCTGACCGTGCCGGTTGGCTCGAGCTTTCCCAGATTCGCCGCTGCGGGGATGTGACCGTTCTTCGTCGTCTGCATCGTGGCTGCTCCGTTCTTCCGCAGTGCTTCGCGCCAACGCGGCGGGCGTTGATTGTATCTTGCCGCATGGGGACGTCATAATCGAGTTTGCGGGTCGCGGCCGATCCACGTGAATCAAGAGGCGCAGAGCGATGGCGATAGCCGGTGCGGTGGTGAGTCGAGTATCCGACCTGGTCGACGGCCAGGAGGCGGTCTGCTTCGCGGCGCTGGTGCGGAAGTCGCGAGGGGTGACGAAGTCGAACAAGCCTTACCTCAAGTGTGTCTTTCGCGACAAGCGGGCCGAGGTGGAAGCGGCACTCTGGCACGACAGCCGGTGCTATCAGGACGCGGATTCATGGGTCGAGGGCAACGCGTACCGGCTGCATGTGCAATGCCGGCACGACGTGCGATTCGGTCTCCAGCTCGACATCCTGTCGGCCCGTCCGGCGACCGATGCCGACGCGGCCGACGGCTACGACTTTTTCGACCTGGTGCCCAGCAGCAAGATTCCGCCGGAAGAGCTTCTGGAGAAGCTCGACGTGCTGATCGATCGCTCGATCGACAGAAGGGCCGCTCAAGACCATGGTGCGCAACATCCTTGCGGAGAACCACGCGCTCTTCGTGCGGATGCCGGCAGCCCAGAACATGCACCATTCATACACGTCGGGCCTGCTCGAGCACGTCTGGAGCATGACGAGGATCGCCAGCTTCCTGGCGGACCATTACGCCAAGTACTATGACGGTCTCGATCCGCCGCTGAACCGCGGCTTGATTGTCGCGGCCGCGATTCTGCACGATATCGGCAAGCTGCGCGAGCTGGAGTATCATCCGGTCGAGGCGAAGTACACCAAGGAAGGGACATTGATCGGGCACGTGCTGATGGGCCGCGACATGGTGCGAGAAGCGGCGGCGAAGATCGACGGGTTTCCGGAAGAGCTGCTGCTGTGCCTGGAGCACGCGATCCTGGCACATCACGGCAAGCGGGAATTCGGTGCTCCGGTACCCCCGGCCACGCTGGAGGCGCTGATTGTTTCGTTCGTCGACGATCTGGATGCCAAGGTCAATATGGTGGCGCAGAAGCTGATGGATCCGCAGAATGGCGAGGCGTTCACGGACAAGATCTTTGCGCTCGATAATCGCAAGTTTTACCGCGGGATATCCGAGGACGGACCGGGCGAAGCGGTGCGCTAAGCGGCTTTCCTCCAAACGGGTTCCAAGCAGCCTTGGCGGCTCGGACGTGGGGTGGGTAGAATTGGGGTCGCCGTTGGGAGAGCGTTTTTGTTTGCTTAAACATTTCGCGAGCGACCTGCGATGAACATCAAGACGAAATCATTCGGTGCGATTGTGATACTGGGTTCCCTGGTGGGATGTGCCGGCGACGAAGGCACGTCACCGTCAGCGGCCGAGCCGAGCCCGGGGCAGAGTCCGGTCCGGAAGCCGGGCCCGATGGTCAAGAAGAATGACGAACCGGCCGCAAAGCCGGGCGATGGCAAGATGGAGGCACCGAGCGCGGTCCCGACTGCTGCTCCGGCCCCCAAGGCGAACGAGGCCCCGAAGATCGAGGGGCCGAGCAAGACCGATACCTCCAAGCCGGCCGGCTCGGGCGTGAAGCTCTGCGCCAAGGAACTTGCGGACATCAAGGAACTGCCCCAAGCTGATCAGGACGCGGCTATCGCGCAGGCTGTTTGCCCGGTGAGCACCCACCACCTGGGGTCGATGGGCAAGCCGATGAAGGTCACGGCGGAGGGCCGAACATTCTACATCTGCTGTGACGGTTGCGAGGAAGATGTCAAGACAAAGGGCAAGGAGATTGTGGCCAAGCTCGACAAGCAGAAGGCAGGCGACTGACCACAGTTTTGCGAGGCTGATAAGATATGCGGCCCCCGAGACGATGTCTCGCCGGGGCCGCTCGTATTTAGCCGGCTGCCCAGCCCTGGAAGATCCGTTCTTCACACGATATACTTTTCCCCAACGTGAACCGGGAAGGATCGTGCACCCCCAAGGATTCCCGGGGCACCGGCCTGCGGCCAATCCAGGATCGGCGTCTCTCCCACGCTACGTCCAGATCGAATCTGCATTCCGTGTGTGAAGCTTGAACTACTCATCCGTCGTTGCGTGCATTGGAGAATCCTCATGCGACCGTCTCGAGCCCGTGATGCCGCCATCAAGGCCATCACGAACTGGCCGATTTCCGGCCGTCGCGCTCCGCGCCTGTCGGCGTCGATCCGCCAGCTTTTCGGCATCAATGTCTTCTCCGACGAGGTGATGAAGGCACGCCTCCCTGAGAATATTTACAAAGCATTGCGAAACACGATCAAGAAGGGTGCGCCGCTCGACTCATCAATCGCGGACGTGGTGGCGGCGACGATGCGCGAGTGGGCGATGGAGCATGGAGCGACGCATTTCACCCACTGGTTCCAGCCGATGACGGGGTTGACGGCCGAGAAGCACGACTCGTTTCTGGTGCCGACGGAAGGGGGCACGGCGGTCGCCGAGTTCAGCGGCAAGGAGCTGGTTCG
This sequence comes from uncultured Planctomycetota bacterium, assembly GCA_963823665.1. GTDB lineage: Bacteria > Planctomycetota > Planctomycetia > Isosphaerales > Isosphaeraceae > CAVXHV01. Next base: position 71,907 of record CAWGMQ010000012.1, read on the forward strand.
GGGCGAGCCGGATGCGTCGAGCTTTCCCTCCGGCGGGATTCGCACGACATTCGAGGCGCGTGGGTACACCGCGTGGGACCCGACCTCCCCGGCGTTCATTCTCGACAATCCCAACGGGACGACGCTGTGCATTCCCACGGCGTTCTGCTCCTGGACGGGCGAGGCGCTGGACAAGAAGACCCCCCTGCTCCGCTCGGTCGAGGCTCTTTCCAAGCACGCCGTGCGGATTCTCAAGCTATTCGGCTCCGAAGCGACGCGGGTGCACAGCACGGCCGGGCCGGAGCAAGAGTATTTCTTGATCGACAAGCACTTCTACTTCTCCCGGCCGGACCTGCTCAATGCCGGTCGCACGCTCTTCGGGGCCAAGCCTCCCAAGGGTCAGGAGATGGAAGACCATTACTTCGGCGCCATCCCGGAGCGGGTGCTCGCCTGCATGCTCGAAACCGAGACCGAGCTTTACAAGCTGGGGGTTCCGGTAAAGACGCGGCATAACGAGGTCTCGCCCGCGCAGTATGAGCTGGCAGTCACGTTCGAGAACGCGAACGTGGCGACGGACCACAACATGCTGGTGATGGAGACGATGAAGCGGGTCGCGGACCGGTACGGGCTTCAGCTCTTGCTGCACGAGAAGCCGTTCGCCGGGGTGAACGGCTCGGGCAAGCACCTGAACTGGTCGATGGCGGATGACATGGGATCGAACTTGCTCAAGCCCGGCGACACGCCGCATGAAAACGCCCAGTTCCTGCTGTTCCTGGTTGCGGTGATCCGCGCGGTGCATCGCCACGGCGATCTATTGCGCGTCTCGGTCGCCAATGCCCACAACGATCACCGCCTGGGGGCCAACGAGGCGCCGCCGGCGATCATCTCGGTGTTCCTGGGCGACATGCTTCAGGACATCGTCGAGCAGATCGAGAAGGGGGGCGCGAAGACAGCGAAGGCGGGCGGCGAGCTCAAGATCGGCAGCTCGGTGCTACCGACGTTGCCGCGCGATCCGGGCGACCGGAATCGCACGAGCCCGTTTGCGTTCACCGGCAACAAGTTCGAGTTCCGGGCAGTGGGCTCGAGCCAATCGGTCGCCGGCCCGATCGTGGTTTTGAACACCATCGTGGCCGAAAGTCTCGACGAATTCGCCACTGTGCTCGAAAGCTCGCTGGCCGCCGGCAAGAAACTCGACGCGGAGATCCAGAGCCTGCTCCAGAATGCTATCAAGGAAAGCAAGGACGTGATCTTCAACGGCGACAACTACACCGACTCGTGGCATGCCGAGGCCGAGCGCCGGGGCCTGCCCAACAAGAAGACTTCGGTCGAGAGCTTCCCCGACATGATCTCGCCGAAGGCGAAGAAACTGTTCTCGAAATACGGCGTGTTTAACGGCCGGGAGCTGGATGCACGGTACGAGATCTATGTCGAGGGCTATCGGAAGACGATCAACATCGAAAGCCAACTCACGCTTCAGATGGCCACGCGGATGATCTTGCCGGCGGCCCTTCGCTATCAGGCCGATATCGCGCAGTCGATCTCCAGCCTGAAGACAACGGGCATCACCGTTCCCAAGGTGCAAACGGCTCATCTGAATACGATCATCGAGGCGATCGAGCAATTGCAAACGAGTGCCGACCAGCTCGCCGAGGCGATTGACGAGCATCCCGAAGGTGATTCGCTGGCGCATGCCAAGCACTCGCGCGACGTGATCATCCCGGCGATGAATGCCGTACGCTCCGCAGGCGATCGACTCGAGCTGCTTGTTGCGGACGACTTGTGGCCGTTGCCGACTTATCAGGAGATGCTGTTCGTCAAGTAGAGCGATTGCGCTCGGATGAAGTTCGGGGCAGCAGATGCCGGGACGCACTTTCGCGGAGCGAAAGGCGACTATGAGAACGCCGCCTGTGGATTCTCGGCCAAGCTGCTGCCCCAATCGATTCCTGGCGATCTTGCTTGAGGCACGGGCGCATCCGGTCATCATTGCCCATCGCGGCGATTCGTTCCGGGCGCCTGAGAACACTCTCGAGGCCGCAGAACTGGGCTTTCAATCCGGCGCAGCGGCGTGGGAGCTTGACGTTCAGCTCACGCGCGACGGCGTGCCGGTTGTTCTGCATGATGAGTCGCTGCTGCGAACGACCGACGTTGCCGAACGGTTCGCCGGTGATCCCCGGGCCGGCGATGGCTTTCGAGTTTCGGATTTCGATTTCGACGAGGTTCGATCGCTCGACGCGGGCTCATGGTTTATTTCCGCGCGGGGCGGTCCGCGGTCCGCTCGCGAGTTCGGCAGCTTGGGGCAGATCAAGCCTTCCCACCTGAGTCGATACGTCTCGGGAGGAGTCAAGATCCCCACGCTTGCCGAGGCATTGGCGTTCACGCGAGAACACGATTGGCTTGTCAACGTGGAGATCAAGTCGTTTCCGGAACGGCCGCGGTCGTCGGTCGAGCCGATCTTGCGGGTCATCGCCGAGACCGAAACTGCCTCTCGCGTGTTGATTTCTTCGTTTGATCATCGCGACGTCGCCGCTGCGAACGTGGCAGGACGAGCATATGCTCTCGGCATCCTGGCCATGACTCCGCTCCATCAGGTCTTGCGTTACACCCGCGAGCTCGTCGGTGCCGAGACGGTCCACGTGTCGACGGATGTCGTCGGTTGCGAGACGGTTGAGTATCGAACGCGTCGCTCGCCGGTTTCGCTCGAGGGGGAGCTGGTCGCAGAGCTCTCTCGCGGCGGGGTGCCGACTCTGGTGTATACCGTGAACGATAAGGGACCGGGGAGCCTTGCGGAAGACCTCGCGGCCATCGGCGTTGCGGGGCTTTTCACGGATGATCCTATGGGGCTGGCCACGAGCTTTTCATCGCGGCTGCCGACGGCGTGATCGGCCTCGGGGCGGACGAAGCGGCCGGCTCGATCACTCGTGGCAGTCCAAGGGCGTCGGAAATGGCGTTCATCTGGCTCCTCACCGGACGCCACTTCGCCTCAAGGCCAGCATGCCGTGGCAGATTCAGCAGCCGGCCTTCGGCTCGCCACAGGTTGCGCCGGGCATCGCGAAATGAAATCCGAGTTTCTTCGACCGACGGGTCGAGGGAAAGCAGCCGGCAGAATCTCTGGAGGCGTTCGAGCGTGCCGGCGAGATCCGCGATCAGGGCATCGTGCTCGGGGCGGCCGTGGCCGGCAGCACCGAGTGTGGCGATCAGGTCGACCAGCAGGTTGGCGGCGATTTGCGCCTGGCGACGGAGGGAAGCGGGGCTGGCCAAAGCCTGGGCAGGCGGAGCCTGGCTCGAGGCGTTCGATTCCAGTGTTTCCACGAGCGAATCGACGTGTCCGAGGAGCCGCGAGAAAGACTGGAGATCGGATGCCGCGCGACCGGAAAGGCCCGGGAGGACGCCGAGGGTCGACTGGACGCGGCGATGGCCGGCGCTCACGGCGGCGAGCAGGTCGCGCACTCGCTCGAGGCTCTCGAAGTCGTCCAGCGGAGCATTATTCACGTAATCGTAAAACGCCTGAGAATCGTTCCAGAGCGCCGTGATCTCTTGATCGAGCTCTTCGCCGCCCTGGCTGTCGGGCAGGTCGGCGCGCACGTTGACCAGCATCGAGATCGCGTTGAGGACGGCCAGACGTGCAAGTCGTGGAAGGTCGTCGGGGAGATATTCACCGGTTTGTGCGAGCCTGCTCAGCACGTTGGTTTCGACCGAGTCGCTGGCCGGCGCCTGCAAGGCCGGGAGGCGGTGCTGCATACCATCCTGAGCACGGGACGCGGGCGAGCCCGCGAGCACGATTAGCACCGCAATCGCCGGGATGAGGGTCCGGCGCTTTCTGCCCATGGAATTCGCGCGGGTCGTGGTCATGTCCGTCAATTCATCGGCTATCTGCCGTCTTGGCTTCGTCACCGGCTTTGATTTTTTTGGGCGTGTCTTTCTCCTGGGCGACCTGCCAACCCAGGCGGTAAGCAGTGCGGGCGACTCGGGCGGCCTTTTCGAAGTCGGCCTTGGCGACATCGTCGGTCGCGCGGTGGTAGTCTTCGTGCACACCGCAGAAGAAGAATATCACCGGGATGCCCTTGCGGGCGAAGTTGTAGCTGTCGGTCCGGAAGTAGAAGGCATCGGCGTCAAACTTGGTGGTGAGCCCCTCTTCCTTGGCGGCGGCGCGGCGGCGGGGATCAACGTTGAATAGTCGGCGTGCCTGTCCGACGGAGTGATTCCGATGGTTTTGCCGTCGTTGCGGCTGACCATGTCGAGGTTGATATCGGCCACGATCTTGTAGCCGTCGGGCAAGGTCATGTGATCGGAGAACCACTGGCTGCCAAGCAGGCCTTTCTCTTCGCCGGAGACCCAGAGGAAGGCGACGCTGCGGGCCGGGCGTGGGCCGTCGCCGAAGGCCTCGGCGATTTCAAGGAGCGCGCTTGTGCCGGACGCGTTGTCGTCAGACCCGTTGAAGATCTCGCCTTTCTCGTCGACGCCAACGTGGTCGTAGTGGGCGCTGTAGATCACCACTTCCTTGGCCTTTTCGGGATCGGTGCCCGGGAAGAGGCCGATGACGTTGCGGTCTTCCTTCGACACTTTCTTGGCGGCATAATTGAATTTGACGCGCAATTCATTGAGGAGCCTGGGCTTTGATTCGGCCGTCAAACCGGTTGCCTTGAGGATCACGTCGCGGATCGGGTCGCTGAACGACAGGGTTGGCAGCCGGGTGGGCGCGTGGCCGAGCGTCATCGATGGCTGGCCGAAGCCGAAGAGCGCCATGGGCGTTGCGGGATTAGGGGACGCCTGGCCGCCGGCGGCCGGTGCGGCTATCACGATCGTGCCGAGCGCACCGCGTTCGAGGGCCTTGTCCGATCCGCCCAGACCTCGGGCGAACATCCGCCTGCCGCGCCGCGGGGGGCGGTGCGTCGGCTGTTTTTGTGGCCGTTGTTGATGTCTTTCCGGGCCGCTCTCCGGAGAAGATGAGGATGAAGTGGCCCTTGGCGTCGATGCCGTCGAAGTCGTCGATCTTCTCGGCCGGGTTCACCTGGCCGAAGCTGGCGAAAACAACGGGCGCATCGATCTCACCGGCGGTGAGCCCCATGGGGAAGAACGAGACATCCACACCCAGCTCGCAAGGGACGACTCGCTTGGAGCCGTTCTGCTCGATCGAGAGCGAGACCGAGGTTCCCTCGAGCTGCGGCGTGACGACTTCAAGCGGGAATCGCTGAAAGTACGTCTTGCCACCGAAGCCCGATTCACCCGCCGGTTGAGCGCCTGCGGCGGACAGCCGGCTGGCGATGTATTCGGCGGCAATGCGAATTTCCGGGCTTGCCGTGTCCCTGCCGCGCATGAGGTCTGATGCGAGGAACTTCATATGCCCGCCAAGCTCACGGCCGGTGATCCCCTTGACCACATCCGGCACCGCCTGAGGCGAGTGCGAATCATCCGCATGTGCGGCGCTGAGGCATGGGAATAGGTTGAGAACGAAGGTAACGATGAGCATTCGTTTCATAGGTATGCCTGTCGCCAGGAGCGGAGCCTGCGGGCTTCTTCCGGAGGTGCCCGAAAACCGTATGGTCACTGGTCTCCGATTGTATCAGGCTGGCGCGCCTGAAAGTATCATCAAATGACCAGGATGTTCGGTTTTGTGTGATCGCGCCTCGGCTGCGGTCGTGGGCTCAGGAATCAGGGCCCAGGCGGCAGAAGAGAAAGCCTCGAAAATCGACAGCGATGCGAAACGCCGCACCGCTGCCCTTTGACCGCCGCCGGCGAATCACCAGCCCAGGCCGTCAACCTCGCGCTGGATTTCTTCGACCCGCCTGGAGATGATCTCCGAGCGGCTCTCCTGGCGTTTTCGCACAAGCTCTTTGAGCTTCGCGACCTGGCGTTCGAGAGTATCGATCTCCGCGTTGTGCCGCTTCTGCCTGAGGTCGAATTGATCGGCCAGCGTCTTGGAAAGCTTGGTCCGGATCTCGGCTCGCTGGTTATCGCCGTTGGCTCGCTCGAGCATCTTCTTCAGCTCATCCGCCTTTTGTGAAAGCGCAGATTCAGCCTGTGACATTTCGTGTTGCAGGCCGTCGGAAGCGGTGTACCATGACGCCTGAGGGCGGAACATGTTTTGCCTCGGGCCGTAAGGCAAGTCGTCATTCACGTACGCGGTTTTACTCGGGATACGATCCCCGTCCGCAGTCTTTGCCACTGCATCCGGGTTTCCTTGATCCGCGTCCGCACTCTTTCGCACCTTCTGCGGATAGGGTTCGTCAAAGGGCGCCTTGGCTGTTTCCCTCGGCCGGATATCCTGCTGTGCGTAGACAGCGGCGACCGTCACGAGTCCCAGGCAAGTCAACAGCGCGACGATGTACTTCAATTTCATGATCTGCTCCGTACAACGAACGAAAGGGGTCATCTGAACAACTCTTGACTAGTTTCGTGCCTGTTCACGCGAGAGGATTTCGCGTTCGAGAGTTTGAGCGCGATTGAACAAAATCATGCCGCGGGTTGAGATCGGATCGATTGCCGGGCCCGTCTCGCGGCGCAACAAATCGTTTTCCGTCTGGGCGGCCCGTTGACGGCTTTCTCCGATGAGCTGCTCGACCTTGTCGGCTGCGGGGCTCGCCGGCCACGATTCGTTCCGGACCAGATCGGCGGACGTCGAGGAACTCGTACTCGCAATCGGGTCGGGGCCGCGCTTGCTCCAAGCGGAAGTCAGAGCGATTACCGCGCCGGCACAGACGATTGATGCCAGCACGGCGACCGGCTTCCAGGCTTTCTTGATCGCCGCCCGCTTCCAGTGGGCGCCGAGCCCCGCCGGCAGCGGCGAGGAGAGCGGTTGCTGGACGTGGGCAAGGCATTTCTTGAGCACATCAAATGCCTCATCGGCCGTCTGATATCGTTTCGAAGGATCCTTGGCCATCAGCCGCGCGATCAGGGACTCGAGCCAGGGCGGTATGTCCGGATTGACTTCGCGGAGCGGGCGAGGCGAGTCATCACACACCCGGCGAAGCACGGCGAGCGGAGTCTCGGCCCGAAAGGGAGGGTGGCCCGCACAGATCGCATAGAGTGTGCTGCCGAGGCTGAAGAGGTCGGCGCGGTGATCGGTGGTTTCTCCGCGTGCTTGCTCCGGCGACATGAAGTACGGCGTGCCGGCCACGACCCCGCTGTGAGAAATACCGGCGTCGGCAACGGCCTTCGCCAGCCCGAAGTCACTCAGCCGCACTCGTTCGACACTGTTCTCCAGGAGGATATTGGCAGGCTTGACATCGCGGTGGACGAGCCCCTGGGCATGGGCAGCGGCGAGGCCGGCGGCCGTCTGCATGCCGATTCGAAGGATCTCGGTGACGGCAAGGGGGCCGTCACGGTCCAGACGGTCCTGGAGCGAGCGCCCGGAGACGTACTCCATGACGAGGAAAGGCAATCCCGCCGCCTCGGCCACGGCGAAGACGCCCACGACGTGCTCGTGCACGACCGCGGCGGCGGCCCTCGCCTCGCGCAGGAACCGTGCCCGGGCTGCACCCGTTGCGGCCAGCGAAGCGGACAGGACCTTGACGGCGACGTTCCGGTTCAACGCGGGGTCAAACGCCTTGAGCACGATGCCCATGCCGCCGCGGCCCAGAATGCCCTTGACCTCGTATGTTCCCAGCCTTCCCATCGAGTCGGGCCAATCGCTGGGAGCGAGGAAATGGAGTGATTCAATTGTGTGCGGCGGCTGCTTGAAGACGCTGGGCGACTCGTCGTCGAGGAACACGCGCACGGCCTGCAGGCACTGGTCGCTGCCGAACAGGTTGTCAAGCGTGTTGCGGCAGGGTGGGCATTCCTCAAGGTGCTGTTCCAGGCCGAACGTGTCCTCGGGCGAGAGCCGATCGTCGACCAGGAGCTTCAGCCTGTCCGGGTCACACTCGGTCGAGCCCCGCGCCATGATTCACCTCGCTCAAATCGTCCAAAGAGTCCTGGGCAAGAGTTTCTACGCGGCGCCGGATCCGTGCCAGGACCCGGCTGCGGGCGACGTACACCGAACCGAGGGAAAGCCCGAGCTCGAGCGCGACGGCCGCGGGCGGGCGATTCTCGATGGCCGTTTGCCAGAACGCCTGCCAGGTTGCCGGTGCGAACTCTGCTTTCACGGTCGCTGCTGCCGACTGAAAGAGCTGCCTCTTGTACTCATGCATCGAACACCGCCGTCGCCGATTCGTCGCGAGCCGGATGGGCCTCGAGGAGATCCTGAACGCTGGTGGCCCCGCTGCCGCGCACGTGATTGCCTCTTCGGGTCAGAAAGTTGATCATCAAGTTGCGTGCGATTCGAGAGATCCATCCGCGGAAGCTGCCGCGGTCCGGGTCCCATCGATCGACTGCCCCGGCGACAGCCCGAAACACTTCCTGGACAAGGTCTCTCGAGTCGGCGTCCTGCAAGCCCTTGCGCCGTGCCAGCCGGTAAACAAGCGGCTCGTAAAGCTCTACGAACTCGCTCCATGCGGCGGAATCAGCCGGGTCGCGAAGCTTGACGATCAGGGAATGTCGGGTCGCGGGCGAATCGTTCATCCATCCTCCCCACTTCAAGGTATACACGAGAGGCGACGATTCCTTACACGCATTTTGTCCGCGGCCAGTCCGAGAACGGAATTTCGGTCGCTAGGTCGGGCGCCGGATCATGTATAGTGGCGGGGCCCTCGCTGGTGCTCAATTGCGCGAGGAGAGAGACCTGGCTACAACGGTGAGGCCCATTCGGCATGCCAAGAAATCTCGTGATCTGCTGTGACGGTACGAACAATCAGTTTGGCACGAACAACACGAATGTGGTCCGGCTGGTTCAGGTGCTTGACCGCGATCCGACGAAGCAGTCGCTGTATTACGACCCCGGCGTCGGAACGCTGCCGGAGCCGAACGCGTTCACCGCATCTCAAAAGTGGTTGTCCAAAGTGATGGGCCTGGCGTTTGGTGCCGGCTTGCAAAGCAAGGTCGGCCAAGCTTATGGCTACTTGATGGAAGAGTGGGAGCCTGGCGACCGTGTGTATCTCTTCGGCTTCAGCCGCGGAGCTTACGCCGCACGCGTGCTGGCGGGCTTGCTCCATTCGCTCGGACTCTTGCCGCGCGGCAACACGAATCTCGTCCCGTACGTGCTTCGTCTGTACGCGTCTCTTCGAGACGGTGGTCCAGGCGGCCCAGGCGGCGGCACGAGCTACTGGGATCTCTGCGATTCATTCCGTGAAACGTTTGCACGTGAAGCTATCCCGGGCGATCCCGAGCGGCGGTTTCCGGTGCACTTCCTCGGCGTCTGGGACACGGTCTCCTCGTACGGCTGGGTGTACAACCCAAAGGCGTTCCCGTTCACGCGCACCAATCCGAGTGTGCAGACGGTGCGCCATGCGGTCTCGATCGACGAGCGGCGCTGCTTCTTCCGCCAGAATCTGTTGGATGCAGAACCCGGTCAAACCTTCGATCAGCAGTGGTTTCCGGGCGTGCACTGTGATGTCGGGGGCGGGTATCCCGAGGCAGAAGGCGGGCTGTGGCGCGAACCGTTCGCGTGGATGCTCGAGGGTGCGGAAGGGGCATTGCTCGCGGTCGAGAAGGCTCGCCTGAAGGAGCTGCTCGATCGGCCCCCGGTCTCCGGAATGCCTTGGAGTGATCCGATGCATGACTCGCTGACCTGGCTCTGGAAGCCCGTCGAATATCTGCCGAAAAAGGTCTGGCAGTCCGCAGCGCGCCGGTGGCGGCTGAAGCTCGGACTCGGGCGGCCGCGTGTGATCGAGGACGGAGCGATCCTGCACCGATCGGCACTCAAGCGGATCCAGCTCACGCACGGCTATGAGCCTCTGAACGTGTCCGCGGATTTTCGCAGCCGGGTTCGGGCCATCAGCAGTACGGATCTGCCCGACGCGATGGCGTACACTCCTTGATAGAAAACGAGACACTCCTGATTCTCTCTCTCGGTGCGGCCCGTCTGGCACGTGCTTGGACGTTCCGCGGACGTCGGACGTGGCCGGACGCCCTGTAACGGCAACCGCGACTCCTCCCGCCCCATCACGAAACGTGTGCGCCCACCCCAGGCCCCCAAAATCGCCGTCACCGCTGTCATGTGCTTACGTGCTTTGTACTTAGAAACGACGGCCGCATAATCGGACCAAATTCTTCAGCCAATACCCAAGATGGCCACTGATGTTGCGTAATGCCGGCTGAATAATCGGACCTTCGCCAAATCGGCCGGGCTCAAATGCAGCAGCGATCCGGACGGTTGTCAGTCCGTTCCGATCTTGGCCACATCCCACACGAGCGTCGTCCCGTCATCGCTCGCCGATGCCAGCAGCTTGCCGTCCGGCGAAACGGCGATCGACTCAACGTCGCCGACGTGGCCTTCGAGCCGACGGCGAAGCTGACCGGTCGAGCAATCCCAGATCTGCACGGAAGAGTCACCCAGCGTCGCCGCCGCGAGGCTTTTGCCGTCCGGCAGAAAGGCGAGCGTTGTTCCATTCGGCGCATCCTCCCCCGGCCGGCGGTCTGATCGGAAGTCGCGCAGTCTTCGTCCGGTCTCGACATTCCACACGCCGAAGCCGCCAACCGAGTCGATCGTCGCCAGGTTCTTGCCGTCCTGGCTGAACGCCACGGCTTGAACAACCTCGAGATGGTCGAGCTTGTGCCTCTCACGTCCAGTCGACACCTCCCAGAGAAAGACCCCGTGTCCATACACCGCGGCCAGGGTCTTACCGTCCGGCGCGAAGGCGAGGCAGCGAATGCTCCGATTGAACCGCGGAAAGCGAAGGATCTCCCGCCCCGTCAATATGTCCCGGAGGCTCGTGCCGCGGTTGACCGAGGCCGCAAAAGTCTTTTCGAGTGGCGCAAAGGCGATCGTGGGGATCTCCTCCAGCTCAACCCCCGGGCGGGACGCCCCGACGCGAGCCGGGTCTTGGACGCGGCGAAGCTCACGGCCAGTACTCAATTCCCAGAGGATGACTGTTCCGTCGATGTCTCCCGACGCGATGAACTTGCCGTCCGACGCAACGGCCACCTCGAACACCGCGGCTCGATGTCCTTTGAACTGGACGGCCTCTCGGCCCGTGGAGGATTCCCAAAGGCGCACGGTCGTGCCGTCCGCCGTGACCAGGGTCGATCCCGTGGGCCCGAAGGCGACGGATTGCACCGGTTGCTGCTGGGGAAACCGCCGGATCTCCTGACCACTGGCAATGTCCCGGTGGCGGAAGTACCTTCCTCCTGTGATCAGCCGCTTGCCGTCGGGCGTAAAGACGACCCCGTGACCTGCATCCTGATGCGCGAACCGCCGGAAAGCCTGCCCCGTCTCCACGCTCCAGAGGCAAAGGCTCTCGGGAGTGTCGCCGGCAGCCAGCAGCTTGCCGTCCGGGGAGAACACGATGTGAGTTTCCGATGTCTCGTCAACCAGGTCACGCGAGCGCTGCAAGTAGGGGAATCGACGAATCTCCCGGCCCGTCGCCAGGTCACGAAGAATCAACCGGTCGCCATCACCGCTGAATTGAACCCGGAGCTTGCCGTTTGGGGAGAGGAAGCGAGTCCAGATTTGATCAAGGCCGTCCGGGAGTCGATCGCCGCGGGCGAAGCTGCGGATACGTTCTCCCGTGGCGATGTCATGAAACCGGGTGTTTCCTCCTACATATTGCACAGCCAGCATCTTGCCATCGGGCAAGAACCGCAGGCCGGAGACCGGATCACTACCCTGGATCTCGAGCACTTTCTGACCGGTATCCGTCCGGCCGATCCTCACGGTCCCGTCGGCGTCGCCTGCGGCCAGTAGGTTGCCGTCGAGGGAGAACGCGGCGCTCAAGATGCACACGGCCACCCCGGTCGGCGGACCCAGCTGCTTGAGCTCGAGAGTCACCCGCCCGGTGGAGACGTCCCACAGCCGGAGCGGGATATAAAAATACCCTGAAGTCGCAGTCAGCAGCTTTCCGTCCGGCGAGAGCACGATATCGCCGCTCTCGAACCCGATGTAATCGCGCAGCGAGCCCAGCCGCGCGACTGCGCCCGAAGGCAGCGGGTCGCCATAGAGGTCGAGATGCGCAGCACGCGCCTCCCCGCCATTCGCCTGCTCCGCCGCGGCTGCGCCGGCCACCAATCCGCCAACCACGAGAGTTAGAACAGCAACGATTCCCATGGTCGCCTTCTACACAAACGGTCGCGAATTGCACCCATGCGCCAGCGGCGCGGGAAGGTCCGATGTACCCATCAAAAATTCATCAATTCCACGGGCAGCCTGGCGGCCTTCGGCGATGGCCCACACAATCAAGCTCTGGCCGCGCGTCATATCTCCGGCCGTGAAGACCTTGGGAATATTTGTAGACTTGGATTCATTCGCCTTGACGTTAAGAGCCCTGTCCAGCTCCACGCCAAGTTGCTCGAGCAGTCCGCGTTTCTCAGGCCCTACGAAACCCATCGCCAGCAACACGAGGCTCGCCGGATAAACCCGCTCGGTCCCCGGGATCTCGACGAAATCCATCCGGCCGTTATTCGACTTCAGTTCGACCTGCACCGTCTCAAGTGCGCACACGTGTCCGTTCTCGCCCCGGAACCGCTTGGTGCTGATCGAGAATTCGCGGTCTCCCCCCTCCTCATGCGCTGATGAAACGCGAAGGATGTTCGACCATTGCGGCCAGGGATTCGACGGCGATCGCTCATCGGGCGGCCGAGGAACTATCTCGAACTGATGCACACTCTTGCATCCCTGGCGGTGCACCGTGCCGAGGCAGTCCGCCCCCGTGTCGCCCCCGCCGATGATGATCACGTCCTTACCGTGGGCCGAGATAAAAAGCGTATCATCAACCGCGTCGCCTGCACCCCGACGGTTCTGAAGCGTCAGGTAATCCATCGCGAAGACGATCCCGCTGAAGTTGCGCCCTTCGATCGGCAAGTCCCGCGGCCGGATCGAGCCGCCGCAGAGGCAAACAGCGTCAAACTGATCAAGTAGTTGTTGAGCAGGAATATCAACACCAACATTCGCATTGACGACGAACGTGACCCCCTCGGCCTTCATCTGCTCGACGCGCCGGTCGAGGTGTCGCTTCTCCATCTTGAAGTCCGGAATCCCATAGCGCAGCAGGCCGCCGATCCGGTCCGCCCGCTCATACACCGTCACTGCGTGGCCGGCCCGCGCAAGCTGCTGGGCGCAGGCGAGCCCCGCCGGGCCCGAGCCGACGATCGCCACCTTCTTGCCGGTCTTTTCAACCGCCGGCTCTGGTGTGATCCAGCCTTCTTTCCAGGCCATCTCGACGATGCTCGCCTCGATCTGCTTGATCGTCACCGGGTCGTTGTTGATGCCGAGCACGCACGAGGCCTCGCAAGGCGCCGGGCACAACTTGCCGGTGAACTCAGGGAAGTTGTTGGTCGCGTGCAACCGCTCGATCGCGGCCTTCCACTGGTTCTTGTAAACCAGGTCGTTCCAGTCGGGAATCAGATTTCCCAGCGGGCATCCTTGATGGCAGAACGGAATCCCGCAGTCCATGCAGCGAGCGCCCTGGGCCCGCAGCTTCTCGACCGAGAACGGCTGGTAGACTTCGAGGTAGTCGGAGACCCGCTCCGCGACCGGCCGCCGCGAGGGCAGCTCCCGGCGATGTTCGAGAAAGCCCGTCGGCTTACCCACGGCTCACCTCCAGCATCATCGGCCGCTCGGTCACCGATTGGGTGTGGCCGTTTGTTCGCAAATGGCCCGGGTAACGCTCTTGCCACCACGCTTCGAGCGAGATCGGGTCCGGCCGCGCCGCAACGGCTGGATTCTGCTCCGCGAGCACCCGGCGGTAATCAAGCGGCATGACCTTGACGAAGGCTCTCACCGCAAGCTCCCAGTCCTTGAGCAGCCGCATGGCGACCGTGCTCCCGGTGCACACGGCATGCTGGGTCAGCAGGTCGCGCACCAGCTCGATGTCGTCCGCCTTGGCCAGCGGCTCGAGATCGACCATTTCCAGATTGCAGCGCCGGGGGAAGTCGTGCGATTCATCGAGCACGAACGCTCGGCCGCCGCTCATCCCCGCCGCGAAATTGCGGCCCGTCGGTCCGATCACCAGAACCACGCCACCGGTCATGTACTCACAGCAGTGGTCGCCCGCGCCTTCAACAACAGCCAGGATTCCGCTATTCCGCACTGCGAACCGCTCGCCGGCCCGGCCGCGGAAAAAGGCCCGGCCTGCCGTCCCGCCATAGAGCGCCACGTTGCCGATCAACACGTTCTTCTCCGGGACAAACCGCGAGCACTTGGGCGGATACACAATGATCCTCCCGCCCGAGAGCCCCTTGCCGATGTAGTCATTCGCGTCACCCTCCAGCGTCAGCGTGATCCCTCGCGGCAAGAACGCGCCAAAGCTCTGACCGGCTGTGCCGTTGAACTTGAGCGAGATCGTGCCGTCCGGAAGCCCCTCGCCACCGTGCCGGCGCGTCAACTCGCTTCCCAGGATCGTGCCGACCGTGCGGTGGATGTTCCGGATCGGATACTCGCGTACCACCGGCTCGCCCCGCTCCAGGGCCGGCATGCAGTCGGGCACCAAAGTGGTCCGGTCGAGCGTTGACTCAAGCCCGTGGTCCTGTGCAATCATTCGCCGGCATGCAGCTCCGGGCACATCGGGACGAAGCAAGATCTTGCTGAAGTCGAGCCCCTTGGCCTTGTAATGGTCCAGCGCCCGCCGCATCTCCAGCAAGTCGCAGCGCCCCACCAGCTCGTCGAACTTGCGGAAGCCCAGCCGCGCCATCAGCTCGCGCACTTCCTGGGCGATGAACTCGAAGAAGCGGACGACATGCTCGGCCTTGCCGCGGAATTTCTCACGCAGCTCCGGGTTCTGGGTGGCGATTCCCACCGGGCACGTATCGAGGTGGCACACTCGCATCAGGATGCACCCCATCACGACCAGCGGCGCGGTCGCGAACCCGAACTCCTCGGCACCCAGGAGCCCGGCGATCACCACGTCGCGTCCTGTCTTCAACTGGCCGTCGGTCTGCACGATGATCCGGTCGCGCAATTTGTTGAGCATCAGCGTTTGCTGTGTTTCGGCCAGCCCCAGCTCCCAGGGAATTCCGGCATGCTTGAGCGAGGTTAGCGGGCTGGCGCCAGTGCCGCCGTCGTGGCCGCTGATCAGCACCACGTCGCTGTGCGCCTTGGCCACCCCCGCCGCCACCGTTCCCACACCCGTCTCGGCCACCAGCTTCACGCTGATTCGCGCCTGCGGATTGCTGTTCTTCAGGTCGAAAATCAACTGCGCCAGGTCTTCGATCGAGTAAATATCATGGTGCGGCGGCGGGCTGATCAGGCCCACGCCCGGTGTCGAGTAGCGCACCTTGGCGATCCACGGCCACACCTTCTTGCCGGGAAGCTGGCCCCCTTCCCCGGGCTTGGCCCCTTGCGCCATTTTGATCTGAAGTTCGTCGGCGCTCACCAGATACGCACTCGTCACGCCGAACCGCCCTGATGCCACTTGCTTGATCTTGCTGCGGCGATTGTCGAGATACCGCGCAGGGTCTTCGCCCCCCTCGCCCGTATTCGACTTGCCGCCGATCTGGTTCATGGCGATCGCCAGAGTCTCGTGCGCCTCGGCCGAGATCGAGCCGTAGCTCATGGCGCCGGTGGCGAACCGCTTCATGATCTCCCGTGCGTCTTCCACCTCCGCGATCGGCACTGGTAGGGCTTTGTCGAGGTTGAACGCAAAGAGCCCCCGCAGCGTGCAGAGCCGCTCATTCTGTTCGTCAATCAGCGTCGTGTACTTCTTGAAGATGTCATACCGGCCCGCGGCAGTCGCGTGCTGCAGCCGGAAGACCGTCTCGGGGTTGAACAGGTGATATTCGCCGTCGCGGCGCCACTGATACTGCCCGCCGTCGAGGAGCCCGGGCACCCGGGCTTCGCGATTCGCGAACGCGCGGTGGTGGTGATAAAGCGTCTCCTCGGCGATCTCATTGATGCCGGCGCCTCCCACTCGCGTGGCGGTCTTGTCGAAATAGCGCCGGACGAAATCCTCGTTGAGACCGATCGCCTCGAAGATCTGACCGCCGCGATAACAGTGAATGGTGCTGATGCCCATCTTGGACATCACCTTCACCACGCCTTTCTTGATCGCCTTGCGGTAGCGGTAGACGGCCTCGTCGTGGTCGATGCCGCTGATCTGCCCCTGCCGGATCATGTCGTCGAGCGTCTCGAACGCGACGTACGGATTGATCGTGCCCGCGCCATAACCCAGAAGGAGTGCGAAATGATGGACCTCGCGCACATCGCCGCATTCAATCACCAGCCCGGCCTTGGCGCGCAGCCCGCGGCGCACCATCTCGTGATGCAGGCCCGAGCACGCCAGCAGCGATGGAATCGGTGCCATGTCCACAGTCACGCCGCGGTCCGAAAGCACGATCAGGCTGGCCCCCTGCTCGATCGCCTCGCAGGCCTGCTCGATCAGCGATTGCAAGGCCGAGGCCATTCCGGCGGCTCGCTCCGCCACCGGGAAAAGCATCTGGAGCGTCCGCGTCGTGAAGCCGCGCCAGTTCTTGAGCTGCTTCAGCCGCGCCAGCTCGTCATTGTCGAGGATCGGCGTCTCGAGCGCGATCTGCCGGCAGTTCTCCGGGCCGGGATCGAGCAGGTTCGCTTCGGCACCGGCGCCGGTGAAGACCGAGGTCACCAGCTCTTCGCGAATCGCATCCAGCGGCGGGTTCGTCACCTGCGCGAAAAGCTGCTTGAAGTAGTTGAAAAGAGGCTGCGCCCGCTCGGAAAGAACCGCCAGCGGCGTATCCGTTCCCATCGAGCCGATCGCCTCTTCGCCATTCTCGCCCATCGGGCCGACGATGTACTTGAGGTCTTCAATCGTGTATCCGAAGGCGATCTGGCGGTTCAGGAGCGTGTCGTGATCGGGCCCGGGCCCCCGTGGCGCCGCCGGCAGATCGGCCAGCGAGACCATGTTCTCCTTGAGCCACTGGCCGTACGGCTTGGCACCGCGCCACCCGGAGCTTGAGCTCCTCGTCGTCGATGATCCGCCCTTCCTCGAGATCGACCAGGAACATCTTGCCGGGCTCGAGCCGTCCCTTGGAGACGATCGATTCCGGCGCGATGTCGAGCGCTCCGACCTCCGAGGCCATGATCACCCGGTCGTCGTCGGTCACGACATAGCGGCTGGGCCGCAGCCCGTTGCGGTCGAGCACGGCGCCGATCGAGCGGCCGTCGGTGAAGGCCACCGAGGCCGGCCCGTCCCACGGCTCCATCAGGCAGCTATGATAGCGGTAGAAGTCGCGCCTCTCCTGCGCCATCGTGTGGTTGTTTTCCCAGGCTTCGGGAATGAGCATCATCATCGCGTGCGCCAGGCTGTAGCCGGACCGCACCAGCAGCTCGACGGCATTGTCGAGGCAGGCCGAATCGGAAAGCCCCTCGCGGATGATCGGCTTGATCTTCTTCAAGTCGCCCGGCTCGTACAGGTCCGAGGCGAAGAGCGCCTCCCGGGCCCGCATCCAGTTGATGTTGCCCCGCAGCGTGTTGATTTCTCCGTTGTGCGAGATCATCCGGTAGGGATGCGCAAGCTGCCAGCTCGGAAACGTGTTGGTGGAGAAACCGCGAGTGAACCATGCACATCGCGCTGGAGAGCAGCGGGTCGCCCAGGTCGTCGGCGAAGTAATGGCCGAGCTGGGCGCTCGTGAGCATTCCCTTGTAGACCAGGGTCCGGCACGAAAGGCTGGAGAAATAAAAATACTTGTGATCGTCGAGCCCGGCCTTGCGCGACCTCGCTCTCGAATCGCTTGCGGATGACGTAGAGCTTGCGCTCGAACCTCTCGGCATGGTCGAACCGCGGCCCGCGGCCCACGAAGGCATGCCACATCCGCGGCTCGACCGTCCGGGCGCTCTCTCCCAGGGATGATGAATCGGTCTCGATCCGCCGCCATCCCAGGAAGCTTTGCCCTTCCTGGGCCACCAGCTCCTGGAACAGCTCCTGCCCGCGCCGCTCGGCCGCCGGGTCACGCGAGCTGAAGAATGCGCCCACGCCGTAGCTTGCCGGGCTCCGGCAGCGCGATCGAGCAGCTGCTGACACCGCGAAACGAGGAAGTCGTGCGGAATCTGGATCAAGAGACCGGCGCCATCGCCCGTATTATTTTCACATCCACATGCACCGCGGTGACTCATGTTCTCGAGCGCGGTGATGCCGTCACGCACGATCTGGTGCGATTTCCGCCCTTTCAAATTGACGATGAACCCCACGGCGCAGCTGTCGTGTTCGTTGTTCGGGTCGTAGAGACCCTGGGCTGCGGGTAGGCCTGCATGCATGTCTTGGGGTCCTGCTTACCGGCAAAAATGGCCCGTGAGGAGGGTTTCGCACCCTGGCGCGGCTATCCACCGGAAGAAGAGCCGGCCACCGGTGCTTTTGATCGCGACCTAGGTCGCCGTCACGCCGTTTGCCGTGACGTCTTGTCCGATCAAGAGTTCAAGAAACTTGGCGGCGGGGCGCTCGAGGCACGCCTGCCGCCGGTGGATGATGGCCAGCGGCCGCGTCAGGCGATCGCTCGGATCGAGCCCCTCGATCACGATCGCCTTGAGCGTCCCCGCCTTGACTTCGTGTGCCAGGGAGGGTTCCGGCAAGATGGAGATTCCGGTGGGCACTTCAATCGCACGTTTGATGGTTTCAATATTGTCGAATTCAAGAACAACGTTGACCGCCACATCGTGCCTGCGCAGGAAGCGGTCGATGGCCCTTCTGATCCCGAGCTCGGTGTCGAACGCGATGAACGGCTCGCCGTCAAGCTCGGACACGGGCACGCTCGTGCGGTTCGCCAGGCGATGTGCCGGGTCGACCGCCAGGACCATCGTCTCTTCCCGCCACGTCCGCACCGTCAGCTCGGGCCACTTCTTGGGGTAGGAAAGCAAGCCCAGCTCGGCCTCGCCGGAGGTCACCCGCTCGACCACTCGCTTGGGATGAAGGTATTCCAGCCGCACACTGGCGTGGTTGTACCGCTCCTCGAAAGCCTTGACGTACTGGCTCATGCTGTGCAGACCGGAGTAAATCGCGGCCACCCCCACCGTGCCGGCCACCGTTTCCAGATCGTCGAGCGCCTGCACCCGGTGCTCGAGCTCCTGGTACCGCTCGACCAGATCGCGGCAGCCGTCGTAGTACACCCTCCCCGCCTGTGTCAGAACCAGCGGGCGCTTCGAGCGATCGATCAGCTTCAGCCCCAGCCGCTCCTCTAGATGCTGGACCGCCTGGCTCGCCGACGACTGAGAAATATCGTTCTCGACCGCCCCGCGCGAAAAGCTCGCCGTGCGCACCACATCGCAGAAGATTTTGAGGGATTCAAACTGCATCGGACTCTCAGTGCACGCCCATTGAGGCCCTTCGCTCCGCCAAGGGATTCGCCTTGCGCGGAGCGACACGACACAGCAATTATCGGCGTTTATTTGATACTGCGCACAACCTCTTATCAAGAAAGCTAATACTAGTGACGGCCGGTTCGATGAGTCAAGAGGTTGCCCCGTAAAACTTTGCATAGGCCAAGTACTCGCCGTCTCGTCGAGTCCGCCCAACTCTCGCCGCGGGAGATCAGATGATGATAAGGGCGCCCCCATCGCTTTGTTCGCGCCGGTCCGCTCGCGCAACTTGTCCGTTTTTTCCAGAAAGTTGTATGCCAACGCTACAATTCGCGCAGTAGTGAGATGGTACGAGGTTTCGGGAGGCTGACGGATGAATCGAACATGCGGCGCCGCGGTCGCCCGGGGACTTGAGCGGCTCGTCGACCCGGGGACGGTCGCCGGGCTCTCCGAGCGCCAGGTGCTCGCGCGATTTGTCGAGCGGCGTGACCCGGTCGCGTTCGAGGCGATCGTTGCCCGGCATGGCCCGATGGTCCTCTCCGTCTGCCGCCAGACTCTCCGCGACCCCAATGACATGGACGATGCGTTCCAGGCGACGTTTCTGGTCCTGGTCCAGAAAGCCGGCGGCCTCAAGCAGCCTGAGAGGCTCGCGGCCTGGCTCTACGGAGTAGCGCATCGGGTCGCGTCCCGAACGCGGAGGCGACGGCGGGCCGAAGGTCTCCCCGGCGAGCTCGAAGGAAGGCGTGTCGGGGAAGATCCGGCGCAAGCCGAAGACCTGGCGGTCGTCCACGACGAGATCCAGCGCCTGCCCGAGAAATACCGGCTGCCGATCGTGTTGTGCTGCGTGAACGAGGAATCGCACGATGCAGCCGCTCAACAACTCGGCTGGCCACTTGGAACCGTGCACGGTCGCCTGGCGCGGGGCCGAGACCTTCTTCGCGGCAGACTCCTCCGCCGCGGAATGGTCATTCCCGAGGCGATCTCCCGCCAAGACGTCGCGGCGCGTCCAGCGCGAGAAAAAGCCGTGCCTGGCCCGTTGTTGCGGTCCACGCTCGCTCTCCTGGCCGGTCCAATCCCCAATCAACTTCACCATCTCGTGAACGGAGCCCTTTCTACCATGTTCATCGAAAAACTGAGAACGGCCGGTCTGGTGCTCGCCGTTACAACTCTCGGCGTGGCGTCCGCGGCAACGGCCCTGATGGCAGTCCAGGAGCCGGCGAAGAAAGCGGCCCAGCCAGCGGGCGACGTTGGTGCCCAGGCGCCGAACGCCGCGACGAAGATAGCTCGGCGCCAGCCCGCAAGTGATCCCTTCGCCGGCACCGCCGGTGCCGTTTTCACAGCCCCCGCCGCCACCGCCGTCGAAGAGGAACGCGCCGCCGAGGAAGCCGGCACCTTGCGAGCGAAGGTCGAGCTTCTCGAGCTTGAAAACGACGGCCTCCGGACGCGAATCCAGCGAGGGTTGGCCTGGCTCGACGAGGTTGAACACCCCTTGCTGGGAGAGAGGCCTGCCCTCACCGAGGAGCAGTTCATAGAGGAGAGGAAAAGGGTGGAAGAAATGCGTGCACGCAAAACGGAACAGGTCGAAGGCTGGAACCGACTCTACTTGAAAAACGGCGTAGAAATCGCCCGGCTGAATTATTGGATCGCCAGGATCCCGCGATCGCTGGCGGAGGCGGAGCGTGATGATTCTGGCAAGACGCTCCACGATCTCATTCGCCGCATGGATCGACTGGAAGCCAAGGTGGATCGGCTCGCCGATTTGATTCGCACCGCCCGGCCGTGAAAGTCAGACCCTCGACCTTACGTTTTCAGCCCCCGGAGGGGGGCGACCGCACGTAGCCAGGGTGCGTCAGCCCCTGGAACGATTCGCCCACCGAAACATCGGGTTCGTTCGGAAACACCCCGCGCCGGCGCTCAAACTCGTTCCTCGCCATGTCCCGTCGCCGCCGCCGTCTCTCCCGCCTGGAAACCGGCTCCGGCGCCCGAGGCGGCAAAACACAACCCTCTTCGCCCGAAGGCGCCCGTAGATCATCACCGCCGGCGTCCTCCTGGCAGTCTGTCTCGCCCCCTTCGTGTCGACCGGCCGCCAAAGCTTCGATCGGTGCGTTGCCCGCAGCCTCGCTTCGTTCGTCGTCCACGATTTCGTTTTGTATTTTTGTCGCGGGCTCTTTCTCTGTAAGGGTTAAGGGAACGGAATCGCTCCGCCCAACCTGTCCGGATTCGGTGCCCGCGTCCTCGATTTCCGCCTTCGTGAGGCTCTGGCTCTGCACGGTGTGGCCCGGGCTCTGCTCCGCGTGGCACTGGCCCTGCCACTGGTCAGGTGTAGCAGGCACACTCCGTGTGCCGTCCGCCGAAGTTGCGGGTAGGGTGGCACTGTCTCCGCAAGTGCGGCTTGGATGGCCCTGGCTCTGCAAGTGTTCTGGCTTCGCGCCCGCACCATTCGGAATGCCATGGCTGTAGCTCCCGCCGCCAGCGCCCTGCGCACGAAAATAAGGATCCTCACAAGGCTGCCGCCCGTTCCTCGCCTCCCAGCGAGCCAGTCCTGCCTCAAGGTCGCCGTCATAGCCCTGAGCATCGTGAATGGTCCCATGCTCGTCGATCACAAACCGCTCATCGATCATACGCCCGCGTCGTGCTTGCTCTTTCAGTTTCTCGCGTTCCCGCCGGGCCTTCCCCCACCCTTCCGCCTCATACCGTCGCGCCCTTTCAATCACCTCAATGTTCCGCACCACCAGTCGATTGGCATTCTCCCGATGGCGCTGAATCTGTGCCATCGTCTTGCGCTCCTCGTGGCTCGGGAGATTGCACTGAACCTCCTCGAGGAAGTCGGCGACTTCCCTCCGCTCGGCTTGGAGCCTCAGCAACCGGTCAATCGCTTTGTCGACGATCTCCAAGAGCGCCTTCCGCCCGGCCGCGGTATCGGCCGGAGTGATTGCCAGCCACTCGTCCCGGTCGAGCTCGCCCTCAAAATTCTCAACCTGATCATAATGGATCTCGCACCGAAGCTCGTGAAAAGCCGTCGCAAAATTCGGACTGATGGCGTGGCTCGCGAGGAACACCATGGCCACCTCGGGATCACAAATGGCATCGAGCGGCTGCTTGCCGAGCAGGCGAATGGCTGTGAGTTTCTGACACGAAAGCCAGCCCGATCCATCCTCGCTCTCGTTCTCGATCGGCTTCCTCAGCTCGAATCACCAATCCAGCAGCCAGCCGCAGCCCTCGGGGGTTGATTCAAGCTCGCGCACGATCACCGCCGGCTGATCGGGGTCAACAGGCTCCCCCGAATCCGAGGTCCGCGGCTGCTTGTGCTCATAGTCTCGGGACGGAAAAAGCTGCCAGGGCCCGCGGCGGTCGAACAACAAGCGACGACCGAGCCCCGCGACTTCATTCCCCGTGCGAAGCGCATCGGCATCCGGGCGCGTCACAATATCGCACGTCAGCCGGACGGTCTCCAATCGGTTGGCCCGTTTGGCCTGTCAGCACGCCATCGCCGCCATCTCGGCCAGGCCTCCCTCGACCTCGTCTCGCGTCTGATACTTGGCTTTATAAGCATCGATCTTCGCCTGAAGCTCCGCCGGATCTTCCCCCGGCAAAACCGGCGTCTTCGCCGTGAGCCCATGCTTGATCGCGTTGAATCGCGAACCGTTGCGGGTCGAAGCTCGCTCATCGTTCATTCCAACAACCGCCGCACCCTGCTGCTCACTCATCGCATTACCATGACCCTCTCCGTCGCCCGAGCGTCCAGAAACCCCGCCCGCGATCGACCACGTAGTTAAAGAACGAGAGATAAATATGTGCGGGCAGACCGTCGTCTTGGTAACCCCGGTGGCTCGCGCCGTTTTGCCGCCGGCCAAGCCCTGGACAATTCAAAGCGCGAGTCGCGTCCGCGTGCTCATTCTCTGTTCTTCTGTTCTCTAGTTTTGGCACGAATTGGTACCCAGTGGTACGAAAAACCAAGAACACCTCGCGCGCTTGCCATCCCCGGCCCACGCCCCGACGCTATCCCTGATACGCAATCGACGGTCGACGGAACCGCACGACCCGCGGCCTGGTTCAAACGTAGCAAGGGCACGATCACACCCGCGACGGTTCGCCACACAAACGAGCCAAAAAACCGGCATGGACAAGTCATTGCAGTCCGCCACAACAGGGAATCGATCGACACCCGGACGCCCCAGCACGGACGACCGTCCTGGCTGACGCACGGTGCCCAATTTGCCCTGTCAATCTAATATATGGGACATTTCTACTGGAATAGCAAGATAACTCCATTTTTTAAGAAAATAATCCCGCGTTAGAACCGGCTCAATCCTCGCAATCCCACCAACTGTCAAATTCGCCAAGGCCTTCGCCCTGACTCCCGAGTAGCTCACGCGTCTAGCCCGACGCGAGCCACCCCCATCGCGTGAGACTCCGCCCGGCGCAAACCAAAAACGCCCCGCGACCGGTCCGCTACCGGACCATCCCCGGGGCGTAGCTCAAGAATCCCTGTCGTCGTCTAAACCAATCGCGACTCGGCCAGATCTGATCAGATCAACTCATCTGCTCCGAAAACTTAGCGGCAGGGGTGCGGTGATGCCAAGGGAGTCTCCGTTCCCACCAAAAGATGGGAGAAGGGACAAATGACCGCTGGCCCCTCGCGATTTCCGCGGCTTCTTCTCGCCGCTAGGCTGTGTGGTCCTTCGGCTCGAGCGTGACGACGTAGCCCAAACTTTCCAGGCGCTTGACCAGATAGCGCCGAAACTGCTCGGCCTTGAG
The DNA here is from genome assembly GCA_963823665.1 of uncultured Planctomycetota bacterium. Classification (GTDB taxonomy): domain Bacteria; phylum Planctomycetota; class Planctomycetia; order Isosphaerales; family Isosphaeraceae; genus CAVXHV01. Next base: position 95,869 of record CAWGMQ010000012.1, read on the forward strand.
CTTGAGCTTGTCAAAGTAGTCAGGGCCCAAGTCGGTGTAGTGGACCTCCTTGAACCTCAAGGCTGATTCCGATTGATGGGATTTCCGCGCCAGAAGCGGATCGACCGATCCACGCTCGCGGAGATCAGCGTGCGGCCGTCGGGAAAGAACTTGACGTCGTTGACGCGCATCGTGTGCCCGGACAGGTTGCCGACCTGGCGCCGGGTCGCGACGTCCCAGAGGAAAATCGCACCGTCGCGGCTGGCCGAGGCCAACCGCGCGCCATTCGGCGTGAAGGCGACCGAATGAACCGCCCCAACATGCCCACGCAGGGTCGCGACCTCCCCACCGCGCCCCATGTCCCAGAGCCGGACCGTGTCATCATCGGATCCGGAAGCGAGCAATTCACCCGTCGGGTTGAAGGCAAGGCAAAAGACTTGACCCTGATGGCCCTCGAATGATGCCCGTTCTGACCCTGCCGCGAGGTCCCAGATCTTGATCGTCTCGTCGCCGCTCGCGGTGGCGAGGATGTCGCCCTCGGGCGAGACGGCCACGGCACGGACGTAGTCGGCGTGGCCTCGGAGGACAGACTGAATCTGCCCGGTCGAAAGGTCCCAGGTGACCACTCGCCCCGGCTCTCCCTGCATGCCTTTTCCTGCGATCATGAACCGCGTGTCCGGTGTGAGCGCGAGGGACCAGCAGACCCGCGGAGGTTGGTCGGTTTGGGCAAGGACAAGCCGCTCGCGTCCGGTCATCGCGTCGTACAATCGGATCGACTCTTGATTGAAGGCCACCGCGAGCGTAAGACCGTCGGGAAAAAAGACCAGCGATTGGATCGGGTGGCCTTTGCGGCGGGGCAGTCGAATCCGAACGGCACCCGACCGTGCATCAAAGATCTCGACCGAGCCGTCGCTGCTCCCCGCCGCGAACGAACGCCCGTCGGGCGCGACCGAAACGCAAAAGGGCATATCCTGGGATTCAGCGAAACTGATGGAATCCGGCCCAGGCCCCTCGGCGATCGTTGTGCCAACTCGATGATTCCTCCAGGCCGCCACGGGTCGCCGACTCTTGGTGTCCCATAGGCGCACTGTGCCGTCTTCTCCTCCGCTGGCGAGTATCCTCCCGTCACGTGAATAAGCCAGCGAACGTGCTGGACCCAGATGAGCGGTGGGGATCTTCTGCACGTCACCCGTGGCAAGCTCCCATAGCCGGATCTCGTCGTCGCATGTGAACGCAAGAATCCGGCCATCGGGCGAGAACGCGGGAACGACGTTCGCCGGCAAGCTCGATTGACGGGCCAGCTCCCGGCCCGCGGCCGTGTCCCAGAGCCGAAGTGTCCCGTCCAGGCTCGAGGTCGCGAGACGATGATCCACCGGCGAAAAACACAGTTTCCTGTTCCACCGGCTGTGACCCGCGAGGACACGCTCGACCCGAAGCTCGGCTGCGTCCCAGATTCGGACCCCGAAATCTGGCCCGCCGGCTTCCGCCAGAGTCTTGCCGTCGGGGGCGTACGCGAGCGACCAGATCGCGGCGGCTGACGGTGAATCGCTGGCTTCGACCGAGTTGGTCACGAGATCGAGGGTACGCATCTGGGCGGTCTGAGTTTTCGGGTGAGCGGCGCCTGAGAAGAACGCCAGAGTCCGGCCGTCCGGCGCGAGTGCCAGAGACAGTATCGCCCCTTGATCCCGCCATAAGATCCCCTTGGCGCGATGAGCCCGCACGTCCCAGCGCCGAAGCGAGCCGTCGAAGCTGCCGCTGCAAAGCTCGCGGCCATCGGGCGAGAACGCCAGATCGGACACCGCGCGCTCGTGGCCTCGCAGCGTAGCCTCCTCGCTCCAGTCCGCTACCGACCAGAGTTTGATCGTATGGTCATCGCTGGCTGTTGCCAGTACCAGGCCGTCCGGCGAGAACGCCAGGTTCATGATCTTTCCGTGGTGGCCGCGCAGCGTGAGATCGCGGTCGCAGAGTTTCCACAAGTAGTCCCATTCAAACCCCCGCAGGTCCGAGTCTCCCGGTCGCGGCGTTTGTTCAATCAGGAATTGCCGCGCCTGCTCGACGTGGGACGATTGCCAGGCATCGTAAGCACGCCCGACCCCGACGGCATAAAGGTGCCGCCGCATACTCTCGGCCTCACGTCGGAGTACTTCCGCGTGTTGACGGGATACGAGCACCGACACTCGTGCGTGTCGCCTCTCCCGCTCGACCTGCCAGACCCAGCTCGCGGCCAGCCCGAGCGCCGAAGCCGTGCACAAGGCCAAGAGCGCGGCCGTCGCCGGCCGCCGCCGCACCCATCGGGCCACCCGCTCCCGCGTTGAGATCGGTCGTGCCAGGATCGGCTCACCCGCAAGGTATCTTCTGAGGTCAAGAGCCAGCGCGGCGGCCCCGGCGTATCGCTCCGTGGGAGATTTCCGCAGACACTTCAGGCAGATCGTCTCCAGGTCGCGCGGAATGGTGTCGTCGAGCCGCCGCGGCGGACGCGGGTCTTCGTCCACTATGCGCACCAGCAGCATCTGCGGCGCACCGACGAAAGGTCGCGTGCCGGTCAACATTTCGTAAAGGATGACCCCCAGCGCGTAGACATCGGCCCGCGCATCGACTTTTTTCGTCTGCCCCTGCGCCTGCTCGGGAGCCATGTAGGCCGGCGTTCCGAGTAACTGGCCCTCGATCGTCAGGGTGGCCGCGCCGGCATCGTTCCTGGCCAGACCGAAGTCCGTCAGAAAGGCTCGCCCGTCGCCGTCGATCAGGACGTTCGAAGGTTTCACGTCGCGGTGGATCACGCCGAGACCATGGGCATGCTCGAGCGCCTCGGCCAGCGACGCGACCAACCCGGCGGCCTGGCGAAACGGGAAGCGTCGCTCCGCCAGCACCTCGGCGAGGTTTTGCCCCTCCACCAGCGAGCTGACCAGGAATGGCACTCCATCGACCTGGCCGACGTCGTGCACCGACACGATGTGCGGGTGCTTGAGCCCGGCCGCGCTGCGGGCTTCGCGCAGGAATCGATCGACCGCCCCAGCCCCTTCGAGCGCCCCGGCCCGAGGCCGCTTAAGAGCCACCACGCGCAACAGCTCGGTGTCCCACGCACGGTAGACCAGGCCGAAGGCCCCTTGTCCGATCACGTCCTGAAGCTCGTACCGGCCGATACGGCCCGGCGACTCCGCGGGAGGGCCGTTTTTCCCGGGGTTGCTTGAGCCTTCCGGCAGCTCCGGCGCCATGCGCCGGCGCAACGCCGACTCGGCCGCCGCCAGCTCGTCGAGGGCGCGGGGATCATCGGCGATCTCGGGAAAGCGCTCGAGGTACGCAGCCAGGCTGAAGGACTCGCCGGTCTTGATCCGGAATTCCATCTCCTCGTGGATCAGCTCACAGAGAGCGGCTCCGCGGTTTCCATTCGCCCGGGCCACAAACGCTTCGAGCGCGGGCTGCTCGTCACGGTCGACGGCTTGCCTGTAGGCGCGGACGATCTCCTGCACTCCTTCCCAATCGGCGCTCTCCAGTTCGCGTGCGGTCCGTTCCTGCGAAGGCATCGCGCGGTCCTCTTACGTTGCACAGCTCGGTCGCGGCCTACGTCGAGCCCGGTTTTTTTCGGCGCGGCCCCGGGGGTGAAGACGCGATCTAATCCGCTGTTCTCGTTCCTTGCCAGCCGGTCTCCTGGGAATCGCCCAATCGTTCGAGTCGGCGCTGCGCCGCTGGCGCACGCGGCGGACTGTACGCTCCGAGCAGCCGAGCTGCGCCGCCACCTCCTGGGCCGTGTAGCCCATCAGGATTTGCTCGACGATGGGCCGGTCATCCGGCGACATGGCCTGGAACAACGTCACGACGGTGTCGTTGAGGATCGCCGCTTCGTCCGGCGTCGGGGTCCGATCAAGAAGGTAGGACGGGTCGTCATCGCCGCCCGGCCAGCCGACGTCGCGGCCGGCGTCGCGCCGGGCCGCGCGGAGATGCCTGAGCCGCTTGGCGCATTTACGCAACGTGATCATGGCCAGCACCGACCAGAGTTCGCTCCAGTCGTCCACCTGGAACTCCCCACGCCGGTTGCGAAGGAAGAAGCTCTTGCAGGCCGAGAGGACGACGAGCTCGACGTCCGCCCGGTCGCGCAGGCTCGCGTCGAACTGGCGGGCGGCCAGGGCGATCAGACGGCGAACGTACTGCTCGAACAATGCCGTCTCGGCCGCGCCGTCACCTGCTCGCACTCGCCGCATTACCTCGTCGAACGTTGCGTCGAAATCCATGACTGGCTCATCCACATCGATCGTCGCCCAACCGGTCACGCACATCCATCCACCAAGAGGGACATTCTCGGCGACATCGCGAGTGATTTCAAGCATGGATCGGAGCCGATCTGCACAATCCTTGCGCCTGAGGCGATTCGCCAACTTTTTTGGCCGTCGCTGGAGACGTTTGGGGAGCTACCAGATAGGGGATGTCAGATTCTCAGGCCAATTCGACCAGGAGCCCGCAACAATGACGCACCGCACTCGCGCCACGCGACCGAAGAGGCGGATGCCGACGAAGCGAGGGCCCTCCCTTGAGATACTGGAGCAGCGCGAGCTTCTCGCTTCCATGATTTATGACCTGGGCACACTCGGCGGAAGCACGAGTCAGGCCAACGCCATCAACGACCTCGGACAGGTAGTCGGTACTTCGCAAACAGCAACTGGATCGGAAGATGCGTTCATATGGAACAACAGCGTACAGGGAATACAGCCGCTCGCGGTCCCGTCTAGCTTCCTCGAAAGTACGGCCACGGGAATAAACAACTCGGGCCAGGTGGCCGTGACTGTTTACACAAATACGCCCGGGGATGGGAACGCCTACCTGGATAGCTCGGGTATGTGGACCAACCTCGGCACCTTCCAGGGCGGAACGACCGCTGGGGCCAACGCAATCAACAACTCCGGACAGGTGGTCGGCGAAGCCGCTGTCGGAGCCGTCGCGCAGGCTTTCCTGTACAGCGGCGGTTCCTTGATGGGCCTCGGCACACTACCTGGCAGTATCTCCGTAGCCACAGGCATCAACAATAATGGACAGGTGGTCGGCGACTCGGGCACGAGCGCTTTCAGCGGTGGCACGATGAACACGCTGAAGTCGTTTCTCGCGACCGTCGCCAGGACTACGGCTTTGGGCATCAACGACTCCGGAGAGATTGTCGGACAAACAGTCGGTCTAGGACCCAGCGGCGGGATCCAGAATGTTCTTCAAGAAGACGCCTTTCTCTACTCCGACGGGGGGATGACCAACCTCGGGCCCGGCGTTGCCGATGGCATCAACAACATGGGGCAGGTGGTCGGCACAAATGGTTCTTATCCGGTACTCTGGGAGAATGGAGATCCGATCGCCCTCGGTACGTTCCTGCCGCCGAATTCGGGTTGGACCCTGAGCACGGCGACGGCCATCAATAATGAGGGGCAGGTCGTCGGTGTCGGTACGATCAACGGTCAAACCCACGCGTACTTGCTCGACATCGACCAGACTTCCCAGGCGTTCACGGTCTCGAATTTGAACGATTCAGGCCCCGGATCGTTGCGCGACGCGATCGACCAGGCCAATGATTTTGTGTCATCTATTGGAAGAGCTCTCATCACGTTTTCGACCAGCATTGACTTTGGCACGATCTCGCTTCAATCTCCGCTGCCGGCGATCACTCGCGATGATGTCACGATCGACGGCCCGCTCACCCTGGACGCCGTCTCGGGGGACGGTCTCGACCTCGACGCGCCTGGAGACATCGTCCAGGGCTTGACCATCACCGGGTTCAGCGGTTCGGGGATCGTTGTCAATGGTGGCGACGCACTCATCACGGGTAACACCATCACCGGCAACGGAGAATATGGCATCGACGTTGAGTCGTCGGGAAACACCATTGGCGCCGCCTCGACTCAGGGCATCGGTCCGTCCTTCGGAGGCAACCTGCTCTCCGGCAACGGCTACTCGGGAATCCTGGTCTTCAGTTCGGCCGGAAACGTCATTGAAGGCAACCTGATCGGCACCGACGCTACCGGCACGGTCGCGCAGGGCAACACCGACGGGGGAGTGTACCTTTGGAACGCCGCTGGCAACACCATCGGGGGCACCTCCCCGGCGGCGAGAAATATCATCTCCGGCAACGCCTCCGCCGCCTACGCCGGAGTTAATGTCTACGAGTCGCTGGGCAACGTTGTTGAAGGCAATTATATCGGCACCGATATCAGCGGTTCCGTTGCGCTGGGCAACCTGAACGGCGTTGATATCTCCAACGGTTCCGCGGCAAACACGATCGGCGGCGCGACGAGCGGATCCGGCAATATGATCTCGGGTAATGCCGGCTACGGCGTCTTCATTACGGGGGTATCCGAGAACCTCGTCGCGGGGAACCTGATCGGCACCGATGCCACGGGGAAGTTGGCCCTGGGCAACGCAAGCGGAGGAGTTTACATCACTGGTTCCGGCGGCAATACCGTCGGGGGCACGGCGGCGACAGCCAGGAACGTGATCGCGGCCAGCAGCGCAGCTCCTGCGGCGGACAATGATGGGCTCGGCGACGCGGGTGTCCTGATTTCCGGGTCAACCAGCAATGTCGTCGCCGGCAACTATATCGGCACCGATGTCACCGGTTCGGTCGCGCTTGGCAACTGGGTCGGCGTCGAGATCGATTCCGGATCCGGCACGGTCGGCGGCGCGAATATCGTCGCCGGGAACCTCATCTCGGGCAACAACTCGACCGGGTTGGTAATGGGTTCCAACGACGACCTCGCGCAGGGCAACTTGATTGGCACCGATGCCACCGGTGAAAAAGGACTGGGCAACGCCTTGGACGGCATCGACGCTGGGGGCCAGTCCAACACGATCGGGGGCACGAGCGCAGGCGCAGGCAACATCGTCTCCGCCAATCAGGGTTATGGCATTGAGCTATCCGCGACAGACGATCTCGTCGCGGGGAATTTCATCGGCACCGATGCCACCGGCGAATCCGCGCTGGGCAACGCTGATGGCATCTTGGACTACGGCGTGTCCAACACGCTCGGGGGCACGGTTGCCGGCGCACGAAACATCATATCGGGGAATCTCAATTATGGCATAGAACTCGATGCGACTGACGAACTCGTCGAGGGGAATTACATCGGAACCGATGGCACGGGTGAAACCGCTGTGATGAATGGGTCAATAATTATTACAGATGTGAATAATAGTGTTAGCGTTATTGAAAATGATGGCACGGGAGTGTTTATCGGTTTCGCTTCAACGGACTGCACGGTCGGAGGTACGACAGCCGGCGCTCGCAATCTCATCTCGGGCAACATGATCGCCGGCGTGGTCATGGAGGAAGACTCGAGTGATCTGATCGAGGGGAATTACATCGGCACCGATGTTACTGGTACCGTGGCGCTGGGTAACGGTTCCTTCTCCTTCCCGAACTTCAACGAGTACGTCAACGATCCCCGGGAGCTGGACTTTGCCCACGTAGCGGGCGGTGTCGTTGTCTGCAGCGGCGTCACGTCGGACACGATCGGCGGCACGACCGCCGGCGCCGGCAATCTCATCTCGGGCAACGCCGGCGATGGCGTCAACATCTCCGATGGAGGCACTTTCTTTTCGGAACTTACGAGTCAGATCGTCGTCGAGGGCAACTTGATCGGCACCGATGCCAACGGTACGGCTCCCCTTCCAAATACAGGATCTGGCGTTGACATCGTGGATGGTTCCCAATCCAACACAATCGGCGGCACGACGTCAGGCGCCGGAAATATCATTGCGTTCAACATGCTTAACGGTGTCACAGTCGGTAACTCTTCCTTTTTCGATCCCACCCCTGACATGACCGCTGGCAACTCCATCCTGGAAAACTCGATCTTCTCCAACGGAGTACCCTCCGCCGATCAGGGACCCTTTGACATGCAGGGGATCGGGATCGACCTGGGCGGCAACGGCGTTACGCAAAATGGTTCAATGGGCGACGTCGGCCCGAATCTTTACCAGGTCTTCCCCGACCTGGGCAGCGTCTTCACTTCCGACGGAGTCACGACAATCACCGGGTCACTATACGCGAACCCCAACACCACGTACCGAATCGAGTTCTTCAGCAACCCCACGGCGGACCCATCGGGCTACGGCCAGGGTAAGACCTTCCTGATGGCTACCTACGTGACAACCGATTTTTCCGGTGAAGCGGACTTTGATCTTGATACACCAAGTGGGCTACCCATCGGGCAGTTCATCACGGCGACGGCGACCGACCCCGCCGGCAATACATCCGAGTTCTCGGCCGACGTCGAGAATTTTGGACTCGATATCACCGGCATCGCAGCCATCTCCCCCAATCCACGGAACACGCCGGTGTCCGCTGTGGACGTCACCCTCGACGAATACGTCGGCCAAAGTTTCACCATCGGGGCTTTGAGCCTGACCGACAACGGCGGGCCAAACCTTATCACCAGCGCGGTGACCATCAGTATTGTATCGGGCGCGGACTCGACGTACCAGATCGGCGGAATTGCCGGCTTGACCACCGCCGAGGGGACTTACAGTCTGACAGTCGACGCGACTCAAATTGACTCTTTTGGGGATTTCGGCAACGGTTCCGTGTCCACCTCATGGCTGATGGACACCACGCCGCCGACCAGCACCGTGAACGCGCTGCCTTCGACGACTACAGCCACGACTTTCACGGTCTCAGCCACCGGCAGCGACCCGACAGGATCGAACGGGAGCACGCCCTCGGGAATTGCGTCGTTCGCCATCTACACCTCGACCGACAACAGTGCTTTCACGCTCTGGACGACCGTTACGCCCTCCAGTCCTTCGGCAATCTTCACTGGGCAGGCGGACCACACCTACGGCTTCTACAGCGTGGCGACCGATAACGCAGGGAACGTCCAGGCAACTCCGGTCACTGCCCAGGCGACCGTTGAGATCCTCCCAGGCTACATCGTCAACGACTCGGGCGACGCGCCGCTCGACACAGCCATCGGTCCGGGCGAGACCGCCACCGGCACGATCACCCTCCGTTCAGCGATCGAACAAGTCAACATCGACGGCGGCGGATCGATCACCTTTGCCAAGGCAATGACGATCTCGATCGGCTCGCAGCTCGAGCCCATCACGGCGAACGGAGTGACGATCAACGGCGGCACGGTCGGCTCGGTGATCCTGCAGGGTGGTCCTGGATACAGCGGCCTCGTGATCCAGGGCGGCGGTGCCACGATTGAAAACCTGGTCGTCGACGACTTTCAAGTTCTGGGGATCAACACCCAGATCGCGGGGATCTACCTCGAATCGGCCAACAATGTGATCGAATCCGATTACATTGGGACCGACGCCTCGGGCTCCCTGGCCGCCGGCAACTACAATGGGATCCTTGACGTAACCGGCAATAACACAATCGAAAAGGATGTCATTTCCGGCAACACGAATACGGGGATCCTGCTCAACGGTGGTTCCGGCGATCAGGTGCACGGCAACCTGATTGGCACGGATGCCAGCGGTCTCAAACGCGTGGGCAACCCGGTCGGCGTGGCGATTCAAGGCGGTTCCGCGTCGAACACGATCGACGGCAACGTCATCTCGGGCAATAACACCTACGGCATCGACATCGACGGTACAGGGACGAGCCAGAACGTCGTCGTGAGTAATTGGATCGGCATTGAAGCCAACGGTGCCACAGCCCTGTCCAATGGAATCGGCATCACGATTTCCGGCGGTTCCACGGCGAACACGATCGGCGCCACGATCGCCGGTGTCGGCAACGTCATCTCGGGAAATGCCACCGTTGGCGTCGAAATCAGCGATCAAGGGACGAGCCAGAACCTCGTCGCGGGTAATTTCATCGGCACGGATACCAGCGGTCTCAAACGCCTGGGCAACCAGGTCGGCGTGGCGATTCAAAGCGGTTCCGCGTCGAACACAATTGGGGGCGCGAATGCGGGCGCTGCCAACGTCATTTCGGGGAACTCTGGCACCGGCATTCAGATTTCCGGCGCGTCGAGCAACCTCGTCGAGGGCAATTTCATCGGCACCGGCGTCGGGGGTGAAACCGCGGTGGGCAACCAAGTTGGCGTGGCGATCTCGAACGGTTCCGTGTCGAACTCGATCGGCGGCGCGATCAACGTCATCTCGGGCAATAGCAAGGACGGCGTCGACATCGACGGAACAGGAACGAGCCAGAACGTCGTCGTGTCGGCTTGGATCGGCATTGATCGCAAGGGTACCACAGCCCTGCCCAATGGAATCGGAGTCGCGGTATTCGGTGGCGCCACGGCGAACACAATTGGCGCCACGATCTCCGGCGTCGGCAACGTCATCTCGGGCAATGCCAGCGTTGGCGTCGAAATCAGCGATCAAGGGACGAGCCAGAACCTCGTCGCGGGTAATTTCATCGGCACGGACACCAGCGGTCTCAAACGCCTGGGCAACCAGGTCGGCGTGGCGATTCAAAGCGGTTCCGCGTCGAACACGATCGAAGGCAATGTCATCTCGGGCAATACCACCTACGGCATCGACATCGACGGTAAAGGGACCAGCCAGAACGTCGTGGCGAGTAGTTGGATTGGCATTGAAGCCAACGGTACCACAGCCCTCTCCAATGGTATCGGCATCGCGGTTTTCGGCGGTTCCACGGCGAACACGATCGGCGCCACGATTGCCGGCACCGGCAACGTCATCTCGGGAAATGCCACCGTTGGTATCGAAATCAGCGATCAAGGGACGAGCCAGAACCTCGTTGCGGGCAACTACATCGGCACAGATACCGGCGGCGAGACCGCGCGGGGCAACCAAATTGGCGTGGCGATTCAAAGCGGTTCCGCGTCGAACACGATCGGCGGAACGATCACGGGCGCCCGCAACGTGATCTCGGGCAACAGCATGGACGGCATCGACATCGACGGTACAGGGACGAGCCAGAACGTCGTCTCGGGTAATTTCATCGGCACTGGCGTCAACGGTACCACAGCCTCGACCAATCAAACCGGCATCGCGCTTACCGGCGGTTCCACGGCGAACACGATCGGCGGATCCGCCTCGGCCGCGCGCAACATCATTTCGGGTGATGCGTTCGCGGGCGTCTGGATCGATGGCCAGGGTACGGATAGCAACGTCGTCGCGGGAAACTGGATCGGCGTCACGGTCAGCGGCGACACTGCCCTTCCCGATGGCAAATCCTCTGAATACGAGTACTTCGGGACGATCTCCGGCGGCGTAGTGATCGACAGCGGCGCTTCAGGCAACCGCATCGGTACCGACGGCACCAGCGAGGACTCCGGCGAGGGAAACGTCATCTCGGGCAATGCCGACGACGGCATTGACATCTGGGGGAACGGGACGAGCGGAAACCTCGTCGCAGGCAATGAGATCGGCACCAATGCGGCGGGCACCATCTCCCTCGGAAATCTGGGAGAAGGCGTCTTCCTCGTGGGAGGCGCCACTGGCAACACGATTGGCGGAACAGCGGCGGGCGCCCGCAACGTCATCTCGGGCAATGGTGACCACGGCGTTGTGATTGGCGAAGCATCGAGCAACCTCGTCGAGGGCAATTACATCGGCACCGATGTCAAGGGTTCCAACCCTCTGGGCAACCCGATCGGGGTCTTCATTTCGAGCAACTCCATGTCGAACACCATAGGCGGTGCGGTCGCCGGCGCCGGCAACGTGATCGCCTTCAACGCGGGTGCCGGGGTCATCGTGGGGAGCAGCAGCACGGATCAGGACTCCGGGAACGCTATTCTGGGGAACTCGATCTTCTCGAACACCGATCTCGGCATCGACCTGGGCGATAACGGCGTGACGACCAATGGTGCCAGCGGCCACACTGGGCCCAACCTGTTCCAGGACTTCCCTGTGCTCACCTCCGTGGTGACGACTGACGGCATCACGACGATCATCGGGACGCTCTCCGCGTCGGCCAGCACGACGTACCGGGTCGAGTTCTTCAGCAACCCCGCCGCCGATCCGTCGGGATACGGACAGGGGGAGAGCTATCTGACTTTTGCCAACGTGACGACCAATTCCAGCGGCACGGTGAACTTCTCCGTCCCAACGCCCAGCCCCGTGCCGGTCGGACAGTTCATCTCCGCGACGGCCACCGACCCGGCCGGCAACACGTCCGAGTTCTCGGCCGACATCGTCGTGAGTTCTCCATCGCTCGTTCCCACCTCCATCACAGCCGTCTCCCCCAACCCGCGGAACACGGCTGTTTCCAGCGTGGACGTCACGTTCAGCGAGCCGGTCAATCTGAGTTCCTTCACCACCAGCACTCTCACGCTCACCGACGACGGCGGCACCAACTTAATAACCAGCGCGGTCTCCATCAGCCTAGTCTCCGGCGCGACGTATCAGATCGGCGGCTTGAACGGCCTGACCTCCGCCGAGGGGGCTTACACGCTGACGGTGAACGCCGCCGATATCGACGACCAGTCCGGCAACCCGGGCAGCGGTTCGCTGTCGACCTCATGGCTGATGGACACGACGCCACCGACAAGCACCGTTAATGCCCTGCCGGCGCAGACAACCTCCACGAGCTTCACCGTGTCAGCAACCAGCAGCGACCCAACCGGGTCGAACGGCAGCACACCCTCAGGCGTCGCTTCAATCGCACTCTACGACTCCAAGGACGGCGGGTCCTACACACAATTCGCCAGCGTAACACCAGCAAGTCCCTCCGCCCTCTTCACCGGCCAGGCCGGTTCTCACCTACGGCTTCTACAGCATCGCAACCGACAACGCCGGCAACGTCCAGGCCACGCCCACCGCCCCCCAGCAAACCGCGCAGATCATCTCTCCTGCATCCGTGACTTCGATTGCCGCGGTCATGCCGAACCCTCGAAACACGCCAGTCTCGACCATCGCTGTCACGTTTAGCATCCCGGTCAACCCGAGCACGTTCGGCTCGAGCACGCTCACTCTGACCGACAACGGCAACCCGGTCGCGATCACCGGCGCCGTCTCTCTTAGCCTTGTCTCGGGCAGCACGTATGACATCAACGGCCTCGCTGGGCTGACCACCGCCGAAGGAACCTACAGCCTCACCGTGAACGCGGCCAGCATTTCCGACTCCTACGGCAACCCGGGCACCGGCTCGCTGTCCACCTCCTGGCTGATGGACACGACCCGACCGACGAGTACCGTGAGCGCACTGCCGGCGCAGACAACCTCCACGAGCTTCACCGTGTCGGCGACCAGCAGCGACCCAACCGGGTCGAACGGCAGCACACCGTCAGGGGTCGCTTCGATCGCACTCTACGACTCCAAGGACGGCGGGTCCTACACACAATTCGCCAGCGTAACACCAGCAAGTCCCTCCGCCCTCTTCACCGGCCAGGCCGGTCACACCTACGGCTTCTACAGCATCGCAACCGACAACGCCGGCAACGTCCAGGCCACGCCCACCGCCCCCCAGCAAACCGCGCAGATCATCTCTCCTGCATCCGTGACTTCGATTGCCGCGGTCATGCCGAACCCTCGAAACACGCCAGTCTCGACCATCGCTGTCACGTTTAGCATCCCGGTCAACCCGAGCACGTTCGGCTCGAGCACGCTCACTCTGACCGACAACGGCAACCCGGTCGCGATCACCGGCGCCGTCTCTCTTAGCCTTGTCTCGGGCAGCACGTATGACATCAACGGCCTCGCTGGGCTGACCACCGCCGAAGGAACCTACAGCCTCACCGTGAACGCGGCCAGCATTTCCGACTCCTACGGCAACCCGGGCACCGGCTCGCTGTCCACCTCCTGGCTGATGGACACGACCCGACCGACGAGTACCGTGAGCGCACTGCCGGCGCAGACAACCTCCACGAGCTTCACCGTGTCGGCGACCAGCAGCGACCCAACCGGGTCGAACGGCAGCACACCGTCAGGGGTCGCTTCGATCGCACTCTACGACTCCAAGGACGGCGGGTCCTACACACAATTCGCCAGCGTAACACCAGCAAGTCCCTCCGCCCTCTTCACCGGCCAGGCCGGTCACACCTACGGCTTCTACAGCATCGCAACCGACAACGCCGGCAATGTCCAGGCCACGCCCACCGCCCCCCAGCAAACCGCGCAGATCATCTCTCCTGCATCCGTGACTTCGATCGCCGCGGTCTCACCCAATCCCCGGAACACGGCCGTGTCCAGCATCGACGTCACCTTCAGCATCCCGATCAATCTGAGCACATTCACCGACTCGAGCGTCAACCTCACCGATAACGGCGGCGCGAACCTCGTCACGAACGCGGTCACCTTCGCGGCCGTCTCTGGGTCGACCTATCAAATCAACGGCCTCACCGGGCTGACCAAGAACAACGGCAATTACACGCTGACTGTGAACGCCGCCGCGATCCTCGACACATACGGCAACCCCGGCTCGGGAACCGCGTCGACGTCGTGGCTGATGGACACAGCCCCCCCCACAAGCAAGGTCAACCCGCTCGCGGCACGCGGCACCAGCCTCACGTTCCCTGTCTCGGTCTCTGGCTCCGACGGCGGCTCACCCGCCTCAGGCGTGAGGTCCTACACGATCTACTCAAGCACCAACGGCGGAGCCTGGTCGCTCTGGACCACCGTTTCGGCCGCCAACTCAACAGCCAACTTCACCGGCCAGAGCAACACGACCTACGCCTTCTACAGCACGGCGACAGACAACGCCGGAAATACCCAGGCCTACAGCCCGCAAATTGAGGCCAGCACGTATCTGCCCGACCTGACCCCGACCCTCACGACGGTCGACAGTACGACCGGCACCAACCCGAGCACCGTCAACACCACGACCGGTACGTTCACGCTCAATCTGACCGGCAATGATCCCGGCGGTGGTATCGTGACCTACTTCGAGGTCTACGTCTCAGTCGATTCCGGCGCCTATAGGATGGTCAACAGCGCGGCGATCCCAGCCAGCCCGCCCAACAGCCAGGGGCTCACATCCGCGACAATCCCTTACCAGGGCCTGACCGACGGAAACAGCCATACCTACCAGTTCTACAGCATCGGCATCGACAGCGCGGGCAACGTGCAGTCGGCGCCTTCGACCCCGAACCTGAGCCTGACCGAGACCTTCGCCCAGCCCTCGGCGCTCCAGGTGACGAACCTCATCGTCGAAGACGGCGCCGTCGAGCGTTCCTACATCCGCTACCTGCAAGTCGACTTCAACGAATCCGACACCCAGTCCGGCAGCGAGCTCACCCAGATCGTCAATTCACTCAAGACCACAGCACCCGAGATCCAGCTCTACCAGTACGACTTGAACGACGACGAATCGAGCAAGACGCCCGTCTCGCTCGCCAACGTCAACGTCTCGCTGATTGACCACGCCATCGAGCTCGACTTCGGCGCGAACGGCCTGGGCGGCAGCCCCAACACGACAACCGCCGATGGCTACTACGAGCTCGATATCAAGCTCCCGAGCGGATCGACCGCCGTGCACCACTTCTACCGCCTGCTCGGCGACGTCACGGGAGACGGCACGGTCGACAGCAACGACCTGAACGAAATCGCCGCCGAAATCAATCTGTCCAACCCGCCAGGCCTTGCACCCCTGGGCGCCGACGTGAACGGCGACGGCACCGTATCCGCCCTCGACCTCACCCTAGCAACCCGCGCGAAGGGCCACAAGCTGAAGTCCGGTCTTTCCCTGGGATGATCTCCCTCAGGATTCCAGACACCCATCCAGGTGTCACGGTACCCGCATCCATTCATTCGCGGCTCCCACGTCCCGCGCAAAACCACGGTCTCTGGTCATCTCGAACACGCCAGAAGGCGCGTGCCCGACGTTCGGCAAGCGCTGGGTGTCTGACATCCTTCTGACATCCTCGGTGCCAGGAGAAGAGAAAGCGTGATCGCCTTGACCGCGGGGTACGATGAGGTTGTCGGGACGGTAGGGGATCCTCGTGTAACGCACTAACGTTAATCCCTACGGGCCTGGTTCGTCCGCTGCAATAGTTGCTCGCCGAACCGTGGCACGCACTTTTCAACGGGGTGGTTCCATGACACGTTCAGACGCGATCGTCAGGCGGCAGCTCCTGAAGGCCGGGCTCATCGTTGCGGGTGTGCCGTTCTGCCCCGAGGCACTGTTCGACAAGCGCGCCGCCGCGGACGACGAGAAACCCGCGGGAGACGCCCCGATCGGGCCGCGCGAGATCATCAAGGGGCTCGACGGCATGAGCCGGGTCGCCGACAAGAGGATCACATTCGCCGGCGGGCACAACGCGGCCGCCGTTATCTCCTCTGCGTTCTTCTGCCGCGAACAGAAGCTCGACGCCGGCACGCAGAGAGAGATCCTGGCCTACCTTGATGCCCGGCTGTTCAAAAACCCGATCTACGCGGTGGCCCGGCCGAGGGAGGCCGCCGATCCGAGGCTCGTCGAGGGTCTGCTCGAAGACCTCGATGCTGGCATCGCCACACTGCGTGGGAAAGGCCACAACATCATCTTCGCGGTCACGTCCCTCAAGGCCCTCCGCGCCGTGCCCGAGGCCGCGACGCCCGAGCGGATCGACGGCTTGCGGAAGATGGTCCAGAGCTTCGGGAAGACGAGGGGCACCGCCGCGAACGATTCCGAACCGCTCGTCGGCCTCGATGACGTGCAGAAGTTCGTCCACTTCGTTTTCGAGGAGTTCTTGAAGGCGAAGGGCGACGGGTTCGACGGACACGTGGTGACGATCGGGCACGCCCTGGTGGAGTTGTCCCGCATGGGGCACGAGGAACTGGCCCGCAAGGGAGTTCCGGCCTACTGGCAGTGGGTCCGGGAGGCACGCGCAGGTGATGACGAGGGCGGGGGCGAAGTTGTGCCGGCCCCGCCTCAGGAGCCAACCCCGCTCACCCGCGAGTACTGGGCCGCTCAGGCGAAGCACCGCATCGGCGAGATCGTCAGTAGCCACACGGTCAAGTACCCGTATAGCTTCTACGCTCTGGCAAAGGACGTGAAGGACGAGGACCTGAAGAAGCGGATTCTGGCGAAAGTCTACCGCTTGACCGCGACCAACTGACCTCGAACGCTCCACTCGTCGCCCCCGGCTCCCAACTATAAACTCTCGATGAAGCTCATCTCGCCGCCTTATCAAGCGGGATAACGCCCCGCATCACCGTTCGCTCACTCGGCACGAGAATCCGCGCCGGCAGGTAACCGTCGGCGCTGATTTGAAATTGATATGGGCCTCTCTCAGCCTCCAGCAAGATCTGAAATCCCTTCGGGGGAGACCGCCCCATGCGCGGGCCCCAGCGCCAGTCGTTCGTCCCGGAGTCATGAGTGCCGATCTGGATCCGGAACCTCGGTATGGCCTCCCGAGTCTGCGCATCGATCGCGACGATCTGAACGTCAACCGCAGGCCGCAGAGTGATCTCGGCCACACCGTCGCTAGCCGTGAGCGGATGAGCCCTATCGTCGTCGATATAGCCTGGCGCCGCGAACCGGAAGTTCACAGCCTCGGCGGGAGCATCCGCCCATTCGAACTGGCCGTCTTCGTTGGTCCACCCATGGAAAGGCAGGGGCGTCGTCACCAGCAACATCTCGCCGTAAACCCGGGCCCCCTCGATGGGATGGCCCGCTGGATCAACGACACGACCGCGGAGCCGTTCGGCCTCGGCCACGACAATGCCGCCCATCGTGGTGCCGCGCCGGAGCCGGAAGGTGCACGACTCGGGCGGACCCGGACTGCCCTCGAATCCCCAACCTTGTCCGACCGGCACGTAGCCGTCTTTCCGGACCTCGACGCTGAGCAACGGCTTTCCGTGCAGCGATGGATACTCAAGGCGGAGACGACCGCGCGGCCCCGTTCGAAACACATGAGTCCGAAAGTCGACCTGATTGCTGATTCTCACGTCGGCGTCTGCTATCGCCCGACTTGTCTCGTCATCCACCACGGTTAATTCGACTGACCCGCGCTCGGCGACGCGCGGTACGACGGCCGGATCATACGCGCGGGCCAACTCCTCCTCCGTCGGCGAGCGCCCTTGCGGTTCCGAAAGCGGGCGCCGGATCGGAGGTGCGCCCTGCGCGCAAGCCGGCTCTATGCCGATCGAAAGCGACCCAAGCCCGATCAACACGACGCCGATCGCCTTCATGGCGCGCCGAGCACCGAACCGATCGAGGATCATTCTGGTGACTCCGCCAAGGCACATCTCTCCACCACGGCGTGAACTGCGTGATCCAGTCATAACGCCATCCGTGTTGAGACTTTCGCAATGCAACGACCGCTGACCGCACCCGGCGGTCTCGGATCACCGCGCTTTTGCAGGCTCCAATGGACTAGCACCGCTGCGACGACTGATATTCTCAAAGTTCATGGAGGCCAACCTTCCATCCAAGTCCCCCAGAACCAATGCGCTTCCGTTCGGCTCGAAAGCCAATGCAGTGATCATTGAGAAATCCCGAAGTACGCGCGACCGCACAAGGCTCCCATCATCGACATTCCATATTTCAACGCCACCTAAAATTTTGCGCTCACTTGCATTCATGACTCTTTGCGAGAAGAGATATCTCGACTGAGCTACCCGCTCCATCACCCCATGCTCGCCGTGCGCCCGCCGGCCGTCACGAAGAAACGACCGTCCGGGGAAAAGGCGCTCGCAAAGCAGCCCTCACTCAACCTGGACGACAATTGCGACAACTTGCGATCCGTAAAGCGAAATAAAAAGATGCGCTTATCGAGGGTCAACTGCGCGAGAGAATCTGCGTGCGGCGAGAACTTGCTACGGGATAACTCTGCGGAAGGCGTTTTGAACGAGTCGTGCACCGTCGAAGAATCAACCTTCACCACCACATATGTCCCGTGTGGATCTCTCATGCGCGAGGTTTGCACCGCGAGCAGCTTTCCGTCGGCAGAGAACGCGAGATCGCGAGCGTAACCGGTGTCCGTCTTGAAACTGCATTTTGGTTCGTTCCCGGGCAATGAATGGACACGCACGAGAACCCGACTTGCAGCCCCACGCGACCAGCCCGCGCACCGCCGACAACGCGACGTCGAAGTCGAATCCTTCGGGCGGAAGGATCGTCGCAACGACGTTCCCGGAGTCAATGTTTCTCACCTCGACGAACCGCCGCACGGCACTTGTTTCAACAATCAAGCAACACGTGTTCTCCGTGAAAAAAACAACCTCGTACGCTCTCTTCCTGAATTGTTTGGTGCAAGTGATGGGATCCAGGGCGACGCCCGAACGCGGCCCAGGGCTGCCAGGCACTTCATACACGTCAAAATCGGAATCCTTGGCTGCGATCCCCTGCGGCACCGGGCCTTCGTGGTACGTTAGCGGAACCGAACTCATTGCCAATCGCCGGCCCGAAGGCGTGTACGCAATGGACACCACACTCCACGCACGCTCTTCGCTCGTTGCGTCGTGAATGGATTGAATCCGGAAGAGATCCGACCTGTCACCCTGGACGAGCAAAGCGCACAAGAGCGTCGCGATCATGCCCAGAATCTCCTGCGTAGAGGCTTGCAACGCGAGTTCAGCCGTCAATCGCCGCCACGCGGGTCCGCGTTGCTCCGTTCGACTCTAAATAGCATTGCGCAATCATGTGACTGAGGTGGGTAGCACTGGCTTTGCCAGTCCTCTGGTGTAGCAGGCACACTCCGTGTGCCGCCCGCTGAAAGTTCCGCATGGGTGTCACCGCCTTTGCGATTGCTCCATGCTCGAACGAATCGCCGTCCTGGAATCGCGAAAAGCCATTTGGATCCTGCGCATCGTGACGAGCCGCGGCCGAGAACTTGGAGAACCTACCGAATCCGAACACTTGCCACAATGTCAGTCGGCACCCGCTCTGATCGACCCGACGAGCGGTTGGTGCGACCTCGCTGTCGGGGTCCATCGCCATCGTATCGTGGGCCAGCCAGATCCGGGCTGCGGCACTCTGGGCACCCTCTGCAAGATCGATTCGCCAGATTAACCCGGCGAAGCAATCATAGGCCCAGGCGGAATACCCTGTTGCTTGTCTCCCAGAACACCTGTTGGCGCTCAGCCGGGTTCGGAAGCACGTCCTCGACGATCCGGATATGTTCCTCGATTCCGTAAGGCACCGGACCGTAATCGGAGCCGAACATCACTCGGTCCGCACCGCACATTTCAATCGCGGCTCGCACTCCAATCGGGTTGAACCCCATGGTGTCGACCAGGATGTTGGTCTTGAAGTAGTCGGATGGCGGCCGCTGGTTCCTGTAAGGCCGGCCAGCCGGCGGGTTGCGCACCCCCTTGTAGTTGAGGCGCCAGGTGAACTCAAGGCGTCCAAGGATCGACGGGAGTTCGCCGCCCATGTGGACGATCAGTACCTGTAGCTTTGGGTGGCGGTCAAACACGCCGGAGCCGATCATCCGGGCACCGTTGACGGTCGAATCGAAGGGACGGCCGACTGCCTCGTTGAGGCGGTACTGCATGAGCACTTCATGCCCGACCGACAGCATCGGTGGATGAATGTGGACCACGATGTCATTCGCTTCCGCAAACTCCCATAACCATTCAGCCTTGGGACTGTCGAGGAAAGCCCGATCCGCGCCGTCTCCGTAGCTGGACGCCACCGCAATCGCCTTGGCGCCGCCTTGGCTGATCATCTTCTCGACGATCGGCCGACAGCCCTCTTCGAGCGCGTGTGCGTTGGCCATCAGTGCGAACTCGCCGGGATAGCGATCCCTGATCTCCAGGTATTCGTCGTTCAAGAACTTGAGGGCATCACCCGTGCTGACTTCTAGCATATCCCGCGCAAACCACTCCACCTCGCCGCCATTGCTGGCAAGGCTGAGGGTGACGCCGCCCTCGCGCTGCTTGGGCATGGCGTATTCCAGATCGAAAAACTCGCGATAGCAGATCAAGTCCTGAGCGTTAGTCTGCGGGAATTCTTTTTTCGGGTCGTACAAGCCGCGCTCCGCCATCTTGGCTGCGAGCTTGGGTCCGATCGGGTGCCGGTGGGTATCGACGATTGCCCAATATTTCGTTTTGTTCGGCGGTGTCATGGTAGCCTCCTCAACGGTTGGTTTACGGTCGATCGAGGTCCACCTCATGGGATCGGGGCTCGGACACCGTTTCCTCGGGACGAGTGCCGGGCAACTCCCAGAAGCGACACATGTGCGGTTCATTTCAAGTTAAGGTCGAGCCACGTTGACACGCGCAAAAAAAAGCCGGCGTGGTCGAGAACCCCTGAGGTCCGTGGCCACGCCGGCTTACTCTGCGACGGACCACCCGGTTTAGCCGGGCTGCCCTTCGTCTAGTCGTCCGAGCATATTCAAATCTGATCCGGGAGCCAAAGTGCGACTCTCGTGTCGACTTCCCCGAACATCTTCGTCATGCTACGTATCGCGTCAATAGAAAAGCAAGTCCATTGCTGTTACCGGCGTCAAGATGTTAAGCCTGCATCGCGATATCACCACGGTGACCGGCGCACACCCGGAGACTCAACCATGGCGATCGCTCGCGCCATCTCGTCGACCCCTCGATCACTCGCTGGTATCACTGCATCACCCGATGCGTTCGACGCGCGTGCCTGCTCGGTGAAGAACCACAAAGACGTGAAGAATGGCTCGAGCACCGACTTGAAGAACGTTCGGAAATCTTCGCCATCTCACTCTGCGGTTTCTCAGTCATAGACAGCCGTTGATCCGAACGCGGTTAGAACTGGCGCACGTGCCCGGCGCGATAAGCCACACTTGCCAGCAGCCGCTTGAAGGGCGCGTCGCCCGCGGTACGCGCTGAATTGACTTCCGCGCTCGTCAACGACATCCTTCCATGCGACGGTCTCCGCATGAACGTGGATTATCCGGCCAGCTCCCCCCACCGCCGTTCCGTTCGGCTTGACGATTCCGCAGGCATTCCTGATCTACATGCTCGTCGGTTACGATAGAGAACTTCAAAGGGAGCGATTGTAATGGCAGAGCCAGCAGCCGAGCCCGTCGGTTGGGAAAGGGCACTCATGGCAGCGGAAAAGGTCAAGGATCGCCTGCGCAGGGCAACCCGCGCGCTCGACTCGGCCGGCGTGCCTTACGCGGTGGTCGGTGGCAACGCCGTCGCCGAGTGGGTCGCCCGGGTTGACGAGGACGCCGTCCGCAACACGCGCGATGTCGATCTCCTGATCCGGCGTCCTGACTTTGCCGCGGCAAGAACCTGTCTTGAAGCAGTCGGGTTTGTTTATCACCAGCTCCTCGACATCGATACGTTCATCGATGGGCGGCAAGGCAAGCCGAGCGGTCGAATCCATCTCCTCTATGCCGGTGAAAAAGCTCGAAGAGACGACGATCACAGTTTGCCCGAAATCGACGAATCGGAGCGAGCCGTCGAATTCCAGGTCGCCAATCTCGAAGCGCTCGTGCGAATGAATTTGACCTCATATCGATTAAAGGACAAACTTCACATCCTCGATTTGATCGGTGTCGGCCTGATCGATGCGACTTGGCCGGCCCGATTTCCGCCTCTGCTCGGGGATCGTTTGCAGCAATTACTCGATGATCCGAACGGCTGATCGGCGCTCCGTTCGAAATACGGACAGCGAGACGCCCAATCTCTGGATTGGAGGGAGAACTCTCGACTTCGCGATTAGCCGACCGAATCCGTCGCTCTGGTGGTGACCACTTTGTTCAAACGAGCCGTCAACTTCTCGGGCACCTGAAAAAAGTGCTTGCCTTCACGATAGATTTCGACGTCCTTCAGCCACTGAAATGTTCTTGATGAAAGCCTCCAGCAGAAAACCAATCCCGCCCCAGTCTCCAGGTCCAGTCGGACTACGTTGAAAGCCTTTTCGTAGTGCTCCGCAGCGTACAATGCGCCGGCGGAAATATGACAGTATTCGCGGCCGGCGAAAAAGGACGCCTGAACGTGCGGGTCGTGCTCGTGCCCGCGAAGAACGAAGTCAAAATACGGGAACGTCTTTCGCTGGTAACGCATGTCGTCGAGGATATACCAGTCGGTCTCTGGAGGATGATGCACGAGGGCAAGGCGGATCTGTGCCTCCTGTAATCCCTCCACTGCGTCATCAATCTGTGGGACGCCCAGAACCAGTCGCCCACGGTCCGCGTCCGAACTGGAGCGCCAAGCGGAATTGAGCCCAGCGATTCCGACGTTGACACCCTTGATTGCTTGAATCGTGATAAACGAGCCGTATCGATTGAGTAGCGGTTGTCCAAACCGTCCGCATCGCGCCGCAAATGTCTGGAAGTTCTCCAGCCTACGAAAAACTCGCGCACGGTCGTCCTCGTAATTATGCGATTTCAGATACTCCATTGTCGCCTGATACGAGGTGAGGAACGCAAGAGCGGCAGTCTCTTCCCGTTGGTACCGTTCAACTAGCGGACGATACACGTCGTGATTGCCTGGTACCACCATGATCGGCGCATCGGGCTCGGGTAGGCACGCATGCAGTTGCTCGAGAAACATTAAAGCAATATCATATTCCTTGTCGTCACCCGAAAACGCGACATCTCCAGTCAGGAAAACGAAGTCCGGACTGAGATCCTCCTCACCGAGTAACTTGGGTAAGTCTGCGATGAACGACTCCTTCACCTTGTCTCCCGCCCAGTCGTTCTGCCGCACTTCCGAGCCGTCTGCCTTGAATTGAAGATCTGAAATGTGAAGCCACGTTAAGGTCTGGCCTGAAACACGACGGGGCGATTTTCCGGACAACGAAATCACAGCAGGTGCATTGACATTCACTTTCAAGACATTGGGCTTGCGAAGGAAGCTGTCGACCGCAACCGACGGGACCTCCGAAGCATGAAGATCCTGCTTTTGGGTCGAGATTGAGTCCGCTGCGCTGGCCCCCGAGCTTTGAACCGTCAAGATTCCCGCCCAACGCGTCAGGGCATCGCGAAAACGGCCTAACTCTGGACGCACGTTCAACGCCTGCAGCACGGGCAACGCGGGCGAGTCGCCGTTCGCAACCGCACGCGCCAGATCCCGGAAAAGTCCCGAACGCAAGCAAATCGTCATCGCGTCGCGGCATTCGTAAGCTCCGCCGAACAACTGTTGAGGCAACGCATCCCAGGCCTGGCGGACTGCGCGGATGGACGGCTGCTCGGCGTCCAGACGCCGCAGAAACGGAAGGACGGACTGTCCTTGGTACTGGGCACAGTGCAAGGCTCCCGGCAGATCAGCCATCTCCGGGAGAGGCGCGGCGTAGAGTATGGCTTCCAACGAATCGAGCGTCCGCGTCGCGGCGAGGCATTCGTCCAGCTCCTCCGCCGCTTGAGCGCGAACCTCGTCGGAGTGGCTCGGATCGAGCAATAGCAGGCTTACATCGAGCGCCTCCTCACGCCATACCGCCAGTTCCAACCGCTGCCGAACAGCCGTGGGATCGCAGTCTTCCAGGAACTCGAGATCTGCCCCTTCCCCGATCAGCAGGTGATACTCGTCGTGTCGCCGCGGAATCAGTTCATCGGGCTCGTCGACGTCCAGGGAGAAGAGTTGGTCGCCATGCACGATTAACGCCACACCGGCCCGGCCGGAAATAACCGCATTCATTTGCGCACCTCGAATGCGATGTCGGCCCGGCCAAGCTCAACTTCCACAGCCTGTCGAACGCTTTTCTTCGGCTGGCGCCCCTTGAGTCGAACGATTACCCGCGCGAACATGCGCAATGTCAGCGAGCCAAAGATATGGACCTCTACGAATTCGTCGGTTGCGGGCGCACCGGGCTTGAGCAGCACTTTCGGAAATTCGGCGGCCGTTGTGTCGCTTTTTAGTCGGTTCGCCAGCTTTGCCGCCGAGATTCGATGCCGATCATTCCAGGCAGCGCGATAACCGCGAGGTAACTCCGGAGCGTCCCATATCTTGATATCGTGTTTTTTCATGAACATCACGCTGTTCTCATCGAATACCGATGCGCGGTGAGCGATCATCTCCTCCTTCATCACGACGGAACAGTTGCCATAGTTGGTCAACCCTTCTCCATCCAGTGTCAAGGCGGCAAAACGAATCTCCGATTTGACACGGTCGCCAAAAAGGGCCGTGTCGGCCAAGCTCCGTAGAACATCCCAGTTGTCGCCGGCGGGGATACGGAGTTGAGTCAACTGATAGTAGGTAGCGTACAACTCTTTGTCGCTCCTGGCCAGCCGAGCGACCTCCGCAATCGGTCGAGCAATAACGGCTTCCGATCCTTGAACGGCGGTTTCAAATTCCTCAAGAATCTGTTGTACTCCGCGAGCGATGGCGTTCTGGCGGGCGCCTTGGTACCGAATCTCAAGAGCTTGAAGTTCTTCTGGCTCTTCCGCGAGAAGCACATTCGGAAACCGCGATGGCCGCGCGCAATGGGGGCAGGCGGTCCAATCCAGCGGAACCGCAAACTGGCAATACGGGCACGGAGCGCTCTGCATCGCACACCTATGAGGTAACCGACCGAGTAATCAGAACTGGCTAAATCTTGAAGACATATTGGTCTAACGCTGCTAACACTTTGCTGGCCCTCCCGTTGCAAGAACCGCACATCGCAAACATATTGAACCAACATCCCGCTCACAGGGGCAATATACTTGCCAGCGCGATTGATAGCGAAAGAGGCGCAACGCGCTTGAATTCCGCGGCCTCTAGCCCCATCTTCGTGGGATGCTCTGTGGTAGACTTCTCGTGACCCCACCCCCGCTCTCACTGAGGATCGAACGCCCATGCGCACCGTCCGAATGACAAGCTTCTTCGCTTTCGGCCTGATCCTGCTCTCAACCAAAGGCCCCAGCGCGGCCGAGCCCAGCGATCGTCCCGCTGATAGCAAGAAATACCTGATCATCCACGCCGACGACGGCGGCATGTGCCACTCCGTGAACCGAGCGACCGTCGAGGCATTGGAGAAAGGAATCGTCTCCTCGTGCAGCATCATGATCCCCTGCCCTTGGGTCACCGAGTTCGCCAACTATGCGAAGGCTCACCCGGAAAAAGACTATGGCGTTCATCTGACACTGAACTCCGAGTGGTCGGTCTACCGCTGGGGCCCGGTCGCCGGCCGGAACGTGGTTCCGAGCCTGGTCGACGCCGACGGCTACCTCTACCGCGACGTCCCCAGCGTGGCCAAGAACGCCAAAGCCGACGAGGTCGAGATCGAGCTGACAGCGCAGATCGAGCGAGCCAAGGCCCTCGGCATCCCGCTCAGCCACATCGATACGCACATGGGCGCCGTCGTGAGCCGGCCCGACCTGGTCGAGATCTATGTTAAGCTCGGGCTGAAGTACGACCTGCCCATGCTCTTCCTGCGCAAGATTGAAGGCCCGGTCGTCGAGGCGTATCCGGCGTTGCGCGAGCGCGGCAAAGAGCTGCTCGCAGCCCTCGACGCGCGGCGGTTTCCCGTTCTGGATAACCTGGCCCAATTCTACGGCGGCAATTCGCACGACCAGCGCGTCGAGAGCTATTTGAAAACGCTACGAACTCTACCAACAGGCACGAGCCAGCTCATCATCCACTGCGGTGTCTTGGACGACGAACTCCGCGCTGTGACCAACAGCGCCTCGAATCGCGACGGCGACCGCCGTATCTTCACGGATCCCGCGATCGCCGCCGAGATCAAGCGCTTGGAAATCGAGGTGATCTCATGGAAACAGTTCCGAGCCATGACCGAAGGAGCGCCAGCAGCCAAAGGCGACCGCACCGGCACAAAGGAACAGCCCATGACACCGTCCTCAACGACCTACTCGTTAAGGATGCCCGCGCTGTAGAGGGTGCTCTCGAAGTACGAGCGATACTCATATTCGCTCATTTGCTGCACATAAACCCTGGTGCCGTTCGGGAGCACCTCGATCGACTGCCCGGCCGGATCGCTCGCCGAGCCCGAGACCCCCGGACGTGAAGGCCAGGTTGCCGTTGGGGAGCAGCTCCGAGCTCCCGAGGAAGGCCGAGTAGTTGCCCATGTCGGCATTCACCACCAGCGTCGCCGTCATGTTCTGCTCGTTGAGGACCCATTCCTGCCCGCGGCTATCCGCCTTCGGGTTGTACGCGTGGCGGGTGTTCCCGTCATCGAAGACCAGCATGGTGTTGTCGTTGATGTAGCGCACGTCGTGCTGGTGGGAGAACCACGGGTTGGGGCGTGTTGGCGATGGCCTTGAAATTGCCGCCCGGCCCCCAGCTTCCAGACGATGTGGCCGTTGCCGGTCCCGTTGGCGTAATCGATCTTGATCACCCAGTCCTGGGCGCGCAGCGAGACGATCAGGTCCCCGTCCTCGGGCGACCAGCTCACGGAGTTGGCGTGCAGCCAGTCGGTCGGGTCCCGGTCATCCGTGCCGAGGCGGTTGGTGTTGAGCCAGTGGAAGGAGTTCCAGACCCACGACACCTGGAAGTTCTGATTCAGGACGAGGACCATGTCGCCGTTGAACTTGGTGGGCCTCCCCTTGTAATTGACGATCTTCGGCGTGCTGGCGATGACGACCGTGTCGCCGTTGGGCAGGAGCTTGGCCTCGTGGTCGAAGTCGAGGATCTGCGGCTGGTGCATCGCGGCCAGCTCGGCGTTGACGGCATGGATGTTCGTCTGGCGCAGGGTGTCGCCGGCCAGGTCGACCTGCCGCAACGTGTTATAGCCCGCGGCGACGCCGACGACGTTGCCGCCCAGCATCATCACCGTGCCGCCCGGCTCGAGGTTCTGGGCATAGCCGGGGAAGTTGTTGGCCACCGAGTCATAGTACCAGATGACGTTGCCGCTCAAGTCGGTCGCCACGGTGTTGACCGCGTTCTTGGCGGTCGTCTTGTTGACCCCGGCGTGGAAGATCATGCTCTGGCTCAGGTCCGTCCCGGCGGCCGGCGGCTGCACCACGGTGAAGGTGGGGAAATTGCAGGTTGGCCGGCAGGCTCCCGGTGGTGAACGCGAGCGGGGCGGAGACCGTCCCGTCATCCAGGACGTCCCGCATGAGGTAGGTCGTGTTGGGCAGCATGCCGGCCACGATGAAGTTGGTGCTCTCGCCCGGGACGATGGGCAGCGGGGAGGTATTCTGCCAGGACAGGGTGGGGCCCTGCTCGGCGAACTGGACGTACATCGAGGCGCCGGGCGAGGGAGGCGCGCTGTACAGGGCGACCAGGGGGTTGGCCATGGGGCTGACCACGGCGCTGTCCCCCACAACACGCGTCTGCGCCGTATACGTCGCGGTCGCGGATTCGCTCTTCCGGGCGCCGAATCCGTACTTGACGTCCACCTGGATCTCGTAGGTCCCCTGCTGCATGGGGTTCCAGGTGAAGCTGTTGCTGAGGCTGAAGTCGCTCACGACCTGGAGGGCACCGCCCTGCTGCTCGACGCTGAACTGGTAGACGGCGTTTTGCCCGTCGCCGCTGGACGTCGCCGTCCAGATGACCGGCGATCCGACGTAGGGGACAGCCGGGGCGATGTCGGTCAGGGAGACGGACAGGAGGCAGCGATCCTCCAGTGGCGTGCAGTCGGGCCGATGCCGCCGGGGGCGACGATTCAGGGCGCGCCGGGCCGCGGCTCGCGTGCAAAATAACATGAGAGGTCGCCACATGATAAGAACTCCGGATAGAAAATAATCGCAGCGCGAGCCCTGCCTCCGGGGCCTCAACTGCAAAGTTTTGTTAGTGCGCTGCAATCCTTGGGGGCGCACGGGGCGAGGACTGTGACCGACTAACGCCGCGCGTCGCTGTTGCACGGCTGGGTCGGTCGCATGGGCCAGGGGGTGTGGGCGCGTGTAGCTTCGGGGCTGGTTACAGCCCACAACACCCGTCGGTGCCGATCGTCGTCTCTCCTCGCCAGTCGGGCCGATGGGTCGATCTAAGCCCGTCTATTAGAAACACACCGTGACCAGATCGCAACAAAGAAGACAGAAAAAAGTGCGCAAAGCGCCATCCATCGCTAATCCGTACAGATTCGTGAATATATGTAAAGTGGCAAACTGCGAGCGCACACGATGAACATTGCCCGGTACGGAGACGAGCGCCGGGCTCATGGTCAATAGAATTGCATTTATGAAATTATTTGGATGTTAATAGTTTTTATATATTGAAATGACTAAATATACTTGTACGGTCATGCGATTCAGGTGGGTGGCGCTAGCGTCACCGGTATTCCGGTGTAGCAGGCACACTCCGTGTGCCGTCCGCCGAAGTTGCCGGTGAGTGGCACTGGCCAGGTCAGTCCTCCATGCTCGGGCGAATCGCCGTCCCGGAATCGCGAAAAGCCATTTAGCGACGCGTCTGCAATCGCTTCGCACGATCCGGACAGGCGTCAGTCAGCTCTCATCCATTGCGGCGTCCTCGCCGACGAGCTCTGCGTGATGACAGGTCACAGCTTTCGCGGAGGCCGAAACTCTGTCTATGGTCTGACCAGGGAAGGCTTCGAGCGGAAGACCGAGCCTCTGGCTTGGGCGAAGGAAGCGGGCTGATATTATTCCTCCAGGCTCACCCGCACGCCTGACGCTCCCTCAATCCGCCCGAACCCTCGCCCCTTCTTTCTTGGCTTGCTCAAAGAATGCCGGTCCGTTGAAGATATCCTTCGGAAAATCCTCGGCCTGCAAGGTTTTGATATTCACCCACATGTACCTGGTCCGATCCGGCTTCTTGGTCGTCGGCTTTTCCCGCTCCAGCCCGGAGGTTTCCGACTTCTCCCACAGCGAGACGTACCACGACCCATTCGCAAGCTGCTGGAACGCCTTCGCCCGCACGTCCTGCAGATCCCATGTCTCTCGCCCGTACGTCTTTTGCCACGTGACGTGCCGCATCGCAATCCAGTCATGGGCTGGGTCGAGCGTGTAAATCTGCGGATACGGCTCGTGACGATCGCCAACTTGAATCGTGCCATTCGTCTTGATGACGATCATTCCCGGCGGCGTTCCGGCTTCCGGGGTCAGCACCTCGAGGCCGAGTGCCCTCGACCTGGCCACGGCCCAGTGCTGCTCCACGAACGTGGGTAACCCGTCGAATCCATGGTCCATCACGTGAACTTCGATGTCGCGCGGCCGGTCCGGCTCGACCGAAAATCGCGTGAGGTGGTACGTCATCCTTCCGTCCGCGAGGCCCACATTCACCGACTTCTTGAACGGGAACCAAAGAGCGACGCGATCAGCGTCGAACGCGCCCGTCGGGGCATCACTGATCTTTGGAAAGAGTCCGTCGGGCCGATTGCCGTAGTCCTGATTATCAGCTTTGAAGTAGCGGGTCAGCTCGTCGTCGAGAGATCGATGCACGTCGCTCATCATGTTCTTGCAAAAGCCGTCAATGAACGCTTCCTTCACGGACCAGTATTCCAGGTGAATCTCGCCGCGGTAGCCCTTGCTCACCACGCGCAGGTCGCGCGGAAACTTGCGGATCGCCTCAACCTGTCCGGCGATCGCCTTGCGAACCTCGGGCATCTGATCGGCCCATTTGGAAGACCGCCGTGTTGCTTCGCGATCGACAATCGGCGCCTCGCGCGGCACCCCCAGCGCCGCCAGGTCGGCCGGGCCGGTCTCCGGATAGTCGTAATCAATCGTCTCGAATTCCTTGCCGTATCGATCCTGATCGGCGGCCTGATAACGCTTCTTCGATCGCAATCGCCGCCGGGTTTCGGCGTCGTACCACACTTGCTCTTGCAACCGCATCGCGCCCAGCGCGTCGTGCTCGTAATCATCGCAGCGAATCGTCTTCTTGCCGTCGAGCGTGTCGAACGCGTACTCCGAGGCGATGACCGCCCGGAACAGCCGCAGTAACGGAGGCGTGCGCGAAGGCACCTTCCGGTTCGGATCGTCTTGAATGTCGTGGGCTGCCGGGGTGATCAATCGCCCCAATCTGTCCTTCATGTCGTGATACGGAGTCGGCTTGGATTTTTCGATCGCCCCACTTCCCCTGTAGGTCAGCCACTCTCGCGTCGAGGCATCGAGCATCGACACGGTCTTCCCCTCGCGCTTGAACTCGATCGCGGTGTCGAGATTCGCCCAGTACTCCGCGCCTCGGTCACTCTTGAGATGAACCCAGCGCACCGGAACGAGTTCGACCTTCTGCGCGGGCTCGGCTCGCGTTTTGGGAACGACCTTCGGCTCATCCTCGACGGTATTGACCGGTACCGGGGCTGCCTTGGCCGCCGGCGGCCGGGGATCGTCCGCTCGCGTGAATGCATACGCCGCCGCCGCGGCCGAGAGCAGGCCCGCGACGAACATGACCTTCACGCCTTTCGCAAACACGCTCGCACGAGCCGCGCTCCCGGCGAGTCGAGTCGCCAGCACCGAGGCCTCGCGCGTGCCCAGCGCGACGCGCGCGGTCTGCTCGACGAAGCCGGCCGGCAAGGCGCCTTGCGCGATCAAACCAAGAGCGCCCAGGCGCCCCAGCACCAAGGGTGGCACACCCCGGGCCGCCAGGCGATTGCGCAGCCGATCTCTCGCACCGGCGAGCCTGCGGCGGAGGGTCGCCTCGCCGCAATCAAGCACCCGGGCCGCTTCGAGCTGCGGCATGCCTTCCAGGTCGCAAAGCACAAGCGGCCGGCGATAGCGCTCGGGCAGCCGCGCAATCGCGTCATGAAGCTCGGCGGCTTGTTGGTCGTCGTCGCTACGTGCGGGAAGTGCGGCGAGATCGATTCCGCCCTGTTCTCTCGTCCGCCGGCGCGACGCCTCGCGATTGGCCCGGATCGCCACGTGATAAGCGACGCGATAGAGCCAGCCCCCCAGCGATTCATCGACCCAGAGCGACCCCGCACGCCTCACCAGAATAAGGAACGTGGCCTGAAACGCATCTTCGACTTCGTGCGAATCGCGCAGCACATCGCGGCAGACCGAGCACACCATGGGCCCATGTCGCGCCACCAGAGCACCGAACGCGTCCTCATCACGGCTCGCGACAAATCGCCGCAAAAGCGCCGCATCCGACTGTCCCACGACCGACTGGCCGGAAAACAGCAGTTGAATCGACCGTAGTGTCTCTCCCAACCGCGTGCTCGCCATGGCGCTTCGGCTCCCCTGCTCTCTCGATCGATTGGTCCTGTCGACTATATCTAAGAGCGCGGGTTCCTGAGTCCGATCATCTTTTTTTTTCCGGCCCGCCGTTTCTTTTGCAACCGCCGGCTACTCAAGGCGAAGGGATTGCATTCCGTCTCAATGTGCAGTAAGATCTGCACGTAATACGAAATCAGAGAGACTGCCATGCCGCGATTCACACCGGGCGAGCTGAAGGTCATGCGACTGCTTTGGGAGCACGGCGAGCTGAAGCCGGCCGAGCTTCAGACGCGCTTCCCGGAGCCGATCAAGAACCCCGCGCTGCGGTCGTACTTGACGACCCTGGTCGAAAAGGGGCACCTCACCCGCCGCCGGGTGGGCAAGGCCTATTACTACAAGGCGGCCACCCGGTCGCGTTCCGCGTTCCGGACGATGCTCGCCGAGCTGGTCGAAGCTTATTGCGGGGGCTCGGTGTCGGCCCTGGTGATGAATCTGATCAAGTCCGAAAAGCTGAGCGAGGCCGATCTGCTCGAGCTGAAGCGGTTAGCCGATGAAGATCGAGGCTCGCCTGCGCCGCAGCGCGAAAACGACAAAGGGGGAAAACAATGAGCACGCAATCGATCTTGAGCGAGCTGGCCGTCGCCCCGATCATCGTCCGCTGGACGGCGCTGCTGGCCTTCGCCTGGCTCGCACACGTCGCGCTCGCGGCTCGCAATCCCCGTTGGCGAGTCGCCCTCTGGCGTGGCGCGGTGGCCGGTGTCGCGGGCGTCGCCGTGCTGACCCTCGCGCCGCCCGTGCTGACCATCCCCGTTATTCCCGCTCCCGCTTCGGTGGTCACCCAGCCCGACGCGGTGCCTCCGGCTCCGCTGCCGATTGATGCCCGCCCCGGCCCTTCCGCGCCGATCTCCCCGCGGCAAGACTCCACCCTCCCCTCCGTGGCGGCTCCGTCCGCGGCCGTGCGTTCCGCGGCCCCGGCGTGGCCGCTCATCCCGGCGTTGCTCGGCGTGTGGCTAATCGGGGCTGCGGTGCTCGCAGCTCGGTTGGCGCTGGCCTGGCTCGGCCTCCGCCGAATCATCGCTCGCTCCGAAGCTGCCCCGTCGCGCGTCGTCGCCCAGTGCCGCGCCGTGGCCGAGGCGATCGGTGCGCCGGCCGTGCGCGTCGTCTGCTCAGCCGAGATCGCCACGCCCTGCGTTGCCGGCCTGCGGCCTCCAGTGCTGCTGTTGCCTGCCCGTGCCCTCCTGGACGACGACTTGAGTGGTGTCTTCGCCCATGAGCTGGCGCACGCCCGCGGCCACGACCTGGCCTGGAACCTGCTTGCGCACTTCGCAACGATCGCGCTTTGGTTCCACCCGCTCGCCTGGCGGCTCCGCTCGGCTCATGCGGCAGCGTGCGACGCCGTCTGCGACGCCGTCGCCGCCGACTTCCTGGGCGATGTCTCCGCCTACTCCCGCACGCTCGCCCGCCTGGCGCTCGCGGCCCTGGGACCCTCCCCCGCGCCTGGCCTGGCGATGGCCCACTCGTCCGACATCCGCCGCCGGGTCGACGCGCTCGAGCGCAAGGTTTTTCGCTCGCCCTTGCCACGAAAGCTCGCGCTGCCTGCGGCACTGGGCGGCGGAGCGGTCTTGATCTTGATCGGCGGCCTGGCCGTCACCGGTGCCGCGCCAACTGCAAGCACCGAGCAGTCCGCTAAGCCCGCGCCGGCCGGCGACGGCCGCCTCGAGATTCAAGCCGTCGCCGCGGCGACTGGTAAGCCGATCGAAAGCGTTTCGGTCGTCTGGCAGCTCCGCATCAACAGCGGAAGATTCACGAAGACGACCACCAGCACCGGCCCCGACGGCCGAGCCTCGCTCGATTGGCCCAAGGACGCCACGGTCAACGGCCTTCATCTCACAGCACGCAAGTCGGGCTTCGTGCCCTACTCGATCGACTGGGATGACAGGTCCCACCCGCTCCGCCTGCCGGCAGTGAAGGAGCTCCGGTTTGTGCCTGGCATCACGATCGGCGGCGTCGTGCGCGACGAGGCCGGCAAGCCCGTTGCCGGCGCCAAGATCTCCGCGAACGCGCCGCCCACCGAGAAGGAGTCCTCCGGCTACAGCATTCCCTTCGCCGAGACCACGACCGATGCGCAAGGCCGCTGGCGGGTCGACGATGCCCCCGCCGATCTGGTCAGCGTGAACGTCGGCGTCGAAGCCCCCGGCTTTCTTCGCGGCGGTGGTCCGCCATCTCGCGACTTGGGCGCGGTGATCGTGCTCAAGCGAGGCTTCACGGTGAAGGGCCGCGTGCTCGACTCCGAAGGCAAACCGCTCGCTGGCGCGAGCGTCAGCGTGGGGGGCGATTTCAGCTCCCGGTCAAACACGAAAACCGACTCGGGCGGCGACTTCGTGGTGGAGAACTGTCAGCCCGGCGCGCAGCTCGTCACGGTGCGGGCCGAGGGCTTCGCGCCCGACTTGAAGGAGATTCATCCGGAGGACAAGCCCGCCCTGCAGTTCCGCCTTGGGCCGGGGCACACGCTGCGCGGGAAGGTCGTCGACCAGCAGGGAAAGCCCGTCGCCGGCGCGACGATTGCCGCGGAAACGTGGCGGGCTCACCGGTCGCTCGACTTCCGCGTCGGCACCGGTAACGACGGCCGCTTCGAATGGCGGAGCGCGCCCGCCGACGTCGTCCTCTACAGCCTCTGGAAGCCAGGCTTTATGTCCCGCCGCCAGGTTTCGCTCGCGCCAGACGTCGCCGAGCAATCCCTCACGCTCAACCCGGTGCTGGTCATCTCCGGCCGCGTCACTGATGCTTCAACGGGGCGGCCGGTGCCGGAGTTCCGCGCCGTGCAGGGCCTCGTGTCCTCGAACAACCCGCGCATCAGTTGGATGGTGCAGGAAGCCGCGCAGTTCACCGGCGGGCGTTACACCATCAAGCACGACGAGCGTTACGACGGCTACGCCGTGCGCATCGAAGCCACGGGTTACAAGCCGGCTGATTCCCGAGTCTTCAACCCCACCGAGGGCACACCGACATTCGACTTCGCGCTCGTACGCGCCGCCCCCTCCGACCTCCTGACCGGCACCGTCCTCCGCCCCGACGGCCGCCCCGCGGCCGGGGCAGAGGTCGCGCTCGCGACCCGCGACCACCCGCTCCTCTTCGACATGGAACAAGTCCGCTTCGGCCGCAGTAACGGCATGTCGTTCGCGAAAACCGGCCCGGATGGCCGTTTCACCTTCGACGCGCCCGACGGTCCGTTCATCCTCGCCGCGATCAGCGACGATGGCTACGCCGAGTTGCACGACAAGTCCGGACACCTCACCCTGGAAGCCTGGGGCAAGGTCAAGGGCCAGGCCTTCATCGGCCGGCAACCAGCAGCCAATCAGCCGGTCAGCATCAGTCGGCGAGATTACCAGCCGCTCCCGAACGGTGTGAATGCATTCTACGGCACGAACACGCGCACCGACGCCCAGGGCCGCTTCGTCTTCGATAGGGTGATTCCCGGCCCGAGTGAAGTCGCGCGCGTGGTCGTCACCGAGTTCGGCAACGGCAGCACGCAGCACATGGGATGCTGGCAGGAGCCCGTCGACGTCCAGCCCGGCGAGACGGTGGAAGTCAAGATCGGCGGCAAGGGCCGTCCGGTGGTCGGCCGCGTCGCGCTCAAGGCCGCGCCCGGCGTGATCGTCGATTGGCGGCGGAACCGCCCGGCGACGGTCCAGAGGGTGCGGGGGTTTAACCTTCTGCCAGGCGCCCGCCAGAACGACCGGTTCGCCGCGAGTCTCGACAAGGACGGCCGGTTCCGCATCGACGACGTCCCACCCGGCCACTACGAGCTGACCGTCACGATCGACGCGCCCCCGGTGCTCGACCGCCCCGGGCCCGTCAGGGCTCTCGGCCGAGTGAGGGTCCCCGTCGACATCCCCGAAGGGGATTCCGACGCACCCGTCGACCTCGGCGAAATCGCCGCCACGGTGGAAAAACCGCGATGACCCGAACATGAATAGCATTGGATAATCATGCGACCAAGGTGGTTGTCACGCGCTTCGCCAGTGCTACGGTGTAGCAGGCACACTCCGTGTGCCGTCCGCCGAAGTCGCCGGTTGGTTGTCACTCGTTTTGCCAGTGTCCCGTCCCCGGGGTGAATCGCGGTCCCGTGATCGCGAAATGCCATTGATTCGCGAAAGCCCCCTGACGAGGTGCAACGCGCGCTCGTAGCAGCCAACCGGTCGGCGCGGTGCGCGGCTACCGAGTTGTAGTCTTCGACAAGAACAGGCTCCCCGGCAGCCCAAAGATGCGGCCCACTGCGTGCATCTGCTTGACCGTGAACGCACGCTTGCCCGTCACCAGATCACTCACGGTAGCCTTGGCGAGACCGGTGATGCGCGCCAGTTCCGCCTGCGACATGCCGCGTTCACCCAGCATCTGGGCCAGTAGCTCGTTGGGCGGCAGCGGTGCCACAGCGTGATGTTCCTGTTCGTACACGATCACCAGGTCGGAAAGTGCGTCCAGGTAGGCCTGTCTGCCCGTATCCAGCTCCGCGCGCAACAGGTCATCGATGACCGCCTGAGCCGCATCGAGCTCGTTCTCACTTCGGATGCTCATGAGTGGATGCAATTTTACGAGCGCGAGGTAGCTGTCGGGGACCGTGCGTGCTCGGACCGCGCGTCTGGTCTGGCTCATGCTATCAGGCTCCGTTTCCAATGCCGCGTTTCTCGGACGATTTCGGCAGCGCGGGTCGCTTCCGTCGTCGGGTTCTTCGGTTACACTAGACACAGTGAGAAGGAGTGTTGTTCATGGCGGAACCAGCAGCCGAACCCGTCGGTTGGGAAAAGGCGCTCATGGCAGCGGAAAAAGTCAAAGAGCGTCTGCGCTGGGCGACCCGCGCGCTCGACGCGGCAGGAATACCGTACGCTGTGGCCGGTGGAAACGCTGTGGCTGAGTGGGTGGGCAACCCGGCCGGCCCGCTTCCCGGCGCCGCTCGGTAATCGATTGCAGCGATTGCTTGATGATCCGAACGCCTGACGGTACGAGACAGCCGCGTGACTGACACGGCGGAACGAACAACTGACGCCCGGCGCCAGCCAGGCTAATGTGCCAACCCCTCGATCAGCTTCCTGAAGTCCTCCCGCCCCCTGATGGGGTCGAGATCCGTGTCCTTGCCCACGTGCGCAGCGTCCGTGAAGCCGGCCTTCACGGCCTTTTGCAGCAGGTCCATCGCCCGGTCGGCATACTCCTGCTTCTTGTCCGCGATCTTAACGCTTGCGATGGCATACACGCAGGCAAAGTCGTACCACTGACCGGAATTCCAATTCGGGGACTTGGTCAGCTCGGTGACCTCCGCCACGGCCTCGGCCACCTGACCGGCGTTGATCCGCGATAGTGCTCGCGACGCGCGAAAGTTTTGTTGTACCGGTGTCGGGCCGAGTTCGATCGCCTTGTCCCAGTCCATGATCGCCTCGGTGAACTTCCGCAGGCGATCGTATGCGACGGCTCGGTTCAAGTGGCTGGTGCGAAGAAACTCTCTAGCCGGAACGGACCAACGGGCTTGTTCGTACACGGGCGTCAATGTGCGGATGGCTTTCTCGAACCACTCTAGGCTTTCACCCGGCTGGCCGTTCTTCCTGACCAGAACGCCTAAATTGCAGTAACTACCACCCAGGTCGACTCGATATTGCGGGACCGTTGGGAACTCGGCGACCAGCTTTTCCTGGATGGCCAGGGCTTGCCGAAGCCGCTTCTCCGCCTCCGGCCGCTTCTCCAGGCCGGCCAGCATGGTTCCCAGGCTGTAGAAGCTGTTGGCCAGGTCGCGGCGGTGCTCCGGCACGGCGGGAAAGTCGGCGGCCAACTTTTCCTGGATCGCCAGGGCTTGCCGGAATTGCTCCGACGCCTCCGGCCGTTTCCTCAGGTCGGCCAGCGATGTTCCCAGGTTGTAGAAGCTGTTTGCCAGGTCCTTGCGGTAATGCGGCACCGCGGGGAATTCGGCGGCCAGCTTCGCCCGGACCGCCAGGGCTCTCCCATGATGCTCCTTCGCGTTCGATCGCTGGCCGAGGGCGCTCAGCACAACCGCCAGGTTGTCGTAGATGTCAGCCAGGTCCTTGCGGTACTGCGGCACGGCGGGAAGCTCGGCGACCACCCTCTCCTGGATCGCCAGGGCCTTCCGATACTGCTGTTCCGCGTCCGGGCGCTTTCCCACGCCGGCCAGCAGAATCCCCAGGTTATTGTGGCTCTGGGCCAGATCCTCGCGGTACTGCGGCACGGAGGGGAACCCGGCGACCAGCTCCTCCTTGATCGACAGGGCTTTCCGATACTGCTCCTCCGCCTCCGGCCGCTTACCCAGCTCGGCCAGCAGCAACCCCAGGTTATTGTGGCTTCCGGCAAGGTCCTTGCGGTACTCCGGCACGGGGGGGAACTCGGCGGCCAGCTTCTCCTGGATCACCAAGGCTCTCCGATACTGTTCCTCCGCCTCCTGGCGCTTCCCCAGGCCGGCGAGCAGAAGCCCCAGATTGAGGTGGCTGACGGCCAGGTCCTTTCGATACTGCGGCACGGCCGCGAACTCGGCGGTCAGCTTCTCCTTGATCGCCAGAGCCTTCCGATACTGCTCCTCGGCCTCTGGGCGCCTCCCCAGGCCGGCCAGCAGAGCCCCCAGGTTGTTGTGGCTGCTGGCCAGGTCCTTGCGGTACTGCGGCATGGCGGGGAACTCTCCGGTGAGCTTCTCGCGGATCGCCAAGCCGTTGCGATATTCTTTCTCCGCCTCCGGCCACTTGCCCAGACGGGCCAGCAGCTTCCCCAGGTTGTCGTGGCTGAGGGCCAGGTCGTTGTGCGCCTCGGGCACTGCGGTGAGCTCGGCCGCCAGCTTCTCCTGGATCGCCAGGGCATTGCGATACTGCTCCTGCGCCTCCGGCCATTTTCCCAGGTCGGTCAACAGAAGCCCCAGGTTGTTGCGGCTGACGGCCAGGCTCTTGTGGTAGATCGGCACGCCGGGAAACTCGGCAGCCAGCTTCGCGTAGCACTCGAAGGCCAAGCGGTTGGCTGCGACCGCCTCCGCTGTTCGGCCCAGCCGGTACTGGATGAAACCGACTCGATTCGCCGCGTCCGCCGTGCGAAACCGCGACGGTTCATCGTCCGCTTTCTCCCCGGCGAACTCCCAGTAGTAAGTCAGAACTTCGGTCAGGAACTTCTTCTGCTCGTCGCTGATCTCGTGCTGCGTGGTGAGCGAATCCCCGGTGGCCGACGAGGTCATGGCGTCGAGCGCCTGGCGGCTCCGGTCGCGCGCCTTCTCCGCCTTCGCCCGCTGCTCGGCCTCCCGGTCCTTCGCCTTCCTTTCCGCCTCGGCCGCGACGAGCGCCTTCGCTTCATGCGCCTCAGCAATGCCGCGTTGAGTTGCCTCGTCTGCCCGCGCTCGATCCGCCCCTACCATCCCGATCGTCGTGCCCAAAATGCCGAGGACAAGCGCCAGGAGAACCACGCTCGCCGCCAGCACCGGCCCCTTGTTTCGCTTGAGGAACTTTCCCAACCGATACCCCGCCGACGGTGGCCGCGCTTCCACGGTCTCATCGGCCAGATAGCGCTGGATGTCGCGCGCCAGCGCGCTGGCGGTCTCGATAGCGCCGTTCGCGGTGCTTCTCCAGGCACTTCATGACCACCCAGTCGAGCTCGCCGCGCAAGAGCGCCGTCAGCTTGCGTGGCTCGATCTGCCGCAGTGCGGCGACCGAGGGGAGTGAATCGTCGGTCGAGAGTCTGGTCGATGGCTTGGAAGGCTCCTCCTCCTGGATGATCCTTAGCATCTCGGTGAGCGCCGCATCCCTCAGGCGTTTGGCATCGAAGGGCCTCAGGCCGGTGAGCAATTCGTAGAGGATGACGCCCAGCGAATAGATATCGGCCCGCGTATCGATGTCGACACCCGAGAAACCCGCCTGTTCGGGCGACATGTATTCAAGCGTGCCGATGACCGCGCCGAACTGGGTGGACATCGATTCGTCAGTCAGTTTGCCGGCGGTGGCCTTGGCCACGCCGAAGTCGATGACCTTGGGAATCGGCTTGCCGTCGATGATCGTGACCAGGATGTTCGCCGGCTTCAGATCGCGATGCACGATGCCCTTCTGATGCGCGTGCTGCACGGCCTGGCAGATCGTTACGAATAATTCCAGCCGCACTGCGGTCGTCAGCCTGGCCTCGTCGCAGAACTTGGAGAGCGACAGGCCGTTGACCAGCTCCATGACGAAAAACGGCTGGCCAGTGGGTGTGAGGCCGCCGTCGAGCACCTTGGCGATGTTGGGATGATCCATCATCGCCAGCGCCTGCCGCTCCTGCTCGAAGCGAGCGAGCACCGCTTTCGAATCCATACCCTTCTTGATCAGCTTGAGTGCAACCCGTCGCTTGACCGGCTCGGTCTGTTTGGCGACCCAGACCTCGCCCATGCCCCCTTCGCCGATCTTTTCTTGAAGCGTGTACCGCCCCGCGATGACGACGCCGGCCTCGCTCTTCGATTGATAGTCGGCGGTCTTGGTGGCTGCAGAGGATGCGTCATCCGGCATGGAAGCACCGCCGTCTGCGGTGTCAGTCAGGGCCGAGCCAGGCCCAGCTCCGGCGGTCTCGGCCCCCGCCCTGTCGAGGATGTTACCCGACTTCTCGTGGGCCGCCAGGAGCGCCTCGACCGCGGCGAGAAGCTCGGGCCGCCCTGCGCATCCCCGCTCCAGAAAGGCGGCACGCTCTTCGGGCAAACGCGACAGCGCTTCTTGGAATAGCGTTTCCTCGTTCATGGTTTCGGCCCCGGCTCGCGCAGCGGTTTCTTCGCCAAGTCCTCGACCAGCCTCTTGAAGTCCTCCCGTCCCCGGATGGCATCAAGATCCGTATCCTTGGCCATGTGTGCAGCGTCGCTCCAGCCGGCCCTCACGGCCTTCCGCAAGAGGTCCATCGCCCGATCGGCGTACGCCCGCTTCTTGTCGGTGCTCTTGCCGCTGGCAATGGCGTAGACGCACGCAAAATCGTACCACTGACCGGAACTCCAGTTCGCGGCCTTCGTCAACTCGGCGACCTCCGCCAAAGCCTCATCCACCTGGCCAGCCCGGACCCGCGACGTGGCACGTGCCGCGCGAGGCCCTGCTCGCTCCTTCGCCGGGCTGAGCTCGATGGCGTCGCCCCAGGCCTTGGCCGCCTCGGCGAACTTCCGCAGACGATCGTAAGCCATGGCTCGATTCGCGTGGCTATTGCGGAGAAATTGTCTGGCCACAGCGATGCGGCGATCCCGTTCATACACGGCCGTCAATGTGCGGATGGCTTTCTCGAACCAGTCCAGGCTCTCGCCAGGTCCGCCGCCGTTCATGACCAGCCTG
The DNA here is from genome assembly GCA_963823665.1 of uncultured Planctomycetota bacterium. Lineage (GTDB taxonomy): Bacteria > Planctomycetota > Planctomycetia > Isosphaerales > Isosphaeraceae > CAVXHV01. The sequence goes on from CAWGMQ010000012.1 coordinate 136,883, forward strand.
CCGAGGTCGCAGTAATTACCGCCCAGGTCGACTCGATATCCCGGCACGGCGGGGAATTCGGCGACCAGCTTTTCCTGGATCGCCACGGCTTTCCTGTACTGCGCCGCGGCCTCCGATCGCCTCCCCATGCCGGCCAGCAGACCTCCAAGTTTGGTGTGGCTCAGCTCCAATCCGCGGCGATACTCCGGCACGGCGGGGAACTCGGCGTTCAGTTTCTCCAGGATCGCCAGCGCGTGCTGAAATTGCTCCTCCGCCTCGGGAAGTCTACCCAGGTCTCGCAGCACAGCACCCAGGTTGTGGAGGCTCTGGGCCAGATCCTTGCGGTAATCCGGTTCAGCAGCGAGCTCCGCGGCCAGCTTCTCCCGGATTGCATGGGCGCTGCGATACTGCTCGTGCGCCTCCGGGTATTTTCTCAGATCCCGGAGCAGAGAGCCCAAGTTGTTGTGGCAGTTGGCCAGATCTGCACGGGAGCCCCGCAGGGCTGGAAGCCCGGCGACCAGCTTCTCGGAAATCGCCAGGGCTTTCCGAAACTGCTCCTCCGCTTCCAGCCGCTTCCCCAGCCCGGCCAGAAGCCGACCCATGTTAGTGTGGCTGCTCGCCAGGTTGCCGCGGTATTCCCCCACAGCCGGGAACTCAGCGGCCAGTTTCTCGCAAATCGCCAGGGCTTGCCGGTAATGCTCTTCCGCCTCCGGCCCCTTCCCCAGTCCCGCCAGAAGAAGCCCCAGGTTATTGTGGTGGATGGCAAGGTTCTGGCGGTAGAGCGGCACGCCCGGAAACTCGGCCACGAGCGTCGCGAACCCGTCGAGCGCCAGGCGGTTGGCAGCCGCCGCTTCCACCGTCCGGCCCAGCCGATACTCGATCATGCCAACTCGAGCCGCCGCCAGCGCCGTCCGGACCCGCGATGCTTCGTCGTCCGCCTTCTCACCGGCAAACTCGCGATAATATGTCAGAACCTCGGTCAGAAACTTCTTCTGTAGGGCGCTGATCTCGCGTTGCGTGGTCAGTGAATCTCCGGTGACCGACGACGTCATGGCATCGAGCGCCTGCCGCGTGCGGTCGCGCGCCTTCTCCGCCTTCGCCCGCTGCTGGCCTTCGCGTTCTTTGGCTTGACGTTCCGCCTCCGCCGCCAGAAGAGCGTTCGCTTCATTCCGCTGGGCAATGCCGCGTTGCTTCGCCTCGTCCGCCCGGGCTCGATTCGCATGGATCATCCCGATCGTCGTTCCGACAACGCCGCCGATCAAGGCGAGCATCACCACGTTCGCCGCCAGCACCGGCCCCTTGTTCCGGTGCAGGAACTTGCGCAGCCGATACCCCGTCGACGCCGGCCGAGCCTCCACGGCTTCATCGGCCAGATAGCGCTGGATGTCTCGAGCCAGGGCGTTCGCCGTCTCGTAGCGCCTTTCGCGGTGTTTCTCCAGGCACTTCATCACCACCCAGTCCAGCTCGCCGCGCAACAAGGCCGTCAGCTTGCGCGGCTCGATCTGACGCAGCGCGGCCATCGAGGGGAGTGAGTCATCGGTCGAGAGTCTCGTCGACGGCTTCGAGGGTTCCTCTTCCTTGATGATCCGTAGTACCTCGGTGAGCACCGCATCCCTCAGGCGGCCGGAATCGAACGGCCTGAGGCCCGTGAGCAATTCATAAAGGATGACGCCGAGCGCGTAGATGTCGGCTCGGGTATCGATGTCGACGCCCGAGAAACCGGCCTGTTCAGGCGACATGTATTCGAACGTGCCGATCACGGCGCCGAAGTGGGTGGACATCGACAGTTCGGTCAACTTCCCGGCGGTCGCCTTGGCCACGCCGAAGTCGATGACCTTGGGAACTGGCTTGCCGTCGATGATCGTCACCAGGATGTTCGCGGGCTTGAGATCGCGATGGACGATGCCCTTCTGGTGCGCGTGCTGAACGGCCCGGCAGATCGGCACGAACAGCTCCAGCCGCTCCCTGGGCGTGAGCCTGGCTTCGTCGCAGAACCGGCCCAGCGGCAGGCCGTTCACCAGCTCCATGACAAAAAACGGCTGGCCGCCCGGCGTGAGGCCGCCGTCGAGGACCTTGGCGATATTGGGGTGATCGAGGATCGCCAGCGCCTGGCGCTCCTGCTCGAAGCGTGCGACCACCGCTTTCGAATCCATGCCGGTCTTGATCAGCTTGAGCGCGACCTTGCGCGTGACGGGCTCGGTTTGCCTGGCGACCCAGACCTCGCCCATTCCCCCTTCGCCGATCTTCTGTCGCAGCGTGTAACGCCCCGCGACGACGATGTCGCTCCGGCTCGTCGGTTGGTAGTCGCTTGTCTCGGTGACTCCGGCGGACGCGTCGTCTGGCACTGGAGCATCGTCGAAAGGGCAGTCAGCACGGGCCTGGCCAGTGCCAGAAACGAAGGTTTGAGACAGGGGCCTGTCGGGAACGGTGGCCGACTTCTCGTGCGCCTCCAGCAGTGCCTCGACGGCCGCACGGAGCTCCGGCCGCCCGGCACACGCCCGCTCGAGGAAGGCACCACGCTCCTCGGCAGCCAGGGACAGAGCTTCTCGGAACAGCATTTCCTTGCTCACGGTTTCTGCTCCGTCTTGCCCGCTGCTTTTCTCGACAGCTCCTCGAGCAGCTTCTTGAAGTCCTCCCGTCCCCGGATCGGATCGAGATCCGTGTCCTTGGCCATGTGTGCGGCGTCGCTCCACCCTGCCTTCACGGCCTTTTGCAGCAGCTCCACGGCCCGGCCGGCATATTCCTGCTTCTTGTCAGCGAGCTTGCCGCTGGCGATGGCGTAGACGCAGGCAAAATCGTACCACTGACCGGAGTTCCAGTTCGCGGACTTCGTCAGCGCAGCGACCTCCGCCACAGCCTCGGCCATCTGACCGGCGTTGATCCGCGACGTGGCCCGTGCCGCGCGGAGGGCTGGTTGCTCTCCGCTCGGAGCGAGCTCGATGGTCTTGTCCCAGTCGCTGAGCGCTTCGGTAAACTTCCCCAGGAGACCAAGCGTCCGGGCTCGGTTCGAGTGGCTAGTGACGAGGAACTGTCTGGCCGGATCCAACTGGCGATCCTGTTCGTACACGGCTGTCAATGTGCGGATGGCTTTCTCGAACCACCCCAGGCTTTCAGCCGGCTGGCCGCTGGTACTGACCACAATGCCGAGATTGCAGTAAGTACCACCGAGTTTGAGTCGATACTGCGGCACGTCGGGGAAATCGGCGGCCAGCCTCTCCTCGATCGCCAGGGCTTTCCGAATCTGCTCCTCCGCCTCCGGCAGCTTACGGAGGCGGGCCAGCAAGAGCCCCAGGTTGTTCTGGCTCTCGCCCAGATCGCTGCGGTACAGCGGTACGTCGGGGAAATCGGCGGCCAGCTTCTCCTTGATCGCCAGGGATTTCCGATGCTCCTGCACCGCCTCCGGCCGCTTCCCCAGGCCCGCCAGCAGAATCGCCAGGTTGAAGTGGCTTTGGGCCAGCGCCCGATGGTGGTCCGGCACGTCCGGGAAGTCGGCGACCAGTTTTTCCCGGATCGCCACGGCTTTCCGATACTGCTCCTCCGCCTTTCGCCGCTCACCCAGGCTGGCCGCCAGATTTGCCAGGTTGTTGTAGCTGCCGGCCAGGGTCTGGCGGTACCGCGGCACGTCGGGGAAATCGGCGACCAGCTTCTCATAGATCGCCAGGGCTTGGCCAAATTGCCCCTCGGCCTCGTGCCGCTTCCCGAAACGGGCCAGCAAAATCCCCAGGTTCATGTGGCTGGCGGCCAGGAGCCCGCGATGCTCCGGCACGGAGGGGTGCTCGGCGGCCAGCTTCTCCTTGATCGCCAGGGCTTTCCGATACTGTTCCTGCGCCTCCGGCCGCTTTTCCAGGTCGGCCAGAAGAAGCCCCAGGCTGTCGAGGCCGGCGCTCAGATGCTGGCGGTACAGCGGCTCGGCTGGGAATTCGGCGGCCAGATTTTCCAGGATCGTCAAGGCTTTCCGATAGTGCAGCTCCGCCTGCGGACGCTCTCCCAGACCAACAAGAAGCATTCCCAGGCCGACGTGGCTGGCGGCCAGACTATTGCGGTACTCCGGCACGGCCGGAAAGTCGGTCGCCAGCTTCTCATGGATGGCCACGGCTTTCCGTTGCTGCTCTTCGGCTTCCGGCTGCCTCTTCAGGCCGGCCAGAAGTTGTCCCAGGTTGGTGTGGCTGATGGCCAGGCCAATGCGGTACGCCGGCACGGCGGGGAATTCGGCGGCCAGCTTCTCTTGGATCGCCAGGGCTTTCCGCTGCTCTAGATCGGCATCCGCTCGCTTGCCCAGGTCGGCCAACATAGTCCCCAGGCTGTTATGGCTGCCGGCCAAGGCGTTGCGGTACAGCGGCACCGCGGGGAACTCGGCGACCAGCTTTGCGAGCCCTCCGATGGCCTGGCGGAAGGCGTTCGCCGCTTCCGCCTTTCGACCCAGGCGGAACTCGATGTGACCGACCCGAAACGCCGCCTCCGCCGTTTGGGCCCGCGACCGTTCATCTTCCGCCTTCTCGCCGGCGAACTCCTGGTAGTAGGTCAGCACTCCTGTCAGGAACTTCTTCTGCTCGGCGCTGATTTCTTTCTGCGTGCTGAGCGAATCCTCCGTCACCGTCGACGTCATGGCGTCGAGCGCCTGGCGGGTCCGGTCGCGTGCCTTCTCCGCCTTCGCTTCATTCGCCTCAGCAATCCCGCGCTGCCTCGCTTCGTTCGCCCGCGCTCGCTCCGCTTCCACCCTGCGGCTCTCTGCCCGCAGGAACCCGAATGTTGTCCCGGCGATCCCGCCGACGAGGGCCAGCAACAGCAGACTCGCCGCGATCACGGGTCCTTTATTCCGCTTGAAGAACTTGCCCAAGCGGTAACCCGCCGCCGGCGGCCGAGCCTGCACAGTTTCATCGGCCAGGTAGCGCTGGATGTCTCGGGCCAGAGCGTTCGCAGTCTCGTACCGCCGTTCGCGGTGTTTCTCCAGGCATTTCATCACCACCCAATCCAGCTCGCCACGCAACAAGGCCATCAGCTTGCGAGGCTCGATCTGCCGCAGCGCTGCCATCGAGCGCAATGACTCATCGGTCGAGAGTCGTGTTGAAGGCTTCGATGGCTCTTCCTCCCGAATGATCCGGATCATCTCGGTGAGCGCCGCATTACTCAGGCGCTTGGCGTCGATCGGGCGCAGACCGGTGAGGAGCTCATAGAGGTTCACGCCCAGCGAATAGATATCGGACCGCGTGTCGACGTCGACGCCCGAGAAACCCGCCTGTTCGGGCGACATATATTCAAGTGTTCCGATGACCGCGCCGAACTGGGTGGACATCGATAGGTCGGTGAGTTTGCCGGCGGTGGCCTTGGCCACGCCGAAGTCGATGACCTTTGGAACTGGCTTGCCATCGATCAAGGTGACGAGGATGTTGGCCGGCTTCAAATCGCGATGGACGATACCCTTCTGGTGCGCGTGCTGCACCGCCTGGCAAATCGGCACGAAGAGTTCCAGCCGCTCCTCGGTCGTGAGCCTGGCCTCGTCGCAGAATTTGGAGAGCGGCAGCCCGTTGACCAGCTCCATGACGAAGGACGGTTGGCCCGTGGGGGTGAGGCCGCCGTCGAGCACCTTGGCGATATTGGGATGATCCATCATCGCCAGCGCCTGGCGCTCTTGCTCGAAGCGAGCGAGCACAGCCTTCGAATCCATGCCGGTCTTGATCAGCTTGAGCGCCACCTTACGCTTGACCGGCTCAGTCTGCCTGGCGACCCAGACATCGCCCATGCCCCCTTCGCCGATCTTGTCTTGCAGCGTGTATCTGCCCGCGATGACGATGCCGGAGTCGCTCTTCGTCTGGTAGTCGGTCGTCATGTTGACGTCGGAAGACACATCGTCCGGCCCTGGAGTGTGGTCGAGGGTGGCGGCAGGACGAGGCTGGGCAGGGCCTGATTCCAGGGTCTGAGCCACATCGATCTGGCGCCTGTCGAGGATGTTGCCCGACTTCTCGTGCGCCGCCAGCAATGCCTCGACGGCCGCACGAAGCTCCGGCCGGCCTTCGCAGGCCTGTTCAAGAAAACCGGCACGCTCAGCGGGAGGTCGGGACAAGGCTTGTTCGAACAGGGTCTCTTCGTTCATGGCCGAAGCTCGGGCAACTGGGTTTGAACGGTCCGATACAAGGCGCGGATCGGGAGACGGAGCTCCCTCCTACGGATCCCGCCCGGCTCTGTCCGGCGACCTTCCTGGCTGTGGTTCGGATCATCAAGTTCTTTCGCGGTTCCTGACTCAGTGCGACGAACCGGCGTCGCCGGCGCCAGGTTTTTTTCCCGTTTTCTCGTTCGGACCCGCGCCTTCCATCTCACGACGCAGCCAGGCCCGCGCGTAAAGCCAGTAACGGTCAGCAGTTCGCGCAGAGATTCCGACGATCTCGGCCGCCTCTTCGCCGGTCAGGCCTGCGAAGTAACGCAGCTCGACCAGCCGGGCCTTGATCGGATCACGCTCGCCGAGCTTGGCCAAAGCGGCGTCGAGTGCGAGCAGATCCTCATCCGGCTCGGGCGAGGCGACGAGGTCGGCATCGAGTTCCCGCCGCTGCCGTCCGCCGCCGTGGATCGCTCGTTGCTTCCGGCGGGCTCGCTCGATCAGGATGCGCCGCATGGCGGTAGCCGCCGCCGCGAAGAAATGACCGCGCCCGTTCCAGGGTGTCCCCGCGCCGTCTCCAACCAGCCGCAAGTACGCTTCGTGGACCAGCGCCGTCGCCTGGAGCGTCTGCCCCTGTTGCTCGCAGGCAAGTTTCTGTGCGGCCAGCTTGCGCAGCTCGTCGTAGATCAGCGGCAAGAGCTGGCTGGCAGCGCTTGGGTCGTCTTGATCGATCGCTGAGAGGATGCGGGTGACTTCGTTCATGGCCTTGAGCCGCCATCATACGCGTGCGCGTGCCTGAAAGCGATTCTGTGATGGGCTCTGGGACAAGATAGCATCGCACGATTTAGAACTCGTGATACACCTCGCTGATGACAACCTTCTGGGCGCACCCTCATCCCGCGCCGGAGCGTTGGCGCAGACGCTGGAACTTGGGACGATGCCGGAACCTCGAACGACCGAACGTGAGATCCGCGTTCCCGCTCTGCGAGCCGGTCGGACGAGCTTGGTCTTCAAGCTTGATCACGCGGAGGAGGAGTAGCATGGGCAACTTCTACGTCAATTTCACGGTCAAAAGAGACGACCCGGAACGCGTCGCGGCTGCCTTGAAGGGAGCGGCGTGCAGAGCGTTCATCACTCCCCCGAGCAATGGGTATGTCATGGTCTGCGAGGAGCAGTCCGACACCCAGGATGAGGTGGCCATCAAGCAAGTCGGTGCCCTGCTCTCGCGCACGGCCGACGCCCCGGTGCTGGCCGTCTTGAACCATGACGACGACATTCTTTGCTACTGGCTGCTCGAACACGGACAGGTGAGCGACTCCTACAATTCATGCCCGGACTATTTCGGCGAGTCCGATGAGGAGGAATCCGACTCTGGTGGTGATGCCAAACGCCTGTGCGAAGCTCTGTCCGTCCCGTCGGCTGCCGCCGCGGTGGATGAAATCCTACGGAGCGATGAGTACGCGTTTGCCATCGATCGGCACTCAGCGCTCGCCGCGGGACTGGGTCTACCGCCGTTCTCCGTAGGCCTCGGCTATCAATACTTGGCAAATGGTGAGTCGAGGGAAGGTTTGGATCCAGACCAGCTTATTCGCGTGGGGTGATCATTTCGGCTGGACTCTCGCTGGTGATACTGTACTGAGTATTAGAACTCCCGATACACCTCCTCAAACATCGCCGTCCCACACACAGCATTGAACCGCCAGATGCGCATCCACCGTCGCTCCGGCGGCATGGCAAGGATCTCGGCAAGGTCATACCGCACATAGTTCGCGGGCTCACCGATACTCAGCGTCCTGGCCGGCGGCAAACTCTCAACCACCGCAACGGCGTTTCGCGGGTCGAGACAGGCCAGAGCGTGCAGCACCCCGAGGATGATGTCCTGCCCGCCGCGGAGCGGCCGGCTCCGAACGTACGCCGCTATCGGCTCGAAGAGCGTCGATGCAACCTCGCGGTCATACCGGGAAAGCAGCATCACTTCGGAGATCAGCGGATAGTCCGCGCCGAAATCGCTTCGCGGGTCGTCCCCGGGTGCGTGCAGAGCAACGGCGCGCCAGAACACGTCGGCGACTCGCTCCGGCGCAATCTGCTCGATCAGCGGCAGAATCGAGACCGCCGCGTTCGCGTCAAACCGGCGATAAGGATCGTGAAGGTCGATGCTGTCGATCTCCCGCAGCGCTTGTTCGAGCGCGGCCGACGCGCCCGTGCTGTCCTTGCCCGCCAGGCCATGAGCGATGAACGTCCAGGCGTAGGCTCGCTCGGCCGCGTAGGGCAAACCGGCGGCGATCCGCCGCGCCCGCGCCAGGTCGATCATCGCCAGCCGCCGGCAGATCCTCGGTGCGCACCAGATCCGCCAGACCGGCTCCTCGATCGAGTTAAGCACGCGCTCGGCTTCTTCGGGATGCGCAAACGCCAGCCGGCTCGCGATGTTGCCCAGAACCCGCTGTCGCGCCGTTTCAGGCGAGATGTCCTTCGCCAGTGCCAGCGCGGCCCCCGGCTCGACTCGCGCCAGGTGCGCCGAGAACGAGCCCGCGTCGCGACGTTTGAGCGGCGGCAGCGTCTCGGCGAGTTTCCGGCCCGCAGCCAGGAGCGCCTCGGCTTTCGCCGTTTCACCAAGCTCGAGCCAGCGTTCGGCCACTTCCCCCATCTGATAAAGCTTGTTCGACGAAAGCTCGGCCGAGCGGGCCTGGAGCGCGGCACGGTCGAGCAGCGCCAGACTTGCGCACCTTTTCCTTGGCTGGCAAGGCATCGACAAGGTCAATCAGCGTACCGGCCCGCCGGCCGGGATCGGCGATCGTCTCGGCGATGGCTTCGGCTTCCTCGGGATCCTGGGCCGCCAGCGCCAGCGCGGCACGGCCCCGCAAAAAGTCGGCCGAGCTTCCCAGGTCGAACCGGGTCGTTTGCACTTGCTCAAGCAGACCGGCCGGGTTCAGCCACCGCTCGATGTCCAGCGCCCGGAACTTGGCCGCGTCGTCCCCCTTGGCGGTCGCCATTTTCTGGTACGGACCGATGAGCCGGCGAGCCAGCGCGCGGCTCTCTTCCAGCGAGATTGGCTCGGGAAGCGTCGCCATCATCCGCTCGGGCAGCGCGTTCTCACGGCTCAAGGTCAGTTCGATCGGTTCGGTCGCGCCGGAATCGACGATACGTCCCTGGAACCGGAAACCCGCTCGATGCGCCAGCAAAAACCAACGGCCGGACCGAGCCCCCTCGAGCCGGAACCGCCCCGCCTGGTCGCTGGTCGTGGATGGCCCGCCAGCCGGCTCGAATATCTCCACACCCGGTATCGGATTCCCTTGCCGGTCGACGACGCGTCCCAGAATTGTGCGCACCGGCACCATGACGATCGGCGCGAGCGAGTTCGGCTCGCTCTTCAAAGTGATCCAGTCGGAGACCACGGGTGAATGCCCGTTCGCTCGAACGACGACGCGATAGGTCGAGCCGGTCAAAAGCAATGGCGGCGTCTTGAACGCGCCGAGCCCGTCGGTCTGGATCGGCCCGGAATCAAACGGCACCCGTTCCGGAATTCCATACGACGCCTGCTGCTCGCCGTAGGCGCTCCCGCACCGCACCCAGACCTCGACATCAGCACCCGCAATCGGGTCTCCCAAGTGGCTTCTCACCTCACCCGTAAGCCCGCTAGCTTGCCCGAGCGAGAGCGCCGTGTCGTCCTTGGCGCTGGCAAATGGGATGCCCACAAAGTGACTGCCTCGCCCCGGGATTGTGATTCGCACGCTGCGCAGCTTGATCCGCCGCGTCAAACCCGGCAATGCGGCGAGACCATTCGCGTTGGTCGTGACGGAAAGCCGCTCGAGCCAAGCGTCGGGCACGGTCACACCCATGTAGCCGGTCTGGTCCTCCTCAATGACGCGAATCGCAACCCTCGCCCCGTTAATCGCATTCCCGCCGACATCGCCGATAGTAATCTTTCGCGCTTGAAATGGCTCGAGCACGAGGCGGTGTACCCGCTCCGGTTGATCCTCACGGATCAGCTCGACGACGCCCAACCCCAGCCCCGGTTTGTGAGCAAAGATCGCGCCTTCACGGTAAAGGTTGCTTCGAGCTGCGCCTGGATCCTCGACGCGAAACTGCCCCATCTCGTCAGTGACCGTCGTCGCCAGGATCGAAACCGAGCCATCGCGCGCCACACCCGCCGAAAGCGCAATCTCAGCGCCGGCGATCGGTACGCCGTGGTCATCGACAACGACTCCCCGAACCGATGCGGAAGGCTGTGCCACCAGGCCGGAAGCAAGAATCACAAGTGCAAGACAGTTCATCATGGCATTCCTGACAGTCGTCGCAAGCACGGGGCAAGAAGGTTGTTCATGATCCCGCGACGGGAAGGCCCCGGCCGAGCCGCGCAGGCGTTTGCATCGATGTCAGGCGCACTCGCACACACAAAGGCCTTGAATTCCGGATCTCCATCCTACAAACGTCGTAGCAAGTTCGTCAATCCGGCGGCGGTACGGCTATAATGCTGGATGCGCTGCATGTGAGCTCCCGGTCCCAGCGAGGAGGTGACTCGTGACGATCCGATCCGCAATATTCCTGGTGGGTTTCGCCGTCGCGATCACGGTGGCGAAGGGCGACGAGCCGGCGAAGTCCGCCGTAGCCGGGCGCGTCATCCAGGGGACGGTCGTGACGGCCGGAGGGAAGCCTCTCGAGGGTGCGAGAGTCTTGATCGGTGAGTTCGGCAGTGGAATGTCGTTCGTCGACGACGCGGCCGCGGCGACCGATGCGCGGGGAGAGTACCGGCTGAGTCTGGGTCAGTTCCCCTGGGCAAAAGGGGCGCTTCGGGTGCTCGTGCTGGCACAGGGGTTCGAGATCGGCGACCGGAAGCTCGAGCCGGGTATCGCGACTGCCGACTTCCAGCTCGCCGCGCAGCCGTGGAAGGAGACATTGGTGCGTCTGGAAGACGAATCAGGCAAGCCGGTCGCAGGCGTCGAGGTCGGATGTCTCCTGGGCGCAGCGACCTGGGCGCGGCCGAAGTCCGGAGTCGACGGGTCCATCCGGCTCGTGATGGCACCGGAGCTCTGGGTCACCTTGGTCGTGAAACCCGATGGCGCGCGCCCAATCGAGATGCATTTTGCGGTTAGAAAGGACGGGCCGGCGTCGATCACGCTGCCGGTGCTTCAGCCGATCCGGGGGCGGGTGCTCGGCGCCGACGGTAAGCCACTACCCGACGTCGCCGTCGGCCGCTGGATCTCGCTTGATTCTGACGGCGCGGGGGAGATGTTGCCGTTCTTCAGCGGCGCGCTGGCTCTTACTGACTCTGAAGGGCGGTTCGCAATCGCCCCCGAGGTGCAGCTCAAGGGCAGCCAGCTTGAAAAGGCGAACGCCCCGCACCTGCCGTGGGCGCTGTGCTTCGCCGACCGAAGCTTCCGGCGCGCGGCGTGCCGGTTCTTCAATCCGACCGGTGCTGCCGCGCCTTTGGAGGTCACGCTCGAGCCGACGCAGCACGTGCGCGTGCCAATCACAGGCGATCTTCTAGCGGAATACCCGCGAGCGGCGCTCAACGTCGCGATCTCGATTGTGCCGCGATCAGATGCACCCGATCTCAAGTATTGCTTCCTCACGCGGACGACCACGCTCGAGGGTAAGGCCGGTAGGCCGGTCCTGGAAGAGTACCTGCCCGCCGGGACGTACGAGCTCGAAGCGACCCTTCTCGACGAGAAGTACGTGACGCGCGGCATGGCTTCGTGTCGTCTCGTGGTGGAGAAGGGTGAGCGCGAGGGTCCGATCAACCTGCCGCCACTGGAGCTCCGGCCACCCGACCAGCGGACGTGGTTCGGGAAGCCCGCGCCAGAGATCGCGGCGATTGACCTCGACACCAGCAAGCCGGTCACTCTGGCTGACTTCCGCGGCAAGGTGGTGGTTCTCGATTTCTGGGGATACTGGTGTGGCCCTTGCACCGTCAGCATGCCGTACTTGATGGATCTGCAGCAAAGGTTCAAGGGCCGGCCGCTCGAGATCGTCGCCCTGCACGACCAATCCGTGCAATCGCGCGCCGAATACGACCAGAAGATCGCCCCGGCGCGACGCATCATGTGGTCCGGGCGCGATCTGCCCTTCCAAGTATTGCTCGACCGACCTGACCCGGAGAAACCCGACGACCGGGATCCGGAAGGAACCGGAACAACCTGCAAACGATACGCGATCAAGAGTTTCCCTACCCTGTTCGTCATCGGCCCGGACGGCACGCTCGTAGAAAAAGTCGGTCACTCGCAACACGAGCGACTTGAGCAGCTCGTCGACGAGTTGCTCAAAAAGGCTGAGGGGCGATGACCCTTCACGAAGAAATCGCGACCCAGTGCATTGCTCCGCTCTGGACCGCTGACTTCGTCTACGGGGTGCTGGTGACGACGCTGAAACGTCCGGGAAAGGGCCGGTCGGCCCAGGGCTCCAACACGCGGGGATGGCGATACGAGAATCGGCCGCGCGAGCTGGAAAGGTTTGATACCTTCGTCGGTGAGCTGGTCAACAACCTTCATCTCGGCAATCTTACGGCAGAGGCTGCGAGCCAACGGATCGATGTCAGCGGCTACGGAGACTTCACCGGTGTCGCCGAGTCTTTGGACCAGATGATCGCTTTCTTCGCCGGCTATCTGACAGCCGGCGATAATGTGTGGTCGGAGGGCTGGACACCCCCTCGCGCCCGGGAATCGCGTTTTGACACTGCGAAGCTGGTACGATCGCAGCCATCCGCGTATTGTGTGATTGGAAGGACAGCAAATGGGGCTGGCGCTGCACTAGACGCGCGATGGGGTGGGCGGTGCGCGATCGCAACACAAGTCAGAGACGCGGGTGGATGCGACTGCTTGCGTCAATCGCGTGGTCTTACCTCGCGGTCGACCGCGATTCCATTGCAGTCCGCTCGCGCTCCCGCCGTCGCGTGCGGCTCCTTCGCTTCCAGTTCAAGATAAGCCAGTTCATGCTCCTGACCGCCTATCTGGCTGGATCGTTCGCGTATCTTGTCGCGGCCGAGCGTGAGGGACGACCAAGCCGCTGTGGAACTCCCCTCGCGACCGCCGAGCTTCTCGTCGTGTCCATTTCGATTGGTTACTTTGTTATCCGATCACTTATTCGGATGCTGATCTTCGCGATTCGACACCCTTCGTAGCGGCGGGGCCGTCATTGGGCGATGCGACTGCCCCTTGCGAGGCTTATCAGTCGCCGCCGATCGGCGATTTTGGTTTCAACTGACTCGGCGGTCGTGCTATATTCGTTCGTGGGTTGCGTTTGGGCGGAGGATGACCAATGAGAACAGTCGGAACGCACACAGAAGACAATGAGGTAACGATCCTCGCACGCATATTTGACGACGAGCGGGGGCTGCTTCCCCTCGCACTGGCTCGCTCATTGGTCGACGCGGATTTCTCTGAGCGAGACAAAGCCCGCATGCACGACTTGGCGGTGCGAAATCAGAGCGATGCGCTTTCTCCGAGCGAAAAAGAAGAGCTAATCGGTTTTGCCAAGGCAGGCACTCTTCTTTCCATTCTTCAATCGAAGGCCAGGCGCACGCTCAAGAGCAAACGCAAAAAACGCACTTCCTCCTGAGAGTTTCATGGAAGCGGCGCTGATCCGTTTGGTCTGGCAACGAGCGGGTCGTCGTTGCGAGTATTGCCGAATGCCGCAGGATTACGATCGAATACGTTTCGAGATCGATCACATCATTTCGGAGAAACACAAGGGGCCGACAGTCGCCGCGAATCTGGCTCTGAGCTGTTTTTTTTGTAATTCGTTTAAGGGTTCGGACATCGGCGGCCTGGACCGAGCGACACTGAAGCTCACGCCCTTGTTCCACCCGCGTCGCCAAAAGTGGTCAGTACATTTCCGCTGGGAAAACGCGTATCTCGTTGGCCGCACGCCGACAGGCCGCGTCACGGTTGAGCTCCTGAGATTCAATGACCCGTTCCGTGTAGAGCTGCGCGAAGCATTGATAGAGGAGGGCCTGTTCTTCCCGGTATAAGCCGCACGACGGGCTCAAATCGCAATCCGATGAGGAATTCCAGGCGATGCGATGGGTTTGGAAGACTCTGGGAATTCTGATCCTGCTGATGCTGGGCGTCGCCGTCGTCAGCGTGGTCGTGATCATGCGGACCTGGCCGGCGCCGACGGAGGAAGAACAGTTCCAGCCGATTCACGCGGTCGCGTTTTTTCCGGATGGCCGCAGGTTCGCGACCATGAACAACGCAGGACCCGTGCGAATCTGGGACGTGAAAACGGGCAAGGAGCTGGCGCGATTCAAGCCAGGCGGTCGGAGTTCCCCCGACACGGGGATCGTTGCGATGGCCGTATCGGCAGACGGGCGGTATCTGGCAGGGGCGTCGAATCGTGGGCATCCCGGGAATTACGACGTGCTGGTGTGGGACGTCGCGACCGGGCACGAGGTCAGGTCGTTCGTCGGACACTCCGAAATGGCAAAAGCCGTCGCCTTTACCCCCGACGGGCGGTCCATCCTCTCCGCCGGCTACGATCATTCGATTCACGTCTGGGACATAGCTACCGGGCGTGAAGTGCACCGTCTGCTGGGGCACAGCTCGGACGTGAACACGCTGGCCGTGACGCCGGACAGTCACTACGTGCTTTCTGGCGCCGGCGATTACGACGGTGGCAAATTGCACGACCCCACGATTCGAATGTGGGATCTCCAAAGTGGCTCGATGGTCCGGGTCTTTGAAGGTCATTCCGGCATGATTGATGACATCAGCATTTCTCCAGACGGTAAGTTCATGGCCTCCGTCTCCTGGGACACAACTCTCCGAATCTGGAACTTATCGAGTGGCGACCAGACACGAAGCTGGCGCGCGCCGCGCGGAATCTTCAACGCGGTGTCATTCTCTCCAAATGGTAAAAATACTATCACCTCATCATCATACTCGCAAGAGGGGGCGGTCCAGCTCTGGGACATCGCCACCGGTCAAGAGTTGCGCGCATTCGGCCCCAACACCATCGCCCATGATGTCGCATTTTCGCCCGATGGAAAGAACCTTGTCGCGGCCCGGGAAATCACGGTTCCCGCACCGCCGCCTCACCCATTCGCCCTGATGTACGCCGACGAATTCCAGGCGGGTATCGCCGTCGTCTCGGATGTCGAGAGTGCCAAAGAGCTGCTGCGTGTGGGAGTAGTCCCGCGCGAGCCGGCACAGCAACCATCCAACTGACGGATCATCACGCGTGGGGAGAACAACAAATGAGCCTCGAGCTGCACTGGACATGTGACGGCTGTGGGCGGCGCGAAATCGGAGCTCCGAACGATTTTCCCAAAGGTTGGTCCATCTTCAGGGGTCGCCGAATCACTCACTACTGCGCGGAGTGCGCACCGCCGAAAGCAAACTCGGGGTTTCTCCGCCAGTTTCATTACTGGTGCCTGCGAAATCCCGCGCTCGCCGCGATGGCTGCTTGCCTGATCATGGTCCTGCTCGACTTCACGGCGATGAGCGTATTCGCAGCGTGGAAGTTTCGACAAATGCACGGCCGAATCGTTGAATTGGAAAAAGCCCAGTCGGTTTTGCCCGAGCAGATTTCTGCTCCGCCGCAGCCTTGATGCCATGCCGGATCTACGACGCGGTCGGCGTGATCGTGTTGCCCTTCTTGGAAATGGCAAACACGGTGGTGCCGCCAACCGGCGCCCCCGTTGCTCCCCTGACTCCGCTCTCGACGGTGAGCCGGCCGCCGGTTGCGAAGGCCTGGGTGCCGATCAGGTTCAGATCCACGATCTCGCCGCCCGCGGCGTACGAGACGGTGAACTTGGTGATCGGCTTGAGAACGATCGTCGTCTTCTTCTTCACCTTCTTGGTCGTGACGTTATCGAGCTGGTAATTGCCAGGATTGCTGGCGCTGCCCTGATCGAGCGGGGCGCTCCAGTCGAGCGCGAAGCCGGTCAGGATCGGTTTGCCGGTCGGCTTGCCTTTCTTGTTCGTCTTGCGGGTGAAGATGGCCTGCTCGCCGATGACCACCGGTGCCACTACCGGTGGGCTCGACACGGTGGTCGTCGCCTGCGCGGTAAGTGGGGCTGCCTGGATGACGCCCAGGTTATTGGTGGCGACGCTGTAGAACCCGTAGGTGTTGCCGGATTGGCCTGTGAAGGTTGCCGAGGTCGCCGTCGTCTTCGTCAGGAACGGCGTGAACGCCCCGCCGTCATCCGAGACGAAGATCTCATACGAGGTGATGCTCGAGGCACCCGGCCCTGGCGAGCCGCTCCAGCTCACGGTAAAGCTCGTGCTCGTCGTGGTGCCTGGGAGTGCACTCACCATGCTGGTGGGCGGGTTGCCAATATAGGTCATGGCCTGGGCGGCACTCGGCGTCGCCTGGACGTTGCCCACGTTGTCGGTGGCGACGCTGTAGAAGCCGTAGGAATGGCCGACCTGGCCGGTGAACGTGGTCGATGTGGCCGACGTGGTGATCAGAGGGGTGAACGGTCCGCCGTCCTCCGAGACGTACACGGTGTAGGACGCGATGCCGGAACCGCCCGGGTCGTCGTGGCCGGACCAACGCAAGGTGAAAGGTGACGCGCTGCCGGCCGGCAGCGCCGCCACGCTGCTGGTGGGAGGACCGGAATCAATCGGGTTTGCCAGCGGCGCTGTGGCCAGGGAGCTCTGGTCGGGCAAGCCCGCATCAAAGAACACCGTGGCTTGACTTTTGATGACCATACCCGTTGTGTCGGTTGCTTTCGGCTGAACCGTGTAGCTGACAAATCCTTCGCCGTCGGGAGGCGTGGTGTCCGGCGCCAGGAAGCCTTCCAGTACGTTGCCGCTCGGCAGGTCCATGGTGCTGGGGTCAATGGTCGTGAACGTCCAGGTGACCAGCCCGGTCTGCGAGTTCAGGTCGGCGGTGACATCGACGTAAACGCCCAGAGTGGCGGTGGCGTCCACCTGAGTGCTGAAGCTGGTCAAGCCTTGTGGTACGGCGATCGTGTAACCGGCGAAGCCGATGGAGCCGAATTGGAAGGTGTTCCAATCGAGGTTGGGATCGAGCTGCTCGGTCACCTCGACGATTTCCGCTGAGGCCGAGGCTGTCGGCTCATTTTCAAAATTGACGGTGAAAGGCAGTATCTGCTTCTGGGAGATAAAGCCAACGGGACCGGCCAGACTGTTGGGATCATCGGGCTGGGCGCTCATGGATGTCCCGTCGCCGCCCGGATTCGCCGGGGGACGAGGGCGGTTCGGATCTCCTGGCAGTGGCACACTCACCATGAAGGTCTGCGGCTTAAACCTCGCGTCGGGGTAAGATGTCTGAAACGGAACATCGAAAGCCTCGCCGACCGATTCCAGGAATCTCATCGTGGTCGTGACTATCTGCTCGAGACCAGTCCCGAGGTCTCCAGGTATAAAATCAACGGTGTCGTTGGTGATGTTGTTGACACTGTAATTCACGGTGACCTGGCCGCTGCCGGAAAATGTGATGGTTACGCTGCCGTCCCAATGCCGATTGTCGTCGTACTCCTGCCCGCTTCCTGTGCCCGGCGTAAAAAACCTCGCTTCGCCGATGCCGCCCGCAAGATTGCCAGGGATGGTGTATACTTCCCTGTAAGGTATGAGTGTGTTCTCCTGAATACTACCGTAATCGGTGTCAAGCAGTAGACTGTTACCACCCCCGGCAAGTAGTTGGGGAAAGTGGTCCGGATCGAGCGGCAGAGTGTAGCCGGCAGACGATCCGAGGACCATCGAAGGGGTAATCGTACCGTTAGAAAACATGGTCTGAATGCCTGTCCGAACCTCGCTTTCGATTGTCGCGATCCTCGCGTTTTGCACCTTGTCCGAAGCATCGACCTCGATAAATCCCTTGGAGACTGCCGACCCTTGAACAATGTCGGAACTGGGCCCGTAGAACTGCTTCTCAAGGTGAATCGCCGACGTTGAGTCGAGATATTCGTGCCAGATCGACTCGACCTCGTAGCCCCACCCAGAAAGAGCTGCGGGGAGCCACACAGAGTGCAGGTAGTTCTGTGCCGCGACGGTTACAGCGTCATCCGGAAACAACGGGTTGGTGTCGCCTGGCGGATAGACCGCGTAATCCCTGGTCCCGGCGCCGGTCAGCGTGCCTGACTGGGGAGCCGCGGCCGCCGTCACGTTGTTCGTTGCTGTTGGCGGCAGGTCCGCCGCGGCGAATCCCGCCGCGGATGAATTACCCACGCCGCTTACGATCGGCTGCAACTGGACCGCACCCAGATTGACCTGGCCGCCGGCGCCGACCTGCACCGCGTTCTCC
This sequence comes from uncultured Planctomycetota bacterium, assembly GCA_963823665.1. Classification (GTDB taxonomy): domain Bacteria; phylum Planctomycetota; class Planctomycetia; order Isosphaerales; family Isosphaeraceae; genus CAVXHV01. The sequence continues at coordinate 155,157 of CAWGMQ010000012.1, forward strand.
GTTGCCATGCTCATTCCAGACGCTGAGATCAAGCTCAGGTCATAGGTTCCCGCGGCCAGACCCGACAATGTGAAATGACCGCTCGAGTCACCATCGGCGTTGAACAGGGACATCGGCGTAGTGCTGTTTTCCATTTCCGCCTGAACATACAGGTCCGTCACGACCGAGCCGTCGGCCAGTGTGGCCGATCCGGTAACTGTTGCCTGCGCGTTCATGATGAGATTGACCGAATTGAAATTTGCTGAGACCGATACGTTATCCCGCTCCGTCTGCGCAAATCCGTCAGCATCAGCGATAAACGTGTAAGTTCCGGCTGCCAGCCCAGTGAGCTGATAATTGCCGCCGCCGTCACCCGTGACTGTGTCAACGAGCGTCGAACGGGAGAATACATTGATCGTTGCATTCGGTACGGGCACACCACCGGGCCCCTGTACGGTGCCTGCGACCACGACCTGCGGGGCCACCGTGACGGTCACGCCCGCGAGCGGCGTGCCACTCGTGACGCTGATCGTCGCCGGCGTCGTGGAAACCACCGCGGCACCTTCTACCTGGAGAGAATACGTGCCGGACGTGAGATTCGGCAGAACGAATGAGCCGTCGTTGAGGATATAGGCCACATAATCGCTCGCATCCGTTCCGTTGATTGCTTCGATCCGTTGTCCCGCGAGCTGAACCAGCGAGCTCGCCGAGACAACCGACCCGCTGATCGACGAACCGAGCGAAGCTTCCACCTTCTGATATTCCTGCTGGAGAAGCGCGGTTTCATCCTGGGGATTGCCCACTGCGGCGGGGAGCAATGTCGCATTCGCCGCAAGCATCGCGTCGAAGTCGCCCCAGCTCGGTCCGACGAGTGATTCCATCGTCGTTAGAACGTTCGGGAGAAGCGGATCGCTCGAGGCGAACGTATTGAGTATGTCCGATACATAGGCCCAGGCCATCGGCACGGTATTGCCGTCGTCGATGTAGGACGTATCGATTTCGATGTTCTGCCCGCCGGTCGACGGCGCCTGGACAAGCAACGGCACGGTCACGCTCTCGCCCGGCTCAAGAATACCGGCCGGCCCCTGTTCGCCTGCTGCCAGGAACTCATCCTCGGTGACCGACGGCTGGCTCGATGTATCGCGCGTGAACAAGTCCCCCGTCGGACTTGTCAAGTAGATGATCGGCGCAACAAGATTGGATTGCCCCACATTGGTGTAAATCACTTGGGCCGTGAAGATTGTTCCGGCTCGCGCGACACTCGGCATGACGACTTGAATTGCCAGTTTCCCGACAGACCCTGCGATCACGTTGACTGCGCCGGCGAGCGTCGTGTTCTCCGTGCCACTGTTGACTTGCACGCTATACACGCCAGCAGAGACACCGGCGAGATCGAAGGTGGCGTAGAGCGTGGTGCTGCTTTGATATTCGAGCTGTGCCGCCGGCACCGTGGTGCCGCCGGACAAGAGCGTAACGGAGCTGCCCGGCGCGAAGTCGGTCCCCTGAAGTGTGATCGTTACCGCGCCGCTGTTGGCGACGGTGCTTGGCGTAACACTGTTCAGTTCCAGTGGCGGCAGGGTCGCCGTCAAACTGTACGAGACGGTCGATCCGTCGCCCTGGACGCTGAGGTAGTAGAGACCTGTCTGCGGGCTGGCGAGGAGAACTTGTTGCTGGGATGATGTGGCGTTGTAGGCGTGCTGATCGAAGTTGCCGGAACCGGGAACATACTGGTATCCCTCGAACAGCTCCGCGCCGCCAGGCGAGCTGGTGCTCAGATTGATCTGCACCGCGCTCTCCTGGGGCAGAAGCAGTTGATAAAAGGCATCCTGGCCGGCGGAGAGTGTTCCGGTAACCGGGGCCGGATTTCCTCCCGATGGACTGAGTGAGAGGGCCGGCACGGTTACTTCGATGGGCGCGGTCGAAACCGCGACGTTGTTGGTCCGGTTCAGATCGGGAAGCAGCAGGGTACTGTCGGCCACAACGATCACATAATATGGGCCGGGAAGTGCTCCCGGCAGCGGTGCTGTCAACGTTCCCGTGTAACTCGCCGCCGCCGCCAGAGGACCGCTTTCCGTGACGCGGCCGATGAGCAGGGCGTCGGAGCTCAGGGTGTTGTCGCTTGAGAGATAGACGGAATCGGTCCAGCTCCCGGACGCGGCCTGGCTGCCTATGTCCTGCACGATCCAATGGACAGTCACCGGCTGCCCGTCCGAACCGGCTGCCGGCGCGCTCACGGACGTGGCGGCCAGGTCGATCTTGGAAATGGCGGTCTCTTGCACCCAGATGGCGCCCATGTCATATCCGGACCCATCGCCTCGGCCGGTGATCTGCGGGTCCTCATACGGTGGATTACCGAAGAAATCGGTCGCGGGAGCGCCTGTACGCGTGCCGGCGCCCTCGGCGGGCGAGCCGGGAGTCAGGTTGTACTGCGTGCCATTGCCGCTGACAAATTCGGGATCGGCGGAGATGTTGCCATTCGTGCCGGTCGGGTCGGTCAGGCCGGAATAGTTCGGTACGCCCGGGTTGTAGACGTCGTTGTAGCTGATCGTCAAGATGGTCGGGCTGCGCTCGATCACACCGGCGTGGCCGCTGTTTGCGATCAGGTCGTTGACGAGGGTCGCAGTCGGCCCGTCGAGGATGACGCCGTAGACGGTGTTGCCGTCGATGGTGTTGTTGACCACCGTGTCCATGGACCCGGCCTCGAGCTCCAAGCCGGTCAGGTTCTGTACGAACACGTCGCCCTCCAGCGTTACGTCCGAGCCGGTCAAGGCGATCAGGCCCACGTGAACGCCGTTGCTCACGATGCTGTTGTCCATCGTCAGGGCGCGCCGTCCGTTTCGACGCAACCGAGGCTTTCAATGCCGACCTGCCCGCCGTACCGCACCTCGACGTGGTCCATCACGTTGGCCGTGCTGGTGGACGTGAACTGGATGCCGGTCCAGTTGCCTGGCTCGGGCGTGCTGTTCGGGTTGTTAGTGGCCTCGCCGCCGGCGGAGTTGTCCTCGACGGAGGTAAAGATGATCGGCTGAGCGGCGGTTCCCGTCGCATCGAGCGTGCCAGCGACCGTCAACTGTGTGAGATACCCGAGTCCAGATCCTCCAGCCTTGATGATCTGCCCGGCACCGATGGTGAGCGTCATTCCGGCAGGCACCACGACCGTTCCGCCCAGCGTGTACACGATGTCCGGGTTATTCCAGGATTCGCTGCCTGAAAGCGTGCCGGCGCCGAGCAGGAGCCCGTTGGTTCCGTTGTTGCTGACGTTGACGCCGGTGATGATTGGACTCGAATTGACGTCCATGGTCACGGCATCGTAGGCATTATTCGTAATCGTGTCGCCGCTCAGCGTGGCGGTGCTCTGAGCCAGTTGCACGCCGTTGTCCGACGAATAGCTCACGACGCTGTCGAAGAGGGTAAGGGGCCCACCGTCGTCGTAGACCTCCGCCGACGCGGCGCCGCCACCCGCGTACATCACGTCCACATAGTCCAGCACGTTGTTCGTGCTGTCGGCGTTGAATTGCAGCCCGCTCCAGGCCCCCGGGTTCCCCACGCTGGTGCCGGTCGAGTCGTTGTCGGTGTTCCCACCCGAGGCGTCGTCTCTGATCGACGTGAAGATGACCGGCGCCGCCGCCGTCCCCTGCGCGGAGAGCGTGCCGTCCACCGTCAAGAGAGTGTAATCCAGAAGTCCAGGTCCCCCAGCCTTGATGACCTGCCCGGCGCCGATGGTGAGCGTCATGCCGTTCGGCACCGTGACGCTGCCGCTCAATGAGTAGACGATATCCGGGTTGGTCCAGTTCAGGCTTTCGACCAGTGAGCCGGAACCAACGACCAAGCCATTGTTGCCGTTGCCGGCGAAGCTCGTCGCCGTCTCGCCGGTGATGGTTGGGTTGGAGTCAAGATCCATGGCCACGGCATCGTAGGCATTATTCGTAAAAGTGTCGGCGTCGAGCGTGGCGTTGGTCTGAGCCAGTTGCAGGCCGTTGTCCGAGGAATGACTCACAACGCTGTTGGATATGGCCAGCGGTCCGCCGTCGTCGTGGACCGCCGCTGTCGCGGCACCGCCGCCGGCGTACATCACGTCCACATTGTCCAGCACGTTGTTCGTGCTGTCGGCGTTGAATTGCAGCCCGGACCAGTTCCCCGGGTGCCCCACGCTGGTGCCGGTCGAGTCGTTGTCGGTGTTCCCACCCGAGGAGTCATCATAGATTGACGTGAAGATCACCGGCGCCGCCGCCGTCCCCTGCGCGCTCAGCGTGCCGTCGACCGTCAAGAGCGCAGAATACCCTTGTCCACCTACTCCAGCCTTGATGATCTGCCCGGGACCGACGGTGAGCGTCATACCCTTCGGCACCTCGACGCTGCCGCTCAACGTGTAGACAACGTCAGGGTTGGTCCAGTTCAGGCTTTCGACCAGTGAGCCGGCGGCAAAAACCAGGCCGTTGTTGCCGTTGCCGGCGAAGCTCGTCGCCGTCTCGCCAGTGATGGTTGGGTTGGAGTCAAGATCCATGGCCACGGCATCGTAGGCATTATTCGTAAAAGTGTCGGCGTCGAGCGTGGCGTTGGTCTGAGCCAGTTGCAGGCCGTTGTCCGAGGAATGACTCACAACGCTGTTGGATATGGCCAGCGGTCCGCCGTCGTCGTAGACCGCTGCTGTCGCGGCACCGCCGCCGGCGTACATCACGTCCACATTGTCCAGCACGTTGTTCGTGCTGTCGGCGTTGAATTGCAGCCCGGACCAGTTCCCCGGGTGCCCCACGCTGGTGCCGGTCGAGTCGTTGTCGGTGTTCCCACCCGAGGAGTCATCATAGATTGACGTGAAGATCACCGGCGCCGCCGCCGCCCCCTGCGCGCTCAGCGTGCCGTCGACCGTCAAGAGCGCGGAATACCCTTGTCCACCTACTCCAGCCTTGATGATCTGTCCGGGACCGACCGTAAGCGTCATGCCCTTCGGCACCTCGACGCTGCCGCTCAATGTGTAGACGACGCCCGCGCTGTTCCAGTCCAAGCTCTCGACCAGCGAACCGGAGTCAACAACCAGGCCGTTGTTGCCGTTGCCGGTGAAGCTCGCGGCCGTCTCGCCCGTGATGACCGGGTTGGAGTCGAGGTCCATGCTCAGAGCCTCGTAGGCATCATTCGTAAACGTGTCGGCGCTCAGCGTGGGGTTCGCCTTCGTGATCCGCATGCCGGCTGTAGACGAGTTACCCACGAGACTGCTGGCCAGGGTTAGCGGTGCGCCGGCGTCAACAACCTCGGCCGCCACCGCGCCGAAACCGCCTCCGTAGTCGATGTCCGCGTCGACCAGCATGTTGCCGGTGCTGTCGCTGTTGAACTGGATGTCACCCCAGTTGCCGCGACCGGCGGTGTTGCTGCCTCCCATGGCCGAGTTGTCGTTCACCGACGTGAAAACGATCGTCTTTGAGGCCGTTCCCTCGGCCAGCAAGGTGCCATCGATGGTCAGGCTCGTGTTGTTAGTGAACTGGACGACCGTGCCAGGCTGGACCGTCAGCGTGACGCCCGGCTCGACGTCGACGTTGCCCACGATATTCTGGACTTGCGTGTTGACAAAGGTCGTGTTGCTCGTCAGCGGGCCCGACCAGTTTGATAGCATCACGCGAGCCTCAAGCTCGACCAGCCACGGGCGAAGCATCTTGGCGCGACAGGGATTCGGCCGTCGGCGGTCGCGCTCGAGCGCTCGATGCGTCCATAGACTCCCGTTCGAGCCCCGTATCGACGGCGCGCGCGATGGAACAAACGACATGATCAAGCTCCTCAACCCAGCATCGGTGGTGAAATTCCCAGGGCATCGAGAAGGCGATTCAACGGCGCGGAACAGTGCGACGGGCAAAATTATGGCAACATGTCAGCTAGATAGCAATCAATCACTGGCCCGTGTAAAGGTTCGTCTGTGTAACCCGGCATCTAATAGGCTCCAAAGCTGCCAAAATGGGACGCGATTTTTTTTTCCGGCCGGAGACCGAGGCACGTGAGAACGCACTGCCACGTGGTCCGAGGAGCGGCTTGCGCGAGATCGCCCTCGCTGCAAGGCATTGCAGCAACAAGAAATCGGTCTTGAGTGTGCGAGCCGTTGGGGCGTGGTTCAAACCGGGAAGCAGTCCTGGACGCCGCTCGAGTGGAACCGTCCCGCCGGTCTCTTTGTAGGGTGGGTGTAACCCACCATCAGACATAGCATGACGACCGGTGGGTTGCACCCACCCTGCGTGCTGCGGCCTATTGAGGGGGTTACCTTACCTTCGGTTCCGTTGAACCAGGCCCCCGTTGGTAGTTCGACGGAACGGCGCTCAGCCGGCCTCGGCTGACCACCTGCGTACGGTCTCGGCAATCTCGGTGACTTCGGCCATGGCACCCACACCGACATCGCCGCAGGCAAGGCGCTTGGCCTGCGGTGGAATGAGCACGATCCCCGGCGCATGCCGGGCGAAGACCGCCGGGGCCTCGTCCAGGCTCCAGCCGGAGGGGACGACCTCACCCGCACGGTCCTGGAGCAACTGGCCAAGCTGTCTAAGCGTGACGGGGCTTTCCCACATGAATGTGTTCATGGCCGGCGCCAGCACGACGGGCCTGGCAAAATCCCAGGCACGGAAGACGCAGGTCAGACAGTTATCGGAAAGCCCGAGCGCGAACTTGGCGAGTGTGTTCGCGTCAAGGGGTGCGACGATCAACATGTCGGCTCACTTGCGCAGCTCGATGTGGAGGACGGGGTCGCCGCGCTGGTAGCGCGCCGCCGGCCATTCGTCGGCGTCGCGATAAAGCACGCGGCCTTTTTCATGCGCCGCGCCCGAGGCGGTCTCGAGCTCGGGCGGCTCAAAGAAATAGAGCGCGGGCTCCGTCGCCACGACGCGCACGTCGTGCCCGGCCGAGGAGAGTGCGCGAAAAATCGCCGGCGTGCGGATCGCCGCAACCGAGCCCGTCACACCCAGATTGAGCCGAGCCATGGGAATACCACAAAGGCACACTCCGTGTGCCGTAACAGGTCGCAGCCGGCACACGAGTGTGCCCCAACAGGCGGACGGCACACGGAGTGTGCCTGCTACGAAGGCGGACGGCACACGCCGGTTGGGAACATCGCGCCGGGATGCTCCGCGTCCGAGGCTGGTCGCGCAGCCATTCTGTCGCGGGAACAGGGGTGGATCCAGGTTACTCCAGTGCGGCGGCGACACCCAGAGCGTGCAAGAGGAGCGTTCCCACGCGGGAGCGTGGGAACGAGACATTTCGCAGAGGGACGTACTGCCTCAGGCCTACGACGCGGACGGCGTGATTGTATTTCCCTTCTTGGAAATGGCAAACACCGTTGTGCCGCCAACCGGCGCCCCCGTTGCTCCCGTGACTCCACTCTCGACGGTGAGCTGGCCGCCGGTTGCAAACGCTTGCGTGCCGATCAGGTTCAGATCCACGGTATCTGTCGCGGAAACGTAGGAAATCGTGAACTTGGTGATCGGCTTCAGGATGGTCGTGACCTTCTTCTTCACCTTCTTGGTTGTGACGTTATCGAGCTGATAGTTGCCCGGGATCATCGCGGCGCCGGAATTCAGCGCGGCATTGAACGTAAGACTGAATCCCGTAAGGACTGCCTTTCCGACAGGCTTGCCCTTCTTGTTCGTCTTGCGCGAGAACACGGCCTTCTCGCCGATGATCAGGGGCGGTACCGGTGGGCTCGACACGGTGGTCGTCGCCTGCGCGGTCGTTGGGGCCGGCTGTGTAATGCCGAGGTTGTTAGTGGCGACGCTGTAGAATCGGTAGGTGTTGCCGGGCTGGCCTGTGAAGGTTGCCGAGGTTGCCGACGTCTTCGTCAGGAACGGCGTGAACGCCCCGCCGTCGTCGGAGACGAAGATCTCGTACGAGGTGATGCTCGTCGCGCCCGGGCCTGGTGATCCGGACCAGCTCACGGTGAAGCTCGTGCTCGTTGTCGTGGCCGGCAGGGACTTCACCGTGCTGGTGGGCTGGCCGTCGACAGAGGTCGTGGCCTGGACGCTCGTCGGCGTCGCCTGTCGATTGCCCACGTTGTCGGTCGCGACCGAATAGAACGCGTAGGTGTGCCCCGCGACGCCTTGGAACGGGGCTGAGGTCGCCGTCGTGGCGGTCAAGAACGGCAGGTATGGCCCGCCGTTGTCGGAGACGAAGACGTCGTAGAAGGCAATGCCCGAGCCGCCGGTGTCGTCGCTGCCGGACCAGCTCACGGTGAAGGCGGGGGACTTTTCCGTGGCCGGCAGGGCGGTCACCGAGCTGGTCGGAGGGCCCACGTCCAGAGTGTTGAGCGTGGTCGGTGTCGCGATGGCGGCGTTCGTATCAAACACGATCGACGCCTGCGCGGAGATCGTCGTGCCGGTCAGTAGGCCGGCCTTCGGTTGTACGGTGTAGGTGAAGTAGCCCTCGCCGTCGTGTTCGGCGTCGTCCACAGGCAAGAAGCCGGCGTTGATGCCCTCGGGCGGCTCCATCGTCGCCGGGTCGAGTGATTGGAAAGTCACCGTGACGACGCCGGTAGCCTGGTTCAGGTCGAGCGTGACGGGCACCAGCAAATCGATTCCGTCGGGGCGGAGGTCAATGGTCGTCGAATAATCCGACAGGCCCGCGGGCACGGTGAAGTTGTATGCGCCGAATCCGAAACCAGTGAACTGGAACGTGCTCGGGTCGAGGTTGGGGTCGAGGGTCATGGTGGCGGTCACGACCTGCGCGGCGGCGGTGGCCTTGGTGGGGTCGTTCTCGAAATCCACCTCGTACGGCATCGTCCCCGGCTGGATGAAGCCCTGGGGGCCGAAACCCGCGGGGCCGACCAGGTTGTTGGGGTCAATAGGGCCGCCGACCTTCACCGGGGCACTGGGGCCATTGAGGTTGACGGGGGCATCGGAGGGCGGCGTGGGTCCGACGGAAGTCGTGCTGGGAGGCGGAAAACTCCCTCCAAAGTCTCCGTTGGTTTCGGGAGGTTTTCTGCACACCTGGCCCGTCATCGCGACCATGGGGGCGACGATTTGGGGTTGGGGCGCCGGGTAGCTCGACGCGTCGCAGCTCATGCAGGTCTTGTAGAGAGCCCCTCCTTGAGTAAGAAAGGCCTGGGCGGCATTCTGATAGTCCTGCTGATCCTGCGCCAGGAGCACGGAGGCGGCCCAGACCTTGTTTAGAGCGATCTGGTCCTGGCGAAGCTGATCCGCTTCCGGCAACACTTTGTCGACCAAGCTGGTTATGTAGCCGGATAGCGGCGTAGCCGGACCGTTCAAGAGCTCCGACTGGAAGGACTGAAGCAACACCTCAAACGCAGCGAGGTCGTCGAGAACCATGGTGCCCGCAAGAAGACAATCCTGAGCCGTCGTGGAATCCGTAAATTCAGGTTTGGTTGCTGTCTCGAGTGCAAACTCGGCACTGCGCACAACTAAAAGAAGCCCGAGCAGGCGCTCAGGTGTCATTAAACTTTCAGACCCCGAGAAAGCAAGATTACCGAAGGCGGCACCCGATGTAACACTTGTCCAATCCTCATTGAATTTCGCGAGGTCTGCAGCGAAGTTCCCTTTGAGCTGAGCCGGGTCTTGTGCAAGCCCGAGTGAATTCACCAGTGCCCAATCCGATTGCCAAGTGGCCAGGGCAGCCTGTTGGTGCGCGTAGAGGGCGGCGATCTCTGTGGCAATCAACGCATTGGTGCAGGGGTACTGCTGCACGGCAGTCGCGAAGGCCACCGCTTGCGCATTCGGCGCGGGTTGCGTCAGCAACGGGCTCAGAACCGGCGCGCTGGGAGCGGCGGTCGCCGGGGTCACACCACCGCCCTGCGGATCCTCGACGGCAACGGGGCTGATCGCCAGGCTGACGCTGTTCATCGTCTGGCCCGCCGTGACCATGAGCGTAACCGGCGCCGACGGCTGGAAGCCGGGCGCCGACGCGATCAGAACGTATGTGCCGGGCGCCAGGGTCGTCAGGGAAAACGTCCCGTCTTGCGCGGTCAAGGCGTCCGCGGCCAGGTTCCCTTGAGCGTCAAAGGCACTCACGTCGACTTGCCCGAGGGCCCCGGCCGCGTCGCCGGCCGTGCCGTTGACCTCGATGGTCGCGTTGCCGAGGCTGACGTTCCGCAGATTGGCGCCCGTGGTGAGGTTGACTCCGCTGAGAATGGCGGTTGCGTACCCTGCCGCCTGGACGTCGAGGGTATAGCTCCCCGGGGCCATGCCGGCGATGGAGTAGGCGCCGGAAGCGTCCGTCTGGGCCGCGGCCGTGAAGGTGGCGCTGGCGAGCGTCACGGTCGCGCCGGCCACGGCCACGCCTGCGCTGTCCAAGATGGTGCCGTCTAAAGTCGACTGCAGCCCCAGGCTGAACTGCACGGACGCCGGCACGCCGGCCGTGACGGTTACCGATTGCGTCGCGAAGGCGTACCCGGCGGCGGACGCCGTCACCTCGTAGGCTCCGGCCACCAGTCCCGTGACCTGAAAGCTGCCGTCGGAACCGGTCGTGGCCTGGCCCAGATCGGTCAACGTGAGGCCGGTAGCCGACGCGATGACATTGACGGTCGCACCGGCGATCGGCTGGCCGGTGGCCGCGTCCGTCACCACCCCGTCCACCTGTTGGGCGCCCGGCTGGAAGTCTTGCCCCGTGAGGGCCGCACCGCCGGTGACCACAAGACCGGTCAAAGGAGGATACGCCAGACCTTGCGCCAAGGCCTCGACCTGATACGTGCCGGGCGCCACGATGACGAACGAGTAGTTCCCCTGGTCGTCGCTCGTCGAGCCCAGCAGTCCCACACCAGCTTGCGAGAGTTCGACTTCGGCACCGCTCAGGGGCGTCGATCCGTTCGCTTCAAAGACCGTGCCCGAGATGGTCCCGGCGACATCGAGCGACAGGTTGGCCGTCACCGCCGTGTTCGTGGGGTTCAATGTGACCTGGGTCCCGACGAGTCCGGGCGTGCCCTCGTCGCCCACCGTCACCTGGTACGTGCCCGCGTCCAGGCCGGTCAACATGTAGGCGCCGGAACTGTCCGTCACCGCGGACGTCTCGAAGTTGGCGCCGCCCGTGGCCGACACGGTCACGCCGGCCACCGCCAGGCCCGCGCTGCTGGTCACCGTCCCGCTGACCTGGCCGATTGGCCCGACCGTGATCGTGACCGATGCCGTTGCCCCCGCCGCCACGGTGGCGGTCGCCGTGGCGGTCATGAAATCGGTACTGACGGTCGTGATGGTGTAGACGCCCGGCGGCAGGTCCGTCACCGAGAAATCCCCCGAGGCGTCCGTTTCGGCGGATTCAGTCGTGGCACCGTTCTGCAGGCTCAGGTCGACATCGGCCGCGGGGCTGCCGTCCACACTCGACTGCAACTGGCCGCTCAGGCTCCCGCCTTGTGCCATTGTCAGATCGACGCCGCCGGTGCTGCCGGCGGTGGTCACGTTGACTCCGGCGTCTGGCGTGCCGAACAAACCGTCAGCGGTGGCGCTGACGCTGTAGGCCTCGGCGGGCAGACCGGTGATCGTGTACGCGCCGTCAGCCGCCGTGGTGGCGGTGGCCGATGTGACTCCGTCGGCCCCGGCCGCGCCGACCAAGGCGCCGGCCACGGGCCCGCCGGGCCCGGTGACCGTGCCGCTGATCGTGCCGCCAGGCGCTAGCGCCAGGTCGCAATTCTCCACCACGCCGCCCGCGGCCACGACCACCCCGGTGTTAACCGCCTCCACGAAGCTGTCGCCGCCGGCGCTCACCTGGTAGGTGCCCGCGGGCAAGCCGGTAAGCGCGTACTGGCCGTTTAAGTCCGTCGTCGCGCTGAAGGAGTCACCTGTGTCGGAGACGGCGTACACCGGCTCATCGGTCGCCGGCGCTCCGCCCGCGGTCTGGACGACACCGCCCTCGATGGTCGCCCCGGGCGTCACGCTCAATTGCAGGCCCGTCATGCCGGTTGCGCCGACCGTGACCGAGCCCGTCCCGCCCACGACATAGCCGTCCACCGCCACGGTGTAGGTGCCCGCGGGCACAAACGGAATGTCGAACGACCCGTCGTTGAGCGAAACGGTATCCAGCTCTTCCAGCACTCCGGCCTGGTCATAGAGCCGGACCGTCGCCCCGCCCAGCGGGTCCGTGGCGTCACCCAGCGACAATTCACCGCTCACCCCTGGGTACAATTTGTCGAAAGCCTGGTCGACGTTCAGTTGGAGCAAGTTCTCCAGAGAGTCGTTTGCCCCCATGGCCGCGGGGAACAACGTGGCGTCCGTTGAGACGGCTTGCTGGTAGTCATTCCAGGTCGGGCCGATGTCGGTCTGAAGCTGGGCAAAAAGTGCGTCCCATTCGGCGTCCGAAAGATTGCTGTCCAGCGGCTGAATGAGAGGCTTGATCGCCGACCAGTCGATCGGCACGGCCGGATACTCGCCGATGCTCAAATGGAAGTCGTCCTGTCCTGTGCTCGTCGCCTCACCATAGATGGTGACGCTGCCCTGGCTCCCCGGGGGCAGGATGCCGGCCGGCCCCGTCGAGTTCACTCCCACCAGGTCGAGGGACGTGGCGGGGTTGCTCATATCCGGCGTGAAGCTCAGCTCGCTGAAGCCCAGGCCCGACAAGTGCATCACGGGCGCCAGCAAGTCGGTGTCCCCGTCATTGGCGTACTGGACCGTGATCGTGAAATCGCGGCCGAGGCGCACGGAGCTCGGTGCCGAGAGGTTGGTCACCAACTGGCCGGGACTGCCGGCGATGATCTTGAATCCCGCCGGCAGCGTCTCGGTCGCGCCGCCGGTGTTCACCACCTGCACGCCGGCCGCGCCGGTCGGCAGTCCGGTCAGGTCGAAGGTCGCGGAGATCAGGCCCGAATCGGTGTAGTACACCGCAAGCGGCTTGATGGTGACGCCAGCACTGTCGACCAGTTGCGGCTGGGAGTTGTCGTCGAACTGGGCGCCATAAATCGACAGCGTCACCTGCCCGGTGTTGCTGCCCTGGGTGGGACTGACGCTCGTGAGCGAGAAGCCGGCCGTGCTGGCGGTGAGCGTGAAGCTCTCGGCCGAGGGCACGCTGGCCCCGTAGACGAGGACGTAGTAAGTCCCGGCCTGCGCGCTCGCCAGCGAGACCGACTGGTTCGCCGAGCCCGGCCGGATGCCGCGTGCGTCGAACGACTGAGTCGTTGGCACGTTGCCGAACGAGACATACAGCTCGTTGGTCGCGCCGGAAGGCCCCGTGAGCGTGAAGTCGAGGTCGCCGGTGGCGGTTGTCGTCACCTGGTACAGCTCGCTTGAGCCGGTGGCCGCGAGCCCGCCGGCGAGCGGAGTTCCCAGCGTCAAGGCCGGCAGGCTCATGGCCACGGGCATGGCCGAAGCCATGACGTTGTTCGCCAGCGCGCTCCCCTCAAAAACCTCGTTGAACGAATTGCAGCGCACCAGAAAGTAATCATTCCCCGGGACCACTCCCGGCAGGGTGAAAGTGCCCGAGGCGTTGTAGCTCTGGCCCGGCCCCAGGTCGCCGGTGTGCTGCACCTCACCCAGCAGGATGGCGTCCGGGGTGAACACCGGGCTGGCAGAGAGGTAGACGGCGTCGTGCCACGAGCCGACCGCCGTCCCCGCGCCGACGCTCTCCACGGTCCAGTTGACCGTCACCGACTGGCCCTCGATCCCGGTGGCCGGTCCGCTCACGGCGGTGGTGGCCAGATCCACGTTGGACGTGGCGACCTGCTGAGGCCAGATGGCACCGATGTCGTAGCCGGAGCCGTCGCCGCGACCGGTGATGTTCGGGTCCTTGAAAGGTGGGTTGCCCAGAAAGTCAGTCGCCGGAGCCGGGACTCCGGGGCTGACGAGACTGGTGCCCGCACCCTCGGCCGGCGAGCCCGGGATCAGCTCGTATTGCAGATCCGCGGCGTTGAAGTACTGCGGATCGGCGGAGATGTTGCCGTCGGTGCCGGTCGGGGCAGTGATCCCGAAATAGTTGCCCTGGGAAGCGCTCGGGTTGTACACGTCGTTGTAGGCGGCGCTCAGCGTGGAGACGTTGTTGACCTGGATGCCCGAATTCGAGCTGTTCGTGATCAGGTTGTTCGTCAGCGTGACGCTTTCCGAGTTAATGATCGCGCCGATGAGGCTATGATCGATCGTGTTATTGACCGCCGTCACGGTCGAGCCGGCCTGCGCCTCGAACCCCGTGCCACCCGTGTTATCCACAAGCAGATTGGTGGCGAGCGTAACGCTCGAACCTGCCCGGATATCAACCGCGGCGTGCACCGAGTCGCGCACAACGCTGTTCGTCAGGCTTAGCCCCACCCCGTCGACCTCGATGGCGCCCAGGTTGTCAATGCCGACCTGCCCGCCGTAGCGCACCTCGACGTGGTTCATCACGTTGGCCGTGCTGGTGGACGTGAACTGGATGCCGTTCCAGTCGCCAGGTCCCGGCGGGCTGGCCGTCGAGCCGGCGTTGTTGGTGTTGCCGCCGGCGGATTGGTCTTGCTTGGAGGTAAAGATGATCGGCTGCGCGGCCGTTCCCTGAGCTTGCAGACTTCCTTGCACGACCAACTGCGTGCTACCGAACAGGCCGCCGAATTTGAGCACCAGTCCAGGGTCAATCACGAGAGTCGAGCTTGCGGGCACGGTCACGTTGGCATTCAGCCAGAGAACAACCCCGGGAAAGTTCCACGTGGTGGTGCCCCCGGGCAGGCTGCCCCCCTCCAGGCTCACGCCGTTGATGAAATTGGCGGTGAACGTGTCGCCGCTGATGACCGGTAGCGAGGCCTGGTCCATGTCGAACGCACCACCGCCGTCCGCGCCAAAACCATCCTTCAGGAACGTATCACCGGTCACGACCGCGTCGCTGCCCTGGAGCTGCAATCCGTAGCCGTTGCCGACGCCGCCGGCCGCATTGGCAATGGTGCTGTTTTCGATCGTCGGCGAGGAGCCGTCGGCCTCGACCTCGTTTGTGCCGCCGTAGTTGACCACGACATTGTCGAGCATGCTGGCCGTGCTGGTGGCGGTGAACTGGATGTCGCCCCAATCGCCGGGTTGCGGGCTCGACTTCGAGCCGTCGTTGTTGGTGTCGCCGCCCTCGGAATCGTCTTGCTTGGAGGTGAAGACGACCGGCGCGGCGGCGGTACCGCTCGCTTGCAGGGTGCCTTGTACGATCAGATTATTGCCACTGCCGTAGCCGCCGAGCTTGATGATCTGGCCGGGGTCGATCACAAGAGTCGAGCCCGCGGGTACGGTCACATCGGCACTCAGCCAGTATACGACTCCGGGATTGTTCCAGGTGGTGGTGCCTGTTGGTAGATTGCCGCCGGCCAAGCTCACGCCGTTATATTGATTGTTGTTGGTGAACGTGATGCCGCTCATGACCGGTTGAGAGGCCATGTCCATGGACATGGCGCCGCCGAATTCGTATCCGAAGCCGTCGTTCAGGAACGTGTCAGCGGTCAGAGTCGCGTCGCTGCCGACGAGCTGCACGCCGAGGACGCTCGCATTGGCAAAAGTGGTGTTTTCGATGGTCGGCGACGAGCCGCTGGCCTGGACCTCGGGATTGCCGCCGTAGTCGACCAGGACGTGGTCGAGCACGCTGTTCGTGCTGGTGGAGGTAAACTGGATGCCGTTCCAGTCGCCGCGTTGCGGGCTGGACTTCGAGCCGTCGTTGTTGGTGTCGCCGCCGACGGAGTCGTCTTGCTTGGAGGTAAGCACGACTGGCTGAGCGGCCGTTCCGTTGGCTTCCAGAGTGCCTTTCACGATCACGTTGTTGCCGCTGTTGAAACCGCCGAGCTTGATGATCTGGCCGGGGCCAAGTACGAGAGTCGAGCCCGTCGGCACGGTCAGATCGCCATCGAGCCAAAACACCACCCCAGGGTTGCTCCAGGTGGTCGTGCCGGCCGGCAAGCTGCCGCCGTCCAGGGCCACGCCGTTGAAGAGATTGTTGTTGGTGTACGTGATGCCGCTGATGACCGGTTGGGAGGCCAGGTCGATGTGGATGGCGCCGCCGAACTCGTAGCTGAAGCCGTTGTTCTGGAACATGTCGCCGGTGAGGGTCGCGTCGCTGTCGACCAGTTGCACGCCGAAGACCGTAGAGTAGGCAATGGTGCTATTTTCGATGGTGGGCGACGCGCCGCTGGCCTCGACTTCCGCACCGCCGCCGTACTTGATCACGGCATAATCGATCATGCTGCCCGTGCTGGTGCTGGTGAACAGGAGCTGGCCCCAATCGCCCGGATTGGCTTTGTTACTACCACCCGATGCCGAGTTGTCGTTGACGGACGTGAAGATGATCGTCTTTGACGCCGTTCCCTCGGCGAGTAGGGTGCCATCGACAGTCAGGCTCGTGCCGCCACTGAACTGCACGACCGTACCCGCCTGGACGGTCAGCGTGACCCCCGGCTTGACGTCGACGTTGCCCACGATGTTCTGGACCTCCGTGTTGACGAAGGTCGTGTTGCTCGTCAGCGGGCCTGACCAGTTCGAAAGCATCACTCGAGCCTCAAGCTCGACCAGCGACGGGCGAAGAATCCTGGCGGAACCGGGTTTCTTTCGCCGACGGTCGCGCTCGAGCGCTCGATGCGCCCGCAGATTCCCGTTCGAGCCAGGTGTCGACGGCGCGCGCGAAGGAGCAAACGACATGATCAAACTCCTCAACCCAGAATCGGTGGTGAAATTCCCAGTCAGCGCAGAAGGCGATTCAACGGCGCATAACAGTGCGACACAGGTGTCTCATCATGGCACCATGCCAGCTAGGCAGCGATCGATCGTGGGTGCATGTAGAGTTGTCTCGTCCGTGGAGCCCTGTATCTAATAGGCTAGAAAACTCTTCAAAAGCGGACGCGATTTGTTTTCCTGGCGGAGACGGAGGCACCTGAGCACACATTGCCAACCGCTGTCAGCAGCGGCTTGTGCAAGGTAGCCATCGTTGCAAGACATTGCAGCGACAGGAAATCGGTCTCGAGTCTGCGAGCCGTCTAGATTAGGCGGAACGGCGATCAGCCGGCCTCGGCTGACCAGGTGCGCACGGCCTCAGCGATCTCGGTGACCTCGGCCATGGCACCCACACCCACGTCGCCGCATGCCAGGCGCTTGGCCCGTGGTGGAATGAGCACGATTCTCGGCGCATGACTGGCGAAGACCGACGGGGCCTCCTCGAGCGTCCAGCCGGACGGGACGACTGCACCGGCACGATCCTGGAGCAACTGTCCAAGCTGTCTAAGCGTGACGGGACTTTCCCACATGAATGTGTTCATGGCCGGCGCGAGCACCACCGGCTTGGCGAAATCCCAGGCGCGGAAGACGCAGGTCAGACAGTTATCGGAAAGACCAAGCGCGAACTTGGCGAGGGTGTTCGCGTCAAGTGGTGCCACGATCAACATGTCGGCCCATTTGCGGAGCTCGATGTGGAGCACGGGGTCGCCGCGCTGGTATTGCGCCGCCGGCCATTCGTCGACGTCGCGATAGAGCACCCGGACTTCCGGCGCCGCGCCGGCCGGAGTCTCGAGCTCGGCCGGGTCAAAGAAGTAGAGCGCCGACTCGGTCGCCACGACCCGCACTTCGTGCCCGGCCGAAGAAAGTGCGCGGAACAGCCCCGGCGTGCGGATGGCCGCCACCGAGCCCGTCACCCCCAAAATGAGCCGAGCCATGAGAACACCGCAAAGTAGTAGGCACACTCCGTGTGCCGCAACATTTCATAGCAGGCACACTCCGTGTGCCGCAACATTTCGTAGCAGGCACACTCCGTGTGCCGACTGCCCGCAGCTCAGTGCCGCTCGACCGTGAGCGATGCCATGGTTTCGTTGATGGCCCGCGTCATGTTGTTCCAGATCTTGCGCTGGAGGTGCCGCGCCTGGCGCGGCGGCAGCATCAGTCGGTCGCTTGCTCGCTCCGCCAGTGCCCTGGCGATGACTTTCAAGTCGGCGCCGATCACTCCAGTCAGGTCTTCGAAGGGATCGGGAAGCTGCAGGTGCTTGATCGATTCATTCCTCGTGCGAGCAGACATCAACAACCCTCCTTGGCCAAGGGTCAGACGGGGAAGACGGATCCGATCCGGATAGTGTTCCAGAGGCTAACCGGCGTTCAAACCCTCAGTCAAGATACAAACAACAAATTCTGATTCCCTGTATCATGATACGACATCAGTCAACTCATCGCTCGAAGAAGAGTTCAAACGAGCACGTCGAATCACAATCATCCGTCATCCCGCGCTAGAATAAAAGAGGCTCGGTCTCGCGTTTCAGTTTCGGGCCCATCGCCTGATTCACCAGCTCGACGAGCCGCGGGCCGTCGAGCAGCTCGATCGGATTATCCGCGGCGAACTTCTCGGCCGAGAGGGTGAACGTGCTCGTCGTCACGAAAAAGCCCTTCTGGCTCCGCGTGTGGTGAATCGTTCCCAGGAACCGCTGAAGCTCGGGCGAGCCGACCAGGCCTTGCTTGTGATACTTGCACTGGACGACTGCGAGCAGCCCATCGCGGCGCTTGAGCCGCAGGTCGGCGCCGTTGTCCCCCGAGCCGCCTACTTTCTCGACTTCGAACTCGAGCATCTCGAACAGCTCGGCGACAAACTCCTCGAACGACTCGCCCGAGAGCGAGGAAAGCTGCTGGAGCTTGAGCTCGGCGCTCCGCGCCTGCTGGATCCGTTTCTCGGTCTCCTCGCGAGCGGTGCGAATGGTCCCTCGCAGCGCCCGCACCTCTTGCTCGAACAGACCCGCTTGCTCCGCTCCCGCCTGCGCAGAAAGCGATCGACCTTGAAAAGCGTGTTGTCGATCGTGTTCTCCAGACGAGACCGCTCGGCGCGGGTCAACTGATTGTTGTATCGCCGGAAGACGGCGTATTGCAGATGCTCGATCGCGCCGGCAAGCTCCGGAACTGACGTGATTGCCGGCGACTCTTCCTGGTAGGCGGCCGCCTTCCAGAGCAAGCCCTGACGCAGCTCCACGGGCGCGGCCGCTGCGCTTCCTTCCTGCGTCGAGCGCGACTTGAGCCAGTCGAGAATCATCGCCGCGCATTCTGGTCCCAGGCAGTTCAAGGGGAGCAGCCTCCGGTCCGCGTGGTTGAGGGAGAGAGAGGACAGCATGCGAAAAATGGAGTCGCCGGGCAACCCGATTCCCTGACAAAAGTCGAGGCCGGCCCGGTCTCTCGAGGGTTGTTGACAGCAGGGCGGCGCCGTATACACAATCGGGTTCAAGGATATCGAAAACGGCCTGGTCCAGGGAGGATCGTGCCATGGGAAAGTTTGCCGTCATCCTGCCGGCCGCGGGCCGCTCGTCGCGATTTGGCGACCCCAAGCAGAAGAAGATCTACGCCGAGCTCGAGGGGCGTGCGGTGTGGCTGCGCGCGGTCGAGCCCTTCGTCAATCGCGACGACGTCGAGCCAGATCATCCTGGCGATCGCGCCGGAAGACCGCGAGCTCTTCGAGCGCCGCTACCGGGCCAGCGTGGCCTTCATGAACATCAAGGTGATCGATGGCGGCGACGAGCGCTGCGACACGGTCGCTCGCGCCCTCGAAGTCGTCGAAGAACGCTGCGACTTCATCGCGGTGCACGACGCAGCCAGGCCCTGCTTGAGCGCCGAGCTGATCGAAGCAGTGTTTGCCGCCGCGCGGCGAGCACGGGGCCGCGCTACCGGCTGTCGCCGGTTGCCGAGACGATCAAGCGGGCCGAGGACGGGCGCTTCGCCACCGAGACGGTCAGCCGCGCAGGGCTCTACCTGGCCCAGACCCCGCAGGCGTTCGAGCGGGGCCTGCTGTGCCGGGCCTATGCCGGGCGGCACCAGGCCTCCGCCCATGCGACCGACGACTGCCAGCTTGTCGAGGCCCTCGGCGACACGCATCGCGGTCGTGCCGGGCTCGCGCGCTCAACATCAAGATCACCACGCAGCTCGATCTCAAGCTGGCGGCCGCCATCCTGCCGCTCCTCGAGCAGCCCAGGCGCGAGACGAGATCACATCCGTTCCAGGACGAACGCGCGATGTGGGCCGATCTGCCCAAGTTGAAGCCGTCCGATCTTTTCGGGGCGTGACAGCCGGCCAGGAGGGCGGTGCCTCCGTTACTTCGGCTCGTCGAGCATCGACCAGAGCGTCGGCTCCATGGCTTCGGCCCAGAGGCGATAGCCACGTTGAGAAAGGTGAAGATAGTCAGGCATGATCTTGTTCGAGATTGTGTCGTCCTCGTTCAGGAACACCTTGCCGATATCGAGGAAATGGACGTTCGAGCCGTCGTCGAGCTTGGCGACCTTCTCGTTCACCGATTTCAGCCGCTCGCGGATCGGCCCGGGCTTTTCTCCTCGCGGGAAGACCCCGAGCAGGAGGACCTT
Source organism: uncultured Planctomycetota bacterium (assembly GCA_963823665.1). Classification (GTDB taxonomy): domain Bacteria; phylum Planctomycetota; class Planctomycetia; order Isosphaerales; family Isosphaeraceae; genus CAVXHV01. The sequence continues at coordinate 175,333 of CAWGMQ010000012.1, forward strand.
GCTCTTGGGGCTTCGGCTGCGGATCTCATTCACGATGGCCGTGACTCCCTGCGCGATTTCATCGGGCGTGTTGCCGCTCGCATTGTTGGTTCCGATCATGAGCACCACCACTTTGGGCTCGATCCCCTTGAGCTCGCCATTCTGAATGCGCCAGAGCACGTGCTCGGTCCGATCGCCGCCAATGCCGAAGTTGGCCGCCTTGCGCGGCCCGTAGAATCGATCCCAAGTTTTCGCCGCGCCCTTCCAGCCGTCGGTGATCGAGTCGCCCAGGAACAGCAATTCGACGTTCCCCGCCTGCGCAGTCTTGAGAAACTCGTCGTGGCGCGTCATCCACGGCCCCTGGCGCGGCTGTGGCGTGACGGTGGCCGGGCCCTGGCCGCACGCGAGTGCGCCGGACGTTGCCAGTCCAAGTAACATCACCAGAGTTCGAGAGGCTCTTGCTGCATTGTGGGACACTGGCATGGGAGCTTCCTTCTCAAAACAGTCTGCGCGGCGGCCAGGAGTGCCGGCTTGGTTGGCGTGTATTCGTTGAATCTATCGCGGAGTTCGCTCGATCCAGCCGCATCTTGCCCGAGCGCGATTCCTCCACCGGTCGGCTTCTACAGATGCCAGTCGAACATCAATCATACGCGAGACGAATGATGATAACACGCAGGAAAGGGCCGAGCCGGGGCGCTAGGCCGGCGGACGACCCAGCGGAAAGGGGCAGAAACCCCTAGCCTTGCCATGGCCCTTCGCTTAGACTCGCAATCTCGAAAGCGTGGCAGGAACAGGTATTCGCCAGGGGAATTTCATCCATGAACCGGCTTTCGAAGCTTGCCGTCTGCGGGATGTTGGCGTTCGGGTGCATCGGGTTTCTGCCGGTGCGGGGCAGCGACGACGAGGGCTGGGTCTCGCTCTTTGATGGCTCGACCTTGAGCGGCTGGACCAAGGCGGGCAGCCGCGCCGAGCAAGAGCAACTGGGAGGTCGTCGACGGGGCCATCGTCGGCAGCGGCCAGGCCTCGATGCTCTACAGCCCCAAGGGCGATTACAAGAACTTCCGCTTCCGCGCCGAGGTCAAGATCAACGACAAGGGCAACTCGGGAATGTACTTCCGCAGCCCCACGAGCGAAGGCGACTTCTCCAAGGGTTACGAGGCCCAGATCGACAGCACCCACAGCGACGAGATCCGCACGGGCTCGCTCTACGGGTTCGTGCACATCTACAAGCAGATCGTGCCGCCGGACACCTGGTTTACCTATGAAGTGGAGTGCGTCGACAAGAACTGGCGCGGCGAGCACCGTGCCCCACATCAAGATCTGGATCAACGGCGAGCTGCTTTACGAGGTGCAGGAGAAAACCAAGCAGTGGAGCTCCGGTTATTTCGCCTTCCAGCAGCACGACCCGGGCAGCAAGGTCCAGATTCGCAAGATCGAAGTGAAGGAACTTGATGCAGCCGGCAAGTAGCCATTTCCAGCCTTGAGGCAGAGAGCGACCGCTCGGAGAAAAGTGCATGCTTAATCAGCTTTTTGCGAAGAAGCCCCTGGCAATGCTCCTCGCCGAGATGAGGGGCGAGAATCGGTTGAAGAGGGTTCTTGGGCCGGTCGGCCTGACGAGCATGGGTGTCGGCGCCATCATCGGGACGGGCATCTTCGTCTTGACCGGCGTGGCTGCCGCCGACAAGGCGGGGCCCGCCATGTCGCTCTCGATGGTTGCCGCGGGCATGACCTGTATCTTCGCTGCGCTCTGTTACGCGGAATTCGCGGCGATGGTTCCGATCGCCGGATCTGCATATAAGCCGATCGAGGGTCCTGATCACGTCGCAGGCCAAGCGCGACATGGCGGCGGTGGCGCTCAAGGACTGCCCCAATATCGAGCTTTGCCTGATCGTCGATGGCAAGGGCGACGGCGAGGGCGTGCAGAATCTCGACGAGGCGACGGCGGCTTATCCGGCAACGCCGATCGCCGACGAGTCGCTGGGCACCGCCATGCTCTATTCGTCCGGCACCACCGGACGTCCGAAGGGGATTTTTGCGGCCGTTGCCGGAGCAGCCGCCGTCGCAGCCGCTGCCGCTGTTCGACTTCCTGGTGAAGCTTTGGCGCTATCGCGACGGCATGATCTATCTGTCGCCCGCCCCGCTCTATCACTCGGCGCCGCAGGCGGCCGTTCATCTCACGATCCGCATGGGCGGCACCGCCATCATCATGGAGCGCTTCGAGCCGAGCTATATCTGCAACTGGTGGAGACCCACGGGGTGACGCACAGCCAGCTTGTGCCGACGATGTTCTCGCGCATGCTCAAGCTGCCGGAGGAGGTGCGGCGGCGCTACGATGTTTCCTCGCTCGAGATCGCCGATCCATGCCGCGGCGCCCTGCCCGGTGCCGGTCAAGGAGCGGATGATCGAGTGGTGGGGGCCGATCATCCAGGAATACTACGGCGCCACCGAAGGATTGGGCTTCACCGCCTGCGACAGCGCCGAGTGGCTGGCGCACAAGGGCACGGTCGGCAAGGTGCTGCTGGGCGAACTGCATGTGCTCGACGCGAATATGCAGCCCTGCCCGACCGGAACGCCGGGGACGCTGTGGTTCAAGACCGCGACGCCCTTCGAATATTTCAACGATCCGGAGAAGACCGCGCGCGCCCGCTCGGCCGACGGCGCCATGAGCACGGTCGGCGACATCGGCTATCTCGACAAGGACGGCTATCTCTATCTCACCGACCGCGCGAGCTTCATGATCATCTGCGGCGGCGTCAACATCTATCCGCAGGAATGCGAGAACCTGCTCATCACCCATCCATTTGTGCCCGGCGCCCTCACCCGCCGCCGTGGCCTCCGTCGATCAGCCGCAGCGTGGAGCGCGCAATCATCAGCTCCTCATCCGTGCGAATCACCCGCACGGTCACGCGGCTGCCCTCCGCGGAAATCACTGCCGCCGTCTCTAGGTTGCGGGTCTCGCTCAGCGTCACCCCCAGGAACTGCCAGCCCCCTCCAAATCCGCGCCCGCACCGGCGGAGCGTTTTCGCCGATCCCGCCCGCGAATACCAGCGTGTCCAGCCCACCCAGCGCCGCGGCGTACGCGCCGATAAACTTCTTCGCCGTGTAGCAGAACAGCTCGACTGCCTCCGCAGCCCGCACGTCGTCGCCCTCTCGCGCCAGCAGGTCGCGCATGTCGGAGCTGGTCTCGGAAATGCCCAGCAGGCCCGATTCGTGGTTGACCATCTCGTAATAGCGCCGGGCCGTGATTTGCTCGGTGCGCGCGAGGTAGGGCGCCAGGCCGGGGTCCAGATCGCCCGAGCGGGTGCTCATCACCAATCCCGCCGTGGGAGTGAAGCTCATGCTGGTGTCGATGCTTTTGCCATCCCGCACGGCCGCCATGCTGGCGCCGTTGCCCAGGTGCGCCAGGATCACGCGTCCCGCCGTGGCCGACGGGTCGCCCAGGCGCGCCAGCTCTTCCATCAGGTAGGCGTAGGACAAGCCGTGGAAGCCGTAGCGCTGCAGCCCCTTGGCATCGAAGCGGCGGGGCAGCGGCAGCAGTTTGGCCACCCGCGGCATGCTGCGGTGAAACGCAGTGTCGAAGCAGGCCACCTGCGGCAATTGGGGATGGTGCTGGCGAAACGCTTCGATCAAGTCAATCGCGCCGGGCAGGTGTTCCGGATCGTACGGGCTGAGGCGGTTCAGTTCCTCCAGCAGTTCCGGGCTGATCTGCTCGGGCGCGGTGTGCTGCATCCCGTGCACCACCCGGTGCCCCACCGCCTTCACCGAGTCGAATCCGATCTGCCGGTCGAGCCAGTCCATCAGCGAAACCGCAGCCGATTTATGATCCGTCGCGGCGAAGGGCAGGTCGCCGCTCTGGCTGGTGGACGAATCGTGGAACGTCAGGGTGGTCCCGCTCAATCCAATCCGGTCGACCTTTCCGCCAAGTCTGAGCTTCAGCGCTTCGCCCGCCTGGTACAGCGCGAACTTGATGCTCGAGGATCCGCCGTTGATCGTCAGGATGGACCGGTCGGGTGTCATGCATCCAGCATACGGCGCAACGGGCACGGCGAACGGTGGTGCCTCGCACCCCTCACCTTGGCGCGAGATCCCTTCGGCCGCCCGGTGCGCCAACGGCGGCAACATCGCCACTACGGCGCAGTTGCGCAACGCCAACGACCCGCACCTGTGCGGCTGGCGCTGTAGCTCCGTTTCTGAGACCCTGGTCGCATGACTGGCCGCCCGGCTGAACCCATGCGCGCGCCTGCGGGGCCGCTTCCCGGAGCCGCGGCGCTCTTCACCCGCTCTGTCTGTACGGTCTGGACTGGCTGATGGAACTCTGGTCAGCCCTCTACCTCGGCCCAGAACGCAAGCCCTCTGCCCTTGCCAGCCAGGCCGAATGGCAAACCCGGCTCCTCCCCGCCCTCGCCGAACAACTCCACCAGGAAACCACCCGCTGCGAACACGACCGACCAGCACGCGGGGCAATCGAGAAAGCCCTGAACCGGCCAACTTCGTGAGCAATCGCGGCTGCCATGCCTGCCCGGCGGCGTGAGCGCCTGCACGCAAGGACCAGAGAACCCCGGCCCGCGGCCCGGGGTCCTCTGGGTGGGCCACAAGGCAGTTGCTGATCTTGTCTATATCCTCATTGCTGCTTAACAACCCGCTCGATCCGGGCGCACCTTCGTCGCGGTTGAGAATCGCGACGGAACGGCCGGTGACGCGGCACATGCCCTCACGGGTGAACGTCAACCAGTCACCGTGGCACCACACGCCGGAAACCGTTCGAAGTAGGCCTCACGTATTCGTGTGCTCGGTTCGGGCTCGGCCATGCCCCTCTTGACCTTCGTCAACGTTTGCGT